>CAVOZC010000024.1:0-103731 GCA_963700865.1 uncultured Planctomycetaceae bacterium | reverse complement strand
CAAGCCCGGATTAGGAGGCTTGCTTGGGGCCGACGACAGCACGGGCAGTGGCGATCAAATCCACGTACCAGTGCGTTGAAAGCAGTTGGCTGGGGAAGGGTCATGATTGCCTTGGTTGCAAGTGGCGCCCGATGGGCGTAGTGACGATACGTGACCCCGCCGACAAGATGCCCCAGGATCTCGATGGATGACTCGGGCATATGTTCGTCGTAGTAAGTCGCACAGGTCTTTCGCAGATCTCGTGAGCACCCACGGTTCTTGTTCGCCGGTCTCGACATCCATCTTTGGTGGGATGTCCGCGAGTTCGCAGAGTTCTCGAAACCTCTTGCTCGGTCGAGAGCTGCCTCCGAGGAAGACCGGTTCATCAGAATCTTGCGATTCGTTTAGCAGGCTCTTCAAGTGAGCATGAACAACTCGGTTCATTGGTCGGCAGAATGACTTGCCAGTTTTTACTCGCCGATAGGACAGCCAACCCCAGCGAGAACTTTGCTTGGTCACTCGACTTGGCGCGGAATGATTCCAGCAAACGTGTTTCCAGAGAATCGGTTTGTGGTGGGAAGTGGTTCCCCATACTGTGCCCGTGTCGAGACCGTGGTTGAAGAACAAGACCAGAGCTGCCCGCCAATGTACCCAACGGGTAACGCTGCGTTCCAACCTCGCGGACGCGGCAACTGATGAGTCGCAAAGTAGAGCGCATTAAGTTCCGGTTTGGTCAGGTAGTGGCGACCCGCAACGTCGCGTCGCCGAACGGGTCTGGGAAACCGAGGTGGAGTATCGATCAAGTCGTTTTCCCAAGCCCACGAAATGACAGCACGCAATTGAGTTCGTGCCTTGTTCATCGTTCGACCTGGATTGGTCCCACCGTCCTCCACGGCCCGCCTCGTACCCATTTCAGAAAGTCCCATATCAGCGACCGATCTAGTTCTTCGATCGAGATTTGGCGATTCCATTCACACCACTTTCTCACCGTCGTTTTGTATTCGCTTCTCGTACCTGGAGATGGATTTCGGGAATCGAGGATAGAGTTCTACGGCTCGGGGAAATGAAGTCGGCATGACGAGGCTTTACCGCGGTCAATCGCTCCCATGCCAATCCATCCCGACCAGAGACTTCTTTGCGTCCTGCGGTTAGCAGCATCCTCCACTGCAAGAGAGTCGAAAAAAGGCAGTTCTGCCCTACGGAACTCGCAGTATAATCGCGGAGGAATCTAAGCGGCGTTTCGCGCCGACGGAGTGTCGGGCGTCCCAATTGCGTACACGGACACGCGTCCTTGTGCATCGAGGCAGTCGAGCCCCTTGGCTAGCTGAACACCCGTCTGACCTTCTACCGGGCCGGCCGGCGGTGGTTGCCGAGAATCGGACCCTTCAATGTGACGGCACCAACGCATCATCGGCTCAACGATGCAATACAGCAGAGGCCGAGTACGAAAGCGCGGGAAGGAGGAGTGCGGCCAACCAAAAATACGCAGCTTTGTGGGCGAAATTAAGCGTCCAGCCCATCCACTTGCGCGGCTTGGGGACCCAGACGCGACTGTCTAACGGCGCTTTGTAGACGCCAAAACGCCAATTGGCGGAAGTGCCCCACTCTCGCTCGTTGAGCTCATGCTCGTCCATTGCAATTTTCCTTGCCACCTGGTGACCACGACCATGCGTGTACTTCGCCCAGCTGAACAAATTATTGCCGAGCGGGTGAAGCTGGCGAACCACAAGAACGGGTCCCCACCACGTGCATCCCAATACGCGTCGAATTCATCGACCGCGGGCACATTCTAAGTCCCCGCGGCGTTTCACGCCGACTGCACTTAAAGTTCGAGGCTAAATACAGAGGTCTCTTCCACCTCGGCAGTTCTAGCTGCCGCCTCTTTTGTCTGGCCGACACCCGCCTTGCTGCTATCCGAGGAAGACATGTTGCTAATCTCCTCAGAGCATGGCCACCAGACCAGCCTCTGGATGGACGACACGGTGTCGCTTAACGCTCGTTGTAAAAGGTTTGCAGCTGACGCCAGCCGCACACTCCCAGAGCCTATCTAGTCTGAACCTGTCAGGCACGTTGGTTTCCGTCCCAGTCCAACCCAAACATGATCCGCATCCAGTTCTCGAAAAAGTCGATCATTTCCTCCTTGGGATGGTGAAGTGCCCTCTCTTCTTTGAGGGCTCTTTCGGCGGCGGCCGCCAACGCATCCTCTTCTTCAGTGGTCGCATGCGAGAGATAGGCCATGATGTGACCGATCGCCGAGTCGTCCTCTTCGCTCAAGTCTTCATCTTCGTCTCGGCAGGCGATATAGGCCGCAGCGTAGACGATCGCGTCGGCAACGGAGTCCATTGCAGCTTCCTCGAACAGGGCCTCTTGATGGATAAAAAGTTGCGGAGCTTCGATTGTACTAACTACGGAGGTGTGTCGGGAAAACGCCTACCGCGAATCTGCGTCGGCCCACAATGTCCGATGCAGATCTGGATGTTTGCCAACTCCCCTCGGTTTCATCGACCGATTGTCAATTCGAAGTTTCACGCCGACGCAGGTTGGAGCCGACGGTTTTCTGCGGGCGGTTGATGTGACTTCAGTGAATTCGGAATGCGGCGAACTGCACGACGTGATTCTCACCGATGGCAGATTCAGCGTCAGTTCCGGAAACACCGGGCGTATGGCAATCGACATGCGAGCAAGATTCCAAGATACTGCAAAGGCACGCGAATACCTTAGTATCCGCCCGTTGCCATCTAACCCCGTGCCCTGCCGAACTATGAACAACATCAAGCTGCTTCTCATCTTGATTCTTGCCACAGCCGAACTCCAGTCCAGGACGGCAGTAGCCCAAGCCCCAACCTTTCAACGGTTGGAGCACTTTCTCGAAACAACGCGAGGAAAGTTACGAGATACCAAACCTGGAGCTGTCTGGTGGTCGGCGACGAAGATATCGCTTACCGGTACGCCACGGACCCGACGGCGACATTCGAAATGCCCTTCTACGTTGGCTCTGTAAGTAAGTCGCTGACCGCCTTCGGTGTATTGAGGCTAGTGGAGGAAGGCCTTCTGGAGCTGGATGCGAAAGTGGTTGAGGTCTTGCCAAATATAGACTTCTCTGAATTTCGCAATGACATAACTGTGCGTCATCTGCTGAACCACACGAGCGGCATTAAAAAGGAACAAGGATTCGACGCACTGCCAGCTCTTGGGGCCCTCGACGCTTCCAGCCACACCATCTCGATTCACTTTCAGCCGAATTCGAGGCACGAATATTCGAATCTAAACTACTGTTTGTTGGGGCTTGTCATCGAACAAGTATCTGGACTTTCCTTCCGCGAGTACATGTATGACGCGGTATTCAAGCCGTTGCAAATGACCGATGTTCAGATAGGAACTCGCGACGCGGTGACCTCGAAGGTGATTCCCCAGTACCAATACTGGGGAGGTGTTCCCGTGGCCAGTAAGCAAGTTAGTTTTTCCCAAACCAGCGTACCTGCGGGTTTTATTTGTGCCAGTTCAAGCGATTTGGCCAACTATCTGCAAATGCATTTGAATGATGGTGAGTTCAAGGGGCATCAGATATTGAGCCCAACGTTGCTCACGGA
This sequence comes from uncultured Planctomycetaceae bacterium, assembly GCA_963700865.1. Lineage (GTDB taxonomy): Bacteria > Planctomycetota > Planctomycetia > Pirellulales > Pirellulaceae > CAVOGJ01. Next base: position 100,162 of record CAVOZC010000024.1, on the reverse strand, counting down.
TATGAGAACTCCATGGAATCAAGAAGACTACGGCTACGCGATGGGTTGGAAGCAAGGAAGCTACAACGGAGTCCGCTTTTATCAGCATTTGGGTTCTACCGCCACGTCGTACTGTGGGATTTTCATAATTCCAGACAAGAGCGTCGGATTTGTGTTGCTTACGAATACAAACTCCTTGTCGTTCACCGAGCAACTAATGGAAGGTGTGTTGGCCATTCTCACTGAAGGAGAACCGCCACCCCTAACAGGAAGTGAACGGTGGATTCGTATCGGGGCGATGCTCACGCTGCTTGGATTCGTTGGATGGTTTTTGATGCAGTTGTCGAAACTGTTCAAGACGCGGCAAACTATCGAGAAGGGAAAGGAAATGGGCAAAGTTGCAACTCTGCTGGCAGGCTTCACTGCTCTCTATTTTTTCTTTCCCAGCGTTAGCGGCATTTCATTGATGGCATTCGTGAGAATACAGCCTGACATTGGACTGGCAATAGTATGCTTATTCGCCATGCCATTACTGATATCTTGCCTCCGACTTGTGGCACAGAAATCGGACACATCAAGAAACTTAGTGCCACGTGTGGAGGGCTCGGGAACGGAGCAGCAGTGAAAACGACCTCTGCAGTAACGACCAATGCCTAGTCTAAATCCACTAGGCGTGGCAAACCGCACGCACCGAGCGTTCCGTCCGAATCGGCTTCGGCTTCATCGTCCGAAGCGTCGAAACGGCTGCGTAAGATGGACGTGTCCTGTGTCATCGGCAGCTCTCCACAAGCTGTCATTGCAAACGCGAGTTCCATAAACCCTAGGACGGCCTGAAGTTCCTGGTTCCGGTCAGAAATCGACCGTTTTGCGGCATCGCGCGCTGCCGTAGTCTGCGTACGTCGCTTGGCGACGGCGGCTGGCTTGTTTTCTCACGGAATCGCGGAGCCACGGAGACCGGTTGGCAATGTGCTGGCGGCATTAACACCCTCCGCGATCTCCGTGGCTCCGTGAGAAACAACTGCCGGCAAGAAAGGGGCTCCCCATGGTTCGGTGACTGCCCAAGGCGAGCGCCCTACGGCTGACGACGATTTGCTGGGCCTGTGCCGGTGTGTCAGCTGCCCATCAGCGTCCATGAGCCCGCATCAGCGGTTCACAAAACTACCCTTTCCCGGCGTTGCGCGTCCGTGGTCTCGATAAGTGGTTTCCAAACGGCCCTTGTCCGCCAGTTCTATTTTTCTCACAGAGGGCACAGGGCCACAGAGACCGGTCGGCAATTGGCGCGGCGTATGCCCTTACGTCTGTGGTCTCGGTGGCTCCGTGAGAAACGACACCAGGCGGGAGTCGGTTCTGGACTGACATGACAGCCGTAGGCGGCTAGCCTCGGGTCTAGGCGAGTGGACGTCGTACCTTTGAATGACATCTCACTTGCACGGACCCCGTGTGGGCAACGTGCGGCCATTACAGCCGCGTGGTGACGGCCGGAGAGAAAAGGCCAGCCCGTGGCTCGGTGGCTGCCCGAGGCTAGCGCCTACGGCTCAGGACGATGTGGTGCTCCTTTGCGGGCTTATCATCCTCCCATCAGCGTCTATTAGCGCATCAGCGGTTCACAAAACGACCCTTTTACGGCATCGCGCTGCCGTGGTCTCGCTGAGTGGCTTCCAGACGGCCCTTGTTCGCCAGTTCCTTTTTTTTCTCACAGAGGCACAGAGCCACGGAGACCGGTTGGCAACGTGCTGGCGGCATTGGCACCCTCCGCGATCTCTGTGGCTCCGTGAGAAACAACTGCCGGCAAGAAAGGGGCTCCCCATGGTTCGGTGACTGCCCAAGGCGAGCGCCTACGGCTCAGGACGATGTGGTGCTCCTTTGCGGGCTTATCATCCTCCCATCAGCGTCTATTAGTGCGCATCAGCGGTTCACAAAACTACCCTTTCCCGGCGTCGCGCGTCCGTGGTCTCGATAAGTGGTTTCCAAACGGCCCTTGTCCGCCAGTTCTATTTTTTTCTCACAGAGCGCGGAGCCACGGAGACCGGTTGGCAACGTGCTGGCGGCATTGGCACCCTCCGCGATCTCTGCGGCTCCGTGAGAAACAACTGCCGGCAAGAAAGGGGCTCCCCATCGTTCGGTGGCTGCCCGAGGCTAGCGCCTACGGCTAAGGACGATGTCGTGCTCCTTTGCGGGCTTATCATCCTCCCATCAGCGTCTATTAGTGCGCATCAGCGGTTCACAAAACCACCGTTTTGCGGCATCGCGTTGGCGTAATCTGCGTACGTCGCTTCGCGAGGGCGGCTGGCTTGTTTTCTCACAGTGGCGCGGAGCCACGGAGACCGGTTGGCAACGTGCTGGCGGCATTGGCACCCTCCGCGATCTCTGCGGCTCCGTGAGAAACAACTGCCGGCAAGAAAGGGGCTCCCCATCGTTCGGTGGCTGCCCGAGGCTAGCGCCTACGGCTAAGGACGATGTCGTGCTCCTTTGCGGGCTTATCATCCTCCCATCAGCGTCTATTAGCTCGCATCAGCGGTTCACAAAACCACCGTTTTGCGGCATCGCGTTGGCGTAATCTGCGTACGTCGCTTCGCGAGGGCGGCTGGCTTGTTTTCTCACAGAGGCGCGGAGCCACGGAGACTGGTTGGCAACGTGCTGGCGGCATTGGCACCCTCTGCGATCTCTGGGGCTCCGTGAGAAACAACTGCCGGCAAGAAAGGGGCTCCCCATGGCTCGGTGGCTGCCCGAGGCTAGCGCCTACGGCTCAGGACGATGTGGTGCTCCTTTGCGGGCTTATCATCCTCCCATTAGCGTCCATGAGTGCACATCAGCGGTTCACAAAACCACCATTTTGCGGCATCGCGTTGGCGTAATCTGCGTACGTCGCTTCGCGAGGGCGGTTGGCTTGTTTTCTCACAGAGGCGCGGAGCCACGGAGACCGGTTGGCAATGTGCTGGCGGCATTGGCACCCTCTGCGATCTCTGCGGCTCCGTGAGAATCAACTGCCGGCAAGAAAGCAAGAAAGGGGCTCCCCATGGCTCGGTGGCTGCCCGAGGCTAGCGCCTACGGCTCAGGACGATGTGGTGCTCCTTTGCGGGCTTAGCATCCTCCCATCAGCGTCCATGAGTGCACATCAGCGGTTCAAGAACCCACCGTTTTGCGGCATCGCGTTGGCGTAATCTGCGTACGTCGCTTCGCGAGGGCGGTTGGCTTGTTTTCTCACAGAGGCGCGGAGCCACGGAGACCGGTTGGCAACGTGCTGGCGGCATTGGCACCCTCTGCGATCTCTGCGGCTCCGTGAGAAACAACTGCCGGCAAGAAAGGGGCTCCCCATGGTTCGGTGGCTGCCCGAGGCTAGCGCCTACGGCTAAGGACGATGTGGTGCTCCTTTGCGGGCTTATCATCCTCCCATCAGCGTCAATGAGCGCGCATCAGCGGTTCAAGAACCCACCGTTTTGCGGCATCGCGTTGGCGTAATCTGCGTACGTCGCTTCGCGACGGCGGCTGGCTTGTTTTCTCACAGAGGCACGGAGCCACGGAGACCGGTTGGCAACGTGCTGGCGGCATTGGCACCCTCCGTGATCTCTGCGGCTCCGTGAGAAACAACTGCCGGCAAGAAAGCAAGAAAGTGGCTCCCCGTGGCTAGGTGGCTGCCCGAGGCTAGCGCCTACGGCTCAGGACGATGTGGTGCTCCTTTGCGGGCTTATCATCCTCCCATCAGCGTCAATTAGCGCGCATCAGCGGTTCACAAAACGACCGCTTCTCGCCATTTTTTTGACAAGTGTGGCTGCTGAGCGTTAAAACATAGGGTGGAATCCGAGGCGTGGGAATGGTCGCGGATTGCGCCGCGAGGTTGTACCCGCTTGGCGGCGCTCCTGTCCCAAGACTCGCTAACGATCACGCGGGTTCGTGACGTTGGTGGGAACACCACCCAGATCGAGGAGTCGATGATGCTTCGAAGCACACGTCCGCATCTCTGGCTACGGTTCGCTTTCCTCGCAGGGTGGTGCGGCATGCCGTGGCAGCCGTCCCCGTTGCAGGCGGTTGAGGAGTCGTTGACCGACCGATTGCGATCGGCGATTGAATTCCAAATGGATGGCGACCAGCATTACAGTGATCTGCTGTTCGAGCATGTTCTCCGCGAGAGTCCGCACGAGCCGCTTGTGCATTGGCGTCGTGGTGAAGTGCGGGTAGGTGGTGATTGGGTGCCCATCAATACCTCAGAGGCCTGGCAGCCGCGACCCGCCTGGTGGGCGGTATACGAACAGTTGCGGACGGCGGCGACGGCCAATCCGGCGACCGAGTTGCAGTTGGCCGGCTGGTGCGCCGGCCAAGGTGATGCCGAATTGGCTCGAGTGCATTACCGCCGCGTGCTTGAGCGACGAGAGAGTGATGAAAGCCAGAGGGCGTCCGCCGCCGCCGCCCTCGGACTGGAATGGGTGGGAGGTCAGTGGCGGACCCGGCAGGAGGCTCGTGACTGGGAAGCAGCGCAGGCTGCGGCTCGCGAGGATCTGGTCGTTTGGACGCGACGTCTGGAACAATGGAAAAAGGCATTTTCCCGCAACCTCGCGGCCCGCGAAAAGGCTTGTCGGGAAATGCGCGACGAGCTCACAGAGGCAGCACTGCCGGCGCTGGAATGGTCGTCGCGCGAGCCTTCAGCTTGGACCGAATGGGCGATCGATCTGATTGCGTCCCTGCCGGGTGCGGCTGCGTCCGAGTCGTTGGCGCGTTATGCCATGGCCGCTCCCGACGAAGCGGCACGCCAGCGCGCCGCCGAGCGCCTACGATCGCGGCCGCCGAGCGAGTTCGTACCCCTGATGCTGGCTGCCTTGGAGAATCCCCTGCTGACGGATTTTCAGATCATCCCTGGCGAGCGCGGCAGCGTGTTACATCGCCAGCTTTTTGTCCGTGAAGGTGTCGACGAGATTGTCGAGGCCGAGATGCGAACGTTGGGTGTCACGGTCGGACGCCGAGCCCCCACGCGACCGATGGCACTCACGGACGCCGTGCAGAGAGCCGCCACCACCCAAGCCGAGGTGGCGGCGAGCAATGCGCGGACGTTCAGGCAGAATGCGCTCGTGTACGCCGCATTGGCTGGATCGACCGAGGCGACGTCCATCGAATCGACTCCGAATGCCTGGTGGGATTGGTGGAAGCACTATAATGACTACGAAGTTATTGACTACAAGCCATCCCGACGGATCGAACAAGAGCGAGTCGTATCGTACTTCGATCCGGTGGCCAACTTGCCGGGCACCTTTGTGTCAGGTGGCGAGTGTTTCCCCGCCGGCACGCTCGTTTGGACAGCTCAAGGTAAGCGGCCCGTGGAGCAGATACAGATCGGTGAACGGGTGTTGGCGCAGGATGTCGAGACCGGTCAACTCCTTTATCAGCCGGTGAGTGATGTAACGGTTCGCATTGCGAACACGGTATTGGTGACGGCGGAAGCGCATCAGGTGCGATCGACGCTGGGCCATCCCTTCTGGGTGGAACGAACAGGGTGGCGGATGGCACGCAAGTTGGAACCGGGAGATCGACTGCATACGGTGCGTGGCAGCCTCTGCGTTGATACCGTGGAACGGGCCGGCGCCACCGAAGTCTACAATCTGTCGGTGGCAAATTGCGCCACCTATTTTGTGGGCGACGAGGGACTGCTGGTGCATGACAGTAGCTTTCGCGAACCGGCGAATGTGGACTCCCCAGGCCTGCCGCGGGTCACGGCCGAATCGGTTCCCGTGGCGGACGCTGCGCCGTGACACGTGGTTGGGCGTTGCTGGACGGACCCTGCCAGGTTCGTCCTTCACCGCTGCGCGGAATTTACCCGAGCTTGGCCTGCTCTCTGCGCTGCCAGGGAGAACACGAGGCGACCTTGTCGGTGCGGTAAAGCCTGCTGGTTGGTGCGTTTTTGGCGGTGTTGGGGGCTGCGACGTCCGCCGCCCCGTCAATTAGCGGTTCCAGACTTAGAGCCACTGGCGACCTGCGACTCGAACGGTCGATTTTCCGTTTGAGGGCCTTACAAGACGACGGGACGATCTGAATCGTCGGTTCGCACTCTGTCCCCCAAAAGCCGCCGAGTCGCGAGCCGCTTGTCATGGTGTCCCGTAGCAACTCCCGTTTCCACACGGACCAATGAAGTCATGAAAACACGTTACCTGTTCGCGGTGGCCTCTGCGTTGCTGCTCATCCTGTCCACGACAGCCGACGCCCAGTCCTTTGGCAGCGGTCGCAGCCTGGCTCCCATGGGAGCGGCGTGTCGCGGGGGTAAGCCAGCCACTTACTACGGTCGGGACTCGCTCCGCGGTTCCTTCTATCGCGGTTCGGGTTTCGAGACGACACCCGGTCATTACGCCTACCCGGTGAGGGGCGTCTATCGTCCGTCTTACGGATACCCTTATATTGGCACTTCGTTTTATCGGTTGGGAATACCCGATGGGTACTATGCCAGTCAGCGTGGTGCGCTTTCGGTGGGCGTCGGCTACTAACCTGCCCGGGTGGCTGGTTTCGGTCGAAGGCGGGGTTTGCCGTCCGGCCAGGGACAAATGACAGCCCTGCCGCCGCGGCAGTCGGGTTCCTGGGGGTCGGGAAACAGGCTAAATTTCGCGAAAACTGGCATTTCGCTGGCTGCGGCGTTTGCTTAACCATTGACATCGGTAGGGGCTTGAAGTCTACTGCAAGTGGGCTTGTGGGCCACGCTTCGTGTCCTTTGCGGATCTATTCCGACTGCTCAACGTAGGTTTCCATTTGAAGCGGCGAATGAGCCGGCAGGGACGGCGGTGTGGTGTGGGCGAAAGCTCGTGGCGTCTCTGGGGAACGGAATATTCTTCGGTAGCGCTCTCCAACAGTGTCAACAGCTTGGGCTGTGCTTGTGAGGAGGGAGTGTAATGCAACGACAGGTACTGGCGCTGAGCATGGCGCTATTGCTGCTGCTCTCCAACTCGGCCGCTGCTTTTCTTACGGGCGTCAGCACTCTTCGCTTTCCCGGTTGGAACCACGATACGATCATGTCCACGGGGCAGACGTTCGAGGATATCCTGGGCGACATCGATGTCACGGTTACGATGGTCGGTCATTTTGACTTTCCCACCTCTTGCGCGGCAGAGTGGTTGAATACGGGCGGCCATGCCGACCCCGGCTCCCACTCGCTCAAGTTCCGTTTCAGCACGCCGGTCGAGATGTTCGTGATGACCGATACGGTCGATCCCAATGAGCGTCTTTACGTGTACGCGACGGGAGAAAAGTCGTACCAGCATCTGCGTGGCGCGACGCCCCAGGTGGTGCATCCCCTCGGTACCACGGGTACGGGCGTCATGGTGCAGGGGAGTGGCTTTGGATTGAATCCGATCACGGGTTCCTCATCCGGTGTGATCACCATCGATGGCGAGTCACGATTGTTGACCGTGACCCATCAAGCGCTGAATATCAATAAATTCGAGCGCATTAAAATTGGCATTCTGGTTCCCGAGCCCGGCACGTTTGTACTGGCGGCGGTGGGAGCATTGGGGCTGTTCTTCGGGCGGCGCTGCGTCGTCGCTTAGGCCGCCGACGCACGGTTCCCTGCAAGAACGTGCCCGCTAACCGGCCAGTTTCGAGATGCGATTTACCGGCGCGTAGCCTGCCTCATCGCTGTGTTGGTACATCATCGTGTACGCATCTTCCGTGGTATCTTCGTAGTAATCACGCAAGACAGAAACGGCCAGGAATCCCAGCGAGCGGAAGAATAGTTGAGCCGGGAGATTGGTTTCTCGGACCTCTAGCAGAATGCGGTCCCGTCGTTGTGGCGAAAGTTTGCCGACGAGTTTTTGTGCCATATGCTGACCCACGCCTTGGCGACGAAAGGCGGGGTGCACGGCGAAATTGATGATGTGCAATTTGGATTTGTGTAGCTCGTAAATCATAAAGCCCACGACGCGCTCATGATGCTCAGCCACCATGCCGATGCAATTCCGCTGTCGCAGGCAACGAATGAAGTCTTCTTCCGACCAGGGGAATTCAAAGCTCGCGCTTTCAATCCGCAGGACCTCCATCATGTCCCGGCGAATCATCCAGCGAATATGGATACCTAAGCTTTTTTTTTCATGCGTGCTCACAGCGGCCTCCTTCCATGATCGGCCTGCTTATGTGAAAAGTATCAGCAAGCGGTGGAATGCATTAGTCCGGCAAAATCATCTGCTTTCGACGGGGCGTACGGTAGCAAATGGCAATGGGACTGCCAAGGCGAAGAATCCGCTGAAAAAGGACGATGTCGGCCTGAAAAATCGCGTGCCGATGTTTCGCTTGGACGTCTGGCGAATTATTCGCGCGGGTCATGTGCCGTCGATCGCGGTGGTGGAAAATCGCTCACAAACAGACTGAGCATCAGGGCCGAGAGAATCAACAGCCAGCCCACAGCGGGAAGACGCAGCAACACGATCCAGAGAAAGCCGATGATGATCGGCAGCACGTGCAACCAGCGATTCGTGCGAGCCTGAACTGCAGGCGTTGCTGTCACGCAACAAGCGGCGACGCCGAGCAGCAGCAGAATCGCGATGATCCAGAGCCGTTTGGCTGAGCCTGGCGGGCTGTGCGGTATCGGCATTCACACGCAACTGATGGGATGACGTCGACGACGAGTAATAGGTGCCCGGCGATTCTGTATCTTTCACATCGAATGTCATCACATCGTCACGACTGGCCCATGCCTTACTGTCGAGTAGTGCTGGCAAGTCCGACTCGTCAACGCCCAATCGGAGGGCATCTTTGCGCAAGCCACCAGCCACACGGATGGTCAAATCGTGATCGTTCGTGGGGTTGTCCCCGTCGGTGTCGCAGACGAAGGCAAGTGCCAATATCCGGCTGGCCCAACCGCTGAACCAGGTCTCTATCTCGTCGGTTGAGTAATTTGTCAACGCCTCACCCGCTTCGCCGATGGCGGTCTGATAGGTATTCAGACGGAGGAGGGTCGCATCATGAGCGGAAAGTGATTGCACGCTCTTGGGTTCCGCGGCTGTGATGGCGGGACCGCGTGCTAGAGACCAAAGATTGGTCGGCACGTCGTTGGATGCGAGGGAAGGAACCTCGATGGTCCGAGTCAAACGCTGGGTATGCGTTGCCCGCCCATCCAGCCGGCACAGCACGCGAATCTCTTGCGGCAGCTGACTTGGTCCGAGGCATACACGGAGTGAACCGTCGTGGAGCGGTGAGGTTTCGGCCAGACGATCGTCGACCAGCGTCGCTACGACCTGACAGCCCGCGGGAATATGGAGCTGCGCAAATGAGCTGCCTCTCGGATGAATCAGGAGTCGCACGTCACCAATGGTCAGCTTGTCGGTCGCATCGAGCCGGATATCCGCCAGCAGCAGCTTGGCCGGTTGCACGGTCGATCGCTGGGTGGGGAGCGAAGCGGCCGCATTGGCCTGCTGCAGCACATACCATTCCGCGTCGTCCACCGATGCAGCGATTTTCTGCAGGGACTCGGGAACGTCGCTCATCCGAGTGGCGGCGGTCAGTTCCCAGGCCAGCGGATTGCCTTGAGTGTGTCGTGGCAGCACGAGCAGTCGTTCCACGTGTGGGTGGTCGAGCAGTCTGAGACGAGGCGAAACGACTTGTGAAGACAAGGTCAGTGGGGCCGACATGCGGAGACGAAAATCACGCGTTGCACGATCCAGACGCGGTTGAACCACGATCTGCCGTCGTCCGTCGGGAAGGTCCTCGACGCGGTTATCGACAGGCGGTTCGATGTGCAGCGTATCGCCCCAATCGGCCGTGGATTCCATCACAAATTCATCCGGAACTCCCCCCGTAAATGCGAGTGACCAATCGACATCCGCCCACCAGCGGCCGGCCGTATTCCGCATCGTCGTGACCAATTGGCCGCGTACGTCGGGGTGGTTTGGTTGGACATCGACAATTGCCTGCGGCCGAGCTTCCCCATCGCTCAGGAGCGAAGCCACGAGATAGAGTCCTGCTTCCGCGGACCCGTTTCCGTCGAGTAATAACGGCTGCAGGCTTTCCTCCACAAGTAACTCGACCGATACCGTGGAATCGCGCAGGATTGTGATTTCGTGGGAGGCAATTTGGCCATTTCCCACCGTGACGATGGGGACGTCGGTCTCGCCCCATTCGCCGCGAGGAAGTGAAGCATGCAGGTGGATTTGATGTGCTCCCCCCACGGCCGCTTCGAGCATGATGTGAATCATGCCGCTGTCGTCACGGGTCCAGCTCACCGGCTGGCGGACGTCTTCTTCCTCCACCTCCAGCGAATGGATCACCAACTCAGGCGGTGCGGCGAGCTGATGCAGGAAATGTTGTCCCTCCAAGGGAGCGATGCGGGCTTCAAAATGGATGTCCGCGGCGGCCGCTGAATAGACAATCCGCGACGAGGTTTCTGCGAGCGAAATTGAACGGCGGGGAAACGTCCGCAAGCGCCAACGCATCTCTTTTCCTGTGGGCGACACCACGAAATCCGGTATTTCCAACGTCGGAAGTTGCCATGCACGGACGAATTCCTCGGGAGTCCGACTGAGCGAATCACGATCGAGAGTCTGTTCAAATGATAAAGAGGGATCGATCGTCCCGGCCCAGATCGAACGCACGATCGTGCCATCCAGAACACGCACTTGAGGCAAGGTCAATTCCCCCAGGCCGCCGCCATTCGTCACGAGACAACGAAGGCGGACCACCGGCTGGGACTGGGTGTCGAGTTCGAGTAGACGCCGATTCGTCTGATCTTCCAAATGATCAAACGGGTGGCTGGTCGAATTCAATGGACGGAGCGACGGCCCCAGGTCCAAGCGAAGTGTACGCGGCAGGGGACGATGATCCGACGCGTGGAGTGCGATGTCGCACGTGACGGCTCCGGGGGCAATCCGCAACCAGCCGAGTAGCTGAAGTTCGCGCGATTCGTCCACAGCGGTCGAAGCGAGTTCGTTCCACCGAATTTTCGCGCTGGCGCACGCTCCCAATTGAATGACCTGGCGGCGGCTTTCCTCAAGTGGAAAGGCTCGGCCAAGGCGGTTGTTGATCACCGGGAGAAGATCATCGCGGGAGATGGAAAGTTCCAGTGTGCTGTCGGGGTGAGGGACAAGTGGCAAGTCACAGCCCAATTCGCCAACCAGCGTGTCTGGGGGATCGAACAGGTATCGCACCTGTTGTTCGCCCGCCGCTGATAGCTGCAACCGAAGGGTCCGCGCGTCGTTACCGAATTCCCAGTCGATTGGCTCGCCATTCAGTGTGACCTGACGAATACGCCAGCCGGTATTGCTGGCAGGCAAAGGAAATTCAATCCGTTGGCCGGGGCGAAAGGCGTGCAGACGTGCCGTGACCTCCACCGTCCCCAGAGTGGGTAAAACGGCCTCCTCCGTCGAGGACAGACGCGTCCGATAGCGAAACGACTGTATCACCCAGGACTGTAAGGGAGATTTACGTCGCTCGATCCTCTCGACAAGTTCCTGGTACATCCGCGAGGGCACGAACACGTAAGCATCGCCGTTGGCCGTTTCATCGTCCGGGATGAGGACGCGATACGTCGCCGGTGCCAGCTTGGCCGCCGGCCCTTCGCCGCGCACCTGCTCTTGGAGATGTGGTGGGCATACGGTTACCACGACCATCAACAGATGGGCGGTGGTCCAACGACCCATCCCGAGCGGCGCGGCATCGCCGCGGTGACCGGGGAGGTGTCTTGCGACACAACCCGCGAGCCCGCCCCAGAAGAGGCCTCGTACGATCGGCGCCAGCGGAAGTGGGACCAGCAGGCAAGCCAGAGGGCAAGCGGCGATGCCGATGGCGAAGGGCAGCGGTCGCAGGCGTGTTTGCAGAGCGACGAACAGGACGGTCACGCACCCGACCAGCCAGCCGGCAAGTCCCCAGACCGGGCGATGAAAGATACGCACTCGGTGGCCATCAGGATTGTCGAGCGCAATGGTCGCTTGCGGCCCCGCGGGGAGAGGTGACGCGGGACGGGCCAGCCAGCCGAACAAGCGCGACGTCCACGAGTCATGCAGGGCGGCCGTTTTTCCCCAAAATGCCCAATCGGGAGGGACCGACAAGGAGAAGTGGTGTTGCAGTAAGGGGAGGCTGGTTCTGAGCGGTGGCAAGTCCATGGTCTCGAGGGCGTGAAGCCGAGTCCTCGACTCGGAATACTCGATATGGACGTGGATGTCTCGATCTCGCGGATTCATGGGAACGCTGTAATCCAACGTTGACTCGGTCACGGGCACGAACTGGCCGTTCACCGTCATCCGCCGCATGGCGGCTCCCTCCGGCAAGGTGACTTTGAACGTTGACTGCCCGTAGTTTTCCACGAGTAATTCGATTTCGTGCAGCATGGCGCCTTGTGGCGACAAGCGCGTATGTTGCGACGACTTTGCAATCCAAGCTCCCGTCTCGGGGGTTTCGCGAGGTCGCACGGTGACGCGCCGCGAGAGCCTCCTGCCGGCGGTCGCCAGATAGCGGCTGACGGCGAACGGATTTGCGGCAAGGTCTTCCGTAAGCGGCAACCGCGGTAGCTCGCTTTCCACGCGGAAGTATCCGAGGGCATCTGGGGCCGCAATCACCGTGACCACCGATCGCTCGGCTTTCGCCTCGGGCGTGGACAATACGCAAATGTCGCTCGGACCTTCTTCCATTTGCCGCGAGCGATGACCGAGAATGGTGATGGACGACCGTTTGCTCTCGGGTAGCATAATCTCCCACAGCTCACTGCCATCGGCACCCGGCTCATTGGTTGGTCGTCGAGCGGCCAGTTGTTGATCGCCCATGTCCGCCAGCGACCAGCGAATGGGTGCCGAGCGTGGCGGCTGAAGACGCACCAATATTTTTTCTATGGCGGCCGCTTCGGGGATCACTTCGATGCGATACGTTTCGTCCACCAATCCGCGGCTGATTCGCGCCGACGTCTCCATACGACTACGCCAGACGGGTGTCCCTTCCACGTAGAAAAAACTAAGCGGACTGGTATCCTCCGGTGAGCGATAGGTAAAATCACCTCGCTTGGCGGAAACGAGGGAGGCGTCTTTGGCTGCCAGTTGCAGGCCGTTAAGTGGGCGGACGCCCGCATCCTCGGCGACGCGCAATTGTTGATTATTCAGGCAGCGAATGCAAAACAGATCGTCCTCGATCTCGACATCGTGGACGTGTATGACTCGCAGTTCCTCCTGTGTGATGCGTTCCCCCGGGAATATCCGACCGCGATGCGCGACGATGGTCACGCGAAGTGCCTGTTGTCGGTCAATCGGTTGCCTTAGGCGAATCTCGAGTTGCTGGTTGTCTTGTGTTGCCGGCGCAACCTGCCAATCCTCCAGCAGTTCTTGATTCGACACCTGCACACCATCAATCACCCAGTCCGAGCGAACGTCCGCGGTCAACTTGAATCGCTCGCCCCGACTGGCAGTGACGCCCAGGATCGCGATCGCGGTGGTCGTGGGACCACCCAGCGTGATCGTCGTACCCTGCCGCAGATGAAGGTCACTTTCGGGCAGCTCCACCAGGACCTGAATTTTGGCATCAACGCCATACAGTTCGAATGTCCGCCGAAGAAGGGCAGGGTTCTCGGGCGGTCGCACGACGTCGCGTTGCCAGCAGCCACCCAATTCCAATCGAGTCACGCTGAGGGGCGCTGGACCTCGATCGTGGTGGTGCCATGTCGCCAGACAACGCCCTGGGGACGGATGCGAGGCAGTTCCCAGAGGGCACCAGGCGGGCAATGTGTCAGACAATCCACCGTTACCACATGATTGCCCGCGGCGATCGTGCGGTCCAGATGGATTTCGCTCAGCTGCCGCGCCGAGTTTTGACGATCGTTGATGACATCCAGCGGAACCGCAAGGCCGTCAATCGTGGCAGCCTTTACTGCTACTTCCGACGGCATTTGCAGCGTGAGGCCGTTGATGGGCGACTGTAATACTTCCAATTCCATCCGTGTCTGGAAGCCGACGCCGTCCAGAGCCATGCGGTAGGTGGTCGATTCCGCGTAGAGCGAAGTCGCCGACGGATTGGTCACGGTTTGCCGAGGCGCGATTACGAACTCGATCTGACTCACGCTGCCGCAGCGAATGATCCAGCGATTGGTTTGCGGCGAATCGACTTGCTGCGTGATGATCCCCTGGCGGCTGGTCACTTCCAGTGGATCGGGAACGAGTAATTCAATGGTCGAATCGACGCAGCTTGGCAATTTCAGCAAGAACGCGAAAGTCGAAGCCGCTTGACGTGTTCCGCGGAGAGACCAGTCAAACTCCAGGTTGCCGGAGCCTTCCGTGATGGCAACCAGTTGCTGGTTGGGGGTCATCCCCAAAATCGCATCGCCGTGATTGGCGGATGCACGGTCGAGCCACCGCGGAGCATTGATGGGCAGGCCGCAATCGTCCAAGCGAACGACCAACCGTCCCGGAGAATCCTGTTCGATGCGTAGATTTGCCAATCCGTCCACCAATTCGCCGCCGTCAAAACGGGCCACATAGCGGGCGGAGGTGAGCCGCGAGGTCATCATCGGAGGCGTTTCGGCCGCCGCCCCCGCGATCAGGCGTTTAAAGCGAGACTGCGTAACCGGCAAATAAGTCCCCGGAGCATCGGCAATCATCGCCAAGGGCATATAGACACGCGAGAAGATGATGGGAGTCGACGAATCGGTCGGATGATCCGGACCTCGTCCAGTAAGCGAGGCTTCCTCACCCGGCGGTCGTGGTGACTCTGCCATCTGTCCCAGGCTCATGGCCGGTGAGACGGCAAGCGCGAGCCATGCGATGCCGGCGCCGATCGTGTGCATGGTGTGTCGCATCTGTGTGCTATTGTCAGCGATTCGCGGAGGCTGCCATGGGAGCAACGGTCTCGGTGGATCGCTGAGCGTGTTGGCTCGCTTCCGCCGGTAGCAACGGTCGGCTTGCCACCGACAGCGGCAGCCCTTTTTCGCTGCGGGCGCCGAGCCGATGGTCGGCAAGCCAATCGAGGCAGCGGCTGGTGATCACCAGCACGATCCCGAAGGCAGCGGCCTGCCCGACGAGCAGGGCGACGGTGGGAAATAGCCAAATGGCACTTACCAGCACCACGGCGACGAGCAATGATACCCAGCGGATCCAGCGCCACCCGAGGCCCCGCCATAAAAATCCGATGAGCAGCACGAGTCCGGAAGAACAAAACAGCAACCCGCGGCGCGACGCGGTCTGGGCCCGCAGGCTGCGCACGTCACCAAAACCGCTCGCCAGATACGTGTTGCAACTTGCGGGTGCGGGCGACTGCCAGCTGCCGCCGCTGAAGTTGGCCAGCCAGGCGTGATCGCGCGCTGGCCGGCGTTCCCAGAAAATTCCCCGTCGCTGCCACCGATTTTCGGATGTCAGCGCGGGTGGCAGCACCAGCAGGTGCTCGTTCTCAGGTAATATCAGTTGCCAGTAGAACTGCCGCGAAAAAGAGGCTCCTGCCAGCCGCGGTAATTCCACACGCAAATCATGCCCGCCTTGTCGCGCGGAAAACGCGTACGCTAATTCGAGCGTTTGCGTTTGCCCGGGAGATTCCGTGGCGGAAATCCTCTGCCAACCGTCGGCATCCGGCTCCGCATCGGCCAGTCGACCGTTGAGCATGACTTGCACCCCGGTTTCGTCGACTCCCGCCGGCAGTCGGAAGCGGATCGACGAACCGACATTGGAGAGCCGAAAAATCGCCCGATCCTGTTCGCGGGTCGGCGTGAACCACGACTGCAGGAACGAGCGTTCCACCACCATCCGTGCCGGGCGCTTCTCGGCGAGCCGCTGGGCGATGAGCTGGATCTGTGGTGGCAGGGAACTCGCGCGGTACACCGAATTTTCCTCCGTGGCAGACCCACGTAACTCGGTGATCCAATTCACCGGTTCCGAAATGATCAGACTGATTCCTGCCGCCGATTGCAGCGTGAGCGTTGCGTTATTGCAGGGCCCATCCGCGTAGCGCACCGTGGGAATCGTCAGCGTTTCTGGCTGACCACCCGGTGGAATGGGAAGTGCGAAGCGAATGGCGACGCTGACGCCACGATCTCGGGGAAGGGTGAGTGGCACATCCCAGATTTCGAGGGCCGAATTCATCGGCGGAATGCCGGCCGGTTCCATCGCGGACTCAGCCGCGACCAGGTCGCTTGGCGACCTGAGGGGGACCTCCGAGCGAACCACACGGGCCAAATCGACTGCTTCGTTCTCGACGAATAGTTGGAGCTCGCCCTTCGCCGAGAGCTCGATCGGCACCTCCAAGGGCAGCCGATCGATCGACTGGTAACGCACGTCGAATATCAATCGCTGCTCCACCGCGGCCTGATCCGTCGTCACGATGACGCGGTGGTCCGACCGCACGGTTACCGCTCGCGGGCGGCGCGCGAAACCATAGATCAGTTCGGCGCAATCGGTTTCTCCGCGGTAGCGGTACGCCAGCGGGCTGCGTTCATAAACGGGCAGTGCCAGACCTTCCGGAACCGGTTCCGGATCGAACGAGGGACTCATTTCCGGCAAGCTCGACAAAATTACATTATCGGCCGGAGATACAATCACGGTGCTCGGCAGCGTCGTGGTATTGCGAATGGAAGGCAGATTCAACCGAATGGTGTCGGCATCTCGGTCGACCGCCCGCTCGGCGGTCAAACGAATTTGAAAATCTCCGCGGCGTGGCGGATCGAGTGCGATCTCGAAAGGGGTAACTTCCGTCGACGGCAGTGCCAGGTCGCCATTCAGCCCGCTATCGGCCACGCCGATGACTTCCCAACCATCTAAATCGACGCGGAGAAACGAGGCTGCACTTCCGCGCACCCGCACATCGAAGATCGCCGTCAGCTTCGCGAGGCTGGAGCCGACGTCGAACAGGTAAGTCGGCTCAACGCTGACGCGAGTCTGTTTTCGCTGGACGCGAATCGGCAACCGGGATGGTTGCTGATAGTACTCGAAGGCCGCCACCATATTCTCGCCGGCCAGGCTGGCCGGCGGCATGCCCAGACGGCTGAGGTTGATGTCGTCGTCATCCCAGCGAACTTGCCAGTCCCCGATGGTGGAGAGGGAAACCACTCCCGAATGCCGCAAGGCATCAATCACCTCAAACCCCAGCACGTCCATGGGAGCGTTGGATGTTTCGAGCGGCCGAGATTGTTCCGCGGCCACACGAACCTCAATCGGTCCCTCGGTCGGCTCCGTGAATTTGACCACCACAATCGGAGCGTCTCCCGCCGAGGCATTCAATGGCTCGACAAATTCCAGTTTGTACTTCGGGTCCTCGACATCGATGGGCTTGGAACCGACCGGCAGTCGGATTTTTACCGTATCCATGCGGCGACCAAAGCTTGTCAGTCGCAGGCGAGCTTCCGAAGTTGCCGCTCCCGGTCCTTTGACGCGAATTTGAATGACCCCGTTGGCCTCGATCAGTAGCGGTTTGGTGGCCACCGGAACCTGGGAATTGACCCATGCCAGCTGGGTTTCTCCCACCACGCCAATGGCACGAAACTCAGTCCGCTTGTCCGGAAGGTTGCGCTGGTCGACCAGTCGGGCAGGAGCTGGAATCGTGGCCTGGGCGCCCAAGTCGGGCACGACCAGCCGCAACGAGGAAGCCGTCGCCCGCGGCAGCGAGAGACTCAATCGCGATTCCGGGCCCACGCGTGTGACAGGACAGACCAGCGACAGTTTGATCACGTGTGTCTGGTCGGCCTCACCCCGTATCCAGCTGATAAATCCGCCCTCGGAACCTGCCGACTCCAATACCTGCGTCCCAGCGCCTTGATGCTCCGCTGGTCCCGACAAGATCGCTCCCGCGAAACGTAGCGGGATCGCACACAGACCATCGCCCAGTAATTTTACGTCGAATTCTGCCGTCACTCGGGCCTGCTGATCCTCGGCCACGACGTCCAAGGTCATGCGCTCCAGACTGAATCGCGGCGGGATGCTGGGGTTTTTAAGTTGCCGGTCCAACTCGTAGAGTCGGAGAAACTCCTCGTAGGGCAGACTGGGCACGGGCACCAGCTTCCCCGTCGCATCCTCAAGATAATGGGTCTCCAACCCCATGTCGCGGACGTCCCTTCCGCCACTCGGTGGTGGTGCCTGAGCCACCGAGTTGGTGGATGCCGTCCCCAACACGCCTATCAACAGCGCAAGGGCGGCGATCCGTCGCCCGCGCAACCAGGGAAGCCAAGAAATGTGAATCCAGCCGTGCACGCAGGCTCCCAGCCGATGAATGGAGTTGATCCGAGCGTTCGGGTTCCCGTCGTCACGGGACCTTTATTTTAGCCCGTCGGCCGCCATTGTCCTACCAAACCTGCTGATCGGAAGGTGGGGGGTGGTCCGACCCCATGGCCTCGGACCCGGTTCACCGGTCACATCCCCCGGCAACGCACGACCCGACCGGCCGCGCCGGTGGCCCCGAACGGGGTGAACCGGTTGTCACTTGCCGATCAAGGACACTCCCTTGAATCGCTGCCAAAATGGCACCGTGCATGGCGGGACCTTGGGTTGAGAGGCCGGCAAACGCGGTAGAAATGCGAATTACGGCGGGATTTTTCCGCCGTTGAGCGTCTGGCACACCGCTTGCATTCTAAGGTCGCCTCACGGGAGAGGTCTGCCATTCTGGTACGGCGAGAGAACCGCCGCCGACCGGACAAGGCAATTCCCCAATTCGACCAACCACGAGCGGACTCGACGTAAGTAGTCCGACGCATCGACTCACGTGTGATCCACCAAAGAAGGAGGGCATTCACAGTGGCCAAGAAAATGGTTTTTGAAGAAGAAGCTCGGCAGCCGCTGCTTAACGGCGTCTCGAAGCTGGCGCGGGCCGTTCGCAGCACGCTCGGCCCGCGCGGCCGAAACGCCGTACTCGACAAAGGCTGGGGCTCGCCGAAGATCACCAAGGACGGCGTGACCGTGGCCGAGGACATCGACCTGGACGACCCCAACGAGAATCTGGGTGCCCAGCTCGTCAAGGAAGCTGCCAGCAAGACGAACGACGTGGCCGGCGACGGCACGACGACCGCGACCGTCCTGGCCGAAGCGATCTTCCGCGAGGGCCTCAAGATGATCGCCGCCGGCGCCGATCCGATGGCCCTCTCGCGCGGCATTCACAAGGCGACCGAGGCCGTCAGCAAGGCGATTGCCGGGCACGCGGTCGAAAATCGACGACAAGAGCAAGAAAGAGATCCAGCAGATCGCCACGATTGCCGGCAACAACGACCCGTCGATCGGTAGCGTGCTGTCCGACGCCTTCGTGAAGGTCGGCAAGGACGGCGTGATCACCGTCGAAGAAGGTCGCAGCAGCGAGACGACCGTCGAAGTCGTCGAAGGCATGCAGTTCGATCGCGGTTTCCTTTCGCCCCACTTTGTGACCGATCAGGACGACCAGGTCTGTCGAGCTGGAAAACTGCTATGTGCTGATGTTCGAAGAAAAGATCTCCACCGCCAAGAAGCTGGTGCCGCTGCTGGAAGCCGTCAGCAAGGCGAACAAGCCGCTGCTGATCATCGCCGAAGACGTCGAAGGCGAAGCCCTGGCCACGCTGGTCGTCAACAAGATGCGGGGCATCCTCAACGTGCTGTGCGGTGAAGGCTCCGGGCTACGGCGACCGCCGCAAGGCCATGCTGGGCGACATCGCCGTGCTGACCGGCGCGACGCCGATCTTCAAAGACCTGGGCATCGATCTGGAAAGCGTGAAGCTGTCCGACCTGGGCCGCTGCAAGAAGGTGCACATCACCACCGATGACACCACGATGGTCGGGCGGTGGCGGCAAGAAGGCCGACATCGACGGCCGCGTCGAGCAGATTCGTCGCGAGATCGAGTCCACCGACAGCGACTACGATCGCGAAAAGCTGCAGGAACGGCTGGCCAAGCTGGCCGGCGGCGTGGCCCAGATCAACTGTGGTGCGGCGACCGAAACCGAAATGAAGGAACGCAAGGCGCTGCTGGAAGATGCCAAGGCCGCCACGCAGGCCGCCCTGGAAGAAGGCATCGTTCCCGGCGGCGGTGTGGCGCTGATCCGCTGCGGCAAGCGTCCTCGACAAGCTGAAGCTCGAAGGCGACGAGGCGCTCGGCGTGCAGATCGTGCGCAACGTGCTCGACAAGCCGCTGCGAGCGATTGCCGAAAACGCCGGGCTGGACGGTGCCGTCGTCGTCAATCGCGTGCGACAGCATGAAGGGCAAGACCGAAGGCTACGACGCGGACAAGGACTCGTACTGCGACCTGGTCGAGGCCGGCATCATCGATCCGGCCAAGGTCGTCCGGACCGCCTTGCAGAACGCGGCCAGCGTCGCCGTCGCTGCTGCTGACCACGTCGTCGCTGCATCACCGAGATTCCCAGGACGCCGGCCGAAGCGGGTGCCGGCGGCGATCATGACCACGGCATGGGCGGCATGGGCGGCATGGGAGGCATGGGCGGCATGGGTGGCATGGGCGGCATGGCGGGCATGATGTAGTCCCTGTGGGTCATGTGACCTGGGAAGCAACGTATTGAAGCACCAACGCATGCGGGCGTCGACGCCACCTCAAGATAAGGAAGATCAGACATGGCAAAGGTGAAGATTCGTCCGCTGGATGATCGTGTCGTGGTCGAACCGATGGAAGCCGAAGAGATGACCGCCGGCGGCATCGTGTTGCCGACACGGCCAAAGAAAAGCCGCAGCGGGGAACCGTCGTGGCCGTCGGGCCGGGCAAGCTGCTGGACAGCGGCGAGCGCGGCGAGCTGTCGGTGGCCGTGGGCGACGAAGTCATCTACGGCAAGTACGGCGGCACCGAGATCGAAGTCGAGGGCGAGGAAGTCAAGATCCTCCGCGAAAGTGACATCCTGGCCAAGGTGATCGTGAATCGCAGTGTGCGAGACGCGCCCAGCCTTACCAGTCGAAACCATGCATAAGGAACCGCAATTCGTGGCAAAACAATTACTGTTTGAAGATCATGCCCGGCCAACGGATGCTTCGCGGCGTCGACAAACTGGCCGACGCCGTCGCCGTCACGATGGGCCCGACCGGTCGCAACGTGATTATCGACAAATCGTTTGGCGGTCCGACCGTGACCAAGGACGGCGTGACCGTCACCAAGGAAATCGAGCTGGAAGACCGCTTCGAGAACATGGGTGCCAAGCTGGTCAACGAGGTGGCCTCGAAGACGTCGGACATCGCCGGCGACGGCACGACGACGGCCACCGTGCTGGCCCGTGCGATCTTCCAGGAAGGCATTCGCAACATCGTCGCCGGCAGCAATCCGGCGGCGATCCGCCGCGGCATCGAGAAGGCGGTCGACGCGCGTGCGAAGAGTTCCTGCATGGAGATGGCCAAGCCCGTCTCGAAGCAAGGAGGAAATCGCCAACGTCGGTGCGATCAGCGCCAACAACGACCGGTCGATCGGCGAGCTGCTGGCCGACGCCCTGGAGAAGGTCGGCAAGGACGGCGTGATCACCGTCGAAGAAGGCAAGACGGCCGAGACCGACGCTCGAGTTCGTCGAGGGGATGCAGTTCGACAAGGGCTTCATCTCGCCCTACTTCATCAACAGGCCGGCGGAGATGGACTGCGTGCTGGAGGACGCCTTGATCCTGATCCACGAGAAGAAGATCAGCAATCTCCGCGACCTGGTGCCGATCCTGGAGAAGGTCAGCCAGACGGGCAAGCCGCTGTTGATCATCGCCGAGGACGTCGAGGGCGAAGCCCTGACGGCGCTGGTCGTCAACAAGCTGCGCGGCGTGCTGAACGTCTGCGCCGTCAAGGCCCCCGGTTTCGGCGATCGCCGCAAGGCCATGCTGGGCGACATCGCCATCCTGACCGGCGGCACGCTGATCAGCGAAGACCTCGGCCTGAAGCTGGAGAACCTCGACGCTCGAGCAGCTCGGCCGGGCCAAGAAGATCACGGTCGACAAGAACGACACGACGATCGTGCAGGGGGCGGGCAAGACGGCCGACATCCAGAAGCGCATCAGTCAGCTGCAGACGCCAGATCGAGGAGACCGACAGCGACTACGATCGCGAGAAGTTGCAGGAGCGGCTGGCCAAGCTGACCGGCGGCGTGGCGATCGTCTCGGTCGGTGCCGAGACCGAAGCCGACATGAAGCAGAAGAAGGCCCGCGTCGAGGACGCCCTGCACGCCACCCGCGCGGCGGTCGAGGAAGGCATCCTGCCCGGCGGCGGCGTGGCCCTGCTGCGCTGCCGCGAGGCGTCGAGCAAGGTCGCGATCGAGTGCCAAGGGCGACGAGAAGATCGGCGTCGACATCGTCTTCAACGCCTTGACGGCTCCCTTGCGACAGATCGCCGACAACTGCGGCGTCGACGGTTCGGTCGTGGCCGACGAGGTGCGGCAGAAGCCGACCAACACCGGCTACGATGCCAACACCGGCGAGTACGTCGACATGTTCAAGGCGGGCATCATCGACCCGGTGAAGGTCGTGCGCACGGCCCTGGACAACGCCGCCAGCATCGCCGGCCTGATGCTGACCACCGAGGCCATGGTGACCAACCTGGACGAGAAGACAAGGACAAGCAGCGCGTCGAGGGTTCGGTCCGCTAGTGATGCGGGGCATGGACATGCCCCGCCTTGCCGATTCGCCACATCCATCAGGGGGCCACTCCGCGTTCGGAAGTGGCCCCTTGCACAAGACGATCATGGCTGCCATGGCGACAGAAAAAAGATGCTATTACGAGGTGCTGGGAGTCGAACGGACCGACTCGGAGGCGGTCGTGGCCCGCGCTTATCGGAAGCTGGCCATCCGCTATCACCCCGATAGCAATACCAATGACGCCGAGGCCACGTTGAAATTCAAGGAGGCGGCCGAGGCTTATGAGGTCCTGAGCGATCCTGAGAAGCGTGCACGTTACGATCGATACGGCCACGCCGGGGTGAGCGGCGGCGGAGGGGGTGGCTTCCGCGATGTGGAGGACATTTTTGATGCCTTTGGCGACATCTTTGGCTTTGGTGACATGTTCGGCGGAGGACGTCGCCGGGCGCGTCGCGGTGCCGATGTCAAAGCCGAGGTGACGTTAGACCTGGAAGAAGCGGCGGCGGGAGTCAAGAAAGAGATTCGTTTTCGTCGCCATAAGGCGTGCCCCACCTGCCAGGGAAGCGGCGCCAAGCCAGGATCTTCTCCCGCCACTTGCCGTCAATGTGGCGGCCACGGACAGGTGGTGCAGTCGGCGGGAATCCTGCGGGTGCAGACGAGCTGTCCCGTCTGTAAGGGAACCGGACGGATCGTGACGGAGGGGTGTGCCGACTGCCGGGGGCACGGTCAAATCGCGGACAACGTCACACTCGAGGTACAGATTCCGGCGGGCGTCGATGACGGGATGCAGGTCCGGCTGCATGGTGAAGGCGAGGCGGCTCCGCCCGGCGGTCAGGCGGGCGATTGTTACTGCGTGATCCGTATTCGGCCGCATAAGATTTTTGAGCGCGAAGGTTCGCACCTGTTCATCCAGATGCCCATAAGTTACACGCAGGCCACCTTGGGAGCCACGGTGGAAGTGCCCAGCCTCGAAGGGAAGGAAGCACTCAAGATTCCCGCGGGCACCGAGTCGGGCCACGTGTTTCAGTTACGGCGGAAAGGCATGCCCGATCCGCGGAATGGTGCCCGGGGCGATCTGCTGGTGCGCACCTTTGTGGAAGTCCCAAAGAGCCTGAACGCCGAAGAGGAAGCCCTGTTGCGGCAACTGGCCGAATTGGAGCACGCGAACGTCGCGCCCCATCGCAAGAGCGTGCTCGAGAATATTCGTGACTATTTCAGCGCAAACCTAAAGAAAGCCGCCGACTAGCGACGGGCGGTTTGAGGAGCATTTTTGTGTCCGATAAGAGATCAACCGAATCGTCCGCCATGGACGATGCCCTGGCCGATCAGGCCTTGAGTGAGGACGCGATGGCCGCGGATGTGGCGGCATCTCAATCAGCCAGCGTGCCCCAGGACGGCGATTCCGAACAGGTCGCCACGCTGCGACGACAATTGCAGGATGCGGAGCAACGCGTTTTGCGCGTCCAAGCCGACTTGGACAATTTCCGGAAACGGTCCCGCAGGGAAGTGGACGAGTCCATCAAGTACGCTTGCCTGCCGCTACTCCGCGATCTGTTGCCGGTCATCGATAATCTTCAGCGAGCCCTCGGCTCACAGGAAGCGGACGCCCCCGCCGCCGGCGTGCTGGAAGGAGTTCAGATGGTCGTTCAGCAGTTGACCGACGTGCTGGCGCAACATGCCTGCCGAGAAATTCCCGCCGCGGGCGAAGCGTTTGATCCCATGCGACATCAGGCGGTACTGCAACAGCCGAGTGGCGAGCCGGCGGGTCAAGTGCTGCAAGTCACCCAGGCCGGATACCAGTTGCACGATCGAGTCATCCGCCCCACGCAAGTCATTGTTTCCCAGGGGCCCGCGAGCTCGTGATCGAAGCCTGGCCCAACGCTCCCGTCATGACCCCACCGCAGCTGGCAGCGGCCTGATGCCCGAGACCCCACCATGCCCACCTATGACTACGAATGCGATGCCTGTGGCCACAAGCTGGAATTGTTCCAGACGATCTCGGACGCCGCGAAACGCAAATGCCCAGCCTGTGGTAAATTGAAATTGCGTCGGTTGTTTGGCACCGGCGGTGCGATTGTTTTCAAAGGCTCCGGCTTCTACGGAACCGATTACCGCAGCGAGTCCTACAAGAAGGCCGAAAAGGCTGACAAGAAGTCGGAAAAAGGTGATGCCAAGCCATCGGAAGGGGGGACGGCAAGAAAGGCGAGACAAAGAGCGGCAAGAAGAAGTCCAGCGAAAAGAAATCGGACTAAAGTCGCTGATCGCTCCGCGATCAGGCCACTCCGTCGGCTCCGTCCGCTCCGTCCAAAACCGTCCAGACCCGTCCGTACCTGCCACGCTCACCCGCGCTTGAGCACGCCATCAGCGCACCAGGCCGCGGCCACCGCAGACACACCACCCACCCCTTTCCTTTTGACTCAGGAGCCATCATGGACGCTCGCGATGCCATCAAGACCAGTATCGGTACTGCGGATATGGTTTGTCACACTTATCTCGACGATCTCACGGATGACGAAATGATGCACCGCCCCCATCCAGGCTGCAATCACCTCAAGTGGCAAGTCGGACATCTGGTGACGGCCGATCATGGGATGGTGGAAGGCATTTGTCCCGGGGTGATGCCGCCGCTGCCGGAGGGATTTGCCGAGCGTTACTCGAAGGAGACCATCGGCAACGACGACCCGCAGGCATTTGACTCAAAGGCCGATCTGCTCCGCTTGGCAGCTGCCCAACGCGAGGCGGCCCTGGCGGCTCTGGCAAAGCTTTCCGACGCGGATCTGGATCGCGAATCGCCTGAATCGGTACGCGCCTACGCGCCGAACGTGGGTTCGGTCTTTTCGATGCTGGGATCGCACTGGATGATGCACGCCGGTCAGTGGGTGATCCTGCGGCGTCAACTCGGCAAGGAAGTCAAGATTTAGCACAGCCGGCGCACCGGCCCCGTCAGGGGCCGCGTGTGCGGATCACGTGGCTTCGGCGCGTTGCGCCGCACCGGTCCGCTCAGGAGAGGCTCGGCTGTCGCCCATTAGGGCAAGCCGAGTCCCAATTTTTCTTCCTCTTCCTCCTGAATGATGATGCGTGGTGTCACCATCATCATCAGGCTCTGCGTCTCGCGGCCGATCCCGACGTTCTTAAAGAGTCGATTGATGTAGGGCAGTTTGCTCAACATCGGCACGCCTCGTTCGGTGCGCCCTTCGCTTAGTCGCTTGATCCCGCCGAGCAGGATAGTGCCGCCGTCGGGCACGCTTACGGTGGTGGTCACCGAGGTGAAGGCCAGCGTGGGTAATTGCACCGTCGTGCCCACGTTGGCGGCGGTCGCATTGTTCCTCACCGTATTGGCTTCGTCCGTTGGATCGACAACGGTTGTACCAGTGTCGGAATTCATCGCACCATCGTAAGTGAAGGTATCGACATCAGTGATCTGACTGAAGAAGGGAACGAGCGTCAGGCGGACAAATCGTCGATCCTGGGACACGACCGCTTGCACGCTCAGAGAGGTTCCTTCCGTCAGCACGGTGATCACCGGCTGGTGAGCGGCGGCAAAATCACCCACGACGGGAATGATACTGGTGACGAACGGCCGTTGCGACTGGTCGGCCACGAAGGCGTTGGCCCCGTTGAAGAGAGTCACCTTGGGGGCCTGCAGCACGTTGGTGCGCGAATCCCCCTGGGCGGCTTGGATGACAAAGAAGGCTTCGATATCGCTCAGGATCGCGAAACCAAGGTTGGCCGCCGAGTTGGCATCGTAGCCACCAAAGGTGGGAGTGGTGGCACCAAAGCTTCCTTGGGTAAAGCCGATGTCGAGGTCCACCGTCGGTGCTCCCGCCGGATCGAGTCCGATCGTGACGCTCGGGCTTCCGTTTTCGCGGTTTGTGACTTCCGCCGGGGTCAGCCCCGAGTTATCCAGAATGTCGAAGCTGAAATCGACGCCAATCCGCTCAAAGAAATTGTCGTTGAGCGTGATGAAGCGGACCTCGATGGTGACTTGCAGATCCTGCAGGCGTCGTAATTGGGCCAGCAGGTCGACGATCTTCTCGTGGACTTCCTGGGTCTGTGCCACGACGAGACTCAGGTTGGTGGGGAATTCGGCGATCGTGCCGGTCCCACCCACGTCCTCCCACGACTCGGGAGAAACGGTGCGCGTGATCAACTCGATCAACGTATCAAAGTCAGCCTGGACGCCGCCGCCGCCCTGGCCCGGTTGAGCAAAACCCATGTTTTGACCCGGGTTCATGCCGTTGCTGCCGATCCCCATTTGCGCCAGAACCCCTGCCTCGGTGGGACCCCCACCGTCGGCGGCCAGGGTGAAGGGCCGTTGCTTGTATCCGCCGTAATCGGCGCTTGAATTGGCCAAGGCGTAGGCCTCGCGGATGCGCCGCGGGCAGCCCCAGGTGATTCCCCGGACCGAAACTCGGGATTGGAATTACCAGATCGGCGACGGGATAGACCTTGGGATAAATGTCGCTGTCGCGGACTTGCTCGCTGGTGATCCGCAGCACTTCATTCTGGACGATGTAGCTCAGGTGCAGTGGTTGCAGTATCAAATTCAAGGCGCTCTTGAACTGCACGGGCTTGCGCAAGCTGAGCGAGACAGTGGTGCTACCGGTGACCCCCTCCGCCGAAAGTCCCTCGGGATCGAGGAAGATATTAACGCCCGTCATCTGGGACAGTCGCTCCAAGACGGTCGAGAGGGGGGTATCCTCGAACTGGACATCGACCGGCTTTTTCAAGGCCTGCTGAATCTCTAACTCGACATCCGAAAACTGACGTTTCTTCTCGGCCATCAGTTCTCGCCGCGACTTGGTGAGTTCGTCCCAATAGCGGACTTCCGGGAACATGATTTCGCCTTCCATGGGCACGGCCGAATCGGCGACGTCGTCGAGCATCCGTAGCGCATTCGATTCAAATTGCTGGGTACGCTTCATGTTCGTGGCCACTTGTCGCGCTATGTTTGATTTCCAGAGGATACTCTGCACGACCGGGTTAAGTGGATCCAGTTCCGCGGCCTGTTTGGCGACCACGCTGGCTTCCGGGAATCGCTGTTGATCGATCAGCTGATTGAACTGGTCAACCAGTTCGGCCAGTCGCTGCTGGTTACGAAGACGTTGTTCACGCGAGCGATCGATCTCGGCAATGATCTTCTTGTTGCGTTCATCATTCTCAATCTTGGCTCGATTGATCGAGATATAATTCTCCAGATCGCTGCTGGTGCGATCGACACGTTGTAGCAACCTTTGTCGCGTCTGTTCGTCGACTTTCGACGTGGCAACAAATTCGCGCAGTTCTTTCAGCTTTTCCCAAGCTTGCATCGGGTCCGACTCTTTCATCGCGCTGATGGCTGATTGCCGCTTGGACATCTCGCTGATCACCTTTCGTGCTTCCTCCTTTTCCACGCTGGAAAGCACATTGGGTTCGACGAGCGTCGCGGGTGGAGCGGGTGTCTCGTTTCCAGCCAGCGCCTGCAGGTGGTCTTGCAGTCGCTGTCGCGTTTCCGGTGCGAGTTCTTCTTCGTATTTCCAGGCCTCACGGAACAACTCCCGGGCGACCGTGCGTCGTTGACGCGATAGGGCGAGCTCACCTTCCTGGAAGAGCGTTTCGCCAGGTGACTTTCCGACACCCCGAATGTCTCCATCGTCGATGGTGGTGACGTCCGCCGCCCGCGGCGTGGGCGAGAGTTGAGCTGGCGAAGGCAATGCAAAATCGGCGTCGTCTCGTGGCTTGGTCGTCGCGCCGGGTGTCGAGGCGGTATTGCCCAAGCTGGTAGCGGGGCGTTGATTCGCGGGGAATTTCGCGCCCTGAGAGGGGCCGGCGTTCGCCGGAAAAGGCTGTGGCGTTGTCACGACGGGTGCCAGCTCGGACGGGGCAGCACCCGGTTGCGGGAAGTTCTCCGCAACCGACGACGGCGCACGCCCATCGGAGGCCACCATCGGGTTCGCAATCATCTGGGGCCCCGGGGCACCGCTCACGGATGCTGGCGGTTGCGGAAACATATCGGGCGGAGCCGGCGACCAGCTCGGCATCGCCTGAGTCGCTTGCGGGGGATAGGTGTACTGAGGCGCAAGCTGCGTCTGCGCGACCTGCTGGGGAGTTGGCATGGTGGCCTGAGCCGCGGTCACGCGCGAGGCATCCTGCAGGGGATCGTAGCCGCTCGGGATCACGATCCCGGGCACTGACTGAGGCGTGGGGGGGGGGGCGATGGTCGTCGCCAATTCGGCCTGCGGGTATGCTTCCACACGATCCTGTCGTCGTGAAATCTCCATGAGGATCATCCAGGGCCGCGGGTCGCCCACCTGGTAGGCCTGGTCGGGCAGTCGCAGACTCTGGGCTTGTTGCGCCAGCATGTCCGCCACTTTCAGTTCGCCACGATCCAGTGCGACCTGGGCTTCCGAAAGCAGCCGCATCGTCTCCTCGTAGGCGTTCTTGACTTGGGCATCCGCGGGACCGTCCGCAATTCCCTTGCCGCGGGACAAGAGCTCCCCGGACTGCACGGTCTGATCCACCGCCGCCGGCGACTTGGGCCGCGACTCATGTCGACGCGTTGCCGGATCGATCAATGATCCCACGGCTTCGATCGCTGCGTCTTCGCCTTCGCGATTGGCCATACGTGCTGTGGCGAGACTGTCTGTGTCGACCCCATATTGACGTAGGGCATCCGCGAGGGACTCGATCGAATACTCATTCGGTTCAAAGTTAGCGTTGGTTCCCAGAGACTTCTGATACCACGCCACCGCTTCCTTGATGTCGCCTTCGGCAAGTGCCAACCGCCCATTCTGGAGAAAGTGCTCGGCCTGGCCTTTGGCTGCCCTGGCGGCTTGTGCTTCGGCGGTCAAGACAGCCGCGCGTGCGGCCTGCGCGATTTCGGCCCGCGATTTCGGCTTGCCGCTGCCCGTTGCCGGGCCACGGGCATCCGCCTGGGCCGCTGGGTCCTCCGCCGCCGGCGCGGGTGGCGCTTGACCGGTGCGGCGCATGATTTCAATGGCTTCGCGAACTTTCTCGGGCGTATCGACGAATCGCTGAAAGACCGAATCGTAGGTTACGTCCAAGGCTTCCGCCCGCTTCACGTACCAATCGGCCAGTTCCAGATTCCCTTGCTCAATGGCCTGGCGGGCGCAGTTTCAGTAACCCATCGGCCGTGCGACGATCCGTGATCGAGCGGACCTGTCCGCATCGCTGAGAAGAAAGGAGCAGGCCGGTCGCCAGGCTATCCGCGCGTGCGACGGAAGGTAGCGAAACGGTTGCCAAGGCAGCGAACAGCCAGGCGGTTTGTTTGTACGTCGTCAAGGCGACTCTCCCCAAGGAACGCTTATCGCAACAAGTCATGTCTGCCGTGGTCCTACGTCCGAACGAAGTCATCAGCCGCATTTTCCGCGCGACATCGCCAAGGTTTGTGATTTGCCGCAGGTGTCCGCACATCGTGCGGTCGGGCCGTCGAATAGCGGCGGAACAGTAGGAGCCGCCGGGGGTTGGGTCAAGAGCATTCGGACCGCAACCGAGAAGTTTTCTGGACCGGGCAGCGGAATGGGTTGCCAGCATGTCCACGCATGCTGATTTCAGTCCCCAAGCTTGTGTGGCTTATCCAGACGACACGCCACCAGGGCCACGGATTCCGATGACAGGCAGCAAGCCTTTTCCACGCTGAGGCCCATCGGCTGCCAGCATGGGGGCGGATGCTGGCACGGCGCCATTTCGCCACCGTTTTTCCATCGGGCCCGGCCCCACGTCCCCCCCAAGATGCCAGCGAGCGTTCGATGTTCCGGGCCAAGCCGGGCAGCGATTATCGGCCGCCCGGTCGGCGACTGCCGCCACCCCCCTCGCCAAACAGCCCGCCTTCGTTGCCGCGGCGACGCGAACCGGCGCCTCGTCGATTGCCCCCTTCGCGACCCTCTCCGCCGCGACCCTCTCCGCCGCGGGGATCCCCACCATAGGGACCGGCACCTTCTCGACCATCCATGCTGTCTTTGGGCGGGGGCGGGAAGTCAAAACGTTCGAACAGTCTCGCGGATTCGATTTCATCCACGACACTCATTTTGCCGTCGCGGAGAACGAGCATTTCACCGGGCACGGTCAAGTCGCTATCTTTCAACAACGACTGGCCTCCCTCCAGATCGAGCACCGTCGCATTGACGCGGAATTGGTATCCTTCCTTCTTGCGAAGAATACCTTCCGACCAATAGGGCACTTCGACGTCCATGTTGACGTTCCCTACCGTCCCGCGGTAGGCCTCGAAGATGCCAGGCACATTCGTGGCCAGCTTGTCGTCGAATTCGAGTGCCATCACCCGGGCCTTTGGTTCATCACCCGGTCGCGGAAAGGCGGTGCGTGAGTCGACCGGTTCCACCTGGCCTACGATCAGCTGGCGACCATCGGTTACCTTCACCACGGGGCTCGGTTCGGATTGTTCGGTTTCGCGATAGTAGATGTGATCCAACCCGATCTTCTTGACCCAGGATCGGTACCTCGCCTCGCATTGTCAAGCGTTCCATGACGGAACGCTCCAACGTGCTGGCGGCGGGGGCTTGCTGTTTTGGATCATTAGGATCTTCCAGCCGCAGTTGCAGCCGATACTGATATTCCGCGTTCGGCTTGACGTTCATGTCGATAAATCGAAACATCTTGTATTCGGCGAAGTCTTTGGGATCGGGAACCTGACCGGGCGAGAAAGATTGGCTGAAGGCCCCTTCGCCGCCCGAATAGCCGCCGCGTTCACCACGCAAAGCCGCCGCGTTCGCCACGCGCAAAGCCGCCGCGTTCGCCGTCGGGAAAACCAAGGCCCTCCCGGGAGCGGGAAAATGTACCCTCGCGTGGAAAGCCACCTTCGCGTGGAAAGCCACCTTCGCGTGGGAATCCGCCTTCGCGGCTGGGGCCGCCCAGCCCCGGCACATTGACAGGCGTCGCCATATCAATCCCCGTTTCTTCGTCGACCACTGCGGTTTCGTCGCCCGTACCACGCGACTCGCCGCCGCGCCGTCGCTCGCCTCGACCGCGGGTGGGATCAAATTCGTACCGATCGATCTTGCGATGACGCATCAAATCGTCGAGTTCATCCTCGCTCATGTCGAATTCCAGCAGGGGCATCGTAAGTGCGGGATCAGTGACCTGCGGATCGACCAAGGTCGAACCCGAGCCCCGTCGTTCCATGGCCACTCCCCAGGTCTTGATCACCTTATAGGCCGTGGCAAGACTGGCGATGGCCCTCCATTGCGGTTCCCGACCGCCCGTTACATCGGCTCGTTCCAGGATCCAATTGTCGTAATTGGGCATATCGCGGGACGGATCATAGCCATTGGAGTTGGCGAGACACTCGTTGTACTGCTCCAACTGCTTCCGATATGGAATCAGCGCGGTCACGACGACAAAGTACTTCCCTTTCTTCTCGCCGACGCCGCGGCGCGGTCCTCCTTCGCCGCGACCTCCTCCACCGAGAATGGTGTCCGGAATGCGGCGTTCATTTTCCGCCAGTTCCGTGCCGCCGCCGGGCTCGCCGGGCGGTCGCGTGCCGGGCTGCTGTTCCCAAATCGAATCGGCCCCGCCTGCGTCACGCCCATCAGCATTTGCAGCGGCCTTTGTGATCGCGGCGAAACCGGTTCGCACTTGGAGTTCAACAGGCGCATACAGTTCCGGATCGCTACGCATCGTCCGGGGCGGCTGATACGGGGGCTTGAGTGGCTGTTCAATCTTGAACGAGGCCGTATTGATCTCTTGACGGGCCTCTTGGGCCCGCTCGCGGAAGTTCAGCTCCGTGGCCCGCTCGTCGCGATAATCGGCCCAAGTCGATTTCTGGATGTTCTGTTCCGCCGAGTTGACCTTCTGTACCAGCGTGGATGGATCGTAATCGGGGCGAATGCCGATGCGGTTACTGAAACCGGACCAGATCAGCGTCAACCCGATCAGTGCCACCACGATCAATACGATTTTTTCGACATGATGAGCCAGGAAGCCCTTGATGCCGCCTTCTCCAAAGATTTTCTTCATGGCTCAGTTCCTCGCTTCCATTGCCTGTGCATCCGGGAGCTTTTGACCCACACGATTTGACCTAGACGACCGCCGGGCCGTCGCGCCGCACGCCTTACGATTTTCCGTTTCGCTCCGGCAGCACGAAGCGGGTGACACTATTGGGATCGATTTCCCCTTCCGTGCCGGACTCGATGCCGAGTGCCCGATCGTCCACCGGATTATAAAGATAAATAATGCCGTAGATCTCGGCGGTGACGTCAAAGGGAAAGATATTCGTTTCCGGTTCCGGATTCATCCCACCCGCCATCGGCTCTTGCCTGCGGGACCTTGGCCTCCGCGGGCTCTCAATGCCGCGCCCGCCCGTGGACATCAGACTACCGTCGTCCGATGGATTGACGCGCAGTTGTCGGACTTCGACGGTTAATTCCGCGTTGGCGCATTCGACCAGAAACTTCGGCAGTTTCTTCTGATCGATCGAAATCCGCATGCGGACGGGAATCCGCTTGGCCACTGCCAGATAGGCCTCTTCGGGCGCAATCGACTCGGTCGACCCCATCACCTTGCGGAGCGTCGCCGCCGGGAGGGGCTGGTAATCTTTATCGACGTAGCGACCTTCCGCCGGATCAGGCCCGGCAGCGACTCCTGTCAGATCACCACCTTCCAAGTCGATCGGGGGGCCCATTTCGTCCAGGCCGCCCCCGCCTTCACGTCCTACTGAGTCCCAACTCGATTCCGCGCCAGACCCGGCCTGTTCTTCTTCCGCCGTCTTGACGATCGTGACCCGGCCGACATCCGACGTGGCGTTGCGCCGATGCGCACGAAGTCGATTTTCTTGATCGCCGCGTTGTGTCGAGATTTCGCCCCGCCATTCGTGCGTTCGACGATCTTCATCAGCGATCTCAGCACCCACAAATCCTCTTGCGCATAGAGGACCTCGAGCGTGTCCGGTACGTTGTCGCCATCCGCCAGGCTAGCCGTACCCTGACCTTCTCTGGTCGGACGGCCTATGACTCCGCCCCGTTCGCTCGATCCCATTTGGCCGAACGTGAAGTGTTCCGCGATCAATTCGCCTTGGTTGGCAGAATCCCATTCGACGACCGACTGCGTGGCCAGCGTCTCGCCCATTTGGCCCGGAAAGCCGGGGCGTCCCCCTTCCATGCTCGGTCCCGTACGAGGTCCCCCGGCCTGGGCCAGCCATTCCGCGCCAATCGACTCGGCCAGCCGAGGCAGCTCGCGGTTGATGTAATCGCGATAGTCTTCTCGATCGCCGATATTCAAGCGGCGATCGTCGTCTTCGGGCAGTGGAAATGGCAGCGCTTTTTCAATCGGGCGGAGTGGTGTTACCTTACGAATGAAGCGCGTGTTCAATTCCTCGGGCCAGGTGAGGATACCCGTTTCTTCACTGTTTTGCTGATCGTACTTCAATTGCCAGGCTTCGCGGATTTCTTCCTGCCGAGCCGCAATCAGCTTATCCATTTCCTCCGAGACCTGATCGTTCGGAACCCGCGGTTCGCTGACGATGCGGCCGATCTCGTTGTACAGACCCTCGATCTCCGAGACGCGCTTGTCTTTTTCCTTTTCCAAGGCACCGACGGCCAGAAACCAGAAGACGAGGCTGAGCAGCGTGATCAGAACGGTGATGACCCAGAAATGGACGCGTTTGAAGGTTCGCAGGAATTCCTTGACTTTATCCATGTTTACAAGTCTCCCTCATCGCTGGCCGCCTGTTCCTTAAGTTTTCGTTCCTTGAGTCGCTGCTTGAGCGGAATCTGCTTCCAGGCGAATTCGACGACGAATGTGTCGCGCTCCACGACGAAGTATTGGGGATTTTTCGGGTCCTCGGGCCGGGCGGATGGTCGCGCGTTGGCGGGGGCGCCGAACCCCTCGGTTCCAAACGGATTCTGCCCGGTGGGCGTTTCGGTCTTGGGTGGCTGGTAATCCTGATTGCGCAGTTTGAAGTTTTTGTCGGGCACGTGCGAAACCAGGACAGGATATTGGATGCCCAATTCACGGGCCGAGAATTCTTCCAACGGCCCATCGGGCCCGACGGGCAACCGGACCGTCCCGTTATAGAGCTGCTCGAGCAGCGTCTTGCGAACATACTTCGCGTCCTTGATATCGCCCGAGCGACGAAAGTGATGTCCGCGAATCTCAATCACCCAACCGCCGGGCGATGCACCTTCGGCCGGTTCCTCCGCGGCGGGCTCTTCGACAGGCAGAGCCGCATCTTCGACCGGATCGACCCCCTCTTCCCCCTCGGCGAGCGGTTCGTCACCCTGTTCGGCGCACCGCTCCTCTTCCAGGTCCTCTTTCCGTTCCGTCAGGAAGGCCTCGTATTTTTCGGTGACACCCGCGGTTTTCCACGCGCTGAGATCAGAGAAATACTGGGATTCGATGGCGTCGATATAGATTTCGGGTCGTTCGGAGAGTGGGTGTTCCAGCGGGGACTTGAGCGAATTGGGATTTTCGGGGTCGGTGGGCAAGCAATCGGTGATCGCCTTCAGCAACTCAATCCATAACTTGCGACCATCGTCACTGCCCACGGTGGCTTCGCCCAGTCCCTCCAGTCGCTTCAGGGTTTCGACGCGTTCCGAGTCCGCCGACTGCAAATTCGTGAATGTCGATTTGACTTGATTCACCTTCGATTTGGCGCTGTCCCACGATTGGTTGTTTACGGTGCGATCCGGAGTTACCGACGCCCAGGCGCTATAGCGAAAGAAGAAGTTAAAAGCACAGGCCAGCATCAAGGAAGCCGCGATGGCGGCGGCCCAGGGTTTTTTGCGGCGAATCATCCGCGCTCGAATGATCTCCGGTGGCACCAGATTCGTCCGCAGACCCCCTTGGCCCAGGCCCTGCAGCACCAATCCGTAGGCCACGGGAAACGACAGCAGGTTTTCCTGGAATTGATTGTCGTCGGTGACGCCGGCACCCGACAGCCGCATGTAGTGGTCGAGTTTCGAGACCGGCAGACTCAGGTTTTTCTCGAGGTACTGTGGCAAGCCAGGCAGCTTCACCGCGTTGCCGACCACGATTAGCCGCTCGACGTCGGCGCTCCGTTCCAGACTGCCGAAATATCCGATACTCCGCTGGACTTCGGTGACCAGGTCGTTGAATACCGATCGCATCGCCTGAAAGATCTGTTTTGCATCCTTGGCTTCCCGCGCGTTTCGTTTCAGCAATTCTGCCTTGGCGAAGGTCAGCTTCAAGTCCTTCGTCAACTGACGGGTAAAGTGATTTCCGCCAATCGGGATACTGCGCTGCCAGATGCGACGTCCATTGGTGAGTACCAGGTCCGACGCATCCGTTCCCATCGACAACACGGCAATCCACTTATCAGACTGCGCCTCCAGCTCGTCATCGCCGGCGTGCAGCTGGTCATACGCCATCGCGTTATAGATGCAGATCGGCGACAGCTGAATGATGTCCAATTCGACTTCCGCATCCACCAGCGGGCGAATCGAACGGAGGACCTGGTCGCGTTTGATGGCGAAGAGACCGACTTCCGTTTCCATGGGAAAATCGTCATCCTCGTCGTCTCCCGCCCCGGGTTCCGCCGATATCCGCTGGTAGTCCCAAATCACGTCTTCCAACGCGAACGGAATCTGCTGCTTTGCCTCGAAGCCGACCAGATTCGGAAGCTGCTTCGAATCGACCGGCGGCAGTTTAATAAAGCGAGCCAACCCGCTCTGGCCTGCCAAGGAAATCGCGACCTTGTCGCCACGCAGCGAATTCCGGGCGAGGAACGTCTTCAGGGCCTCGGTGACAAGTTGTTCGGGATTCGCATCCGGCTGGCTGAGAATCTGGGGGTACTCGATATAGTCGTAGGCCTCGGCGATCACCGATTGCCCGTCATCCGCGAGCCGGCCACGAAGTGCCTTCAGCCCGCATTGACCAATATCAATGCCCCAAACGTGACCTGCTGCCATCAAACCATTCCCCTCTGTTCCCTGTCGCCCGTCCTGAGGCCTGTCCGGCGGGGCGTGCGCGCCCTACCGCCGGCTGCCGGGAAGTTTTGCCTCTCGAAGTCGACCCGCACACACCTGTGCGTACCCTTCGCTCTGTTGCCAGTCTAATGAGCGATAGCGCACATTGTCAATTAAATGCTTTATTTGTAGGGGTTTGCAGCGTCTTTTGCGGGCCAGTCGCGGCCGTCCCCACGGCGAGCGGCTGCCGCGGGGCTCCGCAGCTTGCCCGCACGTGTCGCTGGGGTGCGTCGGCGGGCCCGTGAAGAAGTGGCCGCCGAGTCGCGAAGGCGGGGAGACGCAGAGCCACGCGGATCTTTACGCCCGCGCGTCTCTGCCCTGAATTCCACCGCGCCGTGACGTCAACGGGTGCGGAGCGCATCCGAAGTTGCCTGAAGTTCGAGGAGGGGGCAGCCGGACGGACGCAACGGAGCGGAACGAGGGTGGCACCCGTGGCCCACCGGCCTCCATTCATTCCACCAACTCGTTCCCCGCGACTGACCGGTTGCCAGCGTGCGGGACGGCGGTACCGCCAAGCACGAACGGCAGCGGCCGCCGCGTGCTCAGCATGCGGCGGCCAGGATGATCTTTCCTGGATCATCGAAGGAACCTACATTAACCGGTTGGCGTTTCCGCGGCCCGATGTATCTCTGAGCGTAGGTGCGATCGTTTCTTGCTTCCGAATTCGCTCCGTCTGTCTTTGCGACGGCAGCGATCTCCGAGGCGACGCGGGTTTGGTCACGGCTCATTCGTTGGAAAGGAACTTCCATGCTTGTGCTATCTCGAGGGCAGACCGACAAGATCGTGTTTCCTAATCTGGACATCACGATCGAGGTGCTGCGGATTGAGGGCAATCGAGTGCGGGTGGGCATCAATGCCCCGAAGGACATCAGTGTGTTGCGGCACGAAATTGCCCAAAAGCAGGCGCGTGCCGAGGGGCCTGCGCGTGCCGCCCATCCGACCATGCGTTACGCAATCGGCTGAATACAGCCAATTTGGCGTTGCACCTCCTGCAACGCCAGTTGGATGCGGGCCAGACAGACGCGGCGGAGTCCACATTACAGCACGCCTTGCGTGAGCTTGACACATTAAATGCGTCGATGGACGCATCAACCCCGGACACGTCTGATCCGAGGCCGACGTTACGCGCTTTGCTCGTTGAGGACGACGCGAATGAGAGTGAGCTGCTCGCCGCGTATCTGCAGATGAGCGGATTCGAGGTCGATCGGGCGATGGACGGCTTGCAGGCAATGATTTACCTATCGCGACACCGTTCTCCGGACATCGTTCTGCTTGACATGATGATGCCGCGGATGGATGGCCCCAAGACGATCTCAAAGATTCGTAGCGATCCGGCCTACCGCGAAATGAAGATTTTCGCCGTCAGTGGCACGCCGCAAAGTGAGTGTGGCGTTTCCACCGGCCCGGATGGTGTCGATGCATGGTTTCCCAAGCCGCTGAATCCGAAGTCACTCGTGGATAA
This sequence comes from uncultured Planctomycetaceae bacterium, assembly GCA_963700865.1. GTDB lineage: Bacteria > Planctomycetota > Planctomycetia > Pirellulales > Pirellulaceae > CAVOGJ01. The sequence goes on along the minus strand of CAVOZC010000024.1, from coordinate 62,370 downwards.
GATCCAACGTGATCTCGGCATCGAAACGGTGCCGGCCTAGTCCATGACCGTCCCGCGCCTTGAAGCGGCGGGTGCCACAGCAGCCGGGCAACGCCGCTTGAGCCGCTGGTCCTCACCGCGGCTTGCGCGGCAAGCTCAGCAGGCGGACCAATTCCTCAGGGTCAACGGGCTTGACGAGGTGTGCATCAAAACCCGCCCGCAAAACGGCCAGGCGATCGCTCGCCTGGCCGTAGCCGGTAAGGGCCACTAGTTGGAGGTCCGGGTCATTCAACTGTTGGCGGACACGGCGGGCCACGTCGTACCCATCGATGATGGGCAAGCCAATATCAATCAATGCCCAATCGGGGCGTTGCTCAAGGATGATGTCCAGTCCTTCCTGGCCATCCTTGGCGACGGCCACGCAAAAGCCCTCCAGCTTGAGAATGGCCTGCAGCATTTCGCGGGTGTCGTGATTGTCCTCAACCAGGACAACACGACAGGAATCCCGTTCCCTTGGCTCCCGCCGCGATGGTGCTTCGGTTTTCGCGCGAGCCGGCTGCTGGAACGTCATGGGCAGCCGAATCACAAACTCGCTGCCCCGTCCGATTCCATCGCTATGAGCCGTTACCGTCCCGCCGTGAAGTTCCACCAGCGTGCGCACCAGAGTCAGACCGACTCCCATGCCACCATCGCTGCGATCGAGCCCGTTGGAGGATTGAACGAACATATCAAAGATGTCATCTAGCAGCATGGCATCAATGCCCCGGCCGTTATCGCGCACACTTAGGACACACTCATTCATCTCCCGCGTCAGTTCGAGATAAATTGTGCCTTGGCTCGGCGTGTACTTGGACGCATTTGTCAACAGATTCTCGGCAATTTGCAGCAGTCGTACTCCATCACCCTCGACAAGGACCGGCTGGGGGGCCGGTAAGACAATCAGATGTTGCTGCCGCATGTTCACCGCGGGCTGAATGACTTGCGCGGCTTCCGCGATCAGCGTATTCAGGTCCAAGACCTCTTTGCGAAAATCAATCTTGCCTTGAGTGAGTCGAGCCACGTCGAGGAGGTCTTCGAGCAGCCTCGACATGTGCTGCACTTGCCGTCGGAGCGTAAGGCGAGCCCGCTCGGTGATGTCTTCGTCAGCGTCCCGATGCTCCAAAACACCCACCGCGTTGACCATGGCCGCCAACGGATTCCGTAATTCATGGGACAACATGGCCAAAAACTGGTCTCGCTCGACAACCCCCTTGCGGGCTTCGGATTCGGCAATGCGCAACGTCTGGTTGGCACGCTGCACTTCGGCCGCATAACGTTCCAATGAGGCTTCAGCATGCTTTCGCTTCGTAAGATCGGTCAGTGAACCGGCCATGCGGATCGCCCGCCCGGCAGCGTCCCAAACGGCCTGGCCGCGGGCACGGAACCAATGATATTCGCCACTCTTGGTCAGCAATCGATACTCGACATCATAAGGCACATGGTCCTGCAGATGACGCTGGATGTTGACGAGTGTCGAGTCACAATCATCCGGATGCAGATGGGACTGGAAAGCAGCGAATGTGTTTTCAAACTCATCGTCGTCAAAACCGAGTAACTCTTTGAAACGCGGCGCGTAATACACCTCGTTCGTGCGTATATCCCAGTCCCAGATTCCGTCGTTCGAGCCGGCGACCGCGAGGTTGAAGCGTTCCTCGCTCTTGCGGAGAGCCTCTTCGGAGCGTTTTCGCTCGCTGATGTCTTCCGCGATGCCAAGGAAGCCGGTAATGGCACCTGTCTGATCGCGAACGGCAGTGACGACGAGGCTCACAACCACATGACTGCCATCCTTGCGGATGTACGTCCATTCTCGCCGGTCATGTCTGCCTTCTTTCGCGTAGGCGACGAACACCTCGAACCCGCGGATGTCGCGTCCCATTTCCGCCGAAAGCTCGCGGGCTCGCTGTTCAACTTCTGATCGGAGGTGCAGGACTTCGGGAGTTTGCTTGCCCACCATCTCGCTCGATGCATAGCCGAGCATTACTTCGGAGCCGGAATTGAACAACGTGATCGTTCCCTGCACATCGGTCGCACAAATAGACAGCTGTGTGGCCGCATTCAGCACTTCCGCCAGCAGTGCGTCGTCCGAAGCCGACGCTCCGTGCGGGAGTCGGCTCTCACTCTCGCGTGACGAGTCAGTGCGGCTGCCATCGATCAACGAGGCCGATTCACCAGCGGCGTGCCGTGCAAAAGCAGAGGTGCCCACGGCCCATCGACCGGACGGCGACTTGTTCATCGTTGTGGGCCCCATCGGATTCGTTTGCGGGAACCAGTAGCGGCCTGCTGCCGCTGGCAGACGTCATTTTGCCTTGCCCTTCTTCGTCGGTTGCCTGCTTGCGATACATTGTAGGCAGGCACTCGCTTCCACCAAGAGCGATTTGGGCTGAGCCGCCAGCAAGGCGGCCTGCGCCTGTAGCCATCGACCAAGTGGTAACCCATCATCCGGTCAGGCCATCCCATGCGTCTGGCCGGTGGGGCCGCTGGTGTTTGGGACTTGAAGGACTACATTCCAGCGGGCTGCGTGTCGACCGGGTCGACGCATCGCCTGCCGACCAGGAACCCCCGCATGCCGAAGATCGTTTTGCTCCTGCCGTGCCACAGTCTGGAAGACTTTCCGGCGTTTCATACCGGATCGGCGGCCGACGAGCTGCTGGCTTGCTGGACGGCCCCTTGGCATCCCTCCTTGCTGGTTGCGACCGGCCAGCCGCCTCGTTGGCAGACGGCCGATCCGCTGCCGGAACGGCCTGCTGCGGATGTGGCATGGATCTGCCCATCGGCGTCGCGATCGCTGCTGCCGGAAGAGTGGTTCGAAGATTCGCCGTCGACGACTTCCGCACCGGCTCGACCTCGCCTGATTCCTTCCAGCCCGCACCGGAAAAACGTTGTCGACGAACTGCTGCGATTCTGTCAGCTTGAGGTGTCGCCGGCCGCCGAGTCCAGCGCAAGCGATTTCTTCTGCCTGGCATACTGGTACCTGCAGATCGAGTTGCTGACGCGGCAGATGCATTTCAGCAGCCATCTCGACGTCGACCGATTCATGGAGCATACGATGGCCGCGGCGCGGGCCGCCGTGGCGGGCGAGACCCAATTGGCTGAGCAGTCCCTGCAGCGGAGCTTCGCCCTGTTGGCCGAGCAACGAGACCATTATTACCCCGTCGACGCCTTCGTCATCGATCTGACGCTCGCCGCCGGTGCGGCGACCGATATGGGGCTGGCGGCTGAACTTACGCAACCGACACCTACCAACCTGTGGATCACCGGGCGCAGTCCCGGGCATTGGCGAGTCGCGATGCTGAGCGAACATCCGCCATACGGGAGCAGATCGCGAAAGGCCACTGGGAGCTGGTTGGCGGTGAGCATGGGGAAATCACGACGCCGCTCTTACCGGCCGAGTCGTGGCTGGCAAACCTTCGCCGGGGTTTCGACGATGATCGGCAGCGTATGGGGTGTGCAACCGGCCGTCTACTTTCGCCGTCGCTTTGGTTTGGCCGGGGTCATGCCTGGCGTGCTGAAGCGAGCGGGATTTGTGGGTGCCATTCACGCAACACTCGACGCGGGACGATTTCCGGAGTGTGCTCAGGCACGTACGACCTGGCGCGTCTCCGAGATGAACTCGATCGACGCCTTGGGGTGTATTCCGCTTGATGCTTCGCTGTCCGAGACGTTCTTAAAGTTCGGGTTGCGGATGGGGCAGTCCATGGAAAATGATTACGTCGCGACCGTCTGCCTGCGCATTGGGCGGGACGAACAAGCACCTGGTACGACGACCTGCGTCGCGGCACACGCTTTGGCATGGCACTCGGGCGTTTTGTTACGCTCAGCGATTATTTTCGAGAGACACGCGTCCAACATCCGCAACCGGCCTTTTCGGTCGACGGGTATCAGTCGCCCTATCTGCGGGAAGCAGTGACCAACGGCGTTGCCGATCCGATTACCGGTCCGCAACGGCGTTGGCGTCTGGCCATGCAGTGGCAGCGACTTGCGACCTTAGCAGCCTGGGCCGCGGCGCTGGGCGCGAACCGCGACGGGCTGTTCGATGCGTGGCAAGAGGCTTACCTGCAGGCCAGCGATGTTGTCGACGATCCCCTCACCACCCATGCATCGCTGGTCGCTGCCGAAGAATCGATCGTCCATCTGCGGCAGACATGGGCGGACCGAGTGACACGTTTGATCGGGGGTGAGGCGGGCCGGGCCGGCTGGATGGTGCTCAATCCAGGGCACACAGCCAGCCGCGAGCAAGTTCGACTCGTCCACGCGTCCAGCGACGGGGCGATCGCCGCGGCCGTAGACCCCGTGTACGCTTTGGATCGCTCGAGTGATGCCACGGACGTGATTGTCGACGTACCGGGTTGGGGGTACGCCTGGCTGCCCGTCGCCGCACCAGGTGGCCCTGCTTCATCACCGGCGAACTCGTCCGTGTCCCTTGTTACCGACGACTCGCTGCGGAACGAATTCCTCGAGGCGCGGATGGACGAAACGACCGGGGGGCTGGGCGGGCTCTACGACTTTCGGACGCGCGGAAATCGACTCGGGCAGCGGCTGGTCGCCGTCAGAGACGGGCACGTGTCGGCCCTGCGTTGCCTGGAGCGAAAGGTAGTCACGGATGCGCCACTGTGTGGCGAGATCGAGTCGACGGCGGAAATGACTGATGAGCGAGGAGTCCTGATTGGCCACGTGACGCAGCGTTTTACCCTCTGGCGTGGCAGCCGCATGTTGCGACTGCGGATCACCGTCGACCCGCTGCGATCATGCACGGGCAATCCTTGGAACGACTACGTGGCCTGTCGATGGGCGTTACCCCGCGGCGAGCATCGATTGTGGCGTTCCCAACATGGAGTGCGCCACGAAACGCTTGCCGCGCGGTGCGAAGTGCCCGAATTTTTTGAAATTGAAGAAGGCCCACGGCGCACGGCGATTTTGGCGGGTGGATTGCCATTCCATCATCTCGGTAGCGAACGGATGCTCGACAGTTTGTTGCTTGTCGCAGGCGAGTCGTGTCGATGCTTTGAATTCGCAGTGGCTGTCGACCCGCCGCAAACGCAGGCACTTGCCGACGGATGGTGGCAACCGACGATCTGCGTGCCTGGTGATGTCCGGCCCGCGCTGGCCACCGGAAGTCTGTTCCACATTAACTCGCGCCACGTGATGGCCACGGGCTGGGAACCGATCTGGGCAGATCACGGTTCTGAGGATGCCCGGTGCGTCGGCCTGCGGATTCGCTTGCTGGAGACGTCGGGCCGGATCGGGGACGTCGAGTTGCGGATGCCTCGTTCGTTACAGTCCGCCGGAATAACCAATTTTCTCGGCAAGGTCGTCCAGCCCTTGAAGATCGAGGAGGGCAAAGTGCAGGTTTCGTTGGGGCCCGGTGAGTGGACAGAAGTTGAATGTCACTGGTAATCTGGGGACTTGTTCATATTGGCATTCCCGCTCACTCGCCCTCGCTGGGGCAAACGACTCACGGGTTGAATTGATTCATGGTTGTGACGATCGACGGTCCGGCGGGTGCGGGGAAAAGCAGCGTCGCGCGCTCTCTGGCGCAGCGACTTGGTTTTCACTTCCTTGATACGGGGGCCATGTATCGGGCCGTCGCCTATGCTGCGATTCAGCGAGGTTGTCCCTGGGAAGAGGAAGACGAATTGGCGCGGATTGCCGGGTCCGTGCAGATCGAAGTGACCGATGATCGTGTTTTACTCAACGGGGTCGACGTTACCGATTCGATCCGCACGGTGGCGATCACTTCGGTAGTGCATCACGTTGCCGATCACGCGGGGATTCGCGGTTTGCTCGTCAACTTGCAGCGGCGCGTCGCACACGCGGGCGACTTTGTGACCGAAGGTCGCGATCAGGGTACGGTGGTATTTCCCGACGCGATCTGCAAGATCTTTCTTACCGCTTCCCCCAAAGAGCGGGCTCGACGCCGTCAATTGGAGATCCGACGGCGGGGAGAGGATGTCCCCTTCAGCGAGGTGCTGCGGCAACAGGATGAGCGAGACGAGCGCGATCGGAAGAGGCAGGTGGGGCGCCTGATCGCCGCCGAGGATGCGTGTCTCGTCACGTCCGATCAAAAGACGCTCGAACAGGTGGTCGATGAATTGGAGCAGCTCGTCCGCGAGCGGCTACCTTCCGCGGATGCCAGGCGGTGACGCCGGATGGCAAGCGGGACCCGCGGCCGTCTCGGGAACGCGGAAAGGATTGCGTTCGCTCGGCGGGACGACCACAATGATTGCAGGGGGCGGGGATCGGTGGCTTGGCCCAGGCATCCACGGCGACCATTCTGACCAGCGGAGCTTGTAAGGCATGGCGGTACCACCTGCGACGAGGTGCCTGCGGTCGTGGTCGTTCATCGTCGGGTGCGTGCTGGCGTCCGCGGTCGCCGTTGCGGCGCCGCCCGCCGAGCGCCCAATCAGCTACGCGCGGGATATCCAACCGATATTCGCCAAGCATTGCTATGCCTGTCACGGACCGCAGGCGGCGGAAGGAGGCCTGCGTCTGCACATGGCGACGTACGCCTTGGCCGCCACCGATGCGGGAGATGCCGCCCTCGTGCCGAAAGACGCGGACGCCAGTCGATTGGTCGCCCGCATCTCGGCGAGCGCCGTCGACGAGCGTATGCCGCCCGAGGGTGATCCGCTTTCCGACCGTCAAATTGACTTGATTCGCCGCTGGATCGAGCGGGGTGCCGAATTCCAAGCCCATTGGGCCTTTGAGCCGATCACGCAGCCGGTCATACCAAGCGTCGATCAACCGAGGTGGTCCCGCAATCCGATCGACCGATTCGTGCTCGGTCAGTTGGAGTCGCACGGCCTGCAACCCTCGCCTCCAGCGGACCCGGCGGTCTTGATTCGCCGAGCGACGTTTGATTTGACCGGCTTGCCGCCCACGCCCGCACAAGTCGAGCAATTCGTGGCGGACGCTTCGCCAGCCGCGTACGGGCGACTCGTCGAGCGGTTGCTCGCCTCTCCCCGCTATGGCGAGAAGTGGGGCCGGCATTGGCTGGACCTGGTGCGGTTCGCCGAGACGAATAGCTTCGAGCGCGACAATCCCAAGCCGTTTGCCTGGCGGTATCGGGATTATGTAATTCGCAGCCTCAACGCAGACAAACCTTTCGACCAGTTTCTGCGCGAGCAATTGGCCGGAGACGAGATGTACCCGGCGGGGACCGCGGGACAGGCCGCAAGCGATGCGCTGATCGCCACCGGATACCTTCGTCTCGGATTGTGGGACGACGAGCCGAGCGATCGGCTGCAGCATCGTTATGATTGCCTGGATGATATCGTCAAGACCACCGCGCAAGTCATGCTGGGGCTGACGCTCGACTGTGCCCGCTGTCACGATCACAAAATCGATCCGTTGCCGCAGACCGATTATTACAGGATGGTTGCTTTTTTTGAGAACATCACCGATATGCAGACGAGAGGGGCAAATATCGAACGTCCCTTTTTTCTGGTTGAGGAGGATCGCGCGGAATATGAACAGGCGATGGCCGAGCGGCAACGGGAGATCGCGGAACGCCGGGCACAAGTCGCTACGCTCGAAGCGGCTTTACGAGCCTGCGTGGCCGGCGGTCCAGCTCGGGCGTCAGGGGACGCGCGGGCCCGCATCGAAGCGCTGCTGCGGGAGTACGGCCCGGACGCATTCGATCCTGATCTGCTCGAGTCGTTTCGCGGGGCAGAACAGGAATACCAGGATTGTAAGAACGCCTGGTTTGAGTGGCGGGATACCGCGCTGTGCGTAACCGAGTATGATCATGAACCAGCGGAATCGTACGTGCGGTTGCGAGGCAATCCCCACCTGCGTGGCCCGGACGTGGTGCCCGGCTTTCCAGACATCCTCGGAGGGGGCGATGCCGACTTGGCCAAAGCACCGCAGCGGGAGGGTTCCCGTGGGCGTCGCTCGCTGCTGGCGAACTGGATGGTCCAGCCAGACAATCGGTTGACGGCACGGGTCATTGCCAACCGAGTCTGGCAATATCATTTTGGACGCGGAATCGTCCGCACGCCGAACAACTTTGGGTTGGGTGGGGATCCGCCCACGCATCCGCAACTGCTGGATTGGCTGGCCCGGCAATTGATGCGGGATGGCTGGCGGCTGAAGTCACTGCACCGCAGCATCATGCTCTCACAGACGTATCAGATGTCGTCCGCGGCCACGGCGGACGGACTGGCCATCGATCCGTCCAATGATTGGTTCTGGAGATTCGATATGCGGCGGCTGACCGCCGAAGAGATGCGTGACGCCATGCTGGCGGTGAGCGGACAATTGAACCTTAAAATGGGGGGCCCCGGCTTTTATGAAAAAATTCCCCAGGTGGTACTGAATGGCCAGTCACGTCCCGGCGACGGCTGGGGCGAGAGCTCCGACGTCGAGCGGGCTCGTCGCAGCATCTACATCCACGTCAAACGGTCCCTTCTCACGCCGCTGCTCGTGTCATTCGACCTGGCTGAACCCGATGCGTCGTGTCCGGTGCGATTCGCCACGACCCAGCCGACGCAAGCGCTCGGATCGCTCAACAGTGACGCGTTCCAGGAACTGGCTGCCGCCTTCGCGGCTCGATTGCGACGAGAATGCCCCGACGATGTACGGGCTCAAGTCGCCAGGGCCCTGCGGTTGGCAGTCCTCCGCTGGCCAACCTCGGCTGAGATCGAGCGAGGCGTGCAGTTGATCGAGGAATTACAGTCAAAGCAAGGCGTTGACTCGGATCAAGCCCTGCAGCTTTATTGCCTGGTTGTCTTGAATCTGAACGAGTTCATTTATCTTGATTAATCAGCGTCCCCAGAAAGGCGCATCGATGAGCGATTCCAGCCATACCCCACACCGGGCCAATTTCTGTCGCCGCACGCGGCGCGAGTTTTTCTGGGAGACGGGCGGGGCATTTACCGGACTGGCGCTTTCGGGACTGCTCGCGACCGACGGCTTCCTCAGTCGTCAAGTGGTCGCCGCCGATGGCGTGCAGCCGTTTGCGAATCCGTTGGCGCCAATTCCGGCTGGGATGGTCGCGAAGGCCAAGAGTGTGATCTTTCTCTTTATGTATGGCGGGCCCAGTCATGTGGATACGTTCGACTACAAGCCGCGCATGTACCGGCTGGACGGCCAGACGGTGCCGGTCAAGACGAAGGGGCGTAGCGGAGAGAAAAACGAAGGCCGCGTGGTTGGGCCCAAATGGAAATTTCGGAGGTACGGTGAGTGCGGCAAGTGGGTCTCGGACCTGTTTCCCCATTTGGGGCAGTGCGTGGACGACATTGCCTTTCTGCAATCCATGACGGCCGAATCGCCCATCCATGGTTCGGCAATGTTGATGATGAATTCGGGACGCATTCTCAGCGGCAGTCCCTGCCTTGGCTCGTGGGTGAACTACGGTCTGGGTTCTGAGAACGAGAACCTGCCGGGCTTTGTCGTGATGCTCGATCCGTCCGGGGGACCGATCAGTGGCGCCAAGAACTGGTCGAGCGGCTATATGCCGGCGACTTACCAGGCGACGCTCGTGCGCTCGCAGGAGCCGCCTATCCTGGATCTGGAACCGCCGGCTGGCATCGATCGCAACACGCAGCGCAGGATGATCGACACGCTGCAAGCTTACAATCAGGAACACTTGCGTCCGCGTATTGACAATTCACACCTCGCGGCGCGCGTGGCCAGTCTTGAACTCGCGTTTAAGATGCAGCAGCATGCACCCGAAGCGGTGGACCTCTCGCAAGAATCGCCGGCGACCCGACGGTTATATGGACTGGACAACAAGAAAACGGTCGAGTTCGGCCGACGCTGCCTGCTGGCCCGGCGGCTGGTCGAACGGGGAGTGCGGTTCATCCAGATTTATGCCGGCGGTGCGCACAACGATTCCAATTGGGATGCCCACGGTGATCTTAAGCTGAATCACGAATTGCACGCCGGACGCACCGACAAACCGATTGCCGGACTGCTGGCGGATTTGAAGCAGCGGGGGTTGCTCGACGAAACGCTCGTGATCTGGGGAGGCGAATTCGGTCGACAGCCCACGGCCGAATATGCCGAGGGGACCGGGCGGGACCACAACTCGTATGGATTTACGATGTGGCTCGCCGGCGGAGGCATCCAGGGTGGTACGACCATCGGCACCACGGACGAATTGGGCGCGGCAGCGGTCGAGCGGCCTTTGCAGGTGAAGAACCTGCACGCCACCGTCCTCCATCAGTTAGGACTGGAGCCCAACCACCTCTCCTACTTCCACGGCGGACTGGATCAGAAACTGGTGGGGGTCGAGCCGGTCGATCCCATCCGCGAAATCATCTAAGGCCGCGGCCGCCGCGCGACGATCGTCGTCGTTCGCGGACGGCGATGAGAGCCAGACCCGCCAGCGCGAGCGTCATCAGCGAGGACGGTTCGGGCACAGCCGCGCCCACGGACTGAAACTTGTTCACGTTCCAGATATTGAAGTCCGAGACGTCGGTGGTCCCATCTCCATTGAAGTCGCCGGACAGCCAATCCGTACCAGTATTGAATTTGTTCAGATTCCAGATGTTGAAATCGGAGACGTCGACAAACCCGTCGCCGTTGGCATCCCCGTCGAGGGCGAAGTAGTGCTCGAGTACCACGCTGTCGGGCGAATATCGGAGGGTCTGGAACAGTCCGTCGCCCGCGTGACTGGTATACGATCCCTCCGGATCCACACCAGCGAGCGGCACGAGGGGCTGGCCATTGTAGGTTGCGGCATCAAAGGTGCCGTCGATATTGGCGGCGGTGATTAAGGTAAATGCATCGGTGGAACCTCGGACCGTGGGACCGTACCCGTCAATGTCATCGATGCGCAACTCTCCGTCCAGCGTCGCCGTGCGGCCGACCTGTAGCAAATCATATTCCAAGACGGGGGTCGTGCCACCCAATTCGATTTGCAACGTCGACCCGGCCTCCATCGTAAAGTCGTTGACGACGGAAAGCTGTCCGGCCGATTCGCCGGGAGCGACGTTCGCACCAGCGAACACCTTGAGATAGGTCGCCGATCCATTGCCACTCAGTGTGCCTTGGAGGACGACCATTTGCCCAGCCGCGCCGTTGATCCGCAGCGTGCCGTCCCCTTTTTTCCTCAAACTGTGGTTGGCCGTTTCGGCGGCCAGGTTGCCTTCGATGGTGGCCAAAGCGTTGATAGCGACGTCGATATTTCCTGACAGGACCTGTAAATTGCCGCCCGTCAACGCAAAATTCCCGTCGAACGTTGCCGCCGCGACCACCCGGGCGCCGCCCAGGTTAACGGTCGTCGTGTTCGGGCTGACGAACGGGAAGAGGACGGTGTCGTCCGCCACCGGCGCGGTGTCGACCGTGTTTCCTCTTGACCAGTTATCGGGGTCGCTCCAGCTGGTGCCGTCTCCCGGCGTTCCGGCCAGCGTCCCTCCTTCCCAGCGAGCGATTTGCGAAGTGCTCGTCACGCGAAAGACGTTGCCGTTGCTGTAGCTGACGATATACATCTCTCCCTGCTGGTCTTCGCCAAACGAGGCGATGCCACTGATACTGCTGGTGTTCGTCGGGAGCAGGCTGTTGCGATTACGGACCGAGCCCGGCACGTTGACGGCATACGGATCGATCGACCAGATATTGTTGGTCACGTAGTCCGCGAAGAAATATTGTCCGTCGAATCGATCGACACTCCCTTCGTAAACATAACCACCGGTGACGGAAAAGCCGCCGAAGCTGCCGGAGTTGTGCCCATACGTATAGATCGGGTCGGTGAACACCGTTGCCGAGCAATTCGGGTTGCCGCCGGCTTGCGAATTGTCGTAGCAATTGTTTCCTTCCTTGACTCGCCAGCCATAATTTTCTCCGCCCCCGCTGGCGGCGGACTGGAAGTCGATCTCCTCGATCGCGCCTTGGCCCACATCGGCAATCCACAGGTCGCCCGTGTTTCGGTCGAAGCTGTTGCGATAGGGATTCCGCAGTCCATACGCCCAAATCTCGTCATCTCCCGTGGTTCCCACAAACGGATTGGACGCCGGTATCGCGTAGTTGGCGGTGCTGTTGGCAGGAAAATCATCGCCATTGACATCAATCCGCAACATCTTGCCCAAGCGGTTGTTGGTAATATCTTGCGCATTATTTTGCGGATCACCGCCACTTCCTCCATCCCCGGTGGCGATGTACAGGTACTGGGGATCGTGACCGCTGATATTCGGGTTAAAGCCCAGCCAGCCGGCGTTGTGATTGCTGAACGGCTGGTTGAACGACAGCACGTTGGACAACGATGCCGCGTTCGCCGACGTGGACGTGAGCGGATTTCCGTTCGCCGTGTAACGGCGTATTTGTGTCTGGTTCGAAGCCGTGACGTTCACATAGAGATGGCCGTTGTTGGCAAAATCGGGATGAAAGGCCAACCCCAGCAGGCCTCGCTCCCCGCCCGTTTGCAGTCCCGAAATCGTGAGGTAAGTGGCGAGCGTGCCGGTCGACAAGTTAAGTGTCCTGATCCGGGCAGTGCCGGCACTGCCTTGCTCCAGCAGGAAGAGCCGACTGGCATCGCCGGGTGCGTGACCGGCGAACACGGGCGCGGATAATCCCGACGCGACGCGCAATGCCGATGTCTGGGCGCTCGCCGCGGGCGGCCCGACAGATCCGGCCAGGGCACAGGATGCAATGATCAGCCAACGGCCACAACACAATCGCATGGTCTCTTATCCTTGGAATGCCAATATTTCGTTTCCGGCCTGTCCGTGCGAAACGTCGGGCAGGCGCCCGGATCTATAGAGGATAGTTGAGCGTTTGGAAAAGGTCCAACGATCGGAGTATGAATGTGCTCGGCAACGGTAGGATTTGTACCCCCTTCGGTGCCGAAGTCCGACGGGATCGACATCTCACGGCGGCCCGTGTGGGCCGGGGCAGATGATCGAGTCGTGAGATACCGTCGTCGGCACGCCGGCCAATCAGCCAGCCAGGCCGACCAGCCGATAGACGTCGAGTCCGATCACGTAGGCCATCAAACAGAGGACAAAGCAGACGCCCATCATCGTGGCCAGGAAGGCAAATCGTTCCGGAAGAGGTCGGCCAAAGACGCCCTCGTAGATCAGGAACATCATGTGGCCGCCGTCCAGGACCGGGATCGGCATGAAGTTGAGGACGGCCAGGTTGGCGCTCAAAAACGTCAGGAACAGCAATAAGCGTGGCAGACCTTCCGACGCTTCCATGGTTGCTATCACCGCCATCGAAAGGGGGCCTCCCATGTGCTTATATAATTTGGGGAGCCGTTTCAGGGTGACAAGTACCTGTTCGGCTGCCTCCTTGGTTTCACGTAATCCCAAACGGCAGGCATCGGCGAACGAGTTGGCGGTACGGGTCAGCGACTGGGGATAGAACCACACCCCCCGATCCACGACCCAGGCGTCGACGGCGTCGGTCGGCGTGACTCGGGCCATCTGTTCCGTCCCGTCGCGATCGACACGGAAGGCGAAATCGAGTCCGCGAGGTGTGTTGGCGTCGATGCTTGCTTGCATCCCGGCCCAGCCGTTCTGTTTGACATCGATCTCGATCGGCTTACCCAACTCCAACCGCAGAAATGTCTCCTCGCTGATCACGGAGGACTCGGTGTACACCACCTGGACGCCTTTCAGCCGATCGCCAGCCTGCAGTCCGGCTTGATCGGCCGGCCCCCCCGGACGAATCGAGGCGATTTCGTCGAGAACGGCAAAGGCGGCGCCGATCGACTCGGCTGAGGTCGCCCGCCCCATTCCGATCGCCTCACCGGTCATGGTGGGCGATCGGGGCGTGAGTTCCACGTCGACTGGCTCTCCGTTTCGCAGCAATGTCAACGTGACGTTGCGATCGATGAAGGGAGCCAACACCGTGTCGACTTGCTGCGGATCGGAGATTGGCAGCCCATCGACCGCCCGAAGTACGTCCCCCGGCTGAACGCCGGCAGCGGCGGCTGGCGAACCCTGTTGCACGGCAACGACCGGCCCCATGGTGAGCTGGAAGCCGAAGTCTCGCTGTGGCTGAGGTGGCAGCGTCGCTTGAATCTCAGAAATCGCGTTCTCTTTTGAGCGCTCCGCGATCAGCGTTAACGGTTGATCCCGATGTTGCATCATCACCAGCCGCAGCGCGAACTCGTCGGCGACATCGAACGATTCATCGTCGCAGATCACGCGACGAATGACGTCGCCATCCTCAAGTTCCGAGACGGCCACGGGCGACCACTCGTCGAATGACCGCTTAAACAGCTTTAGAGAACTTTGGGCAATCAAGCCGATCGTTGGCAGGTCGAGGTTTTCCCCTTCATGAATTACCGACTGCAACGTGACCCATTCGTCCGTCGCGTCGGGATGTTCGATCAGGACGTCTAGCTTTCGCTCATCATGTGCCTGACCGATGTGGTAACGCACATCCCGAAAACGATAGTGTTCATCGCGGCGACCGTTTCTACCAAACTGTACGATCTTGTCGCCGAAACCGAGTGCATTCTGCCAGGCCGAGTCGCCGGGGACGGTGCGGCCGCACACCGCCGGTTCGTACTTGACTCCCATCCAGTAGGCGATCGAGGCGAAGATGACGGCGAAAATCAGGTTCATGATGACCCCGGCGGAGATGATGGCCATCCGCTGAGGTACCGACTTGGCGGGATAGCTGCGGGGGTCGAGTTCAAAACTGCTGTTTCCGTCAGGGTCGGACTTCCGCTGGCGAATGCGTTCCGCCTCGACCGAGGCGTGGGCCGGGTTGTCATCCTGCCCCAGCATTTTGACATAACCGCCCAAGGGAATCAGGCCAATGCCGTACTCGGTCTCGCCCCACTGTTTGTGCCAGAGTTTGGCGGGGAAGCGGATCGGACCCAGCGAAAGGGGCACGTCGAAACCAACGTAAAACTTTTCGCATTTGACACCGCAGGCTTTCGCAACCAGAAAGTGCCCGAGTTCGTGCACGAAAATAACGATTCCCAGTCCGAAGATCGCCTTCGCCAGGGACATCAGATTCCCGACGTCTAACCACCAGGAATCAGCCATCAAATACACGCCCACCGCAGAACCTCCTCCCGAGCCCAGCGGTCCAGACGAAACAAGTCGTCCAGGCAAGGACGCGGGTCAAAATGGTGTTGTTCGAGCACAGCCCGACAGGCTGGTACGATTTCGTTGAATTTCAGGCGGCCCTGGATGAATCCTTCGACGGCCGCTTCATTGGCCGCGTTGACCACCGCACCGGCCGTGCCCCCCACGCGGGCGACTTCCAGGCCGAGCCGAATCGCGGGAAAACGTTCGTGATCCGGCGGGAAAAAATCAAGTCGCTGCGGGTGACTAAAGTCGCTCTTTCGCGCGGGAGACGGCAGTCGTCGCGGATAAGTGAGTGCGTATTGTATTGGCAATCGCATGTCAGGCGGACTCATTTGCGAAACAATCGACCCATCCACATACTCCACCATCGAATGCACGAAGGACTGAGGATGAATCACGACGTCTATTTGATCCGGAATTAGATCGAACAGCCAACGGGCTTCGACGATTTCCAGGGCTTTATTCATCATCGTGGCCGAATCAATCGTGACCTTGGTACCCATCTCCCAGGTGGGGTGGGCCAACGCCTGTTCCAGGGTCACATGTTCCAGGTCCTCAGCCGACCATTCCCGAAACGGTCCGCCGCTTGCCGTCAGCAAGACACGCCGGACATCCTGACGACGACCGGCGGCCAACGCCTGGAAGATCGCGCTGTGTTCGCTGTCCACCGGCAGGATCTCGCCCCCGTACCTCGCCAATGTCTCGTGGACGATCGGTCCGGCGACCACGAGCGACTCCTTGTTCGCCAGGGCCACTCGTTTTCCGCATTCCAGTGCCGCTAAGGTGCTACGGACCCCCGCGCTGCCGACGATCGCCGCGACCAGCGTATCGGTTTCGTCACAGCGGGCGACCCGTTCCAGGGCATCCGGCCCCGTGATCAGTTCCGTACCGCGGGGCAAACCGCTCCAATCCTGATGGCTCGCGAGTTCCACATCAGCCGCGACCAGCCAGCGCGGTCGATAACGAATGGCCTGTTCAACCGCAGAATTCAGTTGGTGACGGGCGGAAATGGCCGAGGCCGCCAGCCGTCCCTGGCTGGCCTCAATCACGTCGAGAGTACTGCGGCCAATGCTTCCCGTCGAGCCAAACACGGCGATGCGGGTGATGGGGTCGGTCATGGCGGAAGCACGCATTCTCACCGATTGTCCCGCAGCGTCGCGGGAGCGGGATCACCGACTGGAAAAACGGCGGCTGGAACAGGAACGGTCGACTTCCGCGGCGCCCTCCGACGGCCACTCCGACACGCCGCTCGTCGTCGCGTGGCGACGACGTTGCCAGATCGCCACATTGCGGAAAGTGGGGAATTCTAAGCATCTGCTGGCAAAGGAACAACACGGATCAATCCGCCGGTTCGCCAGGAGCCGTGTTTTGGCGGCTATCCCAGGCAGATCAGCCGGTATAATATCGCCGCTGGGCAGCCGGCAGGTTAGGGCCGACGGCGCTTGTCGGTTTTTCCTGAGAGTCTGGCGCGGAATTTGCCAAATAATGTGTGCGGCGTGTGCTTTTCGCACTCCGCAGGCGTTTTTGCGACGAGCCGCTTCCAGCTCACGATTGCGATTCATTCACATCCGCCATTTTGGTGGTCAGAGACAGGTACAGGCATGACGGAAAAAGAAAAGCCCACCCCGCGGGGTGAGCGGCAAAATCACAGTTTCAATTTCGTCCTCTACGCGATCGTATTCGCCATCGCCGTGACCATGGGCATGGTGTACCTCTACCAGTCCGCCGCCGACAAACTGGCGTATTCGGACCTCATCCGCCTGATCGAGAATACGCGGTATGACTCGGAAGGCAAGCCAGCGGAAGGATTCTCGGGCAAGATCGAACTGAACCGCCCCGATGGTTCCGTGATCGAAATCGGCAATCTGCAAAACGTGACGATCGGGACGACAAGCATTACCGGGACGATCGACAAGCGGTTGGTCGAACCCAAGGATCTTGGCGAGAAATCCGAGCAGAACGCGAAATTCAGCACAAATATCAGCGTCCGTGACGAGCCTGAAAAGATCGTCATGCAGATGATGAGCGAGCGAAACATTCCCACCCGTTTCGCCGCCGCGCCGAGCATGTGGCGGAACTGGTTGCCCATGTTTCTGATCAGCGGCCTGTTCATCCTGGTCTTCGTGCTCATGATCCGCAGGTTGGGCGGAGCCGGTTCGCCCATGGCCTTCGGGCGCAGTCGCGGTCGGCTGTATGCCCAGGAAGACCTGGGAGTCACGTTCGAAGATGCGGCGGGCATTGATGAGGCGGTGGAAGAAGTCCGCGAAGTCGTCGATTTCTTGAAGTCTCCCGATAAGTACCAGCGACTTGGCGGCCGCATCCCCAAAGGCGTGCTGCTGGTGGGGCCTCCGGGTACGGGCAAGACGCTGCTCGCCAAGGCGATCGCCGGCGAAGCGGGCGTGCCGTTTTTCAGCCTGTCCGGTTCCGACTTCGTGGAGATGTTCGTCGGCGTCGGTGCGGCACGGGTGCGGGACATGTTTGAGCAAGCCGTGGCCAAGGCGCCGTGCATTATTTTTATCGACGAGCTGGACGCTCTGGGGAAAGCCCGCGGTACCAGCGTGGTCGGGGGGCACGACGAGCGCGAACAGACGCTCAATGCCCTGTTGGTTGAGATGGACGGTTTCGATTCGAATGCCGGGGTGATTGTGATGGCCGCCACCAACCGGCCGGAAATGCTCGACCCGGCCTTACTGCGACCCGGTCGTTTTGATCGGCAGGTGCTTGTGGATCGCCCCGACATCGCCGGACGTGAGCAAATACTCCGCGTACATGTGCGGAACGTGAAATTGGACGAGTCGGTCGATTTGAAGGAAGTGGCCAAGATCAGTCCCGGTTTCGCGGGAGCCGATCTGGCAAATCTGGTGAACGAAGCGGCTCTTTTGGCGGCCCGCAAGAACAAGTCGACGGTGGGCATGGACGAATTCAATGAAGGCGTGGAGCGGGTGACCGCCGGACTGGAAAAGAAGCAGCGGGTGATGACGCCCGAGGAGAAGAACCGAGTCGCCTATCACGAGGCGGGGCACGCCCTCGTGGCCTATGTCTTGCCGAATACCGATCCTGTCCACAAGGTGTCGATCATTCCTCGTGGTTTCGCGGCCCTGGGATACACCTTACAGCGTCCCGAGGGGGATCGATTCCTGCTGACGCAGAGTGAACTTGAGAGTCGCGTGCAGGTTCTCCTGGCGGGAACGGTGACCGAAGAAATTATCTTCCACGACATCTCGACGGGTGCTCAAAATGACCTCGAGCGGGCCACCGAGATTGCTCGTTCGATGGTGATGGAATACGGTATGAGCCGCCTGGGTCGCATCGCCTATCGAGAGAGTGCCCGCTCTCCCTTCCTGATCAATCAGGGCGAGGAACGATTGCACTCTTTCAGTGAAGAGACGGCACGGCAAATCGATGAAGAGGTGAAAAGGATTCTCGAAGATTCGTTACAGCGCGTGCGCGATATTCTCACGGCACGTAAGGATTCGCTCATTGCGGTGGCTGAGGAATTGATGGATGTCGAGGCGATCAACGGTGCCGAGCTGAAGCGGCTGGTCGACGAGCATTCACCCGGCCCGCAAGTCGTGCCGGGTACCGGCCACGCGGCTCGACGCTCGCGTCCCGAAGCCGCGGAATCGCCCACCGCTGCCGAGAAGAGTGGCTAAGCGACCGGCTCGAAGCTACCGGCTCGGTTTCTGAGCAAGCCGCACCTCGGCCGCGGCGGGGCCTGCCAAGCCAGGTTTACCACTTCCACGCATTAAGGTTGAGCGGGTGGGCCTGCGCTGCGGTCGCTGCCGGAAAGCTGGTCCTCGGGCGGTACTTCACCGATCCCTTCAGGTAGCGGAATCTCGAGACCCGCCTCGAACATCTGGTCCACGGCGACTTCGCCATCCGCGGTCCACGAGGTCGAGCGCCCGTGCCGCTGGCCATGCTGGAAATGCTCCAGGGTAAGCCGCTCGCCATGCTCGAAGTAACGGCGGGTCACGCCATGTTCCTTGCCGTCCTTAAACGAGACCGCCGCCTTCAACTGCCCACTTGGGTAATAATAGCGGCTGATGCCGTCGATCTTGCCAGCCACGAAATCGGTTTCCGATTTTACGGTGCCGTCGCTGTAGAATGTCGTCCACTTTCCATGCGGACGACGGACATTGTAGTTTTCGATCCGATCAAGCGTTCCGTCGTTGGAGTAATATCGCCATTCTCCGTCCGGTTTTCCCTCGACGTACGTCCCTTTCTTGGCTCGACTCCCGTCACGATGGTTGAAGAACCACAAGCCCTCCCGCTCGCCATAACGATAGCGGCCAGCCCGGTAGAGCTTGCCGTTCGGGGAATATTCGATCGACCCCCCGTGATCAAAACGCTCGCCGGAAACGGACTCAGCGACTTGGTATTTTCGCTTGAGTCGGCCGTTCTCATCGTAAAGCATCTTTGTTGATTGGCGAACGATTTTGCGACGATCGGAGTCCGAGGACTCTGGGATAAGCAGGTCGCTGTCCAGCACGAGCTCGTCGTCCGCATCCGACGGCGAGGACTCCGTGCGATTCGTTCCCGCCAACGGCTGATCGCTGCTGGTGTCGAATTCCTCGGCCGGTTCGGCACTGGCGGTCGACGCGAGTGAAACGGGTGCCGGCGGCAGCGGTTCTTTCGCGACCGGAGAGCAGCCAACCATCAGGTTCGCGAACACCAGGGTCATCAACGGCAGCGGGTGAGGGGGCCAGCTGGATGGGGAGCGGACCGCCGGGATGTCCGCGGTCCAGCGGTCTCGCCGAGCCCGATCCGAGCAACCGTTACCTGAGGCAAGCGTAAAATGCATGCGTCCGACTGACAAAGGGCGTGTGCGAAGGAAGCCATCCGAACGGTTTGAGACCCAACGGCCCATACGATACGATAGCGGCTGGTGAAAAAGGAATAAAGAGAGGAGTAGGGATTTGAGCAGTTTCGTTCTGCGTCGAGGAGTCGTGGGGGTTATCCTCCGCGAGGGACGCTTTCTTGTGATTCGCCGCTCCAGGCTCGTCACGGCGCCGGGAACCTTTTGTTTTCCCGGGGGGGGCATCGAGGCGGGCGAATCGGAACCTGACGCCATCGTGCGCGAACTCGAGGAGGAGTTGTGCATCGAGCAGGCGCTACCCGTGTCCTGCGTCTGGCGGTGCCGAACAGCGCGACGCGTCGAGCTGGCTTGGTGGTACTGCACCGTACCGAATGACCAGTCGATCGTGCCGAATCCGCTGGAAGTGTCTGCATATCACTGGTGGTCGGCCGAAGACCTGGCGGGCTGCGGAAATCTGCTGCAAAGCAATGAAGAGTTTCTCGCGGAGATGCAATCGGGACGAATCCAGATTCCTGCCGCCGTCTGAGCTCGCGGCAGGTCTTCAGCGCATGATCGGAACTTGAGACAAGGCCGCACGCAACCGAGAGAGCGCTGACAGGCTGGAAGCCTATCCCACGTCCGTGGTTTCATTCTCCAACAATGGGACTTGTATGACGCACATGCCATCGTTTGCGCAGTCCAGAAAGTGCCGCCGCATGCCATCGCTTCACCCGCTGTCGCTTTCCGTCCTGGTCTCGCTGCTCTTCGCGGGCATCGCCAATGACGCCTTTGCCGAGGAGCCGGCAAGCGGCCGCTTCCAGACGCTGCTCAACGAAATCTGGGAAACCCGCCTGGTCGAATCACCGCTTTTTGCCACCTCCGTCGGTGACTCGCGCTTCAACGCACAGCTCGATCGGGTAACGCTCGCCGACGAGGAACGCAGGAATACGGAACAAGCGGCCTTTCTGCAGCGGCTGGATGAACTGCTACCGCGGCTTAGCGGCGACGACGCGCTGAATGGCCGCATCATGCAGCGGTTGCTGCGGCAGTCGCTCGAAGAATATGGCTTTCGCCAGCACCTGATCCCGATCACCAATCGCGAGGGATTCCACGTCAGCTTTCCAGAATTGCCCAAGCAAATGCCCCTGCGGACAGAGAAAGACTATCGCGATTACGTGTCGCGATTGTCGCAATTTCGGCGACTGGCCCGGGAGCACGTCGATGTCATGCGGGAGGGAATCGCGGAAGGAATTACGTTGCCCTCGGTGGTGCTGGAGGGCTACCGGGAAATCCTCGCACCCAACGTCGTGGACGACCCGGCGGACAGCCTGCTCTATGTGCCCTTCCGCGAATTTCCGACGACCGTTCCGGAGTCCGCCCGGGGGGCGCTGGTCGAGGCGGGAGCCACGGCGATTCGTGAGAGTGTGGTGCCCGGCTATCGAGAGTTCCTGACGTTCATGTCCGAAGAATATGTGCCGGCGGGCCGCGATGCGATCGCTGCCTCGGCCTTGCCGAACGGCCGCGAATTTTACCGGTACTGTGTGCGGAAATTCACGACGACCGACATGCTGCCCGAAGAGGTCCACGCGGTTGGTCTGAGTGAAGTCGCCCGCATTCGAGAGGAAATGTCGGGCATCCTGCGGCAAGTCCATTTCGAAGGCGATCTGGCTCAGTTCATCGAATATCTACGCACCGATCCGCGATTTTATGCGGATTCCGCCGAAGCCCTCCTGCAGCAGACGGCCTGGACGCTGAAGAAGATGGATGGCTTGCTGCCACGACTTTTCAAGACGCTGCCCCGCACCCCGTATGGCATTCGGGTTATCCCCGCCTACATCGCCCCGCGGACCACGACGGCTTACTACATGCCGCCGCGCGGCGATGGCAGCGAGGCCGGTTTTTATTACGTGAATACGTTCAATCTGAAGAGTCGTCCGCTGTACGAAATCGAGGCCCTTTCGCTGCATGAAGCCGTACCGGGTCATCATCTGCAGATCGCGTTGCAGCAAGAACTGGTGAACTTGCCAGACTTTCGTCGCTTTACGGGCTTCACGGCATTCGTCGAAGGATGGGCCTTGTATGCCGAGCGTCTCGGCCAGGAAGTGGGCTTTTATGAGGACCCCTATTCCGATTTCGGCCGACTGACATACGAAATGTGGCGTGCCTGCCGTCTGGTGGTGGACACCGGCATGCACTACTTGGGCTGGTCGCGGGAACAAGCCATTGCCTTCATGGAAGAAAACACGGCGCTATCCAAACACAATATTCGCGCGGAGGTCGATCGCTATATTTCGTGGCCCGGGCAGGCGTTGGGCTACAAAATCGGTGAACTCAAGATCCGCGAATTGCGTCAGCTGGCCGAGGAGACGTTAGGGGATCGTTTCGATCTTCGTGAATTCCACGACGTTGTCCTGTTGGCGGGCGCGATTCCGCTCGACATGCTCGAGTCCCGCGTGCGGGAGTATATCGAACGTCGCGCGGGCGAGTAAGGATGCGTTTGCCGTTGGGATCTCACGGAGCCACAGAGCCACGGAGGTGGGGAAACCCGTTGCGAGAAGTGGCACCTGGGTTCTCTGTGGCTCCGCGCCTCCGTGAGAAAAAAAGGGATCGACCATTCAGCGTCAAATGTGATCCCAGCACCTGCGTGCTTCGCCCCCCTATGTGGGCTGGCTGCACCCCACCTGATTAAATCGACAGTCTGCGAGCTCGGGGGGTCCGATTATTCGCCCAACCATCACCCCATGACTAGGGGCGATTGAAGGGCGCTGGATCGAAAGGGTCTCGCTCCACCGCGACCGGCACGCGTGCCGCTGGTGAGGCGGGTGATTCCGTCGGCGGTTCTTCCGCGGGCGCCGTATGACTGGCGAATTGAACGGCGGAATTCGCGGTCGGCGCTGGCCGGCCGTTGGCCGCCAGCGCAGGAGGCGTGCCGTCCGCGACGTCGCATGACTGTCCCGTGACGGCACCAATCCAGGCTCGCAACGAGTCCCGCTGTTCCGCGGCCTGGTCGGGCAATGGGGCGGCCGTGAGATCCGCATGAGCCGACTCGGCCATTCGCAGCAGCGGGCTGGCCTCGGCCGTCACAAAGCTGATCTGACGCAAAACGCTTTGCAGATTGCGATCGGTGAGTCGTTTGGTGAAGTGCAGTCCCCGTAGCGGCTGAGACAAGACGAAGGCATTCTCGGCGGCTCGACCATGGCAAGTCGCCGTCGCGCATGAATTCATCAGGAGAGGCTGAATGCGACGAGTGAAATCGGCCACGGCCGCGGCCGGAATGTCGGGCCCTGCTGCCTCATCGACGATGCGACGTGGCGAGGGAAGGGGGGCCGTCCGTGGGGACTCGTCCGGTCCCGCAGTCAGAAAACGCAGGCGAGCCGTGAGTGATGGCAACTCGGGATGCCGCGGCGCGACCCGACTCAGCCGGTGGCATTCCCCATCGGCCGCGTCGAGCAGTCGGTGTTCCAGGCACCACTCGATCAGTCGCACCAGGGCCGTCACATCGTGGTCGGACACGCGACGGGACAGGTGAGTATGCGCGGCCTGCTCGTCCCGCGCGACCAGCACCACTTTGCGACGTGGCACGACCATCCGACCTCCATCCGCCGTCCGCACGTGGAACGATTCGGCATCCGCCTCCAGCAGACCCGTCAGCATCTCTCCATTTTCGAGCAACAGAGTCTGGGTCGTGGCGGCCATCTGGGCCGACGCTGGCGAGACCGCCAGCCCGTGACTGCCGCCGAGAGACCAGCAGCCGAGAAGGAGGAGGGTGGTGATGGCAGGGTACGAGCGACAGTCGTTCATGGCGAGGGGACGGTACTCGAAATGGCGGGCAGGGGTCAAGGGAAAGCCGATCGCCAGGCAGACCCTGGAAGGGGGCCCGGCGGGACCCTATACTCAGAAGCCAGGCAAGACCCCGCCAAAGTGGCGGGGGCACTCGAGTTGGGTTGGCGTGAGGCGCGTGGGGTGGAGCGAATCGACGTCCATTACTCGGGCCGGGTCCAAGGCGTCGGATTTCGGTTCACCGTTTGCGAGATTTCGCGACGCTATCAGATCGGCGGGTACGTGCAGCAACCTCGCGGACGGCCGCGTCCAGCTGGTCGCGGAAGGGGACGCGGCGGAATTGCGGGATTTTCTGGCGGACGTCGCGACGGCCATGCATGGGAAGATCCAACAGTGCCAGGTCTCTCGCTCAGCGGCCCACGAGGGATTTCGAGAGTTCGAGGTTCGGTATTGAGTGTCGGCGGCCCACGTCGTGGGGGGCCGCCCGCTGGTTGTGAAGTGGAAAAAGTCGGCCCGTTCGCTTCCTTGACGAGGTACATGATTCGATGCTGCTCTTCGCCGCAACCGATTGGTTTAATACTTGGCTAACGCCTTTGTGGCTGCTGGGTTTGGGCGGGTTGTTGGGACTGGTGCTGTTGCTTGCGGGATGGGCTCTGGTTGCCGTCGTGTCCCGCCGGGCGGCTGCCGAAGTGCCGGCCCGCGTGCAGGAAGGTCCATTGTTGCCTGTTTTTTGGACCGTGGTCGCTCTGGCGGTGTTCGGTGTTGTCGGTGGATTTCTCGTCCGCGATACGGGTGACCTGCTGCGATCCATTCCCCGCGTGTTCGCCACGGGGCGGCA
Source organism: uncultured Planctomycetaceae bacterium (assembly GCA_963700865.1). Lineage (GTDB taxonomy): Bacteria > Planctomycetota > Planctomycetia > Pirellulales > Pirellulaceae > CAVOGJ01. The sequence continues at coordinate 37,952 of CAVOZC010000024.1, read as the reverse complement.
AGTCATTGCCTTGCAGATCGGTGGCTCGGCCGCCGACGCCGAGGATACGGTGGCGGAATTGCCGCTGCGGGTTCGTCCGCATGAAATTCGCACCATCGAGGTCGTGAGTGATCAACCACTGATCGTGACCTCGCCCGTCGAGGAGTTGGGCGAGCCGTTGCTTAAGTGGCCCGTCGAGTCAGAAAATGTTTACCTGTGGGATCGTGGGCTGATCAATACGAATCCCTTCGAACGAGAGGGAATGGACCGTCTCTTGTTGGCCAATCAGAGCGAGCAACCTGCCGACGTGCAAGTGGTCGTCTCGACTTCTCCCCTGCATCCCCAAACGTCGACCGTTCCCATCACGGGCGTGGCGATTTTTGTGGTGTTCGTGCTGTACTTTCTCATGCAGTGGCTGATGCCCAAAACGGCCGCGATCGCCCTGGCGACTTCCAAATCAGAAATGGCGCAGCCACTCTTTCTGATCCTCATCGGCCTGGGGTTTTTCTTGATCGGCCTGTTCATGTACATCCCTTATCACACGTTCGGAGAGGACATTAAAGTCCTCAAGGACTCGGGACTGACCCTGATCATGGTCTTCGCGATTATTCATGCCGTATGGGCCGCCAGCACCTCGGTGGCGGACGAGATTGAGGGCAAGACGGCGCTGACCGTGCTGTCGAAACCGATCGGCCGACGCCAGTTCATCCTGGGCAAATTCTTTGGCATCGGTTGGTCCACCGCCGTGATCTTTGTGCTGCTCGGCGTCTGGTTGCTGATCATTGTCGCCTACAAGCCGATTTACGATGCTCGCGAGTCGGCGAATACCGATCCCACCTGGCAGGAATGCCATCTGGAAATGGTGCGCACCGTGCCTGGCCTCTTCCTGGCCTATCTGGAAACGCTTGTCTTCGCTGCCCTGGGGGTGGCCATTTCCACGCGACTGCCGATGCTGGCGAATATCCTCATCTGCTTTACGATCTATGCCTTTGGCCACCTGACGCCCCTGCTGGTGCAGGGAGCGGAGGGCCAGTTCGTCAATGTCCGCTTCGTGGCACGCTTCATCGCCACCTTGCTGCCGGTGCTCGATCACTTCAACATCCAGGCCGCCGTCGCGGCCGGGGTCGGCGTTTCCTACCAGTACCTCATGTGGGCGACCGTCTACTGCGCGCTCTACTGCACGATCGCCATGCTGCTGGCCTTGGTGCTGTTTGAGGATCGGGACCTCGCGTAACCGGCCGGTCGAGGCGGGCGGCTGAGGCGGCCAAGCCGGCCACGGCGTTTCATCTTCGCCAAGCTGCACGATTGGCGTTGGATGCAGTGGCTGGTGAAGATAGAATCTCTGGGGAGGTGGCGGTCTCCCATCGCACCGGCGTCGCGATCGGCGACGGATCTGCCACCTTGGCGACCGCAGTGAAGGATCAAGGAGGGGGGGTATGTCGGGTCGGCCGTTACGATTTCTGCACACCAGCGATCACCACTTAGAGCAGCCATTGCAGGGGGTTGCCGAGGTCCCGGATTTTCTGCGGGACTTGTTTCTCGACGCGGCGTTTCAGGCTTCGCAACGGGTCTTCGATGTAGCGGCGGAGGAGCAGGTCGAGTTTGTGGTGATGGTCGGCGATATGATCCCGGCTCGTGGTGCCGGTGCTCGTGGGTGGGACTTTCTGCTCAGGCAATTTCGGCGGCTTGATGAGTTGGGCGTCGGAGTCTTTTGGGCATGTGGCGGTGTGGACGAGCCCGGCTATTGGCCAGCGGGCTTATTGCTTCCGCCCAACGTGGTGATCTTTGGCGAGAAGCAGGTCGAGGCCCACACCTTTTTGAGGGATGGCCAGCCACGGGCGGTGATTCAGGGCCGGGCGGCTGGTCCTGCTCAGCCCTTTTCCACGCGCGAGTTTGATGCCGATGCGACGTTACGCACGATCGCCGCGGTGTCTGGTCGGCCGCATGAGCCCCGGTTTGACGCGAGCGACGTTGACTATTGGGCCTTGGGCGGTGTCCACGACCCACAGGTCATCGACGACCTGCCGCACGTCGCTTATTCCGGCAGTCCCCAGGGGCGACGACCGCAGGAGTCGGGTCCGCACGGCTGCTTGCTTGTCGAGATCGATGACCGGGGGCGTGTCGAGCGTCGATCGATTGCTTGCGATGTGGTCCGCTGGAACCAGGTGGAAATCGAGCTACCCGACTCCATCGACCAGGCGGGATTGTTTGCGATGTTGCGTGACAAATCACATCAGGCGCTCGAGGCAGCCGACGGTCGGCAAGTGATTTTGCGCTGGCGTGTGACAGATGCGAATGAGTCGAGCGACACGCGGAGCGATGTGCTGATGGCGCGGCTGCGCGAGGGGGAGTTGAGCGAGGAAATCCTCCAGGCGCTGCGGCATGAGTTCGGAGATGTTGTGCCAGGCGTGTGGCATGAGTCGATCGATGTCGAGCCGCCAGCGCGGCTTCCCGCCGGTTGGTACGAAGAGGACACGATTCTGGGAGATCTGCTGCGATCGGTGCAGCATTTCCAGAGTGACTCGTCGCTGATGTTGCCCGCGGACGTCTTACCCGCTGACGCGACGATCAGCCACGAGCTGCTGGAGCAGTTGAAGTTCAGTCTCCGCGAAGATCGGGATGCGATTCTCCGCCGTGTGGCGGCGCTCGGTGTGGACTTGCTGCGGGGTGATCGGGTGCTCTCGGAGGAAGATGCGTGCGCGTAACGGGGTTGCATATCGAGCGGTTTGGCATCTGGTCGAACCTGACGATGAAGGATCTGCCGGAAGGCATGACTGTCTTTTTCGGGCCCAACGAGGCCGGCAAGAGTACGCTCATGCAGTTTGTCCGTACGATGTTGTATGGATTCCACCCTGACCGCTGCGCTCGTTTCGTCGCCGATCGAAAAAAACACGGCACCTTCATTCAACCGGATGGGCGATTGGGAGGCGTCCTGTTCGTTGCGTCCAAGGATGGCGACTTTCAAATCCGTCGTTACGCCGACGAAAGCGATCCGTTGGGATCGCCCGGGGAGGTGCGGCTGACCTCCCAGGACGGTTCTCGGCATGGTGCCCAGCGGCTGGGCACGTTGCTGTGCGGAATTGACGATACGATCTATACGAATGTGTTTGCGGTGGGATTGCAGGAAATGCAGGCCATCAGCGCTTTGCAGGATACCCAGGCAGCGCGACAACTTTACAGCCTGACCACGGGTGCGGATCGCGTCTCGTTGGTCGACATCATGCGGCAGCTGCGGGCGACACAGAGCCGTTTGGTGGGGGGCGAGGATCGACGCTCTTTGCTGGCGGAATTGGTCCAGCAGCGGGACCGTCTGCAAGCCGAGATCAGCCAGCACCAACCGCAGCAGGAGCGATGGGCTCGAATGGTCGCCGAGCGCGATGGGTTGAACGACGAGATGGCTCGTCTGGAAAAAGCGGCGGAAGAATCGTTGCGGCGGACCGATTTGACGGAATTCGCATTGAGGATGCAGCCGAATTGGGAGGAGGTACGGCGGCTTGACCGTGAGATCCAGATGTTGGGAAACGTGCCCGTCCTTTCCCCGCGAATTCTCCAAGGTCTGGAGGCCGCCACGCGCGAGATCGAATCGATCGAGCAGCAGCTACAAGCCTTGCACGAGCGGCGAGCCAAACTGCGAGAGCGGTTGGCAGCCGTTCCACGGAACGAAGCCGTGCAGCGTAATGCGGCTCGCATCGCCGTCGCCCTCGAGCAACGGCCAGCCATCGTCGGGCTCGATGATCGCTTGTCGCGGGTGACTTCGGAACGGGACGAGCTGGAATTCGAGATTCAGGCCGAGCAGGAGCGGCTCGGTCTGGTAAGCGAAGGCGATTCGGCGGGATTGCGGCCGCGTTTAGAGCCGGTGGCGATCGAGTCGCTACAGGAGCCGGCTCGGATGCTTGAACGAACCCGCGAACAGCTGGAGATCACCAAGAAGGAAGCCAGCGGTTACAAGGAGGACGCCCGCCGCATCGCACGGGAACTCGCCCTCGCGCTAGGGCGGCCGCCCGATGAATTTGAAAAGTCGGACCGGGAGGAGATCCGTGTCGCGCTGGAAGCGTCAAGTTCGGTGGCGGCGGGCCTGAAGCGTCGCGCCGATATCGACCGCGAGATCGCTAAGGTCAAGCGGCTGCAAGTCGAAGCCGCAGACGAGCGGGCGGATATCGTGGCGAGTCAGTTGCTGCCGTGGGAACTCGTGCGGGCGATCGGCGTGCTGTTTGCGGCCGGGACGATGATGTTCTTGAGCGGTTTGTTCGGCCATTCCTTCGGCTGGTCCGATCAATGGCGCGGCCTGTTGCTGGTCGCCGGCGGAATTGCCACTGGGCTGGCCGTGTTGCTCAAGATCTCACTCGACCAGCCGGTGCAGGACGGTGTCCGCGAGGCGACGCGACAAGGCGAATTGCTGACGCAGCGACTGCGAGACCTCAAGGAAGAACTGGCGCGGCTGGACGAGTCCCTGCCACAGCGGCACCAGAGCGCTGAGAGCCTGCGGGACTCACGCACCGACATCGTGCGTCTGGAAGCCCTGATGCCGCTGGAGGAGCAGCGTCGTCACGCGATCCGATTGGCGGAAGAAGCCGAGCGGCGCGCGGTCGACATCGCACGCAGCATGAAGGACGCGCGGGCTCGCTGGGAACAGGCACTTGGCAGCCTGGGACTCTCAACCAAATTGACTCCCGCCCAAATGAGTGCCTTGTCCGGCCAAACGGGCAGTCTACATCGGCTGCATGCGCGGATGGACGACCTTCAGCTGGAGGAAAAACGCGTCCAGCAGGAACAAGCGAACGCCCGCGAGCGGATTCGCGATCTCCTGCATGATATGCAGGTTCGCCAGCAGGCAACGTCGGCGGTGGATTCCTTGAATCAGCTTGCCCGCACTTTGGAAGAGCACGAGGAATCGCTAAAGCTGATCGAGTCCCTCCGCGACGAGGAGCGCCAGTTGAAACGCGAAATCCAATCGCTCGCCAGAAATCGTCGACAATGGGATCGGCGTCGAGACCGCGCGGTCGCCGCGGCCGGTGCGGCGGATATGGCGGATCTGGAACGGATGCGCGAACAGGCGGCGCGGAGGCGAACACTTACCCAGGCCCGCGACGAACTCCAAGCCGCATTGCAAGAGGCGCTGGGCGCCGACGCGCAGGCGCGCTCGGTGACGCAGGAATTGGAGGAAGCCGTCGACGGTAATCTGACGACGCGACTGCAACGCGCGCGGACGGAATTCGACAAAGTCGCGGCTCGGTTGAAGGAAGTTCAGTATCGCCAGGGGGAGTTGGATGAACAAATTCGCCAGTTGGCCGCGGATCGCACGCTGACGGACTTGCATTTGCGCGTGGGAATCGTGCAGCATCAACTGGACGACTGCGTGCGGCGTTGGCAGGTCGTGAATACGATCGGCGGCATGCTGAAGACAGTCTACAAAAAGTATGAAAAGGAGCGGCAGCCAGAAACGCTCAAGGAGGCGTCTCAATTCCTTGAGCGGATGACCGGCGGAAAATATTGCCGCATCTGGACGCCGCTCTCCGAGGATGTCCTGCTCGTCGATGATCGAGACGGCCGATCCGCACCCATCGAATTGCTTAGTCGCGGAACGCGCGAGCAGCTCTTTCTCAGCCTGCGGTTGGCGCTTATCACCAACTATGCGAATCGTGGCGTCAGGATGCCGCTGATCCTGGATGATGTCCTTGTCAATTTTGACGCCGAACGCACGGCTGCCGCGGCGGCTCTGCTCGTCGATTTTGCCAGGAGTGGCTATCAGACGCTCGTCTTTACCTGCCACCAGCATATCCGTGAGCTGTTTGAACAATTACAAGTCGACGTGCGGGAACTGCCCCGCCATGGGGGGCGGGCGAAAGACGATGTGATGGCCGTATCGGCGGCGGATGGGAAGAAAGCAAAGCGGAAAGGAAAGCCCGTCGTGGTACTCGGTTTCGCCGATCAGCTCAGCAGCGGTGAACGGCCCAGCCCCTCGTACGCCAGCGATTGGTGGCAGGCAGAATCTACTGCCGGTCCACGCCTGCGATACCGTACTGCTCGGATACCAGGAACGGTCGACGCATACGACGGGTCGCCCCTCCGCGCGAGATGCCGGTCATCCGTCGGGTGACGAACGGTCCCCGTTCGGAGACCCCAGTATGGACTCGGCTGCTCCCCTGGCGGTTGCGGAAGATAACGGCTCCGACCATCCGCCGTCGACACGCCAGTTGTTTTCCTGGCTGGATTACGTCGATCCGCTCGACTCGGAAACGAATGCACCCACGATCGCCGAGCCGTCTGTTGAACCGGTGAGGGCCGAATTCGATCCTGGCGGCGATGCGGACGATCAAACGGATCGCCCCACGTGGGAACAGCAATACGAAGCCGACGACGCGGAAGAACGGGACGCCGAACAGGGCGACGGGGAAGTCCGCGACATCGAGGAGGCGGATCAGGCTGAGGACCTCCGCGAAGTTAGGGACCGGCAAAATGATCTTAACGAAGAGGAAGACGACCACGCGGCTGCCGAAGTCGACGATGCGGAAGATGAGCTTGAGGAAAAGGAAGACGAGTACGCTGACGTCGAAGATGACGATGCGGACGATGAACTTGAAGAAGCGGAAGTCGACGACGCCGCTGCCGACGACGGCTTTGCGGAAGACGAGCTTGAAGAAGAGGAATACGAGTACGTCGATGTCGATGAAGCAGGTGACGGGGAGGACGACGAATACGAATACGAGTACGTCTATGTGGACGAAGAGGGTCGCGAGATCAGCGTGGACGAACTAGAAGAGCCGGACGACGACGAGCCGGACGATGACGAGCCGGACGATGACGAGCCGGACGATGACGAGCCGGACGATGACGAGCAGGACGACGACGAGCCGGACGATGAACGAGATCAAGAAGACGACGAAGAAGAGGAAGTCGAAGACGGACAACTGGGCGTAGATGACGACGCGCCGGATGACGTGGAGCTGGAGGACGACGAGGACGACGAGGACAAAGTTGACGGGGACTTGGCGGAGGAAGACGACGAACAAGCGTCCGGTCGATAGCGTGGTGGATTGGCGGAGGCCCTCACGCGGTCAGATGACGTTCAGCCTGACGGGACCCTCGGCGGCGTGACGCACATGGCCCACCATGGCCACGGGAACCCCCGCCTCCTGCAGGGCTCGCTCCAGTCCTTGCCACCTGTCGCCCGGGGCGGCGAAGAGCATTCCGCCACTGGTCTGGGGATCGAAGAGCAGTTCCAGACGGGGATCTTGCCGCAGCCGCGGAGCGATTTGCATCGACTCTCCGGCTCGTCGATTGGCCGGTGCCAACGTACTCGCGACGCCCGCGGCGGCCAATTCGGCGGCGCCGGGCAAGAGTGGTATTGCGTCGAGCCTCAGGTCGGCGTGCATCCGTGACGCCGTGAGCATCTCGAGCAGGTGACCTGCCAGTCCAAACCCGGTGATGTCGGTCGCCGCCGTCAGCTCGAATCTGGCGCCGATTTCCGCGGCCACTTGATTGCTCGTCAGCAGCGACTTGACCAAAGCGAGATACCAGGCGGCCTGGCAGCGGGCCTGCATATGGGCTGCCAGCAGGATGCCCGTTCCGATGGGCTTGGTAAGCAGCAGTGTATCGTCGGCCTGCAAGCCTGATTTTTGCCACGTCGACTCGGCAGAGGCCTGAGCGATGATGGTGAAGCCAATCGTGGTGCGTGGCCCTTCGATCGTGTGTCCACCCACGAGTGCGGTATGTGCTTGTCGAAACTCGCGCAGCGCGCCGGCCAACAGGGACTGCAAGAGCCATCGCTGGCCGCGCTCACTCCCCGTGGGAATCGTCGCCATCGTCAGGGCAGCCAGCGGTTCAGCCCCCATGGCCCAGGCGTCACTGAGCGCATTGAGCGCCGCGATCCGTCCACTGACGTAGTCGTCGTCGAGTGGTGCGGCGAAGAAGTCGGTGGTAACGACCGTGCGTCGTTGGCCTCCCAGATCGAGTACCGCTGCGTCGTCCGGCTGCGAGAGCCCTTGCAGCACCTCGTGGCGTTCGATCGTTTCGAGTTCCTGCAGGACGCTGCTCAAGACCGACGAGGCGACTTTACCCCCGCAACCGAGGCAGCGCATGGCGGGCAAATCCTGGCTTGCGGTTTCCTCGTCCTCCGACATTGGGCGGTAATCCTGATACATCTTCATGAAGTTGGTATCGATGTGATCCTTCCAGCGCCACACCCAGCGACCTTGGAAGGTCCAGTGGCGCCACTCGCCCACGGCCGTGCCGTCTCCCAGATTCAGCAGTTTGAGAAATTCGCGTTGGGGACGAAATGTGATCAGCGGTTTGTGCGCGAGCAGATGACCCAGGTTTTGCCACAGAATGGGACCGTGCCGTACGGCGAAGACGCCCGACTTGGGTCGCGGTTCGTCGCCCACGGTGCCGCTGTCGCCTACGGCGAAGATCCGCTCATCCGCCGTTGATTGCAAGGTCGCCCGCGTCAACAAAAAGCCCCGTTCGTCGACGGGTAAACCCAAGTCACTTAGCAGAGGCGGGGCGACGGCGGTGGTGGCCCAGATGACGAGGTCGGCCGCGACATCGCTGCCGTCTTCCAGGCACAATCGTTGTTCCTCGACACGCGTCACCCGACTGCCCGGTTCCAGCCGCACGCCTCGGCGCTGCAACAGGCTCAGCACGCGATTCACGGTTTTGGGACGCATGCCTTCCAAAATGTGAGGGCCACCATGGACCAATCTCAAGTCCACCTGGCGGCCGCCCAGGATCGGTTCGAATTGCCCTGGCAGGCAGCAGGCAATTTCCACACCGCCCGCCCCGCCACCCACGATGGCGATCCGGATCGGACGAGGCGGAAGGCTGGTCGAGAGAGCCGCGAGCGCGGCCCGCAGGCGGGGGCGAAACGTCTGCATCGGCTTGATGGCCAGCACATGAGTCGCTGCGTCCACGCCAGGTACCTTGCGCGGCACCGATCCGATGCCGACCGAGAGTGCGTCGTAGGGGAGGGGAGGGCGGTCGGCAAAAAGTAGCTCACGGCGTTCGCGATCCAGTCCCACTACCTGGTCAAGGATCAACCGAGCCTGGTTGGCGGCGCACAGTCGCACGAGATCGATCTCCATGCGACCCGGTTCGTATTGACCCGACAATACGCCGGGGAGCATGCCTGAATAGGTGGCGATCGGAAAATTGTTCACGCAGACCAGTTCCGCGTCAGGCAGCGGATACATTCGCCACATCTTGAGTACATGGGCGTTGGTATGGCCAATCCCCAGCAGCACAATGCGATGTGTGGCCAGGGACTGCTGCATCGGAGGGCGCTCTGTCGGTTGGCTCAAAGTGAAAATACGCTCGGGCGGTTCGTCGGATCGTACCCCACTCGTCGCAAAGTCCCAAGGAGAGGTGGGGCCGAATCGACGGAAGTCGACATACGCGTCGCCGCGACCTTACGTTAGAATATGGCGCGAAAGTCAGGCAGTCACAGCGTGTGCACGGGAGGGACGTGGTGGGGGATCAAAAAAGCAGTATCGAGAGTCCGGCCACGTTTTATCTTGGCAAGGAGTATGGAACTGCCGCGGATGGTTCCTCCCAGCGCTACGTGGCGTACGAATCCAAGGACTTGGTGACCCACGCCGTGTGTGTGGGGATGACAGGGAGCGGCAAAACGGGATTGGGCATCACTTTGCTGGAAGAAGCCGCGATCGATGGGATTCCCGCGCTCGTCATTGATCCCAAGGGGGATTTAACCAACCTGCTGCTGACGTTTCCAGATCTCCGCCCGTCCGATTTTCAGCCCTGGGTATCCGTCGAGGAGGCTCGGTTGCGGGAAATCAGCCCCGAGGAATTGGCGAAAGAAACGGCCGCGTTGTGGAGCAAGGGACTCGCGGACTGGGATCAGTCTCCGGAGCGGATTCGGTCGCTGAAGGAGGCGTGTGATTTTAGTATCTACACGCCAGGTAGTGAGGCGGGACTGCCGCTTTCCATCTTGTCTTCGTTTGCAGCGCCATCCGACGCGGTCTTGCAAGATCGTGATCTTTACCGCGATCGCGTCTCGATTACCGCGACGAGTGTCTTGACACTGTTGGGCATCGACGCCGATCCGATTCGCTCTCGCGAACATATCCTGCTCACCACGATTCTCGATGATTGCTGGCAGAAGAAGCAGGGAGTTAACCTGGGCACGCTCATTCAACTTGTGCAAACCCCGCCGATGAAACAGGTTGGCGTGATGGACATCGAGTCATTCTTTCCGTCGAAAGACCGTTTCGGTTTGGCAATGGCGATGAACAATCTGCTTGCGTCGCCGGGCTTTGCGGCCTGGATGACGGGGGACCCGCTGGATGTGGATAAGTTGCTCTATACGCCAGCTGGCAAGCCGCGCGTTTCTATCTTCTATACGGCTCATCTCGCGGAATCAGAACGCATGTTCTTCACGTCGCTCCTGCTGAACGAAACGCTCAGCTGGATGCGGACCCGCAAGGGGACCAACAGCTTGCGCGCCGTGATCTACATTGACGAACTCTTCGGTTACCTGCCACCGGTAGCCGAGCCACCGACGAAGAAGCCTCTGCTGACCATGCTCAAGCAGGCCCGCGCGTATGGCGTCGGGCTGGTCCTGGCCACACAGAATCCGGTCGACCTTGATTACAAAGCTCTCTCGAACGCGGGGACCTGGTTTCTCGGACGCCTGCAGACGGATCAGGACAAGCAGCGGGTGCTGGATGGCCTGGAGGGCGCGTCCCAGGAAGCGGGGGCCGGCTTTGACCGGTCGGCCTTGAGTGATCAACTCTCGTCCCTGCGAAAGCGGGTGTTCTTGATGCACAACGTGCACGGGGGCCCGCCGCGGATTTTTCAGACGCGTTGGGCGCTCTCCTACCTGGCGGGGCCCTTGACGCGGCCGCAAATCAAAGAATTGATGGAAAGCCGTCGCGCGGAACCAGCGGCGTCCCAGGCGGAAGCGCGTCCCAGCGGAAATTGCCAATCAGGCGGACGGGGCGAGCCAGGCGGAGACGGCGGATGCCGTGCCCCAACCCATCCCCTCGGGTACGGCGAACCTCGCCGCGCCGCGTCCCGTGTTGCCGCCGAATGTGCCCCAGGTGTTCCTTCCGTTGGCGCCGCCCAGGGGCAACGCGACGTGGTCTACCAGCCTCACTTATTGGCGTTGGGCCGTATCCATTTTGTCGACTCGCGAAAAAACCTGGAAGCGGATGAAGATGTGGCCATGTTGTTGGCACTCGACAATGCGCACCTGGGAATCGACTGGCAGGCGGCGAAGAATATCGAGTTAACGGTCGACGATCTCGCGGAGGAGCCGCTGGAGACGGCTGACTTTCTCGATGTCCCATCCACCGCCGCGGACGCCAAGAGTTATCGATCATGGCAGAAGAACCTGGCGGATCATCTCTATCGCACGCGACGATTCATTCTGCTCAAATGCGCCGCCCTGGACGCGATTTCAGAAGCGGGAGAAACGGAGCGCGATTTTCGCATCCGTATTTCGGAGCAGGCGCGCGAAATACGCGATCAAAAGGTTGACGACCTGAAGAAAAAATATGCCTCGAAACTGGCGACCCTTGAGGAGCGGTTGCGGAAAGCCGAACTGCGAGTGGAACGCGAGGCGCAGCAGGCAGCGGGCGTCAATCTGCAGACCGCGATCAACGTGGGAGCAACCATCCTCTCGATGGTGCTCGGTCGCAAGAAATTGAGTTCCACGAACGTCGGGCGGGCGGCCACGGCGGCTCGAGGCGTCGGCCGGGCCTCGGAAGAAGCAGGCGATGTGCAACGAGCCCGCGAGGACGTGGAAACCTATGAAAGCAAGCTAAGTGAATTACAGGACGAGTTGGAGAAGGAAGTGGACGAACTCATGAGCCAGTTCGAGGCGATGAACCTTGAAGTGCAGGAATTGCCGCTCAAGCCCCGTCGCGTCGATATTGATTTGCGGCTGTTGGCGCTGGCCTGGGTTCCCTTCGCCCGCAATGCCCACGGGGACAACAGTCCCCTCTACTGTTAAAGCCGATTTGGGACTGACGAAACTTGCCATGCTCCTGACACTTTCGACGGCGATCGCCGCAATTCTGCTCAGCCTGATCATGCTTCTCGCGCTGGGATTGGTCGCAGTTTTTTCCATCGAACGCGTGCGGCGCTGGCGAGCCGACAAGAAGGGGTTTGCCGATTTTCTCGCCGCCGGGGCGCCGTTGCGCCATACGGACTTGATGAACGCGTTTGACGTACCGAGCGCTTTCGCTGACCACGCGCGACGCGCGGCCGTCGTCCCCATGGGATGCCTGGCAGTGCCCAGCGGGCGCATCATCGTCGAGGACCCCAGCCTCGCGGGACACGAGGGCGAGATTCCCGCGGAATTCGATACGCTCTTCCCGTCAGGTCGCTTTCCGGCGGAAGCGCTCGTCCTCTCAACACCCCAAGATCAGCGGCTGGCGGCCGTCCGTGTTCGGTTCGCGGATGCAACGCCGGTGTCGCTCGAGCCGGCGTTTACGGAAGAGTGGCGAGTCGTGCAGGCGCGTCTCCGCCGCGAGCTACCCTGGTTTCCAATCGATTCCGCGACAGCCGCCATCGGCACGCCCGCCTCATTTGGGTGGCTGCTCGAGCGCACCGCGGCCGATGAGAACGCTTCGGGAGAGCTTGTGCCAGGGCCGGAGGACGGATCAAATCTCTATCTGACGGGACAACCGAGTCATCTGTTTCGCGAGTCGGGGCCAGCGGATGCGAACCTGTTCATCGTCTCTTCCGGGTGGGGAGACGGGGTCGCCAGTTGCTACATCCAGCGCGACGCGTCGCAACATCCCATCGCGCTGTTCGTCGACTTCGGGATGGTCGGCCAGCCGGAGTGGGACCGTTAAGAAGCGGTGTCCTTTTTGACCGCGCCGCGGCCGGGCCACGTGACGTACCTTGCGGAGACAATTCATGCGAAACTACCTGATGCACATGAAGCTGCGACTTGCCGTTGACAGGAACATGCACTTCGCCGGCGCGACCCTGATCGTGCTGGCCACGCTGCAGTGGATGCCGTTCGTGGCCAAGGCCGAGTCGCCGGAGTCGCCGGAGTCGCCGGGGCTGGTGCCGCAGGAAGTCTCCCGGATGGTGGAGAGCTACATCGACGAGCCGTCACTGCGGGCGCACACCCGCTTTCTCGCCGATGACCTCTTGGAAGGTCGCGGTCCCGGTTCGCGGGGGGATCGGATCACCCAGCGCTACCTGGCGACGGAGTTTGAATCACATGGGTTTTCCCCGGCTGGGGAAGAGGCTGGTTGGTACCAACGCGTTCCACTCGTGGGCGTGCGGACCTATCCACCGGAACAAATCCACTTCCGCAAGGGTGATCGATCCTTGTCGCTGATTCGCCATGAACAATTTGTGTTTACCAGCGGCACGCCGCGGCAAGAGGTCGGGTTCGAGGACGCAGAACTGGTCTTCGTCGGCTACGGAATTCAGGCGCCCGAGTATGCGTGGGACGATTACAAGGGAGCCGATTTGCGTGGGAAAGTGCTGTTGATGATGAATAATGATCCGGCGGATGACCCCGAACTGTTCGCAGGGAAGCGGCGACTGTATTACGGGCGCTGGGATTACAAATATCTTGCGGCGGCCAGACAAGGCGCGGTGGGGGCGATTCTGATCCACACGGACGAGTCGGCAGGTTACCCGTTTCAAGTCGTACAGACGTCGTGGTCGGGGGAGGAGTTTGAACTGGCCCAACAAGATCTTCCTCAAATGGAGCTGCGAGGCTGGATGACCGAAGCGGCCTCGCGTGATCTTGTGCGATTTGCCGGTTACGACCTTGACGAGTTACGGGCATTGGCCGAGTCACGGGATTTTCGCCCGCTGCCGCTGGACACGCGGTTGTCCCTGAAAATGAAGTGCGATGTGCGGCAGCAGGAAACCGGAAACGTCTTGGCGCGGATGGAGGGGAGCGATCCACGTCTGCGGCACGAAGTCGTCGTGTTTATGGCTCACCACGATCACCTGGGAATGGCGGCGGAGAGGGACGAGACGGGCGACCATATCTACAACGGCGCCGTCGATAACGCCTCGGGGACCGCCGCGTTGCTGGCCATCGCGGAAGCTTGCGGGGCACTCGCCAAGGCCGGGCAGCGGCCACGGCGATCGGTACTGTTTGCCGCTGTAGGGGCGGAAGAACAGGGATTGCTGGGCTCGCAATACTTTGCCGAGCATCCCACGATTCCTCCAGGTCGCATGGCCGCCGTGATCAATATTGACGGAGTCAATATTCTGGGCCGGTCGTTCGATGTGAATGTGATCGGCCTGGGAAAGTCGTCGCTGGACGGAGTGGTCCGTCGGGTTGCGGAGTCACAGCGCCGCACGGTCGTGCCCGACCTGTTCCCTGATCGAGGCTATTATTACCGGTCCGATCAGTTCAGCCTGGCAAAGATCGGCGTGCCCGGCGTTTACTTACACGGCGGCGTCGAGATTGAAGGGCAGCCAGAAGGTTGGGGCAGACAGCAGAAAGAGGACTGGATTCGCAGCGCCTACCATCAGCCGAGTGATGAATACCGGGACGATTGGGACCTGCGGGGTGCCGTCGAGGATGTTCGCCTCTTATTCTACACGGGGTGGCTCGTGGCCAATCAGGAGGCCATGCCGCAGTGGATGCCCGGTGATGAATTTGAGGCAGCCCGCCGCGAAGCACTGCAAGAAGTGGGTGATCGCTAATCAGGGAGAATCGAGTCGGTGCGCTACCGGATTCGAACCACCGCGGAAAACACCGAGAAAATCGCACATCTGATCCCAAGTGGGACCAAACATGGGACCACAGACCCCCATCTGCGGGCAGTCATCGGCGCTTGGCCTACCCTGCCGGTAACCGTCAAGGAATACCAGCAGGCCCTTGTTGCCATGCCAGCTGAGAAGATCCATTCCCTCGGCGGGATGTTGGCGGACTTCGCCCCGGACCGCGGAGACATCTTCGAGAACGCATGAAGAGCGGGACGGACCGAGCACCCGGACGACTGAACCACCGGTGTCGCGCCCGGCTGCTGGCCCCTGACGTCGGGCTGCTGACGCGGCGTTCGACTGCCCTTCGTCCTGCTTACTTTTTGATGCGGCAACTGGAATACTTGGGTGCCATGCACTGCTCTGCTGCCAGGAATCCCTGGCAGAGGGGCCGCTGCGGCGCGGATGGCAAACCGCCGTCACGCAGCCTGCCAGGACTCCTGATGTGGATAAGGGCGCGATCGACTCACATTGCCTGCCCCAACGGGAGCTTGCACGACCATCGAGCGGCTCCGCGCCGTGGCCGATCAGGCAGCCTCGCCACCTCCTCGTACGCAAAGGCCAGACGGTCCAGGACGTTGAGCGTCTCCGTAGATTCCGCCGCCGACTGCTTCGCAAAAAACGTTCCCCCCTGGCTGTTAGCGGCCGATGGCCTCGCACCGCCTGCCGGACGGGTTGTACATTCTGGCCAAGTTGTCCATCAAGGCAAGAAGCGGACTCGGCCAAGTATGACAATCGACGCAAGCAAATCGAACAGCAACCAATGAACACCGAAAACCAAGTCTAAACCCGCATGTTCGATCTTGGTGCCGCAGTCGAGAACGCCGGCGCGGCACCGCAGGCATGTGCGGGCGAGGCGTTGATGCCAAGTTCTGCAACTCGCGAGTCTGCCCCGCTGTTCCGTTTGCCAGGCGAGTTCGCCGGGGCCGGATGCCATCGACGGACTTGCTTTCGCCTTCTCGACGATGGCCATTCGTGGCAGCGGCCGCAGTCCGCGACGTGGCAACTAGCTGGTAGATATCGATGATCCATCGATTCTCCGCACCCCGGTCGGTCGCCGCTCAGGGGTGCCATTACTTTCTTGCTTGAGCCACCTGACGGCAAGTGTTAGCATGGAAGCCGCTGCCGGGAACCGGTGAATTCGCCCATGAATTCGACAACGAGGAAGACAACACCGTGAACATGATCATTTCGGCCGTGAAGAATACAGTCGTCCTGTCACTTGGCATGTGGGCCATGGCGGCATCGCTCGCCGGGGGCCAGGATTACTTTCCTGACTTTGAAGTCCTCAACACTGATGGATCGTTGGGTGTGTCGGTCGGTTTGACGCCTTCGTATGCACTGACCAACGCCCTGGACATGGAGGCTTTTCCTGATGGATCCGGGAGGATGCTGGCCATTCGCAGCTTTAACACGGTCTACATGATGCAGGCCAATGGCACGGTCGGCGCCTCGCTGCGAGTCGACGCAGCGGATACGACGGGCGCGGAGGGAAGTCCCGCCGTTGCCTTTCATCCAGGCTTTGCCGATGCAGCCAGTCCGGGCTACGGTAAATTTTATACGGTGCTCGTCGATCGGGACGGTACCGGGGTTCCTGACTTCACGAGTGGCGGAGAAGGCACGTTCTCCCATTCGATGTTGGTCGAGGTCACCATGAACAACATCGCGGCGAACTCGTTCACGGGCGCGATCACGCGCGAGGTCATTCGATTTCATCAATCGGATCGGCTGCACAATGTTGGCGATATCGACTTCGGGCCCGACGGAAAAATGTACGTCTCTTTGGGCGAGGACAATGTCCTGGAAAGGGCACAGGATCTGGGGAGCGTTTACGGAAAAATACTCCGCATCGATCCCCTGGGTACCAACTCGGCCAATGGAAAATACGGCGTGCCCGACGACAATCCGTTCATCGGTGACCCTCTGGTGGCTCCTGAGGTCTATGCCTACGGATTCCGCAATCCGCATCGCATCAATTTTGATCCGGTAACTGGAGCGTTGTACGCCGGCGATGTGGGGAATAACAACATCGAAGAGGTCAACCGCGTCGAAGCCGCGGCCAATTACGGCTGGCCTTATAAGGAGGGTAGTTTCCTGGCGGACCAAGTGGAACAGGACGTCTCTCCGGACGTACCCGACCCCATCACGGGACTGACCCTGGCTGAGGAATTGGGGCTGGTCGACCCTCTTTTCGAGTACGACCATACCGACGGGCATGCAATCATCGGCGGGGCAATCTACAGCGGAAGTGAAATTCCCTGGCTGAATGGCAAATACATTGCCGGTGATTGGTCGAGCGGAAAGGTGTGGGTGGGTGATCCGGCGACAGGTGAGTTGTCGCTGCTCTTTCCCGGGAATTATGTCTACTCACAGTATCCCGGCGCGAGGATCAAATCGGTCGAATTGGATCAATACGGTGAGGTGCATATACTGGGCTTGTCGAATAACATCTACCGCTTGACAGCGTTAGCGCCGCCCGATGTCACCGGAGATTTCAATGGTGACGGCAACTGGGACTGTTTGGATATCGACGCGCTCGTTGCGGCCGTCGCCGCTGGTAGCACGGATCTCGCCTTTGACATGAACGGCGACGGCGTGGTCGATAGCGCCGATATTGCCGATCCGGTCGGAGGCTGGTTGACGGTTGGAGGTGCCAACAATCCGGCGGCGACAGGGGGCAATGCCTTTCTGGCCGGCGACGCGAATCTGGACGGGAATGTCGACGTGGGCGATTTCAATATCTGGAACAACGCCAAATACACCGCCAACGCGGCCTGGTGCGGTGGCGACTTCAACGCCGACGGACAAATCGATGTTGGCGACTTTAATGTCTGGAACATTTCCAAATTCCTCAGCTCTTCTCCCGCAACCGTTCCAGAGCCGCCCATCGCGCCGTGGCTGTTCCTGGCGCTGGTTCCGCTGGCAAGGCGGGCACCCAGTCGGCCGTGGCGGTGACTGCCGGACCACCATGTGCCGGCAGGCCGATTTCGTCGCCGCGCATGGAATTCGATATTCGCTCCGCTGGCAGCCAACGGCTGGCCAGCCGTTGTGGATTGGGAAAAGCGGAGCGGCAATCGCATGGAGCAAACCGCTCAGCGCTAGCCGCGTATCGATACGTCGGCGAGCATATGGCACGCAGGGAGGATGTCTTCCACCTGCTTGGCGGGGAGGGCCTTGTTTTGCCCGAGCCATTCGCAGAGTTACTTTTCCAGCGGCGTCTGGAACGGTCGAGTTACTGGGAAAGCGCCTTGCCGAATTGTCATAGGGCAAGGGAGCATGCTGGTTTTTTCGAGCGGGCGATTCTTCCCTTCCTGCAGCCAAAAGGTTTTGCGTCCCAGCGTTCCCCTGGGGACGCTGGGTGGACCATCGTCAGCAAGGGTCGGCCTTGACCGCCCCAGCCCTCACGTTGAATTTCGCTTGATGTGGTGGCAAGTGAAACGCGGGCGGGTGCAGTGTCGTCGTAAGGTGGCCACCGAGCCTCGGGCTGGTCTCTTCTTTCGTCTCTCCGGCCGGCACCACGCGCCAGTGCAAGTGAAATATCATGCAAAGTCGGAAACACGATCGGACGGCATGACGTGCACTCGCCCAGGCCCGAGGCTAGCGCCTACGGCTGTCATGTCACTTCCGACTTCCGCCAGGCGTCGCTTCTCACGGAGCAACGGCGACCACTCGTCGAGACCGCCAGCACGCGACGCCGTTAAACGGTCGGTTCTTCAACCGCCGACGCGCGGTAACCTCTTGTGCCCAAGGAACACGGGCAACCGTCCGAACCGGGCTTCTCGGGTAGCTAAGCTCACTACGGCCGGCCGCCCGTGCCACCCGCGGCCAATGCCAAGGCTTTGCCGTTGCAGTATTCCTACGGCGGTCGAGACACCGACCGCAACTGGCCGGATCTGGAACTCACCGAACATGCATCGCTCGCGTCAGAATTGCCTGCCGTGTCCCCGCAGCGGTGTCATTTGGCCGGAGACACCTCAGCGAATGCGGCAAGACGGCGAGTTGTCAACGCGTGGCGATGTCGGGTGCTCGTCCCACCAAATCGTGGGTCGATCGGTTCAAGTCTCATTGGGAACAGGCAATCATGGAAAAACGCGGTTAATCGACCGCTTGCGGCGCTGGCATTCTTCCCAGCGAAGGAAGTTCGGATGAGTTTTTCTAGACAAGTACAAGAAAAACTCGTCGTTTGACGTTCGATCTGCTCGCTGAGAAACTATATTCGTAAGACCTGCGTAGAAGTGCATTTTTGGGGAGGAAGGGTCTGTCATGTCACGCAAGTCTCATTTCCATCGGTCTGCCCGTCGCTCTGATGATCAGCACATCGCTCGCCGTCGGCGAGGCCTGCGCGTTGAGCCGCTCGAAGACCGGCGGCTGCTGGCGATCTTTGTCGACAACCTCATCGACGAAGCCGACGGCAGCATCACCGACGGCGACATCTCGCTCCGCGACGCGATCGCGCTGGCGCCGGCGGGCGAGACGATCGGCTTCGTTTCTGGCGGTACGATCGACCTGACGCTGGGCGAGTTGGTGATCGACAAGGATCTCACGATCTCAGCCGGTAGCGGTTTGCAGCTCACCATTGATGCGCAGAACAATTCGAGGATTTTCAATATTACCGGCGGCAACGTGGGAATCAGCAGTTTGACGCTGACGCGAGGCAGAGCGGATGATCCTTTTGACGAGAGCTGGTGGAGCAATAAGGAATCAAGGCAGTCTTACCATTACGTCATCGACGATCACTTCCAGCTATGCCTATTTCGGAGGTGGGATTGCCAACGTCAGGGGGGGCGACCTCACCATCACCGGTAGCACGATCAGCGAAAATTCAGCGGGGGATCAGTGGCGGCGGGGTTTTTTTTGACGGCGATGACATCGACAGAAGACTCGATGTCCATCATCGACAGTACCATCTCTGGCAATACGGCGGAAAAGTGAGGGTGGAGGCATCTATGCCTACGCGTTCCCTTACTACGGGAAACTCCTACGCGCCGATAATGATTTTGAACAGCACGATTTCTGGAAACGCCGCCGTAGGTTCTGAAACCGTCAGCGGTGTTGGAATACAGAGGTTATGGCGGCGGCATCTTTCTGTATCGCGCCCTCACGCCTGTGATATCGGGAAGCTTGATATCGAACAATTCAGCCAGAGCAGGTGGAGGTATCTTTCAGACAGCCTACTCAGAACTGACGATCGCTGATAGCACCATCTCAGACAACACGGCGTCTTCAGAGTCTTCCAGAACTTGCTCGCTTCGGGCGGCGGTGGCGTTTTGATAGCTCGAAGCAGTAGAGTTTCGATCACCGGCAGCACGATTTCTGGTAACGTAGCCGACGTAGGCGGCGGCATTCGCAATTTCGGTCGGCTAGCGGTGTCTGGAAGCACGATCTCGGACAACACGGCCGATCTACTCGGGTGGCGGTATATCCAGTGCGGATGCATATTCCTTTTCATCGACTGAACTTACGATTGTTGAGTCCACGATCAGTGGAAACAACGTCACGGATAAATCAGGCCGCAGGCGGTGGAATCTGCAACGACGGCGGCACGCTCCACCTCGAGCGGAGCACGCTGAGCGGCAACTCAGCTGGCGGTTTGCCCCCGGGGGCAGGACTCTACAACGCTACGGGAACAGCCAATGTCGTGAACTCCACGCTCAGCGACAAATCGAAGCGGGCATGGCCAGCGGCGGAGGAATCTGGAATCAGGCGACGTTTGGACGTCTTCCACAGCACGATGACCAAGAACGGCTCGTTCCTCGGAGGCGGCGTGTACAACATCGGCGGCACGGCGACGCTTCGGCCACTCGATCATCTCCGCTAATGGGGCCACAGGGGGCAGCGCCCGCGAGATTCTCCAACCAGGGAACCATCGTCGTCAATGACTACAACCTCTTTGGAGTCGAGCGGCCGCACTACTGCCGAAGTCGCTGGTCGGCGTCACGCCCGGCGCTACCGATATCATCGCCACCAGCAACGGCACGCTGCCGACGGCGCTGGCCGATATCATCGATACCACGCTGGCCGACAACGGCGGGCCGACGCTCACCCATGCGCTCGCTGCCGGCAGCCCCGCCATCAACGCCGGCGATCCTGCCTTCTCCACGCCGCCCGATAGCGATCAGCGGGGATTGCCGTTTGTACGGCAATCTGGTTCCCGGATCGACATCGGCGCCATTGAAGATCAACCAGAGTTACTCATCGTTACCACCCTGAACGATGAGAGTAACGGCACGGGAGAGTTCAGCCTTCGCGAAGCCATTGAAATTGCCAACATCACCATGGGCCCCGACTTGATTTCCTTCGATTCAGATCTGGCGGGCGGCACGATTGATTTGACCCTTGGTGAGTTGGATATCACCGATGACGTAACCATCGTGGGACTGGGCGCCGATCAGCTCACCATCGACGGCGGCGGCAATTCCCGCGTATTCGATATCGGCCTCAATACGAGGGCCAACATTAGCGGCCTGACGATTACTGGCGGGTCCGCCGACAACGGGGCCGGCATCCGCACCGCCGGAAACACGAACGTGACGCTTGCGGCGATGGTCGTTACGGGCAACGTCGCAACACAAGACGGAGGCGGCGTGCATGCCTTCAGCAATCTGACGATTGTCGACAGCACCATTTCCGGCAACACGGCAGGCGATGACGGCGGCGGACTTTGGATTTACAACGACGATGAGAACTTCGGCGAACGGGCCATCATCTCCAACTCAACGATCTCTGGAAACACGGCCGCCGGCAGCGGCGGCGGCGTGTACATCGATCTTGGTGAAACGTTCATTCGGCACAGCACGATCACTCAGAACACGGCCGCTGTCGGCGACGGAGTGCTGAGCCGCGCGTCGTCACTCGTGAGCACACGATTCCGGTCCACGATCATCGCTGACAATACCGATAACGACGACGTGGCATCCGTCGGATTTGAGTTCAACTCGATCTTGTCAGACGGCTACAATCTTGTCGGCGGTGGCAATGCAAATGGGAGTTTTATCGCCACGGGCGATCAGTCGGGAGTCTTCGATCCGCAGCTATTGCCGCTAAGCGACAACGGTGGCCCGACGCCAACGCACGCCCTGCTGCTCAGCAGTCCCGCCCTTGATGCGGGCGACCCGACGGATGTCGCGGGGCAGGGAATTGTCCGCTCGTTCGATCAGCGCCGCAGCGGGTTCGACCGGATCAAGGGTGCGGCGATCGACATCGGCGCCTTCGAGCAAGACGGCCGTCGATGGGCTGGTGGTCGACACGCTGGAGGATACGATCGACGGCGACTACTCGCCCGGCGACGTCAGCCTGAGGGAGTTGCTGGCCTTCGCCAACGCAAGTCCGGGGAATGACGCCATCAGCTTCGCGTCGACTTTGGAGGGAGAAACCATCCAACTCACGCAGGGCCAGCTCTTGATCACCGACGATGTTACCATCGAAGGATTGGGGGCCGACCGGCTCACCATCGATGCGAATGGTGGTTCACGCGTCTTCAACATCCTTGTGAATCAAACCGTCAGCATCGGCGGGCTCGCCCTCACGGGTGGCAACGCTGATCAGGGGGGTGCGATTCGTAGTCGGCGGAAATTCGGATGTGAGCCTCAATCGCGTTGTCATCTCGGGCAATCCGGCTGCCGGCAACGGCGGTGGTATCCAGAGCTATGGCAGCCTGTCGGTGTCCGACAGCACCATCTCCGGGAACACGGCCGGAGACGACGGTGGCGGTGTGTGGATCTATAACGACTTCTTCACGCCGGCTCGGTCGAACGTCGCCAGAATCATTGACTCAACAATTTCTGGAAAATACGGCCGGAGGCGAGGGCGGCGGAATCTACGCAACCTACGGTCGGACCCTCATCCGTCATAGCACCGATCACCGGAATACCGCCGCCAATGGAGGCGGCATTTCGAGCTTCAATGATTACTTCGCTTACAACCGCACCGAAGTGATTCGTCGATCATCGCTGGCAACACCAACAATGACGACGTGACGACCGTCGGTTTCGGAAACAGCTCGATTCGCTCCGACGGTTTTAATCTCGTGGGAGCTGGGAACGCCGCAGCGCGTGTTCAGCTGGCGTCGGAGATCAGACCGATGTGACCGATCCCCTCCTCGGCCCGCTTGCCGACAACGGCGGACCGACACCGACTCACTTGCCGCAAATGGAACTTTGGCCGTCGATCGGGGCGACCCGGACGCGGATGCCGGTGCGTCGGGGGTTCCGCAGTTCGACCAACGTGGGGAAGGCTTCGAACGTGTCTCTGGATCGAGCAATCGACATCGGTGCCGTCGAGGTGCCATCCGCGGCCGTGGACGGCGATTTCAATGACGACGGGGTTTACGACTGTGAAACCTCCAATGACCATCGCCAGTGGAAGACACGTCGGCGCATGTAGGCAAACAAGAAAGACGCGAACAAACCTATTGTCTGCCCAAAAGCGCTGCATGTGCAAACTTCGGCATCGCGGGACCCAGGAGAAACTGTATGGGACCGCAGAACGCAAGCGGTATCACCGCCACAATCCCTCCACCAACAGCTGCGCCACGAGGGCACCCCCGCGACAGCGGGATCACCAAAGAGAAGATACCCAACAATACGAACGGTCCTCCGGGCAGGAAGCCAGCGTAAAGCCACTGCGACACAGTCTGGAGCTCGGATGCCCACGACGTGGGTGCCGTCAATTTGATACCGTCGCTGCAGAGGTCTTCCTCACCTCCTTCAATTCGGGTGGACGTTCGTGAGAGCGGATGGTCCATCCTCGGGCAACTCGAGAATGCTTACACTGAACGAGGTGTGCACACTGCCGCTATGTGCGACTCCGGCAGAATGCCACAACTTGCGTGACTGCAGACGCCGCTGTCGGGTCAGGAATGGGAGTGTAGACGGCCAGCTTCGTGTCCCCCCCAGATCGCCGCAGTCATGTATTGCAGCGAGTAATCTACACCTTTGGTTGCAATGCTAATGTGGGCCCAGCCAGGAAGCGAAGTGTTCCAGTAACGGATGGCGTCTCTGCATCGACCAGGTCCCGAACTTGGTGATGGCGCTGTCGACGTTGGCTTTGACTCCCAGCATCCTACTGGTGGCCATGTTGACAAAACTGTTGTACGCGAAGGCCCCTCAGGCGGCGCGTAATACCTCATCCAGCCAGGCCAGTGACCGCTAAGAGAAAAATCCCTCCGAGATAATCCAATCGCGAGGGCATCCGCCTTGAAGCTGAATGCCCATGCCGCGAATCGTACTTTGAAGGACTCTCAAGGGCATCTGGTTAACCACGCCGGCCAGAGCGGAGCCGTGAGCATGACCAAGCCGCCTACCAGAAGAGCCAGTGAAGAGGGCTCCGGGACGATATTGAGAAATCGATTCTTTACCAGGCCAACCTGCGGACCGCTAAGGCTGTTCAGATAGAGTCCGACCGCCGCTGGACTCGTGAAGGAAGTTCCTACGCTAAATGGAACGGAGTCGATTGAGCCCGTGAACGTCCATCCGCCTCGAAGGCGAATGCCCATGCCGCGAGTCTTCTCTTTAAAGGCCTTACAAGGGCCTATGTCTAGCCACGCCGGCCAGAGCGAAGCCCGAGAAGTGCCAAGCCGCCTAGTCCCAGCAGAACCAGTGAGGACGGCTCCGGGACGATATTCAGAAATCGGTTCTTCACCAGGCCAACCTGCGGACCGCTAGGGCTATTCAAAAAGAGTCCGACCGCATCTGGACTCGTGAAAGAAGTTCCTACGCTGAAGGGAACGGAGTCGATGGAACCCGTGAACGTCATCTCGGCTCCGAACAGTCGGAGTTCGTCAGGTGTTCCTACAAAGAGGTCGTGAGAAAACAGCAGCGTAAAAGTTGCGTCGGCGCCGTTGATATTTCCCATCCCATCCACGGTCACGTTCTCAAGCTGACCCGATACGAGCTCGAGCGCGCGCAGCGTGAAAGGCGTACCTTCCGGCGCGACCGTACCGGCTGGCATCTCACCAAAGAAGGTGCCTGCAACGGCAGCCAGCGGAATGGGCAGTGTGGGGTCCATCATAAAGGCCGCTAAGTCTGCATCGTCGATCGAGATATTGGCGGTGCCCAGTGCTCGGAAATCTAGCGTGAGATTTCCCATTGACCCAGGGGGCAATAATCCGCTGTCCTCAAAAACCTCGAATTGATAGACCGGCTGAACGCCTTGCTGTACGAACTCCAAAGCGAGGGCTGAGCTGGCAAAAACGAGCGACAAGCAAGCAGCAACAACAACAAGAAATCTACTCTGACGATTCATAATTTCTTCTCCAGGGTTCTGATTAGGTTTCCACGTCTCGAAAAAGAATGTCCCACTGAATCACTCATCAGGATGGCGGACTCACCAAAGGCATCGTCGCCCCGGTCGGTTGCATGATACAACCGAGTCCGGAACTCTCAAAACTTATCGCGCTCAAACAGCCCACCCTCCTCGTTATCGAGCCTATCACCTTCTCCAAGGCTGATTCCACGCGTCGCAGCAAAGTGTTTCTCAGTAAATCCTTACAGCAAGGTGAACTCGCCGAATGTGTCATCGCCGTCGTCGGACGCGTGATTGAGTTGCGTGAAGAAGGCGGCAAACGCGTCCAGCGCAAAGTCCCCGCCGACGTCATTAAACAGCCCTCCCCCTTGGCCGAGTCCGTTGCTGCTGTTGGCCATGCCTACCCCGCCGTTTGCGAAGTTAGCGAACACAATGGAGCGAAGCAGCGTTGCACTTGAGTCGGCAAGGTTGTAGATACCGCCCCCCTGGCCGTTGCCGCCCCCCTGAGTACCTTGACCGCCTCGCGCCTGGTTTCCGATGAGGCGGGAGCTCGATACGTCCACATTGCTAAACTCCAGATTGGCGATCCCGCCACCTTGGCCATTGCCTCCGACACCGTCCGATCCCCGTCCGCCAATAGCTTTATTGAGGGCGATGATCGAGCCGACGATTTCGACATTCCCCGCTGCGCCGAAGGGAGCCCCCAGCGATCCGGCGGCGATCCCGCCCCCGACGGCATCGCCACCCATCGGGCCGTCACCGCCGATGGCCGAATTGTGACGAACCGTGGTCCGCTCGACGGTACCCGAAACACCACCTAAGAAGTTGAAGAAGAACACGCCGCCACCGGCCGCAAGACTGCCGTTTTCGTCTGCGCCTCCGACGCCCGCGACAGCACGATTGTGCCGGAGACTGCTGTCACTTAGTTCGGCCGTTCCTTGAAAAGCAAGAATTGCGCCGCCATAGGCGTTGTTGGGAGCATCGGCCCGCGGGATCTGGGACAACGGTAGAGTCACCATATTTTCGTTGCCGCCGATCGCCTCGTTTCGGGAAAAATCGCTGTGGCTCACAATCAGCGACGCGCCTGGCGCCGTGGGAACAACCCCGGGCGTCAACGACCCGGAACTGATGGCTCCCCCAAGCGCGTGTCCATTGTGGAAGGGGCTTGAAGCCTCATCACCGCCGATCGCTTGATTGCCGACAAAGTCGCTGTGTTCGACCGTCAACACCGAGTCGTTCCCAATGGCACCCCCGCCGGCGATGGCGGCGAAATCGCCCGTGCCAAGGCCGCCCGCCACCGCCGCATTGCCGATAAACTGACTATGGGTGACGTTTACGCGGGCCTGACCGTAGTCGGTGGTGAAACTGCTGATCGCTCCCCCAAAGCTGTTGCCTGGAAAGGCTCCGAACGGAAAAGTAGGGTCGCCTGGCTGTGTGACGAAGTCGACTCCGTCTGCCGCGACGGCTTGGTTGTGTCGAAATGAACTGCCGATCACCTCGAGAGTGCCGAAGTTAGCGACGGCCCCACCGGCTGCACCGCCCGCCGTCTTGAATGCGGGGCCTAAACTGAGAACCATTGAGGGATCCGAAATGTCAACCTCGGGATTTCCGATTGATTCGTTACCAACCATCCTGACATTGCGGAGAAACAGGTCACCTAAGTTCAGGATGCCGCCACCGGAGCTAGGAACGAACGGGGCCTCGCCATCGGCGAAGCCGTCGACGATTGCCAGATCGCTGACCTCCACGTCGACCCCTTCGCCGATCGAGAAGACGCGACTCTGATCGTTCCCGCTAATTCGCAGCCTGTGCGAACCGGATCCCTCGATCTCAAGGTCCTCTGTGATCTCCAGTTCACCACTTGTGAGCGTGATCTCACGCACCCAGGGGGCGAAGACGATCGTATCTTCAACTGGCGTTTGATTCGCCTGGTCAATCGCTTGGCGAAGCGAGCCTACTCCGTCATCCGCGGAACTAATCACAGCGAAGGTACTCAGCACCGTACGCTCTTCCAATGACTCCAGTGACAGCCCCGTCTTGCGGGCCGCGGTTGTACGTCGTGACATGGCATGGGTCTTCGATGCGGGGCGACGGGGCGTGGCGTTGATCATCGTAGTCCTTTCCCTCAAAAAGTCTAAATGTTGAATGGGTCAGCGGTTAGGGCGCAGCAGATGCATGACAACATACTAGAACTCGGGTGAGCAGAGCCGACTCCTGTAAGCTACGAGCACTGCGGCAGCCTAAAGCATTAGCCAAGGCTTGCCTTAAGGTATATGGTTAAAACGCTTCATGAGGGACAATCAAAAATTCGAAGAAACGCCTGCCGCCTTGGTGGGTAGGGTGTACGCCAAAACGTGTGTCCACACTTCTTTTCGTACCAGATCGGGTGTTTTGCAACGCAAGTCATGCATTTGTAGCGTTGACTTGATTGATCGAAAATCCAGTTCGTTGTTCCAACGCGCAAAGTACAAGGACGCAAGATCTTCCGCGGTCGTCTGATCTGCATCGAGCAAGGTCGTCACGACGATAATCGTCTTGGTGCGAAAACCTGGCTGTGCAACACGTACACGTGTTTCTCGAACCGTGAGGAAGTCCGGAAGCGCTTTGTATGCCTTTCTTTCAGCAGTGCGATGATGCGGCTTGGGCCAACGCACGATGTGATCGCCTTTACCCAATCGTTTGCCGCGTCGGAAGTCAGCCTTACGACGGCACAAACGAGTGACTGAATCCACTCCCCGTTGTTTGAGCATGACCATCTCACGCCAGGAACACATCAGGCGATCGGCCAGCAGCACGTCGCCTGGTGCAAAAAGCGCCTGTTTTTGGCGAACAAGGGCGAAGTCCATTGGATAGCCGATGCGAAATCAAACGAGCGACTGCAGCACGGCAGGAATGATCCGCACTGAGAACCTGACTCAAGAACACCGAAAGCGTTACCAAGGGTGTGTAGATGCGGTCATTCCAAACGACGCCAACCGCTGCCAATGCTTGCTCAACGATTTCTTCGGACAGCACATCGCAAAATGGTAGCTCTCCATCTTGAAGAAACTGACGTCGCAAGAATCTGACCTGTTGTCGAAACCGTCCTTGGTTACAATCACGCATCCTTAGGCCTCCTTGCCTGATGAATCGTTTAGCCATGATCCATCTAGGCGAGAGAGGCCTTTTCTGCCTATGTCAGTTCGTCACCACGAGAAGCAATGCTGCTACAGCAATGCTTAACGATTGACCTCAAACGAGTTGTGGAAATCTAAGTGCCATTCGTTTCATCGACCGACGCGTCGAAACGGCCTCGTAAGGTGAGCGTGTTCTGTGTCATCAGGAGCTCTTTGCAAGCTGTCATTGCAAACGCGAGTTCCATCAACCCGTGGGACGGCCTGAAGTTTCTGGCTCCGGTCAGAAATCGACCGTTTTGCGGCATCGCGCTGCCGTAATCTGCGTAAGTCGCTTCGCGACGGCGGCTGGTTTGTTTTCTCACAGAGGCGCGGAGCCACGGAGACCGGTTGGCAACGTGCTGGCAGCATTCGCACCCTCTGCGATCTCTGGGGCTCCGTGAGAAACGACACCAGGCGGGAGTCGGTTCTGGACTGACATGACAGCCGTAGGCGGCTAGCCTCGGGTCTAGGCGAGTGGACGTCGTACCGTCCGTCTTTGACTGACATCTCACTTGCACGGACCCCGTGTGGGCAACGTGCGGCCATTACAGCCGCTTGGTGACGGCCGGAGAGAAAAGGAGAGCAGAGGCCAGCCCGTGGCTCGGTGGCTGCCCGAGGCTAGCGCCTACGGCTCAGGGCGATGTGGTGCTCCTTTGCGGGCTTATCATCCTCCCATCAGCGTCTATTAGCGCACATCAGCGGTTCACAAAACGACCCTTTTACGGCATCGCGCTGCCGTGGTCTGCGTACGTCGCTTGGCGTGCGGCGGCTGGTTTGTTTTCTCACAGAGGCGTGGAGGAGCCACGGAGACCGGTTGGCAACGTGCTGGCGGCATTGGCACCCTCCGTGATCTCTGCGGCTCCGTGAGAAACAACTGCCGGCAAAAAAGGGGCTCCCCATGGTTCGGTGACTGCCCGAGGCTAGCGCCTACGGCTCAGGACGATGTGGTGCTCCTTTGCGGGCTTAGCATCCTCCCATCAGCGTCAATGAGCGCGCATCAGCGGTTCACAAAACCACCGTCTTCTCGGAATCGAACCGGCAAGCTGAAACCGGGATTTCGGCGCGAACACGTCCAGGGTTTGGCTTGACTTCGCCAGGGCTGAGATAGTCCCAAGGACCCGTGAGGATCGAGCTCTTGGGAAGCACGGCGAAAAGGACGGCTTTCTGACTTGGCCCAGCTCTTGCCAGTTGCGGGGCGGCCGTGGTGATATCGATCTAAAGGCAGGTGCCGATTTTCGGTTTTGGTCTTTCCCTCATGGTCATTTAGCATATCCTTACTTGTCTGAGCTGGCCCAGGTTGGCGGCCAGACGCCACCTTACGTTTTTGCGCTGGAGGAAGATTCAATGAAAAAGACGACGTGTATGCTTGTGTTGGGGATTTGTTTCTGCTCAACCCGTGGATTCGCTGCCGAGACCACCGTCGCTGGTTTCGACGGCGGCTCTAATGATGGTTTCCAAGGCAATGCGGTTTTCGAAGCAACCGGCGGAAACCCCGGAGGCGCCGCCCGCCACATTACTGATCTCTTCTTCAACGAACTGCGGACGGGTGCACTTGACGAACCTAGTAACCCGGCTTTTCTCGGTGATTATTCATCGTTTACCGACATCGTTTTTAGTGTCGACGTCAAAACAAACATGCTGGATGATTTCATTGGGAATCCCATCGCACGGCCCGTTGGGATCAAGCTCATTGATCGAGACGTTCAGGGTCCCAGCGGCAGCTCCGGCGTGTATTACGAGCTAGGCGTACTCGGTGTCAACTTCACCCCCGATTGGACAACCCTTTCGGTAACGGTGGATGATCCTACCTCCTCCAGCCTTCCGCCGGGTTGGGTCGGATTTGGCGACGAAGACCCCATGACATTCGAGCCAATTCTTCCCGCCGGGGCCACCTTCGCTTCTGTTCTGGCGAGCGTGGACGAACTCCATATCACGGGTTCTGCTCCCGGTTTCTTTTTCACCAATGCGTTTTGGGATGTGCAAGTTGATAATATCGCCGTGACAGTACCGGAGCCCGGAACAAGCGTGCTCTTGTTGGCAGGTTTGCTCGCGCTGGCTCGCCGCCGTCGTTGACGATTCTGTGTCTTCACGCTCTCAACGCCCAACCCACGCGGTTGGGCGTTGTCGATTGAATAGAAAGCGGCTTGTTAGGTGACTTCGCCCGACCGCTTGGGTGGCGTGACGGGCGCTGCGGGAAAGCTAGAGCCAAAATCCGCACGGACCTCAATGGTTCTGGACGATCCGACACGTCCCCTATGGGCAAGCAAGTGGTTCCCAAGCACACGCTGTCGAAGCCGAGGAACCGACCACCAATTTCTGGGCCCTCACCACACGGCACGCTGCCCCGACCGGCGCACCGCAAGCCGGCCCCCTGCCTCCGCTGTTCCCGCGGGCACGTGGTAGCCCCAGCGACGACGATTGCGCCCCCGATCCCGCGACGTACCACGGTTGTCCGCGTCTGCGCGGGGATCAACTCCAGCGGCAGCCCTGGTCGCGTCCAGCCCGCTGGTACTGGCGTCGACCCACCGCAACCATGCAGCCCCCCTCTGGGTCCGTTCGGGGTGCTGATCCCGTTGTGCGCCGCCCATCGGCCCATCTCACGCCCGCGCTGACTTCCCAATAGCGCATCCCCTTCTGCGCTCCTCCGCCCCTTGCCCGGCCAGGCTCCGTTTGCCTTTTCGGAAACATCGATCCACGCCCTGCGGTCACCGCGCAGGGCCAGGCCCCTGCAACCACACCCGGCTGTGGGGGCCTTTCTTGTTTTCTGACCGTTAAACGGGCTGCATCCTGAGCCGAACGGTCACGATTTGCCTTGACACTCTGAGCTGTCCCAAGAACCCGTGGGAACGAGGTTTCTGCCGGCATTGGGAAATCGAAGGTTTTGCATACTGCATCACCGTGAAACAAAAGTCGATGGGCTGGCAGTTGTGGAGTCCAGCACCGTACGGTACGCCCGAATATGTGGTCATTAGTGGTGCTGGCCTCGTGACGAAGAACGGACTAGTTCAAACTCTAAGTGGCAATGACTTGGTAGCCGACTATCTGGGTGTGAACTATTACGGTGGGTTTAATGATGTGTTCATCAGAACCCGCGACTCTATTAATGATGACTTTGGTGCCTGGGTAGCTCTGAAACCGCCGGCGAACAGTTCGAATTTGGAATGTTGCGCAGATGTCGAGTCTGACTTCTCGACCTACTACTTCACGACGGATCGCCCAGGTGGTCCCGGATTCTTAAATCTCTGGGAGGCACCCATCGCCCAGTCGGTGCCGGTCGACATCAAACCCGGAAGCGACACGACTCCCATCAACCTGAAGAGCAAGGGCGTGTTGCCGGTGGCGATCTACACGACCGATGGGATCGACGCGACGCAGATTGATCCGGAAACTCTGCTGTTCGGTGATCCCTTGTTGATTGCTGATGGCCAACAACCTGTCAGCCCACTCCGTTGGTCCATCGAGGATGTGAACTACGACGGTTGGGACGACCTGTCGCTGAAATTCAGCATGCGGGACCTGGTCGACAACATGGTGTTGGGCGATATGAGCCTGGAAGGGTATCTTGCTGGACAATTGTACGACGGTACCGAGATCGCGGGTCGCGAGTCCATCCGCATTGTCCCCGGTCCGACGGCCATGTCTATTCCCGAGCCCGGCAGTGTGATGCTGCTCGTTGCCGGTGTGTTGCTTTTGTTTGATCGCAGTAGAAGGTGAGAAGGCGATGCCATAAATATGGAGTTGCGATGTTAGAGAGGGGGCGGCCGACAGGCCGCCTTCTTTTGTGCAACTGCAAGGACATGTTACCAAAGACCATCAGTGCCCATACCAAGCCCATATAAAACAGCGTCCGAGCATAACAGGTGGTGAGGTGGAATGTTCTTCCTCGTTTTTTCACGTTCCCCGAACACACCAGCAATCAACCAGAAACCGCTTGGTTCCAAAAGTGCCCATCAATGGCCGGTTTCAAAGCGCCCGGTGACACTCCAGTCGCATCAACTCATACGTTTTGTGAATTGGGTGAAAATCGACCCTTTTCCGGTCTCGCGCGGCCGTGGTCTCGCTGAGTGGCTTCCAGACGGCCCTTGTTCGCCAGTTCCTTTTTTTTCTCACAGAGGCGCGGAGCCACGGAGACTGGTTGGCAACGTGCTGGCGGCATTGGCACCCTCCGCGATCTCCGTGGCTCCATGAGAAACAACTGCCGGCAAGAAAGGGGCTCCCCGTGGCTCAGTGGCTGCCCGAGGCTACGCGCCTACGGCTCAGGGCGATGTGGTGCTCCTTTGCGGGCTTATCATCCTCCCATCAGCGTCTATTAGCGCATCAGCGGTTCACAAAACCACCGTTTAACGGGAACCGAACCCGCATTCTGAGGGCGAGAATTCGTCGCAGAAACACCTGGGTTTTGGCTTGACTCGACCAAGCCTTTGCTGGTCCCGTAAAACGTCGGAAACGAGGTTTCTGGATCGTCGCAAGAAGCCAACGATACAAGACCAGATAGTCCAGTTTTATCAACGGATATCCGACCCCTTGAACCAGATGGCCTTTCCCCGTGCCTGGCGGTGAGCAGACCAATCGAGCTCGGTCGTTTAGTCCTTCGCCGAGTCCGCACATTTCAAAGACCGGCCCGTCGGCGGTTGGCTTCGGTTTTGGCTTGATGACAATCACGACAAAGGGTCTGCAGATTGTCGAAATCATTGGAGCCGCCTCGCGAAAGCTCGATGATGTGGTCGGTTTCCAAATTCTCGGTCGACCCGCACCGAACGCAGCGATAATTATCTCTCATTTTCGCTTGCCGGGCCCGTTCCCGCCACTCGTCAGACTTGGGACTTCCGCCAAGGTAGAGGCTGTCGTGCCATGCCCAGTAAACTTCTGAGGAACTGCCATAGGGCGGCCGATACAAGAAGTCTTTTGAAGTTGAAAAGCTACCTCTCCGGGATGTTCCACTGTTGAAGTTCGGATGCAGTTCGGTCTTTGGTCCGCTCGGCCGTTGTTCCTTACTCGCCCGCTCCGTGTGCGTTTTTCCCGGTGGCGGTTGATGCGAAATGACCTGCTTTTGGGGGCGGCGCCGGGAGTGCCGGTCTTTAAGGCGACATCTTTGACCACAAAATTTGCAGCACAGCCTCCTCGAAAAATTTCGAACCAGAGGAAGCCGAGCAGCGAAAGCCCAAGCGTCAACGGAGCGAAAAGTAATAGCCGTCGGCGAAGGGGTTTCTCCATCTCTTGTTTCGTAACCGTTTAGCAGGCGGAAATCGAATCGGTCATAGGCCGATTGCTCTTCGAGATAGAGCAGCAGGAAGCTCGCCCACGTGCCCCCCGGTGTATCGCTTTGAATGCCACTGGCTCCATAAGGGAGGACGTTGTGGGCGGAATGATAATTCTGCATCGCCAGGCCGATCTGGCGGAGGTTATTCCCACATCCGGTTCGTCGTGCGGTTTCGCGTGCGGCCTGGACGGCCGGAAGCAGGAGGGCCACAAGGATCCCGATGATCGCGATCACGACCAACAGTTCGACAAGCGTAAAACCGCCACGGCGACTGGCCGGATTCGAGAACTTTACAACTCCGGTCTCAGTCATGAAATGGCGACTTGGGGATGAGTCTCGAGGAAGGTTCAGCGGCCGCCGCGGATTATACCACCTGCGGTCAGCGGCCTGTTCCGGCGAGTCGTGCCAGTGTAGCCGGGTCACTCCGTGACCCGGTGCGGTGGATCATCCTCGGTGGGATCACAGGAGGGCAGGTGGAGCGTCAGTGCTTCGGCCGCAGCCTGCTGGAACGCCGCTTTCCTGTCACGGAGTGCCAGGACTACGCATATCGTGTAGCCGGGTCACTCCGTGACGCGGTGCGGTGAATCATCCTCGATGGGATCGCGGGAGGGCCGGTGGAGCGTCAGGACTTTGGCCGCCGAGTGCGGGACCGCCGCTTTCCTGTCACGGAGTGCCAGGACGACAGGCAACCGCTCAACGGGGATTCCGCTTCGCGAGGAGAAACTTTCGCAATCCCGGCAGGTCGTCGGTATTGATGAGGTCGACCCCGGCCTCGTAGAGTTCGTTCCAGGCCTTCGGCTGATCGGGGACGGCCCAGAATCGCAGCAGATAGCCTCGCTGGTGGACATCGGCGACGAGCTGCCGCAGTTTCTGCCGCTGCGGTGGGGGCAATTCGCCTTCGCCGCGCCAGGCGAAAGAATCCCGCCAGTTTCCGCTCACCAGTGGCATCAGGTCGGGTGAGCGGCCTTCCTCAAGTTCCTTGAACCGCCCGTCGATGCCCGCGATCCGAGTCGTATCATTGGTGATCTCTTCGATCGGCCGATTGCCGCTGATCACGACGCGGACAGGCGGGTGCTGATCGCCTTGGCGTTTTTCAAACAGCTCTGGGTAGGTGCTGAGCGTGTTGCGGAGCACCTGATAGGTCTGGGGGCCGTTCGACTTGATGTCGATCAACAGCAGCACCGGCTGACCCGGCTCGTGAATCCATCCGGCCCGCTCTTCGACACGCTGCTTGAGTGGATCGAGGTACAGCTTCTCGAGCGTTCGTTCCTGCCGCACATCGATCCGATCGTGGGCCACGAGGAGCCGGCCGTCGATGAGATAAATGTCGGCTTCGACGCTGCAGAACCCATTGTCGAGTGCGTCCAACAGGGGCCGATCGTGTCGATAGTCGTTGTGGGCGTGCGCTCTCGGGAGAGAGTTCGTTTCAGCAACGCAGGTTGTGGCGGCAATGCATTGGGCCACGACGCTGACGACAACAACAACGCGGTGAAGATGGGGTGCAAGTTGGCCCATTCTGGGACTGCCAGGAGAGGTCATCGTACGGTGGAGCGGGCTGATTTGAGTGGCCATGGGCGTTTGGGAGTTTATGGCTTGGGTTGCAGGAGCCCTTCCAGGGCGCGGTTGAGTCCTTCGCCAATCACTCCGCGGGCGGCTCCGCGGAGCATCTGTTGCGACACCTGGCGGAGTGCGTCCCGGTCAAGGCGGGGTCGCGAAAGGGTTCCGCCCACGCGGACTCGGATCGGCTGGCCGGCCAATCCACGAAGCCAGGGGTCGCTGGGGACCCACGCTTCGCTGATTGGAACCTCGAGTATGATAGGAATTTTGATTCCCAACCAGACTACAAGGGAGAATCGCTAATTTTAAGGGGCGTGCGATCCAAGGCGGCCATGGCCGCCTTGGATCGCACGCCCCGGGTCGGCTTTTTGGGGAATGGGAGCCTACCGGAGCAGAGAATCTTGATCGCTTCACGCAAAATTCAGTTCGACCCCACAACTGCTGCGCAACGTCCCCATGCCGACGCATGCCGGTGAGGATTAGAAGCTCGCCTGGAACGTGTCGATGTCGACGTACGTCAAATCCTGGGCCGGGTCGGCTTCCTCGGGCGAATCGATCGAGCTGCCCGAGTAGGCGGCCTCCAGTTCCAGGACCAGATCATCCACGTCCGGCGGCGCCCTTGGTGCCGAGGCCTGCCACAAGCCACAGTGCTTGAGGATCGCTTCGATCACGTCGGCCTGCGGCGGTTCGATGAACGACACCACCTTCATCTGGCCGCCACACTCCGGACAACACAAGGGATCCACTTCAAAGACCCGCTTGATCAACATCGCCCATGTCTGGCTGCTGCGAGAAGTTGTGGCATCCTCGGCGGATGCGGCAGCTTCCGCCTTTTTCCGCATGCCTCGCGACTTGTTCGAGTACCAGCCGTAATAACGAATCAAGTGCGAGCCCTTGGGCGGTATGTGTTGCGTGAACTCGGCCAGGAAATCCAACGGCGAGAGGATCTGATAGTTCCGCTTCGATCTTCTCCTCGGCCAGATAGAGCGTGAACACGGCTTCTTGCCAGTCCGCTTCCAGACGTTTCAGGTCGAATTCCTTCAGTTCCAGGAAATCTCTTTTGGGCGTAAACGCACCACAAGTGACCAGCAGATGCAGATGAGGGTGCCAGTGCAAGAGTTCCCCGTGCGTCTGGATGGCGGCGATCATGCCGGGCACCACATCGTCTCGGCCCAACAGACGGCGAACTTCTGCCCGGATGCACGTCCAGGCGCCGTGAACCAGTTTGCCCAGCAGCCGGCGATCAAACCGCGTGTGCACTCGCAGACGCTTGGGGATGGTCAACACGACTTGTCGATGGGCCACGGGAGAGCACACTTCTCCGGCAACGTGCAACGCGGTCAGCAAGGTCCGCTTCTGGTGGCAAGAGGGACACGTGCAGCGCTGCTTGCAGGAGAAGGCGACGAACATCTCGTGCTTGCAGTCGGGGCAGCGCACGCGGGCAAACCCTTCTTGCAGATCGCCACACTTGAGAAAGGCCGCCACCGACTGTTCGACGATCGGCCGCCAGTAGCCATACTTGGCCTGATAGCGATCGTCATAGACCTGGCGGAACGAGTCAAAATGCTGGTCCAGCAACTGCCACAGGTCGGAGCTCTGCGGATCGCGTGGCTGGTAGAGGGGTAACGGGTCGCTGCACGAGGCTCCCATGGCTGGCCATCCAGGTGAGGAGAGCGAGCGTGTACTGCATGCTCCGCATCGACGGCGTCTGCCAACCGGGACGGAGACCGAAGTCCGCTTTACCTGAAAGAGTGTACGTATGATTACGCTACGCATGTACACGTACCGGGAACAAGGGGGCTCGCGCGGGCTACAATGCGAGATCGGCATTGGGCTTTGCGATGGCACCCAGCCTCAAGCGCGCGGTGGAAAACCTGTTCGCCCGTTGTCGAGAAAAATGGCCTCGACGCAAGTCGCGCCTGGCGTGCGCGTGAATATCCTTCCGAAACTCCATTCGGCTTCATCGTCCGAAGCGTCGAAACGGCTGCGTAAGGTGAGCGTGTTCTGTGTCATCAGGAGCTCTTTGCAAGCTGTCATTGCAAACGCGAGTTCCATCAACCCGTGGGACGGCCTGAAGTTTCTGGCTCCGGTCAGAAATCGACCGTTTTGCGGCATCGCGCTGCCGTAATCTGCGTAAGTCGCTTCGCGACGGCGGCTGGTTTGTTTTCTCACAGAGGCGCGGAGCCACGGAGACCGGTTGGCAACGTGCTGGCAGCATTCGCACCCTCTGCGATCTCGGGGGCTCCGTGAGAAACAACTGCCGGCAAGAAAGGGGTTCCCCATGGTTCGGTGGCTGCCCGAGGCGAGCGCCTACGGCTGACGACGATTGGGTGGTCCTGTGCCGGTGTGTCAGCTGCCCATCAGCGTCCATGAGCCGGCATCAGCGGTTCACAAAACGACCCTTTCCCGGCGTCGCGCGGTCCGTGGTCTCGATAAGTGGTTTCCAAACGGCCCCTGTCCGCCAGTTCTATTTTTCTCACAGAGGGCACAGGGCCACAGAGACCGGTCGGCAATTGTGCTGGCGGCGTATGCCCTTACGTCTGTGGTCTCGGTGGCTCCGTGAGAAACGACACCAGGCGGGAGTCGGTTCTGGACTGACATGACAGCCGTAGGCGGCGAGCCTCGGGTCTAGGCGAGTGGACGTCGTAGCGTCCGTCTTTGAATGACATCTCACTTGCACGGACCCCGTGTGGGCAACGTGCGGCCATCACAGCCGCGTGGTGACGGCCGGAGAGAAAAGGCCAGCCCGTGGCTCGGTGGCTGCCCGAGGCTAGCGCCTACGGCTCAGGACGATGTGGTGCTCCTTTGCGGGCTTATCATCCTCCCATCAGCGTCTATTAGCGCGCATCAGCGGTTCACAAAACGACCCTTTTACGGCATCGCGCTGCCGTGGTCTCGCTGAGTGGCTTCCAGACGGCCCCTGTTCGCCAGTTCCTTTTTTTTCTCACAGAGGCGCGGAGCCACGGAGACCGGTTGGCAACGTGCTGGCGGCATTGGCACCCTCCGCGATCTCTGCGGCTCCGTGCAGAATCAACTGCCGGCAAGAAAGGGGCTCC
>CAVOZC010000023.1:0-286781 GCA_963700865.1 uncultured Planctomycetaceae bacterium | reverse complement strand
GCGATACTGGATTCGAACCAGTGGCCTCCGCAATGTGAATGCGGCGCTCTAACCAACTGAGCCAATCGCCCGTGCCCTTATTTTAAAACAACCGCCGAACATTTCCCACCGGTCATCCGCGGCGATCCTGGCAATTTGCAAAGCCCGCTCCCCTTCCGCTCCTAGCCGGCCAAGACCCGTGGTTTTTCGCCGTCTTGGCCGCGATCACGGCCGCCAGCCGCTCACGAAACGGACCGGTCGTTGCGGAACAACAAGCTGCGCATGACCTTCCGTCCCACGTAGTACATCCCGCCGACGATACCGATCAGCAAACCAATGGCCAACACGGGAACGATCACCGACATCATCGAGAAGAAGAACCCGGCGATCGTCTCCAATGTCGAGAACACGAAATTGGCCAATCCGCCCGTCGTCGTGGTCGAAGCCGCGCGAGTCAAGACGGTACCTCCCTGCACGATGGCCGCCGAGCCACCACCCGCGATAATCGCCAGCGACCACTTCAGAAAGGGGTCCATTTCCGTCATCGACGCCGCAAACAACAGGATGCCGGCAACCACGGCGAGCGGGCTGGCGATCGTGTCGAGCAGGTTGTCGAGCCAGGGGATGTAATACGCCAGGCTCTCAAGCACCGCGGCCACCGCAAAGGCCAGCAGCGCGGTCCAGGTCCCCAACCAATCGAAGCCGGGAGCCAACGCAAGATAACCACCCTGAGCTGCCGCGCTGACCACCAGCAACGGGACAAACACGCGAAAACCGCAGGAGGCGGCCAGTCCCACCCCGACCAGCGCGGCGAGCAGTGCTTCCATGGCCGTTGACCTTCTCACGAACAACTCGTTCCACTCCCCAGACCTGTCGTAAGTTACCACGCGGGGGGCGTGGCTCCCACCGGATGTGGCTCGACATGGTGCGGAGCGCCAGTCGACGAAGCGGAAAACCCGCGGTAGATTGCCAGGGTCGTTTGCTGCTCCGTTCCGATTTCCTTCCTGGGGAGGCCGCGATGATGAGCACGGTACGTGTACTCGTCGGGACAAAAAAAGGTGCGTTTATCCTCTCCGCGGATGGCAAGCGGGAACGATGGGATGTGACCGGCCCCTTATTTGCCGGCTGGTCGATCTATCACATGAAGGGTTCCCCCGTCGACCAGGATCGCATCTATGCGTCCCAGTGCAGCGACTGGTTTGGTCAGGTCATTCAGCGTTCAAACGACGGGGGCGCGACCTGGGAACAGCCGGGGGGTGAAACGCCGCTCGCCGAGCCCGGGCAGCCAGCGGGAGTCAGCAACAAGTTTGTTTACGAGGGGAACCCGGGCACCCACATGTGGTACGACGGCACGCCCCATCCGTGGGAATTCAAGCGGGTCTGGCATTTGGAACCATCGTGGACCGACCGCGACACCGTCTACGCCGGCGTGGAAGACGCGGCGCTGTTTCGCTCGGCCGACGGCGGCACGACCTGGCGGGAACTGCCGAGCCTGCGCGACCAACAGGGCTCGCAATGGCAACCGGGCGCCGGAGGCATGGGGCTGCATACAATTCTGCTCGATCCGGCCAATCCATCGCGGATCTATGTCGCCATCTCGGCGGCGGGCGCGTTTCGCAGCGACGATGGCGGTGCGACCTGGAAGCCCATCAATCGGGGCCTCAAATCGAAATACCTGCCGGACCCCAACGCCGAAATCGGCTACTGCGTGCATCGGCTCGCCCTGCACCCATCGCGGCCGGACGTCGTCTTCATGCAGTTACATTGGAATGTGATGCGAACCGACAATGCGGGTGACCTGTGGACCAACATCAGCGGCAATCTACCGACCGACTTTGGATTTCCGATTGAAGTGCATGCTCACGAACCGGAGACGGTTTACGTGATCCCGATCACGAGCGACTCCGAGCATTACGTCCACGAGGGCAAGCTCCGCGTCTTTCGCAGCCGCACGGGAGGAACGGACTGGGAGCCCCTCACGGCAGGACTGCCCCAGCAGCACTGTTACGTCAACGTGCTCCGTGATGCCATGGCCACCGATACGCTGGATGAGTGTGGCATCTACTTTGGCACCACCGGCGGCCAGGTGTATGTGTCTGCCGACGGAGGCGATCATTGGACCACGATTGTGCGGGATCTGCCGAGCGTGCTATCGGTGGAGGTGCAGACGCTGCCATGACGAGGGCCGTCATACGGGT
Organism: uncultured Planctomycetaceae bacterium; assembly: GCA_963700865.1. GTDB lineage: Bacteria > Planctomycetota > Planctomycetia > Pirellulales > Pirellulaceae > CAVOGJ01. Next base: position 284,604 of record CAVOZC010000023.1, on the reverse strand, counting down.
TGCCTTACCTTACCACCTGCAGAACCTGGCCCACGTCGGCTCGGAGATCACCCTCGCAGTCGCGGCTCCCGTGACGGTCGCTGCGATCCTTGACGCGCTTGAATCCCACTACCCCATGCTCCGCGGTACCATTCGCGACCATGTCACCCAGCAGCGCCGCGACTTTGTCCGCTACTTTGGCTGCCAGCGGGATCTATCGCACGATCCGCCGGATGTGCCCCTGCCCGAACCCATTGTCAACGGCAGCGAACCGTTCATCATCTGGGGAGCCTTGGCGGGCGGCTAGAGCTTTGTCAAGTTTGGACTTGGGGTTCGCTGAGGGTGGCTGGGGCATCTTGCCCCCGTCGAGCGTGGCTGCTATTCGAGGGTGGCTGGGGCATCTTGCCCCAGTCGAGCGTGGCTACTACTCGAGGGTGGCTGGGGCATCTTGCCCCAGTCGAGGGTGGCTGCTACTCGAGTGTGGCTGGGGCATCTTGCCCCCGTCGAGCGTGGCTGCTACTCGACGGTGGCTGGGGCATCTTGCCCCCGTCGAGCGTGGCTGCTAATCGAGGGTGGCTGGGGCATCTTGCCCCAGTCGAGCGTGGCTGCTACTCGAGGGTGGCTGGCGCATCTCTGCCCCCAGTCGAGCGTGGCTGCTAATCGAGGGTGGCTGGGGCATCTTGCCCCAGTCGAGCGTGGCTGCTACTCGAGGGTGGCTGGGGCATCTTGCCCCAGTCGAGCGTGGCTGCTACTCGAGGGTGGCTGGGGCATCTTGCCCCAGTCGACTGCGGCTGGAAGCCACAGCCACGACTTGAAGCAACACAAAATGGCAAGCTTGACGCGACACCAGAAATGTGCGACGACCGCGAGCATGGCCCATTCAAAATCACAGCTCCCGAAAAAAACGTGCCTCGTCTGCGGGCGTCCCTTTGTCTGGCGGAAGAAGTGGTCGCGCGTCTGGGAACAGGTAAAGTACTGTAGTGAGCGGTGCCGCCGGCAAGCACAAAAGTAAGCGGACCAAGGCGGGCTGCGGGCCTGAAACGGGATCCCGAGGGGAAGACAATTACCATGCCGCAGCTGTTTGAGCCATTTGGTTTGAAGGAAGTCACGCTCCGCAATCGCATTGCCGTTTCGCCGATGTGCCAGTACTCGTCCGACGATGGGTTCCCCAGCGATTGGCATCTGGTCCATCTTGGCTCGCGGGCCGTTGGCGGCGCGGGCCTGGTGATCGTGGAAGCGACCGCCGTGACACCGGAAGGGCGCATCAGCCCGGCCGACAGCGGCATCTATCGGGACGACCATGTCGAACCATTCGCCCGCATCACCCGCTTTCTCAAACAGTCCGGCGCCGTCCCCGGCATCCAGTTGGCTCATGCGGGACGCAAGGCCAGTTCGTATCCGCCGTGGGAGGGTGGTGGTCACATCGAAACGGATCAGGGTGGCTGGGAGACGATCGCCCCGTCCGCGATTCCGTTTGGTGGGAAGTTGCCCCGGGTTCCCCGCGCGATGACCGATGATGACATCGATCAGACGCAAGCCGCGTTTGTCTCGGCGGCGCAGCGAGCGCTGGCGGCTGGTTTCGAGTGGCTGGAACTCCACTTCGCACATGGTTATTTGGCTCATGAGTTTTACTCGCCGCTCGCCAATCAGCGGCAAGACGCCTACGGCGGTTCGTTTGACCACCGCAGCCGATTCTTGTTGGAAACGTTGGCGAGGGTACGAGCCGTGTGGCCCGAGCGACTTCCACTGACGGCCCGCCTGTCGGTCACCGATTGGATTGAAGGGGGCGTGACCGTCGACGAATCGATCGAATTGTCACGGCGGTTGAAGGCGGGTGGGTTGGACCTGCTCGATGTGAGTCACGGGTTAATCACACCCGACAACTCACAGGTCCCTTGGGGACCCGGTTTCTTGATTCCGATCGCCGGCCGCATTCGCCGCGAAGTCGAGATCCCAACTGCCGTGGGCTGGCTAATTACCGACCCGCGGCAGGCAGACGCGGCCGTCCGCGAACAGCAGGCGGACGTGATCATGCTGGCTCGAGAGGTCCTCCGCGATCCCTATTGGCCCTACCATGCGGCCGTGCAATTGGGCGTTGCCGTAGCGTCGGAGATCCTGCCCTCGCAATATGCGCACGCCGTCCAGCCGGACGCGTGGTAGGCAATGCGGTCCGCGCGGCCAGCGTCGACGCCGACGGATGACACAGCGAGCTGGGACGGCAGATGAGGCTGCCGGCGTCAGCGGAGCCGGTGCCGCGTGCCCAAGAGTCGTTGCCGGGAACCGCGGAAGCGCGCGAACGGCCGCGGATGCCAAGCTGGGGAATGTGGGTCGTGACTTCGTGACGGGCTCCGCCAACAGGCCCTTTTTTTGGCGAAAAGATCAATTGACATCTCGTGAGATGACGATATATTATACCAGGGACACAGAGTCGAGGAGATGCAGGCAGATGCCCAGGAAAAAACCACTGCAACCGGCAAATATGGAGGCCTTGGGCCAGGCGGCCGAATGCCTGAGGGTGTTGGCCCACCCCGTCCGGATTCGGATGGTGCAACTATTGCTCCACGGTCGATACACCGTCGGCGAGATTGCGGAGGACTGCGAAATTGCGGAAAATCTGGCGTCGGAACACCTGCGACTGATGCAGCGGTGCGGCTTTTTCACGAGCCAACGGGAAGGGCGAAAGGTGTTTTACGAGGTCGCCGAACCGCATCTCGAGAAAATCATCGGTTGCATTGAGAGTCGCTTTCTGACCTGTGAGACGGCTTAAAAAATTTCCCTTCACACCTCGTCATGTCACGAGGTTACGCGAATTTCGGCCCGACCGTTTGGCGGAGACGACGCATGAACCTGCTGCAACAACCCTGGCCCTGGTGGCTGGCCGGCATCCTGATCGGCCTGACCGTTCCGCTACTCTACTTGCTGGCGGGCAAGGCCTTTGGCATCTCGACCAGCTTCCAGCAGATTGGCGCGATGTGCGCTCCGCACAGCCGGCTCGACTACTTCCGCAAATACGATCGCCGCGGTGGCCTGTGGACCCTGGTTTTTGTGCTGGGCATCGCCTTGGGGGGATTCATCGGCAGCCGCTGGTTGACGGCTGAGCCCATCGTGTTCTTGCCGGCCACCTATACGGGCTGGCAGGGAGCGGTCAAGCTGCTGGTCGGTGGCTTTCTGGTCGGATTTGGCACGCGGTACGCCGGCGGCTGCACGTCGGGGCATTCGATCACGGGCATCGCCAATCTGAATGGTCCCAGCCTGTTGGCGACGATCTGTTTTTTTGCCGGTGGCCTGGCGGTCACCTGGGGCCTGGGCCGTTGGATTTTTTGAGGACGTATCCCGATGCGAACCACTGCCAGTCATGCTGCAAACGTCAGTGATCCTCCGGCCAGCGCGGGCGCTGCCGCCTCGTCGACCGCGGCCGCGACTTCCCTGCTGGCCTATGCCAGCGTACTGGCCATGGGAACCTATCTCGGAATCATTTTCGTCAAGTCCGAGGTGGCTTGCTGGCAGCGCATCCATGACATGTTTCTGTTTCGGGAACCCAGGATGTACTTGATCATTGGGCTGGGCATTGCCGTGGCCATGGTCTCGATGTGGCTGATCAAGCGGTTTGAGATTCCCACGATCGAGGGCGCACCGATCCGCTACGTGCCGAAACCGTTTCACTGGGGCGTCGTCCTGGGGGGGATGCTGTTTGGAGCCGGCTGGGCGATCACGGGCGCTTGTCCGGGGCCCGTGTATGCCCAAATCGGCAGCGGTGCGGGCATGGCCTGGTTTACCTTCGCCGGCGCCTTGGCCGGCATGTTTGCCTATGCCAGCTGCAAAGCGAAATTGCCCCACTAGGGGTCACGGTCCGGGATGAATGACAAGTCGGTAGAAACATGACCATCACCTGTTTGGCGGAAGGATAAGGGAGAGAGACGTGTCGTACGCAACCATCAATCCGAAAATGTTATTTGAAAAGCGGCAGGCGGGAGAACGTGTCGAGCTGATCGATGTTCGCACGCCGGTCGAGTTTCGCGAAGTGCATGCGGACATCGCGAAAAACGTGCCCCTCGACGCGCTCGATCCGCGGCAAGTCATGGCGGCCCGCAATGGGGACGCCGACCAACCACTTTACATCGTCTGCTTGAGTGGTTCGCGGGGCGCGAAGGCGTGTGAAAAATTCCTCGCGGCTGGCTTCCAGAATGTGGTGAATGTCGAGGGAGGCACGAACGCCTGGGCGGCGGCTGGCCTGCCGGTCGTGCGGGGCAAGAAAGCCGTTTCGCTCGAACGACAGGTGCGTATTGTGGCCGGGTTATTGGTGGTCCTCGGATCGGCGTTGGGCTTCTTCGTGCATCCTTATTGGATTGGTCTGGCGGCCTTTGTGGGTGCTGGTTTGACCTTCGCGGGCATTACGGACACCTGTGCGATGGGAATGCTGATTGCCAAGATGCCATGGAATCAGGTCCGAGGCGGGACGACATGCTCGACCTAGGCCTGGCGATCCTGTGCGGCCTATTCGTCGGCTTCGCCTTGGGGCTGACCGGCGGGGGCGGGGGCATCTTTGCCGTTCCCCTGCTGGTGTACGGTCTGCAGGTGGCGCCGCGCGAGGCGATCGGTATCTCGCTGGCAGCGGTCGGGGGCACGGCACTGCTGGGCGCGATACCCCGTTGGAAACAGGGTTATGTGGAAATGCGGACGGGCATGATCTTTGCCATCGGCGGGATGGCCGGCGCGCCGCTGGGCACGTGGCTGTCCTCGCTGTTACCGGAGTGGTTATTGCTGATTTCCTTCAGTGGACTGATGGTCGTGGTGGCGTACACCATGTGGCGGAAGGCCCGCGAGTTGGAAGCGGGCGGCGGCCTGGCGGTCGAGGCACGTCCCGCGCGGCGTGGGCCGTGCCAACGAGACGCCGACGGCCGCTTGCGACGGACGCCCGCCTGCATCACGCTGCTGGCCGCACTCGGACTCGCCACGGGAATCTTGTCGGGCCTGTACGGTGTCGGTGGAGGATTCGTCATTGTGCCGGCACTGGTGCTGCTCAGCGGTATGCCGATCCATCACGCCATCGCCACATCGCTGATGGTCATTTTTCTCGTGAGTATTTCGGGCGTCTCCTCCTACCTGTTGGGGGGCAGCCGACTCTCCTGGCAACTGACGGGGCTGTTCATTCTGGGCGGTTTTGCGGGCATGCAACTCGGCTCGGCATTATCCAAGAGACTTTCCGGTCCGCGGTTACAGCGGGTGTTCGCGGTGGCCGTGGTTCTCGTGGCATTATTCGTCGTAGCAAAATCAGTCACGTCCGTATCCTGACATCGCCCGCAAAGCGAGGGTCGGCGGACCACACACAGGAGACATTTATATGTTACTTAAATATTTTTATGACCAAGCTTTAGCTCATGCTTCCTACCTGGTGGGATGTCAGCGCTCGGGGGAAGCGATCGTTATCGATCCGGGACGTGATATCGAGCCGTACCTTGAGATGGCGAAGCGGGAGGGGGTCACGATTGTCGCGGTGGCCGAGACACACATTCATGCCGACTATGTCTCGGGAGCACGGGAGATGGCCGATCGCATCGGTGCAAAGCTGTATCTTTCCGATGAAGGACCTGCTGATTGGAAATATCTCTACGCATCCCAATACGCTTCGCAGCTCGTCACGGACGGTGATTCGTTTCACATCGGAAATATCAAGTTCACGGTCATGCACACGCCGGGACACACGCCCGAGAGCATTTCCTTTTTGCTTACGGACGAGGGGGGTGGCGCGTCACAGCCGATGGGCATCTTCACGGGGGACTTTGTCTTTGTCGGTGCGATTGGGCGACCCGACCTGCTCGAAGAAGCGGCCGGTGTGGTGGGGAGTGCCGAAGAAGGAGCGCATGCCCTCTACCACTCGGTGCAGCGATTTCGTGGGCTCCCCGATTATCTGCAGGTCTGGCCGGCGCACGGCGCCGGCAGCGCTTGCGGAAAGGGATTGGGAGCCGTTCCCTCCAGCACCGTGGGCTACGAAAAGCTGTTCAACCCGGCGCTGCAATTTGAAGACGAGGACGCGTTCGTGGCCTATATCCTGGCGGACCAACCAGAGGCGCCGAAGTACTTCGCCGTCATGAAGCGCGTCAACAAAGTCGGACCTGCGATCCTGGGTCCCCCGACGTTACCGGCTCGACAAGACACCACGGAACTCCCCTCGGCACTCTCCGAGGGGCAGGTCATTGACCTGCGGGATGCGGCCCAGTTTGGTGCAGCGCACGTGCCTGGCACCCTCAATATTCCGGCCCGCATGCTGGCGGCCTGGGCGGGGTGGCTCGTCGATTATGACAAACCGCTGTACCTGATCGCCACGGCCTCCCAAGCCCTGGAGGCGCAACGTGTCATTCGCAAACTGGGCATGGACCAGTTTCAGGGGTATTTTGACGAGGATGAGATCGCGGCCGCGGACTTGCGCAGCGAATCGTATCCATCCGCATCGCCCACGGAGATGCGAAAGCAGGTGGAAGACGGTGAGGTCCTGCTGCTCGATGTACGTCCCACGAGTGAATGGAACGCGGGCCACATTCCGCAAGCGCAACACCAGTTTCTCGGCAAGCTGATGGAGACGGGCCGCGCGGTCGCCGGCGATCGGACGATTGTCACGCAGTGCCTGGGAGGAGGCCGCTCGGCGATCGCAGCGAGTATCCTGCAGTCCTTTGGTGCCGATGTCATCAATCTCACCGGCGGCATCCAAGCCTGGCAGGCAGCCGGCTTGCCGGTCGAAGCAGAGGATGCGGCCTGCGCCGGACCCACCTCGTGTAGTGCGAAATAGGAGCCGCCTGGATGAGGGATTCGACCGGCGACGAAATGCTCGCCACCAACTCACAACCTGACGAGACCAAATCGATGAACGAATGGCTCTTTTTGTTCGGATTTTTCATACTCTGGCTGGCACTCCAGCTCTGGATCCTCCCCAAGATGGGCATTGGCACGTGAATGCGGGGGGCCTGTTCGCCGAGTTCGGCGAAGACCCAGTCGGCAGACTCGGACAGCGAGGACACCGATGTTCAACATGTGCCTCAACGACTGGAGGAGCGCACGGCGATTCAGGATACCAGGAAGTAGATCATGAAAATTGTGATTGTGGGTGGCGTGGCGGGCGGAGCCTCGGCGGCGGCGCGCGCCCGGCGGCTGTGCGAGGAGTGCGAGATCGTGATGATCGAGCGGGGGGCCGAGCCCTCCTTCGCGAATTGTGGTTTACCGTACTACGTCGGTGGCCAGATCGAATCACGAGACGACTTGTTGGTGGCTCCACTCCAGCGACTGCGTCAACGCTATCGCCTGGACGTGCGCACGCGTTCGGAAGTGACCCACATCGACCGCGGGGCCAAGACGGTGACCGTACGCGACCTGACGACGGGAGCGACCGTGGTCGAGTCGTATGACAAGTTGATTCTGTCGACGGGAGCCGCCCCCTTCCGGCCTCCCCTGCCCGGGATCGACGGGCCCCGCGTCTACGAATTGCGCAACCTGAGTGACGCGGATCAATTGCACGCGCTGATGGATGGCCGACATGGACGAGCCATCGTCGTCGGAGCCGGATTCATTGGTATTGAGGTGGCGGAGAATCTCGTCGCACGGAAGGTCGAGGTGACCGTGGTCGAACTGGCGGATCAGATCCTTCCTCCCTGGGATGCCGAAATGGTACGGCCGCTCGAAATGCATCTGCGCGAGCAAGGGGTCGAACTGCGCTTGAGTGATTCGGCAGAGAGCTTTGTCGACTCGTCCGAGGGCCTGACGGTGCAGCTGAAATCGGGCAGCATCTGGCGGGGTGATTTCGCCGTCGTCAGCGTGGGCGTGCGTCCCGAAAACCAGCTCGCATTGGCGGCAGGCATCGCCTGCGGTCCGCGCGGCGGGATTGTTACCAATGAACACATGCAGACGAACGACCCGGATATCTACGCCGTGGGCGACGTCGCGCAAGTCACGGACGTGGTGACCCGCGAGGCCACGCAGATTCCGTTAGCCGGGCCAGCCAATCGCCAGGGGCGTATTGCCGCGGACCACCTGCTGGGCCGCAAGGCCAGCTATCGCGGCACGCAAGGGACGGCTGTCGTCGGCGTCTTCGGCATGACGGCCGCCATGACCGGCATGAGCGAAAAGCTGCTGCAGCGGATGCGCCGCAACTACCAGAAGATCTACGTGCATCCGGCGGATCACGCGAGTTACTATCCCGGCGCAGTCAATGACAGTCAAACTGCTATTCGATCCTGCCGATGGACGGGTACTGGGCGCCCAGGCGGTCGGTCGCAGCGGCGTCGACAAGCGGATCGATGTGATGGCCATGGCGATCCAAGCCGGGATGACGGTTTACGACCTGGAAGAAGTCGAACTGTGCTATGCGCCTCAGTACGGGTCGGCGAAGGACGCGGTGAATATGGCGGGATTCGTGGCAGCCGGCGTGTTACGGGGTGACCAGCCCATCATGCATGTGGCACCGCTGCGTGAGGCCCTCGCTTCCGACACCCATCCCCAGGTACTGGACGTGAGGACGCGGGAGGAATTCGCCGCCGGGCATGTGCCGGAGGCGGTCAACATCCCGCTCGACGAGTTGCGGGATCGTCTGGCGGAATTACCGCGTGATCGCCAGATCGTGGCCTACTGCCAAGTCGGCCAACGCGGCTATATGGCCACCCGGTTGCTGTTGCAAAAGGGGTTTGACGTGGTAAATCTGAGCGGCGGGTACCGGCTGTGGGATCGCTGAGCGGGACCGGCTTGCCGCTTGGCGGGGCCGCTGGATTGCATTTCCGGATCTATCGCAAGTTATTTGATGACAGGCTGGAAGCCTATCCCACGAAGCAACATCCTCGTGGCACTCTCCCTTTTCATCATCCTCCCAACTTCCGCGTCAGCGAGATTCGTTTGCGCACCGCATCGACCTCAACAACTTTCACGTTCACCACATCACCCACCGATACGAACTCGTTGGGGTCCTTCACAAACTCATCGGCCAACTGGGAAACATGCACCAGACCGTCCTGGTGCACACCGATGTCGACAAAGGCGCCGAAGTGAGTCACATTGGTAATGACACCTTCCAGGACCATCCCCGGCCGGAGGTCGTCGACATGTTGGACTCCGTCCTGGAACCGAGCGGCCTTGAATTCACTCCGCGGGTCCCGGCCCGGCTTGGCCAGTTCCTCCAGGATGTCGCTGATCGTGGGTAGACCATGGCGGCCGTCCACAAACTCTTCGGCCGTCAATTTTCGGCTGAGCGTGGCATTTCCGACCAGCGATTTCGTTTCCGTGCCCAACTTGTCCGCCATCCGGCCCACGATGGGATAGCATTCCGGATGGACGGCCGAATCATCCAGAGGCTGATCGCCGCCGCGAATGCGGAGAAAACCGGCGGCTTGTTCAAAGGCCTTCTTGCCCAGTTTTTCGACCTGCATCAATTGATGACGATTTGTGAAGCGGCCATGGTCATCGCGATAGGCCACGATCCTTTCCGCCAGTTTGGGTCCAATGCCCGCGACGTACGAGAGGAGAGGAACGCTGGCCATGTTCAGGTCCACACCGACCTGGTTAACGCACGATTCGACCACCCGATCGAGGCACTTCCGCAGTTGTGGCTGGTTGACGTCATGCTGATATTGACCGACGCCGATCGATTTCGGATCCGCTTTGACCAGTTCCGCCAGCGGGTCCTGCAGGCGACGGGCGATGCTGATGGCGCCTCGAACGGTGACGTCCAGGTGCGGGAATTCCCTGATTGCCAGCTCACTTGCCGAGTAGATCGACGCGCCCGCCTCGCTGACCATCACCTTCGTGACCGTGCGAGTCTGATCTCGCAGCAAAGCCCCCAGGAAGTGATCGGTTTCCCGCGAGGCGGTCCCGTTACCGATGGCAATCAACTCCACGCCGAGTCGATCGATCAGGTCGAGCAAGGTCTTGCCGGCCGCGGCCGAATCATTGCGGGGAGGCGTCGGATAGATCGTGGCACTTTCCAGAAACTTGCCCGTCGCGTCGACCACCGCGACTTTGCAACCCGTGCGAAAACCGGGATCAATGCCCATCGTGACTCGGGGACCTGCCGGAGGTGCCATTAGCAGGTCTCGTAAATTCTTACCGAACACGCCAATGGCTTCCTCGTCCGCCTTTTCCTTCAAAACCTGCAGCAGGGCGGACTCGGTGGCAGGGAGCAGCAAGCGGCGGACACAGTCTTCCACCGTGGCCACCAATTCCGGGTAAAACTCGAAGTGGTGATTCGTTACGAGTCGTCGCGTAAGGCTGGGCAGCACGAGCGACTCGTCGAGTAACAGTCCGACTCGAAGCAACCCTTCCGAGGCACCACGCAGCATGGCCAAGATGCGATGAGAAGGAATCCTGCGCACGGGTTCCTGGTGGTTCGTATATAGCTCGAACTTGCCCGACGTATCTTGTTGGCCTCGCTTGAGCTTCGAGTAAATCTGTCCCCGTGTCCGCGCGAGATCGAGCAGGAACGTGCGGGTCGCGGCATCCTCGGACCATTGTTCGGCCAGGATATCGAGCGCCCCCTGCAAAGCCGATGGTGGATCGGGGACCCCCTTCGCGCGATCGACAAAGGCGTGCAGTGTTTCCTGCCGTGATCCTGGCAATGGTCCTTGTCGGAGCAGCAAATCGGCCAATGGCTGGAGGCCCTGTTCGCGAGCCGCGGTGGCTCGCGTTCGCCGCTTGGGCTTGAAGGGGAGGTAAAGCGCCTCCAAGGAGTGAAGATCGCGGCAAGCCTCGATTTGCCGTCGTAAGTGATCGGTTAGCGCACCCTGTTGATCGATCGACTTCAGCACCGTGGCCCGGCGGGCTGCCAGCAGTGTCGTTCGTTCCAGTGCGTCCTCGAGCGCCCGCAGTGCGACTTCATCAAGGCCGCTTGTCGCTTCCTTGCGATAGCGGGCAATGAAGGGCACGGTATTGCCGGATTGGAGCAATTCGATGGCCGCCACGACTTGTCGCGCCGGCAGGCCAAGTTCCTCGGCGATGAGGTGGGCGGTGGAAGGTACGTCGTCCGGGGGGCTTGTCTGAGTCGTCATCGTTTTCTGGGAAGATCGCAGCCGGGCAGTTTTCGGGTGAGGGTGTGAACGCGATTGCAAGTCAAGTTTCCTGGATGGCGGACAGTGTGACACATCGTAACGAGCGCGAAAAATGGTCGGCGGTTCGACGAATCAGCGCTGCCTCACAGCCCCTGTCTCCACCAGTTGCTGGAAAAAGTCGACCATCGATTCGTCGAGCGGACGGTAAGTCCCTGATCGAGTAATCGCTTGACGATCCAGCCCGCGACGTACCCCGTGGCGCCGGTGATCATGACGGGAGCGGAGCGGTCGATTTCGGTCATCGTGGGTTACTTGCCGCAGGAGTGCGCGGCGTTCATGGATTGGCAGGCAGCGGAAACCGTGTCGCGGTGCCACCGGCCAGGACCGAGCGTCACCCGACATGGGATCAGCTCAGGGTACGGTCCGAACGCGAAGCCTGGCAATGCGGGATGGCGGCGGCGGGGCGATTCGGCGAGCGCCGCGATCGGAAGGTATTCCGGAAACATGGTTGTTTTCCGGGCTTTTCGCCCTTTGCAAACCGGCGCCGATTGTGGACGTCGCCTTCAGCCCCCTATCGCTTATATACTTGAGCGGGTGACATTTTCGGATGCCAAGCGAGCCAGCGGCCGAATTCCCGCCGGCCCACAAGCTTCGCATGGCTGGAAAGGGGAAAGCGATGATTCGAGAAAAAGTATTCAAACCGTTTTCGGGTTGGCCGTTTTTGGTGGTCTTCCTGGCTCTGCCGATTGCCGCGGCCGCTACGTTCGTTTACCTGGCAGCGCACGAGTCCCTCACGCCTTTCAACGTCGTGGCTTTGGTGACCCTTGAGCTGATCGCGATCATGGGCCTGTGCGGCTTTCTGGCTGTGCAACCGAATGATGCCCGCGTGTTGTTGCTGTTTGGTGATTACCAGGGGACGGTCCGCGAGTCGGGATTCTTCTGGGTAAACCCTTTCTTTAGCAAAAAAAAAGTTTCCCTGCGGATCCGCAATTTCGAGACCGGTTCGATTGGTACGCCCGATCTCAAGAACGCGCAAGGTCAGGTGATTCAGGCCAAAACGCGCAGCTTGGGAAAACCGGCGAAAGTCAACGATCGGGATGGGAATCCCATCGAAATTTCGGCGGTCGTGGTTTGGAAGGTTGTGGACACGGCGGAAGCCATGTTCGAAGTCGACGATTACGAAAACTTTGTCGAAGTGCAGAGTGAAGCCGCCCTGCGCAGCTTGGCGACTCGCCACCCTTACGATTGCAAGGACGAGAACGTTTCACTCCGAGGCAACACCGAGGAGATTTCCACGCAATTGCGGGCGGACATTCAAGCACGGCTCGACAAGGCAGGAGTAGAAACGATCGAGGCACGGATCAGTCATCTGGCGTACGCCCCGGAGATTGCGGCTGCCATGTTGCAGCGCCAGCAAGCTCAGGCCGTCGTGGCGGCTCGTACGCAGATCGTCGAGGGCGCGGTGGGGATGGTCGAAATGGCCCTGCAGCATCTCGAACGCGACAAGATTGTCGAGATGGACGCTCAAGGTCGGTCCAACCTGGTTTCCAACCTGTTGGTTGTATTGTGCAGCGATCGGCACACGCAACCTGTCGTAAACACCGGCAGCTAGGCCTCTTCGCGGCGTCCCGCCCAGGCGGGACGCCGCTTCTTTTTCTCGATCGCTTGACCGGCACCTGATGAATCACAGCGCTCACGATCAACGGGCCAACCATGCGGCCCACGCCCGCTCTTCCCGCAAACGATACGCGGTTTTTCGCGAGGCCTTTCGTGAAGGCAAGCTGAGCGAATTCACGCATCACCATTACGAACAACCCGAGGCACCGGATCCGCCCGAAGGCAGGAAGACTCGGCAGCGAAAGTACATTCGCCAATACGCCGATTGGATTTGGCGTTTTCGCCGCTCCGCCACGACGGTGCTCGTCATCGCCATACTCGTGGCGGCCCTGGAAACGATCCAGCCGCTCTTCATGCGATACATCATCGACCAGGTCCTGCTCAACACGGCACTGGACACACCGCAGCGGCTGAGCCGCCTGCATGTGGCGGGCATTTCGCTGCTCGGGGTGGTGATCATCGCCCAGCTGTTAGGCGCCTGAAAAACTTTCGTCAGCGGCAGCTGAACGTCCGAGTGATCATGTCGCTCCGGCAGGCGCTTTACGATCGGCTGCTACGATTGCCTCTGCAGAAGCTCTCGGACATGAAGACGGGCGGCATCATCTCGCGCTTGAGCGATGACGTAACGACGACGACGGGATTGTTGCAGATGGCCGTCGTTTCGCCCGGGGTCTCAGCCATCCGGCTGCTCGTGGCCATTGGAATCCTGTTGTGTCTGAACTGGAGACTATCGCTCACCGCCATAGCGATCATCCCGGGCGTTGTTTTAATCAGCTTCTCGGTGGCCCGCAGGATCCGACCGATTTACCGTTCGATTCGCAAAGACAACTCGGAAGTCGACGGCCGCGTCAGCGAGACCTTCAGCGGCATTCGAGTCGTCCGCGCCTTTCAGCGTGAAGGCACGGAAACGGCTGAGTATGTGGTGGGACGGAACACCATTATCCGCAAGGAGCTGTTGGCCCACCGTCGCGAATTGGTCTTATGGACGACGTGGGGATTCCTGATTGCGGCGGTGAACGTGGTGATTATGTGGTTCGGCGGTTACTTGTCGATTCGAGGCGGCGCCTCGATCGGTGACATCATGGCTTTCCAATGGTACACGCTGCTGCTGCTTAATCCGGTGTGGCAAATCGTCAACTCTTTTTCGGAACTGCAACGTTCGTTGGCCGCCATGGAACGCATCTTTGAGGTCCTGGAAATGCCAGAGGATAAACCGGATCGGCCGGACGCGCGGCCGGCTCCACGGATCGTGGAAAGCCTCTCTTTCGAACATGTCGAATTCGCCTACGAAGAGGGACGTCCCGTCCTGGAGGATATTCAGGTGAACGTGCCCGGCGGTTCCGTGGTGGCGTTGGTCGGACGCAGCGGCGCCGGGAAGACGACCCTCACCGACCTGGTGGCGAGATTCTTTGATCCGACTTCCGGGCAGATCCTGCTGAACGGCACGGATATTCGGAAGTTCCGGCTCAGTTCCTATCGCGAGCTGCTGGCCGTCGTTCAGCAGGATGTCTTTTTGTTCGATGGGACGGTCAGCCAGAATATTGCCTACGGGCGGCACCAGGCGACGCCAGCCGAGATCATGGAGGCCGCGCGGCGGGCAAATGCTCATGAATTTATCCGGCATTTGCCCGAGGGATATGAATCGCTGATCGGCGAGCGAGGAGTCAAACTCTCAGGCGGACAGTGCCAGCGGATCTCGATTGCCCGAGCCATTCTGGCCGATCCGCAGATCTTGATCCTGGACGAGGCTACAAGTAGCCTGGACACGGAAAGCGAGCAGCTGATCCAGCAATCGTTGGCGGACCTGTTGAAGGGACGCACGACATTCGTGATTGCCCACCGGCTTTCCACCATCACCCGCGCCAACCTGATTCTTGTCTTGCACCAGGGCCGTATCATTGAGCGGGGAACCCACGAGTCGCTGATGGCGGCGCAGGGAGCCTACCGCCAAATGGTGGTACGACAACAAGACGCCATGGCGGAATCCGCCGCGAATCTGGGTTAATCGGTCGGTGTCAGTGTGACTTTACCGCCGATGGCGTCGTCGATGTCTGCGACTTCAACGTGTGGAAGGCCCACAAATTCCAATCGTCCGCTGGAGTGGGGCTCGTGCCCGAACCAGACGAAACGAGGCTGATGTTGCTCAGCCCGCTCTTGCTCACGGTGCCGCGGCGATTGATGCGCTGGTAGCGAATGTAACGCCTGGCACGGCCCGAGGCTGAATCATTGCTGGTGCAATCTGGCGTTTTCTAGCCATCGGCAGCGGTTAGGTTTGCCGCCGTCGGGGGATGAAGTAGGTTTTTCCAGCGTGTCCGATTCGCCCCCAACTCTATTTGCCCGGATTGCAACCACCGATGAGCGAAACTGTTTTCGGCTACCACGAACTTTGCAACCGTTGTCTGGGCAATATCCAATTGGTGGAACGAGTCGTCGCCGCCTTTGAAGAAGGTTTCTCGGCCGATCTCGATCAGCTGCGGTCTTTTATCGTCGCGGGTCAAATTGAGGAAGCGGCCAAATTAGCACACAAAATCAAAGGCGCGTCCGCGAACATCGCAGCTTACCAGCTGCAAGCTGTCGCGGCCGACATCGAACGAGCCGCCACCATGGGAGGCGGTGAGTACCTGAATGAGCACTTTGACAACCTCGAATCGGCCTGGTCGTCATTCACGAGCGAGGTTGGTACGCAGGGCTGACACCTGGGGGATACCTGTGCGGTTTTCATGATGCCTTGGAAAGAGACGTTGGCGTGCAGGTCGATCGCCTTCATGCCTGCCACCTCAGCTTGCCGACCAGACTCCACGGCCCGCGGCAGCCACCACCGACCACCTGACCCACACCCTTACCCGCCTTTTCGGGGGACCTGATTTTGACCCAAAAGCAGCCGGAGAGCCGCCTGGCTCGTACCTTGTTCGCCGCCTTGCTCTGTGGCGCTGGCCTGGGATTGACCCTTTGCCAGAGCCGCGAATGTTTTGAATTCTGGAAGTCTCGCGAGTGGCATGCGACTCCAGGGATTATCGTAACCAGCCAGTATCAGCAGGTGCCCGCGCGACTCTTTTATTTCTTTGGTCCGCCCGTGAGCACCGGACAACGCTGTGGCAAACATGTCATTCGCTATCGCTACCTGGTGAATGACAAGCGGTACGATAACGAGCGCATCGCCTTCGGCGAAATCGGCGCTCTCCGCTATGTCCAGTCCGATTGGTCTCGGCTGTTTGCCAAGTATCCGCCGCGAGACCGCGTGACCGTATTCTACGATCCGACCCACCCGCAGCGGGCAGTGATCGATCCTCACGTCCGTCGTGAAGGCATCGTGGCGCTCGGCGTCGGCGTCTTTCTGCTCGTCATGGGCGGCGGAATATTTGCGGGCCTCGATCGGACATCGCCTGCCACACACGTCGGCTAGTGCTTCGTCAAATTTGAATCTCGGGGTTCGCTCACCGTGGCTGGGGCATCTGGCACTAGTCGTCTGCGGCTGGAAGCCACAGCCACGATTTTGACCAACCCCAATTCTGACACTTGACGCGGCACTAGTCCGCGGGGATCGGATGCATGGCGGCCGCCCGCTTCCATTTTCGGCTATCGCTGCCAATGACCGGTCGCTGCCATACTTGCCTCGTTCTCGTACTCAGCGCAGCGGTACTCGTCCTCAGCGCAGCGGTACTCGTACTGGATCGCTGGTTTTCGATTACGAGTACGAGTAGGAGCACGAGCACGAGCACGAGCACGAGCACGAGGACGAGGACGAGCACGAGCACGAGGACGAGGACGAGCACGAGGATTCGAAGGACCATTCGAGCCAGCAGCGTGAACGAAAATGACAAGGGATACCAGGCAACGTGGCACCTGAATCCCGTCATCCTTTCAACAACCGGCTCACCCCCCTAACGACCAAGCCGTCGGGGACTGGCATCCCCGCCGGTTGGTCCACCGCACCTGCTGCACGTAAGGGTCGATTACGGGAGCAGCTTGCGGAAGAAATTTCGAATGGGCTGCCCCTGAGCGAACACCGCGTCCTGCCCGTAAAACCCGTCCGCCCGGTAATAGCCTCTTGGCAACTGGGCCGCCAGCGGCGCTG
The DNA here is from genome assembly GCA_963700865.1 of uncultured Planctomycetaceae bacterium. Classification (GTDB taxonomy): domain Bacteria; phylum Planctomycetota; class Planctomycetia; order Pirellulales; family Pirellulaceae; genus CAVOGJ01. The sequence continues at coordinate 267,915 of CAVOZC010000023.1, read as the reverse complement.
GCGAATAGCCATACCCGTACGGGACGGCACTCGGCTGGCACCTCGAACCCACCGCCGAAGGCGGATAAGCCACATTGCGATAAGGATCGAATGGGGTCGGCACCTGGCCCACCAAGAGCGGAGCCGAATATCCGTTGGCGACACCCGGCCGATAGGCAATCGGCGCGTAGCCAGTCGTCAGGGCTGGCGTTACCGGATACGTCGTCGGCTGCACACGACAGTGCGCTGACGAACATGACGGCCCGTAGTTGCCTCGATAGTCGGCTCGTTCTCCGTCCCGCCAGTCACGCGGCAGCGCTGGCCGCTGCCAGGCCGCTGACGAGCTGCCCACCCAGCGTGAGGTGCCAAAATCCTGAGCTACCGCACCACGCAGGGTCACCGATAAAAGAACCACCGCTGTGAAAAGACTTCTGGTGTTCATGTTCGCATTCCTTTTCGAAGAGAGACTGACAAGCTGCCAACGCCGGGTGGCCGTTCCTACTTGCTGCGGACGGCGTCAGCAGATGGCTTCATGCCGATCACCAAAGGCAGATGGCGTGCCAAGTTCTCAAAACGTTGCAGGGGCCGCTCCCCGTGCAATGCCGAACGGCATTCGCGATGTTCGCTGACGTCAATTTGATCCTTCGCGAGACGAATCAGGGTCCTTCCCCGGGAGCGGCGGGCAGATCGTCGGCACGTTCGTGCTAGCGTGCCACCGCCCGCGAACGAAGCTACACCCGGGCCCGTTTCAGATCCATGGGGATCCGCAGGCTGACGCTAGGGCGGATCGACCACGGGGTTCGTTTGACCGACCTCCGCAGTCAGACGTCGGGACAGGTAACGGGACAGTCGAGGAATGCGGCTGATACGCAGCAATTCGAGGGCTTGGGCCGGCTGTCGCGGTACAAGGGGTTCGACGCCGTACCACACCATGCCGGGGAGGAGCGGGTCGGCGGCGTCTTCGGCATGGCTGGCGAGCAAGCCGGCGAGCGCCGACCGCCGTTCGTCCGCCAGATAAGGCAGCGCCTGGGCGAGCGACAGCCGAACGTACGGAGAGGCTTCATCTGCGGCGGCCGCGACCAGCGCTGCCTGGGCCACTTCCCCCGGAGCGCCTGCATCGACGAGCAAACGGACCGCCCAGGAGCGCACGTATTCACTGGGATCGTTCAACAAGCCGGTCAGCCGGGATGCGTCGGCTTGCCCGATCGCAAACAGCGTCCACAACGCGCGTAGCCGCTCGGTGACCGCCGAGGCGTGGGCCAGCTGATCGTTCAGATCGTCGACGATCTCGCCGGAGGGGAGCGTCCCGGCGGTCGCCCGCTCCTGCAGGACGCGGCGGCCGCGGCGCGCAAACCAGTCATTCGGATGCTTCTGCAAGGCGACCAGTTCCTGCGGTGTGTACTGCTGCAGATCGAACGGCTCGATCGGGGTCGAAGCTCCATAGCTGACGCGGTAGATCCGACCGCTACTGCGATGCGAGCCATCGTTGTCATGACACTCTCCTACATCGTGCCAATCGGAGATAAAGGCGGAACCAGCGGGGCCCACTTTCTGCGACAGGCAGCGAAACCAGGGACTGTTGCCAAACAGGAAATCCTGGTTGTGACGTCCGACGTATCCGGAACCGATCCGCTCCAGGCGATCGTTGTTGATGCGGTTCCCGTGAAGGTTGCCCGTAAAAAAGGTTCCCCGATAGCGGGCAGGCCATTGATCGGCCAGGTAAATCATGGCGCCGGTGTGGGCATGACCTCCGCCGGCATCGCCGTGGGCCCCGTGACCGCCCCGCGAATCGGTCCAATTCCCCTCTGCCCAGTGACGATGATCACAGATGGGCTGTATCCGTTCATAGACATACGGATTGTCTTGTTCACCCAAGCGTCGTTCATAATAGGCGCCGCGGAGTAACAGCCACAGATGCGGCAACACGCAATTCGTAAAGAAGCCATCGCCGTACTCGTTAAAATCAAGGCCCCACGGATTCACCGCCCCTTGCGCGACGACTTCGAACTGGCGACGACCGGGGTGATAGCGCCAGATACCTCGCGAAATCTCCCGCCGCGCATCCGGTCCCGCGGAGGGCACGCCGACTTTGGCGACTTGATCCTGTCCCACGGAACCGTAGAGCCATCCGTCGGGTCCGAAGCAAAGATTGTTGAAAACGTTGTGGGGATTCTTGTGGATCCAACCATCCAGCAGTGGCTCGGGGGGACCATCGGGAACGTCGTTGCGATCATTGTCGGGCAAGAAAATCAGCTCGGGCGTATTGCAAAGAAATACGCCGCCGTGCCCCACGGCAATACCGGAAAGATAACGACCTTGGTCCCAGAAGACGGTGCGACGATCGGCCGTGCCGTCTGAGTCCGTATCCTCGAAAATCAGGACGCGATCATGGCCGGTCGGCTGCCAGTCAGGATGCGCGTAGCCCTCGACCACCCACAGGCGGCCCCGATCGTCGAAGTCAAAGGCGATGGGCTGGCCCAATTGCGGCTCGCCGGCGAAGAGGGTGACTCGGAAGCCAGCGGGGACTTTGATGCGAGCCAGCGACTGGGCTGGTGTTTCGGGCGTGTCGCGCGGGTCCTGCGAATCGACGATCCCGGCCGGCAATCCCAGTTCTTCGCCTCGCAGCCCCGGTGAGAAAAGCGCGGCGGTCGCCAGCAAGGCCAGCCACGGAAGGCGTCGGGAGAGGGACCGGAGCAACCGTGACGGAGGTGCATCGTTCATCGTCTCTGGTCTCGAAATTCGGCCATCAGGAATCCGATCAGGTCGCGGACCTGGGTATCGGAGAGTGATTCGAGAAGCCCTGTGGGCATCATCGACTCGGTCGAGTCCCGGCGTGCCGCAATCTGCCCGGTGTCGATCGAGATGGCCTCGGTGGGAGTTTGCAGCACGATCCGCTCGGGCGTCTGTTCCGTCACCAGCCCAGCCAAGGTGCGACCATCGTCGACTTCGATGATGGTGACCACGAAGTGCTTGCCGACTTCGCGGGAAGGGTCGACGATATTTTCCAAGAGGTATCGCAAGTCGTACCGCTGGGCGCCCGTCAGGTCCGGACCAATGTGCGCTCCCCGACCATGCAGACGGTGGCAATTCAGACACAGCTGCTCGCAGACTCTTTCTCCCGAGACCAAATTGGCCTGGTCGAGTACGCTAGCCACCAACCGTTCTTCATAACGAGTAATTTGCGCCTGGCGTTGCCGCGGCGTCTGTTGAGCATGCCCCCATAAAGCCACCACCTGGTCCTGCAATTCGGTCGAGGGAAGTGCACGCAACTGTCGCACCGTTTCCACGGGCACGTCGGTGGCCGCCAGACGAGAAGTAAGCAGGGCCTGGCACAGATATTGTGCGAACGAATCACGTGAGGCCAGCAATTGGTAGGCGGCTCGGCGCTCGAGCAGACTCCAGTCGCTCAGACGGCGGATCACTTCCCGCGGGATGCGGTCGTCGTCCCTACGGCCCAAACCCTGAATCGCCGCCAGGCGGAGTGGCGGTTCGTCGAGCAGGGGCAGCAGACTTTCCGTTAATCGCGGCCAACCGCCCGCCGCAGCACACTCAATGCAACGCAGCCGCCAGGAAACATCGAGGGATGGATCGGCGATTCCGGCCCGAACTTGAGCGATGCAATCCGCGTCCGCCAGACGAGCTCCCAGCAACCAGACTTGCCGCCGGACCCGCGTCGACGGATGGTCCAGTAATTGCGGCTTGTACCGTCGCCAGGCGGCCTGCCATGACGAGGACGCGGTGGCCGTCAGCCCTTCTTCCAATCCTGACAACACGCTGACCGCTTGTGATTCGTCGGCGGCGGCCGCGAGAGCCAACAACTCGTGCTGGAGATCACCGCGGGCGAGAGGGACCGCAAACATCAGTAGGAACAACAGCAAGGCAACGAGAGACAACCTCGTTTGTCTTGCGACGTGATGCGGACGCGGTGGGAGCAAGGTCGAGTCTAGAAGGCGAATTGGGGCTTACGAGCCAAACGCTTCAGACCGCGCCGGTTCAGCCCGACGTCGAATGAGCGACGATAGGAGAACTGCCGCGTTCGGTACGCGCAACTCTTCCAACCAAAGAACGAGGCGGGTTCACGCTCATACTGGAAGGGAACGTTCCGAGTGATGCTGGTAAACACAATCCCGGCCTCAGTGGACCGCGTTAAACCATCCGGACCTTGTTTTTTGTGAGCGTTTGTTTCCATGTTCGACATCACTGGCAAGCGAGCCTCGGTTCGTAGGGAGTTTCCGCGATCAGTCTTCGACCGGCCGCTACGGCAAGTGCCGCAACCGAATAACGGGGGCCAAACACGGCCGGTTCGCGCTGCCCCCTCTCCTTCAGTCTATCCGGGGGACGTCGGGCGTCAAGAAAGTTGGCCGATGATGAGGTCAAATGGGGGCGAAACGCCAATTTCCACATCGATCCGCCAGTCATCCACCGCTTCCCGGACCGCCGTCGGATTCCGGCTTCGGTAGGGTTCGATCCCAAAACGCCACCGCGAAGAGCACCAGGACAACCGCGGCCAAGATGGCCGGGAAGAGCCAGAAGTTTTTCCACTGTTGCATTGTCGCCGTCAGCAATTCGGGATCCAGCCCTTCCGGCAGGCTACGGGAGAACATCTGGGTGAAGGTCTGGAAAAATCCCACGGTCTCACTCTCGCCTCGGGCGGCCGCCAGTGCCTCGTTGTACGCGGGCGAATTCGTGACCTGCTCACCAAACTTGCCGATCGTGAAGTTGAGCGGGATCACTCCGAACAGCTTTCCTCCTGCCATGATGCGATAGCCGAAAAACATGCCCACGCCTTGTGTCAAAAAGACGAGCAGGCCTTGAGCCTGACCGCGGATCGAGGGGGGGGCCTTTTGATCGGTATACATGAAGCCCGTGACGAAGAAAAAGTCGTAGCAAATCCCGTGCAACGCGACTGCCAACAACATCATCCAGGTGATCTGACTGGGCGCGCCGAAAGCGAACAGACCATACCTCAGCACCCAACACGCCATGCCGATGAGAATCATCCACTTGACGCCGAGCCGTCGGAAGAAAAACGGGATCAAGATCATGAAGAAGATCTCGGACATTTGCCCGATCGTCATGGTCGCACCGGCTTGTGCAAACCCGACTTGATTGAGGAAGGTCGCCGTCGAGCCGTAATAATACGCCAGCGGGACGCAGATCAGCGTGGAGCAGAGTGCGAAGACGAAGAAATTCGGTTCACTGAGCAGCTTCAAGGCATCGACCATGAAGATGCTCCGCAGATCGATCGGTTGGTCCTTCAACGGCGGGGGTGTATTGGGAAGGAAAAAGCAAAACACCCCCAGAGCCAGGGAACTGACAGCACACAACCAGAAGATGTTGTAGGACGCTGACCACCCGAGTGCCCCCAACATCAGTCCGGCTACGATCCAGCCGATCGTGCCCCAGACCCGAATCTTGGGAAATTGGTTCTGGTCAGTGATATGGGTGAAGGCGATCGTATTGCCCAGGCCGAGCGTCGGCATATAGCACAACATGTGGGCCAGGATCAGCCAGACCAGCGTCCCGCCAGCCACGTTGGCCTTGACCGCATCGTCACCGCTGTAGCCAACCGCAAACGCCGATGCCCGCTCGGCCACTGATGGCAGGATCAGCATGATGCCGCCGCTGAGCAGCATCAGCGTGCCCATGATTTTTTCCGAAGGGAAGAGTCGATCCGCGATCAGCCCCAAGAAGAGCGGAGCGAAGATGGCGGCGATCGGTGCGCACTCGTAGCGCGGCCAATGAAATCGCCCAATTGGTGCGTATCGAGGGCCGCCGAGAGCGTCGCAAACCAGGAGCCCCAGGCGAAGAACTGGAGGAACATCATGATCGAGAGCATGGCGACGATGCCGGCATGCTGCTTGGCAGGTTGATTCATGGGAACAGCGGGTCCTTCGTGTCGGGGAATGACGATCGGGCCTGGCGTCGGGCGGGCGCCACAATGGTCGCTGGAGAAGGCAATCGACGTGAGAACCCGCCGCAAGTCTCGGAAGGCAGGGAGCGAGTCCCAAGCCACGGGGCTGATTCTAATCGGCGAACGGGGCCACTGGAATCCGCCGCAAAGGGCCGGCGGGGGCGACGCAAGAGGAGGAACCGGAGTCCCGATGAAAGAAAGCGGCGACGCGATCCTCAACGCGTCGCCGCCGTCCCAACCAACGGGCGGGCCAGGTCTGCCCGTGAGCTACGATTTCAGCTTTACGAACCCAGATGGCTCGTCAGGTAGGCGGCCAGATCGTCGGCCAACGCGGCCCACAGATCGGCCTGCTCGTCATCGCTGGCATGCAGGACGTCATCGATCGCGGCGATCAGGGATGGGCTCAACTGCCCCTGCAACTGGTCGACCGTCAGCCCGGATTCCAAATCGAGCGCCAATTCGCCAAAGAGGGCATCCAGGCCCGCGGCAAGGTCGGCCGTGGATGCATCCGAATCGCTCCCCGTGAGGACGGTGGACGAGCCGGCGGCGCCCGCTGCCAACGCCTGTTGTTCGACGACGAGATCATTGATCACCAGGAGGGCGTCGATGGGCGAAATGCCGCCATCGGCGTTCACGTCGGCGTACACATCGTCAGCAACCTCGCCCGTTTCCAGGGCGTTGATGACCAAGAGGGCGTCGAGCGGCGACACAAACGAATCGCCATTCACGTCGAGCGGATTGTCGTAATTGGTGGCTGCCCCGCCACCGGCGGACAACGATGCCGAACCGCCGGTCGAGATCGTCACGGAAGTGGTTCCGAAGACGATCTGCGGAGCCGGGAGCGCGATCGTGTCACCAAACACCAGTGTCGGATGCTGGATCTGGTCTTCGGTGGCATTGGCCGTGAAGTTGATGACGCCGGCGGAACCACCTGCCGTGAAGACGGCCCGGAAGACCTCAAACTCGTTGCCGCCCAGAGGCGTGATGCCATCGCTGCCGCCAACTTCGTCGAGGACGCCTGGAGTCGCGAAGCTGCCGGATGGGCCCGATCCATAGGTACTTGAATGAATGATTTCCACGGGCGTGGCCAGGCCGGTGTTGTAGTCCACGTCGAGGAAGGCCGAGAAGATTCCGGTCGGATCGGCGGTAACATCCTGCACGTAGGCCACCAGCTCGAATGTCTCGCCCGTTTGCACGGTCGTGGTGACGGTGTTGGACGAGTTGCGAATTTCGAGTCGATATTGAGCCACATCGGTGCCGTTGACGACCACGCTGACCGTCGCGGTATCGGTTCCGCCGTTGCCGTCAGACACCGTGTAGCTAAAGGTGTCGGTGATCGACTGCCCGTCTCGCAGCGCGATGAGGCTCGCCACCGTGCGAGAGTCATAGCGAACGTTGGCTCCCACAATGGTCACCGTCGCGCCCTGGGCACTGTTCGTGACCGAAATAATCGACAACGGATCGTTTTCCGGATCGGTGTCGTTGCTGAGCAGATCAGCGGTCGGAATCGACAATCGTTCATTGTCGAAGGTGCTAAAGCCCATATCATTGTTCGCGATGGGCGACTGATTCGAGACAATATTAATGGTCATCGAGGCGTTGGCGCTGGCGATCCCGTCACTCACTTGGACGGAGAGCACCACTGTTTGCCCGTCCACAAGAAGCGAACTGTTGGCGACCGTAATCACGCCGGTTGCCGAATTGACCGCGAAGATGCCGGCCTGATCGCCGCCGGTCACGGTGTAGCTCAGGACGCTGTCGACGTCATCATCGGTCGCCTGGATGGTGCCCACTGTATCGCCATTGGATGCGCCTGGATTCACGATGAACGACTGGTTGGCGACCATCGGCACATCGTTGACATTGTTCGTGGTCAACATGAATGTGTCGGACACACTGGCCCCGACGGCGTCGGTGGCGGTGACCGTGATGTTGGTCATGCCGGCATCCCCGTCCGCGGGTGTTCCCGAGAGGACCCCCGTGTTGGCATTGAAGGCCAGCCAACTGGGGATCGTCGAAACACTGAGGGTCGGCGTCTCGCCGTCGGGATCCGAGAAGAAGGGTCGCAGGTTGAGACTGAAGGCCTGGTCTTCCGTCGCCGTCTGGTCAGGAATGGGCGAAACCAGGATGGGTGCATCGTTCTCGCCACTGATCGTGAGCGTAAAGGTGCCGTTCGCGGTGGCACCCACCGAATCGACGGCAATAATTCCGATCGACAGGGTCCCCAGGTCGGCCTGGGTGGGCGTGCCGGTCAGCACGCCGTTGACGTCGTCGGACGTAAGCCAGGAGGGTAGATCGCCACCGTTGATCACGTTCCCATTCGCATCGAATCCGTCCGCCAGGATGGCGGAATACGTGAGCGTGTCACCCACGTCGGGATCGGAGAAGAAGACGCTGTAATCAAAGGTAAACGGTGCGTCCTCGAAGGCCGTTTGCGATGGAATATCCCCGTTGCGAAACGGCGCGTCGTTGACATTGTTGACGGTGAGCATCACGGGGGCCGTCGCAGTCGCCCCCTGGCTGTCGGTGGCAAGGACGTTAAACGTGCGGCTGCCAACATCCTCGTTGCGCGGGTCCCGGTGAGCAGGCCCGACGGGCTGAGCATCAACCAGCTGGGCAGCCCCGTGGCCGAGAAACGCAACACGTCACCCGGATTCGTGTCCGTGAAGAAGCTGGCCAGGCTGCGCGAGAAGGGAACATCCTCGGTCGCCGTTTGTGCGGGAATCGTCGCCGCCGTCGGCGCTTGATTTCCGTCGATGAAGGTAAAGCCGAACGTGGTCGGATCACTCACATTCCCCAACACATCGGCCGCCACCAGGGTGAGGGTCACGGGACCGGCCGCCAGATTGCCGCCGGCAATGGCGTCGTAATCCGCGGCATCCAGCAGGAAGCCTCCCGTCTGATTGAAGTCCCCGACCAGCGGAATCAAGTTCACGGCGGCTCCACCGTTCACGCTACCCGTCAAGCTCACGATTTCGCTCATATCCGAAATATTGACCAGCGTCGTGACGTTCGTCGTGATGCGGTCGGAAGCACTGACGCCGGTATCGGAGGCCAGACGTACGCCGCTGAACTGCGGCGGTGTCGAGTCGACCTCCAGAGTCACATTGACCGTCCCGATGTCCCCATTGGCCTGGATCACCTGTAAGTCCGAACCGTTGATGATGCCATTCCCATCGGCATCCATACCGGCGTCTGCCTGGGGTACGGCCAGATCAATGCCGAAGGTCCGGTAGTAGAGCGCTGTATTGAAATTCCCCGTTCCGAGCGTTTGCACGACCGCGGCCGATGCCAGCAGCTCCTCAAACGATCCAACCGCGGCGTCATTCTGGGCCACGTCGCCAATGATCGCGATCTCGACCGTGTATTGTCCGGCGCCCGACTCACTGCTGACGCGCAGCCCGTACTCGCCCTCCGGCAGGGACACGATGGTTTTGCTGTCATTGGTTCCATTCACATCATCAAAGTGCCGTTGTCCGGGCATGCTCTGCCCGTTCGTGCGAACCACATTGACCGCCGCCGGGTCCAGCGTATTGCCATTGTTGCCGCGGACCGTGATCTGCAGTGTCGCTTCGCTCCCGGGTGCCGCGGTCGGGAAGTCCACGGTCAGCTGGGCTTCTTGAAACGAGTCGGACGCGTTCAGCGTCGACATGTCGCTGGCCAGGATATTGGCCGCCAGCATTTGCCTCGGCTCGAGCGATTCGAGTCCGGCAAGCATGCGCAGCGGCAGCGTGGATTTGGAAAAACGCGACGAGCCGGCTCGCTGACCGGAGACACGACGGAGACGATTGGGTTCGGATCGTTGCTTCTTCATGGTTGTTCCTGGATTTGAAAGACGCCCCCGACCTGAGGAATGCCGGTTCGTAGGAACGACGCAGAGGGTCCCCTCGACCATGCCGAGGCGACGGCAGACCCCGCGGTGCCACCCGCGAGTACAACGAATTGTCTCTGTTCCGTTCTGTTCCGTGGGCATACTGCGAATCGCATGCCCAACTTCATTAAACACACACCGGTCAACGAACGCAACGATTTTGCAAACCGGGACGGCTCGCGGGAAAGGCCCCATCCGCTCGGCGGGCGAACTTTCCGGCTGCGCACCCCGACACTCGTGCGGGCTGGGGAAAAATGCCACGCTAGCGTGGACAAAAGGCAACACGGGCCTTCGGACCCCCCGATGGACCGCACCGTCACGACCGTCGAAATCGGGCGAATCGCCACTTCCCGAAAATCTTACCCAATACTGTCAACCGCTAACGGCTTGGTAACCGACAACGGTATAGACCCCGATTTTGTCGCGGAGTCACCGCTTCCCTCCACCGGGGAGAAGCGGCACCGGTAGCGGCGGATCCGTTTGTCGGTGGCGATGGTTTGAGCTTTCCTGAGGGGGGAACGATGTTTCGACGGCTTGCCAGCGAAACCACGCTTAGTTGGTTATGTGTGTGCGCGACGATGACTGCCGCCTCGGCGGTGGAGTTCGTCGTTTCTGACAAGTCTCCGCCCGCGGTGGCGCAGGCCCCCAGTCCGGCGTATCCCGATGCAGGGTCGATCCTCGACGAACTGCCCGATGTGGATGCCGACGGAACGGGTATCGCGGCGCCGCCAAAGCGGGGTGGGGCTCCTGCCGACGTCTCGGAACCCATCGAGCCCTACTTCGATGCCCTGCCTGATGACGCGGGCATGACGCGACTGCCTTACGACGACGGCGACGGATCTCCCTACGGCACGACGCGTGAATTCAACGACGATGACTTCACCGAATATGTCTTTGACGAGTGTGGTCCCTGCGACGCTTGCGGCGGCAACGCCTGCAGCTGCCGGCGGGCCTGTCAAGGCTGGTTCCTCAACACGTGGCTGTCGCAGGGCTTTACCTGGAATCCCGACAAGCCGAACAACAACTTCAACACGCCCGTCACCTTCAACGACCGGGCCAATGAATACCAGATGAATCAACTCTATCTGTCTCTTGGCCGCCATGTGCAGGAAACGGGACAGCAGTGGGACCTCGGTGCGCGACTCGATCTGCTGTACGGAACCGACTACTTCTTTACGCAAGCCCGAGGTCTGGAAGTTCGCGACAATGGGGCTCCCCGCTGGAACTCGGCCGATGGTCCGCGCGCGACGGAGCCGCGTTGTATGGCTTGGCGATGCCTCAACTATTCGCCGAGTTGTACGCTCCGATCCTGGGTGGCATCAACGTCAAGGCAGGACACTTTTACACGACGCTCGGTTACGAGTCGGTCATGGCACCCGAAAACTTCTTTTACTCGCACGCCTACACGATGCAGTATGGCGAGCCGTTTACGCACACCGGGGTGCTGACCTCCTTTGGCCTGGGTGCGAATGTCCGCGGCCATTTCGCCGTGACCAATGGCTGGGACAACTGGGACACGGTGAATGGCAAGCCGGGCTACCTGTTCGGCTTTTCCTGGACTCCCAGCCCCGTGGCCTCGCTGGCCGCGACTGTCGTCACGGGCCGCGAGGACGACACGGGCACACAGGACCGGACCGTTTGCAGCATTGTTTACACACGGCAACTTTCCAACCGCTTACGATACGTCTTTCAAACGGATATTGGCACGGAAACGAATGCCGAGCTTGATACCAACTTCAACCCGGACAGCGCCAAGTGGTATGGCGTGAACAACTACCTCTTCTATGACATCAATTGCCGACTGACGGCCGGGGCGCGTATTGAATGGTTCCGTGATCAGGATAATGCCCGCGTTCTTGGCATTCCGATCGAGAGCCTGGTGCGGGGTGGTAATTACGGAGAATTGTCCCTCGGACTGAACTGGCGGGCCACCGAGAGCACGGTGTGGCGACCCGAATTGCGTTGGGACTGGTCCGATGTTTACCAAGTCGATATCCCGGGCAGCGGCATGTTTGACGACTTTACGAAGCGCAATCAATTTACGGCCGCGATGGACATGATCTTCAATTTTTAGGCGATCCTCGGGCCCCGTGCCCGCCGGCCGCAGCGCGGGATCGACATGATCCGAAACGACGTCTGGAACGAGACAGATATTAGTGAGCGACAAGATGACACGCTTGTACATCCCTGCCCTAACCCTCGTAATCTGCCTTGGTGCCGCCTCGCGGCTGGTCGCCGTTCAACCGGGCGGCGGCTGTGCCGGCTGCGATGCGGCCGCGGGCGGCTATTACGACGGTGGTGGCTATGATTCGGGCAGCTACTATGGTGGTGGCTATGATGGCGGCAATTACGGTGTTCCGGCCCCCGCTGGTGCCTACGACATGCCTCCCGGCTACGGTTATGAAGACGGCGGCTGGGAACAGCCAATGGAGCTGCCCAGTGTAACGGGCGGAGGTATCTTACGGGGGATGGGGGCTCGCTTGATGGGCATGCACCAGGCCCGCGGAGCGGCTCCGCCGCCGCCCGGATATGGCCCTGCCGGTTACGGCCATGCGTCACCCGGCGACGTGTCGGCGCAAGGCGGAGGAGGCTACCAGAACTTTGGCGGCACTTGCTGCGGGCCTCACTGGTATGATTTTTTTGCCGAAGCCGTCGTGCTGCGACGTGAAAACGGCTTCAATCAAGTGCTGATGACGCAGGGCATTCGGGGGCTCGCCCCTCCCTCCGCGATCGCGGCCCTGCAGACCGACGATCTGGATTTTGGCTACAAGCCCGGTTTCCGCGTGGGGGGGCGGTTCCAGACGAGTGCCGTGGGCAGTATCGAGGCGATTTATTTGGGCGGCATCCACTGGGACGATCAGGCGTTCGCCACGAGCAACAATAACGATCTGTATTCGGCCTTCAGCGACTTTGGCAACGACCCGTTCGGGGGCTATGAGGACTCGGATCAGGCGGCCTTCTCGTCGGTGATCTACGATTCGGAACTCGATTCGGTGGAAGTCAACTTTCGCAAGGACCATACGTCCCACCGTTACCGGTTGAGTTCCTCATTCTTGATCGGCGTCCGTTATGTGCGGATCGATGAGGAGCTGAATCATCGCATCGACGTGGAACCTCACTTCGACCCCATCAATATGGTGCCCCGCGAGGCCGCGTTCACCCAATACGACGTGCTGACCAAGAACGATCTGATTGGCGGCCAGATCGGCAGTGAAGTCGTGATGTGCCTCTTTCCGGGACTCACGCTCGGAGCCGAATTGAAGGCGGGTGCTTACGGGAATCGAGCCGAGTTGCATTCCAATTTGTCCAGCACGACGATCCCGGGCGGCTCCAACGAGAACCTGGACAATACGGGCTTTGCCTTCGCCAGTGATGGCAAAGCATTCCTGCTCTGGCAGTTCCATCCGCTGTGGAAGCTGCGTGGCGGTTACGAGGTCTTGTATCTCAACGGCGTAGCCACTTCGAGTGGCAACTACAAGTCGAGCCCCTTCATCAACACCTCACCGGGGGGCGGCACCATGCCGGGCCAGGTAACGTTGAACAACGGCGACGACCTGGTCTACCACGGGTTCCAGCTCGGCCTGGAATTCGGCTGGTAGGGTCGTCCGCGGCACCATCAGCCCCCACGCGTGCCGTGGGGTACTTGAGGTGAAGTTCATTGGCGGCGTGACCAGCCAGCTTCGAGCTCCCGTCGACACACGGGCCCGCTGAATCGGCTGATCTCCGTTGGCCGCTGATCGGCGGCCGTGGCGGTTTCTCCCTCTCGGACGCTCCCGGACGCCTCTTTTTGCCTCTCGCTGCAGCGAATGTCCGGCTTATGCCGCCCCAGAGGGGTATTGCGACCGGATTCGACGAGCGCAATTTCGTTGACAGTAATTTTTTGCCAAATTAGCATGGCGCCTAAGTGTCGGAGTCCCGCTCCGCACGATTTCCACGGAACACATCGGAACAGACAGAACGCTCGCGAGGACTTGAGGCAGTCCTTCGCCCCGCGTGATTCGCGCTACCCCCCTGGGAGACGAAGAGTCATAGCCGCACATCGTGCGCCTACATGCTCTTGGCATTTCGGGTGATAAAATTGGGCTGCGTCGTAATTGCTTGATCGGGCGCGGATGCTGCGCACTCGACTCCGAGTCAGCGGACGAATCGTTGACATCGTCATCCCAACGGAGAGGCACATCGTGAACAAGCTTCACTTTCCATCACGGCGTAAGCGTGCGCGGCTGAAGTCCACCGGCAATCGCCAGCGCATCTCCGGCCGACGCCTTTCGCACGAACTGCTGGAAGATCGCCGTGTTTTGGCGAGTTGGGTTCCCTCGGGTCCCTCTCCGATCATCAATGGTGGCACCGAGAATGTGGCTCCTAACAACGAAGTCAACGGCGCCATTCGCGCCGTGGTGGCTCATCCAACCGATGCGGACACGCTTTACATTGGCAGCGTGAACGGCGGCATCTGGAAGACGGACAATGCCACCGACACGCAACCCAGCTGGGTCGCGCTCACGGATCACTTGCAATCGCTGTCGATCGGCGATCTCGAAATGGACCCAACCGATCCCAACACGCTGTTGGCGGGAGTGGGCCGGTCGAGCGCCTTTGCCGGCGAAGGCGGCCAGCTGACCGGTTTGCAGTTGACACGCGACGGCGGAGCCAGCTGGACCGAGATCACCGATCCCCTATTTGCGGAGAAGGAAATTTCCGCGGTAACGATCCGCGGCGATCTGATCCTGGCCGCTTCCAATGGCGGTTTTACGGAAGATCCGTGATGTGGCCGCGATCTTCGGGACGCGCACAGGTGGTCTCTTCCGCAGTGCCGACGGGGGTGAGACCTGGGAGTCGATTGAGATTCTGGAGCGTGACACCGCTCGCCCCGACGAACCGGCGAAGTTCAATGCCTTTGATCTGGCGGCCGATCCCACCGACGCGAACCGGTATTATCTGTCGATTCAAGATGAGGGGATCTTTCGCACGGAAGACGGTGGCCAGACGTGGGAGAATGTCAATGACAACGTGATCCAGCAGGCGATCGACACGCAGGAATTGGGATTTGACGACGATGGCACGCTGCTCTTCGTGCCGGCCCTGCCGGGGCTGAACAACAATACGGAACTGACCATCAGTAATGACGGACGGTTGTTCGCGGGCATCCTGCAAAATAACCAGGTCGAATATATCGGCTACTCAGACGACCAGGGCGGCAGCTGGACGCAGATGGACTTGCCGTTCACACCCGACATCGAAGATGGTCGCCTGGTCGGTCTGCAACCACGTCCCAAGGAGGGCGCTCAGGGGCTGATCCACTTCTCGTTGAAGGTCGATCCGACCGATTCGGACATTATCTACATCGGCGGCGATCGCCAGGGCGGAGACACGCTCTTCCCGAACGGCAATTCGATCGGTGCCCAGGATTCGGTCGGGCGCTTGTTTCGCGGGGACGTGACGGTCCCGCCCCTCGACTTGGGCTTTAACCCGACGATCGATTTACCGATCGATCTGGAGAACGCCACCGAGTTCGACCTGTTGCCATTCATCTCGGAGCAATGGGAACACCTGACGCACTCGGATACGGTGCTTTTCACGCCCGATGGCGGTACCGCTCATAATAGCGCGCCTCATGCCGATTCGCGTGGTATGGCCCTCGATGCCAACGGCGATTTAATCGAAGTCGACGATGGCGGCATCTTCCGCCGCACCGACCCCCGCACTAACGAGGGAGATTGGTTCGCCCTGTCGGGCAATTTGCAGGTAACGGAAATTCACAACATCGCCTACGACAGCAACTCGAACATTCTGGTTGCCGGCTCGCAGGATAATGGCTCGATCCAGCAGGTCAGCACGGGTTCGACCACATGGGATTCGATCTTCGTTCCGGCCACGATCCCCAATCTGACCACTCCGTTTCGTTTCGGGGGCGACGGGGGCGATGTGGCCGTGGACGACACGAGCATGCCCGGCTTCTCGATTCGCTACACGAGCGCGCAAAACTTTGGTGGATTTCGCCGACAGGTCTACGACACAAACAACGCGCTGGTTTCGCAAGAGGTGATTGGAGGCCTGCGATTCAATACGGTCGGCGGCGGCTTTGATTTCGTCGCCGAAGACGACCTGTTCTTTACGACGCCCCTTGAGTTGAACCAGATCGATCCCACGCGAGTGCTGGTCGCAACTCGCATCGGACTGTTCGAATCGAACACCATGGCAGACGACTTCTTCATCGTCCCCGGCACCAATCCAAATGACCCGATCGGTCCAACATTCAACATCGTGGAGGACCAGAATGCGATGGTCTTTGGTGGAACGAAGTTTGGCGCACAGAATTTCGCATTGACGTATTGGGGGGTTGGCGACGAGGTACTGGTTCGCACTGGCACCAGCTGCCATTGGCGGCGTGACTCAAAATCTGACCGTGGCTCAATTTCCCGGACGGGAGATTGTCGATCTGACCACCAACACGAACAATTGGGAACAATTATTTGTCATCGACGATGAAAACGTGTTCGTCACGACGAATGTCGGGCGGAGCTGGCACAACATCTCGGGAGACCTGGGTGACTTTGAACCGGGCGCGCTGCGTTCGCTGCGGTTTATTCCGGGCGCCGACAAGAGCGCCGTGGTGTTGGGAACCGATCGCGGCATCTTTGTGAGTTCCACCACGGACCTCGGCAACTGGTCACGTCTGGGCGACAACACACTTCCCAATGCGCCGGTTTATGACCTGGACTACGATCTGCAGGACGACGTGCTGGTAGCAGGTCTGTTCGGTCGAGGCGCGTGGACGCTCAGCAATGTGAGCGCCGGGATCACGGATCAGCCACGCCTCGACACGCTGGCGAATGGCTCGGTCAGTGGGTACGTCTGGAACGACGTCAACGGTGACGGCCTGCGGACGGCCAATGAAGGCGGCGTGCCCGGCGTGCGGGTCTATCAGGATCGCAACGCCAATGGGCTGCGGGATGCGACCGAAGCCACGGCGCTGACCGCCGCGGACGGCTCTTACTCCTTCCTGGCAACTCCGGCCCTCTTCGGTACGACTTCGAACATTCGCCTGGAAATTCCCGCCGGCACCACGCAGACCACGCAGACGCCCGGCGGCGCCGAACAGGTCGCCCCGTCCAGTTCCGCGGCCGTGACCGGCGTCCATTTTGGACTCCGCACCGTCGGTGGTGGAGGCGGGGGCGGCGGCAACAACGGCGGCGGCAATAACGGGGCGGCAAATGGGGCGGCAATAACGGCGGAGGAGGAGGAGGCATTCCGGCCGGCTCCGGCGTGATCGCGGGTTCCGTTTACAGCGACGTGGATGGCGACGGGATGCGGGGGGCGGACGAACCGGGGATTGGCAATGCCATCATCTACATCGACGCCAACGACAATTGTGCCATCGGTTTGGGTGAAGCCAAGGTCAGCAGTAACGCGGCGGGCGAGTTTGCGATCACCGGACTGGCAGCGGGCTCGTACCGGTTGCGGATGACGCCGCTGCCCGGCTATCTGCACGATCCGTGCGCGAGCGTCGACGTCGTGGTGGGAGCGGACGGCACCGCCAGTATGACTCCCTCCTTCGCCATGACGGCGGAGATGGTCGATCTGGGGAGCGACGGTACGGCGAGCCATCGCATCGTCGAAGGCTTCCGTTTGGGCGATCTTGTCACCGCCGACCCGGATCCAGTCAACGACAATGATGGTGTGGTCTTCATTACGGGGCTGGAACCGGGGGCCACGGAAACGGTCCTGATCGATGCCCACCAGCTGAGCGTGTCGCGGGGCTACCTGCAGGGCTGGATCGACTTCAATGGGGATGGCGATTGGAATGACTCGGGAGAACAGATCTTCCGCAACGCACGCCTGGCGGATGGCAACAATCAGTTGAGCTTCCGTGTGCCGGCGGGGGCCTTTGTGGGTGACGTGCGGGCCCGCTTCCGCTGGGGACTGGAATACAACCTGGGTGCCTTCGCGGATTCGTTGGGAGGCGAGGTCGAGGACTATATTGTCTCGATCCCCAGCGACGGCAATACCGGACTGATGGCCATCAATGACATGGCGACCGCCGATCCAGCACTGGGTCCGATCATCATCGATGTCCTGGCGAACGATCTGGCGGGTCCCTTGGGCGGCGACCTGACGTTGATTTCGGTTTCGGGAACCACGGCTGGAGGAATCGTCGTCGCCAACAGTGATGGCACCGTCACGTACACGCCGCCGACTCCATTCCGGGCGAACGACACGTTTACGTATGTTGTCGGCGACTCGTTCGGCGGCACGGCGACTGCGGTCGTGACGGTCAGTCCGGACTTTCCCGATCGCCCTTGATGATTCGTTCATGGTGTTGGCAAATTCCACCGCCAACGCCTTGGATGTGTTGGAGAACGATCTGGCCTCGGCCGACGGCGGATCGCCCGACCTGACGATTACGGCCGTGACGACGTCGACCTCTGAAGGTGGTTCGGCGTCGATTTCCGGCGACGGTCGATTCCTACTCTACACTCCGGCCGTTGGCTTCACCGGCACGGATACGCTGATGTACACGATCACGGACGCCGACGGCGAGACGTCGGAAGCGACGGTCACGATTCTGGTGGAAAACATCGATCCGGTGGCCCGCTTGAGGCTGGCGGTGACCGATTCCGCCGGTAACGATATCGACGAAGTGACGATTGGTCGTCCCTTCCAGCTGCGTGTCTTTGCGCAAGACCTGCGGGAAGATCCGCTCGGTGTCTTTAGCGCCTATCTTGATGTGCTGGTGGAAAACTTCGAACTCATCGAGTTGTCGAACCTGACCTTTGGCAGCGACTACGCCAACGCCCGCGACGGCGAGCTGCAGGGAGGACTGATCAACGAGGCAGGCGCCACCGATGGCCAGACGCCGCTGGGCGGCAGTGAACGACTGCTGTTTTCAGTCGACGTGATGCCGTTGGCCCCGGGCGAGGTCACCTTTATTGGTGAACCGGCCGACATCTTGCCGCTCCATGCGGTGACCCTGTTCGGTGTCGACGAAAACGTGCCCACAACACTGGTATCGTACGGCTCGGACATGGTGACGATCATCAATGTCGGAGCCTTCAACGACATGGCCACGGTGCAGGAGGACACGGTGAACAACTTCATCGACGTCCTGGCCAACGACATCGCGCCTCCGAACGCCGGCCCCATTGGAGCTGGCTGCCGTCGGCGCGACTTCGGCCGGCGGTACAGCCACCATCGAGGACGGCATGATCGTTTACGCACCTGCCCCCAACTTCTTCGGCACCGAGACGTTCGATTACACGGCACGGGATGCGAACGGCCAGACCTATACCGGCACGGTCACGGTCACCGTGAACAATGTGAACGACGACCCAACGGCAAATCCCGATGAGTTCGAAGTGGTGCAAGACAGCATGTCCAACGTCCTGGACGTGCTGAAGAATGACACCTTCCTACCAGATCCCCCTGAGAACCTGACGATCACGGCGGTTGGTCCGGCGCCAACGGCGCGGTCGAAATCGCGGCGGACGGCAAATCGCTGCTGTATACGCCGACCCCCGGCTTCCTGGGTCAGACCCAGTTTTCCTACACGATTTCTGATGGCAACGGCGGCACGAGTACCGCGGTCGTCACCGTCACCGTGGCCGAAGCCCCGCTGGTGCCGATGGCCGCCTTTATTTTCCGCGTCATCAATATGGATGGAAATCCGGTCGGTTCGATCAACGCGGGCGAAATGTTCCAGGTTGAGGTCCTCGTCCAGGATTTGACGGATGCGGCTCGCGGCGTGTTCTCGGCTTACCTGGACGCGACCTACGACGCCTCGCTGGTCACCCTGGTGGGTGCCATCGATTTCAATGACTCGGTCTATGCGTCGGCCCAGAAGGGGGACACCTCTGTTCCGGGCCTGGTAGATGAACTGGGAGCCGTGGACGGCATCTCCTTCCTGAACACCGGCGACCCGGTGCTGCTGGCAACGCTGACCTTCCAGGCCAACAACGCGGGGGACGCCATTTTCGATGGCGATCCGGCCGACATCGTCCCGCCCAATGACACGATCCTCTATGGTTCCAGCATCCGCGTGAAACCGGGCGAGATGACCTTCATTTCCGACAGCGTGATGATTGTGGGCAACTCGGTGGGCGGACCCGCCTTTACGAATCCCAACAATCCACTCGATGTCAACGGCGACACGAGCATCACGCCGCTCGACGCGCTGCTGGTGATCAACGACCTCAATTTGAACGGGTCGCGGCAGTTGGTCGGCGTGCCGCAGGCGGCCCTCAGCGGATCGAGTGACGGAGGAAGCGGATCCTCCGGCGGCGAACCGATGTCGAGTCCGAAGATCGACGTGAACGCCGACGGTTGGGCCTCGCCCCTGGATGCCCTCCTCGTGATCAACGAACTGGACCGCATGTCGCAGGAGAACGTGCTGGCTCGCGCGGGCGCCGCGTCCGGTGGCGGTCAATCGCTGTTGAACGACGGCAGTGGCGAGGCGGGAAACGAAATCCGTTACGCGACCACCGACATGGCATTCTTGCAACTACACGACGACATGGATGACGACGAAGATGGCCAGGATACGGGCGGCTATGGTTTCATTTTTGGCTGAAATCGGCCTCTGGAGACAACTGAATTTGCTCGCTTGGGCAACGCAACCAGATCATAATCAGAATCCATACAGACTGCGTGGGACCATGGCTGGGACGTTACCCGTCAGCGGTCGCTGCGCGGCCTGCCATTACCCGGCGTTACAACCGGTGATTCGACACGAGGAATTCCATGGCTAAGCGTCACAAAACGAAGAAATCGATTTCCAAGCTCGCGGCCGCGAGAGCCAGGCGTCGCCAACGCACGTCGACGCTCACGCTGGAGAACCTCGAGGAGCGGCGACTGCTGGCCGGCGATTTCCAATTGGCTGCCATTCAGGCCAGCGATGGCATGCTGATCAGCGCCACCACGGTGCGAACCGTCGAGCCCGGCGATTTGACGCTGGTTTTCAGCAAGGGGCAGACCATCGATCCCGCCACGTTGGGAAGCATTTCGGTCGTTCGCAGCGGCGGCGACGGGATCTTCGGCAATGGAAACGATGTCCCGGTCACGACCGGCTTTGTGGGACTTGGCGAGGAACCGAACGAGGTGGTACTGCGTTTTGCCGAGGCCCTGCCCGACGACAAATACCGGTTGACCGTCGCCGGGACGCTCAGTACGACCGACGGGACCGAGTTTAACGAGGGCGTGTCCGTTGCGACGCCCTTCGAGCTGGACCTGGTCGCTCAGGTGATCGCCGTCGTGCCCCAGCCGATTCGCGAATCGGGTGGTACGCGCGTGGCGGCCCGCAATCAAATAGACGTCTATTTCAACGACGACAATCTCGACCCGGTGCTGGCGGAGACCCCCGCCTTCTACCAGTTGATCTATACCAATGATACGGTCACGTCTGCCGACGACGGCGACGCGATCCTGCCGACCAGTGTCAGCTACGATCCCACGACCGATAAGGCGGTCCTCACTTTCGCGGCGGATATCGAGGACCTGGCTCCCGGCGCCGGCACCTATCGCCTGCGGATCGGCGACAATGCCACGGCACCTCCGCCCCCCCAGCAGATTCCCGTGCCGACCGATCCCGGCGCGACCACGTCCGACGCCTTCACGGAACTCGGAACGCTGACGACGCAACCACTGGTTGTCTCCGACAGCATTACCCCGCAGGCTCTCGGCTTTGCGTTGGAGTATCCCGGTTCCGAGGACGATCCGGGGCACCGGCTGGTCACCCCATTTGACACGCATGTCCAATTTGAGGATCCGAATCCGGGCACAATTGAGACGATCGAATACAACTTCCGTTCGGTCTACGGCCGCGATTCGTTGGGCAATCCGGTCATCAACCAGATCACCACTGCCCAGAAACAGCGAGCACGGGAAGTGTTTGAGATCTACAGCAGCTACCTGGGCGTGCAATTCGTCGAAACGACGGATGCCGGCCTCACGGTCGCCACCGGGGACGTGCGCCCCGTGCTGGGCCGCTTCAGCGCTGGCTTCGGCGACGGTGCGTTGGGGGCTGCGGGTCAGTCCACCATTCTGGTGGATGGAGATCCCACGTCAATCGATGTGGCCGTAATGAACAGTGCCGAGCAATGGGACACCAGCTTCGGCGAGACCTGGTTCCGGCAGGCCATGCGAGAGATCGGCCACGTGCTGGGCTTTGGCGAAACGCTGGACCTTCCCGAAGGCACGATGTTCGGCGGGGACCCGCGGCTGACGCTGGGCGCGGGTCCGGAGGACGTGTTCCCAGGCACCAACGACATTGTCCATGGCCAGTATCTGTACCATTCGAACTCGAACGATGTCGACCTGTATCGTTTCGAGGTCACCGAAAACGGCACCTTGACCGCCGAGACATTCGCCCAGCGGTTGGAAGGCACCAGTTCTTCACTCGATACGGTCCTGCGACTCTTCCAGGACGGACCCCAAGGACTGACCAACGTCTCGCAAAACGACGACTATTACGGCAACGATTCGTTCCTGCAGTTCGAACTGACGCCGGGAACGTACTACATCGGCGTTTCGTCGACCGGCAATGATGCCTACTCTCCCTTCTATGAGTCGGGCGCCGGGGGAACTTCCCAAGGTGATTATGACTTGCGAATGACCTTCCGTTCCACAAGTGCTAACAGCCTGGCCGACACGACGGGCCGCCGTCTGGACGGCAACGCCGATGGCCGCGAGGGGGGAAATTACAACTTCTGGTTCCGAGCCCAGGACGAGAGCAATACGATCTACGTGGCCAAGGACACCGTGGGCCAAGGGGATGGGACGCTCGCTTCCCCCTACTCGAACCTGCAGTTTGCCATGGACTCGGCCCAGCCGGGCGACATCGTCCGCGTGCTGGGCAACCGGACCGACGCGGATCCGACCAACGATATCCCCTATCAAATAGGCTTCAACAACCTTGACCAACCGCTGCCGGACGGAGCAGCCGACGGCACGCTGAAGATCAAGCGAGACGTGGTCGTCATGATTGATGGTGGGGCCCTCTTCAAGATGCGCCGAGGCGCGATTCTGGCCGGCAGTGATTCGTCGGTCGTGGATCGCAGTGGCGGTTCGATCCAGATCCTCGGCACGCCGGTGTCTCATGTCCTCTTTACGTCGATCAACGACGAGACGGTCGGCGTCGACGTCGATCCTCTCTCCCTGGCACCCCGTCGTGGGGACTGGGGCGGCATCCGCATTCGACGCGATGTCGACAATGCGGCCGGGCTGACCAATTACGAAAATGAAGGCATTTTCCTCGACTATATCAACCACGCCGAAATGCGTTACGGCGGCGGCGTGCTGTCGCTCGACTCGGTCTCGCAGGCCGTGAATCCGATCAGCATGATCGATGCCCGACCGACGATTGACCACAATTTCCTCAACTTCAATGCGGATGCCGCCATCTCGGCGACGCCGAATTCGTTCCTGGAAACGAATTTCCGCTCGCCCGATTTCCAAGGGATCCCCTTCACGCCTGATTACGACCGAGTCGGCCCCGACATTCACAACAATCGGCTGGTCGACAATACGACAAACGGCCTGTTCGTGGTCGACCGCAGCGGACTCTCCTCGTCCAACCTGACCATGACCATCTCCGGGCGTTGGGACGACACGGATATCGTGCATGTCGTGGCGGACACGCTCGTCGTGGCGGGCAATCCGGGGGGCGCGGTGCGTGAGCTGGATGGGAGCATTACGGGACGAGAGGCCGGTCGCCTGCGGGTCGATCCGGGCGTGGTCGTGAAACTCGATGGCGGTCGCATCGAGGTGGGCATCGGCGCTTCGCTGATCGCCGAGGGGACTGCTTCCCGTTCGGTCGTCTTCACCTCGCTGCTCGACGACCGCTACGGAGCCGGCGGCACATTCGACTCGAATAATGACAATATGGCGGACGTGGCCCACCCCGAAGACTGGGGTGGCATCATGGCTCGTGCCACGTCGATCGCCAGCCTGGACCATACCCTGCTGGCCTATGGCGGTGGTACGGGTCCCATCGAGGGTGGCTTTGCCGGCTTTAATGTCCTCGAAACTCACCAAGGCCGACTAAGGCTGACGAATTCCACCTTGGAATTCAATGGCGCCGGCACCGGTGCGGCCATCACCACGACGCGTATTGGTCGCGGAGAGAATCAAGCCGCCACGGTCTATGTGCGCGGCGCCGAACCGATCGTCGTCGGCAACGTGTTTCGCAACAACGCGGCGGCGGTGGTCAACATCGATGTCAACTCGCTGAATTATGTGTCGGTCATCGACACCGGTCGCGCGACCGGCACGCGAGACGCCTCGCCGCTGTACCAGGACAACCAGGGTCCACTCGTTCGCAACAACGTGATCGACAAGAACGGGGTGAACGGCATGCTCGTCCGCGGCGGCACGCTGTCCACGGAAGGCGTCTGGGACGACACGGACATCGTGCATGTCATCCGTGACGCGATCTATGTCCCGAATCAGCACACGTTTGGCGGCTTGAGGCTCAAGAGCAGTCCTTCGCAAAGCCTGGTCGTCAAGGCACTGGGCGAAACGGCCGGCTTCGTCACGACGGGCACGGCGATCGGCATTCCAGACCACATTGGTGGTAGCCTGCAGGTGCAGGGCACGCCGGGCAATCCGGTCATCATGACGTCCTACTTTGATGACACGGTCGGAGCCGGACTGGATCAAGAAGGTCAAACGCAGGTCGACACCGATGGCGGTGGCCGCCCCGTGAGAAGCGAGTCCGCAGGCGAGGAAGGCAGCTTCCGCATCGACCTGAACTTTGGCCCGGCCATTCGTCAGTTTCCAGACGTCATGAATGCCGCGCGGCTGGCCGCCGACATTTGGGAAGAGAATCTCCAGGACGACGTCCTCATCTCGCTCGACATCGATCTGATTGACCAGGGTGAGGACGGACTCGCCGGCAACTTCCCCGGTGGAGGCGTGCTGTCGGGTATCACGGCCAACAACTTCAACACGTTCAATCTATTCGTCACGACGCCGGTTTCGGGCACGTTCAGCTACGAGGCCGTCCGCTCGAGGATGATTGCGGACGCGGGCCCGCACGAGTCGCTCGTCAGTCAACTACCGACGGCGAACGAGCTCAACGTGCAGTTCCCCCAGAACAGCCAGGTCCCCTTTGAGGTCGACGACGTGATGCTCCTGACGCGAGCCAACGCGGCGGCCCTTGGCCTGGGTGTCGGCTCCCTGTCACAGGCCTCCGCCTACAACCAGGATGTGGATGCGATCGACGGCACGATTCTGGTCAATGACAATCTCGACCTGTTCGACTTTGATCGCACCGACGGTCTGAAGAATTACCGCGAGGACTTCCAGACGCAGATGCTGGCCCAGATCGGCGAGATCCTGGGTTTCCAGACGAGTCTCGAAACGGTGATCGCCAATCTGCAGAACCCACCGGCGACGGGTCAGACGATCGATGTAGCTCTCACTCCGCTCGACCTGTTCCGCTTCGCGCCTGGCGAGGGCGGTACCGACTTTGCCGGGAGTGCACGGCTGCTTGATCCGCAGTTGGGCGAGCAAGTCTTTTATGCGGGCGGCGATCTGGACTATCGCGGTTATCCGTTCGAGGGAATCGCCATCGGCGACATCCCCATCGGGACGGGCTACGACTTTGGCCGCCAAACTGACGAATTGAATGACATCTTCGCCAATCGCTGGCGTGATGATCAATTTTTCCGTGATGGAGAATTGCTCCACTTCGACACGATTGGAGTCATGGACCAGGCATCGTGGCTGCGCGACGAAATCATCCAAACCAACGATTCGACGGTGACAACCCAGGGCATGGTGATCAACATCAGCGAAGCCGACCGGCTGGCGTTTGATTCGATTGGCTACGACGTGGTCGGCGGCACTCCTGGTGATTGGGCCGGCATCCGCATTGAGGAATTGTCGTACGACGGCAACGTCGAATACGTCACCGAGGGCGAGGAAGACCTCGATATCAACCGACTACCGGCTTCGGCCCAGCCGCTGGGGACGCTGGCCCCGGATCGCAACGCGGGCAACGAGAAATTGCGTCTGGGCTTCGAGATCCATGGGTCGTTGAGCAATAACACCGATGCCGATGTGTACAGTTTCCGGGCCCAGGCCGGCACGGAGGTGTGGTTGGATATCGACCAGACGAGTTCGACCCTGGACACCGTGGTGGAATTGATTGCCTCGAATGGCACCGTCCTCGCTGGCTCGGACAATTCCGTGGCGGAAACCGCCAATCCTGGCCTGTTGGTCGGCGCGGCGGGGCCATTGGACGCGGTCGACTTGTTCACGGTCAACGACCTGGATGCGGGTATGAAGGTCACCTTGCCCGGACCCGTAGGGCTGGAGAGCACCTACTTCGTCCGCGTGACCAGCCACAACGGCGCGTCGCAAGGCCGCTACGAGTTGCAGTTACGGCTCCGCGAGCGAGACGAGGTTCCTGGCACGGCCATCCAATTTTCCGAAATCCGCTACGCTGAAACCGGCGTCAAGATCTCCGGGCCCCCTTCCGATTCGCCCCTGGTGGGCGAGCAGGTGGAGGATGAGAGCCTGAATGACTATTTCACCGAATACACGGTGGTTTCCATTAGCGACGGCGAGGATCTCACCACTCGCTACGCCGACTTTTCCAAGGTAGCCCCCGGGGCGGCCTTGCCGTTTGAAATGAGTGCCCAGGAGTTGGGAAA
This sequence comes from uncultured Planctomycetaceae bacterium, assembly GCA_963700865.1. Taxonomy (GTDB): domain Bacteria; phylum Planctomycetota; class Planctomycetia; order Pirellulales; family Pirellulaceae; genus CAVOGJ01. The sequence continues at coordinate 241,499 of CAVOZC010000023.1, read as the reverse complement.
CCTGTCGAACACGCGTCAGGGAGCCGTGTCGGTATCTGGTCGCCTGAGTGGCGGCGGGTTCTTTGGTACGGCCGACGTTGACTGGTATCGGTTCGAAATCAATCCCACGGATCGGCAGTCGACCCGCTACAACGTCGTCTTCGACGTCGATTTTGCCGATGGCATCGGCGGCCCCGATACCGTGATCGCCGTCTACGCCGAGACGTTTGCCAGCCTGCAAGACCCGACGCTCACCCCCAACAATGTGCGGCTCTTCGCGGACATCGTGCCCGAATTGATCTACTACGGTGAGGCTTCCAGCATTGCCGACGACCTCGTACTGACCGTGGGTTCCACCAATACCTTGACCGGTGGGTCGTTTGGCGGGGAAGACCCATTCATCGGGCCCGTGACGATGACGGCGGGTGCGTACTACGTCGCGGTGTCCTCGGCGGACGTCATTCCGGGCCTGGTTGCCACGGCGCGACAGGAAGGCAATGACATTTTTGTGGATGCCGTCCCCGGTGATTCGAACCGCGGTCTCGCGATCGACGCCACCGCCGACGTCCAGCAGGAAGTTCCACCGACCCACGCGTTCAATCCGGATGCCCCGTTCAATGCCATCACGGAAGGCGAGTATCAACTGGAAATCCGCTTTGCCCCCACTGCCGACGCGGACAGTTCGGTCAGCACCGACCAGAATCGCGAGCGGATCCAAGGTCAGTTGTTGATCTCAAACAACGCCATCCTCAATTCGCGCACGTTTGGCATCTCGGTGACGGATGCACGCAGGGAGCAACTCAACTACGGCACGGACCTGGCCGAAGTGGACTTCGAGAACCCCAACTCCCGTTTCTTCGACAGCGCCCGCACGCAACATGGTCAATTCAATGTGGGCGAGTTTACCACCACCACCGGTGTGCCACGGGCCTTGCCGGGACTCAACGAAGAACGCGTGCTACCCGGCATGACCATCTCGAACAACGTCATCGCGGGAGGCTTTGATGGCGGTATCCGCATGCAGGGCAACCCCAACGGCATCATTTTGGACGTCTACGACCTGGACCTCCTCTTTGCGGCCGATAGCACGAGTTCCAACGATTTCGAACCGGACGACTTGAACCGGGCTCAATTCACGATCTGGGATTACCAAGGCCAGCGGGAGACGTTCCAGTTCACGCTCGACGGGACGACCGATCCGGGTTTCATCCCGATTCGTTTTGATGGCGATCGAATGAACGACATCCCAACACTTAACAACGAACTCTACAATTACAACGCAAATCCACCCACGACCGCGCGGAATTTGCGGGCAGAGATTGTCCATGCCTTGCAACTGTCTAATCTGGACATCAAGGCCTATCAGACGTCCCGGGATCAGTCGTTCGTGTCGGAGACCTTCCTGACAGGCGAATCGACCACCGAGACGCTCTCGTATGGCCGGCCGGAATTGATCTTCATCGAAGGCACGGCGCACATCGGCATGCCCGACATTCCTGCCGGCGCGGTCATCCGGGAAGCCTTCTTCCCGCCTGACGCGGACGTGCCACCCATTACGGCTCATTTTGCCGCAGCAGGCCGCGGTCCCCTATGCTCGCATCGTCAACAACACGCTGGTGGGTCGCGGCGGAGACAGGTTTGGCAATGGCGTGGGTGATGTCGGCGTGGTGATTGAAGACAACGCCAGTCCGACCCTGCTGAACAACATCATTTCCAACTACGATGTTGGAATCCGTTCGGACTTCTCGGCGAATGACTCGAATGCTCAGCGGCGGACGTTTATCGGCACCGAAGTACCGGTGAGCCAGTTCAGCATGGGTCCGTTCATGGTCATCCAATCGGACATCCAGAACCTGTCCATCGCAAATTATGGAGCGACTTACAACGGCTTATTTGGTGGACCCAACAATCCCGATGATGGGCAAGACGCCCCACTGTATCATCGCGATGTGGACAAATCGGGGACCGACTACCTGGGTCGGCGACCCACCATCGTGGGAGCCACGATCTATCAGGGGAACAACAACAACGGTCTGCGGATCGGCGCCGGCGACTTTGCCATTTCGCTGGCCGATACGGCGCCGCTCTTCGTCGACGGCGCGGCGGGGAACTACTTCCTGGCGCAAGGCTCACGAGCCATCGACAGTTCACTCGATTTCCTGGCGGAACGCGAGTATCTGGTGGATGTCTTGGAACCTGCCGGCATCGAACCCGCCTCGATCGAGGCACCGAATGTCGACGCGATCGGCATCTTGAGAGTCGACGATCCGCTCGTCGAGCCGCCGAATGGGTTGGGCAGCAACGTGTTCAAGGACCGAGGGGCGCTGGAGCGAGCCGACTTTGTCGGACCGACCGCCACGTTGACCGATCCGCTCGATAACGACGCCCAGGGGATCGACCAGGATTCGGGCCTGAATTCGGTGGCCGTCCTGGGAGAAATCCTCACCCGCTTCGAGATCCGACTGACCGACGGGGCCAGCCTCGCGAATCCGACGTTTGGCAGTGGTGTCGACGACGCGACGGTTACCTCACAGGCAGTCATTGTCCGCCGAGATGAAGAGGTGCTGGTCGATGGGACCGATTACTTCCTGACCTACGACCAGACCAACGATCGGTTGCGGATCATTCCCGTGGCCGGCGTGTGGACGGGAGGAGCCACCTACGAGGTGCAACTGATCGGCGGCGCGGCAGGCATCCGGGACCGAGCCAACAACCCGTTGCGGCCCAATCGCGCGGATGGTACGACCCAGTTCGTGATCTCCATCAACGCGGGGCTCGATTATGGCGACGCCCCGGCCTCCTATCCTTCGAAGAAGATCGATGATGGTGCCTCGCACGCCTTTGTCGATGGCTACAACCTGGGCGCCTTCATTACGGTCGAGGCCGATGCCAACGTAAACGCCACGGCGACCGCCGACTTCGGCGATGACGGCGTCGAGCTGCCAAGCTCGTTCCAGCGTGGAGCTGCCGCGTCGATCACGGTCACCGCCACGGGTGAAGGCCGCTTGAGCGGCTGGATCGACTGGAACGCCGACGGTGACTGGGATGACGCGGGCGAACAGATCCTCAACGGCACCCTGGTGGTGGCCGGTGCCAACGTGCTGGAGGGCATCAACGTACCCGGCGATGCGGAACTCGGCACCTCGTTCGCGCGGTTCCGCTTCAGCAGCCTGCCGATTGCGACGCCGACCGGAGCCGCGATCGATGGAGAGGTCGAGGACTATGCGATCACGATCGGCGAAAATCCGTGGCGAAATCCCGACAATCCATTTGACGTGGATACGAACGGCGAGGTCGCACCGCTGGACGCCCTCTTGGTGATCAACGAACTGAACGAACCGGTCGTGAGCGATCCCACCACGGGCGAGTTGCCCGCCGTACCTCCGGCCGGGTTTGCTCCACCTTACCTGGATGTCAACGGCGACGGCTTTGTCTCGCCGCTCGACGCGCTGCTGGTGATTAATCAGCTCAATACCCCGACGGCTGCCCTCTCGGCGGTCGCGGTGGGCGGGGGTACCTGGGGCATGGAACGGGAGAGCGAGGCGGATGCGGCCCGACCTCGGGCGGCCCTGTCCTCGGCGATCGAATTGGCGTTCTCCAACCTGGCGGACGACGAGCCCGATCTGCTGGATGGCACCTTGCTGGACGCCCTGGCAAATAGTCGGAGAATGAATCCTTAAGGACATTTAGTCGCGCTGCCGTAGGCCGCAGGGGCAGCAGGTGCGAAACCAGCAAGAAGAACAAGAAGAAGAGCGGGTTGAAAACGGAAGTGAGAATTCAACGATTGATCTGCCGCGCGGTTTGGCTGCATGAGCCGAACATCAGGAGCCGGCGGGTCAGCAGGCAAGAGGTTCAGGCGAGAATCCTATGAGCAAGTCCAAGCAGCGCGGCACTCGTGTCACCAAGAGCCTTCAACGCCGGCGAGCCCGCAGATTGAAGCGGAAGCAAGTGCTGGAAATCGAGTCGCTTGAGCAGCGGATGGTGCTGGCCACCAATCCGTTTCTGCAAGCCGTTGCGGTCGACGACGGCTCGCTGCTGGCCGACATCGAGAACACGGCTCCCCGCCAGATGACCCTGCGGTTTGACGCCGACCAGATCATCGCGACTCAGCCCAGTTCCCTCGGCGGGATCAGCCTGGTACATGGTGGCCAGGACCGCCAGTTAGGTACCGGCGACGACATCATCGTGCAGCCCGGCTTTATCGGTCGCGGCGAGATGCCCAATGAAATCGTGATGCGGTTCGCCGAAACGCTGCCGGACAACATCTACCAGTTGCGGATCACCGGCAAGGGTGCCACGCCCCTGCGGAATACCGAAGGCGATGTGTTCGATGCCGATCCCAACCAGGATGGACTGCAGGATTATCAACGCCTCTTCCGACTGGATCTGGGAGCCCAGGTCGTGTCGGTCGTGCCACAACCGACGGTGCGCAACCCGGATGGCAGCATCTCGCAACGCCTCGACCAGATTGTCGTCTACTTCAACAATGACCCGCTCGACGAGGCGTCGGCGGAGAACCCCGAGTTCTATCAGCTCCGCTTCACCGGACACACCAACGAGTTCAACGGTACGTTCGATTCGGTGACCGACACAGATGACGTGGTGCATTTCCCGCTGCTCGTCGATTACGACCCGCTCACCCATCGATCGGTACTCACGTTTGCCAGCAATCTGGATGAACTCGACAACGACTTGCCGGGAATCGACCGTTTGGACGGCACGGGTACGTATCGGCTGCAGGTCGGCATCGATCCGGCGGTACCACTCAACAACGTTCCGGATCGCGTGACCCCGACGACCGATCCCGGGGACCACTTTGCCACGGCCCGGGAATTGGGCGATATCTTCGCGCGGGGGGTGATCGTTTCGTCCGCCATCGACACGCGGGTGGCTCCACTCCCTTACCCGGGAGCGATCGACGAGCCGGGACATCGTGACATCCCCATCGAGTCGCACTTTCGACTGGGAGGCTTTGCCGCCGATTTCAATCCGGGCGCCACCACGGTGCTGTACAACTTTAAAGACATCTACGGCCAGGATCCCAACGGCAACGACCTGCAGAATCTGATCACCGAAAACCAGAAGCAATTGGCGCGGCAGGTCATCGAACTCTACAGCTACTACGGCGGTGTGCAATTCGTCGAAACGGCGGACCTGGGCTTTACGATCGTGACCGGCGATATGCGGGCGCTGAACCCCTTCATCGACACCGGACCGGGGGGCTCGATTTTCTCCGCCGGGGGTGGATTGCAGAATGGCCTGGTGATCATGGACGCGGCGGAAAACTGGTCCGATGAATTCGCGGCGCAGGATGAAGCGAAACCCAGTTGGTTCGGAACCGCGATGGAAGGCGTCGGCTTTATCTTGGGCATTGGCCCCACGGATGACCTGCCGGCACTGACGGTCATGGGTTCCGATCCGACGCAGGACGGTGCGAATGTCGAACCGACCTTTCCGGGTGACCATGACATCACGCATCTGCAGTATCTGTTCCGTCCCGAGAGCAACGACGTCGACCTCTACCGCTTTGAATTGGCGTCGGCTGGCGTCACCACGATCGAGACGTTTGCCGAGCGGTTGCCAAATTCGAGCTTGCTCGATTCGCACCTGACACTGTGGCGGGAAACCGGCTCGGGGCGCGAGCAGATCGCCAGCAATGATGACTACTTCAGTGAGGACTCGTTCGTCGAGTTGTCCCTGGAGGCGGGCACGTACTACGTGGGAGTCTCGTCGACCGGCAATACCGAATACAACCCGTTGCTGCCGAATTCCGGAGCCGGCGGGACGAGCCAGGGAAAATATGAACTGCGGATCACGCACCGTGCGGATCTCGGCCCCTCGCAACAGATTCGCGACCGCATCGACAGCTTGGGGGCCGGGCCCCAATTCACACCGACGACCTCCCAGCCTCTCGACGGAGACAACGATGGCGTGGCGGGCGGGGCTCACAATTTCTGGTTTCGGGTGACGCGTCCCGAAGACACGATCATCGTCGACAAGGCGGGAGGCGGTGATTTCACCGAGATTGACCAGGCGCTGGCGGCCGCCAGCGCCGGCGACATCGTGCGGGTCGTGGGGAACGGCGGCGCCGATGGTGACCTGTCCACGGTCGGTGACAATCTACCCTATGTGGTGGGACGGGATGTGTTCGGGAGCGTGCTGGCCGATGGCTCGCGGATCGACGTCAAGAAGGGAGTGACGTTGATGATCGACGGGGGCGCGGTCATGAAGTTCCGTAACTCGGCGATCATCGCGGGTAGCACTTCATCGGGCGTCGATCGCAGCGGCGCGGCCGTGCAGGTCCTGGGTACTCCCGACCATGACGTCTATCTGGGTTCGTTCCAGGACGACACCCTCGGCGGCGACAGCAACGGCCTGTCGACCGTGCCTCGCGCGGGGGATTGGGGAGGTCTGCTGTTCACCGGCATCGCCGACCAGAATGCGGGCCGATTCAATTACGAGGATCAATCGATCTTCCTGAACAGCGTGAATTATGCCCGCATGTCCAACGCCGGTGGCTCGGTGAGTATCGAATCGTTGAGCCAGGTAATCGCGCCTCTTGAAATGCGCAACGTACGGCTGACGGCCACGTTCAACACGATTATCGATAGCGCCGATGCGGCCATTGCGGCCACGCCGGACAGTTTTGCCGAGACCAACTTCCACGCCCCAGAGTACCAGACGGTAGCGTTCACCTCGGACTACACCCGCGTCGGTCCGGCGATTTACGGGAATACGCTGCTCGACAACAGTTTCAATGGCCTTTTCATTCGCATCGATACCCCCGCGGGGGGCGCTGCGTTCGATGACGGTCAGCGGACGCTGGGACGACACCGACATCCCCCACGTGTTGTCGCAGAATCTGCAAATCAGGGGGCAGTCGGGCAATGCGCTGCTGGACGAGGCCAACGTATTGCCGACGCCCGAGGAAGGCGTGCTGATCGCCCGACCGGACGCCCGCCTGCGGATCGATCCGGGCGTGGTCGTGAAACTGGACGATGCGGTGATCGAAGTCGGCCTGGGGGCTCAGCTGATTGCCGAAGGCACCGATAGCAAGGAAATTGTCTTCACCTCGCTCTTCGATGATCGCTACGGCGGTTCGGGGTCGTTCGATACGACTTCCGACGGTGCCACCTCCCGCGCCGCGGCCGGGGATTGGGGCGGCATCTATCTGGGTTTTGTGTCGAGTGGCAGCATCGACCGTGCGCTGATCACGTTTGCCGGCGGTTCGGTGCCGCTGCAAGGCAGCTTCGCGGCGTTTAACCCGATCGAAGTCCATCAAGCCGAATTGCGGCTGACCAATTCTCGTCTGATCGACAATGCGGGTGGGACCGGCGGACAAGCCCCGGCGTCTCGCTTTGGCAGAACGCCCAACGCATCGGCCGCGATTTTCGTCCGTCATGCGCAGCCGATCATCGTGGACAATGTCATCGAAGGCACGGTGTCCCTGGGGAACGAGCCGGCCGCGTCCGCGATCAGCATTGACGCCAATGCCCTCAACTGGGAACGCATCGTGGACGGCGGCCGTACGACCGGTTTCTCGGAACGCAAGGGGGACGACCTGGACAATCAGGGTCCTCTGGTGCGGGGCAATCGGATTGGCGGCAATGATGCGAACGGAATGGAAGTGCGGGGAGCCACCCTGACGACCGAATCGGTCTGGGACGACACCGACATCGTGCATTTGCTCTTTGAAGAGATCAATGTGCCCAATTTCCACACGTTTGGCGGCCTGCGGCTGGAAAGCAGCCCCACGCAAAGTCTCGTCGTGAAGCTCTCCGGCGACACGGCCGGTTTCACGGCCACGGGACGGGAGCTGGATATTGACGATCGGATCGGCGGAGCGATTCAGATCGTGGGACATCCGAATTTCCCGGTGGTGCTCACGTCGGCATTTGACAATACGGTGGGTGCCGGACTGACTCCCGACGGGCAACCCCAGTTGCGGGTGTTCGAGAATTCGTTCCGACCGGCCACGGCGGGTGACTGGCGAAGCGTGCGGATCCTGCCCTTCAGCAATGATCGCAACCTCGACACGATCGTGGAGTACGAGGCCACCGACATCAACTTTGGTGACCCGAACAATCCTCGCGACAACGGCTTTACCGACAACGCTCAATTTCTCGGCTCCCTGGCACCCAATGAGAAATCGGGAGACGACAACCTGCGGTTGGGATTCGACGTCCACGGCACCTTGGGCAGCAATCGGGACCAGGATGTTTACAGTTTCCGGGGCGCGGGTGGTACCGAGGTGTGGCTGGACATTGATCAAACGACCAATGATCTGGACGCGGTGGTAGAACTGGTGACGGCGGACGGGTTTGTGCTGGCGCGGAGCGTGAGTTCCGCGACGGAATCCGCTCCGTTCAACAATACCGATCCGGAGCGACCGAATGTCAACGCGCGGAACCTGAGCAAGACGGGTTACTACACGACCGACCATTACTCGATCAACGCTCGCGACCCCGGCATGCGGGTCGTGCTGCCGGAATCGGGGGCCAGCACCTATTACGTGCGGGTGCGGTCGAACAACAATGTCTCGGACGGTTCGTATCAACTGCAACTGCGTTTGCGTGAGGTGGACGAAGTCCCCGGATCGACGGTGAAGTTTGCCGACATCCGTTACGCCACGAATGGGGTCGAGCTGTTTGGCGTCCCGGCTCACTCGCCGCTGCTGGGTGAAACGGCGGAGGCCGTGGGAACGGACGTCGACAACAACGAGTTTGCCAACGCCCAGTTGATTGGGAATGTCCTCGACAGCGACCGCGCGGCGATTTCCATTGCCGGCTTGCTCTCCAGCAGTACCGATGTCGACTGGTACCAGTTTGACGTCATCTATGAGGACACGCGGAATTTTGGAGATTATGCAAGCGTCACGCTGGACCTTGACTACGCGGATGGCGCCTCGCGGCCGAACGCCTCGATCGCCGTCTATAACGAACTGGGGGACCTGGTCGCCTTCGGTAACAACTCGAACCTTTCAGACGACCTGAGTGCTCCGGCCGAAGGCGCGGATGTGGATGATCTGACGCGTGGCAGCTTCGGCACCGGAGATGCCATGATCGGTCCGATGTCGCTCAAAACGGGGACCTATCATGTGGCGGTCTTTTCGGATGCGAACATTCCCCGCGAAATGTCGAACCAATTCCTCGATCTGCAGACGCCCGAGGAAGTGCATCGCTCGTTGCCCAATGATGCGGTGGATCGGGTGGCGGTGGACCGCGGTAACGGCGCAGGCCCCTTGCTGGCGGGTGCCGTGCCCTTGACGCTGAATGAGGTCAAGGTCTTCATCTCGACCGAGAATTCGCAACTCCGTACGGCCAATGCCTACACAGGCGTGGCCGAATACAACGTGGGCAATTTCGGCACGGGTGTCGGCGACATTGCCATGCGGGAAGATGGGCGGTTATTCTCGCTGTCGTTGGGCAATTCCGACGAGACTTCCGGCAACGCCATCGAGATCAATACGTCAGACGCCACGCTGGTGCCTGACTTTGAAGCCGACGACGGCATCATGACGTACTTCCTCAACGAGGACGACCCGGAAAATCCAACGGCTGAGGAAGCGGATGTCGGCGTGCAATTCAATGCCCTGACGTTCGGTGCGTTCGTCCCCTTCGATCCGATGGTGCCCGATGTGGGCGAGACCAACAATTTCTGGGGCGTGGGGGATCTGGGGGACACGGGGCTGAACGGTCCCACGTATTCCGAGAATATCCTGTATCGTTTTGACAAGAACACATTTGTCGCGGATCCCACGGACCCCATTCGCACGGATGGCGAGGACGCGGAATTCCCATTCGATGGCGCGTTTACGCAGATCATCGAACGGGGTCGGATTAACACGATGGCGGGTGGTGGCCCGGGAGGCACGGTCACTGGTATCGCCTTTATCGGGGACTCGCTGTTTGCCGTCAGCGATGCGGGGGGACTGTTCCGGGTCGACAATCCGGACGAGGACGGACCGACGTTGGGTACGGGCATCACCACGACCTACGTCACAAGTTCGTCGGCCCTGACTGGCACTCCCTTTTCGGGCCTGGCAGCCGGACCGATCGGTACGGAAGACGGGCTCTACTCGAACATCCTGTTTGGCATCGATGAGAATGGGGGCCTGCACGCCTTTGACACGCGGGGCGTGCCACAGCCCATTTTTGAGGGTGACGTCTCGACGGTCCAGACCGGCTATGCGGGCGCGAACGGGATCGCCTTTTCGACCTATCAGACGAACCTGTGGCATACGCTTTCGGGATTGGACTCCGATCGTTTTGGCGATGCGGGGCATGGCATCGTGATCCCGATCACGGAAATCCCGGATGGCGGATCGCAAGGCCCGCCCAACCAGGTGGATACCGTCCAGCAGCAAGGCGGTCCGTCGTTCTATTTCGGCAGTTCCAACACCCAACCGGGTACGCGCAATGGGGACGTGCTCAATTCGTATGACTTTCCGGGGGGTGCCCGCGGCAGCCTGGTGACCAGCCCGTTTGATCTGTCGAACTACGACAGTGCCGACGAACCATTCGTGTATTTCAATTATCTGCTCGAGACGCAAGGGGACAATGGCATTGGCTCGCGTTCGATGTCCGATTCGTTCCGTGTCTATTTATTGGACGATGCGGGGACGTACCATCTGCTGGCCACCAACAACTCGGATCGCGCATTCACTAATTCTGAGTACTCGGCTGATCCAACCCGCAATCCGGCTGGCTACGGTCGCGTCCAGGAGTTGTTTGATTACATTGACGAGGCCCACCTGCACGACGATGACTACGTACCTCCGGATGTTTGGCGGCAGGCTCGGATTCCGCTGCGGGAATTTGCCGGGCAGAGCGATCTTCAATTGCGGTTCGACTTCAGCACCGAAGGCGGCATGAACAATATGGAGTTGCCTGCGGATCGATTCGGCAATTATGAAGGCAACCCCACGGGACTGGCCGACAACAATCACGAAGGCGTTTACGTCGACGATCTGATCATCGGCTTTGCGGAGCGCGGTGAATTGGTGACGGGGTCACACCGCAGCGAACCCGGCTTCGCAGACGTGCGTCCCGTGCCCACCATCGTCAACAATCCAGCGGTTCGTGACAATCAGATCCTGCGAGGCGACTATCAACTCGAGATTCGCCGCAGCAGGGAATACGACGTCCAACAAGTGATGGACACGAATGATCGCTTGACGCAAGGCTATTCGATCGTGGCACGACCGGCGTCCCAGCTGCAGCGAGGGGACTTCTTTGTCCTCAGCAACGGGCTGCAGTCGTTTACCTTTGAATTCCTCGAGGCGGGGCAACTCCCCTCGATTCCCGGCGCCATTTCCGTCCCCTACCAGCCCGGCGCGTCTCAGACGGCAGTGGCCCAATCACTTGTCAATGCCATCAACGTAGCCGGCAAGCAAGCCGGCCTGGGAATCACAGCCGGTTTCGTGCGTGGCGTGTCGACGGTGATTGACCTGCACGGAGACGTCGTGATCCTGGAAAATCCAGGCCGCCTGGCCGCTTCTCAGCAGTGGGACGACGTGGGGGACACCAATCGAGTCCGCGAGCAGGGGCAGATCGTCATTTCGTCCAACTACATCCGCGATGCGGCCGAGTATGGCATTCGCACCGAGGCCGGCGTCCGCGACGACGACGGCCGGCAGCAATCCGCGGATGGGCCCCGTCATCAACTTTATCGAAGTCCAACTCGGAGCAACTGGCGCCCGGTGCCACACTGGTCAACAACATTGTCGTCCGCAGTGGTACGGGAGGCATCCTGTTGGCGGGGGATGTCCTGCCCGGAGCGGAGGCTCCCACACCGTTTGCCCGCGTGATCAACAACACGATTGTGGGCGAGGTCGACGGCTCGGCGTCTGGCGTGGGCATCGAAATACGCGACAAGGTCAGCCCCACGCTGCTGAACAACATTTTCGATAGCCTGGCCACCGGCATCAGCATCGATGCGTCGTCTGCCTCGACGATCGTGGGTGGCAGTCTTTTCCACAACGTGATCGACGCCTCGGTGGCGGGTGATTTTGCCATCTTTCTCGATCCGGACGACCCGCTCTTCGTGGATCCGTCCACCGACAACTTCTTTCCGGCCGAACTATCACGGGCGATCGACAGTTCGGTGTCGAGCCTGGACGATCGGGCCGATCTGACCAATGTCCGCGGGCCATTGGGGATATCGCCATCGCCGGTGCTGGCTCCGTTGCGTGACGCGTCAGGACAACTGCGGGTCGACGATCCGGAAGTTGACAACTCGACAGGTCAGGGTTCCGATGTCTTTGTGGATCGAGGAGCCCTCGATCGTAGCGACTTTACCGGACCCAATGCGACGCTGGTCGGCCCACGCGATAATGACTCCGCCGGGCTTGACCTGGACGCCACCAACAACAACGTGACGATTATCGAGGACAGCCAAAACCCGCTCCGCCAATTCGTGATTCAACTTACCGACGGCGGCGGTGCGGACACGTCCTTGGGTGGCTTCGGTGTGGACGACTTGTCCGTGGTTTCGAGTTCGGTCGTGTTGCTCCGAGACGAGGTGGCGCTGGTCGAAGGAATAGACTACTCATTCGAATACGATTCAACCAATAATCAGATTCGCCTGATACCCGCCACGGGAGTCTGGACGACTGGCAGTTATCGCGTCGAGCTGCTGGCACCGATCCGCGACTTGTTCGGCAATCCATTGCTACCGAATCGCACCGACGGCACGACCCAATTCAATATCGTCGTGTCGAGTGCCACGTTCGACTTTGGCGACGCTCCGGCTCCCTATCCCACGAAACTTGCCGACGATGGGGCCCGGCACTCGTTTCAGCCCGACTTTTTCCTCGGGGCCAGCATTGACACCGAGCCGGACGCCCGCGTGATGGAGACGACCGATGATGGCGTCGTCTTGAACGGCGAAATCGTCCCTGGCAGCACGGCGTCGATCACGGTGACGGCCTCCAAGAGTGGTCGCGTCGACGCCTGGATCGATTTCAATGGCAATGGCGATTGGGAAGATAGCGGCGAGCAGATCTTGGCCGGTCGCTCTGTCCTCGGCGGCGCGAATACGATCACCTTCCCGGTACCCAATGATGCGGTCCCCGGGAACACTTGGGCTCGCTTCCGCCTGAGTGCCAACGGCGGCTTGACCCCATTCGGCATCGCTGGCGGGGGCGAGGTCGAAGATTACGAGGTGACGATCGAGACGCCCGGAACCGACTTTGGCGATGCCCCGGCACCCTATCCCACGCTCCTGGCCGACGATGGCGCCCGACACGAGATATCACCGGGCTTTTTCCTCGGACAGGGCGTAACGGGCGAGGCGGATGGCCAGCCGAGTGCCGCGGCAGATGCGGACACGGATGACGGGGTCGTCTTTACCAGTTCCCTGGCCGTCGCCCGTGCGGCCACGGTCAACGTGACCAGCAGCGGGGCCGGTTTGCTCGACGCCTGGATCGATTTCAACGCGGACGGCGATTGGAACGACGCGGGTGAGCAGATTTTTGCCAGCACCTCGCTGGTCACCGGTGTCAACGCACTCAGCTTTGACGTTCCGGCGGGGAGTTCGGTCGGCGAGACATTCGCTCGCTTCCGGCTCAGCTCGGCGGGCGGCTTGTCGGTCGTCGGCGCGGCGGCGGACGGCGAGGTCGAGGACTATCGCGTTTCCATCTCCGAGACACCCCTGGATTACGGTGACGCACCCGATCCGTTCTATCCGACGCTGCTGGCCAGCGACGGGGCTCGGCATGCGATCGTGCCCGGCGTGATGCTGGGTGCGACCATCGACTCGGAACCGGACGGACAGCCGAGTGCGTTGGCCGATGGGGACCAGCTCGATGAGGATGGTGTGGTCCTTGGCGCGTTGGCAGTGGGCCGGACGGCGAATGTGACTGTGTCGGCATCGGTCGCCGGCTTCCTCGATGCCTGGATCGACTTCAATGCGGATGGCGACTGGACCGACGCGGGCGAGCAGATTTTTGTTTCTACGCCCCTGGTGGCGGGCAGCAACGCGCTCACCGTGGACATCCCCGAAACCGCGCCTGGCGACGGCCACCTACGCACGCTTCCGCTTCAGCACGGCGGGGAGCCTGGCACCAACAGGAAAGGCCGACGATGGCGAAGTGGAAGACTATCTGGTCTCGATCGTCACCGGGTCCGGCTGGCACAATTTCAATGAACCGGCCGACGTCGACGATAATGGCGTGATCGCACCGCTCGATGCGTTGCTGGTCATTAATGAGCTGAACGATCGCGAGTTGAGCGATCCGGTGACGGGGGCCTTGCCCAGCCCGACGCCGCCACCATTCTTGGACGTGAACAACGATGGCTTTGCCTCACCCCTTGATGCGATCCTGGTGATCAATCAACTGCCGACCAGCGGACGACCGGCGGCCGCCCTGTCAGCGGTGGCCGGAGTCACCGGTGAAGACGCGGCGTCCCAAATGTCCACCGCGAAGGTCGGCAGGCGGGCTTCTGAGCCGGCCCTCCCGGCAGGTGGGGCCGATGATTCCTTCGCCCTGTACGGTCCCGAAACACGCTTTGGCGACCGATTCGCTTCCTGGGCGCGGCCGACGGATCGGGGCGAACAGGCGGAAGAGGAGCGGGACGCCTTTTTTGGGCTGTACGATTGACTTGGCCGGGCACACAATAAACAAATCCGATCTTTTGACGAGTGAGCATAATGCCTTCGAAAACGGGAATCCGAATTCTCACCCTCTGGGTACTTGGCCAACTTGTTCTGGCCAGCCCGCTGTTTGGCTTTCGCAGCACGGCCCGCTGGAGCAGCACGGCCATCGACGGTAGCGGGATGAAGCAGGGGGATCCGACGAATCTCACCTGGAGCTTTGTGCCCGACGGCACACCGCTGGCGGACGGCGGGACGAGTTCACTGATCAGCGCGCTCGACAGCACGTTTGGCGCCGGCGAGGGGACGTCCGACCTGACGCAACGTCCCTGGTTCAGCATCTACGAGCAGAGCTTTCAGCGCTGGTCCGAGCTGGCGGGGCTCAGCTACACGTACGAGCCCAATGACGATGGACTGCTGCAGGGAACCAACATTATTAATGGCTCGGTGGGCTTTCGCGGTGACATACGCATTGCCGGGAAGAACGTGGATGGGGAAAGCAACGTGCTGGCCTTTAATTATTTCCCTTCCTCCGGCGGCGACATGGTTTACGATGTCGCGGACATGGGCCTGTTTGCCATCCCCAACAACAACTTCCGCTCCATGCGGAACGTCACGATGCACGAGCACGGGCACGGACTGGGCATTTTGCATCTCGATTCGGACAACGGGGCGTTCCTGATGGAACCGTTTTACGACGTTTCCATCGATGGACCGCAATTCGACGATATCCTGACCGCGCAACGCAGCTACGGAGACTTCTTCGAGAAAAGCAATAACATGGCCGGCAATGAAACGGCATTGCTGGCGACCAGCCTGGGCATGGTCAACGACGGAGAGACGGTTAAGATCGGTGCGGCCGGGAGAAACATCGCCGTCGCGGCCGACGCCACCGATTTTGTCAGCATCGATGGCATTCTTGATGTGGACTATTTCTCTTTCCAGATCGACAATCCGGCTCTCGTCGACATCACGCTGGTTCCGGTGGGCCCCTCGTATCTGGAAGGCCCCCAAAACGGGGACCAATCTCTTTTGCGACCTTCCAGGTTCAACGATTTGTCGTTGCAATTCTTTGACAAGGACGGCACGACGCAGTTGGGCGTGACGAACGCGGGGGGGCTGGGGGAAACCGAAAGCCTGACCGACCTGCTCGCCCCGACCGCCGGCGAATACTTCGTGCGCATTCAGGGTGAATTCGACACCATTCAGATGTTCGAACTGAGCATCTCCATCGAGGAACAAGCCCCGCAGATAAACGTCGACTTTAACGACGATGGACTTGTGGATTGCGCGGACATCGATGCCCTGGTCATGCAAATCGCCACGGCCGGTGGCGACTTGCTATTCGATCTGACAGGTGACGGCAACGTCGACGCCGCGGACCTCGACCAGTGGCTGGCCGATGCGGGCGAATTCAATGGGCTGGGCGGCGCCTACCTGCCGGGCGACGCCAATCTCGATGGTTTCGTCGATGTGTCGGATTTCAACGTGTGGAACAGCAATCGTTTGACGTTCATGGCCAGTTGGTGCATGGGTGACTTCAATGCGGACGGAGCCATCGATGTAGCCGATTTTAATCGCTGGAACAGCTTTCGCTTAAGTTCGTCGGGATCGGGCGTGGTGCCCGAGCCTCAAGCCCTCCTGCCCTTCCTGGCGGCCCTGTTGCCGCTGTTCGTCTCGCGGCTCCGCGCCGGCGGGACGGCCTGACGGACTGGCAAGCGGGGAAGGGAATCCATGTTAGGTCATCCGCTCTCCTCGGCAATTTCACGACGTTCCGCCCTGCGAAGCTTGGGGGCTGGGCAGCCGCACTGGCGGCGCTCCGGGGGGCGACCCCCGCGGCAGCCGCCTTCCAGGATCCGGCCTGGACACGTTCCATTCAACGCGGCCTCGATTGGCTGGCCCGCAACCAATCCCCGCGGGGCCGCTGGATGGCCGGCACCTACCCGACCGCGATGACGGCACTTGCGGGCACCGCCTTGCTCGCATCCGGTTCGACCACGACGCAAGGGCCCTATGCGAAGAACATCCGCAACGCGGTCGATTACTTGATGACCAAGGTGCGGAACAACGGGCTGATCGGCGATCCACTGACAGACAATCGCTACACCTATGGACATGGCTTCTCGATGCTTTTTCTCTCCCAGATTCTCGGGGAAGAGGAGGACGAGGAGCGGCGCGACGAACTGATCTCCGTGCTCCAGCGAGCGGTCGATTTTAGCGGCAAGGCGCAAACCGCGTCCGGCGGCTGGGGCTATGTCAGCGCCAAGGCGGGGAATGATTTCGACGAAGGCTCGACGACGATTACCCAGGTGCAGGGCCTGCGTGGCTGCCGCAATGCGGGCATCCCCGTGTCGAAAGAGATCATCCAGAAGGCGAAGGAATACATCTATCTTTGCAAGAATCCGGACGGAGGCATTTCGTACAGCTCACGTAATCGGGGCTCGTCCCGACCCGCGATCACGGCGGCCGCCCTGGCGGCGTTGTTCAACGCCGGAGATTACGACAGCAAGCATGTGCCCGAGATGATGGCCTACTGCAAGAAGCAACTCTACCGGCTCGACGCGGCCCAGGCGTTCGGGCATTGGCACTATACTTACCTGTACTATTCGCAAGTCGCCTATCGCGAGGGAGGTACTTTCTGGGAAGCCTTCCGTGACAAACTCTATGCCCGCATTGTCCAGGAGCAGTCGCCCGATGGCTCGTGGGTCGGTAACGTGGGTCCCGTCTATATTACGGCGACCAACCTGACCATGCTGCAGCTTGATCTGGCCATGCTGCCGATCTATCAGCGATAAGCCCCGGGTCGAGAACGTCCCAACGGCGGCCCAAGCGGGTAACTCATTCGTCCGTCGCGGGGGCATCGTCCATGGCTTGCAAGAAGGCGGCCTCGACCATCAGGCCGGGGCCAAAGGCCAGCGTCACGATCGGCCCTGGGGAGCGATTCTTCCGCATCCGCTCGAGAATGAACAGGATCGTGGGCGACGACATGTTGCCCAGTTCGCGTAAGACCCCCCGCGACATGGCGGTCTGGGAGGCCGTCAATTCCAAGGACTCTTCCACAGCATCAATAATCTTGGGTCCCCCCGGATGGATGACCCATCCTTGCACGGCGTCCGGCGAACTGTCGACTCCATCGAGCCAGGATTCGATCCAGGGCCGCAAGGCGCGCTTGATGGACAAGGGAACTTGGCTGGTCAGCCGCATTTCAAAACCGTGATCTCCAATACGCCAGGACATTTCGTCCGTTGTGTCGGGAATCAGGGAGGAACCGGTTCCCTGGATCTCCCACAGGGCGGTCTGCGGACTGGGGGCCGACATCGCCACGAGCGCGGCAGCGCCATCCGCGAAAAGCGCATTGCCGATGATCCCTTCCTCGTCCCAGGTCAGCCGATAATGCAGGCTGCAGATTTCGACGGCGCACATCAGAATCCGCGCCGTGGGGTCGGCAGCGGCCAGCCCGCGGACGACGCGCATGCCATTGATCGCGCCATGGCATCCCATATACCCCACATGGACCCGCTGCGTCGTGGGTCGCAAGCCGAGCGACTCGATCAAGCGGACATCGACACCGGGAGCGTCAAAACCGGTACACGACACGGTAACGAGATGCGTGATTTGCCGCGGTTGGAGGCCGGCATCGTCCAAGGCCCGCGTGGCGGCCTGCACCGCCAGCGGCACGGCCAATTCCGCGTACAGTCGCATGCGGGGTCCGGTGCGTGGGCCGTGTCCTGGATTGATCGCATCTGGCAACGCTTTCCATTCGTGGCCGGACTGCCAAGGGATCGCCGTATGTCGCGAATCAACTCCCGCCCGCCGAAACAGCATCCGCATGCGGCGTTCCTGGCGGGCATCCTCGCAGATGATCTCGGTCGACATGGCGAGCACCTCGTCCTGAGACATGCGTTCCGTCGGTAGCGCCGTGCCGATTCCGTGGATGTAGCATCCCATGTTCGCGTCCCTACTGGTTGATCCGACGGATCACCGCTTGGCCCAACGACGGCATTACCGTCACCATCCGTAGCAGACCGTGCACGAGCACGGGGTACCGCAGAACACGGGCAAATGTTCGGCACCAGCGTTGGCGCTGGCCGATCGATCGCTGCATCGTGCGAGCCCAAGCGGGAACCGATTGAGGGTCCCAGGCATCCTGCGAATGCGCGACTGAATTCGACAACGGCCTGCCCTCCATGCAGGGCCCACGCCATGCCCTGCCCCGTGAAGGGCTCGACATAACCGGCCGCATCACCGATGACAAACAGGCGATTCGCGGCGGTGGCACGCCGTTGTCTGGTCAGCCCGATCGTACCACGCCAGTCGCCGGAGACCATGCCCCTGGTGACTGGGAACCCCGCCTCCTGGAGGATTTCTTCGCAAAGCGTGGGCAAATCCCGCTGCCGTACGGCGGTCGGATCGAACGCGGCGGCCAAATTCAGCGAACCTCCGTCGGTGCGAGTCAGCCCCACATAGCCGGCTCGGCCAACCGCCATGAAGATCACGCCGGGTCGGTAATCCGCGGGAAAGTCCTCCGTGACGGTGCCGGCCCCAATGCGTGCCCCGGGCTGCGCGTCAACGGCCAGCGAGGGGTCATCACCCAAACGGGTTGCGGACAGGCCGGTCGCCGCCACGACCACACGCGCCCGCAGCGCCCCTCCGGATCGCGGCCATGCGTGCTCAAGGTGCGGAACTCGGCCCCCGGCTGGAGCGGATCGAGTTGCCAGGAGCTTCCGGGTAGAAAATCAGCTCCCGATTCGACGGCCGACTCGACCAGCATGGCGTCCAGCCGCGAGCGACGGATCGCGATGCCCGCCGGCAGCGTCAACGATACCTGCTGGCCACGGGCACGGAGCACGAACTGGTCGAGCCGCACTCCGCCGAGTTGCTCAAGGCGCTCGCGGAGCTGAAGGTCGGCTAGCACCGCCTGGGCGTCAGCGTTCAGGCAAGTGCCACACAGCTTATAGCGGGGAAATTGGGCTCGCTCGACGAGCAGTACGCGCAGACCGCGACGGGCAATCCCCAGGGCGGCCACCGAACCAGCCGGCCCGGCTCCGATGACGATGGCGTCCCAAAGTCGCCTGCCAGCCGCGGCGCGGGTCATCGTGGCGGGAATCATGAGGGAGCCCATTGCAACAGAAAACGCTGTGGCCAGTGCCTGGTGATGCGTGTATTTCCAAGACCGGCTTGCCGCGCCAGCTCCTGCATTTCATCGCAGGTGAAGGCCGCCCTGACGGACAAAGGACCATCCTTGTGGCAAACGGGGGATCGGGTCAGCATGTGCACACCCACCTGGCAGAGGTGATAACCGAGACGACTGCGGAGGAGATCACTGGCGAGCAGCAAACTCGGGCTGGCCTCGCGGATGGAGCGGAGGAGCCTCACGACATCCTGATCGTCCAAATGATGCAAGAAGAGCGTCGTGCAAATCACGTCAAAACCGCGTGGCAGTGGTGCCGCCAGGACGTCGGCTGGGAAGAATTCGATCTGCACGCCGCAGGCCGCCGCCTCGGCCCGCGCATAATCCAAGGCTACTGGGCTCATGTCGCAGCCACAGACCTCGATCGGTAATCCCGCACGAAGCGCCCGGCGGGCGAGGGCAATCGCCACATCGCCTCCACCGCAGGCCACATCCAGAACTCGGACGGGCTGTGCGCGTGCCCGAGCGAACGCCTCCATGGGCTTCCAGAGGGCCGCCGCGGTTCGACTGAACCGGTTGATCCGTCGCAGACCCGCCAGGGCCTGTGCGTGAAGCACCGGATCAAGCTCCGGATCATCCATCCATTCGGCTTCTCGATGTCGCTCGTCGAGTCGTTTCATCCGGTGTACCGCGGTCGGAGCCCTAGCGCATCAGCCAATTCTCCGCCTCACGATGACCCTCCTGCTGCTCGGTGTTCGCGCACGGCGGCGATCAATGCCGCGGCCACGCCGTCCATCGTATACACGCTGGCCTCGGCAGTAGGCTCGTATCCCAGTTCTCGCAGCGTCCGCGAAGTGACGGGGCTGATGCTTACCAGCCGCGTTCGCCGCAGATGCTCACCGAACATGGCGTGTAATGAGCGGGCAATGGCGGAGCTGGTCACTGTGGTCCATGCAAGGTGATCGGCGGCGAGTCGCTGCATCATCGCCGGATCGGGTTCGAGCACGTCGATGCTTTCATAGGCGACCACTTCAGTGACCTGTGCTCCGTGGTCACGCAGCGTCGCGGCCAGCGTATCGCGTCCGCGGCTGGCCCGTATCAGTAGCGGTCGCTGGGCGCCGACCTTGGCGAGTTCGGTGGCCAAGGATTCCGCGCGGAATTCCGAGGGCGGCTGTCGATCGGCGACCAGGTGATAGGCAGCCAGCGCCGCGGCCGTCGCGGGCCCGATCGCCGCCAGTCGTGCGTCCCGGAGTGCGCGGACGTCGCGACCCGTCGCCAAAAGGCGCTGCATAAAAAACTCGACCCCGTTGCGGCTGGAAAAGACCAGCCAATCGAACGTGCTCAATCGTTCCAGAACTCGGTCGATTTCCCCGCCGTCCTGGGGAGCACGGATCTCGATGGCGGGCTGATACAGGACCTCGGCGCCCTGCTCGGCCAGTAGCTCACCCAAGCCGGCCGCTTGTGCGACGGGTCGTGTGACGAGTACGGACTGACCAAACAACGGCCGACTCGATAGCCAGTCCAAGGCGATCTCGGGCGCGGCGACCTGGCCGACGATCACGACGACGGGAGGAGGCATTTTAGAATAGGGAGTCAGATGATCCGCCACGTCCCCTAGCTCGCAGCGGACGACTTTTTGATTGGGCAAACTGCATCGCTGGACGATCGCCGCGGGGGTCGTCGGGGCCAGACCGTGCTGCATCAGTTTTGTCGACCAATCCCGCACGGTGGTCACTCCCATGTAGAAGATGAGTGTTCCTGGAAAACGAGCCAAGGCGGCGAAATCAACACCCGCTTCTGGCTTCGACGGATCCTCGTGGCCGGTGACAAAGGCCACGGCGGACGCGTGTTCGCGATGGGTGATGGGAATGCCAGCATGGCTGCCGGCAGCCAGCGCCGCCGTGATGCCGGGCACAATTTCGATCGCCACACCATGTGCCAACAAGAACGCGGCTTCCTCACCGCCGCGGGCGAACACCGCCGGATCGCCGCCTTTCAGCCGTGCCACTGTTTTTCCCGACCGCACGAGTTCCAACAGCTTTTGATTGATCTCATCCTGCGTCCAGATGCGGGAATGACCGCCGTGCCGTCCGAGGCAGATCAGCTCGGCGGCGGCGGGAGCATGCTGGGCGATCACGGGGTTCACAAGATAATCGTACAGGACGACATCCGCCCGCTGCAGGCACGCGACCCCCCTCATGGTGATCAGACCAGGATCGCCGGGGCCCGCGCCGACCAGATAGACCTTGGCCTTATTGTCGGGCAGCCGGTCAGACATCCACCTCGCCTCAGCTGGGGTTTGCGAACGTGATAGCATGCCCTCGATTGGAATCGAGCGACACCTGACCTGCAAGGCTGGTCGGCAGCACCGAGGTGAAAGCTGTCGCCCTGGGACCAGAAAGCAGGCGTCCCCGCTGCCGTACTGAGGAGACATTGGCAATCACAAATCAGGGCTGTTAGACTGGACGGAAGCCGCTTGATTTCCTCGGCTTGCGATCATCTTCTCGTCCAGCCCCCTTTTCGCACGACGCCATGGCATCTTCGCCATCCCCGACGAATGAACCCCCGGTCTCCCATGAAGAGATCCCGCCCGCTCTCCGCAAGCGGCTGGAGCAGTTGTTCCAATTTGGCTTGGACAAAATCAAGACGGGCGATCGCGCGTACGCGAATACGATGTTCTCACAATGCGTGGTCAAGGACCCATCGAATCTCAAGTATGTCGAGGCACTTTTCGACAATTTGAACGCGCTGTTCGAAGGGCGCAAGAAAAAGGCCAAGGTCAGGGAAAATCGGGCTCCTTTCAAGAAAGCGCTGGCGGAACAGGAATGGAAGACCGTACTGAAACTGGGGCCGACGCTCTTGAAGGACAATCCTTGGGACGCCGCCACTTTGCGCGGCATGGCGGAGGCGTGTGCGGCATTGCACTTTAATGAAGTCGAGTTGCGGTATCTGAAGAACGCGCTCGAGGGAAATCCAAAGGACGTCGACATCAATCGGCATTGTGCAATCTCGCTGGCGCGGATGGGGCAATATGATCAAGCGATCGCCTGTTGGCACCGCATTGAAGAGAAAGTGAAATCCGAGGCACTGCGAAACATTTCTGATCTGACGATGGCCAAATCGCGTCCGTCGACAGGTCTGGCGGAAGAAGAACTCGCCAAGGCCACTTCGTCATCGCAACGACTGGCCGCCGCGGCAGCCGATGCCAAAGCCAAACAGGCGGCGGCCGTGGCGGACAAGAAAGCCAAACGCAAAACGCCCGCCGAAGCGACCGATGCCCCACCGGCGACGGTCGAGGAACTTGAATCACGCATCGTCCTTCGTCCGGAGGACGTCGAAAACTATGTGCTGTTGGCCGACCTCCACGATCGCGAGGGTCGTTATCGGGAAGCCGAACAGGTGTTGCGACGAGCCCTGCCCGTCTCGGGTGGCGATCTTGCCGTGCGGGAACGACTGGAGAAAGCCCAGCTCCGACGCTCCAAGGCTTTCCTGGCTCAGGCGGAGCGGCATGCCAAGCTCGACCCGGGAGAGGAATCGGAGCGGCAATTGGAACGCCAACGTCGCCAGCACAATCGCCTGGAGCTGGATGTCTACGGCGCCCGGGCCCAACGCTATCCGGAAGACCTCGCCCTGCAGTATGAGGTGGGCGTGCGGCTAAAACGGATGGGCAACTATGCCGAGGCGGTGGCGTATTTTGAAAAAGCCCATGCGGACGCCCGCTGCCGCGCCCCGGCCCTGCTGGCCGAAGGGGAATGCCTGCAACAGATTCGTCAGTATAAGGCAGCCCTGGGGGCCTACCAGAAGGCGGCCGATTCAGCCGATCTGGAAGAACATGCCGAAACCCGCAAATTGGCACTTTACCGAGCCGGGGTCCTGGCCACGGGGCTAAAAGACTACGAGCGAGCCACATCCTGCCTGCAGAAGCTGCTGGAAATCGATGCCGATTATCGGGATGCCGCGGCACGGCTGGACAAACTCCCTTAGATCGGCGAAAATTCGGGACTTGACCGCCCGGCTTGTGATGCCCGGCTATTCCCGTATTTCGACGCGACTGTAAGCCCCATGCCAAATTCTGCCAGTGCCAAAAAGAGACTTCGCCAGAGCGTTGTCCGCCGCGACCGCAACCGTGCCATCAAGTCCCTGCTGCGAAAGCGTGTGCGCGCTGTCCGCGAGGCGGTGGCCGCTGGAAACCTGGAGCTGGCTGAGCAAGAGTACCGGCTGGCAGCGAAGTCTCTTGACCGGGCCGGCACGGAACATCATTCATGCCAATAACGCCTCGCGGAAAAAGTCGCGGCTACAGCATTTGATCTGCAAGGCGAAGCAGCCGGCCAGCTAAGCAGCCTGCCAGCTATTGGCAGCTGTCTGGCGAAGTTACCATTCCACCCGGGCCGCGTCGAACACGGGCCCTTCCACGCAAGTACGCTTGTAGTCTGCGATACCCCGATCGTCTCGGATCTTTGCGACGCAGGTAAAGCAGATACCGATGCCGCAGGCCATCGGCTCTTCCAGCGAAACTTCACACGGGACGTTCGCCTCGAGCGCCAAGCGGCTGACGGCCTCCATCATCGCATGAGGTCCGCAACACAGCACATGGACGCCGAGCTGTTCTTCACTCAGCAAGTCGCGCACAAGATCGGTCACCAGGCCGTGATGTCCGGCACTGCCGTCCTCGGTCGCCAGCCTTACCTCCACGCCGGCCGCCTGGAATTCGTCTAAGCCGGCGAAACGGTCGACGGATCGGGCCCCATAGCAGAGGGTCAACGATTCGACAACGTGAGACGCACGCGTTTCGTCGCCATAGCGAACCGCACCGGTCCGCTCCTTCGCCACGGCGAGGAAAGGTGTTTGCCCGATGCCCCCCGCGACCATGATCAAGTGTCGGCAGGCCTGGGGCTGGAAACCATTCCCCAGCGGGCCCCACACATCCACCCGTTCGCCGACTGCCAGGCGAGCCAGGCGGCGGGTCATCTTGCCGCCGATCAACAGCACAAACTCAATCGCCGATCGGGGCCCCTCCCCATCCACGACATCCCACAACGCAAATGGACGCCCGATCAGTGGATCGTCACAGTCGCTTACCCGAACCATCAGGAATTGGCCCGGCAGGAAGCGGGCGGCCATCTCAGGGCACTCAATGGTCAATTTCACCGTATCCGCGGCGACTTCCTGACGCCGCAGCAAGCGAGCCCGACGATGAACACACTGATCGGCGAAGTAGGCGGCGTGCAACGGGGTGGACATGGTGAGGCAGAGGGAACGAAAAGAGTGCGAAAACATGGGGGCGATACCCGACCCTTTCACGAGTCGAGTCCGAGAGCGCGATCGGGAGCAGCCTCGGCCGGGTCGCTTGATGATCGGCGAATCGTGCCGTTTCCACAAGTCGGGCGGGGGCCCACCCCGTGGCTGGCCAGCCACAGTCCTTCGCGTGGCTGGGGCTTCCAGCCACAGTCCTTCACGTGGCTGGGGCTTCCAGCCACAGTCCTTCACGTGGCTGGGGCTTCCAGCCACAGTCCTCCACGTGGCTGGGGCTTTCAGCCACAGTCCTTCACGTGGCTGGGGCTTCCAGCCATAGTCCTTCACGTGGCTGGGGCTTCCAGCCACAGTCCTTCACGTGGCTGGGGCTTCCAGCCACAGTCCTTCACGTGGCTGGGGCTTCCAGCCACAGTCCTTCGCGTGGCTGGGGCTTCCAGCCACAGTCCTCACACCGTCGCCGACAGTAAGGCTGGCCCCCAAACGCCAGCCACCCACCAACGACTGGGGCAGGATGCCCCAGCCACGGCCTTGTCCCGCCAACGTCCTGCAGCCATCCCACTGGCTGAACGAGCGGCGCTAGCGCCTGGTGCGCTTCTTCCTTACCGCAGTGCGCTTTTCTCCGCGGGCGGGCGAACGCCCCTGGCCCTTGGATTTCACCACGGTTTTCGAATTCGCCCGTCCCCCGGATGGCTTACCGGCAGCTGCCGGCAGCGTGGCTACGCGCGACCGCGTGAGGGCTCGCAACCGCTTCAATTCATCCGGGGTCAGGGGCCGATAGCTACCCGGCGGCATTTCACCCAGTCGCAAGGGCCCCAGTGCGATCCGCTTCAGTTGCAAGACTTTATGGCCGATCGCTGCCGCCATGCGGC
This sequence comes from uncultured Planctomycetaceae bacterium, assembly GCA_963700865.1. GTDB lineage: Bacteria > Planctomycetota > Planctomycetia > Pirellulales > Pirellulaceae > CAVOGJ01. Next base: position 215,672 of record CAVOZC010000023.1, on the reverse strand, counting down.
GAATCTCACGATTACGGCCCTCAGTCAACACCATCTCAAGAATCGCCGTGGTCTTCTTTTTTACTTTGACGGTCAGCCGCTTCACGCGGACGACGCCTTCCGCAAGGTGGACGCCTTTGCGGAGTTGGGCCAACGCCGCGGCATCAGGATGGCCAGACACGGTGACGCGATAAATTTTCTCAACGCCATAGCGGGGATGGGCCAGGCGATTCGCCAATTCACCATCATTGGTCACAAGCATCAGGCCTTCACTCGATTTGTCGAGTCGGCCGACCGTGAAGAGCCGCGTATCGTTGGGCACAAGATCAATCACCCGCAAGCGACCGTCGGGATCACGATTGGTGGACACCACCCCTTCGGGTTTGTTGACGATGAAGTAAACCTGACCGGAAGGTTTCAGCAGATCGCCATCGACCCGAATCTCCTGGCGATCGGTATCAACGCGCACGCCCAACTCGGTCACCGCCTCACCGTCGACTTCCACGCGCCCTTCCAAGATCAGTTGTTCGCATTCACGCCGACTGGCGATGCCGGCGGCCGCCAGCACCTTTTGCAGTCGTGGCGGCCGACCCGAGTCGCCAGCTGCGGGGGGGTGGGGTCGGTCACGATGCTCGTCGGACCTTCGTGGGCGGCGCGTGGCCATGGGGGCAGGTTCCTGATAAGTGACCGATCAAACCACTCATCATACACCTGCGACGATCGTGATCCCAGCCGCACCGCACCGCCGCCGCGCATTTCTCCCGCGAATCATGCGAGCGGCAGGCATCGGCCTACCAAGGCGGCAGTACCTACCGCAGGTCCAACTGCCACTGAGATTGCACTTCTTGTGCCCGCGGCTGTTCAAAACCCAGCGGGCGTCCACCATCAATCGGTGGCACTCCCTCGTTAACACCGTAAGGATCATGAATGGTCGCCCGCATCTGCTGTTCATGAATGTAGCCGGGAGGACTGCGAAAGTTTGGTACATTCACCTGGCAACCGACCAATGGCAGGGCGGCCAAGGCGAGGCCGATGGGAACGCGGGAACGCAGCGTGACCATTCTGAGTGTCTCCGAAAGCCAGGAGCCTGCCACCGCTGCGGGCACCCGTGACGATTGAGGGGGCGGAATTCTAGGCGAATCCCCCGGCGGCTTCCAGGCCGAATCGACTCGGCCCACGGACGGTGCCCGAAGGGCGCGACTGCGCCCCCCATCAGGTTTTGCCCATGCAACGGGGGCGAATGGCGTGCAAATCGCGCCACAGCGGGCGATTTGACCGCTCGTTCGCTAGGGGAGGTGCATCTGCAAGCAGGTCGCCGGTCCGTCGGGCTGGATGACCAGCGAACGACAGGCGGCTGGAATCAGGGCCGTCTGGCCGCGGGCGAGCGGCTGTCCGGCAGGGTCGCCGCTCAATGCCACTTGCCCGGCGACCACTGCCAGCAGCTGGAACTGGTCTTCCGTCTCAAGGGTGAGGGGAGCCGCGATCTCCCAGCGGTTCAGTACGAATTTGTCGCAAGCCACAAGTTGCTGGCACGACGGATGCGACGTGCGTTGCGGGATTTGCACATGCACGGGGCCTCGTGCATAGTCGATCACCTCCAGGGCCTGCTCGACATGCAACGCTCGCGACTTGCCGTCCTTGCCGACGCGATTCCAATCATACAGCCGATACGTGGTATCACTGGCCTGCTGAATTTCCGCCAGTAGCAGTCCGGCCCCGATGGCATGGACGGTACCGGCCGGCAGGAATATGCAATCGCCGGCTTGCGGAAGGATTTCGTGCAGGCACAATTCGGTCGTCTCGTTGGCGACTTCGCGCCAGGGCCGCTCGATCAAATCCTCCTTTCAAGCCGGCGTAGATTTTACTGCCCGGCTGGGCATCCAGCACAAACCAGGCCTCGGTCTTGCCGAGGTCGGGCGGATCGAGCTGGGCGGCTTGGGCGTCGCTCGGGTGGACTTGTACCGACAGCGTTTTCTGGGCGTCCAAGAACTTGAAGAGCAGCGGAAACTGATCGCGCGGAGCGTCTCGACCAAACAATTCCGATGTTCGTCCGAGAACCAATTCATGGAGCGTTCGTCCCGCGAATTCACCAAACGCGACCACACTTTGGTCATCCCCGTGGTCCACGATCTCCCAGCTTTCGGCATAGTCGTCGCCATCGCCAATCGGCTTGCCCAGTACCGTACCCAAGCGACGCCCGCCCCACAGGTATTGCCGAAAGAGGGGATGGAAGCGCAGGGGCCCAGTCAAAGCAGTCGCATTCATGGTGCTTTCAGGAGGTCAGCGAAGCTCGCGTGAACGACAAGACGGCCAGCTTGCTCCGCAGCGGTCGCTGCCCGCGAGCGGGTCGGGGCGGGTGTGGCCGCGACCTGCGGCCATGCCCAGCCTCCAGAATATCGCAACCTGGTCCCCGGGAACACCCGCCGAATTGTCGAGTGGAAGTAGCTGTGCTAATCTGGCAAATTCATGAACCAGAAGCAACGCGACGACCTGTTCGAAAACTCGACCATGACGTTTGGCGAGCACCTCGAAGAACTGCGAGGCGCCCTGGGACGGTCGTTGATTGGGCTGATCGTCGGATTCCTGATCGCACTTCCCTTCGCCGATGACGCGGTCCGGTTGGTGACTTCGCCACTCAAACGAGCACTCTCGCGCGTCTATCTCGCGCAAGCCACCGACAAGATGACGACGACCGAGGCGGCGGGGCTGACGCCGGAGGAATGGGCACTGCTCGACGAGCGGAAGCTGATTCCCTCCACCGTCCAGTTGGACCTCTCTCAGATCGTCCGCGAACTGACCGCGGGGGAAATCCGGGACGATGCGAGCTGGGAAGCCTTGATGGCTCGACCGCTGCCCGCCGACATCGAGGTGACCGACGTGGTCCCCATCGCACAGCAATTCACCACGAACGCCACCGCATGGCTGAATGCGCCTGCCAAGGCGGTCTGGCATCAGCTATCGGCCGAAGATCAAGCCAAGCTGCAGGCCCTCGCGAACATGCAAGCGGCCACGCCGAGCCAGCGCGACGAACTGCTGGCCATCCTGGAACGTCTGCTCGCCGACCCCCAACTGAACCAACTGGAGGAGCTTGCCAATCTGAAGTCGCTCTTTCCCTTGGAGGGACCCCGACGTGCCGTGGCGGAACTTCGCGCGGAGGTCGCGAAGACGGACTCGCCACAAGATCGAATCCGCTTGAATCGCTGGCTGGTATCCGCGGCCCTCGACTTGCCGGTCCTGGCCCCTCGGCCGCGTGTGGTCGACGTGCGGATTTGGAAACCGGTCGACGTCAGCGTGCAGGCGCTGAACGCTCAGGAGCCGTTCTTAATCTTGATCAAGGCCGCCCTCATCCTCGGCTTGCTGATCGCGAGCCCCTGGGTCTTCTATCACATCTGGAACTTTGTGGCCGCCGGGCTGTATCCGACCGAACGCAAGCAAGTGTATACGTTTTTACCCTTCAGTCTGGGGCTGTTTTTCCTCGGCGCCTCGCTCGCTTTTTTCTTTGTCTTTGATCCGGTGCTCGACTTCCTCTTCGCGTTCAATACGCTGATGAAGATCGAGGCCGCTCCGCGGATCAGTGAGTGGGTCAGCTTCGTCCTTTTCCTGCCGCTTGGTTTCGGATTGAGCTTCCAGTTGCCACTCATCATGCTGCTGCTGGAGCGCATCGGCGTCTTTACCATCGATTCGTACCTCAGTCGCTGGCGGATCGCGATTCTGATCATCTTCACGATTTCGATGTTCCTGACACCCTCGGACCCCATGAGCATGCTGTTGATGGGCATTCCGCTGACCCTGCTGTATTTCATCGGCATCTTGCTGTGCAGGTGGATGCCGCGTCAACAGAGCCCCGTTGGGGTTGGCTACGACCCACAAGGTTAGGGCGTGTTGATTGCGTGGAAAAGGCTTCCACCGTTTCACGACGGCCTATGCTCAGTCCCCGCTCTTATCTCCCTGATCCCCAGAACAGGCGAGCCACCTGTCCCCCAATTCCAGCAGCGGATGAAGAAGTTTTGAAAAATGGCCACGGATTGGGACTCGGCGTGCAAGATCCGTGGCGGCGGGCAGAGTATACACTCAGAACAGCCACGATTGACGCCCGGAAATCCAGATGAACGGTATCCCTGAAACCCGCGTGAGCCTGATATTGCGGCTACCCGGCGGCGCCGATACGGAGGCTTGGCGGGAATTCGTGGATATCTATGAACCCTTCGTCTATCGCTTCGGGCGTCGGGCCGGCTTGCAGGATTCGGATGCCCGCGAGCTGGTCCAGGAAGTGTTCCTCGGCATCACCAAGGCGATTCGCCGCTGGCAGCCGGATCCGGAGCAGGCCCGCTTTCGCACCTGGCTCTTTCGCATCGCCAGGAATCAACTGCTCACACACATCAAGCGGCGGCGTTGCGAATCCGACTGCGACTCGATCGCCTGGCGGAACATCGCCGACCGCCAACCGGACGCCGCCGGGCAAGATCAAATCGCCAGCGAGTACCGCCGCGAGGTCTTCCGCTGGGCCAGCCAACGGGTGCGGGATCAAGTCCAGCCCACGACCTGGTCCGCCTTCTGGCAGACAGCCGTGGAAGGCAGAAGCCCCGCACAAGTCGCTACCGACCTCGGCATCCCCCGGTCGGCCGTCTATGTGGCTCGCAGCCGAGTCATCAGCCGTTTGCAAGCGCAAGTCGCCCTTTTTGAGCAAAGCGATGAATAGCATCCACCACTGTAGCGAGATGGAATTACTGTCCCTCATTCGCGATGACGACACGTCGCTGGGCGATCCGGATACGCTTCGGCATCTCGAGCATTGCCCGGTGTGCCAGGAGAAACTGGCCTCCTTATCCGGCCAGGGGGCCTGGCTCGCCGAATGGGTCGAAGTCGCGCGGCACGAAACTACGTCAGTGGAACGCGGCGGGCACTTCGCGACTTCCTCGCAAATTGTCGTCGTGGGTGAGTCCCTTGTGAATGAGGATGACCCGATTCGATGCGACGCCGTGCGACTCGACTTTCTCCAGCCTCCACGCCACCCGGAGTTGCTCGGTCGCTTGGGTAGGTACGACATCGAGCGCTTGATCGGCAAAGGTGGATTTGGTGTTGTCTTCAAGGCCTACGATTCCGAACTCAACCGCGTCGTCGCCATCAAGGCGCTCGCACCGCACTTAATGAGCAGCGGGGCCGCTCGGCAGCGGTTTGCCCGCGAAGCCCAGGCATCGGCCGCCATCGTTCACGACCATGTGGTTCCTATCTATGACGTGGTGTCGCAGGACGACGCCTGTTACTTCGTCATGCAGTACATTCCGGGTCCGTCGCTGCAGGAGCGAGTCGATCGCAGGGGCCCTTTGCCGGTCGAGGACATTTTGCGGATCGCGTCACAGATGGCGGCCGGCCTGCAGGCGGCGCACGATCAGGGGCTGGTGCATCGGGATGTCAAGCCGGGCAACGTCCTGCTGGAGGAGTCGGTGGATCGCGTCCTCATCTCCGACTTTGGGCTGGCACGCACCGCCGACGACGCCAGCTTGACCCATTCGGGGGCCATTACCGGCACGCCACACTACATGTCGCCCGAGCAAGCGCTGGGTGAGACGATCGATGGTCGTTCCGACCTCTTCAGTCTGGGCAGCGTGATCTACTTCATGGCCACCGGCCATCCCCCTTTTCGCGCCGCAGATCATGGCCGTGCTGCATCGCATCTGCCAGCAACCGCACCGCACCCTACGTGATAGCCAACCGCAACTTCCGCGACAGCTGACGCAAATTGTCGACCGGTTGTTGGCAAAGGACCCGGCGGCCCGTTACCGAACCGCCAGCGAGGTCGCCGAGGCACTCCGCGCAATGCTCAGCGACGTCCAGGCGGGAAGAATCCGCACGCGGCAACCGCGCGTCGCCAGGCATGGGAGGCGACCTTTTGGACAGGATATCGGTCCGCTCGCCGTCGGTGCGGTGGCGATCGCTGCCTTGTTGATCACGGGCTATTTCGCGTGGCGATTTGCCGCGGACCCGATCAACGTTCGTCCTGTTCCCGTCTTGGCGGACGTCGCGGCCTCGCGGCTTGACGAGCCGGATGGTTCACCCATCGCGGCCCCGCCCGTTTGGGAGCCAGCGGCGACCGAGCTACTGTCGACCGAGAGCCTCATCATCGCTCGCGATGAATGGATCGCCATCGATCGCTCATTGGCGGGCCTGGAGACGATCAGACCGCTCCCGGCTCTGCCCGAACCGTCGGACTGGTCGCAACAGCTGAATGAGATCGAAATACGGCTGCGGCGACTGGAACAATCGCTGGCCACGCCCGGTCTGCTGGAAACGGAGACCGATGAAACCGAGCGAGCCGTGCCCCCGTCGGATTCCCAAGTAACCGACCCCTTGCCACCGGTCCCTGCTGGGGACCGTCACCCTCCTGCGAAAGGTTCCCTATGAAAACCAGGTCATCATTTGTTTTTTTTGGAATTTGCATCGGTTTAATCTGCGGTGCGGCCGCGGGACAATTGCGGCCGACCGTGCCGGCCACCGCTCCCACGCCTCCCGCACCCCCGACTCCGCCCGTCGCCGCTCCGCCCAACGAGGCAAACCTGTTCCTTTGGCAGACAGGCGATGGGGAGGGCAGCCGGGCAGCAGATGTGGCCGGCTTTCCAGGGCCCGTCACATGGCGCAGTCAAAATGAATTCTTCGGTGAACGTGCGGGTCGGACGCAAGCCGCGAAGCTGGGTGCCCTCAAGGCGCTCTGGGACGATGCGAAGAACGATGCTGACAAGGATCGCGTGCGAGACATGCTCAACGCCCTACTGTCGGAAGAATTTGAGGAGGGCCTGAATCAACAACAGGCCGAGTTGAAGGCGATCGAAGAACGCGTCGAGCGGCTACGAACCCGATTGCGGAAGCGCACCGACAGTAAGCAGGAAATCGTCGGGCTGCAAGCGCGGCAAGTCATCATGGGCTGGGAAGGGCTCGGCTGGCGCGACCCCGCTGCGAATGGCTCGCAAGAAGTTCGTATCGGGGCGCTCAATCTGAACCCGTTCGCGGCGGCTGGTGATCGTGCGGGCGCAGGCGCCTTGAAGACGCTGCTGCTGGAAGCGGTGGAGGCGAAGAAGACCGACGAGGCGCGTCTGCTGCTGAAGAGCTACTTGCAGCGTTTGAACCAGAATCCACCTCAGGCAATCAATAACGAGGTGTGGGACCTTTACGAGCAATCGCGGGCGAAGATGGAAGACCCGGAATATTGGAACGAGCTCGTGGCGGCACTGGAAGCCTTGCAGGGAAAGGATGATCCGAGCGTGCTCGACACGCTGGCCCATCTGAAACGCGAAATGGGAGATCTGCAAGAGGCGCTGAAGTATCAACGGAGAGCGGTGGAACTGCTCCAGAAAAGAGGCCGCCTTTTTGAGCCGCCGGTCGGGGTGGAAAGGCATCGGTCGCGGGACATCGAGGCTTACTTAAAGACGCTTGAGCAGGAAGTGGAAGCCGATGGGACGCGATAGTCGTTCATGAATGGCAGCCAGGAAGGTGTAGCGACAAAGGCCGCCTGATCGCGGAGCGATCAGCGACTTTGTTGCCCCGACAACGACTTCTCAACCACCATCCAAGCGCCCAACCCAGCACGGCCATACCGCTCGGTTCGGGCAACAGTTCCGCTTGCACGTCCAGCCGATAAAGCTGCACGTCATTTGCCGTCCCCGTCACGCGCAGATAATAGCGTCCTGACTCTGGCAGAAATAGCTCGCTGATCTGCTCGCTACCGCCCGCCGCGCGCGATTCGCCACGTCGAGCAGGCTAAAACCGTCACTCCCGATCACCGCCAAAGTAAGATTACTTACCGCGGCGGAATCAACCAGCATCGGCGGCGCACCTTGGGGGCCTTGTCGATAACGGGCACCCAGTGGAGTCAACGTCGCCATCAGCAACGCCGGTGAAGCCACATCGAAGGCGTAATAATCGACGTCCGAATTGTCGTCAATGCTGATGAAGTCGATTTGCGCTGCGTCGATCGCTGTTTCGTCGCCAGCATCCCCACCGACCGTCCGACTCATGTCATTTCCTAGCCAGCCCAGGTCGGTCGCGTGGGCCGTGGAATCGTTTCCTCCCCCCGCATGACTTTTCTCCAGCACGTCCCCATAAGCTCGATGCAAGCCACGAAGGTCGTCCAATTGGGGGCCTTCAATATCGAGGTCATAGAAAGGCTCCATGAGAAATGCGGAGTCATCCGATTGCACGTGGGCCAACCCCAACCCATGCCCCAACTCGTGCATCAACACCCCTCGCAGTCGCCGGTAGTCGAATTCGGGATTCATGAAGAAGTCGCCATCGCCCGTATCGAGGACCAGATCCCCGTCGGCGGGAAAGTCGGCAACTCCCAACACACCACCGGCTCCGTCCAGATAGGCGCCGGCGAGCCGTATATCGGCCCGTACACCGAGTTGGCCCGGGAAGTCGCCAAGGCTGACGGCATCATCTTGCGGCTCGTAGATAAAGGTGACACCGCTCAGTTCCGACCAACGGCCAAAGGCCCTTTCGTAGTGCCCGAACCAAGGCCGCTTCGTCAAGTCGGTCCCGCCTACTCCTTCTCCAAAGCCGGTATCGAGAAACGTCCGCAGATTGCTGCTGCCGACTTGCGGAATCGGGGTTCCTTCCTGAGCAAACCCCCAGGTGAGCGTGACGGGACTCCCCTGCCCTCCCGCAACTCCCGACGCCGTCGTCGTCCAGCGTTGGGCCAATTGGTAGCCCTGGGCGACCGAAACGGCCAGCAAGACGAAGCAAGGCACGTAGGCGCCTGCCGGGCGGTAAGTGAACATCCGGAGGGGCAAGGGATGGACGCTCCTTTCAAGGTCTCGCCAACCAGTCTTGTGACGAGATGATCTCACTTCCCTCGCGGCTGAACAGCGCCACGATGATGGGTGTGGGGGTTTCCTCAGGCAACAACGACACCGAACCGTCCGCCATGGCGATGACCGCCCCTCCATGAAACCCGAAGGGATCGTAAAAGTTGTGGAAATTGATCGGATTTCCGTGAAACGAGCCGATATCGCTCGTTGCCCACGCGCCCTCGGTGGGGGAATGGTCGGCCGCTTCGAGACTTGCGCCCAGCCCCTGGGGCTTGCCAGCCTGTTCGGAGAGCAATGCCGTCTTTGATAATCCGTCCGTGATCTTCCGCAGCAGGCCGGGCAGTGTACGGCGCTCGGCCGCGGCGACGCCAACCTCGGCGTCGACGATCGGCGTGCCAAAGGGCAGCCTGCGCCGACTGTCCCACGCACCGGGATAACCCCGCCCCTGAGCCGACCACACTTCGAAGATCGCGGCGAAGTCATGTGCTCCGGCGGTCAAGTCGATCGCGGCCACGCCACGCCCCAAGTGGTCGATCGACCGAGGCGATTCCGGCGTGGAAGGACACTGATAGATCTTAACGGACTGGCGGATGGCCGTTTCGTTCTCCGCTTCCGACGGGAGCCGGGATAGATCGAGCCGATCGTAAAGCGGCGCCTCCTCAACGTACGGTAAGAGTGTCGCTCGCCAGGAAAAGTTTTCCCATGGCTTGGTACTCGCGGTATGCCACAAAGGCGGCAGCTTTTGATCATGAGCCGCGGCATATTGCATCACTCCCAGCACTAATTGACGCGAGTGATGAAAACAGGTTGTGCGACGACTGGCTTCGCGGGCGGCCTGAATTGACGGCAGGAGCAGTGCCGCGAGCAGCCCGATCACCGCAATCACGATCAGTAACTCGACCAGCGTAAAGGCTGGCGTTCTCGGTGCCCAGCGACGACGATTCATGACTCGATCAAGCACCGGATCCTCTCCCCCCACCCATATGGGCTCTATCGTCATCGAGGTAGGCAAGCTTCGACCCGCGAAACAGTGTAACACCCTCACCTGCCACCAGTCCGATATATCCGAGAAATTGACTTTCCAGGCGACTCGCCACCACTGCCGCCTCGCGGTGCCCCTCGCGTGTGACGGACCAGCGGTCGGACGGATACTCGCGACCTCCCCAGAACACGCGCGGAAATCCCGTCACGCCCAATTGCAACTCGAGCGGCATCCAGGCAGCAGCGGGCGGTGGTTCGACAGAAACAGCGGCCAAGGCCCTTTCGTCAACCGTCCGCCACTTCCTATCCGCCGGAGAGCATTCCGCGCGGTACGCGTTCCACACCAACTGGAACCGCGGCACTCCCTGATTCTCTTGCCGCCTCAACTCGAGACTCTCGTACAGCCTTACCGGGCCGTCACCATTCACGATCAGCTTGTCATCCACGGGCGCACGATAGCGAAAGAAAAAGCCGGTTTCTCCCCGCCAAGGATCTTGTTGAATCTCGGTGACGATGCGGAAGGTGCCGATCAGCGGCTGGCCAAGATTCACCAGCGAACGCTCGGACGCATCAAGCGAGATCAACGAACGGTCAGCCATGCGGAAGGAGGTGGAAGCCTGGGGATTCGCGAGCAGAATGGCCGGGTCGCCTGGCGTCAGGGGCCGCCAGACATGTGTCCGGATTTCCGGCGAAGGTTCAAGTCCACGCCGCAGTCCGAAGATGCCGGCCGCCAGTCCGCCAAATCCCAGCACTCCCAGCCACAGCGCCTGGCGACGCGGGATGCGCCGCTGAATTCTCGTTGCCGGCCTGACGGTTGCCCGTCGGTCGGTGGCCGTCGTCAGTCCCAGGTCGTCGGCAAGTTTCATCAGGTTTGCGCGCCGACAATGGGGCTCCAAACGCCACACCAAAGCCTGAGCCGTCTCGAACCGTTCGGCCGGATCCTTCGCCAGCAACCGTTCGATGATCGCCTGCAGTTCGGGACGACAGTCTTGACGGTGGGCCGTCAGTCGCGGCACCGGAGCGCGACAATGCGCTTCGCAGCGATCCCCATAGCCATTCGGAAGCGGACGGAAGGGAGGCTCGCCCGTCAACAACTTGAAGAGGGTGCAACCCAGACTGTAGAGGTCGGATCGGACGTCACTTGAAGCGAACGTCTGCCATTGCTCCGGCGGCATATAGTCAGGCGTTCCCATCGGCAGCGGCGGCGGCTGATCCCGACCGATGCTTCCCGCGGATTCACTGCCCGCGGCGGTGCCCCTCTCGTCATGCGGTGGCTCGTCGGAGGCATGCCGAACGGACTGTACCAAACCGAGATCGAGTAATTTGACTTGACCATCCTTGGTCAGCAACAAGTTCGATGGTTTGACGTCCCGATGGACGAATCCATAAGCATGCAAATGTGCCAAACCGAGTGCCGCCTGACGGACTACCTCGCAGGCATCAGCCGGGCGAAGTGGCGGACAGTCGGCGACGACGGTCGACAAATCCACGCCAGGCACGTAGTCCATGGCCAGAAAATGCCGGCCTTCCGCCTGCCCCGCGTCGGTCGCCCGCACCAGATGCGGATGGTCGAGCCGGGCCACGGCGCGAATCTCACGGAGAAAGCGATCAACCCGGGCCGGATCGAAGTCGTAATCGGGTCGTAACAGCTTGATGGCAACTTCCCGATCGAGCGGCACATGGCGAGCGCGGAAGACGCTACCGCAAGCGCCGTGCCCCAACGGTGCCAGCAGTTCGTAGTTGCCCAGCGATAGTGGCAGGCGCGAGACCGCGGGGTCAGGTCCTGGGGCCAACGGTGTGAAGGCACCCGCCGACGCGGTGATCAAATTCGCGTAAAGCGCGCGAAATGCCCCTTCGTCGTCGGCAGTCGAGGGACGGCGACACAGGGCACGCACCACCGTGTCGCTCGGTTCTGTCAACGCATCAACCGTCTGCTCACAAACCGGACAAGCCAGAAGGTGTCTCTCGAATTCCGACCAGTGCGGCTCGGGCACTTCCCCCCGCAAAGCGCTCCGCCATTCCTCCGACGACGGACACTCGCTAATCGTCCCTCGTGCATCGGCGGTCAGGGGCTGATCACTGGTCATACGGTTTGTCTCGGAAAGAACCTCTTCGCGACTACCTGCACGCTTGGTATCAGATTTTGCTCTTCGTCCTCGCGACTCAATCGGCCGACGCCAACTCACGAAACCGACGCAAGATACGCATCTTTACCAGCCGCACCGCATTGGCGGTCATGCCATGGGGCGCACCGGCTTCCGCTGCTGATTGCCCATCCACCACGACTCGCCAAAACAACAACCAATCACGCTGCGAAAACTCCGCTTGAATTTGCGCTACCAGCCCCATGTTCAGTCGCGCATTCCCGGCCGGCCGATCCTTGGTCGAATGGCTGCCCGATGAGTCGTCCGCCAACTCCAGAAACAATTTCTGCGCATCCGTTCCCCCTGCTGCCAGCTCTCGTCGTCCCGGCCGTCGGCCAAAATAATCGCGTACCTTGTTGCGGGTAATCGCATACAGCCAACCGCGAAACGAGTCTCCAGCTCCATCGTGATGAAAATCAACCAACTTCCGCGCCACCGAGCGAAACACCTCCTGGGTGATATCGCTCGCATCTTCCGGTGGCACGCCGGCCTGCCGACACCAACGGTACATTCGCCGGCTGTAGGTTTCGACAATTCGTTGCCATGCCGCCGGGTCATTGTCCCGAGCGGCCCGCAGCAGCGATGCCGAGGTCCGGCTGACCGTGCCTTCATTGATATTTAACGGCATGGCGCTTCACGAAATTTCAAGGGCATTTAGTACACTTTTTTATTGTCGTCTCGCTGGGCCTACTTTGCAGGTCAAAAAATTCGGCCGACCCCCATTCTCACACCAGCGACTCGTAAAAGCAAGAAATGGCCTCGCGTTGAGCTTGGTATCCGCCGCTGACAAGCCGCATCGCGTGACGGGTGTCACGACGGGGCGGCATCCTGGTGTGATCCGCTGCCTAACGACCATGTTTCCCCATGGATTCCAATACCTGGAGTGACCAACATGTCTGATCGCCGACGCCTTTCCGACTCTTTCGCTGGCCGTTCACACCGAAGCGGGAGGCGTTCCCGGCCGTTGGCGGTCGAGTCGTGCGAGCCTCGCCGCCTGCTCACGACGTTCACCGTGATCAGTCCGCTCGATACGGGCGCCGTCGGCGAGTTACGGTGGGCGGTGAATGCGGCAAACACGACCGCTGGCGGTGACACCATTGTATTTGCACCAAGTGTCCAGCAAATCAATCTGACGCAGGGTGAACTCGCCATCGCTGATGCGTTGACGATTCAAGGAAGCCCCTCGAGCGTCACACCGACACGCATCGAAGCGGCTGCCCATGCGCGCATCTTCCGCGTCAGCGACAGCAACCCGTTTTCGGAAATTCCGGTGGAACTGCGCGGCCTGCATTTATCACAAGGAAATGTCGCATCCTTCGCCGGTCAGGGTGGAGCCATTCTCAATGCGGAAGAACTGACGCTGACGAACGTAACGGTCGCCGACAATCGGGCCACGACCGGTGGCGGGATCGCCAATCTTGGCTCGCTGACCGTCACCAACAGCCGCATTCGTTCCAACACGGCGACTCTGGGTGGCGGCGGCATCTGGACATCCGCGGACGCCGCCACGTTGATCGAAAACAGCGCGATCAGCGAAAACGTGGCCGGATTGGCCAACGGCGGGGGACTTCTCAACGATGGTGGCTGGCTGGGCGTGGTGGATGGATCGCAGGTCACGTCGAATACCGTGGGCCGCAACGGAGGAGGCATTGCGGTTCAGGCGGGCGGGCTGGCTGCCATTGAAGGATCCACCATCTCAGACAACTCGGCGGCAATGGCCGGCGGGGGCATCTATGCCACGGGAGCCGGAACGACGGTCGTGGTCGGCTCCGATTTGCTGACAGGAAACGCCGCGGCGGAGGGAGGGGGCGTCAGCTTCCAGGACCGGTCTGCCGGCACCGTCCGCTTCAGCATTTTGACACAGAATTCGGCCTTGCAGAACGGGGGCGGCGTTCATGTCGTCGGTCTTGCCGACGTGAACGTCGTCGGCACCGAGATCTCGAACAATCTGGCCGGCCCCTCCGGACCGGTAGGAGGTCGCGGCGCGGGACTGTTCGTCGACAACGCCGAACTGACCGTCAGCCAATCCACGATATCCTTCAACGGCGCTTCTCCAGCGCTGTCCCCGGTGGAAGCGGGTGGAGGCGTGTATGCTGGTCATCAGTCGATCCTGGACATCACCGACTCGTCGATCACCGGCAACGCGGCTCGCCGAGGAGGCGGCATCTACGCCAGCCCGATCGACGTGCCGATCCCCGCCAATGCGGCTCGGAGTTCGATCAGCATTTCCGATTCGCAAATCGCGGACAATCATGCGGATCGGTCCGGTGGCGGGCTGCATATTGGACCTAACACCGATCTGACGCTCGAGTGCGTGAGCGTCACGGGAAATACGAGTCGGGCCGATGGCGGCGGAATTCGTCTGGTAGGAGCCAACGGGGCCAGGCGGTTGGTGGCGGACGTGCTGCACAGCAATGTTTCGCAGAACCTCGCGCACCAGTCCGGGGGTGGCATCTCATCCCTGGGCGGCGTCGAACTGACGGTGGACAACACGATCGTGTCGCGAAATACGTCGGCCGAACAAGGAGGTGGGTTCCATCTTCTGGGTGCGAATGACACGGCCGGAAACCTCAATCAAACCACGATTCTCAACAGCCTGATCTCGGGAAACGACACCGGGTTCATCGATGCGGCGGATGGCCTATCTGCGTTCGGTGGCGGGGGAGGTGTTCTCGCCGGATTCAACACGCAGGTTCTCATCGATGCGACCACCTTGAATGCCAATCAAGCAGCCGGTCCCGGTGGTGGCATCGCCCTGATCGGATCGCGATCGTTCCGGCTCCAGGACAGCACGGTCGCGGGAAACAGTGCGCATGAGGGAGGCGGTGCAGCCGTGCTCGATGCCGATGCGACGTTTTCCCAAACCACGTTCCATGGGAACCGTGCGATCGTCAATGGCGGCGGCGTTTTCGTACAGTCAGCGACCGACAGTGAAGTGCGGATCCTCCATAGCACGCTCAGCCTTAATTCGGCCGCTCGCTTCGGCGTCGGACGGGGGGGTGGCATTTTCGTGGGTCCAATTCCGGATACCGCGGTGGTGAGTGTGGACCTGGAGAATTCTATTGTGTCTGAAAATCTCAGCGCTCCGCTGAGTGGCTTTGACGAGATTTTCGATTCGGGCGCGGCGAATGGGGCACCGGCCGTTGCGGCTCGTTTCAGCCTGGTGCGTGATAACACGGGCACGGCCTTGCCGCCCGGGAACCCCACCCTGCAGGGAAACATCATCGGCACGGCAGCCGCCCCGATCAGCGCAACTGGGCCCGCTGGGGAATTCGGGCGGCCCCACGCTGACGATGGTCCCGACCAATGCAAGTCCAGCCATCGACAAAGGGGACCCTAGCTTCACCAGCCCGCCGGTGGGGGATCAGCGGATGCTGCCTTACAAGCGTGTCTTCAACGGTCGCATCGATATGGGGGCCGTCGAGGTACAACCGCCGCCGCCGACACCTGACTTCAATCACGACGGCGTCGCGGACCTCGTCGATATTGACGCGCTCGTTGTGGAAATCGCCGCCGGCGGCAATACCCAGTCCTTTGACCTCACCGGCGATGGCTGGGTGAACCGCGAGGATCTGTTCAAGTGGCTGGACGATGCGCCCGACGTGAATGGACTGGCGATTACACGATACCTGGTGGGAGACGCTAATCTCGACACGGTTGTCGACATCAGCGATTTCAATCAGTGGAATAATCACAAGTTCACCTTCGCCCCCGCCTGGAGCAAGGGCGACTTTAACGCCGACGGCATCATTGACATCACCGACTTCAATCTTTGGAACAACCACAAGTTCACGGCAAGTCCCCTTCCCACGGGCTGTGGACTCTCCGGACGAACCGTCTCCGATCGGCCGCTCGCGGGCGGGGACCGGGCGAACGAGCCGATTTGGGATCAGAAAAGGGAGCACGGTGCGGCGCTGATCAGCCGGCAAGCCGAGCCGCCGCAGCCGCTGCCGTATCGACCAAGCCAATGCGACGCGGCCCACGCGACTCACCCACGACTGGCTCAGCCCTTGGTTCCAAGATCACTCCGAGGAGGAAACCGCCGCCGAGAGTGAGTCCCAGGACGCGGTTTTCGCCCTGTGGGCATAACGAGCAGACGTCGGTACGGCACGCGTTGGTTCCATTCGAGAACTCACCCGTGATATACGAACTTACGACGAACAAGTATTCTGTCGAAGGGCCTGGTTGGCGGTCGGCCGATCCCAGGAAATGATCTTTCGCGGTTCTTGACGCTCGTAAGGAATTGACGCGTGCCACACGAATACGGCGCATGGTCCCTGCTCCCGCCGATCCTGGCGATTGCCCTCGCGATCGGCACGCGACAGGTTTTCGTCTCGCTGGCAGCCGGTATCTGGGTAGGCTACATCATCATTGAGGGTTCCCCAGTAAACGGGACACTCGCCGGACTCCAGGCGATCGTGGATGTCTTTGCCGACGCGGGGAATACTCGGGTCGTGCTGTTCAGCCTGCTGGTCGGCTCGCTCATTGCGCTCGTGCAGCGCAGCGGAGGCGTCGACGGCTTCATTCATACGGCCCAGCATTGGGGATTGATTTCGAGTCGTCGGCGAGCCGGACTGCTCACGATGCTTGTTGGCATGAGCATTTTCGTCGAATCGAACATGTCGTCGCTTGTGACGGGGACCGTGGGTCGACCCATTTTTGACCGACTGAAAATGTCTCGCGAAAAGTTGGCTTATGCCTGTGACTCCTGCTCGGCGCCGGTCTGCATCCTGATTCCCCTCAATGGTTGGGGCGCCTTCATTCTGGCTCAATTGACCATCCTGGGAGTCAAGGACCCTGTCTCTGTGCTCGTTGCCTCAATGCCGTACAACTTTTATGCGATTATCACCTTAATCCTGCTCTTCGTCTCGTTAGCGACCGATTGGGATTTTGGCCCGATGAAGGTGGCTCAACGACGCGTCTTGGAGACCGGCAAAGTGCTGCGCGACGGCGCTCAACCGATGATCTCGGGTGACATCGTCGCCATGCATGCCGAGCCGGAAACTCCCCAGCGGGTATTGAATTTTGCCCTGCCGATTCTGGTGATGATTGCCATGTTGCCCGTGGGCCTGGCGGTGACCGGCTTCCGCGATCTGCCCGCTGACCGAGACGCCACGTTCTGGAACGTCCTGCGTGCCTGTTCCGGATCGACGGCCGTCTATTGGTCGGTCTTCAGCGCGATGATCTTTGCCTGGCTTCTCTATCGCTGCCAGGGGATTCTCAAGCTGCGGGAACTGGTCGACGTGTCACTGCGTGGAGCCAGCGGTATGCTCCCGCTGGCCTTTTTGATGGTGCTGGCCTTTGCGATCGGCCAGCTTTGCGGAGAAAAGGGTCTTGCCACGGGAACCTACGTGGCATCCTTAGTGCATGAGGACCTGCCCCAAGTCGCACTGATCCCGCTACTCTTTCTGATCGCCAGTGGCATCGCCTTTTCCACCGGCACCAGTTGGGGGACCTTCGCCATCATGCTGGCCATCGCCGTTCCCTTATGCGAACAACTACAATTGCGGCAGGAACTGGCCGTGGCGGCAGTACTAGGGGGCGGCGTGTTTGGCGACCACTGCTCGCCGATTTCCGATACGACGGTCGTTTCTTCGATGGCCGCCGCGACGGATCATATTGACCATGTCCGCACGCAATTGCCTTACGCCCTGGTCGCCGGCACGTTGGCCCTAATTTTCTATGTCGTGGTCGGCTGCGTGAGTTAGCCGCGGTGCCACAGAAACCACCGCCCCGCCGGCCTCCTTCCATCTTTCACCCGCGGTTTTCAGCGACGCATAAGTGCCCGCTTTCCAGGTAACCACACGGCAGCCAGCAACCAAGCGAGTTGCCAACCCACGACCGGTTCCGGGACCGAAGCCGACGAGGTGGCGAACTTGTTTGCATTCCACACGTTGAAATCCGAGACGTCGGTCAGACCATCGGCCGTAAAGTTCCCCTCGCACCAGCCCGTGCCCTGGTAAAA
Organism: uncultured Planctomycetaceae bacterium; assembly: GCA_963700865.1. Lineage (GTDB taxonomy): Bacteria > Planctomycetota > Planctomycetia > Pirellulales > Pirellulaceae > CAVOGJ01. The sequence goes on along the minus strand of CAVOZC010000023.1, from coordinate 197,802 downwards.
ATTGTTCGAGTTCCAAATGTTGAAATCCGACACGTCGACAAAGCCATCCAGACTTGCGTCGCCGGGAAGATAGGGCAGACCGGAAGGTAGATTGGCCGCTCCAGCCTCGACCAACCAGGAATTCAGATCGTCAGAATTCACCAGGCGATCTCCCGTGAGATCAAAATCGATGTTGTTGTCTCCGCTGGCGATCTCCAGGACCAGCGGGTCGACATCTGCACAGTCATATAGGCCATCGTCATTGAAATCGCCGGAAATGATCATCCGAAAGGCACCCGACTGCAGCGCGTCACCCACACTGAATAGCGTCACACCAGGAAGATTTCGAGTATAGTTGACCCCCGTTTCGATTTCGACATTCCCGGATGGACTGCGAAAGGCGGCGGATTTCAGACCGAGCGGCAATTGGAAGATGGCCGTTCCCTTCGCATCAATCGGCAGGAAGGATGTGGCTATGAAAGTACCGGAGAGCTGCACGGCCCCATTGAAATTTACGGGGCGCGACCAGGCGATACCGTCGGCAAAGATTGGCAACGTTGCCGCCGGCTCAAGTGCCGCATCGGCGATCGACAGCACAACGCTGATCATGCCGAAATCATCCCCCAGCAGCGTCGAGTTGTCCAGGGAATCGACAACGCCGTTGTCACCCACACTTGTAAGGTTGATGAAGCCCGTTCGCTGATCGTAGGTGAACACGGGATTCATCGTCTCGCCATTATTCGGATTGACGGGCGGCAGGCCAAAGCGTGCTTCCCATTGGGCGGAGATTGTACCGCCGACGGTCAGCAGCCAAACCAGCGAGGTAATAAGTCGAACCTGCATCATGACTTTCTACGCTCAGAGACGAATCATCGGAGGCGGCCGACAACATCAGCCGCGCCCGACGCGTCAACAATCCACCCAGCAGCCATACGCACAGCCCGCCGAGCCCCGGTTCGGGAACAACCGCCGCTCCCGACACAATGGTGAGTTGTCCCGATCCCATGCTTCCGTCGATCGTGCCGAAGGTGAACCAGGCAAAGTCAGCGGCCGTCAGTCCAGTTTCGAAGCGGGCGATTGGAAGCGTGGTGGGTAGCGGCGAGTTATCGAGCGAGAACCACTTGGCATGGCCGGCGAAGAAATCCTGCATCCACAATGTCTGACTCGCGTCGACGTCGCTACCCGTCCCGTTCAACAAGAACTCGAGCGGCTCCGCCCCGTAGACGGAAAAGCAGAAGATATCAAGATCCTGGGGGTCGAGCGACATCAGGCCAGTGGTCGCATCGTAAGTAAGGGTGGCTAGACCATCGAGTGGCGAGGGGGGCGGCGTGTTGTTGATGGGCGGTCCGTTGCCCGTGAACTTGTAGTCGTTCCACCAATTGAAGTCCCTGACATCGACAAATCCGTCCGTACTGAAATCGCCGCGACACCAGCCCACGTCCGCACCGAAGGTGAACTTGTTCGCGTTCCAAATCATCAAGTCCGAAGCATCGGTGTAGCCATCCAGGTTTCCATCGCCCGGGAGATAGGGCAGTCCGGACATGAGATTCTGGGCGCCGCCGACTTGCAGCCAGTCGTCGAGATCGGCCCGGTTGATCAGACCATCACCGTTCATGTCGTATAGCAGATCGTCTCCGCCGGCCGCAATCTGTTGCGACAAGGGATCGATGTCGTCGCAATTCCACAGGCCGTCCTGGTTAAAATCGCCCAATTGGGCCCGAGCGGCCGCGGAAAGCAAGAGCAACAACCAGCAGGCCCCGACATGGGGGCAGCATATCGATTTCATGCGGGTGTCTCCTGGCGTGACTGCGTCGCGGTTCCCAAAATCTAAGAACGACGTGCGAGGTCACCTCAACGAATGCGGACTCTCCATAGCCTCTACCAAAGCCGCGTCGGTGTCAAACTTGGCGAACCGGCTCCGTCAGGAGCCGGGTGCGCTGTCGGTACGATGGAGGAAACAACGGCGTTCGACCGCTGAAACAGCAAGACGTGACAGGGCGATTTGCACCCGGCTGCTCACGCCGGCCGGTTCTCCTTGTGCTCTTGGATTTGAATCAACAGGCCAACTGCTCGTGAATGATGGGGCGACACGGGAATGATATGTTGGTCAGGGTTTCCCGGGAATAGCAAGGACGACGCTTCCAAGAGACGTCATCGCGAGCTAACTTTCATGGCGATCTCTCGTTTGCCAACGATGTCGCGACTCCCACGCCCGCCTCATTCATCAGCGGCTTCTCCGCCAGCGTGGCAAAGTACATCGGAGCGAATTCGCAGGCGGCATCCTCGGGGTCTGTGTCCTCGAAGAGATCGCGGAGCACGAGTCCGGCTCGCAGTTGACCGGCGATCAGGTGTTCCAGGGAATGGCTGAACATGAAAGGCTCGCCATCTCGGCGGAGCCGCTCCTGCTCGTCGCTGGTCAGATGACTTTCATCCGCGTAGGGCAAACGATGTCTCACGTGGAAGCGACCGCTCTCGAGCTCCTGCTCGTCGAAGATGAATCGGACCGGATTCATGAAGCCGCCCAACAGCCGTCCGCCAACTCGCAGGACTCGGTGCACCTCCAGAAAAACGCTCTGCACTTCCGGTATGAAACAAACGGAACACGGATGGAAGACCAGATCGAAGGCTGCTGTGTCGAAGGCAGAGAGATCACGCATGTCGCCTAACACCGAATCGATTGATAACCCTTCTCGACGCGCTACCACCTGATCTTGCTCCAATTGACACGGAGAATTGTCAAGAACGGTCACCTGCGCACCGGCGGCGGCCAGCAGGGGCGCCTGCTGACCACCTCCGCAGGCCAGGCACAACACATGCTTGCCAGGCAGCGGCGGAAACCAGTCCGAGGGAACCGGCTGGCGGGGCGTCAGGACCACTTGCCAGCGGCCGTCTCGCGCCGCGGCAATCGCCTCCGGCGTCACCGGAACCGTCCATCGGTTTCCTTTGGCAACCTGTTGATCCCACGCGGCTCGATTGTACTGGATGATATCCATAGCTGTTTCTTTGCAGTCGAAAAGATCATGGTACGAGTCGACGAGCCACGGGTGGTCTTCGGATCGCCGCCTGACCGTTGTGGATGGCAGCATGACCCCTGATGCGTACCCGTCACAAGTCGGCGGATGGCAGCGTTCGCACCGCACGAAAGCCCAAGCTGGGAGAACCCGTGGCCTTCTTCTTGGCGAATACGCCACCATGATATACGACAATCCAAGCAAAATGATGAAGGGAATTCCAAGCGCGACAGCATAGGCGGCCGCTTTCGGCCGCGGCCGACCGAGGAAGAACAGGAGACCCACGAGCATGGGCAGTCCGGTCAGGCAGAGCGTCACTTCCAGAGCGAATTTTGCCCCATCGACAAACATCAGCCCGGCGAGCGTGACACCCACCAGGACAAACACCACAGCCCCTAGCCGCGGCCAGCGAATTCCCAACGCGGCCATCAGGCACAACAGAGTCGCGGGTGCGAGGTAGGCGGCGAGCTGCAACAACCTCATCCACAGGAACGGACGGCACCACCCTTCGTGAAAGGCTTCCAGCACGCCCCAAAATGCCCAACAACTGGCAGCCATGGTGACCAGCAACACACCGATCCAGCCGACGAGGTTTGCCCAGCATTTCGGCCCACTTTTCGCCACAGCAAACCTGGGCATTCCCCCGCTCCTGGCCGAGCCACGCTACCCCCATGCTGGCTATTGCTTGGCACGGATCATTTTGATCGTGATCGGCTCGGGCAACTCGATGGTCACAATGAGTGTATCGTTATCCTCCAGATGATGGCGAATGCGGATGCACCTTCTTGACCATCGCCGCTGGCGAAGGCCAGCTCCAGCACGGCATCCCCATCGCGTTCATCTGCCATTTTCCGAGCGACGAGGCGCCATCGCTGTCGGCACCCATATGAAAGATATCCCCCGTCGTTCCATTGACCCCCATCAACGCAACGGACTCCTGGCCCTTGTCCTTCGTGGTGATTTCGATCACGCGGTCGGGGAGCTTCCAGACGTAGGTGGCTGTAAGGTCTGTTCCCTTCGTTTCCGCGTCGACCCACGTGCCAATGATTCGATCCCACTTAGATGAGCGGAGGAGATCGACCAGCTTTTCCGCAGCCGGCGCCGGATGGGCGGCGACGAGCAGACCCGTTGCGCAGAGGAAACAGCGGATTGTCATGCGATGTGGTCGTTGCATCATGGTCTCCCAATGAATGAACAGCCGCTACCGAGCGCATGCCTGCCCAACGGACTCGAACAAGACAACTCCGCTTCCTGATGGGGGAGCGATCAGCGACAATGTGCCGCCCGGCCGTCTCACCGCTTGTCAATAAGCTTCCCAAGTTCCTCCTGGTCGGATTGGAGCAACTCGGCGACCCGGTTGGCATTGACCGAGGCCACAATGATCTGGCCCACCTCGCTTTGGACCTCGTCGAAGATGCCGATCTCCTTCATGCGGTCACTCTGCTTCTGATTGTCCTCCGTCGGGCTGACATAATGCACGGAAATGCTCTTGTACCGATGAATCAGGAACAGGTGCATCAACGTCATCAGCCGCTTCTTTCGCAGGGTCGTATCGTACGTTTCCTGATCCCGAATCGAGAGGATCATCTGGCCGCGGCGGTCTCGAATCGTGGCGAAGACGATCCTCGACACGACGGTACCCACCGGGTTGGAAAGCGTGAGCGACAGCAGTTCCGAGCCCGCGGTATGGGGCCGCAAGCGGGCCCGCAGCGGTCCCGGCAGATGATGATGCTTGGCCCACAGTACCAGCCATTCGTCCAGCAGGCGGACCGGGACCTCCGTCTGGACCAGGTGCTGCACCTGCGTCGAGCCCTTTCCCATGGCCTTCGTCGTGGCCGTCCGGCCACTGGATGCGGCAAGTGCTCCGTCCAGCCGTGGGCCTCCGACGAGCGATTGGGGCGTCTTATAAGGCGACTCGACCAATCGCAATTTACGCTGCAACCTGGCCAGCGAGAGCATCCCATCTTGCATCAAGGCGGTGGCGAATTCTTCCGCCGCCATCCCATCGACTTGATGGCCGCCGTAGGTAATGAAGTTGAACACGAATCCCAATTTGCCTAGCTCGACAGGAAATTCGCGCATCTCATCGTCGGTCATGCCGGTCGTATCCCAGTTGAATGATGGCGAGAGATTGTAAGCCAGCATTTGCTGTGGGAACTTGGCGTGAATGGCCTCGGCAAAGCGCTTGGCATCCGGGAGGTGAGCCGTCTTGGTTTCCATCCAGATCAGATCACAGTAGGGAGCCACGGCCAAGGATTTCGCGATCGCGTAGTCGATGCCACCCTGAATCAGGTAGTAGCCCTCGGGCGTGCGGGCGCGTTCACAGTTCCAGATCACATTCACGCCCATCGACTGGGCCTTCTGCCGGGCTTCATCGAACGACACATGCTTGGACCACTCCAGCCACTCGTCCACCGTGACGTCGAATTCCTGCCCCTCATCGATGTGAAAGGCGATGGCGTCGGCAACCGCCTTGCCGAATGTCTTCAGCACTGCTTCCGCCTCCCACAATTCGACAAAGCGATTCACTACCTTGTCGAGCAACAGTTCCGCGGGCAGCACGCGACGGTCGGCCCGGTGCGATTCAACGAGCGACTCGAGGGTCGCAAACACGCCAGCTCGCTCCAACCATGCGTAGGCCGTTGCATAGGCGTTATCCGAGATTTCATACAGCCAGTGGCCGTTGATTTCTTCCACACCTAGCTCGAACAACCTTTTCATGATCGACAGATAGGCAATCCGCCAACTCGGCACGCTGATATTGGTGACGCCCAGGATGAAGGGCTGATCCCGCTCATCACCCCGCCCGTCGAGCAGCGTAGCTGCCTCGGCATCCGTGCGAGCGACGATAATGCCGGGCACCTTCATGACATCTAATTGGAAACGAGCCGCATTCAGCCGTTTGATCTGCTCATCGACCGGCACCAGCACTTTGCCGCCCTGATGACCGCACTTCTTGCAACCCGGCTTCTGGTCCTCAATGTGGTAGCCCGGCACACCGACCTCGACAAACCGGCGAATCAGGTTGCGCACATGGGCATCACCGCCATGTCCCGTATCCGCATCGGCAATGATGAAGGGACGATAGTCGATCTTGGGTGTGGCAGCCCGCTGCGCATCGGTCATGCGGGCGCGGCTGTACTGTTGGTTCTTGTCGGCCGTGAGCAGCGCCCGCACGATGGGTGCCGCCTCGTCCGGAACCTGACTGAGCGGATAACTGGCCAGGTCGGCACCCGGATCCTCGCTCAGCGACCCCTTGGCGGACGTGGCCCAGCCGCCCAAATAAATCCCCTCGATCCCCAGGCGTTTCATCACGACCGCTTGCCCGGGAGAATAGGGACCAAACGTGGTGATCGACGCCGCTGTTCAAACAGTTCGCGGAGCCGAGCATACATGCCTTCGCTGGCCAGGCGAGCGATCGAATAGTCCTGCGGGATTGTGCCTCGCTGCTCGACCACCTGCCGCGGGCTGTAAAGTCGCCGAATGCCCTGGAAGCGGGGCCCGCGCATCCATCGCCCGGTCGCCTCAACCTCCTCATCAAACCAGGCGGCTTCGTCATCGAGCAATAAGTCGGCGGAATCCAGATTCTCCGTGATCCGCGTGCCATCGAGTTTGAGCGTCTTCATGTATGCACCAATCCTTTCTCGGGCCGAGTGCAGGTCCTCGTTGTTCAAATTGATGTTCAGGAGATCGATGTACCAAGGCGGCTTGGTCTCATCGATGACGTACGATTCGACGATCTCCCGAGCAATCGGCAACGTCGTGGTCTTCGAGACCGCATGGACATCGCGGTCGCCCGCATGGAGCAGCTTGTCGTACTCTTCCGCCAGTAACCGGCGAAATAACTCGACGGTGAAAATGTCTCCCGCTTCGACGCCGGTTTCGGGATCGTCCTCGGTCAAACGGGCCTGTTTGTGTACCCACTCCCACAAAATGCTCAAGCGAATCTCGCCCGTGGCGGCGTCCTCCATCAGATACAGCACGTCATCGTTGCCAAAGAAGTCGGCCGGCTTGAGCGCCGCTGCCTGAAAGCCCTGACCGAAGGCATTCCCGTATTGCAGTCCGACGCTCAGCAAGTCACGAGCCCCGCGCACGGTTCGTGGTGAGGCTTCGAGCATCGTCAGGCCCGCGGCGTCCGCAGGCGTGTAGGTCAGGCGTGGAAACGGTCGGCCCAGCTGATTGTCTTCCCCGACTCGCTCCCAGACCGGGCGCACGATGTGCACCATCTTCCAGTGGGCCACCCACTTTCCGCTGGCCCCCGCTTGCTGCTCGCGTTCGCCACCGGCAACGGCCTTCCGCATGCTACTGGCGACACCCTCTTGCGATCCGACCGGAATATTGGGCTCCATGCCGCCCTGCCAGAGCGCGTAATGGCCATCCTTGTCGGGCGTGTTCACAGCGCGCGCACACGATCCTCATAGTTGCGCATGTAGCCATACGTCATCGTGATGGCATCGATATTCGGATTGATGAAATCACGATTCCAGGCCATGGCGTCGGCTACGCTGTTGATATAGTCCCAACGTCCGGTGTTGTAACCGACGAAGTGAGGTCCGAGTACGGCGCGGATTTCCATCAACTGAAATGTCGCCTCCAACTGTTCGACGAGCACATACACCTTGATACTGCCGCGGGGTAGACCCAGATGATCTTCCAGTGCGTCGAGCATCTCCCGCCATAGGGCGGCTTCCTCCGCCGTCTGGATTTTCGGGAGGTAGAGTACGATCGAGGAACCATCCTGGACCAGTTGCTGGTAATTGTTCACGACATAAAGGCAAGTGTCGACAATCGAAGCCGAAAAAGATTGCCCCCGGGAAGTGCGCACGTGCCGATCGTCCAGATGCAGCCCTCGCGGACGAAAGATCTTGGTCGTCCGGTCAAGCTGCCGCCGCCAATCTTCGATAATCGGATGACCAAAGAAATCGACGGCCCAGGCGTTCATTGACTGACTGACCTGCTCGGCGGCCGTTAAGAAGATCGGGTCCCTGTGGATGGCCAATTTGAGGTTGCGCTGATTGTCCAGGGACATGGTGTCAACCTGGCCCAAGGCATCTTCGCCATCAAACATCCAACCGTCGGCGCCCGAAAGGAGCGCGTAGGCGACGTTGCGGATGCTGGTCTCGAGCTTGGCGTGGGGTTTCGCCGCCGGTCCGGTCCCTTGAATCCACTGTCGCTGCAGATCCTGGGGAATGGCGCCGCCGGCAAAGTTCCCTTCCCGGGCATCGCGTACCTTGATTTGCGTGCGGGGGATATACGCATCGGCCGCCAGAAAGGAAATCGGTTCGCGGTGGCAAAATCGCGCTCGACGCCGTTCATTTCGCTTCGCCATGAGCGCCTTCTGGTCCGCGTTGAACCGAGCCAACTCCGCCATCGCGTCCAGGACGGCCGCGGTATAGACATCGGCGTACGATGATCGCAAGTCGCGCCAGATCTGAAATCCCGACCTGCCCCCCGCCGTCATCCCGGTTGAGGGTAGTGTCTCGACATAGGTAATCATCCGTCGGTCTCCTGGAAGTGCGCCACCACCACTTTTCGAAATGCTCGTCGGTGCAGGACGAACACCCCTGCCTGCCCTTCCCGTCCATGGGTGTCCGCAATTACCATACCGCAGCGGATCTTCATGGCGGCTCGCCGTCGGGGCGCGAAGAAGGGGCGAGGCCTGCTGGTGGTCGGGAGCGATCACACGCCGGAAAAGGGCAACGGCAACGACAGAGATGCACCAAATCGCACACTAAGCGCGCCTATTTGCGTCACTTGGTGTGCACGCAAAGGGCCGGACGTCGTCGGTTGTGTTCTTCTTTCCAAGGATGCGGGCTCGGCACGCAGCGGGTCGCCTCCTGTGGAAGCGTTGGGTTGAGCTTGGTGAGCTGATTCGCACAGCGATATACTGGCGGCCACGATGGCATGATTGGTGAAATGAGGCAGCATTGACCTCCCAGACGGGGACAAAACGGACGCTCGGACTGCTCGGCGCTACGGGCGTGGGCGTGGGGGCCATTGTGGGCGGGGGGATTCTGGCCCTGGCGGGAGTCGCATTTGCCACGACCGGCCCCGCGGCGATGGTAGCCTTTGGCCTGAATGGGGTGATCGCCCTGCTGGCGGCACTTAGCTTCGCGGAAATGGCCTCGAAGTTCCCCGAATCGGGTGGAACGTATACCTATGCCAAAAAGGTACTGACCATCGAGGCCGCTTTCATGGTTGGCTGGGTGGTCTGGTTCGCCTCGATGGTGGCTGCCGTGCTCTACGCCGTCGGTTTCTCTCACTTTTGCGTCGTGATGGCCGCCGATGTTTGTCGCGGGTGGCGGGGCGAGTCGCCATCCTGGCTGCATCGTCCCGGGACCGTGACCGGATTGGCGTTTGCCACGACGCTGATCCTCTGCGTAACGTTGATGCGACGAGCCGCCGGTGGGGGAGCCTGGGTCAATGTCGGTAAGGTCGTGGTTTTTGGCGCATTAATCCTCGGCGGTGTCTGGGCGGTCGTTGGACAGCCGCTGACCACAACGGGAGCCGCCCTGCGTCCCTTCTTTCCGGCGGGCGGGCGGGGCGTGATTCAGGCCATGGGTTATACATTTATCGCGCTGCAGGGATTTGATTTGATTGCCGCTGTCGGCGGAGAAGTGCGCGATCCGACACGCAACCTGCCGCGGTCGATGGTCTTGTCACTGGCGATTGCCCTCGTCATCTACCTGCCCCTCCTGTTCGTCATCACGACGGTGGGCGTACCCGCCGGCACCTCCATTACGACCGCGGCGGCGGCCAATCCCGAGGGCATCGTGGCCGTGGCGGCTCGACAATATCTGGGGGCCTTCGGTTATTGGCTCGTCATCGTCGCGGCCATTCTGTCCATGTTTTCCGCGCTGCAAGCAAATCTGTTTGCGGCTTCGCGGATTGCCCAGGCCATGGCGAGTGATCGAACGTTACCCACGCCTCTCAGCCAACTCCATCCCCGGCGAGGGACTCCCGTGATGGCGGTCGCGGTGACCGCCGGGCTTGTTGCTGCCATGTTGTGGGCATTGCCGGACGTGCAAACGGCAGGGGCGGCATCGAGTCTGATCTTCCTCATCACGTTTGCGATCACCCAATGGGTGGCCATCCTGGTGAGACGGCGCAGCGCGCGGCAGCCGCCCCCCTTTCGCGTACCCTTATTCCCGCTTGTGCCCGTAGTTGGCGGTTTGGCGTGTCTCGGCCTGGCCGTGTTCCAAGGCGTGGTCGTGCCTTCGGCAGGGCTCATCACCATGGTCTGGTTGAGTCTGGGGGGCCTCTTGTTTCTGGCGCTCTTCGCCCGCCGGGCACGCGTGATGGACGTGTCGAGCCGAGCGTTCGATCCGGAACTGGTCACACTGCGCGGCCGTACGCCTCTCGTGCTCGTGCCAATCGCCAATCCGCATAACGCGGCCGCCATGATGACCTTGGCCAATACCCTGGTCCCTGCCCATATTGGTCGCGTGCTCACGCATACGGTGGCAGTCGCCCCTGTCGATTGGCAGCCGGATGGTGATCCGGCGCCGATAGAAAAAACACAAGCTGTGCTTAGCGAATTGTGGAAGGCGGCCACCCTGGCTGACATCCGTATCGAATCGTTGACCACGATCGCCCCCCATCCGATGGAAGAGATCGCCCGCGTGGCAAGGCTGCACCGTTGCGAATCCGTGGTGTTGGGGTTGAGCACCATCGCGGCGGAAGGACACGACGCGCATCTTGAGGCCCTCCTCGGCAGGCTGGACGCCAACGTCGTGGTGTTGCGTTCCCGTCACGAGTGGCAACTGAAGGATGCCAGGAGGATCTTGATTCCCGTGGCGGGCCGTGGCGATCATGAGCACCTGCGAGCCATGCTGCTGGGCAGTCTCCTGCGAACCGCCCCTCGCGAGGTCACGTTTCTGCGAGTGCTGCCGGCCGACGCCACGGTGGATGATCGACGTCGATCCGAGCGAATGCTAAGGCAAGTCGCCAATGATGAAGTTCGACGGCCGTGCCAGATCGAAGTGCTGACGAACGACGACCCGCTGGCCGCCGTCGCCGCGCGGGCGGACAACTCGGACCTGCTGATCCTGGGAGTACAGCGTCATGGGCGTCATAAGAAGCTGTTTGGCGGCTTCACGAGGCAGTTGGCCCAACGGACGAACTGCCCCTTGATCGTGATCAGCCGTCGGGGCTGATGGCTAAATGGCCTCCGTGCCCCGTTCCCCGCTGCGAATGCGAATGCAGTCATCCAGTGGCAGGACAAAGATCTTGCCATCCCCGATCTCTCCCGACTCCCCCGTGCGACCTCCTCGCACGATCGCCTGAATGGTCGGCTCGACAAAATGGTCGTTCACAGCGATCTGTAATTGAATTTTTCGCAACAGATTCGCGGTGAATTGGCGGCCTCGGTAGATCTCGACCTGGCCCTTCTGACGACCAAATCCCTGACAATCCATGACCGTCAATCGTACGACCTCCACGTCCGACAGCGCCGCCTTGACGGCCTCAAGCCTTCCCGGCTGGATGATGGCAATTATCAACTTCATAGCACGCACGAGTGACAGGAACGTGAGGGGAGCCACGTTGGCGGATGCGGCGCACGCCGTTCAAATCGCGGCCGCGGTTGGCCCGTCCTTATTGTTGCTGATCACGGGAACAAAAGACAGCCGACAAGCCGCTACCGCGCGATGGGCGGAAAGAAAAGGAAAAGAAAAGACCCCCTCGGGCCAGGGGGCGAGGCGGACGCCGTCCTAATTCCCGAGGGGGGTTCTCCGGACAAGCCAGAGAATTGTCTCTTTTCCGATTCAGACTGCTACCACAGGCGCCCCTAACCGCCCAGCGTTTCGTTCAGGACAACGCCTGGATAGGCGTGCATGCCGTGCTCGCTGACGTCCAGTCCCTCGTGTTCCTCTTCCGGTGCGACGCGGAGCATGCCGACCGCCTTCAGCACGGCAAACAGCACCAACATGGTGACCAACGACCAGCCGGCGATCGCGGCGGTCCCGATGAACTGGACGACAAAATTCGTATTGCCCGCGGCCAGATGCGAATTGGGAAGGATTCCGATCGCCAGACAGCCCCACACACCGCACAAACCGTGTACGGGCCAGGCGCCCACGGGATCGTCAATCCGCAACCGGTCGAGCAGGATAATGCCGCCCACCACCAACATGCCCGCCACCACGCCGACGACGATCGACCAACCGTTCGACATGCAATCGCAGCAGGCCGTGATGCCGACCAGCCCCGCGAGCGCCCCGTTGAGCCCCATGGATAAATCGGGTTTGCCAAATAAGACCCAGGCCGCCAAGGTGGCGGCGATCACGCCCGCTCCGGCTGCCAACGTGGTATTCACGGCGATCTTCACCACGGCGTCCGCATCACCGACCGTGCTGAAGGCCAGCTGACTGCCGGGATTGAATCCGTACCAGCCGACCCACAGAATGAAGACTCCCAGCGCGGCGAAGGACAAATTATGACCCGGCATGGCGACCGATCTGCCGCCAACAAAACGTCCCATCCGCGGCCCGAGGATCAGCGCACCCGCAAGCCCGGCGAAGCCTCCGACCGCATGCACGACCGCCGACCCGGCGAAGTCCTGAAACGCCAAATTGCCTTCCGGCCCCATGGCGCTCAACCAGCCACCGCCCCACTTCCAATAGCCGCTAATGGGATAGATCAAGCCGGTCAGAATCGCGCTGTAGATCAAGTAGCCGCGAAATTGCATGCGGCCCGCCACGGCGCCCGAGACAATCGTGGCCGCCGTGGCCGCGAAGACCGCTTGGAAGAACCAATCCACTTGCGGGCTGTACGCGTTATCCGCGGACGGCGCGTAAATGCACCAGCCCCCAAAGGCGAAGATCTTGCTCGTCACTTCACCATATTTGGCCGGATACATCAGTCCGAATCCAACCAACCAGAACAGGATCGCCCCCACCGAAAGGTCCATCAGATTCTTGAAGAGGATGTTGACGACGTTCTTGGCCGCATTAAACCCCACTTCCACCATCGCAAAGCCGGCCTGCATGAACAGTACCAGCACGGCACACAAAAAGAGGGCAAAACTATTGAACGCGTAGGTCAGCTCCGCAACCTCGGCCGCCACATCGACGGCCGTTATCTGGGAGGGACCCGCCTCGTCGCTCGCATCCGCCTGCCCCCACACCGGAGCACTAAAAGCCAGCAATATTAGCAGGAATGACGACCAGCCGATCGGTCGCCATGCACGTGAGCTGCCTGCTCTTGCCATTGGTCCGCCTCCAATTTCAATCGCGTCACGGGGAGAATCGATCCTTCCCCATCGCGGCTGTGAAGACGAAGCACATGTCTCGCCCTCGGTCCGCAAGCGGCGCGGTGGTTGCAACCGTCATGCCACAACATCGAGTCGGCGAGATTTGCTTGAATTTAGCGGCGTTTGTCCCGGGGAGAACCGGAGAAATTAAATTCCGCCCCGAATCACCCGCTGCGTAGGGTGCGCAAAGCCACGGCAATTGGTGTTGCGCGGTTAGGCAGTGCCCCGGAACTCGTCAAGTCTCAGCGACCGCCGGAGGCGGGCTTCCGGCTGATAAGGACATTCTCCAACGGCGCGACGATACCGTCTGACAACGTCGGCCACTCAAGCGGGCTGCCCGCGGACGGAGGAGAGGATCGTTGGAAGCGAGCGCGCGGGTGTGCGACGGGGACTGTGCCAATCGACGGCGGACCGGTGCCTGCGAATGAACCGGTCCAGACTGGCCGCCACTGCAGGCAGTTCCCTCGGAACAGGTTCGATCGGCCGCGATGCGTGGGAAGGCACCACCGTCTGCCCACACTTCCATCAGCGCTTCGATCTGCCGACGATTCTCGACTGTTTGTCGCTGCTCGACGAACCATTTCGGTGCGGCTTGATCGTCCCGTCCGGGAGCGACGACCGGCGCCTGGGCAGTCCCGGGGATGCGGCCCGACGCCGACTCGACCGCGGCAAGCGGCTGCGGTCCCCGATATAATTCTCGCAACGCTTCCACCTGCATGGTGCGGAGGGCCACACGCTGTTCGGCCTCGCCCCACGGTCCGGTGGCGTCCACCGGTGGAAGCTCGAGATGACCGTAGCCCGGAGGGGCGGGCAGATTGCCAGGAAAGGCCTCGAATTGGATCGGCCGCGTGATGCCGGGTTCCGCATGGCCGGGGATGGCACATGTATCGCCAGCGGCGGTGATGACTGCCGGACAGTGTACGAGCGGTTGCATCGGATGGGGCGTCGTGGGCGAATGCGCGGCGGCGAACGGGGGCACAAACCCCACGACGGCCAGGCATGCCATGATCAGATGTTGCCAATGACGATGCATCGTTTCCCGCACTCCTTCGCTGGGGTGGCTGATGCGAAACGCCTGCGGGGGTCTTCGCCGCCGTTTCGCCTGCCAGACAAGTTCATCCTTGACTTGCCTTTGTCTCCGTGGACACCGTTGCAGGGAGGTATCGGACCGGATGTCCTACTCAACTCAGGGAATGCGGACCGGCAGCGATTAGTTCCGCCCGCTGGTTGCCTGACACAAGGCTTGTACGCGTCGCGCCGGAGGCGACGGTGCTTGGGAAAATACGGTGTGTAGCGACATCCGGTAGGAGTTGTAACGATTCGCGTGACGGTACCGGATAGGGGGGCGTTCTAGGAGACGTTACCGACCAGGCCTTCGAAGAGCGCCTCCACGAATTGAGCCGAATCAAAGTCCGCCAGATCGGACGGTTGTTCGCCGACGCCGATGAATTTGACAGGCAAGTCAAACTGTTGCCGAATGGGGATGACGACGCCCCCCTTGGCCGTGCCGTCCAATTTTGCCAGTACGATCCCGCTGCACTCGACGGCCTCCGAAAAACCACGTGCCTGGCTGATCCCGTTCTGCCCCGCGGTGGCGTCCAAGACGAGCAGCACTTCGTGCGGCGCGTCGGGAATCTGCTTGGCGATGACTCGGCGGATCTTGCTCAACTGCTCCATCAGATTGGTTTGCGTCTGCAGACGACCGGCGGTATCCACGATGCACACATCCGCGTGCTTTTCGAGCGCCGTGGCCACGGCTCGATGAGCCACGCTGGCCGGGTCGCTATTTGGAGCGCCCTTAACGATCTCCACGCCCAGCCGTTCGGCCCAGATGGCCAACTGCTCGACGGCGGCCGCGCGAAACGTGTCTCCCGCGCCCAACACGACCGATTTGCCTTCGGCGGCGAAGCGGGCGGCCAACTTGGCGATGGACGTGGTCTTCCCGGAACCATTCACGCCGACCACCATGATAATGGTCGGGCCCTCCGTGGCGAACTGGATCGGTTCGGCCGGCTGACAGATCAGCTCATTCAACTTTCGTCGCACGTCGGCCAGGATGTCTTCCATATGCACGACTCGGGCGCGAAAGTCACGTTCGATTTCGTCGCGAATTTCCCCGGCCGGCCCCGCCCCCATGTCGGTGTGAATCAGCACGGCGTACAGCCGATCCAGAAAGTCATCATCCAGCAATTCTCCCTCGCGTTTGAATAGATCCCGGACGTCCGTGTTAAGAACCTGGGTGGTCCGCTTCAGTCCCTGCCGCAAGCGCGCGAAGACCCCTGGCGCTGGTGGGGAGGACTGGGCGTCGGACCCGGGAACCGCGGATGGCGAAGGTGTCTCGCGAGGCGGATCGCCGCCCTGCTCGGACGGCGTCGGTTTGCGTCGGATGCGATCAAAAAGGGCCATACTCAAACTCACTTTGTGAACATATGCCAGCGAATATCAACCGGCGCCACCAGGCGGTTCTGGACCACCCGACTCTTTTCCTTGCAGAAACTTGTCCAGGATACCGTTTACGAATTGCGAGGATTGGGCCGAACCAAATCGCCGTGCGAGATCGACGGCCTCATTGATCGCCACCCGACCTGGGGTTTCCGTGAAGAGAATTTCAAAGGCGCCCAGACGGAGCACATTGCGATCGGTCGCCGCCATCCGCCCGAGAGCCCAATTGGCCGCTCGCTGCGACAGCATCGCGTCGAGTTCCTCTCGATTGCGCAGCACTCCTTGCAGCAGCGACATGGCGAAGTCGACCAATTCCTGATTACCGTGCAGTCTTGCAGTCAGGAATGCCTCATCCTCGGCAATATGGCGGTCGGGATTCAGGTCGAACCGGTAGAGGGCCTGAAGGACAACTTCGCGGGCACGACTGCGGCGGGACATGATGGGCCGGATCAGAACAAAAGAAGCGAGCGGGGAGAGCCGGCGGCAGGGCGGCTTGCTGGATTATAGGAAGTCTCGTGTTCCGCGGGCAGGCAGATTCGCCACGATCGTGGACTTTTGTCGCAAACGAATCGATCGCTCGGCCGGCTCCGTCGCGGTACTCATGCGGACGCTCGTGACCGCGTTCGTTTTCCGTCCTCATCCGCGCGGCGGTGATATTCGCCGCAGGAGTCCAACCATTTCCAGCGCGGCCTCGGCGCATTCGACCCCCTTATTGCCGACGTTGCCCCCGGCCCGATGAATCGCCTGCTCCAGCGACTGGCACGTCAATACGCCAAAGGCGAAGGGGATCCCGAACTTCAAGGCCAATCGACCGAGGCTACCGCTGACCTGTTGATTGATATGCTGGTCGTGACTCGTCTCTCCGCGAATCACCGCCCCCAGGCAGAGCATGGCCACATACCGTTTCGTCGCAGCCATTCGCTTCGCCGCCAATGGGATCTCCCAGGCACCGGGAACCCAGGCCACGTCGATGTGAGACGGCGCCACGCCGTGAGCCACCAGGGTCTCGATCGCCCCCTCGAGCAGCTTGGCCGTGATTGATTCGTTGTAACGAGAAACCACGATCGCGTAGCTGCCCGTGGTGTCCCCGTCCTGACCGCTCAAAATCGTGACCACGATCGCCTGTTCCTTGATTGCGAGTTGAGGAGATGTCGATGAAAACGGCACGAAATGGGTCTGGCCGCGCCACGACAGGGGTTATCGTCAGTCATCAAGATTGATGTTCATGAGGAATTCGGCGTTGCACTGCGTCTTGGCGAGTCGCGTGAGCAGCATCTCCATGGCATCGATGGCATTCGACTCGTTGAGAATCCGCCGCAGCTTGCAGACACGTCGATGCTCGTCCGGGTCCATGAGCATTTCTTCGCGTCGGGTACCACTACGACTGATATCGATGGCAGGCCAGAGGCGGCGATCGACGAGTGCCCGATCAAGGACGATCTCTTGATTTCCAGTACCCTTGAATTCCTCAAAAATCACGTCGTCCATCTTGCTTCCCGTGTCGATGAGGGCCGTGGCGATAATTGTCAGCGAGCCCCCTTCCTCGACCTTGGCGCTGAACCAAAGAATCGCTTGGGACGTTGCAAGGCGTTGGCATCAAGCCCTCCGGAGAGAACCTTGCCAGACGCGGGGCATTCGGAATTCCAGGCGCGGGCCAGTCGCGTGATTGAATCGAGGAAGATCACCACATCGGTGCCGCACTCGACCATTCGCTTGGCCTTTTCGATCACCATCTCGGACACCTGCACATGCCGCGAGGCCGGCTCGTCAAAGGTCGAACTGACAACTTCGCAGTTTTTGCCCTTCACTTGCCGCTCCATGTCCGTCACTTCTTCTGGCCGTTCGTCGATGAGTAACATGATGACGTAGGCCTGCGGATAATTCTGAATCACGGCCTTGGCCATCTTCTGCATGAGGATGGTCTTCCCGGCCCGTGGAGGGCTGACGATCAACCCTCGTTGGCCGAAGCCGATGGGAACGATCATGTCGACAACCCGACCCTCCAAGCCATCGGCCGTCGTTTCCATCATGATTCGCGCGTCGGGATGGAGCGGTGTCAGATGGTCGAAATCGACCCGGTTGGCCGACAGATTGGGATCCTGGTAGTTGATCGCTTCGACACGCAGGAGGGCGAAGTAGCGCTCGTTCTCCTTGGGCGGCCGAATCTGTCCGGAAATCGTCGTGCCGGTCTTCAGCCCGAACCGACGGATTTGGCTGGGCGAGACATAAATATCATCTGGACAGGACAGATAGTGGTGCTCGGGACTGCGAAGGAAGCCGAATCCATCGGGTAAGATCTCCAAGGTTCCCTCACCATACATCAGGCCATTCATCTTCACTCGCTCGCGGAGGATGGTGAAGATCAACTCCTGCTTCTGCATGCCGGCTACCTCGGACAGGTTGTCCTTCCGCGCCTCCTCAATCAAATCCGCCATCGACATCTGCTGCAAATCGGCGATGTGCGTGCCGCCGCGCAAGCGGAGGGCCTCGTAGTCCTTCGAGACGACTTCGCCGGGCCGTCCATCACGGGCCGCCTGCTGCAGGTCCTTGGCGATTTCTTCAGCCAGGGAGAGTGGTTCTGGTTCCGAGAGGGACTGGGATGCGTGCTTACCACGTGGTCGCCGTCGATCGGTCGTCTTGGCGGGATGGGTCGGGGTGCGACGTTCCGGAACTTTGTCACCGGACATACCAGGACTCCTGGAGGGATGAGAGCGAGGGGCGGCCGACTTCGAGGTCGACGTGCGTGAGGCGTGATCGGGGCTGAAAAAAAGCAGGTGTTCCGGGTGCGGGTCAATGAGATAAGGCTTGCCAATACTTCCGCACCTGTTCATAGGTGTCTTCCAAAGTACCAGAATTGTCAAGAACAGTCGTGGCCCGTCGTCGTTTTTCCTCCAGCGGCAGCTGTGACCGTTCGCGGTTTTGCAGATCCGCTTCCGTCCAGCCGCGGGCTATCGCACGATCCAGCCGCTGTTCATAGGGCGCGTCGACGAAAATCAGCTGATCGCAGTAACGATCCCAACCGGCCTTGAACATGACCGGCGCATCGACGATGACGGCAGGTAGGCGACCCTCCGTCTGCCAGCTACGCAATTGTGACAGCATCCGCGCCGTGATGCGGGGATGCGTGACCGATTCCCAGAACGCTAACTCGGCGTCAGCCGACGCGTCCTTCCCGAAGACGCGCTGGGCGATTGCCGAACGACAGAGCTTGCCCGTTGCGTCCACCACGGCGTCTCCCCAACGCTGCCGAGCGATCGCGACCACGTCCGGCGAGGATAAGACTTCTGCCGCCAGTTGATCCGCATCGATGACAGCGGCTCCACGGCGAGCCAACTCGGCCGCCACGACGCTCTTGCCACTTGCTACCCCGCCCGCGATCCCGATGACGAACATACCGTGGACACCCGCCTCCGAGTATTGGCAACCAGCGCGCCCGCAACCAGATGGATAACGACAAGATAGTTTTTCCCCGGTGCGACCGCCAGTATTTCCGAACAGGCGGTCAGATTTCGCCAGCGAAGGACCCCCTCGGCGTCTCGCGGGCGGCCCACAGCACGACCCTGCAGCGGTCCATTCGTCGTCACTGGCACAACCCGCACCGGACGGTACCGCCAAGCCTGCCGTACCGCCGATTTCTTTGACTTTCAAAATGGCCCTGATTAGATTGGCCTTAGGTCCTGTGGAGGCAATATCCTACCACGGAAGGACTTGCGACCTATCAACCCGGCTTGCCTGGCTCCCACACTGCGGGAACCGCCCGGCGGCTCGACCAAACGGGTCTCCTCGGCGGCAGACCGGTCGCCTCGTCCG
Organism: uncultured Planctomycetaceae bacterium; assembly: GCA_963700865.1. Lineage (GTDB taxonomy): Bacteria > Planctomycetota > Planctomycetia > Pirellulales > Pirellulaceae > CAVOGJ01. The sequence goes on along the minus strand of CAVOZC010000023.1, from coordinate 178,308 downwards.
TTTTTATTGTGAAGGATTTCATCCATGGCGAAACGTGAGAGCCAAGGTCTTCAGATCGCGCTCATCTTACTGGTCATGCTGACGGTGATTTTGTGCATCGCGACTTACTTTTTCTGGAGCCAAGGCGAGAAGCTCAAGAAGGAAGTCGCCAGCGCCAAAGAGGCGGCCGCGACCGCCGACACCAATCGCAACCAGATGATTGACCAGAATATCCGACTGAAGCAGATGATCGGCCATGGGGAACAGGACGACATGCCGGATATCGACACGGCTTACCAGCAAACCATGCTGCTCTACGGTCAAAGTGTGCCCGAGGGCGAACGCAACTATCGCAGTCTTCCCGAACACCTGGTCAACGTCATTCAGGAACGAAACAAGCAGATCAACGAACTGTCGGCCAATGAACGGAAGCTGAAGGATGATCAAAAGGCGGCCCTGGATACGCTGGAAAAGCAGCTCGCCGATACGATGGCTGAGTGGAACAAGGCCAAGCAGGACGCGGAGAAATGGCGGGCCGAGTTTGGCAAGACGCAGCAGGATCTCGAAGGTAAGGTGGCTGCCGCCGAGAAAGCGTACGCCTCCGCCCAACGGAAGCTCGTTGCGGAACGCAACAAGCTCAAGGAACAGTTGAATGAAACCAGCACCAATGAGGAAACACTTCTCACGCGGGTAGGTGATCTGGAGAAGAAGCTGACGAGCATCCAACGCAAAACGTTCGAAACAGCCGACGGCGAGATCACCTTCGTGAATCAGAGTTCGCGGTTCGTCTACGTGAATCTGGGGCGTGCCGACGCCCTGCAACGGCAGGTCACCTTTAGCGTGTATGATGTCGACGAAAACAACTTGGCGCGTGCCGAACCCAAAGGGAGCATCGAAATCACTCGACTGCTGGATGACCATCTGGCAGAAGCAAGAATCCTCGACGACGCCGTTACCGATCCGATCATTTCCGGAGACCTGATCTATTCCCCCATCTGGCAGGCGGGCCGACCCATTCGCTTCGCGCTGGCGGGCTTGCTCGACGTGGACCGGGATGGCGTCGACGATCGCGATCTCATCGGTAATTTGATAGCGCTGAACGGTGGGAAGATCGATGCCGACCTGTCCGCCAAGGGCCAACAATCGGGAAAGTTGTCGATCGAAACGCGATACCTCGTGGTGGGCAAGGTCGAATCACGGAATGAAGCCGCGACCCGAGCCCTGCGGGAGTTGCGGCAGGAAGCCAAGACATTTGGTGCCACCGAAATCTCCCTCGAACGATTCCTGGCGGATATGGGTTATCAGAGCATCGGCCGGACCGTCGCCGCCGGCCCGGATGCCGATGCCTCCGACTTTCGCTCGAAACCAAATCGGGAAGGCACCGGACGTTTTCGCCCGCGCAAACCGCCTGTGCGTAAGTTGGACGCCACGCTCGAAGAGGACTAGGGAACGGGCAACGCCGGCGAACGCGGCTCGCTTCCCCATGCCAACCGTATTAGCAGCCGACGCCCTGCCCGGTCTCGCGAGCCAACCGTCCCGCTGCGCTGTCGCGCGCGGCTAGGTGATGGAGTTTTACCCGCCACACCGGCTTCCAGCCGACTGGATCATCAACCCAACCAGCCCCTAGAATGAGCACGGCCGGTAACCACTCCGGACGCACTCGTTCCCGATGACTCGCCGCATGACGGAGCCTCTGATGTTCACTTCCCCATCGCTGCCCGCCTCTCAGTCCGCCCTGGCGACGCTCGATCGCGAGTACCTGGTCGTGCGAGCCAAACTGCTGGAGGTGGCCGCCGCCCTCGACCGCATCGATCGAGCCGATGGTTCCGTGGCGGAAGATCCCCGCAGATCCCAGCTCCAGCGGGCGATCGAGATCCTGGCCAGTCCCTCTTCGCAGCGTGCCCCCGAGGTGCAGTTGAACTTCTCTCTGCCTTATGACGCATCCTGGCGGCAAGCTTGGGCACTTTAGGTCGGCTGCCACTTATCGCAACGCCTCGTCACCCTCTCGCTCTGTTCCGCTCGATTGAAAGTCTCCCCCTTACCGTGAACTACATCGACCCGCATATCCACATGGTCTCGCGGACGACCGACGATTACGAGTCGCTGACCAAGATGGGCTGTCTCGCGGTCAGCGAACCAGCCTTCTGGGCTGGCTTCGATCGCGGCAGCGTTGACAGTTTTCGCGATTACTTTCGACAACTGACCGAGTTCGAGGGGACACGAGCCGCCCAATACGGCATTCGCCATTTCACCTGGCTGTGCATCAATGCCAAGGAGGCTGACAATGTGGAGCTCTCACATGAGGTACTGCGGATCATCCCCGACTTTCTCGACCGTCCCAATGTCCTGGGGATCGGCGAGATCGGACTGAACAAAAACACCCGCAACGAGGCCACCATCTTTCTGGAGCACGTTGATCTGGCGGTGGCTCACGACGAATTGATCCTCATTCACACGCCCCATCTGGCGGATAAGTACGCCGGCACCCGGATGATCCTCGACATGCTCTGTGACGATCAGCGCATCGATCGTCATCGCGTCCTCGTCGATCATGTCGAGGAACACACGATCGGCCTTGTCCTGGAGGCGGGCTTTTGGGCCGGTATGACCCTGTATCCCATTTCCAAATGCACGCCGGCGCGGGCCGTGGACATGATTGAACAATTTGGGCCCGAGCGACTGCTGGCCAACTCGGCCGGTGATTGGGGGCCCTCCAAGCCCACGGCGATCCCCGACTTGATTCTGGAAATGCGGCGGCGAGGACACGATGAGTCGTTGATTCGGAGCATCGTTTACGACAATCCGCTGGCCTTTTTCCGCCAATGTCGCCGCTTCCAATGGGATGATGCTCGGCCGTAGGCGACCCGCATTGAGTTGTGTGGCGCGGGGGATGTGGGGGCAGTCAGCTGGGTAGGCGTGATCGCCCCCCAAAATACGTCGCGAAAAACCAAGCACCACGTCGTCGAGTCCCGCGCGGATCAGGTAGGTGACCGCCCAACCAAACCACATGAAGAAAAACGAAGCGGGGGGCGACCACCCGTTCCCGCTCCACCTCGCCGCTCGGCCCCCCGAACCCCCCACCGTCCCTCTTCACCTTCATCCTACTCCGACTCGTACTCCGAATCGTACTCCTACCCGTACTCCGAATCGTACTCCTACCCGTACTCCGAATCGTACTCCTACCCGTACTCCCCCTAGCCCAATCCCCCCCGCGTCCCTCACCCGCCCGCCCGAAACCAAGCCACCACCCAGTCCGCCACATCAACATCTCGCACCGCCGCCCGCGGACATCGCGCCGCATGCGAAGCCAGCACGACCGCCTGAGCGTCCGTCGGCGGCACTCCATGCGAGCCGCGAATTAACGTGGCGTCAAGTGGAATGGAACGGGTCTCTCGATCGAAACAGAGTTCGACGGGGTCATAGCCCGGTTTCTGGTGAATGTCGACGGTCCGCGCGAACGAGGGAGCTCGACGATCGTCTTCCCACCAGTAGTAGGCCTGCCAACTATGCGGCTGGGAGACAAGGATGACTTCGCCCGAGCGCGGATGATCCATCGCATAGGCGGCTCGCTGTTCACCCGCCAGCACCTCCGCGAATCCTTCTGCGCCGCGGAACAGCTCCTCGACGCGACGGATCGTCGACGGGTCGGCATCCTTGACAAAGACGTGCGAGAACTGGTGGTCCACCAGACACCAGGCACGACTCGCCCCCGTGTCCAGCGTTTCCCCCTGTTCCCCTTCCCGCAACGTGAGCAGTCCGGCTTGCCGCAAAATACGGTTTGGATAGGCGACATGGTCGACGGCCTGAATCGTATATTCACTGACTGCCAGCCAATCGACGTGGCCATGGTAGGCCTCTCGCATGCCGGACGTCAGTTGTCCGATGATGGCGTCGAGTTCTGTCAGGGAGCGGCCAGCCGCCTCGCTGTCGGGACCCTCCTTCTGCGCCTGGTAGTCGAGATGTGGCAAGTAGATAAAGAAGAAGTCAGGTTGATGCGCGGGCCACTCGCAGCGCCGAATCGACGATCCACTGGGAAGACTGGATGCCAGCCAGCGGCCCCCAGAAATGCTGGAGCGGGAAATGGCCAAGCGCATCGCGCAACTCGCCATACAGCTCCACAGGCCGGGTATAGCACCAGAGCGATTCGGAACCGTCCGGATTGTGAATCGGAGCCGGCATGCAGATCAGGTCGGCCGAGCAGCCCTTGCTGAGCATGGGGAACCAGACGGCCGATGTGATCTCGGGATGGATGTCCCGCAATCGATCCCAGATTTGCGGCGCCTCGATGATCTCGTTCCCGGCCGTCCACATCTCGACACGATCGGTCTCCCGCCAGTAGAACCCGTTGGCGACAATGCCGTGGTCATGAGGCAACTTGCCGGTCAGCAGCGTTGCCTGACTCGGCCACGTCACACATGGGAAATGGGTTTCCAGCGTGGACGGGCCCCCGTCATGACCAAGAGCCCGCAAGTTAGGCATGCGTTCCAGGTCCTGGCGGCGCAAGCCGGGAAGGGAAAGAAAGATGAGCGGACGTGACACAGAACGATCTCCGAGGGTTGCGAAGTCCGTGGTACGGGGCAAGTCATTCAGCCGATGGCTGCCTTAGCGGGATCAGCGTCCGCAGAAACGCGAGCGCCCGTTTCGCTGCGATCGGCGCATCGTGCGAATGGCGGCTGAGTTCGACATGCACCCCCCCCTGATAGCCAATTTCCTGCAGCGCGGCAATGATGGGGGGAAAATCCATCTCGCCCTCGCCGAAGGGTAAGTGTTCGTGCCGACCGGCCCGCATGTCCTCGATATGCACGTTCACTATCCGTTCGCCCCAACGGCGGACGACGTCGTACACCGGCACTTCCCCTTGACAATGCAGGTGCCCGACATCAAGCGTCAACCACAAGTCGTCGCGGCCCAACCTTGCTTGCAACTCCGAGAACCTGGTCATCGTATCGATGAACATGCCCGGTTCCGGCTCGAAGCCGACAACGACCTGGTGTAAAGCCGCATAGTCAAGAACGCGCACCAAATTCGGAAGCAAGCGATCAAACGCCTCATCCTCCGTCGCCGGATCGTGCAGGGCACCCGACCAGATCGAAACGCAATCACTCTCCAGGCAGGCGGCCGTATCGATGGCTCGGCAAAGGAAATCGACGCGTCGCGCTCGTTGCTCCGGGTCTTTCGTCATCAGGGTCGGTTCGTGCTTGACGACGGGATTGAGCAGGTACCGAGTTCCCGTCTCGACCACGCTCCGCAGACCGAGCCGCGCCAGCAGGTCCGACACACGCGTCATTTCAAACGTAAATGTCGACGCAAACGGATTGAGGACGTAGTGGTCGAGCGTCAGCGCCACGCTCTCGTAGCCCAAAGCCGCCAGTAGATTCAAGGCATCGTCCAACTCGTGGTGGGCGAAACCATTTGTGTTGTAGCCGATACGCATGGGATGGTGGCGAGACAACTCGCCCTCTCACGTGGAATAAAAGACACGTCCCAACAATACGGTGGGAATCATGAGCGACAGGATCGCCACGCTCCACCCCCACGGCGAACGGACCGCCAGACAGACCGCCGCGTCGAAAACGATCAGCGACAGGATACCGCTTTTCACGGCGGCTTGAACCCGAGCCGGCGAGGGGGCGGCCGCCAACGCCGCGACGCGCCGCACGATCGGCACCGCCAGTAACAGCACAATGATGGGCCAGAGTCCGTGACGCATCGTCAGATCGTAACGCCCGGCCTGACAGACGTGCTGCCAGGTGAAGGTGCCGAGCAGAATCAGTCCCAGGACCATGACAAGGGCGGCCCCGATCAGGGGGCCTCGACGAGGCGTGCCCGCTTCGTTGCTCGCCAGCCACGTGATCCCCGCCACGTAAATACCCAGTCCACCCGCCACGGCCAGCTGCGCGGCGTCGAATCCCGTGGGCGGCACCGCATAGTCCCAGATGACGGGCCCCGTACTCATACCAAGCAGGAGATTGCCAAACCGACAGGCTCCCATCAGCGGCGGCCCGAACCAACGGCGTTTCCCGCCCGCATCGTAGGCCACGATGCAGCAGGCCATGCCCGTGGCCACCACACCACTGCGCCAGGGGAGATCGGTACCCGCGGACAGGTGGCCTGCCAGAAAACCGCACAGCACACCCAGGACGAGAAGGCTCCCGCCCATTCCCAAGGCGGCGGGCAGACCAATCGCACCCGACGGCAGGGGCCGCTCGGGTCGCTCCTTCCGATCCTGCTCGACGTCAAACCAGTCGTTGAGGACCATGCCGGCCCAATACAGGCCGATCGAAGCCACCAGCAGGCAGAGGAATGGCGCCAGCGGCGTGAAGCCAGGATGAACGAACAGGTAGCCCAAGGCAATGTCGGCCATCACGGTGAAGACGTTGGGCAGTCGGACCAATTGGCAAAGTGACTTGAGCACGACCACCTCAACTGCTGGCGCTGCGGTAGCCCTTGAGGGCCCGACAGAACACCCAGCGCGATGCCCACAGACTGGCCGCGGTGGCCGCCAACGCGAACAGCGGCAACAAGAAACCACTCTTAACCAGCGGTTTGGCCAGCAGGCGAGCCGGCACATTGACGACAATCAACACGGGAATGATGAAAGTAAAGAACGAACGGAGGGGTGTGCCCCAAGGTCCGTCATAAATCTCCATCGGGTAACGAGAGAAGTTGGTGATATAGAACCAGAAATTGTAGAGCGTCTGATTTCGTCCCAACCAGATACTCGTGGCGGCCAAGGCGATCATCAGGCTGTACAGGATCATGACGCCACACACGATGAAAAAGGGGTAGAGGAAATACGCCGCGGGATGGATGTGCAAGGGATGGTCCGGGCGCGTGGCAAGCTTCCACAAGCTGAACGCCAACATCGCGAGACCGACCACGAAGTTGGAGAGGGTGGCCCATTCCACCCGCTGCAGGGAAATCACGAACTGCGTATCGATTGGTTTGAGCAGGGCAAAATCAAGCCCCCCGGTGCGAATCAGCTCGCTGAACTCCTGCGCATTGGGCATGAAGAAAGCCTGCACGATACTGTTCACGAACATCGTCGTGGCCAGGAAGACGAAGAATTCGTACTTACCCCAGCCACTATCGGCGCCAATCTGATTGGTAAATTGGAAAATGAGCAGGTAGAAGCCCACGTTCATGAAGATCCAGGATGTCGAAGCCAGGCACTCGATGAGAAAATTCGTGCGAAAACTCATATCGCGGACCAGACTGTTGCGAATGAACGTCCACAAGACGGCCAGGTACGGCGCACGATGCTGCGTGGATGCCATCACTTAACCTCCGAATCCGCTGTATCGCCTTACGCCCGCGGAAAACATCCACCGTGACAACAGGATAAAGAAAACGATCCAGCCGACTTCCGCCGCCAGACCGACGACCAGCCGAGTCCCGGTGACCTTGCCCAAGAAGACCGCCGCCGGGAAATAGGCCAGATACTGCAGAGGCAGAAATTCGACGATCGTGTCAAAGGGGGATGGCAACATATCAAGCGGAAACATGTGCCCGGAAAGAAAAAAGCTGAACAGCATGTAGACGAAGAGCAGCGAACTAACTTCGAGGAACCAGAAACTCACCAGTCCCAAGGAGGCTTCCAGGAAAAACCCCAGGATGAACCCCATCAGCAGCGTCGCCAGGAAAGCGGCAAACGTGGTCAGATCGGGTGGTGGCGGAAAATAGTCCAGGCACAGCCAGTAAACGAGCGCAAAGGGACCGATCGCCACCGAGTAATATGCCAGTTTGTGGGCCACGCGCGTCAGGAGCAAAAAGCCGAGCAAGTCGATGGGCTGGATGAGAAACTTCTTGACCTCGCCCGAACGTACCTGCTGCGCGATGCCACTGGCGAGGCCGGGCATGCTCGAAAAAGCGCGTGCCAACATGGTCAGCAAGTAATAGGCGACAAAATCGGTATACGAATAGCCGCGAATGTTCGCCTCGGTCCCGGTCCCCTGCTCAGCACGGATGGCCTGGAAAATTGCCCACCACAGAAAGATCTGGGTGATGATCGGCAAAAACCGCATCAGCGTGCCCAACGCAAAATCGCCCCGATAGACCAACCGCTCCTCGAGCGCAATCCGCAAGATCGTCCACCAGGTTTGCGCCGCGCGTACACTACACGGCCCCCGCAATATCGGGCGTCTTACTGGCCGCATCATCCTTGCCAACCTGGGAAAACATATCCGCGATGACCTCTTCCAAGGGCGGATCCTCGACGCTCACGTCCTCAATGGCGTATCCGTCCAGGATCGCGCTGAGCAGCTTGGCCACCTGCTGCCGCGGAATACGTAACTTCGCCCGCGGCGCCTCGATCTCCATGACCTCACCGTACTTGGCCAAATCGGACGGCAACTGGCCGTCCGCGAAGAGCAGCGAGACGACTTTGTGACCGCTGAAGCGATCGACGATGCCGGTCAGCGAACCGTCGTACTTGATCTGCCCCTGGGCAATGATCACCACTCGCCGGCACAGCGCGGCGACGTCCTTCATATAGTGGCTGGTCAGCAGAATGGTTGTTTTCTGCCGCTGCTGGTAACGGCGGAGGAATTGCTGAATATTGTGCTGGGCAACGACGTCCAGTCCGATGGTGGGTTCGTCGAGGAACAGGACTTCCGGCGAATGCAACAAGGCACCGGTCAGCTCCATCTTCATCCGCTCGCCAAGGGACAGCTCTCGAACCGGTTGCCCCAACAGTTCGCCCACATTCAGCAACTCGGACAACTCGTCCAACGTGGCACGAAACCGGTTCTCGGGAATCCCGTAGATCTGCTGGTGCAGTCGAAACGATTCCTGAGCCGGCAGGTCCCACCAGAGCTGATTCTTTTGTCCCATTACCAGGGCGAAGCGGCGGCGGTACTCGTTGGCCCGTTCCCACGGAACAAAGCCCATGACGGTCGCGGCGCCGGACGTCGGCGTGATCACGCCGGACAGCAGCTTGAGCGTCGTCGTCTTCCCGGCACCATTGGGCCCGAGAAAGGCCACAAACTCACCCGGTTCGACCGTCAGGTCGATGTCCCGCACCGCCCGCACATCACGATACTCCCGCTGGAACAGCCCGCGCAGCGAGGCGCCCAGCCCTTCCTTTTTTTGATACACCCGGTAGGTCTTCGTCAGACCCTTGATTTCGATCATCGACATAGACCGGCGATTATAGGCCGCTACCGCAGGGTTAAGTAGGGCCGCCGTCGCGTTCGCGCGTCCAGCGGGCGACTGGACGTCGACTTCAGCGGGAGAAACCAGGAAGTTTCCGCGTCTGCTCCCCTTCAGGCCGTCACCGAGCGGGCGGCGTTCAGGCGGTACGCGGCGGCCTGCCGGACCGGCGGAGCCATCGGCACGCCAACAGGCCACACAGCCACAGGACCCGTGACGTAGGTTCAGGAACGGCTGCCGGCCGCGCGGACGACTGGAACTTGTTGCCATTCCAGATATTGAAATCACTCGTGTCGACCACGCCATCCGCGTTGAAGTCTCCCGCGCACCAGGCCGCCGTGCTCGTGAACTTGCTCCCATTCCACAAGTTGAAATCACTCGTATCGACGACACCGTCGAGATTCGCATCGCCTAGGAGATAAGGATCGCCGGAACCGAGTTCGGCGGCGCCGGCTTCGGCCAGCCACGCCGTCAGATCATCGCCATCCACGGCTCCATCGCCCGTCAGATCAAAGGCCCCGCTGTTGGTCCCTGCAGCAATCTCGGCAACCAGCAGGTCAATGTCCTCGCACGCGTAGTCACCATTCATGTCAAAATCGCCCGAGATGCCGGCCGCCACCACGCGGAGGACAACGGCCGTGGCGTCGGAGTAATCGACGAGCCAATTCAGACCAGATCCCAGCTCCGGCAGATTCGTCGTGGCGAACGTGCCAGAGACCGTTCCGATATTTGTCGAGATGATGGTGAAGCTGTCATTCAGCACGGGCGCGAAGCCTCCGAGTAGACCGACCGTGAGGGTCCCGTCCAGTAGGGCGTCCTCGACCAGCAGCAACTGCTGGTAGCTTTCCGCTGCCGACGAGCCGAGATCGATGTCCAGGCTGCCCGTTCCCAATTGCTGGAAGGACCGCAGAGCGATGATCCCGGGTTGATTGTTGATCTCCATATCGCCGCCGTTCACGACGTCGACCATCACGATCGCGCCGGAGAGAGCCTCGAGTCGACCACCCGTTTCGTTGACGACCCTGCCGTTCCCGTTGAATGTCGCGCCAATCGAAATCGTCGTGTGGCCGCGCAACAGAAGTTCATCATTCGCGTCGTTCAGATTGACGACTGCGGAGGACTGGATCAAGGTCCGCGCCTCGATCGCGCCCTTGAGATCGACGTCGACCGTACCTTCCAGAAACGTCGTTCCGCCGCGCAACACGGCCGGTGTGTTGAAGCCCAGGAAGCTGAGCGAGCCCGCCACGTCCAGCCGCCAGCCGGCCTGAAAGTCCAGCACCTGGCCCGCCGCCACCAGTGCGGTACTCGAGTACGAATCGGCCAACGGGTCGACGATCGTAATGCTGCCGAAACGGGCTTCGACCGTTCCGAAGAGGTTGACACCGTCGATGCCATCCAGATTCGGGGCCTGAACCGTATCGATCACCAGAGTCTGACCCGAGGCGCCTTGCAGCGAACCGATATTCGTCAGCGATTGGGCCTCGACGCTACCATAGCCTTCGATCACGCCAGAGTTCGTCAGGGTGGTTGCCACCAGCCGCCCACCCCGCATTTGCAGATCGCCGATATTCCCCGTATCGAAAGGGGTATTCACCCGCAAAGTGCCGGCTTGCTCCACCCGCACCACATCGGCGGCCAGGATGTCTCCGTTGATGACCAGCGTGCCACCATTGGCCTTCAAATCAGCACCCTGCGTAAACGAAATATCCGTATTCACGGTGCCAAAGCCTGTCAGTCCCGAGGTCGACGAGGCCAAGGTACCCGCGCCGCTGATCAAGCCTCCGGCGATCGAATTCAGTTCGGTGGAGGAACCGCCGTTGAGGTACAGCACCGTCGAGGCAGTCCGCAAATCAATGATTCCCGATTGTGCCAGATGAAGTTGCGCCGTGAACCGCTGCGCATGCTCCACGTTGATGCGTCCCGCGACTTGCACATCGGAACCAGCCAACGAGGTGCTGAGAGTCCCGGCGGATAGGACATTCAAGGTGCCCAAGCTGCCGAGCGTCCAGGCGTCCTGCGGATTATTGAGATTCACCGTCAATTGAGCATTCACGTTGTTGATATTGAAGGTCACGGGCTGATCCCCACCCACATCGCCTCCCAGGCTGTCGGCCTCAATCGTCCAATCGGCATTCAGTTGATGCGTCCGCGCGGCCGGATTGTCGGCCAGGTTCATGTCGCCGCTCGACAGGTCGATCGTTGTATCGACATCGACCGTCGCCCCGCCCAGGAAATTCCAAGTACCCGCGCCGAGTTGAGGCCTCCACTGCCAAATGTAACCGCGCTGTAAGTCCGCATGTTGGCTTGGAGGACGAAGCGACCGGCATCCCGCAGCGTGACGGTACCGTTGAAATTCGCAATACTGTCACCGTTCACAGTAATCACGTCTTCGTAAATCGCGTTGCCCACGAGATTCGCGGAGGCTCCCGGCAGGGAGGTGACATGCACGCGCCCCGCGAGCACCGCGGGGTCCGTCAGCGCGGGCAACCACAGTTTGCCCCCGTTCAGGAAGATTTCGCCATTGTACTTGTTCTCGGTCAACGTCCCGACGTTGAAGCTGCCGACAATCTTCAATTCGGCGCCTTGATTGATCACCGTGTCGTCGGTGGCACTCAGTCCCCAGTTAATGGCACCTCCGGAGAGGTCGGCCATGCCGTTAATGATCCAGTTGTTCCGCCCCGTCGCGGAGCGGGTAAGCGCCCCGGAATACGTGACATCACCGTCCAGCTGTAACGTGCTGTTCGGATCGAGCACGATCGATGAGAGGGCATTACCCGTCAGATCGGATTCCACGACGAGCGTACCCGTGTGCACGTTGATCGTTGCGTCGGACAGGCTGAGGGCCCCGCCGCGGATGGTCGCCGTGCTGGAAACGCCCGCATTCGCGGTCGCCGCGTTGATCTCAAACGTCGCTCCTCCGCTGCTGATCAAGCCGTACTGTGTGTCGAAGACCGAACTGGCGGCCATCGTCATGGTGCCCCGAAACGTTCGCGGCGACATGTCGAGGTCAAGCGTCGTATTTTCCACGATGTTGACCACGCGGTTGTCGTTGACCCCGTCGAGATCGATAAAGCCATCGGGATCGTTGGCACGCAGCCGCAGGGTAAAATGATCGGTGGCGGCAGCGCCCGCCGCCCGGCCGGTCTTCAGCGAGCCATTATTGGTGAAGATGGTGGTTGCCGAAACGAGCCCGTTTGTGAACTGGAAATCACCGAAGCCTTCGAAGGCTCCGCCCAGACCGACCGTGACCGAACCGCCCAGTCGCGCGAAACCGCCGCGGAGGTCGAAGCTGCCCAGATTGGCGATCGAAATGGCGCCTCCCATCTGAAACGATACGGTCGACGGGCCGGCGGCATGCTGCGAAATGATCATGCGGGAAGCGAGGCCAATATCGAGTGGCCCATTCACCTGCAGGAAATTCGAGGTCGTATCGGCGCTGGCACCCGACATGAGTGTGAGGCTGCGGATGGAAAAGTCCTGGTTGACAAGCGTGGCATCGCCCTGCGCCGGGACCAGATTGCCGATCACCACATCATCCGCCGCCCCCGGGAGCACGTTAGGATTCCAATTAAGACTTCGCGACCATTGCTTGCTTCCCAGCCCGGTTTGCCCGTCATCCCAGGCGATCGTGGCGGCCAACGCCGGGATGGAGAGAAACGCCAGCGAGGACGCCAGGAGCATCGCGATGCACGTCTGGATGAGAAACCTGCGAGGATAAGGCATGGCGAATCTCCTGATGATTTGGTGAGGGAGCTCGTTGTCCGCGTCACGAGCGGGGCCGCGACAACAACCCGCGGCCATGGCCTGGGGTCGCCGCGGGCGGCTAGGGGGGAGATTCCACGCCGGCCACGGTTTGGCCGCGCGGAGGGAAGAAACGTAAGAAAAATTGCGGCAGCGACCGAGCAGCCGTCCTTACATCGCGAAATATCGCTGCAACTGGCCCGCAACCCGGCGGACGGCACCCGCCCTGGCCGCAAGACTTCGCTCGGCCGGACTATACTGGCAACCAGCCATTCGCAAAACTTTTAACCTCCAGCGCGGCCAATCTCGGCTCGTGCGGCATCTATGGAGCAAGTCGCAAGCGTGGACCCCGAAGCAACCCCCCCCATCGATCTCGACACGGTCAGTCTGCTGGTACCCCAAGCCAAGGAAGGATCGGACCAGGCCCGCTCGTTATTGCTGGAGCACGTCCAGGACTACATGGCATTGATGGCGCAGCAAAAGCTGGGGCCCAACTTGCAGGGCAAGGTCGGCACTTCCGACGTCGTCCAGCAGTCGTTGCGCAGGTAATTCAGGGGTTTGACGGCTTTCGCGGCACCACCGGCAAGGAATTTTACGGCTGGCTGAACCAGATCATCGCCAACGAAGTCAAGAAACTGCAACGGGACTTTCATCGTGACAAACGCAATATCCGCCGCGAACAGCCGTTGGGCGCTCATTACCAGGATAGCGGCACGGGCTTTGTTCCCACCGATCGTCAACGGACGCCTGGAAGTGAGGCGATTGCCGCCGAGCAGATTACGATCCTCCACCGCACACTCGCATCGCTGCCAGCCGATTACGCGGAAGTCATTCGGCTGCGCAGCCTGGAACGATTACCTTTCAAGGATGTCGCGGAGGCCATGAACCGCTCATTCGATTCGGTGACCAAGCTCTGGTACCGGGCGATCCTGATGCTACAAGAGGAACTCGGAGCCAACGATGACGGGTCGATCGGATGACCACCACGACGAGCGCTTGATCCAGCTCGTCGTGCAGCTGGACGAGCAGATTTCCCAGGATCAGCCGAGCGGCGATTTGCTCGCCCAATCGGCGGATCAGTTCAGTCCGGCGGAGCTGCGAGAGCTGCAACAGGCGGGCGAAGCGCTTGAGTTCCTCAATCGGGTGCGTCGCAACCTGAATGTCCTGCGTGCTTTGGGTCAGGAGCTGTCGGGCGACAGCGCCGATCCGCATCGCTCCCCGTCCGAGGCAGACGTGGCCACCTGCCAGACGGCCGGCCACGACACCCGCTGCGACCCGCCAACGAGCCGCCGCCGGCCGGACGAGGTGCCACGTTCTCTCGGTCGCTTCGAGGTCTTGGATGTCCTTGGACAGGGAGGATTCTCCCGAGTCTTCCTGGCCCGTGACCCGCAACTGGATCGCCTCGTGGCCCTGAAAGTTCCCCTGCCCCACACACTGGGCAACGCGGCGGCGCGGCGGCGATTTGAACGCGAGGGGCGGGCCGCTGCCATCCTTAGCCACCCGGCCATCGTGCCCATTTTCGAGGCAGGATCGCTGGGACCGGTGAGTTACATCGCCTTCGCCTTCTGTCCGGGGCAAAACCTGCATCAATGGCTTGCCGCCCGGCAGCGGACCGTTCCCGCGGAAGCGGCCGCCGACATGGTGGCCGAATTGGCCGAGGCGACGGAACACGCGCATCGCCGGGGCATTGTGCATCGCGACCTGAAACCCGCGAACATCCTGGTGGAAGCCACGGAGACGGATTCCCCGGCCGGTGAAGACCCGTCGACGCTGGCGTCGCGATTGCGGATCACTGATTTCGGACTAGCCCATCTGCAGGCGGATCGGGAAGAATCGGTCACCCTTGACGGCGCCGTGGTCGGCACACCGGCCTATATGTCTCCGGAACAGGCACGGGGCGCGGGCGAAATTGGTGCTGCCAGTGACATCTATGCGTTGGGCACAATCCTCTATGAATTGCTGACGGGACGACTGCCCTTTCAGGGAGCATCGCATCTGGCAACGCTCCGCGCGATCGAAGCCGATCCGCCGGTACCCCCGCGTAACTTCGATCCGTCCCTGCCGCGCGACCTGGAAGCCATCTGTTTAAAATGCCTGCGGAAGTCGCCCCGCGACCGTTACGCAAGCGCGTTTGAGCTGGCGGCCGACCTCCGCCGTTGGCGGAGCGGCGTTCCCACCTTGGCCCGCCCGATGACCTGGCCCGAACAAATGATCACCTGGGCTCAACGACATCCGGCCGTGGCCCTGCTGTCAGCGGTGACGATTTTGTCGCTCGCCTTAGGACTGGGCATTGCCCTCTGGCAACGGCAAAACGCCTTGGCGAATCTCGTCGAAGCCGAGCGCCAGCGGCAGAACGCCGAAACCAATTTGATCATGGCCCAGCAGCAAAGCGAACGGGCCAGTGCCCACCTGGTGAACGCGCAGCAGCTGATTAATGAAATCATCGGGCTGGAACAAAAACTTCGCCACTCGACCGAATTTGCTGGCCTGCGTCATGACCTGATCAAACGCGCCGCGGAATTGCAAACCGAATTGATGCAGCGCGAGACCGATAGTGACATTGTCAAGTATCAAGGAGCGATGGCGCTGAGCAATCTATCACCGCTGCTTATCGAACTGGGTGAGGACGACCTCGCAATTACCAATGCCCACCAGGCATTGTCCCTGTTCGACGAGCTGGCCGCGAAAGGCGTCCTGCCGCGGGAGGCGAATCCCACGCAGTTTTACTTCGTGAGGCAAGGCGTGCGGATGAACCTGGTCGACCTCTACCAGCAACGGGGCGATTTTGCGGAAGCCGTTGAGCTGGTGCGGGCCAATCTGGCTCAACCCCATCCCGACCACTTCAGCGGTTATCAATCGGCGATCCTGCATTCGGAAAATTATCGTTGCCTGGCCAACGTTTATGTGCAGATGCAGCAGACCCAGGAGGCGATCGACACGCTTCGCGCCGGCTTGGCTTGCCTCGACAACGTCGAGCCGCCACCGGGCAAACGGGGTGCGTGGGACGTGAATCTAATGACCTGTCGCCTGCGGAATGGGCTGGCCGAGCAACTGCGATCCATGGGCCAACTGGACGAGGCGGAACGTAGCCTGGCAATCAGCGCCGCCGCCGCCGAGGTCCTGCTGACGCTCTTCCCGGAATCCCCCTTTGCCCAAGAAGCGGCGGGCGGCGTCGAGTTCACGCGCGCTGCGCTGCACGCGGCGCGGGGGGAACGGGCCCAGGCGATCGCCTGTTTGCGGCAGGGAGAGAGCCGCTATCTGCCGCTCCACGAAGCAACCCCCGACCACGTCCCCTTTGCCCTGGCCACGCTGCGAGCGGGCGTGGAAATCGCCCGCTTACAGCTGGCTGCCGGCCAGCCGGAGGACGCGGCCGCCACCGCCGAGGCCGTCCGCAATCGACATGCGAGTCTCGCGGACGCCCTGCAGACGCGCGACGACGTGGCCACCGAAATGGCTCGGCTCGCGGAAATGCTCGCGTCGCAGCCACCCGCGGACGGCGGTGACGTGGAATCCCCCTGAGACCGTGGGATCGGCTCCCGCGTATCTGGGCTTAGTCTTCTGGCAACTCAGTCAAGCGGCTCTGACAGGCGTGAAGCCGATCCCACGGGTGCTTGCCTTGCCGATTCCGCTTGACGCGATTTTCGCGGGACCGCTATGTTGACGCGACAGGGACGGGGAGAGTCGCCCGCGCGTCAAGGTCATTTCCAACAACTCCAGGAGGGAGATGTGAGCATGTCACAGTCACCGCCACGTGCGTGGGCGGGAGCCGCGTTAAGTCTGTTACTTGTCAGTACGGCCGCGTACGGACAAATGCAGGAAGATAACACGGTTCGCGAATCGATCAATGTCTTTGGTGAAATCATGTCGCTCCCAGCCGAGGGCATTCCTCGGGCGCTGTTAAGCGACGCGCATGCGGTGGCGATTATTCCGCGTGTCCTTAAAGGAAGTTTTGTGGTCGGTGCCCGCCATGGAAATGGGGTCTTGTTGGTCCGGGACGACAATGGCGGTTGGCACGCACCTGTCTTTATCTCGCTGACGGGCGGTAATATCGGTTGGCAGATCGGCGTACAATCGACCGATGTCATTCTTGTCTTCAAAACGCGGCAGAGTGTGAACGGCCTGTTGTCCGGCAAGTTTACGCTGGGCGCGGATGCCGCGGTGGCCGCAGGACCCTTGGGGCGCGAGGCGGCGGTCGCGACCGACGGACGATTGGGCGCCCAGATCTATTCTTATTCGCGTAGCCGAGGCTTGTTCGCTGGCGTCTCGTTCGATGGTTCGGTCGATTCAGATGGACCGGCTCAGCAATGCCCGGTACTACCGCGCGCGGTCCCAGGCGCGCCGGTGGCCATTCCCGATGCGGCACAACAGCTTGCGGCCCAGCTCTTGCAGTATACAGGGGTCATGCCAGGGAGTGGCGTTCCCGCCTCGCCGGTCGGAATGGCTCCTCAGCCAGCCCGCACCCTGGTCGAGGCGCAATCGGAAGACGAGGCCGCTCATGTCCGTGATGAACTGGCCAATTTCGCCCGCGAGCTCTACCAGCTGTTGGACCCGCAATGGCAAACTTATCTGGCGTTGCCAGCCGAGGTTTTTTATGGCAACGGCCACCCGTCGCTGGAAGCCCTCCAGCAATGCCTGGCGCGTTTCGAAACGGTTCGCACGGATCCCCGCTTCGGGTCGTTAGCGAATCATCCCGAATTTCAATCCACGTATGGGCTGCTGAAACACTACATTCAAGCGCTCTCGCAGAGCAATGCGGCGCTCAATCTGCCACCGCCTCCGGCCGGCATGGGCGGACCCTGATCAACGATTTTCGGCCTCGTCCTTGATCCCACGGAGCAACTCCGCGGCGTGGTCGAGCCACTCGCGACTGGGCAGACCATACGGCCGAAATCGCTCCGACTCGCCTTGCTCGTCGTCGTAGCAGATCGCCCGCATGGCTCCTAAGTTACTGGCGGCGGCCGAGTCCATCAGGTTGCTCGAGTCGGTCGCGCTCATCTGGAACAGCACGCGATGCGCGATTTCGCGGAGGGTCTGGCGGTCGAACCAGCGGGTAACGTTGTTATACGTGTCGCACCACAGCAGTACGTGCACGCCCACGGCCGGTCCCTCGCGGAGGATCGTGAGCAGATGTTGTGCGGGCGATACGGCGGCTTCTTCATCACCAAAGGAGGTGAATCCGAAATCGTCGTCCGCCTTTCTTAGCTCACGATAGCGGGCCAGATTGTAGATCACGAGGTAGATGGGTGGACGTGACTCGCGAGTGTCGACTCGCGACTGCACCTCCTGGGCGACTTCGGCCACGCAATCGCCAACGGCCACGGGTGCGACCAACGAAATATCGAGCGGCAGCCGTTTGGCGAGATGGCGCGCCCAGCCGCTCTCGTCAGCCGAGAAGCCGCCTCCGTCCAGAATGTGAAACTTTGCGTCTCGACAGGGCACATCCGCTGCGTCAGGCAACGATCGGCACGGCTGTCCCGCGGCCAGACTGATGATCGCCCCGGCCAGCATGCCCGCGGCCAGTTCCTCCTTTTGACCCACGATCAGCAGATGATGTCCGGACTGACGCCGAAAGACGACATGCGTCGGTTCCTTGATCGCGATCGCGGCTCCCAACCACGCCTGGGGCGTGACACGGACCGTTCCGGTCGGTGGCTCGCGCAGCGCCTGGATTAAGAGCGGATTGTCGGCTGGATTCGCCGCGACATTCCCTTCGAACACGATGGTCGGAGCCGCGTCCACCTGCTGAGCGGTCGCCAACTGGCGGAGATCGCGGAGATACTGTTCTCGTTCGGCATCGGGCAGCCAGACGACCTGGAACGGATGGTTGCCCTCAAAAAGTCCATTGGCATTGTTGTAGATGGCTTCGCCCGGCCGATTCAACAGCCGGGCTGCCGTGTTGTCCTCGCTCAGGATCAGGTGTGCGTCCGCCTCGCTGCACTGGAGCGCGATCCGAACGGCCATTTGCCCCAAGGTGCTACGGGCGAGCGAATAGGCACCGGCCAGCGTTTGCGATCCCAGCAGGACATGGATACCAAAGGCTCGTCCTTGGCGAACGAGCCGATCGAGCAGCAGCGACGCATCGTGAGCGATCTTGTCGTCCTTCACGAAAAATTCCTGAAATTCATCCACCACGAGCAGCAGGCGGGGCATGATCTCGTCAGGCCGTGCGTCCCGATATCCGGCCAGACTCTGCACACCAGCTTCCCGAAAAAGATCGCCCCGCTGGCGAAGTTCCTCGTCCAGCCGTTCCAGGACGCTCATGCCGAATTCGCGCTCGCTCTCGATGGCCACGACCCGCGCATGAGGCAGTTGCCATTGCGCGTACGTTTTGAATTCGACACCCTTCTTAAAATCCACCAGATAAAACTCGACTTCGCGGGGGCTGTAATGGATGGCGAGATTCGTAATGATCGCGTGCATCAGTGTCGACTTGCCCGAGCCGGTCTTGCCGGAGACGAGGACATGCTGTGACGTGCCCTTGCCCAATCGCATCGACTGCAGTTTCGTGGCGCCAGCCCGACCAAGCGGGACCACCAGTTCGTGGCGACTGTCGTGAGTCCACCACTCGCTGGCGTCGGGAACAACCGCCGAGAACGGCACCTCGACACGATTGGCATCTTTCGCCTGCTCACCTGCGGCCCGCACGACCTCCGTCAGAATCTCCCCTTCCACCGGCAGATCCAAGGAGAGCGGAAAATGACGCAGATCGGGCGGTTGCCAGACAAAACGCCCGTCCTGCCAGGTAAGGGTGTTTGCCTGGGCCTCGAGATCCGCCAGATCGAAGTTCCGCGGCAATGCCATTTTCTTGTCTACCGAAACGAGGGTAAAGACTCCACAGCGAGCCCCGCTGGTGGCGATGCTGATCAGCCGCCGCGCCGTTTCTTCGGAAAAGTTGGCCGGAAAGTTGGCAATCACGAGCACTTGGAAAGGTTCCGCGACTTCTCCCGCCCGATCGTTGTACTCCTGGATCGAGGCGAATTCGTTGCGGAGGTACTTCTGAATGACGTTTTCCATGTGTGCCGTAAGATCGGTCAACCGCTGGTTGATGTGATTTGTCTCGGTCCAGATCCGGCTGGTTACTAGTCGCTCATCGTAATCGGCCAGGTGCATGAATTCTGAAAAGTTCTGGCCCAAACCGGTGGGATCAAAAATCGAAAAGCGGACTTTTCCGGCGGGAAACATCGTCAGCATCCGCAGCATGACATTTCGCAACACCTTAATCGCCTCGCCGCGACCTTCATCCGTCGCCTCGACCAGCATCGATGGCGAATCGGGAAACGACAGGACGGCGGGCAGCGAATATCGGCTTTGCGTCCGCAGGCGGTCGTCGCCGGGCAAGCCCCCCTCAAATCCGGCCAGGTCGACATCGAACTCCCCGAAACGGAGCGCCGGGCATACCTGTCGCGGCGCCACCCAGGTGTTCCAATCGATGGCAGTGAGCACCGGCATGTGTTCCTGGCAGTACTCGGACATCGCCGAGAATTCAGCGCCGGCCGCACGCATCCCGGTGAGATATTTGGTCGACATCGTTTCCCAGGCGGCCTGATATGCGGCTTCGTTTTTCTCTCGTTCCGAGGCCAGACGCTCGTGCAGTGCATGCTGATCGTTTTCGAATTGTTGCCGTCGGGCCTGAATGCGGGGCGGGAATTCTTCCTTGAAGGGCCGCGCCTCTTCTTCCCACCGCGATTCCAACTGTTTTGAGGCGGCCGCCAGGCGATGCTCGATGGCCAAGAGTCGTTCCCGGCTCTCGCGATCGATATCAACGGAGATTTGTTCCCAGGCCGCGTCGGCCTGTGCCAGGGCCTCGGTACGCCTCTGCTCAAGTCGCTTCAGTCGCTGCTCATGTTCGCGTTCGACCGTGACCTTGGCCCGCGAAACGGCATGCTTTGCGTCGGCGAACGCGTCCTGCATGCGATTGAGGATATCGCGGGAGCGGGAACGCACGACGACGTGCATGATCTGTCGCGTCGCCAAGGCAATCACGAGTGCGAGTCCGCCGCTGGCGGCCAGCCATTGCCAGGACTGCCACCCGAACCATTGTCCGCTGGGATAAAGGGCCGCAAAGAAGACGGCGAAAAACAGCAAGACCGGCCATCCTTCATCCAGAAAGCGGGTACTCCGCCATTGGGCCACCTCCTGCAACGCGGCATGGGTACGATGGGCGGCCGCCGTATATCGTTTGAGCAGGTCCGCGGTCGATTCCCCGACATTCATGGTCAAGGGCGGGGGATCTTCCTGCTGCCTGCCGCGGCGGCGCAACATCTGCTGCGTTTGCTGCAACAGCCATGAGAGCTGCTCCTCGTAACTGGCGACTGCCGCCCGCGATTGATCGCCCACATCGACCGCGGACTTCTTGTCATTTTCAAAGCTCTCGATGGTCAGCGCCCGCGTGCGCCGCCAGTTCAGCTCGGCCGACTCACGGGATTGCCCGAACTGCGATTGGGTCGAAGCGCGCTGGCTGTTACATTCGCTGATCAGGTTGGCCAAATCCACTTCGTAATGGTGCCGAGCCCGCTCCAGTCCCTGCACGTAGACTTCATCCAGTTCCTGGGCTTCCGTCTCATAGGTCGCCGTGAGTTGGGCCATCTCGGCCGCGAAACGCGACTGGCTGGCTTGCAGCCGTGCCTCGCGCTCAGCGCCGATCGCCTGCTCTTCCTCGGCCCGCTCGCGCATCCAACCTGCCACGCTGGCCAATAATTCTCGCTGCCGCTCGGTCGAGATGCGAAATTTCATCAAGCGCCCTGGCCTGATCGTCGCCGCAGGCCGCCTGCGCTTCGTCGACGCATTCGGCCATCTCGTAAATCGCGGCCAGCGTCAGCTTGAGATTGGGAAGCAACGGGTCCAGAAATTTGGACTCGAATTCACGGCACGCCTTGTCGTTCCACTGGGTCTTTGTCTCCTGCCATTTGTCACGCAATTCTTTGGTTTCGCGTTGCAGGCGACCGATGCCGTCTTGAAAATCACAGACCTTCATGTCGGATCTCCTCTTCTTCCGCGGCGGACGAACCACTGACATCGGCCGGTCCTACGAGATCGGTCGCGTCGACGGCCGCGGGGGGGATGTCGCTCGATGCGAGATTTGGCGTCGCCGGTCCGCGTCGCATCTCGTTCGGCCGCGGAGCCTGGCTCTGCGTATAACGATCCAGCGCCGCGATCATGCGATCGAGGGCCGCCAGCGCCTTGGGAATATCGTTCTCGACATAGTGGCCGAGAC
The DNA here is from genome assembly GCA_963700865.1 of uncultured Planctomycetaceae bacterium. Taxonomy (GTDB): domain Bacteria; phylum Planctomycetota; class Planctomycetia; order Pirellulales; family Pirellulaceae; genus CAVOGJ01. Next base: position 156,224 of record CAVOZC010000023.1, on the reverse strand, counting down.
GCGCCAACTTCGTGGAAAAGCCGTCCGACTCGTGCCGCATCCGCTGTCGCCAATGTCGGACAACCTTCACCTGTGCTTCACAGTGCCGTAAGCGACGCAGCCAGCGATCCACGGCGTCCTTCTCGTCCTGGCAGGATTTGCGTTGCCCTTCCATGGCCGCCATCTTGCAACGGAGCAGGTCATTGCGAGCCACGACGAGTTGATCGTTCGCCTGCTGGGCGGCTCGCGGCCAATAACTGGGTCGATCATGCTCGATCCAATCCATGGCCCTGTTCGATTCCAACTGCAGCCCATCCAACACACTTCGCATCGATTCGAGGTACCGCTTCAGAACCTGGCGAAACTCACGAATCGCGTCGATCGATTGGACGTTTGCGGGTGCTGCCATGAGAAAATTAAGACTGGAGGTACTCGTCAACCTGGTCTGCTTTGCGCATCAAATACGGGATATGCCGTTCACTCGTCTCCAGGAATCGTGCCATCATTTTCATGTGTTCGTCGTATTGCTGGCAAAATTTTTTGTGTTCCTGGTCGCGCCAGGACGTTCCCAGCGCCGCCAACTGATTGTTCAGCCGCGCGATACGATCCTGCAAGTCACCATTGAACTTTTTTAACGCGCGAGCAAAATCCCTCAGTTCATCCGGGTCGACAACCGCTTGCGGCATGATGGTCCCCTCAACAATAAAGCTTCGTATGGCGGCGACGCGCCTGGTTCGAGGCGACATGGCCCGCACGAACGCCAAACACTTCTTCCCAGCTTCTTGCCATTGTACGAACCGTGGCCACTCGACGCCAAGCAGTGGGGAAAATTGCCCCGGGGTGCCCCCACGCGTCGGCGCATCGACTATGCTACCGGCATGTCCCATTCCCCACACAGCCACCCCACGGCGGATACGCTCCACCAACTTGACGCGGCAGCCGATCAGTACGCCGTGGCTTTCGTGGATCTGCTGTTGACCGCCGGTATTTCCGACGGTGTCAGTGACATTCACCTGCAGCCGGTCGATGAAGGATTGGAAGTCCGCTGGCGATTGGACGGGGTCCTCCAAAGACTGGGCACGTTTCCACGGGGCCAGGTTTCCGATCCGATCACGCGGTTAAAGGTGCTGGCTGACTTGCTGACCTATCGTCAAGATACGCCGCAGGAGGGTCGCCTGCGCGATCGCCACGACGCCGTGGAAATGCGGGTCAGCACCTTCCCGACCATGCGTGGTGAGCGGGCGGTCGTCCGCCTGTTTCCCAGCACCACCGCGCCCTGGCGCGTGGCCGATCTCGGCTGGCCCCAAGACGTGGTCCGTCCCTGGCTCGACCTCTTGCGGGAAACGAGCGGAGCCCTGATTGTGAGCGGGCCCGCGGGCAGCGGTAAAACCACGACAGGCTACGCGTCGCTCCGCGAGATCCTGCACACGAGCCAGGGGGGACGGAGTGTGATCACGATCGAGGATCCGTGCGAAGTCGAGTTGCCTGGCATCGCTCAGGCGCAAGTCAACCCCGCGACCGGCTTCACATTGACCAGCGGACTGCGTTCACTGCTGCGGCAAGATCCCGAAGTCATTTATGTGGGGGAAATGCGAGACCCCGAGACGGCCGCCGTTGCTTTTCAGGCCGCACTCACCGGCCAACTCATGTTGACCACATTTCACGCCGGCAGCGCCGCGGAATCGATCAGCCGACTGGCCGATATGCAGCTACCCGCCTACGTCCTGCAAAGTAGCCTGCGGGCCGTGATCAATCAGCGTTTGCTGCGGCGGTTGTGCTCGTGCAAGACGCTCAACGAGCGAGCCGCCGACCATGGCGGCTGGCCACTGGAAACCAGCTGGCGCGCCGCCGGCTGCGGAGATTGCCACTTCACCGGCTATCAGGGCCGCATTGCCGTGGCCGAATTGCTCGAGTTGTCCGACGAGTCATTCGCACGCAGCGTCCTGGGTGGCTTGTCGGCAGGCCAGATTCAGACCGAGGCCGTACGGCACGGCATGCAGACTCTTACCATGCGCAACTGCTGCCATGGCAGCCGGCGAGACCAGTCCGCAGGAAGCCTGCCGCGTGCTGGGACCGGCCCCGCCGTAGCGTCGCCGTCCTCGGCGGCGGACACCGTATTTGGCGGCGCAACCATCGATCGAGTATCATGCACGACTTATGACGCTCGATGACCTGATCGCACTCAATGACGAAATCGTCGCCCTCTCGCGCGCGAACTCACCTGTCGGGGAGGGACTGGTGCAGGCGGGCCGAGACCTGCCCCATCGCTTGGGTGACATTGCGGTCCGTGTGGGAAATCGCCTGCAGGCCGGCGAGTCGTTAGAGGGCGCGCCTGCGCAGCGAAGCGGATGTGCCTCCCCTTTATCTGGCCATCGTCACGGCCGGCATCCGTAGCGGCCGCCTGACCACGGCCGTCGAAGGACTCGCCACCACACTCCGCCGCTTGGCCGAGATCCGAACGATTGTCAGTTCCGCTATGATCTACCCGCTGCTCGTGGCAACGCTGGCGATGGTCTTCTTCGCTGTGATCATTCCCCACACTACCCAACCCCTGGCCGATGTCCTGCACTCGTTTCGGATCGATCGTGCCGGTTGGCTGGAATGGTGGTTGCAGCTCATCATCCATGACGGCATCTGGGTCATTGTGGTCCCCTTTCTGCTGCTGGCGGCCTGTGTTGTCTGGCGGGTCCTGACGCAGCGCGCCACGATGGCCAGGTTACCGTCGAGCGCCCTGGCGTTTGCTTGGATTCCAGGCGCGGCAAGTATCCTCCGCCATGGTCAATTAGCGACGTTTGCCGAAACGTTGGGGCTACTCGTTCGTCATCAGGTTCCGCTGCCCGAAGCGCTCGTCCTGGCAGCGGACGCGGCCGATGGTCGCGACCTTGGGCAGGACGCGCGGGACTTGAGCGATCATATCCGAACCGGCCGAACCGACGGTTGGCAAGGTAGGCCGCGGACCGGGATGCCGCCCCTCATCGGCTGGCTCTTGCGGGGCAAACTCCCTGCGACGGAACTGGCAGAGGCCCTGCAGTCCATCGCTGACCGCCACGCACGCCGGACCCAGATCGAGGGAGAATGGTTGCAAGCCACGTTTCCCAGTCTGGCAACGCTGGCGGTGGCGGGCACTGCGACGATCCTTTATGCCACGGCCTATTTTATCCCGTGGCTGGGAGTCCTCTATCGCATCGCGACGAGCGTTTGAGCATGGTTCAAAAGCATGATGACGAATTGACGTCGCAGATAGCAGCCGCGGTCGCGGCGGGTCTGCCGCTGCACGAAGGGCTGCTGGCCGCGGCAGAGGAATATCCGGCGGGCGAAACGTCGCGCCAATTGCGATCGCTGGCGGCACAACTGAAGTCGGGAAAGGCACCAGTGGAAGTACTGGCAGCGGGAAAGGGCCTGCTGCCGAATTTTGTCGTGGCCGCCCTGCAGGCGGGACTGGCAACCCACAACCTGGAGGGAGTGCTATTAGGGCTCACCGACTACGAAAGTCAGCGGCGAGAAATTCGCGAACATCTGCGGGCCTCGATGTCCTACCCATTAATCGTCTTGGCCGTCATGTCCGCTGTCGTGGCCTTTTCCTTTCTGTGGTTGCTGCCCGCGACCATCTCCTTGTTGTCGGGCGAGGAGTTCGGCAACGAAGGCAACGTGGAAACAGCAAGATGGCTGAGCGAGTCGGGGACTCGATACGCCGGCCTCTCGCTCGCTTTCGTCGCCGGTGTGCTGCTGTTACTACGGTTTAGCTTGGGGCGGGCAAGGTGGCGGTGGTTCAGCTATTCCTTTCCGATCCTGGGGGCCGCGTTCGCCTGGCAAGGCGCGTGGGAGTTCGCCAGCAAGTTGCAAATGCTGACGGCTGGCCAGATTCCACTGGGGCAGGCGTTGCGAATTGTGGCCGACAACCTGCGTGATGCCAACTTTGCGGACGTTGCCAAAAGGTTGGCCGAGGGCGAACAAGCCGGTCTCTCCCTGTTTGAACAGTTGAAGGAATCGTCACGCATTCCCGCGACCCTCACGGCCCTGGTGGGCTGGGGGGAATCGCAGGGTCAATTGGACACCGCCCTGCGATTGGCTTCTCAATCCTTCGCGGAGCGATTGCGGATCCGCGTCAACTTTATGACGAGCGTCTTTCCGGCCGTCCTTTACGCGCTCGTGGCATGCGTAGCGGTGCTGGCTGCGTCGATGGTCGTTTCCCCGCTGCTCGTCATGATCCAATGGCTCTCCGGTGGCTGGGTCGGAGCACCCGCCAACTCGATCTCTCTGCTGGGGCTCGGGTGGATCGGATTGATCGTTCCCGGCATTGTCTTGTGGTGGATCATCCATCTGCTTTTCTCGACCGAGCGATTCCCACCCGATGCGTTTCTCATTTTCGGCCTTCGCTTAACGGCAGCGATCATGGTGCTGCTCGGCTGCGCTGGGACGCTCGCGGGCGCCTCCCTGCCGATCGCCATCCCGTTGGTAATCGGCCTGTTGATCGTCTGGGGCATGGTCGCAACTCGCTTTCGTCAGGCCGAAGCGCAACAATTGATCGCGTTACTGGAACTGACGCGCGAGTGCGGATTGCCTCTCATCCCTGCCGTGCGAGCCTTCGCGGTTGAACGGACCGACGAGATTGGCGTGCGGGCCATGCAGTTGGTGGATCGTCTGGAGCAAGGGGCTTCCTACGAGGCCGCCCTGGCACACGCGCGGTTACCACTAAGCATCGAGGCTACCCTGGCGGCGCGAACAGAAATCAGCAATCGTCGCCCCGCTGCCGTCTCGCGGAATCAGATATGCACGTCGCTGCCGCCAGCTGGCGTCGGTTTGCTGCAGCGGCTGATGTACATCACGTTCCTGCCAGCCTTCGGCCTGGCCGTCTGGACCTTCCTGGCCGTAAGGATCATTCCCACCTTCCAACAAATCTTCGATGACTTCGAGCTAGAACTTCCGCGGCCCACGCAGTGGGCCATTACGATCAGCGAACGCGCGCTCGGCAGCAGCCTGGCGTCCGCCCTGCTGATGAACTTCCTGGTAGCCGTGCTGACGCTGTCGGCACTGATGATGATCGTCCTCATCTTCTATTACGTCGGCTGGCTGCGTTGGGAGCCGCCGTTCATTCGTCGCTGGACATCCCGTTATCACGGAGCCCTTGTCATGCGTTCGCTCGCGCGGACCGTCGACGCGGGTGCAACCTCCCCCAACAGTTGGACCAGCTTGCGGCATTTTACCCGACCCGCTACGTCCGGCGGCGGCTGGCACCCGTCTCCCAAGCCGCGGCGGAGGGACAGTCCTGGATCAACGCCTTGGCCGACGTCCGTCTGGTCAGCGCCCCGACCGCGGCCGTTCTCCATTCGGCCGAACGAGCCGGCAACTTGTCGTGGGCCCTCCGCGAGTCGGCGGAATCAACCATTCGCCGGCTGCAGATTCGCCTGAATGCCCTGATTCAGGTGTTGGCGCGAGCGGTAATTCTGGTCACCGCCATTCCCATCGCTTTCGTCGTGATCGCTATGTTTTTACCCCTGGTGCGTTTGATCCATGTATTATCTTAATGACCCGCCGGATCCCGTTGCGAACGTTGTTCGCGTCAAATCCAGACGCTCCGAAACACCGTCGACGATACGAGTGCGCGAGCGTGGCCGTCCTTCCCATCCGCGGGCGCCCCGACCCTGCGGCGAGACGCAGCTCAGGCCGGCTGGCCCTCGCGTCCGCCGAGGCTCGCTGCTGGTCGAGGCGATGGCTGCGTTGGCCGTGCTGGCCATGGCGCTGGCGGTGGCCGCCACTTCCGTCAGCGGCGTCTATCGCTCGCGGCAACAGATGCTGCAACATGCCCTGGCCCAGCAAGTCCTGGCGAACGCCGTGGTGAACATCGAGCAAACGTCCGCGTCCTTGTCGCCTGGCTCCCGGCAAATTCCGCTCGACGCTTGGGCGACCGCACGACTGCGGCAGGGCTCGGTCAATTATGACATAGGTCGGTCTCAACTCGACGAATTATGGCGAGTCACCGTGACCGTGCATTGGCTGGGCCCCGGCGAAGAAGAGCGCCGTGAACAAGTCGTCTACTGGGTGGACGACCTTTCCATAACGCCTGGCAGCGAGTAGAAAGCGCATGAAATCTCTCCGTAACCGTATCGATGACCATTGCCATCCGGGCGATCGCGCCGCCTGGACGCTGTTTGAAATGGTGACCGTGCTGACGATCATGGCCCTGGCGATGGGCATGTTCTTGCCTCTCCTGCTACACATGCACTCCGCCCAAAAAAGTCTCACAGCCCAATTCGCGACGCAGCGATCGTTGGCGACGCTCGCCACCCGATTTCGCGAAGACGCCCGTCGAGCCCGGGCGTTTCACTGGGATGCCTCTGATTCATCAGGCGATCAGCCCCTAACACTGGCAGCGATGACTCTGATCCTGCCCGATCGGCAAGTGCAGTACCAACAGACAGGGCCCGCCATCCGCCGATTCGCTTTCGCAGTATTGACCCTGGCATCGCGGTACGTCGTCGTCAAGCCTCTGGCAGTCGAGGCATTTGAATTTCCCACGGGACTGCGGGCGGAGTGGTCGGACCGACCGGTCACACCCAATCGGCTGCTACGCTTGCGGCTGATGGTGCCAAACGGCAACCAACTTGGACCATGGCAACAAGTCGAGCTGATCGGCGGATGTGGGGAGGCCCGGGATGCGTGAGCCACCAACGATGCGCTGTCGCGGCAACCAGGGTCGGCGCAGGCCGCACCGTGCAGGAATGACCCTCTTCGTGGCGCTGGCGGTGCTCGTGGTCGTCAGTCTCCTTGCCGCCGACATGCTGCGGCGAACCGCCTTGGCGCAACAAGAAGTGATCTCAACGAGGCGGCAGTTGCAGGCATCCCTGCTGGCGGAATCCGGGCTGGCGCGAGCCCGCCTGGCTCGCCGCCTTGACCCAAGCTACGTCGGCGAGACCTGGCGTCTATCGGCAGCGGATCTGGAACTTCCACCCCACCTCGCCGCCGCCAACTCCCCGGCGGCTGTCGTCACGATAAAAGTCATCACCAACGTCGCCGGCCAGCCGACAGGCATCATGGTCATCGCCGAGTTTCCGGCCGCTTCCCTTCATCGAGTCCGCGTGCGTCGCGACGAGCCTGTCGACGCTCCGCGGACATCCATCCCGAACTGAGAGTAACACGATGAATCATGTACGCACAGCCTTCACGTTGGTCGAGTTGCTGGTGGTGATCGCCATCATCGGCATCCTCGTCTCGCTCCTCCTACCAGCCGTACAGAGCGCCCGCGAGGCAGCTCGACGAGCAACCTGTGAGAGCCATCTGGCTGGGCTGAGCGATCGCCATGCAGGAGTATTCGCTGGCCAATGAATCGTTGCCGTCCGGGTCGATCGCCGATCGCGGACCGATTCAGAACCTGCCGCAAGGACGCGATCAGAGCTGGACGATCTTCCTGTTGCCTTACCTGGATGAACAGGTCGCCTTCGAACACATCAATCTGACCGCGAGCGTCTATGACAAGTCACAAGCCAGCGTGCGGGATCACGCGATTCCCGTGCTGCTTTGTCCATCCCTCGGTAATAGAGGGCTGCTACCGATGTCCGACTATGCGGGCTGCCATCATCATCTCGAAGCGCCCATTGATGGCGACAACATGGGCGTCCTCTTTCTCAACAGCCACATTCGACGCGACGAGATCACGGATGGGCAGCGATACACTTTCCTCCTCGGCGAAAAAATTTCCGTGGCCACCGACCTGGGCTGGATGTCGGGCACGCGGGCCACGCTCCGCAATACCGGGACTCCACTGAACCAGCAAGTCGATCCGGCGGTGTTTAGCGGGAACCCACTCCTCGTGGGCGGCTTTGGCAGTGCCCACCCCAATGGTGGCCAATTCGCGTACTGCGACGGATCGGTCTCGCTGATCACCGATCAAGTGGACGTAAACATCTATCAGCACATGGCGAATCGAGCCGACGGCGAACTAATCGATCTGGATGCGCTGCGCTAGTCGAAAGTGAAACATATCACCACCACGCGGGTCCACAACTCGATGATGCCCTTCACCCTGCAGCATACTTTGTACTCCGCGAGCCGCGTCGATGGTTAAGCGACAATCCTATCCCTCGTCATTACTTTTTATCACGACCGCCGTCGCCGCCCTGTCCGCTCGCTTACTCTTCACCGCGGTGGCAGGGGCCGAAGTCAGGTACGCCGTCGCGCTCGCCCTCTTCTGCGGATGTGCGTCGGCCATCGTGGGTCTCGCGATGGGAATGCACGCTTATCGTCGGGCCGATCGCGTGGCCTCTGGGATCTTCCTGGGCTTCATGATCGGGGCGGTGCTCGGACCGCTGGTATTGGTCGAGCGCAGCCGGATCAATGAAATCATCGCGCTGCAATTGGGCGGGAGCGCCCTCCTGACCGGACTCGCCGTCTTCTTCTGGCTCTCCAAGTCCGACCCGCTCAATCGACCGCGTGCGCCACAGGGTCCGCCGATCGTCGCCACACTCGCGGACGAGTCCGAGCCGCGCGACGACGCCTAGGATCGGCGTCGTTGCCCAGCTGCGGCTGGGCATGGCAAGTCCTTATTTCGGGTTTGTCTGCTTTTCGCATCCTGGCTAGAATGCCCGGTTTGGTGAACCACCTGCGTACGGATACCTCCCCACGGGGGCTGTGGTGACAATACGAGTTGGCATTGGCCACGACACACACCGGCTGGAACCCGGCGGTCCCCTGCAATTAGGCGGGCTGCCGATTCCCCATGACTATCAACTGGTCGGACACAGCGACGCCGATGTCCTGCTGCATGCGATCACGGATGCGATCCTGGGAGCCGCCGCCTTGGGGGATATTGGCGAGCGATTTCCTGATACCTCCGCAGCGAACCGGAATCGCGACAGCGGAGAGATGTTGAAGATTGCCGCGCAGGCGGCCCGCGCGGCAGGTTACGAGATTGGCAATGTCGACTGTATTGTTTTCGCTCAGCGTCCCCACTTAGGTCGTCATAAGCCGGCGATCGCGACGCGAATCGCCGAGATCTTGGAGATTGACGCCTCGCGGGTGGGTATCAAGGCCAAGACGGGCGAGGCGGTAGGCCCCGTGGGCCGCTGCGAAGCGATCGTGGCGGAGTGTGTTTGCCTGTTGACACGCGAGTGAGCGTCACCGAGCCCTCGTTCGGATCAAGATATCTTCGCGACAGAAAAGGAATGTGATGAGTACATCCACCGAATCGGCACCGACCAAGCCAGGGAAAGACCACGTGAACATGCGCGTCTACAACACGCTGACCCGGGAAAAAGAACCGTTCCAGACGGTCCGCCCAGGCAAGGTGGGAATGTACCTGTGTGGGCCGACGGTCTACAAGGAGGCTCATATCGGACACATGGTGGGCCCGGTGATCTTCGATTGCATCAAGCGGTACCTCGTCTATAGCGGTTATGACGTCAAGTGGGTGGTGAACATCACGGATGTGGATGACAAGTTAATTGCCGAATCGCGGCGGCGCAATATCAGCATGGCGGCCGTCGCCGAGGAGATGACCCAGGACTACCTTGGCAATCTGCAGGCGTTGGGCGTGGATCAAATCGACGAGATGCCACGAGCCACCGATCACATTCAGGATATCATTGACTTTACCGCCAGCCTGGTGAAAAAAGGATTCGCCTATGTCTCGGAGGGGGACGTCTATTTCGAAGTAGCCAAGGACGAAGACTATGGCAAACTGAGTAATCGCACCGTCGACAGCCAGCAAGGCGAAGGGGGTGAGATGGCGGCCCGCAAGAAGTCGCCCAGCGATTTTGCCTTATGGAAAAGCAGCAAGCCGGGCGAGCCTTCTTGGGAGAGTCCCTGGGGCCAGGGTCGACCGGGCTGGCACATCGAGTGCTCGGCCATGAGTCGCGCGATCCTGGGGGAGCAGTTTGATATCCATGGTGGCGGACTGGACCTGATCTTTCCGCATCACGAGAACGAAATGGCCCAGAGCGAGTCGTGCCACGGCAAGCCGATGGCCCGCTACTGGATGCACAACGGGCTGATGCGTGCGTCCACCGCGGCTGGGAAAGTTGGCGGGCGGGGCGACCGCGAGCAAGCCGACGGCGACGGCGAAGCAACGGTCGACACGAAAATCAGTCGCTCCAAGGGGGCCGGCGGTTTGGCCGAGCTGATCCAGGCGCAAGGCGGCGAGCGGATACGCTTCTTTCTCTTACGGACTCACTACCGCAGCACCATCGTGTTCGGCGAGGAAGGACTGGCCGAGGCGGGCACGGCCCTGGAGGCGTTCCACCGCTTCTTTGAACGCTATGAGCGGATTACCGGGCAGAGCTTCTATGACTTGGCGGCGCCCGCAACTCGACAAGCCGGCACAAGCGTGGCGAGCGACGACCCGCTGCTGCAGGCCGTGGCCGCGAGACGAACGGCCTTCCTCACGAAGATGGATGATGATTTCAACTCGGGCGCTGCCATCAGCGAATTGTTCGAATTGGTGCGTCTGTTCAATAAATTTGCCGACACGGAGCAGCTCGAAGACGCGAAAGCCCGTACCGCGGATCGCCTGGACGCCTTTCAAGCCGCGGTGCCCACACTGCGTGAGCTGACGTCCGTACTGGGACTCTTCTTGGCGGCCCCCACGCAAGACGCCGGCCAGGATGATGCCTTGGTGGACCAATTGCTCCAGTTGTTGATCGATATTCGCAATTCGGCTCGCCAAAACAAGGACTTTGCCACGGCGGATCGGGTGCGCGACGAACTGGCCCGCTTGGGCATCACCCTGGAAGATCGCAAGGGGGAAACCGGCTGGCGACGCGTTTGAGAGCAAGACTTGGCGACCGTAGGCCGAAGTCGCCCACGACACGCCTGATTGTAGGACGTGGCAATATCATCCCTGGAGTCAGACCATGGACGGGTCACCCATGACCACGGGATCACTCCGGATTCTCGGGGTCGATCCGGGATTGAACATTACCGGATACGGGGTCATCGAAACCGATGGGACGCGGATTGCTATCCTCGAGGCGGGCGTGGTAAGGGGCACGCCGAAAGCGTCGCTCACCACACGTGTGCGAGAAATCCACGCTGGCATCGCCGACGTCATTGCGGCTCTACGGCCGCATGTGATGGCGGTCGAAGAGCTCTATTCGCACTACGAGCGACCGCGGACCGCCATTCTCATGGGGCACGCTCGAGGAGTCATCTGTCTGGCCGCCGCCACCGCCGGCGTGGCCGTCAAGCACTACGCCGCCACGCGGATCAAGAAGATGCTCACCGGAAATGGACGGGCGCCGAAGTTGCAGGTGCAATCGGCGATCCAGCGCGAATTTTCGCTGCCGGAGCTACCCGCACCAGCGGATGTGGCCGACGCCCTGGCCGTCGCCGTTTGCCATTTCTATTTGTGCGGAAACCTCAATAATGTGAAGATCACTGAGACAGCGGCCGGTACGGGGGCCGCAACCAAGCGAATTCGACCACGGACGATACGATGATTACCAAGGTTAGCGGCAGGCTGCTTGCCGTTCGCAACGACGCCATCACCCTCGGTGTGGGACCGTACGAGCATGAAGTGCTGATCTGCGAATTTGCCCGCCGGCAACTGCAGCATCAATTGGGAGCCGAAATCAGCCTGCACACCATCGAGTACATTGACGGCAATCCAACGCAAGGCCGGCTGGTGCCACGGTTGGTCGGCTTTCTCAATGAGGCGGAGCGCGAGTTCTTCGCCTTGTTTTGCTCGGTGGATGGTGTCGGTACCCGCAAGGCGCTCTGCGCCATGGTGCGCCCGGTGCAGGAAGTCGCCGCGCTGATCGAGGATCAGGATGCGAAGGGGCTGTCGGGTTTGCCGGGAATCGGTCCCGCCACGGCCGAACGCATTATCGCCAAGCTGCGCCGCAAGGTTCCCAAGTTCGCACTGCTGATTACGGAGCACTTTGATGACGACCTCGCGGCGGAGCGGGACCTGGCAGCCGAAGTCTTCGACATTCTCCGCTCCCTGGGGCACAGCGAATCGGATGCCCGGCGGTTGATCGAAGCCGCCCTGGCTTCCAGCAAGAAATTCAAGGACGCCGAGGATATGATCGGCCAGGTCTATGCCCTGAGCGTGAAGTAGCACGCGGGTCCCGAGCCGTCGACTTTTTTGCTCCTCATCGCTCGGTGTTTGCTATAACTGGCCATGGCTGGCTCCCATTCGATCGGCAGAAACGGATTTCCCCATGGCACGTGAACGTATCCTAGGCCCCAGCGGTATCGACGAGGACCAGGCGGAAACCACACCGGCGCCCGCTAGTGGTATCCCGAGTCCGCATTCCGACGCTGCGCCACACATGACCGATTTTTCCGCAAACGATGATGATCGCGATCTTCGTCCGCAAACCATGGGCGAGATGATCGGGCAACGCAACGTCTACGAACGCCTGCTGATTGCCGTGGACGCGGCGTCAAAACGCAATGAGCCATTAGGCCATATCCTGCTCGACGGACCACCCGGCCTGGGCAAAACGACGTTTGCCATGTGCATTCCACGTGACCTGGGCGTTCCGGTCCAACTGACCAGTGGGGCGGCACTGTCGGCGCCCAAGGACCTGATCCCCTACCTGACCAATGCCAGTGAACGCTCGGTCCTGTTCATCGACGAAATCCACCGGCTACCGAAGGCGGTCGAAGAGTACCTGTATACCGCCATGGAAGACTTTCGCGTCGATATCGTGCATGGGGACGGCACGAATGCGCGGACGCTCAACCTGTGGCTGAAGCCCTTCACGCTGATCGGAGCCACGACCCGAGCTGGATTATTATCAGCGCCCCTCCGAGATCGCTTCCAGCTACGGGAGCATCTCGACTTTTACGAGATCGCCGAACTCCAGGCCATTGTCCGTCGCAATGCGGCCATTCTCCGCGTACCGATCGATAAGCAATCCACGCTGGATATCGCCAGCCGCAGCCGAGGCACGCCCCGCGTGGCCAATAATCGCCTGAAATGGATACGCGATTACGCGACCAGCCGTGCCAACGGGGCCATCACTCCCGAAGTGACGGCCGCGGCGCTCGCCATGGAAGGCATCGACGACCTGGGGCTGGGCAAACAGGATCGCAAGTACCTCGAGACGATCATTCGCGTCTTTCGAGGAGGGCCCGCCGGAGTCGACGCGATCGCCCACACGATGAATACGGCCAGCGACACGCTTTCCGACGAAGTCGAGCCGTTTCTGCTGCGGAGTGAGCTGGTCGTACGGACCCCCCGAGGCCGGATCGTCACGAGCAAGGCCTACCAGCACCTCCGCATCGATCCACCTCAGGGACCGGCGCCCGAGACCGACGATCAAAAACGTCTTTTTTAAGGCCCACGTAACCTCGAGCCAGGGACACGCTTCCAGGCGCTGCTTCGCGGATTTTCTCACCCGGATCGGCGGCGCTGCCTGGTATTCTCTGTGGCTCCTCCGAAGATTAGCGATACCGTGGAGTGATTCTGGACGCCGCACCCGCTCGGACGGGTACCGATTTCCGTGCTCTACTTCACCCCTGCCTGACAGCCGAATAGTGCGGGGCAGCGGCAAATATCCCGATTTTATCCTTTAAAAACCGGCTGGCCTCGCTTAACCTGGAAGGAATGGCATCTCAGATTCGGCAACGCCTACCGTGCGTGCGCATGGGGTCCGCCGATCGACAAACATGAACCGAAAGGGATCTAATGAAAATGAGAACTCAAACCACACTCTTTGTCCTATGCGTCAACCTATTGGTCGTCGCGCAGGCTCCGGCGCAATTATTTCAGGATCAGATGAACAACGGTGCGACTTGGAGTGTGAATGCCAGCGGTCTTGATTACCAGGCCACCTGGAACTACGACTACAGTACCGATGGCATTCCGGAGGCCCCGAACAGTCAAGGTGGCGATGACGCAACCCGCGGCCTGAAGCTGGAAGCAAACCTCGCTAACGGGGCGGTTTCGTTTTTTACGGCCTATCCCATCGGCCAGAACTTCGTTGGTTCGTACCAATTGAGATTTGATGCTTGGATGAATTATGGATCCACCGGCACCACCGAATTCCTCGGTGGTGGTATCGGCTATAATGGCCTGGACGCGGACCTTACGAGCGGTGCTCAGGCGATTGCCACCAGCGATGGCGGATCGTCGAATGACTGGCGAGCATTCGACGACGGGACATACTTCCCGCTTGGCAACGGAAGCGCCGAGCCCTACGTGAGTTTCCTTCCATCCGTCAACGGAAGTGTGGCTGGCTCGCCTGGGCTCCAGTGGATCACTTGGGAATTCAATGTGGTCGGCGGCGATGTCAGCATCTTTATTGAGAAGCCGGACCTGAGCCGCTTGGAACTCACCAGCTTTACACCCGCTTCCAGCATGGACGGAAACATCTCTCTGTTCTACGCGGACTTTTTCACTTCCATCGGAGATGCTGGAGCGTTTGGCATTGTCGACGCCGTGGTGGTCAACGCCATTCCCGAGCCCTCCAGTGCAGCCCTGGTCCTCTTGGGGGCGGCCGGACTCTGGCTGCGGGCACGTCGTCGCCGGTAGCACCTCTTGCTTGCATTCGCCGCCCAGGCCGCCCGGGACGGGCGGCCTGGCTTTGGCTCCTCAGCCTCTACCGGCCGTCTATTTTGACTGATGGAAAGAACAATCGGGAGAAAAGAAACAGACACCCTACTGTATTGGGCGGCCCAAACGACCACCCGCAACGCAGCGGATATGATTGCTCTGTGCCTTCTGGGGCTCACCATGGACAGCGGAAAGCAAGCGTGACCTGTCCGTCAGCGCTGGTCTTGTGCCACAAAGCTCGCAGAGACAAGTGTCGGATACGGCTCACAAGGCGAAGGCCCGGACTGCGGTGAGGCCAACGATGGCTTCTCCGACCGATCAATCAATCTTGTCGCCCTGCGCGAGACCGTCGCAGCAGGCACAGGGCTGTGCCGAGCATCAGCCACCAGCCCAACTGGGGTTCGGGCACGACGCCCGGACGTCCGCTGCTCATCAGCTTATTGCTGTTCCAGACATTGAAATCCGACACATCGATGCTCCCATCGGCCGTGAAATCTCCGGAACACCAGGCGGCCACATTGTTCAATTTGTTACTGTTCCAAATGTTGAAATCCGACACGTCGACACTGCCATCCAGATTAGCATCGCCGGGCAAATAGGGATTTTGGGAAGGGAGATTGGCGGCGCCCGCGTCGGCCAGCCATTGCGTCAGATCAGCCTGATCCACACTCCCGTTCCCATCCAGATCAAATGCCGCCAGGTTGTCGCCGGCCACGATCTGAGCCACCAATGCGTCGACATCCGCGCAATCGATGACGGAATCATTATTGAAGTCGGCGTCGACGGCATTCGCGGAACCGTTGATGATCAGACGAGTCGGGTTCTCTCCTTCCGCGGTGAAGCCAAAGATGGTCTCGTTATCCGGAAAGTCATTGAGCGTGGAGATCGAACCCCCAAAGACGAACAACGGATCGGTAGCCGCGTTCATCGCATCAATGGCCGCCTGATTGAGCGTCAACAGCACTTCGGTCCCAATGTCGTCGAACGTCACATCACGGCTGGCGTACAGCGTCCCATCCGCCAGATCGGCAAAGGTCTCATCGCCGTTGATCGCCAACGTGACAAAATCCGCCGGCGTCGTCACCTCATGAACTTCGTAGGTTTCAAACGGGTCGCCACTGTAAAAACCGAGAGGATTGTATAGGGCGAGCGAAAGCACGGCCGACGTGATTGGCTCGGTGATTTCAGAAAGGTCAAACACCAAGAAGTTCCGCGCCTCCGAGATATCGCATTCTCCGCAGAAAAATCGCCGCGAATCTCCCACGATGTAATTGGGATTCTCGGTGTCGTGAAAGCCATCCTGGTTGTACCAGCCGCGATCAACGGCATCGAGGGACTGCGAGCCCGTACCGATCGCCACCGAGGACAGGAGAAACCCCACACACAACAGCGGTCGCAAACAACGCATTACAAGTACCTCTTTACATTTCGCCACGCGCCGCCCAGGGCGAACATGCCCAACAGCAGCGGGGCCAGACTACCAGGTTCCGGCACGACCGCCGCACCGCCGCTGGCTGTGAACTTATTCGAGTTCCACAAGTTAAAGTCCGAAACGTCGACCGAACCGTCAGCATTGAAGTCACCCAGCGACCAGGCCGGAGTCGATTCGAACTTGTTCCCATTCCAGATATTGAAATCCGACACATCGACGAAACCATCCAGATTGGCGTCCGCCATCAGATAGGCAGCGCCCGACGGAAGGTTCTCGGCACCCGCCTGGACCAGCCATGCGTCCAGGTCGGCCAGGTTCACCTGACCGTCGCCCGTCAGGTCGAACAGCTCATCCGTCGAGCCGCCCGCAATGGCGGCCACGAGGGCGTCGATGTCGTCGAGATCACAGGCAAAATCACCGTCGAAATCGCAATCGCTATAAACTGCCACCTTCCACGAACCCACAAAGCTGGTATTCCCAAGAATCACGTGACCGTTTGTCGAAATGGCGGTTGGATACTCGGGGACGACGGGGGTGCCCCATGAGAATTCAAAGTAGTTGGGATCATTCTCGGGAATGATCGGAACTTCACCGCCCCGCGCCCGGACAAAATTCTCGAGCAAGGCAACATTCGCATCGCCATCGTCATACACCCAGGCCACGCCGTTCCCGAGCAGCGAGTCAAAACCCACGATGCGATCCGTGTCCGCGAGGTCGACCGGATAACCCGTGAAGGCGGGGGAGAAGATCCGTTCCCAATCCGCTCACGGACCCAAGTTCCCCCGTCATTCGTCCAACGGGTTGCGTCGCCATTCCAGACGCCTAGCAGCACGGAACCATCGTCGCGAATGCCGGTGATCTCACCCAAGGCGTCGCCGTTGGGCGGATCGAGCAACTCACCGGTCAGCGTGGTGCCGTCCCAGATCGCAGGGGTGCGGCTGAACGATCCTTGGGCAAAACCCGCGATGACGGTGCCGTCGGCGGAGATGACCGAGGCCCGATTGCCACCGTTGGCGAGCGACTCCAATGGCACCATACCGGTCGCTTCCGTCCAGTGAAAACCGGCCGCCTTACAACCGTCGTAGAAGGACAGCCCCACCACGACCGAGCCATCGGCAGACACCTCGTAGGCATTGCTCTGGCCCCCGCAGGCCATGGCCGTCCCCGGCAAATGGCCGATGCTGGTCCAGACGGGGTTGCTGGTTGTCCAGATGCCCGCCACGTCCTGCTCGCCAGGCACGGGACTATTCATACTGCCGACGACCGTCGTTCCATCATCGGAAACGGACGCAGCAAAGCCGCCATTACCCGCGAGGATGGTCCACGTGTCACTCACCGTATCCCACAGGTACGAGTCGCTCGTTTTGAGCCGTCCGACCACATAACGACCGTCGGGCGACATGTCGTTTGCGGAAAATACGTTGGAAGGCAACAACGTCATCACCGCTCGCTCCGCCCTGGCAGGCAAAGTCAAGGACGTCACCATTACCAAGGACATCCGCAGAATCAGTAGCCCACGACAGTTCAATTTCATTCCGGTCTCGATGAAAAAAAGTAGGATTCAGACGTAGCAGACGTGACTCCCGGCAAGCCGCCGCAGGACCCTGTTGCCCAGGTTCATGCGGATTGCACACTCCCTCCCGCACGCACAATTTAGCTTTCGCCCAATCACCGCCTCAGTGCACGGGGACCGCCAGGAATGAGAGGGTTACCTGTAGCCGAAGTCGCCAAACTTTGGTCGTTTTACGTTGGCCAATCCACTTACTGGCCGGATTCGGGAACTTGAAAATCAAACAGTCACACAACACGCGGGCAGGAAGCGGAAAATCACCAACGGCTGTTTTTCTGTGAGTGGCAAACGGCAGGCAAGAAGGAAAGCCGAATTCAAGCACGAGAACGCCTGCAACGGCGGCTGCGCACCAGAGCCGCCCCGGACCCCAGCAGCATGAGCCATCCCAACTGGGGTTCGGGCACGACGCCCGGACGTCCGCTGCTCATCAGTTTATTGCTGTTCCAGACATTGAAATCCGACACGTCGATGCTCCCGTCGGCCGTGAAATCTCCGGCACACCAGGCGGCCACATTGTTTAATTTGTTACTGTTCCAAATGTTGAAATCCGAAACGTCGACACTGCCGTCCAGATTGGCATCGCCCGGTAAATACGGATTTTGCGAAGGGAGATTGGCGGCGCCCGCGTCGGCCAGCCATTGCGTCAGATCGGCCTGATCCACGCTCCCGTTGCTATCCAGATCAAATGCCGCCAGGTTGTCGCCCGCCACGATCTGGGCCACCAAGGCGTCGACATCCGCGCAATCGATGACGGAATCATCATTGAAGTCGGCGTCGACGGCATTCGAGGAACCATTGATGATCAGACGTGCGAAGCTTGAGAAATCCCCCGTGAAGCCGAAGATGGTCTCATTATCGGGAAAGTCATTGAGCGTGGAAATCGAACCGCCAATTACAAACAGCGGATTGACGGCCGCGTTCATCGCATCGATTGCCGTTTGATTGAGCGGCAGCAGCACGTCGGTCCCAACGTCGTCGAACGTCACGTCACGGCTGGCGTAAAGCGGTCCATCCGCCAGGTCGATATAAGTTTCGTCGCCGTTGATCGCCAGAGTGACAAAGTCCGCTTGCGTCGTCACCTCATGCAACTCGTACGTTTCATACGAATCGCCGCTGTAAAAACCGAGCGGATCGTAAAGTGACAGTGAAAGCACGGCCGACGTGATCGGCCGCAGGCAGGTTCTCCGCACCCGCCTGGACCAGCCACGCGTCGCGGTCCGCCAGCGTCACCTGGCCGTCCCCGGTCAGGTCGAACAGTTCATCGGTCGAGCCGCCCGCAATGGCGGCCACCAGAGCGTCGATGTCGTCGAGGTCACAGGCAAAATCCCCGTCGAAATCGCAGTCGCTGTAGACATCCACCCGCCACGAACCGATAAAGCTGGTGTTTCCGACGAATCACGTGGCCATCGGTAGAGATGGCGGTCGGATACTGGGGCGTGATGCGGACTGCCCCCGCCAAACGGATAATCGGGATCGTTCTCGGGAATCGATCGGGCACTTCACCGCCTCGCTCCGAACAAAATTTTCGAGCAAGACCACGTTCGCCTCCCCTTCGTCGTACACCCAGGCCACGCCGTTGCCGATGAAGCGAGTCAAAACCCACGATGCGATCCGTATCCGCAATGTCGACCGGATAGCCCGTGAAGGCGGGCGAGAACGATCCGTTCCCAATCCGCGTCACGCACCCAGGTTCCCCCGTCATTCGTCCACTGGGTCGCGTCGCCATCCCAGACGCCTAACAGCACGGAACCATCATCGCGAATACCCGTGATCTCTCCCAAGGCGTCGCCATTGGGTGGATCGAGCAGCTCACCGCTCAGCGTGGTGCCGTCCCAAACCGCGGGCGTCCGACTGAACGATCCTTGGGCAAACCCCGCGATGACGCTGCCGTCGGCCGAGACGACTGAAGCTCGATTGCCGCCGTTGGCGAGCGACTCCAACGGCACCATGCCGGTGCGCTTCCGTCCAGTAAAAGCCCGCCGCCTTGCAACCATCGTAGAAGGAAAGCCCGATCACTACGGACCCGTCGGCGGAAACCTCGTAGGCGTTGCTCTGGCCGCCGCAGGCCGCGGCCGTCCCCGGCAAGTGGCCGATGCTCGTCCAGACGGGATTGCTGGTTGTCCAGATGCCCGCCACGTCCTGCTCGCCCGGCACGGGACTGTTCATACTGCCGACGACGGTGGTGCCATCATCGGAAACAGACGCGGCAAAGCCGCCATTTCCCGCGAGGATGGTCCACGTGTCACTCGAACGCATCCCACAGGTACGAGTCGCTCGTTTTGAGCCGTCCGACCACATAACGACCATCGGGCGACATGTCATTTACGGAATATACGTTGGAAGGCAACAACGTCATGACCGCTCGCTCCGCCCTGACAGGCAAAGCAAAGGAGATTGCGATTGCCAAGGACATCAGCGGAATCCGCAGCTCACGACCGTTCCAGTTCATTTCGACCTCGATGGTAAAAAGGAGCAACTCGACATCCTGGGTGCGAATCGCACCACCCCTACCGATACATGATTTTGCCTCTTCCCAACGACCCGTGCAGTGAATCAGTGGGCATTTGGCGACGACCGCTCTTCCTGGCAAACGGCGGGCGAAACCGAAGGTGCACGTCAAGAACGAGAACGCCGGCAATGGCGGCTGCGCACCAGAGCCGCCCCCGCCCCCGCCCCCAGCAGCATCAGCCAGCCAAACTGGGGTTCGGGCACCACGCCGGGCCGCCCGCTGCTCATCAGCTTATTGCTGTTCCAGACATTGAAATCCGAGACATCGATGCTCCCGTCGGCCGTAAAATCCCCGGCACACCAGGCAGCCACATTGTTTAATTTGTTACTGTTCCAGATATTGAAATCCGAAACGTCCACACTTCCATCCAAATTGGCATCGCCCGGTAAGTACGGATTTTGCGAAGGGAGATTGGCGGCTCCCGCGTCGGCCAGCCATTGCGTCAGATCGGCCTGATCCACACTCCCGTTCCCGTCCAGATCAAACGCCGCCAGGTTATCACCCGCCACGATCTGGGCCACCAGGGCGTCGACATCCGCGCAATCGATGACGGAATCATTATTGAAGTCGGCGTCGACGGCAGCCGCCGTCCCGTTGATAATCAGCCGCGTCAGGCTGGAGGCTTCGGCCGAAAAGGCAAAGATCTTTTCGGCATCCGGGTAGGCATTGAGCGTTGGGATCGAACCACCAAAAGTGAACAACGGGTCGGTGGCCGCGTTCATCGCATCAATGGCCGCCTGATTGAGCGGCAACAGCACATCGGTCCCAATGTCGTCAAAGGTCACGTCGCGGCTGGCGTAGAGCGTTCCATCCGCCAGATCGGTAAAGGTTTCATCGCCGTTGATCGCCAACGTGACGAAATCCGCCGGGGTTGTCACCTCATGGATTTCGTACGTTTCGAACGGGTCTCCGCTGTAGAAACCGCGAAAGTCGTACAGCGAAAGCGAAAGCACGGCCGACGTGATCGGCTCGGCAACCTCGGAGAGATCAAACACGAAGAAATTCCGTCGCCTCCGAGATGTTGCATTCTCCGCAGAAAAATCGCCGCGAATCTCCCACGATGTAATTGGGATTCTCCGTGTCGTGAAAGCCGTTCTGGTCGTACCAGCCGCGATCGACAGCATCGAGGGTCTGCGCGGCGGCACAGACCGCCGCCGACGACAGGAGCGCTCCAGCGCATAGCAGCGGTCGCAGACAATTCATCAGAGGGCCCTCTTTACATTTCGCCTCGCGCCGCAGAGGGCGAACATGCCCAGCAGCAGCAAGGCCAGACTCCCGGGTTCCGGCACGACCGCCGCACCGCCGCTGGCCGTGAACTTATTTGAGTTCCATAAATTAAAGTCCGAGACATCGACCGAACCGTCGGCGTTGAAGTCACCCAGCGACCAAGCCGGAGTCGATTCGAACTTGTTCCCATTCCAGATATTGAAATCCGACACGTCGACGAATCCGTCCAGATTGGCGTCCGCCACCAGATAGGCGCCGCCGGACGGAAGATTCTCCGCGCCCGCCTGGACCAGCCATGCATCGCGGTCCGCCAGGGTCACTTGACCGTCCCCGGTCAAGTCAAACAGCAGGTCGGTCGAGCCGCCCGCAATGGCGGCCACCAGGGCGTCGATGTCGTCGAGATCACAGGCAAAATCACCGTCGAAATCGCAATCGCTGAAGACCTCAACCATCCAGGCGCCAATGAAGCTGGTATTTCCGACAAAAACATGGCCGTCCGTGGAAATGGCGGACGGAAATTGGGCGGAAATGGGACTGCCCCCGCCAAACGGATAATTCGGGTCGCCAACAGGAATCAGCGGCACGTCACCGCCGCGGTCCCGGACGAAATTTTCAACCAGAACCACGTTCGCGTTTCCCTCGTCGTACACCCAACCAATGGCATTGCCGATGAGCGAGTCAAAGCCCACAATGCGGTCCGTATCCGCAATATCGACCCCGTAGCCACTGAAGGCAGGCGAGAAGGACCCGTTGCCAATTGTCTCGCGGTCCCAGGCGCTCCCGTTCCTCGTCCAACGGGTCGCATCGCCGTTCCAAATACCCAGCAACACGGAACCATCATCGCTAATACCCGTGATCTCACCCAAGGCGTCGCCGTTGGGCGGATCGAGCAACTCACCGGTCAGCGTGGTGCCGTCCCAGGTCGCAGGGGTGCGGCTGAACGATCCTTGGGCAAAACCCGCGATGACGGTGCCGTCCGCGGAAACGACCGAAGCCCGATTGCCGCCGTTGGCCAGCGGCTGAAGTTGTTCCATCCCCGTCGCCTCTGTCCAGCGAAAGCCACGGCCACTGCAGCCGTCCCAAGATAACCCGACCACCGTCGATCCATCGGCGGAAACATCATAGGAATCACTCCTGCTGGGACAGTTGAGTGCGTTGGGCAGGCTCCCCAAACTGGTCCAGCTCGTGTCACCCGTTCTCCAGAGGCCCGCGACGTTACCCAAGGGATTTTCCGGGGTGCTGTCGGGATTGTCGATATCACCGACGATCACGCTACCGTCATCAGATACCGCACTGGGAGCGAATCCTCCTCCCTGACCTTGAGGAGGAAGCGTCGTCCAGGTGTCGTCAACCCTGTCCCACAGATAACCTTCGCCCGTCTTGAGTTGACCAACCACGTATCGACCATCCGGCGACATGTCGTTCGCACTATTGACACCATAGATAAGGGTCATCTGTGCTCGTTCGGCACGGGCATCCACGGACAAGCTGGACAGCACCAGCAGGGACAGCAGCAGCGCGCACTTCAACCGCCAGGTCAATTTCATTTCGATCTCGCTTTGTAAGTAGCATTCAGGCCAACGCGATGCAGCGCAATCCTGCACAATCATCCGCAGCCGGGACAAGCTCCCAGTATACCAAACGACCAATTTCTAACCAGCAAAATGGAAACGGCATTTCTTGCCTGGCCAATAACTCCCCCGGCGAACAGCGAACCACACCAACGGCGTCTCAACCACGCGTATCCAAACGCCCCTCTCGGCCTTGACCCGCTCGACCATGGGCCCCCACATTGCTTTTCGCGTCGGCTGCCGACTGCTACGATGGCCGGATGGGAACGCCTGGGCCGATCTCCAATGTGCTACTGATTCTCGCGGCCTTCAGCCGACACGAGTCGGCGTTCGACTGGACACAGGACTGGGCAGAGTCCCAGTGGGGGGCAACCCTCCTTAAAAGCCCAAGATTTTGCTTTACAGAAACCGGTTATTACGATGCCTCGATGGGGGGCCCGCTCTGGAAGATGTTCTTCGCCATGAAGCGACTCATCGATCCGGCGAGCTTGCCAGACATCAAGCTGGCGACGAACGGTGCGGAGAGGACCTACGCGGCGGCGGTCGAGGTGCCGGAGAGACGGCCACTCAATCTCGATCCGGGCTACCTGACCGAGAGTAAATTGATCCTGGCGTCGACCAAGGACCACGCGCATCGCATCTACGTGGGGAAAGGGATTTTCGCGGAGATCACACTCCGCTATCGGCGCGGCGGATGGTCACCCTGGGAATGGACCTATCCGGACTACCGTCGGGCCGACTACCACGCATTTTTTGACCAAGCCCGGGACGCCTATCGCCACCAGCGACTGGTGGCCGAGGCGGCTCGGAACCCGGGCGGCACTTTGTAAGTCGCGCCGCATCCTGTCACAATAACATCTGTTAAATTCAACCATGGCGGTGTCGCCGGTATCGCTTGCGAGCGGCGGCTTCCGTGAGAAACCCGCATCTTGCGAATCGGAGTTGACCGCGTTGAAAACCATCCTGGTCACGTGTGCTTCGTTGGTCGGCGGCCTGGCAGTCGGCTATGGCGCCGCGTTTTTCTCCTATGCCGACCCGGGTCCGGATTTCGCCTGGATCGCGGCTGACCGCGGCTCGGCGGACTACGTCGCGGCTGTTGATCGAAAACCGCCGCCCCAGCTGATCGAAGTGGTCGACGGCGAATCGTATGATTTCGGGGTGATGGATCGTGGGGAAACGCGGAGCCATACCTTTCAAATCTGCAACCACTCGACGCTACCCCTGAAACTCGACGTCGGGAGTACCACGTGTAAATGTGCGGTCGGCAAACTCAAGTCCGATACCATTGCACCGGGCGGTACGGGCGAGGTCACGCTGGAATGGACCGCCCGCAGCCTCGACACCGAGTTTCGGCAGAGTGCCACCATCAATACGAGCAACGATTTCCGCCCCAGCATCCTGCTGTCGGTGTATGGACGAGTCCTGCAAATCGTGCAAGCCGTCCCTGCCGATGTGGCATTCAGCGACGTCACCATCCGCGACGAGCGGACGGCCAAGTTCATGTTGTATGGATTTAAGGATACGGAGCTGGACATTATCGAGCACCGGTGGGTCAATCAGGAGCTTGCGGACTTCTTCGAATTCACCTACGCACCGTCGGAAGTCGACCCGCTGGCGCGGGAGCAAGGCGCCCTGGCCGCCTTGGCTTGCCAGGTCCGCATGAAGCCGGGCCTGCCGCTGGGCCCCGTCCGACAGTTGCTGGAATTGGTCACGACCGCCAGCCGATCGGGGGTGATTGATGTGCCGATTCGCGCACGAGTTACCGGCGATGTCTCCTTAACAGGCAGCAGTTATAACGATACGACCAACCAGTTGCGGTTGGGACCGGTACGCCGTGAGGCGGGACTGGCGCGGAAGCTCTTCTTGACCGTCAAAGGCCCGCACGCACGCGAGTTTGCCATCGAGAGCGTGACCACCGACCCGCCGGATATCTTTCAGGTCACCTGGGACGAACCGCGTTCCCTACGGGGCGGAGTCGTGCGGATGATTCCCTTGGAAGTTCGCATTCCTGCGGGCGTCCGTTCGGTCAACTACTCGGGGGGTGAGGAACATCCGCTGGCCCGGATTACGCTGCACACGAACCATCCGGATGCCAAGGAGCTGGGATGGGATGTTCGCTTTATGGTGATCGATTGATCGTTCCAGGCACCTGCGTTCCTGGGCGGGCACGCGAAGGATCACGACGTCGCCGAAGTCGCCAGACGTTGGTCGCTCCCCATAAAATCCCCGTCGCCCCAAGCTCTTGCCAGCTCGGCGACAGGATCACGACGTGGCGAAGCCCAGTTTGCTCGCAGCAGGCTCGCTGCAAAATCGGAGGAGCCTTTGTCGAAAATCTCTACCGACTCGGCCCGGCCCGTTTGCTACAATTCGACGGAGCGCGTCGTTTTCCCCAGGATCGCTCTACGTCTACGCACCATTCAGGAGTCGTTTTGTGCGCTATCACCGATTAACCCGGCGTCGGGCCGTTTGGCTGGGCGGCAGCTTGACGACACTCGTCGTCCTGGCCTGCGGACTCGTCGGGCAGCCCTTCGCGGCCGCACGGTTGGCCCAGGCCCAGGCACCCCATCCCACCGCCGATCCCGGTCGAGGTGACGGAAGCAACCCGCTCGCTTCGCCCCCGCGGGTCGAACCGGCCCAAGTGCAGTTCCGCTTGGGAGACAATCCCCCCGCTCTCTCACCGGGGGTTCGCCTGGCCGTCTACGACGAGGACTCATCGCAAAAGAGCGGAGAGGCCGGATCAGCGCCAACGTCGGTACGTCCCGCGGTCGATGCGGCGACTTACGTGCGGAAGTTGCGGGAACAATGGGGTCGACCGAAATTTGTTTTCTTCCTGACGGGCAGGCAGCACGGCTATATCGAGCCTTGTGGTTGCACCGGCCTGGAGAATGCCAAGGGAGGGCTCAGCCGCCGTCACACGTTCATCCAGCTACTGCGGGACACGGGTTGGAATGTGGTGGCCCTTGACGTGGGGAACCAGATTCGGCGTTTTGGCAAGCAAGCCGAGATCAAGTTTCAACGGACCGCGGAGATTTTGCGCAAGTTGGATTACGCGGCCATCGGACTGGGTCCTGACGACTTGCGTCTATCACTGGACGGTTTACTCGCACCGCTGAGCGAGGGACGTTTCGTCTGTGCGAATGCTGACATTTTTGAGTTGAATGCCCCGTTCCAGCTGATCAATGTTGGCGGACAACGTATTGGCATTACGGCTGTCCTGGGTGCTGCCGAGCTGAAAAAGATCAATCGCGATCATTCGGAAATCGCGTTTCGCGATCCTTTCGAGGCGCTGGCCGAAACGATTCCGAAATTAAGGAACGCGAATTATCGAGTCCTGCTGGCTCATGGATCCGTGGAGGAAACGCGGCAATGGGTGGCGCGTTTTCCCGACGCCTTCGACCTTGTCGTCACGGCTGGCGGCGAGGGCGAGCCGACGCTCGAACCGGAGCGCGTCCCAGGATCGACCGCTTCGATCGTCCAGGTCGGCACGAAGGGGATGTATGTGGGGCTGGTGGGTGTGTTTGACAATCCGCAACAACCGGTGCGCTACGAGCGGGTCGTGCTGGATGCTCGCTTCCCAGACTCACCAGAAGTGATGGAGATTTTCGCCGACTACCAGAAGCAGCTGGAAATTCACGGACTGGCCGGCCTGGGGATTCGACCCGTCAAACACGCCTCGGGGCACACATTTGTCGGATACGAGAAATGTGGCGAGTGCCACACGACGGCGTTTGAAGTCTTCGAATCCACACCGCACCATCACGCGACCGAGTCGCTGGTCAAGCCGCCGAATAGTCGCGGGTCGATTCCCCGCCATTTCGATCCCGAGTGCCTGTCATGCCACGTGACCGGTTGGAACCCGCAAGAATACTTTCCCTATCAATCCGGGTATCTCTCCCTGGCCGACACCTTGTTGCATGCCAATGGTTGCGAAAACTGTCACGGGCCAGGCTCGCAACATGTGGCGGTGGAAAGTGAGGAGATCGAGGTGAGCGACGCCGAACGAGAGGAGCTGCGGCAGCAGATGCGATTGACCGTGGAAGAGGCAAGAAAAAACACCTGCTACACCTGCCACGACCTGGATAACAGTCCCGAGTTTGACTTTGACACCTACTGGGAACAAGTCAAACACAAAGGCGTCGACTAACATGCATTGCTTGGCATCATCCCATCGAACATGAGAAACCACCGTGAAAATACGCAGTACGCTACTCGTGCAGGTCGCGGGGATGCTATTTGCTGCCGCCATGTGGTCGCTCTTTTCGACCTTGCGAAAGACCACCGAAGCAGTGCCCGGCAGCGATCCCTACGATCGCCGGGACGAGCAGCGATTCCTCTACTCGGTCTGGCATGACTCGATGCTGGTGGCGGCCTTTGGAGGCAAACAGGTTCGCATGGTAGCCCTGACCAGCCGTCATCGGGACGGTTCGTTCGTGGCGTCGGTCCTGAAATCGATCGGTATGCCGATCGTCCGCGGATCGTCGAGCGCGGGAGGGCAGGAAGCGCTGCGTGAACTGATCGCCGTGGCCCGGGATCACAGTATCGTCATCACCCCGGACGGCCCGCGAGGCCCCTTTCGCGAAGTCAGCGAAGGCATCATTTTCCTGGCGGCGAAAACGGGCAGCGGCATCGTTCCCACCGCCTTCGTCTGTCACAACAGCTGGCGGGTGCCCGGCAACTGGACCCACCTCACGATTCCCAAGCCATTCTCCAAAGTGACGCTCCGGGCCGGCGAGCCCATCTATATCCCGGCGGATGTGAAACGGGCCGACCGGCCGGAATTCGTTCGGCAAATCCAGCAAGCCATGGATCGGCTGAATGCCGCCTGAGCCGCCTCGCTCCGGCCCACCAGGGACGCGTCCTGAAATTCGCCCGCCTTTCTCGCACGATTTCCGCCGCGGCGTGCCACGGGGAACGCCCGCGTCGGCGGCGGTTCCCGTCGGCTGAACGCGACTCTTGCCTGCCCACGCAAAAACGATCGACGCAGCCAGAAGCGGTTTGGATCGAAGCAGCTTGTCAACCACGCGGGTCAGTCGGCTTCGATCTGGGCCACCGCCTCGTCCGAGAGCTGGAAGTTGGCCGAGACGTTTTGCACGTCATCGTGATCGTCCAATGCCTCCATCAACTTGAGGACCTGCCGGCCGTCAGCCACATCGAGTTCGACAGTATTGGTCGGAATGCGTGTGATCTGCTTCAGGGTTGGCTCAATCGTTTTCCGTTCCAATTGTTCAAGCAAGTCAGCATACCTCTCGGGGTCGCAAGTAATCTCAAACCCGTCCCCCTCGCGCCGGATATCGTCGGCGCCCGCTTCGAGCGCCAGTTCCATCAGCGCGTCTTCCGTGATCGCCTCGCAGGGGACGACGAGCAGGCCCTTGCGTTCGAAGAGATAGGAAACGCAATTCGTGTTCCCCATCTTGCCACCGTGCAATTCAAAAAGTTTTCGGATTTCCGGCGCGGTGCGGTTGCGATTGTCGGTCATGATTTCGCACATCACGGCGACCCCGGCCGGACCGTAGCCTTCGTAGACAATTTCCTCCATATCGCCACCATCAAGTTCCCCCGTCCCTTTCTTGATGGCCCGCTCGATATTGTCCTTGGGCATGCGGGCGGCCCGGGCATCGGCGAGCGGTACGCGCAAGCGAGGGTTGCTGGCTGGATCACCGCCTCCCATTCTGGCGGCGACCATGAGTGCCTTGGAGATCTTGCTCCAGATCTTGCCACGCTTATTGTCAATCAGCGCCTTCTTATGCTTGATCCCCGCCCAATGCGAATGGCCCGCCATACCACTACTCCGCATCTCTTCCGGGAATCTGCTGGGCACCCTCTGGCAGCGAAACGGCCGGAAAGCCTCCGTGCGCCTTGTGCCGGATCGCCTCAGCTTGTTCCGCGTCGTCACGCGCCTCGGCAACGGAGGCCGCGCGCATCCAGGCGTCCACCGCCTTCGGCTGATCCTGAAGGGCTGCGTACACGTCCCCGAGATGATCGAGGATCACCGCATCCTGCTCCTCCTGACGGGTAGCCTTGACCAAAAGCGGCAGCGATTCCGCAGGGCGGCCCAACCGAAAGTAGACCCAGGCAAGGCTGTCGAGGTAGGCCACGTTGTCGGGCTCCGCGGCGACCGCCGCCTGCGTCATCCGCAGTGCAAGCTGCAGGTGTACGTTCTGGTCCGCCCACAGGTATCCAAGATCGTTCCCCGCCGCGACGTCCGCGGGATATTCGTCAAGCACCTGCTGGAGCAATTCGATCGCCCTGTCGACGCTACCCCGTTCGACGAGCAGCGCGGAAAGATACGTTTTGGCGATCTTCACGACCTCGCGGTTGACCTCCGAGTCGTAGTCTTCGCCGAACATGGTCACGATCGCTTGGTAGGCGTCGCTGGCTTCGTCCCAGCGTTTGGCATGGGCCAGAATCAGGGCACGACGCAGTTGCAAGGCGGCGGAATCGGGTTCGGCTTCCAGCGCTCGATCGATCACCTCCAGGGCCGCATCGATCTGCCCATCCAGTTGCAGGGCAGCGGCCAACATGTCGTGCCAGGCCGCTACCGGCGCATCCTCATCGGCGCCGGCGACGAGTTCCCGCAGCCAGCGAATCGCGGCCGGAAAGTCGTCGGCAAGGTAGCACTCTTCGGCCCACAGCCGTTTCAATGGATCTCGCGGCTGACCCGCGTCCGCGGTGGAAAAGGCGAAGGCGGCGAATCGATCGGCCTGTTCAAGCCGCTGGGCGGCGAGGCAGACCAATCCACTGGCGACCGCCTCACGCGCCAACATGGGGCGTCTTTTGTCGGCCCGCCGCGTCTCGGCTTCCAGCAGCACTCGATCGAGCAGCGGCGCGTCCTGGCATAGTCGCTCGATTTCCACCTCCAGCGGCCGCAGGCTGCCGAGCCGATCCAGGGCCTGGCCCACCAGTACAGGGATCGCCGCCGCGTCGCGAAGGTCGATGGCGGCGCCCAGCATCAACCGGAAAGGCTCGCCATCGGCTGCGCTGGCGATCAGTGGCTCTAGCAGCAGCGTGGCCTGTTTGGCATCGCCATCGGCCAAGCTGGCTTGCGCGGCATACAAGGCCAGCGTGTCATTGGCTGGCTGGCTGGCAAGCAGCCCATTTAATCGCTTGTGCAGTTCGCGTCGGCCGGCAACCTCACCCAGTCGCTGCGTCAACAATGTTTCCAGCAGTTCGTAGGCCGCCTCGCCGCCCGGCTGTTCACCTTCGGCAAAATACTGCTGCAGCTTTGCTTCGGCCGTTGCTCCATCCGACCGCAGCCAAGCCACACGAGCGTCATGATAGAGTCGCAGCACGGGCCGTTTCACGTGTTGATGCAAACCCGCAACGGCGCTGCGCCGACTCGTCAGCCAGTCCCTGGCGAAAGAAGATCTCAGCCAGAAACCCAAAGGCAAGTGGCACTTCCCCCAATTGGGCATGCAGTTCGGCTGACGTCGTCTGAAAATCGCCAGGCTGCTCGAGTGCCTGCAGCACAACGCGGGCGGCGATCACAGCTGCGGCGGCGTCGTCATCAAGCAGTGACAGTCGCGCTTGCTCGAATTGGAGTTCGACATGCAGCAAATCCTGCTCGGGATGCACACGGAGTGCCGAGCCGAGCAGCCTTCGTGCGCGGGGCAGGTCTCCCTGGTTCACCAGCACGAGCGCCAATTGCAACATCATCTCCGGATCACGCGGCTGCCGTTCATTGGCCAGGATCGCATAGCGGATGGCCTCGTCCTGGTGCTCGACGTGGAAGGTGAGTGGCACAATTTCCCATAGCAGTGACTCGGCGGTCGGATTCCACTGCCAGGCGCTGATAGGCTCGAAGGGCTGGCAGGTATTCCTCACGCTGGAAGTAGAGCCGCCCCGTGCCATAGAGCGCCAGCGACCGGGCTCGCGCTTGTTCCTCGTCGCTCAGCGGCCGCTGTGGCTGGAGGGGTTCCAAGGGCTGAGCACGTTCGAAGGCGAGGATCGAGTTCTGGAACGCCTCGCGGCTCGCGTCGAGGACCTCGTCGGACGGCACCTCCGCGGGGAGCCACGACGACTGACCCCGCAGCACGGAAGCCACAGTCGCCAAGCAAGCGACAAGGAGGACCATCCGCGGCGACGGGTAAAGGCGAATAGAGCGCATGATGACTGGGTGGCCCCCGCGGCCCGGAGTGACAAACGCGCAGCCCGGGGCGCCGGCACTAACGTGGCTTGCGTTTCGACAGTTGCTTCGTGGGGCTTTTCTTACCTGTCTTGGCGGCAGGTTTCTTGGTGGTTTTCTTGGGCGGCGATTTGGCCGTTTTCTTACTGGGGGATTTTTTCGCGACGGGCGGCTGCTTGCCGGGTGCCGGCTTTTTTTTGGCAGTCTTCTTCACTTCGGGCGGCGCCTCCAATTTCGGCTTCGCCGACTCCTCGGACTTCTTCGCCGCCGCCGGTTTCTTCCGGGACTTGCGTTTCGGGAGACGATCCTTGCCCTGCGGATTGATCTCGAGCAGGGTGGCGCGGACGGCGGGCGAGAACGGAGTCGCTACTAACTCGGCTGCGATTTGATGCAGCAACGATCCGAATTCGATGCCTTGCTTCTTGGGAATAGCGCGTTCCAGGCCGGGCACGGTACCGGCCTCACGTTCCTTTTCATCAATCACTTCGCTGATATACATCACATCCAGCGCGCCGCGATCGACAGGAATGGAATGACCACCCAGGGCGTGCTGGGTGACATAACTGACGACGAAGGGGCTGGTTCCGCTATGCTTTTCGAGTTCCTTGATGGTCTTGCCCAGGTTTTGCTTCTTGAGATGTTCCAGATCGAACGAATACTGCGACTCGAACACACTTTGCAGGACGCGGCGGAGATTAGCGGCGGAGCGACGCGGCTCCGGAAAACCGACCATCGATTCGGCGATCTCAGCCGCGGAAGTCACCCGCACCTCATTCCAATCGATCGAGATCTCTTGAATTCGCTGAAAAGCCACATCGGCTTTATCGTACGACACCCCATCCAGGCAGCAGGCGTAGAGCAAGTGTTCCAGTACGGTTCGCTGGGGAGCCGCCACGGGTTGATAGTGCTTCTTGAGGATCTTGTAGACGTGAGCAATCCGATCGGCTCGATTCGAAATGGCCATAAATGCTTTCTTCGTCAAGTTTCCCTAGAGGGTCATACGAACGTGGAACAAGTCAACGGCGGCCAGCTTACGGGCTTGCCGCATCATCCTGTTCAAGGTCCACCGTTTCCGCGGACTCGTCGGCGGGTTCTTTGGGCAACACTTCGTCGAGGATGCGCGTGACCTCAAAGGCGTTTTTGATTCCTCGATCGAGAACAAATTTAAGGGTCGGAGTGTATCGCAGATCGATTCGGTTCGACACCTTTTGCTGCAGGTAGCCGGCCGAGTTTTGCAAACCGCGGAGGCTCAACTCCTGCTTCGTCTCATCTCCCATCACTGACACGTGGACCTTGGCTTGACGCAGGTCGGCCGACACCTCCACAAAGGTCACGGTCACATCCTGGATACGCGGGTCTCTCAAGTCGGTCAGAATCGCCATGGCGACCACTTCGCGAATGGCCTCTGCGACTTTGAGTACTCGGCGCGAACTCATGACCGGCGAATTCCATTGCGGGAGCGGGGCCTGGGGTACGTCGCGGCCATCCGGCCGTGACGTGGGAGCGAAACACCCGGAGCGTCACAGGGTCCGAGCAATTTCCTGAATCTTGTACGCTTCGAGTACGTCGCCTTCCTTGAGGTCATTAAAGCCGGACAGCTTGATGCCGCACTCATATCCTTCGCGGACTTCCTTGGCATCATCTTTTTCTCGCCGCAACGAATCGAGCGGATAGTCGCCAATACCGCGACCGTCGCGATTAACTCGGACGCGGCACCCGCGTTCGATATTGCCCGCCAACACTCGGCAACCGGCGATCGTACCCAACCGGCTGATGACAAACGTCCGCTGTACCAGCGCCCTTCCTAGCTCGACGACCTCTTCATCCGGCTTCAACTTGCCTTCCAGCATCGCGCGGATGTCTTCGGTCATTTTGTAGATAATGTCGTAACGGCGAATTTCCACTCCCCGTTCGTCGGCCATCGCGCGGGCAGCTTCATCCGGAATCACGTTGAATCCCAGAATGACCGCATTGGAGGCATCGGCCAAAGTCACGTCGGCCACGGTCACGCCACCCACAGACGCCTGCAGCAGCTTGATCTGGACCTCTGGATGATCCAGCTTGGCAAATTCTTTCTGGATGGCTTCTATCGAGCCGCGTACGTCCGCCCGCAAAATCAGGTTGAGGACGACCACATCCTCTTCCTCCCCAAGGACACCATCTTCCAGACGCCGCTGAAATTCCTCGAATGAGATCCGGGTCGAGCCGCGACCGGTGAGGGACCGCGTGCGGGCCGACACGGAACGGGTGCCAGCAATTTCACGCGCCTTGGAGATATCGTCGAGCACATGAAAGCGATCACCCGCGTTGGGAGCCATGTCGAGTCCGGTCAAGTTGACGGGGATCGAGGGACCGGCTTCGGGGAGCGTCTTATTCGGCTGCAACGTGTCGTACATCGCCTTCACGCGACCATGAGCCGGTCCGCAGACGACGACGTCCCCCACGCGGAGAGTTCCGTTCTGTACAATCACTTTCGCGATCACGCCTCGTCCTGGTTCCTGCTGGGCCTCGAGGCAAGTTCCCATCGCCGGTCGATCCGGATTGGCCTTGTATTCGTGAATTTCGGCCGTCAGCAGAAGCGTCTCCAGCAGGTCGTCGATCCCCTCCCCCGTGATCGCGCTGGTCTTGATGACTTCGACCTCGCCACCCCATTCGGTGGGCAGCAGTCCGTGCGCGGAAAGATCCTGATAGGCCTTGTTCACATCGGCACCCGGCACGTCGATCTTATTGAGTGCCACGACGATCGGCACCTCGGCGGCCCGCGCGTGGCTGATCGCCTCTTCCGTCTGCGGCATCACACCGTCGTCCGCGGCCACGACCAGCACGGCAATGTCGGTCACATTCGCGCCACGCGCACGCATCTCGGTGAACGCCTCATGGCCCGGTGTATCCACGAAGCTGATCGTGCGGCCATCCTTTTCCACGTCGTAAGCCCGGATATGTTGCGTAATGCCACCCGCCTCGCCAGCAACCACATTGATGCCGATGATTCGATCGAGCAGTGAAGTCTTACCGTGGTCCACATGGCCCAGGAAAGTCACGATTGGCGGACGCGGAATCAGATGTTCGGGCGCGTCTTCATGCTCTTCCATCTGGCTGATCAGCGTATCTTCCAGTGTCTCTTGCTCGCGGAACTCGACCTCCATCTCGGCATCCTCGGCCAGCATTTCCGCCACGTCGAGATCCAGGTCGGCATTGATGTTCGTGGCCGTGATTCCCATGCCCATCAGAGCCCGCAGGATCCCGACCGCCGGGATGCCGGTCGCCTCGGAGAAGCTGCGGATCGTACACGGGAGCTGGATCACGAGGCTGCCCTTGCGGGGGGCCGCGGTATTGGTGCCTTTGCGAGTCAGGCGTGAGGTGCGGCGTCGAATTGGCGCCCCATCCGGGCCCCGGCGGCGACCGGGCTGGCGGCTGACACGGGCGCTGGCCATCCCGGCCAGACCACTCTTCTTCTTGGGGACCTCCCCCTCAGTCGTCCGCTCGTCCTTATCCTTTTTCCGACGCCGACCCTTAGCGGTTTCGTCCGGCAGAATGCTCGGAGGCGGAGTTCCAATCTCCATCTTCTCCTGAGCCCGCTTGCGATCCTGATGCTTCGTGAATTCGTGCAGGGGCGCCGATGACCCTTCCTGGGCACGACGAATCGCATCCTTGGGCAGCGTCATGATCGGCTTCTGCGGAGCCGGCTCGTCCGACCGTGGTGCCGACTCGACCGGCTGCTCGGCTTGCGGAATCGCAGCCAGCTTGACGACCGGCTCGCGCTTGCTCGGAGTGCGGGGGCGGTCCGACTTGGTGCCGCTTTCGTCCTTCGCGGCAGCCGCTCCCAGGACGCGAGGCTTCGACAGGTTGCCGGCCGGCGCGACGTAATCGTCTCGAGTGACCACTCGATCGCCCGGTGGACTGGCGGCCGCCGCCGCCGTTGTCGTCGTCGTCGTCGTCGCGGGAGCGCTCGTGGCGGCGGGCTTTTTCCCGCCTCCGCTCAGATACGCCTTGAGCTTGACCACCTCATCTTCGGTGAGACTTGCCAGCGCCGAGCCCTTGCCAGGGAGACCTGCTTTTTTGCAGATATCCACCAGCTCCTTGCTGTCGATTTTTAGCTCTTTGGCTAACGCGTAAATTCTTATGGGCATTCGCGCCCTCCTCCATCGATCGCTCGTCGTCCCGGGCAGTGGCGAAGCGATCATGGGTACCGTAAGGTCATCCAACCATGCCGAAGCTCCTCAAACCGAGGGGATATGGACCCGATACCAACCGGCCATCCATCTACCCCAGTTGCGATTCCTTCCTGCGCTTTTGCCCGAAGAAGCGTACATGCCTATACGAGACACCGCTTCATGATTTTTCAACGTCGCTTTGTGGTGAACCCTCGATTGTAACTACTCTTCGCCGACCAGCCTTCCCCATAGCCGCGGAAACCGCCCCAGCGGCCGGCCTCCCGACGGAATAACACGCACAGCTGCACCAACCCCTTGATCTGGCTGAGGCCAAGGCACGGATGTCAACCGGCAGACGCCTCCTCCGAGTCGGCCGGAGCCGCCTCTCGCCGCCTCGCCGACAGACGCCTCGCCGCCAGACGCCTCGGCGAGAGCCGCCTCCTTCGCCTTCTCCAGCTCCTCGGCCTCGCGGTTCGCACGCTCAATGCGTTCCAATTCCCGCTGCTTGCGTCGCTCGGCAAGTGCCGCCTGCTCCGCCTCCTCCGCCTTGGCTTCCGCCTGGCTCGACAATGTGGTCGACCTGCTCCTCGGTGAGGCTACCCATCTCCATCAGATTCGACGGTTCGATCACCGACAAATCGTCATAAGACAGGAAGCCTTCCCCCACGAGCGCCTCGGCCACCTGATCCTCCACGCCATCCAGCTCACTGAATCCCGTGACCGCCCGCTCGATCTGTTCCTCGAGCTCTTCGCGAGTCATGATCTCGATGTCCCACTTGCAGAGCTTGCTGCCCAGCCTGACATTCTGCCCGCGGCGGCCAATCGCCAACGACAATTGATCCTCATGTACCAGCACGATCGCCCGCCCCATCATCCGGCACAAGATCACTTCGTCGACCTCCGCCGGCTGCAATGAATTCGGAATCATGACTTGCATGTCGTCACTATAACGCACGATGTCAATCCGTTCGCCCGATAACTCGTCCACGATGTTCTTGATCCGGTTGCCCCGCACGCCGACGCAGGCACCCACGCAATCGATCCGCGGATCCGAGCTGCGACACCGCCACCTTCGAACGATAACCGGGCTCACGCGCCAAGGCTTCGATCGTGATCACGCCTTCGGCGATCTCCGGAATCTCCTGCTCAAACAGCCGTTGCACCAGCTGCGGACGAGTCCTGCTGAGGATCACTTTGACGCGACTGCCCTGCTTCTTCACGTCGAACACGGTGGCTCGCACCCGCTCGTTGGCGTGATGCGTCTCGCCCGGGAATCTGCTCGCCGCGAGGCAGAATCGCCTCGACGTTGCCCAGCGAAACCGTGGTCGCACCCGACTCGCCCCGCTGCACGATGCCACTGACCAATTGCCCCAACAGCTCCTCATATTCCTCGTACAGCGCATCCCGCTCGGCTTCGCGGATACGCTGAATAATGACCTGCTTCGCCGTTTGAGCCCCGATGCGGCCAACCGTCTCCTCCGGATCAAGCGGCTCGCCATTGCACGATCCGCTGATCGAACCGTGCTCGCGATCGATCTGAATCACGATCTCCGACTCTTCGCCATAGTGCTTCTTGGCGGCCGTCACCAACGCCGACTCGATCGCCTGAAAGACGATTTCCGGGTCGATGTTCTTGTCGCGATGGATAGCATCGACGATGCGGAGAACTTCGTTGGGATTCATAAAGCCATGCCTTTACCGGCCATGCCGCCTCGCGGCGACACCGCTAACTGTCGAACGATGAAACACGAAATGCCGTCCGCCCCCAGCGCGGAGGAATTCCACCGGCAGCCGAGATTTCCCTCGCTGGCTGCCTGGCAACTATTCCCGCACACCACGTGCGAGCCACGGACGTAGCAGGGCCCTGCCGCTGACACAAAATGGCCGACGGGGACCCCAAAACCACTTCCATAACAACAACTTACCGCTGCCGACAATCCAGCCAGGATAAGGCCCGCCCCCGGCAGATGTCAACATGGGGCTGGCCGACCAGCAGGCCCGCTCAGCCGGCCACCAGAAGGGGGATATCGACCTCCCCTCATGCGGGCGACGTCCGCACCCGGCCAGCGAAATGAGGGCTAGTCCGCCCGCTGGGCGACGACGAGTGCGCTGGCCTGCCCATTCGGCGCAAAACTCAGGTTCAGTACCGCAGGGCCACTCGACTGATGATGGTCACAGACCAACCGCAACGGGCAAGCCGGGTCTGGGCTCTCACAATGCAGAATCGGAAACAGTGGGCCCTCACGCATGGCCAACAGGCTGGCAATCAATTCCACCATACCGCCGGCAGCCCCCAGGTTGCCGAAATAGCTCTTGGCTGCCGTGACGGGCACGCTGGTGGCATGGGCCCCCAGCACCTCGCGAATGCCCGCCGCCTCGCTCCGATCGGCCTGCAGGGTCCCCAGACCGTGCGCGTGCACGTGCCCCAACTGCGCCGCCGTCATGCCACTCGCCCGCAAGGCGAGCCGCGCGGCATTGGCGACGGCCCGGTCGATGTCGGGAGCCCCCTCCCGCAAGACCACGGATGACCCATAGCCGAGCACTTCTCCATAAATCGTGGCTCCTCGCGCCCGGGCGGCCTCCCGTTCCTCAAGCAGGATCGCGGCGGCCCCCTCCCCCATCACCGTCCCCTGCCGGCGGCGATCGAACGGCCGACAGGCGGCCGTGGCCAACTCACCGTCCTGAGCCAGCTCGAGATAGCCGGCGGCATGCAGCGATCGCAACGGACCGACACTCGATCCGGTCGCTCCGGCCAACATGCAATCCGCCATACCTCGCTGAATCGTCGCGGACGCCTCGCCGATGGAAAGATTCGACGACGGTTCGCGAAACGTCAGCGAGTTACTGGGGCCTCGCAAGTCGTTGTAGATCGCCACGTGACTTGCCGGCATATTGGGCAAGTACTTCAGCAGCCACAGTGGAGTGATTTGAGCCATGCCTTCGTCGCCCCAGGCCTGCAGCCCAAAGCGGCCTTCCGCGAGGCTGGCGCGGTACGCGTCGGCCAGTTCCTCCGGTTCGGTAACGATGTGGTCGCAGCCAAATACCACACCCATGCGATCGGGGTCGCGCGTGGCCAGATCAAGCTGCGAGTGCTGCAGGGCCAATTGAGCCGCCGCCACCCCCATCTTGATCTCCCGGCACATCAGCTTCAGACCCTTGCGGATCGCCTTCTTGGTGGCGGCGTCGAGTCGCCCGAAATCGTCAATCGACTCGGTGAAGTCACTCGCCAGTCCGGCGAATCGCAGCGGGGAAGCAGCCACTCCGGTGGCCATCAGCGACCGGATGCCGCTACGCCCCGCCTGAATAGCCGACCAGAATTGCTCCAGCGTATTGCCGAGCGGTGAGATCACTCCCATCCCGGTTATCACAACTCGACGAGGGGAAGCTGCGGTCATGGATGCGAGGCGAGAATTGCGGGCCAGCAAGGCAAACGATCGAACTGGGATTCTAGTTGGCAGTCGAGGCCAAGTCGATACGCGGCCCGCCCCGCCGGAGGACTGCCAGGGTTCGGCGGCTGCCGCCCCCGGCTACGGCCCCGCTTTCGGTCGGCGAGCGTGTCTCGTCCGACCTCGCCGCGAGACCCGCGGCGGCCGTCCCGGCTAGTAACGTCCTCGGTAATTCAGATTACCCGCCTGGGCAGGGTTGGAGCCGGAGGTGGCGAAATCGGCCGACCTTCCCTTGGCGTCCACAAACAAGAGTGCGTCGACGCGGGGAGGCCGCGGCAACAACCGCAGGTTGGCGAGGTTTAACGGGTTCGCCTGTTCCGGGGCGGGCGAGGCGACCACCCCACAGCTGATCAGTAACACCCGGTCGGCCGGCCAGTGGAACCGTTCGTGCAGCCGCCAACTGCTCGTCTGGGGAACCTTGATCGTGGCCATCTCACGGGGATTCTGGGCCGTCGGTGCGGGGATCGATACCGATGTGAACCGCTCCACCTGCTGCGAATCGATCTTGATGACGGCGTCCACGTGCTGGCCATCCGCGGCCAGCAGCGGACTCAGCCGCAAGGAAAATCCTTCCTCGACCTGAGCCATGTTCATTTGTTGCCCCGACCATCCATTGGCAAACGGCTGCACCCCCTTCACGTAGGCAATCGGTCGTGTCCGTGACACCTCGTGGACGTCTCCGTTGCGAATCAGCAAGTTGGGTGAATTGTGTTCGCGAAAGTCGGTGCGCTTCTGCAAATCGCCCAGCACGATGGTGGCGTCCTCGTGCGACAGCAACCAGGCCTCGACACCCGGGGTCTGCACACTGACAGGCACTAACCGCGGAGCCGCTTTGGCTCGCCAGTTCGGGCTGGACATCGTCACCAGCCGGACGCCAAACAAATGCGAAGACGTCCGCGGACTCTGGAAACGATCCACCATCTCGCCGACAATTCGCTGGATGTCGCGGGTGTGGTAGACACGCAGCGTCTGCCGATTCGCGGTGAGCACCCCCAAGGGGTCCGAGAACCACATTTCCGTGCCCGTTTCGCGGAGGATCCAATCGACGATCGTCTGCTCGGGCCGTTCCTCGGGCGGATGCCGCTCCGTGTAACCGCGGATATCGTACTCCTGCCAGATCTGGCCATGTGTGTTCGGCAAATCAGGCGGCCCCGACAATTCACCGCCGGCCAGCACGACATGTGAACGTTCCGGCGGCGGGGGCAGTAACTCATCGACGGCGGGCGACCAGTGACGCGATTGCCAGTTGGCGGTCGAGACTTGCAGCCCCGAGCGAGAAGCGGATGCAGGTGGCCCTTGGGACCACGCCGCGAGCGGCAGGCCACAACTGAAACCCAGGATCATCCATGTGCGGAGCATGATGCGTTTCCTCGTGCGTGGAACCATACGCGGGCCAGGCAGCCAGCCGGCGGCCACGGGCGGCGGGAGTATAGAGAGCCGGTCGGGCGGGAGCAACACGAGTCCCCGCCAGCAGAGCTTACCCGGGAAAATCCTTGGCCGGCTTCGGCCGGCAAATCAAGCCATCGCGCCGATCACCACCGACGCGTTGTGGCCGCCAAAGCCAAAGCTGTTGCTCATGGCGACGCGGACCGTGCCGCTCTCGCGGCTGATTGGGGGTATAGTCCAGATCGCACTCCGGATCGGGCGTCTCCAGATTGATGGTCGGCGGCACGATATTGTGGCGGATTGCATTCACTGACAGCACCAGTTCGATCCCGCCGCTGGCGCCCAGCGAATGGCCGAGTTGGCTCTTGGTGCTGGAGATGCTCACTTTGTAGGCGTGGTCCTCGAAGACGCGTTTGATCGGCCTGCGTCTCTGCCTTGTCGCCCAAGGGGCGTACTGGTCCCGTGGGCGTTGATGTAATCGACACGGTCGGCACTGAGCTCCGGCGTCCTCAGCGCCAGCTGACATGGCCTTGGCGGCACCCGTGCCGTGCTCGTCCGGTTGCGTGATATGTCCCGCGTCACCGCTGCCACCAAAACCCAGAACTTCGCAGTAAATGTCCGCGCACGGGCGCGGGCATGCTCCAATTCCTCCAGGACGAGCATGCCGGCCCCTTCGCTCAGGACGAATCCGTCTCGATCCAGATCGAAAGGACGACTGGCCCCGGCCGGATCTTCATTTCGGAACGAAAGGGCCTTCATGTTCTGAAAGCCGCTCAGGCCCATGGGAGTCAGGGCGGCCTCGGTGCCCCCGGTAATCATTACATCAGCGTCGCCACATTGAATCGACTTCAGCGCATCACCAATCGGCATTCGTGGCGCTGGCGCAGGCCGTGGCGACGGTGTAATTCGGACCACGCAGCCCGTACTTGATCGAGAGATTGCCGCCGGCGGCGTTCAGCATCAGTTTGGGGATGGTCAGCGCCGACACGCGATCGGGACCCTTCTCGATCAGCCGCGCGACTTGCGTTTCGATCTCGGTCAGCCCGCCGATACCGGACCCCAGAATGACGCCACAACGAAACGGCTGTTCGCTGGCGAAATCGATGCCACAATCCTTGACGGCGTCGGTGCCGGCGACGAGGGCAAACTGGGTAAAGCGGTCAATCCGCTTGAGCTCCTTGGCCGAGATATATTCCAGCGGTGACCAGTCGTAGACATCGCCGCCAAATTTGACGCTTGAAAGTCCGTGGTATCGAACAGGCGGATCGCGATGGATGCCGCTCTCACCCGCCAAGACACGCGTCCAGAGATCATCGACCTGACAACTGAGCGGCGTAACGACACCGAGCCCGGTTACGACAACGCGTCGTTTCATGCTGCTGCTCACAACGGGGTAGCCAAACAATTAGGACGCGTGGGCTTTTTCGATGAATTCAATCGCCTGCCCGACGGTCTGGATCTTCTCAGCCGCATCGTCGGGAATGTTGATATCGAATTCCTCTTCCAGCTCCATCACCAATTCGACGGTGTCCAGAGAGTCGGCTCCGAAGTCGTTCACGAACGACGTTTCCGGGGAAACTTTTTCTTTGTCGACGCCAAGTTGCTCGGCAACGATGTCTATGACTCGCTCTTCAACAGCTGATGCCACCTTTGCCATCCTCCTAATACCAGCACCCAAACGAGGGCGATTTTACAAGCAATCGGACTCCAGGAGCCGAGTGCATTCGATTCAACGGTTTCCGTACGATCCGAGCCCGTTACGCCGATCAGCCCCACAAGATAGATGAAATCCGTAAGGCTGGTCAATATGTCGTGAAACCACAGGGGCCCCAAAAAAGGGGCCCGCCGGAGGACCCGCCCCCTACCCGATCATGCCGCCATCCACGGTAAGCACCTGCCCCGTAATGTACGCGGCCGCATCGCTCGCCAAAAACAGGACG
Organism: uncultured Planctomycetaceae bacterium; assembly: GCA_963700865.1. Lineage (GTDB taxonomy): Bacteria > Planctomycetota > Planctomycetia > Pirellulales > Pirellulaceae > CAVOGJ01. The sequence continues at coordinate 114,394 of CAVOZC010000023.1, read as the reverse complement.
GCAGCCCCCACATCGGCGGGATGGCCCAACCGCTTGCTGGGGATCTTCTCTTTGACCTTTTCCACGATCGAGTCGCCCAGGATGGCCGTCATCTCGCTCTCGATAAAACCGGGCGCCACTGCGTTTACCGTCACCTTGCGACCCGCCAACTCGCGACTGAGGCTGCGCGTCATCCCGATCAAGCCCGCCTTGGAGGCAGAGTAATTGGTCTGCCCGGCATTTCCAATCAAGCCCGGATACGCTGGAGATGTTGATAATTCTTCCGCGACGGGCCCGCATCATGATCCGCGACGCGGCCCGCGACATGTAAAATGCGCCACTGAGGTTCGTGCGGATCACATCCTCCCACTCATCATCACTCATCCGCGGCAGCAAGGTGTCGCGGGTGATGCCCGCGTTGTTGACGAGGATATCGAGGCGCTCGTATTTCTCGTACACCGCGTCCACCACCGACTCGACACTCGCGCGATTCGATACATCTCCCGCAAACGCCTCGGCCTTGCCACCCGCCTCACGGACGACATGCACCGTCTCGGCAAGTTTCTCCGGAGTGCGAGCCACGCAGGCCACGGTGGCGTCGTTCGCCGCCAGCGCCAGCGCGATCGCGCGTCCCAACCCTTGCGAAGCACCGGTCACAATCGCCACTTGTCCCGACAAGTCCGCTCGCAAACCCAATGAATAATCTTGTGAAGTCGCCACAGATTCTGCCATCGAAATCTCAAATTTTGAAAACGTTCTGTCCCACGCTGGGTCTGAGCGGCGATTCACCGGCGACCGGAGACAGCCGAGCCAGACCGCGCCGCACGAAACGCCGCGCGGGCGTTTCTCGCCGAGCACGCAGCTTACCCGATAACCGTCTCACAGGATACCTGTCGATTCGTCCGTTTCACCAGTTGCCGCAACACCTTTCCTGGTCCTACCTCATAGAAATGGTCCACGCCCTCGTACATCAGGCGACGCATGGTCTCTTCCCAGAGGACCGGCTGTACGACTTGACGCGCCAGCACATCCACGATCTCCCCCGCCTGGGTGCGGCCGACGGCATCCACGTTCGACACGACCGGAATCCGGCCGGCGTGAAAATGAGCCTCGTGGAGTGCTTTCCCCAGCGGCTCGACCGCGGGCTGCATGAGGCTCGTATGGAAGGCCCCGGCCACGGTGAGATCGACCACGCGAAATGCGCCGGCGGCTTCCGCCAGCGGCTTGACTCGCTCGCACGCGGCGGAGTGGCCCGAGACCACGAGATTTCCCGGACAGAGGTAATTCGCCACCTCCAGTACCTGTCCCTGCCGAGCCTGATCACAAAACGATTCGACTTGGCCATCCTCCAAACCGAGCACGCTGCACATGGCCCCGTCGCTGGCATCGGAGGCGGCCTGCATCGCGTCTCCCCGCTGCTGCACCAACCGCAGACCATCCTCAAAACTAATCACATCGGCGAAGACGAGCGCCGTGTATTCACCCAGACTTAAACCGGCGGCGAACTCACACTGCTCGAGAACTTCCGGAGACTGCGCGCGAAGCAGCTCCAAAGCCGCGAGGCTCGCGACGAAGAGCGCCGGCTGAGCCCGGTTGGTTTTGTGCAGTTCCTCCGCGGGACCCCGCAGGCAAAGCTCAGCCAGATCATAGCCCAGGATGTCGCTGGCGCGGTCAAAAAGGGCTCGCGCAGCGGGCGGCGATTGGGACGACTGTCGCCCCATGCCGACATGTTGGGCCCCCTGTCCGGGAAATAAGAACGCGATCCGGCTCAAGCTTCTTGTTTCGTCTCGACCACGTTGGCACGACCCTGGTAGCTGCCGCAGTTCGGACAGACAACATGGGTCGGCACGGCCTGACTGCACACCGGGCAGAAGGCCGTTTCGCGGATCGGCTTGGCATCATGCGCCCGACGCTTTCCGGTACGGGAGTTGGAATGTTTTCTTTTGGGAACAGCCATCGCAAACCTCAGCTGGGGGGCGGCCCGCCGACCGGCGGGTGCATTTCGAAGCCCCTCATCGTAGAACCCGGCTGATCGCCTGTCAACTCGATCCGGCCGGCGGGATCGCCGAGCCGCACATATCGCTTCACCGTTCGCCGCTGGCGTACGCGGACGTACTCACAACGGCGGACGCACTCACAACGGCGGACGTACTCACAACGGCGGACGTACTCACAACGCCAACAAACACGTACGCCTGCGGCGAACGGTGAAACCAGGCAGGTGCTTCGTTGCCGGCCCCACGCTTCTCGTGGGGACCTTCAGGCCGCTCGGGAGCCCGCGACTTGCCGTCCCCGCCGGAATCCCACGCGTCTCGTGCCGCGTCAAGTGTCAGAATTGGGGTTGGTCAAAATCGTGGCTGTGGCTTCCAGCCGCAGACGACTAGTGCCAGATGCCCCAGCCACGGTGAGTGAACCCCGAGATTCAAATTTGACGAAGCACTAGTAGGCCTTTGCCAGGACCGAACGCCGCCGGCTGGGCTGCCCCGTGAACAGGCACTTCCCCGGCTCGTCCTCACCTTCCAGCGGAATGCACCGCACCGTCACCTTCGACTCGCGGAGCGCCTCCTGCACCCGCGGATCGTCCGCGGCGTGGCACAACGCAAAGCCGCCATGGATTTCCGGTTGCTGCTCGTTTTGCGGCGTGAAAAACTGTCGGAAGGAATCTAAATCGTCAATCACCCGTGTGTTCTCCGACCGCAATTGAGACGCACGGGCAAAGAGTCCGGCCTGCATTTCGGCCAGTTGATCCGCGACCGTGGCGACAAACGCTTCCTTGGCCAGGGACACCTTCTCTTTCGGCCCTTGATCCCGGCGGCCCACAAACACACTTCCAGCGGCCACATCGCGGGGGCCAATCTCCACGCGGAGCGGCACGCCTCGCTTGATATGCTGCCAAGCCTTGTCGCCTCCGCGGCAGATCTCGATCATCCGTATGCACTCGTAACGGCTGGTCGTCGTAACGCTGCGTCGCCAAAGACTTACACAAGTCATCGCAATACTGCAGCACCTGACTCCGTTCGTCATCGTTCCGATAGATCGGCAGCAGGACCATTTGTTTCGGAGCCAGCTTGGGGGGCAGCACCAGACCATCATCATCCCCATGCGTCATGATCAATGCGCCAACCAACCGCGTGGAAACTCCCCAGGAGGTCGTCCAGGCATAAACTTCCTCTCCGTGTTGGTCCTGGAACTTAATTTCTTGAGCACGGGAAAAATTTTGCCCGAGAAAGTGGGAGGTTCCGGCCTGCAACGCCTTGCGATCCTGCATCATGGCCTCAATCGACAGCGTCGACACGGCTCCCGGAAACCGCTCGGCCGCCGTTTTCTCCCCCTGGATGACAGGCATGGCCATGTAGTCCTCGGCGAACCGTGCATACACTCCCAGCATGCGGTGCGTCTCCTCCACCGCTTCCGCCTTCGTCGCATGTACCGTGTGCCCCTCCTGCCAGAGGAACTCAGTGGTTCGCAGAAACATTCGCGTCCGCAATTCCCACCGGACCACGTTGGCCCACTGATTGATGAGGATCGGCAGGTCGCGATACGACTGGACCCATTTCGCGTAGCTGGCGCCAATGATCGTTTCGCTGGTGGGACGCACAATCAAGGGCTCTTCGAGCTCACCCGCCGGGACCAACCCCCCCTCGGGGCCAGGTTCGAGTCGATGGTGGGTCACCACCGCACACTCCTTGGCAAATCCCTCAACATGCTCCGCCTCCTTTTCCAGGAAGCTCATGGGGATCAACAAAGGGAAATACGCGTTTTCGTGCCCTGTCTCCTTGAACATGCGGTCCAGCACGGCCTGCATGTTCTCCCACAGCGAATAGCCCCACGGCTTGATGACCATGCAACCGCGCACCGGGGACGACTCGGCCATGTCGGCCGCCCGAATGACTTCCTGATACCAGCCGGGATAGTCCTCCTGGCGGGTGGGCTGGATGGCGGTTTTGGGTGGTTTGGCCATAAAAGAGGCTCCGAGGCGCGTGGCCGGACGAGCCGAAAGCCGTCGGAGCCCCGCGAATTTCCGTGGGAAAACCGCGTATTCTAGGGGACGCCCGTCCTGACCGGCAAGCCGGACGGGTTGCCCAGACGACGGGTGGCGATAGAATCGGTGGACAGAGGAATGAACGCCCGGCGTCGGGCCAGGCTGCTCTCGCGGTCACGTCTCTCGGCCCGTCGGTGTCTACCTTGCACACCGTTTCGCACTTCGCGACTTGGCCAACCCCACTGCGGCACGTCAGCGTCGCGCGGAAATCTCACCACATGCCCCGTAGATATCTGAACGAACTCGGCGAACGCGAGAAGATCAAGGACGTCTTCATTCTGGGCGACAAGCAATTGCGTCAAAATCGCAATGGCGATCTGTATATGCAGATGCGGTTATCCGACCGTAGTGGCTCGTGCAACGCCATGCTCTGGAACGCGGATGAGCACGTGGCGCACGACGTCTCGAACGGAGACTATGTCGAAATTGAGGGCATGTCTCAATTCTATAACGGCGCCATTCAAATCATTGTCAAGCGGATCGAACCGGCCGAATTGGGCAGCATCAATGAGGAGGAATTCGTCCTTGTCGACGAAGAGCAGGTCGGGTTGTTGACCGCGGAACTCACCGGCATGCTACTGGAAATGCGGAACGTGCATCTGCGAAATCTGGCCCGTGCCTTCCTGGATGACGGCGAGTTCATGGCCCGCTTCAGCCGCGCTCCGGCGGCGGTCAAGAATCACCATGCCTACCATGGCGGCCTGCTGGCCCACGTCGTGCAGCTGATGCGGCTGTGCCGCAAAGTCGCCGCGGAGTACGACGAGCTGGACGATGACCTGCTGCTGATGGGTGCCTTTCTGCACGACGTTGGCAAAATTGACGAACTGACCTACGAGCGAGATCTCGGCTATAGCGACGAAGGGCAGCTGATCGGTCATCTGGTCATCGGCGTGTCCATTCTCGAACGGCGGGTCGAAGCCCTCCGGGCAGCCGGTGAGGAATTCCCGACCGAACTCGCGCTGCTGCTCAAGCACATGATTGTGAGTCATCATGGCAAATACGAATTCGGCAGCCCCAAGGTGCCGATGACGCTCGAGGCGATCGCCCTGCACTATCTGGATGACCTGGATGCCAAGATCCAGAATTTTCGCCAATTAATGCAGGAAGACGCGAACGTGACGAGCCCCTGGACTCCCTACCATGCGAACCTGGGACGCAAACTCTATAAGGGGAACGGCTGAACGGCCCTACCCGTTCCGCAACCAACCACGCCAGCGACCGCCGGCGTGACACAAAATAGCGCGGCGACCAGCCTGGCAGGCGCGTAGCGCGGCGATCCCATCCGGGAACCGGCCGCGGCGTTCGGCTCCTGAGAACCACCTGACCAGCGGAAATCATCCACTCTTCGGAAACCACCACTCATCCATGAATCATTCTCAACTCGAAGCGGACGTGCTCCGCGTCGTCAACGGCGGCAAGTACAAGCCGGCCAAACCTCGGGAGCTCGCTAAACTCCTGCGGCTCTCCGCCGACGACACCAAGGACATCCGCAAGGTTGTCAAGCAACTCGTTAAATCAGGAAAGTTGGCTTACGGCCCCAATCACGTTGTCCTCCCCGCGGGTAGTGGGGCGGAAAAACGCGTCACGGGCAAATTTCAACGCACGGCCGGCGGCTATGGGTTCATTCGGCCACTCGGCACGAAGAAGGCATCCGGCCGCACCGAAGACATCTTTGTCCCGCTGAATGCCACGATGGATGCGGCCAATGGGGATACCGTCGTCGCGCGTCTGTCCCGCAAACGACGTGGCCCGACCATTCGCACGACCGGCGAAATCATCGACATCGTCGCGCGGCATACGCGGCAGTTCGTCGGCACGTACTTCGAGGAACGAGGCAACGGATATGTGCAAGTCGATGGGTCCGATTTCCCGCTGGCCATAGATGTAGGCGATCCAGGGGCCAAGAATGCCCATCCGGGTGACAAGGTCGTCATCGAAATGGTGAGTTTCCCCAAGGCCAATCGACACGGCGAGGCGGTGATTACCGAAGTACTCGGCCGACATGGTCAGCCGGGGGTCGATACGCTGCTCATCATCCGCGAGTTCGGCTTGCCAGACGCCTTCCCCGAAGACGCCCTGCAGGCCGCGCGGGAAGCGGCCGCGGCGTTTGATGAAACCGACCTCACCGGGCGACGCGACTTGACCGACCTTACGGTGCTCACGATCGACCCGTTCGACGCACGGGATTTTGATGATGCCATTTCGCTGGAACGGCTCGACAACGGCCACTGGCGGCTGGGCGTGCATATTGCCGACGTATCGCATTTCGTGCCTCCCAAGTCGGCGCTCGACGTGGAAGCCCGCAATCGAGCCACTAGCGTGTATTTGCCCGATCGCGTGATCCCGATGCTGCCGGAGATCATCTCGAATAACCTGGCCAGCCTGCAACCGGAACGGGTGCGCTTCACCAAAACCGCCATCATCGAATTTACGGCCGACGGGGCGCGGGTGGCCACCGAGGCCTTTTCGGCGGCCATTAAGAGTGATCGCCGCTTCACCTACGAGGAGGTCGACGAATATCTGGACGACCGGGAGGCCTGGCGAGACAAGCTGCAGCCGGCCGTGCATCAACTGCTGGCTGAAATGCACGAATTGGCAATGTTACTGCGACGACGGCGACTCGACCGCGGCGCGATCGAACTCACCATGCGCGAGGTCAAAATCGACCTTGACGATGACGGGGCGGTGACGGGCGCCCACAAGGTGGAAAACACGGTCAGCCATCAAATCATCGAAGAGTTCATGCTCTCGGCGAATATGGCCGTGGCGGAAATGCTCCGCGATCGGGAGATCAAGTTCCTGCGGCGTCTGCACGAAAACCCCGATCCCAAAAAGCTGCAGAAACTGACCGAATTCGCCCGGCATCTGGGCTTTGAAGTCGAGAGCCTCGAAAGCCGTTTCGAGACCAAGCGGCTGCTGGAAATGGTGGTCGGCGAACCGGAAGAATACGCGGTCAACTACGCCGTACTGCGGAGTTTCCAAAAGGCCGTCTATGGCCCCGAGGATGCCGGCCATTATGCCCTCGCCAGTGATTGCTACTGCCACTTCACGTCTCCCATCCGCCGCTACCCGGACCTCACCGTGCATCGGCTGATTGACGATCTGGAAAGCGGCAAGACGCCAGGACACAACCTGGAACATCTGATCCAATTGGGCGAGCACTGTTCGGAAAGGGAACAGCGAGCCGAAAAAGCCGAACGGGAATTGACCAAGCTGAAGCTGCTCGGTTATTTCAGCGAGCGGATTGGCGAAAAGATGGTTGCGGTCATCACGGGTGTCGAGTCCTTCGGCTTCTTCGTCCTGGGCCTTGAAATTCCCGCCGAGGGCCTGGTGCATGTCGAGTCGCTCGAAGACGATGCATACGATTATGACGATTCGATTCACGCGCTCCAGGGCCGTCATCATGGACACGCCTTTAGCCTGGGGGACGAGGTGGAAGTCGAAATCGCCGAGGTCGATCTCGATCGGCGCGAACTCGACTTTCGCTTTATCCGCCGCCTTCAATCTCGACATGCGGCCCAAGCCAGCACGGCGGCTCAAACCAAAAGGTCGGACCACCGGAAAGCATCTGCCAAGTCGGCTAAGACGCGGAAGGCCGACGAGCGACGCCAGGCCGATGCGACCGGCAATACCACGCGTCGCGGCGGGGCCAAACCAAAGCGACCACGGGGTCAGGGAAAGCCGGAAAAAGGACGACCCGCGAAGGGGAAAAACCGCAAGCAGAAGTAGGATGACGCCCCGCCAGCGCGGAGGCTTGTTTTTGCCGACTCGTCGTGCGCGAGCTCATTGGAACGAGGCTCGTCATCTTAAGTGCGCGAGCATGCGCAGGGAATTCCGGTGAAGCCACGAACCGGGTTCCACGGATATGGGTCATGACAAGGCGCACTGGTCGAGTTCTCTGGTCGCTCGTTGGCGGAGCGGCTAAGATACTGCGTCGTTTTTCGCGGGAAATTTCCAATCGGGATCGAAGATGAAGACCAACGAGTTGCGGGAAAAGTATCTGGATTTTTTTGTTTCGAAAGGCCACCATCGCAGCCCGAGCGATGTCCTGGTTCCCACCTGGGACCCCTCGGTCCTCTTCACCCCCGCGGGCATGAACCAGTTCAAGGATCACTTTCTGGGCAAGGTGAAGCTCGATTTCACCCGCGCCACCAGCTGCCAGAAATGCCTCCGCACGGGCGATATCGAAAACGTGGGCCGCACGGCGTACCATCACACCTTTTTCGAAATGCTGGGTAACTTCAGCTTCGGCGATTACTTCAAGCGCGAAGCCATCCTGTGGGCCTGGGAATTCCTCACAAAGAAGGAGTGGCTCGGCATCGATCCCCAGCGACTGACCGTGTCCGTCTTTCTGGATGACGACGAAGCCGCCGACATCTGGCACAAGGAGGTGGGCCTGTCACTCGATCGCATCGTCCGCATGGGCGAGCATGACAATTTCTGGCCCGCGGGGGCGCCGAGCGAGGGTCCCGATGGCGTCTGCGGTCCCTGCAGCGAAATCTTTTTCCACCCCGACGAGGGAGAAGAAGTCGAAATCTGGAACCTCGTTTTCACGCAATTTAATCGCGTCGGCGATCCCCCCGATAACCTGCGACCACTCCCCAGCAAGAATATCGACACCGGCATGGGGTTGGAACGAGCCGCCGCCACCCTGCAAGGCGTGACGACCAATTTTCACATCGATATCTTGCTGCCGATCGTAGAGGCGGCCGGCGAAGTCTGCTCGGTGCCCTACGTCTACGATTCCGACGGTGGCCGACGACTGCGGCGCATCACCGATCATATGCGAGCCTGCACCATGGCGGTCCACGAGAATGTCTATCCGGGACCGCACAAGGAAAAGTACGTCATCCGGCGGCTGCTGCGGCGTGCCGTCCTGGACGGACATCAGCTTGGCATGCGAGACCCGTTCCTCTACAAACTGGTGCCCGTGGTCGTGGCTCAGATGAAGGCGGCTTATCCCGAACTCAGCGAAACCGTGGCTCGGGTGCAAGACGTCATTCAGAATGAGGAAGCCAACTTCTTCGGCACGATCGACGCCGGACTGGCTCGCATTGAACGCATCTTTGACGACATGCGGTCCGACAATCGCACCACGGTGGTCGGCGGCGAAGCCGCCGATCTCTATCAGACTTACGGCGTCCCGCCCGAAGTCTTCGAGTCCATGGCCGCCGAACATCAATTGGCCTTCGACTGGGACGGCTTCCGGCAGGCCATGGAAGCCCACGGCGAGGTATCCGGAAAACTCAGCCACGCCGTGATGGATGCCAAGGGACCCGTCGATACGATCAAGAAAGCCCTGCACGAAACCCGCTTCCTGGGCTACGAAATGACCTCTGGGCCGGCCGAGCTGAAATTCCTGATCGCGGACGGACAGCTGGTCGACCACGCATCCGCGACGGGCAGCGATCACCCCCTGGTCATGGTACTGGATCAGACCCCGTTTTATGGTGAGAGCGGCGGACAAGTCGGCGACGTCGGCACAATTACCGGCGATGGATTTTCCTTCCGCGTCACCGACACCCAGAAAGATGGCGGCGTCTTCCTGCATCACGGATATCTCACGACCGGCGAGGCGCGCGTCGGACAGGCGGTTACGGCCGAAGTCGATCGGGATCGGCGGGAAGGGATTCGTCGAGCCCACTCGGCCACGCATGTCCTGCATTATGCGCTCCAGAAAAATCTGGGCAAACATGCCCAGCAACAGGGCTCGAAAGTCGACGCCGACTGGCTGCGATTCGACTTTACGAACATGGCGCCCGTGGCGACCGAGCAACTGACATCGATCGAAGAGGATGTGCATGCCCGCGTGGAAGCGGCCGAGCCGATTCGCTGGGACGTGGTTCCCCTGGCGGAGGCCAAAGTGGCCGGGGCCATGATGCTCTTCGGCGAAAAATATCCCGATCCCGTGCGGATGGTCTCGATGGGAGAATTCAGCAAGGAACTGTGCGGAGGCACCCATCTGACCAATACGGGAGACGTGGCCAATTTTGAAATCATCACCGAGGAAGGCGTCTCGGCCGGCACGCGACGCATCACGGCCCTCACCGGCCCCCGCGCGGCCGAGCATGTGGCGCTTCTCCAAGCCGAAGTGGCCAAGGTGGCTGCTCAGTTGGCCGTTCCCGAACACCAGGCGAACCAGTCCGTCACGCATTTGCTGCAACAGGTTCGCGAGCTTAAGAAACAACTCTCGGCCGGGGCCAAGGCCACGCCGTCCGCCACCGACACACCCACCGAGGAAGCGGGCGGGGCCTGGAATACCACGGCGGTCAAACGGGCCCTGAAGGAGATGGCTCGCACGTTGAATGTGCCGCTCTTTGAAGTGGCCGAACGGGTCGCCGCACTGAAACAGGAAGTCGGGACACTCCAAGCCGAACTGGAACAACTGGCGGCGGCCGGTGACCTGTCGGCAGACGCCCTGCTTGCGCAGGCCACGTTGGTGGAGGGCGCGACGGTGGTGATCGTCGAGATCCCTGGCGGCAACCCGAACCTGTTGCGGCAGCTGATCGATCAGATTCGCCAGAAGACGGAGTCGAGCGCCGTGCTGTTGGCAGCCAGTCAGGGGAATGACAAGGTCACACTCGTGGCCGGCGTCAGCCGTGACCTGGTGCAGCGCGGGGTCCGCGCGGGAGACTGGGTGAAACAAGTCGCGCCGCTGGTCGACGGCGGCGGGGGAGGCAAGCCCGACATGGCTCAGGCAGGTGGAAAATCACCCGACAAGATCCCCGCGGCGCTCGACAAGGCCCGCGCCGTGATCGCGGCAGCCCTCGCATCGTAAGCTTCCTCCTGCTCCCGCAAGCCTGACGACCACCAACCTTCCTGACCGGATGCGGACCGCACATCGTCCGCACCCTTCCACGGTAAACTCGACCCGGATCGGTCAGGCATCGCCGTCCGCCGCGACCACCGCTTCCTCGGAATCGGTCGCCGCCAGCTCGCCGAAGCCACCTGCCTCAAGCACCTTCTGCTTGATCTCCTCGGTGATCTCGGGATTCTCCATCAGAAAGACCCGAGCCTTTTCTTTCCCTTGGCCCAGTTGCAGGTCCCCGTAACGGAACCAGGAACCGCTCCGCGTGACGACCCGCTGTTCGACACCCAGGTCCAGCACGTCTCCCTCGTAGCTGATGCCATTGGCGTGCATCATGTCAAACTCGGCCACGCGAAAAGGCGGGGCGACTTTGTTTTTCACCACCTTGGCCCGCACTCGCTGACCGATGACTTCCTCACCATCCTTGAGCTGGCCGATGCGACGCACATCGATCCGGACGCTGCTGTAGAACTTGAGCGCCCGCCCACCGGGAGTCGTCTCGGGACTGCCGAACATCACGCCGATCTTCTCGCGAATCTGATTGATAAAGATGACCGACGCCTTGCTCTTGGAGATGCACCCGGTGAGCTTTCGCATCGCCTGGCTCATCAACCGCGCCTGCAGCCCCACGTGGGAATCGCCAATTTCCCCGTCCAGTTCCGCTTTGGGCACCAGCGCCGCTACCGAGTCGATGACAATGATATCGACCGCATTACTCTTCACGAGCATTTCGGTAATCTGCATAGCTTCCTCGCCGCTGTTGGGCTGGCTGACGAGCAGCGTTTCCAACTGCACGCCCAGCTTCTTCGCCCAACTGGGGTCGAGCGCATGTTCGGCATCGACAAAGGCCGCGATGCCCCCCTCGCGCTGCGCCTCGGCCACTGCATGCAGAGCCAACGTCGTCTTGCCGCTCGATTCGGGACCGTAAATCTCGGCAATCCGCCCCTTCGGGATGCCGTGGCCACCGAGCGCGATATCCAGCGACAGGCTGCCGGTCGAAATCGCCTCGACCACCATCTCCGGGCGGCTGCCCAGCGGCATGATCGCCCCATCCCCGAACTGCTTTTCGATCTGGGCCAACGTGTTCTTCAGGCTGGCATTCTGAGCCATCAACTGGTCGACCTTACTGGGCGACTTGGCCGTTTTGCCGGCCTTGCCGTTTCCCTTGCTCTTGGATTTGGTGCTCACCTTTTTTCCTTCCGCAGGTACTTGTTCCACCGCTGGGGATTTTGCCGCCACGGAGGATTTTACGTCCAAAGAGGGCTTCTCGTCGACAACGTCCTTGGGCAGGCGATTTTTCGCTTGTTCCGCAACTACCGTAACCATAACCATTGCTCCTGTGTTTATCTGCCAGCCGCCCGTCTGCCGCAAGCACTCCACGCGGCGGATCGAGCCCTCGACGGATGTGACATCGATCACTGTACAAATGTGTATCGGCCGCCACAATCCCGCTTCCCCAGAAATATGGGCTGCCACCGTGACACGTCTGGTCCAAGGAACAAGGGGAATTTGTCCGTTGGGAGGTGGCCCGACCAAGCCTGCGGAAATCAGGGGAAAAACACCCGGCGGTGGATGGGACGCGGCCCGCGTCGGTTTCCGCGGCCCATTTGCCAGTTTTGGTGGTTGACTGGGCCAGCCGCGCTCGAAATGGGGGTGCTTCCTGAAGAAGTACCTCGCGGCGGGTGTTCGGGAAAGGCCCCTGCCCCTCCCTCGATCCCTCCCCACAACGGAAAAGCTACGATTTGGTCGCACAGGCTCCTGATGGTCACCTCGCCTGCGGGTCAACCGTCCTCAACATGGAAACATTTTGGTGGGCGGCGACCAAATCAGCTTTTCCGGGGGGAGGGAGACAACGAACGACAGCGTGTCACACCTGACGACGGTGCGCACAGGTTCGGAACGACGTCGCTTCCGCCGGACGTGGGAACATGCTGACCATCCTTCCGAGCCGCGTGATGGCGTGCGAAATCGCACAGTCCTTCGACTCGGTCAGACCTCGTCGCCACGACGGGAACATGTAACAATGGGTCCGTCATCGCAACCCCTTTCTTGAGGTCTTCCCTATCATGACCACGCTTGATCACAGCACCAAAGACGTCGAACGCCTGATCGAACTTGATTTCCTTCGCTGCACCGAAAACGCGGCGCTCAGCGCGCTGCAATGGGTGGGCAAGGGCAAGAAGGAGTTAGCGGACGCGGCGGCCTGCGACGCCATTCGTGGCATGTTCGACATCATGGACATCTGCGGCGAGGTCGTGATTGGCGAGGGGATCAAGGACGAAGCGCCGGGGTTGTTTCAAGGCGAGCAGGTGGGCCGCTGGCGCGAAGGGAGCACGCGTTTCGATATTGCGCTGGACCCGATCGATGGCACAACGAACGTCGGCAAGGGGCTACCCAATGCCATCAGCTGCATCGCGGCTGCGTCACGCCACAATGACGGCGACACCAGCCTGCAGGAAATCCCGGCTTTTTACATGCGCAAACTGGCTTACTCCGCACCCGTCCGCAATGCCTATGTGGCCGATCCCAAGTTGCCCATCAACATCAACGCACCGATCGGTGAGTGCATCAAGACGGTGGCCTCAATTCTGGGTAAAGAAGTCCGCGATGTCGTGGTGATGGTCCTCGACCGGCCCCGCAATGAGGTCTTGATCGAGGACATTCGTCGCATCGGAGCCTCGTTGCGGATGATCCAGGACGGCGACATTGCCGCGGCACTCGCGCCGGCGCTGGTCACCTCGAACATTGATCTCTACGCGGGCATCGGTGGGGCTCCCGAGGGGGTCTTGTCGGCCGCCGCGCTCCGTTGCCTGGGAGGCGGCATGCAGGCAGTCATCTGGCCGCGCGATGATGCGGAACGGGCATCGCTCGTCGAGGCGGGCTGGGGAGACCGACTGGACGAGGTCTTTCATTCCAAGGACCTGGCACGAGGCAAGGAGATCCTTTTCTGTGCCACGGGCATCAGCTACAGTCCGCTGCTCGAAGGCGTGCAGGTGCATGGTTCGACAGCCATCACCCATTCGATCCTGATGCGCGTGCAAACCAAAACGATTCGTTTTGTGAAGACGCATCATAATCTTAAGACCAAGACCATCCGGCTGCGGTCGACACACGGCGAACGCACCCTCTAAGCCAGGACCGCCGGGAAGAAGCTACCGCGGGTCCCGTCGTCGCTTCCGATGTCCCTCCATCCTGGGGCGACAACTTGCCAAAAAAAGGCTTGCAAGCGGCTCGGGCTGTGTCATGCTGTGCGATTGGCTTTTACGCCCGTATCGATGCACCGCCCCAGAGAACCTTCTCCGCCATGGAATTTCGCCAGCGACGCCGCCCCACATCGGATTCCCTTTTCTCCGCGGACGCCGGCATCGAGGCCCTCGAAGCGCGGCGATTACTGGCAGGCAATCTTAGGATTACCATCAACAACGCGGGAGATATTACGCTCCGCGGAGACGGCCGCAGCAACTATGTCGAGGTGTCACGAGAACTGGTGGATCAAAACGGCGACGGCGACACGAACGACATTGTCGTGCGAGGCTTGCCCGATACGACGGGTGCGGCGACCGGCATCCGAAACGGACGTGACATCATCAGCCAGCAGGTGATCAACACGACCGGCGGCTCGCTCGACACGAAGCTCAAGATCTCCCTCGGCGGTGGCAATGACTTGATCACCTTTCGCGGCGTCGAATTGAATGGTGACGTCACGTTGCAAGCCGGAGGCGGCAGCGACTCGTTCGGTTTCTTTGGCGGCTCATCCGCCAACGGCTACGCCAAATTCGTGATGGGGGGCGGCAACGACTATCTGAATGTCAAGGACGGCTCGTTCAACGGCACCTGGGATGTGAACACTGGCGGCGGCGTCGACTACATCGGGCTCTCCGCTTTTTCTTCCGCGACCGGCGCCCTGACCAAGTTCAATACGGGCAGCGGGCCGGATGTCATCTACATCGAGGATTCGATTGTCGACGGCGACATCACTGCTCTCATGGGCAGTTTGATTGACACGATCTACGTGGCGGATGGGACGGTACTCAACGGCAACATCACGGTCGATATGGGCACCCTCTTTGACCTCCTGGTGCTGGAAAACGACGTCGATCTGAGCAATGCCAATCTGAATATCTCCGGTGGCAGGGGTGGCTTTGGCTACGAAAATCTGCTCTTCGTGTACGACGATTCGCCTTTCCTGGCCAATATTCCGGACGGAGTAAGCGGGTTTGAGATCGACTTCTATACGATCAGTGGCAACGCGACCACCGGTTTCGACATCACCACGACGCTCAGCAAGTGGATCATGGACCTGTACTACCCGTCGACACAACCGGCGATCAACATCGATGTGGTCGACACCTTCCTGGCCGCCAATCTGGCACGAGGTTTCCATTACGCGGACTTGCCCCGTTCCGATCAGGGCCCCGCGCCCAACCCGGCGGCCATCGCCGATGAGGTGGCCTTCTTCCTGAATGATGCGTCGTTCTACCGCTACCAGACCTTTTTCGTACGGGGCGTGTTCAACACGGAAATCAGCACCTTCGATTGGGCCCGTTTCGCCTAGTCAGAGGAGCGAACGGGACTGCATGGCGGGCGGAAATTCGGCTACAACAAGGGGCGAATCTCACTCGCCTCACGCTCTACGGCTGAATTTCTGGAAGATGCATGAACGTACGCACGCGGTTTGCCCCCAGTCCCACCGGATATCTGCATATTGGTGGTGTCCGCACGGCCCTTTTTAATTGGCTGTTTGCCCGACACCATGATGGGCAATTCGTTTTACGAATTGACGACACCGATCAGCAGCGGAATCTGGACAGTGCGCTGCAACCGATCCTGGAGGGATTTCGCTGGCTGGGAATCGACTGGGATGAGGGGCCCGAGGTCGGCGGTCCCTACGCACCCTATTATCAGTCCCAACGCGGGGTCCGTTACTCGGAGGCGGTCGAGTCGCTATTGGCAAGTGGTGACGCGTACCACGATTTCGCCACCGCCGACGAGATTCAGGCGGAGCGGGAGGCGGCCGAGCGGGAAAAGCGGTCCTTCGTTTACAGCCGCCGCTGGCTGGCGACATCGCCGGCCGACTGCGCACGTTTCGCGGCAGAGGGCCGGCAGTCGGTCGTGCGACTGAAGATGCCCCGCGAAGGCCAGCTTGTCTTGCCGGACCTCATCCGCGGACCGGTGGAATTCGCCTGGGCCCGCGAGCAGGATCACGTGATCCAGCGGGCCGATGGTTCCTGTCTGTATCATCTGGCGACCGTGGTCGACGATCACGATTTTGAGATCACGCATGTCATCCGCGCCGAGGAGCATCTGTCCAATACGCCTCGTCAGATCTTCATTGCCCAAGCGCTCGGTTACGAATTGCCCCGCTTCGCCCACCTTCCGTTCGTGGCAGAACCCGGCAGCAAGACCAAGTTAAGTAAGCGGAAACTCGACAAGTATCTCAAGAACCGCGACTTTAAGGCGCTTAACGATCTTGGACAACGGATTGCCAGCCGCATGGGACTGGAGACGTCGGCCGAAACGTTCAATCCGGTCATCGTCGACTTTTACGAGCGCACGGGATTCCTGCCGGACGCGGTCGTCAACTACCTGCTGCTGCTCGGCTGGGCACTCGACGACAAGACCGAGGAATTCACGCGGGAGGAGATGATCGCGCAGTTTTCCCTGGAGCGGGTGAACAACTCGCCAGCCAGCTTCGACCCTCAAAAATTGCTCCATTTCCAGGATCGCTATTACCAGCGACTTCCGCTGAAACAAAAGGTGGCGGCAGCCGTGCCCTTCTTGCAAGCGGCCGGGCTGGTCGCCGTTCCCCCGGCCTGCGAGACAGGTCCGCTGGTGTCGCAAATCCTCACCGCGGCCGGCGACCGGGTAAAAGTGGCCGGCGACATCCTGGACTACGACGACTTCTTCCTGGCCGACGATTCCTTACCCTACGATGAGGCCGCGTTTGACAAGCGCATTCGCCAGCCGGAAAACGGGCTACCACTGCTGACTCGGGTCCGCGAACTGCTGGCCTTGGTCGACGACTTTCAACCGGCGCCGCTGGAAGCAACGATCAAGCAGTGGCTAGCCGCGGAGGGGATCGGTATGGGGCAGATCATTCACGCCTTGCGCGTCGCCACAACCGGCAAGGCGGTCGGCTTCGGGATGTTCGAGACGCTCTCGATCCTGGGAAAAGACCGCGTCCTCCATCGCATCGACCTGGCGATCGGAAGGTGTTAGGCTGCTGCCGGAGGCGACCGCGGGCTGCGTCCTGGGCAGAAGCGGCGCAGCCGGCCCCTTGAAACTACCATATCCAACCCTCGATCATGAGCCTTCCGGCTCACTCCACCATGAACAGCGACACGCCAACCAACCCAGCGGGTGACGCCAGCGAGTACCGCAATTTCATCGAGCAGATCATCGACACGGACTTGACCGTCGGCAAGAACGACGGTCGCGTGCATACGCGGTTTCCTCCCGAGCCGAACGGGTATCTGCATATCGGTCATGCCAAGAGCATCTGCCTGAACTTCGGGCTGGCCGCCCAGTACAACGGCAAATGCAATTTACGCTTTGACGATACGAATCCGTCCAAGGAGGAAACGGAGTACGTCGAATCGATACAGGACGATGTCCGCTGGCTCGGTTTTTCTTGGGATGGTCTGTACTTTGCCTCGGACTACTTCGACCAGTTGCATGCGTGGGCCATTGATCTGATCAAAAAGGGTAAGGCCTATGTTTGCGAGCTGACGGCCGACCAGGTGCGGGAATATCGGGGGACACCGAACAAGAAGGGGCAAGACAGTCCCTATCGCGAGCGCACGGTCGAAGAAAATCTCGAGCTGTTTGCCCGAATGAAAGCCGGCGCATTCGAAAACGGCGCCAAGACCTTACGCGCAAAGATCGATATGGGGTCGCCGAACCTGAACATGCGCGATCCGGTTCTCTATCGCATCATGAAGGCTTCGCATCATCGCACGGGAGATCGCTGGTGCATCTATCCCATGTACGATTACACGCACGGCCAATCCGATTCGATCGAGGGGATCACTCATTCGATCTGCACGTTGGAATTTGAGGACCATCGTCCGCTGTATGACTGGTTCATTCGCGAACTCGGCATCCACCATCCGCAGCAGATCGAATTCGCCCGCCTGAATCTCACCTATACCGTCATGAGCAAGCGAAAGCTGCTGCAATTGGTGAAGGAAGGGCACGTCTCCGGCTGGGACGACCCCCGCATGCCCACCATTTGCGGTTTTCGCCGTCGCGGATACACGCCCGAATCGATTCGCAACTTCTGCAAGACGATCGGCGTGGCGAAGTTTAATAGCACGATCGACAAAGTCGTGCTGGAAAACAGCATTCGCGAACATCTGAACCAGATCGCACCACGGGTGATGGCCGTGCTCGATCCGATCAAGGTGGTCATCGAGAACTTTCCGGAGAACACCACCGAGCAACTCGACGCGGTCAACAACCCGGAAGATCCAGAGGCGGGATTGCGAAAAGTCCCCTTCTCACGGGAGCTATACATTGAGCGGGATGACTTCATGGAGGATCCGCCGAAGAAATTCTTTCGCTTGGCGCCGGGACAGGAGGTCCGACTGCGGTACGCGTACTTCCTCAAGTGCCAGGAGGTGGTGAAGAATTCGGAGGGGGAGATTACGGAACTTCGATGTACCTACGATCCGGAAACGAAGGGAGGACAAGCGCCCGATGGTCGCAAGGTGAAAGGCACGATTCACTGGGTCTCCGCGCCTCACGCCGTCCTTGCCGAAGTGCGGCTGTACGATCATCTGTTCAACGTGCCCGATCCGGACGATGTCGCGGAGGGCCAGGACTGGCTGGACCACCTCAACCCCGACTCGCTCCGCGTACTTACGACTTGCCGGCTGGAACCGAGTCTGGCGGAGGCGACGGCCGGTAGCCGATTTCAGTTTGAACGTCTGGGCTACTTTTGCGTCGACACGGTCGATTCGTCACCCGGCAAGCCGATTTTTAACCGCACCGTTTCGTTACGGGATACCTGGGCAAAGATCCAGCAAAAGGGCTCGTAGTGCTTTGCCAAGTGTCGGACGTCAGGTAGTTCCCGGTCGTGGCCGCGGCTTCCAGCCGCAGTCGACTGGGGTAAGATGCCCCAGCCACGGTGAGCGAACCCAACATCGAATCCTGACGGAGATCTAGCCCGGGGTGTACGCCGATGAAAGCGATCGCTTCCCATAATGGACGGCAAGCCGCCGACGAGGCCTATCGGCGAATTGTGGCATGCAGCACGCCGCTTGAGGCAGTCGTGGAAGGCGTGACACTCGTCGAGGATGATCCGGACGAACACACGGTCGGCTACGGCGGTTTGCCGAACGAGTCAGGTGTGGTGGAACTGGATGCCGCGGTCATGGATGGCGCCACGCATCGTGTGGGCGCCATTGTGGGCTTGAGGAACATCCGCCACGCGGCTCGCCTGGCAAGGTGCGTGTTGGAGCAGACGCATCGCGTGATGATCGCGGGCGAGGGGGCAACCCGGTTCGCCAGGCAGCAGGGCTTTGCGGAAGAGGACCTGCTCACCGATCAGGCTCGGCGTATGTGGATGTATTGGAAACGGCGGCTCGCGTCTGCCAAGGACGACTGGTTGCCCCTTGACGAGGACGAAACGCTGGATGTGCGGCAGTGGTTCGAACGCAATTTCTACGGGGTTCAGGGAGGCACCGTGCACTGCGCCGCACTTTCCGCGAATGGCAACCTGGCAGCAGCAACGACGACGAGCGGGCATGCGTTCAAGATGGTTGGTCGCGTCGGCGATTCACCGATTTGCGGTGCGGGCCTGTATGTGGACAACGAGGTGGGCAGCTGTGGGAGCATCGGCCACGGTGAGGCCACGCTGCAGAACTGCTCGAGTTTCCTGGCGGTGGAGTTGATGCGGGGCGGCCGTTCGCCGCTGGAAGCCGGCCTGGAAACGCTACGCAGGCTGGCGGAAAAGACGCCTGCACGTTACCGTGACGCAGCAGGGCAACCCGATTTTGACGTGCAATTGTTCTTGCTGGCCAAGTCAGGCGACCATGCCGGGGTCGCCCTGCGCGGCAAAAAACAGTTGGCCGTGACGGATGAGCACGGGTCACGGTGGGAAGACTGCGTGCCGCTATTTGAATAGCCGCCAGTCCACCCCCGGGCCTCCCGTGCGTGGGATAGGCTTCCAGCCCGTCATGTGTTCGTGGGATAGGCTTCCAGCCTGTCAATTCAACAACTCGGATATCATATTGCGAACCTTGTTAGCAAAGCCTTGACAGGCGAAAACCCAGGACACCCCACCATGACGCTCCTTGCCGTTGGTTCCGTGGCCCTCGATAGCGTGGAGACCCCGCACGATTCGCGTGAGGATGTCTTGGGCGGATCGGCCGTTTTTTTCTCCTATGCGGCCAGCTACTTCACCCCCGTACGGTTGGTGGGCGTCGTGGGCGAGGACTTTCCGCAGGAACATACGGAATTGCTCCAGTCGCGGAACGTGGACACGAGCGGACTCAAGGTCGAGGCGGGGAAACACACGTTCCGCTGGCGAGGCCGCTATCTGCCAAATATGCAAGATCGCGAGACTCTTGAGGTCCATCTCAATGTGTTTGGGGATTTCGATCCTGTCGTCCCCGAATCCTTTCGTGATGCCGACTATGTCTTTCTGGCTAACGGCGTGCCGCGAGTCCAGTTAAGCGTGTTGGAACAAGTCATTCGGCCCAAGTTGGTCGTGGCCGATACGATGGACTTGTGGATCACGGAGTACACGGATGATCTCCGCCTGTTGCTGACCAAATTGGATGGGCTGGTACTGAATGACAGCGAAGCCAAATTGCTAACTCACGAAGAGAACCTGATTGCCGCGGGGCACAAGGTGCTGGAACTGGGCCCGAAATTCGCCATCGTCAAAAAGGGCGAACATGGGGCCTTTTATTTTTCTCGCGAAGCCACCTACGTCCTGCCGGCCTATCCGACATCGAACGTCGTCGATCCGACCGGTGCTGGCGACAGTTTTGCCGGCGGCATGATGGGCTATATCACCGAACAGGATCGCTTTGATGCGCAGACGATGAAAAAGGCACTTGCCTATGGGGTCCTCGTGGCCAGTTTTAACGTGGAGGACTTCAGCCTGGACCAGATGCGGCGTATCGAACGGGCCGACATCGACCAACGGATTGAAGAGTATCTGGAAATGCTTCGCATTTAAACCGAGGCGGAGCGTCGTCGCCCACAAAAAACCGTGTCCCAGGCTTTGACGGCCCCACGGAACGGTCGGTGGTCGCGGGCGAGATGCGACGACGGTGGCGGCCCTGGCGAATTTGCCCGGATCGTCTAAAATACAGCGGATCAGGACGAGCGTTCCTTGACATCTTGAGCGGGCCAGTAAACCGGACGGGGCGGGTCAGATCGCGCTCGCCCGCTTGGTGAACTTCGAGTCGGTGAGGACATGAACCAGGTGAGTCTGTTACAAACATCGCTCCACGACTGGCACGCGCGACATTCCGCGAGGCTCGTCGATTTTGCCGGCTGGTCCATGCCGGTCCAGTACGATTCGATTATCGCCGAGCACGTGGCCACCCGGGAACGTGCCTCGCTGTTTGACGTCTCGCACATGGGACGTTTTCGCTTTGATGGAGAGCAGGCCGCGTCCTTCCTGGACCGCCTGCTAACCAGGCGCGTCACCCAGCTCAAGCCCGATCAAATCCGCTACGGACTGATCACGAACGAGGCCGGTGGTATCCTCGACGACATTCTGGTCTACCATTTGATGGATCATGATGGGCGGCCGTTCCACGCACTGGTCGTAAATGCCGGCAACCGCGAGAAAATCGCCGCCTGGGTGCAAACGCTGCTTGCCGATTTTCCGAGCGTCACCTTCACGGACCAGACACTCGAGACGGCCATGATTTCCGTGCAGGGGCCGCGAGCCATCTCGATCGTGGCTCCCCTCGTCGACTTTGATTTGTCAGCACTACCGTACTACCATGGGCGCGTTGCGCATTTCGCGGGACAGCCGGCGGTCGTCAGCCGCACGGGGTACACCGGTGAGGACGGTTGCGAACTAGTGGTTGGCGCGGAGATTGCCGAATCCGTCTGGCAGCGGTTGATGGAAGCCGGCATGGGTCAGGGCCTGACGGCCGCCGGGCTGGGCGCCCGCGATACACTGCGTTTGGAGGCGGCCATGCCGCTGTATGGACACGAATTGAGCGAATCGATCAATCCCTACCAGGCCGGGCTGGGATTCGCCGTGCAATTAAAGGATCGCGACTTCATCGGTCGCGCCGCACTTGTAGAGCTCCGGAACAATCAGGTCCTGCCGGTGCGGGTGGGCCTGCAGATGGATGGCAAGCGGGTGCCGCGCGAGGACTATGCGGTGTTGTCCCACGGCCAGCCCATCGGCAGGGTGACCAGTGGGACCTTTTCACCCACGCTGCAGCGACCGCTGGCCATGGCTTACCTGGAACCGGCGTTTGCCCAACCGGGAAGCATGGTGGAGATCGACCTCCGCGGGCAGTCTCACCCGGCTAAGGTCGTCGAACTCCCCTTTTACATTCGCCCGACCGTCTAGACGTTCGCGGATCAATCAGCCGTTTACGTTCGTTATATGGACCCATCATCGCAAGAACCCCAGCAAAGGAATTGTGACGTGAATCCCGAGGAGCTACTTTTCGCCAAGACGCACGAGTGGGTGCATGTAACCGATCAGGCAGGTACCCAGACGGCCACCGTGGGCATCTCGGCATTCGCGGTCGAGCAATTGAACGACCTGGTGTATGTGGAATTGCCGCAGGTGGGACAAGAAGTGAAGGCGGGCCAGCCGCTGGGTGAAATCGAGTCGGTAAAGGCGGTTAGTGACATCTACAGTCCGGTGAGCGGAACCGTAACCGAAGTCAATTCCCCTTTGGCGGACGCACTCGACACCCTGAAAGACGACGCTTACCAAGGCGGCTGGATGGTCAAGATCAAGATGAGCGACGCGGGCGGGCTCGCCGATTTGATGGATTACGCGACGTACACCAAGCAGTGCGCCGAAGAAGGCTGATGCGAGCCACGAAAGCATCCCAAGGGGCGGTCACCTTCGCTCCACGCGGCCACGGCCTGTCCAGGCCACCGACTCCCAGCACCCCGATGTATTGAGAATTCCATGCCTTACCTTTTCAACACCCTTGCAGAGCAGCGCGAGATGCTGGCGGCGATCGGCGCTGAATCGCTCGAGGAACTTTTTCAGCTGGTCCCCGAGTCGCTACGGCTGAGACGTCCCCTGGAAATTCCCCCGGCCTTGAGCGAGATCGAATTGACTCAAGAGCTAACGGCGCTGGCCGCGAAAAATCGCGATGCGACCAACATGGCCTGCTTTCTGGGAGGGGGCAGCTACGATCATTTCATCCCAGCGGCCGTTGATGCCCTGGCCTCACGAGGCGAGTTTTATACCTCGTACACGCCCTATCAGCCCGAGGTCAGCCAGGGAAACTTACAGGCGATGTTCGAATACCAGACGCTCATCTGCCAACTGACCGGACTGGATGTATCGAACGCCAGCCTTTACGACGGCGGGAGTGCCGTCGCCGAGGCCGCACTCATGTGCATGAGTGTCACGAAACGGTATGGGCAAGTCGTTGTTCCCGATTCGGTTCATCCCGAGTATCGGGCGATCCTGGCGACCTATCTGGAAAGTCTCGCTACCGAACTGGTCACCATTGCGACGAAGGATGGGGTCCTGACCGTCGAGCAGCTACAGCCCCACCTGAACGACGAGACGGCCTGTGTCGTGTTGCAGTATCCCAACTTCTTTGGCTGCCTCGAAGATGCGGAACAACTGGCCGCCGCCGTCCACGCGTCAGGAGCAAAAGTGGTGATTTCCTTCGATCCCATTGCCACCGGTCTGCTCAAACGGCCGGGAGATTTGGGGGCGGATGTCGCCGTGGCGGAAGGTCAGTCGCTGGGAAGTCCCATGGCATATGGGGGCCCCTACCTGGGCATCATTGCTTGTCGCGAGGAATTCGTGCGGCGGATGCCGGGTCGCATCGCCGGCGAGACCGTCGATCGCCACGGTCGGCGATGCTGGGTACTCACGCTGCAGACGCGGGAACAACACATTCGCCGCGACAAGGCGACGAGCAATATCTGCAGCAACCAGAGCCTCTTTGCCTTGCGAGCCAGCATCTATCTCTCGTTGTTGGGCCCCCAGGGGCTGAAAGAAACGGCCGAACTTTGCTTTCACAAGTCGCACTACGCCGAGAAGCTGCTGGCGGAACAAGGCCGCTTCGTCCCGGCCTTCGACCAGCCACACTTCAAGGAATTTGTGGTCCGAGATCTGGAAGGCAATGTGCCCGAGGCGCTCGAGGCCTGCCAACAAGAAAACATCCTGGCCGGCATTCCCCTCGGACGCTGGTACCCGGAACTGGCCGATTGCCTGCTCATCGCGGTCACCGAACAACGCACGCGCGGCCAGATCGAACAGCTTGCGAAATGCCTCCACAACAGTCCCAAGGCAGTGATCCATGCGTAACCTTCAAGCGACCAAACTGATTTTCGAGCTTTCAGAGCGCGGTCGGCGCGGAACGTGGCTCCCCGCCTGTGACGTGCCTCCCACCGACATCGCCGAAGCCGTACCCACGAAGCATCGGGCCGACGCGCCACCCCCTCTGCCGGAACTTGCCGAACCGGATGTGGTGCGGCATTACACGAATCTGTCGACGCTCAATATGTCGGTCGATACGCATTTTTATCCGCTCGGTTCGTGCACGATGAAGTACAACCCCAAGCGGAACGAACGCGTGGCCGCGATGCCCGGCATGGCTCATGTGCATCCCTATCAGCCCGAAGACACCATTCAAGGCATGCTGCAACTGCTGTACGAAATGCAACAAATGCTGGGAGAGATTTCGGGACTGCCGGCCGTCTCCTTGCAACCGGCGGCAGGCGCTCAAGGCGAATTAACCGCCTTGATGGTTGCCGCGGCCTACTTCCGCGACATTGGCGATCAGCGCACAACCGTCCTCACGGCGGACAGCGCCCACGGCACCAACCCGGCCAGCGCCCGCATGGTCGGGTTTGATACAGTCACCATCAAAAGCAATGAACGGGGACTCGTCGACATGGACGACCTGCGTTCCAAGCTGAATGACGAAGTCGCTGTGTTCATGCTCACCAACCCCAACACACTGGGTTTGTTCGACGGACAAGTCACGGAGATTGCCGAGTTGGTGCACGCGCAGGGAGGCCTGATCTACCTGGACGGGGCGAACATGAACGCCATTCTGGGGATCACACGGCCCGGGGACTTCGGCGCGGACATGATGCACTTCAACCCGCACAAGACCTTCAGCGGCCCGCATGGCGGAGGCGGACCGGGTGCGGGCCCCATCTGCGTCCGGGAACGGCTGGGTGCGTACCTGCCCGCACCGATTGTCGTCAAGGAGGGCGATACCTACCGCCTGGATGACGATCGGCCTCTCTCGATCGGTCGGGTCCGCAGCTTCTTTGGCAACGTAGGCGTGCTGGTGCGGGCCTATTGCTACATTCGGACGCATGGTCCTGATGGGCTGCGTCGCGTCTCGGAGAATGCGGTTCTCAACGCGAATTACCTGCTCAGCCGAGTGAAACACATCCTGCCGGTTCCCCACGGCGACCGTTGCATGCATGAGTTTGTGGCCACGGCCGCTCCGCTGAAGAAGAACAAGGGAATCACGGCGATGGATATCGCCAAACGACTGCTTGATTTTGGGTTTCACGCACCGACCGTCTATTTTCCACTGACGGTCCCCGAGTGCATTATGATCGAGCCGACCGAGACCGAGAGTAAGGCGACCCTCGATGCGTTCGCTCAACAACTGTTCAAGGTGACGGAGGAGAGCGAAACCCTGTTGCATGAGGCACCGCATTCCACCACGATCAGCCGGCCCGATGAAGTCCGTGCCGCGCGGCAGCCGCGGCTGAAATGGTCCGCCGCGACCCCCGCCGCGACCCCCACATCGTGACGACGCGCTGCCGCTGGATTGCCGACGCTGCAGGAGGTGGCGCGTGGAACATGGCGGTCGACGAGTGGTTGCTCGATTGGGCCCAGCAAGGTGCGCGGCCAGCACTCCGCATCTACCAGTGGGACCAGCCCACCCTCTCGCTCGGATACTTCCAGTCAATCGTCGATCGGCGGGAACATCCGCCAAGTTCCGCCTGCGATTGCGTCCGGCGGCATTCGGGGGGCGGAGCGATCCTGCACCATCACGAGCTTACCTACAGCATGGTCTTGCCCGTCGCCGACCGATGGTCGAAGACCGCCGAACAGCTCTACACCCGCGTGCATGAGGGACTGGCAAGCCTCATTCGGAACTGGGGTGCGGAGTGCTCGTTATACGACCAGACGGAATCGGCCCAGGCCTTCCTCTGCTTTGAGCGACGCGCCACAGGCGATCTGGTGAGTGGCCCACACAAGATCACGGGGAGCGCCCAGCGGCGACAACGGGGGGCACTGCTGCAGCACGGCAGCCTGCTCCTCCTTCGCTCTCCCTCCGCCCCCAGCCTGCCAGGCGTTTTTGATCTGGCCGGCAAGTCGCGACCCCTCAGCGAAGCCCGGCAGCAGGTCGCACGGGCGGTGGCGGAGGCGCTCGATTGGGAACTGGTGGAGGAACCCTTGACACCCGACGAACAAGACCAGGCAAAGCGGTTTGTGGAGCGGAAATTCGGCCAACCGTCCTGGACGCATCGCCGTTAGCAAATCCCGCGTGCGGGGAATCCCATCCCCCACCGCAATACGGCCGTAGTTCCCGCTTTTTTGACGGCCGGCGGAGTGGCGGTTATCCTCAAATTAGGTTTACTCATCGCGAAGTCATCGCATATCATTAGTAACAGTCACCCTCTCACCTTTGCTCAGCACCCTTTGCGTCGTCAGGATTGCGGTTACGGAATTTCATTCGGAGAGCAAGATGCGCGTGAAGCTGAAAGTCATGAAGGGAGCCAGTGCCGGCAAGACCTTTGAGGTCAAACTGCCTCAATTCGTGATCGGCCGCTCGAGTGGCTGCCAACTGCGACCGCAGAGTGACGCCATCAGCCGCCAGCACTGTGTGATCTTGCTGCATGAGGATGGCGTTTCGATTCGCGATCTGGGCAGTCGCAACGGGACGGTGGTGAACGGAGCGACGATTGTCGGTGAAACCAGGCTGGCCACCGGCGATCAACTTCGCGTTGGCCCCCTGCATCTGGAAGTGACCGTTACCGACGACGCTGGCGTGGTCCGGCCCGCGGCGCCCGCCGCCGAGGTCGCGGCAAAGCGAGTCGACAAGGCATCCCGTCCCGCGCCATCCAAGGCGACCGGACCGGTCAAACCGTCCGATAGCGGTCTCATCAGCGATTGGCTGCTCGCGGAGGACGATGCGGAAAAGGAATCGACCGGTCTCTCCCAAGTCGCAACTCGCCAATTCAAATTGGACGAGACGGAGCGGATCGAATTGGAAAAGGCGGCGGAAGAGGTCGAAGAGGCCACACCCGACGGCAAGAATTCCGGCAAAAAGAAAAAGGAACCTGGCAAGTTGCCTCCTCGCGCGGAAGATCAAACCGCCAACTCGCAGGAAGCCGCGGAAAAGACACTGCGGAAGATGTTCCAGCGGGGACTCTAGAACGGTCGCGGGGCACGGCGACGAGGTCGCCGAATTCGCAAGCATTTGGTCCCGAGCGCACCAACGTCTGGCGACCGTGTCATTACCCAGCCTTTTTCTTTGGTTAACCGTTAGCCAGGGAAGAATGCCGCTAAGATCGTACCAGGCGTCGTTACGCACCGGCATTCTTCGGCGGCGTACGCGCGTAGGCCGTCAGAAATCGCGGCAGCCACTTCCCACCAATCGCGGCTTTTTGCCCGTGATTTCTTCTGGCTGACAGTGAAACGACGCTCGTGTGAAAGGTGGGGAATGACAACGTCTGGCGACTTCGGCCCCCGGGCCGCAGCGTTTCCCTGACCGGCTCAGCCCCTCCAATCCGTCAAAATTACCACAACCGTAAACTTTTCCTGAACGTTGAAAATTATCAGCCGGAAATTCCGATCCTTGTCCCTGCAACGAGGCACGATTAGGAAGCAAGGCGGCTGACTCTCACGTTTGTTTCCGGAGAAAAGTGCTGTGGCCCAAAAGACAAAGAAGCCAAAGTCGCCAGAAGTCACGCTGGACCGTCGTTCCCCCAAAGATCGCCGCCAATCGCCCAAGGCCGCACCAGCGCCGCGTAGCGAGCGACGCAAGGTGAGCCGCCGGCGACAAATCGATCCAACCACCTGTGAACGGGATTACAGCCAGGACGAGATTGAGTTCATGCAGGCCATGGACGCCTACAAGCGGAGCAGCGGCCGCATGTTCCCGACTTGCAGTGAAATTCTCGAAGTCGTTCGCGCGTTGGGGTACACGCGCCCCGAGCAGGAATCGCCTGCCGTACCCGTCATCGACACGCTCACCACGCCAGCCACCACACCCGCCGCAGCGGCCCACCATCTCGACGATTCGTTTGAGGATGACTGGGACTGAGTCATCAGGCGGGATGCTGCCATCTTCGGCGCACGGTTTTTTTGTTCAGCCGGCCGCTGGCGCGGACTCCGCTCAGCCATGCTGGCAGGATCGATCTTGAAATCGTCCTCGTGAAAGCGTACTGTCCCCGCACGACAGAGAACCGGCGGTCGGATTTCCGCCCTCGGTTCGCCCACGCTGGAATCACGAACAAGAGAGACCGCCGTGTTGATGCCCCACGATTGCCTCATCGGATTCGCGTCATCCCGAGCGCGCTGCTTTCTGCTGTGGTTGCTGCTCTATCCGGTCGCCGCCAGCCTGGTGGGCTGTAATGTGGCGGCCCCGGGTCGCAATGTGGATGGCGTGAGGGCTTACCAATCGGGACAGTACCAGCGGGCCATTCAAGAATTCCAGCAGGCGCTGGCGGTCGATTCGCGAAATGCGAATGCGTACTACAACCTGGGTGCGACCTATCACACCCTGGGGAAACAGCAAAGCGATCCCCAGATGCTGGGTCAAGCCGAGGGACTTTACCACCAATGTCTGGACATCGAGCCCAACCATGTCGACTGCCATCGAGGCTTGGCGACCCTACTGGTCGAGACCAATCGCTCCGAGAGCGCCTTTACCATGATGAAACGTTGGGCCGAGCAATCGCAGGAATTGGCGAGCCCGCGGATTGAGCTGGCTCGTCTCTACGAGGAATTCGGCGACCGCGACAGTGCCTCGCGACATCTGACCGATGCGCTGTACTTGGAGCCCAAGAACTCTCGCGCCTGGGCAGCCCTGGGGCGACTGCGTGAGGAACAGGGCCTGACGGCTCAGGCGCTTTCCGACTACCAGCAGGCCTATGCGATTAATCGTTTTCAACCAGGCTTGGCCGAGCGGATCGCCAGCCTGCAGCAGGGGGTTTCTCTAGGCAGCGGCGCCAACGGGTATGGCGGCACGCGGATGGTGCAGGTCCCCCCCCCGGCGACGCGTTAACTTGCCGGCCACATTCGGCCGACGCCGAACCCCGCCGGCGGGGTCGCCTGACCTTCTATTTTCGCGGGGGCGGACTTAGAATCGCTCACCGGCGATAATGATCGCCCGCCACGCCCTGCGTGGCACCTGGTTCTTGCCGGCTGTCCACCCGTCGGACCGCCCCTGACCAGGCACCCACATGTTCACCGGCGGCGAATCGCCGCCCACGAGAGAGTTGCCGAAAATGACTGCCCGCGTTTATAACTTTTCGCCCGGCCCCGCCGTTCTCCCCGAACCGGTCCTTCGACAGGCCCAAGAGGAAATGCTATCGCTGCCAGGACTGGGCATGTCGGTGCTGGAAATCAGCCATCGCAGCGACGAGTTCCTGGCGATCCACGAACAGGCAAAGAGCCGCCTGCGGAAACTGCTGGCCTTGCCCGACCACTACACGATTCTTTTCTTGCAAGGCGGCTCGCGTTTGCAGTTCGCCATGATACCCATGAACTTTGCCGGCGATCCTGCGTCGGCCGCCTACCTGGTGACTGGCACCTGGTCGGAAAAGGCCGCGGAAGAAGCCGAAACCCTGTTGGGGGGCCGCGCCGAAACGGTCTGCAACACGAAAGCCACCAACTACGATCGCTTGCCCGAGGTCGGGTCCTATACGGTACCGCCTGCCGCGGCCTACGCCTATTACTGCTCCAATGAAACCGTGCAGGGCGTGCAGTTTCCCACCGAACCCGAGGTCGGCGGTGTCCCCCTGATCTGCGACGCATCGTCCGATTTCCTCAGCCGGCCACTTCCGATCGAGAAGTACGCCCTGATCTATGCGTGTGCTCAAAAGAACGCCGGGCCCGCCGGTGTGACGATCGTGATCCTCAGGAAAGAATTGCTTGATCGCTGCCCGGCCGGTCTGCCCGGCTACCTCGACTACAAAGTGCAAGCCAAACACGACAGCATGTTTAACACCCCGCCCACCTTTGGCATCTATATGGTCAACCTCGTGGCCCACTGGTTGCTGGAGGATGTGGGTGGCCTGGCCAGTATTGAGGCCCGGAATGTGGAAAAGTCACAGATGTTGTACGAGGCGATCGACGCCAGTGCGGGCTTTTATGCCGGGCATGCTCAAACCAATGCGCGTTCGATCATGAACGTCACCTTCCGTTTGCCGAACGACGAACTTCAGCAATCGTTCCTAGAGCAGTCCGAGGCCCAGGGGCTGTTCGGTTTGGCCGGCCATCGCAGTGTGGGCGGTATGCGGGCCTCGATCTACAATGCGATGCCCGTGGCCGGAGTTACCGCGCTGCGGGACTTCATGCAGGACTTCGCCCAACGGAACGCCTGATTCGCCCCTAGCTGCGTCCCCGTCCGCCACCTTTGCCCATCAGCCCATCGGCCCGCCATGCCCCACGTCATCGTTCTCGATACCCTCGCACAGGAAGGGCTCGATATTCTGCAGGCCGCCAGCGGGATTGAATTTACCGTGCGTACCGGCCTGCGGGGGGACGAACTGCGGCAAGCTCTGCTCGACTTTGACGGGGCCATCTGTCGCAGCGGGGTGACCCTCGACGCAGCCGCCCTGGAAGGCAATCGCAGGCTGAAGGCCATCGTCCGCGCCGGAGTCGGCACCGACAATATCGACAAGCAGGTCGCAACCCGGCAGGGCATCATCGTGATGAATACACCGGCCGGAAACACGCTCAGCACCGCGGAGCACACCTTTGCCCTGATGCTGGCACTTGCCCGCAATATCGCGCCTGCCCACCAGAGTCTGAAAGAAGGCAAATGGGATCGCAAGTCCTACATGGGGACCCAACTGGCCGACAAGACACTCGGCATCGTGGGTTTGGGTCGGATCGGACGCGAAGTCGCCAAACGGGCACAGGCCTTCGAAATGCGGGTGATCGGTTACGATCCCTTCCTGTCGGATGAAAAGGCACGGGAGCTGAAAATTGAACCGTTCGCCGAAGTCCGCGAGATGCTGCCGCATGTCGATTTCTTGACGGTACACACTCCCCTGACCGACAAGACACGCGGGCTGATCGACGAAGCGACCCTCGAATTGATGCGTCCCGGCGCCCGGATTATCAACTGTGCCCGCGGCGGCATCTTCGACGAAGAGGCGCTCTTCAAAGGCCTCTCCTCCAAACGCATCGCTGGCGTCGCACTCGACGTGTTCGAGCACGAACCATGCACGGACAGTCCCCTGTTTCAATTGCCAGGAAGCTTGTGCACGCCCCATCTGGGAGCCAGCACCGAAGAAGCTCAGACGAATGTGGCCATCGAGGCGGCTCAGCTGCTCACGAACTTCCTGCTGCACGGCGAGATCCGGCATGCGGTCAACGCCGCGGCCGTCGACCCCAAGACGCTGGCCTCCATGCGCGGTCATCTCAATCTGA
This sequence comes from uncultured Planctomycetaceae bacterium, assembly GCA_963700865.1. Lineage (GTDB taxonomy): Bacteria > Planctomycetota > Planctomycetia > Pirellulales > Pirellulaceae > CAVOGJ01. The sequence continues at coordinate 82,741 of CAVOZC010000023.1, read as the reverse complement.
TCTACCGCCTGGGTCTGCTACTGTCCCAATGGCAGGAGGGCCAGCCGCAACGCTGTCGTGTCATTTATCGGGGCGACGTGGCCGGCAAGGAAACCCGCTTGCTCACATCCGCTTTTTGCGCGGGACTGCTCGCCCGAGCCATGCCGGACGACGTCAATATCGTGAACTCAGAGGTGCTCATGAGGGAGCGGGGCATTGAGGTCACAACGACGGCCGATCCCACTCCGGGTGCCTTTAGCTCATCCATTCGTGTCGAGATTGACGGTGAATCGACGACCTGTTCGGCCACCGGCACTCTCTTTGGCAACGACATGCCCCGACTGGTAACGCTGAACGACTTTCGCATGGAAGCTTACCTGGATGGCATCTTGTTCCTGTTCAAACATCGCGACGTGCCCGGCATCATTGGCATCGTGGGAACCATCTTCGGATCGCATCACGTCAACATTGGACAAATGTCGGTGGGGCGAGCCGACCTGGGACCGGGCGGAGAAGCCGTGGGCGTACTCAATCTCGATAGCAAGCCCCCTCGTGAGGCGATCGAGGAAGTGCTGAAGCACAAAGACATTCTCTCCGCCGACGTGGCCGAACTGCCAGCCCGCGCAGAAGCGCCCGCCTGTCTGGGCTAGGTCCACGTGCCCCAGCCTGCCGTGACCCACATTTCCGCTCGCTGCTTCGTACCCCAACGGTTTAAGGTGCTCGGACTTAGGGACCTCAGAGGCTACCCAAACAACGCATGGGGATTTGACAAGGGTGATTCTGTGAACCGCTGATAAGCGCTAATAGTCGCTGATGGCTAGATGACACACCGAACAACGCTCCACCAAGTCGCCGTCAGCCGCAGGCGCTCACCTGGCCCCGAGGCGAGCGCCTACGGCTTTCATGGCAGATGACGGCGGTCGTCCGGTAACCACCCATCGAGCGGACGGGAGCGTGGCCCCGCCCAATGGTCGTTGTCGCGGAATCCGGTCAGCGGGTTTATTTTCCCACGAGTGACCGCTCAAATACTTGCTGCACGCCGGGCCGTCTTCGCACTCCTAGCGTTTGGGAGGGGAGTTCCCCAAATTGGCGCCGGTACTCATTCGCGAACGATCCCAGACGGTGAAACCCCCAGCGTCGAGCAATCTCGGCAACGGATTTATCACTTCCTCGGGCGCCGTGGAGCGCCATCCTAACCTCGTGCAGGCGAATCACTCGAAAGTAGGCCAACGGGCCAAGACCGAAGGCTTCACGGAAGGCTCTTCTTAACGATCGGTCACTAGCCCCGAGTTCTGCACATAACTCAATTGCGGTCAATGGCCCATTCAAACGACTATGCATGACATCAAGTGCACGCTTCACCAGAAGCCTGCGATTCTTCTGACAGATTTTGACAGGTCCCGCCACCGAGGGATGCAACAATGCAGCAATGAGTCTGCGGAGGCACTCCATTTCAAGTGATTTTCCTTCCGGGCTGCCAACAAACTTCGGGGACCGAAGCGAGGTCGTCAGCAGTTCGGCCAGACCTCGTTCGAAGCGTTCCATGACCTGAGGTTCCGGCTGCGGAGCGCTCCAACTGGGCAATTTGACGTCCGTGCTTCCTCCGGCAAGGATACGGGTCATCTCCTGGACAGTGCTCACCGGCACCAGCAACGCGCGAATCGATGTGTTTGGATTCGTCTGATTGTTGTATTCGGCCTCGGGAAATTTGGCGATCAGATCGCCCGGATTCAGCCTGCGTCCCGACCACCGCGTGGCTGCGTTTCGTGGTGTGATGGGAATGAACGTCGCGAATACACTGTCCATGCCACGAGTGAGAATGGCCTGGTTCGTGTTCGCCTGGAATAACCGCACCGTCTGGCCGCTCACCACATCGATGCTTCCATGAAACTTCCCGCGGGACATTTGGTGAAATTGGCCATTCCAACGGGCGAAGATCTCCGAGAAGCCTGACGCGTCATCGAGCTGCCGCGAAAACACCCCGTTCGGGAGCCTCGATAAGGTCGTCTCGGAGCGAGTGTGATGATTCACGGTGATGTCAAGAGTGAGGCGAGTTGGCCGAAAGCGGATATTCCCCACCCGCGAGTCTACACGTGTCTTGGCCCCTAATCTAGACTCAGGCGTTTACCCAAGCGAAAGCGCGTCCGCGGTTACGACCGTGCCTGCTGAAGTCCAACCATCCACAGGCCATTTGCTTGCTGTTCTTGGTAACTGCGAGTCTGTTCCTCGTCGAGGAGATGAGAATGCGTCCGATGCTTATCTGTTTGCTGGCGATTGCAGCAACCTTTTGGGACTCGCCCGCTATCACTCTTGCCCAGACATCAAAGCCGAATATTCTCCTGATCGTCGGTGACGACATTGGTTTCGGCGATCTTGGCATCTGCGGTTCCATCACCAAAACGCCAAACCTGGACCGCCTATCCAAACGCGGCCGATTATTCACCAACTTCCATGCGTCACCGGTTTGTTCGGTGACCAGGGCCATGCTGCTGACCGGCAACGACCCCATTGACGTCGGCCTCGGTGCGTTCGACTACGCACTCTATCCACCAGCCGAGGGCCAACCTGGCTACGAAGCCTACCTCACGAGGACGACCGCCACGGTTGCGGAGTTACTCCAGGACGCCGGGTATCGAACTTACATGGTGGGCAAGTGGCACCTGGGAGGAACGCATCACGGCGGACAAGGACCGCACGAGTGGGGATTCGACCGAAGCTACTCGATCTACACCGGTGGATCGAATCACTGGAACCAGGGTGTCTTTCACGTTGACATGCATGATCCGGCCGTGGCTGAAGCAGTTAAGTCCGGTGAAATTCCAACGGAACCTTTTTACGAAGATGGCCAAGAGGTTAAACGCCCGATCGGTATCTACTCCGACGACCTGTACACATCGAAAATGCTAGAATACCTCGAGCAGGGCCAAAAGACAGGCAAGCCGTTTTTTGCGTATCTGGCCTATACGACGGCGCACGCTCCCCTTCAGGCTCCGGACTTTTTAATCGACAAGTATTACGACGCCTTCCTCAAGCTCGGTTTCGAGGGAGTGAAGCGGACTCGCTTTGAGTCCCAAAAAAAACTCGGCCTCATTCCGAAAGACGCAGCATTCCCCGACAGGAGCAAGAATCGCCTATTACGGTCCTGGTTGAGCCTGAGCGATGAGGAGCAACGTCGACAAGCTCGATCGCTGGCCACCTATTCTGCCATGATGGAATCTCAAGACTACCATATTGGCATGCTGCTCAATTATCTTCGCGAAACTGGTCAGCTCGATAGTACGCTCATTGTGTACATGTCTGACAACGGTCCCGAAGGTCTGGATCAGCGTGGCGAGTTGAGCAATCCAATGGCCACCAAGTGGATGAGGAGCAACTTTAGCCAGGAAATCGAACACATCGGAAGGGGCGACGCTTTTGCCTTTATTGGTACTGACTGGGCTGATGCCGTAACGGGTGGTCTCCAATGGTGGAAATGGTTCATCGGCGAGGGAGGCGTCAGGGTTCCATTGCTCGTCGTCCCGCCTCAGGACTGGAATGGCGAGCGTGACGCGGTGCACGCCAATGATTTTGTCTGCGTCAAAGATATCCCGATGACCATTCTTGACTATGCCGGAGTCACCCATCCGTTGACGCAATTCCGGGACAGATCGATCACAACGCCGTCGGGTGTCTCAATCCGACCGTTTCTGGAGGGCAATTCTGAGCGACCGAGGACCGAAGATCAATGGTTCGCGTTCGAATTGTTTGGCAACAGCTACGTCGTGGCGGGAGATTACAAGGCGATCCGTGTGCGCACCGGCATGTACGGTGACGGAAAGTGGCATCTCTATGATATCAAACATGATCCAGGGGAGACGACTCGTCTTGACGCCGACAAGCCCGAGACGTTGAAACGCCTCATCCAAATTTACACACAATATGCACACGACAAGGGAATTGTGCCGGTTGCCGAGAATTGGAATCCATGGCACGGATTCCTGAAAAATGAATAGGACGCAAGACGAATGAACGCACCAGACTCAATTCCGACAATGCGCCGTCGGCGATCTGTATCCCTGCTCGACAAATTCAACGCCAGCGTGTTGCTGGCGATTACACCAGAATATAACGCCGTGAAGCGGGCACGGGGAAATAGCTATGGGAAGGCTCCCACGTACCGTCGGCCGGCACCAATGCCTCTCCAGCATAGGACGATTTCTGGCGTGAAGGTGCGTTATGCCTACGCCCGTCGTAAGGACTGTCCGACAGTCCTTTTGATGAATCCCTTGCCTCAAAGTATTGTCGCGTTTGCTCCTCTCTGGAACGGATTGGCAAATCATTTCAATCTGTACGCCTACGACTTACCGGGATTTGGTGGTAGCGAAGGCGGCCTTGAGTACATGACCTTTGAAGCGCAGGGATGCTTTCTACGCGATTTCATTGCCGAATTTGATATTCAAAGTCCCCATCTCGTGGGACCAGATGTGGGAATGTCTGCGGCATTGGCTTACGTCACGCACTTTCCAAATGAAGTCGCGAGTCTCATGATTGGGGATGGTCCCGGTATCGCACCCTCGAACAACGGCAGCGTCATTAACAAGATTGTGAAGTCAGCTTTCTGGCGACTGGTCTTCAAGATCGCTGGAGCAGCGACATTTGTGCATGCTGGTAATGCACTGTGTTATGTGAACTACGTCCCCAACGAAGAAGAGATTTCTGACTACATCACTTCGTATTCCGGTCGGATCGGACCGATCACCCAGTGGTTCAAAGGGTATCCGAAAAGCCTCGCGTACGTGGATCCCAAACTCTCGGAAATCGACAAGCCCGTGCTGATCTTCTGGGGAGATCAAGACCAATTGTTGCTCGTCGAGAATTCCCAACGACTCAGCCAGCGACTCAAACGCAGTAAGCTACAAGTGCTTGAGAATTGCGGACATTATTCCTACCAGGACCAGCATGAGACATTCCTGAACATGGTCATCAACTGGGTATCTAACGAGCACCAGGCACTCTGATCGATGCCAGTACACGCGTTTCAGAGACGAAATTGGGAGAAGAATGATCATGGCAAAGCGAGACAACCTCAAGACCTCCACGTCGGTGATGGTTGACCTGCCGGTAGAGAGGTTTGACTTGGCAGACTGGATTGTGCATTTCTCAAAAGAAGAATACGTGGCCTGTACTCCGGCTTCCGGGGCGCACAAGGTGATGTATGTCTACCGTGGCGGCGATGGTCGCTGGGTATTTCGAAACGATGAAACTGCGGCCGGTTTCATGATGACCCAACTTTACCGCGAAGAGATTATGGAGCCGCAGCACATCTTCCTGGTCAGCCCCAAGACAAAGGCACGTTTTCTGGGGCGTTTTCCGATCAGGTTTCAGGTGACCTGGGACATGAAGGTTGAGCCAGTCGATGAAAATCGCTCCAAGTTCACCTGCACCGTGGGGGCTCGGCTAAACCCCTTCTATTTTATCGCCGGTCTCTTGATACGCCTCTCCTTCTGGACAGAAGCGCATACTGAAGAAGAGACACCACACTTCGCGGAAAGTGCTGCTCGCTGGGCGACTCGCAACGATCCCGAACAGCGCTCCACCTATGTTGGTGCGATTGGTCAGTTCCCAATACCCCCTACTTCGAACCCACCGCTTAGCTCGGGTCGACCTGAACCAGGCGAACACTGACTTTCCGCCCGGTTGGATCATGCACTTAGAGGCACAGTAGCGGGCGTCCTGAGCGCCGTACAAACGCGCCTCTTCCCGCAGCGGTAGGAGGCATCCCCCTCAATTCGCCGCATCTCAAAGACGCGGCGTTCGCATCGGCCGCGTCGTTAACGAATGAGCATGTGGGGTCTGGCAAGCTCCGCAGGTGCGGGCCAGGACATCGTGCGGCGGTCACGCCGAGCTATCTCGCCGGGCCGAGCGGGGAAAGTCGCCGCACTCCGAAGAAATCTAAGGGAATTCGCCGAAGCTCATATACAGTTTCGCAAACGGTGGCTTCAGGCCTCGAGCCGCCTTAAGCAGCGCGGCCGGGTCCCCCTCGGCCAGTGCCGACTGCAGACGATCGAGCGCCGCCTGCACCTGTCGAACCTGACCGTTCCGCTCCGCCGCCCCCTCGGGCCACAACACCGAAAAATCGGTCGCGGCCACCCCTTTCCATTTCAGCACCGCCTGAGTCGCCAGGAGTCCCACTTCGCTCCGATAAGCCGCGTCCACCTGCTCCGGCGACATCGCCATCGCCGGCTGGACGATACGCTCCATCGTCGCGTGAAAATCGGTCAAGCCGTCCAGCGGGTAGTCGATCGCGGCGGCGCGTCGAGCCGCCGCCATGATTTCGCGGATCGGCTCCAGACTCTCATGGGCTAACGAACAAGCACCCTGATCCAAGTGACGCTGCGTTTCCTGCAAGCTGTCGCTGACCGCGGTGGTTAGTAAGCGTCCGGCGGCGGCGTCGCCGCAGGCGGTTATCCACAGGGACTGCGTCTGTGACCAGTGCGCCGCCAATCGTTCCACGGCCTTGCGGCTGGGCGACACCTGACCCTGATTGGTCAACGCCAGCGCGGGAATGTAAAGGCGATCAAAGACCCGCGAGATGGCAGCGGGCGAATCCCCCTCGGCACCCGCGGGCGGACGGGCGGCATCGACCGCCGGCTCGTTCGCTGCCACGGTCGGCACCGGATGGTTGACATGCATCTCCGCGAAACCACGTTCCACGAAACTCGATACGACCCGGGCATGCGCACGGATCAATTGCACCGAGAGCGGCGTGTCACCCGTTTCCCGCACCAGCACACCCTTCTCGGTCGGCTCGTATGCCATCGTGATGTGGCGGCCTGCTGGAAGAGGGCGGCAAAGAGGGGATCTCGATAGTGGATGCCTCGCCCCGACTCGACACGGAGAGCCATGGCTTTCACATGCGCACGGATCTGGGCCGCGACCTCCGCATCGTCTGATTCCGTACGCGTCTCGACGCCCCCTTCAATGTCCTTCACTTCCCGCTGGATCTGGTCATGATGTTGGAGCAGCCACTGAAAGACCTGTCGGTCCGCCGGAAACTGCGCATTGGGTCCGCCCCGCCGCTGAGCCACCGCCAAGAGCGGGAACGCCAGGCTCGCACAAGCCATCAGAAACCACCGGCCGGGGACCTTGCTTGGAAAACGGAACATGACGTTTCTCCTTCCTGCCAGTGAGCCGCTGGAATCAACAACCGGGGCGACCTCGCAAATACACTTATGTCTCGCCACCTCACGATATATTGAGTTATTATGGATTGTCAAGAGGCGTGGGCATGCACCGTCGTATTCATCCCTACAACCCCACCTGACCATTGCCGCGCACGGCCCCGGCGATTAGCCTCGGGAGAGAGCCTGCCTTTTCTCGCTTCTCCCTGAGTCCGCGGCCCCGAGCACGGTGATCGATGCGCACGACCATTCTCCTGGCGATTGTCTGTGCGGTTGCCATTGGCCGCCCCACCGCAGCGCAGCCCGTCGATCTGACCTGGGTGCGTGTCACGATGATGATCGGGTGCGTTCTGGCCCACCTGCTTGCCGCGCGACTGGTAACGCTGGCCTGCTGTGGGGCCCACGTGTCGCGGCGCGAGGCGGCGGGGGATGAACCGTGGCTCGAGTCGATGCATCTGGCCATCTGGCTGGTACTTTCCACATTCCTGATCGGCGTCGTGGATTGGGGAAGCGTGGTACGCACCAATTGGGGTGGCAGCGGCTGGATTCTGCTCGACGAGCTGCTCATCATGGGCCCCATCGTCCTGCCGTGGCTATTCAGCTGGGCGCTGTTGTTTGATGGCGGCGGGGGCAGTGCCGACACGGCAAGCCCGCGGCGGGCGGGTGAGCCCCGCTGGTCAGCCTTCATGACGCCGGCTCGCTGGCGATTCATTTCGAATCACGCCCGATTTGCGTTTGGACTGGGACTCCTGCCACTGTTGGTCGTCTGCCTCGTGTCAGACGTCGCTGAGTACCTGGCAGCCGATCCGTTGCACGGACCACAGGCCATGGCGACCTACGTGCTGCCGCTGGTAGGGCTGCTGATCGGCTACCCCTGGCTGCTCCGTATCCTCTGGAATATGCGTCCCTTGGCGGAAGGCCCTCTCCGGGAGCGGCTGCTGGCGTTCGCCCGGCAACACCGAGTGCGACTGCATGACATCTTGTTCTGGGATACGCACCGACAAATCACGAACGCCGCAGTCACCGGGATCTGGCCGCGGTTCCAGTCCGTGTTTTTGACGGACGCGCTCGTCGAGCAACTCGACGATGACGCATTGCTGACCGTCTTTGCGCATGAACTGGGCCATGCGTATCATGGTCATGTCTGGCGGCGGATCGTAGCGCTGCTGCTCCCCGTGTCCGTGGGGATACTGTTGATGACGCTGGCGGGCGGCCTGGCGGAGGGGGAAATGGCCACCATCGCTCCATCATCGGACGGGGGGCTGGGCGTTGCCTGTGGCGGCCTGGTCCTCGTCTTGTGCTACGCTCGCTGGGGACTCGGCTGGTACTCTCGGCAACTGGAGTTCGAGGCCGATGCGTGGGCCTTGCGCGATTACAGCGGCATGACGGGGACGACCGTTCGCCGGCCAGGTACGCCGCGGTCTTGCGGCGGATGACGGCAGACCTGCCCCACGGGGGTGAGGGCTGGCTCCATCCGGGCTGGGCGTCACGCCAAGCCCATTTGCGGGCAGTTCAGACGCGTCCGGTCTACGCCCGGGCATTCGCAGGGCGGTTGCGACTGCTGACCTGGCTCGGGCTGCTGCTACACGCGGCGGCAATCGCCTGTCTGGTGCTCCCCACGACGTAGCCGAAGTCGCCGGACGTTGTCATTACCCACCCTTTTTCTTTGTTTCACCGTTCGCCAGAGAAGATTGCCGCTAAAATCGCACCACGCGTCGTTACGCACCGGCATTCTTCGACGGCGTACGCGCGTGCGCCGCCAGAAATCGCGGCAGCCACTCCCCACCGATCGCGGTTTTTCCCCGCGATTTCTTCTGGCTGACGGTTAACCGACGCTCGCGAAAGGTGGGTCATGACCAGGTCGCCAGACTTTGGAATGTTGGCGTTGAGTCCCAAGGCACCAAATTCTGGTGAATTCGGCGACCTGGTCACCGCCGCCTGTGGCCGCAGGCCGCTTCCGGCACAGTTGATCCGATCGTTACCTTCCGCCCCATTGCTAAGGTTCTGGCAAATTCCTTGGTTTGCCCTGAAATAAATTCAGTCGTCGCCGTCATCGAATCCGATCTACACTCCGTTGTGGGAAGCACGGAGGCCACCTGTTTTCTTCCGCGATGGAGCCTCGCCAACGTGGGTTTGGAGATCAAACCGTGCCAGACAGCTCGCAGGTCATTCAGCATCAAGTCGCCGACGCCATTCGCAAGGCGTCGCACCTCACCGGTCGCATCCTCCGCTATGAGGCTCAGGACGGAAACGTCACCCTGCATGGAACGGTCGGCAGCTACTTTCAAAAGCAGGTTGCGCAAGAAGCGATTCGCCGCATCGACGGCGTCCAGCGTGTGACAAACCTGCTCGAAGTCACCTGGAGCGAGTCGGCCCCGAGTGCGATGGTCTAGCGAACGATCGCGGCTATCCGACACGGCGAGCGCTCAGCCGTCCATCGGGGTCAACGTCCGCGTGTGCCGGCCGGCTTAGGGGAAAATGCCCCGTTGCAGGTAGGCGTTACGCAACCGCTGCAAAGCACAGGCCATGGCCGCCGTTCGCATCGAGATGTGACGCGATTCGGCCATGTCGAGCACCCGTCGGAAGGCCGGCTTGATCGTCTGCTCCAGCTTGGCATCGACCGTCGCCAAGTCCCAGCTTTGCGCATTCTTATTTTGGACCCACTCGAAATAGGAAACGATCACGCCGCCCGAATTGCAGAGGATATCGGGGATGATATCCGTCCCCTTGTCATGCAACGCCGCCTCGGCGTCGAGGGAAGTCGGTCCGTTGGCGGCTTCGGCAACCACGCGCACATCGATGTCATTCACATTCTCGGATGTAATCTGATTCTCGAGCGCCGCGGGCACCAGGATATCTGCCTTGATCTTAAAGAAGTCTTGCAGGGGAATCGCACCGGCGTGCGGGAAGGCCGCCAGATCGTTTCCCTGCTGGTACCAGCGGACCAGCTCCGCCGCGGAAAATCCTTGCTCGTTATAAATCGCCGTGCGGCTGTTGCAGGTTGCCAACAAGTGCGCCCTTTTTTCTCCAGCAGCAGTGCCGTATGGGATCCGGCATTGCCAAAGCCCTGAACCGTGAAACTCGACTTCGACAAATCGACATTCCGATGTTGGGCCCAGACTTCGATACAAAATGCCGTCCCCTGCCCCGTCGCCTTGTCGCGCCCCTCGGAACCGCCGCAATCGAGCGTCTTCCCGGTGACGACGCCGCAATTTTCATAACGGCTATGAGCCGGAATGGCATTCAAATACGTGTCCATCATCCAGACCATCGTCTGGGCGTTGGTACCGACGTCCGGCGCGGGGATATCATAATCGGGACCGATATTGCCCCCCAAGGCATGCGTGAACCTCCGCGTCAGCCGCATCAACTCATCCTGCGCTCACCAGCTTCGGATCGAACTGCACGCCTCCTTTGGCACCGCCGAGCGGCAGGTGAACGAGTGCGCACTTGAGCGTCATCCAGGTGGCCAGCGCCTTGACCTCGTCGATATGCACATCCGGATGGAATCGCATGCCCCCCTTGTACGGACCCAGAATGTTGTTGTGCTGCACCCGATAGCCCTTGAACAATCGGTACTCGCCGTTGTCCATGCGGACCGGAAAATGCACCATGATCTCGTTCTTCGGTTGTGACAGAACGGTCCGAATCCAGGGCTCGAGATCGATTTCGTCAGCGCCGCGCTGCCACTGCGTCACGGCCGTCTGGTACGGATTGTCTTTGGCGACCGCCGTGGTACGTTCCGCGGATTTAGTGGCAACGGCAGGATTCAGGACCATCAGTGTTTCTCTCCACGATTGAGTGAGCCAGGCCCGCGTATTCTAAGCCATCGTGGCGGCCAACGAAAATAGCCCCGTGCCGGGGCCAGGAGCCACCGACGACGCCCCGGCGGACGCAGCAACGCTCCAGCCCGGTCGGTCTGAGCGGATCACCCAGTTCACCCGCCTGCGGTGCTCGCCCCCTTGATGCTGCTGGGGGTCGGTTCGATACTTGATGGCTTGGCGTTATCAATACCATGATCCTCCCCTGGAGTCTCGGCCATGACTGAAACAAGAAGCGGAAGCGTTACCCTCAAGGGCAATCCGGTGCAATTGGCGGGTAAAGCGCTGAATGTGGGCGATGCGGCGCCCGATTTCTCATTGCAAGCCAACGACATGAGCGAGGTCACGTTGGCCTCCGGCGCCGGCAAGGTTCGCATCCTGGCGACGATCCCCTCGCTCGATACGCCCGTTTGCCACGCGGAAACCAAGCAGTTCAATGATCACGTGAAGGACTTGCCGAACGTGGAAGTGCTGGTCGCCAGCATGGACCTGCCCTTCGGTCAAAAAAGGTGGTGCGGCGCGGAGGGGGTCGACAAAGTCCACACGCTCAGCGCCCATCGTTCCAACAAGTTTGGCGAAGATTATGGCGTGCTGATCTGCGGCGGGCCACTCGATCGTTGCTTGTGCCGAGCCATCTTTGTGATCGACGAGAAGAACAAGATCAAACACGTGGAATACGTGAGCGAGATTGCCGAGCATCCGAACTACGATGCCGTGCTGGCCGCCGTTCGCGCCTGATCGCGGACTCGTCGATCACCCTGGTTCCCACCAGCGTCTCCCCGCCGCGTCCCCGACGCGGCGTTTTTTTTGCCGTCCGTGCCGATTCAGACCGATGTACGCAGTGCGGCTTGGCTCACAAGGGAACCGCGGTTCTGAGCCAACGGATGCCCACAGCTCTATCGGGACGAGCGCCGCTGGTGCCGCGACAAGCTCAGGCTTGAGGGTCGGACAACGTCGTGGCTGAGGCTTCCAGCCGCCGTCTATTGGCAGGATGCTTCCGCCACGCCCAGCAGTCCCCAACATCGAAACGGGACGAAGCGCTAGTTCGCGACCGGCAGTTGGGCCAGTTGGCCACGCAGGCGATTGATGTAGAGTTCGAGAAAGTCGCGAGAGTCATCAAGACTCATTTCATGCGGGTCACAACGCACATTGATCGTTAATTCGCGGTATAAGGTCACAATGGAAACCGCGGCGCGGGTCTGCGGCCGCAACGGCGAAACACCCACCATATTCTCCAGCACAACGTCGCCGCAGATCAGCTTTCCATGTTTGCGTGGAAAAGTCGCCAGGAAGCGACGCGTGGGATCCCCCATGTGGGATACCGTCACCGTGGACAAGCAACGCTTGCCCGATAGCAAATAGGGCAACAGTCCCGGGACGTAGCGGGCGACCATGATCGAATCGATGAAATGCGTCCCTCGGTCCTCGTGCTTGATCCGCGCCGTTTCGTCCCGAATCCCCTTGACCAGTCTCAGGTCGTCTTCACAGTCACGGGTGTCCCGGGTAATGAAGTTGTAAGACGTCATGTTGGCCGCCGGCATCGCATAGTCGGCCTTATCCCGCATGTCCGAAGGCATCATGATCCGCAATCGTTGCTTGGCACCCGCGCCATGCTGGCGATTCCACAGCCGCATGGCCTGGAACATCTCCGCCAGCAAGACATCATTCAGCATGACCCCCGTACGGCTGGCGACCGACCTCAGCCGCTTGTGCTCCTCCCGTGAAAACGTGTGCGAGACCACGCCCGGCAGAGCCACGGGGCGCGTCGTCGAGATGCCCTGACGGTTCCCGGAAACCAGGGGCGAAATGCGACGACCAAAGACGTGCAGGCCCTGCCCCAGGCCCCGCCTCACATTGTCCATGAAACTTCCATTGACATACTCGTCGGCCAGCTTGTTTCGTCGTGACTTCAACAACTGGGGATCGTAGTCGGCCACCTCCGGCGTCTCATCGCCCGTGGCCGTGCGGAGCCCATAACCGGCCAGCAAATCCCCCATGAAGCGGTGCGCACCCGTGCCGTCGCTGCAGGCATGGTGAAATTGCAATATCAAACGAGCCTGCCGTTCGTCCTGACGCACCCAAACCCGCAAACCAGTCTCCGTCCGCAAATCAATCCGCTCCCGCTCCTCGATGTCGATCGGGTCGTCAAGACCTCCCCAATCCAAGGCCGGTGCCAACTCCTTCGCATCAATCCAACAGACCTTGCCCTGCTTGGCCGGCGCAATCCTCGCATGCAACAAAGGATGCAAGAGCAACGCATCGTCCAGCGCGGCTTCAAAGGCGTTCCGTTGGAAACAGCCCGTGAAAAACAAATTGCTCGCAAAGGTCATCGGATAATCCGGACGATCATCCAGCAGAAAGAAACTGTCGATCGGAGCCAGGTGGAGGGGGAAGAGTCGCTTCGAGACGGCTTGGAGCATCGTTGCGCACGTGCCTTTCAATCCATGAGTCGGAAACCGCAGATTCGCTGGAGCAGACAGAATACCCCACCCACTCAACCTCACAAAGAGGCATGCGGCCCTGGAGCGACGCCGCGCAAGAATTCCTGCCAGCGAAACTACCCAATAGCTACAAGCGACGAAGACCACGTAGCTTCATCATTCTGCCAGATCGGCCGGGAGATCCCGCGTGGGCAGTGGCGCTGCATCGAGTCCGGCTGAAAGCTCACTTGAGCGGCCAACTCGGGGCAGTGAGCGATCACGCACCCCCCCATTTGGAACTGGCGGCGTCGCGATCGAGAAATCGCAAGGATAAGGACGTGCGGCCGGGGTCAGTCGACTAGTGCCGGCTCCAAGGCCGGTTCCTCGCGAAAGCGGTAACCCACACCCCGCACCGTTTCGATCAGTTCTGCATGGTCGCCCATCTTCTTCCGTAACGCTCGGATGTGGACATCAATCGTGCGTTCCAGCACGATCGTGTTCTCCCCCAGGGCACCATCAATCAGCTCATCACGCTTGAACGCCCGTCCTGGCTGACGGATCAAGACCTCCAGCAGTCCGAATTCGCTGGGCGTCAAGTCGAGCGGTTCATCGTGCAGCGTGACCAGATGTCGCCGCCGATCGAATGTAATTCCCTGGACCGTCACCAATTGCCGCTGATCGCCCCGCGCATCGCGCCGCCTGAGCAGGGCCTTCGCCCGCTCAAGCAATACTTTCACGCTGAAGGGTTTCGTCACGTAATCGTCGGCCCCGACCGTGAATCCGACGACCTGATCGGTCTCTTCCGACTTGGCCGTCAGCATCAGCACCAACTGATCGGCCGTGGACGGGTCGGAGCGGAGCCGGCGGCAGACTTCCAGACCGTCCATGATCGGCAGCATCAGATCGAGAATGACGAGCCGCGGGGACTTGAGCTGGGCCTGACGAAGGCCATCTTCACCATCGCGCGCAACAGGACTTCGAAGCCCTCCTGACGCATGTTGTAGGCGAGGATCTCGGCCAGGGAAAAATCGTCCTCAACAATCAAAATTCGTTTGTTCACCGCAAGGCGTCTCCCGCAGGCTGATTCAGGGCCCCTCGTGGGCCGTCGGGCGGCATTGTAAGCCGCGAGTATGAAGAATGAATGAAGAACCTGTAAAGACCCGAGGAGAAAATCGCGTAATATGGAGCGATTAGGATGACCAGGCGTACCAGCGCACCACGACACCAAAGGCCGCTAGTCGTCGACAGCCATGGCGGGAATGCCCGCAGCAAGGAAGCGTACGCGAAAAACACTCCCTTTTCCGGGTTCGCTCTCGAGCGATACCGAACCCAGCTGCATTTGGGCCAGGTGTTTGACGATGGAGAGCCCCAGCCCGGTGCCCCCCATTTCTCGCGAGCGGGCTCGGTCCACGCGGTAAAACCGCTCAAAAACTCGGCCTTGATGCTCGCTAGGAATTCCGATCCCATTGTCCTCAACTTCGAGCACCACGTGCGTCCCTTCGTGTTTCCAGCCCACACGGACTCGCCCTCCTTCGCCGGTGTACTTGATCGCGTTGGTCACGAGATTATCGACGATTTGCCGGAAGGCCTCTTCGTCGGCTTGCACCGCCAGGTCTTGTTGGTCCGACGCCACCAGCAGCTGGATATGCTTTTCCTGGGCCGCCTCTTCATGCTCTTTCACGCACAGTCCCACGACCTTGGCGAGTGGCAGCGTGGTCATTTCATAAGGTTCGTGCCCGGCCTCGATACGGGCGAGGCTGAGCATATCCTGAATCAGTTCTCGCAGCCGCTTGGCCTGTCGTTCGATCTGGGCAACGAAATGGACTCGGTTGTCGGCATCGTCCAGCGCTCCCGCAGCAGCGTCTCGGCGTAAGCGAGGATGGAACTGAGCGGTGTTTTGAGTTCGTGGGAGACATTCGCGATGAACTCCTGCCGCAACGTCTCCAGCCGCCGCAGTTCGGTGACATCATGCATCACCAGGACGATCCCCGGGCAGGGCGTCCCGGGCAGTTTGGCGGCGTTGATGGCCAGCACTCGATCCGAAGCGTTGATTTCGACTAACTGAAAATCTTCCGAGGGCTGATCGGCAACGGCCAGCAAATCCTTGACGACTTGCTTGAGCATGCTGTTCTCAATCACGTCCCGCATCAGGCGACCCTCGACTTGATCGGGGGCACACTCCAACAAGGTCCCGGCCGCGGCGTTGGCAAACAGGATGCGGCGTTGATCATCGAACGCGATGACGCCCTCGATCATACCGCTCAATACGGCGGACATACGATCCGCCGCGTCGAGCAATTCATTTTCCCGCGCCTCGATTTCACTGCCCATGCGATTGAAACTCTGTGCGAGCACGCCCAATTCATCCTGCCCCGTCACGGGGACTCGATGCGAATACGTGCCTTCCGCCATGGCATTCACGGCACGAGTCAAACGTTCAACGGGCGTCAAGGCGCGGGCGACGACGAGATACGTCAAGCACAATCCGCAGAGGCTGACGACGCCCGCGACCAACCACAGCGTCCGCTGTATCATCGAGATTTCCGCTTCCAGTTCGGCCAGCGGCACGGACACGCGGACCATGCCCAAGGGACGTCCGTCCGCAGCGTCGACACGCGCCGCATGATACAACATCGGCACGTGAATCGTGGGGCTCAACCGTCGCGAGCTGCCATATCCCTGCGCGGCGGCCTGCACCAGTTCCACACGGTCCCGATGGTTCTCCATGGACGCGGCATCTTCATCCGAATCGGCCAGCACGGTACCATCCATCTCGACCAGGGTGATCCGCATCCGCGTCTCGGCGGCCAACGAGTCCACGGTGGACTGGGCGCGTCCAGATTCAGGCGCAGCCAGGTCGGCGGCGACTCGACCCTCCAGAATGGCGACCGCGTCATGCAGTCGCTGTTGCTTGAGCGTGAATGCCTGTCGCTCCTGCCAATTGAAAATGAGAATGACAAATGCGACCACGGTCGCCAGCTGAAACGCAGCGTAGATCAGGAATAACTTCCAGAAGAGTCGCGGATACAACATGGCGGCAAGATATTGATGGGGGGAGCGTGGCCTGCACGTGCTTCAGTCTAGTCGCAACGGCCTCCGATTCCCACCTTGCCCGCTCGTCCACGGCCGCTGGTCCTGTGCCGACGAGCGTCTATCCGGCAGTCACCGGTGCAACTCTGCCCACCCTGGCTCTGCGGGCCCTCAAATTCAGCAATTCCACAATCAAGGAAAAGGCCATGGCGAAGTAAATGTAACGTTTGTTGACATGCGTACCCACGCCTTCGGCCACCAACATCACACCGATCAAGATGAGAAAGCTGAGGGCCAGCATGACCAGCGTCGGATTTCGGCTGACAAAATCGCTGATTTTATTGGCGAACAACAGCATCACGCCCACCGAAAGCACCACGGCGGTCACCATAATCCACAGCTCTTCGGCCATGCCCACGGCAGTGATGACCGAATCGAGCGAAAAAATGATGTCCAGCAGCGTAATCTGTACGAGCACCCCGGTGAAGGTAGACACCGGTTTCACAGAACCTTCATGTTCTTCGTCGTCCAGTTTCACGTGAATCTCGGTGACACTATTCCAGATCAAGAAAAGCCCGCCGGTGATCAGGATGATGTCCCGCCAGGAAACCGCATTCACTTCCTGGCTCAGCTTTTCCGCCCCGCCTGGGGCCGCCGCCGACTCCGCGTTCAACGTCGATCCATGAGTCACCGCGGCGGGCTCCGCGCCCGGCTCAGCCGCGGCCGCAAACCAGGACTCGGGAACACCGACGTCCGTCAGATAAAACACCGGCTCGGTCAGCTGCATGACGAAGGTGATGGCGAAGAGCAATCCCAGCCGCATGACGAGGGCGAGGAGCAGCCCAATCCGCCGCGCGTTGGGCCGTTGGGCCTCTGGGAGTTTCCCCGTGACCACGGCCAGGAAGACAATGTTGTCGATGCCCAGCACGATCTCCATCACGCTCAGCGCGATCAGCGCCACGATCCATTCCATCGTCGAACGGCTCCTCTCTTTCTCGTACCTGTTCTATTCACCGCGTTTGGGTCACCCGGCTGTCGACCTTCAGTGTAGAAACGGCGTGCTGCGCACGGAACCGTCACCGGCCGATCGTACCAGAATAACCGCGGCTCGGTCCGCCTCCTCAATCGCTCCTTCCCCGCAGCGCTGCCTGGACGATACGGGTTGCCTGCCCCGCTTGCTCCAACTGGCGACTGAGGCTCGGGACATAGGCGGCGACCAGCGTCCAGCCCGTATCGCCTTGAAGTGTTAACGCGATCAGGTCTCCACCGGAAAGCGTGGGTCGCCCGGCGCGGATCGTCAGCGGCAGCTGCATTCCTCCGATCCCGTCAAAGGCTCGGTAGACCACTTCGGTACACACCAGTCGGTCGGAACGACTGAAATCAAAATCAAAATCGTAGTCCTTTCCCTCATGTGCCAGGACACGTCCGAGTGCCGCGGTCACCTCCTCCGTTGCCAGTTGCGAACGCAGGACGACGAACGAATCGGAAGCCAATGGCGACTGCCAACAACGGAGATGGACTCCGTCCTTCATCGCTTCCAGCACACAGTGTCCGGAATGTGCCGCCGCGTGTTGGATGAGTGGCCAGCGCGGCTGAGCGACCGGGTGATCGCATAGATTCCGCCTGGCCAATTGCTCGGGCTGGCCCAGATAAGAGCGCGGCATGCGGCCAATAACCGGGCAGAAAGTAATTTGTCACGGCGAATTCCTTCCGCACGACCAGCACGTCACCGGGTTGGATGTGGGCTGCGAGCTCCCGCTGGATCTCTGCCGGAATCGTCGGGACATGTGCCGGTTGAACAGAGACGTCGGCCATGAGCTCGCTGGCAAATTTCTGCAGCCCGTACACGGCCCGACCAAACAGGGACCTGCCGATTCCGCGGACCCATTGATCACCGCGGGTGCGGAGGCTGTAGCGGGCAAATCGTGTCATCGAGATGTCGACACACGGTGACAAACGCACGATCGCCGCCAGCAGGTCCTCGACTTGCTGCTCCCGGGCGACGCGAGCCAGCTCGTCCTGATGTCGTTGGAAGTACTCCCGCGCATGATAGAGAGGCCAGGCATGGCGAGTGCTCATCAGGGAACGCTGGATCGTATCATAGGCACCCCCAGGAATCCCGCAGTTGGGAATCGGTTGATTCAACTTGCGGCGGACCACCGGGCGGCTGTGCGTTTCATCGCGGAGAATACAGGCCGCGTCGACCAGGCACAGCGCCGTGCTGTAGCCGAGCAGAAAGTAGATCGACCGCTCCGGCTCGACGGCTGGCTGATGGCGACGCAGATCGCGGATCAGGTCCAGCGCCGCCGCGCGGGCCTGCCAATAGGTTACCAATAACGCCTCAACCTCTTCCGCCTCGGACGCACGAAAGAAACCACGGCCGACCGGGTCGATCGAAGAGGCGAATTCGCGCGCCCGCCGCCCCGTTCGGGTAAAGAATTCAATCAGGTTGCGAACAGTGCTTAATTCGGCAGAGAGCGTAAGCGGAGGCATGCGTCCATGCCGTCAGGGTTGATCCGCGACGGCACCCAGTTCAAACCGTGCAATATGCCAATGAGGTTCGAGATACGATTCAGGATTCGCGTCGCGCACCACGCAGACCGCGAATTCGCGAGCGGGCTGGTCGGGCACGGTCAACTCGTATTGCAACCAGCAGCGACGCGCGTGGTTCAGCCGTTCCAACTTTGACGCTCGAGCAAACCGCACCTCGGACCCCGCTCCGGCGGCAAGGATGGCCGCCACGGCCGCCTGCTCGCGAAACTGTTGCAACTCGCGGCGCGAAGAGTCATTCTGCGCATAAAACTGATCCAGCGGCACACCCGCTCGCTGGCGATAGGCAAACGAACGCGTACATTCGACGGCCCGTGGAAAATCCTCCGTCTGAACCATTTCCAGGAAACGATCCGCAAAGTCGCGCGCCTGATGGACCAGGATCTGCCGCTCGAAGGTCCACCGCCCCACCGCCGCGGTGCCCAGAAAAAGTGACAGGCACAATCCCCACAACGCGGCCCGCCGGCCATCGACGGGAATATCGGGATTTGAGGTGACCCGCAACGCAAACCATCCGACCAGACAGCCGGCCGCCGGGATCACCCAGGCCACGGGGTGTGCCAGGGCCACGATGGAGGCCAGACCCAATACGAGCGCCGCAATGGCCAGACGGCTTACGGAACGGTAGTCCGTTAACTCCTCTCTATCGTGATCGGCCAGGAGCATTCGATCTGCCATCATGATCTGTCGCGAGAAAGAGGCGTGAGCCAGCACAAACGTCAGCGTTTGCGGACAAGAATCTTGCCGTCGGTCTCTTTGTTGTAAGCCTGTAGATTATAGCGGCGGGTACCATACTTGAGAACAAACTCGCCCTGGGGATCGAATTGGCTCCCCGAACCCATGCTCCCTTTCGAACGCGAATGCATAAAGGCCAGCCAATATCGGTCGGGAGCCAGTCCAAAGAAACAACCCGCCAGCGGGTCCTTCGCAAAGCTGCCCCGCAATGGCGATTGAGCCAGGGGAGCCAAGTGCAGCGACGCACAGAAGATGCAGACCATCATCCAGGCCGTTAGCACCGCGAAGAGGATACGACCGGTGTGCTCCACCGGCTTGCGAAAACGCACCTTATGCTTCGAAATTGCGTCGGTGACAGCGCGGCCGACATTGAAAGCGAATGCAAAGATGACCCAGAAGGCAAGGTAATCGGCGACGTACGCAAACGACGGTAGTGTCCCTTCGATCCACTTCGCAAAGGGCTCGAAGTAATTGGTCGAAACGACTCCCGCAAAAAACACATTGAACAGGGCAATGGCGTTGGACCACATTCCCTCATTCCAGAGCATCGCGATGACGATGAAGGAGATCACGACCAAAACGATTCCAAGCATGATTGTCTCGCAGTGAGAAACACAAATTTCCGCGTGCGGGGCTCCGCACGACTTTCGGCGGGGACTATTGCTTGAGCACGCGCATCAATTCAGGTAACGACGTGATCCCTTTGATGACCGTCAACAAGCCTTCTTCCTGTAGTGTCCGATTGCCCCCCTTGCGGGCCGCTTTCCGCAGCATGTCCAGCTTGGGCTGCTTGATCAGCACCTCCCGCATGACATCATCGACTATCACCAGTTCAAAAATCGCCGTCCGACCCTTATAGCCAATCCCGTGGCATTCCGGGCACACCTTCTCCGGCTCTTCGGGGTGACGAAACAGCTCCGAAACGCGGCCCGCGGGAATGCCAAGTTTTTTCAAGAGCGACTCGGGCGGCTCATAGGGCTCCTTGCAAGCTTCGCACAATTTTCGCACCAGCCGCTGATTGAGAACGGCATTGACGCGTGGCGCCAGCTCCTTCGCCGAAACCTTCATCAGCAGTACCCGCAATAACGCTTCCACCGCCTCCTTGGCCGGAATGGCGGCGAAGACCGCTTGATCCTCCGCCGCGGCCTTGCAAAGAATGTTCACCGTCTCCGTATTAACCAGCTCGGGAAACACCATCACATCGGGTTGTTTGCGGAGAATGACTTCCATTTTCTTTTCAGGCGACTCACCCTTGGCGCTGTCGAAGTAGACCGGGTCCACGTTCTCGATCTCGGGTAGCGCCTTCGCTTTGTCTTCCACCGCAATGAAATCGCGGAGCAGTCGATCGGTATTGCGCAGCGAGACCGTCAGCGTGGTGGAGAGTCCATTTCCGGTCATCGCCGAAAACAGCAGAATCCCTCGCGGCTGGAGCATCAGATCCTTCAATTGGGCGATCATCTGCTCCCGCATGCCCAGATCTTCAAGCGTCTTGAATTCGTCTCCCTTGCCGATGAGCGTCAGGATCGCCCGCTCGCCCGTCTTCGTTCCCTGGCTGACAAAATTACAGTTCAACTTGTTCTTTTGGTACTCGGTTCGAAAAGTACCTTGCTGTCGAGCCCTTCGTTCGTCCGGCTTGGCGGCGGAGAGCGTCTTGAATATGGACAGGATATTGTCTCCCTCCTCCCGCTCAAATCCGTCCGAATCGTGCCAGACGCCGTCCACCTGAAACCTGGTTGTGGCCCCCTCTGCCGTAAAGTCCATCATGATCTTGCCGGCCCGATGATCCAGAGCATTGGAGATCACTTGCTTGGCGGCCAGAAAGCCCACGGCCAGACGGGCTTTGACGAGATTTGCTTGATTGACCTGGTCATCCTTGCCACTTAACGGCAGGAAGGTGACCGGCGCTCCTTTTCGTGAGCCGCTTTCTTCTCGGCCGAACCGAGGCCCCGCTCCGCCAAGAGATAGCGGAGATGGTCCGGCGTCATGACCCGCTCGTGAAGCTCCACCACGCTGTTCCGTTTGACCACGTAGACCAGCGTCGGCACCAAGAAACAGAGCAGCCCCAACGGATAGCCAATCGCAAAGACGGGAATCGTCAGAATGCAAACGAAGAAGCCGATCAGAAAGGGAAAGAAAACAACGGGTACCCATGTTCCGAAGGGCAATTCCGTATCCTGGCAGTCACGACTGACCCAGTCGGTCACCTTGGCCCACAGCAGAAACAGTAACCACGCCAAGAGCAACTTCCACCAGCTGAAGTAGCCACCCACTCCCCGCGGAATGCTCGGGCCATTGACGTCCGGATGCGTTTTCCACCCGCTTTGGGCCAAGGCCACGTCCGCGCATATCAAGACGAGCCCGGCCACCAGCAAGGGAACGGCGGGTGTCATTCGGCGACGGAACGCAACCCACGCGCCCTGCAGGTGAGAGATCAACAACATCAAAGGATTCCAGGCTGTTTGACATCGATTCCCTTGAGGGCCATCTTGAGGGCGTCGGGATTGGGGGCAACTTCGAAGGCAGTCGGTCGATCGATCAGGTCCGCATCAAGCAGCTTCTTCAGGCTGAGCGTAAAATCCTGCATGCCATCCTGCTCTCCAATCCGGATGGCGTCGGCAATCTTCGTCATCCTGCTCCTCGAGGATCAACTTCTGGATCGTCGAGTTCATGGTCATGACCTCGACACAAGGCACTCGCGAGACACCCGGCTTGCATGGATTTGAGGAGCTTCTGAGCCACGATGCCCTTCAGGTTCATCGCCAGCGCGCTGCCGCAACGCATCATGCATTTCCTCCGGGAACAAATCGAGAATACGTCCGATCGTCTCGGCGGCACCGGAAGCGTGAATCGTGCCAAACACCAAGTGCCCCGTTTCGGCGGCCTGAATGGCCGTCAAGAAACGTCTCGTGGTCACGCATCTCGCCCAGCAGCATGATGTCGGGATCCTCACGCACGGCGTGCTTCATGCCGATCATGAAGTCCTTCACATCCAATGCCCACTTCCCGCTGGTTGATCAGGCACTTCTCTTCGCGTGTAGACGAACTCGACCGGGTCCTCGAGCGTGAGAATGTGTTTGCGATAATGGCGATTGACCCAGTTC
Organism: uncultured Planctomycetaceae bacterium; assembly: GCA_963700865.1. Classification (GTDB taxonomy): domain Bacteria; phylum Planctomycetota; class Planctomycetia; order Pirellulales; family Pirellulaceae; genus CAVOGJ01. The sequence continues at coordinate 59,945 of CAVOZC010000023.1, read as the reverse complement.
AGCATCGAGGCAATCGTTGTCGTCTTGCCCGATCCCGGTGGGACCCGCCAACAAGCACCATGCCCTGGTGGAACTTGCAGAGGCTCTCCATGACTGGCGGCAGAAACAGCCCTTCGAAATCGGGAATATCATTGCTGACACGTCGTGCGACCAGCCCCAGATTGCCCATCTGCTGCAGGATATTCACGCGAAACCGCCAGCCCACGCCGTCCACCTCACACGTGTGCGCAAAGTCGGCACCGCCGTCTCGTCAAAGATCGCGGCGATCCTTTTCGCCCATCATCGGCCACAGCAGCCGATACATCTCGTCGTCGTCGATCGGCTCACCGGTCGAGTGGCCGCAGCTCGCCCTTGACCCGCACAATGGGCGGCTTGTCCACCTTGAGGTGCAGGTCGCTGCCTTCCAGTTTCACCAGCGCTCGAAATAGCTTGTCTACCTCGAACGTGGCTTGCTTCGCCCGCCTGTGGCCGGCATTGCTTCGGTCGTTGCCATCGTTCACGTCGCCTCTTCTGGATTCGTCACCTTGCCGCCAGCAGGCGAGCCATGCCCGCGCCCAGCGACGACACCCACCCAGCTGCCCGCGGACCGGTGGAATTCCGGCCCGCCGCACGCCTTTTCACTCAGGACGGACTCAATCGTACCGGAATACCGCGCCCGCCATCAGGCTTTGGTCTCGCGGATCGTATACTCCCCAAAATGGAAAATGCTGGCCGCCAAGGCGGCGTCCGCATTGCCCCATTCGATCGCATCCGCCAAGTGGTCCGGCTTCCGGCCCCCCCACTGGCGACCACCGGAATGCCGACCCGGTCGCTGACCGCCGCGGTGAGCTCTAAATCGTAGCCACCCTTCGTTCCGTCGCAATCCATACTGGTCAAAACGATCTCGCCGGCCCCGAGTTCTTCGACCGACAAGCCCACGCGACGGCCTCCAACCCGGTGGGAATCCGGCCACCGTTGACGTGGACCTCCCAGAACGGCTCTCCGTCCCGCCAGACCCGCTTCGGGTCGATATTGACCACGATGCACTGGCTGCCAAATCTCCGCGCGGCCTGCTCGACAAATCGGCGGATTCTTACACGCTGCCGAATTGATCGAAACCTTGTCGCTACCGGCCGACAAGCAGCGCCCGGATGTCCTCCAGCGAGCGGACCCCGCCCCCGACCGTCAGCGGCATGAACACCTGCTCAGCCGTCCGCCGCACCACATCCAGCACGATCTCGCGTCCTTCGTGGCTGGCCGAGATATCCAAAAACACCAGTTCATCGGCACCTTCCGCTTCGTACCGAGCCGCCACTTCAACCGGATCCCCGGCGTCTCGCAGCTGCACGAAATTCGTCCCCTTCACGACGCGCCCGCAATCGACATCCAGACAGGGAATGACTCGCTTGGCGAGCATGGCGAAGGGTCCCAAGAGTGAAACAGGGCCGTTTTCGGGCCGGCGACGGGCGACCTTTTACTGTAGATGGCCACCTTCCCAGGGTCAACCAATGGCGGCCGCCCCAGGGAACAGGCAGGATGCCGGTCATCGTCGTGGGATCGACAGGATGCCTATCCCACGGCCTCTTCCACGATCTCGCAAGCGGGGAGCGACTGCAGGAACAACCGACCATAGGTCTTGGTACGCACCCGCGGATCGACGATCACCACGGTGCCACGGTCGCGCCGAGAGCGGATCAGCCGCCCAAATCCCTGACGCAATTTGATAATCGCCTCAGGCACTTGATAGTCTCGAAACGGATTGCCACCCGCGGCGCGGATCGCTTCCAGCCGAGCCGCCAGCAGCGGTCGGTCGGGGACACTGAAAGGAAGCTTGGTGATGATCACCGTTTGCAAGGCATCGCCCGGCACATCGACCCCCTGCCAGAAACTGTCGGTTCCGAGCAGCACCGAGCGGGCGTTGGCCTTGAAGCGCTCCAGCATCTTCGTGCGATCCAGGCCATCGGCCTGGCTGAAGATCTCGAGCTGACGATCCGCGGCCCAGGGTCGCAAGCGGGTCGCGACGTCACGCAGCATCTTGTAGCTGGTGAACAAGGCGAAGGTCCGCCCGTCGGTATGACCCGCATGACGTTCGATAATCGCCACGCACATCCGCGTATAGTCGTCGGGCGACTGGGTCGGATCGGGCATATCGCCCACCAGCACCAGCCGGGCTTGCCGTCGGTAATCAAACGGACTTCCCAGGCACAGCGTCGCGCAACGGGTGATGCCGACCTGGGACTGGAAATAGCTAAAATCATCCCCGCCCGTTGCCAGCGTGGCACTGGTCATGATCACCGAATCGACCGCCTCGAAGAGTCCCGTTTGCAGCACGAGCCGACATCGACCGGGGCCGCCTGCAGCTGAATCCGTGCCCGCCCCGAACGACTGCGGGTGACGTCGATCCAGTGAACGAATCCGTCATCCGGCTGGTCGAGCCACACATCCAGTTCCTCGGCGATGGCCGACACACGATTGGCCGCCGCTAAGAAATCCTGTTTCTGCTCCGGCGGCAGCGACTGGCCCGCGACTCGGACCAGCTGGGCCAGCCGGTCGAGTTCAGAACTGAGCCGATTCTTGACCATGCGTGGTCGCGTGACACGTCCATTCGCCCGCGGATGCGATTCGTACCATTCCTGGATGTCGTCAAAGAACTCCTCGGCGACCACCCGACATCGTTCGACGGCCAGCTCGGCCGTCTGGCAATGATTGTGTACCAGCAATCCCTTGTTGGTGCGATCGTTGTACAAGCGAGTCAGCGCGTACTCGACTTGCCCACTCGAAACCCCCAGTCCCAGATGATCACCTGCCGTGGCGGGAATGGTGTGTGCTTCGTCAATAATCACCGCATCGTAATCGGGCAACAGACTGGCGCGCCGCGCTCGCGGCGCAAGGTCCGAAAAAAGCAGCGCGTGATTGACAATCAACAACTGCGCATGCCGCATGCGTTGACGTTCCCGATAGTAAAAGCAGTTGGTGAATTCGGGACAGTTACGTCCCATGCAGTTGCCGTGATCACTGGCCACCTCATCCCACACCGCCCGCTGCGGGGCAAACACCAGATCGCTGAGTGACCCATCATTCGTCTGTTTGCTCCAGTCAAACAGCTCCGCTAATTCGTCAAATTCGCCTGGCTCGTTGAACAAACTCCGCGCTCGGGCTCGAGCCACCGCCAGGCGGCGGCGGCTGAGATAATTGCGGCGGCCCTTCACCAGCACGGTCGTGAACTCGATTGGGATCACGCTATTGAGAAACGGAATATCCTTCCGCAAGATCTGTTCTTGCAAACTGATCGTATGCGTCGAGACCACAATGGTTTTGCCGGCACCCGCCTCTGCTCCCGCCGCGGCCAGAATTGCCGGCACGAGATAGGCAAAACTCTTCCCCACCCCCGTGCCGGCCTCGACCATCAAGTGCCGCTTTTCGCGGAGCGCCGCGGCGACAGCGTCCGCCATGTGGAGTTGCTCCGGACGATCCTCGTAGTGGGGCAGCCGCTTGGCAATCAGCCCTGCCGGCCCGAGCACATCGTTTGGCGTGAGGACTCGGATCTCGGACAAAATTAACTCGTCGCCTGGGCATGGAACAAAGCGGCCAGAACCATCCACCCACGGCGGACGGGGGATCGATGTAGTGATCGCGGCAGGTGCAGTCTATCATAGGGCTCGCCGCGGACGGTACACGGGCCACCGGGAGAAACAAGATGCCGATCGAATTTCATTGCACGGCCTGTCACAGCCGCATGCGCGTCCCCGATGGCTCGGAGGGGAAACAAGCCCAATGTCCCGAGTGCGCGGCAATTTGCGACGTCCCGCGGGAGTCGTCCCCCTCCGCTACGGATCCGTCCTCACCGTTCGCGGCGCCCCGCTTCGAACCCGGCGACACGGGGAACCCCTTCCAGTCGCCTGCGTTGGACCAGGAGCCGCTGGCGCAACCCCCCTGCGCAACGCCGACCGGGATGGGCCCCCCTGGGAACGGGACGGCGCCTCGCTCGGCTCGTTCTGGAATACCACCAAGGGCGTCCTGTTCGCGCCGACGGCGCTGTTTTCTCGCATGCGCTGCCGCGGCGGATACGGTCCGCCGCTCGTCTTCGCGGTCGTCGGCGGCATGCTGGGGGGGCTGTTGGGAATCGTCAACTTCATTCCCATGTTCTTCGTGATGGGGGATGGCAACGGGACACCGCTGGGGATCGGACTGCTCGTGGGGATCGTGCAACAGGTCGTCGGAGGAGCGATCGCAGCCGTCATTCAAGCATTTGTGTGGGGCGGCATCATCCATGTCATGCTGTTGATGTTCAATTCGGCCAATCGCGATTTCGAAGCCACCGTCCGCACGGTGGCGTATGTCCATGGCTCCTTCTGGCCTCTCAATGTCATTCCCTTGCTGGGCGGTTTGGTTGGCGGGGTGTGGGCGATCGCGGTGCAGATCATCGGTATTGCGAGGACTCACGAAATCTCCACGGGTAAGGCATCCGCCGCGGTCCTGCTACCGGTCTTTGTCTGTGGCGGGGGGCTGGCCGCGGTTTTCATCACGGCTGGCTTGGCGGCCGTGTGGGGCAGCGGCGGATTCAACATGCCCTGAGCAGGAACGGCAACTGGCGCCGCACGCATGGCCAGCCAGGCCGGCCCACTCGGCACCGCCGATACGTCAACGCGGAGGCCGCGTGGCCCCAATCATCCCCTCTTCCGGGCTGCTCGCCGTCGCGTACAACCGCTTGGGAATGCGACCCGCCAGATAGGCATCGCGGCCCGCCTGCACGGCGGCCCGCATGGCCCGCGCCATCCGCACCGGGTCGGCCGCGTGGGCGATGCCCGTATTCAATAGCACGGCGTCCGCACCCAACTCCATGGCGATTGCCACGTCGCTGGCCGTACCGACGCCCGCATCGACGATGACGGGATAGTCGGGGTCCCCATCCTTCAAATACTCGAGGCAAATCCGCAGGTTATTCGGATTCAGGATCCCCTGCCCCGATCCGATGGGGCTGCCGGCCGGCATGACCGCGGTCGCGCCGGCTTGCTTCAGCTTGGTCGCCATGACGGGATCGTCACTGGTGTAACAAAGCACTTCAAAGCCGTCGGCAACCAGCTCCTCCGTAGCCGCCAGCGTCGCCACCGGATCGGGCAGCAGCGTCCGCGAATCGCCGAGCACCTCCAGCTTGACCCAATTCGCTCCTGGATGGTCCAGGCTGCGAAGGATCTCGCGCCCCATGCGGGCGGTCCGCAGCGCATCGCGCTGGTGGAAGCAGCCCGCCGTATTGGGCAACAGCAAATACCGCGATGTATCGATAACATCGAGGATGTTTTGCCCGGCCTCGTCATACATCCGCTCGCGTCGCACCGCCACCGTAATGCAATGCGTGCCGGAAGCGGCAAGCGCATCACGCATGATCGCATGCGACGGGTACTTGCCGGTTCCCACAATCAGACGGCTGGTGATCCGTTGCGACCCCAGCTGGAAGACGTCCTCGCTTACTTCGGTCGACGAGGGCGTGTCGATGGGGGCCAGTCGCTTCGCCATCGCTAACCACCTCCCGCCAGAGTGACAATTTCCAGGGCATCTCCACCGCGGACGAATGTCTCGCCAAACCGTTCGCGCGGCACCAATTGCAGATTGACTTCGACCGCGACCGGTCGGCCACCCATTTGCAGATCATCAAGGAGTGTGGCCAACGGATACGCATCGGAGTCGGCCTCCAGCTGACGCGGCTGCCCATTAATCGTGATTTGCATGGCGACGTACCGTTCTCCCGTTATTGCTCGCGGACCACCGCCGTCCGCACCTCGCCCTTCTGCAGCAAAAACAATTCACTCACCTGAGGTTGCCCCCGCGAAAAGAGAATCCGTTCTCCAGGGGACGGCGTAGGCGGCGAAGCGACCCGAGTTCGCCTCGACCACATAGGCCACACAACCCGCCGTCTGACCTGGCATGCCTTGGAACCGGCCGAGACTAATCTGGCCCGTGACCAGGAGGAATTTCGGGCGTTTGTCTTGCTCTAACTGCAGATCGGAAGTCACGTTTCTCTTGAAAAGCGCGTTGAAGCTTGCCGAGCGGGGATTGAACACCGTGCACTGCAAATCACCCGAAATCGTGTCCAGAAAAAACACCCCCTCCAGGTTGGTATCGATCAGCCCCGTGGCAACCACAAAATTATCGGTGCTGTCGGTCGCCGTCGCGTGCAGCAGTGTTTCAGGAAACTGCCATGTCACCGCCGCTCCCCCTCGGTTGATCGCCAGACCGATGGCCAGTCCCGACAGCAGGAGCAGCGCCGCGCCCGCTCCCGTCCACAGTCTCCGCTGCGTCCCACGGCTCACATAGCGCATGTTGCTGTTTCCTTAAAATGAAGCGGCGGAGTGCCGGCCCGCGACGTCGATCGATCCCCTGCCTCGCTTTCACTGTAACGATCGATGCGCATCTCGACCAGGGAACGCTGGCTGCCAAGCGGCCATGTTTGTGCTAAAACTGCCGGTCGCACACAGGCCGGACCGTCGGCCTGGACCCTCCATGATTGCAGCGTCGCAAGGAAAGACATCCACCATGACAACCACCGTCGGAATCATCGGAGCGGGCGGGATGGCCCAACATCATATCCAGGGCTTCCGCGAGGCCGGCGCTAAGATTGCCGCCATCGCCGATGTCAATGCGGCGGCGGCCAAGGCGGCCGCCGCCAAATTCAAGCTGCCCGCTTTTTACAGCAGCGTCGATGAGTTGCTGGCGACCGCTGTGGATGCGGTCAGCATCATCGTGCCGAATAAGTTTCACGCCCCGTTGTCGATCCAGGCCTTGCAGGCCGGTAAGCACGTGTTTTGCGAAAAGCCACCGGCACTCTGCGCTGACGAGGTCGCATCGATGATCGCGGCAGCCGAACAGGCCGACCGCACCCTCATGTTCAATTTCAACAATCGGGCCCGCCCCGAATCGTACAAGATGATGGAGGCGATCCAGCAGGGCGTCGTCGGCTCGATCAACTCCGCCCAAGCCCGCTGGGTACGACGCACGGGTATCCCCGGTTTCGGCGGCTGGTTCACGACCAAGGCCTTATCGGGCGGAGGGCCCTTGATCGATCTGCTGCATATGCTCGATCTGGCACTCTACTTCATGGGGTATCCACAACCGAGTTACGTGCTGGCGCACACCTTCGATGACTTCATCACCAACCCCGAATTCAAAGGCCCCTGGGGTATCCCCGACAACGCGAACGGCGTGACCGACGTCGAGGCGGCCGCACATGGCATGATCTCGTTCGTCGAGGGACAAGCCCTGACTTTTCAGATCTCCTGGGCCGAAATGGTCAAGCGGGAGGAGGTCTCGGTCGTTTTTCAAGGCACCAAGGCGGGGGGCAAGGTCGAACGGCTGTTCGCCGCCGACGGCCTCGACGATACGGCCCTCGATACGTGCGAGTTGTACCTGCAAGAGGATGGCAAGTCGGTGACGTGCGGCATCGAGGTCGAGGCATGTGAGGACATGGGTCGCAGCCGCTCTGCCGCCAACTTTGTCGCCACGCTGGAAGGCCGTGAAGCGCCACTCAATACGCCCGAGCAAGCATTGTCCCTGATGAAAATTATCGACGCCGCCTATCGTTCGGCCGCAGCAGGCGCTCCGGTGGCCGTTTAAGTCCCGGCCATCCACCCGTGCGGCTGGACCCGTGTCGTCCGTCGGGTCAGCCGCAAGATGTGATTTCCGCGAAACGGTTCCCAACGAGAATGTTGCGATGAAACGAAAACTACGCATGGGGATGGTCGGCGGCGGCCGCGGCGCTTTTATTGGCGCGGTGCATCGCCTGGCCGCGAACCTGGACGGCAAGATCGAGCTCGTCGCCGGAGCCTTTTCCTCCGATCCGGAGAAGTCGCGGCTGTCCGGAGAGGACCTGTTTCTCGATCCGGCACGCGTTTACGCGACTTATCAGGAAATGGCCGAGCGCGAAGCCGCGTTGCCGACGGACCAGCGCATTGACTTCGTCAGCATCGTGGTGCGAAACAACCTGCATTTTGCCGTGGCCAAGGCATTTCTGGAAAAGGGCTTTCACGTCATCTGCGATAAACCGATGACGTACTCGCTCGCCGAAGCTCGGGAACTGTGCGACGGTCGTCCACCAGTCCGGTTGTGTCTTTGCCCTGACACACAATTACACCGGCTATCCGATGGTCAAGGAGGCCCGACGGATGGTACGCGACGGCGAATTGGGCCGCCTCCTCAAGGTCGTCGCCGAGTATCCCCAGGGTTACGCCATCGGCGAAGTCGAAGGAGATGGCCAAGGACAGATTGCCAATTGGCGATCCGATCCCCAGATCGCCGGCATCTCGAATTGCATGGCGGATATCGGCACCCACGCCCATAACCTGGTGCGCTATGTCACGGGACTGGAGATCGAAGAACTATGCGCGGAGCTGACCTCCTTCATCCCAGACGCTCCCCTGGACGACGACGGCAATTGCCTCATGCGGTTCCAGGGCGGCGCCAAGGGTGTCCTCTACGCATCGCAGATTTCCAATGGCGACGAGAACGCCTTGAGCCTCCGCGTCTATGGCACCAAAGCATCCCTGGAATGGCACCAGGAATATCCCAATGACCTGATCGTGAAGTTCGCCAATGCACCCCGGCAAGTCTACCGGAGAGGCAATGACTATCTGGGAGCCGCCGCCAAGGCGAACACGCGAACCCCCTTCGCGCATCCCGAAGGCTTCATCGAGGCCTTTGCCAATATCTACCTCGCGGCCGCCCAGGCCATTGCGGACAAGATCGATCAGGTCGAGCCCCCTGCCGCAGGCTACGATTTCCCTGGAGTGGACGATGGTGTGGCCGGCATGGCGTTCATTGCCACGGCCGTGGAGAGCGCCCAGTCGGATCAAAAATGGACACCGTTCGCCAAATAGACACCGGCAACCCGGTCGGCAGACGACCCCGGACTGCTTTGCTACGATGAATCGCTGCCGCCGCCAGCCAGGCCGCGCGGCAGCCCACCCATCCGGACCGAGAACGAGCCACCAGGGGGCGCGATAGCCCGCGTCAATCGAACGTGTTTAGCCGCCGATCCCTTCGTCTGCCGATCATGCTGGCGATTTTGATGATCGTCCTGCTGATCGTCCTCACGGTCGGCTGGATTCTGCTCACATCCACCGGGCTGAAGGATGACGATAAGCGGACCGTCATGTGGGTTACGCTGCTGTCGGTCGGCACAACTTCCCTCGTCTTGCTGCTGGTGGGAACTGTTCTCTACCTGTGGTTGACGATCAAGGCGATCAACCTGACACGCCGCCAGAGCAACTTTATCGACAGCGTCACCCACGAATTGAAATCGCCTATCGCCTCGCTGAAACTATATTTGCAGACGCTGACGCGGCGGAGTGTCACCGACGACGAACGGGGCAATTTTTACGACTTCATGCTCGACGATGTCGAACGATTAGACCATCTTATCAATCACATCCTGCAAGCCGCGCGACTGGATCGGGAAACGACCAGTGCCGACGTGGCGACCGACGTGATCGACTTGTCACAATTGCTTGCCGAGATCGGAGAGCAGGTGTGCGTGCGCTATGAAGTTCCCGCTGCAACAATTCGACTCGACACCCCCCCCTGTTGGATTGCCGGCAATCGACTCGACCTCGATCTGATTTTTCGAAATCTTCTCGACAATGCCGTGAAGTACGGGGGTGATCCCCCGGATGTCGAAGTCGTCTTGAAACATCTGCCGGCAGGTCGCGCGCGGGTGACGATTCGCGACAACGGCAGCGGCGTACCCAAGAAACTGCGGCGAAAAATCTTTGCTCGCTTCGTCCGTATCGGTTCTGAATTGCAGCGCAAAAAACCTGGCACGGGACTGGGACTGTATATTGTGCAGACGCTCGTCGAGCGTTGGAAAGGACGCGTGCAAGTGCATGACGCGGAGGGCAATTCAGGTTCGATCTTCGAGGTCGAGCTGGCTGCGACCCAGTCCTCGCCACCGACATCCGGCGAAGCCGCCAACCAAGGCACAGCTTCGGTTTCTGGCACCCTGAAATCAACCGTCTAGTTCAGTATGGCCGTACGGATCCTGATCGTCGAAGACGAAGAGCATCTCGCTGTCGGAATTTCCTTCAACCTCAAGGCCGAAGGCTATGAGGTGGAAGTCGCGACCGATGGCCCCTCGGCGCTGGAATATCTGAAAAAGAACCGCGGTGCCGTCGGCCTGGTGATTCTCGACCTCATGCTGCCCGGCATGAGCGGCTATGAGGTCTGCGAGTCTCTCCGCGAAAACGATCACCTGATGCCCGTCTTGATCCTCAGCGCTCGCACGCAACCCGAGGATCGTTCCCGCAGCTTCGACGCCGGAGCCGATCAGTACCTCACCAAGCCCTTCGATTTGGACGAATTGATCAGCCGCATCAAGAGCTTGCTGCAACGACACGAACGACGAACGCGGACCGCCTCTCAGGAGCGACTCAGTTCCTTCGCCTTTGGCGAAGTCGAGATCGACTTTGAGAATTCCGAGGCCACGATTCGTGGCGAAACGGTCCACATGACGCAGCTCGAATTCAAACTGCTGGAATACTTTGCCCGCCACGAGGGACGCGTCATCCCCCGTGGCGAATTGCTCGTGCAGGTCTGGGACATGCCCGCCAGCCTCAATACCCGCGCGCGGATCAGTTCATCCGGCGGCTAAGAAAGCTCTTCGAGAAAGACCCAGCCAACCCCTCTCACTTCATCACGGTGCGAGATGCTGGCTATCGTTTTTCGGCTGACGATGCGACTTGAGAATCGAATCGACATCGTGCTTCGTGACGACGGCCGCTTGCACCGTATTCTGCTCGGCTCGCTTCTTGTGCTGGTGATCGACCACATCCCAGGCCAAACCCAACTTTTCCATCAGCCGGATGGTTAGGAACGTGACGTCGACTTCCCACCAACGATGGCCATGACGGGCCATGCGAGGATAGGCATGGTGATTGTTGTGCCAGCCCTCGCCATACGTGATGATGGCCACCCACCAGTTGTTGCGGCTCTCATCGGTCGTCTCGTAATTACGGTAACCCCAGATGTGGCTGGCCGAGTTGACAAACCAGGTCGAATGAAGCACCAACGCCAATCGCAAAAACATGCCCCACACGATCATCGACGTCGCCAAGTACCAGCCGCCGGCGAGATAGCCGCCAACGCCCAGCACCACGCCCAATGCAAAGTGACTCGCCAGGAAATAGCGATGCAATTGGAGCAGGTCCTTATCATCCTTGAGGTCCGGAATCCAACGCGCATTCAGCTGCTCCAGCTCCGCCGGCGTCCGCCTGGCCATCGTCCATAAAATGTGACTCCACCAGGGACCGTCGAGCGGCGAATGCGGATCGCCCACGTGGTCGCTGTGGGCATGATGCTTGCGATGATTGGCGGTCCAGCAGATCGCGGATCCCTCGCCCGACAGCCCACCAATGATGCTGAGCACATAACGGACCCAACGCTGCGTCTTGAAGCTTTGATGCGTCAGCAGTCGGTGATAACCCAGACAAACTCCCAAACCACCGGTCATCCAGTGCAGCACCACCGTGGCCACCAGCGCCGGCCAACTGAAGAAAAACGGGGCCGCCAAGGCGCCCACATGAATCGTTCCCAGCCAAATGGCCACCGGCCAATCAATCCCGTTACGCAGCATCTGCGCGGGCCGCTTCCCAGGCCTCTTTCGGCGTCACATGGCCATGACCATGGTGCCCATGATCGAGCCGCGCGTCGATCACCGTATCCACGGTGACGACCTTGTGATCCTGCTGCCGCCCTGCGGTCCCCTTGTGGTTCCGCTCCTTAACTACGCTTGACATTTCTAGCTCCCCGTTGCTCTGCGTCCAAGGCGCTCGTTGCGCCCCGTAGGTGTAATTAACGTGTCGGGAAATTCTAGGAAACGACGCGACGCGCAGCCTCAGGAAACAGGCCTTGCCGTGTAAAAGTTGTGTAACAGCTGGCGATCGCCACCCGCCGGCCCGCCCGATCCCCCTAAATCGTCGAACCGGACGGCCAAACAGGCGGGCATTCCCCCCCCCGGGAAGCCTTCGCGCAACCATCCCGTCAGCCCCCACCGACAGGGCCCACCCAGCGGTCATGCGTCCCATGGATTCGTGCGCGGTGGTGCTGAGCGGAGCCGGTTGGCCGGCCGCCTCGTCCTCCAGCACGCGAGCCGGCACCGGGGACGGACCTCGATCCAGCTGGGTGGGCATCAGTAAGAGGTTGATCAAAAAAACGAGCGCCCCGAAACCAAGGATCACCCAGGTAATCGCGTTCCAGCCGGGTCCATACAGCGAACCCGTATCGCTCACCTCGACCAGCGTCCAGAACACATTTGGCAACTGCAGGACCGTGTAATCCATCCGCATGCTCATCAATTGGCGAAACGAGAATTGCACGGTCAGTGGAATAAATGCCCCCAGCAGCACGAGTAATACGCCGGTCAGCAGGCCGAGTCCGGGGTTGGGGGGTGATCGCCGCGAGAACGCGCGGACCAACAGACGATTGACGCCCAGATAGAACATCCCATAGGCGGCGGCGGTCCAGGCACAGGCCATAATCGACGTGACGGACCTTGGCCAGCTGAACGCATGCTTGGTCGCGGACATGCCCATCACAGCCGCCACGACGACAAACAGGTTCACCACGGCGAACACATAGCCCGTACCCGGCCCCGGGTAGAACAAGGTCAGGAACATCTTTCCGAAGGTGGTGGCAGGCAACCCTCGACGGGCGCGAGGCGAAAGTTGAGGACTCTCGCCCGTCATCATGGCGCCAAAAACGGCCCACAGGGAACAGGCAAGAAAGACGTAGATCGCCAGGACCGCCTCTTCACCAAAACAAAACCAGTAGCGGGCGCACCAGCCGAGCAGCAACAGTTGGTAGACGACCATTCCCATACGCAACGGCGTCGCGCGATTCTCGCTGCGATTGGTAATCCGCGCGGCGGCAGCCAGCAAAAACATCGCGGCGGTTGCCACCACGGCGGTCACGGCCGCGGCAAAGCCGATCCAGTATTCGGGTTCGGCGAAAGGGATCGGAGCACCCTCGCTGATCATGGCCGAGACACCCGCACTCGTGGCCAAACAAAATCCACCCAACATCAATACCAGGAACACCGAGACGAGTACCTGCAGGTGGCGGGCACGCATCAACGTCGCCAACAACAGGCCAAAGCAACACAACAGCCCACACGCCAGCGCACTCCACAACACGAGCGACAGCACGAGCAGAATATCGACGCCCCGCAACAGGTAAGTAAAGGTCATGCAGGGCGCCAGCACCGACAGATAGATCATCATCTGGAGGGCAGCGCTCCCCAGCTTGCCGCCCACGATCTGCATGGGTCGGAGCGCGGAAATCTGCAGCAATTCGTAGGTACCGTCCTCTCGTTCGGCAGCCAAAGAGCGATAAGCGGCGAACGGGATGATGATGCAGAGCGGAAAATTCTGGATCAGGAAATAACCCACGAGCATGTAACGACCGCCGGGCACATAGAAGATATTCGGACTCTGCAAGGCGACACCGAGCATCGACCAGCCCCAGCAGGCGATCAGCACCAGCGAGAAGGTCGTGAGAAACTGGCGACTCTTTAACGCCTGTCTTGACTCCTTCACCAGAATTGGATTCAACCAGTCGCTGAGACGGTCCAATCGTTGCTCCCAAGGCCCCAGTCGTTCGTCGAGCGTTGCGAACGGGGATGACTTGGCCCGGGGAGCCTTCGAGGCGATTTCGCTGCTCATTGCACACGCCCCTTCGTGACGTCGAGAAAGACCTCCTCTAGATTGCGGTCCTGCACGGCAAACGACACGACATCAAATCCCTGTGCGACCAGTTCTCGCAACAAGCGGGCGCGGTCAACATCTTCACCCTCAAATTCCAGAAATATCGTGTCGCTCCGCACCGATACGGATTCGACCGACGATTGCTGCCCCAACCACTCGGCGACTTCCGTGACACGGTCGAGTACCCGCACACGGATGACCGTCATGTGGCTAACCAGACGCCGCTTCATTTCCTCGACCGAGCCGACCGCCAGCAACTCGCCCTGCTCGATAATGCCCACGCTGTGACATATTTCCGCTAATTCCGTCAGAATGTGCGAGCTGATCAGGACGGCCTTACCGTCCGCCGCCAGCCGACCGATCATTTCCCGCAACTCGATCCTGCGCACGGGGATCCAGCCCGGCGGCTGGTTCGTCCAGCACCAGCACCTGGGGATCATGGATCAACGCGCGCCCCAGACAGAGCCGCTGCTTCATCCCCTTCGAGAGTCCCCGGATTGGCTTTTCGGCCAACACATCCAGTCCCGTGAACTGCATCACGCGGTGGCAGGCTCGTGCCCGTTCGCGACCTGCCAGACCATACGCGCGGGCAAAAAAATCGAGGTACTCCGCACAATTCACGTCGGAATAAGTTCCAAACGAGTCGGGCATGAAGCCCAACCGTCGCCGCACCCGCTCGGCGTCGTTGATTACCGAAAAACCGTCCACGAATGCATCACCGCAGGTTGGCAGGTCGAGCGTGGCCAGAATCCGCATACTGGTCGTCTTGCCGGCGCCGTTGGGTCCGATATAGCCGAAGACTTCACCGCCGCGAACTTCAAACGACACGTCGTTCACCGCGCGTGCTACCGAAGAATCGATGCAGTCGCCTCAGCTCGATCATCGGACGTGCCTGAATCACCCGAAACCCTCGTTGTGGCTAGAAGCTACCGACGACGAAATAGCGTGAGTCCTTAATATTGGCGGATCGCACTCCCAGGGGCACCTCACCCCCCTCGCGGAGGATGGCGACATAGCTTCGAGTCGGACATCCGGACGTCGACAACCGCACCAATTGCTGCTCCATGCGACTCGTCCGATCCGACGTGTCGGCAAGTTGACTATTGGCATTGCTGAATTGCCAGCGGTTGACCGTAGCATTCATGGCTGCTTCTGGATCCACACCCGCCGGTACCCGCAAATCATCAGCGCCGCAATGCTCGTCCAGCCATTCTCGTCCGTCTTCCGGACTGACTGGCTGCAACGTCCCCTCACCCCCCGCGGCGACACTGCCAGCGACAAACGTGTCGCCCGCCGCGTCCACCACCAGCAGCCGTTCCACCTGGCCACGAAGCTGGTTCGTAAAACCTTCCAATCCGGCGGGCCCCTCGCGAAAGGCGATTCGCAGCGATGAGGGTCCGCTGCGCTGGACCATCAGTTGCGCCGTCGTCCGCGACGGAAGATAGCCCGTCGCAAGACGCTGTCGCTCGTCCCACACCACGTTGCGCACCTGTCCGCGACGACCAAAACGGGCAATCGGGTCGTAATCCAACGGATACACGGCGACATCCGCGGGGAACACGAGCCCCCCGGCTGGCGCGATCCCCGCGAAATACGCTTGACGCGACCATGTCACCGCGTGACCCACCCGTTGATCCAGACAAGTCACGCTGCGGAGCCGTGCTTTGACAGAAATGCCATCAGTAAAAAGCGCATAGTTCGTCAAAGCAAATGTCACCAATAACGCTGACAAAGGGACGGTCAGTAACATCCAGTTCAACCGCTTCCATCGCTTGAGAAACGAATAATTGAGCGGACCGATCAGCAACACGAATAAGGTAATCACGACACGAAACAAGTTGACAGGCGCCAAGCCAACACCTGGAATCAAGAAGTTCCAGAAACTGAAATTGTCACGCACCAGGGAGAAGCCGTGCCGTTGAGACCACATCCAACGGTCCACGCCCAACCGTTTGAAGATCACATCCCAATAG
The DNA here is from genome assembly GCA_963700865.1 of uncultured Planctomycetaceae bacterium. GTDB lineage: Bacteria > Planctomycetota > Planctomycetia > Pirellulales > Pirellulaceae > CAVOGJ01. Next base: position 44,248 of record CAVOZC010000023.1, on the reverse strand, counting down.
GCACTGCCTTCCCTCGCCAGCGGGTCCACAGATGCCCAGGCGACGACTTGGCCAAACTGCAAATCGTGCGTCGCGAATAAGACGTCGTTCGCGGAGATCTCTGCGGGAAACGCGAAACGATCGTCGTCCGAGGCGACCTCCGTGTAGCGGCCGTTGACCCATTGGTAACCCGGCTGGCGTTGAAAGTACGACAGGCCCTTCGTGCTCGGGCCCCGCCTCACCAATTGCCAGCCTTCTTCCGCCCGAGGCATTGGCGACTCCCGCTCCGCCAACCTCTCATTTGCCGCTCCCTCGGTTGTCGGGGGTACGACGCGGTCGCTCCCCTGGGCATCGTCCACGGTCCGGGCAGCGCTCAGGCTCAAGGCCTCATTCAACGTGCCCAAGCGAACCAAGTTGTCTCCCACGCCAGTCACCCACAACATGCCGCCATTGCGCAGCCACGCCTCGACCACCCGCCAAACGTCCGGCAATTCGCTTCGCAGCCGCGTGAGATCGTCCAGCCCAAGAACGCCGATGTCGACGGCGGTCAGCCCAATCCACTCGGCCGGCAGATCATACGGAGACAAGTACTGAAACGTCGGAACCTTGGCATCGATCGAATTCCAGCTAGGCGGCTCGGCCGCACCGGCCTCTCGCAGCCACAGAGGACCGAACCCTTTGACCAGCCCCAATCCCGGCAGCCGCCGATCGATGGCGGACTCAACATCCTCCGCCGATTCCCCCAGACGCTCCGTCCCGGCCGGAACCGACGTGTTCCGCACGGGAACGTCGAAATCGATGACCAGGATGCCCGGCGCGGCGTCACTCCAATTCCCATCGCTCGATGGATCGACGAGGGGTGCCGCGTAGACGTTCCGCAGTTCGCGTCGTCCCTCCCAGAATTCGACGCCCAGGTTACTTTGCACCCGATTTTGTTGCACGTAAATCGTCGCCGTGACCTCCGCGGCCCCCTCCGGCAAGTCAATCACCTGCGTCGTCAGCTCCAGCGGAAACTCGGGATGGCCCACATCGTGGTAGAGGACGATAGTCACCTGCCGATCACGGGTGAACTTCGGCTTGGCCACGGGTCGCACGACCACCCGCACCGGTCGATACCCGTCCCCCTTGATCCAGCGACTGTCGATCTCCACGGACAGAGCCGCGCCCCGGCCCGGCTTGCCGTAGGCAAAGCGCGTCACACCACCGCCCCCCGCCCAAACAGACCGCACGCCGAAACATGCCAGGACCAGTAACCCGACGATCGACCGGACAAGCGCGTCGCCGCGAACCCGCCACGCATCCTGCCGAGCGATTGTGCGAGCATATCCCATGGGATCTCTGCCCTAGACGGGCTCTTCCGGCGGTAACCATTGCGGCGGCGGACGATGTTCGGCAAACGGAGATGGCTCGTTCCCTTCCCATTCGGGCCGCCGCTCAGGTCTTACTAGCAACTCCCAGAAATTGGTCACCACCAGAGTGACGCCATAAGCGACGGCGTAACCCAAGAACGAAATCCCTACGATGAGAAGCACAAAAATGAGCGTCTGGGCCCAAATGGCACCCAGGCGAGACATATTCGATACCCAGGCGACCACGGCCCCCAAGGTCGTGATCCACAGCAGGCGGCGAATCGTGAAGCGAGGAGCCGACATGTAAGTCCTTCGCGACAAGGAGACGAATCTTGGCCCCCACCACCGGGCCCAGCCTCGCAATATAGCCGCTAAAGCCACGCGGGCTCAAATCGTAGCGCATCGCCCGGTGGCGAACCGGCACCCGTCAGGGGCCGGGTGGCCGTCAGGGCCGGGTAACAATCACGGGCCGGGTGACCGTCACGGGCCGGTGATTAACGGTAATCGGCAGCCCCGCGTCTCCCCCGTCAATGCCTGCATAAAACATGGTCGATCGTTGATCGTCACCACACGTTTTGTTCCGAACACGATTGGCGGGAAGCCGATCCTGCCGCCACGGTCAGCGGAGCGGATTCGCCTGGTCCGTCAGAGCGGCCGACGGTTGAACCGCTTGTCCCGCAGTTCGCAGCGGACTGGCCGACGGCTCGGAATTCGGCGCCCCTGCTCCGTAAACGGTCGCCGGCAAACCCGCGAGCGGCTGATCGTACGATGCCGGCTGGATGGTCGTCGGCGACACACCAGCCGGCCCCGACGTCGTGGCTGCCGCGGCCGTACTCACCGAGCCGCCCGCCACCGTGAAGGAAATGGGAACCCCGGTGCCGTACCGGGCCGGTGCGAGTGCGTACACCTCGTTCGCCATGGCAAGTTGGGCCCGCAACTCGGCGGCGCACCGCTCGTCATTGGGATGTGTCGAAAGGAACTCGGGCGTCGCCTGACCCGATTTGGCCTGGGCGAATCGATGCCAGAAACGCGGCGCCTCGCTCGGATCATACCCGGCTTTGGCCATCAGCAGCAGTCCGATCTGGTCTGCCTCTGACTCATGTTTCCGACTATAGGGGAGCACAAAGCCGTACTTGGAGGCGATTCCATAGCCGCTCATCAGGCGATCGTGAACCGTGGTTTCCTGCTTGCGGGTCAACTGCTGCAGCACCGTGCCGACTCCGTTCACCATATAATCGTGCGTCATCCGTTCCGCACCGTGCCGGGCCAACGCGTGCGCTACCTCATGAGACATCACGACGGCCAGGCCGCCTTCGTTCTGGCAGATGGGCAAAATACCTTCATAGACGGCGACTTTCCCGCCTGGCAGACAAAAGGCATTTTGCTCCGGCGAGGCAATGACTTGGAATTGCCATTCGTAATCGGGACGTTCAGCGACTGCGGCCAGGCGTTCTCCCACGCGCTGCACCAATTCGACAAAGTGTGCGTTTTCCGAGACCGGCTCAGCCACCAATACTTCGCGAAACGCGGTCGCTCCCAACTCAATCTCGTTCGGTTCCGAGACGAGCAGGACCCGCTTGCGTCCGGTCACCGGCACGGTCTGACAGCCAAGGCTGACGAACACCGTCAGCCCGACCAACCACCCGGCGTGGATGCGGACGAGCCGCGTAGAGAAAAATTGTCCGTCCCTGGACATTTTCACCTTCCCTGGATTGTGCGGCGGAAATTCTTGGTTGCCAACCGCAGGAAACGTATCACTCGGCAGAGGATCGACCAAGATCAAATGGGGTTTGTCGCGGCACGATGCCACCGTCAGGCCGTTAGCCACAAGATGTTGTGCCAGCAAAACTGGCAGAGCACTACGCGATCCGACCCGTCCCACGTATATTGCAGTTGACCAACAGATATTGACGTCAACCCAGGCAAAGGTAGCACGATGAATCAAGAGTCCCGTGAACCCGCGGCGGCAAAATGGCAGCCGCTCCCTCCCGCGCAACGTCGGGTGCTGGGGGTCCTGGTGGAGAAGGCCAAGACCACCCCCAGTGGCTATCCGCTCTCGCTGAACGCCGTCGTCGTGGGCAGCAATCAAAAAAGCAATCGCGATCCACAAATGGAGTTGGATGCGGAAGACGCTGAAGATGCCCTGACCGCCTTGCGCGAATGCGGCGCCGTCGGAGAAGTCCACGGAGACGGGCGTGTTCCTAAGTACCGACACTACATGAAGGACTGGTTGGGGGTCGACGGTACCGAACTTTCCGTGATGGCCGAACTGCTCCTCCGCGGTCCGCAAACCATCGGTGACTTGCGGGGGCGGGCAGCCCGCATGGCGGGCAACGCCTTGCCTGATGTCACGGCGTTACGACCAGTCGTGCAAACACTGATGGAAAAAGGACTGGTCATCGCACTCACGCCCGAAGGCCGCGGCCAGATCGTCACGCACGCCCTCTACCCGGAGCGGGAACTGAGGGAGATCAAGTCCGAGTTTGCCAGCGGCGGTACGGCGGACCACCGTGACTCGCCCGCCGCCGCAACCGGCGACTCGACCGCCATGCGTGCGCATCAGCCTCCTGCGGCGACTCCCACGGTACCCGAACCCCGGTCCGCACCGGGGACAACCGGGGACACGGATGTCGGCTCGCTACGCGACCTGGTCGAGCAATTGCAGCTCGAAGTTGCGCGGATGAAAAAAGAGATTGAAGATATCTGGTCCAATCTTTCCTGATGGAATCGAGCAACCACACCGATCGCGTGTGCGGCGGCTGCGGCTGTCTGTGCGATGATATCCGCGTGAACGTGACGGGCGAGCGCATCCTGGCGGCCGTCAACGCCTGCCCGCTGGGACAGCAGTGGTTTCAGCGTCCGCCCCGTGCCACTTCACCTTCCCCGTGCTGGCTGGACGGGCAAATCGCCGACCCACCGGCTGGTGTGGCCCGCGCGGCGCAGCTGCTCCGAGCAGCCCACCTGCCGCTATTCCTGGGAGACGCGGGACGCGGGCATCGAAACGGCACGGGCCGCCATCTCGCTCGCCGATCGCAGCGGTGCCATCGTTGACTTTTCGGTCGGCCACTTTCCCGCCGCGACGGTCGCGTTGCAACAAGTCGGCATGGTGACGGCGACGCTTGGCGAAATCCGCCAACGAGCTGACCTCGTCCTCTTCTGGGGCTCGGACCCGACCACGACACACCCCAGGCACTTGGAACGCTATAGCTTACCGAACGGCAAGCCACGCAAGTCACTCGTGATCGACAGCCGCCAGACCGAGACCACAGGCGCGGTCGATCGTTATGTGCGTATTCGGCCCGGCAGCGATGCGGCCTGTTTCCAGGTTTTGCGAGCCTTGTTGAAAGGCCACTCCCCCACTGCCGCCCGCGTGAAGCAAGACACGGGCGTGGCCGTCGAAGCTTGGCGGGAATTGGCCGGCGAGCTTGGCTCGGCAACCTACGGAGCAATGTTTCTGGGAGAGGCACTGGCGACATCGCGGGGCGGAGTGGCCGACTGCCAAGTGGCATTTCAATGGATCCGCGAGCTGAACGATCACACCCGTTTTGTCTGTATGGTCGATTGGTCGCGGCCAGCAAGCGTGACCGCCGAACAGGTGTTGACCTGGCAGAGCGGCTTTCCGGCCAACGTCAGCTTTGCGGCCGGCTACCCTCGTTACGGCGCCTGGACCGCCGAACAACTGCTGCTCGACCAACAGGTCGATCTGGCCATGCTGGTGGGAGAGGACGCCGACCACGGGCTCTCCGCAGCGGCCCGTCAACGGCTGACATCGATTCCGTGTATCGCAATTGGCCCGGGGGACCACCCGGCTCCCTTTGCCAATGTCTCGCTGGCGGCCGCCCGCAATGGTATCGAGACTCATGCCACGTGGTTCCGCATGGATCAAGTCCCGCTGGTGGCCCACCCGGTGCTGTCGAGCGTCATTGCCCAGTGAGGCGGACTTGCTGGGGCACATCGAAGCCCAATTCGCGATGCCGGACTGAAACGACAAGGCAGCCGATCAAATCCGACCGTCGAGGATTTCCAACATTTCCATCCCCCCGGAAAAGCGGATGGGGTCGCAAGCAACCAAAGGCCATTCCAAGGGGTGGAAACGCGCGAAGACATGGATAGCTGCCGACCACGGGCTGGTGCGACCCAATCATAGTCTTTCCGTCGCGAGGAAGGATCAAGGGTGGCGCCAAACGAGGAGGGTACACGGGTGGTTGTGTCCGATCTTGGACGGTCTGGCAAAACCGAGTGTGATTCCCTGGTTGGCGCAGGACGCGAGGACGTCGGGGGGCCGAGCGACGTCGGGGTCGGGGCGTCGGGCGGGCCGAGCGACGTCGGGAGCGGTTCGGGACGCGGGGTATCGGCGGGGTGCCGAGTGACGTCGGGGGGTGCCGAAGTCGACGTCGGGGGGTGCCGAGTCGACGTCGGGGGGTTCGGGGGTGCCGAGTGACGTCGGGGGGTTCGGGAGTCGGGACGAGCAGACGTCGGGGGGTTCGGGGGGGCCGAGCTACGTCGGGAAGTCGGAGCGGGGTTCGGGGCGGCACGCAGCGCTACGTCGAAGTCGCGGGGGTTCGGGGGGCCGAGCGACGAGGTGCGGCGGGAAACGGTCGCCGCCCCCCGCTACGATGATCGCGGCGTTCTTTGGGGGGCAAGCACCTCCATCCAGCTACCCACCGCACTTTGCCCCCCAAACCCCCCAACATCCACACCCCAGCTGCACCACCCCCCCGACATCCACACCCCAGCTGCACCAAACCCCCCGACATCCACACCCCAGCTGCACCACACCCCACGACATCCACACCCCAGCTGCACCACACCCCCGACATCCACACCCCAGCTGCACCACTCTCGCGACATCGACACCCCAGCTACACCACCCCACGACATCCACACCCCAGCTACACCACACCCCCGACATCCACACCCCAGCTGCACCACACCCCACGACATCCACACCCCAGCTGCACCACTCCCCCGACATCCACACCCCAGCTGCACCACACCCCCGACATCCACACCCCAGCTGCACCACACCCCGACGTCTGAGCCCCACCCGTACATCACCCCGATGTGCGAGGGGCCCCCACAGGTGTCAATCGCAACTTCCCAAGCTTGGGCCGGGCCGCCTGGCTAAACAACTTGTCACCACCTTGCCCTCCGCTACCCTATCCTGGCACACTCGTGAGCTACAGACGATGATGCAGCACAGCAGAACGGATGGAATGCGGATGGGTGGCTTTCTCAGCACGCGTGGATCGCTCATGCTCGATCTGGTCTTCGTGGCCATGATGGTGGTGATTCCCATGCTGGCGCTCAGCCGCTATCTCGTCCGTAACCGCAAGAACTACACCGCGCATAAGACGATCCAGCTGAGCCTGGCGGCGGTCCTGCTGCTGGCGGTGATCGGCTTCGAAATCGAGATGCGTCTGTTTGGCTGGGCCGACCGAGCCGCGGGGTCACCGGCTTGGGTCGACGGTCGTTTCAACGATTGGATCGACTACAGTTTGGCCATTCATCTGTGCTTTGCCATTCCCACGCCATTTGTATGGGGCTTCATCATCTTTCGCGCGCTGCACGGATTCCCGCGACCACCGCGTCCTTCCGCCCATAGCTCGTTTCATCGCGTTTGGGGACGGATTGGCATGGTCGCGATGACCATGACGGCGGTGACCGGTTGGTGGTTCTACTGGCTGGCCTTTGTCATCTAGCCAGACCGTTACACCGAATACGGCGAAACCTTCTCGGGCATCGCCTCGTCGGTCTCCATGGAAGCCTGGAGCATGATGATGTTGACCACGTTGAGCATCGCAAAGATCGTCGCCTCGACCGTATCGGTCGAGACACCAATCCCCTTGTAGAGCCGACCGTTACATTCGATTTCCAGGGTGACTTGCCCCAGTGCGTCGCGGCCCACCGTCGCGCTGTGCACCTGAAAGTCCTTACACTTCAGTTTTAGTCCGGTGATCGCCTCGGTGGCCAGGAAAGCCGCATCGATCGGTCCATCGCCATCGGACATGACCTGGCTGTGCGATTTTCCGTCGCGATTGAGGGTGATTTTCACCAGCGGCGTACTGCCGCTGCCGGAGGTCACCTGAAACGATTCCAGTTCCCACGCGCGTTCGCTGACTCCATGAATTTGCTGACGAATCAGCGCTACGAGATCGCCGTCGTAGATTTCTTTTTTCTTGTCAGCCAGTTCCTTGAATTGCTGAAACACTTCCTGCAGCTGCTCACCGCTCAGATGGAATCCGAGTGCCTGAGCCCGATCGGCCAACGCGGCACGGCCACTGTGTTTTCCCAGCACGAGATCGGTTTTCTCGAAGCCCACATCCTCGGGCCGCATGATCTCGTAGGTACTCGGCTCTTTCAGCATACCGTCCTGGTGAATCCCGGCTTCATGGGCAAAGGCATTCTTGCCAACGATCGCCTTATTGCGCTGGACTTGCAGACCCGGTAATACTGGAGACCAGGCGGCTGGTCGGCACCAGCCGCCGCGCATCGATGTTCGTATCGGCGTGGTAGAAATCGTTGCGCGTCCGTCAGCGCCATCACGACCTCCTCCAACGAGCAATTCCCGGCGCCGCTCGCCGATCCCGTTGATGGTGCATTCCACCTGCCGGGCACCGTGTTCGACGGCCGCCAGGCTATTGGCCACCGCCAGCCCCAGGTCGTCATGGCAGTGCACGCTAATCACCGCGTCGTTGATATTGGGCACCCGGTCGACAAGCGTCTGAATGACTTGCCCCATGTGCGTCGGCGTCGCATACCCCACCGTGTCAGGAATGTTGACCGTCGTGGCGCCGGCGGCAATCGCCTGCTCCACGACGTGGCAAAGAAAGTCGAGTTCCGTGCGAGCCGCGTCCTCGGGCGAGAATTCAATGTCGCTGCAGTAGCCGGCGGCCCGCTTCACCCCCTCCACGGCACTGGCGATGATCTGATCCGGCGTCATCTTCAGTTTGAATTCGCGATGAATGGCACTGGTGGCCAGAAAGACGTGAATCCGCGGCTGCTCGGCGTATTGCAGCGCCTCCCAGGCGCGATCGATGTCCGCGGGATTGCAGCGAGCCAGCCCGCAGATCGGTGGCTCCGGAGATCTGCCTGGCGATCTCTCGCACCGCCTCGAAGTCACCGGGCGAGGCGATGGGAAATCCGGCCTCGATGATGTCGACACGCAAATCGACAAGCGCCCGCGCGATTTCCAGCTTTTCGCCCAGGTTCATGCTGGCTCCCGGCGATTGCTCGCCATCGCGGAGTGTCGTATCAAAGATCTTGATCTTGCCGTGCGAACTCATCGTTCGTTCCTATCGCTGCTGTGGGATTTGGGATCAACTAGCATTGCCAGCGGGCGTGACGCTTCTTGTCAGGATACAAAAAAAAACCGAGGCCAAGGCCTCGGGGTGAAATGCTCAAGTTGGAACAACGTGAAAATTCCCCTAAGGCCGGCCAAATACCGGCAAGCTAAGCGTGCCTAGAAGAATGCTGCTGTGAAACTGCATGGGATCACCCGTGGTGGCAATGCGACGCAAACCGCCTCAAGCCCGCAGGATACCTGCCTCGCAGGCGCGGGTCAAGCGAATCGCAATCGCTCACGGCCAACCGTGTCTTGAGCTACCCGAGGCATTCGCCTACCATCCCGGCCGCCGCCCCCGAAACCAGCGTTCCCCGCTCCCGTGGAGTGCATCCCATCGTGGACTTTGAAGTCAAGAAATGTACCCGACGTTGCGCGGCGACGCAGCGGGAGTTTGCACCGGGCGAGCCGTTCTATTCGGTGCTGATCGAGGATCAGGCCGACGTGATTCGGCAGGACTATTGCCTGGATGCCTGGTCAGGCCCACCGGCAAACGCCCTCAGCTTCTGGCGGTCGCAGATGCCCGATCCGAACGCCCACAAGATCGACTGGGCACCGAGCGATGTGATTGTCGACTATTTCCGGCAACTGCTGGACCGTGGCGACCGCCCCGACAGCTTGTATGTGCTGACGCTTTTGATGCTTCGTCGCCGCTTGCTGAGACTGGAGGAAACGGAAGCGAGCGAGGTTGGACAAGAGGTGCTCGTCGTGTACTGCCCCAAGGACGAGCAGGAATACCAGGTACCGGTCGCGGATCCGACGGAAACGCGGATCCGCGAAATCCAGGACGAGTTGACCCAGTTGCTATTCGCGTCGGGTTCCTGAAGCAAGCGACCCTCGCCAGCAAGGATGCTGCACTGATGAAATCAACGGGCCTCATCTTGTTTGCCCTCGTGGTGCTGGTCTCAGCCAGCGGTGCGAGCTGCCCCCGACGATTGTCCACCACGGGTCCCTTGCCACCTGAAGTCTTTTTCCAGCCACCCGGATTGCAGCAAGTCGTCGCGGCGATCAACACCAACACGTCGCGCGTCGAGCGGTTGCAAGCCACCGGGGCCACACTATCAGTGTCAGGATTCCCGTCGTTAAAGACCAGCCTGGCACTCGAACGGCCACTCCGGTTTCGCATGCAGGCCGGTACGGGACTGACAGGTACCGAACTGGACCTGGGCAGCAATGACGAAGTCTTCTGGATGTGGGCCAAACGCAACGATCCGCCGGCAACGTACTACGCCCGACATGACGAGGCGGGTTCGCCCGCGACCAGACAGATTCTGCCCGTGCCGCCCAGCTGGTTGATTGAGGCCTTGGGGCTGGTGGCCATCGATCCCCAGGGCGCACTGGGACGGCCCCTACCCACGCGGAGCCGGACGATTGGAAATTCGCGGGCAAGTCGCCTCAGCCGGTGGCAACCTGACGAAGGTCATTGTGCTGGACGACCGGCGGGCCATTGTCCTGGAGCAACATATTTACGACGCCGCTGGGCAACTCCTGGCCGCCTCGCTTGCATCCGAGCACACGTACGACGCCGTCCATCAAGTCACCTTGCCGCGTCGCGTGAACATCCAACTGCCGCCCGCCGGACTCGCCTTCACCCTCGACGTCGACGGCTATACCATCAATCAGATTGTCGGTGACGCCGCGCAATTGTGGTCGCTGCCTCAAGTCCCCGGTTCACCCCTCGTCCCGCTGTCCGCGGGAGTACCGCTAGGCCATTCGTCGCCAACACCACGAGCCGGACTGCCACGATTCGGTGTGGATGCGGGACAAGTCGCCGTGATCGGGGGCTTGCCATCAGGACCGACCGTGGGCTGGCGGACGGCAGACGAGTTCATGAGATAGTCGTGCGTCCGTCGCGGACCGACGACGTCAACCACCAAAGAACCGGCCGGCTGATTACTCGGCATTCGCCTTTCGTAATCGCGCCCGTGCGCGGCTGAGTGTCGGGCCGATACTGTTTTCCGGCATCCCGACCTGATGGCTGATTTCCTGGTAGCTACGGCCTTCCAAATGGTACAAGCGGACGACCGTGGCGTCCTGGTCACTCAATTCCGCGAGCAGCCGCTGCACTTCTTCGCGATCGCTGATCCGCTTTTCGGGTGATGCACCCGCGTCTTCCGCGGAAGCCAATGTGTCCCCCAGGGGAGTCGCCGCATGGTGTTTGAGCAGCCGCCGCACGACGATGCGACGGCCGATCACGGTCAGGTACGTAGCCAGACTGCTCTGCCCGCGGAAATGCCGCAGCACGGCATAGTCGTCCTGCAGGATCGTTAGGAACACCTCGGCACAGAGGTCCTCGCAATCCTCGGACGTCAAGGTAATGTTCCGCGCTTGGGCCGTGTGGTTCACCACGTGGACCACCACCCCGATAAATCGATCGACAAAATCTTCCCAGCAACGCGGCTCGTGCGCCAAACAGCGTTGCAGCAGGCTGCGATCAATTTCAGAAAGGGCCACGGCGCTACCTTTGGACGACGATGGAGGATGTGGCCTCATGCGAGACCACAAGGAATGAAACGCAGATCCGTCGTGCACGCCCCCCAATCTTCGATTGTAGATGGGGCCTATTTGCTCGACAAGGCGAACAATCCGTGGTTTCCTCGAAGATTACTTGACACTGTTTTGGGGGCTCACTACATTTCCAGAAGCGACGGTGACGCCCCAGAAGTGTCGTGCACCTAACGACTTGGGACAATCCGTAGACCCCGCTCGCCGGGGATGGCCGTGACCCGCCTTTCCGGCTGAAAGGGGGCGAGAAACGCCTGCCGCTGTCCGATACCTACTGTCCGACTTCTATCGTCTGATAGACACTATCCAATTCGTGGTTTTCGACCGCTTCCTTCCGCTGATTGCCCTGCGTGGGCGTAATAAGGAGATTTTTCAACATGACGCACGTTGTCGCTCAACCCTGTTTCGCCTGCAAATACACCGATTGTGTGGTGGTTTGCCCCGTCGAGTGCTTCTACGAAGGCGAACAGATGCTCTATATCCATCCCGACGAGTGCATCGACTGTGAAGCCTGCGTTCCCGAGTGCCCTGTCGAGGCCATCTTTCACGAAGATAACCTTCCTGAGGAATGGGCCGCCTTTACCGAATTGAACGCTGAAATGGCGCCTCAGTGCCCGGTCATCACCGAGAAGAAAGAACCGCTGGCCGACAACTGATCCGCAGCGGCAGGCCATCCCTGCCCACCCTCAATCTGCCATGCCCACGGCCCCACGATGGTCTACCGTCGTGGGGCCGTTTGTGTTTGCGCCCGCGTTGCTCACGCGAAGTTTACTTTGGCAGGACGCCGTCGGTCCCCATCCACATCGGATCAACTTATGGCTCGACGGAACATTGTGGTGGGTGCTCCGCTCGACGCCGTGAATTCACGCAAGCAGCGGGGGTGTTTTCTGGGGGGATCGCGCACCGAAACGCAGTCATCGTGCATCAGGTGTGGTGGGCAACCCAAAGAGGCGACGTCGGTGGCGGGCGGAGATACGGCCAGCCGTGCCGCACCGAAAAGCTCGTTTAACCGTTAGCCGCAGGCGTACGCGGACGCACCCACAACGGCGGACGCACCCACAACGGCGGACGCACCCACAACGGCGGACGCACCCACAACGGCGGAAGCACTCGCAACGGCGGAAGCACTCGCAACGCCAACAAATACGTACGCCTGCGGCTAACGGTTAAACGAGTTAGGTGCTTCGTGGCTGGCCCAACGCTGTTAGGACGTTCAGCCGTGACACACCGCACGCCCGCATCGAAAAGTATCTCCGCAGCCATGAGCAGCTTCGATCTCATTCGCTTGGCAGAGTCGAGCGGTGACGCGGTACTGCGATCGGCAGCCCGTTTCCACCGCCCGCTCATCGAACCGGACGTGCGAATTTCCCTCATCCGGCTCTCGGACAGGATTTCACGTGTTCGCCCACCGGAGGTTGCGCGTTCTGCGCCGGAGCTGCGGGAGCCCCAGCTGTTGGTACAGTTACTCGTCGGGGAAGCGTGACGTTCCTCGACCCTGCAGTTTATGCTTCGCGCTCAACCACTGGCGGAGCCGGAGGCGTGACGGTCCACGGCTGCGTAGGCTTTGCTAACGGGGCCTAATTGGAAGTAGTTGGACCAGCCAGCCAATTTGCTGTTGATTTTGCCGATCCGATCTTCCGCATCCATTAGCGTCCATCGACGTCGCGTCAGCTCTGCGATTTCGTCACAGATGTGCTGGACCTTCTTGCGGGAACCGCCCCAAGTGCTTCCGGCCGGAGCGATCGTTGCCGGGTGGGATTCGCACCCACTGGAGTCTACAAGCCTTTCACGGCACACTGAGAAATGCGGGCTAGACCGGTGGGGACTCACGGCTCGAGCCGGGCGGAGCCTCGCCTTGATCGAGTTCGAACGCGCCCGAACCCGTTGATGCACGAACCCGATGGCGACGTGCGTTCGTCCCCGGCGGGCCAGGTCCCCGTGTCAGGCCACTTCGATCGTATAGCCGGCGGACTGCAAAAACGTCTTCCACACGGCATACTTGGGATTGTCGAGCTTCCGTGCGAGCAGCGGATTAAAGTGCGGCTTGCGGGGCCGGCTGAGCAACCGCATGCGGGCTTCTTTAGGCGTGCGACTCCCCTTGCGGGTATTACAAGTCACGCAGCAGCAGACCGTATTCTCCCAAGTCGTGCCGCCGCCTCGGCTGCGCGGCAAGACATGATCGAGGCTCAACTGGTTAATCGGTTTTGCGTCGCCGCAGTATTGGCAACGGTGGCCGTCGCGGGCGAACAAGTTGCGGCGATTGAACCGCAGCGAGTGCTTGGGAACGCGGTCATAGCGAAACAACCGCACGACCCGTGGCACCTGCACGCGAAAGTTAACGGACCGAATCCAGTCGTCCGATGACTCCAGACCTTCCGACTCGATCCGTAACTCGCTGGCCAACATCCAGGAATCGAAGTCGTAGTTAGCGTATTGGCCATTTTCCAGATCGATGACCTCCGCCAACTCCCGGTATAGCAGGGCAAAGGCGCGCCGCACGTTGACGACATGGACCGCGACGTAGGCACGGTTCAGAACCAGAACACTGGCCATCAGGGGCCGGGGGTTGTCGTGCAAGTGCATTCCCTGCTCCTCCTCATCTCACCTTCACGTCGGCTGAATCACGGGCAATCGAATCCACCGCCCCTTCGACACAAGCTGAGTGAAAGTGGGCGAAGCAGGACAGGTCGTACGGGTCACGATCACTCTACGAAAAATACCCGCTAGAGGGTGTGGAAGACAACCACAACCCCTTACCTGGGTAGTCCGTAGAGTGCCTCCTGCGTTGTCGGCCCGTAGGGCAATCCTGCCCGTATTCTAATCGGGAGCCGCGAGAACGGCTAGTATTTACGTTGCACCCCACCCACCTGGCGGATGCGCCACAGGCGCGTCTTCTTAACATGGGCGGCTCGCCAGCTTCATAAAAACCTCATCTGCGGCTTGTCACGCCCACAGCCACGGCAGTAGTATGAGCCTAGGCGGGCATCGAGGCTCACGCGGCCTGCAATCTTGAAGCGTGAGTGGCAGGCAGGATTTTCTCATTCCAGCGGGAGGCACCGTCGTGATTCACTTTTCCTGTGATCGTTGTAAACGCCAGATCGAATCGCACGAGGAATTTCGATATGTCGTCCGCCTGGAGGTGCGTGCCGCACTGGACGTTGGCGTCGAAGGCGTCGACGACACCGACGATGACTCCCTCATGGAATTGCATGAGTGTCTGCTGGCCGCCGAGGACGACGATCTGCTGCTCGACGACGATTACGCGCAGCAACTGCGTTATGATCTGTGCCCCGAATGCTACCGCCAGTTCATGCGCAACCCGCTCGGCCGAGACCAGCGGCTGGCACCGAAGTTCAGCAATAACTGAGACGCTCGATCGACTCGGCGCAGTCGCTTCCAGCGCCAGAAATCAGGGTAGCCGAAGTCGCCAGACTTTGGACGTCTTAGGTTGGACGAATCCCATCGCGGGACGGCTGCGGGAGCTCGCACATCAAACCGTCACAAATCGCCAGGGCAGCAGCGACTAGGTCATCAGCGGCTCTGCCTCTACGCTCGTCTTGCGTCGGCGGCGGGATTTTCCATGAGCCCCATCGGCCACCCATTCCTTCGTGAGTGACTCGAAGACGTCGGGCGATTCGTACCGCACAATACTGCTGCCTTCGGCCATGGGACCGATCAGGCCGCGAAAGATGGGGAGGCCGCGGAGAGACAAGTTGGTACTACAGTCGTCGATGCCAATCTGTGGATGCAATTCGATCAGTTCATCCTGGCTCGGATAGTCCTTCTCTCGCAATTCTCCATTTTCGCCGCGGGAAACAACTCGAAAAACTGATTTCTTGGCCATGGGTGGATAGCGTCCCTGGAGCGGCAGCGATGGGGGCCGGCAGTCCGAGCCATCGCCGGACCACAGCCGAAACATCGCGACCTGTGTGAGCTGCGTCCGTGCTCAATTTCAAACGGACGAATCCACGCCCGGGATACTTGTTCTCCATAGATCGACCGCCGCTAGCGTGCGGGGCGAGGAAACGGCCGGCCGTCGGCTCACGTCCTACGGCCGGTACAACCGGCCCCGGCGTGGGATAGGCTTCCAGCCTGTCAGCAGCTGCATCCGCGGGACAGTCTTTCATCCCAACCTGCTCGGCACACAACCTGCGGTGATGATCCGCAGGAACGGTCCCCGGCATGAGAATCCGACCGGGCGGAAAAACACGGACTGGCGACGAGCCTGTAACTCCCGACGGCCAGCGTGGTGGCTCGTGTGTATTTTTTTGCCCAGGCAGCCATTTGCCCATCAGCCTGAAGTACCCGACGGCAAGCGTGGCTGCTCGGGCGCCAAACGACGGTCGGCTGCTTTCCAAATGCCCGCCGCTTGTCGTCGGGAGCTTCACGTTCGCTGGCCACGACTGGCCCCCCGCGTGAGTTTCCAACCTGACCCACCTGGCGGGCGGGCGACTTGCCCTGCCACGGTCGGTCAGTAAGATATGCCCACGGAGGGTATCCGAATGGTTAGGAGGTTGATTCGAAATCAATTGCTGGTTTACCAGTTGCGGGTTCGAGTCCCGTGCCCTCCGCTTCACTTTTTTCGCGTCGCCGTAAATGCCGTCTAGGACGTGGTTTGCGGCGACGCGTTCTTGTTTGTCACACTCAGTGTGACAAAAAGTGTGACAATCCGCCGCCGTTTGGCTCACGATTCTGCTCGGAAATCTCCTCTTGTGGGCCCTGTTGGGAACGCTCAGACCGTCTGGCCGCCCCTCCCAGGAAATCAATCTGACGCATACGCAGCTGCGACTCCTCGTCCTGCAGATGGTAGTAGTGTTTCACCATCTTGCTCTCGGAATGGCCCAGCCAAGCCATCACCATTTGCTCGGGGACGTTGCTGTTCGCGCAGGTCGAACAAAAGTAATGGCGGAAGCTGTGAGCCACGCCATCCTGGAAGCCTCGTTCGCCTTCTTCCACAGGAAATTGCTGGGCGAGTGGCCCAATTACGTCCTGGCGCAACTTGCGGGTAAATACGTCGGCCTTCAACTTGCCCCCGCCAGGCCCACGAAAAACGTGTGCCGAGTTCCGAGGAAGTCGATTCAAGATTTGTTGCAGGTCCTTGTGAATCGGAAACCAACGGCTTTTGCGATTCTTGATTCGACGAGCTTCGCGACCCCTGCGCGAAAGATGAGACCGCTCGTCGTTCAATAGGATCCGTTCTAACTTGTCGTCGAATGACGACCACCGCAGAGACGCCAGCTCGCCGATCCTCAGGCCCGTACAGGCCAAGGCGACGATGATGTCGTGCAGCCACAACAGTCCCTGCTGCTGGCAGAAGTCAATCATGGCCTCCACCTCGACCTTGCGGTAACAATAGTAGGGCTCACTTTCGACTTTCCGCACCTTTAGGGTCAGCGGTCGCGTGATGACCAGATGTCCTTCCTGAACAAGCCACGCATGCGCCTGCTTGATCGTCGTAAGCTCGTTTTGGATCGATTTCGGGGAGTAGCCCTGCGGGCGATTGGCAAAGCCCTTTTCCAACTGGGTGGCATAATCGGTGAGAAACTTGTCGGTCACCTCGTCCCACGTCGAAACGCCCTTGCTGGCTGCAAACTGCAGCAACTTGTCAAAGGCCGTGCGATACCGTTTTCGCGTGCTGGGGGCACAGCCACCGAGAACTTCGGGACGACCGACGTGCTCCTCGTAGAGTCGGCGACCCTCGACAAGTGCCAAGGGAGCACCTGGAAAGTCGCCCCCGCTGGGCGATTGCCTGTAGCAAGCCCGTGCTGCTGCGCGATCACGAGATCAAGTTGGGCCAGCGCGGCGATGGCTTCGTCACGGGAGCGGACGTCCAGTGAGTGTCCGACCCACGTTGATGTTATTAGAACGGCCATCGGCCCAATAAATTCCGCTGGGCATCTGACGGATCCGCCAGACAAAATAGGCGCACTGCACGCGTTCAGTCTTGCTTTTCTTGCGCATAAAACGCCTCGTTATCATTAGTTAATAGTCACTTTCTTCCATTTAGGCACAGCCCCACGCTTCCACGGCGGATTCAGGTTGGCAGCTTGACGGCATTTCCACGTGCCAGAGTCCTCGCTTGCGGGGTCAATCCGCTTGAACTCGGAGCGTGGGATCAGCACCCGACAACCAGCACCGCCCGGCTGATACTTGCGAATACGACCGTCCCGCAAATAGCGGTCGACGGTGGCGGTAGAGAGTCCGCTTTCTGCGGCGAACTCAGTTCGCGACAAGAAATTCTTTTTCTCGCACGAACGATTGGTCGATTGACTGTCCATCCCTGGCCCTCGAATGATTGCGAATCCGAGCCCTTATTGTGGCGGGGCGCGTGCCGCGGGCCTAAGGGTTTTGTCAGGGTATTGTCAGGACATTCAACTACTGAGTCAGAGGCCTCGATTCGTGCTCCTGCTTCGCGTGTCCTCTGATCGCAACGGCCTCCCAGTGACGCTTGGTGACATATTTCGGGCATATCCATGCGTTTAATTTCTCTTCCAGCGAGGCATGGGCCCGCGACGCACGGCGGACCGATGACTAAAGGTCTCGGAATTTGTCTGGTGGTCGGACGGACTCGTCATGGGAAACAACTGAGAACGAGGGATGAGCACCCGTGCCCGTTGACCCCCGATTTGCACTTTCTGCAGCCGACCATCGCGTAGATAGCGATCTACGGTGGCCAGAGAGAGCCCGCTCGCCTGGGCGAATTCGGCTCGAGAAAGCAGGTTTCGCTCCGCTTCTTCGGAATTTGGGTTCGTATTCATAGAAAAACCCCACCACGATCCTCGGCGCTGAGGACCGTGGTGGGGCGTACAGCCTCCCCTTAGGTACAAGCTTTGTCAGGTTATTCGTAGCGGTTGTGCAGAAGCGTCGAGCGAATGACTCTCGGTCCAGGCGATCTCGTCACCACGCACGTGAAAACGGATTCCCTCCAGGTTTCGATTGATGGACTTGATGATGTCGTGCATGCCAGTCTGATGGATTTCAAAGGGACTTTTAATGGCGTCGGGCCAACCGGCAGCCTGAAAGGCGGCAAGAATCCTCTCCACCGTCGAGGCGGTCTCCATCCTGCGTACCTTTCGCACCAGCATCCCTTGATACCAGAGCTCGCCGCGGGCTGAATTCCATACGGGCCGATCAGACCGGGGACTTGCATCGGCGATCCCCATTTCTCGCGCGAGCCAGACTTCGTCCGCTGGAGAAAGAAGACCAAGGCGTTTAGCAATTTCGAAAATGGCCTGGGGCCGGCTGCCGCCGTGCAGTTGGATCCACATGCCCTGCATGCCGTGCGTGTCATAGGCGAGGTCAAAATTGCTGCCGAGCTTCGCCCGATCCGTCTCCGTGAATACACGGTCCCACAAGGTTTCGGCATTTTGGAGCGTGAAGAAGCGTTCCACGATTTCGCGCAACTTGCCTGCCACTGCGTCGCTGATATTGAGTCTCTGCGCCTCCGTGTTTCTCTGGGGCGTGCTGGTTTGCATCTTGCGTTTCCTCCGTGTCGATTCCATTCATGGTTAAGCGTCCCATCACTTACTTATGACGCATTTCGCGGCTCGATTTAGCATGAGACGCGCCCATTATAGAGCAAAACGCCATTTCATCACGAAGGCCGTCCGCGCGAAAGCGATTAACTTCCTACCGCTATTAGCACTTAGCGTGCCTGCGACAAGATCAAGGTTTCGCTCCCATCCTCTTCAGCGAGCGGGGGCAAAACCTGGATGGCGTTGGCACCACGGTGCATAAACACTTGCAGTGAAGGACCGTGGGCCGCGACGCTCGGCATCGCGGGCTCATTGCGCTAAACACACGACTCACAGAAATTGCATGCCACACAAGGAAGTTGTCGGTCTGCCAACGAATCGTTGGCGATGCAGTATGTATAGCGGGAAACCGCCGGACCAGATCGTACGCGGCTATAGCGGCGGCTCAATCACCGTGGCCATTTCCAGAAAACGGCAAAACCCGTTCGCCATGCGAAGCTGCTCTGGCGAACTGCAAGGGGCTTCGAAAATCGCCGGATGCCCACCAGTATCACCAGGCAACGAGCTCGGCTTGTGGCGACGTTCATCCGATTCGGACTGAACAGGAATGTCATGCCTCGGGGCGCTTTCGGCCGCGGAAGATGTGGACATTGAGTAAATCACCACGGGCGCTTCCTGTCCCTGGAATTTGTCCACAGTGCCCACTCGAGCCCCATCGGGCAGCACATTCCGCAAGGCACTGACCTGTGCATTGTACGGTGCCACGATCAGCACGTCATCGAGCGCTAGAGTGCTCAGACGGCCATCTCGGCTCCGCCAGCAGTGTCTCCCATTCAGCAGCAGGGACACGATTTCATGAACCATGCCTACCTCTTCTAGCGACCGATTCTGGTTACCCTCATGGAAAACAGGGACAAATCGCAAACCGCTGCCCGTAAATCGCGAATTCCCAGCGATTTCCTGTTGCTGCAGCCCGTCCATACTCTGCAGTCGCCCTTCATAATATTGCTCCGACGTAAACTGGCAGATCGAGGGATGAAGACGCCAAGTGTCCCGCAAGAACAGTCCACGGTCCTCCGGCATCGTGGCGGCTTCACCAAGAATGTGGCTCAGAGCCGCGACGCCTGATGCTTGGGGATGATCGGCCTGCTGGGGTTGCTCCAATTGTCGAGGATCACCCAACAAGACAATGTTCTTCGTTGCCCGCCCCGCAGCCAATGCCATGGCAAGCGACATCTGGCCCGCCTCATCGATAAACAAATAATCCAGCTGCTGCTCCATAGCCGCATGGGACCACAACCAGCTTGTGCCACCGACGACGAACCCGCGATCAAGAGCGATCTTAGATTCGTCCCGAGACGACAGCCTCAAGACATACTCTGGTCGGCCCACATTGCCGTAGCTGCACTGATGAGCAACCCTTACCTGCCTGTCTTTCACAGATTGGACATGGACATTCGTCAGCAGATTGAGAATTACTTTGTGGCTGACGGCAGTCACGCCTACGCGTTTTCCCACTCTTGCCAGTTCCGCGATCATTCGACTGCCGATAAACGTCTTGCCTGCGCCCGGCGGGCCTTGAATGGCTAAAATGCTGTTGTACAAGTCGAACGCCGCACGAATGGCAATTTCTTCAGGACCTCCGTTCATTGGCAGACTCAGCGACCGAAGTCG
Source organism: uncultured Planctomycetaceae bacterium (assembly GCA_963700865.1). Taxonomy (GTDB): domain Bacteria; phylum Planctomycetota; class Planctomycetia; order Pirellulales; family Pirellulaceae; genus CAVOGJ01. The sequence continues at coordinate 23,924 of CAVOZC010000023.1, read as the reverse complement.
AGGCCCTTGCCGGCTTAGCAAGTCGTATCGCGCCGATCGCAATTCCGTCCCAGCGGCTAGGGCTTGCGCGACCTCAGTGCCAAATTGCCAGAGCGACTCGGGCATCGGAGAGGGATCGATATAACGGAAGGAAAAGACGCTGTGCGGATGCACGTCAACCGCATCCCGCCGCTTTTTGATATCGATGATACCATTCCGTCACATCCACGTTGCTTACGCTGCCAATCCTTCCTCCGCTGACCTCAATCAACGGGTCGCCCGGTTCAAGCGTCGTTTCTTGCGGGTCAAACCGATACCGATGTGTCGGGTTGCGATCGCTTTCTCCTCCTGGTACGGACGCCCAGAAATCGCAATCCTGCAATGCCGTGTCTCTCATGGAGCAATTCGTCGTCCTCAAGATCATGAAGGCGAAAGAATTCCCACCAATGGCATTTTTCCTCTCGTCGGAAATAGTCGAGCATTTGGGCAAGCAACCATCGGGATTGTTCCCGGGGTGCAGATGGCTCCTCAGCAATCCCGGCAGCGAGACGATTAAAGAGCTCTTGGACGTGATTGTTCCTTTGCTGGACCACTTCACTTCCCTCGCCAGGTTTCGATTGCGGCCGAGGCAGTTCGCCGGCCTGCGACACCAATTCTTCTCTTAGCATTTCCAGCCAGTTTCTCAACGCAAGTGTTGAAAGGCAGTCATCCTTGTTATACGTCTCTACAACATATCGATGCTTGGCAGAAATCTGGTGTACCCAACCCAACTCGGTAAGCCGCTCGACTTCCAGCAGGGCGGCCGTGGCTTCGTCCAGGTCCATCTGCCGGTCGAAACCATAAAATACTTCGAGCTTCTTGATTGAGTAGCTCTCCACGCTCGCTCGAATTCCCTGGCGAACGATCGCGTGGAGATCAACGAATCGGCCACCTCGTAAGAGCTGATCAATTTCATCCTCTCGAGTCGCGTGTTTCGACATTAGCCTCTTCAGTGCAGCGGGTTCGTAAGGCGCGAAATGGTAGATGTGCATCTCTGGATATTCTGCCCAGCGATGCATCACGACGTCGACAAATTTCTCCATGAGCTGCTTTTCTTCCTGCTTGTTCAGCGCCCAGATGGACTGATAGGTTTCCTCGCCGCCGTCGACGGTTACAAAACCGAACAGTACTCCAGTCCCTCGCGAATTCCCCGCGGATTGCCTTCAATATCGAAGAACAGGTCACCGGCATTGGGAGCTGGCAACCGCAAGAAGCCACGGTTCTCTTCAATATCGTTAAACTCGTATTCGGGGCGGCCGGATTGGCGACCCTTCCACTGAATCCTGGCTTGGCGGTGCGACTTGGCAAGGGACTCGAACGACCCTCTTTTCGGTCGCCAGGTCAGAGGCTCGGGGGAGGTCGCGAATTGCCTGAGAGTCACAACGTCATGATCGGAAAGTTCCAGAATCTGTGACTTGGAGATACCAGCGACAAAATTCAAGTGATCGTCGGCCCGCCACCGAGCGTTGCAGCGGGGCCACCACTCGCACACCTGGCAGTGTGCAAGGCTCTGGGTAGCTTCCGTGGTTGGGCGGTTGCCTGATGACCTCTTCCAAACGACGTTTCACGAAGCGACAAAAGGCCGCAAAGTCGTCAACTCGCAGGCGATCCACTTCGAACGGCTGCCCCGGTTTGACAACGTACATCCACCGTGGAACTCGACCCTGGAGAGCGCCGAGAATGCCGCTGTATACCGATAGCTGCAGCACGGCCGAGACCTTCGTTGAAAAGGAAAGCTTGGCATCCGCTACCTCATACGACCAAGCGCCGAGTTGACTCGGCTCATCGACCTTAATCAAGAAGTCAGGACGTCCACGCCATGGTCCGTCGACCAGGCAAGCCTGGGCAATCGCGGGGGCACCCGAACGCATCGCCACAAGCGTCTCCTCAAGGGCTTCTCGCGCGAATGACCTGATCGCAACAATCTCGCCCAACGTACTGCGAAGATGCTCCAAGTAGTTTCGCTCGTGGATTTCCCCTTCTTGGATAAGGAGATCCAGTCTCGGGTTTTCACGTTGGGGCTTGACGAGCCTGCCCTCCGCGACAGCCCTCTGCAACTGAGTGACATGTTGACAACTCAGATGCTTCGTGAGGTCGGACGGCGAAAGGAGGAACTCGCCTGATTCTTTCTTCATTCTTCCCTCGCTGTTCACCGCTTGTGTCAACGGGCCATCAATCATGTTGCCGCAGTCGCGGGACGGAAGTAGTCGCTTCATAACCGGCCGCGTTGCGACCGCCCAAGCGTCCACAGATTCCCACTGGGTCCCGATTTAGGCGTTTTAAAATCTTCGGCACTGCGGGCAGAATTGCTGAATTTGCAATTCGGCGTTTTCAGTCTTCCATTCGTCACACTCGCCGGGAGTTTCGAAACAGACCTTGGCGGTGCGCTTCTTTCGCGTGCCGCCGTGCGCGTCGGCTTCACCTGGTGCGTAGGAAATCGTTTTGCACCGTGCCTTATGGATCAGCAACAATCCCTTTCTGTTTGGCTTCCGATTCAGAACGAGTCCTCTCGGATTTTCCCTCAACCATTTGTCGTACTCCAAGCCTTCTTCACCGACTTGATCGCATTCCCCAAATTCTCTCATGACTTCTTCCTTTATCAAAAAAAGTGAAAAAATCGTGCTACATTGCGGCAGAGCTACTCATTGATGCGATGAGGCACCGAACACTATGCTTGTACGCGCGACAGTGCGCAGGCAAGGATAACTCGTCCCCCGCCAAGTACCGTGCTGTGCCAGCTAGATTTTCAGTTGCACCACGGCGGCATCGAGGCGACCGTCACGAAACATTTTGTGAGGATCAACAATACACTTGAATTCTGGATCCGGCGTACCGACGCGGCTCACGCGGTACAGTGAGTATTTTTCACCGTTTTGTTTCGCCCATTCCCACTCTTTGGCCGATACAAGGAACTCGCTTGGCCCGCACGATACGGTCGACTTGACTTCCACCCAATGGGTACCTTCCCCGTTTTTCCACTCTATGTCGAAAGGCTTCCCTTTTTCACCGGCGAAATTGATCCACGTGACGTCGACAATGACCTTTCCGTCGTAAAGCAATTCCACGCCGGCCCCATCACGCTTGACGGCCACGGTGGCTCCCGGATAGAGCTGAAGCAAGTCCTCTGGAAGTCGATTCAATGCCACCCACTTCTCGCCCCAGTTGCCGATTCGCTTCAGTTCTGCTGGACTGAGATTCGTCCGTTCGCTGAGTGATTGCCTTTCAATGGGTGCGGACGGCCCCATTTCCCTCTCCGAGCCGCACCTAAGAATGTCGCCTGCGTGATTCTTTCGCGGTTCGGCCACGGTCGACTTATGACCGATTGACGCATCACTCGGTTGGCAGACCGGTGTCCACGAGGTAGCCCCTGTAGCAAGCGACCGACTTTTGACTTGATTCTGACCCTCACCGCCGTCGCAGTCGTCGATTTGCGATGGCGCACTTTGCTCCTGCCGTCGCTTCAAACATTCGTTCTCGCCGATGTACTCAACGTCAGAAGCAACACTTAACTGACTTGCCAGGACCTCATCGGAACACACATAGCGCCCGTCGAACCACTCTTCGACAAATCGGTCGATGTCTTTTCGTAACATGCCTGCGCTTTCAAGCCTGCGCTGGTCGTTCACTCACATTTGTGAGCATCAGTATCTCGATCAACGAGTCCCATTCTCGAGCGTCTAACCAGTCGGAAAGTGCCAGGGCCAACAATCTGTGGTCGACCTTCCCGCCGTGCATAGCCTTCACGCTGTGAAGAATGAGCTGATCTCGCTCGGAAAGGAAATCCTGCGGGACCACGACCGTTTTTCCAGTTTCTTCGAGCGAAACGCTACAGTCGATCTTGGCGGCGAGCTGAACCTTCAGCCCGTGGAGTCGGTCATAGTAGTTCTCTGCCTGAGGATGTTTGTCCATGAGCAGCGTAAACACGAAGGGCTTCACGTCGTCCAGAATTTTTTGCAACGTGCGGTGATCAGTCTGGGTGTCGGGCACCCAATCGGCCGCTTGGCTGACAGCTTGGCTCAGTGGCCTTATGCCCAAAATCTTGCGTGCGGCGGTGCGCCCCCCACCCGGGCACTTCAAACAGATGCAGCTCCGACTTGAATGCCTTGCCATAGCCACGGCTGGGATCGTCGTCAAAATAGAGATTCTCGCGTCCGGGCACACAGACTAGTCCCTCGGCACTATCAACGACCAAGGTTAGTTGTTGGAGTTGACAACTGGCGTTGTCATGAGGGAATGTCTCTGATTCTCGGAGTAGCGCCTCATACCAACGGCGAAAGTCATCCGAGTTAAAGGTCCCGTTTCCATCGGCAACGGCGCGTGCCTCCAGTTCCAGCCAGTCAATCCACTCACGCACCTCGACTTGGCGCACCGAGGTTCTCACGCCAAAAGCTCCTTGCAACCAATGTGAAATGCTCTCGGGATCACCATCCAAACAGTTTGTGTCAACGACATTAACAAGCCCTCTCAGGCGCTGAGCTTCGCTTCCAGGGAGCCAACTTTGAACAGTCGTACTTGGGCGCCTACATGAGTCGTCCGCTGGAAGCCGCAAGAAACGCTTCAGCTCCCACAGCCAGTACGCCTCCATCGGCTCTGATGGTTTCGCCGATCCTCGATTCACCTGGATGCGGTTGCCCTTGGCGACTTCATAATGCGTGTCCCAGCCGGCCCGCAGACACTTCAGTAAAGCAATTGAGCCGGCCTTGTCCAGTTTGTCCGCCTCGACACCCTCAAGTCGCAATACCTCGAATTCACCGTGCGGCGTGCAGCCGCTCGGTAGTTGATCATGGAACCAGGCGCGGGCCTTGTCGTCCAACTCTTCAAGGCACGAGCACTGCTGCTTGACAAGGCGAGGCCACTCCGACACTCCCAGCCACCGGTAGACATTTTCTGGATTCTGGAAGTTCTCGCTCGCTTCGGCATTGGACAACCAGTAAACACCGTTCGCACCGGAGAAGAGGCTGGCAAGCGCCGGGTTTCCCCACTCCCGGCCGAAGTAGGTTTTGTCGGCCGGGCCCCACCCTGACGTTCCGCCCACGACCGGTATTGGACATTTCAACACCGAATCAGCCGATTCGTTCTCGAATTTCGCGAAATGCTGTGCGAGATAATCCAGGAAACGCCCGGGATCTTCCTGCCTATCTTGCCAATAGTCACTGATCGCCGCGCCCATACGGCGCAGCAACACGGAAGGTGACGGATCATCAATGCCAATCTTCTCGAGCAACTGACTCACGTCTTCGTTGTCCGCCTCTTCGCAAAACGTCCTAAACCAGTCTTGTAAAAAGACGACCGGTAACCATGTCGGAATGTCTGAAACGCCTTCCGCAGGCCGCCAGGCAAGGCGTCTGCCCTTGGCAGTGTCAGCTGCGATGAGGCCGTCGTCGCTGGGAAGCAATGGCATTTGCCGTATTGTGGATATTTTCTTTCCCGGATCAGCGGCCGGAGATGACGTACCATGCCAAGCCGCCAGCCATTTCCAAGCGCACTGCATGAACGCCGCGTCGCACTCCTCTTCGCCACGGGGTTCCCGCAGGTAATCCACTACTCGATCCTCGGTCCATGTGCCGGCGCCAAGCGTCTTTAGAATGGTTTGTGCTTCCCGGTCGTCGTCGAATCCGGCATGAAGCAGGTTGCTGGACGCGTGGCCACCGAGAAGTAACTTGCGTACCTCGGTAGAGTGGCGAGTGAGCGACACGAAGCGAGCATCCGATAGCTGAACACATCTGACACCATCAGCGTTCGGTAGCCGAATAATTGCGTGCAGCTGTGCCTTCAATCTTTCCCGTAACACGTCATCGCTGTGAGCGAAGAGTTTCATCAAACGGACGTATTTGTTCGGAGCCGAATCAACATAGGCATCGTTGATGTGCCATACCGCGTGCTCCGCCAGTTGGCTGTATAACCAATCATTAAGCTGGGAAGCGTCTGGCGCGATGATCTTCGAGCGATCGCTCGATACCGCGAACTCCGCGTGAAGCACCATCGGAAGCGGACAAGTGTGGCCTGTCGGATAGAATACGTGTAGCGGCGTCGCCTCATCCGTTGGCTCGGGAACGCCATCCGCCCACCGCAAAGCGGCAGTGACGCTCACTTCTCGTGCGCGTGCCCGTTCATCGGGGTCCTCGATCGAGTCCAAAATATCCGGAGGGACGCTTAACACCTTCGTCCGTATCTTCCAGCAGGTAGCCAATTCCGTTCGGCCGTCGCGGATGTGGACAAGGTCCGCTTTCGCGTTCTTCGATACCTCAAACTTGCGATCAACCTCTTCGACGGAAATGGACTGCAGATTCTTAAAAGTCAGCAGGACCGTATTCGGCAAATTCCACAAATCCGTGACGACCTGGTCGGACTTCTGTTGATCGACATCCTCAAGTTTGACGACGGTATGAAAGGATTTGAGCGACGCAAGTTCCCGATCGCGGGCCGCATCCCGGGTACGAGAACACCAGAAGGGCAACCATTCATAAGGAGGGCGTTCACAGTCGATTCCCTCCCTTTCTAACAGCCTCTTTGCTTCCCCTTCGTGGAACCGAATACCATCCTCGCTGCCACTGTACACCACAGGGCTCCGCGCAACATTGTAAACAGCAATGAAACCCAAACCTTTTCGGCCAATCGTGCCAACAGGTTTATGCGAAAGATGCGTTCCGCTGAGTGCTTCCACTGCCGCCTCATTGATCCCCTCTCCATTGTCCGCGACATAGATACCGCCATTTCCTACTTTGACGACGACCTTCGTCGCCTTGGCATCCTCTGCATTCTGAAGTAATTCTAAGACCCAGCGATGGGCATGGTCGTGCTGCACGGAACTGGCACTATTCTTGTCCCGGAGCAATCGACTCGTATCACACCGATAAATATCTAACTGCTTGTCGCGAAAGGCTGTGATTGCTTGTTTAAGACGGCTGGCCGTGGCTTCTTGTTGCATGATGCGACGCTCCCTTGCGAGTTACCAACGTTTAAAACGATAAGCACGCCGCCCAGCCATCACGGAATTGAAATTCGTGGACGAGCGGACCGAAATTACCGCATCACGGCGGGCCTTTGGCCGGTCAGGGCCGCGCGGCAAGCTTTTGGTCGCTCCGGCTGCGGCGGCACGGGACAATGGAGGCCCTGGCCCGCTTTCGCGAGTCGCTCCTGCCAAAGAAATCCGCCACGGCCGATGGATCGCTGACTGCTTCGATGCCTTCCGATGACGGAAATTCCAGCCGCTTGTTCGGCGGCCGCGATTCGACGGTGATCATCGCTTTCTCCGCAGATTCGCCTCTTGCGACGCCCGTCGATGGCCACGACGGGACGGGTTCTTTGCGGGAGGACTCTTCAACACATATCCGATGTAGCTATGCGTAATAACTGGGCCACCCAAGAGGTTTATAGGCTCGGTGGGGACCCCCATCTGAACGCCCGCGGCATTTGCGGCGGGAACTCCCCCCACTCTGAACACTTCCACGCCGCCAGTGCCCGGCAAGGGGCAAGCCCCCCCGTGACAGGTGCCAACGCGGATACCTCCACCCTGAGGAAAAGCCGCCATGGGAGGGCAGGCTCCCTGGCCACAACGACTTCGAACGCACGCTCGGACTCCTGCTTTGAATTTCTCGCTCAGACTGCGGCGATCTTTGTGGCCCTACCGCAAAGGCGACGCCTGTCAGAGAACCGAACACAATCGCAATCAACGGATGCAATCGTCTACTCTTCATTGTGATCTCCTTACGTGCGAGTCATCGACTCCGTCGGCAAATCAACGTTGATCTAGCCGCCCGTGTCGATCGCCTAAGATCAGTTCCTCATTCAGAACTGGTGTCTGTCGATTCGTGTGCGAACTCGAGTTGCAGTTGCCCGCCACTTCCGAAGTATCTGACGGCGAAAAACCAACGGGTGCTCAAAGGCCGGAGTAGTGCAACCCGTGGGTAGTTACCATCCCACCACCCGTTAGCTTTTCGACGTTTTCAAATGTCTTTCAAACTCGAGCACCTGCGTGTCGTGCCGCGCGGTTACCCGGCACGCGTTCTAACCCTCGATCGTCCAATCGGCTGGAAGATGAAAACGGCCGTGTCCCTGCCAGCCCACGCTCACCAATCCGACCTGATAGGTATCGTCAATGGTGACTCGGACCTCTGCGGGCAACAAGTAGCCACCAGTCGTAGCGCCTTGGCCTTGACCTCGGCGCATCGCCTGGCTGCCCTGAATTGTCGTTTGGCAGCAAGGTCGCGCCTGAGCTGCGACGCGTGTGAGGCTCGCTCCCAGGCAAAACAGGCCGCCTCGTGTTTGCTGTGCTCGCAAATGTCACGGAAGCTCTTCGATGACCACTTTGGCATGGCGACACCCCGCTCGTTCTAAGGATGGATGACTTGATGGGCTGCGTTCCAACGCGAGCCACCAACGTTAGAAACGACAAGCGTGCCGCCCAGCCATCACGGAAGGAATCTTTGCGGATGACCACATGGCAGCGACCGCCAAAGGTCGGGAATTCGGCCTGTCAGGGCTGTCTGGCAAGCCTTGCGTAACCCCCACGGTCGAGCTCCCAGCCGGTCTCGATCCTGCCCAGGCACCCGCAGCGGAAGGTGACCAAGGGATTTCCGCGTGGTAACTTAGCAGAGAGTGCCCCGGCAAGTAGCGCGCCGCGAGGGCGCTCTCGGCGTACGCCAGGCGCGCGCCGACCGACGAGAGGCCGCTGAAGTCGCCGTGCAGCCGGTCGAGCGGCACCAGCGCCGCCGCCTGGCGCACGGTCGCCTCCGCCCAGGAGAGATCGGCGCGCTCGAACACGCCGGCCAGGCCCTCGTTCAGCCACTGCGGCACGCCGCGCGCCGCGAGGCTGTGCACGAAGACGTGCGTCAGCTCGTGGGCCAGCACGCGCTCGAGGTCGTCGGGATGGTCGAGCGCGCCGAGCATCGGCACCTTGATCCGGCCATCGTAGAGGCCAGCCGCCCAGCCCGGCGACCGGGTGACGTCGCTGAACTGTCGTTCGGTGTAGAGCACCACCGTGATCACCCCGGCCGGGTAGGTGCCGAGCGCGCCGCCGATGCGCCAGTAGGCGGCCTCGAGCCGCTCGAGCGCCCGGGCGGCGTGCTGCTGCTCGGCGGGCCCCTCGAAGAGCACGGTGAAGTTGGTGCTCATGGACTGCTGGAAGGTCCCGTGGAGCGACGCCTCCCTGCGCCACGCCTCCAGTCTGGGTGCGATCTGCGGGTCGCCGGGCGCGTGTTCCAGCGCCCGCTCGTAGACGCGCACGGCGGCGCCGAGATCGCCCGCACGATGGAGGATGAGACCGAGCAGCACCGACGCCGGCGTCAGGCCGGGATCGAGGCGGATCGCCTCCTCGAGGTACGCCCGGGCCTCGTCCGATCGCCCGAGCTGGTGCAGGGCCAGTCCCGCGCCGAGCTGGTAGGTCGCCACGTCGGCATCGCGTTCGATGGCCTTGATGAACCGGTCGAGCGCTTCCGGCCTGTCCCGCCTCGAAGGCCCTCCAGCCCTGCTGCGCCACCTCGACGCCCACCGGGTCGATCGGCCGCGTCCGCACCTGGGCGCCGGCCGACGGCGCGGCCGAGAAGCACTGCGGCCACCGCAGCGACGAAATGAGCCCGAATGGACATTGAGTCAACAGTCTACCGCAACCGCCGGCAGTCCGCGACGGCGCAACCGGCCTGCCGCCCGGGGCCGGGCGGTGCCGACGGCCGACTTCGAGCTCGGACGCACCCAGCGATTGTTCGAGGACCTGGCCGCGTGCCGGCTCGGCACCGTCAACGTGAGCGGCACTAGTCGACGCGGTACGAAAGGTTAGTACGTAATTTCACTGTATCTTCCGGGGCGCGTTTCGGTACGGTGGGGCATGTTCATGCCCAAGCTCTGCGTGGTGCTGCCGCCGGCCGATCGCGCGCAGTTGACCCAAATCGTGGCGAACGGAAACACGCCGCAAAAACTGGCAGTGCGCGCGCAGGATCCTGCTGCTGTTGGCGGATCACGTTCGTCCCGCCCACGTGGCCACACGCCTCGCGTTGAGTCGGAATCACGTCCACTACTGGATGCGGCGGTACGTCGCCCGGGGCGTGACCGGCGTGCTGCGGGATGCGTCCCGTCCGGGTCGCAAGAAGCGCATCAGCCCGGACCAGATTGCGGCCATTGTGAACGCGACCCTGACCACGACACCGGCCGGCCGGACGCACTGGAGCACGCGCACCATGGCGCGCGCCCAGGGCGTCAGCGAGAAAACCATCCGTAACATTTGGCAGCAGCATGGGCTGCAACCCCATCGGGTGACGCGCTTCAAACTCTCGAAGGATCCGCACTTCGTGGACAAGCTCCGGGATGTCGTCGGCCTCTACCTGAATCCCCCCGAGAAAGCGGTCGTGTTCTGCGTGGATGAGAAGAGCGGGATTCAAGCGTTGGACCGAACCCGGCCGGTGTTGCCTTTGCGCCCTGGCGTGCCGGAGCGCCAAACCCACGACTACATTCGTCACGGCACGACCTGCTTGTATGCCGCCTTGCGCGTCCTTGACGGCGTCGTCCTTGGCGAGTGCCGGCCGAAGCGTGACACCAAGGCTTTTGTCCGATTCCTCGACCACGTCGAGCAGGCGACGGCGCTCGACCAGGCGATTCACGTAATCCTCGACAATCTGAGCACGCACAAAAGTCCGCCCGTGCAACGGTGGTTGCGACGCCATCCGCGCGTCCGCTTTCACTTCATCCCCACCAGCAGTTCCTGGCTCAACCTGGTGGAACGCTGGTTCGGCGAGATCACGCGCGATCGGATCCGTCGCGGGACGTTCAACAGCGTCCCCGCGCTCGTCGCCGCGATCGAGGACTACTTGCAGCATTACAACGAGGCGCCCCGTCGGTTCATCTGGACCAAAGATGCGGACATGATTCTCGACAACATCGCGAAATGTCCTAAACCGTTAACCGCATGAGACTAGCGTAAGGCCGCGGCGCTACCGTGGCGCGCTCATTATCGCCAACCTCTTCGACGCGCTCCGCACGGGGGCGCATGCTCCGGTGGTGTAATGATCCTGCCACATCGGACACCCAGACGCGTCAGTCGCCCGTCTCGTGCGGCAGCGCGCCGCGGGGCGAGCGGAGGTAGGCGAACGGGGTCGGGTAGAGGAAGTTCGACACGCGGGACGTGTAGACGTCGGCGAACCGCTCGACCTGCCAGGCCAGATGGCTCTTCTCGCCGCCGGTGCGCATGAGCGGACCCCACGTGGCGTTGGACAGCCGGCCGAGCGACGTGGCGAGCGGCGCGATCTCCTGGTCGAGCCGCTCGAGCCGAAGCCGCAGTTCGACCTGTCGGGCCTCGAGGGCCGCGACCGGGCTCGAGGGCGCCGGCCCGTAGCGGTGCTGGCGCCGCTGCAGCTCGAGCCGCGCGCGCGCCTGCTCGAACTCGAGCGCCGCCTTCTCGGCCATCAGCTCGTCGAGGCGCGCCTGGTCGGGCGCGGCGTCCGCAGACTCGGCCACCTCGCGCTCGAGCTCGCGGACCAGCAGGGCGGTGCGCCAGCGCAGGATGTCCTTCGTCACCCGCACGTCCACGTAGAGGTGATCGCCGACGTAGAGGATCTCCGCGCCCGACAGGCCGAGGAACCGCTCGACCAGGCGCGCGTTGCCGTTCACGTACACGCCGCCCGGCGGAGGCGCCCGTTCACCGGGCGGAGCAGGCCGTCCTCGTCCACCACCTCGAAGGCGGGCGCGGCGTGCGAGAAGAAGTCCGGCTTGCGCGCCGACACCACCATCAGGTCGAAGAGCTCGCGCCACGAGGTGCCCGCCGGCAGCTGCGGCTCGAGCGTACGCGCCATGATCTCGCGCGTGTAGGCCCAGTCGGAGTTGGTGATGAGCAGCAGGCGCTTGCCGGCCGCGCGCTGGTCGAGCAGCGCCAGCGGCACGTCGGGATCGAGGTCGACGTACTCGTCGGGCCGCGCGACGATCTCGGCCTTGAGCCGGCCCTCCATGTGCGCCTCGTCGAGCGATCGGTTCACCCGCCGCCAGAGATCGGCGTAGCCGACGACGTCGGCGAACCGCTCCGCGTCGAACCGATCGACGAGCTGGGCGTACAGGCAGGCCTCGGACAGCGAGAAGAAGGTGTTGAGAAACGTCCAGCGCGGCTCGCCCAGGTCGACGAGCTCGCGCGAGTAGACGCGCCGCTGCTCGTCGAACGACAGCCGCCTGCGTGCCGTGGCTGGCCTGCCTGATGTAGCCGAAGCGATTCGCCTTGACGACGTTGCCGAGCTCGGTGTCGATGACGAGCCCGCGCATCGCGAACTCGCTGTCGTAGGCGAGATCGCCCACCGGCCAGCCGGCGTCCTCCAGCTTCTGCTTGAGATAGGCGTAGGCCCGTCGCTCCCAGGCGTCCACCTTGTAGTGGACGAGGGTGTAGTCCATGTCGTAGCCGACGGCCTTGATGCCGCGCAGGTTGAGCGTGCGGTTGCAGTAGATCTCGCGGCCGCGCGGGACGGGAGCCGGAGCGGTGGTCTCGGGAGGTCGCGCCATCGGTCGGTCTACCCAGTATGGTCCTGCGGCCGGCACGACTGTCACCGCGGGCCCGTACCGCCGGCGAACGTTCGCCGCTCGGCGGTTAACGGTTTAGGACATTTCGCGATGTTGTCGAGAATCATGTCCGCATCTTTGGTCCAGATGAACCGACGGGGCGCCTCGTTGTAATGCTGCAAGTAGTCCTCGATCGCGGCGACGAGCGCGGGGACGCTGTTGAACGTCCCGCGACGGATCCGATCGCGCGTGATCTCGCCGAACCAGCGTTCCACCAGGTTGAGCCAGGAACTGCTGGTGGGGATGAAGTGAAAGCGGACGCGCGGATGGCGTCGCAACCACCGTTGCACGGGCGGACTTTTGTGCGTGCTCAGATTGTCGAGGATTACGTGAATCGCCTGGTCGAGCGCCGTCGCCTGCTCGACGTGGTCGAGGAATCGGACCAAAGCCTTGGTGTCACGCTTCGGCCGGCACTCGCCAAGGACGACGCCGTCAAGGACGCGCAAGACGGCATACAAGCAGGTCGTGCCGTGACGAATGTAGTCGTGGGTTTGGCGCTCCGGCACGCCAGGGCGCAAAGGCAACACCGGCCGGGTTCGGTCCAACGCTTGAATCCCGCTCTTCTCATCCACGCAGAACACGACCGCTTTCTCGGGGGGATTCAGGTAGAGGCCGACGACATCCCGGAGCTTGTCCACGAAGTGCGGATCCTTCGAGAGTTTGAAGCGCGTCACCCGATGGGGTTGCAGCCCATGCTGCTGCCAAATGTTACGGATGGGTTTCTCGCTGACGCCCTGGGCGCGCGCCATGGTGCGCGTGCTCCAGGGCGTCCGGCCGGGCGGTGTCGTGGTCAGGGTCGCGTTCACAATGGCCGCAATCTGGTCCGGGCTGATGCGCTTCTTGCGACCCGGACGGGACGCATCCCGCAGCACGCCGGTCACGCCCCGGGCGACGTACCGCCGCATCCAGTAGTGGACGTGATTCCGACTCAACGCGAGGCGTGTGGCCACGTGGGCGGGACGAACGTGATCCGCCAACAGCAGCAGGATCTGCGCGCGCACTGCCAGTTTTTGCGGCGTGTTTCCGTTCGCCACGACTTGGGTCAACTGCGCGCGATCGGCCGGCGGCAGCACCACGCAGAGCTTGGGCATGAACATGCCCCACCGTACATAGGCCGGCACCGCCTCGCCGGGCGCACGTGCTTGAGGAAGCCGGCGAGCACCGTGTCGAGCGTCGGCTGGCCGATCTCCTGCAGATCGTAGCGCACGCGGACCGTCGGCTTGGTCGATCCTGCACGATGCGGCTGAGGTCGATCGGCGTGCCGATCGACCACCACGTCGGCCGGCACCCGTGTCGATCGTCGCCTCGAGGTCCTGCACCTGCTCGTCGCCGTAGCCCATCGCCGGCAGCAGGGCGCCGATGTCCGGGTACTTCCGGAAGGTCTCCGCGATCGTGCCCACGGCCCAGGGCCGCGGATCGACGATCTCGCGCGCGCCGAGCTTGCGGGCCACCACGGTGCCGGCGCCGAACTTCATCTCGCCGTGCGTCAGCGTGGGGCCGTCCTCGACGACGAGCACCCGCTTGCCGCGCAACGCGCTCGGGATGGTCGGCGGTCAACGGCGACGCGGCCTCGATCGACCGTCGCCTTCGGGGTTGATCGCCCGGATGTTCGCGTGGAGCCGCTCGACGCGCGGCCGGCTCGGCCGTGTCGATCTTGTTGATGATGACCACGTCGGCCATCCGCAGGTTCGCTTCGCCCGGGTAGTAGGCGAGCTCGTGGCCGGCACGCGAGCGGGTCGGCCACGACGATGTGCAGGTCGGGCCGATAGAAGGGCAGGTCGTTGTTGCCGCCGTCCCACAGCACCACGTCGACTTCTTGCTCCGCCTCGGCCAGGATGGCGCCGTAGTCGACGCCGGCGAACACGATCGTGCCGTTCACGATGTGCGGCTCGTACTCCTCGATCTCCTCGATCGTGCAGTCGTGCTGCTTCAGATCGTCGAGCGTGGCGAAGCGCTGCACGCGCTGCTTCTCGCAGATCGCCGTAGGGCATCGGGTGGCGGACGACGGCCACTCTGAGGCCGGCCTGCCGCAGCAGGACCGCCACCCGGCGCGTCGGTCTGGCTCTTGCCGCAGCCGGTGCGCACGGCGCAGACGCCGACCACCGGCTTGCGGCTCTGAGCATCGTGGAGCCGGCGCCGAGGAGCTTGAAGTCGGCACCCGCGGCGTTGACGAGCGCCGACCGCTGCATGACGTGCGAGTACGGACACGTCGCTGTAGGCGAAGACGACCTCCCGCACGCCGTGCGCCGGATCAGCGATTCGAGCTCGTCCTCGGCGTCGGATCGGGATGCCCTGCGGATACAGCCGGCCGGCGAGCGCCGGCGGGGTAGCGCCGCCCGGTCGATGTTCGGGAATCTGGGTGGCCGTGAACGCCACGACCTCGTATCGTTCGTCGTCCCGGTACAGCGACGTTGAAGTCGTGGAAGTCGCGTCCGGCCGCGCCCATGATGATCGTCTTCGTCCGCTGCATCGGGTCATTCCTTCCATCGGCGGGGCCCCCTGCACCCCGCCTAGCGCGCTTCGCTCGCGGGGCACCCTTCGCCCGTCCGCTCCGCGCGCTCCGCCGCTACTCGGCGGGCATTCCGTCGGCACGACCGCGTGAGCACCTTCCGATCCGATCGAACGCCCAGTCGATCTCGTCCCTCGTCGATGACCAGCGGCGGCGCGATGCGGATGACGTGCTCGTGGGTCTCCTTGCACAGGAGGCCCTCGTCCTCGAGCGCCTCGCAGTAGGGCCGCGCCGCGGCTCGTCAGCTCGATGCCGATCCAGAGCCCGCGGCCGCGGACCTCCTTGATCACCGGGCTCTCGATCGTCCGGAGCCGCTCGAGGAAGTACGCGCCGAGCTCGGCCGAGCGCTCCACCAGCTCCTCGTCGACGAGCACGTCGAGCGCGGCGCGCGCGACCGCGCAGGCGAGCGGGTTGCCGCCGAAGGTGCTGCCGTGGTCGCCGGGCTTGAACACGCCCATCACCTCGCGCGTCGGCGAGCACCGCCGACACCGGATAGAAGCCGCCCGAGAGCGCCTTGCCGACGATCATCACGTCGGGTCGCACGCCGCTCGTGCTCGCAGGCGAAGAGCTTGCCGGTGCGGCCGAGGCCGGTCTGGATCTCGTCGGCGATGAGCAGCACGTCGGTTCGCCTGGCAGATGCGCCGCGGCCCGCGCCAGGTAGCCCGTCGGGCGGGATGATGATGCCGGCCTCGCCCTGGATCGGCTCGACCAGGAAGGCGCAGGTGTTCGGGCGTGATCGCCGCGCTCGAGCGCGTCGGCGTCGCCGAACGGGACGATCGGAAGCCCGGCGTGAACGGGCCGAAGCCGTCGCGGTACTGCGCGTCGGTCGAGAAGCCGACGATCGTGGTCGTGCGGCCGTGGAAGTTGTCCGCGCAGACGATGATCTCGGCCTGGTCCGCTCGGGATGCCCTTGACCGTGTAGCCCCACTTGCGCGCCGCCTTGATGGCGGTCTCGACCGCCTCGGCGCCGGTGTTCATCGGCAGCGCCATGTCCATGCCGGTCAGCTCGCAGCAGCTGCCGGTACAGGAGCGGCAGCTGGTCGTTGTGGAACGCGCGCGACGTGAGCGTGAGCCGGTCGCGCCTGCTCCAGCGCAGCGCCTGCGACGATCCGCGGATGGCAGTGGCCCTGGTTGACCGCCGAGTACGCGCCGAGGCAGTCGAGGTAGCGCCGGCCGTCGACGTCGTACACCCAGACGCCCTCGGCCGCGCTCGATGACCACGTCCAGCGGATGGTAGTTGTGCGCGCCGTACTGCTCTTCCAGCTCGACGCACTCGGTGACCGTCATGACGCACCTTCGCTTGGGCGCCTCAGCCCCGTCCTCCGCGATCCCGACGCCGCCAGCACCAGCGGTGCTTCCACGGCGACCTCTCCACCGACGACGTGCGTGCCGGCGCGTCCGGCGACCGCTTCGAGGAGCCGCTCGGGCGACGTGATGATGACCTCGCGCCCGCCGTCCCGCAGGAACCGCAGCGCCGCCTCGACCTTCGGTCCCATCGAGCCGGCGGGAAACTGTCCCTCGCGGTCGTGGCGCTCCAGCTCGTCGACCGTCACCCGCTCGAGCGGCCGCTCGGTCGGCCGCCGGTAGTCCAGGTACACGCGGTCGACGTCGGTCAGGATGATGAACAGCTCGGCCTGGATGCGCGTGGCCAGCAGCGCCGACGCGCGGTCCTTGTCGATGACCGCGTCCACGCCGACGAGCCGCGGTCCCCGCGCGGACGACCGGGATGCCGCCGCCGCCGAGCGCGACCACGAGCACCCCGCGATCGAGCAGCGCGCGGATGACGTCGCCCTCCACGATCTCGACCGGCTCGGGAGACGCAACGACGCGACGAAACCCGTCGGGCGTCTCGACCATCGTCCAGCCCCGCCGGCGTCGCCGGTCGTCGGCCTGCTCGCGGGTGTAGAAGGGCCCGATGGGCTTGGACGGCCGGTCGAAGGCGGGGTCCCTCTCCGCGACGACCACCTGCGTGAGCACGGTGGCCACGGGCCGCTCGACCTGGCGCGCTCGCCAGCTCCTGGCCGAGCGCCTGCTGGAGCAGGTAGCCGATCTCGCCCTGCGTGGCCGCGCCGCAGACGTTCAGCGAGAGCGGGTAGACCTCGTCCGCGCCGCGCTCCGAGCGGAGCAGCGCCGCGCCCACCTGCGGACCGTTGCCGTGGGTGACGAGCAGCCGCCAGCCGTCGGCCACCAGGGCCGCGATCGCGCGGCTCGTCGCGCGGGCGTGCTCCTGCTCTTCGCCGACCGAGCCGTCGTCGCCGGCGCGAATGAGCGAATTGCCGCCGATCGCGACGAGCGCGGTCTTCCTCAGCACGGTCGGCTCCTCAGCCCATCAGGGCCGCCAGCACGGCCTTCTGCGCGTGCAGCCGGTTCTCCGCCTGGTCGAACACGACCGATCGCGGCGAGTCGATGACCGCGTCGGTGACCTCCTCGCCGCGGTGCGCCGGCAGGCAGTGCATGAAGACCGCGTCGGCCTTCGCGCGCGCGACGAGCGCGTCGTTCACCTGGTACGGCGCGAAGATCCGCCGGCGCTCCTCGGCCTCCGCTTCCTGGCCCATGCTCGTCCAGCGTGTCCGTGTACACGGCGTCGGCGTTCTCGACGGCCTCGCGGGGGTCGCGCGTCAGCGTGATCGTCGCCCCATGCGACCGTCGCCCATTCGATCGCCTCCGGCGCCGGCTCGTAGCCGGCCGGCGTGGCGATCGAGAGCGCGGCGCCGGCGAGCGCGGCGCCGTGCGCCAGCGAGTGCGCGACGTTGTTGCCGTCGCCGACGTACGCCACGCGCACTCCCGCCAGCGATCCCCTGATCTCCAGCAGCGTCAGGTAGTCGGCCAGGCCCTGGCACGGGTGGCTGAAGTCGGTGAGCCCGTTGATGACCGGGACGCGCGCCGCTCGTGCCAGGTCGTCGACGATCTGCTGGGTGAAGGTCCTGATCATGATGCCCTGGACCATGCGCTCGAGGTTCCTCGCCACGTCGTGCGTCGATTCCCGCTTGCCCATGCTGATCTCGTTCGGCGACAGGTAGATCGCGTGGCCGCCGAGCTGCGTACATCGCCACGTCGAAGGTGACGCGCGTGCGGAGCGAGGGCTTCTCGAAGAGCATCGCGAGCGTCTTGCCCGCGAGGGTCGTGGAGAAGCCGCGGGGGTCGGCCTTCATCAGGCGAGCCCGATCGAGGAGCGCGGCGAACTCGTCGCGGGTCAGCTCCCGCAGCGTCAGCAGGTCCCGGCCACGCAGGGCGCGGAAGGCGGCATCGAGCGTCGTGCTGGAGGGTGTCGTCTGGGTCATTGGTGCCTCGCGACGCGGCGCCTCAGCGAGCGGGGCGGCCGGCCTGGAAAGGGCCGAGCCAAGGCCCGATCCAGAATGTATAGACAAGTGGAAACTTGTCTATATCAGTATTTTAAGGGTGAATAGGTGTGTCTGGTCAAGCCGTCCGCGCGCCGGGAATCCAAAGCCCCTTTCCGAGAGAGAACTGGCTCCTACGCCACCACGAGCGGGCGGACCGGTCACCGGCGAGCCGCAGGCCTCGAACCAGTCGATGCCCTCGCTCACCAGGTCGAACCGGAGCTGGTAGGCGCCGGCCGCGTCGGGGGCGGGCAGCTCGATCGGCACCTCGACCGACGTCCCGGCCGCGAGCGGCCCCGGCAGCCACGCGCGGGCGAAGTCCCGGTCGACGAGCGCGCCGTCCGCGCGGCAGAGCTGCGCGCCGAGCCGCACCAGGCGGCGGCCGTAGCGTCGCCTGCGCCGGAAAGGCCCGGGTCGAGAGGTTGTGCACGCGTGCGCGGATCACGATCGCCTCACCGGGGCGTGCCGTCACCGGTCGTGCGCTCGCCCTCCAGGTCGATCGCGGGCCCGCGGCGTCGCGCCGGGGATGGCGTTCCCCAGGTTGTTGTCGTCCCAGACCTCGTGGCGGATGCGCGCCAGGTCGGGCGAGCCGGGGGCGAACCGCCGCGAGAACGCCTCCTCCGGGTGATCCGTGATCTCCCAGCAGAGTCGATCGATGCCGATCTCCTCGGCCATCCGGCGCGCGAGGTCCATCTCCTCGTCGCTGTCGTTCCAGTTGAACAGGATGTAGCGCCAGTTGAGGAACGGCACGTCGCGGCCGGCCTTGCGTTTCTCGTCGACCATGGCGCGCATGGCGGCGAGCGCCACGTCGAGCCGGCCGCGCTGCCGGTAGCGCTCGTAGCTCGCCTGCGTCGCGCCGTCGATCGAGAAGGTCACCTCGTCGACGCCCGATCGTGCCAGGCGCCGCGCCTTCGCGTCGTCGAGCGTCGAGACCGTTGGTGCTGGTGTAGAGGTAGACGCCGGGGAAGCGCGCCTTGATGTACTCGCACATCTCGACCGCTCGCTTGTGGAGGAACGTCTCGCCGTAGTTGAAGAAGTCGATGCGGACGAGCGACGGTCCGGTCTCGTCCACGACGCGCGCGAACAGGTCGAAGTCGAGCATGGCGGCCTGGCGCGTCTTCGTGATGCCCGTCTCCGGCGCGCAGCAGGCCTGGAAGCAGCGAGATGTTGCAGGCGGCCGTGCACTCGATGTACAGCCGCGCGGGCAACGGAGCCGACGTCGAGCCCGCGCCGGGGCGGCGCTCGGCGTCGCCCAGCGGCAGCTTGAGCGGGCAGTCGCCGCAGAACGCGGAGCCGCCGCCGTTGAGATCCTCGCGCAGGGCCGGCGGTCGCGCCGGTCCACACGGCGCCGACCGATTCGCGCCGGGCGTCGCCGAGCACCCGCTTGCCGTACGGGTCGGCGCACCCGCAGACCAGTCGCCCGTCGCACAGCAGCACGAGGGTGGACCAGGGCCACGAACAGGTGTAGCGGGTCGCGAGGTAGTTCAGGGACACGGTGGGGGAATTATACGCTGCGGACTTCCGAGACGTTCGGGCCTCTCGCCGCTCGTCCGGGACCACCGCAGGTGGCGCGCGACGGTCCTTCCCGTCTTGAATGGACGCCGCCGACCACCGACGATGGCTGACGCCGTCGTGGAGGTGCCGCAGATCCGGAGATCCGCAAAGTCAGTCCGTCAACCGTGGTGAACGGCGGTCGCGGTGGCCCCCGGTAGCAGGAACGCGACGGCGCCCATGGTGACGGCGACGCCGGCGAGCGCGATGAAGAGCCAGGCGAAGCCGCCGGTGCGCTCGGTGACGAAGGCGACGAGCCGGATCGCGAGCGGGGCGGCGCCGAAGCTCGAGGAGGAACTTCATGCCGAACGCGAGGCTCTGGCGACGCGGCGCGGCCTCGGCGAGCAGGATGTTCTCGGCGGGCAGCGCCGCCGTGTTCGCGATGACGAGGCCGGTGGCGAGCGGCACGAGCGGAACCCCGCCCACGGTCGAGGCCAGCCACAGGAGCGGCGCCTGGCTGAGGAGCGCGGTGGTGTAGACGCGCTTGAGGGGGTAGCGGTCGGCGAGGTGGCCGGCGCGATCTGGGTCAGACCGGCGATGCCGTAAGCGACGGCGACCATGGCTCCGACGCCGAACGTGCCCGGCCCGAGCCGATCCTCGAGCCGCAACTCGAACAGCTTCGGCAGCGCGGCCTGCGTCGACTGGTAGATGAGCGATCCGCCGAACATCGTAACCACCAGCACGGCGAACGCGCGATGGCGGTCCGCCCGGGAGCCGGTGGCGCCCTCGGCACCGGGGGCCGGTGTCGCCATCGGCGACCGGCCGGTGTGCCGCGCGGCCCACATCGCGGCCCCGGTGCCGATTGACACGAGGCCGGGGACGACGAACGCCGTGCGCCAGCCGAACAGGTCGATCAGCGTGCCGGCCACGATCCCGGCCGAGGCCACGCCGACGCTGCCGAAGATGCCGTTAACGCCCAGCGCCTTGCCGCGGGTCGCGGCAGTCCGGACCAGCCAGGGCAGCCCGACGGGATGATAAATGGACGCGAACGTGCCCGAGCAGGCAGAGCCCCGCCCACAGCGTGCGTGGGCCGGTGGCCAGGCCGCAGGCGATGGACGCCGTGCCGAGCCCCACGAAGAAGACCACCATCATGCCGGTGGCGCTCCAGCGGTCGGCGATCCAGCCGACCGGCAACGCCACCGCGCCGATCAACAGCGAGCCCACCGTCCACAAGCCGATCAGCTCCGGATAGGGCAGGCCCCACTCCCGCTCGAGCGGCAGCACGACCAGGTAGAGGTACACGGCGAACAGGTGCATGTAGCCGTGGCCGATCGACGAGAACACGAGCGACAGGCGGGAAGGGAGACGGATCATGCGGACACGCGCGGGCGGCCGGCGCGGAGGTCGAGCCTTACCTGGCGGTAGCCGAAGACCGATCGAGGATCGTGCGCACGCGCTCAACGATCGTCGCGGCCGAGACCCGGAAATGGGAACGGTGCCAGGCGACCGTACCGTCAGTCACGATCAGGATCTGCGGCGTTTCGTGGCGGACGCCCAGGCGCCGGGCCAACTCGTTCGAGACGGCGCGCGCGGTCTGCACTGCGACGCCGCGCACCGCCACGCGGGCGGCGGTCTCGCTCGCCAGAAAGGCGCGCACCTCGTCGAGCGCGAAGGCGCTGGTGCCGCACGTGAGGCTGTGCTTGTAGAACACCACGGGAAGCTTGCGCGACTGGTCGAGCGCACGATCGAGATCCGCCGTCGATTCGAGCCACACGATCACCGACATGCCTTCATCATACCGGTGACGGCCGGATTCTGCGTAGGTTACGAGCGATGACGACCGGACCCGGGTCCATCGCGAGCGCCCGCGGAGCGTCGGATTGGCTGCTGCGCCAGCGGCCGCGGCTCCCCCGCGGGGGACGGGCACTCGATGTTGCCTGCGGCGCCGGGCGCCACGCGCTCATCGCCGCCTCCTGGGGCTACGTGGTGCGCGCCGTGGATCGCGACGCGGAGGCCATCGCCCGGTTACACGCCAGAGCGGAGCGGCACGGGCTTGCGATCGACACCGCGATCGTGGATCTCGAGCGTGAAGGCGTCTCGCTCGGCGACGCCGAGTACAGACCTCGTCCTCGTGTTCCGGTACCTGCACCGGCCGCTCTTCCCGGCGATCGTCCGCGCGCTGGTGCCCGGCGGTGTGCTGCTCTACGAGACCTTCACGCGCGCCCACGCGGCGGTCCGGCGCAAGCCGTCGAATCCGGATTTCCTGCTCGCGCCCGGCGAGCTGCGGGTCCTCGTCGAGGGCCTCGAGATCCTCGAAGCGCGTGAGGGTGAGGTCGACGGCGATCAGGTCGCGTCGATTGCGGCGCGAAAGCCGGGGTAGGGCTCGGGTCGACCCTGGCCACCGGACGTCACATTGGGCACCGGTGGCACAGGTCTTTGCCCTGTGCCCTGCGGCATCAGGGTTGGTCGCTGATCGCGCCTCCGCGAGAATGGCCGCTGTCTCCTCGGCCACGTGCGCGACACACGTGTCCATCGTGTCGTGGCGGGTGCGGAAGCTGAGCACGCACACACGCGCGAGGACGCGGCCGTCCACCGTGCAGCCGGTGATCATCACCCGGCCGCGCGCCGTCACGCCATCTCAATCAGCGCCGTCGTCGCGGCGTTCTCGTCGTCACGCGTGGCGCCCGGCCACGTCGAGGTGGAACGCGAAGAGCGAGAGCTGCGGCGGCGCCACCATGACGATGCCGGGGATTGCCGCGATGCGGACGGCCGCCTCCACCGCCAGCGCGCGCTTCTCGGCGAGCGCGGCGCGGAAGCGGGCCGGCGCCGAACACCTTCACCGACAGCCACACGCGCAGGCCCTGGAATCCGCGCGACAGATCCGGGCCGTACTGGCTCGGATCGTAGAACTCGTCCGGATCCGGCGTGCCGGCAGGTAGCCGGCCGTCGCGCCGTGCACGTCGCGCAGAGCGCGATCCGTCGCGCACGAGCAGCGCGCCGGTGCCGTACGGCAGAAACAGGCCCTTGTGCGGGTCGAGCGTCAGCGAGTCGGCGCGCGCGAGGCCGCTCAGCAGCGGGCGCAGCTCGGGGCACATGTGGAAGAAGGCGCCGTAGGCGCCGTCCACGTGGTGCCACAGGCCCTCGGCCGTCGCAGAGATCCGCGATCGCGTCGAGCGGATCGACCGCCCCGGTGTTGGTGGTGCCGGCCGTCGACGCCACCATGAACGGGCGCAGTCCCGCGCGCGGTCCTCTCGCACGGCGGCGGCGAGGGCGATCACGTCCGCATCCGGAACGCGGCGTCGGCAGGAATCTCGCGCACGCGGTCGGGCCGGATGCCGGCGAGCCGTGCGGCCTTCACGACGGAGTGGTGCGCCTGCGTCGACGTGTAGAGCACGCCGGATCGGATGTCGTCGCCCAGCAGCCGCTCGCGCGCGCAGACAATCGCGTTGAATCCCGCCATCGATCCGCCCGTCGTCAGCAGCCCGCGCGTCGATGCCGGGAAGCCCATCCAGTCGCGGAACCAGTCGAGCACGTTGGCCTCGAGCTGGACGAGCGCCGGCGCCGCGATCCAGACGCCGGTGTAGCGGTTGGTCGTGGCGCTGATGAAGTCGGCGAGCGCCGCCGGGAACAGGCCGCCGCCCGGGATGTAGGCGAGATAGCCGGGGCCCGGCGTCGTGAAGGAGCGCGGAATCCAGTCGTTGAACAGCGAGTCGAGCAGCGGGCCGATCGCCGAGCCCTCCTCCGGCGCCGGCTCGCGCATCGCCCGGCACAAGGCCTCGGCGTCGACGTCGCCGCGCACGGGCTGCCCGTCGAGCGACGCGAGGTGCGCGACGATGCGTTCGAGCACCGCCTCGCCCATGCGGCGCATCTCGTCGGGAGAGAATTCCAGGTCGGCGGGATCCGAAGAGGAAGGCATGACGGGGGGATTATGCCAGAAGTGAGAAGTGAGAACGGAAAGGATCGAGGTGTGATGGGCGGAATGCTGCAGTTCTGCTCGTCAGCCGTGCCCCAGGCCTCGTCCGGCCCGGTACAGATACGTA
>CAVOZC010000022.1:0-584210 GCA_963700865.1 uncultured Planctomycetaceae bacterium | reverse complement strand
ATCGTCGAGCCATTCGAGTTGCTTGTCGCCGAGACGAGGAATCTGGAGGATTCCGTCCTGGCGGGTGTCGGAATAGCAGCTATAGAGAACCGAGAAGTGCCATCCCTGATGGTCAAAGCTGTAGTAAGGTGCATCCATTCCGAGTGAATCTCAAGAATGAGCTTCTTGCCGTAGTCACGATCGCTCGATGCAACTTTCTCCCGCGGGCTCCAACGAGGACGTCGTGGTTGCCGACGCGGATGCCGGGGTGGTTGGATTTCGGCGGTGATCTCCTTAAAGAGGCGGATCTGGTTTTCGTAGTCGTCTTTGGAAGTGTAATTGCCGTCGAAGACCATGTCGCCGCCCATGAGGACGAAATCGGGAGCTTTCTCGAGTCCGTTGAGAGCGGCGATGCACTTTCGGTACCCGTCGGGGGCGTGGCGGCGATGAGTGACGTGCTGGTCGGTAAGGTGAATGAAGGAGAACGAACCGGCGGAAGCCGGCAATTGTGGTGTTTGGGGTGAGCAGCATGACCGTGTCACGGCGGCCAGCGATCAGAGCCGCAGTTCCAGCAGCACAGGTGCCGGTGAGGAATTCCCGTCGAGAGACACACATTTTTGCTAGACTCCGTGTACAGATCGATTCGCCATCGGCATCGTACAATACGAATATGGTGAGACCCTGCACAGCAAGGTGGGCATGGAGTTTGCACCGTTACGGCTGCCAAGTCAGGAAAGCAGTCAGGAGTCAGGAAAGCAGAGGAAAGCAGACAGTCTATAATCTCTTGGGCAGCAGAGGAAAGCAGAGGAAAGCAGACAGTCTAATCTCTCGGGAAGTCTGGGTTGGCCGGTGAAACCGATTCGCCATGGATCCGGTGTCCCGTGAAGCCAGTCTCTTGAGGCGGTCGACGGGACAGATGCATCCAAGCTGCTGGGAGACCGAGGTGCGGGCCGTTGACAACCGGCTCGCCGAAGGGTATATACATGTGTATATATATGTGCATGCGTATATTCATCGTGCCGCGCCACCCTCCCCGCGGCCCCGCTTTCCCACGGAGGTGAAGCATGCCTTCCCGCCCACGTCGTGATACCGTCCGCCCCGAAGTGGTCGGCGTCTACCATTGCTGGTCCCGCTGCGTCCGTCGAGCCTTGCTCTGCGGTCAGGACCCGGTCACCGGCCAGGACTACCAGTACCGGCGGCTGTCGGATCTATCAGATGCAGCAACTGCTGGCCGGAATGTTCGGGATCGAGATCGGATTCCGTGCGGAAATGAGCAACTGCATCCACCTGGTCCTCCGTAACCGGCCGGATGTCGTCAAGACCTGGTCCGACCGGGAGGTCGTGACCAAATGGCTCACGGCCACGAAGCTGGCCAAGAGCCGCGATGGTGTGCCCCAACCGCCTCCGGCGGCGCGGGTTACGCTGGAATTGCTAATGCCGGGGCGGGTCAAAACCCTGCGGCGGCCCTTTGTCCGATCCGTCCTGGTTTATGGGCATCCTCTGCGAATATGTGGCGCACCGCAGTAATCGAGGACGGTTTCAAGGGTACCTTCTGGGAAGATCGCTATCAGTGCCGGAATCTGGTCGACGAGGCGGCCATTCTCATCTGTGGCATGTATATTGATCTCAACCAGATCCGCGCGGGCGAGGCGTCGACGCCCGAGTCATCCCGGCACACGTCGGCCTACAACCGCATTCAGGCCCGCCAGCAGCAACAGTGGGCGGCCCTCGGCCTTCGGCTCCCGTGCCGCCGGATAAAGCCCCCGATGGCTGGATGTGTGAATTGACGCTGGACGAGCGGGTACCGCTGGACGATCCGCGATGGCTGACATCGGCCAGTTCCCGCCGCGCGTACGGATAAGGGCCTGCTGCCGATCAGCCTCGACGATTACCTGCAACTGCTGGACGCCAGTGGCCGCCATCGTGCGGGAGGGGAAATCGGGTTCCATTCCCAACCATGTGCGGCCCATCTTGGAACGCCTGGGGATCCGCAGTGAAATGTGGTCGGCGGTGGTCAGCGGTTACGAGCAGATGTTTGGTCACGTGGTGGGCAGCTTTGCCGAGGTGTCCCGACGGGCCGCGGCGGCGGGCGAGCGTCGGCAACGGGGCCAGTCTGCCTGTGCGGCCGTCTTTCTTAGCTGACCGCTACTGGCCGCGACGGGTGACGACGACCAGGAGAGTCACCGGCGGTTGCCCTCCGACGCACGGGTGCTCATCCAATCGCAGACGCGACGAACGGTGCGTTCGTAACCTCAACTGGCTGGCGGGATGTCGACGCTCGCGCCTGCCGCGAAATATCGCAGCGCAGGTCGCTTGAGGGCGTTGTGCGGACATTCCGCGCCAATAACGTCGTGCCTCAGAGCCCGACGCAAGGCATACCTGTCTTCCGCCTGGGCTTCCCTGTCCGGAAAACACCTCCGCAATTGCTGCCAAATCTTGCTGATAACGCTAACTAGCCGAGCTCCCTAAAGAAGTAGACTGTCTGCTTTATTCTGTCTGCTTTATTCTGCTTTGTTGGCCAAAGGCGAGGCGTCACTGAGACGCCATCCCTTTCCAGTTCGCGCCGGATGCTGTGGAAAATCGCTGTAAACGCACCCTCCCCACGGCATTCGGGAAATGTTTCGCAACGTAGGCACTTATTAATATGTGCCGATGTTTCGTAACATGCTAGAATTCGCACCATGAGCGACAAATCACCCGAAAACTACGAACAATCCCTCCTGAGACTTGTCCGCCAGAAGGGGATCCTGCGTTCTCGCGACCTTGCTGAACATCACATACCACGGACCTATCTGAGCCGACTTTGCGAGAAAGGCCTGCTCCAGCGAATGTCCCGAGGTCTTTACGCGCTGCCCAATGAGGACTTCGGTTCACACGAACAGCTCGCTGAGATCTGTCAGCGGGTGCCTCACGGCGTGATCGCACTCATCTCGGCACTTGAGTTCCATGAGCTAACCACACAGACGCCCAATGTGATTTGGATGGCGATCGAGCATAAAGCGCGCCTGCCAAAGGTCGATTACCCACCGACTCGATTTGTGCGATTCTCCCGCAGCATGCTTGACTACGGCATCATGCACACAGCGACGAACAGCGCGTACGATTCGAGTATACGCACCCGCGAAGACAGTCGCCGATTGTTTCCGATTTCGTAATAAAATCGGTCTGGACGTAGCCCTTGAAGCTCTGCGCAATTGCCTCCGTCGAAAAGCCGCGTCCGTGGACGAGATCTGGGAAGCAGCAAAGGTCTGCCGTATGACGCGAGTCATGAAACCGTACATGGAAGCCACGGTATGAGTCCGAAAGACATCGCGGCGTCTGTTCGACAGCGATTGATGAACCATGCCAGATCGACCGGCGAGGCATTCAATCTCATCCTCGTTCGCTACGGTCTCGAACGTCTACTCTACCGACTGTCAGTTTCTCAACGCCAGGACGAACTGATCCTGAAAGGTGGTTCGCTATTCTACGCGTGGACAGAACAACTCCATCGACCGACGAAAGACCTTGATTTTCTAGGCAGCGGAATCCCCGACATCAGCAGAATGCGCGAACTCTTCATGGAAATCTGCTTGGTCGAAGCCGTTGATGACGGATTGAAGTTTGACCAAGACTCGTTGCTGGTGGAGGATATCAAAGAAGATCAACAATACGAAGGAGTTCGCGTCAAAGTCGTCGCATTTCTTGGTAACGCCAAAATTCACCTGCAGGCAGACATCGGATTCGGTGACTCGACCGTACCATCACCGATAGAAATTGATTACCCGGTACTGCTTGATTTTCCACAACCCAAAGTACGAGCGTACGCCAAAGAGACGGTTGTCGCGGAGAAACTCCAAGCCATGGTGGCTCTGGGGATCGCCAACAGTCGCATGAAGGACTTCTACGATCTGAAAAAATTCGCCAGCGCCTTTGAATTTGATGGACGGTCGTTAGTAGACGCCATTGCGAGTACGTTTAGGCGCCGAAACACCGAGGTTCCCGCCGAAGCCCCGATCGCATTCACTAGAGAATTCTTCGCAGACGAGGACAAGCAAAAACAGTGGGACGCTTTTGCCGGCAAACTGGAATCAAACCAATCGCTCGAGCAAGCGATTACTCACATCTCCAAGTTCATCTCGCCCTGCTTTAGGGCCATCGGCTCCGGTCAGGACTTCGACAAAGTTTGGCGGGACGGCAAGTGGGTATCGTGATGATCGGTTGCAAAACGGACGGAGATCGAAATGTTGAGCTGCGATCTCCCGTTTCAATTCAGCGAGCCGACATCATTCGCCTGGCAGAATTCCGTTGATCAAACTCAACGTAAGAATTTTGCTCGGGTGAATGAACCCAAGGTGCAAGAGACCGTTGGTCAACCAGCCCTGGTCGCTAGAAAACAAGTCCGTTGCCGGTCTGCAGCGTACGAGAATGGTACGAATCAAATATACAGGTCTGCAAATAGCGGTCAAAGAACAAGAGATGCAAAGCGGTGCAGCCAGACACTTTACCAAGTACACCCCAGAGGATTCGAACCTCTAACCTTCGGTTCCGTAGACCGATGCTCTATCCAATTGAGCTAGGGGTGCTCGTGGCGGTAGGGAACTCCTCACGATCAGCAAATCTCGTTACCCTTACCCACCCGCAGTGTGCGTATTGTCCGAAAAACGAGTCCCTAACGCAACGGGTGTCTTGCCCACAGCCCAAATCGTCTCGCCCATGGCGACTCGGCTCCGCACTCGGCAATCTGGTATCTTATCCGCCAACTCATCGCGACCGCCGGCTCCTGTGAACCGCATGGCGGGGCGGCAGCAAGTGTTGGCGGCGGAGCACTGCGGGGAAAGCCATGGGACAAGTCTCAATCGTCGTACTGGATGGGTTCACCCTCAATCCGGGCGATCTGTCGTGGAGCCGCCTGGAACAGCTCGGCCGGCTGGCAATCTACGAGCGGACGCCCCCGCACCTGGTGGCCAGCCGGGCTGCGGCCGCCGAGGTGGTGCTCACCAATAAGGCTCGCCTGCCCGCCGAAACGCTGGCTCAACTGCCCCGGCTTGAGTACGTCGGCGTGACGGCCACCGGCACCAATGTCGTGGATGTGAGCGCCGCCCGGGCGCGGGGTATCGTGGTGACGAATGTGCCCGCCTACGGTACGGCCTCGGTGGCGCAGCTCGTGTTCGCCCATATCCTGCACTTCAGCCAGGATGTGGCGGGACATGCCGATTCGGTCCGCCACGGGGACTGGTCGCGGGCCGCGGACTGGTGCTACTGGAATCGACCACTCGTCGAACTTGACGGGCTGACACTCGGAATTATCGGGTACGGTCGTATTGGCCGAGCCACGGCGGCGATCGGTCGCGCGTTTGGTATGCGCATCCTGGCGACTCGACGATCGCCAGCGGAGCATGAGACAGATGTCGAGTTTGTCTCGTGCGATACGTTGCTTGCTCAGTCCGATGTCGTTAGTCTCCATTGTCCATTAACGGATGAAACATGGCATTTGATGAATCAGGCGCGGCTGAAGCTGATGAAGCCAACCGCACTGCTCGTGAATACGGCTCGGGGAGCCCTGGTCGATTCGCGGGCGTTGGCTGCGGCATTGGCAGCCGGGCGGATTGGTGGTGCCGCCCTGGACGTACTCGAAGCCGAACCGCCGCCCCACGATGATCCGCTGCTGACGGCTCCGCGCTGTGCCATCACGCCGCATCTCGCCTGGGCCACGCGGGCGGCACGAGGCCGCTTGATCGAAGCCGCGATCGACAATGTGCAGGCTTGGTTGGATGGGGAACCGCAGAATGTGGTGGAGGGGTAGGGGGCTGTTTGCGGCGGCGGCGGGCACTTGAGACGCACGGATCCCACGGCTCGCTGACGTGATAAGTTCGCCCATCAGCAGGGGGCATCCGGGCGGGGAGCGAACGATCGTGCGGCCCGCACGAGATCCCACGCTTTTGGTGGGGAGTTTCAGGCGGGTGGGCACTCGCTGGCGGACAGTCCCTCCGTCCGATAGCCCCTCCCTTAATCCCTCCCCACTACGGAAAAGCGATGATTTGGTCGCACATGTCCACCGGCGTCGTCCATCCCGAGGGCGCGGGCTCCCGCGACTGGCAGCGGTTGTGGTTGGCAGCGACCAAATCCGCTTTTCCGGGGGGAGGGAGACTTTTTTACCCACCGGGAACCTTAGTACGGCGCGGGCTCCCGCGACTGGCAGCCGTAGTGGTTGGCAGCGACCCAATCCGCTTTTCCGGGGGGAGGGAAACTTTTGTTACCCACCGGGAACCTTAGTACGGCGCGGGCTCCCGCGACTGGCAGCGGTTGTGGTTGGCAGCGACCCAATCCGCTTTTCCGGGGGGAGGGAGACTTTCTGTTAACATACGTGCGCAGTCCGAACGTATCCGATCCCGTAAGGAGCCATCCTGTGCCCAACCGAAACAAGCCCGCACATCACCATTCCATCTTGCTCTGGACCGCCCTGCTGTCGGTGGCGGCCGTCGCGACGGACGCCTGTGCCGAATGGCGCTTGCCGGCGCTGATCGCCGATCAGATGGTGCTCCAGCGAGACATGCCGGCCACGATCTGGGGCTGGGACGACCCTGGCACCGACATGATTGTGCGAAGTGATTGGTCGGACGAGCTCTATCGGGCAAAGGCGGACGCGGACGGTCGTTGGAGCGTCTCACTGCCTGTTCCCCAGGATGTCGGACCTCATGAGTTCGCGATTCAAGGCACCCGCAAGGTGACGATTCGCGATGTACTGGTGGGCGAAGTCTGGCTCTGCTCCGGTCAGTCCAATATGGAGTGGCCCGTGGCTCAGTGCGATTGGTACGACGGCGACTTGAGCAGTGCCGAGGCCCAGGCCGCCGCCGACCTGCCACAGGTCCGGCTCTTTCGTGTGGCTCATCAAGTGGCCAACCAACCGGAGCGAGACGTTCAGGGGAAGTGGCAACCGGCGAATGCCGAAACGGTGCGTGCCTTCTCGGCGGTTGCTTTTTTCTTTGGACGTGAGCTGCAGCGCGAATTGGGTGTCCCGGTCGGACTGATTCAATCCAGCTGGGGCGGGACGCGCTGCCGAAGCCTGGACGCGACGTGCATCGCTGATGGCCCTCGGTGGATACGACCAAGAAAACTTCGACGAGCAGCCGCCACAGTCCAATACCGCGAGCGCCCTGCACAACGGGATGATCGCCCCACTGGCGCCCTATCGCTTTCGCGGAGCGATCTGGTATCAGGGCGAATCGAACGTGAAGGACGCCTTCGCGTATCGCAGACTATTCCCTGGCATGATCGACGATTGGCGGGCCACGTTTGCGCAAACGGAACTGCCATTCAATTATGTGCAGATCGCCCCGTTCAATTATGATGTGCCCCGCTCGGCCGCGGTGCTTCGTGAATCGCAACTGCTCACGATGACGCATCCCCACGTCGGCATGGTGGTCACGACCGATATCGGCAATCCGAAGGACATCCATCCCCGCAATAAGTCGGAGGTAGGACGGCGATTGTCGTTGTGGGCGCTGGCCAAGCAATACGCTCGGGCGGAAGTGGTGCCGTCGGGGCCCATCTACCGCGGCCATCAAATCGATGGACCACGCGTGTCGATCGCTTTCGACTACGCGGAGGGCGGACTGCAGTGTCACGGGGATGCGTTGAGTGATTTCGAGATCGCCGCTGACGATGGTGCGTTTGTCGCCGCCGAGGCGTCCATCGATGGCGAGCGAGTCGTCGTGACCAGCGAGCAGATCGCGTCGCCGTCGGCAGTCCGCTTTGGATTTTCCAATGCGGCTGAGCCCAATCTGTTCAACGCCGCCGGGCTGCCGGCTGCGCCGTTTCGCACGGATGACTGGCAGGTGACGCCGTAAGATCCGCCACCAGGATGTGCGTAGCCGAATTCGCAAGGAATTGGGAACCGACGCTTGGCCGATCCGCTAGACGACGCCCATCCCACGATAGGCAGGACGCCTATCCCACTTTTCGGAACCAGCGGCACGATCCGCCGGACCGGCATCCGGAATTGGGTCTTCTCGTCGGAGCCGTTTGGTGAACGGGCCAGACCGACTTAGGTTTTCAAAGGGTCCTTGTCCCATTCATGGCACCGGAGATACCACATGCCCACCACGGTAGTGATTCGCGACGAATCTCTGACCGGGAAGACGCTGCGGCAACTGACGCTCGAAGTTCCCACGGAAACCATCACGGTCAGCGAATTGATTCGCAGCCGCGTCTTTCAGGAAGTCAAGGACGCGAATGCCCGTGCTGCCTCCCAGGCGGCAGGCTCCGAGCCGCAGGTAGAACCCACGGATGTCGAGCTTGCCCTGAATGGCGTCCGCCAGCCAGGACCCGAGCCGGTTGACTGGCGAGGACAGTTTGACAAAGCGGTCGAAGCCTTTCGCTCGAATCGCATCCTGATCCTGGTCGACGATCAACAAATGGTGGCGCTGGATGAGGCCATTGAAATCAAGCCCTCCACGAGGATCAGCTTTCTGCGATTGACCATGTTGATGGGTGGATAATCGCGGGCCCCCCATGGTCAAGCGACACGACTGAAGAAAACGTCGCGCAGGCCGCCGCCAGCTGGTCTTCACGACGGGGGCTGTCCCCCCCGTACGAACTCTCCACGTAATCCGATGAGGCGAAAACGATGCCACTTCAGGTATTTGATCCTTCTCCTGAAACCGATGCCATGCCCGTGGGGTCCGCCGACCGGCGGGTCGCCGAAGCACTTCTGGCCGACTGCCAAGCCGAGATCCAACGAACCCGCGATCCTGGCCCGACTCTCCCCAGTGGCGACGCCTCCCCACAGGCCGTCGCCCAGGCATTCCTTGATGCCATGCGACGTCAACTGCATGCCACGCTGAAGATCAAGGACTACGAAGCAGGCGTGGCGATTCTCAATGCGACCCCTTCCCAACAGGCACAAGTGGTGCTCATTGCCATGGCGTCGCTCGTGAAGGGACGACACAGCGATCCGCGCATGGATGGGTTCTGCCGCGAGTTACTTAAGTCGCTCCTGCGACGCAAGTTGAGTTATCGTGAAGGCGAAATCGGGCAGATGCTGAAACTGGTTCGCACCGATGCCCTCACGTACATCACACTGCCAGTGCTCTCGATTCTTGGCAACGTACAGCGTCACATCGAGCAACACGGCATGAACCGATCGATCGAGGATCAGCTTACGGCGCTATTGAAGTCGTTCGATCCCAACGGTTATTGCTCAGACGGAAGAAAGATCGGAATACGGATTCAGGAACTGCTCAAGCACGCAGCGCCGGCTTGTAATGTTGCGGCGGTGGATGGCCCGAGAGCGGCCCAGACTCCGTCTCCGGAGGCGTCGCAAGCGTTCGATCTTCAGACCGGTGAGGCCTGGACGAATGCGCTGCTCGATGGGCTGGCATCGCTACCTGCGAAATCCCAGGATCATTGGCACCAACTTCTGGATCACTGCCGCACGGCCCGTGCATCGAAACCTACCAAGAAGTGGCTGGCGGGGGCGGCGACCATCCTGGATGCCATCGGGCAGGGTGAATTCATGCAGGCAATCATGCCGGCACTCGCCGCGATAGGCCAGGCAGGTGAAAGCCAACGAACGAATTACGGTGGTCAGGTGCAATGGAGCGAGCCGACCGAAATTCATGATACGCATGCCGATCTGCTCCGCGGGCTCGTATGGGCCGCTGGGCTGTTTGACGATGCCGACCTGATCGGGGCCATCGGCGACGCGGCCGAAAAGTGCTTTCAGAAAATTCGCGAGGTAGGCCCCCGCAGTCCCAAAGTGGGCAACGCTTGCCTGCAGGCCCTCTCCAGCCTGGCCTCGGAGTCGGCGGTGGCTCAGCTTCAGCGGCTGAAGGCTCGAGCGAAACACGTGTCGACCCGCAAGCAAATTGCCAAAGCTCTGGAACGGGCGGCAGAGGCCGCGGGAGTGAGTGAGGCCGATCTGGTCGAATTGGGGGTGCCCCGTTTTGGCATGGCCGAACCAGGCGTCTACCAGGAATCGATGGGACCGTTCACCGCCCATGTGACGCTTCATTCCCATCGCAAGGCACATATTCTGTGGGTAACGGCCGATGGCAAGACGCAAAAGACGGTGCCGGCAGCGGTCAAAGCCGACCACGGGGAGGCGCTGAAGACATTGAAGAAAAAGTTGAAGGATATCGACACGCTGCTGCCGGGTATCCGCTACCGGTTGGAGGCGTTGTTTCTCACCGATCGTAGCTGGTCGCTGGCGGATTTTCGCTGCCGTTATCTCGACCATCCACTCGTCGGCGTGCTGGCTCGTCGGCTGATCTGGAATCTCAACGTCGAGGAAACGACCACGCCCGTGATCTGGCAGCAAGGTTGTTTTGTGGATGTGCACAATCAGCCGCTTGCAGCGACGAGCGCGGAGGTGCGCGTCAGCCTCTGGCATCCGCTGCAGTCCCCGAGCGACGACGTCTTGCAGTGGCGGCGATGGCTGGAGACACATCAGGTCACGCAACCATTCAAGCAGGCACATCGTGAGATTTACCTACTTACCGATGCGGAACGCGCAACCGCGATTTACTCCCAACGGTTCGCGTCGCACATCGTGCGGCAACATCAACTGGCCGCCTTATGCCAACAGCGCGGTTGGCGGTACGACCTGCAGGGCGATTGGGACGGGTGGAATGCACCCTACTATGAACTGCCGCAGCATGGTTTGCGCGTTGAATTCCTGGTCGAGCCGCTGGACGAGCTGAATGAAGTAACGCAGGCGTTTATTTACACGCATTTGTCGACCGACCAGGTGCGATTTCAGCGTCTCAACTCGGATGGACCGTTCGGTCTTGAGCAGCCGGTCCCCTTGGACGCGATTCCGCCGCTCGTTTTCTCCGAGGTCATGCGGGACGTGGATCTGTTTGTGGGCGTGACGAGTGTGGGCAACGATCCCCTGGGGCCCACACGCCATGAGGAAGCGTTCGCAGACTACTGGCAGAAGTTCTCATTTGGTGAGCTTTCGCAAACCGCCGTAACGCGCCAGCAGACGCTCGAGCGGATTCTGCCCAGTCTGGAAATTGCCGGGCAATGTCGTATCGAGGATCGCTTCCTGGTGGTCAAGGGCCAGCTCCGCACGTACAAGATCCATCTGGGCAGCGGTAACGTGTTGATGTCCCCCGACGATCGGTACTTGTGCATTGTGCAGAAACGGGGCAGCGGGGCTCAGCGAACTGACAATATTTTTCTGCCTTTCGAAGGGGATGCCACGATGTCGATGATTCTCAGCAAGGCTTTTCTGCTGGCGAAGGACGACAAGATCAAGGATGCTACGATCGTCAATCAGATTCGCCTGGATCGATAAATGGGCAGGCGTGGAACCGACCGCACAAGCGCCATTTGCAAGTGAAATCGTCGACCGGCGATGGGTTGCATCGACGTCAGGAGAGTTTAGAATTCCGCACGGCGGCAGGCTGGCCCCTCCGAGTGGCCGCACGCGGCCCACGGAACCGTGGCAACCGGGCTGGAGTCTTCGGAAATGGTGTGTTGTTTTCCGCTGCGGTGCTGTTTCTGGTTATTCGCGGCCGGCAGTGTGTTTTCATGGGCGCTGGCACGTGTGGAAGCAGAGGAGTCCGCCCCGGCCGACCCATCGGTGTATTGGATTTTCTTGACCACGGGGGAAAGCAGCGCAGGCAGGGAGCGATCCGAGATCGAGCAGATGCAGGCGGCCCACCTGGCCAACTTCGGGCGGCTTTACAAGGAGGGCAAGCTGCTCACGGTGGGGCCGATGGCCGACCCGCGGAAAAAACTGCGGGGGATCGTGCTCGTCAAAGCCGCGGACCGAAATGCGCTGGCGGCACTTTTCGAGCCCGACCCGTATGTTGAGCATGGGATCTTGACCATCGATGCGATTCCCATCGAGATCGCGGTCGGCGATTTTCAAAAGGACGCCGACACGATGGAGCTGACGGAGTATCGACTGGTGCTGCTGGAAAAGTCACAGTCAGAGGCCCCGGAGATCGACGCCGAGTCGGAACGGAAAAACCTCGACTACTGCGCGTCCGTCCGCGATGGCGAGCGACTCTGCTTTGCCGGCTGGCTGCGGGATGACAAGCTGCCACGAAGGGCCATCCTGATCTTTCACAAACTGGACGAAGCGCAGCTAAAGTCGCTCGTCGACGACGTGCCGGCGGTAAAATCCGGTTTGTGGAAGGCCACCAGCTTTCCGCTCTACATGGGCGCGGGGATGGTGAAGTAGGGGACCTTCGATCGTTGTCGAAGGAACGATACGAGGTCAGGGATGAAGCCGCAACGCATCGAACCGGGACCTGGCCAAGAGTCAGTGTGGGATTATCCAAGGCCTCCGAGAGTCGAGCCATGTGCGGCTCATCTCCGAATCGTAATCGATGACATGACAATCGCGGAAACGCGTGTGTCTGTTCGCGTCTTAGAGACAAGTCACCCACCCGTTTACTATTTGCCCCCCGCGTCGGTGCGGATGGATCTGCTGCGGGAAGCCAGCCACGGTTCCTATTGCGAATGGAAAGGGCAGGCGGACTACTACTCGCTGCAGCTTGACGATCGCCTGCTTCCAAATGTGGCGTGGTCGTACCGGACGCCGACTCGGCGATTCGCCTCGATCGCCGGCTATCTGGCCTTTTATCCGAGCAAGATGGATGCCTGTTACGTGGATGGCGAGCGAGTGCAATCTCAGGCCGGCGACTTTTACGGAGGGTGGATCACACAAAACATTGTGGGGCCATTCAAGGGGGGACCCGCCACATGGGGCTGGTAAGCTGGTTGCCCGAGCCACGGTAACGCATGCGAACTCTGCCGAGTCGGGCGGGGTCCTGTCAGGGAGCGATTGAACATGAGTGCCGTCGATCCGCGAGAGTCGGAGGTGGCCGCCCGTGCCTGGCTGGTTACCAGCCGTTGGATTGAATTCCGTGCGGAAGGCCGCATTAATCTGCTGCGGATGACGGGTATCGGCGTGTTTTACTTGATTCACCTCTGCCACTACCTGGAAACGACCGGGCACTTGCCCTCCCTGTCCCTGCTGCAGTGGTCGCCATCGGCGGAAGGGATGGCAGGGAATTACCATCTCCAGGTCACCCTGCTCGCCCTGGCCTGGACCGGGCTGGCTCTGCTGGTCCATCTCTGTCTGCTGCAGCCTTACTATCCGCGCTGGCTGGGTCCCTTGGTCACCGTGGCCGATGTCGTGCTGCTGACCGCCGTGCTTTACGTTTCGGCGGGGCCAAGGAGCCCGCTCGTGGCTGTTTATTTTCTGCTGCTCACGCTGGCGACACTGCGTTGCGATGTCTGGATCGTACAGCTGGCGACAATCGCGGCCAGCCTGGGCTATCTGGCACTGCTCGGCTGTGCCCGCTGGCCGGACCTGTTTGGACACGGCCCGTGGGGAGACCACGTGCCTCGCTATCAACAGCTGATCATGCTGGCCACGAT
This sequence comes from uncultured Planctomycetaceae bacterium, assembly GCA_963700865.1. Lineage (GTDB taxonomy): Bacteria > Planctomycetota > Planctomycetia > Pirellulales > Pirellulaceae > CAVOGJ01. Next base: position 570,851 of record CAVOZC010000022.1, on the reverse strand, counting down.
CATTTTGACGGGCATCAGCCTGGGGCAACTCGTGCGGAGCCTACCGCGCACCGCCGAATCGTATCGCCAGCAGGTGCAGCGAGGTGAGTCGCTATGACGGACGCGAGGATATTGATCGCCTTGGATGGCGGCCGCTGCCCGGAGTGCCATGCGGTTTTGCCGCCGGGTAAGGATCGGTGCTGGCTGTGTCAGCGATCGGTGACACCGTCCGTCGGTATAAATCCTTATGCGTCTCCCGCTGTGGGTGAGTACAGCTATTCGCTATCATCGTTGCTCGTCGTCGTGACCTTCACAGCGGTGATCTGCGGACTCTTTGTGATCGCGCCTGGCTTCGCGATCCTGGCGGTCGTGCTGGCAACGCCGGCGCTGGTGCGGACGATGCTGGTCGTCCGTCGCCGGACTCGGCAGGGAAGCAGACCAACGACATCGACGAAGGTCTCGCTTTTTGTCATGTCCATGGGCGTGACATACGTCCTACTCGTTGTCGTCTCCGTGGTCGCCTTTGGGACGTTCTTCGTGTCTTGCCTGGGTGGGATCATGCTTTCCGACGCGTTGAACCGTCAGCCGAAGTCGAGCATTGTGCTGTTCGCCAGTTTCTGTTCGTTGATCGTCACCGGTGGCATGATTGCCTTATTGGCCAAGTGGGTCGCCCATCGCTGGCGGCGGGACACCGAGGTTTAGGGAGGCGAGGGACGAAGTATGTGAGTCGAGGAAGTGGGACAGGCTTCCAGCCTGTCATGCCTTCTTTGTTTCGATCTCGACCGGCTGGAAGCCTATCCCACCATGAAATCAACGATCGGCGTGATGTCGAGCTGAGGATCGAAGGTACCAAGGGCCCACGCATGACCGACTTTCGCGATTACGCCTTTCTAGGGACAACACAAAGTTTATGTCCCGAGTGCCACGCCCTCGTGCCGGCCAAGATCATTGACCGCGACCAGCGCGTTTATTTCCGCAAGACGTGCCCGACACATGGGCTCCGCGAGGATTTCGTCTGTTCCGATCGGCGGTGGTTTGATCGGCTGGAATACAGCTTGCCTGGCAAGCTCCCGCCGCGGATGGGCGTCACGCCGAGGCTGGGTTGTCCCTACGATTGTGGACTCTGCACCGAACACGAACAACATACGTGCGTGGCGATCCTGGAGATCACGTCGTCGTGCAATCTGGAATGCCCACTCTGCTATGCTTCCAGCGGTCCCGGCGGCCAGCATCTGTCGGTCGAGCAGTGCATGCGGGCCATGGATCAGTTGATCGCCGCGGAGGGACGTCCGGAAGTTCTCCAACTATCGGGCGGGGAGCCGACGATCCATCCCGAGTTCTCGCGGATCTTCCAAGCCGCATGCGCACGGCCGATCGATATCGTGATGATCAATACGAATGGCATCCGCATCGCCCGCGAATCGGACTTCGTCGAGCGGCTGGCCGAATTCCGTCACCGCTGCGAGATTTACCTGCAGTTTGATGGATTTGATGACCGTGTCCACGGAGCCCTGCGGGGCGCGTCGCTCACCGAGACCAAGCTGGCGGCGATTGACCGCTTGGGCGAGGCCGGCTTGCACACGATCCTGGTGTGCACCGTTCAGCCGGGCGTCAATGACGACCAGGTGGGGCGGATCGTGGAGTATGGCGCGGAGCGGCCGTGGGTGACGGGCGTCAATTTTCAGCCGGCGACCTACGTCGGCCGCCACGTTCTTCCGGAGGAACTGGAGCGACGGATTACGTTTCCCGACGTACTGCGGCGGCTGGAGGAGCAGACCCACGCCTGGACCGAAGCCGATTTTTTGCCGTTGCCTTGTGCACATCCGAATGCGCACACGATCGCTTACGCGTATCGCCACGCGGACCAGCTGGTACCTCTCCAGCGGTTTGTCGACCTGGCGCGTCACACCGACCTGTTGGCCAACGGAATTACCTTCACGAGGGGCAAGGCGAAGGCGCTGATCGACGAATTTCTAGCGCGGGCCGCTTGCGGGTCGGATTGCGGCTGTGCGGCGGGCGCCCCGCAGGTCGATGCGCTCACGTCGTACGGCTGGTTGGCGATCCGCCAAGGGGCCACGGCTGAGTCCATGGAACCATGGGCCGAGACGGCGCAGTCGTTTTTCACGCGGGCGTTGAAGGAGGAGCTGACGTCCGAGGATGTATTTCGCGTCACGACGACCTCGTTCATGGACGCCTACAACTTTGACGTCCGACAGTTAATGAAGTCCTGCGTGCATTTTGTCTTGCCGAGCGGTCATTTGATTCCTTTTTCGGCCTACAACCTCTTCTATCGCGACGGTCGCGTGCCACTACCGCGACTCGGTCGAGTCGCACAGGTCGATCCGATCGCCGCCAAATCCTGAGAAAAACAGTCTTGACAGAGCCCGTGATTTCCCCACATTGATGGGGGTCGGGGGAATGCGGGATTTCCCTAATTGCCGTTGGAGTGTATTCGCAGGTTGGCTCATGAAGGGGAGATAAGATGACACGTTGCTTTAGCGATCTCTGGCGCGGACCACGTATGCTTTCCGGTCCCGGGTATGCGGCGAGCCGCTATCTCTTGTCGGCCGTGGGACTTCTTCTGATGGCCTCGCCCCTGGCGGCAATCAACATCGTGCTCAACTTCGATGCGGCGCAGTCCGAGTCGCCCTCGTTTGATCCGACTCGCAGTGGATTGATTTCTCTTTTCCAGCATGCCGAGTCGTTTTACCAGGACGTTTTTGAAGACACGCACACGCTGACGATCAATTATTGGTATGACGATCTTGACGATAATACGCTCGGAATCCACAGCCTGGTCGCCCAAGCCGGAGGACGCGAGACGGTGGCGAACATCCGTATCGACACGCGAGTGGGCACCGGCGGTGCGACACGTGGCTGGTTCATCGATTCGACGCCGTCCACGAACACCGAATTCAACATGCAGCAGACGTTGTGGCGCGACCTCAATGCCACGGCTCGTGCCGATTGGTATAACTTTGGCACCGTGCCGGACACCTTTGAGGTGGGCTATACCGGAAACGCCACGTCCGCCGCGGCGATGAATGTCACGGATATGCTGAGCGTGGTCATGCATGAAGTGGGGCACGCCCTGGGCATGTCGAGTGCCAATATTACCACGATCGCCCAGACGGCGGATGGCGATTATGACTTCAATCCAGCGTTTGTGTTTGGCAATGCGATCGCGGTCGAGACGGCCAATAATTCGGGTGACGACGGCCTGAATATCGCCCACTTGGAGAATACGAATGCCTTGATGACGCCTTCCGTGTCACAGGGATTGCGTCGTTTGCCCAGCCACACGGATCTGCTGGCCATGGCGTCCGGACACAATTACCTGAACCTGGACGTGCCGCGTCGGGAATTTTACGGCAACAGCAATTGGAATAATGCGGGCAACTGGACGGGAAATACGGTCCCGGGCAGCGCCGATGACGTATACGTGCGTGACGCGCAGGGCGCGTCGGTGGTATTGACCGCGTCGCTCAATGCGAACGGTTTCGCTGCCAACCTCTTTGTCTCCGAGGGGGCGAACGTCGATACGAACGCGTTCTTGCTGTCGGTTTCCGGCGATGCCACCGTGAGCGATCTCGACTCGGATATCTTTGTAAATCCGGGCGGCGAGTTGCAGGCCAATCGCGTCTTTGTGAAGAACTCGGCCGAAATCGAGATGACCGGTGGTGTCCTTGATGCCAACAGCGTCACCATTGACAGTGGGACTCAGATTCAGTCCGAGTCAGCGGGTGCCGTCACGCTGGATGTGGCGACGGTGCTTGTCAATAACGGCACGTTGATTGCGAGTTCCGACAGCACCATGACGCTGATTTCGACCGCCGGTGCCCCGTGGGATCTTGACGGCACATCTGGCGACGGCGCGATCAATGCATTTAACGGTAATATCATTGTCGATACGGGAGCGTTATCCGACGCATTCGATGGCTCGATCACGATCGGGGCGGGACATCAGCTGAGGATTGATGCGGCTTGGACGAATTCTGGTACGAACAGCATGTCGGGCGGCGCGACCTCCGTGGATGCGGCCACCATGGTTGGCGGTGCCATTGCCTTTAGCGGGGCCAGCATCAATGCCAGCGGCATTGCGATCATCGATGCAAATACAAACTGGCAGTCGGCGAACACGATTACCTTGGCCAATGCCGACACGGAATTGCGGCTGGGGAATTCCACGTCTGACTTGATCACCTACACCAGCGCCACCTTCAGCGGCGGCGGTACGCTCGTCCAGAATGGAGATGCGACCGTCAATGGAACGGTGACGATTGACGTGGGGACATTTGACTTTGACGGGGGAACAATCAGCGATACGACCATCACGTCGAGCGGTGTGATGAATATCACCGGAGGGCAGATCAACGATGCCCACGACGGTATCATCAATGTCAACGGGGGTACGCTCAACGTGAATACGGGGTTTGTCATCTCGTTGCCCGGCGGTCCTCCCCTCTTCATACCCAACCCCTGGACCATGAACGGGCAGCTCAATTTTACGTCCAGCGGAAATCTCGACGGTGTGTTGGTGAATATCACGGGGGATGTGACGGCGACGGGCCGAGGCATCATTCAGGCGCCGGTCGATTTCGAGGCGGCCGCGACCGTTTCGTTGCCGACGACGAGTGACGTTCTTGAATTACAAGCGACGACCAACTATTTCGGTGGTTCCTACACAGGCGCGGGACGCATTGAGCAAGACGGGATCGCCAACTTTAAGGCGGACACGCTGATTGATGTCGGCATATTCGATTGGGACGGCTCGGTCGGTGCCCCAGCCGTCACGAATATTGAACCGGGCGTCACCGTCACTTACTCCGTGTCGCAAATCGAGGTGGGCGACCCCACCTTGGACGGTTATGACGGCACGGCCAACATCGATAGCGGAACCCTGGATGTCGATACGGGCTTTTTCATCTTCCTGCCACCGCCGAGTCTGCCGATCTTCATCCCGACGACCTGGCGACTGGACGGGACGGTCAACCTCCACAACGGCGGCGCTGGTGTGGCGCAACTGAATGGTTCGCCCGTCGATCTGCGGGGAGCCATTCAGGTAACTGGGACGAGTACGTCGGAGGTGAATGCGGCGGTAACGGTCAACGGTGGCAACATTACCGTGAATGCCGGGGCCCGCCTGCAGCAAGATGGGACCCTGACCCACAATACGGGCGCCATCAGCGTGGCCGGTGGCGCGGTGATGGTGGTGAACGGCAACGCCAATCTGAACGCGGGTGGTTCGACCAGCGTTGGTGGCACGATGAACTTGAATGGCCAGACGACGTTTTCAGGCGGCAATTACACCGGCAGTGGACGTATGAATCAATACGGGACGGCCACGCTGATGGCGTCGACCGTTTTCAACGTCGAATTGGGACTGCGCACGGGCAGCACGACGAACGTGCCAGGGGCGGTGGAATTGCGGTTGCGAAATGACGGATTTGTGCAGGCGGGCGCGTCGATTAGCGGTGGCGGTCTGCTCCGCAACGACGCGGGGAGTGAGTTGACGCTGGCCGATAATGCCAGCCTGGGCATTGACCTCTTCAATAGCGGCACGGTGGTTGTGGGAGGCGTCGGCAATGGAGGCTTGTCGGCCGTAGCGGGAAAATACCAGCAAAACAGCAATGGTCAGCTCGATATCGAGATCGGCGGACCGATCATCGGCACCGATCACGATTGGTTCCGCGTCACCATGGATGCGGTCCTCGACGGGACGCTCGCGGTCTCGCTGATTGGCGGATTCGTACCTGGCCTGGGTGACGATTTTGACATCATTACGGCGGCCAATGTGATCGGTGGTTTCTCGAATCGGCTATTGCCCACGCTCGGTGGCGGGCTGGGTTGGCTATTGGAATACGATCCGTCCGTGGTCACACTGTCAGTGATTTCTTTGCCGGATGTCGACTTCGATGACAACGGGCTGGTCAACTGTGACGATATTGACGCGTTGACGTCCGTGATTGCCGCCGGATCAGATCTTTCAGCATACGATCTGAATGGCGACACGCTGGTCGACGGTGACGATCTGTCCGTCTGGCTGGCCGATGCCGCCAGCTTCAATGGCCTGGCAGGACCGTATCTGCCGGGCGATGCGGACCTTGACGGCACGGTCGACGTCTCGGACTTCAATATCTGGAACAACAACAAGTTTACGATCAACGACGCTTGGTGCTCGGGCGACTTTACCGCCAATGGTTCCGTTGACGTGTCCGACTTCAATGCCTGGAATACGAACAAGTTCACGTCGTCGGGAGCTGCCTTGGTGCCGGAGCCGGTGATGGTCGCTCCGCTGGCATTGGCATTGTTGTTGTGTGCTGGTCGGCAGCGCCGGCGATCACTGGCAAGGGCGGGTGACTAAAAAACACGGTGTTTCGATCCGCGACCCGACGGAGCGGCTACAATGCGTCGCCCGTCGGGCCGACGGATGGCCCGTGTCTTACTGTTCGGTGATGAGAACAAGGGAAACGCGGTGACGGTCACGCCCGATCTTGGCTATGCCAGCCTGATGCTGACGGCGATCCTGGCGGCCGTGATCACTGCCCGCCTGTTGCCAGCGGGCCTGCCGCTGCCGCCCGGCCAGAAAATCGCCTTGGGTGCGGGCGGGCTTTGTGGAGCCATGATTGCGGCCCGTCTGCCCTTCGTGCTGTACGACGCAAAACAGTTGTGGGTGGGCACCGCCTGGTTTGGCAGCGGCAAAACAATCCTGGCTGGATTGGTGGGCGGTTATTTTGCTGTCGAGGTGACCAAATGGGTGCTCGACATCCGCGTGAAAACAGGAGATCACTTGATCGTGCCGGTGGCGGTCGGCGTGGGTGTGGGCCGCCTGGCATGTTTTCATGCGGGTTGCTGTTATGGCACGCCAAGTCATCTGCCGTGGGCCGTGGTCTTTCCAACCATCGATGCGTTGCCGCGGCACCCAACGCAGTTGTACGAGGCGGTGTTTCACCTGGCGGCGGCGATCGTGCTGTATCGGTTATTGCATCACGGCCTCTTTCCCTGGCAGCTGGCGAAGCTGTACATCATGGCATACGCCGTCTTTCGCTTCGGCACCGAGACAATCCGTCCGGAAGCCAGGCTCATGGCCGGGTTGACCGCCTACCAATGGGCCAGCCTGGTGATCATTCCGGTCTTCGGCGTCCTTTGGCTGCGGGATCGCAAGCGGTGGTTGAGCAGGCACGCGGGCACCGCCACGCCAGGCGGCTTGATCAAGGTCGCCGGCGTGCCTCCGATCGGATAGCACTCGCCGTCGGCTCCCCCTGCGCGGCGAAAATCAGTTACACTCGCGATCTGTGACTTCATGACTTCTCGCAATCCTAGGTATTGATCAAGGGACTTTCTCATGCCACGCCTGATACTTTTGTGCACGCTCTGGCTTGCCGTCTTGTCGCTGACGGAAACGGCTCATGCACAAACCTTCACACTGGACAATTCACACACTTCGGTCATTTTTTCGATTGCCCACATGCAATTCAGCTATACGTATGGGCGCTTTAACGATGTGAAGGGTTCATTCACCGTGAATACGGCGGACCCGTCGGCCTCGACCTTTCAGTTCACGATTAATGCCAGCACCGTCGACACGAATGACAAAAAACGTGACGACCATCTGCGCGGCCCCGACTTCTTCAACGTCAAGCAATTTCCCATCATCACGTTTCAGAGCACCTCCGTAGCACCCGGCGGGGACGGGATGCTCAATGTCACGGGTGACCTGACGATGCACGGTGTCACCAATCAGGTCACGTTGCCCATGAAGCAACTGGGAATGGGGCAGGGGCCGATGGGAAAGACGCGGACCGGGTTCTTCCTGAAGACAAATCTGAAGCGATCCGACTACGGCATGAGTGGCATGTTGCCCATGATTGGTGATGACGTGAGCATCACCATCAGTTTCGAAGGCGTGCAGTAGGCGAAATCAGTGATGCTGAGGATTGGTGAAGGACTGGCGGTCACGTTGCTGCCCGCGGCGGTCGCCGGAGCCCTCGTCTGGTGGGGAGTCCCCCGGCGGCACGATCGCACGCAAGTTGCGATCGGCGATCGATCGGCCGGGCTGTCCGTGGGGGCGGCCGTGGCCCTGGCGGGTGCGATCTGTGTGGCCACGGTGACAAGTTACCTGGCGTTCGAGGTGCAGGCACGGGTGGCGGCTGCCCAGACGGCCTATGGGGCCAGTTCGGTATCGCCCGGCATGGCCTGGAGGGAAGCCATTCAATCCTTGGGTAGCAGTGTCATGCGTCCCACGGAAGCCCGGCAGCGGATTCCCCTGTTGGGGCTGGCCACGATCGGCGCGGTCTCCGTTCTCGACGGGTTGACGCGGATCGGTTCACTCGGCAAGTGGCTGGCGACCTGCGGATTTTGCGGGGCACTCGCGGCTCGTCAGCTCTGGACCAGCGTGTATATGACATTCGTGTGGAATCGCTGGGAAGCCCTGGGATGGCTGGCGGTTCTGGGAATCGTGGGTGGCACGCTTTGGTGGTCGTTGCTGCCCGCTGCACAAGACGAGGGACGCTTTGAGTCGTGGGGATGGATATGCAGCGTAGCGATCGCGGGTTTGATCGCGATCAGCCTGGCGACGTCGGGGAGTCTGACGTACGGGGCGCTGGCCGCCGGGTGGGCGTCGAGTCTCGTGGGAGGCTGGTTGGCCGCGGTGGTTGGCGGGCGTCGGATCGAACGTTGTGGCTGGACCGGGCCGGTAGCCACATTCGGTTTCCTGATGCTCTTGCTCGGCCGCTGTTTCGCCGAGCTGACGACGACTTCCGCGATCTTGTTGGCAGTATCCCTGTACGGAGTGGCGGTGTCACTGCGCATGGTCTGTCAGGATAAAACGCGGAAAGCTCTGCTGGTCGTTTGTCTCTTGCCCGCGTTGGTCGCGGCGGGACTGGCGGTGCGACAGGCGATGCAGGAAACGGCATTCCCCGAGCCATATGGTGCTCACGATCGGTTACGCGAAGTCGGCCGTTTACCAAATCGAGTGGTCAGCCTTGGATCGTCGTACGCTCCCGTCACCCTTGGTCCGCAAATACGCGATCAATGAGTGTGGTTACGGACGGCGGATGTTCTTCCTGTCGTTGCAGGGAGAAGTGCGCAAGGGAACAACGGCCACGCCTGGGACCTTGTCAGGGTCGGTCTCGTTCCCTGTGGCATCGCCGGTTACCGCCGAGGCGGACGAGGCGGACGAGGCGGCAGCGCCGCCGGTCAGTTGATTGATCACCAACAGGGCATCCAGCGGCGAACTGTTGCCATCCGCGTCGACATCCACGAAGGGAGGCGGTCCGAGTTCCAGACCTTCCAGATTGGAGGGATACGTCAGGGTGTCGCCGATGTGGTTGATCACGGAAAGGGCGTCGAGCGGCGAGACGGCACCGTCGCCGTTGACGTCGTAGGCATTGACCGGATTGTGCCAGGGACGATCCGCGGAAACGAGGAACAGCGAAACGGTCACCGCCGCGGAGGTACCTCCATTGCTGGACAACCGATACGTAAAGCTGTCGCTGCCCGGTTGCGCCGTTGGAGAAGGCGTATAACGAACCTTCGAGTCGACGAGGGTGGCGGAGCCGCGTGCCGGATCGGTGGTGATTTCGATCGTGACATCATCGAGACTGCCGTCGGGGTTCTGATCGTTCCCCAGTACGGGCAGCAGCACGGCATTGGTTCCCACAACGGCAAATTGGTCAGCGACAGCGATCGGCCGATCGGGCACGTTGGTGATCTCGATGGTGACTTTGCCACGATTGCTAAGCTGACCAGTCTGGTCGGCGACCTGATACTCGAATTGATCGGGACCGAAGTAATTCCCGGTCGCCGTGAAGCGGATGGTCCGGGCCGAGTTATTCACACTGGCAATCCCGTGACCGGGTGCCGTCACGACTCGCAGGGTATTCCAATTGATGTCGTTTTCGGGGTCCGAGACGGCGTCTTCCAGCGAAATGACGACGGCATCTCCCTCGGCGACGGTTGCCTGGCGGTCCTGGGCTACGGGCGGATCGGATACGGAGCCGACGGTGATTGATACGGTGGCGGCGTTGGAGACCAGGTTGGTGGAATCGCGGACCGTATACTCCAGCGTATCGCCCCCGCTGTAGTTCGGACTGGGAGTGTAGACGATATTGCCCGACGCGTTCACCGAGGCGGAACCGAATTCGGGCAAGCGGGTAATCTGGACGGAATTCGCCAGGATATTGCCGACCGGCGAAAAGTCATTGTTGATGACGGGGATCGCAACGGACATATCTTCCGTGGTCGACGCGAGATCGTCGGCCGCGAACGGTGCTCGCGGCGACGTAGTCAGTTCAAAGTCGACTTTGACATTTCGGTTGACCATCTGCACATCGCCAACAGCCAGCGATGCGGCAATCGGGAACCCGCTCGCGGTCACCTGGTAGGTGCCGGGCGGAATCTCAAGTTGGTATCCTCCGGCGGACATGGTGGTCGTCGTGAACGTGCCGCCCGTCCCGGAGACCGTGATCTCCATATTGCCGTAGCCTTCGCCCGGGTCATAGATGCCGTTTCGGTTTCCGTCTTCATAGACGACGCCCAGGAGTTGTGGCTTGTAACCGCCGCGGCGTCCAAAATCCTGCGTCACGAGGTAAGGTCCCACATCCGTGTTGGGATTGTTGTCAGTGATGACCGAAATACCGACTTCATCGACGTTCGGGTCCATGTAATTGTCGCGGTGGCCGGCCGGGTCCTGAATGCCACCGGGACCATCGCCCCAATCGATCACAAAGCCCGCGTGACCATGAATGTGACTTTCCGCGAAGGCGTAGATATTTTCGGTGGCGCGGCGAAGGTTGTAGCCGGTCGCCCGCACGCGTTCGCCGAGGGCCGGTTCATCGCCAATCTGGTGGCTTTGCAAATCCGCCGCCTTCATCACTTCGTTGTGGCCCAGGGCGGCCTCGGTCAGTTGTTCGTTCCAAGCGACCGGGGCGACGGGCTGTAATTGGGCCCACTGCGACAGGAGCAAGAATCCGTCTACCTGGAAGAAGTTGATCGCGGCCTGGACCGAGGCATCTCGCGCCTGGAGTGCGGGGTTGGTGGCGGAAAAGAGTACGCTCAGTTCGCCCTGCGGATCCACGCGCATCCGGTTGATATCTTCCAGGTAGGCTTGTTCCATGGGGCTGGGGTCAAAGGCGAGCAGCCTCCGATCCTCAAGCGATTCGCCTCCGGTTAAACGGAGGCGTGTCGCGGCTGAACGACGTGATTTCGGCGCGGCGAGCTGTGCAAAAGTTCGCGCCAAAGATAAGTCATATGCGTCAACCAGTGGCTGGGATGGACGGCAGCCCGGGCGGCGGCTGGCTATCTCAGCACGTGCACGGCAGGCTCTTCAGTTCCTCAGTTCAGCGTAACGACGGGGTGCAAAAAACTCAAGGAATCGTCAGGAATTGATTTGCCGGTGTGGGGTGATGTGTGCCGGGTGTAGCGGAGTTAACAGTTGGCCGTTGCCCCTACGCATCGCGAGTAACCGTGAATGACGTATGCGGCGCAACTTCGCTGCCGCGCGGGGCCAGCTCAATTCCACTGAGAGGGGCGTTGGCCGATGGCGATCTGTTGTTCCAGCCGCACGCCGTCGCGGACCACGACCAGCGAGACGGTTTTGCCGATCGGAGTTTCGGCAATGGCACGACTCAACTGACTTGTGGTATCCACGGGGACGCCATCCCATTCGACAATCACGTCTCGCGGACGAAGTCCGGCCAGCTCAGCCGGAGAGGTTTTGCCGGGCTGGAGTACCAATTTGGTCACCAGCGCACCGCCCGATTGCTGCAATCCGAGACGCTGGCCCAGTTCGGGCGTCAGTTGTTCCAGGGCGATGCCCAGCCAGCCTCGATTGACATGGCCATCCGCCAGCAGCCGATCGCACACACGTCGCACGACGTTGCTGGGAATGGCGAGGCTGATCCCTTGAAATGCCGGTCCGACGATCATCGTATTGATACCGACGATGCGTCCCTCGGAATCGACGAGGGGGCCACCGCTATTGCCAGGATTGACGGCTGCGTCGGTTTGCAGGAAGTCCTGGTAGGGTGTCCCCGCTTGTCCGCCGCGATTTTTTGCACTGACGATGCCACTCGTAATGCTGTGTTGAAATCCAAACGGGCTGCCGACTGCCCAGACCAGCGCGCCTTCTTCCAGGCCATCGCTATCGCCCCATTCGGCTGGTATCAGGCCTTCGGCGTCGATCTTCAGGATCGCGAGATCGGTCAAACGGTCGACCCCCAGTACCTTGGCGGCAAGATGTCGACCATCGTTCATGTTGACGATGACTTCATCATAGCCATTGACGACGTGCATGTTCGTAACGACGTGTCCTTCGGGTGAAACGATGACACCCGACCCCTGATTGCGTTCATCGCGACGCGAGTCACGGGGCGCGCCGAACAAGTCGCTCATGTTTTCCAGGGCGTTACCCGCATTTTTGGGCTTTCTCGTTTCGATATGCACGACGCTTGGCGCGACGCGTTGTGACACCATCTGGTAAGCGCGCGACAGGCCCGCGAGCGGCGCACTGGCCAGTTCGGCGACGGCCACGTCGTGTTCGGCTCGTTGTTGCCCACGCGTCCAAGCATACCGCAACTCCTCGACAAGTTCGGGCCCATAGAATCGCAAGCCAAGCAGCAAGGTCAGTAGCACGGCCGTGCGGTACGCGAATTGGGAGAACGATCGCAGGGCGGCGTGCCGTGCCGCGCGGCACCGCGGCGGGAGATCGGGACGTGGCTGGGTTGCCACGGGTGGGGGGAGCAGATTCGAGAGCCTCATCCGTCGGCACGGCGGCCGTGGAAACCAAGTCGACCAGGGGACCAGCGGTCGTCGTCGGTTCAGAGGGCATCGGACGTCATCCTGTGGAGTTCCGGAGAGCGAACGGCTGGACGCAATTATAAGCCGCGGGCCCGGCAATCGCCAAACCTTGTTGGTCAGGCGGCAAAAGTGGGGGTGCCGGGCTGGCCTGCTGGACACCTGGTATCGACTTCGCGGAGGACGCGGCTGGCGGATCGGCACGCGATCCGTGGTCGCAAATGCGGGTTCATGTGGGGCGCGTCACCGCGTGCCGCAAACGCTGGTCACGGGCTGAGAGGCACCGCCAGCAGACGTAATCGTAAATCATTCAGTGATTGTTTCGCCGATCGTTCGCGGATGATATCCGGGTGTCCCGCACACGGTCGGGTAAAGACCTCGACGCCTTCCGCGTGTGCCAGCCCCGCCAACAATAGCGCCTCCGGGTCGGTCGCGGCGGCTTCCGGAAATGGACCGACAGACAACCCGAAGTCGGCTTGAAAGTAACGCCGCGCGGTCTCGGCCAAGTGCCGCACCCGGTCCTCCTCGGCGCTGGCGTCACGCCTGGTCGCCCGCCGCTGGTTCCAGGGATCAGGAAGTTGTGCCGTGCTGCCGATCACGATGCCACCCGCGAAGCAGGCGGAATCCGCGGCCGCCTCGCGCAGCCAGCAGGCGAGCAGTCCCGGCGTGCCCCATTCGCAGACGGCCACCGATTGTCGTCGCTCCGCGAGCAAACGCGTGACGACGTGCTGGAGTTCTTCGTCTCCCTCACCAAAAACAATCGGGCCCAAGGCCTGCCGAATGACTTGGATTGTGGGTTCCATCAGCGCGTGACAAGCGGCACGACTTTCTGCCTTGGTAGTAATCCGCAGAGTGATGGTCGCGCGATGCACGGTAATTCCCACGGAAGGCATTCGTCCGCGACGAATGAGATCCGGCAAGCGGCTTTCCAAGTCGCTCTCGCCGACGCCGAAGCATTTCAATTCGTGATGCACGGTCGTCTGACCATCGACGTTCAGCACCTCCAGCATCGGCCGCACCGATGCGTTCCACATTTCTTTCATTTCGGCGGGCACGCCTGGTAATGCGAAACAGTGCGCCGCGCGGGACGGGGATGGATGCTGCATTGCAATACCTGGTGCGGTCCCGTGGGGATTTGGGATCACGCGGCTACCCAGCGGAAACATGGCTTGTGTTTCGTTTTGAGGCGGCATCTCGCGGCCGCGACTGGCAAAAAGTGTGCGGATACCTGCCAGGACGGTCGCGTTCAGTTGCAGGGGACAGGCGGTTGCCGCGGCCAGCGCGGGACGGGTGAGATCGTCGGCGGTGGGACCAAGCCCTCCGGTGGCGACGACGACGTCCGCGCGCCGCAAGGCGTGGGCGAACGCATCGCGACAGGCCGCCAGATCATCGGCGACGGTCGTGTGGTAGAGTACCTGGATGCCCAATTCCTCGAGCTGTCGACCAAGCCACGCACTATTCGTGTCGACGCGTTGACCACTGGCGATTTCGTCGCCTACGGCAATGATTTCGGCATTCATCGGCCAATCCTTCCCGAATTGCGTGCTCGTGTATGTTCCGCACGCGATGAGCGGCCGCGGCGGGGAGTTGGGGACAGTCAGATTGACAGTCCGAATTGTCGAAACCTATCATCAGGCTGGATTTTAACCAATTGCGGATCATGAGACGGACGGCATATGAGCTGGCTCACTGGCTTTGAACATTTCATCGTGGAAAACGAGCCGCTGGCCGGCAGGTGCTGGTTGCGGTTGGGCGGTCCCGCGGAATACTTCGCGGAACCGACGAATGAGGAGGAGCTGATCGATCTGGTCGCAAGATGCCGGGCGGAGGATATTCCGGTGCGGTTGATGGGCGGCGGTTCGAACGTGCTCATCGGCGACGAGGGGCTGAAGGGAGTCACCATCGGGTTGGGCGCCACGGCATTCGCGAACGTCCAGATCACCGATCAGTTGCTCACGGCGGGTGGCGGCGCCGCCCTTCCGCACGTGATTTCCTCGGCGGCGCGCGAGGGACTTGCGGGGCTCGAGCCACTGGTCGGGATTCCCGGCACGGTTGGAGGAGCGTTGCACGGGAATGCTGGAGACCGAGCGACCGATGTCGGTTCATGGGTCAGCAGCGTGACCGTGCTGACCCGCAACGGCGAAGTCGTCACTCGTGACCGAGCCGAAATGACCTTTTCCTATCGACGTAGCAGCCTGAACGAATTGGCCATCCTGGCGGCGACATTCCGGCTGGAGCCGGACGATCGGGATCAATTGACGCGGCGGATGCAGAAGCTGTGGATCATGAAGCGGTCCCGGCAGCCGTCGAGTGAGCACCGGACGGGCTGTCTTTTCAAAGAATCCGATCGGGATGACGGCTGCGGAGTTGATTGAACAGGCGGGGCTGAAAGCCGCGACTTCGGGTGGGGCGGCGCTCTACGACCGCGATCCGAACTTTGTCATGTTGCAGGATCCTGCTCAGCAGCCAGGACGTCGTCCGCCTGATCGACGAAGTACGACAAGGCGTGTCGCAACAAATGGGGGTCGATCTGGAAACAGCCATTCAAATCTGGTAGGACTCCTACCGGGCTTGAAAACATGGAGGTTCCGGTGGCGCGGCGAGAGAAACGCAAAGACCGTTCGGGCGGCTTCCTGACCCGCTTCCTGGGGGAGTGGGACGGCAATCCATCGCTGGTACTCGTTGGTGTCGTGCTGATGTTTGTCATGGTGGCCTCGCTGGTCTTGTGGAGTCGCTTTGGCCCCCACATTATGGCCAGCGGCGGGTACCAGTTGAACGAGCAGTCGTTCGAGGTGACCTCCCAGCCGCCGTGGATCGTCGCGTCGGATGTGAAGGGGGAATCGATTGTCACGGGGAGCCTGGCCCAGTTGAATCTGCGTCAGAAGGACGTCACGGTGCGCGTGGGGCAGGCGTTCTCGATGCATCCCTGGGTGAAAAAAGTCAATCACGTGACGAAGCGGTACCCGTCTCGAATCCTCGTCGACCTGGAGTATCGCCAACCGGTCGCGATGGTCGAAGTCTCGATGGTCCACAACGGCCAAAAGCAGCCGGGTCGTCTGCCGATTGATGGAGAGGGGGTGCTCTTGCCCACCGTCGACTTTACGGCGGCCACCGCCGATCAATACCTGCGAATCTCCGCTGGCGAAACGACTCCGGTGAGTACCATGTCGGGCACAGCCTGGGGGGACGATCGCGTGCATGAGGCGGCACGCGTGGCGGGATTCTTGCTCCCCTATCAGCAGCAGCTGGGGATCTTCAAGATCATCGCCTATCGCGGACCTACGGATGGAACGGGCGCGGTCAGCAATTATTTTGTCCTCCGCGCTCGGCAAGGGGCCTCGGTGATCTGGGGGCGAGCGCCTGGTCTGGAGCGGTCGGGCGAACCGCAAGCCGAACAAAAGATGGCTCGCTTGTGCGAATATGCCGGGCAACATGGGGGGCTGGTCACCGAACATCCAGGTCAGACGATCGATGTGCGACGTGCCGATGGCCTTCAGGTGGCCTCGCTCTCCGAAGAGCTCTCCACTTCCCAGTAGCTACGTCCCGCGTGTCTCCAGGGGCGGCACCTCCCGCACCAGCTGACTGAGTGCCTTGAACTGTGGCGACCGCGCATCATCACACCACTCGAAGAGCACGGCTTCAGTGCTTGTCAGCGTGATTCCTGTGGTCTCCATGCGACGCAGGCCCAGTCTCATGATCGATGGCAAACCTCGATCCGACCGCATCGGCCGCAAGGTAGACTTCGAAACCGGCCGTGATCAGATCAAGACTCGTTTGCTGTACGCAGACATGGGTTTCGATCCCGCAGACCAGCAGTTTGCGGATGCCGTTGGCCAGCAGTCCTTCAAAGAGCAAGCCGCAGGCGCCGCAGCTGAAGCGCGTCTTTTCGGCGACTTCCGTCAGCCGTTCGGCGATCGATGGAACGGTCGGTCCCAAACCTTGGGGATACTGCTCAGTCGCCAGCACCTGCATTTCAAATAGGCGGGCCGCGTCGAGCAAGCGTCGAATATTCCACTCGATCCGTTCATGTCCCTGGATCAATGGGGCCAATTTTTGTTGCACATCGACGACGAGCAGCCCCGTATCTCGAGGCGTCATCCGTTGGGGACTGGTCGGTAGTGAGGTGGGGCGATTCATCCCGACAACATAACTCACCAGACGGCTGCGGGCCAAGCCGTTCCGACTGGGGATCCAACGGCAGCCCCTGGTCGGTCTGTCCCAATTGCGCGACAATGGTGCTGCCGGGCTGGGTGGCCAGCGGCTGGAACGCGGCGTCCGCCACCGGTTTTGAAATTCCACGGTCGTCATCCGGCGGATGATCCGGACACCATGTCAGCGGGAGAACCCATTTGAAATGGAAAAGACGATCTTTCGATCCACGACAATTCTCACGGTCCGTCATCGGGGGAGTGTCGCTATCGGCGGCGATGGCCAGGTGACGATGAACTCGGCCGTGATCAAGGGCGATTCCACAAAAATTCGCGAGTTGCTCGACGGCCAGGTATTGTGTGGATTCGCGGGCGGCGGGGCCGATGCCTTGGCGTTGCTGGATAAATTTGAGGCACAACTGAAGGCGTACCCGGGCAACATGCCGCGCGCCGCGATTGAGCTGGCCAAGTTGTGGAGGACGGATCGGGCGTTACGGCGGCTGGAGGCCCTGTTGGCCGTCGTGGACGGTAAGAGCACGCTGCTGATCAGCGGTACGGGCGATGTGATTCAGCCCACCGACCATGTCCTGGGGATTGGTTCCGGGGGCAACTACGCGATGGCGGCCGCTCGGGCGCTACTGGCGCACTCGCAATTGTCGGCCGCGGAGATCGTCAGGCAGTCGCTGGAGATCGCGGCGGACATCGACATCTACACCAATCGGAATATCGTGGTAAGGGAACTGTCATGCATGAGTTGAGTCGATCCGAAACGGACGCCTCCGGCAATGTTTCCTGTGGCTTAACGCCCCAGCAGATTGTCGAGCAACTGGACGAGTACATCGTGGGTCAGTCCGACGCGAAACGGTCGGTGGCCATCGCCATCCGTAACCGCTGGCGGAGGCAGCAGCTGCCCGACGAATTGAAACGCGAGGTCGCTCCCAAAAACATTTTGATGATGGGACCGACCGGAGTGGGTAAGACAGAGATCGCTCGCCGTCTGGCGCGACTGACCGGGGCACCGTTCATCAAGGTGGAAGCGACCAAGTATACGGAAGTCGGTTATTACGGCCGCGATGTTGAAAGCATGGTCCGCGAACTTGTGGAGCATGCGATCAAGCTGGTGCGTGAGCAGCAGATCGGCATCATCGAATCATCGGCCAATGAACGCGTGGAAGAGCAGTTGCTCGACCTTTTATGTCCGCCGCCGATCTCGCTCGATGTCGGTGTCAGTGAAGTGAATTCGGCCGAGCATTATCAACGGACACGAGACAAGATGCGATCCATGTTGCGGAGTGGTGAGCTGGATGAACGCCGCGTCGAAGTTCGCACCGAGCAGAAAACCCCAATTCCGATGATGATGGGCGGCGCCGGCATGGACCACATGGATCTGGACCTTTCGGCGATGTTCGAAAAACTGATGCCTAAATCGACGGTCCAACGGGAGCTGGCCGTCAAGGACGCGCGTCGCGTCCTCTTCGAGAATCAATGCGATGCGCTGCTGGATTCCGAAAAGATCCAGGCCGATGCCATCAAACTGGCGGAAAATTTGGGAATCATTTTTCTCGACGAGATCGACAAGGTGGTGGCGAGTGAATCGAAGACCGCCGATGTGTCCCGCCAGGGCGTCCAGCGGGATTTGTTGCCGATTGTCGAGGGCACGACCGTGCAGACGAAGTATGGTTACGTCAGCACCAGTCACGTTTTGTTCATTGCGGCGGGCGCGTTCCACAATAGCAATCCCAGCGACTTGATGCCGGAACTGCAAGGCCGCTTCCCAATTCGCGTCGAGCTGGGGGACCTGACCAAAGCCGACTTTGTCCGAATCCTGACAGAACCCGCGAATTCCTTGACCCGCCAATACGCGGAATTACTACTGACAGAAGGCGTGTCACTCGAATTCACACCGGACGCCATCGACGCCCTCGCCGATTATGCTTATCGAGTCAACCAATCGGCGCAAAATATTGGTGCCCGTCGTTTGCATACGATTCTGGAAAAGCTGCTGGAAGAACTCAGCTTCGAGGCTCCACAAATGAAGATGGGCACGGTCGTCGTCAATGCGGCCTACGTCGATCAGCGGCTGGCGGCAATCGTGGAAGATGAAGATCTGTCCCGGTTCATTCTGTGACAGCCACACTGGAGCGGAGCCGTCGGCTGCCACTCGCCGCCGCCAACTAAATGGCTCCCTGGGACCTGACGAAACGAGAGCATGTATCAGCAACGACAGGGGATCTGAACGATGGCGATTGGCTTTGGTATTATCGGTTGCGGCATGATTGCGAATTTTCACGCCAAGGCCATTGCGGATATTCGGGGGGGACGCTGGTCGCCTGCTACGACAAGTCACCTGCTTCGGCGGATCGACTGGCGGCGGTGACGGGCTGCACCGCTTATCACGATCTGACCGCACTGCTCGACGACCCGCGGGTTGACGTGGTCACGATCTGCACTCCCAGCGGGGCGCACCTCGAACCGGCGTTGGCGGCGGCCCAAGCCGGCAAGCACGTGATCGTGGAAAAACCACTCGAAATCACGCTCCAGCGTTGCGACAAAATGATCGAGGCCTGTCAGCGAGCCAAAGTGGTGTTGGCCACCATCTTTCCCTCCCGTTTTCACGAGTCTTCGCAACTGATCAAAAAGGCGATCGACAAGGGCCGCTTCGGACGACTTACGATGGGCGATGCCTACGTGAAGTGGTATCGCAGTCAAGAGTACTACGATAGCGGGGCCTGGCGGGGTACCTGGAAACTTGACGGTGGCGGCGCACTGATGAACCAGGCCATTCATACCGTGGATCTGTTAACGTGGTTCATGGGGCCGGTCGTGGAAATCACCGCCCATACGGCCACGCTGGCCCATGAGCGGATCGAGGTCGAGGACGTCGCGGTGGCCACCCTGCGTTTTGCCAACGGGGCGCTGGGCGTGGTCGAGGCGACCACGGCAGCGTACCCCGGTGCCCTCAAAAAGATCGAGATCCATGGGTCGCACGGGTCGGCCATGCTGGAGGAAGAGGACATCAAGACGTGGGATTTCGTCCGGCAGACAAATGCCGATCGGGCACTGCTGGAACGCATGCGGGGCAAAACAAAAACCGGGGGTGGTGCTGCCGATCCCAGCGCCATCGGGCATCACGGGCACGCGCAGTTGTTCAAGAACGTCGTGCAAGCCATCCAGCGGGGTGTGTCTCCGGCGGTCGACGGTCACGAGGGCCGCCGTTCGGTGGAGATTATCCTGGGCATCTACAAGGCGGCCGAGACGGGGAAGACCCTCCGGCTGCCGCTGGCCAAAGACCCGCTGCTGAAGGCCCGCAAATCATCGCGTCCCTGATGCCCCGCGGCACGTTCGCGGTCGGCTCAGCGAGTTCTGCTGGCCCGTGCCAAGGCTCCTTCCTCCTCAAGGTTCGATTTTGGGGTTCGCTCAGCGTGGCCGGGGCATGTTGCCACAGTCGACTGCGGCTGGAAGCCATCGCCACGGTCTTGACCAACCCTAAGTCTGACACTTGACGCAGCACTAGTCGGCCTGCGACCAGGCTCGCCGGACGGCGGAGAGCACGGGAACCAGTTCGGCGCTGCCCACGCTGATGGTGATCCGTCGAGTCGCCGAGTCGACCAGCTCGATGCGAACATCCATCCGGTCAGCCGGCAAGCAGTCGGTCACGCGGTCGGCCCATTCAATGCACACAATGCCTGTGGCAGCGAACAGGTCGTCGACGCCAAGGTCCAGGAACTCCGCCGTATTGGTCAGTCGATAGACGTCCAGATGATAGATCGTACCGCGCTCGGCGGCATACTCCTGGCAGAGGACAAAGGTGGGGCTGACGACGATACCGGCGGGGACGCCCCAGGCCAGGGCGAAGGCCTGCACCCAACGTGTTTTGCCGGCACCCAATGGACCACTGAGGCCGATGGTGGTCCCCGGTGGTACATGCTCGCGCACAACGTGGCCAGCCGTTCGGTGGTGGCTTCATCCGTCGCGACGATCTCCCATGGCGGTGTCGACGGCTTCATCGACCGAGCCTTTCGTTCGCAGTTGGGCCGGGCGAGGTTTGTCCGTGCACATATCCCACGGCAGGGCAGGGGGACCGCCGCCCCGTTTCATCGACCAGCCACACGCCGGGACGGTCGATACAGGTTCCGATCCGCGTCACCGGGACGTGGCCCGCATATTCGGCTTCGAAGCGGTCCGCGTCGTCTTCGGCCACGGTCAACAGCAGCTCAAAATCCTCCCCGTCACCCAATGCCCGTTCGACCGTCGATCGAGAGGGATCGGCCGCCGCCATGGCTGCCGCTGCCTCGCTGATCGGAAAGAGGTGCGGGTACAGCTCGATGCCGCAACCGCTCAATGCCGCCAGGCGTGACGCGTCGATCGCCAAGCCGTCCGACAGATCCAGGCCCGCGTGAAGCTCATAGTGTTCACGTAAGTAGCTCGCCAATTCCACGCGCGGTTCGAAATCAAGATGATGTCCCGCCAGGCTGCCCCCCAGTCTTCCCGTCACGAAAACCACATCGGTGGGGACCGCGGTACTTCTTTGGAGCGGGCCTTTGTGTCCGGCGACACCGAGCAGTGTCACGCTGACGGCCAGACGGCCGGGCCAGACGTTGGTGTCCCCGCCGGCGATCAGCGTGTTAAATCTGGCGGCCAGTGGCAGCATGCCGTTCATGATACGTTCCGCCAGATTGGACTCGGCGTCGACGGGCAGCAACAGCGTGACGAAGGCGGCGATCGGCCGGCCGGTCATGGCCGCCACATCACTCAAATTCACCGCCAGCGCCTTGCGGCCGATCGTTTCCGGCGCGTGTTCCTCGCTGCGAAAATGGACACCGTCGGCCAGCAAGTCGGTCGTAACCAGACAGGCCGAATCTCGAGCCCAATCGAGTACGGCGGCATCGTCGCCGACGGGGACCAGCAATCGATGATCGCTGGGAAGATGAGCGCGTAACCACGAATGAAATGCTTGTTCCACGAAAGGCGTGATTCCTGAGCGTTCGGTTTCCTGGACGGGAATTGGCGATGCAGTACCTCCCACAGCGAAGATGTCGGAAAGGCACGCTTAGCTTACCAAACTTGGATCGGCTGGGCGCTCCGGTGCCGTGAACGGGCATGCCCGCGGGTGAGAAGCGGCTTCAATTCGCGGCGTCAGTTAGCGGTGTCAGTTAGCGGTGTCAAGGCGCGGCGTTCAGGTAGAGGGCCAGTTGGATCAGGCTCAGCCCGTTCAGCATCATGTGCATGAGGATACAGGGCCACACTCGGTGCGTGCGTTGGTAAATCCAGCCCAGTCCCAGGGCGAGTACAAAGATAGGAATCGGGTCCGCCGCGTGTCCGAAATGGGCCATGGCGAAGAGGAAAGCGCTGACCAGGATGGGCCACACCGCGGGTTTCATCGCAGGCGCCGCCGCCAGTGGAGCGAGCGTTGCGGCGGGCGGCAGCGGTGAGGCGTACGGATTGTGCGGAGCGGCGACGGTCGCCGCCGGGTGAGCGGCTGCCCAATCCGCCGCTTGCTGGGCGGCGTCCGTATCGATACCTGGTGTGCGTGGGTGACCCAGCCACAGCCGCATCCGCTGTTCGTGGGAGATGCCTGTCTGTCGCGCGGCCGCCAGGTTTTCCAGCCAACCCTGCAGGATGACTCGAAACAGATACTCCTCGACCACGGGTGCCACAATCACGGCCATGAATCCACTGGCCAGGAAAAAGGCAAGCGAACCATTTTCCATCAACAATTTGATAAGCGGATGGTCGGGTGTAAAAAACTGCATCAGGACAAATTGAATCGCGTAGACGGGAATGATGATCATGAAAAAGCCTTGCGCACCGTGCAAGAGATCTTGCTTGAAGCACCAGGGCCATCCTCCAGGTCCTCGCGGGTCGCCTGGCAACGCAGACGAATGAACAGCAGCGACAGGAGCCACATCGCGATCGAAGCGGCCGCATTGAGTGCGAGGAGGCCGGCCTGCGCATCGACGGAAGGCTCGTCCCCGACCTTCCCTGAAAATCCGAGGAGACGAAGTCCTGCCGAGGCCGCCAGCAATTGCGTGAACACCATGATCAGCAGCACCACGCCGAGGTCGAGGATGCCCCACGGCACGGGCCGCGCATGGCGTAGCTGATGAGCTCGCGTTGTTCTCGTCGCGCCGTGGTCCAACGCGCCCAGGCCCAGGCGGACCCGCAGAGCACCAGGGCGAGCAGAGCCACCGCCAACGTACTCCGTGAAAGCTCCAGCATGGCGACTTATTCGATCTCGCGAACGAGGCGAAACGCGGAAGAGAGGTAGAGCAACCCGGAGTAGAGCGTCGACAGTACCATGGCCCAAGCGATGATCGTCACGGTATGCGGCAGCCAGGTCGGCACCGAGTCTCGCGCTTGACCGGCGAGCATCCACAGGCTCGCCACCACGGCGGCACACTGCAGCACCATCTTCACTTTTCCCGGCATTTTTGCCGAAAAGTCTTTGCCCTGTTGTTCCAGGAAGCTGCGGATGACCGTCACGATCAACTCTCGGCAGACGACGACCACGGTCATCCACGCGGGGATTCCCGAGTCGGGCAGCGCGGAGAGAAAGATATGCGCCGCAAATGATGAGCTTGTCCGCCAAAGGATCGAGGATGCGGCCCAGTTGGGTGACGAGTTCATAACGCCGGGCCAGGTATCCGTCGAGCCAGTCGGTGGTTGCTCCAAGCAGAAACAGGACCAACGACCATTCGTAGCGACGCCATTGCAAGGCGACGAGCAGCAAGAGGGTAACGAACAACCGCGCGGCGGTGACTTGATTGGCAATATTCCAATTGCTAACGTCCGGCTTGCTCATGCGTGGGGTGACTCCTGGGGGCGGTGGGAGGATGAGCCCTGTTTGCGGAGTACGATCCCCTGGTCGACTTCGACAAAACCAAGTTTTTGGTAAAGACCCAACGCCGCGGCGTTGTGCTGCATGGTTTGGACCTCGACGAGCGCGACACCGTTCAGTTGCAGTTGTCGTAGCGACTCGCCGTTCAAGAGCGTTGCCAGACCCTGTCGCTTGAGTGAGTCGACGATGCGGAGATTGTTCATGCCGACGGATAGTTTCCCCCAGGTCGCCGACAAGGGTTCCATCACCCAGAAACTCACGTTACCGCAAGCGGGCCCGCCGTCGACGGGGCAGAGCTCGAAACGGGTCGGTTCACTGGGGGGGCCCGTGCACGTGGCCCACCAATCGTTCATGGGTGGCGACGTGTCCAGTTCAACTCGATACTTTCGCCGCAGTTGTATCTGGCGACGATCCACGGGCAGACGCAAGTCCGTCAGGTCGCGCTGGAGGACGATCACGCGGTCAATTTCTTCATAGCCGTGACGTTGGAAAAGGCTCAATTTCCCCACGTCGGAAACGAGAATGCCCGGCATTTCGCTGCCACCGTACAATCCCAGATAAAAGGGATTGATCGGATCGATGCCTCCCCCATAGATCAGCCGCGCGCCGCGCTGGCGGAGTGTCTCTTCCCCTTGTTCGAGCAGCAAATCCGCCAGGTCCGTGGCCGATTCCTCGGCCCGAACCATCAACATGCAGACGGCGCCCGCCGCATAGTCGAGATCAAGGTGGGAATGATTCGGGCCGAACCCGACGTGCACGAAACCACACAGATGTCCGGCCGATTCCGCGACGATCAGGCCGTCTCGATCGAAGTAGGGTTTGGAAAAAACATAATGCTCCAACACTTGTGGCGTGACGGGGCAGGCCAGTGCTCGTTGGGCCGGTTGGGCATTCCATATCTCGGCCAGTTGTGGCGGATCGGAATTGCGGAAGGGTCGAAAATGCATGATCGAAGGCTTCTGGCCGGCCGGAGCCAGTCGGTTGTTTTCGCCCAGCGGGCCGATGGGCAGTCCACCGGATGAAGTACCCTTTCGCCTGGCGGTTACCGTGACGGTTGCCGCAACGATTGTCGGGCCGGGTTGGCAGCCAATCGCCACGCGAGCTTATCGGACCCATAATCTACAAGTTGGGGAGCTTGTTGGTAAGTCGTTTCGCGGACGGCTGGGTTTCGTGGGGCTGATCAACCCGCCCCTTGCGGGCTCGATTGACGGGTGGGTCCCTCCATCGTCGATGCAACCACCAATACTGATCCTTGGACTCCCGCACGGCGGCTTCGATCAACCGATTGTACCAGGCGGTCATTTCCGGGATGGTTGCCAACGTGTCGTCCACCGCCGGGTCGAAAATCTCTTGGGCGACCATCTCGAAATGAAGAAACTTGCCCGTACGCCGCATGTACAGCACGCAGATCGGTGCGCGATTGGCCAGGGAAAAAACGGAAATCGCCTTGTGGCACGACGCGGGCCGTTGGAAAAACTCGACCCAGCACCCCTTCTTGCCACCATGATGATCCCCCAGCAACGCGAGGCATTCCCCCCCCTCAATCACTCGCTGAGCTTGGTCGCCGCTCCCCTTGGTGGGCAGTACGAATTGCCCAGTGGCTCCGCGAAAACGCAGCAGGAACCGATGCAGGAACGGATTGTCGAGAGGCCGGCGCAATTGTGAAGGTGGGAAAGCCGAGCAGGCCGGCGATATAGCCGGCCATTTCGAAATTACCCAGATGAGCCGTTACGATCACCAGCGGTCGTGGTGAAATAAGGGCACTCACCAGCCCACGCCCGTTGCGTATGGTCACGTGGTCCCGCCAATTCGAGTCGTGGATCTTGCGTTGCGCAGCACGAGACCTCGCACACGAGCAAGAAAAGATGCCGCCACATGCCCTGCTCAATGGCCCGCCGTTGCTCTACGGTATGATCCGGAAAGGCATGTCGGAGGTTATCTTCCACCACACGTTGGCGAATTCGCAACACGCGTCCGCAGAGAAATCCAAGGAACTCGCAGAGTCGGACGCACGTATCGGGATGCAGGGATTGCACCATGCAGACCAATACGCGGATGACGATGTAGATCAGCCATTCGCGAACCAACAAGGCCTGTCGGCCGCACTTGGCCCGTAGCCACGCCGCCATCGACTGAAATCGCTGGCGGGATGAGTCCCACAGGTGGCTGGACCCCATGTTCGCTGCTGGTGAATCGACCGCTTCCTCGGCGCGCAGCGGGTCGCCGCACACTTGTCTCGCGGATAGTGCCTGCTGCGATCGATTCGCCATCATTCGTCCCCGAGCCCGCTGTGGAGTGAGATCGACGGGGTCCTGTTCTCGTGGCCGATTGGTCGGGCCCACTCGTCCTGGTCTGTCGCCGCGCTCGGCCGGCACCTTTAAGAGGCCGGATCGGGAAGCCCATGGCAGCGGTCCGCGTGCTTGCTGGCGGACGGGTATTCTGTCAAACCGATCGCCGGCCTGGAATACCAATTGCCTTCATCACAAGGCGTCACGAAGAATCGCCAAGACGGAAACAGGTTTCTTGCAAGACATGCCGTCCCAGCGAGGTGCGACGTTGAGACACGTGACCCGGAAGAAGTCGCGGCGCTAGCGCGTGCGGATCGAAGTTGGGCGGAATCGCGTGACGTAGGACGATTTCCCCGCCCGGGGCGACCACGCGGCGAATCTCCATCGCGCGGCGCGGGTGAGGGGTGTGCGTTCCACAATAATGCGATGAACGCAACCGTCCGGTAAAGGAATGGCATCCGCGCGGCCCGCGATGCGACGTGGAATCGGCTGGCCTCGTTGGGGACCGATCGTTCTCTCGGGACTCGGGTTGAGGTTCCACGCTTCCGCGTGCCTGCCTTCGCCGCCAATGTCCAGGGTGAAGGTCACGGTGCGGGGCCCCGGGAACAATCGTCAGCCGTCAATCCGGGCGGGGTTGTCTGGATGGACCGCTATTCAAACCGCCGCTCGACGCGTCAGCGGCAATCGGCAAACAGGCGACGTTTCCTCCCTGCGTCGCACCGGGCATCTCCAGCCAGCGGTCAGCGGCGGACGATCGGAACCTGGCACGAGCGGTACTGATCCCCGCGCACCGTGTGGAAAACCACCGCACTGGGGTCGTCGAATTCGGCTCGATGCAAGATGTAGTCAAGGTTCTCCATCGAGATCGTTTCCCAGATGTGAATCCCAACGAGGATGTCTCCGACGCGAATATCGTGCGAGGCGGCAGGTCCCCCCGAGCGGACGGCAAGTACCCGCAAGCCACCATTGTACTTCGTGTCGGCCGACGAAATCTCAGTCACACCATGGGGCGTTACCTGAATACCCAGGACCCGCCACGCCTCGGCATCCAGGCGGTTGGTGTCGCGGTACTTGCGGCCGGGAGCCGAGGCCAATTGAAGTTCGAGATCGGTGGCTGACGCGTCCCGGTCGATGCGCATGGCGACCTTCGAGCCCGGCTCGCGACCCAAGAGGGCTCGCTCAATATCAATCGCCCGCTCGACGCGGGTGCTTCCGATTTGGCAGACCAGGTCGCCGGCTCGAACGCCGGCTTTTTCCGCTGGCGAACCACTTTGGACCGCCTGCACCTGAACCGATCGCGATCCGCGACGGACGACTGATTCGCCGCTGATGCCGTGCCACGTTCCCGTGGTTTGCTCGACTTTCATCAGCCGAGCGGCGACCTCCATCGCCTTATCAACCGGGATCGCAAAGCCGATTCCCTGGGCGCCCACGCGGACAGCGGCATTGATACCGATCATCTCGCCATCGATGTTCAACAGTGGACCACCCGAGTTGCCCGGATTGATACTGGCATCGGTCTGTATCAGGTCATAATACTTTTGGGCGTCGGTGACTTCCACGGTCCGTTGCAAGGCACTGATGATGCCCCGCGTGACGGTGTGGTGGTACCCATAGGCGTTTCCCACGGCAATCACCGGTTCGCCCGGCATTAAATCCTGCGACTGACCTATCTTGATCAATGGCAGCGGCTCACCGACCTGAATATGAATGATCGCCAAATCAGTCTGCTCGTCGCGGGCCACCAGGCGGGCAGTAAACGTGCGTTCGTCGTGCAGCGTCACTTGGATTCGACGGACACCCTCGATGACATGATGGTTCGTCAGGATATAACCCCGTTCGTCAATGACGATCCCGGTTCCCATCCCGTTCACTCGTCGCGGTCCCTCGTATTCCCCCTGATCATTGGGGCCGTCCACCGTCTTGGGGCCATGGATATTTACCACCGAGGGTCGGGCTGCCTGGACGGCTTCCACAATCGGGGTTTGCCTCAGTTTCGATCCGTCGGCGGGGCGTGGCAGAAAAATTGCCAGGAAGGCAAGGCAGGCCGACAAAGCGAACACGCCCAGTCGCTGAGTCGGATGGGAGTCGGTGGGCATGGGAATGATTTTCGGCAGGC
This sequence comes from uncultured Planctomycetaceae bacterium, assembly GCA_963700865.1. Lineage (GTDB taxonomy): Bacteria > Planctomycetota > Planctomycetia > Pirellulales > Pirellulaceae > CAVOGJ01. The sequence goes on along the minus strand of CAVOZC010000022.1, from coordinate 542,684 downwards.
CAAGTGGAGCGGGTTCCGAGGCCGGTCGTTCCCCGAGAACGCTGGACAGCGTTCTGCGGGCCGGGGAATTGCGGCGGGTCAAGACAGTAAATCGGCCCTACCGAAACAGACGCTTGAAGCGGCAGCATCGGGGCGATACACCTTTCCCACTTTTTCAGCCGCATTGCGAAAAGCCGCAGAATAGCCCCCGTTGTGAAGCCGGGGGGACCTTGCCAGTCGTGACAGTGTGAACGGTCATGCCCGATTGTGCGGGCCGGAATGCCGGAAATCGCTGCCGCGGGGTCGCACGACCGCCGGCTAATTTCGCGAGAAAACAGGCTGCGGGAAGCAGGAACGGACGGGCCTGGTCCGTTTCGTCGGCCCCAGGGCTAGGACGTGGGGCCTGCGGACCGGTCGGCATCATTCGACGTTCCGGCCCGCGGGGCGGCCACGAACACCAGTCGAAATAGCTGCATGCCGAGGAAAAGCAGCAGGAGCACAAGCAGATAGGCGGGCCAAATGCGGGGGTGCAGCAGCCGCCAGGGGAGCCGGTCCCAGCCGGTCCCAGCAAAGACGGGTAACGAACCGAGGAGCACCAGGAGCGGAAAGGCGACGAGCGTCAGTAGCAGTGCCAGGCAGCCACCCGCCGCCATCATGCTCTTGAATGTCTCCTCTTCGGAATGCTGCTCGTGATACAGCGAGATCGTCTTGCCGCGACGATAGCTGGACTCGACGCTGTCCGACAACTCGACCGATCGGCAGGCGTCCTCCCAGAGGGCGTCGATCGGCTGGGCGTAGCGAGCCCGTTCGGCCAACCAGTCAAATGGCCAGCGGCAGTCGGCTTGCTCGTGAAAGTCCTCTAAATCGCCCAGCCGGAGTTGCGTGTCGTTCGATTGCCAGGTCCAACCGGACGGAATCCCCGGCAGTTCCAACATGGTCTGGCAATCGCTGCCCGACACCACCAGCCGGGCTTGCGGAGGCACCCCGCGCACAGGTGGACCAGCGAGCCAGCATCCCGCTGGAGCTGGACATCTGGATGCTCATGCCGGCCCAATCGGTCGGTGGGTAGGGCTGGGCCCCCAGGGCATCAGCCGATCGATTCTCCCCACCAGCCGCCGCAACAACAGTGCGTCGCGTGAGAATTCGGTCAGCACGGTCTGTTGGTCGCCGTCTGGCAGGCGGCGATCAATGACTGCCTGCCAGGCTTCGTCTCCCGCATTTGCCACTTCCGCCATCCGCCAGGCGAGTCGCTGCAGGAAAGGATGCTGCAGCCCGGGCAGATAGGGAATGATGGGGCCGCCCACGTCCTGCTGGATCATCTGCAGCTCGAATCCAAGCAAGACTTCGCAAGCCGGGTGCATCACGACCAGCGGCATACCGGCCTGGGCCAGTTTGCGAAGTTGTTCCTGGCGGCGGTCGCTGGCCCAGTGAGACCTGCCGATCACCGTGACATCGCAGTCGGGCGCGTGCAGCAGCCTTTCCCACTCAGAGGATGCGGGCATGCCGAGGCGTGCGCGGACCTCGGGTTCAAGGTCGTTTGCGTCGAAAATGGCCGCTAATTGGCACTGGCCGCTGGTAATCACTGACTGGACGAGTCGGACCGACATCGGGTCGGGGTTGAGGAGAGCAATCCGCATCACGATCTGCCTCCGCGACTCGACATGCCGTGGCGGCTCAACGACTGACCGCCGATCAATGGCGCCTGTGAAAAGATAACGGTCAGGCTGACTCTTCGGACGACGGCTGCGGGCATGAAGGTTGACGAACAGGTACTAGCCACAAAGCATTCCCAAACTACAGTGCTGCAGTCAACAAAGCTGCTTGAAATCATTTGCCGCTCACGTGCTGGCAAGTAGAATTGCAAACGGTTAGTCTATCAACAAGTGCGGGCTTATTTGAGCGAGCCAAGACCATGAATGATCTGTCCCTTCCGTCGACGGGACACAACGACGGCTTTCGGTACCCGGCGCCCTGGGCGTTGTGGACATTGCGGTTGCTGTGCATGGTCGCCATCGCCATCAGTGGTTATCTCGCCTGGGCCGCCGTCAAGGCGGGGCCCTTGGCCGGATGTTCCTCCGGGGGCACCTGGAGTTGTGAGCACGTGCTCCACAGCAAATGGTCCAAGGTGTGGGGGATCCCCGTCAGCCTGCCGGCCTTGGCACTATACACATCCTTGTTGTCCTGCCTAGCCTTTGCCGGCAGCAAGGCTCCCGCAGCGCGTCCGTAATCTGGCCTGGAGTTTTGTCACCATTCTCGCCGTTGCGGCGGGCGTGGCCGCCGTCTGGTTTATCTCATTGCAGGCCTTGGTGCTGAAGCACTTTTGCCCCTACTGCATGGCGGCCCATACGGTCGGGTTGATCGCTTGTTCGATTGTGTTAATCACTCGGCCGTTGGAGCCGAGAATTGCCGCGACATGCTCCGGACTGGGCGTGCTGGCGACCAGTTTGCTGGTACTGGCCCAGGTCGCTTCGGTAGCGCCGCCCACCCATTCGATCGAAGTGTACGATCAGGTCGCCGGCGAGGGTGCCGTCGAGTCGGCTGACGACTTCGTCGATTTTGATTTTGATGTTGCCGCCGGGGAAACCGTCGACGAGACGCTGTCGCCAGACGCCGGCGGGCTGCATCCCGACGCCGAAATGTTGGATGTGTCCGACGAGCCGACCACGCCTACTTCATTGGAAAAAGTGATTCCGCCAGCGGGCACCGATGCCCATGGCAAGCCGCTTCCCACGCTCACCCCCCAGCCGCCCGTGGGAGGTCCGGTCACTTCGAGCCATCCGACCGCCGCGGCCGACGTAGCGGAAGTCGAAAAAGTCGCCAGCAAGGAAGTCCCTGCCAAGCGATTGATCAAGTATCCGGGTGTCCGCGCCAATCTCAATGTCGACCAATGGCCGATCATCGGGTCGGCGGCAGCTCCGCACGTCGTCGTGGAGCTGTTTGACTATACGTGTCCCCATTGCCGCGAGATGAATCGTCACCTGGAGATCGCGAAGCAACAGTTCGGCGATCAACTGGCGGTGCTTGTGTTGCCAGTACCGCTCAGCCCTGAGTGTAATCAGGCCGTGCAACGGCATTCGGCCGAGCACGCCGAGGCCTGCGAAATTGCTCGGCTGGCCATCGCGGTGTGGCGGGTCTCGCCACAGGCATTTCCCGGGTTTCACCGCTGGCTGTTTTCGGAAAATCGAAATCGTACCGCAGTGGAGGCACATGGTTTTGCCAACACGCTGGTCGATTCCGGAAAGTTGGATCAGGAATTGCGCAGCCCGCTCATCGGCAAATTCATCGATCGCCATGTGGCTCTTTACCGACGAGCCGGCGAGGGGACGTTGCCCAAACTGCTTTGCGAGTCGATGACGCTCCAGGGCAAAATGCGGTCTGCCGAAGAACTGTGCAACACGCTGCAAAGCAATTTGGGAATGGTGCCGCTGCAGTAGTCTCCGTCGATGTGATTGGCGGATGGAACCGAGGGTGGGTGGACAACCCTTGTTCTTCCCAACAAAACGCGCAATCACGGTCCTTGAACGGTCATGCCCGGTCGGCGTCGTTGACCGTTCTCGTCCAGCAAGACGGATGAGCCGAGAAGCCGATGTGGGGGTAGTACTCGGCCGACTTCGGCACTGCCAGCAGAATCAACTTCGTTTGCAGGCCAGCCGCGGCATGGGTTTCGTTGATCAGCCGCTTGCCAATGCCCCGTCGTTGGTGGTCGATGTCGACGGCCAGGTCCGACAGGTAGGTGCAGTAAACCTGGTCGGTGATGGCGCGGCTGACGCCGATCAGTCTACCTTCGGTCGTTCTGGCCGTAGCGATCACATCCGCGTTGGCCAACATTTGCTCGATGCGCGGCAGGTCGTCTACCGGACGCCGCTCGGCGAGCGTCGAACGGCCGAGTACGTCAACAAACTCGCTCACATCCAACTGGGGTTCGACGGCGTACAGATAGTTCATCGGCGGCTCCTTTTCCGATCAGCTTAACGACCTGGGGAAGCGCCGCACAAGCGCGGCCGTTCCTGGCGAAAGTCGGGCCCGCGTTGGAACCGCCGCGACCCAGGGACCGGCTCCCCAGGACGGCGCCCAGCCGTGCAAGACAAAGAGCGAGCAAGCCGCTTGGGCTTGCTCGCTCTTGGTGATCCCTGGGACGCCGAAGCAGACGAGCTGCTCCGGCGCCCAGTCAAAAGTTTCATCGCGAAGCAGTCTCGGGGGCGGCTGACCCAGTTGCCACCTTGTTCCAGAGACCTGATGCTCCAACCCAGGAGGGAGGGTATATGTTGAATTCCCGCAAACTCAACATAAGCGACGAAACCTCAAGTGTGGGGGTGTTGGTTGTCCTCTCGGTGGTCCTTGGTGATTGGGGTGATTTGATTGCGTTTCGTAAAGCCGCAGCTTGGCTGAATCACTAGACGGTGGCAATCGAAAGGGTCGCCAAACTGGCGTCGACCTCATCCATGGCCGCCAGGGCGGCGTTTTCCAATGTCTCGTCATCCGTGCCGCCGGCTTCGCCAATGCGAAACGGGGTTCCCAGCCGCTGGCAAAGAGCGACATCGGCGGGGGGATCGGCGACGGCGCCGCCGCGAAATACGACAATGTCCGGTTGCAACAATCGCAGCAACGACTCACCGCACTCCGAGCGTGTGGCAGTGGCTACGAACCGCTGGCTGGACGATCTCCAATTCAGCCAGTCCCAGATGCCGCGGGCGGCGGAGCTGATGCGCGGTTGGCACTCGTTCCAGCCAGCCAGCGCATCGCGGTCGATGCGTCGCATGGCCCGCGATCGGATTGACTCGCCGAGCGGCGAATCGGGACGATCGTCGAGGATGGCGACCACGGGCCGGAGTTGTTGCGAGCGAACCCAGTTGGCGATTTGTTGGATCGCGAATTGCGATGTATCCGTTTGAATCGAAAAACAACCGTCCCAGGTCGCGACGGGTCGCGGAGAAATCACGCCCAGGGCGCCCCGCAGGTAGGCGTCGGCCGGGCAGAATTCCGCTGCCTGGGATTGCCAATTTCCGGCGTGACAATCGATGACCACATCGTTTTTCTTCACCGGGATGCCAACGGGGATCAGCCGACCGATTGGCTCATATTGCCCACCCAGTGGCGGCATCGAGCCGAACCGGAGGTGGCCGTTCAGGATGCGATCAAGCGTTTGGATGCAAGGGCATAACATCGATGGACGATTTTCCGAAGTGGTGTAATGAAATCGTATGGATGGGACTCGGCCGACGAACTCAGGCGACGCGACGTGGACAAGAGGTGGTGGATACCGCTTTTTCCAGGAAGAAGCGGGCCACTTGCCGGTCGTCGAAATGGATTTGCTTTCCGTTGACCATTTCCGTACTCGCGTCGCCCCGTCCGGCGATCAGTACGGCGTCCCCGGGTCCTGCCTGGTGGAGGGCCCAACCGATCGCACGGGCTCGGTCCGGCAGAAGATGTGCGTTGGCTGGACGATCGTAGCCGTCGAGAACATCGTGAGCGATCATGCGTTGATCCACATTGCCCGGATTACAGCGAGTAATGACGCCGACATCGGCAAACCGCTCCATGGCTCGACCGAACAGAGCCCGCTCGGCAGGCTCCGAATCGCCTTGGGCTCCCGCCACACAGTAAACCTTGCCTCGGGAGACTTGCCGCATGGTTTTAAGAGCTTTTGCGAGGGCATCCGGTGTGCTGGCGGTATCGACAAAGACACTGAACGGTTGACCCACGGAAATCGGTTCCATACGACCTGGCAGCAGAGCCACGCTTTCAAGACCCCGTGCGATCGTTGCCAGGTCGACACCCGCGATGAGTCCGACCGCGGCGGCTGCCAGACAATTTTGGATGTGCATTTCACCGATCATGGTGGTTCGCACCGGAATCGACTCGGCGCCCGCCCGCAGAAGAAATGTTTGCTCGCTGGCGTGGCGTTCGATATGCACCGCCGAGACATCGGCCGGTTGGCGAATGCCAAACGTGAGCAGAGGAGCATCAATTTTTGGAATCACGAAGCGACTCGCTGGGTCGTCCGCGTTGACGATCACGTAGCCACCGGGTTTGAGATACGACAAAATGCGTTCTTTGATCTTGCGGTATGCCTGCACGGAACCGTGCACGTTGAGGTGCGCACGGCGGAGGTTGCTGATCACTGCCCCATTCAGCTGCATGCCGGCGAAACTGTGACGAGCCAGTCCCTCGCTATTGGCCTCGACGACGGCATGAGAGCAACCGTTATCTCGCATCGAAGCCAGTGCACGGACCAGTTCCGGAGACTTTGGCGCTGCCGGATTGGCCGGCATGCTGACCACTTCACCGTCACAATAACCAAGCGAGCCGGCGATGCCGACCTGACAGGAAGCGGCTTCCAGCACCGCCGAGATCAGCATCGAAATGGTGGTTTTTCCATGCGTCCCCGTCACGCCTAGCACGTTCAGATCGTTGCAAGGATTGTCCATCAGGGCGTGGCAGACACGCCCGTAGGCTTCTCGCGAATCCTTGACGATGCACGTCGGGACGGAAATGGGCAGCACACGCTCGGAGAGAATCGCGGCGGCTCCGCGCGACACGGCGTCCTGTACAAAATCGTGCCCGTCGCCTTGGCGGCCAACGAGAGCGGCAAACAGGTCGCCGTTCCGGACGTGCCGCGAATCGCCGCAGCACGACGCAAAACGAATCTCTTCGGAACCAAGAATCTTGCTCTGGGGGAGTAGCTGGCGGAGACTGATCTCCGCCGCACTCGGCAGTGAATGCCACATGGCTTGCAGGCCTCCTTGCCTGAGTCCAATTTGAAACGGTTTGGCGAAGTGGGTCTGTGGGACGAGCGTTCGATTCTGCTTGAGGATCCATCCTCAAGCCCGCAAAAAAACCAAGTCGCCAACCTTCGCTCCTAGGATACCGCCGCATGGCGTATCCTTGTCTGGGGATTCTGTGGATTCTGCCGCGGGCGTCAATAGGAGTTTTTGTCCATGGTGTGCCCGCGATGGCAAGGCTCAGCAGGTGGGACGCGGGGCACGCTCCCCCATTCGCTAGAACCGATTTCTTCGGCAGAGACGCCCTCGCGTACTGCGGCCTGCCGTCCGCGATGGATAGGACGAGCCGCAAATGACATCATCCGCCGCCGCGGATTTGCCTGGGGACGCATCGCAACCTAGCTTTCCCCAGAGATTCCTTCCGATCGTGTCGGCAGGTGCAGATGACAACCTTCTGGTTTCAGGATTGAGTAACGACGATGAGCAACGGGGCGAACCATTCCGAACAACTTGACACAACCATCAACGGTAAACCGGGTGTCGCGCCGCGGACCCGCGGGTCGGCACCCGGTCCGAAGCCGACGGAGGAAGCCATTGATGGTCTCCTCGATCGCCTGAATGAAATGTCGAGGTCCCCGCAGGCCGCGAGCAAGCCCGCCGTGACTGAGCGACGTCCGCCCGCGGGTCCGCCGCCCCAGGATCGACCGACGGGTGGGACCGAATCGCGACCGACCGGAAACGGGCCACGTCCGCCCGCCAATGGCGGTCGTCCTGCTCCCCAGGGGGCACGCCCGACCACAGCCGCCCCCCGTCCTCCCGCAAATGGCGCGCGGCCCGCGCCGGAAGACCCCACCGCGGCCGCACGCCGACCCACATCGGCCCCGGCGGCTCGCCCCGCCGCCCCCCGTCCCGCGGTGCCCGACGTGGAACCGTTCTTTCCGACGGAACCGAGATCGTTTGAAGAGGCGGGACTGAACGACAGCGCGGTCGAGGGCCTGGTGCTGAAATACCTCTTGGCCAAAGGGGAGGACACGGGGCAGAACATTGCCGATCAGATCAAGCTGCCTTTTACCCTTATTACCCCGCTCATCTCGCGGATGAAGTTTGACCAGTTGATTCACTATCGGGGTACCACGTCGCTCAACGATTACAAGATCGAGTTGACGGATGCGGGCCGCGAACGGGCCAGAGCTCATAGCCGCAAGTGTACGTATTACGGTGCCGCGCCGGTGACGCTCAAGTCGTATTGCGAGTCGGTGGCTCGGCAGTCGCTGACGCATCAAAATCCCACGCAGGATGATCTCGATCGAGCCTTTTCGGATTTGCTCATCAATAAGAGTATGTTCGACCGGCTTGGTTCGGCCATGAATTCCGGCAAAGGCATGTTCCTGTTCGGCTTTCCAGGCAATGGAAAGACGAGTATCGCAGAGCGGGTGACGCGGGCTTTTGGCGAGCATATCTGGATTCCGCGAGCCATTGGTGTTGACGGTGAGATCATTCGCGTGTTTGATCCGGCCCAGCACGAGGAGGCTCCCTTGGCATCTGATGGCGGTTTGCTGCATTGCCACAAGATCGACCACCGCTGGATTCGCATCGTCCGCCCCACGATCATCGTGGGTGGTGAATTGACGATGGACAACCTCGAGTTGGGGATCAACACGAGTACGGGCATCAACGAAGCCCCGGTTCAGCTGAAGAGCAATTGCGGCACCCTGGTTATTGACGACTTTGGTCGCCAGCGGATGACGACGGATGAACTGCTGAATCGCTGGATTGTGCCCCTAGAGAAGCGATACGATTTTCTCAACCTTCCCAGTGGCAAGAAAGTACAAGTCCCGTTCGATCAATTGGTGGTGTTCTCAACGAATCTCGAACCCAAGGATCTTGTGGATGACGCATTTCTGCGGCGTATCCCCTACAAGATCGAGGTGGAGAATCCTTCCGAGGAGGAATTTCGGGAGCTGTTCAAAATCATGTGCAAGGTGATGAAATTCGAGCATTGCGAGCGGTCAATTTCGCATTTGATCGAACATCATTACCGGCCCACGAACAAGCCGTTTCGGATGTGCCATCCGCGCGATTTGCTGTTGCAGGTGAAGAACTACTGCCTCTACAAGAACAAGCCGATCGTCCTCACGCCCGAGAATTTTGATTTTGCCGCCAGTAACTACTTTACGGTCATGTAGCTCGGCCTGACCAGCCGATGGCCCGTGAAGTCAGGGTCGGCGGGAAGCTGTCGTACCTTGCCCGGCCCAGCGTGGCCCCAGGTGAGTCGTCGGCGATCAGACTTCAAACTGAAAACGCCGTTGTGGATCCTCGAATGCGGCGTCTGGATCGAGCTCCTTATAAAGCATGCTCGGTTGAATGTCGCGATTGTGCTGGTACTTGTCGCTCTCATATTCCTGGAATTCACCCTCCAGCTGGTGATAAAAGATCTGACAGATGGCCACACCCGGATAAATTCGCACCGGCTGCACGGCAAACATCTCCAGCGTCCAGTAGCCGCAAAATCCGACGTCTCCAAAGCCTGCCGTCACATGCACGAACAGACCCAATCGAGCGATCGAAGATCGCCCTTCGATCATTGGCACAAGGTTGTGCGTCTCGGTGCGCTCCACCGTGCGGGCCAGATATAACTGCGACGGGTTCAAGACCAGACCATCTTGCGGAATACGAATTCGCCGCGTGCGGTTGGGCTTCCGCATATCCAGCACGACCTCCTCATACGTCAGCACCTCATCGTGCAGCGTCAGGTTGTAGCTGTTCGGGTTCAGGTGAACCGGGTCGAAAGGGTCAATGACGATATTCGAGCCAAGCTGACGCTGAATCTCTTCACCGGAAAGGATCATGGGGAACTCGCAAGCGGGGGGGCGGTTATCTTCAGACGCCGGCGGTGTGGGGAGGTGTGCTCTTGCCGACCCCGATCTTCGGACAGAAGCCAGCCATGGAACACGAATCGCACTGTGGTGCTCGGGCCTTGCAAACGCCTCGTCCGTGATGGATGACGCGGTGTGAAAAAGCGACCCACTCTTTCTGGGGCAGTTGAGCCATCAAGTCACGTTCCGCCCGCACCGGGTCTTGCTCGACAGTGAGACCCAGCCGGCGACTGATGCGGCCGACATGCGTGTCGACGACGACACCACTCGCGATTCCAAACGCGGTGCCCAGCACGACATTCGCCGTCTTGCGGCCCACGCCGGCCAGTCTGGTGAGCTCGTCCAGCGTGCGTGGCACTTCGCCACCGTGCCGCGTGACGAGGTCCTGCGAGCAGGATTTAATGTTGCGGGCCTTATTGCGAAAAAAACCAGTGCTCTGCACCGCTTTCTCCAGTTGCCGGATGGGCACTGCCGACAGTTCGTGGGCAGACGGGTAGTCATGAAACAGTGTTTCCGTGACCTGGTTGACCCGCTCATCCGTGCATTGGGCCGAAAGGATGGTGGCGATCAGCAATTGGAAAGGCGTCTCGAATCGCAGTGCGCATTCGGCGTGGGGGTAGTCCCGCCGCAAATGCTGTACGACTCGCCGCGCGTTTCGTTTTTGCTCGGCGGTGGCAGTCATTTCCATCCTTCGCCCGTCATAGCCCGCCGTTCGCACCACCCCTGTTCGCCCTCGTGCGGGGAGTGATTGAACAGTGTGTGATCGATTCCACTGCTCCCGACAATGGTGAACCTAAGCGGGGCTGTCGTCAAGTATCGGTCACCGAAAAGTTCTGCCGCCGGGCTGTTCGGTGCGCTGGCGATTGACATTCTGGCGAGAAGTCGCGACAACGATCGTAGGGGAGTTTTCAGAGGAATCTTTGGTATGGCTGACGAGTCGCCGCATCATCCGCTGTATCTGACGGGTATTACGCACTTCAACGTGTGTGAGTTTTTTGAAGCTCACGATGTCTGGGAGGAATTATGGACCGAATATCATGGTCCGTCGCGAGATTTCTATAAAGGACTGATCCAGACGGCGGTGTGTTTGCACCATTTCGGCAACGGAAACATCCGCGGTGCGCGGAAACTCTATTTTGGATCGCGAAGCTATTTGGAAAAATATCTTCCCCACCACCTCGGTTTGGATTTACAGCCCTTCCTGGATCAGATGACCGCCTGCTGCGCGGAGATTCTGGCGAGCCAGGACGAATTTCCCTCGATTGAGATCGTGCCCGATCTGATCCCCGAGATTCATCTGACGACCATGCAGTAGACGACCGAATTGAACTGCGTTGATTTTCCGCCAGCATAGGTGTGGTGAGTGTCGCCCGTGCTGGTTGTCGATGGGTCGCCAGGTCGCCTGCCAACGGATTTGTATCGACCAGGCGAGGAAAGCTCCTTCATGACCCAGCCAGATCCGATATTCAGAGCCGAAGCCTTCGATGGCATGACACGTCTTTTTCCGCTCCCGGTCACCGTGCTCTATCCTCACGCCGTGCAGGCAGTACACATCTTCGAGCCGCGCTACCAGGAATTGCTGCGCGATGCCATGGCTGCAGCGATCGATTGATTTCCATGGCCATCTTCAAGCCCAGCGGCAAAGTAATCTGCGAACGCGAGCCACCTGTCGAGCCCTGCGTGTGTTTGGGTCAAGTGATCAGCCGCACGCCCTTGAAAAATGGCCATGCAAATGTGCTACTGATGGGATTAAGGCGAGCGCGAATTGTCGAGGAGATTCCGTCAAAACACGCCTTTCGCGTGGCACGCATTGAGTTGTTGTCCGACCAGTACGCGGCGACTTCGCAAGCAAGTGAGCGTCTCGTGCATCGGTTGTTGATGGCGTTTCGTCAGTGCATGCCCAAATCGGCGCTCGCCGCCCGTCAATTGACCCAATCGCTGGGCGATGATGTTTGCCTGGGAGTCCTCACCGATCTGATATCGCACGTCGCGCGGGTTTCCGATGCCGAAAAACTTCGCCTGCTGGCCGAAGTGCAGGTTGAGCAGCGTGCCAAGATTCTGCTGCGGCACCTGCGGCAATACGGCACGCCACCAGGCGTGGGTGCCGTGGATGACGATTTCCCACCTGATTTCAGCTCGAATTGAGCCAGTGATGCCTTGCCCGTTTCGGTTTCCAGGCGGCCGCTTGATTCTTTCGAACCGCATTCCTACGATGTCCCGTTCACGTTGATCATGGTAAGTGGGGCAGTTTTCATGGCCGATGACCAATTTCCCAAAGTAGATTTTCCTCGCATCGAGGCCGCGGTTCGCGAGATCCTGGCGGCCGTTGGCGAGGATCCTGATCGGGAAGGACTGCTCGAGACGCCCGCCCGCGTGGGGCGGATGTACGCCGAAATGTTCGCCGGGCTTCGCCAGGATCCGCGGGAGCATTTGCAGAAATTTTTCACCGAGAAGTACGATGAAGTCGTGCTCGTGAAAGACATCAGCTTTTGCAGTTTCTGCGAGCACCATCTGTTGCCGTTCACGGGTAAGGCACACATCGCTTACCTCCCCAACGGTAAGGTGATCGGACTGAGCAAGCTTGCTCGCGTCGTCGAATGCGTCGCCCGTCGGCCTCAAGTGCAGGAACGACTGACCGAAACCATCGCCGATCTGCTCGTGTCGGAATTGAATGCGAAAGGAGTCGCCGTTGTCATCGAGGCCTCGCATAGCTGTATGACCATTCGGGGCATCAAGAAACCAGGCAGTCTTTGTGTGACATCCGCGATGAAGGGCATCTTCCGCTCCAATCTCTCCACGCGGAGCGAGGTGATGCAATTGATTTACGGCGGAGAAAGGTAGCCGTGGCAACATGTTGTGGGCGCTGCTCGCTTCGTTCGTTCTCCGACTCGCCTTCGGGTTGGCGATCGCCATGGCCTGGACGCCCGGCCGTCTCGTAACGAGCGGGTTCTTTCGCGTTCACCTGTGGGTCTTGCTCGGTCTCAACACCTTCGCTGCCCTGGCCGTCGCTACCAGCGACCTGGGCATTGCCCACCTCTTCCAGCTCTGCCTGGCTGCCGCGGCAGTGAGCTACATCGGTGCGGTCGTCTGGATGTATGAACGTCGTGCGGCCGGTCAACTCTTGATTTATGCGGTTGCCTTCCTTGATCTGACCGCCGCCTTGCTCGTGGCTCAACACGCCGGTCCGCCGGTCCTCTCGGCCCAGGAAATCGCCAACGTGATTACCAGTGGTTTGCTGCTGGGTATCACTACGGCCGCCATGCTGCTCGGCCATTGGTACTTGAATACACCCACGATGCAGTTGCAACCCTTGCGGCAATTGCTGCTCGCGCTGTTTGTGACGGTAGGCGTGCGGGCCGCGTTGTGCGCGGCTGGGCTGCGGAGTGAGGTGTCGCAGCAAGGATTGCTGAGCATCGGCTGGTGTGGCCTGGTGGCGCTCCGCTGGCTCTCGGGATTGGTCGGTGTCGCGGGACTGGCCTGGATGACCTGGCTGACGCTGAGAATCCCGAACACGCAGAGCGCCACTGGCATCCTTTATGTGGCTGTCCTATTCTGTTTCCTGGGAGAACTTAGCTCCCAACTGCTTCATTCCGCCGCCACCGTTCCCTTGTAGACCGCGCGGTTCGTTCGGGAGTCAGATGGCCCTCATGAAGATCACGTTCGCCTGTTCGCAGTGCCACGCCACGAATCAGCAGACCTTTACCAGCGACACGGTCGAGCTGACATGTCCGTCCTGCGGCACCCTGGTCCGCTTGACGGAGGGCGCCGTGCGCGGAAACCGCGTTGATGCCTGCCTGGTCTGTCCGTCGCGGGAACTGTTTGTACGGAAGGACTTTCCCCAGCGACTGGGAGTCGCCATCGTGGTGGTAGGATTTGGTTTGAGCAGCGTGGCCTGGTATTACCATTGGATCCTGCTGACCTACGGCATTCTGTTTCTCACCGCGCTGATCGACGTGGCTCTCTTCCTATGGATGGGGGATGTGTTGGAATGTTACCGGTGCCATGCCCAGTATCGAGACGTGGAAAATCTCACCGAACACACGCCTTTTGACCTCGAAGTGCATGAAAAGCATCGACAGCAGCAAGCCCGACTGGCCGCGTCGCCGGGTCCTCCGCAAAGGCCGGAAGCGTGATCGTCGGCAAGCCGCGAAATCGAAGCGCTCACGCCCATCATCGGTAGCGCGCCGTCCGAGGAAAGCGGATGGAACGTCGCTTACCGTTAGTGTTTGCGCCATGTGGCCGGCGGATGGCGGCAGGCTGGCTCCGCACGTCCCCCTACCCGCCGTAGGTTGTCGCGGCGGTGACGCGCCTCTAAAATCGGCGGATCTCCCCGAGGCGGGGCGATCGAGAAGCAGGGCTTATGTCTCCACCAGAAAGACACGCGATGTCACCGACCCCGACGCTGACCCGCTTTGTGCGGACGGTTTTTTTCTTTGCCAGTCTGACGGTCGGCATAGCGGACGCTCAACGATTCGTGGATCTTGACAGCGTGCCCATCGACCGCACGGTGCTGCCGCTGCAAGCCCCCTACACGAAACCGATCACGGCTCTGGATGTGCGGGACGTCAAGCCGCCACCCTTCTTCGAGGTGAAAGCGCCGCGAGGCGCGCCGAATATCGTGATCGTTATGATCGACGATTTGGGGTTCGGCGGGACGAGTGCTTTCGGTGGCGTCGTGTCGACGCCAACGTTTGACCGGCTGGCGCGCGGCGGCTTGCGGTACAATCAATTTCATTCGACAGCACTTTGCTCGCCGACGCGGCAAGCCTTGTTGACCGGCCGCAATCACCACAGCGTCAACATGGGCAGCATTACGGAAACCGCGACGGGATTTCCCGGCAATACGGGCCTCTTGCCTGCCGACTGCGCCAAGCTTCCCGAGATCCTGCGGCTGAACGGTTATAGTACGGCCCATTTTGGAAAGTGCCATGAAGTTGCCGTTTGGGAGATTAGCCCGTCGGGCCCGCTCACGCGTTGGCCGACCCTCAGCGGCTTCGACAAATTCTATGGCTTCCTTGGGGGTGAAACGAATCAATGGTCTCCCGCGATCTACGACGGCGTGACGCCCGTCGACAATCCGACCAAGGGCGATCCCGACTATCACTTCATGCATGACATGACGACGCAGGCGATCGACTGGATTCGAGCTCAGCAGTCACTTACGCCGGAGAAACCCTTCTTTGCCTACTTTGTGCCCGGTGCGACACATGCGCCGCATCACGTTCCCCAGTCCTACATTGCGAAGTATGAAGGGAAGTTCGCGGAGGGATGGGATGTGATCCGACAGCAGATATTCGAGAATCAAAAGCGGCTGGGAGTCATCCCCCAGGCGACGAAGCTGGCCGCGAAGCCGCGGGCGATCAAGGACTGGGCCAGCCTCACTGCCGACGAGCAAAAGCTGTTCGCTCGTCAGGCCGAAGTCTTCGCCGCCTATCTCGATATGACCGACACCGAAATCGGCCGCCTCATCGATGCCATCGAAGACTTGGGTGAGCTCGACAATACGATGATTGTCTTCATTGCGGGTGACAACGGCACCAGCGCCGAGGGAGGCATGAACGGCATGTACAACGAAATGACGTACTTTAATGGCGTCAAGGAAAAGGTCGCCGACATGCTGCAACACCTCGACGAATGGGGAGGTCCCAGCACCTATCCACACATGGCGGCCGGCTGGGCCGTCTGCTTCGATTCACCGTTCACGTGGACCAAACAAATTCCATCGAACTACGGTGGCACACGACAGGGAATGGTTATCCACTGGCCCGCGCGGGTCAAGGCCCAGAACGGCTTGCGTCAACAGTGGCATCACGTGATCGACATCGCGCCCACAATTCTCGAAGCTGTCGGGCTGCCGCAACCGCGCATTGTCAACGGGATCGGACAACGGCCGATGGAAGGCGTGAGCATGATGTATACGTTTGACGAGCCAAAAGCGGCCGACAGGCATCTCGTGCAGTACTTTGAGATCTTCGGCAATCGGGGCGTCTACTATGACGGTTGGTTCGCCGGCACCATCCATCGAGCACCGTGGGAAGGCACACCCCGCCATGCATTGACGGAGGATGTGTGGGAATTGTATCACGTTGCCGATGACTTTAGCATGTCATCCGATGTGTCGTCGAAATATCCGGACAAATTGGCAGAACTGCAGGAGGTCTTTCTCGCCGAGGCCGTGAAATACAAGGTGCTGCCCCTTGATGATCGTACGGTCGAGCGCATGGACTCGTTGCTGGCCGGGCGACCGGACATCATGGCCGGGCGCAAGACGCTGACCGCGTACGCGGGACTGGGTTTTCTCCCTGAAAACGACTTTATCAATACGAAGAATGGTTCCTTTGACATTGTCGCCCAGATCGAAGCGGAAGGTGAGAATACCCATGGTGTGATTGTCAGCCAAGCCGGCCGGTTCGGTGGTTGGAGCTTGTATGTCAAGGCCGGCAAGCCGGTCTATGTTTACAATTTCCTGGGTCTCAAAAGTTATGAAGTGAGATCGGACACATTGCTTCCCAGCGGGCAAGCCACCGTGAAACTGGACTTCGCTTACGACGGCCAGCCAAAGCTGGGCGGCGGCGGGACGGCCACGCTCTACATCAACGACAAGGCCGTCGGTACGGGTCGCGTTGACAGGACGCAGTTCGGGGTCTGGTCGGCCGACGAGACGGCCAACATTGGTATCGACCGCGAGACCGCGGTCACGCCGGAGTACGACGAGGAAACCAGCAAGTTCACTGGCAAGATCGAGAAAGTGACCATCACGCGGAAATAGCCGGGCCGCATGTCCCGCCGTGAGGCCGTCGCACCATCTCGACGGGTGCATGACGCGGGCGGTTCAGGAGGAAACCACAACGAGCACGAAGGCCACGAAGGACGTTCGGTTGCCCATGCTCGGCACGCTGGCCGCGGGCCGCGAACTCCCTCCCCACGCGTCTGCGGTATGATGCGAATGGGCAATGACGACGGCCCTCATGATGCGGAAATGCACAATTTGCCTGCTTGCCTAGATCGCCAGCAGGAAGGCAAGCGTGTTTCCCATCGGCGTTACTGCCACCTTTGTCCTGTTTGGCAGGTGTGCCCCCATCTTGATTTTCGACTCAACCGTTGCAACTCGAAATGCCGATAAACCCGAGGACCGCGCGAACATTCCTTGCGGTAAGACAGCTCGCCTTCCCTGGAGATCGCACCTACGACGGCGGCCGCGGGAAGATACCCAGCCAGGGCTGCGATCGACGGTTTCTTGTCGTTCATTGTGGAGTGGAAATTACATGCGTTTGAGGGGCGGAGCACCGCTGATGATCATGTCGGCGGCGACGCTGCTGTTGGCATCACCGCTGCCTGCGTGCGCCGCTGGACCCAAGGCGGAATTCGTCCTTGGCAACCGCAGCGGCCAGTGTCTTCCGCGAACTACCGGATACTCGGCGTTCGCGGAAGGTGGTACTGTGTCCGTTGAGCAACCGAGTCCGGATGTCGTGATCGTCACCATGCGCGGCGCGGCAGCGGCACGCTGCAATCCATTGAAGCTATCTCAAGCGGCACTCTCATTCCAATTGGATCAGGAATTTCAAGTTTTGCTTCACGATCAAACGCAAGCCCAGCTGTGGCTCGAGGCGCGAGTGATCGGAACACTACGCAGCGGCCAAACTCACGAGAACTCCTCAAAAGTGGCAGGCGAGGTTGCGCAAGACGTTGGTGCCGCGGTCGTAAGCATGGGGCCACATACGGTGTTAGCGGCTCATGTCGAACCGCATGTCTTGGCGTGTGGAGAAGGTCTCGCGGTAAACTGCAAGGCGGGTCCGTTCTCGGCTCCCGTGTTTGATGGATGCTACCGTTTGAACGGGACGTTCTCGATTCGTGCCTCACGCAAGAGATCCCTGATCCCCTGCGCCGCGATGTCTGCTGAGTTTGGCACGTCCGATTTGGACTCGAGTTGGGTGGACGGCAACGATCCATTTGGCAAAACGTCCAAGGAAGACTTTGGCTTCCAGATCACGATGCGGTTGATCTCGGGGTAGCCGCACGGTTGCATCGGTGCTGGGGTTCGCCGCGGCCAATCGGGTCGCAAACGTAGCCTGCCGCGCCTTCCTCGCGACTCTTCGCGCACTCCGCGCTGCTCAGCGGCTTTGGTGAATCGCCGCGCATGTGATTGCATTGAAGACCCGACGAGGTGCGGAGATTCTGACGGGGCATGTCTGCCGGCAAGCAAGCGCACTTTCCGCCAAATTCTCGAAGACCTACCCTGTTATCCGCTAATTGCCGTCTTTTCTTCTCCCGCGCTTCGAGCGTTCGCGGCTGGTTTGATTGCAGAGTGAGAAGGCGGGCGGCCCCTGGCCGCTGGAATGACCGGAGCCGCGGATGCCTCGACTGAAACCATTCACACCCAGGCCTGGAAAGAAGCTGCTCGTTCAAGCCTGCTTGCTTTTGGCGATGTCCGGATCCGCGTCGGCGCAATCAACGCCCATTCGACTGCCGCCAGTGCCGCCGCCGACACCTGGGGAAACGACGGCGGAAGCACCGAACTTCCAGGTCGCTCTCGAGGCGGCTGAGCCTTCCGCTGTCATTCCGCCATCGGCGCAGAATTTCGATTTGCTCTTTAGCGATTTGGAAACGCTTGAGCGATTGCGGATGTGGTTGGATGAAAAGTCGATCGACGGCACCGCAAGCGACGTCGCACCGCGCCCAAGTCCCCTGCGCACGAAGAAGGTGCCCTATCGCACCGCCTTGCCGGCCAGCGTCCACGAATATGGTCCTCCCGGCCACGTGCGGAGACGCAATGGCGAAGGACCAAGTGTTCCTGTATTCGTTCCCGTTCAGCCGCGGCCCGCAGTCGCGGATGGAATCGAGGGAGACGATGGATCATTCGTGCGAAAGGGGACTGCGGACAACTCGTACTTGGTGCCTGGATCGTCGACGTCTTACCGATGGGGCGGCTTCATTCACATGGACACCATGTTCGACTTTAACCCCATTGGAGCCACGGATGACTTTGTGACGGCGACGATTCCCGTTCCCGGCGAAAGAGGCCAGAACAGCAATTTTACGCCTCGTTACTCGCGACTGGATTGGGAAACGCACACGAGTGGTGAAGTGGGAGACGTTAAGACTTACATGCAAGTCGACTTTTTCAACGGTAATACCCAGCTGGTCTTCGGCTCATTTCCATTGCGACTGCGCTTTGCTTACCTGGATTTCGGCTGGTTTCGTTTCGGTCAGGATGCCTCCGCTTTCATGGATTACGATGTATTTCCACTCGTCATCGACTACGAAGGGCCCGGTTCGACGATTCTCATTCGTCAAGCCGTCGCGCGGGTGACCCTGCCAGTTAGCCAGCGATTGAAAATTGCCTTGTCGGCGGAACAACCGTTCAGCGACATCACGATTCCGGTGGATGTGAATGGGGACCCGCTGGGAGACCGACTCCAGCAAATGCCCGATTTTGTAGCCCACCTCCGGTACGACAGTACACTGGGGCATTTCCAGCTGAGCGGACTGGCTCGACAGCTTACCTATCAACCCAACATTGGTGCCACTCAAAGCAAATTAGGGTATGGCGTGAATCTAACGGGTGACTTTCACCCATGGGCATGGCTGAATGGGGCGACACCGTTACCGGCGGAAGATCCGCCCGGCTGGGCCAAGAGCCGCGTGCTAGGGCAGTATGGTGCAGGATATGGGATCGCTCGATACCTGGAAGATCCTAACGGTTTGGGAAATGACGCGGCACTCGACTCGAGCGGCGTACTCAATGCTCTTTTCACTCGCGGCTGGTATGCCGATTACGAACACTGGTGGGCCAGACAGTGGTGTTCGAATTTCGCGTACGGTGAGAACTTTACCGCGCTCACGGATGCCCAACCGGACGACAGCTACGCGGGCGCGAAGTACATGGCGACGAATCTGTTGTGGGTGCCGACCGCTCGGGCGTGGTTCGGCATCGAATATCTTTGGGGAGAACGCGAGAATCGTGACGGCCAGTCAGCACGTGCACGACGTTTGCAGTTCGCCGCGCAATATAATTTCTGACGGTTACGCGCGGGCCGACACGATGAAATCATCCCAGTGCGGGCGCGCGGTTGTCTGCGACACGGGGGAAGTGACACTTTTTTCACCACCGGATGTCCGCCACACCCTGAACAGCGAATTTTCGCTGGAGGCCGATATGAAGTTTCTCCCCAAGGTAGCGATTGTTTACGCACATGCGAACATGGATCGATCGATGATTGATGCCACTGTAGCGGCCGATAACCGGCGCATCGTCGTGGCTGGGGTGCGAGATGGGAATATATCCCAATCTGCCATCAAGGCGTCGGTCGAAAAGGCTCATGACGGCATCGTTGTGGTTCGCAGCTCACGGGTTGGATCTGGCATTGTAAAGCGGAATGTGGAGATTAAGGACGACAAGAATGGTTTTGTGGCCGCCCGTGCACGCAACCCACAAAAAGCAAGTATCCTGTTGCAGTTGGCCCTGGCCAAGACCAAAGATGGGGCTGAGATTCAGCGCATGTTTATGCAGTACTAGCTGGCTGCCTTCATCACATCACGGAGCGTCCTACCTCATGCGGGGCAGATTGTAACATGCGACGCTTTCCCGCCCTGTGGTGCTGCTTTTGCCTCGTGGCCGCATCTTGGTCCGATGAATTCTTAACTCCACCGTCCTTAACCAACAATCCATCGACGGATGTGGTGGTGACGAGTCCCCAACCCTTGCTGTCTCTCTTCAATTCCGCAGGCGGTATGGGGCCGCGTACCTACGACTACGAGATTTCCACGCAGGCCGACTTTCCGCCCGCCAAGACCATTCGCTACGCTGGGATTTCCGAATCCACACCGTTCATTTCGAAAAAACAGGTTGAGGCGAAGGATGCCCTCCAAGACGGTCGCTATTACTAGAGGGCGCGCAGCGTGGATGCGCACGGGCGCGAAGCGATTGGGCCAGCACTCGTTTCTACGTCGATTACGCGGGCTCGCGCTCGTTCAGCGGCCACCTGAGGGCTCCGGTGGAGAAGATCGAGGTTTCGTCCGGCCAGGATCCCAAGAATATCGTCGACTGGAATGACCAGGGGCAGGGGACGTACTGGAACTCGTCACCGTCCGCCAAGGAGAACCGTGAATGGGTGGTCTTCGACATGGGGCAGCCTCAACCCGTGTGCCGTTTCTGGATGTTGTCCAATCCACAAGGCGACTGGGGTTGGCTGACGGACTTTGTCTGGCAGAGTAGTGCGGACGGGCGGTCGTGGACCGAGATCCCGCGCACCAACCGCCAGGGAAATGACACGCATCGAAACATCGTCGATTTCGCACCGGTCAATGCACGTTACTATCGCTTGGTGATCACCGGGCATCAAGGCCTGCAGGCACAATTAAACGTGGTGATTCCCTACGTGCAGGGCAAGCCGACACCGCCCCGTGTTCCGGATGATCAGTATGTACTCTTGATCGGCAATCAAATGAATGGTTTCACTTACACGAGGTTAGCCGAATTTGTGAAAGAGCAGGGTTTTCAGACGGTAACCGTGTCCCATGACCTGGTTTCCTGGGAGCTACTCCAGGCGTTGCAACCGCAACCGATGGCCATCATCTGCAGCGGCAATAATGCGAATTACCCGGACCTTCCCATGTTCGAGTACAATGGCGAATACGAGATGCGACGAGTACGAATTTCTTACCGACATGCAGTATATTCAAGCCATGCGAAGCAAGACGCGCACGCTCTACGGGGCGCAATTTCATGGCAAAGCCCATCCGGGCTTTACGAATGAGGGCCCGCTCTACGTGACGAACTTTCTGAAATTGGCCGCAGATCTGGCGGGGAGCAAGTAGCTCCGGCCAATAGTAGCCCAAAGGAGGGTCCGCCGGCTCTGAAGAAAACTCGCTGATAGGGCGATCCGCTAGCGAGATGTTGGGCCTACCACGCGATGTGAGTGAAGCGAGCAAATCGCCGCAGGAGCCATTATTGTGCGCGTTGGACGTGGCACGCGATTGCTTGCCGAGGTGATTGAACCCAGCGTTGTTCCCCACTTCACGACCGGTCAGGTCGAGGGAGAGAGAATTTTTCCAAAAAGGACGGCTAGGCCATGCGTTTCATTGAATACCCGATCGCTCGCCCGTCTCGCGCGATGACCGGAGTTGGGATCGTTATCGGTTGGGTGCTCGTGGCCGCCGCGCAGGTGCCCGCGCCACCGAGCGTCACGAGTCCAGAACCGATCACCATGTCACCATCCGATCGGCAGGCCTGCCAGGAACTGGGGTTGGATGCCGGGCAGGTTCACAAGTTGCTCGCCAAACCACTCTATGAATTCAACGAATCCGAATTGGATGTGTACCTCAGGCTGCTGGCGCACACGGAACCGGACCTGCGTCGGCGCATTGTCCGGCTCGCCAGAAAAAACCTGGGACAACCTTATGAACTCTACCTACTGGGAGAAATGCCGTTCGAAACCCACGATCCCCAGCCACTGTACTGTCTTTCCAAGAGTGATTGCGTGGTCTTCGCCGAGCACACCTACGCGATGGCGCTAGGCAACGACTGGTCCAGTTTCTTTCGGTACCTGCAGCGGATCCGATACCGCGACGGTCGCATTGGGGTCGCCACGAGGAATCACTTTACCGAAGCGGACTGGAATCCATCCAACGTCTGGCTGGTCGGCGACATCACGCGCGAGCTTGCCGAGGGGAAGCAGCGCGAATTTCGTCAGCAGGTGGATCGAGCGAGTTTCCTGAAGAAACGCTACGGATTGGAAGTGGACATTCCCGTCGAGCACCACGCGGACATCTATTTACCGTGGTCGCATGTCGAAGGGGCGCTGCCTCATCTGCGCGACGGTGATTTTGTGAACGTGGTCCGCGGCGATCCGGAAACCAACGGGTCCGGATGGGTCGGCCACGTCGGGTTGATCGCGCTCGATCCCCAAGGCCAGGTCAATTTGATCCACTCGACCAAGCCTGAGGTTCGAGAAGAACCGCTGGCCGCTTACATTGCCCGATCGCGGGAGCGGGTGGAAAGTGGCAAACCGCAATTGTTGGGTTTTAAGTTTCTGAGGCTCCAGTCGGACCCGGTTGGGGGGCTGCGCGAGATCGACGGGCCGCTTGCCCCGCGGGTGCGCATCCCGTGAAGCGGGTATCCAACGCGCGCCGTGTGTCCCGGTGGTTGGAAAGAGGCGGCTGCGCGGTTCGGCGTTCTTGAAGCCTGGGTGATATGGGGTGTCTGGGGCGTCTGCGTCACGTGCGTTGACTTTGGCGATCGCTTGGTTGTTTGGGGGGGCAGGGCCGGTCGGTTGGTTGCATCGGGATCGGCGTTGTGCTATCACGATTCGGTGGGGAAGGCAGTTTCGCGTCCATTTCAGGGAAGAACGTTCTTATGTTGGTCCTCAGCCGCAAAGTTGGCGAGCGCATTCGTATTGGCGATGGCATCACGATCACGGTCGTGCGCGTCAGTGGCGGGGGTGTCCGGCTGGGGATTGAAGCTCCCGCGGAGCTCCCCGTGGTACGGGAGGAATTGTTCCACGAGCTGCGTGAAGACGCGGCGGTGGAATCGCACTTGACACCGCCGGCGTCGGCGACCCCGAACGGCTGACCCGGGGTCGCCTGGTGGACGGGGGTGGCGAGTCCCCTTGCCGGCGGGACGCCCGGTTGTCAAACTCGCAGCAGGCAGGCAGTCCTTGTCTTCCCGTCCTTCTGTTGGCTTTGGCCGCGTCGCACGGCGCGCGGCTTGATCCGTTGGTCTCACCCGCAGGCTTGACCCCGTTGCACAGCCCCCATGGCATCTGACAAATCGACCGATGAAGGGACGGCATCCGCTGCGACTCCCAAGCGTCCCGGACAAAAACGGATTCTGCTCGTCGACGACGACCCGGAAATCATCGAGACGCTGCGTCATGCGCTCTCGGCCAAGGGTTATGATGTGATCATTGCCCGAGATGGGAATCAGGGGTTGGCCCTCGCCGAGCGCGAGGATCCGGACTTGGTGATACTCGACATGATGATGCCGAAGCGGAGTGGCTTTCTGGTACTTGAAAAGCTGCGACGCACGCGACCGGTACCGATCCGCATCATTATGATCACGGCGAACGAGGGAAGTCGCCACAAGGCGTATGCCGAGATGCTGGGTGTCGACGACTATCTGCGGAAGCCCTTCGCGATCGATCGATTATTGGAAAGTGTGGGCCGACTGCTGGGCTAGTGGCCGCTCACGTGTGACGGGGGCGCGTCGGGCCTTTATCCTTTTTTGGCGCCGTGTGCGGTAAGCGTGGGCCAATGCGCGATGCGTGGATGCGGAAGGCGGCGACTTTGTGCCATTTTTCACAAGCCGTCTGCCAGCACTGCAAGAATGTCCACCTGTAGGGAATATGCTGGGCGATTCGATTATTTCTTGGGGCTCGCCAGGATAAAATGCAATCGGCGGCCGGCCGTTTTTTGGCTCTCTTCACATCACGATGGAGCGGCGAGCGAAGATTCGCGGAATTTATCTATTGCCGCTTTTGCGGGACGGAAGCATACTTGAGGTACGAGGGGTCCGGTAGCACGGATAGCTGCCTTGGATCAACTCGCTGTTCTTTGCCAACTTCCTCGCGGTGGCACTCGCATTGTCTTTTCTTGCGAGTGAATCGGTTCTCTCACCCGCCCATCGTTTTCTAAATCGGCCTCGCCCATGGATTAGGCGGAGCACGGTTGGGGAACAACTTCCGGCATTCGGCGCGGGTCAAGACGCGTACGATTCACCCTCACTGAAATGCGGTCGCGCATGCGCGCTCCTCAAAATCGATCACCGCGAGAAGAGGCCAGGGTAGCGAGTGCCTCGCGGCAAGGCGTGAACGGTGAACCCCAGGAGGCAGGCGAAATGAGCGGTCGCGAGATTATCTCCCTTGTTGGAGAAAAGCAGGATCTAAGTCGATTTCGTCGCACGAATTGGACCGGCAAATTTGACGAATACCTGGACATCGTCCGGGAAAATCCTCGCGTCGCCCGCAACGCGTTCCAGCGGGTCTATGACATGATCCTCTCGTATGGGACGAGTTCCTACGAGGAATGCCGCGAGTCTCGCGTCCACTATCACTTTTTTGACGATCCGGACAACGACGGCGCCGACGCGGTCTTCGGACTCGATACGACGATCGCCCAGTTAATGAATGCGTTCAAGAGCGCGGCGCATGGCTACGGCATCGAAAAACGGGTCCTGCTGCTGCACGGACCGGTGGGGAGCAGTAAGAGTACGATTGCCCGCATGCTGAAGAAGGGATTGGAGCATTATTCGGCGACCGATCAAGGGGCGATTTTCACACTTGGTTGGCGGCATGACGACGGCCATATTGCCTGGTGCCCCATGCACGAAGAGCCCCTTCACCTGGTCCCCGAGGAATTTCGCGAGGAGGTCATGCGGGAATTGAACGCTGGCCGCGGCGAAGGCGACGATCGGGTCGACATTCACGGCGAGTTATGCCCTTATTGCCGTTATGAATACACCGATCGGCTGAAGAAGTATCAGGGTGATTGGACGCGAGTCATCGACGAAGTGCAGGTGAAGCGGATCATCTTGAGTGAAAAAGACCGCATTGGCATCGGCACGTTCCAACCAAAGGATGAAAAGAACCAGGATTCCACTGAGCTGACGGGTGACATCAACTATCGCAAGATCGCGGAATTGGGGAGCGACAGTGACCCACGGGCCTTTAATTTCGACGGAGAGTTCAACGTCGCCAATCGTGGCATCATCGAATTCATCGAGGTACTGAAGCTCGACGTGGCCTTTCTGTATGACTTGTTGGGGGCCAGCCAGGAGCACAAGGTCAAGCCCAAGAAATTTGCCCAGACGGACATCGATGAGGTCATTCTCGGGCATACCAACGAGCCCGAGTATCGCCGTTTGCAAAACAACGAGTTCATGGAGGCCCTCCGCGACCGCACGGTGAAAATCGACGTGCCTTATGTCACTCGTTTATCAGACGAAATCAAAATCTACGAGAAGGACTACAACCAGGATCGCGTCCGCGGCAAGCATATCGCTCCGCATACGATCGAAATGGCCGCGATGTGGGCCGTGCTGACTCGTTTGGAAGAGCCCAAGAATGCCGGTTTGACGCTGTTGCAGAAGATGAAATTGTACAACGGCAAATCGCTGCCTGGCTTCACGGAAGAGAATATCAAGGAACTCAAGGAGGAGACCACCAGCGAGGGGATGATTGGTATTTCCCCCCGCTATGTGCAGGACAAAATTTCGAATGCCCTAGTCGCGCATCCGACCGCCACCAGCGTCAACCCGTTCATGGTGCTCAATGAACTGGAAGCCGGTTTGAAGCATCATTCGTTATTGACCTCCGACGAAATGAAGATCCGCTACCGCAATTTGCTCGATGTGGTAAAGGAGGAGTACGAGAATATTGTCAAGAACGAGGTGCAGCGGGCCATCGCCGCGGATGAAGATGCCCTCAAGCGTCTCTGCGGAAACTACATCGACAATGTCAAAGCGTACACGCAGCGAGAGAAAGTCAAGAACTCGTTCACTGGCCAGTATGAAGAGCCGGACGAGCGGCTCATGCGTTCGATTGAAGAGAAGATTGACATTCCAGATTCGCGCAAGGATGACTTCCGCCGCGAAATCATGAACTACATCGGCGCGCTTTCCATTGATGGCAAGAAATTTGACTATCGCACCAATGAGCGACTGAATAAAGCCCTGGAATTGAAGTTGTTCGAGGATCAGAAGGATACGATCAAACTCACCAGCCTTGTTTCCAATGTCGTCGATGCCGAGACGCAAGCCAAGATTGACGTCGTCAAGGGGCGCCTCATCCGCGATTACGGTTACGACGATGAGAGTGCGACCGACATTCTGAATTATGTTGCCAGCATTTTCGCTCGCGGGGACACCAAGGACTAATCGCGCGGCGGACCGCGGTCCGGCTGAAACTTCCATGAAAATCTCACGTGATACCGATCGCTTTCGTGACATCGTGCGGGGGAAAGTCCGCGACAATCTCAAGAAATATGTCACCCACGGCGAGATGATTGGCCGCAAAGGCAAGGACCTCGTCAGCATCCCGGTACCCAGTCTTGACATTCCCCATTTTCGCTACGGTGATAACGGTTCGGGTGGTGTTGGCCAGGGCGAGGGGCAGGAAGGGGATCAGCTCGCGCCGGGCGACCCGCAAACGGGGCAGGGCGGAGCGGGAGACTCGCCGGGGCAGCATGTGCTCGAAGTCGAACTGACGTTGGATGAATTGGCCACGATGATGGCGGACGAACTGGAGTTACCCCGCATCCAGCCCAAGGGGAGCGCCGGATTACCCAGGAAAAATCTCGCTACAACAGTATCCGCCGCACGGGCCCCGAGTCTTTGCGGCATTTCAAACGCACCTATGTCCAGGCGCTGCGACGGCAAATCGCCACGGGCAATTACAACTTTGGCAAACCGCGCGTCGTGCCCATCGCGGACGACAAACGATTTCGCAGCTGGAACAATGTCCCGATTCCTCAAGCCAACGCTGTGATCATCTACATCATGGATGTTTCCGGATCGATGACGGACGATCAGAAGAAGATCGTCCGCACCGAGGCGTTCTGGATCGACACCTGGTTGCGCAACCAGTACCAGGGGGTCGAGTGTCGCTACATCGTCCACGATGCGGCGGCCAAGGAAGTCGATGAAGAGACCTTCTATCACACGCGTGAAAGCGGGGGAACACGGATCAGCTCGGCGTATCGAGTTGCCGATGCATTGGTGAAGAACGCTTTCTCACCCAGCGAATGGAACATCTACTTTTTCCAGTTTTCCGATGGTGACAATTGGGGCGAAGACAACCGACATAGCCTGGACCTGTTGGAAAAACAGTTGCTGCCGGTTTGCAACCTGTTTTGTTACGGACAGGTTGAGAGTCCCTATGGCAGCGGAGAGTATATCCGCAGCCTGGAACAGTCCTTTGGTGAAACGCAAGACAAACTGATCCTTTCAGAGATCCCCGATAGAGAAGCCATTTACGATTCGATCCGCACGTTTCTCGGAACTGGAAAATAGCTGCCTCCGCCCATCAGCGGAGCACGCCATGCACCAAACCTTGAGTCGCCCCCGTGACGCCCCGATGGAGATATTCGCCATGTTGAGACCAAATTGGAGTTCTGACGATCAGCGCAAGTTGGATCAGACCTACGAAGTCATCGTGGGACACTCACGCGTTCGTGTGTGCGGTGCATCACCTGCCGAAGCGATCGAAATGGCCCGCCGACAACTTTGCGTTGACATGCCGCGGATGTGGGATGTCATCCATGGTCTCGAATTGCAACGATTCACCGTGCGAGAGATTATCGAATAACGAGTTGCCCGCAACGGCTGGCTCCCGCTGACGTTCGGTGAGTCGCCGGCCAGCGAGTAGGAGTGCCAGATGAGTCCCACGTTAACACGCCCGCTCCCAAGCCATCTGCGCGATGTCCAACTCGAGATGGAGGCTCACGCGGATACGTATGGACTTGACTACTTCCCGACGATCTTCGAGGTCGTCGACGTCGAGCAACTGAATGCGATCGCGGCCTATGGCGGCTTTCCCACCCGCTACCCGCATTGGCGGTTCGGCATGGAATACGAGCGTTTGGCGAAGGGCTATGCGTACGGCTTGCAAAAAATCTACGAACTGGTCATCAATAACGACCCCTGCTACGCCTATCTCCTCAGCAGCAATTCAATCACCGACCATCGAATGGTGATTGCGCACGTATACGGCCATTGCGACTTTTTCAAGAATAACGATTGGTTTCGTCAGACCAATCGCAAAATGATCGACGAAATGGCCAATCATGGCAACCGTATTCGTCGCTACATGGATCGCTTCGGTGTCGAAACGGTCGAAAACTTTATCGATTCCTGCCTGAGTATCGAGGACCTGATCGATATTCACGCGGCCTTTATTCGTCGCACCGAACCCAAGGAGGAGGATCGTTTTCGCGACCCGACGCAATCCCTTGACAGCGAGTCCACCTCACAGAGGTTTCGCGCCAAGGGGTATATGGATGCCTTTATCAATCCTCCCGATGTTCTGGCTCGACAGGCTCAGCGAGCGGCCCGCAAGGCGGAGGCGGTGGGAACGTTTCCGGCCTCGCCAACGCGGGATGTCATGGGGTTCGTTCTTGACCACGCGCCGTTGCCCGCCTGGCAATTGGATATCCTCTCCATTATCCGCGACGAGGCGTATTATTTCGCTCCACAAGGTCAAACCAAAATCATGAATGAAGGGTGGGCGACCTACTGGCACACGACCATTATGACTCGCCACGGCATCTGCAATGGGGGAGACGTTGTTGACTACGCTGACCACACCTCCGGTACGCTGGCCAGCTCGCCGACTCGGTTAAATCCGTACAAGCTGGGTGTGGAGTTGTTTCGGGACATCGAGGATCGCTGGAATCGCGGTTGCTTTGGCCGTGACTACGAGGAATGCGATGATCTCGCGGCGAAACGCCAATGGAACACTGGCATCGGCAAGGGGCGCGAGAAAATTTTCGAGGTTCGCAAGATCCACAACGATCTGACGTTCATCGACGAGTTTTTAACGCTTGAGTTCTGTCGTCGCCACAACATGTTTTCCTTCGGCTACAACCAGGAGTCGGGCCATTATGAAATTGAGAGCCGAAAGTTCGCTGAGATCAAGAGCCGGCTGCTATTCAGCTTGACCAATATGGGACGGCCATTGATCAGCGTCGTCGACGGAAACTATCGCAACCGTGGCGAATTGTACCTGAAACACACGTTTCAGGGCCCCGAGCTGAAGACGACCTACGCGCAAGATACGCTGCAGCACCTGTTTCGACTGTGGACGCGGCCAGTACACATCGAGACCGTTCTGCAGGACGAGCGGAGCTTACTCAGCTTCGATGGTCATGAGCATCAGTTGGAAAAATTAGACGAATCTCCCATCGAATTGGAAGCGTAACTGAAATGGTCACCACGAGCATTGATACGCAGCTCAATCAAGAACTCAATCGAGTCGCCGGCACGTGCTCCGCTCAGGCGCCGGCGATCATCAAGGTCGACGCCGACCAGGGTTGTCTGGCCGAATTGTCGGTGACGGCCGCCGAGCCGATTGCCTGCCAGATCAATCAGCTGGCCGTGCGTTGCCAGGGGGCGGCAAACTGGACGCCCGCCCAAATCCAGGAGGTCAGCCGCGACCTCGCGGCGCGGCTGCAGTACCTGCTCGAACCGGTCGCTCCGGTGGAGTTCGACGAGGAATCGGCGGTGCTGCAAATGCGGTCCCACCCACCCTCACGCGATGAGCAGGATGGTCGAGAGTATTACGAGCTGACCACGGATCGTGGCGGAGTCCGGCTGGTCCGCTACCAGAAATCCAGATCGACTCCCCGCACACGCATTCCGATGACGCTCACGCGGGAAGTGCTCGTCAAGCTGGTACGGGACCTGGCGGCGGCCGCGGCCAGCTAGCCAATCTGTCAGCAGCACCCGGCCACCGCCCGTCGCCGGCGACCGTTGCAGGCGGGCGGCTGAAGTGCTAAAAGCGTAGCATCGTCACTGTGGGCGGCCACCGGCTTGGTAGGTCCTGCCCAGCCATTCCGCTTCATCATTCCCGCCTCACAAAGGTTCACCATGCCGCCTGGCCGTCACGTGTCGGAATCCCCACCCGCATCGCTCACGCCCGCCGAAGGCTGGCACTGCCTGCACGTTTTCTACCGCTTTGATCGCCAGAGATTGCGAGAAATGGACGAGGCTCGACTTCGCGTGGCAGCGGATCGCCTGGCGGCATTTCTGGACACGCCGGCCGAGCACGGACTACAGCGGATGCAGGTTTCGATTGTGAGCGGACACAAAGCCGATTTTGGCTTGATGATGATGGACCCCGATCCGCTCCGCCTGGATGCGGTTCTGCAATCGCTGGCGGCATCTGATCTGGGGCCAGCCCTGGCGGCCACCTATTCGTTTGTCTCGATGTCTGAAATTTCCGAGTATGTTCCGACACTGGAGGAATATGCCGCACGTCTTCGCGCCGATGGCACCGAACCGGGAAGTCCCATGTACGAAGCCAAGTTGAAGGCCTATGAGGATCGTCAGCCCTTCATGAAAAAGCAGAGGCTGACCCCTGACTTTCCCGATTGGCCGGCCACCTGCTTCTATCCCATGAACAAAAAGCGCAAGGTGGGCGAAAACTGGTTCACGCTTTCCAAAGCGGAACGATCCGAGCTGATGGCCGAGCACGCCAAGAGTGGGATGGCATTCGCCGGGAAGGTGAGCCAGCTAATCACCGTCAGCGTCGGGCTGGACGATTGGGAATGGGGTGTGACCCTGTGGGCGAAGAATCCCGAGTACCTGAAGGACATCGTGTACCAGATGCGGTTTGACGAGGCGAGTGCCCGCTATGCGGAGTTCGGGTCATTCTACACAAGCTACATCTGTTCCGCCCGCACCATGTTGGAGCATTGCCAACTGGCGGGACGAGGCCAACAGGTAGAGGATCACGAGCTGGCCATGAAATCGTGAGTTGATGACGTATCCTTTTCCAGATGACGTCCGCAATCCGAGTCGCGACGAGCCTAATCCGTTCGCCGACGATCATGTCGATGAAACGGAAACGTCTGCATCTCTGGGTGCATCGGGCGTGGCGACCGAATATCAGCCTCGCTACGAAGCCACCCAAGTGGCGCGCAGCGGGATGATTCTGCTGTTGGGCGGCCTGGGCTGCGGTCTTTCCCTGCTGGGCTGGCTGTCCTACGCCGACTACGCCGAGTTGTCGATTATGCCACTGCTGGCATTTGCCTTCTCCTTGCCGGCGGTCACGATGGGTGGCGGCGCATTGCGGGCGATGCGCAGCGGGAAGATGAAGGAGGAGGGGCGACGGAGTGTTTACTGGGGCACGTTGTGGGGCATTCTGGCGATCGGAAACTCATGCGCGTACACCATTGTGGGGATTGTGGTGCTTGACCTGATCGGCTGGTAGGTGCGATTCGCGATATCCCGTCCGGTTACGGGTTGCCCAGCTTTTCCGTAGCCGTGCCCGATGGCTCGACCTGCTGGCGGGGTCGTGGCGTCAACTTCAGATGGACGGGGGTTCCCAATGGCGGGATCTTTTCCCCGAAAGCGACAAATAGCAGCTCCGCGTTCGCTTGGGAACTGCGAATTGGCAGGTCAAGCGTGGCGGTGGAGAAGTTGGAAACACAAATCAACTCGCCGCCTTCGGCATGATAATGTCGATCCCCGGTTTCCTCGTCGACCCAAAAGCCGCTTCCCGCGAATACCCAATCGTGGTCCATGGCCTTGCCCGTTCGATGATCCTTGACCCATTCCTGCGCACGAACGTGTTGGGGCTTCCCTTGTTCATCGATCCACTCGGCCGTCACATCGATGATGGGGCCCTCGGCGGCTCGATATTCCGGAAGAAACTCGACGGGCCGACCGGGTTCCGCACCGACGGCGAGCAACGCTGCATGCACCATGAATGACTTACAGTCGACGACCACGACGGATTCGTACTCTTTGGTGTCGCGAGGGCAGGCAAACATTTCGATGGGACCCTCGCGGTGGCAGATCTGTCCTCCGACAATCACGGTTTTCTGGGATTTGTCGAGCCAGACGGGATCCTTTGGCGACAGGCGTTTCCAGTGTGGTTGGACCGGGAGCTGTGGGCGACCGGGTGAACTCGGCCCGTCGACCGGCGATTCGACGGGCCCATCTTTCGGGGTCGGGGTGGCAGTCCCTTGAGCTACCGGCACGTCCTTTTTGACCGCCGGGGCAGGGGGCTGGCTCCAGGCGGCGTCCAGCAGCAGGCAAAAGACAACTATGCTTCCCAGCAGACTTGATGTTCTCATCATCGTCGGTCCTTCTCGTGAGGACGCTCTCCACCGGCTTGCGAGCCGCGGTCGCACGTTGCGAGCCGGCGGGGATACGTTAAATTGGTGAACTTGGATCGAGTCGGTGCGTCGTGGGTAGTTTCTTTTGCGGCTTGAGCCTTGATGCGCCACTTGCCAACCTACCGCGAATTATACCAGGGAAGGAAGAGAGCATGACCACCGTGGCGAAACCATCGGAAAAGTCGAACGGCAAAGCAAAGGGCAAGCGTCAGCGGCGGAAGGCGTCTCGGCCGGGCGCCGACTCGACCGCGGCGACCTCATGGGCCGAACCGGCGTTGCTTTCCGACGGATCCACGGTAGTGGGGCTGGCGGCGTTTGACGCCTGGCTGCGGCATTTGCGGAAGCGGAAGACTCCCAAATCGCTCGGCGAGCTGACAAAGACGCAGGGGCTGGCGGCTCTGCGTTGGGCTCTTCCAGACAACATTCGGCGGGAGCTGCGCGAGCCCGCCTGGTACACGGCCGGCGTCGCGAAGAAGAGCAAGCACACGTCGGATCGTGATGCAAAGGCGGCGACCGACTTAGAAGTGTGGTTGGCGGGGACGTCACAGGACGGTGCGGCCACGTTTGCGTTGGGCTGCCTGGCGACGTCTCATGCCTTACCTCTGGCCCCGCGCAGCTTGCCGCCTGACTTGTGGCAACGATCCCTGACGCGGTTGATGGATATCGCGCTCGCAGCGACTACCAAGCGATTTCACGATCCTTGGTCCGCACAGCTGCATATTTGCGAGCTGCCGATCACCTTGGCGTATCTGTTTCCCGAGTTGGCCCCCTGTCGGGAGCTGCTCCGTCCCGCAGCGCGGCGACTGGCCGATAGTCTGACGGAATTGTGCGATGGGCAGGGGATGCTGCAGGCCGAAGACCTGCCGTGGATGCCGTTGCTGGCATCCTGTTGGACTCGCTGTGTTGCCATGCTTGAGGCGGCAGGGGGGCGTGTCAGCAAGGACGCGCGGTTGGAATACGAGTGGGTCGTGCGCCACGTACTGCGGATGATTCGCGGCGATGGACGGCTTCCCTTTCAGACAAACGACGACAAGCCGCCAACGGGTCTGTCCTCAATGTTGCGGCATGCCGTGACGCTCGTGGACGATGCCGAGGATCGTGCCTTAGCCAAGTTGGTCCTCGAGCAAAAGGAAGTCGCCACGAAGCGACTGCCCGCGGAACCCGGCTATCATTCGGAATGGTCGGGGCTGGCGGTCCTGCAGCCCGAATGGTCACCACGCGCTCCCCGGCTGACGGTTGATTTTTCGCGGCCGGTCATGCGGGTGGAATGGTGCGTCGCCGAGGAAGTCGTTTTCAGCGGCGATTGGAATCCGCAATTGACGGTGAATGGCGAAGCGTTGCAGCCGATCGAGGACGCTTGGGAATCGCTCTGCTGGTTTAGCGACTATGACGTCGACTTTGTCGAATTGCAGATCAGCCTGACCCGGGGCTGGGTCATCCAGCGGCAGTTCTTAATGGCTCGACAGGATCTGTTCCTCTTCTGTGCCGATGCATTGATCGGACCGGGGAGTCCCGCGGACATTGAATATCAACTGCGGCTCAACTGTCGGGAAGGGATCACTGTGGAACCCGAAAGCGAAACCCGCGAAGGGTATTTGCGTGGGCGCAAGAGTTCGGGACTGGTGCTCCCTTTGGCACTACCGGAATGGCGTAGCGATCCGCGGCAGGGCAGGTTTGGGTTGTCGGATGGTGGGCTATTGCTCGGTCAAGGCGCGACGCAACGGACCGCCATGTACGCGCCTTTGTTCGTTGACCTGCATCGTCGCCGGATGAAGAAGTCCCGGACCTGGCGTCAATTGACCGTGGGAGAGAACCTGGAAATCGTCCCCGCCGACCGAGCCGTGAGCTATCGGGTCCAGTCAGGGCCCGAGCAGTGGTTGATCTACCGCTCACTCACGCCGCCGGCCAATCGGACCACGCTGGGACAAAATCTCGCCTCGGAATTTCTCTTTGCTCGCTTTCTGGGTGATGGCGATATCGAGCCGCTGGTTGAGATCGAGTAGGTATGATGCCCGCATGACGCAACCGGCAGATCGCATCGCGGAAAATCTCGCACAGATTCGCCAGGAAATCGCGGTCGCCGCGGCTCGCAGCGGGCGGACGGCATCACAGGTCACGCTGGTGGCCGTCACCAAGTACGTCGACTTGCCAATGACGCTCGATGTGGTGCGGGCCGGATGTCGTGATCTGGGCGAGAGTCGACCGCAGAGCCTGTGGGAAAAGGCGGCGGGCGCACCGGGGGATGCGCCGCGCTGGCATCTGATCGGTCATCTGCAGCGAAACAAAGTGGATCGAACGCTGCCGCTGGTCACGTTGATCCACTCCGTCGATAGTTCGCGGTTGCTCAAGGCAATCGATGGTTCCACGGCGAAACTGGGTTTGCCGCCCACTGAGGTGCTGCTTGAAGTCAACACGTCGGGGGATGCGACTAAACACGGCTGGGCTCCGGGTCAGCTGCGGCAAGCTTTGGTGGAGGCCGCCTTGTGTGAGCACGTGTGCGTCCGGGGTCTGATGACGATGGCGGCGGGCAGCCGAAATTTGGACGAGGCGCGGCGGAATTTTGCCGCGCTGCGTGAACTGCGCGATGCGCTGCGTCTCGATTGTCCACCCCGCATCGGGCTCGAGGAGCTGTCCATGGGGATGAGTGGAGATTTTGCCGTAGCCATTGAGGAGGGCGCCACGATGGTTCGCGTCGGCTCGTCGATCTTTGCGGGGTGCGGCTTGTGAGTCTTGCCCTGCGAGAAATTCGCGCGGGGACGCCATTGCCCGTGCGGGCCACACCGGGTGCGGCCCGGAACGCGATCCTGGCGGACTCCATGCCTCTGTGAGAAACCAGATCGTCTGCCGTCGCCGCGTAGGTCAATCGAAATGGTATTCGATCTTCACGATCTCAAAGCGGATGGTGCCTTTGGGTACCTCGACGTCGGCCTGGTCGCCGACTTTCTTGCCCATCAGGGCGATACCGATGGGGCTGTTGCACAGGATTCTGTCCTGGTCGTAGTCCTCGTCTCCGGCGCCGACCAGGGTGTAGGTCTCTTCGTCATCATCGCCGACTTCTCGTACGGTCACGGTCGCGCCAAAAGCGACTTCATCCTTGGGGACCTTCGTTGGATCGATGATCGTCGCGCGGGACAGTTTATCTTTGATCTGGTTGATCTTTGCCTGCAACATGCCTTGGCTTTCGCGGGCCCCGTGGTATTCGGCGTTTTCCTTCAGGTCGCCTTCGGCGCGGGCGTTCGCCACACGTTCGGTAATCTTCGGCATTTCCTCATTTTCAAGACGTTCGACTTCAGCCTTGATGCGGTTGTAACCCTCTTGGGTCATGGGAATGCGTTCAGTCATGGGAATTTCCCTTGCGTGTCCGCGGGTGGCGATCAAAAAATGGTCGGCTTGATGGACGAGTCAAACAACCGAGATGTAACGAAAGGAACTCAACGAACACCGAGGCCGTGCCGGCGGGGGCAAGCCTCGATCTGCGGGCGACCGCTCAGCCGGGCCCAATGAATGACGGCCGCCCGACGAGGCGGCCGTTCGGTGTCATCACGGTGAGCCAAAATAGCCTTCTGTCCAGCTATTGTGAACCAATCGCGAGCTGGCGTAAAGGGCGACTTGGCAGGGCGGGCGCGCCGGGCTGCCCGGCGCGGGAGATTACTTGACCGAGGTGTCCTCCGGGACGTAGAGCAATCGACCGCAGGACTTGCAGAAAACCAGCTGGCTGAGTTTCAGCTCATTGATCATTTGGGGCGTCACGCGTTGGTAACAGCCGCCGCAGACGTCCTCACTTTCAAGGGGAGCAAGTGCATCTTCGCCGTGTGCCCGCACGACTCGTTGGTATTCCAGTCGCACATCTTCGGGCAATTGAGCCTCGCAGTCCTTCAAATCCTTCTCGGCTCGCGCCAGATCATTCTCAACGATCGACTTGGCCGCTTCGACTTTCTTAGTGACGTCGGCCAGTTGTTGCTGTGCTTCCCGCACGGCGGTTTCGGCCGAATTCACCAGTTCCCTATCGGCTTCGACCTTGTCGAGCAACTCCAAGATTTCATCGGATAGCACACTGTTGGCTTGTTCATCGGCCGCAATCTGCTCGATGAGTGCTTGATATTCCTTGTTGGTACTGCAACTGTTGAGTTTGGAGCGAATGTCCAAAATGTGGTTCTCTCGCTCCTTGAGATTCAGCTCTTTCTGGCTGACCGTAAGCCGCGTGCGTTGCAGTTTTTCTTTCACCGCTTCCAGTTCGGCCTGCTGTTGTGCCAAATGTGTCTCGCGGGACTTGATCTGTTTGGGACCGCGAGCCAGCCGGTCTCTTAGTTCCGAGGTCTGCTGATGAAGGCGGTGAATTTTCTGGAGCGTCTCGGCACGAATACTCATTGTCTTCCTGATCACTTCTCTGACGATAGCGCGAACGCAATGGCTGCGGGCGGTGGCTCCGCGTATCTCCCGACTCGCCCACTTCGTACATTCTATCGTAATTGGTTCGAGAAGGTAGGCAGGCGTCCGAGGTTTCATCGCAGCCCCGTCGGACCGCGCAAGACGCCGCCCACCAGAATGGTGG
This sequence comes from uncultured Planctomycetaceae bacterium, assembly GCA_963700865.1. Lineage (GTDB taxonomy): Bacteria > Planctomycetota > Planctomycetia > Pirellulales > Pirellulaceae > CAVOGJ01. The sequence continues at coordinate 505,722 of CAVOZC010000022.1, read as the reverse complement.
GCGGCGTGGGAGTCCGAGATTCTCGGCGACGGTCGCCTGCGACAAGCCATCGCGGTGAACGGTCGCCGCGAGCGCCACTTATGCGGCCTTGAGGAAGCCACTCAGGTGTTGGCTGCGGATCGGGTGTTGCAGCTTGCGGACCGCCTTGGCCTCGATTTGCCGCACGCGCTCGCGGGTGACCTTGAAGATCCGGCCGACTTCTTCGAGCGTGTAGGTGTAGCCGTCACCCAGGCCGTAACGAAGGCGAATGATCTCTCGTTCGCGGTAGGTGAGCGTCTTGAGCAGATCGTCAATTCGCTCCCGCAGGACACCATTGTTGGCGTTGCGGAGCGGATTGTCGGTCGAGTGATCCTCAATAAACTCTCCGAACGCACAATCCTCACTCTCTCCGACCGGACGATCGAGGCTGACCGGATGTCGGCCGATATCCATGACGCGGCGCACCTCGTCGACCGGAATTTCGGAACGGCGAGCGATTTCGTCCATCGAGGGTTCACGTCGCAATTCCTGCTGCAGCGTCTTTTGAACTCGCCGTAGTCGCGTCAGGACATCGATCATGTGAACCGGAATCCGAATCGTACGTGCCTGATCGGCGATCGCTCGCGTAATTGCTTGTCGGATCCACCAGGTGGCATAGGTTGAGAATTTGAAGCCGCGACGATATTCGTATTTGTCGACTGCCCGCATCAGGCCGGTATTGCCTTCTTGAATGAGGTCGAGGAAGCTCATACCTCGGTTGCGGTATTTCTTGGCAATCGAAACGACCAGACGCAGGTTCGCGCTTGAGATCTGTCGCTTCACCTGCTCATACATTTCGTACGCCCGGGCGACTTTCTCGGCTCGCTTTCGCAAGCTCTTGGGACTCTCCTGCGTCTTGCAGAAAAGCTGGTGCAGTTCGCGTCGCAACCGGGTCCGCTCTTCGCGCGCCATCGGGTCGCGGCGAATGATCTGCAGGCGGGCGCGGATGGCCTCCATCCGCGCCAGGTATTCGCGCATTTCTCGAATCATGGGCTGTACGCGACGTGTCCGCAGGCTGAGTTCTTCCACCAGTTGCAGGCACTTGCGGCGATTTCGCATCAATCGCTTGCGGATCGCTCCCTTCTCACTATTGGGAGTGGACTTGCGAAGTAATCTGGCAAAATCGCCGCGGTTTTGCCGCATCAGGTGATCGAGCGTGCGGAAGTTGTGGGGCATGCGAGCCAGGATCTGGTCCTTGGTCAGGCGCTCCGTCAGCGATACCTTGATGGTGCGATCGAAGGGAATGTCTCCGGCGTAGACCCGTTTGAGCGTGTCCGTCGTGTGCCGCATGGCAAATTCGCACGCCAGCAGGGCTCGTCGAAATCGCTTGCGGCTGACCTCGATCTTCTTGGCCAGGTAGATCTCTTCCTCCCGCGTGAGCAGTGGAATGTGACACATCTGGGAGAGATACATGCGGATGGGATCGTCGCTCAGCTTGGGCAGCAGGTCAGCCGGCACGGCGGGTTCCGCATCATCAATTTGCGCGAGCCGGATCGAGGGTTGTGCTTCGGACGCCGGTTGATCGACGACTTCGATTCCCAGTTCGTCGAGGGCCAGGAGCAGATTGTCGAGCCGCTCGGGGCTGACGTCTTCGTCCGGCAGGTAGCGGCTGATCTCGTCGTATGTCAGATGACCTTGCTCTTTCCCCTTGGCGATGATGATCTGCAAATCGCTATCACAACGTTCCATGATATCCTCCTGCGCTACCCTGCGCTACTAGGACATACCTGCTCGGTGACTCGCCAGCCCCCCTGTTGCGGGATGACGATGCACCGATTTCGGCACAGCGGGCTACCCTTCCGTGGGCGCCGAAATACCGTGCCGCTTCCTTTGTCGGTTGAGCACTTCCGCCAAGGCGTCAATTTGTTCGTCCTCGGTCATGACCGAACTTTCCAATTCGGCGACCTTGTCACGACAGACTCCTTTGGCTTCCCGCGCGTGATATGCTTCAATGAGTTGCTCCAGGCAATCCTGGGGCTCGGCTGGGGATGATATCCGCGCTTCGTCAATCTCAACCACTTTGCTCTTCAACGTTGAATCTTCAATCGCCGTCAAGATGCGACAAAAATCTGGCTCCTGGTCAGCCTGGCATACTTCGTTGTAAATCCGCCAGATTTGTTTGGCCGGCTCGGTCGCCAGTAGTGATTCGTCGATCTTTTCCAGCAGGATCGGTACAAATTCCGGGTGACGGAACATGATGCGAAATAGCTCGCGATCCCACAAGTCGAATGGGGCCAGTTCGGTCCGTGCCGGTGCGAGTTCGACTTGCTCCGTGAGGGGCTGTTTATTGCGTGTCAGTTGTCGCAGGCGTTCCCGCAGCGCCGTTTCGTCCACGCGAAACTCGCGGGCCAGTCGACCGATCACCTGCTGCATCCGCAACTGCCAGGGGTTGGAGGCATCTTTCTGATTGGCAGCCGCCCCGGCCAGCGTCTGCAGGATCTCCTCCAGTGCCTGGTTGGATCGGTGCAGACTATCCATGGTCCCGGCTTGGGTCACTGCCAGGTTGATTTTGTAGGTCAATGCATCCGCCGCTTGATCGATCAGGTCACGGAACGCATCGGCCCCGCGTTCCGCGACGAAATCGCAAGGGTCGCTGCCGTCGGGGAGCGTCACGATGCGGAGGTCGAGCGGACTGGCCACAAACAGTTCGAGCACTTCGTTGGTGCGTTTCTGGCCGGCCTCGTCTCCGTCGAGCACAAGCGTCACCCGATCGGCGAAACGGCGGAGGAGGCGGATATGCCGTGGCCCCAGGGCGGTTCCCAAAACGGCCACCACGTTACGCACATCCCACTGATGGGCCATGATCACGTCCGTGTAACCCTCGACAATGACGGCGTGCCGATCCCTGACAATGGCTTCCCTCGCCAATTCGATGCCATACAGGTGGTCGCTCTTGGAAAACAAACGCGTTTCGGGCGAATTGATGTACTTGGCGGCCTCGGTCGATCCGGGCAACACGCGACCGCCAAAGGCGATGGGCCGATTCTGCGCGTCGCGGATCGAGAACAGCAGCCGATCCCGAAATCGATCGTAGCGTCGATCGCGCTGTTGGCTGGTGGTGACCAGTCCGGCTGCTTCAAGCACCGCCACGCTGAAGGGCGTCTGTTCGGCTTGGCGAATCAGCCAGTCCCAAGCCGCGGGTGCATAACCGAGATGAAACTGTCGCACACTTTCTTCGTTGATGCCCCGGTCGCGCAAATAGTCGCGGGCGACCTGGGCGGCCGGGTCGTGTTGCAGGCAGCGATGAAACTGCTGCTCCGCCCAGGCGATGACTCGGAAGAGTGTCGGTTTGTGCGCCGCCGTCCCCTCCGCGGCTTGTGGGCCCTGCTGGAACGGAATACCGGCCCTCTCGGCCAGCAGTTCCAGCGCCTCGACGAAACCAACGCCTTCTTTCTTTTGGACAAAGTTAAAGATGTCGCCGCCGTCGTCGCAGACCCAACACTTCCAGCTCTGTCGATCCGGGTTGACCTTCAGACTGGGCCGTGAATCCGGGTGCCACGGACAGAGAGCCGTATAGTTGCGGCCCTCGCGTCGCAAATCAAGGTACGATCCAACCAGATCGACGATGTCGATCGCGGCACGTACTTGCTCTTTCAGATCGTAGTTTGACGATGAAGACAACGGCAAGTCCTGACCGAGAAGGCTGTTTTCAAGAAAGCCTACTGCGACATGGTTTCCGATCAATCAGCGTCCCGTCAGCCGAGACACATGTTCGTCAATCGTTGCCGTCGCTACTTGCCGAATCCCAGCCGCAGCTGGTTCGAGTCGCCGATGTGGGTGTCATCGACAGTTTGCTTTCCCTAGCCCCCTATGCACTCCCTGGCTTCAACCAAGAAGCGAGATTATAACCCTGCCCCGACCACGGGTCAACGCTGCCGTAGGTTGCTGCTGCAGCAAGTCGCGATCCGCGGCGGCGAACGTCGGACTCCCCGCTGCATTCGCCGCACAGCCCGGGTTGCGGTACAATTCCAGCAAACATGAGCGGCCGGCCCTCGTCGGAGCATCCCCCCAATCGTCCTTCGCGGGAAGCCGTGACTTGATCCGTCGTCACTCCATCGCTTGCCGCATCGGGAGCTTTTCGCATGCAAGTTCGGTCAGTTCATTATTCGCGCTCGTGGTGGCTGCTGCTTGCCATGGGGCTCACGACCGGTTGGGCACCGGCGGAGGAAACCGATCTGGGCGCCTTGGAACAGGCGGCCACCAAAGCAGCGGTGGAACGCGTGGCACCCAGCGTCGTGCGCATCGAAACCGTGGGCGGACTTGAGAAGGTGGACGGCGTCCTGGTGGGGACCGGTCCGACCACGGGGCTGATCGTGAACGAAGCCGGTTTTATTGCTTCGAGCGCCTTCAACTTTATCCAAAAACCGGCTTCGATTCTGGTGACTCTTCCCAGCGGCAAACGCGTCGCCGCGGAAATGATCGCACGTGATCTCAGCCGCATGATTGTATTGCTCAAAGTGGATGCGGATGAGCCGCTGCCGGTGCCGGAGCCAGTCGCAGTCAAGGAGATCCAGATCGGCCAGTCGGCCGTGGCGGTAGGACGCACGCTCAGCGATGCGGGGCCCAATCTGTCGGTCGGCATTGTCAGTGCCAAACAACGTATCTGGGGCAAGGCGATCCAGACCGATTGTAAGGTGTCGCCAGTGAATTACGGCGGTCCCCTGGTGGATATCCGCGGTCGCGTCATGGGGTTGCTGGTGCCCATGTCGCCTCAAGACACCAGTGAAGTCGCCGGAGCCGAGTGGTATGACTCGGGGATCGCTTTCGCCGTACCACTCGCAGACCTGTTTTCGGTACTCGATCGATTGAAGGCGGGCGAGGACCTGCATCGGGGCTTGCTCGGAATCACCATGATCGCCGGTAACGAAATGGTCGAACCGGCTCAGATCGCGACGGCTCCGACCGGGACGCCAGCCGCCAAGGCCGGACTGATAAAGGGAGATACGATCGTCGCCGTCAACGGTATTCCCGTGGCCACCCAGGTCCAGCTCAAAACGGCACTCGGCCCGCTTTATGCCGGCCAGGTGGTGTCGGTGGCTGCCATTCGCGGCACGGACCGTTTGGAACTGCCGGTGACGCTGGCGGCGACCGTCGAGCCGTTCGCTTTGCCCTCCTTGGGGGTCCTGCCGCGGCGTATCGCTATTGGGCAGCCTGAGAAGACGATCGTACGGTTCGTGTTTCCCGAGAGTCCCGCAGCCCGGGCCGGACTGCAGCAGGGGGACGAATTGCAGACGCTCGCGGGCGAAGCCTTGGTGGGCCCGTCGGCTTGGCGGTCCGCCGTGGCGACCGCCGATATGAAGACGCCCGTCATCATCGGACTGAAACGGCAGTCGTCCTCACTGCAGCTCGAAGTCACGCTGGCCGAAACAACCGAGGCCATACCCTCCGGATTGCCACCGGCGATCATCTCCCCGACTGCCGAAGCTGACGAAACGAAGGGTGATGCCGCCGCCGAGCCACAGACGGCGGCGGAAATGGAATTGGTGCCGGTGCGTATTCCCGAGGAGTCGAACCAATGCGTGGCGTTGGTGCCTGGCGATTATCAGGCCAGCGTGCCCCATGGGCTGGTGGTCTGGTTAGGTCCACCCGGGCCGATCGACCAGGATCAACTGGTCGATCGCTGGCGGGAACTCGCCGCCGAGCATGACCTGATCATACTGGCTCCCCAGTCCGACGACCCGGCGCAGTGGCAACGGACCGAGATGGACTTTATCCGCAAAACGATGGACTATATGCACAAGGCCTACCACATTGATCCGAACCGAGTCGTGATGCATGGTTATCAGGCGGGAGCCGCGCTTGCCTGGCGATTTGGTTTTGATCATCGCGAGGTGCTGCGGGGTATCGCCGCCGTCGATGGCAGCATTCCTGTCCGGGTGCAGCTCCGCGGCAATGATCCGGTCGATCGCTTGTTCCTGTTCGTGGCCCGGTCAGACCAATCACGGTTAGCGAGTCGCATCGATCGAGATATCAAACGACTCAAGAAGTTTCGCCTTCCCGTGACCGTGCTCGCCATGCAGCAGGACGGTTACCTCGCTGCCACCGAATTACGAGAGCTGGTATCCTGGATCGACACGTTGGACCGCTTTTAGCAATTCGCCGCCATGAAAGAAATCGCCAAGAGCCTGGGAGCCCAAGCCTTCCAGTCGATTCGCAAAGACCTGCTGGGAATCAGCCTCCTGGTGGGTGCCATGTGGCTTGTCTTCTTCCTCGGAATGTTTGTCGATCTCGGCTGGCTGGCGCTCCTACCCCGACAACTGATCGGACTGCCTGGTATCATCGCCATGCCATTTCTTCATGCGGATCTGGAGCACCTGCTCGGCAATACGTTTCCGCTCATCGTCTTGTTAGCCCTGCTGGCGGGTTCTCGAGCCCATACCTGGAAATTAGTCTTCGCGATCATTCTGGGGAGCGGTCTCTTGCTTTGGGTGGCCGGCTTGGCCGCCCCGGGCTATGTCGGCGCAAGCATGCTGATCTTCGGCCTGATTGGCTTTCTCGTGCCGGCGGGTATTTTTGAGCGACGGCCGGTCCCCATGTTGATTTCGATCGTCGTCGGCGTCATGTACGGCGGCATGTTTTTGACCGGCCTGTTGCCGATCAGCAGTCGCACGTCCGAGTTGGCCCACTTTTATGGAGCCCTCACTGGCTTTGCGCTCGCCTTCCTCGTGACTCGACCGGAACTCGCCCCTCAAGTCAAATCGCAGCCACAGGCAAACATCGAGTAGCCGGCCTGAGACAGGGAAGTTTGTCATGGATCGGCGGTCCGCCATCGGCCTGTATGCCCTTGCTTTGCTCGCCGTGGCCGGTATTCATCTCGTGATCCAGCCCAGCGGGTATGCTTGGCGGCCGCTGGTGGCGGCCTGCGTGCGCGTCGGCGTCATGCTGGCCCTACTGTGGCTCGCCTACCCCGACCTGAAACAGGCACCGGCCTGGCTGTGGGCGGGCATGATCACCACGGTGGTGCTGGTCGCTTGGCGACCGAGGCTCGCGGCAGTCGTGATCCCGGTGGTGTTGGCGGTCCAGGTTGTGCGCCATCGGGCTCGCTCGCGGGTGGACGAGCCTGAGCCTTGAGGGGGCACGAACGACGGTGGCTGGGGCATCTTGCCCCAGTCGGAGACCATTCTCCAGCCCCTGGGCGTGTGGCAGTTTTGAGGCACGAAGGACTGTGGCTGGAAGCCCCAGCCACGTGGGCTTGGGGGAACGCGACGGTGGCTGGGGCATCTTGCCCCAGTCGGAGACCATTCTCCAGTCCCTGGGCGTGTGGCGGTTTTGAGGCACGAAGGACTGTGGCTGGAAGCCCCAGCCACGTGGGCATTGGGGGCACGACGACGGTGGCTGGGGCATCTTGCCCCAGTCGAGAGAGCATTCTCCAGGCCCTGGCGTGTGGCGCGTTTTCAGGCACGAGGGATGTGGCTGGACAGCCCCAGCCACGTGCAGAGACGTTCGCTGGGGCGTCTTGCCCCTAGTCGGAGCCATGATCCAGTCGCTGGGCGCTTGCGCGTTTTTGGCTCGTCGGACTGTCGGCTGGAAGCCCCAGCCACGTGGGCATGGGGGCACGACGACGGTGGCTGGGGCATCTTGCCCCAGTCGCAGAGCATTCTCCAGGCCCTCGGCGTGTGACGGTTTTGCGGCACGACTGACTGTGGCTTGAAGCGCCAGCCACGTCGACTCGGTGCTGGATGCCCCAGTGGGCGTGTGGCGGTTTCAAGCACGAGGGACTGTGGCTGGAAGCCCCAGCCACGTGGGCTTGGGGAACGAACGACGGTGGCTGGGGCATCTTGCCCCAGTCGGAGACCATTCTCCAGGCCCTGGGCGTGTGGCGGTTTCAAGGCACGAGGGACTGTGGCTGGAAGCCCCAGCCACGTGGGCTGGGGGAACGAACGACGGTGGCTGGGGCATCTTGCCCCAGTCGGAGACCATTCTCCAGGCCCTGGGCGTGTGGCGGTTTTGAGGCACGAAGGACTGTGGCTGGAAGCCCCAGCCACGTGGGCTTGGGGGCACGCGACGGTGGCTGGGGCATCTTGCCCCAGTCGGAGACCATTTTCCAGGCCCTGGGCGTGTGGCGGTTTCAAGGCACGAGGGACTGTGGCTGGAAGCCCCAGCCACGTGGGCTTGGGGGAACGAACGACGGTGGGCTGGAAGTCTATCCCACGCGCGAGGCGCAAGTCCGTAAGCAGCTGCACCGCGTGGCCAATCTCGGCCTGTTGTCGCGCGGGTTCCTGGGGTATCTCTCGTTCAATCGTGAGAGGCCCCGTATAGCCAATCTCGTGGAGCGTGCGGAGATAGTTTTCCATGCCGACGTCCCCTTCGCCCAGCGGTACTTCCCGTCCCCAAGTCGTTCCGGGTTTGTCGGACCAGGTGGCGTCTTTGCAATGCACGCTGTGCACCAGGCGGCCCAGTTGCCGTAGGGCTTCGATCGGTTCACCCGTGCCGTACAGGATCATGTTGGCGGGATCGAAATTAATGAACAGATTCTCTCGCTGCACGTCGGCCACGAACTGCAGCAGATCGTCGGCCGTTTCCTGTCCCGTCTCCAAGTGCAGGTCCTGGCGGTTTCCGGCGGCGTGGTCGCAAAGAGTGCGCGTGGCGGCGACGATGGCCGCGTACTCTTCCCCAGCTTCCCGCGGGTGGGGGATGAACCCCAGGTGCAAGGCGACGACGCGGCAGTCCAACAGGCTGGCAAAATCGCTGATCTGCTTCATCTCGGCGACACGAGCGTCGCGCGTGACGGTCGGTACGATGCCGACCGTCCGCTGCGTGGTGGGAATGTCGGCATAGCTTTCGCCGTCGAACCCACCGAAAACGGCGGTCAGCGTCAGTCCATAATCGGCCAGTGTCTGCAGGAATTTCTCCGCGTGCGGGGCCGTGCGACTGGCGGCTTGCGGGGCATGCAATTGAATCGTGGGCACGTCCAATTCGCGGGCCACATCCAGATGGACTCCCAGACCCGCGTCAATGCTGGCGAAAACACCGATCGGCCATCGTTCCATGGTTCCGTCCTTTAGAGAAAAACATACGCAGTTCGTGAAGCGTCGGGGAAATGCCCTCCGGGCACGCGGAGCCGCATCGTTTCAGCCCCCCGGGATGACCGGCCGAGCGGGACCTGCGGTTACGTGTCCAATCGCTGGCGTTCGTCAGCCACGGAACTGCCATCCGGTGTCGCGTCATCATCCATCTCGAACCAGGATTCTTCAAAGCGGATAAAGCCGCCCTTGCCGGTCGCCGCGTTGTCGAGGGCGACTTTCGTGGTGAGGGCAATTACGGCGTCCCCCATGGCCACTTCGGGGTGGCAGCGTGGCCGATTTTCCGGGTCGGCGTTCCGGATGCACCAGGCCCAGTGTTCGATCTCTTCCTGATACCCGCGGCTGACGGGACCCGTTCCCTCGACGGCCTTGGCGACCGCGCCTCCGCTGCCACTGGCCTGCGTGTCGAGCACCGCCCCGTCATCCCCATCCTTGACGCCCACCTTGCTCCACTTGTCCGAATCCTTGTAGACCATCACTTCTTGTTCTTTTTCCAGTACGAGCGTGCCTTTGGTGCCCATCACGATCTCGCCGTAGCCGCCCCAGCCGTTGCCGTTGATCGACGAGTAGGTGACGACGATTTTTTTATTTTGGTCCGCGTTGTAGCTGGGGATGCCATCGGGGCCCGGAACGCCGTCAATGATGTCGCGGTAGCCCGGCTCGAATCCGGCGTCGTAGCCGGGCGCCGGGTACTCGAACATGCAATAGACATGGTCTTCGGCATCACGGTCGTGCGGAAAGATGTGACGACCACCGACCGCATGCACGGTGAGCGGATGGACTTTCTTGTCCGTCTTGTGGAGGGCGCTGATGAAAATACTGGCGGCGTCCAATTGGTGGCTGCCAAGTTCGGCCATCAGGCCACCGCCGGTACGATTGAACAGTCGCCAACGGACCAGTTCCTCCAGTGCCGACCGCTCGCGGCGCGCCCAACGTCATTGACTGATAGCCGAATTTCTCAGCGGCGACGTTCTGGTCCTGATCCCAGGCCGTCCACTGGGCGACCTGTTTGCGGAGCAAGTCGGCCTTTTTCGGATCGGTCTCGTTCTTCAGTTTCTTTTGCAGACCCGCCAGCTCACGGGCGATCTTGTCAAATTTGTCACCCTTCTTGACCTTCCATTTGGGTTCGTCGAGCGCGACGATTTCCCCGCCTGGCAAGGCTGGCTTCCAACTGTCGCTGCCGGGCAAGTTGCCTCGATGCCACTGGGCTCGAATGTGGTGGATTTGCCCCAGCAGTCCCCACTGTAAGAGATGCTTGGCGTTATCGTAGAGCACGTTGTAATGACGCTGATGGCCGGTGGCCAAATAGAGATTGCTGTCCTTGGCGACTCGGCCCATCAGTTTGCATTGGGCGATGTTGTGCGCCATTAACTTCTCGGTGAGCACGTGCTTGCCCGCCTTCATCGCCGCCAATGCCGCTGCGGCATGCAGATGGAGGGGGAGGGCGATGATCACCCCTTCAATTGATTTGTCCTTAAGCAGGTCTCGATAATCCTCATACACCTGCACCTGGGCCCGCGCCTCGTCCTCCGTCGGCCAGCCGTAGATTTCCATCAGTCCTTTGCGGAGAGAATGGGTGTAGGCCGGATTGCCACCGCCCCAATCGCCGTGAAAGGCGCGGTGAATGCTGGACGGGCGAATGTCCGAGATGGCGACGACTTGGACATAATCGGGATTCAAGGCCCCGATGAGAATGTTGCCTTCATCACCGGTGCCGATGACCCCGATGCGAACCGGATCCCCCACACTCGATTCATAACCAAAGTACATGGCTCCGGCGGCGGCCGATGATCCGATGCCAGCGGCGAGCGCCCCCTTGAGGAAGTCACGTCGCGTGTGTCCCACGGCATCGTAATAGTTCCCGCGACCGATCTCTCGTTCTTCAGGCGTTAGATTCATCGTTAACCTCTCCACGCGCGGACGGCCACAGCCTGGCCCAGACACGGTTCAGGAAAAAATCGAGTCCCCAGAACTGCCCGGCTCCCATGGTCGCGAACAGCAGCAGCACGAAAACTTCGACCAATTGATAATAAGCATAACCGAGTTCAGCGCCTTCCACCCAGAATGGTTGGGTCGCCAGTACCGAACACAAGAAGCCGGCGCCGACCAGTGACGCCAGGCGGGTGAATAAACCGAGCAGCAGCAGGACGCCCACACCGACGGTGACCCCCGTGACCGCATGGTCGACCCATGTCTTCGTGCTTGCCGGAACGAGCGGGACGATGGCAGCCCGCTGACCTTTCTTGGCCAGTGCGAGCATGTCGGCTTGGAAATCCGCGGAAATCGCCCGCACACCCTTCACCCAGCCCGTTGGCTTCTGAGTCAGCTCCATTTCCTGTTCCCACAACCGCTGTTGCTGGAATGCCACGGCTGCGATCGGCTGGTGGCTCGCCTCTTGCCATTGTTTGACCTCCAGCAAATGCTCCTCAAGATCGGGTCCAAGGCCATCCAGGTAGTTGTTCAATTGTCGGCGGCGTCGTTCGAGTTGCTTTTGGGCGGACGCCTGTTGTTTTTCGTCGAACCCGAAGGCGGCGGCGACCCGCGACTGATAATCCTTCCACTGCTTTAGGGTCTCCTGGCGATCCAGCGCGGCGACGCCAAAACGATCAGGCACCAAGTCGTGGAACAGCGGGGCCAGCGGACCCTTCGACTGCATCAGAAAATACTTGCTGGTGAAATTGGCATCCTTGTACTTCTTGATGCCCTCTTTGTAGAACTGCCAGCCCGTCACGAGACGAAGACCCACGAGGCAAAGGATCGCCAATGTTCCCAGGTGATAGTTACGAAACAACGGGCTGCTCCAAAAACCGAAGGGCCGAAGTCAAGTGGGCACGGAAACACATGCGGCAACGGGTGGGGGAATGAAAGGCGTCGAGCCCGGTTGCGATGCCTGCAAGGTGACCTGCCATTATTGCCTTCGAGCCGGGCCCTGCCAACCGCCGCCTCTCTGTTCTGGCTGACGCCAGGAGGTGATCGGCCGCACGGCGGGACAGGATGGCGGTAGACAGCGGTTTCTGCAATGATTCGAGCCTGCAACGCCCACCGGCGTGATCTGGCACGATCGTTTCCAGTGGCCGCGGAGTTCACGAACGGACGGCGACCGGCCCGTCCTGGCGACACGAGCTGTGGCCGGGCGAGTCGCTCGGAAACGAACCCGGTTTCTCGTTGCTTCGTCGGTCTGCCTGCGACGTACGGGGGATGCGCGGTTCTGGAGAAGTGATGTGAGAATCGTCCTTTGTTATCCCGTTTTGCCACGACACCTTGCCGAGATCGCAAGTGTGGCACCGACCGCCGAGATCGTGAACGCGGGTCAAGAGCACGTCAATGAACAATTGCCGACCGCGGACATCTTCTGCGGTCACGCAAAAGTGCCCGTGGATTGGGACCGGGTTGTCCGGGGGGGCAAACTGAAATGGATCCAATCGTCCGCAGCGGGCATGGACCATTGCCTTGTTCCCGCCGTGATCGATTCGCCGATCCTCGTCACGAGTGCTTCGGGATTGTTCGCGCCCCAGGTTGCCGAACAGACGATGGCATTGCTGCTGGGCCTGCTCCGCCGCATGGCGGCGTTTTACGCCGCACAGCAACAGCGGGTGTTCGAGCGTCTGCCCACCGACGACCTCCGAGGCAAAACCGTGGGCATCGTCGGCTTTGGCGGCAATGGTCGCAGGATCGCCCAGGTGCTGGCTCCGTTCGAGGTCCGTATCCTGGCCACCGATGTCTTTCCGATCGATCAGCCTGCCTACGTCGCGAACCTGTGGCCAGCGGCTGACCTCGTGCCATTACTGGAACAGTCCGACATTGTGATCCTGTGTGTTCCGCTCAACGACACCACGCGCGGAATGATCGATGCTGCCGCCTTCGCCAAATGCAAACCGGGAGCCATCCTGGTCAATGTGGCCCGCGGACCGGTCGTTGTGGAAGCCGATCTGGTGGCCGCGTTGGAGAGCGGCCACCTTGGGGCCGCTGCCTTGGACGTTACGGAAATCGAACCATTACCGGCCGAAAGTCGGCTTTGGAGCATGGCGAACGTCGTGATCACCCCTCATGTGGGTGCCCAATCACAGTCGCGTGTGGACGATTCCACACGCCTCTTCTGCCAGAATCTGCAACGATACCAGATGGGCGAGCCGTTGGTGAATCTGGTGGACAAACGATTGGGATTTCCCCTGCCGCGGGATCGAGGATAGGGTTCGATTCCCCAGGGAGAAAGCCTGAGATTCTCTGGACCGGGGTGGCGGTCGGATCGTATGATAGAGGAATCGGATGGACCGCAGCCGAGTGTTGACGGACAGCGCGGTCGCGATGACTTTCAGACCTCCATCTGTGATTGCACCTTGATGAACACAACCTTGCAGAGTCTCCATCCGACGATTTCCTTCGATGGAGAGAAGCACGTTCAGCCGCCTTTGGAGCTGATCGTCAAGTACGAGCAGCTCCTGCAAGAGCAGCGGTTTTCCTGGACCCATCACCCCAAGCTGATGCGAGTGCTAGGACGGGGTGGTCAAGGCATCGTTTTCTACAGCGAACGACACGGAGCCGATAGTTTCACCGTGCCGTTCGCACTGAAGGTCTTCTCGCCCGAACGCTACGAGAGTGTTCGCAGTTATGACCAGGCGATGGCGCGAATCGCTCGCGTCGCCGTGAAGGTGGCGCAGATCCAACACGATAGCTTGCTCGATGTGCAAGATTTCTATGATCGCAATCACGTGCGCATCATGGCCATGGAATGGATCGATGGCTACGACTTGCGTTACCTGCTCAACAATCGTCGACTGGAAAAAATCCGCGAACGAGTCAGCCCGCAGCGCTGGAGGGACATCAATAACGTTCTTGTCACCAGCGGCCCGTGCCAACCAAAGATGATGCCAGGAGTCGCCGTGGCCATCGTGCGCGATTGTCTCGCGGCGCTCGCCGCACTTCATCGCGAAGAAATCGTGCATGGCGACATCAAGCCGGGCAATATCATGCTCAAACTGACCGGTCGATCGAAAATTATCGACATCGGGTCCGCTTATGAAATCGGTGATCCTCCCATCGTCCGCGCCTGCACGCCCACCTACGCCGCCCCGGAAGTTCTCGAAGGGGGTGAGTCCACTCCGCGCAGTGACCTGGCCAGCCTGGGCTATGTTCTGGTGGAATTGCTTTCGGGCAAGCCGTTATTCTCCGGCAAGAAAAATCTCAAAGAGCTGTTGCAGGCCAAGCGGACCATCCACCTGGAACTGGCGGCACCATCTGCCCAAGGAAGTCACGAGGAGTGATATGTTGATGGGCATCTGCGAACGATTAATCGCGCCCGATCCTTCCAAGCGATTTCCCAGCGCCGAAGACGCCGAACTGGTGAAGGGAGGTGCCGCCGCCTTTCACCGGCAGCTGGTACTCGGCAATCTTGCCAGCGAGTACAGCCACGAGCTGCATCTCTGGCTGGAAGAACTGAAGGAAATCGAAAACGGGCCCGAGGACGCAAGTGCTGACGTGTGATCTCGGTTGCCCGCTGGCGATCACGCCGCCCGGCTCTCCGAAATCGGCCCGCACGTCGACACGTCCATGGTGCTTCTCTCCACCGCCGGCCCGCCCAGGCGATTGCTAGCTTGCCTGGAGGAAAGGCAGGCTCTGCCGGCTGGATAGGCGATGGGACGCCTCTCCCCCCCCCAAGTGTCCTGGCAAAACCGCCGTGATGCTCGCAATGTTCGTGAAAATTGCAGATTGGCACGTGGTTTGTTGCGTACGAGTATCGATAGAGGCATATGGAACGCGGCTCCCGGGTACGGCAGCTTCCAGGTCTACCCGACCGCCGCAGCGAAAAAGGAACCGAGATGACTTCGAAAGACCTTCCGCACGAGAGTCACCCCAGCCACCCCCTCAGTGCCGGGGAGTCCACTCCGTTGGTACCCCTTCCTCCGTCGCAGGCGGACGAAACGCCGTGCGTTGCCGAGTGGTGTTGGCAGTTGATCGACGGCGACCTTGGCGAGGGAGATCGGCAGGCGCTGGAGAATGCACTGGTGACCGATGAGTCGGCCCGCCAGACCTACTTGCAGGCGATTTCGCTGCACGCCGGACTGATCGCCTTTTTTGCTCCGGCACCCCTGGCCGCGTTTCCACCACCGTTGACTTCTCCTTGACGCTCGGCTTGCGGGGCGGAGAACAGTCGTTCGGTGAGCCGAACGGCAGTCATGCGGTCCGCCTCACGTCGTCGACAACGAAGAAGATGTCCCCGGCCGCTACCATCCTGCGAAGAAGAGCCGCGCGCGCCCGATCAAAATTGCAGCGGCACCCGCATGCCGGACTGGCAGCTTTCACGAGCCGCGTTGACAACGGTCAACGCCCGATAGGCGTCATCCAGATCGTCGGTGCGGCGGATCAAACTGGTTACGGCTCGATGGAATTGCGAGAGAAGTTGTTCACCCACCGGTCGCTCTCGATCGAGCGATTCGTGGTGCCGCCCCGCCGTATCGAACCATACGAGGCTGGAAGGCAAGTCGACAAAGGCGATGCCATGTTCGCAACAGACCTGCAGACCAGCGGGCGTGCGAAATGAGATCGCTTCTTTCCAGACATCGGGCATATAGTGGCCACAGCTGATCTGGGCGATGGTTGTGCCGCTGCCCGCCTGCGTGCCAGGAAACTCGAGGCTGAGCATGCGGTAATCTTCACCGAACGAAGACCGATCGGTGCGATGGGTGACTCCGACGACCGACAGCGGCTCCCGATCCGCCACATAGCGGCACCAGTCAACCAGCTCGACCAGCTCACGCGTGATCGGCGAATTGGCACTCGTATGCGCACTGGCGATCGGCGGTTTGTCCTTGACCGTCAGCCGTTGATGGCAAAAGAGCAAGTGGACGGGCCCCAGGCAGGTAGCGATCAGCTCTTTTAACCGCAGCGTCGCCGGCGAGTGGCGACGCGGAAACTCCGCCATGAATGCGATGCCCGACTGTTCCACGCGTTCGCGAATCTGCCGTGCCTGATCCACCTCGAGGTCCAGCGTGTCCGCACAGTAGACCGCCTTGCCGGCATCGCAAGCCGCCAGGATCGGCAAATCGCCGTACCATTGGGTCGACAACATAAGGATCGCGTCGATGTCCTCGTGCGCCGCAAGTTCCCGATAACCGTCAATCGCCTCCGCATGGAACTCGCTCGCCATCTGTTTGGCGCGTGCACCGACCTGCTCGCAGACCGGCGCACCTCGAACCGGTCATGCAACGCTAAGAGGGCAGGGCGATGGCGAAAATTCCATGCCTCCCCCAGTCCGATAAGGCCAACCCGAAGTTTCATAGCCGCAACATGATACCGTGCTGGCCCGTCTGCCGCGATGAATTCCTCGCATATTTGGGCGGGTTTTGTCGGTGAGGCGGCGAGACAATGCGTGCAATTTGCGCAAATCGCCGGAAGCCCTTAGATTGCGGGGCGACGGCCTGATGGGCCCGCGCTGGCGGCGGTCGACCGGGGTTACCCCATCAGGCCGCTCATCCTGCGGCTTGTTTTTCTTCGAGCTAACTGGGATTCTGCTTGCCGCAGACGTCACGTCTGATACCCTTGAGGGACCACTTTGGGAAACCAAGGTCGATTCCCGTCGTCCAAGCGAGTTTGTCTAATGAATGTGAAACTGACCCTGTTCTTCATCGCCTTGGCGATGTGGGGGCTGTCCGTGCCCGGAGGCCGGATGGCAAGTGCTGCGTTTGTCGTGCTCGACGAAGTCAATTCTTCCTTCGTGCCCAATCCAAATTTTTTTTGGAATGCCGCAGAGGTAGGCTGGGTCTATACTCCCGACTTTTCTTACCAACTAAGCGCGGTGGCCACGCGATTCGCGGGCACGGATGGCCGTGTCGTGACGCTGGAAATCTTCGCCGGCATTCCTGTTGAAGGAGGCACGCTTCTCAGGATGGCGGATTACGTGCCGCTCACGCAGCAATTCACGCAGGCGACGATAGCGCCCCTGCAACTTGTTGCCGGCGAGGAGTACTTCATTGGCTACCGCAATACGGCCGGATTGCATGTGAACGTGGCCATCGAGATGGAAGCCGAGAATCTGCCCGTCTATTTCAGCTTCATGAACACCGGTAACTACGAAGTGGGTCCGAAGGGGGACGTCTTTACGGGCCAGCCGATTCTCGAATTTCTGGGAGTTCCGGAGCCGGTTGGCTGGAGCTGGCCGGTGGCGGTTGCCTTGTTGGCGAGCCTTCGTCGCCGACGTTAACGATTGCCGGTGTCGGCTGACGGTCACCAGCATCAAGCGATATTTCGCGCCGCCGCGATCGATGTCGCTCCGCTTGTGAGTTGCTACCAGCCGGATCGCGAGAAGCCCGAGGTTGATCCGCCGCCCCCGCTGGAAACGTGTCCGCCCGAGCCGCCGCTGTGGCTCGATCCACCAAAGCCCCCAAAGCCGCCTCCCCCGATACTTGGCGTGGACGTTTGGGCACGCCGTCGCCGGGCCGCTTCGGCTCGACGCTCTTCCTCCTGCTGTCGTCGAGCGACTTCCCGCTGGGCCTTGCTGATCGCCTGATTGGCGAGCAGGGCCGCCATGCGACTGAATTCGCGGGTGGCGGGATAATTGGCTCGTTGCAGCGCCTCGCGAGCGCTGTCCAATTCGCGGGACCCTGGCGAGCCAAAGATGCGAACGCCCCAGCCCCCCGTCCACCGAGCCGCCTCGAAGACCCTCCGCGATGCGTCCTGTAGTGCCGCCGAGGCCTGATCGGCGATCTGTAGTTCGCCTCGCAGTTTGCCCGTGGCCAGTCCCAGTTGGTGGTGGGCCCGCATCGCTTGTTCATGCAGCGCTTTCCAATCGCCGTGCGGCACGTCCAGTTGCCGTCGCGTGCGTGCCAGTTCGTCGGCGAGTTTTTCGAGTTCCCGCACGAGCTGCGTCGTCGTTTGACTATCCGGAATGCCGTCGCGACGGGCCTTGTCGATCCAGCCGCGGGCTGTTTCCGCTTCGGCCTCCGCGCCGGCGACGGCACGAGCCGCCTCGGCATGGGCACCGCGATCCGAGGTCAGTCGTGATTCCAGTTCCGCCCCGCCAGTTGCCAACTGTTCCAGCGTGGCCGCGATGGCATGCGGTGCCCGGGAAGTCGCCTCGGCCTCGATGCGGCTGGCTAACGCCTGCACTTTGGCCATCCAGTCACGAGAGAAATCGACCGTCGCAAGGCTGGTACGGCGATCTTCGACGGGCCCCTGTTGTCTCTGGGCCTGGGCGATCAACTGCTCCAGCTCCGTTCGGTTTTCCTGCTCACGAGATCGCAAGCGTTCCAGATGTGCATCGATCTCATCGTACTTCTTTTCCACCTCGGTCAGGTCTTCGGCGATCGCGGCCAGCATGGCGGCCGATTCGAGTACCCGTCCCTGCTCGTGAAATTCGCGGCTACGCTGGAGCAGGCGATCGACTTCCGCTAACTGATTACGACATTGGTCCGCATAATCATCGATGGTGACATTCTTGTCGGGAAATGTCGGATCGGCGATCTGAAAGAACAGGGATGAGGCGGCGTATTCCCGTTGAGCCTTGTTGACGACTTCCTGGCATCCCGACAAGCGATTGTGGGCCGTCTCCCAACGCTCGTTGCGGGACGCCCACGTACCACCAAACTGGCGTTCGGCCTCGAGCGAGTCATCAATGATGCGGGCTGCCTGGTTGACTTCCTGCCGCAGGACCGCGACCGCCTCACTTGCCGCCTCGACGTTACCCCGCTGCAGGGCGGCGCGAATCCCTCCCAGTTGCACGCGAGCGGCTTTCAGATGATCATCCGGGTCGTGGGGGCGTTCATGGAGGAGGGCCACGGTCGGCAGCCCCAAACGCTTCGCCAATTCATCACGGGCAACGCGGATACTACTCTCCGACTGGTCGACTAGCGCCTCTAGTTCCCCCTGCAGCAATTGTGCGATTTCCCAGCATGCTCGGCCCGTGTTCCCAGGTCCACCATGTCGGTGGCATATTCTCTGATGGCGTCGATGGCCGTCGTCGTGGCCGCCTCGGTGAAAAGTTGCTCGGCTCGTTGCGTCAGTTCGCCAAGTCGCTGATCGATCCAGCTGACGTCAAATCCTTTCCCTTCCAGGAGAGGTGCCAGCTTCCGCAGCTTCGGCAGCAGTGACTCATGGCCAGCCATCAGGCTTTCACCCAGGACGTGCGCCTCCTGCAGCTTGCGGTGGCCCTCGGGCAAGTGGTGTTCGACGGCGGTAACCGGGTCGGTCAGGGAAAGGGCGTCCCCCGCATCGTAGTCCGCGATGGCGGAGGGTATCAATTTTCCGAAAAAACTCGGAACCGCAAACCACTGGTTGGCCCGGGCCAATTCCGACACACGTTCTTCCAATTGTGAAGTCGACTTGATCTCTTCTTGCAACGCCTCCAGGCCGTCGTTGACATCTAGAAAGCTCTGTTCAATGTGGTCAAGCGTCGCCGTAGCCTCTTCGGTGCGAAGGCGAAAATGGTCAAAGACCTCGTCAAACGTCAGGCGGATGACCTCGGGTGGTTCTGATTTCGAGCTCGTTGTGGCCGGAGCTTCGGTCGCCAGCGGCCTCATGGCCATCGGCAGGCCACGATCGCGCTTGAATTCCAACGGTTTGCCGCTGATGCGGGCAATCCCCTTTTCGTAATCCATGGGACTGATCAGATTGCGGAGCTTTCCCAGCCAGTTCCGCGGGTAGATCAGCTGGCGGGCTTCCTCCATGACCCGTTCCACCTCGCTTGACATGACGATGAGATCGTCCACATTATCAAATGTGCGCTCACTCAGCACGCGGGTGCGACCTTCATAGCCTCGCTCTTCAAGTCTTTTCCGTGAGTCGAGGATCTGGCCGCTCTGATCGAACAGTTCCAGGACCCTGTCGACCTCATGCGTTACCGACTTTTGGCGTTCGGCCAGAACTCGTTGGGCCTCGACCTTGGCCGGTTCACGACGTCGATGCAGCATCATCAGAAACCCGGCCAGGACGGCGAGCAGCATGCCGCTTGTCCCGGCCGCCACATTACGAATCAAACGTCGTCGCGCGGTCAGTTGCTGTTGTCGAACCGCCTCTTCTGCCAGAACGCGGCGCCCGCTGGCGATGGCTTGCCGCGCGCTCGCGAGATTCTTGACGAAATCAATTCGTCCCGCCTCACGGTCGGTGCGCACTTCCTTCACTCCCGCCATGGCTTCCTTGATCATCGGTTGAACCAAGGGGCTTTCGGCCTTCTGCAGGAAGTCGATCTGCGACTCGATCTCGCTCAGTAGTTTATCGAGATGTCCGGCCAACGCGTAGGCGTTGAGGTATTCGGCCACGCGATCTCCGAGCGAGGCGATTTGGGGGGTAACCTCGTAAACTGAATCCGCGTTCAGTGCCGCCTCGGCGGCGGCCAGATCCACACCCCACTCTTCCAGCGGAGGGGCCGCCAGCTCTCCCGTGCCGGTCGGATAACGGGCTCGCACCTCGGCCGCCGCCGCCGCGACTCGATCGAGGTCGGCATGCACTCCGTCGATCCGCGTCCGCAATTCGTTAAGGGACCGCTCGCGTTCCTGCGCCTGCCGCTCCTTTTCCACCTCCTCACGCGTGATGGTGGCCTGGAGTCTTGTGGCAATGGAGGTCACGGTATCCCGTACGGCATCGACAATCCGCTCGCCGCTACGCATGGCACGAATGGCCGGTTGATCGAGCTCACCCAGCCAGTGAGATTCACCCAGTCCTCGGCGATCCTGCGCATCCGAGGCAAAATAACTGAGCTTCCGCTCGGAAAGAAAGATGACCAGGACGCAGCCATCGGATTCGCCGGTGCGTGGATCCACTAATTGTCCAAAATCGGTCTGGTTGGAGAGCCCGATGCCGAGGGCATATTCCACCGCATCCAGATCGGTGAAGCGGCGACCGTCGAGAGACGCATAGCGTTCGCCCGCGGCGTATTCCATCAACACCACCACCCAGTGGGGCCCGTGTTCATCAAGCCACGTTTCTAACTGCGCGAGCTGACTCGGGCCGACACCCACATCCCCCTTCACGTACAGCCGTTGTTGAGGGCTCCATTTCAAGACGACTTCCTGGGCGGATCGGACCGTCTGTGCCATTTCTTTCGCTGGCAGCTGGTGCGCCGGCAGCAGCAGCAAAAGCAGCGCGAAACGGGCGCACCAACCGCGAGGCCTGCTCGGCGAGTCGCGGAGGACGCGGTGCGGGGAACGGTGGCAGTGGGATCGCAGGCTCATGGTGACTCCTCAGGCTCGTTCTCTTGCGGCGACGATCGAAAGCGGTCCTGCAGCCTTTGCAGCCAAGAACGCTGTTCCGGCGATGCCTCTTCCGTTGCATTTGCATCCCGCTGGCCCAACTGCAAGTCAGGCTTCCAGGCTTTCCAATCGGTGGCGGCCTCCTCCTCAAGGGTAAAGAGATGGCCGGACTCGACAAGCCGCCCGGCGGGTTGTGGCGTGGCGAAGGCGATGCCGCCTGCCGTCAGGCTGGCCAGAGGATCGACATCCAGGTCCAGCCCGCCAAACCCCAAATGCACATCGACGCCACTGCGACTCCAAAAACGCGTATTGTCCCGCACCAGCCGAGCGTATTCCGGGAAGATGACGGCGCGAACGGTCACGCTGTGGCCGTTGGCTGCCAGTTCGACCTGCGAGACTTGACCTGCTGTCATGCCTCGAAACAAAATCAGTGATCCTCGGTCAAGTGCGTAGCGTTCCTCCGACGTCAGCGTCAGGTGCAAACCGCCGTCGATCTGGTCAAGTACCGGCGGCGGTTCCGGGCAGCCCACGAATTCAAATTGCTCCCGTGTGGCCTCCGGATCGGGCAGCGCGGCCAGGTAGTGGCCACCCACGAGTGTATCGAGTCCGCGAATGCCTTTCAGGCTGACATTCGGTCGCTCCACCCAGAAGAGGGTCCCCTGGCGGGCCAGGGATCGTGCGTTGTTCGACAGCCGGGCCTCGATCGTCACCTTGGACAGGTCTTGTTGCATGCGCACGTCGGAGACCTCTCCCACGACAACGCCGCGGTACTTGACGACGTCGCCCGGCAGGAGTCCGAAACCATCCTTGAACTGAATGAGGATCGTGACATCCGAGAGCTGTCGAAGAGCCGGCGGATGTTCGAGCCCCTCGAATTGATCGTCGATCGGCCGATCGTTACCGGCGGGAATGACGCCGACGTACTTGGCCCCGACGACGGTTTCCAAACCACTTACACGTGCCAGGCTGAGTTGTGGTCGTTCCACCCAGAAACGGCTCCCTTCGCGGGCGATGGCGTCGGCATCAGGATGCAGTCGAATGACGACATCGACCCCGTCCAATTCCTCCCGCAAGCGGACGGCCTCGACCGCTCCCACATCAATTCCGCGGTAGCGGAGCGTGTCCTCCGCTTTCAGCCCGTGCCCTTCACGAAAACGAACCGTGATCAGCCGTCCGCGGCCCGCCGAATTCCAGAGCGTCAAGCCGCAGGCCATGCCCAAGCAGCCGAGTGTCACCAACCACAGCCAGCGGCTGGAGCCGGACAGCCACCGCGACGCGGAAGCATCGGTTCGCACTTTTGCCGTCGGGAAGATCGGTTCGGACGTTGGTGTATCGGTCATCGGTTTCTCGGCAGGCTGCGCGTCCCGGGAAGGGCGAAGCGGACTCATGCTTCCCAGATGGCATGGGGATCAAACAACAGCGAGGCGAACATGCTCATGGCGACGCACAAGGCAAAGGCAATGACAGCCGGACCAAATTCGAATTCCACGAGGCTTCCGAGTTTAACCAACATCACCAGGAACGCCAGCAAGAGCACATCCAGCATGCTCCACCTTCCCGCCGCCTCCATGACGCGATAGGTCAGTGCGCGATGCTTGCGGTGGAGCATGCCGAGCAGGCTGAGCTCCAGCAGCAACAGAATTTTTGCCAGGGGGAGCAGTACGGAAAAGACGATCACGACTCCTCCGACGAACCAGTTGCCGTGTCGAAGAAGATCGACGGCTCCCGAAAGGATACTGGCGGAATGGTGATGTCCTAGTCGTTCCACGTGAAGTACCGGCAGCAAAATCGCGGGGAAATAGAGCGCGAGTGCGCCCAACGCGACAGCCGCCGTGCGACGGGAACTCGTTCCCGTCGCACGGAATCTGTGGATGGTCGTTTCACATCGATCGCAGACGGCTCGTTGTCCTGCCTCGAGTCGGGGGATGACATGCACGAGTCCACAGCAATGGCAAGCCTTGTATCCCGTCATCTGATCTGCCCAACGCTTGAGGTACGAGTGTCATCCGCCGTCGCTTTTGCCACGCGGAGGGTCGCTCAAAACCATTCGCGGTCACCCACGATATACGTCTGGTAAAAGTCCTCGTCGGATTTCGTCAGGTAGAGGATTCCCTCGACGACACCAATGATAGTCATGATCAACGGACCAATGAAGCAACCAACGATCGATACGACCAGCATGATGATTCCGGCGGTGTTCTTGCGCAAGATAAACTTATGGACACCCAGCGACCCTAACACAATGGCAAGTACCCCGATCAGAATGCGATTCGTGTCGCCCAGCGGCGAGGGAATCGGTGGCGCGAAATTCAGTTCGGTCAGTGAACTGGCGGGAAACCATTGGGTGCCGCCCTCACGGCAGCAATGGTCGCTGGGGAGCAGTCGCCCGCTCGCGGCATACTCGCGCAGGTCTGCCAAGGTGTATGGCCCGAACTGCTCGCGGCCATTTCTCGTCATGAACCACCGGTCTTCCATCTTGTAAGTTTCCTTTTCGTGAAACACCGTGCCACGCGGGGGCCCGCTGGCTGCCGACCACCGCAGGGACGGGCTGCCGCTCCCGCGGCGAGGAAAGTATCATCAAGAACCGTGCAGGGATGGGCAGGTCGTCGTGAACATTGCCTCCTATCGTACCGCCCTGCGAGGGGACCGGCGAGCCACCGCGGACGCTCTCGAGTGCCTGCGCGGCGGCACATGAAGCGTCGTGGGCGTCATGGGGTAACCCAGGAGGGATGAAAACCAGATGAGTCAGCATCGATGTCGCTGGGGGATTTTGGGTACGGCCGATATTGCCAAGAAAAACTGGAAAGCGATCTGGCAGAGCGGCAACGCCACGGTGACGGCGGTCGCCAGCCGCGATCGCCAGCGGGCACGGGCATTCGTCGATTTTTGCCAGGAACTTGCCCCGATGGATATCGCGCCCGCCGCGGTGGGCAATTATGAAGAGCTTCTCGATTCCCCAGACGTCGATGCCGTGTATTTGCCGCTGCCCACGGGAGTCCGCCAGCCTTGGGCCGTTGCGGCCGCACGTGCCGGCAAACATGTGTTGCTGGAAAAACCGTGTTGCGTTTCCGCGGTTGACCTGGCGGAGGTTGTACGCGTCTGCGAGGCGAACGGCGTGCAATTCATGGATGGCGTAATGTTCATGCACAGCGCTCGGACAGCTGCCCTGTGCGAGGTCCTGCAAGATGCGGAACGGATCGGCGAGGTGCGGCATGTCGCCAGTGCCGTCTCCTTTTTCGGTGGGCCTGAGTTCCAGGCGGCAAATATCCGCATGGACCCGCGGCTTGAACCATTCGGTTGCCTTGGCGACCTCGGCTGGTATTGCATTCGCGCGACGCTCCTGGCGCTCGATCGGCGGCTGCCGCTGAGCGTTTCCGCCCACATGCATCAAAGCTGCGGTGACAGCCCGGGGCAAGGGAAGGTGCCCTTGGAACTGACAGCCGAACTCTCCTTTGACCAGGGCGTCTCGGCCAGCTTTTACTGTTCCTTCGTGACAGGGCTGCAGGAATGGTTGACGATCGCCGGAACCCGAGGTTACGTGCACTGCGATGACTTCATGTTGCCCCGCAGTTCCCGTGACGGGTCGTTTTTGTCGAAGCAGTGTACGTTCGACAAGGCGGGCCTCGAGATGACAATGAACCACGTCGATCGGCACGTTGTCGTGCCGGAAAAGGCGAGTGGGCATCCGACGGCTCAGGAGACGAAGATGTTTCGTCATTTCTCCCAATTGGTCCTGGACGGGCGGCGGGAACAAGAGTGGGGGAAATACAGCCTCGCGACTCAGCAAGTCCTCGATGCATGTCTGAAGTCAGCCTTGGATGACGGAACGCGGTGCGCACTGTCAACGGCCGAGCCGGTCTGATCGGAACCGCCGGCTGACCTGTCCCAGCGACAACCGCCAGGCACGTTGCCTTTTCGCCTCATTTGTCCCTTGGGCGGCGTCTCCTGACCGGCGCAACTGGCATGTCCGCCAAGATAGCGTTCTTCCCGCAGCATTTGTTTGACTGTCCAGGCGACTGAAATATGTTTGTGTGGCTTTGAACGGGGCAATCGCTGCCAGGACGGGATGTTCCCTGAAATTCTGGGATCGGCGGTAGGGCTCACCCGTCTGGCGGAAATCACCGATGTCGTTACCCACACACCTGGCCGATCCGATTGTCGATCGCGGGATCGCACCCGCTTATCGCAGCGCGGCCCACGTCCGCGTTCTTCCGCTGACGGAGGCCATCAGCGCTCGCCGCTTTTCCGGGCTAGTCCTGGGTATGGCGGCGACTGCCTTTGCGGGGCTCGCCGGACTGAATTTTATTGTCGATCCCTACGCACAATATCCGCCGGAGGTGATGCCACCCCTGGTGCAAACATCCCGTGCCACGAAGGTACGCCTCCTGCAGGAGGCAGAGTCACCCCCCGCTGGACTGGTCCTTGGCTCATCTCGGGTACTCAAGCTTGAGCCCGATTATTTGCAGCAGAAGTTTGGTCACGAATTCTTCAACGCGGGCGTGAACTACGGTAAGCCGGAAGATTTTCTGGCGTTACTGCGCTTTTATTACCAACGCTTTCAGCGATATCCCTGCACGATCGTGTTGGGCTTGGACGTCAACGCCTTCTCCGACGTCACTCCGGTGGACGCCCGTTTGTTGGCGAGTCCGGATTTGGCGTCACAGATTCCAGAGGCAATTCCCTGGCGTGATCGCTTTCAACGATGGCACGAGCTGCTTAGTTGGCAGCAGACCAAGTGTTCGTTGCAATCGGTGGCCAAACATTGGAGCCAATCGGTTCCCCCACCGCCGTCGGAATCGTTTCGAGCCGACGGATTGCTGGTTTATCACGAGCGAGAACGACAGCTCCGCGAAGGCGAGTACGACTTTCCTGGCGCCTTGAGTGAGAATCAGAAAGAGTATCGGCAATTGTTCGCCGGCTACGACAAATTGTCTTACCGGCGATGCGAATTGTTCCGCAAGTTTGTCGGTCTCTGCCGGGAACACGATGTGCGGTTGATCGTGTTCTTGACGCCCATGCACCCTGACCTGGCAGCATCTTTGTCAGGGACCATGTATTCGTCGCGGCGTGAGGAATTGATCACGTTCCTTGAAGAGTGCGCGCGGAAGGATGGCTTTTCGTGCTCCGATTATTCTCAAATCGGCGCCTTCGGTGGCGACGCTCAGTTGTTTGTGGATGGCATTCATCCCCTGGAAGCCAACACCCGCCGCCTGATTGACCAATTGATGATCGAACATACCGCGGTGGCGACACATGTTATTCAATAGCTATTTCTTCTTGTTTGTTTTCTTGCCATTGGTTCTGGCGATCTGGTGGTCGGGCAGATTGTCCGAGCGGACGCGGTTGATCATGATCGTGGCTGCCAGCTATTTCTTCTACGGTTGGTGGGATTACCGCTTCGTGGCGTTGCTCGCCTTTTCTTCGCTGGTCGATTACATGGCTGGGCGTCAGTTGCATGCCAGCACGCGGGACTCTCAGAGGTTGGCCTGGCTGATCGTTTCCTTGGCGACAAATTTGGGTTTACTGGGTTTCTTCAAGTACAGCGGCTTTCTCGCCGGCTCGGTCAACGACCTGCTCGAGTGGGCCCGCTATGGCGGACGCTTGCCGGTGCCGGAGATCATTTTGCCCGTCGGCATTTCGTTTTACACCTTCCAGACGCTCAGCTACACGATTGACATATATCGTCGGAAAGCCGAACCGGCAAACAGCTTCTGGCATTTTGCTGCCTACGTATCGTTGTTTCCTCAATTGATTGCCGGCCCGATCGTGCGCTACACCGACCTCGAGGATCAATTGCGACGGATTGCTCCGTCCATCTGCTGGGATCAGTTTGCGAAGGGACTCGTCTTCTTTGTGGTCGGCTTGGGGCAAAAAATACTATTGGCCGATCTGATCGCGTCGCGGAGCGAGCCCTTACTGGCCGATTACGCCAGCCTGCAAATGGTTGGCAGTTGGTATGCGATGCTGGGTTATACGTGCCAGCTCTATTTTGACTTTGCCGGATACAGCAACATGGCGGTGGGACTGGGACTGATGCTGGGTTTCGCGTTTCCTCAAAATTTTGATTCGCCTTACAAGTCTCAAAATATTTCGGAATTCTGGCGGCGGTGGCACATCACTCTGTCAAGCTGGTTGAGAGATTATCTGTTCGTACCCTTGGGCGGCAGTCGCCATGGTCGCTGGTTGACGCTTCGCAATCTGTTCCTGGTCATGTTCCTGGGCGGGCTGTGGCATGGAGCCGGCTGGACGTTCGTCTTGTGGGGTGTCTACCACGGGTTGCTGCTGGTCGTGCATAGTCTTTCCAAAGACCGGTGGCCACTGCCGCGATACGCCGCGGTACCGCTCACCTTCGTCGCGGTCGTTTTCGGTTGGGTCCTTTTCCGTTCGACCGACATGACCATGTGCGAACATCTGATTCAGTCCTTGGTCGGATTGCATGGAGTCGAAGCGAATTGGCTAGTCGCCTGTGGCGGTGGGAAAGCCTTCGTCTTGCTTGCCGGCTTGCTCGGCATCGTATTTTTCTGCCCCAATCTCTGGGAGTGGCGGATGCGTTGGAATCCGTGGACGGCCTCGGCGTTGGCGATGGTGCTCGTGATCTGCGTGCTGCGACTCGATAGTGAGAGTCCGTTCCTTTACTTTCAATTTTGACATTTCCTCGAAGTTCCCAAGCAGTACCCTTCCATGCACCACTCCCTCCGCGTCCGAGTCGTCGATGATCTCAACTGGTTCGACCCAGCAGCCTGGAATCGGCTGGCCGGCGCGTCCCCCTTTCGCCGCTGGGAATGGATGCGCCGCTGGTGGGAACACCTGGCCGGCGACCCGCATCGACTTCATGTGATCACGGTGTTGGACGAAGCGGAGTTGATCGCGATCTTACCGGTGTACGTGGACGAGGCCCTGTTGCGGGGTCGAGTCTTGCGATTTCTCGGCTCGGGCAAGGCCTGCGGCGACTACCTGGGAGTGCTCCTCAAGCCCGGTTGCGAAGCGGCCGGGCTGGAGGAGCTTTGCGGCTGGCTCGAGGAGGCGCTGCGAGGAGAGCTGGGCGACCGGTATCATTATCAGCGGCTTGATCTTGACGGTGTTGCCGCCCGTGATGGATGGATGAAAGCCTTTCTCGATCGAATGGGGGCATGTGCTTCCGTCGATCGACGGGCCGCTGAAAGCTGCTGGCAAATTGACCTGCCAGCGGACTGGGACAGCTATCTGGCGATGCTCTCAAAACGCTGTCGACGGATGCTCAGGCAGCTCGACAAATCCTACGTCGAATCAGGTCGCTCGACCTTCGAATACGTCGAGCGGGCGGAACAACTGCCCGATGCGATGGCAACGCTTGTCGACCTCCATTCGCGTCGTCGAGAATCACTCGGGTGTGAAGGCTGTTTTGCTACGCCGGATTTCGCGACATTCTTGGGAAACACCGCCGCCGACTGGCTGGACGCCAAGTCCCTCCGGCTGTCGCGGCTGTGCCTCGATGGCAAGCCCATTGCGAGCGGCTTCGGGATCGTTTTGGGCCAGACCTATTACCTGTATCAATGCGGTCTGGCTCCCGAAGCCGGTGATTGCAAGCCCGGCTGGCTGTTGAACATGTTGCATCTGCGAAAAGCGATTACAGACGGGCTGGCCCGCTTCGATTTTCTCCGCGGCGATGAGGCCTACAAATCGCGGCTGGGAGCCCGGCCCGTCGAGATGTGGCGGGTCAGCGTGTTCTCGCCGGATGCGATCGGCCGCGTTCGCCAGGAATTATGGAAGCTCAAGGCTTGGCGGCGACCGACGGTGCCGCCCGATGCCTAGTGCTTCGTCAAATTTGAATATCGGGGTTCGCTCACCGTGGCTGGGGCATCTGGCACTAGCCGTCTGCGGTCCCTTTTCCCAGACTTCTGCCAAATCTTTCGAGTACTGGTAGCGGATACCACTCTCGTCCATGACATCCTCGGTGGTTCCCTGCATTTCATCGCGACGAAAGACGATCGTTTCGTAGAGACCACCAACCGTGTAGGTGATGAATTCCTCTTGATTGTCGCGGAGTAACTCCACCAGTTGGCGCAGGTTCTTCACCGCAACGTCGTTCACGTGCGTGATGACACCGAATGGGATGGTGCCATAACCCTTGGTGCGGCGGTGGTTGAGCATGCGAAACACGACAAGTTCCTCGTCGGGAAATTCCGGTTTGGCGTTGTAATTATAGAGGAGGGGGTTATCTAAAGCCGCGAACAGCGCGAGTCCCTTCGAGCCGAGATTGCGAACGAGATCGCGAGTTGCCGGTGTGAACACCATGGGGCCATAAATGAAGTGACGCGGATACTCGCCGTTCAGTTCCGGAAGCACCAGCTTCCGCTTTCGCACCACCGGTACCAGGACATCCTGTTCTTCCCCGGCGAAATATGGTCATCGGCACTCGATCGTCGACCGTTAATTCGGGTATCAGGAATGGAAAGAGCACCCGCAGATCATCGCGCAATTCCACATGTCCCCGATTGTCAATGTTATGTGGACCAATGCGCGTAATGACGTCCCAGGCCTTGATCGGATACGCCTCTGAGTTGTCGTCAGGCGCCTTAACCATGACGCCTGTAATCTCGTCGGTCAGCCCCAACCTCTGGCGGAGGGCCGGATTTTCGGTCGACTGCCGCAGGTCAAATACGTTTGGCTTGCCATCGTAGGTTCCGTCCGCCACGTCATCCAAAAACGACTGAATTTCGACCGAGGGAATCAAATAGCCAATGCCGTCGGCCTGGCTGATCTTGCTAAAGACCAGTCCGATAATTTTGCCGCCTACGACGGCGGGCCCCCCGCTGTTCCCGGGATTCAGCGCCGCATCGACTTGAATTCTCAGACCGGAACCGTCCGAGGAATAATCCGCATACTCAATCCGTGAGATGATCCCTTCCGTGATCGATAGATCATTGCCCCCCATCGGATATCCGTACACATTCACCGTCTCCTTGAACCCGGGAATCCCCGTTTGAATTTCGAGCGGCGGTCGTCCCGTGAGCATTGACGGGTCCTCCATTTCGACGACCGCCAGATCCATCTCTGGCGAAATTGCCGAAACCACCGCCGGATGACGATCGGTACTTTCATGGAACTGAATGAAGATCTGGTTGGAATAAAGCACGACATGGGCATTGGTCAAAATGCGATTGCCCGCAATGATGGCGCCGGAACCCGATTGCGATTTGGCATTCGACTTAGTCCACGGCTCCATGAAATTGGGTGTCCGGGAAGTTACATGCAACTTGACGACGCTTTCGCGGATCGGGTCCTCCGCCGCCAGTAGGGAGGGACCGCAGACGAGCAGAATCAGGCACAGTCCGTGAGGGGACTTCATCTCGACAACTCCAGAAAGGAAACGGGTCGCGGCAGATCATCGACCGCGTTTCTAATTTAACCCGCAGATCCGAGCCTCGAAACGGCAAAGTGGGCCCGTCTCTCGCCTGAAACGGGCGGTAAGGAAGGCTCGACGCTCAGATAGCCGTCGCTGCCAGCCACCGATCGAGTGCCCGCCCATCGACTTGCGACCCAGCCTTGGCTTGCCGGTGGCGAACGACTTAAGGCGAGCACTGATGGGAGACGGGGCCCGATGGGCGGGACGGCCCCTCGCCCCGCTTCCGTTGCGGTTTGAGTTCCTCCAACTGCCGCTGCAGTCCTTCGGCGAACGCTCGCGTGGCAGTGTCCTTGGCCGCCGACCTGAGATCCTGAGCGATGCCCTCCAGTTTGGAAAGCCGTTCATCGGTCAGTCCCGGCAGCGAGATCGCTGAGTCTGGCTCGACCAGCAGACGCTGGAACGGGACTCCCAACGCTCGCTGCCAACGCATTAACGTCGACACCGGCAGGTCGGAGCCGGGGTCTTCCTCGAAGGCGGCGGTCGCCACGGTGGTTCCCATCGCCCGGGCGACTTGCTCAAGGGTCAGTCCCACGCACTGGCGAATCTCGCGGAGGCGATGCAAATGCTTTTCTCCTTCGAAATGGCTTGATTGGCTCATGTTCGCCCTCTCCCATGCCCCTCCCAGAATCCGAGACATCCGTTCAGCATTCGCTACCGATGGTGGTCCACAGTCCGAGAACCTTGTTCCGGCAGTCGATCGCCCGTCTGTAGTCATGATAGATGGGACCTAAGGCCCGCCCGTCTGGCCCCCAGGAAACGCGGGCAATCCCTAGCATTACGCCGCGAATTGGCGAAATAGAGAAGCCAAATGGCCTGGTGGGTGGGGGCTCGTGCGGTGACCAGCGAGGAAGACAGTTTCGCACGGTGGTTGCCGGGCACATCTCATTTCGAGAAACCGGTCGCTTGTTGCGGCTCCGTGTGGGTGAAGTCGTCCGCGACCTATGGGGTGCTGCAGCGGCGGCATCGACGAGGGGCTGAGCTACTTACCGTCCGATTCCGTCGAGAGGACTCCGCGGACAAGTTCCGCGACGCTCGACACGCGGAGTTTCCGCATCATGCTGGAACGGTGTTTTTCCACCGTTTTGACGCTCAATTCGAGGGTGCCGGCGATCACCTTATTCGCCTTACCGGCCGTCACCAGGTCGAGGACCTGTCGCTCTCGCGGCGAGAGCGAGTCGAGCAGGTCGCGAAAAACGGCTGCCTTGCGCTCATTTTCTTCCAACCTCCGCCGCTCGGTCACATCGCTGCCGACCGACTGGATGAGTACCAATTCGCCGCTCGGGTCGAAGATGCCGTGGTCGGTCCAGCGCTGCCAAACCTCCGAGCCGTCCGGACGGAGGAATGGGACCTCGGTGGTGACGATCGGGTTTTCGGGGCTGAGGCTGGACAGCATTCGTTCGAATGATTCGCGCGAGCGTTCGTTGGTCATGCGCGGGACAAGCGTGCCCAGCAATTCGTCACGGCTGCCTTGTTCGTACTTGATATAGGCCGGATTGACGAACGTCTGCTTTCCATTGGGCAGCCAGCGGACGATGAACTCGGTCTGATGATCGACAACGCTCTTATAAAGTTCAGTAATCCGATTCAGCTCGGCCGTCCGCTCCAAGACTCTTGACTCTAATTCGTCTCGAGCTCGCTTCAGTTCGGTTTGTGCCTTGTGCTGCTGGGTGATGTCGTGGCAGATTCCCTCGTTGGCGATGACTCTTCCCGTCTCGTCATTGACGGGGACATCTCGGATTTCGAGTAATCGCACGCTGCCATCGGCATGTTTGGCCTCGACTTTATAGGAATGATTTTCCGGACTGTCTCCGCGAAACCTTAAGGCCTCCAAGTGCTCCACACCCAGATTGGCCGCTGCTTTGGGATCGACAAATTCTCGCCAGTTCTTACCCATCACCTGTTTCGGCGGGTAGCCGAGGATCCGCTCAATGGACGGACTGACATATTCCACGGTGCCATCGGGGGCCGTCGTGAAGGTGAAATACTGTTCTTCGAGGCCTTCGACGAGCCGTTGCCAACGCTGCCTGGGAGATTCGGTCGGCCCACCGCGGGGCGTGAATACCAGCACCCGTTCTCCCGTCGTGCGCCCCTCTGCCACCTGACACCTGAAGGATGCGGTGTGTCCTTCGTTCGGGAGATCGAAATGAACCTGAGCGCCAGCGGGGGCGGCGGCCACGGAAGGGGGCAAGTGTTCGGCGATATTCCGTCCCACCACGGCAGCCCCATCGACCGCCAAGAGTGCGCGGACGTTGGGTGAGGCGAACAGGACCCGTCCCGTTGGGTCGCAAACGATCGCGACCTCCTTCAATTTCGCCAGGACAAGGTCGTGGACACTTGAGTTGCCGGGAGACCTGGCGGATACCGCATCGACCGCATCGCGATCGCTCCGAGCATTTCCAGCCGTTGGCATAGACACCCTCGCGCTTAGACAACCGTCCCCTATTCAATAGTGTACTTCAAGTCGACCCGTGCCAACATCCAATGTTTCTTTTCGTGCTGCATTTGACGAACTCGCGGGGCACCGGGTCTATCCATTCGCTACTCCATGCACTTTCCGAACCAGAGGTTGCGAATTGACAACAAGGCCCGGCGATGAGGCTTTTTGACCGAATTTGACCATCCTGGAACGAATCCGCTGCCCCGCGCCTTAGCTCGGCCCGGCCGCCGCCCAATCAGCCGCCTCCTCTCCGTCCAGCCGCAAGGTGAGACACTTGGCACTTCCGCCCGCTTTCACAAACTCCGAGAGGGGCGTTTCATGTGAGCGGAAGCCGCGTCGAGCCAGCTCAGCGTGTAGTTGGGGGCAGCCAACATTGGTGACCACCGACTTATCAACCACCACCGCATTGCAGGCGAATTGACGGGCTTCCTGCTCCTCGACCTCGATGAGATGCGGGACCAACGTCCGCAGCGCCTGCAGACCGTATTCGTCAAAGGCCCCGGGAAAGTAGATCGCGCTGTCAAGTGATATCGGGCAGAAACAAGTGTCGAGATGGTAGTAGTAATCGTCGACGAGCGCCATGGGGATCACGCGGCAGCCGAGCATCTCGCCCACTTTCTGCTGACCGCTGGCATCGCTCCGGATGCGATAGCCGGCGAACAGCGTATCGCCGCAGAACAAGGCATCACCGGCTCCTTCAAAGGCGATTTCCTGGGGCAAGTACTCGACTTCAAAGCCGTGAGATTGAAACCAGTCGGCATTGGTCGATTGTTCTCGCTGCCGCTGTTCGTGCCGAAAGTTCGCCAGAATAGCGCGCTGTCGAAAAATAATCGCCGCATTTGCCGTGAACACAAGGTCGGGGATTCCGGCCAGCGGCACCAGCGTGGAAATCTTCGCACCGATTTGTTCGAGCAGGGCCCGCAGAGCATTCCATTGCCCTACCGCGATGTCATGATCGGCAGGGCAATCCCGTTTCATCCAGGGATTGATCTCGTATTCAATCCCGTAGTAATCCGGAGGGCACATCAGAATATGCACTTGGCGATTCATCGCGATTCCTCCAGTAATTCAATTTCGCGATGGAGCGCTCGGAGAAAAGGTTCGGCATCCGTGACCAGCCCGACGGTCTGAAAGCTACCTCGATCGCTCAGCTTGATCACGGTGGAGGGGTTGATGTCGACGCAGACGACGCGGACCCAAGCCGGCAACAGATTTCCCACGGCAATGGAATGCAGGGTGGTGGCGATCATCAGGCAGAAGTCGACATCGCGCAACAGGATGCGCATTTGCCGTTGAGCTTCGATGACATCGGTCACAACGTCAGGTAGCGGTCCATCGTCGCGAATCGAACCGGCCAGCAGATACGGGACATTTTGCTTGACGCACTCATACATCACGCCGGATTGCAACAATCCCGATTCGACCGCCGGTCGGATCCCACCGGCACGGCGAATGCGATTAATGGCACGTAAGTGATGTTCATGTCCCGTGTCGACGGGATTTCCGTGCGTCAAATCGACCCCCAGGCTGGTCCCGTAGAAAGATTGCTCAATGTCGTGCGTCGCCAGGGCGTTGCCGGCCAGCAATACGTGGATGAGCTTTTTCGAATCAGATCACAAATCAGATCAACGCTCCCGGTATGCACGATTGCGGGCCCGCCGACGAGCGCCGTTTTCTTGCCCGCGTCTCGCATCTCGAGCAACTGCCGTGCGACTTGTCGCACCGCCACCGCCTTAGGTTTTTCCGTGGAAACGGAACTGTTCATGAATTCAAAGGACTGACGCTCCGCTTCTCGCTGGTAGGGAAAGACACGAATTCCCATGTGACCGATCACGATCTTCATCCCCGGGACGACCTCCGTCATCGGGACGCAACGCGCTGTCGCGGATGATTCGTCGACCACGATCCCGCAGTCCATTTCCTGTTCCGCCACGTCGATCCATTTTTCATGCAACCGCACCTGCGTTTGCTGATTTGTGGTGCAATAAAATCCCTCGGGAAAGGCGCCCGGCATGTCCACGGGCAGCAGTTGGCAATCCTCCAACACGGTGGGCACGGCGCCGTGATCGCTGATTTGAGCCAGAATTTCATCGAGGGTCTCTCGCGATTCGGCTCGGACTTGCAGGAGCGCCAGACTGGGGTCATGCCGGCCATGACCGATCACAATATTCTTGATAGTGAATGAGCCGCCACCTTGCGTGATGCAATCGAGCACACGCGGCAGAATCAGGCTGTCAATGATGTGTCCACGAACTTCGACGTCTTCGACAAATCCTTCCGTATGCTTCGCCGACATGATTCACCCGTAAAAACAAGTCCCTGAGCGTGGGCGCCGATTTCAGCGGAAACCAGCAGGCCCAACCAACTCAATTGTACTGTCCAAAAAGCAAACTGCGGAACCCTGCCGAGTCAGCCGGCGCGAGTTATGCCGCTGCGGTGGAGGGCCGCCGAGTGGATGATCGCGGGCCGCAGCGCGTTCTACTCCGCATCCAGCGACCGCACCACATCACCGAGATAAAGGGCGAGCAACCCCGAACCGGCTAACAGCACGGCGCAGCACAGGTACACGCCCCGGACGCCGCAGGACGGCAAGGCCCATTCGGCCAGCGTCGGCCCGATCGCTCCCACAGCCCAAGCGCCTCCCAGCATGAGCGACGACGCAAAACTGGTGCGATGCGGCAAGAGCCGCTGAGCCAACGAAAGAGCTACCGGCGACAGAGACGCAAAGCCCACCGCCGAGAGCAGTCCAAGCCAGCGTGCGGCCGCGGGAGGGCCCAAGGGAAGCAAGGCGACCGCGGGCGCGAAGAGAATCGGTACCAGTACCAGCGGCCACCGTTCCTGACCGTGTCGCACCAGCAGGCCGCAGGCGAGACCGCCGACCGCCATGCCGACAATCGTCATCGATACAAGATCACCCACGATGGGGGCGGCCAGATTGGCGATCTCCGTCCCGCTCTGTCCTGCCGCCTCGTGAAGGGCCACGTACTGCTGTGCATATCGCAAGAACATATATTGGATGGTCACATAGACAGCGGCACGCATGGTTGTGGTGACGTACAACAACCATAAACCGCGCCACCGCTGCCGCGCATCCGGACCGTCCCAGTGCCGATTCGCCACCCGCCGGGACTGGCGATGCGTGGCCCGCCGCAGCAGCATGTGCAGCGCCACCGCTAAGAGCATCCCCGGCAGGGTGAACCAGGACAGCCGGCCCAAACCGCTCGCGGAACCCACAAATCGCGGCAGCGCTACCGCCCCGATGGCCGCTCCCACCATCCCCGAGACAAAAAAACCGCTCATCGCCAGCGACCTCCGCCGGCCTCCGAGTTGGCCCATGGTCGACGCCGCGATCGGGTGAAAAATACCCACGCCGAAATAGCCGATGCACACCAAGGCCAGCAGTTGGGGAAACGTCGCTGCCCGTCCGATCTGGCATAGAAAGACCGCGGCGACACCCAGTCCCAACCCGCCGAATAAGCGGGTATCGTAGCGATCGCTGATGGCCGCAAAAATCGGCTGACACAAGCCACTCACCAAGGTAGTGGACGCCACGACCACCGATGTCTGGATCGCCGTGAGCTGACAGCGGGCCTCAATCAAGCCAATCATGCAGGGAACAATGACCGCATAGGCGTCGATTACGGCATGCGAACCAAGGACGGCCAGGCCGCGTCCGAGCAACCCGTGCAGGCCGCCTGCGACCTCCGGGGACGCTGGTGCTGAGATGTCAACCGTGGACATGGCGGCGGGATCGGGGGTTGAGGCACCCGACGCTTGGGGGCCGGAACGGATGGGTGCGGTCAATGGTCAAGCTGTCCGAGCCGGAGGGGGCGGACCCCGTCCAGGACATGGGAAACTGTAGTCTCTGGACCCTGAAAGGGGTACACTGCGCACGGCAAATCGACAACACTTCCTGTAAATGGCGGCCTCCACGATACCGATCATGATTCTTCCCTCCGCTTCCCGTCGGCAAATGGCGTCTCGCCGTCAGTTCTTCGGAGCTTCTTGCGCCGCGGTTGTCGCGTCGATGGCGTCTGCCGGATTCCGCCTGCGAGCAGCTCCCGCTCAGCCCCCCTCGACCACGGCGAGACTCCTGAAGGCCGTCAAGTGGGGAATGGTGGACGCTGGCGTGACGGTGCTGGAAAAATTCGAAATTCAAAGGGAGCTCGGTTTCGACGGCGTCGAGCTGAATAGCCCCTCGGATGTGGGGCTGGTCGAAGCGCTACAGGCCAGCGAAAAAACCGGCCTCCCCATTCATGGGGTGGTGGATAGCGTCCACTGGGACCAACGACTCTCGTCTGCCGATGCGGCCATCCGAGATCGCGGTCGTGCGGCGCTGCGGCAGGCCCTGCGCGATACGTATGAGTGGCACGGTTCGGCCGTGTTGCTGGTTCCCGGCCGTGTGGGCGCGCAGGAAACGCACGAGGACGTCTGGCAACGTTCGATGGCAGAAATCAAAAAAGTGTTGCCGTGGGCCTCGCGGTGGGGAGTTCGCATCCTCATCGAGAATGTGTGGAACGGATTTTGCGAGTCTCCCGCACAGCTGCGCGATTATATCGACGAAATCGCCAGTCCTTGGGTCGGCGTCTATTTCGATATTGGCAATGCCCGCAAATTTGGCCCGAGCGAGGATTGGATTCGGACCCTTGGCCATCGCATCGTGAAGCTGGATGTGAAGGATTGGGGGGTCGCCAACGGATTCTGCAAAATTGGCGATGGCGATGTGAACTGGCCCGAGGTCCGTGTGGTGCTCCGCGAAATCGGTTACTCCGGTTGGTGTACTGCGGAGGTGTCTGGCGGCGGCATCAACCGCCTCCGTGAGATTGCCCGACGGATGGATGAACACCTGTTATCCCTCAACGACGAATGAACTTGGGAGCCGCGATGAATTTGCCGCAGGAAACGATCACGCCACGGGATGCTGCGAAGCCTACGTCGGGTCGACGGGAATTTTTGCGGCAGGCCGTCGCGGGCACTGCCGTCGCGGGAACCCTGATGATCCCGCGGGCGGTCCACGCCGCGGGCGACGATTGTCTCCGCATCGGGCTTATCGGTTGCGGAGGCCGCGGATCGGGAGCTGCCGTGAATGCGATGCAGGCCGACGAAAACTGCAAGCTGGTCGCCATGGGGGATACCTTCGCGGATCGCCTCAAGCTGGCTCAACAGACGATAGAGAGTTCGGCGCCAACGGGCAAATACGCGGTCACCGAAGATCGTTGCTTCGTAGGTTTTGACGCCTACCAGCACGTGATTGCCGCGGACGTGGATGTCGTGATTCTTGCCACGCCGCCGCATTTTCGGCCGGAACACTTCGAAGCCGTTGTCGCGGCAGGTAAGCATTGCTTCGTCGAGAAACCGATCGCCGTCGACGTTCCCGGGGTGAAACGCGTCCAGGCGGCGTGCGAGACCGCGCGGCAGAAAGGACTTGCCGTGGTGTCGGGACTTTGCTGGCGCTACGAGCCGGCCGTCGTCGAGACGATTCGTCGTATCCAGGACGGAGCGATTGGTGAGTTGGTCGCCATCCAATCGGCCTACAATACCGGCACGCTCTGGCATCGCGGCGACAAGCCGACTTGGAGCCGCATGGAATATCAGATCAGGAATTGGCTTTACCATACCTGGCTCTCCGGCGATCACATCGTGGAACAGGCGATTCACAGTCTCGACAAAACGGCCTGGTTGAACCATGACGCCAGTCCTTCGACGGCGGTCGGCCTGGGAGGCCGTCAGCAGCGCACCGGACCCCAATTCGGAAATATTTTTGATCACCATACCGTGACATTCGAGTATCCGACGGGCGTCAAGGTATATTTCACTTGTCGGCAACAATCAGGCTGTGCGAATGACGTGGAAGAGGTTGTGCTGGGCACCGAGGGCAAGGCCTGGATTATCGGGAATCGGATCGAAGGGAAAGCCGGCAAGTGGCATTACGAACAGAAATCGCCCAGCATGTACGATGTGGAACATCAGCATCTGTTCGCCTCCCTCCGCCAAGGCAGCCCCATCCATAATGGGGACTACATGTGCAATAGCACGATGATCGCGATCATGGGGAGGATGGCCAGCTATACCGGTCAGTTGTTGACCTGGGATCAGGTCACGGCCAGCCAGGAGAAGCTCGGCCCCGACAGCTACGCATGGACCGATGTTGAAGAGTCGCCCGTGGCGATCCCGGGGATCACGCCGTTCGTTTGAGCGGACCTGCTCCGCTTCATCCGGCCAACAGCCAACTCCTTTTTCGCCGGCTCCCCTTTTGTCGGCAGAATCGCGCCATTCGCCAGATCTGGCGGCTCGTTCACCCTCTCAATTTGATTGAGCGATCCGCGGAGGGAGGCTAAACTGGAGGTTCTTTGGCGGTGCCGTCGCGCTGCCTTGTCATCCGCGATCATACAAAGCAAGCAAGTCGGCATGCCCCACCTCAATACACGATACCGTCCGCTGTGCCTGGAGCCGCTGGAGCGGCGAGAACTGTTGCACGCCGGCGCCTTGGCGACCGCGACTCTGGTCACCAGCGTCGGCGATATTGATTTTGAGTTCTTCGATACCGCCGCGCCTGGCACGGTGAATAATTTTCTTAACTATGTCAAGGACGGCGATTTTGTAAACTCCATTTTTCATCGGCTGGTTCCGAATTTCGTTCTGCAAGGCGGCGGGTTTACCGCGAGTACCGATCTGTTTCCCAGCAATCCAGCAACGGCTGATGCGAGTCGTTTTGCGGAAGTCCCGACCGATCCGCCGATCGAAAATGAATTTGGCATCTCGAATACTCGTGGTACGGTGGCGATGGCCAAACTGGGTGGTGATCCCGACAGTGCGACAAGCCAGTATTTCATTAACCTCGTTAACAATGCGGGCAACCTGGACAATCAAAACGGCGGTTTTACCGTGTTCGCCCGCGTCGTCGATATGACGGTTGTCGACCAGATCGCACAATTCCAAACCACAAATTTCTCGTCGATCTTTCCGGCGGGTTCGCGACGGCAGGCGATCAGCGCCGTCCCTTTCCAACCCCAGGGTTCACAGAATGAGATTGTTCGCGTCGAGCAAGTCCTCCTGTCCGCCGGACTGGTCCATGGCGATGTCTTTCTCGACGTCAATCAAAATGGCCTCAAGGACGTCACGGAAGGTGGCCGCGGGGGCGTCGTGGTGTACGACGATACCAACAACAACGGAACGCTGGATGGGAATGAGCGCAGCGTAACGACGGACGACTTGGGCGCGTTTCACTTTGCCTATGAGGCGGAGAGCAGTTATCGCTTGCGGCTGCAAGATGCCGGGGACTACGGTCCCCTCAATGGCGATCCCATCATCCACACCGGCACCATAGATCGGGCGCTGAATGCTTTTGATCGAAATTTCGCCACGGTTTACACCGGACGTGCCTGGTACAACGATCAGAATCCGGCCGATGTCGACGGTGTCAATGGTCTCACTCCACTTGACGCGTTGTTGGTTATCAATGAATTGACTGCCCGCGAGTTCAGTGATGCGACTACAGGGACATTGCCCCCATTGAACTCTGCGCCCGCCGCCCCGCAATTCCTGGACGCCGATGACGATGGTGTCGTCTCACCGTTGGACGCCCTGGTGGTGGTCAACGCGCTCAATGACGGGACGCCGGCCGCGGCCCTGAGCGGATCCACGAACGGAGCGGCCTCGGTGGGCCGTTACCTGGAGACCCAGGAGACGGCGACGTCGGGACGGATACGACCCGCGGTCGCCAGCGGCGGGGCCCAATCCGCCGTTGTCTTGCCGCCGACCCTCTCGCCGCCACCCGTCCGGTCGGTATTGCCCGCCTCGTCCCTTTCGCTGCGTGACTCGGGGGATCAGGCGGATCGACGGCTGGATGATCTCGCGGTCGTCGATAATGCGCCTCGGCACCTGGGGGCTCCCTTAAGGGTGGCCTCCCGGCAGCGAATGCTGCTCTTTGAACGGCGACAGTGCGAAATGGCGTGGGACAATGGATGTTGCCCACGAGTTCATTTGGCTATCATGCCTGCGTTGAGGGTGTGATCTTCCCGTTCAGACGAGGTGCATCGATGCCTATCTTCGCACGGAGACAGTTATCCCTGTTGCTGCTGCTGGTCAGCCTGGCGCGACCCGGGTCGTCGGGCCGACTGCCTGGGCGGATGATTGGCCCAATTGGCGTGGGCCGCACCAAAATGGCAGGGCAGACGGGGGCCCGTATCCGACGACCTGGTCCGATACAAAGAATATCGCCTGGAAATACGCCTTGCCCGGTCGCGGCGCCTCGACGCCCGTGGTGTGGGGAGATCATATCTTCCTGACCTACGGCGAGAAGGGTAAGAACATCGGTCTCTGTCTGAATCGCAGCGGGGAACGCCAATGGCAAGTTGAGCTGGGTGCCGCGGCTGAAGTGCGTCATCGTAAGGCGAGTTGCGCGAACTCCTCACCGGTGACCAACGGCCAGCAGGTCTATTTTTATTTCAAGAGCGGGGATCTGGCCTGCGTTGATTTTGCGGGACAAATCGTCTGGCGGACCAACCTGCAACGGGAGTTTTCTCCCGATACCCTATGGTGGGATTTGGGCACTTCTCCGGTTCTCAGCCGTGTGTTCCTTATCGTGGCGGTGCAACAGACTGATCACTCGTACGTTGTCGCCTTCGATCAATCGACCGGGAAAATCGCCTGGAAAGTCGACCGCAACTTACAAGCCCCGAATGAATCCAATCAGAGCTACACGACGCCTCTGGTGATTGAGCGTGATGGCATGGAGCAACTGATCGTGCTGGGAGCCGACCATGTCACGGCGCACGCGGTGCGGGACGGGACGGAACTTTGGCGCGTGGGCGGGCTCAATCCGGGCAAGGCCGAGATGTTTCGCTCCATTGCGTCGCCGGTGATTTACGGTGAACTGGTGCTGGCTCCGTATGCCCGAGGCAAGACGCTGACGGCGATTCGTTTGGGCGGCACGGGCGACGTCACCAGCAGCCACGTCGCCTGGACGTCCGACGAGTCGGCCGACGTTCCCACGCCGGCCGTCGGATCGGACCAGCGGTTATATGTCTGCCACGATCAATCGCAAGTCTCATGCATTGACGCGGAGACCGGTACATATCTGTGGCATCAAGCTCTGGAGAAAAATCGCACTGCCTACAGCTCCTCGCCCATAGCGGCCGGTGGCCACGTCTACTTCACGCGTGAGGATGGGAAGACATTCGTCATCAAGGAAGCGGCCCAGTTCGAACCGGTGGCGGAGAATTCCGTGTTCGAGGAAACGGTGGCCACGCCCGTGTTCGTAGACGGTCGAATCTACCTGCGGACGTACGATCACCTGTACTGCATCGCGGACGTGGCTCAGTAGACACCAACCGTTGTCGCGGCTTGGAGCTTGTGGTAGGGCCGGACGCCGCTGACGCCATCCCACGGAAAGAGGGCGCACGGCGGCTCACGCTCGCCCTCGTCTCTTTCGAGAAAGCCGGGAACGAAA
Organism: uncultured Planctomycetaceae bacterium; assembly: GCA_963700865.1. GTDB lineage: Bacteria > Planctomycetota > Planctomycetia > Pirellulales > Pirellulaceae > CAVOGJ01. Next base: position 463,229 of record CAVOZC010000022.1, on the reverse strand, counting down.
AACTCCTTGGTGAGCGTCGTCAGCTTGACGCGCCCAGTCGCTCCATAGTCAACGACGCAATCGGTGTCGTCGAAATCGACCACCTCCGTCACGGCCCGCGGCTGCGGCGCGTAGTAGGCGATCGTATAGCCGTCGGCCGGCGTCACCGGTCGACTGCAGGCGAGGCCCATCAGCGTATTGCCGTAGGTTGGCGTCATATAAACGCCGCTTTGCTCGGGAAGGCCTCCCAGCAATTCCTCGATGCAGTAGCGTGTCCACTGAGGCGTGAATTCGGTGCCTCCCGAAAAAATGCCGGTGATCCCGATTTCTGGAATGCTGGTACCCCGCTCCTCCAACGCCAACGCCAGTGCCTCCAGCAATTTGGGCGTGGCGAAAATGCACTTGATGTCGTGACCCGCCGTCAGCACCGTGACCGCCTGGTCGATGCAATGCTTCTTGTACTCCTCCAGGTGCTCCATCCAGCCTTTCTTAATCAGCTTGATCACCCACCGCGGGTCCAGGTCGATGCAAAAACAGATGCCGCCGCGATACTGACACAGGTGCTCGACCGCCAGGCGTAATCTCCGTGGGCCGGACGGGCCCAGCATCAACCAATTGGCGCCTCGTGGAAAATACTTGTCGGGAAGCGTGTCGCTGAACAGCTCGTAATCGATGCGAAAGTCATCGATGACGACGCGGCTTTTCGGTATCCCCGTCGTGCCACCCGTCTCGAAGACGTAAACCGGCCGATCGGCCAAGCCCCGCGGGACCCAGCGTCGGACCGGGCCGCCCCGCAACCACTCGTCTTCGAAGGACGGAAACTTCTTCAGGTCGTCGAAGGTCTGAATCTCCTTCAACGGGTCAAATTTCAGTTCGGCTTTTTTGGCCAGCCAAAATGGGCAGCCGGTCGATTCGTGGAAATGCCATTGCACCATCTCATGGGTGTGCTGATCTAATTGCTGTCGTGCATCATGCATGGCCGCGGAGAGATCGACAGCCGATTCCTGAGTCGAGTGTGAAGTGTTGGTCATGCCTGGTGCCTCAATCACGCTTGCGTACCGGCGGCAACTGGCCGCGGTTTGGTTGACAACTTCCGCAGCCATAGGATAGCCCATCCTCGGCGAACGGCTAGTGTTTGTCGGCACAGCCGCCGCATGGGCAGGGCGAAGAATTGCCTCGAGCCCGCAGGCGTCCCGTGTTCTGAGTCGCCGCGAACGGGCAGCCGCCGCAGGTTGTTTCGAGCAGCCCCTCAAGCACTTGCGAGGAACGCGTCAAGACGCCACTCGGGTTAGCGTGGTCGCGCTACTGGTCGGCACGGAGCTGAGTTGCGAGAGAACCTGCAGGACGCCGTTGAGATGCGCCAGCCTGGGACCGAACCGATCCACGAATTCATTCAGCAGGAATTCTCCCTCCATGAAGCCGTCGGCATTGTCCGTAATCTCTTCAGTAAGGGCCCGCAAGAACTCGGTCTGCACGCCACTGAGTGCTTCGGCCGCGTTGCGACAACGCCGCGCCAACGCCGGATTCGCCTCTTTCCACTGTCCCAGTTCATTGGCCCGCTGTCGCTGCGAGGCAGTCGTCTGCTGCACCAATTCTTCCAGCAATTCGTTTTGACGGTCCTGGCCGGCGATCAGGTGCTGCAGCAGCATGGCAATGTCTGCGTTCGATACATCGTCGCCGCGGTTCTTCGTTGAAGTCGGATGGGCCGATACGTCGATGTGCGTGAAGAGTTCGCTGGATTGCGGTTTCGGTGCCATATGAGATCACTCCGGGGAGTCGCTAACGTTCGGGGAACAGGCCGAGGCAGCTTGCTGCTTGGCTTCAGTATAACCACGCTGCCGCACGGGTGTCTAGCAATTCACACCTGGCAATCAAATAAGGATTAACCATCAAAGTTTGACGCGGATATAGGCTTGACACAGCCCCCCTTAAAGTATCCACGGTGGGGCACCCGATCTTCAACAAGTCAGGTCATGCATTGTGCTAGCGTCGTGTCATTCGATTGGATGCTATGAAGAAGAACTCCTCGGAACACGAACCAACCCTGGGATTTGTGACGATCACCGACGACCAGTCAGTTGGCTATATCGGCGGCTACTTGCTATTGAACTCGCGGGCCCGGCCCTTGGAATTTCACTGCACCGCGCCGGTCCAGCCCAGCCGGGCCCAAGAAATTCTCTATGGAGCCATTCTCAAGTCGTATTTGTATGGAGAGCAAATCGCCGGAGCGCTCCTGGCTCGTGCCAAAATCGTACCTGACCTCCTCATCAGCGATATCGCTGAAATTGCTGAGGCCCGGCCGCTGGAAGGAGTTCCCACTTTCTTGCTGACGGCGACGCCGTCGACCGCCGACGAGGGTGGCACCCAGATCCGGGTGCACGGTGCCTGTGATGGCACGGCTGCATTCTGTCACGATACCGCAGGGGCCCAAGTGGCTCTCCTTTTCGCTGGGCGGACATCGACTTGCCTCTGCCAGCCCGTTTTGCCCACGAACAGCAGGTTGCCGAACAGTATTGGCTTACGTGGGGGGACGGCATGGCGCTGGATGAGCCATTCGTGCGGATTCGTGAGGCGGTAAACGAGGCGCAGCGACCTGCCAAAACGGCGTAGGCAAACAGGCCAGGAGTCAGCGTTGGGCGAGCCGTCACGATTGCCGAAGATTCCCGTAAAGCCCTTCACCACGGGATGGAATGCGGCCTTGCGCCGCGCGCAAAAATCGAAGTATCATCCACCGAGATGCACGCGGAATCGACTCCCGTGGTTTCGGTACGCGTGGCGGCGGCGGATGTCAAAGTCACCAGCTACACATTTCATGTTGCTCCCGCGACATCTCCGCCGGCGCAGACCAACCAAAAGCCCGCCGCTGCTCCCGCCGACCCATCCAGGCAGCCTGCATCCTCTGGCACGCGGATGCATCCGCCGAAGGATACCGTTCGGCTGGCCGACCGGCTGTTTTACTTGCTGCAACCACCGCTCGAAACGTGGTTGCGTTCCGAGTCCTTCGAGTTCGCATTTGATCCATTTCCCTATCAGATGGCGGGAGTTGGGTTTCTATATCCGCGGATCGCGGCCATCCTGGCGGACGAAATGGGTTTAGGAAAGACGATGCAAGCCATCACCTCGATTCGGCTGTTACTGCGAACGCAGGAAGTCCGCTCCGTGTTGCTCGTCTGTCCCAAGCCGCTCGTTTCGAACTGGAAGCGCGAATTCGCCCTGTGGGCACCGGAGATTCCCGTGGCCATCATTGAAGGGCCGCGGGCCCAGCGGCACTGGCAATGGGACCTGGAGACGACGCCGGTGAAAATCGCCAACTATGAATTGCTGGCCCGCGATCGAGACGTGCTGACCGACCAGACACGGGCATTCGATCTGATGGTGCTCGACGAAGCACAGCGGATCAAGAATCGTGCGAGTACGACCAGCCAGATCGCCCGGAGTGTGCGACGGAATCGCAGTTGGGCGCTTACCGGCACGCCCGTGGAAAACAGCGCCGAAGATCTGCTGGGTATTTTTGAATTCCTGTCGCCCGGATTTCTGTCCGCCCAGATGACGCCTCGCAGGATGGGTCGGGCCGCCAGCGATTACATCCTCCGCCGCACTAAGGATCAGGTGCTAAAGGACTTGCCGCCAAAAATGTACTGCGACCCGCGTCTGGAGCTGACTGCGGCTCAGCGCGAGTCTTACGAAATGGCAGAAGAGCAGGGGGTGGTGCGGCTGACCGACATGGGAGACGCGGCCACGATCCAGCATGTGTTTGAATTGGTATTGCGTTTAAAGCAGATCTGCAATTTTGATCCGGTCACCGAGGAAAGCTCCAAACTTGATCGATTGGAGGCGGACCTTGAAGAAGTCGCCGCGAGCGGCAAGAAAGCCATCGTGTTCAGCCAGTGGGTCGATTCAATCAAGCGGATCTCGCGCCGGCTGGAACGCTTCATGCCGCTCGAGTACCACGGCAAGATTTCCCAGAAACGTCGCGACCCGATCCTGCGACAATTTCGCGAGGACCCGGACCGCAGCGTGCTGCTGATGAGCTATGGCGCCGGCAGCGTGGGGCTCAACCTGCAGTTTTCCGAATATGTCTTTCTCTTCGATCGCTGGTGGAATCCGGCCGTCGAGGATCAAGCTATCAATCGAGCCCATCGGATTGGCGCGGCGGGACCCGTCACGGTCACACGGTTTGTCGCGGCCGCGACCATTGAGGAACGGATCGACGAGGTATTGCAGCAGAAACGCGCGCTGTTCGACGTGATGTTGTCCGAGGCCCACGCCACCACCGGTGCCGGGCTGAGCGAATCCGAAATCTTCGGTCTTTTCAACTTGTCGTCGCCACGACGACGGGCGGCCTGAACGCCTGTGGCACGACCCAGTCGACAAGGCCTGAAGGAACCGGCCCCCCCAGAAGAACGGCAATGACGGAGCGCGCCATCGGAACACGCGTGGTTCACCTTAAACTCAGCCGCAGCGGCGAAAGCGAGTGCAACAAAACCGGTTTCGCATCGGCGTACCCCCCGGTAGAAAAAACAAGGGGCTTGCAAGTGAATGCCTGATGTGATCTACTCTTAGCGGATAGAGATCGATCAAAACGAGGCAGCCGACTCCGGAGGCCGGACGCTATTTCTTCCCGCACCGAGGTGACATCATGGGTAAGCTCAAGCTAGGTCCTGCCGTTTGTTTGGTCACAGTCGTTCTTTTCGGCACATCGTTGACGTCTCATGCCTCCCTCCAGGTGGCCGACATCACGGACATGCAAGACTCGAACGGTTCCAATGCCTTGATGGCAGCCGGCGCATTTGCGGGAAATGATCGAGGAGCGATGGGCACCGGAATCGCCAATTTGAACTCGAGCTTTGGCGACCTTGGCTGGTCGCTGGCAGGCCCCGAGCTTGCTGTGTCGTTCTTCAATGATGACACCCGACCCGCTGAAACTTCGGGCACGGTGACGCTCTCCCAGGCCGTGAATGGCATGTTCGCCATCGCACTGAAGAGTGCGCAAGGCCACAGCCTTTATAAATTCAATGGTAACTACGCCCAGGGCGACTTGTTCACCTTTGTGATGGATGGTGTTTCTCGCGCCGACAACGGCCCCATGAATGTCCAGGGGTTCTCGCACGGCAGCCTGTACATTGCCGGCGCCGCAGTTCCCGAACCAGCCACGATCTGCGTCTGGGGGATTCTCGGCTTAGCGGCCGCCGCCGTGGCTTGTCGCCGCAGGTAAGGCAGCACCGGGTGCCCGTCCTTGCGTTCGACACCTCGCCATTTCCTCTTTCATCGGGGCAGTCTGGGTGTTCGCCCACCGCGAAATCCAAGCTCCAGCGTCCTCCACGAAGCCGCCCTTCTCGTTGGCTCGTCAAGCTATTGCTGACCCAGCTCTCCATAGAGAAGCCGCCCGATTTCGGTTCTATCTTGTAATGAAGCATGCAACCCAGCGACGAACAATCATTGGCCGCTGAGCCACAATTTTCGTACCATCGAGAGTTGAAATCCCAGCGAGTCGATCGCAGGAAAAACCATGGAATCCGATGTTTGGAGTACATCTCGATGACCCATGCCGCCATCAGCTCGGTGCGAGGGACTCATTTGCTGGGCATGGCCTGTATCGCCGCCTGCCTGTTCAGCGGATTCGCGAACGCACAAAGTGCGACCTATTTCTTGACGTTTCGTTCCGAATGGAACCCGGCGACGCACCCCTATCCGCTGGGGGCCCATTACTCGTCGTTGATCGGCGCCACACATGATGACTCGGCCGAATTCTGGCGCGTCGGCGAGTTGGCATCCCCCGGTATCGAACGCATGGCGGAGATCGGGAGTGTGAGCCCACTGGTGGACGAAATTGCGGCCGCCGGATCAGCAGCCAGCCTGGTCACGGGTCAATCGATCAATGCGTCGGGGAGTACCATTGCCCAAGTCGACGCTAACGCCCAGCGTCCCCTATTGACATTGGTCACGATGGTGGCCCCCAGCCCCGACTGGTTTGTGGGTGTCTCGGCGCTGCCTTTACGGGACGAAGTGAATTGGATCCATTCGTTAACCGTTGATCTCTTCGCCTATGACGCCGGCACGGACAGCGGTGTCGACTTCACTTCACCAAATGCGAACACGAACCCTGCCGAGCCGATTGCACTCTTGGGCAGCCCATTGGCAGGAAGCGCCCGCTTGGGCGTCTTTGAAATCGTCCTCATGTCGGTGGATGCGTTAACGGGAGATTTTGATTTGGACGGCGACTATTCGACGAAAGACATTGACGCGCTGGTTGCGGAGATCGTCAACGAAACCCACTCGCCCGCGTTCGATGTCAACCAAGATGGCCAGGTGAACCACACCGATCTCAATCAATGGCTCGTTGAAGCGGGTTCCGCCGAGTTGACTTCGGGAGGCGCTTACGTCTTCGGAGACACAAATTTAGATGGCGTCGTGGACGTGTCCGACTTCAATGCCTGGAATAACTCAAAGTTTACCGCCGGGTCCGGCTGGTCCGGAGGAGATCTCAACGCCGATGGCTTCAGCGATGTGGCCGACTTTAACATCTGGAATGAGAACAAATTTCAGACGGTCGGGGCAGCCGCTTCCTTGCCGGAGCCCTCGACTTGGCTCCTCGCCATGATCAGTGGCATCCTCGCGATCGGGCGAAGGCGGGGGCAGAGCGTCTAAACTGGCAGCAAAAGGGGACCCGTCGCACCCCGGTCGACGACGGGAGAACGGGGCCCTTCTCATGATGGTCTGGGTGCTGGGCTGTCGTGTTGTCCCCGGTCGCCTGGCACGACTGTGGCAAGATGCCCCGCCCGCCGCTCCCCACGGCACAGCGGGCGACCGCCGAGCCTGTCCCTACGACTTGATGGCCGGAATCGCCTGACCGGCCTCGGCGATCTCGCGGGACTTCCAAGCCCGGACCGGGCCAGGACGACTCAACCCCAACGGCTGAATCCGGTATAAAATAAGCGGAGGTTTCGCACCGCGGCCGCGAAGCTCGTGGATCAATACACAAAGGACAAGAATCGGATGTCTGAAGAATTTCTCTATGAACGACGCAAGGCGCTTGAGGATTCGTTTTTTCGCAATAAGGACTGCGAACTACTCAAGCAGTTAAAAGAGCAATTGGCCCTGGAATTGAAACGGAAAGAGCTAGCTGCCGTTTCTGGCTTCACCGACGTCGAGTTGCTGGATCGATTGGTACGACTCGATTTGGGCAACGATGCGCTGGCCGCCCTGTCGCTCGTTCCGCTGGTGCGAGTCGCTTGGGCCGATGGAAAACTGAGCGACAAGGAACGCGAGGCCATCTTACACGCCACCCTGGAAACAGGCATCGCCAAGCACAGCCCCAGCTACGAGTGCCTGATGGCCTGGTTGGAGGAGAAGCCGGATGGCGAGTTGTTCCAGGCCTGGAAGGATTACGTGCAGGCACTCCGCGAGACCTTGTCGGATGCCGATCGGCTCGCGCTGCGCGACGGTCTCGTCCATCGGGCCCGTGAGGTCGCCGCAGCCGCCGGCGGATTCCTCGGTATCGGCAAGATTTCCGAAACCGAACAAGCGGAACTTGACCGCATCACGGCCGCATTCGATTGATGTGCCGCAGGGCGAGGGCAGGGCGGTTTCTCCGATGACCATTCGATACGATTACGACGTGCTTGTCATTGGCGCGGGGCACGCGGGCACCGAGGCCGCGCTCGCGGCCGCGCGACTGGGTGCCCAAGTGGCACTCCTCACCACCAATCTCGACACCGTGGGTCAGATGAGCTGCAATCCGGCCATTGGTGGGGTCGCCAAGGGGCAAATTGCCCGCGAGATCGATGCCCTCGGCGGAGCAATGGGGACGGCGATCGATCGGACCGGGATTCAGTTCCGCATGCTGAACTGTCGGAAAGGCCCCGCGATGCACAGCCCGCGGGCTCAAGCGGACAAAAAGGCCTACCAGCACGAGATCAAGCGGATTGTCGAAGAGCAACCCAACCTGGCTCTGCGTCAGGAAGTCGTGATTGATCTGTTGGTCATGCCGGCAGCCAAGACCGCTGCCCGCCAGGTGCAAGGCGTGCGTGTTCTCGGCGATGTTGAGTACCATGCACCCGCCGTCGTGCTGACCACCGGAACGTTTCTGCAGGCCCTCATGCACACCGGCGAAGTCAAGACATCGGGAGGACGAGCCGGCGAAGGAACGACGTCTGGAATCAGCGGGGCACTCACCCGCCTGGGTTTTCAGTTGCAACGCTTTAAGACGGGAACCCCACCGCGGATCAACGGGCGGACCATCGATTTTGCCGCCTGCGAGGAGCAACCGGGCGACGCAACACCTCGACCGTTCTCCTTTCTTCACGATCGGCTGCATGTCGAACAACTCCCCTGTTGGATCACCCACACGAATACCGCGGTCCACGATCTTATCAAAGCCAACCTTCAACGGGCTCCCATGTACAGCGGTCAGATTCAGGGCAGCGGTCCCCGTTATTGTCCGTCGATCGAGGACAAAGTCGTACGCTTTGCCGACAAGTCCCAACATCAACTGTTTCTGGAACCAGAAGGGCGGCAAACGCAAGAATTTTACATCAACGGGATTTCGACCAGCCTGCCGCGCGATGTCCAGGATGCCATCCTCCGTCTCATCCCGGGACTCGAACAAGCCCAGATCATGCGCTATGGTTATGCGGTCGAATACGATTTTTGCCCGCCGGAACAACTGACGCCCTGGCTCGAGACGAAGTCCGTGAACGGACTCTACTTCGCCGGTCAAATTAATGGCACAACCGGCTATGAGGAAGCCGCCGCGCAGGGCCTGATGGCCGGCGCCAACGCGGCCCTCCGCTTGCGGGGTGACGAACCGTTGCTGCTGCGGCGCGAGCAAGCGTATATCGGCGTCCTGCTCGACGACCTGGTCACGCGGGGTGTCGACGAGCCGTATCGCATGTTTACCAGTCGAGCTGAATTCCGGTTGCGATTGAGACAGGACAATGCGGATCGACGACTGACGCGTCTGGCCGCGGAACGAGGTTTGGTCGGCAATGATCGCCTCTTGCGTTTAGACGTGAAAGAGCAGGCCATCGCTTCGACGCTGGCCGTCCTGGAGAGCCGGCGGTTCGAGGAGGGCTCGCTGGCTCAGCTCCTCCGCCGTCCCGAAATCGATTGGCCGGAAATCGTGCGACGAGCCCCGGAGCTGGCCGGCGTTGACGCGCTGGTCGTGGAACAGGTGGTCCATGACGTCAAGTACGCAGGTTACATCGTGCGGCAAAACGCCGAAGTCGATCGGCAATTGCGGATGGCCGAAAAGCGATTGCCCGCTTCGCTCGACTATGCGGTGCTGCCCCACTTGCGACACGAGGCCCGTGAAAAGCTGTCACGCGTCCGTCCGCTGAATCTGGCGCAAGCCGGCCGGATCAGTGGCATCACGCCGGCCGATCTGGCACTTCTCACCGCCTATCTCGAGGGCGGTCGTCAACGTTAACGTCGTCGTGAGGCAGGCTGCCAGCCTGTCGCGTAAATCAACCAACCGGCGGCCGCGTGGAATCCGCGGCCTCCGCTCTTTATTGGGCCAGCGTCACGTGCAGAATGGCCGGGTTGACGCGCAGCTGTTGCAGCAGCTGTGTCGACGGCTGGCCATCCAGACGAAGCGTGCATGATGCTGCCAGAGCGCCCTCGAAGATCATATTTTCCATCTCTTCGACGTTGATCTGTTCCTCACGCAACCCGTCGAGGACTCCCGCCAGGACGCCGACCTGATTCAAGTGTCGCACCACCAGCTGGCAAGTTGCGGGACTGCGCTGACAAAGGTTGACGGAACCACACGGTCGGCCTGTCTCGCGAAAGACACGCACGATCCGGACGACCTCCGCCGCTATCGCCTCGGAAGTCTGCTCGGTCGAGGCTCCAATGTGCGGCGTCCCAGTGATCTCGGCCGCCAGCGACACGTCGTCAAATGTGGCCTCGCCACCCGGCGGCTCTTGCTCATAGACATCGAGCGCGACGCGCAAATGTTTGGACCGGATCGCCTCGCGTAAGGCTGCGGTATCGACCAGCGGCCCGCGCGAGGTGTTGACGAGGATCGCGCCGTCTCGCATCTGCGACAAGAATTCATGTCCGACGATATGTTTTGTCTCGGCAGTGGATGGCAAGTGCACACTTACCGCGTCGCAGGCCGCAATCTGTGCCGGTGACTCCGCCCGCCGTACCTCGTGTTCTTCGGCCACATCATCCGTCAGGCTGCGCGACCAAGCCATGACCTTCATCTGCAGACCGAGCGCTGCCCGGCTGACCGCCTGGCCGATTGAGCCGAATCCGAGCAGTCCCAGCGTACGGTTTTTCAATCCGTACGCCTCTCCGTAGCGTTTCTTCTTCCATCGTCCGGCTCGCAGGTCCGCGCAGGCGCTGGCAATTTGCCGATCGGCGGCGATGAGTAGCCCGATCGTCAATTCCGCCACGGCATTTGCATTCTTCCCGGGACAATTGGCCACATGAATGCCGCGGGCGCTGGCGGCCTGAACATCGATGGTGTCGTAGCCCGAACCGGCCCGTATGATCAATTCGAGTTCCTTCGCAGCCTCAATCGTGGCCGCGGTGACCTTCGTCGAACGAACGACAAGGATCTGAGCCGAACCGATCTCTTCCGGCAGGTCATCGGCCGACAGTTCAGGTCGCACCGAGACCTCACAGCCAAGCGCCTGCAGGCTGGCGACCGTTTTGGCGGATAGCTTATCCGCGATCAACACATGCATGGTTAACTCCAGATATCCGAGGTACAGTCACCGCCCGGGAAACGCATTTCATGGGCCCTCGCGGCCCCTTGGGGCTCCTGACCAAAGTCGACGAAGAACTTGTCATTCAAGGTCAAGCCACCTTCGCTGGTGTTGCAATCGACCTGCAACAGGTACGATCCCCGTTCCGCCATGTCGGGATAGAATTGGTTGTCCCACGGACTGTACAGCGAATTGGTCACATACAGCCGTTTTCCATCCAAACTGAGCTGCAACATCTGCGGTCCCCCTGTCAGTGGTCGCTCCGGCCAATCCGTGGCGTGCCCGATCACACCGCCCAGCCAGACGCGGCCCGCCAATCGCGGACGAGCCGGATCGCTGACGTCATATTGACGCAGATCGCCATGTAACCAGTTGGAAAAGTAGAGCCAGCGATCATCCATGGAGAGGACCAGGTCCGTGATCAGCCCCGGAACGGGAAACGGCCAGCCCTCCGTTTCGACCGGAGCAACGCCGATCACTTGATCGACTTGCCATTGGCCGCCCGCTTGGTGCCAATGCCACATGGTACTGCTCAGCGCCGCGCCGACGAATCCGTGCGTGCTGTCCGGATTGTGGTGGAAGCGAACTTCGAGTGGAATCCTCCCCGACTCGCCCAGTGGCACCGATTGGATGATCTTCCGCTCCTGCCAGTCCCAAAAATGAATTTGCTGTCCGTAGCGGCCCGCCGCGACGTCTTCCAGATGAAATCCTCGCGAGACCGTGTTCAGCGAGCCCCATTCGCTGCTCACCATCACGTTGTGGCGAGGTTGGTACCAGAAGTCGTAATTGTATTTCATCCCGCCCAAGTCGCGCTCCCAGCGACCGCTGATTTGAAACGCGTCATCCAACAGGAGAAATCCGCCCGGACCATCGCCATTTGCGTCAGCCAGCATCGAGATCATGATCGTGCCATTCGCCAGGCAATGGACCGTATGCGGGGCCGAGAGATTGGTTTTGGCCGCGATTTCCTCCGCTTCCAGCACATGATGCAGGATCGGTTGTCGCGGGTCGGTCGTGTCGACGAAGTGAATTCGCCCCGAGCCGATACCAGGCAGGACAATGAAGCGGCGTGACTTGCCGGGTTGGCCGTGGCAACTGCTGCAGGCGTTCCAGCCAAAATGATGCAGCTCGTCTCCCACCTGCGGCATCGGCAGACGGCTGATCACCTGGCTGTAGTCGGGAGATGCCGGGTCGACATCCACAGTCGCCAGGTAATCAGGATGCTGGGCGTGCGGGGTGCCCACGTAAATGGCCGGGACATACAGCAGCGTCTCACGCGGTGAGCGGATGGCATCGGCCGGGGTGGCATAGGTCCGATCACAACAGGCGGCGTGGGGATCCGCGGGCGGCGGCGCAGCGTGCGATCCGGAATGAGGTCCGAACGAAGCAGCCGCGGCGGCGGCTGCGGATGTCTTGAGAAAATCTCGCCGCTTCATGGGAGACTCCTTCCGTTGCGGGGTCGGTGCCGGGCATGCGGCTTCCGACGTGGTCGGGTCGCAAACGCCGCCACGGCATCGCTGACGGGATGGCCCTTAGTTTAGGACAAAATCGACTTCGCCGCTGCCGGGTCGGCCGGAATTTTTGAACTGCCAATGCCGACTCGCCGAGCAACGACATTGTCGCCCATCGCTCCGCGATCCTGGCATGGGCCTGCCGTCTTGGCCTACCCATCGAAAGACTGGCGGATGCCCACGGCGTGACGTCTCCGCAAAGGACGTGCCTTGGGACCCGGGCCGGAAAAGGCCCGTACCGCTTGCGTCATCTTTCGTTTGATCTATCGTTGATCCAGCGCCCATTCGCTCCGGCCCGATCCACCCCTTCACCATGAACAAGCACGCGACCAAGAAACTGTTTGTGAACCTGAGTGCGTCGCAAGTACGCAAACGCCTGAAAGGGTACGGGTTCGGTGTCAAGAGAGTGGAGGCGGCCGATAGAAATCAGGCGGTCATCTTTCACACCGCCACCGGGCACCACCAGGAGGAATTGGAGCGCCTGTTCGCCGACGCGAGCCCCTCGGCCTCAAAGGCCGGTCTGGGGACCCCGGTCGACAACCTGCGGAACGTAGGGCCCGCGAGCGCAGCCCGGTTGAAGGATGTGGGGGTGGACACCCGTGAGGACCTCGAGCGGCTGGGCCCTGTGCTTACGTATCGGCTGGTAGCGCAGCGGTATCCACAAACGAGCCTGAACCTGCTGTGGGCGCTGGCCGCCACGCTGGCCGATCGCGATTGGCGGTTGCTATCGCCTGAGGAAAAAAGGCGACTACGGCGGGAACTCAATGACGAATGAACCGGCGTTCGACTCGTCAACGGCTGCTACCGGTGGGCGGAGGGACAGGCGTCAACTGAGGAGGGTAGGGGGGGGAAACACTGTCATCGTGACCATGGGAAAAGGAAGGCTCGGCGGGGGACGGTGGGCCCGGACTGGCCTCTCCGGCGACCTGGGAGTCCCCTGCGACGTGCGGGTACGTCGCCGGTTCCAGCGGCGGTTGGCTCATCAGGAAATAGGTCACCGCCAGCAACTGAGCGTAGACGGCCACGTTGGCGACCGGGTTCGGGCCGAACAGCTTCAGGGCCGTGCCGAAGGAACGTTTGACCCGCACTCGTCCCTGGCCCGTATCGACGGCATAGATCTCGTCGAGGACCAGGTGCCATACGTATCCGAGAAACACGGCAAGCGTCTTAAAGATGCGGAGGCGCGGATCGGTACAATCGCACAAGACGTAGATGACAAGGCTGACGATAACCGCAGCCGGAATACTATGCCACATGCCTCGGTGGATCGTCACCTTGCGAATCACTTCACCGATCCCAAATCGAATGACGACGTACATCAATCCGACGGCCACGACGATGCTTTCTTGCGGCCACATCATCTCGCGGAAACGGTCCAGCAACAGCATGGGGATGACGGCTGCCACAAAAGCCAAGATCTCCCGGAGGACGACGGCATTGTCACTATCCACATCGGGAAGGATGCCGGCAATCGTGCAGAGTCCGCCGGCGAGCAGGCAGCTGGGGAGTGGGTATCCGTAGGCGACGTGTGCCGCCGTGCCGTAGGCAGCACCCAAGATGGCGCTGGTCGTGACATGCGTAGGAAAATTAGCCATGCGTGATTTCCCCGTAATCGCGGGTGCTTTGCTCGGAACGACGTCCCCCGGGAGTTCAGCCCAGCCAGCGGCCGGACCGAGCGATCCGGTTCATCTTGTATCGGACCAAGAGATGGGTCACCATGCCGAATAACCGCATAGTCGCGGATCGCTCCGCGATCCGTCCCAATCCGTCGCCGCTTTGGAAACTGAGGTCCGCAACCCAACCCCGTCCGCATGCATCGACAGCGTTGCCAGCACAGACAGCATTGCCAGCACGCTCGCGGTGGGCGTTCTGCCGGGCGGAAAAAAATTTTCTGCTAGCGGGGCAGGGCGGGGCCGTTGGCGAGCGGCGGGGAAAAAGGAGCGGAACCGGGCCGCCAGGCTGGCTGCTGTAGGCCCCTAGGGCGGCGACCGATACCTTGTCTTGTGTGGCGAACTGCGTGGGGGCCGGATCGGGTTGCTGCCGTGGCATTGGTTGGGCGACCCGGATGGGGGGCCGTTGGGACAAGAACTTTGTGACGAACACGAGCTGAGAGCGAGCGATGCAAGCCTACGACACGATTTTTCTGCTGATCGTCCTCGCGACGGCGTTTTATGGCTGGCGCAAGGGGCTCTCGAATCAGGTGGCTTCGATTGTCTCGCTCATTGCCAGTTCGCTGGTGGCCATGAATTATCAGCAGGTCGTGGCCGAACAGATTGATCTGGCCCCGCCGTTAAACAAATGGGCCGCTTCGATCGTGCTGTTCCTCGGCACGGCGCTGTTGATCTGGATCGTGTTTCGCCAGATCCGATCGTCGATCGAGGCGATGAAACTGGGTGAATTTGATTACCAGATGGGTGCTTTGATGGGTGCCGCCAAAGGATTTCTCATCGCGAGCATTGTGACGGTGGGTGCGTATTCCTTATTTGGGGGCCAGAGCGAGGCGATTATCCGTTCGAAATCGGCCTACGTGGTGGCCCAGTTTCTGGGGGTCATCGAGCCCATGATCCCGGCGGATTTTCACGGGCTGATCGAGCCCTATCTGGCTCGTTTTGAACAAGGAATCGATGGACTTTCGCCTGGTGGATATGCGCCGCCGGGCAGCCCGCCCCCTTACGATTATCCGGCCCCGCCAGGTTACGGCGGAGTGAATGGCGCTCCGTCCGGGGGCTCTTTTTATCCCCCGGATCGCGGTCCCAACTACTTGCCGCCCGGTGCGACCCCCTGGCAAAACGGCACTCAGGAAAACTGGCGAGCCACCAGTGGGGACGAGCAGCGATTCTAGCCGCTCGCACGGCCCGCTGGAGCCGCCCGGAAGTTCGTCGCGGATCGTCTCAGGCAGGTCGGATGGTATCATCGACGGCGAGTCTACCGCCGCTCACGATTTTGTGCGCAGCCCGCCTCGGTGGATCAGCGCTTCCCTGATGCCTGGGATGGTTTTGCGTTCGAGGTAGTGGCACGGTTCGCAAAGCTCGACCCCATGCAGGCGGACCTCGCCGACGAAAAAATCGCGGCCCACCAGGTGGTTGAGCGGGACTCCCTCGGTGAGCAGATTTCGGCGGGTCATGGCATGGTCGATCGCCAGCCCCACATCGCGGGCCACGGCGACGAGGGTTTCTTGTTCAATGAGAGTCACGGCAGCCTCGGGCCGGGGATCGCCGCGGTGGGCATAACGGTCTCCTTCCAGACCCTGATTGGGGAGTGCCATGACATGGGGGATGTGCCGGGTCGGTTGGCCGTCGGAGTCGGCGATGCGGATGGCAAGTAGTCGTCCTGCGAACACGTGCGGGGCCTCCTGGGGGCATCTGTGGCGTGACGGTCGAGGCTCGATTATAGACGCCGGCCGGCGGCCGGGCCGCCGGCTGGGTGAGGCGGGCCGACCAGCGGCCGTCAAAACACCAATCTGGCGGGAAGCCGGGAAAAAGCGGCCCATAAACCGAACATAAGAAACATTATCGGACGTTGGGGTGGAAGGCGTTGTCTGGAGGCATCTGGGAGGCGTTTTGGATGGGAATGCCTCCGCCGCGAGCTGGTAGCCGCAGTCGCCAGACTTGGGACGGCTGGCCTACCCGGTCGGTGACACCGGATTCTGGCGAATTTGGCGACGCGTGCCTGGCTCGCCCGACCTCGCCGGCCCGCGCCGGTGTCGTTCCCCGTTCGGGGACACTCGATTCTAGGGTTCGGCGACGCGTGCCTGGCTCGCCCGACGTGGGGCCGACGCCCGTTACGGCTCGGCCCTGCTAATCGTCGGTCCCCTCCAGGAAGACGCCGATTTTGCGGAACTTGGCGTATCGCGCGTCGAGCAACCGTTCGAGTGGCACGTCGGTCAACTCGCGGAGCGCCGTGAGTAGAAATCGCTTCAGGAAACCGGCCATTTGATGGTGGTCCCGATGAGCCCCCCCGAGTGGCTCGGGAATCACCTCGTCCACGACCCCGAATTCCAAAAGATCGGACGAGGTGAACCGCAAGGCCTGCGCGGCTTGTTCCGCAAACTTGTGGCTTTTCCAGAGAATCCCCGCACACCCTTCGGGGCTGATCACCGAATAATAGGCGTGTTCGAGCATGGCGATGCGATCGCCCACGCCGACGCCGAGTGCCCCGCCGCTCCCACCTTCCCCGATCACCACGCAGATAATCGGAGTCGGGATGCGAGACATTTCGAACATGTTTTCCGCGATCGCCTGGCTTTGACCACGCTCTTCCGCGCCCACTCCCGGATAGGCGCCTGGCGTGTCGATCAGGCAGATCACGGGCACCCGATACTTGGCGGCCAGCTGCATCTTGGCCAACGCCTTGCGATACCCCTCAGGATGGGCACAACCGAAATAACACTCGGATCGCTCCTTGATGGTACGCCCCTTCTGGTGCCCCACGACCATCACTTTGTGGCTGCCCAGCTTGGCAAACCCCGTCAGCATGGCTCGATCGTCCCCAAACAGCTTGTCACCATGCAATTCGACAAACTCGTCGAACACCAATGAGAGATAGTCGCTGGTATGGGGCCGATCCGGGTGCCGCGCCACGCGGACTTCCTGCCACGGCGTCAGGTGCTGGTAGATGTCGCGTGTCGTCGCCGAGAGTTCCTGCTGCAACTGTCGCAGTCGCTCCTCGTTGCCGATGTCGTTTTCGCTCTGCAAGGCCTCGATCTGGGCCGCCAGTTCGTGAATGGGTTTTTCGAATTCGAGCCCATGATTCCCTTTTTGCATATTGTCTCCATCATTGCCTTTGTCGGCTTGTCGGCTCGGCTGGAAAGCCGGCCGTCCAAACTAGACGCGTTTTGCCGCCGTGAACAGACGGATTTTGTCCAGTTGCTCGAGGAATTCCTTGATGTTTTGCGGTCGCTGCGCCGGGTCCTTGGCCATCATGCTCACCACCAGCCGGGAGAAGTCCGCGGAAATTTCTCGATTGATGCTGGCGATGGAGGGTGCCGCCGAGCGCAAGTGCTTGGTGAGCAACTCGTCGGCCGTCGAGCCCGTAAAGGGTGCCCTGCCACAACAAATTTCGAAGATGACACACGCCAGACTGTAGATGTCGGAATAGCGATCCAAATGCTCGCCGCGGATCTGCTCCGGCGACATGTAACTCCGCGTCCCCATAATGTTTTTCGTCTTGCCGCCAAACAAGGAGCCGAGTGCCGACTTTTTCTTGATCTTCTGGCAAATGGCGAAGTCGATCAGGCGGACATGCGACTCTTCGTCGACCAGGTAATTGTCCGGCTTGATGTCCCGATGGAGCCAGCCTTGCTCGTGCAGGTGGTCCAGTCCGGCCGACATCTGCCGCACGATCGATTCCAAATTTTCCTTCACCTGTTCCGGAAACAGACGAATCGCCTGCTTGAGATTGGGTGCGTTGAAATAATCCATCACCACGAACGGGATGCCGCGGACGATATTGAAATCCCACACGCTGTTGACATTGGGATGATCGAGCGTGCGACCGACGGCAAACTCGTGCCGCAGCGAGGCGATCTCGGCCTTGTCATTACGATAGTCGGGCTGGAGCGATTTCAGCGCCACCCGCTGATGCTCGACCGGGTCCATCGCCTCCCAGACGTGCGTCGTGCTGCCGGCGCGAATGAGTTTGAGCAACCGATAGGGGCCGATGTGATCCACGCCTTGGCTCTTTCCGTTTTTCGATACGCCCACTGCCCGCATGTGCAGTCTATAACAATCGTAGCGGGCCTAAAAGATCGCCGTCCCGGGAGCCCCACCGTCCCAAGGTGGGAATCGTCGTTTTTAGACGCCGCCTGCCCTACATCCCCGGCCCGCGTTGGCCCTCGCTGGCGTACGTCACGTGGAGCAGCAGCAGCCCTTCCGGGGGCGCGGTGCGACCGGCTTGGGTGCGATCTCGCGCGGCCAGCACGTCTTCTAGCCAGTGGACACTTTGGTTCCCCAGTCCGATTTCGACGAGCGAACCTACGATGTTGCGGACCATATTATAGAGGAACCCATCGGCCTCGATCTCAATCACGATCTCGCCCGACGTCGCCTCGCAACGTTGCACGTCCAAAGCGAAGATCGTCCGCACCGTCGTTTTGCGGTCCGAGCCGGCGGCTTGAAAACTACGGAAATCATGGGTGCCGATGAGCGCACGGGCCGCTTGCTGCATCGCCACCACGTCCAACCGCCCTGCCCTGACATGCCATACAAAGTTGCGTCGAAAGACGTCATGGATCGGTGCGTCGTCGAGGCAATAGCGATATCTCTTGCGAATGGCGTCACGAATGGCGTGAAAACCAGCGGGCGCTTCTTCCACGGAGAGCACGCGAATGTCGGCCGGCAGATTGCCATTCAAGGCTCGGCAAATCCGCTCCAGCGACATTTCGGTCGGCAGCTCGCAGCTGGCCACCTGGCCGCGGGCATGCACGCCCGCGTCGGTTCGGCCGCTGGCCGTAATCGAAATGCGGGCGCCGAAAATGGTGGCGAAGGCCCGTTCCATGGCCTGCTGGATGGTTGGCCCGTTGGGTTGCACCTGCCAGCCGCAATAGGCAGTGCCATCGTAGCTGAGGGTGAGTTTGAGCGTCCGTTGGGTCATGGCACCCCGAGGGTCTCTCGCGGAAACGAGGAGCAGAAACGCGGCACTCAGGCGTCGAGCAAAATGCGGAGCATCCGCCGCAGTGGTTCCGCCGCGCCCCAGAGCAACTGGTCCCCGACGGTAAACGCATTCAGGTATTCGGCCCCCAGGTTGAGTTTTCGTAAACGACCGACGGGGATCTCCAACGTCCCGGCGACGGCGGCCGGCGTCAATTGCGCGAGCGTGGCTTCCTTATGATTCGGCACGATACGGACCCAGTCGTTATGGGAGGCCAGCAGGGAGGCAATTTCATCGAGGGGAAGATCACGGGTGAGTTTTATCAGTACTGCTTGGCTGTGACAGCGCAGTGCGCCAATCCTCACACAGGTGCCATCGACGGGGATCTGCCGCTCGCCACGGCCAAGAATCTTGTTGGTTTCGGCTTGCCCCTTCCATTCTTCACGACTCTGGCCGTTCTCCAGCTCGCTATCGATCCAGGGGAGCAGATTGCCAGCCAAGGGGGCTTGGAACTGAGCGGTAGTCAATCGGCTGCTCCGCATGACCTCCGTCACCTGCTGGTCGATGGCCAGGATGGATGCGGAGGTAGCCGACAACTGTTCCGCGACACATTCGTGCAGCTGGCCCATTTGCACAAGCAGCTCGCGCATGTGCTGGGCCCCTGCCCCGGATGCGGCTTGATAGGTTTGCGTGCAGATCCATTCGACCATTTCGTGCTGGAACAGCCCTCCCAGGGCCATCAACATGAGGGAAACCGTGCAATTGCCGCCGACAAATGTTCGCACGCCTTGCTCGAGTGCGTTGTCAATCAAGTTGCGGTTGACGGGATCCAGAATGATCACGGCGTCATCGTGCATGCGCAGTGCCGAGGCAGCATCGATCCAGACGCCGGACCAGCCGACTTGCCGCAGTTGGGGATAGACAGACTTGGTATAGTCACCACCTTGGCAGGTGATGATGATATCCATTTCGGCCAATTGCTGGATATCTTGCGCATCCTTGAGCGTCAGGTGGGCGGCGCAGTCCGCCAGCGGTGCCGGCTGGCCAACCTGGGAGGTCGTGAAAAAGGTGGCTGCGAAGCGGGAAAAGTCACCAGCGGCCCGCATCCGCTGCATGAGCACCGAGCCGACCATTCCCCGCCAACCGATCAACCCGACTTGCTTCATCATGACTCCTCCGGACGACGTACCCAACACCTGCCGCGAATACCGCAGTATACGTCGCCCTCCCGCGACGCTCAACGCGATTCTGCCGGTCGCGGGCCGGGTAACCTCGCTTGCAGGGAGTCCGTCATTGTCCGCACCAGAAGAGGCGACACAAAGGCCAGATTCGCAATCAGCATCACCAGTCCGAACGTCATCATGCCCATGCAGCAGGCGATGCCCAGATGCAACGGAATGGCCAGCGCCAGGACGAGAGGTCGCGTCAGCCGGGGCCAGATCAACACTGGATAGGTGAGCTCCCAGATGACGGTAAGCTGACTGAGCGCATTGATGCATTTTCGATAAGGCCATATCCAAGTCATATCCAGCGATTGATACTCGTAGTTGGCCAGGGCCAGCCACATCGCCGTACCTTCCCACCAGCTGATCCCCTGCAGCTTGCCCAACGCCGCGAAGAAGTAGATGACGCACAGGTGCAACTGCAGCAGACGAATGGCCAGGTTGGCGGTCACGCTCGGCGCTACCCCCCTTCCCTGCCCCGCGGCTCGCCAGGCGTCCACCGAATAGCGGGCACCACATGGGCCCACCATCAGATACATCGCCAGCATGGCATTGATCTGGTCGAGTCCAAACAGGGCGCCGGGAGCCCGATGGACATAGGAAATCGTGAGCAAAAACGCCAATATCGAGACGCAGCGCGACTGATAGCCGATGGTGAGCAACAGAAAAATGCCCAGACCTGCCAGATGAACCCACCACCTCAAGCTGGACGAGGCAATCCAGAACCAGAGGCTCCAGGCATAGTTGCCCGTTGCCAACGGGTCGTGAAACGACCGTGCGAACTCAGTCGAAATCCGCCCCTGGGCGCCGAAAAAACCTTCCAAGTCGATGGTCCAGACCAAATGCGTGTAGAGGAGCATCAGGCCGGCGAACACACGGATCAATGACAGCGTCGCCGGATCTTGTGGCGTAAACCAGAAGCGGTTCCACCCCACCCGGGTCGCGCTGCTCAACTCGCGCACATAGTCCCTGAGCAAGCTCATGATTTGCGTCCAGATGTTTTCGCCGTTGCCGGAATCGCGTCGCGGCGGCGAAACTCGCCCAGAAGACGCTCTTCATACAGCCGCTCGTCCGTAAGCCGCATGCCGCGCTGGATGTCGAACGGAGTTGGTATGGCATGTGTCTGAACGTAAATGCGAACGGAGGTCGCGGCTGGATGCTGGGACAGGAGATAGTTGGCAAGGGATTGCTGGATGACTCGGGCCCGCTGTTGCTGGTCGTGATACTCGGCTTGTTCCCTTGGGGACATGATCTGCTCCAGACGCGTACCGGCGGGTACTTCGGGAACGGCCGCGGCCATTTGATGAGTCATTTCCGCCAGCATCAGATGGCGGTGGTAAAACAGTCGCGGCCACTGCTGGCTGGGATCGGGAAATCGCCGTTCCTCAAGCACCCCGGCCGGTCCCAGCAGCTCGTAACGAATCAGATGGCTCGGCCCGGGATCGGGTGCGAAGAACCGATACCCGTTATTGAGACACATGAATTGAGCGTAGGGACGGAACCAGTCGGCGGCGGCCCGCGCCAATTCGGTGGAAGGCGGTGGGTCGGCCCAAGGGGCGGTAAAAACGGCCAACAGGTGCCATGTGACCAACACGCTGACGATCGCGCGCAGCCCCGGTGACCACGCGCCGTCGCCCTGTACCTCGTCGGTCATCTGCCTGCCTCGTTTTCTGTCGGGCCCTGGTGCCTATCTCCAGGATGTTCGCTGACCCGCAGGCTGGCAAGACCCATCAAAAAACCCCCGCACGGTCTCGTGCGGGGGTGGGAGGTTCAACAGGCGGATTCGCCCTGGCGGCTAACGCGCCGCGACCGCCGCATCATGGAAGTCAACCTGCAGCTCGTAGGATTGGCCGCCTTGCAGAGAAATCCGCTTCTCCTTCGTGACGCTTTGTCCGTTTTGCCGCACGGTTACACTCACAACGTAGTCGTCCCAGGACTGGCCGGTAGCCAGGCGGCTGGTACTGTACTTGCGTGTGGTCCCCGTCTGCCGAGTTTCCGTGCCCGCCAGGGTCACGGTTGCATCCTCAGGGACATGCAGCGTCAAGATCGTTTCCGCTGCTGGTTCACCCGCGAAATCAAACATCAATTCGGCCCGCTGTCCTGTCTGAACCGAGACCACTTTGGTCTGTGCGATGCCATTCGCTTCAGCACGCACCTCGTATCGGTAAGCCTGGCCAGAATTCAGACCGGAGGACAAGAAGCGGCGGAATTCACCCGTGCTCTTCGTCTTGTATCCGTTGACGTAAATGTCGGCTTCCGCGGGAACCTGGACGGCCAGTAACGCCGCGTCCTGCTGGAGCGATGGGTCGGTCGAAGTGACACAGTCGGCGCAGCCGCCTTGAATCACGGCACCTTCGTCCATGGTCGGACTCTCGACCGCGTCCCCTTCGATTACCGTCCCGTCCATAACGCCGCCATCGACCGAGCAACCGCACGCGTCGTAGCAACCACACGAGCAGCTACCCACACAGCCGCAGCCCAGCGTGGCATAAGTGACCGGTCGCGCATAGCGATAGCTGCGATATCCGTACGAGCCGTAACTGCCGTACGAACCGCCACAGCCATAGCTGGCGTACGAAACGGCGTAATAACGTCGAGCATGGTGTCGCGCGTAGAGACCCCCTCGGTAATAGCCACCGCCGTAGCTTCCCCAACTGCCGCCGTACGATCCCCAGCTGCCGCCGCCGTACGATCCCCAGCTGCCGCCGTACGAACCGCCACAGCCATAGCTGCCCCAGCCCTATCCACCGTAGCTGCCACCGTAGCTGCCGTAACTACCGCCATGACCGAACCAACCCCAACCAGCCTGGGCGGTGCTGACACCGAGGCCGACAACGACCATCATGGCTGCCCATCGAACGAATGCATGCTTCACGGGATTCTCCTCGTTCTCAAACGCTGAAATATCAATGCTGCGATTCGAAAGGGGACGCTCATTGGCCAAGCTCACCCCCATCCGTACTCCGATAGCATAACTGCACGGTTAGGGAATTCAAGCAGACTGGGGTGGATTTTTGGATTGTAGGGCCCAAGAGGGAGCCACCACTCGGGCCACGCAGATGCGGCGGGAGTTCAAGCTTCAACGGGGGCGGGAGACCAGGCGGATGTCGTCGACGCAGAATTCTCCCGTGGCACCGAACAGTCCAATGCGGAGAATGGCTTCCTTGGCCTTGCGGGGAACACGAAAAACGTGGGCAACTCGCGACCAGTCGCCACTGCCGGACCAAGGCCCCAGCCACTGCTGGCCGAGGGGCGTTCGATTGGTGTCGTAAAAGCTGACGGCTACCGACGGCAACATGTCTCCCTCGGGCCCTTCGACGACTTGGGACCACTTCACGCGGGCAGAAACTTCGATTTCACGAAAGCGTTCCCCGTCCACGGCAAGGCCCTGCAAAGCATGACTGGCGAGTCCCGGAGTGATGTTCGAAAACCGCACGTAGGCCTGACCTTCAGGCGCCCCGTCGTCCCGAACCGAGTCGACCTGGCGTTGATAATACCAGCCGGGTAGCTGGTCGTGGTCGTCGGTTGTGTCTTCAAAGTCTCCGTTTACGATGCGGACTTCCGCGAGATCGGGTTGGACGTTGCGGCGACTTTCCGCGACTCCCGTCATCGGCACAAACAAGGTGGGCCGCAGCGATTCGGGCTGTAAGGTTCCCTGTTGTTTCGTAAATCGATACAGCGTTTGTTGGTAACGTTCTCCAACCGGCACGATCATACTTCCGCCCTCGCCAAGCTGGGCGACGAGCGGTTCGGGAACCGCTTCGGGCGAGCAGGTCACGATGATCTTGTCAAACGGTGCCTTATCCGGCCACCCGGCAAATCCATCACCGATCCGGACATGCACGTTGTCGTATTTCAGCCGCTTCAGCAGCCGTTCCGCCCGTTGACCCAAAGTCGGGACGATCTCGATCGAATACACTTCGGCGACGAGCGGGCTAAGGACGGCAGCCTGGTATCCGCTCCCGGTTCCGATTTCAAGGACGCGATCGGTCGGCTGCGGATCGAGCGATTGGGTCATGAAGGCCACGATGAACGGTGACGAAATGGTCTGTTGATCCCCAATGGGGAGTGCCATATCCAGGTAGGCAAGTTTGCGTTGGGCAAGAGGCACGAATTCATGTCGAGGCGTGTCGCGCAGGACCTGCAGGACTCGGCCCTCCGTGATGCCGGCCGGCAGGAGGTCCTGCTCGATCAGCCGCTCCCGCGCCCTGACAAACGGATCGGGCCGCGATTGCGCCAGGATGGCATTTGCCGCCAGACCCGCCCACAAGAACACGCAAATTCGTTGCCAACCCAGTGGCAAACCCCTGGCCGCGGAGCACGCGTCACACGGCATGACCATCTCCATAGGCTTGCCGTTCGAATGGATTGTCGAGATAAGGATCGCCGCCGCGCAGCCAGATCAGCCCACTCACCAGCAGGTAGGCCGGGACAAAGAGCGGGCCCCAGCGTTCGTATTGAGACACGTGAACCCGCTCGTGATCCCGAGTCCATTCCAGGTCGCGGGGCGTGCGGGCGAGCACAACGTGACCCAACGTGACGGCGGAGGCGCCCCCGCAGATGGGGGCCCGTTGCAGCAGCCACGGCAGCCAGCCTCCGCAAAATTCGAGAATTCCTTGACGGCAAAAACCGCACCCGCCGGTGGCCAATCCGACCAGCCCCAGGCATCCGCCGACGGCGGTCCACGGTGCGGCCCAGAGGTAACACAGGATTTGTAGCAAGGGGGACGCTCCAGGGGTTCCGTGGCCAGGTCTAAATCGTGTCTGGGGCTTCCGTTCGCAATGGTATCAGGTTGGTTCGTAGCCCAGGTTGGGTGCCAGCCACCGCTCGACATCTCGCTTGGCCATGCCTTTGCGGCGGGCATAAGCCGCTACCTGGTCTTCGGCCAGGCGATCCACCGCAAAGTAACGAGCCTGTGGGTGGCCAAAATACAATCCGCTGACGCTGGCGGCGGGAGTCATCGCGAAACTTTCCGTCAATTCCATGCCCACATTCTTCTCCGCATCGAGCAGATCGAACAGGGTTTGTTTCTCGGTGTGATCGGGGCAAGCCGGGTAGCCGTGCGCCGGACGAATGCCACGGTACTTTTCCGCGATCAAATCCTCCGGGGTCAGGGAGTCGTCGCCGTGCCCCCAGTCGACGCGTGCCCGTTGATGCATCATTTCCGCCAGCGCTTCGGCCAGCCGGTCGGCCAGCGCCTTGACCATAATGGCATTCACGTCGTCGTGCTGGGACTGATATTCACTTGCCAGCTCATCGGCTCCCAGACCGGCGGTGACGGCAAAGGCCCCCACATAGTCCTTCCGCCCGCTGTCAAGTGGAGCCACATAGTCAGCCAGCGACCGGAACTCGGTCTGGCCCTTCCGTTCCCACTGCTGCCGTAACATGTGGAAGCGGCAGAGCTCGCGGTCGCGCTGCTCATCCGCAAAGAGGACCACGTCGTCTTGATCCGAAGCGGCCGGCCAAAAACCGTAGATGGCATTGGCCTTGAGACGGCCTTCCCGGAGGATCTTGGCGAGGATCAGCTGTGCGTCCGCAAACAGCTCGCGAGCGGCCGCCCCCACGACCTTGTCTTCAAAGATACGGGGATACTTACCCCGCAATTCCCAGGCCATGAAGAACGGCGACCAATCGATGTAGGGAACAATCTCCGCGAGCGAAATATCCTTGAGGACACGGTAGCCGGTGAAGGCGGGACGGTCGATCGAAACGTGCTGCCAATCGGTGGCAAAGCGACGTTGCCAGGCCTGCTGGTAAGGGACCAGCTTGACGTCCCGTTGTTCGTACGATTTCACCAGTTGCTGCTGCAACTTGCGATTTTCCGCCACAAAGTCCGCTCGCAGGTCGTTGTTGAGCAGCCGATCGACCACGCCGACGCAACGTGACGCATCCAGGACATGCACCACGGGTTGATCATACTGAGGCGTGATTTTCACGGCGGTATGCTTGGCACTGGTGGTGGCTCCACCGATCAGCAGTGGAATGTTCATGCCTCGCCGCTGCATTTCCTTGGCGACGAGCACCATTTCATCGAGGCTGGGCGTGATCAAGCCGGACAGGCCCACGAAGTCCGCCCCCTGCTCCACGGCCGTGGCGAGTATTTTCTCGCAATTCACCATCACTCCGAGATCAATCACCTCATAGCTGTTACAGCCCAAAACGACGCCAACGATGTTTTTACCAATATCGTGCACGTCCCCCTTGACCGTGGCCAGGACAATGCGGCCCCGCGCCTGGTGCTGTTCGATACCCGCCTCCTCTTTCTCCTGCTCCATGTATGGTTCCAGGTAGGCGACGGCTTTTTTCATGACACGTGCCGACTTGACGACTTGCGGCAAGAACATCTTCCCGGCACCGAATAAGTCGCCAATAATCGACATGCCGTCCATCATGGGGCCTTCGATGATCTCCAGGCAGCGATCGTAGGTCTGACGAGCCTCTTCCGTGTCCTCAATAATGTACTTGTCGATGCCCTTGATCAGGGCGTGCTGCAACCGCTGATCCACGGGCTGCTCACGCCAGCGTACATCTTCGGCTGATGTCTTCTTGCCACTACTTCCCTTGAAGGATTCCGCGAATTCGAGCAGTCGTTCCGTGGCATCGGAGCGGCGGTTGAGCAACACATCTTCGACGCGCTCGAGCAGTTCGGCGGGAATCTGTTCGTAGATTTCCAGCTGCCCCGCGTTCACAATTCCCATGTCCATGCCGGCCGCGATCGCGTGGTAAAGAAATGCCGAATGCATCGCCTCGCGGACCACATCGTTGCCGCGGAAAGAGAAGGAGATATTACTGACTCCCCCCGAAACTTTCGCGCCAGGGCAGACCTGTTTGATTCGCCGAGTCGCTTCGATGAAATTCACGGCATAGTTGTCGTGCTCCTCAATCCCCGTGGCGACCGTCAGGATGTTCGGATCAAAAATGATGTCCTGAGCTGGAAAACCGGCTTGTTCCGTGAGTAATTCGTAGGCGCGGCGGCAAATCGCGACTTTGTGATCGACTTCGACCGCCTGCCCGGATTCATCAAACGCCATCACTACCACGGCGGCTCCGTAACGGCGAATCGTGCGGGCCCGATCGAGGAAGTTCGCCTCCCCGTCCTTAAGACTGATGGAGTTGACAATTCCCTTGCCTTGCAGGCATTTCAAGCCCGCTTCGATGACAGACCACTTCGAACTGTCGACCATGACCGGCACGGCGTTGATGTCGGCTTCGCCCGCAATCAGATGCAGAAACCGCGTCATGGCGGCTTCCCCGTCAAGTAACGCATCGTCCATGTTGACGTCGATGACGCTCGCGCCATTCTGGACTTGCTGGCGAGCGACCTCCACGGCGGCTTCGAAATCTCCATTCCGGATGAGCTTGGCGAACCGCCTCGAACCCGTCACATTGGTCCGCTCACCGATCATCATGAAGTTGGCTTCGGGCCGCAACGTCATCGGCTGGGTGCCGCTCAGACGTGTCCAGGGCTCCACGCCGTGGCGTTGGTGGGGACGATATTCGTGGGCGATCGCGGCGATCTCGCGAATGTGCTCCGGCGTCGTGCCACAGCAACCACCAATAATGTTGACCCAACCCTCACGCATGAATTCCCCCACCACGGCCGCCATCTGTTTGGGACTCAGATCGTATTCTCCCATTTCATTCGGCAGGCCAGCGTTGGGATGGCAGCTGATGTAGACCGGAGCAATCCTGGCCAATTCGGCCACATACGGTCGCATCAGCTCAGGGCCCAAAGCGCAATTCATGCCGACGCTCAACACGGGGAAATGACTAATCGCCGTCCAGAATGCCTCGACGCTTTGACTGCTGACGAATGTCACACCGCCTTCGTTGAACGTGGCGGAAACCATGACAGGCACGCGGTGGCCCGATTCGTCGAAATACCTGGAAATTGCATACAGGCACGATTTGAGGTTGAGGGTGTCGATGACCGTTTCCGGCAGCAGGATGTCGACACCCGCCTCGACGAGGGCCGCCACCTGGCCATAGTACGATTCGACCATCTGGTCGAATGTGACATCGCGCGAGGCTGCATCGGCGACCGATGTCGAAATGGCCATCTGCTTGGTGGTGGGCCCGATCGAACCTGCGACGAAGCGGGGACGCTCGGGGGTACTGAATTCCTCCACGGCTTGCCGAGCGCACCGCACGGCCGCCGTATTGATTTCCCGGACCATCGACAGCGGCAGATCAAACTCCTCCATCCCCACCGCACTCGCGCCGAACGTATTGGTCGTGACAATGTCGGCCCCGGCCGCCAGGTATTTGCGGTGAATTTCGGTCAGCGCCGCCGGCTGGCTGAGAGCCAGCACGTCGACAAAGCGTTGCAGATCCTTGTGATGGTCGCGAAACACCTCGCCCCGGATCGCGGCTTCGTCCAGCTGAAGCGCTTGGACCATCGTACCCATGGCTCCGTCCAGAATGAGAATTCGATCCTCAAGCGCCTGCAGCAGGCGGGTCGTGCTTTCCGTTTCCATAAGCAGCATGCGAATTTCCGGGCAGCTAGGCGTTAGGGTCTGAACGGGTCGAAGCTGTCGGTAGCTGCGACCAAATGGCCCATCCAGTATTAGGGAGCCGCCCGTTGGCCACAAGTCGCAACGGGCCACCCGGCCGCGGTCCGTCAGTGGCTGAGAAACGTCCCTGGTGGGAGCGAACCGAGGCAAACCGATCGTCGCAACCCGCACGACACTCAAGATCGGTCTAGTCCCAACCGATACCAATCCTACCGAGTCTACGTATCGGGCGTGCCACATGCGCCTGCCAAGCTCAGCTTACCGAGGAAAATGATGATTCACGCCGATGACGCTCCATCGCTGACTCCCCGGCCAAGCAAGCAATTCGGGCTGCCGCTCTCGGGTAAGCCACCAGTGCTGGCGCAGCTGCCCGATGTCTCGACACGTCCGCCCGGGCTTCCAGGCCGCCAGACTCGGGTCGATCCCGCACATGACTACGGTCGCTCGCGTCCCACCGACCATGTCCGACAGCCCGACACGGGCGGGCCTGAATTCGGGCTGGGCGATCTCGAAGATCCGGCTTTGCCGGAATCCAGTTCGTGGTTCACCGAGCCGAGCGAGGCAGCCCAAGCCGGGTTGGGGCGTATCCTGCGGGAGGACGCGGCTCATCATGTTTCGCGATCAACCGACGCGCCGATCCCGCATCCGACCGCCGAGCCAACGAGGCCGGCAGAGCAGCCACCGTTCACCTCGGAATCGTCCCGGGCAGTTCGAAACGAGCCAGCGCACATCGCCAAACGTCCCTCGCCAACGGAAACCGGGCCCACATCGACCAAGACTGGGACCTTCGAATTGCCGTCGGACGGTTTGGCTGCCGCCGAGACGAATTGGGTGGATTTCACCGTCAAGACACTGGCGGTCGTCCTGGCCGTGATCCTCCTACTGATGGCGTGGAGGAATCTGCAACAACGACCGCTCGGCGACGAGGTCGACCGGACATTGCCCGCGGCCAACGAATTTGAGGACGCTTTCGACGTCCGCGTGGCTCGACGTTCCGAACCGGTCAGCGACCCGCCGAGTCCGGCGGATCCAGCCACGATGGGTCGTGGTGCAATCGACGAGCTGAATCGGCCGGTATTCATCGACACCGAGACCGGAACGCCGCAAGATCAAGCCGCCACAGTGGCCGACACGACGTATCCGTCGACTGGATACCCCAAGCTGGTCGAACGCTCGGACGAGTTGCCGCCGCCGAATGATCGTGACGCGGGCCCGACCCCGTTTCGCGAAATTCCCTGGCCCTCGACTTCCAAACCATCGGTAGCATCCGAGCCGACGCCAGCGGACCCGCGGGATCGCCCGCAGCAACGCGTCCCGGCGGACTCGGCGTCTGCGATGGAAACGGCGGTGGGCCAGGGCCCGCGATTGCGCCCTCCGCCCCGCCGCTTCCCTTGCCTCCTCCGGATATGGTCGCTCCCACAGCGCCGACTCGGCTGGATGGAACCATCCAAAAATTCGCGAGATAATCATGGGTGCCACCGACAACGCCTTTATTCGTATCTTCGATGATGGTCACTCGACGGAGCGGCTGGCACGTAGCCGGTCGCACGAGTCGACCGATCGAGTTCGTGCCCCACACATCGCCGTCGCGCCGAGTGCTGTCAGTCAGGTCTACGCCGGCATGACCGACTCACCGCCCGTCACATTGCCTCTGCCACCGGTCAGCACGTCCGAATCGGTCGTTGAATCGTCCGACGATGGATCGTTTTTCATCTTGCCCGCCGCTTCGCGAGAGCAGGAAGTTGTCGCGGCCTCGGCTCAGTCCACACGCAGGCGTTTGGACGCCGCACCGGAAGTTGCGACGCGGGGGCACCACATCAAGTCGTCCGCTTTTCAGTTGGCCGCCGCCGCCACGGTCGACACGCAGCACAAAACGCCTGGCATCGCCCTCGTGCGCGTTGCCGATGACGATCTGTCGCCGGCAACGCGCGCGCCGATCGACAACGCGGCTCGCGTGATCGCAGCCGTTGACGACGGGGCTGCCCCCGCCTCGCCGCTCGCGGGCAGTCCATCGATCGTCAAGCCGGCAGATTGGTTGCCCGATTGGGAAGTCGACCAGTTTCGCTGGCCATCGGTCTGCGAGAGGCTGGCCCAGAATGCGACGGGCGCCCTCTCACGCATCGTACGTCCGCTGCTGACGGAAGCCTGGAAGGGTCAAAATGTCGTGGCGGTGACTTCGTTTTCTCAAGGGGAAGGGGTGACCACGGTCGCCCTCGCCATTGCCCGCATGGCTGCGTCCTACAACGTGTCGGTGGCGCTGGTGGAGGGAGACTTGGAGAACTCCACGATCGGGCAGGCTCTGGGGGTCGCCCATGACGGGGACTGGAACGACGGTCCGCCGGCCACCCACTTGAAGTCGGCGGCAATCGGATCGCTACAAGACAAACTGGTTGTCCTGCCGCTGAAGCGACCGGGGACACGTAACGGCGGCGATCCGTCCACCCACCGTTCGGCGGATGATCGCGCGCGCATGCTCTTCGAACTCTCCGATGCGTTCGAACTGGTAATCATCGACGCCGGGCCGATGTTTACGGCCGCCTATCGCTGGTTTTGCGAAACGGTGGGAGACACGATCGATCGAGCTCTGTTGGTAAGGGATGTCCGCACCACCACCGCGGCTCAGTTAGACGACGCTTGTGCGCGCTTGAGCCACGCCGGCTTGCCGGCGGTGGCGGTCGTCGAGAATTTTTCCACGGAAACCAGCCCGCGGAGCGGCAATTAGGTCACTCATCCAAATTCACTCCAGTCGGTCACCAACCAAACGCCTGTTCGATGCGGGCCCCAACTATTCTGGTGCAACAGCGAGAATCACGATGTACGAAGGCTATTGGAATCTGAAGTTCAAGCCGTTCGAAAGCGGCGCCGCGAACGAACTCTACTATCCGAGCGAGATCCATCAGGGAGCGCAGCTTAAGCTGAGATACTGCGTCGAACAACGTCGCGGCGGCGCGGTCCTTTCAGGGGCCGGGGGACTGGGAAAATCGCTGATCGTCAGCAATCTGTTCGCGCAACTGGCCGATGATATCGAGCCTTGCGTCCATCTGGTGTTTCCACAAATGCCAGCCGACCAGCTGCTCGCCTTCCTGGCGACGGAAATCGGTGGCGAGGTTCATCCTCCCGATTCGATCAGCCAGAGCGTGCGAGCCATCCAGCGGCGTCTGGCCGAGAATGCCGCGGCCGGAAAACATGCGGTCGTCGCGGTTGATGAAGCCCATCTGATTGAGGATCCCGAAACCCTGGAAGCACTGCGCTTGCTGTTGAACTTCGAGACGCAGGGGACGCCCAATATGACTTTTTTGCTGGTGGGACAGCCGCAGCTGCTCGCCACCCTGCAGCGGCATCCACTCGGCGAGCGGATCGAAGTGCGGACGCTCCTCCGCCCGTTCGTCGCGGACGAAACGGCCAGTTATATCAGTCATCGCCTGACGAATGCGGGAGCCGAACGCACGATTTTTGAATCGCCGGCCATGGACGCCATTCACGCCTTGACGCGAGGAATCCCGCGGAAAATCAATCGCTTGTGCGATCTGGCTCTGCTGATCGGCTATGCCGACCAGAAACCGTCGATCACGGCGGAAGATATCGATCAGGTCTGCGAAGAAATGCTGGCCATCGCACCCGAATAGCCCGGTGGCCCGCGCTCATCCGCCCGCGGTATCGATGCTGGGCGCAAACGGTAAAGCTCGCCGTCGTTAGCCAATGGCGCTGGGCCCACCGAATTGCCACATGGCCTCCGCGCCCTTCGTGGTTTCACTCGGCAACACCGGCAAGTGCGACCCTCGGCATCCCGTTTGACGGACCTGCCCAGGTCGATGCGTGGGGTGTCCGTCTGATGTCAGCCCGTGTCCGAGCTGGGGCGTCCTGCCCCAGTCCGTGTGTGTTCCCGGTCGACGTCTTTGATGGTGTCGCCCGCTTCAGGCGGTCGTTTTCTCTCAGCGGGACACAAAGCCAACTAGCCACCGAGACCACCGAGGTGAGTATTCGTGCTCCTCGTGGTTGCTTTCGGCAGCACCGGCGAGCCTGACCCACGGGCTTCGTTCACAGGACCCACAGGCGGACGCATTCATCGGGCCCCTCACGGCCAACATCCGTCAAATCCTAAGTGTCCACCAAATTCCGAAAAGCGAACACCCTTTAAAAACAGGCGTTTTCGAGCCTGCGGACTGGACGCTCTAGGATTTGGCCGGCGAGGAAACGGGACGCAGCGAGGCCGCGATACGACGGCCCGGCGTCACCACTCGCGGGAGGAAACGCCATGTTCCAACTGTTTCTATTGTGTGCCGTCATCGGCTCGACCGTGCTGCTCCTCCAACTTGGCTTGGCCCTGTTGGGGTGGGGTATGTCGGATCTGGAAATCGGAGACGAGCTGCCGGACTGGGATGGTTCGGATGTCGACTGTGAAGGCGTCGATGCGTTGTCCGAGGTCCACGATTCCCACGGTCCGTCGGGTTCGGCCGCCTCGTCGACATCGATCTTCGGGCGGCTCTCCTTGCGGGCCGTTGTGGCGGCGATTGCCTTTTTTGGCTTTGGCGGCTTGGCGTCGCTGCAGAGTGGCCGGGCGACCGGGACCGCGCTGGTGATCGGCTTGGCGGCGGGCTTGGCAGCGCTGTTTGCAGTGAGCGAAGTCATGAAACTGCTGTACGGGCTCCATCACGATGGCACGGTCAACGTCGATGACACGCTCGGTCACTGCGGTACCGTCTATCTGCCGGTGCCGGCCGAACGACAAGGTAGCGGCAAAGTGCAAGTTCACATGGATGACCGCATCATGGAATTCGAGGCGGTGACATCCAGCCCGTTGCGATTGGTCACGGGGGCCAAGGTGGTCGTTACGGACGTGCTGGGGCCACGGCTGCTTGAGGTCGCACCCGAGCATGAGGCGACACGATCGTTGGCGAGCTGATCCGTCGTGTCACGGTAGCACTGAACGCGTAACACTTACTAAAGGGGAGTTATTATGATTTCTGGCGACTTGATTACGCTTGCGTTTTCCACGGGTGCCGCTACGACCGTCGTCGCCGGCGCGGTCGTGGCTCTGCTAGGCATGCTGTCCTTGTTGCTCTTATTGACGAAGCAGTTCAAACGCTGTCCGAGTAATCGCATTCTTGTCATTTTCGGCAAGACCAGTCGCGGTGGCGCGGCGAAGACGATTCACGGCGGAGCCGCATTCGTCATTCCCTTGCTGCAGGATTATGCCTATCTCAGTCTGGACCCGATCCAGATTGAGATCCCGTTACGCGGAGCCCTCTCGTCGGAGAACATTCGCGTCAACGTGCCCAGCGTGTTTACGGTGGCGGTCGGCACCGAGCCGTCCGTCATGAACCAGGCGGCGATTCGCTTGCTTGGTTTGTCAACTCCGGAGATTCGCAAGCAGGCCGAGGAGATTATCTTCGGTCAATTGCGCCAAGTGATCGCCTCGATGGGAATCGAGCAGATCAATCGTGACCGCGACACGTTTCTCGAGCACATCCAGCAATCGTTGGAACCCGAGTTGAACAAGATTGGATTGCAACTGATCAACGTGAATATCACGGATATCACGGATGAATCGGGATACATCGATGCGATTGGTCAAAAGGCGGCATCGCAGGCGATCCAGCAGGCCCGCGGGGATGTGGCCGAAGAGGAGCGGACCGGTGAGACGCGTGTGGCTCAAGCCCATCGCGATCGGACGATCGAAGTCGCTTTGGCGCAGAAAGAGCAACTGATCGGAACTCGGCAAGCCGACCGCGACAAATCCATTCGTATCGCCGAGATGGAAAAGGAGCAGACCATCGGCGAGAAGCAGGCCGCTTACCAGCGGGAGGTCGAGGTTAAGCATGCCGAACGCACGATGCGCGTGTCGGTCGCCAGCGCGGATGCAGAAGCGATCGATGGCGAGAATGAGGCCCAGGCTCGGATCGCCCAGTCGCGATCGGAACTGGCCATTCGGAAGGCGGAGGCTTACGAGGCCTCCGAGACGCGGAGCAAGGAGGCCGAGGCAAAGGTACAGGAAGCTCAGAATCTTGCCATGGCCAAGGCGGCGCTCGCCAATGCCCAACGGCTGGAGGCCGAAGCCCGTGCCGAATGGGAGGCGCCGGCCAAAGCGGCCAAAGCCAGGACCATCGTGGAAGCCGAGGCGGAAGCCGAGAAGCTGCGCATCGCGGCGGATGCGGATGCCCACGCGATCTACGCTCGGCTCGAGGCGGAAGCCCGCGGTGAGTTTGAGATGCTGAAAATGAAGGGAGAGGGCTTGAAGCAGATCGTTCAAGCGTGTGGAGGCGCAAGGAAGCGTTCCAAATGATGATGCTCGAACACTTGGATAAATTGGCGGAAACCTCGGCACAAGCCATTTCCAATATCAAGTTTGATAAGGTCGTGGTCTGGGAAGGAGGGCAGGGAAATGGATCGACCAATACGGCCGATTTCCTCAAGGGGATGGCTCGTTCCCTGCCTCCGATGATGCAGGTGATGAAGGACATCGGGGGGGTCGAATTCGCCGACTCGCTCATCAAGTTCCATGAGGATGAATCGGTCGCCGGTAGCGACGGGCGACCGGTGAACCGCATTGCCGCGGAATTGGCCAAAGTCGCGGGATCCGGGGAAGCGTCGTCGGCGGAGCCGTCCGGGGCGGAAGAGGACTCGCCGAGCAGTCGCTAGACGTACCCGATCGCGGCGCGCCCAGGGGGGCGCACCGTGTTTCGTGGGATAGGCTTCCCGCCGATGATTTGGATCACTCGCGCCGCACACGATCGGCGGGAAGCTAACCCACGGACGTCGTCGATGAATCCATTCTTTGAGCAGTAATCACGCGGGCCCATTGAGCAAGATCTTTGACCGTCTGCGGGGCGCCGAACCGCGGCTCGGCCGACAACAGTGTGCGGACGCGGGCTTCGATCATGGGACTGATCTCCATAATCAGCCAGCCACCGGGCCGTAACCGTTCGGCGGCCTGGGGAATCAGACGTTCGATGACGCTTGTGCCGTGAGGGCCAGCGACCAGTGCGATGCCGGGTTCAAAGTCCTTGACACTCGCATCGAGCGCGGCGTATTCCGCCTCACTGACGTAGGGTGGGTTACTGACGATGAAGTCGTAGCTGGGCATGGGACGAGTGCCGTCAAATAGATCGCCCTGATGAAACTCGATCCGCGTTTCGACGCCGTGTGCCGCGGGCATTCTCCCGGGCGAGATCGAGTGCCGCCTGGCTGAGATCGAACGCGGCGACGCGGGCCGCGGGCAGTTCGATGGCCGCATTCACCGCCAGGATACCGCTGCCCGTGCCGACGTCGGCGATCGCCCAGTCACGCGTTACCTGCTTCCTGGCCCGGTCGAGCAATTCAATTAAGATGAATTCCGTTTCCGGGCGGGGAATCAGCACGGCGGGCGTGACGGCGAAGGATCGCGAGTAAAACTCGCGACGACCTACCAGATAGGCGACCGGCGTGCCGGCGGCCCGGCGGCGGACAAGATCCCGAAAGGCCGTCCGCACTTCCTCCGTGGCTTCCTCATTGAAGGCAGTGTAGAGGTCAATTCGCTGGCAGCCACGGGCGGCGGAGAGAAGGACTTCGGCGTCCAGTCGCGGGCTCTCCGAATGGTGATCCCGCAAGAATTTCTCCGTCCACTGTAGTAATCGCAGGACCGTCCAGGTTTCGTGTTCAGTCATGACGAGCTGGCAGTCGGCAACGAAGGGAATGGGGCGGCGGGCAGTTCAGTTGGGTTCCATCGAGCTGCGGATCGCTACCCGATCGTGCTCCATCAAGGCCTCGACCACGGGCGTCAAATTACCGTTGACGATGCTGTCGAGTTTGTAGAGTGTCAGATTGATGCGATGATCGGTGAGCCGATTTTCCGGAAAGTTGTACGTGCGAATGCGCTGACTGCGGTCGCCCGAGCCGACGAGCGTCTTGCGGTGATCGGCACGCTTGGCATGCTCCTCTTCCCGCTTCTTTTCGTACAACCGAGTCTTCAGCACGCGGAGCGCTTGTGCCAGATTTTTATGCTGGCTCTTTCCGTCCTGGCATGAGACGACGATCCCGGTTTCATGGTGCGTCAGGCGGATCGCGGATTCGGTCTTGTTGACGTGTTGACCTCCGGGCCCGCTGGCGTGAAATTTGTCGACCCGATAGTCGTCCGGTTTCAAATCGACTTCGACATCCTCTGGCTCGGGCAGTACGGCCACCGTCGCGGCCGAGGTATGGATGCGTCCCTTCGTTTCCGTTTCGGGGACACGCTGCACGCGATGGCCGCCGCTTTCGTACTGCAATTCCCGATAGACGCCTTCCCCGGCAATGGCCAGATGCAATTCCTTGAAACCGCCCAATTCGGTGGGGCTGGAATCAAGCACTTCGATCTTCCAGCCTTTCAGCTCCGCATATTTCTTGTACATGCCGAACAAATCGTGCGCGAAGAGTGCCGCCTCGTCGCCTCCCGTTCCCGCGCGGATTTCCATCACGCAGCGATCCCGATTGGCGTCCTCCCCGCCGATCGTCAGGTCCAGTAACTCGTTCCAGGCTGCCTCCCGCCGCTCGCGCAGACGAGGCAGCTCGGCTTCCGCCAGCTCCGCCATCTCCGGGTCATCCCCCTCGATCATCGCGGTGGCCTCGGCAATCTCGTGATGGATGGCCCGATAGCGGCGATAGGTCGTCGCCAGTTTGGCCAGCGAACCGTGTTCGCGGGCGACGGACGCAATCTTGTTCGAGTCGTTCAGCACCTCTGGATTGACCATTTGCCCTTCCAGAAATTCGAACCGCGCTAGTTTTTCATCAAGCATGTCACGCATAGTGCGAACTCACCGAGCAAACGGCCGAGCCGCACAGGCGGCCGGAAATCACGCCAGGCGAAACCGTGGGAACGATCAAATCCACCGGGTCTGGCACTGAATGGTATACAACGAAGCGACCTCGCGTCCACGCCGCGGACCGCATCGGCGGCCAGATCGGCGACCGCCGCAACCGAAAACAAATCGACCGTGCCTCCCCGGGCGGAACGAAGGTCCGGTGGAAAGCAGTCTCCCGATGGGACCCAGATCGAATCGGCCGGATCGTCGGCGAGGGCTATTGGGGCGGACGAGTCGGCCTCTTCTTCTTTTGGCTCAGACTGGCGTAGTTGCCGTCGGAATACTTCGACTTGAACTTCTCGATACGACCGGTGGTGTCCACAAACTTGAGTTTGCCCGTGTAGAACGGGTGGCACATATTACAGATATCGATGCGAAGTTCCTTCTTGGTACTCCGCGTCTGGAACGAATTGCCGCAACCGCACGTAACGGTCGTTTCGAAATAATCCGGGTGAATGTCGCTTTTCATGATTCGATTCCTGCTTGCGGCGGCGGCCAACCACCAGTGCCTTGTACAGCACCCCCCGACGGGTACTGGCGAGTCCGCAAGTGTATCAGGAGGCCCGACGGCGGGCAACTGAGCGAAATCTCGAGCAAATGGCAGGCTCCGGGGACGATTCGAGTCCCCGCGCACGTCGAACCGGCCCCGTCAGGGGCCCGGGTGAGCGGCCGGGAGAAAACAATGGAGGAGGAGCAATGGGGGGCACCTGCCTCAATCGGGAATGCCTCAATCGGCGATACGCACCGACCGGGCAGATCCGTGGTAACTAACGCCGACGGTCAGGCTCGCCGGTGCTGCGGAAAGAAACCACGAAGAGCACGAAGCTCACGAAGGAAGTTACGTTTGGTGTCGATCCCAATTCCTTGTGAATGCACGGTCTTCCTTGTGAAGGAACAACAACTTGGGGACAAAACCAAATGGCGACAAACAACCTTCGCGCGAGGAAGACAAGCGGTGTGACGAAAACAAGCGTCGATTTGCGCTGATCGGCGGTTCCTGGCATGCCGAACGGCGCGTAGCTCCCATGTCCGCCCTGACAAACCTGAATGGCCTCGCGACTTTTCCCCTTCCGCGTCCGAAGACGCTGTGTCCCCGGTAGCACGGTGTCCCCGATAGCATCCGATAGTAGAGGAGAAAAGTTGGCACCGCCCCCCCTGCGTTCTGGAGCATTGTCCCTTGGCACTTCGTCATCGGTCTCATCCCCACTGCGGAGCGGGTTTGTTCTTCCAGACCCAGATGATCCAGTCGACATTCTTGGGCTCGCCGCCAAAATCCTTGAGCCGAGTCATGCATTGACCGCGGTGATGCTGGGCGTGCATGGCCGCTTGCACCAGCGCTGCGGAAGCGGTGATCGTGCAATCGGGAATCCAGGGGATTTGCACCTGGCGCGCGAGGTCAGTCTCGCTGATCGAACCCAGGTACGCGTTCAATTCACCGTGCGATTTTTGGGCCCAGGCTTTCAATTCGTCATACGAAGGCGGCTCTCCACCTGGGGGCTCCCCGTCCGTTTCGCTGGTGAGGACCGACGCGAATCCCTGCTGCACGCGAAGAATGTGCGTCACCCGGGTCCGAAGTTCTTCGTGGTCGCGAGCCGGCCCCTTTCCCCAGGTATGAAAAAAGACTCCGTTGGCCCATTCGCAATGGCCAAACAGATCGCGTAGAAAATCCAACATGACAGGCTCCTTTGGGTGATCGCAGTCCGATCGCTAACGTTCACGCCCGCAGACTAACGGCCAAGCCGATGTTATTCAAGCAACACGCCGGCATTACTGGCGCGATGGGGCGTACATGGCGTTCGGCCGCGAACGCGAGACGGGGCGGTCCGTCGCAGACGTATGGTGGTCGAGGACCGAGGACACACACCGACTGGGGCCGGCTGCCCCAGCCACGCACACCGACGGACATGAGACGGAAAACTCACGCACCGGCCTGGGCAAGTCCGTGGTATCTGATGCCGAAGGTCAGGCTCGCCGGTGCGGCCGAAAGAAACCACGAAGCCCACGAAGGACACGAAGAAGGTCAGGTTGGGACTACATTCCCAGTCCTGGCGGAGGAACGCCAAGGCGGGCGAAAGGCAAACCTTACGTGAAGATCGTGGTTCGAACGGCGATCTGATTTCTTACAGAGGCACGGCGGACGCAAAGACCCGTCGGTGCCTTGCTCGCGCCGCACGGGCTCAGCTCGGTGGCCTCTGTGTTCTCGGTGGCTCGGTGAGAGACAAAAGACGGTCTAAAGCGGCCGACACCATGAAAGGCGTAGACCGGGACACCCACCGACTGGGGCAGGATGCCCCAGCCTCGCACGCCGACCGCGGATCCAGCACGCACACCGACCATTGACCGGTGACGCACGTCGATCTGGGGTCAGGCTCGCCGGTGCTGCCGCACGAGGACCCACCGAAGAGCACGCAGGACCGAAGAAGGTCAGGTGGGGGCTGCAGTCCCAG
Source organism: uncultured Planctomycetaceae bacterium (assembly GCA_963700865.1). Taxonomy (GTDB): domain Bacteria; phylum Planctomycetota; class Planctomycetia; order Pirellulales; family Pirellulaceae; genus CAVOGJ01. Next base: position 423,437 of record CAVOZC010000022.1, on the reverse strand, counting down.
TCCCCCCTTGCGGCCCGCCGCGCGCGGTCAGCAGTGGGACGCGCGGCGCAAGGCGGCTTCGATCTCTCCACGCACGCTCGGTTCCCGTTCGACGGTCGACCGTCGGCGTAAAGCCGTGACCGCCGGCTCGGTCGCCAACTTGCCCAGAGCCCAGGCACAAGCGGAGCGGATGAGTGGCGATTCGTCGCTAAGTCCGCTCACCAGGCATTCGGTGGCGGGTAAGAAGCGCTGAGTCCCCAGCAGCAGGGCCGCGTTGCGCAGAATCCCCTCCCGCTTGGCTCGCCATAACGGGGTCTGGCGAAATCTCCTTCGAAAGTCGTCGTGGCTGAGGGAAAAGAGACTGATCAATTCGATCGGATTCTGACCCTCCCGCGGTGCGAATGCCGACTCGGTAGCAGGCGGCGTCCGGTGATTCCATGGACAGACTTCCTGGCAGATGTCGCAGCCGAACAACCATTCACTTAATGCCTCGCGGTGCTCCGACGGAACGGCGTCGCGCAATTCAATCGTGAGGTAACTCAGGCAACGCGAGGCATCGAGGACATAAGGTTGAGGAAACGCCGCGGTCGGGCAAGCATCGAGGCATGCGCGACACGTGCCGCAGTGGTCGGTTGCGTGGGGCCGATCGTAGTCCAGCGTCACGTCAGTAAGGAGCGCTGCCAGGAAGAACCAACTTCCCAACTCGCGATTCAGCAGCAACGTGTTCTTCCCGATCCAGCCGAGCCCGGCTAACTGTGCGAACTCGCGTTCCAGCAGGGGAGCCGTATCGACGACTCCGCGGACCTGACAGCCTGGCTGCAGCTGTCGCAAGAAATCTGACAGTAGGTGCAGTCGGTCGTGAAGCACGTCGTGGTAGTCGGCGGCTCCCCAGGCGTAGCTAGAGATTCTACCCTCTCCGGCCGCTGCGATTTGCGGGGCCTCGGTGCGGTAAGGCATCGCCAGCATCAGAATGCTACGCACGGCGGGCAACACGTGCTTCGGATGTTCGTACGCTTCGGCCCGCGCGGCCAGATAGTGCATCTGGCCGGCGTAGCCGAGCTCCAGCCATTCGTAGAAACGGTGGATGCCTTGAGGAGTGACTGCCGGGCAGACGCCCGCCAAGGGAAAGCCGAGTTCCTCGGCCTTGGACTTCAGGGCACTGGTCAGATCCGCGGGATTCAAGACAGCCCTCTCGTGTGTGGGAACAACCCGCTGTGCCTGGCGGGCAAACTGGGGCGCGATGGTAGCAATCAGACCGTTTCGAACGATTGCACGAGCCGGCGATCGCAATTTCGCCCGCCTTCCGTTTTCCAGGTTGTCGCGTTACGCCCCCCCAATTATTGTGAAGACTGGCGTCGAAGAGGCAAAGGCTTATCCAAAGAAGGTACTCACCATGAAACGCGCGACTCGTTTGTTCATCGCCCTTGCGCTGCTGTTTGTCAGCGCGGCGGCTTCCCCAGCTTCCGCTCAGGGGTTTGGAGGTCCTGGTCTTGGTCCGGGCATTGGTCGAGGAGGTATTGGCTACGGGATTGGCCTTGGGGGCGGAACCCGAATCTCAACGATCTGGGATTTGTACTTGAGAAACCGCATTCCGATTCCACCCTATTTTGCGTTGCACCCGCCCGTGTATTACAGTGCTCCGGTGGCCCGATCCTATGGTTACAGCCCGTTCGCCTATTCGGGCGATGTGCCGACCCCTGAAATCATCCCGATGGAGTTGTCCAAGGTAATCACCAATCCATACGTTCAGCAGGCCACGGTCGAATCCCAACCGCCGGCGGTGCCGAAGGGGGATGATTTCACCCAGCAATCGCTCATGATCGTGAACCCCTTTGTGACCGAATTTACCGAGCCGGTCCAGTTCGCGAGCGTTGAGCACGCAAGGTAGGGTCGTCTTCGCGGCGGCGGTGACTGATCCTCGCAAGCGATTGCCACGCATCCGTCGATCGACGGATGCGTGTTTTTTTGCGCCGCGGCGCAGCCTCACGATCGGTTGCTGTAAACGGGCAACCAACGCGGGACCGGCTGCCAGGCAAGCATCATTGATCCGCGACTGGACGGTGCTGCCGTTTTGACGGTGGTCCCGGACGTGCAGAACCGAGCTGCCAAAGACGCCTTGTCTTCGGCCGTTCGCGTGGCCAGCGAACGTGAAACTGCCGCCGGCAAGGGGCGGGTATTCGGGATCGGCTGCTGAGCTTGCGGACGCGCGCCGACCCGCTGCTGGGGCTGTGAAACCGAGGACGGTGAACTCCTGTCGGGCCTGCAAGTTCCCCTTTACGAGCCATTGGTCGGGCCAAGGACGGTTGCGTGACGCATTCGGGTAGGACGTGAAACGCTGGCGCGATAACGTTTTGGCGACGTACACGGGCTCGGGGCGGGCACGCTATTCGACGTCGAGGGAACGACGAATGAAGCATCAGTTGATTTGCATGCTGGCCATAGGGCTCCTGTTCGCAGGCTGCCGCGCCAATCCGAATGTGTTCGATCCATTTACTCCGTACCAGACGCAATGCGTTCCGCCGCCCCCCACCGGCAGCATCGGCGCTGGGAGTGGCTACTACAACGGGGCGGCCCCGCTACCGGCTGCCATGCAGCCAGTGCCGTCGCTGAGCAACCAGACGCTGCCGGAGCCAAGGACGTCCTCGCTGCCGCCAGGTGCCACGCAAGAGAACTGGGAATCGGCGGAGCGTCCCGGCCTGGATTTTGGAGCCCAGTCGTTGCCTCCGGGTTCCGAGCCTCCCTTCGCGCGGCAGCGTCCGCTACCGGCCAATCTTCGCCCGTCAAAGACGTTGGCCTGGGGGCCCCCCTTCCAGCACTCGCCGTCATCGCGATCGTCCTACGAAAACTCCATCGTGCAAGCCTCGGCACCCGTCGACATCTCCCCCGTCCCGTCCCAGCAACCACTGGTACTGCCCGCCGCTGGCACGATGCCCACCCAGGGACCGCCGTACATGATCAATCCGGTGCGGCCCGCGGTCGCCCGCTCCGCCCCTTGCAATTGCGATCCGCAGCTGGCGAGCGAAGCCTACCTGCAACCCCAGCCGGCCACGTACGACCAGCCGCTGCAAGCCACCAGGACGGCACCGGCCCCTTCCAGCAACCTGCAGTGGCGATAGGCCGTGGGGACTCAGCCCGCCGCGGACGCCATGCCGCCGATATCGTTCCGCTGGATCTCCCCTGGCCCTTGGCGCTGCGTCAGGGAGCTTGCATGATGCAGGGGACATGTCGTCTGCCTCCCCTGCCCTACCCCCGCTGAAATTGCAACCGCTCGAGATCGGTCCCTTCACGGTCGATCCACCGATTCTGCAGGCGCCCATGGCGGGCTTTACCAACTATGCCTTTCGACAGATGGTGCGGGAATTCGGCGGGGCCGGTCTGTTGGCCACGGAAATGGTCAACGCCAAGGGGTTTGTCTGGCTCGATCAGCATCAACAGGAACACCCCGACCGGTTATGGGGAGTGAAAACGGAGCCCCGTCCGCTGGCCGTGCAGATCTGGGACAACGACCCGGAGATCATGGCGCGAGTCGGCCAACGTTTGGCCGACGAGTATCAGGTCAGTGTCGTCGACATCAACTTCGGGTGTCCCGTGAAGCAGGTAACCGAACGGGCCCATAGCGGCTCGTATCTGCTCCGCTATCCGGAGCGGATGTTCGAGATTATCCGCCGAGTCGTCCAGGCTTGCGGAACGACGCCGGTGACCGCCAAGATTCGACTTGGCTGCAGCCGCCAGCAGATCAATGCGACCGAGATTGCTCAGGTCGTTGAAGAGGCAGGCGCCGCGGCGTTGACCGTCCATGGTCGCACGGCGGCCGATTACTTCAAGGGGCAGGCCGATTGGGACCGCATCTCGGAGATCAAGCCCCATCTGAAACGCATCCCACTGATTGGCAACGGGGACCTGGCGAGTGCCGAAGCTGTCGTCGAGGCCTTTCGCCGCTACGATGTGGACGGCGTGATGATTGCTCGTGCCTGCCTGGGCCGGCCCTGGTTATTTGCTCAGGCGGGGGCCGCCTTGCGGGGCGAGCCGGTTCCACCCGACCCCACCTTGGACGAGCAACGGGCCTGCCTGCTCCACCACTTCGAGCTGGTGATCAAGCGGTTTGGCCCGGACAAGGGCACGCTGCTGATGCGGAAATTTGCCTGCAATTACGCCCAGGGCAGACCGGGAGCCCGGGAGTTCCGCAAGCGGGTCGCGGACCTCCAGACACCCGATGAGTTCTACCGCGTCGTGCGGGACTACTTCCCGCGGGCGACCTGAACGCCGCGCGGGCCGTTTCCGGGGCCCGCGCAGCGGAGGACAGGTTGCATGACTTCCGGACACCACTTGGTGCGGGGCTAGACGGCCGCCGTTTCCTGCGTGCGACGTGCGATTTCGTTGGCCAGACGGTCCATATCGGCCTTGGCCCGCAGGTGCTTCGCTAACAGCGAGCGACCCGTCTTCGTGTGGACGCCGACCGCCCGGTGGCACGTGTTTGTTTGCGGGCAGATGAATGAGATCTGGGAGGGAGTGACGGCCTGAATCTCAATCGAACCGTTTTCCGCGGTGTAATCCACGGAAAACTGGATGTGGCGGTTGTTCTCTTCGTCCTCCCACGTTGCATGGTACGAACCCATCATGTCACTCCCAAAAAAAAGGTGATTGAGGAAGTCCAGCAGGGACTCCCCACTTGGATTGGGCGATCCGCGTGACCGCCCCGACCAGCCGCTCTCACGGTCTGGCAGATGTCTTTTTCGTCTTCTCCGAATTCGGTCAGCGGGCGACCAGAATTGAGCCATTCCCGTCACGCGAACTGGAAAAAGATATGCTAGTCACGTTGGTCCCCGTAATCAACGCGAATTCTTGAGAAAAGGTCCGGTTGTTTCGTCGCCGGCGGGGGCGGGCATTTGCCCGCCACACTAGGTCCTGCGAGCCAGGCCAAACCACTCGATATGCCGACGCGGACAAAACGCGAAGCCCATTTGCTCGCAGAGGGGTGCCAACCAAGCGGACACCCGGTTCAGTCGGTCCGCGGTGGTGCCTTCCGGCATGAGCGCGACGTGCCGACGGTCAATTTCCGGCAGCGACCGCAGGTAGTCCTCGATTTCCCCGAGATCGGCGCGGGACGTCACGACGAACTTGATCTGGTAGTCATAGTCGGCCACCAGGCGTCGCATGACGTCGGGCTGATGCCGCGTTCGTTCGTGCCGAGCGTGCCATTGTGGATGTTCCCGGGAATCAGGTGTGGAATTTGACATCTTGGGACTGATCGACATCAAATCGCACGCCACCGGCAAGTACAGCGTCCCGGCGGTTTCAATCGTGATGTGTCGCCCGGATTCCCGCAATTGCTCGCACAGTGGAATGAGTTCGGCGAACAACATCGGTTCTCCGCCCGTGATCACGACGTGTCGAACCGCTCGTGGGAGAACTTCCTGGAGAATCTCATCAACGGATAAATCGAGTCCTGTGGGATTCCAGGAGGCAAAGGGGGTATCGCAGTAATCACAACGGAGATTGCAGCCGCTGGCTCGCACGAACACGCTTTCAGTCCCGGTCAAACGGCCTTCGCCTTGAATCGAGTGGTAGATTTCGGCGACTTTCATGGCGAGTCGAGCAGGAGACCATCAGGGAGGGCGGTGTTCCGCCCCTTGGAGGGACGGGGCCATGATGCCAGAATGGGGCATTTCAAGATAGGAGCAACGACCGTGAATGACAATTTTCGTGAGACGCTCGAGACGTTTGAAAATCAATTTCCGCAACGGAATTATATCATCGAGACGACCTGCCCCGAATTCACTTCCGTGTGTCCCAAGACGGGCCAGCCGGATTTCGGGACGCTAACGCTTAGCTACACGCCCGACGAGAGATGCGTGGAACTGAAGAGTCTGAAGTTGTACTTGCAACGCTTTCGGAACGAGGGCATTTTTTACGAACACGTGACGAATCGAATTTTGGATGATCTGGTGGCCGTTGTTCAGCCTCGTTGGATGAAGCTGATGGCCGCCTTTACGCCACGAGGCGGACTGCGCTCGACGATCACCGTGGAATTCCGCAAGTAATTCCGCAGGACGCCAAGGCCGTTGATGAGGTTCGCGAGTCCACACGGCTCGCCGACCTGCAGCCAACCAACTTCGGCGCCACTGAAGATGAACCCTGCTCGCAAGGTGCGTTCCGGGCTGGCTTGCCTAACGCACGCCGGCGTCCCGCCTCGCCTTGAGGGCTCAACCGCGAAAGAGACCCCATGTCGCACGACGCCAACGTAATCCTGAGTGGCTTTGCCGACGAAGCCGCTAATGACAAGACGGCGACGCAGCAATTTTCGGCGTTCGCCGCTTTGGGTCTGCAGTTTTACAGTATTCGTTTTATTGATGTGGGGAACGGCGTCAAGAACGTCATGCAGCTGACAAAATCCGAGATTCACAAGATTCGCCATCTTCAGAATGAATACGGACTGGACGTGTCATCGATTGGCTCGCCAATTGGTAAAGTCAAACTGCTTGATGTCGAAGACGGAACCAGCAACAAGTTTGTCCCGTTCCAGACCTATCTCGAGCGAGATGTGGTCACGGCCTGCGAGCGGGCGCACGCCTTCGGTGCGAAGTTGATTCGCGGATTTTCCTTCTATCCGCCCAAGGGCGCGCCTGTCGAGGAATATTTGCCACAGGCCGTGGACCAGTTGGGCCAAATTGCCGAAACGGTTCACCGCAGCGACCTGACGTTTGGATTGGAAGTTGAAGCAAATCTTGTGGGCCATACCGGACAGCTCTTGGCGGAAATTCACCGTCAGGTGAATCATCCAGCGCTCGTTTTGATTTTTGACGCCGCCAATATTCTGACACAGGGCTATACGCAGGCCGAACTGTTTGAGCAGTATCTCGCCATGAAACCCGGTCTAGGCTGGCTGCACATCAAGGATTTTCGCGACCCCAAGCCACTCAAGCGTCAGTCCCATGTGGACGAGGAGTCGCTCCAGCACTTTGTGCCGGCCGATGTTGGCGATGGCGCTCACGAACTCATTTTGCGAGATTTCCGCAGCGAAATCCCGACGCTCGAGGCCACGCTCAAACGACGGGGCATCCCCGGCGTGTTCCTGGACCTCGAACCCCATGTCAAGGGCGGTGGCCAGTTTGGTGGATTCAGCGGCCCCGATGGGTTTGGTGTGGCCCTCCGCGGCCTGTGTCGAGTCCTCGACTATGTCGATATCCGCTACCATTTGCGTGATTTCGAGGACATCTGCATCGCCCGCGGTTTCTGACCCACCTTTACGGGCGGACGGTTGATTCCACCGAGCCGTCGACCTGAGATAGGCTCCCAGCCTGGCACACGCGAAGATCAGGCCCGATCGTTCTCTGCGGCTAAGCCGGCTTGGCCGATTTTCTTCGTTTCTTTCCCGCGCGGTTGCCCGCCTGAAGAGACTGGGCCGATTTTTTCTTCCGACTCTTCCGACTCTTCCGACTCTTGCGACGTCCTGCCGGGCGTTTGCCGCCAAGTCCCGTGGTGACCACGGTTGACTTGAGCCCTTGAAGCACGGAATGCGTGGCCACGCCCAACAGCATGATACCTGCGAACAACAAGAGATTGGCCCGCAAGTTTGACAGGATTAAGAGAATGCCGGCGGCGAGTCCCAAGGCGGCGGCTGAAAAAAGTTTGTTCTTGACAATCGTCTGATGTTTCGTCGCGGTGTGCTGGGAAATGGCCGTGCGAGCCGACTCGTTGGCAAGTTCTCGCATGGCCGCCAGATCGGTAATACGCTCGGGCATGCTCTTCGTTTTTGCCAGCGGCCATTGCGATTTTTTGGGATCCTTCTTGGCTGCTTGCGTGGCTCCTGCCGATGACTTGGTGGGAGCCGTCCCCTTGGAAGCGGTTTCCGCCGACGGAGCGAGGCTCGGGTCCGTACCGACTCGTTCCAGCAACTTTCGCATGTAGTCTTCGATCGATCCGTCCTCGGACAGCTCGCCATTCGCCTCCGCGATCCGCTCCTCATCGGTCTCGTCAAAGTAGGCAATCTCTTCTGACTCACTTTCCGACGGCGTTTCGTCAAGCGGCTCCGCCTCATCCCAGGCAGTTGCATCCTCGGCGTCGGTCGAGTTCTCCCAGTGGTCCGTCCCGCCGGACTCAGCCATCTCCAAACCGTCATCCAGCTCGTCCTGGGTGTCGAGATCGAAGCGTTCGTCCGCGTCATCGTCGTATGCATCGTCTTCGGTAACCGCGTAGGCCTCTTCGTCGGTCGGTGCGTAGGCCTCTTCGTCGGTCGGTGCGTAGGCCTCTTCGTCGGTCGGTGCGTAGGCCTCTTCGTCGGTCGGTGCGTAGGCCTCTTCGTCGGTCGGTGCGTAGGCCTCTTCGTCGGTCGGTGCGTAGGCCTCTTCGTCGGTCGGTGCGTAGGCCTCTTCGTGCGTAGGTCTCTTCGTCGGTCGGTGCGTAGGCCTCTTCGTCGGTCGGTGCGTAGGTCTCTTCGTCGGTCGGGGTGTTGAACTCGTCAGCAGTGACCGCGTTGATTGGTGAGCAGGCTTCCAGGCTGCATTGCTGATGGCTGGCGTCCTCGCCACCCTCGTGGCTGAGTGAGACGGCCCCGTTGTCCAGATCAGCCGCTTCTTCGAGGACAAAGGTCAGCCCGCTGGAGTCACCCCAGGCCGAGTCATCGTCGTCGTCGTCGGCCAGGGCATCCACTTCCTGCTCATCGTCCAGGGCGAAGGGGTCTTCATAAGCCTCGTTCGTAACATCGTCTACGGGAAGTCGCGTCAACGGGCTGGTCGTCGCGACGGGAGGGGAATGCGTCCGTCCCGTCCGAGTCGTGTGGCCGGACATCCTTTTCGTGGGCCTCGCGTACCGCCGCATCCAATCGGCGTTGCAGGGCCACGAACGGGTCTTCATCATCCACTGGCATTTCGTCTTCGTGGCAAGCCGCCGGCTCGTCGATGGCATCCTCGCGTGAGGTGGTTGTCGGGTCGATGTGGTTCGCGAGGGCTGCGTCGAAGTCGTTGGCCGATGGATGATCTGCCGCTGGGCACGGGGCGTCGTGCGGCTTGCGGGGCAACAGGGAAGCACGCAACGCGGCGAACGGATCGTCATCCTCGCACGACACGGGACGGGCGTCATCGGGAGCGTTTTCATACGAGTCGGCAGTCCTGTCCATGTGGGCGACGGGGTCCTCGATCAGATGCGGCTCGGCGGCTCGATCGCCGGTGAGCTGGCCGCACGGCTCCGCTACTTCCGCAAGGCTGTCGGCGGTGTCGGCGGGCGACATTAGGTCGAGCGGTCGGATCGGTTCCGGCGGTCCGTCGACGGGTTCGGAAGAATCATGGCTCGTGCACTGAGCCGCGGCCGGCAACTCAGTGTCGGTTTCATCATGCGAATCGGCGATCACTTCGATGGTGAGATCGCCGCAGGCCAGGAGATCACCCACCTGGAGCGTGGCGTCGTCAAAGGCCTGACCGTTCAGGAGGGCCTGTGCGGACCATCGGCGGACCGTCGTTTGGGACGTGCCCCGCAGGATGATGACTTCCACCGGCTGGGCCAAGTCGCTCGCGAAGCGAATATCGCAGCGTTCCCCACTTCCGATAACGGCCTTGGGGCCCGTGATCGAGACCAACTGGGATGTCTGGTCGTGTCGGACCTCCAGAAGCAGCCTGCCGACATCATCACCGAGCAGGGAGGTAAACGCGGCTTGATTCGGGTCGCGGGAAGTGGTCGTCAACATAACAGGTGATTCTTGGGTAGGAGCAATGATTGCAAGAGACTCGCGTCGCTTGCCCGCGGGCGGAAACCGGCGACCTCACAGAGGCATTTAGCTCACGCTTTCGCGGCCGTCAAAAAAAGGGCCACTGGACTAACCCCCAAAAAGCCAGGTTACGAGGCCCTTGGCGGGGTCGTCCGGAAAATTGGACTGCAATTTGGCGGCTCGGATGTCGATGAACCATTCATCCGGTCGTGCCGTTTGGGGCGAAAATATCGGTTCGGCGGGCGCGGTCATTAATTGTCCTGGAACTGTCGTCAGGGAATTGGACGGTTGGAGCGAGTCACTAACTTACGAATGGCAAACACGTTACGATCGAACCTGTTTTTCGGTCTTCCACTCGAAAGGGGCAGTGCTGTCCCTGCCAGCACCAAGATGCGTACTATAGTTGCGAGACCCGGCAACCGTCGGGATCGCCAGGCGACAGGACGCCTTGGTCAAACACGGAGCGGGCAAACAGATAGGGGCAACGCCCTTGCCGATCAGAGGTGGCTCATGGCACGTAAAGACACATTGGCAAAACTTCGAGACGTTTTGATTATTCGCCGGGATGCGCTCCGCAAGGCCCTCGATGGCGATCTGAGTTCGTTGAAGGAACTCCGAGAGCAAAATTCGGGCGACGTCGCGGACTTTGCGCTTGACGCTGCCCAGGATGAAATTAGTTCCCAACTGGCAGAAGTGGAAAGTCGCGAACTGGTGAATATTGAGGCGGCCCTGGACCGAATGCGGAAAGGAACGTTCGGCGAGTGCGAGGGTTGTGAGGTAAAGATTCCTTTGGCCCGGCTGCAGGCCTTGCCCTACGCGACGTGTTGCATCAGTTGCCAGCGGAAACTTGAGCAACAAGGCCTGAAGTCGGCAGCGGGAGTGGATTGGTCAAAGATCCTCGATAACGGCATGGGGGATGACACGGCCTTTTCCGATCTCGAAGTATGATGAAATCTCTGTGATGCGTTGAGGCGGCTGTGTCGGTCGGCCGCTAACCGCGATGCGACGTTCGCTCGCAAATCCCAAGGATGGGAAGAAGGAGAGTCAAGGATGCGACGTTCTCGAACTGCCATAGTACGTTGGCTGGTTCCCACGCTTTTGGTCTCGCTGGCTGTCGTGGAATCTGTCGTGGCGGCCGTTCCGGATTTGGCGGAGAACGATATCTCGCCGCAAGCCACACAGACCCCCGTGCCCTCGTCGCGTAACGGTCTGGAATTGTCGGCTCGCGAACAGCTCTACACGGAGCTGGCGCGTCGCGTCGACGTCATCGAAGCGAATGGACGGATTCTTCGCACGGCCATTGAACTCGTTCGCCCGTCCGTAGTGCATATTCAGGCTTGGAAACGGATACCCGACGCTACCGGTGACGCGGTCCGCGGCGAGAGCGGGATGAGCGAGCCGAATCAAGAGACGATCGAGGAGGCCGGAGCCGGCGCGTTGGTGGTCATCCACGGGCGGACCGTCATCCTCACCAATCGTCATGTCGTTCAGAACGCTGATCTCGATCGTATTTATCTGCAACTATCCGACGGTCGGACGATACATGCGACCGACCGCTGGTCGGACGAGGCGACCGATATCGCCGTGCTGGCGGTGCGGGAGCAGCATTTGATCCCGGCCCGCCTGGGAAATAGCGACGCCGCCGAAGTCGGAGATTTCGTGCTGGCCTTCGGCAGCCCGTTCGGCTTGAACCACTCCGTGACCCACGGCATCATCAGTGCCAAGGGCCGGAGAGACTTGATCCTGGGGGACGAAACCGTACGGATTCAGGACTTTATTCAGACCGACGCGGCCATCAATCCGGGCAACAGCGGCGGGCCGCTGATCAATCTTCGCGGCGAGGTCATCGGGATTAATACGGCGATTGCCAGCAATTCCGGCGGCAATGAGGGGATCGGATTCTCGATTCCCATCAATTTGGCCACCGCGGTCGCCACGCGGCTGGTCCGCGATGGAAAGCTCGTGCGAGGCTTTCTCGGCGTGCAGTTGGACAGCCAATACGGATCGGACGAAGCCTCCCGATTGGGGCTGCTACCCTACCCGGGCACCCGCATCTCGTCGGTCACCAGCGCGTCCCCCGCGGAGCAAGCCGGCATACGTCCGGGCGACGTCGTTCTCTCGTTTGATGGACATGATGTCGAGAATGATAGCCACCTCATCAATCTCGTCGGCATGACGCCGGTGGACCGTGAGATTCCCATGACGATCTACCGCGAGGGCGAGAGGCTGTCGTTTCGCGTCCTGCTGAGATCACGCTCCGAAATGCGTTGAGCAGCGGGCCGCTTCGCCCTGCCAATGGGCTCACGAACACTGCCCGGCGTACTTCAAGCCGCGGAGGATCGCGGCTCCGCGCCTCGACGACGTCCACGCTCGAGATCACTTCCATGTTGGGCCGTTCCGCGGGAAAATCACGTCGATCGAAGATGGTCATCCCCCGCGTCAGTCCCGACGAGACTTCGACCTGGCCGTGCATTTCCGTCGTGGTAAACAACTCGGGTTGCAGGACCGCCAACATGGCGACCGCATCATGCAGATGGATGCCTTCAAGTCCCAGGCGTTGACGATGTGCCCGAAAGCAATACGGTAATATCTTGTGCAAGAAGCCGCCCACACGCGTCGATTCGTCCGGCAACTCGCCCAGCGTGTCCAGGGAAAAGACGATTTGTCGCGAAATGTCCATGGGCAACAACGTTTTCGTCGTGGGGGACGAAAAAACGATGTGGGCCGCCGCCGGATCGTAGTGCATGTTGAATTCCGCACAGGGGGTGACATTTCCAATGCCGACCACGCTGCCACCCATCATGACAATGCGGCCAATCATGGTGGCAGCTTCCGGATCCCGCTGCAGTGCCAGCGCCAGATTCGTCAAGGGGCCGAGCGTGAGAATGGTCACATTGCCCGGATCGGCGCGGATCACGTCGAGTATCACTTTGTCCGAGGCGTGCTGATGGTGAAGCAGCGAAATGTCGAACGCCACATCTCCCAGCCCATTGATGCCGTGAAACCGCTCCAATTCCTGCGGCGGCGGGGCCTCGGACTTTTGAGCCACGCCAAATCGCGGGTAGCGAGCCGGATCGAGTTGCTCCACAATGGCCTGGACATTGCGACTTGTCTGGCTCGCCTCGACATTTCCCTCGACGGCCGTGACTGCCAGCACCTCCACACGCGGATCAAAGAGCGCCATACACAGTGCAACGGCATCGTCGATTCCGGGATCGCAATCGATCAAAATCTTGCGAACCATTCCTGTCTCCCAGTAGCGAGCCACACCTGGCCGCGAAAGCGCGGCCGGGCTTCCCGGATTTTAAGACTCGGAGGGGTTCATCACAACTGCGTCGGCCCGCGAATCTCGCAGCGGACGCGCCGGCACCGGTGGTCGCGAGGGTGGAAGGCCGAGGTCATTGATGATTGAAACGATTCTAGGTCGCGTCAGTGGCGGCGAGGATTTAAGCGGTGACGAAATCCGCGCGGCCGTCAATCAGATCATGGAAGGCAAGTGGTCTGCTCCCCAAATTGGTCTGCTGCTGATGGCGCTGCGTGCCAAAGGGGAGACGATTGACGAAATCACGGGTGCCGCGGCGGCCTTGCGAGGAAAAATGCGTATCATCCGCAACTTCCAGCATGATCTGCTCGACACTTGCGGTACCGGCGGCGACGGTTCCGCCACCTTCAATATCTCGACGGCGGCGGCAATCGTGGCCGCCGCTGCGGGATTGCCCGTCGCAAAGCATGGCAATCGTAGCGTTACCAGCCGCTCCGGGTCGTCGGATGTCCTCGCGGCACTCGGCGTGAATGTCGAGGCCTCATTGAGCCAGGTCGAGGCCTGCCTGGAACAACTGGGGATCTGCTTCTGCTATGCGCCCTGATGCACCCATCCATGAAGATGGTCGCCGAGGTCCGCCGCGATCTGGCAGTACCCACTATCTTTAATCTGCTCGGACCCCTGTGCAATCCGGCCATGGCACCCTACCAACTTCTGGGAATCGGGCGGGCGGACGCGCACGATAAAATGGCCGGAGCCCTGCAAAAGCTGGGTGTCAAACGGGCCAGCGTCGTGCGAGGCGACGATGGGTTGGATGAAGTGACACTCGCCGGGATCACCCACGTCTGCGTGGTGACGGCCCACGAGATGACGTGGCAATCCTGGACCCCTGAAATGTTCGGGCTGAAGCGTGCCAGCAAGGAGCTGCTGTGCGCGGATAGCCCCTCAGCCAGCGCGGCGGTCATTCGCCGCATCCTCGCCGGCGAGCCGGGACCGCCCCGTGATATCGTGATCGCCAACGCCGCAGCGGCACTGTGGACCGCAGGCAAAGCCTCTGACCTCCGCGGCGGTGCCGGCATCGCCGCCGAAGCCGTCGATACCGGGAGGGCCGCACAACTGCTGAGCCGATCTTGCCCGCGTCTCCCACGCCGACGCGCCGCCAGCGGCAGAACCCCGCTGAGTCGCCACTTTGCTTGCGCCGCAGTGGAAAATGAACGGAAAAGCTGATATTCTCTAAGCTTGGGAAATTCCCAAGGCGAACGATAGTGATTCTTGGTGCGTAGACCGTCAGGAGATAGAAGATGGCAAAACCAGGTAGAAAAATTAAGAAAGCGAACCATGGCAAGCGGCCCGCGAATTCTCGATCCCGCAAGGCTCGCCGTCAAAAGGTGAAGACCTGATACGAAGCCCCCTGCTTTGTCAGGACCGGGGAAAGCATTGACCGCAAACAGGCGTGATGTTGTGGCTCGGAAAGAGTACATCGTGGATCCGGCACTTGTCGATTTCGACAACGTGCTTGCGGACATCAACGAGATCCGAAAATACAATCCGCAGCGTTTCGAAATGGAACAGCTGACGGCCATCGTATACGTCGATATCGATCGCCTGATCTGTGCCGGCTATCGGGACATCACCGAGCACGAGGTGTGGGTGCGTGGTCATATGCCGGGCATGCCACTCATGCCTGGTGTGTTTATGTGCGAGGCCGCCGCCCAGGTTTGCAGCTATGTGACGCAACGTTACGACCTGCTGGCGCACAAATGGTCGGCTTTGGCGGCATGGAAGACGTTCGCTTTCGCGGACCGGTGGTGCCCGGTGATCGACTGCTGATCGCCTGTCAGGGAATCAAATGCCGCCGCGGCCGGATGATTATTTGCCGATTTCAAGGGACCGTGGGAGACACGATCGTCGTTGAAGGTGCCATTAAAGGCGTTCCCCTTCCGGTCGATGCCCTCTCGAAGAACGAGTCGGACGATGCCCATAATCCCATTCCACGACGAGAATCCGGTTGAGCGGTGGCCTGTGGTCACGGTCGCGATTATCGTGATCAACGTGCTCATTTTGATTTTCGTGCAGAATCAAGATGGCTATGAACAGCGGGTGATTCGAGCCACCTATGGATTCATACCGGCCCGGCTGGCTCTGCTGAATCAACGACCATCTCTGAAGATTCCCCTCTTTACCGATGTCGAACTGGCACAAGGCGTGGTCCTGCCGCCAGGTGGCAGGTTGTCCGTGGATCTCCCATTGACCGCGACGGCCGTATTGTGGACCCCCTTTACGTCGCTTTTCCTGCATGCGGGCTGGCTGCATCTGCTGGGCAATATGTGGTTTCTGTGGCTCTTCGGCAACAACATCGAAGACCGCTTGGGCCACTTCACTTACCTGATTTTCTATCTGGTGGGCGGTCTGTTGGCATCGACATGTCATTGGCTGATGACGGGACAGGGTCTGGGCGCCCTGATCCCTGTCATCGGAGCAAGCGGAGCCGTGGCGGTGATCCTGGGGGCCTACGCGGTCACCTATCCCTTCTCCCGCATCCGCACGCTGATTTTCATCATCGTCTTTTTCACGATCGTCGATCTGCCGGCCTTGTTCGTACTCGGTGCCTGGTTCCTGATGCAGATGATCAATGCCGCCCATGTGGTCGATATGGATATGGGGGGAGGCGTCGCCTGGTGGGCCCACATCGGCGGTTTCGCGCCTGGCGCGGCGATCATGCCTTTTCTGGCCGCTGGCACGCCCGAACCGGGCCACAATTGGCAGCGGGAGGCAAAAGAACAGATCGAAGCAGAATTGCCGCCTGCCGATTGGTCATAACCACCGACGAACAGGGAACCGGATCATGGGACGTCGCGCCTTGCCAAAGATTGCGGATGATGCAAGGGCCGACGCGTGGCTCGTCACACCCGCGGCGGTGGGCGAGTCGTTCAATGCGACGCAGTGGTTTGGGCGACGTGCCCCGTTGGAGATTGAAATCGGCAGCGGCAAGGGACTGTTCCTCAGAAACATGGCTCTCGCGTGCCCCGATCGGGACTTCCTGGGAATCGAAGTCGTCGGCAAATACGCCCGCTTCGTCGCCGCGCGGCTGGCCGCGCAGCAACTGGGAAATGCTCGAGTTCTGCATGGCGATGGTGTGGCGTTTCTCGATACGGTCCCGACCGCTTCCGTCGCCGCCCTGCATGTCTACTTCCCCGATCCGTGGTGGAAAAAACGGCATCGGAAGCGACGCGTCATGAATGAGCGGTTACTGCGGGCCACTGAGCGCATCCTGGTACCGGACGGACGTCTACACTTCTGGACCGACGTCGAAGAGTATTTTCAGTCGACCTTGGAGTTGATTCAGTCCACCTCGCAGCTACAAGGCCCCTTGCCCGTCACCGCCGAACTGCCGCTGCACGATATGGACTATCGTACGCATTTTGAGCGTCGCGTGCGGATCAACGATTTGCCCGTTTATCGGGCGGAATTCTTCAAGCAGCCGTGGCGGATCGATGTCGAGGTCGCCGGACCGGGCGCTGCGGATTCGCTGATTGTGGGTAACATCGAGCCCAGGGACATCTAGTCACGGAGTCAACTCATGAACGAAGATCGGCAACGTTCCATTGATCTGCTGAATGCGACGCACGCGTTTCCCTGCAAGGTCATGGTGAAGGTCATCGGCACGAATTCGGCCGAGTTCATGACTCAAGTCGTGCAAAGTGTCCGCGACGAATTACATCTGAAATTCGATCCGCCCATTCGCACCCGCGAAACCAAAGGGGGCCGGCATATTTCTATCACGCTCGAGCCGTGCTTTGAAAATGCGGAAGAAGTCCTCGATGTCTACGAGCGGGTTCGTGTCATTGATGGCGTCGTCATGGTGTTATAGTTTTTTCCGCGACACCGGGACGGTGCGACAACGCTCAACGAACCGGCATCGCTCCGCCACGCCGTGCTCAAGTCATTATCGATTCGGCGAACCGGCCCCGTCAGGGGCCGGGTGTGTGCCGGGTGTGTGCCGGTGCCGCGACCGGTGGATCATGCTTCTGCCAGGCAGCTCAGCGCCGCGCCGGCCAAACTTCTTGAAATCTTTGCCGATCTCACGAAACGCTGCCGGCAAACCAATTACGGTGTCTGGGCCATCGTCGATGTCCGCAGCCTAAACGAATGGCTGCTTGAGATGCCAAACCGCTTCCAGCGTGAATGGATCGTGCTGGTGCAGCCTTAAGAATCGGGTCGGCACAGTGGCTCATCTGACGGATGTTTCAGAGACGCTTTTGGTTATGCGAAGCCTTAAAGGCGTTTAACTCGCGTAGGGCAATGTGTTGAAGACGATCTGTCGAGTTCATGCCTGACATTGCTCGTGAGAAGCCGCTCGGTTGCCCGTTTGCAACGATTCTGCGAGTTCCCATGAACGCGCGCTTGATCCTCCAGCCAATCTGGTCGTGAAACTCCCAGCCACCGGCCGATGGTGACATAAGTTCTCACGAAGGGATCCGTGGACGGGCATAGGACGGTCTCGATTCCCGTCTCATCGTCCAGGTTGAATGTAAGGCGAGAAGTGACATGATTGATAGGCCACGGCGTGCCGGATTTATGAGACTGGGACCTGTCATTGCGATGGCCGCACCCATACTGTTTGCGATGATATTCATGGGGTTGTACGGATGGAAGTCGTGGGCGATCAATCGACAAGCAAACCTGGCATGCCAACGTCAGGCCGAAGAGCGGGCCGCTTTGGAAGCGTTGAAACCCAAGCAACCGTCACGCAGATGGCAATCGCCGGACAGAAAGTACACACTGCTGTACTATAAGGACGACTTTCACTCATCACGCAAGCGCGTTCAACTGCTGGAAACCGGCTCGGGCAGGATTCTATCGAGCTTTGAAACCGACGCCGCGTTGGATTGCCTGTGGCGCAACGATGGCAAGATGTTCGCGCTGGAGGAGAAGGTGAGCGGAAAGTTGCAGGAAACGACCGTGTGGTTTGTGGGCGACGGTCTGGTGCGGAAGATTTGCCTGGGACCGGCCATCGAGAAGCTAGTCGTCTATAAATGGAAACGGCCGTGGAAACACTTTGTCGGAATGTGGTCATGGGAAGGCGACCAATTGCGCGTGAACTGGGTTGGCAAGCCAATCATCAGGCAAGCAGGTAGTCCAGATAAATTCGCCTCGGACGCTCGCTATGATCTGCTGCTCGCATTTGACGATGCAGGTACGGTGTCGGTTGTAACAGCGGTTTCACGGAAGTCTCCCAAGGAACAGGCAGTCGCGTTCTGAGTGCGTATGGCGAACAGGCCCCAGACGCCTGATGAACAGCATCGTTCGGCAGATGCCAGCGTTGCTCCAGCGCATCCGTCCGGATCGGCGGCTCAAGTCCACAGCTCTTTGTTAGCTGGTCAGTTCGGCCTTCTGCGACGCGTGACTTAGATCTTGATGGTGTAGCTAAACTTGCCTGCGTCTGTTCTGAATTCTACGTGGAGTGGGTTCATTTCCGCAGGCCTGTTTGATGGTATCCAGTTTCTTCCAATTTGTGGAATCAGGAATACCCCCTCGAAATCACCGCACCAAACAAAGTCATCACGGTAAACGCCGCCGTCAACCAAGTCGATTGTGAATTGGTCGATCAATTGTCGAGCAAATTGCAATGGGTGTTCCGCAGGCATCCCGATTTCATTCAGCCGAATCACATCCGTGACGGCGAAGCCAGATTGTTCAGGATGTCCCAGAGACGGCCGTTGGATGAATTCTGCCAGATTGCCGTCTCCGTCCCGAAAGTAGACGGCCTTGCCGTTGCCAAAATCAACAATGCGTTGTCCCTCATACAACAATGGCTCAAAGCCCCGGTCGTCAAGAAAAGTAACGATAGAATGAACGCATCCCGGCGGAATCAGGAAACAGTAGTGAAAGTAAAATTGTCGATCCGCGGCAATGAAATTTAGGACGGTGGCGCCGCAGGAAATGCTGAGCCTCGTTTCACTTTCTCGTGTGCATGGAAATCCGAACGTTTCCTTGTATAGCCGTTCTTGGCTATCAAGGTTTGTGCTGGGAAGTGTCAACTCGAGGATTTTCATGGGATGGATGTGAACTGCCCACCAAGTGATTCAGGTAAGGCCGGAATACGGCAAGGACAGCCGGGCCGGAAGTTGACGCCATCGAGTAAAGCGAGCCAGTCCGGCTCCGATTGATTCGTCGGTCCGCCGTGCCTACTGCAACCCGCCGTTGCTATGCAGCAATTGACCATTGATCCAGCCGCCCCCTTCCGAGCACAAGAATCGTACGAGATGGGCACAATCGTCCGGAAGTCCCGGCCGGCCTCCCGGGGTCTGCCTGGTGAATTCAGCGATCTGCTGAGCGGTCATCCAACCGGTGTCGGTTGGTCCCGGATTGATCACGTTCGCAGCGATCCCGAGGTCACGAAATTCTTGCGCTGCTGCCATCACAATTCGGTCGAGCGCCCCCTTACTCGCGCCGTAGGGAAGGTTACCGGCAACGTGATCGCTGGTAATAGCGACAATTCGACCGCGACTGGATGGGACTCGGAAACGCCGGCCGAATTCCCGAACGAGTAGCCAACTCGCCCGTGCATTCACTGCAAAGTGCATGTCGAAGCTGTCAACGCTCGTGTCCAGGATGTGGCTCGTTTCCCCGTGGCAGTGAGAGAGTACGAGTGCGGTCACGGGGCCGATCCGCTCCTCGACGACGTCGAAAACGCGAGCAGGCGTTTCCACGAGGCTCAAATCAGCTTCCACTGCTTCAGTGATGGCGCCATGGGCGGCGAGTTGTTCACGCAACCAAGTCACACAAGCTGGATCGCTTCCCCAAGGCATGCTCTCGTCGTAGGGTCGCCAGAATGTCGTAGCGATATCCCACCCATCTTGTGCAAGGTGCAGTGCGATGGCAGCGCCGATGCCTGCCCGCCGACTAACGCCAGTGATCAATGCCAAGGGTCGTGAGTTCATGGTCTTTTTTAGTTGCCATGGAGGGCTTCCGTCATCGATCGTCACGCATCACGGGGCCAACGGCGGCTGAACCCGACCCGGCTGCCGGCTTCAGTGGATGCGATGGTTCGTCGCGTCTTAGGCCGGGATGCCCAGCATTCGCCGCTCCGGTTCACGCAATTGTTGCCCGTTTGGGTATCCTTGTTTGTCGAGTTATTCTTCGTGCAGCCATCGGGATTCACCCTTCCGATTCCGCGTCTTTGAACCAACGTTCAAAAATCTGCCCCGTCGGCAAAGGCCAGGAATCCGGGTCGGCGGCATGACGTTCCCGAATGAGTGCACCAGTTTTTGTACCATAATGAACGGGCAGCAGACGCACTTCTGGTCCAGACTTGCGGGAAGAGTTCACTGGACGTTCATCAAAACCGCCGAATCGTGCAGCAGTGGGAAGACGCAGTGCGTTAAAACATCGATTGGCGCTGTTCTGCATAAACGTCTCACAGATGGCCTCGCACAATTAAGTGTCGAGAGGCTCGACTTCGATCAGGTTAAAGCCAAGGCGGATAACGCGGACCGAAAAGATTTCATTGGTATCGGGTATGATACAGTACGTTATATCTCCGATGCGGTAGCCCATGGACTCTTCGTCGGCACGCGTAACCGAGGTGCGCTCATCGGAAGTCTCATCAAAAGTGTATGCCGCCAGCTCATTATGGCCTGGCCAGTTGTCCCAGTTCTCGATCAAATCGGTGTCCGCAACGACCAGGTCGCCAAGTTGT
This sequence comes from uncultured Planctomycetaceae bacterium, assembly GCA_963700865.1. Classification (GTDB taxonomy): domain Bacteria; phylum Planctomycetota; class Planctomycetia; order Pirellulales; family Pirellulaceae; genus CAVOGJ01. The sequence goes on along the minus strand of CAVOZC010000022.1, from coordinate 402,794 downwards.
TGGTTCAAGGAACTTCTGGAATTCGAACTCGGCGGGTTTCCCAGTTCGAGATCGCGCCCGAAATCAACAGCACGTCCTGAATTGCCGAGCATTCCAATGCCGAGCCGCGCGAAATATCGAAGAAACGAGCACGGTCCTTGAGGCTTCGCTTCCCATTTCCTTCGGCAATGTTGAGCGGAATCGACTGGGCTGCTCGCAACCACTGATCGCGCGAGTGCCGGTGAAGTCCGGATAGAGTTTCCGCGATCCGAAAGGTCTCGCCAACGTATTCGATGGACAAACGGTAAACATCGATTTTTTCATGATCGAAGATTTGATCCGCCATGACCGCCCCTCCTTTTCGATTACGAGCACGAGCACCGCTGCGCGAGCAGGAGCACGAGCACGAGCACGAGTAGTGTTTGACGTCGAATCCAGTTTCGATGAACTCAGGGCCAGAACAATTAGTATATGGAATTCTTTCCGCCTATCCTGATCTGACATCCGTCCATCTCCGGGCATCCGTCCGCGCTGGCTGATCGCAAGTGCCGTCATAAACTCCGCCGTGCCACATGCTTGTGATGCATGACGGTGGCCACGCGCTGCGAGCGCCACCCCCTATCTTGCGGAACGGCGTGAGCCGGCTTATGGCAACTTCGCCTCAGCAGCGTCCGACGGCCCTGCCGATGTCGTTTCCTCGCGGGGATAATCGATGACCGTCGCCTTGCCCGTGGCGCGTTCTCGCTGCTCCGCCTCAAGAATCGCCCCGCAATAACGCGAATAGATCCGCTGCCTCTCGCTGCTGTACGTCGCCGTATTCGAAGATTGGATGTCCGTCAAGAAACCCCTGACTCGTGACACAAAGGTCATCTGCAGCGTATCGAGCGCTTGCTTGGAAACGACCAGCTCCTGGGCTTCCGTTGGCGTAAACTCGTGCTGTCCCGCTGCCATCGCCGCTCGCAACATCGCGCGAACCATCACCAACCGCCGGCTGTAGGAAAGGATGGGCATGAGTCTTGTCGAGCGAGCCGTATCGTCCAGTTGGGTGTCGTTTTGCAGGGCCCAATAGTGCGTACGGGCTCCATCAAGCAACAACTCCTTGTAGGCCGCCATGTCAAAAGACGTGGGGCCGACGCGCTCAAACGGACGAGGTTCATCCGTAAAGCCGGCCAACATCGCTCCCAACTCGAGGCGCGCCAATGCCGTGACCCAGGCGAGTCCCCTCCGTTCCTGGGGCGGGTCGTCGAACGCCGAGCGAGGGTCGGCCAGTTCGGCTGCGAGTCCGGTCCGGACGACAAATTCGTCGCGGCGGCGAACGTATTCGTCCAATTGGTCCCACTCAATTTCGCTCACGGAGGACTCGAGCTGGTCCAGGTTCGTCAGGGCCTGCAGGTACTCGTTATAACCCACCAGTCGGTAGACGGCCTGGGGATCATCCGGCGTCAGCCGTGTTCGTGCGGTGCGGGTGGTGGTCGTAGTCGTGGTCATCGAGGAAACTCCCCGCACGACTTCGTTGACTCGTCAGTAGAATGTTGACAGCTTGACCCGTTGCGTCACCTGATCATCACGTGCGGTCGTCTTCGATTGGCTGTGTTCGTCATAGCTCTTGAGTAGCTTGCGGTATTCGTACGTCCACACGTAGTGGTGCCGACGCTCATAGTCGGGTCGGATACCGTCGTCGGGCGACGGGTAGTCCTGGTCGTACGATGTCGACGCGTCGTTGGCCAATGTCGCGTCCGCACCGCGACGTGGCGCGGGAAACCGTTGCGGCATTTCCAGGCCAAAGGCGGCGCGCTCATCACGGGCCGCCAGGGGGGACTTGAGCAGTCCACCGCCGTCGGGTCCGCGGCCGAAGCGGCCCCGCAACCACCAGTGCAGCCCCTCAAAAAACAGATGGCTCTGCGCCGTCATCTTGCCGGCGGTGGACCTGCCGGCAGCCGTCAGTTGGGCAATGCGATCCGGCAGCTCGGGATCGGCCAAGGCAGGATTGTCCAAGGCGTCGGCAACGCCTGGTTTGGCAAAAAATTCAGCCAGCAATGCGCCGTCCAAGTCCACGGCAAAGGCTGCTTGCAGTCGATCCAGAAAGTGGTTTGACGTGCGCAGGACGTCCACGGCGTACTCGAGTCGTCGAACACGCAATTCGAGCTTGCGTTCCGTGAGTTGTTGCGCAGACCTGCCGAAGCTCTTGCGCCGTATTCGCAAAATTCGTGTCGAGCAAATCCAGTTCCGCATCGCTCAACTGCCTTGCCCTGGCTCGCAAGCCACCCCGCTGGACGAAGGCCGCCCCGTAATCACAAAGATCGCAGGCGGACCGCAGCCGATTTTCGAGTACATGGATTTCCCAAAACAGCCGCTCGTACTCGTCGAGCCCGCCTGGGTGAGGTAGCGACGCCTGCATCACCGCATGCTGCTTGGCGTCATCCAGCGCGTTCCTGGCTTCGTCACGAAGCAGCGGGATGGCCAGTAAGGCTTCGCGCAGATGGGGCTTGGGGAGCCCCGCCCCCTGCCCTTGCCGGACGAGCGTCAGACGAGATTGCACCATCAACTCCCCGGTCGTCGGCATCCCGGCCGAGGCCAGAATGCCATCCAGCACCTGGCGTTGATCTTCAGCTAATTTCTTGGTCAGTTCGCACAGCAGTTCGAGGGTCCGGCGTGAATCGCCGTCTTGGTACGCCGGAGCTATTTCGTCTTCCACGGACCGTTGTAGTTTTTCGGCAACGAGGTCGGGTCTGACTTGAGCAGTCACGAGGCTGGCTGTCCACAGCTGGCTGATCAGTCCCAAGACCAGCGAGCCGCGCTTGATTGCATGAATCACGATGTGGTTCCTCTTGCGAATTGCTCGTCCCTTTCGGTTCCCCGGATCAAGTAGGGAGAATCTAACAAAATGCGCAAAGTCGCCGCAAAAAATTGAAGATTTGCCGCGTTTCTTGGAGTGAATGATTCGCTTGCGGCCAGCTGACGCGAAACTCTTATCGTGCCCTTGGGGCGTCGGTCGTTGTCCGAGCGGTCACAATGCGCGAGAAGCCGATCCCACCAAGCAAACGATACACCCTCACGAGTTTCTTTCGCTCAGGCGGTTTCGCTATCTACTACCTCCACCACGTCGCCCGGCAGTCCCAAGGCGGCCGCAAGCTTGGTCAAATACTGCTTTTCGCTCGGATTCGCCTGATCGATCACCAGGGTTGAGGCCAGATACATCTCGACGGCGGCTGCCGGCGAGTCGGCAAGTTGGGCCACGCCCTGCACGTCGAGTGGCTTCGCGATCTCCGTCTCGAGTATTCTCGACAGGTCACCGTCCAGGCCCAGGTCCACCATCTGTTGACGGATGCTCTTCGCTTCCGCGGCATCCATCGTGCCGTCCGCCTTGGCCGCCGCGATCATCGCCTTGATCAGTGCCAGGCTCCGTTCATTCGCCGCCGGCCCCGCGAGTTCATTGATGGGCGAGCCCAACTCGACGGTCTCTCCGTGCCCCGCCTGCCATTTTCGATAAGCCTGATAGCCGATGGTGCCAAGCGCCGCGAGCGTGCCGAGCTTGACCGCCGAGCCGGTCAGCCGGCGACCACCCCGCGTGCCTAACAGCAACGCGAGGATCCCACCGGCGAGGGCGCCCTTTCCCAGCCCTTTCAACATGGCATCCCGCGCTTCTCCCTCGGGCGGAATGTCGAGTTGGGCGGCGGCCAGGTCCTTGCCCTTCTCCGCCAAATCTTTGCTTGATTGCAGCAGGTCATTCAAAAGCGTTTGCAGGTCCATGGGGCTTCCCTATGTGTTCTATGGAAATCGACTTCGGAAAAAACGTTCGAGTGGCTCGCATCAGTTTAACTAGCCGCTTCCTATGGTAACAAAACGGTACGTCCCGCGAGTATCCGCCATCCGCAAGACGGGGCGTCGTTGCGAACGCTGAGGCGTCAAGATGATGAATACCATCTCAGAGATGGAACTGCTTCGCTGCCCACATGACGTTCGTTATCCAACTCGGCCAAGATGGTCGTTCGGTGTCCTCCGTGCCCTCGGTGGCTGGTCCCTAGGATCGAATCGATGCTACCTGTTGATCATGGTTGGTTGTTGCCACAGAGCACAACGAGCTCACAGAGAGCCCCGATTGCTGCCGTCATCTCCCAGTCGAAGGCTTGGACCTTTCATTCCAGCAGATCTTCGCCATAGCCCTCGGGAAATGGATTGTACGTCTTGTCCCCTGTCTTCCACCGCTCTTCCTCGGCCTTTTCCAAGGGCGTTGGTGCCTTCGGCTCCATCGATTCCAAGGGCCCTTCATCCGTTTCGGCGTGGGGACGAGCTGACGGGTCATCGGCCGGCAGTGGCGGCAGCTGCTCGAACTCGGCGATCCAGGCGGCGATTTCTTCTTTCGACAGATCCATCGGCCGAGTGCGGTGGTCGGGCAGATCGTCGAGCGACCGCTGGGCTCGTCGAGTCAGCCGTTCGCGCACCCAGGCATCGCTGTCGATGGCCGTCGCCTGCACGCGGCGAGCGGCCCGCTGCACGCGGTGGTCGCTGGAGACAACGGTCAGGGATCGCGGAGCCGAGTACGTTGGTAGCAGATCTTCGATCAGGTCATCGGCTTCGGTTCCGATCGCGGAAAACAACACGCGGATCGAGCCATACGTCTGTTCCTTGTCGAGTCCCGGGGGCGCTTCGCGACCGTCAAATACGACGGTCATCGTGGCCTGCTCCTCCCCGCTGCTGACGGACATCAGAAAATGCAGCAGCGACCGTCGTGACTTTTCCAGCGAATAGGGGCCTGGCCCGATGGCCACGATGTTCGCGGCGTTCAGCAGGTTGTAGCCATCGATCAGAATGGGCATTGTGCTGCCTCGTCGAGCGCGTCCGCGAGCAAGTCCGTTCCCGTCAAGACGTCGCGGCGAACGCCAGGCCCTTCGGGACGCCGCCGACCACGGTTCCGACGGCGCGTCCGCGGAGCAGGTGTCCGTCGAACGGCGTGTTCGACGACTTGGAGAGAAATTCGCTCGGATTCACCCGCCATTCTCGCTGCGGATCGATGATCGTCACGTCCGCATCGGCGCCCATGGCGAGAGTCCCCTTGCGTTCCAGCCCCAGAATGCGGGCCGGATTCTGGCTGAGCTTCTCGATCACCATCGGCCAGGTAAGATGTCCTGGCTCGACAAGGGACTTGGTAACCAGACCGACTACCGTTTCCAGCGCCGACATGCCAAACGGTGCCTGGTCGAGTTCGCACATTTTCTTTTCCGCGGCACACGGCGCGTGTCCGCTTGAGATGGCGTCAATCGTTCCGTCGATCAGCCCCTCGATGCAGGCCGCCACATGCTCGTGGGATCTCAGGGGTGGATTGAGTTTGCAATCCGAATCGAAGCTGCGAAGCATGTCATCGGTCGCTGAGACATGGGCGGCGGTCACATCGCAAGTCACCTGCACGCCCCGCGATTTGGCTCGTCGAATCAGCTCGACACTGCCGGCTGTCGAAATATTCATCAGGTGAATCCGACCGCCAGTGGCCTCCGCCAGCCGCAAGTCGCGACCGACCATCACATCCTCGGCCTCGGCCGGCATGCCTCCGAGACCCAGCACGGTCGACACGGTTCCTTCGTGCATGATGCCATCGCGGCTGAGTTCCCGTACCTCGGGGTGGCTCATGATGGGGCACTGAAACATTTGCGCGTACTGCAGTGCCCGCCGCATCAGTTCGGCGTTGTAGATGGGTGCCGTGGCATCCGAAAACGCGACCGCACCGGACCTGGCCAGGGACCCCATTTCGGCCAGTTGCTCCCCCTCCCGGTTCTTACTGACGCAGGCGACCACCACGACGTGACAATTGTCCGAGCGGGCCGCCTGCAGCTGAATGAATTCGACGCTGGCGGCCGTGTCGACGGGGGGATCGGTATTTGGCAAGCAGGCAATCGTCGTAAAGCCGCCCGCAAGCGCGGCGGAGGTGCCGGTCTCAATCGTCTCATCTTCCTCAAAGCCTGGTTCACGCAATTGCACATTCAGATCGATCAAACCAGGGACGACGAGTTGGTCCGTGGCGTCGATCCGCATCGAGTCCTCTTCGAGCGGCTGGTCCAAGCCAGCGATCATGCCGTCAGCGAGCCGCAAGTTCGCGATGCGGTCTATCTTCTGGGACGGGTCTACGAGCCGACCGTTGCAGATGTAGACTGTTTTCATGGCAGGCATCCGTTGCTTCCAGCCACCAGCCACAGGACCGCCATCCGCACGGCCAACCCATTCGTGACCTGATGGAGAATGACGGAATGGGGCCCGTCCGCGACTTCGGGCGTGATCTCGACGCCCCGATTGATGGGGCCCGGCGCGGTGATCAGGATATCGTTCTTCGCCCGCCGCATCCGCGCTCCATTCATGCCATACAACAACGCATACTCGTGGACGGAGGGAAAGGGTCGCGTCGCTTGTCGCTCGAATTGAATCCGCAACAAATTAAGGACATCGCAACGCGGCAGGATTTCGTCGAGATCATGGGCCACCTCAATCCCCAGCTCTTCCCAGCGGCGGGAAACAAGCGTGGATGGTCCACATACAATGACGTGAGCCCCCAGTTTCTTCAGCCCCCAGATGTTGGAGCGAGCCGTGCGGCTGTGAGCGATGTCACCCACCAGGGCGACCGTGAGGCCCTCGATGTCGCCCCGATGCTGGCGAATGGTGAGAATATCCAGCAAGCCTTGCGTCGGATGTTCGTGCGGGCCGTCTCCCGCATTGACCACTGCGGCGTGCAGCCGCTTGGCGAGCAGCCACGGCGTGCCGGGGGTTTGATGTCGGACCACGACGACATCGACGTTCATGGCCTCAATGTTCAGCGCCGTATCAATGAAAGTTTCGCCCTTAGAAACGCTGCTGCCCGACGCGGAGAACTCGACGACATCCGCTCCCAGGCGTCTGGCGGCGAGTGAAAAGCTGGTGCGCGTCCGCGTCGAATTCTCGAAGAAGAGATTGCAGACGGTCGTACCGGACAGAAGCGGCAGTTTATTGCGGCAACCATCGGTCGCCTGTTTGAAGCGTTCGGCCGTATCGAGCAACAACAATATTTCTTCTCGGGACAGGGATTCCAGTCCCAACAAATGCGAGCGAGTCCAGTTGGCCGGGATCGCGTCAAATTGCAAGATGTCGGCACTCATGCCGTCCGCCGGATCGAGAATCGAATTGTCATCAAGGCCTCTTTCTCCAGAGTTTACCAGCCGTGGCAGCCTTTCGGTAGTCGTCGCGGTCCCCGTCCGTAACCGCCGCCTTGGCGCGCGGCGCCGGCGAGGGGAATTTCATGCGAGTCCGCTCGCCAAGACATCCCCCGCGCTGCCGCTATTGAGAAACCCGCCACCGCTTGTTGAAGAGCCAGACCATGGCCAGCAACGAGACGCTCGTCATCAAAATCGTGAACAGCGTATAGGCGATGAAGAGCCACCAGGTGCGATCGGCGCCGATTTCGGGATCCGTGGCAAACCCACCATCAAATTCGTCCACATTCAGCGGTACGGAAAAGGCGGCCGCAAACGGGCTGACCACACCCAACACCTGGGTCACATCGCTGGCCCGGGTTTGGGGAAAAACGTCTGCGCGAAGAAATCGACCGCCAGCGGACCGCAAAATACGGTCATCAGCAGCAGATAGGTGGTCATCAGGCTGATCGACGTTTTGCGGAAGATGACCGAGGCGAACAGGGCCATCACCGCCGTGGTGGCGCAGGTCAGCAGGATGATCAGCAAGTACGCCCCGACGGAGGGAAAATTTTTCCAATAGGTCGTGACCATCAAGCAGGCCAGGACGACCGGCCAAATCAGAAATAACGTCAGCACACTGGATACCCGTAGCCCCGCCACCAACTTGCCCCACAAGATTTGCCAAGGGGTGATGGTCGTGGTCAGTAACAGATCGAGCGTCTGCCGCTCCCGCTCGCTCGTGATACTGCCCGCCGAAAACACCGGACCCACCAGCATATTGAAGACAATCACGTAGGAAATGTACCAAGGCGCGTAAGCCGGCATCATGAACAGACAGACGGCCATGATCGGGATCGCCAGAAACATGCTGACCTGGATGACCAGCCGCAGCATCAGAGTTCCCTGGCTGAAGATCTCGCTGTGGACTTCTTTGTCGTACACCGGGTTTGAGTCGTCGGCCAGTAGATCGACTCGTTTGGGGGTGCGAACAGTCGGTCGGGGAATTGGTCCCGCTGGATGACCAGTCCGATCACCTGCTGGGCCTCTTTTTCCAAATCGACGACGTCCTTTCCCTCGCTGCCGACATCCGGAGGATGGAGCAAGCGGGATGTGGTCTTGGCGAAGAGCGCAAGGCAGATCGCCGCCGCGATACCGGGCAACACCGTGACGGTCAACAGCAATCGCAGCTGGCCGGAGGCCTCGAACGCTCGCCAAGCCAGCACCCCCAATAAGACCAAAGGCAGAATGAGCAGGTACGACGCGACGAGGGACGCCGCCGTGCGTTGAAAATAACTGCTGCAGGCCACGCTGATCATGCCAAACGTAACGACCGACAAGGTCAGGCCCAGATAGGCGGCGAGCACCTCGTACAACGATACGCCACCCAGCGGCAGGCACAGCATCACGATCGGCAGCGAGGCAAAGATGAGAATCGCCAGGTGGGCCAGCGACGCCACCAGTTTGCCGAGTACGATGGCGGCCGGCCTCATCGGGCTCGCCAGCAGCATCTCATACGTCTTTCGCTCTTTCTCGCCGGTAATGGTGCCGGCAGCAAAGCTGGGCGCCATCATCGACGCCAGGATGTACTGCCCGATAAAGAACAGGTCCACCAGGCGTCGAGCCGCCTCGGCGTTCGCCTCCAGTCGCGATTCCTGCGGCCAGGCAAAATAGACAACCGCGGCCAGTACCAGTTGATAGCCAAGCAGCAGCACGAACGAGCGGTGGGTGCGCAGATTGACCAGTAATTCGCGCTGCAGGACTGGATTCTCGAACAGGTACATTCCCGCTGACCCCTGCTATTCCCACGTGCATTCAGGCCGACTCAGAACACCATTCTAAGCGGGACAGCCTTCCAGCCAATAGTGTGCGACGCGAAGCCCACTCGCGGTGAGATCATCCGTGGCTGTGGCTTCCAGCCGCAGTCTGGTGGTGCCGAAGTCGATCGGCTGGAAGCCTGTCATACGTAAGAATCGACGAACGATCTTGGCCGCCACTCAGGCGCGAGGCGGATTAAACGGATTCGACGGATCCGCCGGCGGCGCGAAGGGGGCCGCAGCCGCCGGGAGTGACGCAGCCGGCTCCTCGGCCGGCCCGCCGTAGCGAGACGAGATGATGATGGCCGCCACGACGGCCGCAACGATCAACGCACCATCCGCCATGACGGCAAAGATGAAAAACGAATCGGATGGCACCTGCAGAGCCGCCATGACAAGTCCCAGCACCAAGCCGACGACGAAACCGACGGGCAAAACGAGCACAAAAATGGTGCCGATGGCCACGGCGGCTCGACCTTGTACCACCTTGCGTTTGGTGAGCGACACACGGTGCTTCACGAGAATAAAAATGCCCCAGATAAACAGGACAAGCTGAATCATGGCATGACTCCCGGCCCGGTTCCCTATTCCGGGGTTTAGCTTACCAAACGCTTGCCAGTCGACAACCGGCGCACACGTGGCACTGGTGAGAGTTGGCATTTTGTTGGCGGTGACCCGGTGGGGCCATCGCCGGACGGCGATGGCGAAGGCGTCTCCCCGTACCGTCCGCGGCCGCGTAATCGAATCGAATGCCGAGAAAAAGGAGAAAATTTGCCACCCGAACCATCGATTTGCCATGCTGGCTCGATCGATCAGCAACACTTCGGAGCAATGATAAATGCGACACAACATCGGGGCATGCCTGGGCGGTATGGTTTTCTCATTTGTCTGCGGTGTCGCGTTCAACTGCGTCGGGCAAAATGCCGGCGTGCCGCAACCGGCGGTCGACGACCGCCGGCTCGTTTCCACACGAACCGTGTCCCAGGCAATCGATCAGATCAGTGATTTCAATTGGGTCGACGTGTCGCTGAATGACCTTGCGGAAATCCTCCGGTCCACCCATGCGCTGCCGACCTACCTCGATCAAGTGGCCCTCGATGTGGCCGGTATCGATAAGGAGGCGACGTTTTCCTTTCAAGCCCGCGGCATGTCGCTGCGAAACGCCCTTTGCCTGATCTTGCGGGATTTTGATTTGGTCGCGGTACCTCAAGCGGATTACCTGTGGCTGACCACAAGCGAGGAGGCCGAGCAACTCCTCGTGACACGCTGCTGGCCAGTGGGAGACTTGGTCAAGGGGCAAGTCGCGCAACCCGCAACCGACGCGGCGCGCGCCGGGCAGCCTCGCGCGGGTGATGAATTGATCGGGGTGTTGACCGGGAGTATTTCCGAGCATCGCTGGGCGGACATGGGAGGGAGCGGCACTGCCACGATGGTCGAGGGAACACTCGTGGTCTCGCAATCGGTGGAGGTGCTGGAGCAGATCGGACGGCTGCTCGACCTGCTGCGGGGACTGCCTCGTTGGGACCAGGTGCCGCACGATACGCTGCCCGAGGGCATGCCCATTCTCCGCGACGATGACCGGCGTTTCGCGGCACAACTGGCCGACCGGCTGACGACGGCGGTTTCCTGCGAAATTGAAGGAATGCCGTTGTCGGAGGCGATCGACATGCTGCGGGACCGATTTGAACTTCCCCTGCGGCTCGACCGACGTGGACTGGACGAAGCAGGAATCGATCGAGAGGCACCGGTGAGCGGGAGATTTGATCACGTTTCGCTTGGCTCGCTGTTACGCTTGATGCTCCATCCTCTCGAGTTGGACACCGTCGTGGAACATCAGTCGCTGACGGTGACAACGACGGAGCGTGCCCAGGAGCGGTTGTCGGTGCGCGTCTATCCGGTGGGCGGGCTGCTGCCGCCCGGCGCTCGAACAAAGGGGCAGCCCGCCCCGCCCGACAGTGGTGATTTGGTGTTTGCGATCCGGAACGCCACCGTTCCTGAATGTTGGAGCGATACGGGCGGTGACGGCTCGATTCAGGCGTTTGCCCATCGTTCGGCCCTCATCATTTCCCAGTCGGACGAGGGGCACCGCTCCGTGCAAACCCTGCTCAACCAGCTCTACCACAAGGACCTGGATCGTCCAGGGTCGGCCGGATCGTCGCCAGGCGGTGGAAGGGGCGGCGCGTCTGGGGCGTCACCCACGTGCGACTGAACGGACGATCAGCGAGCCATCGCAGCGCCTGACGTGAGTCCTGGAACCGCCATCCACCCGACTCTCGCGCGCGTGCTGGACGCGGTTGCGGGCTTGCCTCCGCCGATCGGTCGAGGGCGATCCACACCGCAGCCGGGGCCCACGTGGTATCTTCGCGAGTCCTTACGGCTCGACGTGCTTCGACAGGAAGTTGGTCACCCGTTGGGGGCTGGCGATTCCGAGCACGTGGGTGTCCGCATCGACGATCGGCACATGTCGAAAGCCATTGGCAGCCATGACGCAGAGTGCCGCGGCGACTGGATCGTGGGCAAAGACGTAGATTGGATTTACCGTCATCACCTCCCGTACCGGCCGCTCCAACTGGCCGGGATCCAGAGCCACCTTGTTGAGCACCTCCCGGTCGGTGAACACACCCACCAGCTTGCCGTCTTCCTCCACGAGCAGGCAGGCCACGTGCTCATGGGCCAGCCGATCGACCGCCTCCCGCACGGTGGCGTTGGGGTGAATACTGGCGTGCGGCTGGTGCTCGATCTCGGTCACGGGGCGTTCGGCGATCGCTTCTTCCATTCGGTCGCTGTACGTCTTGGGGTCGTAGTTCTCGAGCGGATCTTGAAACGTACCCTCGTTCTTGGAACCGTTCTGCATCTCAAGCTCCTTCGCGGTGGACCATGTACGGCTTTTGCCCGACGCGCTGCACCAGGACCTCGCGCGGGAAGTGATCGGCAATGTACTCCATCAGTCCTTTTTGCCCGGCCAGCCCCGCGACTCGCCCCTCTTCATCCACGACGGAAAGAAAGCGAATATTCTTAATCTCCAAGGCTTCCAGGACGGAGGTAATGGGATCGGAGAGGCTGACCTGAGCCCAGTGCTCGGCCGCCTGTTCCCCCACGGGTTCGTCAAGCAATTCAGGATGATTGGCCACGATCTGCGTCAACATGCTCTCCGTGAACATGCCGACCGGTTTTCGGTCCGGGTCAACCAGGATCGCGCATCCTAGATTCCGCTCACGCATGGCCTTGACCACATCTCGGACCTTCTGGTCTGGCGTGACGAGTACCGGTGGACGCAGATTTAGCCGGCTGACCGTCTCGGTCTTCATATTTTCAAAGAGACCCATGGCTCAAGCTCCTGGTTGCCTTCCATTCGTCGATACCTACATCTGTCCCTTCTCTCCGTTGTCGTCTGGCAAGCGGCGGGGGGCAAGAGGGGGGCCGCTCGCGGACGCAGTGGCGTCGCACGGGGCGGGCCGGGTGCGAAGACACGTTGCGGAGGGCTGTTGCGAATCCTATGCCAAGCCGCGTTCGCGGAAAACCGGGTCGGCCAAGTGTGCGTGATCGCACACTTGGCGGCTGGAACGTGCGAATTGGAACGAGAAAACGCGCCACGATTCGAGCGGTGGGCGCTTAATTCGTTTCGGCGGATTCGAGCTGCAACTCGGCCGTATTGACGGCCGGTTTCATGCTGGGCTGGACCGGCACCTCCTTGGTCAGACCCACGGCGGCGGCGTACCAGCCTTCTTCTTCGGTGACGATGAAGGCACCGATTGGACCCAGATATCGCCGCACCACCTGGTACTCGGGCATTTTCGCGCCGTCGATCCGTTGCTCTCGCACCGCGCCTTTCTCCTGAGGACCGAGCAGTTGGTTCAGGACCTGCCCAATCAGCCCTTTGCTCTCGGGCATCTTCCCTTCACGGATCAGGTGGTAACTGGCCTGCAGCTCCTCGTCCGAGCGGGAAAAGAGCTGCGCGGTATCCTTCTTGGACGAGCCGAGCTGAACCAGTGCGTTGCGTACGGCCTGATAATCGGGGCAGTCGTTCAAACGCGGTTCGTTCGGCGTCCGCCGCATCAGGTCGACAATGAAGTCGACGTGCGAGGCAATAATCAGGTGGTCGTGCAGCACCGTGATGGCGGAATTCGTCATCAGTGCCATCTGCTCATCTTCGGCCGGCGATTCTTCCACCGCGGGGCCAAAACCTCCGAACGAGTCAAAGCCATCCCCCGCGTCCGGGCTGTAGGCATCCTCATCCTCCTGGATGATTTCCCACATCTGTTGGCCGTCGACCTCGACGGGACGAGCATCTGGGTCGCTATCCAGCGTCTTGGCAAGACTCTTCTCCAACGCCTTCGCATCCTTCAGAGAAATCGCGACCAGGAAGCGTTCGCTGTCGACCGTCAGGGGCGTCCGGCAGTCGGTAATAATGGTGACTCGTCGACCCAAATGGGCCACGATGTCATCATCGAGCGAAATCATGGGACCATTAGGGTCCTCAAGCAGGCTGGTTTTCAGGTCTTCAAAGAACCCCTCCTCACCGGCGATTTCATCGATCAGCGCCTCCGATATACGCGTAGGACGACTGGATATCCCAGGTGGCCGTGGCGTAGCTGTTGACGCCGTCAGGGACCCATGCCTGGACATCCAGCGCAGTCGTCGCCCGGGAAGGCCAGCAGGCGGGCGGCCAGCTCATAGCGATCTTTTCCCGCGCCATTGACAGGCGGGGCGTACAGATAGCCACGGTACAGGAGTTCAAAGTCACCTCTGCCGAGCGTCAGGAATCCCCCCATGCCCTTCAAGGCGTCGAATCCCTGATTGGAGGCCGCTTGCAGCAAATCAGTCCGCTGGCGGCGTTGAACGGCCGCCGCCTCGCGGGCGACACGGGCATACGCAATCGGCTCGACCCACCAGATCAAATGGGGAGCTTCTTGCTGCTCTTTTTGAATGCGGTCGATCGTCTTGCGGTAACCGAGCTGGTCTGCAAGGACGGGAAGATCGGCACCTTGCGCGATCTTCATGATTTCAATGGCCGTTTCCTCGTGATCGACGGCGAACAAGCGACCGCCCGCCAGGAAGAGCACGGCTTTGAACGTTTTGCGGGCCCCTTTCTTCACGGGTACCGTGTAGATCGTTACTTCTATGTTGCCGAGCTTCTTGTCTTCGCGCATCGCACCGCGTTTCTCCAGGTTTCCGTCGACCTTCTTGAGCAGTTTGTCGACCGCCGCTCCCTTGCCGGTGACGTCGGCCATGGCGGCCACGGCATGCTTCTGATTACCTTCCCGCGGTTCAATGAATGCCACTGCCACATCGCCCGCGCAGACATCCATCAAATCCTCGATACCGATCCCCATCCTCAGGCCGGTGCGATCGATCCGCCTCTGGACCTGCTCCTGCAGGTCCTTCACGAAGGGTTCCACGGCCGGATCGGCCGCCAGCTTTCCCAATTCGATGTGGTCCCAAGACTGCTGCATCCGCTGCAGGTCGGGAACCCAGAAGATGCCCTTTGTGTTATCCGGTAACAGGCGATCCACGGGCTTCCCGGCGGCAAGGACCGACGCCGTCGGAATGCCGCAAATGAATATCACGCAGAGCGCAGGAGCAAATACCAATGACTCTTCGCACGGAATATCCTCCATCCGTCCTGGCCTAGCCGGCCGATGTCCCTCGTAAGGCCCATTTCTGCTCACGAATGCAGCCCGCGGCAGGGTTTTGCCGCGCAGCATCCCATCAGAAAATGGGTACGATCTGTGTGGATTGTATCGGCAGAAATTCGCCGTTACCCTAACGATCCTTCGGCCTGGCGTGGGATTTGATTAAATTCAACGTCTAACGAAATTACATCAACTACTGAGAATGGTCAATTTGGGAATCATGGCTTTCCCCCCGCGGGGCTGCCCGAAAGTCCCTCCAACCAAGGCTTTTCCGCCTTTGCGTCGCTGGCTGGGCGATGCGGCTGTTTCCCGGAAATGGCCGCTATCAAGGCTAGCGCTGCGGTCCCCTAGCCGGGGGGAAGCGCGGAGGCCCAGTCGGGAGTTCCACGGAGCGATGGCCTTGCACGATGCGTCCATAAGTCTGAGCTACGATCCGATTCACGGTTACGTGGCCTTCGTCGATACGCCGGCGACGGCCGAAGAAATCGTGGAGCGCGACATCATTGACCATCCCTGGGTCCAGCGATTACGTGAGATTCACCAACTCCAGACCGCCTGGTATGTCTTCCCCTCTGCCGAACATTCCCGCTTTCAGCATGTGGTGGGTGCCATGCACCTGGGCAGCGTGGTGGCTGATCGACTGTACCCGAGCTTGCAGGCGACCTGCCCCGATGCGCCGAGTCGGCCGCTCATTGAGAGCCTGCTCCGCATGGCCGGTTTGTTGCACGACGTCGGACATGGACCTTTCGGCCACTTTTTCGATGAACATTTTTTGTCTCAGTATGGTCTGACGCACGAGTCCTTGGGGGCTCACATCATTCGCCATGAATTGGGACCGCACTTGCAGCGTCTTCGTCGAGCGCCCAGCGGCCCGTTTCTCCCTCACGAGTCGCTCGACCCACAACAGATTGCCTGGTTGATCCAGCGACCGCAATCGACGGCTACCGACGAGGACCATCCGCGGTGGCTGATTTTTCTCCGCAGCCTGCTGAGCGGGATTTACACGATCGACAATATGGACTTTGTCCTCCGCGATGCCTACATGGCGGGTTACAGCCAGAAATCGTTCGATTGTGATCGGCTGTTGCGCTACAGCTTCTTCAGCGAGCAGGGACTGACCATCCAGGATCGGGGCATCGATGCGCTGATTCGCTTCATGGCCACGCGGGCTGAGCTGTTTCGGGCGGTCTACTTCCACCGCACCGTACGGGCCATTGACCTGACGCTGGGCGATCTGTTCCTTGCCAGCCGCGAGTGGCTATTCCCGGGCAATCCCCTCGATCATCTGGACGCCTATCGCGAATTTACCGAATGGTCACTGATCGTCGACGCAAAACGCTGGGCGCTCAGCCAGCATGCGGGTCAGCGCGAAGCGGGTGAACGCTGGCGGCAATTGGCCAACCGCAGTGTGCGCTGGAAAATGCTGTGTCAAAGGAATCTCGTCTTCGCGGAGGCCGATGCCGAGCACAGCAGTATCTTCAGCGATCGCCGACTGGTGGAGCAGCGGGTGCGTGGTCTCCTGCCAGCTGCGCTGGCCGAACTGCCGTTGCGGATCGATATCGCCCGCCATCTCTACCGGCCTCAGCCAAGTCGCCAGACGGTCGTGGCGAATTTTCTCTACGATTCGGAGCAGCAGCGGACACGGCCGCTGCGGGATAACCAGTTGTTTCGCTATCTCCCAATCAGCCACCGGGTATGCCGCATTTATGGCGAGTCGCAGGAGCACGCCGCTGAAGTTGCCCGGGTGCTCGACCAGTTGATCGGACCGGGGGGAGCCGACGACCTCACCAATATGTAGCTTATCGGCTTGGCCGATGGCCGCCGACGGCCCGCCAGCGCAGCAGACGAGGAGGACTCGCCATGGCCAAGTGCGAGGAAGGATATTTATGTGATGTGTGCGGCCTGGAGGTGGAGGGCATCGTCGACAGCGATCTATACCTGAGGTATGTCATTGGGCAAGTCGACCCAGAGACGCTGCACACTTCTCGCGAAAGGCATCTCCGCTGCCATCCCGTGCTGGCCCAGTTCATCGTCGACGATCGCTTCGACCCCCTGCAAATCACGGGGGACTTTGACAAACGCAGGCTTGATCCAGACTTTGTGGCGGCAGGGTCGCGCTGGTCACCCGCGGCTGGCGGCGGCTGCAAGAACTTGCCGGCAGCGATTTGCCGCTGCATGAATACCCGCTGGAGGAAGTGCGTGCCCGCTGGCGCTAGCCGACGACGCGTGGCGCGGTGGCCGGGCCGCTACTCAATGGGGACCACCGTCAACGGAACGAGTGACTTGTCGCGCATGACAACGAGGGACAGATCGTCGACCTGCTCGTACTGCAGCAGTTCCTTCATGAATTCCCGTTCCGAGCGCACCATCGTCTTATTCACAAAGACAATCAGATCGTCGGGTAACAAACCCGCGCGACCGGCAGGCGAGCCTGCCACCACGGCTTCGACAAAGGGGGGCGTGTGGGGAAGAATGTCGGGAATCAAAAGCATCCCCATGCCTGCCAGACTCCACGGCTGCTTGGCCAATGGCCGTGCGGCTTCCTCGCGGGGACGGCTCTTCCCGGCCAGCATATCCTGCAGCGACTCGGCGAGTGAGGAGACTGGCAAGGCATAATTTAGCCAGATCCCGATTTGCTTGCTGCGAATCTCCTTGCCGATGACCGCGGCCAGTCGCCCTTGGCGGTCGGTCACGACACCGCCGGCGGCTCCCGCGTTATTAATGATGGCATCGACGACGTAAATCGGTCCGTCGTAAGGCGTGTCAAAGGCGCCCCGGCGTCCCGAGAGCCGGGTGACGGCCGATACGGTTCCGTGCAACACGCTGGCCGGTTCGTTGCCAGTAGCGATGCCGTAGAGGTTGCTAAATGCCAGCACTCGGTCGCCCGGTTGCAGGTCGACGGAACGCGCGGGATCGAAATGAGGGAGTTCGCTGGCGTCGATCTTGAGCACCGCCAGTTCTGGACGCGGATCGTATCCAACCAACGATCCCGCGAATTCACGGCCGTCGTCCAGCGTGACGGTCACCTCTCCATCATCCGTGTCCAGCACATAGCTGTAGGCGGTGAGGATATATCCATCAGCCGAGATGAGGAAGCCACTCTGGTACGGTTCCAGCCCGCGGATCCCTCCGGCGCCGTAAATTTTCACGATCTTGGGCAGGACCTCGTCGATGATCGCCTCCGTGGTCCCAGCCGACACGGTGGCGACGCTCAGCACGAGCAGGGCAAGGACACGCGGCCCACGTCGGTGGAGGAGAGTCTGTATCATGGAGCTCGCTTCAGGAGGCCGGTTGGATCGCCGGCACGGCTTCGAATTGTTCCAGGCGGAGGGTTGTGAAGGTCGTGTCGCCGTGTCGCACCACGATCTCCTTGGGCAGTGCCTGCCCTGCAAAGTCGCCGTAGGCGCGCATCAGCAGTTCGCAGGGGTCGTTTCCCGGATCGGTAAATAACTCGATCCGCCGCAATTGTCCGCTGGTCGTCTCGAATTGAAAATGGACTTCGATGGCATCATGGATGCCGACGAGGACATCCAGCTGGTGCTGCTCGTCCCCATCCGCCGGAACGGTGCCCAGATAATACACCTCACCAAACTGGGAGGGTCCGAGAGTGAGCAGCCTCCGCCACATCGAAAAAGCCAGCAGCAGGCCGCCGCTATTCTCAGGCGCGAGCTGTTTGTCCAATTCGTCCTTCAAGTCGACTCGCTCGGAACCCGTGGCAAGGCTGTAAAAGGATTCGTCGTTGCGCAAAATCAATTCGAACGATTTTCCCGCTTCGTCGACGCCCCGCAACCGCCACTCGCCCGATTGATCCAGCAGATTGACTTGCTGCTGCTGCCGCGTCCACAATCGATCGATGTTTTGGCGGTTGAAGTAGTAGTTGGCGAATCCTTGGCGGCTTTCCAGCTTTGCCGCGACTTGGGCTGGCAGGGGCGGCGGCGGTGGTTGTTGCCGGCGAGCGGCTGGCATTCCCGGCACCTTTGGCCGCTCCGCCGGTCGGTCCTCTTTCTTGGAAGGTCGGGGAGCCTCGGGATCGTCGTCCGGCAAACCGGGCATCTCCGCCGGTCCGCTTTGGACCAGATCGAGCAATTCCTGTCGCGAATGGACGCCGTCCAGTCGGATGAGGACCTCCCGCCGCTGGTCGGCCTGGCGGAAGCCGAGTCGAATCCGCCATCCGCGGGGATAGGTTCCCAGTACATTCTTGAACTCATTGGCCGAGCGAATCGGCTTCCCGCCGAGCGAGACGATTTCGTCGTCGTACCGCAGTCCACGCCGATAGGCATCGGATGTGGGCAGGATGTCTGAGACGATGACGCGACCGTCCGCATCGGTGCTGACCGTGAAACCGGCGGTCGCATGATCGACGATACGACCACTGAGCAGGTAACCGTAGAATTTCTTGATTTGATTGATCGAAATGGCATAGCCCACGCCCACATTGACACGACCGCGTTTTTCAAACGAACCGCGACCATTGATGCCCACCAGTTTGCCCTGCGAGTCAAACAACGGACCGCCCGAATTGCCAGGATTGATCGAGGCATCTGTCTGAATGCAATCGGCGTACTCCAGCAACGTACCCGAAGGGTATTGGTAACGGTGAATGCCGGAAACGATGCCATAGGTGACGGTCGGCGTAAAATCGGTCGCCAGTAAAAAGGGATTTCCGACCACAAAGCACCAGTCGCCAATCCGGAGCGAGTCGCTGTTGCCAAGTTCGGCGGCAGGGAAGTCATCCCGCCCCAACAGCTTGATGAGGGCCACGTCTCCCGTGGGATCGACGCCCACCACGACGGCATCGTACAGCTTGCCGTCGTTCATCCCGCAGAGCATGTGATCACCACAGGGTTTGGCGACGTGAAAATTCGTCAGCGCATAACCATCGGGGGTGATGACGACACCGGAACCGCCGCCGTCTCCTTGAGGACCGAAGATCGCCAGCGTCACGGCGGAGATACGGGCGATCGTATCGATCCGCGACTGCTCGGCTTGCAGCAGGTGTTCCAACGATTCGGCCGGCAAAGGTTGCGCCGAACAGCAGGGCGCGACGGTGACGCACAGCAGAACAAGGCAAGGATGGAGGAACTTCATTTGATAATGCGAATCTCACAGAGGTTGAGGCGATCACCAACATCCAGCTCGTCGACATAGTCGACCAGGATCGCCAGGCGACGCTTGTCCGTCAGATCCAGGTCCAGCTCGACAGGACCATTGCTGGAACGAAGCACCTGATCCCACAACGTCTCATTGTCAGCGTCGATCCGCAAGCGGACCGCTCCGGCCAAGCTGATCTCCGGCGCGATCCCGGCAACTCCCTGCAGACGGCGGTAATTCCCGGCCAGACGGTATTCCAGCCGAGTCCGACTGTGCAAGGCGAGCCCTTTGGCGTACTGCGTAATCGCCCCGGTCGCCGGATCTCTTAATCGCAGGGGTCCCCCACCGGCGGCCGAGTCAATTTTGGGTGCATAAATTAAACGGTTCAAGGCGGCTTGCAGTGAGGAACCCAACGTGGGGGTCACTTCCTCCACGACGGCGTCCAGATCACTCAGGTAGGCGATCTTGCCCGCCGCCAGATCGATTTGTTTGACCTGCTCCAGCGGGATATGCAGCGCTTCGCCCCCCAGACTGGTGGCTTGCAACCAACCGTCCTCGATCGATACGTCGTCGAGACGCCACAGGCTCCCATCCCACAAGGCAACGCTGGCCCGCGGGTCGCGCAGTGGAGCCGGGTCGGCTTCATAAAACAGGAATCCCTCCAGCTTTTCGAGCGGCACGTCGATCTTTTCGCCATCGAATTCAAAGAGTAATCTTTCCGGTCCGATCTCGAGAATCACGCCTTCCAGGTAGTCCAGGGCGGCGGGGGCTTTGCGAATCACCAGGACATCACCCGCGTGTTGCAGGGCCAGGATTTCCCGCCATTGGCCGTCTCGCTCGGGAGTCGGCGGAAACAGTCGCACCTCTCGAATCGTGCGCGGAGCGAATTCGACCAACGTACCGTCGGTTGCGGCGTCGGTCGCGTTTGGTTCCCAACGGGTCGTCGTGGCCCGGACCAGCGACCCGTCATAGCTGAGCGATCGGATGCGGATGACGCTCCCGTCCCGCAACCACACCCGCGCGGCGGGTGGCATTGAGGACGTTGCCGCTCCGCGAATGTCGATGCGGAGTACCCGGTCCAGCTCGATCGACTTGACCCCGACGTTAGGGAAGGCGGTCGGTTCAGCATCCATCGTCGGCTCGGTTCCCAGTCCGCCTTCATTTCGCGCCGCGACGGTATCTGCCCGCTCGCTCAGTACGAGCCGATCTTGGCTGATGGCGATCGCACGCCCTTGAAGTTGTCGGCCATCGATCGTGTACACGTCGATCTGCAGGGAAATAGCGCACAGCGGAACAATGAGTAGGAGTGACTGCAAATTGGCTTCCTGGTAATGGCGTTTCGGCGAGGGAATCGGTCGACGTGGATCGTGTTGGCGTTGGTGCGGCCACGCAGCCGCGAACCGACGGCCCACCGGATGGGTGAATTCCCGGTGTCCCGCCGCTCATTCCGCTGCGGGCGAATCCGTAGCGAGCTTACGAAAGTACTCTTCCACAACTTCGCGATAATGAGACGGGAAGTCCTTACTCAGGACTTGTAGTGCTTCTTGTCGTTCCTTGGGGGGCAGGTCTCCCCAATCCGCGTCTTCGAGAAGTTTCTTGGGATCGACATCCCCGGAAGCCTGCATGTTTGGCAACGAGCTATCGCTGGCCGGCATCGACGGCTGTTTGCCGTTGGCCCGACCGCTGGCTTGCGCCATCATTTCCTGCCGCTGCTGCTCCAGCTTCTCAATCATCTTATCGAGTTTATCGATCACTTCCTGCTCTTCCTGGCGGACACGGGTCCCCGCCCGTCCCAGATTCAACCGCACCCGGATGCTATCCATGATGCGAGCCACTTCATCGAGCGACTCGGGCTTGAGGGATGCCAGATCGACGAGCATCAAGTCAGCCACCGTCGTGTACCGCCGTGGCAGTTCGTCCTTGTTCTCCAGCAACCGTTCCAGCAAGGCGACCCCTTCGTCTTTCTGCCGCAGCCGGTAATGGGCGGCGGCTTGATAAAACAACAACGCCGCCGGGTCGATGACTTGCTCGGTTTCAAGCGGTGCGAGTGTTTCCAGTGCCTCGTCATACATCTGCTGCAGCGCGAATGCCTTGCCGACAAACAGCCGGGCGTTGTGGCGGACAAAATCGGGAATCTGGGGTGCGTCGAGCCACGTCGTGTCGACCGGTAGCGAACCACTCGGAAAGCCAGGCTCAAGCCAATCCGCTGCCCGCGGATACACCAGCGCGAAGGAGGCCACCGTTTGCTGTAACGTATCTTGGGCATCCCCGTGATTTTCATGCCAGATGGCCGCCAACCGGTTCTGCTGATCCGCCGTCAGCTCAGCGGTCTGACTCCAGGCGAAGACCTGGTCCCGCGCGTCGCTGGCCGAAAGTGGCTGCCAACTGGTGCGCTGCGCCAATTCACTATCGGCGTATAACTGGCAAACGGTCGCCAGGAGACCAAGGCAGCCGAGCGCACAACCGAGCAGATATCGCTGTCCGCGAACGGGATGGTTCATTGATTTTTTCCTACAACGATGTCGCGAGTGATTTCCTGCAGCCGCGTCTCTCGATCCGATAGTTCGGACAACGCTTCCAGCAAATCAGCATCATTTGCTTGGCCCACGCGATCCTGATCGTCATCGAGCAGCCGTGAGTAGGCGTCCGTTCGTTTGTTGATACGCAATTGCATGGCCTTCAGCATCCGTAGCTCGGCAATTTTGTCGACCAGGGCTTGCTCGTCGCTCGGCGGACCTTCCCCATTCACTGGCTGTTGTTTCCGCTGTTCTTGTTCCATCTGGGCCTGCTGCAACGCCTCGATCATTTCGTCGAGCGCCTCGATGATATCTTCCTCGATACCCTGAGTCAGACGACCGATCTGCGCACGGCTCAGTCGTAGCTCGACCTGCTCCATATCGCCCCGTATCTGCTCAACGCTTTCCGGAAAAGCCACCGACGAACCTTCTTCCTTCAACAATGCCAAGCACTTGTCTGCCTCGACGACGATCCGCCGCTGCTGAAAACTCAGCTTCCCGGCCTCGATATCCACAAAACGATCACGCCGCTCGGGCGGTATCTTGCTCAGCCGCAAGGTACTCTCGTACACCTGCAACTCCATCTGCAGCATCCGACGAAATCGCGCTTCGAGCAATGCCAACACGCGTTCGATTTCTTCTTCGCGTTTCTGCCGCAATAATTCTTCCAGTTCGGCCTTGGCCTTGGCCAACAGCCGCACGGCTTCTTCCTGGGCCTCGATGGCCGCGTCCCGCTTGGCTTCGGCCAGCTTCTGCTCCGCTCGCCGCATCTGGGCCTCGGCCTGCTGCACTTCGGCTTGTCCAGGCGTCGGCGGCGGCGCCGCATCTCCGGACGACTCTCCCGATGGCGCACCTGGGCTGGGGCCACCTGGGCTGGGCGCACCTGGGCTCGGTGTGCCCTCCGCAGGCGATGGGTCGGACGGCGGCTGGCCCTCGGCCGCTTCGCCCGCCTCGGCGGTCGACGGGGGCGAATCGTTCGCAGCGGCCGGCCTGTCCGCTGCTCCAGCCGGCTGACCCTCCGTGGGGTTTTCCTCGGCTGCCTCCCGCGATTCCTTGGCCGCCTCGGCCTTTTCCTGTTGCGACGCAGCGGGTGGTGATGGACTCTCGTCCGAGGAACCGTCCGGACGACCTTCCGCGACGTCTCCGGCACCGTCTTCAGACGACGGGTCCTCGTCGGATGGTCCGGCATCCTCCGTCATCTGTCGGCCCAGGTCGCTGGTCCGCTCAGCGACCCGTTCCTGTTCGGTTGTCAATTTCTGTTCCGCGACGCCTCCTTCGGTGCGACCTTGAACGCCTCGTTGCATCCGTTCGAGCCGTTCGATTTCGCGGATGTAGGCCTTAACCCGCTGCTGTTCGTCCTTCAGGCGGTCGGCCCGATTCTCCTTCAGCAGCAATTCCAGAATGGCCTGCATGTCCTTGGCGACCTGACCCTGATCGACGATCGCCCGCGAGAGCTTGTCTTGCTGCAGCAATTCGACGAGCTGTTCCAGTTGCCGCTGGACATCGCGATCCTGACTGGTCGCAAAGGCCTTGCGGAGCAATTCGGCACGGCGCGGGTTGTCGGCCGCGTCGAATTCGGCCATCCGCAGCATCAGCTTTTCGAGGCGGGCATAACGGTCGGCCAGTTCCCCCTGCCGCAGCGCCAGCTGATCGTTGGGGGGCGGGCTGGATGATTGGGCTGCGAGGGGGGACACCGCCAAGAACGCCAGCAGTCCCAGGGCGAGGCCCTGTTGTAAGCTCCACAGTTGCATCCGGAGGTCCTCTCGTCTGCCCATGCCCCCCGGCCTCGCGAAGGCGAGACCGGATGCGATCTGCCAATTCCCACCCTGCCGAGGGGAAGGAGCGGCGGATCACTCGGTAATTATTGCTGCCAGAATCGAATCCTTCAAATCCGAACGCTTATTTAAGCAGGTCGAGCGCGGATTTTTTTCGTTGATTTTTCGTCTTTTCCGTAAGTTCCTCCAGGTCCTTGATCATCGTGCGGACCAGGTCGACCAGTTCATTGTAGGTCTCCAGCTCCAGCATTTGTTCCAAAACCGACTCCATCGCGACCAGAATGGCATCGGCCTGGGCAACTGCCGCTTGCGTCGCCGTGCCAACGCGGGTCTCGTCCCCGGCTTCCTCCAATGCTTGTCGCAGCGGTGCTAACGATTCGTCCCACTCGGGCAACATCCGCTCGGCGATGTCCCGCAATGGATTGGCGATGGCTTGCTCCATGCGTTCCACACGGTCCTGGGCGTCGACTCGATTGTTCACGAGTTCCATGCTGATATCTTCAAACGACAGGGCGACACCCAGCACTTCCGCGGCCGCCCGCCGGCTGTGCTGTTCGGCGCGTTGCACCCGCAGTCCCCGCAAGGCCGCTCGGCGCTCGGCCTGTTCGGCGGCGCGGGCGGATTGGCTGGTCGAAGTGTCATCGTCACTGCCGTCGTCCGCCGCGCCGCCACTCGCATCATCCTCCCCCAGGGAAACCCTTTGCAGGCTGTCGCGCATCTCGCGCATCTCAAGAATGATCTGTTCAAAACGGCGCCGCAGCCCCAACTCGCGGGCTTCGAGCAAGGCGATCAATTGATTGGGCGAAACCACTTCGAGTTCATAGCGATCGGACTGGCCGACGTTGGGCGCGGCGGCCAGATCGAATCGGTCGGACGCTTTCAGGGACAGCACGACCGTGGAATCGAGCGCAAGTGAAAGCGGTGGGGCGCCCCGTATGCGCTCCTCGCGCAAATCAAGCACCTCGTTCAGCTCGCGGGTCGTGGCGGAAGTCAAAGGAAACACGCGGACATCGTCGTTGGACAATTCCAGTTCAAACCAGGCATCGGCCACGCCGTAATCGTCCGTGATCTCGCCGCTCACGGGCAGCCGAGCGTCGGGGGTAATCGCAGCTCCAATCCCCTGCAGTCTTACCGACACGTTGGGTGGAAAATCGGGGACCGACACGAGCGCCAGTCGGTACGCCTGCTGGCTGGAGATACCGTCAGTGTCCCATAACTCGACTTCACAGCCAAAGTCGTCGTCGAGCGACGGAATTTCGAGTAGCACCGTGGTTGGTTCGGCCGCGGAGGTGGCCGTCGGAGACGCAACCGTCGTGGTCGCCGCGCCGACCTCCGCTCCCTGGCTGGGCAGGACGGGCAGCAGGACGGTGGGAGGTTCGTCGGGAGCCCCTCGGACCTCGGCCCTCGTCAAAGGTTTGTTGGCGGTGATGCGCAGCGCCAGGCGGCTGCCCCGGGGAATTTTTACGCCCGGATAGTATTCGAAACGGGTCTCGGTCAATTCGGTGTAGGCCGGCCGGACGCAATCGATGGTGACGGCCACGACTTGCGGGCTGTCCACCACGTGGACGCGTTGATCGCGGATCCGCTGATCATTTCCCACGACATCGAACTCGATGTCCGAGAGGATGCCCTTAAATGGTTTGCCTTCAAACGTGTACTGCTGAAAACCATCCCGCGGCGTGCCTTTGCGACTCATATGCACCCGACCACGGTCACCCTCCCGCGTCCGGTAGTAGATCGTGCAGATCTTGGGGGGCGGCACGCGTCGCTCGGCGTCGGCTTGCACCTTGATCGTAAGATCCGAACCCCGCGCCACCGTGACTTGCTGCTGCTCAAATCCGATCATTTCCAAATACGTTTGCCGCGGATAAGGCTGGTGCGACAGTCCATACAGGCGGCGTAGCGAGATATCGAGCGTGTGCCAGGAAATTAGCGCGAAGATGGCCATCGAACCGAGCAACAGTCCAGCGGCGATGGTCGCCCGCCGCAGCGGCCAGAAATCGAACAAGGTGTTCGCGTCGACCGTGGCCGCCAATCGCGTGGCCTGCTGGTGAGCTTGACGCAGCATGTCCGCCACCAGTGGATCCGGGTGGTGATGTCGCTGGAATTCGACGCTCGTCACAAGGCTCTCCGCAAAGGCCGGATACTTGCGTTCGATCAGCAGCGCGATGCTCTCGTCCTTCAGTCGAGCCAACGTGCGGCGGAAGACCCAGCGATACAGCAGCCAGGCAGCGACTCCGCCGTTGATCGCGAGAAGGATCGCCCGCGCCATCCTTGGCATTTCGTTCGCGCCCAACCGGACCGGTCCGTAATCCAGCAGCCACCCGATCCAGAACGTGGCCATCAGCCAGACCGCCACGGCAGCCACACCCTCCCAGACGACGTAGCTGCGGATCTTTGCCCGGACGCCGGCGAGGAGGGCAACGATTTCGGCAGAGATCTGGTACATGGTCGTTTTCTAAGCCAGCTTATGGAGGCGGCGGATGAGCCATTCGAGCGACAGGGTGCCGCAGATCAAGGCCATCAACCAGCCCAGCAGACGAACTTGGAAGTCATTGTCCGG
The DNA here is from genome assembly GCA_963700865.1 of uncultured Planctomycetaceae bacterium. Taxonomy (GTDB): domain Bacteria; phylum Planctomycetota; class Planctomycetia; order Pirellulales; family Pirellulaceae; genus CAVOGJ01. The sequence goes on along the minus strand of CAVOZC010000022.1, from coordinate 376,269 downwards.
CGTGCCGGGCGTGTACGTTTCCTGGTCCTGGGGGACCAAGGCCGCGGACAATTCGCGACGCAGGGTCTCGCCGCCGACGGCAGCCGAATCGGGAAAGTATTTGCCACCCGTGGCGGCGGCAAACGCATTCATACTGGCATCGTTTCGCTGGGGCGTTTCTACCTCTAGCTCGGGGACCCGCACCCGCACTTCGCGTGACAACTGTTCCAGATCGTCCGTCTCGGGCACGATCAACTCAACGCGATACTCCCCTTCCCGCGTGGTGGTGAACTGTCCCGAGAAGTTGCCCGCTTGCGCCGCGTCGCGGACCGAAACGAGCTGCAGTGGCTGGCGAATGCCGTCCGGCCGGATGAGTTCGGCTTCCACCGCCTCCGCCGTGTACGGCTGGAATTGGGCGTCCAGCAGCGAGGCACGCACAAGCACGGTTTCGCCCAGGCTGCAACGATTCTTGCCCAGCACGAGTACGCCGCGGCTACTGCCGCGCAGTAACCGACCCTGGCTGATATGCCGAATCAACTGCGTATAAAGTTGCTCGAAGTATTTGGGATCGAGGACCCGCAACCGCCACAATTCTCCGCTGCCGATGTAGAAGACGCGGCCCGCGCCGTAAAACTGTTCCACCATGTAGGCGGGCACTCCATCGACCGATCGATCGGCAATCGACACGAGGAGCGTAGCACCCGGTTTGACCGAACTGACGGGAAAAATCGTGAATACGCCGTCGAAGTCCGCCCACAGCCGTTCACTTTCCGCCGCGGACTCGCCCAGCCACACTTCCCGCGCCTGGCGTCCCTCATCTGAGAAGACGAGCGGAGCCGGTTGGTCGGTTTGTTGCCGCCGCGCCAGACGTGTCGATGCACGGCGAAAGAAGTTGATCGGATAAAGCCCTTTTAGCGTTTTGGACCCGCGGGTTTCACGTCGCAGCGTCGTCCATTCGGGCAAGTGGACGGGGCCCGCAACCAACAATAAGCCGGCCGCCCGTTCCGCGATCCAGCGTTCCAGCAGTTCGATTTGCCCGTCGTCCAGCGCCTGCCAATCGGGATCGAACGCCAACAGGCAGTCGTATTCGAACAGCTCCTCGGCAGTGCTGGGAAACCGTTCGAGCACTTCGTCCGCCTCCTGGGCGGCTCCGGACGGGCTGCTCTGCAAAAGGACGGCGGAGAAGATTTCCTGGTCGCGAAAACAAAGATCACGGACAAACCGGTATTCCCGCGTGGGGCCGCCGGCGAGCAACAAGACCTTCAGCTTGCGATCGACGATGTCCACGCGCGCGATTGCGAATTATCGGTCGCGTCCAGATCTTCCGCTGGCGGTCGCACCGTCAACGTGTAAATCCGCTCACCGACCTCCGCGGGAACAACCTGGAATTCAACGGCGGTGACCGCTCCGTTGTCCTCGAGCGGCACGAGCTGTTCGTCCTCGTAGCGGGGACTCGGACGGTCATCTGCGGAACTGCTGGCCGGCTGCGACGTAAGTTCCACCGTAACTTGGCGGTCGCCCAGCCCGAACGCCTGGACAAAGCCGCGGATTTTGAACTGGTCACCTGGGTAGACACGTTCGGGCGCCTCGCAGTCAATCAGGCGCACATTGGTCGGCTGCCGATCCGTACCGAAGCCGATGAAATGCACGCTCATTTCGGCTTGTTGTGCCAGGTTTATGGCGTCACGTTCGCTGGTACCCGCGTTGCTGTTGCCGTCGCTGAATACCACGATCCCGGCAATGGGCCCCCCTCGTTCCTTGTCGATCAGATATTGAAGCGCGCTTCCGAGTCGGGTTTCCAGGCCTTGCGGAGCCAATTGGGGTAGCCAGTCGGCGGTGGTCGGACCTCCCGCGGCGTCAGCGTCCGGCCCGTCGGCGGTGGTGACGTCCTCCCCGACGCCCGCCTCGACGGTGGCACCAAGAAACAATTGTCGCCAGCCCCAGACCGGTTGACGCAGCTGGCCGACGGCCGCACACACGCCCGCCACCAGCAGGCAAGCGATAAAGACCAGCAGCGCCCAGCTTTCACCCTCGCGATTGCGGACCAGCCGACCCAGCGTGATGTGGGCCAGCAACGCCAGGACCGCCGCCGCGAGAAAGAGGGCCGCCACCGCCGCGTAACGCAGCGCTTCGCGCCGACCCGCCGCGAATCGCTGTTCCGCCGTCTGCTGCGTTCCGTCCGCCGCGACTTGTCCGGTTCGCGGCAGCATGGCGAGTTCGACCGGCGTATCCTCTTCGTCGAATCGATAGACGACCACATCGTGAGCGTCCCGCAAATCCTGGAGTAAGCCGCCTGCCAAGGTCTGGGTGACCAGCGACATCCGCGACGTGGTTGTCGAGCCTTCGTTCGTGTCGGTCAGACCCATGCTTTGGCTCGTGTCGATGAGCAGAATGGCTCGCGAGTGTTTTTCGATCCTCCGCTCGCTCCGTTTCTCGATCTTCAGAAAGAAGAGGAGCAAGCCCACGAAAGCGGCCAACCGCAGCAGGATCAACGCCCAGCGCGTGGCTCGCGGCAGGTCAACTCCATCCAACCGATAGAGCAACCATACCAGGCCGCCGACCGACAGCACGATCAGCAGCATGACCAACCATTGCCACCATTGGTCGAGCTGGCTCAGCCGTGTGACCTCGTAATAGGTACGGCTGGCTATCTGGCCGAGCGGCGGCGTGACTACGAAGTCCGGCGTCATGACTTGACTCCGGCGGGTGGATGGTAGCTGGCCGAATAGGCGAGAAGTTGCTCCCCCACCAGCAGCGCGACGAGCGCGCAGAGGAAAAACTGGCTCCAGCCGAAACCGGCCAGCGAATCCGCGGCGAGTTCCAGGTCGGCCGCTGTGAGCAGCTCGACGTTGGTCCCGACCAGCGACTCGGCGAGTTCCGCGTCGGGTGCCAGCAGGAGGTCGCTCTCGCGCGTGTCCACATTCAGCGCGAAGCGTCGTGGCTGTAATTCGCCGTCAAACGACCTCGACCAGATGGTGTAGACTCCGGACTTGTCCGTGTTGGCGGCCACCGAGCCCGCTTCCGGGTCGGGAAAACGCAGCGGCATCAATGGACTGGCGGGATCGGCGGGACGCTCTGCCTGCACAGAAATGCGGCGGCCTTCCGCGGCGGCGGCGGCGGGTAATTCGATCTCAAACGTGGGCAGAAAGCGGGCGGTTTCGAACTGTGCCACGAGTGGTGTGCCCGTCAGTTGGTTGCGATCGATCCAGCCACGCGCATCGAGGTAAGCCTGCGTCTCGAGGAGCATGACGGGAAAGGTTGGCTGCCTGGCCCAGGTGTTCCAGAGTGGAGACAACGTCGTCAAGAACGCGATAACCCGCCCTGCCCCCACCCTCTGTTCGACCACCAGTGGTTGACCGTTGCGAAGGGTTGCCAACACCCGCACCGACGACTCATCCCGCGGCTGCCATGAGTCAGCGACCGTGGCATAGCCGCGAATGCGGATGGCAGAGGCGAACATCTTGCCTTCGCCCAGCAGCACCTTAAAGATCGGGTGATCGGTGGGCACCAGATCGGGAGCGGCTTCCGAGCCGCCATTGAGTATCGCCACTCGTGCGGGCGGCACCGGAAAAAACCCCGCCGCGGTGCCGCTGGCGGTCGCCCACTCGCGATAAAAGTCGAGATCACTGGCAGGACCGAGGAAGACGGCCAGCCCGCCTCCGTTTTCCACATAGTCCTCGACATGCTGTCGCGCCAGCTGTCCCAGGCGCGGCACATCCAGCAGATAAATGGCATGGAAACGAGCCAATGCCTCAGGCTGGGCATCGCGGAGGTACGCCTCCGACTGGATCTCCGGGCGAATCCCGGTCTGCACGCGTTCTCCCGGCTGAAATACCGATTGCAGATAGGCTGCCTGCTTTCCCTCCGGATCCCCGTCAACGATGAGCACCGGTACGGCTGAGGGAAAATCGACAACACTCCAACGTCGGTTATCGGCCGGCACGGTGTCGGGAGGCAACTCGACCGACACGACATGCTGTCCAGCGGCGGGGAAATAGACCTGAAATCTCCGGCGGACCGCTTCGCCAGGGCCCAAGGTGTCGATCAGCACGTTGGGTAATTCGCTGACCTGCCCCTGATTCTCGCCAGGATCGTCGAGCAGGGTATCTCCGCCGAATTCGGTCGTGCGAATGGTAAGTGGAACGCGCGTGACCGGCTGTGTGCCAAAATTCTGAATGGTCACATCCATGAAGAGCGGAACGGCGGCCGCGCGGATCCCTTCTGCGGGCAGGAGTTCCGTGACGGCCAGGTTGCCGTGCTGTGCGGCCTCACAACGCACCAGATTCACGGTCGCTCCCGCGGCCTCCAGTTCACGGATCGACGCCAAGGTCTGCTGTGGATTCTGCCAGTCCTGCTGTCGAAAATCGGAGAGGACATACACGATCGCTGTCTGACCGGTCGTTTGGCGAAGCAGTGTACTGGCAAGCTGGAGGGCCGAAGTCGGACCGACGGCGAGTTCCGAAACGCCAAACCGCCGCCGTTTCTCCTCCAGCAGGACGTCGAATTCCGTGTCGACGGTCACGGCGTTGATGTCGGCGATCTCTCCCACGATCCCCACGACCTGGTCCTCGGCGAGCGGGGATGGTGCCTCGGCGTCATCGCCCGTACGCGTCGGCAGGGAGCGCTCGGCCGCCGAGAACCGCAGCAACGTGACCTTTTGCAGGGAATCTTCCGCCATCACATGATCGGCCAGTTGCGTCAGCACCTTGCCGGCCTCGTCGAATGCCGATCCCGTTCCAGATTCGTCCGACATGGAAAAACTGTCGTCCAGCAGGACAAGGTGGTGAGTCGTGCTGTCGCTGAAGAAGCGGGTCCATTGATTGCGGGTCACCAGATGCGCGAGCATGGCTACCGCGGCGGCGATCGCCGCCATCCGCGCCAAGAGAAGCAGAAACTGCTTCAGCCAGATCCAGCGACGGTGTTTGCGGTACGCTTGCAACAGAAACTCCATGGCTGCCCACTCGACTCGACGCTGCCGCATCAAATTGATGAGCTGAATCAGCAGTGGGAGGAGTACCAGCAGGAATCCTCCGATCAGCGATGGATAAAGAAATTGCATGGGTTGGTGGGGGCGGCTGGGCCGAGGGTGGGTCGTCAGGAACGGGTCGCGCGGGCCATCCGGTGGGTGAGGAACTGGGCCAGGGTGGCGTCCACGGGGTCTGACGTGCGGACCAGTGCATAGTCAATCGACTGACCGCGCATTTTCTTCGCACCTGCGTCAGGAACTCCTGGAGCGCTTCGAGATAGCCTTCGCGCAAGGCTCGAGGATTGCAGAGTAGTGCTTCGGGCAGTTCGAGTCCCTCAAACCGGGTGGGGCCGTCGAAGGGGAAATCGAGTTCGTCATCGTCCATGACGTGCAATACGAGCAGGTCGTGGCCCCGTTGGCGGAGCAGGCTGAGTCCTCTGATCAATTCCGGCACGGGAGTCAACAGATCGCTGATCAGCACCATCATGCCTCGCTGAGGCAGTTTTTCCGCGACGCGCCGCAAGACGCTCAGCATGCCTGTCTTGTCCGTGGGGGTCGAGACATTGAGCGCATCGATAATCGATTGCAGGTGATTGCGCTTGCTGCGAGTCGGCACGGCCGAGCGGATGCGGTCATCGAAAGGGACGCATCCCACGGCGTCCTGCTGCTTGAGGCTGAGGTAAGCCAGGCAGGCCGCCAGAGTGCAGGCGTACTCATATTTGTTGAGCGGTCCTCGCCCATACCGCATGCTGGCCGAGACGTCGACGAGCAGATGGCAGCGGAGATTCGTGTCTTCCTCGAATTGCTTCACGGTCAGCCGGTCTTGCCGAGCCCAGACCTTCCAATCGACATGTCTCAGATCGTCGCCGGGCGCATACGGCACGGTGTTGCCGGAACTCGACCGACTGGCCAAAATAGGGGCTACGGTGCATCCCGGACAAGAAGCCCTCGACGATATGACGGGCCCGCAAATCCAGTTTGGCAATGCGAACGATCGCCTCAGGATGCAAAAATCTTCTGGAATCGGGCATCACGGGTAAGTTCGTCTTCCTGGGACGGGGTGACTTCGAGCAATTTATCGATCAGTTGATCCGTCGTGACGCCTTCGCTTTCGGCGGCGAAGTTGACGACGACGCGATGTCGCAGGACCGGTTTCGCCAAGGCGGCGATGTCCTCGGTGGCCACGTGGGTTCGTCCGTGCATCAGGGCGCGGGCTTTCGCACCCAGGATCAAAAACTGGACGGCACGCGGACCGGCTCCCCAGGCAACCATCTCCTCGACGAATTCGGGCATGCCTGGAGTGCCGACGCGGGTCTGCCTCACCAATGACAGGGCATAACGCAAGGCGTGTTCGCTGGCCGGCACCTCGCGCACCACGCGCTGGATGTTCAGGATATCGTCTGCCGTGAGGACCCGTCGCACTTCGTGCGTCATCGTGGCCGTTGTGCGGCGGGCGATTTCCAATTCGTCGTCGAACGACGGATACTCGACGAAGACCTTGAACATAAAGCGATCTTGCTGGGCCTCGGGCAGTGGGTACGTTCCTTCCTGCTCGATTGGATTTTGCGTGGCCAGCACGAAGAAGGGGTCGGCCATGGTGCGTCGGACGCGGCCCACGGTCACCTGTCGCTCTTGCATGGCCTCCAGCAGGGCGGCCTGCGTTTTGGGGGGCGTGCGATTGATCTCGTCGGCGAGAATCACATTGGCGAACACGGGGCCTTCGAGGAAACGCCGTTCTCGCGCCCCCGTCGATTTGTTTTCCTCAATGATCTCCGTGCCCGTGATGTCGGCCGGCATCAGGTCGGGGGTGAACTGAATGCGGCTGAATGTCAGATCGACGGCCTGTGCCAGCGTGCTGATCATCAGCGTCTTGGCAAGTCCCGGGACCCCCTCCAAGAGACAGTGCCCTCGACTGAAGAGTGAAATCAGGAGTTCTTCAATCACGTCGTGCTGGCCGACGATGACCTTGGATAATTCATCTTGCAGCTGTTCTCGAGCCGCAACGAGCTTGCCAACGGCGTTCTGATCAATAATCGTCATTCGTGATTCCCATGGCGGTGAGGTATGGTCACCGTGATCCTGCCCTATGCTGAATGCTAGTTCTTGGTCCGCTAATCATATCTTCGTTGACCTGCGAATGCCCGTGGATTAGAGCATCCGCCAGCGATTCTGGAAACGCGGCTGCCGATTCTTCTCGGTGGCGGGCGACCCGCCTGTCCGTTTCTTGGGAGGTTCGACCCGTCTCAGCCGCGTCATCGTCGGGCCGCCCGCTCACGGATCCTACCCATTCGGTTCGATCGGCTCTAAGCGCGCCTCCTCCGCTTCTCCGGGTGCGTCGGTGAAGGTGAGTTCAAACGTCGCCAGGTTGGGCAGCGTGAAAAAGACCTGATTGCGCTCCGGGTTGGCTTGCAGGCCGCTATACGACGTCGCACCCAGCGGCAGGTGTGCGTCCTGGAAGATCGCCTTGCCGGTCCGCCGATCAAGCAAGGCCAGGCCAACTTCGTTGACCTGTTGTTTTTTCTCGTCGACGGTCACGCGCACGCGAACATTTCGCACAAAGGGAATGACGGGTACTTCCGGTGGCAGCGGCAAACACAAACCGTACTGCTCGATCTCCACCGGTTTTTCCCAGACGGGCTTGCCGCTGCGGGCATCGAGCGCGTACATGTGCCCGGTGATTTGTGGCGTCTTGACCTGCCAGGCCGAAAAGGGAGTGCTGACCATGATCGAAGCGTTCCTCAGTTTCAATTCCCGACGACTGTCATCACGGTCCGAGATGACGAGGTACTGATCCGGCGACTTGAGCACGAAGATCGCATGTAGCCGGTAATTTTCCGGCAGCAACTCCGCCTGAATCATCGGTTCGCCGCTGAGGACGTCGAGAATGACAAACGTCCCGTCTTCCTCCAGGAGAGCCAGCTCCTTGCCCTCGATCATTTGCCCCTTTGGCTTGGCCGTCAGTTTTCGTCGCCAGACATCGGTTTGTGCGAGTGGGTCGAACAGCCGCAATTCGAGGTCGGCTCCCGTCATGTAGCTGCCGTCCCAATACAAAACGAATCGGCCGATGGTCGTCCACTGCTGGCTGAGCAACGGGCACTTGCGTCCTTCCAGTTCCTCGCCATCCCGCAGGCGGATCACGCGAGCCTCCCCCGACGGCCTCGCGACAAAGGCATACTCATCGTCGCCGAAAAGGACGTTTTGGCCGACGTCGGCCAATACCCAGCGCGGTTCGCCCGTGGCTGGTGAGAGGCAATACAGATCATTCTTGTGGATGACGCAGATGCCATCCGCGGACAGTGGGCCTAATTGGCCCATCGGCTTGCGATTTTGATCCACAAAATAGGTGACTGCACCGGCAAAGACCGTAGATCGCGTGTGCGTACGCAAGGTCTGATTGCGCCCAAAGGGACTTACGTCCAGCGAGCCGTCCGGATTGGTGAATTCAAATTCCCACATCACGCGCTCCGCGTCGTCGTCCGTCTGACGCAGTAAATCGATCGCGATCATCTTCGTCCCCAGTGAGACGACGAGCAGATGGCCCATCGCGCGGGCGTGCGCGGCACGGATGGTCGAACGGACCGGCATCGCGATCGGGATGCGGATTTGCGGGACGAAAAAGGCATCCGCAATGATGATCTGCTGATGTGGCTGGTCAAAGAAAATCGTCCACTCGGTCGGCCAACCATCGCTGCTCGATAACAACTCGACCTGCGACCATTGTTGGGGACTGGTACGCGGAGCCGATCGAGTCTGTGTGACCTCGATCTTGCCCGCCGGCCAGCGATGGGCCGTTTGGTCGGCCGTCGCCGTGGTGTGATCGGCCCTGAAGGCGTCTTGCAGCTGGCCGATGGTGGCTTCTCCTTGCGTGGTGAGGTCCCGGAAGCTTCCCTCGATCTCAGCGAAATAACGTGCCGCTTCCCGTATCTTGCCTTGCTCCGCCAGGCAAGTCGCGTAGAGCGCGGTGGCGCGGGCTGCCCAATCGGGCGGGCCTTGTTTGCGTACCTGCAGCAGGATCAACTCGGCCTCCAAGGGCTGGCCGGCATCGATCAGGCGTTTCGCCAGGGAACACCGCAGGCTGGCGATCGCCGTGGCTTGCTCGCTCCCTTGGCTGGCATCGGTGACCTCGGCGGCAATTTGCAGCCAATTCCGCAACTCAGCGGTCGTGCCTTGTATCGTGACCAACTGCAATCGCTCTCTCAGTCGGTCCAGCAACGAGGTTCGCAGCGGCTCGTCCGCATCGCGTACCAGTTCACGTAGATGCCTGCCGAGGGACGACTTCACCGCCGCCTGTTGTTTTGCCGAGGAATCGCTGGCTGGGTTTCGCGACGAGGGAAGGCCCCGTTCGGCCAGCCTTAAGTAGGCGTCGAAGGCCTCCTGGATGGCCCCGCTCGCTTGCAGGCCCTCCGCAATCTGCTCGTCGAGTGCCGCACGGAGCGGACCCGAACGAATCCACTTATGGGCTTCCCGAGCCAATTCCTGATGCGTCTCGAAATCCTCGGACAGCAGGTCAATGGTGGTCAGCACGAACGCGTCGACCAGTTCATCTCGCCTCGTTTCGTCGGGCTGATGCGCGATGGCTCTCCGTAGCACCTCGATCGCCTGCTGGCGGTCCCCATCCGCCAGCAACAGATTGGCATAGTCCTCGAGCAACTCTGGATCATTGGGCGCGGCCGCGATCTCGTCCGGCAGTGTGGCACGCCGGCGGTCACGCAGCGCGTAGGCGTAAATGCCTTCGGCGCTTTGGGAAATCAGAAAATCGCCATGACAAATCAGATTGCCGAGTACGCGTTCGGTCGGTTGACGCTCGACCACTTGCCCATCGTCCAGGCGAATTTTCAATATCACCGACCGACTGGTGGGCAGGAAATAGTGTCCATCGCTCAGGAAACCGCGGCCCGTGGGGAATTCACCTTCCTCCAGTTCGATCGAGGGCCACGCTTCCTGCCCGGTATCGAGCTCCAGTCCGACCAGCCGTGATTTCTCGACAACCAGGACGCGCTGGTCATGCACCGCCCCGATGAACATCGCGTCGCCCCGACGTCGGGGCCCCCAGACGCGCTTTCCCGTCAGCAAATTCAGGCAAATCAGCCCGTCGGATTCGATCGGCGTCAACAGGACATAGCCGTTATTCACAATCGCCACCGCATCGGCCCAATGCTGGCCAGGCAGCGGCATCTCAGCGGCCGCATACAGGAAACGCATGTTGCGGCGGGGCCGTTCCTCGACATTCCAATCGTACTTATGTCCCCATCTCAGCATCCGAGAAGCGATGTCGACCGCCACCACGACACCGGATGAGGTCGGACAGACGAGGATCCCTTCCGCGAAGGATGGCGTCGCTCCCGCCAGCCGCCGAATCGAATCGGTTTGGAATCCCAGCGCGGAGTCAATTTGGGCCAGTTGCTGAGCCCAGATCAACCCGCCGCTGGCGGCATCCAATACGACCAATTTGATTTCATCTTTGATCTCGGCAATGACGTACAACTGGCCGGCCAGTGGCAGGGGGGGGCCAAGGAACAACGCCTCACGAAGTTCCTCCGCCGGCGATTCAGGGCCACCGACCGTCCATAGCGTTTTTCCCTGGCCCGCCAAATCAAGGGCCACCAGCCGATTAAATTCGTCGACGATCTCCCGCGGATTTCCCAGATTACGCTGCAGTTGAATTGCCGATTGCTCCGCATTGTCGGGTTCGCGCAACAAGAAGATCCGCTCACCATCGCTGCTGATCTGACCCAAGGCGGCATCCTGCCAGTAACGCTGACGAATGTCGTTCTGCCGCATTTGCTCCAGAGCCGCCTCGTTGAGCTGGATTTCGCGGGGGACGCTGTCGAATGACTCGGCGGACAGAAAGAGTTCGTCGGGATAAGGCCACACACGCAGTCCGGTTTCCAGGTCAATTCCCAGCAGGAAGCGGCCCGACTTGACCATCAGCTGCTGATCAATGGCCAGTGGCTGCATCACCGGGACCGCCGCAATCCCTGCCTGGATGGTGCTTTGATACAGCGACAGTAAAGCCGGCTCCTCGGACGGATCCGTCGTCGCCTGAGAATGCCACTCGATTTTCGGCAACGGCATGCCACCACCGGTGGTTGGATTTCGATCCGGACCGCCTCGAAAGAGATTCCACTGGGGCCGCAGCGCTTTTATGGCGCCGATGCCACTTCCCACCAACTCCGACACAAAGGCGCGCATCCCTGCCTCATCGACGGGAAGTTTTCGCTGAGTACCGGCCACCATGATCGGCTCGGGTCGTAACGCATTCTGATCGACGGCGGCCCGAGCCGCCCGTCGGGACATCTGTTCATTTCCAGCGAGGCTCCAGCAGATCGACAGCTGGAGCGGTAACTCGACGCCAAACAACGACACCGCTGCCGGCGATTCCTGTAAACGTTGCAGTTGCAGCGCGGCGGCGAGCGGCCGCCCTTGGTCCAGTTCGTAGCGCGCCAACAACATCGTGGCCTGGTAGCCGGTCGGAGTATGGAAAAAGCGACGACTGACCTCCATGAGCCCATTGACATCGCCCCGCTCAACCGCCTCCTGCATCAGACGCTTTGCCGTGCTGGCGGTTTGCAGTTCATACGCCTCCCGCCCAGCACGTGGGAGTGAACCCAGCAACTGCATGGCCTGCTGTTTGATGCTGACCACATCCTCGGTCGCGTCTTCCGGCGGAAGAAAGAAGTCCTCCGACTGCGGCCGGTCGAGAATCAAATTCAGCGACTCGACCATTTCGGTGTACTGGCGTTCGGCGAGCGCCGCTTGGGCCTTGCCCAATGCCCGGCGAATTTCGCGCGGCGGGGGCGGCAGGAGGACGTTGTCGGCGCGGGGAATCTCCAGTTCTCCAAACACACCCTGTTGCGCGTGAGCGGGAACCGGGCCCAGGCTGAGCAGCGAAACGGCGGTCGCCAAAGCCAACATCCAGCGCGAAGTTGTCAAGGTGGGAAGTCTCCTGTTCCGAACGTGTTTGCCCACGACGTAAGCGTCGATTCTTGATACGCGGCAGAAAATTTCTCGATCGAGCCGAAAGCCGATTTTGTCGGCATTTTTGCCCTGTCCGTGGGAAATTCGGCCGATGGTTCCCGCGAGGACTTAGCCGTAAGTCCGTTAACCGTAATATGTTAGTGTGCGGCTTCCATTTGGGCAATTGGGAACCGCCCCCCCCAGCGTGCCTCGGTGGAAAGCGGGACATTGGCAAAATTGCCGGGAATTTAGCCGTTTTTGGGGTTGGGCGGTTGCATTTTAGAAGGTAAACGTTTTAATCAGTCGCCGACCAGAAGGGCGGACGGACGTTCTAGGTCGCAGTCATCCATGTTTCAGGGAGGGCCCCCGGAGAGGGCAGATCATTATGGGAAAAGCCGCGGGCAAACCGCCCACAAAGACAGAAGTGTTCGCAAAGATCGCGGAAGATACGGGAGTGTCGAAGAAAGACGTCTCGGCCGTGTTCGATTCGTTGACCGCTCAGATCAAGAAGGCATTGGGCAAGGCCGGCCCCAAGGCGTTCACCATTCATGGGCTCTGCAAGATCACCGTGCAGCACAAGCCCGCGACGAAAGAGCGCGAGGGAACGAATCCTTTTACGGGAGAACCAACAGTCTTCAAGGCCAAGCCGGCCCGCAATGTCGTCAAGGTTCGTCCTCTGAAGAACCTGAAGGACATGGTCTAACCAGTCGACCGACTTCACGCACCGTTGAGACACGTCGGCCAAGCAGCACACGCTGCTTGGCCGCTTTTCATGATGGGTCGCGGTGGGGCGATGCCGGGGATGCACGCGGCGTCGCGTCGCCCTCAGGCGTGCGACCTGCGTGCCGTCGAAGTGGTCAGGGGCGGAGTCGAACCGCCGACACGTGGATTTTCAGTCCACTGCTCTACCAACTGAGCTACCTGACCTGCTGCGGCTAAGGCGGGGACTTGGACACGATGGCGAGCCCTCCGCAAGGCCTCGTATCGTAAGCGGGCGAATAGCACGTGTCAATTCGACAAGCCAGACATGGGCCTCGCAGCAACCTCAAGAGGCCAAACGACTTGCAACTCGCCGCTGATTGACATCGCGAATTTCAAAACGTACGATCAAGCCTGCGGCGGGCGCCGGCGTTTCCCGGGCCGGCAGGGGTGGTTTCCGGAAGTGGCCGTGAGACAGGCTTTCCGCCTGTCGTTCGTGCGTGGGACAGGCCTCCCGCCTATCATTCGTGCGTGAGACAGGCTTTCCGCCTGTCATGCGGACAAGAAGTATCAAAGCGGGATGCAAATTCGGAAGCTCTGACAGGCTGGAAGCCTATCGCACTTCGGTTGCTCGTTTCAATCAACAGCCTGCAGATGGCTTGGACACAACTCTTGGATAAACGACCGGTCCTGGGCTGGCTGGCCTGGTGCTTGCTGTGCGTGAGCAGCGGCCGGGGGCTGGCGGGGACGTACACCCCCGACAGCGCCGAGGTCCGTGCGTTACTTGACGGCGGAAAGCGCTACCTGGCGAGCACGACCGACAGCCGAGTGGGAGGCAAGGCGCTGGCGGCCCTGGTGTTTGTCAAGGAAGGGGAAGCGTCTCATCCGCGCGTCAGTGAGGCACTGGAGGCGGCCCTGGCCTACGTCGGCCGCGGCAAGTCCCAATTGGTGAACGAAAATAATGTCTACGATATCTGCCTCTGCACGCTTTTTTTGTGCGAGTTGGACGCGGTAAAACATCGCCCATCGATCGATATGTTTCTCTCGGCGCTGTGGGAACGTCAACAGGCCGGCGGTGGATTCGGCTATGCCGGCGGAGCCACGGGAGATACGTCGATGACCCAGTACGTCGTGCTCGCCGCCTGGACGGCTCACCAACACGACGTGGCGATCGACTGGGACGCGCTGGAGAAGGCCCTCGAGTGGCTGATACGCACGCAGACCCCGGAAGGGGCGTGGGGATATCAGGCCAACGATCCGAGCCGTTTGGGTGCGCGGGTCCAGCAGTCAGAGGTACGGCTTTCGCTGGCGGCGGGCGGTTTGGGAAGCGTTTATATTTGCGTGGATCTGTTGGGGGCGGGTCGCAAGCTGGGGTCGGTTTCGGCGACCGAGTCAAAATTGCCGGCTGCATTTCGCCGGATCGAGGAAAGCGCCACATCCGCGGAGGACACGGCCAAACCGGCCCGCTCGCTGAATCCCAGCCTGTTGACATATATTCGTCGCTCGACCAATGACGGCAACGACTATTTTAAGAGCCACTTCAAAATTCCTAATGGCAAGTACGATCATTATTTCTTGTATGCCCTGGAGCGTTACGAGTCGTTTCGACAGCAGATCGACAAGACGCCGGGACCGAATCCCCTGTGGTATGACCAGGGAGTCGAGTGGTTGACGAGCACGCAGGAATCCCACGGTGGGTGGGGTGGCGAGTGTCAACAAACGGCCGATACGGCGTTCGCCTGCCTGTTCCTGATGCGTAGCACGGAGCAGTCCATTCAGGCCAGCCTCGGCAAGGGCTTATTGACCGGCGGTCGCGGGCTGCCCAAGGACACGTCCCATGTGCGGATCAGCCGCGGCAAGATCGTCGCCCAGCCGTTAACGGCTTCGCCGGAAGAAATTTTTTCCATCATGGAGGACCCCGATCACCCTGATTTCGCGGCGCTGACCGACAACCCGGAATCGGTGCTGCTCAGCGGCAATGCCGCTGAGCGGGGTGGGCAATTGCAGCGGTTGCGGCGGTTGGTGCAAACGGGAAATACGGAATCGCGGCGACTGGCCGTGCAGGCCCTGGCGCGGCAGCGCGACTTTGACAATATTCCGGTGCTGATTTTCGCCCTGGGGGACAAGGACTATCTGGTGGTACGTGAGGCCCGCGATGCGTTGCGGTTCATCAGCCGCCGCTTTGACGGGTTTGGCATGCCCGACTTTCCTTCTCCTGAACAGCAAGCCGCCGGCATTGAGGCCTGGAAAAACTGGTATCGTTCGGTTCGACCCAATGCCAGGTTTTTAGAATGACGCCTGCCACTCGCCCCGACGTACCCCCTGCCCGCTTCCTCCTTGCCGACCCCATGCGTTTCCCGCCACGTTGATCCTCAGGCTATCCCATCCCCCAGGAGGTGGTTCCACCGCTTGTGAATCCTCCCGCCGAATCACCGCCGACCGTGCGAGCCAGTATCCAATCGAACCGAATTGGATTGAGCGTGACCACGTATGATAAAGTGGCCAGCCTGTTGATCGCGCTGTTGATCCTGGTCGGTCTGTTCGTCGCGACACTCTTCGTCATGTGGCTGAAGGATCGCGTGTGGGTGGGACAGGTCGATGTGCCGGTGGAGTTTATCGAGCCGCTGGCAGGAGGCGGTTCGATCGGCGACAACCGCGATCTTGAGGAGCCGGGCGACGAGGAACTGGAGGACCTCACGGAACCGCAGCTTGAGGAGACGCTGGACGCGGTAACCGACGCCATTACGGCTCAACGGGCCACCCTGGAGTCGCTGGAAGGCGAGGCGCGGAGCTCCACGGCGGGCAACCGTGGCGAGGGAGGCGACGGGACGCCCGGCGAAGGGGGCAACGCCAATATCGTCCCGCGGTTTGCGCGGTGGGAGATTCTCTTTTCCACCACGACGCTTGATGAATACGCACGACAGTTGGATGCCTTCGGCATTGAGTTGGGAGTAGCCGGTGGCGGCAGCTCGCAAGTCGAGTACGCCTATCACTTGACCAAGCGAAAACCAGATCGCCGGGTGGGAAAAGCCGAGGATGAGAAGCGAATCTATATGACTTGGCGGCAAGGCCGGCTGAAAGACGCCGATAAGACACTCCTGGCACGCGCCGGTATTTCCACCACCGGCAAGATCCAGGCTCAGTTCTTTCCCCCGGCATTGGAGAACATGCTCGCCAAGATTGAACGCGATTATGCGCCCGAACTGTCGGTCGAAAAAATCGCCAAAACCGTGTTTGGACTCCGCCCGGTGGGCACGAAGTACGAGTTTTACGTCGTCGAGCAGCGCAAGCGGGGCTGAAGGCTCTGCCTGTCCCCGCTTGCTCAGCCGTTTCCTTTACTGGCAAGTTACGCAGAGAAAGCAGCGATACCAATATGGGTGCATCAGGAATCGGCGGCCTCACGGGGCTGATTGGCAACGCCATCTACCTCGTCCTGGTGGCAGTGGCCATCTGGGGAGCCTTCTGCGTCATCATGGTCTGGATGCGCGTCGCCCAAAAACGATTCCGCACCGAAGACGAGCAGGATGCCTTGCTCGACACGATTGAACCGCTGGTTATCCGAGGTGAGTATGAGGCGGTCGAGACCAGCCTCGAAGGGGACCTCCGCGCCGTGCCGCAATTGGCCCTGCTGGCGGTGAGGAATCGGAATCTGGGCTATGCCCGCGTGCGACATCTGGTCCTCGACCGTTTCCAACGGGATGTGCTGGCCGACCTGGATCATCGACTGAGCTGGGTGAATACGGTGATCAAGAGCGCTCCCATGATCGGACTCTTGGGCACCGTGATGGGTATGATGGGCGCCTTTTCCAAATTGGCCGGCGCGGAAAATGTGCGTCCTGACGCCCTCGCGGCTGACATTATGGTGGCTCTTATTACGACGGCAGCCGGTCTTTCCATCGCGATTCCCCTGGTCCTCTGCACCGCCAGCATCAATGTGCGGATCAAGAAAATGGAAGATCTGGTGGCCGCCGGGCTGACCCGCTTTTTCGACGCCTTCCAGCAAGCACCCGGCGTCGGCACAGAGGGATTCCGATGAGTGGCCTGCCGGTGAAACGGTCGTTCGTCCCTTTCTCACTCGACCCGGTCGAGGGAGATTCCTTTTCCAAGTTGCCCAAGCCTAAAGACGATGCCGAAATGGACATTACGCCCATGATCGACATCACGTTCCTGCTGCTGATCTTTTTTCTGGTGGCTTCAAAAATGGACGCCGCCTCCGAAATCTCCTTACCAAAAGCCAAAAATGGCACCGCCGTGACCACCAAGAACTCGGCGATCCTCACCGTCACCGATGCGGGAGATGGTGCCGTGAATATCTACTTGGGAAATGGCGCTGTCGAGGCGAATCGCATCACTGCGACCGATCTGGCCGAGCAAGAGTCGCAAATTGCTGGTTACATTGAACAGATGCTGTTTCAGGAACACAAAGAGCAAGTCATCATTAAAGCCGCGAAGGATATCAAACATCGAGAAGTCGCCCGGATCATGCAGGCGGTGGGCACGGTTGACGACGCGAAACTTTACGTCGCCGTTTTGGAGGAAAGCTGATCATGCCCTCAGAGACACCCATCCAATTCGCCCTGGACCGCGAAGCAAATGAGTCGGAAATGGATATGACACCGATGGTCGATGTGACTTTCCTGCTCTTGATCTTCTTCATGGTGACTGCCGCTTTTACGATGCAAAAGTCGTTTCAGGTGCCAACCCCTAAGAGCGATAGCCCCAGTACCGCGCCCCAGACGGTGGAAGACTTCGAATCCGATCCCTCCTATGTCATCGTACGAATCGATGAATACAACACCTTTCACGTGGCCGCCGCGAATTGGGACGAAGAGGAAGAAGCACCGAGCGGACAAGACTTGCTGATTAAACTGCGGAAAGCCCGCGGCGAAGGGGATGGCGCCCGCCGCCTGCTCGTGATGGCGCACGGCGATGCGACGCATGAAAAAGTCGTGACCGCCATGGACGCGGGCAATGAAGTCGGAATGGAGGAAGTGAAATTGGTAACCATGGAGGATGAGACATTGTGAGGGCGACCACGTCCCCGCGCGCCTAAGTGTCGCTTGTCGCAGTCCCGCTGAGGAACCGACTACACGATCGATCGGAATGGAGAGGCATGAGTGCTGAATCGTTATTAACGCTGGCCCAGTCGAAGGGCCTGCTCGATCCCACAACCGTGGAGAAACTGCGAAAGCAAGTTGCGGCTGCCGAACAGCCGGTGTCGGCGGAAAAGATCCTGAAAGTGCTGCTCAAGAATGATAAAATCACCCGGTCGCAGGCCAAGTTGCTGCTCCAGGAACTGGAGGCGGCACAACAACCACCCGATCCATCCAGCAGCGATCTGGGGCTCGCCGCAAGTGACAGCAGCCCGTCGCTGGCGGCCACACCGGCACGCCCATCGGCGTCGCCGCCGAGCGACCCGCGGCCGGCGCCGCTCGAAGAAGTGTCCGACGACGAATCGCTGCCGCCGCTCGAAACACTGCAGGAAGCCGACGCATCGTCGGACTTGCTGCCAGCCGTCCTGGCCGACGATCCGGGCGAGTTTGATGGCGACATCGGTCGCGAGGGACTGCTGCCACTGGACGATCCATCGCTGACGGATGAAGTCGGTTCGTCGTCCGACGATGACGCCAGGACTCATCTGGAAGACTTCGTCGCCGTGGCGGACGATGCCGCCGAGCCGCTCGGGACGGGGCGGTCCGCCGCCGGCCGTCCCGGCAAACGTGGTGGCCTGCTGCAACGGCTGTGGCAACCGCGTCCCCACCGGGTCCGCAAGAACCGCTGGGATTCGCCGCTGCTGTTGTTGGGCGGGGGCGGACTGGTCCTGCTCACGCTTGCCGGCCTGCTGCTGTGGTTTGTCCTCACGCGAGGATCGGGCGACGAATATTTCAGCGCCGCCGACGAAGAATATCGCGGCTCGTCCTACAGCCAGGCAATCTACAAATTCGAACAATATCTGAGCAAGTTCCCCACACATCCCAAGGCCAGCCTGGCCCGCTGTCGGATCGGATTGGCCAAGGTCCGGCAGGCGGTCGAGTCGTCCGACTGGCAGCGTGCCCTGACCACCGCGTCGGCTCAACTCGAACCCTTGTCTACGGAAGCGGCATTCGACGAGGTCCGGCCCGAGCTCCAAGGGATGCTTCCGGAAATTTACGAGGGCTTCGTGGACCAGGCGCGGCAGACCGAAGCCACGGAGAGGAAGGAAGCTTTGATCGCCAACGCCCGCGACGCGTTAGCGTTGGTTGACAATCCGAGCTATCTCCCCACGTCGCAGCGGAAACCATTGCAGGCACGTATCGATGCCATTGCCAAGGAAGTGGTCCTGATCGAACGCGACATCAACCGAGACAAGGAGCTGCAATCCTCGATCGACCAAATTCGCGCGGCGGCCACCGCGGGCGATACGGCCCAGGCCTACGCCATTCGCCGCACGTTACTCAGCCGCTACCCCGAACTGACCGCCAACGGTGATCTGTTGGCGGCGGTCCTCGAAATCACGCAGGCGGAAGTGGGTCGCGTGCAAGCAGGAGCTTGCCAACTGGCGGTTTCCACCGACGATGTGCCGACCGGGCCATCTCGCAAAGTCGTCCTGGCGGAACGGCAGGGCACGGCCGTTCCTCGTTTGGAGGGGGATGTTATCTTTATCCGCGCCGAGGGTGCTTGTTACGGGCTGGACGCCAGTACTGGTGCCCTCCTCTGGCGCCGCTGGATCGGTTACGAATCGACAACCGATCCCCTGGTCGTTGGCGACGAACCCGGCGCGGACGCGATCGTGCTCGACGCGCGAAGCCATGACCTGCTGCGCGTCGCAGCTCGGACAGGTCAGCTCGTGTGGCGACTGCCGCTGGAAGAGCCGGCGGCGGATCCGGTGATGAACGGGCAGGATGTCTACGTCACGCTCGCTGCGGGCAAACTGCTCCGAGTCGACGCCGCCTCGGGAAATCCCGAAGTGAGTTGCCAGTTCCCCCAACCGCTGAGTGGTTCCGCCGGTACTGCGCCCGGGTCGCCATTTGTTTTTCAGGCGGGACAGCATTCCAGCCTGTATGTGTGCGATGCCAAGAGCCTCGTGTGCCAACATGCGTATTACGTGGGGCACAAGTCGGGGACGATCCAGATTCCGCCCGTCGTGGCGGCCGGACATGTATTCGTGGCCGAGAGCGCGGGGGCCGATTATGCCTTGCTGCACGTGCTGCGTATGGCGGACGATGGTGCCTTGGCACCGGTGATGGAGCCCATTCGACTGGACGGCGCCGTTTCGCATCCGCTGCTGGTGGCTCAGAATCGAGTCGTCGTGATCACGGATCTCGGGTGCGGTCTATGTTTTCGTCGCCGATCCCACCACCGGGGATCAGCAGGTTCGGCGGATGGCCCAGATGCTGCGGACCACAGGTGATCCCAAGACCCACTATGGGCTGATCGATCGGCGCGTATCTTTGTCGCGGCCGACGCCTTGATTCAGTACGAGTTGCAGGCCGCCCGCGGTGAATTGGTGCGGAAGTGGGTCAGCACCAGCGATGACGTGTACATAGGCGCGATGACCATTCGCAACGGTGTGCTGATACATCAGAAGCGAGCCGCCGGCTCCTTCGCGACCACCGTTTCCGCGCCTCAGTCTGCTGGGGCGGTCGGCCGTCGATCAGCCCCCCGAACCAATCTGGACCACGCAACTTGGGATGCAGCCCGGGTCCGAACCCATCGCGGTGAAGAACACGATCAATGTCCTCTCGGCCGATGGCGTTCATTGGAAAATCGATACCCGCGCCGTGACTGCCGGACTCCTCGATCAGGCGGCTCGGCCGGTGGCCAGTCCGCTCAAGGCTCCATTCCACGAGGCGTCGCAATTAGGCGTCGGCCGCATCGTGCTGGCCAACGAAGCGCGTCAGCCGGGCGTACTGCTGTTCGACAGTGACCAGCCGCGACCGTTTCGCTATCTCGGTTTTGATATCCCGCATCCCTTGCTGGCCACCGATCCGGTGGCGTTCGATGCCGAAACGCTGCTCGTTTGTACGGCCGACGGCCCGGTATTTCAGCTCGATCTGCAGGGCAATCCCGTGCAGTTGCCCTACCAGCCGGAACTCGTGCCGGGCCGCGCCGTGGCTTGGATGCGACCCGTCGTCGTCCGCGATACCGGCGTCATCGCCACGGCCGACGGCGAGCTGCACCGGCTTACGCAGGTCGCATCGCCGCGGCCTCACCTGACGTCGGCGGCGAGCCGCAAGCTGAACAAACCGCTGACCGGCTCGTTGACGGCGGTGGGGGATGTGGTGTGCGTTTTGCAACGTGAATTGCACCCTCCCCAGGATAAGTTGCTGATCCTGTCACGCGAACAGTTCGAGGACGTGGGCGAGGTGACTTGTCCTGATCGTGTCGTGTGGGGACCGGAACCAATCAACGACTTCATCCTGGTGGGCCTCGAGAACGGTCAATTGCTGGCCATCGGTGAGGACGGCAAACTGGCGTGGAGCAGCGAACCGCTGGGGCCTTTGGCTGGACGCCCGCTAGCGCTGCAAGGTTCGTTATACGTGACTTGCAGTGCGGGCCAGCTCCTGCGGCTCGATCCGGCAACGGGGGAACGGCTGCCGTGGGACGGGGCGGCCGAAGTGGATCTCCAAGAACCGCTCGGTACCGGACCGGCCGAATTTGCTGGTCGTTTCCTCATGATGCTTGGCCGCGATAGCACGTTGCACGTAGTCAAACTGCCCGCTTCTTGAGCCTGAGGTTTGTCTGATATGCGTTACCGTGCCAACAGGTCGCCCAGCCATCATGGTTCCCTGAAGGGGTGCCTGCTGGTCGCTTGCCTGGTGACCCTTTGCGGGGCGCAGTCGGATGACAGCGTGCCTCTTTACCAGCAAGAGCCGTATGATGTGATTACGTTGACGCCCAAATACAAGAGCCAGTCGTTCCGCATCTTTCCCTTGGATGCTGCCGCCGTGGCAACGCGGGACCAGGACTTGCGCCTGCGGTTGCTCGACCTGCCGGATCGATATTACGAGATCTCCTGGAATGATGTTGCCGTTTACGAACGTTTTCCGGAAATCATCTTGAAAGAAGCTCGGCAGTTGATCGAAGAAAAGCGTTTCGATGATGCGTTCTATTATCTCGACTACCTCCGTCGCGAGACGCCCGATTTGTCAGGTCTGGATGAGGCGATCGGGGACCTGCTGTTTCAGGACGCGGCCAATGCGTATCGGCAAGGAGAATTTGCGGAAGCCTTATCGTTGTTAGACGAAGTCCGCCGCGTAACGCCTGAGAAAACGGGGTTATTGACGGCCGCGGAAAACGTCGCGGCCAAGATGTTCGAGGCCTCGGTTGCCGAAGGCGATTTTCTGGCCGCGCGGTCGATGCTGGGTTGGGCCAGCTCGCGGTTTGGCGGCAAGATGGATGCCGCCGTCAGGGAGTGGAAGGCGCGACTGAGCGCGTTGGCGGAAAAGCAACTCGTTGCCGCCCGCGGCACGGGCCGCGGCCGGCGACGATCAGGCCGCCTTCGACATCTCACGGGCGGCGTCGCGGACGTGGCCTGAGTTGCCAGGGCTCGTCGAGTTCATGACGGAGATCAGTCGTCGTTATCCGGTCGTTAAGGTGGGAGTGACGCGGCCGGCACGGGATATGGACCCGCGGCGTGCCGACGATTGGGCCGCCCGACGCACCGGCCGCTTGCGATATCGCACGCTGGTGGAAATTCAAGGTTATGGCCCTGATGGGGGTGAATACTTGTGTCCCGTGGGGAAGGTCGACGTGGCCCCCGATTCGCGGACGATCACCATCACGCTCCAGCGCGGCTCGCGCGACAGTATCGCCGAACTGTTCACGGGTTATGATCTGGCGAATATTCTCCTCGACATGGCTCGCCCGGGCGGCGCGAATATGGTGCCTCTGTGGAGTCAACTCGTTGAGTCGATCGGAGTTGAAGATGTCTATAAAGTGAAGGTCCGCTTGTCCCAGCCGCTGCTGAATCCCGTATCGCTGCTGCAGACGCCTTTGGGCCAATTGTCGGCCGATGACACCACCGGACCCACGAATCCCTACTACATCAGCGATGGCAATCTGCAGCAGCTAAGGTTGGTGCTCAACAAAAACTACGTGGGGCGTCGTCCGAACCAACCGATGGAAATCATCGAGATTTATTTCGATGATCCGGCCGCGGCGGTCGCAGCCTTGCTCGCGGATGAGATCGATGTCGTGGACCGGCTTTTTCCCGGTGACATTACCAACCTGAAACGTAAGGCGGGCATCCTTGTCCGCCCGTATGCGGTTCCCAGCATCCATTTTCTCATCCCGAATTTTCAGCAGCCGCTCATGCAGCAGCGCGCCTATCGCCGGGCGCTGGTGTACGGGATCAGTCGTCAGACGATTCTGGAGCAGGACCTGCTGGGAAACCAGCGGATCAACGGCTGCCGTGTGATCAGTGGTCCGTTTCCACCTGGCGTCGGGACCGATGATCCGCTCGGCTACGCCTACGACGAACGTATCCGACCGCGAGGCTATGAGCCGACCCTGGCCATCACACTGGCTGAGGTGGCCAGGTCGCAATTGAGGGCCATGGCGACCAAGACGGGTGCCGAGCCGCCGGCCGAGCGACCCCTGGTGCTGGCGCATTCGGCCGCCGCCGTTCCGCGACTCGCTTCCGCCGCCATCTCGCAATACCTGTCGGCGATTGGCATCGCCTGCGAACCGCGAGAGCTGCGAGCCGGACAAACCACTCCCACGGATGATGATTGGGATTTGCTGTACGTCGACATGGTGGTGACGGAGCCGATGTTTGATATTCGTCAGCTGCTGGGCGCCGAGGGCATGATTGCGGGGGGATCTTCTTATCTGGAGCTCGCGCTCCGGCGTTTGGGACTGGTGTCCAATTGGCAGCAAGCTCGTGACACGCTGCACGAGATCCACCGGCTGGCTCATGAAGAAGTTGCCGTGATCCCGCTGTGGCAGTTGACCGAGTTCTTTGCCTACCGCGATCGGATTCGCAACGTGGCCGTTTCTCCCCTTTCGCTATATCAGGGTGTGGAAAACTGGGAAGTGCAACCGGGGACGGAGTCGGCTGCGCCATGATCCGCCACATCTCGCCAGCCGCGGAAGCACGTCCGCACGGGGATTGCGAGCCCCCTGCCATCGGGACGCGGTGGCTGTTGTGGCTGCTCGTCGCCCTGGCCCCGACCCCGCGGCTGTGGGCAACCGATAGCTGGGCCGCATCACCCTATCGGATTCATGTCTGGCTCGCTTGCGAACCGGTGCCCGAAATCGTGGCGACCGCCGACCGGATGCCCGCTGAAATTCGGCAGGTGGCCGAGGCGACCTTCGGAGCGGCCTGGGAGTTGGAGGTGGCCCCACCTCCCTCGGAACTGTTGTTTTCCCAGTTGGAGAGCCTGGCAGACATCACGCTGGAAGCGATCGCCGCCGCCGATGCCGCCCTGCTGGAACGCGATAAGCTCTTCCTCGTGGCCGTGCGACCAATGAATGGCGGCTGGACCGTCACGACGCGGGAACTCGATTGCCGTACCCGCTCCTGGCAGGCCATCCGACGGCTGGTGGTTCGCCAGACGGATCGTCTGGGCCAGGCAGTGGGTGATGAGATCATTCGAGCCTTTACACCCATCGGTCTGGTCGGCCGCTCGCTTGATGATCACGTGGAAGTCACGATGCGGGCCGGCCTGCTGACGGGTGGCGCCGAGCTGGAACGGCTGATGCCACCGCCGGGCAGTGTCTTGCGAACGGTTTTGCGAAAAAACGATCGCCTGGGAAAGCTCGCCCCGAATGGTGTGCAAGCGATTCCCTGGACGCTGCTCCAGGTCGAAGCGATCGATTTTGCCGATGCGACCTGCTCGATCGTCTCCGGGTTGCGGAATCCGTTCCGTTCGCGGAGTACCCGCCAAGTGGAAAAAATAGCGTTGCTGGCGCGTCCCACGCTCGATCAAACGGTACTGCGATTGGTTGCTAAAGGCGACACGAATACCACGCTGACCGGCTATGACATCTATGCCCGCTTGCCCGGCGAAAAGACGTCGACGTTCGTCGGACGGACCGACTGGCGGGGCCAGGTGGTCGTCAAGCGGGACCAGGACCCGATCAAGATCATGTATGTCAAGAACGGCGGCCGCCTGCTGGCTCGCCTGCCCCTGGTCCCCGGTTTCGAGACAACGACGATTGCCGAGCTGGTGGACGACAGCGCGCGCCTGGAGGCGGAAGGTTTCTTGACAGGCATCCAGGAGCAGATGGTCGAGGTGATGGCCCGGCAGCAGGTCTATGCTATTCGCATTCGCCGGGCTCTTGAGAATCAGCAGCTCGACAAGGCCGAGTCGCTACTCGACGAACTCAGCAGTTTACCGACACGCGAGGACCTGCTGCTGGCCGTGCGCGACCGTCAACAGGCACTGACGAGTGACAATCGAGCCGTGCAGGATCGTATTGACCGCATGTTTCGCGAGACCCGCGGACTCATTCAAAAATACGTCTCCAACAGCCTGATTGACCAACTGCGGAGCGAAGTTCTGGCGGCTCGTCGCCCCTGACGATCGATCTCCCTTGGGCCGGTCGTTGCGAATTCTCTTCGCTCCCCCGATAATACCGGGCTCCACGTTCACTTCCGGAGTTGAAGGCCCGATGACCGACAAATTCGCGGCTGAGCCCGCCATCACATTTGACGACGTCCTGCTCAAGCCTCGCTACAGTCAATTCGTACCGTCCGAAGTCGACTTGTCCAGCAAATTGACGCGCCGCATTCGCCTCCAGATTCCCCTGCTCAGCTCGCCGATGGACACGGTGACCGAAAATCAGATGGCCATTGCGCTGGCCCAGCACGGCGGATTGGGCGTCATTCACAAGAACCTGTCGATCGAGCGGCAAGCGGAAGAGGTGGATCTCGTCAAGCGAAGTGCCAATGGCATCATTGATGATCCGGTCACGCTGCCACCGCAAGCGATGGTAGCGGAGGCACGCGAAATCATGGCCAAACATAACGTCTCGGGAGTGCCTATCACCCGCGAGGATGGCCATCTGGAAGGGATATTAACGCGGAGAGACCTGCGATTTCTCGAATCCAACGACCTGCCGATTTCGGCCGTCATGACCAAGGGAGACCTGGTGACGGCTACGGGGGCTGTAACGCTTGAGCAAGCTGAGAAAATTTTAACGGCAAAAAAGGTGGAGAAGCTTTTGCTGGTTGACGAAGATTACATCCTGACGGGTCTGATCACGATCAAAGACATCGACATGATGAAGCGATATCCCAGCGCCTGTAAAGACGCGCAAGGGAGATTGCGGGTCGGAGCAGCCGTCGGGGTCTTTGATTTTGAGCGATGTGAGAGCCTGATTGGCAAGGACGTGGATGTGCTTACGGTCGACAGCGCCCATGGCCACTCGTCGAATGTCATTGAAACGGTGAGGGAAATCAAGAAACAGTGGGACATCGACGTCGTGGCGGGCAATGTGGCCACGCCGGAGGGATGCCTTGACCTGATTGATGCGGGTGCGGACGCGGTCAAAGTGGGGATTGGCCCAGGATCGATCTGCACGACACGCGTGGTGTCCGGCGTCGGTGTGCCTCAAATCACGGCGGTGTACTCGTGTGCGGAGGCGGCCGCCGCGAGCGAAACCCCGATCATTGCGGACGGCGGCGTCCGTTATTCGGGTGACTTGACCAAGGCCATTGCGGCAGGCGCCCATGCGGTCATGATCGGCGGGCTATTCGCCGGCTTGGCCGAGAGCCCGGGTGAGCAAATCCTCTACCAAGGCCGCACCTTTAAGGTGTACCGAGGCATGGGGTCGCTCGGGGCGATGGTCAAGGGATCCAGCGAACGGTATCGGCAGGGGAGCAAGACGGAGAACGGAAAACTCGTGCCTGAGGGGGTGGAAGGGCGTGTGCCCTTCAAAGGTCCGCTCGGCCCGTTCGTCTACCAACTGGTGGGCGGCTTACGGGCCGGGATGGGCTACTGCGGCACGCGGACGATTGAAGAATTGCGTAAGGACGCGCAGTTCATCCAGGTGTCGGCGGCGAGCGTCAGAGAAAGCCATCCCCATGATATCGCGATCACGCAGGAAGCTCCCAATTACAGTTCGGAACACTAACGCGACGGGCGGCCCGTCGTCAGCGGCGATCTTGTGGGCCGGTGTCGCCTGCAGCCTGCTGGGATTCGCGCTGCCCGACTCGTGGGCTGCCGCCCAAGAAGCGTTTGCCTCGGGCCAGACGGCCGCATCAGCGACTTGGAGCAGCCGCTCCTCGTCGGCTTGGCCTGCCCGTACGGTCTCTGCGGCTCCGGCCGAGCGCACGACGCGGTCGAGTCAGCACCTGCCGTGGCGTCGCGTCAACGCCCCCTCGGAAGTATCCCTGCCAGCCGCTGAGGGAGAGTCCCTGTTTGAGTTCCCTCCCGCTGCCTTCCCCGAGGCAACGACGACGGCCAGCGGTGGCTCAACCGACAAGACCGCAGCTGACGATCCCCGCGAGCGGGCTCGTCAACAACTTCTGCAAACCGGCCGCCGCAATCGACCGTTGTCAAACAGCCCCCATGGTTCGGCCGCATGGGACCCGTTCGGCGATGCGGGCACCGCGGGACCCTCGACGAGCATGCGGGGTGCCGACCCGTTTAACGATCCCTTTGGTGACAAAGCGGCTGACCATCAGCCTCAAAGCAGGAAGACCACGGCGACCGGGCGTCGCGCGGCGGGCGAACCGGCCCTGTTTCGCTTGGCCAGCGCCAACGAAGAAGTCCGTGTGACGCCCAGCCCATCGTTACGGCTTACCGTGGCCTCGGGTGCGCGGCCTGCCAGCCCCCGCATCAAGATTCTCGATGACCCGCAAACCGCACCGTCTCTCCAGAAACCACGGTCGGGGCGGCTGCAGTTGCACGCTCCCGTCGTGGCCTTCGAGCCGGCTCAAGCCTCGAAGCTGGGCGGATCCTTGGACGAGCCAGGGCCGCCAACAACCAGCTGGAATCCAGCCGTCGAGGCAACACGGCTGGCCGATCCTCAAGTCGAGTCACTGCGGGAAATTCCCGATTTCGAGCCGCCGACGCCGCTCGAACAACCGCCGACGCCGGAAAGTGTCCCGGGCAATCGCGAGCTACCGCGGCCTCAGGCAGGTGACTACGACGATGCGCAAATGCCGACGCCCAATTCGGAATTTCAAACGCCGGACACGACGGAAGAACTGCCGCGACTGCCCGGATTTGGTGAACCGGGGGAGCGGGAGACGCCGGAACCGAGGCCGTCTTTTCGCGCGGACGAATCATCCGCGTCGGACAACAGCAGCCCAGCGGGGAAAGCGGCGGAGCGGTGCGATCGGATTTACAATGATCGCGACTGCTGTCGGGAAGAAGGAAATTGCGACGTGGCTTGGCGCGAGATTGACGACCTGTCGCTCGACAAGATCAGCATCAACATCTCGCCTCCGCTGTCACCGTCGTCCGATGATGAAATGGACACGGAAGAGCAACGCCAGCGGCTGCTCGACGCTCCCACCCGCGTTTGGCGAAATTTTCGCGGTCATGTCATTGCGGAGGGAACGTTGGAAGACTTTGCCAATGACGATGTCATTATCCGCTTGCGGGACGGCAGCACGAAATCGTATTCGTTTTTCGACCTGAGCGAAGACGATACCTGTTTTGTGACGGGCTGGTGGCGCATACCGCCCGAATGCGTGATGGACGACGCGGACTATATCGCCCGCGATTTCACGATGTGCACGTTCACCTGGAAGGCGTCCGGCGTGTGCCACAAGCCGCTTTACTTCGAGGAAATGCAGCTCGAGCGCTATGGCCATTCGGCAGGTCCGCTCGCGCAACCACTGTTGTCGGGTGCCCATTTCTTCGCCAGCGTGGCCCTGCTGCCTTACAACATGGGTGTCTATCCGCCGAACGAATGCCGCTATGTGCTGGGCTACTACCGGCCAGGCAGCTGTGCTCCTTGGATGATTCGCGCTTTCCCGCTCAGCCGCCGCGGCTTGGCCATGGAAGCGCTCGGTATCTGGGGATTCACGGTCGTCTACTAAAGCAGTCTACCTTGACGGGAGCGATTGGAGAAACGGCGAGGGCCATGGGGCTCTCGCCGTTTTCGTTTTCGCGTCGAGCGATTCCATCCGTGCTTGCTCAGCGATAAAAGACCGCTGCTTCTGGTTGCTCCCGCGGGACATCCGCGAACGTGAGTGGTTGTCGCGTCTGTAATTGCAGAACGTTGCCCCCTGCCATTAGACTTTGCCTCGGTCCGAGTCCGCACCGGGGCCCGGAAGAAACTCGCCAATTGGCCGCGACAAGGAGGTCGCGATGTTATCGGGATGGCCCATTCGCCGAAAGCTCACCCTCTGCCTGACGCTGCTGATCGTGGCGGTAGTGACCCTTGCCTGGAGTGGTAATACGGCCATTTATAAATATCGTGCGGTGGCTCGAGGTCTCAGTCGCCGTTCGCTCGAATTGCCCCTGGCATCGGGTTTCGCGCACGAAGTCGCGGACCTGCGTGTCACGTTCAGTCGAGCCACTCAAACCGAATCCTGGAAATTGCTCGAGTCGGTGACCTCGGAGGAGAACGAGCATGAACAGGCCTTGGAGGATCTGCGAACGCAATTAGTGGCGGCCCGGGAATCGATTCATCGCTACAAAACGGTCTTGCAACGAAATCAACGGATTGAGGATCGTGATTGGCGGGCCGACGAAAACGTGAGCGAAGCCCAGACGCTGCACAAGATTGAACTGGAGCTCGATCGAGTCTCGAACTACGTCGACACGCCTTACCTGGTCGATTTGCCCGAGGTATGCGTGGCCGAAATCGTAAAAAGCCTAACCAAGTTGCAGACGTTGTCCACCGAGTTGCCGAGTTACCTGACGGATCGCATGAAGACTTTCAAGGACGATGTGCAGGGCGAATACCGTCGATCATTTTTCGTAATGGGGATCGCTTCCGTGCTCACCTTGATCATGCTCAGCTTGCTCGTGCGGTTGCTCTACCTGTGGATCCTGAAACCGTTCCGGCAGATGCTGCACGGATCGCGACGGGTGGCTCGTGGCGATTTTGATCACCGTATTCTGCTGGCGTCGAAGGACGAGATGGCCGAACTGGCCACCGCCATGAACGACATGACTCGTCGTTTTCAGGAAATTCGCGACGACCTCGACGAGCAGGTCCGCGTGCGGACTCAAGAAGCCGTTCGCGGCGAGCAATTGGCCAGCGTCGGTTTTCTCGCGGCGGGAGTGGCCCACGAAATCAACAATCCTCTGCAATCCATCGCGCTCTGCGCGGAATCTCTCGAGGATCGCTTGCATGACATCATCGCCGACGACGATGTTCTCGCTGACGATGAACACAATGACGAAATTATGGTCTGCCGTAACTACTTACGGATGATTCAGGACGAGGCGTTTCGCTGCAAAGGTATCACGTCCGGACTGCTCGATTTTGCTCGAGTCGGCAATCGGGAACGGCAAGCGACCGATCTTGTGGAGCTTGCCAACGGCGTGCTCAGCCTGGTCGGACACCTGGAGAGGCACAAAGACAAGAAGCTGCGCTGCGAGGCAACCGGGCCGGTCTGGGCTCATGTCAACGCGCAAGAAATGAAACAAGTCGTGCTCAACGTCATTACCAATGCGCTCGATAGCCTCGAGCAAAGTGGTGAAGTCGTGGTGCGGTTGCGGGAAGTGGGTGATCGAGCCGAATTGCAGGTGGTTGACAACGGCTGCGGAATGGATGCGGATACGCTGCGACACCTCTACGAGCCATTTTTTACTCGCCGCCGCGACGGGCAAGGTACGGGGCTCGGCATGTCGATCACTCACCGCATCGTCACCGACCATGGGGGCACCATTCGTGCGGAGAGTCAGGGCGTAGGTACCGGTTCAAAATTCACGATTTCGCTCCCCTTGGCGAATCGATCCGAGAAGGAGTCTTATTATTACAAAGCCGCCTAAGACAGGGGCCAAGAAGCCCCAATTAAATGTGTTGTTCGCGGACGACGAGCGCAGCCTGCAGGAACTGATGCGGTTGGAGTTGCCGCGGCGTGGCTTCAACGTGACCGTCTGTCCTGACGGGACCACCGCCGTAGCCAGTCTCGATAAGAATACCTTCGACTGTGCCATCCTCGATCTCGATATGCCGGGCCTCCACGGATTGGAGGTGATGCGCTATATCCGTGAGAACTCGCCCGAAACGGCCTGCGTGGTGCTGACCGGCAAGCAGTCGATCGAGTCGGCCGTGGACGCCCTCCGCCAAGGCGCGTTTGACTACCTGGCCAAACCGTGCAAGCTGATGGAAATCGAAGCACTGCTCCATCGCGTGGCGGAGAAGAAGTCGCTGGTCAACCAGTGCCGTGCCGCCAAACACCAACTGGAACAAAAAGTTGGCGCGCCGCGGCTGGTCGGCAAGACGCCAGCCATGCAGCGCATTCAGCAACTGATCGAAAAGGTGGCCCCCACCCACTCGACGGTCCTCGTCCGCGGTGAAACCGGCACCGGCAAGGAACTGGTCGCTCGAGCCGTGCACGATTTGAGCGAACGGGCCGCGGCACCCTTCGTGACGGTCAATTGTGGAGCCCTGCCCGAGAATCTGATTGAGAGCGAGTTGTTCGGGCATCGGAAAGGGGCCTTTACCGGAGCCGATGAACACCGGGTAGGACTATTCGAAGTGGCCAACGAAGGCACCCTGTTCCTGGATGAGATCGGCGAGCTGCCAAAGGCCATGCAGGCCAAGCTGCTGCGAGTGCTTGAGAGCGGCGAGGTGCGTCGCGTGGGCGAGAATGAACCGTTTCAGGTGGATGTCCGCGTGGTCTGTGCTACCCATCGGGATCTCGCCAAGATGGTGGAGGAAGATGACTTTCGACAAGACCTGATGTTTCGCATCAACACCTTCGAGCTGCTCCTCCCTCCCCTCCGCGAACGCATTGCCGATCTGCCGCTCCTCGTGGCTCACCTCCTCAAGCGGTTCATGCCCCACTGCTGCGACGCCGACACCTGCGTCGCCCCCAAGGCCAAGGAGTTGCTGGAACGTCATACTTGGCCGGGGAATGTCCGTGAACTGGCAAACGTGATCGAACACGCCACGATTCTCTGCAACTCGCCCCCCATCCGTGCCGAACACCTGCCCCAGCTGCAACGGTCACCCAAGGCGAGTCCCTTCGACGCTCCACTCACGCTGCGGCAGGTCGAAGTGCTGGCCGTGCAGCGTGCCATCGAGCGGCACGAGGGGAACAAGCCGAAGGCGGCCGAAGAACTGGGAGTCAGCCTGAAGACGCTCTACAACAAACTCAGCCAGGCGGAGATCCTCGAGAAATCCGCGTAGTTCGCGGTGACTGCGGCCGGCCGACACGGCAGGACCGGCAAACGCTCAACGGACTGTGTCTGTAAGCACATACCCGATTGTGCCATGCGGCGTGGCCGCACGCTGTACCGTCGACAGATTCCGCAGTCGCTTTCGGTTTGGAACACGAAAAACATTGGCCCCGTGGAACTTACGATTCCTCTTGCCTCGGTAACACGGGTTGGGCACGACGTGTGCTCATTCTTCCTTGGGCCAAGCATGGATGAATATCCGTGCGGCATTTGGCTGAGCCACGAGTAGTGGCCGTCGGCTCTCCGACGAAAGGAGACCGTCATGAGCCGCATCTTTACATTGACGAGCATCGCGGTTTTGGTCACCGTGCCGGCACAAGCGACCGTGTTTGACTGGCGAAATCAGCCGGGTGGAGATTTCACGACACCTGTGAAGAGTCAAGGCGGGTGTGGCTCATGCTGGGCGTTCGCTGTCGTCGCGGCGCTGGAGTCGAAGTTTGAGATCGCGAATAACGATCCGTTACTCGATTTGGATCTCTCGGAACAGCATCTGATTCTCGATCCGGCCGGAGGAGGCACTTGCAGCGGAGGTTGGGAGTTCGTGGCACTGATGTTTGTCCAGGAACAAGGCATCACGGAAGAAGCGACGCTGCCTTACACCTATAGTAACTCATCGCCTGACTGGCCGTTGAGCGGTGCTTACAACCTGTTCGGCATTGATGCGGTCGATCTGGAATTGAATGCGGGCTACGACGGCGGTGACAAGCCCTACTCGACGTCGAACATCCAGGCGGCGCTCGAGCAAGAGGGGCCGCTGCCAGCGTTGGTGAGTGCTTATAGCGACTTCCACAACCCCTTCACGGGACAACGCATGTATGCGGGAGTGAGCGGATATCACGCCGTGACCATTATCGGCTACGATGAAGACAGTTTCGAGGACGATTACTGGCTGGCGAAGAACAGTTGGGGACCCCTGTGGGGGCCCACGCATGATGGCATTGCCTACGTGCCCTTTGGCAAGCTTGAGTCGCGGTCCCGCACGCACGCCTTGACCGGGCAGCCATGGATGCGACACGTCCCCGAACCGTCAGGGTTGTTGCTGGCCCTGATCTGGATGAGCGTCATCGTTCGTCGACGCCTGCCACGTCCTGGCGAACCGGCCCCGTGAAGGGCATGGGTGCGTAGCGGATGTGTCGTCTCCGTCCAGTTCCGTTGCGTGGCCGGCCAACCTGAGGCTCCCGCCGACCAACGGCGGGCATTGTCATTACTCGCAGCGCACCTCTGCGTCCGCGCGTCCGGGATAGGCGACGGTTGTCGGACCACAGGATGCGGTCTTACGCCCGCGGGTCGATCGTGGCGGTTTGCTTGTCAATCGCCGCTCGTCTGATACGATGCGTCGGCCCGCTTCCCTTCCGCCGCACCCCAGGAGCATCCCGATGAAGTCATGCACAATTGCCCCCAGCGCATGCCTGCTCGTGCTTGCAGCGTTTGCCGGTCTGGCTTCGAGCCAATCCGCAACCCCCAAGGAGCCAGAGTCCGTGAAAGAGAAAACAATGCAACTGGGTGTCTTTTCCGTCAGCCTCGCGGTGAAAGACATCAAGGCCTCGCAGGCCTTTTACGAGAAGCTCGACTTTCTACCGGTGGGGGGCGATATCGAGCAGCACTGGCTGATCCTTCAGAACGGGTCGACCACGATCGGGCTTTTTCAGGGCATGTTTGAGAAGAACATCATGACGTTCAATCCGGGTTGGAATGTGGATCAAGAGACGTTGAAGGATTTTCAGGACGTCCGCGAGCTTCAGGACAAGCTCAAACAGCGGGGTGTCCAACCGCTCACGGAAGCCGACGCAGCCAGCAAGGGGCCGGCGAGTTTCGTGGTGACCGATCCAGACGGTAACATGATCCTGTTCGATCAGCATGTGCCGAAACCGGAGTAAGCGGCCGGGCGAATCGTCGGCTTTCGCTCCGCGAAAGGACCGGAAGCGGATTCCACTCAACCATGGTGAAGTGCGAACACGACGGCAGCGGCCAACCCTAGGCCGCCACTTTCGCGGAGCGAAAGGCGACAATGGGATGCTTGCGAAGCGAAAGGCAACGTTGGCGAAGTCTGTGTCTGAGCACCGCGTGATCCGTGGGCCAGTGGAGTCAACTGATTGCGAAGTTCAGTAAACTCGCCAAGGCGGCTGAATGCCTGCCTTTCCCCTGCTCGCGATTCAAATACCGCTCGCACAGGGACAGATCACTTTCCCGCAAACAACTCGTCACGGGCGGCTGTCGAAATAGCCACCACCGCCGGGTGCTTCAACTTACGCTCGACGGAAATGGCAAAGTACTGTTCTCTCACGTCTTCGATGCGTCCCACGACACCGACATTGTACTGCCGACAGATTTCCTGCTCGATCGCCGCGGGGCCGGGAAATAACCCCAGCCCGTCCTGACCAAACACCTTTAGCAGCGCAGTCCTCGAATTCCGCGACTACCAGCGGCCGGAGGTCACGTTCATCGGACCATTGATCAAAGGCTCGCCGCGAGCCCGTGTTGCTCGTCGGCAACAACATCGGCGCGCCTTCCAGCGACGATGGAAACCGGGGACGATACTTCCTTGCCAACTTGGCCGTCCCGAAAATACTCACCGCGCAAGTTCCCAGTGAGTGATTAAAGGCACGAATGTGCGTTAGCGACCCAGCTGGCGAGTCCGACAAGATGATGTCCAGGTCATGGGAAGCGAGTTGTGGCAGTAGTTGAGCCATCTTGCCCTCGCGGCAAACCAAATGGACGGGCTCGTCGAGCCGCAAGGCAGGTTGCAAGAGGCGATGGACAATCAGCTTCGGAATGACTTCCGGCGCTCCGACGGTTAGTTGGAGCGGTCGTCCCGTCGGTCGACCTTTCACCGCATCCGTCATCTCCTGCCCCAAAGAAAAGATCTCTTCGGCATATCGAAAGACGAGTTGGCCCGTGTCAGTCAGCGAGAGGCTGCGGCCAGTCCGATCGAATAGCTTTTGCCCCATCGACTCTTCCAACTTCCGCAATTGGCTGCTGATCGTCGGCTGGGTCAAGTGCAGCTGCTCGCAGGCGCGGCTAATGCTCCCCTCGCGGGCCACAACCCAGAAATACAAGAGATGATGATAATTGAGCCAGTCCATGCGGGGCCTCATGCATTGGAATAATCTATGAATGGAATATAAATATTCTCTATTTCTAAGTTTAAGGTTCTCCGAATAATAGTACAGAGGGGACGAGCAAGTTATCCCTGCCCGAGATTTTCGGAGGTCGCGAGTCATGATCCATAAGATACTCGTCGGGTTGGCCGGTACGGAATACACCGAGGTGGCCATTCATCGGGCCATCGAACTGGCCCTGCGACATTCGGCCGCTCTCACGGGCGTCACGGTCGTCAACCAAGCTCGTCTGATGCCAAGACAGTCGGTGCCGATTGGCGCGGGATCACTGGCCGTCCAGCTTCGCGAAGAACGCGCCGAGCTGACACGCTTACGCGTGGAAGCGGCGACGCGGAAATTCGAGACGGCCTGCAAAAACGCCGGCGTGTCGTATCGGCTGGAGAAGGAAACAGGGGACGCGTTCGAACTGATCTTGTCGCGTTCCCGCTATCATGATCTTACAATTTTTGGGCTGAGAAGCGTCTTCGAATATTGTTTCAACGATCTAGACAGCAGTGAGTTGCTGGACAAGCTCGTCCGCAGCGGCATGCGTCCGATCATCGCCGTCTCGAAGAAGTTTCGTCCGATCCATCGGGTACTCGTCGCTTATAGCGGTTCGATCGAGTCGGCCAATGCCATGCGACGGTTCATGCAACTGCGACTCTGGCCCAATACTCGCTTAAAAATCGTCTCGCTGGACGACGCTCAAGAGCCCCCTGCCAAGTTACTCGAAGAGGCGAGTGACTATTGCGGTGCCCATGGCTTTGACGTCGAAGCCGAACACCTGAACGGCCCTGCTGGGCCAGCGCTGCTCGCGCATGCGGAGGACTGGGATGCTGACTTGATCGTGATGGGGACTTCCGCTCAGCCTGTCATGCTGAAGAGGCTGTTCGGCAATACCGCGCTTCATGTGATGCAGAATGTAAAGCGTCCGCTATTTCTGGCTCAATAAGGGAGCACATCCGGAAGACTTGACAACCCAAATCACGGAGATCCACCGAGATGCAACTAGACATTCAAGCGCGTCACAGCGAGCTGAAACCGTTTGTACGGGAGAAAATCGAACGCCAACTGCGTTTTGGACTGACCCGTTTTTCGCAGTCCATTCGCAAAGTCGAATGCGCCATCCTCGATGAGAGCGGTCCGCGTGGCGCCGCTGCCTGGCGGTGCAAAATCCTGATCCTCTTACGGGCGGGTGGACAACTCACGGTAGACGGGCGGGAAGGTGCCATGGTTACCGCTGCCGGCGTTGCTGCTGATCGTGCTCAACGTACCGTGCGACGTTACCTGGCAAGCAAGCGGCAATCCGCTAAGTATCAACGACGCCGCGCCGCGAGCCGTCTTGATTTCACAAGCGCGTAAGGCGCGCGATCGGGTCGGATGGGAAAACGGGCGAGGCAGGAGCACCGCGTTGTGGACAGGGAAGAGCGAAGGACAAGCGTCGGTGTCGGTCGTAAGCCAGGTGCGGCCAGGCGTGCGGCGGATAACATGCAAGCGCTGATCCCGATCTTGCCTTTGGCGCTCACGCTGTGGTTCGCGGGCCTGGTGCCTCACGTCGCCATGGGCGAATCGTTTTCTGTCTCCTGGAACTGGGTGCCGGGCCTGGGCGTCAGCTTGAGCTTTTTCATCGATGGGTTGTCGCTCCTGTTCTCGCTTCTCGTCACCGGCTTGGGGACGCTCATCTTCGTTTACGCGCGAGGCTACATCGGGCAACATCATCACCGTGCTCGTCTCTCCTTCTGGTTGCTGGCGTTCATGTTCGCGATGCTGGGTTTGGTCGCCGCGAATAATGTGATGACACTGTTTGTCTTCTGGGAGCTTACCAGTTTTGCGTCGTACATGCTGATCGGGTTTAAGCATGAGAGCGAGGCGGCTCGCAAGGCGGCGTTGCAAGCGTTACTCGTTACCGGTTTCGGGGGCCTGTCGCTGCTGGTGGGCCTGCTCCTGATTTCGCACGCGGGCGGTAGTTACGAACTGACGACGCTGGTGGCTCGTTCCGATACGATTCGACAATCCCCGCTCGTCATCCCGATGATTGCATTGATTCTCGTGGGTGCCTTCACGAAATCAGCGCAATTCCCGTTTCATTTCTGGTTGCCGGCGGCGATGCAAGCCCCGACACCTGTCAGTGCTTATCTGCATTCGGCCACGATGGTGAAGGCGGGTGTTTATCTTGTGGCCCGGCTGAATCCGATCTTCAGGGAAGTCGATGTCTGGCAGGTCCTGCTGGTGGCGGCGGGCTCCATGACGTCGATCGTCGGCGGCTGGCTGGCATGGCAGCAGACCGATCTCAAACGCACGCTGGCCTACTCCACCATCAGCGCCCTGGGGCTGTTGATGCTGTTACTGGGTATCGGTTCTCCACTCGCGATGAAGTCGGCGATCGTGTTGCTCGTCGCTCATTCCCTCTACAAGGGCGCGCTGTTCTTGGTCGCCGGCACGGTGGAACATGCCACGGGCAGCCGCGATGTACGGCAACTGGGCGGCTTGCTCGGATCCCTGCCGCTCGTTGCCATCGCGGCGTTGATGGCGGGAGCCTCGCTGGCAGGTTTGCCTCCGGCGGCCGGCTTCCTGGCGAAGGAGCTGATTTACGAGTCGTGCCTCGTCGCTGGGAAGCTGGCATTTGTCGGCCTCGGTGCCTCACT
Source organism: uncultured Planctomycetaceae bacterium (assembly GCA_963700865.1). Classification (GTDB taxonomy): domain Bacteria; phylum Planctomycetota; class Planctomycetia; order Pirellulales; family Pirellulaceae; genus CAVOGJ01. Next base: position 338,624 of record CAVOZC010000022.1, on the reverse strand, counting down.
TGTCGCGGGCATCGGCTTCGTAGCTGTTGCCGGCTTGGTGACGATCGGTCCCTTTTTTGGGAAGGTCGACGCGGGCGTAGGTACAGCCCATCGTCCTGGCTGGCAGTTGGTGATGCCGCCGCTGGTACTCGGTGTCGTTGGTCTGACCATCGGTCTGTTCCCTGCGGCCTGCGGCCACTACCTGATCGCTCCGGCGGTCGCGGCGGTGGGGCACGATCCGACGTCGGTTACGCTGAAGTTATGGCCTGGTTTTCATCTACCACTCTTGCTGAGTTGCCTGACGCTGCTGGCCGGCCTGGGCCTTTTTGTCGCTCGACATCGGCTCGCTGCGTCTCTGAGACGCCTTGCTTGGCTTGGGGAGTGGGGTCCGTCATCCGCTTACGACCGTCTACTGCGCGGCGTCCAGATCACGGCGGCATGGCAATCACGCCTGCTTCAGAATGGGCGACTGCGGACCTACCTGCTCGTCGTGTTGATTAGCTTTTCTGGACTTCTCGGCGCGACACTGATGACCATCCAATTTCCTACGCATGGAAATTTCTTGAGCCTGCGTTTGCATGAGACGGGGCTCGTCGCTCTCATCTTGGGCGGTACTTGGATGTCGATTACAAGTACCTCGCGGCTTGCCGCCGTCTGTGCCCTAGGGGTCATTGGCTATGCCATCGCGATGATGTTCGTCATGTTTGGCGAGCCCGACTTGGCCATGACACAACTCGCCATCGAAACGTTGACGGTTATCCTCTTCGTGTTCGTCATTTACCGACTGCCAAAGTTCGCCGCACTCAGTAGCCGACGGGTACGCCTACGTGACGCTTTCGTCGCGATTATGGCCGGAGGTCTGATGACAGCGATCGCCGCGGCGGCGGCGATCGCCCACGCCCCGTCCCGTGTTTCCCCCTTTTTTGCCGAGCACAGCCTGGCGTCGGCCAAAGGCCGCAATATGGTAAACGTCATCCTCGTCGATTTTCGCGGTTTGGATACGCTGGCGGAAATAACCGTCCTGGCCGTGGCGGCGATCGGTATCTATTCGCTCATGCGTTTGCGTGTCATCCCGAAATCCGCGTTACCGCGGCAGGAGGAACCGGCTTCCGACGCCAAGGAGTTGACGAGCCAAGAATCGTCGAGCGGCGATCGTCCCGTGACGTCCGACGTGTCCCGCATGGACGCCGCAACCGAGACGGCCGCAGCCGAGCACGGCACCGTGGCGAATGCCGACCGAAAGTTCCTGCTGTCATCTCGTCGCACCTGACCATGAATGGGAAGACTCCCTTGCAATCGCTCATATTATCCACCGCCACCAGGTACTTGCTGCCATTGCTGTTGCTGTTCTCGGTGTTTCTGTTGCTGCGCGGCCACAATGAACCCGGGGGCGGCTTTGTCGGCGGCTTGGCAGCTGCCGCGGCGTTCGCGCTCTGTGCGATCGCGTTTGGCGTGCAATCCGCTCGCCGCATGCTGTGGGTCCATCCGCGTCTACTCATCGCCATGGGTTTGCTGACGGCCGCCGCCAGCGGTCTGGTGGCGACCTTGCTGGGATTGCCGTGGATGACCGGCATCTGGATCAACTTCCAATTGCCGGCCATTGGGAAACTAGGTACGCCGCTGTTGTTCGACGCAGGCGTTTATATGGTCGTGGTCGGCATGGTGCTCCTCATCATCTTTGAACTCGCGGAGAATTGACGTGGAGTTATTGCTGGCTATTACCGTGGGTGCGTTGTACGCGGCCGGATTCTATATGATCCTCCGTCGGAGTCTGGTAAAGGTAATCATCGGGCTCGCCTTGCTCAATCATGCGGCCAACCTGTTTCTTTTCACGGTCGGCGGATTGACGCGGGGAGCGACTCCCCTCCTCTCTGATGATGGATCCACGATATCGGATGCATACTCCGATCCCTTGCCACAGGCACTCATCCTGACGGCCATCGTGATTGGTTTCGGTTTGCAGGCGTTCGCGCTTGTCTTGTTTAAACGGGTGTATCAAACGGTCGGCTCAGACGACCTGGACGAACTTCGCACTGCCGAACTGGTCAACTAGCCGATGATCACCTGAGGATTTTCTGTTCCACGAAGGCCAATCGCACGATGAAACTGCTGATTGTTTTACCGATCCTGATCCCCCTGTTGACGGCGTCCGTGTGCTTGCTGTTGTGGAAACGGCGGCGAGTACAGCGTGTGATGAGCGTCGTGGGTAGCGGTGCGCTGTTGGTCGCGGGCGTGACCTTGCTGCGGGCTGTGATCATGCACGGTATCCAAGTCGTACAGATCGGCAACTGGGACGCTCCTTTCGGAATTACGATTGTCGCGGATCGATTCAGCGCCATCATGGTGGCGGTCGCGGGAATCGTCGGCTTCTGCGTCCTGATCTATGCACTCAGCAGCGTGGACTCGCGGCGTCAGCGGTTTGGCTTTCACCCTCTCATGCACGTCTTGCTGCTGGGAGTCTGTGGCGCGTTTTTGACGGGTGACATTTTCAATATGTATGTCTGGTTCGAAGTGATGCTGATCGCATCCTTCGTCCTGGTCGCCTTAGGTGGGGAGAGGGCCCAATTGGAAGGCGCGATGAAATACGTCACCCTCAATCTGATGTCCTCGGCCTTGTTCCTCGCGGCGGCCGGCGTTTTGTACAGCACGGTCGGCACCCTGAATATGGCCGACTTGGCGAGGCAGCTAGGCCACGTGGATGTGAGCGGCGTGCCCACAGTGGCTGCCGCGATCCTGCTCGTGGCCTTTGGCATTAAGGCAGCCGTGTTTCCCCTCTTCTTTTGGTTGCCGGCCTCCTACCATACTCCGCCGATCGCCGTCACCGCCGTCATGGCTGGACTCTTGACGAAGGTAGGTGTTTACGCCATGGTCCGCGTGTTCAGTCTCATGTTCGCCTACGAATTATCCTATGCCCAGCCGATCCTCTTGTTCATCGCGGGCACCACGATGGTGACCGGCGTCCTGGGCGCGGCCGCGCAGGGTGACCTGCGGCGAATTCTCTCGTTCCACATCATTAGCCAGATTGGCTATATGATCATGGGACTGGCCATTTTCACGCCGCTCGCGCTGGCCGGAACCATCTTCTATCTGGTGCATCACATCATCGTGAAAACGAACCTGTTTCTGGTGGCCGGCATCATCCATCGACAGCGGGGCAGTTACGAATTGAATCGTCTGGGCGGCCTCTACCGCGAGAAACTGTGGCTGGCCATCCTCTTCCTGGTCCCTGCCCTCTCGCTGGCCGGCCTGCCGCCACTATCGGGATTTTGGGCCAAGCTGATTCTCGTGCGAGCCGGGTTGTCCGCGGAACACTTTGTACTGATCGCCACGGCCTTGGTCGTTAGTCTGCTGACGCTATTTTCAATGACGAAGATCTGGGATCGTGCGTTCTGGAAACCCGTTCTGGAAAGCGAAGCGTGCCCGAATGTCGTGCGGCCAGCAAAAGGGTTATGGCTGATGGTGGTGCCCTCGGTGCTGCTCTGTGGCTTGACGTTGACAATCGGCATCTCGGCCGAGCCGCTGTTCCTGCTATCCACTTCCGCGGCCGAGCAATTACTCGATCCGTCATCGTATATCCAAGCCGTTCTGGGTGAAGATCCAGTCGTGGTCGATATCCGCACTGCCGCTCTCAATGGGGAATGATCCAATGCTAATGCTGAATATTCTGCTCGCTCTGGCGTGGGGCGCCGTCACCGGGTTGATGAACGTGACGAACTTGTTGGCTGGCTTTGCCATTGGTTACGGCATTCTCTGGATTGCCACCCGCGGTACCGATCGCGCCCGCTACTTCGTGCGTGGCGCGAATCTAGTGCGATTCGCTGCTCTTTTTGTCTGGGAGCTGGTGGTCGCCACGGCGCGGGTGGCCGTCTACATCATCACACCGAAACATCGGATAAAACCAGCAATCCTGGCGATTCCCGTTCAGGGCCGTTCGGCGGCAGAGATCACCCTCCTCGCGAATGTGATTACCCTCACGCCCGGCTCTCTCAGTCTCGATGTCTCGGCAGATGGTAGTACTCTCTTCGCGCATGTCATGAATGCCGCGGATGTCGAGGCGACTCGACGTCAGATCGAGAACGGATTGGGGCAGCGAGTTCGTGAGGTGTTTGCATGAATATGGGTTGGCTCCTGGAGTTCGTTGTGCTGCCGATGTTGACGCTGGCGGCGATGTTGACTTTCGTCCGCCTGGCGCGGGGGCCATCGTTGGCGGATCGTGTCATCGCGTTCGATCTCCTGGCGGCCATCGGCATTGCCATGCTGGCGGCCTACTCAGTCGTCACGGGCGAGATGGCTTTCCTGGATGTCGGGCTGTTATTGGCGCTGGTTTCGTTCTTGGGAACCGTCGCCTTCGCGCACTATCTGGAACGGAGTAACGCTTAATGTTAACTGCCTTGCTGTTTTGTCTGTCGGCGATTGGAACCCTGTGCCTGATGTTGGCGGCGGCGGGTATTCTCCGCATGCCTGACCTGTACTGCCGCGCTTCCGCCACGACGAAGGCCGCGACACTTGGCGTCGGTTGCTTGTTGGTGGTCGCCGCACTCCACTTTGAGGATGCGCGGGTCACGACACGCGTGCTGGCGACGATTGCCTTTTTGTTCCTGACAACTCCGGTCGCCGCGCACATGATCGCCCGTGCGGCCTATCGGCAAGGCATTCCGCTCTGGTCGGGGACCATTCGTGATGAGTTGGCCAGCCAGACTTCACGGGCGAATGACTAAACAGCACGATTCCTTGCCGAGGCCATCGACGCGAGTGTTTCTTTGCCACGCAGGCGGACGTCGATCGGCTCTTGTGTCGAAGCCACCGCGGGAGTCACAAGGCTCGTCGGAAACGCATGGTATGCCGACTCTCGGCCGCCGCGTCACGGCGAGGCGTACCGGCTTGTCGCCGAGTGTCTTGGATTCGCGCCCTAAGGCTGCACCGCGACCGATGGTTGCTCTTCCACCGCCTCGCGCTGCCGCTGTGCCTTGCGGACCTCATAATAGAAATAGCCGCCCAGGCTGAAAAAGATCACAAACGGCATCGACATCATGAAGACGATGCTCCAGCCATAACCCTGCACCAGGTTATATCCATTGCCCCCGTCGGCAATGGCGTCCTTGCACGTGGGGCAGCCAAACGCGTCACCCGCCAGCAACAGCAATCCCACCGCCGCCAGGCAAGCGGTCTGCCACCCGCGTCCCGCATGGCGGGAACGATGTTGACCTGCGGACTTGTGCGGGTGCGTGCTCATAGGACCCCTATCGGCGTGAGACCGCTCGAAATTCCAATCGTTTCGTGGACTCCCAGTATACCCGCCGAAATGGGCGTCGGGTACAGCTGATACATCATCAGATACACGATGACGCCGGTCACGGACACATACAGCCAGATCGGAAACGTCCAGCGGGCCAGTCGGCGGTGGGCGGCTCGGCGGTCGGTCAGGCCCAGATAAATGGTGGCCACCGCCAGGAACGGGACCAGGGCGGCCAAAATGACGTGGGAAATCAGCACCGCAAAGTAAAAAATCCGCGCGGGCGACGGCGCCTCGTCCGAAAAGTGCCTGCTGCCAACCTGGGCGTGATAGACGAGATAGCTGACGAGAAAGGCCACGGAAACCGCGAAGCAGCTGAGCATCACCGTTTTGTGCGCCCGCTCGCGCGCGCGCGAATCAGCGCATACCCGATCAGCAACAACACCGTCGCCAGGCCGTTGAGGGTGGCGTTCAGGTGGGGCAGTTGCTCCACGTTCATCAGGCCGGCTCCTGCGTCGCCGTTTCCGCCTCACGGGCGGGCGTGGATTCGCCGGCCGATTCGGCGTCGGCTGCAGGCTCTCCCACGAGCCGTTTGAGTTCCTTGACCAGTTCGCTGAATTGCTCCGGTTCCAAAGACCGATAGGCCCCGACCAGTTGCCCTTCGCGATCAAACAGGATGAGCCGATCGGAGTGGACTTTGTCATCGACGGTGATGCCGAATTTCTCCCCGCCAATCCGCTTGATCAAACCCAGGTCGCCGGTGAGGAAGTGCCAGCGATCCTGCTGGGCGCCGAATTTCTTGGAGTAATCGCTCAATGCCGCCGGCGTATCGTTTGCCGGATCGCAGGTGATACTGACAAACTCGACACCTTGTGCGCCGAACCGCTGCTGCAGTTCCGCCACGCGCATGTTCTGCATGCGACACGTGCTGGGACAGGTAGCGAAAAAGATGCTGCCGACCCACACCTTCCCCTTCAGCGTGGTCGAATCAAAGGCGCGGCCCGCCTGATCCGTGAGAACGAAATCCTGGATGGCGTTTTCCACCGCGACCGGCGTCGCCTGCGGCTCGTGGCTGGCATCCTCCGCGACCGTCGCCGGACGGGTGACGCGTCGCGCGTAAAAAATGGTCATCAGCCCCGCGAACACGAACAGCAAGGCAACGAAGAACATCAAGGGTCGGCTCATAACAGGTCTCCTGTCGTGTGACGTTGGGCAATCTTGACCGACGCGATAAAGGTGGCGGCCGCAAACCCCACGACGACGATCCAACACATCCACAGGGGAGGTATCCACACCTGGGCTTCTCGTAAAGACGTGATTGCTGCCGCATCATTCCAGTAAAGCAATTGACGCAGGCCGCTGACCATGTAGGACACGGGATTCAGTCGCATGATCCAGTGCATCCCGCACTCCACCCACGTCGCACCGCGATGCAGATCAGGGACCGGAAAGAATGCTCCGGATAATAGCCACAACGGCATTAGCAGCAGATTCATGATCGCGTGGAAGCCTTGCGTCGACTCCATCCGCCAAGCGAGCAGAAAACCGAGACCGGTCATGCCCACGGCCGAGCAGAAGAGCCAGACGAGCGTCAGGGACAGACCGACGACCGAAAAGCGAATCCCCAGCAAGGTGGCCAGCAGCAGCATCAGTAACGCTTGGACGGCGGCGATGCCCGCGCCGCCCAAAATCTTTCCCAACACCATCGACCAGCGTGGCGCCGGTGCCACGAGGACCGACTGCAGGAAGCCTTCGCGGCGATCTTCAATCACCGAAATCGTGGCGAAGATGGCGGTGAAGAGCAGCACGAGAATCACCGTGCCGGGAAAGTAGTATTCGCCAAAGCTCTGATTCTGGATGCGGAACATGCGATTCATGCCGGCCGCAAACAGTAACCAGAACAGGATGGGCTGACCGACGGCTCCGATCACGCGGTTCCGCTGCCGAAAAAAACGCAGACATTCGCGTTTGGCAAGCGACCAGGCCGCTTGCCAGCCGAGCGCGTTTCCCGTGGCTGCGGGGTGTGCGACACTCATGCGGACCCCTTTCCGCCGGCTACCAAGGCAGCGTGAGGGCGTCCGTTTTCGGGCCGCGGCGCCTCCTGCCAGAATTGGTGGCCCGTTTTGCGAATGAAAATGTCTTCCAGCGTGGGTTGTGAGAGCCGGATGGCCCGCACCTCCTGGGGAAAGGCGTCGAGAATGCGACGGATACAAGCCTGGCCATCGCTGGCTTCCAGACGCAGCCGCCCGTCCACAACGTCGCATTCCAGCTGCAAGATGGCGGCTAGTCGATCCGCCAGCGTTGCCGCGTCGAGCGTTTCGATCGTGATGACATCTCCGTGCATTTCGGCCCGCAACGCCTCCGGGCGATCGAGAGCCACGATACGTCCCTCGTTCATGATCGCGATCCGGTCCGCCTTTTCGGCTTCCTCCAGTAAATGGGTCGTGAGCAGCACCGTCACCTGTGCCGTGTCCCGCAAATGCTGTAAGTGCGTCCACAAATCCTTGCGGGCTCCGGGGTCCAAGCCCGTACTGGGCTCGTCCATCAGCAGCACACGTGGATGGTGGATCATGGCCTTGGCCAATTCGACTCGCCGCCGCAGCCCGCCCGACAAGGTTTCCACCCGTTCATCCCGCCGCTGGGTCAGTGCCATTTGTTCCAGCAATTTGCCGCCCCGTTCCCGGGTAACTTGGGCGGAGAGCCCGTAAAGGGCCGCCTGTTGCGTGATGTTCTCCCAGACCGTCAGCTTGCGATCGACGCTGGGGGCCTGAAAAACAACGCCGATCGCGCTGCGGATGGCGGCGACCTGTGCGGGGAGCGTCCAGCCCAGTACGGTGATCTGCCCGGATTGGGCAGGCACCAGGGTCGACAGCACACGAAACATGGTGGTCTTCCCGCAACCGTTGGGGCCGAGGAGGGCGAAGATCTCGGCCGACCTGACGGAAAAGCTGACATCGTCGACGGCGATCCGGTCACCGTAACGGTACCGGAGAGAGTCGATCGTGATGGCGTCGGTGGCGGACATGGGGACTGCTTCATTGTAGGAGGCAGCCGTCGCGGTGGTTAGTGCTCCGCGTGCCCACCTCCCTGCGGGGCACCCTCGTGCGTCTCTCCTGCGGACACATAGGCCGCATCGTACGGTTCAACCTCCGCCGCGAACACCTTTCGTTCTTCGGAGTAGTTGCGAACCCGCAGCCCAACATCGGGGACAAGCATGAGCACCAGGAAAAAGGACATCATGCCCGCAGGAATGGTCAGTACGTACTTCCAGTTGGCTTCCCACAGCAGGTGCATGAAAAACAGAATAACCAACATCGCCTTGGTGCAGGAAACGGCCATCATGAACGCCCAGCCAATGGACGGCGTATCGTGAAACGGCCAGTAGGACGAGCAGGTGAAGAACGAGGCCGATGTCAGGATGCAGAGCGCGATGAAGACCGCCCAATACTTGCCCGTGCCTCCATGCTCGTGATGTGCGGCGTGGTCGGTATCGGTGTGATGGGCCATGGGAATCACCAGAGGAAAGGGAATGATGGAGAGCGGTTGAAGCGTGTTGATCGATCGGGGTGTCGGAACGCGTATTAGAACAGGTACAGCAGGGGGAACAGGAAGATCCACACGAGATCGACAAAGTGCCAGTAGAGCCCGATATTTTCGATGAAATTCGCCTTGGCGGGCGTCAACGCCGCCGGCAGGAGCAACGCGAACACAATCAGACCGACGAGGACGTGAATCGCGTGGAAGCCGGTCATCAGGAAATACGTACTGGCCCACATATTGCCACCGGGAATCATCATCGGCAGGATCAGCCAGGGGCGAAAGCCACTCTCTTCGGCAAAGAATTCGTTCAAGCCGTGCTCACTGGCCTGCAACAACGGGATCGCCGCCAGTCGACTCTCGTGGAGCTTGATTTCATTGGGCAGCAGGTCCAGGCGTTGATTGACTTCCGCCATCCGCTCGCTATCTGGCGGCAGTGCGTCTTTTTCTTCCAACAGCACCTGCTGCTCGATCCGCAGCGCTTCCAGTTCCGCCGGGACGGTGACCAATTCGCGTTCCAACTGCGCTTCGAGGCGTTCTCGCGAGCCGTGGATGGGATAGACGCTGTCGGCGAGGGTGATCAGGGCTTCTTGCCGTTCGGCGGTCGTGTCGGCTTGCGCGCCTCGCGTCTCGGCCCATTTGGCCATGCCGTTTAGCAGCAAGTCACAGGTCTCGACGCGTTCCTGATCGAGGGGCGCGAGGGTGCCATTTTCATCGGCGCGGTCGGCGATCTCCGTCCGCGTTGTCTGCAGTTTCTGCCGGACTGCCGAGGCGTAGTACAGATTGGGCGATTCGTAGATCAGGCTTCTGGGCTTGCGCGGATAAATTCCGTGAGCGAACTTTGCGTTGTATTCCACGGCCTTCACGCCGAGAAAGACGCATCCGAGCGCGAACGTGACGACCAGCCACGATTTGGCCTGGCCCGATTTGCCCGCCCGGCAGGCTTCCAGGCAGAGCACGATTGAGACGCTGGAACAAATCAGGAAGAACGTGTTGAGTGCGCCGAGAATTTCCGCGATGTGAACATCGTGCGGAAGCGGCCACTGCGGGGCGCCAAAACGCAGCACGATGTAGGTGCCGATCAGACCGGCAAAAAACATGATTTCGGTGGACAGGAACAGCCACAGGCAAACCTTTCCGTTCGGTAACGGAAGGGCCGGCTGATACTCGAGATGAACGTGAGCGTGTTCTGCCGACATATCAATTCACTTTCAGCTGCGACGTGTTGAGCGTGATCATGCGTGGAAGACGTGCATCATGGTCACAAAAACGAATGGCGGAAAACTTTCATGCGTTAAGCGATGAGCGGCAGGCAGGCCAGTGCCAACATGACGCAGGGTAAGTAAATCAGCGATGTGCGGAATAGTGCCCGCGCCGTTTGGTCACTTCGGTCTTGCCAGAATCGCCAGGAGTAGACGAGCATCAACGTCCCCAGGGCAAACACCGTCACGGCGTAAATCATGCTCGGCGGGACAACCAGCGCCGGAATCAGGCTCACCGGGAGCAGCGCCAGGGACCCGACCACCGCCTGAATTCCGGCTCGCCGACCCGATTGATCCGTCACCGTGACCATCTTCATGCCGACGTTCGCGTATTGCGCACGGTATTTCCAGGCGATGGCCATGAAGTGCGGAAACTGCCAGAAAAAGACGATCAAAAACATGGCGGCCGCACGCAAATCGAGCGGCTGACCGCTGGCCACCCAGCCGATCAGCACGGGCAAGGCACCCGGAATGGCTCCGATCAGCGTATTCCAGGGACTGACACGCTTCATGGGAGTGTACACGATTACGTAGAGGATCCAGGTCGTCAGTCCGAGAGCCGCCGTCGCTCGATTCACCGCAAGGAGCAGGTCCCCGACCCCGATCAGCAGCGTGGCGACTCCCAAAGCGAGCGCCGCGGTGCCGCCAATCCGACCGGCCGCAATCGGGCGATCAGCCGTACGCGGCATCAGCGCATCGGTGTGGCGTTCCAGCCATTGATTCCAGATGCTGGCGCTCGCCGCGATCAGTCCGGTGGCAATCACGGCGTGGAAGAGCGTAATCGGGTCCGGTTGGCCCCAGGTCGCCACAATGCCACCCACGGCGACCGTAATCAGCACCAGGAAGGACAAGCGCAGCTTGATTAACTCGCAAATATCACGGTACAGGGAGATCGTGTGCGTGACCGGGAGGCGATCGGCGACAGTAAGTACGGAGCTGCTCATACGGAACCTTGTGCCAGTGCCGTGGCGGAGGCGGGAGCGAGTGGGCGCTGGCTCGACAACACCCACAGTCGAGTGGAACGGACGACCAACAGTCCAGCGGTCGCCAGGATCAGTGAACCGACGGCAACGTGCATGGTCACGATCAATGATTGCCACATACCCTCGGCTTGAACGATAAACGCGGGTTGCGGTAACCAGCGGCCCAACAAGATGGGCCAGCCGTACTTGACCGACCAGGTGGCGATTCCCAGCAACCACTGGCCGCCGACCAGCAGCAGGAGTAGTCGTCCCGGTGTCCGCAGGCGTTGGACGGGTTGCGTCCGGCCCGCGGCCCACGCCAGCCCGCAGGCTTGCAGGAACAGGAGCCCCGCCAGCACCACGTGAAAGACGACGGCTGTACGGAAAACGGTCGCCGGTGCGTACTCGATGCCATGCCGCAGCTGCGCGCCGAGCACCAGTTGGCCCAGGGCGAGTCCCCAGGCCAGCCAGCAGCCGACGAGCCATCGCAAGGGAGGAGTCACGGGCGTCTGGGCCACCTCGTTCCACCAGCGGCTGGTTGCGGCGACGACCACCACGCACAGCGAAAAAAAGAGGGGACCCACAATGCCATGTACCTGGGCAATCCGGCGATCGTCCAGCAACACCCGTTGTCCGCCCAGCAGACCTTGCAGGATCACCAGCCCCAGACACGCCACCGCCAGCCAGGTCATCCACCGCCGCCCGTCGTAGCGCCAAGCAGTCACCACCAGGGCGATGGCAATCAATCCCACCGACGCGCCGAGCAAGCGATGTCCGTGCTCGATGAACAGGTCCCAGGGGCCTGCGATCCACGTCTGCCAGGGATAAAGGAACATATTGTAACCGTAGGTGCCCGGCCAATCGGGCACGGCCATGCCGGCATCGTAAGTAGTGACCAGACCGCCGACCCAAATCAGCGGGAACGTGGCGCAGCACAGCAGCCAGGCCACGAGATGTGGCAGGCCTGCCTGTCGCTTGGTGAGTCCGACTTGAGTCATGGTTGTGGCGGAGAAAAGTTCGTCAGGCGGTTGCCGGGGGCGGCTGGTTTTGCGGGTAAAAGTCCTGTTCGGACTCGGGCGAGCCGTACTCGTACGGGCCTCGGTAGACGACGGGCTGGAAATCAAAGTTGCCGTGTCCCGGTGGACTGGGCGCCTGCCATTCCAGCCCATTGGCACCCCAAGGATTACGTCCGACTTTCGGGCCGAAGAACATACTGCCGATGAAATTGATCGCAAAGATGATCTGCACGGCGACCATACAAATCGCACAGACACTCATGAACTGATTGAGCGGCAGCAGATGCCGGAACGTCTCGTAGTGATATGGATCCGCCAGACGTCGTGGAAAGCCGACGGCACCCAGAATGTGCATCGTAAAGAAGGTACCATTCAGGAAAATAAACGTCAGCAAGAAGTGGATCTTCCCCAGCGTTTCGTTCATCATGCGGCCGAACATCTTGGGATACCAGAAGTAGATCGCTGCCCACACCGCCATCGCCGTGCCCGCGAAGAGCACGTAGTGAAAGTGAGCCACGATAAAGTACGTGTCGTGGATGAAGATATCGACGGGAGTCGCCGCCATAAAAATACCGGACAGTCCGCCGATCACGAACATCGATACAAACGACAAGGCAAACAGCATGGGGGTGGTGAATTGGATCTTGCCACCCCAGAGCGTGCCCAGCCAGTTAAACACTTTCACGGCACTCGGCAGGGCGATCATCATGGTGGATACCATGAACGTCATGCCGAGGAACGGGTTCATGCCTGAGACAAACATGTGGTGTCCCCAGACAATGAAGCCCAATCCGGCAATCGCCGAGATGGAATAGACCATCGGCTTGTAGCCGAAGATCGGTTTGCGAGCGAAGCAGCTGAGAATGTCCGAGACCATGCCCATGGCTGGCAGGATCATGATGTACACGGCCGGATGGGAATAGAACCAGAACAGATGTTGCCACAAGAGCGGCTGGCCGCCGCCGCTGGCGGGGATCGAGTTGTTGACGATCAGGCCTTCCGGGATGAAAAAGCCCGTGCCGAGCATACGATCGGTCAATTGCATGAAACCGGCGGCGGTAAGGACGGGCAAGGCGAATGCCTGCAGGATGGCCGTGATGAACATGCCCCAGATTGTCAGCGGCAGTCGGAACATCGTCATCCCGGGCGCACGCATTTGAATGATGGTCGTCATGTAGTTGACCGAACCCATCATCGACGAGACGCCCACGCAGGTGATGCCGAGCAGCCACAGGGTCTGGGCGGGCCCCGCATTCGGCGATGCCTCCCAGACGGCCGAGAGGGGTGGATAGGACGTCCAGCCTCCGCCCGCTCCATGGCCGGGCGTCAAAAAGCTCATGCCGATCAAAATAAATGCGGGCCACATGAACCAATAGCTGAGCATATTCAGCGTCGGAAACGCCATGTCGTCCGCGCCGATCATCAGCGGAATCAGATAGTTGCCAAAAGCACCGGCCAGGATCGGAATGATCACGAAGAAAATCATCACCGTCGCGTGCATGGTAAAGAGCATCGTGTAGAACTCGGGCGAGATCTGCCCGCCCTCGCCCGAGAACAACAACGAGCCGATGACCGGCATGCCTTGCCAGGGCCAGGCGAGTTGCCAACGGATACCGAGTGCCAGCAGGCCACCGACGAGGAACCAGAGGAGCGTCGAAAACAGGAACTGCAGGCCAATGATCTTGTGATCACGCGAGAAGACATACGTCGAGATAAACTCGCCGATGCCCCCGTGCGACGCGTGTCCGCCATGATCATGGCCGCCAACAGCAATGCTACTCATCGATGAAACTCCCTAGTTCGCCGCGAATTCGGCCAGGTTTTGTTCGCTTTCCAGTTCGTTCAGCCAGTCGTTGTATTGCTGACGCGACTCAATCGTCATACGGCCCTTCATCTTGTAGTGGCCCCAGCCACACAGTTCCGCGCAAACGATGTCGTAGGTTCCTTCTTTCGTCGGCATGAACCACACATACTGTTTCATGCCAGGCACGACGTCCTGCTTCACGCGGACGTTCGGCAGGAAGAAACTATGCAGAACATCCATGCTCTTGACGGCGATGACGGCTTCCTCGCCCACCGGCAGATGCAGATCGTTGACCGTGTAGAGATCGTCAGGAGTGCCGAGGACTCCGTCACGTCCCGCGTACTGAATTCTCCATTCGAATTGCCGACCCGTGACCTGCACGGACGCCGAGTCGTCGGCGGTGCCGACAATGCCATCGGGACCGGGCAGCAGGGCCGGCCGTTCCACTTTCGAGCCCGCCCAGGTATCCATCTGGTAGATGGCAATGAACAGCAGCGTGGCCGCCGGCAAGATGGACCAGACGACTTCCAATGTATGGCTGCCGTGCATGTACTTGACCCCCGCGGGATTCTGCTTGGCGTCGTACTTCCACAGAAAGACAAACAGCGCGATCCCGGTCCCCACAAAAATCGCGCCGGTCAGATACATGATGAAATTGAAGAGCCCGTCGATCACATGCCCGTCGCGCGAAATGTCTTCCGGGAACCAGTGATCCTGCAGGGGCCAGGAATTACTGGCCGCAATGGCGAAGACGAGCACGCCCAGGATGGGGACAAGCAGAAACAACAGTGCCCAGGATCGCTCGATGATGGTTTTCAGGAATTGCAAAGTCGTTCTCCCGCAGCGTGAGGCCGTGGATGGAAGGTGGAATCGTGGAGGCTACATGCGTGGTCGCGAATAGACGGGTTCGTCCGCCCCGCCGGAGGCCATCGATTCGTAGGGTAAGGATTGAACGTAGTTAATCAGGTGCCACAAATCATCGGTGGACAACCCGGTGGACTGGCCCGACTGCCTCATCATGGCGGCGGGCATCGGGCTACCATCGATCCCGTCGTACAGGCGCCAATAGAGGTCAACCGGACGGCGACCGCCACGGTAAATACCGGCGCGGAGATTTCGCGGGATGATATTCCGCGGTGGCAGGGCGTGGTACTTGTTGGTCAGCGTGTCGAGAATGGCCTGCTTCTTGGCAGGGTCGGTTTCCTTGATCCAGTCGGCCGCATATTCCTTGGTCCAGTCGTCGTAGTCATCGACCTGACCGTCGCCCAGCTGGCTGTCGCCATGGCACTTAACGCAATTTGCGACCGATCCGTAGAACAATTCTTTCCCTTTCTGGATCGAGGCCAGCAGTTCCTCTCCCTCCCAGTCGGGGCGGGCCGGCACGGAAATAATCTCATCGTCGGCCTTTTTCCATTTGCCGACGATCCCGTCGAGGATATCGTCGATCAGAACCTCCTTGGATTCGGCCAGATTCTCATCGTCCAGCAGCCGGTCTTCCTCGTCCAGTTCCTGTGTCGAGTAATCGATCAGGGCGCGTTCCGTTTCGCCGCGGATACTGAGGAACTTTACATAATCGACGAGTGCCTCCACCTCGCTGTCCGGCAGCAACTTGAAGGAGGGCATTGAGGTACCCGCCACGCCGTTCAGCAGCGTCTTTTTTAAATCCGCGTGCGTTGGGCGCGAGCCGCGCGGGGTCGATTTGAACTTGAATGTGCCTTTCCGATAGTCACGCGGGTAGGGATTCAGAAACAGCGCGGTGGGGCCATTTCCATCGCCGGCCGTTCCGTGGCAGTGCCCGCAGTGTTGCCGATACAGTCCCGTGGGTCGGCCAAATTCGTCACTGCCGACGCGCCCCGCGGACATCCGCAGGTGATCCGGATTGATCAGCTCTTCGATGCCAGAATCACCAGCTGGCAGAACCGGTTGATCCGGCGTGCCAAACATCGCCGCTAGGGCATCGACGATATCACCTTCCTGTTGCCCGTTTAAATCGGCGCTTTCCTGCTCTTCCTGATTTTTCAGGTAAACGAGGTTCGTCGTGTAATGGGCAATCGGCGCTCCACAGCCGCTAAGCAGCCAGAGGCTGAAGATCGCGGCACCGCGCAGCAGATAGATACGGGCGGACATAGGCTTTCGCTTACTCAAATATTTCTACGGCGAGCGGGATATTCAATTCCTTGCCTTCGGGACCCAAGGTTACCACGAAGCGTCCCTTCTTCACGGCTTGTCCATCGATCGTGGCACCATCAATGAACTTGGTCTTCTCCTGCCAGATGCGGAACTCGAGTTCGACCCCCACTGGCAGATTCGGGATCTCAAACTCCCCAGCCTCGTTGGTCACGGCAAAGTAGCCGTTGTCCCGGACCAGCATGTGGGCCGACATCCAGGGATGGATCGAGCAGGAGACGGGCGCTGGCGACTTCATCTCCTCGTCCGGTACGTAACTGATTTCCCCACCGGACGCCACGATGCGATTGACGGGCGTATTTTCGATCTTTGTATTGTGTCCGACCGGATCGCTATTCAGGATGCGCAATGTCTGACCGGTCTGCATGGCAAAGACGTGCGACAGAAACGTGCATTGTTTCTGGTCAAAGACAAACTCCCCCGCTGCGCCTGGCTTGGCACTCGGGTGGGTCCACGGCTCGTCCGACGGCAGTGTCGTGGTCAGGAAGAGCAGCACACCCTTGATGCCACCGTCACCGCCGACGACCAGATCCTCGCTCAAGACCGGTTTTCCGCCCGGCGCACACACTTCGGCGTCATCGCCTCCCACCGGCAGTCGCGTGGGTTCGGGTGGGGGGCCGTCCAAGGTCACCCTTCCCTTCAAGGTGCTCCAGCCGGTGGGTTCGGCTTGCGTCTGCGTGGCAGCTTTGCTGACGGCCGCACCGGCGTCGCCGCCCAGCGCCTTGCGCAGGGCCAGCGCCCGCTTCATGTCGGGCGTCCGCACCGAGCGATCGGTACATCCGCCGCAAACCAGGAGGGCCGCCAGGAGAAGGCCAAGGAGGAAGCTGTGACGCATCGAGTCGTATCCCGTGAATCGGAAGTCCATGATTACTTCAGGGCGCTGAGCCGCCACCTCCACGACTCCCAGATCCACCGGTTTGCCGGCGAACTTGATTTCGTTGCGTCCCTTCTTCCACTTCGTGGCCTTTCCGCCGACCTTCACGTTTTCGACATAGCCCCCTTCGTGCCAGAACGTAAATGTCCACTCACCGGCGGGTACGTGCTTGACCTCGAACTTGCCGTCCTGGTCCGTCACCGCGAAGTATGGATTGTCCTTGATCAACAGCCAGCCCTTCATCCAAGGATGGATGTTGCAGCTGACGGGGACCGGAACGCGTTCGGCTTCCGGAAACTTTTCTGTCCGCGATTCATTGGCGGGTACGATCGGGTTGATCGACGAGTTGGCCGAGCAATCGATCTTGGTATTGTGACCGATGGGGTCCTTGTTGCCGATTAACAGCGTTTGCGTGGTCTGCAGCAAAGCCACATGCGGAGAGAACATGCAATCAACATTATCGAGTTCTACCTGTCCGGTGGAGCTGTCGGCATACGATTCGTGCACCGGCGGCTTCTCATTCTTTTTCAGGAACATGAAGACCACGATGTTGGCGATCCCCTTGTTGTCGGGATTTACCACCAGCGAATCGTCGACCAGATTGTGCTTGCCGCAGACATCGACATCCTTGGTCACACTGATTCGGTTTCCTTTCGGCGCGTCGCCAGCAAAGACGAAGGTACCGCTGAAATCGGACCATTCCTCGCCATGGGTGGCGACCGGCGTCATCCAGGAGAAAAACGTGATCGTGATCAGCAGGTAGACATTCAATTTCATCGTGGTTCCTTTTTTTTAATCGTTTCGATCGTGAACTTCAGGCTCTCTTGGTTGGGACGCGGCATCGGGCCCGGAGACGTTAACCGCCACCCCGCCCCTCCGATGCTTCGTCAGGCCGATCCGCACCGTCGGTCACCGCGCCGGGCGAGGGGACGGGCTGGGCCGACGCACCTTGGTCTTCCGCCGGGGTATTGTTGGCTTCGGACGAAGCTTTGACTAGCTTCGAGACGTCGAACTGCAGCCCCATGAATTCGGAGTAATTCATCAGCAGGTCTACCAGTCCGTCGAGTTGATCCACACTCGTACCCGGGTAGATATCCTGAGCCACGCCTCCCAAGGTGGGTGAATTGGGGTCGTAGGGAATATTCACCGGCATGGCCGTATAGGGCAGGATACTCTTCGGATTGGCGATCCATCGTTTCACATACTCCGGACGCAACCGGAATTGAACCTTGGAAAGGTCGGGCGCCAAGGCCCGCTGGTTGCTGACCGGCTTATAGTTTCCGATCAAGTGGCATTTAATGCAGTAGTTCTGATTGGTCACGATCTGCATCGCATGATCCAGACGCGATTTTACCCCCCCCTCTCCGCCGGCAAACTTGGCCGCTTCCATCTCGAGGTGATTGGCCAGCAAGCGATCGTCAAACGGGAACGGATACTCAGCGGCATCTCGTGCCGCGAAGTAGTCGACCAACTGCGTCGCCTCGGCGGGCGACATGTTGAATTTGGGCATCCGCAGGAACACGGCAGGACGAATCGGATACGGTTCCAGTAAGAACGAGTGCAGCCATTCGGGTTGGACTTTCACGCCCTCTCCTAGCAGCGGTGGAGGCAACCAGCTCCAAGCTTCCGTCCCATTCGCTGCCGAATTGGTTTCTTTCTCCACCTCGACCACGCGCGGCAGCAGCCATTTCGTCAGGTCGCCTCCCCTCGTGGGGTACTTCTTGCGAATGCTGGTGGCTGGGATTTCCAACCGCCGCAGGCCGACCTCGTACGGTTCACCCTCCCAGGCCAGGGACTTCCATGGCTCGAAGGGATAAAGCAAGGTCGCCGGATCATATTCCTCTTCCGGATCGACATCGTCACCTTCCTCGTCGAGTACCACGACGGTGGCGTCGTCGTTGCTGATGACCGGCATGCCTTCGATGAGGGTTGTCAGAACGCCTTGGATTTTATCCGGAGTCTTCGACGCATTCAGTGCGGTTTCCGCAAACTCGCTGGCTAGGAAAGGATAAGTCAATTGCGTTGGGAGCCGATCCGAGCTCACCCGGTTCGAACTGCAAAACCCACTTTTCGGCCTCGAGGATATGGCAGCCACCACAATTGTATTTTTCCAGTACGCGTCGACCGGCGACGATGGCGGCGCCCGCGCGTCTGGCTGGTAGACAAACTCTTCTGCAGGCGGATCCGCGACCAGCCCCAGCACAAACGTGATGACGGCCTCTCGCTCCTGCGGCTGGAGCGGGAATAACGGCATGCGAAGCCGCTCGTTGTACCGCTTATTGGCTGTCTTCTTGTAATCGTAGCTGCGTGGTTCCGTCAGCTTTTGCCAGATAAAGCCCGAGCGGTCGGCGGCCGCCAATTGATCCATGTAGAAGGCGTCATCGAACCCCGCGTCCGCGTGGCTGGCGGCCATGTCCGTGTCCGCGTGATGGTCCCCGCCGCCGACCGAATCCGTCGATGCGGCCTCCAGGTGGCCCACGTCGTTACCATGATTCCCATGCCCGCCTTTATGGAGATACTCCAGAATATGTTCGAAGGCCAGCTTGGACGATTCCTTACGCCCCCAATCGGCCATCGCCGTACCAATCGGTTTGGCATCTTCGAATCCAGGAATGTCGTGACAACCGTAGCAGCCATATTTCGAGATGGCTTTGCGACCGACGTAGAGCAGCTTCTGATCGGTCGAGGCGGAACCGACCAGTTCGATCTCGGCGCCCTTCAACGACGGACCGATCTCGGCCGGAATGCCCTCCGCCAGATACGTCGTGGCCCGACGCTGGGGGAACGTGGCCTTTAAATGCTCCAGCGCCAACTCGTCGAGGTCCGTTTCGTTCGGGACGAGCGCGGCGACGGAGGCGGCCGGCGGTTGCCAGCCCTTACCGCCGCTCAGCAGGTAAGCCACGATATCGGCCACCGGATCCGTGATCGTGCCGTCCGCTTGCGTGATCGGCTCCAGGTACAGATCCGGCATTTTCGTGCGGGCGTGATAATGGGTCGGTTGCTTGATCCACGAGTACAGCCACTGTTCCGGATGAGGCGCTTCCGCCGTGGGGGCAAACTTATCGGCCAGGCCAGTCAAATTCGGACCCTGGATGGCGGTCGACACGGGGAAATCTTCGTGTTGGTGGCAAGCCAGGCAGCCCCGCAGCTCGAAGGCCAACTTGCCCCGTTCCTCGGACGCCGGTTCGACGCCCGTCGCCGGTTCAAGGTATTCAAAGGGCTGGCTGCGGTCGAGCAGATAGCGGACCATCCCCAGGATTTCAATCTTCTCGAATCGTTCGGCGATCTCTCGATCGGGTTCATCGAGGTGTTTCCACAGCTCGAAGAACTGCGGCATCTGCGTGCTGGGACGGAAATTGCTCGGCTTGCGGATCCAGTCGTACATGAACGACGCGCCCAGTTTATGAGCGACATATCTCAGGCTGGGGCCGGCCTTACGTCGGTCGCCGGGGGTGTCTTGATCCTGCAGCACATCGGCCATCTTGTGGGCCGCGGCTGACAGGAGAGGAGTGTCGGTTTCCGCATCGTCCATCAGCAGACGACGCAAGGCGTGCCGTGCCTGATCGTCGAAGGGCCGGCTGATCACCGTTTCCGTCAATTGTTGCGCCGGCAAGTCGAGGGACGCGAAGCCCGGGTCGGCTTTCACCGTCGCCGCCGCCGGAGCATAGTTCGGCTCCAATCGCAGGTCGGGGCCAACTCGGCGGTCGGGTCCATCGTAGCCATTAATCTCGTGGCAGCCGTAGCAGCCATAGCGGCCCATCAGGTGCCAGCCTTCGACCAGCTGGTCAGCGGGCGGATCGGGAAATTCCGGACTTGCTTCGAGTTCCGCGACCTCGTGATGACACTTCAGGCAGGAGCTTTCGGCGAACCGTGTCGGGTACATGGGAAAGATCCAATGGTGGTTATTGAACCAGCCATGTTGTTCCATCCATTCCTTTCGCTCAGCCGGCGTGTTCGGTGTATGCGATGCCCACTTAAAATCGGTGGCGCTGCCCTGCCCCTCATGACATGACGTGCATCCCATGACCGGCAAGGGATGGGGACTCAACGAACCCACGTAAAGATCAAGCCGTGGATGGGACGTATACGGCTCGGGCAAGCCTCGGCGAATCGTCAGCGTGATGGGTTCGCCCCAGCTGACCCCTTCCGTCAGAAACTGACGCGCCTGATCCGCGTCGAGCGGCTTATCTTTGTTGACCAGCTCGATCACGTCGCCCACCTGGAGGCCGTTGGGCACGGCGTTCCCGTGCGCGTCCTGGATACCAACTGCCTTGGCCGCGCGGCTCTCCGGTTCGATAATGCTGATCGTTACATCATCATCATCGATCAGACCTGCCCGCGCGAGCGTGATGCCGTAGACCTCAGCCAGCGTGGGTGGTGCGCCGTCCGTGCCGTTCGGTTTCGTGTCGGGCGTCTGCAGGGCCACTTCCATGACTTGTTCCGGACGGTAGGCGGGTTCCACGGCCGAGCCGGGTGCCGTTTTGTCGATGCCCTTGTGACACGTCGTGCAGCGGTCGAATCGCCGCACGCGACCAAAGCTACCATTGGCCAAGGTCAGGTTTTCCGTCCACAGGTTGTCAATCTTCAGCGGTGAACCAAAGGCATCAAGGATGGGCAATTCGAGCCACCGCTTGCCGGGAATCGGAAAAGGACTGAACCAGGTAGCCCGTTTCTCGACTTCCATCGCGTCCAGCCGCTTGATCTCGGCCAAATTCGACTCGAGATTCTTGGCAACTTCGATTTCGTCCTGACGAATATCCCGCAGGTATCCCTGGAGCTTTTCGCGATGAGCCGTGGCAGCTTGCCGTTGTCGGGTCAGCGCTTCGAGGCTGTCTCCGGGCCCATTCACGATGCGGTCAATTTCCGCCTGCAGCTGGGGGAACTTTTCGGTTTGATTGTCACGCACCGCCAAGTCCAACCGCGCCTTGGCCGCATCGGCATCGGCCGAACGGAACTTGCGGCGACTGCTCAGTTGCTCCTCGCGGAACTTGGCCTTGGCCAGGATGTCGTCGAGTCGACCGATCAATTTGTTACGTAATTCGGCGGTCTGCTCGACGAGCTTCGCTAATTGGGGTTCTTCGTTCTTCACCGACTTCTCGGATGCGTCGAGCTGCTTTTCCACCTCGGCCAGTCCTGACTCGATCGACTGGCGGTCCTCCGCGGTGGCCGCTTCGGCGTCTTGCAGCTGCTTTTGCAGCGTCGTCGCCTTCGTTTCCGCGTCCGCCAGCTCGTCGCGAGACTGTTTGACTCGTTGCTGGAAGGTGGTCACCTCCGCCGACTGCTTGACGAGGCGGTCGTAGAGCTGGTCGAGGTCGGAGAAAATATCGGAGCTCACGTCCTGGCCTTGACCCCAGGCTTCCACGTCGGACTTCTCCTCCTGATAGGTCGGCTCGTCCAGCTCGCCCAGCTCAAAGCGGTCTTTCAGCACCGCCAGCTTGAAATCGGTGATGGCTTGCCGCTGGGGAGGGGCCGTTTTGGCGAGCTGCAAATCGCCCTCCAGCTGGGCTTGCGCCGCCTGCTGTTCCGTCGATTCCGTAGCCCGTTTCCGCCAATCGGTCAGCCGCAGCTCGATATCGCGAAAGCGTTTCTGATAGCCCTTCCATTCACGATCATGGTCGGCGGCGAACATCCAAATCGTCGCGACGAGCATCAGCAGACTGGAAAGTCCAAACACAACGTGCAACAGCTTTTGGTTGTACCAAGTCTGTTCGGTTGCGGGCATATGATCACTCCGTGAGGGCGACGGCCTGGAAAACCGGGCCGCACCCGCGTTGGCTTACAGGTTCAGGAAATACTCGGGAATACTGATGATGTACTTCAAATTAATGGTCCAACGCAAAATCATCTTGATCGGCAGCAGGGCCATGAACAGCAGCAGATTGCTCATGATCATGAAACGAATAAATCCCATCTTCTCGAACATCTTGCGAAACACCGTAATCGCCAGCAGCGGCGGCAGGACGATGAAGTAGCCGAGTGTGACCAGAATGCCGGGCGATTCACGCAGCAAGATCGACAGGTTTTGCGTCAGCAGCGATGCGCCCTCGGGCGCTTTCGGACGCCCCACGTTGAGCAGGCGATCCCAAAAGTACTGGGACAAGTCCACATTGTTCAGGGCTTCGACTTTGTGCGTGTCCCAATATTCGTACGGACCGAAAAAGTTCCAATTGGGTCCGCGGAGGAAGGTGCCCAGAATGATCAGTGTGACCCACAGTTCGAGAAAGCCGAACTGGAAGATGAGGTAGGCGAACTTCCGCTGATTGATCGTGTAATAGCCATTGCCGGCCTTGTTGAAGTCCAGAAAGGGAATCGCCATCAGCCCGACGACCACCAGGCTGGGCAGCACCACGCCGGCCATCCAGGGATCGAAGTAGACGAGCATCTCCTGCAGGCCCGAGAAAGTACCAGGGGGCCTTGGAAGGGTTGGGCGTCTTCACGCTGCTGGCCGGCCTCCTCCAGCGGGGCCTGCAGTCCGATGGCCCAGAGGATCAGAACGGCCGTCGAGCGCGACCATGCAGATCATTTCGGTGTAGACCAGGTCGGGCCAGACCAGCATCTTCTCGTCGTCCAGCTTCTCCAGCGGCTCCAGCCCTTGCTCCAGCCGATCGTCGTTCTGCACCGCGCTCGATAAGTCGCCAGCCAGGTGAAGAACCCCAGCAGAAACACCATGCCGACGATCGGCACGTTGTCGGGCTTGGTCACGATGGCGGCGAAGTTCGTATCCGTCATCGAGAAGCCCATCAGTAGCCAACGAGCCGACGAGCATCAACCAAGCCACGACGGGCTGCGTAAAGAACTTGCGAAAGACGAACATGATCGTCAGGATTGCCAGCGTGCCACCGGTATAGAACCACGCCTTTGCCATGTGGCTATTGATGACATCTGCGCAAGAACTGTCGGCACGCTGATCAATTGAACGAGGTACTCGTTCCCACTGAAAGCGATGCGGCGCAGATGACCACGAACAACATTCCGAGCACCAGCATCGAAGCGAGGGCCAGGCCGTTCCGCTTCAGCTGATGCCAGCAGTAGTAGGCCGCGATGGCGTTCATCATGGCCAACGCCAGATAGTAGGTTCCCAGAAACCCCTTGATGCCTTGCAAAAAGTTCGCCGTAGTTGCCGTGCATGGCCGTTACTGTCCGGTGTCCACTGCTGGATGATGAACGATCCTTGACCTGCGTGCTCCGTCGTCAGGTCAAAGAGGTCCGCTGATGCCGCCGTCTTTGCGAACTCGCCAGAAATGAATGGCCATCAAGCAGGGCTGCCGCCAGCGGAATGGCGACGCAGTGCAACACGTAGAAACGATTCAGCGTTTCCTCGCCGACAAAGCGGCGCCCCAGAAGCCCGAAGCGAGCATCGGAGGCGTTGGTGATCATGTCGATGCCGTCGACCATCAGCAACTGCGCGCCCGGACCCTCGTGCCCCAGGATGGGAGTCGCGCGGGCCATATTCGAACCGACCGTGATGGCCCAAATCGCCAGTTGATCCCAGGGCAGCAGGTATCCGGTAAACGACAGCAGCAGCGTGAGCAGCAACAAGATCACGCCGACCACCCAATTGAACTCGCGCGGCGGTTTGTAGCTGCCGGTCAGGAACACGCGGTACATGTGCAGCCAGACGGTAATCACCATGGCATGGGCGCCCCAGCGATGGATTTCGCGCAGAATTCCCAGTGACGTGACGTCGCGCAGCGCCAGAATGTCGTTGTAGGCCCACTCGAGCGTGGGGCGGTAATAGAACATCAACAGCACACCCGTGACCGTCTCGACAAGAAACAGGAAGAAGGTCACGCCACCCATGCACCAGGTGTAACTAAGGGCGATCCCCTGCTTCTTGATCGAGACCGGATGCAAGTGCAGGAAGAAATTGGTCAACATCACCACGATGCGATTGCGTCGATCCACCGGCATGGGATGACGAAAGATGCTCTTCCAAATCTGCGAGTTGCGAATGACTTCGCCAATGGGAGGCATACGTCTGCTTTCTATCTACATAAACAAAGGCGAGGACTTGCCGGGTTGGCATGTCGACAACCTGGGAATCAATTCACATCATGACTGGAATGGCCTGCCCCGCTGGGCTTGACCAGGCCCACCTACACCGCAACGAAACTCGATGAATCAGTCCATTGTCCCATCTCTTGCTGGAACGTCTTGCTCTTGTCGATTTCCAGCTGCCCGTCGTCGGCGATGCGTATCGCATAGCGTTCCAGCGGGCGGGGCGCGGGGCCCTCGAAGTTGATTCCGTCGTTGTAAAAGCCGCTCCCGTGACAGGGGCACTTGAACTTCTGCTCGCCTTCAAGCCAGTTCGGTGTGCAGCCAAGGTGCGTGCAAACGGACTTGAGGGCCATGATCATCTGCTCCCCTTCGTACTCGGTATTCACCACCCACACGCCAAACTGCGCCTTGAACTTGGTCGCCACCGCGTCGGGAGGAAAATCCGCCGGGAAGCCGACCTTGAACTGGCTGGGCGGCTCGGTGAGGATATTTGGGAACATGAAGCGGGCCAGTCCCAGACCCCACAGGGCCGTGACTCCACTGAGACACGTGAAGCCGATCGCGAGGAACGAGCCGAAGAGCACGGAAAAAAATCCCCGCCGCGGTTCGCCTTCGTTGGCAGGGGGCTTCGCCGCTGCCTTTACATAGGCCGGCTTCTCCGGCATTGGGGGCGCCGCCTTCCTGGCAACGATCGGCGTGCCCTGCTGTGCGGCCTCGGCCTTGGAAATCGGCCCGCGCTTCGTGGCACTGCGCGCGGCGGCCAGGATGCTGGACGTATCGCGAGGTCCTGCCTTGGCCGCCCCCGGCTTTGGATTTGCCTTGGCAGCCGCGGCAGCCGGTCTCGCCGGCGCGGCTTTCGCAGGGGTCCGCGGAGACGGTGCCTTCGCGGCCGACTTCTCGCCCCGCGCGGCCGCCAGCATTTCTTCCACCGACATGTTACGGGACGCTGGTTTCACCGATTTCGCGGCCGCCGGTTGTGACGCCGCCGGACTTGCGGTGTTCGCAGAGGCCGATGAGGCGGCGGTCGCTCCCCCGGCAGCCTTCTCGGCACGCGCCGCCGCGAGCATCTCCTCCACGGACATGTTCCGCGACGCCGCCTTGGCTGGAGCGGCAGGAGATGACTTGGACGAGTCAGGTTGGGGCGGGGCGGACTCTGGCGTGGAATCAGTGTCGGCAGCCGCCGGTGCGGGTGCTCCATCGCCGTCCATGCGACGACAGGCTGCTAAAATTTCCTCGACGGATAACTGCTGCTTCGCCATTGCGACTCTCTTGAAGGTCTGGACTGCCCCACAGATGCGAAGAATCGCGAGGCCCTAAACCTGTCTCTGCGCATGGCTTAGGAAGCATCGGTTGTCGCCCATGGGAGCTTGTGATTTTTTTCACAAACCACCCGTCTTTTCTACTATTTAGCCCCGGATTGTCAACTCCCCGCACCCTTCGCACACCGTCCCGCGCCCCGCCCGAAGTTGACGGTTAGCTCTCACGACCAACGACCACCACTCGCCGCCCTAGCGCGACAAAAACGTCATGGTTCCACCCGTCCCATCTGATGGTCTTATGTTAACACTTCGCCGCCCGATCAGAAAACCCAACTTGCTCCCACGTACGTGGCTATCCGACGCCTCCCATCGTCCCTAAAATTTCGCCAGGACGTGGCTCGGCTTGTGGCAGCCGTGCGGTCTCTTCCTGCGACAATTTGTCGCGTTCGATATGGCGTCTGCCAGGAGTCCCGGCGTGAATCTGCTGGTCATCGGAAATGGCGGTCGCGAACATGCGCTCGTCTGGAAGTTAGCCCAAAGTTCGCGCGCCGAACGCATCTTTGTGGCGCCGGGGAACGCGGGCACGGAAGAGGACGGCGAAAACATTGACATTCCGGCGAACGACACGCCTCGGCTGCTCCGCTTCGCGAAGCAAAATCAAATCGGATTGACCGTCGTGGGCCCCGAGGCGCCGTTAGCCGACGGCATCGTCGATGCCTTTCAAGAGTCAGGGCTGCGGATCTTCGGCCCCTCGCGGGCGGCCGCCCAATTAGAAGCGAGCAAGGTATTTTGCAAGGACATGCTGCATCACGCCGACGTGCCCACGGCGGACTACCACGTGTTTCCGGACGCTGCCAGCGCGACGCGTTTCATTACGGATCGTTATCCACTTGACGACGAGGACGTGCCGCTGGTGATCAAGGCGGATGGTTTGGCGGCGGGCAAGGGAGTCATGGTGTGTCGTCGTCGAGCCGACGCGCTCGACGCCGTCGAGCGGATCGCGACGAATCGAGAATTTGGCGCCGCCGGCAACCGCGTGGTCGTTGAGGAGCGGCTCGATGGTCATGAAGCGAGCATTCTGGCCATCACCGATGGTCGATCGATCCTGACGCTACCGGCGGCGCAGGATCACAAGCCTGCGCATGACGGCGACCGGGGACCGAATACCGGTGGCATGGGCGCCTATTGTCCCACGCCACTGATCGACGATGCCATGATGGCCACCGTGCAGGAGCGGGTGCTGGTCCCCATCGTGCATGCGATGAAACGCAAACGCTCACCGTTTCGGGGTGTCCTCTATGCGGGGTTGATGATCACGAATCAAGGGCCCAAGGTGCTCGAGTTTAATGTGCGGTTCGGCGATCCTGAATGCCAGCCGCTGCTGATGCGGTTGCAATCCGATTTGCTCGACGTACTCGAAGCGACGGTCGACGGGACGCTGGATCGTCTGGCTCCCCTGCGCTGGGATCCGCGGCCGGCGATCTGCGTGGTCATGGCCAGCCAAGGGTATCCGGGGGAGTACGAAGTGGGTTTTCCCATTCGCGGGTTGGACGAGGCAGCAGCGCTGCCCGATGTCAAAATCTTTCACGCCGGAACCGCTCGGCAGAGCGATCAGATTGTGACCAGTGGTGGTCGCGTGTTAAGCGTGACCGCGCTGGGGAATTCCATCTCGGCGGCCAAGTTGCAGGCCTATAAGGCGGTCAAATGTATCCGCTGGGACGGCGCCTGGTGCCGCAAGGATATTTCCGACAAGGCGCTGACCTACTGAACGAGGAGACGCTCGCTGAGCATCTGCCAACCTGGTCCGGCGATCCGGCACTCCCACCGGCTCTTGTCGGGGAATTGCCTCCCACCGGCCGGCGGATAGCCGTTCACGATCACTACCATGCGGTAGGAGGTCAATCGTTTCTGTCCGTCTCCGCAAAAAATCTCGCTGGGCGACTCAAAAACGCTCGCGATCTCAGGGGCATGGAACTACAGTAAATGGGTCCGCTCATTCTCGCTGCCACAACCCGGTGAGGTGCTCGGGAACCCAATTCGTTCGCTCTCAGTCACGCTGAGGCCGTGGCCTGCTGGTCTGCAGGTTATGGGACCGGATCACGGATGACGTCACCTTCGCCCATGTTGCCCATTGCTCTCCCCCAACTCAGGTGCCACATCCATGGCTCATAATGTAGCGTCCGATGCGTCGCTTTCGGACGCAAAAAATTCCTCGCAATTCGTCGGCTTTTATGTGGATGGTCAGCAATATGCGATTCGCATCGAGCAGATTCGCGAGATCGTGATCCTGACTCAAGTGACCCAAACGCCGCAAGTCGCCAGCTACGTCGAGGGGGTAAGCAACCTCCGCGGCGAAATTATCCCGATCATCAACCTCCGCAGGCTACTTGGGCTCACACTCAAGCCCGCCGACAGCGAGACAAGAACCATGGTTGTCAATGTGGGTGATCGAACCATGGGCTGCACGGTCGACGCGGTGTCGCAGGTCATTCGCATTCCTCACGAGAGCATTCAGCCAGCACCTGACACGCTGACGACCGATGGCAACCGCAACATCGCCGGTTTTGCCAAGCTGGCTGACCAACTCGTCATCTTGCTTGACATCGAGGCGCTATTGAGCCCCGAACACTTGCGACGTGATCGCCACCGCGAACCGGCCGCATCTTGACTCGACACCGTCCACTGAATTCCACCCGAGACGAGCTCCATGGCTAAAAAAACAACCCCGCGGGAAACGCAATCAACGGTTCAGGCCTTGCGGAAGGAAATCGAGACACTGAAGAAAGTCCAGCAGCAGCTCGACCAGGAAACGGCCGGCGAACTGGCAGCCATCCGCAAGTCGCATGCCGTTATCGAGTTCGAGATGGACGGCACGATCATCACGGCGAATGACACATTCCTCAAAGTGATGGGTTACAGATTGGAGGAAATTCAGGGCCGGCATCACAAGATGTTTGTCGATCCAGCGGAGCGCGAAAGCGACGAATATCGAGAATTCTGGGAAAAATTGAATCGTGGCGAATATACCCAAGCGGAGTATCGGCGAATCGGAAAAGCGGGCAGTGAAGTCTGGATTCAAGGTTCCTACAATCCCATTGTTGACCTCAACGGCCGACCCTACAAGGTCGTCAAGTTTGCCACTGATGTCACCGACCGAGTTAAATTGGAACGCGCAGCCGAGCGGCAACGTCAAATGACAGAAATGTTGGTCCAGGAAGTGATTGAAAGTGCCCAACAGTTTGCGGAAGGGGCCAGAGTGATCGCCGAGAGCAGCGCGATTTTGAGCGATGGAGCTCAGAATCAAGCTGCCTCGGTCGAAGAGATGACCGCGTCGGTGAATGAGATGACGAATGCCATCCAGGTGATTTCCGCAAACGCCCAGGAGTCGAGAGAGCAAGCGAGCACGACCGCATCGTTAGCCAATGACGCCAGCAAGACACGCAGCGACGCCGTGGTCGCCATGAGGTTGATCGAGACATCGAGCGAGCAAATCACGGATATCATCCAAGTGATCGGCGATATCGCCAGCCAAACCAACCTCTTGGCGCTGAACGCGGCGATCGAGGCGGCTCGCGCCGGCGAGCACGGTTTGGGATTTGCCGTCGTCGCCGATGAGGTGAGGAAATTGGCCGAGAGATCCAGTCAAGCCGCCAAGGAAATCGCACAATTGATCAAGGAGTCATCACGCCGCGTGGCCGAGGGAGCGGAGCTGTCCGAGAAAGTGGGGAACTCGCTCGCGGCAATCGTGGCGGCCGTCGAAAAAACCGCCGCCGGCATTGCCCGGATCGCCGAACAAACCGAAACGCAATCGGCTAGTGCCGATCAAGTTCAGGTGGCGATCAAGGCCGTGTCGGAAACGACGGAATCGAACGCAGCCAGCGCGGAGGAGCTGGCCGCCAGCGCCGAACAGCTCGGCGCGCAGTCCCAAACGTTGCATGATTTGGTGGGAAAAATTCAATCATAACCTGGACTCCGTTCCGGGCCCCGGCTCCAATCATCATCGCCACTCTCCCGCATGTCGCCGCAGGATCAAATAACCGTGGGATGGGAACGCCTTAGTTCGCAACAGTTTGATCAGTTCCGTAACTTCATCTACGAGAACAGTGGCATTCATGTCGACAAGAATAAGGTCACGCTGCTTAGCAATCGCATTCGCCGCCGTGTCCATGCCGGCGGGTTCGCAGACTTCGATGCCTATTATCGCTTTCTCACGTCGCCCCCAGGGGCCGGCGAACTTGGCGGGTTCCTCGATGCCATCACGACCAACGAAACGTTCTTCTTTCGCACCGAGAAACAGTTCGAATGGCTCAGCACGGACTGGCTGACCGAACAGGTGGCCCTGCATCGAACCGGCCGGCGGGAACCCCGCTTGCGAATCTGGTCGGCTGGTTGTGCCAGTGGTGCGGAACCGTACTCGATCGCCATCTGCCTGGCCGAGAACATGTTTCGGCTCCGTGACTGGTCGTTGCAGATCATCGGAACCGACATTAGCAATGAAATGCTGAGTGTGGCGCGTACCGGGGTCTACAAACCGCGCGCGATCGAGGCAGTCAATGAACGACAGCGAATGAGATTCTTCCAACAACAGACCGATCAAGACCTCTTGCAGGTTCGTCAACCAATCAAGCAGCTGGTCCAGTTCCAACAGCACAATTTGATGCAGCCGCTGGACGAACCGGCTTTCGATTGTATTTTCATTCGGAATGTGCTGATCTATTTCGATCTGCAATCGAAGCAGACGGTGGTCCGCAACCTGTTAGATCGGCTTGCCGTAGGCGGCTACCTGCTGATCGGCCCGTCGGAGGGCATTTACGACATGCTGCGTGGCTTGCAGCGAGTTTCGCCAATCATCTATCAGAAGCTGGAAAAAACACCGATCGCCGGTTCCGCGACCACGCTCCGAGGTGCGCGAGAATGAGTGACGACACAAAAAATGCCGCCGAATTCGATGACGACATGTCGCAGTATCTGCAGACGTTTCTGGACGAAACGGAAGAGCAACTCGATGACCTGGTGGAGACCATGTTGTCACTCGAAAACTTCTCGACAAACGCGGAAGATCTCAATGAGGCGTTTCGGCTGATCCATTCCATCAAGGGATCCGCCGGCATGATGGGTTTGGACCAGATCACCGTGTTAACGCATCACCTGGAAGACCGCTTCGAACGTTTTCGTTCCGGCACGGAAATGCTGGATGAGAAGACCATGAACCTGGTGCTCCGCTGCATCGATTTTCTCCGCCAATGCAATGATCGGCTCCGCGACGGTGAATCGCTCGCCAGTCCGACCGAGTTGCTGGGCGAATTGCATCGGTTGGAAATCAGGAGTACGGTGCCCGCAGCGAACCAGGATGTGGCTCCGCAGCCTGCCAAGTCGGAGGAAGCGACGGCCGAGCAAGCCGCCCCGCCGTTGCCAGCGGTTGCCCAGTCGCCTCACCGTTCAGCGGTCGACGCTTCCGCCGCTCATGCGCTGTCACAAACGGCCGGCAATCAGTCAGAAGATGCGATCGTCCGCATGGTGGTGCGATTCCGCGTCGGCTTGCCACTGGCCGACTTGAAGGCTCAATTGATCGTGAACCGACTGGTGGGCCTGGGAAAAGTCACGTCGACTCGGCCAACTCTGGACGCGTGGCCGGAAGACGAGCAGCTCGAGGCAATCGAGATTCGGCTCGCAACGCCAGCCGGCACCGATCGACTGCGTGCCGCGGCCGATGTTGATGGCGTGGAAGCGATCGATTTCCCCGATCGCTCCGGCGAACTGGCGACGGAAACGGAATCAAGCCATCCCACCTCCGTGAGCTCGCAGCCCGCCGAGATCACGGGCATGGCCGATGAGTCTCCCCAGACAACGTCGACCGCAGCACCGCCGCAAGTCCCGCTACCCAGCGAGCTTCCCGCAACGCCGGTA
Organism: uncultured Planctomycetaceae bacterium; assembly: GCA_963700865.1. Classification (GTDB taxonomy): domain Bacteria; phylum Planctomycetota; class Planctomycetia; order Pirellulales; family Pirellulaceae; genus CAVOGJ01. The sequence goes on along the minus strand of CAVOZC010000022.1, from coordinate 306,606 downwards.
GCGTCTCCCGTGGCGGAAGAGTCCGCTTTGGACAAAGCGGCGACGAAGGTCGCGGAAACGATGCGCGTCGACATTGAACGGCTCGACAATCTGATGAACTTGGCCGGCGAATTGGTTGTCAACCGGGCACGCTTCGTCCAGATCTCCGGTCAGATCAGCCCGGCCCATCGCAAAGCGAGCACGCTGAATCGGATCCGCGAATTCTGCGACAGGCTGCGTGACACGATCCAGGGTATGGAAGATGAAGCAGCCAGACCAGAAGACCGCGGGGCGCTGATTCAGCAATTGCGGGCCGGGCTGGAGGTGATGGATGAGCACGCGGAGATCTGGGAACATGACCGTCACTATCTGGAAAAATTCAGCGAGGCAATTGATCAGCTGTCACGCGTTTCCCATGGATTGCAAAAAGGAGTGTTGGACACGCGGATGGTTCCCGTGGGACCATTATTCAATCGGTTCAAACGTGTCACTCGCGACTTGTCCAAAGAACGCGGTAAACATGTGAACCTGGTAGTGCGCGGCGAAAAGACCGAGTTGGACAAGCGGATGATCGACGAATTGGGCGACCCGCTGGTGCATCTGGTGCGGAATTCGATCGACCACGGGCTGGAACCCCCCGCTGTGCGCATCTCCCACGGAAAGCCTGAACTGGGGACGATCGTGTTGGAGGCCACTCACAGCGGCAACAACGTTTACATTCACGTGCGAGACGACGGAGCCGGCATCGACATCGGTAAGATCAAGGCCAAACTGATCAGCAATCGTATTCTCTCGGAGTCCGCGGCAAGAGACCTCAGTGATGAACAAGCGTTGGATTACATCTGGCACGCCGGCTTTAGCACCGCCCAGGAAATCACGGACGTGTCAGGTCGCGGCGTCGGCATGGATGTCGTGCAGAACCGGATCAGGCAGCTCAACGGAAGTATTGAAATCGAATCGGTGCCAAACCAGGGCACGCACTTCACCATCCGACTGCCGCTCACTCTCGCCATCATCAATTGCCTGTTGGTCAAGTTGCGTGGCACGGTGTTCTCGGTGCCGATCGATGACGTGCGTGAAATCGTCTCGATAAAACAGGAACATGTGATCACTGTTCAAGGAACGCGGATGATTGACGTTCGCGACGAGTTCATTCCGCTGATCAGTATCAGTGATCTTTTCGACTGGCATGGCATCGATTATGGTCATCACCGGATCGCTAATCGGGATGAGGTTCTTGTCGACCAAGCAGGCGAAGTGGTGATATTGCAGGCGTCCGGAAAGGCTATCGGACTGCAAGTGGATCAATTTCTTGGAAGCCAAGACCTGGTCATCAAGTCGCTTTCTGATAACTTCATCCATTTACGTGGGCTTTCAGGCGCCAGCATTCTGGGGGACGGAAGTGTCTGTTTAATGCTTGATGTTGGTGCGGTGTTTCAGATGGCCGCCCAATCACCGATTCGGAGAGAAAATGAGGTATGGATCACTTGATCGATCCGGGTGGCAAACTTCCGACGCACACGCAACTGGCTGACCTTGAGTCATCATTGCACCGAGGATCCGCGCAGGCATCGAAAGCGCTTGCCAGCTGGATCGGCAAACCGTCTGTCGTCGAGATCGATTCGCTTCAGCGACTGCCGTTGGACCAGGCGACCGCAGTCCTTGCCGGCGATGACGAACCGCTTTGTTTCTGTGCGATGGAGATCCAAGGCGTCCTCAGCGGCGAGATGATCCTGGCCTTTGATGACGCCAGCGGACTTGCCCTGGCCGACATGCTGCTGGGCCAGCCTCGGGGAACCACCACACAGTGGACGGAAATGGCGACATCGGCGGCGCTCGAGACGACCAACATCGTGTGCTGCGCCTACCTCAATTCGTTAGCCGCATGTCTCAGCAGCCCCCGCGGAGCGGTGGAACTTGTACCAGCGCCTCCAACGTTCAGCCGCGAATTCGCCGAGAGCCTGATGGAGTTCGCGTTAATGGATCAGGCAATCTCGCTTGATCAGGTAATTCTGGCGACAACGCGATTCCAGATCGATGGGGTTCCGGTGAAATGGACGCTGTTATTCGTGCCCGACGCTGCATCCATGTCGCGGCTTGCCGAATTGCTTGTCGGAAATTCGTGCCAGCGATGAGGCCGATTGTAAGCGGGGACGTTGCCACATGGAAGCGATAACACAAGCGAATCGTGCGTCCATTCGCATGGGCGAGATGTGCGTTGCCGGTGCGGGAAACTCGCTGCGCACCTTGCTTGGCTCGTGCGTCGGTGTGGCTCTTCACGATCGTCGGCGGAAGATCGGAGGATTGGCTCACATCGTGTTGCCTGACTCGAGAGGGAAAGTCGATCGACCAGGCAAGTTTGTTGACACGGCCATTCCGGCGTTGATCGAGCAAATGGAACATCTTGGGGGGCAGAGGCTGACATTGACGGCCAAAATCGCTGGCGGCGCAAGCATGTTCTCCACGACGGTCGCCGCGAACATTGGTCTGCAAAACATCGAATCGTGCGAACAGCTGCTGCGCAATCTGCGCATTCCGATCCTGGCGAAACACTGCGGCGGTGAACAAGGCAGACGCATGACGTTGGATACGGAAAATGGCATCGTGCTGATCGAGATCGTGGGACAAGACCCGATCGAGCTATCATGAGACAACAGGCGGGAGAAGCGGTCATGAGCGGAAAGCGCTTATTGGTGGTCGATGATGCGCTGTTGATGCGTAAACGAATTAGAGAAATCGCTGAAGACGTCGGGTGGGAAATCGCAGGTGAGGCGTCAAATGGGGAGGAAGCACTCGTTTTGTATCAACAACAGAAACCGGATCTGGTCACCTTGGACATCGTGATGCCTAAAATGGACGGTGTCTCGGCGCTCAGGCAATTGATGCAATTCGATCCTCGAGCCCGTATCGTGATGATCAGTGCCGTGGATCAGAAAGCGAAACTGAAGGAGTGTATCCAGGCCGGCGCGATGGACTTTATCGTCAAACCCTTTGAAAAAACCCAGCTGCGCGAGTTTTTTGAGAAGTCTCTCATCGCCGAAATTCAACCTTAGGAAGCGCACAGTGAAATCCCGCCCCACGACAATTCTGGTGGTCGATGACTCCGCGCTGTATCGGCAAACGATTGGAAACGTGTTGCGTCACGTCGACCATGCTCAAGCAATTGGCGTCGCCAAGGATGGGGTCGACGCCTTGGAAAAGATCGAGCGGCTGGACCCCGACCTGTTGACGCTGGACGTACAGATGCCCGACATGGATGGCATTGAACTGCTGCGGGAGATCAAACGCCGCCGCCTCCGCTCCAAAGCGATTATGGTCAGCAGTTTTACGTCTCGCGGCGCTCAGGTCACAACCGATGCGCTGATGGAAGGGGCGTTTGATTTCATCCTCAAACCGTCCGGAAGTGATTCCGATGCGAATCGGCAACAACTGCGAAACGACCTGCAACAGAAAATCAACGCCTTTCGCGAGTCCGCTGCCAACGACGATTGCCAGGCTCGTACGCCTGCTTCCAAACAAATGACGGACGTGAACGATGTCGCGGAAGCGGCGCCCTCAGCCCAATCCGCATGCGAAGCGGTGATTTTGGGAACGTCCACCGGTGGCCCCGTAGCGCTGAAAACCGTATTGCCCAGACTTCCGGGCGAATTGCCGGTCCCCGTGCTGGTGGTTCAACACATGCCGGCGACGTACACTCATTCTCTCGCGGCGCGACTAAATGAGCTGTGCGAGCTGGAAGTGGTCGAAGCAGCGGACGAAATGGAAGCCGTGGCGGGCAGGGTAATCATTGCCGCAGGCGGCCGGCAAATGAGACTGACTTCCCAGGGAAATCGGCTGCTCGTGAGAGTGACCAATGATCCGCCGGAAAATGGCGTCCGACCTTCGGTGGATTACCTGCTTCGTTCCGTCGTGGATGTCCTCAAAGGCAACGCGTTGGCCGTAATCTTGACCGGCATGGGGCGTGATGGGCTTGACGGCTGTCGGGCACTGAAGAAATCCGGTGGTTACGTTTTTGCTCAAAGCCAAGTCGATTGCGTGGTGTATGGAATGCCCAAGGCGGTGATCGATGAACAGCTTGCCGATCGCACGTTGCCGCTGGGTAAAGTCGCACCCGCGGTCGTCAGGCATATCAAACTTAGCCGCAGATCATGAACGAAAGCTGATCATGAATGATTCCGGTCCCGCGGCGGAAACGTCCTTGCTGGTCGTCGAAGACAGCCGAATTCAAGCCAAGATCTTGTGCGACAAGTTGCGGGAGGCGGGCTACGATGTGCGATCAGCGGAAAACGGCCAAATCGGTTTGGAGATGATTCGAAGCCAGCGACCGACATTGGTGATTTCAGACATCGAAATGCCGATCATGACCGGCTACGAACTCTGTCGCATCGTCAAGAATGATCCAAACCTGCGCACGATTCCCTTCATTCTGCTTTCGACATTGGCGGATGCGCAAGATATCATCAAGGGCCTGCATTGCGGAGCGGACAACTACGTGACCAAGCCTTACGATCCTCAATTCTTGATTGCCCGCGTGGCGTCATTGCTGGCAACGCCCCTGAGCGATGGTGACGACGAACAGCAGCTTGACGTCACGCTGGGCGGCACGCGGTACACCGTCAAGGCCGGTCGCCAACAGGTGCTGAATCTGCTGGTGTCCACGTTTGAGAACGCCGTCGAAAAGAATCAAGAACTCGTTCGGACCAATGAAGAACTGACCGTCGCCAAGGAACAGCTGAAGCGTTGGAACGATGAGTTGGAATCACTGAATCGTCGGCTGGAGTCGGCCAACGACCGCATGACCCGCGACTTGGACGCTGCCGCCAAGGTTCAGCGATCGCTATTGCCGACATCCAGCCCTGAAACCTCTCGAGTTCGCTTTTCGTGGCAGTACATTCCCTGTGATGAACTGGCAGGCGACTTCTTGAATTTCTTCTCATTGGACGATGATCATATCGCCCTCTACGTGGTCGACGTCAGCGGCCATGGCGTCGCTTCGTCGCTGCTGTCGGTGACCATCGGACGACTGATGACCCCCCTCCTCTCGGCATCCTCACTTCTGGTGCAGGCCGACCAATCAGGCGGACTCCGAATTGTCCCGCCGTCCGAAGTGGCATGCGAACTGAATCGACGCTTTCAAATGGAGCAGCAAAACGGCCTGTACTTTACGATGCTGTATGGCGTACTGAAGCTCAGCACGCTGGAGTTCCGTTTTGTCTCTGCCGGTCACGATCCGGTCGTGCACGTAGCGCGAGGGGCAGCGCCGACGTTGTTGGAGGGGAGCAACATGGTGATCGGCTGGGTCGAGGACATGGACTACGACGAGCAAGCCGTGACGCTCGCCCCCGGTGGTCGGCTGTATCTCTATTCGGACGGCGTTCCGGAAGCGATGGATGAGAATTTGAACGAGTTCTCGAAGAGGCAGATGCTGGAGATCATCGAACTTGGCCAAACACAATCTCTGGAGGCGAGCGTGTCCTTGCTTCAGGGCTCCATCAAGCGTTGGTGCGTGAAGCACGGCCCCAAAGACGACGTATCGATCCTGGCCTTGGAGATCATGTCCGAAGAATCTTGATGGCACCAATGGGAAGTCGCCGAGGAAGACCGGCCGTTCCGAAATGGGTCGCACATCAGACGGAGACCTTCCTGGCGACTTGCGGGAGATCATCGAAGTTTGCCCGTCACCGAACCAGGCTTGCATGGTCACACGGACCTCCGTGAGTAAAAAGAAAACCAGGGGGCGGGGGCCGTCCCGAAACCACTTATCGAGACCACGGCCGCGCGACGCCGTAAATGGGCGGTATTACGGTGCCGATCAGGAACTTCACCGTGCTACGAGTTGTTGAACAGCCCTGAACATCGTCCAGCAACGGCCAATCCGACGAGCGCGGCGATCCAAGAGCCGCCGATCCCCGGCACGGCAGCAACCCCATCCGAGCTGTTGAACTTGTCGCCGTTCCCGAGGATGACGTCCTGGCAATCCACCACGCCGTCGGCATTGAAATCGCCATTCGACGAGGGCAAACTGCTACAAAGGGCGTTCGGGCGGTCATCCACACCCGCAAACCATGATTACTGAAGCCGTTCCCACTTGAGTGTCCTGGATGTTTATGTAGCATGCAGGTGACACAGGCCGCGAGCGCCAAGAGAGCTTCCTTTCGCTTTCTGAACGTCACGGCTGCGACTGTGCGTATCCTTTTAGTACGACCCGCCTTCCAGCGATCAATTGATGGCAACGAGTAGACCGGCAAGCAGGGCGTTATCGAAACTGCGCAGAATCCGCGCGGAGTTCGGCGAGCAGTGGGCCGCAGAAAAGCTTGGGCTGATTCAAATCCTGTCGAAGGCCAGGCTCGCGCGGGCGCGCGACGTGTTCGAACTGCACGAGTGCCTGCTTTTCCTGCGTGCTTATCCCGATGATGCGACCGTACTTGCCCGTGTTGAAGGCGAACTCGCACGCTTCGCGGAAAGATCAGATTTGCGCCGTCATCGTGAAGAGTTGGCCAATTCAGGCATCGCCGGAACACCGATCGAGTTTTCCTTCTATTGGCAGACGGCGGCATGGCTCGTGCAGCGTTTCGGCCCGCGGCTTTCCATTGAGTGGGACTACTTTCATCACGAGGAAATGCTGGTCGAACGCATGCCGCTGTTCGCCCTGTGGGCCGAGACACCCGCGTTGGACTCGCTGGACTTGAGTCCCGCGGAGTGGATCGCGCACCTGAAGTCGCCGGCAGAAAGCGACGCCGAATTCCTGGTCAAGCGGATCCAGGCCATGGCCGTCGATTCGTGGAGTCCGGGAGTGCTTCTGGAACGAGCTGGAGCTCCTGTTGCGGCTGCCATGGGGTGCGGACGGTCCATCGCGTACGCACGCTTGCTGGCCGGTGGCAAAACGGCCTTTCAGTCCAGTTCGCTGCAGCGGCCGCGTCCAGACTTGCGACGTGAGGTTCTGGTGCCGCCCGTTTCCATCGAAAACGTGTCGTTGCAAGACGGTGAGCGACTGGTGGCCATGGCCCGCGACGCGATGGTCACTCGCGAGCGCGACCTGGACGCATTCATACACGGTGATCCGCGCGATGTACGCATCGTCGACTGCGGAGAAAACCTGCAGTTCGTCTGCATCGGTGTCAAGCCGGAGCGGCGGCTGCTGCTCGAATGCGTCTACGCGTTCCTGACGCTGAAGAACGGTATTCCGATCGGCTACGTGCTGACCAGCGCGCTGATGGAATCGGCGGAAATCGCTTATAACGTGTTCGACACCTACCGCGGTGCGGAAGCAGCGCACGTCTACGCTCGGGTCCTGGCAATGGTGCGCTCGCTGTTCAACGTCGATACCTTTACGGTCTACCCGTATCAGCTCGGCCACGGCAACGACGAGGGCTTGAAGTCGGGCGCATGGTGGTTCTATCAGAAGCTGGGATTTCGAGCGCGCGACCGCGGTGTGCTGCGGACCATGGCGCGCGAGCTGAAACGGATGCATCGCGACCCCGCGCACCGTTCATCGCTCGACACGCTCAATAAACTTGTCCCCCACAACGTCTACCTCGACCTGGGACAGCCACGGGACGACGTGATCGGCGAATTTCCGCTGGCGGAAGTCGGCGAGACCGTCACGCGCTTGCTCGCGGACCGCTTTGGAGCCGATCGGGAACGGGCCACCCGGGAATTGTCCGACGAAGCCGCGCGGCTGCTCCCATCGCCGCCGTGGTCACAAGCTTCCCGCGGAAGAGCGGCAAGCGTGCGAGCGATGGGCTCCGCTGGTTGCCTGTCTGGACGTCGGGTCCTGGTCAAAGCCAGAACGGAAGGCACTGTTCGACGTGATGCGGGCCAAGGGCGGGCGGCGGGAGAGCGAATTCGTGGCCAAGTTCGACGCCCACAAGAAACTACGTGCTGCATTTCGAGCGGTTTTTAGCAGTAGTCCGGAATAGGCAAGCATCAAGCTCAAAAACCCAAATCTGACGTTACGATACGCTCAGGGGCTATCCATCCAATTTATGGAGTTTTTGGAAAACGGTCGTTTTGTGAACCGCTGATGCGCGTAATAGACGCTGATGGGAGGATGACACAGCCCGCAAAGGACCAGCACATCGTCGTCAGCCGTAGGCGCTAGCCTCGGGCAGTCACCGAGCCACGGGGAGCCCCTTTTTTGCCGGCAGTTGATTCTCACGGAGCCACGGAGATCGCAGAGGGTGCCAATGCCGCCAGCACGTTGCCAACCGGTCTCCGTGGCTCCGCGCCTCTGTGAGAAAATAAGCCAGCCGCCGTCGCCAAGCGACGTACGCAGCTTACGGCAGCGCGCTGCCGCAAAAGGGTCGTTTTGTGAACCGCTGATGCGCACTAATAGACGCTGATGGGAGGATGATAAGCCCGCAAAGGAGCACCACATCGTCCTGAGCCGTAGGCGCGTAGCCTCGGGCAGCCACCGAGCCACGGGGAGCCTCTTTCTTGCCGGCAGTTGATTCTCACGGAGCCACGGAGATCGCAGAGGGTGCCAATGCCGCCAGCACGTTGCCAACCGGTCTCCGTGGCTCCGCGCCTCTGTGAGAAAATAAGCCAGCCGCCGTCGCCAAGCGACGTACGCAGCTTACGGCAGCGCGCTGCCGCAAAAGGGTCGTTTTGTGAACCGCTGATGCGCGTAATAGACGCTGATGGGAGGATGATAAGCCCGCAAAGGAGCACCACATCGTCCTGAGCCGTAGGCGCTAGCCTCGGGCAGCCACCGAGCCACGGGGAGCCTCTTTCTTGCCGGCAGTTGATTCTCACGGAGCCACGGAGATCGCAGAGGGTGCGAATGCCGCCAGCACGTTGCCAACCGGTCTCCGTGGCTCCGCGCCTCTGTGAGAAAACAAGCCAGCCGCCGTCGCCAAGCGACTTACGCAGACTACGGCCGCGCGCTGCCGCAAAACGGTCGTTTTGTGAACCGCTGATGCGCACTAATAGACGCTGATGGGAGGATGATAAGCCCGCAAAGGAGCACCACATCGTCCTGAGCCGTAGGCGCTAGCCTCGGGCAGCCACCGAGCCACGGGGAGCCTCTTTCTTGCCGGCAGTTGATTCTCACGGAGCCACGGAGATCGCAGAGGGTGCCAGTGCCGCCAGCACGTTGCCAACCGGTCTCCGTGGCTCCGCGCCTCGGTGAGAAAACAAGCCAGCCGCCGTCGCCAGGCGACGTACGCAGCTTACGGCAGCGCGCTGCCGCAGAAGAAAAAAATACCCCGGCGGTGTATGTCGGTACCGCCGGGGCACATGTCCACAACGTGGGGGAGTTGTGGAGAACACTACGCATCGTTGTTGGGGTCGAAAGGCGGCTTGGCCTCCGGGGCGTTTTGCGGCACCAATGGGCGCTCCTGCATCCGCTGCAACTCCTCAAACATCTTTTCCATCCGACGATCGATGTCGTCAAATCGCTCCCGCATCTGCGGCCATGGTATCCCTTCCAGGTCCAAAGCCCGGATGTCGGGTAAGCCCTCGCCAAACACGGTGATGCCGCCACCATGCAGCATGCTTTCGACATGCGGACGCACATCGTCTGGGAGCGCATCCAGGTCAGTTTCCTTCAACGTCCACGTGTCGCCGTCTCGCTTGACGACGATATCCGCGGGTTGGTCCCCCTGTCGTGTGATCTGGATATTTAAATTTCCTGGCATCGCGGCGTGATTACCCACGATACCGGGTCCCAGGAAGCGGAGCCGGGTCGGGCCTTGGCCGCCGCCCGAGCCAAGTTGATCCACCCACCGTTTCAATTCGTCGGTCGCGCCCCCCAGTCCCGGAACGGCGGCCTGGGCATCCCGTAGGCTGACCACGTCTGGCCGCTCCGCCGGTGTGACTACGGCCGCCAGCTGCTGTCCTTTACGCAGCCACTCGAGCTTTAGTTCACGCTCGCCCGCATCGCCGATCGCCTGGATCAGCGTTTTGGTGGAATTCAGGGGCTTCTGGTCGACGGCGAGCAAAATATCGTGCTGCCGCAGGCCCGCCTGCTCGGCAGGGCTCCCCGGAACGACCTGTTGGACCACCAGTCCGACATCCTCAGGCAGGTCGAGCTGGGCCCGCAGCACTCCTTCGACGGGACCACAGATCACGCCCAACCACCGTCGGTTGGGATTGATCTCCATGGCCTCCAGCAACCCTTCCGTATCATCAATCAGTGTCTTGTCGACTGCGGGTGCCCTGCTCTCGGGCACGTCATTTAAAGGCACCAGGGTGTTGGCATCTTGCGGAGCCGACTGGGCGAACAGGGGACTGCCAATCAAGCCGCACAGCATGGCCATCAGGTAGAACGATTTCAGCATGACTCACTCCTCTTGGATCATTCATTGCACGGCACGGTGGCCGTCTTAATACGCGTGGTTGCTGACCGGGACGACTTGAATATCTTCATAGGGCACATTGACCACCCGCCCGTCCGGCAGGCGGCCAGGCATCACGCCTCGTTCCCGCCGCACGTCGGCTCCCAACTGTTCCAGTCTCGATTCAATTTCGGGCGGCAAGGCCGACTCGTTGTCCCACAGCCGGTGGTCGGTAACAAAAAAAGGCGGATACGCGTCGGGACGTGACCGCGGGTCTCGCGAGACGACTTGTGGTTGCTGGTCGTTTGGGGGTCGATCGACAGGCAGCGAGGGAACTGGGGAAACCACCATCGCGGGAGCCGGCGCCTGCTGTTTACTCGCCATATCCATCAGCCAGCCGACGGCAAACGCCGCCATCACCAGGGCCGCCAGCGAAATTAGCTTTACCCATCCCGATTCGCTCGCCGCGGCGGTGCCGCCTTGGGAAGCGTCGGTCACGTGGGTAGGACCGGCGGTTGCGTGCCGCGCCGGCGATCCGACCTCGGGGAACTTGGCTGCGTCGGCGGATACCGGAGTGGCGGTTCGGCCACCAGCCGTCGCCAGCTCCTGCTGCAGCGTCTGTTCTTCGAGAAACGCCAAGGCGCAATCGCGCCACCGCTCCGGGTGTGCGTCCAGCCACCGCAGCGCGCTTTGCTGTTCTTCGAGCGACATCTCGCCATCAACCAAACGCATCAATTGCTTCTCGTCCACCATCGCACTATCCCTTGTTTCCTTCTGTCCCATCGGTCGCCGACCTCGTTAACCGTCGTCATCCCGCATCCCAGGCGACACGTGACGCCAATTGTCAAATCGATGCGGATGCCCGGGCCCCGCGACGGGTTCCCAGCGAGCCGAGCAGATCCGCACGGGTGAGCTTTTCACGCAGGCGTTTTCTGGCTCGGTGTAGTCGGGCCTCCACGGCACTGTGACTGATCCCCAGGTGCTGAGCCAATTCGTGATAGCTCCAGCCTTGTTCGTATTTCAACATCAGGATCTCGCGGTCTCGGTGATGCAGACCTGCCATCGCTTGGCGAATGGTCGTGGCTCGTTCCTGAGCCAACAGCCACTCCAACGGGTCCGACTCACGCGAATCGGACTCCTTCGGTTGAACTCTTTCCGCAAAGCCGCCGACCAGTTTTCGCCGCCGTCCCGCCGTTCGCCGGTACATCAGCGTTTGCCGCACAGCGACCTGATAGAGCCACGGAGCCACCTTGTCGGCATGCAGGTCCTGCGGGCCTCCCTTGGATGCCGCCAAGGCCACATTTTGCAGGACATCTTCGACCGCCTGCGGCTCGCCCAATCGCGCAGTCACCACGGATCGCAACCACGATGTGTGGTCCCGAAGCACCCCGTCCCAGTCAATGGGCCTCTGCGTCGAGTTGGCGGTTCCTGTCATGGCCGAGGGAGAGTTGCCGCTTCGGGCGGGCATCTTGCAGGAAAATTCCTGTCGTCGGGTTGATTTGCGACCGGGATGGGCCGGCCGGGGGCAGGTCCTAGGTGTAGCGAATTCCCTGATAGGCGGGAGCAAAAAAGGCCGGTAGCAGGCCGTCGACCCGCAACAGCCCGGGCCGGGTAAGGCGGATTTCCTCGGCGGCAACGGTCAGCAGGCCGTCTCGCTCGTACGATTCCCAGACCTCTTGCCAGCGTGCCAAAATGTCGACGCCGAATTTGTCGCGGAAATACCGGGTCGCCAGTCGTCCCCGCTTCAGCTGCAGAATCATCTCTCGGGTCAGCAAGTCGGTTGGCGTCGCCGGATAGGCTCGCGACAGCGGCAGCCGGCCATCGTCCAGTGCCCCGACGTAGCCCGGCCAGTCGGGTTGGTTCTGGTAGTGCACGCCGGAAATATGCCCGAAGCTGGCAACCCCCGTTGCGAGCAAGTCCGATCCCTGCCAGAGATGGTCTCGATAACTGAAATTTACCTTGCCCGGATCGCGGACCATCGTGTAGGCGCTCGACACCGCATAGCCGGCTCGTTCCAGTTCGTCGAAGGCGTAGGCGACCCAGTCTCGTTTCGTTTCCCAATCGGCCACGGGGATCTCGATCTGATTGCCCAGGATGTCCTTCGAGTAGGTCGTATTGAACGGCAGCTCCATTTGATAAATCGTCACGCTTTCCGGGTCAAGATCGATCGTCTTTTGCACGCAGTCACGCCAGTTGTCCCAAGACTCTTTCACCATGCCGGCAATCAGATCGATGTTGACGTTCGGAAATTGGGCCGCCCGAATCCACTCCCAGCTTTTCATGATCTCACCCGACAAGTGAGCGCGGCCATTCTCCTCCAACACCTCATCGCTAAAATTCTCGACACCCAGACTCAATCGTGTCACTCCCAGTTCGGCCAGTTTCATGACCTTGGGTTCCGAGAGCGTGCCGGGCTCGCACTCGAACGTGACTTCTTCCGCCTGATCCCAGCGGATATTGGCCCGCAGCCGATTGACGAGCGATTCGAGTTGCCGCACGCTGAGGAACGAAGGAGTCCCGCCGCCGAAGTAAACGAAACGAAACGGTCGATCTCCCATGCAGGGAAGCTGGCTCACTAACTCGATTTCTCGGGCCAGGGCCGCGAGGTAGACCTCGATTTCGTCGGCCCGCTTGTCGGTATACACACGGAAGTAGCAGAATTTGCAGCGCTTCCGGCAAAACGGAATGTGCAGGTACAGTCCCAGCGGAACGTCGGCCGGGGGGGACTGCAGAGCCGACTCGAGCGCGGGCAGATGCTCCGCGTCCCAGACCGAGAAGGGTGGGTAGTTCGAAATAAAGTAGCTGCCGACGTCTGTCTTTGTGCTATCCGTCATCCGTCTCCTGCTCTCCTCGTACCTGGGACTGACCAAAACAGAACACCACCCCCTCCTCGTTGGCCACCACTAATTTACCAGCCGCAATAGCGGGGGACGCGGAAATCTTGCCGCCCGTTTCATATTCCCACCGTTTTTCGCCGTTGGTGACGTCGAGGCAGAACAGACGACCTTCATCCGAACCAAAGAAGACGTGGTTTCCGGTCAACACGGGTGACGAGTCCACTTCGCGACGCGTCACAAATTCCCAGGCGACCTCGCCATTGGCCAGCGAAAAGGCCAGTACCCGCTTCCCCCGCCCGCCGACAATCGCCAGTTGTTCGCTGACGGCTGGCGAACTGCGATAGGAAGACCCCCGCGGTTGATTTTCGTTCCGCCACACAATTTCCTGGCGTTTCCAGTCGATGGCATAGAACGAGCCGCCCTCCGTGCCAAAGTAAACGCGGTCACCCACGACGGCCGGCGTAACACCCGTCGGTCCATCGATTTCGACCGCGCCGCTTTCTGTCCCCTCATTCAGATCAATGATGTGCAGTTTGGCATCACAACCCGCGACGAACGCACGGTTATCGACCACTGCTGGCGTGCAGCGAATCTGATCGTCGATCGCAAACTTCCAGCGTAAGCCGCCTGTCGCGGCATCGAGACAATAAAGTGTCGCATCTTGCGAACCAAAAATGACCGTATCACGATAAAAATTGGCCGACGAATCGATCTCCGCATCGGCCGTATGCCGCCATCGTTCCCGGCCGCTGGCCGCCTCGATGCAATAAAAGATGCCGTCCAGGTCGCCCACATAAATGTTGCCCTGCCGCACGCTGGGTGAAGCGGCAAAACCGATTTCGGTCTTGAAACGCCACTTCTCCTGGCCGGTGACCGCGTCGAGCGCGAGCAGCGAACCGTCCAGGTCGCCTAAATACACATGCCCGTCGACGATGGCTGCCGTTCCACTGAAGGCGCCGTCGGGCACGGTGAACTTCCACAGCAACTCCAGCGGCAGACGGAGTGCTTCGGCGGCCCGCCCGTCACAGGTCGGCTCGCCGCGAAACATGGACCAGCGGGTGGCGGCAGGCTCAGGCGGCCGGGTATCGGCCGGCGGCGGGCCGTTCCCGCCCGGCGGGACTTGAGCCAGGGAGCATGACGCGACCAAGAGGAGCAACACGACGCTCGTGCGGATTGGGACGCACATCATCTTGAGTCTCCATTTTCCAGGGGGCCGGTACTAGTAGGCGGCTGCGTACAGCTCCCGCAAAGTGGTCGCATCCACCGGCCGTGGATTGAACGTCCCGGTCCATTGTCGGGCAGCATCCTCGGCCAAATCATCGAATTGTCGCGGCTCGACCCGCAGGTGCCGCAACTGCGTCGAGAGTCCCGCGGCGGACACGAGTCCCGCCAGGTAATCGGCCAGTCCCTCGGCCGTGCAGGGCCGTCGTTCTGCCGACTTCCCCGTCGGGAGGCACACATCGCTTTGCAGGATACGCATCAGTTCGGCATAGTCGGGACCAACCGTGGTCGCATTGAACCTTACCACATGCGGTAACATGGCGCTGACCGCTTGTCCGTGCACAATATCGAGCGTGGCGGTCAGCGGATTGGCCAGTGCGTGAGCCGCGCCGAACATCGAATTTTCGATCGCCAACCCCGCGAAACAAGCCCCCAACTGCATGGCACCGCGGGCCTCCAGATCCTGCGGTTCGGCGATGACACGAGGAAAATTTCTGCCCAGCAGCCGCCACGCCTCCCGCGATAGGGATCGGGAAATCGTGTTTCGCCGGGTCGTGACGTAGGTTTCGACGGCGTGGGAGATCGCGTCCAACCCGGAGAGCGCCGTGACCCGCGGCGGCTGGGTGAGCGTCAACTTCGGATCGAGCACGGCGATGCGAAAAGCGGCCTTCTTATCGCCGCAGGCCATTTTCACATGCGTTTCGGCGTCGGAGATCAACGCAAACGATTGGGCCTCGCTGCCGGTACCCGCCGTCGTGGGGACCGCGATCATCGGCAGCATGGGACGGGTGGCCTTATCGACTCCCCAATAATCCTGCATCCGCCCGCCGTTGGTGTGCAGGAAGTTGATCCCCTTGGCGCAGTCCATCGAACTGCCGCCGCCCAGTCCGATCAGCAAGTCAGGACGAACCGATGCGACGAACGCTCGGCCCCGCTCGACATCCTCGGTAGTCGGGTTTTCGTGAACGTCATCGAAAACGACCACCTCCATACCGGTCCGACGCAGGGCGGACACCGCCCGTTCCGTGTGACCCGCCGCGATGATTCCCCGGTCGCAAACAAGTACGGCTCGGCCGCCACCCAGCTGCATCGCCAGTTCGCCCAGCTGATCAATGCGATCGGCGCCAAAAATCACCCGCGTCCGAGGCTGAAAATCAAAGGCGTCCATGGCGCTCCGTGGGAGGGATGGCGGGAGGGATCGAGGGTGGGAAGGGCGTGGGCAGTCTTTCCCGGACCGCCGATCTCGCCCGACGTGTGACTACGGTCAAATTCGTCAGCTCACGAGTGCCCGTTCGGATCGTTGGTAGGCTCGCGAGCGAAACAGGAAGTCGATAATATTTCCCTCGTGGGGTTGTAGCCAGTTGAGCCGATTCGTCGGGATCGGTCCGACATTTAAGCGATCAATGTGGACGCAGTCCGTCAGTTCGTCGATCCAGTCGGCATCTTGCGTGATCGCGGTCCCCACCAGGGTGGGCCCGATGTGCCGCAGCATGTCGGCCTGGGGACACTCGACGACCGACACGAAGGGAAACATGTACTCTTTCGCGGCGGCGCTCCGCTCGGGCGAATCGCAGTGTATCACCATCGGCCGCAAGTACGCACACCGCTCTTGCTCGATCAAACGCTCGCCGAAACCCGACGTGCAGTCGGTGACACCGGGCTGGGCCAGATCCTGCTCGATCATCTGCCAGACGCCGGCAGCCATGGCCGGATTTGTGAAAGCGGCCAGCCCGGCTTGCGGATCGTCGGGCGGTAGTGGCGTGACCGGTCCCAGCCGGTCGGCGATCGCTGCCGCGATTTCGCGCGTGTGACGCGACGCCCAGAATCCCCGAGCAATTGATGCAGCTGCGTCCGCCGTTGCTGAATACACTCTCAATCAGGACGTCGAGATAGGATTCCCAGTCATCGACAAGATCGTCGCCCAGTAGGATCTTGGAAAAGCCAGGCCCGTGGGCCTGGACCTTGGGATTGCCATGGTACTGCTCCACGGTCTGCTGGCTGCCAAAGATCATGCTCCTGGGACACGAAGCCAGCAGGGCTGGGCCGGCATCATGTCCACCCGGGTAGAGACCAAAGGCGCTCGCGGGCACACCGGCCTTGATGAACGCCGCAACGATGCGGAAGGGAGTCCACGGTTCGGAGGATCCCGGTTTGAGGGCCAAGCCAATCTGGAGGGGAATCGCCGGCAGCCATAGCGTGTGGACGCCCGGCGAGTTCGAGGGGAGTACGGCGCCCAAGACGGGTGTCTGGGCCTGGTAGCTGACGATCACGCCGCGCGATTCGACACCAAAGCCGTTGGTGAGAATGTCAAGATCCAGGCCTCGCGTGAGGGCATCCAGGATTTCTGCCATGTTTCTCAGTACGAACGCGCTCTTTTGCATGTTGCCCCGACACATCTGTTCTGGCAGGCCGGTGCTGGCCGATTGGGCATGGACGAAGGCGTCTGGCGACTGTGTGCCGTCCCCCATCGGCAGCGTGGCCGATTCGAACAGATCGGCGGCCTGCCGACAAAGCTCGATCAATTCGCTGCAGGGGAACTCGCGGAGCAGGCGGCGAGCCTGGGCCGCTTTCCGCAGGTCGCGTTGGATCATGCCCCCATTCGCCTGACTGACCTTCGCAATCGGCTCGCCCGTGTGGAAATGGACGACCTCGGCGACTTCGAGAGATTCGTAAGGTTGTCCCCAGCGCATGACGGGTAGATGCAGCACGATGGAATGCTCCTGGATAGATCCAACTCGATAATGGCGATTGCCGGGCGGGGCGATTTGGTCCATGGCGGTATCGGGAAGTGGCCGCGGCCACCCCTATTCTATCCGTGGTCACGCATCCGCCCAGTCGACGCGGTCCTTTGTTCGAGAGAACGGTGTCCCTCTTGCCCGTCATCGGCCATGTGAAGTCATTTGTGTCGCACTCAGGGCCGACTGTGGCAGGATGCCCCAGCCACGGCACCGCGCCGCATCCCTGTAGCGTGGCCGTCCCGGCCGCGATGGATTTCCAGATCGGAATATCTCTGGCAAGCAAACGCGACACGCTGCGGGCGCATCCTGCGTGACATCGATGTCGACGCAACGCCTCGCGGCCGAGGACGGCCACGCTACGATCGCCAGACCTTGGACCGTCGGCATCAACGACCCCCGAGGAACTTCACGCGTCCATCGCCGCGAGTCGTTGCTCAATATAGTCGCGATGGGTTTGCACGTAGCATTCGCGGACCAGCCGCTTGACCGCCTCGCCCGTGGGAAAGCCTTGGGAAAAACCGGGAATATCGCGGTCGATTGTGGCCCGCGCCGTCTGTACCAGATGGTTTAACAGATCGAGCGGGTCCTCATCCCCCAGGGCCACGCGAATGGTCGTCGGCGCCAGGCCTGCCAACTGCAGCGCTTCGGCGTTCAGTTCGGAGTGCGTGGTCAGGGACGGACAACTGATGATCGTATTGCATTGTCCCAGGCTGATCATGTGTCCGAACATGGGTGACAGCATATCGAAGAACCGCTGAAAGACCGGTCGGGGGAGATCGCCCATTTCCATGGTGAACAGGGGCGCGGGCAGCCCGAGGAAATTGAGCCGCTTCCGCAACGCGGCATTGGGATGGTCGTCGAGGGCGTTGCTGTGCACGGTAATGCGGGGGTGGGCCGCCAGAAACCGGGTGAGGATCAGCGTATTGATGCACTTCTTCGTCATCCGCACATCGAGCGTGTGGAGGCCCTGCAACACTTCGAAGGCCGCGTCGGCATTGAGAAAGGCTCCCTTGACATAATACACGTTCCAGAACATCGTCTGATCCCAGGAATCGTTCGCCGCTGGTTTGCCCTTTGGGAATGAACATATCTTCGTTGCGGCCGATGACGCAGCCCGCAATGACGCTCCCTGTTCCCGACATGTCCTTGGTATAGCTGTGGATGAGAAAGTCGGGCCTTTCCGTGACCGCCTCCCGCTGCAGGGGATTGCTCAGGAATGGCGTGGCGACGGTCGCGTCGAGCATGACTTTCATGCCCAACTCGTGCGCCTTACGGCAGATCGCCGGCACGTCGAGCACGTGTCCATGCGGGTTGCTGGGGGATTCAAGGTGGACGTAGATATTCCGTCCCTGGGCCAGACGGTCGGCATACTTTTTCTGGACCCGCTCCGCGCAGGCGGCAAAGTCCTTTTCCAAGCACCCGTCGAACGTTTCCACGGCGATCGCCAGATTTCCAGGCTTCGCATACCAATCATGAATCAGCTGATAAGCGCCGCCGTAGATGTTGCGGCTGGTGATGAGGATATCGTCGCGGCCCAGCAGGTGTGCCAGCGTGGCGTCGATGGCGGCCATGCCACTGTTAAAGTTCCAGGCCAGATAATCGCTCGCGTAGGGACCGGCTTCAAGATCGACGACGTGATTCGCCAGCGTAATGCTGGTCGGGTTGAGCAACCGCGAGTAGATCTCCAGCATGAAATCCTTGCCGGCGAAGGCGTCTTCGATCCACTCCGCACAGGCGTAGACATAGGTCGCCGTCCGCGTGATGACGGGTGTCGCGGAAAAGATGGCCGTAATGTTGTCGAAGATCGGGTACGGACCCTTGGCCATTTGCGTCGCGCCGGTCATTTCCAGGGACTGATAGCTCTTCCGAAACGACTGCTGAAAATTATCGAGCAGTTTCGCCAGCTGGAAGGACACGAATTTCTTGGCGTTGAAGCGGGCGATGCGGTCGGCCTGGTCGAGTTCCTGCAAGCCAGCCAACGTGGTCTTCCACAGCTGATCAATATCGTGCTGCGCCTCGTACATACGGGCCACCAGTCGCCCGAGCGACCGTCCAAAAGGCGTCTTCGCGTCGATGGAAAAATGGGCCAGTTGCTCAGCGACGAGGCCATCGATGTCGTGAGCGGTCGTTGTATTTCGCCGTGGCGAAAGGGACCGGGAGGATTCGAACGAATCGGACGCATCCATGAGAGACTCCGCTTTGGTTGAGGTGACGTTGGCGTCCCGCCCATCTTAGCACTCGGGCGGCGTTTCCTTTAGCCGAATTCAGGAGATGCCGCGGCCGGCGTTGTGACCGGTGGGGCTCGGTGATAAGCTGCTCGCATGAGCCCCCATGAGCCTCGAATTGACGAATTTACCCGGCTGGCGCGCGCGCACACGCTGGTGCCGGTGTATCGCCGCTTGTCGAGTGACCTGCTGACCCCGGTGTCGGCCTTCCACAAGATCGACGATCCGTCAGGTGCCTGTCTCTTTGAGAGCGTCATAGGTGGCGAAAAGGTGGGCCGCTACAGCTTTCTGGCGGCTCGACCCTACCTGATTGTTTCGGCGAGCGGAAACGAGGTAACGGTGGAACGCGTGGGCGAATCGACTCGTACCCACGCCTCGGATAATCCGCTCGCTGACCTGCGACAACTGCTGGCGACCGAGCGGGTGGCCGAGTTGGAAGGGCTGCCTCCGTTTGTTGGCGGAGCCGTCGGCTACGCCGGTTATGACGTCGTGCGTTATTGTGAGCGGCTGCCTCACCCGCCGCTCGACGACCGTCAGTTGCCCGATTTGTCCTTCGGTTTCTACGACCAGATGGTGATTTTCGACAACGTCACCAAGACCATCGTCGTCGTGGCGATGGCGCGGTGCGCGCCCGGCGATCCGGTCGCGGCGGCTCATGCGGCGGCTTGCCGAGCGGTGGACGATCTGGTGGCACGACTGCTCTCAGTCGATACGACGCTCGAACCGGCCGAGATCAGCCTGACCGACCGCCGCGAAGCGCAACTGCGGGTGCGGTCGAATTTCTCACAAGTTGAATTCGAGCAAGCGGTGCGCAAATGTGTCGAGTACATTCGAGCCGGTGACATATTCCAGGTTGTCATCAGCCAGCGGCTGGAAGTGGAATTGTCGGCGCCGCCGTTCGAGGTCTATCGCACGCTACGGATGGTCAATCCCAGCCCGTTCATGTTCTTTCTCCGCAGCGGGGATGTGACGCTCGTGGGTAGTTCTCCCGAAATTCTCTGCCGTGTGGTGGGCGAAGAAGTCACGGTCCGTCCGTTGGCCGGCACGCGTCCCCGCGGGGGGACGGCCGAGGAAGATCGGAGATTGGCCGAGCAACTGCTGGCCGATCCCAAGGAACGCGCCGAGCACGTGATGCTTGTCGATCTTGGTCGTAATGACGTGGGGCGAATCGCGCGCTTCGGTTCGGTTGTCCTGTCGGACGTGATGACGATCGAGCGCTACAGCCACGTGATGCACATTACGTCGAATGTGACGGGGCAACTGCAAGAGAACGCCGACGCCTTTGACGCGCTGCAAGCCTGCCTGCCTGCTGGTACGGTCTCGGGAGCTCCCAAGGTCCGCGCGATGGAGATCATCGACGAGGTCGAGCCGCACCGCCGCGGCCCGTACGCCGGCGCCGTGGGGTATTTCGATTTTTCCGGAAATATGGATACTTGCATCGCCTTGCGAACCATCGTGATTCAACAGGGGCGCGCGTACGTGCAGGCGGGTGCGGGGATTGTGGCAGACAGCGAGCCCGCCGCCGAATATCGAGAAACTCTCAATAAGGCTCGTGGTTTGCTGAAAGCCATCGAGTTGACCGAACGACGTTGTGGGAGCGGAACATGATCCATGTCATCGCGGAAATCCAGGTTATCCCGGGCAAGCAGGAGGCCTTCCTGGCCATCTTTCGCCAATTGGTGCCCCAGGTTCTGGCCGAGTCCGGCTGCCTCGAATATGGTCCCGCCGTTGACGTGGCGGATGCCGTGGAAGGACAGTTGGCGGAGCGGGCCCATCTGGTGACCGTCCTGGAAAAATGGCAGGACCTGCCGGCCCTCGAAGCGCACCTGATGGCGCCTCACATGCATCAGTTTCGAGCCGCCGTTCGCGACCTGGTAACCTCTGTCGAATTGCGCGTGCTGCAACCTGCCATGTAGGGGCCCGAGGCGGCCTGTCAGCGCGGAGAACGTCGGGAGAATTGTCGGCTGCTGTCATGAATGTCGGGCGGACCGTACAATAAGTGGCGGATTCCTGCCGGACGCGCGTCGCGGCGAGCCGACCCACAACCCGCGCTGCTTCTGCTGAATCGCCGATGAGCCCGCCACGTCACGCAGCTTCCTCATCCCTGCCCCGACGCCTGCTCTGGCTCTGGTTGTGCCTGCCGCTGCTGTTTACCTTGACCGGCTGCCAGGGGTGTCGCGACTGGTTGCGACGACAGCGAGAGGAAAGTCGGGCGGAACAAGCGAAAGAGGAAGACCTGGAGAAAAAGAAAGAGAAGCCCAAGCCGGACTTCGAGCCGTGGAAAGTGACCATTCTGCCAGGATCGATTCCGCTGGACGGCGTCGAGTCGGCGGAGGCAAGCCTGGAGGATACGGCTGCCGACGAATCAGCCTTCGCTGCGGACGCGGAAGGGGAAGCAGCAGCCCGACCGTCGGCTCAACGCGTGGCGGCCAAGCCGGGGCACTGGGTGCAGACCCGTTATCGCTTGAAGGCAAATAATGCCGACTTTCAGGGGCGACTGATGGCCCAGTGCGTGGATGCCCGCTTGCGTCCGCGCAGTCTTGAACGGTCTCCGTTCAGTGTCACTTGTACCCGACCCGCGGCGCTCCCCAAGGCCCAGTCCAAGGATTCTTGACCTGCCGCTCTTCATTTCTGTACCGACTTCGGAGACCGGTCGCCTGGTGCAGATCCATGCGCATCTGCGGCCGCGGGGGAGTGGTCGTGACGCAGCGCAAGAAATCACGTCGATGCTGCCACTCGAGGGACACCAGTACCATTTCGCCGTGCTGGCCCGCAACCCGGACCGCTATGGTTGGCTGCGATCCACGGCAACGGTAAGACCGCCCTTCCCTGACTGGGCGATTGACGGGTTGCAGGAAGACTACGTCGTGACATTTCACCAATCGACCGAGGGAGAATCGCTCGCGCTGCCCAGCAACTCGCTCGCCTGGACGTCGATCGCGTATGTGCTTTGGGACGATCTGCCACCCGCAGCGCTGACTCCTGACCAGCAAGCCGCGATGGTTGATTGGCTGCATTGGGGCGGGCAGGTGCTGATTAGCGGGCCCGAATCGCTGGCGACCATGCGAGGTAGTTTTCTGGGTGAGTTTTTGCCAGCGGAGGCCGGTAAGGTGGTTCCGGTCCCCGCGGAGTCCCTCCAGGAACTCAATGCGACCTGGTCCTTGCGGCCCAACCAGCTCGAGTTTGACGAAGCCGCGTATCGTTTGACCGCGACGAAGGAATCTCCGCTGGAAATCACCCCGCTGACACCGCTCGGCGATGCCACCATTGTGCCCTCGACGGGAGGGCTGGTGGTGGAACGGCGTATTGGCCGCGGCCGCATGGTGGCGACGGCTTTTGCCCTCAGCGCGCGGAAAGTCGTGAATTGGCAGAACTTTGACGGGTTTCTCAACGGTTGTTTGATGCGACGACCGTCGCGGGAGTTCTCCACGGCCGATTCGGGCTTTCCCCAAGTCAAGACACTGCGGACCCCCCTCGAAAAGGAGGATGCCCGTGTCACCTGCGGGCTCCGCTATTTCAGCCGCGATGCCCGCATTCCGGGAGAAGGTCGCAATACGACTCAACCGTTGACGTTGAATAATGGCGAAGACGACTCGTGGGTGCAAGGTCGGCCCATTCCTCTCGGGGCACCGGAGGACGCCGTTCCGCCGGAGTCCACGGAAGCGCCCGATTCATGGGGACTGGGGAGCGTCGCAACGAGGGATGATACGGGTGTCAGCGCCGTCGATGGGTATCTGAACGATCCGCAGCGCGGCGTTGCTGGCTGGAGCGACTTTACGGCCGCCGCGAACGAGGCTCGTTCTGCGTTACAGCGAGCGGCCGGCATCTCGATTCCCAATGCGGGATTTGTGGCCCGCGTGCTGGGGGGGTATCTCTTGTGCCTGGTGCCACTTAACTGGCTCTTCTTTCGTCTTCTCCGGCGCGTGGAATGGGCCTGGTTTGCCGCGCCGATGATTGCCGTGGGAGGCGCCATCCTGGTGGTCCGGTTGGCTCAACTCGACATCGGTTTTGTCCGCAGCCGCACCGAGATCGCGATCATCGAAGCGCAACCTGAACTCACTCGCGCCCATGTCACGCGTTATTGCGGACTCTACACCTCGTTGACTTCGAAGTATGCGCTGAACTTCGCGGACAGTCTCGCCTTTGCCCTCCCCTTCTCCACGGATCCGTCGTTGGATGTTCAGCGACTGCAGACGCGCCAGGAAGTTGCTTACGTGCGCGATAAAACCGCGGGTCTGGCGGGCTATCCGGTCCTCTCCAATTCGACCGGCATGGTACACGCGGAGCAGATGGTCGATGTGGGCGGCAGTTGCGGCATCGTGCGGGAGCAGGCGGAAGGGCTTGTGATTTCCAACGGCTCGCGCTTCGATTTGCAATCGTTGGTGCTGGTGACGCTGACGGAACGTGGTGTGCGTTTTGCGATGACAAAAGCGATGCCGGCTGGGGGTGAAGCGACATTCATCCCGCAAGCCGCCGAGGATGGTAGTGAACTTTTTGAATTTCTCGCGAGTGACAGCGTGACCGCCGAATGGGTTCCCGAAGGCCAGGTCAGTCTTCGCGGACTCTATCGGCTGGCATTGCATCCCGACCAACTGCGGGTGGGCGACATGCGTCTGGTGGGCTGGTCGCAGCAACCGGTCGTGGGCATGGAGATTCGCCCCGGTTCGAACCAAAACACGTTTCGCACGCTACTCGTCGCAAATCTGCGTTATGGTCCGTTGGCCGAGCCTCGTGCCGACAAGAATCATTTGGCGGATTTCCGGCCGCCTCCCGAGGCGAATGACGACTTGGAAATGGATGAGGACCAGCCATGATCGAGCTGATCGACTTTGGCAAGGACTATGGCGACTTTACGGCGGTCGAGTGCCTGAACCTGAAGATCAATGAAGGCGAGATGTTCGGCTTCATCGGCCCCAATGGCGCTGGTAAGAGTACGTCCATCCGCTTTCTAACGACGCTCTTAAAAGCCAGTCGCGGTGAGGGGATGGTCAACGGTTTCAGCGTTACCAAACAGCCGATGGACGTGCGTCGCAGTGTGGGCTATATGCCGGATAGTTTCGGCGTGTATGACGGGATGAAGGTTTGGGAGTTCCTGGATTTCTTCGCCGTTGCGTACAAGATCGGGCGGCAGCAGCGGAAACAGAAAATCAATGATGTATTGGAGTTGCTCGACCTGGGCCACAAGCGCGACGACTATGTCAACGGCCTCTCCCGGGGGATGAAACAGCGTTTGTGCCTGGCGAAGACGCTGGTTCATAATCCGCCCGTGCTGATCCTGGACGAGCCCGCCAGTGGGCTCGATCCACGCGCTCGCCTCGAGGTAAAGGCGTTGCTGAAGGAACTGAGGCAGATGGGCAAGACCATCTTGATCTCGAGCCACATCCTCACCGAACTGGCCGACTGTTGCACGCAGATCGGGATTATCGAGCGAGGCCAACTGCTTATGGAGGGGCCCATCGGAGAGGTCTACCGCCGTATTCGCGGCAATCGGCATATCGAAGTCGCATTCACGCGGAACATGGACGCCGGGATCTCCATCCTCCGCAGCTCGCCACTCCTGCGGGACCTGCAGTTGAACGGCCAACGAGCCACGGTCGAACTTGAGGCCAAGGACGGCGAGGTGGCCGATTTGCTCTACCAGCTCGTCTCGCAGGACGTCGGGATTCGCAGCTTTGCCGAAAAGGACCCGACACTGGAGGATGTCTTTATGCTGGTGACAAAGGGATTGGTCACCTAGCCACGGTCGACTCGGCCGCGATTCTGGCGGATCTGCGGGTTATGCGTCATGCACCGACCATTGCCGTCGACCGCTACGCACGAAATGACGGCTCGCTCGGCGACCGCCGCGATGTGGGGGGATTCGTGAGCTAAACCTTACAGAAGGGTCCGCAATCGCCATGCTGCGGATCCCCCGAGTTTCCCCTCCCCTTCGGCAGACGTCCCATGTTCGGAATTTTCCATCGAGCGATTGAAGAGCTGGCCCGAGTGCACGGCGGTGGGGACTGCTGGGAGGTGATCAAGCGGCGGGCGGGTGTCACTGCGCCGACGTTTCAGCTGTTCGTCGATTATCCGGACGAAGTGTTTTTTCACTTGGCTGGGGCGACTGCGGAGATTCTCCACCAATCGATTGACGAGTTTCTGTTTGAACTGGGAATGTTCTGGGTCGGTTACACGAGGGAGGTGGGATTCGACTTTGTCATCGACCAGCACGCCAGCCTCGATTCCTTTCTGACAAGTCTCGAGATCATGCATGCGCGGCTCGCCACCACGATGCCAGCGATGCAGCCCCCAGAAATGCGTGTCACGAAGATCGGCGAGGGCCAGTGGCAATTGCGTTATCGGTCCAGCCGCGGCGGCTTGGCGCCCTTTGTGTTGGGGGCCCTGCGAGCGCTGGGCGATGTTTTCCAGACGCCGATCAAGGCCGAGCAGTCAGCCTATCGCACGGCCAACGGTGGATGCGATGAATTCCGAATAGAAACCGTGGCCACGCTCGTATGAATCATCAAGCCATCGAAAACCTGCGCAAACTGGTGGATCTGGCGTTTCCGTTTCATTGCGGATTCGACCACAACCTGTCCATCACCCGAGTGGGTGCTTCGCTCGCCAAGGTTCAGCCCTCAATTTGTCCCGGCACCCTATTGCCGGAGCAACTGCAGTTGGTCAGTGCTGAGGAAGACCTTTCCTGGCATGATGCCTTGGCCGAATTTCCCGCCGGCCTGATCGTCGGGCGGCTGAATGTTGCCGGTATGCTCCTGCGGGGGCAACTCTGTCATTTGGAAAACGAAATACTGTTTCTGGCCAATCCCTGGCAGCTGTCGATTGAGTCACTCAAGACATGGAACCTGAATTTCTCCGACTTCGCGCTGCATGACCATGCCATTGACAGCCTCTTCGCCCAGCAGCTGCAGGCCGTGCAAATCAAAGACCTGCAGCGGATGATCCAAGTGCTCGAGGCGGATGCCCATGATCGCAGGCGGTTGGAAGACGCGGAGAAGGCGATCGAATCGGACTTGAGCGCCGCGGCCGATCTTCGCCTGCGGTTCAGCAGGGAGGGTGTGATTCTGGAAGTCCGTTCCGTGCGAGACGATTTCCTCCCCGAACCGCCCAACATGCTGGTCGGCAAGCATATGTCGGTCGTCGTTCCCGATTTCGACGAGTTGATGGCGCAGGCCCGTGCCTGGTTTCGCGAGCAAACGCAGCCTTTCCGGCTCGATTACCAGCGACTGACGCCACTGACGGAATACTCCTTCGAAGGGCGACTTACCAGCACACCCCACAACGACTTTCTCTTGCTGGCGCGGGATGTGAGCCAGCGCGGAATTGGCCAAGCGGCTGCAGCATCGGTCCACGCATGATGGCTTGACGGAGCTACCCAATCGGGAACTCTTCGCGCACCGCTTGGGACGAGCGCTGGTCGCGGACTCGCTCAGTGCCGTCATGCTGCTTGATCTGGATGACTTCAAGGCAGTGAACGATTCCCTCGGGCATCGGGCGGGTGACGAGTTGCTGCAGATTGTGGCCACCCGAGTGAACGCCCTGATGCGGCCCGATGCGGATGTCGCGGCGCGGCTGGGCGGCGATGAGTTTGGCGTGCTCGTGACCGGTTTGACTTCGCCGCAGGCCGCCCTCGCCATCGGTGAGCGGCTTGCTCAAGCGGGTCTGTGCCCCCATCACCTTGTCCAATCAGTGTGTCATTGATTTGACTGGCAGCGTCGGAATCGCTGTTTCCAATTATAGCCGCAACCCCAGCGTGCTTTTCCGCAGCGCCGACCTGGCGATGCACGAAGCCAAAAACTCGAAGAAAAACTCGGTCGTGGTGTTTCACCCCCGACTGTACGAGGCATTTGCGGCAAGATTGCGGTTGAAACGTGAGATCGAAACGGGGTTGGCGGGGCGAGAATTCGTTCCCTTCTATCAGCCCATCATCGAATTCAGTACCGGCGAGATCCATGGCTGGGAAGCGTTGGCCCGCTGGAATCATCCCCAACGGGGTATGTTGCCACCATCCGTCTTTATCGAGCTGGCCGAGGAATCGGGGATGGTGATCGAACTCGGCGACCAGATCCTGGAAAGTTCGTGCTTTGCCCGACAAACGCTGGCCGAGCGGACGGGAAGTTTTCAAAACATGCATGTCAACCTGTCCCCCTTGCAAATTCAACGTTCCGACGTCGTCCAATTGATCAAGCGGGTGCTGGAGGAGACCACGGTTCCACGACAGTCATTAACCTTGGAGATCACCGAGACGACGCTGTTTTCCGATATCCTGCATGCGGAAGAGGTCTTGCGTCAGATCAAGGACCTGGGAGTCCGGATCGCGCTGGATGATTTTGGCGTGGGATACTCGTCGCTGCGATATCTGGAGCGGTTTCCGATCGACGTCCTCAAGCTGGACCGGTCCTTCGTCAGTCACGTCAGCGATCCCGCCTGTCGAGCCTATCGGCTGCTCAAGCCCATCATTCAACTCGGCACGGCGCTCGACTTGCAAATCGTTGCCGAAGGGATTGAAACGGTGGAGCAAGGCGAGCGGATGCGCGACTTGGGTTGCCACCAGGCGCAGGGCTACTACTACGGTCGCCCGATGCCGCTGGAAGAGGTAGTCGACTTTCTGGAAGCCGGCCTGCCGGTCGTGTGAGCATTCGCCGTGGCCGAAGTCGCCAGACTTTGCATGTTTGGACAGTAGGCGCGTCAAGGGACCAAATGCTTGCGAACTCGGCTACCTCGTTTTCTCGGGCGTGGATTGGAGCTTGTTTGACCAAGCCAACGGTCACCTGAGGACGCCGAATCACGCACTGCTCGCCGCGAGCGGCAGCGACGATGACCATCACTCCATACCGTGGACGACCGTGCAGCCGCCGCCGGGACGACAGCGCTACTGCTTCTTGGGACGCGGGACGCGGGTGCCACCGCCTTTCTTCCGGCCGGTCCGCCGACGTGACGTGCCTCCCCGTGACTTGCGGACGGGTGCCTCTCCATCCTTGAGTTCGCTGATGCGGTCCCGCAGTGCCGCCGCCCGCTCGAATTCCAGATTCTCGGCCGCCGCCAACATTTCGGTTTCCAGCTCCCGCAGATACTCGACACGCGATTCGGCCGTCGTATCGGTCTCGCCCACGGCGGCCATCGCCTGTCGATGAGCCGATACCTCGGACTCGATGCCGGCGCGAATGCTCTTGCGAATCGTCTCGGGTTCGATTCCGTGTTGCTCGTTGTATTCGGCTTGCAAGCCACGTCTTCGTTCCGTTTCTTCGATGGCCCGCTGCATCGAATCGGTCACCTTGTCGGCGTAGAGAATTACCTTCGCGTTGACGTTCCGCGCCGAGCGTCCGATCGTCTGAATCAACGACGTCTCGCTGCGCAGAAAACCTTCCTTATCGGCATCCAGAATCGCCACCAGGGAGACCTCGGGCAGATCGAACCCTTCCCGCAGCAGGTTCACGCCGACCAGCGCCTCGAAGCGGCCTTCCCGCAGTTCCCGCAGCAGATCGACCCGTTCAAACGCGTCCAGCTCACTGTGCAGCCACTTACAGGCCACTCCTTGTTCGTTCAGATACCCGGACAGGTCCTCGGCCAGTCGCTTCGTGAGGGTCGTCACCAGTACCCGTTCGCCGACCGCGGCGCGCTAGCTTGATCTGTTCCAGTAAATGAGCCACCTGCGTCTTCGCGGGAGCGATCTCGATGGTCGGGTCGAGCAGCCCCGTGGGACGGATCACCTGCTCCACCACTTCGCCGCCCGTCTGCTTCAATTCATAGTCACCCGGGGTGGCCGAGACATAAATCACTTGATTGATCTTGGCTCTCCCACTCGTCGAATTTCAGCGGTCGATTGTCGAGCGCACTGGGCAAGCGAAATCCATGGTCGACGAGCGTCTGTTTGCGGCTGCGGTCGCCCGCATACATGGCTCGGATCTGAGGAATGGTCACGTGCGATTCGTCGATGAACAGCAGGAAGTCATCCGGGAAAGAAACTGAACAAGCGTGTCGGGCGTCGAGCCGGCAGGGCGGCCGGACAAGGGGCCGGCTGTAATTCTCGATGCCGGGGCAATAACCGACTTCCGTCAGCATCTCGATATCGTACCGGGTACGCGCCGAGAGCCGCTGGGCTTCGAGCAGCTTGCCCTCGCCGCGGAGTACCTCCAGCCGTTCCTCCAGCTCTTGCTGATCTCATCGACGGCTTGCGCGATTCGCTCTTCGGGCATGACAAAGTGTTTTGCCGGGTAAATGAAGAGCTGGTCCTGCGTGCACGATGACTTCACCACTGACGGGATTGATAATCGCCAGTTGCTCAATCTCATCGCCCCAGAACTCGATGCGATAGCCATACTCTTCGTACGCCGGCCAGACATCGACGCAATCGCCACGGACGCGAAATTGCCATCGCTCGAATCCCACGTCGTTGCGTTCGTACTGGATATCGATCAAGCCTGCCAGGATCTCGTCCCGATCGACGGTCTGGCCCCTTCGCAGCGAGACCATCATGCTGCGATAGTCATCGGGTGAACCGAGCCCATAAATGCACGAGACACTGGCCACGATCAGCACGTCGTGGCGGCTGACCAGCGAACTGGTGGAAGCGAGCCGCAGCCGATCGATTTCTGAATTGATCGAGGCATCCTTCTCGATGTAGATGTCGCGCTGGGGAATGTAGGCCTCGGGCTGGTAATAGTCGTAGTAGCTGACGAAGTAATGGACCGCGTTGTCTGGAAAAAATTCCTTGAATTCGCTGTACAGCTGAGCCGCCAGCGTCTTGTTGTGTGAGATCACCAGCGTCGGCCGCTGCACCTGTTGCATCACGTTGGCCATCGTGAACGTCTTGCCCGAGCCCGTCACGCCCATCAGCACCTGCTGACGCTGCGGTTGGCGCAGTCCCTGCACCAGCTGGGAGATGGCCTGGGGCTGGTCCCCGGCCGGTTCATAGGGACTGACAAGTCGAAATTCCAAAACGGCACCTATTCCTCCGCGAAGTCCACGCTCGCCGGCAAATCGCTCGGCAACGGCAGCAGGTACGCGGCGATGCGGTTTGACAGCTTTTCACCAATGCCGGGGACTTCCCGCAATTCATCAAGGCTGTAAAACGCACCGCACTGCTCCCGCTGCGCGACGATCCGCTGCGCCAGCTTTTTCCCGACTCCGGGAACCAATGCCAGTTCGGGCCAGTCGGCCTGGTTAAGGTCCATGCGAAACGCCGTCATGTGCGGCGACACCTCGTCGATATCCACAGTTGCCCGGCCCCGCAGCGGAGGTACCGTAATCGCGAGCGTCGCCAAAACCAGCAGCACGGGCAAACCGTGTCTCAGCAGCCGAAGTTCGCCCGGACGAAAGGGCCGCAAAGATGGATGAGCGGCGGGCGACGGTGCGGCGGGGGCTGAGGCATGATGCGGAGGGGGATGGTGTCGCGGCGGCTTCCTACTCCCTATTATGGCGAGACCAGCGGCTCACGGCGAGTCGGCACCGTCGGCCCACGGTTCCGGCGCCCGTTGCAGCGGATCGCGAAACACGACTCAAACCTCACATTCAGGATCCAAGACACTTATGGCCGGTAAGGACTACGAACAGATCGAGTGGGGGCCGCGGACCGCCGAAGCCCTGCGAACGATCGTCCGCCTGGCAATCGCGGAGGACCTGGGGGGCCTGCAGGATTGGACGACCGCCGCTCTGGTGCCGGGCGATGTCGCGGCGGCCGCTTACGTCGTCTCGCGCCAGCCCGGTGTGATCGCCGGCCTGTCCGCCGGCGCGGTCGTGCTGGAAGAAATGGACTACGACGCTCAATTCCTGCCCCTCCTGGCGGACGGTCACGTCGTGGAGGCAGGTAATCGTGTGGCCCGGCTGGAAGGGGCGGCCGCCCAGTTGCTCACGGCCGAACGCCTCATCTTGAACATCATCGGTCGACTGTCCGGCATCGCCACCACCACCCATCGCTACCTGCAGGCGGTGAAGGGACTGCCGGTCCAGATCTACGACACGCGCAAGACGACGCCCGGTTGGCGACTGCTGGAAAAATACGCAGTCCGTTGTGGCGGCGGACGCAATCACCGCTTGGGTCTGCATCGAGCGGTGCTGATCAAAGACAACCATCTGGCTTTTGGCAGCGGCCATCGAAATCACCAGTTTTCCATTGAGGGGGCGATCAAGAAGAGTCGCGATTTTGTCGCGCGTCACGCGACCCATGACTCGAAGATGATCGTCGAGATCGAAGTCGATTCGCTGGCACAGTTGGAACAAGTCTTGCCTGCGACTCCCGACATCGTGCTGCTGGATAACATGACGATCGGCCAATTGGAGCAGGCCGTGAGTCTTCGTGATCAAATGGCCCCGACGGTGGAACTGGAGGCCTCGGGGGGCGTCAACCTGACGACCATCGCCGCGATTGCTCGCACCGGCGTGGAGAGGATAAGCGTCGGCGCGCTGACCCACTCGGCCCCCTGCCTTGACGTCGGACTCGATTGGGTGGCCGCCGAGACCGACTCCTGACGGAAACGTCTTGCAGGTTGAATGGCGACCGCCCGGTCAACCCCGGCGTTCATCAATGGCGGCACCCGGTTCAAACGACGCCTCCCCTCACGTTGGTGCACGATGCATGGCGCACATGAGCCAATTTTTTGACGTGCGGCCGGTGGGCTCTATCTTTATTTCGTAGGTTGACACCACGTGTGTCGACCCGTTTCGCGGCGGGGACGGCTTGGAGCCCGAGGGGACCCCGCCGCGATTTTCTTTTGATCGACGTTTGTCGGCTGCTCGAACGTAGCGAGCCATGCGAGCCCTTGGGGCTGGCTACGCCGCCATGGACCGCCACGCCTTCTCGCGTCCACACGTCCCGCCTGTCGGACTCTTTTCACGCCTTCGACGCGCGTCGACGCCTTAGCAGCGGTGACAGCGGTGATATCAAGGTCGCCCGCCGATAGTAAGAAACAGGCAAACTTTGACGGTCAACACCAACTTTTTGGTTAGGGTTGGTTTTGCCGATGACGATAAGAAGAACGCAGGTGTACCACGAAGGTGTGGGAAGAATGAAATTGGAATCCGTTACCGGCCTTTCATAGGGGCACTGATAACGGCTTCCCAGGGGGATTACCAGTGCAACAATTCATGCGTTTCGGCAAAGTCGTGCTTTGCGGCGCGGTCGTAGGCGGATTAGCGGTGATTCTCATCGTCGGCAATCGACCGACCTTGGAACCGATGGCCGCATTGGCCGAGCGAACGGATCTGGAGTTCCCACCAGTGCCCCCGTTCGCATCGTCTAACTTGGAAACGAGTGGCCTAACGCCACCACCTCCGCTGGTGCCTGAGGCACCGCCGCGCCATGAGATCGCCAGGGCGAGCTACGATGACCCGGTTGAGGATTTGGATGCCTTCTGCGGCGGCTCCCCAGAACGGAGAGGCACGGACAACAGCTCGTCGCATACGAACGCCGACGAATCAGCGGTAGCGTCGGCCAGCGGATATGATCCCAAGAGCGCCTTTCCAACCGACGAAGTGTCGGAATCACCGCGTCCTTTGCCCTGGCCGACTCCCGCGTCCGCCCGCCCCGCACCCCTTGCCGAGGCCGTGGTCGATCCCAGCCCGTCTTTGCCCAGCATTCCGGCCGAGCGGTCGGCGAAACCAAAACCCGATGTCGAGCAACGTTTCACGGCAGCGGTGAATCACGCCGACCCCGTCGTGGCCACACCCACGTGGAACGATGACCAAACCGCGGTCGTGCCGTCACCCCTGGCGAACTCCCCTTGCGTGGTAGCGCCGGCCGATGGGATGAACCGTGCGGTGGCCGCACCTCAGCAATGCGTCGTTCGCGACCCTGAAACACAGCAGGCGGTCCTCACGCTGACGATTCCTCGGGACGTACGTTCCACTCCCATCGATCCGGAGAAGTTGGCCGCGCAACGAGCCGCGGATCGACGAGCCCAAAACGAATCCCATTCGGCACGACCCTCGGTCGACGACGTGCGCGGCGGCGAGGCCAGCCCGGTAACGGCCGGAATGCATATCCGGCAACTTGGCGAATCCGGCGCAGTCGAGATCGCGGCCAATAACGTCGAATTGGGCGAGGCGTTACGCAGGCTGGCCGAGTACACGGATCGGCCGATCTACGCCAGTCCTTCCGTACGAGGCACCTTTACCGCCGAATTCCAGGCGACCGACATGCTTCAGTCGCTACAGCGGCTGCTGGAACCATTCGGTTTCGCGGTGATTGCCGAGTCGGACCGAATCATCGTGCGTTCCGCCGGTGAACATTTTAATGGAGACCACGCCCGACCGGTGCTGGCCACCGACCCCGTTCGCCCGCAAGCTTACCCGCGGACCCCGTTTCCGGAACCGCAGCGCCTTCGAGACGCCAGGGCGTGTCGAGTCAGCTGGCACCATTGCTGTGGCGGTCGCGAGTGGGGTGAATGCGGCCCATTTGCCGGAAAGGGAAACAGCCAAGATGGATCCGCCGCAGCACATCCCGCCCGCGGTGCGCCTGGCTTCGGCGGAAGCGGCCTTGCCCCCTCCTAGCGAAGCGGCGGACCCGCAAACGCGGCCCCTTGAAAATGGTGAAGCCATTGTGCTTATCGCACAGATGGCTCAGGACGCCTTCGCTGCTGATCAGGAAGAGTACGGCCTGGCGATCCTACAGGAAGGCATCGCGCGGTATCCCGAATGCGTGCTGCTCCGAAGACTCTTGGGAGAAGGGCATCTGGTGCGCCACGAACTTCAGGCCGCTGAAGAAGTCCTGCGGTCCGCGCTGGAACTGGACAAGCACGACGGGAAGCTGAACGAGCTGATGGGCACGACGCTCGTGGAAATGGGGCAGAAGCAACGAGGCAGTCATTACCTGCTGCAAGCGAAAAGCCTCGGCGTTTCGCTCAAGTAATCCCCAGCAGCCGATTCCGACGGGACCGTCGCTCGGCACGTAGTCGGGCCCGCCGCTTGATTTCGCTCGGCTTTTCGTAATATTCACGACGCCGCATTTCTTTCTTGATGCCGCTCCGCTCCACCAGCTTACGAAAGCGGCGGACCGCTTCCTGAATACTCTCGCGATCACGAACAACCAGTTTGACCACAATGCCTCCTCAATGGTTTGGTAAAACACCTGCGAAATTGCCCACGCAAGTCCCGTATGATAATGGCGGGTGAACCATCATGTCTAGGCAGGGTAGCGCGTTTCTGACGGCCCGACCTGCCGGCAATCGGCACCACCGCAAGAGTCCTCCCAGGCTGAAAAAGTCGGCAAACTGCGCCAAATCGGGCTTGGCTTGCGGACGGACTAACCGCGCCAATACGTTGCGGATCCCGCCTACTCTCCGTGGTTTTTCCGCCTTTTCGCATGTCGCACGACCCGTCGCTCCGATGTCCCTCCACTATCGGATCGGATGCGTTACCTGTTCCCGTCGACTCGAAGCGTACCCATGGAAGCAGCCCCACCGGAACTCACCCTGCTGGCCGATCTGGACCGGCGGCAAAACGAGGTCATCAACGAACTCGACCGTCTGAACGAAACGGTGTTACAGGCGATTCAGGCCTGGTCCGCCATCGACCTGCCGGCGCCGCAGGGGCGTGCGGATTTGTGCGTGGGATAGGCTTGCCAGCCCAGCGCAGTGCGGCGCAAACCAGCGCCACGTTCGCCGGGAAGCCGTTCCCACATTCCGTGACGTGAGCCTTATTCACGCCGATCGAGGTGCCCCGATTTCCCGATCGCCCGTAGCAGCCGCAGGCCGAGGAGCAGGCTGATGATGCAGCCGGAAAGTCCGAGGATCGAAATGCGATGCATGCCGAAGTAGGTTGCCTTTTCGAACATCACGGGCGGAACATTTCGGCTGAGCATCAGCGACGAGCCAAGAAACAGGGCGCTCGCCAGCAGCCCCAGTACTAGCCGGTTGACCGAGGGTTCCAGTCCCCGGTGATCGAGGTGGACGTCAAATTTTCCCGATTGAATCTGCTCGACAATTTCCATCAACCGTCGCGGCAGGATACCGACAAGATACTCGAGTTCCATGTAAGTCCGCCGCATTTTTCGCAACCGCCTGGTTGGGGAAAAACGTCGCAGCAAGGCCTTCCGCTGAAAGGGCCGCATGACTTCGATGATGCTGAAGCCTGGGCTGAGCATGCGGGCCGTTCCCTCGAGGGTGACCAGGGTCTTGATGAGCATGCTGAGTTGGGCCGGCAGGTAGATCCGGTAGCGATACATCAAGTCGGTCATCTCGCTCAGTGCCGCGCCCAGTTCCATGTCTCCCACGGGCTGATTTCCATAATGCTCGACAAAGTCAGCCAGATCGGCGCGAAAAGCGATCTGATCGATCTCCGCCGAGGTCTTGCCGATTCGTGAGATCAGGGTCGACAAGTGCGCTGCGTCGCGGTTGATAATGGCATACATCAATTCTTCGATCGCTTCGCGAAGTCCTTCGTCGATACGGCCCACCATGCCAAAATCGAGCAAGCCGATCACGTTGCCGGGCAAGAGGATGAAGTTCCCCGGGTGAGGATCGGCATGGTAGATGCCATCGGTGAAGATCATTTCCAGGTACAATTCCGCACCCGACTTGGCAATCTGTTCGAGATCAAAGCCCTCGGCCACGAGAAAGTCGAACGACTCGAGCTTGGTCCCCTCCAGATATTCCATGGTCAACACGCGAGGTGTGCACAATTCGCTGATCGGTTGGGGAATGCGGACTTGGGGATGATCCGCGAAACGGACGACGAAGTGTTGGAGATTGCGTTCTTCGCGGCCAAAATCCAATTCCCGCAGCAGCGTGCGACGAAACTCGGCCAACGTTTCCGTGGGGCGAAAGGTGGCGAATTCAGGCAGCCGTTGAGCCAATTCGGCGAGCCAGCCCAAAACATCAACGTCCCTTCGAACCAGTTCCGAAATACCGGCATGCTGGACCTTGACCACGACGCGTTTTCCGTCGTGCAGCGTCGCCCGATGCACCTGGCCAATCGAAGCCGACGCCAGGGGCTGGTTCTCGAAATCGCGAAACAGATCCTCCACCGGCTGCCCGAGCTCCCCGGTGATGGTCTGCCTGACTCGTTCCGCGGCATCGGCCGGGGCCGAGGTCTGCAGCTTGGTCAATTCCTCGGCCAGGGGACGACCAATCAATTCGGGACGAGTACTCAACAACTGTCCGAGTTTGATGAAGGTCGGGCCCAATTCCGACAGGGCCATCCGGATGCGGGTTTCCCGAGTGACCTGGGATAAAGCTTCTCCCTCGCGATCCTTCAAAAATCCTTTCGCGAATTCCAGGTTGAGTCGGCTGATCCAGTCGGCCAGTCCGTACTTGCTGAGAATCGACAGGATTTCCGTCGTCCGGTTGACGTTGCGATAGGCTTGAGGAAGGGACGTGAGTTTCATGCGTCTGGCGCCATGGGATGAGCGGGCCGCCACCCGTTCATTGGACCTGGGATGGCCGCAGGTCTATTCTAACTGATGGCGCTGCGACCAGCGAACGTCCCAGCCTGACTTGACCCATCTCCCCCCTTATCGCACACTGACGGGCTTGCTTTGCACCGCCGCACCTGCCGTCGGCACCCCTCCGATCCCCCCCCACACGTATATGCCCCGCCGAAACGAACTGCGAAATATCGTCATCATTGCCCATGTCGACCACGGCAAGACAACGCTGGTCGATTGTCTGCTCCGTCAGAGTGGTCAGTACCGAGACAACCAATTGCAGGGTGAACGGATTCTCGATAGCAACGACCTGGAGCGAGAACGCGGTATCACCATCCTGGCGAAAAACATCGCCATTCCCTACCAGGGCGTAAAGATCAACTTGATTGACACACCGGGTCACGCCGATTTCGGCGGTGAAGTCGAGCGGGTCGTGCGGATGGCGGATGGAGCGCTCGTCCTGGTGGATGCCGCCGAGGGACCGATGCCCCAGACGCGATACGTGCTGGCCAAGGCCCTGGAAGCGGGCCTCAAGCCGATCGTCGTGGTCAATAAGATCGATCGCCCCGACGGCCGACCTCACGAAGTCATCGATGAGGCGTTGGAATTGTTGATGGACCTGGGAGGTGAGGATCATCTCGAGGAGTTTCCGCACATTTTTGCCAGCGCGCAGACGGGTATGCCACCTCCGATCCCGAGATCCGCACGACATCCATGCAGCCGCTCCTCGACATGATCGTCAACCAGATCCCCGGGCCGGACGTGGAACCCGACCAGCCGCTACAGTTGCTCGTCACAACCCTTGGCTGGTCCGAGTTCGTCGGTCGGATCGCCATCGGACGGATTCAGGCCGGCACGCTGCGGAAGGCCCAGAACGTGGTTCTTATGCAGGCTGGCGATCGACGCACACCCGCGAAAGTCGGTGCCGTCGAGGTCTTTGAAAATCTGGGTAAGGTGGAAGTCCCCCAGGCAGATGCAGGCGAGGTGGTGGCCGTCACCGGTCTGGAAGGGATCGAGATCGGAGATACGATTTGCGAGCGGGAGTTTCCCGTGGCGCTTCCCCGCCTGGTGGTGGATGAGCCCACGCTCGAAATGGTCTTTTCGGTCAACTCCTCTCCCTTTGCCGGACGCGAGGGAAAATTCGTCACCACGCGGCAATTGCGTGAGCGACTGATGAAGGAGTTGGAACGTAATGTCGCACTGCGCGTCGAGCCCGTCGTCGGAACGGATGCCTACGCCGTATGCGGCCGAGGCGTGATGCATCTGGCTGTGTTGATTGAGACGATGCGCCGCGAAGGATTCGAGCTTTCCGTGGGTAAGCCGCGCGTCATTCTAAAGAAGGTGGACGGGCAAGCACTGGAGCCGTTTGAAACGCTGGTCGTGGAAGTCCCCAGTGATCGCCTCGGGCCCGTCATGGAAATGGTCGGACAACGACGGGGTGAGCTGGTGGAAATGACAACGCGGGGCGACTTCACGCACGGGGTCTTCTCCGTGCCAGCGCGGGGATTGATCGGCTTGCGGACGCGACTACTGAATGCCACTCAGGGCACGATCATCATGCATCACCGCTTTGAAGGCTATCAGCCATCCGAGGGGGAAATGCCACGACGAAGCAACGGGGTGCTCGTCTCGATGGCCGCGGGCAAGGCGAACTCTTATGCCATGGATAGCCTGCAAGATCGCTCGGAACTGTTCATCGCTCCGGGCGACGAAATTTATGAAGGCATGGTCGTGGGAGAAAACGCCCGCGTCGAAGACATGATCGTGAACCCCATGCGGGAAAAAAAGCTGACGAACATTCGGGCCGCCGGCAGCGACGAAAATATTCTTCTCAAGCCGCCCCGCAGAATGTCATTGGAAGTTGCGCTCGAATATATCGAAGACGATGAACTGCTCGAAGTGACCCCCGCATCGCTCCGCATCCGTAAGAAATTACTCAAGGAAGCCGATCGTCGTCGCGATAAACGGGCCGGCAAGTCGTACGTTTGAGCGACAGGCAAGGTAGGATTGGCTGGCAGCCTGTCCCACGCCCATGCGGACGAACGAGAGACCATCCAATGCAGCACTACCGCATTCCACAGACCGATTTGCAGGTTTCCCGGATGGCTTATGGAACCTGGCACCTGGGTGGCAGCTGGGATCGCACGCCGCTCTCCGCCGATGATAAGCGGCGAGGCTGCGACCTCATCGCGGCCGCCGTGGATCTTGGCATCAATCATCTGGACCTGGCCGACATATACACCCGCGGCAAGTCCGATGAAGCGGTCGGTGAGGCGATGCGACAACAACCGGGACTACGCGAACAGCTGGTCCTGCAGGCCAAATGCGGCATCGTGGTGGCCGATAATCCGCACCCCGGTGATCCGGGACGTTACGACTTTACCCGGGATCATCTAGTGGCCTCCGTCGAAGGGACGCTGCGACGACTCGGGACCGACCGGGTCGAGCTGCTTGCCCTGCACCGTCCCGATCCGCTCGTGGAACCGGAAGAGGTGGCGCGGGCCTTCGATGAATTGCACGCCAGCGGCAAAGTCCGTTACTTTGGGGTCAGTAATCACACCGCTCCCCAAATCGAATTACTCAAACGGCACGTCGACCACCCGCTCGTCTTGAATCAATTGGAATTGAGTCTGCTGCATCATGATTTGATCACCGATGGTATCCTCGCCAATCGGCCCGAGGCGGCTCATTCCGGGGTCGCCGGCACCCTCGATTACTGTCGGCTGCATGAGATCATGATCCAAGCCTGGTCGCCCGTGGCCCGCGGTCGCTTGTTCGACCCGCCCGCGGATGCGGCCGATCATGTGCGCGGGGTGGCCGCCGAGATTGTCGCCCTGGCGGCCAGCCATCAGACGACGCGCGAAGCGATTGCCGTGGCCTGGCTCCTCCGCCACCCGGCCAAAATTCAGCCGATTCTGGGGACGTTGCAACCCGCACGGCTGGCCGCGACGGCCCGCGCGGACGAGGTGACGCTGTCCCGCTGTGAATGGTACCGACTGCTGGCCGCGGCCCGCGGCGCGGGCGTGCCGTGAGCCGGTAGCGGGGCCGTCCCGGCCGCGACCCAGGGCGCCGGAGTTTCATCTTGGGCGGTCGAATTGGACCCGCCATGGAAGCTCACGGTGTGTGCCCGACGGTGGCCATGCTCCTCGCCGCCGGGACGGCAACGCTACCCGTTTCGCCGCCGAGGACGACGACGCTACGGCACCGCGTCATCAACGGTATGCACCACCAGCAGATTATGAGCCCCCTTGGCGACTCCGCTGCCGGTGACGACGACGGCGCAATCTCCCTGCGACAGCACGCCGTCGCGTTCGCCCCAGGCACGAACAAAATCCCACAAGGCCAAACGGTCATTGAGCGGACAACCGGGCAACGGGGTAATGCCCCAGTAGAGCGTCATCTTTCGCAGCACCGCCGGGTCCTCGCTGA
Organism: uncultured Planctomycetaceae bacterium; assembly: GCA_963700865.1. Taxonomy (GTDB): domain Bacteria; phylum Planctomycetota; class Planctomycetia; order Pirellulales; family Pirellulaceae; genus CAVOGJ01. Next base: position 266,544 of record CAVOZC010000022.1, on the reverse strand, counting down.
CGGCCACGGTGCGGACAAAGTCCCGCTGGCTCGACTTGGTGAGTGCCGTCGCACCGCTACGCGTCGCGATCACGACGAGGGCGGCCTGCAGGTGCTCAGCAATCTTCGCGGCTCCATAGACCACCGAGTGCGTGATGGGATGAGCGCCGGTGGTGGAGCGGTCTGCCGGGGGGCGGGAAGGCCGCCCCGAGAGTCGCCGTTCGGTCGAGAGCATGATCCGATTCATCATCTGCACGGATTGGAGCGGGTACGCACCGATGGCCGTTTCCCCGGAGAGCATGCACGCATCGGCCCCATCGAGGATCGCGTTGGCCACGTCATTGACTTCGGCGCGGGTAGGCCGCGGCGATTGCTGCATGCTGTCCAGCATCTGTGTGGCGACAATCACCGGTTTTTGCATTCGATTACACGTTTCAATGATCTCTTTTTGAATGACCGGAACATCGGCCACATCAATTTCGACGCCCAGGTCGCCCCGCGCCACCATGACACCATCCGCGGCCTCGACAATTGCGTCCAGGTCATCGAGCGCTTCTGGTTTTTCGATTTTGGCAATCACTGGCGCTGCGCTGCCATGACGGGATAGCAGGGCCCGCAACTCGATCAGCTCGTCGGGGCTGCGAACGAAGCTGAGGCTGACAAAATCGGCCCCGCTGGTGGCCGCCCATTCCGCGCACTGCCGGTCATATTGCGTCAGCGCCGGCAGGCTGATCTTCGCGCCGGGCAAATTAATGCCTTGTCGCGTCCGAATCGTACCTTCATGCACCACCTCACATACCAGCCGATCCGCATGCGACTCGGTCACCACCATATGCACGGTACCGTCGGCCAGCAGCACGTCGTCCCCCGGCTGCAGCTCGTCGATCAGGCGTTCGTAATTGCACACCAGTCGGCGGGGATCGGCCGATTGCTCCCCGCGGATAAACTCGAAGCTGGCTCCCTGTTCGCAGGCGATGATGTCCCCGGGCAGAGCGCCGAGCCGGATTTTGGGCCCGGCCAGGTCGACGAGGACGCCCAAGGGCCGAATCGTATCGCTCAGTGTTCTCACTCGGCGATGGATCTCATCGTGCTCGGCGAGCGTGCCGTGGGCCGTGTTCAAGCGAAAGACATCGGCACCCGCGTCGGCCAAAAGGGCCAGCATCCGGGGAGAGTTGCACGCGGGACCGACCGTGGCCACGATCTTGGAACGGGCCCGCTGCTGGAGAGGTTCGGTAGGCATGCGAATGGGATCCTGCCAGGGGGGCGCTTGTTGACCGGAGTTGCTGCGTCGAGCCACAATAGCAACATCCGACAAACCGCCGCAAGGTCGCCCGCTGCCGTCTCCCTCCCGAACCAAGCATGATAGAAGCATCCCGCCCGCCCCGGTCGTTTTTTCTGCCACTGGTGTTCGGTTCGCTGGGAGTCGTCTTGCTGTTGCTGGTTGTGCTGATCTTCTGGCTCCGCCGCGACGGGGTTCCTCGCTTCAGCCGTGCCGATTTTGATCGCGCTTGGGAGCTTTGGCAGTCGGTCGAACCACCCGCCTATCGGATTTCGATCCGTGTCGTCGGTCCTCAGCCGGCGACCTACGCCGTCGAAGTTCGCGACGGAGAAGTGCAGCGGGCAACCCGCAATGGAAATCCTCTCACCCAGCAACGCACCATGGGGACATGGTCGGTGCCCGGAATGTTTGACACGATGGAATATGATCTGAACGCCGTCCACGCCAGTGGCGACGAACCGGCCGGTTCCACGGCGCTCTCCCTGCGGGCTGAATTCGCACCCGACTACGGATACCCTCGACGCTACCTGCGGAGTGACGCGACGATGGGTACCACGACCTACTGGCAAGTGGAGTCCTTCCAGGTGCTCGGGCAAGATGTCCCCCCGTTGTCGTCGGCTTCCCATCATGCCGCGCGGAAAGATATGCCGTGACCGTGTCATTTGCGGATAAGGTCGTCTTGATCATGGGAGGGTCCGCGGGGCTGGGCCTGATGTTGGCCCGGGAATGGGGTTTGTGCGGCGCACGAGTCATCATTGTCGCACGCAACCGGCATCGGCTGGACCAGGCCGCCGAGTCTTTGCGGGAGGAAGAGATCGATGTCATGACGTATGCCGCTGACATCACCGAGTGGGGACAGGTCACCGAGATGCGACGTTGGTTCGATCAAGAGTACGAGTCACTCCACGTGCTGGTGAATGCGGCTGGCCGATCGGATCGGGGCCTGGCCGCGGAAGTGCCGGTCGAGACGTTCGAGTCGCTGATGCGTCTCAACTTTTTGGCAACTGCCCATTGTTGTCATACCTTCCTGGGCCCCTTGCTCAAAACGCACGGCAGCGTCGTGAACATCGGATCGTTGGCCAGCAAGGTGGCGACTCCCTACCTGGGAGCCTACCCGCCGAGCAAGTTTGCCGTGGCAGCCTACTCGCAGCAATTGCGCCTGGAAAATCCGGGCGTTCATGTCCTGCTCGTCTGTCCCGGGCCCATTCGCCGCGACGATGCGGGCAGCCGTTATGAGGAGGAAGCCCGTCACTTGCCGCCCGCAGCACGGCAGCCAGGGGGAGGCGCGCACTCAACGCCGTCGCGTCAGACCACCTTGCCCGTCGCATTCTCCGTGCCTGCCAGCGACGACAGCCGGAGCTGGTCGTCCCTTCGCGGGCACGACTGTTGTTTGCCATTGCGCAATTGGCACCGACTTGGGGCGATTGGTTGCTGTGTAAACTGATGAAATTGAAATAGGAGTTTCTTATGACGGCCTTTCCCGAAGTTGAATCGATCCGCTACGAGGGGCCCAACTCGACAAACCCGCTGGCGTTTCGCTGGTACAATCCGGACGAGCGGATCGAGGGTAAGACGATGAAGGAGCATCTTCGCTTCAGCGTGGTGTACTGGCACACGTTTCGCGGGCAGGGTGCCGATCCCTTTGGGCCGGGGACCGCACAGCGGCCCTGGGATGATGGCTCGTCGTCGCTCGAGAACGCCTTACGCCGCGTCCGCGTCGCGTTTGAATTCTTTGAGAAACTGGGCGTGCCGTTCTACGCTTTTCACGACATCGATGCGGCTCCCGAAGGCGCCACACTGGCTGAGACCAATCGCAACCTTGATGCCGTCGTCGAGGTACTGAAAGAGGAGCAGACGCGGACCGGCGTGCGGCTCCTCTGGGGTACCCAGAACCTGTTCAGCCATCCGCGTTACATGCACGGAGCCGCCACGTCCTGTAATGCGGAAGTCTTCGCGTACGCCGCCGCGCAAGTCAAAAAGGCGCTCGATATCAGTCAAGCCCTCGGGGCCGCCGGGCATACGTTCTGGGGCGGGCGCGAGGGTTACCAGAATCTTCTCAATACCGATATGAAACGCGAGTTGGATCACCTTGGTGGGTTCCTGCACATGGCCGTCGATTATGCGAAATCGATCGGCTTCACGGGACAGTTTTATATTGAACCGAAGCCGAAAGAACCCACCAAGCATCAGTACGATGCGGATGCGGCCGCCTGTATCAATTTTCTCCGTGCCTACGATTTGACCGACCATTTCAAGCTCAACATCGAAACGAACCATGCCACGTTGGCCGGCCATACGATGGAGCACGAACTGGAGTACGCGGCAATGCAGGGCATGCTCGGTTCGATCGATGCCAATACGGGCGATCTGTTGCTCGGCTGGGATACCGACCAGTTTGCCACCGATATTTATTTGACCACCAAGACCATGGGGATCATTCTCAAGTATGGCGGCTTTACGAGCGGCGGAGTGAATTTTGACGCCAAGGTACGTCGCGAGAGTTTCGAGCCGATCGATCTGTTTCATGCGCATATCGGCGGCATGGACGCATTCGCGCGAGGACTGAGGATCGCTGCCGCGATCCGAGCCGAGGGCGTGTTCGACGACTTTCTCAAGCAACGATACTGCAGTTGGGACACCGGGTTGGGTGCCGACATCGAAGCAGGAAAGCACGACCTGGTCTCGCTCAGTGCTCTCATGCTCGAGAAAGGCACGGCCGCTCCCAATCAGAGTGGTCGCCAAGAGATGCTCGAGAATATTTTTAACCGCTTCATTTAGCGGTGCCCCTGACCCCACGGCGTCAGGAAAACTGGACGCCCAGGCCTCGCAGGGTCTCCTCAAGGTCGTGCGCGGACGTGAAGATAGCCGCCTGCCAACCGGCGGCGAGGGCTCCTTCGACATTTTCCGGACGGTCATCCGTGAAGAAAATGTCGCCGGCGTCCACGCCCGCCCGTTCCGCTGCTTGCTCGTAAGCACTCCGCTCGGGCTTCATGGCCCGCAGCTCGAAGCTGAGTGCGGCCACGCTGAATAGTTTCAGGATCGCGTACCCCTGTCGCTGCAGGAATTGCCAATGAGGCTCACTCGTGTTGGAGAGAATTCCCATCCGCCGGTTGGCCATGGTCAGCCTGGTGAGCAATGGTGTGATCGCCGTATTAGGGCAAAAAATGTCGCTCGCCGCGTGACAGACGGCATCGATGCCGGGATCCACCTGAAACGCGGCACAAAAATCCTGATATACGTCGGCTACCGTCACACCCCCACGTTCCAGGTCGAGGTAATAACGATTCACAAACGCCCGTACATCACCCACTGGCAGTCCGCCCGACACCGCGGCGATCTGCTGGCAAACGCGGGGCTGGTCGAAGTAGAAGAGGACGTTGCCCAGGTCAAAATAGAGAAATCGAGGCGTCTTCGGCATGGGAGTCTCGCTGCTCGCGGATTCGTGTGCGGGCCGCCACAAACAGGGGGCCGCTATCGTCGTGTCAGTCACGGTTTTACAATAGTGGATTCGCTCGTCGCCAGCCCCGCTTGTCCGAAAATATCAAATGGCTGTTCGTCCCATGAACCTAAACCGCTTCAGTCGCCGCATTACCCAAGCCAAGGTACAGGGTGGGTCGCAGGCGATGCTCTACGGAACCGGCTTGACAGATGACGACATGTCGAAGCCGCAGGTGGGAATCGCCAGTGTCTGGTACGAGGGCAACACGTGCAATATGCACCTCAACGATTTGGCGACAGAGGTGAAGCGGGGGGTGGTCGGAGCCGGCATGGTTGGCATGCGGTTCAATACGATTGGCGTCAGCGACGGGATCTCGATGGGGACCGAGGGCATGAGCTATTCCCTCCAGTCGCGCGATCTGATCGCGGATTCTATTGAGACGATCATGGCGGCCCAATGGTACGATGCTTGCATCGCCCTCCCCGGATGCGACAAAAACATGCCCGGCTGCTTGATCGCCATGGGGCGACTCAATCGCCCTGCCCTCATGGTGTATGGTGGGACGATTCGTGCCGGCAAATTGGGCGATCGCAAGCTCGACATTGTGTCCGCGTTTCAATGCTTCGGCGAATATGTGGCCGGTGCGATTGATGACGACACGCGCCGCGAAATTTTACGGCATGCCTGCCCGGGTGCGGGAGCGTGTGGCGGCATGTACACGGCGAATACCATGGCCTGCGCCATCGAGGCCTTGGGGATGTCGTTGCCGTACAGCTCATCCATTCCGGCCGAAGATCCGGCGAAAGTCGCGGAGTGTCTGGCGGCCGGGCCGGCGATTTATCGGCTGCTCGAAAAAGACCTGAAACCCTGCGACATCATGACCCGCGAGGCGTTCGAGAACGCGATCGTGCTCATCATGACGCTGGGAGGATCGACCAACGCCGTGCTGCATCTGATTGCCATGGCGCGTGCGGTCGGCGTGCCGCTCACGATCGACGATTTTCAGCGGGTCAGCGATCGCGTGCCACTCTTGGCGGATCTCAAGCCGAGTGGCAAGTACGTTCAGGAAGACTTGCATGCCGTGGGGGGCACGCCCGCGGTCATGAAGTATCTCCTTCAAGAGGGACTACTGACCGGTGACTGCCTGACGGTCACGGGGAGCACGCTGGCCGAAAACCTGCAACCACTTCCGGGGTTGACCGCCGGACAACCGATCGTGCGTCCTTTGCAAGACCCCATCAAGTCCAGCGGTCACATTTGCATTCTCCGCGGTAATCTGGCTCCCGATGGGGCGGTGGCCAAGATCACCGGCAAGGAAGGGCTGATCTTTACCGGTCGAGCCAACGTATTTGACTCGGAGGAGGCCATGTTGGCCGCCCTGGAAGCCGGACAGATACGCATCGGGGACGTCGTCATCATCCGCTATGAGGGGCCCCAAGGCGGCCCTGGCATGCCCGAGATGCTTACGCCGACCTCCGCTATCGTGGGCGCGGGGTTGGGGAATGATGTCGCGCTGCTCACCGACGGTCGTTTCTCGGGCGGCTCCCATGGCTTTATCGTCGGGCACATCACTCCAGAAGCACAGACGGGCGGCCCCATCGCGTTGGTCAGAAACGGCGATTCCATCACCATCGACGCCAATACCAATCGCATCGATGTGGCCCTCCCCGATAAGGAACTCGAAAAGCGACGTGCGGCCTGGCGACCGCCGCCGTTCAAGGCCACTCGCGGGACACTCTACAAGTACATCAAGAATGTTCGCCCAGCTTCCGAAGGCTGTGTTACGGATGAGTGAGCCCGTATGACTCCGGAAGTCATGATCATCGTTTACGGATTTGTGATTGTCACCGTTTCGGTGCTGGGCGGCATGCTGCCGCACTTATATCAATTATCGCACGTGCAGATGCAGGTCATCCTCAGCTTTGTGGGGGGACTGATGCTCGGCATCGGCATGCTGCACTTGTTGCCCCACGGCATTGTGCAATCCGGCAGCGTCGATCTCACGCTTCGTGCGGCACTCGTCGGGCTACTCTTCATGTTTTTCCTGATTCGCACATTTCATTTCCATCAACATGGGCCCGTCGCCGAAGCCCCGGAAGCAGCGCATAGCGATTGTGACCACGATCATTCCCATAAACATCATCACGAGCACGGAGACGTCCACGCGCTTAGCTGGGCCGGAGTCGCCACGGGGCTGGCGATTCACACATTGATTGACGGATTGGCACTCGGCACTGCCGTCATGTCCGACTGGAGCGCCAATCCTACGCCGGCTCCTTGGGGGCTGGGTGTGTTCTTTGCCATCGCACTGCATAAACCGCTCGACGCACTTTCCATCGCCACCTTGATGAAGGCGGGCGGCTGGTCGAAAACCGCCCAATGGATGGTGAATTTTTGCTTTGCCATGATGTGTCCGCTTGCGCGGCGCTCTTTATGCTGGGATTCGGCCAGTTCGGCTTTGCCCCCTCCCGCGTTCTCGGCGCGGCGCTGGGATTTTCCGCCGGAACCTTCCTGTGCATTTCTCTCAGCGACCTGCTGCCGGAAGTGCAATTTCACACCCATGATCGCTTCAAGTTATCCTGTGCCCTATTGCTGGGTGTCGCCCTAGCCTACGGTATCGGGCGGTTGGAACATCCTCATGCGCATACCCTGTTCCCCCCCGGCGTTACCGCGTCGCCATAAGCCTGATTCCCCGCGGCATGCCCACCTCACCGCTCGTCCGTCGCAAAAATCCCCGTTAGTCGAAGCCGCGTCTTGTCGGTTCTTCCACGGCAGAGCGGCGAACGGCCCATCGATTGTAAGCATCCCCCTTCCCTCCTGAATCGCCCCACCTACCAGAAGTCGACACACCATGGAAAGCAAGAAACCCGCGAACGTCAAAGAGTTGCGCGAAAGCGGCTGGCAAAGCAGGTCGGCCAAGCAGGAGATTCACGACAATTTCGTCGCCCTACTCGCCGAGGGGAAGCCGCTTTTTCCAGGCATCGTCGGTTACGAGGATACGGTGATCCCCGAGATCAGCCTGGCATTGCTCAGCAGCCACGACATGCTTTTTCTGGGCGAAAAGGGACAAGCCAAGAGTCGGCTGATGCGGAGTTTGATCCGCTTCCTCGATCCAGAGATCCCGTATCTCGATTGCCCTCGCGCCCGAGTGCATGAGGATCCCTACCATCCCATCAGCAAGGCGGGCCGCGAGTTTTTGGACGAATTGGGCGACGCCGCTCCGATCGCCTGGTGGCCGCGAGATCAACGTTATGCGGAACGGCTGTCTCCTGGAACCAAGTTTGCCGACATCATTGGCGAGATTGATCCGTCGAAACTGGCCGGGGGAACCAGTATGTCCGCCGAGGAATCATTGCATTTCGGACTCATCCCTCGTATGCACCGCGGTATCTTCGCGATGAATGAATTGCCCGAACTCGACGAACTCGTGCAGGTCGGGCTCTTCAATATCCTCGAAGAACGCGACGTCCAAGTCCGCGGATACCCCATTCGTTTTGATCTCGACATCTTGATCCTCTTTTCCGCCAATCCTTCGACCTACAACCGCAGCGGCAAGGTCATCCCTCAATTGAAGGATCGTATCGGATCGATCGTTCATACCCACTACCCGCTCGATCGCGATTTGGGCATTCAAATCATCACGCAGGAAGCGGGTATGAACTTAGACGGAGAGTACCCGGTGGCGGTGCCTTACTTCATGAGGCAGATCGTCGAAGAGATTACCGTTGCCGCCCGGCGTTCAAAGTACATTGACCATCAATCGGGCGTCAGCACGCGATTCTCGATCGCGAATTTTCGCACCATGGTGGCCAGCGCCCGTCGCCGGGGGATTCTGCATGGCGAGCGGCCTGCCGTTCCCCGGATCAGCGACCTGGGGCACCTTTATGCGTCGTCGCTCGGCAAGCTCGAACTCGACTTGATGGGATCGCACCAGATGTCCGAGCGACAAGTGCTGGACGCTGTGATTGCGGAGGCGATCAAGACCGTCTTTTCGGAATACGTCGACGAACATGGCCTGAACGAGATCTCCGAGATCTTCGCAAAAGGCGTAAAGATCGAAGTGGGCGATCTTCTGCCATCCTCGACCTATGCCGAAGTGCTCCAGCGGGTGCCGCCGGCGTGGGATAAGGCATTCGAGGTGAACGCCGCCACCGATCCGGCCGTGCGGGCCTCCTGTGTCGAATTTGTCCTGGCTGGGCTCTACGCACTCGATCGAATCAGCCGCGCCCAGCGTTATGGCCGGATCGAATACGAAGTATGAGCCGCGGCAGTCTCGCTCGTTTCATGCGGGTGATAATCAGCCGAGTAGCGCTCTAGTCTGGTGCGTGACGGGTGCCGGCGGTCATTTCTCACGGAGCCACAGAGACCACAGAGCCGAGGTCACGCACCGCGAACTTTTCTCTGTGGGATGCCAAGCGACTGCAACGCCAGCGATGACTGGCTAAGCAATGCTCCTCTTTGGAAGGTACTTGCAATTCGTGGTGCGAGAGGCAGGGTCAGTGTAAATCGCCGCTTCACGAGCGGCGCCCCCGCGGACCCAGGTCCACCGCTTGCAACCTCGCGACTTGACCGTCGGCGATTGTGAGCAACATCATGGTTCGCAGCTTATGAAAGCCCTGATGGCCGGCGGCGCCTGGATTGAGATGCAACAGCCCCAGTTGCTTATCGGGCTTGACCCTCAAAATGTGCGAGTGTCCGCAGATCAGCAGACCCGGGGGTGTCGCAATAAGCTCTAGCCTTACTCGTTTCTCGTAATGCCCTGGATAACCGCCGATATGTGTCATCCAAACGTCCAGTCCGGCACAGGTGAAGCGTTGATCGAGCGGATGTTCGGCTCGCAGCTCAGGGCCATCGATGTTGCCGTAGACTCCACGCAGTGGTTTCAATGCCGCCAAGGCGGAGGAGACGTCCAACGATCCAAAATCACCGGCGTGCCAAATCTCGTCGCAGCCGGCAAAAAGCTCGGGAATTCGCGGGTCGAAGTACCCGTGCGTGTCAGAGATCAGGCCAATCGTTTTCAAGGGAATGAGGGACCTCCTCCCGCGAGCCACGCATGCTTTTCATCGGCCGGGGCACGGACCAAGTATTAACAGGTGGAAAAAAGTTCGGCCGAGCGCGGAGCCCGGCGCTCGCTGTTCGGGCCGATTGCGTATAGTTGAAGCTGCGGAATCCCCGTACGCGGTGCAAAAACCTCGGTGAACTGGTTGTGCCGAGCTGGCTTCCTGCGGGAGCCTGAAAGGTAAAGGCAGGAACGACCGTTGCCGCGCTTGAATGCTCGGACGCCAGTAGGAAAAGGATACCGGTTGGTTGTGGTTGGGCCAAGATTTGATTTGCGTCGGAAACGGACCGGCTTGCTTCTGCGGCGAGCGGTCGCGCGATGGAGACCGCGGAACCCTTTAAAAAGAGTAATAGCATTCGATGAGTGAGCAAGCACGACCCGTCGGCGGCATCGTCCACACATATCAAAAGTACAATCCCCAGCGATTTCCCAGCCCCACGGCGCCGCCTCCAGATCTCGTTTCGGGCGCCTTTGAACACCTGCTCGCCTTTGGTGATATGCGGCGAGTTGACGCCCGGAGCAACTGGCGCGGGCAGTAAAGATCGACCCCAGCCAGATCGCTGGGCTGGGGCCTAGCATCGATGCGCTGATCGCGATGCTGATGGAGCGGAAGCGGAAGATTCTGGCGACCTATGAAACGCGCAGACGGTTCAGCCAGACAGCCGACCGCGAGTTTCGGGATGACGCCCGCGGCGTTGCCGTCCCGAAGAAATTTCGTGCCCGCTTCGAGCAGGCGGTGCGAGAGGAGCAAATTTATGATCTGGAGCGACTCTGGTACAGCATCCGCAGCGATGGCTCGAAATTCGCCCGCCAAGTCGTGCAACTGATTGAGCGGCTGGGTGAAAAGTACGAGATCGACGAGTTGGCAGCGAAGTACGAATTCACGGGGCGGGAGAAGCTGACGATTCCGCAGGCCCTGGCAGTGAAAGAAGAGCTGGAAAAGATCGACGAACTGCTCAAACAGCTCGAAGAGGCTCGGGAAAACGCCACGGTTGGCATCATCGACATGGATAAGCTGTCTGAGTTTGTCGAGCCGGGCGAGATGGAGAATCTCTCCGCGCTGCAGCAACAGATCGAGGATTACATCCGCGAAATGGCCAGCCGGCAAGGGCTGGAAGAGAGCCGCGGGGCCTATCGCTTGACGCCCCAGGCCTATCGCCTGTTTCAGGGCAAACTGCTGCAACGCATTTTTAGCCAACTGCAGGCGTCTCGTAGTGGCCGACATCCCAACGGCGTCGTTGGTGAAGGCGCGGTCGAAATGCAACAGACAAAATCGTACGAATTCGGCGATTGTCTGGCCAACATGGACATCCCCCAATCCCTCATCAACGCGATGCTTCGCGAAAGCGACGGGCTGCCGTTGCGATTGAAACAAGAGGATATCGAAATCCACCGGACTCGAAACCATCCCAAGTGCGCGACAGCTGTGGTGATGGACATGAGCGGTTCGATGCGATACGGCGGGCAGTATATCAACGTCAAACGGATGGCCTTGGCCCTGGACGGCCTGATCCGCAGCGAGTATCCGGGCGATTTCCTGCGGATGATCGAAATGTACACGTTTGCCAAGCTGCGATCACCGGGCGAGATTGTCGCATCTGCTGCCCAAGCCGGTAACCATCCACGACCCCTGGGTGCGGCTATGCGTGGACATGAGTCGCGACGACGTGAGTGAAGCGCTGATTCATCCCCACTTCACCAACATCCAACACGGTCTGCAGATGGCTCGGCTGCAACTCGCGTCGACCGATACGCCCAATCGTCAGATCATTCTGATTACCGACGGCCTGCCCACGGCGCATTTTGAGGACTCGATGCTCTTCATGCTCTATCCGCCCGATCCTCGGACGGAGGAAGCCACCTTGCGCGAGGCCCGCTTGTGTCACCGTGAGGGGATTACCATCAATATTTTTCTCGTGCCGAGCTGGTCGCAGAGTCAGGAAGACATTCGCTTTGCCCATCGCCTGGCGGAAATCGACGAAAGGCCGCGTGTTTTTCACGGCGGGAGGCGATCTCGACCGCTATGTCGTGTGGGACTATGTCGCTCACCGCCGCGAAATCATTGCCTGAGCGTTGTGGCCTTTCGCGGCTGGGACGGCCACGCTACGGGATGGTAGCGTAGCGGTCCTCGGCTGCGTTGACTGTCGAAAGGCCCCGATCGACCGTCGCCGTGCGCTCGGCGGACTCCCAGCGGTGGTGCATGGCCGGTGGCGGTGCGCGACCGGGACGGCCACGCTACGGGATTCAGGACCGATCCGCCGGTGGCCGCCGTCGTCTTCGACGACCGTGGCGTCGACGTGGTGGGTCCTCCAGCAGATCGCGTAGCCCCAGCAGGCCCACAAGCAGAATCACGTTGACACACACCGCCAGCCCGCTCAACAGTCCCGCTAGGGACAAAAAGCGAGCAGCCCATGCGTCGCCGGCCCAGCGAGCCGCCGCCGCCGCGGCGAGCGTGACGGCCAGCGTCACGACAAGAGGAGGCAAGCAAAGAACCAGCTTGCGTAAAGGACGGTGTAAATTCATGAAGCGTGGCTCGCAGGCACCATACATTACCGGACTGCGAATTGTGCCGTGCGTTGTCCGGCGCTGTCAATTGGATTGTGTTCGCATACTATAACCGGTACTTTCGCCGTATCTTTGCCGGAAATACGGATCTCGTGCCAGAATGAGTCAAAACGGGTGCAAAAATAGCCGTTTCCAGCGTACAGGTCGTCTTCGCGAGTCGGCCCGCCGGTCCAACGCCCGCGGCATGATGGCCGCTCCGCCCGAAGGCGCGTCCACCGATCACTTCACTTGTGTCCCCCCGAAGATGGTGCCATGAAATTGTTTGCGCGCTGGCTGATTTTACTCGTCGGGCTTGCCAGTTTTCGTTCGGCCGCGGGCGATTATCTGGATCTGAAGAATGGCATGGTCATCAAGGGAAAGACCGCCTCGATCGCCAGTCTGGGAGATGATGTGCTGGCTCCGCGGACCGGCGGTGGTGAAGTGAACGTGGAGCTGATCGTTGTTGTGGATGACGGACTGACGCGAACGTTCGTTTCCTTTTACCAGGTTGCCAACAAACGGCCGCAGGTGGAGACGCCTGAAAGAATTCGCTTGAAGCAGCCCGTGATTCTGGAAGGAAACCGCATCGGTAACGTGGGGGGAATCGTCGGTATCACCCCCTTTGACGAATGGGGGCGCCGGACGTTCTCCATGCTCACGCCTCGAGGCCGGATTGACGTGATTCAAGGGATCACGGAAATCACGCCGACCTGGACACGGCTACAAGGCTTGCGATCCGAACGCCGTTACGTGTGGGACATGCGGGTCGCCACGAGTTCGATTCCCAGGACCACCCTGCAGAAGATCATCGCGCATCATCTCGACATGAATGATCCGGACGTCCGCTTGAGTCTGGTGCGGTTGTACATGCAAGCGGAGCGCTACGGCGTCGCCGAGGACGAGCTGCGGGAAGCCATCCAGAAGTTTCCTGACCTGGCGGCCCTCAAGCAACAACTGAAAGAGCTGCGGCAGCTGCGTTCGCGTCAACTTCTGGACGAAATCAAATTGCGGAAGGAGTCGGGACAGCACCAATTGGTTGCCGCGCTGCTGCAGCAGTTTCCCGATGAGGATGTGGCTGGCGAAATTCTCTTGGAAGTCAGCGAGCTGACGGAAGCGTACGCGGCGCAGGCGGCCAAGGGACGGCGGGTAATCGACGCTATCCAGACGCAAGTGAAGACGCTGGGCCCGCGAGCGCCGCGAGAAACGTTTGATCCGTTCTTGCAGGAGCTATCTGCGGAGTTGAACGATCATTCGTTGCCCCGGATGGCCGATTACCTGCGGCTGCTGGAGGATGCGGAGCTTAAGGACGAGCAAAAACTGGCGCTTGCCTTGAGCGGCTGGTTATTGGACGGGTCCGGGACGGATAATCTGTCCGTCGCCACGTCGCTCTGGAAGGTCCGTGATATCGTCAGACGGTACTTGACGTCACCCGATGCGGCCACCCGCGAGCAGTTGGTTGCCGAACTGGCCAGTCTCGAGGGCGGGGCGCCCGGTTACGTGGCGCGGATACTGGCGACAATGCGGCCTCCCTTATTGACACCCGGGTTGCGAGACCGGTTTCAGCCCGATCCTCCGCCAGAAGATGCGGCTCCATCGGCCGACAACGATCGCGCGACCGCAACGGCTGGCATGGACGCACCGAGTACCGAACCGCGGGGCCAATTTCGACTGGTAACGCCCGGAGCGCTCGACGGCGAGACGGTCACGTACCACGTGCAACTACCTCCGGAATACGACGCGAGTCGCCGCTATCCGACGATTCTTACCCTGCACGCCGCGGGGAGTACGCCGGAAATGCAGATCGAATGGTGGGCCGGTAGTTGGGATGAAAAGTCAGGTTTGCGCAGCGGGCAGGCGACCCGTCATGGATATATCGTGATCGCTCCGGAATGGGCCAGCTATCGTCAGCGAGAATACGGCTATTCGGCACGGGAGCATGCGGCCGTACTCTACGCGCTGCGCGACGCCCTGCATCGATTCTCGATCGACAGTGACCGTGTTTATCTCTCGGGACACTCCATGGGCGGCGACGCCGCGTGGGATATCGCGCTCGCGCATCCAGATTTGTGGGCGGGCGTGATCCCGATCTCCGCCGTGGCGGAATATGGTGACCGCGACTCGCCGAATTACGTGTCCCGCTACTGGGAGAATGCCAAGTTGGTCCCCTTCTATTTTGTCGGGGGCGCGCTGGACGGTCGCATGCTCGATCTCAACGCCCGCGATTGGAATCGCCTCCTCACTCATACCGGTTATGACACGATGATTGTCGAATATCGGGGTCGGGGGCACGAACACTTTCAGGACGAAATCCAGCGTATCTTCACCTGGATGGGCTATCACAAGCGAGATTTCTTTCCTCGAGAATTCGAAGTCAGCACGATGCGGCCGCTGGATAATTTTTTCTGGTGGCTCGAGGTGGATGGGATTCCCAGTGGCAGCCTCGTGCTGCCCGCCCAATGGCCCGTCCGCGCCGTGCGACCCGCCCTGATTGAGGCGGATGTGCGCGAAAAGCGGAATATCGTGCTCAAGACGGGAACGGCAGCGGCCACCTTGTGGCTTTCGCCGGAACTGGTCGATTTCGACAGCGACGTATCCATCTATGTGAATGGCAAGTCGCCGACGCTTGATGTCTCTCCCAACGTCGCCGTCATGCTGGAAGATGCGCGGCAGCGGGGCGATCGGCAGCATCCTTTCTGGTCGCGGGTGGAAGTACCCACGGGGCGCCGCCCTCGTTAGGGGGACGCTGTGAAATGCCGTTCATCCCAACGGCGGAAACAGTGGCTCGTCCGCTGTCTCGGAATCGACAACGGGCCCGTCAACCAAGCCGCGTTGCGGTCGTGCGAATTCAGCCGTCGGTGGAATTTCGGGAGCCGCCAAAGGAGGGGGCACCGGTAGAGGTTGGCGTTGAGCCACATCGGCGATGGGCACATCGAGATGGGCGAACAAGTCGGCGTTGATCGGGTCCGCGGTCACCAGGATGACCTGATGTCCCTTGGCGGCAAAGTCGATCAGCAATTGGGCGACGATGGATCGCCGAGGCCCATCGGTGGCTTCGAGCGGGTCCTCCATGACAATGGGTAAACGGAGTCCACGCGCCGCAAAGCAGTCCAGTCGCGCGAGCCACATGCTGTAGTAAATATTCGCGTAATGTTCGCGTCGCAAGTCTTCCAGTCTCGATACTTGTCCGTGATGATCGGTGAGGGCGACCGATTCGTCATCCTGGATCGCAATGTGGACGAACTGACCGGCCGATAGGAGTTGCAGATAGCCGGCGGCGAGTTCGAGATAGAAGTAGCGGTGTCCATTGGCCGTGGTGGCGGTCGCGTGACCGTTGCGCAACGCGACTTCGCAGGCCTGGGACACTTGCTGTGCTTTTTCGACCAACTGTTCCCAGGCGGGCAGCGGTTTTCCGTTCGCGGTCGATTCCTCCTGATCCAGGCTCAGTAAGGCCCGCAAGCGGCCGCGCTTTTCGCTTTGCTTCAGCAAGCGATCCTGGATCCGCGCACGGCGTGCGGATTGACTCTCCAGCCTGGCATTCAGCTCATCGTCGGCCATTTCCAGCAACCGCGATTCCTCAGTCAAGGCGTGGCGTTCGCGAATTTCGTTTAATTCCTGCTGCAGTTCGTCTCGTTGTTTTTTCAACGCCTTGATGCGATCCGCCTTGACCCTTTTTTCCAGACGGGACTGCTCTCTGCGCAGCCGCGCGTCATCCTCTAGTTTGCGGCGTTGATCGGATAACCGCCGGCCCTGATCGCGCAGGCGAAGTTGTTTTTGGCGGATCCGTTTCATGCCTTGGGTTATTTGCTTGCGCGCTTGAAGTCGATCCCTGTGCTCGCTGATCGCCTCGCGGAGAATATCCATCTGCTCCGCAATGCGGCCACTCGAAACGGGGTAATTAAGTTCCTTGGCAAGCTGCCGAGCTTGTCCCGCGAGACCGTTCAGCCAGTCTCGACGACGGTCGACCTCGGACCGTAACTGCTGCAGATGAAACTCCAACTGCGATGCATCGGCGCGGATGGTGGCGGCGCATGGGCCGCGCGCTCTGCCAAGACCTCGCGGGCATGGACTGGCGTCAAGTTGGGGGTGAGATCGAGTTCAATCATCAGTTCACGCCACTGCTGCTTGACGTCGGCGTCGCGGCGGCGCGCGTCATTCAGTTGTAGTCGGGCAGACTCGATCGATGAGGTTTCCTTGGCCATCTCGTTCGTTAGCGGAGAGGGGCCGGTCTCGCGGGAGCCGATTTGCGTTTGAAGACGAGCCACCTCGCGTTCGGCTTCCTCAATCTGGCGAGTCAGGGCCATGCCTGGGACGGCCCCTCGCTCACCCAACGTTGTGATCTCGTCGATCAACTGCTGCACGCGGCCGAGTCGATGTCGGGCCGATTGCAGGACATCACTTGTGCCCCGATCGGCGGACATCTTCAGCAAGGCCGATGTCGCTGCCGCCGCGAAACCGAGTAGGATCAAACGCCAGTCGGTATTGCCGCGGCGTAGTACCAGCCCGTAAAGAATCATCGCGACGCCCACCATGAACGGAGCGCCCAGCGCCAGAGCCATGCGAAAGGGCATCAGCTGGCGAGCGTAAAGACGGCCCACCATTTCCTGCAAGTCATCCCGCTCGATCTCCAATTGCCGTAATTCGCTGTCCTGTTCGGATAGCTCACGCAACTCAGCCAGTCGGGCCTCGGCTTCCTGAACCGCCAAGGCGTCTTCCGGGTGCGCGGCGTACGTCGAAGCGCGGCTCAGGTGCTCGGCCGTCAAGTGACTCACCGACTCCGCCCGCGTCAAGCGCTCTTGCGCCAATTGCACTTCCCGCTCCGCCTCGCGCAGGCGCTCTGCCAGAGCGTCAATACGGACCCGCGTGTGCGCGTCGAAGCGGCCCGTTCCCGCGGAAGCCAGTTCGGACCGTGCGGCCGCCTGCAACCGTTCTGACTCGATGCGAGATTCCGAATCGCTTGTCTTCTGCAGCAATTGCTCGATGGCGGCTTCCTCGCGGACCAGCGCCTTTTCCTGAGTCAAGATCGCATCGATCTGGGGCTTCCATTGCTGAAACCGCTTCAGATTCCCGAGTGCCTTGCCTTGCTGCCGAAGCTCATCACGCTCCGCTGACAGGTCCTTCAGCTCCTGCTTCACCGCTGCCAGCTTGTCAGCCAGCCGACGATCCGCCTCGCTCTCCAATGCCATCGTCTGCTCGATCGACTTGGACGGTCGGGAATCGGCCAGGTCGCGACAAACGTCCCGTAAGCGAACCTTGACCCGCTGGATGTCCCGGGCCGCCATCGTCTCATCGATCTCGGTTTGTAGTTGCTCCAGCTTCGATTTTGACTCTGATAACTCCGTATCCAGCCGTTGCACCTCTTCTCGCAGCCGTTCCGAGTCGCCGAGCGGCGAGGGGGGCTCGTCCGAACGCAGGGCGCGTTGCGCGTCGATCCAGTGCGTCAACTCGCCCAACCGAGTTTGGATCGTGTGAAGTTGGAGTGCGGGGGAGGCGTCCCCCGAGTCCCACTGGGGTGACTTCCGCCGCAGGTACGACCCCAGGCGGCCAATCTTTTCGCGCCCGTGTGCGTCATGACGGACCATGCGGCGCAACCGCAGCAGATCAAAGGCAAATACCGACCGATACGCCCTGGGCGTCACGCCTTCGACGAGGCGGGCCAGGGTCTCCGGCCCGTATGCTTCGCCGTCCCGGGCCACCACCCGTAGCGAACTCGCTGCCCCGTCTCTGCCCCACGTCCGCTCTACCTCAAAGACGCCATGGTCCGTGCTCAGGCGGGCCCGCCCTCGATTTCCAGGAGCCAGCACGTGGTCCAGATCGCCGTCCGACGCCGGAAAATAGTCGTCTGGACCAAAAAGTATCCAGGGAATGACCTGCAGAAGCTGCGAACGACCCGCCGCATCCGCCGCCAACGCCACATTCAGTCCGTTGCCCAAATCGAGCACCTGCAGCGGATTGCCACCTCCAAACTCGTCAAGGCTAAACTCCGCAACGGTTACGGCCACGGCACCGTCCTTTGTTCAGACGCAGTATTCCACGCGAGTCATCAGAGACTCGCAGATTACCGTGCTATCCTAATCGAACAAGTCGCCGTTGGTCGAGAGACGTCCCCGTCGCGCGGCCGTTTCGGCCGCGTTCAACAATGACTGTGGCAAACGGGGGCAGTCACCAAGCTCGTCGGCGGTCGATGGGGGCAGGAAGTCGCCCGTTAAGTTAGGGCGTATGGATGGTTTGAGTAAGAGCGAGGCTGTCGGCGTCGATCAGCGGTGCCTCGTCCGTCGCCCCCTGGTCAAGGGGCTCGCGCCCCTTAATTGCCGGGCAAACGAGCGACTTCGACGGCTGGAAGTTCACTGGTCAGGCCTTCCTTCATGAAGGCGACCAGGTCCTTCTTGTCCTGTTCGGTCAGGTCCAGTTTCTTCATCTTCTCGCTGAGATAGGGATTGGGGTGGCCTCCCTTGGCATACCATTCCACGACTTCCTCCAGCGTCCCCTGGCTGCCATCGTGCATGTAGGGTGCGGTGAGAGCCACATTGCGACAGGTCGGCGTCTTGAAGGCGCCCTGATCGATGTCCAGCTGGGTCTCGTTGAAACGCCCCAAGTCGGGCTCCTCCGCGTCCATGCCCACACCGATGTTGTGGTACTTCTCGTCGGTGAAATTGGCTCCAGCGTGGCAGGCCGTACAATTGGCTTTTTCGCTGAAGAAGAGGTCGCGACCGCGGCGAGCCGCTCTCACTCATCTTCCCCGCCTCTTTCAAGGCCACTTGATACTTCGCGTACAGCTCTGGGTCCTCCTCTTCCAGAGCATCGAGTTCCCCTTCCCACTGACGTTCGGTGGAACGCACGAGTTCCAGGTAATCATAGGGAGCCGGGCTGGTCACGATGGCCCGTTCAAACGTGGCGATCGCCTTACCAATATTGTCGATCGTGACACCTTCACTACCAAAAATCTTCTCGAATTGTTTGCGATAGCCCTCGATACCCCTCACCGTGGCGACGCATTTTTCATGCGTATTTCCCATTTCAATCGGGTTCTCGATCGGGCCCACCGCCTGTGCCTCGAGCGAGTCGGCTCGACCATCCCAGAATTGTGGGCCGCTCACGATCCGGTTGTAGCTGACCGGTGAATTTCGATTGCCGGTTTGGCCGCCAATGCCCTCGCCGAATTGCGTCGCCTTTCCATAACCTTCGTCCGGATGATGGCAGCTGGCACAGCTGATTGTATTGTCGGCCGACAGTCGCGTATCAAAATAAAGTTGCCGGCCCAATTCAATCTTGGCCAGTGTCATCGGATTTTCATCAATCCCGGTGATGTTGGCGGCAGCACCGCTCAAGCCCATGGGCAGTTTGATCTGCAGCACCGCATGGTGTTCGGGCGTGTTCAGCCAGGCGTCAATCTCTTCGGCCGTCAGTTCACCGTCGCCGGGAATCCCCCCCGTTAGAGTCGGGTCGCCCAGCGTCACTTCCATCGTCGCGACGGGTGCGGAATCATCGGTATCGGCAGTCGCCCCCGAGGTCCCCGCATTCGGAGGGACCTCCGCATCTGCGGCGTCCTCGAGCATCATCGGCTCGGCATTCGCAACAGAGTCAGGCGTCGCTGGCGAGCCAGCGGCGGACTCGACCGTCCTATCCGCTTTTTCCAGCGTGGCTCCGGGGACCGTTTCCGCCGGCTGGCGCTCTGCCTCGACCGGTTTGACGGGTGCTGGCTGGCAACCGAGGGTCATCAAGAACAAGCCGCAGCCTCCGAAAAGGGCAGCCCAGCAACCATGTTGTTTCAGCAAGGACATATCGATTTTCCTATCCGCCTCTGGTGATGTGGTCGTTAAATCTTCACGCAAAGTCACGGCTGTGCCGCTGAGTGCCGCCGCCGGGACGTCGACCCGCGGCAAGCCGCGAAAAATTGATGCCAAATTATACGTCAGCGACTCATGTTCGGCGACCACCCCGTGTCCAAAACCGAGGCTGACCTGTGCGGGTGAGGGTGCGAATAACGTCTCAGCCACCCTGGGCAAATCGATTTTTTTGCGTCGATGGTGTACGATCAGGGACCGCTGGCAAACCGCTAAGACGGGAACGAGGAGGTGCGGGATGAGCGAGTCCTGGAGAATGTCGAGACGATGCGATCGCATCGGCCGTGCGTTGGCCCTGGTCGGCGTATTCCTGTCGGTGCGGGCGGCGACATGGTCGCAACAGGTGCAAGTGCAGACGCCTCTCCAGGGTACGACTCAGGGGTTTTACGAACAGACCCAGGTGTCGTGGAGCTTCCGTCGTGGTAATTTCTTCGCGGAATGGCCCGGTGGCAACGCAGTGCCACCCTTCGGCGGTCCGGATCCCAACGCGTTGGCTCAGCTGGGCGGACAGTTTCGCGGACCGAACGGCGGCCAAGGAAGTTTTCGCATCTCCATGGGACAGGGGAGTTCCACCACCAACTCGTTGGCCGGTTCGACACTGACGCTTCCCGACGGTGGTTTCGGATTCGTCAACAGTGTGCAAATCAGTCCCTTCGTGACGGGGGTTGTCCCGGTCGTCAATGAAGGTTTTATGATCCCGACCGTTTCCCCTTTGCAGGAACGCATCGCGCGGCTGGCCACGGAAGGCGCGCCACCTCCGCCACCCCCAATGGCCCCGCGGGACGATGTTCCACTCGCTCCTCCTTCGGAGAGTTCGGCGGCGACAGCGGATTTCAGTTTGCGTGAGATACGTCAATCGTTGGCACGTGAGGATCGGGAGCGGCTGCGGGAAATTCGCCGGTCACTGGAGAAGGCGCGGCAGTTGGAGGAGGCAAAACCCAACGTGGCTCGCTACTATTACAAGGCAGCTCGACGCCATGCACCGCCGGCGTGGATCGACGATATCGACCAGTCACTACGTAGAGTCGAGCGTCGGCTGCAGTCACAGCGATCGACAAGTCCACCGCGAACCTCCTCGGCCTTGCCGGAGAAACCGTAGACGTTTTCGCCGTTGCCAGCCTTCCGGTCGCCACCGCGTGCCGTCGCCCGGCCGAGATTTGTCTTTATCCCACCCGTATTTCGAACTTCTGGAGCGCGTACCGCCGATGATTGAACGCGAACGATGGATTATCTACCCGCTGCTCTTCTTCGCGTTGTTGCTCGCCGCGCGAGACCGTATTGCGCCTCCGGACCCGCTGGAGTGCGGCGTCCTCCAATGCAGCGAGCTAAGGGTCAAAACGCTCGACGGCAAGAACCTCGTCCGGCTCGGGGGAAGTCTCGATTCTGGAGTGGTGATTGTCTATGGCCCCCAACCGACATTCCACGATCGCGTCGCTCGATGCTTCCGGAAACGCGCACTTGCTTGAGTTAGGTACGTCGGAAGGGGGCGGCTATGTCACCGCGTACGGGCCGAATTCCGTGCCGACATTACGGTTGGGCCATTACCAACCGCTCGGCCTCTCGGGACTGATCGCGATGAAGAGCAGCAACCAACCCGAGCCCTCCGATGCGCCGAGCGCCGAGAGTCTCTGGGGACCCACCATTCAGTGGCCGACGGAGAATGGCGAGGAACCCTTGTCGTCGACTACGCCGGACCGCGATGCCGAGGCCTCGCCGGACGACTCGCCCTCCCCATAAGATCGTCCATCGGCTCCTGCCGCCCGTCAATTCATGCCATTTTTCGCCGAGGCCTCCCATGTCCTGTCATCGCCTTCCTTCGCTGCTGCTTCTCAGCGTTTTCGCCGCTGGCCAGGGAGCTACTTTCGCCCAAGCGGAAAACAATCAGGTGCTGGAGCTCCGCACGTACACGCTGGTCGATGCGTCGGCCGCGGCAGTGTTGGACAAGTATCTCCAAGACGCATTGATCCCCGCCCTATTGCGTCAAGGGCTGGGACCCGTCGGGGCCTTTGCCCCGCGCGAGGTCTCCGACGTGGGTCCGGTGCAACTGCTGTTGCTCGTGCCGGGACCGGATGTCGCGGCCGTGACCGGAGCCGCGGCCAGGCTGTCGGCCGACGCCACGTACCAGCAGGCCGCCGCGGACTACTTGAAAACGCCAGCGGACAAGCCGCTACTCAAGAGAATCCGGAGCGAATTACTACTCTCCTTCGATGCTTGGCCGGAGGTTACCGTACCCTTGCAGAAGGAAGCGGGGCGAGGTCGATTATTCGAGTTGCGAACGTATGAGAGTCCCACCGAGAAGCTGGGTGATCTGAAAGTCGAGATGTTCAATTCGGGTGAAGTGCCTATCTTTCTCGCCTGTGACATTCAGCCCGTTTTTATGGGACAAGCGCTGATCGGGGACAAAATGCCCAACCTGACCTACATGACGGTGTACAACGATGATGCGGCTCGTCAGACAGCCTGGCAGCAATTTGTAGCGCATCCTGATTGGGAGCGGCTGAAGGCGGTGGAGAAATACCAAGGCACCGTCAGCAATATCCACAAGAGTGATTGGGTACCCAAACCCTATTCACAGCTGTGAGCCAATGTCGTTGATTGTTTCGCGATCATCCGCCGCCGCTGGAGTACCACGCGGCTGCTGGGGCCAGCGACCCTTTGGAGTGCGTGCGATACTTCGCCGCACGCCTCCGGCGACGGAGTTGTGTAGGGCCTGCCGTCGGCTGTGGCGCAATCTGACCGCGGAGCGGTCAGCGACGATGATCTGACCGCGGAGCGGTCAGTGACATTCGCCCTCGAACATTTCAAAGACGCATGTGGCAGCCGCCAACGAGTCGGACTCGCTCAACGTCACCCACGGTTCCGCTTCGGTCGTGCGACGCGCCAGCGAGTCCTGCCGAATCGCCGTGTCCACGCCCGCCACGTCCAAAACAAATTCCGCCCCAGAGAATTCCCCCGCCGATGTCACATCGGCCGGTGCGGATTCGGCCGCGTGCGCCAGGCTCGTTGTGGACTCCTCGCGGCCTGTCACGAGTTGTGACTTGAGCCCCATGTCTCCGCTCACATAAGCCACCGAGACCGCCGGCGAGATGGCGGTGGCACCCGGCGAACCGCTCGCTGGGTCACCGCTGGCTCCCTCGGTATTCCCCACGACGGTCACACGGTCGAAGGAAGCCACGGCCGTTACGAACGAGGCGTCGTGGAGCGTCTCGAGGACCCCGTTGCGGGTGTAGATGTTCGTGCCGGAGGCTTCCGCGTACAGGATGGCGACGTCCTTTCCCTCGGACGCCAAGGCCGTCACTTGGTCAAAACCGCGGGCGACGTGCCGGAATCCCATTCCCTGGAGGAAGGAAAGATGCGCAAACGCGACGAACTGGTCGTCGCCCGGCGAATCAATGAAGACGGCTGTGTCGAGTCCCCCGGCGGTGGCGAGCCGGTGACCTCGTCGAAACCATGCAGCTGGATGGAAAACTGCTGGCTTCGCAGAGTCACGTCGTTGGGTGCCGCAATCCACTGGTCGTTATCGGGCGAGTCGTAAAGGAGCACCGTGTCCGTGCCCCCGTGTCCTCCCTCCACCTTGATCTGCTCAAACCCCCGCGCGAGATGTCGATAGTCCTCGCCGCTGAAAAGCAAAAACTCGCGTCGGCCCACGAAATGATCGTCCGCGGACGAGTCATAGACAGTGATTGAATCCGCTCCGCCCTGCCCCAGCAGTGAGAATCGCCGCACGCCAGACACACGAACGTCATAACCGTCGCTCGTGATGTGAGCTTGCTCTCCTTGAATTGTGGCAACATCCGCGCGGTCGCTGCCAAACAGCCAGACTTCATCGTCGGCACTCGCCCCTTGCACAACGGCTGAGGCCGTGCGACCCGTGGCAAATCGATACGTTTCTCCATTCACGCTGATGGTCAGTTGGCTTCCGGCGCGGACGACGAATCGATCACGGGCGGCGGTGGCGAAGAGATTCAGCGTGGTTGCCGATTTGCTGGACCAGATTGGTCATCCGCAAGTCGACCGGTTGGCTGTTTCCGCGAACATGCAGCGTAAACGCTTGACCGCGCATCGCCGTGGTTTCCACACGCGCTACCCCGCCGAAGATCCGGGCAGTCGAGACGATACATCCTGCCGCGTCGACCAGCTCCAACTGGCCCTCCGCGCGGCTCGACGCCGAAATAGTGAGCAGGCCATCGTGGCTGGCGTGGAGTGTAAATGATTCGGAAAGCCTGTGGGGGCTCCCCTCCTCCGCTACCCGATATTGGTCGGCGGTAATCGCACCCAGGTCGGTGGTGGGCGTGGACAACGTGATCGTCGCCTCGTAGCGGCCAATCGTGTCCATCGACGCAAAGCCAAGCGAGTACGTCTGTCCGGCGACCGCGGAAAACTCCCAGGAAGACTCGGCAGTCGTCGCGCCATTGATGGTCATCCGCACGGGTGTCTGAACCGCTCCTGCCAGCTCGATCCGAACCTGGCCCGACGCCCCGGCCGTGAATGAAAAATAGTCGCGGTCGACAAGCGATGTGAACATTCCCTCGATGGTTGTGGTGTCTCGCAACATTCCCAAAGCATGGGCGGCCTGTGGCGAGTCGCCAAAGTCATCGCCGGGCAGTGTCGTCTGGAGAGCCCGTTCAAGATTCAAACGCGTATAGACGGCACGGGTGGCCGTGTCGTAAACACGATCCGCGGTTTGCCGCATGAGATCGTAGATCATATCCTGGTTCACCGAGTCGCGGCCGCTCAGTTCCCAGGCCTGACGGATCAGAGTGCTTGCCCCGGCGACATACGGAGTTGCCATGCTCGTTCCCGATGACACCGCAAAATCGTCCGTGACACCGTCAAATCCGTACAGATAATCGGGAACCGTACTGCTCACCCGTTCTCCGGGAGCCACGATGACTCGCTCATCGCGTTGGCTGAAAGCGCTCAGCCGCCCATCCGTTCCCGCGCTCGCGACCGGCACCACAAAGGAACTGACCGCCGGATAACTGAGGCCCACGGTTTGCGAATCGCGGAAACCATTGCCGGCCGCTACGGCAACGAATACGCCGTCCTGCTCCAGCTGTGCCAGCTCGTCCTCCAGTTCCGCCCAGGACGGGATGGCGTCGGCATTCCAATCAGCTCCTAGCGACAGATTGACGGTCGTAATCGGATGTTCAAACGAGTGCTGATGATCGTGGACCCAGCGTAGAGCGTCCTCGATCCAACTGAATTCGCCGTGTCCCTGATCGTCAAATACGCGGAGCGCGACGAAATCCACGCCCGAAGCGACGCCCGTGTAGGTCGCATCGCTGCTCCCCACAATCCCCGCCACATGGGTGCCATGAAATCCACCCGGCCGATCGTCGTAGGGGTTGGCATCGTTCTCCGCAAAGTCCCAGCCGCCGACGACCCGATAATCCGCGCCCCAACCGCCTCCCAATGCGTAGTGATCGTAGGCGATTCCGGTATCAATGATGGCTACGGTTTGACCAAGGCCTGTCAGCCCCAAATAGTCATGAGCAAAGTCAACCCCGGCGGCTCCATACCCCATCAGCTGATCCGACTGGAGTTGAAGCGCGGGTTCGGCCGGGGGCACGATGGGCATGGCCGCCAGATTGGCCGACATCATGTCGCGACGTTCCAGGGGTTCCAGGCATGTTTCTCTGGCGGCGGTGGATCGCTTGCTACCCATCTGTCGATGCGGCGTGGGCCGTGTGAGGCGTGTGAGGGTCGATCGCCGACGGCGATCGCAGGCCGGGGTTCCGGCCTGCTGGGGTGGGCCTTGAGGGGCGACTCGCGGGCAACTGGCCAACGAGTACGTGCTGCACCGTCATCCCTGCGCGGCACTGAAAGGTAGGTCACCGACATGGTGAACCGGGGTTGATTGCCAGCCAGATTCCGCGGCCCGCCGCCCGATCGACGCGGGATACGCAGGCGTTCGGTGGCGAATGGGCATCACCGGGCCGGAATGGTGACGAAAAACGACGCCCGCGGATGGCCCGCATTCGCTCGCGGCCGACTTCCCTGTCCTGCCCACGCTGGCAGATGGCCCTGCCGCCCGCGATGGGGCAGCAAGGGCTGTAACGACTTTTCCGCTAGCGTGAAGTCAGCGAAATCCTGGCCAGCGAAGTACCGACACTTAAACAAGAGCCTGTCCCCATCACCCGGTTGCAAAGGAATGCCGCCGTGTCTGTCTCTGGTATCTTCAAATTCTTCGGTTTTGGTCGCATTACGGAGCGGGTTTCCGATCTGCTGACCGAGCCGACTGTGGAACGCCCGCTGCTCAAGACCATTCGTAGTGAGGGCTTTCGCCGTTTTGTGGAAATCGGTGTTGCCGATGGAGACCGCGCCGAGTCAATGATTCGCGCGGCGCTCGCGAAGCACGATCCGACCAGCGTGAAATACACGGGCATTGATCTGTTCGAAGCTCGCCCGGGCGACGACCCGAAGTTCTCGATCAAGCAGATTCATCGCCGACTGGTCGCGACCGATGTCACTGTCCGGCTGGTGCCCGGTGACGCGGCCGCCGCGCTACCCCGCTGCGCCAATGACCTGCGAGGCACCGATCTGTTGGTAGTGCGAGGAGACCAGGATCCCCAATCTCTCGAGCGAGCCTGGCATTTTTTGCCTCGTATGCTCCACCAGGCGTCCCAGGTGTGGATCGAGTCGTCGGAGACGGGCGAATTCCAAATCCTCACGCCCCGCGATATCAGTGCTCGTCTCACCGGTCGACGACCACGGGCCGCCTAGCCGCCAGGCCGCCCCTTGCAACTTACTGCCGGATGGCCCATCCCCTATAATCGGGGAACAGCGGCCCGCGAGTTTCCGAGTCCTCGTGGCCCTGTTCAACGTGCCCATGATTCGCGAAACTTGCCGCCGGCGGGCCGCGGATGGATCGCACAGGCCGACAACCGTTTCGTGGCTGGGGCATCTTGCCCCAGTCGATCCCTATTGCCGTCCGCCGAACAACCGCCCGCTCCGGATAAACGAGGCTCCGCCACGGGAAGTAAGCGGCGAAGGATCGCACGCACTCCAAAACGTCGCTGACCGCTCCGCAATCCGAGTCGCCCCGGTGGGCCATGAGGGAACGAGCCAGCAGGGAACAGACCCTTGGCCGTAATCAACCCCAACAAAGGAATTGTACACCATGATCGCATCGGCACCCCGCAATACCTTTCAGAAGATCTGGGATCACCACGTGGTCCATGCCGAATCCGATCAGCCCACGATGCTCTACATTGATCTGCATCTCGTTCACGAAGTCACCAGTCCACAGGCCTTCGAGGGACTCCGAGTGGCAGGACGTACGGTGCGTCGTCCGGACCGGACCGTGGCGACCCCGGATCACAACGTCCCCACGACCGATCGGACGTTGCCCATCGCCGATCCGATTTCCCGTCAGCAAGTCGACACGCTGCGGGCCAACTGCCGCGAATTTGGCATTCGCATGTATGACCTGAACGACGTCAAGCAGGGCATTGTTCACATCATCGGTCCAGAGCTGGGGCTGACACAGCCCGGCATGACCATCGTGTGTGGGGATAGCCACACGGCCACGCACGGGGCGTTTGGTGCGTTGGCATTCGGTATCGGCACCAGCGAGGTCGAGCATGTGCTTGCCACGCAAACGCTGCTGCAATTCATGCCCAAGACCTGTGAATTGCGGGTCGACGGTGAATTGCCGCCCGGGGTCACGGCAAAGGACATGATTCTCTATTTGATTGGCCAACTCTCGTCTGCTGGCGGAACGGGATATGTGCTGGAATACACGGGCAGCGCTGTCCGCAGCCTTTCCATGGAGCAACGGATGACCGTCTGCAACATGTCGATCGAAGCCGGTGCGCGAGCCGGCATGATCGCGCCAGATGCGACCACGTTCAATTACATTCGCGGCCGCGAATTTGCTCCGCCAGACGCCGAGTTCGATTTGGCGGTGACTCAGTGGGAAGCGTTCGCCGGAGACGAAGACGCGGTCTTCGATCGCTCCCAAGTCTATCAGGCCGCGGACATCGCGCCGCAAGTGACTTGGGGGACGAATCCGGGGCAGGTGGCGGCGGTGACCGACCGCGTTCCCGATCCCAATGACTTTGCCGATCCGGCGGAACGAAAGTCGGCCGAGCGAGCGCTGGAGTACATGGGACTGACGGCCGGGACACCCCTGGTCGACGTGCCTGTGGATCGCGTCTTTATCGGTTCCTGCACCAATGCCCGCATCGAAGACCTGCGGGCCGCCGCGGCAGTGCTGAAGGGGCGGCGGGTCCACGAACGGGTCCATGCGATGGTGGTCCCGGGGAGTGGACAAGTCAAATTGCAGGCCGAAGCAGAGGGATTGGACCAGGTGTTTATCCAGGCCGGCCTGGAATGGCGAAATGCGGGCTGCAGCATGTGCCTGGGGATGAACCCCGACCAGCTCAGCCCGGGAGAACGCTGTGCATCGACCAGCAATCGAAATTTTGAGGGGCGTCAGGGGAAAGGCGGTCGGACACACCTGGTGTCGCCTGCGATGGCGGCCGCCGCCGCCATTCATGGTCACTTCGTTGATATTCGCGAGAGCCGTTAACGGGCTCGCACCACTCACCAAGCACTATTAACGGACGATTCCACGGAGAATTGGCATGACACCCTTTACGACTCATACCGGTCTGGTCGCCGCCATGGAGCAATCCAACGTCGACACGGATCAGATTATTCCCAAGCAATTTCTCAAGCGGATCGAACGCACCGGGTTTGGTGAGTTTCTCTTTTTTGACTGGCGCTATCTGCCGGACGGCGGCAACAATCCCGAGTTTGAGTTGAATCAACCTCGGTTCCAGGGGGCCTCGATCCTGCTGGCGGGACAGAATTTTGGCTGTGGGTCCAGTCGCGAGCACGCGGTATGGGCAATTGCCGATTATGGGTTTCGCGCTCTGCTGGCCCCGAGTTTCGCGGACATCTTTTACAACAACTGCTTCAAGAACGGAATTCTTCCGATCAAACTTGACGAGTCCACGATCGCGGAACTCTTCGCGCGTGTAGCGCAAGGTCCCCTGACGTTGACCGTGGATCTGGTAGCGAATGAGGTCCGCGACGACGCCGGCTGGCGGTGCGGATTTGCGATCGAACCGTCACGGCGTCACAACCTGCTCAATGGACTTGACGATATCGCCCTCACACTCGTGCAAGAAGCCAGGATCACCGCATTTGAGAAACAGCACCCGCTGCCGTCGATCCCCTTGAGCGACTGAGGGGCTCCTTGGCTAGTGAAACGAGTGCTTCGTCCATTCAAGTTTGGGGTTTGCGCATCGTGGCTGGGGCATCTTGCCCCAGTCGGCTGCGGCTGGAAGCCACAGGCACGGTCTTGACCAACCCTCAGTCTGGCACTTGACGCTGCATTAGCCGCCTAGACCCACAGCGGAACGCGGTCGATAATGCCGCGTAGTTGTTGCTGTCAATCCTTTCAAGGAGAGTTCAATGAAACGTCCATTCCTTACCCTGTCAATCTCCGCTCTTTGTGGGTTCTGGTTCCTGGCGGCCGCCGATCAGCAGGCGGACGCGCATTGCCAGGTGCCTTGCGGTATTTACGATGACGCGGCCCGCATCAAAGCGATGGAGGAAGATGCGACGACCATTGCCAAAGCCATCGATGAGATGGCCAAGTTGATGGACGACCATACCACTCAAAACGTCAATCAACTCGTGCGGTGGGTGAATACCAAGGAAGAACACGCATCGCACATTATCGAGACGGTATCGGTCTACTTCCTGACTCAGAAAGTAAAAGACGTCCCGGCCACCGATCCCGGTTATCAGGACTACCTCAAGCTGCTGGCTGACCACCATGCCGTCATGCGCGCAGCGATGGTCACCAAGCAGTCCACCGATCCGGCCAACGTGAAAAAGCTACAGGCGGCGATTCATACCCTGGCCCATCACTACGGTGGTCACGACCACTAGCCCACCCGCCGTAGCCGAAGTCGCCAGACTTTGGTAGGTAGTTTGTCGGGCTGCCTGTCGAAAGTACATCGCATCCGGGACGGCCACGTTTCGGTAGCCGAAGTCGCCAGACTTTGGTGGGTGACCCAGCGGAACCTGTTCTGGAATGGAGCCCCATGGTGTTGACCAACTGGGAGGCAATCCCACGCCCGTAACGCCATCAAACCAGCAGCCCGCACGCTCCACGGGGAGACCAATCCGATGCACGACGGCGACGTGTGGTACCATCTCTACCCACTTGGCTTCCTGGAGGCCGAACCTTCCCAGGCGGCGGCGAATCTGACGCCGGACGGTGTCGTTCATCGTCTGCCACGGCTGATCGATTGGCTCGACTACCTGGTCGAGCTGGGAGTCACCGGGCTGCTGCTGGGGCCTGTATTCGAATCGCAGTCGCACGGTTATGACACCATCGATCCGTTCCGCGTGGATCGCCGTCTAGGCACCGAAGCCGACCTCATCGCGTTGATCGACGCCTGCCATCGACGGAGTCTCCAGATCGCGCTGGATGGTGTCTTTCACCATGTCGGTCGTGAGCATCCTTCCTTCCAGGATGTCTTGGCCCAGCGGGACCAGTCGGCCTGGAAGGATTGGTTCTTGATCGATTTCGGCAAGCCGGGCCGCGATGGCTTCGCGTACGCGAATTTCGAGGGACATGATCAACTCGTCAAGCTGAATCACGCGAACCCGGCGGTGCTCGACTGGGCGACCGATGTGGCTCGATATTGGTTGGAACGGGGCGTCGACGGTTTTCGGCTGGACGCCGCCTATGCCATTCCGCCGTCGTTTGTGGCCGCATGGGCCGATCGTATGTCGGCAACTTCGTTCCGATGCCCTGCTGCTGGGCGAAGTCATCCATGGCGATTACTGGCGGCAGGCCCGCGCGATGCATCTCACGACGGTCACGCAATACGAGTTGTGGAAGGGGATCTGGAGCTCGCTGAACGACGGCAACTTCTTCGAGTTGGCCCACGCGCTGCAGCGGCACGCGGAGTTTACCCGGCACTTTTCCCCCTGGACCTTTGTCGGCAACCACGATACGACGCGGATTCGCACGCAGTTGCATGACCCGCGCGACGTGGCCCTCGCGCTGGTCGTCCTGCTCACCGTGCCCGGTCTCCCTGCGATCTATGCCGGCGACGAGCAGGGTGCGGCAGGCCGAAAGTACGATCGAGCCGGTGGCGACGACAAGGTTCGCCGACCGCCACCGTCGAGTCCGCAGGAGTTATCGGGTGCACGGCTCGATCTATGGCGGCTCCACCGCGACCTGATCGCCATGCGTCGCGAGCGCCCCTGGCTGGCGCGGGGCACGCTGAGCGTGATCCGCTTGGAGAATCGCGGGTTGACGTATGAGGTGCGAGCGGACGCACATCGGCTGGTGTGCCAGCTCAGTACCGAAGACCGACCAGTCCCGTGTGAGCAACCAGGCGATCTCATTCCGGTGGCGGGCCAGGCCGCCGGGGAAATTGGCCCCATGGCTGGGGCGTATGGGCGACGGCGTGAACGCGGCTGAGTCTGACTACCGCGCGTAGCCTTCGAAGTGCACGCCGCTCAACCCCCTGCCGCCGAATCCACGGCCGCGGGCTGGGCCAACTCGCGGCCCTGGTCGGCCGAGTCATAAAACGCAAAGCCGATGGTTTTGACAGATTCGCGTTTGGCGATCGTTTGACCGTCCGCGGATTCCCGCGATACCGCCTCTGCATTCACGATCTCTTGCAAAGCAGGC
The DNA here is from genome assembly GCA_963700865.1 of uncultured Planctomycetaceae bacterium. GTDB lineage: Bacteria > Planctomycetota > Planctomycetia > Pirellulales > Pirellulaceae > CAVOGJ01. Next base: position 234,732 of record CAVOZC010000022.1, on the reverse strand, counting down.
GATCTTCCGATGCGGTCGGAGAGCGTGCTGTACCGACTTCAATTGCTGGGCATCACACGAACAAAGCTTGTTGCGGTCCCAAGATTCCTGTGTTACGTTCGTCACCGTCGCACGACCTGGCCGCCTACCGATCACCTGCACCACGAGACGCCACCATGAAGCTGCCGAGTATCCTGCCAACGAAGATTACGCCCTCCTATCACCGCGCTCCGTTTCGACTGCACGTTGAAGCGCTCGAGTCGCGTTATCTGCTCGCCAATCTTCCGCCCGGATTTGTCCTGGAACCCGTGGTCACGGGTCTTGGATGCCGGTGTCGCATTTGACTTCGCCGACGACGGCCGTATCTTCATGGCTGAAAAGTCCGGCATCATCAAGGTCGTCGACAACGGCAGCTCCACGACCTTCGCCGATATTCGTGGTGACGTGAACGGTGGTCACGACCGCGGTCTGCTGGGGCTCGCGCTGCACCCCGAGTTTCCCACCGAACCTTACGTGTACGCGCTGTATACGTACGATCCGCCCGGCGTGACACCGGATGCGGGGCTCTCGCGCGTTTCCCGGCTGACCCGTTTCACAGCGGACGTCACGACCGACTATACGACGGCAGTTCCCGGGTCGGGAGTCGTCTTGCTGGGCAACAATTCCACGCTCGCGAACATCCCCCAGCCTGACACGCGCAATCCGTCTGTGCCTGCTTGTGGCGCGATCGGCGCATACGTGCAGGACTGCATTCCTTCTGATGAGATCTCGCATTCGATCGGTACGCTCCGCTTTGGCAACGATGGTTCGTTGTTCGTCAGCAGTGGCGATGGCGGCAGCTTTGTTTCCGCGCAGCATTACAACGTGCGGGCCGTTGATCCGGATAGCCTGGCAGGCAAGGTCCTCCGCATCGATCCGCTGACGGGAGACGGCTTCAGCGATAATCCATTTTACGATGGGGACCCGGCCAGCAATCGTTCCAAGGTGTATAGCCTGGGTCTGAGAAATCCGTTTCGCTTTACGATTGATCCGCTTTCGGGTGAACCTTACATCGGCGACGTCGGCTGGGGGCAATGGGAGGAGGTGAATACGGGAAGGGGCGCTAATTTTGGCTGGCCGTGCTACGAGGGAGGCAACGGCACGCCGATCGTACAAAACAGCTACGCTGGTTTTCCCGAGTGCCAGGCGGTCTACAGTCTGGCCAATACCACGCCCTCGACTCATGCTTACCCGCATGTCGATGGATCGAGTTCGATCCAGGTGGGCGATTTCTACACGGGCGTGGCCTACCCGGCGGCCTACCAGGACGGGCTATTTTTTTACGACTTCAATCAACAATCGATGTCGACCATCTCCTTCGACGCACAGCGTAATGTGCAGCAAGTGACACCGTTTGCCACGAGTACGGGGGGGATTGTACAGGTCTCCAGGGGACCGGATACCAATTTGTATTGGATGGACATCTTCAGCGGTTCGCTCAGCCGACTACGGTATGTCGCCGGTGGTAACACGCCTCCTACGGCGATAGCCTCGGTCGAAGCCGATACGCCCGCGACTTTTCGCTTTTCCGGACAGGCGTCCTTCGATCCAGATGCGGAGCCGCTCACGTATCTTTGGGATTTCGGTGACGGCAGTACGAGTGCGCTCATCAACCCCACTCACACGTATGCGGTGACTGGTTTCAAAACCGTAACGCTCACCGGTCAGCGACCCCACCGGCTTGTCTGATAGTGACGTGCTGGTCATTGACATCAGCAACACGCCTCCCGTGGCGCAGACTCACTTCTCCCGCGGATGGATCGCTCTATCGGGTGGGTGACACGATCAGTTTCACCGGCCTGGCCACCGACGACGAGGACGGTTCACTCGGGGGGGCGAGCCTGGCTTGGACTGTCGAACTTCATCACAACGACCACGTCCATATCGATTTTTTCAGCGGGACGGGGTTGGCCGGTAGTTTCGTCGCCGAAGATCATGACGATAATAGCTACCTGGAACTCTGTTTGACCGCCACCGATACGCTGGGAGGCGAGGATACGAGTTGTGTGGACCTCATCCCGGAGGAAGTGATGACGACCTTCGACAGCACGCCAACGACGTTAACGCTGAATTACAACGGTGTGGACTTCGTGACGCCGTTCAGCGTCACGTCACCCATTGGTGCCACCCGCACGGTCTCGGCTCCGCCCGTCCAAGGCGGATTGACGTTTGCGGGCTGGTCGGATGCCGGGTCGGCCACGCATGACATCGTGATTCCCACTACGTCCCAAGCGTTGACTGCGACCTACGCGGGTTCCGTGGGCTCCACGATTAGCGTGCGGGCCAGCGGCACCACAGGCGAGGAAATCGTCGAATTGCAGATCGATACGCAGCCGGTCGCCACGTTCGCATTGAGTACGGATCTGCAAGACTACGGTTATGTACATCCCACATCATTGTCGCCCAGTCAGATCCGCGTGGCATTCGTAAATGACTTGTATGACCCACCCATCGATCGCAATGTCCTCGTCGATCATATCGTGCTCGACGATACGATCTACGAATCGGAAGATCCTCTCGTGCTCTCGACGGGCACTTGGGATGGTACCTGTGATCCGGGATTCAAGCAGTCGGAAGAGTTGCAATGCGGGGGCTATTTCCAATATGCCGAGACGGGATCAGGGCCAAGCGCACTGATCGAAGTAAGGGCTGCGGGAGACACCGGGGAGGAGATCATTGAATTGCAGATTGACGAGGCGACAGTCGCCACTTTTGATCTCACGACGACACTTGATATTTATTCATACGAGCATCCGACGCCTGTTTCCGCGGATCAGATCCGTGTCCGCTTCGTCAACGACCTTTACGCCCCGCCGATCGATTACAACGTCCAGGTGGACTATGTCGCCATCGACAACGTGGCTTACCAGACCGAGCATCCGTCCGTGTTCTCGCTGGGCAGCTGGGATGGCTCGTGCGGTCCCGGATTTAAGGAGGCTGAGTCGCTGCATTGCGGGGGATACTTTGAGTATGCCGAGGCGGCCGCCGATTCGCCCGCTTCACCGTCCCCGGCGTCGACCGAGTTACCATCGCTGGCCCGAATCAACCTGCCCGTTAACCGAACACCGGTCGCCGACCCGACGGCAACGATGCCCAGCCTACCAGCCGCTGGTGGCGAATCCGCTCTGCCTCCGCCAGACGTTCTTGCCGAGCCACCCGCCGCACGGGCGCTTCGTGATCCATGGTCGGGGTCGCCCTTATTCGATCGTCGCTCCGATCATCTCCGCGCACAGCCAGACGAAGACGCCCCTGACCATGTGATCGATATCGTGTTTGAATACATCGACAGTGACTTTGAGCAGTTCTAGGTTTTGAGAGAGTGTCCGTACCCATGTCCCGGATTATCATGTCGGTTTTCAATGGCATCGGGACCATTACCCTCAACAATCCCACGAAGCGAAAGGCGCTCAGCACCGAGTTGATGGATGATCTCATCAAGCCCTTGGCGCTGGCGTGCTTGTGGCAGGTACGCAGTCTGCAAACTGAAACGCAGGGCGGCGAAGGCCAGCAGCAAGGCAAGTGGCTGGATGATCCAGACCCCAAGGCGACGCCGACGCTACAGTGAAGGGCGACTCGACATGAGTAAGAAAGGGGCTGTTCATGAAGATGCGGGGGCTTATTTGCCTGCTTTTAACGGCAGTTCCACTCTGGGGCGAGACGCCGACTTTAACGGAATCTGTCGAATCGATCCGGCAGAAGCACAATTTGTGCGCGATTGGCGTCTTGGTGATTGAGGATGGACGGCGGCTGGCACCCGTCGTGACAGGTGTCGTTGGGCGGGGCTCGGATCAGCTGGTGAACGTCGACGCCCATTGGCATCTGGGCTCATGTACCAAATCGATGACGGCAACGCTCGCCGCCGTGATGGTGGAAAAAGGCCTGCTGGACTGGGGGCTGACGTTGGCGGACGCTTTTGCCGATGCATCGATCGAGGTCCACCCCGAATACCGTGAGGTGACTTTGGTCGATTTACTTTCGCACCGCGGAGGTGTTCCCAGCGATCTGGTTGGCGGCGTCCTGTGGCAGCAATTGTGGCAAGATACGGACGGCTCGGCGGAGGAGCAACGGAAAAAGATCGTGTCGGAATACCTGCCTCGTGGCCCGGCCCATCGGCCAGGAACCAAGTTTCAATACTCCAATGTGGGCTATGTGATTGCGGGTCGCATGCTTGAGAAGAAAGGCGGGAAGCCTTTTGAAAAGCTGCTCGTCGAGTGGGTCTTTCAACCACTGGAGCTACAGAGCGCGGGGTTTGGACCGCCGACCGCAGCTGGCGATCCGCGAGGACATCGATTTAGAATTCCCTTGCCGCCCAGTCGGCTGGCGGACAATCCCCCAGGGCTTTCCTCCGCCGGGCGGGTGCACATGTCGCTGGGAGATTGGGGGAAATATGCGCTCGAGCACCTGCGGGGGGCGCACGGCGAGGCCACGAAGTTGCTTTCGAAAACGGCCGCGGAGCGGCTGCACCGGCCCGTAGGGGACGGGAATTATGCGCTCGGCTGGGGCACGCCGACGGTGGATTGGCTGGACCCTCCCTTGCTGGCGCATGCCGGGAGCAACACGATGTGGCACGCCGAGGTGTGGATCGCCCCGCAGCGCAACGTGGCCTTCCTCGTCACGTTGAATGAGGGGACCGAGGCGGCGGCGCAGGCCGCGCGGGAATTGGTGATGATGCTGGCGAGTCGCTTTGCGCCGCCGATGGAAGTTGTGGAAGCTCGCGTCACTGGCCAGGTTCCGCTGAATCGTCTGGCTGCGGGTTTCACGCTCCAGGTCCGCGACACGACAGGCCGGGCCAGTGCCGATTCACCGTTGTTTGTGGCCTGCAATCACAACGCTTGGAATCCGGCGGACCCGGCCTGGAAAATGTGTTTGGAGGGAGATGTGTGGACGTTGCGTGTGCCGCAGAGCCATGAGGACTCGAGGATGGAGTTGAAAATTACCCGCGGCTCGTGGCAAACCGTGGAGGTCGACGCTGCTTTGCGGGACGTGCCCAATCATCGGGTCGGTTTTGCGGCGGCGGGCACAGAGGACGCCGTGATGGAACTGGTCATTCCAGCCTTTGCCGATCAGCGGTGAGTCCTGGTGGTCAGCCGCCGCCGGTTTGATCGAGCAACCAACGTCGGAAAGGCTTCCAGCCAATCGTGTTGGGCATGAAATTTGATCGCGCTGTGGTCCTCGAGAGGGGGCCGGATCGGCACGACCGTCCCGGCTTGGACACGGGATCCTTGTCCTTTCGTGCGGCCGCGGCCAGCTCACGTGATTCTCCCGCCGGCAAGTGGCGGGCATCTTGTTGCCTGAGGCGAGTGTTCATGAGTTCCACGAACGTACGCGCTGCCCCAGGTCACAGTGGTCGTGGATAGATTGCGGGCATCGCGTCGACCCCCGCCCGAGCTTGCTCGGGGGTGAAAAGACCAAATGCCAAATGCAGCCCAAATGCAGACAGCCCAAATGCAGACACTCTACTTATCTGGGCAGAATAGGCAAAACGGGTGGTGATCTCAAATGCCCACCAAATGCAGACACTCTACTTATCTCGGCAGAATAGGCAAAACGGGTGGTGATCTCAAATGCCCACCAAATGCAGACACTCTACTTATCTCGGCAGAATAGGCAAAACGGGTGGTGATCTCAAATGCCCCCAACGGGCTAACCAGCCAGGATAAGTAGGATGTCTGCTTCCTGATGTTATCGCGATTGGCGACGAGCAAAGTGTCTGCATCGTTCGAGATTACAGAAGCCTGAACGCAATGAGTAACGTCAACGTCGTTGATCCCAATCATCCGGGTTAATGGCTTGTTCGGGAGTCTGATGTCCTCCCACAGGGGGTAACAGAATGGCAGAAATTCTCCTCTACCACACGAACGGGACGGTTGATGAGCACGCACCGGCCGGGACGACAGATCGAGACCGAGGCGTAATGCTTGTTAGTGTTCTCGACATGGCAGCGCCCGGTGAAACCGTCATCGTGCCGCCTGGCGGATACAAGCTCGTGATTGGTGAGACAGCAACTCGAGATGGGGTTCGCGTGCACCTGAAAACTGGTGTGTCCGTTTACAAAGACTCTCTTAAAAGTCAGCAAGGACCGGTTGTACGCGTTAGTTCAGGTGAGCATCGTTTAAGCGGTTTTGGAGAAATCGCGAATCGAAACATTCCAGTAAATCCAGGCGAAGGGGCCGATGGCATCGTCGTTGAGGGCGGAAGGCTATCATGCACGTTGGATTCCGTTCAGTCATCCGCTCCATCTGACTCTGCCCTGGTATGTCGAGGGGGCTCGGGTGGTGGGGGCCGACTCGTCTATTCCGGACGGAGCATTCTTTCCCGCGAGTACGACGGCCTGGAAGTCGGGGAAGCGGGTAATTGTACGGTCATGGCTCAATCAGCTATTTCCCAGCAAACGATGGCCGCCAGTGACGGGAATGCAATCGAGATACGTACAAGCCACAGCTTTGATGGAGGAGAAGCGAGCGTCGTAAGGGCGGAATCCCGTACGTCTCGATGCTCAATTTGAATACACTTGGCGGATTTACCCTAAAATGCCAATCGGTGGTTTGCGATGAGCAAATTGCTGTCGAAATGGCTGGCGGATTTAACAAGATTCAGGTCGATTCTTGCAAGACGAACTTGAATGCCGTAGTAATCCAGATGGCGGCACCCAACAGTTCACTTTCGTGCATTGTTGCCCATCAGGTCGCCATCCGGCCTGCATGCGAGTTAACCTTTTTTTGCATGATCAATGTAGACAGGATTCTTGTCAATGATCCGGGAATGGGTGATATCGATGGCGCGATTTGCATATTACCGAATCCAGCCGGCGCCGATTTCATGTCGATCGTTGATGTTGGATCGATTTGGAACGTCGAAACGTCTAACGCAGCGCGATTTTCGGATGAACCTAACACTGTCGTGGCAGTTGTGCGCAACTACCGCTCGCTTTCCGCAACCGCCAACGTTTCGTTCGCACCGAAAAACCACCCTTAAGGCGAAAACAAATGAGTAGGTACATGCATACACACGTTCTCTTCCTTGTTCTGTCATTCGTGGACGTGGGTTTCGCTACTCCCGTGCCGAATCCGGACTTGTGGAACGTAGTCACGAATCCAAATAATGGCGAGCGGGTTGTGCCCTTGATCGTGTACGACCGCGGCAGCGGTTTATTATCGATCGATACGCTCGGATTGAATCGAGTGGACGAGACTCCGGACTATCTATCGGTTCCTGGCCCAGTCCTCGGCGATGACGTCGGGCTTATCTACGTGTCAATAGAGCGATCGGCGGCCGCCTTCAATGGAGCGCACGTAATCCATCCAGGTTTCGATGGAGGTCTATTTCAAGGACTGTTAGTAATCACTTCTCTGACCTCCGGCAACCGATTTACCCTATTATCGGAGCGCATTCTAGGGAACGGCTTCCTCTGGCCAGGGCGTTATGACTGGCTTCAACTCATGCCAGGATTGACAGATGCCGATTTCGGCGAGGTTGAGGTTGATGTTGTTTTTGATGGTCTTAGGCAAGATGCAGCACTAATGATTGCTCGGAACAATGGCGTGACCATCGCACCGGAACCTTCAGGAATCGCCGAATTCTCATCCTTGCTGTTTGCTCTCTCGATCTTCATGCGTTTCACATTTCGTTGCACGTCATCTCGAGTGTAGAGGCGAAATACGTTTGGATTCTTCTGGGTGACGGTGGTTCCAATGGACAACCAAATGCAGACACTCTACTTATCTCGGAAGAATAGGCAAAACGGGTGGTGATCTCAAATGCCCCCAACGGGCTAACCAGCCAGGATAAGTAGGATGTCTGCTTCCTGATGTTACATTACTACGGTTGGACCTTGCGAAAAACCACACGGCGACGAAGGAATGGCATCAGTGCAATGAACACCCAGTAGACGTTTGAGGGTTCTGGGACTACAGCGACCGGAGGACCAATGGATTCAATGTTCATTGGCATTGTCCCGGGAGCATTGAATTGCACGAAGATGGTTACAGAGCGAAAATCATCCTGGTCCAGCCCTGTTGGCAATAGTAGCCAGGGGTAAGCATCGGGCCATAGGAAGACGTTTCCGTTTCCCAATAATGGGACCGTGGTGGTGATATCGGAGCGCCTCAACCACCGCAATTGCCGTCGGCCGTTTGGATCAACCCACCATCGCCCGAAGCGAAGGCAAACGAAGAAAGGCTTCCGGAGATCAACTGCCCCCAGAAGCCTCAAGAAGAAGCGTCTTTGACGCACCCTCGATCCGACTATCCCTCGGCGGACCAACCTGCGGTCGGTGCCCGCGTCCCCGCAGAGCTCGCTTCCGTTTCATCGGACGGCTCCACGATACCAACTTGCCCACCTTTGAACACCCGAGTCATGCCTGAAAAAATCCCGGGGGTCTGGGGGCTGGCCCCCAGGGAAGCTGAGACCACCACAACATGCCAACAACGCTACACTAATTTCCAACGGAAGGTGTCTCAAAGCTATTGACACACACCGACATTCGCGGCACCTCCTCCGTTGCAGTGTTCGATTACGAGCACGAGCACGAGCACCGCTGCGCTGAGCACGAGCACGTGTCGATAGTGCCTGCCAAGTCCGCCCACACAGAATATTTTTCAGCCTTGCCGGAAGGACACGTTGCACGCACAAAAAAACCCTTGGGAGCTGGGCTCCCAAGGGTGAAATATAATCCGGCGATACCTACTTTCGCGCTTTTGGCACTATCATCGGCTCGGAAAGCTTAACTACCGTGTTCGGTATGGGAACGGGTGTGACCTTTCCGATATGGTCGCCGAAAAAAGACCAGCCGGTGATGAAGCCGGCTGGGCTTCCAATTTGGCATGCGATACAGATGGCAAGCACTTGCTACCTTGTGCTCACGAACGCCGAAGAGTGGTGGGAAATCCGCGTCGACCGGCTTTTGCAATTCCGGTGACTTGCATTTCTCACTTCCTCTTCAACAAGAACGTTGAATTAAAGTGACCAAGCATTCGTCCATTAGTACTGGTTAGCTGAACACATTACTGTGCTTACACATCCAGCCTATCGACCTGGTCGTCTTCCAGGGGACTCTCGCACTTGCGTGCAACGAAACCTAATCTTGGAGCGGGCTTCACGCTTAGATGCTTTCAGCGTTTATCCGTTCCGTAGTTAGCTATCCAGCCGTGCCGCTAGCGCGACAACTGGTACACCAGAGCTACGTCCTTCCAAATCCTCTCGTACTAAAGAAGAACCTCCTCAAGTTTCGTACGCCCACGGCAGATAGGGACCGACCTGTCTCACGACGGTCTGAACCCAGCTCACGTACCACTTTCATTGGCGAACAGCCAAACCCTTGGGAGCTTCTTCACCCCCAGGATGTGATGAGCCGACATCGAGGTGCCAAACCGCTTCGCCGCTACGGACGCTCGGAAGCGATAAGCCTGTTATCCCCGGAGTACCTTTTATCTGATGAGCGATGGCCCTTCCATTCGGAACCACCGGATCACTAAGACCAACTTTCGTTCCTGCTCGACTGATGAGTCTCGCAGTCAAGCACCCTTCTACCTTTGCGCTCTACGCCTGATTGCCAACCAGGCTGAGGGTACCATTGCACTCCTCCGTTACTCTTTGGGAGGAGACCGCCCCAGTCAAACTGCCCAACTGACACTGTCCGCCGCCTGGTTTCACAGGATCGGCGTTAGAACTAAAACATGACCAGGGTGGTATTTCAAGGTTGGCTCCCTGACAGCTGGCGCTGCCAGTTCATAGCCTCCCACCTATCCTACACAGAACATATCTCAGCCCAATATCAGCCTACAGTAAAGGTTCACGGGGTCTTTCCGTCTAACCGCGGGTACGTGGCATCTTCACCACGACTACAATTTCACCGGGTCGGTGGTTGAGACAGTGCTCCAGTCGTTACGCCTTTCATGCAGGTCGGAACTTACCCGACAAGGAACTTCGCTACCTTAGGACCGTCATAGTTACGGCCGCCGTTTACTGGGGCTTCGGTCGAGAGCTTCGCTTGCGCTAACCCGCTTCCTTAACCTACCAGCACCGGGCAGGCGTCAGACTCTATACATCCACTTACGTGTTAGCAGAGTCCTGTGTTTTTGATAAACAGTCGCCAGAGCCGATTTGCTGCGGCCTCCCAGAGCGTGAACCCCAGGAGGCACCCCTTATCGCGAACTTACGGGGTCATTTTGCAGAGTTCCTTAACCACCGTTCTCCCGAGCGCCTTAGACTTCTCGTCTCGCCTACCTGTGTCAGTTTTAGTACGGTCACTGTTGCTTCAACCTTTAGAAGCTTTTCTTGGACGCCTTCCGGATCACTTCCTGAACATAAACGCAGTCGGTCCCCACCTTCGGCTTACGTGGGCGGATTTTCCTATCCCACACCTTCAGAGGAGCCACGGACATTTCTATTCGTACCGCTGACCCTATAGACGCCGTCCCTCCATCAGTCCACAACAGTGGCGCAGGAATGTTGACCTGCTATCCATCGTCTACGCCTTTCGGCCTCGACTAAGGGACCGGCTAACCCTGGGCGGAATTACCTTCCCCAGGAAACCTTAGGCTTTCGGCGAGCAGGATTCTCACCTGCTTTATCGTTACTCATTCCGGCATAATCACCTGTACGTCCCGACACCGCTCCTTTCGGTACGGCTTGTATCTGACGTACAGCGCTCTCCTACCGCTCAACTTGCGTTGAACCCGCTGCTTCGGTGTGATGCTTACTCCCGTTCATTATCGGCGCAGGATTTCTCGACCAGTAAGCTGTTACGCACTTTTTAAATGGTGGCTGCTTCTAAGCCAACATCCTGGCTGTCACAGAAACCCAACCTCCTTAGTGACTAAGCATCACTTTGGGACCTTAGCAGGCGATCTGGGTTGTTTCCCTCTCGACCACGCAGCTTATCCCACGTGGACTGACTCCCAAGATAATTACATCGGTATTCGGAGTTTGGTTCAGTGGGGTACCCCGGGAAGGGCCCCCATCCAATTCAGTATCTCTACCCCCGATGCATAGTAGCTTGAGGCTATCCCTAAAGATATTTCGGAGAGAACGAGCTATCTCTGAGTTTGATTAGACTTTCACTCCTCCCCACAAGTCATCCCCTCGGTTTTCAACCCAAGTGGGTTCGGTCCTCCACGCAGTATAACCCGCGCTTCAACCTGCTCATGGGTAGATCACTCAGTTTCGCGTCTACCACCTACGACAATTTCGCCCTATTCAGACTCGGTTTCCCTGTGGCTACAGCTCGTAAAGCCTTAACCAGGCCGCAGACGGTAACTCGCCGGATCATTATGCAAAAGGCACGCCGTCACACATTGCAGTAAACTGCCATAGTGCTCCGACCGCTTGTAAGCGCACGGTTTCAGGTTCACTATCCTCCCCTTGACGGGGTTCTTCTCATCTTTCAGTCGCCATACTGAATTCACTATCGGTCATCAGGTAGTATTTAGCCTTACGGGATGGTCCCCGTGGATTCAGTCGGGGTTTCACGTGACCCGACCTACTCAGGTACCTCCTACTAGCAACTCTGCTGTCGTATACGGGACTGTCACCCGCTGTGGTCGAACTTTCCAGAACGTTCTACTAGCTTGTTGCTTCGATGTTGGAGGCCCTACAACCCCGCAAGGGAAACCCTTGCGGTTTGGGCTATTCCGATTTCGCTCGCCGCTACTGACGGAATCGATTTTTCTTTCTCTTCCTCCGGTTACTTAGATGTTTCAGTTCACCGGGTTAGCTAGGGTATCCCGGGATCAACACTCGTTTGTCAATTCCCCCGGGCTTTTCGCAGACTTCCACGCCCATCATTGCCTCCTGATACCAAGACATCCCCCGTGCGCCCTTAGTAGCTTGGTCACATGAATCCAATGCTCTTCGACCTGCCCTTCACCACCACCCGCATTGCTGCCGATGGCGACTGGTGACCGGTCGATTCGCCAGAATTTGTGAGCCACTAACGGACCGGCTGCCGCCGGTCCAATTCGCAACGATTCTTGCTAAAGCTATCCACATCCGCCCCTCGCGGGACTTCCGTGGATGGCGCTCGCGTCTTGTAGTCATCAGCAAACATCGTTTGCTGACAATTAAGATGCCATCTATATCACAACCAAATTGTCAAAGATCAGCAGGTGGCCGAAGCCACCCAGGTACTCAGTGAGTACCGGGTCAAGCGACCGCTGGTCGCCCGTCCCGGTGATCACTGTCGTTCTCAGCGGAGCCCCAAAGTTTAGCCGTGCCGCGGATACCCGTCAAGTCGGCCGTCACCCCTTTTTCGCTCCCCGCCACGAGCTTTTCTTTTCACCGGCTGCCCGCCGATCGGGCTTATCCAAAAATCCAAAAAACTAAAAAACTAAAAATCCAAAAAACTAAAATCCTGCCCCGCGTCCGACGGCTCCTCCCAGATCCACGAATTATATCGACCCGCGAGTCGCTCGCAACCGGGCACGCACTGGTGCCGCTCTTTTTTTCCTGGCGGCATCCCGCGGAGGCCTGCAGTGGAGATGCAGTGGAGATGCAGTGGAGACGAAGGGGCTCGAACCCTCAACCCCCGGCTTGCAAAGCCGGTGCTCTCCCAATTGAGCTACGTCCCCGCGCCGACACCCTTCCAGCCAACCGCAACGCAGAAACACCATCGTCGGCGGGTGATCATTCCGCGAGTGGGCGCGCCAAGATTCGAACTTGGGACCTCGTCGTTATCAGCGACGCGCTCTAACCAACTGAGCTACGCGCCCGTCCGGTCGTTGCCGGTGGGAAATTCAACTCTGCCAGCACCCCCTCGGCAGCTTTCGCAGAGCGGAGCACCATTCTAAGGAGGAAACCTCGGCTGTCAAAGGGCTTACGGTTCCGGGCAGAGTATCGGCATTGACCCACCCGCCGCTTGTCGGTAATCCGTACAATTCAAGCGAGGTTTCCCCGACCCGTCCATCACCGCTTCCGGGCGTTCCAGTTGCGACGATCAGGTCACTCGCAGCCACCGCTAATCCATCGTCATAACCGTTGCCACCGAGGGTCCCATGTCGAAGTTTCGATGTTTCCGACAAGCCACCTTGTCCGCGACTTTATTGCTCAACGCCTTGCTGCTCACCTCCTCGGCCCTGGCCGTCACCGTCGAGGATGCGCTCGTCTTCGTACCCGTGCAAAAAAACGTCGATTACGATCGTCCGGCCGCCAAGGACGTCGCCAAATGCTCCGTGAAGGCCGAGGAAATGGGCGGTGTTTCGGCCTGGGTCGTGCGCGGCCCCTCGGGCGAAATCCTCCGCTGCTTCACCGATACCAACCGCGACAATCGGGTGGATCAGTGGAGATACTATGCCAGCGGCATCGAGTCGTATCGTGACATGGACACGAACTTCAACGGCAAAGCCGACCAGCACCGCTGGCTCGGCCTTTCCGGACTCCGGTGGGGCGTGGATGAGAATGAAGACGGGCAGATTGATCGCTGGCAAATGATCTCGCCCGAAGAAGTCTCGGCGGAAATCGTCGGTGCCATTCAAGACAAAGACGCCAGCCGTTTTGCAGCCGTGCTGGCGACGCCCGCGGACATCGAGTCGCTGGGGCTGGATGCGGACACGCAAAGAAAACTCGCCGCCCGAGTGGCCAATGCCGTACGCCGCTTTCGGGCCGCCGTTGCCGGCCAGAATGCGGTCGATGCGCGCGCCCGCTGGGTCCACTTCAGTGCCACCCGCCCCGGCGTGCTGCCAGCCGAGACCAACGGCAACGAACGCGACATTTTTGTCTATGAGAACGTGGCGGCCATGCTCGATCAGGGACAGGTGCCCATCGGCACCTTCGTCAAGGCGGGCGATCAGTGGAAGGCCATCGATATCCCGCTGGCACTCATGTCCGAAGACGAGAAGCAGGATGGCAGCTCGTTCCTGCTCACCTCGGCCAACGTGGCCGATCAGCCGCCCATGCCCGAGGCAGGCGAAGTGCTCAGCGAAAATATGCGCAAGCTACTCACCGAAGTCGACGAAATTGACAAGGCGATTGTCCGAGCCACGCCGGCTCAGAAAGCCAAATTATACGATCGTCAAGCCACGATCTGGCGGGAACTGGCCAGCAGCGCGAAATCCAAGGAAGACCAGGCGGTCTGGATTCGTTCGCTGGCCGAGACGCTGAGCACGGCAGTCGAAACGGGCGACTATCCCGACGGGGCCGGACGCTTGGAAAAACTCTACAAGGAACTAGCGGGTCAGGCCAAGGAAGCCGAACTGACCGGCTACGTTAAGTACCGTCTGCTGCGAGCCCAGTACGCGACGCAGCTGCAAGACCCGGAGCAGAAAAATTTCGGCAAGGTGCAAGATTGGTGGGTTGCTCAACTCGAGGACTTCGTCGAGGAATACCCAAGCGGCCCAGATGTCCTGGAGGCGATGTTGCAGCTCGCGATGGCCGAGGAATTCGCCGGCAATGACAAACCGGCTCTCCGTTGGTACGAACGGATCATCGCCAGTGGGCGAGACGGGCTGGATGTTGAGAAAGCCCGCGGCGCCGAGAAACGCCTGAATTCGGTGGGCGAAAAACTCGATTTCGGTGGCACCATGGTGAATGGCAAGGCCGTGCAGGCCTCGCAATTCAAGGGACGCTATGTGCTGATCCATTACTGGGCCACCTGGTGCGATACCTGCAAGGACGACATGAAGGTCATCCAATCGCTGTTGGCCAAATACGGCAAGCAGTTCATGCCGATCGGAGTCAACTTGGATGCGGAGCAAGCGAAGGTGGCTGAATTCCTCAAGGAGAGCCGCCTGCCCTGGCCGCAAATCTATGAAGAAGGCGGCCTCGATAGCCGGCCCGCGGTTGACCTGGGAATTCTGTCCGTCCCGACCATGATCCTGCTCGACGAGCAGGGCGAGGTGATCAATCGCAATATTCACGTGGCCGAATTGTCGGACTACCTCGAGAAAAACTTGAAGTAGGGCCCCCGTGGGATCGGCTATCCCCGGGTCACCTAACGGGACTCTCGCAACGGATAACGGTAATAGACTTCCAGACACATCGTGGCCAGCGCCGTGGTAAAGACCCGGCCACCATGTGCGCCCCAGACCGTGTCGCAGTCCCAGCAGCCGGCGAGCTGTCCGTCCCGTCGCTGACGGGGAAGCAGGGCCGCCTGCAAGGCGTCATTCCACTGTTTCCAGGCGGCCGAATCGGTCTGGCTGAGCGCGATGGTGGCGTAATACCAATAGTAAAAGTTGGCTGGCCCTTGTCCCGGTAGCTCTTCGAGCAGGAATTCGATCGCCTCCGCGTCGGCAGCCAGGTCGGCGATCCCCAGGAATCCGCGACACGCCATCGCCTCGGCCGTCATGGCGCGGGTCGCACCGCTGCCGGGCCGATAGCTCGCCAACCCGCCGCGATTGCCCCGGGCGACGCTCGCCAGGAAGCGGTGCATCCCCTGCGTGGTAGGACTGGGAATTCGCAATCCCGCCTGTTCTCCGCTGACGATCGCCATTAGTTGCCAGCCAAACTGGCTGGTATCGCCCTGGTCGCCCGGTCGGTAACGCCAGCCGCCGTTCTTCGGGTGCTGGCAGCCCAGCGTATACCGGGTGCCCTGTTCGACGAAGCGGAGCAGCCGCTGATCGCCCGTCATCGCCAGCGCCTCGTTCAGTGCCAGCGTGGCCATCCCGTGGCAGTACATGCGGGCAAAGTCGGTCGCGTCACCGGCCAAATCTCCATTGGCGGCCTGCGTCCGCAGCAAGAACTCCAGGCCTCGACGGACCGTTTCGGTGTGGTCTCCGTGCAGGTGGGTCTGGCCGGCCCCCAAGAAGGCGAGCAGCGCCAGCCCCGTGATACCGGTATCCGCCTGCAAACCCGCGGGGCCACGAAAATGTCCGTCGACCAGTTGCCCCCGCCCTGCCCCGTGCTGCGAGGCGTCCCAGCGACCATCGGCCAACTGCTGCGCGGCCAGCCAAGCCAAGCCGGCCTGCACGGCGGCTTCGGTCTGGGCGTTCCCACCCCTGCGGCGGAGGATTTCGTCGCGATCTGTCGCCAGCCGGGCTCGGTAGCGGGCCGGCAACCGCTCGGCCGGCCGTTCGGCCGCCCGCGCGATGGGTGGGGGCGACGCTGCGACCGGCGTGGCGGTCGCCACGCGGGGCTCGTCCGCGCCGCGTCCGCGCCCCTCCGCTTTCCCAGTTTTCATCCTGCAGGGCGGCCATTTCCGGTCCCACCGGCTGGTCGGGCGGGTCCACGGTCGCGGGTGCCGGACCGGGGCTGGCCGGGTCCTGGCTGGCCGGCGGCTGGGCGGGGTCCGCGGGCGGAGCCGCGACGGCCGCTTCGGGGGCCGGAAAAGGGACCGCCGGCGCCGGCTGGTCGGCCGCTGGCAGGGGTGGCGGGGATAACTCCTCCACGCTGGGCCGTGCCGCCAGCTCAGGAACCCCCGTCATGGTCGGCAGCGGGGCCGGTTCGACCGACAGGGCATCCCACCTCTCGGCCACGGGCGGATGCGGAGCGATCGAGCTTGGCGTCTCCGTCAGGCGGACGCGAATGCCGGGATCACCCGGCAACACGGGCGCATCGAAAAAGCGCGTCATGTAGGCACTGACCACGAGCAGCGCATGGGCCAGCATCGACAGGACGATGCAGGTGGCGATCGGTCGCGACTGGATCCACCGCAGCCGAGCCAGCACCACGATCGAGGCAATCAGCACGACCGCGGCCATGGCCAGCATTGTCCAGCCGGCTCGCGTGCCTTCGAAAAGCGGTGTCAGGAAATGCATGGTGCTGCTTGATCATGGCCGCGGCGGAGTAGGCCCCCGAGGCCCGTTAGTACTTGGAACCTGCGTCACCGGCCATCCGTACGGAGATCGCCATGTCATGCACTCCCGCCGTCCGACAAGCGGCCAGCACGTTGGCCACGTTTTGGAAGGCACCTTGGGCGTCGCCTCGGACGGCAACACTCAATTGGGGCGTCTGCTGCCGAGCCGTTGCGAGCAATTCGGTGAGCCGTGGCAGATCAACGATCTGGCGATTGAAGCGAATGGTGCCGTCGCGGAGCACATAGACCACTCTTTTTTGCGGAGCCGCCGTGAGGGCCGCCGATTGACCGACGGCCGGCAGATCCAGTTCGATCTTCCGTTCGTCATCCGTGAATTTCGTACCGACCATGAAGAAAATGATCAGCAGGAACACCACGTCGATCATCGGCGTGAGGTTCAGCGTCGGCTGCTCGTCTTCGTAGGTTTTCAGTGGCATGGTTGGTTTCGCACGCGTCGAAAAGACGGCGGCAGCTGCTCTGCGATCAGGCCGCTCGGCTGCGGTTCTTTGATTTCGGGGATTGATTTTCCTTCCAGCCATCGACGGCAATGAAGTTGACCAGTTGTTGACCGTAGCGGTCGATATCGACGACCAGGCGGTCAACTTTGCTGGCGAAATAGAGGTAAGTCACGATGGCGGGGATGGCGACGGTCAGCCCGGCGGCCGTCGTCAGCAACGCCTGGCTGATGCCTTTCGCCAGCAGTTCCGGCTTGCCCATGGCGCTGGCCGAGGCGATGGCGTTGAAGGCACTGATCATCCCCAGCACCGTACCCAGCAGTCCCAGCAGTGGGCTGATGGTCGAGATGCCGTTAAATAGCCGCAAATAGCGGCGCAGGCCCTGCGCCACGCGTTCGCCGGTATCGATAATCGCCTGCTCGACCTCGACCGCCGGGCGATTCCACTTCATGATGCCGGCGGCAAAGACTTCTGCGATCGGGCTGCCATTGTCTCGGCATTTTTCCAGCGCCTCGTGCGGCTCGGCGCCTCATCTTCAATCTGGGCCAGCAGTCGGCGGACAAACGGTTTGGGAATGACCCGGCCGCGACGAAGGCTGATCGAGCGCTCGAACGCAAACAGACACAGCAGGAAGGAGCAGGCGGCGAGTGGAATGAGCATGGGGCCGCCACTGCGCAGGACACTCAGCAGGTTGCGGGTGACGCCTGGAGAGGCCGCGGCGGACGCAGCCGATGGAACCTCGACGGCTCCGGCCACCGGGGTCGCCGCTTCCTCGCGGATTTGTCCGTTCGCGAGCTGACAGACCATGAGCGCGGCGAGAAAGCCCGCCAGGATGGGACCCGATCGAAAGGCGTGCCGGTTCGATTTCATCATGGACCTTCAGGGGCTGTGTTTCATGGCGGGTCGAATGTCAGGGGCTCAATGGGGGTGCTGTGCCATCCGCGGTTGGCCGACCGCATTTGGCAAGTTCTGTTCTTCTCGGGCCTTGGCCATGAATGCTGTGCCGCCGAACCGCTCGCACAAGCGGGCCCGTGTTTCGCTGGCGGGAAGGGGTCGCTCGAGCAGGTCGTAGCATTTGGCTGCCTGAAACAATCCGGCGGCCTGCCATTCAGGCCACGTGTGCTGCGACTCGACGTGCAAATATGCCGGTAAGGCTTCCTGTGGACGACCCTCGTGCAGGTAGGATTCGCCAATCATCCACTGGGCCATGGCGGCGGTTTCCGAGCCGGCGGCCTGTGGCGCATCCAGGACTAGCTGGTACGCGTCGCGGGCCTGCGAAAACTCACCCAACGAGGCATGGGCGCGACCGACGCAGGTAGTCCACCTCGAATTGCTGGCCGAAGTTGGGGTAACGGTCGCGAATACCGACCGCCCGTTCGAGGGCTTCCTCCCAATCGCCCAGGTGCGCGGCGACCTGGGCGATTCGCAATTCGGTCATTGGGGCCCGGGGTGAGGGTTGGCCGGTCGCCTGTTCCTGATCGGCGATCCGACCGAAGGCATCTCGGGCGGACTGCCAGTGATGTTGTCGAAACTCGGCTTCCGCGCACCAGAACGTGGCGGCTGGCGCGAGGGTGTGTGCGGGAAACTCGTCGACGAGGTAGCGCATCGATTCGCCAGCCGCCGACCAGTCCTCCTCCTCCGCTTGCAATTGGCCCTGCAAAAACAGGACATGCGGCATCAGTTCTGGGGATGGCGACTGCCGCAGGATCGAGCCGCAGCGGTCGGCCGCGTCCGCGAACCGCTTGTCATCAAACTCGACTTGAGCCAGCCGGAACATCGCGTGCGGCCACAGCCGACTCTCAGGGTACCGGTCGGCGATGGCCCGCAGCGCTCGGAGGCGGCCCTCGCTGCCTGCTGGAAAGGCGTCCGCCAACGCGTACCACTGGGCACTAACATCGACCGCTGCGGCAGCCTGCTCGCGTTCCCTCAGTCGTGCCTCGGCTTGCTCCGGCTGTCCCGCGGCGATCAGTGTCATCACTTCATCCACGGCTTCGTCGAGTTGTGCGAGCCGTTGTCGGCAATACGGGCCGAACGTGGGATCATCGAGAAATCGTCGGTAGATGTCGCGGGCCGCGGTCGGCTGATCGAGCAGCTCGTGGCACCGGGCCAGTTTCAAACGGCAGACGGGCGCCAGGGGGCTGCTGGGGAATTCATCGATGACTGCCCGGAAATGCCGCGAAGCGGCGGTGGCGTCGGACGCGGCGAGCGCCGCTTCGCCCAGGTAACGATGGGCGTAGGCGCAGAGAGGGTTGGTGGGAAAGTCGCCAAGAAACCGTTGCAAGGCTGGGATCGCCTGATCGAATTCCTCAGACAGATAGTACGCTTCGCCGACGCGAAAGAGGGCCCGCTGCCAATGGGGCGATTGGCTGTCCGCGAGAGCCAGGTAGGCATCGAATGCCGTCGAGGCCCGTGAAAACTGGCGGAGCTCCATGCAGCATTCGGCCAGGAAGAAATAAGCGTCGCGCCGTGTGGCGTCGTCGTCGGAACGGGTGCTGTCGCCGAATGCCTCCGCCGCTTGTTCCCATCGTTGTTCTTGATAATCGCGGGCTGCCACCGCGAAACGATCGACAGGCGGCTCGTCCGCGGGCGCAGCGTGCGGCACCACTGCCATCCATGCAGTCATTGCCAGCGCCGTCGTTAACAAGGGGGAGCGTCCGTGCACCGTCGGGAATGGTCCAAATTGCCCGCGATCCTTGCGGGTAGGTCGAATGATGCGGCGTCGACCTTGTGGTCAAGCGACCGCGTTTGGTAGGTAACGACTGGCGTCGCCAGTGATCATCGGGTCGTGACGCGGGTGCCGAGCAGCAATCTTGGGCCCGATCCGCCGGGGTGCCGCCAGGCCCGTCGGCACAATCGGGAGCTTACGCACAATACGTTCGACCACGACACCCGCGGCGACGAATCGAACGCGGTCCTGGGAGATATTCATGGCCACGTGGCTTGCTAGTCCTCCATCCCTTCACGCGCCGGTACAGACCCCGCAACCCCCACAGCCCGCCCGCCGCGCCGGTCGCTGGCGGCCACTGCCGCTGTTTACCTCGCTTGGCATTGCGATTGTGTTTGGAGTGACCTGGTTGTTGCCTGCCACCCGCGGCTCGTGGGATGCCTTCGACTTGCTGGTCTTTCGGATGCTTAATAACACGCTGTCACTCGGAGGCGCTTGGCAGCAATGCTGGGCGTTTGCGAATTGGCGTGGCTTCGATTTGCTCAGTGGCGCGGCGATGCTGGCGACGGTCTGTTATGCGATCCATCAGTCGCGCCGCTGGACGCGTGCCGAGGCCCTGGGCTCCTTGGCCCTCTTCGCGGCGTTCGTGTGGGGCGGGATCCAGCTGGCAGAGTTTCTTAGGGATGACGTACTGGCCTACGGTCGACCAAGTCCCACGCTTGCACTTTCCGACACTTGGCGGTTGAGCGAACTGGTACCCGACATCGCTTGCAAGGACGCATCCCCCTGGAGCTTTCCGGGCGACCATGGCATGGTGCTCTTCAGCCTGGCCCTTTACGTCAGTTATTGGGCGCGACGGGAAGCCGTTCAGTTGGTGTGGTGGCTGGCATGGCTGTTCAGCATGCCTCGCCTGGTCGCGGGGGCACATTGGCCCACCGATCTTCTGGTCGGTAGCGGCGGCGTGGCGCTGGTGGTGACCGCCGTGCTGATGGCGACCCCTCTGCACGACTGGCTGCTCGATCAACTCCGGCGACGGCTTTCTGGGCGAAGCGAGTCACGTGGCACGTCGGCTCAGACGTGATTGGCTCGTTCCCACATCAGGTACTGAAGCACGATAAAGTCGTACAGGCCATGTGCGACGATCGGTGCCCAAAGGCTGTCGCAGCTGACAAACAGCCAGCCGAAGTAGCATCCCATCGTGGCAGCCAGAAAGGCGTAAGTCGCGGTGACGCAGTGTGCCAGTCCAAAGACGATGCCCGCCGCCAGAATCGCTCAGCCACGCGGGCGCGAAGGCGGAAACCGCCTGTTGGAGCACGCCGCGGAAGAAAACCTCCTCACTCACGCCGGCCAACATGGCCACCCACAACAGTCCGTACCAGGGCAGGCCGTCAAAGAGCGGTAACAACTGCTGGCGGATGATTTTGTCGACGCGACGAACCGCCGCCGACGGGAGGTTGCGGAGTGCGATAAAGAGCAGCAGTGGTGGCAACGTGCCTGCCACTCCCCAGCCGCAGCCGCGTTTGAAACGCGCGTAGTTCAGCTCGCTGGGAAGGTCGATCGACAACCAGCACGCACCGACCGCCGCCGCGGCGAGCAGCCCTGCCCCCGTGATCAACGACCAGCGGGTGGCTGAGGTGTTTCTGGCAGATTCGGACACGAAAATTCTTTCAAGATCGCCGGGTGCTTACGGGCGTAACCCGCGACTGTTGAACTGGTTGCGTCGGTTGACGGTCGCTGGGGCCACTGTTACATTGCTGGACTTTTGATCTCCCAGATCATGCGCTTTGATCGAAGCAAGCGTTGAGCAGCGATCGAAGGTAATCATAAACTCGGCATCGAGACAGATAGAGGAACCCGCGAAATGGCAAAAGTCGCCAAGAAGAACAGGATGGTCTACTACTTTGGCCAGACGAAGACGGAAGGCAAGAGCAAGGATAAGCCGCTTTTGGGTGGCAAGGGTGCCAACCTGGCCGAGATGACGGGCATTGGTCTTCCCGTTCCTCCTGGTTTTACGATCACGACGGAAGTGTGCGACGGGTTCTACAAGAACAAGCGGCAATTGCCGGCGGGATTGATGGAGGAAGTGCAGAAGAATGTTCGCATCCTCGAGAAGGAACTCGACAAGAAATTCGGCGATCGGGCAAATCCTTTGCTGGTGTCGGTGCGTTCCGGCGCCGCCGTGTCGATGCCCGGCATGATGAATACCATCTTGAATTTGGGATTGAACGACGAGTCGGTCGTGGGGCTCGCGAAGGCCACGGGTAACGAACGATTTGCCTATGATGCCTATCGGCGTTTGATCAATATGTTTGGTGACGTGGTCATGGGATTGGAGCATCACCAATTCGAGGCCGCTTTCGACACGGTGAAACAAAAGTACAAGGTGCAGGAGGACACGGACGTACCGGCCGAGGGCCTGAAGGAACTGTGCGACGCCTACAAGGCGATTGTCAAGGCGCATACCAAGTCGGAGTTTCCGCAGGAGCCGCTCGACCAACTGCGGATGGCGATCGAGGCGGTCTTTGGTAGCTGGAATACGCCCCGCGCCGTGCGCTATCGCGAAGTGGAAGGGATTCGCGGCCTGTTGGGAACGGCCGTCAATGTCCAGTCGATGGTCTACGGCAACATGGGAGACGATTCGGGTACCGGCGTCGCCTTCACCCGCAACCCGTCGACGGGTAAGAACGAGTTTTACGGCGAATTCCTCATCAATGCTCAAGGCGAGGACGTCGTGGCCGGCATTCGTACGCCGGTGCCCGTGGCCGAGATGCCCAAGTGGAACAAGAAGGTCCACCAGCAGTTGCTATCGATCAAGAAGACGTTGGAAAAACACTATAAAGACGTGCAGGATATCGAGTTCACGATTGAGCGCGGCAAGCTTTTCATGCTGCAGACACGGACCGGCAAGCGGACCGGTGCTGCCGCGGTCACCATTGCCTGCGATCTGGTCAAAGAGAAAGTCATCGATGAAAAGACCGCCCTGCTTCGTATTCCGGCTGGCGATCTGACTCAGCTGCTCCTTCCCAGCTTCTCCCCGGCCGCTGTTGCCAAGGCGACGATTCTCGCGGTCGGCCTGCCCGCATCTCCCGGTGCGTCAGCCGGCAAGCTGGCATTTACGGCGGCCGAGGCGGTCGAACGAACCTTGGCGGGCGAACGCGTCCTGCTCGTGCGGAAGGAAACGAGTCCGGAAGATATCGACGGCATGCACAGCGCCGCCGGGATCCTGACGAGCACCGGTGGCATGACCAGCCATGCGGCGGTGGTCGCACGGGGTTGGGGCCGCTGCTGCGTGGCCGGTGCGGGCGACATTCAGATTGATGAAAAAGGTCGCAAGATCCAGGTGCAAGGCAAAACGTTCACCCACCAGGACACCCTGTCGCTCGACGGTTCCACCGGTCAGGTCATGGTGGGTGCGATCGAAACCATCTCGCCGAAACTCGGCGGTGATTTCGCGCAGGTCATGAAATGGGCCGATAAGTATCGACGGTTGGGCGTGCGAACGAATGCGGACACGCCCGAAGACGCGAAGCGGGCTCGAGATTTTGGCGCCGAGGGCATCGGGTTGTGCCGCACCGAGCACATGTTCTTCGACGAGAATCGCATTACCGCCATGCGGGAGATGATTCTTGCCGAGGACGAGTCGGAGCGGCGGGCCGCCCTGGCCAAGCTGTTGCCGTACCAACGGAAGGATTTTCAGGGCATCTTCAAGGCGATGGATGGTCTGCCCGTGACGATTCGTCTGCTCGATCCCCCGTTGCACGAATTCCTGCCGCATGATCCCGATTCGCAGAAGGATGTGGCCAAGGCCGTTGGCGTTTCACCCAAGAAGATCGCCGAGCGGGTCGCGTTTCTACACGAATCGAATCCGATGCTCGGGCATCGGGGCTGTCGCCTGAGCGTGACTTACCCCGAGATTCTCGAAATGCAGGTCACGGCAATCGTCGAGGCGGCGATCGCCTGTCAGGCCAAGAACATTAAGGCTTGTCCGGAGATCATGATCCCCCTTGTCGGCACCGACGCCGAGTTGCAACAACTGCGTGAGCGCGCCGAGACGACCATCGCGAAGGTGATCGCGGCCAAGAAATTTCAAGGCAAGCTGCCTATTTTGATCGGGACGATGATTGAAATTCCGAGGGCCGCGCTCATCGCGGACGAAGTGGCCAAGTACGCCGACTTCTTCAGCTTTGGCACGAATGACTTGACCCAGTTGACCTTTGGCTACAGTCGTGACGATGTGAACACGTTCCTGCCGGATTACTTGAAGCACGATATCCTGCCCGAAGATCCGTTCCAGTCGCTCGACACCAACGGAGTCGGGCAGCTCGTCGCCATGGGCGTAGCCAAGGGACGATTGACCAGCAAGAAGCTGAAATGCGGTATTTGCGGCGAACACGGCGGCGATCCGCGCTCCATTGACTTTTGCCACCACGTGGGACTCGATTACGTCAGTTGCTCGCCGTTTCGAGTGCCCATCGCCCGCCTGGCGGCGGCACAAGCCGCCTTGCGAAAGAAATAATTGCCCCCGATCGCATGGTGACCGCTCGGAATCAGGGTAGCCGAAGTCGCCAGTCTTTGGACGTTATATTTTGGACGAATCCAATCACTGGCCGGATGCGGAAACGCTAACATCAAACGGTCGCAAACCACTAGCGGCAGCGTACGTTGGGTCGCTACGCCCGCGTCCCCGCCTCCGGGCGTGGGCAGCCGGCTACTGACCGGTCTGCGTCGCGCAGGAGGAATTGGCCCAATCCCGAAACCCTTCGACGAATCAAAGGGAGTGATGCAGATGACGGACGTCAACGAGACCTACAAAGAGGCAGAACGGCTGAAGGATGCCGGTCAATTGGAGGAAGCGGTCGCCAAGCTGAATGAGCTGCTGAAGACCGATCCGAACCATACGTTGTCGCATCTGGCCCTGGCAGTCCTCTACGGTCGCTTGGGCGATCACGAACAGGCCATCGCGCACGGACAAAAGGCGTGTGAACTTGAGCCGAACGACGCCTTTCATTTCACGGCCATGAGTGTCACTTACCAGCGAGCCTGGCAGGGGACGCAAAATCAGCAGTATATCCAGAAGGCCGAGGATGCCATGGCCCAGGCACACATGCTGCAAGGGCGTTGACGCGATCCGATCCGGCGATTTTGTTCCGAACCGCGAACGAACGGAGAGGCCGTCGCGGACCGCACCTGCCCCACGTGGGGACTAATAGTTCGTTCCCGCACCGCCCGCGTCCACATCTCCGGCCATGTGCAGGTGATTGTGGTCGATGTAGATGACCTCCACCGAGTCCTGATCTTCCAGCGTGAATGGAACCGGCCAACCGACCCGTACAATGTCGGTGAAGTAGATCGTGCATTTGTAATGGGCATGATGCTGCTGGGCCGGACCGATCAAGGGATAGACCCGCACCGGATCCACGTAATCCGCAGTCAGCTCCTTGACGATCTTCACATTATTCCGCTGCTTCTCCCACAGCAGCGGAACACCGCCCTGCACACTGTTGACGCGTTCCAGGGCCCGCATCACCTCGTCGTCACTCGGCGGATCCAACGCCGCTGGTGGTCCCCCATGCGAAGTCGGTCCCAGAATGGGAACCCTTGCGTAGCGCTCATGCACCCAATGCTTGTCCTCCTCCCGTTTCTGGAAATAAGGACTGACCGGGATCGGCACGGCCACCGCGCCCAAGTAGGGACCCAATGAGGTACACCCCGTGCTCATGAGTGCTTGTACCGCAATCACCGTGGCAATCGCGAGCGTCGTCTTCTTGATCATAACAAGTCGTCCTTGACGTACGGATGAGGTGTGCGGAAAGCCCCGTTTGAGTTATCGAGCGAAACTGGGGTGAACTTGTGGATTTTTCCGATTTTTCGGTGAGTCGGCCCCAGACACAAAAAAACCCCGCGCGAAGTCTCGCGCGGGGCAGCGGGGCAGAACCTGGTGCGGCTGGAGGGGAGCCGGCTCGCGCCAGGCAACCTATGTTCGGTCGCTACTGCTTGGACTTGAAGTCCAACATCCACCAGCCATCGTCCCATTCCAAAGTGACCTTCCGCCAGCCGAGCGGAACCTGGGGGTATGGGTAGAAAGGGCCGATGTAAGGCCAAGCCATGGGCGAATACTGCTTGGGATACTGGACTGCCGCGTAATTTGGGTGAGCTGCGTAGCTGGGCCAGGCGTAGTCCGGCATCTGCGGCTGATCGTAGGCGGCTCCCGCATATCCGTCCGAATAGGACTGGACCGGGACCGGGCCCATCATCCCTTCGCTTTCAAAGGTCATGCCTTCATCCATGTATTGGACCGGGCGGTTCGCTCTGGCCACGGGCACCGGGTAGGCGTTTCGCCGCGGAGCGGTGCGAGCGGGGATTGGGGCCGCAGGGGTCGGCATCGGGGCTCGAGCTGCCGCACGATATCCTTCGGCCGCCGACGGTGCTAGTGCCGCCGATGCCGGGGTGACCGGGGCTGCCGCAGGCGTGGAGCGAATCGCGATGTCATTGACAACCAGCTTCACCCCGGAAACACGGCGTGCTTTATCGAGTGCCAGCACGCGTTGGCCTTCGTCGGCCACGGATCCACTCAGCCAGACGGTGCCATCTTCGACACGAACCCCCAAACGGAACCCTTGCAATTGTCCTTCCTGCTGGGCCTCCTGTAGTGTGGTCGACAACCGACGCGCGATGTCGGCGTCGTTGGCCCAAGCGCAGCATGGCAAGGCCAACAGGCCAGCGCAGACGGCGAGCCCCAATGTGCGGAATCTCATCGTTCCCCCCTTCCAATCGTGGTGATCGAGACCTCGTCTCGATGCAAACGTCAGCTCTTGTTTTCGGAGCCGCTGGGCGGGGTTAGCGAGCTTTTCTCGATTCTGTCAATCAAGTTGGTCGTACGAGGCATTGCCCAATGGGAAAAAGCTTCCCAGCTTGACAGCGGCAGGCCGGCGGCCCCGACCAAGCCGGCCTCGGGAAACGCCCGGTAGAAGAGACGCACGCCCAATCCGGCATTCCGCAAACGGGGACGCACGCTGGCTGGGGTAAGATGCCCCAGCGACGGTACATGGGGAAAGGCCCGGGAAAACGGGACGTGCGGCATCCCACATGTAGCCAGGCCGTCCCGGCCGGGACGCCCTTTGACGACGCGCGAGCTGTGGGGACAAAAAGAGACGTGCCGTGGAAGCTCATGGCCTGACTCGGACGTCGACCGTCCTCCCTGCCGCCGAGGACGGCTACGCCGCCTGGCAAAAATGATCCCCGCCTCCCATTTTCGACTTTGCGCTTTGGCATGATGTTTGCAATGCTCTTGAGCCGTTACCCACCCGCGGCGCGGCCGCGGGATCCAATTTCAGCCCATCGATCCCCTCTTCCCTTTGGGGGAGAACCGGGATTTCCGGACCTGCCAGTGACACCAACGAGTTGATGAGTGCTTTCAGCACGCGGAAAACGTGCTGGTGTCGTCATTTAGGTTCGTCTCTCTCCGTGTCCCTCCTGCGTCGTCGTCGGCGTCGGGATGCCCCAGAGTGCGCCGATTGCTCGCGACACCATGCGTTCTTCCGCGATCACCCTGGTTTGACCAACCGAGGGGGTGCTGCGCGGCAACCATCGGCGCCAACGACTGCGAACGAATTCATCCCAAAAATACGGCCCAAACGGGCACCCCGGCGGCCACCCGTCGCGGGAGACCCGATGGGACTCAATCAAGGCTTGGTGCTCCGTCGTCGGGCGACGGTGCCGTAGGCCTTGGATATAGCCAGGAAGTTGTGCCTCGATCGACCCGTTTTCCCAAGGAGATGCCATCTACGTTTTGTGATCCCACCGTCGTAAATAACAACGTACGAACGGGTTAGCGGCGTGACGTCCGCTGGCTGTCAGGCGCCGGTTCCGGTCCGTGGTGGACGAGCGCGTGCTCCCTCCGCTGTTGGCTCGAGAACGTGCGGACGGATGGTCGTCGTGCGGCCAACGATGATCGCGCGGGCTCGTCGTGGCCGCGTGCTCCGGCCACGGAAACCCGCTTGTCGACGCGTCGAATGCAACGGAGCCGGCTTGTCGGCAAAACGTCCATCAAACGGCCCGCCGGACCGCCAGCATCTTTCACCAATTTGGTGAAACGGCCTCCCTGTTTTAGTGAGGCGCCTCAAGTACGCTGAAATCCTCGAGTTGCGACGCAAGGTGGACCCAGATGACTGAGACTTGGCTCCTCAGGTCTTCGATAAGTCTCTTGCTGCCAAGGCTTTGCAATCGCGTCACCAGGCTGGTGAGCCGACGCCCGCCCGAGTCGCCGAACGCCCCACGAGCAGGGCTCTTTTCTGCGGCGTTTTCCAGTTTCTTTCGGGCTCTCTCCCGGCGGCACGAGGCTTGCTTTTTGCCCCCCAACACGCGTCGTCCCCAACGACTTCGCGACAAGTTTGCCGCTTGATTTTGAAAGGAGCTGGCCAGTGTTTGATTGCGACCAAGAGAAGAGTGATACCGATGAACGATTTGCCGAACGACTCGCCAAACGTACGAACCGTATCGTGAAGCGTCCCAAGGCCTCGAGACGCAGCTCGTCGGGGACCAAGAACCCGCTTGCCCCGGGAGGGATCCGTCAGAGACGCAACAAGCGCTGGAGCTGGTAGTTCGCGAAACGGCGGGTGTCCGCGGAATGGCCGGACCACGTTGTTCCGCGAGTCGATTCGCGCCTGTCGGACTCGGCCTATGTCAGGGCGGCAGTGGCGCAGAGCAGATGACCGGCATAATCGGGCGGACCGCCGTTGCGAGAATGATCGAGGGGTCGGCCGGGGGGTGCGGATGGGGTATAATAGGGCGACGCCCTTTACCCCGTTTTCACAGGCAGACTCATGCTTTATTTTCGTCATCCCGCGTGGCCGCTAGGTGCGGCCCTTTTGTTGTTGCTGGCGGGTGTGTGCATCAGCCAACAGCAGCCCTACGGTATTCCCAGTCCGGGAGACATGCGTCCCCGGTACTCCAATCCAACGCCCCACCTCGGATCGACCGGATACAGCGGACCGCCTCTTTCGACGGCGCTGCCCTCGTCGGGCCCCTTCGCTCAGGGTCTGACGGCGGGAAAAGCGCGGAGCCATCAGAGCTTTCCATCGTCCGCGCCGTCCGCCTCGTTTGGAGTCAGCCGCCCCAACTACGTGCAGCAGGCGAATCGGGAATTTCAATCCTTGCCGAATCCGATCTCCGGGGCGACGATGTCCGCCTTCGCTTTGCACCGTGGTATCTATGGCGGTCTGAGGTTTTAACCACCCTGAGATTGCGACTTCTTGACCTGCCCGTTTTCGATTATTTCATAACTTTCCCGAAGGCAATTTCCGCCATGTTCGCCACCCCGATTTTTCCCTCCCTTTCTTCGTTTCGCGGCCGTGCGGTGTTGTTGTTACTTGCGATCTTGTCGACGCACCTGGTATGCGAATCCGCGTCGGCCCAGATTCTCTCGATCCCGTACCCCGAACCGTCGACGAATGCGGCCCTGCATTACAACAACGCCATGCTCTCCTTGACGGCGATACCGCTGGAGACGCGCGAAGTGCTTTCCAAGCCAATCTGGGAATCGTTTGGCGATTCAACGAAAGAAGAAATTGCCTCCCAGGTTGCCGAGGTTGTTTACGAAGGTCGCCATGCGTTGCGGGCGGCCATTGAGGGCAGCCGGCTACAATGGTGTGAATTTGGCATCGACTACGCGGGCCATGGTAACGGCGGGGTGATGCCTCACGCCCCCTTGATGTTGCAATTGGGACGGCTGGTGACACTGGCTGGCATCCACGCCCAGATCAATGGCGAGCAGGAAGAGGCGGCGGTGCTGTTCTTTGAGTCGATGCACATGGGACATCATCTGGCCAGCCAGCCCACGCTGATTGAGGCGCTGATGGGGATCGAAATCTTGGAGAATGCCTATTTCTCCTTGGCGTTCTGGGGAGCTCGCTGCGACCGCCCGGAACTGGTCAACGATGCCTTTATCCGGCTCGAACTCTCATCGGGCCATCAGGTTTTTGCGGCGCGGACGCTGGCTTATGAAGCGAGCATCATCCATCGCCAGGTCGATCGTTTGCTCGACGCCTATCCGGACGGCCCTTGGGCGGAGATGCTTCTCGAATCGATGGGCCAATACGCGGTTGGCGACACCGAGGAGGAGATGGAAGCGAAGGCCCTCGTCGAGGCCGGAAAGCGGGGCATCCCGTTGGAAGTCTTCAAGACAAAGGAGGCCTTCCGGGCGTATGCGGAAAAGTTTCGCAGCGTCCACACCTCGTACTTCCGCTATGCGGCAACCAGCATGGGATTGCCGTGTATGGCTAAGGCCGCAAAGGCCCAGCAGATTTTTGATGCCTACAAGCCTCGTTTCGAGACGCTGGGAGATCGCGAGTTTCTCGATGTCCGCGAGATCGCCAACTATTTTTCCGCCCATGAGGCGGAGCTCTGCATGGCGCGCGTCGCCCTAGCCATCGCTGCGGAACGCAAGGAGCAAGCGTTCCCTGCATCGCTGGACGCCGTCAAGTCCCGGTTTGCCGGCACGGTGCCCGTGAGTCCCTATGATGGATCGCAGCTCGAATACGCCGTGCTGAATAATGGCGAGGATTTCATGGTGGCCGTTCCCGAAGCCAAATTTGGCGAAATCGTGATGCCCAGGGTGGAATTCTCCAGTGTGCGTCGCTCGGCGGAATGAGCGACGGCCGCTGCGAATTGCGGAGATGCGGGGGTCGGAGGCAGCCGAAAACTCCCATGTTCGCCGCTCTTCGGTCGCCTTGTCGATGTTCTCGTGCTTGGACGCACCCGCGACTCGACCTACAATATAGAGGGTCGCCCCTGTGCTGTGATGGTTGTCTTACGAGTCGGTCCCGGCCAAGTCGCCCTATCTGAGACTTTACGCCCGCTCTCGCCGCTTGTTTGTTACTAAGACGTGCAAGCTGTTATTCCGCGAGGAAGAAAATGTTTGGAATTGGAACTACCGAGTTGCTTATCATCTTGGCCATGCTGCTACTCCTGTTTGGCAACCGACTGCCGAGTGTCATGCGTTCGATGGGGCAAGGCATTACCGAATTCAAGAAGGGCATCAAGGAGGGGGATCATACCGACGCTGATAAACTGCCGCATAACAGGGAAAGTTAGCCAGATGTTCGGCATGGGAATTGGAGAAGTCCTGCTTCTCGGAATGATCGCGGTGCTGCTGTTCGGAAAGCGACTGCCCGAAGTCGCCCACACGCTGGGACAGCATTACCACAAGTTCAGGCAAGGATTGACCGACATTCAGTATGAAATGACCCGCGCCTCGAATGTCGTGGACCGAACGCTTAGCGATACCCGTTCCCACATCCGGTCGTACGTCGACGAGGACTACGAGCAACCAACCGCACCCCAATTCAGTCTGCCGGCGGACGAGTCGGTTGGCGGTGCATTCCGCGACCGATCCGCAGGTCAGCCCGCCGTCCGCTCCCGAGGAAGAAGCGGCGGAACCTCGTCCTCTGTCCGACGCCGGATAGTGTTCGCTCGGATCAGCCCATATGTGGATCCATGTTACAGTTTCACCTCACCCGGTTGTTCGGTTTGAAATTCGCCACGCACGGGGTAGCACTCCCTTGCCCTGACGGACTCAAGCTCGTCTTTCGCGACTCGGACGCGCCTGCCGGACTCTTCGACGAGGAAGCGAAAACCATCCTGATCACTTGGAAGAACTTCGAGTCGTTGGAGGTGGTTCGCGGCTTCTTGAGCACCCGGGTGGTGGTCACCGTTCGTTCGCCAAGCCGGTTGCAAGGGGCTCCCGGTTTGGAAGAATCACGTGTCGAACTGAAGGTCCACCGATCCAACCTGGACCAGATCGAGCCTTTCGAACGAGCGGTGCGGGAATACCGCGCAGGGCGAGTCGACGAGGATGTCGATGATTTTGTCGACGAAGTGCGTGATTTTCTACGCGGTTCCTAGCGGTCCACGCCCCCGACGATGCTCGCGTGCGTGCGGTGGAACACAATTCCGGCGCGCTCGGGTTGGGCATTTTGCCGGACAATACTTAAACTAGGTTACCTGTCGCCGCCGCGCAGATTCCCCATGAGGAAGCTCTCCTCCCAACTCGCGAGCGGATTTGTCTTCCGTGGTCGTTGTCGGTCAGGGGGCCGGTACCGGACTGAGGGTGTGTCATGCGAATTCTGATTCCGATCGTGGTCTTGTTGGGCTGCGGTCTTCTGGCCGGTGGATGTGCGAAACCGGGTGACGACAAATCAAGCCCGCCAGCACCAGCTTCCTCTCCCGCCGAGCAGTCGCCGGACGCCGAAGCCGAAGCGTCGGTGCCACCGGTGGCCGGGGATGCGCAGGCATCGATTCCTCAGGACGATGTCCCGGTTCCCGCCGCGGCCAGTCTGGCGATTGGTGATCTCGCGCCCCCCATTCGAGTTGGAGGCTGGGCATTGAACGAGCCGGAGAACGGAGAGACCGCCTTCGCCAATGACAAGGTGCGGGTCGTTGAATTCTGGGCGACTTGGTGCGGGCCTTGCAAAGCCAGCATGCCGCATCTCAACGAACTTTCCGAAAAGTACCGCGACGCGGTCGTCTTTGTCGGTGTCACCGATGAGGATGAGGCCACCGTCGAGGCGTTTCTCGACCAGCCATCGCAGACGCCTGAGCAATTGCCGTGGCGCGAACTACTGTCATACGGGTTGGCTTTTGATGACGCTGGCTATCTCGGCAAAGAGCTGTTTTCCGCGACCGGGCAATCGGGCATTCCCGCGGCGTTTATCATTGGAGCGGACGGGTATCTGCTCTGGTACGGCCATCCCATGACCATGGATGATCCCCTCACGCAGATTGTCGCTGGCACGTGGAACAAGGACACTGCCCTGCAAAAAATGGAGGCGATCCAAAAAGCGGAAGAAGAGATGTCGCGGTTGATTACGGAGCTGATGTCCGCCCAGCGCGACGCCGATTGGGAACGTGCCCTATCGGTTCTGGATGAACTGATGGCGGATGAGTCGCGAGCTGCGTTGTTAGGGCCGAAAGCGATTGGATTGCGGTATGAATTGCTCTCCCGCGGCGGAAAATTAGAGCAGGCGCGGGCCGTGGCCGACGAGATGCGAGCCGATCGTTGGGACGACGCGCCCTTCCTGGGTGGCATGGCGTGGTCGATCGCCACTGCTTACCCCGAGGATGTGCGCGACCTCGATTTTGCTTTGCAGGCGGCTCAGCGCGCGGTGGAGCTCACTCAGGAAGAGGATGGCGCCATCCTTGATTCGCTGGCCCGCGTTTACTACGAGTCGGGTGACCTCGACACGGCGATCGAATGGCAACGAAAGGCCGTGGCCGTCCCCCAGGACCCCCGGCTGCAGCAGGCGTTGCAGGAAGCACTCGACCGTTACCTGATCGAACGCGCGAAGGCAGTCGAAGCCGAGGCAGCTCCCGAGGTCGAAGAAGACGCGGTCGATCCGCAGAGTTAAGCCGCCGCAGTTGCTTTCCCGTGGCGACAGGCGGGAGACTCGGCCAGCAGCGCACGACCAGCTCGCCACGCTCCATGACTCGCACCAGTTCCGGCCTCTCGCCGCGTTTGACTAAAGCAATGGTGGCGGTGGCGGTGGCGGTGGCGGAGGTGGAGGCGGTGGTTCCGGTTCCGGCTGTGGTTCCGGCTCGGGCTGTGGTTCCGGTTCCGGCTGTGGTTCCGGCTCGGGCTGTGGTTCCGGCTGTGGTTCCGGCTCGGGCTGTGGTTCCGGCTCGGGCTGTGGTTCCGGCTGTGGTTCCGGTTCCGGCTGTGGTTCCGGCTCGGGCTGCGGTTCTGGAGGCGGCGGCGGCGGCGGAGGAGGTGGTGGCGGAGGTGGTGGCGGAGGCGGTCGTTTGGGGATGGCGGCGATCAGTGTCGCGGGGCTGCGCTCGGTCATCAGTGTGCTTTCGGCCCGGATCAAGCGGCCGGCCATGCGTCCCGCGAGCCAGGAATTGTCATCGGCCGGCACCTCGACGGCCACCGTCACGTGGGTGGTTTCTTCCAGGATGGGATTGGGCGTCACGGTGATTTGGGCGTTTACGACGCCGGCGGCGGTGAGGATGGCCGCGGCCTGCTGTTCGGCGTCTTCGGCCGTGGCCCCCGGAACGATGGCTTGTCGTGCGGCTTCGTAGGCGGACGAGTCGGCGGTGTGTCGGAGATCGTACACGCGGCCCAGTTCGAAGATCGCCAAGATCATGGAAAACAGGACGATGAGAGCCAAAGAAAATTCGACTGCCGTGGCGCCTCGACGCACGGTTGCTGCTCTTTGCGAGCGGTCGCCATCAGGGGATTCGGTCGGCATGATAGAGTTCTGCATGTGGATCGCGGCGGCTTCGCGAGCGGTCAGTTGGTAAGGAGCGTCGGCAGGCGGCTGGCGATTTCTTCAAACACCGCGATCAGTTCGGCTCCAGTCACGGCGTGGTAATGCGTGCCTCCCGTGGCGGCCGCCACCGACTCCATGTCCGACTGCCCGGCTTCGCTGCTGAAGGTCACCGTAAAGACGTTCACGTGATTCTGATAGGCAAGAGCAGCCGCTTCGATGGGATGCGGGCCAACGTTGTAATTGCCATCGGTCAACACAACGATGATCTTCGAGGCCCAAGGACGTCCACCGGCGTCGGCGAGGCTGGAGAGCCCGTACTCGATGCCTTCGTTAATATTTGTGCCCCCGCCGAAAAACGCCTGTGTGTAGACATCGAGTGACGTGAGCACGGACGCGTAGTCGGTGGTGGGTGTTCGTTCCACCACGGCCTGGTACCCATACGTGACCAGCGAGACGCGCTCGCTCTGCGGCGTCGCTGCCAGGGCATTTAGGAGTGTCTGGGTGGCGTTGATCACATCCAGCCAGCGGGCGTCGGGAGGAATCGGGTCGCCAAATGCCCAGCCAGCGGGTGCCGCGACCGGCGGCGAATAGGGATCGGCGATCTCGGTGTCGGCGTAGGCCATCGATCCCGATCGGTCGATGACAATCGCCAGATCGACTTCGATTTGAGTGGATACCGCTTGCTGCATGGGATGGAATTGGCCCATCCCCAGCACGTTTGGTAGAAACAGCGTCACCGGTCCACCGGGCGACGAAGGGGTTCGGCGACCGCGTACGACCAGCGCGTTGGGATGGGTGGGGTCGTTGGTGAATCCATAGCGTGCGTCAATGGCGTCACGGCTGGCGATACCAAACTCAAAATCCGCATCGGCCAGTTGCAACGGCACCCCGGCGACCAGATTGCGGCCGGCCGCATCCCGGGCCCTGGCCTTCGCCATTTCGATGTCGCCGGTCAGGGCCAGTTCGCGGCTGCCGGCGCGGGCAGCGGCGTCGGTCGAAATCCGCAGTTCCGTCCGAACCAACTCCATGTAGGCGATATTGACGAACATCGCGATCAAGATGAGCAGCACGGGCAGGATCACTGCGATCAGGGGCAGAACCGCTCCGCGCCGCAGGCGGCGAATTTGGCGGCTTGTCCGTTTTCCGAAAAGAATAGGCATCGGCACTAACTGGTGGGTTGCGGAAAAATGCATGTGGGTCCGCCGTCGTACGACGGACGATCAGTCTTCCTTCATCATCTGAACGGTGCGGTCAATCCGACGGTCCTGATAGAACCACCCGCCAAGGATGGAGTTAGCCTCGCACGGGGCCGACACGTTGACCGCGATGAACGTGCCGACCGTGGCGGTCTCCAGGTTGGGCGTGACATTCACCGTAAAGTCGTGGACTCCACGCGCGTCCAAAATCATCTCGGTCTGATATCGTGCATCGTCGGTCAAGGTACCCGGAACAATTGCCACCCGCGCCCCTTCGTAGGCGGCGATTGACAACGACTGGCGTAGATAGATCATCGAGCAAGCCTCGAAGGTTCCAAACACCAGGGCCATGATGATCGGCAGGCAGACCGCCAGTTCGGTGACGGCGATCCCGGCTCTCGATGTGCGGAAACGGTTCATGCCATGCCTGTCGACAGTGGAGAGCCGTTTCCTGAGGATGTAGTTTCTTCGCCCACGAACGCAGGTCCACTTCCCGGTACCGGCGCGACCGTCGCAACGGGTGTTTGCTGGATATACTGCTGCAGCGCGATCATGCGGGGCTCGACACGGTCGCACATCGCATTGAAGTCGTGCGCCACGTCATGCCAGAAATCTTTCGGTCGAAAAGCCACACGCTGCGCCGGTTGCCCCAGAGACAATACCTTCATTTGTCGCCGCAACTGCACCATCGGGCCTGCGATGCGATGCGTGACCGCCACGATGTCCCAGGCAAAAATCATAATCAACCCGGCCGCTGCCACGATGCCCGGACCTTGCGACTGCAAGTAGTTGAGAAATGCCAAAGACGTCCCGCCGAGTGGGTCGAGCATCCATGTCAAGGCGATTCCCAGCAGGCAACTGACGAGCAAATATGCGAGCCAATGTCCGAGGACCCGTCGCATCATCGCGCCTTGGACGGGATCATCCACGAAGATCGACCTCCGCTGATCCCGGCCAGGCTCTTCGTCCCCCGCTGCGGGCACGGGAACATTTTCGGCCGCTGAGCGGGCGGCAGCCCAGGAGGTTTCTTTCTCCACCCAGTACGACTCGTGAATCGCTAATTCGCTGGCCAGTTGTCGTGGACTGAGGGAATTGTTTTCCCATTGCGTGACAAGCTGCATACGCGCGGCGAGACGGTTGAAGTCGTAAGCCAGGTCGCTCCAGACATCTCCGGGACGCAATGTGATGGATGGCGAATTGCCACCGGCTGTTAGCTGTTGCATGCCACGCCGCAGGCGGACCATCGGCCCCACGAAGCGTTGGCTCAGCTTGAACGTATCAAGCATAAAGATGGGAAGCATCAGCAAGGCAATGAAGAGAAACGGGATCTGCTTGCTCAATACGGACTGCAAATGATCCGTAGCCAGTCCCCCGTGTTCAAACATCGCGTGTGCGAGTCCGACGATCACACCGACCGAAACGAACAACGTCCAATGCATCATCACTCGCCAAATCAGTGTGAACTGCACCGGCTTGTCGACGAGACTGGTGGAATTTCTCTGACGATTTCCTGCGGAGGGTGCCATTATCGGCGACCTTTCATGAAGATCTGAAGCTGGGAATGTAGGTAAACATAGGACACGTAACGACTCATTCGGCCCATTTCTCTTGCTTGCGGACTTCGTTCCTTGCCGGTCGGATTCCGCAAAGTCGCTGCATTCGTCACAATTGTCGACGACTGTCCGATGAAGAAGACGACCTCCACTCTCCCACGAGCCCGCCGTGCTACGCGACGACCTGGCAACAGAATACTTTGCTCAGCTACCGTTCGAGCCGTATCCGGTGCAGGAAGAAGCCCTGCTGGCCTGGTTCACCGCCGAGCAGGGTGTCCTGGTCTGTGCACCGACGGGCACGGGCAAAACGCTGATTGCCGAGGCGGCGGTCTTTGAAGCGCTCCATACGGGTCGTGTGGCTTATTACACCACTCCGCTGATCGCACTGACGGAGCAGAAGTTTCGGGAGCTGCAGCAAAAGGCCGTCGATTGGGGATTTGCCGCCAGCGACGTGGGCCTCGTAACGGGCAATCGACGCGAAAATCCCGATGCCCGTATTCTCGTGGTGGTCGCGGAGATCCTGCTCAATCGATTGCTCCACCACGAAGCCTTCGACTTCTCACAGGTGGAAGCCGTCGTGATGGACGAATTTCACAGCTTCAACGATCCGGAACGGGGCGCTGTCTGGGAATTGACGCTGGCTCTGCTCCCCCCGCATGTTCGCACCCTGCTGCTGTCGGCAACCGTCGGCAACGCCCGCGTCTTCAACCACTGGTTGGAACGCAGCCATGGCCGCCGCTTGAAGCTGGTCGAGAGCAGCGATCGCCGAGTGCCCCTGACCTTTGCCTGGGTCGGTGACGAACTGCTCAATGAACAGTTGCTGAAAATGGCGGAAGGGGACGAGGCCGCCCGTTATACGCCCGCACTCGTGTTTTGCTTCAATCGGGAAGAATGTTGGAATGTGGCGGAGCAGTTAAAGGGGAAGCCGCTGATCGATGCGGAACATCAGGGCGAACTCAAGGCGGAACTTGAGCAGTATGACTGGTCGCAGGGGGCAGGTCCCAAACTCCGTCAATTGCTGATGCGGGGGGTGGGCGTCCACCACGCGGGAGTCCTTCCCAAGTATCGCCGCATTGTAGAAGACCTTTTTCAGCGGAAGCTGCTGGCTGTCGCCCTCTGCACCGAGACCCTGGCGGCAGGCGTGAATCTGCCTGCCCGCAGTGTGGTTTTGCCGACGCTGCTGAAAGGGCCGCCCGACAAGAAACGACTGATCGAAGCCAGCTCGGCTCATCAGATCTTTGGACGAGCCGGCCGGCCGCAGTTTGATTCGCAAGGGTATGTCTTTGCGATGGCGGCCGAAGACGACGTGAAAATTGCCAGATGGAGGGAGAAATACGATCAGATTCCAGAGGATACGAAGGACCTCGGGCTGCGGAAGGCTAAAAAAGCACTTAAAAAGAAAATGCCCAAGCGGCGTACCAACATGCAGTACTGGCAGGAATCGCAATTCGAACGACTCCGCGACGCACCGGCGGGTGACCTCGCCAGTAAGGGGGACCTCCCCTGGCGGCTGTTGGCTCATTTGCTCGAAGTTTCGCCCGAGGTCCAACCGCTCCGCGAACTGGTGCGCAAGCGGCTGCTCGACACCCGTCAGATGGAAGTCGCACAGAAACGCCTGGATCGGATGCTGATGATTTTGTGGCGAGCCGGTTACGTGACTCTCGATCCGCCGCCGCGGGACAACGCGACCGCGTCGCCCCCTGAGCCGCTTGAGCCGCCTGCCGCTCCGGCCGCACCCACGTTATTTGGCCAGGCCCTCGGCGGGGATACGCCCCGGTCACCGGCTCCCGCGGAGTCCAACCCGGAGCCCACCGTTCCGCCCCCGCCCCGCTATCAGGCCGAACGAGCGACGCCCACCGAATTCCTGCCGCGACTGAGCGTATTTCGCAGCATCAATCCGCTGTTCGGTGTGTTCCTGATCAATCACCTGGGGATCGCGAGTCGCGCGGAGCGGTTGCAGGCGATGGAAGCCACCTTGGAATTGCCTGGTTCCGTGGCCCGCAACGTTCGCATCCCGCGACCGCAATTCATGCCCCCAGGACCGTTGGAAACCACGCGTCTGAATGAGCAGCTGCTGCGCTTGGGATTAGTGACGGCGGCTGAATTGCAGCCTGCGGACGATGAAAAACGAGCCTTCGATCCGGACAACCCTCCGCCCCCGCCACTGAATTTGCCTCGAAAACTACAAATGCTGTTTGATTATGATTTTCCGGACGTCGAGGGCCTGCGGATTCAGCCGGTATGGGTTGCCGGCGAGCTGTTGGAGTTTCAGGGGAATTTCAACAAATTCGTGACCAGCCGCAAGCTACAGAAGCAAGAGGGAGTCATTTTTCGTCATCTCTTGCGGATGATCTTGCTGCTGGGTGAGTTTGCTCAAATCAATCCACCCGAGCTTACGGCAGCCGAGTGGCAGACGGAGTTGCAGGAAATCAAGTCCCGACTGATTGAATCCTGTCTGGCGGTCGATTCCCTCAGTACGCAAAAGACCTTGGAGCTGGCCGCGCAGGCCGAAGTTCTCGAATAGGGGTGCAGCACCCGACGTCGGGAAGCGCCTGCCTTGACCACGTTTTGCCGGGGAAAAGACGATGCAACCCATCCATCCGATCTATCTCGAATGTTCCGCGTGCGGTCATGTCGAGTACTGTGATCATCATCGCGTATTCGCTCGGCTGAGGGAATTAAAGATGCTGCGCCGCGACGCCGAACCCGACGCGGCAACGGTCGAGGAATTGCTTCGCCACGCGGCTTCCCGCTTCGTCTGTGTCGCTTGTGAGGCCATCGGCCTGGAATTGTTTGACGAAGATCCGCATGCAGCGGCCGCCTGGGGGGAAGCGGTCAAATGTGAGGTCTGCCAGACCGTGATTCCGCGCGAGAGACTGGAGGTCCTTCCCGGGACGCGGCGGTGTGCAAACTGTCAGTCGCGGGAAGAGCAAGGCCAGGAAGTCGACACGGCCGATTATTGTCCCCGCTGCGGTGACATCCTGCAGTTGAGGCCGCGGACGGGAAGTGGTCTGGCCGGTTATCGCGCCTATTGTCCGACGTGTGGCCGATCATCATCGTGAAGTGGGCCGGTCGAGTTGGCGGCGGGCTTGGCGAAACACATCATCCAGCATCGGTTCGGTAAGCCGCCCCGTGAATGTATTTTGCTGACTGGGGTGATAGCTGCCGAAGATGGTGCGTCCCGAGGGCAACTCGATGCGGGTCCCGTGTCCAAACGCGGGCCGCCGGCCGGCATACCATGCGTTTGCCTTGGCGAAACGGAAAAGGGCATCCCAGGCGATTTTCCCCAGGCAGACGATGACCGGCGGATTTACCAGCTCGATCGTTCGCCGGAACCACTCGCCGCAATTCGCCACTTCGTCCGCCGTCGGCCGATTGTCGGGGGGCGCACAATGACAAACAGCGGTGATCAGACAGTTCTTCAGTCGCAATCCGTCTCGCGCATGGGCACTGGATGCCTGATTCGCAAACCCGGCCCGATGCAGGGCTCGGAATAGCCAGTCTCCGCTCCGATCTCCGGTGAACATCCGCCCGGTGCGGTTCGCTCCGTGAGCTCCCGGCGCCAAACCCACGATCAGTAACCGTGGTCGCGGCGACCCGAAGTTGG
The DNA here is from genome assembly GCA_963700865.1 of uncultured Planctomycetaceae bacterium. Taxonomy (GTDB): domain Bacteria; phylum Planctomycetota; class Planctomycetia; order Pirellulales; family Pirellulaceae; genus CAVOGJ01. The sequence continues at coordinate 194,251 of CAVOZC010000022.1, read as the reverse complement.
GAACGGGACGGCCCCAGTAGGCACGATCCGCGTAGGCTCGCCGCTTTTCCACCGCGACTTGCTGGCAGTGACGCAGCAAACGCGGACAACGCTGGCACGCGACCACTTCTTCATTGAGTTGCTGCATCCGAGAAGCCATCAGGTTCCCGGCTCGCGGACGCCGACCGTCAGCAAGAGATTGGCCCAGAGAGCCTGGTCGGCGGTCTGAATGGTGAGGACATGGTCGGTGGAGGCGACCGCTTGATAAAAATCCCATCGCGAAATGGGTGTCAGTGGAATCTCGTGGCTGGCGGCGCAACACCGCACGATATTCCTCCCATACCGGTGGATCGTGCGGCAATCGATGGGGATCATCCTCGGGCATGCCCATCGTATGCACGGCCTCGATGGGAATCGCCGTCATCAGTGTTTCCAAAACCTGTCGGACGGTGACCACGCCCGGCGCCAGATTAAGGCTCACCAATGTCGCATGGGGTCCCATCGTCGACGAGGCCGGATAATTGCCGTCCGCGATCAGCACCTGACTGGTGTGCCCGGCCCGAGCCAAGACAGCCGTGATTTCTGGATGCAAAAGTTGATGGCGGAGCATGGTAAGGGGCTCGCGGAGCATGCGGTCTGGCCAGAAAATTGACTCGGCACTCGCCGTGACTTGCCGGTGAAACGAGGACCCGCTGGCCACGTCGGTTTCATCACGGTCTCATCGGACCGTGATTGTAAAGACGACATCCGCGGAGGGAAAGTCGACGTCTGTCGGTTCCCCGATCCGTCTGACGCCGATCGCTGGGCCGCCTAGATTTCCTCGCGGCGCAAGGTGGCGACTCCTTCGAGTATTCGACCGTTGAAGAATTTATGGACCAGGAAGCCGTTTTCGTCGGCCCGCACGGTCACGGTGACCGTGACCTCTGGCGTATCGAGTTCAATCACGCTGGGATTGACATCGACGATGACCCCTCGCGCGCCGCAGGTTCCCATAATTTGGCGAGCCACCACTTCCGCATCGGCGGGGGTCGCGCCTGGCACGATGGCTCGTCGAGCCGCTTCATAGGCCGCGTTACTGACCGAATGGCGAATCACATTGATGCGCCCGAATTCGACGGACGAGAGCACAATGAACAGGAGGAGCGGCAACATGAAGGCCATTTCCACGGCGACGGCCCCGCAGCGGGGTGACTTGCGTGTCGAAGAGCGGACGAGTCGGACCATGTGAGATCTCATGATGGCAGGAGATTGAGTGACTAGTCGATCAGAACAACGGCCAACGTGCGGGCGATTTCACGGAAAGCTTCTTCCAGATCGCTACCCGTTGTGGCGTGCCGATGGGTACCGCCCGTACGGCTGGCAACCAGGCGCATCAGGCCCTGATCGGCACCACTGCCGAACGTAATCGTGTGTACGACCTGATTACGACTGACACAAGTCGGCACGATCGTCATGACGTTGGGTGGGCGGTTTTCTATGCCGTCGGTCATCAGCACAATCGCTTTTTCGGAAAAGGCGCGGGAATTGGGATCCGATTCCAGACTGTCCGAACCGATCCGCAGACCCTGTCCAATAGCCGTATAGCCATCCGCCGGTAGCCGCTGCACGACGCGACGAACCGCATCCAAATCACTGGTCATGGCCATATCCTTCGTGGCCGTGGTCGAGTAGGTGGCCAGCGACACGCGCTCATCCGAGGGGGTGGCTTGCAGGATGTCCAGGAAGATCGAAACGGCTGATTTCAGCGAGTCAATCTTGCCTTCGGAGCCCATGGAGCCCGAGCGATCGAGTACCAGGGCGATATCGCGCACGAGTCCCGTGGACGTTGAGGTCATGACGGGTTCGAAATGGCGGCGTCCGAGCAGCCCACCCATGAACAAAGTGACATGGCCGGAGGGGGCCAGGCTCGTGCGGCGTCCGTTGACTCGGACTGCGTTGACCGGGTTATTTCCGGGCGTAAAACGAAAAATGCCCCCGCTCGTGGCTTGCGCGGACCCGAATACGATGTCGCCGTCGCTCAGCAGGAGTGGCTCGCCCGCCACAGGATTTAAGCCGGCGATGGTCCGCGCCGCCTGTCGTGCCTCGGCGATATCCTGCGTCCGAACCAGAGCTTCGCTGGCGGCGTGAGACGCCGCGTCGGTCGCCGTGCGGAGCTCCGTGCGGACAAGTTGCATGTACGCGACGTCGACGGAAAACGCCATCATCACCAGCAGGATGACGAGCATGACGGCGACCAGAATCAACATGGCTCCGGATCGCAGTGGACGACGGCGAGGGTTTACGATTGGCATGGTGTGGGCGCGACAAGCGAGTTGTCGCTACTCCTTAATCATCACGGCTTGGGCCTGCAGGGACCCGGAAAAGAAATTCAGTCGGATGGCCGAATTGGCCGCGCAGGGGGCCGACACGCGGACCGTGATCTGCGTCCCACGGTCGACATCATCAAGATTGGCGGGAGTCACATCGATGTTGGCCCCCACGATGTTCCGTTCGGCGATCACCTCCTGGCAGCGATTCAGGGTCTCCGATGTATTGCCCGTATTCCTGATCGCGGCACGGGCCCCTTCATACGCCGCCACGTTCAGTGACTGCGTAAGGAAGATCATGCTCGTGGATTCGATGCCCCCCACGATCAGTACCAGTAGCACCGGCAAGCAAATGGCGAATTCAGCCACGGCCGCCGCGCGTCGTTTTCTGCGTGGGATGTTCATGCCGCTATTCCTGCCAATTCATCGGGTTCATGCATTTAGGAGTGACGATTGGTTCGCCTGCCACGACCAGTTACGACGCTGGATTTCGCGACTCGGGCCCCGCTGGAGTGTTGTCCGCCAGCAGGTTCATGCGGCGGGCCACCGCATTGAGATTACCGCTGATCTCGTGCCAGAAATCATTGTTGCGGAAACGGATGCCCGTCATCGGTTCTCCCTTGGCCAAATTGTCCAGGGCATTGCGAAACGAGACCATGGGTCCCGCGAAGCGGTTGCTCAACTTGATCGAGTCATAAACGAAGACGGGAAACACGGTCGCCAGGGCGATCAAGAGAATTCCATACTTCGTCCACATCGCGCCCAAATGGCCCCCCAACGTCAACCGTGTCGGTGAGGAGAATACCTGCATGATCAGCAGGTAGAGAAACATCACCGAGATCGCCAGCACCCAGTGAATCAGGATCTGGCGAATGAGGATGCCCTGGACCCGCTTGTCGACAAATAACTTTTTGCGGATTTTTGATCTGGCCATGTGAGGTACCCGTGTTACGCGTGAAAGTCGATTGGCGATGCCCCGGATGGGCACATCACGCGGCGCTCTTCGCAATGAACGCCGCATGCAAGGCTACGTCAGCGAAGGGCGCTGGCAAAACAACGTTGCTTTTTTTCTTCCCCCTACCCTGTCGCCGCATTCGCACAGCCCGTTGCGAACGTTAAAATCCCACCAGCTAGGACCAAGTCACATGATGCCGGGAAACTGCTCCATGCTCTTTATGATTCGATTGCCTCGGGTACCAGCCGCGCTGCTGATTTATCTGTTACTGGCGGGATACGCCCGGGGACAGGCAGTTGCGGAGAAGGTTGCCGGAAAACCCGCCGGCGCCGAAAGTGGCATTAATGCCCGCTTCGTCGATCCAGAATTAGATGTCGACGAATGGGTGCGGCGATTTGAGATCGAGAGTCGCGAGATCTACGCGGGGCGAAATCAGGTGCTGCGAGCCTTGCAATTGGCTCCCGGGCAGCGCGTTGCCGACGTGGGCGCGGGTACGGGATTCTTCACGCGGCTGTTCGCGGACGCCGTGGGACCGTCCGGATGGGTCTACGCGATCGATATTTCGCCTCGTTTCGTGCAACACATCACGGCGGAAAATGCGAAGGCCCACATTCGAAACATAACCAGCGTGCTGTCAGCGACCGATGACATTTGCCTACCGCCCGATACGGTAGACGTCGTCTTTGTGTGTGACACGTATCATCATTTTGAAAATCCGTCGGCCACGCTGCAATCGATTCACCGCGCGCTCCGGCCCGGCGGACGCTTGTTCGTCATTGACTTTGAACGGATTCCTGGCCAGTCGCGGGAGTGGGTCCTGGGTCACGTCCGTGGCGACAAGGCCACGTTTCGCGGGGAAATCGCAGAGGCCGGTTTCGCGTTTGTGGGTGAAATCGACGTTCCGGAATTCAGCGAGAATTACCTGCTCCATTTTCGCAAACGTTCGTAGGCCGGTGGCGACTCGCCATGCAGTCCCAGCGTCTGGCGACGCCTAAGCCATGAAGGCGCGGTTCAAAATAATACCCTGAGCGTTGTGCGTCCGATGGGACCGATTAGACTGGAAACAGGGTTTGGCGGGCGTGGCGTTGGCTCCGCGGCCGAGCCGTAAATTTCTTTCCAGCTCCCAGCTCGAGTCTCACCAGCCCCTGCGCGCGCCGCGGTCGCGGCAACACGATTGGTATCATGTCGCTTCGAGCCATCGCCGCCGTGACTTTCGCCGCGCTACTGCTGCTGCTTGGGATGCTCGTCTCGGTGTCGTATCTCGCGGGGGCCAAGCTGCAATCGGTGGCTGCCGCGGAGCGACGACGATTTGAATCTTGGCTGCTCGCCGACGAGTTGCGACAGAGTTCAGACGACCTCACACGCATGGCTCGGACCTTTGTCGTGACGGGTGATCCGATCTATAAACGCTACTTTCAGGACATCCTGGCGATTCGCAACGGAGAACGGGCTCGCCCCGCGGCGTATGGCGGGATCTACTGGGATTTTCGCCTTGCCGATCGCGACGAACCCGACACGGCAGGCCGTCAGGTAGCGCTCGAGACGCTCATGCAAGAACTCGGGTTTACGGACGAGGAATTTGCCAAATTGCGCGAGGCGCAACAGCGGTCCGATGCACTGGTGCGGCTAGAGGAGGTGGCCATGCACGCTGCGGAGGGTCGCTTCGCCGACGCCGAGGGTCAGTTCACGTTCGAGCGGGAACCGGACCTGTCGATGGCACGGGAGCTGATGCATGGTGCGGAGTATCATCAGGCAAAGGCTCGGATCATGAAGCCCATCGCGGAATTTGTCGCCATGCTCGACGCTCGCACGTCGGCAGAATCCGCGGCCGCTCGGCACGCCGCTCGATCGTTGGCTCGCAACGTACTGTGGCTGGCTCTGGCGGCGCTCGCCTTTTCCGTGGCGGCCTTTGGATTATTGGAACGCGGCGTGTTGCATCCGATCCGTGGCATGGTAACGCGGCTCCGCGACATCGCCGAGGGTGAAGGCGATTTGACACGACGGATGAATTCTCGTCGGAAAGACGAACTGGGGGAACTGGCACGGTGGTTCGATCGCTTCGTCCAGATTGTCCACGACATGGTGAGCTCCGTTTCGTTGAATGCCGTGCACGTGGCGGCATCGGCCAATCAAATTGCCGCGGCGTCTCGCAAGCAGGACGATACCGTCGGATCGGTCGCGCGGTCCATCGGCAGCCTCAGTTCCGCAGTCACCGAGATTTCCGCCACCAGCCGTGAATTGGCTCAGACCATGGACGCCGTGAATCGGGTTGCGACCGAATCATCCTCCGCGGCAGAAAAGGGCGAAGCGAGCCTGCGAGAGATGGCGGACACGAGCGATCAACTTCGGGAGGTCACCGAGTCGGTCGCGCAGCGACTCAAATCGCTGGCGGAACACGCTCGTGCCATTAACCTGATCGTAACGACCATCGTGAAGGTGGCGGATCGCACGAATCTCTTGTCCTTGAACGCGGCGATTGAAGCCGATCGGGCGGGTGATAAGGGGGTCGGTTTTCGCGTGGTGGCAGGTGAAGTCCGCAGTTTGGCCGACCAGACCGCATCCGCGACGCTCCAGATTGAGCAGGACGTCGCGAAAATTCAGTTGGCGATGGCCGCCGGACTTGCCGAAATGGACCGTTTTCGGCGTGATGTCACCGCCATCGTCGCCACCACGGGTCAGGTTCGCGATCATCTCAGCGTAGTGATTGAGCGATTTCAGACGCTCTCGGAACGATTCGCCATGGCGCACGAGAGCGCCGAACAACAATCGATCGGGATCGAACAGATTCACCAAGCGGTCGTGACGCTCGCGACCGGCGCCACGCAGACCCGCGACACGCAACAGGAAATCGTGGCGGTTGCCGAACGATTGCGTGATGCCACGTTGGCCTTGAAACGCGAAGTCTCACGGTTTCGGCTGGATGGGATGCCGAACGGGCTAGAGTCCGGGTAGTCTCTCCCCGCCGTGGCCGGACGCACCCGAAAGGAGACGTCGTCGCCCGGCGTACAAAGTCTTGCGACTTCGTCTACTGTCTTGCGATTTCGTCTGCGGTCGCGCGACTGCGTCGACGGTCGCGCGACTGCGTCGACTCCCATGACGCCCAACCTGTCCTCTTCCCGGCGGCGCGGAGCTGCGGAATTAATTTTCCCAAGCCGCACAACCCGCACGCTTACCGCTCCCCCAGAGTGGTGATTCTTGGATTGGCTCACTTGCGACCGGAAGCGGACCCGATACCTGGAGAAGAGGTGGCGACCCCTGGTATTCAGCGAGATGGAGAAGCACGGAAAAAATTCGATAGGATTCCCCTGACTTCTCGGCTCCGGCGCCGTAGGATGCCCAGCGGCAGGCGAACTGCCCCGCGCGCGGGCGCGGCGAAAAAACGTATCCGCCTCGTGGTTGGCCGAAAGGTGCCAGAAAGGACGGAAAGGCCGTGATCAGGTATCGATACACACTGGTAGTGGTACTCGTTTTGACTGCCGGCTCTCGCGGGAGTGCGCAAGTCGGACACGATACCAATCTGTGGTGCTGGACCGATTCGGCTGCTCACCATCGATCCATCGTTCGCGTCTCGCTGAACGGGTCGGAGGGAACCGGGGCGATCGTCTATAAGGACCCGGACCAGTCGAGCGCGGCGGGCATGCCGGGCATCTGCGCGACCGCCTTGCACGTGGTCGAGTCAAGTCGCACGGGCGGCAGTGTTCGCATTTCGTTCTTTAACGGCCAAACGGTGGAGAACTGCCAGATTATCCAAGCCGATGAGAGTGTCGATTTGGCGCTGATTCAATTGACCGTGCCGCATGAAGTGCCGGCAAGTCGCCCGTCCGCTTCGGTCACCAAGAATGGTGATGCGATCGAAATCGTTGGCCTGGGCGGTGGTTCGCAGTTGGCCAGGCTTCGCAGCTTTTCTACCAAGGCTTCCGCTCCCACCAACGAGACCCAGATCTTCGCCGACGTGACCCTGTTACCTGGGGACTCAGGCGGCGCGGTGTTCGATCCGGAGGGACAGGTGGTAGGCATCGTCTCGGGCGGCTGGTTCTGGTTCGATGCCGGCATTCGTACGACGGAGGGTCAATTCGTCCAGGCGACCTGGCCGGCCCGCGCGAGCAACGCCACAGCACTTCGGACTCTGCTCGAGAAAGCCATCGAGCAAGGCCTCGCGGCGCCGAATCCGGTGCAAATCGCAAGCCACGCGGAAGAGGCGTCGACGTTGCCGATCGTGCACACGCAACGCTGATGAAGGCCCGTCGGCTCACCGACTCGTAGACGTACTCCCTGTCCCCCAGAGTACTTGATTGTCTCGTCGACGAAGGGATCGCATCCGCGCCAACGATTCGTCGACCGCGGGCAGTTCCGAATAGAACATGGCGCTCACGTCCAGTCGCTCCGCTTCGACCCACTGCTGAGCCGCCTGAATCTGTGGTTGCCGGCTCAAATGCGGCAGCACGACGCCCCACCAGACAATCAGCGTGAAGGCGGCGATCGCCAGTTCGGCCCGGCCCGTCCAGTGCTGCCCATACGTCGGGTCCATTTGATCTCGTGCAAGACTCATTACAGGCGTTCGGCAACTTGGGGGAAAAAAACTTCGAACATCAGCCATGCCATGAACAGCGTGAGCAATAAATTGAACGATTGACCAACGATGTACAGGATCAGCGGCTTGCCACCGTGGAAATGCGCGGCCAGCGCTCGAAAGTTGGTGTCGAGGCCAATGCACACGAAGGCCAGACAGAAGAACCAGCCGCGGAAAACGTCGGTCGAACCACGGACCGTACTATCGATCATCAATTCTCCCCCGGCAACGTTGGCGGCAATCCAGGAAAAGGCGAGCGATGCCCCCACAAAGCCAAGGACGAATTTCGGGAAGTGCTGCCAAATCACCCAAGGACTCGGTCTTGGCTGGTCGACCGATTGTTCCACGAACGTCACCCAATAGAGGGCGACAAAAAAAGCGATCACGCCGATGAGGATATTCTGAATCATCTTGATCGTGACTGCGACCGTCTCGGCCTTGGGACCGAGAAATTTGCCGGCAGCGGCGACGGCACCCGTGGCATCGATCGTGCCGCCCATCCAGGCACCTCCCAGGACTTCTGACATGCCGCACAGTCGAATCACGAGCGGCATCAGGAACATCATGACGACGGTAAACATCAACGAGAGACTGATCGCAATCGATAGCTCCTCTTTCTTCGCCTTGCACGCGGCCGCCGTGGCGATGGCCGCTGATACCCCACACACGGACATGTCGGCCGAAATGGTCATGTTTAGTGACTTTGACCCCATGCGGAGTATCGATTGGCCGAACCAGTAGGTCAGTACCAGTACCACCGGCGTGACAATCCACGACACGCAGATGCCGGGAACTCCAAGAGCCAGGAGCTGCCCCAGGAGAATCTTGGCTCCGAGCAGCACCAGTCCCGTCTTGATATAAAATTCGGTCTGCACGGCCGGAGCCATCCACTGCGGGGTTCCCACCGTGTTGGCGATGATCAATCCGATCAGCAAGGCCCACAGGGGATATTCGAGGTTCAAGTCCTTGATAATGCTCTGGGAAGCGATCACAAAGGCGCACAGAGTCAGCAGGAACACGGCCGCAAAGCCGACCGCGAACCGCGCCGGCGACTGACCCCTCGCTGCCAAGGAAATGCCGAATAACAGGCAGCTCAGCACTCCCGTAAACAGGATCGGTGGCAGCAGGCTGCGCGTTCCCTCGCTGCCCGTCTGCCGCAGGGCGTCAAGCGGCGTGTGCTGCCACTTGCCAGGTTTGCCAACGTAACGGCTGGCTGGATTGGGAGCGTACGCTTCCGCCAGCGCCGCGATCTGTTTGGCAATGGGGACTGCCAGGGACGAAACGTCCGCATCCAGCTCCGCCGCGCCCGCTGATAGAGTGCGTCCAGCTTTGCCTCTTGCTCACGAATGCTGTCCAGGATGCGCCGCCCGTCGGGCGGTCTCTGCATCCAGACGACAATGTAACGACGCGACCAGGATCAGGGCCGCGATCGCGATGGCCCACCCATCTTCGGTCCCCCAGAACGGCATCGGCGGCTCGATCGCTGCCGGAGTTGAACCTTCCGGCGGTGGTGCGTCTTGGTTGGGGGCGTTCATTGCGGGACCGAGTTGGGACGGTGGCCAGCGGAAAATGACGGGTGGCCCATGATTGTAATGAGCTGCGGCCGCGTGTTAAGGGAAGGCGACCAAGACGCGGCCAAAGCGGGTAGACAGGCTTCCCACCTGTCAAGATAAGTGGGATAGGCTTCTAGTGCTTCGTCAAATTTGAATCTCGGGGTTCGCTCACCGTGGCTGGGGCATCTGGCACTAGTCGTCCGCGGCTGGAAGCCACAGCCACGATTTTGACCAACCCCAATTCTGACACTTGACGCGGCACCAGCCTGTGCTTGAGACCGGCGACATCAGGCCGAGAAAGGAAAAGATGGCGTCGTGAATGCGTCAGACTTCAGTATTTCAAACCAGCACAAAACCACCAGCATCGACACGGCGCGTTTCCATTCCCGAGCCAGATTGCCCGGTATGGCTGGTTGCTCCGTTGTGGTTTACGATCAGGGGACGCTGAAGAGAACGCCCGCAATCATCGAACACCCATGACGCCGCCTCCACCAGATTCACGACTATGGCGACTCTCGCGAGACGTTGATCGCGCTGTTCACCATGGTGATGATTGCGGTGCATTTGGCGCTGCGTTTTGGTCTGGAAAGCAGCCCCCGCGTCTATCTCTTGCCACTCTGGTGGGTGCTCGCTTTCGGCGGCGTTCCGTTGGTGTGGGGCCTGCTGGTCAAGATGGTGCGGCGGGAATTCGGATCGGATCTGCTGGCCGGCATCTCGATCGTCGTATCGGCCTTGCTGGGTGAGTATCTGGCCGGATCGCTGGTCGTATTGATGCTCTCCGGCGGTGAGGCGCTCGAGGCGTATGCCGTCCGCAGTGCTTCGTCCGTCCTACGCGCTGAGCAAGCGCATGCCGTCGGTCGCCCATCGCAAAGTCGACGCCGTGGTGGAGGACGTGGCGCTGGACCAGGTCGCGATCGGCGATACGCTGGCCGTCTTTCCGCACGAGATCTGTCCGATCGACGGCACCGTCGTTGGAGGGGCACGGCGTCATGGACGAATCGTACCTGACGGGCGAGCCTTACATGATGTCCAAGACGCCCGGTTCAACCGTGCTGTCGGGTGCGATTAACGGCGAATCCGCACTAATCATCACGGCGGACAAACTGGCCATCGATTCACGCTATGCCAAGATTATGGAGGTGATGCAGGCCTCCGAGCAGCACAAACCTCGGATGCGGCGGATGGCGGACCAGCTGGGCGCCTGGTACACGCCCGTCGCGGTGGCCATCGGATTGCTCGCCTGGCTGGTCTCCGGAGACGCCATTCGTTTTCTGGCGGTGATGGTGGTCGCCACTCCCTGTCCTCTCCTGATTGCCATTCCGGTCGCGATCATCGGTTCGATTTCCCTGGCGGCGCGACGCGCGATCATCGTTCGCGATCCGACTTCGCTCGAGTTGGCCGATACGTGCTCGACACTGATCTTCGACAAGACAGGCACGCTGACCTACGGCGAGCCTCAACTGGTCGATTGCAACAATGTCGCGCCTCAATTCGACGGCGCGGAAGTGCTGGCCCTGGTGGGAAGTCTTGAACGCTTCTCCAAACATCCGTTGGCACAGGCCATCGTCACCGCGGCCCAGGAAGCCAAGGCCGTTTTCTATGATGTCTCGGAGATCAGCGAGCTGCCCGGGCAAGGCCTGCTGGGGACCGTCGACGGCCGTACGGTGAAGGTCACCAGCCGCCAGAAGTCTGCTCGCCGAGCAAGCGGAGGTCGCCAGCCAGCTACCCCCTCAGGCCGGCGGCCTGGAATGCGTGATCTTGATCGATGGCGCCTATGCCGCGACCTACCGTTTTCGCGATACGCCGCGAACGGATGGCCGCTCGTTTATCAGCCACCTTTCGCCCCGGCACAAGATTCAACGGACGATGCTGGTGTCCGGGGATCGAGAGTCCGAAGTTCGCTATCTTGCGGCGCAGGTCGGCATTGACGACGTTTACTTCAGCCAAAGTCCCGAAGAGAAGCTGGCCATCGTCAATGCCGAAACGGCTCAGGCGCCCGCGATGTTCGTGGGAGATGGCATCAACGACGCGCCAGCCCTCATGGCCGCCACGGTCGGTGTGGCTTTTGGGCAGAATAGCGACGTTACCACCGAAGCCGCCGATGTTGTCGTGATGGATAGCTCGCTGCAGAAGATTGATGAGTTGCTGCACATCAGTCGGCGGATGCGGCGAATCGCTCTGCAAAGCGCTTGGGGCGGGATGGCGCTCGAGCATCATCGGAATGGTATTCGCCGCCGCCGGCTACTTGCCCCCCGTGGCAGGTGCCATCTGTCAGGAAGTGATCGATGTGCTGGCCGTACTTAACGCGCTGCGCGTGGCCATTCCCCCGAAATCGCTCATTGACTTCCAGCCCTAGTCCACCACCGCTCGCGGGGATACTCGCTACTCGCCACTGGGATTCGCTGTCCCGGAAGGAGCCAGGCGACGGGCGTTTGAACCATCCCGCGACATCGCGTCCAATGCGTGCGTACCCTGTACCACCCACCTGCCGCGAGTATCCTTCACGCGGGCACCCGGCCCCGCGTCCTCGTCAGGTTGTGATGGTAACGGGCGCAGCGCCGCCAAGTAACGAATGCTCGGACGTGTTCCTTGCCACTGAGCCCAATCAACCAGCAGCCGCTGCGGCTGTTTTTTTTCGGGCACGGCCAGGTTGTCACCTTTCTGGATCACCAGTTCATGCACGCCGGTCCAGCCAAACCATGAATAGGCCGCGGTGTGCGCGGGAATCCAGCGTCCCCGTCCCTGGCGGTCCACGAGATAGAATTCGGCCCAATGATGGTTCGGTACCCACACCAGGCGAGCCGGAATACTGGCGGCGCGGCACAGCGCCACAAAACAGGCGGCTCGTTCTTCGCAGTCTCCCACGCGATCGCGGATGGCGCGAATGACGCTGGTGTAGTTGCCAATTTTCGGAGTAATGTTCTCCCAAACCCACTCGTAGATTGACTTTGCCTGTGCCCAGGGATGCTGCGTCTGACCCACAATCCGTTGTGACAATTGCCGAACCTCCGGTGTCCGCGTCTGGATGCCGGGGCTGTCGTGGCAGTATTGCTTGCGAAAAGAACGTGGGGGCGACGGCTGGTCGGAGGGGAAGCTCTCTTGACTCAACTCCCAATACTGCTTGTACAACGTCAATTGCATGTGGACGGTCGCGGAAATAAAATCGCCTCGGCCCAAACCGGGTGCAGTGAATACCAGCTGGGCGGCTTCCGCCGTCAAGGGTCGGATATGGGCGGCGCCACCGGTTGCCTGGATGTCGACTCGGCGAATCTGCTGTTCGGGAAGCTGAACAGGTACGGGAGTCGTCGCCTTGATTCGCTGCGCCGGCCCCTTGCCCTCCATCTGGATGCCCATCTCCAATGCGTAATTTCGCGGTTCGAGATACCCGGTTTCTTGCGGAGGCTTCGTCCAAATCCAGCGGCCATCACCCACCACGGGGATAATACTATGTACCGGCGGCAGCGGCGATTCGGCGGACGTCAGTCCCGGATGCTTGAACCGGGCGAGTCCGGCGGCGCCGACGCCGCCAATCAGGGTTGTCTGCAAAAACGAACGCCGGTTCATGGCAGCTACCCGCGCTGATAGGTGATTGATCTCGCTTCAGTAGACCAACCGGGATCGGGCCCTGTCAAATCGCCGCCAGAAGCTCGACCGCCCCTTCTGAGCCACGCCACCTTCCATTACCTTGGAGCGATCATTCGCTGATTTTGCGTGGATTCCCTGGCTATGTACGAATCTGATCCTGAACCCGACACGACGCCATCCGCAGAGCCGCTCCACGGCCACTACGAGTTACCGAGGTACGAGGAGGTTCTCAACGCGATCACGCACGGGCTGGGATTACTGCTCAGTTGCGTGGGCACGATATCGATCCTGAGCTCAATTGGTTCGATGGATCGAGGACTCGCCATTGGTTGTCTAACTTATTCCCTCACGCTGGTGGCGGTTTACGCCGTATCGACGCTCTCGCACGCCGTGCATCAGCCGAAGCAAAAGTATCTCCTCCGCGCCTGGGATCAAGGAGTGATCTACCTGCTGATCGCGGGTACCTACACGCCATTTGCCTGCCTGCAGGCATCGGCCCCCATGCGATGGATGATTCTCGGCGGGCTGTGGGGGCTGGCCCTGGCCGGCTTTTTTTCCAAAGTCGTGCTCCACCACCGCATTATGGCATTTAAGGCGCACAGCTATATCCTCCTCGGGTGGTTGCCTGCTCTCGCCATGCTGCATCTTGTTTCGCTGGCGTGCCTGATGTGGATGGCACTCGGCGGCCTCCTGTACACGGTGGGGACTTTGTTCCTGGTCTTCGACCGACATGTCCGCTTTTTTCACGCCACTTGGCACGTGTTCGTCGTGGCTGGCAGCGCCTGTCATTTTTATACGATCATGACTTTTGTCGTTGTTCCCTCCATTAACTAGACAGCCCGCATGACCCGGCACTCTCGATCGACGCACGTTCTTCTCATGGCTACGCTTTTTCTGCTGGTCACGCAGCTGTCCGTGTCCGCCCAGCTCGTCGAGGCAGAACCCCGTATCGACGACTTGATTGCGGAGGGCGCTTTCAGCGAGGCGGAACAATGTCTTCGATCCCAAATTCCCGACCCGGCAGCTCCCGTCACGAGCGAACCCGCCATCCGACTCGAAATCCTCCGCCGCACACGGTACGACTATGCACTGACCGCGGAAGACGTGCTCGCACAGCTCCGCGAATTTATTCCGAATGCCACGGCGGCCGATGTGGACCGATGGCGGAAGGCAGGGGATCTACAATCGCGCATTATCGACGGGGAAGATCGCTACTTTCGGCGAGCGGTCTCGAACCTGTTTCGTTTCAATGCCCAGGCCCAACGGCGTCGGGGCGAGCCCGCATCACGTTCCCCCTTCGATCTTACGGCTCATCTGGCTCACCTGGTCGAGCTTTCCGACGATTCCCCGACTCCCGAATTCTATCCGGTGCGACATCACGTTCGGTACGAACTGGCAGTCCGGCCGAACCATCCGAGGCTGAAACCGGGTGCCCAGGTGCGGGCCTGGCTACCCTTTCCCCAAGCCTATCGTCAGCAGAAAGACATTCGACTCCTACGCAGCCACCCGTCTCATGCGATCCTGTCCGATCCCACGGCGCCACACCGCACCATCTATTTCGAGCAGACCCTGGGCAGTCCGCCGCTGCCTCCCCGTTTTGAAGTGGAATTTGAATTCGTCAACGCGGCCTACTATCCCCATCTCAACCCCGCGGAAGTGAAACCTTACGACATCTCTAGCGGGCTGTACCGTGAATACACGGCCGAACGTCCGCCGCACATCCTTTTGACACCGCAAGTCAAAGAAGTGGCTGCACGGATTGTGGGCGACGAAACCAATCCTCTCAAAAAGACGTTGCGGATCTTTCGCTGGGTTTCGCAGCACATCCCGTGGTGCGCGGAAGTCGAATACAGCATTATTCCCAATTTGTCCGCCAAGGGACTGGAGGCAAGACGGGGAGACTGCGGCGTGCAGGGCATGACGTTCATTACGCTGTGTCGAGCCGCCGGTATCCCCGCTCGCTGGCAATCCGGCTGGCAAACGCGACCGGGCGATTGGAATATGCATGACTGGTCCGAGTTTTACCTAGAGCCCTGGGGATGGTTACCCGCCGATGCATCGTATGGCGTACGAAAGCATGCCGATCCGCGTGTCCGCGACTTTTTTTGCGGGCACATCGATCCGTATCGTCTGATCGTAAACCTGGATTACAGACGCGAATTGCAGCCAGCGAAGACCAGCTTCCGCAGCGAACCCAACGACTTTCAACGTGGCGAGATCGAAATCGATGGCCACAATTTGTATTTTGACGAGTGGGACTGGAAGTTCGAGGTCGAGACGACACCACTCTCGGAATGAGCAGGGCTCGTCCCGCGGGTATTCTGGTCCGAGGTTGGATTCGGCTCGCGGTGCCTGGCGGGAATCGCCCCTTTGTTGGACCGGTCGTCAGGCGGTATTCTGGCAACGTCTCATCACGAGTTGTGTAAATGATCCGCCTATCAGGAGGCCTTCCATGGCGACTTTTGTCAGCACGATCCAATTCAGCAGCCTGGGTCGTAAGGAAATCAAGATGACGTGTCAACGTGCCGAGCAATTCAAGGCGGCTGTCGCCGGCATGGGTGTGAACGTCCGTAACATTTTTTGGACGCTGGGAGCGTTCGACGGCCTGGTGGTCTTCGATGCCCCGGATGATGAAACCGCCACGGCCGCCATATTGCAATTGGAGTCACTCGGCAACGTGGATACGCAGACGGTGCGGGCCTTCGAAGCGAAAGAAATGGAGCAAATTATCGGCAAGCTCTCCACCTAGACGCCAGGGCGCTCGTGCGTGAGATCCGCTGCTGGCCCATCGTGTTGGGCACTAAATTTGCGATGGTCACCAACAATCCATCATGTCGGATGCAGGCGTTCGCAGGCAGACGAATGCTGCCGATCAGCCTGAAGTATCCCACGTCAAGCGCGGGGAATGCTGAATTGCGGCAAAGGCCAGCATGTAGAGGAGAATCGTCGCCGTCATGCCTGAGACAAATAACGGGTGGGCGAACACAAATCCGCCCGCCAGTATTTCCAAGACGCCGCGCACAAGCGGCGACTTTTGGGACGGCACGTCACCGAAGATGCCTCCCACGAGGGCAAGGGTGCCGTCAGCCAGCACGAGGAACGCGATGATGCGCGCGAATAAGGCGATGGTCAGTTCGGGGCGAGCGAACGCGTAGGTGCCCAGAAGCAATAAAAAAATGCCCCGCACGAGGGGAGGCCACCACAGCCAACGAGTGATCCCTGTTTCCGGTCGCTCTTTCAAATCGCCCCCGAATTTCTCCAAATCAGCGTACGAGTGTCACCGTGCTCAGGAAGGAGACGGCCTTTGACAGGATACCAGGCCTCGGGTAGGAGAGCGATCGATGCTTCACGCCCACGATGTTCGCCGGGTGTTCCACATAGACACGGGTCCCGCAGGACGGGCACGCAGGGGCGGTTTCGAAGACGGGCTGAAGACAGCCGAGGCAGGGGGTTTTCATAAAAGGTCCTTTCGTCAGGATTGGTTCTGGGAGGGAACCGACGGGACGCGAATCGATTAACCGGCCGACGAGAAGCGACATGCGGCTCCGCTGGCCATCGAGCCACCAGGGAAACTAGACGTCGCTAATTTCCTGCGCCTGTAGCATCCATAGATGCTTTTCCAGACCCGCGGCGATGCCGATCAGGAGGTCTTCACTTACGGTATCCAACTCGCCCAAGACCTTCATCGACGCTCGCAACCCCTCGGTCGCGGTGGCTAGACGATCGGCCACCGTGGAAATCGTGGCTCGCACGCCACAAAAGCTATCGGGATAGGCTTCGAGCCGGGACTGGGCACTCACCGTCGCCGCTCGTCCATCCGCGGCGTGACCCACGGTCACGATCCGTTCCGCGATGTCGTCCGAGGCGACTCGCACCGTTTCGAGAATCTCATCCAACTGCAGGTGTACGGAGCGAAAGTTGGGTCCCACGACATTCCAGTGGGCTTGTTTGAGTTGCAAGGAGAGATCGACCAGGTCTACGAGATTTCCTTGCAACAGCGGCACGACCTGCGCCTGCTCGTCTCCCGACAGCAAGTTTCGCTTAAACTCGCTCATTGTTTCTCCTTTTTAGTAAATTACCATTTGGCGTCTTGTGCCACGCGCTACCGGCCGCTGGTAGTTACCCCGCAAACGTGCGCGACAGGTAACGGGCCTCAGTCGGAACGTCGGCCGATAGAAATGAGGTTTGACGTGGGGATGTGTGAGGCTTGATCCGCGAGAACCTGCGGTTGGGATTATGAAAAACCCATCGCGACCGTTCGCGACGACGGAGAATTGCAAGGCAGTCGTCAATGGATGATCAACGCCAGGGCGATGTACGCACGGCTCTGTCCGCTCAGGTCAGCCATTCGTTCTTTAAGCCAGTCGCCTGTTCGCGAATCGCCTCCATTTCGCCTTGTTTTCGCTTTCGCTCGACATTCTTGATCTGCATGGCCATACGATGATTGCGTTTGAACTGGTCGTGATGCCGGTCGAGAAAATCCCAGTAGAGGGTCGTGAAGGGACACGCTCGGTGTCCGGTGGCCGACTTGAAATCGTACTTGCAGGTGCCGCAGAAGTTACTCATGCGATTGATATAATTCCCCGTCGAGACATACGGCTTGGTCCCCACGATGCCTCCGTCCCCGTGCTGGCTCATGCCGAGCGCATTGGGCAGCGACACCCAGTCAACGGCGTCGACATACATGGCCAGATGCCATTCGTGGAACCGTCGCGGATGAACGCCCAGCAGCAGGGCCAGGTTGCCCATCACCATGAGACGATGGATATGGTGGGCGTAGCCGTATTGCAGCACATGCTGCATCGACTGCCGCACGCAATTCATCTCGGACTGCCCGTTCCAGAAGAACTCTGGAACGTCCGCTTCGTGCCGCAGGGCGTTCTTGTCCGCGTACTCTGGCATGTAGAGCCAATACACGCCGCGGATAAACTCGCGCCAACCGAGCAGCTGGCGGACAAACCCTTCGACGCTGTTCAACGGCGCCTCGCCCGCCTCGTAGGCGGCAATCGCCTTTTCGACGCAGTCGCCCGGATGCAGCAGTTTCAGATTGAGGGGTGCCGACAGTCGAGAGTGGTAGACGAACGCCTCATCGGTCCACATCGCGTCTTCGTATTTGCCAAAGAGTGGCAGGCTGTGGGTACAAAAGTCACGCAGCATGGTGCGGGCTTGGCCATGCGTCACGGGCAGATTAAAGTCCTCCAACGATCCGGGATGATCGTCGAACCGCTGCTCGATCAGATTGAAGACGCCGTTTGTGATGTTATCGGGTCGGAAGGCGTGCGGGCGGCGGATGGCGCCGGGGCCCTGTTTGCCGAAGGTCTCCCGGTTCTCCTTGTCGAAGTTCCATTCGCCGCCCGCTGGCTGTCCTTCTTCCATGAGTACATCGTGCTTCTTGCGCATGTGCCGATAAAAGGTCTCGAGAACCAGCGTTTTCCGTCCCTCCGCGAACTGGGCGAATTCCTCGGGTTGGCAGTAGAAGTGCCGATCCGCTCGCAGCTCGAGCGGAACATCGAGTTCTTCGGCGGCCTTTTCAAGTTGTCGCTTCACTCGGTAATCCCCTGGCAGCACCGCCACCAGCTTGGCGGGCTTGAGCTTACGGACATCCTTCTTGAGGATCTCGGCGAAGTTGCGCCCCCGGTCCTTCGCGCGCTTCGCGGTCAGCTCGTGGTAGTGAACGGTGTAGTTGCGTTCCCGCAGCTCTTCGCAAAAATGGCGCATGGCCGAGAAGAACAAGGCGAGTCGCTGCTTATGGCACCAGATATGCGTGGCTTCTTCCTCCACCTCGGCCATCCAGAACTGATCGGCCGCGTCATCGACATCATCAAAGGCTGCCGACTGGGCATCGAGCTGATCGCCCAGTATGAGAATCAGGTTGCGCATGGGGATTCACGAATGGATTCAATGGAAATGGAGGCAGCTCGCGGCGGTCGTAAGTGTCGCCGACCGAACCTCGGTGCCAACCCGCACCTGCGGTTTGTTCACAACGGAGAAGGTCCCAGATTCGAACCGGCTTCACAGCAGATCGACCTTATGGAGTGCGGCGATTCTCCGCCGCCTTTCCGGCCGCGGCGGAGCCGCTGTCACCAGTCGCGGCGAAACGTCGAGCCGAGAACTGGTTCCCGCTCACGCCCATCTATGCGATTTATTCTCACAGAGACGCGAGCAATGCGGCTACGTCACTCGTGGCGTGCCGTTTCTTTAGGTGGGGACCCTGTCTGGGGCCCGCAGCTAGCGCCTACGGCTGATGACGATGTGGCGCGTCTTTTCCAGTTCGTCATCAACCCATAAGCACATATCAACGTCCTCAAGCGGTTCACAAACCAGCTTATTTCGAGGTCGCGTTCCGCCGTCGTCCCGATGAGCCATTTCGGGACTGCCGAAGTGCCCCTGTCGTTTTCTCACGGAGGCGGAGAGACCCGGAGCCCCAAGGGGCTTGGCGGCCCCTTTCTCAGCCCATCACGACTTGTTCTTCTTCTCTTGTCTGGCTTTTCTTTTCTCCTTGGGACTCAACAGAGCCTTCTTCTGCTGTTCTCGCTTGCCTTTGTCTTTACTGCCCTTGTCGCCCATCGATGTGACTCCTTAAAGAAAGAAAAGATTCAGGGCCGATCGCTTAGGTGGGGCTGACCTGCTCGGCACAGGGCCCTTTTTGTCCATGGGCTTCGGTATACGTCACCCGTTGACCTTCATGGAGGTCATCAAAACTCACGCCTTCGACGCTCGAAGAGTGAAAGAACAGGTCTTTGCTGGTACCGTTGTCGATAAAGCCAAAACCCTTGTCCGTAATTTTCTTGATCGTGCCTTGAGCCATTTGTCTCTTCCCAAAATAGAAATGATGCAGTGCTCGTTCGAAATACGTGTTTGACCGAGTTGGCTGCGGTAACGTCACGCTTTATCGCCACGGAGTTCCCCCAAAGGGGCGGGGAGCCGTTGCGTCAAGCAACACGAAACATAACGCAGAGGAAAGAGAGGTCACTGAGAAGCGACATTCCATCGCCTACCGATCAGGCGTGTGGGTCGCAGGTCGAGCCGCTGGTTTCGTGATAGTCATGTGAAGTGAGTTGACGCCCCATCATCGGTGGAACGGCGCCAAATAACAAGGTGGCTCAACAGAAAAAGGCTTGCCTGCTAGAACAGCGGGTCGCGGTACAGACGCCGGATGCCGGTTGCCGAGAGGTAACCGCTGTGTCGGCGGACTTCTTTACCGCCGCGAAAATAGATAAAGGTGGGGGCCGATCGCACCGCAAATTGCCTGGCCGCATTCCGGTTGTTGCGGATATTGACCGTGCGAATGTCAAAGCCTTCGGTGCGGGCTGCGGCGACCGCCGAGCTGTTGGGGCAGCCCCGTCAGCCAGGTGCCGTGAAATACAGCACATAACCCTTGGCGGTCGCCGGGTCGACGTGACCCATTTCGACAATTCGATTCCAATGCGTTGCCACCACCACGAGGGGAGGACCGATCATCAACAGCGTGGCGATCACCACGATCTTGCCCGCGTTGTGCATAGAAGACCCCTTGACCTGAATGGGCAATCGGCGACTCAGTGCAGAAAGCCTAGGTCAACGCTTTGCCCGGTCCATCGGCAACGATTCGGTCTCGGGCCGGTCGGGTCATGACCGGGCGCGATTATTCCGTTCCTGCGGATCACGTCGGGTCGCCAAGTCGCCCTGCCGCCTCGCCCACGGAGGTGGGCGGCATTTGAAGTGCGGCATTTGGAGTGCGGCGATCCTTCGCCGCTTTCCCCGACCGGCCAGCGATCCCACACGTCAAGTCGTGGCTTTCGGACGGTCCTGAACATCGATGGGGCAAGGACGGCGTCGGCCTTTTTTCGCAGACCAGGTAACTTGCTGGCCCACGTGGAACGTCAAAAAGAAGGTGGGCCCGTTTCCCCGGCGATACCGTTTCGCGCATTCCGGCCGGCCATTGCGTAGGCCGTCGATGTGCTAGGCCCGAGCAATCAGCCGAACGAAATCCGAAGCCGCGATGATGCCCAGCAGTTGCTGCCGCGGATCCAGCACCAGGACACGGTGGACCCCGGCCTGTTCCATGGTTTCGGCCACTCGCTTGATCGGTGTCTCAGCCTCGACGGAAATCAGATCCACGGCCATCACTTCACTGACGCGCACGGTACTGAATTGTTCCAACGCGAACGCGGTGAGCCTCACCGTTTCCCAACGTTCGGTTTCGCGGTCGTAATAACGGGCCGCGTCGGCGTTTCCCTCCTCGACTTCTTGCGTGTGTTCTTGTTCGTAATTCAGGATATCGGTCGCGGAAACCAGGCCGATACAACGCGAACCCTGATCGACCACCGGTAGCCCCCCGACATGATTCTCGGTCATTAGCTGTAAGGCTTCGCGGAGCGTCTCGTCCTGCGATATCGTGACTACGTGCTTTTGCATGACATCGGCCGCAGTTACCTGCAAGAGTTTTGGAAGGCTCATGATTCAGGTCCTTTCCGAAGGATTCTCGCACGTCGTGTTTTCCACCGGGCCAAGGCCGTTGCATCGGCGGGCGAGGGTTCGCCAGGTCCCGGGACCTGCTCATAGGATAACGCAGTTTGGCCTGGCGGGGCATGGCGGTTCTCTGGGTCCTCGAAAACATTGTCTTGCGGGCCCCATTTGCTTGGTTCGGGGCTGGGGGTGAGTCGCCATGGGGACGATCTAGCGGGCACCAATCCTGGTCAGCCGACCGCACCGTTCCGCAGGACCGCTTCGAGGGTGCGGAAGAGGCGGAACATCGGGATTCGGCAGGCGTGGTGGGAGGCACTTGCCATGGAGTGCCGATTGTTTACGATTACGAGATTAGGCCATCGTGACTCACCGTTTTCGGTGAATGTCGTAACGCTGGAGGGCGCGTGAGTGCGGAAGGCTCAGCTTGCGGTGGACGCTGGGGCGTGGGCACGTCTGAAATAGGCCGGTCGATGGCCGGATGACGTCCCGATGAGGTAACAATTTGGCGGAGTAGCTCAGTTGGTTAGAGCAGCGGAATCATAATCCGCGTGTCGGGGGTTCGAATCCCTCCTCCGCTACTTATGACTCACGGTGACTAGAGGTGACCAAGGCTGAAAAAACCCCTGCAAACGCAGAGGTTTTTTCGTTTCTGCATTTTCGCTCTCTCGCTCGGCCTCAGTGACCTGAGATGACCTGAAATGCACCCAAAAGTCGTGAGTTTGTGCAAACATATGTGCAAACCGAAAGCAGCGGAATCGGCCTATTTCGAGTCCGCTGTTCGCCGTTTTCGCCCCTTCTTGGCGGCTCCGTTACTCAGTTTCGGGGGAGGTGCCAAGGCCGCAGCGGCGGCCGCCTGTTCCTCCATTTGCACGTGGCTGTACACGTTCATCGTGGGGTTGACTTCCCCTTGCGATAGCTGTCAGCAAGGCCTGCTTCTTGCCTTTCGGATTGGCGTTCCAGCTCGGCAGCAAGCTGAGCGGTCGCATCCTTGTCTGTATAGCCTGCAACTCGCTTCCATGCTCCTTCAGAATCTTTGTACTGCACGTACCACTTGCGAGATTCCTGGGTGTATCAGCGTCGCGTCGATTACAAAAACTCGCAGCGGTGTGCCAAACCTCCGCAGGTTGCGCGACCTCAGGAATTCGAGGACCTTGAACCGAGTGAGCTAAAATTGCTGAGCAATGCGTCGCATCGATCTTAAAGAATCAACAATCGGACGAGCTCCGATCCGTACGCATCTGTGAGCAAGGCCAGGGCCGTAGCGACGGCCGAACTCGCCAATACGATGATTGCGATTTGGCTGCCGAGGATTGACGTAATGGTGAACCTGGAGCAGCCCATTTTCGACATGGTCACGATCTCCGCGCGCCGCAAGCGGATAGAAAGGACAATCACGAGCGTCATTGTTAGCAGTGTAACCAGCGAGACGACTGCGATGATTGCGATCATGTAGCTGCGGATCATGATGACCCTTTCGAGTAAACGTTCTATCACTTCCCGCGGACGGACGATTTGGGCGGTCTCGTCAGGCGAGAAATATTGCCCCAGGAGGATCGTTTGGGCCTTGTCGCTGGCGGGTGTCACGATAATCGCCGTGATCGGAAACTTGTCACGATTGCCATGGAAGTGAAAGCTGGCGACGTTCTCTTTCGTAATGTCCGTGTACAGTTGGGCTTCCGGAGATCCGTGCTGTGCGCCGCGGACGTGTCCGTGACCAAGCCCCTCGATAATCCAAGTGGTTTCGAGATTGACAAAGATTGCCTCGTCATCCGGAGTCTCGGTGGTCGCGAACACACCTGCGACGTGGAGACGCAACGGAGGATTGTCGAGAGTAAACGCCGTTGATGTTGAAACCGGAATCTTGTCGCCAACCTGGACACCAAGCTTGTCGGCGACACGCGCACCGATGACGCATTCCCCGAGCAGGCTCCAGCTTCTTCCCTGGGCCATGCTGAGGTTGCGAAGGCGTAGGTAGTTCTTGGTCGTTCCCACAATCTGACAATCACGCGCCTTGAACCTGACGTGCAGTGGAATCGCCTGCCCGAGGTCTTGGTCTTCGAGCCGTCGCAACTGCTCCAAGCGCAGCACACCTTCGTAAGGTTTGTCGAAATAGACGCTGCCGAGGACGAGTTCCAGCGAGCTACCTCGTGGGCCAACGACGAGCGGCGTGGAATCGGCTCGCGAGCGAAAGTGTTCTTCGGCGTTGTTGACGATGACTTGAAGGGCTGCCGGCAAGTAGATGATCAGCGTGATCGATGCGACCAATACCGCAGTGACCATTCGGTGGTGGCGAAGATACTGCCACGCCAGATACAAGCTGTCACGCATTGTCGCCGCCTCCTGCTGGATCGCACTGAGCCGACGTGCAGAATGTTGAAACATCGATCGTTTCATCGAAACGCGTCAGAACCTCTCGATCGTGCGTCACAACAACCAAGGTTGCCGCTTGCTTCGTGGCGTATCCGTCAAGGATGTCAAGAACTCTCGCTGCATTGCCGGGATCCAGATTGGCAGTGGGCTCGTCGGCAAGCAGCAGCTGCGGATTCATGACGAGCGCTCGGCAGACGGCGACTCGCTGACGCTCGCCCTGCGAGAGCTTTGTCGGCCGCCGCGTGAGCATCTCTCCGAGCCCCACATCCTCAGCGAGTTGTTGGGCGCGATCACACACGATTCCTTCCAGGCGTAACGATCGATTGATGCGGTAAGGCAGGAGGATGTTGTCCAGCACGCTCAGATAATCCAGTAACGCGAAGTCCTGAAACACCAGTCCGACGTTAGAAATGCGAAAATCTCGCCGCGCAGCATCCTGCAAAGCGGTAAGCTCCTTCCCGCACGTATCCACACGGCCGGCTGCCGGAGAAAGGATGCCAGCGACAAGATGCAGAAGAGTCGTCTTTCCAGATCCGCTCGGACCGATCCAGCCGACACGCTGCCCCTTGGCAATAGAAAGTCTCTCCACCTGCAGTCCAAAGCCACCATCGCCATACGCAAACCGTAAATCTCTAAGCTCAATCATGCTCCTGCGTCCTGTTGCGGTGAGCGCGCGTTTTGTGGCGGGTCGAGTGACTGTTCGTCGAGCATTTTGATGCCTGTAATCTTCCACTTGCCATCACGAGGAGCAACCGTGATGATCGCCAAGTGTTCATTGGCTCGGGCGTGGACATGTCCCCAATGGCCGATCCATCCGGCAACCCGCCATCGGCACCGAAACCTAGGCTCCGTCCCAGCTTCCTCCACTAACTGCAGTTCCGTGACATTCACTTCCTTGACCGAAATGCGCAAACCACCCTGATTTTTGACTTCCATGCTCTTGCGAGTTTCCAGGTAGACGTCCGAGAGTAACTCGCCAGTAATGCTCTTGGCCAATCGATCATAAATCAGACTCTCATCGTGATGATCGAACGAGCGGTAGACGTTGTGCAAGAGGCCGGAGAGAAGCTCCTGCGCCGAGTTTTCAGGCAGACTTGGTTCATCTGCGAATGGATCGGCGATCTCCATCTTCGCTAACGGCAGCAGCATCAATCCGACGGCAAACAGGGCGAGTGATAATGTCAACGTTAGTCGAGAAATGCCCCGGCCCATTGACCACTGCTTGCCTAACACGACAAGCATGACAACCAGCACGACGCCACAGAGGACGGATGCTAGAGGGATTGCCAGCCGTCGCTGTGCCGGTGGCTTGGCGATGGTCATCATCTGGGGATTGGTCGGATTTGTCAGGTAGTTTTTCCACACCAACACGGGATCGTCGGGTGTGACCTTGGACGGTAATCCGCCTGCTTCGTCGGAAGCGACCGCCGGAACCACCTGAATTTTGGGGCTGAACAGCTCCCACTTCATCGAGACTTCTTCGGGCAACCTGTCAATCGGATAGACGAAGATGACACCAAGCGTCGCGGATGTCGCATCCAAATCGACAGGTGGCTCGATGATGCCGGTTGTGCGCAGCGTCCGGTGAATGAAATGAATGCGGTCAATCCGCCCTTCGCCCCTTCGCCCATCGATCGTCACGGAGTTCTTCGTCGACAAGAATTCGACCACGCGTTTCTTCAACTCTTCTTGCTGGCCAACTGGAATGACACCATCGTCTCGCAGCCCAAGATCGAGCCATTTCTGCAAGTCCTTTGGGCGGACGATAATCTCCTTGCGTACTTCGTAAGGCTCGACGTAGAGATACGCCGATAGGGGGGCGTCGAATTGCCGACGCAAGTTAGGGTGGCGAAATCGCGAATACCAGGGATCGCCCCAGTCGAGATCCAGCGTCACTTCGCCAGACAGGTAGCGAAAGTCATTGACGGGTAGCCCATCGTGGTAGCAAACGAAACCCATGCTCGCAGTCACGTTGCCGCCGATCCGTGGGGGACGGATGCTCAGTGTTTGCGGGTGGCTGCCCAACTGATAGAGCAAAGTGAGCCGGATGACGCGTTCCGCGTCGTCTGGCTGTGCGGCCAACGCTGCGCCAGTCACCTCATCCCGAACCACGCGCTTGGCCAGTACAATCCGGTCGAGTCGGCCAACTAACGAATCGCCATCGGCCCGCATCACCCAGTCAGAGTCAAAGAAGACTCGCAAGCGCTCCTCGAGCGGCTGTGCGCGGCCAATGATCTTTTCGTAGAGTTCATCCGGAAGGACGTTCGCAAATGACTCAATATCCCCTGCGCCCACCTCAATCTCAACGCGGATCTGCTTTCGCTCGATGAAGATTTCGACAATGGTGGACGCTTGCATTGCTCGAGTAACGACGAGAGCGTCAGCATCCGCCCGCTGATTCATGGCCGCCAGGCCGACGAACGCGGCTATGGCGAGCCAGTGGATGTGCGTGCTGCGTGTCGTGGTCATTACTTTCTCGTCAACAATTCTTGCTCCGATCTGAGCATCACGCCTTGGTATCGTTCTCATGCGCGAGGCAGACTTCGCACGTCGCAGCGGTTGAGCTCACCTCAGTCATTTCCGCACTCCGCCTTCGCCGCAACAGGGCTCGTTAGGAGTCTATGACGCAGTCTGACGATCTCTCGTTGTTTGCTCTTAGGCTCCCGCCAAAGAACCATTGGCTCGGCGAGTTGATAGTAGACGAACAGGCGTGCCCGCATTTCCGCCTCGACGCCGCTGAAACCCAATTCGTGGAATATGCTGCGCAGCCATTCGATTCTTCGCTTATCGGTACCGCGGACGACTTCGGCGGCCATCTTGTCGAATCCGGCCCATGCCCGAATAGCCACTTCGTATCGGGCTTGCTCGCCCAGCGTAAGGATCTCCATCAGCTTGAGGAGCCGATCTGACGGCGTGCCCTGATCGACGTTTTCGAGAATTTCCTCAGTCTGTGAGCTAACCCAAAAGTCAAGCATGCTTTGCAAGAGGTCATTGCGATCCTTGAAATGCCAGTAGAAACTGCCGCTGGTTACGCCCAAATCTCTCGCGATTCGGACGACGTTGACTTTCCCGACACCCTCGCTCTGGAGCACTTCCAAGGCCGCGCCAAGCCAGTCCTCACGGTCCAGCCGCTTAGTTTTGTCCACTTTTGTCCCCATGGTGGATCTCCGTAGAGGGGTCTATTGACTTGCCACAATCGCACAGTAAAATAATACAGTACAAACCGTAGACCTGTCTATGGAACCCCTAGTTTGACCTACTTGAGCACCAGCCCAGGAGCCGCCGCCATGGCAAGAATAAGACAAGCTGGACCGCCGGTGCTGATCGTCGCCTTGATCGCTGGACTGATCGGTTACCTCTTCGGCTGCACGCGAGGGCAACGAGAGCGAGTCGCTCAAGCCCAAGAAACAGAAACTGCGAAGGACGACGGTCAGACGGACCAAGACGGTGCCGTGGCCACGCAAGACTCACCCGTCAGGCGCGAGCTCGCGATTTCTACGCGCCCAATAGTGAGGCCCTCGGACCGAACGAAATGCGGTTGATTGCCTGCGGAACCGGCATGCCGACGGCACGACCTAAGCAGGCGGCGACGTGCTTCCTGCTCGAACTGGGTAACGGCGACAAATTCCTCTTCGATATCGGAACTGGATCAGCCGAACGTCTCTCAGCACTTCAGATTCCTTACAACTATCTCGACAAGGTCTTTCTCAGCCACCTGCATTCCGACCACTTCGGTGATATGGATGCGCTGTTTATCGGTGGTGCCCTCATGGGGCGTCAGAAACCACTCCGTGTCTGGGGGCCGAGCGGCGATACACCGGAACGGGGGACGAAATACGCGTTGGATCATCTCTACAAAGCGCTGACGTGGGACCTTGACGGCCGCAAGGGAATCACCGACCCACGTGGGTACGTCCCCTTTGAAGTGACCGAGTTTGATTACAAGGGCGTCAATGAGATCGTCTATCAGGAAAACGGCGTGACGATCCGGACGATCCCGGCCATTCACTCCCTGGACGGCCCGGTGAGTTACATCCTTGAGTGGAACGATTTCAAATTCGTATTCGGAGGCGATACCTATCCCAACAAGTGGTTTGCCGAATATGCCAAAGATGCCGACTTGGTAATTCACGAGTGTTTCATCACGGTTCCGGCCCTGGTTGAAAAGTTCAAATTCACCCCGCAAGGTGCGCTGGATGTCGGCACCCAAGTCCATACTGCCCCGGAGGCGTATGGGAAACTAATGTCGATCGTCAAACCGCGGATGGCTGTCGCCTTTCACTTCTTTAACGACTTTGATACCGGGCCTGATATCGAGAGACGCATCCGGACGACCTATGATGGTCCTTTGAGCCTCTCAATCGACTACATGGTGTGGAATATCACCAAGGACAGCATTCGCACGCGGATGACGGTTTTTGATGAAGATGTCTGGCCACCTCAGCCCACCGAGAAACCACTGGTGCCCGATCCAACACTCAGAATCCCCTTCTCGAAGTTTATTGGAAATGGTAAATACGACATGCAGGACGTGCTCCAGCCCATCTATGACGAGACGAACAAGGAGCATGGACTCAACGAAAAACAGGACTGAGGAGTAATCGTCGTCATCGGCTGATGCCAGGGAATTACCCCCCCATGAATTCAAGCAAACGGCCTTCGTCAATCTGGCAGCGACTAATGCCGTTTCTTGACGTGATTGGAGCAGTGTTGATTTTCGGGTCCTGGATCGCCTCGAATGCACTGTCACAACATGCCCTGAGTCAGGTGAAGACACACCAGGCCATTGTTGACCGCGTCCGCCATTTTCGCGTGTACGACGATTTTGCCCGTCGGATCAGTGACATTCAGTCCAACCTGGCGCGTACTCGCAATTTGTCGGAAAACGCTACCGCGAGATTGTACAAAAACGACTCGGAGCCGATTCCTGGTATTCCCAGTTGGACCGGGACTACATCATTGGCACGATAGTTATTTTGATCGGACGCGCTGCAAGCAGTGCGTAGCATGCGAAACCTGTTTGCGATCATTGTCTTACCAGACCTCGAACTTTCGCTTATCAAATAAAGCATGGCTTCCATCGTTTGTCTCAAGGACTTTGGGTGTGGAATTGTCGATTGTACTTTAAGATGACCATTGAGTTTCTGGCCGCTGGGCGGCTTTGATTTCGGACAAGATCCGTTCGCCGGCCAATCGTATTGTACTCAGTGAAACAGTGCTCGTAGTCGACGACGATGAAGGACGTTGAACCGATACGACGAAATTTGGGGATCGCGTTGGACCAGGAGTGACGCATTGCCTGGATGAACAAGGGTTAGTTGACTGGTCGCCGCCCGGTCTACGTCACCGTTGATTCCTCCTGGAGCCATTGTGATTTTTTGTTCAGACCCAACGACGAGGTGAGCGATGGCGACGCGACGTGATTTCTTGACGCGGTTTGCGGTAGGATCGGCTGCTTTAACCATGCCGGCCTGGCTGCCGAAGGGCATGCCGGCGGTTGCCTCTGGCCAAGTCCCAGACCAGCTGGTGCGCTTTTCGCCAGAGATCGAACATGTGGTACGGTTAATCGAAGACACACCACGTGATCAACTGTTCGAAGCCATCGGTACCCGAATCACTACAGGAAAACTCTCATACCAGGAGGTGGTCGCGGCGCTGATGCTGGCAGGTATTCGCAACGTCCAACCGCGGCCCCAGGTCGGATTCAAGTTTCATTCAGTGCTCGTTGTCAATTCAGCGCATTTGGCCAGCATTAACTCGCCAGCCGCTGAGAGGTGGCTGCCCATTTTTTGGGGTCTGGACTATTTCAAACGGGCTCAAGCAGATGATCGGGATCAAGGCGATTGGGCCATGTCGACGGTGAACAGCGTGAATTTGCCTCGCCCTGAGGAAGCTCAACGAGAATTTCATCAGGCGATGCTGGACTGGCAGCCGGCACCAGCCGATGCCGCCATTTCGGTGTTGGCCAGGCAGCTGCCAGCCAACAAGCTGTTTGAGTTGATGACCGAGTATGGGTGTCGTGATTTTCGCGACATCGGGCACAAAGCGATCTACGTCGCCAACGCCTTTCGAACGCTCGAGTGTATAGGCTGGCAGCACGCCGAGCCGATACTGCGCAGTTTGACTTACGCTCTGCAGTGTCGTGGCGGGGATCCCAATCCTGCGACAAACGATTTATTGCCAGATCGCCCGCAACGGTTCAACCAGGAATTGCTGACAAAAGTCCGCACAGGTTGGGCGATCGGGAAAGTTGATGATCAAGCCACGAGAGAACTTGTAGAGATGTTTCGACAAAGCAGTTACCAGGAGGCGGCGCAAGCCGTGTTCGACGCTCTCCAAGCCGGCGTGTCTCCCTTGTCGATTTACGATGCGATGTACGTCGGGTCCGCTGAAATGCTGATGCGGCAACCTGGGATCATCTCGCTCCACGCGGTGACGACGACGAACGCCTTAGGTTTTGCCTTTCGTCGGGTTGGCGATTCGCAACTTCGTCTGAAAATTCTGCTCCAAAATGCGGCGTTCCTGGCCATGTTCATGGACCGGGTGCGTCGCAATCCGCTTGCCGACCGTACGTGGGACAATTTCGAGGCCGTCGGTAATTTCGCTAACTCGGAACAGCCGTTGCAGGCAAATCTCGAAGCGATTGTTGCGAATATCGGTCCCAATCATGAGTTGGCCGCAAATCAGACGCTGGGCTTGCTGGAAAGCGACCCAGCAGCGGTCAGTGAGCTATTTCACCAGTTCCGAAGAATGGTCTTTCTCAAGGGCACCAACCCACACGACTACAAGTATTCCTCCGCCGTGTTGGAGGACTACTATCAGATCTCTCCTCCATGGCGGAACCGATTTGCGGCGATGATAACTTACCATCTGCGTGGCGCCGACGAACCGGACACAGGGCTGCTGGAAAGAACGCGGTTGGCGCTTGCGTAGGAAACAAGAAGTCGTTAGCTTTCGGTATTTTGATCAGTCAATCGTGAGTTGTGTTAAATAGGGAACGGAAAAGTACTGCCAACGAGATTACCAGTTAGAAGTACCCAGATACACGGCTGGCCAAGGCAATTAATTTACATCGAGACAAATCGCAGCGAAGCTCAGGCCGGGGCGTCGTCGGACGAACGTTGCGTAGGCAGCCGCCAGACGAATGGCTCGTCGTCCCAGGGCCAACGGCACGCCAGTCGGCGGCGCGGCGCGGCTTGTCGTTCGACCGACGAGTCGTTCAGGACTTGGCCGCCAGCGGCGCTTCCGGCGGCCATGAACTTGTTGGCGTTCCAGAATTGAAGTCGGCAACATCAACGTTCCCGTCTCCGTTGAAATTTCCGCGGCTCCACGCCGATTGAACTGTGAACTTGTTACTGTTCCAGATATTGAAATCGGACACATCCACGGCGCCACTGAGATTGGCATCGCCCAGCAAATAGGTGAGGCCGGGACCGAGATTGAATTCACCTGCTTGCCGCAGCCATTCGTCGCGATCGTCCAGATTGACCAGCGCCTCGCCCGTCAAGTCGAATGATGCTGCATGCGTTCCGGCCGCGATTTCTGCCATGAGGGCGTCGATATCGTCCAGGTCGTAGTCTCCGTCGTTGTCAAAATCGCCGTCAGCCAATTCCAGAGATGTGGTCACCAGGCTGCCGGGCATGCTCTGCAGGTTTCCCGCGCCATCGCGTGCCAGGCTGAAGAAAGAATACGCGCTACCGAAGTCTCCCTGAAACCCACCGCTGGTCGCCGGCGTCGCCGCCTGCCACAGCACGAATTCACCGCCGTCCGTCGACACGTAAATGTCAAACGTCACGACGCCGGCTCCGCCCGCGTTGTCCAGCCCTTGCCACGACACCGAGAACTCCCGGCGGTTCTGGACGGCCGGCAGCGGGGCGACTTGGCTGGTGGGTGCGATGTCGTCGATCGTGTTGACGATGGGCGGCGTGTCGATGGCCGCATTCGTGTCGAAGACAATGGACGCCTGGGCATCGATCCGCGTGCCAGAGGACAGGCCCGGATTGTGCTTGATCCGATAGCGAATGAAGCCCTCCCCTTCCGGAGCCGTCTTGTTCGGCGGCAGAAATCCCACAATCGGATCCAGGGGCAGATCGAACGTGGTTGGGTCGAGCGACGTGAAGGTGAACGTCAGCAAGCCGGAGTTGACGTCGAGGTTGCCCGCGACATCCAGGAAGACCCCGTGCGAATCCCGCAGATCGATCCGCGTCTCAAACGAGCTTTGCGTCCCCACGACCGAATAGGATTGACCACCGAAGCCGAACCCCTCGAAATCGAACGTGGAGAAGTTCAGGTCGTTGTCCAACTGCTGCGTGATCGTCACCGTTTGGGCCGGAGCGGTCGCCGCGTCCAAGTTCTCAAAACGAATTGTGTAGGGTAGATACAGAGGCGTCGACTGCATGAAACCGTCCGGGCCGAATCCTGGGGGACCAATGATGTCGTTGGGATCGAAGGACAGGACTTGCTGCGTGAAGGAAGCATCCGCTTCCTCGGAGAGATCGCAGCCATAGAAGGAACAGACGAGCTGATCGATGTCCTCCGCGATCGAGGGCAACTTCGCCAGCGGGAAGTACGACTCGACCAGGTCATTGGCCGAATCGACCACGAACTGGGCGAAGAAACCGGCCGCCAAGGGGTTGATGCCGAGTAGCCGGACCGCACCGCCGCCAGTCCCGGTGACGACTGGTGTTGTGTTGGCCACTGCCGCTTCCGCGATGGCCTGGAGTGACCGCGTTGCTGGCGCCGGACGCTGGAGGCGCCCACGCTGGCGATTTCCTCCAAGGTGAGAACCCCCGAGTCCACCAGAATGGTCTCTGAGGCACCACGCACGTAGACGCCGGATTCTCCGTAGACCACTGATCGAATGCTTGCTCGTGCCACATTTCGCCGACAGAACCAAGTGGGTTCAGTCCGGAAGGATCGATGCGACCGACAGGGTCATTCACGGCGTAACGGTACAAGTTGATCCCGCCGGCAAGGACGATCGGATCGGAGCTGACAAAGCGACCGTCGCCCGGATCATAGTATCTGGCCCGCATGAAGTTCAAGCCGGTGCCGTCTGACATGACCCCTTCCCGGCCGACGAATTGAAACGCGTTCGGCACGGTCTCGCTGGCCGACAAGGTCTCCCCAAAGGGCAGGTAACTGTATTGATTGAGATACTGGCCCGTTCCGTCCGAGATTCCGGCCGTGGAACCGGCGGCGTCAAAATCATAATAGAGCAGGCTGCCGGCGGAATCTTGGCCGACGAGTCCCAGTCCGTACGTGTAGGCACTGAGCAGGTTACCTCCACCGTCGTATACGCCCAGTCGGCTTCCGCCGTGTCTGCGGAATAGCCGATCACCTGCGAGATTTCGACCAGGGTCATGTCCAGGAACAGCCGCATCTTCGCGACCTGTGCCTGGCGCGGGTTGTCCGACGCCAGACGTTCCAGGAGTTCATTGATGGCGATGGTCTCCTCTGGTGTCTGTCCAGGCCCTGCGATATCCCCGTACTCGTGTTCACGATTCCACTGGCCACCGTGTTTATGACATCGTTGGACCGCGAGCCAGAGAAGAATGCTCCGCACGACGCATTCGAGCCAAGCCAGGTGAACGGCATTCTTCGTCGGCGTGCGCGTTTCTGGGGATGGAGTCCGTTACCGCGAAAACGCGCACGCCGACAGAGCCCGCTTGCTTCGGCAGCGCGAATGGCTTCGCCTCCGCAAGCGGGCTCTTCTGGCTCGCGGTCGAACGAACGGTGCGGCAGCCTCCCATGCGATCGCACGGAGGCAATATGACATCGTTGGACCGCGAGCCAGAGAAGAATGCCCCGCACGACGCATTCGAGCCAAGCCAGGTGAACGGCATTCTTCGTCGGCGTGCGCGTTTCTGGGGATGGAGTCCGTTACCGCGAAAACGCGCACGCCGACAGAGCCCGCTTGTTTCGGCAGCGCGAATGGCTTCGCCTCCGCAAGCGGGCTCTTCTGGCTCGCGGTCGAACGAACGGTGCGGCAGCCTCCCATGCGATCGCACGGAGGCAATATGACATCGTTGGACCGCGAGCCAGAGAAGAATGCCCCGCACGACGCATTCGAGCCAAGCCAGGTGAACGGCATTCTTCGTCGGCGTGCGCGTTTCTGGGGATGGAGTCCGTTACCGCGAAAACGCGCACGCCGACAGAGCCCGCTTGCTTCGGCAGAGCGAATGGCTTCGCCTCCGCAAGCGGGCTCTTCTGGCTCGCGGTCGAACGAACGGTGCGGCAGCCTCCCATGCGATCGCACGGAGGCAATATGACATCGTTCGACCGCGAGCCAGAGAAGAATGCCCCGCACGACGCATTCGAGCCAAGCCAGGTGAACGGCATTCTTCGTCGGCGTGCGCGTTTCTGGGGATGGAGTCCGTTACCGCGAAAACGCGCACGCCGACAGAGCCCGCTTGCTTCGGCAGCGCGAATGGCTTCGCCTCCGCAAGCGGGCTCTTCTGGCTCGCGGTCGAACGAACGGTGCGGCAGCCTCCCATGCGATCGCACGGAGGCAATATGACATCGTTGGACCGCGAGCCAGAGAAGAATGCCCCGCACGACGCATTCGAGCCAAGCCAGGTGAACGGCATTCTTCGTCGGCGTGCGCGTTTCTGGGGATGGAGTCCGTTACCGCGAAAACGCGCACGCCGACAGAGCCCGCTTGCTTCGGCAGAGTGAATGGCTTCGCCTCCGCAAGCGGGCTCTTCTGGCTCGCGGTCGAACGAACGGTGCGGCAGCCTCCCATGCGATCGCACGGAGGCAATATGACATCGTTGGACCGCGAGCCAGAGAA
This sequence comes from uncultured Planctomycetaceae bacterium, assembly GCA_963700865.1. GTDB lineage: Bacteria > Planctomycetota > Planctomycetia > Pirellulales > Pirellulaceae > CAVOGJ01. The sequence continues at coordinate 159,693 of CAVOZC010000022.1, read as the reverse complement.
GAATGCCCCGTACGACGCATTCGAGCCAAGCCAGGTGAACGGCATTCTTCGTCGGCGTGCGCGTTTCTGGGGATGGAGTCCGTTACCGCGAAAACGCGCACGCCGACAGAGCCCGCTTGTTTCGGCAGCGCGAATGGCTCTCGCCCGCGCAAGCGGGCTCTTCTGGCTCGCGGTCGAACGAACGGTGCGGCAGCCTCCCATGCGATCGCACGGAGGCAATATGACATCGTTCGACCGCGAGCCAGAGAAGAATGCCCCGTACGACGCATTTGAGCCAAGCCAGGTGAACGGCATTCTTCGTCGGCGTGCGCAGTTTCTGGGGATGGAGTCCGTTACCGCGAAAACGCGCACGCCGACAGAGCCCGCTTGCTTCGGCAGCGCGAATGGCTTCGCCTCCGCAAGCGGGCTCTTCTGGCTCGCGGTCGAACGAACGGTGCGGCAGGTCCGTGTCTTCGCACAAAAGCCGCCCTAGCTACAACGATCTCAAGTTGACGTACTTACGGCTCAAGGCCTTTCCTGCGTGACTTTGCGGCTGGGTGAGAAAAAAAGATGGCGCGACGCTACCGATCGACCCGTGCCGAACCGCCGCCGGCCAGTTTTTCCACCTCCTTGAGCGTGGCCATCGTCGTATCCCCCGGCGTCGTCATGGCCAGCGCACCGTGGGCGGCTCCATAGTCGACGGCTCGTTGGGCGTCGCCTGACGTCAGCAGGCCATAGATGAAACCCGAGGCGAAGCTATCGCCGCCACCCACACGATCGAGGATTTCCAGCTGCTCGCGATGCGTTGCCTCGTAAAACTGCCCGTCGTACCAGGCCAGCGCCCCCAATCGTTGGTGCTGGCCGAGCGTACGGTGCGGAGTGTGGTGGCGGTGGCACGAAAGTTGGGATACTCGCTGACGGCTCGTTCAATCATCTGCTGATAGGCATCCCGTGGCAGATGGCTCAGGTGGGAACCGACTCCCTCGACTTCCAGTCCCAGACAAGCGGTAAAGTCCTCCTCGTTGCCGATCATCACATCCACCAGCTTCGCCAGACGACGATTGACGTCTTGTGCCCGCGGCTGCCCGCCAATCGCCTGCCAGAGAGACGGGCGGTAGTTCAAATCGTAAGAAGTGACGACGCCATGCTGTTGGGCCTTAGTGAGGGCTTCTTCCACCACCTCGGGTGTCGTGTCCGACAACGCCGCGAAGATGCCTCCGGTGTGGAACCACCTCACGCCGACCTTGCCGAACAGATGGTCCCAGTCGATGTCGCCCGTTTTCAGTTGGGATGCCGCGGTCAGGCCTCGATCGGAACATCCGACCGCACCACGTACGCCGAAGCCCCGCTCGGTAAAGTTGAGGCCGTTGCGGACCGTGCGTCCGATGCCGTCGTACGGCACCCAGCGGACGTACGACAAATCGACCCCGCCCTGCAGCATGAGGTCCTCGATCAGCCGCCCGACATCGTTGTCCGCGAGCGCCGTGACGATGGCGGTTCGCAGGCCAAAGCAACGCCGCAGGCCGCGTGCGACGTTGTATTCGCCGCCCCCTTCCCAAACGCGGAAGTGCCGCGTGGTGCGGACACGCCCCTCGCCCGGATCGAGCCGCAGCATCACCTCGCCCAAGGACACCTGATCGAGTTGGCATGCATCGGCGGGCTTGATGCTGAGTTGTGTCATCGTCTACTTCTCCACAAGTGCCACTGCCTGGCGGACCGCTTGCTGAACGGGTGCGAAATTGCCGTCGGCGTATAACTTGGGCTTGACCATCCAACTTCCGCCGCAGGCCACCACACGGTCGAACGCCAGGTAATCGCGAACGTTCTCGGGACCGATCCCGCCGGTGGGAACAAAGCGCATCCGCGGGTACGGCGCGGCGAGGGCTTTGAGCGTTGCCAGGCCTCCGAAGGCCTCGGCGGGAAAAAATTTGACCACGTCCAGTCCATGCTCAATGGCCTGCTCGACCTCGCTGGGGGTACAAACGCCGGGACAAACGGGCAGGCCTCGTTGCTGGGCGTGTTGAACCACCTTGGGATTAAAGCCCGGCGAGACAATGAACTTCGCGCCGGCCGCCTGCGCCAGATCCACTTGTTGCGCGGTGAGCACCGTACCGGCTCCCACCAGCAAATCCCCGCGCTCGGCCATGATGCGAATCGATTCCAACGCGGCAGCGGTGCGAAACGTGACCTCGGCCACCGGAAGTCCGCCCGCCACCAGCGCCTGGGCGAGTGGTGCGGCCTGCTGCGCGTCTTCCAGGGCAATGACGGGTACCAGCTTGTGCGTCTGGAGTTGATCAAACACCGAATGATCCATGGCAGGGCTCCCTACAGCCGTCGTAGCGTTAAGCCACCGTCGATTGGCAGCACGGTCCCGGTGGCGTAAGTAAGCTTCCCGGTAGCCAGGACAGCCACGGCGCGGCCGATGTCGTCGGGCGATCCCCACCGCGGCTCGACCGTTAAGCCTTCGGCCAACAGTTTGTCGTATTTGTCCGCTACTGCAGTGGTCATATCGGTACGAATGATGCCCGGCCGCACTTCATAGACCGGGATTCTGAACTCGCCCAGCCGGGCGGCCCACAGTTGTGTCGCCATGCCCACGCCCGCCTTCGAAATGCAGTAGTCGCCCCGATTCACGGAAGCCTCGGTGGCGCTGACGCTCGATATATTGATGATGGCGGCTTGGAATTCGGGATCGTCGCCGCGCTGTTCAATCATCCATTTGGCGACCGCCTGCGTGAGGAAATAGGGTCCACGCAGATTGATGCGGAGCAGGCGGTCGAAACTTTCCGGCGTCGCCTCGAGCAGGTCGGCTCGCACGTCGGGTGCCACTCCCGCATTGTTGATCAATACATCCAGCCGGCCAAAGCGTTTACGAATGGCGTCGAGCAGCGGCCCGTGTTCCGCCAAGTCGCCGATGTCTGCCTGACAATACAGGACCGCGGCGCCGAGTGACTGCAGCTCGTCGACCGCCTCGGCCACGTCGGCTGCGGGTCGTCGACCATTGATCGCGACGTCGAAGCCTTCGGCCGCCAAGGCGCGGGCCACTCCCAGCCCAATGCCTCGGCTCCCTCCGGTCACCAGCACGACACGTTTTTCCGCCTTGCTCATGGATGCACGTTAGTGGGTCGGTCCGAAGAAAGTGTAATACGGCTCGTCTTTTGCCAGCCGACCAACGTACAGCGCCGCCTCGCGGAGATGGTAATCGCCCCACATGCAGGCTTCGCCCACCGGCACCTTTCGCCCCGGTGGGACGTGGTCCCATCCATTGGGCTGGTGGTAAACTGTGTGCAACAGCAAGCCTTCGTGCTTGTCATCGGTGGCGAGGTAGGGTTCGCTGAGCAAGGTCCGCAGGGTCGTCAGCCCGGCTTGCCGGAAGCGGGCGGCGTCGTCGGCGTCTTGCCGCGCGTCGAGCAGCTGTGCCAGTCGTAACAGCCCCTGGCACGCAATCGCTGCCGCCGAGCTGTCGACCGGCTCGACGTCGTTGAACGGGTCAGCCGGCTGATGGAGGTAGTCGCCCAACCGTGACAACCCCGGCGCTCCGGTGTCCCAGTAGGGGACGCCGCAGGTGGGCGTTTGCTCGATGTAGAAATCGCAGGTGGCACAGGCGGCTTTCAGAAACGGGGCTTCCACCGCTTCGCGGCCGCCGTGCGGTTCCAGTTCGTCGTCAGGTCGCGTCGCCAGCCATTCCAGTTGCTCGGGAAAACCGAGCATGGCCCAAGCCAGCCCGCGGGTCCAGGTGGTGAAGGGGGAAAAACCCTGCTGAGTCGAGGGGGCTCGGTAGTCACCATTGTTCGTGTTGAAGAGCGATTCATGGGCCGTGCGGCCGAGGATGTCGTAGGTGTCGCGATCCTCGCCGTACCAGATGTTGTATTTGGCTGTCGTCGTGCCGTGCTCGATGATGCGTCCGATGAGGCTAATGCGTTCGTCGCGCTCGCCCATCAAGGCGTGTCCCAATTGGTGGGCCATGGACAGGGCCCGACACGAGCGCATGGTATCGACGAATAGTGACTGCGGTCCGTTAAACGAATAGATGTAACCGCCGCCGTCACGAGTGGTTGACCAGCGGGCCGCCTGCACCGAACCCGATGACTTGAGCGCCATTTCGTAGAAGCGGCGTTCCCATGTATCGTCGGCGATACGGCTCTCGTTCATCAGTCGCAGCAGTGTGCCGTACGTGCTGACATTATTGAAGCCATGGTCGTGCACGCCGAGATGCGTCACGTGGGGCGCCATGGCGGCGACGGTGTGTGCGCGGCCCTGGTCAAGGAAGCTCTGCTCGCCGGTGGCGTCGAACTGCAGGATCAGGCTGCCGTACTGAAACCCTTGCGTCCATTCGGTCCAGCCCTGCGGCTGGTACTGTCCGTCGACGGTAAACACGGGCGCGGCGGTTTTCGTCGTCCAGCGTCGCTCGATGCGATCCAGACGGTCGGCCGAGGCAGCCCACATGCGGTCGAGCGCGGGGAGCAAGTCGGCTGGGCTAAGCTGCGAATCGATGTCGATCATACGTCTCGTGCGCGCGCGAAGGTGGTCCAGGAACAGTTCGCTACCAAGTCGTTCGCTGATTGTACACCAGCCTTATGAGACGGGAGAGGGCGTGCTGTGGGATAGGCTGGCAGCCGATCCCGCGTCCGCATCGATAGCCCCTTGCGTTTGCGGGGAACATGGACAATCGCGGGCCCGGTTCGCGGCGACGATCATCGGTCGGGGGAGCGATCGCCGGCGTGCCAAGACTTTCCCAGAACAGTTCTTAGTTGTATACCTAATGTTCACACAAGAACACGACTCGTCAGGAGAGAATATGAATACCGAAAGCAAGTGTCCAGTGATGCATGGCGCGCCAGGTAGACACACAGCGGCAGCGGCCTTGTCAAATCGAGATTGGTGGCCGGATCAGTTGAACCTGCAGATCCTCCACCAGCATTCACCCCTGTCCAATCCCATGGGCAAGGACTTCAATTACGCCGAAGAATTCAAAACGCTCGACCTGCAGGCGCTGAAGAAAGACATCGACGCCCTCATGACGACGTCACAGGACTGGTGGCCGTCCGACTATGGGCATTACGGGCCCTTCTTCATTCGGATGGCCTGGCACGGCGCTGGCACGTACCGCATCGCCGATGGTCGGGGCGGCGCCGGAGCCGGCACTCTCCGCTTCGCGCCCTCAACAGTTGGCCCGACAATGCGAACCTGGACAAGGCTCGCAGGTTGCTCTGGCCCATCAAGCAGAAGTACGGTCGGAAACTTTCGTGGGCCGACCTGATGATCTTTACCGGCAACTGTGCGTTGGAATCGATGGGATTCAAGACGCTAGGTTTCGGCGGCGGACGCGAGGACGTTTGGGAACCCGAAGGGGACGTGTACTGGGGGCCGGAGAGCGAGTGGCTTGGCGACGCGCGTTACTCGGGCGAACGAGAACTGGCGAATCCTCTCGGCGCCGTTCAGATGGGCCTGATCTACGTCAATCCGGAAGGGCCCAACGGCAAACCGGATCCGGCCGCGGCGGCGAGGGACATTCGGGAAACATTCGGCCGCATGGCGATGAATGACGAGGAGACCGTGGCGCTGATTGCCGGCGGTCACACCTTCGGCAAGGCTCATGGAGCGGCCGATGCGGCCAAGTACCTGGGTCCCGAACCGGAGGGTGCCGGAATCGAGGAGCAAGGCCTGGGCTGGAAGAACAGCTTTGGCAGCGGCAATGCGGACGACACGATCACCAGCGGTTTGGAGGGCGCGTGGACGACCGAGCCGACAAAGTGGGACAACAATTACTTTGACAATTTGTTCGGCTACGAATGGGAACAGGAAAAAAGTCCCGCCGGCGCCACGCAGTGGACCCCCACCGACCCATCCGCCGTGGGCACCGTGCCGGATGCTCACGATCCGTCCAAGAAGCACGCCCCCATGATGTTCACGACCGACCTCGCGCTAAAAATGGATCCGATCTACGCGCCGATTTCGAAGCGTTTTCACGAGCAACCGGACCAGTTCGCAGATGCCTTTGCCAGGGCCTGGTACAAGCTGACGCACCGAGACATGGGGCCTCGCTCGCGGTGTCTCGGCCCGTGGGTGCCTGCCGAGCCGCAATTGTGGCAAGACCCCGTGCCCGATGTCGATCATGAACTGATCGGACCGCAAGACATCTCGGAACTCAAGGACAAGTTGCTCGCGTCGGGATTGTCCATTTCCCAATTGGTCACGACCGCCTGGGCCTCGGCGGCTTCCTTCCGCGGCACCGACAAACGCGGTGGGGCGAACGGTGCGCGGCTTCGTCTGGCGCCCCAAAAGGATTGGGCGGTCAACCAGCCGGCCGAGCTGGCGAAGGTGCTGCCGATTTTGGAGCGTATCCAGCAGGACTTTAACAGCACGCAGTCCGGCGACAAGCGGGTCTCGCTCGCGGACGTAATCGTTTTAGGTGGCTGCGCTGCCGTCGAGTCCGCTGCCAAGTTGGCCGGCCACGACGTGCAGGTCCCCTTCGCGCCGGGCGTACGGACGCCTCGCAAGAGCAAACGGACGTCGAATCGTTTGCCGTGCTCGAACCGACGGCTGACGGATTCCGCAACTATGTCGGCAACGAGCCCGACCGACCGGTGGAAGAATTGTTGGTGGATCGAGCCAGCCTGCTGACCTTAACCGCTCCGGAGATGACCGTTCTGGTGGGCGGCATGCGGGCACTGAACACCAATGTGGGGCAATCAAAACTGGGCGTCTTCACACACCGGCCCGAGACGTTAACCAATGATTTCTTCGTGAACTTGCTCGACAATCACACGAAGTGGCAGCGGTCGTCGCAATGCGAGCACGTCTTCGAGGGACGTGATCACGGGACGAACGAGCTCAAATGGACCGGCACTGCCGTCGATCTCATCTTTGGTTCGAATTCGCAACTGCGAGCCCTGGCGGAAGTCTACGCGTGTGACGACGGGCAACAGGCATTTGTGCGTGACTTTGTGGCGGCGTGGGACAAAGTGATGAATCTCGATCGCTTCGATCTTGCCTGATCACCAGGGTGGCCTGGGTTCAGCCCTTCCGTCGTGTCCTTGAGCACTTGTCGCTGCCGCGGACGGCGGCGCTACGATTGGCGGCGTTTACGGATCGACCCCGGCGGCCGAGACTTCCCGGCCCGCGATGGTACTGGCCGCGCGATAATTGGCCGCGTCGATCGATTCGTTGAGGAATCGCACCGAGCCGTCGGCGAAGGCGAAGTTCACGCCACCCGTGTGTTTGCCGGCGAAGCCACGAATGGCATCACGACGGTCCGCGCAGTTGCTGCCAGGGTTGTTATCCAGGGAAACTCCACCCGGACGCTGGTTCATGGGCGTCAGCTTATCATCCGCCGTGCCCCAGGCGCCGTCCGCACCTGGGTTCTGACTCGTGACGGCCAACACCGATCCGGGGCCTCCCTGGAAGCCCAGGTTGTTGGTCGCGTCAAAATCTGCGGCGGTCCAGACCTGGCCCGACAGGAAGGTCCGTCAGCCTCAGGGAGGGATCGTGACCCAATTGGGGTCACTGACGGCCTCGCCCATGGCAATCGTATGCGATGTGCCGTCTTTGATCGCGCGGATCGGCGTGCGACTATTCACGTCGTAGATGCCACCTCCCACAGCGTCTTCACACAAGAAGGCCTGGTTGCCTTTGCACAACGCATAGTCGGTGGCGTGCGCCCGGCACGCCCCCATCATCGACGACTGCGCTGGCGTTGCTGGGGCACAGGAGCGACTCGACCCGCACGCTCGCCACGGCGAGATTTACCGGCGATTTCCAATCGACCTCAAAGTCGTATTGTTCGTAGAGCGCGTTTTCCTCGACGTACGGCAACAGGTAAACCAGACCGCTGTGCTGGCCGTCGCGATAGTCCTGATCGTTGTCGACGATGCCCGGGGAACATCGGCGTTGGGCCGATTCGTAATTCAGGGTGGCGAGTCCCCATTGTTTGAGTTGGTTCACGCACTGTGCGCGACGGGCCGCCTCGCGGGCCTGCTGGATGGCCGGCAGCAGCAGTGCGACCAGCACGCCGATGATGGCGATCACGACAAGGAGCTCGACAAGCGTGAAGCCGGTGCGTGAGTGAATGCGGGGTCGCATACGGATGAGCGTACCTTATTAGCGGTTATGGACGCAAGCAAGAGATCGCGAATTGGGCCCGTCCGTGCGTTGACAGCGCCCGTCCCGGGTGAACCGTGAACCAGCGTCAGATCGGTGGGACCGAGTGAGTGGCCCTGCTGCCCGAGGCAGGCGGCTACGGCTGACGATGCCTGTCCCACGGGCAGAACTCCTTTCCTTCGCGAGGCCAAGACGCTTTGGAGATGTTCCTGCGTGTGGCGAGCGGTTAAACTTGGGTAGGTGCGCCGCGTGGCGGCGAATCGCGACCGCCCAGGCAGGAGGAAACGCAATTCATGTCCCCCCGGGTTTGGCGACTGCTGATCGCATTGACGTTATGGCTGCCCTGCCAGGCCGCCGCGGACCAGCCGCGACCGTCGAATTCGATCGGGACATTCGCCCCCTGCTGGCCGATCGCTGCTTCGCTTGCCACGGTCCCGACGAATCGGCGCGACAAGCCGACCTGCGACTGGATGTGCGGGAAGATGCGACATCGATCGCGATTGTGCCCGGCGATGCGGCGGCCAGTGAATTGGTGCGGCGGATCCGAAGCGACGATCCCGACGAGCGGATGCCACCGCCCGAATCGCATCGCTCGCTCAGTCCGGCGGAAATCCGATTGATCGAATCCTGGGTCGACCAGGGGGCGGCTTGGAGCCAGCACTGGTCATTTGTACCGCCACGGGACATCGAGGTGCCCTCCCCTGCCCCTGCGGCAGGTATTGGCAACGAGATCGACTGTTTCGTGCGGGCTCGACTCGTCACCGAGGGCTGGCAGCCCGCGCCGCCAGCGGATCGAGCCAGCTTGTTGCGGCGGTTGACATTCTCGCTGACGGGCCTGCCCCCCACGCTCGCGGAACTCGATGCATTCCTGGCGGATGACTCACCGAACGCCCGCGAGCAAGTCGTGGATCGCCTGCTGGACTCGCCTCGCTACGGAGAGCGGATGGCCGCCGACTGGCTGGATGTGGCCCGCTACAGCGATACGTACGGATATCAGGTGGATCGCGATCGCTTTGTCTGGCCGTATCGCGATTGGGTGGTGCGGGCCTTCAACGCCAATATGCCTTACGATCAATTCGTGACGGAGCAACTCGCCGGCGACCTGCTGCCCGACGCGACCGACGAGCAAATTCTGGCCACGGCCTTTAATCGACTTCATCCGCAGGAAGCGGAGGGGGAAGCATTCCCGAAGAGTTTCGGATGAAATCGGTTGCGGATCGTACCGAGACCTTCTCGACTGCCCTATTGGGACTGACGATGGAGTGCTGCCGCTGTCATGACCATAAATTCGATCCGCTCAGCCAGAAAGAATACTATCAGGTCTCGGCCTTCTTCGATAACATCGACGAAGCGGGACTCTATTCCTACTTCACCGACGCCATTCCGACGCCTTCGCTGCTGCTTCCGACTGCCGCACAACGGGCTCGACAATCCGAGTTGCGTGCGGCGATCCAAGCCGCCGAGGCCGCGCTGGCGTCGACGAAGCACGAGCGGCGGAATGCGTTTGACAAATGGCTGGCGATGCAGCTCGGCGACCGCATCGAGCTGGCAATACGGCCCCTGGTGCATCTCGATTTCGAGGACGCCCCCCAGCCGCCGAATCAGTCGGTGCCCGGGAAGCAAGGACAAGCGGTGCAGTTGACCGGGGACGACGGTATCGGTCTGGAAGTCGGCAATTTTCAGGCCTACGAACCATTTTCGATCGCCACGTGGCTGTGGTCGCCTGACGAGAAATCGCGAGCCGTCGTGTTTCATCGGTCCCGCGCCTGGACCGATGCAGGCAGCCGCGGGTACGAGTTGCTGATCGAAGACGGCAGGCTGCAGTTTGCACTGATCCACTTCTGGCCGGGTAACGCGATCGCAATCAAGACGCGAGACAAGCTGCCCAGCGGCGAGTGGCAACATGTCACGGTAACGTACGACGGTTCCAGCCGGGCCGATGGGATGGCGATCTATGTGAACGGTCAGCCAGTGCCGGTGAATATCGTCCGCGACCAGCTCGTAAAGAATATCACCGGTGGCGGGGGAGACACGATCACAATCGGCGAGCGCTTTCGCGATCACGGTTTTACTTCGGGTAAGGTGGACGAATTTTTCGTGTTCGATCGACAACTCACGTTGCTCGAGGTCCAAGGCCTGGCGGCGGAGGAATTGTCGATCGCTGCCCCGCCGCGACCTGCGGAATTCGCGGACACGCAGCGTGAGGCGCTCGTCGAATTCTACTTGCATACCGCAGATGGGACGTACCAGCAGCGATGGCGGGAATTATGCGACCTGCGACGTCAATGGACGGAGTTGATGACTGAGATTCCCGAGATCATGGTCATGCGCGAAATGTCGACGCGCCGGTCAAGCTATCTTCTGGCCCGTGGAAATTACGATGCTCCGGGGGAACGGGTCCAGCCCGAGACCCCCGCGGTTCTCGGTCGGCTACCCGCCGGGCTGCCTGCGAATCGTTGGGGACTGGCCAGGTGGCTGACGCGGTCCAACCATCCGTTGACGGCCCGAGTGCAAGTCAACCGCGTCTGGCAATTGATGTTTGGGCAGGGGCTGGTGCGAACTCCGGAGGACTTCGGACAACAGGGAGAACGTCCTTCGCATCCCGAACTGCTCGACTGGCTGGCTGGCGATTTTGTCAAGCACGGATGGAATGTAAAACGGCTGGTGAAGCAGATCGCTCTCTCGGCGACCTTCGCCCAATCGTCGCAGGCGTCCCTCACGCGGATTGCGGAGGACCCAGGTAATCGGCTCTTGGCCCGTGGTCCCAGCTATCGTTTGCCGGCCGAGATGCTACGCGACAATATTTTGTCGGTAAGTGGCCTCTTGGTCGAGAAGGTGGGAGGGGCCCCGGTCAACCCGTATGACCTCGAGCAGGCCTTTTCGCCCACGGAACGCGATCGGGGAGATGGACTGTACCGGAGAAGTCTTTACACGTATTGGAAACGCACCGGCCCGGCTCCCCTGATGACTACCTTTGACGCGGCGTTGCGAGACGTATGCCGTGTGCGTCGTGAAACCACGTCGACGCCACTACAAGCGCTCGTGCTACTGAACAGTCCCCAGTTCGTGGAAGGTTGTCGGGCCTTGGGGCAGCGGCTGTTGCTGCAGCATGGCACCGACGAAGCGGCCATTCTGCAGGATATGTTTCGCGTATTCACGGCACGACCGCCTACGCCCGCGGAATTGGACGTGCTCGGCAGACTGTGGCAATCACAAATCGCGAACTTTCGCGGGCATCCCTCCCAGGCGGAAGACTATTTGACGGTGGGTGACATAAGAGCGGATCAGTCGCTCGACCCGTGTCGCCTGGCCGCCTTGGCGACCGTCGCCAATGCCCTGCTCAGTTACGATGAAGTGCAAATGATGCGTTAGTCGCCTAATGGCGCGGAGTGAACATGAATGGTTGTACCGGATACGAACGAACGGCAGGGCTCGACCGCCGTGAGGTCCTGGCACGCTTTGGCTGGGGATTGGGGGCGTTCGCGTTGGCGGACCTGCTGAATCCGCGGTCGGCGACGGCCAACGCCGCGGGCGTGTTACCGCGGTTGCATCACCCTGCCCGTGCGAAACGCGTCATCTTTCTGTGCCAGTCGGGTGCGCCGTCGCAGATGGATTTGCTGGATTACAAACCGGAATTGAATCGGCTGCAGGGTACTGAGTTGCCCGATGAAGTCCGTCAAGGGCAGCGGCTGACGGGTATGAGCGGCAACCAGGCGAGTTTGCCGCTCGTCGGATCGCCATTCAAATTCAAGCAGCATGGAGAGGCGGGGCATTGGTTTAGCGAACTGTTGCCGCATACGGCGCGGATCGCTGACGATCTGTGCATCGTGCATTCCATGTACACGGAGGCGATCAATCACGGTCCCGCCGTCACGTTTTTACAAACCGGATCTCAATTGCCGGGACGTCCCAGCATCGGCGCCTGGCTCGACTACGGATTGGGCGCGGAGAACGAAAATCTCCCCTCATTCATCGTCATGGTCAGCAAGAATGGATCGGGGCAGCCGTTGCAAGCCCGTTTATGGGGCAGCGGCTTTCTGCCACCGGTCCATCAAGGCGTGCAATTTCGCGCCGGTGAGAATCCGGTGCTCTACTTGCACAATCCGAACGGTATGGATCGCAGCAGCCGCAGGCGAATGTTGGATGCCTTGGCCGAACTGCATCAGTTACAGGCGGCCGCCGATCCCCACCCGCGACTGACGGCCCGGATTCAGGAAATGGAGTTGGCTTATCGCATGCAAATGGCGATTCCAGAGGCAACCGATCTCGCGGACGAGCCGGAGTATATTTTTCAAGAGTACGGTGAAGACGCGCGCGATCCTGGTACGTTTGCGGCAAACTGCCTGTTAGCACGACGTTTGGCCGAACGGGGCGTACGCTTCATCCAGTTGTACCATCAAGGTTGGGACCATCACGGCGATTTGCCCAAGTTGCTGCCTCAGCAATGCCAAGCGACCGATCAGGCCTCGGCGGCTCTGGTTACGGACCTCAAACGTCGAGGCCTGCTGGAAGATACGTTGGTGGTCTGGGGCGGCGAATTTGGCCGAACGAATTATTGCCAGGGCAAACTAACGGTGGAGAGCTTCGGTCGCGATCATCACCCGCGCTGCTTTTCGATCTGGATGGCTGGCGGAGGAGTGCGGCCAGGATTGGCTTACGGCGAGACGGATCCGTTGAGCTACAACGTGACCAAGGATCCGGTCCATATCCACGATCTGCAGGCGACGCTGTTGCATCTGCTGGGGATCGACCACGAACAATTGACGTACAAGTTTCAGGGGCGTCGTTTCCGCTTGACCGACGTGCATGGACGCGTGATCCATCCATTAGTGGATTCCGTGGGATAGGCTGTCATTTGGAGTGCGGCGCTGCTTCGCCGCTCTCCCCGTGTGCGTTTCGCCACCCGGATCGACTGTGGCTGGAAGCCCCAGCCACGGAAGCCGACGGTGGCAGGAAGCCCCAGCCACGGGTGTCATCAGGCCACCCACGTCCGACGACTAGCGATTAGCGCCACCAATCCCCCCATTCCCGGCGGAAGCGCAACTTCCCACAGGTCACGCAGCGCTGGGGCCAAAAGACGAGGACCAAGCCACAGCTGCCGATCGACAGCAGCCATTTGAGGGGGCGCGACGCCGGCAACGGAATGTGGACATCTTCGCGGAAGCAGGAGCGGCAGTAGCTGCGACGCGTTGTCACCGCGGAAGCCACCATGGGAGATCCAGGGAAAAGGGAGTTCGAGGGAAGCGGGTGTACTCGTGTCTGCGTTTACTTACCCGCCGCCGTATTGTATTACCTACGTTCGGGACCATCGAATCGCAATGCGGATGTCCTTCGTTGTTGTCATCTGCCTGTCCAGGTTTCCGATCGTATCAATTACTCGGACTGTGCTCCCGGCTCAGCGGACTCGTCGGCGGAGAAAGGTTGTTGGATGTCGAATCGTCGCATCGCCATGTGGTCCGGACCAAGGAATATCTCGACGGCGATGATGCGGGCATTTGAAAACCGGCCCGACGCGACAGTGATTGACGAGCCCTTTTATGCCTGTTACCTGGCCGCCACCCGCTTGGATCATCCGGGACGTGACGAGATCATCCGGCGCGGGTTGACTGACTGGCAAATGGTGGCGGATTGCCTGACGGGACCGATTCCGGACGGCAAAGCCATCTGGTATCAAAAACAGATGACGCACCACATGTTACCCCGGATGGGGCGCGACTGGATGCTCCACGAGGAATTCACGCACGCGTTTCTTATTCGCTCGCCGCGGCAGGTACTGAGCAGCCTGGCGAAGGTATTGACGGACATTGATCTCACTCAGACTGGTTATCCACAGCAAGTCGAATTGTGGGAATGGCTGGCCAAGGAGCGAGGTGCGCGTCCGGTCGTCATTGAGACAGACGATATCCTCCGCGACCCCCGTGGTTTGCTGACTCGGTTGTGCGATGCGCTCAGCATCGACTTTGTCGATGCGATGTTGCGTTGGCCTCCCGGGCCGCGGCCGACGGACGGCTGCTGGGCCAAGGACTGGTACGCCCGTGTCGAACAATCCACGACGTTTGCGGCTCCCAACGATTCGTCGGCCGAGGTGCCCGCTTGCTACCAAGGACTGCTTGACGCGTGCCAACCCTTGTACGATCAACTGGCTCGGTACAAATTGTAGCCGGCCAGTCGGTTCCTCGAGGGAACCGGCCGGCGGCGATTCCTTTTCTCGACGCTGCTTCACGCACAGACCAGGCGCTCATGTGGCAAACCTACAATCCCCGTAACGAAGACTTGATCGTCAACATCAATCGTCACCTGGTCCATCGAAACGAGGCGGGTGTGAGTCCGTTTGACTCGAGCGTGCAGAACGGAGACGCCGTGTGGGAAGGGTTGCGGCTGTACCCGCAGGGAATCTTCAAGTTGACGGCTCACCTGGAACGACTCTTCCAGTCGGCCCGCATGTTGCAGTATGCGGGGGTACCCTCCGCGGCGGAGGTACGACACGAATTGCGGAGGACATTGGAGGCGAACCAAATGGTGGACGACGTTCATGTCCGCCTGACGCTCAGCCGCGGAATCAAGTACACCTCGGGCCTGGACCCGCGGATCAACAGCGCCGGATGCTCGCTCTTTATCCTGGCCGAGCACAAGCCGCCGGTGTACGACCCATCGGGTGTGACATTGATTACGGCCGGACAGCGGCGACCTCCGGCCGAGGTGCTGGACCAGCGGATTCACTCGTGCAATCAGCTGACTTCGATCCTGGCAAAGCTCGAAGCCAATGCGGCAGGGGCCGATGACGCGTTGATGCTCGACACGCGCGGATTTCTGGCCGAGACGAATGCCACCCACGTATTCGTCGTACGGGCGGGAAAGGTGTTGACGTCGACCTGTGCGGCATGTCCAGAGGGCATCACCCGCGCCACGGTGCTGGAGCTGTGCGGGCGGCACGGAATTCCCTCGGAAGTGCGCGATGTGACCCCACGGGAACTGTATGCGGCCGACGAGATGTTTTGCTCGGGCACGATGGGGGAACTTGTCCGCGTGCGGCAATTGGATGGAAGGCCGATCGGTGAGGCCGACTGCCCCGTGCTAGAACGCCTGTGCGAGCTGTTTCGCCGGGAGGTGTTGGTAGGTTGCGAAAGGCCCTGAGGGGCGAGCATTACGACTCGCGATTGACCGCTCGTCGCAGGCGATTTTCCAGATAGCGATGTGCAAACGCACCGGCCGTCATGGCGAACGCGGCGCCGTAGGCGACGGTCCGTAAGCGACCCGGCAGTCGCCGTGCGGTCCGCATCAGCATGGCGGCGGCGGGCAGCGCGCGAGACAACGGTCGGGTCGCATCCAGGAAATCATGCACCTGGGTCGATTGCGGGTGACCCGTTTTGCACCACACCGCAAAGTGTTCGCAGTTGTTCTGGAACAGGTCATAGTCCGTCTCCGCCAGTCGACTGCGGGCGCGTGCGACCACGATATCCGCAGAGTCGCAAGCGGGATAATGCCGCACGACGATGGGGCGGTCGTGTGCGAACGCTGCCAAGTCGACCTCGCGGACGCGCGGTTCATGTTGCCCGCCCAGGTGTTGAGTGACGACGTGCCAGGGACGATGATCAAAGTGGATCACGCGTCCGCCTCCCACGTCGATTCCGTGGTGGGAATAACCGAGGCAGTGGACGAACAGGTGGTCACCGCGCGCCATGGTAGCGGTCCTCACAAGTGGCTGACAAAGCGAATTTGCCCTATTTTAGCGTAGGACTGACCAGTCGTCGTGGCCGTCCGCCCATTTCGGGGTATTTGCCGGCTTTTGGGGACCTTCGGACACTTTTGAAGAGGGCTGGTTGCCTATACTATGCACGGCGTGGCACGCGGCCGTTCTCCCCTTGCTGGAATCGAAGCCGAGGCGTCGTCGCGCCGTTGATTTCTCGGCAGTAGCCCTAGTTTCAGGAGTGCAGTTTTGCATCGCTTATTGACTTTCATTCCCTTGCTCGTGGCTCTGTTGGCATCGGGTGGGGGACCCTTTCTGTCCTCTTCCATCCTGGCACAAGTCGCGGTGTCCTCGGCGGAGTCGACGGCAGCCGACGCTGAAGCCGCGGCCTCGGAAGCTCGCTTGTTGACGGGTGTCCGGCAACTGACGTTTGAGGGGCGACGAGCCGGTGAGGGATATTTCAGCAAGGATGGAACGCAGCTCGTCTTTCAAAGCGAACGGAGCGCCGATAATCCGTTCTTTCAGATTTACCTCATGGACCTGGAAACCGGGGACACGGAGTCGCATATCACCGGGAACGGGCAAGACCACGTGTGCCTGGATTCACCCCGACGGCCGTGAGGTGCTGTTCGCCTCGACGCAAGACGATCCGCAGGCCAAGGAAAAACAGGAGACGGAATTGGCCGCTCGCGCTGCGGGCACGCAGCGGCGTTACGCGTGGGACTACGACGACACGTATGAACTTTACATTTACGATCGAGACACAGGGGCAACACGCCGGCTGACAACAGCCCGCGGTTACGACGCCGAGGGGTCGTGGTCTCCCGACGGAAAGTGGATCGCCTTTGCGTCCAATCGGCATGCGTATGAGCGGCCACTCGATCCGGAAGAACAGGAAATCCTGGCACGTGATCCGGCTTACTTCAACGAAATCTATCTGATGCGGTCCGATGGTTCCGATGTGCGCCGCTTGACCGACGTGGATGGGTATGACGGCGGTCCTTTTTTTTCGCCGGACGGAGCCAGACTGTGCTGGCGGCGATTTTCGAAAGACGGGGCGTTGGCCGAGATCATGACGATGAACGTCGATGGATCGGATCAGCGTCAGATTACGAGGCTGGGTGCCATGTCCTGGGCTCCATTCTACCATCCGTCGGGTGACTATCTTGTCTTCACGACCAACCTGCAGGGATTCAGTAACTTCGAACTCTACATCGTCGACGTCCAAGCCAAATCACCGCCAGTGCGGGTGACGTTCACCGATGGCTTCGACGGGTTGCCCGCCTTTACGCCAGATGGTCGACAGTTGGCCTGGACCACTAATCGGACTCCGCAAAAACAATCCCAGATCTTTCTCGCCCATTGGAACGATGACGAGGCACGGCGGCTGTTGGGCATCGAGTCGGACGCAGTCACGTCAACGGCGGCCGCGGTCGACACGTCCGCCGCGGAGGCCATGGCCGTGGTTTCCGCGCGACAATCCCAAACTGATTTCCGTGCTGAAGACTTGCTGCGCCATGTCGATTACTTGTGTCGTCCTGAGTTGGAGGGGCGGCTCACCGGGACCAACGGGGAGCGGTTGGCGACCGCCTATGTCGCGGCCTACATGGATCAATTGGGGCTGGAGCCGGCCGGTGACGAGGGAGCCTGGTATCAGGAGTTCGAGTTTACATCGGGCATCTCTCTCGGCGACGGCAATCGGCTCTCTGCTGGCAACAAGTCTTACGAGGTGGACGTCGATTGGCGGCCATTGGCATTCTCCCAAACCGGCGAAGTTGCGGCGGCGGACGTCGTGTTTGCGGGGTATGGGATCCAGTGCCGGCGGAAGAGGATCAGGCCGAGTACGATTCGTTCGTGCATCTGGATGTTACGGGTAAATGGGTGGTCTGTTTTCGTTTCATGCCAGAAGGCATTTCTCAGGAGCGGCGACAGCATCTGGCTCGTTTTGCCAGCCTGCGATTCAAGGCGATGAAGCTGCGTGATCTGGGGGCGCTCGGAATGATCGTGGTGAGCGGACCGACCTCGAAGGTCAATGAACAGCTCGTGCCGCTGCGTTTTGACGGGTCGTTGGCGGGGACGAGTTTGCCCGTGATTTCCGTCACCGATGCGGTGGTCGATGAGTGGCTGCAAGCCAGCGGAAACAAGAATCTGGCGACTTTGCAGCAGCAGCTTGATACGGGTGAGCCTCAAATGGGGCTCTCGATTGCCGGGACGACCCTGTCGGCCAACGTGCAATTGGTCACGGAAAAGAAAACGGGTCGAAATGTGCTAGGTAGGCTCCGCGTTGCCGATCGGCCGACCGATCAAATCGTTGTTGTCGGGGCGCATGTGGACCATCTGGGACGTGGCGTTGGCGGGTCGCTGGCTAACGCGGATGAAGTCAATCAGATTCACTTTGGCGCGGACGATAACGCCTCGGGCGTCGCGGCGTTGTTAGAAATCGCGCAGTATCTCGAAGGCTTGCGGAAGGCTGGAAAATTTACTGGGCAACGCGACATTCTGTTCGCGGCCTGGTCGGGTGAGGAATTGGGCCTGCTCGGGTCGAGCCATTTTGTCGATACTTATCATCCGTTGCGAGAGACCTTGCCGGCGGATCAGTCGCACGAGCACCAGGTGGTCGGGCATGGACATGGAGTGTCCCAACCGGCGTCTGAAGTGGGGGCGTCCGGAGGCCTGGGAAATCCGCATGGTTTGTCTGCCGCACACGTCGGAGCCACGGTGGGTAAGACGGATGGTGATCCACATGCCGCTGTAGGTTCGGAATCGACGCTGTATCCGAGTATTGCGGCCTATCTGAATCTCGACATGGTGGGTCGATTTGAGAAGCGTCTTGTGTTGCAGGGCGTGGGATCGTCCCGCGTCTGGGCTGGCGAGATCGAAAAGCGAAATGCGCCGGTCGGCTTGCCGATTACGACGCAGAATGACAGCTATCTGCCCACAGACGCGAGTGCCTTCTTCATTAAAGGAGTGCCGATTTTGGCGGCCTTTACCGGTTCGCACTCGGAGTACCACACGCCACGGGATACACCTGAAAAGCTGAATTATCAGGACGCGGCCCGCATCGCGCGACTTGTTGGCCTCGTGGCTCGTTCCCTCTCCATGGCAGCCGACCCTCCAGACTACATTTCCCAAGTGCGACCGGAAGAAGATCGGCCGCGAGCCGGCCTGCGGGCCTACCTGGGGACGATCCCCGATTATGCGCAGACCGATGTCAAAGGGGTAAAATTGTCCGGCGTTGGTCAGGGTGGACCGGCAGCCGCGGCGGGAATGCGGGGTGGCGATGTGGTCGTGGAATTGGCGGGTAAAAAGATTGAAAACATCTATGACTATACGTATGCCATCGACGCCCTCAAAATTGGCGAAAAGACGAAGATCGTCGTGGAACGGGAGGGAAAGCAGCTGGGGTTTGAGGTGACGCCCGGTTCGCGGGAATAATCGCTAAAGCTGATACCCGGCCGCGAGAGAATTCCACGTGTCTGAGCGAAACCCGCTGACCCTCGCGTCCCACCCGGTTTATATTCGAGATTCGACCGTTCTCCACAGGGCGGTCAACGACGTGCTTCCTGCCGCCGGAGAACGTTCTCAGAAGCGGCCCCTTCGCCCGGCCATGCGACACGCGGCTTAACCATGCCAACTGAGTTCTGATGAGACGTATTCCATGAGTGACGTTCCCACCGACCCCACCGATGTTTCAACCGACCCGCAGGTGGCCTCGCAGGTGGAGATGGCCGAGTCGCCGCCGCGGGAACCGCGGCCTCGCGTGTTTGGCAAACACGCGCTTTATATCACGTTGATTCCGTTTGTCGTCTATCTTGCCGGTATGCAATTTGCTTCCTACTTGGAGAAATCACGTCGCCCATACGCACGTGAAGGATCAGATCGGAAACTTTGGCGCCAAGTTGAACGAACTGGAGCAGCGATTGGAGGAGGTATACGGGCGCAGAAAGGCGGACTTGGAAGTAGCGCGGACCAAGTTGAATCTGATTGCCCTGCGGGATCTGCTCGATCCAAATCACGGCGGTGAGGAGTGGACGGCCGAGCGATTGGAAGAGCTGGGCCAGCCCATTATGGATGATACTCCTAAACCTGATTTCATTGAGAAGCAATGGGCGCGTCGCGAATTGCAGGTGTTGCTCAGGATGCGACAGTTGGAAGATGATCATAAGGTTCGAGACGTGCTGGCGCTTTCCTTCAAGCACGAGAATAAATTGCTCGACGAGGGTGAGCTGGATAATGAGAAGATATCTCTGGACACGGCGACTTCGGACGAGTGGTTTCCCGAGTATCAGACCTGGTACCCTGCGTCGTATACCTTGGTCATTGGCGTGACCGGCTTAATGATGCTGATTGCCTTTCCCGGCTACTTTAAGGCTCCGGTAAAATTCACGTTGCTCGGTTTACTGGTGGGTGTGATTGGATTTGTGGCGTGGGTAGCCCTGATCGAACTCGACCGACGCTACTTTCACGTGGGGCAATGGCTCAGTCCCGGCGGCCGCGATGCATTCAACCCGTTCAAGGAACTGGCGAGCAATAAGACGTGGATGTGGCAGTTCATGGCCATTCGTTTCACGGGACTGGTCTTGATTGTTCCGTTTATCGAAGAATTTTTCCTGCGGGGATGGTTGATGCGCTATATCGACGATCCCGACTGGGACGAAGTTCCGCTCGGTACGGCCGGTTCGTTGGCGATTCTAGGCGTGATCGGCTACGGAGTATTGTCGCACATCGGGGAACCGCTTGCGGCAGCCGTTTGGTTTGGCATGGTGACCTGGCTGTATCTGCGCACCAAAAGCATCTGGGATTGTGTCCTGGCCCATTCGGTCACGAATCTGCTCCTCGGCATCTTTGTATGCTATACGGGCAAGTGGTATCTCTGGTAGGTTCGGGCGCCGTAATAGGCGTCGACGGCTCGATCGTTTGACGGACCTTGCGGATTGCCAGAGCCGCTTAGCCTCGTTTCGTTCAATGACTTACGCGAGAAACTTCGCGAAAAAGTGATCGATCTCTTGCAGTTCAAGGGAACGCGGCCGGATGCGATCGGTACTTTTGAGCGCGCCGGGCCGCATCGAGCGGCCGGTAGGAACTTGCAAGTTCGAAGATGGGTATGTCGTGCCACTGGCCATCACGCCGGTCTCTTCTGTGTGCTCATCGACTCCCTGGTTCAATATGCGGTTTTGGCTCAGGGGTGCTCCGGTGGAATATCATTGTCCCGAATGGTCGCGATCCCCGTGGCACTGGGCGTGGCCAGGCTGCCCGGGACGGTCTCGGTGGCCGTCAGCTCGAAGGTCTCGTCCAACTCCAGTTCGGCGTCATCGAAGGTGGCGACTCGCACGTCGAGGGTGGTGCTGCCGGCCAGCAGCGTGACCTCACCCGCCACCACCGGCTGCCAGTCCGTGCCATCGAAGTATTCGAGGTTCAGGTTGTCGTAGTCGATCTCCGGATTGGCCACGGGATCGCTTCCCCCGAGCGCATCGATGTCATTGGTGGTCAACGCGAGCGTGATGTCGCTGGGCGACACCGAGTCGAGCGTCAGTGTGAACGTAACAAAGTCACCTTCATCGGTCTCGGCCGGAGCGATGGTGAGTGTCGGCGCGGGCTCATTGTCCCGAATCGTCCCGATCCCCGTGGCACTGGGCGTGGCCAGGCTGCCTGGGACGGTCTCGGTGGCGATCAGCTCGAACGTTTCGTCCAGCTCCAGTTCGGCGTCATCGAAGGTGGCCACCCGCACGTCGAGGGTCGTGCTGCCGGCCAGCAGTGTGACCTCACCCGCCACCATCGGCTGCCAGTCCGTGCCATCGAAGTACTCGAGGTTCAGGTTGTCGTAGTCGGTGCCCGGACCGCTTCCCCCCAACGCATCGATGTCATTGGTGGTCAGCGCGAGCGTGATGTCGCTGGGCGATGCCGAGTCGAGCGTCAATGCAAAGGTAACAAAGTCGCCTTCATCGGCCTCGGCCGGAGCGATGGTGAGTGTCGGCGCGGGCTGATTGTCCCGAATGGTCCCGATCCCCGTGGCACTGGGCGTGGCCAGGCTGCCCGGGACGGTCTCGGTGGCCGTCAGCTCGAAGGTTTCGTCCAACTCCAGTTCGGCGTCATCGAAGGTGGCCACCCGCACGTCGAGGGTGGTGCTGCCGGCCAGCAGCGTGACCTCACCCGCCACCACCGGCTGCCAGTCCGTGCCATCGAAGTATTCGAGGTTCAGGTTGTCGTAGTCGATCTCCGGATTGGCCACGGGATCGCTTCCCCCAGCGCATCGATGTCATTGGTGGTCAGCGCGAGCGTGATGTCGCTGGGCGACGCCGAGTCGAGCGTCAGTGTGAACGTAATAAAGTCACCTTCATCGGTCTCGGCCGGAGCGATGGTGAGTGTCGGCGCGGGCTCATTGTCCCGAATGGTCCCGATCCCCGTGGCACTGGGCGTGGCCAGGCTGCCTGGGACGGTCTCGGTGGCCGTTAGCTCGAAGGTCTCGTCCAGCTCCAGTTCGGCGTCATCGAAGGTGGCGACCCGCACGTCGAGGGTGGTGCTGCCGGCCAGCAGCGTGACCTCACCCGCCACGATCGGCTGCCAGTCCGTGCCATCGAAGTACTCGAGGTTCAGGTTGTCGTAGTCGGCGCCCGGACCGCTGCCCCCACGGCCATCGATGTCATTGGTGGTCAGCGCGAGCGTGATGTCGCTGGGCGATGCCGAGTCGAGCGTCAGTGTGAACGTAACAAAGTCACCTTCGTCAGATTCGGCCGGAGCGATGGTGAGTGTCGGAGCGGTTCGTTGTCCCGAATGGTCCCGATCCCCGTGGCACTGGGCGTGGCCAGGCTGCCCGGAACGCTCTCGGTGGCGATCAGCTCGAAGGTTTCGTCCAGCTCCAGTTCGGCGTCATCGAAGGTGGCGACTCGCACATCGAGGGTCGTGCTGCCGGCCAGCAGCGTGACCTCACCCGCCACGATCGGCTGCCAGTTTGTGCCGTCGAAGTACTCGAGGTTCAGATTGTCGTAGTCGGCGCCCGGACCGCTGCCCCCCACGGCCTCGATGTCATTGGTGGTCAGCGCGAGCGTGATGTCGCTGGGCGATGCCGAGTCGAGCGTCAGTGTGAACGTAACAAAGTCACCTTCGTCAGATTCGGCCGGAGCGATGGTGAGTGTCGGCGCGGGCTCATTGTCCCGAATCGTCCCGATCCCCGTGGCACTGGGCGTGGCCAGGCTGCCTGGGACGGTCTCGGTGGCCGTTAGCTCGAAGGTCTCGTCCAGCTCCAGTTCGGCGTCATCGAAGGTGGCGACCCGCACGTCGAGGGTGGTGCTGCCGGCCAGCAGCGTGACCTCACCCGCCACGATCGGCTGCCAGTCCGTGCCGTCGAAGTACTCGAGGTTCAGGTTGTCGTAGTCGATCTCCGGATTGGCCACGGGATCGCTGCCGCCCACGGCATCGATGTCATTGGTGGCAAGAGCGAGCGTGATGTCGCTGGGCGATGCCAAGTCGAGCGTCAGTGTGAACGTAATAAAGTCACCTTCATCGGACTCGGCCGGAGCGATGGTCAGCGTCGGAGCCGATTCGTTGTCCCGAATGGTCCCGATCCCCGTGGCGGTGGGTACGGCCAGGCTGCCTGGGACGCTCTCGGTGGCGATCAGCTCGAACGTTTCGTCCAGCTCCAGTTCGGCGTCATCGAAGGTGGCGACTCGCACATCGAGGGTCGTGCTGCCGGCCAGCAGCGTGACCTCACCCGCCACGATCGGCTGCCAGTTTGTGCCGTCGAAGTACTCGAGGTTCAGATTGTCGTAGTCGGCGCCCGGATCGCTGCCCCCCACGGCCTCGATATCATTGGTCGTGAGCGCGAGCGTGATGTCGCTGGGCGATGCCGAGTCGAGCGTCAGTGTGAACGTAATAAAGTCACCTTCATCGGTCTCGGCCGGAGCGATGGTCAGCGTCGGAGCCGATTCGTTGTCCCGAATGGTCCCGATCCCCGTGGCGGTGGGTACGGCCAGGCTGCCTGGGACGCTCTCGGTGGCGATCAGCTCGAACGTTTCGTCCAGCTCCAGTTCGGCGTCATCGAAGGTGGCGACTCGCACATCGAGGGTCGTGCTGCCGGCCAGCAGCGTGACCTCACCCGCCACGATCGGCTGCCAGTTTGTGCCGTCGAAGTACTCGAGGTTCAGATTGTCGTAGTCGGCGCCCGGATCGCTGCCCCCCACGGCCTCGATATCATTGGTCGTGAGCGCGAGCGTGATGTCGCTGGGCGATGCCGAGTCGAGCGTCAGTGTGAACGTAATAAAGTCACCTTCATCGGTCTCGGCCGGAGCGATGGTGAGTGTCGGCGCGAGCTCATTGTCCCGAATCGTCCCGATCCCCGTGGCACTGGGCGTGGCCAGGCTGCCCGGGACGCTCTCGGTGGCGATCAGCTCGAAGGTTTCGTCCAACTCCAGTTCGGCGTCATCGAAGGTGGCGACCCGCACATCGAGGGTGGTGCTGCCGGCCAGCAGTGTGACCTCACCCGCGACGATCGGCTGCCAGTCCGTACCGTCGAAGTACTCGAGGTTCAGGTTGTCGTAGTCGGCGCCCGGACCGCTTCCCCCGAGCGCATCGATGTCATTGGTGGTCAGCGCGAGCGTGATGTCGCTGGGCGATGCCGAGTCGAGCGTCAGTGTGAACGTTATAAAGTCACCTTCATCGGCCTCGGCCGGAGCGATGGCCAGCGTCGGAGCCGATTCGTTGTCCCGAATCGTCCCGATCCCCGTGGCACTGGGCGTGGCCAGGCTGCCCGGGACGATCTCGGTGGCCATCAGCTCGAAGGTTTCGTCCAACTCCAGTTCGGCGTCATCGAAGGTGGCGACTCGCACATCGAGCGTCGTCGTGCCGGCCAGCAGCGTGACCTCGCCGCTCACCACCGGCTGCCAGTCCGTGCCGTCGAAGTATTCGAGGTTCAGGTTGTCGTAGTCGATCTCCGGATTGGCCACGGGATCGCTTCCCCCGAGCGCATCGATGTCATTGGTGGTCAGCGCGAGCGTGATGTCGCTGGGCGATGCCGAGTCGAGCGTCAGTGTGAACGTAATAAAGTCACCTTCATCGGCCTCGGCCGGAGCGATGGTCAGCGTCGGAGCCGATTCGTTGTCTCGAATGGTCCCGATCCCCGTGGCACTGGGCGTGGCCAGGCTGCCTGGGACGGTCTCGGTGGCGATCAGCTCGAAGGTCTCGTCCAACTCCAGTTCGGCGTCATCGAAGGTGGCGACTCGCACATCGAGGGTGGTGCTGCCGGCCAGCAGCGTGACCTCACCCGCCACGATCGGCTGCCAGTTTGTGCCGTCGAAGTATTCGAGGTTCAGGTTGTCGTAGTCGATCGCCGGATTGGCCACGGGATCGCTGCCCCCCACGGCCTCGATATCATTGGTGGTCAGCGCGAGCGTGATGTCGCTGGGCGATGCCGAGTCGAGCGTCAGTGTGAACGTAATAAAGTCACCTTCATCGGCCTCGGCCGGAGCGATGGCCAGCGTCGGAGCCGATTCGTTGTCCCGAATGGTCCCGATCCCCGTGGCACTGGGCGTGGCCAGGCTGCCCGGGACGGTCTCGGTGGCCGATCAGCTCGAAGGTCTCGTCCAGCTCCAGTTCGGCGTCATCGAAGGTGGCGACTCGCACATCGAGGGTGGTGCTGCCGGCCAGCAGCGTGACCTCACCCGCCACGATCGGCTGCCAGTCCGTGCCATCGAAGTATTCGAGGTTCAGGTTGTCGTAGTCGGCGCCCGGACCGCTTCCCCCAGCGCATCGATATCATTGGTGGTGAGCGCGAGCGTAATGTCGCTGGGCGATGCCGAGTCGAGCGTCAGTGTGAACGTAATAAAGTCACCTTCATCGGTCTCGGCCGGAGCGATGGTCAGCGTCGGAGCCGATTCGTTGTCCCGAATCGTCCCGATCCCCGTGGCGGTGGGTACGGCCAGGCTGCCTGGGACGGTCTCGGTTGCCATCAGCTCGAACGTTTCGTCCAGCTCCAGTTCGGCGTCATCGAAGGTGGCGACCCGCACGTCGAGGGTGGTGCTGCCGGCCAGCAGTGTGACCTCACCCGCCACCACCGGCTGCCAGTCCGTGCCGTCGAAGTACTCGAGGTTCAGGTTGTCGTAGTCGATCGCCGGATTGGCCACGGGATCGCTGCCCCCCACGGCCTCGATATCATTGGTGGTGAGCGCGAGCGTAATGTCGCTGGGCGACACCGAGTCGAGCGTCAGTGCAAAGGTAATAAAGTCACCTTCATCGGCCTCGGCCGGAGCGATGGTGAGTGTCGGCGCGAGCTCATTGTCCCGAATCGTCCCGATCCCCGTGGCACTGGGCGTGGCCAGGCTGCCCGGGACGCTCTCGGTGGCGATCAGCTCGAACGTTTCGTCCAGCTCCAGTTCGGCGTCATCGAAGGTGGCGACTCGCACATCGAGGGTCGTGCTGCCGGCCAGCAGTGTGACCTCACCCGCCACGATCGGCTGCCAGTCCGTGCCGTCGAAGTACTCGAGGTTCAGGTTGTCGTAGTCGGCGCCCGGATCGCTTCCCCCGAGCGCATCGATGTCATTGGTGGTCAGCGCGAGCGTGATGTCGCTGGGCGATGCCGAGTCGAGCGTCAGTGTGAACGTAATAAAGTCACCTTCATCGGCCTCGGCCGGAGCGATGGCCAGCGTCGGAGCCGATTCGTTGTCCCGAATCGTCCCGATCCCCGTGGCACTGGGCGTGGCCAGGCTGCCCGATACGATCTCGGTGGCGATCAGCTCGAAGGTTTCGTCCAGCTCCAGTTCGGCGTCATCGAAGGTGGCGACTCGCACGTCGAGGGTGGTCGTGCCGGCCAGCAGCGTGACCTCACCCGCGACGATCGGCTGCCAGGCCGTGCCGTCGAAGTATTCGAGGTTCAGGTTGTCGTAGTCGATCTCCGGATTGGCCACGGGATCGCTTCCCCCCAGCGCATCGATGTCATTGGTGGTCAGCGCGAGCGTGATGTCGCTGGGCGACACCGAGTCGAGCGTTAGTGTGAACGTAACAAAGTCGCCTTCATCGGTCTCGGCCGGAGCGATGGTCAGCGACGGAGCCGATTCGTTGTCCCGAATCGTCCCGATCCCCGTGGCGGTGGGTACGGCCAGGTTGCCCGGAACGATCTCGGTGGCCATCAGCTCGAACGTTTCGTCCAACTCCAGTTCAGCGTCATCGAAGGTGGCGACTCGCACGTCGAGGGTCGTGCTGCCGGCCAGCAGCGTGACTTCGCTGCTCACCACCGGCTGCCAGTCCGTGCCGTCGAAGTATTCGAGGTTCAGGTTGTCGTAGTCGATCTCTGGATTGGCCACGGGATCGCTGCCGCCCACGGCCTCGATATCATTGGTGGTGAGCGCGAGCGTAATGTCGCTGGGCGATGCCGAGTCGAGCGTCAGTGTGAACGTTATAAAGTCACCTTCATCGGCCTCGGCCGGAGCGATGGCCAGCGTCGGAGCCGATTCGTTGTCCCGAATGGTCCCGATCCCCGTGGCACTGGGCGTGGCCAGGCTGCCTGGGACGCTTTCGGTGGCCATCAGCTCGAAGGTTTCGTCCAGCTCCAGTTCGGCATCATCGAAGGTGGCGACTCGCACGTCGAGGGTGGTGCTGCCGGCCAGCAGGGTGACCTCACCCGCCACGATCGGCTGCCAGTCCGTACCGTCGAAGTACTCGAGGTTCAGGTTGTCGTAGTCGATCTCCGGATTGGCCACGGGATCGCTGCCGCCCACGGCATCGATGTCATTGGTGGTGAGCGCGAGCGTGATGTCGCTGGGCGATGCCGAGTCGAGCGTCAATGCAAAGGTAACAAAGTCACCTTCGTCAGATTCGGCCGGAGCGA
This sequence comes from uncultured Planctomycetaceae bacterium, assembly GCA_963700865.1. Lineage (GTDB taxonomy): Bacteria > Planctomycetota > Planctomycetia > Pirellulales > Pirellulaceae > CAVOGJ01. Next base: position 132,112 of record CAVOZC010000022.1, on the reverse strand, counting down.
TAGTGAGTGTCGGCGCGGGCTCATTGTCTCGAATGGTCCCGATCCCCGTGGCGCTGGGCGTGGCCAGGCTGCCTGGGACGCTCTCGGTGGCCGTCAGCTCGAAGGTTTCGTCCAGCTCCAGTTCGGCGTCATCGAAGGTGGCGACTCGCACATCGAGGGTGGTGCTGCCGGCCAGCAGCGTGACCTCACCCGCCACGATCGGCTGCCAGTCCGTGCCGTCGAAGTACTCGAGGTTCAGGTTGTCGTAGTCGATCTCCGGATTGGCCACGGGATCGCTGCCGCCCACGGCCTCGATATCATTGGTGGTCAGCGATAGCGTAATGTCAAAAGAGGCCACTAAGTCCGTAGTCAGCGAGAAGCTCAGTGGTTGTCCTTCGGTTGCCGAGTCATCGGAAATGGACAAGGTCGGCGGTGACTCGTTGTCGCTGATGAAGCCGGAACCATATCCGATGTCCGTAACGGTTCCGGCGAGAAGACTTGCTGAGAGGGTCATTGACTCAGTCGACTCGTAGATTTCATCGTCGATCGTTGGAAAGCGGAGGAGAATACCCAGACGTCCCGCGGGGAACGTTAGCTCGGATTGGCCTGCCCCCTCGGCGGGCTGCCAATTCGTGCCGGAATCGAGAGAATATTCGACCTGTTGAGCATCGTAGTCCGTGCCACTCGAGGCAGAACCTTCGATCGCGGACAAGTCGATCACAATGTCTTCGTATGAGGGATTGCTGAGGTGGGCAAAGAACAGCAGGTCCGCCCCCTCGGTGACAATGGCGTCGTTGAACAAGACGGAGGGTGCCAAGTCGTTGTTCTGGATCGTGCCCGCGCCCGGGGTGATCATCGCTACGTTATCATCCAACGCCGTGGCGTAAAGTACGAACGATTCATCAGCCTCAAAGACAACATCATCCACGGTAGCAATGCGCACTTGGATTGACGCCTGACCAGCTGGAATAACGACTTCGCGGCCCTCGACGCCTGCGGCGAGCAGCCATGTTCCGCCCCCGTCCGTGGAAAACTCGAATCCATCCAACTGGAAATCGAGACCTCCGATGGCGGTCACATCTTGCGTCCCTAACTCCAAGCGCGTGTCAGCCAACGGGGGAGTGCTGACCGCGACATTGAACTCGAGATATGTCCCTTCAATGCCGCCCGCATCCGAAATCTCGACATTTGGCGCGTCATCGTCCTGGATCATCCCGACACCGTCAATAATGACGATCATTGGTCCGTCGACGACGAATGCGGTCAGTAGGAATGACTCCACCGACTCGACTTCACTGTCTTCGAACGTATCGACTCGCACCAGGAACTGGGAGGTTCCCGCGGGAACGGTCCATTCCGTGCCAGCGATTCCGGTGGCTGGCTGCCAAGTCACACCATCGTCCATGGAGACGTCGAAGTTGGCGGATTCGAAATCGACATCTGAGGTGGCATCGATCGGGGTTGTCGATAGGTCAAGCCGGAGTTCCGCTTCGGTAGCGGTGTCCATGGTGACTGAAAACACAACGGCATCACCCTCGGTGGCAGATGCGTCGCCAATGGTGATCGTTGTTGTCTCATCGTTGTCGACAATCGTCCCTCTGCCTGGAAAGATATCAAAGATGGGTCCAGCAACGGCAAAAGCACTTAGCGCAAAGAACTCATTTGGCTCACTCACCGCATCCTCAAAGGTGTTGATTCGAACCTTGAATTCATACGTGCCCGCGGGTATGAGCACTTCTGATCCCGAGTTGCCCGCGGTGGGTAGCCAGTGCGCTCCATCATCGAGCGAGTACTCAAATCCGTGGTAGTCGAAATCGGCACCATTCCCGGCAAGCAGCGCCCCTGTGGCGGACCCACTTCCCGCGAGTAGGTTGAGCTGGACACTGCCCTGTAACGCGTCGCTCAGTTGCACGTCAAACAGAAGCGGTTGGCCCTCGATGGCCGATGCGTCAGATATGGTTACATTCGCCGCGATCGATGACGTAAATTTATTGCCATTCCAAATATTGAAATCGGAAATGTCGGTGACCCCATTGGCGTCGAAATCACCCTGGCACCAGTCGCCCGTGGCTGTAAAGCGATGGTTATTCCAGATGTTAAAATCTCCGACGTCGACATAACCGTCGAGGTTCGCGTCGCCAGGCTTGTAGGGTAACATCAGGCCATTCGCCGTCGCGGCCTCGGCACGCCAGAGGTTGAGATCGGCAAGGTCGACAAGGCCATTGTCGTCAAGGTCGTATTGTGGGTTATGGATAGTGGCGGTAATCGCTGAAACCAGTGCCCCCACGTCCTGGCAATCAACGGCGCCATCATTATCAAAGTCAACATCGACGCTGGCCGACGTGCCTAGCCGAAAGGCGTAAGCGGGGAAGTTGGCCGTCCCGATCACTTCAATCTCGTACGTGCCCGTGACTGCCGTGCTGAATACGGAACGCGTACCATTGGCGTCGATGGTGACCACCATGGGCGGTGCGAGCTGGCCGGATGGATCCCGCAGAATGAGTTCAGCCGCACTGCTATGAGCGTCGAATCGGTCATCCAATGGTCGAGTGGTGGGCAAGCGATCGACGAGAAGCGTTTCCCCTTTGGCGAGATGGATTTGGTATCTATCGTTGCCAGTTGACGTCGATCCGATCAAACCGGATCGACCGGTCAAGTCGCGTAGCGGCGCGATGGGAGACGTATTGGCATCAATGGCGATTCCGGCACTTGCCATGATGGCATAATCTTGCGGAGCATCGCTTTCAATTCGCAGGTAGTAGATTCCACTTTCCTGTGGAACGAAATCCTGGATCGCCAAATCATGCTCGCTGCTGCTGGCCGGCGCACCTTCCGCCCAGACGAACCCGCTGGAATCCACGAGTTGTAAGGTGCCGTTCCAGGGAGTGGTGGTTCCCATCAAGACGAAATCCCAGGGATGATCACTGGAGGCGAAAAGTTCAATTTGAAGTTCGTCCGGGAATAGACCGTCGGTGGTGCCAAGTGCGTGGTATCTCGGCAGACTAAGGGTGTCGAGGTAGGATACTAATTCACTCGGCGGGTCAGCGTCGAAGAGATCATCAATGCTGACATTCCGGTAAACGTCGAGCCCGAATTCCGTGGTAACGTCACTGCTCACGGTGATCGTGACAAACTGATCAGAGGTGGCAGTAAATGGGCCCAGCGCGGCGGTATTTCCCGCGCCGGGTGCGTTGCTCGTCCCGTTAGCGTCGCCCAACGCCAGGGACAGCGAGGCAAGCGGGTTGAAGGGGCTTGCCAAGGCCGAAAGACTCTCGCCGGCGCGTAGGAAAAGCGAAAATTGCGAAGTCGTGGACGGATCCACGGTGAGAGACAAGTTTCGTGAAACGAACGCTTGTCCGCCTTCAATGCCGACAGGTTCAAACGGGGATAGCGGTTGAAGCGTGAACTGCGTCGCAAAGGCAATATTGCCTTGGTTCGGCAAGTCATGGACCGCATCTGCCGCCAACGTAACGTTGTAAGTGCCGGCTCCTTGATTGGTCGCTTCATCTAGAATGAACGTAATGCTGTCCGACTGCGCAGACGCGATATCAACGGCTGAAAAACCATTTACCTCCAAGTCGCCCGGCTGAACGGAACTTAATTCGATGGTATCGGAAAACTGCACCGTATACGTCGATGGGAAAGCGCCAATCGCCGTTGGTTGCAGCGGCGTGGACGCGGCGATCACCTGAAGCGCCGGACCAGGGGCGAGAGGTTGATCAAACTCGATGAAGTATTCGCCCGCCGCGTTGGTCGAGTTAACGGTCAACACGTAGGACCCGCTCGTCCCGGCGGTGAAGTCGATTGACGTGCCCCCGACGGACAGCACGACTCCATTCTCATCGGCGAGCTCCAATTCCAGTGATACGTTGCCTTCCTGGAAGAGAGCGTCTCCTGGAAACTCATAAGACGCTTGCTTGGGAGAGGACGCCGAAATGAGAACTGACTCGTTGGCCGCCATTTCAAAAATGAATTGATCGGCTCCGCTTTGCTCTCCGTACCTGAGATGATCAAGCATCACTGAGTCTTTACCCAAACCGGACATCGTGACATAGCGAATGTCCGCCGAGGGCCGGTGGACGGACATCGTCGCGGCTTGACCAGGCGCAGCGATCGGGCTCACGGTCTCGCCAACCAGGCTGCCCGCTCCATCGTAGGCTCGAAGGATACCAACGTCCGTCAAATCATCGGCCACGACGTCGATCGACACATAATCCATGGGCATGTCGAAATCGGCCCGAAGTTGCCACCCATTTTCACTCCAGCCGACCCCACCATCGGCATGAGCGAAAACCTGAGTGCCCGTTGAAGTCGCACTGCCGATCGATTGCACGCGTACTGCTTCACCCGCTTCAGCAGATAAGGTGACCGAGGGAAAAAAGGTCGTGACGAAGGTTCCATTGGGAGCGGCATCTGGTTCTGCCGTATAATCCAAATTGTTGGTTACGAATCCCAGCACAGCACTTTGATGCATGACTTGACCGCCTAAGGTGATCGGCTGTGATTCCAAGTCAAAGTCGGCGTCCCGCAGGGCGAGTAAGGAATACTGGCCCGATTGGCCAGTCAGACGTGCATAGTAGCGATCGGGAACGCCATTCATCGACCGGTCCCGGTAGGACGAGAGGACAGCCGTTGCATTGTCGGTCCCGGCACCGACCGCCAGCCGTGTCTGCCCATCGGCAGCGTACAATTCGAGCGACAACGGCGTCTCGCCCGCCAGCTTGGTGTTGAATTGCGTGGCGACGAGGCTAAGAGACTGCCCGTCATCGAGGTCGAAGCCGTACCAATCGCTGCCCGATTCGCGACTTTCGATCCGCAAGTCATCGATGGCCCGTCCACCCTGCGTGACCGTGCCATGACCGAACGTCTGGAACTTGAGCTGGATGGTGTCGAAATTCCAGGCCAAGCCCGCGGCCGCCACCGCCTCGTACACATCAATCGATTCGTCGTGCCAAACACCCGGGTTCGGGGGAACCAGATCGGCGAGGCGGAACCACTGATTTCCGTCGATGCTGAACGAAATTCCATCGCCAACCACACTACCCGTATACGATTCCGGTAAGGGATCGTTCGCGTCGTCCCAGCTGACCTGCCGGTACCGCAACACGGGTTTGCCAGTACCGGCGACATTTACTGACCAGGTCGCCTCATTGGCAACATTTACGGAGCCTGGGCCCGCCCCGAAGGCAAGTGCGAAGTCTCCGTTCGGAGTGGCCAGTCCGGGCTGAACTTCGACAATGCCGGTCGGATGGGATGACTGCGTGGTCCAATCGTCATTCAGTCCGCCCGACTCGAAGTCCTCCACCAGTGAAGGCGCCGAAAACTGGCTTTCAAACGATCCCCATACGGCGGAGCGATCAGCGCCGTCGGTTCCCAAGAGGATAGACGCCTCCAGCAGACCCTCGCTGCTCGCCGCGGAACCATTCTCAAACGGAACCAGACCCTCTGATTCGAAGGCGCTGTTGAGCAAGATGTGCGCGGTATAAGCTCCGAACGATTGATTCGCGCCATAAACGGTGAATCGATAATCGTCGGAAACGGGCAACTCAAAATTCTGCACGGTCAGTCGATTGCCGGCTGCAACCGAGTCCAGCAGCGGTGTTCCATTCGAGTCAACAATACGAATGGCGGGCACGAGCGGCGACTGTCCCTGAATGTCAATACTTATTTTCTGACCGGCCTCAAGAGAGTACGAGAAAGAGTCCTCTTCGTTTGCCTCCGCCAGCGATTGAGCAAAGCGGGACTCATGGATGAGGCTCCCCAAGGGCAATACCGGATGTAACGCGGGAGTGCGCCACGTTGAACTCAAAGACGTAATCTCCGCCGGCTGACGAGTCATCATCGCCATCGAGTTCGGTTCCAAAGGGATTCCGTAGACCACCCGCTTGGAGCGTCAGCCTGTATGAGCCAAAATCAAGCGGCCCGTCTTTCACTTCAATGCGGAACTCATTCGTGCCGATCATGTAGGTTTGTGGGAACGTCAGTTCCAATGGTATGTCGTCGGCGGTCATGAAGAGACCATCCGGACCAGCATCACGGAAATCGTACGAGTCAGGATCCATGACTCCTTGCGGATCCATGAATTGCGAGAAACTCATCGTGAATCCAGCCACCAAGTCCGGATCGCCGGCATGGTTGCCCGCGGAAAGGAATGTCAGTTCAGTAATCCGCGGGGCGCCCAAACTTTCCGTGAGCGACCGCAGTGCGTTCACCCGTCCTGATCCCAGGAGAGTTTCCTTGCCTGGATTTAGGATGTCGATGTCGTCCGCGGTCGCAAGCAGCTGTGCGACGACCTGGTCTCGCGTCCAAGTCGGGTGGTGAGACCAGATGAGCGCCGCCACTCCCGCGGCATTCGGAGCTGCCATGCTTGTGCCCGACAGAAACTGGTAGCCATCATGGGGAAAGGTTGAGTAAATACTCGACCCTGGCGCCGACACGTCGATCCCCCCGCCATAATTACTGAACCAACTAAGTGTGTCGTTGTTATCAGTACTTGCCACCATCAATGACTGTTCGAACGCGATTCGCGTGGGGTCTTGCTGCTTGTCGTTGCCGGCCGAGTTGAAATGGATTGCCCCTTGATCGTGCAGGTACTGAAGGCCCGCGGTGAATACGGGATCGCCAACGAAATAATCGATCGAATAGCTGGTGTTTACAATCCGCGCCCCGTTGTCGACGGCGTAGGCGAAAGTCTCAGCGATCGTCGATGACGTGAAGCGGAGAGTGTCATTGGAGTCAAAGAAACGAAGAGGCATGAGCGTCACGCCTCCGGCGGTCCCGGCAATTCCAATGCCATTGTTCAAGCCGGCCGCAGCGATACCGCTGACGTGGGTTCCATGCACATCCGAACTGTTGTGCGAGGGATCGTTGTCTTGACCGATGAAATCCCATCCGCGCACATCGTCGATGTAGCCGTTCCCATCATCGTCAATGCCATTCGCAGCAATCTCGGCCGCGTTTGTCCAAATCGCGTTCGACAAGTCCGCGTGGTCCAGGTCGACGCCATCGTCCGTGACAGCAACAATCACCTGGGATTGACCAACGGAAATGTCCCATGCCTCCTGCGTTTGCATCAAGGCGTGGTGATATTGCTGGAGATAAAGGGGATCGTTGGGAATCAAGTCGCGGGGATCCGAACCTGCATACACAAAATCCGGAGACGCCCAGACGATATCCACGTCCGCATCCATGGCGCGAAGCACCTCCGAAGCACTTGCGGCTCCCGCGTAAGCCACCTTCCAGAGTGTCACCGAATCGCCGTCCGGCCCCGCGGAGGTGAGGATGGCATGGGTGGATGCTATCGGATTCGACGGAAGTCGCTGCCGCCAAGCGCCTCCCAGACGCCAAGCTCCGACATCCGGCCGCGGCGCTCGCACCGCCGCAATGATCTGACCCGCGACGTGGGGCATCGACTCGGCACGGGACAACAGATAATCGCTCGTTGCCGCGGAAGTCGAGAACGGGTTTCCGACCGGCTCGACAAAACCGTCGATCCATAGCGGGCCGTTCGCTTCCCCCCCCGCCAACTCGCCATTCGTAACGGACAGCAGCCGGCGATCTTCGAGAATTTCGCCAACTATCGCCGGCTGCCGTGATCGATAGCGGCTTGCCGATGCGCCCCGCCGTCTGATCTTTCTTCGACGTAAGCGCGTGTTCATCACTCTGCTCCAGGTCTATGGGCGAAAACCCGCTTCCTGCGGGCGACATGCGCCCTGTGAACTTGAGCCAAATCAGTGCCCTCCACAAAATTACTCGCATTCTTGGGGGCTTGGCCCTCATCATATCGATTCGCTGAGCAATAGTTTGGCGTAATATGTCTGGTTTCCAGGAAAAATATCTCGATAACAGCCGCATGGCAGCTGTGACGAATGCCCCGTAACTTCCCATGGGTCCAGGCCTCACGGCCAAGGAATGGCGCCGATGTTCATTGGCAGGCGCCCGTGGCGAGCTCAGCGATGCCGATGTCTCGCCCCCCCAAACGGGGCGTGTGATCCACGGCCGCAGAGCACGGATTCCGTCCATTACCTCGCGATCTTCCGCTTTCGTGGTCGCGGAGGTCACGCGCGACGAGCACCCACCGACCCGTAAGTAAGATGCGGGCAGTTGGTGTTCTGGGTGGAATGGGGTGCATCGTCGTCCTGGAACCTTGCGACGGCGTGCGATGCTGGGGGAGTGTGGGGTCCCGGAAGATTCACCATCAGTGCTTCGTGTTTGGATGGAGTCGGGAAGCCTGAAAGCGCGGGGAACGGCGTGGCGGGTGGCCTTGCTTCCAACGCTAGCCGGGAAACACCGGCCTCCGTGAGATATCGATGCATCGCCGCCGCCGCGATTTCGGCATCTCCCGGTGACGACGATTGCCAGGGACGCAGTTCTTGTTGGCAGTGGCATCGTTTTCCCCTACTGTTCGCCCGCATGGCATTCGATTTGGGTTGTCAGGCAACGATCAGTGAGACGCTACCCACGCTCGGGGCCTGCCAGGGAAAACGGCGAGAGCGAAGGTTCTTGTTCGGGATAGGAGTGGACACACAGCCCATGGCTCGTCAAATCACCGATTTTGTTGCTTCCGGAGTTCCCTTGGCTCCTTTCGATCATCCTCGCTGGTACCATCCTCGATTCTGGCATGGCATGAGCTTTGGAGATTGGGTGCGCTTGTTAGCCGAGAATCGCTTTCGGGTTTACTACAAGCGTTTTCCGCTGGCCGCCAGCGTTTTTCCTTTGTCGCTGGTTCCCACGATCAGCAATCGCATCCAACGGGCCCTCTATTATCGTCGGGCTTTGCAACAACCGCTGGTCGATGCGCCCATCATTCTGATCGGACATTGGCGGAGCGGGACCACGTTGTTGCATGAACTGTTCGGGCTGGATCCACGATTCTGCTTCCCGACCACGTTTCAGTGCTTCAATCCCCTCTCGTTTCTCATCTCAGAACGTTGGCTACAACGTCTCACCCGAGACCTGTTGCCCACCAGCCGCCCGATGGACAACGTGCAGATGCGGTGGCAATCGCCGCAGGAAGACGAGTTTGCATTGCTGAACATGGGCTTGCGAACTCCATATCGTCGCATTGCCTGGCCGAACGGGCCCCCCACGGATCTCGATTACCTCGACATGGCGGACCTGGATGCAACGGAGCTGGCGAAGTGGAAAGAAGGCTTGATGCAGTTTGTACGTTATCTGAATCTATTCTACGGGCGTCGGCTGGTATTAAAGTCGCCACCGCATACGGGACGGATCCGCACATTACTGGAGATGTTCCCTGATGCGCGTTTCGTGCATATCACCCGCGATCCGGAAAAACTGATTCCCTCGACCATGCACTTATGGGCGTCGCTTGATTATGCCAATGCGCTCAGGCGGCCCGAGTTAACCAATCTAAGGCAATATGTCTTCACCTGTTTCGAGCGGATGTATGCGGCCTATTTTCGTGATGAAGCACTCTTGGGCGAGCACAATCTGATCACGATCCGCTTCCAGGACTTGGTCCAAGATGCGGAAGCAACGATGCGGCGGGTCTATGAGCAGCTGGCATTGGGTGACTTTGAGGCGTTTCGCACCGAGCTACGGAAGTACTTGGAGCAGCACCAGGACTATCAGCCGAATGCTCACGAATTGCCGCGAGACTTGCGGCTGGAAATCGGGACTCGGTGTGCCGAGTACCGCGAGCGATTTGCGGCGTAACAACCGTGGCTCCAGTCGATGGGGATGGTGGGTTGCGCGGCGGGAAAGCGGCGAAGAATGGCCGCACTCCACAGGTGGCTGGGGCTTGCAGCCCCAGTCGATGGAGATGATGCGTCGCGTGCGGGGCACGCGGCGAAGAATGGCCGCACTCCACAGGTGGCTGGGGCTTCCCGCCCCAGTCGATGGAGATGATGCGTCGCGTGCGGGGCACGCGGCGAAGAATGGCCGCACTCGAAACCGATTAGGCTTCGCCGGAGAGCCGTCGCCGTTGCCTCCGCTCGCCTTCGTCCCAACGCTGCTGCTCAGCGTCGGTTTCCAGCAACAGGCGCGGCACAATGATCGGTCTGCCATCATTGGAGAGCGCCACGTAGACGGCGTGGGCCGAATTCGTATGCGTTTTCTGGCCGGTCAGTGGGTCTTCGGCGATCACTTTGACGCCAACTTCCATGGAACTGCGTCCCACGAAATTGAGACTCGCCTTGAGATTCAACACGTTGCCTACCTGCACGGGCGAGAGAAACGTGACGCTATCGATGGCCACGGTTACGGTAGGACGTTGGGCATGCCGCATGGCGCACAGCGCACGGCTTCATCCACCAGCTTCATGATCACTCCGCCATGTACATTGCCGTAAAGATTTGCATGCTCGACCATCATGAAGAAATTCAGTTCGACTTGCGAGTCGGCCACGCGCTTGGCGGGGACGGTTTTCATCACGGCTGCCCTTCGCGTTCAATTAAAATCGACTTGTGCCGTGGGACGGTATAACAGCGCTACCGGCAACATAAGCAGGGCGGTCATGGCGAACATCGTGCTCTGCGGCCAGCCGGTCACGTCAATAATGACGTTGAAGAACTTGTAAATGAAAGCGGAAAGGACGATGCCCACCCAGTTAAGCAAGTTCTGGGTGGCGATCATGCGGCCCTTCAGTTCATCGGGTGGCCGCGATTGGAGAAAGACCTGTAGAGGTACGGCGAACATGCCCGTGAAGACACCCAGCAACGTCAGCACCACCATGCTGCCACCGAAGCCGAGCAGGTGTTGACCACCGGGGGCAGGCGCCAAGACGAGCAGGCAGGCCACCAGACCGCCAGCGCCGATGCGGAGCAACTTCCAATCGAGTTTGCCGTGGGAGAGGAAGCCGCAGACGCCGGCACCCGCGGCGATGCCCAGACTGATGGTGGCCACGAGCAAGCTGACGTGGCCGTCATTCGCCAGTTGCAACTGTAATTTCCCCAAGGCGTTGACCGACGGCTGCACGATCGCTGCTGTGGTCCAGAAAACGCAAGAAACGAAGAGAGCCATGCTTAAGGGGCCATCGACGGCCAGGAGTTTGCGAATGTCATGGGGAATTGTCAGTGCGGAAATTTCAAACGGCAAACGGGCATCCGCGGGCCGGGTGACCCGCACCAGCATGGACGTCAGCGTTCCCGCCACCGCAATCCCGACACAAACGATTCCGGGTATCCATAGTCGTGCGTCAAACCAGTCCATGAGGTAACCGGCGGCCGCGCTGCCGAGGATGATCGAGACGAACGTTGCCATCAAAATCATCCCGTTGGCGGCCGGCAGGTCTCGATTGCGAAAAAGTTCCGGGAGGATGCCGTATTTTCCCGGGCCGAAAAAGGCACTTTGCGGCGCCCATGCAAAACAGGATCACCGCCAGCGCCGACATCACGCCCACCGTCAGATTGCCGCCCAGTTGATCGAAGCGGAAGAACGCCACGACGCCGGCGGCCATGATGGCAATCTCGGCGACCTTGCAGAGAACGATGACCGTCCGTTTGCTGTTGCGATCGGAAATGAAACCCGCCACGCCGGAGAAGAGCACGAACGGAATCGAAAAGACGGCGATGGCCAGCCACTGATAATCCCGCGTGGCTCCACCCGCCACGGGTACCGCCACGAACAGCAGCATCACCAGCTGCTTAAACAGGTTGTCGTTAAAGGCTCCCAGAAAGAGGGCACCGGTCAGTCCAAGAAACGAGCCGTCGGCGTAGAGCGATGGGTGAGCGTCGCCGGCCTTCGACTCAATCGCTTCGCCAGCCATGCGGCGTGCTCCTGATGGTGGCGTGGTGAGCGGGTTCGCCGCCGCGCCGGACACCTTCTTCGTCCCGCGGCGATGACTCGAAAACCTTACTCGGCTTCGGATGATTCGATCTGCACGAGATCACCCGCTTCCGCCATCTGGCGAATGTCTTCCGTGATCTTCATGGAGCAGTACTTGGGGCCGCACATGCTGCAAAAATGGGCACTCTTGAACGTGTCCTGGGGCAGCGTTTCGTCGTGATAGCGTTGGGCCGTTTCGGGGTCCAAGGCCAGACGGAATTGCTCGTTCCAGTCGAATTCGAAGCGAGCCTTGGAAAGGGCGTCGTCCCGATCTTGGGCGCCAGGCCGTTGCCGCGCAACGTCCGCCGCGTGCGCGGCGATCTTATAGGCAATCACGCCCTGCTTGACATCTTCGTTGTCCGGCAATCCCAGATGCTCCTTCGGCGTGACGTAGCAGAGCATGGCTGCCCCATGCCAGCCGGCCATAGCCGCTCCGATCGCGCTGGTGATGTGGTCGTACCCGGGTGCGACGTCGGTAACCAGTGGTCCCAGGACATAAAACGGCGCGCCTTTACAGACATCAATTTGTCGTTTGATATTCATCTCGATCTGGTGCATGGGGATATGGCCAGGCCCCTCGACCATGACCTGCGTTCCCCTGTCCCAGCCGCGCTGCGTCAATTCACCCAGCACATCCAGTTCGGCGAATTGCGCCGCGTCACTGGCGTCCGCGATCGAGCCCGGACGAAGGCCATCTCCCAGGCTCCACGTGACGTCATATTCACGCATGATCTCGCAGAGATCGTCGAAGTGCGTGTAGAGCGGGTTTTGTTGGCGATGAGCCATCATCCACTTGGCGATCAGCGAGCCGCCGCGGCTGACAATACCCGTGACTCGATTCATGGACAAGTGCAGGTGTTCGAGCATGACGCCGCAATGGATCGTCATGTAGTCAACCCCCTGCTTTGCTTGATGCTCGACCATATCCAGGAAATGCTGAGGCCTCATCTCCTCGATCTCACCGCCCAGTTCCTCAAGCATCTGGTAGATCGGAACGGTGCCGATCGGCACCGGCGAGGCGGCAATGATGGCTTGTCGTATCGCATCGATATCCTTGCCCGTGGACAAGTCCATGACGGTATCGGCGCCGAAGTGGACCGCCGTGTGCAGCTTTTCGATCTCCTCCGACGCGTCACTCGTCACCGCCGAATTGCCAATGTTGGCGTTAATTTTGCATTTCGCCGCGATCCCGATGCCCATCGGTTCGAGCCGTCCCGACAAATGCACCGAGTTTGCCGGTATCACCAGCCGGCCCGCGGCGATCTCGTCTCGGACGCACTCGGCGGTCAGCCCCTCGCGTCGGGCCACGAATTCCATTTCAGCCGTGATCTGGCCGGCTCTCGCTGCTTCAATTTGCGTCATCGGATTGATTCTTCCTTCCAGCCTGACAAATATGCGAAAAGACTGACCAAATCGTTACGTTTGCCGGCGCGTGTGTCAACGCGGCAGAGAGGCGAAGCGGCCGATTTCCGACGCTAAAGCGTCTTGAGATATTCGAGAACGGCTCGCTTCTCAACCTCGCTGAGCACGTCGGGGAACGTGTGGCCCTCTCGGCTCTTGCCGAATTCCGACGAGTCATAAAACTGACGTCGTAACCGCTTGCTCATCCGGCCTCGCGGCATTTCCGCGAGTCGCTCGACGGCCAATCCCACGTGTTCCTGGTCGTAGGGCCGTTCGGTCCGCTTCCATACCGGCGGACGATCCGCCGGGTGGAGGACATCCCACAGGGTGGGTATGGAACCATTATGGAAGTAGGGGGCACTGGCCCAGATACCGTCGAGCGGAGGAGCCACGTAGCCTTCCGGTTCGACGACCGTATGGTGTTCACCGTAATGCGTGAACCAACTGACTCCATAGGAATTTCGGTCCGCCGGGGTCAGCGCCGACAAACGGACGGGGTCCGTACCGATTTCCTCAAGGGGAACCACCTGTTCGGGATACTCCCACTGGTCGCCGTAGGTGCCGTGGCAGCTGGCACAGTTGGACTCGAAGACCACCTTCCCCTGCTCCGCCAGGTCGTGTTGGATGGAGTGCGGGTACTTTGGGGGACGGAGCGACTGCAGGTAAGCAAAGACATCCTCGAAATCGCTTTCCCATTCGCGAAACTTTTCCGGTCCGTTCTCCAAGACGAGCATGAATTGCATCAGGCCGCGTGCGCCCTTCTCCGCGAAGCCATCGATGTAAAGTTGCTTTTTTTTATGGAAGTGCCACCACGGCGGCGGATCCATGTCGTGATGGACCATCCGCATTGGGTGTCGGTCGGCGTGAATGTTGAGGTCCTGATCCCGATATGCCATCAGTGCGACGCCGAACATGACCGCATTGGTCAGGCCTCGAGTCGTACCGAGCGGCATTACGAGCGAGCCCACATCCATCCGCGTCAGGGGCTGCTTGCTGATCAGTTTGGCGAGCCGCAATTCCTCAGTGAGCGTTTCCAGCTCGAAGTTCGCGTTGGGAAGACCCGGAATTACCTGGCCGTCGATACTCCCGCCGTGACAGGAGAAGCAATTCATCGTCCAGTTTCCAGCATTGTCGACCACATACTGGAGCGGCTTGCCCGAGTCGTCATGGGGCCTGGTTGTCAGCCCATAGCGGTCGAATGCCATCTGTCGGCGTTGAGCGGGGCTTGCCTGCTCCGCCTCGGCTTTGAGCCGTGGCGGCCAGGTCTTCCAGACTTGTTGGAACGTGATCTCGTTGTAGTCGGACGGCAGATACGCCTTTTCAGTGAGAAAACGATAACCCCGGGCGGCAGCGGTGGCGGATTCGTCTGCTCTCCCGACCGCCGGAAGGAGGCAGGCACTCAACAGCAACAGGATTGGCCGGATGTGACCCACGGCGGGACCCTTGGGGGAAATCGATCATGCTACGCAGGGGAAACCGGCAAAGCGAGCCTTGCCTAACAACTTTGGCCGCCGGGCCGTCGCGCCGACCGTGCGGGGTGGCATCCTGACCTTCTCGAAAAGCAGCAACCGCCGGCTCTGTGGGAACTCTAGCCGATCTCCGGATCGTGGCAAATGAATTCCAGCACGTTGCCTTCCGGGTCCTGAAAAAACATGGCACGGGCCCGCATGTGTCCGAAGACCGATTCGGTGAGGGACATTCCCAGGTTCGTGAGCCGCTCGAAATGGGCCCCGTAGCTTGCGAGCGGGATTTCGAACGCCAGGTGATTCAGCGTCGAACGCCGCACGTCATGTCCGATCAGTCGCGAGCGGGCCGAGAAGTGTCGCTGGTAGTCAATGAGCACGAGCAATTGCGGATGCCCGTTCCTTCCCAACGGGGTGTCGAGCGGCCGGATGGTGAGGAAGGTAATGGTCGGCTCGCCTCGCGGATCAGCCTCGCCATCGGTTTCATGGCAAGATTCACTGAGGATCGGGAACCCGAGCACGGACTGGTAAAAGTCCCGCATGCCGGGCAGGTCCCGCACGCTGAGGACAATCTCGGCGGCGCCGGTGATGGGAGGGATCGGGTTGGTCATGTTGGATCTTGGGTGGTTTCTCAATCAAAACACACGGCCGCTGACGCGGGCCGTTGCGCCTGATTGTCAAACATTCCCTGGGTTAGCTCCGTCATCGTCGAGGAAGCGGGCGGCCGCCTGCCGTCGCCGCCGGACCGTCAATTGGAGGACATCGGGTCGTCCATAGTGTCCGGCCGGATCGAAATTTTGTCTTTCGCGATGCACGGCCGCAAGGTCCAATTCGACCACGATCAGCGCTTCGCGGTCCGTGACCGGTTCGACGATCCAGTTTCCGTCGGGGCCCGCCACACAGCTCCCTCCGTTGAACAGGCACTCGTGTGGGCGACACATGGCCTCTCGATGGGGAACGGTCTGCGGCACATCCTCGCAGCGCAATAATCCGCTCACCGAGATGACAAACGAACGTGCTTCGAGGGCCACGAATCGTGTGATCTGCTCGGTCAGCCGCAAATCTCCCGGCCAGAGCATCACGTGCAGATTCTCGCCCGCCGCATACAAGGCGGAACGGGCCAGCGGCATCCAGTTCTCCCAGCAATTGAGCGCCCCGACCGTGAAGGAACCGACCGGGTGTGTGACGAGTCCCGCCCCATCGCCGGCCGCCCACGCCAGACGTTCTTCGTACGTCGGCATCAGTTTTCGATGGACCGACTGAATGATGCCATTCGCATCGATGAAGACACGGGAACAGAAGATGGAATGGCCGCCCCGATCCGCGGGCCGTTCAGCAACACCCAGGATCACCGCCAACCGTCGCTCGGCGGCGACCTCGCAAATCGCATCCAGGTCACCGTTTTCGATCGAGACCGACTGTTCGAGGTAGCAGGCGTGGAGTTCCTTTTGCAGCAAGGACTCGAAGCGGGCGCCGTCGGTGCGGGAGAGCCAGCATGGGTAGGCGGGCAGGATGGTTTCGCCAAAGACCACCAGGCCGCACTGATGATCCGCGGCGTCGCGCAGCTGATGGATGATCTTCTCGGTCGTGCGGACTCGATCGAGAAATACCGGGGCGATCTGCGCTACGGCGACTCGAAGTGGTTCGGTCATGAGTACGCGAGTGGTAATTGGCAGGCGGTTGGTTGCACTGGCTGTGAGCCTCTTTCCGGCGGAACAAACGCGCGTTTGCGTCGCACGCTGGAAGCCTGTCCCACGCGAAACCTTATTCCACGACTGCCCTAGGCGACGGGTGCTCGCGGTTCGTCACCGCGGCCGCCAAGGTTGCCGTAGCGATGATAATTATCGCTGATGCTTTGTTCTTCAAAATACCAGAGCAGTTCCAGTCGACCGTGAGCTAAAACAGGCGCGTCGGCCAGGTAAATTCCTGTCTCCGCGGCGGCCAGTCGTACGACGTAAGGGACTCGAGCGGGCGACGCATACCGCACGCGGAGTGTGTGTCCCTCGCGAATCACTTCCACCAGTTGTTCTTCCGTTTCCTCGACAAATTCAATCGCCGCTGCCCACGGATCGGTGGCCCGGTCAAGCCAATCGAGGACGCGGCGAGTTTGATCCGTCGCCGGCCAGCCCTCGGGGTAGCTGACGGTGATGCGGCAGCCGGCCGTGCTGGCGGCGGCGACACGGGCCAGCAGCTCAAACGGCGTGTCGTCCGGATGGACACGAATCCGTAGCTCGCGAATGGGAAGGTAGCGACGAAAATTGTCCTGTCCGACCAGTCGAAAATGATCGTGAGCGACCCCGAATTCCTCGGACATCTGCTCCGCATAACTGCGAATGGCGGCGATGATTTGAACCGATTCCTCGGGTGCCAGTTCGTCGCACTGCTTGATTTCCTCCAGCAGGTGCCGCAGCGGCTCGTTCGCCGGCCCTTGGTCGCTCGAAGGCAGCGCGGTCTGAGTGAAATGCATCAGCTGCAACACGTAATTGGGTCCGCCGGCCTTAATGCCCGGGCCGAATGCCGATTTGCCCATGCCACCAAACGGTTGCCGCAGTACGATGGCGCCTGTTGTCCCCCTGTTGATATACAGGTTGCCGGCCCGGATGCTTGACTTCCAAATCTCCTGTTCTCGATCATCGAGACTTTCCAGTCCCGAAGTCAGTCCGTAGCCGGTGGCGTTCACCAGGTCGATCGCTTCGTGAAGGTTGCTGGCGCGGAGCACACCCAGTACCGGACCGAAGAACTCGGTTTTGTGGGTGAAGCTGCCAGGTTGGACGCCCCATTTGACGGCTGGTGTGTAAAGGTGCGGGTTGTGCGGGTGCCGTCGCGGCATGACTGCCCATGATTCTCCCGGTTCGAGTTCCTTCAGTGCCGTTTCCAACTCGCCGCTGGGTGGACGAATCATCGGGCCCATCTTGGTCGTGAGTTCCCAGGCCGAGCCTACCTGCATGCTGGAAACCGCATCACAAAGACACTGTTTGAACTTGAGATCGTCATACACCTCGGCTTCCAGAATGAGCAGCGACGTGGCCGAGCACTTTTGCCCTGCGTGTCCGAAGGCCGAGTGCACCACATTCTTGATTGCCTGATCCCGATCCGAAAGTGCGGTGACGATTGTCGCGTTCTTCCCACCCGTCTCAGCCAGCAGACGCATTTCTGGTCGTCGGGTCAGCATGGTGAGGGCCGTTTGCGTTCCGCCGGTCAGGATGACCGTATCGATGCGAGGATCGGCGACCAACTGCTGTCCTTCGGAGCTGCCGGCACAGGGGAGGAACTGCAGCGCGGATTTTGGCACCCCGGCGTCCCAGAAGCACCTGCACAATTCGTAGGCCACCAGGACCGTATCCGAAGCCGGCTTGAGGATGACGGTATTTCCGGCGGCCAGCGCGGCGGCCATACCCCCGCAGGGGATCGCGATGGGAAAATTCCAGGGCGAGACCACGACGACCGCACCACGACCGCGTGCCTCCAGCCCCGGCAGTTGCGCGAACGATTCGGCCGTCTGGCTGTAAAATTCCACGAAATCGACGGCTTCGCTGACTTCCGGGTCTGACTCCATGAGCGTCTTGCCCCCATCGGCCAATGCCACGGCGAGCAGGTCACCGCGGCGACAGCGAATGACTTGAGCTACGTCGCGGAGGATCTTGCGGCGAGCGGCGAACGATTGGTGCGCGCCAACCATCCTCATCGGCCAGCGCGGAGAGAATGGCGGTTTCCACGTCGGCCTGTGTCCCTTGGCGATAACGTCCGACCACGGTGCCGGGCCGGGAAGGGTCGAGACACTCACGCAGCTGGCGATCCTGGCGGATTTCCTGGCCGCCGATCAGCAGCGGGATATCCGCGGCACGGTCGGTGTGGCGGTCGCGCCATTGGTCGAGCACCGCGACGGCCCATTGGTAATTCTGTCGCAACGCCCAGTCGGTGTCCGGCTCGTTGCGAAAGGTTTTCCAGTGGGACGTCGCGAGGGGCTGTTCGGGCGGCAAATGGCGATCTTGCTTACGCCGCGGTTGGTCGGGCAGGTCGGGCAACCGCGAAAACGCCTCGTAGAACTGGTCTTCCAGTCGTTGCCAATCCTCCGAATCGACGGACAGGCGAAAGGCGTGGCGGAGGAAGTTGTCGGGCCCCGTGTTCTCGTCCAGGCGGCGTACCAGGTAGCCGATGGCGTGAATGAAATCTTCCTTCTTGCAGGCAGGCGCGTAGAGAAGCAGATTGTCAACCAGTTCAAAGAGTGCCCGCCGCTGGTGATTTGCCATGCCCTCGAGCATTTCGAATTGCACCTTGTCGAGGGTCTCGTTCTCGGCGGCCAGTAGTAGTCCGTAGGCAAGTTCGAACAAATTGTGGGATGCGATTCCGATGCGGATGGCGGAGAGACTGTCGGGCTGCATGCCAAGCTGCAACATGCGACGGTAGTTGGCGTCCGTATCCACCTTTTCCTTAAAGGGGGCCTGGGGCCAACCCTGCAAACTGGCCTCGAAGCGTTCCATTTCCATGTTGGCCCCCTTCACGATCCGCATCGTGATCGGGGCTCCCCCCGAATCAACCCGTTGCCGGGCCCAGGCGAGCAATTGTTGCTGCGTCCGGTACGAGTCCGGAATGTAGGCTTGCAGGACAATCCCGGCGGAGACATCATGCAGGCCATCCCGATCCAGGGTCCTCATAAAGACGTCGGCCGTGAGGGACATATCCCGATACTCTTCCATGTCGAGATAAACGAACTTAGGCACGATGGTCCCGTCAGCCCGCTGAAACGTCGATTTCGCCGCGGCTCGATACAGCAGTTCCATGCGATCGGATAGCACGTCGATCGTGTCCTGCCTGGCCAGCGGTGAGATCTGGGAATAGAGCGTCGAGATCTTGACCGAAATCACCTCGATCTCCGGCAGCTGCAGGGATTGCAGATAGCCTCGCAACCGGTTTTGCGCTTCCTCCTCGCCGAGCAGGGCCTCACCCAAAATATTGACGTTCATGCGCACGCCTTCGCGGCGACGATTGTTGAGATGCTCGACCAGCAATTCCCGTTCGGCGGGGAGAATCACGTTGGCCGTCTCGTGCTGCATCTTTTCCTTGACGAGCGGCACGGCGACTCCCGGCAAGTAGGCCCCGAACGACTGGAAGCCTTTGAGCAGCACGCGATCAACGGGGGTAAAGAAGCGAGGGATCCCCTGCACGTCGAGGATGTGCACCATTTGATCCACGACCCGTGTCGGGGTATTGGCGCGGAATGCCTGATCGGTCATTTGCGTCAGTGTGACCTTGTCCTCCGGGTTCTGGATCATGCGGTCCAATTCGGCCTGCTGACGTCGTTCCGCCGGCGTCTGTAGTTCGTTGGCCCGTTCTTGCAGATGACGGGCCAGTCCCACGGCTTGCTGCACGAGTGGCGGGTGGGCGGAATCGTGCTGCAACGGAAAGGTGGCACACAGTTCGCGGAGTGCGCGAGCACAGTCACGGGCGGCGACATTCATCAGTAGGCTCTCGGTTGAACGCGTCCCTGCACCCTGGATGGCAATCCCTGAATTCGGAGAAATCCTTCGGCGTCGGTCTGGTTGTAGGAGCCGCCGCCTTCCATCGTGGCGATGCCTTCGTCGTACAGGCTGTTGGGGCTGCTGCGGCTGTCGACGATGAGATTGCCCTTGTAAAGTTTCAGCCGTCACTTCGCCGGTGACGCGTCTTGTGCGACTCGCGGATGAAGGCCATCAGGGCGTCCATCTTGGCGGTGTACCAGAAGCCGTAATAGACCATCTCGGCGACTTCCGGAGCGAGTCGGTCGCGGAGGTGCATCAGGTCGCGGTCGAGCGTCGAGTTGCTCCAGGTAGCGCGATGGGCGTCGTAGAGGATCGTCATGCCCGGGCGCCTCGTAGACGCCGCGGCTCTTCATGCCCACAAAGCGATTTTCGACCATGTCGATCCGACCGATGCCGTTGCGCCCGCCGATCTCGTTCAGCGTCTTGACGATCCCGAGCGGTGACAGCGGCTGGCCGTTGACCGCCACCGGCACCCCCGCCTCGAAGGCGATCGTCACCGCTTCCGTCCTCATCGGGTGCATCCTGCGGCGACACGCGTCATGCCGAAGTCGACCATTTCGACGCCGTTGACCTTCAGGTCTTCCAGCTTGCCGGCCTCGTAGCTGATGTGCAGGCAGTTCTCGTCGGAGCTGTACGGCTTGGACGCGACGCCTTGACGGGAATGTGTTTCGCTTCGCAGTAGGCGATCATCTCGCTGCGGCCGGGAAACGCGTTGCGGAACGTCTCGATCCGCCACGGAGCGATGACTTTCACGGACGGATCGAGGGCTTCGGCGGCGAGTTGGAAGCGGCATTGGTCGTTTCCCTTGCCCGTGGCGCCGTGGGCATAGGCGTCGGCGCCCACCTCGCGGGCGACTTGCAGACAGACCTTCGAGATCAGCGGCCGGGCGATCGAGGTGCCCAGCAGATACATGCCCTCGTACTTGGCCTGCCATTGCAGCACCGGGAAAGCGAAGTCGCGGCACAGTTCCTCCTGGGCGTCGACGATGCGGGCCGAGGCGGCTCCGATATCTCGGGCCTTTTGCAGGATCGCCTCGCGGTCCTCGCAGGGCTGCCCGAGATCGACGTAGACGGCATGCACCTCGTAGCCTTCGTCCATCAGCCAGCCCAGGATGACCGACGTGTCCAATCCGCCGGAATACGCAAGAACGCAGCTGGGCATGAGTCGTTTTCTCGTGAAATTCAGTCGGGATGCGTGCCAGGTACCGCTGCATGAAAAACCAGGATGGCCGTTCGGCGGTGCAACAAACGGTGGGGCGTATCAGGAAGCCCACGATCGCTGACCGCTCATTTTTCACCGATCCGACGGGCTTCGTCCACCCGCATGGCTATCCTACGTTAGTTTGCGGTCGGTTAGAATATGCGGCATGGACAACAAACAGATTCAAGAATGGGCGACCGCCCTGGCGGCGGGTGAGGTCACGCCCGCGCAGTTCACCGCTGCCTTTCAGGCGGCGAAAGACCGATCCGTGCTGGCCGATGCGACGCTCGATCTGGATCGCCGAGCCAGATGTGGC
Source organism: uncultured Planctomycetaceae bacterium (assembly GCA_963700865.1). Taxonomy (GTDB): domain Bacteria; phylum Planctomycetota; class Planctomycetia; order Pirellulales; family Pirellulaceae; genus CAVOGJ01. The sequence goes on along the minus strand of CAVOZC010000022.1, from coordinate 110,447 downwards.
TATCCCGAGATCATCTACGGCGCTGGCAAATCGGTTTCATCGCTGGTGGCCATTGTCGAACGACTGTTGAGCGAGCAACAGCCCGTGTTAGCCACCCGGATCGATCAAGCGAAGGCGGCGGAACTGCTCCGCACGTTCCCGCAGGCCAACTACAATTCCGTCGGCCGTACCTTTCGGGTGGCATCGGACGCAACGATCCGCAACGAGACCAGCCACGATCGGGTAGCCATCGTGACGGCCGGTACGAGTGATTTGCCCGTAGCCGAGGAAGCTCGCGAAACGGTTGATTGGATGGGCCTGCAGACGGTCATGATTCACGACGTGGGGGTGGCGGGACCGCACCGCTTGCCGGCCCATGTCGCAACGTTGCGTTCCGCGGCCGCCGTGGTCGTGGTGGCCGGCATGGAAGGTGCCTTGCCGAGCGTCGTCGGCGGCTATGTGGCCACGCCGGTGATCGGCGTGCCCACGAGTGTCGGCTACGGCGCGGCCTTGGGCGGGCTGGCGGCTCTGTTAGGCATGTTGAACAGCTGTGCCGCCAATGTCACCGTGGTGAATATCGACGCGGGTTTCAAGGCCGGTTATGTGGCCGCCCTGATGGCCCGACAACGCTCACGTCCCCACGAGGATTGAATGCGACTTCCCGCCCTGCCCCCCCGTCCCGCCGACAGCCATAAGGGCGACTACGGTCGAGCGCTGATCATCGGTGGATCCCTGGGTATGGCGGGCTCGATCAGTTTGGCGGGCATGGCGGCTCTGCGGACCGGAGCCGGTCTGGTGACGTTGGCCGTGCCCAATCGGTGTCTGGATGTAGTCGCCGGATTCGAGCCGTCTTACATGACGATTCCGTTGCCGAGTGATGCCGAGGGACGCGTCGCGGCGGGGTCAGCCGAATTGCTGCTGGATCGTGCCGCAATCAGCACCTGCGTGGGTCTGGGACCCGGTTTGGGACGCAGCGCATCGCTCGATCAGTGCGTCGCGCGACTCTATCGCAAGATCACGGTGCCGCTGGTCGTGGATGCGGATGGGCTCAACGCGCTGGCCGTCCAACCCGATCGGTTGCGTGTGCCGGGCGGCGTGCGTGTCCTGACACCCCACCCGGTTGAATTTCGCCGTTTGACAGGGGGCGCGGTCGCATCACGATCGGTCGAATGCCAGCGGGCCCACGCACTGGCCGCCGAGTGTGGTGTCATTGTGTTGTTGAAGGGGCACGAGACGTATATCACCGATGGGACGACGGAGTATGTCAATACGACGGGCAATCCTGGCATGGCCACGGGCGGAGCCGGTGATGTCCTGACGGGGATGATCGTGGCGCTGTTGGGTCAGGGCATGATCCCGTTCGACGCGACTTGTCTGGCAGCGCATTTACATGGCCGTGCGGGAGATCTGGCCGCGGCGTCACGAGGGGAAGCCTCGATGATCGCGCGCGACATCATCGACTTCCTGCCCGCCGCCATGCAGGAAGTCTCCTGAGGGCATTCATCGAGAAGCATTCATGAAGTTGGTACGCAAACTCGAGGACCTGGATGGCTTGCGGGGCGGGGCTGTGTCGATCGGTAATTTCGATGGGGTCCACCGGGGGCACGCCCGGATTGTGGAACGATTACGAATGCGGGCGGACCAGTCAGGTGGGCCAGCCGTCGTCTTTACGTTTGATCCACACCCCGTGCGACTGCTGCGCCCGCGGCGAGCGCCGCCGCCATTGACATGGACTCGTCGAAAAGCCGACCTGCTCAGTCGCTTGTCGGTCGACGGTTTGGTGGCCTATCCCACGGACGAAGCACTGCTGCGGTTGTCGCCGCGCGAGTTTTTTGAACGCATAGTGGTCGAACAATTGCGGGCCGCGGCGTTGGTGGAGGGGCCGAATTTTTTCTTTGGCCACCAGCGAGCCGGTAACACGGAAACGCTGCAAATGTTGTGTGACGAGTACCGAATCGGACTTGATATCGTCCCGCCTGAAGTGGATGGCGGCGATCTCGTGTCGAGCAGCCGCATCCGCGCCATGATTTCCGCGGGCGACGTGGCATGGGCACGTCACATGCTCACGCAACCGTATCGGCTGCGAGGCATGATCACCCACGGGGTCGGTCGTGGGGCCCGCTTGGGTTTTCCGACGGCCAATCTGGACGCCATCGACACCTTGATTCCCGGGCACGGCGTCTACGCCGGACGGGCCTTCTTGCGTCGTGCGACCCTCGCGGCAGCCATCCATATTGGACCGAATCTTACCTTTGAGGAAGATGTCCCCAAGGTCGAGGTCCACCTGATTGATTTCGATGAGAACATCTATGGAGAGCCGCTGGAGGTTGACTTTTTGCAAAAGCTGCGGGACATTCACCCCTTCGGCTCCGTGGAAGCCTTGCTGGAGCAATTGCGAAAAGATGTGGCCGCCGCCCGCTTGGCCCATGAACCGATGGCTCCCTGATCGGAATGACCCACCCGCTCCCGAATGAAAGTTGTTGCATGTCCATTGACTGGTCCGCATTTGTCGGCATCGTGTCGGAGAACGAGACCTTTGTATTGACCAGCCACATCCGGCCGGATTGTGATGCGCTCGGCAGTGAATTGGGGATGGCCGGTGTCCTCGACGCGCTCGGCAAACAGGTTCGCATCGTCAACGGCCAGGCGACACCCCCCAACATCGCGTTCGTGGATCCGACGCGGCGGATCGAGACGTTGGGAGATGGAGTCAACGTGGAGGATCTGCGCGACATCGATGTCTTGATGGTTCTCGATACGAGTGCCTGGGCACAGCTGGGTTCGATGGCTGATGTCGTGAAAACGACGCGGGCCCGTAAAATCGTCATTGACCATCACCTCAGCTCGGATGATCTCGGGGCCGAGCCGTTCAAGAACACGGGGGCCGAGGCCACGGGACGGTTGGTCGTCGAGGCGGCCCAACATCTGGGCGTCGCGCTGACGCCCGAGATTGCCAAGCCCCTCTTCGCCGCGGTGGCGACCGATACCGGTTGGTTTCGTTTCGGATCGGCCAAGGGAGACACCTATCGGCTGGCCGGCCAGTTGATCGACGCGGGGGCTAGCCCGGCCGAGTTGTACGGGGAATTGTACGAGCGGGATACCGCGGGTCGCGTTCGTCTGCGAGGCGAGATCCTGTCGCGTGCCCAGACGGAGATCGATGGACGCCTCGTGCACACCTACGTGTTAAAAGACGACTTTGCCAAAACAGGCGCCTTGCCAGCGATACCGAGGACGCGATCAACTTGACCATGGCGATTGCGGGTACGGAGGTGGCCGTGATCCTCGTCGAGCAGCTCGACGGCGGCTTTAAGCTCAGTTTTCGCAGCCGCTGCGACGTCGATTGCAGCAAGCTGGCGGAGCATTTTCAGGGCGGGGGACACAAGGCGGCCGCGGGTGCCTTCCTTGACGAGCCCTTCAATACGGCTCAGAAGAAAGTCCTCGATGTGGTACGATCGGCAATGTCAAAGTAGTTCGGCGGGCGCACGTCTCATCGCTGAGACTTCGGTACGGCGTCTGCTGGGCTTCCTTTCCGTGTGGCTTCCATAACCCGGACTGTCGGAGCTCAATGCATGCGTGATGAACCGACCGACGTGCCTCGACGCAGTTTTGTGCTGCGCGCGGCAACGGCTTGCGTGGCCGCGCTCGTGGGGCTGGTACCAGCGGTGCTGGCCGGCGGCTTTGCGTTGGGGCCCATCCTGAAGCGCAAAATCAAGGGTGGCAACTCGACGGCGGAGGACGGATTCCTCCCCTTGGGGATTGGCCTGTCGGCGCTGCCCGACGATGGTCGCCCCCAGTCGTTTACCGTGCGGGCAGACCGTGTCGACGCCTGGAATTTCTACCCGCGGCAGCCGATTGGCAAGGTCTGGCTACGACGTCTGCCGGGCGATCAATTGATCGCCTTCAACATGATCTGTCCGCATCTCGGTTGCGACATCGATTTTCGGTCGGCTCAGAGCGACTTTTACTGCCCCTGCCATGCCAGCCGATTCGATCTGGATGGGAAGCGGGAAAACCAGATTCCACCCCGAAATATGGATACACTGCCGACGCGGATCGTCAACGGGCAGATCGAGGTGAAATTCCAAAACTTTCGCGGAGCGACGGCGGATAAGGTGCCCGTATGATGCGGCGGTTGACCGATTGGTTTGATGATCGAACCGGTTTTCGCGCGCTCGTCCACGAGGCGTTGTACGAGCGCATTCCGGGCGGGGCTCGTTGGCGCTACGTCTGGGGGAGCACGCTCGTGTTCACGTTCGTGCTGCAGATCATTACCGGGCTCTGCCTGTGGAGTGCCTACAGTCCCAGCGTGCAGCACGCTTGGGCCAGTGTCTTTTACATCGAGTACGAGATGTTTCTGGGCAGTCTCATCCGCGGGCTGCACCATTATGCGGCACAAGCGATGGTAGTCCTGATGGCAATCCACATGATGCAGGTCATCATCGATGGAGCGTATCGGGCTCCGCGCGAGATCAATTTCTGGCTGGGGCTGATTTTAATGCAGATCGTCCTGGCCCTGGCCTTGACCGGCTATCTTCTGCCCTGGGATCAGAAGGGCTACTATGCGACGCAGGTCGCCACCAAGATCATGGGTGCCACGCCCTTGGTCGGCAACCAGTTGCAACTGCTGGTGCAGGGTGGTCCCCAGTATGGGCATCAGACCCTGACCCGATTCCTTGCCCTGCATGCCGGATTATTGCCCGGCAGCCTGGTCTTATTCCTGGTGCTCCATATCGCCCTGTTTCGGCGGCACGGGATCACGGCGACCGAGCCATATCGACGCGGCACAGGCAGTTTCTGGCCCGATCAAATCCTCATGGATGCGGTGGCTTGTCTGGGTGTGCTGGCCGTCTTGCTGCTGCTGGTCCTGTTTCGGGGCGCTGAATTGAGCCCGCCGGCGGATGCCGCCGAATCGTATGCCGCCGCCCGACCCGAATGGTATTTTCTGTTCTTGTTTCGATTTCTCAAATTCGAAGCGGTGGAGCATTTCGGCATCGCGTTTGGGGCCATCTATGTGCCGGGCGCGGTCATGGCCCTCATCGCAGCGATGCCGATCATCGCCTGGTGGAAGTCGGGTCATCGTTTCAACGTCGCATTCATGTGGGTGTTGCTGACCGTTGTCGTGTTGTTGACCGGGCTGGCGACTTGGGAAGACGCGCATGACCGGGACCATCAAGCGTCGATTGCCGAAGCCAATCGCGACGCGGAGCGCGTCAAGGAACTTGCCAGCCGTCCCACCCGGATCCCGGTCACGGGGGCCGTCACCCTGCTGCGCGAGGATCCATTTACTCAAGGGCCACGGGTCTTTGCCAAGCATTGCTCGAGCTGCCATTTTTACAACGGACATGATGGGCGAGGCCGAATCGTGATGGATTTACGGCCCGACACGGGTGCGTTGGTGCCCGCCAAACCGACCGCGCCCGACCTGGGAACGATGGGCCAACGGGAGTGGATGCGGAGCATCCTCGTCGACTTTGAACATCATTTCGCGGCGGTCAAAAATGCCGCCTGGTTCGGCAAGGAGGAGGGCATCGACCCAAGCGGTTCCGAAATGAACGATTGGTCGGGCGACCGAGAGGCCTTGCTTTCCGCGGAAAACGCGGAGAATTTACAGGCCGTGATTGAATACCTGGTGTCCCTCAGTGGACGACGTGACATCACCCTGGACGCGGAGCGAGTGGCACGAGGCAAGGTAGTGGCGCTCGAAGGTGACTGGGCGGGCGGGATTTCGACGAGCTGCACCGACTGCCATTCGACGCTGGGCGATCCATTTCAACTCTCCGGCGACGGTGACGGCTATCCCGACATCGCGGAATATCTGTCCCCCAAGTGGCTGGCCGCCCTCATTGCACATCCCGAGGCGGAGCAATTCTACGGAAACAAAAACCACATGCCCGCCTACGCGGACAAATTAAGTCCCGCCGAATTCGATCTGCTGGTTCGCTGGTTCACAGGCGACTATTTCCCGACCGACATCGCGCCGTACCCGACGGTCGATAGCGCTAGCGATGCTGGCACTGCCAGTCCGTCCGCCGAATAGCGCGAATTTTCTGTGGTGGGCACCCTGGCGGACCGATTTAAACCGCATGGATTCATCTCAAGACGCTCGATCGCTCGGTGTCTGCGCGCTCGATCCCGACAGCCCGTTGGGCGACTGGTTCGACGAGTGGCAGATCGCGGAAGACCTGCGGCAGGCGCGGCTGATCGTAGCCCGGTGTCGGCGTGAGCGGCTACCCTACTCGGCCTCAGCTTCTCTGGTTTTCAACCCGCCGCCAGCGCACTCGGATGACGGGATCAGCCCGTCATCGCCGCCGCTGCCCCTGCCCCTGCCAGCCAATCTGGCCACGTCGGGCCGACAACGGCGGGACAGCATGAGGCCCTTCGCGTTTGTGTTGGTGGCGGTGGGGCTGTTGGGTGGGGCTCTCGCCGTGATTGCCCGACAGGCGGCTCCCGAGCTATTTCCACTCGTGGTATTCGCCGAATTGGGACTGGCAGGTGGAATTGCTTTTCTGCTGGATCGGCCAGGCAGACCGAGTGACACCTCCGCCTGAATGCCGGACGTTCGCTGGCCACCGAGGCCGATGGACGGGGCGGCCGCTGGCAGGCTTGTTTCTTTCAACCGTAGTCGACGCTGGCGACGGTTTTTCGTACGGTGGTCGCTAAGTCGGGAACGGTGGCCGCGGGGGCGGATCGTCCAAATCAAGCAAGAAAGTGCGGGATCACAACCCATGTCAGCAATGGAAAAAATCGTTTCGCTCTGCAAGCGTCGAGGATTCCTGTTTCAATCCAGCGAGATTTACGGCGGACTAAACGGTTTCTGGGACTATGGACCTCTGGGCGTGGAATTGAAACGTAATGTGAAGGAAACCTGGTGGCGGGACATGGTCACGGGGCATGACGATCTGTCGTGTTTGCCGGGTGCGCCGTCGAGCTTCGAAATGACGGGTCTCGACTGTACCATCATCATGCATCCGCAGGTCTGGAAGTGCTCGGGGCACTATGACCTGTTTCACGATTACATGGTCGATTGCCGTCAGAGCAAGAAGCGCTATCGGTACGATCAGGTTTGTGGCCGCTGGGTCAGCTACCAGGAGATGCGATATTTCGTGACGGCTCAGGAGGGAGAAAACGCCGCCGACGAGATCGAACATCAGGCGCTAAAGGTCTTCAAGTTGCGAGCGAAGGATAAGGAACGGTTGCAATGGGACGGAGGTGCGGTCTCGCTGACAAAGATCGATGATTTTTCACAAGTCGTCGGTCCCGACGCCAAGGAACCGGGCACGCTGACCGAGCCGCGTGAATTTAATTTGATGTTCAAGACGTTTGTCGGTGCCCTATCCGGTGAGGAAGGCACGGCTTTCCTGCGGCCCGAGACGGCTCAAGGCATCTTTGTCAATTTTAAGAATGTCGTCGACAGTCAGCGGGTGCGAGTCCCGTTTGGCATTGCTCAGATCGGCAAGAGCTTTCGTAACGAGATCACGCCGAGAAACTTCACCTTTCGTTCCCGCGAATTTGAGCAAATGGAGATTGAGTTCTTCTGTCACCCCAGTCAATCACAGGCCTGGTACAAGTACTGGCGGGACCGACGTTTTCGCTGGTACACCGAACTCGGTCTGTCCGGCGAGCGGCTGGTTCTGCGCGACCACGATCCGGAAGAATTGAGCCACTATTCCACGGGCACGGCCGACATCGAGTACGCGTTTCCATTCTTGAATCCGGGCGAATTTGGTGAGCTGGAGGGGATCGCGCATCGTGGTGATTTTGACTTGCGTAGCCATATGGAGGGAAAATTGGACCCGAGCAGTTGCCCGCTGACCGTCGAGTTGGGTGAGGATGGCAAACCCAAATGGCGCGGAAGTGGCAAGGACCTGACGTATCGCGACGATCTGAGCAATGAGCGCTTTACGCCCCATGTGATTGAACCTTCCGCGGGTGCGGACCGAGCCACGCTGGCGTTCCTGTGCGAAGCGTTCACCGAGGACGAAGCGCCCGACGAAAACGGCAAGCTGCAGACGCGCACGGTGATGAAATTTCACCCCCGCATCGCGCCCTTGAAGGCCGCCGTCTTTCCGCTCGTCAAGAAGGACGGCATGCCGGAAGTCGCGAAGGAAATTTATTTGAACCTGAAGCGGAGCGGCATTGCGGCATTCTACGATGAAAAGGGCGCCGTGGGCCGGCGGTATCGGCGTCAGGACGAGGCCGGCACGCCCTACTGCATCACAGTCGACGGCGAAACGCTGTCCGATCGGACCGTCACCATTCGCGATCGCGACTCGTTGCAGCAATGGCGGGTTAAGGTGGACGATTGCGTTGCGGAAATTACCCAACGCATTTAACAACCACGAAACCGGGCGACGCGTTCGTCGGCGTGGGATCGGCTTCCAGCCTGTCATTTGAATAATTGAGATGAGTCCGGGAATCGAGAAAAAACAGGACTTATAGGCTGGAAGCCGATCCCACGTTGGTTACTCGACTAAATTACAAGTTCCCAGGCCACGTATTGATTGCGCAGGAGCCCGCACAGACGATGATTCCCGCGATTAGCCAGGTGTGTTCACTCCACTCGTCGTTCCAGCGCGACATCGAAGAGTACGCAGCCGGCAAATGTCCGGCCGTCGAGATTTGGCTCACCAAGCTGGAGCAGTACGTCGAGCAAGCGGATGCGGCGGCTGCGCGTCGCTTGTTCGAAACGCACGACGTGTTGCCGGCGGCGGCCAGTTTTCAGGGCGGATTGCTGACCTCGCAAGGCGAAGCCCGCGGCGAGGCCTGGAAGCTTTATCGCCGCCGGTTGGAGTTATGTGCAGCGATCGGTGTGCCGACGATCATTGTGGCGGCCGACGTGACCGGCCCACTGTCCCAGGAATTACTCGATCGAGTGAGCCTGTCGCTGCAGGAGGTCGCCGTGGCGGCCGGGGGTGCCGGGATCCGCGTGGCGTTGGAATTTCAATGTCGGGCGGCATTTATCAACAACCTGCAAACCGCGGCGGCGGTGGTGGCCGAGGTGGGCAGCCCGCACCTGGGATTGTGCCTGGATGCATTTCACTTCAGCATCGGCTGCAGCAAACTCGACGATTTGGCCTATGTCACGCGGGACAATCTGTTTCATGTCCAGTTGTGTGACCTGGCCGACGTGGCGCGAGAACTGGCCACGGACGCTGAACGTATCTTGCCCGGGGATGGGGACTTTCCCATCGCGACAGTGGTCCAACATCTCAAGTCGATCAAGTATCCGGGTTTCGTGTCTGTCGAGGTCATGAACCCGCAACTCTGGCAGGTCCCGCCACGCGAATTCGGCGAAATCGCCACGACCGCGCTGCGACGCCTGCTGGGATTGGCCGAGTCCGGGACGGACGGGCCTCATTAGCCTCCCCTGGTACCGTTGTGTCGGGGACGATCCGTTCTCGTCCCACCCACATTTCCCAACGCATCTGGTAGGCGGGATGGCGTCCAAGGCCAGTCAGCGTGAAAGCGGGAAGCTCCCGCCGGCAAGCGGCCCGCATCCGGTGTGAATGGGCGAGAAACGCCCCGGCCCATTTTTTTTCGGCGGGGTGCTTGCACGGTTGGAGAATTCGATTAGGATACGTGGATCAGGGGTGAAAACGCATCCCAGGGGCTCGAAAGGGCCCTGAAAAAAGTTTGGGAAAATTCCCAGCAGGGCGTTGCAATTCGGTTTGCGGTCGGTTAGATTAAACAAGCGACGGTTAAAGCAGACTTTTAGGAATAGCTACTGGCGAACAACAAAAGACGTAACCTCTTGTCCTCCTGCGGGGACAAAGGGTTACGTCTTTTTTTGTTCCCATGTGCCTTTCTTCCCTTCCCCCCTACGAGGTTGAGCGACTACTGAAAAACCCCGCGACAATTTAAGAACGTGATCTGCGGTCTTTCCCCCGTTTCGAACGGAGAGATTGCGGATGACGTTCTTTTTTTTGCCTGTCGCAAAAAAGCCCTTTCGTCGGGGCATGAGCGTTATTGGTTGCCCTTTCGTCGGGGCCTTCAATCACCTGTGTAGAGTTATTTTTCCAAGGAGCTGCCCAATGAAAACACGTATCACGAGTCAGGTTGTTATCGCGTTCGCAATGGTCGTTGTTGTTAGCGCGATTTCCTCGACAGCAAGTGCACAGCGATGGGTGGGTGCCAATGGCATGCCCGTCGTAAATCCCAACAGCGGCGTCACGCTGGATCCCGAGTTCAATTACTACCCGGAAACCGGTTTGGTGACGATCACGAATGTGGGTGCAAACGGAGTTGTTGATTCGGCGAACAACATGACTCTTGGTGGCGACGATTACGGTATGATCTCGGCGTTGTTGTCGATCAGCAGCCCCTCAACTCCCACTACGGGCGTGTTGCCTCCCTTTGGGGACGGCATCGCTTGGGCTGCTCCGTCAAACTTCAACGGAAAGATCCAACTCAGCGGTAATGCGATCACGGCTTCGTTCTTGCCTGTCAGCACGAGCGAAACACCGATCTTCTCATTGCCTGTGGGTTTGACTGCCGCTGATTTCCGTAATACGAGTGGGAATGTGACTGTTGAAACCGGAGTCAACTTTAACTTCGGTGCAGCCGGCTCGACGCTGTTCAGCACCGGTGATGCATTGATGTCCGGAGCTTTCAACATCGTCCAGGTCCCAGAGCCGATGTCGATCGTGATGCTGGGTTCCGCTTTGCTCGGAACCTTCGGAATGCTTCGACGTCGCTTCGTCGCCTAGTCAACGACAAACAGAGGTAACCTGAGGGCCCGCAGATTTCTGCGGGCCCTTATTTTTTTAACGTATGCAAAGTCGACCATCGCTCGACGGCGTCAGCTCGGGCACACATGTCCAGCGGTCGATGCGGGCGGAAAGTGGCAGATCGTTCTCGGCACCGATCGCGGTCAAGTTTCGGCCCCCCTGACATGTTGCCAGTATGGATGCCGAAAGCGGGCGGAGACCGATCCATAACTCGGCGGCCATGCGGGCCGCATCATTGGCGACTTGGAAGCGGTCATTCCCCAATGTGGCGAGCTCAAAAGTGATTGCGCCGGCAAGTAACACATCTTCGAGGGTGATCGCTCCCGCGGTTCCCGCGCACACGAGATCGACCTCTCCGCCGACGGAAGTGATCCAGGCGACGACGGCCGACAGATTCGCAAAGGCGGCAATCGCCGTCCGGCAGGCTCGCCGACAAGCCGCGATGGCCGGAGTCCCGTTGGTGGTCGTCATTATGACCCATTTCCCCCGCACCGACTCGGGAGTGAAATCGGCGGGTGAGTTTCCCAGGTCAAAACCGGGAATCTGTCGGCCTTCTCGCTCGCCCGCGAGCACACCGACACCGCCCAGCGACTCCGCCACCCTCCGCGCCTCGTCAATTTCCTGACAGGGATACACGCCGGCCGCTCCCTGGCCGATCGCCTCGACGATACATGTCGTGGCCCGGAGCACATCAATGGCCACGCATGTCGAGCGCAGCTGGTCGGGTCCAGCCAGCTGAGGCAGAAAATGGACGCGAATGTCGGATTTTGCAGGCATTTTTTACGAACCGCCGGGCGTCACGGCTCTCAGGGCCGCTCTCGTCTCGCGGAGGATACGGGGTTAACATAGCGTAGCCAAACGCGGTCTCTCCCGGATAGGCGACACGGTTTGAGCCTTGCCGCGGCCGCGATGTCAAGGTGCTTGGCTGCCTCGAATCTTTTCCAGCGTACGATCAGATGCTTGTTGACAAATCGAACGATCGCGTTCGTGCCATGTTCGCGGAAATTGCGGACAGTTACGATCGGATGAATCATCTACTTTCGATGAACATCGACAAGTATTGGCGCTGGCGTACCGTGCGGCTGGTGCCCCCGCAATCGGACGAGCCGATCCTCGATCTCTGCACGGGGACAGGCGACCTCGCGTTCGCCTACTGGAGGGCGTCTCATGGGGCAGTCCCGATTATTGCTGCCGATTTTTGCACGGAAATGTTGGATGTGGGGCGTCAAAAGAAGCAAGGATTGGGCATTAACGGCCAGGTTGAGTTCGTCGAGGCGGACGCTCAAGAACTACCGTTTCGACTCGGACCAGTTCCAAATCGTCTCGGTAGCGTTCGGGCTGCGGAATGTCAACGACACGGACCGCGGGTTACGGGAAATGACCCGTGTCTGTCGACCGAGCGGTAGAGTGGCGGTGCTGGAATTTTCCCAGCCCAGCCGGCAGCCGTTTAAAGCCCTCTACGGGTGGTACTTTCGCAACGTGCTGCCGCGGATTGGCCAATGGTTCACGCGGAACAAGTCCCAGGCGTATGACTACTTGCCGGCCAGTGTGGGGGAATTTCCCAGCGGCTCGGCGCTCGCCGACCGCATGCGACAAGCCGGATTGCGAGATGTGTGGTTCCGTCCGCTGACCTTTGGCGTGGCGACTTTGTATGTGGGCACCAAATGACGCCTCCCCTTGTCCTCGCTATCACCGGTGCCAGTGGCGCGATCTACGCGACACGACTACTCGAAGTGCTGCGGTCGCTACAAATCACCGTTCATCTCACGATCAGCCCGCCGGCAGTGCTCGTCCTGCGTCAGGAACTGGAGCTTGACGTGCGGCTGGATGACTTTTCGCTCGACCAGCTCCTGCCCCGCGGCGAGCTGACGTTCGACCGCTGTGCGGCCACCTCCGAGATGTCAGGCAACGAGCTGCCCCCCGTCGCGACCCCCGGCAAGGTGACTTATCACCATTATCAGAACTTCATGGCGGCCATCGCCAGTGGCTCCTTTGCCAGCCGGGGAATGGTCGTTTGTCCCTGCTCGGGCAGTACCCTCAGCGCGGTGGTCACTGGCTCGAGCGAAAATCTGATACACCGAGCCATTGAGGTTCACCTGAAAGAACGGCGGAAACTGATTCTCGTGCCGCGAGAGACACCATTGTCGCAAGTCGCGATCGACAACATGCAGCGGGCCAGTCAATTAGGTGCCGTGCTCTTACCGGCGATGCCGGGTTGGTATCACGGTCTGCGCACGGCCCGCGACCTGGTCGACTTTGTTGTGTCGCGGATCCTCGACCAGCTTCAAATCGAGAACGACCTCATGCAGCGCCGGGGGAGTGGCGACGCATGACCGCCTTACTCCGCTTGAAGTCGCTGCTGGAGATGATTCGTTTCAGCCATACGGTATTCGCCCTCCCGTTCGCGTTGCTAGCCGCGGTAATGGCCTGGCGATTGCCCACTCCGACTGGGGGCCCGATTGTCTTCGGTTGGCCTCAAGCGATCGGGATCCTGCTCTGCATGGTTACCGGTCGGAGTGCGGCCATGGCATTCAATCGGCTGGCCGATCGTAAGATCGACGCGGCCAATCCGCGTACCCAAGGCCGACATCTTCCGGCCGGCCAATTGACTGTGGCGACGGTCCGAGGTTTTTTTCTTGCGAACGTCTTGATTTTCATGGCGGGCACCTGCTGCTTCTTGCCGAATCGGTTGCCCCTGCTCTGCGGGATTCCCGTGCTGGCTTTCCTTTGCGGCTATAGTTACACGAAACGCTTCACCGCTCTGGCCCATTTCTGGCTGGGTGCTTCCCTCATGCTCGCGCCAATTTGTGTCTGGATCGCGCTCCGCGGGCAGTGGCTGTTCAATACTCCGGGCGATCTCTGGCCGGCGGCCGTGATCGGCCTGGCCGTACTATTGTGGGTCGCCGGGTTCGATATGATTTATGCCTGCCAGGATGAGGCATTTGACCGCGATGCACGCCTGAAAAGTATCCCCGTGGCGCTGGGCGTCGCGGGAGCGTTGCGACTGGCCGCGTTGTGCCACCTGCTGATGGTGTGCTTGCTGGCGATCCTTCCCTGGTTGTGCCCGCAGCTGGCCTTGGGCCCGATTTATGGTTGCGGGATTGGGGCTGTGGCGGTTCTCCTGTTGTATGAACACTCACTCGTACGACCGGATGACCTGCAGCGGGTGAATGTGGCGTTTTTTCAAGTCAACGCGATCGTCAGTATCGGAATTTTTTTGATTGTCACCGCCGATCTGCTGTGCTGAGGAACGCCGCTGCTGTCGGTCGGTACCGAAATTGTTCGCTGGTTCGCCCCAGCCATTCGCAACGCATACCAACCCTACATTGAGATGTTGCCCCATGATCACTGTGAACAATACACGACTGGGCGAGATTCGGTCCAAAGTGGAAAGCAGCGAGCGGCTGACGTTGGAGGATGGTATCTACCTGTACCAGCCCGACGTCCCCCTCGGCGAACTGGGCCGATTGGCAAATCTGGTCCGCGAGCGAAAAAATGGCAACTTGGCCTACTACAATATCAACACGCATCTGAATGCGACCAACGTCTGCGTGTACCGCTGTACGTTTTGTGCATTCCGCTCCGACCTGCGGGACCCGCGGGGCTATGTGATGAGCGACGAGCAAATTCTGGCTCGCGGTCAGGAGGCGGTCGATCACGGGTGTACCGAGATGCACATCGTGGGCGGATTGCACCATCAGAAGTCGTACGACTGGTACGTCAATACCGTACGCATTCTGCATGAGGCGTATCCCAAACTGCATCTGAAGGCGTGGACGGGTGTGGAAATCAATTGGTTCGAGTTTCTGACCAAGAAATCGGTGCGACACATATTGCAGGATCTGATCGAGGCTGGTTTGGGGAGCATGCCGGGAGGAGGGGCGGAAATATTTCATCCCGAGGTCCGCGACCAGATTTGCGAACACAAATCGGACGCGAATAAGTGGCTGGAGATTCACCGCACGGCCCACGAGCTGGGTTTGAGTACGAACTGCACGATGCTCTACGGCCATATCGAAAAGCCGTACCATCGCATCGACCACCTGATGCGGCTGAGAGAACTGCAGGACGAGACCGGCGGCTTCCAGACCTTCATTCCACTGGCCTTCCATCCAGAGAATACCGGTCTGTCTCACATCAAAAAGCCTTCCGCCAATATGGATCTGCGGACGATGGCCATCAGCCGTTTGATGCTCGATAACATTCCTCATATCAAGGCATACTGGATCATGCTGGGGATCGGTACCGCCCAGGCCGCCCTGGCATTCGGAGCCGACGATATCGATGGCACGGTCCGACATGAGCTGATCTACCACGACGCGGGCGCAACCACCCCCGAGGTCCTCTCGGTGGACGACATCCGAGGGCTGATTGTCGAGGCTGGCAGGGAACCGATGGAACGGGACACGCTTTATCGCCGCGTCTTGCGCGAGCCCGCGACTTCGAACGACTGGTCGATTGGCGAGCCGATTGGGGTGTAGGGATTTTTCCGCGCGTCGATGCACGACCGCTGACCTGGCACTTGGTTGTTTGGTAAGTAACCGCTCGTGCTCGGAGCCGCCGTAATCGGACTCGATGCGAGTACGAGCATCGGTGTCAGGCGGCGCTACGCGACGGAGAGGAGCGTGGGTTGCACTTCTCGCACGACTTTTGATGTGGCGGAACGCTGGCGACCGGAGATACCGCAGCCACAAGCGGCTTGGCAATCATTCGCTTGTGTGAAATGCGGGCTGAGCCGACGTCGCCCAGTTGGTAGGTGTTTCCGTAGCGGGCGACGACTTGTCGCCGCAGCCGGAGAAACTCGTCCTGCTTGATCGATTCGTCGGCCACCAGTTGTCGGGCGATCTCGCGAGCAGTGACCAACTCCTGCTGGTCCCGCTGAAAGTCGGCGATCCGCAAAGGCGGGAGTCCATGTTGGCGGGTGCCGAGCAAATCGCCGGGACCGCGGGTGGCGAAGTCGAGTTCCGCGAGGGCGAAGCCGTCTTGGGAATCGACAAAGGCCTGCAGGCGCGCTCGTCGCTCTTCATCCTTTGTCGACGTGAAGAGTCCCACGTAGCCAGGGAACTCGCCGCGGCCGACACGTCCCCGCAGTTGATGCAGCTGGGCCAGTCCAAACCGCTCGGCATTCTCGATGGTCATGACCGCCACGTTGGGCACATCGATGCCGACTTCAATCACCGACGTTGCCACCAGGACTTGCGTATCTCCGCGACGAAAGGCGCTCATCGACTGCTGCTTCTCCGCGGCCGACATGCGGCCGTGGATCAGGTCCAGCCGAAACGCCTCCAATTCCCCGTTGCAGAGTGACTCGAATGCCTCTTGCAAGCTCAGGACATCATCCTGTTCCGCTTCCTGCAATCGGGGGGTGACCACGAATCCCTGTCGACCGTCGCGTAATTGCTTGCGGAAGAATTCCCACCAGCGTTCGCGGAATTCGTCCGCGACCAGATAGGAGTGCACCGGCTGTCGGCCAGGTGGATGATCGCGGAGCGTGGAAACGTCGAGGTCCCCGTAGGCCGTCATGGCAATGGTGCGAGGGATGGGCGTGGCGGTCATGACAAGATAGTGGGGTGCGGTGCCTGCTTCCCGCAATCGGGCCCGCTGCAAGACGCCGAACTTGTGCTGTTCGTCGATGACAACCAGTCCCAGGTTGGCGAAGTTGCACTCGGATTGGACGAGCGCTTGGGTGCCCACGACGAGATCGATTTCGCCCCGCGATACGGCGATTTGGGTGGCTCGCCTCTCGGCGGGAGTCATGCCTCCGGTCCAGAGGGCCACCCGCACTCGCGCCTGACGCAGGGTACGGGTGAGCGTGTCGAAGTGCTGCCGGGCGAGGACTTCCGTGGGCGCCATCAGGGCGGCTTGGAATCCATGCGCCACCGCCGTAAGCATGGCATAGACGGCAACCAGCGTCTTGCCACTGCCGACGTCGCCCTGGAGCAGGCGATTCATGGGGATGGTGCGGGCCAGGTCCTGGCTGATTTCGCGGACCGCCTGCTCCTGGCCGGGGGTCAACGGCCAACCAAACAGCCGACGGATGCGGGCGTCGATTTTGGTCGATGCCTCGATGGCCGGCGCGGTCGTAAGTGTCTCGAACTGACGCCGGCGAATGGCCAAGGCGAGTTGGAGTACCAGCAATTCTTGAAAGATGAACCGCCGGCGTGCGGCTTGCAGTCGTTCCTCATTGGTGGGGAAATGTATCTGAGCCAGAGCGCGGTGGATCGGCAGTAGACCATGCGCGTCGAGGAAGGCGGATGGAAGAACCTCCTCCACATCGGCCAGGTATTCGTCCAGGACTCCGGCCACGATGCGCCGCATGTGCGATTGTTTCAGGCCTTCGGTGAGCGGATAGATGGGGATGATCTCGCCCTGCTGGGGCGGTTGGTCTCCCTCCAGACTCTGGATCTTCGGATGCACCATTTCCCAGCGAAGTCCCGCTCGGCGGGGTTCGCCGGAAAGCATCACCTGGCTACCCCGCCGGAATCGTTTGCGCACGAAAGGCTGATTGTACCAGGTGGCTCGCAGCGCCTCCGATTCGTCTCGGAGCAGAATGCCCACCATCGAATTCCCACTTTGAGTCGTCCGCTGCTCGATCTCTTCGACGACGCCGCATACGGATACGGCAACCCGCTCCTCGAGGTCGGCAATCGCCCGCACCTGAGACATGTTTTGGTAACTGCGGGGGAACTGAAAGAGGATATCGGCGGCGGTTCGGAGATTGAGTTTCGCCAGCAAGGCGGCTCGTTCCGGTCCGACCCCCTTGAGGAATTGTACGTCCGTCGACAGACGTGAGGTTCGTGCGGTGGCGAAGGATCGCGTCATCTTGGCGGCTCGGCGAAAACAAGGCGCTGGGTATCGTAGGCCCGCGGGGAAGCTGTCCCGGGATCAAAGGTACTTCTGATAGGCCGCGACGGCCAGTTCATCGCAGCGGTCATTCTCCGGATGGCCGCTATGCCCCGCCACACGGGTGTAATGCACGTGATGGAGTTGCAGGAGTTCGTCGAGCCGTTGCCATAAAGCGAGGTTCTTGATCGGTTTGAGCTGTTTGCCTTCCTTTCCGCATCCAGCCACGTTTCTTCCAACCGGCCATCCATTCGCTGATCCCTTTTCCCACGTAGACGCTGTCGGTGAAGAGTTCCACGCGGCAGGGCCTTCTCAGCGATTCCAGCCCTTTGACGACCGCCATCAATTCCATCTGGTTATTGGTCGCCATGCGTTCGCCGCCCGAACATTCGAGTTCCTTCCCCGAGGGCAGGTGACGGAGGAGATAAGCCCAGCCCCCTGGTCCCGGATTGCCGCTGCAGCCTCCGTCGGTGAACAGGTGAATTTCCGCGATCATGGCAGGGGGACGTGGTACGAGGCAAAGGATGCGATGTCCACCAGTGTAACGTGTGGGGCGAGCCGCCCCCAGACGGCGGACGGAATGTCGCGGGAGGGACGGTCGCGAAGCAGCCCGGGTGTCGGAGAGTCCGTTTATCCGACGCGGGGCACCGCCACATCGGGCAGCGACTCAAAGTCATCCCCGAGCGCCCGGGGCGGCATGCGGAGTGTCCAGGGCAGTCGCACCGTGAAGGCGCTGCCATGTCCCAGCTGACTGACAAATGTGACTTCTCCCCCCAGCAGATTACACAGTTCGCGAATGATGGAAAGCCCCAGGCCGGTGCCGGAAAACTCGCGGGTCAGGTTATCTTGGCCGCGGACGGGCGTCGCTTGGCGAAATTTCTCGAAAATGACGTCGTGATCCTCTTCCGCGATGCCAATTCCGGTGTCCGCCACCGTAAGAGTGAATGCTTGCGGCTGTGTTTCGTCGCCCTCGTCATAAATGGGTTTGATCGTGACCGTGATGCGACCGCCGTCGGGCGTGAACTTGATGGCGTTGGAAAGCAGATTGGTCAGAATCTGTTGAACTTTGGCCTGATCCTGAAAGACGTCGGGCAGGTCTTCGGGACATTCGAAATTGATGCCAAGATTTTTCTCGACGGCCAGCCCCTGCACGACATCGATCTGCGCGAGAGCGACCGCGGAGATGGAAAATTCGGAGGGTCGGACGAGCATCTTGCCGCTTTCCATTTTGGCGAGGTCGAGAATGTCATTAATCATTTCCAGCAGTACCCGGCCGGAATTGCCGATGTTGCTGGCGTAACGCTTTTGCTTTGGCGCCAGCGTATCGATGTTTTGCAGCACGTCCGAGAAACCAATGATGCTGTTCAACGGTGTCCGCAGCTCATGGCTGACATTCGCGAGAAATTCGCTCTTTAAACGGTTCAGCTCAAACAGCTGCATGTTCGCTTGCGCCAACTCGTCCACCTTGAGGTCCAACTGTTTGTTGGCTTCCTGCAATTCGCCTTGGGTGTCGACCAAGTGGCGAAGCATGCGATTGAACGAGCCTGCCAGATCCTCAAACTCGTCCCGGGTCTCAATCTGGGCGCGGGCTTGATAGTTGCCCTGCTCCACCTGCTCACTGACCTCCTGCAGATGTTGTAGTGGCTTGACGATGACATATCGCACGACGATGTACAGGGCGATCATCGACAGAAAAACGGTGACGATCGCCATGGCAATCAAGAAAGCGCGAATCCGATTGATATTCCGATTCATCGGTTGACTCTTTAAGTCAATTCGCACGACTCGAAACGGAAGGCTGGCCAGCACTTGCGAAGTGGGAGCGGATAGGTCGGTTGCCAGGTCGCCCAGCGCTTCGGAATCGATCATGCGATGGCAACTCAGGCAACTTTCTTGCCAATACACGGGCTGGTAATAGCGATGTTCGCCTAGCACGTCCATCTTGCGCAGATAGCATACGGGCGCGTCATGCTTGAATGTTTCATAAATCTGCGTCTCCTTCGGCACGATCTCCTCGGACGTGAAATCGAATGACTGTTCCTCTCCGCTGGCGGACTGGGCCGGGTCGATCGGTGGCTGAAATCGCTGGCGATACAAGCGCTGCAGTTCATTGAGGATTTCGGTTTCCCGGCGGTCGGAGGGCAGCTTCGAATAGGGGCGATCGAGGCCGTCCAGCGAGAGAATCGACCACTGGTAATCGAGACCTTCCATGTCTTCGTTCATTTCCTGGATTTGGGCTCGCTGCTCCGCGGGCGACAGCCATTCGGAATGCAGTGCGCGGAGCACCGACCCGGCGAGGTGTCGACCGCTGCTCCGCGGTTTGTCATGGATGATCTGCGAAGTTTCCGATTCCACCAGCAAGAAGGTGGTCAGGATCAATACCAGCAGCGACGCCCCAAACAGAAATCGACACTTGCGCTCCAGACTCGTTTCACCGAGAACGCGTTTGAAGGTGCGATAGGACATGCGGCCGACAGAAGGGGTGAAAGGCAGCCCGCAAGTGCGGGCCTGTTCATTTTAGGCTGTCGAGCAAAGCGGAGCCAGTCGAAGGTGCCCTCCGTGGGCTGCGAAGAGCCCTAAAGCATCGAAATCGCGTCCGCATCAACCATCCACTGCACGTCGTCCGGGGACCGGGTCTCGTGAATGATCCTCATCAGTGTCGCGGAAACGGCTTCGCGGTCCTGGGCCTGGATGAGCATGTGATAGCGGAACTTGCCACGCAGCTTGGCCAGGGGGGCCGCCACCGGGCCCAGCAGGCGAGCCGCGACGTTGCCGGCTCGCAAGCGATCGGCCACGGTCTTCCCAAGCGCTTCCGTAAAGGCCTGCGTGCCGGCCTGCGTATCGCCTCGCACCACGATGCGGAAGACATGCGCGAAGGGTGGGTAGTGAAACATCTCCCGCTCGGGAAGTTCCGCGTCCGCGAACATGCGATAGTCATGTCGTATGGCGGCTTGGATGGCCCGGTCTTCGGGACTGTACGTCTGCACGAGCACGCGCCCCCCTTGGTGCCGCGTCCCGTTCGTCCCGCCACCTGAGTTACGAGTTGGAACGTGCGTTCCGCAGCTCGGAAATCGGGCAGGTGCAGTCCCACATCCGCATTGATCACCCCCACCAGGGTAACATTGGGAAAGTCGAGTCCCTTCGCGATCATCTGCGTGCCTAGCAGGATCTGCACCTCGCCGTGCCGGAAACGGTCGAGGGCTGCTTCGTGTGCTCCATGCCCCTTCATCGTGTCGGTATCCATGCGAAGGCACGTGCAAGTGGGGAAGGCAGCCTGAACTTCGGCTTCCAGCCGCTGAGTGCCAGAACCGCTGAAGCGAATGCCGTCGAAGTGGCATTGGGGACAGGCGGCCGGAACGGGCCGCCGCGCGTCGCAATAATGGCAAATGATTTGACCGCCGCTCTTGTGATGAGTCATTGCAATGTCACAGTGGTCGCAGCGGAGCGCGTAACCGCAGGCGGGGCACTGAATATGCGTCGAATATCCGCGACGATTGAGCAGCAGAATGACCTGCCCTTCGTCCGCCAAGGCAGCCTTCATGGCTTGCCGCAACGGGCGGCTAAGCGAACCGCGGGCGCCCCGACGGTATTGCTCGTTGCGCAGATCGATCGTCGACACGGCCGGCAGGGGGCGATTGAGGACGCGTGACGGTAGCGACACGATGGTGTGGGCTCCCGTCGTGCTCCGATACCAGCTCTCCAGGGAAGGCGTGGCCGAACCGAGCACCAACGGTACACCGCACTGCGAAGTCCGCCGCGCGGCGACTTCGCGAGCGTGGTACCGCGGTGCGGTATCTTGCTTGAAAGAAGGTTCGTGTTCTTCATCGATGATCACGATGCCCAGGTCGGGCACCGGTGCAAAGATCGCGCTGCGGGCTCCCACGATAACTTGCACCTCACCGCGGGCAATTCGCAGCCATTCTCCATGGCGTTCCGCGGGGCTGAGGTTGCTGTGGAGCACGGCGACTCGATCAAAACGAGACCGGAAGCGGCGACGCGTTTGGGGCGTCAAACTGATTTCGGGCACCAGCACGATGGCTTGCCGCCCGTAGTGAATCACCTCATCAATGGCCTGAATATAGACTTCCGTCTTGCCACTCCCGGTGACCCCATGCAGCAGAATGGTCTGGTGCTGCCGCGACTGCAGCGCATGCAGGATGGCCCGCAGGGCTTCCGCCTGGTCAGGGTTCAATGGCAGGGGCGGCGTTCTCGGGACCGGCACCGCCTCCGGATCGCCCAGATGGACCCGCCGGGTCTCGGAGGCGATCAAGCCTTTTTTTAACAGTTGCTGGATGGGCGAGTGGCCACAGTCGGCGCGGGCCTGCAATTCCGCGGTGGGAAGCGGTCTTCCGGCGGCCACCAGTTGTGACAGGGCCGCCATTTGCTTGGGAGGCAAACTCAATCGCGAGAGTCGGGCCGCAACGTCATTGGACACGTCCAGGAACGTCACGTTGCGGGTACCCGCCTGGACGCGGACACCGGCGGGGACCACTGCCTCGAGTGCTGTCCCCCAGGGACAGAGATAATAATCAGATAGCCAATGCGTCAAATCAAGGATATCGGGATTCATGAGGGGCGTGGCATCCACGATCGAGGAGATCGGCTTCAGCCGCTTCTGCGTACTGCTGTGGGGCCCCAACCGCACGCAGTACCCGACAACCCCCCGATTTCCCTTCCCCAGCGGAACCTGGACGCGAGCCCCGGTCTTCAGCCGCCCCCGCAATTCGTCAGGCACAAGATAGTCGAAAGTTCCCAGTGGCGCCTCGGGAAAAACAACGGTTGCGACCAGGATGTCGGCTGCGGCGTCCCATTCCCAGGGAGCCGGCTCGGAATCGAATAGTTCACCCTGGTTGTGCGTCATGACCGTCTTGCACACGTGTTGTTTTGTTTATACTCGCGTCAGTCAAGGCCGCGCCGCGAGTTCCGGCAACCCGGTGGCGCCACGGCATCAGGCTCACACCCACAACGCCATGCGGCGAGGGCCGGCCTTGACCGATCGCACGACATGTCACAGGAGCTGACGGTGAGACTGGGGATTTTTGGCGGAAGTTTTGATCCGGTGCACATGGGCCATTTGCTCATGGCCGAGTGCTGCCGGGAGCATTGTCGGCTTGACCGTGTTCGCTTCATACCCACGGCGGTGTCCCCGCATAAAGTCGAAACACATCCGGCACCCGCCGCCGCACGGCTGGAGATGCTAAAACTAGCGGTCCAGGGGCACGCAGCGTTCGAGGTGTCGGATGAGGAGATCCGACGCGGCGGCGTCAGCTTCACCGTCGATACGCTCCGCCGCACGCACGCCGCGTTGCCCGAAGGCGAGCTTTTTTTCCTCATGGGCTCAGACACCCTGGCGGAATTTGACAGCTGGAAATCACCCGCAGAGATTTGCCAGCTGGCCCAACTGGTGGTGGTGAGCCGGCCAGGATCGCCCCCCCCGAATTTCGAGGTCCTCGCGCCTCTGGTGACGCGTCGCCGCATCGAAGAAATGCAGGCGTACCAGGTCCGAATGCCTCAAATCGATATCAGCAGTACCGAAATCCGCGGCCGCGTCGCCACGGGACGCTCGATTCGCTTTCAAGTCCCGCGGGCGGTGGAAAAGTACATCGAGGCCCAACGCCTGTACCTAGGCGAATCGTGCGAAGTCTGAAGCAGATTCGACTCGACGCCAGCGAAGCTCGTCAGGCGGCTTGCCGAGTCCCCAAGGCGCGCGCCAGAGAGGCCGACAGATCCAGTTGATGGATGCCGGGGTCGTCCCGCAAGGTATCGAGGATTTGGCCCAGTTGCTCGGGCGTGCCGAGTGCCAGATCGATAAACAACCACTTCTTGCCCGCCACCTCGCATCCACCACCACCCACGCCGCCCAAATACTCCTGCCGAATCCCGTACCCCAGTGATTCCGCAGCCGCCACCGCCTGTTCTATCAATTCAATTGTGTGCATTCCTTGCCTCACCAGAAAACCTGACGATCCTTCGCTAGTTGGATGGGCCGGATTATATCGCCTTCGAATAGAGTTCCCCATAGCGATCCGTCGATAGCTGCAGTGGAGCTAAGCCGCTGAACGGTAAGGAGTTAAGGACTAATGGTCACGCAAGCGTGAACGGTCGCCAGCGACTGGGCAAATCGGAAAAGCTATTCGAGTTCGGTACCTTTTGCGGTCCGAATGCCAGCAGAAAGCGAGTCATGGGATGACACAGTCGGCGTCGCCGGATATCGAAACCAGGGATATTTCCGTTCTTGAGGATCGCATCGCCGCGCTGCAGCAGCAGCTGGTCGTTGCCCAGCGACATTCGGCGCTGGGGGAACTCGTCGGCACCACCACACACGAGTTTAATAATCTTCTCATGACGATTCTGAACTATGCCAAACTCGGCTCGCGTCATAAGGATGACGCCACCCGGGACAAGT
Source organism: uncultured Planctomycetaceae bacterium (assembly GCA_963700865.1). GTDB lineage: Bacteria > Planctomycetota > Planctomycetia > Pirellulales > Pirellulaceae > CAVOGJ01. The sequence goes on along the minus strand of CAVOZC010000022.1, from coordinate 86,492 downwards.
CCTTCCAGAAAATACTTGCCGCCTGCGAACGAGCGACGAAGGTCACCAACAGTATTTTGGGGATGGCCCGCAATCGATCGGAGGAAGCCGAGCCAACCGACCTGGAAGCCTTGGTGCGGGATGCACTCGTGCTGCTGGAACGCGAGATGAACAAGTATCGGATTGCCGTCGACATCTCGGCCGATCCCGTCCCCCGGCGCTGGTGGTTGGCAATCAGATCCAACAGGTGCTGTTGAACTTGCTGATCAACGCTCGGCAAGCCATGCCCCAAGGAGGCGAAGTTCAGATTCGCTTGACCTACGATCCGGCGTGCCACACGGTGGACCTGCGGATTCGTGACAACGGCTGCGGAATTGAACCCGACAAGCTGACGCGGATCTTCGATCCCTATTTCTCCACGAAGTCCGGCCCGGACGAGACGGGGAAAGGCGGCACCGGGTTGGGATTGAGTGCCTGTCGCGACATCATCCAGGCCCACCGCGGACGCATTCGCGTGGAAAGTACCGTCGGCAAAGGGACCGCGTTTACACTCAAGCTGCCCGCCTGCGTGACACAAGCGACCGCCTCTCTCACCACGCCCGTAACGATGGAGATGCCCGCGGTCGATGTGGCACCCCGAACTTCCGCCGGCTGATGCACGAGCCGCGTGGCCGTCAGTAGCTACCGGGTGGATCGAACAGTCGTGCCGTCAGTTCGCGGAGGATTTCCTGTTCGAGTGAGATGTCCCGGCCAATCGGGATCCAGCCTAACGTCCGGTCGGTCGTATCCTCGACATTCTTGACACGCATCAAGGACGTGTCGTGGCGAGGTAACGCGGACCCAGGGGTGTCCTGGGCGAGTCCGCTCACATCCTCAATGGCCTTTTCCACGATGACCGTCACGATGAAATTCAGCGCCTTGTGGCTGGACGCTTACGATGCATTTTCGTCGCAGCGATTGCAGTGTCGCGTGCCACTTTTCATAACCGGGTGTCGAGTCCCAACGCCACGGTTCGAAGAGTGTGGCTCCCGGTTGCGGCTTGCTCTCAATGCGACCCTCGGTGGCCACATTCCCCACCAGATGAACCCGTTGTTCCGAGCGAATGTCGAAGTAGTCATCGATCGTATCGACCAGTTGATTCCAGAAGAATTCGGGGTCCCGCACCGGTACCGACATGGGATTGGGGAGCGCCGAGCCGGGGATACCGGTCGCGGGAAAACCGGCCGCTGGATTGGAGGTGCCGAGCGCCGGCAACGAGGGCGGAGGCAAGGGTTCGATGCCGTTGCAGCCGACGAAGAAGGCCAATGCCAGAAGTTGCAGGCTGATTGACACCAGGCAGGCGGATCGCGCGCATGCGGGAACAGTCGGCATCGTGCATGGTCACCGGGGTCTGAGAAAAACCAACTCGCGAGCGGCGGAAGTTTCGACCGGCTCGCGCCGAATGACAACCCGAATTGAGCCGCCGGATCACGTCATGGGGGAACCGGGGGGAACGCCCCACGAACGGCCATCACCCCTGCTGAGCAGTCGGGCCGGCCCCGTCAGCTGCCCGGGTGGGTGCGCGGTTCGGATCCCGGTCAGCAACGCGGTTCGTAGATCAGGCGTAGCAGGAATCCATGCCGAGTTCCGTTTGCAATTCGGTGAACTTCAGCACATACGAATCGCAAGAAGAGTGGACATGCTCAGCCTCCGTGATGAACCGCATGTCCTTCTTGAGGGGAATGCCGTGTGACTGGAAGATTCGCTCAAATTCCTCGAGCGAGTTACCGTAAACGATCAGCAACTTGTGCTCGTCAAACTGAACTTCGCTCGGTTGGTTCGGATTGAGAATGGCGAGTCCGCTGCAGCCATCGTTTAACAACAGGTCTTCGAATTCGCAGAGCACACTCTTCAGTACCGGCATGTCAATATGTTCGCGATAAAGGTCTTGATGACCACGGGTCTCTCGTTCGTGGCTGCTCTCCAAGACCACGTCGACGACGTTGCCCAGGGGTTCGATCAAATCGAGAAACACGTCAAACAACTTTTCACGCGAGGCGGAAGCCATCAAGACAGGTACTTTGGTGTTCGTTTCGGCGTCGTGATAAAACTCCTGGCGATAACCGGTCGTCGGCACCACCTTCAGGTCATACGACGGTCGGATCGCGTCGGTGAGCATGAAATCTCCGTACTTCTCAACGCGGAGATGAGTTTCCAACTCTTCCTCGGACAAATGCTCAAAGCTGCTTGTGGTGGAAACCTGTGTGGTTTCCTGAAGCACCTGCGTGAAATAGTTGGTCAAGAAACCCATCTTGTCCCTCAATCTATGGATGAACGTCTGATCGTTATGTCGGACCGCGTACCCAATCCTACGTTACCGGAAAACAGCTGGTCGCCGACGGTCGATTGCGGCACGGAATCCTTGTCGCGGATGACAGGTCAATCGTTACGACCGTCGCAGTCGCGCCCTGCCCGGCCCCTTCGACCCCTGAGGACGTGGCTATCCCTCCGCCGCCGGGTAAGTCTACCTCGGCGATTGCTCTGGGCAGGCGAAGGGAATCAAGTCATGATGATTGCCGGTTCGGATCAGTGAAGACTTGTCGATCGCTCCGCATGGACAGCCGAGGGAGAACACAAATGACGATCGCGACCGCGAACATGGCAGCTCGAATTCACCGGTTGGTCCTGGTCTTCCTGCTGACGGGTGTGTTCCCGGGAGACGCGGAGGAAATTGGCTCCGGCATGCCGCCCAATGACGTTGCCCCGGTCATCGATACGCCTGATACGGAGATCTGGTACGCCATCTACGTGGCGGGGGAGCGAGTCGGGCATAGCGTGATTCGCCGCCAAGCCGAGCCGGCGGTCGACGCGGCCGAGCCGTGCGTGCAATGGACGCAGACCACCCACATGACCACGCTGCGACACGGCATGACGCTCGAGCAGACGGTCGAGACCCACTCGCGGGAGAGGGTCGCCGGGCAGGTGGTCTCTTGTGGTTGGTCGCTAAGCGGCGCGGGGTCCGACATGTCATGGCAGGGGCGCGTCGCGGAGGACGCATTTGTCGTTAGTAACGGAGTCGAGTCGTATCGGATCGATTGGGAGCCGAACCAACGAGGATTTTTCGGGCTGGAGCAGAGTCTGCTTGAGCGACCGCTGCGTGCGGGAGAAACGCGGCACGTCTGTTATTTCATGCCGATCTTGAATCAGCTGGTTCGGGCGGAATTGAAAGCGACCGGTCCCGACCGGTTGACGTGGGGTGATGCGACCATGCCGGCGATGCATGTGCGCTGTGTCACCGCCGTGGGCGAAAACCGCGTCGCCAGCGAAATGTGGCTCGATGAGCACGGCAAGATTCTCAAGCAGGTCATTCCGGGGCTGCAGCAAGTTTATCGACAGATGGCGCGGCATGAGGCAGTGCGACCATTGGAACCCTTGCGTCTGGATGTCGGAATTTCCTCGAAGGTCCCCGTGATTGGCACGACGACCCCGCTGGCGACGGCTCAGCGTGCCACCTACCTGCTTGAGTGGAACGCCGACTGCGTCGACATGGCGCCGCGTGGCTCGATCACACAGCAGGTGCGGAAGCTGGGGCCCGGCCGAGTTTGGCTGACCTTACGTCGAGCCACCCCGCCGACGGTCGCATCGCCCACGAGGGGGCCCGTGCCCGCGGGGGCGAACGCTGCCGCGAGTCCCAAGGCCGCGGTGGTTCGCGCCTCGGCGAATTCCGCGGACGACATCATTTGCAAGTTGGCACACGAGGTGGCGGCGGACGAAGCCGATGCCTGGCGGTTGGCGCAGGCGTTGGAGTTGTTTACTTACCACTACATCACGACGAAAGACCATTCTCAAGGACGTGCCAGTGCGGAGGACGTTGCCCGAACGCGGACGGGCGATTGCACGGAACATGCGGTGCTACTCATGGCCCTTTGTCGCGCTCGCGGTCTGACGGTACGAGAGGTCTCGGGGCTGGTCGGGGAACCGGGAGAGCAGATGCTCTCCTGCCACATGTGGGTTGAGGTCCAACTGGCGGGCGATTGGTACCCGCTCGACGCCACGCGTCCGGGAGAGGTCGGCGTGGCACATCTGAGTTTGACAGCGAACGAGGATGACTGCACGTGTCTATCGATGTACGCGTTGTTGGGGAAGAACGCGCAGTTACGCATTAGCCTCGTCTCGCATGACTAACGTCGTCGGCGCTGGTTAACGCCGCGGAGCGAGCGGTGGCGGGATTCATCCCACATGTTGGGCCAGCCGTCTGAGCAGGGGATCGACCGTCTCCGCCTGAATCGGGCCGGGCACCGGCCAGGCGTGCCAGGCAAAGCCCAGATGTTCGGTGACGTGAATCTCGGCGGCCGCACGCAGCCGACCGAGAAAAATGATGGTCGTCTTGGGACACGGTGCATCGCCATACTTCTTGTAGCGCACCTGGTACGTGGTCTCAAAGCGAAACTCCGGATCGATTTCGATGTCGTCGGCCTTGATGCCCGTTTCCTCCTCCAACTCGCGCAGCGCGCACGCCAACAGCGTTTCGCCCGGTTCGATATGTCCCTTGGGAAGATCCCACCGATCGGCGTGTTTCATGAGGAGAAACGAATCGATCGGCTCGCCACGGACCACGAGGACACCGCAGGAGATCAACCGGTCGGGTACGGGCTGAAAGGACGGGGGCATCGGCGCTTTCGAGTGGTTGGCGAGGTGAAAACCGTACGACGTGGGGCCCGGTGTGCCGCGGACGATTCCGCGATATGATGCCGATAGCGCAAGGGAACAACGATGTGCGCGGAGCAATGGGCAATATCGACGAAAACGAACCTTGGTGGCGAGTGCATGAAGATTTATACCAAAACTGGGGACGAAGGGACGACCGGGTTATTTGCCGGGCCACGTGTCAGCAAGGATCATGCGCGGATCGAGGCGTATGGGACGGTGGACGAGCTGAACGCCTCGATCGGCGTTGCGCGAGCGCATCATCCGCCGACGGAATTAGATCGGGTGCTGGTGGGCATCCAGAACGATTTGTTTGCGGTCGGCGCCGAGCTGGCGACGGTCGAGCCCGAGAAGCATGGGACGCATTGGATTGGCGGTGAGGAGATTGGCCGGCTGGAAGCGGCGATTGACGATTTTGAAAAGCAATTGCCGCCGCTCACCCAGTTTATTTTGCCAGCCGGCACGGCCGTTTCGGCGTCGCTGCATCTGGCCCGCGGGATCTGCCGGCGGGCGGAACGTCGGGTGGTGACGCTGGGGAATGAGGCGGAGCGAACGATTTCGCGTGACCTTGTCATTTACTTGAATCGGTTGGGTGATTTATTGTTTGTACTCAGCCGCGTCGCCAATGCGTCGGCAGGTCTGCCCGATGAGGCATGGCGGAAGCCGACGCGATCGTCACCCGCGTGACGCGTTGTGTCTCCGGCTTTACCCTTGCGTGTCAAGTCATTATCCTTGGAGCATCGCGGCGGGGCGGACGTTGCGTGAAATCGCCGTGGAACCGAGGGCCGGCGCGTCGCTCGGTGCCCATGGGGAAGGCCGGTTGGCTGGCAACCGGCCGTTCACCGTTCGACCAGTGGGAGCAGTCGCGATGAAATTCGCTCGGGTTCTTCCGGGAATGGTGCTGCCGTTGTTGCTCCCCGCCGCGGCCCGCGGTGCGGACGAGCCAACGGATCCTGGCGATCTGTCATGGATGCTTGTCTCGTGCGCCCTGGTGCTCTTTATGACCGCCCCGGGTCTGGCCATGTTTTACGGGGGACTGGTGCGACGCAAGAACGTCCTGGGCGTGATGATGCAATGCCTGTTTCTGATGGGCATGATGAGCATCATCTGGGTCCTATGGGGGTACTCACTGGCGTTCGGCACGCCATCTGACCCTAGCCTGGCGCGTTTCATCGGCAGTGGCGAATACCTGGGGCTCCGCGGCCTGACGATGGTACAGGGCCAATTGCCGGGTGGGGCGGTGCCTGACCTGGTGTTCATGATGTTCCAGGGCATGTTCTTCATCATCACGCCGGCGCTGATTTGCGGGGCCTTTGCCGAGCGCATGAAGTTCAGCGCGATGGTCATTTTTATGGCGCTCTGGGGTACGCTGGTTTACTGTCCTTTGTGTCACATGGTGTGGGGAAAGGGCTGGCTGTATTTCGATCCCGACAGCCAGACAGCCTTGTTGGGCGGCGCGCTCGATTTCGCGGGAGGGACCGTCGTACACATCAGTTCGGGCGTCTCGGCGCTGGTCGCGGCGATGCTCATCGGACGGCGACTGGGGTTTCACATGGACGATATGCGTCCGCACAATCTGACCTACACCGCCATTGGGGCGGCGATGCTCTGGGTGGGCTGGTTTGGATTCAATGCGGGCAGCGCGGTTGCCGCCAACGATCTGGCCGCCAATGCGTTTGTGGTGACGCACTTGTCGGCGAGCGCGGGTGCCGTGGCATGGGCGGTCGCCGAATGGCTGACGCGGGGCAAGGCGAGCGTGCTGGGCGCTGCTTCCGGTGCGGTGGCGGGTCTCGTTTGCATCACACCGGCGGCCGGCTATGTGCAGCCCTTGCCGTCGCTGATATTCGGCGTGACGGCGGGCGTTATGTGCTATCTGGCTTGCGGCAAGCTCAAATCAGCGCTGGGCTATGATGACGCCCTGGATGCGTTCGGTGTCCATGGAATCGGGGGGACACTGGGAGCCTTGCTGACGGGGGTTTTTGCCACGACGCAGGTCAACCCGTCGGGAGCCGATGGTCTGGCGTATGGCGGCGCTTGGGGGCTGCTGCTGGCCCAATTGGCTGCGGTGCTTGTGACGGTCGTGTTCGCAAGTGGAATGACTTTTGTGCTGCTAAAAATTCTTGACCTCACCTTGGGGTTGCGGGCGTCCCAGGAGAACGAAATGCGGGGACTGGATATCGCCGACCACGGCGAAGAGGGGTATATCTTCAACTAATTAAGTGCCTGTTCGTCGGCCAGCCGGGAGACGTCCGCCCCAAAGGCTTGTTGATGGTTATGATAGAGAAGGTTCCGCCACAAGGGGCCGGACCCAGGTTGGCGTCCGCGTCCGTGTCCTACTGGGAGACATGCAATGAAGAAAGTCGAAGCCGTCATCCGTCACTTCAAGCTGGAAGAAGTAAAAAACTCACTCGCCGAGAATGACATTCACGGAATGACGATTACGGAAGTCCGCGGCTTCGGTCGCCAGAAAGGTCACACCGAAATGTATCGCGGCACCGAGTACGCCGTTGACTTTGTCCCCAAGGTCAAGGTCGAGGTTATTTGCACGGATGAGCAACTCGCGACCGTCGTCAATGTCGTCATGCAAGCGGCGCAGACGGGGCAAATCGGAGACGGCAAGATTTTTGTGTCCGATCTGGCCGATGTGATTCGTATCCGCACGGGCGAGACGGGCGAGGATGCGCTGTAGGTCATTTATGTGTTTGATCAGCCGCCACGGGCTCAGCATGCGGAGAGATGAGACAGCGGTCAACAACGATGCCGGTGCGGTGTTCGCACCGTGCCCTTGCTGGCCAGGGTGGTTCCATGAGTAGCCCTCCCCTGCTCCGCCCATCGGTATTGGAGGCGAAGTCTTTTCTGGCGGAGAAGCGGATCAAGCTTCGCGAACAGCATCAGGGGGGATCCCCGGGCATCCAGGTCAGCAATGGGCTGGCTGATTGCTTCGACACGATCATGGTCGGGTTGCTCGAATCGATCCTGGCCGATTTGGGGGACGCGGGGGAACGGCTCCGCCCCCATCTATCACTGGTGGCGCTGGGCGGATATGGCCGCCGCGATGTGGCCCCCTTTTCGGACGTCGATCTGATGCTGCTGCATCGGTCCGCCGAGCCCGTCTGGCTGGAACAGGTTGCCCAGCGATTGGTGGCGGACGTTTCTGACGTGGGGCTGACGTTGGGCTTCTGCGTCCGCACGCCCGCCGAGGCATGCCAGCTGGCGAGTCGCAATGTGGTCATCTTCACGTCCCAGGTCGATTCTCGGCTGGTGGCCGGCAGCGAGGGACTGTTTGAATCGTTCATGAACCGCTTTCGTCGGCAGGCGCGTCGCCGCCGTCGCGCCAATATCACTCGCATCGAACAGGCACGTCGACAAGAACGCAGCCAGTATGGCGAGACGGTGTTCTTGCTGGAACCGAATATCAAGAGATCCGTCGGCGGTTTGCGGGACATTCAGCTGTTGCGTTGGGTAGGATTCGCCCGCTATGGAGAAGCCAGCCTGTCCGCTTTGCAGCTACGTGGGGTGTTGAGTAAGGAGGATGAGCGAGCAATACGACGCGCACTGCAGTTCTTGCTGAGGTTAAGGAATGAGCTGCATTTCCATGCGGGAAGGCCGTATGACGTGCTGTACCGGGCCGAGCAAATGAGGATTGCCGAGGCTTGGAATTATGAGGGGAGCGAGAGTATTCTGCCCGTGGAACGCTTCATGAGCGATTACTTTCTGCATACGCAAAATGTGAGGAACACGGGCAACCACTTTCGCGCCGCGCGCGCCGTCGGTCCGAAGCGCTTCACTTCTTCGCCCCGCTGGTGACGCACCGCCTGGAGCGTCATTATCGCGTGGGACCGTACCACTTGTCGGTCACGAAGGCCGGACGCGAGCAGCTGAAGGGAAATCTGGAAGAGGTGCTGCGATTGATGGATCTGGCCAACCAGTTGGGCAAGCGGATTGATCATGACACCTGGACTACGGTACGGAACGACATGCGCGGCCGCACGGATATCGTGGTGACTCCACAGGCGGCCAAACGCTTCATGTCGCTTCTATCGTATACGGCTCGGCTGGGAAATCTGCTTCGGCGTCTCCACGAGTTGCAGGTACTGGAGAAATTCGTCGAGGGGATGGGGCACGCCCGTTGTCTGCTGCAATTCAATCGCTACCACAAGTACACCGTAGATGAACATTGTCTGTTGGCTGTCGAATCGGCGACGGGCTTCCAAACGGACGAGAGCACGTTAGGCAAGTCGTATCGGAGCATTGAACAGAGAGGATTGCTGCATCTGGCCCTGCTGATCCACGATCTGGGTAAGGGGCTGCCGGGGGACCACAGCGAAATTGGAGCGGAACTTGCCGGCACGACCGCGGAACGATTATGGCTTTCCCAGCGTGACAAGGAATTGCTCCAATTTCTGGTGAGGAAACACCTGGTCATGGCTCATCTGGCATTCTGGCGCGATGCGAATGACGCCTCGATTATTCTCCAGTTTGTGCGCGAGGTGGGTTCTCCTGAGTACTTGAAGATGTTGTACGTACTCACTGCTGCCGATTTGGCGGCCGTCGGTCCGGGCGTACTCAACCCCTGGAAACTGGAGATCCTGACCGCCGTGTACAAACGGGCCAGTTTCCAGCTGCGAGGCCAGGCATCCGATTCCGATAGCGTCATCATGAGTCTGAATCAGCAGCGGGCCGAAGTGCTGAAACTGGCGCCTGCGGACGATCTTGATTGGTACGAAGCCCATATTGCCTCGCTCTCTTCCAGTTTCCTCTACGAAAACACGCCGCCACAAATCCTGGAAGATCTGCAGCGCTTGCGGCAGGCGGGAGTCGGTCAGGCCGCGGCCTGGGGGCGTTACCTGCCGGAGCAGCGGGTAGTTGAGTATTCGGTCGGTTTCGACGAGTCGGTGAAAGCCGGCGTGTTTCATCGCCTCACCGGGGCGCTGACGGCACGTGGGCTGAAAATCTTGTCCGCCTCGATCCAGACGCTCAGCGACGGACTGATTCTGGACCGATTCCGCGTCGAAGACCCGGATTACGATGGCCAGCCTCCGCCAGAACGACTGGCAGCGGTGAACCAGGCGCTGGAAACGGCGGTCGAGGCTCCTGCCGAATATGAACCCGTTTTTCGGCGTACCTGGAATGCCACCGCGGCCTCCGATGACGCGGCCAATCTCCATCGCATGCCGACCAGGGTGTTGATCGACAACAGTACGCTGGCGGATTGCACGATTGTGGATGTCTTTACGCATGATCGGCAGGGGCTGCTTTTTACCATCACGCGGAAGCTGTTCGAGTTGGGTTTGTCGGTGAAATATGCGAAAATTGGCACGCATCTCGATCAGGTGGTCGACGTCTTCTATGTTACCGACGTGAACGGCAGCAAAATCCGCGATGAGAGACGGCTGGAACGAATTCGCGAAGAAGTTGCCGAATCGATCAGCCTGGGCGTTGATGCGAAGTAAAGCCCTTGGGACTGGAATGCGACGATGATCACAAAATTGGAACTGGCCAAGGAATGGCTGCCGCGTTACACGGGCATGCAGGTCGACGAATTTGGGGACTATATCCTCCTCACGAATTTTTCTAACTACGTCCAGAAGTTCGCCAATATGTTCGGGACAGAAGTGCATGGCTTGGATCGTCCGATGCAAGCCACCACGAACTCGCATGGACTGAGCATGGTCAATTTCGGCATTGGTTCCCCAAATGCGGCGACGATCATGGACTTGCTCACCGCGCGTCGCCCGAAAGGTGTGCTATTTCTCGGCAAATGCGGCGGGCTGAAACAGTCCACGGAGATCGGGCATTTCATCTTGCCGATTGCCGCCATCCGGGGCGAAGGAACCTCGATCGACTATTTGCCCCCGCAGGTACCCGCGCTGCCGTCCTTCAAGCTGCACAAGTTCGTATCGCAGAAGCTGGTGGAAAACGGGCTCGATTATCGCACCGGTGTGGTGTACACGACCAACCGTCGCGTGTGGGAGCACGATGACGCTTTTCGCCATCAATTGATCGAAATGACCGCCATCGCGATTGATATGGAAGCGGCCACGATTTTTGTTGTCGGGCATCGAAACCAGATCGCCCGGGCGCGCTCCTGCTGGTTTCTGATCTGCCAATGACGCCCGATGGCGTCAAGACGGAGGAGAGTGATGCCCAGGTGACCCGCGATTGGGCGGATGTCCATTTGCAATTGGGCATCGATTCGCTGTCCGAGATCGAAATGAACGGCGAAAAGATCAAACATTTTCGCTACTGACCGTGGCTGGGGCCGCGCCCGCCAACGATCAGCGGCGGCCCCGTTTCGGTTGGCAGCTGGGGCAGAAGAACGTGCTCCGCTGGGCCTGCACGATCCGCTCAATGGGAACTTGCCGACACGTGGGGCACAACCGATTGGATTTCATATAGACGCGATGGTGGTTCTGGTACGAGCCGTCGCGATTGAGCGCGTTGCGATATGTGCCGTCGGCCAACGTCGAACCCTCGTAACGAATGGCCGCCAGCAAGACGCGCCGCATGGCACGGTGGAGTGCCCGCCAGGCCTCGGCATCGAGTCGCCGACAGGCCGTTTGCGGATGGATGCGAGCTGCATGCAGCATTTCCGACGCATAGAGATTGCCGATTCCGGCGATCGCCCGCTGATCGAGCAAGGCGACCTTGATTTCCCGGCGGCTGGTCGCCAGCCGTTCCCGCAACTCGGCCGTGGAAAGCTGCAGCGCATCCGGGCCCAGACGCCGCGGACCCAGGCGGTGCCGTAGCTCGTCCGGGTTCATCACGTGGACACTTCCCAATCCACGACGATCCCAATACCACAATCGCGGCACATTGGGCGCATCGAGACGCAATTCCAGCCGCAGGTGCGTCGAGTTCGGCGGATCGGCCAACAACAGCAGGCCGGTCATCCGGGGCTCGACGACAATCGTATCGTCGCCATCCAGTCGGAGCAGTACCCGTTTTCCCAGGCGGTCGGCCGCTTGCACTCTTTGCCGGGTAACACGGCGGGCGAAGTCGGTGGGCGAGGGGCCGATGGCAATCGGTTTCAAGCGACAGCGGGGAAAACGCACGGCCAGAATGCGGCAGCCGACGACCGGCAGCAAGCCACGACGCATCGTCTCTACCTCGGGCAATTCAGGCATGCGGAGTAATTTTGGGAACGACGTGGATTCTTAGGGTGGTTCGCGGACCGGTCCCGCGGATGGTACGAATCGTACGGGCAGTGTCGACGTTCGGCGAACCCGGACTTGCAGGTGAATTCTGGCGGAAACGGTCCACCCCGTCTAGGATAAGGACTTAGTTCAGAAAATCTCCGGGAGCTGCCGGTGCGAAGGAAAGACTCGCCATTCAGATCGATGCCGGTTCGCTGGCTGCTGGTGACGGCCCTCCTGGGGTGGGCCGTAAACTCCATGGGAACCGGGCAAGAGTTGGCTCCTGCGGCGAAATTCGAATCAAATCGGCGAATCGCTTTGCGACCGAACTCACGTGTCGAGACACCCCGGCGGCTGTCGAATCAAGTCTCGAAGCGGGGTGTGGGGAGCGCCTCGAAACTGGACGGGTCTGTCTATATCTACAACGTCTTTCTATCCGATACGCGTTCGGGCTGGACACGCGCCGAACAGCAACGGGCCAAGGACCAGTTGCATCAGGCTTACGATTTCATCACGCGAGAGGCTCGACGGCACGGCAAGTCGCTGGTGTTCGTGGAGGAATTCGCGGTTGACGTGGATGTTGATGTTCCCATTCCGGTCGACGCGCATGCGGATCCTCGCTGGACCGAATATGCCATCAGCCGCGCGGCGAATGAGCCGGCTCTGCAGCTCGTGGAGCGAATTCGCTCGCAGACCAACGTGGATAATGTCATTCTCTGCCTGCACGTGAACAAACCGGCGCTCTCGTACAACCTGGCCTACTACGATGGGGTTGCCGCGCGATACGCCGCGGAGCGCATGGTATGTTTCAGCCACTATCCGGACGGACGGCTAACGTCGGCCGCGACTTACGCGCATGAGATTTTGCATTTGTTCGGCGCCGGGGACTTATATTTTCCCTACGACGAGACGCCGCTGCGCAAGGAACGCGCTTCCCGCGCGTTTCCCAATGACGTCATGTATCGCGTCGATTACGATCTGGATCAACTTGATGTGGGCGTCTTTACGGCGTATCGCGTCGGCTGGCAAGTCGATCTGGCCCCCAAGTTCCGCTCGTTGGAAGACTAGCGCCGGCTGCCACAGCCGCCTGGCGGCGGCCCTTGACCGGCGCGAGCGTGCGGCTAACAATCGACATTCCTGCTTATTCCGCCCGCATTCCCCAGGCCCATCATGGCATCGCCGCAACCACAGGGAGTCCGCAAGTCGGTCCCCGATTCCCAGGGGCGATTTGGCGAATTTGGCGGCCGTTATGTGCCCGAGACCCTGATCGCCGCGCTCGACCAACTGGAGGCACAGTACCGGTTGGCCATGGAAGATCCGGCGTTTCACGAAGAATTGGACGGGCTGCTGTCGACCTATGTGGGGCGGCCCACGCCGCTTTATTTCGCACGCCGTCTGACCGAACGATGCGGTGGCGCGGGGCTGTGGTTCAAGCGAGAGGACCTCAATCATACCGGCGCCCATAAGATCAACAACACGCTCGGGCAGGCCTTGCTGACGCTCCGGATGGGCAAGACACGGGTGATTGCCGAGACCGGCGCCGGGCAACACGGTGTCGCCACGGCGACCGCGTGTGCCCATTTTGGGTTGCCTTGCGTTGTCTATATGGGGGCGGAGGACGTTCGCCGGCAAGCGCCAAACGTTAGCAGCATGCGGCTGCTGGGGGCCGAGATTCGGCCCGTGGAAACCGGCTCGCGGACTTTGCGGGACGCCATCAACGAAGCCATGCGGGACTGGATGACCAGCGTCCGCGACACTCATTACATCATCGGATCGGTGGTGGGGCCGCATCCGTTTCCGATGATCGTGCGAGATTTTCAGTCGGTGATTGGTCGTGAGACGCGTGAGCAATGTCTTCAGGCCATGGGTCGACTCCCCGAGCATGTGGTGGCCTGCGTCGGCGGCGGCAGTAATGCCGCCGGAATGTTTTACCCGTTCCTCGACGATGAGGACGTGTCGATTCTTGGCGTCGAAGCCGGCGGCCGCGGGCCTGATGCGGGGGACCACGCCTCTCCCCTGACCTACGGTCACCCCGGAGTCCTGCATGGCAGCCTGAGTTATGTGATGCAGGATGAGGATGGCCAGACGTGCGATGTCCATTCCGTTTCGGCAGGTCTGGACTATCCTGGTGTGGGTCCCGAACATAGCTATTGGAAATCGACCGGCCGAGTCGCTTACACCAGTTGCACCGACGCCTCGGCGCTCGCCGCTTTTGACGCGCTGGCCGAAACGGAAGGCATCCTCGCGGCGCTCGAAACCGCCCACGGCATCGCAAAAGCCATGGAGTTGGCGGCAACGCGACCCGCCCACGAGCGGATCGTCGTTTGCCTGTCGGGTCGAGGCGACAAGGATGCCGCCGAGATCGCTCGCATTCGCGAGAGAATGAACGACTGACCTATGTCCGCGATTGATGATCTATTTATGCGGCTCAAAGCGGAGGGACGGAAGGCATTTATGCCATTTGTCACCGCGGGAGACCCCGATTTGGAGTTCACGGGCCCGCTGCTGCGTGAGCTGGTGCGGCGTGGAAGCAGCCTCTGCGAAGTCGGCATCCCCTACAGCGACCCGATCGCCGATGGTTCCGTCATTCAGGCCTCCTACACACGAGCCCTGCAGCGTGGCATCCGCTTGCGCGAAATCCTGGCCTGCCTCGGCCAAACGACTCCCGACCTCAAGGCACCGGTCGTGACGATGGTCAGCTACGCGATTGTGGTCCGAGTGGGTTTACACGAATATGTGAACCAGGCGCGAGCCGCGGGCGTGGCCGGTGCCATCGTGCCCGATCTTCCCGTGGACGAGGCGGAACAGTTCAGCCGGATTTGCCGTGAACGCGAATTCGACCTGATTCAGCTTGTCACCCCTACCACTTCCACCGAGCGGGCGCTGACCATTGCCCGGACGTCGACTGGATTTCTCTACTACGTCTCCGTGACTGGGATCACGGGGGAGCGGACCGAGTTGCCACCCGATCTCGTGGAAAACGTGGCCCGCTTGAAGGAACGCATCGAGCTACCGATCTGCATCGGGTTCGGCATCCATCACCCGGACCACGTACGTTTGCTGGCGCCCGTGGCCGATGGACTGATCGTCGGCTCGGCCATCGTGAAACGGATCGCAGCTGCCGCCAACCTGCCGCGCGAACAAGCCCTGTCCCGGGTGGGGGACTACGTCGCGGAGATGATCGCGGCTTTGAATGACGCCTGATCTGCCGCGAGGCTTACGCATCGAGCCGGTTGAGAATCTCTTCTTTTGAGAATCCTTCACGACGGAGTGCGAACGCATGTTCACAATCGGGTTGGAAATAAACAACCAGCCCATAAATGGTCAACGCCAGAGAGGTCGGTCCGCACCAGATCGTGAACAAGGGGAGAATCCCGGCGCCAAGGGCAACGAGGCCAAGCAGTCGGCTCCGAAAACCGTGATTTCGAATGCCGGCAATCAGCTGCAGGCAGCCGATCAGGGACAATGTGCCGCCGACCGCACCGTAAACGAATTTGACCATCATGGTGGAAAAGGGATCGGATTTTTCAGTGATCTCGGGGAGCGTCGTAAAGGCTCCCACGACGGCCAGAGCGGCACACCCGCACACCAGCAATAACACGCCGTGGATCATCAGCAGCGTCGCGACGATGCTGATATGGCGCACGTAGCCGCTGGACTGGGACACGTCCGCCTCGCGGAGGCCCCG
The DNA here is from genome assembly GCA_963700865.1 of uncultured Planctomycetaceae bacterium. GTDB lineage: Bacteria > Planctomycetota > Planctomycetia > Pirellulales > Pirellulaceae > CAVOGJ01. The sequence continues at coordinate 71,003 of CAVOZC010000022.1, read as the reverse complement.
CCAGACTCGACGGGACGTCGCTCGGAGACTGGAAGGCGTTTTCACTGCCCTGTTCGAGGCGTCGCTCGTCGTTCATGGGATAGCCCGTTGCTGAGAGGTGGTCCAGGGATGGCCCCAAATCGTCGCTCGCGCCAGCCCCGAGCAGCGGCCGACGCATTCGCCGAATCGCATTCGCGGCAGACCGCCGACACCGTCGTTACAATCGGCAGGTTCATCCCCGGCCGTTCGTAGGGCGGGGACGGCAGCCATAAGAGCCGCCTCGGCCGGCCCCCGCCGGAGTGGTATTCTTCGGCGGGAATTTTCCCATTCTCGGAAACGCTGGGCGGCCGGGTCCCGCCGCGGGGCCCCCCAAACGTCGCACCGACGGGCCATGACAGCCGAATTCTTTGAATTATACTGGGGCGTTGGCACTGCTGATAACCATCCGATTTGCCGAGTTTCTTTGGCTGCGGACGCCGCCTAGGGTAACACGGAACGAACCGGATCACGAGGTGAGGCTGGATGGCCTCCCGCAGTGCCGGTTTCTTTCGGTGGGTGACGGAAGTCATACAGACGGCGGGCGGGCCCCTCGGCGGTCGTGCTTCGCGCGGATACGTTAACGTCACTCCTTGTTCCGACCCATTTCCATTGACCAGGATCATCGCACGCATGGCAAAAGGACTGACCATCATGTCCCTGGCGACTGCCGTGTTGTTGCTGTTCCTCTTTGGGCTGGATCTGGCAATCGGTATCCCGTTTCAAAAAGCCAATTGGTTGATGGATTTGATTTTCGTCCTCTGCTCCCTGGGACTCGCCTATATCAGTTGGACGACCTACAAGGAAGTTCGCTGAACGGACTCTTCCATCCGGTGCTCGGGAAATGCCGCCCCGTCCTCGTAATCAGGCGTCAGGTGGACACGCGTAGCCAACCTGCCCTGTGATTTGATCCACCCCGGCATCAGGCGGCGGGCCGCAGCACCGAACGCTGCGAGTGGCGAGTGGTCGGCGCGGCCCAACGGGCCGCGGCCATGGCGAGCGTCTCGACGGCTAGTTTTTCCGCGGCCACCAGTCGCCCCGCCAGACGAAAGATACGGTCGAGTGTCCGCGTGGAAACACGACCGCCGCGCCCCGCGGTAACCTCCTGCATATCAATCGCCACGTGCTCCGTTCTTCGTTGCGTCAGTGCTCGGTGCAGGCTGGCCTTGGCCTGAAAGTGATGGTCCCAGCGAGCCAGCCACCCTCCCGTCCCTGGAAGCGTGCCCGTGACCGGAACGCGCCACAGTCGCCCGATTCGAGTCGGAGCCCCCAGCCAGCCGCGCGCGACGTGGCCCTGTCGCAGCACCCGCATCCCATGGTTCGCGAGCAACGCACCGTAAGATTCCGGAAGGGTCGAAGCGACCACCAGACTGCTCAACGACACGCCCGCGGCTTCATGCCGTTGCCGAACATCCTGCAGGGTGCGCTCGATGTCGCTCCGTTTCCGCGACGACGAGAACCAGGCCGACGTGGCGGTCAGTGCCAATTCATGCTTGCCTGCGGCGAGGGTTTCGATCAGCCGGCTCGCCGCCCACGGAGGAACGGCCCAGGTGGCGAGCAGGCCGTGGCGATGCAAGCTGTCCAGGATGGCTTCAACCACGGCCAGCGTTCGGTGGTGAGATTCCAAGGGCATTCCCTCGGGAATGCTTCCCAAGTCGATACAGAATTGGACCGAACCTCGTGTGTTGAGCCGATTCACCGCGTTTCCTCCCTGGTAACGGGCCGTTTTCTCTCGAAAATCGACCCGTTTCCCACTGAGCCTGCAGCGGCATTGCAGCAATCGTCGCGAACCGGTCGAGCCACGACGGGTCGTTTCCAATGTGGCGATCATGCCGGCTCGGCGGGGACCTGCGGATCGTCGCGCGAGGCGGCAGCGCGACCGCCGCGGGAACGTGGAGCCTGTCGATTTCCAGGTGGGATAGGCTTCCGGCCAATCGTGTTCGGCTCGAAATGTGATTGCGCCGTGGTCTTCGAGAGGGCGTCCGGATCGGCACGACCGTCCCGGGCGAGACACGGTGTCCTCGCCTTTTTCGCTTGCCGTGGCCCCTTTGGCAAATTTGCTGCCCGTGGACCCTGCCAATCTGACACAGCCGTCGCCGGGCCCACATGCGGGTCGTCAAATGGACTTGTCCGAAATAATTACCGCGCAACACCTTAGGAATAGCGAAGGTGATTTGGCACGGACTTTGCTACTAATGTGATTCACGACTGTGGCAATGTTTGGTTTTGCTCCTACGTGGGGTGTGGGTGAAGGCCGCCGTGGCCAACGCCAACCGCACATGTCATCAACCATCAGGGACCGTGTTTTAGGAGGCAAGAAAATGGTACGTCAATTAGTTCCGTGGAATTCGGCGGGTGGACAATTTGTGGACGCATTCGTTCGTGAGATGGAGGGGCTGGCAAGTCGATTGCAAGACGAGTCGGCCGGGAGCGACGAATTGGCATCCTTCGCACCGCGGACGAACGTCGCGGAAACGGAATCGGCCTACGAGCTGGCGATTGAGCTGCCCGGTATGCAGCCAGAGGACTTCAATATTGAATTCCACGAAGGTCGACTATCGGTGACCGGGGAACGGGAGCGGGAGACGAAGACTGAGGGGAAGACGTACCACCGTCTTGAGCGTCAGTACGGCAAATTCCGCCGCACGTTCACGCTCGGGCAGGACGTCGACCCCACCGGTGTTTCGGCAGAATATAAGAACGGCATTTTGCACGTGATGGTTCCCAAATCGGAACGGGCTAAGCCGACAAAGATCCCCGTCAAGTCATAACGATCTTGGCGGCTTGATCCTTACGCGGGCCACGCACTACCCTGTGCGTGGCCCTTTTTCTTGTGAGTCACTGGACGCATGAATATCGATTGGACCCCTTACCTTTCGTGGACACTCGCTGTCACCGCCGTGGCGTTGTTGCTCGTGTTCGTCGTGGCCTGCTGGGCAGCGACGTTGGCGGGACTCCCCGGCAATTGGGGAATCCTGGTGGCCTGCCTGGCATTCGATGCGTGTTTGCCGCTGGACTGGCGGATTCGCATTGCGTGGCCGCTGCTGGTGGGTCTGGCGGGCCTGGCGGTGCTGGGAGAATTGCTGGAATTTTTCGCCGGTGCCGCTGGCGTTCGCAGCCAGGGGGGCACCCGCTTGAGCGCCTTGCTGGCGCTGGTCGGCTCCGTGATCGGAGGGCTGGCGGGTGCCATCTTGGGCTTGCCCGTACCGGTCGTCGGTTCCGTGTTGGCCGTGCTGCTGTTTGCGAGCCTGGGAGCCCTCGTCGGCGCGGCTGCCGGCGAGGACTGGCACGGACGCGAGTTGGGGGACAGCCTGCGTGTGGGTTATGCCGCTTTTTGGGGGCGGTTGCTGGGTTCGCTGGCCAAGACCCTGGTCGGAGGCTTGATGGTGGCCGTGGTGTTTGCCGGTCTGCTTCTGCCCTAACGCCGGTCTGACGCGCGGAAAATGTAGTAGAGCAACACCATCACGGCCTGCAGCGTCGCCGCCACATACGTCCAGGCCGCCGCGTTGAGCACCTTATTCACGTAGATCATTTCTTGCGGCGGCACGATGCCGCGTTCCACCAGCAGCGCCTTCGCGCGGTGGCTGGCGTCGAACTCAACGGGCAGATTGATGATCTGAAAGAACACGGTCACGCCAAACAGGGCGATGCCGACCCAGATCAAGGCGGGCCATTGGAAGATCATGCCTCCGATGAAAAATAAGATCCCCGTGTTGCTCCCGAAATTCGCCGCCGGTACGGCCAGATTGCGGATGATCAACGGGGCGTAGTGCTTCGCGTCCTGAATGGCGTGCCCCGCTTCGTGAGCCGCGATCCCGACCGAAGCCAAGGTACGGCCCTGGTAGACGTCCTGGCTGAGCCGTAAGACCTTGGAACGCGGGTCATAGTGGTCGCTTAATTCGCCCGGGACCTGTTCGATGCGCACGTTGCTCATGCCCGATTCGTCGAGGATGTGCCGTGCCGCCGCCGCGCCGCTCAACGAGGACGGTTGCCGCATGGCCTGCGCATAAGCCGACCGCACGCGGCTCTGAGCCCAAAAACCGAGCAGCAGGGGAGGAAGAGCGAACAGGAAATAGATCGGATCGAAGAACACGATGGACGCCTCCGTCAAAACTGGAAATTCCGAGTCACGACGCGCAGGTCGCGATTGCAAGATTATAGGCGCGCGATCATCCGCGTCGTAGTGCGGTGAAAAAACCGGCAGGTTTCTGGCTCTTTTCGGCCTCAGGCCGCTTTGCGATCCGCGGCCGCCTCGGCGCGAATTTCAATCCGCACGCGGTACCGCTGCCCGTCTTTTTCGAAGTAGGCAGCCTCCTCCCAGGAATTGGTTGTCAGGGCCCGCAGCCGCCGGAGTGTCTCGCCGACCGGTTGGTATTCGTCCAGCCGCAACGGTTGTTCCGCCCGGAGGTCCTGTTTGCGATGTTCCGTCCCCTGCCCCGTCTGTGGAATCCGCGGCAGACGTCCAGCCACGATCAGCGGTAACGCTCGTCGGAATACCTCGAACTCGAGATCGAGGACCCGTTGATACAGTCCATTGGCGGTGTCATCCGGACGGACGTCCAGTTGCCGCTGAAGCGCGATGTCCCCCGTGTCGACCCCGGCGTCCATCCAGTGCAGCGTGGCCCCGTAGGGAGTGCCCTCGGCAATCGCCCAGGACGGCGTGTGCCAACCTCGGTTGTAGGGCAGATAGGCCGGGTGCAGATTGAGCGTTCCTACGCTTGGAAGTTGCAGCACGGTCTCGGGAACAATATAGGGAAAGTGGACGGAGATCACGTAATCGAGTCGCAGTGACCGCAACCGTTCGATTCCCTCCGCCTGGCGAAACTTTTTTCCGCAGAGGATGGGCGTTTGGGGGGTGACCGTTTCCTCCATGCGACGCGTCCACTCGTCGGCGGAATTGTCATCGGCCAGAAGCAATGCCACCGGAGGCGTCGCCTGTTGATTCATCAGTTGCAACACGCGATAGCCCAGTTGTCGGTTCGCAGCCAAGGCGATCCGTGGCTTGTTCTCTAACATCACGCGTCCTCCTTGACGCCAGGTGGAAGTAAGTGCCGCGCCGTCAAGTCGCTCATCCGGTAATTTGGCGGCTCCTGCCAGGGACCCGCCAACCATGCCTCTCACGCGGTCCCCGTATCCCCATTACCACTGAACTCGGGCATGGTGGCGTGGCCATCGGCCGAGATGCCACTCCGTCTTAGTACATTGACGACCGTCAGAAACAGGATCTTCACGTCGACCCACAGACTGTAGTGGTCGACGTACCAAAGATCGAGGGAGAATTTTTCGTCCCAGGAAATGGAATTGCGACCGTTGATTTGTGCCCAACCTGTAACTCCTGGTGCCACTTCGTGCCTGCGGAATTGCTCGTCGCTGTAACGGTCCAGATACTGAATCAGCAGCGGGCGCGGCCCCACGAGACTCATCTCTCCCTTCATCACATTCCACAACTCGGGAAATTCGTCGATGCTACTCGCGCGTAGAAACGCCCCGAAACGCGTCAGTCGCTGGTCATCGGGAAGCAAATTGCCATCCGCACCCTTGGCATTGGTCATGGAGCGAAACTTGATCATCTCGAACAATCGGCCCGACTTGCCCGGTCGCTGCTGGCGAAAAAAAACGGGTCGGCCCAGGAAGACCGCGACCAGGATGCTGACGAAGATAATGACGGGCAGCAGCAACAGCAGCATGAGGCTGCCAACCGCCAGATCAAATGCCCGCTTGCCCCAGGCTGAATACCAGTCGGCGGTGCGCTGCGGTGGTGGAAGGGAACGGCGAGTCATCTGGGTTCGCGTGCGGACACGTAACGAGGTCGGTTGGATCGGGAGCTCCAGGGATCGGCAGTTCATGGCTCTTGCCGTGTCGCGCCTGGGCGGCCGGATAGTCCCGGATTCGCCGCCAGCCGTCAACCTGGCTTAGGGTAATTTGCTGAGCACTGCCTACGCAGGTCATGGCACTTGGGTTCGACGTGCCGGACGAATGGGGGTCTGGTTTCGATAGCAAGCGTTGACCCGCAGGGCTCTCGACGACTATAAGTCCGCCCCCCCTCGATCGTGCGGGGTCCCCTTTGTTACTCGTCCGGTCGCCATGAACAATCTCCCCGACATCCTGTTCGGCCTTGGCTTTCTGTTGTTGATGCAGTTGCTGGTGATCTCAGCGACGCAGCGCACCCACGCGTTGCGTTCGTGGCAGTCAGTCCTTGTCCGCCTTGGCCTTAGCCTGGTGGTGCGTGCCATTCATCAAGAAGGCCTATGTCGATGCGGTCTTCTATCCGGACGATAGTGTGGTCCACGAGGAGATGGCTCGAGAAATCGCCTACTTGCTGGGAAACGGCGACTGGCATTATGCCTTGGAGTACTTTGGCTTTGGCAATGAAGGTTATCGATTTGTACTCGGTTGCTTCTACGCCCTCACGGGTGTGACGGAGGTAACGACGTACGGGCTGCAGGGATTTCTTGGCTTTTGGGGCATGCTCTCGCTGCTCGAGTTGATTTGCGTCCAGGTGTCGGCGCGTCAGCTTCCACTGTGGGTGGTCTTGTTCACGATGGCCAATCCTTCCGCCATCTTTTGGACCACCTTCAATCTCAAGGAGGGCGCGATGCTGTGGGGGATTTGCATGTTGCTGCGGACCGCGGTCCGGTCTGGTGATGGCGCGGGGCAACCGTCCGCGGAGCGGCGGCCAATGCCCGGCGAACGCCGCCCGTCCATGCGCGGCCGCCCGCCAGCGACCAGCCCGGCCCACGAGCGTTTCTGGCCGTTTTTGGGACTATTGACCGCCGGCTTCCTTCGACCCCATATCGTGGTGGCCTACCTGGTAGCGCTCTCCGTCGGAGTGGCCGTACGTCAGCGAAAAATTGGTATGGCGATCGGAACGGCTGTTGGCATGGTGGCCTTGCTGGCCATGCTCAAGACGATGGCCCCTTTGATCTTTGAGCGACTCACGGCGGAAGGCGTGGGTACGACCCTGACCGAACGGTTCCATGAGCTGAACTCGACCGGTGGTTCAGCGATCACGTATGCACGGGGAGCGCCGATTCCTTTGGTGAGCGGATTCGTACTGATTAACCTGAGGCCGTTTCCCTGGGAGGTGACCGACGTCACGACAATTGCGGCCGGTGCCGAAATCTGGTTGATCACGGCCACATCGATCTTTGGTTGGTATCGCCTGCAGCATCGCAGACATCTACTGAGAACCTCCTACGTGATCACGCTGCTCGTCGTTGTCCTGACGCTCTCCTTCTATTTCACCTACATGTACAACATGGGCTTGATGGCCCGCCAGCGCGTGATGGCCTTTCCCGCCCTGGTGTCGCTCGCGGTGTTTCCGGCCGCGGCCATTGCGAACCGCAGGTTCGCCGTCCGCGCGTTGCCGGGGAATCCGCGGATGTCACCTCCGCTCGCGCCACGTCCGGCCTTGGGGCGTTTCCCTAGCCCGCACCCTGCGTCTCCCACGGCGACTGCTGTCATTCATCGAGCCCGCGTCTAGGAAGCACAAGATCGAGTGCCATCGCCATGACGAACCCGCCCCGTCCACCATCACTTGACACGCGCCGTCAACCGGCGTCGCTGCGCGCGAATATCACGTGGACGTTCGTGGGCAATGCCGTCTACGCCGGCTGCCAATGGTTAATGATCGTCATGCTGGCGCGGCTCGGTAGTACGGAAGTCGTGGGAACCTTTGCCCTGGCCTTGGCGGTGACGGCGCCCGTGATCATGCTGGCAACGATGCAGTTGCGATGGGTGCAGGCCACCAATGGACAGGAAGAAGTAAGCGTGCGGGACTGCCTGACCTTTCGCTGTCTCGGGATGCTGTTAGCGGTCGCCGCCTGCGTCCTGGTCGCTCGCTTTAGTGGTTATGACCAGACGACGCTGGGGGTGATCCTGGCGGTAGCGATTGCGAAGGCGTTCGAGTCCATCAGCGATGTTTTGTACGGCTGGTACCAGCAACTGGAACGCATGGAATTCGTTTCACGCTCATTGCTGCTGCGCGGACCCCTCTCGGTCGCGGCCTTGGGGTGCGGTTTCGCCTGGACCAACAGCCTCTTGTGGGCCTGCGTTACGCTGGCGTTGACCTGGGCCCTGGTCCTGGTCTTGTATGATCTACCGCAAGCCATCTGGTTTGGCCGGCATATCGCGGGTGGGTCGCTTTGGCCACGCTGGGCGCCAGGAGAACTCAGGCGGCTCTTCGTTCATTCGCTGCCCGTCGGGTTGGCGGCTGGCGTCTTCGCATTGCAGGCGAATATCCCACGTTACTTTGTCGAGCGGCATTACGGACCGGCCGAGCTCGGCATCTTCGCCGCGATGGCCTACGTACTGCTGGCTGCCGAGACGTTTGTGCGGGCCGTAAACCAATCGGCCATGCCACGCCTGGCGAGGTTCTTGCGGACGCAAGAATTTGGTGGCTTTCAACGCGTTGTCGGCCGTCTGGTGCTGCTCGGAACGGCTTGCGGAGCCGCAGCGGTGGTGCTGGCGGTGATCGCTGGCCGATGGTTCCTGGGTCATGTGTATGGGGCCGAATACGCGACTTCTCCGGAGGTTCTCACCTGCATGGTCGTTGCCACAGCGATATCTTTCGCCTTGCGTCCGACCGAAGTGGGACTGCGCTCCATGCGTCGCTTCTGGCTGTTGTTGACCGTGCATGCCGTCGGGCTGCCTCCGTTCATCCTGCTGACATCTTTCTGTGTATCCCGTTATGGATTGTGGGGAGCCGCGGTGGCGATGCTGATTCAAGCGGTTGCGCATGGCGTCATTACGCTGGCTCTGTACTTCAAAATTGTCGGCTGGGCGCCGACCGCGGCCTTTGGTGCCGAGCCCCTCCGTGGGCCCAGGTACCTACGTTCGCGGCAGCGCAGCGGCGCGCTTTACGACGCACCGGTGACCGAGATTCCCCTCCAACCGAATTAGTCGGATGTGCCATGTTACGACCCAATGTTTTTCTCATCGGTGCACCAAAGTGCGGGACTTCCTCGCTCTACACCTACCTCCGCGGACACCCGCAGGTGTTTATGCCACATGTGAAAGAGCCACTTTATTTTTGCACCGATTTCGCCGGCCTGCGGCAATTTCCCAGCGAGGCGGAGTACTTGTCATTGTTCGACGGGGCCTCGCGCGAACACGTCGTGATTGGCGAAGCCTCCAGTCGTTACCTTTATTCGGCCGTGGCCGTGCCCAGTATCGAACGCTTCGCTAAGCGGGCGCGCTACATCGTGATGTTGCGTAACCCGATCGACCTTGTCTATTCGCTCCACGGGCAGCTCGTTTATCAATACAGCGAAACGGAGCGGGACTTCGAAACCGCCTGGCGATTGCAGGAGCAACGAGCGGCAGGGGTGGGTGTGCCGGCGACGTGTCCGTCCACCTCGGAATTGCTGTATGGCCAAGTCGCCCGATTGGGCCAGCAACTCGAACGCCTGTTTGCCACGGTGGAACGCGACCGTGTGCATCTGATTTTTTACGACGATTTTCGCGCGAACCTGCCGGTCATCTATCGCCAGGTCGTGCGGTTTCTCGGTTTGTCGGACGATGGACGCGTCGAATTTCCCCGCGTCAATCCCGCCAAAACCTACCGATCGGAATGGCTCGCCAGGCTGGTGGTTCAGCCTCCCTATCCACTCAGCGTCGTCAAATCCCAATTGAAGCAGCGATTTGGCTGGAAGGAGACAGGCGTGGGGCGGTGGATCTATGCCAGGATGACCGTACCCAAGGCCCCCGATCCCCTTCCCGAGCACTTGCGGTCCGAGTTGCGAGATTACTTCCGCGAAGATGTGGACCTGTTGTCGGCATTGACGGGCAGAAATCTCGATCATTGGCTGCGAGTCGAAACCACCCCCCCAGCGGCTCGGCAACCGCTTGTTCCCGCCACGGTGAGGTAGCGATTGATGATACGCGTGTTGCACTTGATCAATTCGATGCAGCCTGGAGGCATCGAAACCTGGCTGTTACGCATGCTGCGGCAACTGCCTCGTCATGAGATCGCCATGGACATCGCCTGCAAGGGAGCGGGAACCGGGAAGCTTGCGCCGGACGCGATCTGCGCTGGTGCGAAAGTCATGCATTTTCCACTTCGGCCGACGCATGTGGGATTTATCGCATCCCTGCGTCGTGCGCTCCATGAAGGAGGCTACGACCTCGTTCACAACCATCTCGACGTGACGGGTGGGCCAGCCGTGTGGGCCGCCCGGCGTTCGGCGGTCCCGGTCATCAGCAGTTTTCACAATACCCATTTCGCCCCGCAGACGTGGACGCGTCTGCCGATCGCCCGTCAATTCAGGGGTGGCTACGCACGCGTCAGCATCGCTTACGCCCTGCGGCACTCGGCTCGCATCACCGGTTGTTCCCAGGCAGTGTTGGATAACATCCTTCCCGACAATCGTCACGATCCACGTTGCCGTCGGTTGTATTACGGCGTCGAGTCGCACGCGCGGGCGAGCGAGGCGGTTCGCGCCGCTTTTCGCCAGTCGCTGGGGCTTGCCAGCAACGCGCAGTTGGTACTCCACGTGGGCCGATTTTTCGCTCAAAAAAACCATGAGGGGTTGCTGCGGATATTCAGGCAGGTGGCCCACCGAGCTCCGCACGCCCAACTGCTGCTCGTGGGAGACGGCGCCGAACGCGGGCTGATCGAATCACGAATCGCCGAAATGAAGCTGGCCTCGCGCGTCCAGCTGCTCGGTTTTCGCAAAGACGTGCCCCAGATCATGACAGCTTCCGATGCCATGCTGTTTCCCTCGTTTCACGAGGGGCTGCCAGTCGTATCCCTGGAGGCGAGTGCGTGTGGTTTACCGCTCATCGGGTCCGACATTCCCGGTACCAATGAGGCCATTGTTTCCGGCGAAACCGGACTGTTGCACGATGTCACGGACGAAGACGGCATGGCGGCATCGGTGACCCGGGTGCTCGAGGACGCCACGCTGGCAAATCGTCTTCGGGAAGCTGCCTGGCAACGAGTGGCGGAAAAGTTTTCCACCGCTGCTTCCGCCCGCTCGCTGGCAGAGCTTTACGAGTCGACACTGCAAAAGGCGACATCCACCGCTCGACAGGCCCCACCACTGGCGGCCTGATATACCACGCCCGGCGACAAGGCCGTGACAAAATACCCAGCGGAGAGCCCTTATCATGCTGAAATTGATGCACATCACGACCGTGCCCCACACGTTGCATTTTCTCATCGGTCAAATCAGCTATATGCGAAATGCCGGACTCGACGTGCATGCGATTTCTTCCGTGGACGACAAGCTGGACTATTTCTTGTCGCGTGAACCGATCGTGCATCATCCGATCACCATGCAGCGGTGCTCAGTCCACTCCGTGATCTGGTGGCGACGTTTCGGCTATGGCGCTTGTTTTGTCGCGAACAACCGACGATCGTGCATGCACACACTCCCAAGGCCGGCTTGCTGGGCATGCTGGCCGCGTTTCTCGCCGGCGTTCCCGTCCGGATATACCACGTGCATGGCCTGCGATTCGCCACGCTGAAGGGCTGGAAACGGCAGCTTGTTATCCGCTGCGAGCGCGTCGCCTGTTCATTGGCAACGCAAGTCCTGTGTGTCAGTCCGTCCGCTCGCGACGAAGCCATCGCCAGCCGCATGGTACGGGCGGACCGCATCAAGGTCCTGTTGCGAGGCAGCATCAACGGCATGGATGCCGCTGGCCGTTTTTATCCGGATCGACTGACCGCGAGTGAACGAATCGCCACTCGGCAACGGCTGGGGCTGCCCGAGCAGGCCACCGTCATCGGTTTTGTCGGTCGGCTCGTGAAGGACAAAGGTATTGAGGACCTGGCACGAGCCTGGAGTGTCGTGCGACAGCAGCGCGAGGATGTCCACTTGTTACTCGTGGGTGATTACGAGCCTCAAGATCCAGTGGACCCGTCAACACGTCAGACGCTTGACCGTGACCCTCGGGTGTGCCGACTGGACTACGACCCTGACACGCCTCGGCTGTTTCAGGCCATGGATCTCCTTTGTCTGCCGACGTATCGCGAAGGGCTGCCCTACGTGCTGCTCGAGGCATCCGCCATGCGGCTGCCCATCGTGGCCACCGAAGTGACGGGATGTGTCGATGCCGTCGTGAATGGCCAGACGGGTATCCTGGTCGCAGCCGGGCAACCCCTCGAGCTGGCCGCCGCCATCGATCGCTATCTGGCCGATCCGTCACTTGCGAAACGACATGGTGACGCGGGTCGCCGCCGCGTCCTCAGTGATTTTCGTCCGGCCGATCTGTGGGCCGCCACGCTCCGCGAATACGACCTGGGGCTCGCCCGAGCCGGCTTGCGACGCGCGGGACCCTCTCCGGCGACGCGGCGTGTCGCCTAAACGTGGGATGGGCTTCCAGCCCGTCATCTTGAGCCCCGCCGACGACCCTCGGGCCGAGCCGAAACTGCGGCCAGCGGACGTGCGACCATAAGCCGCAGTCCTTCGCGGGCTGCGGTCCCCAAGGCAAATGCCTACAATATCTCAGCGACCGCCAAGCCTGACTTGCGTCGGCGACGCGGCGGCGAGCCATGATGTCTCAGACCGGCAACTTCCATGCATTGTATTCCCCCACGGCACGCCCATCGTCCGCCCGCGTTTCGCTTGGTTGGCTGCCTGATATTGGCTGCCCTGCTGATAGGTACGGGCTGCCGGCGGGAAGAGCCTGTGGTTGAGTACCGCGTCCCGAAAGAGTCCCCTACCTCGCCCGCCTTCTCAGGGCCGATGGTCGCCGACGGGAGCAGTCCGCGAACCGCCGTGTCCGCCGCGGGCCCCGCGACCATGCTGGTCGCACTCGTGGATGATGGCCCGCAGGTATGGTATTTCAAGCTGCTGGGTGCGGGCGATTTGCCCACGGAGCGGAAAACTGAGTTTCGTGCGTTCCTTGAGGGCCTGACGTTCCAGAACGGGAAACCGAGCTGGCAACTGCCCGCGGGATGGAAGGAGGAACCGGGAGCCGGCATGCGCTTCGCCACGATCGACGTTGGCTCCGCAGGTTTTGATCTGTCGGTCATTGCGCTGCCGGCGCCGCAGGAGTTATTACCCAATGTGAATCGCTGGCGTGGTCAACTGTCGCTGCCGCCCGCGACGGCGGATGAATTGGCCGAGCTGGTGCAAACGGTCCGCCTGAAAGAAGGGCAGGCCTCGCTGGTCGAATTGCACGGGACTCTGTCCGCTGGCCCACCGGCCATGGGCCCCTTCGCGTCCGCAGCCGCGCCCGCGCCCACCGCCGCCGCCGGTTTGGCAAACCGACCGGCGGAGTCGCCAGCGTCGGTCGGTTTCACGTATCAGCAACCGGAAGGCTGGCGGCCGGGAAAAAGCGGTCCCATGCGGCGGCTGGCTTTTGAAGCCGGTGATGATGATGAGAAAGTCGAGATTACGGTTACTACTTTGGGTAAACTTGGCTCGGCGTTGCTCCCCAACGTCAATCGCTGGAGAGTCCAGGTCGGGCTTGAACCCGTCTCCGAGGAATCGCTGGGAACATGTGTACGTTCCGTCGATGTGTCGGGTGAGGAGGGTAGCTGGGTGGAATTGCTGCCGCAGGAGGCAGGGCCCGCCATCCTGGCGGTCATCACCATTCGTGGGGATACCGGTTGGTTTTTCAAGATGATGGGCCCGTCGGCAACGATTGCCGCGGAGCGTGAGCACTTTGACGAATTCATCCGCTCCGTTCAGTTTCCCAAATCACGATAATCTGGCGATAATGGTCGCAGCAGCCGCGGGACGACAAGGCCGCTTGCCTTGATAATTGGGGCACGCCTGTGTGGGCCACCCCGATCCAGTCAGGCCAAGCGCATCGACAACGAACCAACGTATCAGGGAATTTCATGTCCGCTTCGAGCACGCCGATTCCAGACACGACCCATCTCCTTTCCAGGGCCCACGTCGGCCAGGCGCGTCGCGACCTATCCACGCTCACCCGAATTTTGCGGGAGCTGGCTTCGCTCAAGCTGACGGTGGCGTTGTTTGCCTGCTCGATCGTCCTGGTGCTCATCGGCACGTTGGCTCAGGTGGAAATGAACATGTGGGAGGTGATGCGCGATTACTTTCGCTGCTTTGTCGCCATCGTTCCCTTGCGGGTCTTCTTTCCCGCCACGTTTTTTGCGGGAGCCGAGTGGGTCAACCACATTCCGGGTTGGTTTCCGTTTCCAGGAGGCTTCACCTTGGGCATCGGGTTGACCGCCAATTTATTGGCCGCCCATCTGTCCCGCTTCCGGGCACAGGCCTCCGGCGCTCGGCTGTGGAGTGGCCTGGCGGTTACCATCGCGGGTATCGTCCTGACCACGCTGATTGTGTTGGGGGGCCACAATAGCGACGGATTGCAAGGCACGCCCTGGTTGAGTTGGGATGCGCTGTGGAATGGGATCAGACTTGGACTCGTTGCCGGCTGGGTGGGCTCGGTCGTCATGCTGTTCACGAGGGACCGCAGTCGTCGCGTATCGTTCTACGGTCTGCTGTCTCTGTCACTGCTGCTCGGGATCGTGTTCGATCGCCTTGATCCTGCGCGGTGACGCCTGGCGGCTGGGCGATTCCTCCCTGCGTATCCTGTGGCAATTGATACAAGGGGGCCTGGCCGCCCTGGTCGTGCTCGCCGGCTGTGTCATGGTCTTCAAGAAGCGAGCCGGCATCGTGGTGATTCACGCCGGCGTCGCACTGGTCATGTTCAACGAGTTGCTCGTCGGTTTAACGGCGGTCGAGGAGCGGATGACGCTCGTGGAAGGACAAACCACGTCGATCGCCCGCGATATCCGTTCGGTCGAACTCGCCGTCATCGACCGTTCGCCGATCGATTTTGACCGCGTGATCGTCGTGCCTGGATCGCGACTGGTCGAGGGCCGTAAGATTTCCGACGAGCGACTGCCGTTTGATATCGAGGTCGTCGAGTTCATGAAAAATTCCAACCTCCGCAAGGTGGCAGGCGGGGACGTGAATCTCGCCACGACCGGCGTCGGCAACGAGTGGATCGCCGAGCCGATTCGTTCGGCGGGTGGTGCCGAGGCGTCGCAGGCCGTCGACCTGGCGTCCGCGTACGTGCGTTTTGTGCCCAAGGACAAATCCAGTCCGGCCGAGACGCACTTACTGGCTCAACATTTTGGCGATGCGGAAGTTCTGATGGCGGGCGCTCCGGCTCGACCCGAACGGGTGGCGGTGGGCGCGGCGACCTACGAGGTGTTGCTGCGGTACAAGCAGGACCGCAAACCTTACTCGCTTACGCTGAATGACATTCGCAAGGACGACTATCTGGGCACGAATACGCCCCGGGACTATTCGTCGTGGGTGGCTCTCCGCGATCCGTCACGCAATTTCGAGCGCGATCGCATACGCATCTGGATGAACAATCCACTCCGCTACGCGGGGGAGACGTTCTATCAGAGTGGCTATGCCGCCCTGCCGGATGGCCAGGAAGTCTCGACCCTGCAGATCGTGACCAATACGGGCTGGATGGTGCCTTATATCGCCTGCATGTTCGTGGCGATTGGGATGCTGTTTCACTTCTCGCAAACGCTACTGCGATTTCTCAACCGTGCGTTGGATGGGAAGGAGGGGCAGTCGCTGCCGGGCCGGCGATCTGTGCAAACGGCCAGCCCGGTTGACGCGGTGTCACACGCGGCCGATCCACCTCCCTGGCTGAATTGGGTGCTTCCCTTGGCGGTGGTTGGCGTATTTGGAGTTTACGTCTCGACCCGCGCGATCCCGCGGATTACGAATACCAGGGCATGCGACTGGGCGAATTTGGCAAATTGCCGGTCGTGTACGGCGGTCGTGTAAAACCGCTCGACACGCTGGCCCGTAATTCTCTCCGCACCGTGTCCGACAAGCAGACGTTGTCGGTCCCCAGGGGCGACGACGGCGACGATGCGAAGATGAGGCGGGAACCGGCGATTCGCTGGTTGCTGGACGTGATCACGCAAAACGAATCGTCCAGGACGGATCGCGTGTTTCGCATTCCCAATCTCGACGTGCTGGCCACGTTGGGCCTCGAACGTCGGAAAGGATTCCTGTACTCGGTCGAGGAGGTGAGTAAGAACATGGATGAATTTGACCGTCAGGCCAGCGAAGCCCGGCGGCTCGCCGATGCGGACCCTGCACAGTTAAATTTTTATCAGAAGAAGCTCCTGGAAACGGATCGGCGCTTGCGGGCCTTTACGCATTTGCAGTCCGCGTTTATGCCGATTCCCTTTCCCGCCATACCCACGCGCGAGGAGATGGAGTCCGATCCGACGTTGGTCGACAAAACGCGACAAGAGATCGCGCGGCTGGCCGCCGCCACGCCCCGCCTGAACGCATCACTGATGGCGATGCAACCGCCGCTGGTCGTTCCCGGTACGGAAGGAGATAAGTCGTGGCTCCCCTTCGCGGCTGCCGCCAATCAGGCCTTTACGCAACAAATCCTGGCCGGTGAGCGTCCCGATGAGCGTTTGGTCCGCTGGTCGGAGATGATTGACGCCTATGCGCGAAAAGACGCCACGAACTTCAATCGAGCCTTGACGGCGTACAAGCAGGACTTGTTGTCCGACCCGCCGGCCGAATACTCGGCGGCCAAGGTGGAATTCGAGGAGTTTTTTAACGAAGTTCAGCCCTTTTCGCTGGCCATGGTGCTGTATCTGGCCGCCTTCGTGCTGACTGCGTTCAGTTGGATCGGGTGCTTCGAACCACTGCGCCGGTCCGCCTTCGGATTGGTGCTGTTGGCCTTTGTGATTCACACGCTGGCACTCATGGCCCGTATCTACATCTCTGGACGACCGCCGATCACGAATCTTTACTCGTCAGCTGTTTTTGTCGGTTGGGGAGCCGCCTTGTTTGGGATGGGCATCGAGTTGCTCTACCGGATGGGTGTCGGCAACGTGTTGAGCTCGGTGATCGGTTTTGCCACGTTGATCATCGCCCACAACCTGGCCTATGGTGGAGATACGTTTACGGTGCTGCAGGCGGTTCTCGACACGCAATTCTGGCTCGCCACGCACGTGGTCTGCGTCACATTCGGTTACTTGACGACCTTCGTGGCGGGGGCGGCCGGGATTGTCTATATCCTGGCCGGTTTGACGACTGCGCTCGATGGCGGGAGAGACTGGGAAATCGATGGCGCGGATCGTCTATGGCACGATCTGTTTCGCTATTTTCTTCAGCTTCGTCGGCACGGTACTCGGTGGTTTGTGGGCCGATGATTCCTGGGGCCGCTTCTGGGGCTGGGATCCGAAGGAAAACGGCGCCCTGATGATCGTGCTCTGGAATGCGCTGATGCTGCACGCCCGCTGGGGCGGCCTGGTCAAGGACCGTGGCCTGTGCGTGTTGGCCGTGGTTGGCAATATGGTGACGGCCTGGTCCTGGTTTGGCGTGAACGAGCTGGGCGTGGGACTCCACTCGTACGGCTTTACCAAGGGAGTCTTGCAGAATCTGGCGATTTTCTGGGCCATCCAACTGGTCATTGTGATCGCGGGTTGCCTGCCGCTGCGATGGTGGTTGAGCTTTCGCGCGGCCCGGGCGGCGTAGTGCACGCTAGGCGAATTGCGACAGGATCGCCCCGATATTCCCCTTCAAGTTGGTGATGTGACCCGCTGGAGGGTCGAGGAATAATTGGCTCCCGGGGATGCAGTGGTGAAAATAGCGTCCCATCGATGCCGGGGTGAGACCGTCGCATCCGCCTTGCCAGATCGAAACGGGAACGTTCGTGATATCGCAGAGGCGAAACCCCCAACAACGCGAGAGCAACTGGACTTCGGTATAGACTCCTTCCGTGCCGCAGCGGATTGACTCGCAAATCTCTTCGATCATCAGCCGTTTCCAGCGGGGATCGCAAAACACCAGTTGCCGATCGGCGTCGGTCCAGCTTTGGGTCAGTTGGCGGGTCGTCCTTTCGGGGGACCGCATCAGTCGCCGGCGCACCATTTGAAAGGCCATGCGACCCAGCTGGGGGTGTCGTGCGGCCGCCAGAATGGCTCGGTCCCGATTGCCGGGAGGGCAAAGGTGCACGCCCGCCATGGGGGCATGCCCCGAGACGATCGCTACGTGGCTTAAACGTTCGGGAATCCAGCGTGCGCAGGCCGCGGCGTACGGGGCCCCACCCGACATGCCGATCACGCCCAGCAGATGTTCCTGCATGCCCAGGTGGTCGGCGACCGTCAGCACCTCCTGGGGCCAGTCGTTGATGGCGCGACCACATTGGTAGGATGACCGACCGATTCCCGGGCGATCGATGGCAATCAGCTCCACGCCCAACTGGGCGGCGTCCGGCGCGATCAGCTCCGCTTCGCGGCGGCAGCCCGGCAGGCCGTGAAAGTAGAAGACAGGAATGCCACCCGGACTTCCATAACGCGCATATCCCAGTTTTCGTCCATCCGCGAGTCTCAGCACAGTCGCCTCGTGGGCGCCGTCATCGGCCCAAACGGGTGCGGTGGTGGTCACGGACAGGGCGGCTGCGGCCAATACCTGCCGTCGTGTGACCTGGGCAACTTGGATTGTCATGCGGGGGATGTCTTTGGCGAGCTTGGGAGCTGTGGTATCACGTCTGGCTGGATCGTTCGACCCGCTCCAAGGTCGTACCCTCGAAAATTGGGGAGGCCCTTCTGCCGGCCGGCAAATCGGCGCGGGAGTGGTGCGCTCCAGGTCATTGTCCCAACACGTGGCATCGACGGTTGTGCCCCCGCGGGGCCAATCGAGCTATTCCAGTCGGAATCGTAGGAGATGCGCCGGCCGTACGAGTGCTGGTGGTGCCAGCTGGGGCGGCTCTGTCACGTGGCCACAATAATCGGTGTCGCGATGGGCGGCGCCTTCGCGAAACAATCCGCGCGGCGTTCGACCAACCGGTTACGTCAAAACAGGCGGCACACCTGAAGGTGCGCCGCCTGTTGGCTGTTTACGATGCGATTCTATTCAGCTCGCCGCTGTCGGTGTTAGCCACGACGTCGGCTGAGGCCCAGCAAGAGCCCACCCATGGCGAACAGGGCCAGCGATCCCGGTTCGGGAACCAACGAGTTGCCCGTGATCTCAAAATTATGATTGAAGAATTGGCCAGGTTCTCCGACAACGGGCACACCCGGCGGATCATTGGCGGTCGTACCGATCGTCGGGCCGGCATCGCCTAAGAACATTCTGCCGAGCGTGGGGGGACCGAACATGCCCGTATCGTCAACCACCATTTGCACGAAGCCGTCCGCGGGCACCTGGACGTCAGAACCGATGGTAATGGTCCAGATGAAATCGCCCGCCTGAGGCAAAGCGACGCCAAAGCCGTCGACAAACGCTTCGTCAGCATCAAAGAAATCAAAGAACGCAACGCCGCCGACGGTGTCGACGCCACCAACAAATTTAAATTCGGAAAGCTGGATGACCTCATCACCAGCGGGCACGGCGGCCTGGTAATCATCCGTCGCAACGACGCCGCCCGCAGCCGCAAACGCTGAGAAACCATTGGGTCCCGGAGCCATGTTTGAATACCATGTCCCATCCAATTCCGCTGGGTCGGGCGTGAAATCGACGGTCGAAAAGTCGTCGAATACCATAATGTTTCGCTCGGTCAAATCGCCCTCAAAGCGTACCTGGCCGAACGCAACGTTCGCGATTAGCAACAAGCAACCGAGTGCCAACGTCATCTTTTTCATTACATCTACCTCGTCTAAAACTGGAAGGAAAAGTGGTTCTGGAAAACACCATTAACGCCGAGCCGGAGGCGCTGGCAGCGGAACGATCGTGGCCTTGGCCACGGGAACCGGTTGCGGCAACGCATGCCAAGCCTGGAAAAGCCTGAGCAAAGGCTGAAACTTTGGGGGCGCGAGACGGCTCTTCCGGATGGGAAAGCCCAGCGTGGACGCATTGGTCCACGCAGCGAGAGACTGCCATCGCGGCAGCGAAAGGAGGTTAATCTTGACCCACATCACGAGCGACTCCTCTCGGACTCATTGTCCCTTGACCTCCCTTCTATTCTCGATTCAGGATAGCGGCAAGCAATAATTTCGAGATTTTGAGGTCTTTCCTCGCGCTGGGTGTCGGGGTGGCTCTTGTGGAAAAGGCCAAAATCTCGTGCTTCAAGCGGTTTGGGAGCCAAACTTCGGAATATGACGGATGGATGGATCAGCCCTTAAGGGGACGCTGAATACGGCGGAGACTGCCGGATCGACCGGGTGGGCGATGCGGGAATTTGGGAAACGGGGGTGGATCACGAGGCAGCGGTACTGGCCCACCTCGCGGCCAAGGTAGGTCCCAGGCGACCCAGACCGGCGGCCATGGCCCAGATGTTGGCGTTCCTGCGTCAGCAAGGGGGCAGCGCAGCTTGCCGATGCCCCGCAAGGGTGCGCCTCGCCCTGTTTGGCGACATGCGAGCATGCCAGCGCTCGCGTCTGGATGCCAGAACAACTTTTTTTTCCCGGTTGGTGCCCCGGTAGTCTCGAGCGGCAAAACGTGTGGGCCCAGCCCCACACAGTGCCGCTGTCGATGCTCCGCGCGAACCGACCGCGAAGGATCACCGCCGTGGACGAGCAGATTTCCGAATTGCACGCGTCGGCGGCGCACATGGCCGATCGGCATTCGCGGCTGGAGTGATGATTCTCCGTCCTGGACCGGTCGGGTGTGTGACCCTTCCGCGGCCGGGTGCTCAGGCCGTATCGTAGCGAATACGGGGACGGCATCAGTCAGCCCGGTGCCACGTGTTCTCATGAGCGGGACAAATCTCACCCATCATCCTTTCGATCGTTACGACGGGACCGCCCTGATTGCACAAAAAAAGCCTAGACGTCTTTCGACGTCTAGGCTGTGGATGATTCGGGAAATTAGGCTCTGCGGCGGAGGCCAAGACCCACGACGCCGATCAGCAACGACAACATGGCAGCCGGTTCCGGCACGACCTGGTATTCCCAGTAGAAGTTAGACGGCGCGTCCACAAGGGTTGCCGTCGCTCCCACGGGATTACTCACGAAGAAGCTACCCGCAGCCGTGGACTGCCAGTAGAGCTGGTCATTCGATGACCCGACGCTGGGGGGGTCGATCAGAATTTGTCCCAGGTTATTCAACTGGGCAGTTGAGATACCGGTCGGATCGATGCCGGGGTTGTTATCAAAGGTCATGCCCCACCACATCGTGGCATTTGGCAAAACAATGTTGTTCGCGGACAAACCGAGGCCCGTGGTAAACGCATTCAATGACTCGGCGGGAAACTGGATCGGCTGGAAGGTAAAGCCGGAAATCAGCGTTCCCGGTCCACCGCCTGCGCCATCCGCCGCCCAAAAGCGAATCCGAGGACGTGCGCTGACCGGAACGTCGTTGTTGTTGACCACGGAAAAAGTAAACTCGTCGAGAATTCCGCCCATGCTAGGCGTGGTGTCGTCGGCCACCATGCGGGTGATGCCTCCCGCGGCGCCACCATTAAAATAAACGCCAGCTAGGTCGTCAGCCGTCGTGTTGTCGTAGACCGGCGCAGATTCGAGTGTGGTTCCGTTGACAACCAACGGCTCACCAATCTGAGCAGTTCCCAACAGCAACGCTTGGATTCCTTCGACCTCAACCGCAGCACAAGGCAGAGTCAGCAAACACAAGGCTGCAAACAAGGCACTACAGCGAACATGTACCTTTTGAATCATTAGCTCATCTCCAATTTTCAGTAAACATCAAGATTTCACGGACGATCGGGCGCCGTTGGCGTTACAGGTACCAACGGAACAAACGCCCCAGCACGAACGTGTTGGCAGCCGATTGCCAGCACGTTGCTTCCCCACGCATACCTCGCTTCGAAAAAGACGTTGTCAATTGATCGGTTGGCGAAATGGGTGCGAGCCCATTCCGAATCCTCGGACGTGGAGGGCCGTTCGTTGACCAGACAGGGATCAGTAAGGAATCGCTCCAGCCTACCGACGGCCGTGAATTCGGCCACGGGAGGGAGCGGAAGAGACGGCTTTCCCACGTGAGAAAGGCGTCGGTGGACTCACCGGACCGGGGAGCCAGACATTGCCGCAATCGCAGCAAGAGAAAGTCAATCTTGGCTCGCATCACTAGCAACTCCTCAGTTCGGATAGCCCGTGAATTCCGTTATATTCACAACCCACGGGGACGGCAAGCAATAAATGGGCGCTTTTGGTGAGCTTTTATGAGGTCCTACGTCGGGGTGGTTCTTGTGGAAAAGGCCCGAGTCTCGTACTTTGAGCGGTTTGGGAGCCGAACTTCGGAATATGACGGATGGATGGACCAGCCCCTAAGGGGACCCTGAATACGGCGGAGACCGCCGGATCGAACCCCCTCGCCTCCGTGCGGTCGGCCGAGGCCCTGCTGGCGCGAATGCAGGACGTGGCGAGCGATTCCTGGTCCAGTTCCAACGGCGGTTCGCTCGGCACCACCGCCCGACTGGGGCTGCTCTATCGCTGGCTTGACATGACGGACACCGAACCCGCGGCGCGGATCGCCCAGCGGCTGTGCCAGTGGATCGACCGGGTGGGCGACGAAGGGACGTGGCAGACGGGGGCGGATCACGAGTCGGCGGTCCTGGCCTACCTTGCGGCGAAGGTCGGTCCGAGGCGGCCACGGCCCGCGGCCATGGTCCAGCTGAGCGCCGTCCTGCGTCAGCATGGCGGCAGCGGCGCTTGTCGCGGGCCGGCCAGGCTGCTCCTCGCCCTATTCGGCGCGTGCGAGCACGCCAGTGCTCGCGTTTGGATGCCAGAGCAGTTGTTTTTGCCAGGCTGGTGCCCCGGCAGTCTGGAGCGGCAAAGCGTATGGGCCCAGGCACATACGGTGCCGCTGTCGATCCTCCGTGCGAACCGGCCGCGGAAGATTACCACCGTGGACGAGCAAATTTCCGAATTGGATACGCTGGCCGCGCGGGTGGCCGATCGACATTCGCTGTTGGAGGCGCTGCGTCTCCTTGCTGGACCGGTTGGGGTTGCGCCCCTGCGAGGCCAGGCGCTCGTGGCGGCGGAACGATGGATTCAGGAGCGGTTAAGCGACGCGTCGGGACTGTGCGGTTCGATCGACGCGACGGTCTACGCCCTGTTGGCCCTCTCCAGCCAGGGCAACCCTCGCTACAGCCCGGGCATGCGCGCGGGTCTGGCCTACTTGGAGCGGTCCGCGGCGCCGACCGCGTCCTCGGCCGGTCCGACCGGATTGACTCCTTCCGCGACCAGTCGAGTTCTGGACGCCGCGGTCGCGGCTCAAACGACCAAGAATCGCGGAGACCGGGGCGGCCTTTACGCGCCGCTCCGTCGAATGGCTGTTGCAGCAGGAATTGACTCCTCGCGACGGTCGTGATCGGCCCGAAACCAGCGGGGGTTGGGCGCGTGACGTGGGCCTGCCGAAGGGGGACGTATTAGCTACGTCGGCAGCGCTGCTGGCACTACGCGAGCAGTTTGCCGAAAGACCCTCTTCTTCCCTGATCACCGAGGATTCGATGGTCGCGATCGTCCGCGCCAACAGCCGTAATGTGGCGCACCAGCAAGTCGCGCTGCTGGATCGCGTGGCAGCCGCCAGCCGTCGGGCCCGCTTGTGGCTGCAGACGCTGCAAAATCCCGACGGCGGTTGGGGGCATGCCAAAAAGTTGAATCATCTTCCGGTCGGCCGGCCGTTGCTCGAGGCCAGCATGCCGGTCTTCGATGTCAGTACGCCGGCCACCACGGGCCGAGTCCTGATGGCACTCGGCGCCTGGGATATGGGATGCGGTCAAGCCAGTATCGATCAAGCGGTATCTTATCTGCGTGCGACGCAGACCCCCGAAGGCGGCTGGCCCGATCGCCATAACGCGGGGCGTATCGAGGCGACCTGGTCCGCTATCTGTGGACTGCGAAGTGTCGGCGTACCCAAGCGCGATGCGTGCGTCGTGCGGGCCGCGGATTGGTTGTTGTCTCGACAGCAGGCCGACGGAGGCTGGAGCGGCATCGCCAGTCAGGGCGAGACCGCTCCATCGCATCCCCTGGAAACCTCCTGGGCGATCCTGACGCTCGCCGCCGCGGGCAAGCGACCACGGATCGATTTCGAGCGGGCGCGGCACTTCCTCGAATCCGCGCTGGCCCGCTTTCCATCGGAGGCCGCTTGGGTCGAATACGCGCCTGCCTGGCTGAACCCGCTGGCTTGCCATCGAACGCCGGTCGCCGTCCTGGCGTACGGCTGGCAGGCTCTCTCCCAAGCCAGCCAGATCCCGGACGAATGAGGCGGCGGGAGGAGAGGACGGGTGATGAAGGGCGAATGCCGCCCGGCTGAGGCCTGACCCACGGTCGGGAGCGTGAACGACTGTTCGGAATCGCGGTTTTTGCTTATTGAGCCATGGGTCGAAGCCAGCTTCACGAATGAAAGAGAGGACGGCAATTTTGAAGGTTCTGCTTGCCAATCCGCGCGGTTTTTGTGCGGGTGTCAATATGGCCATTGAAAGCCTGGAACTGGCGATCCAGGAATTTGGCACACCGATCTACGTGTACCACGAAATTGTTCACAACAAATACGTGGTCGAGACGTTTCAGGCCAAGGGCGTGGTCTTTGTCGAGGACCTCGATGAAGTTCCGCCGGGCGCTATTTGCTGTTCTCAGCCCATGGTGTTTCACCGCAGATTCGACAGGTTGCTAAGGATCGCCAATTGACCGCTATCGATGCCACCTGCCCGTTGGTCACCAAAGTCCACCTTGAGGCGCTGCGGTTCGCTCAAAAAGGTTACACCATCGTTCTGATCGGGCATGAAGGACACGATGAAGTTGTGGGAACGATGGGGGAAGCCCCCGAGGCAATCGTGCTGGTCGAGGATTGCGCTGACGTCGACCGGCTGGAGGTGGCTCACCCCGATAAGCTGGCCTATCTCACGCAAACAACACTTTCCGTTGATGACGCCAATCGAATTATTCAGCGGTTGCGCGAGCGCTTTCCTCACATCGAAGGTCCTCCCAAGGAAGACATTTGTTACGCGACGCAGAATCGTCAGGAAGCCGTCCGCCAGCTCTCGGAAAATGCCAACGTGGCCCTCGTGTTGGGTAGTCAGAACAGCTCGAACAGCCAGCGACTTCGCGAACTCGCTTCCGAGAGCGGTATCCCCGCCTACCTGATCGACGGCGCCTCGGAAATTCGTGACGAGTGGTTTCAAATCACGGATACCGTCCTGGTGACCGCCGGTGCCAGCGCTCCGGAAGTAGTCATCGAAGAATGTCTCGATTACTTCCGCGACCAATTCGCCGCGGAGGTCGAGTTGTGTACGGTCCGCAGCGAAGACGTCTATTTTCCGTTGCCCAAAGAACTTCGACAACTCGGGAAACGCTGAGTACGAGGAAGCGGGCGGCCCGGCCACGTGACCGAGCGAAACGCGGTCAACACTAACTCTGAATGTATGTCTTCAGGTACTCATTCTCCAGAGATAGGGTGGCATGCTGCGCTTTTACGATGTCACCGATGGAGATGATGCCGATGACCCGGTTGTCTTCGACGACTGGCAAGTGGCGAATCCGCCGGTTGGTAAGCAACCCCATGACATGCGTCACTTCATCGTCGGGGCTGCCGGTGACCAGATTACGAGTCATCCGCTCCGACACGCTGATCTGGGCGAGTGGACGCACGTCTTCGGCACAGGTACGGAGAATGTCTCGCTCGGTGATAATTCCGTGCATCTCATCGTTGTCCATCACGAGTAGAGCCCCGATGTTGTGCTCGACCAATTCACCCACGACATCCTCAAGGGTGGCAGTGGGGCGAATGCAGCGGACGTTGGATCCCTTCGCGCGAAGAATCTCGTACGTTTTCATAGCCGTGCTCCTTCTGCAAACGGAAAGGGCCGCTTTTCATCAGTCGTGTGAAAAGATTTCGCGAGGCCGTGCCGACACGCACTGAATACAAGAAACTCTATCATAGTTTGCGCGGAGCGACGCCGTCAACATTGCGATATGACTCGGTGCGCGAGATCGAGCAGCGAGTGAGCTGTGAAAAAAATCACAATGTCTGACCGACGTGGCATAGGCTTCCAGCCCGTCGTGTTCGCGGATCAACTGTGAAAAAAATCACAATGTCTGGCCGACGTTCCGGTTCAGCCGGTCGGCACGAGCCACGTTGTGGTGGCCAATCCGTCCTGCTTGCCGACTTGGCTGCCAGCGTTGGTTCGCCGCCGTGATTGGTAGCCGCGGCTACCGCTCGAAAGGGCGACAGGCTTTCGGCCTGTCGTCGCTAACCCAGCGCAACCCCGGTCTCATCTCACGTATCCCCCATGACAGGCTGGAAGCCTGTCCCACGAAATCAACGTTCCCGCGGGGTAAGTTCGGCAATCCGTAAATTTCGAAAAGATATGTCCGTCGTCGGATCATGTCCCTGCAACATGATCGTTCCCGCCGCGAGCCGCCTCCCCTGGCGGGGATTTTCCTGGTCCGGCCGCGTATCCGTCCAATCGGCCACGGCAACGCCGTTCACCCAACTCGCGAAATGGGGGCCTTCGGCCAACAGCGTCAGCGTAAACCACTCGCCGTCGTCAGCCACAATGCGGCGGGCGTTGCGGCGACGAAAGAAGCCACCGGTCCCACAATCGGCCGGACGAGTCCGATCGTTCGCGAGGAAACCGTGATGGATCTGACACTCGTATCCCATCATCTCCTCACCCGGAAGGCAGCGAAAGAAGACACCCGAATTGAGTCCCCGCGCATGCGTTCGACACTCCAGTTGCAGCACGAAATCTGCAAATCGTTCGACGGTCTCGAGCTGCCCGCGACCGCCCGCGACATGCAACTCGCCAGGTGGACGCACGGAGAAGCGGCTCGCCATTTCCGGATACGTGCGCCACCCGTCAAGGTCTTGGCCATTGAAGAGTGGCCGCAAGCCCAGTGGCCGCAACCGCACGTTGCGAAAGGCCACGGGTCCCTGATTCAACTGCAGTCCCAGGTAACCGCGTCCGCGAGGCTTCATGGCGGAGCTGCGAGTCGTGACCACATCGTCGACCGTGACGACCACTTCGCTTCCCTCCACTCGGACGGACATGACTTGCCAATCTCCTGTGGTCGGCATCGAGTTCGCGCGGACGCGGCCCACAATGCTGCCAGTGGGAAACGGATTGTCGGGCGCCGCGATATTGATCTCCAGGCAGTCCTTGAGCGGGTCTCGCGGAGCCGGAGCGGTTCTCACAAACACGCCGCTGTTCGTCGTGGGTGGAGCGCGAAATTCCAGGGCGAGTTCGAAGTTGTCGAACTGACTGGTCGTTCGCAACAAGCCGGGCTGGCCGGTCGATACCGTCAGGCTGCCGTCCTCGACCCGCCAATCGGCAGTGGTCATGGGTCGCCAGCCAAACATGGTGCGGCCGTCAAAGAGTGCCAGCCAGCCCTCCGCCACTTGCCGCGGCGTGAGTCCCGCCGCGGATTCGCCATGGCAAGCCGCCGACAGGAGCAGACAGATGCCGAGGAAGAGTCGCAGGATCATGGGGGAGGCCCTGATGTGAAGTGACCGGGAACACTGCACCACCCCACCCGGCGAACCGGCCCCGTCAGGGGCCCGGGTGGGCCAGCAGAGTCACGGCGCATACGACGTAGCGAGGCTGTGTGACGTGCCTTCGTGATCGTACTCCGCACCGCGCGTACTCGTACTCAGCACCGCGGTACTCGTACTCGTACGTACTCGAATGCGGCGTCGGCTCGGTTCGTGCGTCGTTGCAGTAGAGTACGAGTACGAGTACGATACGCGTACGAGTAGGAGTACATGCTGCTTGCCAACTTCCCGGATAGACTAACAGCCATCGGGTTCGGCACAAGGCCCGCGGTGATGATCCACCGATGATCATGTGGGCATCAGGCATTGACGCCGAGACATGGACGGCGATCCGCCTGAAACTTCCTGCGGCAAGCGTGGAGACCGCTCCGTACGTTCCCGCGGGTGTCCGCCGCTGGCCGGCGGGAAGGATCACCTTGGTGGCCCACGATCGACGTTCCAGGCGTCGCCCGGAGCGACAGCGATACCCCGTGGGATCGCAGGCTCTGCCCCGCAACCTCCCTCTACCTGGGCGCCTTCCTGCCTCACCCTCCCCCGACTCCGCCGCCCTACCCAGGCCCCTTACGGGGCCGGTTCGGCTTCGATTGCGAGCGCGATCTCGGGCCGACAAGGTGAGCCAGGAGAGAGCCGAACCACCAGCTCCAGTCGGTTGCGGGCGGCCAGTCGCGAAGTCACATCCAACCGCACCTCGTCGTTCGCTGCGAAGGCCAGCGGGAGTGGCTGGTCATTGAACGTGACCGCTGACAGGCAAGCTCCCATTTCTGTCAGGCGGAGAAAAACCCGTTGGCCGGCCCCGATCCCCGTGGGTCGGTGAAACGAGCGACAGAGCCGCACCGTCTGTTGCGCATGGCGAGCCAGACGGGACCAATCGCACGGCAGACGGATGTCACCCTCGGACGTCCCATCGTGAAACTTCCACGGACCTCGCAGGCGAATCAGGTGCACGTGTTTGGCTGCTTCCATCAAATCCCGGAGCGTCGCGGCCAAGTCGGCGCAGTTCATTTGGCCACGAAATCACCGACCACGCTGACTTGGCGCACCTGCCCCGTGCTCGGTTCGATCATGCGCATGCGAACCTCGATGCCTCGCAGCGGCAGATCGTAAGGGGGACTCGTCTCGCGCTCGCCGAAATCGTCAATGCCATTGATGCTGTCATCGTCCAATCCATTGGTTTCGTCATCGACGATTGAATCGCCATCATTGTCCACACCGTCCCGTTCGTAGATCGTCGTCCAAGTGTCATAGGCAATGGGCGTGTTGAACCACTGTGCGGCTCCATTCGGTAGTTGGGGATGGTCGGCGAAGTCACCGGTGACAAGCGAGGGGAGCCGACCGTTATTGCCAGCTACCAGCGTTTGAAAATTGTTTTGTTGACTCAAGTAATGGTAATAAAGGTTGGCGAAATTCAGGTCCACGAAGGCCCCGTAACCAATCAACCGATTCGGTTGAGCAACGGCGGCCTTCACCGCCTCGGCATAACCGGCGTCACCAGGGACCACCGCGAAGGCGGCAGGAGACGTCGGCACCTCCGAACTGAAGATGGCGGCCTGCGGATCGTAGGCCCGCACATCAAAGGCCAGGATGTCTCCCATCACCGCGAAGCGAGCGTAGGTGGATTGCCAAACAGCCGGCAAAATGAATGGAGGAAACGCCACCTCCGAGTTGTTCATCATGCGATTTTCGGGCGTCGTGAGATCGGCCAGCGAATTGGCCACGCGTGTCGTTCCGTTCATGCGGTAGGTTACGTCGGCATTCGGACCCAAGCCGCCTACGTTCGTGCCGGGCAAGACGAGAAACACGCGTCGCAGCAGGTACCGCACGTCGGCGTCGGTCAGGTTTCCACTGCCATCGGTATCGAGGGCGGCGACCCACCAGACGACTTCGGCCACCTGCGAGGTGAAGCCCGTGTCGGAGCGAAACGGTTCGTCACGACTACGAATGGTCATGGCGAGAATATCGTCCTGATCTCCAATTGGCAAAGCCGGTGAGCGTGCCTGGCCGGTACTCCAATCGATCATCCCTTCGAGATCCGTGAGCGTGCGATTCATGGGTTGCTGAGGTGTACTGGCCGTGGGGTCATAATCATTCCCCGGGGGCGGTCCTTCCCGGTAGTAGAAATAGCCGGCGCCCATCGCTGGCTCGATCCAGGTCTTGACCGGGCAAGTCAGACTGTCGATATCGGCTTGCAAGCGATTCGAGACCGTCCTCAGTTGCCCCGACATCTCAATCGTGGCTCGACCAATCGCCACCGTCTCGCCCAGATACTGAAAGATTTGCACGACGGCAAAGACGATCAGCAGCGTGAGCGTCACGGAAATCAGCATCTCGATCAGTGTGACGCCGCGTCGCCCGCGGGCGAGGAACGGGCAAGCCGGGGAGACACAGCAAGGATGGTCCGACCCGCCAGGGGATATTGCTGGTCGACGCCGGAACATAGAATTGGGCCAGAAATGTTGCTGCACTGTTGCCTCTCCGTGTGGGGCGAGTTGCCTTTGGAATGCGGGGCTTCGAGTTCGATTTGTGCTCGCCGGCCGCGTCCCGTGCGGGTCCGGACACCTGCTGCCCCGCGGGAGTTGGCTTCCCAAGACGAACCGGGCGTTGCCTTGGCGACCATCGGCCCGGATGTTCGCAAGTGCCCGTTCGTTATCAGCCCTTCCCTCGTTCCTTTATTCGACTCGCTGCGACCGGAAAAGTCAAGAACACGCGAGAAAACCGCGATCCAGGTGCATCGATGCTGCGATCGCCCGTTGGGGATCGGCGGCTGGCATTTCTCACTTACGACGATTCGGCCACCCGACGATGTCCCTCGTTTGACGCGACCACCTCCCCACGTACCTCTCACCCCAGCCGGTGCTTATGTTTTTGCCGCTACTGATCGCCAAGTTCCTCTTAGGCGTCGTGCTGCTTGGCCAGGGCGCGGACTGGCTCGTTCGAGGTGCCACTATAGTGGCAGAGCGGTTGCGGGTGCCCAAATCAGTAGCCGGGTTGACTTTGGTGGCGATTGGCACCAGTGCACCCGAGTTGGTGGTCAATGTGCTGGCAGCCTTGACCGGAAATACCGATTTCGCGTTGCCGAATATTTCGGGTAGCAATCTGGCGAATCTTTGCATCGGGTTCGGCCTCTGCGGCGTGTTGGGGGGGCTCGCCATTTCCAAGCGAGAATTCGGCGTCGATGCGATCTTTGCCTTGGTGGTGGTGGGGCTTGTATGGCTGCTCACGTGGACCACCCGGCTCCACGCGTTGCCGCTGCTGGCGATCGTTCCCTTAACGATGGCCTTGCTGTGGTACGTGCGTCTTCTTTCCCGGCGTGAGGGGATGGGGGTGGACCGGATCACCGATCTGACCGAACCATTTTCCACCGGCTTGGGATTGTTCGTCGCCGGTGCCGTGGGCTTGTACGTCGGCGGCGAATTGGTGCTGCGGGCCGGCGTGACGACCGCCGAGGCATTTCACATCAGCCGAGACGTCATTGGCTTGACCGTGATCGCCATCGGCACTTCCGTTCCCGATATTACGGCCACGGTGGTGGCCGCCTTGCGTGGTGAGAATAGCATTGCGGTGGGCAATATCTTGGGGAGCAATATTTCGAATGTCGTGCTGGTCCTGAACGCCACGTTACTGGCCAGCCAGAATGGCATTGAGACGACGCCCGCCGTCCGTTTTGACTATGTGATCGTGGCCCTGATGACCGCCGTGACTTGCGGGCTCATTTTCGCCGCCAACGCATTTCGCGAACGGCGGGTGTCGCCTTGCTGGCAATGTACGTCGCATACATCGGGGTGCGAGTGACGGCGCTCGGTTGACCCGCGGTGGTTCGCCAGCGGCGATGGCAATGCTGGCGGAATCTCGCCGGCAGACCACGCATGCCGCTGGCTTTCTGGCCGGTTCTGACGATCAGGGGGACTCGTTGGTTCAGAACAGCCCTGCCGATTGCCGAAATTGAAACTGATTGGTGACCGCTCCGCGCCGCCGCCAATACTACGATTTCAAACGGGAATTGCCATGTCCAACTGGAAAATGATCTCCTCGTGCCGCGCCTTGATGGCCGCACTCGCTCCCAGTCTCGTGCTATTGCTGCTCGCCGGTCCACTGCATGGCCAGGAATTCGATACGAGCGTCAAGGAACCGCCAACCGCGTCCACGCCGGAGGCGGCAAGCGCCTATTCGGCGGCGGCGAAACTCCAAAATGCGGGCGATTTTCCGGCCGCCGAGACGGCTTGGCAGGCGTTTCTCAAAGATTATCCGGATGACACGCTGCGGCCGACGGTGTTTCATCATGCAGGTGTGTGTCTGATCCAGATGAACGAATTTGAGCGGGCGGCTCGATCGTTCCAGCAAGTTCTCGCCGCCCCGCGGGCGATCGACGAAGAGGAAGCATGCTACGTCAACCTGGGCTGGTGCCATTACGTCCTGGGGGCTCAAGGGAGCCCTGAGCGGCTGGAGCAAGCCGCCAGAACCTTCGCGCGTTACCTGGCGAAGTTTCCGCAGGGGCGACTGAGAGATCAGGCGTTGTACTATCGGGCCGAGTCGCTGCAGCAGCTGGGTCGCACCGCCGAAAGTCTGCCACTTTACGAATCACTCCTGGCCGAATATCCCCAGACGAGCCTGCGATCCACGGCCTTGTTTGCCTTAGGGAACGCGCAACTCGAAGCGCGTCAATTCGCGGCCGCCAAAGCCACCTTTGACCAGTTTCTCCAGGAGTTCGAAAACCATGGTTTGGCTCCGGACGTCGTGATGCGCAAGGCGCAGGCATGCTTGCAGTCCAGTGACTATGAAGAAGCCGAGGAACTATTTGCCCGCGCGGCAGCGTTTGAAGGCTTCTATGCCGTGGACCAGGCGATGTTTCAACAAGCTTATTGCCAGGCGGTCCAGAAACAACATGCCCGCGCGGCGAAAGTCTACGCGAAGCTCGCTGAGGATCATCCCCATTCGGATTTGGTGCTGCAAGCGCAACTGGAAGCGGGTCGCTGTTACTACCGCGCTAAAGACCACGCGGCCGCACTGGCTGCCCTCGAGCCCATCCTCGATGCCGAAGGAAATGAGGGGCTGGAAGCGGCCCACTGGATCAGCCGCGTCTTGCTGGCGCAGGACCGCTGTGAACTGGCACAAAAGGCGGCGGAAACGGCCCTCTCGATGGCCAAGCACAAAGAGGTCGATGGTGATTTTCTCGCCGCGCTGATGCTGGATCGGGCAGAGTCGATCCATCGATCGTCGCAGGACCTCCGGACCGCCATCGACGGATACATGACGATCCTCGAGGAACACCCCAAGTCACCAAGTGCTCCGCTGGCGCTGTACTATGCGGTGCAAGCCGCGCAGGCGGATGGCCAAACCGAAGAGGCGGCGGAGCTTGCCGAGATGTTCCTCGAGCGGTTTCCCAAGCATGAACTTGCCGAAAAAGTAAAGGCACTGTTGGCAGCGTGTGTGGCCGAATCGGGTGACCAGGCATCCGCCGAGGTTTCCCTGCGGGCGCTCATGGCGATCAGTGCTGAGGGTGAAACGGCGGCGGAAATCAAGTTGAAACTGGGTCAATCCCTGTTCGTGCAACAGAAGTTTGGCGAGGCCATACAGACGCTCCGCGATGTCGCACGCGACTTGCCGGCGGCGGCGGATCGAGCCCGTGTCTACTATCTGTTGGGAGCGAGCCAGCTGGAACTGGGCGAAGAGCAGGCCGCGATTGACGCCTTCTCCGCCTCGTTGCTTGAGCAGCCGCGGGCTGCGCAGGCACCCCAGGTATGCCAGCGACTTGCCATGGCATTGATCGCTACCGGTCGCCATGAGGATGCCCGTACCGCCTTGCATCGGATGCTGCAGGCATTTCCCGAACATGAACTGTGTGCCGCCGCCCTGTTCCAACTGGGGGAACTCGCCCACGATGACGTGGAAATCGCCGCAGCTCATTTTCAGCGACTGATCAGCGAACATCCACAATCTTCCTGGGCGCCGGCTGCCCGTTTGCGACTGGCGGAAGCGGCCTTGTCGCAGGAGGATCACGAGGAGGTCGAGTCGCTCGTCGCGGCGGCTTTACAATCAATGCCCGCGGCGGACATCGAACTGCAATGTTTGCGAGCCCGGGCGGCCAGCCGTCAAGCCACCGCGCACTGGTCCGATTGCCTGGCGGACTTAGAGCGCGTGCTGGAGCTGACGACCGACCGCGAATTACAGTGCCAGACCCGATATGCCATCGCCGCCTGTCTGGAAAAGCTGGAACGGTTCGAGGATAAACGACTTGTCCTCGAAGCATTGATCGCGGACGACCCGCGGTCCGATCTGGCGGTCGACGCGCTGTATCAATTGGGCTGGTGGGCCCATGAAGAGGGACAAGCCGGCGAGTCAATTCGCCGCTTCGCTAAGATCGCGAACGACTTTCCGAAGCATGGTCTGGCCTGCGACGCCAACTTCCTGATTGGCGAGGGCTCGTATGAAAAGCTGCAGTATGCGGACGCCATGCCGTTTTACCAGGCGGCAATCCAGAATCGTGCCGGGCGAGATGAGGTGCGCGCAAAGCGCTGTACAAACTGGGCTGGTGCCATTTGCACGCGAACGACCACGGGCAAGCCGCGGATGCGTTCACCGCGCTGGTGAAACTCGACCCGCAAGGACCGCTGGCGGGGGAAGCCCAGTTCTTGATCGCGGAATCTCTGTTTCAGGCCGGTAAGTACGCGCATGCTTTGAAATTGTACGAACGGCTGGCGGAAGACCAGTCACTCGGCGAAGTGGGGCAATCCCGAGTCTTTTTGCACGCGGGTCAATGCTGTAACGATCTTCGGCAATGGGATGACGCTCGCTTCTGGCTGTCACGGCTGATCCGCGGCGAAGGCGCATCCGACATGACCAACGAGGCGCATTACGAATTGGCGGTCGCCCTGGAAGGAAATGGGGACCTGCGGCAGGCCGCGGAACACTACCAGCTCGCGGCTCAGTTTGACACGCTGTCGGGTGCCCGCTCCCGTCTGGCACTCGGCGCCCTGTACGCCGGTCAAGAACGATATGCACGTGCCCTGCGTGAGTTTCTGACACTCATGTATGGATATGGCAGTGCGGACCACCAAAACGAGGTGCGCGAGCTGCAAGCTCAAGCCGGTTGGGCGGCCGCCAAGGCAGCGGCCCGGACGCCCCAGTCGTCGGAGGAAGATACCCAGGTGGCTCAGGCTCGAGTTGAGAAGCTCTTAAAATACGTCATTGATACTCATCCGCAAAGTGAATGGGCCGTGAAAGCAAAGTCAGCGATGGACCAGATCGCAGTCGCGAGCGATGCCGATGAGGCATGGATCGTGCGCTGAGCGTTCGGTGGTGGCTGCGTGTCATCGATGACCGGTAAGTTAACGGTGAGAAGCTTTCGGCGTGCAGCAAAGGGGGCTCGCGGACGCGGGCCTCGGTGGGCGGCTAACGATCGGAAAAGAGGCTGAAGGTAATGGCCCGAAAGACCGGATCGAGTCGGTCGAATTCGCGGTCCTCCGCCTGGTAGGTCAAAAGGTACGTCGCATGCCCGTGGCGAAAACACCGCAGCCGGGCAGTCACGACGAAATCAAGGCAATAAAAATAGAGGTCATAACCGGTGGCCGTTTCATCGGCGATCGATTCCTCGACCGCGTGACACTCGGCTTCCGGGTACTCCTGCTGCATCACCTCGAGTGTTGTTTTTAGTAACGCGTCGGCGTCCATACTGAAGGGATGAATATCCACCGACCAGAAGGCGCCGGACGGCGCTTGCAGGGAAATCGTGCGCGGCAACTCGTCGAGCGAATCGTCAGCGAGGACCCAATTTTCGGGATATTGAAAATGGAGTCCCGCTCGGTCGTAAACGGCGGTCACGGCATGAGCTCCAGGTTTTGCGGGGCTGACGGGCGAGTTGCGAAGTGCGACACTGCTTCATCCTAACCAGGGTGAGCGGCAGGTCGAAGGGGTAACAGCTGAGCACCGTCGGGCCAGGGAAACGCGGGTGGCCGGACGCGGCGGTTGCCGCTATCCGGATCGGGCCTGGACCGTCCGCAGGTCCGCACGTGCCGTGCTGGATGATGGGCCCGCCTG
The DNA here is from genome assembly GCA_963700865.1 of uncultured Planctomycetaceae bacterium. GTDB lineage: Bacteria > Planctomycetota > Planctomycetia > Pirellulales > Pirellulaceae > CAVOGJ01. The sequence goes on along the minus strand of CAVOZC010000022.1, from coordinate 35,586 downwards.
TCGGCTCGATGAGCGCGTCGTTGGAACAGGCTGGCGGCGGTACGGCTACCATTGACAGGCAAATTTCGCTACCCTGCGTCGCGTTTTTTCTGCCGCACAGGAGTTTTCGGTTTTCCATGGCGCGACGGTCGATTCTTCTCTCTCTGCTTGGTTGGTGGCTGCTGCAGCTGGCGGGCTGCCGTGCGCTTCCCTGGCGTTGTCCTTCGGATGATCGCGTGATCGCCGCGCGAGAACAAGGGCGGCTGGGAACGGATTCGCTCGTCAAGGGCCGCCTGAACGAGGCCCAGGTTCGCTTCGAGCATGCGCTCGATCGTTGCCCGCACGATTGTCAGATTCGCCACGATTTAGCCACGGTCTATTGGAAACAGGGGAAGCGGCAGGAGGCGATTGAGGCCCAGACCGAGGCGATTCGTGCGTCAGGGGACAAACCGGCGTGGGTGGTCGAACTGGGAGACATGTTGCTGGCCACGGGCAATGTTGCCGCCGCTCTGCAGGCTGCGGATCACGCCATTCAGGTCGACTCGAGTTTGGGCGAGGCGTGGAGATTGCGTGGCGATATCGTCAAGCGGCAAGGGAATCTGGAGCAAGCCATCAGCAACTATCATCGAGCCGTGAGTGGAGGTGCCGATGAATCACACGTGCTGCTCGAACTGGCCGATATCTATCGCGTGCAAAATCGTCCTCGGCGAGCCCTCGCGACGCTGAATCGTCTGGCCGATAACGTGCCCGCCGAAGCTCAGCCACCACGTATGGATTATCTCAAAGCCATCGCCTATCAGGCGCTCGGCCGCCATGACGAGGCGATTCCTCATTTCGAACAGGCCTTACGAATCGAAGAACAGAATCCGGAGATTCAATTCCTGCTGGCGCGGTCTCAATGGGAAGCCGGCCATGCAGACGCTGCCCGCCATTTCGCGGAACTCGCCGCACGGCAGATGCCTGGCGACGTGAATATTCGGCGATTTATCGCGGAGACTTCCCGCGAGTCGAGTCGCATTGCCGGTCGCATCGATCCGCTGATGACGCAACAACGATGATTTAAATTTTTTTTAAGGATTCACAGGTGATCCGCTCGCCGCATGTGCCCAGGATCTCCCTAAAGCTGGGGCCAGCTCGGCGGACCGGCCGGTGTCAGCCGCCGGGTGTGCCTTGGAGCCCACGGTCGCCGTGAGCGCTCCAGTCTCTCAGCAGCATGTCCACCGAGGCTGCGGACGCCTGGTGGGCTAGGTCGGTGTCCCTTCCGCGGCGTGGCAAATCGGACGGCCTGGCTGCCTGCGCACCGTGGGTGACGACTTGCAGGGGCGCTTCCGCCGCGGCGGTCGGCGGCGCGGTGAGCCAGCCTTCCAGGACGTGATCGCGTGCCTCGTGGCTGGGCATCTCCTTCGATGTCACGGAAATGGGACGCACGAGGGGTGTCGACGAGGTGAACTTGTGATTGTTCCACACGTTGAAGTCAGAGACATCAACGACCCCATTGGCGGTGAAATCACCGGCGCACCAGGAAGGATTGCTGGTGTACTTGTGGGCGTTCCAGGCGTTCAGGTCGGAAACGTCGACAATCCCATCCAATGTCGCGTCGCCCAGGAGATAGGGCGCACCCGAGGGGAGGTTGGCCGCGCCGGCCGCAACCAGCCAGGCGTCCCGGTCGACGACATTGACCAGTCCATCGCCGCTCATATCGTATGCCAGATCGTTGCCGCCCGACGCGATCGCCACGACCAGGGCATCAATGTCTTCGCAGTCAAAGGCACCGTCTCCGTTGAAGTCGCCGCTGACGGTCGCGTTCCGCACATCGAGCGTGTACGTTCCCGTGGAGACGCTGTAGCCAGCGACTTCCACGAAATAAGTCCCGTCGGCAGGCGCCGTCCAATCGATTCGCGAAGCGAGTCCAGGACCACCGTCATCATTATAGACCAAGGGCGTCGTACCATCTGTGTCGTACAGCCACAGGACCGAGTCACCAAGCGACAAGAGCTGCGTCTCAATCCGGTAGGAGGTGCCTCCCACCGCGTCAAATTGAAAATAGTCATGGTCCGCGTTGACTTCGATGGCCCCCGCCTGGTCGATATTCACCGCCAGCGGCGACGCCAGAAACCACTGGTCGGCATGATCATCCACATGCTCGAGCGAAAGGCTGTACGAGCCGGGATCGGGTGTGCCGTAGTCCTCCACGGTCGCAAAGTAATAGCTGTCGCTAGGAATCGTGTAAACAATTTGCGAGGCCAGGCCAGGACCGCCATCGTCGTCGAAGGCGATTTGCGTGCCCACGGCATCGTAGAGCCGCATCACACTGTCACCCAGCGTGCCGAGCGTGGTGGCGATCGAGACTTGAGTGCCGCCGAGAGCGTAGAAATAGAAGCTGTCGACATCGCCGCCCACTTCCAGGTTGCCGGCCGTCACGCTGTGCGCTCCAATGAGGGTACCGAAGGACGTGTCATTGCCATGGTCGTCCACATGAGATAACGCCAGGGAATAAGTACCGGGATCGTTGTTTAAGAAGTCTTCGACAGAGACATAATAGGTGCCCATGGCAGGCATCGTATAGTCGATGCGCGACGCCAATCCATAGCCCGGGTAGTCGTCATTCACCGCCAATTGAGTCACGCCATCGGTGCCGTAAAGTCTCAGCACGGTATCGGCCAGGCTGCCCAGCGTCGTGGTGAGCGTGACCTGGGCCCCTTGCGAAGCCTCAAATAGAAACCAGTCCTTGTCTCCAGCCGTTTCGAGATTTCCGGGCGTCACACTGCTGGCCAGGATCCGCGAAGCGGTACCCGCGTTGTTGCCGTGGTCGTCGCTGCCGACGGTTAGCAACGCCGACTTCACATAGCCTGTGTTGTTTCCCTCCAGGTACTCGCCAACGGAATTGCCCGAGTCAATGATCCAACCAACGTAGTAGCTACGAACCGACGCCAGCATTCACATCGAAGGGTATACGTTCATCGCGGAGCTGGGCCGAGGTGGAATGGGGATCGTCTTCAAGGCGCACCAGCACGCCTTGCGCCGGGACGTGGCGATCAAGGCCATTTTGGCCGAACATGCTTATCGCGATGCCTGGCGAAAACGATTTGCCGCGGAAGCCGCGGCGATTGCCCGGCTGAGACATCCGAATTTTGTTCAGATCTACGATTATGGCGTCGCCGATGGTCATCCCTACCTTGTGCTGGAATTGGTCGAGGGAGGTACGTTGGCCGAAAAAATTGCCGGCGTGGCCCAATCCCCCAGCTGGGCGTCGGAAACGATGGAAACGTTGGCGCTTGCCATCCATCATGCGCACCAGCAGCAGTTCGTCCATCGAGACTTGAAGCCGGCCAATGTGCTCTTGTCCGAACAAGGCGTCCTCAAGATTACGGACTTGGGATTAGCAGTCGAATTGTCCGATCTGAACGAATTGTCAGCTCGCCACGAACGATCGACTCGGTCGCTCGCCGAGTGTTATGGTACGCCTCCCTACATGGCGCCCGAACAACTGAGCGGCAGTGACCAGGCCGTGGGACCGCCCACGGATATTTACGCGTTGGGGGTGATTCTCTATGAGACGCTCACGGGTCGCGTGCCGTTCTTCGGCGGCAGTCTGCTGGAAACACTCGCGAAGATCCGCGATCAGCCCGTGATTCCACCGCGTCAATTGCGGGCGGATATTCCGCGGGATTTGGAAACGATATGTCTCAAATGCCTGGAAAAGGACCCTCGCCTTCGCTACCCGCACGCAGCCGCCCTGGCCAACGACCTGCGCCGTTTTCGTACCGGCCTGCCGATCACCGCCAGGCCCGCAAGCGCGGCCGAGCACATATGGCGTTGGTGTCGTAGAAAACCCGGAATCGCGGTACTGGCCACATTGTTGCTGGCTTCCGTGACGTTGGGACTGGTCAGCATGACGTTTATGTGGCGACAATCCGAGCGGTTGCGTAAGGAAGCACACAGAAACCTAGCCGATTCGCAGGCAAACCTGCGTTTGGCGATAGGCGCCGTGGATCGTTTTTGCACGCATGTCGCGGAAGACCAGCGAATGCAGCAACACGATTTGTGGAGTCTCCGCCAACAGCTCCTGAGCACGGCGGTCGACTTTCACCAAGCATTACTGGCAAAGCGGCAAGGCGGGCCCGCGGCCAAGAGTGATCTGGTCGAAGCCTACCTACGGCTGGGCGCCTGTCCGCCCAGATTGATACCACATCCCGCGCGCTGGGATACTTCGCGGCGGCCGAGAATTTGGCGCGTGATCTCTGTCAAACGCACCGCGATCCGTTGAATGATGACGTTCGGCTGGCACGCTGCATGATCGAGGCAAGTCGCGTCCGTGCCGAAATGGGAGATGCCGCCGCGGCGGAGGCGTCACTGCTGCTGGCTCATGACTTGGCCAAAGTTGCCGCCCTCCGCTCGCTACCGCAATGGCTGGCCGACGTCGATGAGGCTGAGTTTCATGGCATACGCACGAGTGCTGAGCCTGGCCATCACGATCAGCCAACTCGATCCTAGGTTATCTCCAGCCGAGCAGCAATCGCTGGAGAGCGATTATCGACAACGGGCCCTGCGGTCGCTAGAGCAGGCGTGCGCGGCAGGATTCGACGAGCCCAGCGCGTTGGGCGTGCCTGAATTCTGGCCTTTCTTCGGCGATCCGGATTTCGCACGGATTGTCGCCTCCATCTCGGACTCGCCGTCTTGACCGGTGCGTGTCCCCTTTGAGCTGCACGCCAAGGCCAGCGGTGTCTTTTTGTGTTCTCACGGAGGCACGAAGACAGAGAAACAACACAAGAAAGATGGTTTAGGCTCGCTGGCTGTCCGGTAAGTAACCACGAAGCGTATGAAGGAAACGGGGGAAGTTGAGTTCAGCGTCGACCCAATTCTTTATTGCGCGGTCCTCCTTGCGAAGGAGGGGTATCTGCACGGAGACCACGAGAGCATTCGGGTGTCATGAACCCATGGTGTAAATGACGGCGTAAGTGACGGAGTAAGTGACGGCGTAAGTGACGCAAATTCAATCTTGTCTGGCGCTCACTTCGGGAGTTGCGAGTCGACGCCCGGGTCGCTTCGGCCCCCGGATTACCCGGCCGCGGTAAACCGCTCGACCAGCGGTGACGACTACGTTTGGTGGCCAACGCTCAGGCCGTTCCCAGTGACGGAATTCGATTTGGAGAAACGCTTACGCGTGCTTTTGCCCTCACAAGCGATGTGTTCGGTTTTGTCGTGATTTTGCTGGAAGAGCGTTTCGTGTGCGTCTATAATCAGCGGAGCTTACATCTTAGCTAGGGTCCCGTGGCGAACGGCGCGAGTCGAGGCCCAAGACGTCGAGGAGACATCATGAAGAGAACCGAGCGCAGACAGAGCATGGCGGAACGACTGGCCAGCTACTCCGCCGCGGCCGGGCTGGGCGCTTTTGCCTTTGTGCCAACCAGCCAGGGAGAAATTGTATTTACGGACGTGCCCGATCAGACAATTACGCAGAACGAAGGTCCCATTTATCTGAACTTGGATGGCGTAGGTTACAACGAATTCGCGATTGCCGCCTTTAACGACAGCGTCCGCGTCAACCCGTACAACATCGGGGCTCAAGATAGCAAGGTACTCACTTCCGGCACTTACTACGTCAACTCTTTTGCCGCGGGAGATGTGATCGGCGATGGAGACGCCGCGGCAGGTGGGGCTCGTTTTGCCGGGCGCGTGTCGGGACCCTATTTTTACAATTTCGTTGGCACGGGCGGTTACGTGGGGCTGCAGTGGGATATTGGCAGCGGCGACGTCCGCTATGGTTGGGCCCGCGTGGATGTCACTGAAGTGAACAACGGGACAGCGACACTTTACAGTTTCGCATACGAGTCGAATGCCAACGTGCCCATCACCGCCGGTGCGGTTCCCGAGCCCACCTCGCTTGCCCTTTTGGCGGCCGGCGGAGGCGCGCTCGCGTTGATTCGTCGTCGCCGTTCGTAAGTTCGGCGACGCCACGCAGGTGGCCACGGCCGTTTGACGAGTTAGGCTTGGGCATGTCCCGACGCGTTGCGAAAAAAGTGCTGCTGATCGGCTGGGATGCGGCGGACTGGCAGATGATCCGCCCTTTGATTGCCAAGGGCTGGATGCCTACGCTGGCGCGGATGATCAACGACGGGGTGAGCGGAAACCTGGCCACCATTCATCCCGTGCTTTCGCCCATGCTGTGGAATTCGATCGCAACCGGCAAGCGGGCGGACAAGCACGGCATCTGTGGGTTTGTCGAACCACTGCCGGATCGCTCGAGCATCCGTCCCGTTTCGAGCACCAGTCGCAAGTGCAAGGCCATCTGGAATATCTTGTCTCAATCCGGCTTGCGGTCCCAAGTCGTTTCGTGGTTTGCCAGCCATCCGGCGGAACCGATTCTGGGCAACGTGGTGACGGATCGTTACGTGGCTCAATTCGGATCCCCGACCGAGCACCGTTCCTTCCCCGCGGGCACATTTCATCCAGCTTCGTTGGCCGAGCAGCTGGCGCCGCTTGGAGTGACGGCGGCGGATCTGGACGTCGATGCCCTGTTACCCTTCGTGCCTCGCGCGGCCGAGATCGATCAAGGTCGCGATGATCGCCTGATTAAGCTCAGCTCATCAAATTGCTCAGGCCTCGACGGTGCACGCCGCGGCTTGTCACTTGATCGCGCATGAACCTTGGGATCTGACCGCAGTCTACTACTCGGCCATCGACGGCTTTGGGCATCATTTCATGCCCTATCATTCGCCCCCCATGCCAGGCGTCTCCGCGCGAGATGCAAGGATCTATCAGGATGTGATGGTGGGCTGTTATCGCTTTCACGACATGATGCTTGAATCCTTGTTAGCTTACGCCGGTTCCGATACGACGGTGCTGCTCGTGAGTGATCATGGATTCCATTCTGGTGCCAGTCGTCCGTCCGCGAATGCCTGGGAGCATCCCGAGACATGGCATCGGAACTTTGGTGTGGCCTGCGTCCACGGGCCCGGCATTCGCCAGGGGGAAACCCTGTACGGAGCCGGATTGCTAGATATCACGCCGACGATCCTGACGTTACTGGGCCTTCCGGTGGGTCGCGATATGGACGGTCGGCCATGGCTGGAGACGCTTGAATCCCCGGTGCACCCGGATCGTATCGACTCGTGGGAGACGGTCGATGGGCCCGCAGGCATGCATGCGGAAGATCTGCGTGAAGACCCCGCGGAGGCGGCCGAAATCATCCGCCAGTTTGTCGCCTTGGGCTACGTCGACCCGCCCAGTGAAGATACGGAGGAAACGATTCGCAAAGTCACGCGGGACAGAAAGATCAACCTGGCGGTCGCCGTCACCAGCAGTTTGCGAGCCGCGGCGGCGATTCCGCTTTGGCAGGAACTTTGCCACGAGTACCCCGACGAACCGGGTTTCCTCGTGCAGTTGGCGTCGTGCTACCTGCGGCTGGCGGATTGGTCAAGTTGCCAGGAGACCCTTGACAAGATTGACGAGCCGCTGCGTGAGTCTCCCTACCTGCAACTTATCCAGGCCAAGCTAACGTTCGAGCATGAGGGAGAAGAAGAGGCCATTCGCTTGGCCCGCAGGATTCAAGAGTCGGCTAAGTTGGATGCGGGAATCCTCAATCGTGTGGGTGAGTTGCTGCTCCAAACCTCCGCCTGGCGTGAGGCGGAAACGACTTTTCGTCGTTCGTTGGCGGAGAATCAGGATAATCCCGTGGCACACGATGGGCTGAGCTCAGGTGTTGCTCCGACTAGGCGAGTACGCTCAGGCCGTGGACCACGCGCTCTTGGCCGTGGGGCTGATTCACTATTTTCCGGCTGCCCACTTCCATCTGGGAACGGCGCTCGAACGCAGCGGGCGGCGTGCCGAGGCCATTTTTGCCTTTGAAACGTGTGTGACCATGCGCTATGAGCTGTACCACAGCCATCAACACTTAGCTGATTTGTTCGCTCTGACGCATGATACGCTGCGATCGCAACGCCATCGCGAGTTGTCGGCCGCCTATCAGGAGCTGTTGTGAGCAAGCTTCAATCATCGCCATGCTGGAAAAGTAGGTCATTGGTAAACAATAAGGATTGACAGTCGAACTGACAGGGAAACTCACCTACAATGGGACGGACGACTGTCAACAACGTCTCGGGAAGGCAGGGAGAAAGCATGACCACGAATGGCTGCCGAAGTATGGCGCTGATTACACTGCTGGCGTTCATCAACGCGGCGCACGGACAAACCGTCTTGTTCGACTTTGAATCCGATCAGGGCTGGGGCTCGTTTGGGACCATCACAACCGATAGCGGAGAGAACTTTGAGGGTTCTTCTGGCTTTGGGCGATATCATACGGGAGACTTCAGCCTGGACGATGTCGATCCTGACAATCCACTTTACTGGGGTATTGTTGATGTCTCGCCGTTGGGAGTCGATCTGTCTCCGTTCGTCGGGTTTACCGTCGACGCGCGCTTTGGTCCGGTGCCAGGATTCTTTCCCGAGTATACGGGTGACAAGATCCTGGATATCGGCATCGAAGTGGCGGGAATTGAGTACTTTGCCGACCCCGTCACGATGACAGATACGTATGAAACATTTTCGGTCCGCTTCTCGGACATGATGCCTGCCAGTGTGGATCGCAGCAGTGCGCGGATCAAGTTACGAGTGCTTTCGTCATATGGAATGGGGTTGGGCAAATTCGACTACGACGAGATCATAGGCGTGGACGCGGGTAGTGGCGATTTCGACGGCAACGGCGTTTATGACTGCGTCGACGTCGATGCACTCGTTGCCGAGATCGCGGCGGGTACCAACAATCCGCTTTATGATCTGGACGTAGATGGTCTCGTCGATGGCGGTGACTTGACACGGTGGCTCGCCGAAGCGGGCACTGCCAATCCGTCCATTGGCAGCTCGTATCTCGTGGGAGATGCCGATCTGAGTGGCGCCGTGGATGTTTCGGACTTCAATATCTGGAACAGCAATAAGTTTACCGCCACCGCGGCCTGGTGCTCCGGCGACTTTAATGCGGATGGATCGGTGGACGTCTCGGATTTCAACGCCTGGAACAGCAACAAGTTCGAATTTGCTGGCAGCGGGGCCTTGGTTCCCGAACCCGCGGCGCTGGCATCAGTGGGGCTTGGTTTTTTGGCGCTGATGGTGACGCGAAGACGTGGTGGAAGGTAGGAACGCACATGCGATCTTGTGACAAGTGGAGAATCCACGGGCCTTGCCGTTGCTCGGCGATCCTGGTGACACTGATCTGTTTCGTCGATACCGGAATGTTGTGGGCCCAGTTCGACACGGAGTTGACGTTTAGCGGTCGCAGTTGGGGTGTCAAGGAATCTACCGGACCGGTGGGGCCAGGCGGCAATCGCTTCTCCGCCGATCCCAGTGATGTCTGGGTGGACGCGGCGGGGTTGCACTTAACCATCAGCCAGAGTGGCAGCCACTGGTTCAGCACCGAAGTCGTGATGTCGGAGAGTCTCGGTTACGGGACGTACACGTTTCAGACGAATAGTCGGATGGATGTGCTCAACGCCAACGCGACGTTTGGCGCATTCACCTGGGATCCTTTCGGTGACGACACGCGCATTCCAAATTTCCCCAATCGTGAGATCGATTTTGAAGACTCTCGCTGGGGAGATGCGACCCGAGCGACGAATTCGCAATTTGTTGTCCAACCGTACTATGTGCCTGGAAACTTGCGGCGTTTCACGCTGCCCGATCTGAGTTCGGATCCGCGGCTAACACGGATCCTGAAGTGGAACCGAGGGCGAGTCGAGTTCATCGCGCTGCACGGCCACTACTCGCCCCTCGACTACCCCGAGTCGGCCGTAATTGATAGATACGTTGTTCTGGAAGACCTCAGCCGAAATCGCGTCGTGCCAACGCCGAGCCGCGAAAACTTCCGCTTTAATCTCTGGCTCAACCAGGATGCACCCGACAACGACGAACCAGTCGAGGTCATCATTAACCAGTTTGCGTATTTTCGCAGCGGTGATTTTGACGGCAATGGTGCGTGGGAAGTGGCGGATATCGATACGCTGGTGGCCCAAATTGCAGAGGGTGATCATGATCCCCTATTCGACCAAACGGGAGACGGGTTCGTGGATCAAGACGACCTCGCTGCCTGGTTGGCGGAAGCCGCATCCGTAAACCTGCCGTCCGGTGGACGCTATCTGAGCGGAGACGCAGATCTTGATGGCTCGGTCGACGTCTCCGACTTCAATGTGTGGAATTCCCATAAATTCACCACGGTGCCCAGGTGGTCGTCCGGCGACTTTAACGCGGACGGTGTCGTGGATGCCTCCGATTTCAATCTCTGGAATGCCAATAAGTTCAGCGAGGTCGGTGGTGAGAATCTCGTGCCCGAGCCTCCGGTGGCGACCCTGATGCTGTGGAGTCTGCTTCCGTTAGGACGATCTTTTCGTCTTTTTCGTTGAGGCATGATTGTGAGTCCCATCCGAGCCTGTTGTTGTCATCCATCGCGGGCCGATCGGCTCGCCATCATGCCTTTCGTCGCCAGCGAGCCAACGACTTGACAACGAACCAACCGTTCGTGATTGTCTCGGGAATCCCGCGTTCCGGGACTTCGCTCATGATGCAGATGCTCAGGGCGGGTGGTATCCAAGTCTTGACGGATGGAATACGTGCTGCCGATGAAGACAATCCAGAAGGGTATTGGGAGTGGGAGGCCATCAAGAGGATCGGCCGTGAACCGAAAGTCATCGAGCAGGCGCGAGACAAGGCTGTCAAAGTCGTTTCGTTGTTGCTGCCAAGCTTGCCGCCCACCCATCGTTATAAAGTGATCTTCATGCTGCGTCCCATCGAAGAAGTCGTGGCTTCGCAGCAAAGAATGATCCAACGCCGAGGTACCAAAGGGGCCCAATTAGACCCGGCACAGCTGATCGTCGGTTTAACGCGACACCGTGATCAGGCGCTAAAGGACTTGGCGAGCGAGACGACGGAAGTATTGCTGGTGCAATATCATGAGATTCTCTCCCATCCCCAGGCAGTTTGCGATCGTCTGGTTGATTTTCTGGGTGCTGACGTATTAACTGAACCGTCGCAAATGCCATCCGTAATTCGCGCGGACTTGTGTCGCCAGCGGAAATGAGACGAGCCCGTGTCTACGCTGTGGACAGCGACATTTCTTGAGTCAGTCCTAACGCCGATCCCAGCCACAAATCCACCGGCGGCGCGCGTGCCGACAACCGACACAATCGTTAAGCGACGCCCACAGAACACGCACATTCGTCCGAAGCGTAATGTGTCGGTGAGGCGGTTGCCGACCATTCATCGCGTTGGCGGGCCCGGCGCGGGGCCCACGATTTGCCAGGACTCTCCGCGCGACCTATGGTTAATCGAACGATTTCCCATGGGGCGATTCCCATTGCCCTGCCCTTAGGAGCTTGACCATGCCGCACACCACCAATACGCCCCCTACCGGTTTCGTCGACCGACGCGATCCGTATGCCCCCGTGGTCAATCCGGGCGTTGAGCGTCGCCAGTTCGGCAACAATCACGACTCGCTTTCGCCCGCGGCGCGAGAACTCGCGACGACCATCGAGTCGTACAAGGTTCGACACCGTCGCCGCTTCATTACCTACGAGGAGATGCTGGATATCTTCCTTGGCCTCGGCTACTTCAAGCCGACAAACACGGAAGCCTATGGCGAGGTCGCCTCAGCCCGCTGATGACCTCCGCCCGCTGACGCGCAACCCGCCCGGATTGCCAAGTGCTTCGTCACGTAACGACTTAGGGGTTCGCCACGACGCTGACCCACGTTACGTCTCGAACTGGACGCAGCCCTAGCGGCGGATAAAGATCTTATCCGCGTCGATCATCAGCGTGCCGACCGTTAGTTTGCCCGTTCCCTCGAGAATCACGATCTCTCCGCCTTTCAAGTCGAAAAGGTCGCGTGTGTCGAACGGGAGGGTCCGTCCCTGATCGTCCAGGAATCGAACGACGGCGTGCGCCCGTCCGGCGGCGTCTTTTGACGCGGCACAAAAAGGACAATCGTGATCCGGGTCATCATGATGATGATCGTCGGTGGACGCATCGGGATCGAAACTGGCATCGCAGATCACAAAGGACGCCTTTCCCGGTTCGAAGGGAAACGTGTCCGCAGCGAGGTGGTTCCCCGCCAGCGGCTTGCCTCCCAGGCGACCCAGCAGGACCACGGTCTGTGGCGGTGTCGACTGACCGGTCGTTGCCGCGGTTTCGCCGGGCGACTCCGAGTCGGCCGGACCCAGCAACTGGTCGCGAAACTCCTCCACACCGAGCGGATGGCTCGGTTCTTCGGCCAGTAGCCGCTCCGCCGACTGGGCGGCCAGTGTGGCCGGATCGGCCGCAGCCGTTGGCCGATTTGACGTCTCACAGCCAATAACGGCCATGAGGAGCCCGAGGACGGCCCCCACCGGACACATCGTCTCGCGGACACGGGTCGTCGTCCATGCAGCCTGAATCGTCATCGTATTGACTCGCCGTCTGTCGTATGGACCGTTGATCATGCTGGGAACCTCACGGGTATTCGGCGGCCACGAAGTCACGGGGAGATCCAGGGCCGCCGATCGCGAGATCATCGGTCAGGGGATGGATTTGATCACGCTTGGGGTGGAAAAAATTTGGCAAGGGTCGCTTCACTCGGTGGCTTGGTCAAGAGCGAAACGGCGACCATGGCCACCAATGAGCAGGCGAAAATCGCCACGACCGGTTCCATGCCGGCCACGGCAAACTGCTCGTCTCTACCATACTCCGACTTGTCAAAAAGATACAACCAGACTCCGATCGTGGCCAGGATGCCCGCCGCCGCGCCGGCCGCGGTCAGACGCCGCCAGTAAAGCGCGGCAATGACCAGTGGAAACAGGCTGGCAAAGCCACTGAAGCACCAGACGCCGAGTTCAAAGACGCTCACATACCCCTGGAGGCTCAACACATACGTGATGGCCACGATCAAGATGATGAATCCGCGTGCCAGCAGCAATTGCTGCTTATCGGACATCCGCTCCTCACCGATGTAATGTCCGACGATATCGGTGCTGAAAATCGTACCCAGGCACAGGAACTGGCTATCGAGCGAGGACATGATTGCCGCCAGGATACCAGCGGCCAGCAAACCCCCAAGCAGTGGTGACGACTGTGTCTTGACAAGAAACGGAAGCACGCCGTTGGGGGTGATGGTCGGCGGCAGTTTGACGGTCGTGGCCCAGATACCGACCAGGACGCAGGGGACCCAGACGATCATGATGAATACCGGATGGCAGACGATCGGCAATTTGAATGCCTTGGCGCTCCGGGCGGTCAGCCAGTGCTGAAACAGATGCGGGAACATGCCCACCGAAAGGGGCACGAGCAGGTAAGAAAAAAAACGCAATTTGGACATGCCAACGCGGGTCACCTTTTCATGGCTGACCCGCGAGGAGAGCGCGCGGAGATTGTCCAGCAGGTTTGCCTGGCCGCCCAGTTTGTTGGCGATCACGACAAACGTGACCACACCCAAAATCATGAAGATCAACGTTTGCAGGGTATTGGCCCACGCCGTGCCGCGCATGCCTCCAAAAAATACGTACATCAGCACCACCAGGCAGATCGCCAGGGAACCCAACCACGGAGGCACGCCGAAACTCTTGGCGGGACTGTCGGTTGCAAACCATCCCCAAGGCTCGAAGGCGCCCGCCGTGAGATTTTGAATGACGGTGCCGCCCGCCATCACGCCGATCATCAGATAGGGAATCACCAACCCGACGAGGATTGGAAAGAGGAGCAGACCCACGGCGTTCGAGTCGAGACGGTCGCGGAAGAACTGAATCTGTGTGGTGTAGCCAAACCGCCGGCCGAACGACCAGAGCTTGATACCGACCACGAAGAAACAAAGCGAGTGAACGATTCCGCTGGAAGAAGCCAGCATGCCATACACGCCGATGCCCGCCCGAAACGCCTCTCCGGACGACCCCACCAGTGCGAAGGCGGTCATCGTGGTCCCAAATAGCGACATCAACAGGAGAAACGGCCCGATTGAATGACTCGCCAGCAAGTAATCCTCCCGCGTACCGCGAAACAGCCGATTGGCGAACAGACCCAAAAGCAGCAGCAGGGCCATGTACACGCAGATGATGACCAGCCGCGTCATACCATCCGTCATGCGGAGGCTCCTTCCTCTTCACTGGCAGCTTGCTCGAGTTCATGGGGCCAGGCATACACCGTGGCCAGATACCAGACGATGGATGCTGCGACCGAAATGCCGGCGTGGTAGGCCAAGCCAACTGGCAGAAAACCGAAGACAAGTCGGTCATCGTCCCACAGCCAGTTATCCTGATGCAGGATCAGCAGCAGTATCACGAGCACCCAGATCACGATTCGCATGGAGAGCCCTTTCGGCGGCGATGATGAGCAGCCAATCAGAAACATCCCGAGCGATGACGTCAAGGGCGTACCGACGCGGACGATCCTCGAAGGCCTATTTTTTGTGACTTTCATCCGCATTTCCGCTGGCGGATCGCGACTCGGCTCGTCGGTCAATGCGGGTCAATAAGTGAGACTTGATTGCCGGGCGGACTCAAGTGCAGGCTCCATATCCTGAAAGATCGCCCCCGCGCTGGCGTGGAAAACTCGGCCGATGAGGAGGTCGGTCAAGTTCCCCCGGTGTTGAGGAAACTGCTTCATGAACGACCCGAAACTGAAGCGATTCTCGTAGAACGCTTCCACCAGCTTCCTGACCCATTGGGCCCCCTGTTTGAACTCGTCGGTCCAGGCACCCAGGATCGCGCCCGAGACATTCTGCGTCCTCAACCCCTCGATCACGCAATCGGCGGCCATCTCGCCCGTTTTCAACGCGAAGAAGACGCCTGAAGAATAAATCGGGTCGATAAAACCGAAGGCATCACCAATCAAGACCCATCCTGGACCCGCGTGTTGATTGGTTGTGTAGGAGAATTCCTTGGCGACATGGAAGGTACCCTCCATCTGCGCGGGTTCCAGTCGGCGGGCCAGATCGGGGCAGTTGCCCAATTCTTCGCAAAAAGCGTCGCCGGGAGATGGCCGGGACTTGAGGAGGAAATCCATGTCTCCCACTAGCCCCACGCTGGTGATGCCGTTGGACAGGGGAATGTACCAGAACCACGCCTCCTGAGTCTTTGTGTGCAGGATCACGGTGGCTCCGCCGTGGGGTCCGGAAACACGTTCGGCATTGCGAAAATAGGTCCAGATGGCAGCCTTCCGCAAATGAGGAATGGGCTCTTTCAAGCCCAGTTTATTGGCAATCAACGATTGCTGCCCCGATCCATCCATGACGACCCGAGCCGCAATCTCGACGCGTTCGCCATCGGACTTCGTGAGGGTCACGCCCGTGGCACGGCCATCCTCAAAACGAACGTCGAGGACTCGTGTTTGATCGAAGCAATCGGCCCCCTTGGCCGCCGCATTTCGAAACAACATTTCGTCGAACTTTGATCGCTCGACTTGCCACGTCTGCGAGCATGCCCGGGGATCGTGTTCCTGAAAGAAAAACGGCTGAGAGGCTTTGCTGTCCGCGGTGACGAACTGCACGCTGAACTTCTTGACGAAGTCGCTGGATTGGAGTTGTTCGAGCAGGCCCAGCCGCTGCAGCGTCCAGTAGGTTTCGGGCATCAGCGACTCGCCCACGTGAAAACGGGGCACCTGCTCCCGCTCGAGCAACAGCGTCGAGAATCCGGCCTCGGCGACAAGCGCCGCGGCCGTGCAGCCCGCCGGTCCACCGCCAATGACGACACAATCGTAAGCTGCCCGCACGTGATTCACCTCGCTCCCATGACGATTACCGCGGAAACTGGATCGGCCCTAACGCACGGGATCCCAAGATCTCGAGAAGTTCCACGGCAGGATGACCATCCAATAAGATGCGGGCGGTGCGACCGTACAGGACCGTCCCGAGTGGAAGACCCATACAGTGTGCCATATCAGGCCCCGCCTGCACCCTAAACGTACCGATAAGCTGCACTTCGCGCAACACCTGGTGGTCAATGAGAACCCTTCCGAGGGGAATCCGCTGGGACTCAATTTGCGTGCGGACTTCGTCAGGCAGGACCCGTGGGTCGAGCCGGACAATGCCGAATTGGACCACCTGACCGTCCGATTGCCGCGTCAACACGATTTTACGGGCATAAGAAGGGCTTTTGTTTTTGACTTCCAGCACCCGAACATCGACGGGCGAATCGTGGAATGCTTCGACAGTTACGGTCATGTGTTCGTCGTGGACCAGCAGGGCCCGGAAGGGAGCCGGGATCTCGTCGGGCGGAATCGCCTCGAGCGTGCCGGCCTGGGTTGGATCGTCATAAAACAGGCCCAGCAATTCGTCGACGTCTGGAATCAAGTTGGTGCTACTCATATGGGGGTTGAATCGTCGGAATGTTTGGCGGAACCGGCATGGCCGCTGCCGGAGGATCTTATCCGATCGATGGCTTGTCGGCAAAAGGGAGATCGACACGCCGCCTGGTGGGCGGCGGGAACAATCGGCACAAAGGTCTTGATCGGAACCAGAACGGCCGCCGGAATGTCCTCCGTCAAGCACTTTGTCGCTTTTTGGAACGTAGACTTTGCCATCGCCCGAGACCGGCGATTCGTCCGTATGTTAGTGAGGTTTGGCAGCATGAGTTTCCGACGCGCATTTATCGGCGGGATTTTTGGAAGCGTCGTCGGCGCGGTGATCTGGCTGGCGGCCAGCAATTTCGCCCATGCGGAATTGGGATTCATGGCCATCCTCGTGGGGGGGCTGGCGGGTTACGGCGTCAAACGTGCCTGTCGTTACTTTGAAGTCAATTTCGTGCATGGTCTGATCGCCTGTGTGTGTGCCCTGTTGGCGATTGCCGCGGCGAAATATTCTGGATCGCCGAGCAGGTGGAGGTGGCCAAGACGGAACTGGTGCAGTTGAACCGCCACGCGACGAGTTGATTTCCTGTTTGGCACTGCGTTTGCGGGAGGAAATTGCGGCCAAGGGACAAATGGTCGCCTCGGCCGAACCGTCGCCCGCCGTTTTGCAGGTCGCCGAGGAGTTTTTGGACGAGCTTGACCCGTCGGACAGGCAACCCTTCGTGGAGCGGGCACTCGGGATGCGAGCCGTTGCGCCTGGCTTTCCACCGGATTTGCTTACCGAGAACATCAAAGAGGTGACGCGGCGAAAATTCATCAACAGCTTTGAAGTGGTGGACCTGGCTTGGATGGCCATCGCGCTCGGATTGTCCTTGAAGGTGGGTTCGACGGAAGTGGTCGACGATTACGACGACTACGAGGAGGATGAAGACAGCGACGAGGAATCCGAGTTCGAGTCGGGCAATGATGGCACTTAGGCACTGCTGACGGTTCACCCTCGTCGCTACCCATTCGCGGGCTGATCGGCTAAAACTCGGTGATGAACACCAGGCCGAATCGACTGCCACCCAATCAGCAGCTCATCCGCTCCGAACGGTGGCCGGTCGTGGGCGAGTCTTCTCCGAGGAGCAATGATGATCGGGCGTGGACAGTCACGGTCAAGCAGAAAGGTAGCCAGCGGATTTACACGCTGGATGCCTTGCGAACTTGGTTCCCAAGTGCTGATTTGTGACGTGCACTGCGTCACGCGGTGGTCGAAATTCGACATGTGTTTCGAGGGGCTTCCGCTCACGGCTCTCTTCCCCGGTGAGCGAGCTCACGAAGACTTCGATGATTTTGTATCGTTCATGGCCCGCAGCGATCGTTGCCATTCCACATCCTTGCCCTGGGCCGAAGCGATCCGTTTGGGGGCGTTCATCGCCTGGTCCGTCAATGGTGGTCCCCTGCCCCGTCGAGCACGGCGGGCCGCTGCGGATGATCGTGCCCGGCAAGTACTTTTACAAGAGCGTCAAATGGTTGGAGGCGATTGAACGGCTTCCGGCCGATCGGCTTGGATATTGGGAGGCCGAGGCCGGGTATCACAACGCGGCCGATCCGTGGCTTGAGCAGCGTTATGTGGCGTCTTCCTTGACCAGGCAGCAGGCGGCCGCGCGCTGATTGCAAGTCGGGATTTTTCCGCTCGTGATTTGCGGGGATTGTCGGCTGCCGATCGAGAACTCGAGGGTTTACAAGCCTTCCAGGCGTTGTTGCGGAATGCGGATTTTCGCGGGTCGAGTTTGCGCAACAGCAATTTCCGCGGGGCCAATCTCTCCAATGCTCGTTTCGGTGGGGCGGACTTGCGCCTGCGCGCCTGCTTTGCGGAAGCTGACCTAGACGGAGACACCACGTCCGTCCACGACGCCAATCTGACGTCTCGACCGAAGCTCATCGGCAGCCAGTAGTGCTTCCACGGTGGCACCTGCGTCCAAGCCGGCCTCCAGGTGGGCGAGCCCGTCCGCACCGTAGGCGACGTTGGCCAAAGCCTGCGTGGCCACGGCTCCCACCCCTGCCTTGGCCCAGGGCACAATGGCGCCCACCGCCAGGAATCTCGAGGCGACGGCCACGCCCCACTCCGGGCCGGCAAAAGGATCCCAAGCAACAATGGAAAAAGTCATCAGTTATCAGTCGTCCGTCGTCAGTTCTTCTTCAACTGGTACCCGGTACTGGGTACTGAGTACTAGATACTCTTCATCCGAATTCGATGCCTTGGGCGAGGGGCAGGTCGTCGCCCCAGTTAATGGTCGTGGTTTGACGGCGCATGTAGGCCTTCCAGGCGTCCGATCCCGCTTCGCGGCCGCCGCCGGTCTCCTTCTCACCGCCGAAAGCGCCGCCGATCTCGGCACCCGACGTGCCGATGTTGACATTGGCAATGCCGCAGTCCGAACCGAGATGCGACAGGAAGGTTTCGGCCGACTTCAACGAATCCGTGAAGATGGCGGATGACAGTCCCTGCCGGACCCCGTTCTGCACGGCGATGGCATCGTCGAGGTCATCGACCGGAATGATGTAGAGCAACGGAGCAAAGGTTTCCTCCTGGAGGATGGGTGCATCTTTGTCGATCATCACGATGGTCGGCTCGGCATATGCCGGACCGAGGTTGGGCAGCCGTTTCCCTCCGTACAAGACCTTGCCGCCCTGCTGTTCGGCGATGGCCAAAGCCATCATCATGTTCTCAACCGCAGTGGCGTCCACCAGCGGTCCCATGACCGTCGATGGGTCAAGCGGATCGCCGATCCGAACCTGGGCATACGCATCGACCAAACGCCTGGCAACGTCGTCGACCACCCCACGTTGGCAGATCAAGCGCCGCAGTGATGTGCAACGCTGGCCGGCGGTACCCACCGCGGCGAAAAGGGCTGCCCGCACCGCCATGTCGAGATCCGCGTCGTCCATCACGATCATGGCGTTGTTGCCGCCCAGCTCCAGAATCGAACGGCCCAGGCGCTTGGCGACCCCCGAACTCACTTTGTATCCCATATCACAGGATCCGGTGGCCGACACGAGCGGAATGCGGTGGTCATTGACGATGGCGTCACCAATGTCTGCGCCACCTCCCACGACCAGGTTGAAGACGGCCTCGAAACCGGAACCCTCCATCACCTGATGGACGATGTTGGTGACGGCGATGGCGGTGAGCGGGCGTCATGCTCGACGGCTTCCACACATTGGTGTCGCCGCACACTGCCGCAATCGCCGAGTTCCAGGACCAGACGGCGATGGGGAAGTTGAACGACGTGATCGAGGCGACCGGACCGAGTGGATGCCACTGCTCGTACATACGATGCCGGGGCCGCTCCGACACCATCGTCAGACCGTACAACTGGCGGGAAAGACCGACTGCGAAGTCGGTGATGTCGATCATCTCCTGGACTTCGCCTTCACCCTCGAGGAGGATCTTGCCCATCTCGAGAGTGACCAGGGCCGCCAGAGCTGCCTTCTTCTCCCGCAAGGCATTGCCGAGCAGCCGGACGTACTCTCCCCGGCGGGGAGCCGGCACCATGCGCCACTCGGTGAAGGCGTCCAGTGACGTCTGGATGACCTGCTCGTATTCGGCCTCCGAAGCCCGCCGGACCGTGGCCAGGACCTCACCCGAAGCGGGGTTTATGCTTTCGATCACCCGGCCTGCTCCCGGCAGCCACCCTCCGGCGTAAACGCCGGAGTTGGAATCTGTGAGCCCCAATTGGGCAAAGACCTCAGTAGTTTCCATGGTCATCCTCCCGATGTCCTTTCAGTAACTTCGCGACGCAATCACTTCGATCTCGACGAGGAACCCGCCCGGTAGGGCGCCTACCTGCACCGTCGAGCGGGCCGGGGGTTCGTCGTCGAAGTAGCCACCGTAGACTTCATTGACGGCAGCGAAATCGTTGATGTCGGCGAGGAAGATCGTCGTCTTTGCCACATCGGTCATGGTGAGGCCGACATCAGCGAGGATGGCCTTCAGGTTGTTCATGATCAGTCGCGCCTGGACAGTGACGTCGTCGGGAGCTCGCTCTCCGGTCGCAGGATCTATGGCTACCTGCCCGGATATGAACACCAAGTCGCCTGCCCGGACGGCCACCGAATAGGGACCGAGTGCATTCGGGGCACTGGGCGTTTCCAGCACACGCTTGGGCATGGAGTCTCCTCGATGGCGAACAGCACCAGGCTACATGGCAGCGGAGGACTCCGATTCGTGCAATGAACAAAGGGACCCCGAGGGGCCCCTTTGTGTGAAGATCAGGCAGGACTCAGCTGAAGCTGCTGCCGCACCCGCATGACTTCGTAACGTTGGGATTGTTGACGGCGAACCCTGCACCCATCAGGCCTTCCTGATAATCCAGGGTTGATCCGCGCAGCATTTCGACGGACTGGTTGTCCACCACGACCCGGATTTCGCCGTAGGTCTCGACGATGTCTGCCTGCTCGTCGATCTCGGTGTCGAAGAACATCTCGTACGAAAAGCCGCTGCATCCGCCGGGGCGAACGCCCATCCGCAGGAAGAGGGCAGGATCGCCTTCGGATTGAATCAGGTCTTTGATCTTGGTCACAGCGCTGTCCGTCACGATGACGGCGCGCGGCGGAACCGACGACTTGATCGAAACCAACTGATCCATGGACGACTCCTCTGTCTACCTGACTGGACCGGCATTATAGGTCGGTGCCGGCTCAACATTCCCAATATCTCGGTAGTGCAAATACCTTCGTAGCATGACTCGGAATGCCAACCACAGACCAGATCCTCCAGGCCTTGCGCGGGGTCGTCGACCCCGAGTTGGGCGGCGATGTCGTCGAGTTGGGCATGATTCCGGATGTCACCATCTCTGAGGACGGGGTGGTAACGATTGGTATCGCATTGACGATTGCCGAATGTCCCATGCGCTCACAGATTGAACAGGACACCATTCGGAAGGTGAGTGCTATCCCCGGGGTCCGTCTCGTCCAGGTGGAGACCCGGGCCATGACCAAGCGTCAGCGGGCCGAAGTGATGAGCACCGCCCGGTTGAAGGCCAGGGAGAACGCCGAGCCCACCTTGGTCAGTCCATTGACCAGAGTCATCGCCGTTGGGAGCGGTAAGGGCGGCGTGGGCAAGTCGTCGGCCAGCGTCAACCTTGCGCTGGCCATCGCCGATCTGGGCCACCGGGTCGGTTTGCTCGACGCCGACATATGGGGGTTCTCGATTCCGCGCATGCTCGGCACAGATGAGCGACTCGAAGCAGGCGCGGACCGGCATCATCGTCCCGGTCGAGGTCCAAGGGATCAAGCTTGTTTCGACAGGGCTGATAGTCGAATCCGAAGAGACTGCCCTGATGTGGCGAGGCTTGATGCTGTCCAAAGCCCTAGAACAGTTCCTCAAGCAGGTCGCCTGGGGCGACCTCGACTATCTCGTGATCGACATGCCTCCGGGTACCGGAGACATCCAGATGGCGCTGTCCCGACTCCTCCCCCAGGCAGAAATGGTTGTCGTGACGACCCCGCAGAAAGCCGCCCAGAAGGTAGCCATTCGGGTGGCGGACATGGCTCGCCGCTCCTACATGCCGGTGATCGGCGTGCTGGAGAACATGGCCGGTTTCGACTGCGGGCACGGGGAGATTTTTCACTTGTTTGGTGAGGGGGGCGGCGACGAGCTTGCCCAATCGCTCGGCGTGCCCCTCATCGGCCGCATCCCTCTCGACCAGCACATCGTCAGCGGTGGCGATCAGGGGACACCCGTGGTTCGGGCCTATCCCGATAGTCGTTCCGCCCGGGCATTTGCGGCGGCGGCCTTGCGGATCATCGAGCTTGTACCTCCCGCTCAGGACGAAACCTGCACAGCCCGGGTAGCGCGCCTCCTCGAAGCGCTCGATGCCCCCGCCGACGCCGACGTGGAGGCCGTTGCCACCCTGGGCTGAACCGGCCGCCTCAGCCCAGACCGACGAGATGGGGTACTAGTCACTTGGGGGGAAAGGCAAACCGCCCGCAACTCTTGGGGCTCTGTACCCGATACTCATGGAGAACGTGCCAAGGTGAACAGGCCGCTGGGAGGCGAACCACCACTCGAAGCGCTGGGAGACAACCTAGATCCCCTTCCCTGGGGACCGCAAAGCAGAGGACCGGCACTAGGCCGGTCCTTTGCTTCAGGCGTGATGTGGCGATAGTCCCCCTGCAAGGGGGAAGGTACCGCCGCCGACAGGCGGGGGTAGGGGGTTCGGTCCCACCAGATACCGGCTACTCCCTACGAGCAAACCGAGCATCAGCCGCAGAGTCCTTTCACCAGCGGGTAGGCATTGACCGCCCGACCCCCTCCCGGGTGCAACTCAAAGTGGAGGTGAGGCAGGGAGTAGGAAGCATTCCCCGAGGAGCCCAGGTAGCCAATCAACTCACCCGCCTGGACGCCTTGACCGACCCGTAGGCCGTCGGCCCAGGCTTCCAGATGGGCGTAGTAGTACTCGTCACCGCTGGCTCCCTTGAGATAGATGGTGATCCCGCCCAGGCCTCCGTTGCCCAACCTGCGGATTGTTCCACCCTCGAGCGCAACCAAGGGAGTCCACCGGGCGCCCAGCATGTCGACTCCCTGGTGAGAACGACCGCCGGATCGTGGGGCACCCCACGTATCGGTGAAGCTGGTGAAGCCATTCACGGGGCACGCCTGCCCGCCTGCCGGAGGCGGAGGGGGTGGGGCCGTCGTCGTCGTTGTCTCACCGGCAACCGTGGTTGTGGTACCGCCGGCACCGGTCGTGGTTGGCGCAACAGTAGTTGAGGTGGCCACCGCCCGGGCAGCTGCCTCGGCCGCCAAACGGGCCTCCTCAATAGCTCGCAGACGGGCCTCCTCTTCAAGCCGAGCCCGCTCCTCGGCAGCACGTTGCTCCACCAGAGCGACATAAGTGTTCTGGGCGGTCTCGAGCCGGGCACTCAACTCGGCAGCGACCACACTGAGGTCTGCTACCACCGTTTCCTGTTCGGACCGGGCGGTTTCCAACTCGGCAAGCTGCCGTTCGTACTCAGTCTCGATAGTCGCGAGATCCCGAAGGAGTTTCGTGTCGGAAGTTCCCAATTGCTCTAGATAGCCGAGCGCTACGTCGATGCCCCCGTCGTCCTCAACGAATAGAAGAGAGATTTGAGCAGTGCTCGACTCGATGTACATCTCGACGGCGCGTTCTCGGACCAGTTGGCGGGTATCCCCCAGCTGGATCTGCGAATCCTGAGTGGCTGCCTCCAAACCGGCTATCTGGTTCTCCAGCTGGGCGGACCTGGCGAGGGCCCCGTCGTACTGGACGGCCAGCCGGTCGGTTTCAGCCCGAAGGTCAATCAGCTCGGCCTCCGCTTCGGCGATGTCCTGCGAGGTCACCTGGCCCAAGTGCCGGCCCGGCAACCAGCGCCACCAGCAGCAGAGCACCGGCGAGACGGAGTACGGCCTTCACGCCATCTCCCCGGCCGGCAGTACGTGTTCTTCATCGCTGAGTTGCACAGCGCCATCGGCGGCAAGCTTGACTACGTGGGCGCGCACGGACATGGCGGCCAGAGGATGAAGCGCAGGATCAACATCTCTGGTACACGGCCTGGACGATCTCCATGACAGTGTTTGCTCCAGTCTTGACGGCCGAGAGCACTTGCCGCTCTCGCTCGAGACGGTGCTCGATATACCCGGCCACGATA
Organism: uncultured Planctomycetaceae bacterium; assembly: GCA_963700865.1. GTDB lineage: Bacteria > Planctomycetota > Planctomycetia > Pirellulales > Pirellulaceae > CAVOGJ01. The sequence goes on along the minus strand of CAVOZC010000022.1, from coordinate 11,664 downwards.
CCGGCGGGTTCGTGCATAGCAAGTCCGTGCCCGGGATACAGCCGAGTCAGGTGCAGCTGCTGCAGCCTGTGCAGGCTGGCCAGGTAGGCGGTCATGTCTTCAACGACTACTGAGGACCCGCCCATGATGTGGTCGCCGGTGAACAGATTGTCTCCGACCATGAAACAAAGATGGTCGCGGCTGTGACCGGGCGTGTGAACCGCCTGCACTTCGTTGTTTCCAAAACCCACCCGATCATCATCGACCAGGAGCAGGTCGGGCTTGAAGTCGGGTCCCGGCGCATGTCCATAGGCGGGAACGCCAAGTTGGGCGGCCAGCGGATTGGCAAGCGGGGCATGATCTTCGTGAGTGTGGGTCACCAGTATTGCCTTGAGCTGAAGGTCGGTCAGCGCTGCCAAGATCGCTTCTTCATGGGAACGGTCAAGCGGTCCGGGGTCAATCAGAAGAGCTTCTCCAGCCGAGGTGAGCAGGTATGTGTTGGTGCCGGGTCCTGTGAATGGGCCCGGATTCGGAGCGAGGATGCGTTTCACCTTCACGACAAGCTGTGCCTTCCTAGTGGTCTGTCGTTGAAATGGTGCCGCGGTGTCGGCGAGCCATTCGGCGTTCCTGGCAAGGACGCAGGACGACGGCGCACCCGGTGCGGTGCGTCGAGGACGAGGACGCAGCCAGGGGCGGCGAGGGCCGTCGAGACCGCGCAGCCATTTCTGCGACGGGCCACGAGAACCTTGGATGTTTCGCTCCAATTGGTTTGCACGGGTGTGATGGCAGCATCATCGAAGGTCAACATCGTGGCCGTATTGTGTCACGACCGACGAGCTCGCGAATCCGCGGGCCGTCGCTACAATCCTGTTTCCGACTCGGTGTGGGTAAAGGATCGCCATGGCAGAATCATCCGAAGGTGCGCTGGCTGGGTCTGGCAATGCTCAGCGTCGGCGTGGCCATGATCATCGTCGACGCCACCATCGTGAATGTTGCCATCCCCTCCATCATCGACGACCTGGGAATCGAGCTGGTTGATGCGGAGTGGATCAACACCATCTACTCGCTGGTCTTCGCGGCGCTCCTCATAACGGTGGGACGCATCGGCGACATCTACGGGCGAAAACGCCTCTTCCACGCGGGTCTGGTCACGTTCGTCGCGGCAAGCATGCTGGCCGGGCAGGCACCGACAGGAGGGCTCCTCATCGCCGCCCGTTCGTTGCAAGGCATCGGGGCGGCCATGATCCTCCCCTCAACCCTCTCGATCGTCAATGCGAGCTTCCAGGGCAAGGAGCGAGCGATAGCATTCGGGATCTGGGGCTCCGTCATCGGCGGCATGGCGGCGCTCGGTCCGCTCCTGGGCGGGTGGCTCACCACGAGTTATTCCTGGCGATGGGCCTTCTATATCAACGTTCCGGTAGGAGCATTGGCTCTGATCGGCTCAATGACCTGGGTCTCCGACAGCCGAGACGAGGACGCCAAGCGCGGCTTCGACCCATTGGGTGTTGCGACAATCTCCATCGGTCTTTCCAGCCTGGTATTCGGCCTGATCGAAGGTTCCCGCTATGGATGGTTCGAACCCACTCGGCCTTTCGACGATCGGGGGCTGGACCTGGCCGCTCGGGTCGGTTTCGATCGTCCCGTTCGCATTTGTCCTGGCGGCGATCTGCCTACCTCTGTTCTTCGTGGTGGAGTCGCGTCGGGCGGCCGCAGGCAAGCCGGTACTGTTCAATCTGGCCCTCTTCGGGATCAAGAGCTTTCGGTACGGCAACCTCACCGCTGCCACGCTCAGCCTCGGAGAGCTGGGCATGATCTTTGTCCTGCCGCTATTCCTGACCGCCGTACTGGGTTACACCGCCTTTCAAACCGGTCTGCTGCTCCTGGCGCTGGCGGGTGGCGCCTTCCTGGGCGGCCCGGCCGCCGCCGCTCTCGCGCAACGATATGGACCGCGCCGGGTGGTGACGTCCGGAATGCTGATCGAAGCAATCGCTATCGCCAGCATCGCCATCTTGATCAATCCAGACATGACCGGCGCCCGGCTCATCCCCTCGCTGTTCATCTACGGCATCGGCGTTGGACTGGCTACCGCCCAGCTGACCAGCGTGATCCTGGTGGAGGTGCCGCCACGCGATTCCGGTCAAGCATCGGGCATGCAGAGCACGTTCCGCCAGATCGGGTCGGCGTTTGGCATCGCGCTGGTCGGAACCGTGCTGGCCACCAGCCTTGGCACGTTGTCTGCGGATCGTCTCACCAGCGTCCCCGGTCTCCCTCCCCAGGCCATCGAGGGGATCGCTGAGGCGATGAAGGCTTCAGCAGGCCAGATCATCAATCAGCAGGCCGATCAACCCGGATCTGAACAGGTCGTTGAGGTCCTGCGAGGCGTCTTTGTCGACTCGGCCAAACGGGCGGCCCTGACCGCCATGGCGTTTGTGTTGCTTGGTTTCTCGTTGAGTTGGTTGCTGCCAGACACTCGACATGTTGTGCATACCGAGGCCGAGCCCGCCCCCCTCCCGGCACTGAATCAGCAACCTCAGAGGACGCTCGGATCGTCGTATCCGTGCTGACCGGGCATCAAGATTCGGATGGAACCATCCTCCCCAACCACCAGCTTCGGTTCGATGCGAGGCACGTTGTCTTGCGAGCGCGGCAAAGGCAACTGCCTCACCCGGGGTCTCGAATCGGGCCAGCGTGCGCAGGGTCAGGACCGTGGGTGGAAGCATGAACCAATCCCGTTGCTTGGCGCGCATCGAGAGCCGCGGCAGGCGTGATCCACGTGGCTTCGGTCACCTCATGCTCATCGGCGTCGCGCCTCGGTGCCCGCGGGAACCTCGGCGAGAAAGAACCGGGTGTCGAAACGGCGGGTTTCGCCGGCCGGTGTCACCCAGTTCGACAAGTACGCCAACCGACCGCCGTCCAGTGCCGTTCCGGCCGCCACGAGGGCCGTGTACAGGTCAGACCCGTGCAGGCCGAGCGAGAGCCGGATCAGGCTCGGGCATCACCAAGACTCCGGCCTCTTCGGCTGCTTCGCGCAGAGCGGCCGCCGCCCACGGGAACATCTCCGAGTCGTCAACACCGGCACACGGCCTGGCGAGCCAGATCGGAATGATCGTCACCGTCGACGGCTCCGCCGGGAAACACATAGGCCCCGCCCACAAAGACCGACGCGGACGAGCGGCGCACCATGAGCACTTCCATCCCGTCAGGCTCGGGTCGCAGTAGACAAACGGTGGAGGCGGAGCGAATCGTCATTGGGGGGCCCGCCGTTGCAGAAATCTCATGCCGCGCACCCGCACCACTTCGCGAAAAGCGGGCACCATCAGCGCAAACCCAAGGCGCGTCGGTGATAAACCCTGGAGTGAGCAAGAGAGCTCCGCCGACAAGTACCAGGGCCCCGTGAGCAAGCTCACGACCGGGGAAGGTCCCCTGGTTCATCTGACGTCGTACCCGAGAGAGAACGCCGAAACCCTGGCTGCGAACCAGCGAAGCACCCAAGATTCCGGTGAACAAGATGATGGCGAGGGTGGGACCCAGCCCGATGCGATCCTCGACGGCCGCCAGCACCAGTAGTTCGATCACCGATACGGCGACGAAGATGACGGGGAGGCTCATGTCGGGCAGGATACCGCCGCCGGTATGCTGTGCTCCATGCCGCTTCGTGACCTACCGTCCGTCGACGCTCTTGTGCGCAGCCTGCCTGCCGCGGGACTCCCGCGTTCTCTTGTCATCGAGTGTGCCAGAGCCGCCATCGCCCGGGCGAGAGAAGAGATCAACCAGGGAACGGACGCAGATCCGCAGGCAATCGCTCAGCGGATGGTCGAGCATCTCCATGCCCGACGGCCTCGCTCGGTCATCAACGCTACCGGGGTGCTTTTGCACACAAACCTGGGCCGGGCACCGCTCGCCCAAGAGGCGGCCGATGCAGCTCAGGAGGCGGCCACGTCCTACGGCAATGTGGAATTCGACCTCATCACCGGCAATCGCGGTGGAAGAGGCGGGTACGCGCGCGAGTTGGCCCGGGTGTTGACAGGAGCCGATGCGGCGCTCATCGTCAACAACAACGCGGCCAGTCTCTACCTAACGCTGGCGACCCTCGCCCCGAGAAAACAAGTGCCGGTGTCGCGCGGCGAGCTCATCGAAATCGGTGGCTCGTACCGGCTCCCAGAGCTGATGGCCGCCACCGGCGCAACCATGGTTGAGGTTGGCACAACGAATCGAACCCACCTCGCTGATTTCGCCTCGGCTGTTGGCCGAGGAAACGGCGCTGCTACTCAAAGTACATACCTCCAATTACCGGGTCGTTGGCTTCACCGAAGAAGTGGATCTAGCGGCCATGGTCGAATTGGCCCACCGGCACGCTCTGCCGCTGGTTTACGACGTTGGCAGTGGGCTGCTTGATGAGAACGTCCCGTGGTTGTCCGGCCCTCCGCCCAACTGGTTGGCGGATGAGCCGGGAGTCCGCCAAGCATTGGAGGCCGGCGCAGACCTGGTGCTCTTCTCCGGCGACAAGCTGTTGGGCGGGCCGCAGGCGGGAATCCTGGTCGGTCGGGCCGATCTCATCGATCGGCTTGCCAAGCACCCGATCGCTCGGGCGCTCCGCTGTGACGGGCCCACCCTGGCCGCCTTGTCTGCGACCCTCCAGATGTATGCCGACGGCCGCGGGGACGAGGTTCCCTTCTGGGCAATGGCGGCTATGTCACCCGATGAGCTGCAGATGCGCCTCGAAAAACTTCTGGCCGGATCCGGAGCCGTCGGAGAGATCAGGGCGGGCGCTTCGATCCCAGGAGCCGGCTCCGTTCCCGGAGCAACCGTGCCTTCCCCCGTCCTCGTCGTTCAGAAACCCTCCGCGGATGTGGTGTGGGACCGCTTGCTGATGTCCGACTTGCCGGTGATTGCCCGCAGGGAAACCGGCGAGTTGATCATCGATGTTCGGACCGTGCCGACCCACCTGGACGACGCCCTCATCGGGGCGCTGCAGGCGGCATGCCGGTCGTAGGCACCGCCGGACACGTCGATCACGGCAAATCGACCCTGGTCCGAGCCCTCACCGGCCGGGACCCCGATCGCTGGGAGGAAGAGAAACGGCGCGGGCTCACGATCGATCTCGGATTTGCCTGGACCACCCTGGCGGACGGGGTCGAAATCTCCTTCGTGGATGTGCCAGGACATGAGCGCTTCATCAAGAACATGCTGGCGGGCTCTGAGGCAATCGACGTTGCGCTCTTCGTGGTCGCCGCAGACGAGGGATGGATGCCGCAATCCGAAGAACACCTGGCAGTTCTCGACCTCCTGGGTGTACGGAGCGGTCTGGTCGCGGTGACCAAGGCCGACCGGGTCGACGACGAGTTGCTCGAGTTCGTCACGCTCGAGGTTGAGGAGAAGCTGGCCGGCACATCGCTGGCCGGTGTGCCGATTATCCCTGTGTCCCCGATGTCCAACCGGGGAATGGACGATCTGCGGAGGGTTCTCGAAGTGATCATTCGGGAGATCGGACCTTCCCTGGTCGATGTTGGTCGGCCTCGGTTGTGGGTCGATCGTTCCTTCACGATCACCGGCGCAGGCACCGTAGTCACCGGCACTCTGCTCGATGGTCCTCTGGCTGCCGGTGATCAGCTGGAGATCTGGCCGGGCAGGTTGCGAGGCCGGGTGCGCGGTTTGCAGAGCCACGAGAAAGACCATCTCCGGGTCACCCCCCACAATCGGGTAGCCGTGAACCTGGTCGGATTGGAACGCGCGGAAGTTGCCCGGGGTGCCATGTTGGGTCGGCCCGATGATTGGTACCCAACCGAAACGGTCCTGGTGCAAATCGATACGGCCCGCTACCTCGAAGAACCCCTCACCAACCGCGGTGCCTACCACTTGCACCTCGGCAGTGGAGCCTGGCCGGTGCGGCTCCGGCTGGTCGAAACCGCAGAGCTGGTAGGTTCCGGACCGGCCATCTTGCAGTTGTCGCAGCCTCTTCCGCTCAAGGTCGGCGATCGCTTCATCTTGCGCGAGGTCGGTCGCAGAGCCGTTGTCGGGGGCGGCCGGGTGCTCGACCCCCACCCCGCCGCCAGAATCTCCGACCTCCGCCCGACCGTGGAGACCCTCCGGACGGCGGCCGCAAGCTCCCCCGATCAGAAGGCCTCCTCGCTCCTCGAGGTTCGAGGCCGCGACTCTTTGGCCCGCCTCTCAGCCGACTCAGGTGGGGGAGCCCCGATGGGAGCGGTCATCGCCGGGCCGCTGGCCCTCTCGGAGGAATCGGCAAGCTGGTTGTCCACCGAAGCATTGCACACGGTCACGGTGTTCCATCGAGACAATCCGCTGCGGCCGGGAATCCCCAAAGCCAGCCTGGCCAGCCGTCTCGAGATCGACCCGGCTGTAGTCGAAGCCCTCGTAGCTACCTCCCGAACACTTCGCGACGACGGTGCCACCGTGGCTGTTGAGGGATTCGGCGGCTCGCTCACCAGCAGTCAGGAGGCGGCCTGGGAGAGCCTGCGAGCCACCTTGGTCGCCTCGGGTTTTGCTGTGCCGCGCACCAAGGACCTGGGCATCGACAAGGAACTACTGCACGCATTGGTCAGGCAAGACCGGGTAGTGAGAATCGGAGAAGACCTGATCTACCTGCCCGAGCAGATCGATGAGATCATCCAACGACTCGATTCGTTGCCGCAGCCATTCACCGTTGCGGATTTCCGGGACGCTTTCGGGTTCTCACGCAAATATGCGGTCCCGCTCCTGGAGTACCTCGATGCGAGGCGGGTAACGATGCGAAGCGGCGATACCAGAAGCTTGCGCCCGGCGACCTAGGCGCTCTGACGAGCAGGCCTCAGGCCGTCCGGACCGAGAATTCCCGACGCTCGACCTCGGTGAGGCCACCCCAGATGCCGTACGGCTCGCGGATGTCGACGGCCGACTCCAGACAATCGCCCTTCACCGGACATGCCTTGCAAATAGCCTTGGCTCGAATCTCGCGCCGTTTCGCGCTCTTCCTTGCGCTCAAAGGTGCTGGGAGGGAAAAAGAGGTGGGAATGATTTCCACGGCAGAGGGCACGCGGTTGCCAGTTGCCTGCGACAGACGTCATCACCATTGGTTTGGTCCTCCTCCTCCTCCAAATGCCGCCGAAACTTACCAGTGGGTTTCAAGACCCGCCAGGAAAATTTAGGAAATCTGGAAAAGAATTCGCGATCCCGGCCACTCAAAAAAACACCCTTTTGGGTGTTCTGTTGCGCCCTGAAGCCGACAATCTTGAACCCACCACCCTCTCCGGGCCGCCAGCGGGAGAGGCAAAACGCTGCGGGTCCGGCCTTCTTACTTCCGGCGGAAACCAACCTCGGACCGTCACCCCCAAAACCGCGAGAGATTGGGTGTAGGCACCGCAGTGACGGGGCCGGCAGGGGTCCGCTCCCACCACCCCTACTCGGTCGTATCGGTAACCGGGTCGACCTCGAGTACCAGGCCCCCAATGGCCGTCACAATGACCGCGTCTCCGGGAGTGATCCCGGCCTCTCGATGCGCCCGGGCACGCCAGCGGGCGCCATCGACCTCGACGGTTCCCTCCGGACCGAGGACGGTCACCGCCGTCCCGCGCCGGCCGATGAGATGATCCCGCCCAATCGTGCCCGTCGAGAATCGAGACCGGGCCACGACCGGCATGGCGATCAGGTAGAAGAACATGGCTGCCAGGACGGTGAGAACGACGCCCCAGGGAGACGGCGTTATCTGCGGAGCCGCATCGGTAATAAAGAGACCACCAACCACGAGCGCTCCGGTGGCCAGAATGCTGAGGATTCCGAAGGAGCGGCGTTGGAACTCTGCGGTGTACACCAGCAGTCCGAGCCCGATGAGCACCAGCGCCCACCACCGAACCGGCAGCACCGAAAGACCGTAGCCGGCGATGAGTAGCGAAATAACTCCGGTGGCGGCAGCCAAACCCGGTCCGATGGCGTAGAACTCAAACGCCGCAACGGTGAGGCCCATCACCAGAAAGAAGAAAGCAGCTTCCGGCCGAACCGACAATCGAAGCGTCCGGGTGAAGAGTCCTGGTTCGTGGAAGCGCACCTGGGCGGCCGGCAGCATCCGAACGGCACCGTCTTCGCCGGTTTCCTCCCGAGCGGTCAGCAACGTGGCGGCACCTCGCTGAGATCGGACCTCCTGCCCGTTCAGCCAGACAACCACCTGCCCGATCGAGGGAAGAGCGGCATCAATGAAGCCGGGGATTGCGTCTTCGATGATCACCGTCTCCACGAACCTCGGAAACGCCGAAAGCCCCGCCACAATGTCCGAGCCGCCTTTCGAACCGGCCACGGTCGGCGTCAGGTAGCCGATCTCAGCGCCCGGCGCAGCCGTCTTCAACGGCGCAACCAGGAGCAATTGGGCCGCTCCCCCATAGGCAATGGCTGGGGCATCCCCAATCCAGACCACCAGGGGCAGCGGTGGATCCTGGAACAGGTTGATGAGGTCCTCAATGTCGTTGCTGAGCGCACCCTCCGAGTCGAGTTGAATGATCGCCGCCTGGGACCCATCGGCAGCTGCTTCGGTCACCGTCTCCTCTACGAAACGGATCATGCTCTCATCGAGAGGACCCGACACCACGACCACATCGAGCGGGGCCACTTCCTGCGCGCCCGCCGCAGGCATCATCGCCAGCGCGGCCAGCAAGGCCATGAGCAAGAGGAAAGGTCGAATCACGCCGGCCATCATAGGAAGCAGTGAAGTACGAAGTACAAAGTACGGAATACGAAGTACGGCGAGCCTGTGGCTCGCCCGCATCAACTAAAGTCCCCTCCTATGAAAGTACTTCTCGTAGCCGATGAACCATGGATCCGCAACGAGGCCATTGCAGCCTTGTCGGATCCGGGGACGGTCATCCGCGAAACGTCTGACCCTCGCCGGGTTGCGCAGTTGGCCAGCGAGTTTCAGCCCGACGTAGTTCTGGTTGACCTGCAGGTCGGTTCGATGGGCGGCATGGCAGTGGCGCAGGGCGTTGCGCGAGGCCGAGTTCTTCCACGAAATCCCCGGCATGCGCATCGTGTTGCTGCTCGATCGAACCGCAGACGAATTCATCGCCGGACGGTCGGCAGCCGACGCCTGGGTGGTCAAACCGTTCACGTCTCAGCAATTGCGAGCGGCCATTGCGACCACCACCGACGCCAGCCTGGCCGCAGGTCGCTCGGAGTGAACCCGAATCCGGCCGGTGAACCCTCGGCCGTGGGGGAGCCCGCCGAGCAATACCCGCCTCGCCGCTCGACGACGAGGCCTGCCGACTCGTAAGCTCGATCCATGACCACCCTCAAGATCGTCCTGTTGATCGTTTTTGGCCTGTGCATCGTGTCCTCCGGTTTCCTCTCTGGATCTGAGACGGCAATCGTCGCCGTACCGCGGGAACGAGCCCATCAGCTGGCACAACGCGGCAAACGGGGAGAGCGACTCGAATTGTTGCTGGCCGACCTGGAAAGCACCATCGGCACGCTGCTGCTCGCCAACAACTTCGTCAACATCCTTGGAGCGTCGGTAGCTACCACCCTGGCCATCGCATTGGTCGGGGAATCATGGGGTCCCTGGCTGTCGACGTTCGCCGTGACGGCCATCATTCTGGTCGTCGGCGAGATCACTCCGAAGACACTTGCGGCCCGACGACCCGATCAATACGCCCTCACGGTGGCCGGAGCCTTGTGGAGATTGACCCGAGTCCTTCAGCCGGTGGCGCGCCTCTTCGTGGCATTGAGCCGGGCGATTCTCCGGATACTCGGGGTCCACGCCACTCACGCCTCAACGCTCGTGACCGAAGAAGATATCCGATCGATGGCGGTCCTCGGCGAGGAGGCAGGCGAGATCGAGGAGGCCGAACGGGAGATCATCGACTCTCTGTTCTCGCTGGCCGATCGACCCGTCCGCGACGTTATGACACCACGAGTCGACGTCGTTGCTCTCGAGCATCCCGTCACTGCCGAGCAAGTTCGCCTGGCGGTGGCTAACACCGGTCACTCTCGCTACCCGGTGATCGCTCCAGACGCCGACCTCGATCAGATGCTCGGGGTTCTCTATTTCAAAGATCTCTACCGGGTGCAGTATCCCGAGGGTCCCGAACAGATTCGCCGGTTATTGCGTGAACCTTTGTACGTCCCGGAAAGCACTCCGGTACTGACTGCCTTGCATCAGATGCGGCTGCGGCGGGCCGGGTTCGCAGCCATCCTCGATGAGCACGGTGGAGTGGAAGGTATCCTCACCATCAAAGACCTCGTGTCCGAGTTGGTCGGGGAGCTTCAGGACGAATACGACCCGGGGACACCGGCCACCGTCGCCATCGATGGAGATACCTGGGTCGCCGATGGCCGGGTTTCCGTCGAAGAACTGGGAGAGACGCTCGGCAAAGAGTTCCCCGAGGGTCCGTACGCGACGGCCGGCGGGTTGTTCTTGTCGATCGCCGGTGACATACCGACGGAAGGAGACTCGGTCGAGGTGGCGGGGTACCGCTTGACCGTTCTAGAGATGGACCGGCGACGGATCGATCGGCTCCGCATCGAGTCGGTTGGTTGAGGCTTGAGTTTTCGATCCGCCGGTTTGCAGACGTTCGACCGCTTGCGCCGGTGGCAGCTATCAGTAGCCCGGGTTTCCCTGTATAATTAAGTATTCAAGGCGGCCCCAGCCTCAGCCTCTCATTGCCCCCCGGCGTTCTCCTCGAGTTCACCCTCCTCCGCCCGGATGAGCGATGGCTGTCGCATCAACGAACCGGCGCCATTTGGCAACAGTTCGAGAGAATGGACATTGTATGAGGCACACCACGAGACTTCCTTCGATCGCATTTCTGAGTACCTACCCGCCCACGTCGTGCGGGTTGGCGACGTTTGCGGCCGCCCTGCGCGGAGCCGTCGGCGGCGGCCGTGGCTCAGACGATGGTCTGGGCGTGGTGAGCCTGGTAGACGACCGACTTGGCGAGCTCAAACCGGAAGTCATCCTCGAACATCTCAACGGCAACGCGGCCTCCCTCCTCACTGCGATCGAAGCACTCAATTCCTTCGACGCCGTTTTTGTCCAACACGAGTACGGGATCTACGGCGGACCCGATGGACGCGAAGTTCTCGATCTGCTGTCCGGCCTCAATGTTCCGGCGGTCGTCACGCTTCATACGGTCCTCAGCCGGCCCAGTCCAAGCCAACGGTCGATTTTGGAGAGTGTGGTCGCCCTGGCCGACCGGACGATCGTGATGAGCGATACTGCCAACCGGCGGCTTGTAAAGGGATACGGGATCGACCCGGGCAAGGTTCGCATGGTTCCGCACGGAGCGAGAGTCAGCCTGGGTGGCCCGTCCTTGGCGAACGGGACCCGTCCGGTCGTGCTTACGTGGGGCCTCATCGGGCCGGGCAAGGGCCTGGAGATGGCGATCGACGCCTTCGCCTCTCTCCGGGACCTTCTTCCCCTTCCTCGTTACATCATTTTGGGCAAGACGCATCCCAAGGTCCAGGCTTCCCAGGGTGATGCCTACCTCGAGGGTCTGGTTGCCCGGGTCCATGATCTCGGGCTCGATGATGTCGTCGAGTTCGACGACCAGTATCTCGACATCGATGCACTGGCGGTTGCAGTTCGCAAAGCGGACTTGGTCGTGCTTCCCTACGAATCAACCGAACAGGTTACGTCGGGCGTGCTGGTCGAAGCTCTCGCGGCAGGCAAGCCGGTCATCGCCACCGCTTTCCCCCACGCCGTCGAGC
>CAVOZC010000021.1:0-15752 GCA_963700865.1 uncultured Planctomycetaceae bacterium | reverse complement strand
CGATCTGGCGCAATAGTGGCAGAACAACCGAGACGGTAGTTCAGAAACGCTGTTGATCTTTGATTTCATTTGCGGCACTGAGCAAGCGTCAGGTGTGAATTCGTCGAACATGGGGTTTCTGGACGATCGCCATCAAATCGCAGGGACGGCCTTGGTCGAGTGCCGAGGAAGAACGCTGGTGGTTGATCTCGGAGCGAATGCTTCCGAGCAAAGCAGCGTTTGACCACGTCGCGAAATTCATTGTCAACCGGGTGGACGCCAACCTGGTACATCACAGCACCTAGAGTTTGATTGGACTGCCGCCGTAACCGCCGGCCGGTTTTCGTGGTGCGGTCACTCGTGGTATCGTTGATGCTCGCTGGTCAAGGCGTGGCCACCGGGTTGCTCAGCGCCGCCGAAGGCGACGACGCTGAGTAAGCTGCGTCGGCGCGAAGACCCTCGACTCGATTCGGTGCGGGGTGCTCATGAATCCAAAGCGAATATTTGCGGTGCTGACGCCGCTGATCTGGTACGGATGCGTATGCTGTGTCGCGCTGTCGGCGGGGGAAATTGAAATCCGTATCCTCGAGGCGGAAACGAACAAACCGATCGGTGCTCGATTGGAAATCACCGACCAACGGGGGCGCCATCCGCATCCGGCGGAATTTCCCTTCTGGCGAAAGGAATTCACCATTGACGGACCGTGTCGGATGAAACTGGCTCCCGGCACCTATCGATATCGCGTGGAACGGGGGCCCGATACCATGGCCAGTTCGGTACCTTTGTCATGTCACGAGACGCTACCGATACGCAACACATTGTGCTGAAGCGCCACATCACGATGCGTGACCGTGGCTGGTGGTCGGGCGATCCCTGGGTCGAACGGAAACAAGCGGAGATGCCGACGTTAGCCTTTGGTGAGGATCTACACATGGTGGCTTGCGTGTCGGCCTCGGACGAACCCCTTGCCGATGGCTCGCTACCATCATCGACGGATCGCGTCGTCGATCTGCAGGTTCGCCGTGTTCGCGACTCGGGAGGTGAGCTTTTGATCAGAACGAGGCAGGCACCCCTTGCGGAAGGCGATGGGAGCCCAAGGGATACGTTTGCCGCAATCGAACAGGCAGCCGACGACGCCCAGGTGCAAGTACTCGAGCCGGCAGCCTGGCATACGCCTGTCTACCTGAGCACGGGGAAGATCGATGCGATGGTGGTGTTGCGACCGAGCGCATCGCGTGAAGCGATGAATCGCCGCCCGCCAGATCGAAGGCTGTTCCCGGAGGAGGAAGGTGAGGATCGCTACCGCGAGTCGATCTATTATCACGCCTTAAACGCTGGTCTGCGGTTGGTGCCGGTTGCCGCCTCGGGGTCTGGTGCTACCCACGCCGCGCCGGGAGGATATCGCACTTACGTTGGTCTTGGAGCATCGCCCTTCTCCTTGAAATCCTGGTGGCAGGGACTTGGCGAAGGAAGCGTCGTGGTTACTAACGGTCCCCTCCTCGTGCCGTCGGTAAACGGCCAACGACCGGGCTACGTGTTTCACGGTCAGGACGGAGAAGTGATCCAACTTCAGACCAGCCTGACGCTCCACACGCGGACGAAAATTGATTACCTGCAGTTCATCAAGAACGGCCATTCGGTCGCGGAAATTCGGTTGGACAAATTTGCGAAGCAGGGCGGCGCGTTACCAGCCATTGAGTTCTCCGAGGGTGGTTGGATGTTGGTCCGCGCCGTGGCGAACAATGCCGATCGGTACGAAACGGGCTGGACGGCACCGTTCTACGTCGAGTTTGATCACCAAATCCCGATCAGCCGGGCGGCTGTGGAGTACTTCCAGGATTGGCTGGTCGACGGCGCACGACAACTGCAGCAGCGCTCCGCCGCGGAACGGGCCACCGTGCTGCCGGCCTATCGCAAAGCACGTCGGTTCTGGGCAGACCGCGCGGCGGCGGCGAATGCTCCCTGATTGGTAGGATGGCTTGTCTTTACCAGTTCGTTTCTTGATAGTCCTTCAAGAATTTGCCCCAGACATGCTGGCCGGAGTTGAGACCCGAGAAAATCGGATCGCAAATACGGGCGGCAGCGTCCACCAGGTCAAGCGGAGGGTGAAAGTCCAGTTCGGCTTGCTTCCATGCGGCCAGATGTGCTGGATCCTCATCGGTGATCCATCCGGTATCTACGCTGTTCATATGGATGCCGTCGCGGATGTAGTCCTGTGCGGAAGTGCGCGTCAACATATTCAAAGCGGCCTTGGCCATGTTGGTGTGAGGATGTTTATCTGTTTTAAAGTCGCGGTAAAAGACACCTTCCATCGCAGAGACATTGACGATGTGCTTATCTCGTGTGGGAACATTGAGCATCAATGGCTTGAGCCGCGCGTTCAAGATAAAAGGCGCGACGGCATTGACCAGATGCACCTCAAGGAGTTCGACCGTGGGAACGTCCGCCAGCGGAAGCCGCCAACTATTCACATCTCGCAAATCGATCTGCTGCGCGTCTTCGTCGTAGGCGTCACTTGGAAAGTGAGCCGCGTCTGGGTCATGGTCTTCCGGCGCAAGCCGCAATTGGGAAAGTTCCGCGGCGCGATGGATGCCGACGAGGCTGGCGGCCACCTCGGCCGGTAAGGGTTGGCCATCACTTTCCGGGGCATGACGCTCGTGACGACACAATTCGTGGTAGCTGCCCAGCCACCGTTGGGCCTCGATCGGCAACTGATGGGAATCCGCCCGTTCGGTCCGCATGAGGTGCGCATAGAAACCTGGTGGGCGGCGGACAGTCTGGCAGGCGTTATTGAGAATAAAATCCAAACGGTTCAGCCGTGACACGAGATGTTGAGCAAAGGCTTCGACACTTGGCGTATGACGAAGGTCAAGTCCAAACACTTGCAAGCGATCGAGCCATGCTGTCTTGTCGGGTTCCCGAGAAAAACGGAACGCCGCATCGCGGGGGAAGCGCGTCGTAACAAGGACGTCGGCCCCGGCGCGGAGGAGTTTCAACGCCGCCTGATAGCCGATTTTTACGCGACCGCCGGTGATGATGGCTCGTCGGCCGCTCAAATCGGCCGTTTGGGCGCGTTTTTGCCAATTCAGCTGGGCGCAGCGTGGACACAAGGCATCATAGAATTGATGAACGATTTCGAAATCTTGTTTGCAGATGTAGCAATTGCGAGGAAGCTGAAGTCGCGGTTGTGGCGACGAGACCTGCGCGGACGAATCCTTCGAGGCGGATTCCCAAGGGAGTGGGGCCGTGGAATGAGAGTGTTGTAAACGCCGCCGCTGCTGGGCGCGGATTCCCGTTTGAGCCAGCAACTGGCCATCCGCGGACCTGCGCCGAGCATGAGCGGCTTGTTTCTGTTTGCGGAAGGCCTGGGTCAGCTGACGGTGCGCGGTGCGCCCGGGGAAGGCGACGCGTCCGGCGGCCTCCAACAAGGCGTGTCGCTGGTTTTCCGGCAGCTCGGCCAGCACACCACGATCTGCCGCGATCTTCTCTAGCAAGGCGACGAGCTGCTCCACGGTTGCCTCGCCATCCAGCGTCGCGGAGGCTGCCGAGGTGTTTACCGTTTCCTGCCGATCGTCCACGTGATGCCTCGCGACTTGTGCCCGTTTCTGATGGGTTCCACCTGTCGGCGATGAAAACAATTTCCCGCCGTCCCCATCATACTTGGCCCAGTCGCTCGGTCACTAGCGGTCTTTCTTCAGCTGTTGCTTGAGATACTTGACGGCGGCTCGCAACTCAGCGATTTCCGAGCGAAGTTCCGCGAGTTCCCCGGCGGCGATACGGGGATCGGCGGTCAGGGATTTGCCGTCGATGATAACCATATGCCGCGAAGTGGCCGAGTCACCATGTTCGTGGCCATGATGTTCGTGTTCTTCGTGCTCCTCGTGATCGTCATCTTCCTCCTGATGGACGTGTCCAGCCTCGTGACTGGATGCATCTTCGTCTTTCTCGTCCAGCTCGATCTTCCATTCGGCCTTGTCAGGTCGCGCTTGTGGCTTGACGGCAATCGTTTTTTTCTGGCCACCGCGGAAGAGCTGCAGCTGTAGCTCGCGATCCGACGCACCGGCTTGATCGACGGCTTTGATAAGGGCCAGCAACTCATCGAGCGGCTTGCCATCCGCCGAGACCAGTACGTCGTGGGGTCGGATATCGGCGGCGGCCGCCGGCGTGCCCTCGATGGCCTCCAACACCACCAACCCGCCGTCTGGTACGTTGAGTTGAGCCCGCAGCGTTTCATCAGCCGGCTGGCAGGCCAACCCAATCATGTACTTGCCGGGTGCATCCGCGGCCATCCGCGTGATCCATATGTTCGGCTTGGCTTCGTCGTCATCGAGGACTTGGACGTTTCCGTCCGCTCCGAGGAACACCTGCTTCTTGATGATGACCTTGGACTGACCGGTTTGATCCTCCCCGCCTTCTTCGGTGAAGATCATGATTTTCGCCTTGCCCGTTCCCGTCGTTGCGTCTCGCATCAGCGCATCGAGGTCGATGATCTCGGGCAAGCGGTCCGCGTGTTTCTTGAGTTCTTCGAGGTTGTCGAGCGAGATTTCCACACCATTCACGGTGAGCGTGATTTCCATGGACTTGGGCGATTTGTCGCCTTCGTCTTCCGAGCCGGCGAAGGCACCCGGGATCAGCATCAGCAGGATACCCATACAAGCAGCCAGCGAAGCAGAGCGATTCATGAGAAACTCCTGGAGAAATGGGAGGGAAGCATATTGCTCGGCGGTGGGACCGAATCGCCGCCAGCGTGCCGCGCGGTAAGGTAGGAAACGACGCCGTGACCTCATAGTAGCCGCCGGATAAGAAACCCTGGCAGGTGAAATCTGAAAAACGCAGGCCGGTGAGTTCAAGCCGAAATTTCCGCAAATTGTTGATTCGTGTCGAATTGTGGTATGCTGACCCACCGTGAACTGGGGCCTCCGACCACGATTCAGGGCGGCAAGTGGTGTTAGGTAACGTTACCGAACGCGTATTGGCTGAGCGAACGACGGGTGTGCCGCGCCGCATGGCTTTGGGCGCCTTGTTTGTGCTCGTGACTATTTTTTGCGTCCTGTTTCGCATTTTGACGCTGCTTGGCGCGCACCGCCGGCTTGATCCTGGCTGCCGGCGTACTGGCCGTTAGCCTGGCGGTCGGGCAGGCGCTGCTCTTTGATGGTCGGCGTCCGCGCGACGCATCCATTCTCGTCGGTGCCTGTGTCCTGCCCGTGATCGTCTTTTTTGCTGCCTGCATGGAAACGGTGGGTTCAGAACGCTGGTCGGATGCCTGGCCTGCCGTGCTGTCATGTACGGCCATGGCGCTGTGCGTGGGGCCTGTCATCGGATACCTGGTCGGTATCTTCCTGGCGGGCGGATTTTTTATGTTCGATCATTGGTGGTTGGGGACCAATACCATTGGTCGATGGATCGGGCCGGCCGAGCCGCAACCGATGGATGGGCAGGTATTGCGGTGGCTGCAGAAACAGCCAGCGCGGTTCCGTGGTCATGCGGGGCGTATGTCACTGGCTGTCATCGGTTGGTGTCTGTTATTTGCCTGCGTGGTCACCCCGGCCTTGCGTGATCTTACCATCCAATTTCGGCTGATCGTCCTGGTGGGATTTGTGTGCGCCGCTGTTTTCCTCTCCGGGAGTTTGCATTTGCGGTGGCGATCGTTGTGGATACTTCTCGTTTCGTGCTCGACAGCGCTTCCGGTCGCCGGGGCAGCCAGCCGCATCGTCTATGTGAGCGATTATGCATCTGAGGGGATGATCAGACTCGCGGTCACGCTTGCGGCGCTTGCCGCGGGCCTGGTGGTCATGGCTCTCCTGGGGTGGACGCAACTGGCCGTGGGTTATTGGCTGCGGAAAGACGTGCTCCTTGATCGGACGAGTGTCCTCTTGGGTTACTGCTTGGTTTGCATCCTGGCTTCTCTGTGGGCCAGGTCGCACGTCGTGCGCATCAATCAGTCACCTTCGGAACGGGCGTTGGCAGGAGTCCGACAACTTGGTGGTAACGTTGTTTACCGGTTTCAAGGGTTCGTACCCAGACCGTTCCCGCCGCCGTTGGAAAGTATTTACCTGACGGGAGGGAACGGCGATTCGTGCATCGCCATCCTCGCGAGGGACGTTGACCTCTCCTCGCTGCGTGATCTGACGATCAATTCCACGTTGAGTGATGAGGGATTGCGAAGTTTGCACGGGCTAAGGCTGCATTATCTAAGTCTTGCGACAACGCGAATTTCCCCGCGTGCCTTCGCGGATCTCGACTTGAGCGTCGATGCGCTGGATCTCAGTTCCACGCGAGTCTCGGATCAAACTCTGGCGGATCTGGCTGCCGTGGAGGAGGTGCGAAGAAGGCTCCGGTGGCTGTGTCTGGACAGCACGCGCATGAGCGACGACGGACTGCCCGCGTTGCTCCGTTTTACGAGTCTTCAGTCGATATCGCTTGTGGGCTGTGCGATAACCGGTCGCGGCTTTGCCGAAGGGAACCCCATTCCCATTCTACGGAACTTGTCGGTGCAAGACACGTTGCTGGACGACGTCGGGCTGTCGGCAGTCGTGCAGGTTTTTCCTTCGCTGCGGTACATTGACCTGCGTGGCACCAGGGTGACCGATCAGGGATTGTCCCGTCTCGGGCGGCTGGCCGGGCTGGCGCGGCTGGAGGTCAATCCAGGGCAATTTTCCGGCGACGGTCTCGCGGACTTATGTCGCCGCTTCCCCTCCCTGGAGATCGACGACGCCGGATAATCATCCGCGTTGACTGCGGTCGATATGCAACCTCCCATTCACTCGCCTCTGACGATGATTATGGAACGTGATGCCTGTCCCTACTTACCTGGCCGCGGCTCCTCGATGGAATTTGAATTTGTAGCTGAGTTGACGGAAAGCGACTACGCACGGCGTTTGGCACGCGGTTGGCGGCGACAGGGCGTTTGTCTGTTTCGACCGGTCTGTCGTCATTGCCAGGAATGCGTCAGCCTGCGGCTGCCAGTACGTCAATTTTCCCCATCACGCAGCCAGCGACGATGCTTAAGAGACAATGCGGACGTCCAGCTGGAAATAGGCGACCCATCGGTATGCTTAAAACGACTTGATCTTTTTAATCGCTATCACGCCGATATGCAGCAGCGAAGAGGCTGGGAATTTCACGAGCTGACGGCGGCGGCTTACGTCGATGGATTTCTCTCGGCTCGTAATCAGTATGCACGCGAGTTTGCCTATCTGGAAAAGGGCCGCTTGATCGCCATCGGTTTGGTAGACTGTCTCACAGACTGCTCATCGTCCATTTATTTTTATCATGATCCCGAGCTCCGACAGCGGGCGCTGGGGACTTATTCACTTCTGCGCGAGATTGACGATGCCGCCCGGGCGGGTCGCCAGTATCACTATCTGGGATATTGGGTGCGGGATTGCCCATCGATGGCCTACAAGTCTCGGTTCGGCCCGCATGAACTCTTGCGAGGCACGATGGTCGACGGTGGCGAGAAACCTGAGTGGTACGCTCCGCACTGATGACCAGTGAGCCTCGACGACCCCGCAGTCAGCTTGGAGATCATTCCGATCGCACGTTCACCCACCGGGTACCGCCGATCGGTGCCTCTGCGTGATCAAGGCCGACAGAAACGGGCCGCCCGTGGGGCAGGCTCGTTGGTGGTTCCGAAGGAAACCACGAAGAGCACGAAGGACACGAAGGAAGGTCGGTTGGGCGTCGATCTCCAATTCTGGCAGCCGATAAGTCTGAAACTCCCCACGGCAAGCGTGGGGGCTCTTTGTTTATTTCGTTCTGCTTACGTGGCCCATCAGCCTGAAGGACCCCACGGCAAACGTGGGGGATCGTGCGCGCCGACCGATGGTTGGCTCATTTCCCAGATGCCCACCGCTTGCCGGCGGGAGCTTCACGTTAGCTGGCCAAGGCAGTACGAGGACCGCGCCGCCGTGTCTCTCCCGGGACAATCGTGCCGATCCGGGCCCCCTCTGGATGATGACGGCATAATTCCATTTCGTGCCGAACAGGATTGGCTGCATCCCCAGCCACGACAAACGGGGAGGCACACCGAATGGGCTGGTATCGTCATGCCGAGGCCCGTGGCCAAGTCGTCACCGGCATCAGCGTCCCTTCACGCGCATCAGCGGTATCCAAAAACACCCTTCGCCGCTCGCCCTAGGCCTCCCTGGTCGCAAAACCGTCATTCGCCGTTGTCCGTAGGCGTTCGTTTAGGAATCCGTACGCACCATCGTCGAAAACTACCTGGCAATGGTAACCATCGCGATCATCAGAATGATTCTAAATTGGTAGTAAGGGACAGAGCCTAGCCCGACTCGGGCATGAATGTCGGTAGGACCACGCCCTGCGACTCGCGAAAAACTCCCCGAACTTGGGCGATGTGCAGCTCACAATTGCGGCCCCCCCAGGAGTAGACGGCCTGAGCCAGACGGGTCGCTGTACACGGCACCAGCACCAGTGCCTGGCCCCCCGCATGCTGGCACAGCTCGGCCGCCACCAGGCGGATAGCGATTTCTTCGGTCCGAGCGACACCTGGGCCTACTGAGCAGCTCGCCGGATGCCGGATCGAGGCCAGGAATCCAACGCACTCGCCCCCGGCACGCTCCGCCAACGACAAGTGCCAGCAGCCGAGGGCATTCTCAACGAACATCCGCAGATCTGGTTCGCGTTGCAGACCTGTCAGCCGGGCATCCAATTCGACCAGGGCCGCCACATCCGTGATCTTCGCCGGCCGCACGCGCACATCCGACTTGACCAGGTCGTCGGGCGGAGAAGCGCCGCGGGCGGCACGTCGACCAGCATATCCTGATACACCGCCCGCGGCACGAAGCCCGCGCAATTGTAGAGCGAAAACGAATCCAGATTCAGCGCGCTGGATACTAGTCTTACGGGTAACCGCCGTTCGTCCGCCAGATCGGTAATCGCCCGCAAGAGCCGACGCGCGACGCCGCGACCGAAGTAGCACGGATGCACATTCATGATCCCCAGGGATACGTGCGATGGTCGAGGATGGTAGAAGCAGGAGCCGGCCAGCTCGCCCGGCCGCGTTCCTTCCACAACCAGGCAGCATCCCGGGTCGAGGGATTCGTAGACGTCACAAAACAGCCTCGTACTCTTGGGACCCGCGGCAAAAATCTCTCCCAACCCGCGTGCTTCGTACCAGGCATTCGTCGAATCGTGAATCAGTCTGGCGACCGCGTCCCACTCGTCGGCACGCATGGTGCGCAAGAGCAATTCAGCCATCAATCAACTCCCGGACTCTAATCGTAGACCTTGCCCTTGTACTTAATCCAGCCATCCTCGTGTCGCCCCGCCGGATCATGATGCGTCCAATGGATCACGCCGCCCTGATGGCTGTACTCATACTCCCCCCGAAATTCAATAATATCTCCTTCCTCACAGGGCACCCTGCGGGCGAGATCGATGTTGTGCGCGAGGAGCAACGAGTGACCAGATGAAAGACGCAAGATCATTTTTTGATGGCGCGAATCAATTTGATCATCCTTCAGGTTTTTTTCCACCGTTGCCATAGCGCTGACCACGACATCCGATCGCCGCGCGGCAAAAGCCTTGAGAATCGCCTGTTCGCCCTCTGATTCCGCGTCGACCGTCGGCTGGACGTTACGTGGTTCCCGCTCCTGGGCGCACGTGGAACGGGCTGGCGGATCCGATGTGGTTGTCGAGTCAGGTGGAAACAGCTCTGGCAAATCCCAGCCCAATCGGTCCTCAAGCGCGGGCTTCACCAGTACGTACGCCAGCAGCAGACCGACGACAAGCACGACCATGCGACGCGACGAACCACTCCGTTTGCCGCGTAGCAGCGTCTGCAGCAGTCGGACGAGTGGGTCGGGACGCATGCAATCCTCGCCGTCATTCCCGAAAAAAAAACTACCATGAAGGCCCGGTCCGCGGCAACCTAGCCACAGGCAGCGACCCGCTGGGAGTGGGCCGGCGTTTCGCCGCCTGAGGCTCGCCGTGTTGTGTTGGAGCGAGAATTCTGTAGAGATGGTGCATGATTTCGCGAAGTTTCACAAGCCGGACGACTTACTTGGCACGACAACGCATCTGGGGCTTCCCGCAGCGAACCGGTTGGCCGGGAATAGCGGCGAAGCATCGCCGCACTCCGCCACGTGGCTGGGGCGTCCAGCCACAGTCGCCAGCAAATGAAGCCCAGCCAGCCACCCTCCCACCGCGACGAACCCTTTCAACTCGCCCCCCAGTACCCACCGACCTGTGAGCCCCCTGAGTCGGCCTATCCCCAACCACCATTTCGCTTTCTAATTACATCCGCCATGGATCAGTTTCGCTTTGACCAACCTGCGTGGGGCCACTTGATTTGGCCAGTCGCCCTCTTGATCGCCGCGCTCTTGTGGCTCGAAATACGCCAGCGGACAGCACTTGACCAGTTCATGTCGACCCGGATGAGGGAACGACTCGTGAGTGGTCCTAGTCGCCTCCGCCAGGCAATCTCGCTCGGCTGTTTCGCGTTGGGAATCGTCGCCTGCGTGCTGGCTGCGATGCGGCCGCAATGGGGAGCCACGGAGCGGTTGCTTCCGCAGGTGGGCGCCGAGATCATGATCTGTCTGGACGTGAGTAAATCGATGCTCGCCGAAGATACGATCCCCAACCGCCTGGAAAGGGCCAAGGCCGAAATCCGCGATCTGCTCGACTTAATGCGCGGAGAACAAGTGGGGCTGATCGCGTTTGCGGGCAAAGCGACCGTGATCAGTCCGATGACCACCGACTTTGCCTTTCTCAAGCTGGCTCTGGATCATGTCGGGCCGCAAAGCGTCGGGCTTGGAGGCACACGGCTGGAAGCACCGATTCGCGCCGCTGTCCGCGGCTTTGCCGACACTGCCGATGTATCGCGGATCATACTGTTGATTACGGATGGCGAAGATCACGATTCGTTTCCGCTCGAAGCCGCGGAGGAAGCCCGGGAAAGGGGTATCCGAATCATGACGGTGGGCTTTGGCGACGAAGCCGGCAGCAAGGTCCAGGTGACGGATCCTCGCACGGGAGCCCGTACCTATGTGACCGACGACTCGGGAAAGGCCGTGGTGAGCCGCCTGGATGGCGACCTGCTACGAGAGATCGCTCTCAAGACCGAAGGCGCTTACATTCCCGCGGGGACCGGGGCGCTTGACTTGACTTCCATCTACCGCCAATACATCGCGCCTTTAATGCGAGGACGCCTGGACGCGTCGCGTCAATTCATTCGCCACGAGGTCTATCAATGGCCGCTGCTGCTGGGCATCCTCTGCCTTGTCCTGTCGGTCGTTGCAGGCAGGAATACCGGCAGCCATGCTGCACCTCGGTTGCTGGTTACGGCGCCCCGGCGGAAGAAAGTTGACTCACTCTTCATCCTCGGTGTCGCGGTCATTTGCGTTACCTGGCTCTCCGTCACACCCGCCACGGCTGTCGCGGCTCCCACGGACCCCCAGCCATTGGTGGCTGGTCCGTCCGTCGATACGGCGACAAGCGATTCGGCCGCGGCAGGCGGGTTGACGGACAGCGTGACCCCACTATTGGACGAGGCGATGACGACGGCAGAATCACTTGATCCACGCGACGCGTACAATCGCTCGTTGTCCCTGCTGGCGACGGATGCCGATGCCGCCGAGTCATTGTTGCAACAGGCCCGCCGACAAGCCGGAAATGACGGCGAAGTCCGCTTCCGCGCCGGCTATAATCTCGGCTGGGTCGAGATCGAACGAGCCGATCGCACCTTGGCCTCCGATCCCCAGCAGGCTCTCCTGCACTTGCGGATGGCCGCGGATTGGTTTCGCGAAGCGATTCGGCTGCGCCCAAAAATCAGGATGCCCGCCAGAACCTCGAATTGGTGATGCGTCGGGCCCTCGAGTAGCCGACTCGCTGGCTCGCAACGATGGCGGCACACTCGCCCAACAACTGGACGAGCTGATTGGGCGGCAGCGAGAGCTGTTGGCTGGCAGTGGTCAACTTGTGGAAAGACTGGCTGGCCAGGAGCGGGAAGCAGCCGATGGCGAATCGGCCCGAAGAGATTTTCGCGGCCTCGCGACAACCGAACGCCAGATTCTCTCGGACACGAGCCAGCTTCTCCAACAGACGGCGGAGGATCTCGCCGCCATGCAGCGAACGCCCGCGGACGACCAAACGGATGAAGATCGGTATCGAGCCGCCCAGCTGGAACACATCGGAATTTATTTGCCTCGGGCCACGCAACGTCTCGGGCAAGCGCGAAGCCAATACCGGCGACGCCAAGCCAATCGCGGCTTTCGTCGCTCAGCGGCCGCGTTGAACGAACTGAAGCGGTCTCGGGACACGCTCCGCACGCCGCAGGAAACACTACGTTCCTTATTCCAGGATACCGCCGAGTTAATTCAGCAGACATCGGAGTTGGCCCGCAATGCGCCGCCTGGCTGACTCATCGTCACCCTCCACCCCGCAATGGCTGACACCCACACTCGTGACCGAAACGCAGCTCTCACTTACCGAGCGAACGGAGGAACTGGCAGATATCGTGGCCTCTGCAGCCGGAAAGCAGGCCACCATGGGCCCGCAGCAACCCGCTACTGATGGGGACGACGACCAGCGTCGGTTTGCACAGGCGACACCGCTCGTCCGGGACGCAGCCGACGCCCAACGTCAAGCCCTGGGTGATATAAAAGAGGCTGATTGGGACCGCGCGATCGCGTCACAGACAAAGGCCCAAGAAACGTTGGCGGAGGCGTTGGAGCTATTTCTTGATTTGCGAGGACTGATTGAAGCGACGCATGCCACCGAGTCGCGATTGGAACAGGCATTGGCTCGTACCCAGGCCGCCGAAACAGCCGGCCAGCTCCCTAGCGACCAGCGTGACGAGATGTACGAGTCGCTGGTCGCGGCGCAGCGAAAAAATCTGCAACGCCTGTCGCGGTTGGCGGAAGAAATCGACCGCGAAGAGCGGCAACTGTCAGCGGAACACGAGACAGGCAACCAAGCCACTCCCCATAGCGCGACATCCGATACGCAACCGGCCGCCAGCCCCAGCCCCGAGGATCAGGCCACAGCGGCGCAGCGCTTCGAGCTGGCTCGACGAGCGCTCACACAAGCCGAACAAGCGATGCGACGACTTGAATCTCAGCTGAACGAGTTGGCTCTGCCACCCGCTGCAGCGGCCCATGCCAATCGCCCTGACGATCCAGCTGGCGGGCAAGAAAGCAGGGCCGCCACGACACGCGAAGAAGCCGCTCCTGTGGAAATAGCCCCGCAGGAGAAGGATGCCGCAGAGCCCTCGGAGGTCAAGCCAACAAGGGTGGAGCGTGGAGAATCATCCTCCGACGAGAGTCTGTCTGTGCCTGCCGAGAAGAGCCCGCCGGCGGAGCCATCGGAACCGGCCGATCCGCGTCAGCCATTGCGTGACGCGGCCCAGGCCACGGCGGCCGAAGCTACCGCGCGACTGCGGGAATTACGCCGCCTGTTTTTTTCCATTACCGAACACCTGCGGGAAACGGCCCAGCGGCAGGCAGAACTGAATGATCGAACCCAGGAATTGGCTGGGGAAACTTCGGCGGAAGAACGGCAACCGAAGCTGGGACCACTCGCACAGGAGCAACAACAATTGGAGCAGTTTGCCAGCGAACTTGCGAAAGTTCTCGCGGAACAGGCCCAACCGGCTGATGCAGCAACGTCACCTGCCGGCGAAGAAAATGGACCGCCAACGCCAAATTCGACTGAGCCGTTCGCCGATGCCGCCCAATGGGTGCAACAAGCGACCGACTCGATGCAATCCGCGGCGGCCGCGATGGAACACGACGGCGATGCGTTCGACTTGTCACGCGTGCGCGATCCCCAGGACCATGCCCTGGACCATCTGCAGAAAGCGTTGGCCTTGCTGACGCCTCCCGATCCATCCCAAAATGACCAGCAGGACAACAACGAGCAGTCCGAGGACGAACAGCAAGCCTCGGCGCCGCAACCGTCCACGTCGCAGGATCAACAGAGTATGAGCATGAATCAGCTCTTACAATTGATTCGCGATCGGGATGCCGAGCGGTGGGAACAGAAAGAAAAACGCCAGATGACGGGGACGCTGCCCGTCAATAAGGATTGGTAACGCGTCCTATGTTCAAGCATGCGAGATTTTCACATCTGCTGCCACGACCGCTGTCGTCGCGACTGCTGCCTGGTCAGCCTGGGTCTGTCGTTGGTCCTGGCGTGCCTCGCCACGGCGCAGCGGATCAGCTTGGAAGCGTCTCGGCAACCGTATTATGTCGGCGAACCCATTCAACTGCGGCTGTCCGTGGAAGGCTTTGATGAACAGTCTGAGCCCGTGTGCGATCTGGGAACGCTTCCCGACGGCCTGACGGCCGAGCTGCTCGGCGTGGCACCACAGGTCTCGCAGTCGATCACGATCATTAACGGCCGGACGACGCGGTCACGACGCGTGCTTTATGTCTTCGATTATCGCCTCACTGCCAGCCGTCCTGGGAAGTTCGCCTTGGTCCGTTTCGTGTCACCCAAGGCGATACGGAGGTGGAGCGGGAAGCAGTGACGTTGGTGGTTGACGACCTAGAAAACGATCCGAACCTGCGGATCGATGTCGATCTTCCTCCTGGTCCCTTTTTCGTCGGCCAGCGGGTCGCGGTCACCATCACCTGGGCCTATGCGGGGAACGTAAGGTCGATTTCCAAGCTCGCGATCCATTCGCAGCTATTTGATCGGTTTGAATTTGAGGACGCGCCGGCCACACAAAATGATCAAGTTTTGCCCATTGAGACAGCCGCGGGCACGCTGCAACTCGTGGCGCGGTACACTCGGCAGACGATCGACGGCAAGGCCTTTACGGTGGCCACCGCCACCCGCATGATGGTGGCAGATGAGCCGGGCGACTTCGTGATTCCGCCGGTGACGGCGTCGATGCGCACCGGGGGAGGGCGTGGCGGTATCGTGGATAGCCTGTTTGATGATCCCTTCTTTGGCCGATCCCGGCGGACATTGTCTCCGCCTTTAAAGGCGGAAGGCCAGCCACTTCGTGTTACGATCCTGCCGTTGCCGTTGGAGAATCGACCAGCCACCTTCCATGGTGCGGTGGGAGAGGGATTTCGTCTGGAAACGCAGACGAACCGATCCGTAGTCCGTGTGGGGGATCCGATCGCTCTTACCATCACCGTTCGCGGCGATGGGAATGTCGCATCGCTGGAATTGCCTTCGCTGGCTGGGCCGAACGGTCTGCCGCCCGAGCTATTCCGGCTGCCCTCGGAAGAGATCGCGGGTCGCTACCAGGACGGAGCGAAACAGTTTGATGTAACGCTGCGTGTGGAAGATGAAGCGGTCCGCGAGATTCCCCCGATCACTTTCTCGTGGTTTAACCCTCTAACACGCCAATACGAATCGACGACCTCACGACCCATCGCGATGCGCGTGATGCCCGCGCAAGTTGTTTCCTCCACGGATGTTGTGGCCAGCCCGACGGCAGCCCGAGCGGCGGACGAGGTTGGCGACGTCGGCCATGACGAGTCCCCAGCAGCGGCCACCCGGTCTGTCGCATCGACGGCGACGTCCGCGGCGGATTTCGCCATCGAAACCCGTCGTGATCTGCTGTTGCGTGCGGGCCGCCATCCCTGGCGCGAGACAGCCGTACCGGTCACGTTTTACTCGCTCGGCATTGCGGCGCTGGGCTTCGCGGCCTGGGAGGTTGGGCGGAAACAGGTCGACCCCGCCGAGTCCCAGCGACGGCGGTTGCTCTTGGAAAGCCGTGAACGGCTCCGGCAGGCTCGGCAGATGACTTCGGTAACGGCCGCCCGGTCGATCGGTGATGCCCTTCGAGCCAC
>CAVOZC010000020.1:0-160900 GCA_963700865.1 uncultured Planctomycetaceae bacterium | reverse complement strand
ATTTGACCCTGTAGCGGTTGGCGACCCGACGGATAAGAGCCGCCGGGCGTGCGGAAGGACCCGCGGGCTTCGTGCTGCGATGAAAAGTCCGTGGCAAGGAATGGTGCGTGCTCCCTTGGCGTCCACCGCGGCGAGTTCGCCAGGAACGTCGGCTTCCAGTGCTGGTTTGAACCACCGAGACACGGAGGACACGGAGCTTCTCTGCTTCCTCCTTTCCTCTGTGTTTCCGGCTTCCGCCGCCGTCCGCTCGGCCCCCACGGAGCTTGTCCGGGCGTCCCTGGTAGCATCGCCGTCCTCGGTTGCGAGGAGTCCGGTTGGCCGGTCGGGCTCCAGCGTCACGCCTGTGAAGATGGGCAGCGTTTGCCACCTGTACCGATTAATCGGGCCGACCGGTTCCGATTGGGAAGATCGACTCGGTCGTGACGATATTGCCAACATTGCCGGCTGGATCGATTGTCCGGCGGCGAGCTCCATCACAACCGCTGCGAGGATATTCCGATGTTTCGTTACGCCGCGCTGGCCCTCGCGAGCCTGCCGTTCCTTGGTCTTTGCACGAGTAGCGTGCTTGCTCAGTCGTTCGGTCCGGACCTCCGCAATACGTTGATGCCAGCCTCGGGGGCGATGGGCGGTGCCAGCATGGCCCGGCCCCAGGATGTCCAGTCCGCCGTCAACGGCAATCCGGCGACTCTGGCCCAAATGCGAGGCACGCAATTTGGCTTCGGTAACGCCTGGGTCGAGGGGACGTTCAATTGGGATCAATCGGGGGGCAGTCTGCCCAACATCGGTGACTTCAGCGCCAAATCCGACGCGCAGGGGTCATTGATCGGCAACATCGCCGTGTCACAGGACTATCGAGCTCTGGGGCTTCCGCTCACGGTGGGCATGGGGCTAGTGGGAACGTCGGGTGCCGGACTAAGTTTGCGTCAAGTCCCCGAGAGCAACGGGACGTCCGCCCTCATTCAGGTGTTGGGGGCTCATGTGACCGCCGGCGTGAACGTCACGGAACGTCTCGCCGTCGGTGGGAGCATCGGGTTGGGGGCCAGCGTGTTCGATGCGCCCTTCGTCGGGATCGGCGCCGCCACGACTGATTATGGTTTACGGGGTACCGTGGGAGTGACCTACGAACTACGCCCCCAAACAACCGTGGGGTTCAGCTATTTCTCGAAAATGCACTTCAATTATGACGACGCCATTCGGCTCGAATTGCCGGACGGTTCCTTCAGTTCGTTTTTCGACATTAACATGGACATGCCGGAAGTCATTGGTTTGGCCTTTGCTGACGAGAGTCTTTTCGGAGGCAAGTTATTGGTGGCTGCGGATGTCTTGTATTTCAATTGGAACAATGCTGATCTCTTCGGTCCGATCTTCGACGATCAGTGGGCAGCTGCAAGTGGGAACGCAATACAAGCTAACCGAGCGATTGCGGTTGCGATTGGGTTATGTGCTGGCGGATCGGGCGACACAAAAGAACGTCGCTGGTTCCGCGGGCGGCATTGTTCCGCCGGTCGTCGGCGAAGCCATTCGTTACTTGCAGGCCCAGTTTCCAAATATCAACCAGCACCGCATTTCAGCGGGCATCGGGATTCGCGACGTGCTCCCGGGGCTTGATCTGGATATCTTCGCCGGTGGAATGCCGCGTGCGTCGGAAAGGTACGGGGATTTCACGTCGGTTAACCTTGAGACTTACTACGTGGGTATGGGTCTGACTTGGCGCTTCGGACGTGGTTCTTGCTGTGATCTTCCCGTGGCGGACGATTGGGGATCACTTTCCGGGAGCAGTTGCACGGGCGGCAACTGCAGTTTGTAGCGACTTTGGTCGCGACGGACGGGCATGCAATCTCGATGTGCCCATCGATCGTAAAAAAAATCGACTGGTGACACGGTGTCACCAGTCGATATACAGGTCGGACTTTAACCGGTCTATGAAGTGGGAGTCAGGTCGACTTGCTCGATGAGTGACCAACCTGCCACATGGTCATTGGTTTTCGCGATCTCATTCAGTTTTGCCGTCAGGTCGATGGCACCATGGTCGACCGTGAACGTGCACTCGCGATTTCCAAGATCCGTCTCCAGATCAGTAATGCCCGCCAGATTCAGAGCGCTTCGCACGGAAGCGGCACAACCACCTCATGTCATGCCTGGCAACTTGAGCTTGATCTTTTGGAGTCCCGTGCCGCTGATCGTCTGAACGACCACGTCGTTAGCCGTGGAAACGGTATCAACCGAATCCGTCGGCGATGTGTTGCAACCGATGATCATGGCCGAGGCCAAGATAGCGGTGCAGACCATACTGCGTCTCATAATGGTGCCCTTTTCAAAAAAATAAAAATCGAACGATCCCACAGTGGGATCGTTCCTGATGCCGTCGTTATGCGGGCTGCGGCACAAGGCCTCGCCCTAGCGTTTAAATTCGTGATGGCTGCCGTCCGCCGCCTCGTCAATGGTGGCTTGCCAACCGACTTGTCGATCTTCGTCTAGAATCTCGACGACGGCATGAGCCAGCCGCGTGCCGGTCTGGTCCGCCCGATTCCAGATCTCAATTCGACCGATCGCCTCCGCCGCTCCCAAGTCGACTTGCCACCAAGGATACGATTCAGATTCGGTATGTGTGATCGAGTGGCTATCAAAATGGGCATCCGTATTTCCATCAATGGCTCGCTCCGCCGACCCCTCATAAGCCGTACTGGACTGGCTTGCCTGTCCCTGGCGATGGAGTTCACTCCCATCCGCGGCGTTATAAATCGCAACTTCGGCCAGAGACAGGATTTGCTCATCGCCCACCAGACGCACCCGCACATAGCGACCTGTCGCGAGTGGCTCGATCGGTGGCGGCGCCATCTTCGCCGCGGTCATCACCACAGCGTCCGGTAGGGCCGCTTGTAGTTGTGCCAGGCCGTCATCGGTAACGTGGGTCTGCCACAGATAGACTCGCCGCAAGCTGGGCATCTCGGCCAACGTCTTCAAACCTTCGTCGGTGACTCGCGTGCCATACAGGTTGAGGTATTCGAGCCGGTGAAGCCCGTGCAGGTGTTTCAATCCCGCGTCCGTGATTTGCGTCTTTTCGACATGCAGCCGGGTCAGATCGCTGAGGAGTCCCACGCGAACCAGTCCCTCGTCCGTGATCTGAGTCCCCTGCAGGTAAAGCCACTCGACGTGCGGGACGTGCTCAAGGCCCTTCAGCGACGCATCGGTAATCGCTTGATCGGAAAGCGCAAACGATACTTCGCAGGCATCGACATTTTCCGCGAGCGGACGGACGGTACCGCCGGCCGCCTCCAGCCCTGCGATGGCCGCGTCGGCCGGCGTGCCCGACGACTCGTCGCTCCAGGCCGGCGTCACGCATGCGGAGCCGAGCCATAGCAGGAAGGCCAAAAGGGAGACTTGGTGACGATTCATCGCGACGCCTACGATTGGCAAACGGCAGGTACGGAAACCAGCAGCATGCCGCATTATGCCCTATCTCGTCGCACGTTACCATGCGCGCTTGGCGCGTGGGTGCCCAGTCCCACGGGGTGGCTGTGGCAAGCGTGTCTCCAGGAGGCCTACGGCAGGAAACCCCTACTCGGTAGGTGTCTGAATTGGTAATATCCGACGCATGACCGTCAGTCCGATGATGCAGCAATACCAGGACGCCAAAGCCCTCTGCGGCGATGCGCTGTTGCTCTTTCGGATGGGCGATTTCTACGAGCTCTTCTACGACGACGCGAAGCAGGCCGCCCAGGCGGCTGGGCCTGACGCTGACCAGCCGCGACAAGGGGAAAAATCCGATTCCGATGGCGGGCTTTCCGCATCATCAGCTCGACGGATATCTCGCCAAGCTGATTCAGCAGGGATTTCGTGTTGCGATCTGCGAGCAGGTCGAGGACCCGAAGCAGGCCAAGGGGCTGGTGAACGCGAGGTGACACGCGTTGTCACTCCTGGCACACTCACCGACGACGGACTGCTCGACCCGCGGAGCAACAACTTTCTGGCGGCCGCCGTGTTTGGCAAATTACTCGACGCAAGCAAGGTCAGTCAACCGGTCGGGCTGGCCTGGATCGAACTTTCGACCGGCCGCTTTTTCGCCAGCACCGTTGTCGCTGAATCACCTGGCTGACGAGCTGGCGAGGATCGGGCCGGCCGAGTGCCTGGTAGCGGAAGACGATCCGGCCGCTGCCAGCCGGGTATGGACGAGTCGCATTGTCGTGACAAAGCGAGCCGACTGGGCGTTTGGTCGTGACGAGGCGTTGACGCGTCCTGACGCGGCACTTTGGTGTCAAGCATCTGCACGGATTCGGGTTCGCGGAAGAGGTCGAAGATGGTGTGCGCGCAGCGGGTGCCATCATGGATTACCTCCAGGAAACCCAGAAATCTTCACTGTCGCACATCGATCGCTTGTTACCGTATCGGCCGGGCCAATGCCTGGAGATCGATCAGGCGACGCGGCGAAGTCTGGAGCTCACTCGGACTCTTCGTGATGGAAATCGACAGGGCTCGTTGCTCGCCATCCTCGATCGCACCGTCACCGCGATGGGGTCGCGGCTGCTCTCGGAATGGCTGGCGGCGCCACTGACTCAGATCGAAGCAGATCGACGCCCGCCTGTCAGCCGTGTTCGAACTGCTGACGCGACCGCGGCCTTGCCGAGGACTGGCCGAGGAACTGCGGGAAGTCTACGACATGCAGCGACTGCTGACGCGCGTAACGACAGGCCGGGCGAGCCCCCGCGATTTGCAGTATCATCGGTCGCACCCTAGCGAAATTACCGCGGATCAAAGCGAAGCTGACGGGGCGTTCCGCAGCGGCTGATCGCCCGCTTGGAGGAACAGATCGATTTGTGTCCCGAATTGCATGACCACTTGCGGACGGCCGCTCTGGTCGAACATTGTCCGCTCACTTCCCGCGAAGGTGGCATGATTCGTGGTGGCTTTCATCCGCCGCTGGACGAACTGCGGCAACTCGCCAAGGGTGGCAAGCAATGGATTGCCCACTACCAGGCGCAGCGAGCAACAACGATCCGAAATACCCAGCCTGAAGGTTGGTTTCAATAAGGTCTTTGGCTTCTACATAGAAATCACCAACGCTGCACAAAGCAAAAGTGCCCGCGGAATACATTCGCAAGCAGACGCTGAAGAATGCCGAGCGCTACATCACGCCTGAGTTGAAGGAGTACGAGGAGAAGGTACTCACCGCTGAGGAAAAGGCGAAGGAAATCGAGTACGACCTGTTCTTGCGTTTGCGGGACATCCGTGGAGGAAGCGGCAGGTCGCCTGCGCATCACCGCCGATGCCTTGGCGCAGCTGGATGTCCTTCTCGCACTGGCCCATTTGGCCCAGGCCCGCGGATACTGCCGTCCGGAATTGACGGACGAGCCGCTGCTTGAAATCGTCGATGGACGCCACCCCGTGCTTGACGTGATCGAACCGGAGGGGACATTCGTACCGAATGACACGCACGCTTCCGCCGATGCGCCACGTTCTGCTGATTACGGGGCCCAACATGGCCGGCAAGAGTACCTATATTCGACAGGTTGCGTTGATCACCCTCATGGCGCAAATGGGTAGCTTTGTCCCCGCTCGTCGTGCGCGAATCGGCTTGGCCGATCGAATTTTTGCCCGTGTTGGTGCCAGCGACGAACTGGCGCGCGGGCAAAGTACTTTTATGGTGGAGATGGTCGAGACCGCACGTATCTTGAATACGGCCACCGAGCGCAGCCTGGTCATTCTTGACGAGATCGGACGCGGAACCAGTACCTACGATGGCGTTTCGCTTGCCTGGTCGATCGTCGAGTACATTCACGATCGAAATCGGTTGCCGCACGCTGTTCGCCACGCACTATCACGAACTGACGGAACTGGCCGAATCCCATCCGGGCGTCACGAATCTCAATGTCGCGGTAAAAGAGTGGCAAGACAAGGTCGTCTTTCTTCACAAAATCGTCCCCGGCTCGGCAGACAAGAGCTACGGCATACACGTCGCCCAGCTGGCCGGCGTGCCTCGCGAAGTGACCGATCGAGCCATCAACATCCTGGCTCAACTGGAGGCTCAGCATCTGGATGGCAAAACGACGCGACCTGCCACGAAGGTCACGGCTTCCCGGAAGAGCGGTGAGTATCAATTGACGCTATTTGAAATGGCGGAACATCCAGTGGTTGATGAAATCCGTCGCTTTCGCATTGACACGGCGGCGCCACTCGAGGCGTTGCAGCAGATCAAGCAGTGGCAAGATGCCGTGATGGAGGATCAGCAGGCCGCCAAGCATCGCTAGGTCGCCACGGGGCCATGGCTTAGGGAGGATCGTCTCCGCCCGGATGAAACGGATGGCATTTGCAGATTCGCCACATCCCGCGGAGCGAGCCACGCAGCGCCCCGTATTTCTTCACGGATTCAATGAAGTACTGACTGCAGGTCGGCGTAAAGCGGCAGCGTGGCCCCAGTAGCGGGCTGATAAGAAACTGATAGCCGCGTACCATGCCGATCATCAGCAGGCTGGGGATGGCGGCCAGTTGTCGCAGCCAGAACGTCATGTCCGCGTTCCCCGCAGCTTTCGATCGGCGCGCTCGGCCAGTCCCCGCAGCGCGGCGTTCACCCGGTGAAATTCGGCCTTCACCCCCTGCCGCGGAATCACTACCAGGTCCAGCCCGGGCGGCAGTTGGGTCCGTTGTTTTCGAAACGACTCGCGAATCAGCCGCTTCCAGCGATTTCGGACGACCGCGTTACCCACCTTGCGTGACACGCTCAGGCCCAAGCGACAAAATCCCAATTTGTTCCGCCGTGCGTAGACCACGAGCGTGCCATCGGCGACACTCTTGCGCAGTTGGAATACGGCTTGAAAATCTCGCCGGGTACGCAGCCGGGCAGGCGCCGGAAAGGTCTCGCCGGCGGGTCGCTCCGGGGCGGCCGAATTCATGCTCATGCCTTCGCCCATAGACGGCGGCTCACCAGCGGAGGTTCGCACGCGGATTGTAGGCGCCGCTGGCGGCTAATTCCTGCTTTACCTGCTCATTCAGCTGCGGAGGCAAGCTGATCTGCAACTCGGCGTACAGGTCACCTTTTTCTCCGTCAGCACGTTTTACCCCGTGGCCTTTGACGCGCAACTTCTTGCCGCTCGAAGTCATCGGGGGAACCTTCAGTGCGATCGTGCCGTAGGGGGTCGGCACGTCAATGCTGGCTCCATTGACCGCCTCGGCCAGACCAATGGGGACCGTGACTTCCAGATCGTATTCGCCTTTACGGCGAAACGCCTCATGCGGTCTCACCCGAATGGTCAGCAGAATGTCTCCGGCGGCACCATTGTTTGGCGAGGGTTCGCCTTGGCCTCGCAGACGCATCGTCTTGCCGTCGGCAATCCCAGGGGGGATTTTCACCGTAATCGTTTCGACTTTGGGACCGCGTCGCACTGCCAACTGGGTTTCACCTCCCGTGACGGCGGTTTGGAAAGAGATCTGAATCTCCTGTTTGAGGCTCCGCCCCTTCATCGTCCGAGTCGCTGTGCGACCCGTGCCCGAAGTGAATTGGCGAAAGAAATCTCCAAAGCCACCTTGATCCGTCTCGCCGCCTCGACCGAAGATTTCGCCAAGATCAAACTCGACGTCGCCCGCGCCATATCCCGGACCCGGTTGTCGGCCTCCGGGTCGAGGACCCCGACCGGCTCCGGCCGCCTCAAAATCGCTTCCGTACTGGTCGTACAATTTGCGTTTCTGAGGATCGGCGAGGACCTCGTAAGCCTGCTGGACCTGTTGAAACTTTTGCTTCGCCTTGGCATCCTGGGGATTAAGATCGGGGTGGTACTTCCTCGCCATCTCGCGATACGCCTTCTGTATCTCTGCCTCGGTGGCCTTGCGGCTGATTCCCAAGACCTTGTAATAATCTTCCGCCATGTATCCTCTATCCCCGTATTCCCACCCAGTGGACGCTGGAGACCGCTGGGTGGAGGTGCGTTGTTCGCGGCTTAAAATTCTGCATGTCTTGCTGGCCGACCCCAATTCTACGGAGTCAACTACGAGCCGTTAAGCCGCCACGCAGGCAGCAGGACGGGAAATTCACCCGGGCGATTTGCTGGAAAAACCTCGTAAACTGAGGTAGCCGACACATCCTGATCACGAGACTGGGACACGGCGCGCCCCGAATCACGCTGGACGCCGATTTGCTCAAGTTGGCCGCGTTCAAGTGCCGATGCCATCATGCGGAAGCGCCGGCAGATACCGCTGCGTAAACTCCGGCATTCCGTTTGCCCCTCCCGGTCCCACCTGATTTCCCCCCCCAGGATGCATTCTTGGAGCTTCCCCTGCGGCATTTTGCATGCCAGGGCCTGGTCCCACATGATCCATGAAGCAACATCATCACAATCCAGCAGAGCGACCGGTAGCCGCCAGAGCGCCGATGAAGTCGGCCGTCGAACTTGCCTGGAAGTCCCGACGACGTGAAGATGCCTACGCGGACACGGCAGACCTCCTGTCGGAAGCTGGACCGGATGCCGTTCGCTGCCTCCACGCATTGCTCAACTCGGCGTCCGAGGCAGTGCGACTGGATGCCGCTCGCAGCATCCTTGAAGCGATCTGGCAGAGTGGCAGAACAACCGAGACGGTAGTTCAGAAACGCTGTTGATCTTTGATTTCATTTGCGGCACTGAGCAAGCGTCAGGTGTGAATTCGTCGAACATGGGGTTTCTGGACGATCGCCATCAAAGCGCAGGGACGGCCTTGGTCGAGTGCCGAGGAAGAACGCTGGTGGTCGATCTCGGAGCGATGCTTCCGAGCAAAGCAGCGTTTGACCACGTCGCGAAATTCATTGTCAACCGGGTGGACGCCAACCTGGTACATCACAGCACCTAGAGTTTGATTGGACTGCCGCCGTAACCGCCGGCCGGTTTTCGTGGCGCGGTCACTCGTGGTATCGTTGATGCTCGCTGGTCAAGGCGTGGCCACCGGGTTGCTCAGCGCCGCCGAAGGCGACGACGCTGAGTAAGCTGCGTCGCGCGAAGACCCTCGACTCGATTCGGCGCGGTGTGCTCATGAATCCAAAGCGAATATTTGCGGTGCTGACGCCGCTGATCTGGTACGGATGCGTATGCTGTGTCGCGCTGTCGGCGGGGGAAATTGAAATCCGTATCCTCGAGGCGGAAACGAACAAACCGATCGGTGCTCGATTGGAAATCACCGACCAACGGGCGGCATCCGCATCCGGCGGAATTTCCCTTCTGGCGAAAGGAATTCACCATTGACGGACCGTGTCGGATGAAACTGGCTCCCGGCACCTATCGATATCGCGTGGAACGGGGGCCCGAATACCATGGCCAGTTCGGTACCTTTGTCATGTCACGAGACGCTACCGATACGCAACAAATTGTGCTGAAGCGCCACATCACGATGCGTGACCGTGGCTGGTGGTCGGGCGATCCCTGGGTCGAACGGAAACAAGCGGAGATGCCGACGTTAGCCTTTGGTGAGGATCTACACATGGTGGCTTGCGTGTCGGCCTCGGACGAACCCCTTGCCGATGGCTCGCTACCATCATCGACGGACCGCGTCGTCGATCTGCAGGTCCGCCGTGTTCGCGACTCGGGAGGTGAGCTTCTGATCAGAACGAGGCAGGCACCCCTTGCGGAAGGCGATGGGAGCCCAAGGGATACGTTCGCCGCAATCGAACAGGCAGCCGACGACGCCCAGGTGCAAGTACTCGAGCCGGCGGCCTGGCATACGCCTGTCTACCTGAGCACGGGGAAGATCGATGCGATGGTGGTGTTGCGACCGAGCGCATCGCGTGAAGCGATGAATCGCCGCCCGCCAGATCGAAGGCTGTTCCCGGAGGAGGAAGGTGAGGATCGCTACCGCGAGTCGATCTATTATCACGCCTTAAACGCTGGTCTGCGGTTGGTGCCGGTTGCCGCCTCGGGGTCTGGTGCTACCCACGCTGCGCCGGGAGGATATCGCACTTACGTTGGTCTTGGAGCATCGCCCTTCTCCTTGAAATCCTGGTGGCAGGGACTTGGCGAAGGAAGCGTCGTGGTTTCTAACGGTCCCCTCCTCGTGCCGTCGGTAAACGGCCAACGACCGGGCTACGTGTTTCACGGTCAGGACGGAGAAGTGATCAAACTTCAGACCAGCCTGACGCTCCACACGCGGACGAAAATTGATTACCTGCAGTTCATCAAGAACGGCCATTCGGTCGCGGAAATTCGGTTGGACAAATTCTGCGAAGCAGGGCGGTGCGTTACCAGCCATTGAGTTCTCCGAGGGTGGTTGGATGTTGGTCCGCGCCGTGGCGAACAATGCCGATCGGTACGAAACGGGCTGGACGGCACCGTTCTACGTCGAGTTTGATCACCAAATCCCGATCAGCCGGGCGGCTGTGGAGTACTTCCAGGATTGGCTGGTCGACGGCGCACGACAACTGCAGCAGCGCTCCGCCGCGGAACGGGCCGCCGTGCTGCCGGCCTATCGCAAGGCACGTCGGTTCTGGGCAGACCGCGCGGCGGCGGCGAATGCTCCCTGATTGGTAGGATGGCTTGTCTTTACCAGTTCGTTTCTTGATAGTCCTTCAAGAATTTGCCCCAGACATGCTGGCCGGAGTTGAGACCCGAGAAAATCGGATCGCAAATACGGGCGGCAGCGTCGACCAGGTCAAGCGGAGGGTGAAAGTCCAGTTCGGCTTGCTTCCATGCGGCCAGATGTGCTGGATCCTCATCGGTGATCCATCCGGTATCTACGCTGTTCATATGGATGCCGTCGCGGATGTAGTCCTGTGCGGAAGTGCGCGTCAACATATTCAAAGCGGCCTTGGCCATGTTGGTGTGAGGATGTTTATCTGTTTTAAAGGCGCGGTAAAAGACACCTTCCATCGCAGAGACATTGACGATGTGCTTATCTCGTGTGGGAACATTGAGCATCAATGGCTTGAGCCGCGCGTTCAAGATAAAAGCGCGACGGCATTGACCAGATGCACCTCAAGGAGTTCGACCGTGGGAACGTCCGCCAGCGGAAGCCGCCAACTATTCACATCTCGCAAATCGATCTGCTGCGCGTCTTCGTCGTAGGCGTCACTTGGAAAGTGTGCCGCGTCTGGGTCATGGTCTTCCGGCGTAAGCCGCAATTGGGAAAGTTCCGCGGCGCGATGGATGCCGACGAGGCTGGCGGCCACCTCGGCCGGTAAGGGTTGGCCATCACTTTCCGGGGCATGACGCTCGTGACGACACAATTCGTGGTAGCTGCCCAGCCACCGTTGGGCCTCGATCGGCAACTGATGGGAATCCGCCCGTTCGGTCCGCATGAGGTGCGCAATAGAAACCTGGTGGGCGGCGGACAGTCTGGCAGGCGTTATTGAGAATAAAATCCAAACGGTTCAGCCGTGACACGAGATGTTGAGCAAAGGCTTCGACACTTGGCGTATGACGAAGGTCAAGTCCAAACACTTGCAAGCGATCGAGCCATGCTGTCTTGTCGGGTTCCCGAGAAAAACGGAACGCCGCATCGCGGGGGAAGCGCGTCGTAACAAGGACGTCGGCCCCGCGCGGAGGAGTTTCAACGCCGCCTGATAGCCGATTTTTACGCGACCGCCGGTGATGATGGCTCGTCGGCCGCTCAAATCGGCCGTTTGGCGCATTTTTCGCCAATTCAGCTCGCACGTGGACACAAGGCATCATAGAATTGATGAACGATTTCGAAATCTTGTTTGCAGATGTAGCAATTGCGAGGAAGCTGAAGTCGCGGTTGTGGCGACGAGACATGCGCGGACGAATCCTTCGAGGCGGATTCCCAAGGGAGTGGGGCCGTGGAATGAGCGTGTTGTAAACGCCGCCGCTGCTGGGCGCGGATTCCCGTTTGAGCCAGCAACTGGCCATCGACGGACCTGCGCCGAGCATGAGCGGCTTGTTTCTGTTTGCGGAAGGCCTGGGTCAGCTGACGGCGCGCGGTGCGCCCGGGGAAGGCGACGCGTCCGGCGGCCTCCAACAAGGCGTGTCGCTGGTTTTCCGGCAGCTCGGCCAGCACACCACGATCTGCCGCGATCTTCTCTAGCAAGGCGACGAGCTGCTCCACGGTTGCCTCGCCATCCAGCGTCGCGGAGGCTGCCGAGGTGTTTACCGTTTCCTGCCGATCGTCCACGTGATGCCTCGCGACTTGTGCCCGTCTCTGATGGGTTCCACCTGTCGGCGATGAAAACGATTTCCCGCCGTCCCCATCATACTTGGCCCAGTCGCTCGGTCACTAGCGGTCTTTCTTCAGCTGTTGCTTGAGATACTTGACGGCGGCTCGCAACTCAGCGATTTCCGAGCGAAGTTCCGCGAGTTCCCCGGCGGCGATACGGGGCTCGGCGGTCAGGGACTTGCCGTCGATGATGACCATATCCGCGAAGTGGCCGAGTCACCATGTTCGTGGCCATGATGTTCGTGTTCTTCGTGCTCCTCGTGATCGTCATCTTCCTCCTCATGGACGTGTCCAGCCTCGTGACTGGATGCATCTTCGTCTTTCTCGTCCAGCTCGATCTTCCATTCGGCCTTGTCAGGTCGCGCCTGTGGCTTGACGGCAATCGTTTTTTTCTGGCCACCGCGGTAGAGCTGCAGCTGTAGCTCGCGATCCGACGCACCGGCTTGATCGACGGCTTTGATAAGCGCCATTAACTCATCGAGCGGCTTGCCATCCGCCGAGACCAGAACGTCGTGGGGTCGGATATCGGCGGCGGCCGCCGGCGTGCCCTCGATGGCCTCCAAGACCACCAACCCGCCGTCTGGTACGTTAAGTTGAGCCCGCAGCGTTTCATCAGCCGGCTGGCAGGCCAACCCAATCATGTACTTGCCCGGTGCATCCGCGGCCATCCGCGTGATCCATATGTTCGGCTTGGCTTCGTCGTCATCGAGAACTTGGACGTTTCCGTCCGCTCCGAGGAACACCTGCTTCTTGATGGTGACCTTGGCCTGACCGGTTTGATCATCCCCGCCTTCTTCCGTGAAGATCATGATTTTCGCCTTGCCCGTTCCCGTCTTTGCGTCCCGTATTAGCGCTTCGAGGTCGATGAGTTCGGGCAAGCGGTCCGCGTGTTTCTTGAGTTCTTCGAGATTGTCGAGTGAGATTTCCTCACCATTCACGGTGAGCGTGATTTCCATGGACTTGGGCGATTGGTCGCCTTCGTCGTCTGAGCCGGCGAAGGCACCCGGGATCAGCATGAACAGGACACCCATACAAGCAGCCAGCGAAGCAGAGCGATTCATGACGAACTCCTGGAGAAAAGGGAGGGAAGCATCTTGCTCGGCGGTGGGACCGAATCGCCGCCAGCGTGCTGCGCGGTTAATGAAACGACGCCGTGACCTCATAGTAGCCGCCGGATAAGAAACCCTGGCAGGTGAAATCTGAAAAACGCAGGCCGGTGAGTTCAAGCCGAAATTTCCGCAAATTGTTGATTCGTGTCGAATTGTGGTATGCTGACCCACCGTGAACTGGGGCTTCCGACCACACGATTCAGGGCGGCAAGTGGTGTTAGGTAACTTAACTGAACGCGTATTGGCTGAGCGAACGACGGGTGTGCCTCGACGCATGGCTTTGGGCACCCTGTTTGTGCTTGTGACCATTTTTTGCGTCCTGTTTCGCATTTTGACGCTGCTCCGCGCCACCGCCGGCTTGATCCTCGCTGCCGGCGTATTGGCCGTTTGCCTGGCGGTCGGGCAGGCGCTGCTCTTTGATGGTCGGCGTCCGCGCGACGCATCCATTCTCGTCGGTGCCTGCATCCTGCCCGTGATCGTCTTTTTTGCCGCGTGCTTGGAAACGGTGGGTTCAGAACGCTGGTCGGATGCCTGGCCTGCCGTACTGTCATGTACGGCCATGGCGCTGTGCGTGGGGCCTGTCATCGGATACCTGGTCGGTATCTTCCTGGCGGGCGGATTTTTTATGTTCGAGCATTGGTGGTTGGGGACCAATACCATTGGTCGATGGATCGGGCCGGCCGAGCCGCAACCGATGGATGGGCAGGTGTTGCGGTGGCTGCAGAAACAGCCAGCACAATTCCGGGTCACGCGGGGCGTATGTCGCTGGCTGTCATCGGTTGGTGTCTGTTATTTGCCTGCGTGGTCTCACCGGCCTTGCGTGATCTTTCCATCCGATTTCGGCTGATCGCCCTGGTGGGATTTGTGTCCGCCGTTTTCCTCTCGGGGACGTTGCATTTGCGGTGGCGATCGTTGTGGATACTTCTCGTTTCGTGCTCGACAGTGCTTCCAGTCGCCGGGGCAGCCAGCCGCATCGTCTATGTGAGCGATTATGCATCAGAGGGGACGATCAGACTCGCGGTGACGCTTGCGGCGCTTGTCGCGGGCCTGGTGGTCATGGCTCTCCTGGGGTGGACGCAACTGGCCGTGGGTTATTGGCTGCGGAAAGACGTGCCACTTGATCGGACGAGTGTCCTCTTGGGTTACTGCATGGTTTGCATACTGGCTTCTTTGTGGGCCAGGTCGCACGTCTGCGCATTAATCAGTCACCTTCGGAACGAGCGTTGGC
Source organism: uncultured Planctomycetaceae bacterium (assembly GCA_963700865.1). Taxonomy (GTDB): domain Bacteria; phylum Planctomycetota; class Planctomycetia; order Pirellulales; family Pirellulaceae; genus CAVOGJ01. The sequence continues at coordinate 146,443 of CAVOZC010000020.1, read as the reverse complement.
AGAAGTCCGACAACTTCGTGGCAACGCTTACTTACCGGTTTCAAGGGTTCGTACCCAGACCCTTCCCGCCGCCGTTGGAAAGTATTTACCTGACGGGAGGGAACGGTGATTCGGCACTCGCCATCCTCGCGAGGGACGTTGATCTCTCCTCGGTGCGTGATCTGACCATCAATTCAACGTTAAGTGATGAGGGATTGCGAAGTTTGCACGGGCTACGGCTGCATTATCTCAGTCTTGCGACAACGCGAATTTCCCCGCGTGCCTTCGCCGGAATCTCGACTTGAGCGTTGATGGACTCGATCTCCAGTTCCACGCGAGTCTCGGATCAAAAACTCTGGCGGATCTGGCTTCCGTGGAGGAGGTGCGAAGAAGGCTCAAGTGGCTCTGTCTGGACAGGACGCGCATGAGCGACGACGGACTGCCCGCGTTGCTTCGTTTTACGAGTCTTCAGTCGATATCGCTTGTGGGCTGTGCGATTACCGGTCGCGGCTTTGCCGAAGGGAGACCCATTCCCAGTCTACGAAGCTTGTCGGTGCAAGACACGTTGCTGGACGACGCCGGGCTGTCGGCAGTCGTGACGGTTTTTCCTTCGCTGCGGTACCTTGACCTGCGTGGCACCAGGGTGACCGATCAGGGATTGTCCCGTCTTGGGCGGCTTGCCGGGTTGGCGCGGCTGGAGGTCAATCCAGGGCAATTTCCCGGCGACGGTCTCGCGGACTTATGCCGCCGCTTCACCTCCCTGGAGATCGACGACGCCGGATAATCTTCCGCGTTGTCGCATGCTGTCGCGATGCAACCTCCCATTCACTCGCCCCAGACGATGATTATGGAACGTGATGCGTGTCCCTACTTACCTCGGCGCAGGGTCTTCGATGGAATTCGAATTTGTGACCGACCTGGGGGCCGAGGACTACGCTCGGCGTTTGGCACGCGGTTGGCGGCGGCAAGGCGTTTGTCTGTTTCGACCGGTCTGTCGTCATTGCCAGGAATGCATCAGCCTGCGGCTGTCAATAAGTCGATTTTGCCCGACTGGCGCAGCCAGCAACGATGCATGCGAGCGAATGCGGATGTCCGGCTGGAAGTACGTGAGCCATCGGTGGACGCGGCGCACCTTGACCTTTTTAATCGTTATCATGCCGATATGCAGCAGCGGCGGGGCTGGGAATTTCAGGAGATGACGGCAGCGGGTTACGTCGACGGATTTCTTTCGGCCCGTAATAAGTATGCACGCGAGTTTGCCTATCTGGAAAAGGGCCGACTGATCGCCATTGGTTTGGTGGACTGTCTCGCCCACTGCTCATCGTCCATTTACTTTTATCATGATCCCCATTTTCGACAGCGCGGGCTGGGGACCTATTCACTTCTGCGTGAGATTGATGATGCCGCCCGGGAAGGTCGCCAATACCACTATTTGGGATATTGGGTCCGCGGCTGTCCATCGATGGCATACAAGTCCCGGTTCGGCCCGCATGAGCTCTTGCGAGGCACGATGGTCGACGACGGCGAGGAGCCCGACTGGTACACGCCGCCATGATGGCCAGTCAGCCTGCGCGACCCCACGGCCAGCTTGGAGATCATTCCCATCGCAAGTTCACCCACCGGGTAACGCCGATCGGTGCCTCTGCGTGATCAAGGCCGAGCGGAACAGGCCGCCCCGGGGGTCAGGCCTTATTGGCCGGTGCCCGAGCGCCGCCGAATGGATCGCAGCCAACGGCGAACGCACCGTGCGAACTGGAATGCGTCCCGGACGGTGACTTTTTCGAGACCGAGTATCGGAGAGCCGGGCGGAAGCATCGCGCGAATGGCAGTTGTTGTTCGACCCCGAGTTCCTTTAAGGCGTTTTTGCACCCAGCGATTGGCATGCGATGCTCGTGCCGCGCTGAAAAGGATGCGAGCGCTGCCCAGACTGGCGATTCTGGCAGCACCGGAGGCGATTCGACGCCCAGAACGGCGGAAAGGCCCTCACGAGAGCGGCGCGAACCAAGTTCACGCCGACAAATGACCACACTTGCTTGTAAAACGGTCCCCTTGGCGCTCTAAGATCGAGCCACAGCGGGGATTAAGCTCCCTATTAGTAACTTGCGAATCGCCTCAATGTCGGTACTCGTCATGGGCTTTTCAGTTCTTTTTCCCTTGCCGAACGTACAACTCTGATTGGTTTAGACGCAACGATTTGCTATGTGCCCGACAGCTCAAACGTAAGCTCATATCTGTGTCCGTTCTGATCCTGAACAATACGCATCGAGCCGGATATGTCTTGAAGTTCACCACTGCCTGAACCCTCAAGAATAGTGACCTTAAGTGACTGAGACTCTTTGCTCATGTGGCCCTTGTGAACGAGCGTAAAGCCACCGCTTTTGCCCTCAACCGAACCAGAGAATTCCTCGATCGCGTAGTAGACGGCTGTTCCATTCTCCGTTCTCTTGCTAATCATCTGACCGATGCCGGAGCCGTTCATGTCTCCCAGGTAAGTTTTCTTGATTAGCATCCGCCCCGCTGGAGCTCCAACATCTTCTTGAGGTGTCAGATCGACGTCGAATGTCCCGTTTGCGGACATCACTGCCTCCTCTGTTGAAATTTGGTCGACCGTTTTCGTTTTCTCAGCGTCTTGCGGAGTCTGCGAATTCACCGGCGCTCGTTGTAAGCGTAACAATTAGTGTCCAGAAGATCGCATGACTACGGGAATAGCTCACAACGCACCTCTTGCTAAGACAGGTGGCGATTCAGGCCAGATAAGGGCCATGCGGTAAATGCTACATGATAATGCAAGGCATGCAAGCCGAACATCCGTACGATCAAGAATGACGGGCAAAGATACCACGTCGTGTGTATCTTCGACGCGGCTGTTCGGCGGACCGCCTCCCTCTGTATTCAACCTCGCTGGAAGGGCCGCTCGTACTGGCGCATAAAGACAAGCACCAAAATGGCTTGGTAAACGAAGCCGATCAGCGTGGCGATCCAGAGTTGTAAATCATTTCTTGACTTGGCCGTCCAGACGACTTTCGCGATCCAGTAGTGAGGCACGATTCCCATCAGCAGTTGCCAGGGCATCGGCAGGAACCAGGCAATGATCGCGGGCCAGGAAAGTACGCCACTGGCCTTCATCACGCCAAAGCCCTGAACCTTATTGGCGGCAAGCATCGCCACGAACAACGCGGACCATGGCGCAAGTGGAGCCGAAATGGCTGCATAGATCGTCAACACTCCCCAGCCGGCCGTCATCAGTTCCGTCAACGGTGTCGTCACGATCAACATCAGCGCACTGATACCCATGGGTGCCAAGGCCCTGTAAAACAAGTAACCCCTTAGCGTCAATGGTGTGACCTGCAGAGCGGTCAACGTCTGATCGTCGCGTTGGTCCAACAACAGGAAGCCGATAATGGCCCCCACCAGGTTCGGCATCATGAGCACAAAAAAGCTGAGGATCAACGGATCGTAGACTTTCAGGTCCAACCCTTCGACCTGCTGCAACCTTGCCGCCAGCCAGGGAACGCCCCAGCGCAGCACCAGGGCAATGGCCAAGGGCGCGAGGGCCAACCAGACGAGCGTGGGATCGCGGCGAACACTCCGCACATCAATGGCTCCTAAAGCTCGGATTCTCGTTAGCGTAACCACGCTACGGTACTCCTTGCTTCATCACCACGTGGCGATCAAATGCTCGCAGGCTCAGCCCAAAGAAAGCGACACCCCAACAGCTAGGCGAAATCATGCCGGCAGCCAGTTGCGGGAAATCCACCGGTGGAAAGGCGGCTTTCATCGCCAGCATCGGTCCCTGCAGTGGATGCAGCAGCATGACCCAGCTGGGCCGAGATCTCGAAATAATCGAGGTAGGGAAGGCACAGCCCGAGAACGAAGAACATGGAGGGCATCAGATATTCATTCACGCTGTCGTAGCGAGCGACGGCGACGAAGCCTGTCAAGACGTAGATCACCGCCGCCGCAGCAATGCCCACGAACAGTGGCAGTAGACGGTAGTGGAAGCCCATGACCAGCGTCACGATCATCAAATTTTCTGCCAGGGACAGCAGCGTCAGTGCTGTCAGCTTGGCGGCCAGGTACTCGCTGGCCCGCAACGGCGTGACGACCTGAGCCTGCAGCGTGCCTTCGTCCTTTTCCAACAGCACCAGCCCACCCACGAAATAGAACGTCGCCATCACCAAATTGCCCATCACCAGTGGCGCAAAATCCAGTAGCCCCACTCCAAGTCCGGAAGTTGCCAAACGACCATGGCGGTGATCGCGACGACAAAGGCAACGGCAAGGTATAAGCCGTTGCGATATTGCAGCCGAACGTCCGTGACCAGCGTGGCGTGCCACCGCTAAATGACAGACCCCGTCCCGTAACCTGAATAAAAATGTCTGCCAGGGTGGCTTCAAGCGTGTGCATGGTCTGGATCTCGGAATTGCGCAACAATTCGGTAAACCGGTCATTGTCGCCAAGTCCCGCCAAGGCAAACTCCTGACGGGCAAGCGCTGCATTGACGCGGTATTCCACACGCACTTTGCTGCTGCCCATGGCGAAGCATCAGCGCTCTCGGTGCGTCAATCAACTTGATCTGGCCATCGACAATAAACGCTACTCGATCGCACAATTCGGCGGCGACGGCCATATCGTGTGTGATCAGATAGATCGTCTTGCCAGCCCGTTGTTGTCCGCGGATCAGTAGTCGGAACTCCACTCGGAAAGATCGCGGTCGAATACGCGAATTGATCCCTGGTGGTTCTTCAGTAGGCCGATGAGTATTTTTTGCGTGGTTGACTTCCCGGCACCGCTAGGCCCCAGAAAACCGAAGACCTCTCCCGCCGCGATTTCAAATTGAAGGGCTCGCACCGCCGGCACCGCGCCTTAGGGTATTTGAAGCATAAGTCGCGGATTTGAATGATCATGATTCGCCTTCCGGGCGCTGACGGCAGCCGGCGACTCTTTCCTTTCGGCGATAAACGCAAGTGCGGTCAGGTTTCGTAGCATCTGGGGGAAGTGCGCAGCCAAGTTCATCAATCAAGCCCGCAGCTTATCCCATGCCCCGGAAACTCAACGACCTGGTCCCGATGTTGATCTGTGACAACACACGGAAGTTCACTCGCTTCTTCTGTGCCTGAATGGTCGCGTGCGATGACCATGAAACCCGTACTGCACAGCTTCGCGTACTGTCTTGACTATCTCCGCGACGCCCAATCTCGAATCAGCGATGCCATCGATCAGCTGAGCCAGTCTCAATGGGAGGAACCGCTCTGACGCCAATACCAGCGACGCAGCATCAGATAAGTTAGTACTGTGCCGATCAGAATCCCGATCAAAATTGTGAGCGGCTGTTCCCCGGCAGGCTTTCCCGAGATTCTTACCGACCCGAAAATGCTCGCGATGGCAAACGTAAGTGCGACCGTCGTCGCATGCCAGGCGATGAAGTACCGAATGATCAACAACCAGGTGGATAACTTGCGTCCTATTAACACAAACGCATAAACGGTGCCAAAAATGACCGGAACGGTCAACGTCGAGCACACGAGCAGCATGATCATGATCGATTTGGGCCCCGACGCCACTTGGTCCGCGACGATCCGCGTAGCGAAGATCTCAGCCCGATCGTGTTCCGGGATGTTCTTTAAACCCTCCATCGCTCCCAAAGCTGCCTGAGTGGCTTCTTCGCGGGTGGTATCCTCGTTAACCCAAATGGCTTGCCCAAGTGTGCGCAGATGCTTGTAGGATAGACTGCCGGAATAAAGGACGATCACAAGCCATCCTAGCAAAACGAATACGATTGCTGCGCACAACGCCGACGTCAGCATTCCAGCGACAATCGCCGATCCAATCGAAGTTGGCCGCGTAACAACTGCGTTCCACAAACCGATCGACGGCCAAACGATCAGGATCAGAACTGACATGGAGACGGGGGCGACCCAATCGGGCAGGGCCATGATGGAAAAAAACCACGGCCGTTGGGATTCTGGAAAGTGATCATAGACTTCTCCCAAGTCGGTGCCACCGCCAAAAAAAGCGGCGATAATTGGAAATGTCAACGCGATCGCCATCACGGTCGCGAACGCCACATAAACCGCGCGGCGATGTTGCCGCATCCATCGAGCAATCTGCAAGCCCATAGACGGTGGTTTGATACTGATTGGGTCACCTGACAGCCAACTTTCCAAATCGGCTGCCAGGCTTGCCGCGGAATTGTATCTGGCCTCAGGTTCGCGTTCGAGACACTTGAGGCAGATCAGCTCAAGTTCCGAATCGATTTTCGGATCCAGTTTTCTTGGTGGAACTGGGTTTTCGGCGATGACTCTCATCACCGTCTCCATCGGTGACTTGCCTTTGTGCGGTGGTTGACCGGTGAGCAGTTCGTACATGATCGCGCCGATCGCATACACATCGGCAGCGGTCGTAAGCGTAGTTTGACCTTCGGCCTGTTCGGGTGACATATAGCTAGGGCTGCCGAGGATGGCGCCGGCGTTGGTCAAGTTGCTATCGTCTGCCGTGTTCTTGGCCAACCCCAGGTCCGTGACCAACGGGTCGTTAGCTGCGTTAATGAGGATGTTGGCGGGCTTCAAATCCCGGTGCAAAATGCCGCGTTGGTGCGCGTGGTTCACGGCACGGGCAACCTGCGACAGCATCTGCACGGCCAGTTTCGGGTCACTGCGGAATTGATTCATCCGTTGCGCCAGCGATCCGCCGTCGATGTACTTCATCGCAAAAAATGCCCGACCGTCGTGTTCGCCGATTTCGTAAATTGGCACGATACCGGGGTGATCGAGCCGGGCTGCCGCTTCGGCTTCCACTTGGAATCGTTGCAGTTCCTCTGGCGACGAAAATCGGCCCCCCAGGATCATCTTGACGGCCGCAATTCGATTTAATTTCTTGTGTCGAGCCTTATAGACAACGCCCATTCCACCGCGGGCAATTTCCTCAATCAACTCATAGTCACCAAACTCGCTGCCTTGCGTGTCACTGGTTGATGGTGACGACTGTTTAGATGCAATCGTAGCGTCGGTAACCAGGTTCGGAGTCGGCATTGGACCGAGGGTTATTGCCGTGCGCGAAATGCACTGGGGGCATAAACCGTCAGTTAAGATAGAAGACTTCGCACCGCATAGTTTGCACCCGTCTTGTTCTGGCATCAGCAGGGCCAATCATGGAAAAACTCAATCGATAGGAACACCATCAGTTGATTCTTATTCTGACGCCGATTGCAGAAGTACCGAAGTGCAAACTGCGATCCATGTCGCGGAATACGTCTTTCCTTAGCGGCTGGAAATTTGATTTCTGCTGGTAGTTTACTGGAAAACAGCTGGACAATCTGCGTATGGACGCTGCTAACGGCAGCTGAGATCGACAGGTCGTCCACTGGAATCGCCGCAGAAGCTGGGATTCGGCCCGAGCAGCGGATTAGGATTAATGGTCCTCGTTTTGATGGTGCTGCTGCTCATGCGTCGTTTCGTTTCTGATGCTTGCCATTTTGCCCATCTCCTGCCCCGATGTTCCGCTGAGTTATCTGGTTTCCGCCGCAAACCTGGACAAATTCGGGACAAGCAGAGGCCTTATTGGAACGCACGTGTCGCAAGAGCATGCAAATAAGCGACTTGCGAGGGATGATTTCCATGGTCCAACCGGGCCACAAACCAATTGGGGCAGCGTGGAGATGCCGAGCCCCCGGCGGGTGTCATGATCCACATTCCCGATAGTATTGTCGTGGATTCACGGACATTACTGCTCGTACTCGGGCACGCCGAATACGAATACGAGTACGAGCACCGTTTTAACGAACACAAGCACGAGACACAGGTCAACATGTGGGGCATCACAAGAGGCTACGCACAGCGGTTTACGACGATTCGGTTTCTCACGGAGCCACGGAGTACACAGAGACCGGTGGCCATCCCGCTGGCGATGCTTGGCCGCACGTCCATATTCGCTGTGGCTCAGCGAGAACCCGCTGTCGGCATCCGTAGATGGTAGACGGAACGTTGAGTGGCTGGTCGTCACCGGCATTAGCGTCCATTAGCGCGCATCAGCGGTATCCAAAAACACCCTTCGCCGCTCGCCGTAGGCCTCCCTGGTCGCAAAACCGTCATTCGCCGTTTTCCGCAGGCGTTCGTTTAGGAATCCGTACGCACCATCGTCGGCCTAGCCCGACTCGGGCATGAATGTTGGCAAGACCAAGCCCTGCGACTCGCGAAAAGCTCCCCGTACCTGGGCGATATGCACCTCGCAGTTTCGCCCGCCCCAGGAGTAAACGGCCCGAGCCAGACGCGTCGCCGTACACGGCACCAGCACCAGCGCCTGGCCCCCCGCATGCTGGCACAGCTCGGACGCCACCAGACGGATGGCGATTTCTTCGGTTACTGCAACCCCCGGGCCAACCATGCGGCTCGCCGGCTGCCGGATCGAGGCCATGAATCCAACGCACTCGCCGCCGCGCTCCGCCACCGACAGGTGCCAGCAGCCGAGGGCATTCTCAACGAACATTCGTAAATCGGGTTCACGCTGCAGCCCCGTCAGTCGGGCATCCAGTTTGACCAAGTCCGCGACATCCGTGACCGTCGCCGGCCGCACTCGCGTATCCGCCTGGAACACCTCCTCAGGCGGAGAGACGCCCGCGGGCGGCACTTCGACCAGCATATCCTGATACACCGCCCGCGGCACGAAGCCCGCAATTGTAGAGCGAAAACGAATCCAGATTCAGCGCGCTGGATACTAACCTCACGGGTAACCGCCGTTCGTCCGCCAGATCGGTAATCGCTCGCAAGAGCCGACGCGCGACGCCGCGACCGAAGTAGCGCGGATGCACATTCATGATCCCCAGGGATACATGCGATGCTCGAGGATGGTAAAAACAGGATCCGGCCAGCGCTCCCGGCCGACTTCCTTCCACGACCAGACAGCATCCTGGGTCGAGGGATTCGTAGACCTCACAAAATAGCTTTGTACTTTCGGGACCAGCGTCAAAAATCTTTCCCAACCCGTGTGCTTCGTACCAGGCGTTCGTCGAATCGTGAATCAGTCTGGCGACCGCGTCCCACTCGTCGGCACGCATGGTGCGCAAGAGCAATTCAGCCATCAATCAACTCCCGGATTCTAGTCGTAGACCTTACCCTTATATTTAATCCAGCCATCCTCGTGTCGCCCCGCCGGGTCATGATGCGTCCAATGGATCACGCCGCCCTGTTGGCTGTACTCATACTCCCCCCGAAATTCAATAATATCTCCTTCCTTGCAAGGCACCCTGCGGGCGAGATCGATGTTGTGCGCGAGGAGCAACGAGTGACCCGATGAGAGACGCAAGATCATTTTTTGATGGCGCGAATCAATTTGATCATCCTGCAGGTTTTTCTCCACCGTCGCCGTCGCGCGGACCACGACATCCGATCGCCGTGCGGCAAAAGCCTGGAGAATCGACCGCTCGCCCTCTGCTTCCGAGTCGACCGTCGGCTGGGCGTTGCGTGGTGCTCGCTGCTGGGCGCCGCGTGGAACGGGCCGGCGGATCCGATGTGGTTGTCGAGTCAGGTGGAAACAGCTCTGGCAAATCCCAGCCCAATCGGTCCTCAAGCGTGGGCTTCACCAGTACATACGCCAGCAGCAGACCGACGACAAGCACGACCAAACGGCGCGACGAGCCACTCCGTTTGCTGCTTAGCAACGTCTGTAGCAGTCGGACGAATGGGTCGGGACGCATGCAATCCTCGCCGTGATCCCGGAAAAAAAACTACAATGAAGGCCTGGTCCGCGGCAACCTAGCCACAGGCAGCGACCCGCTTGGAGTGGGCCGGCATTTCGTCGCCTGAGGCTCGCCCTGTGGTGTGGGAGCGAGAATTCTATAGAGATGGTGCATGATTTCGCGAAGTTTCACAAGCCGGACGACTTACTCGGCACGACAACGCGTCTGGGGCTTGCCGCGGCGAACCGGCTGGCCGAGGAAAGCGGCGAAGCATCGCCGCACTCCACAACGTGGCGGGGGCTTCCCGCCACAGTCGCCAGCAAACGAAGCCCAGCCAGCCACCCTCCCACCGCGACGAACCCTTTCAACTCGCCCCCCAGTACCCACCGACCTGTGAACCCCCTGAGTCGGCCTATCCCCAACCACCATTTCGCTTTCTAATTACTTCCGCCATGGATCAGTTTCGCTTTGAACAACCTGCGTGGGGCCACTTGATTTGGCCAGTCGCCCTCTTGATCGCCGCGCTCTTGTGGCTCGAAATACGCCAGCGGACAGCACTTGACCAGTTCATGTCGACCCGGATGAGGGAACGACTCGTGAGTGGTCCCGGTCGCCTCCGCCAGACAATCTCGCTCGGCTGTTTCGCGTTGGGAATCGTCGCCTGCGTGCTGGCTGCGATGCGGCCGCAATGGGGAGCCACGGAGCGGTTGCTTCCGCAGGTGGGTGCTGAGATCATGATCTGTCTGGACGTGAGTAAATCGATGCTCGCCGAAGATACGATCCCCAACCGCCTGGAAAGGGCCAAGGCCGAAATCCGCGATCTGCTCGACTTAATGCGCGGAGAACAAGTGGGGCTGATCGCGTTTGCGGGCAAAGCGACCGTGATCAGTCCGATGACCACCGACTTTGCCTTTCTCAAGCTGGCTCTGGATCATGTCGGGCCGCAAAGCGTCGGGCTTGGAGGCACACGGCTGGAAGCACCAATTCGCGCCGCTGTCCGCGGCTTTGCCGACACTGCCGATGTATCGCGGATCATTCTGTTGATTACGGATGGTGAAGATCACGATTCGTTTCCGCTCGAAGCCGCGGAGGAAGCCCGGGAAAGGGGTATCCGAATCATGACGGTGGGCTTTGGCGACGAAGCCGGCAGCAAGGTCCAGGTGACGGATCCTCGCACGGGTGCCCGTACCTATGTGACCGACGACTCGGGCAAGGCCGTGGTGAGCCGCCTGGATGGCGACCTGCTACGAGAGATCGCTCTCAAGACCGAAGGCGACTTACATTCCCGCGGGGACCGGGGCGCTTGACTTGACTTCCATCTACCGCCAATACATCGCGCCTTTAATGCGAGGACGCCTGGACGCGTCGCGTCAATTCATTCGCCACGAGGTCTATCAATGGCCGCTGCTGCTGGGCATCCTCTGCCTTGTCCTGTCGGTCGTCGCAGGCAGGAATACCGGCAGCCATGATGCACCTCGGTTGCTGGTTACGGCGCCCCGGCGGAAGAAAGTTGACTCACTCTTCATCCTCTGTGTCGCGGTCATTTGCGTTACCTGGCTCTCCGTCACACCCGCCACGGCTGTCGCGGCTCCCACGGACCCCCAGCCATTGGTGGCTGGTCCGTCCGTCGATACGGCGACAAGCGATTCGGCCGCGGCAGGCGGGTTGACGGACAGCGTGACCCCACCATTGGACGAGGCGATGACGACGGCAGAATCACTTGATCCACGCGACGCGTACAATCGCTCGTTGTCCCTGCTGGCGACGGATGCCGATGCCGCCGAGTCATTGTTGCAACAGGCCCGCCGACAAGCCGGAAACGACGGCGAAGTCCGCTTCCGCGCCGGCTATAATCTTGGCTGGGTCGAGATCGAACGAGCCGATCGCACCTTGGCCTCCGATCCGCAGCAGGCTCTCCTGCACCTGCGGCTGGCCGCCGATTGGTTTCGCGAAGCGATTCGGCTGCGCCCCAAAAATCAGGATGCCCGCCAGAACCTCGAATTGGTGATGCGTCGGTCCCTCGAATTAGCCGACTCGCTGGCTCGCAACGATGGCGGCACACTCGCCCAACAACTGGACGAGCTGATTGGGCGGCAGCGAGAGCTGTTGGCTGGCAGTGGTCAACTTGTGGAAAGACTGGCTGGTCAGGAGCGGGAAGCAGCCGATGGCGAATCGGCCCGAAGAGATTTTCGCGGCCTCGCGACAACCGAACGCCAGATTCTCTCGGACACGAGCCAGCTTCTCCAACAGACGGCGGAGGATCTCGCCGCCATGCAGCGAACGCCCGCGGACGACCAAACGGATGAAGATCGGTATCGAGCCGCCCAGCTGGAACACATCGGAATTTATTTGCCTCGGGCCACGCAACGTCTCGGGCAAGCCGCAGCCAATACCGGCGACGCCAAGCCAATCGCGGCTTTCGTCGCTCAGCCGCCGCGTTGAACGAACTGAAGCGGTCTCGGGACACGCTCCGCACGCCGCAGGAGACACTACGTTCCTTATTACAGGATACCACCGAGTTAATTCAACAGACATCGGAGTTGGCCCGCAATGCGCCCCGCCTGGCTGACTCATCGTCACCCTCCACCCCGCAATGGCTGACACCCACACTCGTGACCGAAACGCAGCTCTCGCTTACCGAGCGAACGGAGGAACTGGCAGATATCGTGGCTTCCGCGGCCGGCAAAGCAGGCCACCATGGGCCCGCAGCAACCCGCTACTGATGGGGACGACGACCAGCGGCGGTTCGCACAGGCGACACCGCTCGTCCGGGACGCAGCCGACGCCCAACGTCAAGCCCTGGGTGACATAAAAGCAGGCTGATTGGGACCGCGCGATCGCGTCACAGACAAAGGCCCGAGAAACGTTGGCGGAGGCGTTGGAGCTATTTCTTGATTTGCGAGGACTGATCGAAGCGACGCATGCCACCGAGTCACGATTGGAACAGGCATTGGCTCGTACCCAGGCCGCCGAAACAGCCGGCCAGCTCCCTGGCGACCAGCGTGACGAAATGTACGAGTCGCTGGTCGCGGCGCAGCGAAAAAATCTGCAACGCCTGTCGCGGTTGGCGGAAGAAATCGACCGCGAAGAGCGGCAACTGTCAGCGGAACAGGAGACAGGCAACCAAGCCACTCCCCATCAACGGGCCATCCGATACGCAACCGGCCGCCAGCCCCAGCCCCGAGGATCAGGCCACCGCGGCGCAGCGACTTCCAGCTGGCTCGACGAGTGCTCAAACAAGCCGAACAAGCGATGCGACGACTTGAATCTCAGCTGAACGAGTTGGCTCTGCCACCCGCTGCAGCGGCGCATGCCAATCGCCCTGACGATCCAGCTGGCGGGCAAGAAAGCAGGGCCGCCACGACACGCGAAGAAGCCGATCCTGTGGAAATAGCCCCGCAGGAGAAGGATGCCGCAGAGCCCTCGGAGGTCAAGCCAACAAGGGTGGACGCGTGGAGAATCATCCTCCGACGAGAGTCTGTCCGTGCCTGCCGAGAAGAGCCCGCCGGCGGAGCCATCGGAACCGGCCGATCCGCGTCAGCCATTGCGTGACGCGGCCCAAACCACGGCGGCCGAAGCTACCGCACGACTGCGGGAATTACGCCGCCTGTTTTTTTCCATTACCGAACACCTGCGGGAAACGGCCCAGCGGCAGGCAGAACTGAATGATCGAACCCAGGAATTGGCTGGGGAAACTTCGGCGGAAGAACGGCAACCGAAGCTGGGACCACTCGCACAGGAGCAACAACAATTGGAGCAGTTTGCCAGCGAACTTGCGAAAGTTCTCGCGGAACAGGCCCAACCGGCTGATGCAGCAACGTCACCTGCCGGCGAAGAAAATGGACCGCCAACGCCAAATTCGACTGAGCCGTTCGCCGATGCCGCCCAATGGGTGCAACAAGCGACCGACTCCATGCAATCCGCGGCGGCCGCGATGGAACCCGACGGCGATGCGTTCGACTTGTCACGCGTGCGCGATCCCCAGGACCATGCCCTGGACCATCTGCAGAAAGCGTTGGCCTTGCTGACGCCTCCCGATCAATCCCAAAATGACCAGCAGGACAACAACGAGCAGTCCGAGGACGAACAGCAAGCCTCGGCGCCGCAACCGTCCACGTCGCAGGATCAACAGAGTATGAGCATGAATCAGCTCTTACAATTGATTCGCGATCGGGATGCCGAGCGGTGGGAACAGAAAGAAAAACGTCAGATGACGGGGACGCTGCCCGTCAATAAGGATTGGTAACGCGTCCTATGTTCAAGCATGCGAGATTTTCACATCTGCTGCCACGACCGCTGTCGTCGCGACTGCTGCCGGTCAGCCTGGGTCTGTCGTTGGTCCTGGCGTGCCTCGCCACGGCGCAGCGGATCAGCTTGGAAGCGTCTCGGCAACCGTATTATGTCGGCGAACCCATTCAACTGCGGCTGTCCGTGGAAGGCTTTGATGAACAGTCTGAGCCCGTGTGCGATCTGGGAACGCTTCCCGACGGCCTGACGGCCGAGCTGCTCGGCGTGGCACCACAGGTCTCGCAGTCGATCACGATCATTAACGGCCGGACGACGCGGTCACGACGCGTGCTTTATGTCTTCGATTATCGCCTCACTGCCAGCCGTCCTGGGAAGTTCGCGCTTGGTCCGTTTCGTGTCACCCAAGGCGATACGGAGGTGGAGCGGGAAGCAGTGACGTTGGTGGTTGACGACCTAGAAAACGATCCGAACCTGCGGATCGATGTCGATCTTCCTCCTGGTCCCTTTTTCGTCGGCCAGCGGGTCGCGGTCACCATCACCTGGGCCTATGCGGGGAACGTAAGGTCGATTTCCAAGCTCGCGATCCATTCGCAGCTATTTGATCGGTTTGAATTTGAGGACGCGCCGGCCACACAAAATGATCAAGTTTTGCCCATTGAGACAGCCGCGGGCACCCTGCAACTCGTGGCGCGGTACACTCGGCAGACGATCGACGGCAAGGCCTTTACGGTGGCCACCGCCACCCGCATGATGGTGGCAGATGAGCCAGGCGACTTCGAGATTCCGCCGGTGACGGCGTCGATGCGCACCGGGGGAGGGCGTGGCGGTATCGTGGATAGCCTGTTTGATGATCCCTTTTTTGGCCGATCCCGGCGGACATTGTCTCCGCCTTTAAAGGCGGAAGGCCAGCCACTTCGTGTTACGATCCTGCCGTTGCCGTTGGAGAATCGACCAGCCACCTTCCATGGTGCGGTGGGAGAGGGATTTCGTCTGGAAACGCAGACGAACCGATCCGTAGTCCGTGTGGGGGATCCGATCGCTCTTACCATCACCGTTCGCGGCGATGGGAATGTCGCATCGCTGGAATTGCCTCCGCTGGCTGGGCCGAACGGTCTGCCGCCCGAGCTATTCCGGCTGCCCTCGGAAGAGATCGCGGGTCGCTACCAGGACGGAGCGAAACAGTTTGATGTGACGCTGCGTGTGGAAGATGAAGCGGTCCGCGAGATTCCCCCGATCACTTTCTCGTGGTTTAACCCTCTGACGCGCCAATACGAATCGACGACCTCACGACCCATCGCGATGCGCGTGATGCCCGCGCAAGTTGTTTCCTCCACGGATGTTGTGGCCAGCCCGACGGCAGCCCGAGCGGCGGACGAGGTTGGCGACGTCGGCCATGACGAGTCCCCAGCAGCGGCCACCCGGTCTGTCGCATCGACGGCGACGTCCGCGGCGGATTTCGCCATCGAAACCCGTCGTGATCTGCTGTTGCGTGCGGGCCGCCATCCCTGGCGCGAGACAGCCGTACCGGTCACGTTTTACTCGCTCGGCATTGCGGCGCTGGGCTTCGCGGCCTGGGAGGTTCGGCGGAAACAGGTCGACCCCGCCGAGTCCCAGCGACGGCGGTTGCTCTTGGAAAGCCGTGAACGGCTCCGGCAGGCTCGGCAGATGACTTCGGTAACGGCCGCCCGGTCGATCGGTGATGCCCTTCGAGCCACGCTGACGCTCGCCGACACGCGGCAGCGCCCCGAATTTGAACGACTGATCGCGCAGTGCGACAACATTGTGTTTGCTCCCGCAGCCATGTCGGCAGCCTCACTCGATCCGGAACTCTTTCTGCAAGCCGATCAACTGTTGTCTCATTTGCAGGAGTCATCTTCATGAGGTGGCGATCATGAAACTGCTGTCAATCGCGGTGTGGGGGCTGCTTGTCGCTGGTGGCTGCTCGGCGGCTCAGCGGCCAGAGTGACACCGGTGCGTTGGTTGACGAGGCAGTCGACGCGTATCGATCGGCGATGGAATCAGAATCGCGCGATGAACGTCTTGACCGTTTCCGCCGAGCTTTCCTCCTGTTTCAAAAGGCGGCTCAGCAAACTTCCTCGCCGTCTCCCGATTTGCTCACAAACCTCGGCAACGCGGCGTTCCAGTCGGAGCAACTCGGACCCGCCATCGCCAGCTACCGCCGTGCGCTGATGATCCAACCCGACTATCGACGTGCCGCGGCAAATCTGAGCTTCGCCCGGCGGCAAGTGCCCGAGTGGGCTCGCTATCACACACCGTCCGCGCTGACGGACACCCTTTTCTTCTGGAACGCACTCTTCTCCAGGCCGTCCATTCGCGCCGCTGCCGCGGCTTGTTTTTTTCTGGCTGCGGTGCTGTTGGCACTCAGTTGGCACTGGCGACAACCGCTCCTCCGCCTCTTGGCCCTGGTTCCGGCTCTGGCCTGGATGACGCTCTGGTTCTCGGCTGGTCCCGCTTGGCTCAGCCCCGTCCAGCCATCAGCCGTCCTGGTCGCGGCGGACGTCATTGGCCGTGCGGCCGATTCCACGGCTGCCAGCCCCAAGTTTGCCGACCCCATTCCGGCAGGTACGGAAACGGTTGTACTCGAATCCCGAACCGATTGGACGCAGATCGAATTTGGTGGAAATCAAACGGCCTGGGTCCCCACTTCCAGCCTCCAGTTGCTGGTGGAGTGACTTCCACGACCGGCGTGGGAACGATACCATCATGCGCATCGTTGGCCCGGCGGAGGCCCGTTTTTGAGAATTTGGGGAGTCGAGAGCGATGCAGGTCATTGTGAAACCGTCGTATGAGGAGATGAGTCGCGCCGCGGCGCAAGTTGTCGTCCGGGTGCTTCATTCCAAACCCAATGCCGTACTCGGGTTGGCGACCGGCAGCACACCCCTTGCGCTGTATCAGGAACTCGTCCGCTTGCACCGGGAGGAAGGACTCGACTTCTCTCAAGTTACAACGTTCAATCTGGATGAATATGTGGGACTCGGCCGCAACGATTCGCAGAGTTATCACTATTTCATGCATGAGAACCTGTTCAAACATATCAATATTGCCCGCACCAATATTTACATTCCATCCGGCACCACGGATAACTTCAGCGCATTTTGCGCCTGGTACGAGCAGCGGATTCGAGATTGCGGCGGCATCGATCTGCAGATTTTGGGTATCGGCTCGGATGGGCATATTGCCTTCAACGAGCCCTCCAGTTCCTTGGGATCGCGGACCCGAATCAAGACGCTCGCTCGCTCCACGATTGAAGACAACGCGCGCTTCTTTGAACGGCCCGAGGACGTGCCGATCTATGCGATAACGATGGGAGTCGGCACCATTCTCGAGGCCAGACGGATTGTGCTCCTGGCCAACGGATCGAACAAGGCGGATGCGGTGGCCGCCGCGATCGAAGGTCCGATCACCTCGATGATCACTGCCAGCGCGTTGCAAATGCACCCCGACGTGCTTTGTTACCTGGACGAAGAGGCCGCCGCGCGGTTGAAATCGGTCGATTACTACAAATGGATCGAGGAAAAGCATCCAGCGGCGCCTGAGTCGGCGAATCAGTGGCGCGATTAGGAGCTGGCGGGCGGACTTCCCTATCTTCGCGTTTCGGTGTGAGAAGCAAGAGCGACCGCGTCGGCTACCCGCGGCTCATTCGCGACTCTCGTAGACGACGACACCTGGGGCCTCAAAGACGGCTTTTAGGCTTCGTTCGGCCACCAGTCGAGATAGAATTTCACCGTCCGGATCGCCGTGGAAGGAGCGGCTGTAGATCAGCCAGAACCGCTGGTCCCCTAATTCCGCCACCGTTCGCAGCGCCTCGGTCGTGGAACCCTCCGGATAGCCCCAATCCATCAGGCGGCGAATGTCCATGGGTTGATGCGTTTCACGCTGGTCCGCGTAGTGGCGGACGACGTCGTTCATATAACCGGCACAGACAAGAATCGGTCGTGGTTCGAATTGGTCGACGTATTGCACGGCGGCCCGTATGTCCGGGTTTGCGTAGGCCGGCAACCAATGATGATGATAAAAAGCCGTCATTGCGACGACGAACATCAACAAACCGACGGCGCAGCGGATGACCGCGGAGAAAGCCATCAGTCCACTCGCCATGATGACCACGTAAGGGACCCAGCAACAAACCAGGAAACGTGTGTTGTAGGTCATCCCGAACCAGCGACTCGCGATAATCGTCAGCAGCAGGGGAACGCACAGCACGCTCAGCCAGTAGGACAGCTCGCGCCGCTTCGCCAGCTCGACGATCCCACGTATGGCCGTGGGGACCATGTAGAGTCCGACGAGCAGCAGCCAGGGAACAGCCATCAGGGCGGCTTCACGAGGCGGCAACCCATGCAGTTGCGATCGTGACGGCCCCAGCGTGTATCCTGACTCGAATGAAAACAAGGTGTAGCCGATGGCCGCGACACTTGCGGGACGCGGTTCTCGCAAGTTGCGCTGGTAGGTGATGTCGCTCTTGAGGAGCAAGCACAACGGCATACAGGCCACTCCGATCGCCACTGCCGCTGGCCCCATTCTTCGCAAGAACTCCGTGGGACCCCTCCACAGAAGAACGCCGCATCCGATTGCCACGAGCACGAAGGCAAAATAATAGTGCGTGTATCCGCCGCAGATTCCCACGCATGCGAACATCAGCTGATCTTTGATGGTCACGCCTTGCGCGAGTCGCAGACCGTAATGCACCGCCAGCACCGTCAACAGGAGGAAGAGGATATTGGCACGTCCCTCTTGCGAATAGTAAACGTGGATGGGCGAAATCGTCGCGATGGCCGTGGCCGCTAAGGCGACTCGTTGGCTCACGGCGGTCGCGAGCAGTTTCCAGATGGCGAATATCGAAGCCACGCCAATCAGCACGGAGAAGTGACGCGGGGCGAACTGGCTGGAGTCCACCAGGCACCACGCCTTGAGCAGCAGGTGATAGAGAGGCGGATAGGAGTTTGGAAGCGTAACGATTTCCGCGGCGGGGAGCGCTGCTGTCTGCAGTTCGAGCACTTCATCCATCGAGAGTGACTGGTTGCCGAGACTGCCCCATCGTATCGCGGCCGCCAGCACCAGCAGCATCAAAACGCGTCGATGTGTCTGTCGATCATGCATGGAACGTCGCCTCGCCAGCGTCGCGGGAGAAGATGTCCCGGAAAACTGCGTCACGACTTTCTCTGCCGAGCCGGTCATCTGCTTCACATAGCCGCCTGCAAGGACGTGCCGACGTTTAACAGAGGTGCAAGATGCTCGTCAAAGGCTTCATTGGCGAGTCCCACCGTCTCGTTGACGTTGAGATTACCTTTGAGAATGTGGGCCGAGTTGATGACATAGACCTGCGGAATCGACGACCGGATCGGCGGAAGCCGCTTCGAATAGTCGATCGTGGGAATCGCCACGACATTCCGCACGCGCGAAACACGAAACGCCTCGACGTCCGAGGGTTCCAACTCGGGGTACATCCGAAACAAGGTCGCGAGAAATGTTTGCCGCACCTCGTCGTCCGAACAACGAAACACCTCATCGTCCTGCGTGGCATATTTGGGAAGATAGACGAGGGTATGCCCTCCCAACTCCTCTGGCGGTACGATCGTGGTCATCTCAATAACCGCCGTGAAAGGCACTTCATCAGTAATATTCGTGACGTAAAATCCGCGTAGCGGGTGCTTCAGTAATACCGACGCGCAAACGATTCCGAGATACTCAATCGACTCGTGCTTGGCGATCTCATTCGCATCCATCCCATCGCAGAGCTTGGCCACGACGCTCGATGGCGTGGTCAGTACGATGTGGTCGAAGGACTCGACAACTCCGTCCTGAAAAACGATGCGGGGCGGTCCGTGTTCCTCGCCGCCAATCCGGGAGATACGCGACTCGAGGCGAATCTCGACCCCCTGTCGCTCCAAAGTCTCGCGCAGAACGTCGAGCACACGGCCATAGCCGCCACGAACGTAGCCAAACATCTCCTTCTTCAGCCCTGTGCGCCGCGCCTTGTACATGCGGCTGATGTAGGACCAGATGAAGGCCGCGGAAGTTCGTTGATAGGCGTTCCCCAATTTGGCTCGCAAAAGAGGCAACCAGATTTTCCGAAATGTCGAGCCCCCCGACCAGCGTCGCAACCAACTCTCGACCGATTGCCGCTCAAGCCGCCGCCAATCACGAATCTTCGATCCCAGGAAAATCGTGCCTCCCAACCGCAGTTTTTCGATCAAGGAGAGCGGCGGAAAGGCCAGGAATTCAGCCGTATTCGACATTGAGTAGAACTGACCCTGGGTGTAGAAACCGGTCTTGGTTTCGACCCATTTCAATTCTGACTCGAGACCCACTTCACGAAGTAGCTCCAGCAGATTCGTATCCGACAGGAGCGTCACATGATAGTGTCGATCCCAGCGGACATCGCCGACGTTCCAGGCATCGGCCAAACCGCCGAGGGTCGGTCGCGCTTCCAGCAGCGTGACCTGTTGCCCTTCCTTCGCGAGTCGCAGGGCCAAGGTCAAACCCATCATGCCCCCGCCCACGATCGCCCAGCGGGGGGCTGACCGCTCGAAGGTCGGGTCCGATGACGTTGCGCAATTAGTCAAGGATGCCCACCCTTCTCTTGGCCGCTCAGCCTGAGTGTCGCAAAGATCGTTTTGCCGACCGGCATCTTGCTGTCGCCGTCTTTCAGGTCATACCGCAAGATCATGGGTGCCTCTCCGCAGAGCAGGCCGAGTCTGCCAAGTTTCAGCAAAATATCCACCATGCACGAGAAGCCCTGCTCGGAAATGAACGAGTCGCCATAAACCTGCAAGGCCTGGCGAACGGCGCTCGCGCGATAGGCCCGATAACCGCAAGTGTAGTCGCGTATCCCACGGATGGGGAATACGATTCGAAACAGCAGACTCGCGACCCGCGCTGTCAAGCGCCGAAACCAGCTGACGCCAACGACCCGAGAGCCCGCGCGGAAGCGGGACGCAACCACCACATCGTGCCCCTCACGAATCATGTTCAGCATCCGCGGGGCCAAGCCAATGGGATGGGTATTGTCGGAATCCATCGTGAGAATGACATCCCACTCACCCGCGATCTTGGCGGCGGCCGTCAGACCTGTTCGCATCGCCGCCGCAAGGCCCAGGTTGCGCGGATGTCGAATGAGGTTGACGGGATACTGCGACGAGGCCCGCTCGGCGATTTCCGCCGTTGCGTCCGTGCTGCCGTCGTCCACGATGGTCACATGGTACTGACGTCCCTGCTGTCGAAAGATGCGGTCGAACTCAGCCAACATGACGGGTAATGCCGCCGCCTCGTTCCAGGCGGGCAGGACCACATAGACGTCGGCGGCCTCGGCGGCGGTCTTGGTTGTCAGAGACCGATTTGCCATGAGTTGATTCTGGATCATCAAAATTCCAATGTGTCGTAATGGTCAGGCACCCATGCGGGCCATCCAAGCGCGAAGGGGACCGCAGCCCCTTGGGATCCGACCCTCATTGCATACTAATTGGCGTGGTTTGGATAGCGGCGAAATCTCGGCGTTGCCAACATTTTTCTGGACGGATTCGCCCCTATTTTCGCTACAAGCCTTCAAGGCGTTCCTGCCACGCGTGAACTTGGCGGCCGCACACGATGGCGTCGGTCGAGCGGTTGATCTCGGTAGGTTTACCAAGGCCTGCCTACCCGGACTGACTCGGTGGTTCACCGTGGGAAGTGGAAAACCCGTGTGGTCGATGGGAAGAAGTCCTGATGGGTACGGCTGCTTTCGCGGAGCGAAAGGCGACACTGGGTCGGGCTACTTGCGGGGAGCGAACGGCGACGATGGGTCGGGCTGCTTTCGCGGAGCGAAAGGCGACACTGGGTCGGGCTACTTGCGCGGAGCGAAAGGCGACACTGGGTCGGGCTGCTTGCGGGGAGCGAACGGCGACGATGGGTACGGCTACTTTCGCGGAGCGAAAGGCGACACTGGGTCGGGCTACTTGCGGGGAGCGAACGGCGACACTCGGTACCGATACTCGGGCGGCCTCAGCTTCGCTTTCCACGGATTGTCGGCAATGTATTGACGTAAATACTCGTACTGGTCCAGGCTGCGCACGAGGTGATCGAAAGGCTCTTGTGACCAGAGCTTGCCCTTGCGCAAGTCGCTTGTTTATCTGCCAGGCCGTGTAGTGCAGCCAGGAATCGCATTGCGCCAACATCCCCTCCTCGGTCGCAAAGGAAGCCAGCAGGTGGACGTGATTCGGCATGATGATAAAATCGCCCATGCGGTAACGATCGGCGTCAAAATGCAACAGCGAATCGGACACGATCTGTGACAATTCCGGACGCCGCAAAATGCAAGACCCGTGGCAGGTATCCAGGAAATTCTCGCGTGTGCGGTTGAATTCGCGGGCGAACGCCTGTCGTAGCTTCTGGTGAAGTGTCGGAACGACTTCGGTCCAATGTCCAGCGAGCCCTCTTCGCTCGAGCCAGGCCTGTTTCAGGCTTTCCCAACGTCGGATGACCTCCCGCGGGATCGAGTCGTGCAGTCGAAAAGTAATGAAAACAATCGCTCCCGCCTGCGACCAATGGGGGCGAAAATGTTCGGTGATCGCCACGTCCGCCTGCGGATCAAATAGCTCACCCAGCTCCGACATGCGCCCTACCTCCTGAGGTGTACAAGTGTATTGTATGGTCGCCTTTCGCTCCGCGAAAGTGGCGGCAGCGGATTTCGTTGAGCTACTGGGAAGGGCGAACGACCCTGGCAGGCACAAGCAGCGGCGGCTGCTTTCGCGGAGCGAACGGCGACGATGGGTCCGGCTGCTTTCGCGGAGCGAACGGCGACGATGGGTCCGGCTACTTTCGCGGAGCGAACGGCGACGATGGGTCCGGCTACTTTCGCGGAGCGAAAGGCGACACTGGGTCGGGCTGCTTGCGGGGAGCGAACGGCGACCTTCCTGCCCGACGCTGCAGCCGACGGGCAACGATCTCGGATCCTTCCGCACCGTTCCACGCGCGTATTAGCTCAGCAATGTCTGACCTGCCCAGCCTGCGGCGGGTGGCGGTTTGCGAGTCGCCCGCCTGGATCGCCGACCAGAGAGCGCTTGGGGTTGACCCGACCCGGGCCAAACGCCTACCTTCCCGCGACTTTGCCGACTCATCCATATTCAACTGCGGGATGCCGATGCCTCGCTCAGATAACGACTTAGGCGCTTCCGTTGCGGCCTGGCTGGTGGCCTTGTCGGGAATCTTCTTCGTGGGTGGTTGCGCTTCGCAACTCCAAAAGCCATCCAATCTACCACTGACCGATCGGCCGGTCGCCTCGCCCGATTCGCTGCAATTGGTCCGCGATTTGGCGCGTCCCTGGGGAACGAAGTGGATCGAGGTCGAAGGCGTGACTCTGGCCGTGGGACTGAATCGGACCGGCAGCGACCCGCCGCCCAACAACGAGCGTTCGATGCTGCTGAAGGAAATGCAAGTGCGGGAGGTCGAGAAGCCCGATAGCGTTCTCGCCTCGCCCGACACGGCGCTCGTGATGGTGCGCGCGATGATTCCTCCGGGGGCCCAGAAGGGCGACCGGTTGGACTTGGACGTCCGTGTGCCGGCACGCAGCGAAACGACGAGCCTGCAAGGTGGTTGGGCGATGCTCACTCGGCTTCGCGAATTTGTCAAACTCAATGGTCGTCTGTCCCAGGGAAATGTGCTGGCTCTGGGCCAAGGAGACATCCTGATCGATTCGATCGTGGAAGGTTCCAGCGACCCGGTGCTCAAAACACGGGGAAAGATTCTGGGGGGAGCGGTGGTGACC
The DNA here is from genome assembly GCA_963700865.1 of uncultured Planctomycetaceae bacterium. Lineage (GTDB taxonomy): Bacteria > Planctomycetota > Planctomycetia > Pirellulales > Pirellulaceae > CAVOGJ01. The sequence continues at coordinate 122,783 of CAVOZC010000020.1, read as the reverse complement.
GTGCCTCGTGAATTGGGGCTGCTCGTGCGGGACGAGTACCTGAGTGTCCGCACCAGTGCCATGATTGGGAATGCCATCAACAATCGCTTTCACATCTATTCCAATGGCGATAAACAGGGCGTGGCAACGCCGCGACGCGATACCTTTATTTCTCTGGCCGTGCATCCTCGTTATCGAGAAAACCTCACACGCTATATTCGAGTCATTCAAAATATCCCGGTACGCGAAACACCGCAGGCGCTCGCCGTTCGGCTGCAGGCGTTGGGCGCCCGGCTGCTGCAACCGGCAACGGCCTCGGAAGCCGCGGTGCAACTCGAGTCGGTCGGAGTCGACGCCCTTCCAGTGCTGAAGGATGCGCTCCGTTCCAAGAACCTGGAAGTCCGCTTCTATGCGGCGGAGGCACTTGCTTATCTGAACGAGCCGGAATCGGCGGCGGAGTTGGCGGACGCGATTCGCTACGAGCCGGCCCTCCGTTGGCGGGCGTTTCGCGCCTGGGCGCCATGGATCAAATGGAGTCGCAGGAAGAGCTGGCGATGCTCTTTCATGAGGAAAGCGCCGAAACACGCTACGGCGCGTTTCAGACACTTCGCCGCCTCGCGCCGGACGATCCGCTCGTAAAAGGTGAGACGGTCGGTAGCGAGTTGCGTCTGCATCACGTGGCGTCGACGGCCAGCCCCTACATCCACATCGCCAAAGCCGAATATCCGGAAATCGTTCTGTTTGGTGAAGGATATCGCTTGATGTCCCCCGTAATGATCTTTGCCGGGAATGGCATCGTGATCAAGAACACGGACGATGGACGCTTGCGCGTCCGAAAACTGTCCGCGGGTGATCACGACAAAGAGGAATTGGTGGAACAGAACCTGGAAGCCATGATTCAGGCGGTGGTGGATATTGGGGGCGGTTATACCGATGTCGTGCAAGCGATCACCGAGGCCCGCGATCACGGAAGTCTGGATTGCAAAATTGCCTTCTCGGCCATTCCCCAACCCGGGCGACGGCTGGAACGACATGAGGGACAGGAGGGACAGAGGAGGATGGGCAAGCCGATGAGAGAGCGGCTCCCGACGATCCAGCTCCCGCCAGTGGCAATCTCGACGAAGAGGTTGCCTTGCCATCACGAGATGAGTTTGAACAGCGCTCGGCGGATAGGTCGACGGTCTCACTTTCCGAGATGCCAGATGCCGAGGCGGACGACTTGGACGGGTTGCTGCTCTTCGAGGACGGTTCCGATTCCCCGGCGGCGGTGATTGATCAGTTGCATCCCTCACCCTGACGTAATCACTTAGCGATCTCAATGTCGCAGGGGACGTAAGACAGTTGGGAGGCTTTTCATCATAGGGCAGGTGGGTAGCCTGTCGTTCTTGCCCAGCATCATTCGCCTATGCTGTCTCGCTGGCAACAAATGCGAGGACGGGCCTATCGCTACGACAAAGTCAACCGCCCCGTAGAGTGCCAGCCAAGGCCGCGCGACTCGCCGGTCATTCGGGCGAAACCGGTTCGGCCGCCGCCAAGACGTCGGGCTGGTCAGCTTCCTGCTTGGGCTTGGCTGCCCGCAGGCTCACCAGGATCACTCCCACCAGGATGAGTGCGGCAGCGTACACAGTACGGGGGCGGATCGGCTCGTTCGCCAACGCGTATCCGAGGAACACGGCGACGATCGGATTCACGTAGGCATAGGTCGCGACATGCGCCGGTTTGCAAACCCGAAACAGCCAGTTGTAGCAGGTGAAGGCGAGGATCGCCCCGAAGACGATGAGGTAGACCAGTGCCAGAAGGGACTTGGCACTCACTCGGCTGGGTGCGAACGACAGTGGCTCCTGCAGGGCGAGGGAAACCACCAGCAGCGCGGCACCCCCCACGAGCATTTGTACGGCGACTGCCAGAATCGCCGACGGAGGCATTTCCGGCGATTTCGTAAACAGCGAGCCCCAGGCCCAGAAGAAACAGGCCGCCATCAGGGCCAACGCGGCCGTGGGCGTCACCTGGGCAGGGGTCCATTGATCGACTCCGGTGAGCAATGCGACGCCCGCCAATCCCAATACCAGTCCGATCGTGACGGGCAGCGTGGGCCGTTGGCCTCCGAAGAATAACCACTCGAGCGATACGATCCAGATCGGCGCCGAGCCCACAATCAGGGCGGCAATTCCGGAAGGCACCGACTGCTCGGCCCAGCACACCAGTCCGTTGCCTCCGACGAGCATGAACGTTCCCGCTTTGCCAGCGGCGAGCCACTGGCGTCCTGTCAGACGTGCGTGGCCTCTCCACCAGAGATACGCGTACATCAATCCCCCCGCGATCAAAAAGCGGAGGGCCGCCATGAAGAAAGGAGGAATCGTTTCGACCGCGTAGCGAATGGCCAGATAGGTCGAACCCCAAACCAGATACACGATGGCGAAGCCGGCAACCACGCGGAGAACGGGGGGATGAGTCGCTGATGCCACGCGTGCACACGGAAGGGTGGGGGGATGGGGGATGGGGGAAGGGGAGATTGTACTCGATGGACCCGGGGAGGGGGCCGGAAGTTCGCGGCGGCTAGGAATTTTGTGAAGGACCGCTGGCCGGCCGCGTCGGGCCTTTGGCGGCCGAGGAGGCCTGCATCGGTCGCAAGAGTGTCCCGTGGTCCGGGGCGTGGGAGAAAAAATGGCGGTACAACAGGTAGACTTTCGCTCACTTAACAATGGCCGGTCCATTCGGCCCGAATTGGGTGCGAACTTTCCGTGGCGACGGTCGGACTCGACATCACCTTTCGCCGTATCTCTGTTAGAATGGCGACAGATCGCGGCCGTTTTTCGGTCGTCGGCCATTCCCCTTCCGGACTGACCCTAAAGACGCCCCCGATGCTGAAAGCGCTCGAGTTGAACGGCTTCAAGAGCTTCGCGGACGTCACGCGCTTTGAGTTTCCGCCCGGCATCACCGTGGTCGTGGGGCCGAACGGCTCTGGCAAGTCCAACATTGTCGACGCGATGAAATGGGTGTTGGGGGAGCAGAGTGCCCGCAGCCTCCGTGGCAAGGAGATGGCGGATGTCATCTTCAAGGGGGCCGGGCACCGTAAGCCGGCCAATACGGCTGAGGCCACGATCATCTTTGAGAACACGGATAACGTGTTTGAGACGGGTACGGATGAGGTCCGGGTCACCCGCCGCGTATATCGCAGCGGCGAGGGTGAGTATCTGATCAACGGGCAGGCCAGCCGCCTGAAGGATATCAAGAACATGTTCCGTGGCACCGGAGTGGGTGCCGACGCGTACAGCTTGATTGAACAGGGCAAGGTTGACAGCCTGCTGCAGGCGTCTCCGAAGGACCGTCGGGCCATCTTCGAGGAAGCCGCCGGAATCAGCCGCTTCAAGGCCAAGAAGATTGAAACTCAGCGTCGGCTGGAGCGGGTCGACCAGAACCTGCTGCGATTGTCCGATATTGTCGAGGAGGTCGACGGTCGGCTGCGGCGGCTCAAGTCCCAGGCTGGTAAGGCCCGCCGCTACCAGGAACACGCGAGTCGCCTGCAGGCCTTGCGGACGCAGGTGGGACGTGTCGATTGGCAGCAGATGACCGCCCAGCTGGAAGTTGTCGATGCCAGTCTCGTGAATCTTGACGAGTCACTCGCGCGAATCCATGTGGATTTGCACGAGTCGGAAGGTCGGGCGGCGGCACGCGAACAGCAGCTGGGGCTGACGGAAGAGCAATTGCGAGATCGCGACTCGCAGCTTAGCCGCAATCGAGAAAAGATGGTTGCGACCCAGTCTTCCGTCGAATTCGAGAGTACTCGGCTGGAGGAACTCGAGGACGAGTTATCCCGCCACCGCCGTCAGTGGTTGGCGATGACCAATCGATCGGGCAGTTTGCAGTCGCAGTGGAAAGACGTGCAACACCAACACGATGCCGCGGAACGGGACTATACGACCAAGGAAGCCGAATTCGCCGCGGCACAAGCCGCCTACGAGTCACTGGCCGCCGAATTGGTGCGGACGCGCGAGGATGCCGAGTCGCGGCGGGGGGAATACACGGCCACCATGCGCGAGGCCGCCGAATTGTCGAGTCAGATTGCGACCTTCCAATCGCAGCTCGACGCCGCCGAAGTTGCGAATCAAAAATGGACGGCCCGCCTGGAAGAACTGCAGACCACATTGGACGAGGCGCGGGATCAAACCGAGTGGCTGGAAGATAAGCTGCGGCAAGTCGAGGATCAGGCGGACGCCCAGGATGCGGAACTCAAGGCGGCTCGGCATGCCCAAAAAGAGTCGGCGGCAGCGCTGCAACGGGCTGAGCAGGAGCGATCGGCCTGCCGCGAGCGACGCGCGATCCTGGGAGAGCGGATTGGCATTCTGGAAGAGATTGATGCCCGCATGGAAGGTGTCGGGTCCGCCGTCCAGGAGCTGTTGGCCTTGGCCGCCCAGTCCGGGCAGGGGGCGCTGCATTCCATCCGCGGTATGGTTGCCGATTTGATCCAGCTCAAGCAACGTTCTGATGCCACCATGATCGCCGCGGCACTCGGCGAACGAGCCCAACACCTCGTAGTGGCGGGCGACGAGCTGATGGACCTGATCGCGGCGGGAAACCTGCAACTTTCCGGTCGCGTCGGATTCTTACAATTGCAAGCCGCGCCGCCTCCGCAGTTCCTCCGTGATGTCGATCTGTCGGGCCAACCCGGTGTGATCGGTCGCGCGGACCAGTTGGTGACCTGTGGTGAGGACTACCGCTTCTTGATGGACTGGTTGCTGGGTGATACGTGGCTGGTCGATTCGCTACTTGATGCCGTTCATTACCACCGCTCACTCGCCACGCCCCCGAGACTCGTCACGCGTGGCGGAGCCGTCCTGGACCGCGACGGTCGCCTGATGGTCGGTCCTCCGAACTCGGAATTACAATTGATCCCTCGACGTGTCGAGTTGGAGGAACTGCGTGAACAAGCTGTACAGCTTGATACGGATTTCGCCAACTTCGAGCAAGTGTTCTCGCTTCGCGTTCAGCAGCAAGGGGCAGCCGACCAGCGACTGGAGCAGGCGACGGAGCGCTACGACACGATGCACCGGGAACTGGCGGCGGCGCGGTTGCGGGCTGAATCAGCTGCGGAGCGGCATGCCGACCTGACTGCCCAACAGCAGGCCATGCAAGCCGAGCAACAAAGCTCGGAAGCGCAAGCCAGCCAGGCCGAAAAGAACCTCGTTTCTTTCCGTGCGCAACTCGAGTCCGTTTCGCGGTCGGCCCAGTCGCTGGAAGCGATGATCACCGCGGCGCTCGAACAAATTGAATCGCTCGAAGCCGAGCAGAAGTCGCGGGCCGCCACCGTGGCGGCGGCGCGAGTGGCTTTTGCCAAGAGCGAACAACTGCTCGACAGCCTGCGCGCCCGCAGCGAACAGTTGCATCGTGACCAGGAAGAGCGCCAGAAGGCACTGCGTGAGGCGGTCGCGCAAGGGGAACAGGCGGCTGCGCGGCGGGCGCGCACCGAACGTACCATCCTGCAAGCCACCGCGGAGCTGGCCGAACTCTACTTGACGGAAGATCGGTTGGCCCACGAAGTCAGGCAAGTCCTTGCCAGGCGGGACGCTCTGCGGGATCAACGAAAGCAGGATACCGACAAGCTACAACAATTGCGGGGTCAAGCTCGCGCTCTGGAGCAACAGAAGCATGCGGAGGAATTGGAGGCGGAGCGGTTGCGGCGGGAGCGAAGTGTCCTGGCTGACCGACTGAAAGAGGACTACGACATCGAGGTCGCGGATCTCTCCCGTGCATTGTCGGACGAGGAAAAACAGGAACGGGAGGAGGTGGAGGCAGAGATCGCCGACTTGCGGCGAAAAATCACTAATCTGGGCGCGGTCAACATGGATGCCCTCAATGAACTCAGTGACCTTGAGGAACGACACGGCATCCTGAGCGGGCAATATCAGGATCTAATTGACGCGAAAGAGTCGCTGGAAAAAATTATCCACCGCATTAACGCCGATAGCCGGCGATTGTTTTCGGAAACGCTCGAAGCCATTCGTATCAATTTTCAGGCGCTGTTCCGCAAGGTATTCGGCGGTGGAAGCGCCGATATCGTGCTGGAACAGGATGTCGATATCCTGGAAGCGGGAATCGATATCATTGCCACGCCGCCCGGCAAACATTCGCTCGGATTGTCCCTGCTGAGTGGCGGCGAGCGAGCCCTCACCGCGGTAACCCTGCTGCTGGCAATCTTCCAGTATCGCCCCAGCCCCTTTTGCGTGTTGGACGAAGTCGATGGACCGCTCGATGAGGCAAACATCGGCCGTTTCGTGGACGTCCTCCGCGAGTTCCTGGAGTGGACGAAATTCGTCGTGGTGACCCATTCCAAGAAGACCATGACCGCCGCGCACACGCTCTATGGCGTGACGATGCAGGAATCGGGCGTTTCCAAGCGGGTCTCGGTGCAGTTCGAGGACGTGAGCGACGATGGGCATATCTCGTCGGACGCCCTCCAACGGGTTCACCGCCAAGGGGACGATTCGCAACGCGGTGTCGCCTGAGACGACCCGCCCAGCGCGGTCGTCGGACGCTACCTAAAAACGAAAACCGCCACCGACGCCCGCAAACAGGTCTTCGGATTGATCGTTGATGCCCCAACCGATGCGGAAATCGAAGAACCATGTTGTTATTGACCAGAAAGTCCACACCAGCATTGAGAAAGCTGAGCGAGACGTCTTGTTCTCGCCCATACGAAAAGACCCCAAACCACTCAAAATAGCCGATACTGCGGCGAGTCAACTTGGCACCCAAAGCCAGCGACTGTGTCCAGGCAATGTACTGGTCGTTGCGATTGACTTCCGGGTCGATAAAGGCGACCTCCCCCAGCGCGTTGCCATTCCCACCGGTCGATCCGGTGAGTGTCCAGCGGTCGAACCATTTCCAGCCGTAGATGAAATCAACACCGGGTTTGGTTCTGCCCACCGTAAAGTCGGGCCCGCCGCTGGGTACCGACATTCTGAATTCGACCGCCGAAGTAGGGCGCAGGCGACGCTGCTCCGAAAGTTGATATTTCAAACTCAGCCGCAAGTCTTCCGCGGACGCCAGGTCTCTGTCTTCGTTGTTCTGCTTCCAGGCGTAGTTATAACGCAGGCGCACCTCCGCCCGCTCGCTGATGCCGAACCGAAAGAGCATTTCCGGCGTTTCGTACGTGTTCTCAACTTCCTCGCCTTGCGTCTTGAGCACGTAAAGAAATCCATACTCCAATTGCCTTACGCCTCGCCCCACCACAATGGGCGATTGGGTAAAGTCATGCCGCTCGGTCTCGATCGGTTCTTCCCAAGGGTTAGACGCTTCCTCAGCCTCATCCCGGGCCTCGCGCAGCCAATCACTCGTCGAAGTCGGCTCCCACGACGTATCCGCCAGCGTTTCTTCGGCCTCCGACCGCCACGCTGGCACCACGCTCAACGGCCACGCCGGTTCATTCCCCAGCAGCTTGTTGCCGGCAATGAGAACGATGCATGTCATCAGCCAGTAGGTCTTGGCGGGAGATAGCATCCCGGGCACTCCAGCGGTGGGCAGCGATTGGTAGGCGCGAAGAGAACTCATCTGTGACGATAGATCGGCGCCCGACGCGAGGATCGCATCACCCATTCTCGTATTGCGGAACAGCTGAACTGGGCAATTTGGCTCGCTTGACGAGTGTGTAAGGATTAACGTGACGCGACCGCCACCCGGCGGACGTGTCGCGGTCCTCGGTGGTGGGGTAGACGCACCCAAGTGGCAATGGTTCCTGGCGCGTTTCTTATTCCAGGCATTACGCTGTGGTTTTCGGTCGGACGTCGCGATACCATGGGACCAGCAGCGGGAGCGATCCAGCCGTCGGGCGTGGGTGTCTTTCCGAGGCTTCCCGCCAGGCGGAAACTCGCATGACGACTCCCTTGCACCAGAAATCGACGGTCGAAGAAATACGGGCGCGGTTCGACAAGGATGTGGATCGCTTTTCCAACCTGGAGACCGGACAGTCGGCGACGTCACGGGCGGGTAGCGTTGCCGCTCCCGGGGGTGACATTTCATCGCGCCAGCCAGGATCGTATCGGCCATGGCTCCGGCGTGATTTCCGCTTCGATTGGTGAGTACCACCACCGACAGTCGGCGGGCGGGAACCCGCCGGACGGCGTTATTGAACCCGCTAGTGCGACCGTCATGAAAGACGATCTGCTTGCCATTCTCTTCGCGAATTCTCCAGCCGAATCCATAAGCGATCGGTTGCTCGGACGTCGCGAGGTATCCCGGCTGAAATGCCTCCCGCAGTATGGTCTGGGGAAGCAGTTCGTTCTCGTAGAGCGCCTGGTCCCAGGCGAAGTAGTCCTGCAGTGACGTGTAGATACCGCCGTCCCCCAAAACAGCACTGGTGACGCTCTGGTCAGCATCGACAAAGCCTGTCGCTGCTTCCTGATAACCGTAGGCGCGATGAGCGACCTCGGAGACGCCGTTTTCGAAAGCCACGGTCTTGCGCATGCCGGTCGGTTGAAAAATGTCTTCAGCCAGTACGCGTGCGAAAGGGCGGCCCGAGACGTGCTCCACGATCAAGGCCAGCAGCGCGTACCCCGTATTGCTGTAACGAAATTCGGTCCCCGGGGTGAAGTAGGTTCCTTGCTGCCTTTTCACGAGTTCCAAAACGTCGTGATCACTCACTTGGGTTGTCTGTCCGGCCGGGATCAAATCTTCATAGGCGATGACGCCTGACGTGTGCCACAGCAAGTGACGCACGGTGATCCGCTCGCCAATGGCCGGGTAATCGGGAAAGAAGCGGGTGAGGGGATCATCGTACGACAGCAGACCCCGTTGCCGCATCAACATGACAGCGGTGGCGGTAAATTGCTTGCTGACCGAGGCCAGGCGAAAATTGGTTTGGGGCGTGATGGGTGTACCACGTTGCAGGTCGGCCAAGCCGCGGACATGTTGCAACACGATCTGCCCTTTTTCAATCACCATCACCGCCGCGCCCGGCGCGGCTGGGTCGGCGAACGGTTCTAACACCGCGGCCACCTGCTGCTCGAGCGTTTGAGCAAACATCGGAGTCACGCAAAAGAGTGTGAGCAGGGCGATGCGGCAGGCAAATGCGAGGCAGCGCATGTGCGGATAAGGCTCCTGAAGCTCGAGGCATTGGGGGACGACGTTGGCTGACGCGCCAATCCGTACACTTCGGGGCGAGCGAAGTCGGCATCCGCCGGCATACGGGATTATCGATTTATTCGTGGGGCACCTTTTCAGCCCGTGCTTTGGTTCCATGCGATCAGACGGGTGGTGGAGCATAAGTCGTTTTGGCAGGCTGGACGTTTATCGCAGGTGGTTTGCGGTCCGTTCGAAATGGGTGCGCCGGACGCGGATCACCGTCAGTAGCAGCCCCAGCAGGATCAACCGACCGTCCGGTTCGGGGACGCTTGCTGGACGGCTGGACGACATGAATTTGTTGCCGTTCCAGATATTGAAGTCGGAGACATCCGCCACGCCGTCCCCATTGAAATCACCTTGGTCCCACTGCAGCGAAGGTTCAAATTTTCCAGCATTCCACAAGTTGAAATCGCTGACATCGACGCTCCCATCCAGGTTGGCATCACCCCGCGAATAGGGCTGAGCGAAACCGTTTTCGGTGGCCGCGCCCGCCAGCCAGGCGTCGACATCTTGATTGTCAATCCAGCCATCGCCGTTCAGGTCAAACTGCTCGTTGACGCCCCCTATCGTGGCGGTACCGGTCGCTACCGGCCCCGTGTCCAGCAATGCGTTCAAGATCCGCCAGGTCACACTGGCCGTTCGAGTCAAAATCGCAGGCGGCACGGATGGTGATCAGCAACCGCTGATCGGCCGGCACATCGAGTAGTTGTTGGATCGTTCCGTCGGGCCATTCAATGCGGAGCTTATCGATGTGATCAGCGGTGCCCAGGCCAAAATGAACGGGCAAATCACTTTGGTTGAACGTTCCCGCGTTCGTATTTGCCTCGCGGCGAATAGTGCGCTCCTCGGGCGTGCCCTCGTTCAGCGTCGCGTAGACCGACGCACCGAGGCCGGTCGAATTGTTGTCGGGACCTGCGAGCGTCACGTACAGCCAATGGTTGCCATTATTGGCGGCCGTGTTGAGGAAGACGCGTTCCGCGAAGCCGTCGTCGGTGGGCGCGATCAGGTCTTGATCCCCGTCCAAGTCGATGTCGCCCCAGACGCTGTCGTAGGCCCCTTCGTTCGTGGCGGCCAGCCCCTCGGCGACCGTCACATCGGTGAACGTCCAATTGCCATCGTTGCGAAACAGCTTCCGCGCCTGGTTTTGGCCGCCAAATGGCTTGTGATCGTGAAAGAATAAGTCCAGGTCGCCATCATTGTCATAGTCAATGGGGCGCCCGCCGTTGAGATCGCCCGCCGTGGTACTCAGTAGCGGGTGGCCCGTCAACAGGTCAACGTCGGTGAATATGTTGCCGCCGTTGTTACGAAACAGCTTGCTCGGTTCCCCATCCGCGCCCACCATAAACAGATCCAGATCTCCATCATCATCAAAATCGTGAAACTCCGTTCCATAACTGTTCGTCATGAATTGGGTCCCGTTCGTATCGGCAATATCGATGAAGCTGAGTGATCCGGTCTGCGCCAGTTGATTTTCGTAGAAGTGGTTGCGGATATTATTGTCGGCTCGGCACGTAGACATGTAAATGTCAATGTCACCGTCTCCGTCTGAATCACCAAGGGCCATGCCATACGCCTTGACACCCGGAGCCTGCTGGATGCCCACGATGGCTCCGACGGGTGTGAACGTGCCGCCGGCACCTTGCAGATAAATCTCGTGTTTTTCGGGCCCCTCCATGGCAATGATTAAATCGAGATCACGGTCCCCATCGATATCACTCCAGGCCACATTTTGATGGAAGCCGGCGTCATTCAGGCCCGTGGGAACGCTCTCATTGGAAAAGCCCGCAGGGCCATTATTCCGCAGGACATCGCCAGAGCCGCCGATATTTGACTGGCCCACGAACACATCGATCTGTCGGTCGCCGTTGTAGTCCCCCCAAGCCGCGCTCCACGAAGGTCCCAGTCCGGCAGGCAAGGTGCTGGAGATGTTGGTGAAGTTCATAAAGCCGGTGCCGACGAGATTGTTACGAAACAATTGCTGCGCACCGGAGCCGCCCTGAAAGAACAAGTCAAGGTCGCCGTCGCGATCAATATCAGCCAGCGAAGCACTGCGGGAGTCGTAATTCACACCGAGGATCAAGGCACCGCGCTCATGGAACGCTGCTTGTCCCGCGGAAGTTGAGAAGAAGAGGAGGCTTGCCCAGGCAAGCGCGCCGATCCGGCGCGGTAGGGTGCGTGAAAGAGTGGTCACGAGATCGGCCTTTGGGTGAAGTCTCGACGGCTTCCGATCATTTCGGTCGGTGAGAAAATCCGCGCACTCTCATTTGGTTTAACCCATTAAGCGATAACCCACAATCGTCTTTCCAGCATCACTCGACAGAAACTTCCGTCCCCGCGCGGCTGGATCGATAAATTGCGTCGATGATGGCTTGGGTACCCCGGGCCTGCGAACCCGTCGCACCGGTGACGTCGCGGGTTACGATTGCCTCGGCGAATGATCGCAGTTGGCGTTCAAAGGGATCCGTTGGTGGGCACGGTATCCGCATGTCGACGTTACTGGCGTAGGCTTCGCGGGCCATATGGATGGTGTCTCCGAATAATTCGAACGTGATGCCGGCCTGATCTCCCATAAATGCCAGTAAGGACTTGGGTAGAGCTCCTGAGGGAACGTTGGCGGCCCAAGTGACTTGTAAGTCCAGGGTACGATTGCCGTCAAAGCGGATCAGGGCATGCGCCGCATCCTCAACGTCGCAGACTCCATCATCGTTGGGGGGACCCGCCCACATCGACTCAAAAACATAGTCCTTCATGCGTCGACCAAAGGTCGAATAGACCTGGCCGGCCGCGGAAACGGCCCGTGGGTGCCCCCACGTAGACTCGACCAGGTCCAATAAATGCACGCCCAGATCGATGAGGCAGCCGCCACCGGCGAGCTCACGATTGGTAAACCAGCGCCCCAGCCCCGGAACCCCACGACGCTGGTACAGGTGTGCCTTGGCATGGTAAATTTCCCCGAGTTCACCGGCCGCGGCGATCTCGCGGGCCCGTTGGGCCACTGACGTGTAGCGATGGACCAAGGCGATTTGCAGCACCCGCCCCGTCTGTTGCTGCGTCGCGATGATGCGGTCGCATTCGCTGGCATCCATACCCATCGGTTTTTCCAGCAAGACATCCTTTCCCAGCTGCATCGCGCAGGATCGCATATTCAGCGTGAAAGGCATTCGGGACACCGATGATCACGGCCGAAACCATGGGGTTCTGGAACAGCTCCTCCGCGTCCCCCAGCGCGGTGGCCTGGCACGTGGCTGCCAGTGTTCGGGCCCGGTCGAGATCCTGATCCGCCACGACGGCCACGGAGATGCCAGCGGCACGGGCCGCCGCCGCGTGTTTTTCGCCGATTGCGCCGGCGCCAATGATGCCAAGCTGGAGCATGGGGGTCAGATTCCTCGGAATGGGAGTTTCGGCAGGCGAGTTCTTCGCGCTTGGCGCGAGACGAAGGGAAGGTCCATGCGACGATCCCAGCACACTTGCAAAAAAGCTCGTTGCCGCCTAGGGTGCTGTGCTTGCAGGGTCGTCCGATGAACCATCCGTTGTCGAACCGGAAAACAATGATGCGTGAGCGATGCTGGTGTTGTCTATTGTCGATCGTCTTGGCGAGCCATGCCCTGGCCGACTCGGTCGACACGTCGAATTATACCGACGTGGTCGCGGATGTCATCGTGGCCGGCGGATCCACGGCGGCCCTCGCCGCGGCCGTCGCCGCCGCGGAAGCCGGGGTGGATACCGTGCTGCTCGAGCCCACCGACTGGATCGGCGGCCAATTGACCAGCAGCGGCGTCCCCGCCGTCGATGAAGCGTGGCATCGCATCTTGGATGGCGAATCGCGAAAAGTCACGCTCGATGTGGCCGGGATTGCCAGAGACCCGCGGAATATGACGCCTCTTTTTCGTGACACGTTGCTAGAGATTGGAAATCCAGGGCGTGGTTGGGTCAGTCGCTTTTGTTTCGAGCCCCGGTATTTGCTCGAGCACCATTTGCTGCCGCTCGAAGCGCGGCTGTCGAAACACCTGAAGGTCTACCGGGAAACCGTAGTCAAGCAGGTTGTGTTGCGGGATGACGGACAGCACGTCCAGGCAATCGTCTGTGTCCAGCGCTCGGCGAAACCCGGCCACGTGGCTTACCAGCAACTCCCATCTCAAGAGCTATCCGACTGGTACGATCCCCAGGAGTCCGAGCACTACCGCAAGCAGCTGCTGCGTTTTGTCGGTCGCAGCGATGCCAGTGTCTTCCTCGACGCCACCGAGTGGGGTGAGGTACTCGTTCTTTCCGGATGTGACTTTCAGCAGGCATTAGACAAAGGAGACGATTCCGAAAAGTCCGGCTCGCGCTGTGGTCAGTGCACGGTATTTGGATTTGTGCAGGAATTGCGGGCCGATCCCAGCGACGACTCGGCGGCGCCCGCCACGGCTGAGGCGCTGGGCTGGGGACAGTATCAGGGCCGACCAGATGCCTGGGAAAAAGTCTGGACTTATCGACGCATTCGAGGCAGCCGTGCCCGTCCCGCCACGGGTGATTTGTCTTTGCAGAATTGGGGTTACTCTCCAAGTCTCCGCGAGGGCGGCAATGATTATCCGTTCGGTTACTTGTTTCAGGGTCGGAAGGAATTGCGTGAGTCGGCACACGACTGGCAGGGTGGCGTCGATCTGGAAGTGATGCGGTTGGCGGAGCAGCGGGCGCTTGCCTGGCACCACTGGCTGAAAGAGCAAACGCCGCGGGACATCGACCCGCGGCGAATCGTCATGGCCGTCGGTGTCTTGGGTACCGGACATGGACTGTCGAAACTGCCCTACATTCGCGATACACGCCGGTCCCTTGGATTGGACCGTTACGTGTTGGCCGTGTCGGATTTGGTGGGCAAGGACGGTGATCGGACGGGCACGGAATTTCCCGATACAATTGCCATCGGTTGTTACCCTATGGACGTCCATCCACTCGTGACTTGCAAGTATCCCGCGGAGGTGGTGGAACACCGCGATACACGACCGTTCTGCATTCCGTTTCGAGCCCTGACGCACTATCAGCTGAAAAATCTCCTCGTGTGTGGCAAGACAATGGCGCAGGACTTCATGGCGAATTCCGCGACACGTTTGCATCCCATTGAATGGTCCTCGGGGACCGCGGCGGGAGTGGCGGCGGCCTGGATGGTCCAGGAGAAGGCGGACAGCCGAGAGGCCTATCGGCGAATCGACGCGGTCCGCGAACGCGTTGCAATGCGGACGCCCATCCACTGGGTCATTGACGAGAAATTCCTGGCGGAACCGACAGAGAATGCTCCCTGATGCGGCCCGCGGGACCCTCGCGTCGCGGCCCCTGATGTGCGGGCAGCACCGCCATCAGACAAAGGGCGTGTCAACCAGTTGGGGTCGCTCGCTGCACGCCTGTTGCAGATAAGTGGCTCGGAATCGCGGGACCCACTTGCCCGGCTCGCCGCTGCCGATCGCACGTCCGTTGATGCTGATGACGGGCATGATCAGCGCCGTGGCCGACGCGAAGAACGCCTCGGCCGCCTCATACGCCTCATCCAGGGTGAATCGCCGCTCTTCGAAGGTCAAGGCCTGATGGCGGCCAGCCGCCAATAAGGCTCGTCGGGTAATGGAATCCAGTACTTCCCGGCTGCGGGGCCGAGTGATCACCACGTCATTCCGAGTGATGATTCCGGCAGCGGAGGAGGTGCCTTCCGTGATGAAGCCTTCTTCCAGCATCCAGGCTTCTTGAGCGCCCGCCTCGAGCGCCGCCTGTTTCCCAAGAACTTGCGGTAGCAAGGCGATCGACTTGATATCTCGTCGCCGCCAGCGAATATCGTCGACCGTGATGACCGAGGCACCGCGTGCTGCCAGCGGATCGGCGATGAGCGGCTTACTCTGCGCGAACATGACCAGCGTGCTGGCAACGTCGGTTGGGCACGGAAAGCCAAAATCGCGCGAGGAAGCAGCGCCGCGGGTGATTTGGAGATAGACGAGTCCTTCGCGGACCCCCTCTTGAGCCGCCAGCTCTTGCATCTGCCGAGCCAGCTCGTCAAAGCTCAGCGGACAGGTAAGCTGAATCGACTTGAGCGATTGATCCAATCGTTGCAGGTGGGCGGGCAGGTCCACGAGGCGACCTTCAAGTACGGCCGCGACTTCGTACACCCCGTCGGCGAATAAAAAGCCACGATCCAGGATCGAAATGCAGGCTTGCTGGATCGGAACGACCTTACCGTTTACGTAGGCCAGGGAAGGACCTTGCATATGACGCAACCTGTTGCCAAAGGGTAAATGGTCGGGAAGGGTGCGGTGGATGGTTGGCCGGGACACCACGCAACCCGAAATGCTCAAAAGCATTTGGAGGGGCTGGTGGCAGTGGCCGTCCGCCGGGCCGGGCAGCCTAAGTCGTTACGCTGCAATCAATTAAATGGGGCCGCGTCGAGTTTGGATGCCAGCAGAACGGTGATCGCTACGCGTGTTGCGATCGTCGCCGTCGCTATCATTCGCGAAATGTTCTAAAGTCGCACCCCCCTGAAATTCGAAGTGTACTATCGGAAGACAGGTTGCAGCGAATGGCCACACGGTCACCGTCAGACCCGCCTTCCACAGGGGGGTAATCTAACACGGCTTTCATGGTCGTGGAACGAGCGGTCAGGTCGGATTTCCGTCCCGGTTGTTCTTTGATTGCCCAATACGCAGCGCCGAATGTGTGAAACCAGCTCATGTAATTTTCCCAGCCAGGAGGGCGAGGAAGGTTCTTGAGTTGGGCTGTTACCTAGAAATAGGTAAGGGTCAGAGGAACTAGGCTTCCTTTTCAGGGAGGTTTAGCGAAGGCCCCGACCCAGACGTTTGTGGTAGTTGGCAATTTCCCGCAGTTTGTTCAAAGGATTGACCAAGCCGACGGTGCCACCGACGGGGGCCAATTGCCGATCCCTGCTTTTCGTGGGGAACGGCGAATAACAAATGAGCGTATTGACGGAGAGCCCGTGATGAAGGTCTTCACTACTGGACAGGTCGCCAAGATCTGCAAGGTGGCACCCCGAACCGTGAGTAAGTGGTTCGATTCGGGGCGCCTTAAGGGATACCGTATCCCAGGTTCTCAGGACCGACGGATTCCGCGCGAGTACTTAATCAAGTTCCTTAAGGAACACGGTATGCCTCTCGGCGACCTCGAAGAGGAAGTCATGGCAAAAGTGTTAATTGTGGCACAAGATCAAGTGCTGATCGAAAACCTCAAGCGTGAACTGCCCACCGAACGATCGTTCAAGGTGGGGGTTGCCGCGAGTGGATTCGAAGCGGGCATCCAGGCTGAGAGCTTTAACCCGGATTGCATAATCGTTGATTTCTCAATTGGAAAAGTCGAAGCACTCCAGATCTGCCAGAATCTCCGACGCAATGTCGATTTTTCTGAAACGATTCTGATTGCTTTGTTGCCCGATGACGGCAGCCCAATGAGCTTCGATCGATCCAGCATCAATGAGACGTTTAAGAAGCCGTTCGACGCTGCCCTGTTGGCAGAACGACTTCGAACGTTGATCGGTGCCAAGAAGGAACTCGTATAGTGTCGCCGAACTAACACCATACGACTTCGCCGAATGTGGCCGCTGTAGCAGACCCCTGCAGCGGCCTTTTTTTATGCGCTGCCGGACTACCGACGCATTTAAGCCAGGCCCGTCAGCGGAATCCATTCGACGTCTGAACGACCCGGAATGCGTTCCACGTAGCGCGTCGCCTCCGGGCACTCGTCGATCAATCTCAAGCCCAACTCCGAACTGCTCAGCTCGCCACTTTCAAAACAGAACACGACTTCTCCGTCGGTTCGGTTAAGGAAGGTGGGCGGGCAACGAAATAAAGTGGCGGCGGTGGCGGCCAGCCGATCCGGTGACGTGTTCTTAGGAGTGGCAATCAGCAGACGCACCGATCCTCCACAATCGCCGACGCTGGGTAAGGCCTCCTGCAGTTTCTCTGCGACCACGGCACGCAGGGAGTCCGCTTCGCCGAGTTCGGTTTGCAGGATCCGATCGATATCTACTGCCCGTAAGCTTTGGGCCGCGCGTTGGCGCACTTCCGCTTCCAAGAAATCGGCCAATTGGCCCGCCGCTGACGAGCCATGCGTCACCACGTGGCGCAGTCCTCCTTGCGGAGCGAAGTGATCCTTGTCGACGGTCGCATCCAGCTCTTCCAGCAACGCTTCCACCTGGCCACCCAACTGTTGAGTCACGGACGCACCAAGACCCCGGCTGGACGGCGCGAACGTATCCGCCGTCAGTGAGGCCTCGATGGCATGCGAGGAAGATTCGAGGAAAGCCCGCACGCTGTGAAATTCCTGGACGAGCTCTTCGTCATCCTGCGAAATTCGCCGCCATGCCTGGCCGACGAATTGCAACTCTTTCATCTCGTTCAATAGCCTTTCGGGCGGCGGACCAGGTTCGTCGCTCTCCTGATCGGCTGCTAACTGGTCCGCGATTTGGGCCAGCCGCGCATCGATTTCAAGGGTCTTGCGGGTAAGGGCTTCTTGGCAACCTCGGTGCACGTGTCGGGTGCCGGCGAGTCGAAATCGGGAGTCGTCCAGCAAGTGAGCCACCGCGGACCACACCGCGGTGGAAAGCGGGCGCGTTAAGCCTGCGATCGGATCCGCGGCGGGCTGAATCGGCTTGGCAGGTTCGATCCAATCGAATTCGTCGCCAGTATTGGGCGCCGGGGCGACTTCCGGGCAAGCAAAGCCTTCCTCGTGTGGCCGGACGTCGGCTCCCCGATCGGTCGCCAGCCGTCGACCGATGACGGCCAGCTGCTTGTCCAGGGACAATTCCTGAAGGATCGATTGGACGGCCGCATCCCAGAGAGGCTGCGGCGACTCCTCGGGAGAAGCGGTCAGCCAACGAGCGAATAAGCGTTTTCGCAAGTGGCTGGCAAACCGGCTGCGAATATGCTCGATCTCCAGATCCAGGTGGCTGATACCCAGGCAGCAAAAGTCTTGACGACCGGCCGTGTCGCGTCCCGGTCGAACCTGCTTGAAAAATTCGTTACATCCCGAATGGACGTCCAGGAACAAATATTCAGCGATCCTGGCTGCCGTTGTCTCCAACTGAGATTGCCGCGTCCGCAGGAAGTAGATATCTGAAAAAGCCGCCGGAGATTCACCGTCAAACGAGGGCAGTCCCATCGATTCGTCGCCCGGATAACCAAGTTTGGCATAATGGGCCAGTTCGCGGATGCAGGCGTAACTGTTGGAAACCGAAAGGATCGTATCCGTGCTCGAGTCGGCAGATGCATGCACGAGGACTCCGGTAATGTGGCGGTCACTCAAGCCGTGCTCCAGTAATACGGTGCGGATGGCGTAGGCCAGATCTGGAATCGCGCCGCTGCCGATACCGCCCGAGATCGAACCGACGAGGAAGACACGCGGTTCTGGATCCGGCCGCAACTCCAGGTGCCGCGCGGAATCGAGCAAATCGGCTTCGTTGGCCAGGGCAGGGACTTTCTGATGGAGCTGTTCCAGCACTTCGGCCATGTGATCCGCCAGCGCCAATCGACCCAGCGGCCGAATGCCCTCCGTCGAAAGACTTCGCGGGATGTTGTAGATCCAGCGACGGCTGAGCCAGCGGGAATACTTTTCGCCCGTCTTGCGATACGCCTCGGGGTTCCGTAGTGGAATGCTTAATAATTCGTCGTTCTGAAATCGTACTCGGTCGTCACGTCCCGATAAGTCGCACAAATCGCGGCCATCTGAATCAAGACACAACATGCGAATGGCGGGCAAATGATCGACTCGACCGAACCGCGCAAAGATTTTTCCGCGCAGTTGTCGCAGCACCATCGTGCCCAAACGGCCCACGCCAATCAGGAGCGTCGGGTGGAAGGCGGCGTGGGACCCGTCGCAGGGGACATCCGGCAACCGCGTGGCGGCGGGATTTGTGTCGGCGAGGGAGCTCGGAGCCGGAAATGATTTGTGTCGCGTCGAACGAGGAATCAGTGGATTCATCGTCCAGGCGGTCCACAGGACCCATCGGGCGCGAAATTGTCGTGCGGCGCCGCAGCAGCTCGCCCACGAACTCGAGGCAGTGGTGGAACCGATGAGCCGGATCCTTCGAGAGTGCCTTGGCGACGACCAGCTGGTCTCCCCGCGGCAGGGGTTCCAGGTTTGGTCGTTCCTTCAGATGCTGCCGGGCCAGTTCCGCGGGCGTCTTTCCTCCGAACGGCCGCACACCGGTCAACATCTCCTGGTACACGACGGCCAGGCTGTATTGATCGCTGACTTGCGAGGGTCGTCCATCAAACAGCTCGGGCGCGGCATAGGAGGGGGTCATGCCCTGTAATAAAGAGCAGGTGGCATTCCGCACATCTTTGACCAGTCCATAGTCGGCTACCTTGACGTGGTCTCCCACGAGCAACAAGTTTTCGGGCTTGACATCAAGATGCTGCAGCAGGTGCTTCTCACAGAGGTAGTCGAGTCCATCGGCCGCATCCCGTATGTAACGCAGCAGTTCATCGCGCGGGATGCCTGGCCCATTGCCTTTGCGAACCGACTCGAGAAAACGATGCTTTAGACTGCCATCCGCCAGTTCAGTGACGACGATCAAGCGACCGTCGTGAATATCGATCCGCTCCAGCGAAAGCAAGAAAGGGTGTCGCAACTCCAGTACGTGACTGAGGGCTTTTCGTTCCGAGAGGGCCCGATCGTCATCATGGAATCCATAGACAATCTTGATCGCTTTCGGCAGACCACCCGGAGCCCG
Organism: uncultured Planctomycetaceae bacterium; assembly: GCA_963700865.1. Taxonomy (GTDB): domain Bacteria; phylum Planctomycetota; class Planctomycetia; order Pirellulales; family Pirellulaceae; genus CAVOGJ01. The sequence continues at coordinate 102,988 of CAVOZC010000020.1, read as the reverse complement.
CGCTTGCCAGACCTCGCCAAAGCCGCCAGAGCCAATCCGCTTTTCCAGCGTATAGCCAAGCAGGAGATCGTTCGAATGTAGGGAGGCTACCGTCACAGCTCGCACCGGTGTAAGAGTTTAGTTCTGCGCAAGTCTAGCATTACGGAACCATAGGTTGCTTTCTGGCTGGTATTCATGGGTCCCGCGCAACCGCTGCCTTCCTGACACGCCATAACCGATTTAACCGGCACATCTTTTACCGTCGTTTAGCGACGCGGATCAATCAGATGCGCGTCGCGTTGCGTATGCACCAGCGGACGTTCGCCGGCCCCTGTCGTATTGGGCGGCGCCATCGCGCTTGAGGCCTGGATTTGGCCTCGTGGGACGGCCAGCGTCCGCTCAGCCAGTGACGGGGCCTGCGTATGGTTCGCGGACAACGTGGCGGCAGCAAGCGACGGAATGGGCGCGTCGGCAATGTCCCTCGGGTTGCACACCATCGTGCGGTTTCCCGTTTGCTGCACCGCCGCGGTTGTCAGCGATGCGGGCGATGCGGATGGTGCCACCTGTGGGGCTCGATTTGATGGCTCAAGTGATAACGGTGCGGGACTCACGCTCTCCGCGGGAGTCGGTGATTCGGTCGGACCGGCAGTTGGCGACGTGCTGGTCGGATCCGGAGTGTCGGCAGGTCGCTTGCCTGTTCGCTCTTTCATGACGTTGTCTGCAAAATAGCTATTGACGACATAGTCGAAATACTCCTCACGCATCTCGACGCGAATATCGTTGTAGACGCAGTAGTTGCGCACCTGCTTCAGCAGGTCGCGAGGGTGGCAGCGGCGCAGTTCCCGGCCCGCCGTGAAGTAGTGCTTGGCGAGAAGACTCTCCACCACCTCGGGACGATATTCGCAATTAAAGATCTCGGCGTTGTACTTGAAAAGCTCGTGGAATTCGGCCCGTTCGGGGTCGCGCACAAGAATCTTGTAGGGGATGCGTCTCAGGAACGCCTCGTCCACCAGATCGCTAGGGTCGAGATTGGTCGAGAATACGATCAGTTGCTCGAACGGCACTTGAATCTTCTTGCCAGTTGAGAGCGTCAGGTAATCGATGCGGTTCTCCAAAGGCACGATCCAGCGGTTTAATAGTTCGGTCGGTTCGATCCGCTGGCGACCAAAGTCATCAATCAAAAAGCACCCGCAGTTGCTCTTCATCTGGAGCGGGGCCTCACTGACATTGGTTTTCGGATCGTGGCGGATTTCCAGCGAGTCAAGCGTCAGTTCGCCGCCCACGATCACAGTGGGCCGTTTGATCCGCAGCCAACGCGAGTCGAACGTCGCATTCGCCAGTAGCTCGTCATCTTGCTCCTCCACAACTTCATGGAGCGAAGGGTCGAATAGCTTGATGATTTGTCCATCATCGACGATGGAATTAGGAACCCAGATGTGCTGTCCGAAGCAGCGGATAACGTGTTTCGCGATCGTGGTCTTGCCGTTTCCGGGAGCTCCATACAAGAAGAGTCCGGTTCCCGAGTTGATGGCTGGTCCCAGTGTCTCGAAAATCTCGCGGTTCACCGAGATGTCCGTGAATGCCTGCTCCAATTGCCGCCGCTTCGGCGACTCATGACGAATCGTCTGCGCCTCGGCCGAGACCACATAATCCATGAGCGGAACGGGGGCCGGACCGGCATAAGCGCAGGCCAGATAATCCGATTGTGCCCGCTGCCTGCCCTTGTCGGTCAGTGAATACGTATAGTCGTTCAGGGGCGCCGATCCCTTGTGCACGATGATCTGCCGCTCGCGTAGCGACTGGTAGAGCTCCTCCATCAGATGGAAGGGTATGCAGACATGTTTGGACATTTGACGACCAGATGCCAGACCGACGACCGCCAGTCGTTTACAAATCAGCGACTCGATCGACGAGGCTGGTAATCCCGTGTCTTGCAGCGTCCGCGGCTCGGCCGGCCAGAAGTTCTCCTTCGAGAGGATGGCGGCAAGAATGCTCTCGCGTGAATTCGAATGGGACATGAGGGCGAATACTCGGCGGGACACGAATGCAGAATGGCCAACAGTTCGACCAGGAATGCGGAAGTGTAGCTCATAGTTACATCATCATGGCCATCTGCGAGCGGGGGCGCACGCGTGACCGTTACATTCGTCAAACGCGTGACATCCCCCCGAACTACCGCCGGAATTTTCCGCTTTCGGATAGTCCGCGTGCCGGGATGGAACGCTTGTCGTCAGTCAGAAGCTATCCAATAAAAAGCCACGGGTGCGAGGCGTGTTCGGCATCCCGTGGCAGCATCCAACGTTAAGAGGCCAAATTCATGAGTGCCGCACCGACAACGTCCCTCCCCAACCTGTCCTTGGAACCATCCGTCTGGTTTTTTGCCGGCCAAACGACGCCCGCTGGACCGATTCGACGCGTTGAAGTCTCCACGACTCCCATGTTAATTGGCCGCAACGAAGGGCTTCCACTCACGCTTCCCTGTAACAGCGTCTCGAAGGAGCACGCCGAGATCTTCGAGCACAACGGAGAAATGTGGGTCCGCGATCTGCGGAGTACCAACGGTACGTATTTGAATGGACAGCTCGTGGAGGAACCGCTGCCCTTGTCGGAGGGGGATATCCTGCAGTTCGCCACCGTCGTTTTTCGGGTAGGCCGCGATAAACCGAATCTGGACAACCATACGGTTACGCAAGATGCCTGCGACCAGGCGTTGTCATTGATGCAATTTGACCGCTTGATTCAGGGTGATGCCGTCATCCCCTTCTTTCAGCCAATCGTGGAAATCGGTGCGGCGGGATTTCCCGCCGTCGGCTATGAAGTCCTCGGACGTAGTCGCCTGATTGGTTTGACGACTCCCGGTGAAATGTTCGCCACGGCGGCTCATCTCGACCTCGAAGCCGAATTGAGTCGCGTGTTTCGTGCGCGGGGGCTGGAGGTGGCTCGACAAGGCCTCAGACACGCATCCCTATACGTGAATACGCACCCCAGCGAATTGAAGAATGGCCAGATGATCGAGTCGCTCAGGGAACTGCGGCAGCAGAATTTGGATCAGGATATTACGCTGGAAATTCATGAAGCCGCGATCACGGAACCCGAGGCCATCAAAAAGTTGCGTGACGTTCTGAATGAATTGGACATGCGTTTGGCCTTCGACGACTTCGGTGCCGGCCAAGCGCGGCTGGTCGAACTCACCGAGGTCCAGCCCGATTGCTTAAAATTTGACATGAAGCTGGTGCAGGGAATTGCCGCCGCGCCGGCCAGTCGCCAACAAGTGGTCTCGTCCTTGATCAAAATGGTAAACGATCTGGGCATCGACTCGCTTGTGGAAGGCGTCGAGCTCAGCCGCCGATCACGAAACGCTCCGCCAAATGGGCGCTCGGCTCGGTCAAGGTTTTCTCTACGGCCGACCCGCGCCGATCAAGGAATTTGCCCCAGCGGCGGTGGCGGGTCAGCGCAAACCGCCCTCCGCGAAATAAGCGGACAGTCGCCGCAGTCCTTCCGTCGTGGAGATCTTCGGTACATACCCGAAATCCTCGCGGGCGCGGCGAATATCAAAATAGTGATCGGTGGACATCTGGGCGGCGAGGAAACGAGTCATGCGGGGTTCGGATTGGATGCCCAGCAGCCCATTCCTCCATTCGCATACCTGGCCAATCCGCCAGGCCAACGGGCGAGAGATGGAACGAGTCACCGGCGGTACCCCTGCCAAGCCGAGGACTTCGTCAATCCATTCCCAACAGTTCACGGGTTCGCCTTGACTGATGAAATAAGCCCGGCCGGCCACCGGGGAAGCCGCATCGGCCAGGGCGTCAGCCGCCAGCAAATGGGCCGCGGCGGCATTCTCGACATACGTGATGTCAATTCGATTTTGCCCGTCCCCCACGCGTCGTAACTGGCCGGCGCGTCCTCGCTCAATCAGGCGGGGAATCAGATGAGGATCGCGGGGGCCCCAGATCAGATGAGGTCGCAGCGCACAGGTGACCAGTTGGCCTGGCCGATTCGCCTCCAAGACCAGTTGTTCTGCCAGTGCCTTGGAATGCGGATAATGGCAAAGCCAGGATGCGGGGTAAGGTGCCGATTCATTTACATGTCGCTGGTCGGACCCATCGAAGGTCACGCTGGGACTGCTGCTGAAGACCAGTCGCGAGATGCCGTGCCTCAGGCAAGCGTCCACGACATGCCGCGTGCCCAGGGTATTGATCTGGTAGTAGCGCTCCCAAGGTCCCCAAATTCCGGCGATGGCCGCCGTGTGAAACACGACGTCCCTGTCTCGGCAGGCCCGCGCGACATCCTCGGCTTGGCGGATATCCCCCTGGATGGTCTCGATGCCGATTTCACGCAGTTCGGGATAATCACCGCGGGACAAGCTGCGGACCGTGTCGCCTCGTGCGATTAATTGCTCGGCGATGTAGCGGCCCAAAAAACCACCGCCTCCGGTGACCAGCGCTCTCATATTGCTTCCCAACGGTGGTAGGCGGTCATTCCGAGCCGATCGACAGGAGTGGCCGAGTCATCGGGTGTTGCTCGATAGCTGTTGATCGGCCCAGACAGCCACTTGCTCGCGAAAGATCTTCGCGTTGTGGCGAATGTCGACGGGAAGACTTTGATGAAGCAAGATGTGTTCCCGGCGGATCAACTGCGTCAGCGCGTGCTGTTGTGTGCGTTGAAAGACGCGGTCGATCATCTTAGCTCGTTCGTCTTCGCTGTTTGGCCAATGCTCTGGCCAGGGTTCGCACACCAGGCAGGGCAGCTGGTGGCCCGGTTCGCCCAGCCCCACCAACGCCGAGCGATAAATGGCGGGCTCTTCATTGGCGATTGATTCGCAAGGAACGGTGTGCATGGGACCCGCGGGCGTCAGCACGCGGTGCGCCTTGCGGCCGCAAAACCAGAAGCGTTTTTGCTGATCGAAGTAGCCGACATCCCCCATGCGGTGCCAAATGCGGTGTTTATCCTGGATCTTCGCGAGCGCATTCTCTTCGGTTCGCGTGACGTATCGTCCGGTCACCATCGGTCCGGACACAATCAGCTCGCCGATCTCCCCTCGCGGCAACTTCTCCGCCTCGCGAATATTGTCGATGGGACCGTCGACGATGCGAATGACCCGCCATTTGGCCGCCGCGAATTTCGAGCCGACGCAGGTGCCCGCTCCTTCCGCGGACGGCACCGCCGTCTCAGCGAGAACTTCTGTCGCGGAAATCGACGCTACCGGCAGCGCTTCGGTGGCCCCGTAAGGCGTGTAGATTTCTCCTTCCGGATGGATGACGTTCTTCAGCCTTCGCAATACATGCGGTGGCACCGGCGCACCGGCGGAGAGAACACGGCGGAGGGTCGGAAGCTGAATTCCCTCCCGTTCACAGTAGCGGCTGACCACATTCCACACGGCGGGCGAGGCAAAGGATTGAGTGACCTGCCAATCGTGCACTGCGGCCACGAAGGCGGCCGGGTCGACCGATGCCGGTCGCGATGCATCCATGTCAGGTATGACCGTGGTCATGCCCATGGCACTGTTAAAGAGCCCGAAGAGCGGGAAACCGGCCAGGTCGATGCCTCCCGGCTGAATATGATACCGAGTCCGAATCTCCTCCAGTTGCGCGTCGAAATTGCCGTGCTCGTAGAGGACACCCTTGGGCGGACCCGTGCTGCCGGTCGTGAAAATGATCGCGGCCGGATCATCCGTCGCGGTGGCAATCGGACGAAATCGGCCCACCACCGTCTGCCGCAGGGTTCGCAAGCTGGGGCCGCCCCAGAACCAACGCCGCCCGACCGTGACATTGAGTGCGGCATGGGGAAATCTTGCCGCGTATAGCTTGCGTAGCGCCTGTGCCTGAGGAATGGCGACAAAGCCTTCAGGGTCGACATCTTCCAGACACTGCAAGAGATGTTGTCGACCCATGCCTGGATCGATAAGCACCGTGACGGCGCCGGCTTTGAAGAGGGCGAACGTCAGACTCACAAAGTCGATGCTGGGTCGAACCAGCAAGACCATTCGCGCCCCGGTCGCAAGCCGTACGCCACCAACCCCGCGGCGATGCGGTTGCTGTCGTCTTCTAATTGGGCAAACGTCACGCTCTGGTAACGATAGGTGCCGTGTTTCTTTCCGATGGGCATCGCCACTGCGGTGGCGTTCGGAAACTTGGCTGCCATCTCCGACAGGCGATTAGCGATATTGATGCGCGGCCTGACGGTCTTCGCATCATGCGGACGGGTGAGGGTCGCCATAGTCGGGCCGCTCCTGGCTGGCGTGGTAAGCCGCGTCTCGACCGTCGCGGCGATCCGCCAATTTACGGGGCCGCGGACGTCTCGACAACCGACCGTAAATGCCCCAGAACCATCTGGGCCACGTCGACGTTGGCCACTCGGGCCAAAGAACGCCAGCCAGGGACCGCGTTTACCTCGATAGCATAGGTTTTGCCCCCCCGGGCCGGAAGCAGGTCAAGCGCGCAAATCGAGGCGCCAAAATGGTCCGCCACCGCGAGGGCCATCTGCCGCTCTCCAGCGGTCACGGTGTGGGGCCGAGCCACACCTCCACAGCTAATATTCGTACGCCAGTCGGCCCCCGGCACACGCTCCATCCCCAAAACCGTATTTCCGACCGCAAACAGCCGCACGTCATGCCCCACATGGTCAATGAACGCCTGCAGGTAAATCACCGCTCCAATCTGCTGCAAGGCATGGAACACCCGCTGCGCTGTTTCGCGGTCCGCAATCCGCATAATCCCGCGTCCTTCGCCGCCAAAAAGCGGTTTAACCACAACGTCGCCGCCCAGCCGCTCGAACTCCCGCAGCGCATCGGCGGCGAGTTGACAGCAGGCGGTGGCGGGGGTGGCCCAGCCCAGTGATTGGAGTTGCGTCAGGGCAAGATATTTGTCAATCGCGATTTCCAGAGAACGCGGCGCGTTGACGACCACAGTCCCGGAAGCCGCCAGCCGCGCCAGGGCATTCATCCGAAAGACGATCTGTTCCAACGTCCCAGACGGCATGCCGCGGACGAGGATCACGTCGAATGTCCCCAGGTCTCCAGCACCACAACCGACTCGGGTAGCGTCCGGCTCGATGCGCGAGTTCAAGCCCGGAAAACCGAGTGGTTCGATTTCCCAGCACGGTCCCGCGGCACGACGCAGGTCGGCCAAGTACCAGCTGTCGGGCGATCCTAGGAATCCGAGACGCATGTCAAGTCAAAAACGATTTCTGCAGCACCTCAGGCCGCACCGCGCCGGCCTCGAAGACACGGCCCGAGCGGAGATTGTTCAATCGTATCCATGCCGGGCTGAAGAGCAGGGGGTCGATCTGATAAAAGTCGCCGTCATGCTGCTGAAAAATTTCACAAAACGGCCGGCCATGAACCGCGGAAGCCGAACTGGGCAGCTTCGCAACAATCTCCGCCAGCTGGTCATCCGACGCATCCACCCACAAGATCACGCGACCTCCGTAAAGGATCGCGTCATTCGTGCGGCCAATACCCGCAAGGTCGTCCGCCGCAACCGGCGGTAGCGGTGCGGCCCCCCAGCCCGATATGACCTGACTCAAGTCAAAATTGAGCTCGAACAGCTTATGCAAGGCGGTCTCTACCGAGCGGGCCACGACTTGAATGGTCCCCGCCAGACTGCCAGTGGGCGCGATGAGGAGAGTCAATTTTCGATGCTCGATATCGCACTGCTCGGCCAGCCGTTGGCACAGGGAAGGTGTCGGCAGTTTTCTCGCTTCCAAGACTCCTACCGCCATCGAAGGGCTCTCCCGAAACCCGATCCGATCGAAGATCGCTTCTTTCCCGGCAGCCGCCCGCATGGGACCCGAACCGAGCGCAAAAAAATCATCCTTCTCGATCTTCCAACCCGCATACTGGGATGCCATGCAAGCCGCAACCGGCTGATCCGTCTGAATCACGACTTCCGGTCCAGGCCAGATCCGCGCATTTCCGCTCGCCAGCTGAATATTGGCGAGTCCCGCGGTGGCGATTTCCGCCAGTCGGATGCCGGCGGTCAGGCTACCGACACATTCGACGCCGCAGTCCACGACCGGAACGTTGACCCCATCGTCATGAACGAGAACCCGCAGTTCATTCCGCTCGGCGATCAGCCGGTGGGCGATCGATTCGGCGCGTTCGTTTAACAACATGGAGAGGATTCCCACCAATGAGTCGGCGAGTTCCCATGGCGGATCACGTCGTGAATCTTGCCAGGGAATATCAGGATTTACCTTGTTGGCACCCGCCTATCGTAATCATTGCCAGCACGATTCAAAACGGGCCAACTCCCGCGATCGATCCGGACGCGGTCCCAGCTGGCAAGGGATCCCGCAAGTTTGGCGTCCGCACGCCCGGGTGGGCGTCCTTTACGCCGCAGGTTGCAAAGCGTACAAAAGGGGACGTCGATTGCCCGGGAGTGGCCCTCGCGAGGGGGAGCCGTGAATCGGGTCAGGCCTTAACCGGAGCAGCCCTAAGCGGGGTACTCTTGTGCGGGGGCCTCTCGCGGGCAACGACGATCTTCGCCCCTGCCGCGGCGGCGGCCGTCGCCGTGGCCTTTCCGCTTCAAGGCTTGAATGCAGCCACATCATGAACGATCCGGTTCGGACCAAAGACGAATCGCATGACGAGTACCTGGTTGTGGCTCGCCGATACCGGCCCCAGAACTTCGATGAACTGATCGGTCAGCAGCAAGCCACCAAAGCCCTGAAGAACGCGATCGCCAGCAATCGCGTCGGACACGCCTATCTCTTCACCGGCGCGAGGGGGGTCGGCAAGACATCGACCGCCCGCATCTTCGCCAAGGCACTCAACTGCAGCCAGGGGCCGACCGCCAAACCGTGCGACGCCTGCGATATCTGTCTGGGAATCACTTCGGGGGAGGATGTCGACGTTCTGGAGATTGACGGAGCGAGCAATCGCGGCATCGACGAGATTCGGACCCTGCGGGCCAATGTCAATGTGCGGCCCAGTCGGTCCCGTTTCAAGATTTACATCATTGACGAAGTCCACATGCTGACCAAGGACGCCTTCAATGCGTTGCTCAAGACGCTGGAGGAACCACCAGAACATGTCAAATTTATCTTTTGTACGACCGAACCGGACAAGATCCCGATCACCGTACTCTCCCGTTGCCAGCGATTTGATTTCGCACCGGTGGAAAAGAACGCCATCGTCGCCCGCTTGAAAGAGATCGTTGCCATCGAGGGTGCGACTGCGGAAGACGAAGCGCTGCAGCTGCTGGCGCGGCGGGCCGCCGGTTCGATGAGAGACAGTCAGTCGCTGCTGGAGCAGTTGCTCGCCTTCGCGGGAGGCGACATTACCGTGGAAACGGTGCATCGGTTGCTGGGGACCGCCGATGCCGGCTCGGTGGCGTCGTTGGCTGCTGCCCTGCTGGCCCGCGATGCGGCCGGGGCGCTGGCGACCCTTGACGCGGCCCTCCAGCGTGGCGTTGATGTCGGGCAACTGACCGAGCAACTGATGGGCTACCTGCGCGACGTGATGGCGGCCAGTGTCGGAGCCCCCGCCGACATCCTGCGGCAAGCGCCGGCCACCGATCTGGAACCCCTCCGCCAGATGGGCCAGCAATGGGGGATGCCCACGCTGCTGGCTGCCGTGCAAATTCTGGACCAGGCCCTGGCCCGGATGCGGTTGAGTGTGGATCGTCAGACCCTGGTCGAAACGGCCTTGGTACGCATCAGTTACCTGGAAGACCTGGCCTCCGTGGCCTCGCTGGTGAACCGGCTGCAGGGTGCCCAGGCCGACTCGACCGCGCCGTCGGTTGTTCGCCGGCCCGCCACCACCCTGCCGCGCCCCGAGTTAAAAAAAAACGTGACGGCGGCTGACGGCGCAGCGTTGACCCGTCCCCCTGACGCGACGTCCGCGGGCCAGGTCGCTGCCGCGGAAACGCCTCCCCGTCCGGCCGCCGTGTCGGTTCCCGCTCCCCGTTATTCCTTGTCGAACCGCACGGTCCAAACGGTGTGGGATGAGGCGGTAGCGGAGCTGGAGGGATTGGATGCCAATTTCGCCAGTGCCTATCAGACCGTACAGCTTGACGGCGAAGAAAAGGTCGTAGTGGCGTTTGCCAAGTCGATCAATGCCGAGCGGTGCGGGCGACCTGAGCAGAAAAAGAACATCGAGTCCATTTTGCGGCGGCTAACGGGACGAAACGTCCGCGTCGACATCCGCTTATCATCCCGGCAGCCGCATCAACGGGGTTCGAAGTCGGCGCGTCCCTCACAGCAGGTGCTGATGCGGGACGCGATGGCGGACGCTTTCGTCCAACAGGCCATGGACCTGTTCGATGCGGATGTATCGCGGGTGATGGACGCGAGCCCTGGGGACACGCTTTCGGAGTCAGACGATGTTTAAAGGACTGGCGGATTTCGCCTCGATTCTCAAGTCGGCTCAGGACATGGGCGGCAAGCTACAAGAGGCGAATGACGGGTTGAGAAGCCAGCGGGTGATTGGCGCGGCGGGCGGCGGCATGGTGACCGTGGAGGCCAACGGAGTCGGGGAGATTCTCGCGGTCAAAATTGACGCGTCGCTCGTGGAGCAGCAGGAACAGGACATGATCGAGGACCTGATTCCCGCCGCGGTTAATCAGGCATTGGTGAAAGCCAACGCCTTGCGCGTGGAAACGATGAAGGGACTGACGAATGGAATTTCACTCCCCGGACTCGAGGACGCCCTGAGCAAGCTGATGGGAAATGGCATGGATTGAGCACATCAGCCCCCGGTACCCCACGGCAAGCGTGGGGATCGCCCGCGCGGCACGTTGCTCCGCGACTTTCCCAGCTGCCCGCCGCTTGTCGGCGGAAGCTTTTTGCTGAGCGGTGGTAATCCGTGGCGGGCGATCGTCCCGCGGCGTGGCTTGGCAAGCATTTGTTCGCTAAACTAGCCCGATAGGAGACGTCGGGGCGGCCTTTTGAGCGACCCGGCTTTCGCGCCTGTAGCTCAGGGGATAGAGCAACGGTTTCCTAAACCGTAGGTCGGAGGTTCGAATCCTCTCAGGCGTAGCTGCCCACTTTCTGTCACATCGGCAAAAGTGGGCTTTTTCGTGTTTGCTCACAGAGACCAGTGGCAGACCCCTTCGCGGCGTGTGCCTCACCTTGAATGTGATCCGCGTGAAAGGGCCGCCGGCGGCGGTCAACACCAAGCAGGATCTTGCTCCAGGTTTCATGTCGCCCAGAGACGCTCGCCGTGGGGCCAGGCGATCGATGCGCGGCGTCTCATGGAAGACGCTCCTCTCACACCCCCAGTCCAGCTTGCCAAGGCCATTGACCAGGATGAAGTCACAATTGCCACGTTCCCCGGCTTGTGCCACGAATGTTCTCATTTCACGGACTGCCGCGCAGCGAGAGTGGCTACGGCTGATGATCGGCCGGAGCGTTATCGCCTGCGAAACGCGTCACGCTCAGAAAGACCACCGCCGCAGCCAGGGTGGCCGCCAGACCGGGCGGAACGGACCGTTCCGCCAGCCATCCATAGGGCTGCAGGAAAACATCCCAGCCTGCCAAAAGGTGCCCAGCCCAGATACCGACGCCGACCCACATGCTGGCGAGCGCCGCAATCGGCGACCGCCGCCTCAGATAGAGCGCCCCCAACATCGGTACCACCAGGCCCACCAGGGTCATCTCGTAGGATGCCTCCAGCAGCGCATACGCGTCCTCCCCGTAAATCGCCAAGGCGGCACTGGCGGCGGCGATTGCCGCCACCGAGAGACGGTTTAAGGCCAATCGCGAAGGCCACTGGACTCTCGCCAGCAGATTGTGGGACAGGATCGCGGCAGGAGAGAGGAGCGCACTGTCGATGGTGGACAAGACCGCCGATAGCAACGCAATCACGAAGATCACCGCCAGTACGGGATGGAGAAACAGGGAGGCCAGCGCCGGGATGATCGGCAGGTCGACCGACTGCGGAAATAAGTGCCGGGCAGCAAGTCCCAACAGCACCGGAATGGTGCCGAACACCAGATAAGCCGAGCCGGCGATCAGGCAAGCCCGCCGCGCGATACGCTCGGAACGTGACGAGAAGACGCGTTGCATCAAGTCCTGGGCCGCCAGATTGCCAATCGCCCCAGCCACGAACAGCCCCAGCCAGTTGGCCACCGCCGCGTGGTCATCTTGGGGGATCACGTGCCACAATGCGGGTTCGGTTTGATCCGCAAGCACGCGCCAGCCCTCGGTGACGACTCCTCCTCCCAGCTTGGCCAGCACGGCGATCAGCAGCACGACCAGTCCCATCAGCAACAAGGTGACCTGGATCGCGTCGGTCAAGGTCACGGACCACATGCCACCCAGCATGGTGTAGCCCGCGCCGACGACGGCGACCAGCACAATGCCCAACGGAACGGGGAGATCAAAAAACAGGCTCATCATGGCCGCCAGCGCCGTGAACTGCGCCGCGATCCAGCCAAAGTAGCTGGGAATCATGATCAAACTGGCCGTCGTCTCGGCGGCTCGACCAAAACGCTGGCGAAACAGGTCCGGAATCGTCAGGATCTTGAGTCGCCACATCGGACCCGCGAGAAACAAACCAGCCAATAACAGGCAGACCCCTGCGCCGAGCGGGTCCAGTCCCGCCGCCCGCACGCCCACTTCCCGCACCTCCTCAGCCACCGTGATCATCGTCGCGGCACCAAACCAAGTCGCCAGCAGAGTCATCCAGGCCAGCGATAGCGGCAGCTGTCGGCCCGCGACCAGAAAGTCCTCTTCGTCGTGGATGCGACGCTGAGCCCAGAAGGAAATGCCGTACATCACCCCCACGTAGATCACGATCGTGATCGCCATCACGAACGATAATTGGGATGAAATCTCGGGCATGCGATGATGGGCGGAGACGTGGCGAAGGGTGACGCGGAGCGGTATCGGTACCGCTACGAAAAGTCCGCCAATGTAACGGGCAGTTACCCCAGCGGCGACCCAGTCGGCTCGGAATCCACCGTGCCGCCCACCCGGCCTGCGGCTGGCAAGAAGGAAAAGCAGGACGGCACTCAGCATGAAAATAGCCCATTCTCCCGCAGCCAACTTGTAGGTCTGCGTTTGGATGCCGTCGAGCGTCGCAAAGCCGATGGCACGGAACAGGACGAGCGAGCCATGAAGGAGCAGGCAACAAGTCATCGCGGGCTTTAGGAAAGCTGGGTAAATTAGCGGCGCCAAAAAGATCAGTGCCATGCCGAATTCCAGTCCGCCATAGACGGTCACGAATTCGGAGGTGCCTGATCCACCCACCAGATGAAATCCAACGATTTCGGCGGTCTGTGCGGGTGCGAAGGTACACCAGAGGGCCAACCCCAGATAAGTCACGCCGACCAGACAGAGAAAACAGCGAGCTCCCAAGTTCGGGCGGCGATCCATGGTTTTCCGTTCTTTCGCGGGTGGGGGGGAGAGGCGGTTGTTGGTTTCGTTCTCCAACAAGCCATGGTAGGCAGTTTTGGCGAATCCCGTGAGGGGTTGAACGGAGAAAGCGGCGAAGGATCGCCGCACTGCCTGACGTGGCTGGGCTTACGGTCACAGTCGCAGCTCCGCGCGCCGTCTAACGTCTGGCGACTGCGGCTACCGGCCCTACCCATTTCCTCTGCGGACGGACTCGATCGTGGACGTCGGTTACAAGCTGTCTCGCTTCGCGGTCTATCGTCAGTCAGGGAGGATTCCGTCTGGCCGGCGGAGATGGCAGGAATGGGAAGGCGTTTTACACGTTCGCTCAGCACGTACAAAGGAGGATGAAAGCATGTTGCATTGCAGGAAGTCGTTGGTAGCGTTGGCATTTCTGGCTTTACTACCCACCATCAGCCAGGCGGAGGAAAAGGACATCGTCGACACCGCCGTAGCGGCGGGATCCTTCAAGACACTCGCCGCGGCCCTTGGAGCTGCCGACCTGATCGGCGCCTTGCAGGGGGAGGGGCCGTTCACCGTGTTCGCACCGACCGACGAGGCGTTTGCCAAATTGCCCGCCGGCACCGTCGAGACACTACTCAAGCCGGAGAATCGAGCCCAACTCGTAGGAATTCTCACCTACCACGTTGTCCCAGGTAAAGTGACGGCAGCCGATGTCGTCAAACTCAAAGGGGCTACGTCGCTCAATGGGCAGCGGATTGACATTGGGGTGGACCACGGGAAAGTGAGCGTTGATCAGGCGAACGTCACCGCCACAGATATCCTCTGCACGAACGGCGTGATTCACGTCATTGATTCCGTAATCCTGCCGGCATCGGACAACATCCCCGAAGTTGCCGAAAAGGCCGGTTCCTTCGGCACACTGCTGGCGGCTGCGAAAGCCGCGGGCTTGGTCGAGGCCCTCAGTGGTGAAGGGCCTCTCACCGTTTTCGCCCCGACCGATGCGGCTTTTGCCAAACTGCCGGAAGGCACGGTTGCCTCGCTGCTGAAGCCTGAAAACAAGGAGCAGCTGGCGGCCATTTTGACTTACCACGTCGTGCCAGGCCGGGTCTACTCGGAAGCCGCGCTGACGGCGGGTAAGGCGACGACCCTGCAAGGCGACGACATCAAAATCGGCATCTCGCAGGGCGTGGCCCGTGTCAACAATGCAAAGTTGGTGCAGACGGACATTGACGCCAGCAACGGGGTGATTCATGTCATCGACGCCGTACTGCTGCCGTCGAACGACACGCAGGCCGCCGCCAACCCGCGTCACATGATTGAAGCTGCGATCGCGGAAGGTGCGCCGCTCTACAACGCGGGGCACATCGACGCCTGTGCGAGCAAGTACATGACGACCGTAGAGCAGCTGCTGACCCTGGAGAACCATGGCATGAGCCAAGCGGCGGTGGAGCAGCTTCAAGCGGCGATGCATACGGCGCAACACACGAGTTGCTCGGACACCCGTGCCTGGGCCCTGCGTCGGGCGCTGGATTCCGCCCACGCGCAGTTGGCGACGAGCCGCTAGCCTCTCGCGCAGCGCGGCCGATTTTCCCGGCCAGCCAAGTTCCCACACTTGGCTGGCTTTTTTTGTTGGCTCGTCCTGCGTGAGCTGGAGGGCGACCGCCGTCGCCTTGTCGGGCCTCGAGTGAGGCAAAATCGAGACCGTTTTTCGCTCGAACCATGCCAATCGGTGCCATAGTTGTCGGGAATCCGGTGGGGTGTCCCCTGATTGCCTCGCCTGCGGGCCGTATTTGGCATAGAATCGAGTACCGGCTGGCACGCGTTGTGCTACGTGTGCGAATTTTGGTCCAAACGGTCATTTTCTGGGCATTTCGATGCGACTTTCCTTCGGCCTCGAGCAAAAGCTGATTCAGAAGCAGGTGCTGGCTCCGCGGATGATCCAGTCGATGGAGATCCTGCAATTGCCGATCCAGGCATTGGAGGCGCGGATCGACCAGGAGATGAACGAGAATCCGCTGCTGGAGCGGCTGGAAGCGGATCCCTCGGCCCATGAGGAGCCACAGGACCAGGAGGCCCGCGAGGCTTCGACGGAAGACACCGACCGCGAGATGGTGGTCGACGAAAAGGACAATAAGGAAGATTTTGAGCGGCTGCTCGATCTGGATCGAGACATACCCGACTATTTTGACGAGCAGCCCCGCAAATCCGTCTCGCGGATGGAGCAGGACGCGGAGCGGCGGCACGACGCGATTGCGAATCTGGCCACGCGGGCCACAACGCTGCAGGACGCCCTGGAGAGTCAGTTGCGCGAGACCGAAGTTTCGGACGACATCGAGGCATTGGCGCTGCGCATTATCTCCAGCCTGGATAGCAATGGGTATTTGATGATTGCGTTGGATGATCTCTTGCCACCCGATGCCACCGAGGAGGATCGACGGTCGGCTCTGCAGGCGCTTGAGGTGGTCCAATCTTTTGATCCACCGGGCGTGGGGGCGCGCGATTTACGTGAATGCCTGCTACTGCAGCTCACGCCGGACATGAAGCTCTATGACGAGCTGAAGACGTTGATTTCGGGCCATCTGGACGACCTCAAGGAAAACCGACTCCCCGCGATTCAGCGGAAGACCGGTTATTCCATCGAGCAGATCCAGGAGACATGGCGGGAGTTGCGCAAGCTGAATCCCAAGCCCGGATCGATTTATCTGGAGACATTCGCGCCGACGGTCATTCCTGATGTTTTCTTGGAGGAGGACGACGGCGGCAAGTTTCGCGTGCGGCTGGAGGATGGCAGAACCCCCCGACTTCGCATCAGCAATTATTACCGCAAGCGGCTGATGACCGGCAAGGCAACGCCAGAGGAGAAGGAGTTCATTAAGCGAAAAGTCAACGCGGCTCAATGGTTGATCGAATCCATTGAGCAGCGGCGGAGCACATTGACTCGGGTGGCACAGGCCATTGTTGACCACCAGGAGAAGTTCTTGCGGGAGGGGCCTGAGTTCATCGAGCCGCTGAAGATGCAGCAGATTGCCGACAAAGTGGGCGTGCATGTGACGACCGTCAGCCGCGCGGTGGACGATAAGTATATGCAGACCCCTCGCGGCATCTATCCGTTGCGAGATTTCTTTGTGGGTGGCACGACCAGTTCGGACGGTGAAGAGATCGCGTGGGATGCGATTCGCATCAAGTTGCAGGAACTGGTCGACGAGGAAGACAAATCCAAACCCTATAGCGATGACGAGCTGGTCAAGCAACTTGCCAGCCACGGTTTGACGGTGGCTCGGCGCACCGTCACGAAATACCGCAAGAAAATGGATATTCCCAGCTCGCGGCAGCGTCGCGACTGGACGCAGGTTGCCCGATAGTATCGCTCGTCCACGCCGCAGTGGCCCGCCTCGTCAGGCTCGCTGCGGCTTGAAGATGACGATTCCCAGCGGCGGAATGGTCACGGCGATCGATTGGGGGCGGCCTTGAGCCACAACGGCTTCCGGCTGCTTTCCGGGTAGATTGCCGATATTGGTTCCACCATAGATCTTCGCATCGCTATTGAAGACCTCCTGATACCAGACGGTTTCGGGCACGCCGACCCGATAATTCTTCCGTGGGACGGGCGTGAAGTTGCAGCAGACCAGCAGATGATCTTGCGGGTCCTTCGCTTTCCGCAAAAACACGAGCACGCTCGACTCGCTGCTCAAGCAGTCGATCCATTCGAAGCCACCTGGCTGGAAGTCGACCTCGTGCAAGGCGGGTTCGTTCCGGTAAAGCTTATTGAGGTCCGCCACGAGTTGTTGCACGCCCCGATGCGAGTCCCACTGCAGGAGGTCCCACTGCAGGTTCGTGTCGGCATTCCATTCATTCCATTGCGCGAACTCGCTACCCATGAAGAGCAGTTTCTTGCCGGGATGGGTCCACATGTAGGAGTAGAGCAGACGGAGATTGGCGTATTTCTGCCACAGATCGCCCGGCATCTGGTCAAGCAGCGAGCCCTTGCCATGAACGACTTCGTCGTGCGAAAGCGGCAAGGTGAAATTCTCAGTGAAAGCATAAATCATGCTGAAGGTGAGTTCGTTGTGGTGGTATCGGCGATGCACGGGATCGTTGCGGAAGTAGCGCAACGTGTCGTTCATCCAGCCCATATTCCACTTGAACGTGAATCCCAGTCCGCCATCGTAGATGGGCCGCGAGACTCCGCCCCAGGCGGTCGATTCCTCGGCAATCGTCATGCCACCCGGATATCGCTCATGGACCAGCGTGTTGAACTCACGCAGCATCGAAATGGCTCCCAGGTTCTCGCGGCCGCCATAGGCGTTGGGAATCCACTGTCCATCTTCGCGGCTGTAGTCGAGATACAGCATCGAGGCGACTGCGTCCACCCGCAGCCCGTCGATATGATACTTGTCAAACCAGAATAAGGCGTTGGCAAGCAGGAAATTGCGAATCTCGGTGCGATCGTAGTTAAAGATCAGCGTCCCCCAATCAGGATGCTCGCCCTGCCGCGGATCTTCGTGCTCATAGAGCGCCGTGCCGTCGAAACGCCGCAAACCATGATCGTCTTTCGGGAAGTGGGCCGGCACCCAATCAAGAATGACGCCAATGCCGTTTTCATGGCAATGGTTGACAAAGTACATGAAGTCTTCGGGGGTTCCATAGCGGCTGGTCACCGCGTGATAGCCCACCGTCTGATAGCCCCAACTGCCTGTAAAGGGATGCTCGGAAACCGGCAGCAACTCCAGATGCGTATATCCCATCTCCTGGCAGTACTCGACCAACTGATGGGCCAACTCGCGATAGCCGTACCAGTCGGTGGGGCCGCCCGCGAACCGTCGCCAGCTCCCCAGGTGGACCTCGTAAATCGAGACGGGCGTTGCCAGGGGATTGATCGACTCTCGTCGCTCCAGCCATGCCTGATCACTCCAGGCGAATCGATCGAGTTCGGTGACAATCGAGGCGGTCCGAGGCGGCAGTTCGGCGGCAAACCCGTACGGATCGCATTTGTCGCTGGGACCCATGTCGGTCACGACGCGAAACTTATATCTCTCGCCCGCACGCAGGTCGGGAATGAACAGCTCCCAAACACCGGACGGAATCAGTTTCTGCATCGGATGCAGCCGCCCGTCCCACTCGTTGAAGTCTCCCACCACGCTGACTCCTTTGGCGTTGGGAGCCCAGACGGCAAAGTTCACACCGCTGATTCCATCGACGGTGCGGAGATGGGCGCCGAGACGGTTGTAGATTTCATAATGGCGACCTTCCCCGAAGAGATGGAGGTCAAGGTCGCTGAGCATCGTCGGAAAGGCGTAGGGATCGTGCATGGTCTTTAATTGTCCACGGGAGTCTTGCACCCGCAACTGGTAGTTGGCCTTCTGGCGAGGAAAACCGGGCCGGTATACGGCCTCGAACAGGCCTTCGTCGCTGATGCGCCGCATCGGCAGGGCTGAGGCGGTCGGATCGTGGATGATCCAGGCCTTTTGGGAAGTTGGCAAGTAGGCTCGGACCGTAGTCTCCGTGGTGCTGCTTTTTGGTCCTAAAATCGAAAACGGGGACTCGTGGCGGCACTCGGCGAGGGCTCGGAGAGACTGAGGATCAACCGTGGGATTCAACACCGGAACTCCTGACTTTTAAGGGGAAAGACAAACACGGGCGAGGTCCGGCGGCGGTCGTCAAAACCGCCCTACCAGCCCGCGGCGGTGGGCCCGTGCGGGGAGTTTCGGCCATTTAGCGAGCCAGACTCCAGCTTCCCGCCGCAAAGTCGTGCGATTGGGAACGTCGCTGCAAGGCGGCGGTGACCCCATCCCGCACGGCTCGCATAATCGCCGCAGCCGCTAACCGGGAACGCGTTGCCGGCACCTTACGCCCGAATCGCTCGTGCGGATCGGGTGGGGACGCCGCGTGGGCCTGGCAAGCCGCCACGTCCGCCGGAGGCGGTGCGGCGGTCGCCCGTTTCGGCAGATGTGCGACCGGCAGACCGTGTGCCACGTCAATTCGCCACTGCCGACAATGCACCTCATGGATGGTGAGGGCCCGGTCAAGGCGTTGCCACAGGTCCGCGTTCTTTACGGGAACCATCCAGCCATGCCGCTCCCACTTCCAGTCGTCCGATCGCCACTTCGACAAGCCAAAGCGGAGGCCCCGACTGACATAGCGGCTGGGAGTGACCAGGGTCACCCGCGAGGGTTGATCGAGCGCCTCCAAGCCACGGATCACGGCCAACAGCTCCAGGCGTTCGCCGCCAATTTCCTCCTCCGTATCGCTGGCGTTGATACACTCCTCATGATCCAGCGCCTCCAAAACAAAATGCCAGCGAGTCATTTCGCCGTCCCGTTGTTCGTCGGCGTCCGTAAAGAGCAGATAGTGGGGTCGATGATCGTTCATGTTCGCGCCCTCAATTTGCCTCACGAAGGATTGCGTCGTTGCTTCCTACCAGGAAGGAAATCGTCAAACTCGCCGCCTCCCTACAGGTTTCCCCAGCAAGAATGGTCACCCTAATCGGCAAGCCAGCGCGAGGAGACCGATTGTGCGGAATACAGGGAGTCGGGCAGCCCTGTGTCTCCCGGTCAACGCGTGCATCCCACCTGGTTGATGGTTGGTTATGACATCCAAGGTCTGGCGACTTCGGCCACGCCTCAAAAAAAGAAAGATAGCCCGCTTCCGATGAGGCGGGCTATCTTGTGCACATGTCCCGATGGTTATTTCCGGCCGGGATCGACTCCGATCAGAAGGCCTATGCGACCAGTCGCACTTGGCCGTTTCCGCTTTTGACACCCAACACAAATTCTTCGAAGAGCCGCGCGTCGAGCGCAGACGCGGAGTGACTCTCCGGATGGAATTGAGTGCCAAATGCGAACCAGTCGGGTCGCTGGCTCTCAATTGCCTCAATGATCCCATCCGGGCAGCGGGCCGTCACGGCGAACCCCTGGGCCACTTCATCGATCGCCATGTGATGGCGGCTGTTGACCCGAATTTCACCGTCGCCATAAATCCGCTCCATCAACGAATCGGGGACCACCGTCAGGCCGTGGCGGTGAGCCGGGTCCTGCGGGTCGCGATGGGGCAGGGCGGTGGGAATATCCTCAGGAATATGCAGGAACAGATTGCCGCCCATGGCCACATTGATCAATTGCATGCCCGCACCAATTCCAAACGTCGGCGTGCAACTCTCGGCCAGCTGCTGAATCAGCAGGCGGTCAAAATCCTCGCGCCGATGGGCCATCGGTTTCACGGTGGGGTGAAGCATGAATCCGTCGCGGCGAGGATCCAGGTCGGCGCCTCCCACCAGAATGACTCCGTCCAACCGTTCCAGCACGGCGGCGATGTCCGCTGCCTTGGCCAGGGGTGGCAGAATCACCGGAATGCCGCCGGCATCGGCCACCGAATCGTAGTAGCCGGCCCAAGCGTACGTATACGCCGGACGACCCTGTTCCGAAGGTTTGTAATCAGCGTTGATACCAATCAGAGGTTTACTCGGCACCTGAATGCTCCTTTTCAGATCCAATGGCGGTTCCGCATGCGCTGCGGAAGATCCTTCACGGGTCGCCAGACTTCGCACGTTGCGAGGTAAAACAAGGAATGCCCGCGTCAGAGATGACGCCGTACCGACCAAATGGCAGGGAGCTGACTCTGTCGATCAGACAGAACCTGGGGGAACACGCGGACCGCGTTCTCGTCGTCCCTGACGCATCGAGTCGGTAGTCATTCCGTGGGGGTCACCCATCCTGGGTAAGCCGTCCACTGGGACCCATCCGACTGCCTGCGAATCTCCTGAGATGTGCCGTGTCCCTACGAAAGAGGATGCAAGTCGCCGGGAAATGTAAGGGACCACTCCAAAAAAGCAAGCCACCTCACTATTTAGTGGTGCTCAGCATGCAGCGATATACCATATATTCGGTTTGCTCCACCCGGTCGCCGAAGTGGCCAGACTTTGTCATGACCCACCTTTCGCGAGCGTCGTTTAACCGTCAGCCAGAAGAAATCGCGGGAAAAAACCGCGATCGGCGGGAAGTAACTGCCGCGATTTCTGGCGGCGTACGCGCGTACGCCGCCGAAGCATGCCGGTGCGAAACGACGCGTGGTACGAGTTTAGCGGCATTTTTCTCTGGCGAACGGTTAAACAAAGAAAAAGGGTGGGTAAAGACAAGGTCGCCGGGACTCTGGACGTTCGACATGACGGCAGTGGGACTGTGGCAGGATGTCCCAGCCACGATTCGGAATCGCCGAATTCGCCAGACTAAAGACACGATGGGGCTGCCCGATGCTGAAACGCTTGCCCCCGCCGCGCCCCCCTCGCTTTACGCTTCGCGGCTGGCAGGGTAACCTCCAAGGCCCGCCCGACTTCTTAATTACGTAAATACGGATGAGGGCGGGGTTTGGGTTGACTTGCTGAATGTGGCTGCTCCCGCTGTTGTTGGAATCATCATGAATTTTTCTCGAGTTTGTCTCGAATCGATTGGCTTCTGTCTTCCCGGCGACGTGGTGACCAGCGAGGACATTGAGGAGCGATTAATTCCGCTTTACGAACGGCTTCGCCTCCCAGCCGGACGGCTGGCCTTGATTACGGGCATTCGCGAGCGTCGTTTTTGGCCCGCGGGCATGTTGCCCAGTGAGAAGAGCGTCGAGAGTGGCGAGCTGGCGATCTCCGCCGCCGGCCTGGATCGTTCCCAGATGGGTTGCCTGATCCACGCTTCGGTGTGCCGCGATCATCTCGAGCCCGCTACGGCCTGCCGGGTTCATCACGAGCTGGGATTGCCTGCGAACTGCCTGGTCTATGACGTTTCGAATGCATGCCTGGGGCTGTTGAATGGAGCGATCCAGATCGCGCAGTTGATCGAGTTGGGTGAGATTCAGGCGGGTCTGGTGGTCGGTACGGAGGGGAGTCGCCAATTGGTCGAGACGACGATCGACGCGCTGAACGGTGATTTGTCGCTTACGCGATCGAGCATCAAGTCGGCCATTGCCTCCTTGACGATCGGGTCGGGCAGTTGTGCTCTCCTGCTGACATCGCAAGCGATCAGCCAAACTGGAAATCGCCTGGTCGCGGCCGTAGCCCGCGCGGAAACGAGTCACCATCGGCTGTGCCACAGCGGTGCGGACGAAGCGGTTGCCTCGGGCATGCAACCGCTCATGGAAACCGATTCCGAAACACTCATGCGGGCTGGCGTGGAGGCTGGCGTGGCGGCCTTTGACGAGCTGTTATCCGCCACCGAATGGCGACGGGAAGACGTCACGAAAACGATCTGTCATCAGGTCGGGACGGCCCATCGTCGCATGATGTTGGAAGCGCTCGACGTGCCGCTCGAACGCGATTTTGCCACGGTCGAGTGGTTGGGAAATACCGGGAGTGTCGTGCTGCCAATCACGCTGGGAATTGCCGCACAGCAGGGCCACCTGCGCGGGGGAGACCATGTCGGCCTGCTCGGGATCGGATCCGGAATCAACTCGATCATGCTGGGGGTCGACTGGCAGCGGAGCCTGGTCGAGTCGCATGATCCACGGGCAGTCCGCGATTCGTTGCCCGAGCAAGTGGCGAGAAAAACTTCCACCGCCGTCCCCCCGATGTTAGGCTGAACGCTTCGTGCGTCCGCTCGGAAGTTTTCCGCCCCGCCGTTGACGTGGTTGGCAGGGTGAAGCGGGCCGCTACCGACACGTGTCGAGCAATAACCGACTCCGGCTGGCTTGGTCGACTACCGCCGGCCTGGTGCCGAGAACGATTTACAGGAGCCGCCGGAATGAAAACCCTCCCGTCGCTGGGCGTTGGCATGCTGACCGTATTGTCGCACGTGTGCCACGTAACTGCCGGAATACCCGCTTATCTACCGCCCGAAATCTACGCGCGGACCGGCATCACTGCCTTCCGCCTGCCCGCGGGAAGTAGCATCGCATCGGCCACGGCCGGCTTGAATGATGCCCGGCAAGTCGTCGTGGACGTGAATTACGTCGGCGACACGGGAAATCCGGGCATGTTCTTCGGAGAAGCGGCGGCGGGCGGTATCGTCTTTAACGCGACCGATACCATTTCGGGCGATCCGACGGTGAACAATGCGGGATTTGCCGCCTTGACGGTCGGACTGGATGAGGCGCTCTATGTCTACGACCGTGCGGCCGGGACATCGCAGCCGATCAATTATCCGCTTGGTGTCACTGGCAGCAGCGGCCTCCAGCTAAGTGGTTCCGGGCTGTTTGGCGGGCGGTTCGACATCGGCTTCAGCGGGGACGTGCTGGGTACGTTTACGAGTGTGGGAGGCAGCGGATTTCCCACGTTGCAGCCTTACGTCGCGGATCGGGGACTGGACGCCAGCAGCCGCTACTCGTTCCTGTATACGCCCGATCTGAGTGGCTCGAACGGGCCCCAGGGGGCTCGAATTGCCGCCAAGGTCTCGACGACGGCCGGTTTTGATTTTGAGGAAATCCGCATCTTTGACGCGGACCTGAGTTCCCAACTGGTCGCGGTGGAAACCGAGACCGACCCGCTGTCTCCCTTCAGCGAGTTCGTGACGAATGGGGTGACGATCAGTAATAACGGGCAGCGGGTAGCGTTTCAGGCGTTGGATCGGCAGGGCGTGTCGGGCATTTATCGTTACGACGCGGAACGCGATGTGGCGGAATTGATTGCGCAAGAGGGTGCCGGCATGGTGGCCACGATTGATATTTTTTCCCCCGACGTCAACGATATGGGGCTGGTCGTTTTTCGCGGCGACGATATGGCGGGACGGAGCAGTGTCTTCGTCGGTGACGGGAAGAGTGTCTTCCGCGTGTTCGGCGAGGGGGATACGTTGCTCACCGACCTCGGCCCCCGCCAATTGGGACGACGCGACTTGGATTTCAGTCAAAGTGGCGCGCCGCGGATCAATAACCTGGGTGACATATCGGCCATCTTCCAGTATTACGATCCGGACCAGCCGAGCTCCGTCGCGGACGGGAGCCTGGTGTTGCTGCGGCCCGTGTCGCTACTTCCCGACGGGGACTTTAACGACGATGGTAGTCTTGACTGCTCCGATATTGACCAGCTCGTGGCCGCCATTGCGGCCGGTGAAAATGACGGCGGGTTCGATTTAACGGGCGATGGCAACGTCGACCTGGCCGACCGCGACGCATGGTTGGCGGAGGCGGGCGCGGCAAACCTGATGTCGGGGGCTGCTTACCTGATCGGCGACGCGAATCTCGATGGCACCGTGGATGTTTCCGATTTCAATGCCTGGAACACGAGCAAATTCACGCCTGCGACGGCTTGGTGCCTGGGCGACTTCAATGCCGACGGCACGGTCGATGTTTCCGATTTTAATTTGTGGAATGTCAATAAATTTCAGACCGCGGGTAGGCCGGTTGCCGTTCCGGAGATGGCAAGTCCCGTTTGGCTCGTCGGTTTCTTGCTCGCGCTGCGGCGTGGAGCGGCTGTCAGCCAGTCGTGTTTCGCAAAACATGTGGAGTGATGATCAACCATCATCCACGTTGCCTGCGGGCGTTGACGCGCCGGCGCGGGGCGGCCGATGAGCCTGAAACGCCCCACGGCAAACGCGGGGACGCTGCCAGAGAAATTCATGGCGAGTCAGGTCGCATGGCTTGCCGCACAATCGCCGCGTCGAAATAGTTGATCGACATACCCGCATCGACCACGATCGATTGCGCATTGATGCCGCTCGAGCGGGGGCTGAGCAGAAACGCGGCGACATGGGCGGCTTCTTCTGTCTGCACGGCTCGCTTCCGCGGAATAACCTGCTCTGCGAAGAGATACGATTCGACATAGCCGGGAATGCCGGCGGAGGCGGATGTCTTGAGCAGCCCTGGGGCCACGGCGTTGAAGCGGACCTCAGAAAACCGGCTGAACGATTTGGCGAGAAACACGACGGTTGAGTCCAAGGCGGCTTTGATCGGTGCCATGTATCCATAGTTTTCGCTGGCCATGCGGGTCGTGGAAATGGAGATGGTGACCACCGAGCCATCAGTGGCGAATTGCTCGCGAAGGGCATTGCAGACATTGATCAGCGAAAAGCAGGAAATGTCCACCGCCTGCAAAAACTGAGCCTTGCCCGTTTCATGAAAAGGCCGCATGCCGTCCGCATAGTCGGCATAGGCGATGGCATGGACGAGTCCGGCGAGCGGTCGCCGGTCGCGGGCAAGTTCGGCCGCAAGTGCATCAATATCGGACGGGCGTTCGACGTCACAGACGTGCATGGTGCGATCTTCCAGGCGCGAACTCAATTCCTCGCGTCGCTGGTGGCTACGGACCGCGTAGATGACCTCGGCACCGGCCTGCTCCAGGACACGCGCAATGTGATAGGCCACGCTCTTGCGATTCGCCACGCCCATTACCAGGATGCGTTTTTCCTTAAGATTGAGAAAATCCATCGTGCGGCTCGTACCAGGGAATCAAGGGCTGACCAGCTCGATTTTGCCCGTCGGCTGGACCGGGTGGGGACACGTTCAATCTGGCAGGGGAACCATCGCCAACGCGCATGCGAACTCGAATCGAGCCGCCAGCTTGCGACCTGAAGTGATCTTGGCTGTCAGGAAGAACGCGTTTGCCATGTGTTCATCGAGTGTCACTTCGATATCGATCACATCGCCCGGTCGCACGATCTGTTTAAACTTGACGTCTTTCAGCCTCGTCGCCACGGGAACATGATCTCCGGTCGGTTCGGCCAAGCGGGACAAGAGGACCGCACCGGCCTGCATGCCCGCTTCACAGAGGACAATTCCCGGTACGATTGGATTTCCCGGATAATGCCCTTGCAGAAAATGCTCGTCGGCCGAAAACGTCTTGCGGCAAACGATCTGCGTCTGACTCTGCTCAATAATGCGGTCGAGCAGCAGCATGGGTGGGCGGTGCGGGATGGCCGCCATGATTTCTTCGAGGCTCATTGCTGACTCCCCGCCGAAGAGGTCGCGTCCGCGGCTCGTCCCGTACGGATGGCTTGATTCATGAGGAAAGTATCCACGTCATTGGCGACAATGACCCCATAGTTGATGGCACCGAGCCAGCCCGACATGATGATGCCGACGCTACCGGCGTGATAGAGTCCCGCCACCTGCTCTGGCAGGCTGCGACTGACGGCAAGTCCCTCGAATTTGGTGCCAAAACTGGCTCCTTCGAGATGCCGGGTGTAGTGCTGGAACGTGACCGGCGTCGCGGCTTCCACGTGATCGGCCCGTTCACGAATATCGGGAACGTAGACGTCAAGCGCGTCCAGTGTTGTTTCGATGAGGTCCTGCTTGCTGGCGGCATATTCCTCGCGGCTCATCCCGGCCCAATCATCATAATGTGCATTCGTGCTGGAAACGATCAGGTGACGGGCCCGCGCCTGAGGCCGCGTGCGGGGATAGTAGAACGAATAGGTGCGACTGGTAATATCGCGGCTGAGCAACAACTCGGTGCGAAATTCGGGCGACGTGGAACTGAAGAGCAAGTCGCCGGTCGATTCGTCAATGGTGTCGTCCGGTCGCAGCGCGATGTAGACTTGTGTACTCGAGTTATTTAGCCGCACGGCCCGCGCCTCATCCACAAAGGACGGGTCAAAGTGTTCCGGTCCGACCATTTGAAAAATCGTGGCCTTCAAATTTGCGTTCGACACCACGCTGTCGCAGCGAATGGTGCGGCCGTTCACGGTCACTCCGCGAATTCGGTCTCGCTGCACGTGGATCGCCGACACGTTGCAGTTGATGCGAACGTCGACCTTGTTCTTCCGCATTTCATCATGCATCGTCTGGACGAGCCGGTCGGTGCCACCCTGATAGGTGTAGACGCCCTTGTTCATGAAATTTGAAAACACGATCCCATACGTGATCGCGGGGTCTTCCAACGTCGAGCCATTGGCGTAGACAATCGGTTCCAGTAGCAGCCGCACGATATCCTGCCGGCCGGGAAAGAACCGCTCGAACAGCTCGCCGGTGGTCGTCGACTGATCGTCATAGAAGTTCATGCCGCGGACAGTGGTGAAGAATGATTCCACCGTTTCCGGAGCGACATGGAATTTTTCGATGAGTAGGCGCGTAAAATCAGTCCGATCGTAGGTGGTCGTCAGCGAGAACATCGGATTGTCGAAACGCATGTTTCGCAGGGGGACGATGGCGTCGGCAATTTCCGCGTTCCAGTAGCGGCGGCAGCTCTTGATCATGCCGTGGGGAAAACCGTGCAGCGAAATATCGAAGATGTGACCTCCCGGTCGCTTGAACCAGGTGGCCATGCCGCCAAGTTTGTAGTGCTGTTCCAACAGCAGCACACTGCGGCCTTGTCGAGCCAGAATGTTGGCGGCGGTCAGTCCACCGAGGCCGCTGCCAATGACAACGACGTCGTAGTGCTCTTTCGTTCCTGCGAGAAAGTCCTTAGGCATGATGGAAGGGTCGCTGCTGGTTCAGTTTGGGTAGGTGCGTGCAGATGGGGGGTTGCCGTTCGCTTGACCAACCACGGCGGCAGCCGTCCATGGGGCCTCCATTAGACCAAGCGGCGGCCTACACCAACAGGTGCTGATTGGCGATGGAAATGCCGCTGACGATTGCACCCACGATGCCGACAAAGCCCTGGTCGGTGCCACAGATGAAGACGTTGTCCAGATGCGTTCGCCCGTCCAGTCGTTTCCGGGGCGCCCCATAGACGGCTCCGTTGTCGTGCCACGTGAAGCGGCGGATGGTGCGGGGGGTGAAGAAATCAGTCTCAATCACATGCTGGCGAAATTCCGGCATGAACCGCACGGCTGACGCGGCCGCTCGATCATACCAGCGTGCTTTCTCCAGCCGATACTGATCCTCGGCCAGTTCCGTCCATTGGTGAAAATTCGCGATCGAAGTGATGCGAATGACGCCGTCCGGCAGCCTGGTTTCTTCATCGGGGCTGTTGTAGAGATAATTGTTGGGCGAGCAAATGACGCCCGTGCGGACATCGCAGAGCCGGTCGGCAGGCCGCCAATCGAAGGATTCACTGTCGTTGTAAAATACGATGGTCTCGCCGAAGCCGATGTTGGCCGGTTTACAATCCAGAATCGAAACCGATTCGGTGAAGGACATGCGGCCCGCTTCGGCGGGATTTGCGGCCGGCACGTCGTCGCACATTCGCATGGTTTCGACCCAACCGGCCGAGGAGAGGACACGTCGGCAGGACAACTCCCGTCCGTCGTCCAGGACGACCCCGACGGCTCGACCATCTTCGACGCGGATACGGCTGACCCCCTGTCTCAATCGTAATTCGCCTCCCAGCTCGCGAAAGCGACGCACGAGGTTCTTGAGGATCAGTCGGACCCCCGCCAAGGGGCGCGCGAACCCTTCCATGAAAATGCTGCGGAACATGATGCAGAACTGTCCAAAGTCCATGTCATGCACGCGGGCATTGCCATACCACATCAAGGGACAGAAAAGCATCTCGATCAAGAGCGGATCACGAATGATCCCGGCGACGAGTTCCCGAGCCGAAAGGTCAAAGGCCGCCTGGTCGAGATCATCGTACTCGACGATCCGCCCCACCAGTTGCCGAAAATTGTCGATCTCTGCCGGAAAGGCCCGTTGAATCTCGGCCGTCAACAGTTCCAAACCGTTATTGAACTTCAGTTCAACACCCGGAAATCGAATCGCCGAACCGGCTTGCGGCGCCAACGAGAAATCGTCCCAGCGGAAACGGAGCTGCTTAAGCAGTCGGGCAAGCGGACCCTTCCGCGTCCCTTTGGGCGTGAAATTCGTCACGGCATGCAGCCCGACATCATAATCGCGACCGCGGAGACGGTAGAACGAGTTGAGTCCGCCAATCGTATAGTGCCGTTCCAGAATGCAGACTCGCCGGTCGTAGTACGCCAACCGAATCCCGGCGGCCAAACCCGACATGCCGGCTCCGATGATAATGGTGTCGTACTGCTCGGAGCTATGATCGTCCATCCGGTTACGGCGACCTCCTGCTTTTTCAAGCGCCCTGGCGATCTCCGACTACCGTATCCCGGAGAACCGTGATCAGGCGCTTGCCTTTTCCATTTCGGACATGAGGGGTGTCAGGTAGGTGGTCGTGCTGTGCATACTCGCCAGCTGTGGATAATCTTCCTCCGGAATCTGGATGCGGTACCGCTTCCGCAACTCCATCACGATGTCGAGAAAATCCATACTGTCCAGTTCCAGCTGTTCGCGAAAGGCGACATCATCCTTCAAATCGCTCATGTCCTCATCGGGGGCGATGTCTTCGAGGATCTCGACAATGACTTCTCTGATTTCCGCGGGTGTCATGCCTATTCGTCTCCACTTCTTCGGGTTCGAGCGCTGCTGCGTTTCGTGGCGGCGGTAACCGCCGACTGTTGGTGCGATTTTAACTCTCTTGCATCGGGACGGATCGATGGGACACGCCGCCGCCGGCCTTCTCGTCGGGCAAACGATCACATCCGCCGAATGATCACGACCGAGTTGATGCCGAGCATGCCGAACGAATTATTGAGGATATAGTCGACTTTGCCTATCTCTTTCGGCTGATTGATCACGAGTCCGGGCACGTCACAATCGGGGTCAATTTCATCCACATTGATGGTAGCGTGTACGACTCCATCGGCGAACGCC
The DNA here is from genome assembly GCA_963700865.1 of uncultured Planctomycetaceae bacterium. Lineage (GTDB taxonomy): Bacteria > Planctomycetota > Planctomycetia > Pirellulales > Pirellulaceae > CAVOGJ01. Next base: position 73,198 of record CAVOZC010000020.1, on the reverse strand, counting down.
CCTAAATTTCCGGCCAATTCGAGGGCTCCGGCCGCCCCCATGCAGTGGCCGATAAAACTCTTGGCATTGTTAAAGTAGGTTTTATCGGATCCGTCGAAGGCGCGCCGCAGGGCCTCACACTCCTGCGAATCGCCACTCATCGTGCCGGTTGCGTGCGTACTCACGATGTCGATCTGATCGGGGCGTAGTCGGGCCCGCTTGAGGGCCCGCGCGATACATTGCGACTGTCGCTCGGGGTTGGGCATCACAAAGTCGGTGGCGTCGGTGTTCATCGCGTAGCCGACCAGCTCACCATAGATGCGGGCCCCTCGTGCCCGGGCATCTTCGTAACGTTCGAGAATATACAATCCGCCTCCCTCCGAAACGACGATGCCATTGCGTTGCATATCGAATGGCCGGGAAGCCTGGGCGGGATCGCTATGCTCTGCCAGAGCCCCCTGGCTCTTGAAACTCGCAAAGATGCCAAACGTGTGGATGCTTTCCGAGACGCCGCCGGCGATGGCGACGTCGCATTCATCCAGCATCAGCATCTGAGCGCCCTGAATGATGCCCGCATTCCCTGCCGCACACGCCGCCCCGATCGTGTAATGCGGGCCGGTGACCCCCATATTCAAAGCGATTTCGCCCGCCGGATTATTGGCCACCGTGCGGGGGTTGTGATGGTGCGACCACACGGACGTGTCGTAATCGTACGCTTTGATTTCGTGGATTTCATTTTCCGTCTCGACGTTTCCGTGCTCCGTGACACCGACGTAGATGCCAATCCGCGAAAGATCGAGTTGATCCAATTCCAGGCCCGCGTCCCGCATGGCTTCATGCGCACAATAAACCCCCACCGATCCCGCCCGCGTCCCGCGGCGAATGTCGCGCCGCGCCTGGTACCGCTTGGCTTCAAAGTCGCAGATGCCCGCCAGCGTCTTGCCAAAATAGCGAATTTCGTAGTGACTGATGCCGCTCTTGCCGTTGAGCAGGCTGTCACGAAATTCCGGAAGATTATTTCCGTTCGGCGAGGTCACGCCCACTCCCGTGATGACGATCCTCGATCGTAAGAGCTCGTCCCTCCGTAAACTATCGGCGATCATCAAACAATCCTCGAGCAGTCGCGGTCCGGATGACTCGAAACGCGATGCCCACGATGCCCGACGTTGCGATCAGCGTGCCGCGGATAGACGGCCCACCCACTCATGGAAACCGATCGCAAAACAGGGCCGCAATCGATGGCCACGCAAGGCTGGAACGTTTCGAAGAATGAACCGTCTGATCGTATCGCAGTCCCCCGGGACTGGCAAGCGCTAAGCCCCCCCTGGAGTACGGGCCCCACCGCGTGGGCCAAGGCGGGAAGTGAGCGTGTGTTGCGGGCAAGGCTGGCGGTTCGCGGGGGCCGGGCAGCGCCAAGTCAGCCCGGGTAGCTGCGGCGCTCCGCGTGCCCCTTGGCTCAAACCCATCGCGAGCATCCTCCCAGCCGTACCCTCATGTGGCAGGCCGAGGCATGAAATGGGACACAACCGGTCGACCTGGCGGTTGCCAAGGCCCTTTTTTTGCGGTGAACGACGGGGAGGCGTGCCGATTGAACAACAGCGGGGCCGCCGAGGCCCTCGACGCGGGGTATCACTTTCGTAAAATGCTTGCCGTAAAAGACTTGAGGTGATCGTTGCCTGCTGCCAATTTCGCACCGTTCCGCATCGACCTCCACCGACCGCCGCCCTCGCCAAGGTTTCATGTGGCTCGCTCCTTCCCGCATTTTGACGATTCTGGCGGCAGCCACATGGTTGATGTGGGAAGCAAAGCTGCCACGCTTCGCATCGCGATCGCCACCGCTCTTGTCCGGCTCGCCCCGCGGACCCTGGCGGCGATTCGCGCCGCCGAGATCGGCAAGGGGGACGTGCTCGAAGTCGCCCGTCTGGCGGGGATCATGGCGGCCAAACAAACGGATCGGCTGATTCCGCTGTGCCACTCACTGCCACTGGAAAGTGCTGCGGTACGATTTGAATTCCTGGACGAAACCTTGCTGCGGATCACGTCCGAGGTGCGGGTGACGGCAAAGACGGGTGTCGAAATGGAAGCGCTGACCGCGGTTTCCGTAGCGGCACTGGCTATCTATGACATGTGCAAGGCGATGGACCGAGGCATCGAGATCGAGTCGATTCGGCTGGAAAAAAAATCAGGCGGAAGAAGTGGCTCGTACAGTCGTTCCCAGGACGAACAGGCATCGGAATAGATGAAAATGCATCCCACCACGACAACGTCTGACGCGAACGCCGTGCTGCGGAACGGCCATCTGGCCGTGCTCGGCTCGGCACTGACCGATGTGGATCGCATGCTGCAACGAGAGTTGCAGAACGACGCCGCATTCGTCGACGAGCTCTTGGGCTATGTCGCCAGCTTGGGCGGCAAACGGATGCGACCGGCCCTGCTGCTGCTGTCGGCGAAAGCCGTCGGAGAAATCAGCGAGAGCCACATTGTGCTGTCGACCGTCATCGAAATGATCCACATTGCCACCCTCATTCACGACGACATCCTGGACGACGCGGATACCCGGCGTCACCGCCCCACCGTCAACCGTCGCTGGAATAGCGAGAGTAGTGTGCTGTTGGGGGATTACCTGTTTACGCACTCGTTTTATCTGGCGAGCACGCTCGACACGACCTACGCCTGCCGCACCATAGGTCGGGCGACGAACAAAGTCTGCGAAGGTGAACTACGGCAAGTCGGACAGCGGGGCAATTTCGCACTCACGGAGGAGGATTATCTGGAAATTGTACGAGGCAAGACAGCCGAACTGTGTGCCTGCGCCACTCATCTGGGAGGCTATTATGCAGGTGCCACGCCCGATCAGTGCTCGCGCCTGGAAGCGTTTGGTCTGGATCTGGGGATCGCGTTCCAAATCGCGGACGACCTGCTCGATCTGACCGGCGAAGAAGCAAATACGGGGAAATCACTGGGGACGGACCTGGAAAAGCAGAAAACGACGCTGCCCATCATCCATCTGCTGCGTACCGCCAGCCGTAGCGATCGGGCGAGAGCCTTGCAGCTGCTGGCCGAGACTGCGGGTGACCCATCGCGGGAGGAGTTGCTGGTGTTACTGGAGCGATACCAGTCGGTCGAATATGCCCGTTCCTTGGCCGCCCAATATGCGGCCTCGGCGATCGCCGAATTGCGAGATTTCCCCGCTTCGCCGGCCAGGGACACGTTACGGTTTTTGGCGGAATTCAGCGTCAGCCGCTCCCGCTGAGTGGCGTAGCCGCAAGTCCGTGGCTGGGGCATCTTGCCCCAGTCGATCCCGGTATCGATGCGTCCAGGCTCTTGCGAGTTCGGCTACGTGCCGCAAGTTTGTGGCTGGGGCATCTTGCCCCAGTCGGTCCCGGTATCGATGCGACCAGACTCTTGCGAGTTCGGCTACGTGCCGCAAGTCAGTGGCTGGGGCATCTTGCCCCAGTCGGTCCCGGTATCGATACGACCAGACTCTTGCGAGTTCGGCTACGTGCCGCAAGTCAGTGGCTGGGGCATCTTGCCGCAGTCGATCCCGGTATCCATGCGTCCGAACTCTCGCCAGTTCGGCGGCAGGGCGGCGTTTGCGGCGACTTGCTAACGAGCCGGGCGATTCAGACGGTCGAGCATTGGCTGCAGCTCATCGACAAAATCATGCGCGTCCTTGAACTCCCGATAGACGCTGGCAAAGCGGACGTACGCGACCTGATCCAGCTCGCGGAGCTGATCCATGATCAGTTCCCCAAGCTGCTTGCTCTCGACCTCTTTTTCGTATTCCGCGTACAGGCGATTTTGAATCTCCGCCACCACTTCGTCAATTTGCTCGGTACTGATCGGCCGTTTCCAGCAAGCCTTGCTGATGCCCTCCCGCACCTTCACCGGATCAAACGGTTCGCGAACACCATCCTTCTTGATGACCTTGATCTCCATCTCTTCCAACCGCTCGTACGTGGTGTAGCGGCGTCGGCAGCTGAGACACTCGCGGCGTCTTCGCGTCGCGAAGCCGTTCTCGCACGATCGCGAATCGATCACACGATCATTGTCTTGGTGACAGAACGGGCAGAGCATGGGGACTCGCGATCACAGTCAAAAAGGGATTCCCCCATCGGGAAAGCCGGGGCTGGACGTTATTACATCACGAGCGGACGCTAGAAACAAGTCGGAACCGATTCGGGATGGCCCTGGCAAACTCCGATCGGGTACGATCTGATAGGCTCGGGTGGGTCGGCCGACGGGCGGTAGATCGATGTTTGTTTCTGCGAAGGTGCGTCCATTCATGCGGTGTCGTGCTTGCGGTTATCCCGTATCCCCTCGGCATCGGTACTGCCAGAACTGCGGGGCGCGAACGATGGTACCGGCAGCGGAGACCGACGAACAACCTGCATCTTTGCCGGGGGAGCGGAGCGGACGTTACGGCGTGGACCCCGATGCCGACCCGGAAATCGTACTTTGGAAGGGAACTTTCTCGTGGAAGGGGATGTTGAGGGAGTTCTTGTTCGCGGCAGCCGCGTCGTTGCTGGTGTGGGTGATCGCGGCGACTACCAACGATCCGCAACTGAGACAGTTACTGTGGCCATTGCCGCTGGTCGTCTGGACCGGCCTGCTCGCTTGGCTCGGCTTTCGCAAACTCGATATCGGTTACACACTCACGAACCAGCGGTTGTTGCACGAAAAAGGCATCCTTTATCGACGGACGCAGCGGATGGAGACCATCGACATCGACGACCTGAGTCTGGAACAGGGGATTCTTGAGCGTCTGGTGAATGTAGGAAGAATTGTGATCCAGGGGAGCGACGTATCCGATCGGTCCCTGGTGCTGCTGGGAATCGACCGTCCGCGGGAGGTCTATGAGCAGATCGAAAAGGCGCGACGTGATGAAAGGCGAAAATATGGCCTGCATCTGGAGACCATTTAGACGATTCGCGTTGTGCTTGCTAAAGGCCCGACGCGTCAACGAGGATCCGTCGAGGCCGACTTATGGCGCGTTCCCCCGCTGGTCCCGTTGCCTGCTGGGACCTCTGACGCTCCTAATAATCGGCCTGCCCGCGGCGGGTTGGTGCGGCGACCTGCGGGTCGAGGCGGTGGCGGGCGTGCCGTTCGGCATCGCCGAGATTTCGTTTCCCTTGGACGAGGCCTGCCAGTTGGCTTGGCAAACCCGCGCGATTCGCGTGCATGAAGCAGCCAATCGACTGATCTTCCCAGTCATGGAGCATCCGGGGTTTCTCAGCCGCCTGGCATCCCGGATTGACGGCGAGGCTCCGACCGCACCAGGACGTGGGGCCATCTTGTGCTTTTTCACAGGGCAGGAGCCCCTGGAGGTCTCCGTTTCGTGTGTGCCGGGAAGCGTGGAGCGCGTCGAGCCCGAGCGCTCGCGGCCGGCGAAGCACGCTCGTTTGGGACGCCGCTGGTGGAAGCAGATCTGGGGCCCCCTGCAAGACCGCCTCGGGGACGCCGCACGGCCGCGTCCGGTGGAAAACTACGTTGCCGGTATGGGCTTATGGCGTTTTGGCATCGATCGCAGTCCGGCCTGCCGGGCGATGTCGATCGGTACTCTCGAGGAACTGCTGCTTGGAACCTCGCGGTTACGGGCGGAAGCGTCCCGTATCGTATCGTTTTCCCGTTGCTGTGACGGTCCGGCTACCGAGCCCTTGCCTCCCGAGATTCGCTGGCGGACAGGGGCCGTGGAAACCATCGCTTCCCCGCCCATCGAAGAGATCGCCTATCGCGTACCGCAAAATTGTTTCTATGTGCGTTTCGGGAAGTATTCGAATCTTTTGTGGGCCACGCGCTTGTTACAGTCCCAGGGCGAGGAATTGCAACGACTGGTCACGACCCGCGGGTATCGCAGCAACATTGGCGAACGAATTCAGCAGCAGCTGGCGATCGATGAAATGCCGTTTGCCGACTTGATCGGTGATCAGCTAATCACGGACGTTGCCTTGATTGGCCGCGATACCTACGTCGTGGACGGCGCCGCCATGGGAGTGATTCTTCACTCCGATAACAGCGTGCTTGCGAGCGGGCTGGCCAATGTGCGCAAGAACGCCTTGCGAGCTTTCGCGACGGACGGCTCGGAGGAGCGGACAATCGAGATCGCAGGTCGCCGCGTGTCGCTCATCGCAACTCCCGACAATCGCTTACGATCGTTTCACGTCTGCGAGGGCCCATGGCATCTGATTTCAAATTCCCAGGCAATCGTTGCCGATTTTCTCCGCACATTTGACGGTGGCGACTCACTGGCCAAGCTGCCGGCTTTCACGCGGATTCGCAGCGAGATTCCGGCCGACAACGGAGATGCCGTCTTTGCCTACATCTCGACGGATTTCATGGCTCAAGTGGCCAGCCCCGCGGCGCTGACGGAGTTACAGCGTCGACTGCGCCTGCGCCGAACTACAGATGCTGGAGATTGCCCGGTTCGCTTTTCTGTCCGAGGCCGCGGCGCGGGCCGGCGCCGGTCAGCCCTTGGCGGAATTGAAACCGGAGGAAGATCTGGTGGCACAATTAAAGTCGCACGATTTGCTGCCACCCGATTTCGCCTGTCGCAGTGATGGAAGTTACCCGCTGTACAGGAATGGTCAGTTCATTGACAGTCTGCGCGGCGGAGCTGGCACATTCTTGCCCATCGCCGACGTTACCGTTGCCAAGGCGACGCAGGATGAAGTCCGCGTTTACCGCGAATTTGTGCGGAAGCACGCAGGCACTTGGTCGGTACTCGATCCGTTGACACTCAGCCTGAAACGTGCCCCCATTCCCAACAAAAAGGGGCGGGAACGACTCGATTTCGTGGCGCTCGTCGCGCCCCTGCAGCCTTCCAACGCCTCGATTTTGCTCGGCATTCTGGGTAGGGCTCGCGATCAGCGAATGGCACCATCCGCTAACGCCCTGATCACTCTGGAAGCCGTCTTCAATCGGCAACTCACCGGCGGCCCGCACGATGCCCTCGTGCAGGTAAATGTCCTCGATTCCGTCGAGGTACCACCCGTAGCGACCGTGAGGATCATGGACCTGCTGGGAGTGCTGAAACAACTCGATTTGCGGATTTTTGTGCAGCCGGGTGACGCCGCTTTCGATCGCGCCTGGTGGCAAACGGCTGGCACCTCGAGTGATCCTTACTGGTACGGTCCATTTGACCTGATGGGAAGGAAAATGAAGGATCACGCGGCCATTGCCTTCGATCTCGCGGTGCTCCGCGCGGCCGAGCCCACCAGGCAGCAAGAGAGCTCTGATCCGGCGGCTCAAGTTTGGGTCCGCGTGGGCGAGTTGGCCGGTTCGGCGCTCGACCCATTGGTCGCGAGCATGGCGGCCATTCGCGCCATGAAGGGTTCGACCAAAAATGTCCAGCAATACCACCAGTGGACATCCTTGCTGGGGCTGACGACCGGTCAAGTGCCCGAAATCGTCGCGTCGCTGGTCGGACTCGAACCCGTATGTCCGCTGGGAGGTAACTACGAACTCGTGAGCCACGCGGCGCATGGTGAGCACTGGCGATCGACCGCCTGGGGCGAAGAATCGTTGCAGGTGGAGGACTTGCAGTCGTATCGACCTGCGCTGCTCCGCTGGTGGCATGGGTTGGAAGCGGCTCTAACGGTGGATGGGGGTGGATTACGGGTGGCGGGCCATCTGGATGTGGAATTTGAAATGGACGAGCCTGTCAAGATGCCGCTGCGATTGCCATTCTGGAATTCGGCTCCTTCAAAGCCAAAACCCCAGGTCTCGAAGGGAAATCCCTGACCATGCCGTGGGGCAGCGGGGACGGAACGATAGGCCTTGAAATCCCCGTAGTCGCCCTTTACCTTGATGAAATTGAGACCGGGCGGGAACTGGATACGACGTAGGTACTACGATTCATGAAAAACTATTTGCTGCTCACGGGAGCAACAGGCTTTATCGGCCAGTACTTACTAAGGCGGTTTCTTTGCCATCAGATTCCCACGGTGGTTATCGTGCGGCGCAAGCTCCGATTCGTCGGCCAACGATCGCATTATGTCGATTGTCAAAGGCTTTGAAGAGGAAGAGGGTCGCGAATTGCCCAAGCCCATTTGCTTCACCGGCGATCTGACCTCCGAGTTCCTGGGGCTGGACGATTTTGCCATGGATTGGTTTGAGCAGAATTGCGGTGCCGTGCTGCACAATGCAGCCTCCATTCGCTTCCACGCGCCCGATGGGGATCGAAGTAAGGACCCCTACCTGAGCAACGTTGGCGGCACCCAAAATGTGCTGGATGTCTGCAAAGCCGCCGGGATTGAAGAATTCCACCACGTTTCGACCGCCTACGTCTCCGGAGCCCGCACCGATCGCTGCTACGAACATGAATTGGACGTTGGTCAGGATTTTGTCAATGATTATCAGGTCTCCAAAGTCGAGGCGGAGAAGCTGATTCGGGGTTGCGACTTCATCAAGTCCTTAACGGTCTATCGGCCGGGCCTGGTGGTGGGTGATTCCCGCACCGGGTTTACCACCGCTCCCGACTTTGGCCTGTACCATTACATTCAATTCAACACTCAGATCATGAAGACGCTTCGCTCGGGCGGGGCAACTGGCACCATCCAGTTGCCATTCCGACTGCGATTTACCGGGAATGAACTGCGAAATATCGTGACGGTGGATTGGGTCGCGGATGCGATCTTCTATCTGGTGACGCATTCCGAGTGCCATGGCACAACCTACAATCTCACGCCCGACGAGCCCATTACTTCGAGGAAAATCGTCGAGGCGCTAGTCGCTATTTTAATTATGAGGGAGTCGAGTTTATCGGCGCGGACGTGGATGCCACCGAGCGCACGGAAATCGAAAAACTCTTCTATGACTATGTGTCCACCTTCGAGGCCTATTGGGAGGAAGAGCCGGTCTTCGACCGGTCCAATACCGACCGGGTCCTCGGACAAGTCTTGCCGACGCCCAAGATCGATGACGTCGTGCTCGAGCGCTTGATTCGCTTTGCCGTCGAGCACTGCTTCAACTAGCGATGCCGCCTCGCGTGACCCGACCCCTCGACCGTCGAGCCCTGCGCGTCGGCTCTCTGCGTCGTTGTGTCTTCAAGAGAAAAAACGGAACGGGACGGCGGGATCCGTTGTTGCCATGGGTAGTACATGGGGACACGCACCGTTCGAGCGAAATCCTCGAAGTATCTTGATTTGCAGGGTTTTATAGCGCAAACGGTGACGCCGATTAGCTTTAGCAACGGAATGACGTCTCCGTTGTTACCCGTTATTCACCGTCCTGCGCGCATCCGACCGGGACAAAACCGGGACAACTCTATTGACGGGTGTTCACGCGCACCTGGAAGAAGCTCCGAGTGGTACTTGTCGTGGGCGGCACTGGCCTTGCTCGGCGCCGCCATGGGTCGGCAGCCGTCAGCCCGACGCGGACTGCCGGCGCACGACGAGTTGTCGGAACTCGCCGCTACCTACCTGCGGGAACAGGCTCGGCTGTGGCCAGATCAGGTCGGTCGTTGGTTTCCCAGGAATTCGGTTCGTGCGTGCGGAATGCTGGCGGATGAGTTTGAGGCAGCATTCCTCAATCCCCAATGGCAACCGACCGTCAGCGCGCTCTGCCGGTCGGTCAAGCCGTCGCGGCCTGCTACCTGCGGTTCTCCTGCGACAACAGCAATCCCCGTTCCCTCGCCCAGCAGTTAAGAAACTGTCTCGAAAGGGCCCACCGGGACGGGCTATTCGTGCCGTGGGCACTGGTATTCGCCGATGCGGCCGTGACCGGTACGCACGCCAATCGTCGTGGGTATCAGATGAGCCGCCTGGTGATGGACGGCGAGCAGGAAGTTGCCGGCGTCCTCGTCATCGACGAGATTGGCCGGGCATCGCGCGACGCCGTGGAAGCCCTGGAATTGGGTCGCTCCATTGAACGGACCGCGCGGCGATTATTGGGGGCCAGCGATGGCTTCGATTCCGCCACCGCTCAGTCCCGCATGATGCTCGGGATCTTTGCGATGCTGCATGAATGGTTCGTGGACCAGCTGCGTCACAAAGTGGCACGAGCAATGCGTGATGCGTTTCAACGGGGCGACGTCGTCGGAACGGCCGGATTCGGCTATGTGATGGAGAAACTGACCGACGCCGATGGAAACGTCGTATTCACACCAAAGGGAACGGTGAAGCAGCAAAAGAGGGTGTGCGAGGACATGGCGAAGGACGTCGTACGCATGTTCGAGCTATTCGTGCACAGCAAATGGAGTTCCGAAGTACCGGTCGTTGGACCATCGGGGTGCCGGCCAGGATCCGACTTGAGGAGGAGCCCAACTACGTACCCGTGGCCAATCAGATGAAGTCGATGCGAGACGTGGGGGCCAGCAGCAACGCCATTGCCAAGGCGACAGGAAAGGACTGGGCCATGGTGCGGCGTTTGCTCACTTACGCCGAAACGGGAACGATGCCGCCCGCCCTGTCACAGGCCGGCAGGAAGAAACGGCCGCAGCACTCGGTCGCGAGTGGTCCGCAACTGCCGCCTTACCAACGGTATGCCGTTGAGGTGTCAAACCTTCGCACGCAGGACAAGTTGTCCTGGAAGCGGATTGCGGGAATGATCGCCGAGCGACACGGCATCTCCTTTTCTCCAGGGACAGCGGTCTCGCGCCTTTGATCACGCCCATCCCGAGATAATCCGGAAGGCCGCGGCCAGCGGCTATCGCCCCAACCGTGGCCGCGGCCGGGCGCTCGCTCCGGTGGTGATCGCAAATCTCCGGAGACATCTGGAGCAGCACCCAGATTGGCCCGACCTGCGGATCGCGAAGGCGGTTGGCTGCGGAGATAGTACCGTCGCGCGAGAACGCCGTCGGCTGGCGAATGATGCAGTTCGCTGACGGCAAACGGCTGAAGAGATGGCGATTGCGGGGGCCCACTTCTTGGCGGATTGGGATCCTTGGCAGAATTTCGAGGCGTCCTCCACCCGGTCAGCCAACAAATGGCTCCGGCTTGGCCGCTATTCATCAACCTCATGCGCCACGGCAATTCGGGAATTTGAATTACGAGATGGCAATTTGGATCCGGTCGGACTTAACTTGTGTGCTGGCAGCGGGTTAGGGTGATTTTGTCCAAAAAACCAACCTTTTTCGGGACGCGACGTGTTCGACGCCGCCCCTCGCATAACGGCCGTGATTATCACCGACTTCACTTCGTCAATTCCCGTGGACGCGGCGGCCGATGCATCCGCCATCTCCACGCGAGTCCGCGAATTGCAGTCGGTGTGTCAACCGATGCGGGTTGGATGACCTCCGAATCTGCGTCGGAGTTCCGCCGCGAAGCGTCGTAGCTTTCGCTCGCGAATTCGTCCAGCGGCCGATGTGCACAGTCACCGAAGCGTTGTGGTCGCACGCCGATCCCGAATAAGAAGGCACGTCGGGAACTCATGCGACGGGAACGCGAGGAACGAAGCGGGTGGCCGAGCGACTTCGTCAGGCTGAACTGTTCATCGAGCGTTCAAGAACAAGTCATAGTGGGTGCTGGGGATACCGCCAGTGCAAATCGAAGACGCGAACAACGAATGATGGCCGCGGAGGAACTGGGCAAGGGATGTCGGAGTTCAACCCAGCGTGTGATGCACTCGGCGTAACCGCGTGGCGCTACGTGTCTATCGGCAACAGGAGCGGAGAGTCAACTCCTGGGCGGCGCGTCAGATTGTTCTTCACCGCGACGGCACCACCGCAGCAGAACGTGACCAAGTTCGGCAGACCCTTTCTACACCGATAGTTTTACGACCAAGACGCCCTATCAGGTATACGCCGAGTCTGCTCGAACGATGGCTCAGACCGGTAGGGGTCAAGACGGAAACTCAAGATTCGCAAGCTGGCTCGTTCCATGGTCGGCGGATGGCCGAGCCGACTGTCGTCCAACGCAGGCACCATAACCCGACCTCGTTGGTTTGTCGCGTCGAGGCAGTTTCAAGCCCGTCCGGAGTGACAGCGGTGTCGGTCACGTCCAGCACTTCCAGCCGAGACAATCGCGTCAGGTAGACGAGCCCACCGGTCAGTGACCTCGGTGTGATTCAGATACAGACTCTGCAAATCCCGGCAGCCACTCTAGAACTTTCTTCAGACCGACCATCTCCCACCGACGTATACGCCGAGGTCCAAGAAATGCAGCTTTTGACGAGAGTCGCCAGAGTGCGCCAGGAATCATCGCTCACTTGGTCGTGGGCGAGATACTCGACAAATTTGCTCGAGATTGTTGCAGAAACCATTGCAGGAACAAGAGCCCAGGCCCCTGAACGTGCGTATTACTCAGATTCAGGTTGTCGCGGCTTGCTGCAGGGGCCCCAATATGCTGCAGACACGAACGTCCGAAATTTCTGAATCGCCTAGCAACAGGCACTGCAATTGAGTGCCAGGCGCCGACGTGCGTGAGTCCGAGCATTCGTCACTGGGCATTGACTCGGATTCAGGCCGCGCAGGTCTGCCCCAAGATGCGCAGACATTTAAGGTCTTTGTCCACCGTTCCAGTCGCCGGCATGTCCCAGCTCGGAAAGCTGTTTTATACCACCTAAATGTCTCAAGACATGCGCCGGTCACCCGTTGTGTAGTTTAGAGTTCAGTGCTTCGAGCGCTTATGTAACTCACTTAGGCGGATGAGATGCCGCATCGTCAACTGTGCCCGTAAAGTTGAGATTGACGACACGAATACGCGTAACCACAGGCCTCGGGCAACGAACTCGTGAAACAAGGATGCTCGCAGAGCCAGGGCAAGATCGGACGTGCTTCAAATTCGCCACCTAGCGCAGGAATGCAATGCCGTACCGACACCTGCTTCAGTCCCGGTGCGCAAACCGCAAGCAGAATTGCCAGGTAGCCGTGGCTATCAGTAGCGTTTTCATACGGAAGGCTTTCGTCTGTCTGCGCGATAGTCATCCGTGACCGGAACACCAGACCGATGAGCACGGCTAGATGCTTCCCACCCACCCATAGATCACGGCGTACGACGTCGCCAGCAGCGGCTTCACTTAATAGGGTCATCAGAATAACGACAATACCGACACCCAGAAACACGACCGTCTGCAACCCAACGCTCGCAGCAATGAGCAGCCAGGTCCGCAACGCCCGTACCAAAGTGTGGGGGCTGAGATCGTGCACGGACCGTGGCACCTTGCGAACGTCCGTGGACTCCGCGAGTACGCGGCATATCTGAGAATTCCAGAACCCATCAGTGTCATGTCTCCCTCGAAGATCGAGCTCGTCGCCGCAACAAAGGAACGTGACAAAGGGGTCAGGTCTCTTTTGAAAAAAAGAGTCCTGACCCCTTTATGTTTGTGATCGTTGGGCTGCCGATCATCCGGAGATGGTGCTCACTTATCGTCTGGAAGAATCTCGTCGGAAAGCGGCCAGCCAACGCGAGCGACGGCGGCGAAGACGCATCAAACGTGGGAAAGGTAGCCCATCGGTCCCCTGATCGAGGCGTCCGATTTTCTGACACACCCTGTGCCCGCCGGACGCAAACCTACCCATAATGTATGTCATAACGTCCTTTATGACACCGTGGAGACAGACGGCCCGATTCTCAATCTAGTGCCCGAACCCAGCATCTCTTTTTCAAATTTCTTGGCAATGCCGTTCTATTGTGTTCTCATGCAATGGCGAAATAGGTGGAATAGTCAAAGAAGTATGAAATCTGTACTCGTAAACCTCGTGAGTGATGCGAACAAAACGGAGGAGTGGAGACGTCGCCAGATACGATGATCCGAGTGTACGACGACGACGGTACGCATGACGACTGACGCCGCCGGAGCCGACTAGCGACAGTCAGCGGGTTCTCGAAGTCGAACGGTCGCGTGCCAATCTTGTCGGTCGCGGGCGTCACGGTAGTGGTTCCAGCTGGAGCGGCTACAAAGTTGGTTAATTTGACTCCAACGACGTCCGAGTTCACCTGGAAGAGGTGCCTACATCTGGACGGACGGTTCTGGTCCAGGTGCCATCGTTTCCGTTTCATCGGGTGACCATGAATTGACCGGCTGTGGAGTTATCGAGAATCTAGCAACGTCGGGTCCGGCTCGTGGGAATCGAGGTTCTCGGGTGGAAGTCTTCGATGTCACGCGAACAAGATCATTTCCTCTGCGCCTCAAATGGTGCGGTCGTGTGCACCGGAGGTTACTTAGAGCTTAATGCCATTGAAGTGCTCTCTCGAAACTATGACGGGTTGGAGATTTCTGGAAGCGGACAGGTCCTAGTTGACATTCAAAAGGTTGTAGCGGAGGGAAAGACACCTAGTGGCAGCTCGAACGCCATTGAAGTCAGGGGAGCGGGATTTGACAATGAAACGTGTAATAAGATGCAAGAGGTGGAATCTGACCTAGATCAAGCCATTCTCGTGAATACGCTTAGTGACTTAGTTATTGACTGTCAGTCAGTTCTTAGCAGTCAGGGGACCGCCGTCGATGTGCAAGCTTCTGGTGATGCTCAGCTAAATGTCGGGGTAGCGAATGCAAAGGGTGATAAGCCAACTGTCGTCCTCTTCGCTTCTCAGCGCGCGTTTCGCCCAGGTGCGACATACGGGAACTTCGCATTCAGTCGAATTGGGAATCTATGCCCATCTCGATTCGGGCATGGTAGAGTGTGGTCCGAGTGGGGACGGCGGTGTGAAGATCGTGGGTTCTGCGGCAACAGTCGAGCCCATAATTGATGTGGGAACTATCAGAGTGCAGGCGTCAGGCATGCCATCGATTTTTGCAGCGCCGCCAAATAACTTTTCGGTTAGCGTCGTCAGGAATTTTAGGAGCACAGCATCCATCGACACCAATACGATTACCGTAATTAGCCCCAACCATTTGTGACAACCAAAGTGGAGAAGCAACCGTGTTTATCTATTCGAAAACAGGATCCTTTGCGGCAACTGTTTTGCTCGTGTGCATTGCGCCGGCAATTCTACATGCTCAACCCTTCCCAGATCCCTCGGCTTGGAATGTGATACACAACCCTAGCGGTGATCGCGCTGTGCCCATGGTGATTTACAATCAGGTTACCGGTGTACTTTCCCTTGACACACTTGGCCTGAATCGAATCGACGATACACCCGACTGACGCTGGTAGTGGACCCATTCTCGGAGACGACGTTGGAGCGAATAAAATAGATATTCAGGCAACTTTACCGATAACTGGAGCTGCCTTCCCTGAATTCGACAATGCCATGTTTCAGGGCATGTTCTGGAGCACTTCGTTTCAAGGGGATTTCTTTATCGTCTCAGGCGTTCCCATTGGCGGTCGTGACTTATCCGTGGCCGGCAAGTACGATTTGGTCCAGCTGGAGCCGGGTCTTTCAGCTAATAGTTTCGGCGGAGCCAGCATCATTCACTACATTGATGGCGACACCAGCAATGCACGAGAACTGCGAAGCGGCGCGAATGGCATTACGATTGTGCCCGAAGCGACTTCATATTTTCTGCTCTATTCTTCGCTAATGTTCGCGATCTTGCCCATGCGGCGGAGACGAAGGCCAAGCTAACCCTTTACCCTTTTCCCTCTTACCCTTTAATCTTCGCCGCCGCAGGCGGCGTGCGATTTCGAGCGGACCATGTGTTCATCCGTTGACACTTGGTCCGCTTGTCGTTGGCGCCAGTCCCATCAACTCATACGATTTGTGAATCAGCCGTAAATTGACCGTTTTGCGGCATCGCGCCGCCGTAGTCTGCGTACGTCGCTTGGCGACGGCGGCTGGCT
This sequence comes from uncultured Planctomycetaceae bacterium, assembly GCA_963700865.1. Classification (GTDB taxonomy): domain Bacteria; phylum Planctomycetota; class Planctomycetia; order Pirellulales; family Pirellulaceae; genus CAVOGJ01. The sequence goes on along the minus strand of CAVOZC010000020.1, from coordinate 57,558 downwards.
TGTTTTCTCAGAGTGCGGAGCCACGGAGACCGGTTGGCAACGCTGGCGGCATTGGCACCCTCAGCGATCTCTGTGGCTCCGTGAGAAACAACTGCCGGCAAGAAAGAGGCTCCCCGTGGTTCGGTGACTGCCCGAGGCTAGCGCTACGGCTCACGACGATTTGGTGGTCCTTGCCGGTTCATCCCCATCAGCGTCTATTAGTGCATCAGCGGTTCAAACCACCCTTTCCACGACACGTTCCCATACCGGAGGGTGGCGGCATGTTTGGATCAGCACTCGATTAGGCCTTCTCGCGCCGTGTCTTCTACGGTGCGCGATCCGGCACGATACAATGTTGTAATCATACACACACAATGCAGGCACGATATGACCAAGTCAACATCCGATCTTGAGCAATACGTACACGCCAAGATAGATAGCGGAGAATTTCAATCTCGGGAGGAGTTTTTCCTTCTCCAGACAGCTCGCATCTATCGGGAATTGGAAGCTCGGCATGCCGACCTGCGGTCGCTGATACAACAACGAATTGGCGAGGCAGATCGGTGTGAACTCGAGCCCCTGGACATAGACGCAATCAAGGCGGAGCTGTCCACGAGCTCGATCAGAGTTGGCAGTTTAATGTCCCGCGTTGTTCGACCGGCCAGCGTTCGTATAGATTTGAAGCAAATCGGACGCTACATTGCTCAACAAAGTCAAAGTCTTGATCTCGCACTGCGGTTTCTGGACCGACTCGATCAAAAGTGCAGGCTTTACGCCACACATCCCGAGCTGGGAACGCCACGAACCGACGTTGCTCCGAATGTTCGATGCTTCTCGGTAGGCGACTACACCGTATTTTACGAGCCTCACCGGGGTGGGATTCGCCTCCTCTTGGTCTGCCACGGTTCAAGAGATATTCCGGATGTCTTCCGAGAACGATTTGGCCAGGCCAAGGACTGATCTCATCGGCAGAGATTTCCGCTCCATCCTGCGGGTGACCGATTCAACAAGTCATCAACACGGCCGAGGTTTTGGCATCCGAGCATCAATCGACCGTTTTCTGCGACACACACCGGAGACGCAGTAACTTGGCTGGCTACGTGAATCGCTCCACAGCTGAGTTCTCACAGGCCGATTGTTTATTGGCCCGCGGCATGCGACCGCCTGCGGCGGCACACCCGGCCGCCATGATCTCGCCGCCACGCAGGGATTTATCGCTCCGTAAGTGACTTCCCGCTAGCGCTGTGCCGCTCGCGTGCCCTCTCCATCGACCGAACGGGCCGCGTGCCCCCGTTCTTGGCGAATGAGCCTATCCGACCACCCTGTGGTCGCCTCCCCAGGGCAGGCCCCTGCAGCCACCACTCGGCTGTGAACAAATTACGCAATGGAGTAGCGATTTCGCATTTAGTTGTTCGAAACGGATGCCATCGCGTCACCCGGAGTTGAGTCATGTCACCTTTGGAATCAATTACCTGTGGAATATGCACAGGTCGGCAAGTCTGCGGCGCGGCGGCCGTTCCGGAACTTGGCAGCCTAATCCAGATAAGTTGGGGCGTGATGTGTTTGATGATTGGGCGACGTTTTACCCTCAAAATCGATTCCGGCGGGCTCCATGCAGCGGCACGCGTACACGCTCTGGCCCAGACGTAATGCCGCCTGATGGAAAAGTCGACGGCACAGGTGCCCCTACCAACTGCCACTCGCCCCGCCTCCCGAGCTGCTCCCACCGCCAAATCCCCCACCTCCCGAGCTGCTCCCACCGCCAAATCCCCCACCTCCCGAGCTGCCCCCACTGCCAAAACTCGACGACGAGGTAGTGGAGGCGAGCATGGGTGTGCTTCTGGTGAAAGTGTGCGAGTAATTGCAATGGACACACTGTTCGTAGATTTCCTCCAAGCCTTGTGAATATTCAGTCGCCGCCTGGATGGTTGATACCGTGGAAGACTTGGTACGCGTTTGGCACTGGGGACATTTGGCGTACGACGAAAACCATGCCGGATACTGCAGCTTGAGAACATGCGGGCAACTCGGACAGGACCAGACGTCGTAGTCGACACTCTTCAGTTCCTCTTCCAAGGATTCCGACTCCGACAGATGTGGATCTTCCTCCAGCTCCATCAATCGATTCATGGGAATCCTGCAACTCGGACAGGTTTTTACGCCGAAACGCCGCCATCGTCGAACCAACAAACCACTGATTCCCAAGCCAGTCGCACCGGCCAGTCCCCCAACGATCCATGGCACCATGGACCGCGGACGAGCGCCGCCTGGGAGGTTGAACAAATGGCGGTTGGTCGACAAGTGGCGGTTGGTTGGCCAGTGGACGGTTGGGCGCCGCCAAGCTGACATTTTCCAGGGGCAGTTCCATGCGAAATAACTGGCGGGCCGTTTCGTCCGCGGCGACAAGAACTGCCTCTTCCGGTTGACCTCGTTTAAAAACTGGAATCATATAATCCGACATAATGTCCCGCGCCCGCGACTCGTGTTGTTCATCATCGATTCCGTCGCCCAACACAATTTCGGCCTTGCGATCATTGATCGCTACAAAAATGAGTACCCCATTGTCTTTGTCCGCGTTACCAATGCCCCAATTGTTAAACAAACGCGTGGCATAGGTGCGGGGAACTTCCCCGCCGGTCGTAGGAACGACTGCCACGGCCAACTGCCCCGCCGACTGAGCCACCCGATCACACAATGCGTTCAATCGGTCGATCGACGATTGAGAAAGTGTTCCGGTGGAATCGTGCACCCAGCCCGAGTCAGGACGAGCCGGTAATTTGGTCGATTGACTCCAAAGATTGCCAGTTACCAAAAGCGGTAAGACGACCGTGAGAACGAAGTTTCGCATACAAACGTCCTCCGTGGTGAAACGCGGAAAGTCGTACTCATGTTAACTGATAGGAAATTTGATTTCCTTCAGTGTATCCCGGGAGAACCACTCATCCAAGGGTTTGCGTGTGTGCCCTGGGGGCCGCGGCCCCCAGGGCACACATACCAACTGGCGGTTTTTGGGGGATGATGAGCGGAATTGGGGACTGCCCGAGCGCAAAACGAGCGTCGATGAGCACAAAACGGGTGGTGATCGTATTGCCGCGGCGCAGCGACCTCGTGCCAACCCGCGTCAGGGATGATTGACGCAGGTCAGGGATGCATCAAAAGTTTTCCAGGAAGGTGTCGATGTCGACGTAGGTCAGCTCTGGGGCCGGTTCCACTTCATCGGGCCAGTCAAGCGAGTTGCCTGAGTAAGCTGCGTCCAGTTCGAGCATGACAGCATGCACCTCGGGTGGTGCCCTCGAACGTGGCGGCTGCCACAAGCCGCAGTGCTTGAGGATCGCTTCAATCACGTCGGCCTGAGGCGGTTCGATGAACGACACGACCTGCATCTGGCCGCCACACTCCGGACAACACAAGGGATCCACTTCGTAAACCCGCTTGATCAACATCGCCCAGGATTGGCGACTGCCCGTCGCTGCGGTATCTTCGCTTGATGCCTCGGCCGATGCCTCCGCTTCCACCTGCTTCCGCATCCCACGCGACTTGTTCGAATACCAACCGTAATAGCGAATCAGGTGCGAGCCCTTTGCTGGAATGTGCTGCGTGAATTCGGCCAGGAAATCCAACGGCGGCAGGATCTGGAAATTGCGTGGCACTCCCGCTCGCGTGCCATCTCCTTTCGGATCGGGAAAGGCGCGGCAAGCTTGCTTCTCGGCCTGGTAGACGACCTGCCCTGTGTCGCTGACCTTCACTAGCCGCGACAGACTAAATGGACAGCGTGTCATGTACTGAATCAGACGCTCGATGCCCGCCTGATCGCCCGCCGGCAGAAACACCGACTGGTCGACACTGAAACCGCTGTGTTCCCAAGTCCGCATATTCTCGACGACTTCCGGTTCGATCTTCTCCTCGGCCAAGTACAGCTCGAAGACTGCTTCCTCCCAGGCGACCAACAGTCGCTCCATATCGAGCTCGGAAAACTCCAGAAAATCGCCCTGGGGTGTAAACGCGCCGCAGGTGAGCAGCACATGGATGTGAGGATGCCAATGCAGGAGTTCGCCATGAGTCTGAATCGCCGCAATCATGCCGGGCACCACATCCTCGCGCCTCAGCAGTCGCTGTGCTTCCGCCTTAAGGCACGTCCAGGCACAGGAAGAGAGCTTACCCAGCAGCTGGCGATCGAAGCGCGGGTGAACTCGCAGACGCTTGGGGATGGTCAACACGACTTGTCGGTGGGCGACCGGAGAGCAGACCTCGTTGGCAACGTGCAGCGAGGTCAGCAGGGTCCGCTTCTGGTGGCAAGAGGGACACGTGCAGCGCTGCTTGCAGGAGAAGGCGACGAACATCTCGTGCTTGCAGTCGGGGCAGCGCACGCGGGCAAACCCTTCTTGCAGATCGCCACACTTGAGAAAGGCCGCCACCGACTGTTCGACGATCGGCCGCCAGTAGCCATACTTGGCCTGATAGCGATCGTCATAGACCTGGCGGAACGAGTCAAAATGCTGGTCCAGCAACTGCCACAGGTCGGAGGCCTGCGGATCGCGTGGCTGGTAGAGGGGTAACGGGTCGCTGCACGAGGCTACCATGGCTGGCCATTCAGGTGAGGAGAGCGAGCGCGTACTGCATGCTCCGCATCGTCGGCGTATGCCAACCGGGACGGAGACCGAAGTCCGCTTTACCTGAAAGAGTGTACGTATGAATACGCTACGCATGTACACATACTGGGAACAAGGGGGCTCGCGCGGGCTACAATGCGTGATCGGCATTGGGCTTTGCGATGGCACCCACCCTCAAGCGCGCGGTGGAAAACCTGTTCGCCCGTTGTCGAGAAGAATGGTCCCGACGCAAGTCGCGCCTGGCGTGCGCGTGAATATCCTTCCGAAACTCCATTCGGCTTCATCGTCCAAAGCGTCGAAACGGCGGCGTTACGTGGGCGTGTGCTGTGTCATCAGCAGCTCTCCACAAGCTGTCACTGCGAACGCGAGTTCCAACAACCCGTGGGACGGCGTGAAGTTTCTAACTCCGGTCAGAAATCAACCGTTTTGCGGCATCGCGCTGCCGTAATCTGCGTACTTCGCTTCGCGAAGGCGGCTGGCTTGTTTTCTCACAGAGGCGCGGAGCCACGGAGACGGGTTGGCAACGTGCTGGCGGCATTGGCACCCTCTGCGATCTCTGTGGCTCCGTGAGAAACAACTGCCGGCAAGAAAGGGGCTCCCCGTGGCTCGGTGACTGCCCGAGGCTAGCGCCTACGGCTCAGGACGATGGGGTGCTCCTTTGCGGGCTTATCATCCTCCCATCAGCGTCTATTAGTCGCATCAGCGGTTCACAAAACCACCGTTTTGCGGCATCGCGCTGCCGTAATCTGCGTACTTCGCTTGGCGAAGGCGGCTGGCTTGTTTTCTCACAGAGGCGCGGAGCCACGGAGACGGGTTGGCAACGTGCTGGCGGCATTGGCACCCTCTGCGATCTCTGTGGCTCCGTGAGAAACAACTGCCGGCAAGAAAGGGGCTCCCCATGGTTCGGTGACTGCCCGAGGCGAGCGACGGCTGACGACGATTGGGTGGTCCTGTGCCGGTGTGTCAGCTGCCCATCAGCGTCTATTAGCCCGCATCAGCGGTTCACAAAACCACCGTTTTCCGGGGTGCATACTGAGCCGAGCGGTCACGATTTGACTTGACACTCAGGGCTGTCCCGAGAGCCCGTGGGAGCGAGGTTTTTGCCGGCGTTGGGGAATCGAACGTTTTCTGACACGGCTACTCGATGCCGTATCCCCACGGCAGCCGCCTGTGCGCGACGGATAAACGCGATGCTGCGTCGAACGATGAATTCGAAGCAGTTTCGGAGTGTGCGTTCTAGCGAAAGTGTTTCACGGCCGCACGATACCGTTAGACTCAGAGAAGCAAGCAGCTTCGTGGATGTTTACGCGACCGCGGCGACGCGATTAGGGAGATTGGCGTCGATTAGCGCTGATTAGCGGTTCCCAGCATGCCGAAGGACGCGACCGTCGGCCGGTTTTTGGGCTCCGCTCGATTTTTTCTCAAAGTTTTCGCCCCGGTCGGCGAATGACGATTCAGCTGGTCGGTCGCGCGGGCCGCGGTTCGGACGGACAACGCATTCCAAGGAGTCTGAAAATGAAATCACTTTCTGGCTTGGCGACGGCGGCTCTGATGCTCACGATGGCCGGTGGAGTCTCCCTGGCAGATCCGCCATCTGTTTCCGAGCGAACGCCGCATTCGGCGAGTGCCGAGGAACTGCGGGCCTTGCACGAATCGCTTGTGGAAGCCCTGGACCTCACGCAAGCGCAGCAACGGCGACTCGACTCGATTCTCTTGCAGTTGCGTCATTCTCACGAACCGCCCGCACGTAGGGCGGCTGCGGCTGCCAATGAGCCTCAGGTCGGTCCCGAAACGGAAGTCGAGCTGCACATCGACATCGAGGGCGAAGCCTTGGCCGAATCGTTCCAGGCGTATCTGGAAGAATTCGCTGATCGCTTCGAAGGACAGGCTGAGGTGCTGGAAGCGAAATTGGAAGCGCTTGGCGAGCGCCTGGAAGCGTGGACGGGAGCATTTTCCGCTGGCTGGGAGGAATGGGCAGACTCGCATGATGACGAGTGGGAAGCGTGGAGCGAAAAATTTGCCGGCCAGTGGGAGCAATGGGGCCAGCAGTTGCAGCGGCAACATCTGGAGCAGCAGCAGGTACAGGAGGTGATTCGTGGCAACCTGCAGCTCTTCAGCGAAATGCCGCTGCCGGAGCTCTACGATCAAACCGTCGCCAGCCTGAGACGCATTGAGGAAATTCCCTGGGATGAGATTCAAGGCATCGAGACTTCACTACGGGAGGCCATCGTGCATGCCCAAGATGTGATGGCCGACATGTCGCGGGAAGAGATGGGCCTGCAGGCAAAGGCGCGGGTCGCGGCGGAGTCGGCCGCCGGGCAGGCGGCGGAGGCTCGGGCGACGGCGAATCAGCGGGCCAAGAATGTCGAGGCCCTGCGGCGACGGCTGTCTCGGTCCGCGGAAGACGTGGCGCAGGACGCAGTCCGCGAGGCACGGGCCGCTGCCGAAGAGGATGCTGTTTCCGTTCTCCGCGGCGAAATTCAGGCACTCCGACAAGAAATCGATGACATCCGCGCAGTTACGAGCTTCGGAAGGCGACGAATAAGGGACGTCCGTACGCGGTTCGGCTGCGTTTCCCGTGATCAAAACACGTCGGGCAGGCGTTCGGAATCTCCCGCCGCATGCTGCTCGTACAGATCGAAAATGGTCTGCAATTCGTCCGGCAAGTCATCGGCGTACTTCGATTCCCCGATGTACTTGTTGGCCATTTTCAGCCGCAAGCGATGAGTAAGCGAGTATTGCTGGTCATCTCCCCGCTGTCGATTAAGTTCCAGGTAATGGCTGAATTGCTCCAGGGCCTCTTCCGGGTGCCCGCTCTTCAGCAGAATCGAAGCGAATTCCAACGTGAGTTCATAAGTCACGGCGTGGTTGGCGCCGTAGATGCCCCTCAGGGAAGTCATGATCTCCCGGTAATAAGGTAACATCTCGGGCGATTTCGTCTCGCTGATCACCATCATCTGCAAAAGCGAATTCAACACGCCAAACGTGTTGATGTCCGCCAGTCCCAGGACTCGTTTGGCCCGCGGGTAGAGTTCCTGCAGCAGAGGCATGGCCTCCTGTCGGTAGCTTTCGTCGTTCTGGTAGACACCTTGCGTGGCGAGCCACGTGGCAAACTGGCACTCCTGGCGAATCCGCTCACTATCGTCGGCTGGCAGTTTGGCCTGAAGTTCCACGATATCCCGGTGCCATTCTTCCTTGTTGCGATTCATCTGATCCGGCGCCACGAGGACGTTGCCTGCCAGCGATGAGAAGCGGCGGGCTCGCGCTGCTTCTTTAATCGTGCGCTTCGGCGGCGATCGCTTTGTCTCGCTCATTCAAAGCCCAGAGCATCGTGGAGGTGGTTGAAAAAATGCCGACCAGCAACAGGAGCAGGATAATGGCGGCCGCGGAGAGCCACCCTCGATAGCGATGTGCGAATTTACGCCAACGGTAAATGGCGCTCGGCGGTCCCGCCGCCACCGGCTCATCGGCCAGGTAGCGCTCGATATCCTGCGTCAATTCCAGCGCCGTGGAATAACGTCGGGTGCGGTCTTTTTCCATCGCCTTCATCACGATCCAGTCGAGTTCCCCGCGCAGCTGCGCGCTCAGTTGCCGTGCCTCGACCTTGCGATCACGAGCCACGGTCTGGAGCTGATCCTTGAGCGTGCTGACACGCGTGGATGGCACGGGGGGCTCTTCGTCTCGGATGATTTCCTGGAGCGATCCCCAAGCGGCTGAACGGAGACGTTGGCTATCGAACGGAGTCGTACCCGTAAGCATTTCATAGAGCAGCACGCCCAGGGAGTAGATGTCGGTCCGCGTGTCGACATCGACGCCCGACCGTTCCGCCTGTTCGGGACTCATGTACTCCGGTGTGCCAATCAACTGGCGAAACTCCGTAAAGAGCGTCTTTTCGGTCAGTTCCGAGTTCGTGGCCTTAGCGATCCCAAAGTCAATGACCTTCGCGAGCGGCTTATCGTCCGCCACCGTGATCAGGACGTTGGTCGGCTTGATGTCGCGATGAATAATGCCTTTCTGGTGTGCGTGTTTCACGGCCGCACAGACTTGCAGGAACAACCGCAACCGCTCCGCGGTGGAAAGGCGATGCGTATCGCAGTAGACCGTGATCGGATCGCCGCGCACGAGCTCCATGACGAAATAAGGCCGGCCTGATTTGGTGGCACCGCCGTCGAGCACGCGGGCGATATTGGGATGACTCATCATCGCCAATGCCTGGCGTTCCGCTTCAAAGCGGGCGACCACTTGTTTCGTGTCCATGCCCAGTTTGATGATCTTGATCGCGACTCGCCGCTTTACGGGCTCCAGTTGTTGGGCCATATAGACGACGCCAAAGCCACCTTCTCCGATCTGCTGCAGCAGTTTGTATCGATCGACGATTTCCCCCGGGCCTATCCCCAGGTTGGTCGACTGAGCCGACGACGAGGTATCGACATAATCGGCCGTCGGTTGCCCAAGAAACGCACCGGCATCCGCATGGGCTTGCAGCAGGGATTCGACCTCGGCCCGTAACGCAGGTTGGCCCTGGCACAGACGCTCGAGTTCGCTCTGCGCTTCGTCGGGCGCAAGTCGCAGACGTGCTCAAAGACGTCTTGTACGGATGACGGCAGGGCCGGGCCCGAGGCGGGATTGGTTGCTGGGGGGTCAGAGTTCGGCATCGTTCATTTCGCGAAAAAGCCATGCACGGGCAAACTTCCAACGGCGGTCCACGGTTCGCGGAGAGAGCCCGAGGGCGTCGCTCGTCTCATCGACGCTCAAGCCGGCAAAGAATCGCAACCGCACGACCGATGCCGCTTCCGCGTTCTCCTCCTCCAAGCGACAAAGGGCCTCATCGAGCGCCACGACCTCCTCGGCGTGATCCTCATCGGCCAGATCGAGCACGTTGATCAATTCGCGTCTCCGCCCTCCGCCCCGTTTCTGCCTTCCGCGGGATTTCGCGTGATCGAGCAGAATCCGCCGCATGGCCTCCGCCGCCGCCGCGTAAAAATGGCCGGCGCCCTGCCAGGGCTTGTCCCGCGGTCCAATCAGTTTGACGAATGCCTCATGCACAAGCGCTGTTGCCTGCAAGGTATGTCCCGCGCGTTCGGCAGCCATCCGCTGGCGAGCAATTGCTTTAAGTTGCTCGTACACGATCGGCAGCAGTTGGCTGGCAGCGTCTGCGTCTTGTTCGTCGCATTGATGCAGGAGCTGAGTCACCTGTTCGCGCACCTCGTCCGGGTTCGGTGACAACGACGGGGCGAGTGGATCGGCTTCATTCATGGGTCGACAATTGCTGGAAAAGGGCCCTCTCGTTCGTCATGATCGATTGTGATGGATGCGGCCGCGCGACACAATCGCGGCGGAGACCCCCATGTTGTGCCTGCAAAAGTCATCACCGGTCGGCTTCCCTTTGCCACTGGCCCTCGACCTTTTTCCACGCAACGGCGGCTCCAAACGAACGACCCAGATCGCCGCGACGCCATAAGGATTGGCAAAGCTGCTCGACCGCTACCGACATGGTCGTCGGCAGGGTTTGCCCGTCAATGTGGATGGTCAGCGGTTGATCAAATTCGATCAATCGTTCGTCCAGCCAGACCGTCAGTTGCTCACATCCGGAGGTGGAAATCTCCAGCCGCTGGTCACGGCAGTCGGCGGCAACCGAGCCGCCAGCGTGAGGCGAATCGCAGGACAGCCAGAAGAAGTCTTGGATCACGTCGTCCGACATGTGCCAATCAAGGCTGCGGGGGGTCACATTGCGGATGAATGGGTACATCTCGGCGATCTTGTCTCGGTCGGGCAAGCCGCCATGGCCAAAATCGGGCATCCATTCCATGGCGACCGGATAGATGTCGGTTCGCTCGCCTCGCAGCTGAGTGATCCGCGCGGCGAACGTTTGACAGCGCTCGGCTCGCCCATGTGCTTCATCTTGGGCACCAATCATAAACGTGAAACGCGTATTGCGGAGCGTTTCGGCCAGCGACTGGCCATCCGTGGGGGCTGCCGCCGAACTGTGAATCGCCGCGAAATGGTCGGGCATCTTGGGGCCAATGGCAAACGCGCCATAACCTCCATGGGAGTATCCGATCAGAAAAACTCGATCCGGATCGACATCGGCGCAGAGCACTTGCTGTAAGATCAGCCGATGGACGAGCGGATAGACGTAATCGTCGTAGAAACCGTTCCATGTATCATTCGGAGCCCGCAGGGCCAGGTACTTGTAACCTGGCAGCTGCTGCTGGTCCCGATAATAAATCTGCATGTGTCGCCACTGGCTGTCGTTGACTTCCGCCGGTGCTCCCCCGCCACCATGCATGGCGATCACCAGGGGCCAGCCAGCAGGGGGGCGTTTGCCGACTCGACGAATCGTATACGGACTGACGTGCTTGCCGAAACGCACGAGCTTCTCGGCAAAGTCTTTTCGCAGTCCCTCATGTGCGTCGCTTTGGCAAAACGCTTTCCACACGGCCAGCCGTACGGCCGGCGCATTTTTCGCGAAGGCCCGGTCGTCCGGCGGCAAAAACGTCACGTCGTGGCGTTCGTCAGCCGCCGCATCAAACCACGCCTTGGCGGTCGCGGCCACGTCTCGTGTCGCTTGGTCCTCATCGTACGAGGGGAGCGTCAAAGTCAGCGTCTGCTCGTCGGCGTCACAAGTGATATGACTTGTCACGCCACGTCCGACGCCGGCCGAGGTGGTGATACGATACAATCTTTCTTTCGGAACACGGAATACCAGCAGGTCATTCGTGTCGTGCGTGTCGTCGTGGCTGTGCCCGAACCAGGTGTTTGCAGGATCCGCGGCGTCCACGAGTGAGACCAAGGTGGTGACGCGGTGCCGCGCGTGATCAAACACGTCGACCAGCAGACGACATTGGGTGGGTTGGGCGGATTCGTCGCGGGAGCCTACATAGCGATCGGTGACGTTCACGGCAGGCACGGTGCTCGCCTCGGTTTGCCAGACCAGCGGCCATCGCGCGTCCCCCGGCTGATAACTGGCGGCAAGAATCGAATGGCGGGGCGAGTCTTTCTGGGCTTGAGCCGCATCGGCCGTGAACCAGGCATGATCGAGTCCCGCGGAACTCGGCTCGGCAGCGCCGAGAAAGTGCCAGTCCCCGTCCCAAATCTCGACCCACGTGTGGTTCCCTTCCTTATTGGGCCAGTCCGCAATCCCGACCAGCCGTGCCGGGATGCAAACCGCCCGACAGGCATCCACCAGGAGAATGGATAATCCGGTGCAAGAGGCGAGTCCTTGCTCGATGCTCTCATGGGGACTCTGATTGGCACGCTTCCGTTCGGTCGAGTATTTGACTTGCAGCGTTTCGAAGATGGCCGCGTTCAGCCGCAAGGCCGCCTCGCCGGGGGAATCGCAGCTGCGGACCAGTGGCAGGAAACGGTCAAAAAAATCGCCACGCCACGGATCACGAGGTTCGTCAATGTTCGCGTAGGGCAGGACATCATTGAGAAAAAGCGATGTCGGAATCTGTTTTCCCCACGGAACCGCCGCCCGCGCCCTGTAGACCAAAGCGATTTCGTGAAGAATTCGTGCGGGGGAAAGGGTTTCCAGGTCATGGACCGGCATGTGCGACAGGAGAAACTCCAGGGCCACGCGTTGCTGCGCTTCCACGCCAGCCAGAACCGCCTCCCATCCGCTGCGGTTCGCGCCGCTCTTTTCGAGTGCCGTGTCGACCGCCGAACCCCACCACTTCGTACCATCGGCTGGCACAGGTGGCTCCGCCAGCCCGCTGGCGGCCAGCGTCAGGACGGCCAGCAAGACAAAAATCATCCGCCGCATGGGCCGCACCAGCTGTTGACTCGTCAAGATTACCATTCCTGTTCGATCGCGTGGATGGGGAGGGCGTCGCCCGCGCGTGCGGTCCGGCGGCTTGATGCGCAACGGACGCTCATGCGCCACCTGCCGTCCCGCCGAGGTCTCGTTGTCGGACCACCACCCCAGGATACGGGCAGCCGCGGATGGTTTCCACTCGTCACGGATGAAATCAAAAGTGCGACGAGCCTCGCCGCGGCGGTTTGGCGTGTTTTTGGGGACGATTTCACGTATACTCCTGCGACCCGACGCACAGGCCCGTCGGATGCTCCCAAGTTGCCACGGTGCCCCGCATGTCCGAACATCCCTTTGGCTGGCTCAGTTTTCTCCCGCCGATCGTGGCGATTGTGCTGGCGATTTTCACCCGTCGGGTACTGGCGTCTCTGCTGTTCGGCCTGTTCGTCGGTGCGCTGGTATTGGCCCGCGGCAATGTCGTGGTCGCCGTGGGCCAGCTTTGCAGCGTGCACCTCTGGGGGAAACTGACCGACAGTTCCACTCTGCACATCTTCACATTCACGTTGCTGATGGGTGTCATGGTGGGCATCATCAATCGGGGCGCGGGCATGCGTGGATTGGTCGATGCCATGACACCGATTGCCAACAATCGCAAACGGGGACAACTGGTGACCTGGTTGCTTGGGCTGTTCGTCTTCTTTGACGACTACGCCAATACGATGCTGCTGGGAAATACCTTACGTCCCCTGACCGATCGGCTGAAGATTTCGCGCGAGAAGCTGGCTTATCTGGTGGACTCGACGGCAGCACCGGTATCCGGGCTGGCCATCGTCTCTACCTGGGTGGCCGGCGAAATTGGCTACATCACGGATGGCGTACAGAATATCAACGCGGATGCGAATTGGAATCCGTTTTCGCTCTTCGTGGCCAGCATTCCCTATCGTTTCTACGTGCTGTGGACACTCGCCTTTGTTCCCATGATCGCCCTGCTGGGGCGCGATTTCGGGCCGATGCTGGCGGCGGAACGGGGACAAACGGGATTCGACGATGATGAATTCGGGACTCGCCGTGATCGTGATCCGACGGCACCGGACGAGGACACCCCGGCCCGCTGGTTTAATGCCGTCATTCCGATCGTTGTCACGGTGGCTGCCGTCGTCTGGTTCCTGTTCCAATCGGGACTGAATAACTGCGCGGCGGGTACGATCTACGATCGGCTGGCGTGGGGGCAGCCGCAGGGCTTTCGGGCCAATGCCATTGACGAGCGATTAAGTTCACAATTCTCGACGTACGACGTGAATGGTGATCAAGCCATCAGCCTGGAGGAGTTTGAGGCGTGGTTTGCCGGGAGCGACGATTTTTCTTTTTCCCTATCCGACATCTTTGGCAATGCCGATTCCTACGGTGCTCTGTTATGGGGGGCGTTGGCGGGCGCCGTGGCGGCAGTCGTACTGATCTGGCCGCAGCGACTATTGAATACGCGGGAGATGGTTGAAGCCGGTGTGGCGGGTGCCTTGCACATGGCGCCCGCCCTGGGCATCTTGTGGCTCGCGTCCTGCTTGTCGGCCATGACCGGAAACTCGTCCAATAAGGCGGACGATTCCCGCTTGGAGAGGTCGACTTGGACCGCCGCCGCGCTGGAGGCATTTCAGCATGGGACACCCGAAGTCGCGGCTTACCTGCGGCGGGAGGGATTGGACGCCCGCACCATTGCCCTCACGGTGCTGGCCGATAGCAAGACGAAAGACGAATTGCGGCAGCGATTGGAAGCAGCCGGCTTTGCCGCCGAGGCCGTAACGCCCGTCGTCGAACTGTTCGAAGAAACGTCGGACGGAACCCTGCAGGCACCCTATCCCTATCAGGAATATCGACTCTATTCGGGCCTGTTCTTGTCCAGCCAGTTGGAACGCCTGAAGCAGGCGAATCAGTTTCTGGCGGACAATTTTACGAGGCTGCTGCCGTCTCTGGTGTTTATGCTGTCGTCGTTGGTCGCTTTCGCGACCGGCACCAGTTGGGGGACCATGGGCATCGTGATGCCGCTCGTCATTCCCCTGGCTTATGCCCAGTTGGCCGGCGGCGGGGGAAGCGTCTCGTCCGCCGACCCGATCATGCTTTGCAGCATTGGCGGGGTCCTGGCCGGAGCCATCTTTGGCGATCACTGCTCGCCCATCTCGGATACCACGGTGCTTTCTTCCCAGGCCAGCGGCTGCGATCACGTGGCTCACGTAAGAACGCAAATGCCCTATGCCCTCCTGGTGGCGACCGTTTCCGTGCTCTGTGGAACGTTGCCAATCGGCTATGGAGTCCCCGTTCTGGTGATGCTGCCCATTGGGCTGGTCGTCATGTGGGTGGCCCTGCTGATCCTGGGCCGCCGAGTCGACGACGACTAGCCCTTTTTTCGCCACGCCGCACATTTCGTTTAACCGTTAGCCGCAGGCGTACGCGGCCGTACGCGGGCGTGCGCACAACGGCGGGCGTGCGCATACGGCGGGCGTGCGCACAACGGCGGGCGTGCGCACAACGGCGGGCGTGCGCACAACGGCGGGCGTGCGCACAACGGCGGGCGTGCGCACAACGGCGGGCGTGCGCACAACGGCGAAGATCCGCTGAGCCCGCCGGTCCAACAACGAGGCGCGTGTCGTGTGGTGCGCAAATCACGGTGGCCGCGACAGAAGAACGCCACCCGTTCCAGCTTTTTTTGGTTGCCGCAGCCACCGCCCACCCGCGGCGGAATTCGATCGGACGTGGCGACGGTGACACTCGAGACACTCAGGCCGTTCGCTTGCGGCGAGCTGCCAGTAGCGCCAAGGAGCCCATACAGATCGGCATCCCGCTCGTCGGCTCGGGGACGACCGCTGTGGCCATGCCGTCGAGCACGGTCATGTTCAAAAACAGTGCATCGACGGTTCCGCTGCTGAGCGGGGGAAAGATCACGCTGTCACTTCTCAGAAACAGAGACACCAATAACGGATCGCCGCTCCAATTGTTCTGGATGCCACTAAAAACCATCGTCTCGCTGGGGCTGGCAGCACCTAACGTGGAATTCACACCGACCGTGACGTCACCGCTCGCGCCGTCGTAGCTGACGAAAAAGCGTCCATTCAGTGTGGCCGTGGTTCCGAACAGCAGGGGGCTCTGCGTCACGTCGTTGATCCGTGCCGCGCCAGAAAAAGCCAAGGGACTGCCGTTCGCAATGGCCAGGCCCATGCCTGCCGAGTTGGCTCCGTTGCCGTCTTCACCGATCCCAAAGCCGATACCGGCCAAGCCCAGCGAAGCCTCCGTGCTGACGGCGAAATCGACGGCGACCTCAAAGTTTTCACTGGCCGAAAAATAGAAGCCCGTCGTGGAGTTCGCGACGTCGATGCCATCCACGCTCTGGTAACCAATGTCCGTGGCGGCGGGAATCGCACCGTTGGCAGACAACAGGATCTGCGTGGGCGTGTCGATGTTGGCCTGCAAGCCGGGATGGGGTGGGTCTTCGACCAGCGTCCAGGTATTGAAATCCTCGATGTTCGACAGTGCCTCCTGCGTACCGATCGTGCAGAGGGCAAGTAGCAACAGGAGCAGGTGGGAAGTGCGTGGCATCGTAAGTATCCTCGATGAAAAGCAGTTTTGAGCAGGTTGCGGCAGCGTCCGCGTGACGATTCGAAATGACCAAACGAAAAAAAGCTGACAGGAAACCCCACGATGCCAAGTGCATCGAATGGAGAGTCTCCTGACAGCTTTTGTTAGATCTTCAGTAGTCCCCGAATTTGGCAATAAAAGTACGAGCTACAGGCAGTTTACGAGCTGCCACTCACCCGATGCTAATTTCGTTCCGGCGGGAAGGCAATAGTCTGGGCCGGAAAAAAAACGAAAAACTCGTGGCCCGGCCGCCGCCGGGGCCGCGGCGGGCCCGCCCAGAAAGCGTCGCCGTCCCCGCCGCAGCGGGGTCGAACAAGGACGTCCGCATGGAGACAGACGTTGGATTTGAGGGACGCCACCGCTGCCCAACTTGCCGGAAAAGCCCTCCGCCTTCTCAAGCTGTCTCGAGGGTCGGCCCAGGCCTGATGTTCCTTCCGCTCATCGTCCACAATGGCAACTCGTCCCGGCATTGCCAGCACCTAGCGGGATTCCAGCTCGTAGACCAGGTCACGCACATCACCGGTAATTTCCACGGCAAAGGGAGTTGTCGCTGCGTTCCCATACTTGTCGGGGATGGTCAGGCCCGTGCCGTCGGCGTTCTTGAACATGCTGAAGGTCACTTTGTATTTCCCGCAATAGACGCCATCGCCGTACTTGCGGGTCATCATTTCAAAGCGGCCGTCGTCCTCCAGATCCGCAAAGGCAGCCTTTCTCACGGTGGCCGTGGTGTCGTCGGTGGGCTCGAAACGAATCACCCGGATGGCTCCCTGTGGTGGCGTGCCATCCGTCATGACGACTCTGCCATTCACCTGAGCTGTTTCGGGTGGGCCACAAGCGGTGAAGCAAAGAACCGGCAGCAGCCACAGCAAACCTCGCAGATGCTTCGCCACGGATGCTTCCTCCATGTTCGTGATGCACCGCAACTAACGAGCACGGTTTTCGGCCCAGTCCGCCCGGAGGTTACCGAGCTCCCAAATTCACTTCCCGATCGGCGCTGGCGATCATATGGTCCCACACCGTACAGCAGGGGCCAAATTTGCCGCTGGTTTCGATATCGTCCGAGATGAAGCGGACGCTGCCATCGGCAAACACCAAGTGAACACCACCTTGGTGATTACTACGCGTGGTAGCCTGGGTGAAATTAGAGCTGCCGTCGCAGGGCATGCAGATATCACGCAGCATCTGCCGATCAAAGTTGCGGCAGCGGAGCGTCGTGGGGATATCATCGGCGTAGTCATTACACGCGTTGGGACCATTGGCATCGCCCCGCGAACCATACCAAGCCAGTAAGCTGGCGCCGGCATGCCCCAGGGCCCACACGCCGCGGGGATCACCTTCCGTCGGGCCGGCACGTAACTCGCCAGCCAGGATGGTTTTGCTCGTGCCGTCGACGATTTGCCGCATCTTTACGGAAATGTTGGGTCCCATAATACCGCGGCGGGTATCGTCCTTCCATCCATCACTTTCCCGTGAGTACATCCCGTCGCCCGTACGGTGGAAGAGTGGGCCGTTGCCCGAATTGGCTCCGTAGTTGCCTCGCGCCCAATTATCACCATGACGCGGATTTGCTAATCCGGCATACGGCACCTGATTATTGTTGTCGCTGGGACAAATCAGCACGCTGATGCTCGTCCCTCGCGGCACGCGGTTGATCGCATTTGAAATCGGCAGGTCCAGGTCGAATTGATCGAACAGTGGCTGCTCTTCGATATAGGGCAAGATCAGGATGACCCAATTCGGTCCGAAATCCGTTAGCGTCTGAATGCGGGTGGCACTACTCGAGTCGTCATAGGTCATGCCTTCTGGGAATCGCTTTTGTGCCGATTCGTAATTCAACAACCCCAGACCCACATTGTGCAAATTACTGATGCACTGCACCCGACGGGCGGCTTCCCGAGCGGAGTTCACGGCCGGCAAGAGAAGCGCTACCAGAATCCCGATAATGGCGATCACGACAAGCAATTCGACGAGAGTGAAGCCGCAGCGTAACGTTCGCATTCTCATGCTTCTCACCAGCCCTTTGGCTAAAGCTAAACATGTGCCCCCAGCCTTTTCGTCGGGGAGCGCTCTCTTGCCAGAGTCTAACCGGTTCGACCCGCCTTGGCATCCCGGAATCCCTCCCTCGGTCGAAATTTGAGCTTGGCGGCTTGCCCCGGGCTTCCGCGCCTTCATTGGTTCTTTTTTGATTGATATGGTCGGGGCTAACAGGTAAAACGGAAACTTGGGCGGATGGTCTGTTTTTACGGCTCCGCCATGACTCGCATGTTCCTTGGGCACGTTTAGGAGGATTGGGAAATGATGAAGACATCTGCGCGGCGCGTTGCTCTCGGAGCAATGGCGTGGTCGGCCGTGACGTTAACCGTTTCACTCGGTTGGGCGGTTCCTTACGCATCCGCGGTGCGAAATCTGGGTGGCAGCATGTGGGAGTTCGTGCTGAACGAGGGTGCTTCCTCGGTGATGATCTCCCGGGACGGCGGCAACAGTCTGACAATTTCCAATGCTCCGGCAGGGCGTCACACGTTCGACATGACTGGCTTCTCGAACTTTGAGATCCAGGTAAACAACACAGCGCCCGCGGGCTGGAACCGGCTTAGCGACTCCTCGAACCTCTTCACTAATTTCGAGCAACCGAGCGGTCTGGTGGTGAATAATAATCCCGCCAGCCAGTACTTCGGGACGATTTACGTGAACAATTCCAGGGATTTGCCAACGGTATCTGGCCGTTCCCAGGGGGACGGCATTTATGCGTTGACGGCGGATCAGCGGGGTGTCGATTTGACAACGTTCGCTCCCGTGGTCGATCCCCAAGACACGACGCAGGCCAAGGCGCCTTCTCCTTGGATCGTAGCGGGTAGTTCTACGTCTGCCTGGCGGATGACCTTGGACGAAGCTGACAATCTCATCGTATCGGATTGGTCGGATGACAATGGAGGTATCAAGTACGCCTCGCCCGACCTGACGACTGGCGGATTAATCCTGGCTCAACAATTCGGGCCGACCTTTGGCACGGTCAATGGCAATGGCGATCCGATTCATGGTTCGATCGTCTCCAAACCTATGGTCACCGGGAGCGTGGGGAACAACCTGACCGTGTGGGCCATGGACGAGGACCTGGAAAGCTCTTTTCTCGCCAATGATGGAAACAGCGTCTGGCGTTGGGACGTAGGGAATGCCACCGACTACGATGAACCGCCTCAATTGGTGATTAATTCCAGCAATCTGGGCACCACCACCGAAGGCGGTGACATTTTTCTGAATCTCAACATTGGTGTGCTGGCCAATGCTCACTACAACGCGACCTTCGACAAGTGGTATCTGACGCAGAATCGGTTCGATGGCGTCGAGTCGGGACTGGTGGTTGTCTCACCAGACGGAATCGATGGGAATACACCCACGGTCGAATGGGCCTCCGGCCAGTTTTCGATCGACAGCGGGCTGGACGGCTGGGTCGACACCCCCCCGTTCGCGAATTCGATAGGAACCCAAGATATTTTTCGGTATTCGGGATCAGTCACCATCTCGCCAGACGGCACCAAACTTTTCCTGCATAAAACTGGCCAACCCCCCGCAACGATCGACGATGGAACTGGAAATTTCGTGAATTACGACAACCTCTATCTCGGCCGAAACAGCAATCTGCCCGGTGCCGTGCTGGTGATTCCGCTGGATGCCAACGGACTGCCTGACATCCAGATCGATGACAACGGCACACCGGGCGATCCGCTCGACGATTTCATCACGAATCTTGAGTCGATTGAGCTCGGCGCTGCCAATAACAACTATCACAGCCGACAAGAAATCGCGCTGGACGCTGCCGGCAATCTCTACGTCACGAACAACGTTTCGGAGTTGATGGAGGTTTGGAGCCCCGGTGGTAACACGCGGGCCATCACGACGTCGGCCGGGACATTCAGTGTCAACATTCTGGCCGGGCTGGCCTGTGATTTTGACGGCAACGGTGCCTGCGACTTGGCCGACATCGATGCACTTGTCGCCGCGATTGCCGGCGGCAGCGCTGACCTGACCTTTGATCTCAATGGCGATGGCATGGTGACGCGGGCCGACATTAATGATCCGGCCGCTGGCTGGCTGACCCTGGCAGGTGCCGAAAATACGGCAGTCACGGGCGGCAACCCCTACTTTGAGGGGGATGCCAACCTCGACGGATCGGTCGACGTCTCTGACTTCAACATTTGGAATAGCAGCAAGTTCACGCCCACGGCGGCCTGGTCGGCGGGCGATTTTACGGCGGATGGGACGATCGACGTTTCTGACTTCAACGTCTGGAACGGCAATAAGTTCAAGTCTTCCGCCGCGGCGGTACCCGAGCCATCGGCGATGGCCCTGACCTTGGGGCTGTTCCTGAGCTTAGGACTGGCCCGCCGTCGTCGGTAACGATGGCGAACTCGGGTGACGAAGCTGCGTAATCTCGATTTATCAAGGTGATCCGGGGAAACTCGGATCACCTTTTCTTTTCGTGGCGGCGGCGAGGCTGGTGGTTGGTCCCCGCGGCCTGCGTCAGGTGCATCAGACGGAAAAACACAACATGTGCGCGACGATTGGTCGTGTGATAAATACGAATCTTATCATCGCCGATGAACGGTTGCTCAAAGACGGAACGCTGCGTGTCCGTGTTCCGTGCCGTGCATTCGCTTGGGACGCTGGTTGCCCAGGCTGATTGGCAACACAGAGGCACGGAGATTCACGGTTCCCCCGGTGTCTCTGGTGCGCCAGGCGAAGTCTGGCTGATCTACTCGAATGAAAGGAGTTGAGCATGATAATTGTCGTGAGTCATGTAGCTGCTCAGGCGGTGTTCTCGTGCTAACTCGGTCACCGAAGCCCTGAGTCTAGCGAAGGTGTCAGCCGTAATGCGCAAGCGTGAACCCGATTCCTGACGCGGTTGGGGCCGAGATGGCGATGACGGCTGCTGTACGCGGATTCCCTCCTATTGGCTCCCAGAGATCGACCCCATGACTTGCCGACCGGTCCGATGCTACGTCCCACTGTTCATCTGGGGCGCGCCGACGGGTTGGGATTCACCGGTGATCTTGCGGAACTGGTGATCGTGCGTGGCGATTTGAGCGACAACGATTTTCAAGCCGCCCGCAATACGCTGGCCGTTTCCTACGGATTGGTACCCGAACCATCGTCGCTGGTTCTGCTCTTGGCAGGCGGACTGCTGCTGTTCGCGCGGCGAAGTGTTCGCTGAGCGCGGACGGGGATGACCCCCACGTGAAACCCGGCATCGCAGCCACCCCGGCCCTGATGGGACGGGTTCGCCGGCGGCTCGTCTTACGGGCATGTTCCTCGCCGTCAGACGCGCGGGAACAGATCCCGATAGCGGGGGTTCATGGCAATGCCTGCGGCGATACGTTCCGAGATGGCGCTGATCGTCAGAAACGGGTTCGCTCCCAGTGACGTGGCCAGGACGCTGCCATCGGCGATAAAGAGCCCATCGTGGACGGCCGCCTCGCCGGCATGGTCCCCTTCATCGCCGTTCCCGGTTCCGTCGTAGACTTGTCCACGGTCATTGACGACGCCATGCAGCGGGTCGTCCGACATGTTACATCCGCCCATCGGGTGGGCGCTGATTCCCTTGTTGCCAAAAAGACGCAGCATCTTATAGCGACCGCCATGCGCATCGCCCATTTTTCGAAAATGATCGATGACGAACTGACGATAGGGACTCTCCTTGTGCCCCGGCCAGGCGATGATGGGCTGGTCTTTTTCCAGGACGATCCTGCCTTGATTGCCGTCGTGTCCCATCGCGAAGAGGGCCAACGTGTGGTCAAAGTCGGCATCCCGCATCACCATGCCAATCAAGTTCGCAAAAGCGCGAGGCATGTTGCCGTCCTGAATCAGGATGCGACGATGCAACGGACCGTGGCCATACAAGCGAGTAATGGTTTGAATCGACGGTCCCACCGGCGGACCATCGTGCGGATATGCCCCCACGCCCGCGTCATGCGTAAACTCCTGACTTTCAACGATAAAGCCCAAGGCGTCACCGTTTCCGGAAAAGCGACTGCCCAAGGCCGGCGACAATGCCAGTCCTCGTGCCTGCGATCGCAAAAGTACCGAAGTCGATCCCAAACTGCCGCCTGCCAGAATGACCATCCGCGCCGTCTTCGTAAAACGGAACACTTCCGTGCCTTGCGGTGTCTCTGTGTGGCCGATCAGATACAAGCGATAACCGGTGTCCAGTTTTTCGATGAATTCACATTCGACCTGCGTGTAGATCTCCGCTCCGTGATGCTTGGCCAGGGGAAGATAGTTCATCTGGACCGTATTCTTGGCACCGACATTGCAACCCGACATGCAATCACCACACAGGGTACAGGGGGCCTGCAGCATGCCTTGCGCGTTGGTCTGTTGAGCGGTCGCGAAACGGCCGTCAAAAGTGACCGTCAGATTGGCGGCAAAGAACTGCTTGTCGGCGACGGCCAGCCGAGCCGCCGCCCGGCGTTGAGCCACCATTTTGGGCGAGCTGTCGAGGGGACCTCGGTTGACACCCAATTCGAAGGCAGCCGCGTCGAAGAAGGGAGCGAGCACTTCGGGATGACGCAGGGCGACTGGCCATGCGGATTGCTGAAAGACGTCCGGGTCGGGGCGGATCGCGACGTTCGCGTTGATGAGTGACGTGCCTCCCAGCCCGCTGCCGGTCAGAACACTCAGGTCGCCGCCTTGGGAAAAATTAAGCATGCCACCCGGGCGGGCCACCTCTCCCTTGGATCGCCCCAGCACCCGATTACGCGTCTGCTGGGCTCCGGTCACAAGCGAATCGGCAAAGGTACCAGGCACCCACTCTCGACCGCGTTCCAGCACGCACAAACGCACACTCGGGTGCTTTTGTTGGGCCAGTCGAGCCGCCGTGATGCCACCACCGTACCCCGATCCAATCACGGCAATGTCGATGTCGTACGGCACTTGCCTGCGGCGGAATCCAAGCAACTGTCCCAGCGGATTGCTCAGTCGACCGCCGAAACGTGCCAGGCTTGTTTCATAGTTCAGAATGGCCCGCGCCTTGTCTGCCGTCATACGCGTTGAACGACGCTGTCTGGCGGCTGCGCGGTTCTGTAGAAATCCACCCTGGGCGGTGCCCAGGGACGTGCCCACCAGTCCGGCAGCTCCGGCCGCCAACAGCTGGCGGCGATGCAGCGTCGTGCCAGGAGGATCGGGTCCGCTGGATCGCCCCGTTGAATCGGATCTGGCTTTGGACATGCGCGTGGCTCCCAACCGGAACGCGAGTGCAATTGACCTCTCGCCGCCTGAGGATCGCGAATGTCATTCCAAGGGCTCGGCGTCCCGACGAAGGCGTCGCACGACATTGCGGGTTAGGACGCGTGGCGAGAGCTGCCAACGTCGCGGAGGCTCGACCTGATTCTGCAAGCGATGCTTGCGTCGGGCCAAGTTTGGCGATTGTGCCAAGGGGATTATGAGGTTTGGGAGGTTTGTGCCGGTTGTGGCTGACTGGTCGAATCATTTGCGCCGGATAAGCCGATGGGAAGGACAAGACCGCGCGTACTGTCGGTGCGGATTGCGCCGAGGATCGGCCGCGATGTCAAACCGCAGAGTAATCGAGGACACGGGGATGAAACACGCAACGAAGAAGGCAGTGGGGTGGCGTTTATGCCTCATCGCCACGGTTGCGGTGTTGAGCTTGGGCAACGTCGCACGAGCCGAACGTCCCCGCAGGTTCCAGCGGGTGCTCCAGTGGATACCCTTCGTGGGGGAAAAAGCCGATTCGCCGGACCATATCACGTCCCCGGCGGCTCCCGGCGGCTCCCCGGCAACGCCATATTCGTCGGACGGGTTGCCTTCGTGGGGCGAAACGGCCGTCAGTGTTACCCGGACGGATCGTGCCTCGGCCGCATGGCTTGATCAAAGCACCACGGCCTTACCCGCCGCCGATAGCGCCGCGGCACGGGCGCAAGCCGCGATGGGAAAAACGGTTCCACGCGACATCACCATTCGTGACGTTCCCGCGGCCAATGTGGCGGTGATGCCACCGCTGGCCACGCTCCCCTCCGCCAGCGAACGCCCCGTGGCGATTCCGTCCAGTCCGAGAAGCGGGCCCGTTACCGCTTCGGATTCGCTCACGAAGTCGGCTGCCGAGGCGAAGCCTCGTCCCGTCACCCATTCGAGTAATTATGCCTCGGTCGATTCGTCGCCGTCGACGGCCGATGCTCCCCAGCCGGAGGCATCCTCGACGCTCGCCGATCGTTTGGCGAGACTGCAGCCGATCTCGTCGCCGCCCAATCCGCAGGACAAGCCGATCGTGGCCCCGAAGAGCGGCCATCCTGACGGGCCGGTCACTTCGCCGCATGAGTCGCTGGAAGTCGTCAGAACCCTACCGCAACCACCGCCCGCTGCGCCGTCCGCAAAACTCACCCGTACATTACCGTCGCCGACGAATTCGCCCGTCACACCGCCCACGAGTCCCGTGGCGTACGATCCGGTCGTTGAGTACCGCCGACTACAGCAGGCCCAAGTCGCGGCCGAGGCCTGCCTCGCGCGAGGTCATCAACTGCTCGGAAGCGATCCGACCGCCGCATCAAACGAGTTCTTACGTTGTGTTGCCAC
The DNA here is from genome assembly GCA_963700865.1 of uncultured Planctomycetaceae bacterium. Lineage (GTDB taxonomy): Bacteria > Planctomycetota > Planctomycetia > Pirellulales > Pirellulaceae > CAVOGJ01. Next base: position 33,009 of record CAVOZC010000020.1, on the reverse strand, counting down.
CATTGCGGAGAGTCGCGATCGCGTGCAGGGCATGACCCTGCGGTCGGAATCGCTTCGGAATGGTATCGCGGGCATGATCGAACGCGATTTGCTCGAGGGAGCGATACCGGACGGTCCTGCCGTCGTCGCATCGATTGTTCGTGAGTTCCAAACGCCGGTGGGTATAGCGCTGCAGAAAAAGGAAAAGACCGAACGCGAAGTGCTGGCGACGTATCCCGATTTCATCAAGCAGAGCTTTGTCGTTGCGATCGGAGAGAGTTCCACGGCATCCCAGGCGCTGGCCGGGTTAGCGAAGATTCATTCCGATCGCTGGCAAAGCAAGGCAGGACTGGAGATCGACCAGCAACGAATGCTGATCCTGCTGGAAGCGGCCATTGCGGTGGATGAGGGTAATTGGCAGGCCGCGAACGAGTTGGGGATCGCCAAGGCCGAGGCCGGCTTGCTGTCCGAAGCGCGCGGCGTTCGAAAAAAGCGTCTCCATGCATGCGACTCAAGAGGCCTTGAACAATCTGGCGCGGGTTTGCCAGCAGCAAGGAGACCGGGTGATGGCAAAGTCGTATCAACAGCGAGCCGCCAATATGGTTGCCGCGCACGCCCTGGCTGAGCGATCGCCAACCAAAACCGCCGGGGCCGCGTCCGGCGCAGCGCCTGCCGCGGCGGCCGAGACGCCCACTACATCCGCAATCGCCGAGGCGGGAACGCCGGTCGAAGTTCCGACGCCGGAAGCCCCGAACTGGTTTGACCGCTTGTTTCGTCGCGGTGATGCGGCACCGCTGGTTCAGCCGCCACCACTCAATACGGCCAGCCCAGCCGCTCCGGCGCGGCGTTGACGGCGACAGCCACGGCCCAATTCTCCCCGGTCGGCAGTGCCAATTTCCGCGGCGCTGCGAATATCGCTATGCTGGAAGACGTTGCTTCACGCTCCTCAAATCGCAGAGTCACCTTCGCATGGCTAGTTTCAATCGACGTCACTGGATGCGGTCGACCACGGTCGGGGTATTTGGTGCCAGTGTCAGTGGTTGGTTTCCGATGCTGGCAAATGTGTGGGCCGCCAGCGCGACGAAGCAACGGCACTGCATCCTGCTGTGGATGCCAGGAGGTCCCAGTCAAACCGATACCTTCGATATGAAACCTCACCACGAGAATGGTGGTGAGTTCAAGGAAATCGCCACATCAGTGAGCGGCATCCGGATCAGCGAACATCTTCCGAAGCTGGCTCGTCAAGCCGAACATCTGGCCATTGTCCGTAGCCTCAGCACGAAGGAGGGGGACCATGGCCGTGGTACCTATCTCATGCGAACCGGGCAGCGTCCCATGGGGCCCGTGGCTTATCCAAGCATGGGGGCGAGTCTTGCGAAGCAACTCGGCGATCCACAGGCTTCGTTGCCGAATTATGTGAGCATTGGTCCGTTTCGCGCCTTTAACCGCGAGGCATTCGGCGCCGGATTCCTTGGTCCCAAATACGATCCGCTCGTGGTGGCCGCTGCCGACAGTGGCATTCAATCCGTCACGACTGACGACCGCGGCTTTGCGGAGTTGAGCGTGGAATCGCTGGCGCCACCCGAGGAGGTCGACGAAATGCGTCGAACACGTCGCTTGGAGATGTGGCGACGTTTGCAAGCCGATTTTCTGTCACAGCATCCCGACGCCCAGGCGTTGCGGGCTCACGATACCATCTACGAGCGGACGCTCGACATGATGGGAGATCAGGCAGGTGAGGCCTTCGATCTTTCTGGAGAGGACTCGCTGCTACGGGAAGCATACGGGAAAGGGGTGTTTGGACAGGGTTGCCTGCTGGCCCGACGATTGATCGAACGGGGCGTCTCCTTCGTTGAGGTGGCACTTACCGGATCGAGTGGCATTGGTTGGGATACTCATGCCGACAACTTCAATCAGCTAAAACGAATGAGCGCCGAGTTGGATGCGGGTTGGGGCACCCTGTTAACCGATCTGGCTCAGCGAGGTCTCCTCGAGCGCACGACCATATTGTGGATGGGTGAATTCGGACGGACACCCAAGATTAATGGGCAGGCCGGGCGAGATCATTTTCCCCAAGCCTGGACGTGCGTGTTCGCGGGAGGCGGAATTGCCGGAGGGCAAGTCCATGGGAAGACGAGCGCCGATGGTCTGGAAGTCGTCGAGCACCAGGTCGGCGTCAGCGATGTCCTCGCCACGCTCTGTGCCGCGGTCGGCGTGCCGCCGGATGACGAGAACTATACGCAGGCCGGGCGACCGATTCCCCTTGTCGACAAGGGCCAGCCGATTCGCGCACTGCTCGCTTAGAGGGTCCTACCCAACCAAGACGGCGGAAGAAAAGCGATCGAGCTAACCGGTCAGGCCTTCAAACAACGGCGTGGACAGATAGCGTTCGCCCAGGCTGCACATGATGGTCACGATGTTCTTGCCGCGAAATTCCGGCCGGGCGGCGACTTGGGCGGCCGCCCACATGTTGGCTCCACTACTGATACCCGCCATGATGCCTTCTTCTCGAGCCAGGCGGCGGCCCCAGTCAAACGCGTCGTCATCGTCGACCGTCACGACCTCGTCCACGACCGACACGTCGAGATTGCGCGGAATGAATCCAGCCCCGATGCCCTGAATGCGATGCTTGCCCGGTTGGCCGCCACTGATGACCGGCGAATGCTTCGGTTCAACGGCGAATGCTTTGAAGTCGGGATTTCGGCTCTTCAGAAACCGAGTCACGCCCGTGATCGTTCCCCCCGTTCCCACGCCCGCTACAATGGCGTCAATCTTGCCGCCCGTATCGGTCCAAATCTCGGGGCCCGTAGTGGCCTCGTGAATGGCCGGATTCGCGGGATTTTCGAACTGCTGGGGGATCCAGGCGTTTTCTTCGCGCTCGACCATTTCCTGCGCTTCGCGGATCGCCGCCGGCATGCCTCCCGAGGCAGGCGTCAACACGAGGTTGGCCCCCAATGCCCGCAACAGGGCTCGCCGCTCCACCGACATCGATTCGGGCATGGTTAACGTCAGCCGATAGCCTTTGGCGGCGCAGACAAATGCGAGCGCAATCCCCGTGTTTCCGCTGGTCGGTTCAATGATGTGGGTCTCGGGATTGATTTTCCCGTCGCGTTCCGCCGCATGGATCATGGCCGCGCCAATTCGATCCTTGACGCTGTTCAGCGGCTGGAAGAACTCGCATTTGGCGAACACGGTCGCTTGCCCCTCGGGCACAAGCTTGTTGATCCGAATCATCGGCGTGTTGCCGATCGCCTCCGCCGTATTGGCGTACGTTTTGCCATGTGCCATGGTCGCTATTCCTCGTGCGTCGCGCCTTGCCCGCAAATTCACCGGGCAATGGCCCGGACTCCGTTCAGAAACTTAGCCGTGATGGTCCTTGAGCGTCAACCCAGGAGGGCAGGACGGCCTGAACGCGGAGCGTGCGGCGATTGTGGAGTGCGGCGATGCTTCGCCGCTTTTCCCGGCCAGTCGGTTTGGCGATGGGGCCACCGTGAAGCCCACGAGGGGCAACACCGCAGTGGATTGGGTCGATGGCCGGCCCGTGGTGGGGCGCCGACAGAGATCACCTACGAAAAGAGTTGTCGCTGACCGTCGTCCGCCGCATATTGCTCCAGATAGGGTTTGACTTTCACTTTCCTGGCCGTGTTTTCGGAACTCATGTAGCGAATTTTTCCAAAAATTCGCCGCTCCGGTCCCCAGGCCCGATCGTAACGGCCCAGCACCCAGAAAATACCGCTGTACGAATTGGGATTCCGTCCGTCGAGCGCATACTTGTTGTTCAATTCAATCATGATGTCCAGCGCATCCCGCGGCGACGCGGTCCATTCCAGAATCTTCTTTCCCCACAGCATCCGCAAATAATTGTGCATCCGGCCTTCGCGGACGAGTTGCCGCTGAGCCGCATTCCACAGTTCGTCATGGGTACCGGCGGTTGCAAATTGTTCGAGTGAATACACGTAATCACGGGGATCGCGCTCATGTTCGCGAAGCGTTCGCTGGGCCCAGTCCGGAAGTGACTCGTATTGGTCATAGTTGGTTTGGTGCGAGCACATGTTGTAACCCAATTCGCGCCAAGTGATCAGTTCATCCAGGAAGGATTCAACGCACTCCGGCAGGCCCCACCATCCCTGGGCGCTCCCTTTCCCTTTTTCGGCGACCATGCCCGGGTGCCAGCTCTCCCGAGTGATGACGCGATTGAAGATGTCATGTGCCGAGATGTGGCCGAAGTGAAGATAAGGCGATAGCCCGCTCGATACCTCCTGAGTCGGCTCGTTGCGTGCCTCGTGATACTTCGGCAGTCCTTCGCGGAGAAATCGAACAAGTCGCCGCTCGGCCGCCTGGGCGCCGCCCCGCAGGAACGACACGTGGACATCGTGATCGATGGGCAGATCGGAGAGGGCTTCTGGATGCTCGGCCAGCCGTTCCACGTCGGCCGCCGGCCACCGCTTGTGTAACTCCGCCGGCAGACTCTCGAGGGTGGGCAATGGCCTGCGGGCGAGCGGGTTCTTCCGCGGGACGGCCTCGAGATGGGGGAGTAATTGTTTCTGGAAAAATCGACGCAGATCAAAGGCGCGGTGAAAGACGCGATCGGTGGCATACATGGGAAAGAGGCCGTTGCTATCAACCAGTTCCAACCGCACGGGTATCTGGCGGCGAGCCGATTCGATCATTCGCGGCAGAAAGAAGCAGGGAAAATCGTCGCTGATGACCGCACAGCTGGCCTGGGCCAGAGCCGCCAACAAGCCGCGTCCGTCGCCAGCTTGCGGCTCCAGATACGGATAGTAAAGTACTGGCTGATCGGCCAGCGCAGCCCGATTGTCGGCCATGCCCTGGATGATGAATTGGTGCAGGCGATCACTGGCCCACGGGTATCCGACCCGTAGGGCCTCGAAGACGACGAGCGGTTTACCCAACTCGTGGGCCAGATCCGCCGCGCGCTGAAAACTGAAGTTCCAGGTGGTACGTCGATTGGCGATCATCCAGTAGAGAACATAATCGCCGGTGGGCCGCACTGGTTGGTCGCCGAGGGTGCGGATGCGGACGTGGGGAGTCTTTGACAAGGAGGATGCCCTTTTGGGAGAGGCGGTGACTTTTCGCTGTTTTTTGGTCAATTCACCATGAACGATCTTTGTTTCGGTCGCAACCCTTGGCGGCCAGTCAACTTACAGCGGCTCGCCTGACCTAGCCAACTGTGGGGAATTCAGTACAATGCGGCGTTTAAGTCGAGTTTGCGATCTGGTGCTCGGCAGGATGGGCTCGGCGATTGTTAAGACATTCTTCCCGCCGTCAATTCCTCGTCGACCTCCGCCTCCCCTGATCATGGTCGACTCTGGCTACCACTCCGAAGGCGGCTCTTCGTCGTGCTCGGGGCATGGAGACCCGGCAAGTCGTGATGATGGTTAACCCCGTACGCCCGAAAACGCGTATTCATTGAACGGATTGGAGAATCGGTCGATGGTCGATGTGGCCCAACGTTTAGCAAAACTGTCCCCTGCGCAGCGGGAACTGCTGGAAGCCCGCCTGAAAAAGAATCCTCAAGTCGCACAGCCGATTGCAATTGTCGGGATGGCTTGCCGTTTACCCGGTGCCTCGAACACGGAGGAATTCTGGAAGCTGATCAGCGAAGGCCGGAGTGCGGTCACGGAAATTCCCAGCGAGCGTTGGGATGTCGACCGCTACTACGATGCGGATCCCGACACGCCCGGAAAGATGTCGATCCGCTGGGGGGCGTTCGTCGACGGCGTCCGCGAATTCGACTCGATGTTCTTCGGGATCACTCCCCGCGAGGCGGTGCGGATGGATCCGCAGCAACGTCTGCTGCTGGAAGTGTCCTGGGAGGCTTTGGAAAATGCCGGCATTTCGCCGGACCAACTGGCGGGAACCGCGACGGGGGTGTTTGTCGGCATCGGGGGTAATGACTATTCCAAGTTACCCAATGAGTTTGACAACTACCTGGAATACATCGACGCGCACATGGGCACGGGGAACGCCCTCAGTGTGGCGGCCAATCGCATCTCGTACATCATGGACTTGCGGGGCCCCAGCCTGGCGGTGGATACGGCTTGCTCGTCGGGGCTGGTCGGCCTGCACCTGGCGGTGCAATCGTTGCGGAATGGGGATTGCGATTCGGCCATCGCCGGCGCGGTCAACCTGATCCTCTCGCCGGAGGTCACGATCGCTTTCTCGAAAGCCAGAATGCTCTCTCCGAGCGGCCAGTGCCGCCCCTTCGACGCCTCGGCGAACGGGTATGTTCGTGGCGAGGGCTGTGGCATGCTGGTCTTAAAGAGGCTCACCGATGCCACCCGCGATGGCGACAATATCATGGCAGTTATTCGCGGATCGGCCGTCAACCAAGACGGCCGCACGTCCGGCATTACGGCGCCGAACAGCCTGTCGCAGATTGCTTGTATCCGCGCGGCACTGGCATCCTCCGGACTGGACGCATCACAAGTTAGCTACGTGGAAGCCCACGGCACCGGCACCCCGCTTGGCGATCCCATCGAATTTCAATCGCTCACCAAGCTGTTTGCCCGCCGGAAGGAAGATGAGCAACCGGTCCATGTCAGTTCCGTAAAGGCGAATGTGGGGCACACCGAGACGGTTTCGGGTATCGCCGGGCTGATCAAGGTGATCATGATGATGCGGCACGGCGTGATTCCGGCCCAGGCGGCTCTCGACGAATTGAACCCGAACATCAATCTGGCGGGCACGCGGTTGGTGATTCCCCGCGAGATGGTGTCTTGGCGATCCAACGGCAATCGCGTGGCTGGCATCAGTTCCTTCGGTTTTGGCGGTACGAATTCGCATGTGGTGGTCGAGTCGGTCGCCGCCGATCGCGAAACGCCTTCAGAGGCCACTCCCGACCGGCCCATCCATGTCCTCGCCGTGTCGGCAAAATCGAAGCTGACGTTGCCAACGCTTTTAACCCGTTATGCCGATCGGCTGGAAACGCTGCCCGATGAGGAATGGGTTGATTTTTGCCATTCGGCAAATACGGGACGCGCCCATTTCAATCTGCGGACCGCGGTCACGGCGGAAGATCGAACTTCGATGATCGCCGCCTTGCGGGCCGCGGCGGACGGGAAGCGTTCGCCGCGAGTTAAATCGGACGAGGTGCGGATCGCGACCAAGCCAAAGATCGCCTTTCTCTTCACGGGGCAAGGGTCGCAGTACGTAGGGATGGCGAGTCAGCTCTACGAATCGCATCCTGTATTCAAAAAGCATTTTGATCATTGCAATGAAATTCTGCTTGAACACCGCGAGTTTTCCATCCTCGACGTGGTCTATCCCCCTGACGGCCAGTCTCCGCTCGACGAGACCACCTATACGCAGCCGGCCCTGTTTGCGCTGGAATACGCGCTAGCAAAGCTGTGGCAGTCTTGGGGCGTTGAACCGAACTTGCTGTTGGGACACAGCGTGGGTGAATACGTGGCGGCCTGCATCGGCGGCGTCTTTTCCGTCGAAGACGGTTTGCGATTGATTGCGAAACGAGCGGAGTTGATGCAGCGTTTGCCACAAAATGGCAAGATGGCCGTGATTTTCGCCTCGCGCGACCGCGTCCAGGAGGTGATGGACGAGTTTGGCGATCGCGTGTCGGTGGCCACGGCCAACGGGCCGGAAAACAACGTGATTTCGGGTGCCGCCGAGGTGGTCGAGAAGGTGGTTGCCGCTTTTGAGAAGAAGGGCGTTGGTACGCAGCGGCTGAATGTGTCGCACGCCTTTCATTCGCCCCTCATGGACCCGATGCTCGATGAGTTCGAGGCCTTTGCGGCCATTCTCGATTACAGTCGCCCTACGATTCCGATCGCCGCGAATCGTACCGGCACGATTGTGGAATCGGCGGCGTTTGATGCGGCCTATTGGCGCGACCATATTCGGAATTGCGTCGAGTTTGCGACGGGCATGCTACGGCTGGAAGAAGAAGGTGTGCATGCCATGGTGGAAATTGGTCCGACCGCCAGTCTGCTGGGGATGGGCCGGCGGTGTTTACCCGACTCGAAGGCTGCCTGGATACCGTCGCTGCGGAAGGGCAAGGAAGACTGGGAGATGATGGCAGCCGCGGTCTCCCAACTGTACGTGCTGGGCGTGCAGATTGACTGGAAAGGATTTGATCAACCTTGGAATCGCCGTCGCATCAGCGTTCCGAATTATCCGTTCCTGAAGAACGAGCATTGGCTGATCGATGCGGACCGGCCGGCGATCCAGGGTGGTGGCCGTGGACCGTCGTTGCATCCGCTGCTGGGATCGGAATTCACAACCGCTTTCGATTCACGATTGTACGAGGCGCGCTTCAGCGCCGACAATCCAAAGCATCTCAAAGACCACGTCGTGCAGGGTTCGATCGTCGTTCCCGCAGCCGCATACATCGAGCAGGGGTTCGCGATCGCCAATTTGCAGTTTGGTCCGGGGGCCCATGCTGTCGAGAATCTGGCGATCCAACACGCCCTGTTCCTGCCGCTCGAGGGTTGCCGGGTGGTGCAAGTGATGGCGGCTCCCGAAATGGGTGGCCGTTCGAGCTTTGACACCTACAGCATCAGTGGTGAGACGCAAGAGAAAAGCCCGAAATGGCAATTGCACGCGACCGGGTCCATGGTCCACAAGGATGCCCTCGCCGCGGCAGTGCCACCTCCCATTGACCTGGAGGAAGTCCGCGGCCGCATCGTCAAAGAAGTCAGCCGACAGGAAACGTATGATGTGATGGCGGCACGGAACCTGGTCTATGGCGAATCTTTCCAAGTCCTGGGGTCCGTGCTCCGTACCGCGACAGAAGCGATCGCGGCGGTCGAATTGCCGGCCGCCGTCAAGCTCGACCTGGACAAGTACCATCTCCATCCGGCGCTTGGAGACGCACTAATGCAAGCCGTTGCCGGGACGGTGCCGCTTGAGCCGAATGGAGAATTTACGCCCTACACCTACGTCCCGGTGCGGCTGAAGCGGGCCCGCATCCTGGGGGACGTGCGGGATGGCGTGCAGATTTTCGCACGGCGAATTTCCGGGCGCATCATCCCAGTCCCGAGACCGTCGAGTCGGACGTGTTCCTCTTGGACGCGGCCGGCAATGTACTCGTGGAATTCGCGGGCGTAACGGTGCAGCGCGTCGGGCGAGCCATCGATGGCGTCCACTCGGATAATGTCTCGGATTGGGTGTATGGGGTGGGGTGGCAACCACAACCGCTGGGCACGGAAAGTCTGCGCGGCTGGGCACGGTCGCCATTTTTGCGGACCAGTCGCTCGTCGGTGATGCGCTGGCGAAACAGCTGGTCGCAGCCGGGGCCCGGCCGGTCGTGATTCAGCCCGGTGCGGAATATCGGCAAGACGGAGATCACATCACCGTGCGCCCCACGGAAGCTGACGATTTTGCTCAGGCGTTGGTCAGCTGCAGTCGTGATGCGGCCCATCCACTGGTCACCATCGCGCACCTCTGGACACTCGATTGCGGCGACCCCTCCCAACCTGGCGATACGGCTGCTGCCGCACTGCATCAAGTGCGTGAGCAGTCACTCGCCTCGTTGCTCCGCGTCATCCAGCAGGCGGCACGCCTGCACACCAGTAAAGCTCCTTCCGTCCTGGTGGCGACACGCGGCGGACAACTCGTCGCGACCGAGGGCGACGCGTCGGCGTCGGCACCGGTGAATGCCAGCCAGTCGGCGATTTGGGGTTTGGGGCGCGTCGCCGCGATGGAACATCCCGAGTTGCGGGTGCGGCTGGTCGATCTTGATCCGACGGAAGATGTGTCGACCCTGGCCAACGACCTGGTTCAAGAAGCCACATCGATGTCCCAGGAAGCCCAAATCGCCTATCGCCAGGGAACCCGCTACGTGGCCAGACTGGAACGAGCCGCCGACCGCTTGCCAGGCCATGGAACGGGCGATGCGATGCGCGTTCCCAAGCAGAGTCCCTACCAATTACGGATTAAGGAATCGGGCAGCTTCGACGAGCTGGCCTACGAACCCTGCGATCGATCGGCGCCAGGAAAGGGGCAAATTGAAGTCGAAGTTCATGCGACCGGACTCAATTTCAGCGACGTGCTGAAGGCGCTGGGGCTCTATCCGGGCATCACCGACGTCATCGTGCCCATGGGAATCGAAGTCTCGGGTGTCGTGACGGCGGTCGGCGCGAACGTCACCCGATTTCAAGTCGGCGATGAAGTGATGGGTGTCGCCCCGTACAGTTTCGCATCCCATTGCCTCACGGCTGATTACGCCATGGTGAAGAAGCCGCCCACGATCGATCACGAGGAAGCCAGCACAATCCCCATTACGTTTCTCACGGCCTATTACGCGTTGGTGCGGCTGGCACAAGTGCAGGCCGGTGAACGCGTCTTGATCCACGCGGGGGCCGGCGGTGTCGGGCTCGCGGCCATTCAAATCGCCAAACACCTGGGTGCCGAGGTGTTTGCCACCGCCGGCAGCGACGAGAAGCGTAAGTTCCTCCGCTCGCTGGGCGTCGACCATGTGATGAATTCGCGTACCCTCGATTTTGCCGATGAAATTCGGGAAATCACAAGTCGGGAGGGGGTTGATGTTGTCTTGAATTCGTTGCCTGGAGATGCCATCACGGCCAGTCTCGGCGTCTTACGAGCGTACGGTCGCTTTCTGGAGATCGGCAAGACCGATATCTATTCCAACACCATGATTGGCCTGTTGCCATTCCAGGACAATCTTTCCTACTTTGCAATCGATCTCGATCGAATATTGCGACAGAAACCGCAATACATCGAGGGGATGTTTGCCGAGATGATGACGTTTTTCGAACAGGGCATCTTTCAACCGCTGCCGTTTACACGATTCCCGACGGAAAAGACGATCAACGCATTCCGTTACATGGCGCAACGAAAAAACATCGGCAAGGTGGTGGTGGCCGCGGCTGCGCCCGGCGATGCACAGGACAACGACTCGCCCGATTCGTTCCGCGCCACCAAGCAGGCAAATTACCTGATCACTGGTGGTCTCGGAGCCTTGGGAATGCAGGTGGCCAAATGGTTGGGGGCACGAGGAGCCACGCACGTGACGTTGCTGTCGCGGCGATCCACCGACGAGAGTACGCGGCAGTCTGTCGAGCAACTCGAGCAGTGCGGGCTGAACGTGGCCACGATTCAAGGTGACGTGGCAGATCGCTCCTCACTCGACTCGGCGTTGCGGCAGATCCCGGCGGAGTTCCCCCCACTGAAAGGGGTCTTCCATGCCGCCGGTGTGCTGGCCGACGGCGTGATGTTCGATATGTCACTGGAACAGCTGCAAAAGCCACTGGCGGCGAAGTTGGATGGGGCCTGGAATTTACATGCGGCCACCCGCGAACAGGAACTCGATGCATTCGTCCTCTTCTCCTCCGTGGCGTGCGTTCTCGGTTCCCCGGGACAGAGCAACTATGCTGCCGGCAACGCATACCTCGATGGCTTGGCGGCACACCGCCGCGACCAGGGATTGCCGGCGACCAGCATCAACTGGGGGCCGTGGGCCGATTCCGGCATGGCGAACGATGCGGGACTCGAAGAACAACTTGCCAGCCGCGGGATGGGCATGTTGCCCGCCCAGCCGGCCCTGGATCTGATGGGTGACCTTATCGCCACTGGATACCCACAAACGGCGGTGATGATCGTCCACTGGCCCGACCTGGTGCGGGCCAGCGGTGGTGCGGTGCCTCCGTTTCTCCACGTCGTCACCGAAGGGATCGAATTGGGAACGCACGGTGGTGACAGCGCGGAAGATCGGGCTTTTCGGCAGAGTTTGCTCAGTCTGGATGTTGCCGGACGGATGAAGAAACTCTCCACCTTCTTCGGTGGGCAACTGGCCAAAATCATGGGCCTACCAGCCGAAGATATCGACGTGACGACGCCACTCAGTTCAATGGGGCTCGACTCGTTGATGGCCATCGAGTTGAAAAACAAGATCGAATCGCAATTGCAAATGTCACTGCCGATGGCCGTGTTCATGAACGAGCCAAGTGTGGCGACCCTGGCGAAGTATGTCAGTGAACATTTCGGACAGGAACCGGCCGAGGACGCCGAGCCAGAATCGGACCAAGTCGCCGCCCGCGCGGCCGAATAGCGCCGGCAGTCGTCTTTGTCGAAGTCGCGACGTTGCGACGAAGCTGCTGTCGAGCCGCAGTCGCCCGCGGAAAGTCGTGACAGGTCTCCCGTCTTCTCGTGACCACTGGCGTTCAATCCACGATCGACAAGTGGGAATCGTTCTCGCGGCGGGACGAATGGTCCTGCCAGACACGGCCCTGGTTGGCCGGCTGACCGGGTAGAGGTGGCAACTGCTCGACCTCCGGCGCGGCAGGTACTTGGGGCAGCCGCGCGGATAAGCGAGTCGCCAGCACGTGACCGCCGTCCAGCTTCAGAGCTTGCGCGACATCTCGACGCGCCGCTTCGGTGCGATGCAGGTAGAACTCATGATACGCCCGCAGCGCCCAGGCATCGGCGGCAGCCGGATAGGCATCGATGAAGCGGGAGAGCCTCTGGAGCTGAACCGCATAATCGCGCCCCTGGTAGAGTTGTGCATGGTTGCTGACAATCTGCCCCCAGCGATCGGGGGTGGCCAGCGACGTGGCCTGGGAAAGTGCCATCGTCGCTCCCCGATAGTCGCCCACCGCCAAGAGTGCCTGAGCCAGGAATTCATGCAGAGAGGCTTGGCGCGGATTTTCGATCAGCGCGTGCCGGCACAATCGTATCGCGTCTTCATATTGCCCGGCGGAAAACGCCGCCGTCATCTGGCGCTCGTAGGCGGTTCTATCGGTTCGGAGGAGTGGAACGATGGGCGGACCAGATTCGATGGGTAGTGGGGGCGGAAACCCATCGCTTGCCATCGGGAACAGCGGTGGGCCGTTAAAAGGATGCCCATGTTCGATCGGCAGGAAGTCGGTTGTCAAAAACAGCAGGTCGTTGAAGCCGAACGAGCCATAATGGTTGCCCCGCCCTATGCTGTTTCCGCCATGGAAATTGCCACGCTTGTGGCCATGAGAAGCGTTCTTGTGGCCTTTGGCCATTAAGCAGGCGTCGGTAAGCGTCGCACACGCCAGGAATACGACGAAGAATGAGGCGTGATTTACCATGGCTGGGCCTTCTGAATTTTTCAATGCGGACAAACGCGTTGCGGCTGGACGTCAACACGTTGCGTTTGTGCCACAGTGGGTCAAAGGAAAATGGACCACTTCCGCGGCCGCCACAAAAGTTGTCTGCTGTTGTGCTTTCTCCGTCGGCACAAGAGACGGGTATGCCACATGAAAGCCTCAATCTCGCTGGACAACGAGTAACTGTGCATGTCGTGTGCCATACACCTCGCGCTTTGGCGGTTTCTTCCGACCGAGGCCCGCTTGAACATCCGCTTACGTCGCGCCGGTGAAATGACGGGTTCCTCACGGCAGACCGCGGAAAAATGGGTATAATATACCGATTACACGGACGAATACCGGTGTCAGCGGCTCGGTCGCCCGGCTTGCCTTTACATTTTAGTGGGCACTTGTGCAGCCACCGATTAGGATGAGATTTTTCGCTTTCCGTCCATCTTTTTGAGAAGTCGAGATGCACCGCTTTACACGCCGAGTGAGAAACATGACACGAGCTTCCAAGCACCGACGCCAGCGCGAGGCACGCAGGGATCTTGCCATCGAGGCTCTGGAAAGTCGGCAGATGTTGACGGCCGCACCGGGCACGGCCACGCTCGAAAACGGCATCCTGACGGTCTGTGGAACCGATGCGAACAACCGGATTATTGTGGCGGACTTGCCCAACAATTACTTCGTGGCCGCGGATTTTCTGGCCTCCAATCAGCTCTTTCCCAAATCGGGTGTGAATGCGATTCGGGTGTCCGGGGGCGCCGGCAACGATACGCTGGTGGCTTCCTCCTTGCAGATGCGGGTAACGTTGCAGGGGGAGGCGGGGGACGACCTGATTTTCGGCGGACAGGCCAATGATCAGATTGAGGGGGGCGATGGCAACGATCTGATCTTCGCCCTGGGTGGAGCCGATCTCATCTTGGGAGGTAACGGGTTAGACCGCGTGTTTGCCGGCGATGGAGACGACATCGTCAACGGGGGAAATGACAATGACATCCTGCAAGGCAACGCGGGGGACGATCTCGTCAATGGCGAATCGGGTGACGACATCCTCTACGGATCGGCAGGCGCGGACAGGGTGAACGGTGGCGTGGGCAATGACCGGCTGCTGGGCGGAGCCGGAAACGATCATCTGCGCGGCAATGCGGGAAATGACGTTCTCGTTGGCGAAGGCGACGTCGACGAGCTGTTTGGCGATGACGGAGACGATCAACTTCTTGGTTCCGGTGGCAACGACGTGCTCGTGGGCGGCAATGGTGCTGACCGACTGGTCGGTGGTGACGGCGAAGACTTTCTGGAAGGATCGAGTGATGACGATGTGCTATTCGGCGATTCCGCCGCGGACCTCATCATCGGCGGCCCAGGGAATGACACGGTGTACGGAGGTACCGGCCCCGACATGATCTTGGGCTACGACGGGGACGACATCCTCAACGGGGGACTCGGGTTTGACGTCATCGTCGGGCATGCCGGCAACGATTCCCTCTTTGGTGGCAACGACCGAGATATCTTGATCGGCAGTGCCGGCGCCGACTCGTTGTTCGGCCAGGGTGCGGATGATCTACTGATCGGCGGCATCACGAACAATCAACTCGATTTCGATGCCCTGAACGCAATGCGCACTTCCTGGACGACGGCCGTGTCGTTCGGCGATCGCCTGGCGGCAACCCTTGACGGGCTGGTTGTTGAACCAGAGGCACCCCTCAATCGCTTGAACGGAGGCTCGGGACAGGATGCCTTCTACCCGGTCGCGATGTCTGAAATCGATGATCAGTTGACGTTCGAGCCGGCGATCGGCCTGGAGCTACTGGCGTTGAATGAAACCTACGAGGCGGCGATTGGTGAAACAATTTCCATCTCCGCGGCGAACGGTGTGCTTGCCAACGACCAGGTTCCAGGCGGTGGCAGCCTGTTCGTGAAGCTGATCACGCCGCCGCAAAAAGGGACGCTCACTTTGAACGCCGACGGATCGCTCGAGTTCACGCAAACTACGTTGGGACGTGATTCGTTTGTCTACGAAATCATGAACGGGATGGGCGAGACGTCGCGAGCGACGGTGCGGATCGTGGTGCCGGGTTTGCCGCCGTTGCCCGATGGTGCCGATTTGACGACCAACCCTAGCGGCTTACAGGTCTACGACTTCGAGGTGGGGACGGGTGCCATGCCGACTGCGTCCAACACGGTTCGTGTTGGCTACGTCGGCTATCTGCCCAATGGTCAGATTTTTGACAGCAATACAATGGTGAATTTCCCGCTGGGCAATTTGATCCAGGGCTTTACGGAAGGGGTCGTGGGCATGAAAGTGGGCGGCATGCGGCGGATCGTGATTCCTCCGGATCTGGGCTATGGGTCCAATGGTAACCCGGGCGCCGGGATCGGTGGCACCGACATCATTACCTTTGATGTCACGCTCATCGATATTATCAGCTAGACATTCCAAACATCCGCAGCCCGCTGCGTTGGGTACAAGCATGGACGGGGGAGACTTGGGTAGCCGAGTAGCCTGAAGCGCCCCCCGGCAGGCGTGGGGGAGCTTTCCTCCATTCGGCCCACAAATCCGCGGCCCATCGACCTGAAGTACCCCATGGCAAACGTGGGGATCGCGCGTGTCGAACGATCCTCGGCTGCAATTCCCCGATGCCCGCCGCTCGCCGGCGGAAGATGCACATGCGCTGGCCACGGCAGCGCGAAGAGAAGGGGCCCCGGCGTCTTTCCCGGGAGAGCCGTGCAGGTCCGGGCCCCCCATCGATCGCCGCATAGCCATGATATTGCCTGCCAAACACGATTGGCTGAGCGCATCCGACGGATCGACAAGTCCTCAAGACGTCGGGCATGGCGCGTCTTGTGGCCCCGTCCGTATTCCGCTTCGTGATGCTATTCTATCGTGGCGTGGATGTTCGCGGCAGCGAGCGGCTTACCAGTACTCCTTGGCCAGTACCTCGACTTATGAACCACATTCGAAATTTCTGCATCATCGCCCACATCGATCATGGCAAATCGACGCTCGCTGATCGGCTCATCCAGGCCTGCGGCGGTGTCACACAGCGTGAATTCCGAGATCAGATGCTCGACTCGATGGACATCGAACGAGAACGGGGGATCACGATCAAAAGCAATACGGTCACGCTCAACTATTGCGCTCCGGGCGGCAAGAACTATCTGCTCAACCTGATTGATACGCCGGGCCACGTGGATTTTTCTCACGAAGTTCGACGTTCGCTGATGGCGAGTGACGGGGCACTGATTGTGGTGGACGCTTCCCAGGGCGTGGAGGCGCAAACGGTGGCCAATTTGTACTTAGCGCTGGAACATGATCTGACACTCTTGCCAATCATCAATAAGATTGATCTCCCGGCTGCCGACGTCGATCGAGTTCGCGAAGAGATCGATGCGGACCTCGGGCTTGATCCTTTTGAGGCGATCCCTGTTTCCGCCAAGACGGGAGTCGGCATCGACGACGTGCTGGCCGGCATCGTTGAAAAACTGCCATGTCCCCAGGGAGACCCGCAAGCGCCCTTCAAGGCCTTGGTCTTTGACGCCCATTTCGACACGTATCGAGGCGTGATTCTTCAATGTCGCGTCATGGAAGGCACGTTGAAGACGCGTGAAAAGATTCAGTTCATGCACACGGGTCGCGAATATACGGTCGATGAACTGGGCTACAACCAATTCAAGCTTAATCCCAAGGACGAACTCAGCGCCGGTGACGTCGGTTACATCGTGGCCGGGGTCAAGAGCGTGCGGGATATCGAAATCGGAGATACGATTACGGGGCTCGATCGACCGGCGGAGGAGCCGATTCCGGGCTATCAGGAGGCCAAACAAGTAGTTTTTTCCTCCATCTATCCGATGAGTACCGAAGACTATGTCGATCTCACCAAGGCACTGGAAAAATTGGCGATCAATGATGCCGCGCTGACGTTTGAGAAGGACAGTTCCGCGGCGCTCGGCTTCGGATATCGCTGTGGATTCTTGGGCTTGCTCCACCTTGATGTGATCCAGGAGCGATTGTTGCGAGAATTTGACATCGGTCTGGTTATCTCGGCGCCGTCCGTCAAGTACAAGCTCACCTTGAAGGACGGTACTTTGACGGAGGTCGACAATCCCAGCTACTGGCCCGACCCGACAAAGATTGACTCGGTCACCGAGCCTTTCATTCGAGCCTCGATTCTTATTCCCGAGGCCTACGTCGGCCCCGTGATGGATCTGTGCCGGGAGCATCGCTCGGAAAGCCAGACCATGGCGTACCTTTCCGCTGGCCGCGTGGAGGTAACCAGCGAGATGCCGCTGGGCGAGGTCCTGTTCGATTTTTATGGCAAGCTCAAGATGATCACGCGGGGCTACGGTTCGTTCGACTATGAGCCGATTGAATATCGGACGACGGATATCGTCAAAGTCGATATTCTCGTGAACAAGGAGCCCGTCGATACGCTCTCCTACCTGGTACATCGGGAGAAAGCTCGACCGCGGGCCCTGCATTATTGTGAACGGCTGGCCGAAGCCATTCCGCGGCACCAGTTCAAAATTCCGATTCAGGGGGCCATCGGCGGTACCGTGATCGCGAGAGCAACGATCCAGCCTTACCGTAAGGACGTGACCGAGAAATTGTACGGGGGTGACGTGACTCGTAAGAAGAAGCTGCTGGAAAAGCAGAAGAAGGGCAAGGCGAAGATGAAGCAGTTTGGCCAGGTGAATATTCCCCAGAAGGCATTTGTCTCCGTGCTGCGGACGGATCAGGACTGATGTCGAAGTCAACTGGAACCTATGGGAGTGATTTGCATCGATTAGCGCTGATGACCACCTTCCGAATTGCATGTCCATTTCTCGGTCGCACGGGATAATAATGGCCTCTAAAATCGCCGTATGAACATTGACTCGAACAGCCCGTCCCTGACGATGCCTCCGCCCGCGGAGATGTACCGGTGCTGTGCCATCGTGACTCGAAATACGAAGGTCTCTTCTTTGTCGGCGTGCGAACCACGGGGATTTTTTGTCGCCCGACCTGTCCAGCAAGGAAGCCGAAACGAGAAAACGTCGAATTCTATCGCACGGTCAACGACGCCCTGTCCGCCGGCTTTCGCCCGTGCAAAAAATGCCGACCTCTCGAAGCCTTCGGCGCGGCGCCGTCCTGGCTGCGGGACTTCCTGTCGAGCGTCGATGCCGATCCATCGAGGCGTTGGACAGATCAGGATGTGCGAGCGTGCGGGCCCGATCCGGTCCGCGTGCGCCGCTGGTTCAAGCAGCAGCATGGGATGACCTTTCACACGTACCTGCGTACCCGCCGGCTGGCGACCGCCGTGGGACAGATTCGCGATGGGCGTCCAGTCACCGGAGCGGCGCTGGATTCCGGATTCGAATCGCTGAGCGGTTTCCGCGATGCCTTAAGACGATGGGGCGTCGACGGGGGGGCCCGCTTGAAAAACGCCGTGCCCATCACGGTCCATCGCATCCTGACTGCTTTGGGTCCCATGCTGGCTGGCGAAATCCGTGGCAAACTGTGTTTGCTCGAATTTGCCGATCGGCGCATGCTGGCAACCCAACTGAAACGCATCCAGCGCATTTATCAGGCGCCGTTGACGCCGGGCGAGAACGACCTGTTACAGCAAACCGAGATTGAGCTGCAGCAGTATTTCCGCGGCGAGCGACGCGTGTTCGAGCTCCCCTTGGACCTGCGAGGCACCGCGTTTCAGGTGTCGGTCTGGCGGCAGTTGCTGGAAATACCATACGGCCAGAAATGCAGCTACGACCAACTGGCTCGCCGTATCGGACGTGGGGGGGCCCAACGTGCCGTCGGACGAGCCAACGGCGACAATCGATTGGCGATTCTCGTTCCTTGCCACCGCGTAATTCGCAGCGATGGATCGCTGAGCGGCTACGGGGGCGGCGTGTGGCGGAAGCGGTGGTTATTAGGTCACGAGGAAGCGGCGGATTAGCGGCGATGCGAACGTTGGGTCGCGTGCCCTCGTCCCCCTCGACAATCGGCCCCGGACGACGCTAGGCTGCGTTGCATGGCGAAAAGCAACCTCGAAATTCTATCCTACGATGTGACTCCCTTGGGGTTGCTGTGCCTTCGCCGCCGCGAGTTGCTCTCTCAGCCCGGTACGCTGGTTACCGAAGTGACCCTCAATCACGAGTTCTTGATGAGCAGCCTCTATACTGATTCCGAGCAGGCTCTGGCTCGAATGGCGTTGGCAATGCTCTCTGGCGAAGGTTTGCGCCTGCTCGTGGGAGGCTTGGGGCTTGGATATACCGCCTGGGAGGCGCTTAAGTCAGCCAGTGTCTCGTGCGTCGAAGTCGTCGAATTCTTGCCGCAGGTACTGGATTGGATCGAACGCGATTTAACACCGCTCTCTCCTCAGCTTCGTGAGGAACCCCGCCTGCAACTTACGCTCGGGGACATTTACGAACGACTGGCCGGGCCGCCCGCGGAGCTGTTTGACGCCATTCTTATCGACGTCGATCACTCGCCCGACGAGCGGCTGGCCGAGGAGAGTTCATCGTTCTATACGGCGGAAGGACTTCGGGCGGCGCGGCAGCACCTGTCCGCTGATGGCGTATTGGCCATCTGGTCGTACGCGGAAAGCTCACCCTTTGCCGATGCGCTCAGCAAGACGTTTGAAGAAGTCCGCGTCGAACCGATTACGCATGTCAATCACTTGATTGACGAGCCGCACACCGATTGGCTGTTCTTCGCTCGCCATTAGCCGTCGTGGCATTCGTGGGGTAGGTTTCCAGCCTGTCGTATTTGACCGCCCATTGACCGGTGGCCGTCCGTTCGGCACGATCAACGGTTTCACAAAAATGGTGCGCACGATGATTCCCACGGAAGAAATTGCCAGACAACTTGATCAGCAGGACGAGTTGGCGGCGTTTCGCGACGAGTTTTATCGACCCGAACAAATCTACCTGGACGGAAATTCGCTGGGATTGCTCAGCCGCCCCGCCGAATCCTCGCTGCTTGCGGCCATGGAGCAGTGGAAGCAACTCGCCATCGGTGGCTGGCTGGAGGCGCAGCCGCCGTGGTTCGAAATGGCGGAACAACTGGGCGGTCGGATTGCGGAGCTGCTGGGTGCCGATCGGGACGAAGTGGTTGTCGCCAATTCGACCACGGTCAACCTGCACCAGTGCCTCGCGACGTTCTACGACGCGGCAAGTCCCAAGTCGCGGATCCTCATCGACGAGCTGGCGTTTCCCACGGATCGATATGCTATCGAGAGTTTCCTGCGACGAGTCGGCAAGATTCCGGAACGAGACTTGGTGATCGCGCCCAGTGCTGATGGTTTGACACTCGATGAGCATGCGCTGATCGAGCGGTTCACTGACGGTGTTCAAATTGCGATTCTTCCCACCGTGATTTATACCAGCGGTCAATTGCTGGACGTGCCCCGCATCGCGCAGGCGGCACGGCGTGACCAGGTGATCTTGGGACTCGATTGCTCCCACAGTGTCGGCTCGGTGCCCCACGGGTTTTCCGCGGCGGAGGTCGATTTCGCCGTGGGTTGCAGCTACAAGTATCTCAATGGAGGACCTGGAGCGCCGGCCTTCGTCTACTTGAATCGTCGGCACTTCCAGAGGACCCCGGGGCTGGCCGGCTGGTTCGGCCATCGGAAGGAGACGATGTTCGAGATGCGGTCAAAGCTCGAACCGGCACCCTCGGCCGGGCGACTCCAGCAGGGAACGCCTTCGGTCCTGGCGATGGCACCGCTGCACGGTTCGCTGGACTTGCTGCTCACCGCGGGGAGGGATCGATTGCGGGCCAAATCGCTGCGGCTCACCGATTTTCTCATCGTTCACGCCAAGGCCGTGCTGTCCAGCCACGGGGTTCGCGTGTGCGAGCTGCCACCGGGGCGGCGTGGTGGCCACGTGGCGCTGTTGCATCCGCAGGCTCGCTCAATTTCGTCAGCACTTCGCGCTCGAGGCGTCGTGCCCGATTTTCGACCGCCCCACATCCTACGTCTCTGCCCGGCGCCGTTGTATACGACGTTCACGGATTGCTACAAGGCGCTCCAGCACTGCGAACAAGTATTGGCAACGGGAGAATATGAGCGATTCGCGGCGGACGAACGCATACCCTGAGTGGGGGTCGCTACCGCCACGATATGGCCGGACGATCCCGATTGTGCCGCACTTCGCGCCGCCGGCTGCTATTCGACACCCCAGTGAGGACGACATGAAGATTTATGACATCAGCCTTCCCATGTCGACATCGACCGCGGAATGGCCGGGCGACGCCAAGTTCGAATTGGCAGCCACGATGGCGGTTTCGCATGGCGATACCGTCAACGTGGGAAGGATGACTACAAGTCTGCACATGGCGACGCATGTCGACGCACCCCGACACATCGAAACGGCAGGTGCTTCGATCGATGAATTGCCGCTCGACACGTTCCTGGGACCGTGTCATCTGTTGGATGTGCGGGGGCTGCCGCGGATTCAAGTGCGAGATCTGGCCGGGATCGACTTTGAAATGGCTCCGCGGCTGTTGTTGCGAACCGGCGTTTGGCTCGATCACCGCGTCTTTCCCACAGAGATTCCGGTGTTGGAAGAGCGAGTCCCGCAATTTTTGGGCGAGCGGGGGGTCCGCCTGGTGGGGCTCGACGTCCCCTCGGTGGATCCGATCGAGAGTAAGAAACTGCCCATCCACCGCGCGCTGCATGATTGGAATATTCAGATTCTCGAGTCTCTCGACCTTTCCCAGCCACCGCCGGGATACTACGAGCTCCAGGCATTGCCCCTGAAGATCATCGGGGGCGACGCGTCTCCCGTGCGAGCCGTGCTCATTTCGCGGTAGCTGGTTCGCCTCGCCGGATTCGCGAACATATGGACTGGAGCTTGGTATCGCACGCCTGCCGTCCAAAGTCGGGCGACTCCGGCTACCGAACATCAGGCCGCTGGATTCGCGAGGATTTGGTGCCATCCCGCCTCCCCAACGGTCCGAAGCCTGGCGCCTTTGTCACCATCCACGTGCCGGCAAACAGTCTCCTGGAAACAGCGGATCTGCCTTCTGGTGCTCGTGCACTCCGATGACGCGTAAGTTTCCACTGGGTACGTGCTCGATGATTGAGTCGGTGCAAATACCGTTCTTGTTGTCAGGCTCCTGTGGCAGGCGGGCTGGCGGTTCACCAGGGAACCACGAATGCCGTCCTACGGACAAGTCGAGATGCCCGTCGCTTGCCGGCGGGAGTTTCACGTTCGCTGGCCACGACTCAACGATTACGCTGCCCGCTTTCCGGTTCGCGTTTCCATTCGACGCCACTACTGTCGAGTAGGTCCTCGTAGCCTTGCGTAAGCGAGCGACGATTCTCGGCATCGCGAATATAATCCAGCCCGCGGAGGACCAGGACATTTTGCAGAAAGCCGGCTTGCAGCACGCCCAGTTCGGGGCTCGCTTCCACCACCCGAAAGAGGTAGACGATGTCCTGGGGTGCGTTCAGTCCATACCCGACTTCTCCGGCGGATAAGCCGAAGAGTCGTTCGTAGAGCTCATAGCTGGGATTCTCCAGGCCCGCGATGGGCGTGACTTGCGGGACGCTGTTTGGATCGAACGGGATGTCGCCGCCGGTGTACCAACTCACCTCGTCCGTCTCGAAAAATTCGGCCGCGTCTTCGATCAGCGACTCGGAAAGAGGTAAGTCACTCGCAGCAGCCTTTTCCACCAGTCGTTTCGCTTCGGCTTTCGCCAGGTCGACCGCCTGTTGCTTTTTCCAAGCCTGGATCACCTGCTCCCGCACTTCGTCCAGCTTGGGTTCATAGCTGTCTTGCAGCTCGGTGCGCCAATAGAGGAACACCTCGGTGGCGGCTTCACTCTTGGGAAATTGATTAGCCTTGTATAACGGAACCGATGCGAACGCGACTTCATTGAACGTTGTCTGGCGAAACTCGCCATTCTGGAAATCAAGACTGTAAGCCTTGCCGATCTCGTAGTTTTCGATTTCCAGCTCATCGACGAGTGGCGTCGACTCCACGCTCAAGGGGACACTCGTTTCAATATCGGATAAATCGGGAAAAGTCGGCGGCATCACATCCGCGCCGCGATCCCGGCTGATCTGGTACGAAACTTGATTTCCGTAATAGCGATCCAGCTTGCTGCGCAGGGCCGCCAATGCGGAGGCGAATTTTTCCTGGGCCCGCGGCCGTGCGATGGCTCGTTTGATTTCGTCGGCGACTTTTTCCAGAGGCTTGTACTTCGCGGGCTCTGCGGCCACTTCGTCCTTGCCGGCATCGACATCGTCTGCTTCCAAGTCGTTGTCAACCGTCTCCGCTGAAGACGCGTTGTCCTGCGGAAGCGGGCTGGGGGTTGCCTCGGGCTGATCAGCCGGCGTTGTGGCATCCGATTCATCGGCTGCGTCCTCCTCGGCCGCTGATTCGGTCGCATCGCCGGTCTCCTCGGCCGTCGACATGTCCTCCGCCGTTCCCTCGGTCGGGCTCGCCTCTGGCTTGTCGTTGGACTCGGCCGCGTCGTTTGTCTCGGTCGGCTCGGCCGATTCGGACGGCTCGGTGGATGTTTCGGCACTGGCCGGATCCCCCGACGCTTCTCCAGCGGCCGGTGCTGGGGGAACGTCGTCAATCTGGAGATCGTCTTCGAGGAACGACTGTTCGCGGAACGCGTCCTTATTCTCTTCGTAGTAGTTCGCGATCTCTTCGGGTGTCACACGAGCGATTTCCGACATCACGAATTGCTCAAAATCGAGCTTGATATACTCGAAGGCCGCCTTCTCACGGACGCGAAACCCTGGTTCGGGACTGCCCGGATAAGGGTATTGGTGCTTGTATTTCTGAAAGAACTCTTCAACTTCCTTGGCCGTTGGATCCGCGACCTGATCGACAAATTTGGCTACGGGAATCGCGGTGACTTCCGCCTGGATTGTGCGCTCCAGGCGATTGTAGTTTTCCCAGCGTCTAAGGGGCGATTCGGGAAAAGTGCCACTCTGGAGCATATCCTGGACGCGCATGGCCAGAAGTTCTCGTCTGAAGAGGGAGAGCAATTGAGCATCCGAGCCGCGTCCCGACGTCAGCGTGTTCCACAAGTTTTTAAATTCCTTAGGCTGCAGCTTTTGATCGGTCAGCCGCAACAAGTAGTTCAAGACGTCCTGATCCGAAATCTGCAAGCCCATCGCTTCGGCTTTTTCTGAGAGGATCGCCAGCGCCAACAGAGCGCCGTCCCCGACATCGAAGGGAATGGTGGCCGCCCGCAGCTGGCCGCCTCGTTCTTGAGTCTGCATGAAGGCGGCCCGCGTGAATTCGATCAGCATGGCGCGACCCGTGCGCAAATTCGCAAAATCACTCTCTTTTAATTCCCCCCCCGACCAGGTCGCCACGACGTCGTCGCCTTTGGCCCCGGGGCCGCCGTTGCGGCCACTGGCAAAATCGGTAAGCGAAAGACCGGAAACACCTAAAGAAAAGGTGAAAGCGATCATGAGCAATACACCAAAGATGCCCAACAAAAACTTTTCATACTTACGAAACCACTTGAGTGGATTGGACATCGAAAACCATTCCTTCGGAGCGCTGGGCGTCGCGAATTCCGACCGACCCCATCTTGACAGGTGAAAACCCAGTGTCCTAAGACGACCGGGTAGCGTAACAATGAAGCCCGCGATTTTAGGGCGGGAGGACGTAAATTCAATCCCAATAGGGAGTGTCGCTGTTTCCGGCCCTTCATGGAATCCCCCTTTTTTCCCTCGATTCGCCGGGCTGCCCCTGGATTCTCACGTGATATCCGTTAGGAATTGCCAAACCCTATTTACCTGACTCCGATATTTCCGGTCCTAGTGGGCCATTCCTGAGTAGTGATGCAGGCCCTTGTCGACGGCTGATAGATAGACTCCTGGCCCGCGTCGCCAGCCGAGACACCTGATGAACCGATCCTTCTGAATGCACGCCGCCAAGCCCTGAAGATCACGTACCCGCCGAACTTGCATGACAAAAACGCTGATTATCGCCGAGAAGCCGAGTGTCGCGACCGACCTTGCCCGAGTCCTGGGCAAATTGCCCGAATTCGGTAAGTTCGAGCGGAAAAAGGACTATTTTGAAAATGACCGCGCGTATATCTCCTCCGCCATCGGCCATCTGGTCGAGCTGAAAATGCCGCTCACCCCCGAGGGAAAGAAGCTCCCTTGGGGCATGAAGCATCTACCGGTAATCCCCCAGCGTTTCGAATTGCAACCGATCGAACGCAGCGAATCTCGGTTTAAGCTCCTCTTGCGGCTGCTGAAGAAGAAGGATGTCACCAACGTGGTGAACGCCTGCGATGCCGGCCGTGAGGGAGAGTTGATATTTCGCTATCTCATGCAGCTTGCGGATGTTCACAAACCGATCCAGATCAAGCGGATGTGGATGCAGTCCATGACCGATGATGCCATCATCGAGGCCTGGAACCATCTTCGTTCCGACCAGGAGATGCAACCGCTGGCGGACGCCGCCATGTGCCGCTCGGAGAGTGACTGGCTGATTGGATTGAACGGCACGCGAGCCCTCACGGCCTACAACTCGCGCCATGGCGGCTTCATGGTGACGACCGCCGGCCGCGTGCAGACCCCCACGCTCGTCATCCTCGCCGAACGAGAGCGGGTGATTCGAAATTTCGTGCCTCGCGTCTATTACGAAGTCCATGGTGATTTTGAAGTCGCCGCCGGCCAATATCATGGTCGCTGGTTCGCCGAGGATTTCAAAAAAGACGACAGTGACGATCAACTGCGACCCGAGCGTATCTGGAGCCTGGAGGAAGCGGAGGCCATTAAGGCTCGCTGCGAGGGCCGGCCGGGCGTCGTGCACGAGGAGAAAAAACCCACCAAACAGGCGCCTCCGCAGCTTTTTGATTTGACGAGTCTCCAACGCGAGGCGAACGGAAAACATGGCTACAGCGCTCGACGCACCTTGCAACTGGCCCAGGCGCTGTACGATCGGTACAAGTTGTTGACGTATCCCCGTACCGATTCCAAGTACCTGCCCGAGGACTACATCGATCCGGTCAAGAAGACGCTGCAGGCGTACGCCAAGCAGGGGCCGAACGCATCGTATCCCGAGTCGTTTGCCCGTTGCGCCGGCTGGATTCTGGCGAATGATCGAGTCACTGATTCGAAGCGAATCTTCAATACCGCCAAGGTCAGCGACCACTTTGCCATCATTCCCACGGGAAAGACGCCGACCACCAGCCTCGATGACGACGCGCGGAAAGTGTACGAGCTTGTCGTCCGCCGCTTTCTGGCGATCTTTTACCCGCACGCGGAATACGAAGTCACGCGCCGGATCACGCGCGTCGGCGAGGACTGTTTTCGGACGGACGGCCGAGTGCTGGTGGTTCCCGGCTGGCTGGAGGTCTACGGACGCAAGGCGGGCGTGGCGACCGATAAGGACGAACTGGTCATTGCCGAAGATGGCGAAGGGGCACAGCCGGTATCGGTCGACTTGCGGCAGAATGAAACCAAGCCCCCCGCGCGCTACACCGATTCCACGCTGCTTTCCGCGATGGAGACGGCCGGGAAACGCGTTGATGATGAAGACTTGCGGGATGCCATGAGCGAGCGGGGACTCGGCACGCCGGCGACCCGGGCGTCGATTATTGAAAATCTCATTCGGCAAAAATACGTGTTCCGTGATGAACGGAAGAAGAGCGACCTGGTTGTCTCCAACAAAGGTCTGGCGCTCGTCGACCTGCTGCAGGAAATCGGCATCGACACCCTGGGGTCGCCCGAAATGACCGGGGAGTGGGAATACAAGCTGAAAGAGATGGAACATGGCAGCTTGCAGCGCGCTGAGTTCATGAATGAAATCAAAACGCTCGCGAAGAGTATCGTTCAACAGACGCGGCAATTCACGGATGCCATTGTCAATCGGTCGTTTCCCGACATCCACGCTAAGTGTCCGGATTGCGGCGGTAGCGACTTTCGCCAGACTGATGGCGTATTCGACTGCAAGAATCCCGAGTGTTCCTTCCGCGTGAAGAAGCACATCGCCAGCCATGAACTTACGGAGGATGAAGCTCGCGAGCTGATCACCAACCATCGGGTTGGGCCAATCGACCAATTCAAGAACCGCTTCGGTCAACCGTTTACGGCCGATCTGGTCCTGGAAAAGTCGAAACGGACTTGGAAGGTCAATTTTGTCTTCGAAGGTGACGATGATCGTGACGACGAACTACAGAATCTGACCGAAGACCAGATCCTCTGTAAGGCGCCGATCGCGGATGGATCCGACGAACTGATCAACGTCTACGAAACGGATCGCGCCTATCTGGCTCCCGAGATGGCGAAGAAGAAGGATGAGCGAGGGGTTCGCATCAGCAAAACCATTTTGCAGCGTGACATTCCGGCAGAACAGGCGCGGAAGCTGTTCCTCGAGGGCAAGACCGATCTGATGCCCGGTTTTCTGTCCAAGAAAGGCCGCAAATTCGCGGCCCATCTCACCCTTGATCGTGAGTCGGGCAAATTGGGTTTCGAGTTTGCTCCGCGGAAGTCCGCGAAGAAGTCGGACGATGCGGAGTCGTCCGCCAAGTCGGACGGTGCCGATGCGGCTCCGGCCAAGAAACCGGCCAAAAAGAAGGCCGCCGCCAAGAAGAAAACGACCGCGAAACGGTCGGTAAGCCGGAAGAAATAGCTGCGCTGGGGAGGGCGGCGATGGTTCGCCGCTTTTGCCTACGGCGGAGCCGCCATCGATCGGCCGACGTATCCCCTGCGTTTACGGCGCTGCACTGAACGCGGAGCGTTCAGCGACTTTGGAGGGCGGCGCTGCTTCGCCGCACTCCATCGGGGCCTGGCTCCTCACCAGCAGGAGCTCCCGATCCCTCAGGAAATAGCGGCCTCGATCGACGACCCAGAGTGGATCAGCACATGCCTGCTGCAACGACGTCAGATACTGATCCGTGACGATCAGATAGGCCGACGGCTCGGCTCGCAGGAATTCGGCCGCCGCGGCGGCCGAACCAGCGTCAAATTGCCGAATGGTGTGCTGAGAATAAAATACCCAGGACGGTTCCAGCGCGGCATACGAGGCCAGCGAGGCTTGAGCGTCCAGCGGCAAGTCGCGTAACAGTCGCTCGCAA
The DNA here is from genome assembly GCA_963700865.1 of uncultured Planctomycetaceae bacterium. Classification (GTDB taxonomy): domain Bacteria; phylum Planctomycetota; class Planctomycetia; order Pirellulales; family Pirellulaceae; genus CAVOGJ01. The sequence goes on along the minus strand of CAVOZC010000020.1, from coordinate 4,935 downwards.
TCCTGATGCTGACTTACTCGGTCGGCCACCACCGAAAACAGGACGAGGCTCAAGGCCACGGCAGACGCGGCAAAGGCTCGCGTGGACCACGCGAGTCTCCCTTGGCGGTGGCAGATAAGGGCCACCGCGGCTCCGGCGAGGGGAATCGCACCCACAAGCACAAGCCAGATCGCAGCCGATTCGGCCGGCAAGTATCGTCGCACGGCCAGCGGAATCCCCACGCTCAACACAATGCCTACCAGGCCGAAAATCGTCATGCCGAGAGGCCACCAGAGATCGGCCACACGCGTGCGAGACTGTTCCCAGTCACTCACAAAGCGACCAAACAGGAGTGCAACCGCAGGGAAGGTCGGTGCGACGTAGCTGGGCAGCTTTGTCTGTGCCAGGGAGAAAATCGCCACATAAACCCCGACCCAGCAATAAAGAAAAAGAATGCTGTCGCGATCGATCGAGTGCTCCCGTGTTTCCTCCCGCAGTTGGCGAGTCGTGGAGAGCAGCGTCGGGAGGGTCAGCACGGACCAGGGAAAACAGCAGGCGAGCAAGGCCAGCGGATAGAAAAGAAAGGAACCGTGGTGGCCTTCCATGGGACTGACGGCACGGCTGACGTTGTGTTCCCAGAAAAATTCACGCAGCCATTGGCCGTCGGTGCGGATACCCACCCACACATACCAGGGGCCGGCGACGAGGCAGACGACGAGGAGAGCCAGGCAGGGACGCATCGTCCCGCATGTGCGATAAAAACTTCGCGGCTCGCACACCCGCAGGCCGAACTCGAACCATGCTTGGGCTCGGCGCCAAAATCCGTCGTGAACCCTGGTTTCGTTGGCTGCCGGACGCGGGCATCTGGCAAGCAGGCAGAACATGCCGATCACGGCCGTTGGCAGTACCATGCCCACGGGCCCTTTCGCAAGGACCGCCAGCCCCATGATGGCATACAGTCCCCAGGCGGCGGCCAGCGAATTCGTAAAAGGAATGGCTCCTCGGCGGACCAGCTCCGTTCGGGCTGCCGTCGGCTGACGAGGTGGCCACACGGAGTAGACGTACCAGGCCATCGCGGCCGCGCTGAAAAAGATCAAACAGCCGTCCGGCGTTGCGGCTCGGCCCGTCACCCCCATCATGACGAAGGTTGCCAGCGCACAGGCGGACCAGATGGCAGGGCGGCGACCGAACAGCCGCAGACCGATCAGATAGGTCAACAGGACCGTCCCGCAGGACAAGGTCGCGGACGGCAGCCTCGCGGCGAATTCGCTCACGCCCAAGACCGAGTAGGAAGCCATGGTCAGCCAATACAGCATGATCGGCTTGTGCGTCCGTAATTCCGCGTTAAACGTGGGTACCACCCAGTCGCCCCGAGCCAGCATCTCTCGCGCGCACGTCGCGTTCCGCGGCTCGTCCCGGTCCCACAAGCGAGCACCGCCCAGGTTTCCAAAAAAAAGGATGCCCGCGATCACGGAAAGCAAAGACAGATCGCGAAGCAGTGAGATAGGCCGCACGAACGAACCTCCTTGTGCGAATGATTTCCCCGAGACGAACACGTAAGACCTCCGTGGATCTCACGGGTTGCCAGCGCCCTGCATGGCCCGAGGCCGGCTTGACCGCCGGACCGCGAGTTTACGGTGAATGGGCCCGGGGCACCAAGGTGAGTTTCGCCGCCAGGTGACCGGCGGCTCTCGAAATCGAGGGAGCGCGACTTCCCCTGCTGGCAGGCCCGCCGGCCCGTCACTCCTTGACCGAGCCGAGCGTCAAGCCGCTGACGAGGTAGCGGCTGAGTGTGATGAAGAGGATCACGACCGGGATACTGACCAGCACGGACGAGGCGGCGTACAGCCCCCAGTCGGTCGACATGCTGGCTTGAAAACTCTTCAGCCCCAACGGCAGGGTAAACATATCGCGGTCCTGCAAGACCACAGCTGCCACGATGTACTCAGACCAGGCACTCATGAAGCTGAACAGAGCTGTGATGACGAGTCCCGGGACCGCGAGAGGCAGGATGATCTTGTAAAAAGACTGCCAAGGATTACATCCATCGATGCAGGCGGCTTCTTCGAGCGAGGTGGGGATCGTATCGTAAAAGCCCTTCATTTGCCAGAGGCAGAATGGCAAGGCGGTGGCGGTATAAAAAATCATCAACCCGAAGAAAGTATTCACGAGTTGCAGCCGCGCAATCATGATGTAGAGGGGTAATAGCAGCATGGTCGCCGGGAACATCTGTGTCGTCAAAATCGCCAGCATACCGGTTTGTCGTCCGACAAATCGGTAGCGGCTGAACGCATATCCGCCGATGGCGGCGAGGACGACTCCGGTGGTCGTCACCATGAGAGCCACCAAGGATGAATTGCCGACCCAGCGTAGAAATGGCTGTTCCGTGAACAATTCGCGATACGAATCGAACGTCCAATCCTCGGGAATGATCCGCAGGTCCTGGGTGCGGAGTTGGTCGCCCGGACGCAACGAGATGGAGATGACGTTCAAGACCGGATAAACGGAGATCGCCACAAAGGTGAGCAGCACGATGTGCCGGCAAAGGGTCAATAGTCGCGGTTCTCTCATGATGTGCCTTCCGTGGCGTTGGTGCGGGAGAGAAAAACGACGGAAAAGACCAGCAGCATGCCGAAGATGACGAGTGACAATGCCGCTCCGTACCCGTACCGGTAGAGGTTGAACACGGCCTTATAGACGTATGACACCAGAATATGTGTCTTATCCGACGGCTTACCACCGTCGGAAACGAGCCAAATCACGTTGAGGTTATTGAACGTCCAGACGGTGCCGAGCGTAATGGCCGGAATAAGTACCGGACGCAGCATGGGCAGCGTGATATGCCAGAACTGCATCCAGCGCGACACTCGATCGATCCGCGCCGCCTCGTACAACTCCTGCGGGATCCCCTGCATCCCGCCGAGAGCGATGACCATCATGAAGGGAAAGCCCAGCCAGACATTGGTGGTGATGCAGGCCACGAATGCGTTGAAGGGATCTCCCAGCCAGTCGATCACGGGTTGATGCAGATACTTGCCAGCGAGCAGGTTGACGGCCCCATATTCCAGGTCAAACATGCCCTTCCAGGTAAGGGCGGTGATGTACGCCGGTACGGCCCAGGGAAGGATGAGCAGCACGCGATAGATGCTCTTGCCGACAACGGGACCGTTGAGCATGACGGCCAGGAACAATCCAATAGCGACATGAAAAAAGACGTTCACACTGGTCCAAATAATGGTCTTCCCCAGCACGGGTAGGAAACTGCGGTCGGAAAAGACGCGTGCGTAATGCTGGAAGCCGATAATCTCCCAATCTTGAAAGTTCTTCAGCGACATGTTCGAGAAAGAGATCACGATGTTGTAGAAGAAGGGAAAGACAATCGTGGCAAAAATCACGATCAGGGCAGGGTAGGCTAGCAAATAGGCGAAGCGGTTCAGTTTCCAATCGCCGGCAATCAGTCGCAGCGTGCGGACCTGCCAGATCGCCACGGCAACAATCGTCAGCCAACCGATGATCGTAATGAATTTGGCGGCCATGCCGGGGCGAATGTCCTCATTCATCTCGGCAATTTTCGCCACGGCTTGACGCTGCATGGTGGCGGCTGCTTCTTCGGCGGTAACGCTTCCGCCAAGCAGCGCCTGATACGAAGGTCGCATCGTATCCCAGACGGCGCGCAATTCGGGCACCACCGGCATGGCTCGTCCCCGTTTCATCTGTTCGGCGGAGACGGCGAGCGTCGGATCGTTTTGGATAAAGGGGTCGTTCAGCAGCGATTTCCGCGAAGGGAGGATCTTCAGCTCGTGCATGTGACGACGCTGCACTTCCTCGGACAGCATGTATTTCACGAAGGTCATGGCGGCCTCGGCCTGTTTGCCGCGCGCGAGCGTGCTCAGCGAGAAGCCCTTCGGCGCCACGGTCGGGCGCATGGGAAGCCCGGTCTCGGTGACAATCGGCAGGCAAGCAATCGCCGCATCGATCTTCGGATTTGCCAGGTATTCATTCCAGCTCCAATCCCCGTTGATGATCATCGCGGCTCGGCCTGACTTGAAGAGCGAATCGGCGTTCTCGTAATCGCAATTGGGAGGGATGACCTTATATTTGTTCCGCAGCGAGGCGATGAATTTGTATGCCTTAACCGCTCCCGGCGTATCCAGGTCGGGGGTCGTCTCGGTGCCCTCCGCAAACATCCACGCGCCATAACCTGTGAGAAACGGCACGGCAAAGAACGGCTCCGTGAAGTTCCACACAAGTCCGTAACGCTCCATCCGCTGGTCGCCGTTTTCGTCGATTGTGTTCTCGACGGCGAGCCGCACCATTTCGTCCGTGGTTGCGGGAGGTACGGCAATCAGGTCTCGATTGTAAACCAGGGCCAGATGGTTCCCGATGCGGTCGCCGACCTGCAATAGGCGCCGGACCGACGGCTCCTTCTTGTCCGGAAGAAACGTGAAGGCAGCGGGTAGAAACTGGTTGATCTCACTTTCCTCAAACCAGGGGCCCATGTCTTGCACGATGTCCATCTCTTGAAAGGCACCCATGGGGTCGGAGGCCATGTAGACGAGCTGCGGGCAGACAGGCGTCCGAGCGGCCGTTTCAAAGCCGCTGCGGAGTTCCTCCGTCTCCTTGTACAAGGCGCGCACTTCAATATCCGGATGCAGCGTCTGAAAGCTCTGGATATCCTCATCCAACGACTTTCGCTCACCCGGCGTCATCTGGTGCCAAAGCGTAACGATGGTGCGATCATCGTGTTTGGCACAGCCGCACACGCACGTCAGGGTGACCAGAGCGCCGATCAAGGCAACTCGGTAAGCCGGCCGTGCGCGGGACGACCTCGATGTCCGCTTCGCGCGGGCAGCTTCGGCAATCTTTTGAGAATCGCCCCTTGGCCAGCCTGCGACGGCGGAAAGCTGAGACGCCCCTGCCGTGAGTTGTTTCACCATGCACTCGTTTCCTACGCGA
>CAVOZC010000019.1:0-264448 GCA_963700865.1 uncultured Planctomycetaceae bacterium | reverse complement strand
GATCGAAGACCGCGAGGTTGTAGGTGTTGATTTCGGCCAAGTATCCTCGGCGCAGCGCGTGGATGCCAGGCTGCTGCCGACGTTCCCCCGGTTGCTCGAGCATGCCAGTCTCGCGGATCACCTGCAGCAGCAATCGTCTCGCCGTCGTGGCATACGGCGTGCAGGCAGGTGGGGCCGCAAGAAGAGTCATCCGGCTGTGCCAAAATTTCGGTTCGAGCTTGCGTTCCAAGGTGCTTTGCGATCCCTCCCGAAGTTGCGGGAATCTTATCAGGCGCTGGCCTGGGCGCGAATGACACTGACGAGCCGGAACTGCCTGGAGAGGATTGAAGTCCGTTCGTCCGGTTTCAGTGCGCGCTGACGGGCGTCAAGATTCGGGGGCACAGGGTGCACCCCTTTCGCTCTACGAATTCGGTCGGCGCGCGGTGAAGAGGTAGCGGTTCAAGCTGTAGAAGAACTCGCCCTTGCAGGCCGAGTTCTTCGAACTCGGCGAGCCACGCCTCCGCCTCTCCGGGCGCCACCCCTGCCTGCGCCCCAGCAAGGCGCTCATGATCGAAAGCAAGTGGTAGCTGAAGGCGTTCGGGTGGTCTATGGAGTTGATCAGAAATAGCGAAACGGCGCCCCACCTCGAAGCCCGCCGCGGTCGAGCCGGTGCGAGTTCCGGAAGGTAGGCATGGACGAAGTGCGCGTCCCAGGCTTCGAGTACCCGGCATGCACTCAAATATCAGTGTGATCACCGAGGAGTCGTAGTCGGTGTCGACGATGCAGACGCGCCCCACGCCGAACGACCCGATGGAGTTCCCGCATGGCTGCAGGGATGTCGGCCACGTACTCGTAGACCTCGGTCGAAGACGACGGCGTCGAAAGTCTCGTCTTCGAAGGGGAGGGTGCAGGCTTCGGCATTTTCGAACGCGCATTGGGGCTGGTTCGCGCAACGGCGTCGCGCCATTTCGATCATGGCGTCACTGATGTCGACACCACATACGCGGCCCTCGGGTCCGACGGTCTTCGCGAGTTCGTGCGCGAGCAGGCCCGGGCCCGACCCGGTCGAGCACTCGTTCGCCCACCTGAATGTCGAGGGCCTCGTGGACGGCCCTCCGCTGGGCCACCACATCGGTGGTGAGATACGCCGCCTCGATCCGGCGCGCGGCCTCTGCGTTGAACTCGATCCACTCCGGACATTTGACCTGCCCCATCAAGAGTATCTTTACCACGAACTCGTTTCGACTCTCCGGCCGCTGTTGCAGTGAACTCGCTGCCATTGTCGCTGCTCATCGAGGGGCTGTCGATTGCGAGGTACGGCCTGATGGACGCTCAGTGCGGAGCCTCTTGCCACGTTTCCGCTGTCCTGGAACTCCTACCGTCCCGCTGGATCGCTTCAACTCCCCGATCCCTTAGATTTCGTGTGCCGTTCGCCGATAAGCGAAACACGGGCGTACGTGCACGCGATCGACGGGCGGGGCGAAATGGGAGTCGCGAAGAGTCAAGACCGGACTGGGAAAAATCGGAAGCTCCCCCTGCTGACCTGGGATTCGTCTGTGTCGTCCTCGCGAGCTTCCCCCTCTTTCACTTCGGCTATTCGGCGCAGCGGGCGAGCGTGCGGGCGGATTTCAACGAAGCCGTCGACTTCGCCATCCACAATCCCTCGGCGCAGATACCTCCGAGACTGCTGCCGGTGATTCGTGCGGTTCTGCCCGACTTCGACGACAACGAGACCTTCGCGTTCCTCAAGAAGGGCCGCGACGAACGCGCGCTGCAAAAGGAGTTCGAAGGCACGTAGCGAGCGCCTTGAGCAGCTACAGCCATCCGTTTCGGGCCCTGGGAGTGGTACCCGCGGCCCCCCGCATCGCCGGCTTCGCCGCGCACGCCTTCGTCCACGTGGGTTGGATGCAGCTGCTGGGTGCGGTGCTGCTCCTGTTGCTCGCGGGGCCCCTGCTCGAACCGCTCTGGGGCCGCGGCGCCTTTGCCGCGCTCATCGCGGTCTCGGCCTTGGCGTCGGCGGGTGTCTTCTTTCTGGTGCACGCGGGCGCGGACCGCGCGCTCCTGGGCGCCGGCGGCGCCGTCTCGGGCGTGGTGGCGGCGGCGCTCGTGCGCTTCGCGCGCGAGGAGGTCGATCTGCTGCGCTGGCTCTCGCCGCTGAAGTCCGTGGAGCTGATCGCGCCGGGCTGGATCCTGGCTCTGCTGTGGATCGGGTACGAGGCGGCGATGAAGTTTGCGGTTCCGGGCGCGTTTCCGGACGGCATCGACACGGTCGTCGGCTACACGGCCCACGCGGCGGGCGCGCTTTCGGGCGGGGCGTTTGCGTTCGGCGCCATTCGCCTGGAGTTGGAAGGCCCGCGCCTGGGTCATTCGCCGCCGCCCGTCGTGGAACGGGCCCGCGAGAGCAAGCACTTCGACTTGCAGGAGGTGTCCCGCGCGCGGGCGCGGGAGACTGGGCGCCGCCTTCGAGATGTTGCTCGCGGAGTCGCGCCGCAGCGCGCGCAACCGCGACGCGGTGACCACCCTCTGGGAGATGGCGATCGAGCGGGGCGAGGCGGAAGTGGCGCAGGCGCGGGCGATGCTCCAGCTCGTGAGCGAAGAGATACGACGCGGCGCCGAAGACGTCGGCGTCTCGCACTGGCGCGAGCTGACCCAGCGCCCAGCCCGAAGCCCGCGTCGAGGAGTTGCCCGCGTTGCTCAAGCTGATCCCGTACATCCGCCGCATCGATGGCGATAGCGCTGATCGTCGCGCTCCAGCAGGCCATGGATTGCAGCGCGGACGGCCCCCTCCTCGCGGGAGGCCGCCGAGATCGCGCGCCTCGCTGCAGATCTCGACGCGAGCATCGCGCGCGCCGCGGCCAAAGCGCGCGCTTGCGGACGACGCTCGCGGAGGCGCGCCGCGCCGATCTGGAGTTCCTCGTCCGGAAAAAGTTCTGCGACGACGAGAAAGCCGCAATGCCGCTGCCCGACGAGCAGAAGGAGTTGCCCGTCAACGTCTTCTACGCCGAGCAGGATCGCAGCGGCTTCGGCGACGTCGGCGATTTGACGCAATTTGGTGATCCTGGCGAAACCTTCCTGCTCGGCGTGTGGTCTCCGCCAACCCCATCGCACTGGAGTCCGGATCGCTCGTCGTCGAAATCGAGAGCGGCGAGTTCCGCTCCGGTCCATATCCGCAGTGAGCGTCGTATCCGTGGCCGGCGTCGGCGGGCTCGGGCCCAGGCCGGTCATCATCGTGGACGTCTTCGCAACGGATCCCGCGAACTCCGGTTCCGAAATCTGCATCTACCGCCTGCGCGGCGGTTCGATTCGACCCCCGCCGCCTCGTAGCCTACGAGAAAGACCCGATGGCTGCGCTGCGATCCTTCCTGGAGCAGATCCTCGATGAAGCCAGGCCCGCTCGGCTCCCAGATCCGCGGCGGCGCGCGCGATCCCCGTAGTTGTTCGAGTCGCTCGAGGCGTATCAGGCCTGGGCCTGGGATTTCCTCGACGTCTGACACGCCCAGCGCCCTCGAAGACCTCGGAGGTGACGATGCGCCAGGGGGTAGTCGATTCTGTTAGGCGGGGGCTTGCCGTTCAGGTCCAGGCGAAGACGGGTTGTTCGAAGTCGATGACTCGGGTTTCGCGGCCCTCGATGGCGACTTCGTGGAGTTGGTAGATGATTGCGGCGGTCGGCGCGTGGATGTGGGTTCCCACCAACGGGATGGAGATGACGGGCCGGGAGCTATCCGGGATCTTGCGCAGGTGCAGGACATGGGGTCGTCCAGTTCTTCGAGGCGCACCCGAATAACCTCGGCAACCTCTCGCGGGTTCGGTTTCGAATCGATTGCGGATCCGGCCCAAACGACGACCGGCGTGATCACGAAGCCCGAGCGGGTCGGGTAGTCGTCGAGAACTCCGAGAACGGAGACCGGCGGGAGTTCGAGCCCGACCTCTTCTGAGAGTTCTCGCAGCGCAGCCTGCTCGGCGGTTTCGCCCTTGTCCAGGCGGCCCCCGGGCAGCGCGTACTGACCCGCGTGGTTGTTCATCTTCGCGGCGCGTAGGGTGAGTACGAAGCAGGGTTCGCCTTCATCGTCGGCGAGCAGGGCCAGCGCCACCGCTGCCGGCCGCAGACCGTCACGGGGAACCGGAAGTCTCCGAAATCCGCGCAAATTGGCTTCGACACGCGCGCGCAATGCGTCGTCGAGGCTCGTCGTCGGGTCACCCATGGCGAGAGCATACCGCTTTGCGCTCGCAGGTTGGCGCCGCGCCGCTGCGGTCGTCAAACTCCTCTACCATGCTCGGCCAGGTCCGTCGCCGCAAACTCGCACTGCCGGATTCCGCGATCGAGATCGCGCTGCTCGATTGGGGCGGGGACGGCCGGCTGGCATTGCTCCACCACGCGAACGGATTCTGTGCGGGCGCCTGGGGTCCCGTTGCGGAGCTGCTGAGCGACCGCTACCGCGTGATTGCGATGGACACTCGGGGCCACGGCGATTCCTCGAAGCCCGAAGGCGCGGACTGCTACCGCTGGGAGTTGTTCGGGCGAGACATCCTGGCCGTCGCCGAATTGCTCGCCGCCGAGCATCCCGATGGTCGCATCGCATTGGGTCTCGGACATTCATTTGGCGGCATCGCGATTCTGATGGCCTCGGCCGAGCGGACGGACCTCTTCGAGTACAACGTGCTCGTCGATCCCGTCGTGATCCCGCCGGAGTGGCAGCAGGCACTGCTGGCGGCAAAATCGCCCGGCAACGCGCTCGCCGAAGGTGCCGCAACCGCCGCCACGTCTGGCCCAGCCGCGAAGCGGCCCGCGAGAAGTGGTTGGAGAAGACGCTCTTCGCGGATTTGACACCGAAGTCGACTACTATCTCGCCGAGGGTCTCGCCGATCACGCGGACGGCCAGGTCGAACTCAAATGCAGCGGCGAAACCGAGGCCGCGATCTTCGAAGCCACCGGATCGTTCGATCTATGGTCAGCCGCAGGAGCCCGGATTCGCACGCCGACGCTGATCGAGCGGGCAACCCACGGCGATTTTCCCGCACGGCTTACGAACAGCTCGCAGCGCGCATGGCCAACGCACGCGTCTGCGACATCGACGCCGGCCACCTCGCCCCGATGCAACACCCCGATCGCGTAGATCTTCACCCCCATCCTGGAATTCACCGCCCGCACTGCCTGACGCTTCACCCACTCTTTATCCCGATCGATGGCGGAGCGAGTCAGGGCTCGGCGGCTCGCTCCGCGAATGGCTCGCCCGCAAGTGGGGCCGAGGTGCGACTATTTGGCGACATGGAAGTTGGGCTCTGGTTTGCGGGACTCGAGGCGGGCTGCGCTTTATTTCGCTGCGCGACGTCCGCCGACCCTGACTTCGCGCGGAAAACTCAGGCAAACCGTCGCCCAAACAAATCCACGCAAACCACACACCCAAGTCCGGGTCCGGCGCATGTCGCGCAGCGAAATAGAGCGCAGCCCGCTCCAAATCCGGCAATCCCAAAACCCAACTTCACTGATACGGAGGTGTTGAACCACCGCTCCCCTTGCGGGCGAGCCATTCGCGGAGCGACATGCGCCGGACCCGGACTTGCGCAAGAGAGGACGCCGAAAGATCGAGTCGAGTGAAGTCTCTAGAAAAGGCTTTCGTCAGCGCTCGACGGGTAGCTCGAGTTTGGTCCAACCCGTCCATCCCCCTGCGAGCGACAAGAGCCCGCGCGAATCCCATCTCCTGCAGCGATTTGCCGCGAGCGCGCTTCGGTGACCGCCGCCGCAGTAGAGAATCATCTTGCGCCCTCGATCTTCGAGCCACGGGTCGCGTTTGGGGTGCTCGAAGTCGGCGCGCACTTCGAGAAAGCCGCGTGGGAAATTCCGAGCGCCTGGAATGTGCCCTTCTGCGAACTCGTCGGGTTCCCTCCGTCGATGAAGTCCCAGCCCGCGCGGTCCGGCTTCTCGAGAATCTGCGCTGCGCTCTCAGCTGAGATCTCCTCGACGGTTTTGAGGGCTTCGCGAACGAAATCTGCGAGTGATCGCGCCATGGTGTCAGAACTCCAGATAGATGGCCGTCATTGACAGGGCGATGAAACGCGAGGACACACACCTGGAGGGTCCGATCGCGTTGGAAGGCCTCCTCGGGTCGCTCTCCGAGCCCCGCCGTCTCCACGAGGTGGTGGTAGCGGAAGACGACCCCGATGGCCGGGTGGGACCCCCCCAGCGCCATCTCTTCAGCCCTTTGCCGTCAGCGAGCCGCATCATTCGCCAGCCGGCGGCGTTCTCGCGCGACGGTTCTATGTCCGCAGCCAACCGCCTTGGCGATCCGCAGGTCGGGCCAGTCTGGATGCTGCTCCATATGTCTCCGGAGATTTGCGACCAACTCCGGGGCGAGCGCTCGGCCGCGGCCACGGTTGGGGCGATAGCCGCTGGCAGCTGCCTCGAGGATTACCTTGGGATGAGCATGGTCAAAGGCGCGGACCGCTGTCGCCGCAGAAAAGGAGATGCCGTGTCGCTCGGCGATCACCCCCGCAATCCGCTTCCAGGACAACTTGTGCTACGTGCGCAGTTCCGACACCTCGGCGGCATAACGCTGGTAGGGCGGCAGTTTCGAACCTCCCGCGACCGAGTGCTGCGGCCGTTTCTTCCTGCCGACCTGGGACGGCGCAGGGGGACAGGACCCCTGTTGGCGTAAGCGAGTAAACGCCGCACCATGGCCCAGTCCTTTCCTGTCGCCTTGGCAATGGCGTTGATGCTGGCCCCCGCGTCCCGCATCGTCTTCATCTGCCTGGCCAAGGGCATGTACCTGGGCTCTTCCTCGAGGCGGAGCCTGGCCGGGATCTCGATGGTGCAACGACCGGTACTTTGGAACTCCCAACTACGATTCGTTGGATGGTTAAAAAAAACCGCCATCCCAGCCAGAGCGGGGATGGCGGACGCAGTGAACTCGGCAAAACACGTTGGTTCGGCCGCCCTTTTCCTGCATCTGGTAGACCAGCACGGGTCCCGTGAGCTTTTCCAAAATGGTTGCGGCCCGAGACACATCGGCATGGAGGAGTTCACGCAGCCCGCTGAGGGCCTCCTTGACGTCCTGCTTCGTCACTGGCGGTGTTCCCGCGTTCCCGCAGGTAGGTAGCGGCGAGTTCCGACAACTCGTCGTTCGCCGGCAGTCCGCGTCGAGCTGACGGCTGCCGACCCATGGCGGCGCCCAGGAAAGCCATTGCCGCCCAAGACAAATACGACGCGGAGCTTCTTCCAGGTGCGCGTGAACACCCGTCAAAAAAGTTGTCCCGGTTTTGTCCCGGTCGGATGCGCAGGACGGTGAATAACGGGGAACAACGGAGACGCCATTCCGTCGCGAAAGCTAATCGGCGTCGCCGTTTGCGCTATAAAACCTTCCAAAACAAGATACCTTGAGGATTTCGCTCGAATGAAGCATGTCCCCGATGGCCGTGGCTGCGGCGTCCTGCCAATTTGTGTTCGGTACAAAGCGTGCAATGCTGATCATTGATCGACCATGTTGCCTGCCGTCGTTGACGGGCAGCACGGGGTTGCCGATGAGCTGGAAAATCACCACGGCAAGCGAGGGGAATCGTGCGCGGCAACGAGGGTTTGCTCCTTTCCTGGATGCCTGCTTGCCGGCCGGCATTTCACGTTAGCTGGCCACGATCGAACTACTTCGCACATCTTGAGATGCCCGTTGTTGGCCTCGATCAGGCAAACGGCCGGGGCGTTGACGCGGTGCCTCGGAACATTAGATTTGAGGCTCGCGTCCCGGGCGGGATGTGCCGCGCCGAACCGACTTACGAACATGGCACGCAACGAACAGCTCATTCGCCAGCACAAGCTGCTGCAGATCCTCGAGGCCACGCGCTTCGGGCGTACGCTCTCGGAACTTCGCGACGAGCTGGTAACGGATCTGGGGTTGGTTTCGCTGCACACGCGGAGTGTCCGCCGCGACCTGGAGGCCCTTCAAGCCGCCGGGTTCGATATTGACTCGGACGAGCTGCCGCGAGGCCGAGTCTGGAAACTGGGGCCTCGTTTTCGCGGCAGCCACAAGATCGCCGCCTCTTCGACCGAGCTGATGGCGCTCTCCATGGGTCGCGACCTACTCGTGCCGCTCGTGGGCACCCCGTTCTGGCAAGGGATTGAATCGTTCTGGAACAAAATTCGCGCAAGCCTGCCCGCAGCCGTCTGGGATCACTACGAAAAGTACCGCCAGGTCCTCTACGTGCTGGGAACTCCCGCCAAATCTTACGAAAAACAGCAAGGCGTTCTCAAGACGATCAATCGCTCCATTCTTGAGCATCGTATTGTCGAGATCGAGTACCAGTCCCTGGCCAGTGATCAAGCCACCACGCGCCGCATCGAGCCTTACGCGGTGGCGCTCTACCAATCGAGTCTGTACATTGTGGGTGTACCCGCCGATACACCACTGGCGGCCGAAGATCCCATCCGACACTGGAAGCTCGACCGTTTTCGTAAAGCCACCGCGCTCGACGCCTGGTTCGAACCGCGTAGCCAACTCGATATCGCACGGCACCTGAGGGAAAGCATCGGAATTTTCGGCGGCGGCAAGACGCGCAATTTCAAGATCCGTATCAGTCGGCTGGCCGCCCGCTTCGTCCAGGAAGATCCGTGGCATCCAGACCAGCAAGTCAAACCACTCGCCGACGGCGGCATTGAATTGACCGTGCCCGCCGGCCACGATCTCGAAGTGCTGCCACGTGTGCTCGCATTGGGTGCCGAAGCCGAATTGATCTCACCCGCCAGTTGTCGCCGACTGCTGGCGGAAACCGTGGAAAAGTTGAGCCACATCTATGGCCAGTAACACCGCCAGCCAAGACGCGTCCGCGAATCGCCCATGACTCGCCTTACCGAGCCGCTACCGATTTTTGTGTATGGCACCTTGCAGAGAGGGGAATGCCGAGAAACATGCTGGCCCCATTCACCGGACCGCGTTGTGCGAGCCACCACGAAAGCCGCCTTGTACGATCTAGGAGCCTATCCGGGCATCGTGCCCGGTACCGATACCGTGCAAGGCGAATTGTGGTTCGTCGCGACGGAACATCTGGCGGACACACTCCAAGTCCTCGACGCGGTGGAAGGGTACCAGCCTGGGCAAGGCAACTCGCTCTACACACGTGAAGTCGTGACTTGCCATGATGGGATGGGCCAGCCGCAGCGTGCTTACACCTACATCTATGCTCGCCCACTGGCAAATCACCGTCGCATCGCCGCCGATGCCCAAGGACAATGTCGCTGGCGGGGGCGTTGAGCCGCATCTAGCAGACTTGTCATTGCCCACTTTCCGAACGCACCTCCGTGGACTTACCGGATTCTCGTGCTCGTGCTCGTGCTCGTACTCGAAGTGCCGGAGTACGAGGACGAGCACGAGCGCGAGTACGGGCAGGAGTACGGGCAGGAGTACGACAGCCCAAGGGCTGACTGGGTGAAGATGTGGGTAATGACACGTCCTTCGGGGGGGTACCCTGACAGGGTTCAACCGGTCCGTCGCCTTCGGCGGACCATGTCCCCGCAACTGCTGTTATCTCGCTCGGCGGCTGTTTACAATGCGGGCTTGTGGCCCTCTTTTCCCATCGATGCCCTCTTCCAAGGAGCGTCTCATGCGATTTGTGCTCGGATCGATCCTGTCCGCAGTGGTACTCTTCCTGTGGGGATATCTTTATTGGGGTATCTTGCCGATTTCCAAGCAGGTCATCCAGGCGATGCCCGCCGGTGACGACGTCAGCGCCGTCTTGCAGGAAAAGGTCGGTAAGACGGGTGTTTACTATCTGCCCGGCCTGCCGTCGGACGAGTCAAATACCGCGGCGATGGAGGCCTTCGTCGCCAAGCACGAGGCCGGGCCCGTCGCCATGCTGTTCTATCGCCAGCAAGGAGCGACACCCATGTCACCTCGCACGCTGGCCGCCGGATTCGTCCACTCACTGCTCGTGACGGTGATTGCTGGCATTCTGCTGATTGCGGCGGCGCCCAGCACCTATCCCAATCGCGTACTGCTCATCGTTTGGGCAGGCATCTTCTGCACGGTGTGGGTACATATCTCGCAAGTCGTCTGGTATTACTACCCCTGGAATTTCTGTTTTCTCTACATGGTGTATCACGTCGTGGGTGCCTTGCTGGTCGGCCTGATCATGGCAGCCTTCGTGAAACCCACCGAATAACCGTCGGCCGCGGATTCCTTCCCGGACCACGATCTCTGCCGTTCGGTCAATCACCAAAGGGGAAAACCATGGTCGCGGCTCAGTCTCCTCACGACCGAAATCTGCTCTTCGGCGTACTGGCGTTGCAATTGGACTTCGTGAGTCAGCAGCAGCTTGTCGACACGATGCAGGACTGGCTGCGGCAGAAGCACAAGTCCTTGGGGGAATTATTCGTCGAGCGGGGAATTCTCAGTGAGGAGCGGAGTCACCTGCTCTGGTCGCTCGTCAAGGAACATGTGCGGCAACACGGCGACGATCCCCAGCTGAGTCTTGCTGCCGTCCCCGTGCCGATGAGCCTGCGTGCGCATGTGCAGTCGATGGGCAATGCAGAACTGGCTCATTCGGTAACCCTTTGCTCCCTTGCCCCGGCCGGCGTTCCCGGTAACATGCCGATCGAATTCACTCGACCGCATACAACCACGATCGACACGACCGTACGCCGACGATTCGAACCGTTGCGGCCGTTGGCCGAGGGTGGACTAGGAGTCGTCTCGGTGGCAAACGACACGGAGCTGACGCGCGAGGTGGCACTGAAAGAGATTAAGCCGAAGTTTGCCGACCATCTAAATAGCCGTGCCCGCTTCATGCAAGAGGCCGAAATCACTGGACGTCTCGAGCATCCGGGGATCGTTCCGGTCTACGGCCTGGGAACCTATCCCGACGGCCGCCCCTACTACGCGATGCGCATGATTCGCGGTAAAAGCCTGCAAGATGCGATCGACGAGTTTCATCCGTGAACACGACACGCCGCGTTCCAGCGGAGACCGCATCCTGGCTCTTCGGGATCTCATCCAGCGGTTTATCGACGTCTGCAACGCGATCGAATATGCCCACAGCCGTGGGATCGTACATCGCGACCTGAAGCCCGCCAACATCATGCTGGGTAAGTTTCGGGAAACTCTGGTCGTGGATTGGGGGCTGGCCAAGTCGGTCGGCCAAACAGAGGTCACCGTCCATTCGGATGAAACGGTGATCGTACCCGAATTGGGGTCCGAATCGACACCGACACGCATGGGTGAAGTCGTGGGAACCGTGGCGTTCATGAGTCCTGAACAGGCGGCTGGGAGACAGAAAGACGTCGGTCCGGCCAGTGATATCTACAGCTTGGCGCGACCCTTTATGCCATGCTGACCGGAACCGTCGCGCAAAAAGACGCTGATTTTGGTCGGCTGCTGCGTAACGTCATTGACGGAAAATTTCCCCACCCGCGTGAAGTCAAGCTTGACGTGCCACGGGCGTTGGAGGCAATCTGCCTGAAGGCCATGGTGCGTGACCCGCAGGATCGATACGCATCCGCCGCGGCGTTGGCCAGCGACCTGGAACACTTTCTGGCAGACGAACCGGTCACCGCCCATCGCGAGCCACCCACCGCCCGACTCCGCCGCTGGACGCGCCATCACCCCAAAATCTTCGGTTCCCTGGCGGCCGCCGTGCTGACGGGATTGGCCGGTGCACTCATCCTGTGGGGTTTTGCCCAAGTCACCAACGAACGGCTTCGAAAAGAGCGTGCCCTGGCCGAACGCGCCAGGGTCCGTGCCGACAGCGTTGCCGACTTTCTCGTCGAGGCCTTCAGCCGCACCGATCCACAGCGGGACGGCAAGACCGTCACGGTGTATGAAGTCATGCGGCGACAAGCAGACAGGCTGGAGAAAAATACGGTGCAGGATCCTCGCATCGCGGCCGCACTCACCCAAACCATCGGGCGAGCGCTGCTGAAGCTAGGCATCTACGCCGAAGCGGTCCCGATATTCAAACAGGCGTACGAGATCTCTTTGAAAAATTTCGGACCAGATGACTCCGAAACACGATCCCTCAAAGACGACTGGATGGCAAGCCAAGCCATGATTGATTCCACCGCCAATATGCTGGCGGACTTGGCGGACGCCTTGCAGGACAAGCGTGCTCGCCTGGGAGACGCCAACCCCGAAACACTGAACGCCATGAACAACCTGGCGGTCGCCTACTTAAACGCGAAGGAGTGGCAAAAGACGATTGAATTGCTGGAACCCCATTACCAGCTTGCCCAATCCCACCTGACGCCCGCGGAACTGCTCGGCTGGGAAAACAATCTGGCGACCGCCTACCAGGAATTGGGGCAACTGCGGCTGGCCCTGCCGCTCTGGCAGCGGCTGCAGGCTACCGGTCCAGAAATACTCGGACGCGACAACCCGCACACACCGCTGCTGCTGCGGAACCTGGCCAACGGACTGTATTGCGATGGTCAACTCCAACAAGCGGCCGCCATGGCGAGTGAGGCACTGGCGGAAAGAAGACGACTCTTGGCGCCCGACTCGCCCGACATCCGGGATTCGCTGAGACTTTTGCTGGCGATCCAACTAAGTCAGCGGGACTATGCCGCTGCCGAAGTCACCGGTCGGCAATGGTTGGAGACTCTGCAATCTCAAACCGATGGCCCAACCAAGGAACAGGCCGATGCACGGTTGGACCTCGCTGACGCCCTACTCGGACGCGGCCAGCTCGACGAAGCCACAGCACTGGCACAAGAGGCCGTGGTGACGTTTCGGCAGATCGAGCCGGATTCCGCCAAACGATTGCGGAGCGAAATCTTGCTGGATTGCCTCCGCGGCATGCAAGAGACCACGCCGACGAACCAGGAGGCGATGGCGAACAACTATCTGCAGCTGAAGCAGAAATTGCCCGAATTGAGTCTGCTACGTCGATGGTACGTGCTTCGAGCCTGCGAGCAGATTTCGGCCTGCTACGACCATTGGCAAGTCCCAGACGAAGCCGCACGATGGCAACAACAGGCCACACAAGTCGCCAAGGAAATCGAGACCCTGCGCGAGAGACCATTGAAAACGCCGACGCCCTGAATTCGCGGAGGCGACTTTGCGACACGAGGCCGCCACGTCCGTCGGCTGACGGGAAGAGGGACTCGCATCCACCAACCTACCCGCAGGTCAACATCAGGAACACAATCGGCCCCGCAAGGCGATCATCCTTCGCGCCCGCATCGCGATCAAGAGACCACCCCATGCGCCAAACAGCGCCATCGCGGGCTCCGGAACAATGCAGAAGCGGGCTCCCGACAAAGCAATCACGTACGCCCCCGCATCGACCGCGGCGGCCGGATTGGCCCATTCAGTGAAGGGCCCGGCAGCCGTATTGGCGCCGTACAGCCTCGTGAGCCCCATCAGGTCAATGGCAGCCAGGGGAGTTCCTGCTGCGTCCAACGGATCGTTGTCGGACGAAGCAATCGACACCAAGTATTGACGCCCCGCCTCGAGGATGACGCCGTCCGCCGACGGGTCGACCAGACCACTCGTCAACATTTCAAAAAGATCGGGGCTCGAAACAGTCGATCCGAAATCGGCGCCAATCTGATCATCATCATTGGCCACGGCAATCGTCGCGATCGTTCCTTCGGTAACGTCCGTCTTGGCCCACAACCAGATCCGCGTGTTGGCCAGTCTTTCCTGGGGCCCCAGAAATGATCCTCCCAGGTGTGCGCTGGTCGAAGCATAGAACGCCAATGGATCGTCGATGACGATGCAGAACGTGTCGACAAAGTCTCCTTTGCCGGGATCGAGCGAGCCCCGAATTTCCGTAAGGGCCCCCATTCCCATCGTGTCTTGGCCAGCGGGGACGCCCTCGGGTGCGTCCATGCCGTCTGGTTCCATCCAGACACCTGTTCCAGGTTGTGCACTGGCCAACGACAGCAGGGAGAAAAAAAACAGCAAAAAACAGCATCTTCGCCCGTTCATTGGCTCTTACTCCCTGGTTGGCAGCACAGCAAAACATTCCGACAAACCACTGGCAGCGTCCATCGGCACGATGTCGGGTTCCGCGACGGCGCTTGTCCTCAGGCTCCAGCGTAACCCAGAAATCACCGTTTTCCAACCATATTTTTTGTCTCCCGGCTGCGATCCGGGCAAGGCGTGCCGCGGCTGCCGAGGTACCGTTGTCGACGGCAATGGGCTCATTTCGTGGTCAACTTCCAGACCGGGCAGAAGTTGGCCGAGGGTTCGGAGAGTTCGGCGACGGCTCGGCGGAGAAGCTGCAACGAAGGGCGATCGTGAGGGAAGTTCTGCACGATTTGCCCCAGGCGGCGCGTCGCCTCGCCAAACCGCTGGGACTCGAAATCGGCCAAGGCCGCTTCATATTCGTCCGTTAAGGTACGCCAGCGGTCGTCCGGCTGGGATACCACCTCGTACACATCCACCGGCGTATCAATGCCCACGACGGCCAATCGGGCCAACCGCCGCACTCCTTGGGAGCGTTGCGAGGCCTGGACGGTGGCGGCCGCGGCGACGCAGTCCACGCCCAACTGCTTCGACGCGTCTTGCAGGCGGCTCGCCGTGTTGACCGTATTTCCTAAGACACCATATTTGAATTTCAATCGCGAGCCGGTATTGCCGACGCGGGCGATGCCGGTATTGAGTCCGATCCCGATGTCAAACGTCCGGGGCAGACGCGTCTGCCATCGCGCCCGCAGGACTTCCGCCCGCACCAGCATCTCGGCCGCCGCGTCCATCCCGCGTTCCGCATGGTTTGGTTGCGGTTGGGGAGCACCCCACATGGCCATCACCTGGTCGCCCACGTAGTCGATCAGCACACCATCACGATTGACCACGCACTCACTCAACTCAGTCAATACATCGTTTAGCCACTCGATGGTCTTGGTAGGCCCGATTTGCTCGGCCACGCTACTGAAACCGCGAATGTCGCAAAACAGAACCGTCACCTCGGCGTCCTGCCCCGTCAGTAATTCGGGACGTTGTGCCAATTGCTCCGCCACCCGTGGCGAAAAGAATTCAGCCAGCCGCATGCGGGACCGCTCCTCGCCCTGCCGAGCAATACCGGCTGCGACGGCACCCGCCAGGACTTCCACCAACGTCGCCTCGACGTCGGAAATACCCGCGTCGTTGGTCGCGGAAATATCAAGACTGCGATCGCCGTATAAGGCGGCCACGATCTGTTCCTGATGGTCGAGCACGGGTGCCGCCACCGCACAATTGATGATCGCCAATGAACTATCCGGTAATTCGCACTTTTCGGAATCATAGATTTGTGTGCAGCGTTCTTCCTGCACGCGACGCAACAGCGTATCACTGATTTCCGGAAAGGCACTCGCCTGGACATCGACCGGCGATTGCGAGCGAACGGTCCACCCTCCCTGGTCGTCGGGAATGAGAATCACCGCCCGATCAAGCCCCACGATACTGCGTGCGGCGTCGAGCGCCGTTTGGAAAAAGGCATCGGAACCGGCGGCCTCGCGGACGACACGCAGCGCCTGTCGAAGCAAGTTCACGAAACCTCCGGCATCGACTTCCGTGGCACCGGGCGGCACCATCGTCCGCAGGGTGGCCAGCGGAGCCATCCCGCTCGAGCCCTCGTCGCTGTCGACCCGTCTCCGCAAGCTGCGGAATTGCTGTCCTTCTTCCTCGTCAACCTGGGGAGTCAGCACCCGCATGACTCGACCCGGCGCCACATTGATTAACGGCTCGGTACCTACCGCCAGCCTTCTCCCGGCGGCAATGAGCGTGCCATCGGCCAGTGTGACGGGATAGGACGCGTGCAGGTTATGGATTTCGAACGTCCCGTCGGCCTGCGGAGACAGCCGGAACCAGCGTCGCGGAATGCTGGTTTCCTGCGTCGATCCGACGATCAACCGCCAACCCTCCTGCGGATGCTCGTGGAGGGTAAAGGGGGCCGGTTCGCCGCTGTTGCGTTGACGTCCCACCTCCAGCGCCGCCTGCGCCGGCACACGCCGACGCAAATTGCCATCCTCGTACAATCGTAACTCGAAACTGGCCATACCTTTGTTCCGTATCCTGTCTCCGCGGTGCATCTAGGTGACCGAGCGCTCTTTCCCCAGTATACCGCAGGAAAGACCGGCCGAACTTGCCAGATTGGCCCCATCGATGGGATCACGGATCGTGGAAATCCGTCGCGAAGCCCAACATCGCCGTCACCCGACGGTGGTCGGACCCCGGCTGACGGCCCTTCCCTTTATTTCTGGCCGACGGCCATCCGCCGTCGCCGGCATTTACAAGAACGCATCGCTGTACCGGTGTCGCGCTGCCGTGTTCGATGTTTTTTGATTCGGCCCCGATGCGCTTGCTCTCTCTGTTTTTACAGCCTCTGTTTTACAGCGGCACAAAGCCGGCGAGATTCCGTCCGCGACCCGCTCGCGTTGTGTGGCGTCACTTCCCCGACTGCATGGCTCCGTGATAATTTTCCAATGACCGCCAGCATCGATCAACACCATGCGGGACCCTGCGCGAGCAAATGTGGTGAGCACATTCGCCTGCGTATCCTGTGAGCCGCACGCACCAGCGTCGCGTGAAGGAGGGTGAGCGCCGGACCGTCGAATCGCCTTCCGGCCGGCGAGACGCGGCTGTTGGCGGCACGATGGCTGCCCGAAACGAGCGGCGACGGCGGACGACGATTTCGAGGTCCTTCTTCGACTTGTCCTCAACCGATTTGCGTCGTATGGCGCATAAAAAAGACTCCCAAGCATCGTCGAAATGCCCGCGGCCCCTGGGGCCCTGTCCTGACACGCATTTCTGAATGCATCTTCGTGGATTCAACGGATTTTCCTTCTCGTGCTCGCCATCGGACGCGTGCACTCCGTTGACGAGCACCGTTCCCCTCAGCGCGCAGCACGATGAGCGAGCAGTGGTGTGGATGACGGCACGGCCCGCAGGTCTGGCTTATGGGCGGTTCAGAAGGCAACCACGAAAAGCACGAGGGCCACGAAGGAAGTTCGGGTGGGCGCCGCTCTCCATGCCTGGAGGTCGAAAAACAATGCGTGGCCGCGAAAGACGCCCCTAACCGGTCCATCCAATCCAGGCGGATCGGCAACCCGCGTCGCCCCGTCTGCTGGGCGTCCCGGTCGCGGTCACCAGGTAGGCGTCCTTTCCTTCAGATACGCCTGCGGCGTATCTCGTCGTAGGCCCGGGTAGCCCTGTCAGCGGTTACAAAATCACCGTCGGGGACCGGGAATGCCCCCTTCGGCATGCGAGTTGCAGGAATTTCGTTGCAAGGCCAACAGCGAAAAACGCCTCCAGAAGCCCACCATCGTGGAGGGCCAGGCGGCCGTGCGCCTCCAAAGATCACACTCCTTCGCTATTTTGGGCGGCAGGTCGCGTGGTGCGCTTTGCTGTGCTGAGACGCGGTACCGCTGCCGGGCCGCGTAAGCGAGAAGGAGCAAAACATGACGTCGTGGACTTACGGTCAGCAACTTGTGGTGGTCGCATTGTTCGTTTGTGCCTGGTCGATGTTCGTAGATGCCGACGACACCTGGGATGGGACCATCGTGCAGTACGGCAAGATGCATGAGGCCATTGGAAACAAGTTACATGGCGGTCGGGTCGAGCTCAAAGATCTCGTGAAACGCGAACACTTCTATGCCGTTGGGGCGTTGGAAAAGCTGGTCGGTGAAATCACGGTCTTTGACGGCAAGCCGATGATCACGCGGGTGGACTCCGACAGGAAACTACAGACAGAATTGAATGGATCAGCGCTGCAAGATCAGGCGACGTTACTGGTTGGAGCCTACGTTCCCCTATGGCAACAGCATTCCATTCCCAAGGATCTCACGCCCCAGCAGGTGGAAGCATTCATCGAGGATTTGGCTGCCACAAGTGGGATCAACACGGCAAAACCATTTCCATTTGTCGTCGCAGGAGAATTGGCAGACGTCCGGCTCCATGTCATTAACGGCGCGTGTCCCATGCACGCCCGATTGAACAAGCTCCAATTGCCAAGCGAGCTGCAACCAGTTGAAATCGAGCGGAAGAGCGTGCGAGGAACCCTGATCGGCATCTTTGCCAAGGAATCGGTGGGAAATGTGACGCACCCAGCGACTTCGTCGCATACCCACGTGATCGTGGAAACCGCGTCTTCGGAGAACATCACGGGGCACGTCGAGCGCTTTGGTCTTGCGGCAGGGGCGATCATTCGATTGCCGATCGTCGAAGCGAGGAGGTAACCATTTGTCAGGAGCGAATGGCATCCATATTTTGCGAAGTCATTGCTCCGTCAACGGAACAATGACGCCTGCCCTCTTGGGCTCAACAGGCATCTTGCCTGTTTACCGAACGCGTCAACATAAGGGCATGTGTTTTCTTCCCTATGGAACCGGCACGGCGGGTCGAATACTCCCTCTCCACGACTCAAGCGACGGGTGGTTAAGGTACATCCAGACGGCCTGCTCGGGCGGTCTCAAACAGTGACGAGTATGCTTGCGCGTGTCTTGTCGAATCCCCGCTGGCAGTTGTGCGTTCGAGGATGACTTTCCGCGATGGATTTTGTAGCGTGCGAACATCGTTTCATGCTACCAACAGCGAGCGCAGCGAAGATCGGGATGACGGCAACGTAAGGGCGCGAGCAACCTGTTTCTGCATGCCGACAATGATAGTCCGCCGGTTCCTGGCCACAAACACGGGGCACCATGACACCTGCCCTCTCCCCGGCAACTTAAGCAACTTTCACGTTTACCTAGAGCCCCAAATTGAGGCAGTCATTACTTCTTCCGCCGTTCCCGAACCCGCTACAATGCAGTGGCTGCTTTCAGGAATGGCCGTCGGATGCGGATCGGCTTCAAAAAGGAAACGAGATGGAATATCGTCGACTGGGTGAACGCGGCCCATCGGTATCGAACATCGGATTCGGATGTTGGGCAATTGGCGGTATGGACTGGGGCAAAACGGACGATGACGTTTCTCTTGCCGCGCTCAACGCGGCCCTGGATGCGGGTTGCACACTGCTGGATACCGCGGATGTCTACGGCCGGGGACACTCCGAAGAACTCATCGCCCGCGCCCTGCGAAAGCGGCCCACCGCGGATGTGGTGATCGCCACCAAGGCCGGCAATGATTTCTACCACGCCAGTCCCGCGGACGATCACGGCTATGGGCCGATTCGACAGAATTACGACCGAGATTATTTGATCTCGGCGGCGGAACAGAGCATCCGGCGGTTGCGAGTCGAGGCGCTGGATATCCTGCAGCTTCACAGCGGAAACCTCGAAGAATTGGAAAAGGATGCCCCGTGGGAGGCCCTCGAGTCCTTAAAGCGTGCGGGCAAGATCAAGCATGCGGGGTGGAGCGTCCAATCGTTTCAAGAGACAGCTCACGCACACCTTCTCGATCGGCACCATTCGCTCCTGGACGTGATCCAGGTGCGCGACAATGTGCTCGAGCGCGAGGCGGAGCGGGTTTTGTTTCCGAAGGCGCTGGCCTACGGCATCGGCGTGATCGTCCGGATTCCATTACTGTTCGGGCTGCTTACGGGCAAATTTACCCGAGGACAGCACTTCGGCGATGACGATCATCGCCGTTTTAATCTCTCCCCGGAGAAGCTTGAGCAGTACCTCGATCAATTCGATCGGCTGGCGCCCGTCTATGCCCGCTGGCCATCTCAATCCAAGGCCCAACTCAGTCTCCGCTTCGCCATTTCGCACCCCGCGTGCCACACGGCGATTCCGGGTGGCAAGACACCCGCCCAGGTCGGCGAGAATCTGGCCGCCGGCAACCTGGGAATATTGGCGAAAGATGCTTGGGAATCATTTTCCGCAGCCAACGGTTGAGGAGCGCCCAACATCCTGAATGATGGGCCATCGTCCTGCCTTGGCTTCCGCCCCGGCGATTGGGCTCGGGAATCGACCCGGCGTGTGGTGTCGAGCCGTGTTGCCCGCCATCGGCGTCCCCCTCCCCAACCCTCCCCGCTACGGAAAAGCGACGATTGGTTGTCACCGGCCCCATCATCACCCGCGATGAGGCGTTTGACCGTAGCCCGGCAGCAGCCGACCAGATCGACCGCCACCAATCCGCTTTTCCGGGGGGAGGGAGTTTACGGGATCGAGCCGTGTCGGCACCTCATATCGAGAAACCCGTGGCAGGCTGGCGAATCCAGGCGTCCAATTGGCTCTGGAAGTCGGCGATTTTCCCGGTCATCACGGGATGCTGCCCAGCCAGCCGTTCCAGGTACTCTCGCAAGGCGACCACTCGCTCACGACGCTGCTTGCTGCCGCCATCCTCCGCATGCCGCACGGCGTCGAACAACTGATTGAAGTGGTCAATTTGGGCCTGGGAATCAGGCGTCATCTCCAGGTCACTGACCAGCTCCGCGGCACGAAATGCAAGTGCCATCGTGCTGACGCCGCCGCCCGGTATGTCCGCCACAAAACTGGACTTCCAGACGCTGGCGAGATCGTCGTCTTCCGGCGGGCGGGTGGCCAACGAGTCGGGTTCGTCCCAGTCCTCCACATCGAAATCGTCGTCACACCGCTGGCTCTCCCACTCATCCCGCGTCTCGCAGAGGGAAAAAGCGAACTCGTCGTCAAGCTCCAGATGATGCCCGTCAAAGCCAAAGAAGGCGGGACCGAACGAATCAGACTGTTCCGCCATCATCCGGCAGATGGGACAGTCGCAATCCAGATGCTCGCTCTTGTTGGCCACCATTGGCATATGGCGACGGCAACTCTCAATGATTGCGGCCGGCGGCGTCGGATCGTCATCGATCCTCCCGGCCTGCAACCAGGCGACGCCCGCATCGTAGAGCACGTCGGCGAGCGTCGCCGAGCCGTCCGCCTTGCTATCGCACAAGTGCCGCCAGCCCGCAGCAATCACCTGGCGACAAAAGTCGAAATACACGACCACCTCGGCGGTCCCCATGGGACCATGACGATACGCGTGCGTTTCGTGCTCGAGCGGCAGCGGTGGCGCGCGGAATAACGACCATTGTCGCTGCCGGTGCTCGATTTCTTGATCCACCCATTCACGCCCCGCATGCAGGAAATGCCGAGGCGGTCGATGCTCCAAATCCGCACGAGCTGCCAACAGCCAGTCCGCATGTACGCGATTTGTCAACGCTCTCCAGCGGTGGAGAAGCTGCCGTTCCTGGTCATCCAGCGCCCGCTCTGCGCGCCCGCCTTCGAGGTCCACAAAGGCAGCCGGCAGTCCCTCCGCGGTTTGCCTGGCTCGCATCAGGTCCGCAATGGCCTCCGCCATGGCCCGTCCGTAGAGGACGCCGCGAAAGTCGACCGGTGCGGAGGGAGGCGGCAACGGCGCTGCGTCGGCTTCCAGCCGAGCCTGCACGTCTTGCTCCCACCAAGGTGGCACGTTGCACCAGACCACCGGGTTGGAAGGCTCCCAGTCGCCTTCGTCGCGCTGGAAGGCGCACGGTTCCCGCGGAAGCCGCTCCAGATCATTCGAGACCAGCCGCTGGCAAGCGAGATCGATGAAGAGCCAGGGCCCCGGCGGAATTTCACCGGTAAACGCTTGCCAGCCCAAGTCCTCCAGCGGCTGCCGATGACGATAACGGCGACACGCCGCCGTGCAAGTCCGCAAAACAGCGGGGGTCGGAGGATACGGCGGCCACCAGCGTCACCGCATCCCATTCGTCGACCCGACATTGCAGCGTCCGGTCACGATCCCGCACGACAACGACCTCAAAATCCCGCTCCCGATTTGCATCCGTCATGGTCTGGCCCTCCTACTCAGCAGGAATATACCAAGTTCGCTCCGTCGGGCCGCGCGGTGCGTCGGCAGACCGATGGAGTACATCCGTACAGTGAACGCAAGTTTACTAAGTGCCAAGGCTGCGTCAAGAGGGGTTTTCGCAGCAGAATCGGCACCTTGGGATACGCCGGCCAGCGGCGGAAGTGCCGCGTCGAGAGGGCAAGAAGGAGTCGCTCTTGACCTGGTATAGGCTGCATTGCCGGCCCGAAGCCGGGAGACGTCGCGATCCCGAGTCGTGGCTGGTAGCCGAAGTCGCCAGACCTTGGACCGAGGACGGCGAGACGACTGTGGCTGGAAGCCACAGCCACGAGGGGAATGGTGGCTGAATTGTCGGCCCGAAGCCGGGTGACGTCGCGATCCCGAGTCGTGGCTGGGAGCCGATGTCGCCAGACCTTGGACCGAGGACGGCGAGACGACTGTGGCTGGAAGCCACAGCCACGGGTGGAATGGTGGCTGAATTGTCGGCCCGATGCCGGGAGACGTCGCCATCCCGAGTCGTGGCTGGGAGCCGATGTCGCCAGACCTTGGACCGAGGACGGCGAGACGACTGTGGCTGGAAGCCCCAGCCACGGGGGGAATGGTGGCTGGGGCAGGTTTGTATCCCGCCGTTTGAGGCAGGCGGAACAAAATAGGCGATTGGTTCTGGCAAGGAACGGCAGGGTATAAGCCTGCCCTACGATTACCGTCCAGCAACGAGCCCTGATGGAGCCGGTTGGCCGGCGGGCTTGCTATACTCGGACGGATACTTGGATCATCGCAATTCACCACTCCCCGCAGCAAGCATTGCCTCCATGGCTGCCCGCGAATCTTCCGTAACCGCTGAAGCACCTTCCGTACGACTCCTTGCGCTGGACGCCTTTCGCGGCTTTGACATTGCCGCGATGTTGCTCGTGAATATGACTTGGAACGAGTCGGTCTTTCCGGCTCAGTGGTTCCACGTCCCCTGGAACGATCCTCAGCAGGGAGCCACCTTTGCGGATCTCGTCTTCCCTTGGTTTCTATTTATCGCTGGCGCCGCGATTCCCCTGTCTCTGCAAGGCATGCATCGCCGCGGACTCACCAGCCTCGGCATCATGGCGCGGGTCATTCGTCGAGCCCTCCTGCTCTATTTGTGGGGTGTTGTGCTAACTGTCGCCGCGGACGCTTATACCACGCCCCTGCAGTGGACGGACCTGCTCAAATGGAACATCTTGCAATTGATCGCCGCCGCCTACGTGGTTGCCGTGGCCGTATGGATGCTGCCCCAAGGGTGGCGAATCGCGTTGATCGTGGGCGTGCTGCTGGGCAAGTGGGCGTTGATGACGCTGTTGCCCTGGCCGTGGCTGAACGGGCTCGTCGATTCCCGCGCCCTGGCAAGAGCTCCCCTGGGACCCGGCACCTGGGCTCAGTTTGACGCCGTCAAGCGGGTCGTCCATCTCGAGCACTGGCCGCCGGGCATCGGCCAGCAGTTCCTCGGCTGGTGGGGGATGAGCCAGCAGTATTTGCCACTGGCCGTGGTGGCTTTGTTCGGGGCCTATGCCACCGAGCAACTGGCCGCGAAACGCAACTGGAAGGCGGCACTTCGCGTGGCCGTTTTCGGAGTCGTGCTGGTGGCCGTTGGGGTCCTGCTGCAATGGGGCTATCAACCGGACGGAACGGGGCTCTGGGGTCGCTTCACCATTCCTTACAGCAAGTGGTTCTTCAGTCCTGCCTACTGCCTGCTGGCGGCCGGCACCGGCACCCTGCTATTGTCATTCTTTTACGCGATCATCGATGTGGCGGGCTGGACCACCGCTTGGCCGTTGCGAGTGTACGGCACCAATGCCCTGACGCTCTACATCGGCGCCGAACTGAGCTTCAAGACGATCTTCAGCAAGTGGCAACTTCCCGTGCCGGGCGGGGGCTCGGACGGCATCACGGCGGCAATCCTCACCTGGGGCGAGCACTTGTCGGGTTCCGCCGCCGTAGCCGGCTGGGCGTGGGTCGTATTGTGGCTGGGTGGTTGGTGGCTGGTCTGCTACGGACTCTATCGCCGCGGCATCTTCCTCCGCCTCTAAGGCGCACCGGCCCCGTCAGGGGCCTGGGTGGGCGGCGGCTCACGCGCCCGGATCGGTCCGCTCATGTTCGGGAAACACGTCGCGCCGATAGTCCCGTGGACTCATCCCATAGGTTTGCTGGAACGCCGCGGCTAATTGCTTGGCCGAGGAAAAACCACACCGCAAGGCGACGCCACTGAGCTTTCCTTGAGGCTGGTTGACGAGCAATTGTCGGGCGAGTGCCACGCGATGCCGACGCAAGTACTGAAAGGGGGTTTCGCCAAGTTTTTCCCGAAAGGCGTATTCCAGCCATCGCCGCGAGACGTGCGCATGCCGGGTGATGTCCTCAATCGAAATCGGTTCGTGGAGATGTTCGAAAAGAAAGGTGATGGCATCTTGTAAGCGAGGATCCGCGACCGCAAACCGCGCCGTGGATTCACGCTGCACGACATGCAGCGGAGGAATCGTCTCGATGTTCCGAGCCAGTTGTTGGTGAGTCATTAACGCATGCAGCATACCGGCCGCCGTGTAGCCCACGAGGCCGTCGTTGCGAGCCACGCTGCTGAGTGTGGGGACCGAGTGGTCGCAAACCAGGTGTTCGTTGTCCACACCCAGCACGACCACATCATCTGGCACGCGTAATTTGAGGTGACCGCACGCATCCAGGACCTGGCGGGCACGGTAATCCGAAACAGCAAACACCGCGATCGGCGTTTCCAATCCCCCCAGCCAGTCGGTGAGCGCCTGGTGCTGACTGAGCCAGCGATTTCCCTGCAAACCGAACGTCGACGTGACGAGCAGCCGTTCCGTTCCATACCCCGCATTGCGGATGGCCCGATCAAAGGCGACATAGCGCTGCTTGGAATACTCGACATCCATCAAGCCATAATAAGCATATCGCTGATAGGCGCAGACTGAGCAGATGCTCCGCGGCCATCTGCCCGATCGCCTCGTTGTCAGTCACACAACTAGGTGTTTGAGGATCGGGGAGCGCACTAGAGATATTGACAATCGGCAAGTTCAGGCTCTGCGCCAATTGCATCTGCGTCGGCGTCTGTAGCGAGGCAATAATGCCGTCGCCTGGCCAACCGATCAGATCCTCGATGGTCAGCGAGACAGACTCGGGTGCCGAAATGTACGTCCAGGCAAGCCCGTTTTCGCGGGCATACCGCAGCACGCCTTGAACCAGGATTTCCTGAGTGTTCCGGCGGGGAAAGGCGAGTGCAATTTCCTGAGGAGCATCCATTGACAACTCAGTCGCTACGCGGAATACGCAATCCTTGACGGCCTACCATCCAACATGCAATGCCGAACGCGAGCACAATCGGCAGGCTGGGTTCCGGTACCGCAGTGAAGCAGCCAGGCGCAACCTGGCGTTCAAATGATCGGCCCATACTTCATAATCCTCGGCGACGAAGCTCGTTCCCAGTCCGTCACGCCACACGGTAAAGTCGGCTCCGTCCACGATGCCGTCGAAGTTGAAATCGCCCGGCAGCGACTCGAACGCGCCCAAGTCCGGCGTTATGTAACAGGAGAGTCCGACGCCCGTGCCGCTATTGATCAGGTCGCTATCCGCCGCCAGGCGGAGAAAGTCGCTCACGGGCAGGCTTCCATCCGACCGCCTTGGTCCACGTGCAATGGAATCGTCCAGCGATTTGAAATCCGCGGCAGTAGCGGTCATGCCGTTCCAGGTGTTGAATGAGCCATCCACGCCGGACAGGAACTGGTCGGATTGGCTACCGCCAAAAGAAATGTTGTTTCGCAACTCGTGGGGGTTAACGGTTTGAGCCGCCGTTTCGTCAAACTGCCAGTTTCTTCCTGAGTCGTAAACCGTGGAATTGAAGACCTGCACACCCGTACCGTTGCCATTCACATCGATGCCGCGGACCTGATTTTGCCACGCCAGGACGTTGGTCAATAAATGGCCACCGCTGTCCTGGCCGAGCTTAAATCCATTCCCGTCGCCATTGAAGCCGCTCCCCACATTCCAAATGTCGATCCCGTTGTCGAAGGCCCACGAGTTGCGAATAACAACCCCGTTGGCGGCTTGCCAAAGATCCCAACCATCGTCGGAATTGCCCCAGGCGCGATTGCCGTCAAAGACGTTTCCCGGGCCCAGCTGATTGAACTTGGCGGCAAATCCATCCGCGTTTTCGCCACCGTTATGGGGATCAAAATTTTCGTACGAGTCGCAATTCAGGATCAGGTTGTGCGCTGCGTCACCACTCAATTGCAGACCCGAATCGGCATTCTGCCGCAAGGTCAAACGTTCAAAGACATTGAAGTCGCCCTCATTGTACAGCCCATTGTCCTTGGCACCTTGGATGGTGAGGCCACGAAAATGCAAGTAATTCACGTTGTTGTCGATCTGCATGCCGCGGCCGCTACTCGCACCCAGCGTCGCGGACATCGTGGAGAAATCAAGGATCGGCTGTTCGCCCGCCGCCGCCCAAATCCGAATCGGCTGGGCGGCCGTTCCTCCCTGATTCGTTCGCCAGCGTACCTGGGTATCGATGTCGTAGGTGCCCCCCCGGACGACTAAGGTATCTCCGGGCGTCAATTGATCAATCGCGAAGGAAAAGGATGCCCAGGGATTCTGCAGCGTGCCATCGTTTCCGTCATTGCCGAGCGGCGACAGGTACCACTCGGCGCCGCCAGCCAAACTTGCACAGCAGATGATCACGATCATGACCAGATACCGCCGCCATCTCAACTTGACCATCATATTTGCATCTCGATTTCGATTCCCCTGAAGCGGTTCAGGCAAGGTCACCGGCATTCCCGATCGAGCGTCAGGCGCCCACGGTTACGCGGGCACGTCACGTCGTGTCGATCGTTGTCTCAGTCGCCAGGTTGTGACACATTTCGCAAGTTCAGTTCCTCAACATACCTCATGACGCTCGGTTTTTTGGCATCGGCGAACGTACAATTCACCAGCGTGACATCCTGAATAGGTTGCTGCTCAAGGCCGACCAGGTAGAGTGGATAACGACTCTTCGCCGACGTCACATTTTCCAGGTGGATATTGCGGACCAGGGGAAAGTGATTCCCCCTCTCGGTGGAATACTCCAGATTAATGCGCAGCACGGCATCGCTTACTTCCCCGACCGTAATGTTGCGGACGAAGAGATTTTCCAGAAACCCGCCGCGCATCGAATTTGACTTCAGCCTTATGGCCCGTTCGAGGTGGGGGCTGTCCATTTGACAATCCTCCACGAACACGTTGCGAATTCCGCCCGTCATTTCACTGCCCAAGACCACGCCACCATGCCCATCTTTCATCTGGCACCGTCGCACGACGATGTTCTCACTCGCCACCGCCACCCTCCGTCCATCCGCGTCTCTGCCGGCTTTAATCGCAATACAATCATCGCCTGTGTCGAATTTGCAATCCTCGATGAGCACGTTGCGACATGATTCGGGATTGCAGCCGTCGTTGTTGGGACCATGGCTGTCCACCGTGACGCCGCGAACAATCACATTTTCGCAAAGGACCGGATGGAGATTCCACATGGGTGAACCGGTCACCGTAACGCCTTCGATCAGCACTTGCCGGCAGCGATAAAACTGCACAAAATTCGGCCGCAGGTGGAATCCATCTCCAAAGATGCGCTGCTCGGGGGGCGTTCCCGTTTCGGCCAGCGAGCGCAATTTTGCAATGTCGCCGTCGCCGTCCCCCTTCCAATCCCACCATGACTTCTCCGAGGCCTGACCATCGAGCGTCCCCGAGCCGGTCACCGCGATGTTCGCTTCATCGAGTGCGTAGATGGGCGGCGAATAATTCATCAACTCGGTCCCTTCGAACCGGGTGAAGACGGGGGGCAGGTAGTCGGACGGGTCGTTCGAGAACAAGAGCGTGCTTCCCTCCACCAAGTGGAGATTGACGTGGCTTTTGAGGCGAATGGGTCCGCCGACCCTCCAGCGGCCCGCGGGGACGACGACCCGCCCACCGCCTGCCTCGTGACATTTTGTAATGGCCCGCGAAAACGCGGGCGCCCAGTCTTGGGGATCCTCTCCGTCGCGACGAAAATCCGTAAGCACAAAATCCCTGTCCGGGAAGGAGGGGGCGACGATCTCCGTCAGCAGCGCTTCGACCGCTTCCCAGCCGGTCGTCTGACCAAAGCTGCTGCCGTAGAGGGCGAGGCAACAGACTATCGCGTAGCAAACGAAACCCGATAATCGGCGCGACGGATGCGGCGTACGGGAATGACGTGGTGGCTGGGCGTTAGTCATTACTGTGATCCATCAAAGTCCATGGCGGATATGCGTGGCAAGTGCATCCGCTCCATTGATTTCCGTCCGTTGAAAAGAACGACTGGCCGACACCACGCCGGCCAGTCGTTCGGCTTCGTTACTTATCAATGCGTAATGCCACGCCGCTTAAGCAACCCGGCGACGGCGCACCGAATGAACAGCCAACAAGGCGAGTGGAACCAGAAAGGCCGTGGTCGCCGGTTCCGGCACGACCGCCGCGCCACCCGCGCTGGATTGAAACTTATTCGAATTCCACGCGTTAAAATCGGAGACATCGGCGGAGCCGTCCGCGTTAAAGTCCCCCACGCACCAGTCCGAGGTGCTGGTAAACTTGGCGCTATTCCAAATGTTGAAATCGGACACGTCCACCGTGCCGTCCAGATTGGCATCTCCGACGAGGAAGGCGTTGCCCCCCGTATCTGTCGGATTGTTGGCACCTCCCACGGCGAGCCAGCCGTCGCCAGGATCCGTGAGGTCCGCGCCGCTGATCGTGCCGTCTCCGTTCATGTCAAATGCCAGATCCGAACTGGAACTTGCGATCGCCGCCGTGAGGGCGTTGATATCATCGCAATCCCAGTTGCCATCGTTATTAAAGTCGCCAGAAACGCCGACCATTTCGGAGCTCAGCCCGATCAGGACCACGTCGTTGGACGTGCCAGGACCAGCGATCGACGCCACCACGCTGTTGTCCGCGTCGGACCAGGTGATTTCGCCGGTATAGCTGATCGACCAGTTGTACTGGACATTGCCAAATTTGGCCGACACGGTATCGCCTTCGAGATAGAAGACAGAGCCATCCGCGTTCGCGTAGACGGCGTCGGTCTCCATGTCTCCGTTAATATCCCCGAACCCACGCACGGTACCTCCGTTGTCGCCAAAGCCGATGTCGAAATTCGTGTCGAACAGCCCCAGGTCGAGCGGGACGCCGTCCATATTGACAGTCGGCGCCTCGTTGAGCACCAATTCCAGCCGCGTCGACATGGTGGCCATCGTCGTCAGGTCCTGACCATTATTGAGGGTCAGACTGCGAGCCACTTGCACCGGTCGCGTGCCCCCGTTTTCGAAATGGAATTCATTCACGGCCACGCCTTGCGTCACGCCATCGGGATTGCCGGCGCCCCCGTCTCCCCGGTAGGACACGTTATTGAAATCCCAGGTCCGCAAGTAACCGCCCGAATTCGGATTGTGGACGATCACGCGACCATTGCCGTTGCCGGTCCCGCTACGGCCATGGGCGATGCGAAGGCCGTCGCCTCCCTCCAATGAAAACTCTGCGATGCCCGCGCGGTAGTCATAAACCCCGTTCCCCCAGCCAGACGTCTCGGAAAGTCCAATATCCATCGAGGTCAACGGCAAGCGCAGGCGACCACCTAGCTGATTGATGCGACCCTCGTTGGGGTCGGCCGTCGTACTCCCGGAACGACCAATGACCGTGGTGCTGGAAATCACCAAATCACCACTCTTGATCGTCAGCAGATTCTCCGTCCCGACGTTACGCGCGATGTAGAGACGATAGATGTGCTCCGGACCGTAATCGCTGCCCACGATGGCGGCCGCCGGAGAACCGGTGGGATAGTTGAAGCCGGCCGCCGCGGCAAAAAACGGATCGTTGGCGGGATCATAGACGACCCCCTCACCCGTCAGGTCCCAGGTCGGCAGCGAGCCCCCGTTGATCTGAGCATCGGATGCCGTCACCACGCCGGTTCCGTCATCCTGCGAAGGGGGCAGACACGGACAGGGGGGCGCGGGAGTCTCGCGACTCCAATTCAATGGGTCAAACCACCAGTTGGTTCCGCCATCTCCATCGTAGGCGATGGCAGCATGCAGCTCATTGGCACCAAGTAACACGGCACTTGCCACCAGCAGATGCACTATCCCACGCATCGTTCGTCTGATCATTGCTCGACTCCCAAGTTTAAAAACCTTCGGTTCAGGGTGAATCCAACTTTAGATTCCAAGTAATCTTCTCCCCTCCGTCCACGACCAATTCTAATTGCGACGTCGCCGCGTTGTCGTATTTCTTGTGGATCGATGGCCGTCGTGGGTGATCCCAATCGCCGAGGTCCTCGACGATGGTCACGTAATAGCGACCAGAAGGGACACCTTTCTGTTCCGCCTCGGTCAATTCAAAACGGCCGGCGGCATCCGTCGTCGCCGTTGCCCAGGCGCCACTTTCACTCGATCTCACGGTGACGCGGGCACCGACCAGGGGACTGCCATCGGCAGTGGTCAGTGTTCCAGAGACAGGCGTTCTCCCTTGATTTCCACAACCAGCCACCCACAAGGCGATGAGGACGATCAGGTGGCCATGCTGCCGGAGTCGATCGATGGCGTGCATTCAATTCTCAAGTGGGCTGAAGGCGGATGCCAAGACATCAACAAGGTTCAATTGGCATGGCAACTGGGTGCCGTCCCTTCCAAATCGTAATATTGGCCATCGGCGCGGGACGCCATGCGATCAAGCACCGCCAAATCAGTCGATCGGGATACGGGCGTCACACTTCCATCACACATGGCAAACATTACGATGCCCGAGTGGGCACCGCCGAAACCGTGATCTCCTCCCAATTCGTCCGACATGGTGCAATTCTGGCAGAAGGGCCGCGTTTCCCCCAAGGGATAGCCGGGAAGGTGGTCGCCGTTCAAGGCGTGCCCCGATTCCGCCAGGCTGCGACTGACCTCACCCGCCAACAAGGTTTTGCTGGTGCCGTCCTTGATGCTGCGAAATGAGGTCTCTGCCCGAAATGACCGCAATTTGCGACGGCCTGAATCGGCATACTGAACGCGATCTCGGTTGGCTTGCGGCATGGCGCCATCGACAAGATGCCCCGTCGCACCGGAATAGGATCCGTTGACGATCATCGCCACCCCACCCTTGAAGATCGTGCATGTTGATCCCGACACCGAACGATAGTCGGCGATCGAACCCGCCCACGGCTCTCCCGTCGCCGGGTCGCGCCGTGTGTGATTATGCACGCTGTCCGGAACGGCTTGGGCGATCAGGCTATCGTGGGAAAGCGACGGGCAAAAATAGGACGAAACGGTCGCCGTACGCGTCTGGTAGGCCTGATCGTAGAAGCAGCCCAGTTCGCTGTCCCACAGATCCTTGATCGCGGACTCTTCGATCTGGTCCAGGATCAACATCAACCAGGTCGGCTGATGATCGTCGACGCGCATCGGGGGCAATTCATTGCGGGACGAGTGATAATTGTGCACCGCCAGCGCGACTTGCCGCAGGTTGTTCGTGCATTGGATGCGGCGTGCCGCCTCGCGGGCCTGATTGACCGCCGGCAGTAACAAGGCAACCAGAATTCCAATAATGGCGATCACCACCAACAACTCCACCAAGGTAAAAGCTGGTCGAGAGCGAGATGACTGAGGCTGATTGCACATGATCGTCCTTCCTGATACCCGTGCGTTGCCGCCCGCTGGCGGACGGCCAAATGATGGTGCTCGTGGCCGAGCAACGACAAAACATTCCCGGTAGAGCCGGCAAAACGAAGTCCCGTTGCCCAGCGGCTACGAATGCGTCCCTCGCTCGCCCTGCGACGAGCATAATAAAAGCCTCTGTTTAATGCTAACGCTGACTCCCCGGACATCCTGGATTTTGCAAAATCTGGAGCATTGTTTGCGGGATGACGTCGCTCACTTCCTGCAAAAATAGGCGGTTGCATCAACCGCCGATGCGAATACACTCAATGGAAGTTCGTTGAAAAATATTTGACCTTGGTCCGTTCCGACTCGTGTTGTTCGGTCCGCTTACGTTCCTTTTTTTTCTTGGAGACATGCGAATGTTTTGGAACCATCGACGGCTCATCCCCTTGCTGATCGCCGTAGGAGCCTGTTGCCTC
The DNA here is from genome assembly GCA_963700865.1 of uncultured Planctomycetaceae bacterium. GTDB lineage: Bacteria > Planctomycetota > Planctomycetia > Pirellulales > Pirellulaceae > CAVOGJ01. The sequence continues at coordinate 232,678 of CAVOZC010000019.1, read as the reverse complement.
TGCCAGCTGACCTCCGTGACCGCGGGCACGCTCGGCGTGGCCGCTGACACTTGGGTCCGTGAGGATTCAGCCGACGGCAATCGAAATGGCGACGCGTTCATGAACGCGAGAACGGATGAGGACGGCGATGACAATGACGTCGTGTTCCTCCGCTTCGACACCAATTCCCTCGCCGCCCCAGTGTCGGGGGGCGCACTCGACCTGACGTGGTACCGCAGCGATTCTTCCACCGGCAAGACGCTGTCCCTTTACGGCATCAACGACGCGACCGCGGGTGATGTGGTCTGGGACGAGTCACTCGTCACATACAACAACGCCCCGGGATTGCTCCCCGATGGACTCGACGTGATGACCGAAGTCGGCCTGGGACATGACGACGACGACATTCACGACCTCGACATCAGCAATTTGACGTTGCTGGTGGCCAATCAGGACTACGGCCCTCAAGTCGAAGGCGATCTCTACAGTTTTTCCGGTGCGGCACTCGACGCCTTTTTGAACGCGGACACGAATGGGTCGGTGACGTTTCTGATCACGCGCAATACCGACACGAGTGGCAATCAGGCCCGGTTTATCACCAAAGAGGCCACCGCCTTCAACAGTGGCGCGGCGGTGCCCGCGGGCGGTGCGGGAGCCAGACTGACCAACGTCGTCGTCCCCGAACCGGCATCGTTCGGATTGGCCGGGATCGCCCTGGCGGCGGCCGCCCTCCTGCGACGTCGACGGTAGAGCCGGCGTTCGCGGTCGGGTAAGTCTGACTTCATCATGGATCACTCGGCTCGGCCCCCAGGCCGGGCCGAGACGAGGGATGGCGGTATGGATGCGACGCGTAGCACGCTGGCTGAGCGGCCGATGGGCGATTCTCGTGGCCATCGCCTGCTGCGTGCCGTCCGCGTCTCTGATCGGCCAGACCCAAGTTTTGTCAACGCCACGCGCGTTCCCGGGTGCGGTCGGCCAGGGCAGCTGCCGCCACGGGAGGCCGAGGCGGCGATGTCTATCACGTCACCACCCTGGCGGATTACAACAACTTCGCGGACGAGCCCAAGATCCCGGGCAGCTTCCGGCACGCCCTGCGATCCGCCGAGGGGCCGCGGACGATCGTCTTCGATGTGGCGGGGGTCATCCAACTCAAGGCCCGGCTGGAGGTGCTCAAAAGCGATCTCACGATCGCCGGCCAGACCTCGCCTGGCGGTATCACACTCTGCGGTTATCCGTTCGAGATTTCGCAAGCGGCGGACGTCATCGTCCGGCACCTGCGCGTCCGCTTAGGTGATTTTCGCGTACGCCTTCCGGCCTCCGATGAAGGATTTGCCAAGCTCGATCCCGGCTCCAGCAATGCCGTTGACGTCGGCTCGGGCAGTCAGCGCATCATCCTCGATCACGTATCGGCAGCGTGGGGCATGGACGAGACGCTGTCGGTCACGAATTGCCGGGATATCACCATCCAGCAGTGCATCATCGCGGAAAGCCTCAACGACTCGTATCATCCCAAAGGACCGCACGGTTATGGAACGTTGGTGCGAGGCATGCTCACCGCGGCCGATCAAGAGGCCCACGTCGGCGGTTACACCTTCTTTGAAAATCTGTGGGCCCATCACCGCGCCCGCAATCCATCGGTGGGTGGTCAGCAACGGATTCCGGCCGGCGAGGCGGAGGATGCGCGACGGCGGACCGATGTCAATCTGGTCAACAACGTGATTTTTGACTGGGGAGACATGCCGACTCACCGTAGCCAGAGCGGCCAGGTGCGGATCAACCTGATCGGCAACTACTACGTGTGCGGACCGGCAAAGTCAGCGGAGACCATCTTCCGCGAGAGCGAAACAGCCCCCACGCAACTCTACCACGAAGGCAATCGTCGCGACGCCGATCAGGATCCGCAACACAATGGCGTGCTGATTGACGCCACGGCCGTGGCTGCCTTCCGCGACTTTGACGATCGGGACACGCTTCTTCACGATGCGAACTCCCAGCCTTTCCCGTTTCTGGGGGCCGTCGCTCAGAAGATCGTTTCGGCCGACGAGGCGTATCAGCAAGTGATCGAATCGGCGGGAGCCTCCCTCTGGCGGGATGCGACCGATCAACGAATCATGGCTTCCCTGCGGGATCGTCGAGGAAAGATCATCGATTCACAGGAAGAACTGCGAGACACGCGTGGCAAGCTGGCGGGGATCGACGATGCGCCCGTACGGCGGCGAGCGGCCGATTTCGATTCCGATCAGGACGGCATGCCCGACACGTACGAACGTGAGCAGGGGTTGAACCCGCAGGACGCCAGCGACGGAGCCGAGCTCGCGGCCAACCAAAGCGGTTACACCAACCTCGAGATCTACCTCGATCGGTTAACCCGCAGCGGCTGACACGCCGGTCGGACACGGCCCGCGGTTGGCCCCCCGTCGCACCCGCACGCCGGGGCGTAGGCACGCCGACGCCTTTCACACACTTGGTGATGCCCCGTGCTATAAACCCAGTCGCTGCGGCAACCAGAGCGAGAGCGCCGGCCAATAAGTAATCAGCAGCAGCGAAAACAACATCGCCAAGAAAAACGGCACCATGGGCTTGGTGACCGCGGCGATGGAGGTCTTGCCCACGCCGCAGCCGACGAACAGGCAGGTCCCGACCGGCGGCGTACACAACCCGATGCACAGGTTGGCAATCAGCATGATCCCGAATTGCACCGGGTCCATGCCCAATTTGACGACGACGGGAAGAAAGATGGGCGCGAAGATCAACACCGCCGGCGTCATGTCCATGAACGTGCCGACGAACAGTAAGAGGAAGTTGATCACGAGCAGAATGACCACCGGATTGTCGGAAATACTCAACAGGGATTCACTGACGGTTTGCGGGATATTCTGATATGCCAGCACCCAACTCATGGCCTGACTCATTCCCACCAGAAACATCACGACCCCCGTGGTGACACCTGCCCGCAGAAAGATGTCGGGCAAATCCTGCCATTCGATTTCACGGTAGATGAACACGGTGAGGACAAACGCATAGAGCACGGCGATGGCCGCGGCCTCGGTCGCCGAAAAGGCCCCCCGCAGGATGCCAGCCAAGACAATCACAATCAGCAGCAGACTGGGTAGCGCCCGCCATCCGGTCGTCCAGACATCGCGCCACGTGCTCTTGGCTTCCGTGGCCGCGACCGCGTTGCCACTGAGCAGCCAGCAGACGAGCATGATGCAGCCGCCCACCAGAATGCCGGGAAAAATCCCTGCCATGAACATTGCGGCCACGGAAACATTCCCGGAGACGACCGCGTAGACAATCATGATATTGCTCGGCGGGATGATCAGCCCCGTGGTCGCCGACGTGGTCGTCAAGGCCACACTGAAATCCTTGTCATAACCCTTACGCTTCATTTCCGGAATCATCATCCCGCCGACCGAGGAGACCGCCGCCGTGGCCGATCCGGAAATCGCCCCGAACATCATGCAGGTCAGCGTCGTCACATAGGTCAATCCGCCCGCCAGGTCCCCCACCAGCGCTGAGGCAAAGTCAATCAGACGACGAGCCATCCCGCCTTCGCCCATCAGGACGCCCGCCAGGATAAAGAACGGAATGGCCAGCAGCGGGAAGCTCGCAATTCCCGTACTCAAACGTTGAGCCACGATGTAGTTGGCCGGCACGTCGCCCAAGGAAGCCACGGCCAGCAACGTGCTGACTCCGATGGCGAAGGCAATCGGTGCGTCGAGCAGCAGCAGCGTTAGGAAAGCTGCGATGAGAATCGCCAATTGCGCGTCCACGGTCAGTCTCCCTGCTCTTGCAGCACGGCGGACGGGCAAGCGGCCCGATCCTGACCACGGATCAGCATCACGATCCGCTCGACCGAGCTGATGACCATGGCGATGCCACTGACGGGTACCGCCAAATAGACATAGCCCATCTTCATCTCCAGTGCCGGAGTCAATTGCCCGGCCTCGAGTGTCTGAGAGACCAGGACATATCCGCCAAAGATCATCGCCGCGGACACAAATGCGAGCACCACGAATTGCACGAAGATGCGTGCGGCGGTCTGAGCCGGTACCGCCAGCTTGTTGACGAAGTAGTCGACCCCCAAATGCTCTCCGCGGGCAAAGGCGACCGATGCGCCCAACAAGGACGCCCAAATCAAGAGAAACGTTGCTACCTCTTCCGTCCAGCGGCTGGGAGACCCCAACAGAAAGCGAGTCGCCACGCCCCACAATACGTCCAGGACCAGAACTGCCATGACCGCGGTGAGAACGATCTCCAACAAGCGTATCGCCATAGCCCCCCATCCATAACCGGCTTTATCCATGTCGAATCTCTCCAGGTCCTTGCCAACGGACTACATGTTCTGAATACGGTCAATGAGGTCGCCAATCGATGTTCCCTTCAAGCGTTCGTACAACGGCTTGACTTGTTCCCGGAACGGTGCCGTATCGGGAACATGGACCGTGACACCTTCACGAGCTACGGCCTCGATGGCGGCGGCATTTTCCTGCTGCCAAAGTTGCCGCTGGAATTCGGCTGCCTCCTGAGCCGACTCGAGCACCCATTGTTGCACCTGTCCCGGCAGACGCTGCCAGACCTTCTCGCTGATCAACAGCATATCGGGGACCCGGGCGTGTTCATCCAAGGTCAAATGTTTGCAGACCTCAAAATGCCGGTTGAAATAAAAGCTGGGTGGATTGTTCTCGGCACCGTCCACCAGCCTTTGCTGCAATGCCGTATACAGCTCGCCCCAGGGGATGGGCGTCGGTGAGCCACCCAACGCCTCGACCAGGTCCATCGCCATTTTGCTTTTTTGCACGCGGATTTTCAGACCTTGTAAATCGCGAGGATGCATGACCGCTGTGTCAATCGTATAGAAGCTTCGTGCCCCGGCGTCGAAATAGCACAAACCCCGCAGCCCCACATCGGTGCCGGCAACGAGCAAGTCCTTACCGATCGGACCATTCATGACCTCCCAACAGTGATCGTCGTCACGAAAGACGTAGGGCACGCCAAAGATGCCGAGTTCGGGAATGAAACTTTCCAAGGGAGCCGTTGACGTCTTGGTCAGCGCCAACGCACCCCGCTGGAGCTGTTCGAGATTCTCGGTCTCCGAGCCAAGTTGGGCATTGGGATAGATCTCCAGGAGTATCGTACCGCCCGATTTCTGCGACAGCAGTTCGGACATGCGGACCATCGATTGGTGAACCGGATGATTCTGATCCAGACTGTGCCCCAGCTTCAACACGGTGACGGCATTTCCTGCCGCGGAGTTTTGATTCTGGCGTCGCACCAGCAGTGCGAAACTGGCCGTCGTGAGCAACGACCCGGCAAGCAGTCCGACGATCAAGAACGAGGCGGCATGACCGAGACCTTTGTCCATCGATGGCTCTCCCAGATGGGCTGGCGAATTTGCTTCGCTGCATCATACACGATGCGATCATTAGCTGAAGTGGCGGAGTTATTGGCGAGTCGCGCGCGATTGGTCGCGGAGCATCGGTTGCAGGCTGGGAAGCTGCGCGCGCAGCTGCTCCGCCACGATTCCCGCCACGCGATCGGCGCCGGCCGCCGTGAAGTGGGTGCGGTCGCCCACTGGTTGCATCCAATCGCTGCTCGCTTCGCCAAGTCGATTGAAGAGCGTGATCGACAGACGATGTAAATCGACGAACGCACAATGAAGCTCGTCGGCCACGGCGCGAGTCGCCTCGGCATACGCGGCGTTGGCTCCCGCCGTGGAAATCTGGCCGTTCTCGTCGTAAACACGTCGTACGGGTGGACTGACCAGCACCGGCACGGCCCCCATGGCACGCGCCTCTTCCACATACCGCCGCAAGTTCTCACGAAAATCACCGCCCGGTGATGGATCGGTCTCACGTGCCGGTCCCTTCCCCGGATTATCATTGTGGCCAAACTGAATCAGGATGTAGTCCGCTGGAAGCTGCTGCGCTTTGGCCCACCACCCTTCCGCGCGGAAACTCTTCGAGCTACGACCTCCCCGGGCGAGATTCCGCACCTTGATCCGATCGTCGAGGAAATGAGGCAGCGCCTGGCCCCAACCTTGACAGGGATGATCCGCATCGTAATTTGCCACGGTCGAGTCACCGACGAGTACCATGGTCGATACGCGTCGCGGCGTCGAGTCGGGAAGATCCTGGGCGGGAACGAAACGTGACTGCAGCGTCGCCAACGTCCCATGGATCTCCTGTGATTCGGTCACCAGCCGTACCGGTGACGAATCGCTTGTACCGCCCCGAAAGACAAGCCGCCGCGAACCACTCCCACGATCGTAGGCGGCCTGGGTGCCGTCGCTGCGCTCGAGATGCGCGCGTTGGACTCCGGCGACATCCTCGCTGAAATAAACGTAGACGAGGTCCCCATCGACCTCGACGCCCCTGATCGACGGCGGTTCATTGCTTTCCGGGTCCCAGCGACCGCCGAAAGTCCAAGCGGCAGTGATGTCTTCGGCGGCAGGGGCACCAGCCGCCTCCGCCAGATTATCCGCGTGCCAGACATAGTCTCCACCGGCGCGATGGCAACGAAAGAAGTATTTCCGTTCGTACGGGGCCCGATCAACACCCGGCGGAAGCTCCTTGACCGTCCCGATCGGCTTGTCGGCCATGTTCTCATCGAACGAACAATCCAACAGATAGAACTGAGACGGATAGTGGTTTCGACCCAGCCAAAACTTTTCTTTTTCCCCGCCCATGAATGAGCAATTGCGGAGGACGAACTTCATGTCGAGGTCCATGTGTCCGTCGTGCCAGAGTGCGGCGCTGCTCGTGGGACACTCAAAGATGCAGTCCCGCACAAAACACCAACCGCGAGGACAGACAAAATCGACACCGCCGCGAAATCGGCAGTCGCGGTGATAGTACATGCCAAAGGACGTATTCCACAACGACACCGTATCACCACCATTCCCCAAGACGTCACAATTTTGAATGATCGTGCGATTGGGCTGGCCGTAAATGGCAAACGCGTGCTCACGACTGAGTTGGACGTTCTCAATCGTGAGATTCTCAAGAATGATGTCATCGCCGAAGATGTTTACGACGGCGGGACCCATCGTGTCATAACGACGGTCGTATTCTGAGCGGGGAAGGTGGTAGCGAATATGTACTCCCGCGCGACTCTCACCCCGCAAGGTGATACGGTCGGCATCGATGCGGATTTTTTCGTAGTAAATGCCATCGCGGATTTCAATCACGATTCGTTCGCGATTGTTGACAGGAATGGAATCGAGGGCCGCCTGGATCGAGCCAAACTCGTCTGTCGAATCCACGTCGGCCGCGGTCGACACGATCAGCGTGCGAGGCGTCGCTGCCGCGGCGGAAAGCGCGAAATGGCCTACCACAATCAACAGTACACTGGTCGTCATGCTCACGGAATGTCACCTGTATGAAATCACGTCGAGCGACGGTTACGTCGGACTACGGTGGCGGAGATAGCCGATCATCGCCAGGCAGATGAACCACAGATGGGCCCAGCAACCACCCGCGGGCTCGGGTACGACGTTCGGGGCAGAGGACGATGTGAACTTATTTGAATTCCACACACCAAAGTCCGAAACATCCGTCACGCCATCGGCATTGAAATCGGCTCCGCACCAACCTCCGTCCGAGCCAAACTTATTCGCATTCCAAATGTTGAAGTCGCTGGTGTCCACAGAGCCGTCCAGGTTGGCGTCACCCGGCCGGTACGCCTCACCGGTGGGCAAGTTCACGGCTCCGGCGTGAGCCAGCCACTGCCCCAGATCGTCCACGTCCACGACTCCATCACCAGTGATGTCGAACGCCAGATTATTCGTCGAGGCGGCGATTTCGACCACCAAGGCGTCAACATCGAGGCAGTCGAAGGACTCATCGGCGTTGAAGTCACCGGCCAGGGTTCCGACAAAGGACAAAATGCCATCTGACTCCAATCGCGAGACATTCCATTGCCCCCGACCGCCGGGCAGGACGATTTCGGCAAACGTCCCTTGCAGACTGCCAAAGTCAAGTACGTCAAACGAATCACCGAACGACGGCACAAAGCCGTTGGCGAAGGAGACGTCGAGCCAGCCTCCGGCGAGCGCGAGGCTGCCGGCAACGTCGAGCACGCTATAGGTGACGCCGGCCGCCAGCCCACCCAAATGAAGTTCGAGCAGACTGCCGACACCGTGCGTATAGTCGCCTTGAATCGTGGTTTTCGCGGATTCAAAGCCGGGGCGAATCGTCCCCCCCTGATTATGCACTCCGAATTCCACATCGTCCGCGCGGAGCACGCCTCCCGTAAACTCGAAGGACCCCCCACCGCCCCGCGTCAAGCGTTGCGTGCGGAGCTCGCCGCCGGACAGTTGCAGCATCCCCGCGGCACCACTTGCCGCTCCGACCAAAATCTGGTCCGCGACTTCCAGCCAGCCAGCACTAACCGCCAGGACACCGGCATCGCCGGCCTGCAGGCCGATCTTCAGCGTGCCCGCTCGTTGACCAACGGCATCCACCAGGGCCACGCCACTGCGGATGTGGGCCTCGTCCCACCGCGAGGGCTGCCAGTTGATGTCCCAGTTGCCGATCTCAGCATATCGCCCGTTGTTCGCACCGCTGAAGACGATCGGACTGGTGCTGGAAACTCACCCAATTCGTTGACGAATTCGACCAGATTGATGTAGCCATCCTGATCAAAATCGAGATTCCAGTCGTTGCCGACCAAGGGATTCAAACCGTGGGCGATTTCCCACTCATCCGACATGGCATCGCCATCACTGTCCCAACCGGCCGGATGCTCCACCAAGGGGGCTGACAACAGCCCACTGAGCTCGCTCGCGACGGCGCGCTGGCCCCGACGCCGTTCGACGGCTGCGTGTTGGTCAACACATTATTGACAATCCGGCTGTCGATCGCATCGCGCCCCCACCGTGAGTTGCCGGCATGATCGATGACGCTTTGATAGGCATCCAAGGCCGATTGAGTCACGACCGGAGCCATGGGGACCGGCGATGAAAGAACGTCCAAGGTCCCTTGGGGCGACGACGTGCTGACCTGGAACATGCCCAGTCCTGTGTCGGCGCCGTTGGGGATTCCTCCAGGATTCACTTGCCGATCCGAATCGATCCTATTGCCCGCCTGGTAGGCTCGCACGTCGACGTTTTTGTCCACGATAAACGCCTTGGTGGTGTTCGACGAAGTCGCCGGCCCGGCGATCATGTAGTTGCCCACGTAATTGACATCCACGTATTCGCGTTCTGGCTCGCTGCTCCCACCCGCATAGGTGGCTCGCCCCCCCCAGTTGTAGACCACGTTATTACGAACGTCGGCCGTGAGCAATTCTCCGTTGTACGTTCCCAACCGCGGCTGTCGGCTGACGTTGTTCGCGTAAAGATTATGGTGAAAAGTCACGGACGAATCGCTCCGCGGCCGCACCAGCGACCCATACGCGTGCCCTGCCCCCAAAGCATCGGTAATCATGGAATGCTGCACGGTCACGTTCGTGTTGTTGTTGGCGACGGAGAGATTCTCGTCTTCTGCCCAAGACACCGAGACATGGTCGATCATGATGTGACGGCCACGTCCCGCGTCGTCGGGCGTACTCCCGCCCGCGAGCGTAAGCGAGTCACTGCTTTGCCCGACTCCTTTGCGAAAGGACAGGTAGCGCATGATCACATTCGTATTGTTCTTATCACTGCTGTGTGTGATCGATGTCGTATCACCGTAAATCGTCACCGGACCGGGAGCGGTTTGTCCGGCGATGTAGTAGTTGGAAAGATTCTTGATGTCGACCTTACCGCTGGTAAGTTGGATGGTCCCCGCCACGTCAAAGACGATCATGCGATTTGACGTGTTTTCCTGAAAGGCGTTGCGGAAGGAACCTGCACCGCTGTCATTGAGATTGGTCACATGATAGACCGAGGCATTCGAGAACCAGCCGGCCGCTGGGGCCGTGCCGAAGAATTCCCCACCAAAACCCTCGGCGCCGGAGAAAAAGGGAAGCGACTGGGCGGTCGCCAGATTCGCCAGGCTGGCGATCCAGAGGCAGGCGACGAACGCCGACCGCGAGTCGACACGACAGCTCCATTTGGCTCGGCCGCCAGCCGCGGAACTCGGCGTCGAGAGCGGCCTCGCTGTCAGGTCGCTGTGTGCGAGCCGCGGTCCTGTTATCCCGACACATGAGGGATCGTCCGGCCAGTTCTGTTCGCTGTCGTTCATACGTGTTCCTTTGAGGAATGCCAAACGTGGGATAGGCTTCCAGCCTGTCATCACTTGTGAACTTCAATTCCCAAACAAACTTCCATGGCGCCATGACAGGCTGGAAGCCTATCCCACCGCATCCCATTCTGGTCGGACGTCATTCTTCTTCAAACAAGTCCCGATAGGTGTGCGGTGTTTCCCATTTTACTCCAGATTTCCTGGGCTCCAGCTGGTAGAGAAACTCTTCCACACAGGTGTACCCGTCCTGGTTGAGGTCGGCGGCCGCATCGGCCGCATCCTGCGGGTTCAGTCCGTGTTGCTGCTCCCAATCGTCCGGCATGCCGTCTCGATCCGCATCCATGTACGGTTCCCCTTCGTACGTGGGATAGCCGCCGACTTGCGCGATGTCCGTGATCATGCCAGCTCCCTCCGCATAAGTGACTTTGCCACTGCGAACCATCTCCACAACGCGCTGATCCACGGCATCTCGAGTGGGCCTCGTAGCACCCGCGTTTTGCAATACGGTCTCGTATGCCTCTTGGGCCGTCTCGATCTCAACGAACGCGTTTGGGTAGGGCGTATCGACGCGGATTTTTGGCAGCACCACCAGCGGATCGTGGCCATCGCTTTCGTCGACCTGCACACCGCCCTTCCAATTATCCTTAGTGACGGCCGCATTTCCCTCCACGAAGTTCCCCGCGACGTACGCCTTGCCAAAATCACTGTTGAATTCACGGCTGCGGCGCGATTCGGGCTTGAGAATCCGATAGCTGATGGGCTTGCTGAGATCCGTCGCGGGTCCCGGTTTGAAGTAGTTGTTGATGATGGAGTAAAAGCTGCGGTGGTCGCCACCGTCGACCGTGCGGTGGCTCCAGTTGAAGATCACGTTATTGATCAGCGAGAAATCGTAGATCATGCCCACGCTCGGATTGCGGCCCGTGTTGCAGGCCCACAAATTGTGGTGAAACGTGCTGTTATAACCGCCAATCGTGCTGCCAAAGGCGTGATTGTAAGTGTCCAGCCCTTCGCTGAAGATCGAATACTGAATGCTGATATTGACGGTTGGCAGCTTGAGCGCCTTGCTGCCATCGGGTGGCTGGTACATGTGACGATACATCGACATGTTCTCGTCCAATCCCCAACTGCCCGACACGTGGTCAATCATGATATTGCCAATGGGATTGCCTCCCAGCGAATCATTGCGATCGCCGACCCAGGTGGCTCCTCGGCGAAATCGCATGTGGCGAATGATGACATCGTGCGTCTCGAGCTCCACCGTATCTCCGGCGATACAGACGCCGTCACCGGGGGCACTACTTCCATCAATCGTGATGTACGGTGCGCGAACACGAATCCGTTCTTGCAGCCGAATGATGCCCGCCACGTTAAAGACGACGATACGCGGACCACCCGTTTCCAACGCCGCGCGAAAACTGCCAGGGCCGCGATCATTCGTATTGGAAACCACCATTACCTTGCCGCCGCGCCCGCCGAATGAGTACATCCCCCCGCCTTCGGCGCCTGGGAATGCCGGCAGGCTGGCTTGAGGCAGATCTTCCGGTTTGGCCGCACCGGGAATGTACGGCTTCCCCTTTGCTTCCCACGCTTGGACGATCGGCAGTGCCCGCGCCCAGGCTTCGTCAGAACGACGATCGGCCGCCTCCATGCGGGCACGTGATTCGGCGGCCACTTCGGCCGTGATCTTGGGATACTGAGCCCACGCCGGCGTTATCCAGATCGCGACCAACGTCACGGCACTGAGGCGACATGCGGCCACGCGGGCGCCATGAATAAACTGCAAAATGGGCTTGAGACGATGCATCGCGATTCCCTGCTTCGGGTGTTTCGTACAAAGGACGGTCGGTGCGTTGAGCCCTTACTCCCGGCCCGGGGTGCCGGCCGCCCGCCGCAGCTTCTCCAAAATTCGCTTTTTTATCCATCACTTGACGGTGCGGGCATGACAAATATCCAAACTCGCCACGCATGGCGACTCCCCTCTCTGTCACGCACCTCAAAGTCCATGTGTTCGATCGCCGGGCCATCGGCGGGCGGCGTGAAAGTCGCCTTTCTTCCGTGGGTGGAAACATCCACTCTCCCGTTCGATTGGCTGACGACGGAAAATGTAGGAGCGTCCGTAAAGCCTCGCGCATAGCGAGACAAATCGAGTACCACCGGGTCGCCCCCAGCGCAGAATACATGCGGCTCCCCCATCTGCCGCAAATACTCTTCCAGGTTCGAATAGCCATTGCCGTCCAAATCCGCGTGGCAATCGGAAAAGTCGCCCGGCGGCGAGTGAATATCCAATCCGTGAATCGACTCCCACCAGTCTGGCAGACCGTCATCGTCCGAGTCCCACTGAGGATCGCGAACGGATGACGGATACGCGTCCCAGCCGCCGACATCCTCCTGTGAATCGGGCAGTCCCGGCAGGCCCGAGATGCCACCGGTGTAAGTCGTGGTTCCCGAAATCGTTTCTTTGATCACACGCAGATCGTGCGCGTCCAGCGCCGGCTGGTTGCAGCCAACATCGGAAACGACCGTCTTGAAGGCATCCTCGGCCGATTCGGTGCTTACGAAGGAAGGAAAGAAGGGAGTGGGATAGAAGAAATCGTCGAGTGCTTCCTCCTGGGGAACGACAATGCCAGCCCGCGGATCCTTGGTTTGGTCATAGCGACCTGCCATCACGTTGCCGGCTGCGTAGTAGTCCTGAGGCCCAAACCCCTGAATGTTATTTCGCTCAGGCTTCAAAACGTGCCAGACATTGGTCGCAGGGCCGGGCTTATAGAAGTTATTCTCAAAAACGACCTGGCGAGCTCCTCCGTCCGTCGTGCGGTATTGCCAGTTGTAAACAACGTTGTTTCGTATATCGAGTCGCCCCGTATGGCGACTGGCCTGGTTCAATCCGCCGGCGAGGCTCCAGTTACGACCCGCACAGTGCGCCAGCAGATTGTGGTGGAAGCTCCCGATGTCGCCGCCGATGCTGGCGGCAAAACCGTGTGCACTTCCTTTTTCGTACTTCTTATGTCCCGCTATGTTAAGGGCTTCCGAAATCAACGTTCGCTGGAGCGTGATATTTCGCGCGCTGCGCGAGCTGAAGGCCTCGTCTTGACTCCAGCTGATCGAACAGTGGTCGATAATGCAGTGATCACAACTGGCCATTCCCATTCCGTCGAGTGTCATGCCGGCGGTATCCCCTGGGCGGACTCGCAGGTGACGGATGATGACGTCGTGCGCTCCGAGCATTCCCAGGTTGAAATTGGAAAGGCAAATGCCCAGACCGGGCGCCGTCTGGCCGGCAATGGTGAGGAAAGAGTTGCGAATAATCAATCTCGATTGCAGCTCAATCCGCCCGCCGATATCAAAGACGACGGTCCGCGGCCCTTCCGCTTCGACGGCTGCGCGGAAGCTGCCGGGCCCGGCATCCTCGAGATTTGTGACCTTGATCACGCGTCCTCCGCGCCCGCCAATGGCAAAACGGCCGTAACCCTCGGCGGAGGGAAAGGCGGGCTGTCGGCAGCGAAAGGACCAGATATCTCCTCGAGTCACCGTGCCGTCGCTGTCAATCGAATCGACTCGCCAACAGTAGTAGAGTCGACTGTTGCGGTCGATATTCCGCAACACAAGGCTGGGCGAGGTAACTTCCCCGACAAATCCCTCACCGTCATCCCCAGCCTTGCTCACCTGCCTTCGTGCCTCGTCGCGCACCTTGGCGGACGCCAGATAGACTCGCTGCATCACCGTCGAGCTCGCCGCGCGCCATTGAAGATGAAGATCCCCCGCATCGGCATCGGCGTGCCAATCGCCATCGGCGGGCAGCGGCTTCTGCGCCTTCCGCCGCGGATTCCCGGCATCGATTTCAAAACCATTCAGCACGACCGCGGAAAGCCCGCTATCGCCAGCCGCTGAAAACCGAAAGATCACTGCTTCGTTCGGTTCCACCTCAAACTCGACATGGGCCGTCGCGGCGTCGATGTCGTCGTCGACTCGGTAGGTGGCAGTTACCGACCGGCCCAGCGGCTGTCCGTCCTTCTCCATCGTCATCGGGCCGCGAAGCGGCTTTTCGACCGCATTATGATAGGTCGTCAGACTGTGGGAGCCCGCTGGCAAACCGACCAATTCCAACTCCAGGCACGCCGTCGTCGCGTTTGTTTCGGCGATCACACCGTCCGTCGACAACGTCGCACCCGTAGCGATACCAGCCTTGTGCCAGCAGCCACGCACGGTGGCTCGATCCTCCGCCACACGCAACGTGACCTGCACATCGCCAAATTTCTGGCTCGTCTCACGCGCCTCGGGAACTTGCCATTCCCGCCAACCAGGAGTGCCCGTATCGCTGCGGCCCGTTGGGACGCCAAGATCAACGCGTATCGGCTCGGCCGCGATCCCGATTGGCAAAACGATGAAGGCGGCCACGCTGACGAGGTAGCGCACGAACATCGAAGGTGAAAATGGCGTCAATCTTGCTCCTCGAAACAAAACCAAAACAGCGCGCGAGTTCGAAACGCCGATTCTATCACGTGGAAACATCCAATTCTTGCAATGCAAAACGGACTTTTTGCATTTCGCCCAGCTTTCACGCACAAGTGGGCGGCTGCCCTTCGATTCGTGCCGATTCACCCCGACCTGCCGGGGCCTGTCACCACCCGCATTTTCACCCACTCGTCGTGCCCGTGCTCAGGGGAACGGTGCTCGTAACCGGAAGGCACGAGCAGGAGCACGAAAAGCACGCTCCGATCAATCCATGCCGATGCTGCCGAAATGGTGGGAAATGACAAGACTGCTTGGGCCTGGGCAAGTCAGGTGCTAGACTCGAAACACTTTGGACTTCCACATGCTCGTGCGCTGCAAGCCGGTCATCGTCGCCAAATGCCGCCGAGGCTTCCCCCTGCAAACGGTGACCATGATGTCGTCAAGCCGAAGTCAACCACAGCGATGGCTGCCTGCTCTGTTGTGGACACTCGCCGCCACGGTTGCGTCGGCGGGAAGTGGCGGGATTGTCGACACCTCACACAGCCCGCAGGCAAAGTATCTGCCGATTCGCCTGGATGAGGTGAGGTGGACACGAGGCTTCTGGGCCGATCGGTTTGCGACCGTGCGAGACCGCTCGGTTCCCGGCATGTGGGAGCTCATGAGGGGTTCGAAGTACAAGCCCTTCTACGAGCATTTCTTGATTGCCGCCGGGAAAATGGACGGCGACTACCACGGGGCCGCCTGGAACGATGGCGACTTTTACAAGTGGGTGGAGGCCGCCAGCGCGGTGTACGCGGTCAGCCGCGACCCGGAACTGAAAACACGCCTGGACCAGGCGACCGAGGCGATTGTGGCTGCCCAACGGGACGATGGATACATCCATACTCCCGTATTGATTGGGCAGCGCAATGGTGTTCCCGGTGTGCAGCCATTTCAAGATCGCTTTGCGTTTGAAATGTACAACATGGGACACTTGATGACGGCGGCCTGTATCCACCAGCGGACGACAGGAGAAAATCGTTTGCTGGAGGCCGGCAAGAAGGCTGCCGATTTTCTCGTCCGTCGTTTTCAACATCCCACGCCCGAGCTGGCGAAGAATTCCGTCTGCCCGTCCCATTACATGGGCATCGTCGAACTGTACCGCGTGACGGGGGACGAACGATATTTGGAATTGGCAAAAACATTTCTGGAGATGCGAGCCCTGGTGGTCGACGGAGGGGACGACAATCAGGACCGCATTCCCTTCGCGGAACAAGATCAGGCAGCCGGACATGCGGTTCGCGCGAATTACCTGTACGCCGGGGCGGCCGATTTGTACCTGGAAACGGGGGACGACCAATTATGGCGGCCGCTGGCTGCGGTCTGGCGGAATGTCGTCCGTCGCAAGATGTACATCACCGGTGCCTGCGGAGCCCTGTTCGACGGTGCGTCACCCGACGGTGCCGTGGATCAGGCCCACATATCCCGGGTCCACCAGGCCTATGGACGCAATTACCAACTTCCGAGTATCACCGCCCACAACGAGACCTGCGCGAATATTGGCAACGTGATGTGGAATTGGCGGATGTTCCTCGCCACGGGAGATGCCCGTTTCGTCGATATTATGGAGTTGGCGCTTTACAACAGTGTCCTCTCGGGCATCAGTCTGGACGGTGTGAATTATTTCTATGTGAATCCCTTGCGACAGGTCGAGCCGCTTCCCACCGAGCTGCGCTGGCCACGCACGCGTGTACCCTTTCTGGTGTCATTTTGTTGCCCTCCCAATGTTGTGCGCACGATCGCCGAAGTCCACGGATACGCCTACAGCAAGACGGTAGACACGATTGCGGTCAACTTATACGGCAGTAGCCAATTATCCACCGCACTTGCGGGCGGACCGCTCCAATTGACGCAGACGACCGATTACCCGTGGACGGGGGACATCAACGTCCGCGTCGACGAGTGTCCCGCCGATCCCTTTGCGGTCTCCTGGCGAATTCCTGGGTGGGCAAGCGAGGCCTCGGTGCGCGTCAACGGCGAAGTCGTCGGCGAACGGCTCAGCCCGGGCACGTACTTCGACGTACGCCGCTCCTGGAAAGCCGGCGATACCGTCGAATTGCGATTACCAATGCCTGCCGAGTTGATCGAAGCCCACCCGCTGGTGGAGGAGACGCGAAACCAGGTCGCCGTCCGCCGCGGTCCGATCGTCTATTGTCTGGAATCGGTCGATCTGCCCGTCGACGTACGGCTGCAGGATGTTGCCATTCCGGCGACGGCGGAGCTTCTTCCGACCCATGATGCTGGCCTCCTGCAGGGCGTCACAAGAATACATCTGAAGGGCTTGGCCGAGCCGACGGGCGATTGGTCGAATGTGTTGTATCGC
This sequence comes from uncultured Planctomycetaceae bacterium, assembly GCA_963700865.1. Lineage (GTDB taxonomy): Bacteria > Planctomycetota > Planctomycetia > Pirellulales > Pirellulaceae > CAVOGJ01. The sequence goes on along the minus strand of CAVOZC010000019.1, from coordinate 215,719 downwards.
CCACTGCAGCAGGGGGCGGCGAGGACCATCGACATACCGTTGATTCCCTACTACGCCTGGTCCAACCGAGGCCCCTCGGAAATGTCGGTCTGGCTGCCGCTCAAGTGAGCGACGCCGCGTGGCGAGGCTACGTGATGCACCCGCTGATCAAACCCCCGCGTACGCCGTGGGGTACTTCAGCCGCATTGGCGACATGGCGCCAGCGAACAGGAAACTCTGGCGGGCAGACCCGATCATTCCGCCCGCGTCAGCCAGAGCACATCCGCTTTGGCGGGAAACGGCGCGTGTTCGTGAATTTCGAGCCGCTCGTCGCTGGTGATTTCGCCAGAGCGGGAATCGATCCATTGCGCCCGATACGCACCGTGAACGCCGTGTAAATCGAGCTGAACAGGCGTGCTGACACCACGGCAATGGATCAACAGGCAATCGCTCGCGGCGGCCAGACACCGTTGGCCCGCTTGTGTGATGATCTCGTCGTTGGGAGTCAGCCGGGGGATCGACAGCGCGACCTCCTTGGGCAACGGTGGAATGTCGGGCAGTGATCCACCGCCCATGAGCACGGCCCATCCGTCTCGCCCCCCACCGCAATGCTGGTCCGCATGATAGACAACGGCTTTCTGGGGGAATCGTTGGCGGTATTCCTTCACCGCACGCACGATCGACTCAAACGAACTCGGCTTGGGATTTGCCTGTCGAAAATGTTGTCGGGGCGCTAGATGCTTGCCTCCCGCCGGCGCGTAGAGGGCTCCATCGCCCGAGTACATCCAGTAGCGGATGTCAATCACATCCACCATCGCTTGACGAGCCGGATCGTTGAGAATGGCATCCTGGACGTCCTTCGTGCAGCTCAACGCAACCAGCACGTCGCGCCCGTGTTCATGTTCCCATTCGGCGATTGTGTCGAGCCAGAACTCGACGAATTCCAACGGCCCCGTAAATTCCTCGCTCGTGAACTGGATCACATTCGAGCAATCGCGGAAGTTATCGAGGCACTGGCGAATGTAGGCGCGATGCAGCGCTCGTCGGCGAGGTTGGTGGACGTCATAGAACAGACTATCAAAGAAGATACGTTTGTCGCCGACGTACGGGGGGGGCTCGGGAAAATCGGTGTCATTGATATTGTTCGCCGTGCGCCAGGGACAATCGGCCCAGTGGGCCCCCGCTTCAAGGATGTTGTGTTGAAAGTAATTCTGGTGGAACAGCACCAAGCCGTGCTGATCGCACAGACCCGCCCAATCACGCAGGCGCTTCCAGTACCAGGGGTTGTAGGTCGTCAAGTCGTACTTGCTCATTCCGTCCCAGGCCCGCTCGGGTCCTCCCGTGCGCGCGAAGGGTTGTTCGTAATAGGGGGGAGCCACGTCTCCGTCCGCGCGGCGGACCATCAGGTGGTCGTCGCGGCGGCGATCGTACCACAGTCCGTAATGATGATCGTACGCGGCAAATCCCTTCCGCTGCATCTCGTCGACGACGTCTGCCAGGCGATCGGTCAACCCATGCCCCTCACGGCCCGGGGCAAACCGCGTGATGGACGGTCCAAACGCGGGGGCCTCGGACTGCCGGAGGTTCCCTCGCCACCAGATGGGATGGAGCACGGCGCCGACCTTGAGTCGGCCATCGACGACCAGCCAGCCGTGATCGACGTGCAGGGCGGATGTCGCCGTCTGCCGGGGAACGACCTCAACGTCATCCGAGGCGTCGGCGACGAATTGGCGCAAGGCCGCGTCGGCAGCCGCCGGACGCGCGCCGCTGCGGTGATTCTCTCGGATCAGGTCGATCAATTGACACGCGGGCTGCGTCGACGCCGCGGCGAATTGTGCGGCCTGGGCAAGCGTCGGATTCGTGGAAGAGACCAGCTGCAGGCAAAATGGGCCCACGTGACTGGCCACATCCGGCCCCAGGCGGTCCTCCAACTGGGCCTGATAGAGACTTAGCGGCTTGACGAAATCGCTTGAACCCGTGATCGAGCCATCACCCGTCACCGTCGCCCACACGCCCAAGACCCAGTTGTTGGCCGTCGGCGGTCGATCGCACTGCACGTCGGCCGCCTGACATTGCCACAACACACAGTTCGCCGCGGCCCAACCGGTTCCTGGCGGATGGACCCCCTGATTCCCAAGCTGCAGTCCGGCGCCGTCGATGCGGACGTTGTCGTAGAGCACGCCGGCGGACCAGCTTTCAATCGGGCCACTCGCGGATAAGGCATGTGCCGCCTGGCAGTTCACGAACGCATTGGGACCCGCCGCACAATGGCCGGTCGCAAAGTCATGTCGCCCCTGTTCGGACCAGCACCGCAAGAACAGCGTCAACTGGCCTCGGGTGAAGTAAGTATGACGCCGATAGCCGGCTGGCTCGGAAATCGGTGCCTCGGACAGACAGTCGACGACCGAGACCCATTTCGTAGTTTCCCCAAGAGTCACCGATCCGCCAGCGAAGTGACGAAACGCACAGCGGCGTATCCAGGTATCCTGGGCATTCTGGATCGCGACCCCATACCACGCGTGCTGTTCGTCCTGTGGACAGTTGGCATCGTATGCGCTCGTTAACTGCAGATCCTCAATGCCGACGTGTTTCGTCCGTTTGGATCCGTCGTAAGCTTGCACGGTGGCCTGACCATACTCCTTCGTGATGGCGGTCGTGATCGGAGCGTCAATTGAAATGACCGGACCATCCACTGCCAACACCACACGATCCCAAACAAGTTCGCGGGTACCCGGCTTCCAGTCCACGCCCCCAGTCTTCATGCCGATGGCGTTGATCCAGGCGAGCGTGCAGGGGCGGCGGATGAAAATCGTATCGCCCACCTGCAGCCCGTGGTTGGCCTCCAAGTGAAACGTGCAACTTCCGACCGGCACGTCCGCGCCAACCACGCGAATCGGTTCAGCGACCAGACGATCCGTATTCCCCTCGATCGTGATCAGCGGACGACGATCGGTGCCCGCGGCCAGAATGACCGACCCCCCCTCACCCGCACCAGCGCCGCGCAGCACGATGCCCGATTGGCGGATGGTCAACTGTCCGGCGACGTCAAAGGTCCCGGCGCCAGGACGACCGCGCCGCGAAAGCCGTCCTTGTTGACGGGCAATCCCGCCACAAAGTCGATGGCAGACTGAATCTGACGGCCATCGTCCCCCTTCTGGGGAACGACTCGTAGCACCCCTGGCACGTTGGGAATCGCGCACTCGGCCCCGGCGTACCCGCAATGCGAAAAGTCCGGAAGGCGATCGCCACCCGGTTCCGTCTCGTAAACGAGCCGACCATCCGGAGCGGTTCGCACCGGTGTCTCCGCTGCAAACAAACGCATAGCGAAACAGGCGCAAAGGGCCCACCGCGTCAGGCCCCATGATCCGTCCCAAGTCGATCGTCGTTGAGTCGTCATGGCAAGAGAATCGCCGCTAAGGGTGGGACTGCAATATATCAAAGTCGACAGATTCCAGAGACAGACCGTTGTTGCAGTTTGGTCGGCCGCGACGTTCAAGGCTAGACCCGAGCGAGCCTTCATCGAAAGCGAAAAAGATGCGGTCCCGGTTGAATTGGCCGGATTTTGCAAAATCGAGGAACCTACTTGCAGACCGCACAGGGTGCTCTCGCGAATTGTGAAGAAGTGGTGTGCAATCATGGGAAAGAGTGGCGACGAGAGTCATAATTGGACTTGCAAGGACCATTGCCCGGCCGCACCGAGGCCTCCGAGCTTTCCGCAGTTGTCCATCGAATTTGGAGAAGCCACGTCGTGAAATCAGGAAACTTGTTGCCCATCCCCTGCTGGCTGGCATTGGCAGTGATGCCTCTTTCGTGTCTCGGTCAATCGTTGCCGACCTTTTCCGGCGCTGGCGGCGCCGCCGGGCAGATTTCGGGCGGACGAGGAGGGATCGTCTATCACGTGACGAAGCTCGATAAGAACTATAGCGACAACGCCGCCTGGCACTCTCCGCTACGGTTTGAATGATGCCAATTTTTCCCCGGACACACGGAGGACCATCGTTTTCGACGTGGCCGGCACGTTCTGGCTGGGTCGCTACGGTGAGGAACGAGGGCATGACAACGGGTGGGACACGCAATCGCGACTGAATCTTGGCAGCCATGTGACGATCGCCGGGCAAACCGCTCCAGGTCCGGTCAACATCATGGGTGGCGTCGTCAAGGCGAATCATCAGAATACGGTGCTTCGCAACGTGACCATCGCTCCGGGCTATGGGATGCGATCGTTTTCCCGGCCGGAAGATGGCATTTTCCCGACGCCGGGCGATTTCCCCGATTCCTATGTCTATGATGCCATCGACATCAGCGGCCAGGGAATCCTGATCGACCACGTCACGACCGTCTATGCGACCGACGAGACGATATCGGCGAATGAGCTGGCAGACAACGTGACCATTCAGTACTCGAATATCTCCCAGGGCCAGAATTATCCGCAAGCCGATGCGGAAGGGGGTGGGTCATTTACGGGCCACGCGCTGGGATCGCTGTTGCAAGCCGGCTCGGACGCGAAGATCAGTGTGGTCAACAATCTCTACGCCCATCAAAAAGGCCGTTTGCCTCGGGTGGGCAGCGAAGTGGGCACCGGCGCGTTTAACGACTTTCGCAACAATGTTTTCTACAACTGGTTTGGAACGGCTGGCAGCGGCGGCTCCGGACAACCCAGCTTCAATAACTTCATCAACAACTTTTACCTCGCGGGCCCCGGCGGCGAAGATCCCATTGGCGGATCGAATCCGAATTTGCAATACCGTAGTGGGGGGACGGGGATTTTTGGCAGTACCTCGGCAACATCCACCTACGCCGCGGGCAATCTTAAGGACACCAACAAGGATGGCGATCCCAACGATGTGTCCACGGCAACCTTCGCCACGAACCAGAGCGCGGCATATGACGTGAACGTCGGTGTGACGTTACCGGCCGAGGAAGCGTTCGATCACGTGCTCGCCTATATGGGAGCCAATTGGTGGGATCGCAGTTCCCTGGACCAACGCATCGTCAACGAGGCGCGCACCGGCACGGGGCAAATCATGGCCTGGGCCGACGATCCATTCAATGCGGACCCCAGCGAGGGAACCGAGTGGCGGCGCCATGCTGGCGTTACGAGCCGATCCGACGACGGGAGCGGCTCCCTTCGCCCGGGACGCCAATTGGGACACGGATGGCGACGGCATACCGAACGCCTGGGAGGAACGACATGGATTGAATACCGCGGTTGCAAACAATAACGGTGATTTTGACAGTGACGGCTATACCGACCTGGAAGAATACCTGAACGACATAGCCGCCTGGCCCGCCCCGGGTATCATTCGTTTCACGGGACAGAGTAACCTTCGCTACGAGCAGATACAAAACTGGCGCGTGGATGGCGTGCAAGAAAATGTTCAGGGCCAGGGGGTCATCACCACGTCGTCGTTATGGCAGCCCTCACGTTACGACGTGGTTCATATCTTGGACGCCACCGTCTCCGTCGATTCGGTGGGTCAACAGGCGGGACGCATCGTGCTGGCCCCGGCAGCCGGCGATCAGGCGAGTTTGACCGTCGGCGCGGGTTGGTTACAAGTCACGGATGAGATCGTGATTGGGCAGAGTTCAGGGATGGCTGAGCTGACGCTCGCGGGTGGCGACTTGTATGCGGCCCGTTTAAGCCGCGGTAGTGGCGGAAGTTTTGAGTTCACTGGAGGCAGGCTGCACGTGGATGAAGTCGCATTCGACCTCGTCAATCAGGGCGGCACACTGGAACCAGGGGCCCAATTCGACCATTCGACGGGTGTGACCACGGTCCTGGGCAATTTCGCACAAATGGCCAGCGGTACCATTCACATGCGGGTCAACGGACCAACGCCGGGCGCGGAGCATGACCAACTCGTGGTGATGGGCGCGGCGACTCTCGCTGGCACACTCGATATCGAAATCTCCGCCGAACTGGCGGAACCGGCCGATCGGGGCTCCTTCGTCGCCGAGGTGCTACTCAGCGGTGCCACCCTATTCGGCGCATTCGACGCGATTTCGATTGATTCCGTTGACGCGACTTCGGGCCCCCTGTACGTCGGCAGTGGTAACGGCGAATTGGATGGCATATTTCGCATCGTCAGCACCACCACGACCGAGGTGGTCCTGACCCACTACCTGGCCTTACCCGGCGACGCCAATGGCGACATGGTGGTTGACGTCAGCGACTTCAATATCTGGAACAGCAATAAATTTTCCGCGGACACCGATTGGCTCCACGGAGATTTTAACGGCGATGGAAATACCGATGTGAGTGACTTCAACATCTGGAATGCCAACAAATTCTCATCCGTGCCGATGACGCCAGCCGTTCCGGAACCCGCGGGCGGCTTGCTCGCAATCGGTCTGTTTCTCGGCCTCTGGGCAGCCAGCCGACCTTCGGTGAGCTCGCGATGAAGCTTGCCATCCGCAGCGCCCGCTGGTTGGTCGTCGCATGGCCAGCGATTGCCGGGATCGTGGCCTGCAGCGCAGGCGGATGAAACTCGAGACATCGCCGCGGCGATCTGCCAGCCATCGTCCCGCTTGTATTACGAGGTGCCGGCTGAACGATGGACCGAGGCCCTGCCCATAGGTAACGGGCGGATGGGAGCCATGGTCTTTGGCGGGATCGCCCGGGCACGATACCAATTTAATGAGGATACCCTTTGGACGGGTGGACCAAGGCCCTACGCGCGACCCGGAGCCGCGGAATCTTTGCCCGAAATCCGACGGCTGCTCGTCGCGGGCCAGCAGCAAGCCGCGGAAGATTTGGCCATGCGCGTATTCATGTCCGACCCGATTCGGCAGATGGCCTACCAGCCCTTTGGAGACATCGAACTGACGTTTGACCATGCGGATCCGCTCCGCTACTACCGCCAGTTGGACCTCGACACGGCGATCGCCACCACCGAGTATGAGCTGGCAGGCAAGAAGATTTTTCGCCGGGAATCGTTCGCCAGCTATCCGGCGCGGGCGATCGTGATCCATCTCGGCGGAACAACGGGGGATGCCTTTGACTTCTCCGCCACTCTCAGCAGCCCCCACGAGGATGCGGCCGTGGAACCGAGCGGTGGGCGGACGCTGGTTTTGCAGGGTCGGGTCCGCGACACGGTGGATCGTTACCGCGGCCACTCGGCTGGCAAAATTCGCTTTGCCGCCCATTTGCACATTCTGGAAACCGATGGCAAGGTGCGGACCGACGCCGATCACCTCAGCGTGAAAAACGCGACGTCGGCGACGCTCGTGCTGACCGGAGCGACGAACTTCGTCAGCTATCGCGATTTGTCCGCGGACCCACTCGCGCAGTCAACACGATTTGGATGGTCTCACGAACCGGACGTATGCACAACTTCGCGCGGACCACGTGGCCGATCACCAGCGACTCTTTCGCCAAGTCGCCTTGCAGTTGGACACCAGCCCGACATCCGAAACAGCTCCGCTCGCCGTGCCGACCGACGATCGGCTGCTGGCATTCTCGGACCATCCCGATCCGGCACTTGCAAAATTGCTTTTTGACTACGGTCGTTACTTGATGATTGCCAGCAGCCGTCCTGGTTGCCAGCCGGCCAACCTGCAGGGCCTTTGGAACGATCAACTCGAGCCGCCTTGGGACTGTAAATACACGGTGAACATCAACGCGGAAATGAACTACTGGCTCACCGAACCATGTAATCTGAGCGAGTGTGGACAGCCGTTGTTTGACGCCATCGAGGAGTTGGCGGTTGCCGGTCGGCAGACGGCCCGCGATCACTACGCGGCCGACGGATGGGTCTTGCACCACAATTTTGACTTGTGGCGCGGAACCGCGCCCATCAACGCATCGGATCATGGGATCTGGCCCACGGGCGGCGCATGGCTGTGCCAACATCTTTGGTGGCACTACTGTTTTACCGGCAATAAAGTTTTCTTGCGTGAGCGGGCCTATCCGCTGATGAAATCGGCTTGCCTGTTCTTTGCGGATTTCTTGATCCCCGACCCGCGGGGGGACGGAACCACACTGGTGAGTGGACCGAGTAACTCGCCCGAGCAGGGAGGCCTGGTGATCGGCCCCACGATGGATCATCAGATCATTCGCGACCTGTTTGCGAACACGATCGAAGCCGCACAGTTGCTGGAAATCGACGAGGCTCTTGTCGCGCGGCTGACGGAACTCCGCGACCGCATTGCCAAGAATCGCATCGGGAAATACGGGCAGCTGCAAGAATGGCTGGACGATATCGATGACCCGCAGAATCGGCACCGACACGTGTCGCATTTGTGGGGACTGCACCCAGGTAGCGAGATTACGCCGGAAACGCCCGACCTTTTTCAGGCGGCACGCGTCTCACTGGAAATGCGGGGAGATGGCGGCACCGGCTGGTCGCGGGCCTGGAAAATCAATTTCTGGGCCCGACTGAGAGACGGCGATCGGGCATTCCAGACGCTCCGCGGGCTGATGACGCTGACCGATTCCAAAAAGACGGAGTACGTTGACGGCGGACTCTACAGCAACCTGTTTGACGCGCATCCCCCGTTTCAGATCGATGGAAACTTCGGCGTGACCAACGGCATGTGCGAGATGCTGCTCCAATCGCATCGTCGCGGGCCCGCTGGCACGTGGATCGTTGACCTGCTGCCGGCCTTGCCGGCAGCCTGGCCAACGGGTTCCGTGCGCGGATTGCGAGCCCGGGGTAACTGGGAAGTCGATATCGCCTGGCAGGATGGCCAACTGACCGCCGCCGAATTGCGCTCGACAATTGCCACTCCGATTACGGTGCAATACGGGAAAGCGAAGCTGCCCTTGCAGGCACCAGGCGCTTGTTGCATCCGTCTGACGGGCGCGTCATTTCTGTCGCCCGCCGATGGGGACGGCTAACCCACGCGAGCCCACCCTTTCGCCCCCCGGCCGCGCGAGGTTCGTGGACTGCGTGGGCTGGAAGAAGAGACGCGAAATCGCAAAGAAGAGGAACAATCGTGCAAAACACTTCCCTTCCGCGGTCGAGCCGTCGATGCCGCCATCATGCGCCCTCATCGCTCGCGAAGCGACTGCGGATGGTTTAAAATCAACGCCACTCGCGGGCCATGACGCGGTCGCAAACCGATGCTTGCCGTCTGGCTCGAACTCGCGCACTGAGAATCGACCCATGCAGGACCGTTCTTTGACACTCGCTGTCATCATCGGCAATCGCGACTTCTTTCCGGACCAACTGGTGTCCGAAGCTCGGCGGGATGTCCTCGATTTATTCGCAGCTCGTCAGATTACCCCCATCATCGTCGCGGAAGAAGCCACCAAGCTGGGCGGTATTGAGACGCATGCGGAGGCACGAACGTGTGCTGAGCTGTTCGCCAAACACCGCACGGAGATTGACGGCGTCCTCGTCGTGCTTCCCAATTTCGGCGATGAGAAGGGCGTCGCCGATACCCTCAAACTGTCTGGACTGAATGTGCCAGTACTGATTCAAGGGTATCCCGACGATCCTGACAAATTGAATGTCGCGCGGCGACGTGATGCATTTTGCGGCAAAATTTCTGTGTGCAACAACCTCGTCCAGGCCGGTATTAAATTTTCACTAACCTCGAAACACGTGTCGCATCCCAACTCAGAGAGCTTTGGAAACGACTTGGAGAGGTTTCGCAGGATTTGCCATGTTGTGAATGGAGTACGAGGTGCCCGTCTGGGTGCCGTAGGTGCTCGACCGGGCGCTTTCAATACGGTTCGTTACAGCGAAAAAATACTCGAACGCCACGGCGTCAGTGTGACGACGGTCGATCTGTCGGAAGTGCTGGGGTGGGCGGCACGACTGGATGCCGAGGCGGCGGCAGTGCAAGCCAAGCTGGGGGAGATTACCGAGTATGCCCCCGCGCCGGGCGTGCCGCAGGAAAAGCTGGTGCAGATGGCCAAATTGGGTGTCGTCTTGGGACAATGGATGCAAGAGCATTCATTGGACGCGACGGCCATCCAGTGTTGGACGTCCGTCCAGCAGAATTATGGCTGCAACGTTTGCACACTCATGAGCATGATGAGCGAGGGCTTCATGCCCAGCGCTTGTGAAGTTGACGTGACGGGAGTGCTCACCATGTATGCCATGCAGCTCGCGGCCGCTTCACCAGCTGCCTTGGTGGACTGGAACAACAACTATGGGGACGACGACGACAAGTGTACGCTCTTTCATTGCGGCAATTGGGCAAAGAGTTTTCTCCCGGACATTAAGATCTCCACGGCGCCGATCCTGGGAAGCATTACTGGCGTCGAGAATACCTATGGGGCACTCGAGGGCCGCACGCCCGCGGGACCACTCACGTACGGACGGATCACCACCGCGGATGCCGATGGGCGGATGCGGGCCTACGTCGGAGAAGTCGCCTTGACGGATGATCCGCTCCTGACCTTTGGCACACGGGCCGTCGCCCAAGTCCCCGGGCTTCAACAGCTGATGCAGTACGTTTGTCGAGAAGGATTTGAGCATCACGTCGTCATGACAAGCTCCCACACCGCGGCCGTGCTTCACGAATCCCTGCGACACTATCTCGGTTGGGACACCTATTGGCACGGGGAGGCATGACGGTGTCACTGAGTGATCTCGAATTGCAGTTGAAGTCCGTCCGCTATCGACGCCAGCTCTTGCAGTACATTGTCGAAGCCGGTGCCGGGCATACCGGCGGCAGCCTTTCCTGTGTCGACATTCTGAATGTGCTCTACAATCGCGTGCTTCGCGTGACGCCAGATACGATGCAAGATCCTCATCGCGATCGGTATATTCAGAGTAAAGGGCATTCGGTGGAAGCTCTCTACGTCGTGCTGGCGGACTGCGGATTTTTCCCCGCGTCCGATTTGCTCACTCTCTGTCGATATCAATCGCCCTTCGTGGGGCATCCGACCCGCAAAATCCCCGGCATCGAAATGAATACCGGAGCCCTGGGCCATGGCCTATCGATCAGTGCCGGCATGGCGCTGGCCGCGAAACTCGACGCGGCCGATTATCGCATTTACACACTCCTCGGGGATGGCGAATTGGCAGAGGGTTCCAACTGGGAGGCCGCCATGGTGGCAGCCCATTATCAACTCGACAATTTGTGCGCCATCATCGACCACAATACGCTGCAAATCACCGGCCGCACGCGGGATGTGTGCAATAACGAGCCGCTCGAGGACAAATTTCGGGCCTTCGGCTGGATCGTTACCCATATCGATGGACACGATACGGACCAATTGACGAACGCGTTGACTACCGCTTCCAACGGGCAACCACGGTGCGTGATCGCCCATACCACGAAGGGTAAAGGCATCAGCTTTATGGAAGACGTGGTCACCTGGCACCACGGTGTCCCGAACGAAGAGCAATTTCGCCAAGCCGACGAAGAGCTGCAACGGGCGGAGCGGCGATTGCGGGAGAGCCTGCTGTGAGTGCACCCGCCCCGTCCATGTATTCCGCGGATGCCGTGGCGGTGGCCGAGGCGTTGAAATTGCGACTGGGCCGCCCGAACCTCGTCCAGTTCGCGGAAACCTTGGCGGAGCTGGCTGGCGCCGATCGCCAGCTCCTGGCGGTGACGAGCGACTCGCGTGGATCTGGGAAGCTCGGTCCGTTTGCGGAATCTTACCCGCAACAGATCGTTGAAATTGGCATTGCCGAGCAGAATCTCGTCGGCGTCTCGGCGGGCCTGGCCGCGTGCGGCAAGAACGTCTTTGCCGTCTCGCCCGCCTGCTTCCTCACGGCACGTTCGCTGGAGCAGATCAAAAACGACATCTGCTATTCGGATGTTCCGGCCACCGTGGTCGGGATCAGCGCCGGCGTCAGTTATGGTGCCTTGGGCAGCACGCATCATTCGTTACACGATTTTGCGGCGTTGCGTGCCATTCACAACATCGCTGTGATCGCACCGGCCGACAACATTGAGACGCATTACGCCGTCCTGGCGGCGGCGGCGGCGGATCACCCGGTCTACCTTCGCTTCGGTAAGGCGGCGCTGTACGACTTGCACGCCCAACATGCCGGTTTCACGATCGGCAAGGCCATCACCATCCGCGAAGGTTCAGATCTGGCGTTCATCGGGACCGGGGAAACCGTCATCCATTGTCTCCTGGCGGCCGCTCGCCTGGAGCAACAGGGCATCGGTTGTCGAGTCCTCAGCGTGCATACCGTCAAGCCACTCGATCGGGAAGCGGTTCGGGAAGCGGCCGCCACGTGCCGTGCCGTGATCACGGTAGAAGAACATTCGATCCACGGTGGGCTCGGAGAGGCCTGCGCCGCCGAAATCCTGCAAGCCAGCATCGCCGTACCGTTCCGAATCGTCGCGATTCCGGATGAGGACACGGTCACTGGGAGCCAGTCCGACATCTTTCGTCACTACGGGATCAGTATGGAGGGACTTGTCGCGACGGCCTGCGAGTTGCTTGAGTCATTACGGCTGCCCTAAGGTAAGTAGCATGCAAACCACGCTCGCCATCGACCAGAGTACCTCCTCCTCCAAGGCGATCTTATTTGACGCGAACGGTCGGCTGGTCGACCGCGTCTCGCGCGATCATCGCCAGATCTATCCCCAGCCTGGCTGGGTGGAGCATGACGCAGAGGAAATCTGGCAAAACGTTTTGGGTTCGGTGCAAGAACTCGCGGCACGTAATCAATCCGCGATGTCTTCGCTGGAAAATCTGGCGATTACCAATCAGCGGGAAACGGTCGTCGTCTTCGACCGGCTGACAGGGCGGCCGCTGTACCACGCCATTGTCTGGCAATGCCGTCGTGGGGACCCCATCTGCGACGAACTGCGGCGCGGCGGAAAGGAAGACATGATTCGCCGCAAAACCGGCCTGCAGCTTGATTCGTATTTTTCAGGTTCGAAGCTGCGATGGCTGGTGGATCATGTCCCGGATTTGGAATCGCAACTGGTCCAGGGAAAGGCGTTGATCGGAACGATCGATGCCTACCTGATCTATCGGCTGACCGAAGGACGTGTCTTTGCGACCGATCCGACGAACGCCAGTCGCACGCTGCTCTACCACATTGGCTCCTTGCAGTGGGACGACGAGCTATGCGGGCTGTTTCGTGTCCCGCGAGAAGCGCTGCCGGAAGTTCGCGAAAGCGCTGCCGAATTTGGGACGACGGATGTGCACGGGGGACTGCCAAAGCGCGTGCCGATTCAAGGCGTGATGGGAGATTCGCAGGCGTCGCTCTTCGGACAAGGCTGCTTCCAGCCGGGCATGGCGAAAGCCACCTTTGGCACGGGCACCTCTGTATTGCTCAATGTGGGCCATCAGCTGCCAGCGATGAACGGCAACGCGGTCACGGCGCTCGCCTGGGTTTGGCACGGCCAACCGACTTATGCGCTGGAGGGCATCATCAACTATTCGTCGGCCACGGTCACCTGGCTGAAAGATCAGGCCCAGATGATTGGGGACGCCGCGGAAACCGAGGTCTTGGCACGATCGGTGGAGGACAACGGGGGTGTCTACTTCGTCCCTGCGTTCGCCGGATTGAGTGCTCCCTATTGGAGTCCCCATGCCCGCGCCGCCATTGTGGGGATGACCGGGTATACCGGCAGGGCGCACATCGTACGGGCGGCCTTGGAGGCGATCTCCTACCAGATTCGTGATGTGCTGGAGATGCTGGGCAGCGAGTCCGGAATTTCCCCCCGCCATCTCTTCGCCGACGGCGGGCCGACACACAACGAGTTCTTGATGCAATTCACGGCCGACGTGACTCGGATCGATCTGCTGGTCGCCGATGTGGCCGAATCCTCGGCCTGGGGTGCCGCCCGGGCCGGACAATTGGGTCGAGCCGGCGCCGACCCGCTCAACCACCTCGACTCGGCGTCACGGGCCATGCGGCGATTTCTCCCGCAAATGGAGCCCGCCAGCGCGGAACGTTTCTACCAGGGCTGGCAGCGAGCGGTGAGCCGGGTAACCGGTGAAGTCGGAAAGCATTAGTCGTCGCGGAGCGGGCCGATCTGCATCGACTCGAGAATGGCGCGGACCCGCTTCCGTTCCGGCGGGTGAAAGTGATGAAAAGGCTCCGCCAGAATGTCTTCGCAGATTCCCAGTAAAGACGCCGCGCACTTCGTCGCCTTGAGGAAGCGCGAGGCGTATTTCCCGATTTCATAGATCTGCTGCAGCTCCAGGATGCGATCGTGCAGCTCGGCTTGCCTCTCCCGGTCTCCGGCAATGGTCGCCTCGTAACAGTCCGCAAATAAGCGCGGACAGATATTGGCCCCGCCAGACACGCCCCCGTCCGCTCCGAGTCGCACCGCGGCTGGCAAGAGGGGATCGGATCCGACCAGGATGGACCAGTCGGGACGAGTCAACTTGAGCGGCAGGACTTGCTCCAGATACGACAACTCCCCACTGCTGTCCTTGAGTCCGATGATCTTATCGATCGATGCGAGTCGCTGCAGCGTTTCCAATTCAAACCAGACTTTGGTGAGACTGGGCATGTTATAGAGCATGATGGGTAGCGGCAACCGCTGCGAGATATTATGGACATAGTCGACCAATTCCGTCTGGCCGGCCGGAAAGTAGTAGGGCGTGGTCAGGACAACGGCCGTCGCACCGGCTTCAGCGGCGACTTCGGCCAAGGCAATCGATTCGATAAACGAGGTGTCGGTGACGCCGACAAGCACCGGCACTCGGCCCTGAACGAGTTCACACGATTTGTGGATCAATTCTCGCCGCAGTCGATAGCTCAGGCCCGGCGCTTCACCGGTCGTGCCGAGGATGAACACGCCTTGGACGCCACCCGCCAGCACGTGCTCGATCAGTCGGCCGAGTCCCGGCTCGTCCAGTTCATCGATCCCACGCAGCGGGGTAATCAGCGGCGGCACGATTCCGTGCAACTTGGGCATGGTGAGCGTCACTCCTGTCAGAAAGATCGCATTCGATAACGTCCAATTTACGCAAAATTGTCGGACCATGCATTGAAGTTTGATAGCTTCGCTGGAAGATACGCTGGTTGCCTGACCTGCCGTATCTTGCCGCGGATCAGCTCGGCTGACTCGCATTATCCACAGTCCAAATGACTCATTCCATGGCCATCGACCGCATCGCCGCCACTTATCGCGTGGAAACGCCACTCGACATCGAGCGGGCCGCGGCCATCCTGGCAGGCGAACAATCGAGTGGCACCTTTGTCGCCGTTCCTGGCGAGAGCAGCGAGATCAAGGAGCGATTCGGAGCTCGTGTGGAGCACGTCAAGCTGCTCGACAAAGTCACGGAGCCCAGTCTGCCGGGGAGTCGCGCACCCGCCGTGGACCCAAGTCGCCCGACGCGATTTCAAAGAGGTGAGATCGTGGTCTCGTGGTCCACGGAAAATTTCGGTTTCAATTTGCCGGTCCTGGTATCGACGCTCCAAGGAAATTTATACGAGCTATCACAGTTCTCCGGTCTCAAGCTAATCGATATCGAGTTGCCTGCATCCTTCGTTGATCATTTCGCGGGTTGCCAATATGGCGTCGCGGGCACCCGGCGTCTGACGGGCGTCTTTGACCGCCCCTTGATTGGGACCATCATCAAACCCAGCATTGGACTGACTCCCCAGCAGACAGCCGCGTTGGCCCAGCGGCTGGTCGACGCCGGCATCGACTTCATCAAGGATGATGAATTAATGGGCAATCCACCTCATTCGCCCTTTGACGAGCGCGTGGATGCGGTGATGCGGGTCATCCACCGGCACGCCGATCGAACCGGCAAGCGAGTGATGGTGGCTTTCAATGTCAGCGATGAATGGGATGCGGCTCGACGCCACTACGACAAGATTGTCTCGGTAGGTGGTACCTGCGCAATGGTCAGCCTCAACACCGTGGGCCTGGCAGGCGTAAAGAAGCTGTGCGACCAGGGGGAGCTGGCGATTCATGGGCACCGCAATGGTTGGGGGATGCTCACGCGTCATCCCTACCTGGGCATCGAGTTTCCAGCCTATCAGAAGATCTGGCGATTAGCGGGCGTGGATCAGATTCATGTCAACGGCATCGAGAACAAGTTCTGGGAATCCGATGATTCGGTCGTACGATCGATCGCGTCCTGTCTTGCGCCGCTCACTTCGGGTGGCACCGACGACCGCTGTGCGATCCTACCGGTCGTATCGTCCGGGCAGTGGGGCGGCCAGGCGTTCGAGACGTTCCGTCGGACCGGCACCCTTGACCTGCTGTACCTGGCAGGAGGCGGAATTATGGCTCATCCCGATGGGGTCGCCGGGGGAATCACCGCCATCCAACAAGCCTGGACGTCAGCCCTGAATGGTGAGACGTTGGAGCAGGCCGCGCGGCAGCATACCGAATTGAGGCATGCCGTCGAGAAGTTTGGCCGGCACGCCATCTGATTGAGATCCGACGTGACGCACGAGCCCGCAAACATACAACCGCCACCACTGTCATTGTGCTATTACGCGGATGACTTTACAGGAGCTACCGATGCGCTCGAGATCCTGGAAACGGCGGGCATCCGCACCGTGCTTTTTGTCAATCCACCGACGGCGGCACAGTTAAAGCGCTATGCCGGCTTGCAGGCGGTTGGCGTCGCCGGTCACACTCGCAGCAAACCCACGCCGCTGTTGGAGGACGAACTTCGCCCGGCGCTGACTGCGTTACGTTCATTGGGCGCGCGACACGTACACTACAAGATCTGCTCCACCTTCGACTCCTCGCCCCACATCGGCAGCATCGGTCGCGCGATCGAGATCGGTCGGGAAGTATTCTCCGAGGCGGCCGTGGTGCCCTTGGTGGTGGGTGCCCCATCTTTGGGTCGCTATTGCGTCTTTGGCAACCTGTTTGCCCGTTTCGGCATCGGCAGTGACGGTCCCATCCATCGCCTGGACCGGCACCCGGCCACCACGTCTCATCCGATGACGCCCGCCGACGAAAGCGATCTCCGCCGCTGCCTGGCTCGGCAAACCGACGTGCCGGCGTGCCTCTTCGACGTCCTGATGCTGGACGCGACGGATCGTGAGGCAACGGAATCAATCCAGCGTCTGGTCCGGGCGGCGGCGGAAGAAACACCGGGGACACGGCCGATCGTTCTGTTCGATGTGCTTTCCGCGGACCACCTGCCGCGGATTGGGCGGCTGATCGAACAGCTCGCCACTTCCGCCCCGATGTTTTCGGTCGGGTCCTCCGGAATCGAGATGGCACTCACGGCACATTGGTCCCTCTCTGGCAACATCGCAACTCCTCGGTCCTGGCAGCGATCGGAAGCCGTGGACGCCCTGCTCGTCGTCTCGGGCAGCTGTTCGCCAGTTACCAGCGGTCAAATTTCCTGGGCCGTCGACCACGGCTACGCGGAAATTCCGCTCGCCACGGCCGCCGTGGCGGGTGGAGACAACATCGAATCGCATGTCAACCGCGTGGCGGAACAAGCACTCGACGGTCTTGCGTCTGGCAAGAGCGTGATCGTTCATACCGGACGAGGGTACGATGACTCCCGACTGGCCGTCCCCAGGAATAACGTGGATGTTGCCAGCGCGGAAAACGGCGACGTCGCGGCCCGAACCGAGACAGCAAGGCGGCTGGGAGACGCTTTGGGGCAAATCCTCAAAAAGTGTCTCCGGTCAAACACGCTGCAACGGATCTGCGTCGCTGGTGGCGACACTTCGTCCGCTGTGATTCGGGTGCTAGGCATAGAGTCTCTGGAAATGCTCGCACCCCTGTCACCCGGCGCCCCGCTCTGCGTGGCGCGTGCCACGGGGCAATCGGTCGACGGTAAAGAAATGAATTTCAAGGGAGGACAAGTCGGCGGGCCGTCGTATTTTGAACTCGTCCGGCAAGGCCGATAGGGACAAACATGCCAAAAAACGCACCAAAGAAACTGGGGCTGATTCACACATCAGCGACACTGGTTCCGGTATTCGCAGGACTCTGCCGGGAGAAGCTGCCGGGCGTCGAAGTATTCAACATCGTTGATGACAGCCTGATCAAGGATGTGATCGAACAGGGGATGCTCACCGACACCACGGCGGCCCGAGTCGGCGAATACATTCGGCTTGCCGCCATGGCGGGCGCCGACCGAGATCCTCGTGACTTGCTCGTCGATCGGAGCCGCCGTGGACGCGGCGGCCGCCCATTCTCAAGTACCCGTTCTCCGCGTGGATCTTCCCATGGCGGAACGGGCCGTGCATGACGCGACCCGGATAGGCATTGTGGCGACTTTGCCGACCACCTTGGAACCAACGGCCCAACTGGTTCGCCGGCAAGCGGCCGTCGCCGGGCGAGCGATTGAACTAACGGTGCGGCTGTGTGAAGGCGCATTCGAGGCCCTCATGGGTGGCGACAGCGCAACCCACGACCGAATGGTTGCCACGGCGCTCGTCGAGTTGACGGAACAAGTCGACGTCATTCTGCTGGCGCAAGCCTCGATGGCCCGCGTCGTCGATCAGCTGGACGAGCACGAACGGCGAATTCCCATTCTCGCCAGCCCGCCGCTGGCGGTGGATGCGTTGAGACAACTCCTCACATAAGACAGGCTGTGCCTTGAAGCCACGATCACCGCTGTCGTATGTCCGATATACCTGCATCGGCATCGCAGTCCTCTGCTGCGTTACCGTATTTGTCAACTGGAACGCTGGTTCGATTTCGCATTACGGGCGTTCCGCCGCTGCCTTACTGTGCCTGCTCGTCGCCAGCCTGATTTCGACGTTTCCCCGTCTGCATAATTTTCGCTTTACGTGTTGGATCATTGCGGCTTTTGTCGCCGCCATGATCGATCCCGAACGATTTCTGCATCTCGGCCACCTCGATCTTCGCCATCCGTGGTTGATTCTGGCGATCGTTCAACTCGTGATGTTCGGCATGGGGACGCAGATGCACTTAAGCGATCTCGCCGGTGTGGCTCGTATGCCCTATGCGTTGTGCGTCGGACTCCTATGCCAGTTCACGATCATGCCACTTGTCGGATTTGGACTCGCCAGACTGTTTCAGTTGCCCGCGGAAGTCGCCGCGGGAGTCGTCCTGATCGGCTCGTGCTCGAGCGGGCTCGCCTCAAACGTGATGGTGTATTTGGCCAAGGGGAATCTGGCGCTGTCGATTACGCTGACGACCGTTGCTACGCTATTGGCACCGTTGATGACACCGCTCTGGATGAAGCTGCTGGCTGGGGAGATGATCGAAGTCCAGTTCCTGAAGATGATGGTGGATATTATCAAGATCGTGATCGTGCCCATCGGAGCCGCCATGCTTCATGACGGATTGAAACAGGCATCCCTTCCGACCACGAGGCGTTGGCAAGTGACGGCCCTGATTGGGGCCATTGGTATCGGCCTTCTGTTTTCATTTCGCAAGGACATTTCTTCTCATTTTCCGCAAATCGCCACCTGGTTGAATCTGGGTGGCTTCCTGGTGGCTTCCGTTGTGGTCGGCGTGGCGTATCACTGGCTGGTGGGTCTCTGGCCTGTCTGTGAACGCTGGATGCCGGCCCTCTCCATGGGCGGCATCGTTTATTTCACAGCAGTGACGACCGCGGCCGGACGAAACGCCTTGCTGGAGATTGGGGCCTGGTTGTTCCTGGCGGCCATGCTGCACAACGGCTTGGGCTATTGCTTTGGCTATTCATTAAGTCGAATAATGGGCCTGGATGTGTTGTCGGCGCGGACGGTGGCCTTGGAGGTCGGACTGCAGAATGGCGGCATGGCATCGGGACTGGCTGGTTCCATGGGCAAGCTCGGTACGGTGGGACTTGCCTCGGCCATCTTCAGTCCTTGGATGAATGTCACAGGTTCCATCCTGGCCAATTACTGGCGACGTCACCCCGTGAGAAGCGAGCACAGCGGCCCGTAACACCGCTCCCATTGGCAGACACATGAATCAAACGCATTTTTTGTTGATCATCCCGATGATCTGCCTCGCAGCGACCCGTCTTCTGCATGGAGCGGGCGGGATCGAATCGGATGCGTCCCCGGGCGATCCGCGGAATACCGAACAGCTATTGCAACAGCCCGGTTTTCAAGCGACGGAGTTTATTTTCACCACGGCCCCCTTCCCGTCCTGCCACGCTTCCACGATCGTCGAGACGTCGTCGGGGCTCGTCGCCGCCTGGTTCGGCGGCACGTACGAACGCCATCCGGATGTCGGCATCTGGGTTTCGCGTCACGAGAACGGACGCTGGACCCCGCCGCGGGAAGTGGCGACCGGGATGCAAGCGAGCGGCGAGCGGTTACCGACGTGGAATCCCGTATTGTTCCAGCCGCACGTGGGGCCGTTGCTGCTCTTTTACAAAGTCGGCCCGAACCCTCGCGAGTGGTGGGGGATGGTAATGACGTCAGCGGATGCGGGACGAACCTGGTCGGCGGCAAAACGATTGCCCGCGGGGCTGCTCGGTCCGATCAAGAACAAACCGGTGCAACTGGCGGACGGCACCATCATCTCCCCTTCCAGCTCGGAGGACCATGGTTGGCGCTTGCACATGGAGCGCTCGGAGGACGGGGGGAAAACCTGGACGGCAACGCCGCCACTGAACGACCCGGCCAAGATCCGCGCCATTCAACCCAGCCTGCTGATCCATCCGCATAATCGGCTACAGGCCGTGGGTCGCACCCGCTCGAGCGGCATCTTTGAGGTGTGGTCGGAAGACGCGGGCCGGACGTGGGGAGAGGTCACCGCCACGGGGCTGCCGAACCCGAGTTCCGGCACGGATGCCGTGACCCTGGCGGATGGAAGGCACCTGCTCGTCTACAACCATAACGCGGAGTATCGAGAACGGACACCACTCAATGTCGCCGTCTCGACCGACGGGAAAGCATGGCTGGCCGCGCTGGTGCTGGAAGAAGCCCCCGGCGAGTTTTCGTACCCGGCCGTGATTCAGGCCTCTGACGGTCTGGTGCATATCGTGTATACCTGGAAGCGCGAACGCATTCGCCATGCCATCATCGATCCCAACGCGTTAGAGTTATCTCCCCTGATTGACGGCCGTTGGCCAAGGCCCGCGGGCGAAACCGATGTCGACTCTCAATAGCCCGCCCTTTCACCGCAGGCAGCGATGCTGAATTCGATCGACTTGCTGGTGCTCGTGATCTATGTAGTGGTGATCGTCCTCGTCGGTTGCTCGTTTGCCAAGAAGAGCCGTAACCGGTCGGAATTCATGTCGGCCGGCGGAGCGCTGCCGGGCTGGGCCGTCGGGCTGTCCATTTTCGGTACGTATTTGTCGAGCAATACGTTTCTTGGCGTTCCCGGCAAGGCGTATGGTACGAATTGGAATGCGTTCGTTTTCTCGCTGTCTCTGCCGCTCGCCGCCTGGCTGGCCGTCAGGTACTTCGTGCCATTCTACCGCCAGGGGGGTGAAATCTCGGCGTACCACCACTTCGAACATCGCTTTGGCGGCTGGGCGCGCACCTACGCCGTCGCCTGCTACCTGTTGACGCAAATTGCCAGGATGGGGGCCATTCTCTTTGGCGTGTCCCTGGTGATGTCCGCGCTGACAGGCTGGAACCCCGCTGCAATCATCGTCGGGGCGGGAATTCTGATTACCCTATACACCGTCGTCGGCGGGATTGAGGCGGTGATCTGGACCGACGTCGTCCAGGCGGTGGTGTTGATGGCGGGGGCGATCATCGTTTTGACCTATTTGTTGTCGGGCATGCCCGAGGGGCCCAGTCAGGCGTTTTCGATCGCGGCCCAGCAGCACAAATTCTCGCTGGGCAGCTTCACCTTCGACTTCACGACGTCGACGTTCTGGGTCGTCTTGCTGTACGGGCTGTTCATCAATCTGAACAATTTCGGCATCGATCAAAGTTTCGTGCAGCGGTATCACACGGCGCGGAGCGACGCGCAGGCGGCCGGCAGCGTCTGGTTGGGTGCGCTGTTGTATCTACCCATTTCATTCCTGTTCTTCCTGATCGGCACGGTGGCCTTTGGCTATTATCAGACCCATCCCGACATGCTCGCGGAGGTACAGCGGGAGGTGGCCGCACAGCAATTGCACGAGCAGGGAAAGGAGGCAACCCCTGCCGCGATCGCTGAAATCGGGCGTGCATTGACGGACGACGCGGTGGGAGACAAGATTCTGCCCCATTTTATCGTCCATCGACTGCCGACGGGTCTAACCGGCCTGCTGATCGCGGCGATCTTTGCGGCAGCCATGAGCAGCGTCGATACCTCCCTGAACAGCTCAGCGACCGTGATCTACTCCGATTTGTACAGACGGTACCTGCGACCTGAGGCCGGCGAATCGGAATCGATGGCCGTGCTGTATATTGCGACGCTCGTCATCGGAGCGATCGGCACCGCCGCCGCGGTCGCCATGATCGGTGCCAAGAGCGTTTTGGACACGTGGTGGCTGCTCTCCAGCATCTTTGCCGGCGGCGTCCTCGGACTGTTCTTGCTGGGCATGGTGGCTCGCCGAGCCGCAAGACCGGCGGCGGCGACCGCCGTGTTGATCGGGCTGCTGGTGATTGGCTGGATGTCAGCACCGCAACTGATGGAGGTGCCCGCGCGCCTGCGAAATCCGTTGCATGTCAACATGACGATCGTGATTGGGACGCTTGTCATCTTCCTTGTGGGTCTGCTGGCAACCCAAATGCAACGAATGCCCGTCGAGTCGGGGCCGACGGAATAAAAAAAGGACGTCCTCCGTAGAGGACGCCCGCTGGTTTTACGGACACAACGCGTTTAGCCCGACAAGCAGCGAGGCTGCCGTCGTGGGAATCTGAACCTACTTTCGTCGTCGCAGGGTCAGCGCCGAAAGTCCACCCAGCATCAGCAAGGTGAGCGAGCCCGGTTCGGGCACATAAGGCGTGACGTCCTTCCAGCGATAACCGATGCGAATCTCATCGAAGGCCATCACCGCCCCCGCTCGGCCACCGCCCTGGCTGCCCACGTAAGCACCGATACCCTTCTGCTCCAGGTTGTAGAGGTTGCCGCCGTCCAGCACGAAATGAGTCGCCGTCGGGGGACCCGCGGCACCTTCCGACGTCAGAATGGGATCGACCCACATCTCAATCACATCGGTGCTTGTCATGCCCACCACATCCCCCACCGTGATCTTGGCCACAATAAACGACTGGTTGTAGGCGAAGGGAACGCCTGTATCAGCGTCCGGCGTATCTTTGGCTCGGATCTTCCAAGTGTTGGTGGTGTAGTTGGAAGGATTTCCCAACTGACCGTCTTCACCACCACCCGACGTGGTCAAGGAGAGATGAGCATTGCGGCTGTACTCGTTCGGATCGTGGGGATTCACGTAATTCGGATCGTTCGGCAGAAATGCGTCGGTGTTGGTGGCTCCCCGGCGTTGGCCGATGAAAGAGATGTAGTAGCTATTACCGACCCCAACGAGTTCATCCAGCGTCGTGGCACCGGTGTTGCCGAAATTCACCTCGCGATACATCTGTACGTTGCCGCCGCCGCCCGCGTTGTCGGGGGCAAACCCGTTGAAATCCGCCAAGCCGTAATTACCGGCCGTGACCAGAGAATTTCCATTGGCGTCGGTGTAACCAAGCCCCACCTCCTGGGCGGTAAATCGCTCGGGTCCGCCATTCCCACCTCGTTGAATCCAGTTGCCGGCCCAACCAGCCCCACCGTTCCCGTTCGTACTATTGATGTCAAGATCGTCGGCGTAATTGAACGGCTCGTAGGCGATCAGCCCTCCTTGGGCCATGGCGGATGTTGCGAGTGCTGCCGACAGCAACAGCGTCAACACACCGATCATTTTCGATTTCATGAGACACTCCAGCAAGAACAGGTTGAAATAACGAGCTTGGCTCCGCTTGCGACAACGGCCCCAGCGGCCCAATGGGACATTTAACCGCCCCACCTACGGCTTCCCATCTTGTGGCGGCGTCCTCCGACTGTCAAGAATTTTGGCCACCTCACCGTCCAGTTTGCGTTAATTGGTAGGTTTGTTGCAAGCGAACCGAGCCCAGGCCCGCTGTATCATGAACCACCGTGAAATGAGGAAAAAACGGGGCCCGGACGATGTTGGTAGCTCGACCGGACGCGTCCCGATCCATCGCGGCGTAAGATTTTTCCATTTTTCCCGTAACGAAATTGGCCGCGAGGCTTATCTCAATAGGTGACGCGTCGGTCCTGGCGAACGCACGTGCCAAGGAAAGGTGAATGGAAACTGGGAAAAACCAGCCGCCCGAATTCGAGGGCCAGGGGAGCGATCCTACGTCCCGGTTCGTTGAAATGCTGGTGCGCATGAGCGCGATATTTTTCGTTATATCTACGCGCTTACGGGAAATTGGCAGGATGCCCAGGAGATCATGCAGCGGGTGCGGATTCGGCTGTGGCAGCAATTCGGCGAATACGATGCGTGCAAGCCGTTCGCGGCCTGGGCGCGGGCCATCGCCTACTACCTGGTCCTGGCTTTTCGGAAGGAGCGCTCGCGTCAGAAGGAATACTTCAGCGAACGAGTCATGGAGGTCATCAGTGACGCGTTCGGGGAAGCGGACCAGATGTTGGATGATCGGCGCGAGGCGTTGTTGTCGTGCCTCGAAAGACTGCGAGCGGACCAGCGCAAATTGGTTGAGCAGTATTATTCGCGGAGCGAGCCGGTGGCGGTGGTGGCTGAGAGCATGAATATGCAATCGGGAACGCTGCGGCAGGCCTTGTTTCGAATTCGGAAGACGCTCCATGATTGTGTGGAGCGGACTTTTCGGCTCGCCTGACTTGGCTGAGTATGGGAGCATCCAGGTGATAAAAGAACAACATTCAGTTTGCGAATCGACCTCGTTGGAATGGTTGCAGATCCTGATGGCCACCACCAATTTCAGTCAATTCAGTAATGAAGAACGAGCCCGCCTGGAAGACCTGTTGGGGCGAGTGTCGGAGGCCCTCGAGGCGAAGGCCGTGCAGCTGGATGACCGAGTGCGTGATGCACTGCAATACATCCATACGCATCTGCATCGACCGCTAACCGTCAACCAGATCACCGACCATATCGGGGTCTCGCGACGCTGGCTGGAATATGCGTTTCGAGACGCGTTGGGAGAAACACCCTACCAGTACATTCGACGGCTACGGCTGAATAATGCACGTCGCATGTTGGTCGAGGCCCCACGGCAGAAGATATACGAGATTGCCCGACGGAATGGTTTCTCGTCGGCAAAGCAGCTAACGATGTCCTTTCAGCGAGATTTCGGACTGAGTCCCCGTGAATATCGGCGTTCGGCATGTGCCGATACAACACGATAGACCGTAGACGGCAGGCTTGCTTACTGATGTCATTCCAGAGACCGAATCACCAGGTCGCAACATGAATCAACGGGAGCTGGATCACGAGCTGCTACGCTTGACGCTGCTGTGGCAGCAGCACGCCGCCGATGATGAAGATCTTGCCCGGCTGGAGCGATTACTGTTGGATCAGCCCGAGGCCCGACAATTGTATCTACGGGTGGTTGACGACACCATTACGCTGTCGGAGGTGGCAGACCAAGCTGACGAAGCGGTGGCCGTGCACGCCGGCGAACGGGGAGCGTCGATTCGCCGACCGCTCGCTTGGCTGCAAGATTCGAGCACGACGTGGGCCTGGTTGGCAGTCGCACTCAGCCTGGCTGGCGTCTTATTATGGGGCATCCCCAAAGCGATGATCGCGCTGCAGCCGGTAAAGGTCGCCGAGCGGCCGATTGGCCGCGTTGTGAATGTGGGCAACGTCCGCTGGTCCGATGCGGCGACTCCTTATCAGGCCTGGTCACCACTCGTCCCCGGCGACCAATTGCAATTTGACCAAGGGAAGATCGAATTGTCGATGGAGAGTGGCGTTCAGATCATTATCGAAGGTCCGGCTGACTTTGAGCTATTGTCGGCGCAAGCCGCGATTGCGCGAGGGGGTAAACTAGTCGCTCGGGTCAGTCCCGGTGCGATCGGGTTCCAGGTACGGACTCCCCATGCCAGGGTCATTGACTTGGGAACCGCCTTTGGCATCGCGGTCACGCCCGGCGTCCGCACGGATGTGGTCGTGTACGAGGGGGCGATCGATTTGGAGGTCCCTTCGCCGGATGGGCACGAGAACGAACGCCGCTTAGTGTCGGGCGAAGCCTTGAGCGTCGGGCCACGAGGTTCGCTAGCGCGGATCGTAAACGTCGAGGACGACTCGTTTCTGCCTCCTCCGCAACTTGCTAACAATGTGAATCCACTGACGAATGTGATTCGGTCGGTCACTGATTCGATTTCTTCGTCGGATACAGCAAAATACTATCGTATTCAACGAGGGGGGATTGAGGACGACTGTCCTGCATTTGTCGACCGCCTGCATCAATGGAATGGATTGGACGATCGCGGGATAACGGCCGAATTGCGCGACGCGGAATATGTGATGACGTTTAACGACACCAAGATTCGAGCCGATCTGCAGGTGTCGATTCATTTGGGGGTGCCGGCTCGTCTGTACGTGCTGTTCGACGACCGAGTCCCGGCACCTGACTGGTTGGTCGACGCGTTTGTGGATACGGGTCAGGATATTGGTCTGGACGAAGGATACAACAAGGAGGGATCGTCTGGGCCTCGTACCGGGACCGGCGCGGGGAACAGCATCGACCGTGTGTTTTCCATTTGGCGACGGGACGTTCTGGAAGCGGGGAGCGTTACGCTTGGCCCCGTAACAGCGACGCCGCGGGAAGATCATCCACGTTACGTCAGTTGGTGTATGTACGGGATCGCGGCCAAGCCACTCGATGTGCAGGAAGAAGGCTCGCGGGCAATTCAAATAAAGGAACTCTGACATGTGGAAGCGACTCAATCGCCGGCCCGGATTCACATTGGTCGAATTACTGGTAGTGATCGCCATTATTGGAATTCTGGTGGCCTTGCTCTTGCCAGCGGTCCAGACGGCCCGCGAGGCGGCTCGCCGCTCGCAATGCCAGAACAACTTGAAGCAGATCACCCTGGCTGCACTGAACCATGAGTCGGCGCTGCAACAGTTTCCGGCCGGCGGCTGGGGCTTTTACTGGGTCGGCGATCCCGATCGCGGCACGGGCGAAGGACAACCGGGTGGGTGGGTGTTCGCCGTGGCCCCGTATATTGAGGAAGCAGCCATCGCCTCGGTGGGTAAAGGAATTGGCGGTGGCATTCGCGGCGAGTCGACGCCCAAAAAGCTGGCCATTTCCCAGCAAATGAGCTATCCGGTGAAGGTCTTCTATTGTCCCAGTCGCCGAGCCGCACAAGCCTATCCGTCGCTCGATCCAAATACGGGGATGCCGGTCCAACCCCCTTGGAATGCCGTGGCACCCGACGCCTACGCCAAAAGCGACTATGCGGCGAATGGGGGCGGCGACAAGATCAAATTGGGACAGGGCCCCACGGCGGCCTGCTACGAAAGGTATCCCGATTGCGCCGGCTGGGTGTGGAACAGCATCTCGCAATACAAGCAATGGGATGGCATTGTGGGCTATCGTCGTGGCGCCAAGATGCGGCACATCACCGACGGCACCTCAAAGACCCTGTTTGCCGGCGAGAAATATGTGAGCAGCGATATGTACACCAATGGTCGCTATGATGGCGACAACAATTCCATGTACCTCGGCTTCGACTGGGATACGGTGCGCTGGGGAGGAGCCCAGGCGCCACAGAATCCAGGCGATAACCCGGGCAAGATCCCCTATCGGGACGAACCCAGTATCGCCGGATCAACGAGCATTCATGTCGAGAACTTTGGTGGTCCACATACGATTTTGAATGCCTCGTTTTGCGACGGGTCCGTGCACAATATCAATTTTGATGTTGATCCCGAGGCCTGGAACGCGGCTTCCCGTCGCAATGGCGGCAAGACCGGCCGCGAAAGATATGCGGACCCACTGTAGTCGATTGGTCCCGGTGCGGAATTGCTTCCGTCTCCGAGGTGGTCCAGACCGACGGCAGGCAGCGGCTTGCCGCGACAGCTGAGGGCAAGGACTTTGCATCGGACCCGTTCATGAGACATCACCGCCCGACCGCCGGTTTTACGTTGGTCGAGTTGTTGGTGGTGATCGCCATCATTGGTATCCTGATTGCCTTGCTGTTGCCCGCCATCCAGTCCGCCCGGGAAGCAGCCCGCCGCGTCGAATGCAAGAATCATCTCAAGCAAATCGCCTTGGCCATGCTCAACCATGAATCCTCGCAGCGCCACCTGCCCACCGGTGGTTGGGGGTATCGCTGGGTAGGTGACGCCGCATCGGGCTACGGCGAAGATCAGCCAGGCAGCTGGGCCTACAACATTCTGGAGTATCTTGAGAGTGGGCCGGAACGAGCATTAGGCGGTCCGATCAAGCAAGACTTGGCGCTTCGAAATCCCATCTCGGAAGCACGCCATGAGGAAATGCGGCGATTGGTCACGACGCCGTTGAGCATGTTCATGTGCCCCTCCCGACGCGCAGCGCACGGCTATCCGCTGGTCGATCCTCAGTTCGGCTATCTGGCGTGGAATGTCTCCCATTGTGAATCCGTGCCCCACGGAGAGGCAAGCTGCTACGTGGCCCGCGGCGACTATCGGGCCAATGCGGGCAACATGAATCGCGGTGAAGAAGAGGGTCCTACGCCGCGCAGCGCCGCCAGTCATGCGTGGCGGTTTGCGAACACCGAACAGAACGGGGTCGTCTATCAGCGAAGTCGAGTCCGCCTGGCCAAGATCACGGACGGAACCTCCCATACGATCCTCGTCGGTGAGAAAGCGATGGACCCGCGAGACTATACGACCGGAGCGCATTCATCCGATGATCAGTGCGTTTTCACGGGACACGATCAGGATAACGCGGGCTACACGGCCAACGGACAAGATCCGATGCCGCCGATTCAGGATAAGCATGTGCTGAGCACTTTTACCCGCTGGAGATTCGGCAGCGCTCACCCGGGCGGAATGCACGCGGCGCGCTGTGATGGTTCGGTCGAGACGATCGGATATGAAATTGACGAATCGGTCTTCTCCAGTCTGGGCGGCAGAAATGACGACAGTCGTTTTTTTTGAACAAGTACCTGAATGATGGCCATGCATCGACGACAATTCGTGAAGACCGTAGGCGCTGCCGTCGCCCTCACCCACGCATTCCCCGTTCGCGGTGCGTCTAGATCGCCGAACGAGTCATTGAGATTGGCGGTCATTGGTTTTCGCGGACGGGGCCGACGCCTGATGGCGGCCATCGAAGCGGCGCGGCACGCGCATTTGGTGGCCGTCGCTGACGTAGATCAAGAAACGCTGCAGGGATATCGGCCGGACGACAAGTCGCTTTTCCGCACCGATGACTTTCGCCGCATCCTGGATCGCGACGACGTGGATGCCATCGTGTCCGCCACTCCGAATCATTGGCATACCTTGCTGACCGTGCTGGCTTGTCAGGCGGGCAAGCACGTGTATATCGAAAAGCCGATTTCCCACGACCTGCGGGAGGGTCGCGTGGTGGTCGAGGCCGCGGAGCGCTATGGAAAGCTCGTGCAATGTGGTTTTCAGAATCGTTCCGATACGTCACTGATTCCCTTCTACGAACAGCTTCATCAGGGGAAATACGGCAAGGTCGAGGGAATTCATGGAACATGTTATCGACCGCGGGAATCGATCGGCAAACTGGCTCGACCGCTGGCCATCCCCGCTGGACTGAATTACGACCTGTGGCTAGGTCCCGCCGAAGACCTGCCCATCATGCGTCCACGGCTGCATTACGACTGGCATTGGGATTTCAACACGGGCAACGGAGATGTGGGCAATCAAGGGGCCCATGAATGGGATTTGATCAACTGGGCCCTGGACGATCCCCAAGAGCCGCTCACGACGATGGTCGCCGCCGGTAATCGATTTGGCTGGCACGACGCCGGCAACACCCCCAATGTCATGGCCTGCTTAACCAAATCAGGCAGCATTCCCATCCTGTTCGAAGTGATGGATTTGGAAGAGGGACGGCAGCCGCCCGATGGCAACCCTGTGGGAGTCATCATTCGTACCGAAGCCGGCAAGTTCATTGGGGGTCGCGGCGGAGGTCGGTTCGTCGCCGACGATGGCGCGGTGGACGAGTTCAAGGCGGATGCGAGTCAGGATGGCGACGGCACCAACGCGCACATGCAGAATTTTATCGACGCTGTCTTCGCCAATGATCGGACAAAATTGCGCTCCGATTGCCAGATGGGTGCGAATTCGGCCGCGATGTTTCACATGGCCAATATCGCGCTTCGCTTGGGCAAGTCCGTCCCTCCCGAGGAAATCGAAGCCGCGTTCGGGGAATCGGTCGAGTCACGAGACATGCTCGCCAGACTGCGTGAGTCGACACTGGCGTACGCCCTGCAGGATAAATTGACGACGCTCGATCCGTGGTTGCTGGGCCCCAAGCTACTGTTTGACCCGGCGGCGGCCCAGTTCGTCGGGGAAGCGGCCGAGCCGGCGAATCAACGCATGTCGCGGGCCTATCGCAAGGGATTTGAATTGCCGCGCATGGGATGATTCCCGGCAAGCCCAACGCTCCACAACCGCTGGCCCGACCGCGAGTTTGAAAC
Source organism: uncultured Planctomycetaceae bacterium (assembly GCA_963700865.1). Lineage (GTDB taxonomy): Bacteria > Planctomycetota > Planctomycetia > Pirellulales > Pirellulaceae > CAVOGJ01. The sequence goes on along the minus strand of CAVOZC010000019.1, from coordinate 185,422 downwards.
CAGGCCCATGAACAACGATCGTCGACTCACCACGAGGGAAAGCTCGCCGGCTCATCCGCCCGCTGCCGGTCGATGGCGATGGTATTTGGTCGTAGTCACGCTGCACGTCCTCGTCCTCCCGACTCTGGTGGTGGCGCAGGTGGTGACGCTCTTGCGGGGTGCTGCGTACACGGAAGACGAGGGACGAATAAAACTGGCGGAAAAAGCACGACTTTACGAAGATCGGGCATCCTGGGAAGCGCGGAGCGCGATGCTCCGCGATGGTCTGCGCCGTGCCTTGGAATTAGTAAATCTGCCAGTGCCCTGTGACCTGCGCGTCATTCGACACAGCCGACGCAGCATGGATGGTTATACGGTGGAGAATGTGGCCTTTGAGAGTCTTCCCGGCTTCTGGGTCACTGGGAATCTCTATCTGCCAGCGCAGATCGCGGGCAAGGTCCCGGGCGTATTGAACCCGCATGGCCACGTTTCCAATGCACGACTGGGTGAAGCGGTGCAGTCGCGCTGCGCGGCTCAGGCCCGCATGGGAGCCGCCGCCTTCGCCTACGATATGGTCGGCTACGGGGAAGCGACGCAATGCGAACACCGTCGTTTTCAAGTGCAAAGGTTACAGACGTACAACAGCATGCGGGCCGTCGACTTCCTGCTGTCGCTGGGCTGCGTCGACGAGGCACGATTGGCGGTGACGGGCTCGTCGGGCGGCGGAACGCAGACGTTTCTGTTGGCGGCACTGGATGACCGCATTGACGTATCGATTCCCGTGGCCCAGGTTTCGGCACATTTTTTCGGCGGTTGCGAGTGCGAAAGCGCGATGCCCATCCACAAATGTGACGAATACGAGACGAACAATGTCGAAATCGCGGCACTCATGGCCCCAAAGCCGATGCTGCTTGTTTCTGACGGCGGAGATTGGACGTCTCATACCCCAGAGGTCGAGTACCCCCATCTTCGCCGCATCTACTCGTTTTACGATGCGGCAGCCAATGTGGAAAACGTGCACCTCGCAAACGAGGGTCACGATTATGGCCCCTCCAAAAGGTCGGCCGCCTATCGCTTCCTGGCAAAACACCTGGGGCTTGACCTTGCCGCCATACAAAATGAGGCGGGCGAGATCGTGGAGAACTCCATTCACATCCTGCCCGAAGGCGAATTACGCGTTTTTGACGAACAGCATCCCCGACCCGATCATGCCACCGTGGGCTGCGATCATATCCTCGGGTTGCTCAAGAACGGAAGGGGAAAGGCATCTGCGGACGGTGCGCGACGCTAGTGACGCACTCCTGATGTCCAACCGTCATGCATCGTGTTGATCTCGCGGTCCTGATCGTCTACCTCGTGGGCATCACGGCGCTCGGCGTGTGGATTGGCCGCGGCGTGAAGGGAGTGCAGGAGTTTTTCATGCCGCGGCGTTTCGGAGCCGCGATGATGATTGCCAATGCCTTTGGAACGGGAACGGCATCGGACCAAGCCGTCGTCGTTGCCGCCGCCACGTTTCGTCAGGGACTTTCGGGCATCTGGTGGCAATGGATCTGGCTCCCCGCCACCCCCTTCTATTGGGTCATCGCACCCATCATGCGTCGCTTTCGCGCCGTGACGACCGCGGACGTTTATGCATTGAGGTTTGATAAAAGTGTTTCGCTGTTGTTCGCGGTCGTCGGCATTCTCGGCTTGGCCGTGAAAATAGGATTGATGCTCAAGGGAGCCGGCGCATTGTTTGAATCGTGCAGCGGCGGTCTGGTTCATGCCAAGGTTGCCATTCCAGTCATCACGTTGCTGTTCGTCATCTATGGAACGGCTGGGGGACTCTCAGCCGCCATCGTCACCGACTTTATTCAAGGCCTGCTGACGATTGTGTTTTCGTTTCTCTTGTTGCCTTTCGTCCTGAATGCCGTCGGCGGTCTCGCTGGGATGCGAAGTTCGATTGTCAATCCGCAAATGCTGCAATTGGTCGTCCCTGGACAAATCGGTGTGTTTTTTGTGGTGATGTTCTCGCTGCAAGCCCTCCTCGGGATCGTGGCGCAACCGTTTATCATGGGGGTCTGCGGAGCTGGGCGAACCGAGCTGGACGGCCGCATCGGGTTCATGGTCGGAAATATTGCCAAGCGGATCTGCACGATGGCCTGGTCGGTCACCGCCTTGGCCGCCGTGGCCTGGTACATGGAACAGGGGACCGACCTGGCGACCGTGAATCCAGACCATGTCTACGGAGATGTCGCGCTCGCGTTTCTTCCCAACGTGCTGCCAGGATTGTTGGGCCTCTTTTTGGCATCGTTGCTGGCCTCCGTGATGAGCAGCTGCGATGCCTTTATGATTTCTTCGTCCGCGTTGTTTACGCAAAACATCTATCGCGCCATACGCCCGACAGCGAATGAAACGCATCACTTGGCCGTCGGCCGCGTGGCGGCTCTCGTGACGGTGCTCGCAGGCCTCGCGTTTGCCTACTGGGTGCCAAACGTCCAAACGGCCTTGAGCGTATGGTTCAAGATCGCACCGATGATCGGCATCGCCTTTTGGATGGGGCTGTTCTGGCGTCGTGTGACCGCCGCCGCGGCTTGGGCAATCACCTTGACAGGTTTCTCCGTGTGGTGGATGACGGGACAGCCCTGGTTCGTGCACTGGCTGGGTAAGCTACCGTTGGCGGAACGATGGAGTATGATTTGGACGACCGCTGGTAAAGCACCGGAGGTGAACGAACCCTGGGTGATCCTGTTTTACACGGCCGCGGCAGTGCTGGTGGGGATCGTCGTAAGCCTCTGCACCCGGCCCGTCGCGACAGAGCAACTTGATCGATTCTATACCCTCACACGGACGCCCATTGGTCATCAGGAGGTGCTTGTCGAGCCGTGTCGACTACCCGTGGGTGTCGAGCCGGCGCCGCGACGCATGCTCTGCACGGCTTTCGACCTGGAGATTCCCATTCCTTCGCGACTGTCCTGCTTAGGATTCTTGGGAGGCTGGATCGCCGTCGCGGTCTTGGTGCTAGGTTTCGCGGGGCTGATGTCCTGATATGATTCACGAGAACTGATACTGATGTTTGAGAGCGGATGATGAAACCGACGACACGCCGACAGTTTTTGAAGTGCGCCGGCACGACCGCCGTCTTGTCGTTGCCACTTTCCTCGCAGCGGACCCTCGCGAGCGGGACCAACGAACGGCTGCGGATCGGAGTGATCGGAGGCGGTAATCAAGGGTCCAATCACATTCGCTCCTTGAAATCGGTCCCCGCCGCCGAAATCGCCTACGTTTGCGACATTGACCAACAGCGTCTGGCCAAGTGTGTCGCGACGGCGGAAGGGGCGAAGGGCGTGACGGACCTTCGTAGCATCCTCGATGACGCGTCGGTCGATGCGGTCACCATCGCGACGCCCGACCATTGGCACGTGCCAGCGGCGCTGTTGGCGTTGGACGCTGGAAAGCACGTGTATGTCGAGAAACCTTGCTCCCATAATGTCCACGAAGGCCGTCTGCTCGTCGATTTCGCTCGCCGGCAGAACCGAGTCGTCGTGCACGGCACGCAGGCGCGATCATGCCGTGGGATTCAGGAAGCGATGGAGCAACTGCGGGCCGGTGTGATTGGTGATATCCTATCGGCCAAATGCTGGAATTGGCAGCGCCGCGAGTCAATCGGTAAGCAACAGCCGACGCCGCCACCCGATCATGTCGACTATGACACCTGGGTCGGTCCCGCCGAGTGGTTACCCTATCAAGCGAATCGATTTCATTACCAGTGGCACTGGTGGTACAACTTCGGCACGGGTGACATGGGGAACGACGGCGCCCACGAGATTGATTACGCGTTGTGGGGGTTGGGCGTCGACACGCATCCTCACACCATCGCCGCCTTGGGCGGCAAGTATTTCTTCGACGACGATCAGCAGTATCCCGATACGCAGGAGGTGACGTTCGCATTTACCCATCCTGACGGCGGGCCGTCCAAAATGCTGGTGTTCGAAATGCGACTCTGGTCGACTAACTATCCGTTCAATGTGGACGGCGGCGTCGAATTCCACGGCACGGAAGGACGGTTGCTGCTGAGCAAACGGGGCAAATACGAATTTCTCGGTGCACGGAATCGTCCGCTGGACGTCTCGCTGCAACACTCGACAAAGTCCAGCGTCGTCGAACATCTTCAGCATTGGGTCGCCGCGGTCCAAACGGGGATCGCACCCAACGCCCCCATTGAAGTCGGACACCGCACGGCAACGGCCATACACCTGGGTAATATCGCGACCCGTTTGCAACGCACACTTCGATTTGACGGCGAAACCGAAACGGTGATCGACGATCCCGCCGCAAACGCCATGTTGAGCCGTACCTATCGCAACGGTGGCCATTGGTCCGTGCCGAAGGAATGATTCGTCAAGCGGCAGCACGCCACGCCCGGAGCCGACAAGGCCACGGGCGAGTCCGTGGCGAGACATCGGTCTCCAGCCCTCTCAGCGACGATCAAGCGGTCTTCGCCGCAAAACGCATCCGCGACAAACGTTGGGAATCGGCGGCAGCCGATTCCGCCGCCACGAGTTTCGCCCGCTGCCAATGTGGTCAAAGGCCAGACATCCATGTGCAAACAGAAGACCGACGGGTGCGTGAATCGAGACGTTCGACGAATTCCACCAGGTTGTCCTTGAGAATTGCAAAAATCGAATCCTATTTCGATTCGCTCCCATGCATTAAGTTGCGAACGCAGGGTTCAGAATGAGGCGAACTTGGTGATGCCACATCAGGCCTGAGTGCGGCAGAGGGCCGCAACACGTCACCTGCTCGATTCGAAGGGATCGGACCATTTACCGAAGGAGTGAGTCTAGTGAGTAAGTATCATTCTTGTCGTGCCATTCTAGTGGCCATTTTTTTCGCAACTCTCGCGACCGCCCAAGTGATGGATGACCCAGCGAATCGACTCGCTTACGAGCCCTTCACCGGCGACGCAGGCTCTCTCCTGGAGACGGCCGCCGGCAGCAGCGGCAACGGCTGGGCCGATGCCACCTGGCGAGCCCGAAATGGCGCCGGATCGCAAATCGTTGAAGCGGGTGGGCTGAGCTACGTCGATCTGAATGGTAACTCGCTGCTGGTGGCAGGCAATCACGCCCGCGCGGATGCGTCGAACGGTGCTTCCCGGTATTTCCGTCAAGTCGACGGTTTAGGCGGCGGAACTCTCAGTTCATTCATTGGCGCTGGTAACAGCTACTACATCTCGTTCATTGCCGAACGCCAAGGCTTGACCGACTCGGAATATATCGGTGGCCCGGACCCGACTCCGACCAACGAATACAGCCGTAACGCACATATCTCCCTCACGACACCGCCGCCACCGTTTAATAGCAATGCGGGCGAAGACGCCGTGATTGGTAATTACAGCGAAGTCACCGATACGTGGAAAACGCGCGCCAAGGATGCCGCCAACGATGCCGACAGCGGGGTGCAATTCTCGTACAACCAGCAGTTCGCCGTCGTCAAGGTCACGGTCGGCGATGTGGCTGGTCAAACGAGCACCGATCAAATCGACTTGTGGCTGAACCCGCTTCTGACATCGGAAGGCATTGCCGGCGCTCCCAATACCACACAGTTTGTTCTCGACGGTGGCAACCTCTATAACCTGAGAACCACCGGTTTGGGAGCCTGGCTGGGCGAAGGCAACGCGGCTCGCGCACCCGCCGTCATGATCTTTGATGAATTCCGGGTCGGCACGACTTGGGGTTCCGTGACGCCCCACAGGGCGGTTCCCGAGCCCGGTACGCTGGGCCTCTTGGGACTTGGCTGCCTCGCGCTGGCTCTGGTAACACGTCGCCGCAGGTAGGTAGGACCGACGTTGCCCGATCACGGCAATCGGCGATAGAAGATGACCATGTCAAGGCGTCGGTAATCAATCCGACGCCTTGACCACTTGGTGGGATCCAGACCAACCTGGCCGACGGCTAAGGCAGGAACGACCGACGTTGCCCGATCATGGAAATGGGCGAAAAAAGATGACCATTTCAACGCGTCGGTTCTCCGACGCCTTGAGCTCTTCGTGGTTCATTCAGGCCAACCAAGCCACCTGGCCAGCGGCTCCCGCCACATGATGGCAGTCGTTTCCACGCGCCGCACACAGACCAACCACGAAGGGCGCGAAGGACACGAAGATCACGCCGACAACGCGTGAGCACGGTTCGCACAAGACATCCAAGATAAAAGCAGGAGTGATCATCGGCCTTCTTTCCCTTCGTGAGCTTCGTGCTCTTCGTGGTTCCATTCAGGCCAACCAAGCCACCTGGCCAGCGGCTCCCGCCACATGACGGCAGTCGTTTCCACGCGCGCACACAGATCAACCACGAAGGGCGCGAAGGACACGAAGATCACGCCGACAACGCGTCACGCGTGAGCACGGTTCGCACAAGACATCCGAGATAAAAGCAGGAGTGATCATCGGCCTTCTTTCCCTTCGTGAGCTTCGTGCTCTTCGTGGTTCCATTCAGGCCAACCAAGCCACCTGGCCAGCGGCTCCCGCCACATGACGGCAGTCGTTTCCACGCGCCGCACACAGATCAACCACGAAGGGCGCGAAGGACACGAAGATCACGCCGACAACGCGTGAGCACGGTTCGCACAAGACATCCGAGATAAAAGCAGGAGTGATCATCGGCCTTCTTTCCCTTCGTGAGCTTCGTGCTCTTCGTGGTTCCATTCAGGCCAACCAAGCCACCTGGCCAGCGGCTCCCGCCACATGATGGCAGTCGTTTCCACGCGCCGCACACAGATCAACCACGAAGGGCGCGAAGGACACGAAGATCACGCCGACAACGCGTGAGCACGGTTCGCACAAGACATCCGAGATAAAAGCAGGAGTGATCATCGGCCTTCTTTCCCTTCGTGAGCTTCGTGCTCTTCGTGGTTCCATTCAGGCCAACCAAGCCACCTGGCCAGCGGCTCCCGCCACATGATGGCAGTCGTTTCCACGCGCCGCACACAGACCAACCACGAAGGGCGCGAAGGACACGAAGATCACGCCGACAACGCGTGAGCACGGTTCGCACAAGACATCCAAGATAAAAGCAGGAGTGATCATCGGCCTTCTTTCCCTTCGTGAGCTTCGTGCTCTTCGTGGTTCCATTCAGGCCAACCAAGCCACCTGGCCAGCGGCTCCCGCCACATGATGGCAGTCGTTTCCACGCGCCGCACACAGACCAACCACGAAGGGCGCGAAGGACACGAAGATCACGCCGACAACGCGTGAGCACGGTTCGCACAAGACATCCGAGATAAAAGCAGGAGTGATCATCGGCCTTCTTTCCCTTCGTGAGCTTCGTGCTCTTCGTGGTTCCATTCAGGCCAACCAAGCCACCTGGCCAGCGGCTCCCGCCACATGACGGCAGTCGTTTCCACGCGCCGCACACAGACCAACCACGAAGGGCGCGAAGGACACGAAGATCACGCCGACAACGCGTGAGCACGGTTCGCACAAGACATCCGAGATAAAAGCAGGAGTGATCATCGGCCTTCTTTCCCTTCGTGAGCTTCGTGCTCTTCGTGGTTCCATTCAGGCCAACCAAGCCACCTGGCCAGCGGCTCCCGCCACATGATGGCAGTCGTTTCCACGCGCCGCACACAGACCAACCACGAAGGGCGCGAAGGACACGAAGATCACGCCGACAACGCGTGAGCACGGTTCGCACAAGACATCCGAGATAAAAGCAGGAGTGATCATCGGCCTTCTTTCCCTTCGTGGGCTTCGTGCTCTTCGTGGTTTCATTCAGGCCAACCAAGCCACCTGGCCAGCGACTCCCGCGCCATGATGGCAGTCGTCTTTACAAACCCAGTACGGAAGAACTTGGCTGGCAGCGACCGATCGGTCTGGTTTATTCCGCTCGCGGCGGTCCTGTCCACTGTTGCCATAATTGATCGAGCGTGGCACGATCGGGCCCTTTGTCGCTCGTCACGAACCGATAACGGGAGACATATGGCCGATCCTTGGTGATGGTAAATTCGCCCATCACCATGGGAGCGAAGCAGAAGTAAGGCAGCGACGGGTGCAGCCGCACGGTCTGAGGGGCGCGAAAGTTTCCCGGGTGCCCGAAGGCCGCGATCGTGGCCGGGCGTCCCTCCACGTCGCCATACATGGCAACCCAGTTGGGTCGCGTGTGATTGCCGGTCTCCCGGTCGTCACCCAGGCTGGTGAGAAAATGGCAGCGGCCCGCTCCGTCCCATTCCGCACTGCCGCGAATCGACATGCCGCCGTAATGATACTCGTTGATCGTCAGTGGCTGGGCGATCGCTTGTTGCGTCGACACCAGGTCAAATACGAACGGATGCGTCCTCGGCAGCACGCGTACCTCCCACGTCTCGGTGAGGATTTCCCTTGCCCTCCCCTCCTCTTGCTGTTCGATGTGCCGCAGAGTCGCGACAAATCCGCCCCCTTCCGCGCCCTGGGTTATTTTGTCGATGGAATGATGCACGACTCGCCCCCGGGACCGGTGCGAGTTCCAAAAATCGATGTCGCGGCCTTCATAGGACGTATTCACCCAGGCGAACATCGCGGCATGCTGGTGCGTGTGCCGTGCCGGCATGCCATCCGTGACTTTCCTCCCATCGGGAGTAAAAATCGGATCCAGGTAGCCGCTGCGAGCATAGTCCGACTCGTCGGCATGAGGCGAAGGGACCTCTCGGTAACGATAATGAAGCACGTCGCTGCCAGAGACCTTGACGATCAATCGCTTTCCGTCATCATGCACGCTCACCGACGGCTCGTCGGCAGGAAAGGGCGGTCGCGGCGGTTCGCCACGGCCTGTCGTGACGTGCAGGACGCACGCCATGAGGATCGGAAGAGACATCCGCCACGGCGAAACCAAAGTGGCAAAAGAAGAAGTACGAGGTTCGTGCATGGTTTGCTCCGCCGAGTCTCGGTCTGTTACCGGGCGATATCATAGGCGATTTTAGCGGCCCTCAGCCGGCATCGCGAGCTTGCGATTGGACGAGCGATCATTTTCCTGGACCTGCATCCATGCAACGCCTATCGGACAAACCCATCGGAATGATCGGCCTGGGGCTGCTGGGAACCGCGCTGGCGGAACGGCTGATCGCAGGCGGTTACCGCGTGTGCGTTTACAATCGAACTCGCGACAAAGCCGCCCCCTTGCTGGCCTTGGGAGCCGCATGGTCGGACAATCCGTTGCGGGAGTGCGATCGGGTCGTGTGCTGCCTTTATACGTCGTCGATTGTCGATTCGGTACTCACCGACCTGCAGGATGGCTTTTGCGCGGGCCAAGTGGTGATCGACACCACGACCGGAAGCCCAGCCGAAGCGGCCGCCTTGGGTCATCGACTGGAGAGCTTGGGAGTAGGTTACCTGGAAGCTCCCATCGCGGCGTCGAGCGAACAGACAAGGCGTGGTCAAGCGGTGGCGCTAGTGGGTGGTCCCAGCTCGACGGTCGATGATTGTCGCGATCTGCTCGACTGCTTGACCGAGAAGTATTTCCATGTCGGCAACTGGGGAGCTGCTTCCAAGACAAAGCTGGTGAATAATCTGATCCTCGGCCTGACTCGCGCTGCGCTCGCCGAAGGTCTGGCCTTCGCGGAGGCCATGGGGCTCGACGCGTCCACTACCTTATCCGTATTGAAACAAGGCAATGCGCATTCCGTGGTGATGGACGTGAAGGGTCAAAAAATGGTGGATCGGGAATTTCACCCCCAGGGCAAGCTGGCTCAGCACAGCAAAGACGTCCGCTTGATTCTCGAAGAGGCGGCCCAGGCCGGGCTGCGTTTGCCGCTCAGCTCACTCCATCTCGAACTGCTCGAGCGGGCCGAGGCCGCGGGATGGGGGGAGGAGGACAACAGCGCGATCATTCGGGTGATCGCGGAGGATCCGCGCGGCGGTGGCTGAACAACAACGGTCGCAGGCGAGTGAGATCGACACGAAGTCCCCGTCTTTTTGCGCTGCCGTGGTCAGCGAACGTGAAACTCCCGCCGGCAAGCGGCGGGCATCTGGGACCGCCGCTAACGATCGTGTGGCGGGCACGATCCGCCACGCTTGCCGTGGGGTTGCGCACGTTTCCTTGATGAGTGAGGCCGCTGTTTCGGTTATCATGGAGGAATAACGCGGCCGCCGCATCGTGAGCACTCCCCCGTGACGTTGGCGCAGTCTTGCCCGGATGTTGGATTCGGCGTCTACAGAGACTTTTCAACCCTCGACGAGTTTATCCCGTGAGACAAGGTTGCCTGTTGGCCCATCATCGGCCATCCTACGTGCTGGTTCTGATCCTCTGTGCGGGACTCGTCTCGGAATCGCTGACGGCCGCACAGATCAAAGCCTTTCCCCAAGCCGAGGGCGCTGGAGCTCGGGCTACCGGAGGTCGCGGCGGCGATGTGTACCACGTGACCAGTCTGGGCGACGACGGCAGCGTGGGCACACTCCGGCACGGCATCACGACGGCCACCTCCGCCGGCCGCACCATTGTCTTTGACGTCGGCGGCTGGATCACGCTCAATTCGAAACTGGGCATTGATCAGAACAAGAGCCGCATTACTATCGCCGGCCAGACGGCCCCCGGAGGTGGGATTGGCGTCCGCGGAGACCAGTTCTCCGTGGGTGGTGACGACATCATCGTGCGACATATGCGCTTTCGGCCGGGCAAAGCGGCAGGCCGCGTCGATTCGGTCGGTGTCAACGTCGACGCGGAGCGGGTCGTCTTTGACCATGTATCGGCCGGGTTCAGCTACGACGAGAATTTCTCGACGCAGGCCACTGACCTGACCGTGCAGTACAGCACCGTCAGCTTCGGCCTTGAGGACCATTCGGCGGGGTCGCTTATCGAGCAGGCGCGAAGATTGACGTTTCACCACAATCTCTATGCCCACAATCACACGCGAAATCCCAAGGCCCGCGTCAATGAAACGATCGATTGGGTGAATAACGTAGTCTACGACTACGACAATGGATTTATCGCCGGTGATTCCGACACGACCGATTACTTCTGGACCGCGAATGTCGACGGTAACTACTTCATCACGGGGCCCGGCGATACGGGACGACCCATGGTGCGCGATGGACGGGCTCATAATTACGGGCTGTACTTTGGAACGAATGCCTTCGACAACGATGGTGACACCATCCATGACGGGGTCCTCTACACTGGAAACGGATTGAACGGGAATGGGCTGGAAGGTGTCGTGGCCGGTGCGTACACATGGTCCGCGACGCCCTACCCCACGGCCGGCGTCTGGCAGGACGCCACGCCAGAGATCGCCTACCAGCGCGTGCTGCAGGAGTTTGGCGCTACGCCTTGGCAACGCGACGAAGTCGATCAGCGTCTTTACGACCATGTGACCCAGCGTACGGGCGGACTGATCGAGCGAGAATCGGATCTTGTGGGCATCAGCAACGGCGGCTTTGGTACGTTAAGCCCCGGCGTCGCGGCCACCGACTCCGATGGCGATGGGATGCCGGATACCTGGGAGATGCACTACGGCACGAACCCCTTCTTGCCCAGCAACAACGGGGACTTTGATTTTGATGGATACACGGACCTTGAGGAGTACCTGAACGAGCTGGCGGCTTTCCCGGCCGCGGGCCCCTTGGAGTTCACAGGTATTGGTCGCTACGCGGACTGGCGTCATTGGACTCGGCAATGGGAACCCACCCGATTTGACGAAGCACTCGTGCACGACGGCGCAGTGTTCGTCGACGCCGTGGGTCAGCATGCAGGTACGCTGAAGCTGGGAACGCAGACCCAAGGAAATGGACGGGCTTACGTCACCAGCGGCTGGATCGAGATCAGCGAAGATCTCGTGATTGGCGGCCAGGGGTCCGGGAGACTCGACCTCTACGGCGGCGAAGTGCGGATGTTGGGGGGAGACGTTAAAGTGGTCAAGGGAGGCTTGCGGATCTTTGGAGGCCGCTTGTTGGCCCGGTCGATCGACATTGGCCAGGAAGGCGAGCTGCAATTTTCCGGTGGGGATCTGAGCTTTGACGAGATCGCTGGTGACCTGCTGAATGATGGCGGCACGTTACACATCGGGCGGGACGCGGTCGACACGTCGATCATTTACGGCGACTTGACGATCCAGTCCGGATCATTGGCCGTGGACGTTGGCAGCCAACAGTCAGTTTGACCAGCTCATCGTCACCGGAGCGGTGGCATTGGGCGGCGGTTTGGAAGTCTCCGTCTTAGACGGATTCGACCCCCTGGCAAGGCCAAGCGTGGCCCTTCCTGCTGTCTGTCGGCGGTTTCAGCGGCTCGTTCTCCAGCGTCACCAACGGTTTTCGCGTCGAGCAGCATGGGCCGGAGCTGTGGCTGGTCGCCGACGCCTTGGCCATTCCCGAACCGGGTACTGGGTTGCTTGCGCTCGCCGCGGTTGGACTGGTTCTTGGTATGGCTCGCCGACGATCCTGGCCCTTGCTCGTGCTGTGGGGACTGGCGATCAGCCTGCCTGGGCAAGCACACGCCGCTTCTCTGCCTGCGATCGCGGATGCGGAAATCAGCGAAAATGGTACCACGGGACTTGGCGACGCGGTGAGCGCGGGCAATGGCACGGGTTCCCCCATCAACGCGCGGTGGTTGTATGAAGGAACCACGCCCAATCGGAATGAGTGGATTGCTCTGAAATTCGACCTGAGCGAGATCCGGGATAAGTCTCGGTTATCCGATGTCGGACTGCGGACCTACATGCATCGATCGAGTACCAACAACACCAAGCCGCTACGACTGTTCGCCCTGACTCCCGGGATTGCGGGGGAAGATTGGGATGAAACGACCATCACCTACGCAACCATGCCCGGCTTTACGTTTGACGGCTTCTCCACAACCAATCTCCTGGACGTGGGAGGAGCCATCCAGGACCTGGGTGCGTTCCAGGTCACAGGCGTCGAATCGGAAGGCAGTCTCTCGCTTATCAACCCGACACCACTCACCAGTCTCGTCCAGAACATGGGAGACCATGACCTGCTGACGTTACTGATCACCTATGATGCGTCGAGTAATGGCCAGTGGCGGATCATGTCGCGTGAGGGCGCCACAAGCGATACGGGCGTCCTCACGGGCCAGCCGGGTGACTTGCGCCTTTCCTCGACTTTTCGATGACGACGTCGGGTGTGCTCGGCGACTACAACGACAATGGCATCGTCGATACCGCGGACTTTAGCGTCTGGCACGATCGGCTGGGCGAAACCTTCCTACCGAACGAAGGGGTCTCGCCGAATATCGTCGATATCGCCGACTATCTCTATTGGGCCGAGCGATTCGGCGCTACCGATTCCGGCGTGCCGGCAAACCCAGATACGCTGCCGGAGCCTGCCGGCGTTTCTTTACCGCTGCTGGCCGTCTTGGTTATCGGGCGGCGGCGGCTCTCCCGCTCCAAGTGAACCCGAATCAGCTTTTGGCCTGCGATCGTGTGCTGACTGCGGCGATGGCAAGCGCGAGTCGTTGGTAATCGGCGCTGGCGGCCTCTAGGTCGGGCTGCGTCCCAAGGGGACCGCTGTGGATCAAGACGCCGTAGCGGAGCCGCAATGTTTCACCCGCCGCCACAACGACACGGCTCGGTTTGCCTTGATGGAAGGCGGCGCGACCGAATGGATTCGCGACCAGGTAACCTCGGTCGCGGGCGTGAAACCAACTGCCGCGGAAATTGTCCGGATGGCAGATCAATGTCATGCCGACCCGCTCCCCTTCCAGGGTGCCGCTGTAGTCGCACCAGGCGGACGATTGTCCCCACACGCCTTGCTCGTTCCTCCGACCCGCGGCATCGATGATCGAACCGGTTCCCGATGGCACATGGGGCTCCTTGCCGGATACGCGTTCGGCTCGCAACCGAGTAGCCACGCGAAATCCCAATCCCATTTCTTCCTGGTCTCCAAAACTAAACTCGTGATCGGAGTAGAACGTCGAATCCCATAGAAACAGGTACCCTTCCGGGCGAATCCAGTATTGAATTTCGCAAGATTCGCAACACACGACATTCGCCGGATCATCCTGCTGAAGGTAGCGATTGAGGACGCGAAAACGTACGCGGTTCGCGTCGGCTTCGGGCGGTACCAGGAAGCGGACGTGCTCGGTCCTGGCTTTTAATCGCCAGTAGTCCGAACCACTGATATCGCCAAAGGTCATCCACAGCCCGGGATGGAAAGTCGGGTGATCGGACAGATCGACATGCGGACGCGGCGGGTAATGGCGGGTCACTTCAACGCCGTCGGGGGCTCGCAAGTCCGTAAAATAGGGCCGCGGGATCTGCTCGTCTCGATAGACGTAAACGGCCACCGGAGAATCGTCGACGGCAATCCGGACGCGATCTGCAGCGTGAACCTCGCAGCTGAGCCTGGAAGCGGGGGCAGCGAGACCGCCTGCAGCGGCGGGTACCGGCGTGGCGGCGGTGGCCGGCGTGGGAAGTTTTCCCGTGACGCGTGTTAGCTCCATGGCTTGGGCGACTTTGACATCATCGACCCAGACGGTTAGTCCCTTACCGCGGTGGTAGCGTTCTCCCGTCCGGTCCCAGATGACCGTCACAAGATGACCATGGTACGGCAATCGATCAAGACAGAACCAATTCCAGGCGTCCGTAGGGAGGAGCGGGTCCACCTCGAGGATCTCGTCCTCGCGCGGCACGATGCCCACCAATCCAGAAATGACGAGGTCGTTAAAGGTCGAGTGATTGTAATTTCGGCTGCGTTCGGCTTTGGGGCCTTCGATTAACCAATTCCCCGTCGCGCCATCGTAGTACTCGCCCAGATAGGCGATCCCGTCGCGCTGATGAGCCCGTGCGTAGGTCAGCAGTTGTGCGAAAAAATCGCGTCGTGTGATGGAGGTCGCTGGCGTACCGTGGAGATACTTCACCAATCCGGTAAGCGTTTGGCTGGTGGCGAAGGGCCAGACGGCGCCGTCCCATTCGCACGTGCCTGTACCGCGAGTGCGAAATTGCGGATGTCTTTGCTCTGCCGTCGTCAACCCGAAGGGAGCGTGAAAACCCCCGTTGTCGTTGATCTGCTGCCAGGCTGCCGCGTGTTCCGGCCTGGCAAGCCCGAACATCCAGGGCACGTAACCAATGGCTTCCCGGGCATCGGACAAGCTGCCATCTTCCCGGCACACTTTGAAGAATTGCGCCTGAGGATCCCAGAGGCGGTCGATCATCTTGGCGTGTAGCTCGTCGGCCAGCGCACCGAATTCCTCACTCAACTCATGACGGCCCGCCCAGGCGGCAATGCGCTGAATGGCACGGGCATTGGCGATCATGTAACTGTTGATGGTGGGCCGAATGTTCTTTACGTCCCGACCGCCGCTAATCGACTCCTCCATGCCATCGCGGACGTCAAATTGCCAGAAAAGGCCATCCTCGCGGGCTCGCTCGCTTTGCCAGCGTCGAAAGTCCTCGACGAGGTCGTCCAGTCTCGCGATCAATCGCACCCGATCGTTCGTGACAAGACAACGATCGAGTAATGCCGCGGCCACCCAGCTGCTGTACTTGTGAAAATGGGGCATCCTGCCGCCGTCGGCACCACGAAACCAGAAATCGGCATATTCATCGATCAGACCCTGGTCTCGCAGCCAGCGCCCTTCGGCAATCTGATGTCCCAGCGCGCAGGAAATCGTATTGAACTTGCCCGCATGGCGGACCGGCGCCAAAAACTCGGTAATCACGCGCCCTTGATCGCCACGACGGACGTGCTTGCGATAGGACCACCAGCGAAAATAATAAATCTCCTCCAAGTCAACGGAAGGACAATCAAACCAGGGAATGTTCGCTTCCAGCCAGTCCCACGCCTGGACATTGGGAATCAGTTGCGGATAGGTCTCGACATCGGCGGCATTGAACTTGTCCACGTAGTGGCGGTAATCGGCGGAACAAAGTACCGGGGTCTCGGCGGCCCGGATGAGACCAGACGAGGTCAGCATGACGACGGCGACGACGGCCAGCCCTTGAATATGGGGATTGGTTTTCTGCATCGGCAAATGATCCCGTCGAGAAGTTCGTTGGAGCGACCTATAATCTACCACGAACGTAAGCCAGGGACACACGTGGCGTCGTGGTCGCACCTGTTGTCCCACGCCGAGTGGGTCGCTTCGACTTCACGGCTGGTTTTCGTATTGGTCGATACAGATATCGAAAGAGATTCGCATGAAAAATCCAGTAGCAGAAAGGACGGTGGTGCGACGTCGAGAGTTTTTCGCCTGGGCGGGGGCCGCCTGCACGGCAGGCATCGCGGGACTGACAACACAATCCACGTTCGCACAGGCTACCGGTGGCACGGAGAATCATCGCTATCGGATTGCCGTTTGCGACTGGATGATCCTCAAACGCCAGAAGCTCGGCGCCTTTCAACGCGCGGCGGAGATCAGTGCCGACGGGGTCGAAGTCGACATGGGTTCGCTCGGTGCACGTGAGACGTTCGACAATGCGTTGGCCAAGGAAGAAGTCCGCTCGCGATTTCTGAACGAGGCCAAGAAGTATGACTTGGAGATCAGTTCGCTCGCGATGTCCGGTTTCTACGCACAGTCGTTCGCGGAGCGACCCACAGTTCCACAGATGCTCCAAGACTGTATCGACACCATGCGGAAGATGGGTGTCCGTGTGGCGTTCTTGCCATTGGGTGTACGCGGCGACCTCGTACGAAACCCGGAACTCCGACCGGCAATTGTGAAGAGGCTGTCGGCCGTTGCCCCCATCGCCGAGGCGGCCCAGGTGGTGATCGGAGTGGAAACAGCCCTCGACGCCACGGCGGAAGCGGCATTGATCGATGAAATAGGGTCACCGGCGATCCGCAGCTACTTCAATTTTGCGAATCCGCTGCAAAACGGCCGTGATCTCGTCGCAGAACTCAAGATTCTTGGCACCCACCGCATTTGTCAGATTCACTGCACCGATGAGGATGGCGTCTGGCTGCAGAACAATCCGCGGATCGATCTGGCACGCGTGAAGCAAGCCTTGGATGAAATGGGCTGGAGTGGATGGCTGGTAATGGAACGTTCACGAGATCGCAACGACCCTCGAAATGTCGTCAAAAACTACTCCGCCAACGCCAGTTACTTGAAGAAAATCTTTCAGCCCACGGCAGAATGATTCCTCATCGCGTTCGCACGACAAGTACCCAATCGGTATCGCGATCGGGCGGCTGAAAGCGGACGCCTTGCGTTCCCACGCGCCGCTCATCCGGTGCCGCCGTCGATCGTTGACTGGCCACGACCGGGGGCGCGGGACGCGATTCTCCATTACGAGTGTCGATCCAAAGATTGTCGGCATAATTTCCTTCCGCCAGGTGGAGCGTGAAGGGCTCACCCGCCACGGCAACCACAAGGTACTGCCTGCCGGTCTCGGCCAGACACCACGCGCGAAAAGGATCATGCCGTGTTAACAAGTGGTCGCACGGCTCCATCCGATAGAACTCGACCGAACGATTCATGACCTCGGCGACGACATCGATGTAGCGGGCGGAAGGCAAGTAAGGATTGTCCGCGCCGTGAAATGGAATGCCCTCCGGGCCAAACACTCGCAAATCGTACTCGCGTGCGTGACCGTTCCAGCAGAAAGAAGCACCGGCCGCCGCACAGCCCCAGGCGGCTTGACGCAAGTCGTCTTGCGTCGCGCCCGTTCGCTCGTGCCAGTACCTCCGCCAGAGGGCGTTTCCCTCGGACATGAAGACGGGCTTGCCGGGTACGTAAGCGACCAGACAAGCCTGATGGTGTGTCCAAGCCGTCTTGCGGTAGTTGCGATCGATGAGTTTCTGTGGAGCGGCAATGTAATGATTTTCAATCGCCGCAAACGTGTACTCGGGGCGGTCATACTCATTGTCACGCGGATGTTCGTCCTGGTACGTCCGCAAGTGGTTGAAAACGTCGTATTGTGCCAATCGCCGGGCAAGACCTAATTCATGGGATTCACGGTGTCCGGGATCCTCCCAGACAAAATTCCAGCCCGCCAGATTGGCGTAAGGCGCCAGCCGGGCGACCACATATCGAACGAAGAAGTCTTTCTCCTCCTCGCTCAGCGCGTCCCAGCTGGGTCCGTCGTTCTTGCGACCCTCAAAGCCGAGAAACATGTGGACCCCCACGTCCCGATCATTCAGCCATCCCAGGTGCCGCTCCATCATCCGCCACACATCCAACCGCATGGTGCTCGTGACCTTTGCCTCTTCATACAGCGCCAGATCGAGCGTGGACGGTTCGGGACCATCGATGTAGTACTGGCCAAAACAGCATAAGGACAGCAGCCAATTCACTTGCAAGTGGTTGTAACCCCGATCGAGAAGAGGCTGGTAGACGTTCTCCGTGACCCAGTCGAATGGTTGTGCGATCGAACCGTGGCCTGTTTCATAGTACGACTTGATCCACACCGGTTCCTGGCCGTTGTAGGCAAACCAGCGGGGATTTTTTTCGTAGGCACGCAATATCCCCTTGCCGCCCCCTTGGTTAACGCAGGTGAATGTGCCCGATCCTCCCGGCGTGCCATCGCTCCAACTCCATTCGTACCGCCACCTGCCCGGCTCATCCGGCATGAAGCGCAGCTTCCAGACACGGCCGGTGGTCGAGTCACCGCCCCCTTGACCGTCGCCGTCAAAAAACCCGTCCAAGCTCGTCGTTTTACCAGAGGGAGACACGTAGCTCCCAAGCAGGCGGACGTCGACAAACTTATTGGCGTATGACGTGTCATTCTCGACGACCCGTTCAAAGATGCGGAACAAGGCAACTTGCTCCGCCAGGCAGGTCAACGGAAAACTGGCGATGCAAATGCCCGCGAAAACGCTTCCGATCGCGACCAGCGTCCGCGAGGCCCATCCGCTTCGTGTCCAGCGACGAGTGTCTTCCAGCAATGCGTGACGCAAGACGATGTCCTTTCCAGCGACGCGGCGGGGGTTGCATGCAGCGGATGCCAACTCCGCCGGAATGCGGGGGGCACCCATCGTGTAGGACGTGAGTATAGCAGAGTCGCATGGAACGAGGCGGGGGACGATATTGCGACTTGGTCTCGGCTACCGAGCGCGCGAGAACGATGCGGCGATGAATTCCCTGATGTTGCACGAAAGATTCCCGATCTTGCAACGCGCGGCGATCGGTGCCACGCACGATGGTGTCCTCGGTGGTCAAAGCGTGCCGACATCCGGTGCTACTCGCATGCTGGCGTGTCGATTAAACTTATCTCACGCGTTCGCCGTGAAAGGACCTTGACTTGCATGAATGACCCTGCCGCTCCCACGTTGATTGAGCGTCTTGACGCGCTCTACGAATACGATCGCGAGCCGGTATCCGAGAAGGACCTTTACGGATGGCGGA
The DNA here is from genome assembly GCA_963700865.1 of uncultured Planctomycetaceae bacterium. Taxonomy (GTDB): domain Bacteria; phylum Planctomycetota; class Planctomycetia; order Pirellulales; family Pirellulaceae; genus CAVOGJ01. The sequence continues at coordinate 166,199 of CAVOZC010000019.1, read as the reverse complement.
CCTTCATCGCGATGTTCGCGAGCGAGCACATCGCGGGAACCGAGTTCGTGCTCGGCACCTTGTTGGTCCTGCATGGTGTCACGGCGTTTGACGTGTTCGCGGGACTGGCGGTGGGCAATCTCCTGGCCGTGTTGAGCTGGGCCCTGATGTGCGCACCGGTCGCCGTCCAGGAGCGGTTGACCATCTATTGGCAAATTCGGAGGATCGCGGGCCCCGCCTTGACCGTGATCTATTCGGGGCTGTTTGCCCTGATCTTATGCCTCCTGGCGGGCTCGATGGTAAACGTCTCGACAACCGCCGTGGCCCTGACGGTGGGCGTCCCCAGTCCGCATTATGCGGAAGGTGAGGTGATCCCGAGTCTTCCCTGGATCTTGATTGCGATCTTCGTGGGGAGTGTGATTGCGGTGATTGCCGTACTTGGCTTTGAGCGGATGACGCACTTCGCGAAGGTCGTGTCACCGTGGATGCCATTCGTGTTTCTGTCGGGAGCCATCGCTTCCCTGCCTTCCCTGGGCGTGACGGGACTTGGCAACTTCTGGGAAGTCGCGAACGAGAAAATATGGACGGGCGTACCGCAAGATTCCTACTCGCAATACGGATTTTGGCAATGTGTCGGGCTCGCGTGGCTGTGCAACATTTCGCAGCACATGGGGATGGGGGACGTCACCATCTTTCGGTATGCGCGGAAATGGCAAATGGGATTTTGTTCCGCGTTTGGCATGTTCATTGGCCACTACATGGCCTGGATTTGCTCAGGGATTCTGTGTGCCGCCTTTGTCCAATCCGAGTTGGCTAACGGCATCGCCGCCCCTAATCCGACTCCGGGCAACATCGCGATGCTGGGAGCCGGTTATGCCGGCATTGTGTGCGTTGTCCTGGCTGGTTGGACGACGGCGAATCCAACTCTTTATCGCGCTGGCCTGGCTTTCCAGGTCGCCACTCCCAATTGGCGGCGGTGGGTCGTCACGTTGATTGCCGGTATTGCCATGATCGTTACGGCATGTATCCCAGCCGTTGTCCACTATCTGGACCGAATTGTGGCCTATTATGGCCTGTTTTTCATGCCGCTCGGCGCTTTTGTGTTCATCGATTTCTGGCTCTTCCCGCGCTTGGGGCTGCGCGAAACTACGCCGAACGTCAGCACTTGATTGCGAGCTGGCCTTGCGCCGTCGGTTGGTTTGGTTCGTTCCTTATTTGTTTCCTGTTATACGCGAAGGACCAGTATCCCGCGTTGTCATGGCTGAACGACCGGTTGCCGACGTTTCTCGCCCACTACAAGGCCGACCTGTTCTCACAGGTACTGCCCGCCTGGTGCCTCGCGGTCGTCCTTTATGCCGTGTGCGGCATCATCCAGCAGTGCATTCACCCGGTATCAACTCGCGAGAAGGGTCACGCATGAATCGACCTATCCGTTTCAGGCTACAAATGGTGTCGCTGCTCGGTTTGGCACTGTCGATCGTGCCCGCCATGCTCCTGTTCGCCGGTGGAATCACCCGCGAAACGTATCTTCGACTACTTGTGCTCGGCATGTTGCTGTGGTTTGGATCGGCGGTGATCTGGATTCGCCCGGAACACACGCCAAAATAAGGTCGTATCGGGTGGGATAGGCTTTCAGCCTGTCAGGGAAATAAGTCGCGTACGTTGAGTCAGCTGCGACACGCTGCAAGTCTATCCCACGCGATGCCGTTAGAGAGGTGACAGCCATGACTCCCGCGATGAAGGTCGTGCAATTAAGGTGTGAATACCTCCAGCAGCCACTCGGGCTGGACGAGACCCAGCCGCGCTTGAGCTGGACGATGGACTCGGAACGGCGCGGTGCGAGGCAAATGGCGTGGCGCGTCGGCGTCGCCACCTCGGCGGCTCGCCTGGCCGCCGGCCAGTTCGACCTTTGGGACTCGGGGCGCGTTCCCGGTGAGCGATCCACGCATATTGTTTATGAGGGAGTCCCCCTGCAATCTCGGATGCGCTGTGTTTGGAACGTGACGATCTGGGACGAGCTGGGCCAGGAGACGACCAGCCCTGCCGCTTGCTGGACCATGGGATTGCTTTCGCCGGACGATTGGCAGGCGCAATGGATTACCGCCCACCCCGCCGTCTTCGCCAATGACCCGGCAGCCGTTTCGGCGACGCCATTGCAGGGCGGGACGGTGCCGTTATTTCGCAAGTCCATTTCGCTCGCCCACTCCCCCAGCCGCGGGACGTTGTACGTCTCGGCACGAGGCCTCATCGATGCTCGGATCAACGGCACACCGGTCAGTCCCGACCGCCTGGTACCGGAATGGACGGACTACCATCGGCGACTTCACTACCGTACGTACGACGTCACGCAGCTGTTGACCCGTGGCGAAAATGTCCTGGGCATGCAGCTTGGCGACGGCTGGTGGAGTGGATTTGTTGGCTGGCAGGAAGCACGGGGCCGGTATGGTTCGCTGGTAAACAGTCTCTTGTGCCAGCTCGAAGTCGAGATGCCGGGCGAGCCGCCGATGACGATTGCCAGCGACCCATCGTGGCATTGCCACCTGGGACCGATTTTGAGCAGTGACCTCATGATGGGTGAGTGCCACGATGCCCGCCGTGAACAAACCGGTTGGGATCGACCGGGATTTGACGCGTCCGGCTGGTCGCCCGCGCGGGAAGTCGTCGGTCCGACGCGACGCATCCCGAGCTACGGATGTTCCCGCAATGAAGGTCGTGATACGAACGATCCGCTGCCACTCGTCGCCCAGCGAAGTGAACCCATACGTGTGGTCGATCTGTTGCAGCCGATTTCCGTCGCCGAGGTCGACCCGGGCGTCTTTATTTATGATTTCGGACAGAATTTTACCGGCTGGGTTCGCCTTCGGTTTAGCGGGCACAGCGGGCAGCGACTCCAAATTCGCCACGGCGAACGACTTGACCGTGATGGTCGACTGTACACGGACAATCTTCGCCGCGCTCGGGCGACCGATGTCTATATTGCGAGAGGCGACGCGGAGGAAATGTGGGAGCCACGGTTCACGATTCACGGTTTCCAATACGTGGAGCTGACGGGGCGGGACGAGCCGCTACCCCTCAACTCGATCACCGGATGTGTCGTGATGTCCTCGACGATGCCCACGGGCGTATTTACCTGCTCGCATCCGCTGGTGAACCGCTTGTGGCAGAATATCGTGTGGAGTCAGAAAGGCAATTTTGTCTCGGTACCCTTGGATTGCCCGCAGCGCGACGAGCGACTGGGCTGGACGGGCGATGCCCAGGTGTTTGCCCGCACGGCCACCTACAATATGGATGTGGCGGCGTTTTTCTCGAAATGGATGGTCGACGTCACCGATTCACAAGATGTCGATGGGATCTTCCCTGATGTAGCTCCCCGTCTGCAGGAGGGAGACGACTTTGTGGGGCTGGACGGACTGGGCGGCGCTGCCGGATGGGCCGACGCCGGCATCATTATTCCCTGGACACTATGGCAAGTGTATGGGGACACGCGCATCGTCGAGCGACATTGGGAGTCCATGGTGCGGTGGCTGGACTGGCTCGAGCGCACCAATCCAGAAGGCATCCGCTGCCACGCCCTGGGCAATAATTATGGCGATTGGCTCTGCATCCCCAGCGATACGTCATTTCGCACGGAATCGCCACTCAAAACGTTACTCGCCACCGCCTTCTGGGCCGATGACGCCGCCAAAATGGCTCGCATGGCCGAGGCCCTGGGACGCGAGGCAGATGCCCGCCGCTTTGCAGCTATGTTTGATCGCGTGAGAGAGGCGTTTCAGCGGGCCTGGTTGTTGCCCGCGGGCCGACTGGCGGTGGACACGCAAACGGCTTACTTGCTGGCCCTGGCCTTCGACCTGATCCCGGAAGAAGATCGTGCCCAGGCAGTGGACCGTCTCGTCGACAACATTCGTGAACTCGATTGGCACCTGAGCACCGGATTCATTGGAATCCGATACCTGAATCCCATTTTGACATTGGCGGGTCGAGTCGATGTGGCCGAGCGACTGCTGTGCAACGAGGACTATCCCTCGTGGCTCTATCCCGTACGGTTCGGGGCGACGACCATCTGGGAACGCTGGAACGGGTGGACAGACCAAGAAGGCTTCTTCAATCCGCAGATGAACTCCTTCAATCACTACTCCCTGGGATCCGTGGGGGAGTGGCTGTTTCGACACGTGGCGGGCATCGAACTCGACCCACAGCATCCCGGATTTCAACACTTCCGCATTCGCCCCTACACCGGCGGATTATTACAGCACGCGGCAGCCAGCTACCAATCCATTCATGGGGTGATCTCTTGCCGCTGGCAACGGGACGCGAACCAATACTGCCTTGCCGTGCGTGTGCCGCCAAATACTTCGGCGACGGTCACGCTGCCCGGTCGGTCCGTGGAAGATGTGTTCGAAGGCGAACGTCCGGTGCTCACCGCGGAGGGAGTCACCTTCGTGCGAGCAGACGGCGATACCGTCTGCTATCGAGTCCTGGCAGGCAGCTATCAATTCACGTCGACACTGCCCGTCGCGGACAGTTCATCAACAACCTTCTAGCAACCAACTCTCAGCCGCGTCTCAGGCATGGACAGCGTGTTTGCGTCGTCGGGGCACGAGCAACAAGGCCAGCAACGCCAACAGGCCTGCACTCGGTTCCGGTACCAGGGCACCTGCGGCAGACGACTTGAATTTGTTGCTGTTCCAGATGTTGAAGTCCGAGACATCCACGGAGCCATCCGCATTGAAATCGCCGTTACACCAGGCGTCCACGGGGTTGAATTTGCTGCCATTCCAGATGTTAAAGTCCGAGACATCGACCACGCCGTCCAGATTGGCATCTCCCGCCAGGAACGCGTTGCCACCCGTAGCGGCAGGGTTTTGCGCACCTCCGACGGCCAACCAGCCGAGATTGGCATCCGTGATGTCGAGCAACGTGACGACGCCATCGCCGTTCATGTCGAATGCGGCACCGTTGTTACCCGAGGCAATTTCCGCGGACAGGGCATTGATATCGACGCAATCGTAATTGCCGTCGCCGTTGAAATCGCCGGTGACCAAGGAACCGCCGAGGAACCGCAGCGTGCCGTCCACCAGCAATTGTGACACGTCCCAATTTCCGCTGCCGCCAGGCAGGTCAAAATTCAAGAATCCGCCGGAGGCCGACGAAAAGTTGAGGATGTCGAACGTGTTGCCCGCCATCGGTTGGAACCCACCCGTCAACGTCACGGCCAGCTCCGCATCGGTGACGGTCAGGCTGCCCATCACATCCAGGGCGTCAAATTGGCCGGACAGGAGGCCTCCCAACTCGATTTGCAGAGTGCTTGAACCGGCCAGCGTCGCGTTGCCGCCGACCGAGAAGACGCCGACGCTTTCCCCAGGAGCAACGGTCCCCTCGGCCAGCAGATCACCGGCGATCGAACCGATTCCGCCCAAGGTCGCTCCGGCACTCACCGTCGTCAGACCGGCGCCGCTTTGAGCGCCGTTGATGATCAGCGTACCGGCCTTCACATTGGTCAGCCCGCTATAGCTGTTGGCACCGCCCAAGACCCACGTGCCGGCATCCGATTTCCTGATTCCCACGACTCCGCCTCCTGGGCCATCCGCGATCTGCGGCATGAACGTATTGGCGGCGGAATTCGTTCCGGCAAACGTGATGGTGCGAGCAAGCGTCCCGAACGTGATCGGCGTATTCTCCGCGAAGGCAAATTGATCGATGGCGTTGCTGATGCGAACGCGCGTCGGGCTAATGATCTCGGTGACAACGGTATTCGCGGGAATCTCTCCGCCCGCATCCGCGATGCTCATGCCGACGAGCACGTCATCCGTATTGGGCAATCCATAAATGATCCGATTCGAGCCGGAAAATCCGATTCCGTCGAATGAGCCAGAGCGCGATTCGGCGGCATCGATGACCACGGGCGCCGAGTTGGTGAAGGCGATCGGGCCCGAGCCTGAGGCATCGATTGTCGCGCCGGCGGTGCCGACGGTGAACAAACGGCTGGTGCTCTCTCCGGCTCCTTCATAACGCAGCGTCGACCCTTGAATTAGCAGAGCAGCGGCGGACGTCGAAGTACCGATGCTGCTGGCGGCATCGCTCAGGTGACTCACCGCGAGCGTGGTGCCGTTGTACTGCAGTTCTTCCGGTCCGCTGTCCGTTTGAACCTCGTTGGCCACGCCAATCGTGTTCCTGGCCGCCTGGTCCTGTAAGGTTTCCTGGTACTTTCCAATGATCGTCGTCGTGCCAGCATAGTTGTTCGTACCGTCTAATTTCACCATGCCAAGCCGCACGCGATCGAACTCATCGGAAACGGGGCTCTGAAAATCGCCGCCGTTCGTCACGACCAGATTGCGGCTGCCGGTGAGCTTGTTGTTTCCGAGTACGGTCAAAGTTCCACTGCCGCCTCCCAGGCGATACGTGTTATTGCCGGGATTGATGGTGCCAGTAAACGTTAACCCGGTTTCCGGGGCCGCCACCGTCATATCTTGGGCATTTACCAGTGCGCCGCCGGGCCCGAAATTCAGGGTGGCCGCCGCATCACTCGCCGCCAACATCAACCCGCCGTTATCCCAGCTGCCAAAACCGCTCACGTCTCCCTCGAAAGGAATCGATCGGTTGGCGAAGTTACTGAGCTTGCTCATGAACAACGCCGAACCTGGGCCTGTCACGGTTCCGTCGTCGAGTCCCACGGCACCTCCTCGGGACTGGATATTACCGACACGGCCGGCCTGTTGTACGCCGCCCGCATCATGACCTCCCATGTCGGCCACGGTGGCGAAGTGCAGATTTCCGCCCTCCACGATGATCGTGGACGTATTGTCGGAATCCGCCTTGAACGTATTCAAGAATCCAAATTGGCTGCTCTCGACATACACGGCACCCGTACCCCGCTTGCGAATCACGCCCGAATTATTGGTGCTCAGAATGCCCGAATCGGTCAGGTCCAGGCCCGTGTTTCGCAACTGTCCTTGCACCAAGGTCAAACCGGACCCATCGAAGGTGAAAATGTTGTTTTCCTCCGTGAAGGATCGCCCTGTCAGCGTCAGCGATTCACCCTCGCGGAAGGATGTTGACCCATCCGGCACTATTCGTGGCTTCATACTCTCCGGTAATGGTCAGCGAGTGTGCGCCTTTGACCGTCATGTCGTGGGGAATGAAAAATTTGTTCGCGAGCACGCGATTGACCGTTTCCGCCGTCTCGCCCGGTCCAGGCTCGACAATCAGATTGAAACCAACCTGATTGGCAGGATTCCCGTTGCGAACGTTGCCCGTGCCAAAGGCATTGTCGCTCTTCAGGATCACGTTGGCCCGGTCGATGCGGGTCCCTCCGGAAAACGAATTGTCGTAGAGTGCCACCGTCGTGAGCGGCAACGTCTCGAGATCGCGGGCTTGCGTACCGATCCGCAACGCGCCCGCACCCGTGATGCCACCGGGCAGGTCAAGAATGCCGTGCGGGTAGCCCTTGCCAAGCTGACTGTTTGCTGCCGATTGGAATTCGGGAATGCCGTCGCCTCCGCCACCCAAGTACAAAGGCACGTCCACCGCCGTGCCGAAGGGATCGGTTTCGAGGTCGATGGTCGTAGTTACGGCTCCCGTAATCACCATCCGGGTCTGAGTTTCGACAAGTGCAGACGGATCGTAGCTGCCAATATGGCTACGGATGTACGTTTTGTTGGCAACGGTGTCGTCGAGAGGATCGACGGCAATCTCTTCAAAGCCGCCAGCAAGCGTGAGGGTCTGGGTGCCGATGAAGTCGACCGCCTGCGCGGACCCAAGGACGGCGCTGATGATGTTGCTGCTTGATGCATTCCCGTTACTGGACACAAGCGACTGGCCACAATTAAAGGCACACGTATACTCGTCCACGGTGTCGCCAGGCATCGCATCCGGATCGGGGTCGGGGATCGCCACAATGACGTTGTCCTCGTTGTGCTCGAAGATCAATCGGCCCGGGCCACTGATTGTCGTCGAACGATTGTCGACGCCCAGCGCCAACGAGGCGATGGTGATGTCTCCGCCATTCAGGCGGACTTCGAGATTGGCGTTCAGCGCCACAGAAAGGTTAGCGCCAACCACCGAACCGAGCGTCGCCGGGTCCGCATCCATATGTCCAGGATCGTTGGGATAGGTGGGGGTGCCGGGCGGCATGGCCGGCGGAATCCAATTGGCGGCGGTTGTCCAGTCCTGTGGGCCAGCCGGATTCAGTTGATTCCACTGGAATTCTTCCAACCATGTCTGTCCGTAACTTGTGGCGAGAAATGCCAACGAGACGATACAGGCCGCCAACAACCTAATCCTTGCCATGATTGTCCTCATCGTTTGATGGTGGCACTCCCGGGAACTCTCCGAGACGATGCCGGTCTGTCATTCAGACACCTTGTGAGTTTGTCTCTGCTGCTGGCTCAACTACCGCGGCAAGTTGAGAACATCCAGATCGACGGCGCCCTGCCCGCCGAGGGGTCCATATGCCGGAAAGACAGGCGAGAATTCGACCCCGTGGGCCCAGCCGCCCGGAAGTAGAACTGCCGCCCGCTGCTCTGCGGTTGATGGTCACTACTGACCGCCTAAATGTCAATCAATTCGAGGGAGATTGCGCAATTTGGGAAGTAATTAGCGTGATTTGGCCGCGATTGCGACCGCATACCGGCCGAACTAGCCCTCCTTGTTTTGGCGGCTCCGCGCCGCCCAGTCTCGTTCGGCCTGCTGCATGTCGTACCCGGCGGTCGACAAGTAATTATTGATCTTGCCTTTGTACTTGCGAAACCAGCCGTGTTTTTCCTCGGACGAGCCGGCATCCATGGCGTGCTCCCGCGCCTCCCACAGCAGGGCGCGAATTTTAGCTCGTTCCGCCGCCGACAAATGGGGCAGCAGCTCACAATAGCGGCGGTACATGTTTGGCATGACTCCGTACGTCATGCCGTCTTTTACCTGCTCGACTTTTTCTGGCTCGAGCCCGGCCGCTAGCGACGCCACGAATTGGTAATGCCGGTTGCGGATCTCGAGTTCCGCCTGATTCCGCAACCGCATCGCCGCCTGAGATTGCTCGGGGAGACCCACCACCGCCGCATCTCGACGAGCATGGATTCGCGACAGTGCTTCGTACTGGTCGGCAATCACGGTCACCAGGTCGGCGGCTGCCGCTTTGTCCTCCAAAGCCAGCGCGCCGACGATACGCTCCGCCCGCTGCGTCACGACCTGGCGATAGGCCGCCCGCTCCTCGGCCGTTTCCTCGGGCAGTGCGGCCGACGTCGCCTGCGCGATCAGGACGTCAGGATCGTTGTTTCGACTGACGAGCCCAACGACCTTCAGCGTGAACGCAAACTCCGTCGGATGTTCACGAGGCAGCGAAACTTCCAATCCATCCTTGGTACGTGTCCACTTCAACGGACCGTCATGGCCCAGCAGCTCGACCGTTTGCACTTCGCTCGTCGCATCCCGTGCCCCCTGGGCCAACGAGGTGATGGTCACTTTGTGACCTTCCGGCCAAGCCAGCACAGTGGCGTACAAGGCGTCTTGGTTCGTGGTAAAGCGAATATCGCTGGCGGTATAGGTACTCCGCCGTCTATCGGAGAATGAACCGCCTGGAACCGCCGTGGGACCTTCACCAAACCGATGCCACGGTCGCGAACCGTAAATGGCCTCGCCATTGACGGCCAGCCAGCGTCCGATCGAACGTAGTATCGTCCTGCTCCTGATCAGGAATGGTGCCGTCGGCTTTCGGGCCTACGTTCAGCAGCATGGTGCCATTCTTGCTGACAATGTCGACGAGATCGTCGATGATGGCATCGACGCTGCGATACTGCTGGTTGCTCACGTGCCCCCACGAATTGCTCGACACCGAGGTGCAGGTTTGCCACAGCGTGGGCTGAATGTCGGACATGCGGCCCCGCTCCACATCCAGGATCCCGGTTCCCCGGGGAAACGATCGCCCCTCCCATTCCTTGAAATTGATGGCAACGGGCACACCCCACTCGGCGCCGCGGTTGTAATAGTAGGCGGCAAACGTTCGTAAATAGGGCTGAAACACCGGTTGGCAAATCCACCAGTCAAAATACATCACGCGTCGGACGGTACTTGTCGACGATCTCACACGATCGCAGTAGCCAGTCGTCGAGAAAAGCGTCTGTCTGGCGGCTCTGACTGGTTTTCGGAAACGCGTTTATTGTTGCGCCGGCCCATAGAGACTGGCGTAGGCCTCATCTTGCACGTCCGCATCGAACATCATGCCCGGACCGAAGAACCACCAGTGCTCTGCCCGATGGGAAGAGGCGCCAAGACAATCTGCTGACCGGCCAGTGCCGCGGCAAGCTCGCCCAGCACATCGCGTCGTGGGCCTTTCTTGGTCGCACACCATGGGGTCAATTCGCTATCGTACATCGCGAAGCCATCGTGATGCTCAACCACCGGAATCACATATCTGGCTCCCGACTCTTTAAACAGCTCGGCCCATTGCACCGCATCGAAACGTTCAGCCTTGAATAGGGGGATAAAGTCCTTATAGCCAAACTCGGCCTGGGGACCGTAGTTTTCCAGATGGTGCTTGAACTCGGGCGAGCCCTCGCAGTACATACTGCGCGGATACCACTCGTTCCCGAACGCAGGCACGGCATAGGGTCCCCAGTGAATGAAGATGCCGAACTTGGCGTCGCGATACCAGTCAGGCGGTTCAAATTTCCCCAGCGACGACCAGTACGGCAAGTACGGTTCCTGGCGTGCCACGGTATCGATGTTGGCAAGTCGCCGACGGGTCTCGTCCTCGGAAAGCTGAGAGGCGAGCGGCAACGAGGGGGCGGGCTGCTGCTCGGAGCCTGCGAGCAGCAGATCATCAAGTTCACGACGAGTCACCTGCAGGATGCTGCCGTGCTTGTGCCCCGCCGGGAAGGAGACCTTGTCCGAAATGTCCTCGAACGTCTCGAAATCCCTGGTCTTCACGGCGTCGTACGTGTGTTTCTGATACGCATCGAAGTAGATCAGCCACTCGTCGCCTGCGCGGAGCACCGTCGGGCCTTCGGTAAATCGTCCCGTAAACGGCGCGGAGACATCGTGCCAGGGACCGAGCGGACGATCACCGCGGGCGGTACGCAGGTTACGCTGCGGCCGCGTGTTATCCTTTAAGATCAACGTGTATTCGTCGCCCCGCGGAACGATGCAACAGTCAATGACACTGAAACCCGGATCGAAAAACAGCTTTGTCGGCGTGAATTGCTTGAAATCGGTCGTCGTGGTGTAGTACATCCGTTGGTTGTTGTCGTGCGGCTCAAGATGATCAGGAAACCTGCCAGGGATGGTCGAGGCCCAACAAATAATGAACCGCCGTTCATGCGCAGTCGTAAAATGCCTCCGGCGCCAGACGTTGACGGTGGTCGGCTCGTGTTCCATCACGGGAATAAATCGTTGCGGCGACCAATGCACCAGATCATCAGAACTGGCGTACCCGAAGCCTTGATCCGTATCCCAACCTGTCGTCCAGACGAGATGATAAGGCCCGCTCTCTCCCCGCACGATGCACGGATCACGCATCAGTTGCCGATATCCCACCCGGGGGCGGAGAAAGTGTCCGGGAATATCCGTCCATTTGTATCCGTCCAGGCTGTAGGCGAATTTTAGTCCGTCTTCGCCGTTGCCTCGAAAGCTGGTGAATAAATAGGCGCGTGCGTCGCCGCGGTCAGCCTCCTGCGCCGCGGCGACATCGGCCGCGAGGCAGATTAGCAGCACGCCCATCAGCAACCCGAGTCCGCAAGTGACTTCCTGGCGGTTCATGACTGAATGGCCTCATGACAACAAAGAATGAACGAGTGAATCACGCCGCGACCGTGCCGCGAGGTTGCGACGGAATCGCGGAAGCCGACAATCGAGCGACCCGCAGCCACCAAAAATCCGAACTGCGAGGCGCGTTCATGGCTGACGGCCGAAATAGAAACTGACCTCGCCCGTATAGTCGCCCGTGGCGTCATTTAACTGGCCCTGCGGTCCGGTGGTCGATGCGTGCTTGAATTTGCTCCCCATCGGTGGAATCCCCTGCAACAATCCCAGCCCCGCCTTGGGCAACGTCACCTTCGTATTCGCCACCAGTTCTTCCGGAGGCACATCCGGTGTCAGGACCTGCAGAAAACCGTCTTGATTTCCGGGCACAATCAGGATGGGTCCTTCCGTCGTGTCCAGCCGCATCCAAACGACATGGGAAAAGCACCCCTTGAATTCCGGGTAAACCCAACCGGAATAACCGGTCACCGTAGCATTGATTTCTGTTTCCCACACGCCAAACTGCACGCCCCGTCGGCGATTTTTCCACACGCGGAATGGGCCATCACCCAACCAACGTTTACTTTCCACACGGTCCGACGGATAGTCAAAGATCACGCCGTGATATTCCACGGCTCCCGACGCGTGGTAGGCATAGCGGCACGTCACCCAACCGCTCGGACGGACTTGCCAGTCGAGCGAGCGTAGCTGCCCATCGTAAGCGACAGAGACGGTCACGCAACGATCTTGCACGCTCCATTTCAAGGGACCAGCAACGGGCAACTCTCCAGGCACGCGGGGACCATTTGCCAGTGAAATCAGCTTGCCGTCCCGTTCGACGCGGTCCAGCAGTCCCGTCTGACGGCTAAACTGCACCTCGAGTCCCTTGACGCGGACACGAATGGCCGCATCCGTTTCAACCACGCTGGGTACTATTTTCGCGGCTTCGCGACTCGGCCTGTCAATCCATGCCGGTTGGCCGCTCGGCCAAACCCACGTCCACAGTTCCCTCCCCGTCGGATCGTTGACACGCAACCGCATGGCGTCGAACGGGACGGGAAGCTCGGACGAAGCCCACACGATCACCCCCGCGTCGCCGGGCGCGACGGAGGGAAGGGCACCGGCTTGCGTCTGTAACACGACGTCCTCGGCCGCGCCCGTGGTCCCGCGAACTGAAGCACTTCCCATTGGTAGGAGCACTGATCGGCGTCGGTAAACGCGTAGTGATTGATGACCTTTATCTGTCGATCGGAAAGCCGCTCCAGCACGATGGGCGACCAGATTTCCTGGATCGTGTAGAAACTGGCCTCACGCTCCCGATAGGGCCCTACGATTCCGTCCGGTGCCTGATTTCCAGCACAGTCGAGCTTGCCCGTGGCCGGATGGATCACGCCTTCATCGGCAAAGACCCACAGAAATGCGCCTCCCAGGAGCGAGCTATTCCGCATCATATTCCAGTAATCTTCCAGCCCGGCCCCCCCGCCCCCATCGTACAGTCCGTGCAACATTTCCGTGGGCATGTAAATGTATTTTTCGGGATCGTCCGTATCCTCCCATTCCTCATACTTTTCGCCCGTACCATGTCGGGTGGGAGCACCCCCGCTCGCGACCTTGGCTCGTGGGTACTCCAGGTAGTGTGCGGTATTGATCCCCCGGAACGCCTCCCAAGGGTGCAAGACATGACGCCCCTGAGGATCAAGTTCGGTGAACGACTTGTCGAGCTCCTTATTGAACCCTCCTTCATTGCCGTTATCCCAAAACAGAATGCAAGGATGATTCACATCTCGAGTCACCATTTCTGCCACGAGCTTCTGGCCGACTTCGGTATCATAATGCCAATGCCAACCGGCAAGTTCATCCAGCACGTACAGTCCCAGTTCGTCGCAAAGATCGAGAAATACCTGATCGGGCGGGTAATGCGACATGCGCACCGCATTCATGTTCATCGCCTTGATCGTTTCGATGTCCAGTCGGTGGTCTTGACCAGACAGACATCGCCCCGACTCGGGCCGGCACGTGTGCCGATTGACGCCCTTGAGGATGATCCGCCGCCCATTGAGGTAAATGCCATCTCCGTCGCGGACCTCGATCGTCCGAAATCCAAATCGCTCGCTGACCTGATGAATAGTCTGGTCCGCCTGCCGCAGACGCACCTCGACCCGATAAAGGTGCGGAGTCTCCGCCGTCCACGTCCGTGGATCCGCAATCGTGGTCCGCAGTTGGCCTCGATCATTCGTGACCTGGCAAGAAAACAGGGCCCCGACGGGATCACCGGTAACCGTTTGGACTTGCGCTGAAAGGGTGAGCGGTGCGGAATGATCCGTTCGGTTGAGAAAGGCATCGACGGCAAGATCGCCATTCGCCGCCGCGTTGATGGCGATGCGTTCCACAAATGATTGAGGCACGGCCTCGAGATAGACCGGCCGGAAAATGCCGCCAAACAGCCAGTAATCGCCTTGCCGCTCAGCCGCGTTCACGGATGCGTTGGACGAATGCTTCGAGACTTCCACCTCGAGTACGTTGGCCTCACCCCACCGTGCGACGTCCGTGATTTCATGCTTGAAGCGATAAAAGGCTCCTTGGTGTATTGGCTCCAGCCGCTGGCCATTCAATTTGACGGCCGCGTCCGTCATGACTCCCTCGAAAACGAGGAAGACGCGCTTCGCTTTCCAAGCGGGCGGCAGCCGAAACTCGTGCTCGTACAGGCCTTGCTCGTCGACGGCCGCTGGAGAGTCCTTGCGGTAATTGAGGCTCCCGAAGCCGTGCATATCCCAGTGAGACGGTACGGGCAGTTGCGACCACGCACCCGCTTTATTTCCAGCGGTGCACAGGAATTTCCAGGGAACCGCGTCCAGACGACCATGGCCCGAGAGATACACGCGCTCGGATTCCTGGCTGAACGCAAGCCGCCCGCCCAGAGCGACAGCGAGGCAGGCAAAGCACCACAGCCAGCGGGACCCATCCTGGCAACGAAATTGTGGAATCATCTTACTGCTCAGCCACTGAAGTAGACGTATGCTGCCACGATCGCGGCCATCACCAGCAGCGATGCGATCACATCACGTGCATCCCAACTGGAGCGCGATTCCGCACGTTCCTGCCCTGAAATCGTCGCGAAGGTCAGGCCGGCAATTTGACTGTCCGAGGGCTCACGCGTCGTGTAGCTGACCGCAAACATAACGGCCAGACTGACAAGAAAGATCAACATGCTGTAGTACTGAAAATAGATGTTGTAAACGAACCACAAGAATGAGCCTTCGGTATACCCGCCTTCGTAGCCGGACAGGCCGAGCTTGACAGGGGTATCGATCGCCAGGCGGAAGATACCCAGTGCAAATCCGCTCAGCAACGCCGCCAGGCAGCCCGCCGCGTTCAGTCGCTTGAACAACACGCCGAAGAAGAAGACGACGAAAATCGGCGGGGCCAGATATCCCTGCACCCCCTGCAAATAGTCGTACAACCCTCGTGCGCCCTGAATCACGGGCACCCAGGCCAGGCCGATCAACACCATCGCGACGGTCGCGATCCGGCCGACCCAGACCAGTTCATGCTGTGAAGCGCCTTGACGGAATTTCTGATAAAGGTCCATCGTGAACAATGTCGAACTCGCGTTGAACACTCCAGCGAGCGAACTCATCAGAGCCGACAGGAGACCCGCCACCACAATGCCGCGAATCCCGATCGGCAACACATAACGGACGAGGAGGGGAAACGCGGCCTGGCATTCCGCACCGACCGGATTGCCGGACGCGTCGAGCAAATGTGCCAGTTCGGCTTGGCCCGATTTGGCCAAGGCGAAACAAATCATACCTGGAATAATGAAGACAAAGACAGGCAGCAGCTTGAGCGCGCGCAAAAATGCTGCCGCGACGGGCTTGTGTTTCATTCTGGGCACCCAGCGCCCGTTGCACGATGTACTGGTCCGTGCACCAATACCATAAGCCGATCACGGGGCGCAGAAAAGCATGCCAAGCCACGGATAGTCGCCATTAAAGTACCAGGCCAAGCGGTCTTCGCTGATCATCGGCTGCCATGTCAACTCGACACCCGCCGGAACCAGCGGTCGCCACAGATTAAACATCTGCGAGCCGCAGACATCGCGAAGCTGCTGCCATCCACCCAGTGCTTTCAGTCCAAAAATGGTGACCAGCACCGAACCGAGGATGAGGACCACCGTCTGCACCGCTTCGGTATACGCCACTGCGCGAAAGCCGCCCAACACCGTGTAACTTCCGGTCAGCACAATCACCAGGATCGAGCCGATCCAGAATGCATTCAATTGGATGCCCAGCAAGTTCAAATTGAGCTCGGGCAGGAGCGTACTGAAGACGATGCCGCCCGCAAAGATGCCCACGGCAATCTTTGTCAGCACGTAGGCGAACAGCGAGATGAGCGACAGAATCCAACGCGCGGACGCGGAGAAGCGGCGTTCCAGGAACTCCGGCATTGTAAAGACCTTGGACCGCATATAGAACGGCACCATGACCCAACCCAGCACGAGCAGGCACCACGCGTGCAGTTCATAATGGGCCAGAGCGACACCGTCGGTACATCCCGAACCGGCCAGGCCGACAAGGTGCTCCGAGCCGATGTTGGACGCAAAAATCGATGCTCCCACGATCCACCAGCTCAGGTGTCGGCCTGCCAGAAAGTAGTCGTCGGCCGTGTCCTTTCCCTGGCGAATGACCCACACCGCAATGCCGCCCAAGAGCACAAAATAGGCAACAACAATGGTCCAATCCACGGCATGCATCAGCTACCCCCCCAAGACAATACGGACCGGTTCGATTTGGCAAGCTCCCGGTGACGAACCTTGGAACACCTGAGCGGCATGACCAACTTCATTTTCGTATCTGTGCGCGATGTTGCGGATCGCCTGGCCAGCGTCAGCCCGTGCCAAGATCGCGACCGTTCCGCCACTGCCGCCTCCAGTGATCCGAGCGCCGAACACGCCCTGCTCCACGCCGGCGCTTCGCGCGAGCTGGACCAGCAGATCCGTACCTGGCGAACCGAGTCCGCACGCCGAGTAGCTTTCATGGCTGGCGTACATCAGCCTCCCCATTTCCATCCAGGCGTCCATATCGGTGCCGCTCCGCAACAAGTCGCGAAAACGCTCGACGCGGACATTCTCTCGAATCGGGTGTTCGGTCGACGCGCGCACCGAATAAACGATGTCGCCTTGCACGCTGGTGACGTCATCCGTGATGCCGCCGTACCTCGCCACGAATTCACTCCCCCTCATTTCCGCCGGAAGGGTTTCTGCACCAAAAGCAACCCACTCGTCTAATGTGACGTTCGCCAGGTAACCGCGCCACCTGGTATCGGCAATGCGGATGTTTCCGCTGCGGTCACGACGCGCGTCCAACCCCGCTTGCTGGGCCATCATTCGGTAACCCATAAAGGCCGCGGTACGCACCGCACCGTAGCTGGCCCCCGTCACGGCGTGCCGCACCCCCGAGTCGATGCCCCAAAATTCAAGGGCCGCGGGAATCGGAATCATTCCGTCCACCACCGCCGGCTGGCAGCGGAGGGCAAGCAAGTGATTCGCGACGCCCAACGCGGAGGTCATTTGATCCATGATGCCGCATGGTGCCCCGACCACGCAATTTTCGGCAAGCTGACCGAATCGTGCCAGCGCAGCGCCCTCCAGAGGGATTCCAGCGAGTGCCGCGGCAGCCCGCAGGGTGGCCACTTCAATGGCAGCCGAAGAGCTGACTCCCTTTCCTTCAGGTACGTGCGAGTGGATCTGAATCCGGAGCCCATCCAACTGGCACCCCGCTTCGTGGATGAGTACGAGCAACGGTCCAACGACGTATCCCAGCCATTGATCGTGTTCCAGCGCCGCAAACCATGCTTGCGCCGCCCGATAGTCTAGAACGCAAAGCCGGCTCCACTCCTTGCCCGCGAGTGTGGCTTTTCGCTCTCGGCCAGCGCCGGCAATCTGGCTGACGACTTCCAGGCCGGCAGCCGCGCTCTGGACCGCGGCCACGGTAGCGTGTTCCAGCGGTAATTCCAGCACGAGCGACCCACTGTAGTCGGCGATCCCACCCATCACATCCAGCCGCCCGGGAGCGCGAGCCACAACGATGGGCTGCTGTGTCGCAAAGAACGGCGCGGCCCCGGTCGGTTCGTTCAATCGCTCCATGAACTGAGCCAAGTCATTCGGAATAATGGAATGATCAGCCATGGGCCACGAAAGTAAGGCGCGGGAATCGGTGTGTTTCACCATGGACTATGGTGACTCGCCAAGTTCATGCTCGCGTAACAGCCGCTCCAGGATCGGCTGGACCTGTTGTTGTAGCGCGCGATTTGCGTAACCGATCCAGGTGACGTTGGACGACGTATCCAGGGGAGCCGTCGGATATTCGCCCGACGCATCCGTGATGATGACTCCCGCCTCGATCGCGATGAGCATCGTACAGAGGTCGTAGGGATGGCAGCAATGCCCCAACGATTCGCCTCGATCTCGTAAGGGCCCGGATAGCAGCGGACGAAGATCGGCCACGAAGCGATCCTTCCCGCTCATCAAACCGTACAGCTGGCCCCCCGTGCAAGCGTATTGATCTTCGAAGACCAAGGCCTCGCCTGACACGCGTGGTCCCAGCAGTTCGTGCGCGAGCCCATCGTCGATGCTCGCCAGAATATCTCGTCCCCCAGGAAAAAACCGACATACCGTGGCGTATCCGTGGCGGAGGGAATCGGCCGCAGAAGGTCTTACGGTAAGCGGACTTGTCTGATCGGTGAATCGATTCCAGCGCACCGCCCCGACGCCTTCTCCAGCAATCGCCCACACCTGATCGGACAGATACTGGGTCGCAAGCGGAATCTCCGTCTGCACCGCGAGCCGGATATCGCGCAAATCGGTTCGCGGACCCCGATCGGGAGCCACGCCCGTGAGTATCCAGGCGCTCCGCTTCTGGAACATCAGCCCTCGCGTGCCGTCGATCGGATCGACAATCATCCGCCAGGGAGCTGAGTCTTCGTCCGCACCGACCGGCAACACGACTTTGCCGGACGGCAAGCCCTCGCCGACCAATACCACCGGCACAACCGAGGCGATCTCCCGACTCACGAAATCGACGAGTTCTGTTTCACTCACCCGATCGATGGCGTAGACAAAATCACCAGCGCCGTATTCAACGACCTCTGAAGCTCTGTCGAACTCTAATGGCTCACAGGCTTCGGCCACGCGTTGACGAATCCAACCATGCATTCGCTGAATGGCGTCCAGGAGAAATGGCAATTGCGATCGGTCGGCGGACAAGGCATTCCTCAAAACTTTTTCACATTGGGGCCCGTGGACTTTTCTTCGGCCCTGCTCCCGGTGTGGGCATCGTCGTTCCGCTGGTCACGGTGCTTGTAGTGCACATCCGCTTGGGAGCGGAGTTCCGCGGCCTTTTCCTCAGGAGACGTGTCGCTTAAGAAACTACCGCCCCCGATTTCCGGACCGGCCAGATATTTGAGCAACGTCGGGCCCCGTAGAGGCGGATGGAACTCGAGGTGGAAATGAAATCCGTCATGGGGCTGACCGTCGGTCGGTGATTGATGTAGGGCCAGCACATAGGGAAAAGAGATTTCCCACAAGTTATCAAAGCGAATCAGGGTGCCTTGCAGCACTTCCGCGAGGTCACGAATCTCGTCCACCGATAGGGACCCAATGTGGGCGTGTGCCTGTTTCGGGGCCACGAAGGTCTCGTACGCATAGCGGGCAAAGTAGGGCACGAAACTGATGGCCGAACTGTTTTCCACCAGGATGCGGCGCACGTCCTTTTGCTCAGCCAGAATCACGTCTTCGAGCAAGGCACGCCGATGCGCCCTCCAGTAAGCCGCCGAGACGTCGGCTTCGCCGGCGATCGTCTTGAAGACAAAGTTGGTCGCGTAAATCTGACAATGCGGATGAGGATTCGAGACACCGACCACTTCGCCCTTATTCTCGAAAATCAACACATGATTGACTTCGGGACGCGCCGCCAACTCGCGGAATTGCTGCTGCCAGCATTCCAGCAACCTGACAATGCCTCCTAGAGGCAGTTCCGCCAGAGTCGTATTGTGCAAAGGTGTATAGCACACCACGCGAGCCAGTCCACTCGCCGGTCGACACTGGAACAGATCGCTCGATGTCGGACGGCAGGCAGGCGCGTCGGGACCAACGCAAGGATGGTCATTGTCGAAGACAAACACATCGGTGTAGGGATCATTGACCGCTCCACCGACCCGAGTATTGCCAGGGCAGAGATAGCAATCGGGGACGTAGCTGGGGACAGGCGTCACGCCCGTCTGATTGACCTGCTCACCCGACCAGGGCCGCGTGTTTCGGTGCGCGGCGATAATCACCCACTCCTCGCGCAGCGGATGCCAGCGCTGCTCCCAGCGACCATCGCAGCCATTGACGGATTCGCTGTGCCTCGACATTTTGTTCGGGTGGCTGTCGGAAAATGGTTTGATCAGTCATAACGCCCCGCTTGCGGACCCTAATATAGTCCGGTCACCGGCAGGACGCTCCCCCCTTCGCCCCGATCGTTGCAACGAGATAGCGGAAGTTTGCAACCACGTGACGATTACAGGCCGAATGGTCGATGGCGCTGAAGTTCCTACCTCGTTTAACCGTAGCCGCAGCCGTACGTGTTTGTTGGCGTTGTGTGTGCGTACGCGTACGCGTACGCGTACGCCTGCGGCTAACGGTTAAACAAGATTGTCGGCTCGGCACTGGTGTGGCACGGCTTGCTGTCTGGCCGGCGTTCCGCCAAATAACAAGTCGAGTGAGAAATGCTAATCGTAACGCGATTTGGCTGCCTGCGCAATCTCCCGCGGGCGATTGGACTTGAGCGGCCGCAAGGAAACGTGCAACGCATATTCTCGGGCCGGCAAGGAAAAGCGAGCGAGCACGCCGGGTCCACAACTACTATTGCCGAGCCCACATTGGCCGGCGTCAAGGGACAAAACGACACCGGTCGACGGCGGCAACTCGTACGCATGACTGGCGCTCGCGAGCTGTGCTGCGGTGTAAGGGAGCGCCGAAACGCTGATCGAAGTTGCCTCCGCCACCACGAGCAATCCCGTTCCCTGCTCGTCCGTTAGGGCTAAGTACTGCACATCTTCCTTGTTGCCGGTTTCCTGAGGTCGCAGGTAAGCGACACACTGCTCGGAGACCTTGGAGGTCCAAAGTCCGATCGCCGCGCTTTGCTGGCGGTCGTTGTAATTTTCATGCGGCCCCCGTCCATGCCACGTAAAGTCTTGATAAGCGTCGTTCAACCGCATCGTGATACCAATACGAGGAAGAGGCGGCAGTCTTCCATGGGGGACAAACCGGCTGTTGAGATCAATGGATCCGTCGCCGCGGATCCGCCAAACGAGACGGTGCGTGATGTCGCCTGCCGACATCGCGTAACGGACGACCGTCTCGATTCGCACGAGGTTGGCGACTGGCTGGCGCACGTCGATCGACTCGACGGTGGGACGCAGTTCATCCAGACCCGCCCGCTGCCATTCACGCGCCAGCCATCGTCCGAAGCCTCGGTCGTTATCGGTCGGCGCTCGGTAAGCCTGCAGGACCGGCCCCTTTGGCTCTTGCGTTGATCCGATGAGAAGCTCTCGTTCACCATATCGCAAGGATGACAAGCACGCCGTGGACCTCGAGAGGGTCACCTCAAAGTCGCGGCCACGGATCAAGATCTCGTCATCGGTTTGGGACATCCGCACGGGTGGCAACGAAGCCGTCGCGACCACCGGTCGACCGCCGCCCTGCGATGGGAGCACAAATTGCTCCCAAGCGATTTCGTGTCCTGGTGGCATGGCGGCGAATTCCGTGCGCGTTCGAATACTCACGTGGAGCAGCCGCTCGCCGCCAGCCTCTGACTCCAGCTCCGACGGCAATGCAATCTTAACCGTGGTCTGTTGGCCTGCTGCCAGCTGAATGGCGGAAAGGGTCGCCGATCGCCGCACTTGCCCATCCGTGGTAAGACTCCACGAGACATCGTACCGCTGCAAATCAAGAAAGTGATGCCGATTGGTGAACTGAATCTCAACCTGCTGCTGACTCGCGGACACCAACTCGATGGACACGGGCTGGTATACCTTTTTTACTTCCCAGTACTTCGGGGTACGCGTGCGGTCCGCCAGCAAAATTCCATTCAGGCAAAACGTTCCCGAGTTGGGACGATCGCCAAAATCACCGCCGTAGGCCATGACGCATTGTCCGTCGGCACGTGTCTGCGATAACGCCTGGTCGCTCCAATCCCAGATGAAACCACCAATCAATCGTGGCTGGGAATAAATCTCCCGCCAATACTCCGCAAGATTGCCGACGGCGTTGCCCATCGCGTGAGCGTATTCGCTGGTGAGAATCGGGCGTTTGTCGCTCTGATCTTCCGCGAGTTGCCGCAGCCGCGTCCAGCGTGTATTCTCCGGCGCCTCGTCCATCAGGTATCGCTGATCGGTCAGACGGGGATAGAAGCGGCTGATGACGTTCACGGTGGTTGGATCTTGCGGCGTACCGCCATCGCCTTGTGCGCCTTCGTAATGCACGGGCGCGTCGGATCAAATGCGTGCAGCCACGCCGAGGCGGCCGCGAAATTAGGTCCGTATCCGGATTCGTTTCCGAGTGACCACAGGATGATGGACGGGTGGTTCTTGTCGCGCTCCGCCATCCGCACGGTGCGGTCGACGAACGCCGCGGTCCAACGTGGGTCGCTGGCCAGCTTTCCACGCAGGCCATGGGTTTCGAGATTGGCCTCATCCATGACGTAGATTCCGTATTCATCGCACAGCTCATACCAGCGCGGATCGTTGGGATAATGCGAGGTGCGGACCGCATTGATATTCGCTTGCTTCAGCAACTGGATGTCCTGAACCATCCGTTCATAGGGAACGGCATGCCCATAGCGTGGATCATGCTCATGGCGATTTACGCCGCGCAACCGAATCGGTGTCCCGTTGAGCAATAACTGTCCGTTTTCGATACTTATTTCACGGAATCCAACAGAACATGCAACCGCCTCCATAATTTGCTGGCGATCATCCAACAAGGTCAGCACCAGACGATACAACGCTGGTTCCTCGGCGTTCCATTTCCGGACGTTCTTGACCGTATCGCTGAGCCAGCCGAATTTCGGGTTGCCGCGCTGCGGCGTTCGCTCGTCAAGAACCGCGGCCGCGGCATTGCGGTTGACGATCGGTTCGACCGCCTGCTGGATCGGTTCCAAGAATATTCCGCGGCGATCCGCGTCATAGAGTTGCGCCTGGACGCGCCATCCCTGCAGACGGGCTGCCGGGTTGGCATCGATTTCCACGTCCACGACGAGTCGGGCGTCCCGGTAGTCGGCATCCAATTGCGTGCGCACGGTGAAATCGCGGATCCGTGTGGGCGGCGTCGCGTAGATGAACACATCACGGTAAATACCGCTCAGACGCCACATGTCTTGGTCTTCAAGATAACTTCCATCGCACCAGCGATAGACTTGCACGGCGATTTCATTGCGTCCCGCTGCGATGAACTCCGTGACCTCGAATTCGGCGGGAGTCATGCTCCCCTGGCTATAACCAACGGCCTGCCCATTGATCCATACATAGCAGGCACTCTGCACGCCGCCGAAATGAATAAAGACGCGCTGTCCCCGCCAGGACGGCGGGATGTCGAAGGTGCGGCGATAAGAACCTACCGGATTGCGCTCGACAAAGCTCGTGTACGTTGCGGGCGGCGGCGTCGTGACGCGCGGCGGATCGATTTGAAATGGATATCCCGCACTGACGTAAATCGGCGTCCCATAACCATGCAGCTCCCAGTTGGACGGTACGGGAATCTCATCCCATTGCGAATCGTCGAACTTGGAAACAAAGAACGTGGCAGGTCGTTGCTCCGGGCTGGCCGCCCAATGGAACCGCCACTTCCCGCTTAAAGAGATCACGCGGGGAGAACGCGTCACATCGCCAGCCAGCGCTTCGGCCTCCGTGGCGAAAGGAAAAAACGACGCCCTGGCGGGCTGACGATTGATCTGGAGAACCTGCTCGTTCTCCCAGTCAGGCGGCGCGGCGACCGCACTGCCAGCGGACATCCCAAACACGAGCAGCATGGCCGAGACGAGCCGCGCTGGCAGGCGTGACGCGTCGCGTGCGTTCGATCGATCGGCGTCAGTCAGGCGAAACGGCCTGTAGTGCCCGATCGATACGAATGGCGTCGCCGCCGCGAAATCGCAAAAACGTGACATCATGCTTGTACCGTACGCTTGTTTCCGCCGGACGATCACTGCGAATCGTCGCTTCCACAAGGGCCCCCTGCTCCCAAATCATGTCGATCTCGAATCCGCCTCGCGCTCGCAAGCCGCACACCTTCCCTTCCGACCACGCCGCGGGAAGCGCAGGTAGCAAACGTAATTCGGCCTTCCGCTTCGTCACATCGGAAGCCGACTGGCTCTGCAGCAGCATTTCAGCAATGACCGCGGCACCGCCCAGGTTACCATCAATTTGAAAGGGGGGATGAGCGTCAAAGAGATTTGGATACGTTCCCCCGGTCCAACGGGGTTGCTCGTCATCGTGATCGACGGGCCGCAGATGCCGACAGAGCAACTGATGGGCTCGGCCGGCATCGCCCAAACGGGCCCACATGCCCACTTTCGCCGCCAGACTCCACCCGGTGCCGTCATCGCCTCGCATTTCCAATGACTTGCGGGCCGCCTCGGCAAGGGACGGCGTAAAAATAGGATCGATTTCGGAACCAGGGTAAAGTCCCCACAAATGAGAAATGTGGCGATGATGCGGATCGACCTCGTCATATTCCTCCAACCATTCCATGATGCGACCATCGGAACCAATCCGCGTCGGAGCGAGTCGCGCGCGTTTCTTTCGCAACTCCTCGCGGAAGGGCTCATCCACTTGCAATTCCTCCGAGGCTTCGATGCAGGCTGCGAACAAAAATCGCAGCAATTGCTGGTCCAGGGTCGGCCCCATGCAGACATGCACTTTGGCACCTTCGGCGGTAAAAAACGCATTCTCAGGAGAATTGGATGGCGCCGTTACCAACCAGTGCTCGCCCGATGTGCGCTCTTCGATGAGCATATCGAGGTAAAACACGGCGGACCCTTTGAGAATCGGGTAGGCCCATGCCAGGAACTCGCGATCTCCTGTGTACCGATAGTGATCCCACAGGTGCTGGCAAAGCCAGGCCGAGCAGGTGCTTGTCGAGCCCCAACTGGCGGATTCACCAGGCGACGTGAATCCCCAGGGGTTGGCCAGCAAATGACACACCCAACCGCGCGGCACCGTAGTAACTCCGGGCCGTCCGCGCTCCTGGTGTCTGCAGCGAGTCGATCAAGGCAAACAGCGGCTGGTGCCGTTCGGACAGATTGCCAATTTCGGCGGGCCAGTAATTCATCTGTAGATTAATGTTCAGATGCCAATCGCCATTCCAGGGGGTCTGGATGCTGTCCGCCCAGATACCCTGCAGATTGGCCGGCAGCCCACCTGGACGCGAGGAGGAAATCAACAAGTAACGGCCGAAGTCGAAATAGAGCGCGGCGAGGTCCGGATCGGGGTCACCGGCGGCGAACCGCTCGAGTCGCTCCTGGGTCGAGCGTGCCGGATGGTCCGATCGGTCGGACGGTCCCAGGCGCAGCTTGACCCGCTGGAAAGATCGTTGGTAGTCCTCGACATGCGCCTGCCGCAACTGGTCCCAGGTCTTGGCAACGACCCGATCCAAGTCGGCATCGACCGTCTGGCGGACGTTTCTCACTTGCCGCCCCGCGAAGGTCTGAATGTCCGTGGCCGCGGCAAGGCAGATCAACACGGCATTGGCATCTCTCACTCGCAGTTCGTCCTGGGTCGCGGTGACCGTTCCACCATCGGCAATAACCTCAACCCCGGCTGCGAAACAAACCCCCGTACCACCCTCGCGGCCATCATTCAATTGGCCCCGCAAATAGAGGCGGCCCGCGGACGCTACTTCGCAGGTGGCTCGTTCGGAGCGAGCCAACTGCAGGCTGAACGAAATCTGCTGCCCTTGGTCGGCTGCCAACTTGATCACCAGCACGTCATCCTGCTGGCTGGCAAAGACATGACGCTCGAAGCGCACGCCTGCCTGACCGTAGGCGATTTCCGCGATCGCCTGATCCAGATCGAGACGGCGATGGTAGTCTGTCACCTCCGCGTCGGCCGATGCATGTGCAAACGTGAGTGTCAGTTCGCCCAATGTCTGATAACAGCCGAACGGCAAGTTGGCTCCGCGGCCCAGACCCGAACCCGCACCAGCGCAGGTAAAATTGGCATTGACCAGACGTTCGGCCTCCACATGCTTGCCGTCCAGTAAGAGTTGTCGGATCTCGGGTAGCGCCTGGCAGGCGTTTGGACGATCGGCGTCCTGTCGTGAACCCGACCACATTCCGCTTTCATTCAACACGATCCGCTCGACGCCCGTGCCGCCGAAGACCATGCAGCCTAAGCGGCCGTTACCCAGAGGTAGGGACTCGGTAAAATGGGTCGCCGGCTGGTGAAATCGCACTTCTCGCGCCGCTAGGGTTACCGTCGAGCCACACACGCCGGCGAGGAGCGCATGGGCCACAAGCCGGGCGATCCTGTGGGACATTGTGCTCACGCTTCGCGTTGCCCTATTTCTTCTGCCCACGTCGCAGATCCTGTGAGGTGGCGACGGCGATGTTTCGTCCCTCATTACCCACGGCACAATAAAAATGGTACACGACACCGTCATGTCTCAACAGCCAGGGCTTGTGCGCGAACGTCTTATCCCAGGGCTCGGAGGGTTGCATCAGTACCTCGCCGTCCCACTGCGTCCAATGCACCAGATCGCGTGAACAGGCGAAGGTGTTGAATGCCCCCGGCCCCCACCCCAATCCAAAGTAAAACATGACCCACAGCTTCCCTATCCGGACCACCTGGGGATCGCCGGAGATACCTCGGCCGTTATCAATGATGGGCCCCCTCCCCATGCGTTGCCAATGCAGCATATCGTGGGAAACCGCCATGCCGATCCGTTCATTGGCCGGGCCTTTCTGTTTCCCGTTGTAGTACATGATAAAGGGGTAGCCCAGCGATTCAGACTCGTCCCAAATCACGTGGCTCTTGTACAACGTCGCTTGCTCAAAGGCGCGTGCCTCCGCGTCATCCGGTTGAAGCACGGGGTTGCCGGTGTAACGGGTCCAGGGACTGCGCTTCGTCGGGTTTCTGAGTCCAGGCCATCCCGATTGACAAGGGATCGGTCTCATAACCTCGTTTGGCCCCGCCGAAGTACGACATCCAGTACTTGCCGTCGAAAGACTTGAGAGTCCCGGAACCTGCCCATTGATGATCGACCAGCGCGATACTGCCATCCGCCTGCCACTGATCCCACCCCGCATCGGCAAAGGCCAATACCTTTCCCTGAGGCTGCCAATCCAGCAGGTTGTCGCTGACTGCCAGGAATGTCTCGTAGCCCACCTTGTCGGTGATGGCCACATATACCATGTACCACTTATCTCCATGCCGAAATACGTTCGGACAATCCACGCTTTGATTTTCGGCTCGCCGCAAGACGATGCCGTATTTGTAGGGTGTCTTGACCGCGTCATAAACCTGGCTCATTTCTTCCCGGTCAATCGGCGGTGCGTCCGACCATTCCGGAAAAGGAACTACTGCCGGTGTTTGCTCCGCAAGCCCTGCTGACACATCCCACAACGCCAGCCACATGATGCAAGCGAGAGTGGCCCACAACGAGGCAAGGAGTTTCACCATCAAGGACTCCGTAGAAGTGCGTAATAGCCACCTGCCAACTACGCATCAATGTTAGGCCAAGCCGGACCCTCTGCGTTAAGGATGAACAAGCAGGCTTTGTTGTGCATGCGCTCCGCAAGCATGTCAACCACAAGCAGCGTGGCAAAGCCGCAAAATAGGTCACGGAACTTGCAAACGCATCGGTCGTTCATTGGCGTGCCATCCATCTCGACGCTTGCGCTGCCGGTCAAACCAGCAGCGCTATTTGACCCAAGGCTCTGCTGACCGCGTGCGCGCTTGCAGGATGACGACCGGCCCCATTAAGCCCGCAGGTTCTAGATCGCGATCGTCCCAACGGCTCGGGGCATTGGTCCATGTGGATCGCGTTCTCTCGGGTCGAGCCGCATCGCCCAGCAAACGATTGGCCCAGGTGTTGGTGACGGCGATGTTCAGTCGATTTGCCCCCGGCTGCAGGGCGGAGGTGATTTCGAGTCGGAAAGGAGCCGTCCAGGCCACGCCGCAAGGCTGGCCATTCAGCGTGACCTCGGCCAGATTCGCTACGCGGCCAAGATCCAACCAGTAGCGGGGAGCCGGAGTCGCGGGTCGCTGAAAGTCGAATTCGCACTCGTACACGGCGGTTCCGGAAAAATACCTCAGGGACGGATCGGCCAGCGACGTCCAATCGACCAGTTCTTCCCGATGCAACGGTTCGCTTGCGGCCTGTTCTGATGGCCCGAACGCGATCGTCCAGGGACCTGACAGCGGGCGAGCCACCTCAAGGGGCACAGACAGGGCACGCGGCCGCCCCGGCACGCTTTCTGGCCGACGCAAGACGACAAATAGCGAACCATTGGCAGCCAGCGACAGGTTCCCTCCTATTCCGCCCGCAACCGCACCCCAGCCCGCGGCGGGCGTGATTTCGCCCGTCACGGCGTCCCACAACTCCGGCACCAACCCGGACGCGCGGCACACCACGTTGAGTTGCCGAGGTGCGGGCGACTGATTGGAAATAAAGTAAACGTGACCATCATCAAGCGCCCGATGCGTCCAAGCGATATCGGCCATGGGTCGGCCCTCCATGTCCGCGGCCTGCAAATCGGGCTCGATACCGAGGGCCCGCAGCGATGCCTGTTCGATGGGGCCGGCGATGCAGCGCCCACCGCGGTGCGCGTGGAATGCGGGACCGTCGCTGACGCACGGCTCGCCGTCCAGCGCTGCCACGATCGATTTCAGGCGGTGGTCGGCCGCCGGGAAATCTTGCAAGCCTGGCGATCGAATCGCCGCTTGTGCCATCACAATGGTCGCTCCGGCCTGCCTCAATTCCAAAAGGCGGGCGGCCACCTCCGGGGTCATGAGCTCGGCGTGCGGCGACAGCGGTCGCGGTCCGGGTATGACCAGCACCGCGTAACGCGCCCCGCCCGGAAGACAGACATCGCCCTGCTCCACCGTCGCCAGACGGAGCAGCGCGTCTCGATTGATCGAATCGTACTGGTATCCTCTAAGTGGATCGAGCCAGTTGGCCGGGTCGATCATATTGGCCGAGTGCCACACGCCGGGCGGCGACTCACATTGAGGCGCTCCGCGATTTGCGAGACGACGACGCTCCCGCTCGACGGCGGAGCTACCGATCGGCCCCGGCAGTGTTCCGATCAGGCGATGTGGCAGCACGGCTCGACGCGGCGTTTCCTCACCAGTGAAAACGGCCACATCGGCCACCGGTCGCCCCTGCTGCAAAAGAAACTGGCAACGAGACAGATAATCGAGCCAGGCTTTGCCGGGAGACCACCAGGTCTGGTCCCGCTGAAAGTAAATGCCGATGCCATCCAGCGTCATGCCCGGCTGTCGATCGAGCCAGGGATTATGAACAAAAACGTGTGGCACCAGACGGTTGATGCCCAAACAAAAATGGCGATCCCCCAACGACTTGAGCATCCCCGGGTGCTCGTTCCACTCCATCCTCAGTTGCGTAAACGCCTCGGCCTGCACCATTCGTTTACCGTAGATGTGGGCCGCCGAGACAGCATCCAGGATGTCGTTCGGTTTGTCGTGCGTCGGGCTGTCGAGCCAGAACTCTCCCATGGGAATATCCACGGCACGAAACGGAAGCATGCCGTCACCCGCCATGGTTGGCGCGATACATTCGGCACTGAACTGACATTCGTGATCGAGCGCAAGTTCCGCCAGCGTGTCATAAAAGGCCTCCACGAGTAGTTCGGCGATGGTTTGACGAAAGTCGTGCAGGAACCGCTCCGACACATCGGCGGTCTCGACCGGAATGCCGGCGAGCGCGGGTAGGTAGGGTCGCAGGTCGTAGCCCCGCCGCTGCTGGAACTCAGCAGGAAAATTCTTCGTCCAGTTCTGGCTGCCGCACTCCCAACTGTCGACGTGTAACACCTTCAGGACGCGTTGTGCCCGTTCGGCCCCCACCTGTTTCCTGACGGCACCGAACCAATGATCGAACTGCATACGGACGGCGTGCCGATTGAACTTGTCGCATTCGAGCCCTCGCCCACCCCCGCCGGTTGCGTTTTCGTGGCCCGTCGACGTGTGCCCCAGACGCAGCACGGTCCACTTCCCCGGCGGGGCGTCCCAGCGGAGGCGACCGTTGGCATCGACCTGGTTGGAAAGATCGATCATCGACTTAAGCGACACACAGGCTTCGTCCGGAATCTCAGCGGTCGTGGTTCGCCGACTGACGCGCCATGCGCGGGCCGTCTTGCCTTCGAACTGGTGTAACCGCGGTTCACTGGAGAGCTGGATATGCCGCACCTTCAGTATGGGTCGCCACTTCGCCGCATCGAGGTCTTCCGCACCCGGCTCGGAACCTGATTTGTCAAATAGGAATCGAAAGTATCGCGCCTTGGTCGGTGGAACCGCGTGGGTCACCTCGACATCCGTGTCCTGCCAACCATGGCGCGGCGGCTCGAGTTGTGCCACGTCTCGATAAGTCCGCCCGTCGTCACTGGCTTGCACCCGCAGCCGATTGGCTTGATAGTTATTGCCGTCGCGTTCGATGTGGATCGATTGACAGAGAAATGGTTCGTCGAATTCATACTGAATCCAGGCCGAGGTTTCACTGCGCAAACGCTGGTCCTCCGCTTGTCCTGACCGACAAGAAATTGGGCATCCAACTCCGGTAGACTGGTTGTGACATGGGGAGACCCAGTCCGCGTCGAACGATCCGTGTCCGGGAGTGCGGGAAATGCAAGCACGGCGATGTCCCGGTAGAAACCGCGGAGCGATTCCGGCTGGGGAAGCTCGTCGATCGATGGGCCTGTCCTCCCGTCACCTGGGTGGCCTCCCAGACCACCTTCTGCATCGACAACTCGGGAGTAATCCAGGGACCGCCGGCGACCGCGAAGCCGTCGCAAGCATGCATCCCCAGTTCGATCCCCAGGCGGTCTGCCTCGGCAAAAGCATGCCTTACCATGTCCCACCAGGCGGGCGTCAATTGTTCGACGGGCGGAGTCAGCAACGGCGGTACCGCGGGGCCTTTGATCGGCATCAAGTAAGCACCAGCAATACCGACCTGTTGCATCGCTTCGAGGTCAGCCGTGATCCCCTCTCGGGAAACCGATGCCTGCATCCAATACCAGAACACCCAAGGTCGCGCTTCACGTGGCGGTGAACGGAATCCGGCTTCGAGCGTCGAGACCTGTGCGGGGGACGCCGTCGACGAGCACGCCACCGCCAGGAGTACCACGGATGCCAGCCACGCCGGAAATCGACCGATGATCTTGCGATCTGGCCCCACCGGACGGGGCAGGCGAATGACAGGCGTGATGTCGATTGTCCGCGCGATAGTAGAATTGGCAGCCCGACGGTCAGCCGCGAACCATGTCCGTTGATCGCGATGCCTCATTTTTTCCCCGTGCCCCGCGATCCATCGTCCGCAACGACGATGCCTAGCACGACAAAATTCCCCTTGCCGCGCATCGTCAGCGAATGACGTCCTTGTTCGTAGCGGAAGGCATGCACATCGATCGGCGGGAGTGTATCCACAAGGGCCGCGTCGCGAATAAACACCTCGGCGCCTCCCCGCTCCGCACCACGGGCGTCAAATTCCAGTCGCGGGGCTTGCAGCCATTCCGGGTCTTCACTGCGCACATAGCCCACCAGCACCAGCACCGCTTCCTCGGTCTCAAACTCGATCGCTGGTACATCGTCTCTGTCCGACTGGACGAACGGCAAGCGAATACCGGTCTTCCCTTCAAGCTCCGGAGCGAGCGCTTCGATACGCCAGGGTTTGTTACTGAACACGCGGGTGCCGGGCTGCACCGTATAGGTGTGTGCCTGGTCACCAATGACTTTTACGCTCGCTCCCCGAAGTTGTTTCCGCGGCGGGTGAAAGAGTGCGTCCGTATTCCCGGCTTTGGCCTCGTCGACGGCTTGCCGAAAGCGATGCAGCTCATCCTCATACAGATCCAGCAACTGGGTCCAATGGAAATGAACGGGTTCGCTGCCAATCGCTCCGGTAACCGGAATTCGTCGTTGATCGGTCTGCATCGAATTGGCGAAGAAATAAGTATCGCGTGTCAGTTCGGCGAGTTGCCGAAAGTGATTGAGGCTGTCAGCCAGACGTTGGGTCGCCTCGTCCGCTTTGGCGGCGTCGAATGTCTGACGGCATGCCAGGACCAGCATGGCGGCTTCGACTTTCGCGGAGTAGCTTTCCACCATGGCCCGGATACAGGCGACATCGTTCCTCAATCGATCAAATTCCGCGCGGTTCTTGGTCACCAGCGGCGCAGCCACAGCCAGCGCCCGCACGGCGCGGCCAGCGTACTCGCGCACGTCGCGGATCACGGATACAGGTGTCTCGCCGTGGTGGAGTGCCCCCCTAGCCTCTCGCTCAACATACTCGCCGATTCGCTCACCGGGGGGCGCTTGAGAGAGCCACAATTC
This sequence comes from uncultured Planctomycetaceae bacterium, assembly GCA_963700865.1. GTDB lineage: Bacteria > Planctomycetota > Planctomycetia > Pirellulales > Pirellulaceae > CAVOGJ01. The sequence continues at coordinate 133,901 of CAVOZC010000019.1, read as the reverse complement.
GGGATACGGCCGATACCGTTCGGGATGGACCAACTGATCCAGCGTCATGCCCAAGGAAAAGGTCTGGCGATTGCCCTCGGTGATTCCGAAGCGGCGGACGAGCATCGGAGCACATTCGCCCGAGTCGTTGTAGGCATTGAGTATCTGCTCAGCCGCTTGGCGATTGCCGTAGTGTGTCGCCAGTCGGTCGATCCAGTACTCCCGATCCGCATCCGGGTCCACATCAGGATTCCATGCGTAGCGTGCCCACGCCTCGAACCAGATCCAATCGCGGTCGATCTGCCGCAGCGGCTGGGGAGTCTTATCAGGAGCAGCGGGCCAATTCCAGTAAGCCAATGGATACACGTGCAGTCCCCGCGCACCCAGGCGATCGCGCGCGGCGCGGACCGATGCTTGAATGAAGCGTGGGGCACCATACCGGAACGGCTCGAGGTTTGCCAGAATATGCACGTTGACAACGTGTGTCGATCCCAGCTTACTCAGCCGCTGATGGATATCCCGCCAAGCACCGCGGGGCTCGAAGGTCGTCAGCGACTCGCCATTAAATTTCGCCATGGTGTACAGGTTGCCGTAAACCTGCAGCGCGGCCGGCATCACGACCGCGGCGTCCGTGGCATGAGCGCGAATCACGATCGGGGGCTCCTCGACAAGCCCTGCCGCCTGCATGCCGTCCTTGACGCCTGGCAGAATGACGTCGGTACACCATTTGACCTGTTGGTCAAGATCCGTGCAGGCCTCGCCCAGGCAAACGAGCAAGCCCACATTCGGGAACTGATGCACGAATTCCGCGATCGACTTGCGCGTGTAATCGGCCACTTCCGGGGTCGACTCGTTCAGTTGCGTCGGAATGCCATGATGGGCCGCGAAAGGCTGGGAGACGATGATGTTGTAAAACATCTGAACCAGCCAGATTCCACGCCGATCCGCCTCGGCGGTAATGTAACGAAACATTTCCACATTGCGGTCAAATACCTCCGGCGGAACTTCCACGGCATAGGGATAATCGGGGAGCTTGACCAACGACGCAAACGGATGCCCGTTCCAGATGTAGAGCGTATTGATGCGCTGGTCCACGAGAAAATCGAGGTATTCCCGCCAGTAGTCCTTGTCGTAGAAGAACGGAAACAACTCGGGTGTGTACGGGTATTCGTACACGTGGCGACCTGGCAGCACGGTCGGCTTCTGCATGCCGAAGCAAGTACCGCGCAAGCGAAACGCCGGTGCATCGCGAAACTGCCAGTCGGCCGGCAAGGCGGCATCGGCCGAAATCCTCCGCTCAAGGGCGAGACAACCGTAAAGCAGTCCGGAATCTTCCTCAGCCCGAATGCGAATCTGATCGGGGCTGGCATGAACCTGAAAGCCCTCGGGCCCCAGCCGCGCGTCGTTGTCTTTCGAAATCTCCAGCACGATCCGTGCGCGCTCGTGATCCCGCACCGGCCGCACGACATCCCCTGTCGCTTGCAACGTTTGAACCAGCCGCTCCCAACCGAACTGCACACGCGGACTCGCGTCTGCCGGTAGTTTAAACGGGATAGTCACCGCTGGCAGAACTGCGGGGGCAAGGCACAGCAGTCCCCAGCCGATGGCGAACACGATTGGCTTCGGCATGGCATTTTCTCGTCCGCGCGTGGAAAAGTTTGGCTACTCGTGTAATCTACGTCGTTCCGCGATTACGCGACAGCGGTTCGGGTTGCACGAAACTTCCTGAAATACGCAATCGCACTTGGCGTTTCGAACGGCAGTCACGACAGGCGGCAAAGCTATGATAGGATGGTGGCGCGGCGAGGGCTCTCCCAGCGCACCAATCAACGGCCGCTGCGCAAGCGCATCGGCCACGGCACTTCCACGCGAAATGATGGATTGTCAACCGGGGCGAGCGGCAACGCGGGCTCCGTTCCCCCGGGACATCGGCGACCACCAGGCGAATCGAATTCCATGAACCCACGGTTTCCGCACTGGCTCTTTACCGTTCTCGTGACATGTCTCGGTGTCCACACGTTGGCCGGCGCGAACAATGGACCGCTGCTACCGACGGCACTTCGATGTGAGTCAAGTATTAATCCGCTGGGCGTCGATATCGCCAAGCCGAAACTTTCCTGGCAAGTAGAAAGCGATGCCCGCGGGGCGCGGCAAACGGCCTACCAATTGCTCGTAGCGTCCTCGCCAACACGGCTTGCTCAGGATCAGGGTGATCTCTGGGATAGCGGACGTGTTCGTTCGTCCGAGACGGTTTACATCCCCTACGACGGAGCGCCCTTGCGATCTTCGCAGCCCGCATTCTGGAAAGTTCGCGTGTGGGATCAGGATCAGCAAGTGTCGCCGTGGAGCGATGAAGCGACATGGACCATGGGTTTGCTGGCGGAAGGCGACTGGTGCGGGGTGTGGATTGTGGCGCCCTGGGAGTCGGAATCACTCCTGCTGCGGAAGGAGTTCCGGGTCAAGGCCGGGCTGCAGCGGGCGGTGGTTCACGTCTGCGGCCTGGGGCACTTTGAGATGAGCGTCAATGGCGAAAAGCCGAGCCACGATCTGCTCGCGCCCGGCTGGACGAAATACAATCGCACATGTCTGTACGAGACCTACGACATTACGGATAGGCTACAGGAGGGTGAGAACGTTGTGGGCCTGATGCTGGGCGATGGCATGTACCACGTCGAGCGGCGAAACCGCTTTAGCAAGTTCCAGGGCACGTTCGGACCTTTGCGGGCCATTGTCCATATCAGGCTCGTCTACCAGGACGGCTCGGTAGATCACGTGGGATCGGATGACACTTGGAAGGTGAATACCGGGCCGGTGACCTACAACGACGTCTACGGCGGAGAAGATTATGACGCTCGGCGGCTACCTGCAGGTTGGCAGCAACCTGGCTTCGACGACGCCGATTGGGCCAACGCCGTCGTCTTGGTGCGTCCAGCGGGACGACTGCGGGGAATCAGCGTGGCGGCTCCTCCCATCGCCGCGATCGAAGTAATCACTCCCGTGGCCACACGGACACACCGTCCGGACATGGGCGTTATTGATCTGGGGCAAAACGCATCTTACATGCCCCGGATCACGGTACGCGGCCCCCGCGGGAGCACGGTGAGATTCACGCATGCGGAAGTCACTCATGACGACGGCACCATCAATCGAAGTACGTGCGGTGGCAATCGCGGCCCCGCCTGGTGGCAATATACGAAGTCCACCGACGAGCTAGAGACCTGGTTCCCGCAATTTTTTTACGCCGGCTGTCGCTACTTGCAAGTCGATAAATTCCCGGCCTCACCCGGCGGCGAGCTGCCACAAGTGGAGCAGTTGGAAGGGATCGTTGTCCATTCTTCCGCGACTCCGATTGGTCAATTCGCCTGTTCCAACGAGCTGCTCAATCGCACGCGAACGTTGATTCGCTGGGCGCAGCGATCGAACATGATGTCGGTACTGACGGACTGTCCCCATCGAGAAAAGCTGGGTTGGCTCGAACAGTATCATCTGAACGGACCGTCCATCCGCTACGAATTTGACGTGGCGAGAATCTTCCGCAAGGGCATGCAGGACATGGCCGATTCGCAACTCGCCAGCGGGCTCGTTCCCAATATCGCGCCCGAATATGTGGAGTTCCCAGGCACGTTTCGCGCCGCCGCGGAATGGGGTTCGGCGGTGATCCTCGTCCCCTGGCAGCAGTACCAATTCAACGCGGATACGGCATTGTTACGCGCTCACTACGGGACGATGCAGAAGTACATGGATTATCTGGCGACGAAAGCGACCAACCATATCATCGTGGAGGGCCTGGGCGATTGGTACGATCTCGGGCCCGCCGATCGGCCCGGTGCGGCTCAATTGACCCCGCCGGAAGTCACCGCCACCGCCTTCTATTTCTATGATGCCCGGACGATGAGCCAGATCGCCAAGTTGCTGGGCCACGAAGAAGATGCGGCGGCGTATCTGCAACTGTCGAGCGAGATTCGTGACGCCTGGATTGCTCGATTTCGCCATGCCGATAACGGCACTTATGCGACCAATTCGCAGTGTGCGAACGCCCTGGCTTTGGTGATGCATCTCGCCGAGCCACAAGATCGGGACCGCACGTTAGACGCTTTGGTCAAGGATGTCCGCGAACGCGGGAACGCGATGACAGCGGGCGACGTGGGATTCCGCTACCTGTTGCTGGCGCTCGCGGAGGGGGGGCGGTCCGACGTGATCTACGATATGATCGACCAGGACGAGCAACCCGGCTATGGGTATCAATTGAAGCGGGGGGCGACAAGCCTCACCGAGGCGTGGGACGCGAACGATAACGCCTCGCATAATCACTTCATGTTGGGCCACATTATGGAGTGGTTTTATAAATACCTGGCCGGGATTGAGACCGACCCGACGGGCCCCGGCTTTAAGAAAATCCTGATTCGGCCAACATTGGTGGGCGATCTGGCGTGGGTGCAAGCCAGCTATGACTCGATCCGCGGCGAAATCACCTCCGAGTGGAATCGCACGGATACCGATTTGACGCTGCGGATTCGCATCCCGGCCAATACCACGGCGACGGTCTTCCTGCCGACCAGCACCGCGGACGCCGTCACGGAATCCGGACGGTCGCTAAAGACAAACAAACACGTACGACTGATCACCGCCGCACCCGACCGCATTGTGTGTGAAGTCGACTCGGGCGCGTACGAATTCCGCGCGCCCTGATAAACCATGCGGCGTCGCTGGACGCGGTACATTTCGAGTGAGCTGTCGCATCGAAGGTAGGTGAGCGGTAAGACGTCTCAGCGACGAGTGAGCACACGTTGTAAGGCGTTCCATTTGTTTTTCCTGGCGCGGAGGTAAGCGCGATGTTGGTTAAGAATCGAATGTTTTGGCTGGTGGTCGCGGTGGCACTGCTCGGAGCGACCTGGTACCGCGGCCGCGTTTACCAAGAGCCGCCTAAGCCCGAAACACCCAACTTGGTATTTGTCACGGGTGGCTCGGGGCCTTTCTGGCAGATCGCCATCAATGGCGCCAAAGCGGCCGCGCGTGACCTGAAAGCCGAACTGAAGGTGGAAATGCCGGCCGATGAGAGTCTCGAAGAACAATTCGAAATTCTGACTCGGGTGCGTATGCTCAATCCCGATGGCCTGGCGATCAGTCCTCTGGACGCCGAGCGCCAGACGAACGTCATCAATCAATTTGCCGCCGAGACCAATGTCGTCACCTTCGACTCGGACGCGCCACTCTCGGAACGCCAGTGCTATGTCGGGACAAGTAACTACAGCGCCGGGGAACTGTGTGCCAATCTTGTTCATCAAGCCGTACCCAATGGCGGGGAAGTTGCTGTCCTCCTGGCGAACCGCACGAAAGATAATTTGATCGATCGCCAGCAGGGCTTTCAGGATGCAATCAACGAATTGCATCAGTCGACCGAGGAAGCGGATGCCCCGGGGCCGACCTATGACGTGGTAGGGTACTTTGTCGATGACGGCGACTCGGACAAGTCGGCTCAGGTCATTCGAGAGGTGCTGACGCAACATCCCAATCTCGCCTGTTTCGTGGGGATGAACGCTCAGCACGGTCCTATTCTGCTGCGCGTCCTCAAGCAGGAGGGCAAGCTGGGGCAAGTGAAACTCGTGACATTTGACGAGGAAGAGGCGACTCTGAATGGCGTCGCGTCCGGGGACATCTTCGCCACGATCGCTCAGGATCCTTACCGGTACGGATATGAAGCCGTGCGGATGCTCACTTCGCTCCATGGCAGCGGACCATCACCCATCCCGATTGTCGGAAATGGATCGATTCTGGTCGAAGCCGAAGCGATCAATAAGGATAATCTCGCCAAGTTCCGTCAGCGACTCAAGTCACGCATGAAACCGGAAACGGAGGCCGCCAAAGACCCTGTCTAGCGGCGCGTCGAAAACCGAAACACGGTCTTCGAGCGCAACGTCTCCCCAGGTCGCAAGATCGTGCTGGGAAAGTTTGCGTGGTTGGGACTGTCGGGAAAGTGCTGAGTTTCGAGGCACAAGCCGCCGCGATACTCGTAGGGCTTACCGCTCTTGCCCGTTAACCTGCCAGTCAAAAAGTTGCCCGAATAGAATTGGATCCCCGGCTCGGTGGTCAAGACCTCCAGCAACCGCCCCGAGACGGGCTCATACAGCGTCGCCGCCAGCTCAAGCTGCTCCGTATCCGCACCCCGCTTGAGCACCCAATTGTGATCGTATCCTCCGCCAAAACGAAGCTGTTCGTGGTCCTGCTCAATGTCTCGCCCGATGGGCTTGGCAGCGCGAAAGTCAAAGGGCGTTCCCTCCACCGTCGCCAGTTCGCCGGTTGGAATCAGCGTTCTATTGACCGGTGTGTACCGATCCGCGTTGATTGACAGTTCGTGGTCGAGAATCGTCCCCGTCCCTTCGCCTCGCAAGTTGAAGTAGGCATGTTGGGTGAGATTAACCGGAGTGGGTTTGTCGGTGGTGGCCGAGTACTCGACGACAATCTCGTTTTCATCGGTCAACGTATAAGTCACGACGGCCGTGAGATTACCCGGATACCCCTGTTCGCCATCCCGCGCCCGATACGTCAGCCTGAGACGGTTATCGGCCCCTGGTTCCGCCGTCCAGACCACCTTGTCAAATCCATAGTGACCACCGTGCAGGCTGTTGGGGCCATTGTTCAGAGGCAGTGTGAACTCCACCCCATCGATCGTGAATTTTCCTCCCCGAATGCGATTACCATAGCGGCCCACGACGGCCCCAAAATAGGGCTTTTCCACCGCATTGATGTAATCCTCGACGCGGTTGTACCCGAGGGTGATATCGGCTAACCTGCCCTCGCGATCGGGGACCTTGATCATGGTAATCGTGGCACCGTAATTCGTGACTTGCAACTCCATGCCGTGGGCGTTGACCAGGCGAAATAAGCGAATGTCATCAAAGTCCGTTACGGTCAGCTCGCCGAGTACGACGCCGTGAAGACAGACAACCATGACGGGGATGAGAAGCAGGCGGAACATGATCAACCTCACAGCATAACTCAAGGAAACGTACGACGATCGGATGGGATAACGTAACCCAGGTCGGCCCGATTTGCACGCGGGCCATCGCATCGTGCGTCGCCCGCCCGACAAGGAAAGGCCCTGTCCTTCCAGCGGCGGATGAGCCCCGACAATCGGGCGGTAAAACAATTGCTGGATAGCGGCGCGCTGGGCCGCGTTTTCGCCGCCGATATGTTCGTCAAGTTCTACCGTGATCAATCGTATTACGACTCGGGAGACTACCGCGGTGGCTTTGACATCGACGGCGGCGGAGCATTCATTCAACAGGCGGCACACAACGCCGACTTGCTGTGCTGGTTCTTCGGCAAGCCGAACCGGGTGGTCAGTATGTTGGGCACGGTCGACCACAAGATCGCGGCGGAAGACCATGGAGTGGCCCTGCTTCACTATGACGGTGGCACCATCGCCACCTTCTGCACGTCAACCGTCTGTAAGCCGGGCTTTCCCACGCGTCTGGAACTGCATACGGCCGCCGGTTCGTTCGTGATGGAGAATGATCAGATCACAAGCTGGCAAGTTGAGTCGGTGGAGAATCCGGCGACCCATGCCTTTCAGGTACACGACGGAGCGGCAAGTGCCGCCGTGTCGGATACGGCCGGCCATGAGGCGATCCTGCTTGACTTTATCGAGTCCGTACGGAACGATCGCGAACCGGCGGTGCCGGCCACATCCGGGCGGCTGGCCACGGAATGGGTGTTGGATATCTACGCCAATAATCTGCTGGCGCATTGACCAGCGCGCTATGCCGTTGTCAGCCGTACGCGCTAGCGTCGGGCCGTCGTCAGCCGTACGCGCTAGCGTCGGGCCGTTGTCAGCCGCACGCGGCTAGCGTCGGGCCGTCGTCAGCCGTACGCGCTAGCGTCGGGCCGTTGTCAGCCGTCACGCGCTAGCGTCGGGCCTAGACGAGTGCACTCAGTCGCGCCAAATGAGGCTCCAATCCCGGCGCAACCTTAGGCTCACCCAGGCCCCGCGGCCACCTGTCGGCCGATCCATCCGCGTGGTCACGGTCGGCAGAAAAAACCTGCCCGAGGCTCGGTGGCTGCCCGCGGCTCGGTGGCTGCCCGAGGCTGGCCTACGGCTGACGATCTGGTTCTACACACCGAAGCTGACTCGCGCCCCCCCCGCCCTCACCTTTATCGAGTCCGTACGGAACGATCGCGAACCGGCGGTGCCGGCCACATCCGGGCGGCTGGCCACGGAATGGGTGTTGCATATCTACGCCAATAATCTGCTGGCGCGTTGACCACGCCGCGCTATGCCGTGGTCAGCCGCACGCGCTAGCGTCGGGCCGTTGTCAGCCGCACGCGCTAGCGTCGGGCCGTTGTCAGCCGTACGCGCTAGCGTCGGGCCGTCGTCAGCCGTACGCGCTAGCGTCGGGCCGTTGTCAGCCGCACGCGCTAGCGTCGGGCCGTCGTCAGCCGTACGCGGCCAGCCGTTCGGGCCGTTGTCGAGCCGGTGTCAGCCGTACGCGCTAGCGTCGGGCCGTTGTCAGCCGTACGCGCTAGCGTCGGGCCTAGACGAGTGCACTCAGTCGCGCCAAATGAGGCTCCAATCCCGGCGCGACCTTAGGCTCACCCAGGCCCCGCGGCCACCTGTCGGCCGATCCATCCGCGTGGTCACGGTCGGCAGAAAAAACCTGCCCGAGGCTCGGTGGCTGCCCGAGGCTAGCGCCTACGGCTGACGATCTGGTTCTACACACCGAAGCGGTGCCGGCCACATCCGGGCGGCTGGCCACGGAATGGGTGTTGGATATCTACGCCAATAATCTGCTGGCGCGTTGACCAGGCGCTATGCCGTTGTCAGCCGTACGCGCTAGCGTCGGGCCGTTGTCAGCCGTACGCGCTAGCGTCGGGCCGTTGTCAGCCGCACGCGGGTAGCGTCGGGCCGTCGTCAGCCGTACGCGCTAGCGTCGGGCCGTTGTCAGCCGCAGCCGCCAGCGTCGGGCCGTCGTCAGCCGTACTTGGCGCCAGCGTCGGGCCGTTGTCCGCCGTATCGCGCTAGCGTCGGGCCGGTGTCAGCCGTACGCGCTAGCGTCGGGCCTAGACGAGTGCACTCAGTCGCGCCAAATGAGGCTCCAATCCCGGCGCGACCTTAGGCTCACCCAGGCCCCGCGGCCACCTGTCGGCCGATCCATCCGCGTGGTCACGGTCGGCAGAAAAAACCTGCCCGAGGCTCGGTGGCTACCCGAGGCTCGGTGGCTGCCCGAGCGCCTACGGCTGACGATCTGGTTCTACACACCGAAGCTGACTCGCGGCCAGCGCCCGCCCTCGCCTCCGTGAACTCTGTGGCTCTGCAAGAACAGAACTGCCGGCAAGAAAATTTTGCCCGCGCCGCGTGCTTTCACGCCTTGTGGTACCTGCATCCGCGTCCACGAGCGCGGATCAGCGGTTCCACTCGCCGAACTTCGTTTCCCGCTACTAGCTCAGCGAATCGCCGTCGCAGGTGACTCGCCAGCGGCGGGTTTTCCCATCGAGCTGCCAGCGCACGCCAAAATCGACACCTCGCCGGATATCAAGCCAGCCGCAGACGCCTGAATGCGGATCGTACCTGCTTGTCCGGTGGAACGAACAATCAGCAGGCTCCGACCCAGATACACGCGGCGGCAAGGGCTCAGATAAGACTCCTCGCTGGCCACATCTCCACTTCCCACACCGGCGATCGTGCCGGGACCATCTACCGAATATCGCACCTCGTGGTCGGCATGCCAGCAGGCACGGTGATCTTGATCCAAGACTTGAACATCGATGAAGACAAGCGACTGACCATTGGCCGATATCCTGGCTTGATCCGCCATCATGCGAATCGAGTTTGGCTCGCCTGCCGTTTCGAGCACGCACGATTCCTGCGCGAAACCGTCCTCCATGCCGACCGCCTTCAATTCGCCAGGCGCATAATCGACCTTGAATTCTGTCCTGAATTGTTGTTCCCGATCGGTCGGCTGCTCGCCCAGAAGCTGGTCGTTCAGGTAAAGTCGCACGGTGGGGTACCGGGAAAAGACTTCCACGGTGACTGGCTTTCCCTGCTGATCGGGCCAGCTCCAGCAGGGCAGCGAAGGCGGGTGCGCCCATGCGGACAACTGCCATGCTCCTTGTGGAGGCGGCGGGACCCGCACCGAAACGTACAACTTCTCGCCTCGATCCCACACGATCTTTCGGTAGTGCGACAACGGCTTCCGCCAACCCGTAAAGTCGATATCTCCACAGCCGGCACCATGCCAGGGGAAATGCTCGCCTTCCCAATGTGGGAGGACTGTTTCAACGGGACCAAAGACACGCCCGATGCCGGCTTCGCCAAGGTAATCCATCCCACTCCAGACGAAGTCGCCGATGACGTAAGGAACTTCCTCGCTGGCACGCCAACCCGCAAAGGCGTCGCGCGGATAGGATTCCGCCGACATGTTCACTCGCTCGGGAACGCGTGCGTGGTCCTCGCGGTAGCGATCGAGTTCATAGTTGTATCCGGCGACATCCAGCGAGGCGAAGAGAGGATCCAACGATTTCCAGTCACCGTTCGGACCGAGTCCATTGATACCCGCCGTGACCAACCGTGTATTATCCAGTTGTCTTACACAACGCGACATCTGCTGGGCGATTGCCCGGCCTTCCGGTTTGCCGCGCTCGTAGACTTCGTTGCCGAGACTCCACATGATGATCGACGGATGATTGCGATCGCGACACACGGCAGCGGTCAGGTCTCGCTGCCACAGCTGGTCAAAGACCATTCCATAGTCATATGGATTCTTCTTGGCGGCCCAACCGTCAAATACTTCCAGCACGACAAGCATGCCAAGTTGATCGCAGGCATGCAAAAATGCGGTCGATGGTGGATTGTGCGCGGTGCGTACGGCATTGAATCCTGCCGCTTTGAGCAGACGCACGCGACGCCACTCAGCTCGATCGAAGGCCGCCGCCCCCAGAGGACCATTGTCGTGGTGCACATTGGCACCACACAACAAGATCGGCTGACCATTCAGCAACAAACCGTCCCGGCTGGTCGCCCGCACGGTGCGGACGCCGAATGGGATTGCTGCCTGATCCGCTTCTTGGCCGTCACGGAGAAGCCGGATCAGGCAGCGATAAAGCCTGGGGGTCTGCGGTGACCATCGCTGGGGTTGCTTGATCGAAAGCTCTCCCATCACCGTTTGCGAAGTCTGCGGCGGCAATCCGCATTCCATCGCCTGCCGGGCGACGGTCTTACCTTGGGGGTTGCGAAGGTCAATTTCCAGTCGAAGATGCCCGTTATCGCTCGTGCTATTGACCACTGGGACGGCGACGGTGACCGTAGCTTTCTCCAGTGCAGTATCGCGCGTCGTAACAAACACACGCTCCGCATCGACACAGACAGGTTCGCTGATATCCAACCAGACATGACGATAAATCCCCGAACCTGTGTACCATCGCGAATTGGGTTGCAACGAGTTGTTTACACGAACGGCCAGCGTATTTGATTGGCCGTATCGCAAGTGCTTGGAAAGCTCGCTGCGGAATGGCGTGTATCCATAAGCGTGTTGGCCCAGCAATTGGCCATTCAGCCAGACGGCGGCGTTGGGGGAGACTCCCTCGAACTCAACCTCAACTCGCTTGCCACGCCAGGCTGCTGGTGCCGTGAAGTCGCGTCGGTACCAGGCCGTACCGGTGGCAAAAAAGCCTCCGCTCCCACGGCTGGCCGCTTGAGCGTTCCGGGGCAAGTCGATGCTCCAGTCATGCGGCAGCCGAATCGACTGCCACGCCGACGTCTCCAAGCCTGGCTGATGCGCGGCCGGCGGATCACCCAGCCAGAACTTCCAATCGTCATCGAGACAACGCCTCTCCCGACCCGCGGTGCTTGTTCCCAATACGAGGCAGCAGCAACCCGCCACAAGGGCGGAAACGAAGATCCGCGAGTTGCCTGGCCATTGCAATCGTTGGCTCACCGTCGTCTCCGCTGCGTGCGTCGCCGTGGCCGCACCTGGTATTAGGGGCCCGAGATCGGCGATTCGGTCAAGAGGCCACGAAACTCGGGTTCCAATCCGGCCTTGAGCTTAATGCTTTCCGCGACCTGTGGGCCATTATCCTCCCAGGAATTGCCGGGACCATTGGCGTTGGCCAGGAATCGTTCCTCCGGGCACCAGTTGTTGGCGACCGTGATGAAGGAAGAACCTTCGTCCAGGTAGAGGTAAAACCAATGCTCCGGATCATGCACATAGGGGCTCATCTGAATGCTGTGGACATGGTTCTCGCGGATGACCGTCCCTGGCTGAGCCGAGAGGGTATAGATCCCGGCCGAGTCCGCCATCCGCGTCGCGACGTGATGCACATGGTTCGCCACGACGCGGTTGTCACGCATCGCGTTTTGCGTCCGGGTCCATCCCCAACCGAGGCTGATGCCGGTGTAAGACAGCTGGGCAACTTCATTGTGTTCGATGGAAATCTCGCGTCCATAACCCACACAAATGCCGACACACCCCCAGTCTTCATTGGCGCAATCCGTGACCAGATTATTGGCGATTCGTTCGCGGGTGCAGATTTCTCGTTCGTCGGCGGGATCGTAAGGCAAATGGGTCTCGATGCCTGCTTCCTGAAAGCAGCCCATTTGAATGCCATTGCCACCAACATCGCGGAAGACACACCCTTCAATGCGATCGTCGTGGGTCCCACGCCCGTAGTCGATTCCGGCTGCTGCCAGATGTTGAAAGCGACAGCCCAGAAAGCTTGTATGACGAGCCCCACTTACCTCGACGGCGGCCGGAGGACGACCGATCCAGGCCTGGTTGTCGAGACTCCGCCAATCGGGCGTCCCCTTCGGCCGCAATTTGTAGGCGTCCAGCAAATACATGCCTGCCTGCAGAGGAACATGCCCTCGCCGGGAAGGTCGCAACCACGATGTGTGAGCGAAATGAATCCCTTGGAAAGAAACGTGCGCGACCGGTCGGTCCAACGAGCCCGATACCTGGACGAGGGTTGGCAATGCCGGCACGACCACCTGATCGCGCGTCAAATCCTCACCCGCGCGCGGCCAATAGTAGATGCGACCCGAGGATTCTTGGTGCCATTCGCCGGGCTGATCAAGGAACTCGATGGCGCCGGCCAGAAAGAAGGGAGCCCCATGGGGCTCCATGATCGGCTGCGGCCACGGATGTTCAAATTCCAGGCGGCCTTCTGGAGCGTGAAACGTAACTCGCGCCAGATCGCCGTCGATGACGACCGATTTAAGACGCAGGACGGCAATTTCCCATTGCTGAAGGACCGTCATCTCGGTTCCGTCAAGCACCGCGGAGGGACCCACCAGCGACGCTGATATGGCGGCGTTCTGTTGTGCGCGGTCCCAGCGAACCAGACGCGCCATTTCGCCCTCGTTAGGCGCTCGTGCTCGGATGGCCTTACGATTGTTCAACCAGAGTTGGCGGCATTCGAGTTGGCGACCTCGAAACCGGGGCGTTTCGGACACCCAGACGTTCCCCTGGGCGGCCACGGGCAAACGGGGAATCTCCTGCTCCACGCGCCGCCAGCCACTGACCACCGTGCCGCCGCTGAACACGGGAGTTTCATCCGGCGCCGCGGCGATGATCGTCGGAACGGCATCCGTGCCTGAATCTTCGGGACGAACAAACAAGGGGTCGACCAGCGGGTAGACGCCCTCGCGCAAAATAATGCGCACACCCGTGACGACGGAGCGATCGTTTAATCGTCGCAATTCACGAGCCTGACGCAAGGCCCTGGCGGGCGTCGCGAAGGGCCGTTCGCGGGTACCCGGATTGTCGTCGTCGCCGGCGGGCGAAACCCACAACTCGACGGCCGGGACTCGAGCCAGGAACGGACACGACACGACAAGCAACGACAGGAGAAACGTTCGTGCTGAACTTCGCATCATCATACTTTGTCAGGGGCGCGGACCGCTCGCCAGCGACCGTCGAGTTAAACCAACAGTTGAAAGAAAACATATAGGGAAACCATGATCACAGCCAGGATGGTCCAGCCAACCACGGCGATTCTGCCCAGCCCTTTATGTTGCTGGTACGCCTGCCGCAGCGTGGGAAGTGCTGTCTCGTGCGTGCTGTGCGTGCTGGCCAGCGAAGCCCCGATCATGATCGCCATCAGCAGGCAGAACAGGAGAAACGACTGAAAGAGAAAGTGGGGCAGCATGTTCTTCCCCTCTTCGTTAAGTAAGAAGCTTGCCTGGTGAAAATTGGCAATCCCGATTCCCAGGCACAGCATGCTACCGAACAACAGCGTGATCAGGGCGGCAAGGGCTGTCGCGCGTTTCCAGAAGATGCCGAGGACAAACACGACGGAAACCGGCGGTGCCATGTAGCCGATAATCGATTGAAACAGATCGAACAGATTCAGACCACCGATTTCCTGGGCTCGTTTCAGATAGACGGCAATGCCCACCGCCATCAGTCCCGCCAACAAGGTTGTGACGCGACCAACATTTTTCACATGGTGTTCCGACCGATTGTTGGAGAACCAACGCTGATGAATGTCGAGCGTGTAAATGGTGCTGAAGGAATTAAGTCCCGAATTCAGGGTCGAAACGACCGCCGCGACCAGCACGGCCACGATCAGTCCCTTGAGGCCGGAGCCCAGATACCGATTCACCATTTGGAGAAAGACCTGCTTATCATCCTCGATGCCCGGCAGTAACACGGCCGCAAAGATGCCCGGGAAACAGAAAGATGAACGGCGGCAGGATCTTCAGGAAGCCGCAGAAAAGCGTCCCGGCCTGACTCTGCTTCAAGTCCCTGGCTCCCAATGCCCGCTGCACGATCGTCTGATCCGAGCACCAGAACCAGAGAGACAAAACGGGATAGCCCAGCACAAAAGCATACCAGGGCGTGTCGGAATCCGACGGGTGGAAGAGTTTCCAAGTCAATTCTGGCGGAGTATTTGCCACCTTGACGTGCCGCAGGGCATCGAGACTTCTCGATGTGAGAGAAGGCAATTAGCGACAAGGCCGCGGCCCCGATGATCATCAGCACGGACTGGAACGAGTCCGTCACCATTACCGCCACCAAGCCACCCGTGACCGTGAAACTCGTGGCGAGGACGGCCAGCAACCAGATGCAGGAGATCACGTCCCAACCAAGCAACTGGGCAAGGAGTGCGCCACCAGCGTAGAGCGTGCCTCCGATCCACAGAACGACCGTACCGAACAACGCGTAGATCGACATGAACGTATAACAATGCGGTCCGAATCGTCGGTCCACGAACTCGGGCATCGTCGAAATGTTCGTCGTCAAGTAGAAAGGGACAAACACCATTCCGAGGAGAAAAAGAAACACCCAGGCCATCCACTCAAAGTTCGCCGTAACCATGCCGGTGGTGTATCCTGCGCCACAGGTCGCGATGAGAAAGGTGGGACCGATGTTGGTACCGAAGATCGAAAAGCCGACATTCCCCCAACCCATCGAACGCCCACCGAGAAACAGGTCGTCGCTCTTGCGATGCCGATAACTGACCATGCCCCCAATGACGAGCAGAGCCACGATGTAAGCGGCAAAGACCGTGATATCGAGTGAATCCAGTGCGATGCGGCCGCTCGCTGCGCGAGCATGATGGGAGTGCGAATCATGGGGTTGGCAAATTCACTCCACCGCATCCATCGAGGTCCACGTGCCTTCCTTGACATCGGTAAATGGCTGTTGGCAGGCGTCGGTCAATTTCCACCAGCGTTGATTGATCGGGTCTTGTTTGTTGGCCGCATCGTCGGCTGCCTGATCGGTACCGACATATTCCAGGTAAAGAAATTCGGCCAACGTGGTCGTCCAATTCCACCAGGAAGATATTCAGGTTGCGTATTTTGCCGCGGACCGCCTGGTCCACCACGCCGGGCCACACGGTCTGGTGCAGCGTGCGATACTGCATCTCCATGGCGGGAATCACGGAGGTGGCAATCATCAGCCGTTGCGGCTCGGCCTGGGTCTCCTGATGGCCCGCGATGAAGTTGATCCATTCCATTTGCAACCAGTGGCGGTCGTAGGTCTTCGCGCGAGGATGCGCGGTGGTCGTCGCGGACCAATCGATGGGCACGGTCGCTTGTTCGAAGCCGGCCGCCGCCCCTAAATAGGGTCGTCCGCCCGCATAGGCGAAATACATCACGACGTACTCTTTGCCTTCGATCTGCCGGGTAAAGGCCCGCAACCTCGAGATACCCGCCCGCTCGAGGCTCTGTTGAAGGCGTTCCGCTCCGCATTGACGCCAGGCTTTCTCAAAATCGGATCGACGTTGTGGCTTGATCTCGGCGATCAGCCCCACGTGCGTCTCCTTTCCCGTCATCAAGTAGTTTTCATAAGGCGAGAAGCCGGGCGACGCAGCGACTGGGATCGCGCTGATCAGCAGGCACAGCCGCAGACAAAGCTGGGTATTCATGCGCGGTCCGTTCTCCGAATGGGAAGCGGGCGACCGTTCCGCAAAAAGAGCGGGATGCGTTCCAAGGCCCCCGGTGCTTCACGTGTTTGTCCGCCCGAAAATGACTGTCCTGTCCAGGCATCCACCCACTCGGCTCCCGCGGGCAGATAAACGGGCCGGCTGAACGTATCTGGATAGAGCACCGGGGCGACGAGCAGATCCGGGCCCAACAGGAATGCGTCATCCACCTTGGCAGCGGATGGATCGGCGGGAAAATCAAAGAACAGGGGCCGCATCGGCGGACATCCCGTCTGCGAAGCCTCGTGCATCTGTTCCATGAAATAAGGCCTCAGCCGCTCGCGGAGAAACAGATACTCACGGCAAATGTCGTACACTCGCTCGCCAAAGCTCCACACCTCATTGGGGCCGCCTTGCGTCGGGTCGCTCTGTTCCGGATGCTGCAGCGAACTATTCCGCCAACCGTGCAGGCGAAACAGCGGGCAAAAGGCCCCATACTGAAACCAGCGCACGAGCAATTCACGAAAGGCTTCGTCGTCCACCGATCCCCCATAGAAGCCACCAATGTCGGTGGTCCACCAGGGGATGCCGCTCAGGCCCATGTTCAGTCCGGCGCGGACCTGTTGTCGCAGGTCTTCCCAGGTGGAGTAGATGTCTCCCGACCAGATGGCCGCCCCAAACCGTTGACTGCCGGCAAAGCCCGCCCGTCCCAGGGTGAGGATCTCGGTCTCGCCTTCGCCCTGCATCCCCTCGAAAAAAGCTCGCTGCTGTTCCAGCGGATAGAGACAGCCAACTTCCTGACCATTGCCGGCGTGATAGCGAACGTTATCGTGATCATAGGCCTTCATCTCCGGCTCGATCGCGTCCAGCCACCACAGGTGGATGCCCTGGGAAACGTAGTTCTGCCGCACTTTCTCCCAAATGAACGCGCGGGCTTCCGGATGGGTCGTATCGAGCAAACTGGAAATGACCGTCTGCTCGGCATGGGCATCCGTGAACTTCACAAAGCTGTTCAGCCCTCGTTCGGTACGGACCAGTAGTCCACGTTGGTCCAGTTCCGCAAAGTTCTCGCTGTCCGGGTTGACGGTCGGCCAGACAGAAACCATGACCTTGATCCCCATCGATTCCAATTCTCGCACCATGGCGGCCGGATCGGGCCAGCAGACGGGATCGAACTTCCAGTCGCCCATCCTGGTCCAATGGAAATAGTCAATCACGATGACGGACATTGGCAAACCACGCCGATGATGCTCCCGCGCCACCGCCAACAATTCGTCTTGCGTCTTGTAGCGCAGTTTGCATTGCCAAAACCCCGCTGCCCATGCCGGCAAGTCGGGAGGATGGCCTGTCAGATCGGCGTACCGCTCCATGATGCCGGCAGGGCCATCCGCCGTGACCACGACATAGTCAATCAACCGAGTCGCCTCGGCCACCCACCTCGTCCGTGTGCGGCCAATCTCAACTCTGCCCACACCCGGATTGTGCCAGAGCAGACCATAGCCCCGACTGGAGAAGAAGAAGGGAATTGAGATTTCGGAATTGCGATGCCTGAGGTCCAGCACGCATCCTTTTTGGTCCAACAAGCCATGGCGGTGCTGACCGAGGCCGTAGACGCGTTCCTCCTCCCAGGCCGTGAATGAAACCGTGGCCTGGCTGAGATCGCCCCCGATCGGCTGGAACGTGCGCGATGGCGGATCGTTGATGCGGGAAGCCATTTCCTCGACGAGTGGTTCCGTGGAACCGGTCTTGAAAAAGCGAATGCGTCCCTCACGGTCGACTTTGGCGGTAAGGCGTCCATTGACCATGCGGGCCCCGCCCGATCCGATGGAGATCTCCACGGTCGTCGCCCCCGGTTTGATCAGACTCCAATCGCGGAGGGGCATCTCGGGCAAGACAGTTGCCCGCACACGGAAACAATCGGGTCCCCATGGCTCCACCCAGAGCCGTTGGTCTTGCCGCCGCCAGACAAGGCGATCACCGTCGCGGGCAAAGCGATCTGCGGGGGTACCGATCATGCGACACTCACTGCACGGCGTGATCCAGGATGCCCCATGCTAGGCCCGTTCCGGAAAGGGCCCATATTTTTCGGCCGCGTCGTCCGCATGATCGTAGACGATCTTCCCATCCTTGAGAAAAGGCACCGCCATCGCCCAGGGCTTGCCATCCGGCCGACGGATCGGCTCGCCGCTGTACTGCGGAAGGTAGATCCTGCGCATGCGGTCCGTTCTGTTCGGGCCACTGCAATGCAGGTTGTAGCTGGTGAACGCCACAACGCTGCCGGCCGGCACAATCATCGCTTCTCCCGGGTCGTCGCCCTCGTATCCGATCACATCGTTCGTCCCTTGCTCCTGATAGTGATCGAGCAATTTATCTTTGGTGCCCCCTCGTGAATGCGGCAAGCAGGTAAACCGTACCATTCTCCTCGCTGACGTCGTCCAGCGTGCACCACACCGTGACATAGGGCTTGTGCCGGGTCGTGGGATCATAGTGTTTCACATAGCCGCTATCCTGATGCCAGCCGAACTTCATGCCCTGCTCGGCTCCCTTCACAACCCACTGCTCGTGAAACAAGTACGCATTCGGCCCCACGGTGGCCCGGGCAATTTCCGCCATCAGCGGTCCGAAGAGGAATTTCCAAAGACGGGAACTCAGGCGATAGCGGTTATTGATGAAATATCGCTTGCCGCGGTGGCAGAGTTTGTCGACCTGCACACCCTTGGCATCCATGATGGAATCAAAGTAGCCCAGGTAGTACGAGCATTCTTCACGCAGCTCGGTCAACATCTCCGCTGGGATCACCTTGGGTAGGACCATGTACCCTTCGGTGTGATACAGCGTGCGCTCGGACTCCGCGATGATACTCATGGCTACATCCAGCGTTCGCTCTGGCTCCTTGGCATGACCGTCTTGAAGGCATTGACGTTCATCCGCGCGATCGGTGATTCGTGTCGCGATGACAGACGTGGCGTCCGATGACAGACGTGGCGTCAAGTCTAGATGGTCTCTACCCGGCGTCAAGCCAACGCACGGCGGCCGCTCGAAGCACGTGGAACGTACTTGCGACCATCCCCGTATCGACCTGATTCGTTCTCCGCATCGCCACTTCCGCGCTCGGCGGATGCCAGTCACCACGGGACGCCCGCACAAACTTCCCGGAAAGCGCAAAGTAGGTCGTTTTCATTGCACGGGCTCGGGCACATCTCCGGCGAGCGTGTAGGGTAAGACCAAGTCGGGACTCAGGCAGATGAAGGCGCAAGCGGCGTTGGTCGGTCGTCCGCCATGCTCGCCGATGGTCGTCGAGTCGGATCCCATGGTGTAGAATCGCAGTTTGTCAGTGGTGAGATCGATACAGGGTGGCCGACGGGCGATGAAAGCAATCGTGATGAATCAACCGGGTCACGTCGACCTCATCGAGCGCCCGTCTCCGACGTTGCCCAAGGACCAGGTTTTGCTGCGAATTGATCGCGTTGGATTTTGTGGCAGCGATCTTGCCGCCTTTCGCGGCGTCAATCCACTCGTCACCTTTCCGAGGATTCCGGGCCACGAAATCGCGGCGACGATTGTGGAGATCGGTTCAGACGTACGGGCTGACTTGCGCGTCGACCAGAGGGTGCTTGTCATTCCCTACTCGAATTGCGGTCACTGCGCGGCTTGTCGGCGTCAGCGCCCGAATTGCTGCCAAAACAACCAGACGCTGGGCGTCCAACGTGACGGAGCGATGTGCGAATACTTCACCGTGGTCCCGGACAAGGTGCTGGTCAGTGAAACGCTCTCGTCAGCCGAATTGGCACTGGTCGAGCCGCTGACGGTCGGCTTTCATGCCGTCGCACGGGGTCAGGTTTCGGATGCGGACACGGTGGCCGTGATCGGCTGTGGAGCGATCGGGCTGGGCGCCATTTCCGGCGCGGCATACGCCGGTGCTCGCGTCATCGCGATCGACGTGGAGGAGACAAAGCTTGCCACGGCGAAGGCCTGTGGGGCGACCGCGACGATCCATTCCAAATCGCAGGACCTGCATTCCGCCCTGGTTTCGCTGACCGATGGCCGCGGACCCGACGTGATCATCGAGGCGGTCGGTCTGCCCGCTTGTTATCGCACCGCGGTGGAGGAGGTGGCGGCCGCGGGCCGCGTCGTGTACATCGGCTGGGCCAAAGAGCCCGTGCAGTACGATACGACACCGTTTGTTTACAAGGAACTCGATATTCGCGGGTCCCGAAATGCACTACGATGCGACTTTGAGCGTGTGATCGAGATGCTCGAACAGGGCAACTTTCCGCTCGACCTCGTCATCACGCAGGCCGTTCCGCTCCGCGAGGCAGCGGGGGCGTTGCGGGACTGGGATGCATATCCGGACCGAGTGACCAAGCTGCACGTGGCATTGACTGAGGCATCTTATGACTAAGAAATGCACGACACTGGGGACGACGCCAAGCTTTGGCTTTGGGGACCGCATTGGCCTGGCGACCCCAGGACATGTGGCAGCGATGAAGCGGTGTGGCCAAGGGATCGCACCGATTTTCCCTCAACAGTCCATCCGCGAAATGACGCGCACGGGACGCTCGCCTGAGCAAGTGATGGAGGACGCGATGACCGGCGCCCTCCAGTCTGGTTGGTCGGGAGACATTGGCGCGGATGCGGACCATCTTAAGACTCCGGCGGATGTCGATGCGACGGCGGCAGCCGGCTTTACGTTCTTCACGATCGATCCCTCGGGCGAAGTCGATCAGCAGGCGGACGACTACGATGAGGCGACGATTCGCGAGAAATTTGCGATTGCCCGCGAATTTGCGCCTGGTTTGACAAATACCTTGATCAACAAATTCGCCTGGATACCTCCACGACAATTCGTCTGACTGAAGAAGCCTGCATGCGAGCGGCCGTCAAGTATGGACGAGCCATCGCGTCGGCGATTGGATTGGCCAACCACATCCGACAAGTGCAAACTGCCGCCGGCCATGATTATGAGATCGAGCTGTCGGTCGACGAAACCGAACAGCCCACCACGCTCGCGGAACACTACATTATTGCCAGCGAGTGCCTGACCAATGGCATGAAACTGGTGAGCCTCGCGCCGCGTTTTATTGGCGACTTTGAGAAGGGTGTCGATTTCAAAGGAGACCTGTCCGCACTCGAGGCGTCGCTGCACGATCATGCCGCCATTGCGGGGCTGCTCGGACCGTACAAAATCAGCTTGCACTCAGGTTCCGACAAGCTATCGATGTACGGGCTGTTGGCAAAGGCCACGCGCGGCCTGTTTCATGTCAAGACAGCCGGGACGAGCTATCTCGAGGCGCTCCGCGTCGTGGCTCGTCACGACGAAGCCGCCTTTCGAGGCATCGTTGATTTCTCTCGTGCCCGCTACGAAACCGACAAGGCGACGTATCACGTCTCGGCAACCCTGGCCGATGCGCCGCCAGCCGACGATGCCACCCTGGAGACGCTCGAACGCGAGTACCTCGAATTGTGGTCGGAAGTCCCGCAGGGTCGGGGCTTCACCAAGCCAGGACGCCAGATCCTGCATTGCACGTTTGGCAGCGTGCTCACGGACAGCCACTGGGGACCCACCGTCAAGGCGTGCCTGCGGGCGCATCCCGAGACCTACGCGGAAGTATTGAATGATCATTTTGGGCGCCATCTCGACGCTCTCCAGTCCGGCTTGCACTGAGTGGCCCCATGCAGCGAATGCCCTTGGGAAAAACGGGGATCACGGTTCCGCCAATCGTCTTCGGGACGGGTTCGCTGGGCAATCAATACGTGGCGCTGCCAGACGACGTCCAACGCGGGATCATCTCGGAATGGTTTCAGCAGATCGAGGGGCCAGTCGTCGTCGACACCGCCGGCAAGTACGGTGCGGGGTTGGCGCTGGAAAACATCGGACGGCACCTCAAAGCGCTGCACGTCGATCCGGCGCGCGTCGTCATCAGTAATAAACTCGGGTGGAGACGCGTCCCGCTGACGACCTCCGAGCCCACATTCGAACCCGGCGTGTGGGTCGACTTGCAATACGACGCCACGTTCGATATCAGCTATGACGGTATTCTGCGCTGCTACGAGGAAGGATGCTCCCTGCTGGGAGACTATGCACCGCAGATGGTCTCGGTGCATGATCCGGATGAGTATCTGGCGGCCGCGAATGATGCGGCGGAACGGGAAGCCCGTTGGGAGCACATTTTGCATGCCTACCGCGCCTAGAGGACCTCAAGCGTGACGGCCGAGTTCAGGGCATCGGCGTCGGCTCGAAGGACTGGACCGTGATCCGCGATCTGTACGATCGGCAACCACTCGATTGGGTCATGACGGCGAACAGCCTGACCATTCACTCGCATCCCAAGGAGCTGCTGCAGTTTATCGAGCGACTGAGGGCGGACGATGTTGGCGTGATGAACAGCGCCGTCTTCAACGCCGGTTTTCTCGTCGGTGGCGAATTTTACAACTATCGCCGCATCCTGCCGGAAACGGACGAAGGCGAGCGGCTGTCCGCCTGGCGATCGGCCTTCCACGCGACTTGCCAGGAATTCGCGGTCAATCCGGCCCTGGCCTGCGTGGTGTTTGGGATCAGCCCACCCGGTGTGCTGGCCGTGGCACTCAGCAGCACCCGGCCGGATCGAGTCCGGCAGAATGTGGCGGCGGTGCAGGCGACCCTTCCCGGTGAGTTCTGGCTGGCCCTGAAAGAGCGCGGGCTGATGGATGCCGATTACCCCTATCTGCCTGACATGAACGCGAAGAGGCATGCGTGAGCAATTCCCACTCCACCAGCGGGCCAGGGAATGACCACCGGCCGAGTCCCGTGGTCGCCCGCGAAATCCTGATTCCCTTTATTTTGATCACCTTTTGCTTCGCGCTGTGGGGATTCGCCAACGACATCACCAATCCGCTCGTGAAGGCGTTCGGCACGA
Source organism: uncultured Planctomycetaceae bacterium (assembly GCA_963700865.1). GTDB lineage: Bacteria > Planctomycetota > Planctomycetia > Pirellulales > Pirellulaceae > CAVOGJ01. The sequence goes on along the minus strand of CAVOZC010000019.1, from coordinate 110,664 downwards.
TTTTTAACCAGAGCGTGTTCATCAGCGCCTTCGTGCAGTTCGCCTTCTACGGCGGTTACTGCTTTATGGCAATTCCCGCGGCAATCCTCATCAAACGCTATACCTATAAGTTCGGCATCCTGGTGGGTCTACTACTATACGCGGCGGGTGGCATCGCCTTCATTCCGGCCAGTTGGGTCGGCCTCTTCTGGCCCTTTTGCGCGGCGTTTTTTGTCATGACCTGCGGGCTAAGCTTTTTGGAAACGAGTGCCAATCCGTACATTCTGTCGATGGGAGCCGAGGAGACGGCGACGCAACGTCTGAATTTTGCTCAGTCGTTCAATCCCCTGGGCTCGATCACGGGTGCCTGGGTCGCCAAGAGATTCATTCTGGAACGGCTCGACAAACTCAGTGCCACCGACCGCGCAGGCGCTGCCGATCGAACAATTCAACGCGGTCAAAATGGCCGATCTGGCGGTCGTTCGCGCGCCCTATGTGGCGATTGGATTCGTCATCGCCATCGTCTTTGTCTTGATCTGGATGTGGCACATGCCGCAGAGCAAGGATGAGGGAAAATCGCTCGATTTTGGCGGGACGCTGCGTCGCTTGCTGAAAAATCCGCGGTATCGCGAGAGTGTCGTCGCGCAGGCGTTTTATGTGGGAGCCCAGATTACGGTCTGGACCTACATCGTGCATTACGGGACGCAGGTGTTTATGTCCGCCGGGCTGGAAGAAGCGGCCGCCGTGGCGCGGGCGCAGAATTATGCGATCTATTCGCTGATGCTGTTTGCGGCCAGTCGGTTCGTCTGCACGTACCTGCTCAAGTATCTCAACGCGGGCATGTTGCTGTCCCTGTTGTCGATCGTGGCGATCGGGTTGTGCGGCGTGGCGATGTTCGTGGGCGGTGTGCCGGGGCTGTACGCTTTGGTGGGTGTTTCGGGCTGCATGTCACTCATGTTTCCCACGATCTATGGAATCGGACTGCGGCGACTGGGAGACGATTCGAAGCTCGCCGCCGCCGGGCTGGTGATGGCGATTGCCGGGGGCTCGGTATTGCCGCTGGCGCAGGGTTACTTTATTGACCGGCAGGGAGTCGAACTGTCCTTCCTCCTGCCTCTCATCTGTTTCATCGTGATCGCGATCTTCGGCATACGGGTGAGAGCCATCCACGACCACCGCGTCTATACCACGACCTAGTGTGAGCGGCGGCGTACGTACCGTATCTCCCCCGGAAACGCGGATGGGGTCGCCGCCAGGACGTGGCGGTACGTCTCTTCGCACGGCCGTGGGTAAACACGCCTGGACCCCCACGAGCTTGCTCGTGGGTGAACCAGGTCGGTGGCTAACCCGCCGGCGGCGCCCCAGGCCGGCGGTCGAGCCAGGGACGTGATCTCGAGTGCGGTTCTCCGAGACCGAAACCGAAAGGGGTGGGCCTCGGAACCCGCACCCGCAGCGACGTCGCTGGCTCGGCCCCAGGAGGTGCGCACTTGGCGTTCTAGCTAAGGACCTCATTCACCCCCGAGCAAGCTCGGGGGGGCTCGTTGCCCGCCCCACCCTGGCGAAGTCGCGCGGGTGGCCTACAATATTGCGTTTCGCCGAGGTTGTAGCTCAGTCGGTAGAGCAACGGACTTTTAATCCGTAGGTCCTGGGTTCGAGCCCCAGCAACCTCACTTAATGGACCCATGCCGCAATCGGTCCGCCCACAGGCGGGAAGCCGATCCCGCTCAGGCCGCCGGGGCCACCTCGCCGACCGCTTCCTCGCTTCGCAACGCCACGATCGAGATGCCGTGCTTGTTCGCGAACCGGACCACCTGCGGCTGATCGACAATAATCGTCTTCTCGGCCTCCACCGCCAGCGTCTTGGCGCCCGCCTGCAACAGCGTCTGTACCGTCCCGACTCCCACCGTCGGCACGTCAAACCGCATGTCCTGCTGCGGTTTGGCCACCTTGACCACCGTAAAACCACCCGCCGGACACAACATCCCGGCTCGGCGAATGCACTCATCCGTCCCCTCCACCGCCTCGACCGCCAGCACGGCTCGCCCCTTCACCGCCACCGCCTGGCCCACGTCCAGCCCCCCCATCTGCTTGGCCAATCGCCAGCCAAAGGCGATATCCTGCCGCTGGTGGGTGCCCAAACGGGGTCCGCTGAGCTGCCCCGGTGAGATGAGCAATTTAGGCAACAAGTCGGTGGCCGCCGTCATCCGCAGGCCATGCCGGGCATAGCCATCAACGGCCGCGGTCAGCAGGGCATCGTCATTGCGGTTGCGGCTGCCCGTAATGAAATGGGGAAAAAAGGTCCGCACGCATTCCCAATCGGGCCAGTGGTTGAGGAGGAAGCCACGCTGGAAAAACAGAATCTTATGGATCTTGCCGGCCATGGTTACGGTTTCCACGTCGTGCTGTTGAAAATAGCGGATATGGGCACCCATCCGGGTCAGTCGTGCCACCTGAAAATCGGCGCAATATCGGGCGATGGACCGCTCGACATGCCCGGCAATGCCCAGGCAATAGACGCTGGATCCGGCCTTCGTCAGTGCATGGGCCACCTCGAAGGGGAAACGGCCCCAACCGGCAATCAGACCAATGCGGGGTGGGAGCTTGCCCTTACCACAGGGCGACAAAGTCGGGTGCGCGGGGGTCGTTGCGGAATGTGATTGCATGGCCGTTGGTGAATGGGGTTCGCTGGTCATGAACGGTTTTTCCGACGTCACGCGGGCTTTGGTTTTCATCGCGCAACCAACCTGGGAGGGGCTTCCACCCTGTCAAAACGGCGAGCACTCAATTCCCGGTTCTATCTGCCGTATCTCAATGAGGGGGAAGTGCATGGTGACCATTGATTTTGTCGTTTCCGCATCCTGCCCGTGATTGGATGCGTCCAACTTAAAACGTCCAAAGTCTGGCGACTTCGGCTACCAGCAACCCTGCGGTCAGGCGGCATCGGATTGATCCCCGACGGCCGACGGACTCGGGGGCTGCGCGGCGGTCCGTTCCAGCTTGTTGCTCATCTCGGCGAGCTGCTTTTCCAGCCGCCGCACTTCCTTCCGCAACTCGGGAAGTTTCTGTCGCGCCATCAGGCACTGAATCTCTTGTCGCAGCGGCACCGCCGGACTGCCCAGGTACTTACCGGCTTCGGTCAGCGACTCGCTGACACCCGACTGGGCTCCAATCATGACTTGATCCGCGATGTCGACATGATCCCGCAGTCCGACTTGACCCGCCATCACCACGTAGTCGCCGGTCGTGCAACTGCCGGCGATCCCCACATGGGCGCAGAGCAGATTGTGGCGGCCGATGCGGCAGTTGTGACCAATCATGACTTGATTGTCGATCTTGGTCCCCTCACCGATCGTCGTGGCGCCGAACGTGCCTCGATCAATGGTCGTGCCGGCGCCAATCTCGACGAAATCGCCGATGACGACCTTGCCCAGTTGGGCCGACAGGACGTGACGCCCCTGCTGCATTTCATAGCCAAAACCGTAGGCGCCCAGCACGGCGTGGGCATGCACGATCACGCCTTGGCCCAACTGGGTTTCTTCGTAGAGCACCGCGGCGGGAAAGAGCGTGCAATTGGGCCCGATCCGTGATCCTGCCATGATGGTGACATTGGCGTGGATGATACAGCCGGATTCAATCACGACGTCATCGCCGACGAAACAGCCGGGCAGAATGGTCACGTCCGAGGCGATGCTCGCCGTCGGGCTGATCGTGGCCGCCGGGCTGATGCCGGCGCAACTGGTTTCACGCTGCGGGCCGAACATCTTGACGATCGTCGCGAATGCCTGCCGCGCATTAGGGACCGTGATGAGTGAAATTGGACCCGGCACGTCGCTCTGCCGCACATCGGGCGACACGACGGCTGCCGTTGCCGCACAACCCCGCAGAGGCTCGAGATAACCGATGTCATCGGCCAGCGTGATTTCCCCAGGCCGAGCATCACGAATGGTGGCGGCCCCCTGGATTTCAAGCTGTCCGTCACCGGTAAGTTCACCTCCCACGAGTTCGGCCAAAGCCGCCAAGCGCACGGACATCGGGGCGGGTTCCTTTCCAGCAGATGAGAGGCGTACGTAGCGCCGCGGTCGTTCGTTCCCAGCCATTCCGTTTTCGCGGGAACTCGGCGGATAGTATCGATCGCTGCCAATGATGGCAAGGCCAAGGTCACGTCGGTGCTCAGCTTGCCGCGCGGCCGAATCAGACCGGCTCGGCATGCCAGCCGGCACCGCGGGCCCCCAGAATGTCCATTTCGTGCGTGTCGCCGATCATGAGCAGTTCCGCGGGTGTGGCCTTTAACTGAGTCTCGATGTGCCGAAAGAACCGTACGTCGGGTTTGGCAACGCCGACACCCGAGGACCAGAAAAGTTGTTGGCAGGGTTGTAATTCGGGCAATCCGGCCACTACCCCGGGCATCCGATGATCAAAATTGGAGGCGATGGCCAGCGCATAGCCGGCCTTTTCCCATTGCCGCAGGGCGGGCGGGACATCGTCGAACACCCGCCACGCCGAGGGCTGGGCAAACCGATCCCACAAGGCTTCGAAGAGGGCGGGCAGCGTGGTGGCCCCCGCTTCCACAAAGACAGACTGCACGATGGCATGCCAGGCCTGCCGCTGTCCTTCGTGGGAGGCGACGGACCAGTCGGCCTGGGAGATGGCGGCGGAAAATCGCGTCGCGATCAGCGACTCGGCCAGGTCCAGCCCATGATCCAATCCCAGCTGTCGATAGACCTGGGCCACCGACTCGCGGGGTCGGATGAGCGTTCCGACGGCGTCGAGGACGATCCACCGCACGCCCTGGGGAATCGCAATCTCGGTTAAGGGTCGGCGGGACATGGGGGATCCTGCGACGCGGGCGGCTGGGGATCGCCAAGGATCTCGGCCAATTCAAAATCGATCACGCAGAAGCGTCCTCGCCTTGAATCGTAGGTGATGTTGCGGAGAGCCTGATCGCCGTGACGCACTCCATACTCCTCGAGTTCATCGTACAGCGACTGCTGCTTCTCTTCGCTCAACCGCTCCACCATCTGGCCGCAATTGGTGGTGACGAGATAGAGTTTGCTGTCATCACATTCGATCACCTTGGGCACAAAATCGCAGCCAGCCGCCTCCAGGTGTTTCAGCACGCGGACCTCGGTCGCATAGCGTTGCTCCCGGTTGGTGCCGTAAAACGTCTTGTGTACCGACCCGTCGTAGGCGATGCGGACGAGAGATCGCACGGTATCCTTGATCTCTTTCACAGCCAGACTCCGAGATGGTGACCGATGCAGCCGTTGGCGAAGAACGCTGCAAAATATTGTGTCAGGCGGCCCGCGAGACGCAAGGCTCAGGCGGCACGCGAGTCGGGACATTCGCACCCATTGGGCCCCGCACGGCCCGCATTCGGTCGGATTCGGTTCGGTTTAACGAATGTCCGGTTGATACGATTTGCAGCGTTCCTGCTTGATCGCCGCCCAAAAAAGTCCGCCCAGGCGCCTCCGCAGATGACGGGAAGCACCCACTTTCCGCGGAACTCGATATAATGCACAGCTAGCGGAAATCGTTGGTCGAAGCCAGAGTCATGCGCCCGATCACGAGCCTAGATGGGTCGGGTCGGCGTGGCGGTTCGCATCTCGGACGTATTCCCAACTTGTCAAGTTATCAAGCCTCATGAGCCAAACCGTTCCCACGAGCGACGAGCCGACTCGGCTTGCCCTGAAGGACGATCGACCGTCGAGCCGCGCCAGCGAATCGCTGGTGGAAGGTCCGGCTCCGGTCGTACATCGCATCCCCGCGATACCACTCGTCCCCCAACTACCCCGTTTCCGGAAACGGATTCCGGAGATCGCGGGTTGGGAACCGAAACTGGAAGCGCTGCAGGATTATCAGCTCAGGAAGCAGAGTCTGTCGCTGCGTTACCGGGCGCGGAGCGGGGAGAGTCTGGATCGGTTATTGGGCGAGGCCTTCGCACTGGTCCGCGAGGCGGCTCGGCGAAGCCTCAACATGCGTCACTTCGACGTGCAGATGTTGGGCGGCATCGCCATGTATCACGGCTGTATCGCCGAGATGGAAACGGGGGAAGGCAAGACGCTGACCGCGACTTTGCCGATGTACCTGCGGGCTCTGGTCGGCAAGGGAGCGCATCTGGCAACGGTCAACGATTATCTGGCCAAGCGCGACGCGGACCTGATGGCACCGGTCTATCGCATGTTGGGCATGTCGATTGGCGCCATCCAGACCGAGATGAACCAGGAGCAGCGCCGCGTGGCCTACGGCTGCGACATTACCTACGGGACGGCCAAGGAGTTTGGCTTTGATTTCCTCCGCGATCGTCTGCTCATTCGCCGCCTGGGCGAATCGTCGGCCGACGGGGCACCGAGCGTGAATGCGTTCGCCGGCGCGGGGGGACGAGTCGGAACGGCCCGTGCAGCGAGGGATGCACTTCTGCCTGGTAGACGAAGCCGACAGCATCCTGATCGATGAAGCGCGGACACCGCTGATTATCAGTGCGATTCCGGGAGAGGCCCAGCAGCGGGCCGTGGCCTGTTTCCGTTGGGCCGCGTATGCCGCGGCGGAGTTCAAGGAAGACGAGCACTACGACTACGATCACGAAAAGAAAACTTGCGAGCTGACCTTCACCGGACGACAGCTCGCACGCACGATTCCCAAGCCCGAGGAAATGGGTCCGGTGGGACTGGTCGATATCTATCAGTATGTGGAACGGTCCATCAAGGTGGCGCGAGAATTTCACAATCATCGCCAGTATGTCATTCATGAAGGCGAAATCGTCATCGTCGATGAATTTACGGGGCGGATGGCCGAGGGCCGAAAATGGAGCGGCGGAATTCATCAGGCGGTCGAGGCAAAGGAAGGGATCGAAGTGACCGTGGAAACGGGGCATGCCGCGCGTCACCATTCAGGATCTGTTTCGCCGCTATAAGCACCTGTGCGGGATGACCGGCACGGCCGCGACGTCGGCTCGTGAGCTAAAAAAGATCTACACGACACCCGTGGTGTCGGTCCCCACCAATCGCCCCGTGCGACGGACCCGGCTGCCCGATCTGGTCTACGCGACCTCCGAGGACAAATGGCGGGCGATCGCCCAGGCGGTGGTCCAGATGCACGAGATCGGTCGGCCCGTGCTGATCGGCACGCGCTCGATCGACAAGTCGGAACGACTATCGGAGCACTTGACCGAGGCGGGCATCCAGCACGCCGTTCTCAATGCGCGGCATATCGCGGCCGAAGCCGAGATCGTGGCGGCCGCGGGGCAACACGCTCACGTCACCGTGGCGACCAACATGGCGGGCCGCGGAACCGACATCAAATTGGGAGCGGGTGTGGCGGATTTGGGCGGCCTGTGCGTCATCGGCACCGAAGTCCACGATTCCGCCCGGATCGACCGGCAATTGGCGGGCCGCTGCGGTCGTCAGGGGGACCCGGGCACGTTCCAGCAGTATCTGGCCATGGACGATGAGATCCTGTCGCTGGCGTTCAGTCCCGCCAAGGCGGAAAAGATGGCGGCGAACGTGCGGGGCGATGCCCAGGGCCGCGTCGGAGTTTCCTCGCGGCTCTTCCGGCGAGCCCAACGAAAGATCGAAAAAAGACACTTTCGTGGACGTCGCGTACTGCTGTACCACGAGAAACACCGAAAGAAGATGCACGTCGAAATGGGGCAGGACCCATACCTGGACATGCCCGACCAATAAACGGCGTCGGTCATGGCACGAAGATTGCTGAGCAAGCGGATACGCTGGCCCTGGAAAGAGTGAGAAGTAAGGCATGTCGACTGATCAACCTGTCAATCCGCAAGCGGTTGAGGAAACGAAACGGCAGATCCGCAATATCGTTACCGAGATCGCCGCGCTGACTCGGCAAGATGTGGACCCCACGATCTACTATGGTGAGTTTTTGCAACGCGTGATTTCCGCGTTGGCCGCCGTGGGCGGCGCCGTCTGGACGGCCCGACAGGGCGCGGGGCTGGAGCTGGCTTATCAGATCAACCTGCGTCAGACGTTCCCGGAGGACGAGGGAGACGATCGGGCGCGACACGCGAAATTGCTCTACAAGGTGCTGCAGACGAAGGAGCAGATGCTGGTTCCCCCGTATTCCGGGGCGGGCGGCGATGAGGAAGCGGGCAATCCGACGCAGTATTTACTCGTCCTCTCGCCCATCCTCGATGACGAAAAAGCGGTGGGGGTCGTCGAGATCTTTCAGCGACCCACGAGTGGCCCGGCCAGTCAGCGTGGCTATCTGCGGTTTCTGGTCGAGATGTGCCAACATGTGGGGGACTACCTTCGCGGACGGCGATTGCAGGAACTGACCGATTGGCAGGATTTGTTCTCGCAAGTCGATCGCTTTTCCCGCGGCGTGCATGAGAGTCTCGATCCACGGACCACGGCGTATACGATCGCCAACGAGGGACGGCGGCTGATTGGCTGTGATCGCGTCAGTGTGGCTTTGCGGAAGGGCCGGAAGTGCGTGATTGAAGCCGTCAGCGGCCAGGACACCATGGACACGCGGGCGAACTCGGTCCTCTTGCTGGGCAAGCTGGCGACAGCCGTGATGCGGAGTGGCGAGCCGCTCTGGTACACCGGGGACACCACCGATTTGCCTCCGCAGATCGAGGACGCCATCCATGACTACGTGGATGAGACGCACACCAAGACGGTCGCCGTGCTGCCTCTTTTCAAACCATCCGACTACGTCCCCGACGGGGATGAAGCCAAGCGTCTGCAGGAAGAGAAAGATGAGGTGGTTGGTTGCCTGATCGTCGAGCAGATTGAAGATAGCCGGGCGCCGGCCGAATTCGCGAAGGGGGTGGAGCTGGTTAGCGAACATAGTGCCCGAGCCCTCTCGAATGCCGTCGAACACAACAGCCTGTTCCTGATGCCCCTCTGGCGGACGCTGGGCAACATGGGCTGGGTGATCCGGGCTCGTACCCTTCCCAAGACACTGGCCGTGCTGGCGGCCGTAATCGCGGTGATCGCCAGCCTGGCGTTGGTCCCCTGGGATTTTGACATGAAGGCCAAGGGCAAGCTGCAACCACAGGACCGCCGATTCGTCTTTCCGGGAGTCGACGGAAAGGTGATCAAGGTCTTGCATGAAGAGGGGGATATCGTGGCGGAGGGAGAGCCACTGGTTGAGCTGGAGAACACCCAGATCCAATCGGAACTCGCCCGCATCGAGGGTGAACTCGACATTGCCCGCACCCGGAAAAAGATCGCCGACAAGCAGCGGCTTAATCCCAATTTGGAGGAAGGTGATCGTCTGCGAGCCGAGCAGGAGGCCTCGCGGCTGGCCATTACCATCAACTCGCTACTGGCCGATCTGGAAATCCAGACGAAGAATCAAGAGGAATTGATCATTCGCAGCCCCATCGCCGGTCAGATCGTCAAACCCTTTGAGGTGAGACGCCAACTGATGGGCCGCTCCTTGACGACGGCCAACACGCTCATGGTCGTCGCCAACCTGGGTGGCACCTGGGCCCTGGAAGTGAACATGGAAGAGGACAATATGGGCCACATCGCCGAGGCCTTGAAGACCGCGCCCACGATGAACGTGAACGGACAGCCGATTCGGAAATTGGACGTCGAGTACATTCTCAAGAGCGATCCGGAAAATAAGCTGCAAGGCTATCTCCTGGAAACCAATATTCACGACGCGGCGGAGCTGCACGAGGAATATGGCCATTCCGTTTTGATGGTCGTCGACATCGAGAAGGAAGACATCACGGTCGATCGCCTACCGGGCACCGAAGTCAGCGTCCGCGTACACTGCGGCCGGCAGCCCGTCGGTTACGTGCTGTTTCACGAGTTGATCGAGTATCTACAGTCGCAGTGGCTGTTGTAGACGCACGGTCGCCTTGGGGCCCACGGCCAACACACCCACAACCGCTACAAAAGAGGGATAAAGATGACTGATCAGGTCCGCCACCTCACGCTGACATTGGCGATAGTGGCCGCCAGCCCACTGCTCGCGCAGGAAAGTATCCTGCCGGATTTTTCCGAGCCACGGCCACGCACCACGAATCGCGAACGGCTCACCAACGACGCGCACGTGACGCTAATCAAGGACTGTATCGTCCAGCCACTTTCAGAGCCCGTGCTGTATGCCGCCGAATCCGGCAAGCTGACCCTCGTGCCGGAAGTGGGGGATGAAGTCAAGGAAGGCGACGTGATCGCCAAGACCGATGACATCGTGGCTCAACTGCAACTCCGCGTCAAAGCCCAGGAATACAAGGCGGAATGGATCAAGCTGGAGAGCGACGTGGAAGTCCGTTATGCCCAGAAGCAGGCCGAGGTGCGGGAGGCGTTTTACCTGGTGGCTGAGGAAGCGAATAAGAAAGCCGCCGGCGCCGTCTCGCCGACCGAGGTCCGCCGACGCAAGTTCGACTGGGAAGGATCACTCTTGTCGATCGAAAAAACCGACAATGACCGGCAGATCGCACGCGCCGCCGCGGAAGTGAAACTGGCCGAATACGAACTGGCCAAGGAAATGGTCGCCCGCCACGAGATTCGCTCCATGGTCTCCGGTACCGTGCAGGAGCGGTTGAAGCATGTGGGCGAGTGGGTCAAGCCGGGTGATCCGATCGTGCAGTTGATCCGCATGGACCGGCTGCGTGTGATCGGACACATCGACTTGAGGAACTGTCCACCCCATCGTCTGAAGGGCCTGCCCGTCATCATTGAGCTGCCAACGCGCTTTGATCGCGACGGCAATCCCGTAACCACGATCGACATCCCCAGCACCATCATTCACGTCGGTGTCCGCGTGGGCGATAATGACGACTTCCCGATCTGGGCGGAATTCGAGAACACCGAGGACCTCGCCGGCTGGCCTGGCATTCCCAATGTCCGCATGCGATTGGATATTCCCGAATTTTAAGGGTCGCATGGACCTTCCGCATGCCTCGCGGCAGGTGCCCGCGGCCGCCCGCACCGTTTTCCCAGATCACCTTCGACGTTTCGCGAACCGATGGTTTCACTCGCTGACAGCCTGGTTGCCAGTTCATCCCGTCCACTGGGCTTGCGGATGCGTGCCGATTTGACGGCGCGGCGGCACAAGTACCAGGGGCGCGTCTATTGGGTGGTCAAGGAACCGATCGGGCTGCGCTATTTTCGCTTCCAGGAGGAAGAGTTCGCGGTTCTGAACATGATGAAGGGCAATGTCAGCCTCGAGGAGATCAAGGAACGCTTCGAGGACGAATTCGCTCCCCATAAAATCACCTACCAGGACCTGCAGCACTTTATCGGTACCTTGCATCGCAGCGGGCTCGTCCTGTCCGATTCACCGGGTCAGGGTCAACAGCTCAAGAAGCGTCGCGATGAGCGCACGCAAAAGGAGACGCTGTCCAAGCTGAGCAACGTGCTGGCGATTCGCTTCAAGGGAATCGATCCCGAAAGAATCCTGCAGCTGCTATACCCATTCACCCGGTGGCTGTTTTCACCCACGGCCTTCGCTTTCTTCATCGCACTTGCCATTTCCGCCTTACTGCTGCTGGGCGTGCAATTCGACGTTTTCCGCAGCCGATTGCCTGGCTTTGACCAGTTCTTCGGGCCAAAGAACTGGGGCTATCTCGCCATCGTACTCGGCGTCACGAAGATCATTCACGAGTTTGGCCATGGACTTCTCTGCCATCACCACGGTGGCGAGTGCCACGAGATGGGCGTCATGTTTCTCGTGCTGACGCCGTGTCTCTACTGCAACGTTTCCGATTCGTGGATGCTGCCGAGCAAGTGGCATCGGGCCGCGATTGGTGCCGGAGGCATCTACTTTGAATTGATCATGGCCAGCATCGCCACCTTCGTGTGGTGGTTCAGCGAACCGGGAATGCTAAATCACCTGGCACTGCGAGTGATGTTCATCTGTTCCGTAAGTACCGTGATTTTTAATGGCAATCCCCTGCTTCGCTTTGACGGTTATTACATCCTTTCCGACTTGATTGAGATCCCGAATTTGCGGCAGAAGGCCAGCAAGATTCTGCAAAACAAGGCGGCCGAATACTGCCTGGGATTGGAAATGCCCGAGGACCCCTTCCTTCCTCAGAGCAATCAGGCCATGTTCGGTTTGTACACGGTCGCGGCCGTGGCGTATCGCTGGTTCATTTTCTTCTCCATTCTGTTTTTCCTCAACAAAGTCTTCGAGCCTTATGGCTTGAAGGTCCTCGGTCAACTTATTGCCCTTATGGGGTTATTCGGTCTCGTGGTGCAGCCTGCCTGGCAGGGCGCCAAGTTCTTGCACGTCCCCGGAAGGATGGATCAAGTGAAATGGCCTCGTCTGTACGCCACGCTCGCGATCGTGGCGGCCGTCATCAGTGGCATTTTTTGTCTGCCGGTTCCCAAGAGTGTTCACTGTGCGTTTCAGTTGCAGCCGCGGGAAGTTCGCAAGGTGTTTGCGGACGTTCCCGGCAGGATTGTTGAGGTGGATAAGGAACCGGGACAGGTCGTGGAAGTCGGCGAGACCATTGCCGTGATGGAGAACGACAAGCTCAAGCAGGAACTGTATCGCCTGCAGGCGGAAGTCCAGATCCTCGACGAGGAACTGGAGGGACTGTACAAATTGCGGGCGGACGACCCCACGGTCGATTCGCTCATTCCCGACAAACTGGCCACGCGGGCCGCCAAGAAAAAGCTGCTTGACGCAAGGGTCGAGGATTACCGCAAGCTAACGATCAAGGCCCCTGCGAGCGGCATGCTCTTTTCGGCGCAGCTCCGCCCCGAAAAGACGCCGCCCGAAGGCGAACTGATCACCTGGACCGGTTCGCCACTCGATCCGAGAAACCGCGGCGTGTTCATGGAAGTTTCCAGCGTCATCTGCCAGGTGGGCGGTGTGGGTGAATTCGAAGCCGTCCTGGCAGTGGACCAGGCCGACGTGAACTTCATCGAGGTCGGAAGTCGTGTAAAAATGGTACTCGACTCGGTCACCCACAAGACCATCGAAGGGGAAGTCGAGGAAATCGCGCCTCAGGAAATGAGCGAGGTGCCCATGGCACTGGGCAACAAAGCCGGCGGCGACCTGGCCACGCGGATGGATGCCAGCGGCACGGAGCGGCCTTTAAGTGCGACCTATCGGGTCATCGTGCCGATCCAGGACCCCGAAGGAATGTATCGCGATGGCTACCGTGGCCGCGCGCGGGTCCTTGCCGGTTATCAGACACTCGGTAGCCGGCTGTTGCAATATTTTACCCGCACGTTCCATTTTTACATGTAACGCGCGCCGTCAGCGTGGCAACAGTTCTGGCACCTTTTGTCGCCTGGCAAGTCGCGTAGTCTGGGCCAAAACGAGTGCAGACCGCTCGTCGTTTGCTGATTCGACGCCGCCGAGTGTGCAGCCCCACGTATTGCGATGCCCGGAAGGAGTCCGATAAGATGGGGCTTACCGGAACGATCATGCCGGTCAACCCTTGTAACGTTTCCGTCCAACCGGCACACAGGCTGGACCTGAGAGCATGCACAGAAAGGTGAGTCATGGCCAAAGACACCGACCAGGAACAAAAAGCAGCTGAGGCACCTGCCCGACGGCCCGAGGTGACGTTTGACGATTCCAAGACGATCTCCTGCTATGCGAATTTTTGCCGCGTTACCGGGACACCTGAAGAGTTGATCATTGACTTTGGACTCAATAATCAGCCGATGGGAGTTCCGACCGAGTCGATTCCGATTTCGCAGCGGATCATCGTGAATTTCTTTACAGCCAAGCGATTACTCGGCGCATTGAGCATGTCGATTCAGCGACATGAAGCCGCGTTCGGCGTGCTGGAAACGGATGTTCAGAAGCGGGTCCAAGCCCGCCCGGCCGCACCTGCGGTGGCACCTCCGCAGAAGAGCTGATCGTCCGGGAGCGCTATGAGCAGCGCGCGGCTCGCAGCGATCGAGACAGGGCCCACACCGGCTGGGAAATGGTTGCGGTGACGCAATACGTGTGGCTCAACTCTCGTGGGCGCGTTCGCCGCCGCGGCGGCTGGATTGCTTGGTAGCATGCCAATCGCGGGAAAGTGAGCCGTGCCGTCCGACACGCAACTTTCCAGATGCACGCGTTGTGCCCTGCGACAGCAATCGAGCAATTCGAGCGTGAGTGCCAGGCAATCGGTCCATTCAGCCCCGGGGGTGGCCACCGCATTGAGCTGGCTGGCGAGAGCGGCAATTTCTTCCAATTGGCAAGCGGCGGTCGTGTCGAGCAGGTCCACGGTCGAATCGGCCAGCCCGACGATGTCCTGCTCGTCGAGCGCGCGTGCCAGGCTCTCGATCTGCATGCCGAGCCGCAGGGCGATCTTTTTGTTCACCACGGACCGATCCGCAGTCCGGTCCTGTTTGCGGGCGTGATACGTGGAAATGAACAGGTCCACGATTTCCGGGTCAAATTGCTCGCCAGCGCAGTTCTTTAGCTCATCCAACGCCTCTTCCACGGAACGACCCGATCGATAAACGCGATCGGTCACCATGCTGTCAAAGGAATCGGCAATCGCCAAGATCCTCGCACCGAGCGGCAATTCTGGGCCTCCCTTCGCAAAAGGGACACCGTGCGATTCAACGATGCTCGCCAGTTCTTCACAGGCAAAAGTCGAACGGATGATCTCTTGTCCGATCCGATCGTGGCTCCGCATGACCTTCCATTCGTCGTCCGTCAGTCGCCCAGGCTTCAACAGGATCGAGTCGGGAACGCCGATCTTGCCGATATCGTGGAGCAAGGCGGCATTTTCCAGGATGTAGCAGTCTCGCATGGACATCAAATCAGATGCAAAGCGAACGCAGATATCAGCGACACGTCGACTGTGTTCCGCGGTCGCTGCATCGCGATAGGCAAGCGCGTTGGTCAGCGCCGACACGGTTTGGAAGGGGATTGGTGCCGCGTGAGGTCCATCCAGATGATTGTGGCTCGTCCAACAGCGCGGGCACCACTTGATCGGCCTCCCCGGCGGATAGCGTGTCGCAACTGACAACTCGATTGCGACCCAGTCGTTTTGCCTCGTAGAGGGACCGATCGGCTCGATCGATCAGCCGCTCGGGCGCGTCGGCACCGCACTCGATGGACGAGACGCCAATACTGACCGTCAGGCGGACCCCGGCCAATTCGGTTTCTTCCACGGCTTCGCGCAGTTTTTCAGCCGCCCGCAAAGCGTCATCCATTCTCGTGTGCGGCAGGAGGACGCAGAATTCCTCGCCTCCGTAACGGCATACGATATCGGCAGTGCGGAGCGTCCTTGCCAGAATGTCCGCCAAACCGCGAAGCACGGCGTCTCCCACGGCATGGCCGTGCGTATCGTTAATATTCTTGAAATGATCAACGTCCAGCATGATACAGCTGAGCGCGTGCTTGTATCGGACCGATGCCGACCAGAAGTTCTTCAGCTGGTCGAAGAAGCAGCGACGATTAAAGGCATGCGTCAGAGGATCTCGCGTCGCCAGAACTTGAAGTTCCTGATTTTGGCGGTGAATCTGATCCCGAGAATCACGCAGCCGTTGCAGCATCTGCGTCAGTTCGGCATTGCGTTCCTCGAGCAGGGTGACGTCATCAAAGCTGATCAACACCCCGTGGGCCAGTGTGCCATTGTCTCGGAGAGGCGCCACGTTGACACGCAGAATCCGCTCCTGGCCATCGTGGCCCAGCAATCGCATCATACAGCCCGTTTCCGGCGTGCCCGAACGAAGCGTGCGGACCCAGGGCGTGTCGTTTGCCGATGTGCCGATCCACGGCAATTCGCGGATATTGCAACTTTCGATCTCCCCGCTGGCCTTGCCCCGCAAAGACGCAAACGCATGGTTGGTCAGCAAGATTCGTTGCTTGCGATCAAGCACCACCAAGCCCTGGGTCATCGAATCGATCGTGGCTCGGAAATGCGGTGGCACGGTCGCCTCAATCGAGCCCACGGTTCGCCGCAAGAAAATGTAATAACCGACGAAGGAGGCGGAAATGAAAAATAGCGCCAAGCGAATCCGCGGCTGGCGTGCCCAATTGGTCCAACCGAGTCCGCGTTCTCTCTCGAAATTGAGCGACAAGCTACCCCAACGATGTCCCCCGACAAAGATGGGCCGCTGGCAGTAGTGGCCCGGCTCGTCCGTGGGCAAGACTCCAGCCACGCCCGAAATGCGACCATCCTGCCGTTGTACGTGCGCATAGCGCAGATCGGTCTGGACATTTACCTCCTCCAGCAACCGATCATGGATCTGGCGCTCGCCGCCTGCTTCGATTAGCCGAGCCACCTCCTGGGTCAGCCGATTGGCGGTGGCTCGCCTGCTCGTTTCGCTATTGACCGAGGGTTCCGGCAGCAAGCGGAGGCCCCACGCCGCCAACACAACCAATGTTGTGACGGAAGCCAGGCCAGCGGTGATGCGGAGAACGGACGACACATTCAGCGTAACCGCTGAATGAGAGGCCAGAAACTGCCGCTCATGGACCTGAATGTCGTGCGTCATGCTGCTGCTTCGTGTACCAGATGGGTGCGGACCGTGCGCACCGCCTTGCTGACAAAAGGCTAGTCCCCAGGTAACCGCCGGGATTCGAAAGTCCGGCCCGGCCCAGGGAAAGTATCGCCGTGCGTTGACGATTTTTCCGATTGCAGCGATCGCATCGCAAGCTCGCGGATTTGCCACACAATTATGGCACGACCCGGGCCGAGTGAACTAAGTTTTTCTATCGAGGTCGGCCTCGACACTGTCACAATTCGTTCAGCTCCCGGATATCGACGTCCGATGATCAAGCCTACCTGCCGTCTTGCCTGCTGGCTGATGCTCGCCAATCCTCTTGCGACGCATGCGGGAACCGTCGAAGGGTTCACGGAACCCTTTCGCACCATTGATATTTCAGCGGTTGGCGAGCCTGGTCTGATCGTCAGGATCAACGCCACCGAGGGGCAACCGGTAAAGCGGGGGCAGGTATTGGTGGAGTTTGATGCCCGCGTCTTGCAAGCAGCGCTCTAAGATTGCGGAAACACGCTGCAACTGTGGTGGGCGGATTGCCGCCGCCCAGGCGGAACTGGATCTGCGCGAGGAACGGTATCAGGTCTTACAGCGTCTTGACGAACAAGGGCACGCTTCTTCCGCCGAAATGCGGCGCACCGCCACGGATTTGCGCAGTGGCCCGAGCCAATCATCAACTCGCCCTCGAGGAACAGGCGCTAGCCGCGTTGGAACGCGATCGCATTCTGGCTCAAATCGAAGAACGACGCTTGCGCAGTCCCATCCACGGCGTTGTGACGAGTATCTACCGCGAAGTGGGTGAATCGACGAGCGTGGGCGAAGCGGACATGATGACGCTCGTGCAGTTGGAAAAGCTGCGTGTCAAGCTACCCGTATCTGCGACGTTCGCTGCGACGCTCCACGTCGGCACACCCATCGAATTGCGTATTCCCGAATTGTCCCGCCTGGTCCCATCCGAGGTGGAAGTGGTGTCGCCGGTACTGGATGCCAAGAGTGGCACGGTGCAAGTCACCTGCGTGATTGACAACGCGAAGGGTGAGATCCAAAGCGGCATGCGGTGCCTGGTGCAAGTTGCCGGAGCCGAAGCGCAGCAAGATCACGCCGATGTCGGTCAGTCCGATTTCGGCTTTTAAGGACCTGAATATCAACCGTGTGAGACATTGATTCATCATGAACAGTGCTACTACTGCAGAATTTCCCACCCCGTCCGTGGATGCGGACCTGCTACCGAGCAGCCGCAAAGCCGACTGGCGCAGCATTATCAAATCGTGCCATGATGGCGGTGCGGTGAATGCCGATTCGCTCGGTCGACTTGTCGAGAATCTGGCCGCCCTCCCCCGAGCGCAAGCGGCACTCGCGTTTTTACGTCAAGGTGACACGCCCCTCGTTCCCGTGACGCCGATCGTCTGTCGAGAGGCCGCGCAAATAAGCATTCCCGCCTGGCAGCAGCAAATCGAGCCCACGATCCGCTCCATGTGCCAGCGGGGCGAAGGCATCATGACCGAGCAAGTCGGCAACGGCATCGAATTGATGGTCGAGGGAGTTGGCCCCGTGCACCACCCGTGGGCGGTCCTTTGCCTCTTCGCCGATACCTTTTCAGGTTCGCGAGAAGCGATTCTGCTTTCGTTGCAATTGGCCGCCGCGGAGTTGGAGAGCTGGTTTGCCAATGCTCATGACGCCACGGAAAATAGCTTGGCAACCCAGCAGGAGCTACTCTGGAACGCTTGCCATGTCACCGACACGCGACAAGGCTATTACCAATTGGCCTGCCAGCTTTCGCAACTCTTCGAAGACCACTTCGTGGCGATCGGCACCACGCGCGGAAAATACAAATGCCAGGTGACGGGAATGTCGGGAAATCCTGACTTTACCCAACCGTCTCCGTTGGCCGACCGCTGCGAAGAACTGATGGCGGAGGCCTTGATTCGCGACACCACTCGGATCGTAAGCCGTCAATCGGCCAAGTCACAACGGACCGAAGCGGAAGAGGCCTTGCTGGAATTGTGCGGAGTCGAATCGTTACTTTCCGGACCGCTACGCCGGGGTGACACCCGCGTCGGCGCCTGGATCATCGCGGTCAAGGAAGCGGAGCCGGCAGTCCATCCGCCGAGCTACTGGTTAGAGCGGATGAGCGATGTGCAACCACTCGCCAGCGCCGCCGTCGACGCGATTCGGATTCGCCGACCAGGCCTCGTCGCACGCGGCCGCAAGGCTCTCAGCAAAGTCGCTGCGGGCCGTCGTCGCCGCTGGTCGCTCATCGCAGCCATCCTGGTAGGAGCGCTCTGCGTGCCTTTCCCCTACAAGATCAAATGCACAACGGAGCTTCAACCGGTAAGGAAAAGGTTTGTGCCCGCCCCCTATGATGGAGTTCTGGAACGCGTTCTCGTCGAACCGGGTGATACCGTTGTCGAAAATCAAGTGGTAGCCCGCATGGACGGCCAGGAGATGGACTGGCAATTGGCAGCCGCCCGCGCCGAGCAAAAACGCCATAGCAAGGAGCAGGATGCCGCTACGACCCGTGGCGACACGGCGGCCGCACAGGTGGCTCAATTGCAGGCCGAGCAAAACGAAATACGCATTCAAATGCTGCTCCGCCAAATCGCTCAATTGGAAATCCGCTCGCCGCTGGAGGGCGTCATCCTCGATGGGGATCCGCGGGAAATGGAAGGCGCGCACCTCAAAATGGGACAGACCCTCTTCGAAATTGGCCCGATTGAGCAGATGGTGGTCGAGGTGCGTGTACCCGACGATGAGATCGCCCACGTCGACCTCGGGGACTCTGTCCGCACGCGACTGGACGCCTTTCCCCATCGACCTCTGACCGGCACCATCACTCGCCTGGCGCCGCAAGCGACAACACTGGATCAAAAAAATGTGTTTGTGGCTGAAGTGCAACTCGACAATCCGCAACACATCTTCCGTCCGGGCATGAAGGGCCAGGCAACCATCACCACCGCCTGGCGGCCCCTGGCCTGGAATCTGTTTCACCGTGCCGCCGACAAGCTGCCCTTCTGGTTCGGCTCTTGATCCGCTCAGGAACCCTTCGACCGATGACGCCCCGCGGCTCGACCACCGAAATTCGACCCAGACTGCGGCGGGACCTGCGCGTTTCCCTCCGCGAGTCGGCCGGTAACGCTTACTACCAGATCGAGGATCCTGCCGGTGCCCGTTTTTTCCGCCTGGGAATTCCGGAATGGGAATTCGCGGCAAATTTGAACGGAAAGCTCTCTCTCGCTCAGGCCCTGCAGTCTGTCTATCCCAAAACGAACGACGAGACGGAGATTCTCACCGCCGAGTCCGCCGAGGGGCTGGTGCGGTGGCTGGTGCAAAACGGGTTGATCGATACGGCGACGTTGCCGACCGACCTGCGTGACGGCAACGCCGGCAAGCCCAAGCCTCCCTGGAACCTGTTTTTTATCAAGATTCCGCTGCTCCACCCCGATCGTTGGGCCGCGCGAGTATTACCCTGGGCGGCTCCGCTACTCACGAAATCGGCGTTTCTGGTCTGGTGCTGTCTGTTGCTCGCCGGCATCCTGGCGATTGCCCTGGATTGGCAACGTTTCCTGCACTCGGCGGCTGCCTACGTGTCACCAAACACCTGGTTGCCGCTGTGGGCCACATGGCTGGCTCTGAAGGCCGTGCACGAGTCATTTCACGGCCTGGTATGCCGCAAATATGGCGGCCATATCGGTAAGGCCGGTTTCATGTTGATCCTCTTCTCGCCCGTGGCATTTGTCGACGTCACCAGCAGTTGGCGCTTTCGCTCCAAATGGCAACGCATCTTTACGTCCGCCGCCGGCATGTATGCGGAATTTGGGATCGCTGCCGTCGCGGCATTGATTTGGGCGTACACGGAAACGGGCTTTACCAATACCGTGTGTCACAGCGTCATTATTGCGGCCAGTATTTCCACGCTCCTGTTCAACGCCAATCCGTTAATGCGCTTCGATGGCTATTATATTCTGGCCGACTTGCTCGATTTCCAGAACCTCGCCAGTGTGGCTCGGCAACGAGCCCTACAGTTCGCCCAGCTGGTCTTTCTCGGAAAGCCAATGCCGCCGCTCGCGATGTCCCGTCGACGGAGGTATCTGCTGGTCGTTTACGGAATCGCATCGACGTGTTGGAAACTGCTCGTTTCCGTTTCGCTCATCCTGGCGGCCTCCGTCCTATTGCACGGGGCGGGCATTGTTCTGGCCCTGATCGGCTTTGTATCGTGGTTTGCCAAACCGCTCCTTTCGTTTTCCACCCAGTTCTTACTCTCATGGAAGCAAATGACCCCCTTGCATCGCCGTCGCCTGATTGGCTCGACATCCGTGGCCGCCGCGCTCGTCGTCGCGACCTGTTTTCTCCCCTGGCCGCTGGGCGTGGTCGCGCCCGCAATCGTGCAATACGCCGATCTAGAACATGTGCGAGCCAGAACAGACGGCTTTGTCGAAACGGTCCATGTCCAAGCCGGGCAAGGTGTGTCTCGGGGAGACGTGTTGTTGAAACTAAAGAACGAACCACTGGTCGCGGAATGGGACCAAGCCCGACTGGCACTGGAAACGTCGAAGATCGAGTCGCGACGACTTCAATCCGAACAACACCTGGCGGCCGCTCAAGTGGAAAGTGAAAATTATCAGGCGCTGTCCGAGCGGGAAAAAGGACTTCGGGAACAAGTCGACGGACTCACCGTTCGGGCGGCAGGGGATGGGATGATCCTCTCGACCGGATTGGACGACCTGGTCGGTCGCTTTGTGGACGCCGGTGATACGCTGTTGGAGATCGGTGACCCGGCCGAGAAGGAGTTGGAAATTTCTGTCCCGGAACCCTATATCGACATCTTCTCGCGACGCGTCGGCGATCGGCCTTACCTGAGAGTCTACGGTCAAGCACGGAGGCCCGGCGAGGCGACGCTCGTGAAGGTCGAACCCAGCGCGACGGTCGTCTTGCGGCATGCCGCCTGGGGTGGCCATCAGGGAGGCCCGATTCCCGTACAGGCAGCGGACCGTCGCGATGCCGAAGCCCCCTACCAACTCGTCGCACCCCGCTTTCATGGGGTCATCAAGATCGAACCTCGATATGCCGCTTCCCTGCACGCGGGTCAACTGGGCGAGGCTCGCTTTTGGGACCTTTCGGAATCCGTGGGGCGACGGGTCTACCGGCAAATTTGCCGTTGGATGCAATCAAAACTGGGCCTTCCAGCGCATTGACCGCTCCCCGCCACTATTTCGCCGAAATCGTGGGACCAGCGAATCCCCGCGGCTTGCTGTGTTTGCAGACAGGAGTCAGCGTGGGGCTTCTTCGACGAAGCGAGCGCAACACACATAGGGAATTGGCCAGGAATGGGATAATCTAAGCGGAACCTTCCGCCACCCCTGGATGCCTGTCGTTGGTTACCCATCCGCTACTTGCGCTCGGCCTGCTCATCTGCCACGGCCGTTTTGCTGGGATACCTGGGGGATTGGCTGCGTTTACCGCGCGTCACCTCGTACCTGGTCTCGGGAGTTCTCGTGGGACCCAGCGTGCTGGGACTGATCAACGAGGCCGAGCTGCATCATTTTACCCCGATCGCCGACCTGGCGATGGCACTCGTCCTCTTCAATCTAGGTTGTCACTTTACAATTGGGCGACTGACCGCCATTCGATCGCACATCGTACCGGTCGCGATCGGGGACGTGGTCTGCACTTCGTTGTGCGTGGCGCTCGGACTGTGGGGCTTGGGAGCCGGTGCCTCGGCGGCCCTGATGCTCGGTTGCCTCGCCATGGCCACGGCGCCTGCCACGACCGTGCTCGTGCTCAAGGAGCTGCGTTCGGAGGGGCCGGTCACGGAATCGACGCAGGCACTCGTGACGATCAACAATCTGACCACAATCGTTGTGTTCGAACTGCTTTTGCTCTTACTGGCTTCCATCGGCGAGGAAGGATCAGCGGATGTCGTCACCGAATTGATGATGTTCGGCTGGGCCTTCGCCGGCTCACTGCTGCTCGGTTTAACGATGGGCCTGACGCTCAGCCTCTCCGCCGGCTTCTTTTCCACCAGACACTGGATTGCCGCGCTACTTGCGGCCGCCCTGTTGGGACTGGGCGTGTGCCAGGTCTTTCCGATGTTTTATATGCTGGCATTTCTTGTGGCCGGCTTTGCCTTTGCGAATACGGCGGGCAATCACGAACAAGAGCTGGCCGAATCAGAGAAGATCACGTCGCTCCTGTGTGTGGCGTTCTTTGCAATTCACGGGGCCGAACTGCGGTTGGATCAATTCTGGCAATTGGGCGCCCTCGGCACGGCCTACATTCTGCTTCGCCTGGCGGGCAAGTATGTCGGGATTCGCCTGGGCGCACGCTGGTCGCACGAGTCGCGTGAAATGCGCGATTGGCTGGGAGCGGCCATGTTTTCGCAGGCGGGCGCCGCCATCACCCTGGCCGCGGCAGCGGTCGCCCATAATCGGGTTGCCTTTGAGCCCGTACAGACGATCATCCTCGGATCGGTGATCGTCTTTGAGATTCTCGGACCGCTGCTCATTCGGACCGCCGTTTTGAATTCCGGCGAAGTTCCCATCGCCCACGTGGCTCGACGAGCCAACTTGTCACTCGCCGATCAGGTGCGCAACATGTGGTGGCGGCTGCAATCATCCATTGGCGGCGATCCCCAGCCGGAAATTGCCGCGGCGGAAATGACGGTCGCCGCCCTGGCTCGGTCCGGTGTGGCTGGCATTCCGCAGCATGCCCAGTTTGACGAGATTATTGCCCACATCGAACACAGCCATGACAACACGTTTCCCGTCGTCAACAAGCGGAATCAAGTCGTCGGCATTATCCGTTATCCCATGCTGAGCGAGTCCCTGTTCGCCCCTGGCGTGAGCCAACTGGTGCGAGCCGAGGATATTGCCACCCCCATCAACCGGGTGGCTTTTCCGGATGAACCGGCCTCCGCGATTTTCGAGTTCTTCCGCGCCTCGAGCGATGACTGCATCCCGGTGATTGCACGGGACGAATCGCGGCAGATGATCGGCGTCGTGCGGCGGGCCGATTTGCGGACGCTGTTGATTCGCAAACGGAAGAAGGGGGGAGGCGGCCACTAAGTCCCGACGTAACGTCGGGCGACTTGGGCCACGCCACGTAGCCGAATTCGCAAGCATTTGGCCCGCCAAAATCTGGCGACCTTGTCATTAACCACCCTTCTTCTTTGTTTATCCGTTCGCCAGGGAAGAATGCCGCAAAAATCGCACCACGCGTCGTTACGCACCGGCATGCTTCGGCGGCGTACGCGCGTACGCCGCTAGAAATCGCGGCAGCCACTTCCCGCCGATCGCGGTTTTTCCCCGCGATTTCTTCTGGCTGACGGTTAAACGACGCTCGTGAAAGGTGGGTCATGACAAAGTCCGGCGACCGCGGCTACGAAATGCCGGTATCAACCGCGCATCGATCCTCTCGCGAATGCGGGCCCGCGTCGCGTGCGCCGTGCTTGTCAGTCGCCGCAGGAACCGCCTTGGCATCCACCGCTTCAACCACCACAGCCAACGAGCCGCGCGGGGCGTAATGACGTAAAGTCGCCCGGCCTGCATACCACGCACCGTCTCCCTCGCGACCTGATCCGCCGTGAGCGATGACTTGCGCAGCAGTCGACGGATTCCGTCGGCGAGCGAAGCTTCGGCATCCTCCATCGTGTCAAACAACTCGGAAGGAAAGAAACCCGGGCACACCACGGTGACGCGTACGGATTTCGGTGCCCACTCGACCGCCAGCGACTCGGAAAGCGCAATGACGGCGGCCTTCGAGACGGTGTAGGCGGTGGACCAGGGAATCGGCACGAAGCCGGTGTAGGACGCGATATTGACCACATGAGACGGGCGTTGCTGGCCGCACATCCACTTCCCCATGACCTTACAACCGAGCACGGTACCCAACAGATTCACGTCCAGCGTATGACGCCACGCCTCCCAATCGGAATCGACAAAATCCGCGGCGAACAGGATCCCGGCATTGTTGACGAGGACATCCAGACCAGCCCAGTCGGCCGACAGCCGAGTATGTAGTTGCCGCCACGAATCGAGCGACGTCACATCCAAGGGCTCACATCGCGCGGTCCCCCCACTCGCCTCAATCGCCGCCTGCACTTCGACCAGGCCAGCCGTCTCGATATCTGCGAGGGCGATCGAGTAGCCCGCTCGCGCAGCTCGAGACTGAGGGCACGGCCCAGGGTTCCGGCGGCTCCCGTCACCAGGGCAGTGCCCGAGCCTTGTATTACGGTATCTGTCATCGGTTTCCCATCGCCAGCCCTACGCCAGCATCGCAGGTCGTTTCACCGGAATTTTCCCCAGCGACTTCGTTTTCCACCCGTGGGCCATTAGAATAACGCATCGTGCAAGAGAATGCGTCGCCGTGCGAGAATAGATCGATGCAGGAAAAATACTGGTTCCTGAAGAATTGCCGACTCTTCGAGCGGCTGGAGCCGACTCAACTCGACTGGCTCGAGACCCGCAGCCGACTGCGGCGATTCGCCAAAAATTCCATGATCTACCTGCCGGCGGATCAGGCGGATGGCGTGCTTTTGTTGGCGGAGGGTCGAGTCAAGATTTCCAGCCTGACAGCCGAAGGCAAACAGAGTATCTTGACATTTATCGAGCCGGGCGAGGTCTTTGGGGAATTGGCTCTTTTTCAAAAAGGCGATCGGGAGGAATTTGCCGAAGCCACGGAGGATTCGGCGATCGTGCTGATCCCGGCCGATAGCATGCGGAAGGTCGCCGAGGAGAGTCCGCACCTGGCGATGGGCGTCACGCGAATGGTAGGACTCAGACGTCGTCGCGTCGAGCGTCGCTTGCGATACCTGCTGTTTCACTCAAATCGCGAGCGGTTGGTCAATCTGCTATTGGAATTGGCGGAGGACTTCGGCACCCAACAGGCGGATGGTAGCGTGACCCTCCGCATCAAGCTGTCTCACCAGGACCTGGCGAGCATCATTGGCAGCACCCGCGAGAGCGTCACCGTGATCCTGGGGCAGCTGCAGGCCGAGGGGTACCTCCAGTTAGGGCGACGCAAGATCACACTTACGGGGCTCGACGGCCTTGCGGAGAGCATCCAGGCGGTCGCTCCGCAGGTCTCGACATTCCATCAACCCTGGACGTCCAGCCCGCGGGTTGTTGGACATCCGACCCCCTAGACGCGTCTCCTGCTGGTTAGAAGCAAAACACATCCCACTGTTGCGGAACATACAGAAGGCGTTCCCACATTGTCCGATACTAAGGGGCAGGTGACGTGCCAGATGCATTGAATCGACCCTCCCAAGCAGCAACTACGGTGAACCGATGAGTGACAACGAACAGTGGGCCAGTTGCCCCGCAGGAACCTTTCGCCGCCTGCAGGGGCAGTTCACCAGTGAGGCTCGCCAACGCACGCTCAACCCTTACCTCGGGGGCGCCGCGCTGGTGGTGCTGGTGGCGGCAGTATTTTTCGGCTTTTCGCTATTAAAGTCGGACCCAACCTCGCCTCTCCCTATGTCCCGCCTGGCGTGTCGACAAGTCCTTCCCCTGCTGCCATCGTATCACGACGGCACCCTCGAAGCGGGGGTGCGGCGACAGGTCGGCGAACATCTCGCGTATTGCCAATCGTGCCAGCAGGCATACGAGACGCAATTCGCCAATGCGACCGTGCGGCGACAAGCCCAGCCACGATCCCTCGTCTCGATGCCGCTTCTGGGTGCGACGACGAAGTAGCCTGGCCGACCGACTCCCTCAGGCGTTCAGCCCCAGCAACTGATAAATCCTGGGATCCGCCAAGCTGTCAGCGATGAAGGCCGCCCCGGAATAATCATGCAGCTCGGCATGTTTGCTCGGTATGGCCACGGTGCAGGCACCCGACGCCACTCCCGCCTGGCAGCCCACACCACTATCTTCGAGCACCAGCATTTCGACCGGCGTGATGCCAAAACGAGCGGCGGCCGTGGCGTAGATTTCTGGGTGGGGTTTGTGGTTGGCGACGTCATCGGCGGTCAGCGTGAATGCGAACCGCTCGTGAAGCTGAGCCCCTTCCAGCAACGGCTGCACCATGTGGGGCCGACTGCTGGTGGCAATCGATTTAGAAATGCCCGCCGCTTCCAGTGCGTCGAGCAATGCCAACAGCCCCTGCATCGGTGGCACGCCGGGCGAAATCAATTCGAGGAACAGCCGCTGCGATTCGTCGATCAGTTGGTCAACGGTATCGTCCAACTGATATGACTCGATCATGACTTGCAGGGCGTGGGGAGCCGGGCGTCCCATCATGCGGGCGATGACCATCGGATCCACCGACTTTCCCCGCCGTTCGAGCAATTCCCTGGCCACCTCGTCGTAAACGCGTTCGGTGTTGAACATCAGTCCGTCCAGGTCAAAGGCAACGGCCCGCAAACGACCAGGCATGGGGAACTCCTCGTGAATCAGCTGCAAAATGGCTCGATATTCCCAACCACGGAACTCGATGCCAATGAGGACGAAGCAGCATAACGCATGCTCACCCGCAGCACCACGTGAACCCATCCCATCTGAAAGACCGACGATGGCAAAAAAAAAGCGTGGCGACCAGCATGGCCGCCACGCAGATTTTCTTGGATAGCTGACGTTGATGCCGACTTAGAGTCCTAGCGACGACGACGAGCCAGCAAAGCCAGAGCTCCCAGGCCCAAGAGCGAAATCGACGCGGGCTCAGGAACGAACACTTGGAAATACTGCAGGTCCGCGAACTGATTGAAATTGACGCCACTCAACGTACCGGTAAATCCGCCGTTCCCGTCGCCTCCCAAATTGCCCTGGGGCGAGCGAAGCCCACCGAGAATCTGATTCGAAAGATAGTTGTGATCACCGTTGTTGATCATGGCGGAAATGCGAATCACGTCTCCCAACCCAGGGTTTCCGATGTCCGCCAGGGCGATAGAGAATTCCATACCGGTCGTGACCGCTTGAGCAGCCGTCTGGTCGGCCGATGCGGAACCACCCATGACTCCCGCCGCATTGCTATTGTTGATGGCGAAGTCCAAGGATTGACTGAGTGATGAACCTGAGGCATTTGGTCCCAGGACGCCCGCCGCAATGGAACCGATCGAGGTGGCTGCCGCACTGCCGGACCCCGCCGCTCCGGGAATCATCGCCGAACCACCACCCATGCGGTTTACGAAGTCAACCTCGTAAGGGTTGGTAGCACCGCCTCGGCGAGCGAAAAGATGATAGTCCGCGGCAAAGCCAGCATCGAAGGTGAGCCCCTGAAGGTTCGTGCTTATCCACTGCGAGCCATTAAAGAAATCGTAGTCAGGCGTGGCGCTCAGACGATTTTCACCACCGGACGTCGAGTCAATGAAGACTTCAAGCTTGTTGAAGTTGGGCTCTTGGTTGCCCGTGAACATGAGAAAGAGACGTCCACCGTTGACCTTGGCATACGCGGCGTCAAGTTCGCTTCCGACCGTCGCCCGGATTCGGGTTGTTGGCATCGCCAAACCCGGTTTGCGTGGTCTGCACAGAAACGGCCCGTCCGTAGGCGTTATCGAGCGTGCCATCCACCGTAATGGGCACCGACCACGCGGGAAGAGCGTAGAGAACCGTGGCCGCAAGAATACTTAAGAACGTAGCATGTCGCCGCTTCATTAGACCGTCTCCGGATATCAAGGTGTATCATCTACGCACGCCAGGCACATTACGCCTTTTGCCCAGTATAACCGGAGATTCCTCGCCGGCAAGCAATTTTTCTTTGAAGAATTGCGGAAGCGGCGAGGACCTGATCGTGTCACGATTTTGGACCTTGAAATGGCCAAAAATCGGCTGGTCGCAGCCGATTTTCTCGCCGGCGGCGCGGAAACCGGTCCCTGGCACCGTCGCGTCAAACCCACCGGCTGGCCGCGGAAGCCCCTCAATTCGCGACGTTCCAGCGGGAGTTGGGAGAGCCAAACGGGCAATTGACGCAAGTGTGCCACATGATCCGCCCCCTCTTGCCCCAGGGAGCCGTACAGCAAGAAACCATTCCGCTCCGCCCGACGATACAGCTGAAATGGGGCCGACAGTGTCCGCGACTCGCTTTTTGCCGCCAGGAGTTGTGGCCGGCCGTCGTTTGGCTCCGCCGTCAGTTTCAGCGCATCGAGCAGATAGTCCGCGGTCTCGAGCGTGCTGGCATAGCCAGGCGTCGGGAGCCGGCAATGGGTGAGAATCATCACTTTCTCACCCCTGACGGCCGCCTGCGCGTATCGCAGGAAGTCCTTCATCAGTGTCGGATCGACCTTGCCGATCTGCACCGCATCGGTGCCCTCCCCGACGTAGCCGCAGTACAGCGAATCGACCATGCACAGGCCGGCGATGCGATCGAAGTCGTCCTCGTTCTTTAGGATCTCGCGCACCGCGCCAAAGCCGGCACTGAACGAACTGACCGCCACACGACGCCATGCGATGTCGTCGGCGAAATCCGGTTGGCCGCGCAGTGCCGTCAGCGCCTCGTCGAGTATCGTCGTGAACAACTGCCGATGTTGGCTAAACGGAATCCGATACACGGACGACAGGCCGCCGTAAGTGACGTTGATCACGACACAGTTCAGTTCGGCTGAACGCGCACTCGCACGCACGGTGGCCGGGTCCCCATGAAAATGGACAAGCACATCGACGGCTCGATTCGTGTGCTGATAGTCACCAGGAATCCAGAGTGTATGACGTGCGTCACTCGGGAGAGGCAAGATGCGTTCGCTGGCCGCCGCAGCCTGCGACCGCTGAGCCGCTACCTCTTGCGGCACTCCGGGCAGCGCGGCAAGCCAGGATCAAGGCGAATACGCCGATTGAGAAACGATAAGCCCAACGCATGATGATCTAGGTAATCGGTTGACCGGTTGCTTGTCAATGGTCCCGTGTCCCACGGTAGCCGAAATCGTCAGACGTTGTCATTACCCACGTTTCACGAGCGTCGTTTAACCGTCAGCCAGAAGAAATCGCGGGGAAAAACGGCGATCGGTGGGAAGTGGCTACCGCGATTTCTGGCGGCGTACGCGCGTACGCCGCCGAAGAATGCCGGTGCGTAACGACGCGTGGAACGATGTTACAAGCATTCTTCTCTGGCTAACGGTTAAACGAAATAAAAACAGCGGAAACGTCTGCCAAATGACCGCCGCGAAGATCCAGTCCGCGAGTCGCCGTTGAAAGAGACCCGTGTTTGTGGATTCACTGATGAGGCATTGCAAGCCGGCGAGAATCACCTATCCGCGTCGTGTTCGGACGATGAAATCTGGCCGATCAATTCCTCGGGAAGCACCGGAGTGGCACCGGGGCGAGACGCCACAAAGGCCCCCATCGCATTGGCGAACTGCACGCAACGTCGGTGATCCCAGCCAAGCAGCAGTCCGACCACCAGCCCCGCACAGCAGGCGTCGCCGGCGCCGACACTATCGGCGTTGATCTGTGGCGGATACGAAATCGGCTGGCCCTCAATCCGTTCCCCGGAAGTGTAAAGTACGGTCCCCAAGGCACCGCGCGTCAGGGCGAGTCCTTCCAACCGGAACACCTTGATCATCGTGCGGGCTTGCTGGTCGGCGTCTCCATCATCGTCCGAAAGTTTCAGCAAGCGATGGACCTCCGGCAATTCATGTTCATTGAGCTTCACGAGCGAGGCTGAACGACAACTCTGCTCGACAATCTCCGCCGAATAGAATGCCTGTCGCAAGTTGACGTCGTACACCCGCAAGGCCTGGGGGGCGGCGGCCAGGAAACCCGCGATGGTCGCGCGGCTCTTCGGATGCCGTTGAGCCAGTGTGCCGAAACAAACGGCCTGACAGGAAGCCGCCAACTGCCGCAGCTCATCGGAAAATTCCAGGTAATCCCAGGCGGCATCCTCCAGGATTTCATAGGTCGCCTGCTGCTCCGAGCACAACGTCACCTGCACGCGACCGGTCGGTCGCTCACGATCGCGCTGGATATGTCGCGTAAGGATGTTTCGACCTCGCAACTCGGCCAGCAACTCATCCCCGAGTTGGTCCTCGCCGATACGGCTCACCACCGTGCCCACGCTCCCCAGCCGGGAGAGCAACTGATGGGCATGGAAAGCCAGGTTTAAGGGAGCGCCGCCCAAAACCCGACGCTCCGGAAAGCAGTCGAAGAGGGCCTCGCCGATGCCAACGAGGGTCATGGTAGGGAAATGTTGCGGGCGACATGGCTGATTCTCCGTCGGCTGGCGTGTGGTCGACTCACGAACCGCCCACTGTCAGCTTAACAAATATTCAGGGCGGGCAAATCAGGTACCTACATGCGTCCGACACGGCGCAAACAGCCGCCTTGCCAACGGCTTCACCTCGGGATGTACCTTCGATGAAATGCTCTCGCTCACCCGTGCGGCACAGAGATCCGAAGTCATTGAGCAGTACGGCATTGAGCACGGTCTTTCGCGGGCCGAGCGAGATCGTCTGCTGCGGATCGCTGCTGGCGCTTGCCGTGGTTTATGACGCTCTAGATCGGTGCCGCCTATCTGATGTCGCTCAGCGTGACGGCCGCCTCGTCGGTGATGGTTTGCGATCCTGCCTTCGTCGCTGAAATGCCCGGCTCACCCGGGGTCCTCCTCACAATCGGACATTTCGACGAAGTTGGTGGGGTGACGCACATCGAAATCCGAACGCTGGCGTCGAAGTCAGGCAAGCTTCGCGAAGTGGCAACGCCAAGGAAAGTGAACGTGCTCTCCGAACGTTTTCGCCAGGGGATGGCTAAGGGGAGGCGGTGGGAAGAAGCCCACGAGGATCGGTCATGGCCCGGATGGCTTGCGAGCATCAATTTGGCTAACGTGTGCGCACCCGTGCGGCAGGCCGCACACTCCCTCCCCCCGCCTGAAGGTGCTTTTAATGGTGATCGTGCAATGGCCAATTGCCATCTCACCCTGCGAAAGGTGGCCAGGTGAACGTGGTGGTCGCGCCATCAAATCAAACCGCAGGCGCGTGGGGGGGTTGGGGAGGGGAGAACCGCGCGCGACGTGACGCACCCTTCCCGCGTCGAAGGACCGCGGATGCGGGCTCAGCGTGAGGGAGTGTGTTGACCGGCATCGGCAGTCCCCTCCCCAACCCTCCCCACGACGGAAAAGCGACGATTGGGTGGCATCGGTCCCACCGTCAGCCGCGACACAGCTTCGGACCGTTGCCCGGCGGCAACGGGCCTGGTCGATTGCCACCCCATCCGCTTTTCCGGGGGGAGGGAGTTCACCGGAACCGGCCGCCAGCGAATGGCTCAGCCGGCGGATTCCTTGAATGAGTCCACGTTGTTTATGGCTGGATCATCTGTTGGCATACTCCCTCCCCCCGCCTGAAGGTGATTTGATGGTGATCGTGCAATGGCCAATTGCCATCTCACCCTGCGAAAGGTGGCCAGGTGAACGTGGTGGTCGCGCGAGCAAATCAAACCGCAGGCGCGTGGGGAGGGTTGGGGAGGGGAGAACCGTGCGCGACGTGACGTACCGTTCCCGCGTCAAAGGACCGCGGATGCGGGCTCAGCGTGAGGGAGCGTGTTGACCGGCATCGGCAGTCCCCTTCCCCAACCCTCCCCACGACGGAAAAGCGACGATTGGGTGGCACCGGTCCCACCGTCAGCCGCGACACAGCCTTGGACCGTTGCCCGGCGGCAACGGACCTGATCGATTGCCACCCCATCCGCTTTTCCGGGGGGAGGGAGTTCACGTTGTTTAGGGCTGGATCATCCGTTGGCATACTCCCTCCCCCCGCCTGAAGGTGATTTGATGGTGATCGAGCAATGGCCAATTGCCATCTCACCCTGCGAAAGGTGGCCAGGTGAACGTGGTGGTCGCGCCAGCAAATCAAACCGCAGGCGCGTGGGGAGGGTTGGGGAGGGGAGAACCTGCGCGCGACGTGACGTACCCTTCCCGCGTCAAAGGACCGCGGATGCGGGCTCAGCGTGAGGGAGCGTGTTGACCGGCATCGGCAGTCCCCTCCCCAACCCTCCCCACGACGGAAAAGCGACGATTGGGTGGCACCGGTCCCACCGTCAGCCGCGACACAGCCTTGGACCGTTGCCCGGCGGCAACGGACCTGGTCGATTGCCACCCCATCCGCTTTTCCGGGGGAGGGAGTTCACGTTGTTTAGGGCTGGATCATCTGTTGGCATACTCCCTCCCCCCGCCTGAAGGTGATTTGATGGTGATCGAGCAATGGCCAATTGCCATCTCACCCTGCGAAAGGTGGCCAGGTGAACGTGGTGGTCGCGCCATCAAATCAAACCGCGGGCGCGGGGAGGGAGTTGCGCCGTACAATTCCTATCCATCCGTTGGCTATATTCAAATTGACTAGACAAATCACATCCCAGCATCGGTGGAAAGACCAACCGCTTTACAGATCAGCGGTTGTTCACACCGCCACACGAGCGAAAGGCCACACGGCCGGTAGGGAGAAAGCGAAGTGGACGGTCGTTCCAGGGCCACCATGAAAAAAGGGAGGATGGCGCCAACCACCACTAGCCACAAAGTGGACTAAACCACTATAAAACAAGCACTGGGGGATGTGGCGGAACTGGCAGACGCGCTAGATTTAGGATCTAGTTCCTTAACCGGAGTGCAGGTTCGATTCCTGTCATCCCCACTCGGCTCATGGTGGGTCGCTCGAAGTCAACCCTGCTCGTATCAAATGTTCACGGAGCGGTCCGCTTCCTGCATGTGATCGATGATCGACCGTTACGGGAGTTCCACTCGCTGTGTTTCGCTCCGATCTTGGAAATGCCGTCCAACCAACTGTGGCGAACCGTGGTTTTGCAGAACGCAAGACCAACTGAAGTCGGCTGCCAGCACGACCAGCTCCTCGCATTCGGTCATGGTGTCGGAAACGAGTTCTTGCAAGTCTGGCAAGGCACTCGCCTGGCAGAGATACGACGGCATGCCGCTGTGGTCATCCGGTAAGACAAAAAACTCCTGGTCGCGCAACTCGGAATAGCAGCGATCGGCCGCTCTGTCCTCGAGAACCGATCGTGACCCCTGTCCACGACGGGCGGCGGCCACAAGCTCCGGGAACTCCCTGGTCCAACGCGCGAGCAGGCGAACCTTGTCTGACTTGGGAAGGCGTGAAAACGTCACGCCACATGCTCGAAGCCGTTCCTCTAGATCCAGATTCATTGGATTTATGATTCGCCATGATCGATGCGGTCGAGCGCCTGATTGACCGCATCACTCAGCCCAAAATCATCCGCATCGTCCAAGGCTCGAATTAACGGTATCGCTGGTTTCGCTTCTGCCCCGAACATACCCAAAGCCACCACGATGGCTTGCTGTCCAACCCCGATTGGCTGGCCGGGAAGGGAGCCTCCCGAGTAGCCGTGAGGGAAGGTTGCATGTTCTTTCACCTTTAACTTTTCCATCAAGGGATCAATCGCTCGCGTGTCTCCGATCTTCCCTAAGGCTATCGCGATCGTTGACCGGTAGGGAAGGATACCATCTCCCGTATCGATATCGTTCGGACCGTTTTCCAACGCGTCGATCAGCACCGGCACGGCTGCGACCGCAGCAGGCCCCATGTCGCCAAGCCATTGTGCTGCCGCAATCTGACTGGTCGTACGAAAGTGGCGCGTGGTGAAATGGTCGAGAAATCCGGCCGGCTCACCAGATGGCATCCAATAGTGGGCTTGGCCGGTAAACTGCTCCGTCAAATTCGCAACCGTCTTCGGTTTTGGACTCGGCCACGCAGCTGACAGAACCATGATCGCCGCACCCAGACAAAGAGCTGCGACGGCAACCCGCTGAGTCACGTACGAGCATGTGGTGACGGCTCTTCCGGTCGATATGTGGATGGTCTGTTGGGTCATGACTCGCACCTCTCTGTCATGGACATTCTGCCGCAACTAGACGTTCCAGTGACGGGGCCGTCCATTTTTTGTGTCGCCAAACGACCGAATTTTCAATTCCATGCCGACGCGGGTACAGGTGGCACCGATTTTCACGCATGTCCGGCCTCATCGATTTCTGCCGGGCAACACCGCTTGCCGATTTGCGCGAATCACTCACCGCTCGCGGCGATCCCTGCCGCTGGACGAATCATTCGTGCGTGATCGTGCCGAGTGACGTCAGCGAACGGCGCAACCGCATGAGGTCGAACGCACGATGGTTGAAATGCTCTGTCAGCACTACGGCGATTTTTCAACCGGGTGGCTCACCTGGCGGATGACTTCGATGGTTTCATCGCTACCCAGCGCTGCGGGACCGAACAACAGGAGATAGCTATACGCGGTAAGACAGAGAACTCCGGAGCAGCGGATTTGTGATCGTATCATCCTCAAAACCTCCTGGAGGCATTAGAATAACAGTCTAGCGGGCGACTCCTGATCTAAGAGAGCCCCAACAGCAACGCCACCCCAAAGAACATCGTACCACCATGCCCATTTACGAATATCATTGTCAAAAATGCCGGACACCCTTCGAGGTGCTGGTGCGCGGCACCGAGACGGTTACTTGCCCGCATTGTGGCAGTCAGAAATTGGAGAAACAATGGAGTGTCCCGGCGGCCCATGCCGCCGCCTCGCAGGCCCTGCGACCGGTCGGGCCGTCCCCCGGAGGGTGCGGCCGCCCGGCTTGCCAGACCGGCTGCCAGTTTGATGCGGGGCAATAACCGCTCCGTACCGATTCCTTCGCGGCTGCTCAGCGAGGGTGACTCGCCACCGCCATTCGGTAGTCCGACCTCTTCCTCCGCCGCGAGTCGCCGCCGCCGTCGGGACGCCGCCATCAAGCGATTCGACGTTCTCTTACATCCTGAAAGATTCACTTGACCCACACCACGTCTTCCCTCGACCAACAGCTGGACCTGTTTCACGGTCCGGCCACGGATTCGGCTGCCACCTTCTACGCGCGGTGGAACGTTGATAATCACCGCGGACGGTTTCGTCTGTGCGGCACGATCACCGGGCCGTACTGCAAATACGCGCAAACCCTTCCCGCCAGCTATCCCTGCTCGGACCAAGGACCTGGCCCCACGGCGCTGGCACGTGCCACCCTGCTCGACGCCTGCGCGTGGAGCCCCGATTTGCCGGCGACCTATCAAGTCACGCTGGAGTTTTGGGACGGTGAGCATTCGCTGGGCTGCTTGGAACGCATTACGGCCATTCGCCGCTTTGGCCCGGTCGGCCGCAGCTTCTCGCTCAATGGAAAGCGAACCGTCTTGCGGATCGGACAAATCGCGACGACCGTGCAACCACTCGCAGCCTGGCGAGCCGCGCGATTGACGCGGCTGGTCGATCTGGCGGAAGCCACCGATGGGCTCTGCCAAGAGGCGTCAGAATTGGGAGTTCCCTTGATCGTGGAAGTACCGTCCAGGGCAGGTCCACTGAGGGACCATCTCCGACAAATCGCCCGCTGGCCCGCGGTCGTGGCGGCCTTATTGCCCGCCGAATTGATGGATGCGGGTCTGCGCCGTGGTGCGCCAACCTTTTACTCGGCATGCGGCTGGAAGATGGGGCGGCAGTTACCTCGGAGCGGTTCGCGACGAGCGGTGCGGATTTTGCCGTTGCCAGCCCAGCGGTTTGCGGTGGGCTCACGAGCGAGCAACCGCTCCCGTTGATCGCGTACACGTCCGCCATGGAATCCGAACCGGCCGCACTGCGTCAGCAATGCGATCGGCTGCAGGCCTCGCTTGCGCCCTTGTCGTTGGCCGGTTATGCGGCGATCGTCGAGCCGCCGGCAACGCCGTAAGTCTCATGGCCCGCGGATACTTCCCCGCACCCATTCCCACTGCTGTTGCTGCATCTCACCCTGCACCTGGCCTTCAATGTGCGCTCGCAAGGTGTTTGCGTCGCCCCGTTCATAGATCACTCGCTGGGGAAAATCGTTCGCCAGGTTTTCAAAGACCACGTGCCCGTCCGATTGCTCAATCATGGGGAAGGGTGTCGCCTCGCGCCCCCCGGGACTCGCAAAGAAAACAATGCCCTCGGGCAACTCTTCAATCCTCATGAATTCGAAGAAGGTTCCCCCCGATTGATCGACGGAACGATTCATCCCCAACATCAGTCCACCTGCGACGGGCAGCCAATGCTCCTCGCCGCCGGACCCACTCGTGAACCAGCTTCCGGCGAGCCAACCGAGTCTTGCCATTGGGGTTTCTGCCGCGGTGCCGGTATTGTCCACCGACCCGTCCGTTGACGATGCAAGCGATTCTTCTCGCGACCGTTCCGACCCGGCTCCCTCCGCGACCGCCAGGGCCTCCTCCGCTTCACGCCTCGCCGTCTCGGCGAGCGCATGCTCTTGGGCGGCGACTTGGGCCGAACGACGAGTCGAAACATACCACAGGCCACTGACGACGGCGAGCAAGATTAGCCCGACAATGAGCGTGATGACCAAGAGCGCCTCGTGGCTCTGTCCGGCGCGGTGCTGTCTCATCGCGATACCCTCCGAAAAGCTGAAATCGCATGCCTTGTAGCCATGGCTTGCCGAAGATTGATTCTCGTAGGTTGAGTCGCCTTGGCCAAGACGGCTGGCGGAACGAACTCCTGCCATCGGGTGGTCGGGAAGCGGCCTCCTGCTCCTCTTCCTCGTACTCGAATCGAGCGTATGCGCCGAGCCGATGACACGTTCGAGTACGAGTACCGCGGTGCTGAGTACGAGTACGAGGAAGGCGATGGATGCTGGACAAAAGGCAAGTAACAAGCCTGCACTACGTCCCATCGGCCTAAGGCGGAACCACAAGAACTTGCCAAGCCTCGTAGCCGAATTCGCACGAATTTGGCCCGGAAACGCCGAGCCAAGCTCCAACCCCCAATGTCTGGCGACTTCGGCTACGAACTGCCGCCCACACCAAACCGTCGAGCCAGCGCGTATTTCTCCTCGACGCCCATCCGGTCATTAAATTCCGCAAACGTGAGCAACTCGTCCGGGTCGCCCCCCGTCGTGCCCGCTGCCCGCAGCATCTCGTAGACTCGTTCCAGCGAACGAGCCGCCGCGAACAAGCCCGCCAGCGGATAGAGGATCAAGTGGAACCCCAACCCGGCCAACTCGTCTCGCGCCAATACGGGCGTCCGACCACCCTCGATCATATTTGCCACCCTGGGCCCTGGGGCTCGCCGGCCGATTTCCGTCAGCTGCGCGACCGATTCGGGCGCCTCAATAAAGCAGGCATCGGCACCCGCCGCACGCGCCGCGGTGACGCGCGCCACCGCTTCGTCCATGCCTTCCACGGCCAAGGCATCGGTACGAGCCACGATGAAGAAATCACGGTCACCCCGCGCCTCGACGGCCGCACGAATCTTATGCAGGTATTCGTCACGCGAGACGAGCCGTTTGTCCCGCATGTGGCCGCATTTCTTGGGCCACACCTGATCCTCCAGGAAGCAACCGGCCGCGCCCGCCGCCACCAGCCCGTTGATCGTGCGGATCACGTTGAGCGGATTGCCATACCCGGTGTCGGCGTCCACCAGGATCGATATTTCGACACTGCCACAGATTTGCCGAGCCCGCTCGATGATTTCGGTCTGCGTGAGCAGCCCCATATCAGGTTCACCAATCATGGTGGCGGCCACGGAAAAGCCAGAGACAAAGGCTGAGCGGGAAGCCAGCGCGTGCGGCGAGTTTCGCAGACAGCGTATCGAACACACCGGGAAAAGCGAGCGGACCGACTTCGCTGAGAATGCGTTCGACCGAGGTGGCCATGGATGAACCCTCCTTCTAAGAATCGCAGCGGCGCTGAGCCTGCGTGGGACGATCACCTGCGTCCGATGATACCGGGCCCTGGGAGAAAAGCCCACCACGCAGGATCATGATGAAAGGCAGGCCACCTCGGGAAAAGCCGCGACGAGTGTTGCCTCGTCGCGACTCCAACAAATCCAATGGTCACAGCCACACACTACACGGCACCTTGCAGGAAGCCCTCGAATGCGCTTTCTACCAGGTTGACCACGAAGTCCACGATCGTTGGATCATAGGCATACTCCTCGAAACTGACTTCGGTCGGAGCGACCATAAAATCGGTATCTTCGACGCCGATATTGTCAAAGCCAGCACCGCCATTCAGCGTAGTGGCCCCATCGCACACGGACTTCAACATCTGGACACTATCGTCCCCACCTTGCGCCAGCACTTTGGAACCACCCAGCAGGTCGGCTTGTTCGCTGACAAATGCGTCGCTGTCCGCCCCCAGGATAACGGAGAGTTGACCGTACATCGCTGTCGTGGCGATGTACACACTGTCATGACCAGCCCCGGTGCGAATGTTGACTTGGTCATTGAATTGCGAGTCGAGGAATGCCAAAGTGTCATCCCCGTCGCCTGACCGGAAGTCCGACCTACCCCACACGGTCACATTTTGAGTTCCGTATTGGTTATTACCCAGACCGGCGACAATGCGTAAGCGCCCAGAGACATCGGTGTTCCGCAGCAGAACAAGATCGTCATCTCCCGCCATATTGATGGTCACATCCTTGCCCACAAATGAATCGGGGGGTCGGGACTCATCTGCCGGTCGAGCGTTCATAAGGTCCTCATCACCGTGCTCGCCCCGGATCGGTCCTCGTCCCATGATGAAGAAGTCATTGCCACTACCTGCATTGACACATAGACGTTGTCCGATGTCGGCAAATCCTACTTTGACTTCATCTGCGCCCGAGCTCGTATTGATGGTGAGTGTTCCACCGACAACCACATCAACCGGTGGCCCCCCGCCTTCATCCATCTTTTCTTCAGCAGCCAAGACCAGACCTGCAACCGTTTCTTCATGATCTCCAAAGCCAGGTCCTCGTCCGATGTCGACGATGTCATTCCCCGTCTGCGTAACGATTTGCAACCGGTTGCCGATGTTAACAAAGCTGACCTTGACGGAGTCATCGCCCGCTCCCGTGTTAATGGTCACATTCCCGGGCATGGTCAATCGCGGTTCGTCCTCCTCTTCGGCCAGCATCAGATTTGCCAGCGCCTCCTTCGATCACGGGTTCTTCATGCGTTTCACCCCCAATCACGACGACATCATCGCCGCCTGCCAGATTGACGCGCACATTGCGTGTCAGTTCGGATGCGTTGAAGCGGAATTCTGTTTCTCCGTTGATGGTTGTCGAGTCCAGACTGGCTACCACAACCTCGTCTCCCTCCAAACCGATGCGAATTTGATTCGCCTCGCTATCACCCCGGAGCGTCAGGTCGCCGCCGGCACTCAAACTGGCCATCACATCACCGGCCAGCAGAACGCGTCTTTCGACCGATTCAACATCAAATAGCAATCTTGATCCCAGCCATTTCGGCTGTGTGAGTCTGTTCCAATACATGACTTTCTCCCATCGTACATAGGGTCCTTGTCGCCTCAACGTAGATACACTTCGACCCGTACCGGACTCCCGCCGGCAATGGCCATCGCCTGAGACCAGCATCGGAACGAAGGTTGCAAACGGCGTGCCGACTGATGCAGGATTGTCAAACACTGCTGACAGAACGTGAAACTGGCACGAAAGTACGTACGGAACACCCATGCTGTGGCACGCAAATGTCTCTCCGCGAACGGCCGAGCTGGCCGCATCAATGTGCCCGGGCCGCACATCCGTGGGGCACATCGTGGAGCATATGGGGACACAAACCAACCGGAAAGGATGCCACACCCGCGCAACGGCAAACGGGCGACTCGCACCGTGGGACTTTTCAAATGGCGGCGGAAGGCGGAAAGACAGGCGCCGTCGAGTAGAGGAGGGCCGTAGCCAAAGTACCCGCTCCAACCTCGCAGCAAGCGGTTCACCTCGGCGACAAGCAGCGGTGCGGGTTTGAAGCACATCCGTGGCGAGGTCAGTTCGCGAAGCTTCGTGCGAACTCGTGCCATCGCCTTGGGGCTCGGTCCCACGTGCAGGTAGCGATCCGAATGCGGCAAGATGCTGCGTTCGTAGCGCATCGTGAATCCGAGAAAGTCCAAACCTTCACCAGCGATCTCTCCCAGGCATACCACCTTGGTCTTCTCGCGGTTGATCGTCAACCCGAAGCGGGCCTCCAGCGTCGTTTCAATCCACGATCTCAGACGATCGCCTTGGTAATAGGCGAGCACAACGAAATCGTCCGCATGGCGGACCAGCTCGGCCTTGGCCCAGGTAGCCGGACCGTCACTGCGGTAAAACAGCACCTCGAACCAGTGGAGATATAGATTCGCCAACAGCGGCGAAATCACCCCACCTTGAGGCGTGCCCGCGGTGGGCTTGTGCCGGGTCGTGCGACCCGATTCGTCGGTGTCTTCGATCGGACTTTGCAGCCACATGCGGATCAATCGCAACACACTGCGGTCGCTGATGCGGACCTCCAGTGCGGCGATCAATTTGTCATGCGGGATCGTGTCGAAGTAGCCCTTCAGGTCCGCGTCATACACTTCCCGCTTCCCTCGCCCAAGGTGCGAGCGAATCGCATCGAGGGCGTCGTGAGCACTTCGGCCCGGCCGAAACCCGAACGAACTGTCACGAAAGTCCGCTTCGAAAATCGGTTCCAGAATCAGCAACACGGCCATCTGGACGACTCGGTCGCGGACCGTCGGGATGCCCAGCGGACGCATGCGACCGTCGGGCTTGGGGATTTGTACGCGGCGAACCGCATCAGGCTTGTAGCTCTTGTTCCGCAAGTCTGCCTGGAGTTGCTGCAGAAAACCTCGCACGCCATTTTCGGAGGCTTCGATGTCTACAAACGTGACACCATCCACTCCGGGGGCGGTCTTAGTCTTCCGTAGTGGACATTTCTATCAAGCGGTACTCAAAACGTTGTTGAATAAAACACATCCTTCGTCAGGCTCCTTCGCTCGTCGCGAGTTACTGCGAGTCATCACTATTATGAGCCTGTCCGACTCCCACGTTGGTCGTTCTGTGGTTATGGATTTACGCAGAGCGTTGAGCTGGGACTCGCCGACGTGGGCCTCCCAGGTTCCTGACTGATCTTTCGGTGCCCGCTGTCCCCAGTCACCCCGCCGAGTCGGATCGCTGCTTCTGTTCGTTGCTTGACGACCCGTGATGGCTTTACCATCTCTGAAAAGCTGGCCACTCGGAAAAAGTGTAACGAGGCTGAATCAGGTTCACGCTTGCGCATTACGGCTGACACCTTCGCCAGACTCAGGGCTTCGGTGACCGAGTTACTACGAGAACACCGCCTGAGCAGCTACATGACTAACGAACAATTATCATGCTCAACTCCTTTCATTTGAGTAGATCAGCCAGGCTTCGCCTGGCGCACCAGAAACACTAAGCTTGCAGCATCAGGGACAGCTTGACACGGCGACAGTATCCCTCTGAGTCCTCTGTGTCTCAGTGTTTCCTTCGTAAACCAGTGAGGTCAGACCTGACCAGCATAGAAGGCAGGCGTGAAAACGGCTCTTCGCCCGACGCTGAAAAGCAACGCAAATGGCCCGTTTCCGGGAGCTACAGAACCACTCGCGCCGGGAAGAACGTCAAGACTTGACCAAGCCTTTGATACGGGGAGGACGCGACGTTAAGCTGGGGGCCCTACCGGGCCTGGGTCGGTTCAAGGCATAGCCCATATGGGAATTTTCGGATGAAAGCTGGGTCAATCAGCGCGCGACCGCCTTCACCGAGGTTGGCGCCGCGAGGGCACGCCGGTCGCCCGTGCCTCGCCAGGAATTTTCCACGTTTCGAGTGCGCGCGAGCACGCTCGCGTATTCTGTGTCGTGCCACATCGCACGAAAAAACCGACGTACGCGCATTTCGCAGTTCGTAGAGCAAGCGGTCTTATCCCTTTTCTTACCGCTCTTTCACCGCGGCCACGAGTACCGTGCCTCGTTATTGGCACGATTTGTGCTGGTTGTACGTCCTGAAAGTAAATCGCCGTCGTATCAATGCATTTCAACGCTAGGAGACCGCGCGATGTTCACTCTCATGGCGGTTCAGGAACAGCTTGTTGACTTGTGGGAGAGCCGATTGAGGCGGCCATTACATCGCATGACAGCGCACCACCAGCGTTTCTGTCGACGAAGGCGATGCATCGATCGACTGATGGCCATCGAGGCGCTTGAGACTCGCGCTCTGCTGTCTGCCAACCCCTTAGGACCGCAGTTCTTTGTGCATGAAATCACGGCTCTTGAGGAGAGCGCGCCGACAGCCGCGGTAGCGGCAAATGGAGATTTCTGGGCGAGCTGGACCAGCTTTGAGCAAGCAGGTGAAGACGAGAGCGGGACCGGCGTCTATGCGCGGCGGTTCCTGGCGGACGGTGCCCCTCAGGGGCCAGCCTTCCTCGTCAATGAAGAATTCACGGCCGGCGACCAACGGGCTTCGGCCGTCGCCGTTGATGCCAGGGGAAACGCCGTTGTGGTTTGGCAAAGCCAGGAGCAAGATGGCGACGGCGCGGGCATTTACGGGCAGCGCTACTCAGCCGACGGCGCAGCCGCAGGACTTCCCTTCCAAGTCAATACATGGTGGATGGGTGACCAGTCACAGCCGGCGGTCGCCATGAGTCGTGGAGGGGATTTTGTGGTCGCCTGGCAGAGTGACGGCCAGGACTCCGACGGTTACGGGATCTACGCGCGCCGTTTTGCGGCTGACGGGCAACCATTGGACTTGA
The DNA here is from genome assembly GCA_963700865.1 of uncultured Planctomycetaceae bacterium. Classification (GTDB taxonomy): domain Bacteria; phylum Planctomycetota; class Planctomycetia; order Pirellulales; family Pirellulaceae; genus CAVOGJ01. The sequence goes on along the minus strand of CAVOZC010000019.1, from coordinate 67,846 downwards.
ACGAACGTTTAGTAAACGCGACAACCGAGGGCCATCAAACCGCGCCGGTGATCGCCGTGGACGGCGAGACCGATCACGTAGCAATCGTCTGGGAGAGTGAATGGACGGATGGAGAAGCGAGCGTCGAGATCTTTGCGAGTTTGTACGGCGCAGACGGTACCGCAATTCGGGACGAATTCCGAGTCAATACGACCACATCACGCGACCAGGTCGCTCCCGCGGTCGCCATCGGCGCGTCTGGGGAATTCGTAGTCGCGTGGACTTCGGAGGGGCAGCCGGGCAGCGGTTCGGACGTCTATGCCCAACGGATTGACACCGCGGGACTGTTTGCCGGTGGGGAGTTTCGCGTCAACGAGACCAAGCTTCAAGGACAACAGAATGCCGCGGTGGGTATGGATCAGGAAGGCAGCTTCCTAGTCACTTGGGAGAGTAGCCACCAAGACGCATTCAGCTGGGGGATCTTTGGCCGCGCCTACGATGCCGCTGGCAATCCGCTGACCACAGAATTCCAGGTGAACAGCTTTGCCGAACAACCGCAGACCAACCCGGTGATTGGCGTGAACTCCGATGGAGCGACCGTCACCTTATGGCTTGGACTGGACGAGTCGCACGTACCCGCAGTTCATGCCCAGCGCCATCAGCTGCCGCGAGGCGGCGGCAATTTCCATCCCGTTGGGAGCGAAATCGTGGTTGGCCATCGAAACGAGTTGGAAGAAGCGGCGGCGGCGGTCGCCGTTGATGCGAATCGCAATTTCGTTGCCGTCTGGCAGAGTTACGGCGATGACGGCAATGGGACGGGCATTGTGGGACGTCGATTTGATGTGCATGGAGCACCGTTGGGTGACGCATTCATCATTAATACAACGGTCGCGGGCAATCAGAGCCGTCCGGATGTGGCCATGGACGAGGAGGGCAATTTCGTTGTCGTGTGGCAATCCGACGACCAAGATGGGGCTGGTCAAGGAATCTTTGGACAGCGATTTGATGCCGCCGGACAGCGATTGGAAACCGAATTTCGGGTCTCAACCGATGCGGACGGGAGTCAGATACAGCCCACCATTGCGATGGAGACCGATGGCGGCAGCTTTGTTGTCGCCTGGCAGGGCCCCGATGCCGATGGTGCGGGGATCTATGCCCAACGTTTCGACGCAACAGGAGTCAGACTGGGGTCACAGTTTTTGGTCAACGCCTTCACGGAACTCGATCAAGCCAGTCCGCGGATCAGTATGAATGCGTCGGGCCAATTCGCCATCGCTTGGGTCAGTGATCACCGCGCAATCTTTGACCAAGACGATTCCGAAAAGAGCATCTTTGTGCAATGGTTTGATGCAAATGGCGCAAACGTTTGCGCGGAGCAACTTGCCCATCTGATCGATCCAGCGGCCGAGGCCCAGGAGTATCCAGATATCGCGATTGCTGCGGACGGTAGCTTTGTGGTCGTTTGGCAGAGCATCAATCAAGACGGCAGTGCCTGGGGAGTCTATGGGCGTCAATTCCTGGCGGATAAGACGGCCCGCGAAGCCGCCGAATTTCAAATCAATCAGCATACGGAGGAAAATCAGCGGCGTGCTTCCGTGGTGGTCGATCCACTAGGTAACTTCACCGTCAGTTGGCAAAGTGATCTTCAGGATCAGAGCGCGACGGCGATCATGAACCGCCAGTACCTCGCGGACGGAACTCCGGCAACCGACGAACAGCTTGTCAATCAATGGGAGCTGGGGCCGCAAATTCTTCCGGTAATGGCGATGGACGCCGCAGGTGACTATGGAATTTTCTGGATCGGCCAGGGAACAGCATCCACGGAGGGTCTGCATGGTCGTTTCTATGAAGAGGGATACGTGCCGCCGCGACCGCATCTCTTGGTGACGCCAAACGACGATCAATTTCTGGTGAACGAAACCACGGGGATGTCACAGAGTGCTCCGGCAATCGCGGTCATCGAGTCGACGGGAAATTATGTCGCCGCCTGGACGAGCTTTGAGCAACCCGGGGGAGATCCGCAGGGTCTAGGCGTGTACGGCCAGCGTTTCCTAGCGGACGGGGCGCCGCAAGGAGACGCTTTCCTCGTTAGTGGAGTCGCCGTCGACGACCAGGACTCGGCTTCCGTGGCGGCGGACGCCGCCGGCAACTTCGTCGTGGTATGGGAGAGTCTGCTTCAAGACGGCGACGGCCGCGGCATCTTTGCTCAGCAATATCTGCCGGATGGCACGCCTTATGGCGATGTGTTCCAGGTCAACACATGGATCGCCGGCGACCAAGAGGCCCCCGTTGTCGCCATGAACGAAAATGGCAACTTCGTCGTCGCTTGGGAGGGTTTCGACGAGGACGGGTCCGGCACGGACATTCACGGACGGCGTTTTTCCTGGGGACAAGGACCTCTGGATGCGCATGAATTTCTGGTAAATACAACCACCATCGGCGACCAGTCTGAACCGACCATTGCGATCGCTCAGGGCACCGGGCAATTCGTGATCGCCTGGCAAACGGAACTCCATACGGAGGACCCGAGTGACGAACCCGATGTGGAGATCTACGCCCAACTGTACAACGCGGAGGGGGAGCCATCGCGCGACGAGTTCCAAGTCAATTCCATCCGTACGAAGGATCAGGTTGGTCCGCAAGCAGCGATGGCGGCGACAGGTGACTTCGTGATCACCTGGACCTCCGAGGGGCAGACCAGTAGTGGCGCCGATGTCTTTGCTCGCCGGTTCGACGCAAACGGAACGGAGCGCGGTGACGATTTTCGCGTCAACGAGACGACAGCGCAAGGCCAGCAATACCCTGCGGTGGCGATGGACGCTGTCGGCGACTTTGTCATCTCCTGGCAAAGCAGTCACCAGGATGGGTTCAGCTGGGGAATTTTTGCTCAAGCGTATGATGCTGCGGGCGACGTGCTTGCTGACGAATTTCAAGTGAACACAAACACGCAGGGTCCCCAAGTGAATCCGTCCATGAGCGTCAATTCGTCTGGCACGCTGGTCGTCTCCTGGTTGGGACTCGATGCCACCCACCAGCCGGCGATTCACGCACAGCGGTACCTTTTGCAACCCGATGACCTGACGGTGGCGGGTGAGGGAGAAGTTGTGCTGAATAATTATGTGACATTGGAGGAGGCTCCGACATCGGCAGCCGTCGACGCTAACGGCAACTTTGTTGCGGTCTGGCAGAGCTACGGCGACGACGGAAGCGGACTCGGAGTGTTTGGCCGACGATTCAACCAGCAGGGCCAGCCGCTGGGGGACGCCTTTGGCGTGACCACAATGACCATCGGGAACCAGAGTCATCCCGATGTGGCGATGGATGGGACCGGCAACTTCGTGGCAACGTGGCAAGCGGCAAATCAGGACGGCGACGGTTATGGAATATTCGCGCAGCGGTTCGATGCCAGTGGCCAACGCCTGAGTGGCCCGTTTCAGGTCAATTCCCTGGTCTCTGGCAACCAAAGTATGCCCTCGATTGCGATGAATCCAAGTAACGGCTGTTTCGTGATTGTGTGGCAGGGCCCGGATCAGGACGGCTTTGGTATCTTTGGCCAGCGTTATGACGCAGCCGGGGACAAGGTTGGTGGCGAGTTCTTGCTGAACACGCACGCCGCATTGGATCAAGTGCGCCCGACGGCGGCCATGAATGCTGCAGGCCAGTTTGTTGTCGGGTGGGTTAGCGATCATCGGGCCGTATTCGATCCGACGGATTCCGAGAAGAGTATTTTTGTGCAGTGGTTCGACGAAGATGGTTTGGCAACCGGCGAAGAAGTGCTTGTACACAGCATCCAGGCAGAATTCGAGGCACAGGAACATCCTGGCGTAGCGATCAACGAGCAAGGCGACTTTGTTGTGGTCTGGCAAAGCGTCAACCAGGACGGCAATACCTGGGGCGTTTTTGGCCGCCAGTTCGCGTCAGACAAGACGCCAATACAGCCGGTCGAATTTCAGGTGAACCAAACGACGCTCGCCCCGCAACGCCATCCAAGTGTTGCCGTGGATCCTCACGGCAACTTCGTCGTTGGTTGGCAGAGCCACAAGCAGGACAGCAGCGGTGCCGGCGTTTTTGCAAGACTCTACGATGCCGTTGCCATAGCCCAAACGGATGAGTTTCTCGTGCCGTCCGCCGATCAAGGACCTCAAACGTCACCCGTGCTGGCGATGACCGCTGACGGACAAGTTGGCATGTTTTGGACCGGCCACGGGACCGGTCGGGCGGAAGGTGTTCATGGTCGCATGTATCAGATGACGCCCGAGTGTGATTTTGACGGCAGTGGTGTGTGCGACGGGGCGGACATCGATCAGCTGATCGCCAACATTGCCGCGGGCAACTACGAGATCGCCTTCGATCTAACGGGTGAAGGTCTGGTCGACCTGGCGGATCGCGATCGGTGGCTTGCCGTAGCGGGTGCGCGTCAGCTTCCGTCCGGCCTTCCCTATTTAATCGGGGATGCGAATTTAGACGGCCGAGTCAACGAATCAGACTATCTGGCGTGGAACGAACACAAGTTTACCTACGCTGCAGCGTGGACCGCCGGTGACTTCAATGCGGATGGCGGGGTGGACGTACAGGACTTTAACTTGTGGAACAGCCACCGCTATGAAAACAGCTTGAGGCGGAGCGATTCGATCTTCGCCGTTTGGGGACGACGGGGCGAAGAAGGTAACGAGCGGGACCGAAAAATCACCGGTGACAAGCTGCAGATCAAGCTTGCCAACGTTCCTGTTTTCACGTCGCGACGGTTCCGCTGATCATGCCTGAAGATAGGCAGCGTGGGAATGCATCCGCGGGGCGAGATCAGCTCAGTCGCTGAGCTCGGGTTCGTTCAATTGAGCCAACATGCGCGTGACCGTGTTGGCGTGCAGGAACCTACGCTCCGGGACCGAAACCAGCGGCCTCGCGTCCCCAGCCCGGAGCCAATACCCGGCGAAGTAGTCGCACGTCGGATGATTAAGCGATGCAGTTGCCGAGTGCAGGCCCCGACGCCGGCAGGCGTTCTCGTCGTCCGGAAAAAATAAGCGGCATCGGACCCATTTACTTCAACGTGATGGTCACCTTGTCGATCTTACCGGTAAATTCGCTGGTTTCCTCGGTGAACTCCGGCGAAACCGATGTCTAACGGTCGATGCCGACATTGGCCATCTCATCCGCCGACCAAATGCCGAACTGCGTCTTTTCGACTCGGCCCGGGCCGTCGGCCTTGTCGTTGAAATAGAGTGTGGCCGTGCCGCCCCCGCAATTTTGGCTGGCCGTCACAGGCGAAGTCCAATTTTACGGTTGCTGGACCCGAGGGAAGGGACGTATCGAATCGTATCTCATAGCTATTGAGTCCCGGATAGTTGTGCACGTAAATCGGCTTGCCAGCCTTGACGTAGAACCTCCAGCCACCAAGGCGGCCAGCCTGGCTGACGATCACGCCGTTGGTCTTTGCAACCGCCGCTTCAATCTCGGCGACGATGTCAAACGAAGCTCTCTTCGTGTTGATAAAGTCGTTCTCTGACAGGAATCCCAGCCCTGCATACGCGGTCAGTGTCGTCCGCCCCGCCATGATATCCGGGCGACCGGCAAGCAACGAATTCACGCGTTCAACCATACGATCGTCGATGGGCAGCACCTTGTATTTTGCGGCCTCGGCGAGGAAGATTTCCTGCAACTCTTTTAATTTGTCGGGGTGCTTGGCCGATAAATCCACCGACATGCTGAAGTCTTCCGCCACGTGATAGAGTTCCTACACGTCTTCCTTCAACCGGTGGCGGGACGTGCCGCCCCAGGGTGCTCAATGGATCGCGCCGGCGAACCATCCGTCGTATTAACCCCCCCGGTTGCCGAAGAGCTCGAAGTATTGCACAAGATGTCTGTCGGCCGTCTGAGGATGATCGAATGTGTAGATCATGCTGACACCTTCCATTGGCCGCTGCCCGATGCCATTGACGATCCGCGGCTGCGGTAAGCCGACCGCTTCTAAGATCGTGGGCGCGAAATAAAGCGGTGCCACTGCGGTCGCAGGCCGTTTTTGGCCTTAATTCGCGCGGGCCGGTGGATCACCATCCCCTGACGAGTTCCCCCGTAGTTTGACGGAATCTGCTTGGTCCAAGTGAACGGCCCGTCGAAGCAAACGGCTCAGCCCGCGGCCATGTGGGGGAAGGTGCTGGGACTGCCCCACTCGTCAAGATGCTGGAGCATGTCTTTGACCTGTTCCTTCACGCCGTTGAAGTACGTCATCTCGTTGTACATGCCATTCATGCCACCTTCGGCGCTGGTGCCGTTATCGCCAGCGATAAAAATGACCAAGGTGTTGTCTCCCAATTCTTCAATGGCGTCGATGAAGTGCCCGATCTCGGTGCCCGTCATACCGGGGTATGCGGCGAAGACTTCCGCCTGATGCGCGAACAATTGTTGCTCGTCGGGAGATAACTTTGACAACCCTAAGTGGAACATAAGGGGAAGACACAGACCTGGCGGACAAAGATTGGCAAGTCTGGGATGATTCTCCTGTTCCGACAGCGCCCCATGAATCCCCCAGGCTACGCACTCAACCAATCTCCCATTTGCGAAGTCTGTGTCTGCGTTCGCGTTGTCGTACTCGTACTCGAATCGAGCGTGTGCGCCGAGCTGATGACACGTAGGAGTACGAGGAAGGCGATGGATGCTGGACAAAAGGCAAGTAACAAGCCTGCACTACGTCCCATCGGCCTAAGGCGGAACCACAAGAACTTGCCAAGCCTCGTAGCCGAATTCGCACGAATTTGGCCCGGAAACGCCGAGCCAAGCCCCAACCCCCAATGTCTGGCGACTTCGGCTACGAACTGCCGCCCACACCAAACCGTCGAGCCAGCTCGTATTTCTCCTCCACGCCCATCCGATCATTAAATTCCGCAAACGTGAGCAACTCGTCCGGGTCGCCCCCCGTCGTGCCCGCTGCCCGCAGCATCTCGTAGACTCGTTCCAGCGAACGAGCCGCCGCGAACAAGCCCGCCAGCGGATAGAGGATCAAGTGGAACCCCAAGCCGGCCAACTCGTCTCGCGCCAATACGGGGGTCCGACCACCCTCGATCATATTTGCCACCCTGGGCCCTGGGGCTCGCCGGCCGATTTCCGTCAGCTGCGCGACCGATTCGGGCGCCTCAATAAAGCAGGCATCGGCACCCGCCGCACGCGCCGCGGTGACGCGCGCCACCGCTTCGTCCATGCCTTCCACGGCCAAGGCATCGGTACGAGCCACGATGAAGAAATCACGGTCACCCCGCGCCTCGACGGCCGCACGAATCTTATGCAGGTATTCGTCACGCGAGACGAGCCGTTTGTCCCGCATGTGGCCGCATTTCTTGGGCCACACCTGATCCTCCAGCAAGCAACCGGCCGCGCCCGCCGCCACCAGCCCGTTGATCGTGCGGATCACGTTGAGCGGATTGCCATACCCGGTGTCGGCGTCCACCAGGATCGGTATTTCGACACTGCCACAGATTTGCCGAGCCCGCTCGATGATTTCGGTCTGCGTGAGCAGCCCCATATCAGGTTCGCCAATCATGGTGGCGGCCACGGAAAAGCCAGAGACAAAGGCTGAGCGGGAAATCCGACTCGCTCCGCAAGTTTCGCCGACAGCGTATCGAACACCCCAGGAAAAGCCAGCGGACCGACTTCGCTGAGAATGCGTTCGACCGAGGTGGCCATGGATGAACCCTCCTTCTAAGAATCGCAGCGGCGCTGAGCCTGCGTGGGACGATCACGTGCGTCCGATGATACCGGGCCCTAGGAGAAAAGCCCACCACTCACGGGCATGGTGAGTGGCAGGGGGCTTCGTGTCCTCTGTGCCTCAGTGTTTCCAACCCGCCGCGGATTCCAGCGCCCCGGGCGAATGCCAGGCAATGCTGGGAGAACTGGCAGTACGCTTCGGCCATCCGCAGCGTCGGGGCTTACCCGAGAACGACCGACGGCGGAAACACAGAGAAACAGAGGAAACAGGGGGCTTCGTGTCCTCTGTGCCTCAGTGTTTCCAACCCGCTGCGGAAGCCGGCCTTTTGGCCAGCGGTGCCCGCAAGGCTTAGCGACCCGATCGGACAAAAATTGGCCCGGCTGCACCGCATTAAATTGGAGCGATCAGTCAAACTTTACCGATCATTTGCATTATGCGGCGCGACCCCAGCGCGGAGGTGGTCCACCGCTGCGGGTCGTCCTCACCTGTTTCCGTGGACCGTTTTTCATGCCGTCACGTATTCCAACCACCATCGCCTTTTCGCTGCTGATCGCCTGTGGCGTTCCGGGTTGGAGTCAGGTTGCCGGGGACTTGGTCTCGCGCGTGTATCAAGTCGAACCGGCGACGGTGGCAACGCTAGCGGCCGAACTACGGCAGGCCTTTCAGGCCGATCCGTCCATTCGCATTGCCGCCGACCCCGAGACGGGACGCATGGTGATCGTGGCTCCGCCACAGGTCCATCAGGATCTGGTTCCCATCATGCGGGACGCGGGCGACTCGTCCGGCGGATCGTCGCGGCGTGTCGCAACGTCGGCTGACGGCGAGCCGCGGACCATCCCGCTGCGGCACTATTCGGCCAACAAGCTACGCACGACCATTTTGCGGCTCTACCACGGCTCGGTGCCAGCGCAGTGCACCCCGGACGGCACCGCCGAAACACTGACGGTCGGCAGCGGAACAGAGCAGCGGATTCGGCTGACACTGGACTATGCGGCGAATGCCGTCAAGCTCGAGGGGTCGGCCGCGGCGACCGGGGCCTGGGCCCGTGTGATCGGTGTGCTGGACCAACCGCGCGTCGCACGGAACGAACAAACGGAACTGGTGGCGGCGGCGGGTGCTCGTCCCGCATCGGTGCAGCGGGCGATGGAGCTGATCAACCGTCGCGCCAATCACGCCGGCCAGCGGCCGGCCAAGCGTACCGATATCGTGCAGTGGGACAAGGAAGGCATCCATCCTCGGGAGCGGACGCCACGCGAAATAGCACAGGCGACGCCACCGAATGAAGGACGCGGCGTACTTCCGGCGAACAGCCCCGCGGCAAATGGTGAGGATCCAGAAGGCCTGCTGGGGCCCGTCCAGATTGAGTACCTCGATGGACTCGACGTCATCGTACTGCGCGGCAAGAAGGAAGACGTGGAGCGGGTAAATAAGATCATTCGCGAGATCGAAGAGTTAAGCGTGGTGACCGAGCCGGCGATCGAAGTCGTCGACCTGCAGCACGTCGACAGCGAAGCCATCGCCGAGATCATCCGCCCATTACAAGACGAAGTGCTTTCGGTCCGCCAGGGGCGTGTAAGTATCACGCCACTCGTGAAGCCCAACGCTCTGTTGTTGCTTGGCCGGCCCGAAAGCGTGAAGGTCGTCAAGACTCTGATCGAGAAACTCGATCGGCCTGCCGAACCGGACGAGCAGTTTCACGTGTTTCAACTGCAATACCTGAGTGCCAGCGAAGCCGAGGAGACGATCAATAATTTCTACGAGGAGCGGGGCGGCCTGGGCACGAAGGTTCGCGTCGTTTCCGATTTCCGCAGCAATGCCATCATCGTGCAGGCCAGTCCCCGCGACGCGGCGGAAGTCCGCAAGCTGCTGATGTCGCTTGACGTGGCCAAGGGCGCGGCCGTAAATGAGGTGCGTGTCTTTCACCTCAAGAATTCATTGGCCGAGGACCTGGTGCCCATCCTGGAAGAGGCGCTGAAGGGTTCGAGCAGCGATCAGCCAGCGGGTGAGACATCGACCGGTCGTCCTGCATCGACTCTCTCACTGGCCACGGTCGATGCCAAGGGAAAACGACTGTACCAGTCGGGTGTGCTGGCCGATGTCCAGGTCACGGCCGACCCGCGGTCGAATACGGTGGTGGTGCGCGGGCCTGCGGAGAGCATGGATCTCATCGCGGCCCTCATCCGACAGCTGGACGAACTTCCGGCCGAAGACGCGGAGATCAAGGTCTTTACGATCGTCAACGGCGATGCGGTGCTGTTGGCGGAAGTGCTGCAAGAGTTGTTCGGCAATCAATTGGGAACCGGGTTCCAGGGGGGACAGGCCAACAGCATCGCGTCGAACGCGCTCATCCCGCTGCGATTCACCGTGGATGAGCGGACCAACAGCATCGTGGCCTCGGGTTCCCTGGCGGACCTGCGGGTGGTGGAGGCGATCCTGCTGCGACTGGACGAAGAGGACGTCGAACAACGAAAGAGCGTCGTCTACCGACTGCGTTATGCCCCCGCCATCGATGTCGCAACAGCGATCAACGAGTTCCTTCGCAGCGAGCGGCAAATTCAGGACGTGGCTCCCGCCACGGTCAGCCCCTTCCAGCAGATCGAGCGGGAAGTCGTCGTGGTTCCCGAACCGGTAAGCAACAGTCTTATTGTGAGTGCCACGCCCCGCTACTTTGACGAAATCAACCAGATCGTGCAGGAGCTGGACGCCCGCCCGCCGATGGTCATGATCCAGGTGCTGATTGCCGAGGTGGATTTGACCCGGTTTTGCGAACTCGGCACGGAACTGGGCATTCAAGACCCACTGCTGTTTGACCGCAGCGTGGTGACCAGCGCGATGGATATGTCTGCCGAACTTATTCCCGGTTTCGATTTCAACAATGCTCCCCTAGGCAATTCGGCGAGCGACATTTCGATACGCTCCGCGGGCATGATCGGCGCCCAGACGCTCGGCAATTTCGGACTGGGCAGAATCAACAACGAGCTAGGATTCGGCGGGCTGGTCTTGTCGGCCAGCAGTGATGCACTGAGCGTGCTCATTCGGGCCCTCGAGGTCGACACACGGATGCAGGTGCTCAGCCGACCGCAAATCATGACGCTCGACAATCAACCCGCCTTTGTGCAGGTTGGGCAACGCGTGCCACGGATCACGTCCAGTCAGTTGACCATCAACGGCACGATCAACAACACGGTGCTGGAAAACGTCGGATTGTTGCTGGGAGTGACGCCGCGGATCAGCCCCGACGGGCTGGTGGTCATGGAGATCAACGCCGAAAAATCGAAATTGGGTCCGCAAGACGAAGGCATTCCCATCTCGATCTCAGCGGGCGGAGATGTAATTTTCTCGCCGATCATTGACATCATCACCGCCCAGACGACCGTAAGCGCCCGCAGCGGGCAGACCGTGGTCATCGGGGGACTCATCTCCGAAGCGGATCGTCAGTTCAATCGCGGCGTTCCCTTCCTGTCGGGCATCCCCGTGCTGGGCGACTTGTTTCGCTACGAGCAGGACAGAAAGGATCGCTTCGAGCTGCTGTTCATTTTGACCCCGTATATCGTTCGCGGCGAACAGGACGTCAACTGCATCAACCAGATGGAGAGCGACCGCATGAGTTGGTGCCTGTCGGACGTGTACCGCGTGCATGGCTACTTTGACGTCAACGCCTGCGAGAGCTTCTCCGACGGAACCGTACCGGGACAAGGCGGCGGATGCCCCGCAACCATTTATCCCGACCGCAACCCGGCCGGCTTGACGGATGCGAACGACACGGGACGCAACGCCTACCAATCGGCACCGCCGTATACCCGGGAGTACGATTCGCCTGGCGAGCTCGCACCGACCTGGGAAAGCGTTCCGGTCAACCCGGCCGAGACCGGGCCCTTACCCTCACCACTCCAGCAGCCGCAAAGCTCGCTCGAAACAAGGGGCGTGGCCCCGGTTGCTTATCAGGAACTGGTACCCCGCGTGCCCGCACGGAACCCGCGGGGCCAGTCACCGTACGTCGTCAAAATGCAACCGTCGGAGGACGCACCGCAAACGTTTGTCACACGCAATGGCCAGTGGGTGCGCGAATCGCAAGCACAACCATGATGGACTCGACCAGCCTCCACCGAACGGATTCATGCCCAGCACCTCGACGACGGTCGAGCGTGGGCATTTGGACCTTGGTAGTGCTGTGTCTGTCCGGCTGTCAGATGCTGCAGAAGAAAGGGCCGACCGATGAGCTCCAGGCTCAACTGCCCGACTTAACCGGCGTGAATCCACCGGAGAAGCTGGTCGCGATCTGGTCGGACACGACCTATCATCATCCCGGCGCGCCCGCCACACGCGGTCTCGGCGGTCGATTGTATTTTTACGACTCCCAGAGAAAGACCGTCCCCGTCAACGGGCAGCTGATCGTTTACGGCTACGATGACTCGAAAGCCGGTCCCGAGTCGCGTGAGCCCGATCGCAAGTACGTGATCAGCCCGCTCGAGTTCGCCCGTCATCATAGTATCACTGACCTCGGCTCGTCCTATTCCATCTGGATCCCCTGGGATGAGGTGGGGGGCAAACGCAAGAAGATCAGTGTCGTACCCGTTTTTACCACCCTAACTGGCCAAGTCGTGATGGGAGACCACGCCCGTCATCTCCTGCCTGGCAGCGACGCAGCGGAGCGTGAGATCGGCGAGCTCGAATCGCCGACACCGTCCGCACCGATGCCCCCCACGGCGGATATACGACCTGCCGATTACCAAGCCCCGTACGTGCCAGCGGAATCTCCGACGACGGCCGCGATCGAGTCGGCCGGGCGCGCCGCAGTTGCTGCCAACGCCACGGCGGCATCAGCAGCATCGACTGCCAGATTGCGGGCGACTTCCATCGCGTTACCGCCCACGGTGCGGCAGCGATTGATGAATTCGGCAAGCCTTGCCGAGCATCCACCGACGATCGCCGCGGCGCAAGGGTACGTCCCACCGGTGGCCAGCGGAGGATTCGTCGAGCCGCCACTCCATTGTGGCGGCACCCAGGCCTACCAACTGCAGACGACGCCGGCTCAATCGTTCGTCACACCCGATGCGATGGTTTCCGTTTCGCAGCCCGTTCCGCCTGGGCCAGGAGCCAACCCCGCTTCAGCGTGGATCATGAGCCGAACGGATCCGGCGACGTATCGGGGTCGTCTACCACTAGCTCGTTCTGGACTTGCCACACTCCAGGCTCAAGCCGCACCAACCGCTCCAAGAGCAGCTTCGCCTCTTGCGACGGCACCGTACCTCGCAGCACCACCGTCGCGTCCAGCATGGCCACCTGGACATCCGGGTACGGTTCCGACTGCCGAGACACCGATGCCAACACCCCCTGCAATCGGCTATTGAGTCGGCGACTTAATTCGCTCGTCGCCGGCGATTGATATTCGAAACCGACATGCAGGCGGCGACGGATGACAGGCGTTGTCTGCGCGGGCATTTGATTGCCACGCTCGGTTCGATTGCGATTGGCATTGAGACCGCTGCCAAAGTTCCCCGCATTCCCTTGCAGCTGCGAGAAGAAATTCTGCGCGTCGCCCGAATCGGCCCCGACAAAGGCACCTGCGGGTCGAGCGCCGCGGACAAAGCGCTCGTTTCCCGTGACCTGCCCCGCATTCTGCTGCGTTTGTCCCACGGCATTGCCCGGACTCATACCAAACGCGGGCGAACCACCACTTTGGGGCGAACCAAGACTCGAGACGCTATTCCCCACCGTGCGGCCGCCGAACGTGCCATACGATTGGGCCGACGCGTATGCCGCGACGCCGGTCAGCAATACGAAGGCGTAGATCACGTGTCGCCCGCCCATCGGGGTCTCCTCTCCCTGTCGGACCGCCCTCGGAAACACGTTCCCCAACGCCGGTTGCCCGGGACGACCCACAACCTAAGTATACACGCCCCAGCGGTGAAAGCGGCAGACCGCGGGTCCAGTCGCACCGATTTTAGCGAATGAGGCGACCACCACGTTGCTTGCACCGTTCGCCCCCTAAGTCCTATCTTGTACTGCGATCGCCGCTGACGACGGTCGTTTCGCCGCTCCATCCAGCCACAGCTCGCCAACATGCGCGGAACTGGGGTGATGTTTCCCCAAGAAAATACAGACCAACCTTGAGCCTTGCCGGAACCGAGGCGAGAGACGGGGGTTAAGAAGAGTGGGCTCCGACGGGCGAAGTGTCGCGTCGTCGAGGCTTCTCGTTACTCACGGGCCGGCGAGTGGTGGTCCGCCGCCCCGGAAGTGCGTGACGATATCTGAACCGTAAAGGAAAGAAACATGAAGACGCTGCTGCTGAGCGGGTTGGTTGCCGGGATGTTGGTGCTGACGCTTGGCGTTTCGCCGCTGAACGCCCAAGGGCGGGGGCGTGACGGCTTTCGGGGTGGGTTCGAGGATGCCCGAGGGGCTGGAGGGCGGCGCGGTCGTGTGGGCGCGGCAATGGGTCCGGCACGGCTGTTGGCGATGAAGGAGGTACGCGACGAGTTGGAGATCACGGACGAGCAACTCGCACAGTTGAAAGCCATGACGGACGAGCTGCGGCCGGCCGATGGCGAGCGGCGGGAACGGCCGGACGTGCAAAACATGACCGACGAAGAACGGGCCGAATTCCGCGAAAAGATGCAAGCTCAGGCGCAGGAGCGTTCACAGAAGGTGCAGGCGAAACTAAGCGAAATCCTGCTGCCACCCCAATTGGAGCGATTGCAGCAGATCAGCGTTCAGGTGCAAGGCATTGGCGCTTTGCGAAACGAGGAATTCGCAAAGAAACTGGGCATCAGCGAGGAACAGAAGAAGGGGATCACGGAAACGATCGAATCCGCAAGCCGCGAAATGCGGGCCAGCATGCGCGAGCTCTTCCAGAGTGGCGACATGGAGGCGGTGCGGAAGAAAATGTCGGACATGCGGAAAGAAATCGAGGCGAAGGCCCTCAGTCAACTCACGGATGAACAGCAAAAGATGTTCGAAGAGGCGAAGGGTTCCCCCTTTGAGATGCCTGCGTTCGACGGCCGCGGAGGTTTCGGCGGCCGCGGGGGGGCGGATCGCCCAGGGGGTGGTCGCCGTCGACCGAGGGGTGATCGTCCGGCGCCGCCCGACCGCCCGGCGGCCGACGTGCCTCTCGACTGACCACGGAAGGGGCCGCGTGGAGAAATCCGCCCGGCCCCGTGGTAAGATAGGATGGCGAGCTCGGGCCACGGCTGGGGCTCCGCATGAGGCATGAGGCAAAAGGGTTCGTTCAATAAGGCGTGGGACATGAAACCGCTGCTGATCCTCGCCATAGCGCTGATCGGGACCGTCGCCGTGGTGATGGCGCAGCCGCCTGGTGACCGTTTCGGCGGGCAGGGCGGCCCGGGTGGCGAACGACGCCGCGGCCGCTTCGATCCAGCTGCCTTCCTGGAACGCTTTGACCGCAACCAGAATGGTAGGCTGGACCCAGAGGAAGTCGATGGCAGGTCCCGGGCCTTTCTGCAGCGATTCGCGCCAGGGGTGGATGTGTCGCGCCCCGTGCCGCTGGAAGTTCTCAAGCAGCGGATGCAAGTTGCCAACGGCGAGTCAATGCGGTCCGCGTCGTCACCCGGTGCAGCGGCGAATGGGGATGATGTCGAGCCTCTCGTGCCCGGGTTTGGCGAGGACGAGACCGTCGACGCGCCGGTGCCGGGATTCGGCTCGCTGGCGGAGTTCTTCAATGTAAAGGTCGTGGAATCGGACCTGGCCGAAACGCGGGAGGCGTTTCGCCGTTACGATCGCGATGGCAATGGCCTGCTCGATGCGCGCGAGATGCGGCGGGGACGCTGGTTCGACGATCCCACGGCTTATGATCAAAACCGAGACGGCAAGCTCTCGGAACGCGAGCTTGCGATTCGCTACGCGCGCCGCCGGATTAGCGAGGCCAAGAATCCTCAGGCCAGCCAGACCGACGACCGCTCCGACGATGCCAGGCAGCAAGTCGATGAGCGGAAAAACAACGACGGGCCCACGTCCTATCGTTTTAAGACGGCGCACGAGCGTCTGCCCGAGGGACTTCCGGCATGGTTTCGAGAACAGGATGCGGATCAGGACGGGCAGATCAGCATGTTTGAGTTTGTATCCTCGCGACAACCGGAGGCGGCGTCTGAGTTCGCACAGTTCGATCGCAACGGCGACGGGCTGATCGTGGCCGATGAACTTCTGGAAAAGGCGCCAGCCACCCCCGCTAAGTCAGAGGGCGGAGCGGGCGAAGAATCACCGCCGCAAGCCACGGACGAGATGTTTGACCGCTATCTCCGCTATGCGTCATCGATCGTCAAAAAGTATGACCGAGACGGCGATAACAAGCTTTCCCGCGAGGAAATGGCGAGCATGCGGCGGCGGCCCGAGGGTGCGGACAAGAACGGGGATGGGAAGGTTTCCCCAGAAGAATTCGCGCGGCATCTCATGAAGGGCTGAAGGGCGGCTTACAGTGGCACGCGGCGTTCGCCGTTTCATGGCGCGACGCCATGGCCGCCGAAGGGGCCTACCGTTGGGACCGTAGGAATTCGAGGCCGCGTTTCAACTGCGGATCGATGAAGAGCGGCGTCCCCTCTCCTTGTCGGGGCTGTAGGAGTGCCCTCAGCTGAGATTGTTGCACTCGCCAAAGCTGCTCTCGGTTAAGGGGTACGAGAAACCCCTCGTCGGGCTGAACTCCCCAGTCGTCTGCTTCCGTCAAATTGTCAAAATGATGGATGTTCTTGCCGTTTGGCCGAACATAGGTGGACGTGGTGAGCTTCAAGGCACTCCTGCCATGCTCCAGTTCCACCACTTTTTGCACGCTCCCCTTACCCCACGTGCGTTCGCCAATGACGGTCGCGCGATGGTTATCCTGCAGGCAAGCCGCGACGATCTCACTGGCGCTGGCACTGAAGCGGTTGACGAGGATGACCATGGGAAAGCCTTCATAAGCGACCTCGGGAGTTGCCTGCCAGCTCTTGGCGGCGACATTCCGGCCCGCGGTGGAGACGATCTGCCCCTGGGAGAGGAACATATCGCAAACTTCGATCGCGGTACTCAGCAGTCCACCCGGATTGAATCGCAGATCCAGCACCAGAGCCTTCATGCCTTGACTCTTGAGCTGTTCCAGAGCCGCCTTTAACTCATCCGCCGTGTGGCCGCTGAACGAACTCAGGCGGATATAGCCGATGCGTGCTTGATCATCAACGAGGAAATTCCATGAACCATCGGGAAGACGTTCGTGGGACATGACCGTCTCGACCAGGATGTTACCCCGTGTTATGACCACCGTCTGTTCCTGCCCGCTATCATGGCGGACGGAGAGCGTGACGTCCGTGCCAATGCGGCCTTTCAATTTGGCCACCGCCTGCTCAATCGACCAGCCTGCGGTTGATTCTCCGTCGACCGTGAGAATCTTGTCACCTGGTAACAACCCCGCTTTCTTGCCCGGCGATCCATTCAGTGGGCTGACCACGCTGATCACTCCATCCTGCATATCCACTCGGATACCGATGCCGCCGAACTCGCTGTCGACCTCTTTGCGGAACTCGGCGATATCCTCGGGAGCGATATAATCCGAGTAAGCATCGAGCTTGGACAGCATTCCGTCGATGGCGGCCTCCATCAACTCGCGTCGACTGATCGGTTGGACGTAATTTCGCTGGACTTCGTCGAGAGTGTCGACCAACAATTTGATCAGCTCGTAATCCTCGTCCTCGATCTGGGCAAGATCACGCGTCCTCTCAACGTCCGTTTCTGGACCCGCGGCTTCCGCCGTGGCCGGCGGCCTGGCCTGGCCCCGGACGGTGACCATCACGGCCACCAATACCAGGGCGGCAAGAAAAAGAGCGAGCTTAGGACTTCGCATACGAACTCCATCGATTACGATGTGAAAGCGGACGTCACGGAAATAGACCGAGAGAGAAATTTTGCCGGCCAACCTGTCGGGCCAGCCCATCACCACAGCCTGCCGAAACAGGGCAGGTTGCGGCGATCGGGGGCGCACGTGCGTCTGTCGACCGTCGTGCGTGTCGACGTCCCAGTATAGGTAAAGTTCGCCAACCGGACAACAAAATCCAGCAGAGCCACCCGGGTACCCCATGAGCCGCGATGTGTTTGATCTTGTTGTGATTGGAGGCGGCATTGTCGGTTTGGCCACCGCCTATCGCTGGGGAGCATCGCGTCCGGACGATCGCATCGCCATCCTGGAAAAAGAATCGCAATTCGCCCAACATCAAACCGGACATAATTCGGGAGTCCTGCATACTGGCATCTATTACCGTCCCGGGTCACGCAAGGCCGAGAATTGCCGCGTTGGAAAGCTGGCGATGCAGAGGTTCTGCGACGAGCATGGCATTCCTTACCAACTGTGCGGCAAGGTCATTGTGGCGACAAGCGAGAGTGAGCTGCCACGTCTGCAGGACATCTACCAGCGGGGCCAGCAGAACGGCGTGCGGTGTGAATTGATTGGTCCAGAACGACTTGCCGAACTCGAACCCCATGCCGCTGGCTTGCGGGCGATTCACGTTCCGGACGCGGGCATTGTTGATTACGGGGCGGTTTGCCAGCAGCTCGGCCAGATCGTTAGCGCACGTGGCGGGCGTCTGATTTCCAATGCCCGCGTGGAGACCATTCGTTTATTATCGGATAGCGTCCAGATCGGCTCGACCGCGGGTGATTTCAAAACCCGCCGTTGCATCAACTGTGCCGGGTTATATAGTGACAAGGTGGCAGCACTGAGTGGCGTGGAAGCGTCGTCAAAAATCGTCCCGTTTCGGGGGGAATACTACGAGCTGCAACCCTCGGCGCGGCACTTGTGCCGTGGCCTGATCTATCCAGTTCCCGATCCAGCCTTTCCGTTCCTGGGCGTGCACTTTACACGGATGATTAACGATTCCGTCGAATGCGGGCCCAATGCGGTTCTGGCGCTCGCTCGCGAAGGATATCGCTGGCGAGATATCCGTCTGAGCGAACTGACCGAATCACTCATGTATCGAGGTTTTCAACGGCTGGCACTTCGGTATTGGCGCGTCGGCTTGGGAGAGGTTTGGCGATCAGCCAGTAAGAGGGCCTTCGTCCGGGCGCTGCAGCGATTGATTCCCGAGATTCGCAGCCGGGACCTTCTGCGGGCCCCGGCGGGCGTGCGCGCTCAGGCGATTCGCCCCGACGGCGAGATGGTTGATGATTTTGAGGTGCTACGATCCGACCGTATCACCAATGTCTGCAACGCGCCCTCGCCGGCAGCCACTTCCTCGCTCAACATCGGTCAGTGGATTGTGGAGGAAGCCCTGGGTGACCGCCCGGTGACCAACGTGCGCGTCACGTAAGCGGAGCCGTTCGTGCGCTAGGCGGGCGCTTATCGCGCGAGGGCTGCCGCCGCCTCATCCGCCAGGTCGCGATCGAGTTGTCCCGCGGCGATCCGCCGGAGGAGTTCGTTTGCCTCGTCCGTATCGATGACCTCGAGGGCGTAGATGGTACGTTCCCAACCCCGCCGCTCGACCGGAGACATCTGCCGCGGATAGCCCTGCCCGCTGACCAACCGCTGTAGCCGCAATCGCATCTCGACGCTGCGGGCGGAAGCCAGAGCCGCGGTCAACTCGTCCAGGACGGCAGCACGAACCAGCCGCAAGCGTTCCGAAGCATTTTCCCGCACGACGAACGACGGATGATCGAGCCGCTCGATGAGGCCCGCGACTTCTTGCGGCGACGCCGGGTTGATGACGTCCTTGATCATCGACTCCAGCACGCCCAACGCGGATGCATCCGCCCCGACCAGACTGCCCACCGCACGATAAGCGACGATCGGATCACCACTTCCCAGGCGATCCCAAACGTTGACGAGGGATGGGTTGGTGGCCAGCGTGCTGGGAAACAACAGCTCGTGCCAATCCCAGACCAGCGCACAGTTTTCCTTGCGGCCGGCACTGCCGGTCACCAGATAGCGGGCCCCGGGGGAGATCGCGACGCACGTCAGCCGGTCACCATGACCTTCGACCGTCATGAGCGGCCGAGTTGTGGCGACTTCCCACACGCTTGCCGTACCATCGCTGCCGGCGGCAAGCAGTTGCCGACCATCCGGAGAATAACATACGTCCCGCACGGATCGGCGATTTCCCAGCAGTGCCTGCTGCCGATGACTGTCGCTGGCGTAACGGAGATACACATGGCCATCATTACGACATACGATCGCCACTTGATCGCTCGTGGGTGAAAACTCGGCGCACACCACGGGCGTTGGCAAGAGCGGAAAATCAACGTCTTGCGAGGTGGCGATTTCGTGCAAAGAAAGTGTGTGCCGTGAGCCAACATGCACCGGAGGGGGCGAGTACAAAAGTACCTGCCTGCCGTCGGGAGAAAGACTGAGGGGTATCGCTTGCGGCCGATTATGAACCAGATATCTCAGCGTTCGTTCCGCATTCCCCTCGATCGAGAACGTGACGACCCGGTCTTGTTGCAGCAACACGAATTCATCCGGATGGTTTCCCAGGAAAAGCCGATAGCCCAACAGGTCGATGGCTCGTTCGCGAAGTCCCGTGGCCACGTTCCAGATAATCAACGGATCGTTGTCATTCGATACCACCAGCAGCTTCTCACCGTCCACCGTGAATAGGAAATCCGCGACCCGACCTTCCTGGTAACCATCCAGTTCGGCCAGCAACCGGCCGTTCGCCGTTTCATACACGCGAACCGTCTGGTCGACGCTGAGAATCGCCACCCGCTCACCGTCGGGGGCAAAACGGATGCCGCTCACGCCGTGCCTTCGATCGGTGTCGCCGAAACCGCCGAGTCGCGCGATCGCACCCGGGGGCAGCGGCGTGGGGGGGGGCAAGGACGGCGACTCCCCCCGAACGGGGGTCGACGTCCCGCCGAGCGCCCCTATCCACACAATCAGCACTAGCAGCATGCGGCGAACTGGCCCCAGCAGGGATGGCCGACGCAGGGATGGGATTGGCTTCCAGCCTGTGGTTAATGGTGGCATGGGCTGACCTGACGAGGCGCTGTGCCGCTGGGGAAGTCGCCGCACGTGCCGCGATATGGAGCGACATCCGAAGTGCGGCACCGGTTAAACCATTCCGACTGTCCTCGGTTCACCGTAAGTGAGTATACTCTTTACCTTTTGGACGTGTTAACGCAATATCGGAACCCTCATGGCCGAGCGGATTCGCATTGGCGCCGTCACTTATCTAAACACGAAGCCGCTGGTGCATCGGTTGACCGATCTCGCGCCCTGGGTGAGCCTCTCCTTCGACCTTCCCAGTCGCCTCTCTGACCAACTCTCCCGGGACGAACTGGATGTAGCGCTCATCCCTGCTGTCGAGTACTTCCGCCGTCCCGATTACACCATCGTGTCTGACGCCTGCATCGCCTGCCGCGGCCCGGTGATGAGTGTCAAACTGTTCAGCCGCGTCCCGCCGGCACAGATTCGCACTTTGGCGCTCGACGAGGGATCGCGGACCAGCGCGGCCATGGTGCAAACACTGCTCTGGCAACGTCATCACGTACGGCCTGTCACGACGTGTCTGCCCATTGGCAAGGGACTGGAGCAGGCAACAACCGACGCGGTATTGTTGATTGGGGATCGAGCCATCCATGCGGCGTCCCCGCGGTTTGGCCACGTGTGGGACTTGGGAGATACCTGGTGCCGACACACCGAGCTACCGTTCGTGTTCGCCATGTGGACGGCAAGGCCGACGATCGACCTGACCGATGTCTCGTCGTTACTCAGCCAGGCGCGCGACGCGGGCCTGCGAGACGTGGCCTGGTTGGCGGAGCGCGAGTCGGCGGCCGTGGGTCTCACTCCAGAAACCTGTTTGACGTATTTCCAGGACCATTTGCACTTCTTTCTAGGGGCTCGCGAACGCGAGGGGCTGCGCCGTTTCGCGGCGGATGCGGCCGAACTTGGGTTTGTCCCCCCGCACAGCGAGTTACGATTTGATGATTGCCACACTGCTTGACAAAGCCGCGGCGGGAGAACGCCTGACACCGGAAGAAGGGTTGCTGCTGCTCGAGTCGCGCGACCTGGCGGCGATCGGCGGCGCCGCGGATGCCGTGACCCGTCGTTTGCATCCCGAGCCCTATCGCACGTACAACATCGACCGCAACATCAACTACACCAACGTCTGCACCGCGGTTTGTCGACTTCTGTGCGTTTTACCGCAAGCCGAGGCCACGAAGAAGGCTACGTGCTGCTCGCGACGCGAATTGCTGGAAAAGGTCGAGAGACGGTGGCGCTGGGCGGCGATCAGATCCTGATGCAAGGCGGCCTGCACCCGGATTACAAGCTGGAGTGGTACGAGGAATTGCTGCACGACATTCGTGAGCGTCACCCGCAGGTGAATATCCACGGCTTCAGTCCGCCCGAATTGCATCACTTCACCAAAGTCAACAAGCTGCCGATCCGCACCGTGCTGGAGCGGCTGAAGGCGGCCGGCCTGGGCAGCATCCCCGGCGGCGGCGCCGAGATTCTCGTCGATCGCGTCCGGAGGGAACTGACGCGCGGCAAGGTGATGACCGACGACTGGCTGAACGTGATGCGGGTCTGGCACGAACTGGGCGGCAAGAGCACGGCGACGATGATGTTTGGCCACGTCGAAACGCTGGCCGAGCGGATCGAGCACCTGGAGCGGCTGCGACAACTGCAGGACGAAACGGGCGGCTTCACGGCCTTTATCTGCTGGACGTTTCAGCCGGATCACACCGACATGTCGGACATTCCCGCGACCGGTTCGTTTGAGTATCTGAAGACGCAGGCCGTATCGCGGCTGTACCTGGACAACATCCCCAACATTCAATCCAGCTGGGTGACCCAGGGCGTGCGAATCGGGCAGTTGGCACTCGCTGTTCGGCGCCAACGACATGGGCAGCCTGATGATCGAAGAGAACGTCGTGGCCGAAGCCGGCACCGTACATCATTTGTCACTCGATCAAATTCGAGCAGCGATTGAGCAGGTCGGTTTCGAACCGCGACAACGCGACGTGTATTACAACCTGGTCGATCTGAAACTGGAGAGGCGGGCGATCGAAGCCAATCGAAACCGCCCGCCGCAGCCTCTCGTCACCCTCTCGGTCTAGAGGGATCGCTGTGCCACGATCCGCAGTTAATCCGTGATAATCGTGGGCAGGTTGTTGGCGATTTCCTCGAAAATCTCGATCAGCGCGTTTCCCTCGTCGGCGTGATAGTGTTTTCCACCGCCGATATTTGCGACCGCCTGCATGGCCTCCTGGTCCGCCCCGGGCGTAAACGTGACCGTATGGATCGTGACATTTTGCGAACTCACGATGGAGGTCGCCACGGTCACCGGGGAAATCTCACCCGCGTTGTTCACGCCGTCCGTGAGCACCACGATGGTTTTCGCGGCGTAAGGTCGTGCGTCCCCGGCAGTCAGGGTAGAGATGGCCTGCTGCATCCCTTCACCGATGGATGTGCCGCTGTAAGGGATGGTACGATTGACCGTATTCTGCACGATGCTGAAGTCGGTTTCCAGGTAATGGTTGAGATATCCACGGGAATCAAACGTGGCCAATGACAATTGTTCTTCCTGATCCGTGGTATTGAGCACGTTGATGAAGGATTCCACGGCCGATGTCAGCAGAATCCCACCGGGAGTGCCGTGGGGCCGGAGCCGACCCCGAACTGCCTTTGTCCCAGCGGTTTCTCCGTGAATTCCACCTCCAGCCATTGTATTCATTCATGTCCACGGCATATTCGGCCATTTCGGCGGGCAACTGCGCCACCACATCGGGCTCGTAGAGCCGATTGTACAACCCGGTCGCCGAATCATCCGTGCATCGGGTGGAGTTGTATTCCGAACTGGAAATACGGCCTCGATTGCGCAAATCCTGGATGGCATCCTTCAAGGCCTCTTCGTCCTGATAGTAGGCCATCGACCCCGATTTATCCAATACCATAGCAATATCACGATCGACCTGAGTGCAGACGGAACTGACGATGGGTTCAAAGGTCGTCGTCGCTCCGACCCCGCCGAACAGGAGAGCGATCGAACCGGAGCGCGAATCGGCCGTACGACGGCCGTTGATTCGGATGGCGGTCGCTCGCACCGCGCCGCTATTGACCTGCCCCGTATCCTGCTTGGTAAACACGTAGCGTCCGAAGCCATTGTCGAGTCGATTTGACGTGCCGAACTCGATCTCGTTATCGGCATTGCGACCGCTCAGCCGCAGCGGTTGCCCGGCAACGGTGTTTCTCTGCGCTGCCTGGCGGGCAAACTGCTTGGCCTGGCCGACCGTTTGGAATTCACTCCAGGCTCGTCCGCCGGCCCTGGCCGCCGAGTCGGTGGCGATCCGCAGTTCGGTGGTGGTGAGTTGCATGTAGGCCACGTTGATGGCGAAGGCGCACAACAAGACCAACACGGGGAGCAGGATCGCAAACAGGGGCAGCACAGCTCCCTGGCGACGGGGGGAAATGCAATGAGACATGAAACGAGACCCTGACTGATGGAGAAGAGGAGTGTCCACGGGTGGACCTTGATTTTATTTCGCGCGAGCGGCGATGGCTTGCCGCCCCTCGTAAAGTGTCAAAATGTCAAGCACTGCTTCCGTCATAGAATCCTTTGTGACGTTCCGTCTGCACCGTGCATGTTTTTTCAAAGACGATGCAGCCTGTCATGCGGCCGAGCCAAAGTGAATTTTCCGCCATGTTGACGCGTACGGTTACGGTAATCTCGGAGGTATCGTCGTCGATGTCGTTCTGCACAGCTCCGGCCGTATCACGCGGAGTGACGTCGACAAGGGAAGACGTGACGCCCAGATAGCGGAGCACGCGATTGGCTTCAGCAATTCCTTCCGCCTTTGTGCTACCGGCCACCATCACATGCCGCGCTGCCTGGAAGGCAGCATCCTCGGTAATGGCCTCGACCATGCCGACGCGAGCGAACTCGATACAACCGAAAATAAGGACGAAGAAGGGTACGGCGACGAATGCGAATTCGATGGTCGTCGTACCGCGTCGTTGGGATGCGCGAGATGTTGCACGTTTGATCATCGTACCAGCTCCGTTAGGGACCCGCCGCCGCGGCGGCTAATTCGGCTTCGTAGGTGGGGTGGGTAAACTCCTTGTACATCACCACTTGGGCTTGCACCGATTTGTCACCGAACCAGGTATAAAACGCATTGGGAAGAATGCCATTGCCGGCCATCGGCACCGTCACGGTCACGGTGAGTGGATTGAGTGTCTCCACGCGTTGCGGATCGGGGCTGATCGTGATGGAATTTTCATTGAGCGCTGCCGTATTCACATCACGGCTGGCGAGATAATCAAGCATCACGTCACGGGCATTCTGCGCCGAAGCCATCTTTTTGATTGCGACGCGAGCTCCTTCATGAGCCGCGATTGTGACTTTTTCCTTGAGGAACAGCGCCGAGCACGCCTCCAGCGTCCCAAATGTCAAGAGCAGGAGAATGGGGATGATGAGCGAGAACTCAACCGCCGCGGCGCCGGCTCGTTTCGGAGATTCGGTTTGCTTGTATGCCATCACGCAATCTTCAAGGAGAAAGTGGTCTTCCTGCGGAAGCCTACGTCACGAGGCGGGGTCGTCAAGCAACTTCTAGACGGCTTGCCGCCGACCGTCCGGATGGTGCGTTTTCGCCACATGCATGGCGGAAAATGGGGGCAAATTGACCTGGATTTCGCCGGATGGGCGACGTCCATGACGTAGCCTACGGTTGTGGCGGAGCCAGTGGGCAGACTGCCAGCCGTGGTCAACATACGAGCGTTGCCTGACTGATATGATTCACGTGCGGGAACTTACCAAGTCGTATTCCGATTTGCAGCGAGGTCAATTCGTGGCGCTCAGTGGCGTCAGCTTTGACGCGCACCCGGGAGAGATTTACGGGTTGCTCGGCCCCAATGGTGCCGGCAAGACGACCCTCCTCCGCATCCTCAGCACCGTCCTCCGCCCGAGTGGGGGCACGGCCACCATCAATGGTCTGGATGTCATCACGCAGCCATCGCTCATTCGCCGCCAAATCGGTTTCGTGTCGAACAACACCGCCGTCTACGATCGCATGACGGCCCTGGAAATGGTCGAGTATTTTGGTCGCCTGCATGGTCTTGCCGGCGATCTGCTCGGGCAGCGGATCGAGAACGTGTTCGCTCGTCTCAAAATGAATGACATCCGCGATGTGCTGGGGGCCAAGATGTCAACCGGCATGAAGCAGAAGGTGTCCATCGCTCGGGCCTTGGTACATGATCCGCCCGTCCTTGTCTTTGACGAAGCGACGGTTGGCCTGGATGTGTTGGTGGGTCGAGCCCTGCTGGAAATCATTTCCGACCTGCGTGATCAGGGAAAGTGCATCCTGTTCTCGACGCATATCATGCGCGAGGTGGAGCGATTGTGCGATCGTGTCGCGATCATCCATCGAGGCCGACTTCTCGCCGAAGGCACGCAGGCTGATCTTCGCGATCAATTCGAGGAGGAAGATTTGGAAGAACTGTTTTTCCAGCTGATTTCGAACCACATTGATCGGCCTGAGACTTCGCCGACCAGGCTTGCCCATGGAACGCAACAGACCTGCTGATCGGAATCCTCCATGAGTAATATTCGTTGGAATCATGTGCGCTTGATTTTCGCGCGCGAAGTGCGCGACCAACTGCGCGACCGTCGCACGATGTTCATGATTGCCGTGCTGCCTCTGTTGCTCTACCCGCTGATGGGCATGTCGTTCCTGCAACTGGCACAATTTCTCAAGAAACATCCGTCGACCGTGCTGCTGGTCACCGAGGCAGCTCTGCCGACATCCCCGCCGCTATTGAACGGCACGCACCCCGCCGATCTGCCCGCTGCGGAAGCCCTGCTGCTCGCCGTGGATGTGCGGCAGGAGGAACTTACCGTCCGCAAAAAAGGCGGCGGCCCAGGCCGACGGCGCTGATTGATCAGGGAACGTACGA
Organism: uncultured Planctomycetaceae bacterium; assembly: GCA_963700865.1. Taxonomy (GTDB): domain Bacteria; phylum Planctomycetota; class Planctomycetia; order Pirellulales; family Pirellulaceae; genus CAVOGJ01. The sequence goes on along the minus strand of CAVOZC010000019.1, from coordinate 41,309 downwards.
CATGGTCGTGTGCTTTCCGGCCGGATTCATCGCAGCAATGGGAGCTGGCGGCTGATGCCCGCGCTGCGGCCGCGGATGCCACACAAAACGAACCGCTTCTCTACTACAACGCCGCCAAGGACCGCTCGCGCATTGCTCATCGAGCGGATGAGCTACGTGCTTCATCAGTGGCGTCGCAAAATGACTCCCACGTCAAGCGAATTGACGGCCCAGCATCAGGCCGCCGCAACCTTGCCCTTCCGCTTGAATTCGCAGGATGTGGCCAAGCCCGTGGGACGACAAGCCGCCATGTGGTCGAAGATCCTGCCCTTTGTGGCCCTCATCTGGGCACTTACCGGCGCCTTCTACCCGGCCGTCGATATTTGCGCCGGCGAGAAGGAACGCGGCACCCTGGAAACGCTGCTCAGCAGTCCCGCCGAACGGACGGAAATTGTGGGTGGCAAATTGCTGACCGTCATGCTCTTCAGTTTCACCACCGCTCTGCTGAATCTATTGTGCATGACCTTCACTGCCACTTTTGCGATGAGCCAGTTTGAGGGACTGATGGCGGATCGCTCGTCGTTGCTCGTGGGAGCCCCTCCCCTTTCTTCGCTGGCGTGGCTGATCGTGGCCCTGATTCCCATCGTCGCGCTGTTCAGTGCCCTGGCGTTGGCGCTCGCGACGATGGCACGCAGCACTCGCGAAGGCCAGTACTACCTGATGCCTCTCCTGCTGATCACCATGCCGCTCATGCTCCTGGCCATGTTCCCCTCGGCCGAACTCGATCTGGGCAGCAGTATCATTCCCATCACGGGAGTCATGTTGCTATTGCGCCAATTGATGGAAGGCGAGTACGAGGCCGCCATGATGTTCGCCTTGCCCGTGATCACCGTCACCGTCGGCTGCGGTTGGATGGCGATCCGTTGGGCGGTCGACCAATTCAACAACGAGAACGTCCTGTTCCGCGAAAGTGAACGCTTCGAAGTCAGACTCTGGCTGCGGCAGATGTTTCGCGACCGATCGCCCACGCCAAGTCCGGCGGAAGCTATCATGTGCGGATTGATCATTCTGATGGTGCGCTTCTTCGCCGCCCTGTCGCTGCCCCTCCCCTCGGATTGGGCCAGTTTCGCCATCCTGACGGTTGTCACGCTGGTCGCCTTTGTCGCCACTCCCGCCTTGCTGATGGCGGTGGTCTTGACCACGCGTCCCCGTACCACGCTGCTGCTGTATCGACCGCAAATCGGGTTGACCATTCCCGCCGCGGCGATCCTGGCCATCTGCCTCCATCCCGTGGCCACCGCCTTGAACGTACTGGTCCGAGTGCTCTACCCCATCGACGCCGCGGCCTTCGCCCCCCTGCAAAACCTGTTCGCCCAGGCACCCAGTCTGTGGCAACTGATCCTGCCCATGGCGGTCGTACCCGCGATCTGTGAAGAGCTCGCGTTCCGCGGTTTCATCTTGTCGGGGCTGCGACATATTGGAAATCGCTGGCGGGCGATCTTTATCACAAGCATGTTATTCGGGCTGGCTCATGGAGTCGTTCAGCAGTCGATCACGGCCATCATCTTTGGCATGGTCCTCGGCTATCTGGCGGTCAAGACGCGGAGCCTGATCCCATGTATCGTTTTCCATGCTCTGCATAATGCCTTGGGAATCTGCTCGTCGCATTGGATGTCTCAATATGCGGCCGGCAACCTGCGGCTTGACGGAATCTTTCAAAGCGTTCACGATACCGCGACTGGTACCGAGTTGTACTACTATGGGACGCCCATCCTCCTGGCCGCCTTCGCGGCCTCGGGACTTGTCCTGCATTGGTTTCGCGGTCTGCCCAGCCTTCCCTCGGAAGAAGAACGCTTGCAAACCGCCATCGATCAACATCGGATGCATCCCGCGCCCACGATATGACAGCCAGCGAAACGCAGCGATTTTCCCTTCGAGCTCGCTACGTTTTCCCCATGCGTTCGCCACCGATCGAGAATGGGATCGTTCATGTCCAAGACGGACGGGTCGTCGGCATCGAAACGTTTCGGGGACAACTCGACGTTCAAGATGCGGGCGATGTCGGGCTGTTACCGGCACTGGTCAATGCCCATACCCATCTGGAATTCAGCGACCTGTCACATCCATTGGGCCACGCCGGTATGCCGTTTTGCCCGTGGATTCGAGCGGTGATCGCACATCGCCAAAGCGCCGCACACGCCTCCTCGGCGAACGGTGCGGCGATTCGGCAAGGCTTGCGGGAATCGAGCCAGGCACGCGTCGACTACCTTGGGGAAATTACCACGGCCGCCGACACGCAGTGGTACGCTCATCCGCCTACCGGCGGCATCTTGTTTCACGAGCTGATGGGGCTCGGCCCCCAGCGGATCGCCGACGCCCAGCAGCGGGCGCTGACCTTCCTCGCCACCAGCCCGCCCGCCGGTTGGATGCCCGGTCTCAGCCCCCACGCGCCCTACACCGCGGCCCTGGAACTCGTGCGGTGGTGCGCCAAGCAAGGCAGGTCTCGGCAAGTGCCGATCGCCATGCACCTGGCTGAAACGAACGAGGAGCAGGAGTTGCTGGCAAACCAGATGGGACCGCTGCGTGAGCTGCTCGTAGCCCGCGGCGTGTGGGAACCGCATGCCTTTCGCCCGCGACAACAGTTCGCCGACTACCTGCAGGCCCTGGCGTCTGGCTGGAAGAGCCTCGTGATTCATGGCAATTATCTCTCGGCGGCCGACCGACATTTGCTCGCCCAAAAGCGGGACGTGCTCTCCGTGGTCTACTGCCCCCGTACGCACGCCTTCTTCGGCCACGCCAACTATCCCTTGGCGGAAATGCTCGCCGCAGGGGTCCGCGTCGCGGTCGGCACCGATTCGCGCGCCTCCAATCCCGACCTCAATGTCTGGAACGAGCTGATCTGGATCGCGGAGCACCATCCACAAATCGACTCGCGAACCATCGTCGGGCTGGCGACCACCGCGGCCGCCGAGGCCCTCGGACTGCCCGCGGCCGCGGGTACGATCGTCGTCGGGGGCCCCGCCCGCTTCCAGCGCGTGCCGCTCCGGTTCGCCGGGACTTCGACGGACAACCCCTACGACGCGCTCTTCGGTCGTAGCTGCTGACGGTTCGATCCTCGCTGGGGGCCGGCCTCACTTGCCTCGTCGCAAGGGTGCGGGTCAAAAGGAGCTCCGGGCCCGGCGATTGGGGGCTGAGAAATTTCCGCACCGGCAAGCAGCATTTCTTGGAAGTCTGGTTTATCATGTGTAGGTCCGCCAGCGAACCAGCCTCGTCCTCACCGCCAAGACCGCGGAGGGGGCGTGGTCAGGGCGGGATCTTAGGCAAACCGAACGGCTGAGGGAACCAAAGTGATGAAGCCAAGAAGAACCGGTAAGAGGGCACTACGCCTGGAACATCTCGAACAGCGACTCGCTTTGAGTGCGGCTCCCCTCGGAACAGGCACCCTGAACACATGGTTTCCCTTGGGGGAAGTTCCTCCCTCCGTGGCCGGTGGCCAGCCCATCGCGGTGTCAGCATTTGAACCCTTCGCCATCAGCGAAAGCGACATGCGGAGTCTGCTCAGCGCCGCGCCCATGGAATTCACACCCGAGGCAGCGAATCCACTCGAGTTCGCACTCCCGGGTCCGGACGGTTCGATCCAACGCTTTGCGGTGGTCGAAACGCGAATGATGGAACCGGAGTTGGCGGCACAGTTCCCGCTGATTAAGACGTACCGGGGCGTCGGGATCGACGATCCCTTTGCCTCCGCGGTGTTTGACTACACGTACCAAGGCTTTCATGCGCAGGTTCGATCCCCCAGTGGTACCTTCTTCATCGATCCCTACTATCACCTCGATACCAGCGTGTATGCCAGTTACTATCGGTCCGATATGGACTTGGCGACCGTGGCCGCGGGCTGGAACGAATTGGGCGTGCTCGAGGACGGTCAACTGACACCGGACGATCACGATCACGATCACGATCACGATCACGAAAATCACGAGACCTGGGATACGTTGGACCAGGAGGTTTCGCCTGCCGACGCGGCGCCGCTTGGTTTGTCGCAGCCGGCGGGCGAGATGCCTCACCACGATCACCCCTTCGACGAGGATACCCCCAGCATTGAGCTCGTCCCACGCACGGGCACCCAATTGCGTACCTATCGGACTGCGGTGGCTGCCACCACGGAATACACCAACTTTCAGGGTGGCACGGTGAATGCGGGGCAGTCGGCGATCGTGACCGCCATCAACCGTGTCAGCGGCATCTACGAGGACGAACTCACGATTCGCCTGGTGCTGGTGGCCAATAATGACCTGCTCGTGTACACCGGCGCGGATCCGTATACGAACAATAATGGCTTTGCCATGCTCGGCCAGAATCAGTCAAATCTTGATTCGGTGATTGGCAATGCGAACTACGACATTGGCCACGTCTTCAGCACGGGAGGCGGTGGCGTCGCGGGCCTGGGGGTCGTGGGACTGTCGGGGAGCAAGGCGCAGGGGGTCACCGGGCTGCCTTCTCCGGTCGGTGACGCGTTTTATGTTGACTACGTGGCGCACGAGATGGGTCACCAATTCGGCGGCTCGCATACATTTAATGGCGATTCGGGCTCTTGCGCTGGCGGCAATCGCTCGGGCAGCTCGGCGTACGAGCCTGGCAGTGGTTCGACAATCATGGCGTATGCCGGGATCTGCGGAAACGACAACCTGCAAAGCAACAGCAATGCTTACTTCCATTCCCGCAGTCTCGATCAGATCGTCCAATTGATGGACGGTTCCCGGGCGGGTGTCGGTACCCGCATCAACACCGGGAATACGATTCCCACTGCCGAAGCCGGATCGAATTACACGATTCCGGCGGAAACTCCCTTCATCTTGACTGGCGCCGGCAGCGATGCCGACGGCGATCCCTTGGTCTACAATTGGGAAGAACGCGACTTGGGTCCGCAGCAAGACGTAAACTCGGGTGACAATGGCTCCAGCCCGATTTTTCGATCCTGGACCGCCACTTCCGATCCGACCCGCACCCTTCCCCGCCTTTCCAACCTGCTCGCGAACAATACGGTCCGCGGCGAAACCTTACCCACGACCAATCGCACCCTGAATTTTCGCCTGACGGTGCGTGACAACAATGGGGCGGGGGGCGGAGTGGCCACGGACAACATGTCGGTGATCGTGCGCAATGCCGCCGGTCCGTTCCTGGTGACCAGCCCGAATACGACAGTCACCTGGGAGGGAGGAGATACACAAACGGTCACTTGGGATGTCGCCGGTACGACGGGAAATGGCATCAATACGTCCCAGGTCAATATTTTGCTGTCGGTCGACGGTGGCCAGACGTATCCTTACACCGTCCTGTCGGGGACGGCCAACGATGGAAGTGAATCGATTTTGGTACCGAATGTCGGCACCACGCAAGCCAGGTTGAAGATCGAAGCCGTCGGGAACATCTTTTTCGATGTCTCCAATCGCAACTTTACGATCAACGAGCGAGTCGATTTTGAGGACCCGATGGCGGTGGCAATGGCGCCCGACCTCTTGAATCCGACGGCCATCGGACAAACCATCGACGTGACGTACACCGATGACCAGGCAATCAATCGATTGGATCTCGACAACAATGACATTGAGGTCCTTGCCCCCGACGGGTCACTGCTCCCTGCCCAGTTGCTTTTCTTTTCGCCGTCCGTCAATACCTCGCCCCTCTCGGCAACGTACCTGGTGGTACCTTCCGGCGGAGGCGTCTGGACCGAGGCAGACGCGGGCCTTTATGACATTCGCATGCTCGCAAACGCCGTCCGTGACACGGCTGGAAATCCCGTACCCGCCGGTTCGATTGGTTCGTTCACCATCAGCTTTGATACGCGGAACGACCCGGGTGATTTTAACGGAGATGGCCAGTTGGATTGTGACGATGTCGACAGTCTGACGCTGGAAATCGCCAATGGAACGAACGACGTGGCCTACGACGTCACCGGGGACAACCTCGTCAACATGGATGACCTGAATGAATGGGTCCTGAATTTAAAAGGGACGCTGCTCGGCGATGCGAACCTCGATTTCGTCGTCGACACCAGTGACTTTAACATCTGGAACGTCAATAAATTCACAGCCACGACCGGCTGGTGCGCCGGCAATTTCAACGGCGACGGCTTTGTTGACGCTTCCGACTTCAACATCTGGAATGTCAATAAATTCACTTCGGTTCCGCGCCCCCTCGCCAGCTTCGCAACCACGGACCAAACGGCCAGCGGGGCGCCGCGTGCCGCCGGTGCCGACGGTGTATTTCAGCCGCAGGTTGCCGGACCAACGCTGGTCCTGCCGCCGGCTGTCGACGGGATTGCCACCCGCGATGGTCAGGGGCTGTTCACTTCGCGATTCCGCTCCCCGGAAAAAGAACGGGCGGAAGTCCGAGGCCGTACCGCGACGATCGATGCGCTCGATTCGATCTTCGCCGAACGGTAGCGGGGCGCGGAATCCAGCATGAGTGAAGAACCAAGGCGATCCGCCGACTCGCCGCAACCACCGCTGGACGACGTAGGCGCCACCGGAATTGTGATCGTCGACCATGGGTCGCGGCGGGCGGCGAGCAATGAACTTCTGCTCGAAGTCGTGGCACTTTATGCCGCGCAGGCCCCCTATGCCATCGTCGAGCCGGCTCATATGGAATTGGCCGAACCGTCCATCGCAACGGCATTTCAGCGGTGCGTCGCTCGTGGCGCCAAGTTCGTGGTCGTCCATCCGTATTTCCTGCTCCCGGGCAGGCACTGGGATCAGGACATTCCCCGCCTCGCCGCCGAGGCTGCGAACCAACACCCTGGGGTCCGCTATCTGGTCACCGCCCCGCTCGGTGTGCATCCGCTGATGTCTCACATCATTCAGGACCGCATTGATCAATGCCTGGCACATGTGTCGGGCGATTCCGCTGCCTGTGATTTGTGCGTCGAAACCGAGAAGTGTCGTGTCCGCTAGGAACGTCGGTCGACGATTGATTTTCGCTGGGGATGCAGACTCGCGGACCGATCGGCCCCCGCCTGTGCCCTTGGGGCTGACCGGCGCACAACTTTCGCGTTAAAATGAGGGAGTCGCAATGACCGTCTTTTCCAGCCCCGTCAACCCTCAGATCACCACGTGAAACGATGAACACCAGCACCCTGCTTGAACCGACGACCCAGGAACCCGCCGCTGCCGACGCCGTTTCGCTGATCCTCAAGCAAGCCGGTCGGAGCGCCGATGAAGTCGCCGCCCTGGCGACTTTAGATGATGCGGACCGCGCTGCCGAACATCAGTTCTCTGGCGAAGCCCCCACATTGGCCTCACTCTTCGGCAGCGTGCGTGCGGCCGAGTTTTACGCGGGCCGCTTCCGGCCCACTCCCGAAGTCGCTCGGGTGATGAGTGAGAGCCTGGAATTCGTTCTGCAGAGAAAGAAGGACGGAACGCTACTCAACCATGAAACGATGCTCTTTCATGACGACACTTTGAGCGGCTTGGCGAAAATCGGGTTCTTCGGCCTGGCCATTCCCGTCGAGTACGGGGGCAGCGGTGCGCGGCTGGGCGATTTGGGGCCCCTGCTGCGAGCCCTGACGTTCGTTCACCCCGATCTGGCGGTCATGTTCGAGGTTCATAATTTTCTGGGACCTGTCACGCCGATCCTTGATTTTGGTACCGAGGAACAGAAGCAGAAGTACCTTCCTCAGATGGCCCGTGGCGAGCTGCTTGGCTCGTTTGCGTTAACCGAACCGGGCGTTGGAGCCGATCCCAGCAAGCTCGCCTGCACCGCTCGACGCGAGGGGGATAAGTATTTTCTGAACGGTGTCAAATGGCCGATCACGAATGTGATCTACGGAGGCATCTGCGTCTTGGTCTTGAAGCTGGAGGGGGAAACACTTCCCAAGGGCCGGGACTCGGGGATGATCATCTTTGAAGTTCCCAAGTCGGACACGCCCCATTTCCGCATGAAGCGGAATCAGCTCGTTGCGTTCGACTATCTTTGGAATGCCCGTTTCCGACTGATCGATTTTGAGGTCCCCGCCGATTGTCTGCTGGGCCCCCCAGGCAAGGGACTTGCGCAGGCCTTCAGCTCTCTCGCCAAAGGCCGAGGGGGCATCTGCGTCAATAGCGCGGCCAAGATCTTCAAGCTGCTCGCCCAGATCATCCTCGATCCGCAAAAGAACGCGGATGCCAGCCCACAAACGTCCGATCGACAAGCTGGCGGTTGGACAGCCTTTCGCAATACGTTCGGCAAACCGATCGGCGATTCGCCCCGCATTCGTACGTGGGTCGGTCGAGCCACATGTCATGCCTTGGCCAGCCGACAGCTGGGAGACCTTTGTTTTCGCCTCGGCGCCAATGGCGTACGAGATGAAACCCAGGGGATGATCGCCAAGGTCTACGCCACCAAGGCACTTCTGCAGACCGCCATCAATGCGTACCAGATTCAGGGCGGCCGTTCGGTACACACCGACGAACGGCGAGCTACCCTGCGGACAGGTGGGCAGGCGGCGGTCGATGCCGCTGAGGGCCTGATTGAGAATTTCATCGGCGAGAACATGCATGAGTTCACGATAGCGACCGTCTACGAAGGCCCGAACCCGGTGCTGGCTGACGTCGGTGCGCCCAACGCCATGACGCGCGGCATTCGCAGCGCCTACCTGGAACCGATTGGCCTGGCCGAGATCAAGGGGGAGGCGGGCTTGGCGGCCAAGGCGCGCTTCGGCTGGTTCATCCTCAAGACCGTGCTGGGCTCGTTGAACCCCTGGACCGGTTCGCTGGAAGGCGTCGCGGATCTGTTTCCTGCCAAGGAACGCTACATCCAAAAAGCGCTCTGTCGCAATCGTGTGCTGGGGCGGCGGATCCTGTTTATTATCGCCAAGTATCAAAAGTCGTTCATGGATCAGAGTTTTCTGCTGGGTGACGAAGGCGGAATCTTTGACCAATTGTGCCATTCCCTGGCGTCACTTGTTTATGCCCTCTCGCTAGAGAAGCCCCAGGTTGAGTACCTGTTGGTCGCCGAGGCGCTGGATCTGGAAGCCGATCTCCGCATGAAAGGCAAGGTTTCCACCCCGGAACTGCAGGCCCAATGGGCAGAAATCGGCCGTCGCCTCATGGATCCGCAATCTCTGCTGCACCAGGACTTGATTGCCGATATCGAGGTAAGCGACATCCCGCTCGATCCGCGGCGGATCGACGCGTTCATCTAAGCGGGCGTACAACGACCACTCTAGGTCCAAACGGGGGCTGGAATTTGCTTGGCGCGGCGCAAATTGTGGTTAGGATTGACTAGAGGGTTTCTTCACTCCGCGCCGCACTCATCGGGAACCCATGCGCGCGTGGTGTGCCACGAAAGGTCCATGTCCCCATGACGCGACGGCCGCTACGCATCCACCCGTCGCGCCGGCGCCGACGTGCATTTTTTTCTCGGGGACAGCTTTCGTCCGAAGGACTTGAGCCGCGGCTGCTTCTTGCCTGGAGCGGACCGTCGGAACCGCCGGCGATCGACGCAACCAGCTTCTTTGCCCAGCGGATCTCTTCCGAGTCACTGCTGGTTCGAGCCGCCACGCAGGAATTTGTCGCTGGCGAACTGATCGTGGCCGTCGACGTGCCAATTGGCAAAGACCGATTGCCCACGTTTCTCAATGCGTTGTCTTGGGACACGCGACTGGGCATCGAAGGCCCGATCACGGCGCGGCCGTTGCTGCAATTCGAACCCCAACTGGGCCGGACTTATGCCGTGGTCCAACTCGAACTCGGCACGGGATCGACACTCGACGCCTTGCCGCGCCTGGAAAAGGACCCGTTCGTCTTGTGGAGCTCTCCCAATTTTGTTTACCCCATCGATCCGCGAGAGTTCACACCCGACGATCCCCAGTTTGCGAATCAGTATGCCCATGCGTTGTCGCAGACGAATCTGGCCTGGGATATCACGCTCGGCGCTTCTTCCGTTGTGATTGCCGTCACGGACGACGGGATCGATTTGGATCATGAGGATCTCGCCGCCAACATCTGGCAGAATGTGGCCGAAATTCCGAACAATGGCATCGACGATGACGCCAATGGTTATATCGACGACGTCAGCGGCTGGGATTTCGTGGACGCAGATAACGACGCGAATCCGAACGGTGTCGACCGTCATGGAACGCACGTTGCCGGTATCGCTGCCGCCGTTACCGACAATGCCAAGGGCGTTGCCGGCGTTGCCGGCGGCTCGACGATCCTGCCGCTCAAAATCTACGACGGCCAGCAACCAGCAGCCTGGACTTCGGCCGTGGTGGCCGAGGCCTTTGCCTATGCGGCCGACAATGGTGCCGATATCGTCACCACCAGCTACAACATTGACCCCTTTGTCGGTGATCCGGTCTTCACGGCCGGATTGCAATATCTTTATGACGCGGGTGCGCTGCATTTTAACTCGGCCGGCAACACCAACTCGAAGAATCCTCCGCGGCAGTTCTTTGAACAAACGATCCTGGTGGCGAATACGAATCAGTACGATCAGAAACACAGTTCGAGCAACTATGGAGACGGAATCGACCTGGCAGCGCCTGGGGTGCAAATCGTTTCGACGGTGCCAGGCTCCGCCTATGCTTCGTTTACCGGCTCGAGCATGGCGGCCCCCAATGCGGCCGGCGCGGCCGCTTTAATCTGGTCCGCCAACCCGACCTGGACGCGGGATCAGGTCGTTGCGCAGCTCCTCGCCACGGCCGACAACATCGATTGGCTCAATCCGAATCACGCGGGGCAACTGGGGGCAGGCCGAGTCAATCCTTATCGCGCGCTAACCGAGGCGCTTGGCCCGCCAGCGCTCGAGCAGGTGACCGGATTGCCGGCCCATGGGACCAGTGCCGAATCGCTGTCGATCGACGAGTTCTCGCTGGCGTTTTCGCAGTACATGGATTCCGAGTCGATCAACCAGCTAAGTGGCGTGGAACTGCGCAGCGCCGGGTTGGACGGACAGTTCGAGACGCCTGACGACGGCATCATTGGCTTGGCGCTGGCAGAGCCTTACATGGTGGGTTCCAATTCCGCACGCATCGCGATGACCGATGGTCCGTTGGGACTGGGCGATTACCAATTGCGTCTCGCGGCGAGTCAGTTGACCAATCCCTTTGGCACGGAACTCGACGGCGACCTCGATGGCTTGGCGGGTGGCGACGTGATCATCACTTTCACCGTCAGCCCTCCCCCGCCTGTGCCGCGGTTGCCGCTGGGCGGGTTGGTCTACGAGTCGGAACTTTTTGGGTCGGTCACATCGGCTAACGAAGTGGACCCGTACTTCGTGTCACTCGCCGCCGACTCGATCTTCAGCGTCCGCGTGCGGGGCAACGGCGGCTTGGTACCCCAAATCGAACTGTTCGATCCGGCCGGGTCGTCGCTGGGCATCACCGCCGCGGAGGGAAACACGGTGCTGGTCCCGGCGATCACGGCGACCATGACCGGTGACTACGCGATCCGAGTACGAGGTGACGCTGGCTCGACGGGCAGCTACGGCATCGAGCTCTTCCAACATGCACAGTCCGAAATGGAACAGGAGGGAGCGGGTACTAACAATCAGCCGCTGGCTGCCGAGGCGCTCGCACTCAGCGGCGAGGCGTGGGGAGGACAAACCGCGCGGCGGATGGCAGCCGTGGGCGAATTGTCGGCCAATGACGAAGACTGGTTCTCCTTCTCGCTCGAGGATGGAGAGCGCGCGTCCATCACAGCGGGAAGCGGGACCGAGTTGAATGTCGAACTCTACTCGGCCTCTGGAGAGTTGCTGGCCACGGCCACGGAGAATTCGGCCGGGGTGTACGTAACCGCGTGGCAAGACCCGACCGGGGACGGATTTGCCGACGACTATTTCGTGCGGCTCGCCGAGGGAGCAGGTAAATACACACTGGTCGTCATCCAGGACGCTGAATTCGAATTGGAGACCGGAACCGAGCAAGGCGCGACAGGACAAGTGCTCATGTCCAGTGCCGTGTTTGGCTTTGTGGCCGAGCACGCGAACGGACGAGCCGAACCGGACGAACAGCCCCAGGGCACCTTGGTCGACACGGCTTTCCAGGGTGTCACCCTTTCCAACTCGACAGGCGGCCATGTATTTGTCGATCAGGCCTCATTCCAGGCACCGACGGGCAATCTGGTTTTTGCTCCGTACGTAGGAGGCGCCGGTGGCTGGACGGAACTCTCCCGGGAACTCCGTGTCGATTTCGACGCTCCCACGCACCTGGTTTCGATAGACGTCGGATCGGACGATCTGTCGGATGTGGGATTCCTGCGTGCCTATGATTCTCAGGGCCAGTTGATTGCCGAAGTCGTCAGCAGCGCCCTGCCACGTGACGCGTTCGAAACTTTGACGATCCTTCGTCCTCGGGCCGACATCGCTTACGTCACGGCGGCAGGTCTGGGGGCAGATGTCACTCCGCTCGACAATTTGCGGTTCGGAAATCCGGGTGGCAGCGACGTTTACGCGATCGACGCGAACGCCGGCGACATGCTCGACATCACGGTCTATCTTCCCGGCGAGGGACCTGGAGACATCGCCAATGGGCTCGACACGCCGTCGGGCCGGCAGATTTCCATGGAAGTTTTCGATCCGGCCGGGATGTCGCTCGGTACGGCGGCCGATGTGATCCAGCAGGTGGCCACGGAAACAGGCCGCTACACGCTGGTCGTTTCCGCCCTGTCCGGGCAAGGCGAGTATTTCCTGGAAGTTATCGGCGCGACCGGAAATGACCTCCCACCGTCTGTGGTCTCCGCGTCCCTGGCCAACGAGGCGCGCGTCGTGGGCTTCCCCGCTTCGATTCAATTCGATTTTTCGGAAGTCATCTCGGCAGCCTCGCTGCAGGGCAATGAATTACTGGTGAATGGCGTCCCCGCACTGTTTGCTCACCTCGTCGACGCGGATTCCATCGAGTTCATCCTCGATCCGCTCTCCTATGCCGGCCGCGGCCCGCAGCAATTGTGGCTGCCAGCCGACACCCTGGCCGACGTCGACGGACGAGGCAACCTCGGTTTCGGTATGACCTTGATTGTCGACGAACTCTTGCCGTTTGCTCGCCTCGGCATCCTCGGAAGCCTGGCCGCCGCCAGTCGCGGCAATCAGATCACGCTCACGCCAACAGAGCTGGTGGACTCGGTTTCGTTCGACATCTCGGCAGGCGAACGCGTCGTGGCGGCCATCTTCCCGCAGAACGAACTGGCCACACTGACCGTTTCGGTTTCCGGCTCCAGCGAAGCGGTGACCGCGGCCGCCCCGGGGGCCCCGATCTATCTGCCAGCCGTGAGCTTCGCGGAAGATGCGGAGCTGGTCCTGCAAGTCAGCAGCGACCTGCCGACGTCCGCCACCCTCGATGTCTATCGCAATACGGACCTGTTTGCCAGCGACGCGACAAGTCCCGCCATGCTGAGCGGCGGACTGCCGGTCGCCGGCGGATTCCGCTATTCCGCGATCGCTGAGCTGCCAACGTCCCCCACCCCAATGTACGAATTTCTGGTCCTGCCTCCCACGGAACCGGTAACCTCGGTCGACATCCTCCTGGCGGGCATTGACGCAGAGCTCAGTCCCGCCCTGACACTGGAAATCCTCGATGACCAGGGTGTGGTGACGGCAACCGCCGATATCTCGACCGATGGGCAATTCGAGCGTTCGTTCCTGGGACTCGACTGGGCCGCTGGAGAACCTTATCGCTTGCGTGTCATCGGCGAAGAGGGGGAGGCATTTCAACTGGTCGTACTCGCCAACGCCGTCATCGAGACCGAGCCCAATGGTGCGTCCGATCCGCCGCGGGAACTCTTCCGGCGTCCAGACGCGTCGGCGGCAGCGATTGGTTTTCTCACCGCAGCGGATGTGGACGGATTCTCCCTTGATTTAGCAACAGGCGAAGTACTTTCGCTGCGGACCCTGACCTTTGCCGATGGAGATCATGCCGATCCAATCAACTCGCTCGATCCGCACCTGCGACTGTTTCATCCCGGTGGCTGGGAAGCCGCCTTCGACGCGAATGGGCTGGACGGCAAGAACGCCTTCCTGGAATTCATGGCGAGCGAGCCGGGCACTTACCGAATCGAGATCGCTGCTGAAAGCGGCAGTGGTGAATATGGCCTGCTGGCAAGCGTGATACCTGTCCCCGTCGTCACGGGGGATTTTGACGGCGACGGCAACTGGAATTGCCAGGATATCGACCTCTTGGTCGCATTTTTGGCGGGTGGCGGTATGGATTTAGGCTTTGACCTCAATAACGATGGAAGTATCGACCTGCTCGACCGCGACGCGTGGCTGCAGGTTGCCGCCAGCCAGAATGGCCTGACAGCAAGCTACCTCGTGGGGGATGCCAATTTGGATGGCGTCGTGGACACAAGCGACTTTAACGTGTGGAACGTCCACAAGTTCACGGCCTCCGCCGCCTGGTGCAGTGGCGATTTCAATGCCGATGGGCTGGTGGATACCAGCGATTTCAATCTATGGAATATCAACAAGTATTCGCAGGCCGGCAGCAGCTCCGCGGCAACCGCGGGGGTGACAACGCCGCCCCGCCAGACAGAGCCGTTTCCGAGGGGCCAGACACCGACTCCCCCCTTGCCGCCCCCGCCGACGGCATCTTTCCGACGGGAATCCCCGGCAAAAAATCGACCACTTCGTTGGCTGGTAGAAGATTCCACAGAACAACAGCCGAGATTAATGATTACCGATTGGCTACTTGCAAACACACAATGGTGAAAGACTCATGAAATCTGACAGACGGTACCGGACCATCCGCCACCATCCCAGCCTGATCACGGCGGCAGCTGCCGCCACCCTGCTGGTTTCCATCCTCAGTATCCCCTCAACGGCAGATCCGTATCGCAGCTACGACGGGAGTGGCAACAATGCCCAGCACGCCACGTGGGGTGCGGCGGGGACCGCATTCCAACGACTCGATCCGGTGGTTCATTATGCGGACGGCATCTCGGCGCCCAGTGGTGCTGATCGCCCGAATCCGCGCGATATCAGCAATGTGATCGGCACGCAATTGGTCGGCATGCCCGATGTGGCGGGCCGCTCGGACTATGTTTGGCAGTGGGGGCAATTCCTTGATCACGACATTACCTTGACCCCGACCGGCAGCGAGTTCATGCCCATCGCGGTCACGCACGCGGACGATCCGCTCGCGCCCATGATTCCCATGATGCGGTCAGCGGCCGCTGGGGGAACGGGTGGATCGGTCGATCAGCCCCGTGAGCAAATGAATTTGAACTCGGCCTACATTGATGCTTCCATGGTTTACGGATCATCTCCGGAGCGAGCCGCAGCGCTGCGGCTGGGTACTGGCGGTCTCTTAAAGTCGAGCGCCGGAAACCTGCTGCCGCGGAATACCGACCTGCTGCCGAACGCGAATGACGGAGTGGAGCCAGCGGAGACGCTGTTTCTGGCGGGCGATGTTCGCGCCAATGAACAACTTGGACTAACCGCCATGCATACTCTGTTTATGCGCGAGCATAACCGGCTGGCGACCGAATTGGCGATCGCGCATCCCAGCTGGGGCGACGAGGAACTCTATCAGCAGGCTCGGCGTTTAGTGGGCGGGATCGTGCAACACATCACGTATGACGAGTACCTGCCCGCCCTACTTGGCACCCAGCCGCTCGCCCCTACCGTGGCCTACGATCCTGGCGTGGACGCGACGTTGTCGAACGAATTTGCTTCCGCTCTGTTTCGATTGGGGCACACGCAGGTCTCCAGCCAACTGTTGCGACTGGACGCGGCGGGAAATGTCGCCAGCGGCGGAAACGTCCCCCTGGCCGAGGCGTTTTTCGTTCCCTCGCGGATCGATGGTTCCGACGAAATCGATTACCTGTTGCGAGGCCTGGCCAACCAGGTACAGCAATCCACCGACCCACACATGATTGACACCTTGCGAAACGCGATGTTTGGTGATCCCGGACAAGGCGGGCTGGACTTGCTCTCCATCAACATTCAGCGGAGCCGCGATCACGGTCTCGGCAGTTTGAGCGAATTCCAGCTGGCACTCGGTTTGCCGGTCGCCGAAACGTGGGCCGACATCACAAGTAACGAGGCGCGGCAGGCAGCCCTCGAGTTGAAGTACGGATCGATCGACAAAGTTGACCTCTGGATCGGGGCGCTCAGCGAAGATCCGTTACCCGGGAGCGCGGTAGGCACGCTCTTGCAGACGGTGATCAGCCAGCAGTTTTACGACTTGATGGTCGGAGACCGATTCTTTTACCAGTGGGACCCGAATTTAAGTGCCTCCGATCTGGAAATGATCGCTTCCACACGGCTTGCGGATGTCATTGTTCGCAACACGGGCATCGATCATCTGCGGAATAACGTCTTCTTCGTACCCGAACCAGACGCCTGTTGGGGACTGCTGGCGGCCATCGGATGCCTCACCCTGCACTGCGGACGACGTCGCGTTCGCTGATGGACCGCACACCGTCGGCTCACACCGCCGCCAGCGTTGGCGGGCCCTTGACCAACCGCTGAAACTCATGCGGCCGCCGCCAGTGGGGCTGGCAGTCGCCCAAGCCGTTTGCTACCTTCACCACTGGTCATGTGCGGCGGTAACGAGGGTGGAAAAACATGAAGCAGGCAATTGCGGGTGTCAGTCCGGCGGATATCAGCGAGGTGACGGTCATGACCGTCTGGCCGTCGAACGCCGCCTATCCGTTAGGAAGGTTTCTCGGGTCGCTGTACTCGATCGATACCGGATTCTACATTTTTCGCCTCGGCAATCTGTTTGCCCTATTGTCCATTCCACTGGCCCTGCTTGTTTATGCGCATCGACTGGCACCGTGGGTGGGAACCCGCTATCGGGTCACCAACCGGCGGATCATTGTGGAACGAGGATGGTCAGCCAGGGAGGATAAGTCGGTCGATCTGGACCGTTTTGACCAGGTCGATATCGTCGTGAGACCCGGACAAGCCTGGTATGTGGCAGGCGACTTGATCTTTCGCGATCAGCGAACGGAAACATTTCGGTTGGAAGGGGTTTCCCGCCCGGAGGCGTTCCGGCAAGTCTGCCTGAAGTCACGGCAGGCCTTTGTCGGCGTGCAAAAAGCCGTGAAGAATCAACTGGCCATGGTGTAATTTCCCACGAACGGGCCCGTCATTTGGGCTGCGGTACGATGGGGTTACGCACGACAGGCGGTGGGACCGTTCGCTCGGGTGGCAGTTGGGTGCTCACGACCTTGCTGCGGTCGTTGGACGCAGTTGGCACCGCCGTACCGGGGATGCTGGTTGTCAATGGTGGCGTCGTCCCCGGCGGATAACTGGGGCGTGCGAGGAACTTCCCTGGCTGGAATCCGGATGAGGTGGGCGCCGTCGGACTCACGGGCAGGCCCGTGGCGCCAATCGACATTGGCCGCGATGACTGGATGCCCGTCGACCGCGGGCCAGTGCTTGGGGTCGACGCGGTCGGCAGAGGTCGCATCGTGGCGGGCAGGCCCGTCGTGCGGGGACCCGAGGGCAACGGGATCATCGCATCCGCCGGCCGTTCCGGGAGACGCCGAAGAATCGGGCAAGGCGGTCGTCAGCTTGGGTGGCACATAAGGAACTTCCAAGGGTGATGGTTCGTCCGGAAGCTCCAGCGGGGTCGCTTCCCCCTGACGTCGTTTTTCGGACAGCCATTTGCGGAGCAGCCCCCCATCAAGGCTCGCGTCCTCCGCAACCGCTTGGCCGTCCGTGTCGGCCGGGCCTGCGGCCTCGGACGCCTCCGTTGCGTCGGCAGGGCGGCCGGACTGGGTCGGCGCCTCCTCAGCCCACTCGTCGCCGTCCTCCGCCTGGCCAGCCAATCGATCCGTGGCCGCAGTGGTCTCCGCAGCCTGCTGCCCCGTAGCTTCGGAGGATCTCTCTTCATCCCCGGATTCGTTGTCGTCGGGCAGCGACGAGGGAATGAAGTTTCTCATATCGTATAGGTAGGCGGTCGGATAGAGTGGATCGAGACGGCGACCCTGGTTTCCGTCCGCTTCCGCCAATTCCGGCTGCCCGGCTCGTTGGTAAGCAATTTGCCGCAAATAGTAGTAGTCAGGATTTTCGGGTTCGAGCCGGATGAGCAGGGAATAGTCTTCGATGGCCTCGCTGGTTTGACGAAGCCCGAGGTACGATTGCGCGCGAATACGTAAGAGCTCGCGATCCTCGGGCAGGTCTGGCAGCAGTTCCGAGCAGAGTTCCGCGGCAGCCGCCCAGTCTCCGCGATCCAAGGCGGCCTTTGCCTGTTGCCGCGGCGTCGGTGGCGTTTTTTGGCAGCCAGCGAGCCAGCACGTCAACAGTAAGGCGACGGTCAATCGTCGTGACGGGCAGATACTCATGCGTCGACTCTCCTCGCCGTGCTCGCGGATGGGGTTTTCCGTATTCCATCGACCGACTCCGGACCCTGTATTCAATATACCGCCTTTACGATGAACGGTGAAGATTCTCGCCGCTGCGATGATCGGAACAGTCGTGCGGGAGGGCCGGGAGATTCGGTCGGACCGCAGCCGAACGAACGATCGAGAATGAGCCCGAGAGAGGGAATGGCACGACCTGACGCACCGACAGACGTCGAGAGTCACTGCAAGGCAGTGTCGTCGTAAATGACCCCTACGGGACTCGAACCCGTGTTACCGCCGTGAAAGGGCGGTGTCCTAGACCGCTAGACGAAGGGGCCTCACCGTGAAGGAAGCTGGTTTTAATCGACGTCCAGGAACGCCGTCAACCCACAAGAGAACCCGGATCGCGACGGGATGCGCAACGAGAGAGCCCGAATTTCCGCGAGCGAACTGGTTAAGCCGCTTATTTCTGGCCGCGGTACCAAGCCTCTTGGCGGTCGCGGGCGGGACCCGCAACGCGGGAATTTCAGGCCTCTTTTTGCTCAATCGGGGTCGTCGGATTGGCGGCTTCGTTCCGTTGAATCGCCTCAAACACCTCACGCCGATGCACGGGAACCTCGCGAGGAGCCTCCACGCCTAAGCGGACCTTGTCACCACGAATCTCGACCACCACGATCGTGATGTCGTCATTGATGACAATGCTCTCATTCTTTTTACGGGACAGTACCAGCATCGACCCATTCCTTTGTGTTCACCGTCGCCCGACCCATTTGGCGGAAGACCGAAGAGGCAATTTGAGGAGACCCGCGGGCCGCCTCCGGTTCCCAGCGGATAAAACCAAAGCTCGATCAGAACTTCCTATCTCCACTCTACGTGGAAGCACCGGACAGTCAAGAAAGCTGGCGCCTTGGATAATCCGAATTTAGCAATTTTTTGG
The DNA here is from genome assembly GCA_963700865.1 of uncultured Planctomycetaceae bacterium. Taxonomy (GTDB): domain Bacteria; phylum Planctomycetota; class Planctomycetia; order Pirellulales; family Pirellulaceae; genus CAVOGJ01. The sequence goes on along the minus strand of CAVOZC010000019.1, from coordinate 22,127 downwards.
GTGACTCCAGCCCTGGAGCGGCCTCAGCCAGGACAGGATCGTCAAAATCACGGTCAAACGGCGAAAAAAGGCCTACAGCCACGCGGATTGCGTGCCGGTGGTTAGCGTAGCTGCAGGCCCCAAGCTGGCCGTAATGTACCACACATGAGCCTACGGATAACCCCCCATTATAAGTATTTTAAACCCTGGGCGGAGCATGGCTCGTCGTCGAGGGTGGTGGTTTGAGGTGCCACCTGTCCGCGGGAGAGCCATCCCCACGGATGGAGGGGGCTGTGATGAGGCCGTCGGGACGGGTGGTCGTGGTCCTTGGTGCCTGGCTGCCCGGCACGTTCGCTCGGGTCATGCCGGGGCTGGCCCTGTGGCGACATGTGGTTGACGCCACCCAAGGACACCGCGGGTGGCGGCGGTCGGGGGCAGCGGCGGTTGACGCGGGCAGTTGGATACGCCGCCGTCGGCAACCACGACGACCGTGGGGATTCGCCGGACGATCGCCGGACGTGACTGCGGGTGGCGGGGGACCCGTGCGCGACTTGGGGGTACGCTTGCGACATCGGTTGCGGTCGATCCGACGGCGTCTATAATCCGTTGCAGACATGGTCACGTTGGCCGGTGGAATGAATCGGCGAGACGAGGCGGGCGGCCGCCCGTCGTCACCCGCGTGGAACGAGGAGCTTGGCCGGAATGCTGGAGTGGCTGCGGAACATTTACGTCGCCGTGCGAACGGTACTGATTGGCATGTGGGTGACACTCCGTTATTGGCTTGCCACCTACGATCGGGATCGGGGCGCCTTTACGGAAAAATTCGAATATCCGGAAAAACCGGTCCCGGTGGCGGCCCGCTATCGCGGTTTTCATCGGTTTGACCTGACCACCTGCATCGCTTGTGACCAGTGCGCCAAGGCATGCCCGGTCGATTGCATTTATATCGGCAAGGAACGGGTCGAGGGGGGCAAGGGCTTCAAGGTCACGGGATACGCGATCGACTATTCGAAGTGCATGTTTTGCGCCCTGTGCGTCGAACCTTGTCCGGTGGACTGCATTTTCATGGGTGCCACGCATGATTTAAGCTGTTACAGCCGCGATGGCTGTATCGTGGATTTTTCCAGGCTCCCTGTAGATGTCGCCTGGGGTCGAGCTACACTGAATCCTACAGCCGTGGCTCAGTCGAAAGTGATCACTCAGCCGGTTCACGCTGGACCGAACGCCTAACGGCTGTAGACCCACGCCGCTCTTCCAGGCGGTAGTTCCTGTTTGTATTTTGACGGCAACGAGTTTCCGTCGTCGCCGCCGGCGAGTCGAGTCCCGGCTGCACGTACGGAGAATAAAGAAACGCGAGCACCTTGATGAACGACTTAATTTCCGAACCAAAGAAGTTGTTCACTGTCGAGCAGGCCAATCGGACACTGCCCCTGGTACGGATGATTGCCAGGGATTTGTCGTCAAAGTCACGCGAAGTCAAGGAGCGACGTCAGCGACTTTCGCGACTGTCAGCCGGAAGAAACAAGTCCCATTCGACTTCGGACGAGTTCTACAACGACGAATTGGAACAGATTGTTTCGCAGTTGGAGCGAGACGAGTTGGCATTGGAAACCCTCAAGAGCGAGCTCCTCTCGTTGGGTGCACTGCCCGACCCCGTGCGAGACGATGTGGTCCATTTCCCATCCGTCATGCGCGGCGACGTGGTCCACCTGTGCTGGAAGATCGGCGAACCGGAACTCGCGTTCTGGACGAAGGTGGGTGGCCGATACGACGAGCGTCAGCCTTTGCCCGATTCCATTTCGCTGCCGGGCCGCGACCCCGAGGGAAACTAGCCCCCGGGTATACGCCTTGCATTCAGGCTTTGGCCACTTACAATCCGGTCTCGGGAGGAAAAGGTGTATCCACCAGCTCCTCGGGTCTGGGTCGAATGCATTGGGTCTTCGGCCCCGTCTGGCGGGCAACGCAATCTAACCACGCGACCGACGCATTCGGTCAATCAACCATGAACACAGCCCTTGGCGATTCAGTCTCGGTCGTGGCCTATTTGGCACTCTTCGCTGGCACTGGTTTCGCGTTTGTCTTCGCCAACTTGCTCATCGGATGGCTGCTGCGACCTTCGGATCCTCACATAGAGAAGTTGGAGATTTACGAGTGTGGCGAGCCGACAATCGGATCGAGTTTTGTCCAATTCGACCTGCGCTTTTACGTCGTCGCCCTGATCTTTATCATCTTTGACGTGGAAGTCGCGTTTTTGTTTCCTTGGGCGACGGTCGTTGGCAAGGCGGACGCGTTGACGCAAGACCGTGTGGCGGTCGTGCGAGTGGCCGACGATGAGGGAACATTGGCCCTCACGCCGGAGGCCTCGGGATTGCTCCAGGAACTTGGCGTTCGTCAGCCGGCCGTACCGGTCGGGACACCCGAGGAGGCGACAGCCGCCATCCGGTCGGGTGCCAGACAGCTTCTTTGGCTGGCCACGGTCGAAGTCCTTGTCTTCTTTGTAATCCTGTTGATTGCCTTCGCCTACGAATGGAAACTGGGCGCACTCGACTGGGTGCGGGCACTCACGGAAGAGTATCGCGAGCGAACCTCACGGGAGGTGCCGGAATCGGCAACTCAAACCGTCCTCTCGGCGTGATGGTTCCGGCCGCGTGGTGGAAGACAATTCGAAGCGGTATGCTGGCTTCCTGCGTGCGGCGTATTCCGCATCACGTCCGGCGGCCCCTCGAAATAGAGCTGAAGAGAACGAACGGGTGAGGATTCCATGGCGAACAATTTATTGGCAAAGCTGAAGGATCAATTTGGTGACGGGATTTCGGGAGCAAATTCCGACGCCATTGATCCCTGGATCGAGGTTACCCCGGAGGCCCTGGTAAACGTCTGCATTTTTCTGCGAGACGATCCGGACCTGCGGTTCAGCATGCTGAATTGCATTTCCGCGGTCGACTATTTCGAACCCGATGAAAAGAAGGCGAAAAAGACCGGCTGGGAGCCACATCTCGAAATTGTCTACCATTTATCCAGCATTCAGAAAAAGCACACGCTGGTGTTAAAGGTTCACCTGCCGCGGTGGCAAGACGGCATCGCGGGTGAATTGCCCGAGATCCCTTCCGTCAGCTCCGTGTGGCGCGGCGCCGACTGGCACGAGCGCGAGGTGTTTGATCTTTCGGGCGTGCATTTCACAGGTCATCCCAATCTGCGGCGGATTCTTTGCCCCGAAGATTGGATCGGTTTTCCACTCCGCAAAGATTATGAGATGCCGCTGGAATACCACGGCATCCGGGGGCGCTAAGACATGGCTATGGAATTGGAAGACCAGCGCATCGTCGAATTTGACGTCCGCACGGACGAAATGCTGGTCAATATGGGGCCGCAACATCCCAGCACGCACGGCGTGCTGCGATTGGTCCTCAAGACGGACGGAGAAATCGTCTCGGAGGTTACGCCCCATATCGGTTACTTGCATCGCTGCGCGGAAAAAATTGGCGAGCATCTGACGCCGCGACAATGGATTCCGTATACCGATCGGATGGATTACCTGGCCGCGATGAATATGAATCTCGGCTGGTCACTCTGCGTCGAAAAGCTGTTACGACATGAACTTTCGGAAAAGGCCCGGCATCTCCGCGTGATCATCGCCGAAATGGGACGCATCGCCAGTCATCTGGTGGGAATGGGCGCCTATGGACTTGACCTGGGAAGCTTCAGCCCCTTCCTGTACGCGTTCCGCGAGCGGGAAAAAATCCTCGACCTGTTCGAAGAGGCGTGTGGCGCTCGCCTCACATACAGTTACCTCACACCGGGTGGAGCCACCGCGGACTTGCCGCCCGGCTGGCTGGCGCAGTGCGAGGCATTCCTGGACCAATTCGAACCGGTGATCGCCGAGTACCACGCACTCCTCACCACCAATGCCATTTTCATCAAGCGGACCTGCGGCATCGGCGTACTGACTCCCGAAATGGCCATCGACTATGGCTGCACGGGCCCCGTGCTGCGAGGAAGCGGCGTGGACTATGATCTTCGCCGCGACGGCGAGGAACGCTACACGGAGATGTACGACGGCTACGCATTCGAGGTCATCGTGCAGAAGGACGGCCATTATCCCAAGGACCACGAATATCCGGATGTACCGCCGGAAGCCGTGATTGGAGATTGCTGGCATCGTTTTTACGTCCGCATGCTCGAGGTGATTCAAGCGATCGATTTGACGCGACAGGCCATGGCAAATTACTCGGTCGCCAGTGGCGATTGGGGGGTGCCAATCAAGTTGACGACCAAGCTACCGCCGGGCGAGGTATACCTCGAAACGGAGGCTCCCCGCGGCCAAATGGGCTTTTATCTCGTCAGTGACGGATCGTCGATTCCGTGGCGAGCACGGGCGCGGAGCAGCTGTTTTTGCAATTTGTCGGTAACCCACGAGATCTGCCACGGTAGTCCGATTGCGGACATTCCGGCGATCATCGGATCGCTGGACATCGTGATGGGAGAAATCGACCGCTGATTTCTCCGTGCCGGGAGCGCCCTGCGGGGGCTTGCTGTCGCCGCACTCCTTGTGCAATATTTCACAAACTTTGGTGACGCTTTCTCGTGCCGGGCCCACCCCGGCGCCTGATGGCCAAAAAAACGAGCAAAAACAACGTGTCGAAGATCATTGTCAGCATATTGAACGGGCTCGGACTGGATCTGCCCAGCGACCATTGGCTGGGATTTGTGCTGATGGCGTTGATCCACGTCTTTTTGTTACTCAACGTCATCGCGGGCGGCGCGCTGTTCTTCATTTGGCTGGAACGAAAGGTATCGGGCCGGATTCAGGACCGGCTGGGTCCCACGCGGGTGGGTGGCAAATTCGGCTGGCTGCAGGGAATCGCCGACGGCATCAAGCTCCTTTCCAAGGAGGACACGATGCCCGGGTCGGCCGATCCGATCTTGTTCAAAATTGCCCCCTACGTCAGCTTTGCCGCCAGTTTTGCGGGTTTCCTCGCACTCCCCTTCGCGTCGGGCTGGTGTGGACAACAGCTGAATAACGCCGCCTTTTTTATTCTGGCCATCCTGGGTCTGGAGGTCTTCGGTGTGATCATGGCCGGCTATGCATCCGGATCGAAATGGTCATTATTTGGAGGCATGCGCGAGGCGGCTCAGGTGGTTAGCTACGAAGTTCCCATTGGGATGTGTGTACTCGTCCCGGTCATGCTGTGCGGAACCATGAATCTGGTGACGATCGGCGATCGGCAGTCCGGCTTGTTCACGAATTGGCTTTTCTTCCACGACATCTTCACCGCGATCGTGTTCTTTGTGTATTTCACCTGCGGTCTGGCCAGTGTGAATCGGGCTCCGTTCGATCTGGCCGAAGCCGAATCGGAACTGGTGGCCGGCTTCCATACGGAATACTCTGGCATGCGGTGGAGTATTTTCTTCATGGCCGAGTATGGGTCGATGTTCATTGTGGGTGCGCTCGCCGCCATTCTGTTTTTCGGCGGCTGGAACGGGCCACTCCCCATCTTCCACTGGCTGGGCTGGGCCGACGGTTCGGCGGGCCCAGTGGCGCTCTACGTGGCGAATTTGGCCGGGTGCTTGAATCTGATCCTGAAGGCTTCGTTGGCGGTCACCGTCATGATCTGGATACGCTGGACGTTTCCCCGCCTGCGAATTGATCAGGTCATCACGACGTGCTGGAAGTACTGCGTGCCGATTGCGGCCTTTTGTTTTCTGGGAGTTCTGGCGACCCAGTACTTTGCCGACCGAATTCCGGGCTTCCTGCAACCCAACACGTACTTTCCAGCGCCGATCGTGAATGAAAACTGGGTGCAACAGGGTCTGCGGATGCCGGTCGAAACGCAGGTCGTCGACGAGGTCGAGGTGGCGGTCGAATTGCCGCCGCGGCGCCCGGGAGGTAGATCATGACCTACGCGTTGCCGCTTGCCACCGTCAATTGGCATGCGTTGTTTTTTTACTTGTTTGCCGGCCTGGCCTGCCTGTTCGCCGCCGGCGTCCTGTTCTCGTCGAATGTTGTTCGCATGGCCGGGAATCTCATCATTTCCCTCGCGGCCACGGCCGCCCTGTTCATGCTGGCGGGCGCGGAATTCGTGGGAGCGATGCAGATCATGATTTACGTCGGTGGCACGCTCGTGTTGCTGATCTTTGGCGTCATGCTCACGGCGCAAGCCACGTTTATCTCCATGAAAACGTCGGCGGCCGAGTGGGTGATCGCCGCCATCATCGGGGGCTCACTCCTCTTCCTTCTGGTTCAGGCTGCGGTCAATGTGCCAGACTGGATGGCTCCGCGGATGGATCAAGCCAGTGTCGCCGTGGCGGAAACCAAAAATGCCACTCCCCTCGGCCTGGGCCTGTTGGGAGTTCGCGTGGACAAATCGTGGCAGACGGATCCGGCGCTGCAGCCGGGCATGTCCGGTTACCTGCTGCCTTTCGAAATCATTTCCGTGCATTTGCTCGTCGTGCTTGTGGGAGCCGCCTATCTGGCTCGCACAAAAAAGCGAGTCACGGCCAGCGAGTAGAGTCGAGTCCCTCATGAACCCGCTCTTCGATCCTATCAGCGTCTCGCATTACATGGTTGTGGGTGCGATCATGTTTGTGACGGGAGCCGTTTGCATGGCCACCAAGCGCAACGCCCTGGGCGTCCTGATGGGCATCGAATTGGTACTCAACGGTGCCAATATCAACTTCATCGCCCTCGGTAGTCCTCTTCTGCGAGAGCATTCACTCGGGCTGGATGGCCAGTTTATCGCACTGTTCGTGATCGTGCTCGCCGCGGCGGAAGCGGCCATCGCCCTCGCGATTGCCCTGAATTTTTACAACAATCACGCCACGATCGATGTCGATCGGGCGGACGAACTAAGGGGCTAAGGCCGAACCATGGAAGCCATGATTCCCAACCTGCTGGGCCTCGCCGTATTGCTGCCCCTCGTCTCTTTCACGGCGATTTTGCTGGCCGGGCCCCGCATGGGCAAAGCGGGCTCGTTCGCCGCCTGGATCGCCACCTTTGCGATCGGTACCGCGGCCGTCCTCTCCCTCGTTTCGCTGAAAATCTGGTTGACCGCCCATCCCGTGATCAGCACACAGGCCGAAAAGGCCTTTGAGTTGCACGACGAAGCATCTCAGGTTCGCTTCGAACCCGGAGAACGCTCGGGACAGCCGCTGTCGCTCACTACAGTCGACGAGTCCGAAGAGAAGTGGCTCCTCGCAGCCGCATCCGAGTCGCACGAGGCGGCTGGCGCGGAGGATCAGGCCGCGTCCCATGACGGGGATCATGCAGACAACCATGACGGGGCTCATGACGGGGCCCACGCGGAAGGTCATCACGCCGAGTCCCCGTCGATTTCGGGAGATTGGTATGTGCTCGGCAAATTCGGTCAACTCCAACTGACGATTGGTTATTACGTCGATGCGCTGACGATTGCCATGTTTTGCATGGTCACGCTGATCGCCACCTGCATTCATGTTTACGCGATGGGGTACATGCACGACGAGTTGCATGATCTCACCGACCACGAGGTGACGCTGGCGGATGGCTCGCACCTGACGCGACCGGGGCGTTATCATCGTTTTTTCCAGTCGATGTCGTTGTTTTGTTTCAGCATGTTGGGTCTGGTGGTCGCAGGTAATGTGGCCATGACCTTCGTATTCTGGGAGTTGGTCGGGATCTGCTCCTACTTCCTCATCGGTTTCTACATTGAACGGCGCAGTGCGTCGACGGCGGCCAACAAGGCATTCATCGTTAACCGCGTGGGTGACTTTGGCATGATCATCGGCCTGATGGCACTTTGGGGCAGCCTCGGCACGCTTGCCTATGGTGATGTGGGAGGTGAGGCGGGCCTGTTTTCGCTCGTGCGACCCGCCGCGGAACAGCACGCGTTGATCGTGCCCGACGAGATGGTGCGGATTGACGGCCGAGCCGAGTTGGCGGCGGGGGTCACCGACCTGGACGTACTGCGCGATCCTTCTTATTCGGGAAAGCGGGGCGGTTACGGGTATTGGCTGCTGTGCTTGGCTGGCATCGGCATTTTCTGCGGCTGCGTGGGCAAGAGTGCCCAATTTCCACTGCATGTCTGGTTGCCGGATGCCATGGAGGGACCCACGCCTGTTTCGGCGCTGGTACACTCGGCCACGATGGTCGCGGCCGGCGTGTTTCTCGTCGGTCGTTTCTACCCCGTGTTCACACCGGATGCCTTGTTTGTCATTGCCGTTGTCGGCGTCATCACCCTGTTCCTGGCGGCGACGATTGCCATCACCGCGACGGATATCAAGCGTGTATTGGCTTATTCGACGGTCAGCCAGCTCGGATACATGATGCTGGCACTTGGCGTGGGCGGTTGGCTGGCAGGAATCATGCACTTGTTCACGCATGCTTTTTTTAAGAGCCTGCTCTTTCTCTGCTCCGGCTCTGTTATCCATGCGGTGCATACGAATGAGATGCCCGAGATGGGCGGGTTGCGGAAGAAGATGCCCTGGACGGCCTATACCATGCTGATTGGCTGCTTGGCGATCGCGGGAGCAGGTATCCCGTTCTTGATTGGTTTCAGCGGGTATTACTCAAAAGACGCGATTCTCGAGCAGGCCCTGCTGTTTGGGCGTCAAAACCCGGGATTCGGTGGCGTATTTTTCTACGCGGCGGCGGGTGGTGCCGCGATTACGGCATTTTACATGTTTCGGCTGTGGTACATGACATTCGCGGGTCAGCCGCGAAATCTGCACCGCTACGAACACGCGCACGAATCACCACCATCGATGGTGATGCCATTGGTGCTGCTCGCACTCTTCGCGGTCGGCGTGGGTTGGAATCCAGCCACGTCGATCTGGGGACTCGCCCTGGCGGCGGTGCTGGTCGCCATCATCGTGGTCACCCAGGGACTGAGCTGGGATTGGTTGCGCCTGCCCTTGGGGTTCATTGCGGCCATCGGCGTCGCCTGGTGGATCTTTGGTGGTGTCGCATTGGCCGATCTCCTGGAGCAGGCGCGTCCCGCGGGCACGCTGGTGGCAGGCGAGGGAAAATGGTTCGCTTTTTACTGGCCCGACGAACACGCCAGTCATGCTCCCGCGATCGCGGTGCCCGCGACACTGATGGCCTTCGGGACCGCTGCCGCCGGGGTCTTGCTGGCAACGGTCTTCTACGCCTGGCGTTTCCTGGACGCCGATGATGCCAGGGCACAGTTCCTGCCAATTCACCGCTTCCTGATTCACAAATGGTGGTTCGACGAATTGTATGACCGCATCTTTGTGCGTCCGCTCCTTTTTCTCTCACAGCTGGTGTCGGGCTTTGACCGACGAATAATTGACGGCATCGTGGACGGATCGGCTCGCCTGGTGCGAGTCCTCGCCACGGTCTGGGAAACCGTTGTCGACCGCGGCATTGTGGACGGGACCGCCAATGGGCTGGCCGCGGTCACCTACACGATCGGTTTGACGTTGCGGGGCATCCAAACCGGCAGTTTGCGGCAATATGTACTCTTTATCGTCGTGGGGACGATCGCCGTGTTCGTGGCCGCCACGTTTTTCTGGGGCTACGCCTTCGCCTCTTGATCGAACAACATTTTTGATCCAACGAAATCATGATGACTCCATTCGCGCTGTTGACGGCCATTATTTTTACACCCGCCCTGGCGGCCATCGTGGTAGCGCTGCTGCCGAAAAGCCAGACGGAGTTAATTCGCGTGTTCACGCTCATGACCACGTTGGTGGTGATGCTGATCACGCTCTGGATGGCTTGGCCCGGGGGCGCGGCCCTGCAATTTGATGTGGCGCGGAGCGACATGCAACTGCTCAGCAATACCTCGTGGATTCCCGCGTTTGAGATCAATTACCTGGTGGGCGTTGACGGGATCAGCTTTCCGTTGGTGGTCCTGACGACCGTGATCTGCTTCTTCGCCATGATTGCCAGCTGGTCCATCACGAAACAGGTCAAAGGCTACTGCGTACTGTTCTTACTGCTGCTCACGGGTGTGCTGGGCTGCTTTATGGCACTCGACTTCTTTGTCTTCTTCGTCTTCTGGGAAGTCATGTTGTTGCCCATGTATTTCCTGATCGGCATCTGGGGCGGGCCACGGAAGGAATATGCGGCGATCAAGTTCTTCCTGTACACGCTGCTGGGCGGCGTGTTCATGCTGATCTCGATCTTGATGCTCTACTTCAACAGTGATCTGACGAAGCTTTCCGACGATCAGCTCGTTGCCAGCGGCGCGGCACAGGCCTGGGTCCAGCCGGGCGAATCTCCGTTGGAGGCGGCGGCTCGAGCCAAGGCCGAAATCGCTGCCGGGACCCGGACGCCCCACACGTTCAACATGCTGACCTTGGCGGCAATGGGCCAAACGACCGACCTGTTTGACCAGGAATTGCTGTTTGGCTGGACCTTGCAACGGTGGGCCTTCATCCTGCTTTTTGTCGGCTTCGTCATCAAGGTCCCGAGCGTGCCGGTGCACACCTGGTTGCCCGATGCGCACGTCGAAGCGCCAACTCCGATCTCGATGATCCTGGCCGGTATCCTGCTCAAGTTGGGCGGCTATGGCATCATCCGCATCTGCTATCCGATTTGCCCGCAGGCCGGCTTCGATCTGGCCTGGATCGTGTGCAGCGTCGGCGTGATCAGTATGGTCTACGGAGCCCTCGCAGCCCTCGCCCAAAAGGACTTCAAGCGGATGGTTGCCTACAGCTCGGTCAGTCACATGGGTTATGTCGTGCTGGGTCTCGGCGTCTGGACCATCGCCAGCGACCCGAACCTCGCCCTGGCTATCCCCGACTGGGCCGATTACTGGAACATGGGCGTCCAAGGTGCGATGTTTCAGATGATTGGTCACGGGATCAGCTCAGCCGGCATGTTCTTTGTCGTCGGGGTCATTTACGATCGGGTCCACCACCGCAATCTGGAGGAGTTTGGTGGGCTGTACGGCAAGATGCCGCTTTACACGGCGCTCTCCATCGGAATCTTCTTTGCTGGACTGGGCCTGCCGGGCATGTGCGGCTTTATCGGCGAAGTCTTCGTCGTACTTTCGGTGTGGAATTTTAGCGGACTGCTGGCCGTAATCAGTGCCTTTGTGGTCGTGCTCACGGCTGGCTACATCCTGTGGGCGATCCAACGCGTCTACCTGGGAGCTGAATATAAGGGACCGCACGAGGAAGCCTTGACCCCCATCACTCTCCGCGAGCAGTGCGTGGCCGTACCGCTGTTGATCCTGGCCATCTGGTTCGGAGTGTACCCGCAGACCGTGCTCCGCTATCTCGATAAGACGGTGGACCAGCAGGTCAATACGCTGGCCGACTGGACCCCGGGCTATGTGGCCAAACGAAAGCTGCGCGAGGACGAATCGGCAGGGCCATTACCGATTGCCGCCGGGCCGTCCGCGCTGCCCACATCGGCAGCCGATGCCGGTACACCGGCTCGCGACGCGACTGCGGCAAGCGGTGACTTCGTCATGACTTCCCTTCCCGTCGGTTCCGACGGGGTCGGCCGACGCTAACTTATACAGTCACCAGACACAGCTGCGAGAATCGCCACGTGGAACTCACCAACCTAGTTGCCGAATCGATCAGGGATACAAAGGCCTCGCTCTGGCCGGCCTTTGGCCCTGAATTGGTACTGTGTCTCACGATGTTTGCCATGCTGATCTTGCGTCTGTTTCGGCTGACAAGCCGTTTGAACGCATTCTGGGTGGCGCTGGTCGGTTCGGGCATCGCACTCTACCTGGCATATCCGGCGGAGTATCTGGGCACAGGGACCGGACCGGTACGAACCGAGTTGTTCACCGGCATGCTGGTGTTTGATGGCTTTTCCGTGTTTGTGCGAAGCCTGTTGCTCTTATTTCTCGTCCTCTTCGCCGTGTTCACGCGGCTATCTGGCATTCCTGACAAACAAGACAGCGCCGACTTTTATTGCATGATCCTGGGCGCTGCCCTCGGTATGTGCTTGATGACATCGGCCAATCACCTGCTGACGATCTTTCTCGCCGTGGAAATGGCGAGTGTTCCCTCCTATGCCCTGGCAGCCATGCTGAAAGGGCGGAGAAAAGCTCAGCGAGGCGGCCCTCAAGTATGCGGTCTATGGGGCGGGCGCGGCGGGCGTCATGCTCTATGGTATCAGCCTCCTGGCGGGCATCACCAACTCGGCCCATCTGCCCACGATTGCCGAGGAACTGTCCCGGGCTCTGCCCACGATGACCGGCGGAGAACGGATGGTGCTGGCCTTAGCCGCGCTGATGATTGGCACGGGGCTGGCGTTCAAGCTGTCGGCCTTTCCCTTTCATTTCTGGTGTCCAGACGTGTTCGAGGGCGCCAGCGCGGAAGTGGATGCTTTCTTGTCCGTGGCCTCCAAGGCGGGAGCGTTGGGACTGCTGGTTCGTGTGTGCCTTGGCATTGGGCTCTTGCCCTCCACGTCAGCCCTGCCGCCCACATCGAGTGCCGCCGCGGTCCAGGCAACCGGCGTCTTTTCCGTGGACGATCGCGAAATCGAAGCCGCAGCGACAAGCTCGGTCAGCGAAATCGCACCAGCGACCGCCGTGGGGGCGACGGACGGCCTGGCACCGATCCGCACCTTCGTGGCCGTGCTGCTCGCCTTTATCTCGGCAATTACCATGACCTTCGGCAATCTGGCGGCCTACGGACAACGCAACATTAAGCGTCTGTTTGCCTACTCAACCATCGCGCACGCCGGTTACATGATGCTGCCGGTGGCTGTCGCCATGACGGTCGCCACGACTCATCCGGAAATCGCTCGTCGAGCGATCGCCGCCCTGGCCATCTACATGGGTCTGTATCTTTTCATGAACCTGACCGCCTTTGCCATCATCGCTTTCTTGCGAAACGGATTGCGGAGTGAGGAGATCTCGGCGTATGCCGGCCTACTGCAGCGCAGCCCGGGTGTGGTGGTCTGCTTCGCCATCGTCCTGTTCAGCCTCATCGGGATGCCGCCCTTTGCGGGCTTCGTAGGTAAGTTCGCGATCTTTGCCTCGCTGGCGGAAAGCTACCAGGCGACCGATAAATTCTACCTGCTGGTATTGCTCGTGCTCGGTGGATTGAACACCGTGCTGAGCCTGTTCTACTATTTGCGGATTGTGAAAGTCATGGCGATCGATCCCGAGCCCGAGCGACCCTCATCGTTTCACTGGTCGATGGTTTCACTCAGCGGTGGCTTCGTGGCCCTCATTACCGTCCCACTTGTTTTACTCTTTTTCAGCTGGGGCTCTCTCAATCAATGGGCGATGACTGCCGCCGCCAGTCTCTTCTAATCATTTTGATAGGTCCCGCCCGCGGCGGAATCGTTGAGGTCACTATCGATGGACGTCTGCAACCTGCTGAATGAGTTGATCGCAATGCACGCCCGGTCATTGCCCGTATATCTGACCGATGCCATACCCTGGTTGACCGAAAAAGAAGCGGCCACATCCGACGTATTGAATATCATTGCGGCCGACCACCTGATGACCGTCGATCGCCTCGCCGAAGCCGTCCTGGACCGCGACGGTACGCTGCGGATGGGCACCTTTCCCACCTACTTTACCGGGCTGCATGATCTGTCGATCGACTATTTGCTCGGTGAAACCACCAAGCGTCAAGCCGCGGATACGAAGAGAATCGCCGAGATCGCCGCCGCCCTGGCCCCCGACGCACAAGCCGCCGCGTTGGCCAAAGAGTGCTGGGGAGCCGCGCAGGGGCACCTCGAGTCGTTGCGGGAACTGCAGGCGGCCGTCAGCCCGACTGCCTAGCCGTTGGTCGAGCTGGTGCCTCCTCGTTTGTACTGAGGCGACGTTGAGGCAATCGCCAGAATTTACAGGGGCGGGCCCACGCCACCTTTCTCCGGTACGCAGCGGAATCTGACGTCGGGGGGTTTGGGGGGCACAATCAGGCGTGCAGCTGGAATGGGGGTCGTCGCCCCCCAAAAAATGCCGCCAGAGACGCTGCGGGGGGCGGCAGCCGTTTCCCGCTCTACTTCCTCGCTCGGCCCCCCGTACCCCCCAACCCGAAGTCCGCGACCCTAACCCGGCCCACGCCACCTTTCTCGGACACGCCGGGTACGCAGCGAATCTGACGTCGGGGGGTTTCGGGGGCACAATCAGGCGTGCAGCTGGAATGGGGGTCGTCGCCCCCCAAAAAATGCCGCCAGAGACGCTGCGGGGGGCGGCAGCCGTTTCCCGCTCTACTTCCTCGCTCGGCCCCCCGTACCCCCCAACCCGAAATCCGCGCCGCCTCCGAAACCCGGCCCGCGCCACCTTTCTCGGACCCGCCGCGTTTCTCCGACACGCAGCGAAATCTGACGTCGGGGGGTTTGGGGGGCACAACCAGGCGTGCAGCTGGAATGGGGGTCGTCGCCCCCCAAAAAATGCCGCCAGAAACGCTGCGGGGGGCGGCAGCCGTTTCCCGCCTACTTCCTTGCTCGGCCCCCCGTACCCCCCAACCCGAAATCCGCGCCGCCTCCGAAACCCGGCCCGCGTCGCCTTTCTCGGACCCGCCGCGGGCACGCAGCCAAATCTGACGTCGGGGGGTTTGGGGGGCACAATCAGGCGTGCAGCTGGAATGGGGTCGTCGCCCCCCAAAAAATGCCGCCAGAGACGCTGCGGGGGGCGGCAGCCGTTTCCCGCTCTACTTCCTCGCTCGGCCCCCCGTACCCCCCAACCCGAAGTCCGCGCCGCCTCCGAAACCCGGCCCGCGCCACCTTTCTCGGACACGCCGGGCACGCAGCCAGATTCTGACGTCGGGGGGTTTGGGGGGCACAATCAGGCGTGCAGCTGGAAGGGGGTCGTCGCCCCCCAAAAAATGCCGCCAGAGACGCTGCGGGGGGCGGCAGCCGTTTCCCGCTCCACTTCCTCGCTCGGCCCCCCGTACCCCCCAACCCGAAATCCGCGCCGCCTCCGAAACCCGGCCCGCGTCGCCTTTCTCGGACACGCCGGCACGCGCCAATCTGACGTCGGGGGGTTTGGGGGGCACAATCAGGCGTGCAGCTGGAATGGGGTCGTCGCCCCCCAAAAAATGCCGCCAGAAACGCTGCGGGGGGCGGCAGCCGTTTCCCGCGCTACTTCCTCGCTCGGCCCCCCGTACCCCCCAACCCGAAATCCGCGCCGCCTCCGAAACCCGGCCCGCGCCGCCTTTCTCGGACACGCCGGGCACGCAGCCAGATCTGACGTCGGGGGGTTTGGGGGGCACAATCAGGCGTGCCGCTGGAAGGGGGTCGTCGCCCCCCAAAAAATGCCGCCAGAAACGCTGCGGGGGGCGGCAGCCGTTTCCCGCTCCACTTCCTCGCTCGGCCCCCCGTACCCCCCAACCCGAAATCCGCGCCGCCTCCGAAACCCGGCCCGCACCGCCTTTCTCGGACACGCCGGGCACGCAGCCAGATCTGACGTCGGGGGGTTTGGGGGGCACAATCAGGCGTGCAGCTGGAAGGGGGTCGTCGCCCCCCAAAAAATGCCGCCAGAAACGCTGCGGGGGGCGGCAGCCGTTTCCCGCTCTACTTCCTCGCTCGGCCCCCCGTACCCCCCAACCCGAAATCCGCGCCGCCTCCGAAACCCGGCCCGCGCCGCCTTTCTCGGACACGCCGGGCACGCAGCCAGATTCGACGTCGGGGGGTTTGGGGGGCACAATCAGGCGTGCCGCTGGAAGGGGGTCGTCGCCCCCCAAAAAATGCCGCCAGAAACGCTGCGGGGGGCGGCAGCCGTTTCCCGCTCCACTTCCTCGCTCGGCCCCCCGTACCCCCCAACCCCGAAATCCGCGCCGCCTCCGAAACCCGGCCCGCGCCGCCTTTCTCGGACACGCCGGGCACGCAGCCAGATCTGACGTCGGGGGGTTTGGGGGGCACAATCAGGCGTGCCGCTGGAAGGGGGTCGTCGCCCCCCCAAAAAATGCCGCCAGAAACGCTGCGGGGGGCGGCAGCCGTTTCCCGCGCTACTCCCTCGCTCGGCCCCCCGTACCCCCCAACCCGAAATCCGCACCGCCTCGTCGCCTCCCGTACCCCCCAACCCGAAATCCGCGCCGCCTCGTCGCGCCGGCCCCCCGTACCCCCCAACCCGAAATCCGCGCCGCCTCGTCGCGCCGGCCCCCCGTACCCCCCAACCCGAAATCCGCGTCGCCTCGTCGCGCCGGCCACCTACTCGCGACCCTGACGCCATGACGTATCGCTGACTACAATCGGGCCATGAACCGCCTGCCGCAGTATATTGATACCCATCTTCATCTGGACGACGAACAATTCCAGGATGATCAGGCCGCGCTGATCAAACGGGCGAAAGCCGCTGGCGTGCAGGCGTTGATTACCATCGGCACCACCGCCCAGGCAAGCCAGCGATGTGTGGCCCTGGCCGAGCAATTTTCCGACGTCTACGCCGCCGTCGGAATTCAACCCAATTACGTTGCGGAGGCCAGCCACGGCGACTGGGAGCAAATTGTAAAACTGGCGGCACATCCGAAAGTCGTGGCGATCGGCGAGACCGGACTGGATCACTACTGGGACCTGGCACCGGGCGAATTGCAGGAAGCCATGTTCGAGCGTCACGTCCGGCTTTCCCGGTCGACAGGACTGCCATTCGTGGTTCATCTGCGGGAACCCAAAGAATCCGACGGGAGTGCTCCGTGTGCCCAGCAGATCCTCGCTAGTTTGCGGCGCTGGAAGGAGAACGAGTCGTTGCGAGGCGTCATGCACTCTTACAGCGGCAATCTTGATGACGCACAGCGATTCCTGGACTTGGGACTGTACATCAGCTTTGCCGGCATGGTCACCTATAAGAACGCACACGACTTGCGAACCGTGGCTCGACATATCCCCGCCGAACGACTGCTGATTGAGACCGACGCTCCGTATCTGTCGCCCCACCCCGTCCGCGGCAAACGTCCGAACGAGCCGCAGTATCTGGTTCACACGGCGGCCTGTCTGGCCGAGGCACGCGGCATGTCCCTGGAGGATTTGGCACGAATCACAACGTCCAACGCCCGGGAAAGGAACCGCCGAAACGGCCCCGTTTCAGGTTGTTGTGCTGCGCAGGGGCCTTTTGTCGCCGCTGGCTGCTGGTGGCGCTGCTGCTGGCGGCCGGGGCCCTGTGCTGGGCCTCGTGGGTCGGCGTGCCCGCCGGCCTGGTCGGGACCCTGCTGAGGCGCGCGGTCCCGGCGCCCTGGCAGGCCGAGGCGCGGCGCGTGCGCCTCGACGGCTTTTCCGGCGTTCGGATCGACGACCTGCGGCTGTACCGGCGGCGCACGGATCGGTACCCCCTGGCGGCCTTCGCCTCGCTCGATCTCGATTTCCGCCTGCTGCCGCGCGAGGGCCGGCCGGCCGGTCTCCGTGCGCTGCGGGGGGAGGGCGGGCTGGTCGTGCTGCACCCGCAGTGGAACTACGGGGAGGCCCAGAACCCCGAGTCGGTGAGGATCAAGGTCGAACGGATCCTGGCGGGCCGGGACGCGAGCGGGATCCTGCAGATCGAGGCCGACCTTGAGACCTTCCAGGTGCCCCTGCGCGCCTCGGGCTCGCTTGTCCCGGGCCCAGTTCCCGCGGGACTCTCGAGCTTGTTGAGCCCGCCTTCCGGTGGAAGGCGGGGCGAAGGCGTGCCCGTCCAACCCTACGCCTGGGTCAACCGGTTGGCCCGGCAGTTGAACGAGGTGGAATGGGAAGATCCCGCGCGCCTCGATCTTTCCTTTGCAATCGACCTGCCCAACCCCGCGAACAGCAGCGCCTCTCTCCATGCCGAAGGCGGCCGCGTCCGCGTTCGGGGGGTGCTGTTTGAGGCCTGGGCCGGCGAGCTGCAGCTCGACGGCTTCGAACTGGCTTTGAAGCGGCTGGCGTTTACCAGTCATTCGGAGGCCGCGCGCGTCGAGGGCCGGATCGACCTGAAATCACGGGTTGCGGAGGGCCGCCTGTTCAGCAACCTGCCCCCTGTGTACTGGTTGGCCCTGCTGCCCGCCGACTGGCGGGAACGCGCCGAGCAGGCGGGCACCCAACCCGGTCCGGCGATGACCCTGCAGGCCCGGATCGGACCCGGACCGCTCACGCACCTGGGAGACCGGGCCTCCGGTTGGGTGAACTTCGAGCAAAGCAGCCTGCGCGGCGTCTGGCTCGAGAATGCCTATGTCTCCTTCAACTGGAACCGCCCCCGCCTCGAACTCGACCACGTCGACGTCACGGTCGGCAAGGGCCGCAAGCAGGGACCCGCCAAGGGAAGCTTCCACCTGGACCTGGAAAGCGGCGTGTACGGCGGCCGCGTGGAAGGGGGCTTCGCGCCCACCGCCTGCCTCCCCGTCGCACCCGGCGGCCTGGCCTCCTTCCTCCGCCGCCTCGCCTTCAACGAGCAAAACCCGGGTGTCACCTTCGACTTCGGCGCCAACGCCCGCCGTGAGTACAGCTTCTGGCTGGATGGCGCTATTGACGCCCGCTCCTTCCTCTACAACGGCGCCCTGGTCGACCAGCTCGCCTGCGGCATGGTCTACACCAACCACACCCTGCACCTCGAACCGTTCAACCTCGAGCGCCGCGAAGGCTCACTGAAAGGGTGGGCCACCCTGGACTTCAAGCAAGCAGACGGTGAGCTTCGACGCCCACAGCAAGCTGCAGCTCGGCCCCTGTCGCAGATCGCCACCGCCAAGCCCCTGGAGCAGACTCGCCGGGCGCTTCCGCTCCGATGCGCCGGTGGACCTGAAGGGCTCCGGGAGCTTCAGCTATGCAAAGGGCGGCATGTGGAACGGAGCCTTCCACGCCGAGACCGACCGGTTCGGTTATGCCTGGTTGTTCGGCGACCGTGTCCGGGCGGATGTTTTCGTCAAGGACCGCCTCCTCACCGTGACCAACCTCACCGCGGAGGTCTACGGAGGCGAGTTTTCGGGGCAGGGGGACCTGGACCTGGGAAAGGGACAGACGATTCCCTACACCATGACCCTGAATTGGAAAAAGGTGGATGTCGCCGAATTGGTGAAACAGTTCAAGCAGATCGAGAACGATCCCTACAAGGGTCTGTTCACCGGCATCCTCACGCTCTCCGGCCGTGTGGACGACCGGGGGCAACACCATGACGTGAAGGGCGAGGGGCGGATGCACCTCCGCGAAGGCTACCTCTTCAAGGTTCCCCTCTTCGGCGGCTTGTCCCGCTATGTGGGGTGGGTGTATCCGGGCCTGGCTTTTTCCTCCCAGTCGGACTTCGACGCCTCCCTGCGGATTGAGGACCGCAAGATCTTTTCCGACGACATCGAACTCGAAGGCAACCTGATGAGCCTGAATGCGGAGGGGGTCTACGGTTTCGACCACAGCCTCGATTACAGGGTGCAGGTGAAGCCGCTGGGCGCGAACCTCCTCGCCGAGGCGCTGAGGGTGCTGACGATGCCGGTGAGCGCCCTGCTCAAGTTCAAGCTGAGCGGAACGCTCACCGAGCCGGTGTGGGAACCCGACAACTGGCCCAGCGACCTGATGGACAAATTCAGGGGCGGGGAGTAATGGGGGGGGCGGGCACCCTCTGGGTGTGCAGCGCCGTGGTGCCGGCGGAGGCCGCCGAGGACCTGGCCGACTGGATGCGCGCGACCTTTGCGCTGGAACCGGTTTTGCTGGAACGGCCCGGTTCCGCGCACGCCTGGCTGGAACTGTACCTGGAGGATGAGGCATCGGCGACCGATGCCGCCGGGCGCATGCGCTCCCTGGACGGCGTCCTGGATGCACGGGTACGGGTCTGTCCGGAGCGGGCCTGGACCACCTTCTGGCGGCATCACTTCAAGACCCGTCCTGTCGGGCGTTCTTTCCTGCTGGTGCCCGCCTGGGAGGCGGAACAGGTGCCGGCGGACACCGGTGGTCGTTTGCCCCTGGTCATCGAACCCGGCTTCAGCTTCGGTACCGGCGACCACTTTACCACCTGCTTCTGCCTCGAGAGCATCGAGGACACCCCGCCCGACCAGCGCGAATCCCTGCTCGATGCGGGCACCGGCAGCGGGGTGCTGGCCCTGGCCGCCGCCCGCCTGGGCTTCCGCCGGATCCTGGCCTTCGATGTCGATCCCGCCTGCCTGCCCGGCAACGAGGCCAACGCACAACTCAACGGCCTCGCTGCACACATCGACTTCACCACGGCGGACCTCCGCTCGGAGTGGGATCCCCGGGGGCCTTTCGATGTCGTCTGCGCGAACATCCTCTCCTCCATCCTCATCGAGCAGGCCGGGAAGCTCAGCGCCTGGTGCCGCCACCGGCTCATCCTTTCCGGTATCCGCGAGCCGGAAACCGATGCCGTCGCGGATACCTTTCGCGCGCGCTCGGCCTGCGCGAAACCGTCCGTGACGGGGACGGGGAATGGAGCGGGCTGGTTATGGATAAATCTTGACACATAAATAAAAACATGCCATAGGCCGACATCCGCTTCGGCCTGGGTTCAGGGGGTATCGACAGCCATGAGACAGACAGGGACCATGTTCTTTCCGGGTTCTCGCCGGGACTTTTTGCGGCTGGCGGCCGCCACGTCGCTGGGAGGGGCGCTGCTGCCCCGCGTGATGGCCGCCGATCCGTCCGACCAGGCCGTGGGCGTCATGAAACGAAACGCGGCCTCAACTGCTGGGAAACCGTTTCTTCACGTTCAACACGGTGGTGCGGGTCCGGCAGATCGAGACCTCGCGCGATGTCGCTCACGGTCCCGACGAATCGAGCATCCACACGCCCGCGGAGGCCCGGATTTTCGCGAAACCGTGGAGAAAGGCTGGCCGGGCGCGCGCATCACCTGGGCCTTCAGTTGGCTGGCGCTGAAGGACGACACGCCCCAACTACCGGGAACTGAAGAAGCTGGTCGTCTCCTATCACGAGAAATTCGGCGACGAGATCACCTTCATCCCCGGCGGCTATCTTCGCCAACATGTACAACACCCGCGAGCAGGTGAACCGCGACCTGCACGACGGCCTGCAGATGGTTTCGGAGATGGTCGGCGGCGGCTACCGGCCGAAGAGCGTGATCGCCGGATTTCTCTCCGCCGAGAACCTGCGCTACCTCGCCGAGGAGGAGGGCATCCACGTCTGCCAGGGCAACATCTGGAGCCAGTACGCGGTCGACAACGGCGACGGCGACGGCTCGATCTGCTATCCCTACTACCCGTCGCGCGAGCATTTCTGCAAACCCGCCCGGGGCAAGGAGGACTTCATCGACTGCGTCAACCTCGACGGCTGGACGGTCGATTTCCTCTGCGCCCGCATTCCCGGCGCGAAGATGGTCAACGGCGAGCGCTGCCGCAGCCGCCAGGGGGTCGGGCCGATCGAGACCCTGCTCGCGCTTGGGCACCGAGCGGGGCACGCAGGCGATGCTCGCCACCACCGCCGCCCATTTCGACGAGGGATTCGAGCTCAACGGTTTCGCCTGGGTCAACTGCATCTGGGAAATGGGCCTCGTCGAGGCGCGCAAGATCTACGGCTACGGCGGCCGCAACGGCATGGACGGCCTGCTGATCTGGCTGCAGCGAAATCCGCGAGCGCTGGCCGGAGGCCAAGTGCATCACCCAGGGCGAGTTCGGCCTGCTCTGGCGCGAGCAGTTCAAGAACAACGACGAGCTCAACTACCGCTTCGTCCAGCGCGGCTCCGGCATCGGCGGCTCGGACGCCGACCTGGAAATCCGCTGGTTCATGAACAAGGATTTCCGCCTGGCCCTGCTGCGGAACTGGAAGGAGGACGGCCCGGAGAAGGTCATCGACTTCACCCGCTACGACCTCCCGGCCCAGGAGCCCGCCGACCCGGAACCCGGGCAAGCACACCCGCAACTGGAGCCTGATGAACCGGATCAACCAGAAGGGCATCCGCCCGCAGGACAAGCCCATCCCCATCGGCGAGCTGAACGACGAGGAAAAGGCGCTCATCCGGCGGCACTACCCGGACCTGGTCCCGGTGACGGACCGAGCGTGGCTCGGGTCATGCCCTGCCGGTGCCTTCGCCCACACCGGACGGGCTTAGGCTAGCCCCTGCCGGGGAGGGCTTCAGGGTGCCCACCGGGTGTCCCGCCCCTGGACGCCTGCAGCTAGAAGCCCTTGCTGATCAGTGCTTGAGGTCGGCGGCCAGGCGGTCGCGCTTTTCCTGGTAGCGGCGGTAAAATTCCCGGTGCTTCGGTTCCCAGTTGCCGGCTTCAGTGTAGTCGCCGCAGAAGGGCACCCCGAGATCGATCCAGGCGCAGAGCTTGTCCATGTCTTCTTTCGACAGGTTCACGTCGAAGTGACCCTCACGGAGCAGGCGGAT
>CAVOZC010000018.1:0-1726789 GCA_963700865.1 uncultured Planctomycetaceae bacterium | reverse complement strand
CCACGCATTCGGTCTGTTCCGTGGATCGAGAAAGCGAAGATAGTACCAGCAACTGCCGGCCCACTGGGGCATCGTGTTGGTTTCGCGTTTGTACCGCACGCCATCGATGACGGGATAGAGCCACTCTTCCGGCGCCTTGTCGAGCGGAGGCTCGGGCCGTCCGTGCGGTTTGAAGTCATCAAGTCGCGGCAGGTCGACCGGTAAATCGGCTTCGTCCACGGGCCGAACGCGGCCCGTGGGTCGGCCATGTTCGTCCAGTTCGTGCAGAATGGGGAAAGGCTCCCCCCAGAACCGCTGACGGCTGAACAGCCAGTCGCGAAGCTTGTAGTTGACAGCGGCCCGACCCGTTCCTGCCGTGGTCAGATCGTCGGCAATCCGCGACTTGAATTCGGCAGTTGTCAGTCCGTCGTAACTTCCGGAGTGGACGGCGGTGCCATCGACCGTGGAACAGGCGTCGCCGCCGAGGACCGCCTCGACATCCACGTCGGCATCGCCGGGGGGCTGGACGACCGCGACGATCTCCAGTGGACACGCGCGAATTCAAAGTCTCGTTCATCGTGAGCCGGCACCGCCATGATCGCGCCGGTGCCGTAGCTGATGAGTACGTAATCCGCCACCCAAATGGGAATCGACCGGCCGTTGACCGGATTAATCGCGCAAGAACCAGTAAAGACGCCACCCTTTTCCTTCGCCAGCTCAGTTCGCTCCAGATCGCTCTTCGCCGCCGCTTCCGCCTGGTAGGCCGCGCGGACGGCCGCTTGCTGGTCGGGCGAGGTGAGTTGATCGAGCAGCGGATGTTCGGGAGCGACCACCATATACGTCGCACCGAAGAGGGTATCGGGACGAGTCGTGTAGACGCGGAGCACGTCGTCTCCCGGCTTGCGGGAAAACCAGACTTCTGCCGCGCCGCGCCACCAGTTGGCAAACTCCTCGGGGGGCCCAGATAAAAATCGACTTCCGCCCCCTCGCTGCGGCCGATCCAGTTCCGCTGCAACAGCTTGATGCTCTCCGACCAATCGAGCGTCGCAGATCGCTTTCCAACCGCTCGGCATAGGCGGTAATCCGTAGCATCCATTGCCGCAGTGGCCGACGTTCGACCGGATGCTGGCCGCGCTCGCTCCGGCCGTCGACGACCTCTTCATTCGCCAGCACGGTGCCCAAGGCAGGACACCAATTGACGGGCGCTTCGGATTGGTAGGCCAACCGATGCTCGTCCTGGTATGCGGCGAACGGCATCCGCCCCGGCAGCGGCAACCTCGGCGGGAATCGGGAGCTCGGAAATCGGGCGTCCTCGCTCGGCTTGCGGATCGTACCAGGTATCGTAAATCTGCAAGAAGATCCACTGGGTCCAGCGAAAATAAGCGATGTCGGTCGTGGCCACCTCCCGCTGCCAGTCGTAGCTGAAACCCAGCATCTTCAACTGACGGCGAAAGTTGTCGATATTCTTCTCCGTCTGGATGCGGGGATGGGTGCCGGTCTTGATCGCATGCTCTTCCGCGGGCAAGCCAAACGAATCGAAACCCATGGGGTGCATCACGCTGGTGCCCCGCATGCGATGGAAGCGGCAAAAAATATCGGTGGCTGTATACCCCTCCGGGTGCCCGACATGCAGCCCGTCTCCGCTGGGATAGGGAAACATGTCGAGGGCGTACAGTTTGGCGGGACCGTCGGGCAAGCGGGGAGTGGCGAAGGTCTGCTGTGCGTCCCAAAAATTCTGCCACTTTGGCTCGATTTCTGCAGGGTTGTAGCGGGGCATGGCGGGTCCGAGCCTAAGGGGGAAAGAGGGCGCAAAAAAGAGGCCGCAAAACCCAAAATTCTAGCGGTCAGGCGATTATCCGGTAAAGCCCTCAGGATCGCGTGTTTCCCAAAAGCTCCATGGCAAGGCTCGCGTTGACTGGTAAGATAAGTGATCCGACACTTCCTAATGTCACGCGATTGTGATCAGCCGCACTGAGTCCGCAACGGGATCTTTCACATGCTGCGAGGAAAACGAGAACTCTACCTCGTTGATTTTGAACGAGACGCGATGCGCGAAGCTGGCGCGTTTAATGCGAAACTGATGGACTTTATTCGGCCGCACGTCCAACCGGGCGTTCGCACCGAAACGATCGATCGCCTGGTCCACGAATTCACGTTGGATCACAACCATCGACCCGCTTGCCTCGGCTATCAAGGTTTTCCAAAGAGTTGTTGCACCAGCATCAACGAAGTCGTTTGCCATGGCATTCCTGGTGATCAGGAATTGCGCGAGGGGGATATCGTTAATATCGACATCACGACCGTGGTCAACGGGTGGCTGGGAGACCAATCCGAAACGATCTTGATCGGAGAAGTGAGTGAACATGCGCGTCATGTGACGCAATGCGCTCATGACTGTCTCTTTCTTGGCATCGATGCACTCACACCCGGATGCCGAGTCGCGGAGATCGGACGCGCGATCATCGCTGAGGCCAACAAGCATCATTATGGGGTGGTACGCGAATACGTGGGGCATGGTATTGGCCGCCGGTTCCATCAGGAACCCTCGATTCCCCACTATCCGAATCGCCAGGCTCACATCGACCGACTCCACCCGGGCATGTGCTTCACCATTGAGCCGATGATCAACCTGGGAACTCGCGACACCGTGCTGGATCGATCGGACGGATGGACGGTGCGGACCAAAGACGGTAAGTTAAGCGCCCAGTTTGAGCACACGATACTCATGACCGAGAACGGGCCGGAGATCCTGACGCTGACCGCTCATGGACCGCAGCGGGGCCATCAGTTTTAGTGGCTGATCCGGGCCGGCGGCGACGCGTGTTAACCCGGCGGCGCGGGGGCGAGGCTGCGAGCCGGTCGCAGTCTCCAGATTTCATTCGTTCGACGTATCTCACTCATCCCAATGACAGGCTGGAAGCCTATCCCACGACACGACGCAACTGGCGAGGAGATCTCCATGTTTCACCCCGTCCGGCTTTCCGCCGTCCTGCCGCTGGCCATCGCCGCTTGGCTGGCCGCCGCCACCGTCCTGGCCCAACAAGTCGTCAGCGAGACGCCGACCGCTCCCGCCGAGACCGTGGGGAAGCACGCGGCCGAAATCGGCTTGGATGAGGTCCGCGATCATGTGGGACAGCGGGTCACCGTCGAGTTCAACGTACGATCTTCGTACTTCCTGGCAGCCAAGAAGATCTGCTTTCTCAACTCGGAGAAAAATCATCGCGACGAGAACAATTTCACGGTCATCATCAAAGGTGGCGAGTTACTTGAGGCATTTGCCACCCACGATATCCCGCAGCCAGCCGAGCATTTCTGGAAGAAGCGGGTTCGCGTGACAGGAGAGGTCACGCTGCACGACGAACGCCCGCAGATCCAGTTGGCCGATTTCCCATCGATCACGTTGGTCGAACCTCCCACCGAAGGCGGCTCAACCATCCCTCCCGCGCCTTAGCAGCGGCTTACTCGATCGACCGGAACGATTTCCTGTCCTGGCCAGTATTGCCTTCGACTTGCCGCTCGATCCATGCACTTCGCAGGAATATTGCGTATGTCTTCCTCGGCACCCACCATCTCCCTCACTGACGCGAAGCGACCCATTTATGCGGGCATCGATGTCGGGGGCACGAATATCAAGATTGGACTCGTCGACGACGAAGGCCGCACCGTGGCCTTCGAGAAGATCACCACAGAGAGTCCGCGCGGGCCCGCCGACGCCGTGCAGCGGATGGCCGCACGACTGCAGCAGATGCTCCAGACGCATGCCATCGCGTCCGCCGAGTTACCCGCGGTCGGCCTGGCGACTCCCGGCAGCATGGATATCGCGGCCGGTATGATCCTGGAACCGTCCAATTTGCCCGCCTGGCGCCATTTTCCCATCCGCGACGCACTGCGGCAGGCGTGCGGCAAGCCGGTCGTCTATGCGAACGACGCGGGGGCCGCGGGATTTGGTGAGTACTGGGTGGGCTCCGGACGGCAATACCACAGCATCGTGCTGTTGACGTTGGGGACGGGCGTAGGGGGCGGCATCATTGTCGGGGACCTATCGATTGACGGTGAGCACAGCCACGGTGCGGAGTGCGGGCACAATATTATTGACACCCGCGACGACGCGCGTCTTTGTTCCTGTGGCCAAAAGGGGCATCTCGAGGCCTATTGCAGCGCCACGGCCCTGGTGAAACGGGCCCAGGAGCTGCTGGACGCCGGGCGCAACTCCTCGCTGCGATCGCGGCTGGCTAAGGGCGAGACGTTGACCACGTTGATGATGGCCCAGGAAGCCGAGCGTGAGGACCGACTCTCAGTGGAACTGATTGACGAATTCGCCGACTATCTGGGGTTGGGGATGGTGTCCATCGCGCATACCGTCGACCCGGCCGCCATCCTCTTGGGCGGGGCCGTCAATTTTGGCGGCCGAAACGCCGCGTTGGGCGGGCGCTTCCTCAGCCGCGTCCGGGAGAAGTTCCAACAATTGGCGATGCCTGTTCTGGCTCGCGAGACTATCATTGACTTCGCGGACCTGGGCAGCAATGCCGGGTACATCGGGGCGGCGGGACTCGCCCGCACCTGGCACAACAAACAGCCACCCCTCTCGGCTTGAGCCCCGCGGCAGGGCGGAGCCCCGACGCATCTGGGAAGAAGCGAACGACGATCGGACCAGCCCTGGCGCTGGGGCTTCTTCCCGTCCGTAAATGACGACTCTCCCACGCGCCCCCGTTCCAGCAACTCACAGGCCACCTACTTACCTCCATGTCCGCTCCGATTCCCATTCAGAACATTCGCAATTTTTGTATCGTGGCCCACATCGATCATGGGAAAAGCACGCTCGCCGACCGCATGCTGGAAGTGACCGGTACCGTGCAGCAGCGAGAAATGAAGGCCCAGTTGCTCGATGACATGGAGCTGGAACGCTCGCGCGGAATCACCATCAAGGCGCGTGCCGTGGCCATGCGTTACAAATGCCGCGGTAAAGACTATGAGCTGAATCTGATCGACACGCCTGGACATGTCGACTTTCACTACGAGGTCTCGCGATCGCTCAATTGCTGCGAAGGCGCTTTGCTCCTGGCCGACGCCTTTCAGGGGGTCGAGGCACAAACGGTCGCCAATGGCTACGCGGCCATGGAACACGATCTCACGATCATCCCGGTCGTCAACAAAGTCGATCTGGTGCAAGCCCGCGTCGAAGGCGTGATCGAGGAGATGGAACAGGCCCTGGCGATCTCGCCCGAAGATGTCGTCCGCGTCAGCGCCAAAACGGGACTCGGCGTGCCCGACCTCCTCACCGCCATCGTCGAACGGATTCCCGCGCCATCCGGCGATCGAGCCGCACCCCTGCAAGCGATGGTATTTGATTCGCATTACGACGAGTTTCGAGGGGCGATTATTTACGTGCGGCTGATGAATGGGACCGTCCACAAGGGACAGAAAATAAAATTGCTGCGGAAAGGGACCAGCCATGAGGTGATCGAACTGGGGCAATTTGTTCCCACGCGACGTTCGTGCGCGTCTTTGGCGGCGGGGCAAGTCGGCTACCTGATTTGCAACATCAAGTCGCTAGAGGACGTCCATATCGGCGACACCGTCAGTATTCCCGGCGCGGACGCGGCGGCTCCACTGGCCGGATACCAGTCGCCGAAACGCATGGTCTATTGCGGGCTCTATCCGTCCGATGGTCAAGATTTCGAGGAACTGCGGGAGGCGCTCACCAAACTATCGATCAATGACCCCAGTTTCGAATTCGAACCGGAAACCAGTGAAGCCCTTGGATTTGGATTCCGCTGCGGCTTTCTGGGTCTCTTGCACATGGAGATCGTCCAACAACGCCTGGAGCAAGAGGCCGACATCGATCTGGTGCAGACCGCCCCGAATGTGACCTACGAAATCGTCGACCAACAAGGCAAGACGATCGAGGTCCATAAACCTCAAGACGTGCCCGACGCGGGGCAAATTGCCGAATTTCGCCAGCCGATCGTCCGCGTGAATCTGGTCCAACCAGAGGAATATGTCGGGCCGGTGATGAAACTATGCACCGAACGTCGGGGCCTCCACATCCGCACGGAGTACATCTCATCCACGCGCATGATGTTGACTTATGACCTGCCGCTCGCCGAGGTGATCTACGATTTGCACGACAAGCTGAAGAGTGCCACGCGCGGCTATGGCACCATGGACTATGAGCTGGTCGGCTACCAACAAGCCGATCTGGTCCGACTGGACATGCTCGTGAACGGTAAACGGGTCGATGCCTTGTCAGTCATCTGCAATCGGGCCGACGCGGATCGTCGTGGCCGTGCTGTGGCCAAGAAGCTCAAGCAGGAAATTGATCGCCACATGTTTGAAGTCGCGGTCCAGGCGGCAATTGGATCGCGAATTATCGCCCGCGAGACGGTACCGGCGTTACGCAAGAATGTGACTGCCAAGTGCTATGGGGGCGATATCAGCCGCAAGAAAAAGCTATGGGCCAAGCAGAAGGAAGGCAAGAAGCGGATGAAGTCGATCGGTCAAGTCGACATCCCGCAAAGGGCCTTCATGGCGGTGCTCGATACGGGTCAGGATAAGAAGTAACGGGCCCCGTGGCTGGGGCTTCCAGCCACAGTCCTGTCCGTGGCTGGGGCTTCCAGCCACAGTCTGTCCGTGACTGGGGCTTCCAGCCACAGTCCTGTCCGTGGCTGGGGCTTCTAGCCACAGTCCTTGTCGCCGGCTCCCACGGCAAGTCCCGCCCCCAACACGAGTCCTTGCCAACTCCCCCAAGACAGCAGCCACCTCCAACGACTGGGGCAGGATGCCCCAGCCACGATGCCGGGGCCCAACCATCTCCCGTGACTGGGGCTTCTAGCCACAGTCCTGTCCGTGGCTGGGGCTTCTAGCCACAGTCCTTGTCGCCGGCTCCCACGGCAAGTCCCGCCCCCAACACGAGTCCTTGCCAACACCCCCAAGACAGCAGCCACCCCCAACGACTGGGGCAGGATGCCCCAGCCACGATGCCGGGGCCCAACCATCTCCCGTGGCTGGGGCTTCTAGCCACAGTCCCTGTCCGTGGCTGGGGCTTCCAGCCACAGTCCTGTCCGTGGCTGGGGCTTCTAGCCACAGTCCTTGTCGCCGGCTCCCACGGCAAGTCCCGCCCCCAACACGAGTCCTTGCCAACACCCCCAAGACAGCAGCCACCCCCAACGACTGGGGCAGGATGCCCCAGCCACGATGCCGGGGTCCAACCATCTCCCGTGGCTGGGGCTTCTAGCCACAGTCCTGTCCGTGGCTGGGGCTTCCAGCCACAGTCCTTGTCCAGCCACATTCGCTTGTGTTACCATCTCTTGGCACATGGTGATCGACTTCACTACCTAAGGCAACGTCCTCTTCGGCTTCAGGACACCCAATGCTTTTTGATTCGCGTCAGCGCTGACCATTGATGCCATGCGGTTACCTTTCCAGCCATTCAGTGAATTCCGGGAAGTCCGCATTTACCACCATGGCTTTCTCCCACATTGGCGGCAGGACGGTTGCACTTATTTTGTGACGTTTCGCCTTCACGATTCCATTCCTCAACCGGTACTCGATGAATGGAAATATGAACGAGACCTGTGGCTTGCCGCTCGGGACATTCAATTGACCGGTCCTGATTTAAAATTATCGCTGTCGCGGCTCAGCTCAAGGGAACGACGAATCTTCGAGCGTCATTTTGCCGGCAGGTGGCTCAATTATCTCGACAGGCATCACGGCGAGTGTCTCTTGCAAAGTGCGGCACCGCGCGAGATTGTTGTAGATGCGCTTCACTATTTCGACGGAACGCGACTACGCTGCGGAGACTTTGCCGTGATGCCCAATCATGTGCATTGGCTTGTCACACCCATCGCGCCGCACAAACTTGAGGATATCCTGCATTCGATCAAGAGTTTCACCGCGAACGGGCTAAATCGCCTGCTAGGGCGAAGCGGTAGCGTCTGGATGAGCGAATCGTACGATCGGATTGTGCGGGATCCGGCCGAGTTAGTACGCACTCAGTCGTACATTCAGATGAATCCGCAGAAGGCAGGCTTGAAAGTGAGTCGTTACTCGCTTTTTTCCGTGGAGTACGACTTGTCCCGTTTGTGGTCTTAGAGAATTGAATCGATCCTGGCCGTGGCTGGGGCTTTTTTTTAGCCACAGTCCTGTCCGTGGCTGGGGCTACTAGCCACAGTCCTTGTCGCCGGCTCCCACGGCAAGTCCCGCCCCCAACACGAGTCCTTGCCAACACCCCCAAGACAGCAGCCACCTCCAACGACTGGGGCAGGATGCCCCAGCCACGATGCCGGGGTCCAACCATCTCCCGTGGCTGGGGCTTCCAGCCACAGTCCTGTCCGTGGCTGGGGCTTCTAGCCACAGTCCTTGTCCGTGGCTGGGGCTTCTAGCCACAGTCCTTGTCCGTGGCTGGGGCTTCCAGCCACAGTCCTTGTCGCCGGCTCCCACGGCAAGTCCCGCCCCCAACACGAGTCCCTGCCAACACCCCCAAGACAGCAGCCACCTCCAACGACTGGGGCAGGATGCCCCAGCCACGATGCCGGGGTCCAACCATCTCCCGTGGCTGGGCCTTCTAGCCACAGTCCTGTCCGTGGCTGGGGCTTCCCGGTCCACCCCCTTGCCGACTATGTTTGCTCCGCATATGGCCCGCTCCCTGGGAGACTTTCCGTCGTGCTCGCCACTGTGGACCCGCGCATTGATTCGACCGAATCGGTCTCCTTCCGCGCCATCTGGCTGCTGCGGATCGCGTTCGCCTGTCGTGGTATCGGATTCGGCATCAAGTATCTTTGGCACCCCTACGAGACCGATTCCGAGCTCTTCGAAACCATGATCTTCGACTGCCGGTGGCCCGAACCGTGGGCCCAGTGGTTGGACGACACTGGCATGTTGCTCTACGTCATCAGCGGACTCTCCG
Source organism: uncultured Planctomycetaceae bacterium (assembly GCA_963700865.1). GTDB lineage: Bacteria > Planctomycetota > Planctomycetia > Pirellulales > Pirellulaceae > CAVOGJ01. The sequence continues at coordinate 1,717,905 of CAVOZC010000018.1, read as the reverse complement.
TGCTGCTCATCAATGCCGCCGCCTGCCGTTCCGCCGACCAATATCTGGCCGCCCGCCGCTGGCGACGCCTGGAATGGCCGCTGCTCGTGTTCGCTGCGGCTTGGGAGCTGGCACTTGCGGCGGCGGCCACATATCGCGGCGGAATGGCCCTTTCGCAATGGACCTTTGCCGCACGAGCCATGCGGATTGCCGTGCCGATCGTCCTGGCGGGTGCCAGCCGCGATGGGTCACTCAGCCGGCGACACGTTCAGGGGCTCGCCTGGGCCACGGCCGCCACCTTCCTGACCCATGGTTTGGAGGCGCTCCTGCGGATGCCCGCATTCACGACCATGATCCTGGGGACAGTCGAGCGGCTGGGCGGTTGGCAGCTGCCTCAATCATGGGCCGAATCGCTCTTGCCACTCATCGGCGTGGCGGACGGATTGCTGGCGGCATTGCTGCTCACCACGCGCTGGCGGTGGGTTCCGTGGTACATGGCCGGCTGGGGGCTTATCACCGCGGTGGCTCGTGCTACAGCCAGTGACGGGCATGATTTTGCCGAGACGCTGCTGCGCCTGCCCCATTTCGCTGTGCCCGTGGTACTGGCCATGGCCCGCGACGCTGCATCCGCCCGCACAGACCCGCATCCACCCTGACGGCGAATCGGCCGCTCAGGGTTCCCGCCACACACGCGGACACCATTAATCGGGATTCCCGCCCGGTGTTGCGATTTTCGGCGTCAGGCCACCGAAGCGGCGATCGCGAGCCGCGTAATCGCGGATGGCCGCATGCAGATCGCTCCGATCAAACTCGGGCCAGCACCGTTCGGTGACCCATAACTCGGCGTAACTGATTTGCCAGAGAAGAAAGTTGCTGATCCGCATTTCGCCGGCGGTGCGAATGAGCAGATCGGGATCACGCATGCCGCTGGTGTACAAATAAGCGGCCACGGCCTCTTCGTTGACATCCTCAATGGCCATGTGCCCCGAGGCGACATCCGAGGCGATGCGCCGCACCGCATCGACCACTTCGGCCCGGCCGCCGTAGTTGATGGCCAGACAAAGACGGGTGCCGGTATTTTCGGCGGTCATGTCGATGGTCTTGTCCATTTCCGCCAGCACGCCGGAGGGGATGCCGTCGCGGCGACCAATGACACTCACGCGGACTCCCTGCTCCATCAGCAAGGATCGTTCCTCGATCATGTACTGTTCGAGCAGGTGCATGAGAAAATCGAGTTCGTGCCGCGGCCGCTTCCAGTTTTCACTCGACAAGCAATAAAGCGTCAACTGGTCGATTTCCAGCCGAGCGCTCTCCTCAACCGTGCGGCGGACACTCGTGACGCCACGTCGATGCCCTTCGATCCGTGGCAATCCCTGCTGCTGAGCCCACCTGCCATTGCCATCCATAATGATCGCAATATGCCGCGGCCAGCTGGCACGAGGAGCGGTGATGGGGGATTCGCCCGTCATGATTCGGCTCAGTGTCAACCCAATTCCACAAACCAGCAAGCCATCTCGTGCTGCGATCCAAGGAAACGCTTAGTGCAACGCCACCGACGCGGTGTCCCCATGGCGGAAAATCGTTTGAGACCGATCGGGACCGACCGAGGCAATTTCAATCGGACAGCCAACCAATTCAGCGATCCGCTTAAGATAGGCAATGGCCCGCGGCGGCAGATCATCCCACCGCCGCGCATCCGTAATTTCCGTCTGCCAGCCGGGAAGAGTTTCATAGATCGGCTTTGCCCGCCGCAGATCATCCGCATGATAGGGAAGGCGATCGATACGCTGACCATCCAATTCATACGCGACGCAGATTTGCAGTTCCGGTAAGGAGCTCAGCACGTCCAGCATCATGGCCGACAAGGCATGCACCCCGCCCAGGCGAGCCGTATAGCGAACGGCGACCGCATCAAACCAGCCGCAACGCCGCGGACGCCCGGTCGTCGTTCCATACTCCTTGCCCCGCTCACGAATGTGCTGCCCCGTTTCATTGTCCAGTTCGGTGGGAAAGGGACCACCGCCGACGCGCGTACTGTAGGTTTTGACAACGCCGATGACGCGTTGAATCCAGCGCCCAGGAACGCCCGAGCCGGCCGAGATGCCGACGCCCGAGCTGTTGCTGCTCGTCACGAACGGATAGGTCCCGTGGTCGACATCCAGCAGCGAACCTTGGGCGCCTTCGAAGAGCAAGCGGGCACCGCTCTCGGCGGCATCCAACAGAAAATGCGTGGTGTCTCCGATGAAGGGGGCAAGCCGCCGGGCATAATCTGCGTACTCGGCGAAAATCGCGTCGGCATCGAGCATCTCTTCCGAGCCCGCCGCCACCAGATAGGCCTGCTTGGCATCGGTAATCTGCCGCACACGATCGTGAAAATCATCGCGAATCAGATCACCCAGTCGGATGGCCGTGGTCCGGCCGACTTTGTCCCGATAACAGGGACCGATGCCGCGGAGCGTCGTACCGATATTCTCACCACCCAGGTCGCTGGCATTTACCAGCCGATCTTCCGCAATGTGCCATGGCATGACCACATGGGAGCGTTCACTCAGCCGCAGATTCTCAGCGACGCGAATGCCCCGCTGTGCCAGCCCTTCCATCTCCGCCAGAATCACGGGCGGGCTGACGACGACGCCCGGCGCGACGATGTTCATCACGTCCGGGTTGAGGATTCCGCTGGGAATCAAGTGCAGCTTGTATGTCTGGTCGCCAATCACCACCGTGTGCCCCGCATTGGCGCCACCCTGGTAACGAATGACGACGTCAAACTGCGATGTCAAGAGATCCACCAACTTGCCTTTGGCTTCGTCCCCCCACTGTAGTCCGATGATGCAAGTGCCTGGCACGGGCGTTTCCTCTTGTCGTTGGGCAACCCCCGATCGCCGCGGAGGTATCCGCGTCGCCGCACGGACCGGGCAGCGGACCGGGGCGGACGAGAGATCGTGGGGGAGCGATTGGGCACCGAGACGCCAGGCGGCCGCCGAGGCTCACCGCCGCGGGGCCGAGGCCCGCCGCTCCGTCCTCTTGGCAATGTACGGGGCGATCCGCGGCACCGTCAAGCCGCTCGCGGCGGCCACCGCCCGCTGGCCGCTAGAAGGTGCAGTACCCGTTCAGGCCCCACGTCACCTGATCCTGCTGCGTCCCGTTCGCAAACGCCCCTCCCGCGAATCCCCGATCACGAGCAGCCCAGTCGCAGCGGACTTCAGGGCGAAACACGATTCCGAGCCGCGTGAATCGATTCAAGCCGAAGGTAACGTTGTGAAAGTGCTCGCTCGCGCCAGCAAGCCCGTTGACACCTCGTCCATCGCGGAACCATTCATAACGCGCACCGAGCGTCGTACGCTCATTCAGCGTGTAGTAGAGATACTGAGTAATGCCGTAGGACTTTCCACCAAGGGTATCGGAATCGCGGGTTTGAAAGTCGCTCCAGAAAACATATTCCCAATCGTCGATGAATTTGAAATCCATGACGATGCTCTGGATAAACGTGGAGCTGGTCATCACCGGATTGTCGCCCGGGTCACCAAACGAGGTCGCATAGAAGAACGAGAATTCGTCCATCGGTGTCCATTCCACGCCACCGAGGAAGGTCGAGCCGTTGTTACCGTTACTGAATCCCGTGTCCCAGCCGGCCGTCCAGCCACCATACACCTTCCACTTGTCATTCAAGGCATAATTCCCCAACACGCCGGTGTGGGTGAATGGCTCGTGGTAGTAAAACGCGAGCGCGTGCGAGTAGAAGAAGTTGTCCGGAGCCTGCACCACCTCATAACCAATGATTGTGTAAAAGTGACCGATGATGATATCAAGTCGATCGAAGGCCAATTCGAAGTAGAGCTGCGGCATGGCAAAACCGTACGTCTTACTGGTATTCCATTTAACATCCCAGCTCTCATCACCAAACGCCGCCGTGTCGGGGCCATCCGAACCCCAAAGGACGTCCATGCGATAACCCCAATCGAATCCATTCCCCGTTTCGGCAACGCGGGTTGCGTAGAGCCAGGCCTGGTTCAACTGAAATTCCTGCGCGAGGTTATTGAAGCCCAACGGCAGATTGCCGGTGCGACCATTGATGCCGTGCGAGTTGTCGTAAATGCCCCAGGACGCCCAGCCGCCGATGCCCGACGCATCTTCCTGCTCGGCGAGACGTGTGAATTGCCCTTCCTGTACCTCCTCTTGGCCGCGCACGGTAAGGGACGAAGCGTACTGCTCCGCGAAATCAGTGGTGGGCGAGGGAAACGCCGACGACGACAAACCGGTCCGATCCCTCGCGGCGGCGGTCGACGTCAGCGGGGAACGCAGGCCGACCGCGGCGTGGCCAGACGCGACCCCGGTTCGACCCTGGACGGTCTCCGTCACGACGACAGACGATCCGTCCCAGGAAGACATGGGTAGCCAGTATTCCGACTCGGCGGCGACCGACCCGACGGCGACAGAGGTCACGATAATCAACGAAATGAGTCTACGGTGCGTATACATCGGGTTTAGATGCCTTGTGTGGGCAGTAATGTCTTTAGGGTCTCGAACAGCCGCTTCCGCCTCTAACGGTCGTACTTGGCGTAGTATCGGAAAGGATCACAGCAGTCAGTGCAGCTAGAACGTGCTATTCTGAAGAAACTGCGGGACGGTCGATGCGGTCGAGACGGATGATCACGGCGCGATGATCACAACCGATTTGCGGATGCCAACCCCTGAAACGGTTGGGCAGGCTGCGCGGGCGGCAGGTTCGGACGGGACGTCGGCTGGTGCCGATTCTAACGATTGTGGGACGTCGGCACCGGCGAGGCGATGCTTGCCATCGAATGGAGGCACGCCTGACGTTCCACGCGTCGAGCGGGCGGCGAGACAAGCGTCTGTGAGGGTCTTACCGGACAGGTAATCTCTAGGGAGCCAGGAAACGACGCCATGAACCGAACGACTTATTGGGTGCTCGCTTATGGGCTCTGCATGACCGCGGTCGTGGGCGGAATGTTTGTGGCTCGTTCCCGGTCGCTGGCGACGTTCGGGAACGCGGACGCCGAAGCCGCCTGGCAGGACTGGCGCGAAGACGTGCGCGACGCCATCCCCACCTCCGGCACGACCCAGCGGCGCATCCCGAAGAGCGAGGAGCCGCCGGCGTTGGTCCTGATGCGAGACTATTTCGCCGCTTGCACCTTTTTCGCCGTGGTCATGTCTTCCGCGTTGTTTCTAACCACCGCCATCGTGGTGAAGGGCGTCATGCAGCCAACCATTGTTCATCCGGATTGATCGAACGGAGAGCGGCCATCGATGTCTTCACCGCCCCGGCCAGATACCCAAGTTGGCGATGAACCGCTCCCGGTCCTGCAGGTGACCGACTGGCCGCTTCGCGATGATGCGGCCCAGGCGGTGGCGGCGTTGCTGGGAATCGGTGGTTTTTCGACGGTGATTGGTGTCTGGAGTGGAACGCCCTGGCTCACGCTTGCGGCTGCCAGCGCGCTGTTCCTGGCGACCTGGCGATTGTGGTTGCCGGTCCACTTCGAGCTGGATGTCCGAGGCGTGCAGTGGCGTCTGTTCCGCTGGAGGCACTTCATCCCTTGGACAAACATCGCGGATGCTCGCCAGGACCCTCAAGGCGTGCTGCTGCTTGGCCGCCGTTGGCCATGGCCTTGGTCCGCCTTCCGCGGACTCTACATTGCGGGTCACGGACGACGAGACGAATTGCATGCCGTCGTCCGTTTCTACCTCCAACGTGACCGCGCCCCTGGGAACGTCACAAGCACCCATTTCACCGCATGATCAGGCCTTTTGCAGCGAGCGAGCGCTTTGCACGGCGCGGATCCAGTCGGCCACTTCCTGGCGATCCGGCATTTTGCCATTACGGATGATCCGCTTGCATTCATTGGTCTTCGTGAATGGCCGGATCGTCCCCCACAACTCGTCGGCTGAGGACGCGGCCAAGTGTTCGGCGGACATCACCCCACAGGCAACCAAGACGCGGGCATCGTGACCTCGCAGTCCGGGCACGCGACAGACCAATGTCGCCTGCAACTGCCAATCGCGAATGTCGTCCGCCGAAATCCGGCGGGAGTGAACGCTCGCGGCGAGTTCCTCGGGGTCGGCCTGGAGCAGATCCCCGACGGTGTCAATACCCAGCCTCCCCAATCGCTCCGCGGTTCGCGGCCCGATGGTCGGCGCATCGACCACCGGATCATTTCGCTGCAAATAAAAGCGATCCACCGACGATGTTTCTCGTGCCAAACGGCGTTCCGGCTTACCCAGGGACGCGCGATGTGACGATCCGTGGGTACGTTCCGAGCGGGCGGTGCGACGGGACGGCAACGCCTCGCGAGCCGCGTGAATCCAGCGGCTTATTCGCTCGCGATGATAATCTCGTCGCAGCGCATCGTAACGGCCGCCGGCGTGAGCTCGACTGGTCGACAGCAGCCGCCCAATGCGTTCGCTCAGTGAATCGACGTCGGCATTCGCGAGCGATTCGGCCGACTCGATGCCCACTGCCACAAGGAGCCGCGCGTCATCCGCCGAAATACCAGCCACTTCGCCTCGCAACCGCAATTGAACCTGCCACCGCCGCACGGGCAGCGATTCAAACCCCCAATCTTGGAGGTGGGTATCGATCGTGGCCGGCGAGGCATCGACAAAATCACCGACCGTCACGATTCCCACGGCTCGTAACCGGGAGGCAACGTCCGCTTCGATGGTTCCGCAGTGTTCGATTCGTGTCGCAGGCGAGAGTGGCATCGCGTCGCTCGCCTCCGCTCGTGACGGGGGATTGCGATGCAAGGCCTGGGGGCGCGGGGGCGCGGGGGGGGCCACGAAAGGACCGCCCGCCGCGGTTGCCGGTGGGTCGTTCTCGAACGTGACGTTCTCATAATAGCCTGGCCGTTGGTCGAGCCAGCTGGAAGTGACGGGTGCCTGCTCGGCCCGCGGCGACGGACGATAAGACCGCCGCGAACGATCCGCGGCAAGTTCAAGATCGTCGACCGGTGGCAGTGGCCGGACGGTGGGCCATTCCGGGCCGGCATCGTGGTGCCGCGCACCGCGGAAAGAGTCGAAGGACGCAGAGGGATAACGGGGCTCGGTCCGTGACCGAAATCGCACTTGCTCGACGACCTCCGGCCTGTGCGGTACCGGATTCTGCTTGCGAGCCAATTCCACCACGTTGGCGCCCACCTCCTGAAGCATTCGCACGACGTGCGGATGACTGGTGAAAACGAACACCTGCTGCCCCATCTCCGCGAATGCTCGCAATACATGAGCCAGTGCGGAATCGAACTTTCTACCGCCGCCCAGGCGGTCATCAAGCAAAAGGAAGGGAAGCTGGATACCCCTTCGGCGAAACGACGTGATGACGGCCAGGCAAATGCTCAGGTACAGCTGCTGGCGATCATCGTGGCTGAGTCGCGCACTGGGATAGAACGTCCCAGATGCATCTGCCGCGGCGAGAGATGTCGTTCCCTCGACGCGCAGATTCTGATAACGCCCCTGGGTCAGCCGAGCGAGAATTCTCGCCGCATGTTCGACCACCGGCGCCGGACGCACGTCACTCTCCAGCTGGTCCAGCTCAAACTCCAACTGCGTGATGCGCCGCTGCAACCGCTCACGCTCCTCGGCAGCTCCATAGCGTGACTCGATCTCCGCGAGCTCCCGACGGGCCGCCTGCAATTCCCAATCGACGTTTCGCGACCAACGGGCCTCGACGTCGCGGCGGCGATCGATCAGTTGGCTGAGCTGCTGTTCGCAAGCCTGCAGATCACGAAGAGCCGCGTCGCGGGCGCGGCACCATTGTCGCCACAGCGGGTCTTGATCTGGGTGGATCGGTGCGAAATCATCACAGCTGTGCCGCACGGCTCGCAAGGGCAAGGCAGATTGTGAATCGATCCAGTCGCGACGATCGACCGCCCGGTCCGCGTCCCGATCGACAACCAGCGCAACCCCGTGCCGCTCCACCTCCGTAAGGTCACTCGCCATCCGCGCCTGGCGCGTGTCGAGTCCCATCATCCAGCGATGCATGGCTTCCTCGGTTTGCCGCAGCTGATCCAATTCATCCGCGATGTCCCGCACGCGATCTTGACTGTGTTCCTTCTGCAAGGTGTCGCAGAGTCGCCCCACTTCGTCCCGCAGGGACTCAAGCGCTGCCCGCAGCGGACTTCCGCTGCCGCGATAACGGAAGGTGGCATGCCGAGCCGCGGCCGCACCCCACTGGTAGTACTCGTCACCGTCGCGGAACGTCGAAGCGGACTCGCCGCCCCGCAGGTCGTCCAGCTGTCTGGCAATCGATTGAACCAGGCAAACCGCCTGGTCCCTCTCCTGGGGCGAGCGGTCGAGCTGCAGGTCGCTGGCGCGGAGCTGAGCCTCCAAATCCATCTGGCGGCGCTGCAAGTCCGAGTGCATGCGGCGTGCGTGCGACAGATGATTCTCGATATCGGCCAATTCCGCTCGACGATGCGACAAGTAATCTCGGCGCGCATCCTCGGCCCGTGCCCAAGTGAGTTCCAGCTCGCGGCGACGGTCATTCACTTCCCGTTCGCGGTCGTGCCACGTCTTCCGCAACCGATCGATGTCGCTCTCTATCTCCCGAATGCGTTGGCTCAGATCCTGATATTCGCGGTCCTCATCGAGACGGCCTCGCTGCCGTTCGGCTGCCAGTTTATCGATGATTTGCTCCAATTGTCGCTTACGCTCGAACAGACCCGACAGCTCCGTCCCGACCCAGGGCAGCCGCTCCAAATCACGACGAGCATCGTCGATCTGTGATCTTACTTCCTGCCAGCGCAAGGACGGCACGCGGTGCGACGTAAATTCTATTCCCTGTGCGGCGCTGGCTTGCAAGAGTTCGAGCAGCCCGTACTCATCCGCCGGCGCTGGCGAGTAGAGCCGATCAAAGTCCCGCGGCAGGATATTCCCCACCAGCGACAAGAGGTGTTGTGACGGCTCCCCGTAGTAGTCATCGCCGTCCAGCATGAGCCGCCCCTGAAGGCTGCCATCATCATGTCTTGAGAGAAAACGGCGGCGGCCAGCCTCGAGAAACGTAAGCGAGCCAGCTGACGACCGAGCCATGTTCGCCACGGGTGGCGGGGAATCGCCGCCAGAGGCCCGGTCGGCATGACCGTACAGTAGCCAGCGAATGCACTCGGCTGCCGTCGACTTTCCCGACCCCTCGGGGCCGAAAATGACGTTCAGGCCGGCCGTCAGCGAATCAAGAATCAGGTGTTCGTGGCGACCAAATCGCTCCATCTGTACCTGTTGTATTTGCACCTTCCAAGCTCCTTGCGTTGACGCGGGCCGCAGCCCTCCTTGCGACCGAAATCGAGAGTTGGCAAGCTTACCCCAATCGCGGCGGGGAGGCTACGTGAATCGACCCTCGCCGCGGGCGTGCCGCCAGCCTTCTGGGGGGATCGGTCCAGGCGGGTGGGGCCCGGACGCCGGGCGGCCGCAGCCTGGTGTACCGGTTGCCCATCGGGGCCTTCAAAATTTGCCGCCCGGCCCCCGGGGCGTGTGGATCGTCAAATGGTTACGATAGGGAACCGACGATGCATGGGTTTTCGTGTCGGGCAGGCGAGCCGGCCCGACACGCGGCGGGACGGAACGAGCCGCCATGGCGGGTGATGAGGATCGTGTAAGGAAACAACACAGGCAGGCCAACAGCGTATGAAAAGACTCGCCATTCTCACCGCCGGAGGGGACACCCCCGCCTTGAACGCGACGATTCACGGAGCCGTCAGTCGGGCCAATCAATGGAAAATTGAGATCGTTGGCCTGCTACGAGGATTCAACGCCCTCTTTGATGATCGGCTGCCACATGTGCGGCTCAATCCGCTCTTCGCGCCCATCCCCGAACTTGACCCGACGCGTGGAGGATCCATCCTCGGAGCGTCGCGGAGGTACATCGACCGTGAGCAGCCCGAACTCGTAGCGGCGATGGGCAAACGACTGCGACAACTCCGCATCGAAGGACTGATCTGCATCGGGGGGGACGGGACACTGAACGGCCTGCAGCCGCTTTGCGATCAGCTGCCGACGGTTCTCGCACCAAAGACGATCGACAATGATCTCGGACTGAATTATCCGCATGAAGCCGACGATTGGGAACGCAAGCCCGATACGTGCCAGCCGAACGGTATCGCCTACGAGCTCAAAAAATCCGTAGCGCATCCCGGTCGCACCTTCGACTGCAGTCAGATGGTGAATTACGCCACGCCGGGCTACGCTACGGCGGTTTATGTCTCCGCGGCGGGTGTGGGGCGGATCCGCACGACGGCGGAGAGCCACCGGCGGGTCGCGATCGTGGAGGTGATGGGGCGACATTCGGGCTACATCGCCCTGGGGAGCGCCTATGGCCAGCCCGACATTATTCTCGTGCCCGAGTCCCCGGTCAGGATTCAACAGTTGGCCGCACGTGTCCAAGAAATCTACGACCTGCAGCAAAACGTGGTCATTGTGTGCGGCGAAGGCATCACCGACGACCAGGGCCAGGATCTGGGAGACGCCACGAAATCGACCGATCCGGCCGGTAACGTCAACCTGAGCGGCGCCGCGGAGAAACTTCGCGGTCAGCTCATGCACGCCATTGGTGATCGTTTTTTCCAGGAGCAAAACCGCAATATTGATGCCCGCTCGGCCATCTTTACCCGGAAGGTCGGCCATACGCAGCGGGGAGGACGCCCGGTGCAGTTCGACCGCTTCTACGCGGCGCAACTGGGAGGCAAGGCCGTCGACATGCTGCTGGAAGGACAGAATAACTCGATCGCCACGCTGCAATGGGATGAGCCACATGGCTTTCACCTTGCCAGCTACCCGGCGAACAAATTTCGTGATCGCTGGGGCATCATCCACGCGCGGCAGCTCCATCCGTCACTATACGATCAGGAGCAGCTGCATATCTCCACTGCGGGGGTCGAGTACCTCTTGCCAATTTTCTCGACGGCGATCGGCGCCGATGACACGGAACACATCCGACAATCGTTGTTCGACTCGGGGAACCTGTTTCGCCGCTATCATTCCGTCAACACGGACATCGCGAAACGCGTGGAATATCTCGACCACGCCTGATCGACCCACTGGAAGGACGCTGCTGTGTTGCGCTGGCGATTAATTGGAGCCGCTGCCATTATCTTTCCAGTCCTGCTGCTACTGTGGCTGGACGATCAGTGCGATTTTGGTTTCCCCGGACTGTGGTTCGCGGTGTTTCTGGTCGCCGCGGGCGTGCTCTGTTGTTGCGAACTGGCCCACTTGGTCGCGCCGTCCGTGGCCGGACTTTCGACCGCGCTGATAGGCGTGATGGGCGGCATCGCCATGTTGTTCCCCATCGTGGCTCGCTTCTGGCCGATCCAGCAGGCAACGCGCCCCATGGGCAATTGGGGCTGGGCTTTTCTGGGGCTCGCCGTGGCAATCGCCATCAGCCTGGTCTGGGAAATGCGCAGCTTCCAGTCCGGCCGGGGAGCTACCCAGAGGATTGCCTATGACTTGCTGTGCGTCGCCTACGTACTGGTGCCGTTCAACTACATGTTTCAGCTGCGGATGTGGAGTGCCAATCGGCTGGGCTTGCTGGCCTTTGTCTCCGTGGTGTTTATCGCCAAGTTTGCCGACGCCGGTGCGTACTTCACAGGACGCACCTTCGGCCGTCACCCGCTGGCGCCAATCCTCAGTCCGAAGAAAACGGTCGAGGGGGCCCTGGGGGGGCTCGTCGTGGCAGCCGCCGCCAGCTGGGGCTATTTCCACGGAATCATGCCCTGGCTTTGGCGCGAAGGAACGGTTCCGGCAACCTGGGCCATCGTGGGCTTTGCACTCACGATCGCGCTTTGCGGCATGCTGGGTGATTTATCCGTCTCGCTGTTCAAACGGGATGTCGCGCAAAAAGATTCTGCACGACTGCTTCCCGGTCTTGGGGGTAGCCTCGACATCCTCGATTCGGTCCTGTGGGCAGCCCCGGTCGGATACCTGTGGTGGATGTCTGGCGCACTCGGCTGACGGGACGGCCGGTGGCTGGGAAGGTGTGGTGGGGGGGGCTGTAACGGTCCTGTCACGGCCGGGCGGGTTGTCCTCCGCGGGCCGCCTGCAGGTAAGCCGTTACGGAGTGAGAGGTTACGGCGAAGCAAAAGCGGGCTTGTTCACGTAGGCGCACATTTGAGTAGTATATTGGTGTGAACAGAGTCCAAATCCCAAGAGGCGCGACCGCCACGCATTGCATGACAGAAGCCATCATCTCGCTTGTGAATCCGGAGTCCGTACTCACCCTGTTCGGAACCCGCGACAGGCACGTCCGGAAAATCAGCGACACTCTGCAGGTCGCCATTACGCACCGTGATGGGAAGATACACATTGCCGGTCAGCAGCCCGACGTCTCGAAGGCGACCAATGCGCTGGAACATCTGAAGACGCTCGTCGAGCGTCGCGGTGATGTGGCCGAGGAAGACGTGACTGAAGTCCTGGCCTTGGTCACAGGTGTCGAAGCCACGCGAGTGACGCCGGCGATTTCGGTCGCGGCCGCGGGGAAAACCGTCAAACCGCGAACTCCGGGTCAGGCGGCCTACGTCGATGCCATTCGCAAGCATGATCTGGTCTTCGCCGTGGGACCGGCCGGCACGGGCAAGACCTACCTCGCCGTAGCGGCCGCCGTGGAGGCCTTTACGAAGAAAGAAATCCGCAAGATCGTCCTGGTGCGGCCGGCCGTGGAAGCGGGCGAGAGCCTCGGGTTCCTGCCAGGTGATATGCAGGCCAAGATCAATCCCTACCTCCGTCCGCTGCTTGACGCGCTCTATGAAATGATGGATTACGAGCAGATCAAGCAGCACATGGAACGTGATACGATTGAAGTGATTCCCCTCGCCTACATGCGGGGGCGCACACTCAACGAAGCATTCATTATTCTCGATGAGGCACAGAACTCGACCGTATCCCAGATGCAGATGTTCCTCACGCGGATGGGACGTGGATCAAAAATCGTCGTAGCGGGGGACAAGACACAGGTTGACTTGCCGCCGCACACGCGTAGCGGCTTGAGCGATGCCCTGCAGCGACTAAAAAACATTGAGGGCATCCGTGAAGTTCAACTAACCAATCGTGACATCGTTCGACATCGATTGGTTCAGGACATCGTGGACGCCTACGAAACCGGTCGCAAACGACGCCGCTAATCACATCACAATCGTGCGGGGGGTGATCGACTCCTCGCCAAGCCCACGGTGGTCGCGGGACGACCAAGTTGAGACGCCATGTCTGGAAAAGAAATTCGCACGCGCTCCGATCGAGTGGCGCAGCTGCGACTACCACCCGGCCAGTTCGCCAAACTGCTGGCCTTTTTTCAGCAGGGCGAAGTCATTTCGCGCATTGCCCTGAGTGTGGTTGCGGCGCTCGTGATGTGGACCGCGACGATCGGCTGGCGGCCCCCGTTTCCCTACCGCATCAATCAGGTGCCCCCCCGCGATATCATCTCCCGCGTGACCTTCGAGCGGAAAGATGCTGCCAAGACTCAGGAAGCCCGCCAACAGGCACGCCGCGAGACGTTGGTGGTCTATCGCCAAGACCCAACCGGACTGATCGAATTACGTCAGGCCCTCAAGGATAAAGTGGACCAGTTGCTCCGCGCCGAGGACTACAGCCATATCGCGGCGATCTGGGCCGAATTCTACGAGCCGCCGAAGTCAGCTGGCGAAGCCAACCCGGTCGTTCCACCCGCCGATGCGTTCACGGCTTTTCGTCAAGCCATCAACAGTTACGCCACCGAGGATTCGGAAGAGCCGCCGATCCATATCTTCGAGCAACGCATCGAGCGCGCCTTTCGCGAGTTTGAGGATGTCGGTTTGCTGAAGAGCCTCCAGCACGAACTTGGCGAGGGCCTGCAAACGCGAATCACCGTGTTGAAACAGAACGGCGAGCGGCGAGCGGCCGAAGTCAACGGCATCCGCATTTCGTCCGTGAGTGCCACGCTGAAATCGGATTTGGAAGGTCAGCTCAAGTCTCCGATCGTGGCCGATTACGTCTTTAATTGGCTCGCCCCGCGGCTGCCGGAAACGCTGAAGAAGGATGAAGCGGAAACAATGGCGGCCGCGACGCAGGCCGCGAATGATGTGGACGAGGTAAAAATCACCTACCAGGCGGGGCGTTCGGAACTGGCCGCCGCCAATGAACCGCTCAAGGCCGAACAAGTTGAACTGCTGCGTGATGAGTACCAGGCAGTGCTTGACCAGACCCCCTGGTGGGTAAAATTTGCCCGCGACTGCTCGACCCTCGGCATGTTCGTGGCCCTTTACTCCCTCTGCGGCGTCTACCTCTATTTCCGACGATTCGACCTGCTCCGCGATTTCCGCAAACTGGCCGCGCTCCAGTTGCTGGTCGTGTTGACCGTGGCCACCGCGCGCATGGTCGCGGGAGGGGAATGGCAGCTGGAACTGGTCCCGCTGCTTCTCTTCGGCATGACGGCGGCCATCGCTTACCAGCAGGAAATCGCCTTCCTGCTGACCGCTGCGGTCAGCCTGGTCGTCGTCTTGTCCCTGGGTCAGGGACTGGATGACTTCGTCACCTGGACCGCTACGCTGGCGGTTGCCATCCTGCTGCTGCGGCACGTCCGCAGCCGCACGAAATTAATCTATGTGGGACTGGCCGCCGCGGCCGTCGCCTTTTTTACCGCACTTGGCGTCGGCCTGGTGATCCGCCAGCAAGTGAACGTGCTGCTGTTCGTGAACGCCGGCTGGTACGCGCTGATTGCCGCCATTTCCGGCGTGCTGATGACCGGTATCCTCCCCTTCGTGGAAGGGCTCTTCGACGTGCAGACCGAAATCAGCCTGCTGGAATTGGGTGACGTGGCGCACCCACTGCTGCAGGAACTGGTCCGCCGTGCTCCCGGCACATACAACCACTCGATCAATGTCGCGTCAATCGCCGAAGCGGCCGCCGAGAGCATCGGCGCCAACGGCCTGCTGCTCCGCGTCGGCGCCTACTTCCATGACATTGGCAAGATGCTCAAGCCACAGTATTTCGTGGAGAATCAGGGAGGCGAGGGGAATCGTCACGAAACGCTGCTGCCTGCCATGAGTACCCTGATCATTATCGCCCATGTCAAGGATGGCGCGGACTTGGCCCGCAAGCACCATCTGCCCCAACCCCTCATCGATTTGATCCTGCAGCATCATGGCACGACGCTCGTCGAGTATTTTTACTCGCAAGCCAACAAGCGATCGGAGGAAGATCCGGAAGCCGGTCAGGTCGACGAAGGGAGCTACCGCTATCCGGGACCCAAGCCGCAGACCCGCGAAGCCGCCGTACTCATGCTGTCCGATGCGGTGGAAAGTGCCGCTCGCTCTCTCACGGAACCCGCACCCGCCCGCATCGAGAACCTTGTGCACCAGATGGCGATGAAACGCCTGCTGGACGGTCAATTCGATGAATGCGGATTGACACTGCAGGAGCTGCGGACGGTCGAGTTGAGCTTGGTAAAATCTTTGACCGGGATCTACCATTCACGCATCAAGTATCCCGACCAACAACGGGCGTAATAACAACGGGCGTAATGACAACGGGCGTAATAACAACGGGCGTAATTCATCACTCATGAGCCCCCAATCGATCGACATCGACATCGACAACCGTCAGGTCGACGTTCCCATCGATGCGCGTCGCCTGCAGGCCGCCGTGCGGGCCGTGCTCGCCGGCGAACAGGTCTCCCAGGCGCGAATTGGCATCGCCGTCGTCGACAATCCGAAGATTCACGACGTCAATCGCCGCTTCTTGCAGCACGATTGCCCCACCGACGTGATCAGTTTTGTGCTGAATGACGAGGGGGAACCGCTCGAAGGCGATCTGATGGTCAGTGCGGAAATGGCCGCGACGGTCGCCGCCGATTATGACTGGCCGGCCGACGATGAACTGCTACTCTACGTCATCCACGGCACGCTGCATCTGGTAGGCTATGACGACCAGTGCGAAGCCGATCGCCGGGAGATGCGAGCTCGCGAAACACATTACTTAAACGCTTTGGGAATCGACACTTCCCCTCACAGGGAAATTGGGGCGCCGTGAATAGTGCATGCTGCCTTTGGCTTGGCGTCGGCGGATTCGTATTGACCATCCTCGCGGCGCTGGCGGAAAAATTCATGCAGGAATCTGCCTGGCATGAATTGAAAGACTACTGTCGACGAAGGAACCGTCGCGATCGGTTCGATACGATTTTTGACCAGCACGAAGCCACCCTGCTGGGGCTCGAGTCGCTCCGCGTTGTCGCACTCCTGCTGCTGATTGCGGGCGCCATCGGCTGGTATGTCCACCAGGTCGATGGGACCCCGGACGGGGACTTGCCCCCTGCCCTGCTCGACTGGCGGGCCCCGGTCGCGTTCTTCGTAACACTGCTGGTGCTCGCCGTCTGGTTGCCCGCCGCCATTGCCGAGTCCTGGAGCGAAGTCGCCCTCTTCCATGCCTGGCCCGCCATTCATTTCGCCAGCCGCTGCATGATCCCCTTTTCCTGGGCGCGCTGGCCCTGCAAGCCGCCTTTCGCCGCATGGGTGGCGAGGAAGAGGAAAGCGAGGAAGAAGCCTTCGAGGATGAAGTACTGGCCATCGTGACCGAGGGCATGCACGACGGGCACCTGGAGGCGGATGCCCGCGAAATGATCGAAGGCGTGATTGAATTGGGCGACGGGGACGTCGCCGATATCATGACGCCCCGTTCCAAAATGGACGCCATCCCCATCGTTTGGGAATGGGACCGAGTGCTGCAGTTTGTCACCAGCTGCGGCCGCACGCGCATCCCCGTCTATGCCGATAGCCTCGATCACATCCTCGGCATTTTGTACGTCAAGGACCTGCTGGCCGAACTATCCCAGAACGAAGGCCGCCCCAAACGCACACTGCGCTCGCTGCTCCGCGATCCCTGGTACGTCCCTCCCACGCAAGGCCTGGACGATCTATTGCAGGACTTTCGACAAACACGCAATCATCTGGCCATCGTGCGTGACGAATTCTCCCGCGTCGCCGGACTTGTTACGATCGAGGATGTCCTCGAGGAGATTGTGGGCGAAATCGTTGACGAAACCGACAAGGAACATGTCGAGGAAATCCGCTGCATCGACGAGCGAACCGCCGTGATCCAGGGGCGTGCCCACCTGGCGGAAATTAATGAAATCATGGGGCTGGAACTGCCCGAGCCCGACGACTTTGATACCATCGCTGGCTACGTCATCAATCACCTCGGCCGCATCCCCAAAACGGGCGAGGAAATCTTCGACGATCATGTACGGATTACCGTCCTCAAGGCCAGCAAACGAAAAATCGAATCGGTCAAGCTGGAAGCGATCCCCTGATCGTGGAACGCGCCCTACGGCTTGATTTCGCGAATCTGGATGTTGCGATACCAGACCGGATCCCCATGATCCTGCAACGCGATATGGCCCTTCGTCGTCCGCCCGAACTGCTTCCAGCCGTTGAACTTGCTCTTCTTCAGCCGCTCGTTCCAATCGTCGCTCCACAAATCGCAAGCGACCACCTGCTTGCCATTCAACCAATGCTCCACGTGGTTGCCAGTGACGAGAATCCGCACTTGGTTCCACTCTCCCGCGGGCCGCAGGGCTGACTTGTCGGTCGGATACAAACCATACAAGGAACCGGCGTGTGTCAAGAGATTGGCTGCATCCCCATGCGCGTCGTCCAGCACCTGGTATTCCAGTCCGCTCATGTAGGGGGCTCCGTCTCCCAATCGCGCGCGGTAGATGATCCCGCTGTTGCTGCCGGGAGCCACCTTCCACTCCAGCGTCAACTCAAAATCGCCAAAGGCATCCTCGGTGACCAGATCGCCGCCACCCGATTTGCGATACAACACGCCATCCTCCACGACCCAGCCGGCGGGCCGGTCTTTCTTGGCGTAGCCCCGCCAGTGGTCCAGATTCGTCCCGTCAAAAAGCGTCAGCCAATCCGCTTCCGAGTGGCCTCCTTCCCCTGACGCCCCAGCGGTCGTTTCATCAACCGAGGCTTCCCCCGCCGCTTGCTGGGCGCCGGCCGATCCACTGCTGGCGGCGAAGCCGACGGAAACCGCCAGCACCCATGTCAAATGTAAAAATTTCTGCGGCGGTAAAATATTGGTCATGGATGGACTCCCGTGGGAAAAGGTCGCGATGGCGGTCGAGCCAGGAGAGTGAATCGTAAAGACACGGGACGAGCCGTCAAGCGGCGAACGCTGCACGAGGGGACCCCAGCGGTGCCCCGCACGATTTGTATTGACCCCGCTTTCGGCAAAGAGCTAGACTGCCTGATGGGATCGCGTTCAAGGAGGACGCATGATGGATCGAAACACAATTGGCGTGATTGACGTTGGGGATCACAAGTCTTCGGGGATGACGGAGATCGCCACCCGGAGATTTGGCGGCTACGCACTCTTACCCTGGGTCGCCCGACGAGTCACCGACGCGGAGCGACTTGATCAGGTCGTGGTCGTCATGCGATCGGCCGACGCGGCCGCGTTTGCCGAATACGTCCCCTCGGATGTCCTGGTCGTCTTGAACGACGAACCAGACTCGCTCCGTCGCATGCTGGCCGCGGCCGACGCGACCGCGGCGGAGGGGCTCGTCCGGATTCAACTGACCGCCCCGTTCGTCGACCCGGCTCTCATTGACCGCCTGGTACAGGCGGCCGAATCGGGAAATTATGACTATGTGAGTTACGGAGGTCGCGTGGCCACGCGCGAGGTCTGCCAGCGGGCAGGACTGTGCGCCGAATGGTGTCGCGTGTCGGCTCTCCGCCAGGCGGCGGTCAGCATCACTGGTCGCAAGGGCGCCGCCTTGAACGCCGCCTTGAATGAACAAATGCTGGACACGGATCATCTGGCGACCTGGAAGTATCTCCCACTTCCAGAAGCCCTGCGGCAGGACGAATTGCGGTTACGACTGGATCGTCCCGAGGACTGGGAGAATGCGGAAGAAATCCTGGAGGCGTTGGGGCCGGACGAGTTGGACTGGCAAAGGATCGCCGGTTTCGTCCATCGTTCACCTACCTTGCGGAAACGCATGGCGCGGCGGAACGTAGTCGAACCCAACTAGCCATTACGGCTGGGTCGAGAATTGTCATTCGAAAGGAATCGAAGACGATGTCGTACGCAAATCGCAACCGTACGCCTACGCAGCTCAATGCGGAGGCGTTGGCCTTGGGTCTTGAGATTGCCAAGGGCACACACTCAGCCTCCACCAGTCCGCTGGCGTTCGAGTCTCGCGTCGAAACACCGCTGGGTGTTACGGGTCTGCTCCTCTGCGCTGAGGAAATCCTCTACGATTCGACCGATTGGTGGCGGTGGGTGGTCCAGCAACTCGTTCGCCATGGGGTGTGCTGCCAATACGATACGATCTATCCCGTCTGGCGGCGGGACTATCTCGATGGCGTCAACGATCGCCGCTGGGATTATTGGGAAGCCTTCCATCGGTTTCTCCGCTCGCTCGGTTGTTCCCAGGCACTCGCCGAAGAACTCGCTTGTGCGGCTCGGCCGCGGCGGAAACATTTTATGGCAAGTGTCCGCGCCATCCCTGAAATGCGATCTGTGGTGGCTCGTCTACTCGCCGCGAATCTACGGTTGTTCGTGCTGAGCTGTGCCCCAGTCCCGGCCGACGATCTCGAGCAGCGTCTGCGGAATGTCGGCTGGACGCGCGAGTTCAGCGTTGTTACGTCCGCCTGGCATTACGGTCGAGCCGCGTCGGATGCGCGTCTGTACGCCGAATTGGCGAACGACTGGCAGGTGTTGCCGCACGAAGTCGCGGTGGTCGGCCGCGATCCGGCGGAAGTCGCCGCCGCGGTGCTTGCCGGCATGCGGGGCATTACGTACGCGCCGGTCGGCTCCGCCTGGCAGCATCTGCGCATCAGCCATCTCCGCTGCTTACCCGATGTGGTGCGGGCTCAAGTGAGCCTGCGAGCGGCCGGCTAACGCGGGGACGGTCCACGGATCGTGGGGCAAGTTTGCCACGGATGTAAGCCGCATGCTGTTCCGTGGCGTATCCTCGCTTCCTGGGCCGGCTTCCGCCGGCCCGCCGATTGCGAATAGCGGCAGCGGTCGGGTATCCTTGTCAGCAAGGGAGCGGGCCGTACCGCGAGCCCTTGCTGCATTGCCTGACCATTACTGAAGGATCAGCCGTTCCATGCGCAATACCGTGGCTTTTGTTCTTGGAGGTGGACGTGGCACGCGGCTGCTTCCGCTCACCAAGTACCGTTCCAAACCGGCGGTACCGCTGGCGGGCAAATATCGCCTGATTGACATACCTTTGTCAAATTGCATCAACAGTGGACTGCGTAAGATCTACGTGCTGACTCAATTCATGTCGGTCAGCCTTCATCGCCACATTCGACAAACGTATCGTTTCGACAACTTCAGCGGCGGCTTTGTGGAAATTCTGGCCGCCCAGCAAACCATGGATGCGGGAACCGATTGGTACGAGGGGACTGCCGACGCGGTGCGGAAGAATGTTCGCTATCTCGATCAGAGCGGCATCGAGCACGTCCTTATCCTTTCCGGCGATCAACTTTATCGCATGGATTTCGCCGAGATGCTGGCTACGCATAAACGCACCGGCGCCGATGTCACGATCGCCGCCATTCCGGTCACTCGCGAGAATGCCAGGAGCCTTGGCGTGATGCGTCTGGACGAGACGGGTCGGGTGATCGGCTTTCTCGAAAAACCGCAACTCGACGAGGAAATCGATACGGTGGCGATGGACCCGTCTTGGATCGACCAGCAGGGCATTCCCAGTCAGGGTCGCGATTGCCTGGCGAGCATGGGAATCTATCTTTTCAATCGTCAGACCTTGGTCGACACGCTGCACAAGACGACCTACGAGGATTTTGGCCGAGAGATCTTCCCGGCATCGATCCGAAACCAACATGTGCAGGTCCACTTATTTGATGGTTATTGGGAGGATATCGGAACGATTCGCGCGTTCTATGAAGCGAACCTGGCCCTGGCCACCCACGACCCTCCCTTCGACCTCGCGTTGCCCGAGGCACCCATCTTTTCGCGGGGCCGCTTTCTGCCACCTTCACAGTTTCAAGGAGGGACGCTGCGGCAAAGCCTGATTGCCGATGGGTGCCGCATCGGGTGCGATGCCATCATTGAAAACAGCGTCATTGGCTTGCGATGCATCATCGGAGACGGCGTGACCATTCGCAATTCGATCATCATGGGTGCCGACCAGTTCGAAACGGGAAGAGAACTGGCCAATCTTGCCGATCAAGTCCCACCGATTGGCATCGGTTCCGGGTCGGTTATTGAAAGCGCGATCGTGGATAAGAACTGCCGCATCGGGAAAAACGTGCATATCGCGCCCATCCGGGACGTCGAAGGCGACGTGGATGACGCCTGCTGCATCGCCGAGGGGTTGCCCGTTGTGGAAAAGGGCGGCATCCTGCGGGATGGCTGGCGAGCCAAGACGCCTCTTACCGGCCGCTAGTTGCGGTGACGAGCACGCAGCTGGCGAAATATCCACCGCATATGGCCCTGATCAATAGTAACTCGGCAAGGAGCTCTTTGCGATGAGCATCATTCGCATCGCCTGGCGGAGCATTCAACAGCGAGGCCTCGCGTCTTTTCTGACTACCATTTCAATGGCATTGGGCGTGATGCTCGTCGTCTCGGTCCTGCTGATTATGGGCGTGGTCAGCGAATCGTTTCGCAACAATTCGAGTCTCGGTTACAACATGATTGTGGGAGCCAAGGGAGGCAGCCTGCAATTGGTGCTGAATACCGTCTATCATCTCAGCAAACCGATCGAGAATCTGCCTTACACCTACTATCTCGACTTCTTGCCGGCCAACCAGCGGCCTGACGGTCGCGATGGGAAATTCTTCGGCTCTGCCGAATTCGCCATCCCGATGGGCATGGGGGATTACTTTCAGGGTTTTCGTGTCGTCGGCACAATTCCCGCCATGTTCGACGACTTTGAGTACGACGCCGAAAAAGGCCGCCGCTACGAGTTTGCCGCGGGCAGAAACTTCCAGACGTATTCCGCGGAATATGGTTATTTCGAGGCCATTCTGGGCGCCAAAGTCGCCAGCAGCGTGGGCCTGCAGGTTGGCGATACCTTCTCTCCCACGCATGGATCGGATGAGGGAGCGGCCCATGACGTCTTTTATGTGGTCGGGATCCTGAAACCGTCCGGTACTCCCAATGATCGCGCAGTCTTTGTCAATATCGAGGGGTTCCTGCTGCTGGAAGGTCACGCCAAGCCACTCTCGCCCAATGTCAGCGGAACTCCGCTGCCCACCTCGCTCGTACCCACCTACCAGTCGGTCGGCGTTGAGGCAGCACTCGATCAAGTGAGCAAACTGGACGAGGACCGAAGACGCTTGCTGCCACTCGATATCGAAGAGCGCGAAGTGACGTCGATCCTTATCAAGACGGTCCATCCGGCGGTAGCGATGAGTCTGGAAAACACGATCAACGAAGGGGATAAGGCCCAGGCAGTGATGCCGGTGTCCGAGATTTTTGGCCTCTTTCGCACGTTCGTCGACCCAGTCAAGTGGGTGTTGCTGGCGATTACCGCGATGGTTTGCTTCACTTCGGGGGTCAGTATTCTGGTCAGTATTTATAATTCGATGAGTGACCGCCGGCACGAAATCGCCGTTATGCGGGCACTGGGAGCCGGCAGGCGGAAGATCCTGCTGGTCGTCCTGCTCGAATCGCTGCTGCTGGCCCTGGGAGGCGGTTTTGCCGGCTGGCTGGCCGGGCACTTGCTGATTGGCGTGTTCGCCAGCCCCTTCATCGAGCAACGGACGGGCGTTTCGGTGGGCCTCTTCGACGTTTCCCCCAAGGTGCGCCTGTTCGAGTTCTTGGGGGAATCGCCAATAATGCACTGGGGCGTCCCCGGAGAATTTCTCCTGATTCCCGCCCTCGTGCTGCTGGCCATCGTGGTGGGCTTTCTGCCCGCGCTGACGGCCTACCGCACGGATGTCGCCAAGGCGCTGAGCGCGACTCCCTAGCCGAAGCCGCCGAACACTGGTTTTGAGGAACAACGATGAACCTTCCGTGCGCTCCACTCGCCGCCCGCCGGCTCCGCCTCCCCACCCTGCTGCTCGCCGGCTGGTGGTTGCTGCCGCTGCTGGCGCCCAGCCCCAGCGTTCATGGTTGCCCTTTTTGCAGCGCGGTCGCCCAAACCTTTGCCGAAGAAATCAACTCACTCGAAGCGGTGATTGTCGCGCGGATGGTCGAACCCCCCCATAAGCCAGACGATCCCGATGAGGCGTATGCGGAACTGCCCCTGGCGACCTTTGAGGTGGTCGAGGTCCTCAAGGGAGATCAGTGGGTCAAGCCGGGCGACCAGGTACAAACCAGCTACTATGGCAAACAGTTCGACGCGCCCTTTCTGATCATGGGAACCGACAGCCCCCAGATCGTGTGGTCCTCACCGCTGCCCATGTCGGATCGCGGAATCAGCTACGTCCGTACCGTGGTACAAATGCCACCGGGTGCCGAGCGGCTGAAGTTTTTCCTCAACTACCTGGAAGACGAAGACGAGATGCTGGCGCGCGACGCCTACGACGAATTCGCCAAGGCTCCCTACGACGATATCCTCAAACTGCATGACGTACTGGACCGTGAGAAAATCGTGGGCTGGATCACGGACACGGAAAAAGTGCCCAGTTCTCGCCGCAGCCTGTATATCACGATGCTGGGGGTTTGCGGCGAGCCGCAAGATGTGCAGCTCTTGGAATCCCTCATGCGTTCCGACATCCGCGAGCAAAAAGTCGGGCTGAACGCCATGATCGCCTGCTACCTGACACTCCGCGGCGAGGAAGGCATGGAGACAATTCGTGAACTCTTCCTCGCTAATCCGGCGGCCGAGTATGCGGACACGTATGCCGCCATCACCGCGCTGCGTTTCCACGGAGCCGAAACGGAGGTCCTGTCCCGCGAGACCGTCTTGGAAGGTTTTCGCCAATTGCTCGATCGTCCCGATCTGGCCGACCTGGTCATTCCCGATCTGGCTCGCTACGAGGACTGGACCGTCCTTCCGCGGCTTGTGCAGCTCTTTGAAAACGCGGACGAAGAAACGAATTGGGTGCGAGTGCCGATTGTCAACTACGTACGCGCGTGCCCGCTCCCCAAGGCGGCGGCCATCATGGAACAATTGACGCAGATCGACCCGGAAGCGGTGAAACGAGCCAGCATGTTCATGCCGTTTGCTCCAGCCAAACCGACCAGCCCCGCCGACGCGACCTCTGGCACCTCGGCAGACGCGACTGGGGGCAATGCCGAAGCCGTGGTAGAATCCGAGGCACTTCCCCCCGTGCCGACTCCCCCACCCGATGAATTCACCGCTGAGGACTCCGCCGGAGTTGACGGCTTGGTCGCAGTGCCCGACGCCGTCGCGGCGACCCGCCGCGCCACGTCTGACAAGATGGCTCGCTGGCAACTGCCGCTGGCGGGCATCGCGGCGCTGACGATTTTGACGCTGGCGATCATCGGCGGCATGTTTTTCGTCCGATCGCGGCCTGCCGGAGCCTGATGCCGACGAGCGGACTGCGGCTGTCCCTCCTCCGCCGTCCCGTTCGCACACCGCCACAGCGACCCGAAAATTGAACCCCAGTCCCCGCTGGCCCCTGTCCTTCGTCCGCCTTCCTCGCCATTCCCCTGACGTGCCCCCGATGGCCATTTCCCCGATGACTGACCCCTCGTTGACTCACGAAACCGCACCCACGCCGGACTACGATCAGTATCGCGAACTCAGCATGCTGGCCGTGGCGTCATTGGTTTTGGGCCTGGTCTCGATTACCGCCCTGCTCTTCACCCGCCTGATATTGATCCCGCTGGTCGGCCTGCTTTGCGGCTGGCGGGCCCTGCATGTCTTACGCGAGCGGCCGTCGGAAATGACGGGACGACCATTGGCCATGATCGGCACCTGCCTCTCCGCCGCGATGCTGGTCGGGAGCGGTTCGCTGGCCGCGTATACGTACCTCACCGAAGTGCCGGCCGGATACACGAGGATCAGCTGGCTGGAACTGCAGCCTGACGAACAGCGGCCCGACCTGCCCGTGTCGCCCGCATCACTCGAGCTTGACGGCCGTAAGGTCTTTGTGAAGGGCTATATCTATCCCGACAACACGTCGGGGCAGGTAAAGCGATTCGTACTGGTTCCCGACATGGGTACATGCTGCTTTGGCGGCCAGCCAAAACTGACCGACATGATCGAGGTGACACTGCAAGGCGACCGCCGCGTCAGTTACTCATACCGCAAGCAACGGTTGGGGGGCACACTGAAGGTCGATACCCGCAAGAAACCGGTCTCGGGGTTGGACGGAGTTTACTATCAGCTCGACGCG
Organism: uncultured Planctomycetaceae bacterium; assembly: GCA_963700865.1. GTDB lineage: Bacteria > Planctomycetota > Planctomycetia > Pirellulales > Pirellulaceae > CAVOGJ01. Next base: position 1,692,670 of record CAVOZC010000018.1, on the reverse strand, counting down.
GATTACCTCAAATGACGATTGTTACCGAGGATGCGCGGGAGCGGCCTCCGTCGCGACGCACCAGGCGCGTGAACGACGATGATTCGTGTGCGCCGCGGGGGAACTCGCGGCACGGCGGGTACACGCGCTGGCGGCCAGGCGGGCTCGTGACAACGCTGCCGATCATGGCCCGGCTGTTGTCAGGCATGCTCCTTCTGCTGACGCTCGGTTGTGATACCGTCGATACGGCTCGGGCCACGGACGGTGAGGACCGGACCGAGACCTTGGCGACGCGCCCCGCCGCCCCGCCGACTGCTTCCCCAGCGGCGACGCCAGTGGCGACCGACGGCAGTGACGATGGGGCGACGCGGGTCCGCCAGCGCACGATGAAGCGGTCGGGAGGCGTCTATGACCTGACGTTTGACAATCTCGAATTCGATATCCAGCCGGATCAGGATTTTCGCCGCGACATGCTGACACCATCGATTGAGGAGTTGGATGGAAAGTCGGTGATCATCCGCGGCTTTATCTTCGACGGATCGATTTTTTCCCGACGAGGCATCAAGCAATTCGTCCTGGTCCGTGATAACCAGTCTTGCTGCTTTGGCCCTGGGGCCAAGATCTACCACAATATCATGGTCGAGATGCAACCCAACAAGTCGACCGACTTTACCATCCGCCCCGTTCAAGTCGAGGGCAGATTCAGCATCCGCCCTTGGGTGAACCCGGGCGATGGCAAGACCTACTCCGTATTTCATCTACTGGCCAAGGCCGTCAAGTAATCGCCACACGTTCCCCCGAGTCCCACCATGCCCAATCGACTTGCCCAAGAGACAAGCCCTTACCTGCTGCAGCATGCCGGCAACCCGGTCGATTGGTACCCGTGGGGTGAAGAAGCGATCGAGCGCGCGCGAGCCGAGAACCGGCCCGTTTTCCTCTCGATTGGATACTCGGCCTGTCACTGGTGTCATGTGATGGAGCATGAGAGCTTCGAGGATGCGGAGATCGCCGCGGAACTGAATCAGAACTTTGTCTGTATCAAGGTTGACCGCGAGGAACGACCGGAACTCGATCAGATTTATATGACCGCCGTGCAGTTGCTGACGGGCCGCGGCGGCTGGCCGATGTCCGTGTTTCTGACTCCCCAGATGAAGCCGTTCTTCGGAGGTACGTACTGGCCACCCATGCCCAGGCACGGGATGCCCGGGTTTCGTCAGGTGCTCGCGGCAGTGATCGATGCCTGGCAAAATCGCAACGAACAGGCCCTTGCCCAGTCAGAGGAGCTGACGTCCCGCATCCAGCAGATTGGCCTCGCCGAAAAGCAGGACGAATTCTCCCTGGCCCATGCCAATTTGCTTGTGGACGCGGCCGCCGCACTCGAACGTACGTTCGATTTCGACCACGGCGGATTCGGAGGCGCCCCGAAGTTTCCGCATGCCATGAGCCTGCAACACCTGTTGCGCATCTGGCATCGCAGCCGACGCGACGGCGTGCTCGAAATGGTGCAGTTGACGCTCGACAAAATGGCGGCGGGCGGCATCTACGATCATCTGGGAGGCGGCTTCTCCCGCTATGCGGTCGATGAACGGTGGCTGGTACCCCACTTCGAAAAAATGCTCTATGACAACGGCCTCCTCGCCGCCGCCTACCTCGATGCCTACGTGGCCACCGGCACCGACCGCTACGCGCAAACCGCGCGGGAAATTCTCGATTATGTGCTTGCTGACTTGACCGACCCGCGGGGCGGATTTCATAGCTCCGAAGACGCCGACAGCGAAGGGGAAGAAGGCAAGTTCTACGTCTGGACGCCGGCAGAAGTGCGGGAACACCTGGGTGCGGAAGCGGCCGAACGATTCTGTTACGTCTACGATGTCACGCCCGCTGGGAATTTTGAGGGCAAGAGCATCCTCAACTTGCCAAAATCGATCGAACAGTGCGCGGCCGCCAAAGGCTGGGACCTGGAAGAACTACAACGCGAGTTGGCGGCGTCTCGAGCGACACTCAAGGCCGTCCGCGATCAACGCATCCGCCCCGGCAAGGACGATAAGATCCTCGTCAATTGGAATGGGTTGATGATCGACGCGATGGCCCGCGGCGGACGCATCCTCCGCGACGAGCGGTACCTCGATGCGGCTACCGTGGCAGCCCGCTTCATCCTGCAAGAAATGCGACGGCCCGATGGCCGTTTGCTCCACAGTTGGCGGAATGGACGAGCCCGCTTTGACGCCTGCCTGGATGACTACGCCTGCCTCGCGAACGCACTGGTCACACTCTACGAGACCAGCTTTGATGAGGAGTGGATCGAATACGCCATGGAGTTGACTCAGGTGATTCGCACGCGTTTCAAGGAGCCTGACGGCAGAGGATTTTTCTACACCGCGGATGATCACGAGTCCCTTATCGCGCGACAAAAGGATGTACACGATAACTCGCTGCCCAGTGGCAACGCCATGACCGCCACCCTGCTTACACGGTTGGGAAAACTGTGTGGCCGTGCGGATTTCCTGGCAGATGCCCGCGGCATTCTCGATTTCGCCGCCGAGGTGATGGAACACGCACCGTCGGCCGCCGGCCAAATGCTGATCGCCCTCGATATGCAAATCGGCCCTTTTCCAGAGATCGTGCTGCTGGGCGATCCGGCGGACGATCAAACCGAGGCCGCGCTGGACGACTTCTGGCAGCGATTCATTCCCAACCGAGTCATCGCCTGCCGGCCACAGGCGGAGTTCGCGGGCACCCACTTTCTCGATGCCATCTTTCTCGGCAGATGCCCCCTCTATGGCCGCCCCTCTGTTTTCGTTTGCCAAAAATTTGCCTGCGAAGCACCCGTCAGCGGCAAGGAAGCGGCGATCGGAAAGTGGGGCGATCTGGTCGCCCTGGGCCAACAAATGCCAAGGTAGAAATTGTGGATTTCGACAAAAACAACATTGAAGCTTTCGGGGGCCGGCAAAAACGATTACCCTGGGAGTTTCGGCATTTGGCAACTTTCGCTGATCGTATCGAGGAGACCATTTATGGCATCCATGGGGCCACAACGGCGTCGTTCATTGCAACTCGAAACCTTGGAAGATCGACGCGTCTTGGCCCAAGTTCTGCCCGACATGTTCGCCTGGGAAGGCAACAGCAATAATTACCTGCACGATTATCGGGTCGAGGGTGACTTGCTCCGTTTCAGCACGGCATTGGCGAACCAGGGTCAAGGCCCCTTGGAAATTCGCGGAGGGGCGGCACTTCCCAATGGCAATCAGGAAGTATATCAGCGGATTTTTAACGATGACGGCTCATACGAAGATGTCTTGGCCGGTGAGTTTACCTATCATCCCTCGCACGGCCACATCCATTTTGACGGCTACGCGGTTTACAACCTCCGCACGCGTCTGCCGGACGGAAGCCCCGGTGACATTGTTGCGACGGGGGGCAAAGTCAGTTTCTGTCTGATTGACATCACGCCGCTGCCAGGCACCACCAATTCATCGTCCTACGGTTCTTGCGGATCGACGCGTCAGGGCGTTTCCGCGGGCTGGTCCGATGTCTACGGCAGCGGGCTTTCGGACCAATGGGTGAACATCGCGACGGTTCCGGACGGTGACTATGTCTTGGAAGTCACCGTCGATCCGGACAATCAGCTTGTCGAGTCGGACGAAACGAACAATTCAACGTTTGTCGACGTCACCATCGATCGAGGCGGGAATGGCGGCGGGGGAGACATTTATGAGCCCAATGACACCTTCGGCAGTGCCGCGAATCTGGGAGTTGTCAGCTATCGCGACGAACCCGGCTTGTCGATTCACACAGCCACGGATGAGGACTTTTTCAGAATTGAGGTAGCCGAGGACGGCGACTTCTCGGCAAATATACGCTTCATTGATTCGCTCGGCGACCTTGACTTGCTCGTCTATGACGCGAACCAGCAGTTGCTGGCCAGCTCCAATTCCAATTCGGATCTAGAGGAGGTGACATGGCCCGTCACCCAAGGCCAGCAGTTCTACGTGCGAGTTGTGGGCGTCGGTTCCGACACCAACGGCTATGACCTGGAACTGGCCGGCCCCGGAGATGTCAGTACCTTGTCCGTCGTCAGCAGTGACGCGAACCTGCCCAGGGCGATCCCGGATTCACCCGGCCCGGCCATTACAAGCACCTTGGTGGGTCCCGATATGGAACTGCAAGACGTCAACCTCGCGCTCAACAGCCTGACGCACACCTATCTGGGCGATCTCGACATCAGCATCACCTCCCCGACCGGGACAGTGGCCCGCATCATCGAATCAGCCTTTGACAGCCCGCAAGGTTTTTTGGGGTCGGAGGATAACTTCACCAACACCTTGATCGATGATCAAGTCGCCGAACTTCCTGGGGAACGGAACGGCTCCCTTCACAGGAAGGTTCAACGCGAACCACTCCAGTGTCGGCAACAATCCGCTCTCCGTGTTCAACGGCGAAAATGCGGCCGGGATCTGGACGATCACGATTGAGGATCAAGCGGGCTCGGACACCGGTAGCCTCAACGCCTGGGGACTGCAATTCACCGGCGAGCTGGCACCGGACGCCGATCGCTTCGAAGTTAACGACGATTTTGCACAAGCAGCCGACTTGGGAAGCGTGGGCTCGGCTCATGAAGAAGAGCTGAACATCCACAGCACGGCAGACGTCGACTTTTTCCGTTTTACGGCGGCTAATAGCGGAGATGCCACGGTCGATATCCTCTTCGAGCACGCGGCTGGCGACCTGGAGTTAGTCATCTACGACCAGAACCTGATCGAAATTGGAAGAGGTGCGTCCAGTTCGGATAACGAAAACGTGACCGTTCCCGTAACGGCCGCCGGCCTGTACTACATCGAGGTCCTGGGAGTGGCAGGTGCTACCAACTCGGCATACACGCTCAACGCCAACGTGTCGGCTCCTCTGCCTGGCGATCTCAACGGTGATGGAATCGTCGATGCGGCCGATGTCAATCAACTGTGCGCCGCCCTGGCTGCGTCCTCGACCGACCCCATTTACGATTTGAACAACGACGGCTCGCTGGACGCGGCCGATGGCGAGGAGCTGGTCTTTAATATCATGGGCATGCTGCCAGGCGACGCCGACTTTGACGGCGTGGTCGACACGTCGGACTTCAACATCTGGAACGAAAACAAATTCCAAGCCGGCTGCTACACCGAGGGGGATTTCAATTTTGATGGTGTGGTCGACACGTCGGACTTCAATGTGTGGAACGTCCATAAATTTACGTCGTTGCCTTCGCCGCGACCGGACGCAACCGATCCCACCACCCGAGCGGCCGACCCGATGGCGGCCGCCATCGTCGCGGCCCCTGCCCGGGAAGTGGCCTTGCCCAACATGGCCTCGCTCGCGGAACGCGGCGGCTTTGAGGAACGCCTCGCACGGAGCGGCCGTTCGGCAGCAACGTCGATACGGGAGCAGGCCTTCGCCGAGTGGGCGCCCAACGCTTAGTGCCTTTTCCAAGTTTCGATTTGCGGCTTCAATCCGAGTGGCTGGGCCCAAGGAAATCACCCCGTGGCTGGGGCATCCTGCTGCCCCAGTCGTTGGGCGTGGCTGCTGTCTTGCGGGTGTTGGCAAGGACTCGTATGGGGGGCGGGGCTTGCCGTGGGAGCCGGCGACAGGACTGTGGCTGGAAGCCCCAGCCACGGACAGGACTGTGGCTGGGGCTTCCAGCCACAGTCCGTCATGCCGTTCCAGCTCAAGCCAGCTAAAACCAACGACCGGCGGCCATCTGGAAAAGGAGCCGACCATCGTGCAGCGGGCACGGTCCCCCACGCTTGCCGCGGGGAATTTCGGGCTCATCGGCATCCCCGTGTCTCGCCGTCAACGCCTGCCGGCGACAGGGTTAATTCTTGATGATCACCGCATGTTTTGTGCGGAATACGACTGAGGCAGGATCCTCAGCCACGGGCGGGCCGCGGACAGGACGTGGACCATCCCCGCCTTTTGAACTTGACGTGGTACTAGTCCACCGGGGCTCGCACCGGGCGCAGCGGCGAAAACGCCAGACAGAATTTTTTTTGCGCGGGTGGCTGCAGAAACTGGATCGTGCCCACCCGCTTGGGGCCCCGGCCACTCAGCGCGATGACCTTGCCGGGCCCCAACTGGGGATGCGTGACGAGCATGCCCAGCGCGAAAACATCGGGAGAAACGTCGGCGGCCGCGGCCCGCTCCGGCTGATCGCCCAGCATGTCGGCCGCGGTCATCACGTTGACGGCAGGGGGATCATCCTCGGCTTCGTCCGGCATGGACGAGTGCAGGAGGAATTCGTCAGCGGCGGCTCGCGCCAGGTGCTCGGTTTCGGCAAATTCCTGGGCGAATTCGTCAAGCTGGTTGGCTTGCCGATCGCGCTCGTATGCCCTCTGGCTGGGCAGCAGCGATGGCTCGGTGCCAAAGCACTCCATCTCTTCACGCGGCAATTCCATGAGAAACGGGCTGGGGACGGAATACCGATACTGGCCCCGATAATGCCGCGCATGGGTGACGCTCAACTGCAGATGATGCTGAGCCCGTGTGATCCCCACAAAGAGCAGTCGACGCTCTTCCTCCAACTGTTTCGGATCTTCTCGCGAGCGTTCGTGTGGCAAGATGCCCTGCTCTACCGCCACAATATAGACCGCCGGGAATTCCAGCCCCTTGGCCGCGTGCAGCGTCATCAGGGTCACCTTGTCATCCTCCGCTTCCCAAACATCGGTATCCGAAACCAGCGAGGTTTGTTCGAGGAATTCTTCCAATTGGGCCCCTTCCTCAAAGCGATCGTCAAACTGCTTCGCGGCCGTCACCAACTCCTCGACGTTGGCCAGCCGCTGCTGATCCTCCTCGGCCGTCGAATCTTTCAGATGATCGCGGTATCCGGTGTCCATCAGCACACGGCCCACAATCGCCTCCACGGGCTCCGCTGCCACGAGTACCAGTTTGTCGAACATCGCGACAAACTTTTCCAGAGCCTTGGCCGCGCGGCCGGTCAGTCCCTCGATCGAGCGCGCGGTGCGAGCCGCCTCGAACAACGATAAACGATGCCTGCGTGCGTGATCCCTGAGATACTGCAACGATTTCTTGCCGATGCCTCGCTGCGGCGTGTTGATGACTCTCAAAAAGGCAATTTCGTCCCGCGGATTGTTGATCAGATGCAAGTAAGCCAGGACGTCCTTGATCTCCTTGCGCTGGTAAAACTCGACGCCGTTGACCACTTGGTAAGGAACGAGATATTCGCGCAACGCGTGTTCAAAATTACGCGTCAGCGCATTTGTGCGGAATAGAATAGCCACGTCCTTGGGCCGCAGTTCGTCATTGCGAATCGCATCGCTGATCTGCCGTGCAATGTCCTCGGCCTCCTCGTTACCGCCTTCATAACGTACCAGCCGCACCGGCTGGCCCTCGGGATTGTCCGTAAAAAGCGACTTGGCCTTGCGTAACACGTTGTTGGAAATCAACTGATCAGCCACCCGCAGGATCCGCTTTGTACTGCGATAGTTCTGTTCCAGGCGGACAACGACGACGTGCGGATAATCGCGCTCGAATTCCAGGATGTTATTAATGTCGGCGCCGCGCCAGGCATAGATCGATTGATCCGGGTCCCCCGTGACAGCCAGGTTGGGATGCGTGATCGATAGGGCCCGCGCAATGGTGTACTGGGCCAGGTTGGTGTCTTGATATTCGTCAACCAGAATGAACCGATAGAGCTCGTCCAGTTCGACACGCAAGTCGACGTTCTGTGTCAGCAGCATGGCCACGTGCATTAACAAATCGTCAAAGTCAACGGCATTGGATTCCATCAGCCGCTGCTGATACGCCGGGTAGACCTCGGCGGTCACCTGCTCAATCGGCCGGCGAGCCGCCTGGACAAACGTCTCATCAGTGACCAGCTCGCTTTTGGCCTGGCTGATCACGCCCGCAATTTGCCTGGGCGTGTAGTGTTTTGTGGCCAGGTTCCGATCCTCGACGACCGACTTGAGCGCCTTTTGACTGTCTTCACTGTCGTAAATGCGAAAATTCTCGCTCAGTCCCACGAGCGGTGCGTAGCGACGCAGCAGCTGGCTGCAAAACCGGTGAAACGTACTCATCCAGACTGGCTGTCCCGGCGCCAAGTGCGTTAAACGGGCTCGCATCTCATTGGCGGCTTTGTTGGTGAACGTCAGCGCCAAAATCTGATGCGCCGGGATCCCCTCGTTCAGCAGATGAGCCACTCGGCAAGTCACGACCCGTGTCTTTCCACTTCCGGGCCCCGCCAATACCAACAAGGGACCCGCAACATGGGTCACCGCCTGCCGCTGCGCATCCGTAAGTTGTTCCAGGTAGGTCATGATCCATGGACGCCAGAAAATGTCTGGGAAAAACCGGCAAAAATCGACACCGGGCCGCCCGCCCGGCTTCGAGCGGCAGCTCCTTCCAACTCGACGGACCGGCGGCACGGCGGGCAAATACGCTGCTCAGCGGTTGCCCCCCGGCCGCAGTCCGTCATGCGGAACCGCGCGGTGCAACTCGATTATACGTGAGAACGGCCGCACCGGGGTGCGGCGAGCCTTTTCCAATCGGCAAGGGCTGCTATACTCTCAGCCAGCGGCGCAGCGATGCACAACCGCGTCAGACAGACGATGTCTCATTGGCTTGCGTTGTATTCACACTGTGTTCTAGGGAGGGACCCCCGCGATGGCGACTCGTATTCCACTCAGCCCGGAGGATCGGCAATCGCATACGATGGAGGAGCGGCTGCGAATGAGCACTGCTGAGATTGGGCTCACGGTGCGGACGACGAACTGCCTCGAGGAGCGAGGTATTTTCACTGTGCAGGATTTGCTGAATTGCACTCGGAAGGACCTGCTGAACATTTCGAATTTTGGTGAGAAGACCCTCGAAGAGGTCTACAAGGCGCTGGAGTCGGTGGGATTTTATCGAGAAGGCCGCAAGCCGCGTTAAGACGCGACTCGACAGGGGCCTGTTGATGGATGCGTCAGACACGCTTCTAGCCTGTGTTTTGGATGAGTCGAACAGGGCGGGAAATTGAGATAAGGCAGCTTTAACAGGCTGGAAACCGTTCCCACACCGGTTGCTGGACGAAACCAACTAGCCCGGAAACCTATACGCTTGCACACCGGCACCGATCCTCACCCAGAGTTGATGCCAATCCGACAAAATCGGAACGCCCAGGCCATCCCCAGGGGCCCGGGGAGAAACCGCGGCCGTTTTCAGACGCCCAGACGATCTCAATTGGCCACTTGACCGGGCCTGCCTTCGCCGCGGAGCTGAAATCGTTCGGCAGGCAAAAATTTCTCAGCGACCACGGGCATGGCCGAAACCAACGTACTGCCGTCCGCCGACCAGCGACTCCATCGTTTCGCAACGGACCTCACGCAGGACGCGGGATTCGCCAGCGTCGTGGACGCCCTGGCGGACGGCGGATCGGGCGTGGTCGATGGTGTGGTGGGCTCATCATCCGCACTGGTCGTAGCGGCACTTGCTCAGCGGGCACCCGGTCCCTTGCTTGTCATTTGTCCCGGGGTCACGGACCTGGATGGCTTTGCCGCGGATCTGGCGCTCTTCCGCCAGGGAGGGGTGCATTTTTTCCCAGCCTGGCAAGACGCGCCAGGTGAACGGCTGATCTACGATGAAATCTACGGCGACCGACTCCGAACGTTGAAAATCCTCCGCACGTCGGCGGCACGCCCCCTCATCCTGTCGAGCATTCAGAGCCTGCTGCAACCGGTCCCTCCAGCCGACGCGGTCGCAGCCAATACGGTCCAATTGATCAGCGGCATGCGTTGGCCGGCGGAAGAACTGCTGGGCTGGCTGGCAGGGCACGGTTTCCACGGCACAAGTGGTGTCGAATTGCCAGGTGAATTTGCTCGCCGTGGCGGCATCGTTGACGTCTTTCCTCCGGACGCGACCCATCCGGTGCGGATCGAGTGGTTTGATGATCAGATCGAATCGCTCCGTCGTTTCGATGTCACCACGCAGCGTAGCCTGGAAGTTCTCGATCAGGTCGACATGACCATCCTGCCCTCCGGTGGCGACAATGACATGCGTGCAGCAATGCGACGCGATCATTTCACGAGTTATCTGGCACCCGAAACCTGGATTGTGCTGGTCGAACCGCAACATCTGGAACAGGCAGGCCAGCGATATTCGCAGCAGCAGTCCTCGGGAGACACGCTGTTCGCCGTGCGAGACACGATGGCACGCGTCGGAGCGTTCGGTCGCGTCGGCCTGTGGGGACTGGCGAGCAGCACGGGAGAAGCGTACTGCCGCCTGGCAGCACAATCCGTCGAACGGTTCAGTGGTGAGATTTCCCGAGTGAAGACCGAACTGGAGCAAGCCGCCACGACAGAACATGTTTTCCTCGTCTGCCAGACGGTGGCCGAATCGCAACGCTTGACGGAAATCTTCGCGGGTACGTCGCTGGTGACGGAAGAACGCCTGCACTTCATCACCGGACGACTGAACGCCGGCTTTCACCTGGTGCGTGAGCAAGCGCTGTTGCTTGGCGGTGCCGAACTCTTTCGCCGGACCGATCTCCAGCGCAAGGTACACCGACGCATCGGCAAGAAGATCGACAGCTTTCTAGACCTTCGCGAGGGCGATCTGGTTGTTCATCTTGTTCACGGGATTGGCCGCTACCGCGGATTGGAAAGGCTGAAACGCGAGAATCAAATTGAGGAACATCTCGCCATCGAGTTTGCGGGAGGAACGCGGGTTTACGTGCCGGCCACGAAGATTGACCTGGTACAAAAGTATGTCGGCGCCACCAAGGCACGACCGCGGCTGGCGAAAATTGGCGGCGTGCAGTGGCAAAAGCGAAGGAAAGCGGCGGAACTGGCCGTCACCGACATGGCCGCGGAGCTGCTGGAAGTCCAAGCGGAACGAGCTACCCGACCCGGCATCGCCTTCCTGCCCGATACGGCCTGGCAGCAAGAGTTTGACGCCTCGTTCCCCTACGAGGAAACGGTCGATCAGCGGGTCGCCATCGAAGCGATCAAGGAGGATATGCTCAAGCCGACACCCATGGATCGGCTGCTGTGCGGCGATGTGGGCTTTGGCAAGACCGAAGTGGCCATCCGCGCCGCATTCAAGGCCGTCGACAATGGCTATCAAGTCGCCGTACTCGTGCCCACCACCATTCTCGCCGAACAGCATTACCACACATTCAAGGAGCGGATGGCGGAATTTCCCTTTTCCATCGGCCGACTCAGCCGCTTCTGTGCGCCCGCCGAAGAGCGCGAGATCGTGAGCGGAGTCCGTGATGGAACGATCGATATCGTGATCGGAACGCACCGGATCGCATCCAAGGATATTCAATTCAATAATCTGGGCCTCCTGATTATTGACGAGGAACAGCGATTCGGCGTGGGAGTGAAGGAGCGGCTCAAGTCGTTGCGGGCGACCGTGGACGTACTCACCATGTCGGCGACGCCCATCCCCCGCACACTCCATATGGCCCTCACCGGAATGCGGGACATTTCAAATCTGGAAACACCCCCGCAGGAACGAGTGGCCGTCGAGACGCGTGTTGCCCGCTGGGATGACCAATTGATACGGACCGCGGTACTCCGCGAACTCAATCGCGGCGGTCAGGTGTACTTTGTCCACAACCGTGTTCAGGACATCGCGCGAGTACGACTCAAGCTGCAGGAAATTGTCCCTGAAGCCACCATTCGCGTTGGCCACGGCCAGATGCACGAGCACGAACTGGAAGAGGTGATGGTGGACTTTGTGGCGGGAAAGTTTGATATCCTGTTGGCGACCACGATTGTCGAAAGCGGCCTCGACATTCCCAACGCCAATACGATCTTCATCGATGCGGCCGACAATTACGGCTTGTCCGATCTGCATCAGCTGCGGGGACGCGTCGGACGCTACAAACACCGGGCCTATTGCTATCTGCTTGTCGATAAGCAAAAACACGTGACTCCCCAAGCAGCGAAACGGCTGCGGGCGATCGAGGAGTTCAGCCAAATGGGCGCGGGATTCGCCATCGCCATGCGCGATCTGGAATTCCGCGGCGCTGGAAACGTGCTGGGAACCCAACAAAGCGGCCATATCGCGGCCATCGGCTACGAACTCTACTGCGACCTGCTGGAAGCGGCCGTTCGTCGCCTCAAGCGGATGCCGCCCAAACTGAAGGTGGAAGTGAATATCGACCTGCCGGGCGAGGCCCTCCTGCCGGACGACTATGTGCCCGCCCTGCGAAACAAAGTCGATCTTTATCGCCGGCTGTCACGTGTCGAGTCACTGACGGACGTGCGACAGTTCGAGTCCGAACTGAGCGATCGCTTCGGCCCCCCTCCCCCTCCGGTGCTACAACTGCTATCGCTGGCGGAGCTCAAGATCGACGCGGCGGTCTGGCAGATCGAGGTGATTCGGCTGGAAACCCAGGATGGCAAAACCTACGTCGTGTGCGAGTACTCGGATCGCGCGAGAATCGCCCAATTGGCAAGGTCGCGGGGCAAACGCGTGCGGATTGTTGACGACCGCTGCATCTATATGCCGCTGCAAGTCGACGCCCGTGATCCGGTCGCTGTCATCGCGGACGTGAAATCAGTGTTGCAGTTGGATTAGCCGCGTTTCTATACTCCCGCGACTTTTCTCCGAGCTCTCACGCACTGCGGTGGCCTGTCGGCAAACATGCGGCACGCGAGACTCGGTCGCCAACCCTGGTTCGACGTTCCTGCTGTTGTTTACCGCCTGCGACCGGTCCACCTGACCTGTTCGGAGCCTATAGTGCATCACTCCCCTGCCCCGACGCAACGATTGATCGACTGGCTTGCCCAGCTGGTACGCAGGGCCAAGCGCGGAAATGCCTGGGCAGTCCTTGACGCCATGTTCCAAAGCGGCCCCACGCTCCCATCCTACCCGTTGATTTGCCGCTTATCCCGCCAGCACCGCATGGCGACCATGCTCACCCTTTCCGCGCTCCTGATGATGGGGGGCGCGGACCTGCCTGGCCAAACCCCGGATCAGACTGCGGCGACGGCCAGCCAACCGGCGACCGGCCGCGGGCAAGAAGAAAAAAAACGCTGGTCATTGTTGACCCCCAGCTGGCCGTTTCACTTCGGCAAGAAAAAAGCGAAAGAACCAGCCAGCGACCCCTTCTCAGCGTACGGCACCGACCAGCAGCGTGCCTTGTCCGGCCGCCCGAGCGGCGAGACAGGATCGCCACCCGCCACCTCGGCCGCCGCGGCAGCAGGCGAACGGGCTTTGCCGGTGGCTCCCCGGGCCTATCCCTGGCCTGCGCCCGTTGACTCACACAGCGGTTCGGCCGCCTTCCTTCCCCCGGGGGCGGTGACGTCAAAGGACGTCGCCTTGCCGATCCCCGCTTCCCCCCCCATCACGAATCAACAAGCTCTGGTCGATAATAACCATCAGGCACCGCTCGCCGAACGCCTGCGGCAGGCCTACGAAAAGCAACAGGCGACGCAGACTCGCCGGTCGGTGGCGGCGCCGCCGTCCGCAGCGACCCACGCCAGCAGCCAACCCGTCCCCAACCGCTGGCCGGTTGCGGCGCCCGCGGAACGCGCGGTGTCCGCCAGCTACGGTGCCGTTGACTCCCAGGCAGCCAACGGAAACGCACCGTCGCCAACCCAGAATTCGCCCTACTTCGATCCCAGCCAACAACCCGATTACGATCGCCAATTCTTGCCGAGCGGGTCGGCCGAATCTTCGCGACGAAGTTGGAGTGAGCAGCTGCAGGCGATTGCCGCCAAAAACGCCACCGCCGCGGATGCGGAGCCCCAGCCCATCGCGGGAACACCTCCAGCGACCTCGGTCGCCGCCCCAGCATCATCCGCCTACCCCACGGGCGGGCCCACGCACGCCCCGCTTTCGCCAACCGCCCCGTCCATCGCACAACCACCCCACGCAAATCCGCCGCCGGTGTCCGCGGTGCCGGCCCCCACGCGCCAGGCTCCCGCCAGCGGTGGTTCTTTTCCGACCGACTCGCCGGGCTACGTTCCGGCGACCTGGCCTTCTGGGTCGCCATCACCGGCCACCACAGCGGGTCCACCCGCCGGATACGTGCCGCCGTCCCCCAGCAATTCGGCTTCGGCGCCGACGGAGCGGCCTGCGCCCGCCGGACCTCCCTACGGCGCCGAAAATCGCGTCGTCACCCCACCCGCCTTGCGACTGGCCAACAACGGGCCTCCATCGTCCGGCGTGCCACCAGCCAAGTCGCCCCCCACGCCCTCCCAGCAGGCCATGGTATCTCCGCAGCCGAGCTCTTCGACCGGCTCGTCGTCCCCGTCGGCGGCCAGCACCCTCAGCACGCCCGCTACCGTAGACGCAGGCCTCGAGGCCTATGAGGCGGCCGAGATCGAATCGCTGATCCGACCGGGGCGAGCAACCTTCGACTCGGTCCCGCCCCCCGAAATCAAAACGCCCGCGGGCGTCCCTTCGTTTGCCTTGGAAACGGATCGTCCGGAGACCACGACCGATGACGACTCTGACACGGGGCAACCCGGTCAATTGGACGTCGAATCGCGGGTGCTGGCAATCGTCGGTGATCAGAGCATTCTGGCCGCCGACCTCCTGTGGCAGATCAACCTGATGCTGGCGCCGTACGTCGGCAAAGCGACCGAGGAACAGATCGAGGAACAACGACAGATTCTTGATGGAGAAGATGCTTCCCAAAATCATCGAGAACAAGCTGGTCTATCTCGATTTTCTCCGTTCGATTCCTCGCGATCAGTTGCCGAATATCGAGACCCGGGTGTTCGCGGTCTTCAATGAGAAGAAATTGCCGGAACTCCTCAAGGAATCTCAAGTCACCACCGCCGCGGAACTCGATGCACAATTGCGCAAGTCGGGGTCATCGCTATTGAAGCAACAGCGGCTATTTATGGAGGAAGTGCTGGGGCGAGAAATGGTCCGCCAAAACCTGGACGTCGACGACGAAATCTCGCACGAGGAATTGCTCGCCAACTATTATGGTAATCCAGAAAAATTTTCGCAGCCGGCTCGGGCCCGCTTCGAGCAACTGATGGTCCGCTGGAGTCAGTTTGAAACGAAGCAACAGGCGCTGGCCCATCTCGTCGGGCTGGGTAATCAGGTCTACCGCGGGGCGGATTTTGCGGATGTCGCTCGGGCCGGGTCCCAAGGCCCGCGGGCCCATGAGGGCGGTCGCTTCGACTGGACGACCAGAGGAGCCCTCCGCTCGGTGGCGGTCGATGAAGCCATCTTCAGACTACCGGTCAATCAACTGGGAGAGATCATTCAAGACGATCAGGGCGCCTACATCATCAGGGTGCTGGAACGGGAAGAGGCGGGCCGCGTGAAATTTGATACGGTGCAAGACGAAATTCGGGAGTCGATCCGCCAGGAACGGATCAGTCATCAGATCGCCGACTACCTGCGGGACTTGCGGAATGATACGCATGTCTGGACGGCGTTCGACGCTCCCGCGGACGCATCGGAGCAGATCGCTCGCCCTCCCGAGTCAACTCGCTTGCGTTAGACGGCATAACGCCTCCCGCGTCGTGGGCGTAACGATCGGTGCCCTAAGATGCTGACTCGCCGGCGCCGCTCCCACTGGACGACACGGCCGGGCTGACCGGACAACTACTCTCGGCCCGCCGTTTGAAATCCCGCCTTGGCGAATTCCTCGTAGTTGACGCGGAGTGGCAACGCCTTGTAGCCTCGAGCGGCCAATACCTCGCCGCAACGCATGGCGCGGCCACCAATCTTGCAGTGGATGTAGATGTCTTTGTCTTTGTCGAGCCGCGACACGGCGGGACCACAGCTCTCCGCGTCGCAAATAATCGACGTGGGAATAAACTCGGCCATCGTTAAGTGGGAATCATTCCATTCCTCTTCGGAACGCACGTCCAGCAGGATGGCTTCCCCCGCCGCGACACGCCGCTTCACCGTGTCCAGGGAGTCCGTTGCATAAACGACCTCATTTGTCATCGCTTCCGCTTTCGTCGTTTGGAGAGGTGATTCCGTGGTCGAAGTCGAGCAACCGACGAACACGCTGACTGCGAACAACGGTACAACCAGGGAACGCATCGACATGGGTTTTTTCTCGATAAAATTTCGTGGCCAGGCGCTTCTACCCCACGCCCACGAGTTGCTTGTAATACTCGATCGACAAACGCAGCCCTTCTTCAAAATCCGTGGGGGGAACGTAACGCAATAACGCTTGCGCCATTGTAATGTCGGCCATGCTGTCCCGCACGTCTCCGGGCCGAGCCGGCTCGAAAACGGGTTGGACGTCGGTCCCCAGCAGCTCGTTCAGGTTGGCCATCAATTCGAGCAGACTCGTGCTGCGACCATTCGCCAAATTGATCACTTTTCCAACCGCACCCGGTGCGTCGGCCGCCAGCAGATTTCCGTGCACGACGTTGCCGATGTAGGTAAAGTCGCGCGTTTGCCGCCCGTCACCGTAGATGATCGGCGGATTGCCCGTGAGCAGCCGAGTGATAAAGATCGGAATCACCGCGGAATAAGGACTGTCCGGATCCTGTCGCGGCCCAAATACATTGAAATAGCGAATGCCGACCGTTTCCAGACCATAGGTGTGGTAAAAGGCCTGACAGTAATATTCGCCGGCGAGCTTCGCCACCGCGTAGGGAGACAACGGGGCCGGCAAATCGGTCTCGCGCTTCGAGCTGAATGGCTGATCCCCATAGGCACTGCTCGAGGCCGCGTACACCACCCGCCGCACGCCGGCGCGTCGAGCCTGATCGAGCACCATCAGCGTGCCCGTCACGCAGGTTTCGTTAGTGTCCAGCGGCCGTTCCACGCTGAGTGGTACCGACGCCAGTGCTGCCTGGTGAAAGACACAGTCGACGCCCTGCATGGCGAGCGATACCGCCTCGGCATCGGTGATGTCGCCGCGAAGAATATCGACCTTGCCGGCCAGGTGGCTTAGATTATGCTCGAAACCGGTGCTGAAGTTATCCAGCACCTTCACGCGGTCACCGCGTTCCACCAGCGCGGTCGCGATATGCGACCCGATAAAACCGCCGCCGCCGGTAACTAAGAAGGTTCGCATGTTGACGCCTCACAAGTGGATGAACGTCGTGATTATACGCCCCTCGACCGTCGTTGCTACGGCACATTGGTCACAATACAGCCCCGCAGCGCGACGTTTTCGTCCGTGAGGGCCGCCACAACGTCATCGACCAAGTCGCGGTGCGTCTTGCCCAGCCGAATCAGCACGTAATTGGCGTCGCAGGCGGGATAGATCTCCGCCGCAAAGCCGGCTTGGGGGTCTCCGATGTCGACGAGAATGACGTCGAACATGCCCTTCCACTTCTCCACAAGCGACGGGACCATCCCGGCGGGGAATTCACCGGCGTCGGGCAATGTCCGCCCCGCGGGCAGAATGCACATGTTGCTGTGCGATGTGGGCCTGATCGCTTCATCCCAAGCCGCTTGCTGTGCACAGACATCCGCGAGCCCGACGACACCCTCGAGACCGAAGTAGCCTGAGAGCAAACGGCGTGTCCGATTGGCGTCGACCAACAGCACATGTAGACCCTCATGCCTGGAGAGCAGCACCGCCAGGTGCCCCACCGTCTGCGTCAGGTGTGGCTCGTACTCGACCGAAAGCAGCCCGAACATTCGCAACGAATGCGCTTCGGTTTCGGACCGCAGCCCCTCCCACAAGGCACGATACTGGGCCATCACACGTGGCGTTTGCAAAGCTGCCACGATCGATGATTCGAAGGCACTCGGCTCGATTCCCACATCCGGCTCCGCGGAGCGTGTCGTCGCGTCGACCAACGACGATGGCTCGGCAACCCGCTGGGGCTCGGCAATGGCCTCGGCTTCCACGATCGGTGCCGCATCGGCCGTTAACTGCGGCTCGACCACAGCGTCCGTTGCGACCACCGGTTGCGGCTCGCCCGCTGCCACGTCCGGAATTTCAGTCGGCTCCAAACCGGCCGTCTTTTGTCCGGCCGTACTGGCTCGCGCGAAGGCCACCGCATCCTCCACGGCTCGCAGCGACTCGGACGAGACGGTCGCGCCGGCCCATTGGACGCTCGACAAGGAGGCCAAATCCAGGTTCGCTGCCGCAGGTGGGCTTTGGTCTGGAGCGTCGTCCCACAAATCCGGCTGGACGTCGGAGCCAGCGTCGGCATGGGGGTCGGCCTCGGACGAAGGGAATGGTGCTGTTCCGTCTGTCGCGAGCACGGATTCCACGGGGGGCAACGGCTCGTCGACCCGTGGCCGCCCTACGCTGGCGGTCGCTTCCGTGTTCGGGCTGAGCGGATCGCCATATCCGTCCGCCACGCGCTGATAGCCGACAATCCGTCCTGTCTCGTCGCGAATTTCCCGACCATCGCTTAGCGCTGGACTTACGGAATAAGGTTCGAGCAGACGTAGGCGACTGGAAAAGACGGGCGGTGTTTCGTCTTCCAACGCGTCTGTCGGCTCGGGGGGCAGCAGGCTCGTATGTAGCATTCCTACTTCCACGTCGGGAATACCGACGAAGGGGTCACTATAGTCGGCCGGATTTCGGTTGACGCCCGCCACGAGCGACGAGTCGTCCGTGACCTGTTCGATCGCTTCGAGTACCGTGGCGATTTGTCGTGCCTCCGCGTCATCAACATCGGCGCGGACCGCGTTTCGCGACGACGACGACTGCGTAGTGCGGATCGATGCGGCGGCGGCAGAACCGACAGCCGCGTCCCCGGCGTCGCGATCATCCTCATCACGCGCGGTCCGCTGAAGCGCGTCTCGTAAATTCATGCTTGCCTCGATCTTCCTTCGTGTTTGCCCCGTCCCGACCGTCCCGCTGGCTACCGGTCATTCAGCCGCGTGAACAGGCGGCTGAACCTGCCCGCCTTCCTGCCGGCCGCGCACGTCCGACCATCGCGAGGAACGACCGCATCTGGACCTGCCGAACCGCCGGGCGGTGTGTAATCACGGGGCGTCGCCGGTCGCTCTCTCGATTCGGGGACTTCCGCTCGCCTGGCGGCGACGAGCCGGCTGATGCCAGCGTCGGTCACGATCGGGCTTGCCATGCGCTCCGCGTCGTCGGTCATCGGTTGCGCTTGTCCGTGCGCCGACGTGCTTGCAGCGCCGAAGGGCATCCATTGCTCGTCAGCGTCGGACATGCGTTCTCCCCCCGCTACCACCCACGGTGGGTCGAGGAAACCAGCCGACCCGTTGCCGCTTGCCATGCGAGCTCGCTCTCGCTCCTGCCAAGCCGCCCCCTGCACGGCATGAATCATCTCCCTCAACGACTGGCCCTCTTCGGTAAGCACGACTTGGCCCAGGCAGACGCCGGCGGAAGAAAGGACGGGGCTACGAAGGTAGACAATCTCTTCCTCCGCAAACTCCTCCAGAAACGGATTACTGGCCCGCGACACTGCCGCCGGGGCGATGCCGCCGGCCACCGGGAACGCTTCTTCCTCCGCTGTCACCGCGTCGAGCCGTTCGACCATCGGTAAGCGCGCCGTCTCGTCGCATGGCTCGTCACATGGCTCGTCGACCCCGCTTGTCGGCTGAGCAGCGGCGCCCGCCGAAGTTGAGGCAGGCTCTGCCGCATCCCCCTCGGGGATCGCATCCCAGGCAGCGGCCGTTTCCTGTTCGTCGGGCGGTTCGGCAGTCCAACCGATCGGACCAGGAAAAATGTCGGTCGCATCAACCTCGAAGCTGCCTTTCGCACTCGAGACGATATCGCCTGAAAACAGCTCCTCGGTTCCTTCCAGTTCGTGTGCCAACTCGCTGTTCATCTGTTCGACTTGCTCTTGCATCCGCTCGACTTGCTCATCCAAAGAGATGTCATCCACGCTGGCATGTGGTTCGGCAGCCGAGGGACCGTCCATGCGTTGCGACCCGCTCCGCAGCGATGGGTCCGCGGCCTCCTCTTCTGGCTGATGCCAGGCGGCGACGGCCTGAGATGCCGTGCCGGCCACATCATCGTCGAGCGTGCCGAATTCGATCTCGGCGGCGAAATGAGACAGGGCTGGCGCCTGACCTTCGGCCGACAAAGCCATCACCGGATCGTTCGCACCGCCAATCGCGACCTGTCTTGGTGGCAGCTGTTGCAAGTCCGCCCAGGCTTCATTGACGATCTGGGCCGTGATCCGAGTCATGTGGGCCGTGGCGGCGAGCACCAAGGTGTGGTCACACAGCTGATTCACGAGTCGCGGGATACCGTCGGTAACCTGATGAATCTGTTGTAGCGATTGGGCATCGAACACGTGATCGGCGACGCCGGCGACGCGTTGCAGTTCGGCAGTGATGTACCCGGTCGTCTCTGCCCGCGTCCAACGAGTCAGATAGTTCCGCGCCGCAAGGCGCTGATTCAGGGACTCCAGTTGCGGCATCCCCAGCGACTCTTCCAGGCGGACACTGCCAATCAGCACCAAATTCAGAAACCAGCCTTGGTCTCCGGTGAGGTTGCTCAGACCGGCGAGTTCCTCGAGCGAAGGAATTTCCAGGCAATCGGCTTCGTCCACGATCAGCAGGCAACCGGCTCCACTCGACGCTCGGTGGCCGAGAAACTCAGTGAGGGTCAGCCGCATTTGGCCCTCGTCCGTTTCCGTGTAGGGCAGCCCAAACGCGTACAACGCGTTTTGGAGCAGCGCGCGGTTCGTGCGACAGGAAGTCCCCTTCAACAGGGCTACCGGGATCGCCTCAGCAAATCGTTTCCGCAGCAAGAGCGACAAGAGAGTCTTTCCCGTGCCGGTATCTCCCACGACCAACGCCGGCCCCGCGCTCCGCTGAACGCAATTGCCAGTGCT
This sequence comes from uncultured Planctomycetaceae bacterium, assembly GCA_963700865.1. Taxonomy (GTDB): domain Bacteria; phylum Planctomycetota; class Planctomycetia; order Pirellulales; family Pirellulaceae; genus CAVOGJ01. Next base: position 1,672,004 of record CAVOZC010000018.1, on the reverse strand, counting down.
CTCCAAGGCCGCCTCCATGCCAGCCGCCGGAAAGTAGTGCTTCGGTTTCGGCGCGGCACCGAATGGGCGATCCGAGAATTGAAACCAGCTCTCGTACATGATTTACATCCTTGGGGTTCTACGAATTCAGGGAGGGAACGTCGTGTTGTGGAACGCGGGGTTCATCGACACGATGCGGTGCGGTCCCGCGAACATACAGGCCGAGGCGGCTACGCGATCGTTCTCCCACAAATTGAAATGTGCATGAGGTAATTACGTGAATATTCGAGTCAAGTGGTCGACGGCCTGTGTGTAAGCAGTGAATGGATCGGAGACAAAAAAGCGGCCAAACCCGCTCACCGCAGCCACCGAATAAATTAAGATGAGTGCGGCGATGCCAACGACGACTTCCGCCGACCGTCGCACCATCCGCACCAGCGGCGGGGCCGTGGAAGCCGCCTGTGCCGGAATCGGTGGACCGTCCGTCGTGCAGAGGCTGCCTACCACGGGCAGGTCCAACCATTCCTCGACATCTTCCGGGCTGATAAACGCCTCGGGCGGGTCCGACTCATGGCGGAACCAGCTACACAACAAACCGACCAAGGCACTGGGGATGAGCAGACTCAGGAAGCGTCCCCCGGTCACGGGCCGTCGCACGCGAGCCACCACGCGTGGTCCTTCCGCGATCGATGTCGATTCGTTGATCACGGCCGCTGGATCCGGGCAACGCTGCATCTCGGCCAAGGCCTCGTTTCGATTCGCGGTCACCGCGGCGATCTGTTCGGACAGACGGATAAACGACTGCTCGGACATGATGCGGGCCCTGGCCGCCGCGTCACTGAAACGGGGAATCTCCGCCACGCTCGCGTCTCCCGCGGCCTTCGCGTCCCCGTGGTCGGGTGCCGCTGCGGAAACAGAACTCGCGTACGGATTCTCCATGGAGTTTGAGGGGGACGGGACGAATTTGGCAATTTCGCCCAACCGCTGTTCCAAGCTTCGTATTGCTTCCTCAAGCTGCCACGCATCCTCATCGTTGTCGGCTTCCGGACGCGATTGCTGTCGAGCCTGCAGCTCAATCAATTCCGCGTGCAATCGCGACCACTCCGGGTTGACCCCTTCCACCTTCGCCAAACCGCTCGACTCCGTTGACGTGGTGGAGGCCTGTTTTTCGCTGGCAGCCTCGTCGCCCAACCTCGCGTGCTGCATGTAGGAAGACAAATTCCGCTCATGCAATTCACACTCTTCACGCAGGCGTCGATCGACGTAGTCTGACTGCCGCTGATGGGCCTCATCCAGCTGCTCGAGGGCTTGCGCTAAGCGGGCGGTGGCGGTATCGAAGTTGCGACGGATCGCCTCCAAATCGTGCGTTTCCGAGTGGGCGGCGGCAAAATCCTCCAGCAAAGCACGCAACAGCTGATACTGGAATCCTTCTTGCGTGCCCGTCATGCGCACATGAAGCGTCGAGGTGTTCGCGCGAATCGACGCGTCTGCCCCCACTTCCATCGATCCCGCCAGACGGTCGACGAGCGACCCTACCTCCTGGCCAGCCGCGGGATACAGCGACTCGCGCACCGACTCCAGCGCGTGTGTGATCGCCGTGGGCGAGGTGAGCTCCTGCTGGACCCGGTCCGCCAAAGGGAACGCGTCGCTAGAGGTCCCTTCTCGCGTATACTCCAAGACGGCTTCGTGCGTGATGTGGTCCAAGCCAGGTGGAAAGATCGCCAGACCGAGGAGGAGTAACCCCAGCGAAATAATCACAAACGTATACGCCTGGTCCTGGAACGCGGAGTTCTCCGCGGCCACCATCGCGTGCGGATCATGATGATTTTCCAGCATCAATGGGCGACTTTCCAGGTGAAACAACGAACCGACCAGCCCCGCGGTGAGACGAGAATCCAGCTTGGTCATCGACTATCACGGATTATGGCCTTGAACCCTGTCGTGTAAGATTTACCGCAGGCGTCAAGCTGGCGAAGCTGCACAGGAACGGCCAATAAAACCCCCGCTGGCAGTGAAAGCAATGCCGGCGTTGCTTGCCGCGTGGCCGGCGGCCCGATGTTGACGTGGGATCGGCTTCCAGCCGGTCATCGGAAACCACGAGATCAGTTGGAAATGACCAGGTGCAACCTTGGTGGGTCGCAGGCCCCTCCCAGTTCGTGGCAAGACCAACGGTTGCTGTCAAACGATCCACGAGTGAGGATATCATGGTGAAGCACTGCAATTGGCGGACGGCGACCCTGGCCACACTCATGAGTATGTTCTCCATTTCCCAGGGTTGGAGCGAAACCATGCCGGGTTTACCCTCGAGCTTGCGGCTCGAGTCCAACACGATGACGGGCAGTATTCCGGTCCGTATCAACTATCTTCTCTATTTGCCGGTCGGCTACGAAGATCGGAGCCAATGGCCACTCATCCTGTTTCTGCACGGTGCTGGCGAACGGGGCGACAACTTGTCACTTGTCGCGACCCATGGACCACCCAAGGTCGCCCAGGCGCTGCAGCTGCCGTTTGTCATCGTCGCGCCCCAGTGCCCGGCCGGCGTGGGCTGGGATGCCCGCGAATTGTCGGCGCTGCTCGATGATGTCGAATCAAGCTATCGCATCGACAAGGATCGGATTTACGTAACCGGCTTGAGCATGGGCGGCTTCGGCACGTGGAGCCTCGGCTTTCTCGTACCCGACCGGTTGGCCGCGCTCGCCCATCTGTGGCGGGGCGGAGCCACTGTTTGCCCCCCGAGTCAAGGACGTTCCCATCTGGGCTTTTCACGGGGCCGCCGATCCCGTCGTCCCACTCGCCCGCTCGGAGCAGATGCTGCAGGCGGTTCAAGCGATTGGCGGGCACATGCGGCTAACCATCTATCCGGAAGCCGGGCACGACAGCTGGAGCCAGACCTACGCGAATCCCGCCTTCTACGAATGGCTGCTAAACCATCGCCTGTCGGATCGGGCGGCTGCCGGCTCACCATCACCTACCCTTCGTGATTGATCGGCATGTTCCGTGTTAAAATCTGTGGCGTCACCTCGCTGGAAGATGCCCGTCATATCGCCGACAGCGGTGCCGATGCCATTGGCTTGAATTTCTACGCGGCAAGCCCTCGTTGCGTGGACCTGGTCGAGGCAGAACGCATGGCTCGCGAACTTCGTTCGTCGCTCTGCATGGTCGGCGTGTTTGTTGACCAGTCTCGGGAGGAAATCCTGAGGATCGCGGAACAAGTTGGCTTGGATGCCATTCAACTCCATGGCGACCAATCGGCCGAATTCGCCAAATCGCTCCGGCCATGGAAGATCATTCGCGCCTTTCGAGCGGCGTGGCACGACGAAGGGCGGATCTGCCAGTTTGCGGCCGATGTGGGCGTCGCGGAGGGCCTCCGCGGCGTGTTAATCGACGCTTGCGTTCCCGGTGTTCCCGGAGGCAGCGGTGCGCGGGCCAACTGGCCGTTGGCCCGAAGAATCGCCGATCGCCTACCCGATATCCCCCTCATTTTGGCGGGAGGCCTGGTACCAGGAAACGTGGCAGATGCAATTCGCCAAACCGGTGCGGTCGCGGTCGATACGGCCAGCGGCGTAGAGTCCCAACCCGGAAAGAAAGACCCGCGACGTGTGCGGGAATTCGTGGAAAATGCCCAGAGAGCGTTGATTGTGCCTCCATCCGGGCCGTCCTAGCGGCTGCCAGTAGAAATTCGCCGCTGCGGCTGCCTCGATGCGACTCGGCAAGCAGTCGGTTTCCGCTACAATACGATGCGAAATGAAACATCTTGCGACCTGGGGCCGTGTCCCGGGTTGCCTACACCTTTGCCTGGAAATGAGACCTGTTTGATGAGTACAACTGCAACCGAACCCTACATTTTTACCGCGGACGTCAAAAACGGCATCGACTTCAAGGTCGCCGATCTCAGCCTGGCGGAGTGGGGTAGGAAAGAAATCCGGCTGGCCGAGCAGGAAATGCCGGGGCTGATGGCGCTCCGTGAGGAATACGCCGGCAAATCCCCGCTCAAAGGGCAGCGGATCATGGGTTCACTCCACATGACGGTACAAACGGCCGTGCTGATCGAGACCCTGACCGCGCTCGGGGCGGAGGTCCGGTGGGTGTCCTGCAATATCTTTTCCACGCAGGACCATGCGGCGGCCGCCGTCGTCGTGGGGCCCGCAGGGACCACCGCCGAACCGGCGGGCATTTCGGTTTACGCCTGGAAGAACGAGACCCTGGAAGAGTACTGGGCCTGTACCGAAAAGGCGTTGGATTTTGGCGACGGCCGGGGCCCCACGCAGATTGTGGATGATGGCGGTGACGCCACGCTGCTAATACACAAGGGCGCCGAATTTGAACAGGCCGGCGCCGTTCCCAGCCCTGACTCGACGGAAAATACGGAGTACAAGGAGGTTCTGAAGACGTTGGCTTGGTGCTTCGAGCAAAATCCTCGACGCTGGCAAAAAGTCGCCAGTGAATGCCACGGCGTGTCGGAGGAAACAACCACGGGCGTGCTGCGACTATACGAAATGATGCGCGATGGGAAATTGCTCTTCCAGGCCATCAACGTGAATGACTCCTGCACCAAGAGCAAGTTTGACAATCTCTACGGCTGTCGCCACTCGCTGGTCGACGGGCTGAACCGAGCCACCGACGTGATGATGTCCGGCAAATTGGCCGTCGTCTGCGGATATGGCGATGTGGGAAAGGGCTGTGCCCAATCGCTGCGGGGCCAAGGCGCTCGCGTGATCGTGACCGAGATCGACCCGATCTGCGCCCTCCAGGCCGCGATGGAAGGCTTCGAGGTGACGACCCTGGAAGATGTGATCGACAAGGCGGACATCTTCATTACCGCGACCGGTAACTACAACATCATTCGCGTGGAACACATGGCGCGGATGAAAGACAAAGCCATCGTCGGCAACATTGGACATTTCGACAACGAAATCGATATGGCCAATCTCGAAAAGAAAGCCCGTCGCACGAACATCAAGCCCCAATACGATATGTACACGTTTGACGACGGACACAGCGTGCTTGTGCTTGCCGAAGGACGTCTGCTGAACCTGGGTTGCGCGACGGGTCACCCCAGCTTCGTAATGTCCGCGTCATTCACCAACCAGGTCATCGCCCAAATCGACTTGGCATTGAATGCCGCCGGTAAGCCGACTCTGTCCGGGCAATCGTACGAACAGGGGAAGGTCTATGTGCTGCCGAAAATTCTGGACGAAAAAGTGGCGCGACTGCATCTGGACCAGCTAGGCGTAAAACTGACGACGCTTACAAAGGACCAGGCGGAATACATTGGCGTACCCGTCGAAGGACCCTTCAAGGCCGAGCAGTACCGGTACTAACGCCGTCGAGGCAAAGATGCCTCGCCTTCCCAACGAACGAAATGTTCTGCGAAGCTCCCGGCCCGCCGGGAGCTTTTTCTTTGGCGACGTGCGTCCGCTCGATCCCTCGCAGATCGGTCCGCTGTGGGGACCGCAGGGCAATTATTTTGCATGTTTTGTCACATTTTTTCTTGGGTTGAAACGATTTCAGAAAGGATTACACTGGAGACAACGTGTGCCGGGATGAGCCTTCCGGTGCTGAAAAAACGGTCTTCGAGTCCCGCTTTTTTGGGGTCAGGCGCATGCCTCGGACTCGCTTTTTTTCTTATCCGCGACACCTGTTGGGTCGTTCATTTTTTCTTGCCTGCCACACCATGGCCACCAGGTCCAACGGCGAATTCACGCACAACGTTCTGTTCGACGCCGGCTGCAGCCTAGGCAACCCATTGGTGCGGCAATCAATTGCAATCTTGGATTTGGCAGGAACACCTGCTTCAACCCACGGACCGCTGCTGAACAAAGCGGATGATCCAACTACGGAACAAAGACCAGAGTCAGCGTGTCGAGCCCGCTCACACGTTGGCGGGCTGATATCGAATGACAGTATGTTGTCGATTCCTTAAATTGAGAATTTGTCGGCGTAGCAACTTTGAAAGGGGCTACGACTGTTCCAACCATATTCAAGCTCGGCATGCTCGCAAATGGAATGCGGGAAATGTCTGGCGACCAGCCTGGAGGGATTAATGATGTTGACACGACGAGTTTCGGTTGTTTCGCATGTCGCTTTATGCACGTGCGTTTCTCTTGCGTCCGCCCAAATCGCATTCGGACCCGATCCGGATCCCAATTTTGGCCCGCCCAACACTTGGAACATCACGGAAGTCTTCAATCAACGGCATCTATCAAGTAGACGATCGGGCCCTCGAACCGAACGGCAATGACGTCTTGAAGGCGACGGTGGGAAGTGTGGGCACGTTTAATGATCAGTTTGGCTTGGTCACGCATATTTCCAACGGCGAGAACGGCAACAATGGGGACGATCCGGCCAATCCGGACCCCATCAACACCCAGCCCGCGGACCCGATCTGGTCGACGATTGGAAATCCGTCTGGGCGTCTGGAAAACGGGAACGTCATTCGGTTTTCCATGTGGATGCGACAAGAATCCCTCGAACCCGATCATCGCGGCCCCGGCAATCGAACCGATCGTCAAGCTGGAATTCTGGACAGAAGCCCTGTCTGGCAACGCGGATTTCAGCCTGGGAGCCCCTCCCAATTTTAATCCCAGGTTTGGCGATCGCGTCTATGATACCGACCAGAATGGTCCCGTGCCTTTTGCGACGTATGTCGATTCGAACAACGACGGGCTGCGCAACGACGTCAACCCTCCGTCCGTTTCGCTGACCACCGCCGGCTGGACACTGGTCAGCACCGAGTACACGGTCGACGACTCGCTCTGGGGCTACCAGCCGATGAGCGATCCCTTTATCCCCAAAACGGTGGCGGACATCGAGGAAGTGCGCCCGGTGTTGTTCACGGGTGACTTTTTGCGGGCACCCCTTTGACGAATGGCGGTTCGCTGCTCGTCGACAACCCGATGCTGGAAGTCTATCGCAGCACCGCGGACGTCCCGGGAACGATTCCGAATCCGACGCCCGCCCCGCCGGCCGCATCCTTGATTGTCGATCGTGTCACGGGGCAGATGACGCTCACGAACCTCACGGGATCGACAACCGATCTTGCCGGGTACACGATCTCCTCGGCAGCCGGCAGCCTGGACGATATGTCTTGGTTGTCGATCGCGGATAACTACGATCAGGGCAGCGGCGGCCCATTCGTTAACGTCTGGAACGTCGACAGCATGAATTCGGGAGAGCTTGCGGAGTCCAGCGTCAACGGCAACGGGGAGGATTTGACGCCCGGCCTGGCACTCGACCTGGGTCCGGCCTGGTTGAAGACGCCCTTTGAAGACTTGATATTCAGCTATGTGCTCGCCGACGGAACCACGGGCGGCGGCGCCGTCCGCTTCACGGGCAATAACGGCGAAGCGTTCGCCCGCAGCGACCTGAATGCCGATGGCGATATCAACGCGGCTGATTGGGAGTTGTTTTACCCCAACACGCTGGCCGATTTGACCGGGTTGAGCATGGCCGAGGCCTACTTGCGTGGGGACCTCGACGGCGACAACGACAACGACTTTGTTGATTTTCGCATTTTCAAGGGCGATTTCATTACCGCCAACGGACAGGCCGCCTGGAACGCCTTGGTGCCCGAACCCTCTTCGCTCGCCCTGGTCGTGATGGGCCTGGCAGGCTTGGGTTGCGGAAGGCGACGACGAATTCAACGGCATACGGCGAGCCGCCTTGCCCGCCAGAACGTCGCATCCGGCCAGATGTCGCCCTCTTCGAAGAATCAGCGGATTGGCATTGGTTCGCGGCTGGTCCTTTTGCTGATCGCAACATTTTGCTGCCACTGGCTGGCAGCGGATGCCCAGGCCCAACTGACACACTACGTACCCTTCGATACGGGCTATGTTGTGGGCAACGATCTGAATGGATCCGGTGGCTCGGACCTCGGCTTCGGTGCAAACACGTGGTTCGATGGCGCTCCGGCGGGGACGGGTTCCGCCGTCGTCGCCGGTAATCTCTCGCCGCCCGATGCGGTCCTCTCGGCCGGCAATCATGCCCGCACGGCGGTGTCGGATTTCAATCTCGCCTTCTACACCATGGACCAAAACAACAACGGCATGAATGGCGAGCCAGAGGACGCCTTACAGGCAGGCGAACACTGGCTGAGCTTCATCGCCCGCTCGGATGCAAATGCCTTCTTTGGCGGCTTGTCCCTCGTCAAATTGTTTGGTGACGAAGTGCTCTACATCGGTAAAGTCGGCGGAGCCGGCGGTACCCAATGGGGAGTCGACACGGGTGGTAACGCGATCGCCGCCGGCGGCGATATCACCCAGGACACGTTCCTCGTCGCCAAGCTCACACTCGGGCCGGGCGCCAATGACGATACCGTCGACCTCTTTATCAATCCAGCCCTCGGTGCAACTCCCCCGGCGGTGCCCGACCTGACCGCGTCATTCAATGAAGTCCCGAGTAGCAATCGCGCACTTGATGAGATTCGCCTGGGAAGTCAAAACGGGGCGTTTTTCGCCGACGAAATCCGGATTGGCGCCAGTTTCGCCGATGTGGCGGTGCCTGATCCGACCTTCCAAACGCTGACACTTGAGGTGGACACCTTCACGGGCAATGTACGGCTGCAGAACAACGCAGCCCAGGCCTTTACGATCGACTATTATCAGGTCAGTAGTGCCGCTGGGGCGATCAGTACCAGTGGTTGGCTCAGCCTTGATGAACAGAATTTTGACGCGGCCAATGGTGGCTGGAACGAAGCGGGCGGGTCCAACGCGAATCAGTTGGCCGAGCTCTTTCTCGGTGCCAGCGGGTCCGTGCTCAACGCGGGCCTGGATGAGAGCCTTGGCCAGGCCTTTGATCCGTCGGTCTTTGGATTGGGCGTCGACGGGGACCTGCAGTTTCGCTTTGGCGTCGCGGGCGGCGGGTTGGTCACCGGCGCGATCAACTACGTTTCCACCGCCGTCAACTGCGATTTCAACGGTGACACGGCCTGCACGATTGACGACCTCAACCTGCTGTTGGCCGAGGGTCCCATTCTTGGTGGCGTGGCCGTCACCCCAGGAGTCAATGACGAATTCGACCTCAATGGCGATAACGTCATCGATAATGCCGACCGCGATCTGTGGCTGGCGAGTGCCGCCCTTGAGAACGGCTTGGATTCCGCGTACCTGGTCGGGGACGCGAATCTCGACGGAGTGGTTGATGTGTCCGACTTCAACATTTGGAACGGCAACAAGTTCAATGGAACCCTTCGTTGGGACAACGGCGACTTCAACGGAGACGGATTCGCGGACGTTTCCGACTTCAATGCCTGGAATGGCAACAAGTTCCAGTCATCGAACAACCCCGCCGTCGTCCCCGAACCGTCGTCTACGGTGCTGTTCAGTTGCGGGCTCGTCGCCCTCAGCTGGCTCGCCCTGCGGCGACGGGGCACGTTGTCGCTAACCGCTCCGCGGTCAGAACGCAGCCGTACCTGGTAACACTTTCGGCAACATAATCATCACAGGTCCGCCATCAAGAGCGCCGGTTCGCCGGCGCTGCACTTGGTCGCTGACCGCTCCGCGGTCAGTAGGCAACTGTAGCTTTGTCGCTGACCGCTTCGCGGTCAGTAGGCAGCTTTAGCTTTGTCGTTGACCGCTCCGCGGCCAGGCCTCATCTCACCCACCCGCCGCGGCCAGACCCAACGTCACCGACCGCTCCGCCGATATTTCCCAATCGTCCGGTTGGTGACTTGCGCCGGCGGGCGGATCATGGCATACTCGACAGCGGTTGCGATCGGTCGCTTGGCGACCGGGCAACCTGCACCGAACGTCTTTCCGTCAAGCGATCAACATTCATGGATACCACCTCGCATCGTCTGGCTGCCGCCATTCTCCTCGCGGCCACCTGGCAAGCCGTCGGAACCTTGAACGGCCAAAGCACACCGGCCGTAGCTCCGTCAGCAACCGCCACCGCACCACGCACGGCCGTCTGGCCCGGTTTGCAACCTTCAGGAGCCACGTTGCTCCCAACCGGCTGGTCGTTGCAGCCAGCCGGTCGGCAAATCACCGTCGGCGATTTTCCGGTGCAGATCGTGACACATCCGCAAGGCCCGTGGGCCGCCGTGATTCACTCGGGGTATCGCGAACATGAAATCGTCGTGATCAGTACCCAGAACTTGGACATCGTCTGTCGTGTCGTCCTGCCGCAAACATTTTACGGCTTGGCCTTTGACCCTTCTGGAGCACGACTCTACGCTTCCGGTGCCGAAGATGAAGTCATCTATCAATTCGACTTCAGGGAAGGCTATTTGTCGAACAAGCAAACGATCGAAGTGGTTCCCGCCTCGGAGACATTTGTACCGACGGGCATCCAAGTCACTGCGGACGGCAAAGACTTGCTCGTTTGTGGCGGTTGGGGACACCAACTCAAGGTGATTTCGCTAGACCATCCGGACTCCACCTGGTGCGTGGCCTTTGCCGACGGTAGCCATCCTTATGCGGTACGGTCCGATCCTGAAATGAACCGGGCCTGGGTTTCGCTGTGGGGTGGCCAGGCAGTCGCCGTCGTCGACTTGGCCCGCAAATGCTTGTTGGCCACATGGCCACTCGGCTCACACCCCACCGAAATGGTGCTGACTCCTGACCATCGCCTGTGCGTCGCCTGCTCGGATACGAATGAGGTCTATATCTTGGATGCGAAGAGCGGGAACCGGCTGGAAGTCCTGACGACGGCCCTCTATCCGGCCGCGCGTCACGGCAGCACTCCCAACAGTCTCGCCCTCTCCCCCGATGGCAAAGTCCTGGCCATCGCCAATGCCGACAACAATAACGTCGTATTGTTCGACATCTCCGATTTTGATCACGCTCATGCACTCGGCTTCATCCCGGCCGGGTGGTACCCGACCAATGTGAGGTTCACTCCCGACGGCAAATATCTGCTCGTGGCCAACGGCAAGGGCCTTACGCCACACGCCAACCGTCACGGCCCCCAACCGGGCGTGCCGACAGCGAACGCGATTCCCGAGTACATCGCCCGACTCTTTACCGGGACGGTAAGCGTGATTCCGGTGCCGGATCCGATCGAGATGACGAGGCTGAACAAAGCCGCCTATGCCTGTTCGCCCCTTCGTGCCAGTGGTGCCACACCGGAGTCGGCCGAGCGAGCACCGGGTCACCCGATTCCTACCACCACCAGGGAAACCAGTCCGATCAAGTACTGCATTTATATCGTCAAGGAGAATCGGACATACGATCAGGTATTGGGCGATCTGCCACAAGGCAATGGCGACCCCAGCCTCTGTCTCTTCCCCCGCGCCACCACACCCAATCATCATGCCCTGGCGGAACAGTTCGTGCTGCTCGACAACTTTTACGTTGAGAGTGAAGTCAGCGCGGACGGCCACGAGTGGAGCATGGCCGCCTATGCCACCGATTTCGTGGAAAAGACCTGGCCGCTGACGTATCGCGGCGGTCGGGGCAAGCTCACCTACCCCGCTGAAGGATCGTTTTTAATTGCCCAACCCTCCAGCGGCTACATCTGGGACCAGTGCCGTCGCGCGGATGTGAGTTACTACAGTTTTGGAGAATTTGTGAGGCATGGAATGGTCCGGATGAACCCAGCAAGGCAGCCGTGGCGTCGTTGGAAGGACACTTCGACCCTGAGTTTCGCAGCTACGATCTCGATTACACGGACCAGCGGCGTGCCGACCGCTATCTCGAAAAGCTCAAGGAATTCGAGGCCCATGACAGCATGCCGCAACTGACGATCATGCGGCTTCCGAATGACCACACCTATGGCACCCGCGTCGGCAAGCCAACGCCTCGTGCGATGGTGGCCGACAATGACCTGGCCCTGGGACGAATCGTTGAAGGCATCAGCCACAGTAAGTTCTGGCCTGAAACCGCCATTTTTGTCGTGCAAGACGACGCCCAGAACGGTTCCGACCATGTCGATGCCCACCGCACGGTGCGCACTCTGCATCAGCCCATTCGTTCGCCGTGCCGCGGTCGACTCGACGATGTATTCCACCGCCAGCATGTTGCGGACGATGGAACTGATCCTGGGCCTGGAGCCCATGACGCAATTCGACGCCGCGGCCAAGCCAATGCATGCATGCTTTGGGAGCGAACCGGACCTGCGGCCCTACACACACCTGCCGGCGCAGGTGGATCTGGACGAACGCAATCGCCCAGATGCCTGGGGAGCCGATCTGTCCGCCCAATTGGACCTCAGCTCCGAAGACGCCGCGGATGACCTGCTGTTTGGCGAGATCGTCTGGCGGAGTATCAAAGGCGACGATTCACCGATGCCGGCTCCCGTCAGGTCGGCCTTCGTGTACCCAACGCCTGGTAGCTAATTGTCAACATGGAATCAGCCCGCGGCCCTCAGCGACCAGACTTGGCGGCGGGTGATTTTGTGAACGCTCCACGCCCCCAGGGCGGCAATGGTCGTCTGGACCAGCACAAATACCGCGTCAATCCACACGTTGGTGAGAAAAGAAAAACGTCGCGGATCAGGCCCTACCAATGCGTCGTAGATCCAGTAGATAAGCGTTGCCGCCACAAATCCAGCCACGATCAGCGCGACCGCGGCTCGCGCCAGTTGCTTCGTCGTCCAGCCGCGTGGCGAGCCACAGCAAGCGTAAACCGCGGACGTGCCGACGAGAATCAACGTGCTCAAAAGCCTCACAACCACCGTGGGATGATGGGCCTTCGTGCACATGGCCCAGAACAGAAAGGCAACCGACCAGAATCCCGCATGGAAGATGACGGCAGGTCGATTCATGCGAGTCACAGCCCTGTCGATAAGCCGGCTTGTCGATACCACTCGATCGCTCGTGGCTCGATACGCTTAATCCAAGCATTCTTCCCATCATTGTAAGCCATGATGTCAGCCGGATGGCGCGCGTAAACTTCCCGCTTCAAATCAGCGTACTCTTCGCAAAGCCTGTCATGGTGCTTCAGAAAAGTACAAAACGCGATGTGGCGTTCCACGCAAGGATGTCCCCTCTCGTAAACGTGTAAATTGTGCTTGCGGTACCCCCCGCTGTCCTTAGTGAAATACCGTCGGCCGGCCAAACCATATTCGCCCCAAGCCTCGTAGCCAGCCTCTTCCAGCAGGCTCGTGCAGTCATCAATGCTGCAAAGATCCGCCGCCACCGGTAGCAGATCAATGATCGGCTTCGCGGGCAATCCCGGCACCGCCGTGCTGCCGATGTGATGGACAGACACCAGCGCCTCGCCAAGTAGTGAACGGAGCCTCGCCGACTCGCGCAAACTCAAGCGGCCATTCCTTGGAGTAGGCTGAGAACAAATATTTGCTTGTCATACCAGCAACTGCTCAGATCGTGAGACGCAAGACGTTGTCTATCGATTTTTGTTGAATCTCGTCTGTTGGGGCAGCAGGTGTCGATTTGCATTGATCTTGTGACTCGGAGCCACACCGTCGTTTGCCCCGTAGACTTTTGTAACGGGTATCCGCAGAGTGGCCAAGCTGTCACTTTTGGGGTGCGTCGTGCCAACAAGAACCAGCGCAGAGATGGATTCCGGATGATCCCGCGCAATCCGACACACAAGAGCACCACCCAGCGAGTGGCCGGCTAACACCCAGCGGGGAACCTCGGTATGTTCCCTCATGACTCGATAAACTCGCTGAATGGCACCCAGCTTATGCGATTCGAGCGGCGCACAACGGTAGGGAAGTTTGATCGCGAACACCGGAAATCCCTCTTCCGCGATCGGACGTAACAGGGGCGCGTATGCGTCGGCGGAAACGCCAGCGCCGCACACAAAAATCAGGCCCGGCTGACCCAGCGATTGTGGCAGGAACTGAAGCGACTCTCGACCATTATAAAGCGAAACCAACGCATCGCTTTGCAGGAGCAAGGCGTCGACACCCCGAGTTCGGAACGAGTTTGCCAGCAACCCAGTCGACACAAGGGTCCAAATGACGAACCCCCGCCTGAGCCATTTCCGCCATCGCGACTTTTCCCTTTTCATTTTTGCTTTCACTTGTGTGTCACTCACAGCCTTCCGGTTGATGAACGCCGGCAGTTACCGCTCCGCCGCCACACCCCAAGATTCAAGGGCAGGCGTCTTCCGCGGCTCCGGCTTATGGCCTGTTCGGGCCTTCCATTCCATTTACCATCGGGACAGGATCGCCTGCCGGCCATTCCGTATCGCCAATTCGGGATAGCTTCATTTCGAAGAAGCGAATCGGATCACGATTCGCTATGATTCGTTCACCATACTCAAACCATTTTCCATCAGCGATTTCCGCGACATAGCGAATGGTCGCAGGTCCAGCGGGAATTTCCCAGGAATATCCTCCGTCATTCGGTTTCACGATAAAATCGCCAACTCGCCCTTGTGCATAAGATCGCATCACAATTTCGCTTTTTGTCGCGTCGTAGGCGATTGAGGCGAAAGCGTTAAACACAACGGCACCGTCACTGTCATATCCGCGCCCCTCCACGACCTTGACCGCGCCATCAAGCATGGAGCCCACGCGCTCCGTCTGGACCATCTCCAACTTCTCACCGTTCGGCAGAATGATCCATGCGTTTCCCCGCCAAATACCATCCATCATCTCAAGCGGCATCAATTGCTCCCGCTGAGTCGCCTGCACGACATCCGAGGATGGTTGCTGAGCTCGAACGGAGACGGCAGCCAATATGACAACACCAGATACGACGCACCGAGTCATGTGGTTCATAAATCACCTTCTTGTGTCCATTAAGGGAAAAACGACGCTGTTTCCGTGCCGCAGTTTATGATGGCCCACTGTCTTCCCGCTCGGCTGCCTAAGTAACCTCCAGTCATCCGACCATTCGCATGATGCTCAGCCGACACCAAATCCGCCGCTCGGCGTGAATCGGTTTAGGGATTAAGTATCCTCACGCAAAACACCGTGTTAATCGTGGCAAGCCCATTGCTTTACGCCAAATTGTCAATTGTCCAATGTGATTCGCCGGATGTGCGACAAGCACCTGCGTGATCGCGTGGCGCACCGTTGGCAAAATTAAACGATATTCTTCATCCGGCAATGGTCTGTCCAAGTCGAAATCGCTCAGCCCCTTCACAGCGGTGGTAATTCGATTCTCTGCGTCATCGAGCATCGCAAGCGCATCTTCTTTCGGTTCGTAGAGTTTAACATCCACGACGGGAATACTACCGGTGCCGAATCGCTCCCCAAACGAGCCAGGTAGCCAAGCGGGCATGCCGATTTCGCCACCCAATGCCTGGCAGCTATAGGTGAGGTGCCCCACCACCCAAGCCGGATGATTCATGATCCCATTCGGTTGCGCCGTCATGTGCGCTGGAACAATGTCCGCAACCTGCTCGCGTACGAAATCGAGGCAATATGCGAAACTGTGCAGAACAGGATTCATGGTCATCGAATGCTTTCATTTAGTCCCAAAACGACGCCGTTCAACCGGCGGAAAAGCACCTACTTCAGTTTCGGTAAGCAGTCAAGGATCGCCACCGACCAGCATGCGGCAAAGGACGCGCGACGATTCATGGCACGTCGTGGCAAGCGCGACAGCGATCACCGCGGCACAGAGTATGGAAGTCGCCCGGTGAAGTGCCACGTCATTCACAATTCAGCCACCGATTAAAGGATTGTCGAATTTTCGGCGTCTCAATGCAACATAGCGATTGCGATAACCGAGTCGCGTAATGAAATTCCCCTTCCCACAATCACCCGGCTACGCGATTTCGGTTGATCGCTTCGTTATCACTCAGCGTCTTCTGGGTTGAGTATCCATTTCAACGCCTTTTCCTTAGTTGCGCAAAAATTATTTCTGGTTCGAGCAAGAGAGTCTCGACTACAAACAATCCGGCGGCCGACTCACCGATTATCCCCCGAGTGCCATTGGTTCGATAACGATCGTCGATTTCTGGCATCAGCTCATCTCGAATGAACAAACGACATTTCGCCGCCCCATCAGAAAGATGCGACTTTTTCGTCGGCCACCACGCTGGACGGTCCGGTTAAATCTCGACGGCGCTCTGTATTCTCAATGCCGACCACAATCAAAGGCGGAATGGCCCGCCAAGCGAGGCGACTGCGCGAAAAGTCCGCAGACACACAAATGGAGACCGTTGCTCACTTGACACATGTGTCAGAGAGGCTTGACCTTGATTCCTTCTCCTGACAAGCCAATACCGATGGTAAGAGCAATATCAAAAGATATGTCACCACCGTGTATTTTTGCATTTGCGGCTTCCTGTGGGTTTGGCATGCACATGTCCGCAGAACGGTCACACTCACCGGGCCGCGACGAGTGACGATCCACTTGAAAACGACCGCCTGCGCGGCTCATGTGCATTGCCTCGTTATGCCGCTGTCTGTCACTCGCCGCTCTGCAGTGCCAGATAGACTCCGACTGGATCGCGGACAATGGCATATTTAGCCTCAACAAATTCCTTAATGACTTCGCCACCGCCCTCGCTTACCCGTCGAAGACTTTCAACAAGGTCGTCGACGGGTAAGTGAATCAGCCAAACCGATGGGATACCATTTTGTTCACCGCGAAACTGACGGATCTCCGCTGCGGCAGTCTCATTGTCAATCTGCATCTCAAATTTGGCGACATGCCCTTCGCTATCCTCTGTCTCAATGGACTTGGCGTTCCATCCCACCACGTGCTGATAGAAGTCCCGACTCGACAAAGCGTCTGGAACCGTCAACGAGAGCCAAGAGATACAACCGAGGCGTTCATATTGCCGTGTGGCGTCTGACTCGCCAGCCACGACCGGAATAACGCCGAAGGCCGCCCCAACTTGGTCGGCGAGAACCGCCCATTGGCTTTGGCCATCATCGGCTCTGGAATGGATAAGTTCTTTGCCTCCCATGTTAATCGCACATGCAGCGCTGGCGGCAACATCAGCGACCTGAAAATGGGGCATCCACTGCAACGGCAATGTGTTGTATTCGGGGGTGCGAACGCCGAGGCCGATTATGGGTGTGCCGAAATTGTTCGTCAGGTCATCACGCCAAAGCGGGGCGTCACCCGTCGTGAGGATTGTCGAGTAGAATTCGAGTTCGCGTTCATGATCAGGCACCGCAATGTCGGCACTGAGGACACCACCAATACCGTGGACAAATGGACGTCGCATTGCTTCCCCTTTGGGAGTTCCTTGAGGTCAATTGGCCATACTCGTCAAGAATCGGCAATTACAAACTCGCCGGCAAAACGTTTCGGTTAACGCGGTCGTTGGATCATTCTCCGAGCGTAGCGAGCCAGCCGACTTATGACGACTCGCGCTCGACGCGTTGTGCGGATGCTTGCGCTGCGACGCGACACACCATATCTTTCAAATCAGAAATAAGGGCATGGAGTTCCGGAGGCCACTCATGAGGCAATTGATTATGCCATCGAAGCACGACGCCCATCCGACCATCTCCGACCTGTAATTCATGTTCTGTTCCGTCGAGTGATACAAGATTTGTCATTGCGTGCATGGGAATAAGAATGGCCCCCATTCGGGACATTATCGAAGCAACTCTTTTTTCGGACTCATCCAGTCGCACTGATTCGAGTGTCGGGATATAGGGACGCGGATGCTTGAGGCGTTCAGCCGCAGCAGCAAATGCCTGAAGATCGTGCCCCGACCGCCAGGTTGTGTAATAGGCCGCAAGATCATCTCCTGTCCGGACAAAGTCCAAGCACCAAGTATCAGCGAATGACGGCATCACTAAAAATTGAAGCAGCGGCCAATGTTTTGATCGGTTAATGTGGTTGCGCTGCCGGAGGAGGCGATGGGTATTCGAGCGCAATTCGATCCACTCGTCTTGCTGAAGCTGTTCCATCGTCTAGCATCCAAACGTTCAGGATAACGCGGCCGGCCACCGATGATCCGAGCGTAGCGAGTCAGCCCGGCAATTCCGGCTCGCGTTCATCCGGTGGTTAGGTGGCGGGACGCGTGGTCCTGCGTGGTTGGCGGTACCTGGTCCCACTGGGTGATTCACGGTCACATCGCCGAGGCCATGGCACCACGAGTTTATCGCGATGCCCCTCTGGCGAAAAGGTTATGGTGCTCTCGCCTAAGTGTTCTTCACAGGCGGGTAACAACGGTCACTACTTTCGCCACACCGTTACTGGCAAGCGGGTTGACCAGGCGGGCGAACCACGAAGGGCACGAAGTGACCGACCAACGGCGCGGTCGAGTTCCTAAGCGTCATACGCCAGCGACTGGAACGGCCCGCCCCTTGACCTTGGTCGATGGAGTCATCGCTAAACAGAGTCCTTCGTGGCCTTCGTGTGCTTCGTGGTTTTCAGCTACGGTCGCCACTCGGGAGCATCGTCGCGCGATGAGAAGAACGCGTGTCAGAGGCCCCGAGCAATTCGTCGACTTTCTCAGCCGCGAGCCATAATTGACAACCCCAGATTCTGATGAGAAGGGATGCAGCCACCTAACGTCTAAAATCACCCGGCGGCGACGAGCGATTGTCCATTTGAAAACGCCCGACTTCGCCGCGCGGGTGCATTGGATTGATATGCGTCTTCCTTGTTTGGCCGCGAGGTGAGTGAATTGGCGAGGTCCACAAGGCAAGTGTGAATGGACTAAGTAACAGCAACCAAGCGATGTTCGGATCTGAAACGATGGCCTTCATTGGGAGCAGGTATCACCAAAGCAGTTTATCCCTCCTTGCAACCTCGCCGCCTAACTTCCACGTCATCCAGGCTTTGGTAGCGATCATGGTGACTTGCTAGTGGCTCGTGCCCGGAAGTCGCCCCAGCAGCTCCCGCGCGGGGGTCCGCGAAAGTCGCCGTGGCTGCCGGCATTCTAGCATGCCGTTATCTGAAAGCCGAAATCCAAGCCTGACCACCAGACCTGACGCTCCGACAGCTGACCTTGCACCAATATCGCCGTCACTTCTTTGGAGCATATCTGTGTCACATGCTGCTGGGCACTGGCCCGTCACACGGAGCAGAGTGGCAGCTACGGCAGCCCGATGCGGCACCTATTCCCAATGGCGAGCCGATAAGGTGCATCACAATCACCATGCTTTCGGCGCGAGACAGGCACAACACGCATGAACGCCTATGGGGCATTAACGAGAAAAAGACCGCAACCGGTCCGGACTCAAGGACCAACGCTGCTATTTTGTTGAACGAAAGCGGCGACTAGTGCCGCGTCAAGTGTCAGAATTGGGGTTGGTCAAAATCGTGGCTGTGGCTTCCAGCCGCAGACGACTAGTGCCAGATGCCCCAGCCACGGTGAGCGAACCCCGAGATTCAAATTTGACGAAGCACTAGCCCCCCCTGAGCTTGCTCGGGGGTGAATCAGGTCCACCGCTAGGAGGGCCGGCGGGCACAACCCTTGGCCGAGCGAGCGACGTCGCTGCGCGTGCGGGCTCCGAGGCCACTCCTTCGGGTTTCGGTCTCGGAGCACTCGTGCCGAAATCACGTCGCTGGCTCGACCGATAGCCGGGCTGTCGCCGGCGCGCTTAGCCATCGACCACGTTCACCCCCGAGCGAGCTCGGGGGGGTCCATCTCGTTATGGTTACCGGCGGCCCGGCACAGACACGAAGCGAAGACACCGACCTTGCGGACGTGACGAGAAAAAGACCACATCCGGTCCGGACTCAGGGATCAACGCTGCTATTCTGTTGAACCTTCTACCAACCTAGTAACGACGAAGCCTGAAAGACGACTTCGGGCAGAGCCAAGACGGTGAACACTGTACCATTCAGGAACAACGACACTCGCGCTTGTATCGTTCGGGATTCGGAATTCTGTAGAATTCCGGACACAATTCCGAGCGCCGACATAAGAATCGGCACGTAGAGAAACAATTGATTCAGGAAGCGTGCACGAAAAGACTCCAGGGGCTCATCAATACCTCGCCAGATTATCCAAATACATCCGGCGAGCAATATGGCTATCGATAGAGCGGCACAGATGTCAGCCAAGCGTTGCGCGCCAACGCCGCCGCCCGCCACTTCGGTCGGGGATCCGTATGGATTGTATTTACTGAGCATCATTGCTTGACATCTTCCAGCGTCCACGGGTCACTTTTCTATCAAGCGGCCTACCTGGCAAAGTGATTATTCGATATAGACCGCCTTGGTCCCCTCGATTTTGCGTTCCAAGACGATCCGTCACAATCACGTCCATTTCCCACGACGTGACATTGCCATTATCGTCAGTTTCTACCTCGACATCGTCTGCCTCAAAAGTAAAACGTCCCAAGAGATAGACGCGCTCCCAATAAGTTTGGGGTTCGTCGCCAAAATCCTCTGGTGGGGTTCGCTGGGCCCCGTCTTTCGGGGTCTTACCAATTCGAATTTTGTGGCCCTTAACGTCTTTGCCCCACAAACTGATCCACAGTTCGAAGTCGGCAAGGACGGACTTGACGGTGCACGGATAGCGATCTTCAAAATACTCTGTGTTATCGGCGGGACCTGTGAGATGATCCATCGGACTGGGCCCAGCGGGCAAAGGCGAATCCGGACGCGGCAGACCGTGACCATTAGGGAAACCAGCACCCCCGGGATTGTAGACCCCACGTTGTAGTCCATTCGGATCCACCCAGTTCGTCGCCCCATTCCCCACATACCGATACAGATTCGCGTCGCCCGCCGCGAATCCAATCGGGTCCTGGGCAGCCACCTTCCCACACCCGCGTCATACCAGCGGTGCAGATGGTTTCGTGGGAGTGATCCTCACCACGTTCGTAAACGGTGTTGCGATATTGACGCATATCGACCGGAACAACGGGGGGCGAGGAGAGGACGTTGACTTCAAGCCGGACAGCGCCGAGCCCTCCCGTTCATCCCATTGTTCGGCGGCTTTAAGTACTGCGAGGAAACTCCAATGGAACAATAGTCCCTTGAATTTCTGCACGCATGTCATGGGCAAGAAATGGCACATCCAACTTTTGTCGCTTGAGCTCCTTGCGCAATAGTCGGACGAACAAACCCTCTCCCGCCTCCTGACACGACAGCACGATCTGGTTCATGTTTTCAACGTTGGCAGTTTCAGGCAAGCGGCCAATCAATTCGAGTGACCTCTTTGTATCTAACGTGTGATTGACGCCGCAGCTGGGAGAGCCGTCGACGCCCACGATACCGACCACATCAAATCCTGAAATTACGTAATCTTTTATCTGACGAACAATTTCCCGGGCAAGCTTTCCATACCGACGTTTTGTGCACCAGAGGAGTATCGGGAGCATTTGACGACGCCACCTATATACAAGCTTTCCCTCTGCAGCAAAGAAGATAAACAACCGCCGCTTAAGGACACCACCCCAGGCAAGTTGCTCGGGACAGGGAATTTGAATGATCCCAATGCCGCGTTCCAAGCACGAGTTGAGAATCTCCTCGATGCACCCAAGCCGGCACGCGCCACCTAGATATCGCGTGTTCTCGTTCAGCAGGCAATGCGAAAGAAAAACGACTTTCTTGCTTCGTGCGTCGACAAGAGTCTCAGGCCAAAGATTAGGTGCCATTGTATTGCACTTCGATTGGCAAGCCGAAGGGCCGCCGAACGCCTGCCGTAACCGGACACGAACGGAAGGCCTTAATTTCAGTTGCCGAGTAAATCAGTGCTCCGGTTTACGGCTTTGTTCTGCGGCAATTGGCGTCGATTTCGTTTGCGAACAAGGTATGCGGCCGCAACAGTAAGAATCGGCAGTATACCGGTCGGTTCGGGCACGACAGAAAATGAAATGTCGTCAACATAGAAATCATTCGGGAACGTGCTGAGGTCAGTATTGAATATCCGGATGTCGCACCGTTCACAACGAGCATGTTGCCGCTGCCTGATGTATGATCGGGCGTTGCCGCAAATGCGCCATTCCAGTTCTGGGGGTCGGCACGAACGGTGTATTCACCTTCGGTAGTATTGCTACCAGGCGCATAAGTGTATTGGCTGGTGAAGCCAGAGTTTCCCGCTTCAAAATCACCGTTGATGATGATGGCGCCGTATGCCTGCGACACCAGCAAACAGAAAATGGAACAAAGTTGGCAAATCTTCGTCATTAGAAATCTCCGCCAGGATACGGGTGAGTGGTGTCATTGTACTTTTCGGCGAATTCGGTTTGCAAGCCGCAGAACGCCCAGGATAACGCGGCGGCGGCCAAGAACCGTTGACTTCAGGACCGACCCGATCCGCCGCTCGGGTTCACCGCCTGGTTACGTGACGCCTGCCATGCAAGTCACGGCGTGGTCCGGCCACTGACGATCTTACTCCGGCCGGTTTGGCGTCTGGGCCCAGTTGGTTGAACGAAAGAAACCTCATCGCTTAGGGAATTCTTGAATCAACGCGGGCAATACTACGAACAGGAAGACAACAAGCAACAATGGAAGAGAGAGGCCGATGGTCTTCAGCAGCGGCTCCCAACTCAGCCGCCGCACCAGTCGGGCTACATTCTTGTCTGCCTCGGCAACCGACTTGGCCAGCACTGGAGACATCGGCTGAGGATCCTCCTCTACCGCCTCAATCTGCCGAAGGATTCTATCAACCTCCTCGCCAGGTTGTGTGCCTTGATCCTCCTTATCATCGCTAGGCCGGCCGTCCCATGGCCAGATCTGGATCGCCTGATCCGTGGTCCACGATCCAACCACCCACGCCTGCGCGGCGATCGCATTCAACCGTGCTGCCACAGCGACGAGCCGGGCGGCACCTGGCCACTCAAGCGAGATCGCGCACCGCGTTCCTTCCTTAGAGTCAAGCACGATAAACTGATTAACGGCCCATCGGCGATTCACTTCGCGTCGTTTTGTTGCCGCAACTTGTAGATCGACAGGCCAATGAGGAAGACGATCGCGAGGCCGACAGAGATACGGGGATCCAGCATGGCGGTGAAGAGAACGAGAATAGCCACAAGGGCATTGATGGTTGCTTCGGTCTTGTCGCTCATCGGTCACCATTTCTTATTGTCATCAAGTGTGGCCCTGCGCGGGTGTTCCTGGCCCGATAACGTTTGAAATCACGGGGCAACGGAGTTGGAGTCAACAAGTACCGAAACGCGCGACCCGTTGCTCCCGTGCATTTCGTTGTTCTGTCTGTTTTGAAGCGGCAAACACGATGACCGCGGGGCTCGCTTCACCCAGTCATCATACCGACTCGGGTTGCCGTGCACCAAGTGTTTGCGGCCAACACGTCTGCATTTGATCTCACGGAGTCACGGGGCTCACGGAGAAAATCGACAACTCCCTCCGTGTGCTCCGCGCCTCCGTGAGAGACTCAACCGCGCAAATGCTGCGACGATTCATCTTTGCCGAAGGAACAGACCGATAGAACGAAGAATTGGACTACGAAATTCGCCGCGCATTCCAATTCGAAGCAATGCCAAATCTCCGCAGCGGACCATCGGCGACACACTCACGCGCGAGTGGTTCATTGCCGCCGCAACCGTGCAACCAACGATCCATCAATGGAAAACACGCCCATCCATGCAACCACCGCGCACTTTTCAGACAGAACGTCAAGGATCAGCCGGCCGTGAGAAGACTCGCAAGCAAAACCAACCAGTGATTTACGGTGCGGCTGCATCCTGTTGTTATCCGGCGCTTTGCTAGATTGTGGACCATGGAATTCAGTTAGAACCCAGTAATGGCGTTGTAGGCGCACGTAACCACTTCCCTCATGTGGTCGAAATCTCAGCGTATCAATATCGTCGCTCATCTGATGATAGTTTGGATTGCGAATGAATGAAGTATCATTGATCATCAGCGCCGGAATGTCGAATTCCCAGTAACTCCTCTGGTCCGACATGCCAGCGAGACTTTCGACCATTGGATGATCTATCATTTGCACATCAATACCCGCATCGACCTTCATGAGTTCGTACACTTTTTGGTTGAATGAGTGATACGTGTGTTTTCCAACGACCGCGATGAAATTCGCCTTTTGGGGATAAATTTCTCTCAATCTCGCGTCCGGGTACTCCTGATCTCCATCGTGAAAATAGCCGATCATTTCGAAATTGATTAAGCCGATGACGTCTGCTCTTAAACTCGTTGATTGACTCCGCGTGGATGTAAGAGCCCATCTGTTGGGTTGCAAAAAATGGTGGTTCTTCAAGGCAGAAAGAAACGAAATCAATTCGGTAATCAATATCCGGTTTCGCTTCGGCGACCATCCTTGCTGCTTCGAGTAAACCCGCGACGGCACTTGCATTATCATCGGCCCCGGGTTGATCGCCGCAAACATCGTAATGGGCACCTACGATCATTCGTCTTTGTTTCTCTGGGTTGTACGAGGCGATGATGTTTTTGTACTCTGCAGCCTTGCAGCGTCAAACGTTTGTTCGACCGCTTCCAACCCGTACTTATCGAACTCGCCTCTCAGGTAACGACACACCTTCTCCAGCGATTCCAGGTTTTGATAATTTCGGAACGGTCGCAAAGTGGTCAGGAACTTGACGTGCTGATACAGCAGCTCTCTGTTGGCATTCATTCTAGTCAGGCTCTCCCTCCGCACGATCTGCGATAGATGTTCCGAGCCGGATAACGATTGCGATAACGGGGCGGTGAATGGACTCTCCATTCTCAACACGCTTATTACCGCTCCCGTTCATCGCGTTGTTCTGTCACGATCCAGGTGGCTCCGCACTCTGGTGTCGAAAGTAGATTGTACTTGTTTCCGGCGACAGAAAAACATAGAACGAGAATCCCCGTATGCCACGTATGTTCGATAGTCGTCTGCGTCGTCGATCAGCGGCCCAAACTGAGATGCGGGAACGATTTCCTGTTCGCGAAGGGATTGATACTCGGCGATTTGTTTTTAGCAGTTCCGATGTGCCAGCAAATTCGCCAAGCGTGAAGGTGCCATCCCCAAAAGAGTCTCAAGCCGAATATCTTTTTACTGTACGGGTTGCGGATGCTGGAGTTGGAATGTGATTCCGTTCCGCCTCAGTTCATGAGCCAAGCACTGTTCGTAGGCCGATTCCAGCAGCCCTGGCCCCAGTTGTCGATGCACTTCGATAGCACAACCGATGACACGACTGGACAGATCGTCGAATTCCATCTTCGTGCTCTTCGTGTCCTTCGTGGTAATTCTCTCCGGTCGCCAACCTTGTCGAACGGCGAACGTCCAAGCATCACCGGGCGATGAGTTGGCATGCAAGCAAACCATCCACTGAATTATCGCTCCGTTGAATCAGAGTGTTCGTCGACGGGGGTACAAGACTTATTCAGACTTCAATGTAGCCCGCAGAAGCAGAAGGTTCTGGCAACGGTAATCCATCTTCTTGAAGACCCTTCAGGTGCATTTGTAGAGCCGCGTGTATTTCTTGTTCGGCCGCTTCGCGAGTTTCCCCTGTCGCTACACATCCGGGCACATCCGGTGAGAATGCAGAAAAGTTGCCATTTGCTTTTTCGATAATGATGAGATAGCGCTGCATCTTTCTATTCCTTAAGTCCCGCCTGTCGCAATATGCTGTTTTCGGTTCCCGGAGCCAAATCGTCATTAGGCTTACCCGCGATGGTGACGCGACCTTGTTTTGTGTCGTGCTTGAACTGACGGTGGCTTCCTTTCTGTGCAACTTGGTACCAGCCGTCGTCCTGAATCAATTTGATTATCTCACGAATCTTCATTCGTTTCCATGCTCGTTTGATGCGTCGTGTCCGACTGCGCCATTCCCATTGAACTCTGCCACGTCCTGTTTGCGGATGAAGTCGCCCACACAGAGCACCACGGCGGCAACCACTACAACGGTGATCCCACCGAACATTCCGCCAGTGAAGTGTCCAGTCGGGTCGCCTGGATGGCGCAACCGCAATAAAATCGCACCGATCAAGCATCCGCCACCAGTCGAACCGATAAGTATACCGATCCGAGTCGGGCGGGACGGGGCTTTACCGTCCGCATCCATCGACGCTCGCAATCTCGAGGGTGAATACGGGTTCATAGACGACGAACGTTTGAAATCACGGGGCAACGGAGTTGGAGTCAACAAGTACCGAAACTCGCGACCCGTTGCTCCCGTGCATTTCGTTGTTCTGTCTGTTTTGAAGCGGCAAACACGATGATCTCGGGGCTCGCTTCACCCAGTCATCATACCGACTCGGGTTGCCGTGCACCAAGTGTTTGCGGCCAACACGTCTGCATTTGATCTCACGGAGTCACGGGGCTCACGGAGAAAATCGACAACTCCCTCCGTGTGCTCCGTGCCTCCGTGAGAGACTCGACCGCGCAAATGCTGCGGCGATTCATCTTTGCCGAAGGAACAGACCGATAGAACGAAGAATTGGACTACGAAATTCGCCGCGCATTCCAATTCGAAGCAATGCCAAATCTCCGCAGCGGACCATCGGCGACACACTCACGCGCGAGTGGTTCATTGCCGCCGCAAGCACTGTGCAACCAACGATCCATCAATTGAAAACACGCCCATCCATGCAACCACCGCGCACTTTTCAGACAGAACGTGTGAAATCACGGGGCAACGGAGTTGGAGTCAACAAGTACCGAAACTCGCGACCCGTTGCTCCCGTGCATTTCGTTGTTCTGTCTGTTTTGAAGCGGCAAACACGATGACCTCGGGGCTCGCTTCACCCAGTCATCATACCGACTCGGGTTGCCGTGCACCAAGTGTTTGCGGCCAACACGTCTGCATTTGATCTCACGGAGTCACGGGGCTCACGGAGAAAATC
Source organism: uncultured Planctomycetaceae bacterium (assembly GCA_963700865.1). Classification (GTDB taxonomy): domain Bacteria; phylum Planctomycetota; class Planctomycetia; order Pirellulales; family Pirellulaceae; genus CAVOGJ01. The sequence goes on along the minus strand of CAVOZC010000018.1, from coordinate 1,645,492 downwards.
GACAACTCCCTCCGTGTGCTCCGCGCCTCCGTGAGAGACTCGACCGCGCAAATGCTGCGACGATTCATCTTTGCCGAAGGAACAGACCGATAGAACGAAGAATTGGACTACGAAATTCGCCGCGCATTCCGATTCGAAGCAATGCCACATCTCCGCAGCGGACCATCGGCGACACACTCACGCGCGAGTGGTTCATTGCCGCCGCAAGCACTGTGCAACCAACGATCCATCAATTGAAAACACGCCCATCCATGCAACCACCGCGCACTTTTTAGACAGAACGGTTGGCATAACCGGGCCGCCGCGGTTGATGCACCATCTGAAGACGCGCTGTCGGCGGCTCCGCGTTCATGCCGTTGTTATGCGGCATTTCGGTCTCCATTCGTCAAGACCACACGCTCAAATTCTACCAATACTCACGCCACGAACAACTTGACATCATGTCCGATGTGACATATGCTTGATGGAATGAATGGCGACGATAAACCGCTGGTGTGGCTTGAAGGCGAGATCAAGACACCGCCATTTTCTGGCGCGGCGCGAATTGAAGCCGGGACATTGTTGCGCCGATTGCAACAGGGCGACAACATCGGAATGCCACATTCGCGACCGATGCCGGCACTTGGCAGGCGTTGCCACGAGTTACGAGTCCGCGACGACGATCACATTTGGCGCATCATGTATCGCATTGATTCTGATGCAATTGTGATCGTAGAGGTGTTTGCGAAGAAGACGGGTGCCACGCCGAAGGGAGTAATCGACAAGTGCAAGGCGCGATTGAAAACATACGATGACATCGAGTGAGGTGCGACCATGAAGAAATCAAAGGCGGAACGCCTGAAGAAAGCCGGTTGGACGGTAGGGACAACCAACGAATTTCTAATGCTGACCGATGAAGAAGCAGCATTGATAGAGATCAAGCTTGCACTGGCGCGGAGCCTCAGGGATCGCCGAAGGTCCCATGACATGACGCAAAGTGAATTGGCGAAACGGCTGGGATCGAGTCAATCGCGAGTTGCCAAAATGGAAGCGGCTGACGCCACGGTGTCGTTGGAGTTGCTGGTGCGGTCCCTGCTGTTACTTGGAGCCAGCCGTCAGGAAGTAGGCCGGATCATCGGAAGAAAGACGGCAGCGCCAGCCGCATAACGTTTGAAATCACGGGGCAACGGAGTTGGAGTCAACAAGTACCGAAACGCGCGACCCGTTGCTCCCGTGCATTTCGTTGTTCTGTCTGTTTTGAAGCGGCAAACACGATGACCTCGGGGCTCGCTTCAACCAGTCATTATACTGACTCGGGGTGCCGTGCACCAAGTGTTTGCGGCCAACACGTCTGCATTTGATCTCACGGAGTCACGGGGCACACGGAGAAAATCGACAACTCCCTCCGTGTGCTCCGTGACTCCGTGAGAGACTCAGACCGCGCAAATGCTGCGGCGATTCATCTTTGCCGAAGGAACAGACCAATAGAACGAAGAATTGGACTACGAAATTCGCCGCGCATTCCGATTCGAAGCGATGCCGCATCTCCGCAGCGGACCATCGGCGACACACTCACGCGCGAGTGGTTCATTGCCGCCGCAAGCACTGTGCAACCAACGATCCATCAATTGAAAACACGCCCATCCATGCAACCACCGCGCACTTTTCAGACAGAACGCTGGCGATCACGCAGTCGCCGCCATAAAACTATGATTCAAAATCGCGGCCGACCGGCGACTTGCGTGCATCGCTTTGTTCGTCGGCTTCTGGGTAAGCACGACGGTGGTGGTAATTTAGTGCGTTTGCCATCTCTATTCGGTTATCGCGAATCGAGCAACATAGTGCCAGACTTTTTTCAGATCGTCGTACGAGTACTCTCCGGATACCGCCGCCGCACCTAGGTGTGCCGGTGTGATCCACCCGTCAACGGCAAGAGTATCAGCCACTTTTACAGTCGGTTCACCACGATATTCTGGAAATCGCCGAATTGTGTCAATCGAGACACGAAAACCGGAGTGCCATTCAACACGAACCGGCAAATCCATCGCATCGACCGAAACCTGTGTTCCCCGATAGCATTCGTCAAGCACCAGTGCTTCGACGTCCTGCGACAGAGACACCGGGCCATGCACATGCGCCTCAATGTAGCGATCAAGTTCGTCGCAGTCATCGGATTCGCACTTATCAATCAGTCCCATGTTTGAGGCGTTTCCAAAATGCGTCGGTTCGAAAAAGCTGTCGGGGTAGCAGAACGTGGTTCGTTCTAGTACGTGGGGACAAAGTCTGAAATGGGAGGAGCCAAATCGTGGAGATCCACCCACGGATCGCCGCCGGTGATTGAGCGCACCGTATTTCGGTCGCCGGGACGGCAACTCGATGTCATACGAGCCCGAAAATATTCGACTCTCCCATCGCCAGCGAGCACCACCCTCGAATGCGGTCAGGCCGCCATTGCTGGTCCGGGTTTCGAACTGGGATCGTAGTACTCCGTCGTTTGCCAGAACCTGTAGCAACGACAAATCGCCAGCTTTGCGGTCTGGATGGAAATTCACCGTTACGCGAAACGTAGGGTCAATCGACGGTCCAGACGCACACCTGGCAATAGCGGATAGAGCACTAGCCTCTGCTGATCCAGGAGGTGGCGTCCACATGGAGTGTCTTTTCACTTGTGTCCGACGAACGCCCACGTTCAGCGGGCCATGAGTTGATTTACCGAGCGCAGCGAGCCGGCACGCTTTGTATGGCTCCGCTGCAACGCGTTGTTCTGTCGCAAAATTCGTGTTGTCGTGAATCAATCATTCACCTCTAGCCACACAATTATCCCATCCGTTGGATTCATGTCCACTGTTAAAGCGCCAGTGGCAGTTGTCGTCGTTTTGCGATATCGCAAGAGCACAAATGGTTCGTCAGCCGACCCATGCTCCGTTTTGCCGCTGCCGGTGATTCTGGCGGATACACCGCGTCCACGACGGTTGAGCCAGTCGGGCGGTGCATCAATTATGTGCGACGTGGATCGACCTGGGTTGGACCAATTTAGTTTCCATTCGCCGAATTCGTTTTGCGCAATTGAAAGATTCACTATTACGGGTTCACCGAAGGGCCATGGTTTCCCACGGGCATCAAGAAACGCTGCATTATCCATCTGTGAACTGACTGGCTGATTCGGGAGCTTCGGAAGCCCAGACTCCGGGATCGAGTCACTGACAGCCCACCGAAGTCGAAACATGTGTCCCTCCGGAAGATGAAGGCGCCACCGCCATTGCATACTACCCGGTGATGGTAAAGCAATAGCGTGAACATGCTTGGCGTCTTCGATTGTGAGGACACCGAGTTCGTTCTGAGCAGTCGTCAGTGCCGACTGGGTTACTGAGAGCTTGCGCGACGTTTGTATATGTGAAATGGATACCGCGACCAATGCTGTGGCCAGAAGGAGCGATACCAAAGAAAATCGAAATGTCCGGTTCGGTTTTTTGATCAGCGGTAACGTCTTCCATTTTTCGCGGAAATAGAGCGGGCGAGCCGTTGCGACAGAACGCTTCGGTTAACGTGGCGGCGGCCAGAAACCGTTACTTCAAGTCGGACGTGGACCGCCGCTCACGTTCAACCGATTGTTATGTTCAGATCGGAACCAATATGCCAACAGCCGCGCCTGAGAAAGCACCCACCAACGCGAATATGCTTTTCTTGACGATCCATCAATTGAAAACATGCCCTTCCATGCAACCACCGCGCACTTTTCAGACAGAACGCTAACAATCACTGGGTTGCCGCCAGTGATGTTGACTTCAAATTCACGCTGGATCGGCAACTCCAGTGCCATTGTTTTGTTATTCCGGATTCGCGAGCCTTGTCGGCAATTCAGATTGGGCGTCATCGGTATCACAGAACACATCGAATCCGAGAGGAATCCCCATTTTCGCAACCGCGCTTGAAACCTCGGGATCAATGACGAACCCTTGGTTGACACCACGTACCTTGACGTGGCAAAGAACATCAACCTCGAACCGTTCTGTCAGCGAATGCCAGACGTCCGGAACTGTGGGTAACATCAGCATCAACTCCATCAGGGCCTCGTTCGCAGTGTGCTCGGGCGTCGGAGAGAATTCTAGGATCCAGGCGCCCGTACGGCGATGTCTCGCAACGGTACCGTCCCGGCGACATACAGCATCACCTTTCTTTCCGCTCCGTGTCGCCTGACATTTGAGAATCTCAGAGATTTCCCGTGGTTCTAGATCATCTCCCAGAATTCTTAAGCACACGCTGAGGCATTCAGCTGGACCGCCAAACCAAATTGTTCCATCAGGTGCACTGGTCGGTGGCGGTGTGCGCGGCATGCTTCATTTTCCGGAATAACGACCGCGATAACCGGGCACGAACGGAAGACTTTGATTTCAGTTGCCGCGTCAATGAGTGCTCCGGTTCACGGCTTGGTTATCCCGCGCTTCGTCAAACGCCACCACGTTGGAGTGTCATGAATGCCGCAAATGCGAGCAGTAATATTATTCCAACAGAATGGCCCCATGCCAACAGTTGTGTGATCCAAAAAAGCATTTTGTTCGGAGCTGAATGTCGGGAACGAAGGGACACAATTGCAATTGCAAATGCAACTAGAATTCCGATGGTCAAATCGAAAGCAATGGCATTGCCGAGTCCCAGCTGATGAAGTTCGTTGTTGGGGGTTACCGCCAGAGAAATTGAGAAGACCCACATGGCGAGGATCGCCACGAATAGAACCACGTGAAAAAGTGTTCGTCGTGGATAAACGGATGATCCGGTCGCTTCACTTGCCGTCGCGGAGTATGGGTTTTGATCGCCACTTGCCAAGTGTTGGATTCTCCAAGCGGGATAACGCCTAAATTCAGCGGGCCGGGATTAAACTCAACTGAGCGAAGCGAACCAGCCCGGTGTTTCCGGCTCCGCTGCAATTTTTTGTTCTGTTGCGTTGCGCCGCGAGTGATGATGGCGTTAGCGTGACCTCCATTGTACCGGATGTAGCCACCAACATGTCATGTAGCTTGCATGGCTGCGACAGGTTTCGGTCGAACAATACAGGATGCAATCGCGCCACCACATGAGCCGACGAGCCAGCATGGAAACACAGGAAAGCTAAACGCGCCCATCCAAGGGCCAAGCGCCGACGCAACGAAGATCGTCCAAGCAAATGCGATGAATGGCACACCAACGAAGTATGCGATCCTTAATGGGATGGGCCGACGAAATGTGCGTTTCGACGTCCATGCGACGTAGAACAGAATCAACATCGAGATTCCGAGTGACCAGAACGCAAAAGCAGGAATGTCACCCGTCCCATAACCTAGGCCCATTTCTGCGGCGATTTCCGGCGGCATTCCGGTATCCAGTAATTGTCGTCGTTCCGCGAGATTCGAATATGTGAGGTATCCGTACGCTGAGGAGACAGACAGGCCCAATGTTGCGACACCTGACACGATTCCACGTAACCAAGCGCGAGGCACGCACCGTTCTGATTCTGTGGGCGTGCTCATCAAAGGCGTCGCATACGGCCCATTGGTGTCACGTTCTTCGTTCACGGTTTCTTCGGAACAGCTTTAGCAACAGAACGTCCAGGATCACCGAGTCGCCGGAGTGATCTCAACTTCAATTTCCGCGCCGTCGGCGACTTCGGTGCATCCGTTTGTTTGAGCTTCGGCTCCCCTCGGCCCCGCCGCAACAGCCCGCTCAAATGGAAACTCAACCCCGCCCCAGCCTTCACTCGCCAAATCGCGAAGTCAAATTCTCAATTGTTATGTCGCGATCCACTCTCGGTTTGACCGTCATGTGAACAGCGAACAACCATGTTGTCGTCAAAATGATTGACAGTTTTTGCAACACGCCCCAGACTTCAATATAGGTGTTTGTATAGTACAAGGAAACGCTGCCGAATTTCACAACAATGCACGCCGCTCCGAGAATTGTGAGCATGTAGTATTGCTTGCGATAGAGCATGTATATGATGGCGACAATCGCGACGATGAAGAAAACCAATGCGATGTTCACCATCAGGTTGTGCATGGGAGTTGCCGTAAGCAAGGCATAGACCATGGACCCAATGCCTCCGATCTGAATTGCGTTGTGTTGCACGCGCGTTTCAGCCAGCTGTGAAATGAAGTGAAAAAGCAATGTCATGCTGGCACATAGAAGCAACAGGGCCGTGATTGGAAGTTCGCGACCAGGATTCGGGGAACCATCTGGCAGAGTTGACGCGCAGAGCAGAGAAACCGTCACGCGAGTCCAGTGCATATTGCCGGAGTACTGGTAAGCCGAAATCGCGAGTAGACCAATTGCCGCGACGACACCCACAATCGGGATATTACGAGGGTTGATGCGCGACATGCTCTCCTTCTAGCGACATAACGACCGCCGTAACCGGGCGGCGACGAAGAATTGTCCATTGCGAATCCGCCCGACTTCGCCGCTCCGGTTAACGGCATGGTTAGATGGCCTGTCCGTTGCGACGACGAAGCCTGCAGACAAACGTTGCCAGCGCCATAAGCACGGCAGATATGCTCGATGGTTCTGGGACGGCGTTCACGTGGAAGTCCATGAATCCGGACATCGTGACGACGGCGTCAGAAAAGTCAGTAGTCGTCGTTAAGTTGAAATCGAGTCAATAATCACCTGCGGGCAGTTGTCCAATCGGCAAGAGAAACTCGTGGGGGCCGTAGATCGTGTGGGTAAAGCCGGAGCCAGTGTGAAGCGACGCATCAATGGTTAGCGTACTGCCATTCAAGTGGTATTGGGCATCAATCATACCCAGCGCGGGCTTGTGCTGAAGTTGGGGGATCACCAGGACGAGGGACATCATGTCAGTAAGGTAGAGGCTATCTTGAGCAGGGGACGGCGGTGGCGGGTCAGGAAACACGTTCGGCAGCTGCAGATGCGGTGGAAAAAACACCCAGTCCCTCCCAACCTCCGAAGCCAGCAATTCTCTTACGTGTAGCTGGCGTCCAGACTGTCCATCGCTGCCGATGTCGCCCAATTCGATGTGCTGACTTTGGTTCAGGTCAATCAGCTGCGCATGGGCGATGGACGTACTAACGAGCAGCACCGGAACGACGAACATGACTCGCAATTCGATTCGCATGATTGCCTCCCTCCTGATAGCCCCATGATACAACGGCCGGTTTTCAGTTGAAATGTCACGGCGAAACCTCGGCCATCGAACGCCTGCCGTCACCGGGCGGCGACGAAAAATTGTCCGTTCAGTTTTCGCCCGATTCGCCGCTCCGGTTCACGGCTTTGTTCGCCGACGTTCCGCGCCAGATTGGACGTCCCGACTCAGCTTGTCGCCGTCGAGCATCCGCGAGAATCGCCTTGATGTCGCCTCCGAATTTTTCAGCGAGTTGTTCACGTGTTCGGTGGATCTCTTCGATCGTCGTGTCGACATCAGTTTGCTGGATCATCTTCAACCATCTCCTCTGGGGTGCATATGATCGGAATGGGCACCGACAAATCATTCAGCACGGAATGGATTCTCGGCAGAATCTTTGCATTTGCTATGTGACGGCAATTCCACGTAAGCAGATATTCTACACGATGGTGTGCCGTGATCGCGATGTGAAGCGCGTCGAATACTGCTTTGGGCGGAAGAATTGCGCGTGCCATGATCTCGTTGGCGATTATTTCGACGTCTGGATCGGCAGGAAGCAGCGGTATGCCGTCCAGACATTCCAGTCGTTCTTCCGCGAGTGTCGGATCGCCGTCGGACGCTTCATCAATGACATATTGAGACGTCACCAACTCGTAGCTGGTTCGTTCATGATTCCACCACTGGTGGGTAAGAATCTGGCGGGCCGCAGTGACCACTTGAGTGCTCGGACGCTGCCGTAGGTAACTAATGATCGATGTTTCGATGTAGAGGCATTAGTCCGATTAAGTCGGCGAAAGACCGCCGTCGCCGGGTGGCGAGAGGAAGGTTTCCATTTCAAATCCGTTGGCCGCCGCCACTCCACTAATTGACGAGTATGCATCCGGTACGTATTGTGAGGAAACTGAACGCTGGCATTCTGTGCAAGGGGATTAAATGGCCGAATTTGTAAGAAAAACCATCACGGTGCCCGCAGAGATTGCCGTAGAAATGGCCAAGACTGCCGAGGTGAATTGGTCGCAGGTTGCGTCAAACGCATTCCAAGTCGAGTTGAAGCGAAGAAACGCCGAACAGAAGCAAACCAAATTGGACAACGTCGTAAACCGTTTGAGACAATCGAAGAACCAGAGCGATGACTCGCCGTACGCGAAGGGCAAAGAAGCTGGAGAATTGTGGGCGCGTGAGTACGCGGAATATGAAGAATTGAAGCGGCTCGCAAACCTAGATCCGATGGGATCGGAACCGTACCTGTCGGATCGCTGGGGCGACAAACCGCGTGCCGTACAATTGATGATTTGGATGCTAGGTCCCGGTCATCCATTCAATCGAGTGGACATCACGAAGTTGTCAATGGCCGAACTCAAGCGACTTCAAAAGAAGAATCAAACGTCATGGGATCCGGTGCGCGAGTCGATGTTTGCAGTTGCGAATCAACGTGAACTCTTCGAAGACCGCGCGTTCGCGCAAGGACTCATCGAAGGAGCCCGATCCATTTGGCTCCAGGTCAAGGATGAGGTATAGGGGCGAACGTGTGAAATCACGGGGCAACGGAGTTGGAGTCAACAAGTACCGAAACGCGCGACCCGTTGCTCCCGTGCATTTCGTCGTTCTGTCTGTTTTGAAGCGGCAAACACGATGACCTCGGGGCTCGCTTCACCCAGTCATCATACCGACTCGGGTTGCCGTGCACCAAGTGTTTGCGGCCAACACGTCTGCATTTGATCTCACGGAGTCACGGGGCTCACGGAGAAAATCGACAACTCCCTCCGTGTGCTCCGCGCCTCCGTGAGAGACTCAGACCGCGCAAATGCTGCGACGATTCATCTTTGCCGAAGGAACAGACCGATAGAACGAAAAATTGGACTACGAAATTCGCCGCGCATTCCGATTCGAAGCAATGCCGCATCTCCGCAGCGGACCATCGGCGACACACTCACGCGCGAGTGGTTCATTGCCGCCGCAACGTGCAACCAACGATCCATCAATTGAAAACACGCCCATCCATGCAACCACCGCGCACTTTTCAGACAGAACGACCGCGATAACCGAGTCGCGGGGGTTGATTTTCCATTTCAAAGTCGCTCGGCTCCGCGACTTCGGTTCATCGCTTTGTTCTGCGTGTAGGTGGATGTCCAACGCATTCTGCGGCATCACGATAATTGCGGTTCGTCTTGTTGTATTAACGGTGGCATCGGTCAGCATGCGAAATGAACGGACACCATCAGCATGGGCGGTTTGATGATTTCGGTGTTAATTACTTTCATCATCGTCGTAGCTGTCCGGATCGGAAATCTCAATGCCAACAAGACGCATTGCCGCCCGTACATCTGGATGAATGTCTTCCACATCGAACGGGTCCATGTCGTCCCGGACCATCAGCTTTAGCAAATTCCCGATGAAATCAATGCGATGCTCACGATCAGGGATGTTCGACTGGATGAACGGCCAGATTTCGATGAACAGCTTACTGCCTGCCCTCCAACTCATTTTGCACCTTTAAATGATAGTCGCTTGTCGCTCGATCATGTATCGCGACGCGACGTCTTCTGTAATGGATTCATTTGAACGCAGAACGTCACCGATCACCGGGCGGCGACGAGTGATTCTCCACTGCTAATTCGCCAGACTTCGCCGCTCCGGTGCATCGGATTGTTCGCTGCTTGCGGTCGGCGATCGGTCGGCCAGATGCTTCTAGCCTGGTTTGTGCATCTCGCAGGTACGCGGCGGTATCGCCATTGTAATCTGCAAGGAGCTTTCGGCGTGCCGCGTGAAGCTCGTCGAGTATGGCATTACGAGTCATCGTCATTTCCCCCGAGGAATTCGATCGGCGTGCATATCAGCATTCCCGACAAGCCTAGTTCATCGAGCAGCCGGTACAGCCGAGGAAGCTCGTGAGCATTGGCGATGTGTTTGCAGTTTTGCGTCAACAGATATTGTACGCCGGCCAAGGCAGCCAAGGCCACATGAAGGGCGTCGATTCTTGCAGATGCCGGCATCATGGATCGGCTGATGATTTCGTCAGCAACAGTGTCGGCGTCGGGATATGCAGGTAAAACGGGAATCCCGTCAAGCATCTTCAACCGTCTAGCAGCGGCATCGGCGTCACCCATGGCAGACTCGTCGAGGACCAACTGCGAAGTCACGACGTCGTAGAGGGAACGCTGTTCATTCATCCAGCGTTTGGCTTGATCCTGGAGAACCGCAGTGGCCGGGTCTGGGCTTGGCCACGCTGTGGCGTGGCTTACGATAGACGTTTCGATGTAGACAGTTTCCATCGCACCATTCTATCGCAGCGAACGCCCGCGATAACCGGGCGGTGATTTAGTCTTCGATCCGAGCACGCGCGTTACCGCTCCGGTTCATCGCTTTGTTCGGCCAGATCTCGGCCGCGTGTGAAGTAGTTCGCCTGGCCCGATCGGACGCACCTGACTGGAATCCAATGTCATCAGCGCAATCGTTGTCCCGTCCCCATCTACGAACTCGACTTCATACGCATTGCCTTGTCCGTGCACATGAACGATCGCGCCCACATCACCCGCGTGGAGCCCCGCATCGGGCATGTCAGATTCAAGAACAACGATCGAGTGTTCAGCCAGCATTGTCATCATCCAGGGTAAGCAGTAATAAGCCTTGGCGAGCTGTTTTCTTCAACAATCCAGACCGTTACAACATCGGCCGGGCGATATCCGGGTCGTCCAAGTCTCCCCGACACTTCGTATTTTACACCAAACGGGGAAGGCTTGGCTACGAAGTCAACAGCCGTTCGAGCGAGATATAATAAGTCGTCAGCCAAGTCGTGCCAGTGATCGCTTGTGTAGCCGATGGATGCAAACCATGCTGCCTTCGGGCCGCCAACCGGATGGTTCGGATTCAGAAGATAGTCGCGGACTTTCGCCTCGGTCACTATCGCATGTTCAGCATCAGGATACGGCATCCGATCTCCATGGCCGAACGACCAGGATAACGCGGCCGGCCACCGATGATCCGAGCGAAGCGAGTCAGACCGGCAATTCCGGCTCGCGTTCATCCGGTGGTTAGGTGGCCGGACGCGTGGTCCTGCGTGGTTGGCGGTACCTGGTCCCACTGGGTGATTCACGGTTACATCGCCGAGGCCATGGCACCACGAGTATCTCGCGATGTCCCTCTGGCGACAAGGTTATGGTGCTCTCGCCTAAGTGTTCTTCACAGGCGGGTAACAACGGTCACTACTTTCGCCACACCGTTACTGGCAAGCTGGTTGACCAGGCGGGCGAACCACGAAGCACACGAAGGGCACGAAGTGACCGACCAACGGCGCGGTCGAGTTTCTCAGCGTCATACGCCAGCGACTGGAACGGCCCGCCCCTTGACCGTGGTCGATGGAGTCCTCGCTAAACAGAGTCCTTCGTGGCCTTCGTGTGCTTCGTGGTTTTCAGCTACGGTCGCCACTCGGGGCATCGTCGCGCGATGAGAAGAACGCGTGTCAGAGGCCCCGAGCAATTCGTCGACTTTCTCAGCCGCGAGCCATAATTGACAACCCCAGATTCTGATGAGAAGGGATGCAGCCACCTAACGGCGGCGGTAACGGGGCCGCCGCCAACAAACTATGATTTCAAAACCCGCGTCATCGGCGGCTCCCGTTCACCGCATGGTTCTGCCTCAATCAGTGTCGGTTGCGGCGAGAATCGCAAGCTCGTCGCTAGTCGTATTTGCACATGCGATCCCAATGTCCCATGCGACTTGATAATACCAATCGCTTGAGGAACCAAACAGGCACCAACCGCATTCTGCGGCACGAAGTGCAATGTCGTCGATTGGAGAACTCTCATCGCAGCCGACTAAACCGGAAAGCGATCTCCAAGCAGACAGCCTTCCGTAGGCGGCGAATTCGCCGTAGTTGTAGGCGCCACCCGTCGACGCAGCAGAAAACAATACCGTGAAAACATCATTGACAGACACTTCGGTGTGAAAAATACCGGAGTCGGAAGGCCTAATTGAGTCTAAGCCCAGATCTGCCAAGAGCGGAGGAATCTCGGCCAACAATGTTGCATTACGTACACTGAATGTGCGGGCTTCGACTTGTCCATTTGATTCATCTTGCCAGTTCTTGACGGCGGCGCAGATTCGCATCGCTCTACCGTGCGTTGTTGTCTCGGTAACCATCGCCTCACCGTCAATCGTGGCGAATCCATTGTTCATTTTGTCGTGAAACGGGCCAAACGGAATCGCAGTACCTGACGATCCAATCGCGTAGTTCGGCAAGATCAATTCAGATTCAAGGTCGAGCAACCTTAGTGGCAATACTGACAGTGCATGACCGTGTGATGCAAGTCGCTGCGCAGCTTTCTGCGCGGCTGTGGAGCTCGAAGAAACCTTGCCCCTAGCAACGGCCTCGTGCAGGATCAAAGCGTTTGATTCGAGTTCGATTTCGTTGTCAAGCAGTCTGTCGATTACTTGGGCGGATTGGGCAGCGACGAGTTTTGAAATCACCGCGGCGAGGCGACGGTGCGGCGAATTCCCTAGGTCCAGGGCGATTTGAGTGAGTTCGAGCACCGCAATTGCATTGTCGCAGCCCGCAGTTAATGCGAAGGCGTCTACGATCCTTTCACATGCGGCGCGTGGTGCCCAATCAGAAGGTCCGAAGGAGCATTGTTCGCGCGTTCGGACGAAGAGATCGCGAAGGGTGTCGAGGTCACCTCGCTTAACGCACGATTCAATAAACGCGTAGTGACCATTGACGTCTTTGACTCGCATGAGAGTTTCGACGAATGATTCGCGAGTGACCATCGGGCTATGAGGCAGAACGACTGGCATCACTGGGCCGCCGAAGAAGACTCTCCATTTGAGGCCGCGCTGTCGGCGGCTCCGTGTGCATCGCATTGTTCTGCCTTCGTGCCGGGGTCGATGATCCGATCAGCAACCTCCCCTCTGTGTGCGTTGAACATCGCAGCAAGTTTTCGCACATCATGCCCCGCAGCTTCAGACATCGCTTTGCGCACACGTCGCACTTCGCTGTAGCTATCCATTGTCGGTTTCTTCGTTCAGGAGTTCTAACGGAGTGACCAGTGCCGGATTACCCAATCCCAGTATACCATTGACGCGACGAATGTGCCCAAATTTGTTAGCGTTCGCAATGTGTTGGCAGTTCCAGGTGACCAGAAAGTCGCACCGATGGAATGAAGCGGCAGCCAAATGGAATGCGTCTCCACCGGGATCATTTGGCATGACGTGATTTGCGATGTAAGCCTCGACTGCTTCGATGACCGCATCATTGATGTCCAGCAGCGGAAAACGCGATGCCAATTCGATCATGTCCGATTTGTGGGGGAAGTCTCCGGCATTGAGTTCGGCTTCGACAGCAACGCTGGTGACGAGTTCGTCGGAAGTCAGCAGCGCCGCGTCAAGCCAACGACGCGTCCAGTTTTGGCGAGCTACCATCTCCGGCTCCGGTCGAGCGTTGAAGTAGAAGCTGATTACGGTCGTTTCGATGTAGATTCTTGCCATGGGTAGTTAGTCTCAATTTCAATGGCAGAACGGTAGGGATCAGCGGGCGGCGGGATCGACTTTGATCTCACCAGAAACCCTGCCACCGCCGCTCCGTTGCATCCCATGGTTCTGGCGACTCGCGATCCCTTACGCGGCGATCGTCTCATCGTAGGCGATTGCGGCGATCACGTAAACGGACAAGAGAATCCCTGGCGTGTTCATGATCAACAGCCATCTACTTTCACGGCGACGTCGTGCGTCAATGAGAGCGATCCCGGTACTTGTAAGTGTGCAGGCGATGATCGTCATCAAGTAATGAACGATCAGTGCGAGGGCAGCAGCGATTTCCTCAGCGATTTCGCGAATGAAGCCACCCGACACCAAATGGTAGAGGCCCGACCAAAATGGCAGTGGTGGTTTCGGTGGCGCAGGTGGCGGAAAAAGTTGTAGTGTTACAAATCCGATGGCCACGACATAGGACAATGCGCACGCGAAGTATGAGATCCCAAGCCAGCCGCAAAAACGCTTGTTGAGCTTCACGTCAATGGCGACGAAGAGTACGGCAGACAATGTCGCAACGCTAAACGACACTGGTGTCGCGGGAAGCAGCGAGAAAAATGCGGCGAACGTAGCAAAGTAGAGCATCCACAGAAACAGGCGCTTTGTCGCGAACTGCGGTGCGTCACTCAATGTAGCAACCAATGACAGAACTTTGAGTGGAAGCCAGAACGCTACGGTTCAGTGGGCGGCGTGAGTTGACTTTCCATCAGAACACGCCCGGTTACGCCGCTCCACTGCAACCGTTTGTTCTGGCCTGAATCGTGAGTTGACGCGGCCATCACTCGTGCTCAGCGCAGCGGTGCTCGTGCTCGTGCTCGTGCTCGTAATCAATGGCAGCGTCATCATACCATGCTGATGACGCTGATACCCGGTCCGAGCGCATCGCCAGGCGAGTCAACATCGCCACGATGCGTTTCAGTTTGGCTTTCATCGAATCGCTCGTTTCTTTCGAGATCGCGCCCGAAATCAACAGCACGTCCTGAATTGCCGAGCATTCCAATGCCGAGCCGCGCGAAATATCGAAGAAACGAGCACCGTCCTTGAGGATTCGTTTGCCGTTTCCCTCGGCAATGTTGAGCGGAATCGACTGGGCTGCTCGCAACCATTGATCGCGGGAGTGCCGGTGAAGTCCGGATAGAGTTTCCGCGATCCGAAAGGTCTCGCCAGCGTATTCGATGGACAAACCGTAAACATCGAGTTTTTCATGATCGAAGATTTGATCCGCCATGACCGCCCCTCCTTTTCGATTACGAGCACGAGCACCGCTGCGCTGAGCACGAGCACGAGCACGAGTAGTGTTTGACGTCGAATCCAGTTTCGATGAACTCAGGGCCAGAACGTCGGCGATCAGCGGGCGGGGAGTTAATTGACCATTTTCGACACGCGCTTTCCCGCTCCGCTGCATCGCTTTGTTCAAGTGAGCCGCTGCGCGGCGGATATATCGTACCGTGTTTTGGAGGCGTTTGCCAATCTCCGCTGGTTGACATCTCTACTTGTTGAGTTTCGTTTCTTTTCCTCAACAAGGAGATTCTCAATGTCCGACAAGAATGTGGTTGCTGCGGCGTCCGATGATCACGGCAAGGCTCGTACCCTGCGGGAGCGAATGAGCGCCGACCTCCATCTGCGTGGCATGGCCCAACGGACCCATGATGGCTACCTTCGCGAAGTCCGCAAGCTGGCTGCCTACTACCACGTCTCCCCCGATCAGTTGACCGAACAACAAGTCGCTGATTATCTGCTCCACCTGATCAATGATTGCGAGTTCGCCCCCGGTTCGCTGCGGGTCGCCTACAGCGGCATCAAGTTCTTCTACACCTTTACCGAACCGCGGGAGTGGCAAGTCCTCACCAAACTCCGCATTCCCAAGCAGAAAACGCTGCCCGATGTGCTCTCCATCGATGAAGTCCATCGCCTCATCTCTGCCGTCAAGGAGACTCGCAACGCCGTCTACTTCTGGACCGTCTACTCCCTCGGACTGCGGATGCAAGAAGGACTCAACCTGCAAGTCGGGGATATCGATGCCCAGCGGATGTTGATTCACGTCCATCGCGGTAAGGGAGCCAAAGATCGATTTCTCCCACTCCCCGCAGCGACACTGCGGTTGCTGCGAGACTACTGGGGCACCCATCGCAATCCAAAACTCTTGTTTCCGCAAGTCGGTCGGGGAAAGCACCAGGCCGCCACAACCACCAAGCCCATGGACCCCACCACCGTGCAAGGCTGCATGAAACGGGTCGTGGCACAACTTCGCTTGGAAAAACGTGTCTCGATCCACACCCTACGGCATAGTATCTCGACGCATCTGTTCGAAGCGGGCGTGTCGCTACGGTGGATTCAGAAGTTTCTGGGACACAAGAATCTGCAGACAACCCTGGTTTATCTGCACCTGACCGAACCGAAGGAAGAAGAAGGTCGAGCTACCCTCAACCAGCTCGCGGAGCCTGGTGATCTTTTTTCCAGACGGTGCCCAAAGTAGCCATGCCCACGGTTGCCGAGGCACTTCGGCAGCACGGCCCGGCCTACTTGCGGAAATTCGGTAACGCGATGCCGAGCCAGCAGAAACGGGTGCTGGCGCTGATCATGCGTTGCCGCACCGGCGAACTGGGGCACTTGCACTACCAATGCCATGCTTGTCCCCATACGCATTGGGTTGGCCGGAGCTGCGGAAACCGACACTGCCCGAACTGCCAGTCCGACAAGTCGCAGCGTTGGCTGGCGGCCAGGCTGGCCGAGCTGCTGCCGGTCCCCTACTTTCTGGTCACCTTCACCGTGCCACAGGCGCTGCGGATGGTGATCCGCGCTCATCAGCGCGTTGGCTACAAGGCGCTTTTCGATGCGGGAAGCCAAACGTTGGTCGAGCTGGCGTCGGGCAAGCGCTTTGTGGGGACCGATCGCATGGGCTTCTTTGGAGTCCTGCATACCTGGGGTCGCGACTTGACGACCTACAACCCGCACGTCCATTTCGTGGTGCCAGGCGGAGGCGTTTCCCCGGACGGAAGCAGTTGGCAAGCCTGCCCCGCAAACTTTCTGCTGCCAGAGAAAGCGGCATCAAACGTCTTTTCCGGCAAGTTCCGTGACGCGATGCGCGAGGCAGGCTTGGAAGAAGACTTTATCTTGGCGGATCGTAAGGCGTGGTACGGCAAGTGGACGGTCGATGTGCAGCCGGTCGGCGACGGCCGTGCGGCGCTCAAGTATCTGGCTCCGTATGTCTACCGAGTGGCGATCAGCAACAACCGCATCGAGGCGGTGAGCGACACCGAAGTCCAGTTTCGTTATACCCCCTCGAGGACGAAGAGGTCGTTGTCTCGAACGGTGACGGGACAGGAATTCGTTCGCGGCTTTTTGCAGCATACGCTGCCGAGTAACTTTCAGCGTATTCGCTACTACGGCTTCTTGAGCCCAAACAGTCGGCTGACGATGGGCTGGGTGCGGATGCTCGTCTGGTTCTATGTCAGCTTCTTCCTGCTGGCCAAACCACCGGCCAGCGAAGAAGTCGTCCGACCGCCAATGCGTTGCCAGCATTGCGGCGGCCAGATGTCGTTGGTGGCGATCACCGATGGCAGTGGCAACGTACTCTGGGAACACTCGGTGGCGTATCTCGATTCGGGATGACACCACCACTCTGCAGCAACGAGTCTCTCAACCACTCAAGTGGCGAGAGAGAAAAACGTTCGCCCCGTCTCTTAACGCTGCGCTTGGGTGCAGAAAACGAAGAAAACTGGGCGCGTCTCAAGCTTCCACCGGGCTCCTTGAACCAAGAATTTGAGCTTCGGCTCCCCTCGGCCCCGCCGCAACAGCCCGCTCAAATGGAAACTCAACCCCGCCCCAGCCTTCACTCGCCAAATCGCGAAGTCAAATTCTCAATTGTTATGTGCCGTCGTGTTGCGAGTTCGGCCCGAATTCACGCAAGACATCACGAAACATTAAGTTTAATGTATCAAGATTGGCTTTAGGTTTGGAGTGAATCTTTGGTTCGTTTGCATGACGATCCAATTCCGATTCAACGTATTTTTGAATTGCGGGAAACGGTGCACCACGATCCAGTTCGTGGCCCGATCGTTTCAATTGAAGTAATTCAGTGATCTCGGCGTTTAGTGTGATGTCCGAAACCGTTTCTGAGACGAGACGGTCGAATTCCGTAGGTACGATTCCTAGACCATTTTCGATCCAGTTGACTGCCAGCAACGGTCGTAAAACGTACAAGTATTTCTTGCGAATGACTGTTTCCCCGCGCAAATATTCGCGAAAATTGCGAGCAGCCATGTGGTAGTAGTGATAACGTGCAGACGTGAAATTATAGATTTCGGGCGCGAGCTGCCGCATCCGGTTAGCAAGCCAGCCGTTTTCTCGATAGACGATTGGTGAAAACAGCCATTCGATGAGCGGCGGGTTGGTTTTGCGAAATAGTTGCAGTGCCTTGCGAGCGTCCCAACCGTTAATGTCGAGTTCATCGTCGATGGGCAATTCGATAACGTCGCGGCGAGTCTCCAGATCAATGGACACGTACCAATCCGATGGTCTGACGTAAATGAATCGAACGTCGAAGTCGCTGTCCGTCGACTCGAAGCCCCAAGCACGGCTGCCCGATTCACACGCGTAGAGGACGGAGACGCCATGATCGCGTTCAAGTTGGGTCAGCTGACGTTGAATCTGAGTGTGAATGTCAGACGCGGTGGAATTCATGATGGGGAAGGCACATAACGGTTGGGATAACGCGGCCGGGAGTAAACGCTGCCGAGCGAAGCGAGCCAGCCCGGCCTAATCCGGCTCGCGTTCATCCCGTTGTTCTGTGCCGGTGCTGCGAGAACGCGCGATTTCCAGCATCCGCGTTTCGCTGCCGGTGAGTAGCTCAGGATAGGCTACGGAGTTGATCAGTTCAATTACGTCCGCGAATCGTTCGTTTTTGAACGCGTCACGGGCACGTGTGCGTTTTTGAAGATCGCCCACTGCCTCCGCGTTGAGATGTACGCCTCGTTGTATCATTCGATTCGCATAATTCTCTGCAGCAGCGATGAGCAATGACGCGTCACCAGTTGTGAAATCGTCGCACAACGTTTCAATGTCGAACCGAAGGGCTCGATATCGGTCCAATCCCGATGTCAGTGGCGTCCAAAAAAGCTTGCTTCGATCTGCAACACCGAGAAACGAGACATATTCGTCGTGCGGAACCGTCAGTTGGTTAATTCCAAAGGTGACAATCCCAAGTTCCCATCGGTGATGCAACGACAGGTGCCGCTCGCCACGAGCAAAAGTACCGGACGCAAACGTCCCACCCGACGATGTTCCTTCGCGGCCGAACGCGTACACGAATCCGTGTGGTTCGAGTGCCGGTGCGAGAATCGCCACGCCGCAATCGAGCATCTCACGGGGTGAGTCATTCATGCAATCGCTTCAGGCACAGAACGCTTGCGATCACGCGGCGGGGAGTTGACTCGCCATTTTCGACAGGCTTGTTCCCGCTCGCGTGCATCGCGTGGTTATGCGACGGCACGCTAGTTTTCGGGGTTGTCATTTTCGGCAGATGAGGAACCAGACTGTAATTCGGACATAGCTGCCTTCAGCTGTTGAACCTCACCTTCCAACCGCTCAAGTCGAGAAACAAGTTGGTCGTTGTCGTCCTCCAAAAGCCACCCACCATGGGTCACCGATACCTCCGGAGAATGGAGTACATTTGACAGATGATTCGTAACCGCGACTTCGGCCTCGTCGAGTGTTAGTCCGCTCACGGCGACGCGACCGTAGATTGGCCCCAAGGCAATGCGTCCGTTTTCGTCGACTTTGGCCTTCCACTCACGTGGTTGGTCCGGCAATCCCCCCATCAATTGGACTGCCAGTATATATCCAGGCTGAATGCGAAACGGATGTTGAGATGCAATTGGAGCCGTCCATTTCTTTACGGGACCCTCAACAGAAGCCTGAACCGATGGGTCCTGTAAATACCGCCGAAGATGCAGTTCGATTAAGCTCTCGACGGCCTCCAACGGGCAATTGCGTAGTTGAACCCGGCCGTAAGGCGCCCCCAATGACACGTGCCCAGTCGATTCCACAATGTACAGGCCATCAATCGGCCAGTCTGGAAACGTTCCGGATGCTTGAATGCGTAGGACGTCGAAGGCGGATACCTTGTTTGTTTGTGCAGACACGTTCGTCACGGTGAGACCGAGGAGAATCATGAATATCGTCTGCCAACGTGTGATGAGCGTCATCAATATTTTCCTTTCGCGAGTAAGTGGAGTCGCATAACGACCCGCATCACGGGGCGGCGGGAGTTGACGTTGATTTCAAAACCGACTGGCCACCGCCGCTCCCGTGCATGCGATGGTTCGTCGGCCAAACGGGGATGTTTCGTTTCAGTGAGTTGAAAGTTGTTGCTGAACTACGCTATGCAACTCGTCAAGATCATTCTCGTCGAAGCCCGCTTTGGAGTATACCACTCGTCCGTCGGGCGACACCACAAGCGTACGCGGAATCAGTTCGTCTGCAAATAGTGAGTAAACTTCTCGATTGGGATCAGCAGCAATGGGAAACGAGAATCCGTTTTCGCTGCGGTACTGCTGGGCCGTATCCGGAGTTTCTTCACGGCCAATGACCAATAACCGAAAGTCTTCATCATCTTTGTGTTGCGCCCAGATTTGCTCGATGTGCGGAAGTTCCAACTGACATGGGCCGCACCATGTAGCGAAGAAGTTGATCAGGATTACTTTGCCGTGGTCCGGTAGCAAGAACTCTTCACCATCTACTGTCGTGAGCGAGAATGGTGGAGCTATGTCGCCGATGTGTATGTGAGTGGTTGCGGCAAGTTGCTCGGTGCGCCGGGCGTTGTATTCAGCTCTCTGTTGGCGGCCAATGTCTGGAAGCACGATCAAAAAGAGATGCGCGAAATGGACTCCGTATATGCAAGGAACTGCCGCGATGGCGAACACAAGACGCATCGCGTGCCCGCGCCGTTTGGGTGTCTTCCAATGCACGAACAGACCGATCGCGGAGAGTACGGTGACAACAACCGCGATCACGAGCGCGATGTTAAGCACGATTGCGAAGAGAGTCATACTCTAGCCGACGAACGTTTGAAATCACGGGGCAACGGAGTTGGAGTCAACAAGTACCGAAACGCGCGACCCGTTGCTCCCGTGCATTTCGTTGTTCTGTCTGTTTTGAAGCGGCAAACACGATGACCTCGGGGCTCGCTTCAACCAGTCATTATACTGACTCGGGGTGCCGTGCACCAAGTGTTTGCGGCCAACACGTCTGCATTTGATCTCACGGAGTCACGGGGCACACGGAGAAAATCGACAACTCCCTCCGTGTGCTCCGTGACTCCGTGAGAGACTCAGACCGCGCAAATGCTGCGGCGATTCATCTTTGCCGAAGGAACAGACCAATAGAACGAAGAATTGGACTACGAAATTCGCCGCGCATTCCAATTCGAAGCAATGCCAAATCTCCGCAGCCGACGATCCGCGACACACTCACGCGCGAGTGGTTCATTGCCGCCGCAAGCACTGTGCAACCAACGATCCATCAATTGAAAACACGCCCATCCATGCAACCACCGCGCACTTTTCAGACAGAACGCCACCGATGACCGAGCGGTGGCCAAAAATGTTACCATCAGGAAGCGGCCGATCCACCGCTTCGGTCCATCGGATTGTTCGTTGGCATTGTCCGATTTGGGCGATGCTGCAACCACGTCCACAGGGACGACAACCATCGCCGCTTCTGATTCTTGTGCGACCGCCGAACTTCTAACGATTTTAGCAATTCGACCGCAATCGGTGTGAGTCTATCAAGTTCCCCGTCAGAAGTGTCACTAATGAATGGATGGGTTTCAATTGGAACCCACGGTATCGATTCATAGATCGCGTTGAACTCTTCGAGCAATGTTAGTTGTTTTGGTGTTAAAAGCGCGATCGCCTCCGGTTCTCGCAAGGTCCAGGCAAGGCTCATCCATCGATGGAAAATCGCGGCATCAGAGAACCCAGCCATCTGAGCCCGTGCATTGTGTCGATTCTTTGATTCAACTAAGAATCGGAGGGCAAAGCACGGACCGGCAATTGCGACGGATTGCTGTTCTTTGGTCAGCATGTTGTTAGCCAACGAACGTTCTAGATTCACCGGGCGTCCAAGAATTGTAACACCACGAGACAGTAATCGAACTGAGATTCGCGGCGCAAGCACGCTCCGGTGCAATCGGTTGTTCAAGTGAGCCGCTGCGCGGCGGATTTATTCTACCGTTTTTGGATTGGTGATTGCCATTCTCTGAGTTTCGGCTGCACTGCTTGTTGAGTTTCACGTTCTCTCACTCAACAAGGAGATTCCCAATGTCCGACGAGAATTTGCGTGCTGCGGCGTCCGATGATCACGGCAGCTCGTTCCCTGCGGGAGCGAATGAGCCGCGATCTGCAACTGCGGGGGATGGCCCAGCGGACACACGATGGATACCTCCGCGAAGTCCGTAAGCTGGCTGTTACTATCAGGCCTCGCCCGATACGCTCTCCGAGCGGCAGGTCGGAGACTATTTGCTCTATCTGATCAACGATTGCAACTTTGCACCTGGTTCGCTGAGCGTCGCCTACAGCGGCATCAAGTTCTTCTATACCTACACCGAACCGCGCGATTGGGATGTCCTCAAGAAGCTGCGTCGCCCCAAGCAGAAAACGCTCCCTTCGGTGCTGACCATCGAGGAAGTGCATCGACTGATCGGGGCCATCAAGCAGCATCGTAACGCGGCGTACTTCTGGACCGTCTATTCCCTCGGCCTGCGGCTGGAGGAAGGGCTCAATCTCCAAGTCGGCGATGTCGACTCCCAACGTATGATGGTCCACGTGCATCGCGGCAAGGGCGCCAAAGATCGCTACCTGCCGTTGCCCAAGAGCACGCTGGCGATTCTGCGCGACTACTGGTCGACCCATCGCAACCCCACGCTGCTCTTCCCGGCGATCGGGCGAAACAAGAAGCCGCCTCCACCACCTCGCGGCCCATGGATGCCACGACCGTGCAAGGCTGCATGAAACGCGTCGTCGAGCAAACTGCAATTCAAAAAGAAGATCTCGATCCACACGTTGCGCCACAGCATCGCCACGCATCTTTTCGAAGCCGGTGTCTCGTTGCGCTGGATTCAGAAGTTTCTCGGCCACAGCAGTTTGCAGACGACACTCGTCTATCTGCACCTGACCGACGACGAAAACGAGGATGGACGCGCAAAGTTGGACGAAATCGCCCAACCGGGCGACCTCTTCCAAGCGTTCCCGCAGACGCGTGAGGCGAATCCGAAGGGTGACCGCCGCGACTCTGGCCGCCGCAAGCCCAAGTAGAACGCATGCCGACCGTCGCCGACGCACTGCGGCAACATGGCGGACCGTTACCTTCGCCTGTACGGCGAGCGAATGCCGAGCGAGCACAAGCGTGTGCTGGCCCTCATCACGCGTTGTCGGACCGGTGAGTTGGGATTCTTGCACTATGCCTGCCGTTCCTGCCCACGCATGCATTGGGTGGGCCGGAGCTGCGGAAATCGTCATTGCCCCAACTGTCAGTCGGACAAGACGCAGCTCTGGCTGGCGAAGCGAGACGGCCGCGTTGTTGCCCGTGCCTTACTTCCTCGTCACGTTCACGGTGCCCCAGGCACTGCGAAAGATCGTGCGCGCCAACCAGCGCGTCGGCTATCGGGCGATCTTCGACGCCGGCAGTGAAACGATTCGCCGAGCTGGCGTCGGGATCGCGGTTTATCGGCACCGACCGGTTGGGCTTCTTCGGAGCACTGCACACCTGGGGGCGAGACTTCACGGTCTATCATCCGCACGTGCACTTCGTGGTTCCTGGCGGCGGGTGTCAGCCAGGACGGATCTCGTTGGCTGGCCGGCCCGGAAAACTTCCTGCTGCCCGAGAAAGCAGCGTCGACGGTCTACCGGGCCAAGTTTCGCGATTGCGATGCGTGAGGCGGGCTTGCTGAGGAAATCGACGCCGTCGCGCCCGACGTCTGGACGCAACACTGGGTCGGTCGACGTGGAACCGGTCGGGGACGGCCGAGCGACTCTGAAGTATCTCGCCCCGTACGTCTACCGCGTGGCGATCAGCAACAACCGCATCGTGGCGGTGGACGACATCGAGCGTCCCGTATCGTTCCACCCCCTCGAGGACGAAGAACTCGTTGTCACGACGGTCCGGGCCACGAATTCGTGCGCGGCTTCTTGCAGCACACGTTGCCGAGCAACTTTCAGCGGTTGCGTTACTACGGCTTCGCCAGCCCAAACAGCAAGCTGTCGATCGACTGGGTTCGTATGTTGGTCTGGTTCTATCTCGGATGGCTTCCTGATGGCCAAGCGACCGGCCAGCGAAAAGGTCGACCGTCAATGCGTTGCCGGGAATGCGGCGGCGAGATGCAGTTGGTGGCGATCACCGATGGCAGCGGCAACGTGCTCTACAACCACCCGCTCCCGTATCTCGATTCGGGATGACACCACCACTCTGCAGCAACAAGTCTCTCAGCCACTCAACTGGCGAGAAAAAAACGGTCGCCCCGTCTAGTAACGCTGCGCTGGTGCAGAAAACGAAGAAAACTGGGCAAGTCTCTAGCGTCCACCGGGCTCCTTGAACAATGAATTTGACCTTCGGCTCCCCTCGGAACCGCTGCAACAGCCCGCTCAAATGGAAACTTAACCCCGCCCCAGCCTTCACTCGCCAAATCGCGAAGTCAAATTCTCAATTGTTATGTTGCCTTGTGCTACGAGTGACGTGTCTTTATCGGTATCTGCAATCAGTCTTCCGTTGGCAGTACGAGTTCCGCCTCGGTGCCTACATCTTCCAGATTACATTTGATTTCCATCGCAGTGTCAAAAGGTAACAGTTTCTCCACGAGGCCCCCGGTTTCAGCGAGCGTAGTAGTCAACGAATCGCATTCGGCGAGGCTGATGATCGAGAAGAGCATGTCAATGGTGGCCTGCGCGTCTCCAACGTGGGTGATAAACAACATCACGTTGTCATCATGACCGGTAACAATGATGTACTGAGGCGGAATTTATCAAGAGCCGCCTGGGGCTGCGGGATCGATGAAAGAGCTTCGGTGAATCGATCTAAGGGAGAGTTCGATCATTCGTGTCAGCGATCACTTCGCAATTTGGTAGTGCACGCTGCAACGTGCCGGCGCCCTGTGACGTGATTGACGTGCCACATATCCACAACTCGCCGTAGCGATCTAATTGCTGAGAGGTGAACAACCGATTCATCGGTGATTGCGTCACTGGCTATCATGAGTTGCTGAAGATTCTTGAGGTGCTTCAGCTGGGCAACGCCGTTGTCTGTCACGGCAGTGTTGAACAATATGAGACACTCAAGTCTGTCCAATCGTGATAGATGTTCCAGACCGCAATCAGTTACTAGCGGATCGACTATTCGCATCTTCCCACCATGAGCAGGCGGAACAAGTGCAATTCTCGAGCCGTCGCCCAAATGGTTTGTCGAAATGTGCCTCAGTTCGGTGAGTCTTGAGATTGAATCAAGGTGCTCGTCGGTCATCTTACGGAAGAGACCGTGTGTTTCTTCAATCCCCTGGAAATATTCCCAGCCCACCAAGCCAACTAGCCATTGCGGAGCAACGGTTTCCGTCTTTTCGACGTAACCACCGGTGTCCACGGCAACAGCCAAAACCTGCCGGCGTAGCGACGCGTAATGAACTCGATATCCCAAGAAGCAGATCACGACGGTGAGGAGGACGAAAGCAAGCTTTAAGGAATAACGAATGCGGCATGCTTGCGACAGTCCCTGAAAAGAACGGCTGGCAACATAACGTTTCGGATAACGCGGCCGGGAGTTGAGTGACCGAGCGAAGCGAGCCAGCCGGCCTTTTCCGGCTCGCGTTCATCCGCAAGTTCAAGTGAGCCGCTGCGCGGCGGATTTATTCTAGCCGTTTTGATTGGTGATTGCCATTCTCTGAGTTTCGGCTGCACTGCTTGTTGAGTTTCACGTTCTCTCACTCAACAAGGAGTTCCCAATGTCGAACGAAATTAGCGTGCCTGCGGTGTCCAGCGATGGTAACGGTGCTCGGTCACTACGTGAGCGGATGAGTGCCGACCTGCAATTCCGTGGCATGGCCAAGCGAACGCACGACGGCTATCTCCGCGAAGTTCGCAAGCTGGCCGCTTTCTACAACACGCCGCCCGATCAGCTCACCGAACAGCAAGTCGGTGACTACCTGCTGTATTTGATCAACGATTGCGAGTTCGCACCCGGGTCGCTGCGTGTTGCCTACAGCGGCATCAAGTTCTTCTACTCGTTTACCGAACCCCGGGATTGGCAAGTGCTCACCAAACTCCGCATCCCCAAACAGAAAACGCTCCCCGATGTGCTATCCATCGACGAAGTACATCGCCTAATCGCAGCCGTCAGAAACAACCGAAACGCGGTCTACTTCTGGACCGTCTACTCGCTCGGACTGCGGATGCAGGAGGGGCTCAACCTCCAAGTTGGCGACATCGATGCCGAGCGGATGTTGATTCACGTCCATCGCGGCAAGGGAGCCAAAGACCGATTCCTCACCTTGCCCGAATCGACATTGCAGTTGTTGCGAGACTACTGGAGCACTCATCGCAATCCCAAGCTGCTGTTTCCCCAGGTGGGGCGAGGTAAAGGGCAAGCCGCCACAACCACCAAGCCCATGGACCCCACGACGGTGCAAGGCTGCATGAAACGGGTTGTGGCAAAGTTGAAGTTCAAAAAGCGAGTCTCGATTCACACGCTGCGGCATAGTATCTCGACGCATCTCTTTGAAGCGGGCGTTTCGTTACGCTGGATTCAGAAGTTTCTCGGCCACAAGAATCTGCAGACAACGCTCGTCTACCTGCACCTGACCGAACCTAAGGAGGAAGAGGGGCGAGCGACGCTCAACAGCATCGCGCAGCCCGGCGATTTGTTCTCCAGGCGGCGGCCGAAGTAGTCATGCCCACGGTTGCCGACGCACTTCGGCAGCACGGTCCGGCTTACTTGCAGAAATTTGGCGACAAGATGCCCAGTGAACACAAGCGTGTGCTGACGCTGGTCACGCGTTGCCGAACGGGCGAACTGGGACACCTGCACTATCAGTGCGGTACTTGTGCCAACTCGCATTGGGTGGGCCGCAGCTGTGGAAATCGCCATTGTCCCAATTGCCAGTCCGATAAGACGCAGCGCTGGTTGGCGGCGAGAATGGCCGAGCTCCTGCCGGTGCCCTACTTTCTGGTGACGTTTACCGTGCCACAGTCGCTCAGGAAGGTGGTCCGCGCTCACCAGCGCGCCGTGCTACCAGGCGCTGTTCGATACGAGCCGCCAGACGCTTCTCGAGCTGGCATCAGGAAGGCGTTTCGTGGGCACTGATCGTATGGGCTTTTTCGGAGTGCTCCATACTTGGGGTCGCGACCCCACTACCTACAACCCGCACGTGCATTTTGTCGTGCCGGGCGGAGGCGTTTCGCAAAACGGCAGTTGCTGGCAAGCCTGCCCCGACAACTTTCTGCTGCCGGAGAAGGCGGCTGCGAAAGTCTTCCCGGGCAAGTTTCGAGCTGCGATGCGCACATCCGGTTTGGAGGAGCAGTTCACGTCGGTCGATGCCAAGGCGTGGTACGGCGAGTGGACGGTTGATGTCGAGCCGGTCGGCGATGGCCGCGGAGCGCTGAAGTATCTGGCTCCGTATGTTTATCGAGTGGCGATCAGCAACAACCGCATCGAGCAAGTTAGCGACACCGAAGTCCGTTTCCGCTACACCCCTTCGGGCACGAAGAAGTCGTTGTCACGTACGGTCTCGGGTGAGGAGTTCGTGGCGGCTTTCTGCAGCATACGTTGCCAAGCAACTTCCAACGCATTCGCTACTATGGCTTCCTAAGCTCCCACAGTCGTCTGACGATCGGCTGGGTGCGGATGTTGGTCTGGTTCTTTCTCGGCTTCTTCCTACTGGCCAAAACGCAGGCCAGCGAAGAAGACGTTCGACCGCCAATGCGTTGCCAGCATTGCGGCGGCCAGATGTCGTTGGTGGCGATCACCGATGGCAGCGGCAACGTGCTCTGGGAACACTCGGTGGCGTATCTCGATTCGGGATGACACCACCACTCTGCAGCAACAAGTCTCTCAGCCACTCAACTGGGAAAAAAAGGTCGCCCCGTCTCTTAACGCTGCGCTTGGTGCAGAAAACGAAGAAAACTGGGCAAGTCTCGAGCGTCCACCGGGCTCCTTGAACAAAGAATTTGACCTTCGGCTCCCCTCGGAACCGCTGCAACAGCCCGCTCAAATGGAAATTTAACTCCGCCCCAGCCTTCACTCGCCAAATCGCGAAGTCAAATTCTCAATTGTTATGTCGCTTATTGTACGGGTACGGCCAAGACAATAATGCCCTCCGTCGGATTTGCGTCCAGCATTACCGTGGCGCCTTTCGTTTTTGATTTGCGAAACCAGAATATCGATGACGCTTTCTTCGTGTTACCCACGAATGGTTCCTTGTAGCCGCTGGACTTCGTGGTCGACTGTTTGGTCGTCAACCACGGAAGGTCAGACTTCGGAAAGCCCTGTGTCGTAGACGCGCCGTCATGCGTCATTGTGAGCTTTATCATAGCCAGATCGGAATCGTCTATCGAAAATGAGAGTGTCGTATTCTCACCCGTGCCGACAACCATCATCTCGCCTATTGGCTTGAGAGATTCAATCTCAGGCGTTTCGTTTGGCCCAAATACTCCAATTCCGGCGACCAGTTTGAATTTCTGGTCTTGCGGGAAGTAAGCGTGCCATTTCCATGGGTTGCTCTGGTTTACGTGGGAAAGCAAATGAATCCTTTTTGGATCTTTGACCTTCAGGTGCCCATATTGGTATCGATACTCCGTAAGTTCGGCTTGAGCCTCCTCCAAATCACGAGACGTCAGGAAGTGAGATACTCCAAGTGCAGCCACAGTAACCAACAGCAGCAGCGTAGCCAACGACAGACGAGGCCAGTTTCGGTTCGATTTCGCTTCGGGATTAATCGACATAACAATTAGTATACGGAATTCTTTCCGCCTATCTGGCCGCCCGGGTTCCGTCTATCTCCCCGGGCAGTCCGTCTATTTCCACCAACGTCACAGGCGGCTCCGCCGAGGATACGACGCAACCCCAGCAGTGTCAAGAATTTGCGATTTCGCCCTCCCGAAAGACATGTCCGCCCCAGCCGGATAGGCCGCTGGCGAACCAAGACGCCCTCTCCGCCAAACACCGACTCCTTTTCTTCGCGCCGACGATAGGCGGAATTCTTTCCGCCTATCCTGATCTGACGTCCGTCTATTTCCTGGCAGCCGGAAGCGGCGGCTGAATTCAAGATCCGACCTATCCTCCGCTGTGCCACCTACTTGTGATGCCTGACGTTGGCCATCACTGCGAAAAAAACCGCCGTTAGACCGATGAATAGGCCGACTCGCCACGGCAGCAGCCCAAGACCTCCGGGCTCGTCCGCCGTGCACCGCCTTTTTTCCGCCTATCACTCTCGACAACCGGGACCAAGACATGTACATATTATCAGTATACGCATGTGCGTTCCACGAACATGGCTGCCCCGCAGCCAGCCCTCGCCAGCAGAAAGGAGCGTTTCGATGACCACCGCCGTAGCGACCGGCTCGCATGACCAGCCCAGGCCCAAACTGCTCGTACAAGTACGGGAAAAATGCCGCCTGCTCCACTATTCCAAACGCACGGAAGCGGCATACGTCGACTGGATCCGCAGATTCATCCTCTTCCACGATAAACAGCATCCGTCCCAGTTGAATGGCCCTCAGGTGGAAGCATTCCTCACTCACCTGGCCGTTCAACGGCACGTCTCGGCCAGCACCCAAAATCAAGCCCTGTCCGCCATCCTCTTTCTTTACAAACATGTCCTGCAACAGGAACTTGAACTGCTGGATGCCGTCCGCGCCAAACGGTCCCTGACTCTGCCCGTCGTCCTATCGATCGACGAAGTCCGTCGTATTGTCGAATACTTGCCGCCCAATCAGGGCGGGCTGATGGTGGAATTGCTCTACGGGACCGGCATGCGGTTGATGGAATGCTGTCGACTGCGAGTCAAGGATGTGGACTTTCAAAGAGGCCAGCTCATGGTCCGCTCCGGGAAAGGAGCCAAAGATCGAGCCGTTCCGTTTCCCACGCGGACTCGCGAACGACTGCGGAAACAAATCGATCGCACCCAGAGACTCCACGCCAACGACATCGCCCAAGGGTTCGGGACGGTCTGGCTGCCGGACGCATTGCGAGCCAAATATCCCCAAGCCGCCCGCGAACTCAAATGGCAGTATCTGTTTCCGGCCACCAGCCGCAGTCGCGATCGTCGTGAGCCCGACGCACCCGAACGACGTCATCACTGCCACGAAAGTTCGGTGCAGAAAGTCCTGAAAACCGCCGTCCGCGCGGCAGGGCTGACGAAGAAAATCAGCTGCCATACGCTGCGACACAGCTTCGCGACCCACTTGCTGGAAGACGGGAAAGATATTCGCACGATCCAGGAATTGCTGGGACATGCGGATATTAAAACGACAATGATCTACACCCACGTGAGTACCACAGGGGCCACGGGTGTGCGGAGCCCCCTCGATCGGCTGTGAGCTCCGCGGCGCGTCGATCGCTGAATTTCGTCCAGCAAGCAACGTGGGTGCGTTTAAGCCTGATAAGACCGTCTGTTCTCGATCAACTGTTCTCGATCAACGGTCCTACTCTCACTTCGTCGCCGAACAGGCTCGTGCTTTGTGACCGTTTGGTTTTGAGTTTCCGATTCCGGCCAGTGATTGGGTTCGTCCCCGAGCAAACGTCCCAAGTCTGGCGACCTTGCCATTAACCTGCGTTTTTCTTTGTTTCACCGATAGCCAGAAAAGAATGCCGCTGAAATCGCACCACGCGTCGTGACGCACCGGCATGCTTCGGCGGCGTACGCGCGTACGCCGCCAGAAATCGCGGCAGCGACTTCCCGCCGATCGCGGTTTTTCCCCGCGATTTCTTCTGGCTGACGGTGAAACGACGCGCATGAAGCCAGGGAAGAACGCCGCTGAAATCGGACCACGCGTCGTGAAGCGGCGGCATTCTTCGGCGGCGTACGCGCGTACGCCGCCAGAAATCGCGGCAGCGACTTCCCAGCGATCGCGGTTTTTCCTCGCGATTTCTTCTGGCTGACGGTTAAACAACGCGCATGAAGCCAGAGAAGAATGCAACTAAGATCGGACCACGCGTCGTGACGCACCGGCATGCTTCGGCGGCGTTCGCGCGTACGCCGCCAGAAATCGCGGCAGCCACTTCCCGCCGATCGCGGTGTTGCCCCGCGATTTCTTCTGGCTGACGGTGAAACGACGCGCGTGAAAGGGTGGGTCATGACAACGTCTGGCGACTTCGGCGACCAGAAAGCTCAATTGTTTTAGCGGTCACTAGGCACCAGAGGCCCAGGCGTCGATCCCCCGCGGTGACACGTTCGGTGGAGAGGGGGGCTGTCGGCGGTCCGATGCGGTCCCGGGGGTGCCTTGCCGAGCGGAATCGCGAATCGCTGCGGAGATGTGGCGAGACGGCTCCGCCGAGGGGAAAGCGGTGAAGAATCACGGTACTCCACAAAAATGGCCGCAGCGGTGAAGAAACACCGCACTCGACAGAAAAGGCTAAAGGATCGCCCCGCTCCAGCCGGGAAAGATTTCGGCGGATCGGTCCAAGATTCCCAAATAGGGGGCGAATTACCGGGTGTTCACAAGCTGGCACGGCCAGCCGGAACCCTGTGGAACTCACACACTTTGGACCAGCGTTTTTGTATCGGAGGGATCAAATCATGTTGAAAAAGGCCGTCATTATGGGATTGGGAGCCGCCTTGCTGGTGGGATTCCTCTTCGGTCGCGATGCCACCAGCTACCTGCAGACCACCTGCAGTGCCGTGACCAATGGGGTCAAGGAGAGCGTTCCGGTGGATTTTGAAATCGACCGGGCCCGCAAAATGATCACGTCCCTCGACCCGGAAATCCGCAAGAATATGCACGTGATCGCCAAGGAAGAGGTCGAAGTCGACCGGATTCGCCGGCAAGTCGACCAGTTGGAAAATCGCCTGGATAACGACCGGGCCGACCTGATGCGACTGAAAAGCGACCTGGAAACAGGCCAATCGCATTTCGTCTATGCCAGCCGCCGCTACTCGGCCAACCAGGTCAAAATCGATCTGGCCAGCCGCCTGAATCGGGTCAAGACCAACGACGAAACGCTCTTGAACCTGACCAAGGTGCTGCACGCTCGCGAACGAGGACTGACAGCGGCTCGCCAAAAACTGGAAGAGATGTTGGCTGCCAAGCGACAGTTGATCGTGGACGTGGAAAATCTGGAAGCACGTCAGAAGATGGTCGAAGTCGCCCAGACAACCAGCGACTTCAACTTCGACGATAGCCGCCTGGCTCGCACCAAGGAGTTGATCACGGATATCCAGACTCGTATCGAAGTGGCTGAGCGGTTGGTGAACGTGGAAGGCGACTTCCGCGACGAAATTCCACTCGACGACGATTATCAGGTGGAAGCCGACATCGTGGATCAAGTCACGGCTTACCTGGGACTGGAGCCACAAGTGGAAGTGATCGCGGAAGCCACGGACTTTCCGGTCAACCCCATCAGTCTCGACTGAACCCCCATGTTGTCGCGGTCGAGGCTTGGCCCAGCGTCAAGTCTCGGCCGTGACTTCGGTGGCGGCGGACAACGCAAGGTGGTCGGCCGCGGCAGGCCGGCCATCGCATGCTGGTGAGGATCGTTCGAAGTCTACCCACGCGGCTGGTATGATCGTGAGTAATGCCATGTTGTTCGCAAACCGATGGGATGACCGCGAAACGCAATACTGGCCCAGTTTTCACGTTGGCGGAAATGGGGCAAAATCACTCGGTAAGGGACGGCCCATCATGGCTTGGAACTTGCGACACGGAGCGGGATCGGGCGGCGGCGTGTCGCACTCGGCTCCACGACGTCAGGCAGACGGAGAATCGTCAGTGACCGGCCAGGAGCGTTCACCCGCCGGGTTGATGTGGGTCGACGCCGTCGGCGGCTTTCTCGTCTATTTGGCGGACGAGGTGTCGATCGGCCAGGCGGTGCCTGGCGCAGCAAGTCGACTTGCCGATCCTCGGTGACTTGTCACGGCGGCACGCGGTACTGATGCGGGACGGCGAAGACTATCTGCTCGACCCACTCGGCCCGGTCAGTGTCGAAGGGAGGGCGATCGTACGTCCCACGCGACTGGTCGACGGTGACGAGATTGCTTTGGGATCGCGGGTTCGCTTGCGCTTCCGCCAACCGCACGTGCTCAGCCAGACGGCTCGGCTGGACATCCTTAGCCACCATCGGACCCAGCCCTCGGCCGACGGCATCCTGCTGCTGGCCGAAACGTGCCTGCTAGGTCCCACGGACGAAAATCACTTGGTCTGCCGCCATTGGCCCGATCAAGTCATCCTGACGCGGACGTCCGAGGGACGTTTTCGCTTTAAAGCTGGCAAAACGGTGAGTGTCGACGGGATCGAAACCTGCGATACGGGCGTAATCGACTGGGGATCGCGGATCGCGAATGATGATTTCGCCCTTTCGCTGGAGCGTTTGTAGAATGGAGTTCGGCGGGGCAGCCGTCCGCCGAGCGTGTCGAACGGGGCAGGGGAAGGCAACTTTCGGGTTGGCCTTCCAAAGGTTCAAGCAACCAATGTACGAGATAAGCGGGACCATGCAAACCAACGGCCAATCCAATTCAGCACGCACCGACCAGTCCCGACGGGGCCCTCGGTTCACACTGCCGAGCGGCGCCAAGCCGCTCGATGGGTACACCATCAAACGGGGGGTCGGCGTCGGAGGCTTTGGCGAGGTTTACTACGCCACGAGCGACGCGGGCAAGGAAGTCGCGCTGAAACGCATTCAACGGAATCTCGATATCGAATTGCGGGGAGTCCGCCAATGCTTGAACATCAAGCATGCGAATCTCGTGGCGCTCTTCGACATCAAGTACGACGACGAGGATCAGGCCTGGGTCGTGATGGAGTACGTCTCGGGCGAGAGCCTGCAGGATGTGATCGAGCGCAATCCGAATGGCATGCCGCTTGATGAAGTCCACAAGTGGTTTGACGGCATCACCGCGGGCGTGTCGCATTTACACGATTGTGGCATCGTTCACCGCGACCTCAAGCCGGGCAACATCTTCATCGACGGCCAGACCGTGAAGATCGGCGATTATGGCTTGTCGAAATTCATCTCCTGCAGTCGTCGCAGCGGGCAAACGCAAAGCGTCGGCACCTTTCATTACATGGCGCCCGAAATCGGTCAGGGCCGGTATGGCAAGGAGATCGATATCTATGCCGTCGGGATCATGCTGTACGAGATGCTCACCGGTCGCGTCCCGTACGACGGCGAGAGCAGCCAGGAAATTATCATGAAGCACCTGACGGCCGAGCCCTCCTTGACCGGCCTGGCGTCGCCTTATCGTGAGGTAATTGCCGAGGCACTGGCCAAGGACCCGGCGGCCCGCTGCCAATCGGTCAGCGAGATGCGGGAGCGCGTGCTGGGGGGCAGCACGTCCTCCTCGGCGAGGGCGTACGTGGCGGCGGCCGCCGTTGGCCGTCGCGTGCCGCCCCCGCCCGATCCACGCGTTTCGAACGAGCCGCTGCCGAACGAGCCCATCGCGGAAGCGGTCAAGACGGCTTGGAGCGATCTGAGCGAGGCCTGGAAAACGTCGGACCTGGGAAATACGACTCGGCTGCTGATCATCCTGGCGGCCGTGCTGCTGCTGATCTTCAATTCCCGCTGGCTGCTCCCCTATGGCGCATCGATTATCGTCAGCTACGGTGTCTATGTGCTGATTCGCGGCATGGTGCTGCGGCGCACGCCCGGTCGCACGGCGTTCCGACGAGGCGATTCCGCGTTGGCAGTCACGCAGGCGGCCAGACCTTCGGACGCGGCCGAAGAGATCATCTTCGCCGAAACGGTCGAATCCCCGGTGCTGGCCGAACCCATTCCCGGCACGCGCCCGAAGCGGATGCCCCGGCACATGCGTCGGCTGCGGCGAAGAGCCGTCGCCGAGCAACAACGGTGGTTGCGTCAATCGCTGGCGGCGAAGGCCTCACGCAACAAGTGGTCCGAGTTGACCGGATCGATGTTGTTGGCCGCGGTCGTCTGCCTGGTCGTGGGACTGATCGGTTTCATCCTCCGCGGCATTGACCAGCCTTCCTCGGACGCGTCACTCGTGGCCCACTTTACCTGGGTGGCGATGACGAGCACCTTCGCCGCCTGGGGCGTGCTGTTCATCTCGAAGTGGTGGGAGGGCAAGGAAGGGGAAACCATGTCGCGCCGTTTCGCGTTGCTGCTGGCGGGGCTCGTGGTGGGCGGGGGCTCGTGGGCGCTCGCGAATTACCTGGCGATTCGCCCCGAGTATATGATGGGACCGCTGGAGGGGCTGGGGCTCGAATCGGCTCCCAACGCACTCTACGACGGTTACAACGCCCCCAAGGTACTGGCCTACCTGGCCTACTTCGGCTTCCTGTTCGGCATCCTCCGTTGGTGGCGGCAGGCCGATCCGTTACGGTCGACCCGCCTGGGAATCTGGCGCACGGCCTTTTGCCTGCTGGGCGCCCTGGTGGTCCAGGTCTTCTTTCCGTTCCCCGGTGGTTTCTTGATTCCGATCACGACGGCCATCGCGGTCCAACTGTCGGCCCCCTATTGGGACCGGGTGGAGCGCAAGCAGTTTGTGGAGCAAGTTGAGCTGGGAGGTCAACCATGACCCTGGAATTCATGATCGTCGTCGTGGCTTGCCTGTTTCTGGTGCTGGTGATGAAGCGGAAGACACTAGCGGCCATCGTATTTGGACTGGGAATCGTCGGCTGCCTGGTCGCGACGTATCTCGAACAGTCCCACGCCGAGCGTTATGAAAAGACGCACCGGATCGTCGTCACCCATCAGCACGCTCGCGACGCCGAGGCCTATGCCCGCGTGAAGGCGGCCGAAGCGCTGGCTAAGGAACAGGAGATCCGAGCCCGAGCGCAAGCCGAAGATTGCGCAGGCCATGGCGGCTCAGTTGGAGCGCACGACCCGCATGAGGGCCAACTTCGCCCAGGATGGACAGGGCCGGGTCGTGGGCGCGGGCAGTGTCATCCAGGCTCCGGCGCCGCCCGAGGCTCCGGCCGCACCCCAGGTCTCCCATCCGATCGTCCACGAGATCCTGGCGGAAATCACCTCGGATGAGGACTTTCAGGAAATCGCCGAAATCGCTCCGCAATTGGCGCAAGTCGTTTCCCAGCTCGGCGGCGACTCGAAAATGTCAGCACGAATGACCGTGAGTATCGATTCGAACCGAGTAAGCGATGACTCGGACTCAGAGGCCACGTCGCCAAAAGCAACGTCGGCCGACGCATCGGATGAATTCGCGGCCGCGACCACCACGCACGAAGGCGGCCAAGGCAGCGATTCGGAAGACGTCCCGGATTGGGTCTACGATTCGGCGCTGGACAGCTACGACTGGGACGGCGAACACTTTCGGACGCGAATTCTCGCCACGGCAGAAGATCGGGAGCAAGTCGAGGCCCTGTTGCTCACCGAGGTCGATGCCGCGCTGGTAAAAATGGCCGCGTGGTATCGAGCCCAGCAGGGACTCGACGATCCCTGGTATGACCGTCACCCACTGCAACCAGGGATGGTTCCGCATCTCGAACGGGCGATCGTCGACCGTTACGATACCGAGACGCCGGAAGCGATTGATGACAAGATGTGGCCCGCCACGTATGGGCTGGTCGACTTCGACGGGAAAGTGCTGCGGAGCATCGAGGCTCATTACGACGGAGTGCGCTCGCTGGGGCGGGCTTCCCGAGCGACAGCGGGGTTTGCCGGTGTCCTGGTCCTGTTGGCGGGCGTGAATGGCATGTTGCGGTGGGGCGGAAGTAAACCGACTGGCGCTCCCTGTCGTCGCAAACGCCGCCGAGCCGTCGTGCTGGCCGCGGCAGTGATGGCGATCGTGGTGGCCATGGGGTTTTCCTTGCTGACTCTGCTGCCCGGTTCGTGAGCGGGCGTGATATGATGGCCGCATGAACGAACCCCGCGAATCAGAACGCCTGCTGATTGACCGCATCCGCGCCGGCGACGCACGCGCCTGGGAGCAACTGATCGCCAAGTACGAGGGCCGTCTGCTGGCCTTTGCCCACAGCCGCCTGGGACGCCGCAGTTCGGCCGAAGACGTGGTGCAGGAATCGTTCATCGGCTTTTTGACGAGCCTGCCCAATTTTGACACGCGGCGACGGCTGGAGAGTTACCTGTTTTCGATCTGTGCGCACAAGCTGACCGACCATATGCGGCGGGAAGGCCGCCGGCCCGCCCTCCCCTTCTCCGCGGCGGCCGGCTCGCAAGGCGAATCACTTCACTTGCCGGCAGCCGATCGTGGCCCGAGTACCATTGCCCGCAGCGGCGAACGCCGGAACATCGAGGAAGACTCGCTCGTCGAGGCGCTGCTGGCGCATGTGGAACGGTGGCGGGAGCGGGGCGATTGGGTCAAACTGAAGTGCATTGAGCTGCTGATCGTCCGCGGCCGTGCGAACAAAGACGTCGCCGAGACCCTTTCGATCAGCGAGCAGCAGGTCGCGAACTTCAAGTTTGACTTTCTCGCCAGCCTGCGCAAGGCGGTTCGCAAGCAAGATTTGCCGGCCGATATTTTTCCGGAGCTGTACGAGGCTCCTTAGCCCCGCGGGATCGTCGCCATGCCACACGCCTTTACCGATGCGGAACTGGCCGCTTATCTGGACGAATCGCTGGCGGCCGAGGAAATGACGCGGATCGAATCGGCCCTGCGGATTCACCCCGAACTGGTCGAACGTTTGGTGCAGATCAACCGCCGCCGCGACCAGGGACAACACACGCTCGGTGATATCTGGCGACGCCATCGCATCAGTTGCCCCTCGCGGGAACAGCTGGGAAGCTTTCTGCTTGGTGTCCTGGAAAAGGACGAAGCCGAGTATATCGAGTTTCATTTGTTTGAGGTCGGTTGCCGTCTGTGTCAAGCCAACGCCGAAGACTTGCAGACACAACGCGATCGTTCGACCACACAGGATGCCGAGGTGCGGCGGAGGAAGTATTTCCAGACGAGTGCCGGTTTGCTCGGCCCAGCGGGCGACGAGTGAGTCAGGCCATCGCGGTCGCCGACGTCGCCGCCACCTTTCACAAGCGTCGTTTAACCGTCAGCCAGAAGAAATCGCGGGGCAAAACCGCGATTGGCGGGAAGTGGCTGCCGCGATTTCTGGCGGCGTACGCGCGTACGCCGCCGAAGCATGCCGGTGCGTCACGACGCGTGGTACGATTCTTGCGGCATGCTTCTCTGGCTTCATGCGCGTCGTTTAACCGTCAGCCAGAAGAAATCGCGAGGAAAAACCGCGATCGCTGGGAAGTCGCTGCCGCGATTTCTGGCGGCGCACTGGCGTGCGTACGCCGCCGAAGAATGCCGCCGCTTCACGACGCGTGGTACGATTTCAGCGGCGTTCTTCCCTGGCTTCATGCGCGTCGTTTCACCGTCAGCCAGAAGAAATCGCGGGGCAAAACCGCGATTGGCGGGAAGTGGCTGCCGCGATTTCTGGCGGCGTACGCGCGTACGCCGCCGAAGCATGCCGGTGCGTCACGACGCGTGGTACGATTCTTGCGGCATGCTTCTCTGGCTTCATGCGCGTCGTTTAACCGTCAGCCAGAAGAAATCGCGAGGCAAAACCGCGATTGGCGGGAAGTGGCTGCCGCGATTTCTGGCGGCGTACGCGCGTACGCCGCCGAAGCATGCCGGTGCGTCACGACGCGTGGTACGATTCTTGCGGCATGCTTCTCTGGCTAACGGTTAAACAAAAAAAGGGCGGGTAACTGACTGTGGCAAGATGCCCCAGCCACGAGCCGGAAATCGCGGCTCACCCGCACGTGTGCGGCCCACATATTGCCAGCCGTCAATCGCGTCGGCTACGATCTGAGAAGGCCGCCCACGGTACAAAGCTCGGACGAGGGCGCGATTCTGCCGATTGCCGGCCACGCGTATCGGCGTCGCTGTCGATCCGGTGAGGGCAACGCCGACAGGCGGGAAGCCTATTCCATGTCCGGAAGCAGCCCGCCGCTGACGGGGCGGGTTCGCCGGGGTGGTGACGTTGGAGTGACGGTCCACCCAGTCCCCACCCAGCACGTAAAGGAATTGGAACCCTCATGGGCCGCATCACGCGGAACGAGGGAATACGAGGTATTAGTAGAGAATTAGCAGAGAACGGGAATTCAATCATGAGCGACTACCGAACAGAACACGATTCGATGGGTGAAGTGCAGGTCCCTGCACAGGCGTATTACGGCGCTCAGACACAACGCGCCGTCGAGAATTTTCCGATTTCAGGCTGGCGGTTGGCACCGTCCCTGGTTTCGGCCATGGGCTGGGTGAAGTACGCCTGCGGCGTGGCGAATCGCGATCTGGGAAAACTGACGGGAAGCGGCAAGAACCCGCTGCATGACGAACAAGTCACGCACCTGCTGGCGGCTTGCCGAGAGGTGGCGGCGGGCGAATTCGCCGATCAATTTCCGATCGATGTGTTCCAGACCGGTAGCGGCACTTCGAGCAACATGAATGTGAATGAAGTGATTGCCAACCGGGCGATCGAGTTGGCGGGGGGCGACCGTTTCGATGCGGAGAAGTCGATCCATCCCAATGACCATGTAAATATGGGACAGAGCACGAACGACACCTTCCCCACCGCCATCCACGTGGCGGTCGCCCTGACGATCCAGCGGCAGCTGATTCCGGCACTCGAGCGGATGGCCAAAGAACTATCGGCCAAGTCCGCCGCCTGGGACAAGATCATCAAGATCGGTCGGACCCACCTGATGGATGCAACTCCCCTGCGGCTGGGACAGGAGTTTGGTGGGTTTGCCCGCCAGTTACAGCTGTCCGTCCAGCGGGCGAAGGCCGCACGTGATGCCCTGCTGGAGCTGCCCGTGGGGGGTACCGCCGTCGGCACCGGGATCAATACGCACCCGGAATTCGGCCAGCGAGTCGCCAAGGTCCTGGCGGACGAGCTGGACATTGCGTTTGTCGAGGCGGCCGACCATTTCGAGGCCAACGCACAACGAGACGGTCTGGTCGAATGCCACGGGCAACTCAAGACCATCGCCAGCACGCTGTTCAACGTGTCCAACAACATTCGGTGGCTGGGATCGGGCCCGCGGTGCGGTTTTTTCGAGGTGCAATTGCCAGATCGCCAGCCGGGCAGCTCGATCATGCCGGGCAAGGTAAATCCGGTGATGTGCGAGAGCCATGATGCAGGCGGCCGCACGCGTCATGGGGAATGACCAGACCATTACGATCAGCGGGGCCGCGGGGGGCCAATTCCAGCTGAACATCATGATGCCGGTCATGGGGCAAACGACGCTGGAAAGCGTGATGTTGCTGGCCAAATCGGCCGACGCGTTCGTCGATTTTTGCCTGGATGGGCTGGAGGCGAACGAGACGGCCTGCGAATCGTCGGTGGAAAAGAGCCTGTCGATGGTGACCAGCCTGAATCCGCTGATTGGCTACGAAAAGGCCTCGAAATTGGCCAAAACGGCGTTCAAGTCGGGAGATACGATCCGCGAGCTGTGCGAACGGGAGCAGATCGTCGAGCCGGAGCAGCTGCGGAAGGCCCTCGATCCGTGGCGCATGACCGAGCCGCATGAGTAGATTTGCCGGTATTTTCTTACATCGGGAGCCGTGAAGATCAGGAAAAATCTCAAAAGCCGAATAAAAGTGATCTTTTCCTAAAAGTTGATTCGATTAACATTCATGGTTGATCCAGCCACAACGGGAGAGGTGTAGCCACGATGCGTCCAGTTGCGCCGACCTCCCGCCTTCTGCGTTCCCACAGGTATGACTCGCAGCGGTGAAGGTCAGCCGGCGGTCATGGCGTCTTGACGGAACGATATCCCCCATCAGCGTTGGCGGGTAAAGTGTATCCGTAGCCTGACGGTTACCGGTTTGGATCAGGCGTGCGTCGGGAGCAGCTCCCACGAGCGCCAACGACGTTGTTATTCCCTTCCTTTTTAGCCATGCAGTGCCAAGTAGAACGATGAACCTCAATAAGCTTCGAAACATTGGAATTTCCGCGCACATCGATTCGGGCAAGACGACCCTGAGCGAGCGAATTCTGTTCTACACGGGCCGCATTCACAAGATGGAAGAAGTGCATGGCGGCGGCGGCGCCACCATGGACCACATGGAACTGGAACAAGAACGCGGAATTACGATCACCAGTGCCGCCACCAGCGTGGCATGGGATGGTCATGCGATCAATCTGATCGACACGCCGGGCCACGTCGATTTTACGGTCGAGGTCGAACGGAGCCTGCGCGTGCTCGATGGCGCCGTGCTGGTCCTCTGTTCCGTGGGTGGTGTTCAATCGCAATCGATTACGGTCGATCGCCAGATGAAGCGCTACCATGTGCCGCGACTGGCGTTCGTCAACAAGATGGACCGGATCGGTGCCAATCCGTACAAGGTGGCCGCGCAACTGAGGGAAAAGTTGAATGATGATGCCATCATGGTGCAGATTCCGATCGGCGCGGGCGAGACGTTCGAGGGCGTGATCGACTTGATCACGATGAAGGCGGCCTATTTCGACGGCAAAGACGGCGAAAAGGTCCGCTACGAAGAGATTCCTGCCGACTATG
Organism: uncultured Planctomycetaceae bacterium; assembly: GCA_963700865.1. Classification (GTDB taxonomy): domain Bacteria; phylum Planctomycetota; class Planctomycetia; order Pirellulales; family Pirellulaceae; genus CAVOGJ01. Next base: position 1,604,238 of record CAVOZC010000018.1, on the reverse strand, counting down.
CTGGAGAAGGCAGAAGAGTATCGCGGGATCATGCTCGAATCGTTGTCGATGTACAGCGACGATTTGATGGAAAAGCTGCTTGGCGAGGAAGAAATCACCGACGACGAGATTTACCAGGTCGTCCGTACGGCGGTCCGCGGCGAAGAAATCACCCCCGTCTTTTGCGGGTCGGCCTATCGCAACAAGGGCGTGCAACTGCTGCTGGACGCCGTCGTGCGTTACCTTCCCTCGCCGCTCGATCGCGAGATCAAGGCGCTGGACTTCCACGATCCCGAGAAGAAGGTCCCGCTCGAATCGGACGCGACCAAGCCCTTCGTGGGCATGGCGTTCAAGATCGTCGACGATCCGTACGGTCAATTGACGTTCATGCGCATCTATCAGGGAACGATCAACAAGGGCGAGACGTATTTCAATCAGCGCACCGGTCGCAAGGAACGCTTCAGCCGCATCTTGCGGATGCACTCGGACAAGCGGGAAGAAATCGACGAAGCGTCGGCGGGCGACATCGTGGCCATCATGGGCATCGATTGTGCCAGCGGTGACACGTACGCCGATGCGGCCAAGTTCTGCACGCTGGAGAGCATGTTCATTCCCGAGCCGGTGATTCGCGTGGCCGTGGCCCCGCCAAGCGGGCCGACAGTGATCGAGCTGGGCAAGGCGTTGGCCCGCTTCCGCAAGGAAGACCCGACCTTCCAGGTGATGACCGACGAAGAGTCGGGTGAGACCCTGATGGCCGGCATGGGTGAATTGCATTTGGAAGTCTACGTCGAGCGGATTCGCCGCGAGTACAAGGTCGAGGTCGAAGTCGGTGCACCCAAGGTCAACTACCGCGAGGCACCGACCATCGCCGCCGAGTACAACTTCAAGCACAAGAAGCAGACTGGTGGTTCCGGCCAGTTCGCCCATATCGTGGGCACGTTCGAGCCGTTGCCAGAGGACTGCCGAAGACATTTTCCTCTTCGAGGAGAATGTGGTCGGTGGCCGTATTCCCAAGGAATACATTCCGTCGGTGAACAAAGGGTTTGCCGGCTCGCTGACGAAGGGTCCTGTGGCTGGCTACCCGATTATCGGCGTGAAAACGATCCTCAGCGACGGCTCGTATCACGATGTCGACAGTAGCGACATGGCGTTCCAGATTTGCGCTCGCAACTGTTTCCGCGAGACCTTCTTGAAGATGAAGCCCGTCTTGCTGGAACCGGTCATGAAGGTCGAAATCGAATGCCCGAGTGAATTCCAAGGGCAGGTCACCGGCGACGTGATCAGCCGCCGTGGCCTGATTCTGTCGACGGAAAACCCGCACGCCGAAGCTGCCGTCATCGTGGCGGAAGTGCCGCTTGTCCGAGACGTTCGGATATTCGACCGACCTTCGCAGTCAGACGCAAGGTCAAGGCACCTTCACGATGGAGTTGAGCCGCTACCGAAAGGTACCGGCCAAGATCCAGGAAGAGATCGTGGCGGCCCGCAAGGCGGAAGACCTGGTCGGGGCGAAGTAACCGCGCCGCGATTGGTTTGCTGCTATCGCTTGTCTTTCGCCAAGCCAATCAGCAGTTGCAGATTTGTTTGAATTCGCCTCGCCAACACGAGCGTAATGGCGAACAGCGCCAGTCCGCCGCCGCTGAGGATCTTCAAAGCCAACAGGTTCTCGGCGCGTCCCCAGGTGGTCAGTACGACCAGCGCCAATAAGGGGATCATCCCCGCCATGATCAGGTAGCGCCACGAGAGCGATTCCAAACGCGTCAGCGACTCAAGATCCTCGGCAGGCACCGATTCAGGCCGCAGCAGCCGCGGATACCAGCATCCCACGACCACCGCCGTGCTGCCGAAAAAGGGATACGTGGCTCCGATCAATCCACACAGCAGGAGCGAACCAAAGAAATGGGCGGCGACCACGCCGGTCATCGGCGCCCCCAGCCACCAGAGCGCCACTGGATAGGCGGCTCCCGCCATCGTCCACTCGATGATGCCCAACCAGGCAAAGCGATTTCCCAGCCGCAAGGCACTGCGGCGGATATCGGTCGGGGCCCGCTCCTGCGGCTCCGACCACAACCGGCCTCTCACCTGCATTGCCGTTCGCCATACCAGCATCATCGCAATCACGAATGCCACGGGAAAGGCGATACCATTGATGAGCAATTGGACAACGCGAAAGGCCGCGTGGGCGTTCATGGGCCGGATAATCGATTCATAGTTGTAGACGTAATTGAACCAGGCGGCCAAGGCATTGGGGATGAGCAGGCTGGTGAGCATCGTGAGGACGGGAAAGCCGCACACGTAGCGGCTGAGTCCATGCGTCTTGGTCAGCAGCCTTTCGGTGGCCGGATGAAGGCACAATCGCATTCGATCCGCAAGCTCCCGGGCCGAACCAAACCGCTGCTCCCGATCCGGATGAAGGCACTTTTCCAGCGTCTGTCGCAAACCGCGCGGGCAATCCGCAGGCAGCCGGCTCACGTCCGCCGACTCAAGGCCGCGGCGTCGTTGTGCGGTGAAGGCATCCAGCACGTTTGACGGCCCGACCGTCGTCTGGGAGGTCGTGAAGGGGCGGCTGCCCGTCAGCATCTCCCAAAGGACGATGGCCAGCGAGTAGATATCGGTCCTCGCGTCGAGATCCTCGGGAGATCGCGGGTCTTTCGGATTAAACGCCTCGAGTTGTTCGGGCGACATGTAGGCCAGACTGCCGCCAAAAAACGCGGCAGGAGCCGCCCCCGTCACTTTGGTGCAGGAACTGACATTGAAGTCGGCCAGCTTCGGGGCTCCCGTGTCCGTCAGCAGGATGTTGGCCGGCTTGATATCGCGATGCAGGACCCCATTCTGATGGGCGTACTCGAGCGCATCCGCCAGCGACGCTCCGAGCAGACAGACGACTTGCCACCAGGCGACGGACTCGAGCTTCGTGCGGTGTTTCGAATCGGCCGGCGGATGCACACCACGCTCATCCAGTACTGCATCGATTGCCGACAGATAGGTCTTACCGTTCCATTCGCTGGCGGCCAGACCCGATAGCTGTTCGAGGACTCCCAGCAGAGTACCGGCGGGCAGGTATTCCATGTACAGCACGTGCACGCCACGCGCATCATCCGTCCGCTGATCATAGACGCGGACAATCTGGGGATGATCCAGACGGGCGAGGGTCTGCGGTTCGCGGCCGTGGTCGGTTGACAGCTTGACGGCCACCAGTCGCTGCATCGATTGCTGCCGCGCAAAAAGACCGAGGCAAACGCGCCGCGTCCCAGTTCGAGCAGCAGCTCGAAATCACTGACGACATCCCCCGGACTGAGCTCGACCGGTCGACGCGTGTGGCAGAGCGAGGTGGAGACGAAAGGATCCCCGTTCCCCAGCAGCCGCAAGATGACGTCGCGTTGCGACGGAAACTCAACGGCGAATTGATTCACCGTCAGCGGCGGATCGACGCTCTGCAGATGAAACGCTTCATAGAGCAGATCGGACGGAAAGCCGTCTTCGCCGTCGAGTTCTGGAAAGAGCCGCGCGTAATCGCGCAGGCCCAGACGCGTGGCGTCCGTGCGCGTCCGCTGCTCCATGTCCACCTTGATCAGTTCGATCAGGGCCGCCTGGCGCACGACTTCCGCTCCCTGGGGGAGGTGATTCGCGATCTCGGGCGGTTCGCCGCCGCACGCCTCCCAAGCGGCCAAGAAGCCCTCCAGACTGCGCGCGACCTCGTCCCAGATCCCTTCCGTTTCGCCGCCGCCGACCGCCGTGGAGTATCGATGATTCATGGCAGGCGGGACAATCTGCGAGACGAGGCACGGCCGGGGTGGCTGCGCGATTGATTCTGACCGCTAAGATTCGATTTTGCAACAATTGTTGCCCCACCTCGTTGCCGCCGCGGCTCACCCGCGTCATGAATCGCCCGTTCCGCCTGGATTCGCCGAGCAAACCGGGCATAATGGCGCCCAGTAAGCAGAACTCCTGCGCTGGAGGAAACAAGGCATGGCAGATCTGGAGGCACGAGTTCGGCAGCATGACGCCGAGGCGCTGGCGGAATTGCTGGAAGTGTACCGTCCCCGCTTGCAGGCATTCATCGCAAAAAACATGAGTCCGTCCTTGCTGCAGAAGGTCGATGCGGAGGATATTTTGCAGGAGACATGTGTGTCGTGCGTCGGTGCCCTGGCGGAGATTGACTTTCAGGAGCGTGCGCCGTTCGATTGGATCTGCCATGTGGCTCGGCGCAGGATCATGGACGCGGGCCGCAAGTTCTCGGGATCGCAAAAACGAGATATCAAGCGCGAGGTCGGCATTCATGGCGGCGGGAACGCGAGCCAGGGAGGCATGATTGACTTGCTGGTGGCCAGCATGACATCGCCGAGCAAGGCGTTTTCACGCGACCAACGCGAATATCGCTTGTGGTCGGCCTTCGAACAACTGCCTGAGGAAAGCCGGACGGCGCTGCACCTGCGGTACGTCCACGGCTTACCTTCCAAGGAAATCGCCGCAAAGTTAGGGAAGTCGGATGGCGCGATCCGCGTGCTGTTGACGCGGTCGCTGAAGAAGCTGGAAGCCATCCTGGCGGCCGATACGTCTGGCGACGTGGGATAGGCATCTTGCCTGTCAGGACGGGTGGCCGGCCCAACCACACCAAACTCTTGCGAGTTCGGCTACGGCGTTGGTAGCCGAACTCGCAAGCGTCGGTCATTACCCACCTTTCACAAGCGTCGTTTAACCGTCCGCCAGAAGAAATCGCGGGGAAACACCGCGATCGGCGGGCAGTGGCTGCCGCGATTTCTGGCGGCGCACGCGCGGTACGCCGGAGCAGGCCGATGCGTGACAACGCGTGGTACGATGCCTGTCCCACGCCCGCGGGAAGCCCGTTCCGTTAAAATTCCGCGTTGCCCGGCGTGCGGGGAAAAGGAATCACGTCCCGGATGTTGGTCATGCCCGTCACGAACTGTACGGCTCGTTCCAGCCCCAGCCCAAAACCGGCATGCGGGACGGTACCGAACTGACGCAGTTCGCGATACCACCAGTAATCGTCGGGGTTCAGATGTTGCTCGAGCATGCGTGCCGTCAGCACGTCCAGCCGTTCCTCGCGTTGGCTGCCGCCGATGATCTCACCCACTTTGGGAACCAGCACATCCATGGCGCGAACCGTTTTTTCATCGTCATTGACCCGCATGTAAAACGGTTTGATCGACCGCGGATAGTCGTACACGATGACCGGCGACTTGAAGTGCTCTTCGGTGAGAAACCGCTCATGCTCCGATTGCAGATCGACGCCCCAGGTCGGCTTAAATTCGAACGACTTACCGCTTTCCACGAGTAATTTGACCGCCTCGGTGTAGGGAACGCGAATAAAATCACTGTCGACGATGCCTTGCAGTGTGGCCAGAATGGTGTCATCCACACGCAGATTAAAAAACTCCATGTCCTCGGGACATTGCTCGAGGGCATCGCGAAAAATCCGCTTGAGGAACGCTTCGGCCAGGTCCATATTGTCGGTCAACTCGTAGAACGCGGCCTCGGGCTCGACCATCCAGAACTCGGCCAGGTGTCGCGAGGTGTTCGAGTTTTCGGCGCGGAAGGTGGGCCCGAACGTGTAGACCTTGCCCAGGGCGCAGGCATAGATTTCTGCATTCAGCTGACCGCTGACCGTCAGATACGCCGGGCGGCCGAAGAAATCTTGCGTGTAGTCGACTTGGCCGTCCACCTTGGGTGGCTTCGCGGGGTCGAGTGTCGTGACGCGAAACATCTCGCCGGCACCCTCACAGTCACTCGCCGTGATGATGGGCGTGTTGATGTAGAGAAAGCCGTCTTCCTGAAAAAAGTCGTGGATCGAGCGCGAGATGCAATTCCTCACCCGCGTGACGGCTCCCAGGGCATTGGTCCTGGGCCGCAGGTGTGCCCACTCCCGCAACTTTTCAAAGGAGTGTCGTTTCTTTTGCAGCGGATACGCTTCGGGATCGGCCCAACCATGCACGACGAGGCGATCGGCGTGAAGTTCCGTATCCTGTCCTTTGCCACCGGAAGCCTTGACTTCTCCGGTCACCGTGATGCTGCAACCGGCGGTGAGTTGCTTGATCTCGGATTCGTAATTGGGCAGTCCCGCATCGGCGATGACCTGGACATTGCCGAGTGAACTGCCGTCGTTCAATTCGATAAAGCTGAAACCGCCCTTGGAATCCCGGCGGGTGCGGACCCAACCCCGCAGCATCGCGGCGGTGCCAATCTGCTCGGCGGAACGAGCCGCCGCGACCGAAAGCTTTTGCATATTTCACCCTGACTAGTTTCCACAGATCGCACGGAGCGGGGACGGTTTCTGAGATGCACGCACGGCGGTTACCATCGTACGCGGTCCGCTGCAGAGGCGGTGTTTAGCCGGCCTCCACGAGGTATCGTTCCGCGTCCAAGGCGGCCATACAACCCGTCCCGGCGGACGTGATGGCCTGACGGTAGTAGTCATCGGCGACGTCACCCGAGGCAAAGACACCGGGAACACTTGTCTTTGTACGGAACGCTTCCTTCCACTTGATATACCCCTTGTCGGTCATTTCCAGCTGGCCGCCGAGGAAGCCGGTATTCGGCGTGTGCCCGATCGCGACGAACATGCCGCCGACCTCGAGTTGCCTTTCGCTGCCATCGACCGTGCTCTTCAACCGCAGACCGTTGACGAGATTCCCGTCGCCGAGCACTTCCTCCACGACATGGTTCCAGACAATCTCGATCTTGGGATGATGCTTGGCTCGATCTTGCATAATCTGCGATGCGCGGAGCTGATCGCGACGGTGAACAAGGTAGATGGTCGCCGCGTCCTGCAGGTTGGCCAGATAACTGGCCTCCTCGACGGCCGAATCGCCGCCACCGATCACCGCCAAGGGGCGTCGGCGATAAATGGGCAGGGCTCCATCGCACACCGCACAGGCGCTGACGCCCTTATTCTTGTACTTCTCTTCGGATTCCAGACCCAGGTAATTGGCGCGGGCACCGGTGGCCACGATGACGGTGTGTGTTTCCACGGCGTCGCCGCTGGCCGGTTTCACGCGGTGGAGACTGCCGGCAAAATCGACCTCGACGATATCGTCCCCGACCACGCGAGTGCCAAAATTGAGTGCCTGTTGCTTCATCAGCTCCATCAGCTCGACCCCCTGCACGGCGTAATGGGGTTGGCCGTCCCGTTCGTGACCCTTCGGCACCAGGGGCAGATTATAATGCCGGTCTTTGTCGACGGCCGACTCGATGAACGCCCGCACATTTCCGGCGGGGAAACCGGCGTAATTTTCGACTTCGGTGGTGTAGGCGAGTTGCCCCAGGGGAATCATCTCCGGCTGGACCGTGCCTTCGAACAGGAGAGGCTGGAGGTTGGCGCGGGCGGCGTAAATCGCCGCGGACCAGCCGGCGGGACCACTTCCAATGATGACGACTTTCTCAGGCACGGGGGTTTCCTTTCAGAGGTTGCCGGCTTGATCACGCGACTGGCAACGTCGGGGGCAGCGAAAGCGGGTATTATAGGAGCCAGATCGTACGTGCCCAATGGTACATTGCATCCGCCCGGTTCGCCGGCGGCCAGATCGTGAGGAATCACCCATGGATACGGTGTTCGTTGCCGTCCTCTCCTTTGTCGGATTCATTGTCGCCTATCACACCTATGGCCGCTGGCTGGCTCGGCGGGTGTTCGGGCTCGACAAGAACGCCCTCGTTCCCAGCCACCAGTTTCGCGATGATGTGGATTATGTGCCGACTCGCAAGTCGGTCATCTTCGGACATCACTTTACGAGCATTGCGGGAACCGGTCCGATCGTCGGACCGGCCTTGGCGGTCTTCTGGGGATGGCTGCCGGCGCTGATCTGGGTCGTGCTCGGTTCCATTTTCATTGGTGCGGTCCATGATTTTGGCGCCCTGGTCGTCAGCTTGCGGAACCGAGGCCAGACGGTCGGTGAAATCGCGGGGCGATTGATTTCGCCTCGCGCCCGCATTCTGTTTCTGGTCATCCTGTTTCTGTCGCTGACGATCGTGCTGGCGATTTTCGGCTTGGTGATCGCGCAGATCTTCAAGATCTATCCACAGTCGGTACTTGTCGGTGTGGTTGGCGATGCCGGTGGCGATCGGTGTCGGCTTTTGGGCTCGACGCGAACACGCGAACTTGACCCTACCCTCGATCTTCGCGCTCCTCATTCTCTACGGCGGCGTGTACGTGGGCGTGCGATATTGCCCGCTCGTGCTCCCGGTTACGAATCCGATCATCGTCTGGACATTGCTGCTGATGATCTATTGCTATTGGGCTTCCGTGCTTCCGGTGTGGGTGCTGCTGCAACCGCGCGATTACGTCAACAGTCAGCAGTTGATCGTGGCGCTGGCACTGCTGGTGGCCGGCATGTTCGTCGCGGGGTTCTCGGGTGAGGCCCAATTGGTGGCGTCCGCTCCCGCGATATCCGCCACCGTCCCCGCCGATGCGCTGCCCATCCTGCCCTTCTTATTTATCACCGTGGCCTGCGGCGCCTGCAGCGGCTTCCATTGCCTGGTCAGCTCGGGGACGACCAGTAAGCAGGTGGCCAACGAGGTGGACGCTCAATACGTCGCTTACGGCTCGATGTTGCTGGAGGGCGCCTTGGCGGTGCTTGTGATCCTGGCCTGCACCGCCGGACTGGGCATGGGCGTCACAAATTCCGAGGCGGCTCGAGTGTTTGGCCACGAGGCGTGGTTGACCCGTTATGCGCCGGGTGGCAGCTGGGCCGCCTTTGGCTTGGGACCGACGATTGCCGCCTTCGTGGACGGCGGGGCGAATTTTGTCAGTGCGTTAGGAGTCCCGCTGGAACTGGCCATTGGCATTATCGCCGTGCTGGTCGCCTGCTTCGCGGCGACGACACTGGATACCGCGACGCGACTGCAGCGGTATGTGATCCAGGAATTGGGAGCCACGTTTGGCTTGCGATTTTTGACCAATAAGCATATCGCCACGGGACTGGCCGTCGGGCTGGGGCTGGCTGTGGCCATGATTCGCATGCCAGGTAAGCCGGCCGGCACGGGAGGGCTGATCCTGTGGCCGCTGTTCGGTGCCACCAATCAATTGCTCGCCGGTCTCGCGTTCCTCGTCACCGTATTTTATCTGTGGAGGCGCGGCAAACGGCTCTGGTTTATCGCCATTCCTATGTCGTTCATGCTCGTGATGCCGGCCTGGGCCATGCTGTGGCAGATGTTTCACCCACGGATCGGTTGGTGGCAACAGGGGAATTACCTGTTGTTTGGATTCGGGGTCGCGATCCTGGCGCTGCAGGGGTGGATGATTGTCGAGGCGCTGATGATCTGGCCGCGGGCCAAGGGGGTACTGGAAGAGGCGTTACCGCCGGTGCATGCGCGCCCGGGTCTGATGGCAAGCCGTCAGCAGTCGGCCCCCTAAACGTTAAACAGGAAATGACAGATATCGCCGTCCTGCATGATGTAGGACTTGCCTTCGACGCGCAGCTTGCCCGCGTCGCGAATGGCCTTTTCCGTGTGATATTTCTCGAGGTCCGCCAGCCCATAGACTTCGACACGAATGAACCCGCGTTCAAAATCGGTGTGAATCACACCGGCGGCTTGGGGCGCGGTGGCTCCGATCGGAATCGTCCAGGCGCGAACTTCCTTGTCACCCGCCGTGAAATAACTCTGCAGTCCCAGGAGCTGATAGGCCGCTCGAGCCAGCACGGCCAGCGCTGGCTCTTCCAGCCCCACGCTGTCGAGCATTTCCCGCTGGTCCTCTTTACTCAGCTCGGCCAACTCGCTTTCCAGCTTCGCGCACACGGGGACGACGGCGCCGCCTTCGACCTCCGCCCGCTGCCTGACTTGTTGCACCAGCGGACTATCGCCGTGCAAATCGTCTTCCTGGACATTGGCAACATATAGGACCGGTTTGGCGGTGATCAGGCCAAAACCCTTGAGTGTTTTTCGTTCATGCTCGGCCAGGCCGGCAGCGCCGAGCAGGTTGCGCAGAGGCTGGCCCTCGGCCAGCACGGCTTGACATTGTTCCAGCAGCGCCACGCGTGCCTTGGCATCCTTGTCGCCTGATTTGGCGGTACGCCGCGAGCGATCCAGTGCGCCCTCGACCGACTGCAGGTCCGAAAGCATCAGCTCCGTATCGATGACCTCGATGTCGCGGATCGGGTCCACCTCACCATCGACGTGCGTGATCAACTTGTCTTGAAAGCAGCGGACGACGTGCAGGATCGCGTCGACCGATTTGATGTGGCTGAGAAACTTATTCCCCAGCCCTTCCCCCTCAGATGCACCTTTGACGATGCCCGCGATGTCCACCAGCCGCAACGCCGCCGGGATCACCTTTTGAGGCGGAATGTAGCGGGTAATGATTTCCAAGCGTGCGTCCGGCACCGCGACGACACCCACGTTGGGCTCGATTGTGCAAAAGGGAAAATTCTCGCTGGCCACTCCGGCCGCCGTAAGCGCGTTGAAGAGCGTTGATTTTCCGACATTGGGCAAGCCAACGATGCCAGCTTCCATGGGATCTTCCGAGGTGTGACTGAGGGCAGGGGGCCGGGCAGGAGCCAGCTTGCCAGGCAAATGAGGAACCGCAACAAATCGACGCAAGTGTAGCGATTGCGACCGCCGATGTCACCGGTTCCAGTCAAGCGGAGGCAATCGCCGCCTCAGGTGACGAGCGAGCTATGCGTGTCGCGAAGTCGTTGCAAATGGGGCTGGTCCAGAATCCGGAAGGGACTGGCCACGGTACGCCATGCTTCGCCTCGTTGCTCGATGGCATCGTCGCGTATGGGGCCCAGCTGGCGATCCGCCAACTCCAGATACCGAATCCGCTCGGGACGCAGACCCATGATGCGCGCCATCGTGGCGTCCACGGCCGGCAGATTCGCTCCCACCAGCAGCAGACCCAGGTGCTTGGCACTGCCGAGGATCGGACCGTCCCCTTCCATGCACTGAATGCCGTCCACGATCGTCAGCAGCTTGGGCAACGAGGCGTTGATATCGACCACCGTTTCGGGGATACCGGCGTGGTGCAGTACGTTTTTGGGCCAACCATATTTAATGCCGGGAAGGACGCCATAGAGATTCTTCATGCTGGCCGTCATGCCTACCCAATGATGGGTCTTCATCTTGGGTATCGAAACGACATAGTCGGCTTCGACCACGCTGCGGGGGAACCAGAAGCCGGGCAAACGCGAACAACCACCCAGATTCTTTTGCCAATGCACGTGTTGATAATTCAGATCGGCAAATTTGATCCCTGCGTCCCGGAGGGCTTCATCGACGCCCGATTCGACCAGCGCCATTTCGGAGTCGCGGACATGCCCCGGTGCCTCGCCGACACTCACCTCGGCTCCCCATCCTCGAAAGACCTCGGCCGCAGCCACAATGACGGCCGGGTGCGTCGTCATGTGAGGAATCTCGCGGGTGGGCTCGACAAGATTTGGCTTCAACAGGACACGTTTGCCACGAAACTGCGTTCGCTTCAGGCCGACGGCGATCAGGCCATCGCGGATGGTCGTTGCCAGCGGTCCGTCATACCTCTGTTGCCGCGCGATAAAGGCCCACGCGTGCGGGTAGGTCGCCTCGCAATAGGCTTGCCAGCCAAGAATTCCCGCGACCGAAACACCGCCCGCGGCCAGCAAAGTACGTCGCGATAGATTCGCTGCCGCGGCGTGACGCATCTGCGACGAATCGGACTTCACGAGACTGTCGGCGGGGGCGGTCATGACAAGTTCCTTACGGACTGAGTGGGGTCGATGGGTATCCGTCGAAGGACTCTTCGGGCCGCGTTACGGGGAGCGATAGCGTGTCGGGCGCGTCGCAAACGAGGGGACTGGACGTTCCCAGCGAGGCCAACGCGAGTAGCGCCAACCGGTAGGTCGATGACCCCCGCGCTTGAGAACGTGCATAGGCTTCCTCCAGACGCGAAGGTGCGTCACCGGGCAAACGATCAACGGCCGTCAATGCCATGGTGGCGTAGCACAAAGAAGCCGTACTGGCGATGCGTGACCAGCTGCGGAGCAGATAGGCCACTGATTTGGCGAGGCGGGAGTCCGCCGGGAGACCTGCCAGCGCGAATACCGCCAGCGCGGTGGGCTGAGTATGCGGAAGCAGCTGCTGGCCCAGCACCCACGTATTGCCATAATTGCAACCGCCACCCGGCAACTGACGATCGAGCAAGAGCAGGGCGGCCTCTCGGGCCCGCGGATGATGCCCCAAGCCTGTCAACCTGAGAGCCAGCAGTGCCAATGCCGTGGGCTCAATCCAGGCGTGCGTCCCAGCAACCCAGGGCCAGCCGAGCAACGTCGTGTCATGGCCGACGCGATCCGAGCGCGGCTGACGGTGCCCTTCGCTTGACAGCAACCAGCGTCGGCCCTCAACAATTCGCGTTCGAAACAACGAGCCCGCGGGATCAAAAGCGTACCATGCGAGTACAGCGAGACTGGTAGGCCACTTGGGCTCGGCCTGTTCGTCACTGACGCCCACGGAACCATCGCTGGCTTGCAAGGCCGCCAGCCAATCGAGAACCGGGAGTGCCGCAGAATGGCGGCCCGCGCCGCTCAGCGCCAGGGCCGCGAGTGCCGCTGGCTCGGTCGCCAGCGGGGATTGGTCCCCATAATTCCAGCAGCGGCTGTCCGCCAGTTCGGTAATGATCGTGTCAAGCAGCGGCATGGGACCGTCGGCCGGGGTGTTCCTGCGCCGTCGGGGACGGCTGCCCGGCAGAGCCGCCGCCGGGGGCGTCAAAGGGGAATTATCGGCAAAATGGCTATGACGGTCGCAGCAGATTGGACGTGGCCGCGCAGGCTTCGCCTTCTTGCCCAAGCCCGCCAATCCTCGTCATCTCCCGCGTGCCCCGCCATCACGAATTCGCCCCAATTGGCGGGTGGTGCCGTTTGGCGTTCGTCCGATTGCACGCCAACGGCGTGCTTCACCGTAGCCTGTGGCGAGCGAAGGCGAGTTCCACGAGCCAGAGCGTCGCCCCAGGGCTCAGTACGCCCGTCACCCGGCCGAGCCAGCGACGTGGCCGTGGTGCGGATGGTGCCGAGGCCGCACGTGGGCACGCGTCCCCTTCGTCCACGGTGAAAGCGCGAAATCATGCCGGCTCGATGCAAACCCCAGGCATGGTGTGCGGCGTGCACCCGAGCTTCCTTCGTGGCCTTCGTGCTCTTCGTGGTTCCCTTCCGAACCGCCGATGAGCCTGACCTATGGGCCCGGCCATCACGAATTTACCCCAATTGGCGGGTGTCCCCGTTGGGGCTGCGCGAGTGGGTTCTACGTTGCGCGTGGGCTCGCGTACGCCTGCGGCTAACGGTAAAACGGGATTTGCGGCGTGGCACGCCTTGCGGTATCTCCGGCCGCCACCGTCGTCGTCTCCCTCGGGTCACCCACGACACTTGATGCCCCATGTCGGCGCTACCGGAACGCCATCTCACCCCAGATGCCACCCCCGCTGTTTGCTTAACTTCGCGGCGTGGAGCGGCTTACTCGCCACAATGCTCCGTCGAGCCGCATCTTGATCCGATGCGGATGCTGATCGCCTGCATCGGGTTCAATCCAAAGTCGTGTGAGAACTGCGGGCGAGCTTCGCGACTTGAGAGAAAAAGTGACCGGCGACGCGATCGGTATTCCCCGGTTTACCTAACCCGTTTCCCTGGGTGTTTGCGGTGAGTTTAGCTTTCGGGCAGCTTTTCCCGGTGAGTGAATGCAATACTATGCTGGAGGAAATAGATTCCGAATGTTAGCCGGCCTTTGAGGTAAGAAACGCGATGCACATGAACGATCCCAGCAAGTCGAACCCGTCGGGCGCCGCGGCGGACCAGCAGGCTTCGTTTGCCGAAACCGCCATGCGCCTGGGTGGCAAGAGTGATGACGAAGCACGGCGGACGGGCGCGATTGACAAGGCGGACGATCAGGTCGAGCAACTGTTCCAGCCACAGTATCAGACGATTAACAGCCCGGCTCATCGAGCCGTCTGGGACCGCGGCTTGCCGATTGAGTTGTTCCAAGGCCAACCCTTGGCGGCCACCCCTGACATCCAGAAAGTCATGGACGATTCGATCGAGGTGGTGCGGCAGCACCGTTCGGCCGGCACGTTGTATGACGAACAGGGAAAAATCACCGAACGGGTCATGGAAGATCTAGGCACGGCCCGCTACTGGGGCCTGCTCGTCGATCGGGAATATGGAGGCAGCGGGACACCCTTTCGCGTCTTCGCTCCCTTTCTGACACGGATGGCGTTGCACGATCCCACGATCGCCGGTTTGGCGAGCGTCCACGGTTGTATCGGAGCCGTCGACCCCGTCCGCACATTTGGCGATGCCGAGCAAAAACAACGATTCCTGCCGGATCTGGCCAGTGGTCGCCGCTTGTCGGCCTTTGCGTTGACCGAGCCTTGCGCGGGATCGGATTTGACGGCGCTGCGGACCACGGCTGAATTGAGGGGCGACAAATACGTCGTCAACGGCGAGAAGCTGTTCATTACGAATGTGATTCCTGGCCGCACGATCGGGCTCGTCTGCCTGATCGACGAGCGGCCCGCCGTCCTCATCTGCGATTTGCCGCGAGCGGAAAACGACCAATTTCGACTCCGCTCGTACGGTTTGTGGGCACTCAAGCACACATACAACCAGGGCATGATCTTCAAGAACTTCGAGGTGCCGGCAGAGAATCGGCTCGTGCCCACAAAGGGGAATGGACTAACCATTGCCTACCATGGGTTGAACCTCGGGCGGGTATCGCTGTGTGCCAATGCCGCGGGCACGATGCGGTTGATGATGGCCAGCATGATCCCCTGGGCCGGCTATCGAGTCACGTACGGCGAAGCGATCGGCAAACGCGAACTGGTGCGGCGGCGACTGGGCAAGCTGGCCGGCATGATCGTGGCCTGCGATGCACTGGTCGACTGGTGCTCGTGGCTGATCGATGAGGGCTTTCGGGGAGAGATGGAATGCATCGTGGCCAAGATTTTTGGCAGCGAATTCCAGAAAGAGGCGGCGATCGAGATGTGCATGAAGACGCACGGCGGCCGATCGTTCTTGCACGGCCACATGTTCGGTGATCATGTCCATGAGTACCTGGCCCCGTGCATCTACGAGGGCGAAGGCGAGATGCTCGGCATGGCATTCTTCAAGTCGCTCGTCAAGCACCATGGGACGACCTATTTCGAACCGGTCGGCAAGGCGCTGGCTGCCGCCGGTATCCGCACCATGAATCCGGCCAACCCGGCGCATTTGTGGGCCTTGCGGAAAGCCATGCCACCCTACGCCAAATGGGTCCTCGGGCAAATGTTGCTGCCACGCGGCCGCACGAACCTCCCGCCACTGCCGTCCAACTTGCGACCCTACGCGGAATGGGCCTGTGCCCAGTTGCAGCGGTCGCCGTTGGAGATCGATGGCGCGATGCGGAAACATCAGTTGAAACTGGCGGATCGCCAATGTCGCATGGCGGAACTTTCGGGTCGTATCCAGTCGATGATCGTGATGCTGGCCACCGCGCTGTACGCCGCTCGCGGCCGGGACGAGATTGTGCAACAATCAGCGGCGGTGCTATGCCAGGACCTGCAAAATCAATTGACGGGTCGCCGGCCGGCGGATCGTGATTATCGGGCCGTGACCAAGCTGGGACAGTCGATCATGGACGGAGGATTTACGTCGCTGGCAGGCGTCGAAGCGCCGGAAATCATGATGACGTACTGATCTCCGTGTGGATGCGGGCAGGCCCGCGCCGATGCCTGGCGCCAATGATGAGGGGACTCGGGCCAATGGTCTTGGTCGAGGAGCGGTTCACGAGCATGCCTGCCAGGATTAGCAATGAGTAAGTTCGCTGTGATTCTGCCAGCCGCCGGCATGAGCGCTCGTTTCGGCGATAAGAATTACAAGAAGCCCTTCGTGCCGCTGCATGAGAAAGCCGTGTGGCTGCACGCGGCGGAACATTTCTTGCATCGCGACGACGTGGTGCAGACGATTGTCGTGATTGCTCCGGAGGACCGTGAATTCTTCAACATGAAGTTTGGCGCGAATATCGCCATCATGGGAATCACGGTCGTCGACGGCGGGTCGGAACGTTTTGAATCGGTGCAACACGCCCTCGATCGCGTGGTGCCGGCCGCCGAATTCGTGGCGATCCACGATGCGGCTCGCCCCTGTATTGCCGACGTCTGGATCAGTAAGGTCTTTGCGGCCGCCGTGAAACACGACGCGGCGATGCTGGCGATTCCAGTCAGCGAGACCCTCAAGCGTTCGCGGGACGGACGGACCGTGGACGAAACGGTCGCCCGCGACGGATTGTGGCTGGCGCAAACACCACAGGTGTTCCGCCGCGCGCTGCTCGAAAAGGCATACGCGGCCCGCGGGGACTTTCGAGCCACCGATGATGCCCAATTGGTCGAGCGGCTGGGGCATACCGTGACGATCGTGCCGGGATCGACGCTGAATTTGAAGATCACGACGCGAGACGATCTGCAATTGGCGGCCGCGGCGCTGAAATCGGTGACGCGAGTCAAGTTTGGGACGGGTGCGGCCAATCCGCTCGACGACATGTGGCGATAGGGGCCCGGGTTGGACGGGAAATTGGTGGTATCGTAATATGCGGGGATGAATCACTCGCATAAGCTTGCCGGCGGCTTTCTCATGATCCTGGGTCGCGAAGACGCCAAGGCCCTCTTTGGCTGTCGGACCGACGAGGCGACGCGGGATTTTGTGGTCCACTTGCTGGCCAACGAATCGACGGTGTCCTTGGCCTTGGACGACCAGTGGCGACCGCTGGCACGCTGTTTCGGGGACGGTTCGGACAACGTGACGGCGGGCGAGCCGCCGCTGGCATGGTGTTTTGGCGGACGATCGATGTACCGCGGAACCGAAACGATCATCTCGCTGGTGCGACCCGATATGGTTGGACATCTGGCAACGGCGCTTGATGGGGTGGATGGGCACTGGCTGAACGCCCGCGCGGCGGAGCTGGCTGCTATCACGAAATCGCCCTTGGAGCTTCCCCCTGCCAGCGTGAACCTGGTGCCGCGGATACGAGACCTCTATCGGCAAGCCGCCCAGTCGAATGACGCGGTCGTATTTGCCGTTGACCTGTAGACGATTGCCGGTCAACGTTCCCATCTGCGGCAGATAAGGGCGCTACAAATCAACGTCTCGGCCGTGCGGACCGATTGCGCCGTGCCGGCGACATGAAGATTCCCCTGCCGCCCGGGGCACGACCAGAGCGTGCGACTTTGCGATGATTGAAATGTGGGGAATATGAATAAGCCTCAGGCCATCACGGACATCTTCGCCGATTTGAAATGGCGGGGATTGATCCATCAAACGACGGACGACGACGAGCTGCCTGGCTGGCTGACGGCCGGATCTCGCACCGTCTACGCCGGCTTTGACCCCACTGCCGATAGCCTGCATGTGGGCAGTCTGATGCCATTAATGCTGCTGCGGCGCTTCCAGCAAGCCGGCCATGTGCCGATCGCCCTCGTCGGCGGCTCGACAGGCATGATCGGCGATCCAAGTGGCAAGAGTGCCGAGCGAAATCTGCTCTCGGAAGAGACCCTGGAAGCCAACCTCGCGGGCATCGAAAAGCAGGTACGAAAGTTCCTCGATTTTGCCGGCCAGCATCGAGCGATTCTGGTCAACAACATGGATTGGATGCGGGACGTTGGCTACCTCGCTTTCCTCCG
The DNA here is from genome assembly GCA_963700865.1 of uncultured Planctomycetaceae bacterium. Lineage (GTDB taxonomy): Bacteria > Planctomycetota > Planctomycetia > Pirellulales > Pirellulaceae > CAVOGJ01. The sequence goes on along the minus strand of CAVOZC010000018.1, from coordinate 1,586,642 downwards.
CGACGTCGGAAAGAACTTTCCGGTCAACGTGATGTTAGCCAAGGATTCGGTGAAGGCTCGCTTGGAGGGGGAAGCCGGACTGAGCTACACCGAATTCAGTTACATGCTGTTGCAGGCCTATGATTTTGTATATCTACAGAAGAAGCATGGTTGCCATCTGCAAGTTGGCGGCAGCGATCAATGGGGAAACATCACGGCCGGCATCGACCTGGGACGACGGATGCTGGGCGTCCAACTGTATGGCATGACTTGTCCACTGCTGACGAAATCAGACGGCGGGAAGATGGGAAAAACGGAAGCCGGTTCCGTGTGGCTGGACCCCGTTCGCACCAGTCCCTACGACTTTTATCAATACTGGGTGAATGTAGCGGACGAGGATGCGGGGATGTGCCTTCGCTTTCTCACCGAGTTGCCACACGAAGAAATATTACAGCTGGACGCGGCCCGGGCCGCCGCACCCCATTTGCGCGAGAGCCAGCTGCGGCTGGCACAGGCATTAACGCAGCTCGTCCACGGCGACGCGGGCCTGGCCATCGCGGAACGCGCTAAGAGTATCTTTTTTGGCGGAGCGGAAATCTCAGATTTCCAGGACGCGGATTTGACCGCGATCCTGGCCGACGTGCCGAGCACCACGCTTCCCTGGTCAACCTTGGACGAGGGACTGGTCCTGGTCGACGGATTGGTGGCGGCGGGACTGGCCAAGAGCAAGGGGGAGGCGAGGCGTGCGATCCAACAGGGCGGAGTATACGTCAACAATCGCCGCCTGACCGATGAACAGCAGACCCTGAAGCGCGAGCATCTGGCAAGCGAGTCCATTATTGTTCTGCGAAGTGGCAAAAAAAAGTATGCACTTCTGAAATTTAGTCGGTAGGATCGAACGGCGAACCGGCCGGGGCGAGTAAGCGTATAAGTAGGCTCGGCGGCGGGGCGGCTCGCCCCAGCGAGTGACGGCAGCGGCAGGTATTGAGGCACGGATAGCGGAGCAGGAGTAGGTGAACGTATGAAACCTGAAAACAAGTGGAAACGTTGGGCCATCGCCGTTGCGGTCTCATTGGGCACGATTGGCCTGGCAATCGGTTTCGTCTACCGTGCCTCGCAATGGGTGCCCGAGTTTTACACGCGACGGCTGGACGTGCCGACGTTGCGGCAAATTGGTGCCACCGCGATGATTGAGCCGCTGGTCGACTTGAACAATGCGTTGCAAACCGACGGCGCCTGGGCCGTGGCCCTCTCCGACTCCCAAATTAATCGTTGGCTGGCCAATGATCTGCGGAAACAGTTCCCGGGCTTTCTGCCCGGCTATGCGTCTCAACCCCGCATCAAAATCGATGAGGGAAGGGCGCGCGTCGCCTGCCAATACAACAACGGACGCATGTCGGCCGTGCTCTCGATGCATGTCGAAGCCTTTCCCACAGAGCAACCGAATATCATCGGACTGCGTATCCGTCGCGCTCGGATGGGAGCCGTCCCTGGCTTGACCGGTTCGGCCGTCGAGCAACTCACCTGGGCGGCTCGACGAGCCGGCTTGCGGTTTCGCTGGCTGCAGGAGGAAGGGGACCCCGTGGCCATGGTCGAGATTCCCCAACACGCGTTGGGCACGGAGAACGAAGTTGCAATCGAGGATATTGAGCTGAACGATGGCCGACTCTTGCTCCGAGGCCGCACGCAGGTCGCCGAGCGGGTGGAGACGGCGTCGGCATCGCCCGACAAGGGGGCTGGTCGCCTGCAACCCGTACTCAATGTCAGCTACAAGCCTATCCCACGCATGCATCCGGAGCCGCGTCGGGGGGCGAGTCCGCCGTAAACGTCAATTGCCACATGTGCGTCGCCTCAGTCTTTACCAGCTTCAATGCTCCTTGGTAGACGGTTCCCGCCAGCCGCCCCTCCCACGTCTTGTCATCGCTGCGGACCGTCTCGTAGGTGCCATAATCCACGCGTGTGACGCTGCCGCGATTTCCCGAGACGGGCCCCTCATAATCGAGATACGTCTTGCGGTGCCCGACGATCTCTTCCGCAACCGTCGGCACGCCATGCCTGGGCAGAGCCGCCAGCGACCAGGTGCGCAGGTCCCCCTGACGTTCGATCATCAAATCAAAATGGGTGGTCTTCGCGGCTTGCTCCGGCAGCCGATGCTGCAGCAGCACAAAACGTAGCGAGGGAAGCGGCGTACTCTTGGTCATGACATCTCATTATCGCCGGGCGTGATGGCCTGCCCACCATTGGCAGGAACCAGCTTGCACGATTGCTTGGAAAAGGCCGGCATTCCCGCCGACTTATCTTGCTCCGTGCGGAGATGCTCCCGCAACCGGTAGGAACGGTCGCCCGTTCGCTACGGCGCAAACACAAAACCGTCGGGATGCGACGCCGACGACGCCTTGGCGCGGAACGTACCGATCGTGGCCTGATTTCTCCGCACGACCAGCCGGAAGCGGGCGGTTTCCTGGGGTCGGAGCGTGGCGATAGGCAGGAATTCAACCGTCCGCTCATCCGAACTGATACGCACCGGACGGACCATCGGCGGATTTAAGGACGTGTCGAACGTCGTCCCGGCGGGCGTTTCGACCGTAAGGACGACCTTGTCCTGCTGTTCATCGGAGACATTCGTGAGTGACAGATAGTAGGTGGCCGAATCCTCCTCCGATCCACTCATCCCGACCGGCAGGATCGTCAGGTCAAATGGTCCGTGGCCCGAGTTGGCCTTATCCGCAAGTCGCAGGTCAGTAGAGACGCTGATGTTGGCCAGGGTCGCCGAATCATGAAGCGAAGCTTCACGCACTTTTGTGGGCGGCGATGACTGTCCGAAGCCGCTGGGAACAATCCGCAGACACAGCTGATCCGATTCGGTGATCCCTTGCGCGGTCGTCACGGTGACCGAGTCACAAACCTGATCGGCGGCCTCTCGAGCCACGCAGCGCACGTACATGTTAAACGTCTGGCCGGGCCGAATGACGGGAAACTCCCAGAAAATCGTGCTGTCGTCTTCACGTTGTACGGGCGGATCCGCCGCCAGCGGTTCCAACCGCGGATTGTATTGATCGACCACGCGAAGATTGGTGAGGTCGATTTGCCCAGTATTGGTTACCTGGATCGTAATGTTGGCTTGTTGCCCGACGGCCACCTGCGGCGGTCCGATCTTCTGGACCTGGAAAGCCCCCTGGCCCCCGGAAACAGGCCCGCCACCGGTGCTCTGGCCCGCGTCGAGACAGATTTGCGATTCCGCCGAGCTGCCACCATCCGCGGTGACCGTGATCTCCTGGCAAAGTGTACCGGCGCCCAGGACTTTGAAAGTGAGCGGCAGCGTACGTGACTGGCCCGGCGCGAGACTGCCGATATTCTGTTTCAGGCTGACGCCCGGCACCCCCGGATGAGACAATCCACTGTCATGACGGTCCTCGACAAGCACATTGTCCAGCCGCTCGCCACTGAGGTTACTCACGACGATCTGATAGGTAATCGACTGTCCGAGCGGGGCGGAACGCGGACCTTGGACGTCGATTCGTAAGGGATTTACGGCCACATTGATCGTCTGGCAATCATCCACCAGCTGTCCGCCTCGCCACGTCACCGCGGCGCAGTTCCGCAAATTGCCCCCCTGCTCGATCTGGTAGCGAACCTGAATGTCACGCTCTTCTCCCCCACCTACGTTGCCCAGACGCCACACCAGGCGATCTCCAAATACGGCGGCCGACGGAGAACTGTCCAGGTAGCGCATCCCAGGCGGGACCGGATTGACGATTTCGACGTCGCTGGCCACCACGTTCCCGGTATTGCGGATGCTGATCGTAAAGGGAGCGGTCGCACCGACCTGGGCCTGCTCAGGACCTGACAAACGAATGGTAAAATCGTTCGAGCCGGGCGGCAGGACGGAGCCAGGCGGTGCATTGTCCGAGGGTGGACCGCTCGGCGGCAGTGTGGGGGGGAGTGTCGGGGGAAGTGAAGACGGGGGCAAGGTGGCTGGCGGCAAGGCCGGCGGAAGTGCGGGCGGTGAGGCCGGGGGCAGCAGCGGCGGGGTGCTTGGCGGCAGGACAGGATTCGAGTCGGACCCATTGGTGCCCCAGGAAACGGTCGTCGTACCCTCGCCGAGATTGATGCTCGCCGGGTCGGCGGGGCCCAAGCCGGGCCGAGTCACGACCATGCGAACCTGAGTCGATCCCGCTCCGGCGTTTTGCGGTGACAGCGTGGTACAGGCCTGACCGGCCGCGTCGCTGTTGACGGCGATGGCTGTTTGACCGTTGTCAAACGTCGCCGGCGTGCCGCCCGTGACTTCGTAGGTCACTTGCCAACCGGCGATCGGCACAAGGCTGGTCGTCCGGACAATTTGCGTGCACAACCGCTGGCCGCTGGCGGGATCGGCAATTGTTGGCGACGGGAACTGCCATTGTCCGTCGATCCAGTGAATGGTCGCGGTGCCCCGCCGTTGCTCCCAACCCGCAACGGTCGGCGCCACGCAAATTACGTGCATGGCGCCTTCGGAAGGTGAACTGACGCTGATCCAGGTCTCGCCCCGATCGAGAAACAGATCGTCGGCCGGTCCGGGTGCGCCGCGCGGGACGACTTGGGGAGCTCCCGAAGTCAGCCCCTTCGCATAGCGGCCATCTCGCTTATAGGGGGGACGCTGGAACCATTGCCGCCAAAGTGACTTGTTGGTCTGATCGACCTCGACGATCGACCCCACGCTGTCCATCGCGAGCGTCCATTCCAGGGGCTCCCTGGTCATCAGGTAGCCGTCATCGCCGCAGATCGCCGCCCGGATCAGTACTTCCTGTCCCACCAGGGCCACCAGCCTTGCCGGATTGACGACCAGGCGTCCGCCATATCCGTCTCGGTTGTCCTCGGAGGTGGTGCCGGTCAGTTGCACATTGGTGGGCGTCCCCACCGGAGGTGATGCGATGGCGGGGCCCGTCGAGGGGTTGGGCGGAGGCGCTCCGAAGATCGAGTACGGAACCACGACCGCGGGTGCCTCGGGCGAATCGCAGAGCGGCGGAGGGGGCGGGGATTGCCAAAGGGGAGGCTGCGATCCAAAGGGGGTGATGGTCGTATAGTTTGGCGCCGGCAGGAAGATCCGCTGCCCAGTGGGATCGATCCGAGGCAAACGCCAACCGGGGCAACACACGGCCGATTGGACGAGTGTGAGCAAGATGGCAAGCGGTGCGAAGGTTCTGGCCAGTCGGAACACGATCGGGACTTTACTGGTTTTCCGTCATCCTCCTTGGTGGCAATCCCATCGTCGCGGTTGCGCACGACAGCGGCCCACCTCCGTGCCCGGGACCATGGAAACGTAGCATGCAGTTAGGCAACATGTGGCATCTTTTCAACCTGCGGGGTTGCGGAAAGGCCACACAGGTGAACGCATCGCGCCGATTGTGCCAATCCTGCGGAATCCAGCGTGGCTGCCGAGGTTCCGTCGGTCCGGAATGGCGGATGGCAGCGGATTTCGCGGTTGTGATTTTTGACCTGGCCAAGTACGTTGAGCGGTCAGGGGAAATACGCATTACCGGCCGCTTTGGCGAAATGGGTGTTTTTTGCTGCTAGCAACGGTCGATGGACTACGAGTTGTGCAGCAGACATTCGAGTCGATCGGCCCACAACTTATGGAGATCGCGTGGGCGAGGGAGCAATGAACATTCGACGTACACTGATTTTGGCTGCGATAGGGATGGCGGTCGGTTACGCGCTGGACGCCACGTCCAGCATGGCACAGGAAGTCCCGCCGGCTCCCACCAACGATCCGGCTCCCGAGCTGTTCACCCCCTTGGCACAGGCGGTGTTGGATGCGAAGTCCGAGTACGCGCCGGTCGATCCGAGTCGCGTGGCGGAGGCCCGATCGCGCGTGGCCGCGGCCGTGGCTCGACTGCAGCGGTTTCTTGACCGCGGATCGCCTCGGCAGCGCGAGGGTTGGTCTAATTTCCTCCGTCTGAACGACTTGAGTGAAGAGGTGGCGGGCCAAGGCGTTCCGCGTTGGCAGACGTTATTGACCTCCTACAACCAGTTCAACACGGGCGAATCGGGTTTGAAGCTGAAACCGTTTGCGCAAGTGAGAAAGAGCCTGGAGAGCTACCTGGAACTGTTGCAACTGACAGAGACGGCGGAAGGTCGCCTGGAGATCGGGCTGGATGAATTGCGGCAGCAGGTGTCCCAGTTTGAACGCTACCTCAGCGGAGGGGGCGCGGACAAAGAGGCCGGCTGGAAGCGATATTTGGAATGGCCCAAATTGTCGGCGGAAGTGAGCGGAACCCCCTCCCCGGAGGAACTGCTCAACGTTTATCGGAAGCTGTCCGACCCAGACGTGAGCGGGCTGAAGCGGCCAGCCTTTCGGCGCCTGGCTCGTTCCTTGGGAAAATACCTCGAATTGGAACAGATGAATCGGACGGCGAATGCCCACGAGGTGTACGATCGCCGATTGGAGCGGCTGGCTTCCACACTGAACAAGCATGCGAACTCGCCGGACAACGGGTCCTCGGCCGATTTGTCCGGACATCTGCGCTGGCTTGATTCGACTGGTTATTTGCCGCATTTGGCAAGTCGTGTGCGACAAGATTTATCCCATCCGAACGTGCTATTCACGGTATCGGGAGACGCCGTCACGGAGCGGGTTTCGCGCTCGGTGAATGAATGCCAACCGGTCCAGCGCTGTTTCGAGGGGTCCCGCGTCCGTGGCATGGCCTCGACGGATGGATTTGTGTACGGGGTGCTCGTTCCTTCCGAACAAAGCGTGCTACTGGATATTCGACTGGACGGCACGACGATGACCAATACGGTGGCTCAGCAGCGGAAGGTCTATGTGAGTACGGTCGGGCGCACGAAGGTGAGTGCTACCAAACGGCTATCGATCACTCCGGATGCGATTCACACTTGGCCCGCAGTGGCATCTGCCTCGACCTCACAGACGACGACCGGCATCTGCATCGGACGCCAATGCCAGGTAGGCAATCGCGTCATTCGGCGCGTGGCCGATCGCCGGGCTCACGAGAGTCGCGGTCGGGCCGAGCAGGAGCAATCCCAGGAGGCTCGCCGGACTGTCGCCCGCCAGATGGATCAGCAGGTTGCTGAGTTGATCGCGGATGCCGAGGCGCAGCGAGATGAGTTTTCCGATAGATACGACGTCGATGTGAGCGAGTTTTACGATGAGGCCGTGATGCGGAGCACGGCTCGCGAGGTGCTGGGACACGCGACGGTGACGGCGGGTGACTACCTGGGCGCACCGACGGCTCCCCCGTCACTCGCAACGAGTGGCGAGGCCACACTGCAACTGCATCAATCGGCGGTGAACAACGTGCTGGCCGACGTGCTCGGAGGTGTGAAAGTCGACAGCGACAACATCGTGAAAATGCTTGAGGACAATGGCATGCCTGTTCCGGATGAGCTGCGTCCCGGCAAGGGTGCCGAAGACGGTACGGGGGAAGCCGTCGAGGATGAATGGTGGTCGTTGACTTTCGATGTGGCTCAACCAGCGACGGTCACTTTTGAGGATGACCAATTGCGGATCGCCATTCGAGGGCGGCGATTCGAGCGGGGTAGTCAGGCGATTACCGAACCGATTGAAATTTCCGCCAATTATCGGCTGGAAAAATCGGCCAGTCACCAGCTCGTTGCCCTTCGCGAAGGCGAAGTCCAAGTTGATTTCGTGCGTTCACCCGGCCGCTTGTCGACCAAGCAAATCACCTACAAGACGTTTATCAAGCGTAAGACCGGTTCGTTGTTCGCGGACGACTTTACCGTGGACAATCTGCCGGATGGCGAACTTGCCGATCGTTTACGAGAAGTGGTGCTGACCGAGATCGATGCCAGCCAGGGCTGGATCACTGCCAGCATGAACCTGCCACCAGGTTCGGCGCTTCCCTAACCAATGACTTATCAGGGTCCGGCTCGGTGTTCACCCCTTGCCGGCGAGCCGCCAACCATCCTGTTCGGGTAGCGGCGGCAAGACGGCCGCTATCATTGCTTGCGAGAGTCGCCATGGAACGTTGGGTTGATATCCATTTCGATTGCCTGCCCTTGCGAACGATCACCAGGCTGGACATTCCGCTCGACGCATCCCCCAAGTATCGTGAGCGGTGCGAGCGGATCAAAGCCGCGATCGAACAGCATGGATCGCACAACAGCTATTACCTCTATAACGCCCGTTGTATCTATCACCTTGTCAATAGCGATGCTATCGGTGCTATCGACTTTGGCTTCGAAGGTACCGTCCTGACGGATGTCAACGACAAGAAGTGCCAGACCTGCTTCCTGGATGTCGAATTGGTCGGTGAAACCTGCGATTGGCTGAATGAGCCGATCAAACAGTGGTTCGCCGAAACGGTCGTGCATTCGGTGAAAGCGGAGTTTGACCGCTACATTGCCGCCGGCGATCTGGAGCAGACTCGGCAGCGGATCGAAAAGCTGGAGGCCGCTGACGATGATGCCCAAGGATTCCTGGGCATGTATCTCTAAGCCGCATCCATAAATCTTGCGAGTTGCTCTCGATCCGATTCCCAAGAATCAGTACCCTCCCACGACTTTCAGGGAAGAAAGTCGCATGAGGGATGCTCCGAGTTAGATAGACGGGCCTTCGACAAGCGGAAGCGGACGAAACCTTCCTCAGCCCGCTCGCGAGCTGCGGGGAGCAACGGCCAAGGCCGGCTGTTGGATCACCCAGGGAACCGATTGTCGGAAACCCGTGGGGTCTGGCGCCTTCGCGGTCCCGTGACTCGAACGCGTCAACCTCGCTGACGGAATCGAGCACGGATGAATCGGCCAGTCAAGACAATTAGTGCGTGGGTGCTGATCTTCAGCGCCTGCCTTCCCGGTTGCCAGCCGATGCAACCGTATTATCTCCATGGCGATGGCGACCTCTCGCACTACCTCGATGTGGCCACGGAGATCGAGTACACCGATGCCGGTCAGGAACCGCTGGAAGAAGTCACCCATACGCTCCAACCACGGACACTTTCGAATCCCCAGTTTGATGAATATTGGGACCTGACGCTCGAAGACGCCGTCTCGATCACACTCAACAACAGCAAGGTCATCCGCACTTTTGGCCCAGTGCGACAATTCGGTCAGGTGCTGTCCAATCTTCCCGAGCGATTGTCGCTGTCTCCCTTATCGGTGGTCACGGTATACGACCCGGCGATCCAAGAGACCAGCCAGTCGGGTGTGGAACAAGCCTTGGCCAACTTCGACGCAATTTTCCGCAGCACGGCGACGCTTGATCGCACCGACCGGGAACAAAACTTCAATCGGGGTGTCCAAAGCCAGGCTCGTCAGTTTGAGCAAGATCGCGTGGTGATCAATAACGAGATCTCAAAGCTCTCCGCCTCGGGCACCCAGTTCTTCTTTCGCAACATTGACATCTACACCAAGGCGCTCAACGCCAATACCGCGAATGTGTTCGCCGTACCGAGCGACTGGTTCGTCTCGTTCGAGACCGAATTTCGTCAACCTCTGTTGCGGAACCGCGGCACACAAGTCAACCGCGTGCCTGTCATCCTGGCCCGGATCCGAACCGATCAGAGTCTGGCGGCCTTCCGGGCCTCGGTACGCGATCTGCTCAACAACGTCGAACAGGCCTACTGGGAACTCTACTTCTTCTATCACAACCTGAACGCGGCCAAGAACGGACGCGATAGCGCCTTGGCAGCTTGGCAAAAAGTCGAAGCGCTCTTTGAAAAAGGCGGCGATGGCGGTGAAGCCGAAAAAGTCGCGCAGGCAGAGGAACAGTACTTTTTCTTTCGAGCGCGGATGGAAGAGGCTCAACGAGACCTGTTTCGCTCCGAAACACGATTGCGCTACCTGCTCGGTCTGTCGCCTACCGACGGTCGCCTGATTCGCCCCGCCGACAAACCAACCGCTGCCCGCGTCGATTTTGATTGGCATGCCATTTTCGAAGAATCGCTGGCGCGAAACGTCGAGTTGATTCGGCAAGGCTGGCAGATTCGTCAAGCAGAAATGCAATTGATCGCCGCGCGCAACCAGTTGCTTCCCCAGGCTGATATTGTTGGCTTGTATCGCTGGTTGGGGAACGGTGAAAACTTTAACTCGGATCGTACCAGCCCGGGCAATATGGACTTTCCACCTTCAGCCGTCGGGGATTTGTGGTCTGGCGACAAACAAGAGTATCGCGTCGGCTGGGAACTCAATGTGCCCATCGGCTTCCGTCGTGAAATGGCACAGGTCCGCAGTTCGCAGTTGACCTTGGCACGGGAACGAGCCCGGCTGCAAGATATGGAACTCGAAGTGGTGCACGGATTGACCGACGCCGTCCAACGACTCGATGCCGGCTACCGCACGCTGCGGACGAATTTCAGCCGCCGCGTCGCGGCCAACAAACAAGTCAACGCCGTGCGGGCCGGTTACGAAGCGGGCACCGTGCCGCTCGACCTGCTGCTCGATTCCGAACGCCGTCAAGCCGACGCGAACATCTCCTACTACCAGTCGCTGGTCGAACATAATCTGAACATCGCCAACGTGCATTATCGCAAGGGGTCACTGCTCGACTACAACGGTGTGGTACTGCAAGAAGGGCCTTGGCCCAAGAAGGCTTATTTCGACGCGGTCAACGAGGCGCGTCGTCGCGATGCCAGCTACTACCTGGATTACGGATTCACGCGTCCACGCGTGATTAGTCGAGGCCCGGCGGCCAAGCGCTGGGAAGGTGGCGCGGGACTGGCCGAAACAACCGAAGAAATGGCGGAGGAAGCCGCGGGGGCACCCGGCGGCGCGTATTCCGACAAGTTAAATCAGGCCATCGATTCCGTCACCGAAGAAGCCAACCAATCGCTGCCCGCCGAATCCCTACCGCCCGGCGACTCCGAGCAGCCGACTCCCGCCGGTCCCACACCCGCGACTCCCCAGGGCGAGCCGACCAACCCACTGCCTCCGCCGGATTTCCCCGCCGACCCCGACTTGCCAGCCGACCTGGACCTCGAAGCGAAACGCCCTCAGCGCAAAGTCGCCCGCTCCCGACGGCTAACCCCCTAAGCGGCCGCTATCGTCAGCACCCGCCAACGGAAAATAGAGCACGAAGCGTCCCGTCATTCCCCAACACGCCCATGCGAACCAGGACCACATGCAGACATCGGGGAGGAACTGCGGTGGACGCCGAACCCGACTTCCTTCGCGCTCTTCGTGTCCTTCGTGGTTCCCTTCAGAACTGCCGAAAAAGCCGGCACTGCGGATACCGCCAAGAAGGGGCGACGTGACAACGACCGCCGACCGGGGAGAAACCACGAAGCACACGAAGCGTCCCGTCATTCCCCAACACGCCCATGCGACCGGGACCACATGCAGACATCGGGGAGGAACTGCGGTGGACGCCGAATCCGACGTTCTTCGCGCTCTTCGTGTCCTTCGTGGTTCCCTTCAGAACTGCCGAAAAAGCCGGCACCGCGGATACCGCGAAGAAGGGGCGACGTGACAACGACCGCCGACCGGGGAAAAACCACGAAGAGCACGAAGCACACGAAGCGTCCCGTCATTCCCCAACACGCCCATGCGATTGGGAACAATTTGAAGGAATCGGGGAGTAACTGCGGTGGACGCCGAATCCGACGTTCTTCGCGCTCTTCGTGTCCTTCGTGGTTCCCTTCAGAACTGCCGAGAAAGCCGGCACCGCGGATACCGCGAAGAAGGGGCGACGTGACAACGACCGCCGACCGGGGAAAAACCACGAAGAGCACGAAGCACACGAAGCATCCCGTCATTCCCCAACACGCCCATGCGATTGGGAACAATTTGAAGGAATCGGGGAGTAACTGCGGTGGACGCCGAATCCGACTTCCTTCGTGCTCTTCGTGTCCTTCGTGGTTCCCTTCAGAACTGCCGAAAAAGCCGGCACCGCGGATATCGCGAAGAAGGGGCGACGCGACAACGACCGCCGACCGGGGAAAAACCACGAAGAGCACGAAGCGTCCCGTCATTCCCCAACACGCCCATGCGACCGGGACCACATGCAGACATCGGGGAGGAACTGCGGTCAACCCCGAACCCGACATTCTTCGTCATTACGTTCCAAATCGGGAGTCTGCGTGATAACCGCAAGCGAATGCAGAACTTGGCGGCCACATATCAGGCAGTAATCTGGCTAGAATTATCCTCGGTTTGGGCATGCGGCTCGCTGCATGGGACGATTAGAATCAAGACTACATGCAAAGAAAAACTCGATGGCAGAGAGATCGCGAGATGGAATTTGATAAACTCTCTAACAGAGTCATTGGGTGTGCCATCGAAGTTCATCGGACCCTCGGTCCTGGTTTGTTGGAATCGACCTACGAACAGTGCCTGGCTCGCGAGATGATGCTCACAGGCCTGTCATTCCAGCTACAATATCCACAGCCAGTCGAGTACAAAGGCCTGCGACTGGATTGCGGTTACCGAATTGACTTGTTCGTCGAGGAACAACTGATCATCGAATTGAAGAGCGTCTCGCAGCTGACGACGGTCCATGAGGCGCAGCTGTTGACTTACATGAAATTGGCTAAAGCGAGCATTGGCTTGTTGATCAACTTCAACGTCAAGATGTTGAAAGATGGCGTCCGACGATTCGTCCTTTGATTCGCTCTCATGCCTGTACACGGCGACGGAGATTAGCCATCGGGGAGGAACTGCGGGCGACGCCGAAGCCGACGTTCTTCGCGCTCTTCGTGTCCTTCATGGTTCCCTTCAGAACTGCCGAAAAAGCCGGCACCGCGGATATCGCGAAGAAGGGGCGACGTGACAACGACCGCCGACCGGGGAAAAACCACGAAGAGCACGAAGCACACGAAGCGTCCCGTCATTCCCCAACACGCCCATGCGAACCAGGACCACATGCAGACATCGGGGAGGAACTGCGGTGGACGCCGAATCCGACTTCCTTCGTGCTCTTCGTGTCCTTCGTGGTTCCCTTCAGAACTGCCGAAAAAGCCGGCACTGCGGATACCGCGAAGAAGGGGCGACGTGACAACGACCGCCGACCGGGGAAAAACCACGAAGAGCACGAAGCACACGAAGCGTCCCGTCATTCCCCAACACGCCCATGCGAACCAGGACCACATGCAGACATCGGGGAGGAACTGCGGTACACGCCGAATCCGACTTCCTTCGTGCTCTTCGTGTCCTTCGTGGTTCCCTTTAGAATCCGCCGAGAAAGCCGATAAGGAAGACATCGCGAAGAAGGGGTGACGGGGCGACGTGACAACGACCGCCAACCGGGGAGAAACCACGAAGAGCACGAAGCACACGAAGCGTCCCCTCGTTTGCCAACGCTCCCCATGTGACCGGGATGAAGTGCAGGCATCCGGGAGGAACTGGGAGCGACGCCGAATCCGACGTTCCTTCGCGCTCTTCGTGTCCTTCGTGGTTCCCTTCAGAACTGCCGAAAAAGCCGGCACCGCGGATATCGCGAAGAAGGGGCGACGTGACAACGACCGCCGACCGGGGAAAAACCACGAAGAGCACGAAGCGTCCCGTCATTCCCCAACACGCCCATGCGAACCAGGACCACATGCAGGCATCCGGGAGGAACTGGGAGCGACGCCGAATCCGACTTCCTTCGCGCTCTTCGTGTCCTTCGTGGTTCCCTTCAGAATCCGCCGAGAAAGCCTCCACCGCGGACATCGCGACGACGCGTCACTCCCCTTGCAGCGTCAAGATTAGCCGTCGGCGGGTTGCCCGATTACGATGCTCACATAGGTAGATTCCCTGCCAGGTCCCGAGCGCAATTGTCCGTCGCGCACCGGGATCGTGAGCGAGCAGCCGAAGAGGGACGATTTCACATGCGCCGGCATGTCGTCGGGCCCTTCCATCGTATGGAGATAGGGAAAATTCTCGGGTACCAGATGGTCGATAGCCGTCGCCAAGTCCTTGGGGACATCCGGATCGGCATTTTCGTTGATGGACAGCGAGGCCGAGGTGTGCAGCAGAAAGACGTGCAGCAGACCGATGCGAAGCTCACTCATCGCCGGCACCGCCCGGATCACGTCATTCGTGATGAGATGCATGCCTCGTGCTTTCGCCGGCAAAACCAGCTCGTATTGATGCCACATGGCAGATTCCCGCGGACTCTGGCTGGCAGCGACTCGCTGCTCGTTTCAGCTTACCCAAATCGCCGGGAGTCCGTGAGACGAGCAATCGCCCGCTTTGCTGAGCGTAAAGGGCGCTCAAAATGGCCGAAAAACGACAAAATGATTGACTTTACCCCTCAATACGAAATAATACGTGGACTGCTGAGACGGCACACGAACGATGGTCGGTGAACCCATTAGTTGCAAAACCCACCTTAAGGCCGGCTGGCCTTACCGACTTGTGATATCCGTCCCCACTGAGGCGATTGATGAGAATCGAACGCGCCTCATTTCAGCAGCAAGGCCCTTCGCGTTTGTCTATGGTTTGTTGATCGGTTTTTTGTTTTTTGGAGTCTCGGTTAGATATGCAGTCGCAACACAAAGTGAACAACGTTTTCGAAGCCATTCTCAAGTACGGTCACGACGAAGACTTCGTGCCCGTGCGTGGCGATAGCTTCGTGCCGACCGATGCGCCGGCTGGGTCGCAGGAGAAAATCGAATTGCTGCGTCGCCGCGTCGAATTGGGCGAGCCGCTGTGGCATGAAGAGGACCGAATTGATTACTCGGGACTCACGGGCGCGATTCGCCCCCGCGAGTAAGCACGGCTGCGGGGCGCGAGGTGAATTCGGCATGCCGAGCCCGCGTCTTGAGAGCCACGTCGCTTGTCCGAGCGGTGCGAGTTGCTCCAATTCGTGGGCAACGCCATCCCAAGCCGTCCCTATCTGGGACGGCTTTTTTTGTGCCGGCGCGCATCCCCGTGAGCTTTTCAGCAACGCGGGAGTGGGAAGTGGCCTGCGTCAGAAGCCACCGGCACCGCCGACGCCACCACCGACACCGCCTCCGGTCCCGCCACCGATGCCACCGCCGCCCACACCACCTCCGACGCCACCGCCCGTGCCGCCGCCGCCGGGCGGGTTCGGCTGGACGTCTCCCTGGCCCGTGACAAAGTTAAAGGTTTCGACGCGGGTTACACCGGAAAAGGACGGTTGGGGTGAGATACGGACATAGCGACGATCCGCCGTCACGACGGCCCGTGCGGACAACTGCAAACCTTCGGGCAGCGGCGTGATGACGGGTCGGAATCCCACGGCCGGTCGCAGCCGCGGGACGAAGACACCCAGGTTTGCGGCGACGGCCCGATCGAAGGCGAGGTCGCGGAGCGTATCCTGGGAACCGGTTTCGATCTGTTGTGCCAGGATGGCCCGATTGACGGCGATTTGCTTGATGGTCGCATTCTTGACGATCTGTTCCTCGAGCGGCTCGGTCCGCCGACCCTGGTGCAACTCGAACACGACCATGGCCGGTTCATCGCCGACTTCGATGGAACGCGCGATTACTTCCTCGCCCTCCGTGCCCGCGTGGGTCACCACTTTCACGTTGACCTTTCCGGCGGCGACTTTGCCCCACACCGGTCGCACGAGCAGTTTGTATTCCCCGCTGAAGCCGATGGGGCAGGCATACGATTCCGTAATGGCCTCGGCGGACTTTCCGGCGGAAACGGACGAGGCATCACCGATCAGCACACCGCCGGCGGTGGTACGTGGATTTCGCAAACAGCAGATATCGCCAGTCGGTTCTTGCACGAGGATGTCGATGTCGGCATCGCCGGTCCATTGCACGTCGATGCGGCAATCGCGGACGAGTGCCTGATTCAGTTGTTGCCGGAATTCAGCCGCCTCCGCGGATAGACCATCACGTTGCATCTCCATCAGCGTCGCCTTGGCAGTTCGCAGGCCGTCGACCGCGATATGCCGTTGGCTGGCCGGCCACTCGTGCCGGCAGATGCCCAGGCAGGCCCAACGAATGGCCTTGGTGTCGTCAATGCGTTTGGCCAGTTGCAAAGCGACCGCGTAGGGTTCGGGTCGAGCCGGATTGGCCTCGGCAACTTGTTCCAACAACGTGAGGGCCCTTGCTTCCAGGCCGATGCGAGCCATGTAGGTGGCCACGAAGTAGACTTCCTGCGAGTTCTGGGCCAGGTCGACGGCCGACATCAGGGCGCGTTCCAATTCTGCGGGCGGTGCGTCGATTGCCTGCAATGAGAGGCCCAACGCCTCGTACATCCAGGGTTGAGCGAATCCGTTAGCCAACGCCGCCTGGATCAGAGCGATGCTCTCAGCGAACTGTTTCGAGTTAACCTGCCGCAGGACCGTGGCCCGCACGTCTTCGTCGCTGATTCGCTGATCCTCGGGCAATTCCGCCTGACTTTGGAAATAGTCTTGCCAAGCCTGCGTGACGGATGTGTCGGTTGGTTCCAGGCGGATGGCCTGGCCTGTGGGACGAGCCACCGTGGATTCACGGCCGCTTCCCGCCGCGTGGTCATCCGGAACGGCCTTGGAAATGTCGTCTTCGACCGCAAAGAAACCGCCGCCGCCACCGCCAAAGCCGCCACCACCCAATCCGCCGCCGCCAAAGCCACCACCACCGCCGCCAAAGCCACCACCACCGCCGCCGAGACCACCGCCGTTCAAGGCTCCGCCCAAGGCCCCGCCGCCGACGCCGCCGACACCGCCAAACCCACCACCAGTGAGCTGCAGCGGCAACACCAGATCACCTACCGGGTAGACTTTGGTAACAAGCTGATTTTCCGCTTCCTCGATCGTGGTGATCATGAGCACTTCGTCATCCACCACGTAGGTGAGTTCCAGACCCTTGAGGACCAGACGCAAAGCGGAACGCAACGTGATACCGCTGATGCTCTGGTTGATCGTGGTCTCGGTGTCGATGCCGGCCAATTCGAGCGCCGCTTCATCGATCACAATATTGATGTTGTTATGCTTTTCCTTGATCACATCGACCGCGTCGCGAAGGGTCATATCAATGAATTCCAGATCGGTCTCGCGATCGAGTTCTCGAAAGATCTTTTCCTCCGCACTTCCAGGCTTCGCGAGATCAAACGCTTTGTATTTTTCTCGTTTGATGGTCAATTCTTCCCACACTTCCGCCGGCGGATAGACCAGGGAAGGGTCGTCGGAAAAGGGAATACTGGCGATGTCGACGGAGTTGAGTGCCGTCCAGACGCCGCGCTCGCCGAGATCCACAATACGAGCGATTTCGCTCAACCGCCCGTCGTAGCGGGCCGCGTAAATGGCGGCCTGCGTCACGACATTGGTCGGATCGAGTTTTTCGGCTTCAAACGCGGCTTCCTCCGCCTCATAGTATCGTCCCTCATCGACGAGCGCGTTGTATCGCTCGAGGATTTGGCTGATTCTCGATTCACGACGTTCGAGCGCGTTGGCGATTCTTAAGCGGTCGCGTGCCTGGGCCTGGTTCTCGGCGATCTCAGCATCGCGGCGACTCTTTTCCAGTCCCTGGCGGAGTCCGGCCCGCACGGCTGATTCGACCTGGTCGCCCAGTTGGGCTCGTACATCCGCGCTCACATCGTCGGCGCCGCGGACCGTTTCGAGCAACAATTTCAGTTCGCTCACAGCACCTTCCGGGTCGGTGCTCATCAAACCTCTTGCCGAGGCGATACCGTTGCGAACCTCCACCCGTAGCAACCCCTCGCGGGCGCGACGCCGCTGTTCCACTGAATCAAGCAACCGCCCGTTTTCATCGTAGAACGTTTGTGGAGCATCACCAAACACGCCGTCCATGATCACGACCGGCACCCGGAAATGGTCGGCGTTGCTTCGGTGATGACCGTTTCGCCGCCTAGAAAGAGCGGTTCGTTGGCGGGCGACTCGAGCACCACCTCGCCATTGTCGACCGTCCCATTAAATTGCATGAACCTGGTCTGGGGCGCTGCGTCCGAGCGTCGCTGGACCGCATCGCGAATCGCATCCGCCTGAGGATTTCCTGGATCGTTCTCAAGGGCGGCATCCGCCAGGGTTTGGGCACCATCCAAATCACCAGCCATCAAAGCTCGTCTGCCCAGTTCGCTCAAACTGTCCGCGCCTGAAATAAGAACGCGTCGCACCTCACGCAGCGCCTCGCTCCCTGCCGTGGGCATGGTGAGCCCGTAATCCTTCCGCGCACAACTCGGTCAACTTCGCGAGGTAGGAAAAATCGACGTTGGACGGTTCCACCGTCACGGTCCAAGCCTGATCGACAGGGCGACCTTCCATCTGGAATTCCACCGTCAAAGGCAGGCGCTGCTCCCGGTGCATGGTTCCCACCAGGATGGTGTCTCGATCGGTGCGCAGTGGGGGGAACAGTGCCGGGTACCATTCGGAGATCTGCTCGGGAAGATGGACGTTCACCGGCCAGAGTACGGTTCCGCGAGTCGACTTGGCCACCAGATCCCCCGCCTGCTGGGGGGAGAGACTGGGTTGAAGGATCACGACATTCCCGCCCGTATGGTTGGCGAGCGTCGCGAGGAGTTCCACATTGCATTGCGGGCCTACCGCCAGGCTGGTGAGGGAAATGCGATCATGGACCAGGGATTCGACGAGCGTCCGAAAGTCCCGCTGGTCCAGCAATTCGGCTTTGCTCATCCCGTCGCCGATATAGACGATCCGCCGGGTCGCCGGGTCGACATCAGCGAGCGAGGCGACGGCGGCCTGAAGGACGCGTTCCATATCGGTCGAACCGAGGGGCATCGCGCCCGCAGTTGCTTAAAGGCCTGTTCTATCTCCGCGGATTTGGGAGTGACATACGATGACGTCAAGGGAACGGCAGCCAGGTCCACGGCAAAGACCTGGACCCGGTCTTCGGATCCGAGTCCATTCAAGAAACCGACCAGTGCCGACAGGCTCTCCTCGCGAAAGCGACCCGCCTGGCTGGCCGACGTGTCGATGAGTACGGCGATGGTGCGCGGCACCTGGGCAGGCGCATCGACCTGGGGCGTCAGGCTGAGCGCAAAATAGGTCTGGTCCGCTTCCTCGAAGGTGGCCAGCCGGGCCGTTTGAGCGTAGGCGGAATCAACCGCCAGCAGTGATCCGACCGAGAGCAGGCCGATGGCCAATAAATGCCGCACGCCGTGACTGAACAAGGGGAACCTCATTTTGGAACTCCGACCGCAATGCAAAGGTTTGGATGTGCGCCGGCAGGCCTCTCTGTTCCGGCAGAGCAGACTCCAGCCACATGGAGGGGGCTGTGACAGGCTCGTTTCCACGTGACCTGACCCTCTTTCATTTTATTTGCCCCCTTTCGGCCACGCCACAAGGAATTGCCGAATTGGGCCAACCGTTCGGCTGCCTTACCAATTGTAACGACTGGAACGACCAGAATCCCAATTTAGACGCGAATTGCGCGGAATGCGCCAGCGATCGCCGTGGATTCCCCGCGGGGCGTCTGGTAAGCCCAGGCCCAGCGGCGGCCCTTAGCTGACGGGCGGCGGGCGAAACGGGCGGTCCGCCGGTCCGGCAGCCGGGGTATTTTCCGACTGCCGGAACGGACGAACAGCTGCTGGAGTCGGGGAGCCCCCGCAGGACAGACCCCAGCACGAGCGTAATACGGTCACCGATGGTTACGCATCGGCATGCGGGCGGCTTTCAGGTGCTACGCCGCGCGTGTCTCTTTACAAGCCAAGCTATCGACTTGCGATTCCGCCCGCCGTGAGGCAATTGCCTGTCGGAATGTCGAACTGTTCGGCAGACGATTAGGATAGTACGACGGCGGGTATCGCAGCGGACCTGCGACGTATGCCCACCCTGTCGTTCATGCGCATTGAAGTGATCAGCGTTGACGTGGACAGCCGCGCCAACCATATTCTGGACTGCTCGCGTCGCCCTTGCCTTACCCACGATTCGGTTGTCTCCATGCTTACGCCCCAAGGCTGGATTACGCTCGCTGCGATCCTTGGAGTCTTTTTCATCATGCAATTTCGTCGGGGCGTCCCGACGGACTTGTTATTCTTGGGCGCTCTCGTGCTGGTCACGCTGACGGGCGTGATCACGCCGCAGGAGGCACTGAGTGGTTTTTCCAGCAATGCGATTGCCACCATCGCGGGCCTGCTCGTGTGTGCGGCCGGCCTGAGGTCGACGGGCGTCCTCGATTGGATCGGGCGGGCACTGCTCGGATCGGTCGTGACCGAACGTGCGGCGCTGTCTCGCCTGGCGATTACCCTGGTCGCGACCTCATCATTTGTGCTGAATACGGCGTTGGTAGCGATGACCATGCCGGTGGTCCTGGACTGGTGCCGCAAGCGGAACGTCAGCCCCTCGCGGCTGCTGATTCCCATCAGTTATCTGACAATTCTCGGTGGCGTCTGCACGCTCGTCGGCACGAGTACGACACTCGTTGTGAACCAGCAATTGGAGGCCGAATACCAGCAGCGTTCGATCCGGCTGACCGCCGACGCGGGGGCGCTGCGCCGCAAGAGCTGAGTAAACGGCAAACCCTGCTACAACAGATCGAGCCCATGCGATTGTTTGAGATCGGAAAAGTGGGTCTCCCGTGTGCCATCGTCGGGACGATGGTGCTATTGGTGCTGGGGCCGAGACTGTTACCGAGCATTCCGGAAGTCAGCCAGCAGTTTGACAGCCAGCGGCGCGAGTACCTGGCCGAACTGCTTGTCCAGCCCGATTGCCCGCTGATCGGACAAACCGTCCAGGCTGCAGGACTGCGACATCTTCCCAGCCTGTTCCTTGTCGAGATCAACCGGCATGCGGAAGTCGTGACGCCCGTCACCCCGAGCGACATCCTGCACAGCGGAGATCGGCTGGTTTTTTCGGGAGTCGTCGAAACGATTGTCGACCTCGAGAAAATTCCAGGACTCGTACCGGTAGCCGATTTGACGTATGACGTCTCTCCTGCGGCGCGCCACCGGAGGAATTTGACCGAGGTGGTTTTGTCCCGCACGTGTCCCCTGATCGGCACCACCGTCCGAGAGGGGGGATTTCGCCAGCGATACAACGCAGCCATCATCGCGGTCCATCGCAATGGGGCCCGCTTGACGAACAAGATTGGCGATATTGTGCTTGAGCCGGGAGATACCTTGTTGCTCCAGACGCGGGGCAACTTCGCCCGCACCTACCGCGACAGTCGTGACTTCTACCTGGTCAGCGACGTGGAGGGGAGTCCCCGCCGGCACGACCGAGCGCCGTTGGCGGCAATTCTCGCGATGTCGCTGATCGCCTGGCTCTGCCTTACCAGCTATTTCCGCATGCGGGGACTCTTTCCCGGAATCGCTTCCACGGGTTTCGCCGCTATCACCATTGCTGGTTTGATGACCGCCTCGCGATGCTTGACGATCGATACGGCCCGCTCATCGATCAACCTGCCCTTGCTGATCACGATTGGCGCCGCACTCGGTCTGGCCCGGGCCCTCGAGCAGAGTGGTGCCGCGGGGTCGATTGCGGCGGGGATCATCGGTGTGGTGGGGGAACGGCCCATCGTGTTGCTGATCGTGATTTATCTGATGACCGTCATCTTCACCGAAATGATCTCGAACACGGCCGTGGCCGCGACCATGCTTCCGCTCGCCATTGCCGTCGGAGAGGGCTCGGGGGTCAGCGCCCGTCCCTTCATCATGGCTGTCAGCCTGGCAGCGTCGCTCTCGTTTCTATCCCCGATCGGCTACCAGACCAACCTGATGGTCATGGGGCCGGGCAATTATCGACCCAGTGATTACTTGCGCGTTGCGCCCCACTCGCCATTTCCGTGGCCGTGACGGCAATACTGATCATCCCGAACGCATGGAAGTTTTGAGGGTGCATGAGGCGCGTTATGGCCGAGCAGGCCGGTGCCCCGACCGCTGGACCGCAGCGGGACACCTGATCGATTTCACGCGATAGGCATCTTTTTTTTCCAGTCGCAGGCATCCCATGACGAATCCGACTCTTCGAATTACGATCTGGAACGAGTTCCTTCACGAACGCGAGCGGGAGGACGTGCGTGCGATTTACCCGTCGGGTATCCACGACACGATTGCCACGGCACTGCGACAGCAACTGGGGGACCAGGTGGCCGTGGCCACGGCCACGCTTGCTGAGCCCGAACACGGCCTGACCGTTGCGCGTCTGGAGGCGACCGATGTCTTGTATTGGTGGGGTCACATGGCCCACGAGCAGGTCGCCGATGAAATCGTCACCCGGGTGGCCGATCGAGTTTTGCGGGGCATGGGACTGGTCGTGCTGCATTCGGGGCACGCGTCGAAGATCTTCCGCCGCCTGATGGGGACCGGTTGCATGCTCCGCTGGCGGGAGGCCTCCGAACGAGAGCGGCTGTGGATCGTCAGCCCGGGTCATCCGCTGGTGGCAGGCATCGAGGGTGAATATTTCGAGCTGCCGCAGACGGAGATGTACGGCGAGTTCTTTGATATTCCAGCGCCGGACGAACTGGTACTCGTGAGCTGGTTTCAGGGAGGCGAGGTATTTCGCAGTGGATGCACGTTCCGTCGCGGCGCCGGCAAAATCTTTTATTTCCGACCAGGCCACGAGACCTATCCGATCTACCATGACCGTCAGGTGCGGCAAATCCTGGCGAATGCTGCCCTGTGGGCAGGTCCCACGCCCCACGGCTATCGGGGGGAAGCGGCCGAAATTGCCCAGCCGCTGGAACCGCTGGGTTAGTCGCGCAGTTCGATCGGCAGCTCGTCGATCTTCGCCGCGAGGATAAAATCGTTTTCGGAAAGTCCGCCGATCGCGTGGGTCCAAAGTTCGATCGACACGTTGCGATAACCGGCCACATGCAAATCGGGATGATGGCCGTCATCTTCCGCGACCTTCGCCACTTCGTTGAAGAATTTCATGGCCGACATGAAATTCTTGACCGTCCAGTCTTTACGAATGCGTTGTCCCTCGTGTGTCACGTACCAACCGGGCAACTGCTTGAGCTGTGCAGCGGTTTCCGCCGGGGTTGCCGGCTCGACCCCCCCTTCGCAGGGCACACACTTCTTCGCGACGAGATCGGAGGTGGTTTGGATATCCATGGACAGTATCCTTAAAGCTCGAGTGATCAGGGGTTCCGCGGTGGTGAATGGTCTGTGTTGGTTGAAGAGGCATCGGTCGAGGGATGGCCGCCATCGGGCCCGGCAGCCCCTCCAGGCGGGGCAGCGCCCTCAGGTTTGGTTGAACTCTCCGGCTTGCTCGCACCTTCGGAGGCTTCAACCGCGTCGCCCAGTTCCAGGTCGGCTGCCAGGGAACCGTCCTCGGCCGGCGGGGGCAGCTGCCGTTCGCGCCACGGTTTTTTCTGGCGGTAGCTTTCCAGTTCGGCGGCGAGCTGCTGCTTCACTTCGCCTTCGCCTAATTCCACGGCCTTGGTCGACCATTCGATCGCCTTGTCATAATCGCCCGTCTCGGCGTAGCCAGCCGCCAAGGTGCTGAGGATGTGGGCGGCCTTGTACTCGGTCAATTCGCACGCCCGCTCGGCCAATTCGATGGCCCGTTTGCCGTCCCGCAATTCATCAATCGTGGATGTGGCCAGGACCCAGGCGAGGTTGTTCAGCACGCCGTCGTTGTCGGGCATACCCTCCAGGACGCGCTCATAGTCCTTGATGGCGGAGGCATGATCTCCCTGATTCAGCCGCGCGTCGGCCAGTCCCTGGAGAGCCAGCCATTCCTGGGGATGGTCTGACAGGATCTGCTCATAAACGCTTTCAGCCATCTGCGGATCGTTATCGGCCAGATAGACTCCAGCCAGCCGCATGCGCAGGCCGACATCCTGCGGTGCTTCGCGAAGCAATCGCCGTAAATCCGAGATGGCGCGAGGATAGTTTTGGGCGCTGATCGCAATCTCACACCGGACCAGGAGGGCTTGAATCAAACCGGGTTCGACTTCCAGTGCACGAGTCGCGTCGGCCATGGCCTCGTCATAATTTTCCATCATTTCGAACATGCGAGCGCGAGCCAACAAGGTGGCCACGGAACGGGGATTCAGCTCCAACGCACGATCCAGGTCGGCTCGAGCCAAATCAAATTTCTCCTGCACGATGTAAATGCCGGAACGCAGCGTGTAGTTCGCTGGCTCGTCCGGCTGGTTGGCGATGGCGTCGCCGACAATGTCCAACGCCTCTGCCGACTTATCTTTCGTGACCAGGATTCGAGCCACGGTCTGCAGCGTGTCGATGTCCCGTTTGTTTTCCCGCAGGATGGCCTGAAAATCGGCCAACGCTTCGTCCCAGCGTTCGAGCGAAGCGTAAGCCGCGCCGCGCGCTTTTAAGGCCTCGAGGTTGTCGGGAGTATCTGCGAGCGCTTCTTGGAGCAGCTTCAGCTGTGCTTCGGCATCGGCGGTAAAACTGGCTTCCACAACCAGAGCATCGGCGCGACGCGCCGGGTTGTCGGCCAGCAACTCAACCGCCTTTCGCGCGGCAGCCACTCCTTCTTCACGTTCTGCCGCGCCGGCCACTTGATGCAATTCGGCCTTAAGCAGGTAAGCCTCAGCTCGTTCCGGATCGACCTCCAACGATTTTGCAATGGTGATCAGGGCCAACTGACGACGTTGCACCCAAGCCAGATTGATCGGTGCGTCATCGAGGGTCTGGGCGAGCCGATCGGCCTTTTCGTAAAGCGTCGCCGACATGAAGTCTCGGGCAAATGCCTGATTTGACTCGGACATCCCTTCCTCCAGGCTCTGCTCGCAGAGGCGAACGACTTCGTCGAGATCCGCCATGCGGCGGGCATCGAGCTTGAGCTGCAAGGCCTTGTCCAATTTCGGCAGCCCAGGCTCCTCGTCGCCCCGGACCAAAGCGGGAGCCGCCAAGATCAAGAGACAGCACCCGGCGATTTTGATTCCGTCCCGCAGGTGGGAAAAGGAGCGGCAAACCAGGGACGTGAACTTGGCGTGTGTCATGGCGGGACTTCATCGGCTTCCGGGTGGGGAGGGAATATGAACCAATTATGGGCGAAAGCACGCCTGGAGACCATCCTGCCCACGGCAAACCGGCCCGTCGTGCGACGTCCGCCAGCCTTTCTTCCTGCCTGGGATCGTCTTCCAGCCACGGGTTGGCCGAAGTCGCCAGATTTTGGAGATCGGACCGAACACCCTGGGCGTCCGGCCCCACGACCCGCCGTCTGGGAGCCGGTATCGGCCAATCGTGGGTCCGGTTACCCGTTCAAAAAGAAGGTTGCCGCTGGCGCGGCAATCCGATCGGCTTTTTCGCGAAAGCCTTCGCAGAGGTGGACGAGCAGTTCGATAAACAGCATGTCGGCGCGGCTCATGACATGCCGGGCGCTCCGATTGCCAAGTTCGTGAATCACTTCTTCCAGGACACCGACGTGCATGGCAATGGCCCGCGGACCGTTGATTCCCTCAACGATCAGCCGGAGCGTCAATGACTCGATTTCGTGGGTCAGCTGACCGCCTCCCATCACGATGTACGTTTGCAGCACTTCACGATAGCTGGCCCACAGTTCACGGGAGACATGGCCGGCGGCGTCCGCCGCAGTGGACCCTCGCAATGATTCCACCAGTGTTCGCTGCTGTTGGAGCAGCCGACTGGCTTCCTCGCGCTCGCGTTTCAATTGCAGTCGGCGTGCCTGCTGAAGCTGACGATTTTCCTCCAACAATTGATGGCGTTCGCGAGCCCGCGCCACGTGCCACAACAGCATCCGGGCAGTCGTGTTTCCCAGGCACAGGTAGGCATCCGCCCCCGATGCGAAACAGGCGGGAGCTAACTCAGTCTCCGCCGCTTCGCCCAGGACGATAATCGGCTGCTGTTCCGTACTGCCAGTGCGAATGGCATCGAGAACCGTCAGGGCGTCAAAGCGTTCCCCATCGTGGCAGATAAGTACGGTATCGAAGGCTTCGTCGCGCAAGCGGGCAAGTGCCTCGACCATGCCGACGGCTTCATGCAGTACAACGCGACTTGCCTGATCACCGGCAAAGACCTCGCTCAGCCAGCCGCTGTGTTGCGATTCACCGACGATCGACAAGACCCGCATGGAGGGGGGTAGCGATCCCCAGCCGGAATCGTTTGGTTCGGCGGCCACCGCCGACTTGACCATTGTCGCTGTGTGCATTGCTCTCGTCTTCCCCAAGTCCTCGATTCCCGGCGGCGGGTACTTGTATCGGAGCCGCAAAACTGGGTCAATGGCGTCTCGGGCCGACGCAAACCAGCCGGGATGGAACGATGAAAATTGCCTACTTTGATTGTGCTGAGCGGTATCAGCGGCGACATGACGCTGGGGGCCTTGGTCGATGCAGGTGTGCCTCTCGAAGCGCTGCAGTCGGGCATTGATTCCTTGGGGCTGCCGGACTGTCGTTTGGAAGCCGAGCAGGTCCGGCGAAAGGGCTTTCGTGCCACAAAAATCCACGTGCGGCACGAGCCGGAACATGCGCATCGCCACCTGCACCACATCACGGACATGATCGACGGCAGTCGCCTGTCGTCAAGGCAGAAAGAGCTGGCTCGAGCCATCTTCACCCGCCTGGGCGAGGCCGAGGCCCATGTCCATGGGACGACGCTGGCGAAAGTGCATTTCCACGAAGTCGGCGCCGTCGACTCAATTGCCGACATCGTGGGCACAGCCATTGGTTGGGATTTACTGGGCGCCGAACAGCTCGTTTGTTCGCCCCTCCCGACCGGTCACGGGTTTATCACCATTGCCCACGGACGAACCAGTGTCCCAGCGCCGGCCACCGCGGAATTGTTGCGGGGCATCCCCCTGGCAGAGTCGATTGTCGAGGCCGAACTGACGACGCCCACGGGGGCCGCGATCGTGGCGACCTTGGCGAATCGATTTGGACCCTTGCCTAAGATGGTGATTGACGCCATCGGTTATGGGGCCGGCGATCGCGACTTTGCCGAGCAAGGGAACGTGCTGCGGTTGGTTGTCGGCCAGACGACAGCTGCGGAAACAACGGGCGATACCATCATGGTCCTGGAAACCAATCTCGATGACGCGACACCCGAAGTGATTGCCTATTGCGGCGAACAGTTGTTTGCGGCCGGCGCGCTCGACGTCTACACCACCCCGATTCTCATGAAGAAGGGGAGGCCGGCCATGAAAGTCACGGTGTTGTGCGACCCGGCCAAGCGGTCGATGATGGAACATATCCTGTTCCGCGAAACCGGCACCCTGGGTGTCCGTCGTTCGTTACAGCTGCGAGAGACGCTCTTCCGCGAGGCCGTGCAGGTCCAGACGGGCTGGGGGCCCGTGACGGGCAAATTAAGGCGGTTGCCAGACGGTGGGGTGCGGTTTGCGCCGAATACGAGGTCTGTCAGTCGCTGGCCCGTCAGCATGATGTGCCGCTGCGGCTGGTCTACGAGCAGGCTGTGGCCGCCTTCGCGGAGCGACGCGACTGAGGTCGGAACATCCCCCAGGGGCGGTTCATTTTGCGAAAATCGAGCCAGAAATCGCCTGGATGCGCCGCCTGGGTGACAAAACCCTTCTCGCGGATCGTGTCATCGAGCATAATGCGGGATTTGGGCAGGTCATCGTTGGCACGTCAAATCGGGAATATGAGGCGTTCATGAACATCAAGTTGCTCTCGCTGATCGTCGTTGTCGGCAACTGCGTCGCTGCGTGCGGACAATTCGCCGCGCAGAACGTGACGCTGCAAAGCAATTTGACGTTGAATCAGATTGGCGGTGGAACCGGAACGGACATCTGGGGCTGGAGCGACACGTTAACGGGCAAGGATTACGCGCTCTTCGCCCGCACCACCGGGTTAGCGTTTATCGACGTAACGGATGGCGCGAATCCGATCTATCTGGGCAATCTTCCGTCCTATACCGGCGAATCGGACTGGCGCGATGTCAAGGTCTACCAGGATCATGCGTTTGTGGTATCGGATGGCAACGGTCCGCATGGGATGCAGGTGTTCGATTTGACTCGACTACGTGGGGTCACGTCACCGCAGACGTTCAGCGAAGACGCCCATTACGACGCCTTCCGCAATGCGCACAATGTTGCCATCAACGAAGCCACCGGGTATGCCTATATCGTGGGTAGCAATCGGGCCAGCGGTGGACTGCATATTGTTGACATTCGCAATCCGGAAGTTCCCGTCGAGGCAGGATTTTTCGCCGCGGATGGTTACACGCATGATGTGCAAGTGGTCAACTACCGCGGCCCCGACGCAGCCTATGCCGGGCGAGAGATCGCCTTTGCCGCGAACGAGGATACGCTGACAATTGTCGATGTCACGAACAAAAATCTTCCCAGCCAACTGGCAAGGAAAGGCTACGCGAATTCGGCATACGCCCACCAAGGTTGGCTGTCCGAGGACCAGCGATATTTCTTCCTCGGCGATGAATTGGACGAATATTATTTCGGCGGCAGAACGAAGACGCACGTGTTCGACGTGAGCGACCTCAACAATCCGCAATACGTGGGCTATGACCTGGGACCGACCGACGCGATCGATCACAACCTGTACGTGCTGGGCGATTATATTTTTTCCGCGAACTATCGAGCGGGAGTACGCATCTACGAGATCACCGACGCGGCCAACGCCGACCTGACACCGGTCGGGTTCCTGGACACGTATCCGGGGAGCAACAGCGCCAACTTCAACGGAGCGTGGTCGGTCTATCCCTACTTCGCGGGCGGCAAATTCATCGTCAGCGACATCGAGCGGGGACTGTTCGTGGCGACGTTTGACCCATTGGCGATCGACCCGGGCGATTTCGACGCCAACGGAGTCTTTGATTGCGCGGACATCGATTTACTCGTGGCGGCCATTGCGGGCTCGTCGACCGACCTCCAGTTTGACTTGGACGGGGATGGCAACATCGGCCTGGGGGATCGGGACCGTTGGCTGGCGCTGGCGGGCCGTGAGAATCTCGACTCGACAAACAGCTTC
The DNA here is from genome assembly GCA_963700865.1 of uncultured Planctomycetaceae bacterium. Lineage (GTDB taxonomy): Bacteria > Planctomycetota > Planctomycetia > Pirellulales > Pirellulaceae > CAVOGJ01. The sequence goes on along the minus strand of CAVOZC010000018.1, from coordinate 1,557,990 downwards.
CTGATCGGCGACGCCGATCTCGATGGAGCCGTCGATACTTCCGATTTCAACCTGTGGAATACGTCCAAATTCACGTCGCTTGCCAGTTGGTGCCATGGCGACTTTAACGCGGACGGCGTGGTCGACACGTCGGATTTCAATGCCTGGAATGTCAACAAATTCCAATCCGCGGGGATGGTCGTGCCGGAGCCCGCGGCAATTTGGCTTGGCCTGATCACACTCCTGTTTGGCCTTGGCACCTGGCGAAGCCCCCCACACAGATGTGGCAGCAAAAGGTGATGGCCGGCCAGTCGGCAAATCCATTCGAGATAACACAGCAAGAGAAGAGAGTCCACGTCGTGATGCTTCTTGGGCAGAGACCGGTCGAAATGCCTGATGGTCCGATCACTATTCGCGGCGATGCGTTGGGCACGGCCCCCGACAGCGGAAGATTTTCCCTGCTCGGTCGGTTCCTCTGCCTGCTTCTCTGCCTGGCCGGCGACGAGGCGTGTCTTGGCCATGCCGGGTCCATCAGCCTGTTCGTCAATCCGGCCAATAATCAACTTTACGTGCTCGAAACGTTTGAAGTCCCACAGATGCGGAAGTTCCTCGACGCCGAGATTTCGGTCGACGGACCCGGTTTTCTCGTGAATTTCCCCGCGAATCACGTACTGCCGGGCGCCGAACTCGATGTCGACGTCATCCAGGATTTGATGTTTTGGGATGGCGTGGGACTGGCCAAGGCATCGACGACTTTCCGTTTCATGGCCCCCCAATTCGACAATCAAGGAATGCTTAACGAGACGCCCGTGCCGGAGTATCTGGTGACGAGCAATTCCGGCAAGCTGACGGGCATGGACTGGGGCACCTATAACGGCGCGCAATTCTGGGAAGCCCATGGCCTTAACTTTCTCGAGCCGCTCGCTGCGCCGGCCGGTATCTACGGCGTGGGCGTGCGGGTCAAATCCCCTGCGCACGCGACAAGCGATCCCTTTATAATCCCTTATGTTTATGATCCACTTGACGAACTGGACGCTGCCGCCGAAGCCACCGGGGTGGCTCGCCTGCGCAGCGCGACGGCCGCACACGCAATTGCCGACGTCAACGACGACGGACACGTCGATATTGTGGATGCGGACCTGATCGTCGCCGACATCGCGGCGATGACGAACACGCCGACCTTTGATTTATCGGGAGATGGGGTGGTTACGATCAAGGACCTGACCGCGTGGCGGCGCGAGGCGGGAGCCGCCACGTTGCGGCTGGGCGGAAACTACCTCGATGGCGACGCAAACTTGGATGGCGTCGTCGACGTCTCGGATTTCAACCTGTGGAGCGCGCATAAATTTACGGGGGTCGCCGCCTGGAGCGCCGGTGACTTCAATGCCGATGGCTTTGTCGACGTCACCGACTTCAATATTTGGAATACGAATAAATTCAATAGTTCCGACCCACTTCCTTCCGCCGTCCCCGAGCCCGCCGGTATCTTCGGCTCATTGCTTGGTCTGTTTTTTTACTGGACACAAATGACGAGGCATGGCATTTCAAAAGAAAAAGGATGTCACCAATGATGAAGACGATGGTTGTTTACTTGGCGAGCCTGGTCGCATTCTGCGGCCATACGCTCCACGCCGCCACGACGCGTTTCGAAGCGCAGCTTTCCAGTGATCATGTCATCCGCAGGCGTCCAAGGCACGCCTTCGACAGCGACGGGAGTCGCGGAATTCGTCCTGACGCAGCCGGAAGGGAATGCGGCAGGTACGACGCTCAGCTATTTCATTCAGTTGAACGGCGTCGACCTGGGTGGTCTGACACCCGATATTCTGGATGACGTGGTCGCGGTCCACCTGCATAACGTACGCGAGTGCGCCACGCCCGGCTGTCTGCCGGGCGATACCGTTGGCACGGAGCACGTACTCAATATTTTTGGCATCCCTCGTCGCGACGATGCCAACCTGTTTGTCGACGCGCCGAATAGTACGATCAGCGGCCTGTGGGACATTTCCGACACCAACTTGACATTCCCGCCGACCCAGGACATCACCAGTCCCGGGATGCTGGACGTGCTCTTCAGTGGTGACATGTTCCTCAATATCCACACCAATCAGGTCGGTAGCGGCGCGCTGGGCGGGCGGCTGATGCAGGTGCCCGAACCCGCCGGAGTGGGGCTGCTGTTGCTGGGAGGGCTGATGGCACTCCGCCAACGGCGGCGAACCGGCTAGTCGGGAAAAGTGGCGAAGGATCGCCGCACTTCACATCGTGGCTGGGGCTTCCAGCCACAGTCGGGCGGCCGGCAGTGCTCGTCGTGGCCCACTCGATTAACATGTCGTCGAATCGGCTAGTCGGGGATAGCGGCGAAGGAGTCGCCGCACTTCACATCGTGGCTGGGGCTTCCAGCCACAGTCGGGCGGCCGGCAGTGCTCGTCGTGGCCCACCCGATTAACGTGTCGTCGAACCGGCTAGTCGGGGATAGCGGCGAAGGATCGCCGCACTCCACGTCGTGGCTGGGGCTTCCAGCCACAGTCGGGCGGCCGGCAGTGCTCGTCGTGGCCCACTCGATTAACATGTCGTCGAATCGGCTAGTCGGGGATAGCGGCGAAGGATGCCGCACTTCACATCGTGGCTGGGGCTTCCAGCCACAGTCGGGCGGCCGGCAGTTCAGCTCCGCAACATCTGGATATGCGGGATGCCGTCCTCGACATAGGGGTCACCCACCCGCCGAAAACCGTGCTCGGCATAAAACGCCTCCAAATGCTGTTGGGCGGCGATCCGCACTCGCCGATGGCCCGGAAAAAGCTGCTCGCAATGACGCACGGCTTGCCGCACCAAGGCGTGTCCGGCACTTGCCCGCGGGCCGCCATCATCGTCAGCACGCGGCCAATGGACGGTTCTTCGAAATAGACGCCCGGTGGCAGCAGCCGCGCATAGGCCACTAATCCGTCGCCGGCCGATTCACCCCACAGATGCCAGCACGCCGGATCCCTTCCATCCACGTCGAGGTAGACGCAGGCCTGCTCCACGACGAAAACGATTTGTCGAGCTGCGAAAATGGCGTGCAGCTGGATCGTATCCAGGTCCTCAAACTTCGCGCATGCCCACGCGATCGAAGGCTCCGGAGGCATTACAAACGCTTCTGAAGAAAGGCCAAGGTGCGGAGCCAGGCAAGCTGAGCTGCTTGCTCGTCGTAGTCCGGATTTTCGCCAGGACGACTAGCAAACCCATGCGTCGTGTGTGGGTAGATGTAGATTGTGATCGCCTCCCTGTGTTTTCAGAGTTGCTTCAAACTGTTTGACATCATCCAGGCGAATGCTGCGGTCTTCTTCCGCGAAATGGCCGATGATTTCGGCGCGCATCTTTTGCAAATCATCCTGCGGGTTGAATTGGCCGTAGTAGATCACGGACGCCTTGACCCCCAGGTTGTTCTTCGCGATCTGGTAGGACCAACCGCCGCCGAAACACCAGCCGATCGATGCCAAGCGGTCTGGATTCACGGTATCCAATTTCTTCAGGTAGGCAATGGCATCCTCCAAGTTGGCAAAGGCCTGATCAAAATTGCCCCTCACGGCCGCTGCCAGCCGACCGGCTTCGTCACGATCAGTGGTCGCTTTGCCGTCGTACAGGTCAACCGCCAGGGCCACATAGCCTCGACCCGCGAACTCACGTGCCTTGGCCTTGATCGAATCATTCAGACCCCACCATTCATGGATCAGCACGATGGCCGGTCGCTTTCCGGGGCTTTTCGGCTCTGCCAGATAACCCTGCGTGTGCTCACCTTGCGTCGTGTACTTGACCATCCGCGACACGACTGGATATTCGCCGCCGCCCGCTTCCTGCCCTTGAGCGGAGGGCTGCCAGAGACTGCACAAGATCGCGACCGACACGGACAGCAGAAAAGGGCGCATAACGACTCCTGTAGGAAACGTGCGAGGGACGGGCGACTGCCAGGTGGGATGATAACCGAAGAGCCCGGCGGCGTGGAGCACGTTGTGCGCGGACGCGGTGGCCATCAGTGGCGGGAAACGGGCCCGCGAACGGCCACTTTGGGCAACTCTGATCGCCAGTCGGGACTGCCAGCATCGCGACTTGACCCTCATTCGACCGGCTTCCTATACTCCGCCCCACGGATGCTGGCAACCGCCCCAGCGGCGTTCACCACAAGAATTATGGAGAGACCCTTATGGCAAGCAAGGCAGCGAGCCGGCGCAGTGTTCGGTTGTCCTTTCCCTCGGACCGCAGTCATCCTTCTAGCCATCCTCTGCTGTGGCGGACCGGCCGCAGTGGCGCAGTCCCGCTCGCCACAGACGCGCAAGTCAGCCGAACCGGCGGGGCCTGTCGCGCCGCCAGAAGCGGAAAATCCGCAAGTTGTGGCGGTTGTCAATCGCGAGGAAATCACGCGCAAGCAGCTGGCCAACGAGTGCATTCGGCGGTACGGGAGGCAGGTACTCGAAAGCGAGGTCAATAAGCATCTGATCCTGCAAGAGTGCCAGCAAAAAAACCTTAAGATCACCGCGGCGGATGTGGAAGCGGAAGTGGAACGCATGGCTGGCAAGTTCGGCTTCTCCGTCGATCGTTGGCTGCAGATGTTGCAGACCGAGCGCAACGTCACGCCGGGCCAGTACCGCCGCGACATCGTCTGGCCCACACTGGCTCTGCGCGCCTTGGCCGCCAGTCAGCTCGAGGTGACCGACAAGGAATTGCAGGAGGCTTACGAATCGGAATTTGGACCAGCCGTGCAGGTCCGCTTGATTGTCACGCATTCGGCGGATCGTGCCAAAGAATTGCAGGCCGAGGCCAAGGCCAAGCCGGACCAGTTTGATCGACTCGCCAAAGACCATAGCGAGGATGAGAACAGCGCGGCGACCCGCGGCTTGATCCCACCCATCCATCGCCACGTCGGAGACCCGCGGATTGAGAAGGTGGCATTCTCGCTGCAACCGGGTGAGGTCTCGGAAATCGTGCCGCTCGCCAACCAGTATCTCATCCTCAAATGCGAACGGCACCTTCCGGCGAGCAAGCTCAACCCCGAACAACGCACAGCAACGCTGGCCGAACTCAAGGATGCCTTGGCGGACCGCAAGCTACGGTCCGCGGCTTCCGAGAAATTCCGCGAGCTGCAGGAAAAGGCGACGGTCAAGATCGTGTTGGGTGACGAAACGCTGCGCCAGCAAATGCCAGGAGTGGCCGCGATCGTGAACGATCGGAAAATCACCATCCAGCATTTGGGCGAACAGTGTATCCAACGTTACGGCGACGCCGTACTGGATGGCGAGATCAATCGCAAATTACTGGTTCAGGCCATGAAGCGTCGCAGCATTCAGGTCACGCAAGCCGATCTGCAGGAAGAGATACGCCGGGCGGCCGAGTCCTATGGATTTTCCGATGCCGCCGGCAAACCGGATGTCGACGGCTGGCTGAAGAAAGTCACCGAGGAAGGCGACGTCACGGTCGATACCTACGTACGCGACGCGGTCTGGCCCAGTGTGGCATTGAAAAAACTGGTCAATGGCGCCATCAATATCTCGGCAGAGGACCTGGAAAAAGGCTTTGCCGCGAACTATGGCGAGCGCGTCGAAATTCTGGCGATTGTCCTTTCCAGCCAACGCACGGCGCATGAGGTGTTTGACTTGGCACGGAAGAACCCTTCGGAAAAATTCTTCGGCGAACTGGCTCATCAATACAGTGTCGAACCGGTTTCGCGAGCCAATTTTGGTCAGGTCCCGCCCATTCGCCGTTTTGGCGGCCAACCACTGATGGAGGAAGAAGCCTTCCAGCTGAAGCCGGGTGAAACCTCGGGAGTGCTGGCGATCGGAGACAAGTTCATCATTCTCCGTTGCCTGGGACGAACCAAGCCGGTCGTCGACGGTATGGCCGCCGTGCGAGAGGAACTGGAGGCCGATATCCGGGAGAAGAAAGTGCGGCTGGCAATGTCGCGCGAGTTTGATCGCATGAAGGAACGATCCCAAATCGACAATTTCCTGGTCGGTACGTCTCAACCCGAGGGAGGCGTCCAACGCGCGTCGTACACCAAGCCGAAACCGGGAACCGCGACTCGTTAACGCACTGGAGCCGGCTGGCTGCCCCGCGTCGAAAAAGTGGAGTGAACCTGATGACAACGAGGGTCTTGCTGGTCGTTTGCTGCCTGGCTGTAACGACGCACGCCGAATCGCCACCGGCATCCTCGCCGATCGCCGCTTGGGCCCAGTCCCACGTGGCGGAGTATGAAGCGCTCTACCGCGACTTCCATCAGCATCCGGAACTGTCTTTTCAAGAAAAGAATACCGCGGATCGTTTCGCCGACGAACTGCGCCGCCGCGGTTACACCGTAACGCAGGGGGTCGGCGGCCACGGCGTGGTCGGCCTGCTTGAGAACGGGAAAGGCCCGACCCTCCTGCTGCGGGCCGACCTGGATGCGTTGCCCGTCGCGGAAGAAACCAATCTGGCCTACGCCTCGACGGTCACCACGGTGGATAAAGACGGCGCGACCGTCGGCGTGATGCACGCTTGCGGTCATGACCTGCACATGACCAATCTCATCGCCACGGCCGCCTACCTGGCAGAACATCGGACCGATTGGTCGGGCACGCTGGTCGTGATCGGCCAGCCGGCGGAAGAACGTGGCTCGGGCGCCAAGGCCATGCTGGCGGATGGGCTGTTCGAACGCTTTCCCAAGCCCGATTTCGGGCTGGCCTTGCACATGTCCGCCGAACTGCCCGCGGGCATGGTCGGCTACCGTGCCGGCTATGCACTGGCAAACGTCAATAGTGTCGATATCACGGTGAAGGGGAGGGGAGGGCACGGCGCATACCCGCAGACCACGATCGACCCCATCGTGCAGGCCGCGGAATTGGTCATGAGCCTGCAAACGATTGTCAGCCGCGAGATCGATCCGACCGAATCGGCGGTCGTGACCGTCGGTTCGATCCACGCCGGCACCAAACACAATGTGATCAGTGACGCTTGCCATCTACAACTGACGGTCCGCAGCTATTCGGACAAGGTCCGCGAACAAATGCTGCAGGCGATCAAACGGAAAGCGGAAGGCGTCGCATTGGCGGCGGGCGCTCCTCCGCCAGAGATTAAGATCTCCGAGGGGACGCCCGCGCTCTCGAATGACAAGTCGCTCGTGGCCCGTTTGACTCCCGTGTTTCGTTCGGTGATTGGAGACGATCAGGTGATCGAAACGCCCCCCGTCATGGGCGGCGAGGATTTTTCCGAGTATGGCAGAGCCGGCGTGCCGATTTTCATGTTCTGGTTGGGAAGTGTCGAACCGAGGCGGCTGGAGCGCATGAAGCAGCTTGGCGAGACACCCCCGTCGCTGCACTCGCCCCACTTCTATCCCGACATGCCGTCCGCCTTTGTGGCGGGCGTCACCTGCATGGGTGCGGCGGCGCTGGAACTTCTGCCCACACCGGAATGAGTGGCGGGGGAGCGTCTGAGCCGAGCCGTGGATACCCGCCGTCTCATTCGTCTTCGATCAGACCGTCCAGATTTCGATACGCGGCTCGTACCAGGCCAAAATTGCCAACCTTGCCAGTGGCGGAGAAATGGTGGCAAGCCTCGTTGAGGGTCAAATACATTTTGGCCAGGCGGTCGGACTTGCCGCGACCGGCGAAGCCCGGAGACTCAAGATAGCCCAACGATGCGGGCAGATTCTCACGCAGATCGTTTACCAGGTCCTGCAATTCTCCGCGGCTGATCGATTCGTCACGTCGCGAAAGCTGGATCACGGCGATCGACTGACGGATTCTTTTCCAGTCCTTCCTCGTCCGGCGACGGCCCAATAATGGCGGCCGCTTGCAACCGTTGCAAGAAGCGGTCGACGTCCGCCTCGACCCGTGCGGCCGCCAGCAGTTTTTCCGCAATTCGTTGTCGCTTCTCCGCCGCCGCCGCACTCGCCAGTAGGATGTGGCGATTCTTGGAATTTTCGAGGAACTCTGCCGCGAAGGCACGCAATTCGAGCGGGTCCAAGGTGTCGATCCGCCGGGCAAGGTGATGCGCGAAGGGGCGAACGTGTCGCAGTTTCCATGGGCCGGCCGCTGGCTCGAGTTGCATCATCCGGGCCACCAGCTGCTGTGCCTGGCAGGAGAAGGCGGGACGTCCGGTGGCGGCGGAGAGGCAGATGTCGAGCAACTCCGTCACTTCGTTTTCGCCCGCTGCGAATAACTGGCCAAACGATTGATCAAAGCCGCCGGCCCGGTCCATGATTTTACCCAGCGCGACCAACACCTGGCGGTAGGTGTCGAAATCGTCCGGCGCGCTCCTGCAGCTCGCGCAACTTGGCTGCCAGCGAGGGAGGAAAGGGGCCCCGCGTGGCGTTCTCGGGGCGCCGCTCCGCCTCTCCCTTGAGCTGACACTCAACGAGCAAATACGCGACCAGCAACTCGCGCAGGACGCCGGCGGAGGGGGCTTGATCCTGCAGCGCGAAGATACGCTGGGCATGCGTCGCCACCGACGCGGGCTCTGTCTTGCACAACCGTTGCAAGCGTCTTACCAATCCCGAGGCCTCATCCGGGGACATGCGATTTGCGGCAAACGTCAACAGACCCACAAGCGGCTGTTGCGTCTCGCGCGACGCGCCGCCGTACTCGCGGAGGAAATTCAGCATCTCGGCCACCTGGGTGTCCGAGAACTTGGTTTGTCCGTCACTCCGCTGCCGGAGGGCCGTGTACAGATTCAGCCAGGTCGGATAGAGAAATTCATAGGCAAAATCATCCGTATGCTGCGGCAGGGGTTTCAGTCCAAAAAAGTAGGCTCGATCAGCCAGAATGGCTTGAATGAACCCCTTGGCCAGCTTGGCGGCCGCCGCGTCGTCCGCGAGGCTGAGTTCCACCAGTTGGGTTTCAAAGCTGTAGATCAGATCGCGCTGCTTGGGGGTCAATTCATGCGACTTGTGGGTCCGCAAACCACGCAATAGCTGCTTCACGCCCTGACCCGACTTTTCATCCAACGGTAGCTTGCGAATGCGGTCCACCTGCCGCAACAGCGCCACGATGTTCGGGGGTAAACCGTCACGGGCGAAGCGACCAGGAATCTCAATCCGGTGGTCCCCTTGCTGCGCAGAGACGCTGGATTTGCAGGCCACGGTGGATCAAAAAATAATCACTACTCATGGCTGTCGCCCGCCGGCTTGCCAACATGGTTTGGAGTGAGGCACCAAGATCGCCCGCGAACATTGTAATGAACCGACCTCCGTGTGTGGCCCGGTGAAGACAGAAAGAGGCCATCTGTCTCGGCTGGCGGCGTCGCATCCAGGACGACCGCCGGCAGTGTGCGCGGCCCGCGAAGTGGTACAATCGGCGGCGACCATCCCCACATGCCCCCCTTCCTTCGCCGCACCACGTATGCCCATGCCTCGCCCCACCGATACCAACCAAACGCACGCCCCGGAACGGAACTCTTGGGTTCCCGGCTCGCGGGACAGCGACTTTCCGATTCAGAATCTGCCGTTCTGCGTGTTTGCAGATGACCTGGCCGGCGAGGGCCAGATCGGCGTCGGGATCGGCGATCAAGTCCTCGTTGTCGGCGAGCTGGTCGAGGGGGGAGTGCTGGACGACGCACTGCCGGCGACAGCGCTGACGGCGCTAGGCGCGTCGAACCTGAATGGCCTGATGGCCTTGTCGGCGGCCGAGCGGCAGCAGATACGGCGGGTCCTCAGCGATTTGTTGGACGAAACGTGCCCCACGCTTCGCGATGATCGACGGCGGCGCGAGACTGTGTTCAGACCCGCCAGTGACGCGGTCTTTCGTCTGCCGGCGATGATCGGTGACTACACCGATTTTTATGCGTCCATCGATCACGCGACGAATGTCGGTTGCATGTTCCGCCCGGATGAGCCACTCCTTCCCAACTACAAGTGGCTGCCAGTCGGTTATCACGGTCGCAGTTCTTCCATCGTCATCAGCGGGACCGATATTCGGCGACCTACCGGTCAGCTGCCGCCGGGTGCAAATGGCATTCCGGCGGTCGGTCCGAGTCGCACCTTGGACTACGAGCAAGAACTGGCGATCTGGGTGGCAGGCGAAAATCCACTCGGGACCCCCACACCGATCGACGCGTGTGAGCAGGAACGGTGGTTCGGAGTTGGCTTGCTCAATGACTGGTCGGCGCGGGATGTGCAACGGTGGGAATATCAGCCATTGGGGCCCTTCCTCGGCAAGAACTTTGCGACGTCAGTATCGCCGTGGATTGTGACTCGCGAGGCACTGGCACCATTCCGCTGCCCGGCGGCGGAGCGGGCGAAGGGGGACCCGCAACCACTCGACCATTTGAACGGGGCAGCCACGCAGGCGCACGGTGGGCTGGACATCACGCTGGAGGTCTACCTCAGCACGCATCGCATGCGGGCCGCGGGCCAAGCGGCGATACGCGTCAGTCGCAGCTTTACGCGGAAGCTGTATTGGACGGTGCCCCAGATGCTGGCCCACCATGTCAGCAATGGCTGCAATTTGCGGCCGGGTGACCTGCTGGGCAGCGGCACCGTATCGGGCCCGACCGCTGAGGAACGAGGGTGCCTGCTGGAGCGAACCTGGGCCGGCTCGGCGGAGCAGCCACTCGCGGGATCACGGCGACGGCCATTGGAATTGCCAACGGGCGAATGCCGTGAATTCCTCGCCGACGGAGATGAAGTCACCTTGATCGGCTATGGCACCGCCGACGGTTTCCGGCGCATCGGGCTGGGGGCGTGCGTGGGTCGTGTCGTGGAAGGAGAGATCGAGCCGCGTTGACAGGCTGGAGGCCTTTTTGACATCGGGCTTAGTCCCACCACCAGGCGGCGTCTGCCGTCGGCACCGCGTTGGCGCGACGGGCGCGAACCGATCCGTGGATACCCGTCGCATGACTCCATCGTCCAGCGCCGCTGCGGGCCGAATGGTGACGCCACCACCGGCGGGAACCAGCAAGCGATTCCCCCTCCAAAAGGCGTTCACGACACAATCGGCCGAGCGGGGCGCCGTGCGGGGCGAGCCGGGCATGTTTCCCGGTTCTCGCCAAAGACGGGGCTCCCAACCGACTTGGCCAAAAGCGTCCTCTCGTTGGAGAATGGTGCCCAGGATCAGCAGATCGATCATGTTGCGTAATTCCGCAAAGATCGGCTGTGCGGCCGCGATCGCGGCGTACTTGGCCGTAAAGGCATCGGCAAACAGCTGACTGGCACGACTGACCGGCAACTGGTTCCCGGCGAGTCGGCCATCAGCGGTCAAGTCGTAGTTTTCGGTCTGCAACTGGACTCCCCGACCACCCAATTGCCAGGTCAATCGATCGTCGGTTGTCACCACGCCCTGTGGATCGGGCGTTAGCCACCACCGCTGCAGCATATTCCGCGGCGGTTGCCGCAGCAGTTCGGCAAAGGTGGCCATCTTTACCGGCGGAGCCTCGACGCCGAGCGCCATCCGCTTCATGCGATAGTCGGCTTCCACGAGCACCAGGCCCATGCGGGAAGCGGGGGGCAAGCCAAACACACGCACCGTCGCCCGCCCCAGAGCCTGCTTGACGATGCCCTGCCATTCTGAAGCGGTGCTTATCCGATCGGCGTTCGCCAGGGAACGCGGCAACTGGCGGTTGACTTCCACCAGTCGCTGCAGTCCTTCCCGCGTGGGATCGATCGTGCAGCCGAACCACTCACCAGGCACGCCCTGGCAGACCTGCAGGGCGGTAATGAGATCTTCCAGCCACAGCACCGGTTGGCCGTTGGTCACGCCCACAACACGATGTGCCGCGTCCTCGATCCAGCCTTCGGCCGGCCCCACCAGCACCACATCCTGGGCCTCGGGAATGACGAGGGCGAATTCAATGCGCTGCAAACCCGCGAGAAAGCGGATCGCCTCGGCAGGCGGTTCGCCTTGTTCGACCAACTGGCGGTACTGCTGGTACAATCGTCGCAACGAGACCTTACGGTCGGGAACCGCTCTCGCGATTCCCTGGGTCGATGCTTGCCGCCGCATCAGCAGCCTTTGGCGCGACTGTTCCGCATCGGCCGGAGCAATCGTCGTTGCAGCGAGCACGCCTTCCGCGTCCACGGAGACTCCGAAGGTCGGCAGTTGGACCACCGCGGCCGGCTGACCATTCGCAAATTCGACGGCGACGAACAGGAGCAGGGAATGGATCAGAAAGTAACGAGGGGGCATGGAGGCACCTGGCACCGACGATGGAGAACGCAGGATGATCGACTGTCGGCGTTGTAGCAGCTTGGCGGGCCCCTCGTCAAAAATACGCTCGTGGCTGGGGCTTCCGGCCTTCCCCGTGGCTGGTACTTCCAGCCACAGTCCCTCGGGTCGTCGCGGGGTACGTTCCAAAGTCAGTGGCGACCTTGTCTTTACCCACCCTTTTTCTTTTTTTCACCGTTAGCCAGAGAAGAATGCCGCCAAAATCGCACCACGTGTCGTCACGCACCGGCATTCTTCGGCGGCGTGCGCGCGTACGCCGCCAGAAATCGCGGCAGCCACTTCCCACCGATCGCGTTTTTTTCCCCGCGATTTCTTCTGGCTGACGGTTAAACGACGCTCGGGAAAGGTAGGTCATGACAAAGTTTCGCGACTTCGGCGACGAATCTTCCGAGCACCTCCCAGGTCAGGCAACTTCGGCAATAGCATCGTGCCACGCTCCGTACTCGCCAGCCTTCCGCATTTGGGGTGGACTTTCCCGCCAGCACCGCTATTCTTTGATGATCTCCTTTCGGTCTATGCCATTGGGCGATGTCCGGGTTCCAGTGGTGTCTTGAGTGGCATATCGGTCGCTCCCTTTTGGTCCTGGGAAATTCTTTTAGGACCACCCACGATGAGTTTTGATACGCTGGGGCTGTGCGAGCCCTTATTAAGGGCCATTAGCGCCGCCGAGTACACGCTGCCGACTCCGATCCAGCGGCAGGCGATTCCGCCGATCGCCGCCGGACATGACCTGCTGGGTTGCGCCCAGACCGGCACCGGTAAAACGGCCGCCTTTGCCATTCCGCTCATTCAGCAGGTCCATGAGGCGCGTTGCGCAGCGGCCACGGGGTGCGAGGATGCCTACCGTCGTCGGACGAGCGTCCTGGTGCTTGCCCCGACGCGTGAGCTGGCGATCCAGATCAATGAGAGTTTTCGCAAGTACGGCAAGCGGACCAAGCTGAAAACCGTGGTGATCTACGGGGGTGTCAGCCAATACTCGCAAACCAGTTCGCTAGCGCGTGGCGTGGATGTGATTGTCGCCACACCCGGTCGGCTGCTGGACCTGATGAACCAAGGCTTTGTCGACCTGAGCTACATTCAATCGGTCGTGCTGGATGAAGCCGATCACATGTTGGATATGGGCTTCTTGCCGGACGTGGCAAAGATCCTGGGGCACTTGCCCAAGGAGCGACAAACGCTCCTCTTCTCGGCGACCATGCCGACGGCCATTCAGTCGCTGGCGGAACAGAATATGGTCAATCCCGTGCGGGTGACGATTGCCGCCGAGGCGTCGGAAACGCCCGAGATCCGCCAGTCGGTCTACATGCTGCCGCAGGGGGCCAAGCCGGGCTTTCTGATCAAGTACCTCAAGTCCCAGCCCAAGGGATCGGCGCTCGTTTTCACCCGTACGAAACGCAATGCGGATGCCGTGGTGGAACGGCTGCTGAAGGCCGGTATTCGGGCCGAGGCGATTCATAGCAACAAGTCGCAAAACGCGCGGCAACGAACCCTGGCCGCCTTTCGCAACGGACAGGTCGATGCCTTGGTCGCCACGGATATCGCGGCTCGCGGGATCGATGTCCGCGGCATCACCTATGTCATCAACTACGATCTGCCGGACGTCGTGGAAACCTACACGCATCGGATTGGACGCACGGGACGAGCCGGGCAACCTGGAATCGCCGTGACGCTCTGTGGCGTTTCGCAAAAAAAGAACCTGTGGCAATTGCAAAAGCACTTGGGCTTCCGGCTGGCCGAGGGAGAACGACTGCCGGAGGGTGTCGCGGAATATGCCGGTGAGCGAAAATATCCTGCGGACGCCGGCGAGAGCCATGGCCAGGGGCCGTCGCCGAACCGCACCGAAAAAGGAGAGGAAGCCAAGTCGTGGAAAAAGCCCGCGGCCAAGGAGCGGGGCCCGAGGGAGAGTGACACAGCCCGACCCGGGGCAAAATTCAAGGCGAAATTCGCAGGAACCAAATTCTCGCAAACGAAGGCCGGTAAGTCGAATTTCGGCAGACCGTCTTTTGGCAAGTCCTCGTCCGGCAAGTCGACCTTTGGCAAGCCGTCGTCTGGCAAAACGGCTTTTGGCAAAGCGAAAGTCGACAAACCGAAATTCGCTAAACCCAAGCTCGGCGGCTCGACTTCCGAGCTGAACTCGACCGAGACGGGCGGAACCCATGGCTCGTCGTCGAACGGCGGCTCCCCGCCAGCGTGGCCAAAGCCGGTCGGTGCATCCGCCGGCAAGCGGCCCTTCCGAAAAAAACCCGCGCAGTCGGAGAATCAGGCGGCACTCCCCGCCAGGAAACCGTGGCAAAAGGCGGCTCCCGCTAAAGGCCGACGAAAATTTACCCAAGGCACTGATCGTGTCGCCCACGCGTCAACCGAAGCCTCCGCTGCTACCACCGCTCAAGGTGAAAAGGGTTCCAAGTGGAAAAAGTCCGGCACGCAAGGAACCGGCCGCAAGGTCCGGTCCGCGGCAGCCACCACGGCGGGTAAGGCGCGGGCGGGCAAACGATCGCTTGTCGTGCAGACGTCTCAGACGGTCAAGGAGACCGGCGAGGCAGGGGCGGCTGCGAAGGCCGGTCGCCCTGCGCGGGTAAAACGAGCGGGCAAGAAGCCCACTTGGAAAAAGAGTCGGGCACGGCGCGACGTGCTGGCGAAAAAATAGCCGCGCTCCCCAGGACGATGGCATATGTGCCGATTTGTTCGCGCCCCACTTCGAAACCATGGTGGGAATGTGACGTCTGGGGGGATTGGTGTGAAGAAAGCGGCGACAAGTCTGCTGCGGTGACCTACGTTTTCCAAGTCCCCACGGGTAAACGTTCGGTTCCTCGACTTTTGACTTGAGCAGCTCCATGCCGAATTGCCACACCAACGGCCGACCCGCCACGGCTCCGTCCGATCTGGCATTTGCCTGCGAACCTCTGGAGAGCCGGCGCATGTTGGCGGGCGTCGTCGAAGTCTCCTTGGGTCGTTGGGGCGACCTGGTATTGCGGGGCGACGATGCCGATAATGTGGTCAGCATCGTTCAAAGCGGATCAACGCTCACGATTCGCGGCACCGCCGGCACGCAGATTTCGCTGGACGGCGTGACCGCCGCCTCGCACGCGATCGCTCTTTCCCATCCCAACAGCGTCCGTGACTTGCGCTTGGAAATGCAATCGGGTGACGATTCGGTCGAATGCACCCGCGTGCAAATCGGCCGGGACCTAAAGGCGTCCATGGGCCGTGGCTGGGACAAACTCCGCGTTACCAACTCGACCATCGGTCGCGATGCGCGGGTTTCGATGGGGAATTCCGTCGACGCAAATGCGCCCACCAGCGTCGAGACGACGTATTTCAGCGCGACGACCATTCGGAGCAATTTCAATTTCACCGGCAGCAACGGCCGAGACGACCTCGATCTCATCAATGTCACCACCCAGGGAGCGGCAAACGTCCGTACCCAGGGCGGTAATGATGATGTGAGGATCGACCGGCTGAATTTGCGTGGCACACTTAAGATCAATCTCCGCGACGGAAGCGACGTCCTGCTGATCGATCGCTGCGTGCTGAACTCGTCGGTGAACTGCCAAGGCGGCTCGGGCAACGACCGTCTGACGTTGCGTCGATCGAACGGCTGGCACGACGCGACCGTGGGACTTGGCCGTGGCAATGACAATCTGGTACTGGATCAGGTAAAGGACGTCATCGGATTGCACGTCTCGCTGGGTGCCGGCAATGACACGGCCAGTACCGATCGCTGCACGGGACTACACGATTTTTCACTGATCGCGGCTCAAGGGAACGACACCGTACTGCTGCGGCGTGGTGAAACCCTCGGCCACACCATCCTCCGCCTGGCGCGGGGAACGATTCGGCGGAACTGAATGGGATGACCATTGGCGGCTCGATCGTCACCGACTTGGGAGCGGGGGACGACCTGTGCGTGCTGCAGGCGACGGCATTCGCGGATACGGTCCTGGCCATGGGCGGCCGCGGATTTGACACGATGTCGGAAGCCGCCACGAGTTATCCGTCGACCGTGACTCCCATCATCAGCGGGTTTGAACGGACCGTCTGACCGACGTCCGACCTCGATCCTCTCTCGCCGCCGGCCCTCGACCTGTGTTTTTTGCTGTGGCGGGAAGTTACACTGCGGACTGAAGGCCATGGCGGGCCGCCATGTCTGACCAGGACCATCCTACTGGGCTCGCCCGGCGGAACCGCGAATCGATTCACGCCCGACGGGGCAGTATAGCCAGCCCAGCCGCAGGGCGTGTCGCGTAAGGGGAGAGAACGAACACGATGAATCATCAACGGCGCGGGTCGGGGAATCCGCATTGGGGACGGTGGGCCGTTTTGTTAACGGTCCTCTTCGGAATGATGGCGCAGGGACAGGAGCCACCCGATCCGAACTACGTACGGACACCGCTCTTTGCCAGCTATGCGGATTTCAGGGCGGAATTGCTGCGGGTTGCCAATCTGGCGGACCCGATACAACGCACCGCGGAAGTCACTGCGTTTTGGCAGCAGCTGCGGACCGCAGGGCAGGTCCCCTATGCCCAGGACAACCAGGTCGCATTTCTTTACCGCGGAGGAGGTTCGGTCAGTTGGCCGGGCGATGCAAACGGTTGGAATCCAAATGCCGGAGGCTGGCGGGGACAAGCCGTCGGACAGAGCGATATCCAGATGGTCGAGCGTGTCCTGCCCTCGGATGCCCGCGTCGACTACAAGCTGGTCGTGAACGGAAACTGGATCCTCGATCCGGCGAACCCGCTGCAAATGTGGGGCGGGTTCGGACCCAATAGCGAATTGCGGATGCCCGATTATCAGTATCCCCTCGAGACGATTCAGCAAATGGGGATCGACCATGGGACCCTTTCTGGAAACCAGCGGATCACGAGCGGGCGACTGGGGCAGGACGTGCAATTCAGAGTCTACACGCCCGCCGGTTTCGATCCGCAAGGACCGCCGCTGCCAACCGTCTATTTCACGGATGGTCATGAGTATGCGGCCGACTATCTCGGCTCGGCGGTGCAGGTGATCGACAATCTGATAGCCGCCGGGCAGCTGCGCCCGCTGGTGGCGGTATTCGTCGATCCGCGTCATCCCGATACGGGCGTGAATCAGCGGGCAGAGCAGTATGTTTCCAACCGCGATTTCGCGGCCTTTCTCGCTGACGAATTGGTCAGCCATATCGACGGGCGGTACGCGACGTCGACGGCGGCCGCCGATCGGACGATCCTGGGAACGTCGCTGGGAGGACTGAATTCCGCCTATGTGGGCGCGGTCGAGAACGATGTCTTCCAAAACCTGGGCATCCAGTCGCCCGCGTTCTGGGTGGATGAGAGCGTCACCGCGGCTTATCGTAATCAGGCATTGGTCGATCGCGTGCGGATCTTCATGACGAATGGAACGATCCGAGATAGCAGCGGGGCCGGTCCGTTCGCGGATCTGCTGGCGGCTGAAGGTTACGATTTTCGGTATACGACGGCCAACGAGAGCCACTCCTGGGGCAATTGGCGAGCCCAATTGGACGACATGCTGATCGACCTCGTCGGCGCACCCGTACCGGAGCCGAGCGGCGGCGCGATGGCGCCTGGGGACTGCTTGGCTCGGGACTGCTGCTGCGGTCACGCCTGCACGGTCATTGGATGGCCAAAGGAGCCGGTCCGCGCCCCCATGGAAGGCGCATCGTTCGTTGTCGACCTGCAAGTCGGTCGCGGAATCGCAGGTGGCGGAGCGCCTTTAGCTGCTGCCTGCCACGCTGGATTCGCTGAGCAGCCGCTGCACCGCCGACTGCAGCTCCCGTGTCAGGCATGCTGTCTGCTCGCGGCCGCCACGCTCGGCCGACACGGAAATCGGATCTCCCGAAGCGAATCGTGACGTCCCGACGGCCACGGACCGTCGGGTAGGTCGACTGCAGCACGTCTTCTTCCAGCTTGTCGACCGTCTCGGCAACCCGTTCGATCGTCGGTTGGCCCGCTAGATAATCGCCGCGATAACTATAGAGCTGGGTCACAAAGAAGAGGTGTTCCATGTCGAGTAAGCTATCGACGACCTGGGGGTGCTGGGAAGGCATGCCATCCCGTGGAGGTGCCTCATCCACCAGCTTGATCAGTCGCTGCCGTAACTGCTTTACGCGTTCGGGAATCGCATCGCCGTGCGGCATGCGGTACTTATCCTCGAGACGGCTGAGCACATGGTTGGATAGAAAGGCGAGCCGCTCCGATCGCTCTCCCTCGCGGGTATATCCCAGGTAGTCGATTTCCTTCAGGGCGATCAAAGCGGCCGACAGCTTGAGGATGCGTTGTTTCAGGTCCGCCGCATCATCCGGATGCAGGTAGAGCCGCTCCTCCAGCACCGTGAGTTGCTCCCGCAACTGGGGAGTCGGGTCCTCCAGATAACGAAAGCGGATCGAGACCGGCAGGATTGTCACGGGGCGCGTTGACTTTCGTGCCGCGGCCAGCGCGATCGCCGCGGCTCCCTCACGAAAGGGCATCACGATGTCCGACAGGTGGTAGATGTCCCCCTCCGGAAAAATCACGAGCGGATAGGGTTGGTGCTGCAGAATGTCCACGGCTTGTTTAAATGCCGCCCGATCATTCCCCTCGCGATTGATGCTGAAACAACCGGATCGCTGCAACGCCCATTGACCGAACAAGCCGTAGGCCGCAAAGACCTGCCAAGCGGTCATGAAATAGAGGGGTAACTGGAGTTTGTCGGCGGCCAGGTAAAGACAATTAGAATCAAAGTGAGTGGAATGATTCGGGCAGATGAGGACTCCATGTCCCGCGCGGAGAAGATCAGTCAGCCGCTGGCCGCCGACGATGTCGATGCTTCGAATTCGCTGCTGACGGCGAATTTCGCGACGCCGATAACCGTGAGTCAGTCGCACCCACAGCGGACTCAGCCGAGGTTCCCAGTGCCGCCACGGAACTCCGAAAGGCTGTCGATTCAAGCGGTGCCTCGTGCTGAAAACGCGGTTCGAATCTTACGGCACGGCGAGTGGAACGAGGTGGGCCCAAGCGACCCATCTCACGGACGTTGGGAGAGCCACGGTTGTCTCTATCTTAGCCAAGCCGGCACGGCGCAGCGACAGGTGTTGGCAAGCCGGCATGGACCTGGCCGTGGGGCATCGGTCGCGCACTGCGCGTCATCGCACACCGCAACTGTGCGTTCAAGTGCGCTCTTCAGCAGGTATGGATTTGCGCGTCCTGATCCGCGGCTCAACCACTCAAGCAGGTACGATTCGCCGTTGTGCTGCGCGGTTGCTGTGGCGGCGGCAGACACCAGTCCCAGGGTCTCGCCTCGACAGAGGTGGCGGCGCGGAAGCGGAACTTCCCGGGGGAATTGGCACAACAATCGCGAAGTTCTTGGTTCAGTGGTCAACCATCTCGGCGCGGGAGTGCCTGCGGCAGGGGCTCCCAGGCGTTTCCCGGCCCAGATCGTTCCTGCGGTCGTTGGCAACTTCATCCTGAGAATCCATCCACATCCGGCCATGAGGGGTACGTGTCATGTTCAAGTCGCTGGTCAACATGTTAAGTCGGGTCCGCGAGCGTGATTTTTCAAACTGGGGATCGCAGCGTATGAGGCGACCGAGCGACGAAGGGCGATGGATCATCGATGGGTCGGTCGAGCCGCTCGAATCGCGGCTGCTGCTGGCGGGCAACGTGACCGCCGTACTCACCAATGCGGGAACCCTGCGGATTACGGGTTCCCAAGAAGCCAATCAGATCCTCGTGACAGCGGACGGCTTGGGTAATATTAACGTCGAAGGGAAGGCGGGAACGGGTACGACGATTAATGGCGCGAATCAGCAGTACTTTTGGACTGGCAGCTTCCACGCGGTTCCGCAGGACCTGGTGATCAACTTGAAGGGTGCCGATGATTACCTGGAGATTGACGGCATCGCGGTCTTACGTAATTTGCGGGTGATCACCGGCAGCGGGGACGATACTGTCGGTGTGTTTGGCTCGCACGTGCAGCGCGACGCCAACTTTAATCTGGGCTCGGACGACGACCTGCTGGGGTTTTCCGACGTCCAGATGAGCGGCAGATTGCGCGTGCAAGGAGGGTCAGGCAATGACATGTTGGGGCTCGCCCACTGCGTCTCGGTCATGGGGACGTCGAGCATTAATATGGGAAGCGGCGACGACGTCGCCCTCATGCAGGGACTGTTCCTGAACACGCTCAATGTCACCATGGGGGCTGGGACAGACGCCGTGCGGGTCAACCGCATGGACTATGTCGGTAAGGTCCGGTTTTCAATGGGAGGCGGCGACGATGACGTCGTCATCGGCGGCCTCGTAAACCAGGACAGTGACGCATCCATGCAGATCATCGGAGGCGGTGGCTACGAGTTCGTGATTCTCAGTGACATTTTGGCGCACCCACCAAAGACCACTTCCGTGGAAGCAACGGTGAGCACAATAAACGCGGACTCAATCGTGGACGATGCGATCCTCGCCATCGGAATTGAATATGTCTTGCGGGGAGGCGATCCGTTCGATTTGCCTTGCTAGTCTGAGTCTCGGATCGACGACTCGGCTTGGCGGAACACGGCACAGTAACTAACCCGTAGACACGTCGCTCGCGCCCGCAGGCGCGTTCGGTCGCTTATCGGTCGGCTAGTGCCACACGCAACATGTCGCGGAGCAGGGCCGACGTGTGGCTTGGTCCCGACGAACCCAGGTCTCGCAGGGGATCGGCCGGCGTGGGGAGCGGCTCGGCGGGCACTCCCAGCACGGGCCCATCGATGGCGGGCGCCTCGAAGTAAGGCGCGTCCTCCACCGAAGTTCCGGGATAGACTGGCACGGCCGCGTGGGGCCACACCTGCCATACGCCCCCATCGGGATGCTCCAACATCGCCACTGGTGGCACCACGGGCGTGGCGGTTGTGGCGCACAAGACCGTGTCGGTCCGCAGGCGACTGGCGGCCAAGGCATACCAGGCCTCCAGACGCAGTCGCGCTGCGCGAAACTCGGCCTGCGATGCGTCCAAGCCACATCGGTACGACTCGACGGCCTCCTTCCGTGCGCAGCGAAGGCGTTCCAGTTCCAGGCTTCGCGCGGGCTCGCACGCTCGCTGAGCCAACCGTTTCGCCTCGTGCAATGCCGCGAGTGAACACTTGTGGTCCTGACGCAAGGCCGCGGTGGATGCCTCGAACGCCGCCCTCAGGGCGCGCTGTTGGCACTGGTATTCCTCCCTTAACGAACGTAAGTCGCCGGAATGGGCCTGGGCGACCACCGTAAAGGAAACGGCGACCAGCAAAATCGCGAACGGCGACAACGGGGATTTCATGGGGACTCCCTTTCTCTCTGGGGCAGGCACACCGACGTGTGGGCCGGGCCAAGGACGCGGAATGCACGAGCGATGCATGCATGCATGCATGGGGTGCCAGGGGCTCGGGCGGGCTGGCCGGCAGGGGCCCAACCCAAGTGTTTATCGGGAGTTGCGCTCCCCTCAATCATGCTGAGCGCCAGGGCGACGGTTATAGCAGCGCCATCAATCGGAGTACGAATGGTCTCTTTTTGCCACAAGTGGCCCCGTTAAGGCTTGACGAGGCGGCAAAGTCCTAACAAACCGGGAAAGTAGACCGTAAAGCACCCGTTCTGCGCATTCAACCACATTTACCTAATTGGCCACGGCGGGTTCTTCCGAAAAGTTCCCTACGGCGCGTTGGGATCATCCTGGCGTTCCCTCGAAGCATGGATCGAATCGGAATCGGGTCCCGGTTGGGTCCGAGGGCTTCTACCACTCTGCAAAACGCGTGCAAACGCGAGGACATAGATCGGCAAGACGACGAGACACTGACACTTAAGTGTTCTGTTTACCCCTTTAAAGGAGAGTTTGGAATGTTGCGAAAAGCACTGTTCTCGCTACCTGTGCTTGCCCTGCTCATGGCTAGCCATGCGCAGGCGGGTTGCGGATGCCAGACGGCTGCTTCCGGATGTGACAACGGCTGTGGAGCCGTGGTTACGGACGGAGCGGGCGTCGCGGCGGACGGATCAGCGGACGCTGGTAGCGGCATGATCACAAAAACGATCATGGTACCGACAAGAGTCATGGAAACCCGCATGCGGACGGTCCGCAAGTATCGGACCGAGGAACGTACGCACACGGTCAACGTAATGCGTCGCGTTCCGGTCACGAAGCAAGTGGAAGAGAAATACACGGTCATGGTTCCGCAAACGGAAACCAAGACGGTGAACTACACGGTACGGGTTCCCGTAAGGGAAGAGGTTCCGGTCAACTACACGGTTCGCGTTCCAGTGCAGGAACAAGTTGCGGTGAACTACACCGTGCGTGTTCCGGTCCGCACGCAGGTGCCCGTGAACTACACGGTTCGGGTTCCGCAGCGTGAGCAGCGGACAGGTTACCGCACGGTACGTCGCGTGGTGACGGAGCAGCGGACTCGTACGGTCAACGTGCGTGGTGGTCATTTCGAGACTGTCCAGAGTACAGTGATGGTCCGAGGCCGCGATGCTTGTGGTTGCCCGACTTGCTGCCCACAGACTTGCTGCCGCCGCGTTTGGGTTCCCGAATGCTGCACGAAGGAAGTCCCCTACTGCGTGCGACGCGTCGTCTGCGAACAAGTTCCTTACACGTATTGTGTAACGACGTTCCGTTGCGAGACGCGTACTCGGATGTGCTGCAAGACGACTTGGAAGTGTGAAACACGCACCCGTATGTGCTGCAAGACTTCCTACAAGTGCGAAACGCGGACCCGCATGTGCTGCAAGACTTCCTATCGCTGCGAGACTCGCAGCCGCGAAATCTGCTGCACGAAGATGGTTCCCGAGTGCCGCACGCGGACTCGTTGCGTGACGTGCTACAACACCGTCTGCGAGCCCAAGACCGTGACGACTTGCGTTTGCGTGCCTTATTGCGAGCAGGTTCCTTACCAGGTCTGCGTCTGCAAGATGGTTTGCAAGGAAATCCAGGTTTGCGCTCCGCAATGCTGTGATCCTTGCTGTGACGACGCCTGTGGTTGTGGCGACGACTGTGGCTGCTGCGATGGCTGTGGTTGCTGTGGCTTTGGCGGACGTCTGCGTGGTTGCCTGGCCAGACTGCGCTCCCGTTGCTGCTGCATGGGTGGCAACAGTGGCTGCGGATGCGCCAGCGACTGTGGCTGCTGCGAGCCCAGCTGTGGCTGTGCCGAACCCAGCTGTGGTTGCAACTAAGCGTGAGCCGCATCCCTGCGGGCGATGCGTCTGAATAACTTCCCAAGCCGGACTCGACATCGAGTCCGGCTTTTTTTTGTGATGTTTCACCGCCATGCCCTGACGGGGCCGGCCCGCCGAAAGATCCCCCAGGAATGGGCCGTCGCGTCCGACCGCGCGGCGCACCCCATACTCGGACATCCACCCTGGGCCCCTGACGGGGCGGGCCCGCCGGAGGGCCCCCCAGGCGGTCTTGTTCTGCGTAGAATGGAGGACGGCAACTGGATCACTCGGAACCCGGCAAGATCGCATGGAAAATCAGCCCCTCGGACCGTATGACTTGCACGAAGCGATTGGCCGTGGCGGGATGGGGACCGTCTACCTGGGCATCCATCGCGATACTGGCGCCAAGGCGGCCGTGAAAGTCCTGTCTCCCGCCTTCGCGGCCGATGCGGGCTTCCGCGAACGGTTCGAGGCGGAAATCAAATCGCTCGAGAAGCTCCGCCATCCGCACATCGTGCAACTCTACGGCTACGGGGAACAACACGGTGCGCTCTTTTATGCCATGGAGCTCGTCGAGGGATCGAGTCTCCAGCAGGAATTGTCGCAAGGCCGGCGATTCGACTGGCGAGAAGTCACGCGGATCGGGATTGAGATTCTGCAGTGCGCTCAAGCATGCGCATGATCATGGCATTATTCACCGAGACATCAAGCCGGCCAATTTGCTGCTGACCAAGGACGAATCGATCAAGCTTTCTGACTTTGGCATTGCCAAACTCTTTGGCAACACGCAGATCACCGTCGACGGTGGTGTGCTGGGGACCGCTGATTACATGTCTCCGGAACAAGCGGAAGGCATCGGTGCGACTTCACGCAGTGATCTCTACAGCGTGGGTGGTGTCTTGTATTGTCTGCTCACCGGACGGCCACCCTTTCAAGGCCGCTCGATGGCCGATGTGATTCATAAAGTCCGCTTCGACACGCCGCTCCCGGTGCGCCGACTGGCTGCCGACACGCCCGAAGAACTCGACCATTTGATCCAGAAATTGCTGCAAAAGGAGGCGGAAGACCGCGTCCCCACGGCGCGGGCTTTAGCCAATCGACTGAGTGCGATTCGGCACGCACTCTCACTGAGCGAGCCGAGCCACGAGAGCAATGTGCTCCATTTCGAACCCGAACGAGGGCATGATCGGGCTGCCCGCCAATTGAGCGAAGCGGAATTCGCTGAGCTGGAAACCGTCATCGAGGAGGAGGCGGCGCGGAAGCAACGTCAGGAAAACCTGGCGGCCGTCAAACCGACCCGGCAGCGATCGCCCGGCGAAAAGTCATCCATCTCGACTCGCTTTACCACCGTCGATCCGCAACGGCGAGACAAGGCCAGCCCCTCCCTCGCTGGCTGGGACGAACCGGCGTGGGTCCGGCTGGGCAAGATCGCTCTCCTCGTGACATTTCTGGTGCTCATCGGCCTGCTCATTTGGCAGTTGCGGCAACCACCGACGGCGGACAAGCTCTTCTCTCAAATTGTGGCGGCGGCGGAAGAAGGCGATGAGGCCTTATTGCGCCGCGACGCCGTGGTGAAAGAGTTTATCCGCAGATTCCCTGACGAACCGCGAACCGCGCAGGTGAAGGAAATTGACGAGGAGATCGAGTTGGAGCGGCTGGAGCGACAATTGGAAGTGACCTCCCGCTTGCGGAACGCGCCCGGTTCCTGGCGCCGATCGAGCAAGCCCTGATTGACGCGATTCGCAAAGAGTCGCTGAATCCCGTCATTGCTGCCCGCGATCTGAATGACATCATTGTCGTGTTTTCGACCGACCCCGATGCGACCGAGCGGGAAAAGCAGTGTATTCGGCTCGCCGAACGAAACCTGCGACGGTTGAATACGCGGATCGAGCGGAATGCGATCACCTATATTGGCGCCCTCCAAAGTCGCCTTGCCTACGCGACCAGCCGCCTGGGGGAAAATCCGCAAGAGGCGCGGGGAATTCTGGCGGGCATCATTCGGCTCTACGGCGATAAACCCTGGGCCAACGAGGTCGTGGAACAGGCCCGCGAGTTGCTATCATCGGCCGAGCACGAAACCCCGACTATTCCGTGAAATCGACCGACGCATCATCGCTGTAGGCCTTCATCGCCGCTGCCTCACGGGCCAGTTTGAATTCCGGACCAGGCGGAAAATACTGCACATCGTCATACATGTAATACGGGCTGGGCAGAGTCTGTCCTCCCACATCGGTCTGACAACCCGTCATGCTGAGAAGACTGACCGAGAAGAGACCCGCCAAGATCAGCTGCCGCAAGGTTCGGGGTAATCGTCGCATCCTCGTCTTCTCCTCAGTGCCAGCCATGTTCCGCCAGGGGGCATACGCGGGCCGCGGGAACCGCGCCATGTTTGCCAGAAAAATCGCTAAAATCCCTATCGGCCTCAAACCTTTCCCGGCTTCACCTGATTTGACGATTCCCATGAGAAAAACGTTCGACCGCGGAGAGACGCCCGTCGCCACGCCCGCAGCTGCATGCCAGCAAATCTCGGCGTGGATAGTCCGATCCAGCAAGCAGCCGAGTACCGAAGGCGACAAAAAATCGTGGCGCGGTAGGATAGGGGCTGCCAGATCTGGGCGAGCCCTGCTTGCCACGCTAACCGCGCCAGCGAGACGACTCATGCCAAGCCGTTCATTCCGTACCCGTTCATGCTGCGGCCGTTTCATCCTCGTCCTTTTCCCCCTGCTGGTCGGCCTGACCGCCGATGTGCTACCGGCACAGGCCGTGCGGACGACGGGTTCCTACCCGAATCTCAGTTATTACGCGGCCTTTACGCCTTTCCACGACGGAGATTTTCAGCGGGCACTCGAAGCCTTCCAGGCGGCCGGTCGCGGGGGTCTGCGATCGAGCGAAGGGGCGTGGATCGACACCATCTGTTACCGCACGATGATGGGCGAATGCCACTACCGCTTAGGCAACGTGAAATCAGCGCCTCGAACATTACAACGCGGCCCTGAAGCTTTTCCGACTGCAATCCGATTGGATGATGCGGATCGAATGGCCAGCGGCGATCCGTCCCTACACGCGTCCGATTCGACCGCCCGTCACGTGGGCTGCGGGAACTCGCCCCGCTCAGATTGGCCAGATTCCCGACCGCTTTCGCATCCTGGTGGGCAACCTCAATAACGATGCCGTGCTGCAGCGGGGCGGGGTACTTGCCCCTGCCGAGTATCAGTCGATCAATGTGCATGAAGTCGTTCGTTGTACGACGCTGGCGATGCGGCGACGGTATGAGCTGATGGGGCCCGTCTGTGAATTCGATCCGCTCACCAACGAACTAGTGGCCACGTACGATTTACGGTTGACCGAGCCAAATCACTGGTCGCAAGCCTGGATCAACATCCAACGAGGCTATGCCTTGGCAGCGGCCGGTAACTTCGCTGAAGCCGAAACGTCCCTGCGGGCAGCGGTCGTCCTGGCCGGTCAGTGGGACCATCCCTTAACGCCCATGGCACTATTTGGCCTAGGACAAATGGCCATGGAGCAGGATCGTCTGCCGGAGGCAGGCAAACTTTTCATCGACGCCTCGGTCGCGGCAGCCGTATTTGAGCAGCCCGAATTGGTCGAAGACGCGATGCAATACGCCTGCGATGTCCATCTGGCCCTCAAGCCCCAGGCGGAACTGGCCACGCTGGCTCCCGTGATGGCCTGGGCCCAGCAAGCCCGATGGAGACATTTGCATGCCACGTTGTGCACGCTCAGCGCCGAACAACTTACGACCTTCGGCAAATCCGCCGCGGCGGGCAAACTATTGGTCCAAGCCTCTCGGTCGCTCGATCGCCGGGCGACGCTGGCGGCTCCGATGCTGGCTCGCCACGATTTCGTCTCTGCGCATGTGAATTACCAGCTTGGCAAGCTGTCCGCGGCCGGTAGCGCCCTGGAACGCGCGATCAATCGGCAGCAGGCAGTCTCGCCCTGGCTCTTCCAGATCGGCATGACGGATGCCTTATTTCGTGCTCGCACCGGCGCGTTGACAGCCCGCGCCGCCGGCGCGCTGCTTGAGCGTCTGCTCCGTGACCCCTCCCGCGGCGACTGGAACATGCGGCCGCTCGACACCATGTGCTACATGCTTTCCCCGAATCGTCCAGCATATGAGCAGTGGTTTCAAATCGTGATGGAGCGGGGCGAGACCGAGCGGGCGTTGGAAGTTGCGGACCGCATGCGGCGGCAGCGGTTCTTCAGCCAATTGCCGCTCGGCGGACGACTCCTCGCGTTTCGGCGACTCACCTCGGCCGACGAGGCAACGCTGACGGCGGCCGAAATCGAATTGCGGAACGATCTGTTCACCCGCTATCCGACAGCGCGTGAGCTGGCGAGCCAGTCGGATCGGCTGCGACAAGAACTGATCCAGCTACCGATCGCCCTCGCTGACGAAGACCAGCTTGCCCAGCAGAAGAGCCTCGCTGCCCAGCTGGAGGAGATCGCCGCGAAACAAGAGGCGCTTTTCGGGGAAATCGCGCTTCGTCGCGAGTATTGCCCGCTCGTTTTTCCGCCCTTCCATTCCACGAATGAAATCCAAGAGCACTTGCGCGACGGACAGCTGGCACTCGTCTATGTTAACACCGCGCAAGGTTTGTACGCCTTCATGCTCTCGGGCGACAGCTACGCAACCTGGCAGGTTGCCAAACCGGCTCAACTGCGACGTGACTTTGCCCGCCTGCTGAAGGCCTTTGGTTTGACGAGTGAGAATGCCGTCGTTTCGATCGACCAACTTCAGGATGAGAGCTGGCAGGCTTTGGCCGACGGCGTCTTCCGCGGACTGATCGACCGCGGCCAAACAGGATTCTGGAACAACCATGAAGAGCTACTGATCATTCCCGACGGACTACTCTGGTACTTGCCCTTCGAAGCCTTGCCCGCGAACGAGGCGGGAGAACCTTATGAGCCACTCATCTCGAAGATTCGTCTTCGTTACTTGCCCACCGCCGGGATGATTTGTCAGCCGCCCGCCGCGCGGAAGCGACAGCCGCGCACCGCCGTCGTACTCGGCAAGCTGTTCCCCAAAGACGACTCGGAAGTGGCACAAGAGCAAGCCCGAGACATGCAGGAAATTGTGACGGGACTGGAGGTGCTTCCCGCTCGCCTGGGTGCCGATACCGGCCTTTTACGCACGACCTGGGACCGGCTGCTGGTCCTTGATGATATCGACGACACCCGCGCGGGGGGCCTGAGTTGGTCCCCCGGTCGAGTCGACGAGGGCCGGCCGGGCAGCACGCTCGGGCGGTGGCTGGCCTTTCCCTGGGGAGGGCCCCAACAAGTGCTGTTACCGGGCTTTCACACGGCGACCGAATCGGGGCTGAGAAAATCAGGGACCGGAGATGAGGTCTTTCTAGCGGCCACCACGCTCATGGCGACCGGGGCTGAAACGGTGCTGATTTCACGATGGCGGACGGGAGGACAGGCCTGCTTTGATCTGATTCGCGAGTTCCTGCAGGAAGAACCCCAGGCTACCCCTGCCGAGGCCTGGCAGCGGAGTCTGCAGATCCTCCGTGAAACCGAGCTGGACCCCAAGGCCGAACCCCGCGTCTCGCCGACCAAGGGCGCCGCCCCCCTCTCGGCGGCCCATCCCTTTTTCTGGGCCGGCTATATGCTGCTCGACATTGCCGGAAATCGGGCGGATTGAGACGTAGCTATCTCCCGCTCGGCCATCGAACGTGCAACTCCCGCTGGCGAAACTTCCGCACGGGTACGGGGTTTGAGAGGAAAGTCCAAGGCCCCATCACACTCGCACCACGCGTAATTTCATGAAGTATCCTTTCGTTGCCGTTCCCCTGCCCCTTGTTGGACCAACCCGACGGATGTCCCTACCGATCCCCCGCCACGCCTGCCCCTTCGGCCTCCTGTGCTGGGTATTGCTATGCAGCGGCGTGTCTCTACCTCTACCCGATGTCTTCGCCCAGGGCGACCTGACGGCCCGCGTGCCCTACCGCTTTCGCGGGTCGCCCTCGCCGACGGAAGCCGCGCGGCAGGTAGACGCCCTGATCGCGGAAGAAGTCTGGCAGCCGCCCGACGGGCCCCGACCGTTCGCCCAGGCCGATGACTACGTGTTTCTGCGGCGGGCGACATTCGACGTGATCGGCAATCCCCCCACGGTACGTGAGATCCGCAGCTATATCTCGGACAAGTCACCCGCGAAACGCCAGCAACTGATCGAGCACTTGCTGCGAGACGAGTGGTTTGGCGACAATTGGGGCCGCTATTTTCGCGATGTCGTACTTTATCGGCGGGTCGACGAGCGGGCACTGATCGGACGCGCCTCCTTCCATGACTATCTCGCCGACAGCCTGAACGCGAACAAGCCGTGGGATGAAGTCGCACGCGACTTGATTACCGCTGGGGGCGACGTCCGCACCGATGGCCGCACGGGGCTGATCATGGCCCAAATGGGACGTCCCGAGGAAACCGTGGCCGAATTGTCCCGCGTATTGCTCGGCGTGCAGATTCAATGTGCCCAATGCCACGACCATCCGTTTGATCGCTGGGAGCGCGAACAGTTTCACCAGCTGGCGGCTTTCTTCCCTCGTGTTGCTGTCCGACCGACGCTGGGCGACAACCGTTCGTTTGTCGTTTATGCGACCGACATCCCCAATCGCCGTCGCAACCAGCCAGCGAACCGCTTCCGAGGCACCTTGGAGCACCACATGCCCGACCTCGAAGATCCGGCGGCCGAGGGTACGTTGATGCAGCCCACGTTTTTTGTGACCGGCGATCGCCTGCCGATCGGCGTCAGTGATGACGAGCGCCGCATGCGGCTCGCCGAGTTGTTTACGTCGCCTGAGAACCCGTGGTTTTCCCGCGCACTCGTGCAACGCCTCTGGACAGAGCTGGTCGGCGAGGGATTCTATGATGCCATCGACGATATTGGGCCTGACCGTCACTGTTACGCGCCGCGAACGCTCGACTATCTGGCCGAGTGCTTTGTCGCCAGCGAATATGACGTGAAGTGGCTCGTGGAGACGATCCTGTTGACCGAGGCATACGGGCGGAAAGCGGTTTCTCGCGTGGACGGGGCGGTTCCCGATTACACGGCCAATCATCCCAAACGACTGCGGGGTGACCAGCTTTTCAACGCCCTCAGGCAGGCCCTGGAGCTGCCCGACACGGCGCTGGCCGGGGCCGCCAATGCCAACCGGGGCAGGGGACCGCGCGACTACTTTGAGCGGAACTTTGGTTTTGATCCCAGCACGCCAGTGACGGAAGTGAATGGCTCGGTGCCCCAGGCCCTGCAGCTGATGAATTCACCGATCCTCGCCCGCTTGATGAGCGGTCGACGCTTGAGCGGTCGGGACGAACGTCTCCCCGCGACCGCCAACGACGGCGAGTGGATTCAAGAGCTGTACCTCCGCTGCCTGTCACGGCCGGCGACCCGCGGCGAGCGGCAGATGGCCCTCAACTACCTGCAGGACGCAGCCTCGCGGCGGGAGGGGAAGGAGGATCTTCTCTGGTCGCTGGTAAATAGCGCGGAATTCCTCCATCGCAGTTGACAACGCGCAAGCAGCGCACGATCCCGGCAGACACGCAAGGCACACCGCGACACCCCACGCAGGCTTCATCATGATTGACTTGTCACTGGAACTGATCCGTCAGACACAGGCCACTCGGAGAAGCGACGGCGGCTGGCGACGGCGCGACTTTCTCCGCTGGCTGCCGCCCCTGGCGGTCGCCGCGGGCGGGCTGACCTGGAATGACTGGTTGCTGGCCCAAGCGCCTCAACTTCGCCAGCAGGGAAAACATTGCATTCTGCTCTGGATGCGGGGCGGCCCGAGTCAATTCGAAACCTTCGCACCGCTTGATCGACATGCGAACGCGGGCGAAACAAGCTCGATCGCCACAAACGTCGCTGGCATCCGGATCGCCCATACCCTGCCGCGTACAGCCAAAGCCATGGATGACATCTGCCTGATTCGATCGATGACCAGCAAGGAAGGAAGTCATCCCCGCGCGACCTTCCTGATGCAGACCGGATATCTACCCAATCCCAGCGTGAGGCATCCGTCCTTCGGAGCGATTACCGCGGAACGACTGGGAGATGTCGCTCAGCAATTGCCGAGTTTTGTGCGCATTGGAGGCCGAGCCAATCTGGCAGGGCCTGGGGCCGGGCTGTTGGGCGTCGAGTACGCACCGTTTGTGATGCGCGATCCGTCTCGTCCCCCGGAGAATACGACACCCACCACCGCGGTCGATCGCTTCCAACGTCGGTTGGAAATGGTGGAACGGATGGATCGGCAGTATCGGCGGGCCGGAGCACGGCAGGAAGCGACGGATCACACGAAACTGTATCAAGAAGCCGCGTCGATGATGCTCAGTTCGGACATGCAGGCCTTTGACATTGAGGCCGAGCCAACCTCGCTGCGAGAAGCGTATGGCGAGGGTGAGTTTGCCCAGGGCTGCCTGCTCGCGCGGCGCTTGGTCGAGGCGGGAGTGACCTTTGTGGAAGTTGAGTTGGGCAACTGGGACACCCACCGAGACAATTTCAGCGAAACCACACGTCTGTGTCAGCAGATGGATCAACCGTACGCCACGCTGCTGGCCGATCTGAAATCACGGGGGATGCTCGACAAGACGTTGGTGATCTGGATGGGCGAATTCGGTCGGACTCCGCGGATCAATGCTCGCGGGGGACGCGATCATTTCCCGAACGCCTTCAGCGTGGCCCTGGCTGGCGGAGGCGTGCGAGGGGGGCAGGTCATTGGGGAAGTCGATCGCTCCGGCAATGAGGTGATCAAGCGCCCCGTCACCGTGCAGGACCTCTTTCAGACTTTTTGCCACCTGCTGGCGATCGATCCCGCTCACGAAAACATCGGCAATGCGGGACGTCCACTCAAGATCGTGGACGGAGGTACGGCCGTCGCCGAGGTTTGGAGCTGAGGCATATCTGCCCGCCGCTACGAAGCGAAAGGCCAGTCTCCGCCCAGTGCCTGCTGCTGAGCCGTGGTCAGTTGCTGGATGCCCGCTCGCGCCAGACCTAACAGGCGCACCAGTTCCTCGTCCGAAAACGTGGCCTCTTCACCGGTGCCTTGCAATTCCACATAGTGCCCGGAACCCGTCATGACCACATTCATATCGACCTGGGCGGAAACATCTTCCGTGTAAGGCAGGTCGAGGACGGGACGGCGGTCGCAGATACCCACGCTGACAGCGGCCACGCTATCGCGCAGCGGAAATCGGCTCGGGTCGGGCAATTCGACCGTCCGCAACGCGTCCACCAGCGCTACGAAAGCGCCGGTGATACTGGCGGTACGGGTGCCTCCATCGGCATGCAGCACATCGCAATCCACCGTAATCATCTGTTCGCCGAGTGCCTCCAGGTCGGCGACAGCACGGAGACTACGGCCGATCAAGCGTTGGATTTCGGTGGTTCTTCCATCCACGTGCGCGCAGATCTCGACGCTTGCGGGGATTGGTGCTGCCCGGCAACATCGAATATTCGGCGGTGATCCAGCCCTTTCCCTTGCCGGCCAACCAGGGTGGCACCTGCGGTTCGACACTGGCGGTGCACAGCACCGTGGTTTCACCCGCGCAAATGAGCACGCGTCCAGGCACGGCGCGCCAGGTAATTCCGCTCGATCGAAAGGGGACGCAACTGGTCGGCATGCCGACCGTCCGAGCGACTCATGGGGTAGTGCCTTTCAAGAGCCAGAGGAGGACCGCCTCCTGGGCGTGCATGCGATTCGCGGCTTGCTGCAACACGGCGCTCTCCGCGCCATCAATCACGTCTTGGGCGACTTCTTCCCCTCGCTTGGCAGGCAGACAATGGAGGAATTTCGCTTGCGGTTTGGCGACTCGCCATCAACTCGAGATTCACCTGGAATCCCGAAAAGTCCTTCAGTCGCTGGTCGCGTTCCCTTTCCTGCCCCATGCTGGTCCAGACATCCGTATAGACAAACTCCGCATCGGTCACGGCGATCACGGGGTCGTTCGTTGTCTCGATCACGGCCTCCGGATAGCGAGCCTCGATTTCATTGACAAAATCATCATCGAGTAAATAGCCGATCGGCGACGCACAGCTGAACGGAAACCCCATCATGCTGCAGGCGATGGCCAGGCTACGCGCCACATTGTTACCGTCACCCAGATAAGCAATTTTTGGCCGGGCTTCGTCCCCCGCTAATTCCTGGATCGTGAGAATATCGGCGATCGCCTGGCAGGGATAGGGCATCGGGAGTCAGCCCGTTGATGACCGGACGACTGCAGGCAGCGGCCAGTTCGACGAGGACACTTTGCTCCTTGCCACGAAAGACGAGGACATTCGAGATACAGCACTCAGCACGCGGCCGAATCAGAAACGGTTTCCCGCTTCCGCCGACCGGTTTCCTCTCCCAGAGAGATGGTGCTGCCGCCCAATCGTGCCATGGCGGCCTCGAAGCTGACCCGCGTGCGGAGAGACGGCTTTTCAAAAACCAGCCCCGGCGCATGACCTTGCAACGGGGCCAGGCCGTACGTCGTCGGCGAGGGACGATTTCAAGCTGCGAGCCAGCCCGAGGATCGCATGCAATTCGGCCGGTTCCAGGTCAAACAAGGTAAGCAAGTGGCGCATGGACGAGCCCAATTCCCCAGAAAAATCACCGGACGGATCACCACAGCCGGCCATGGCGAATCACGCATGATACACGGGAAGAATGGCCCATCACAACCGCCGGCAAAACATGCCGGATCGCGGCACGGGCTGGGCACGGCCGGAGCCGGCCAAATTCGCGATCGAAACAAAAAAAGTCCCTCGCAAAGTTGCCTCTGCGAGGGACCCCTTGGAATGATAAAGAGCATCTGCAATTCACATCGCAGATGAGCGTATCAGCTTATTGGCAGCCGCACGATGGCTCACATGCACCACCGCAACCATTGCCACAGGCGTTCTGGCAACCGCAGGAAGGCTCACAAGCGTTTCCGCAGCCACAGCCACCGCAGCACAAACGCGGACGGCAAGCGCAGCGAGCGCGAATCTTGCACATCAGGCTTCCCAGGCAGCAACCACGACGAGCGCAGCAACCGGTGTCGCAGCAGTCGTTGGCGCAACCAGTGTCACAGCCACAGGATGGCTCGCAAGCGTTTCCACCACAGCCGTTGCCGCAAGCATTCTGGCAACCACAAGAGGGCTCACAAGCGTTTCCACCACAGCCATTGCCACAGCCATTGCCACAAGCATCCTGGCAACCGCAGGAAGGTTCGCAACAAGCGTTGCCACCACAGCAACGGTTATGGCCACAGCAACGCAGACGGCCGCAGAGACCACGCAGGCGGCACATCATCGCGCCACGATGCCAACCACAACCAGTATCGCAGCAACCGGTGTCACAACCGCAAGATGGCTCACATGCACTCGCACATCCGTTGCCACAAGCGGAAGCACAGCCGCAGCTGGGCTCACAACAATTCGCGCTGACTTTGGCCGCGTCGACGAGGCCAAACAGGCCAAAGGCCAACAGCGCAGAAAGAAAAAATCGGGTCATCATAAGGAGGGCTCCTTGCACTTAAAATTAGCAATCCAATCTATTGTCGCTTCGTCACACTACGATCATCCCCGCAGGGATGTCCGAGTCGCCTGACGAAGTACTTCAGCAGCGACTTTGCTGGATTCTTGAGTGAGCTATCGGAAGACTTTGGTGGGCAGCATTGCTGTCATCGCATAAATCTTCAAATATTTGGAACACCAGGGAAGCGATTGTTCTTTCCAACCAAGGGCGAGCGAAGGAACCAGTCTTGACGGTCGTGAGGCACCTAGCGTTTGCAACTCCTGACAGGTGCCAGTGGCAACGAACGCGCCCCATTCTGCTATTTTTGGCGGTTTGAGGAGCGGTTTCGCCGGCCAGCGACCCGCGATACATTTGACACGATGGAGTGGGGCCGCGACGAGAAACGTTCCAGGGCGGTACTCCGCTGGGTGGCCCCCGGCGCTGCCCGCTGTTCCCCTGTTCGAATCACTGAAACACAGTCTTTGGAGTAAGCCCCATGGCCAAGAAAACCATTGATGACATTGATGTTGCCGGCAAGTCGGTCCTCATGCGGGTCGATTTCAACGTGCCGCTGGACGACAAACAGCACATCACGGATGACCGCCGCATTGAAATGGCCCTGCCGACAATCCAGTCGATTCTCACGCGTGGTGGCAAAGTCATTCTGATCAGCCATCTCGGACGTCCTCAGGACGCGCCGGACCCGACCATGAGCCTTGCGCCGGCAGCCCGCCGACTGGGCGAACTGCTGGGAAAGCCCGTGGCCTTTGCCACGGATACGGTCGGCGAGGAGGCACGGCGAAAGGCCGAACAATTGCAGGCCGGTGAGTGCCTGATGCTCGAAAACCTGCGGTTTCAGCCGGGCGAGAAGAAAGGAGACGCCTCATTTGCCGCGGCGCTGGCCCAGCTGGCGGATATCTACTGCAACAATGCCTTTGGAACATGCCATCGCACCGATGCGTCGATGGTGGCCGTGCCGCAGGCGATGGCCGGCAAACCGCGCGTGGTCGGCTTGCTCGTCGCCAAGGAAATCGCCTACCTCACCGATGCCATTCAATCACCTCAACGGCCTTTTCTCGCTATCCTTGGTGGAGCCAAGGTCTCGGACAAAATCCAGGTGATCAAGAACCTGCTCTCGATCTGCGACCGGGTCCTGATCGGTGGCGCCATGGCGTATACGTTTTCGCTCGCTCAACACGGGAACGTCGGCAACAGCCTTGTCGAACCCGAGAAGGTTGAATTGGCGGGCGAGCTGATTGCCTTAGGGGCCGCAAAACTGGTGCTTCCAAGCGATACGCGGATCGCCGAGGGCCCCTCATCGACCGCCCCGTCGCAAGTCGTCGCCGCCGGCCAGATACCCGACGGTTACGCGGGGTTTGATATTGGGCCGGCCACCGAACGCGCTTACGCCGCTGAAATCGAAGGAGCCCAGACCATCGTCTGGAATGGTCCCATGGGCATGTTCGAGGTGCCCCCGTTCGACTCGGGAACGCGGGCAGTGGCCCAGGCGATCGCACGGGCCACCGCGCAGGGCGCCACCACGATCATCGGGGGCGGAGACAGCGCGGCGGCGATCGAACAATTCGGTCTGTCCGATCAGGTCTCCCATGTCAGCACCGGAGGAGGCGCCAGCCTGGCGATGCTGGAAGGTCAGGCCTTCGCTGCCGTGGACCTGCTCGACGATGCCTGACGCAACCACGGCAGGATAGCGCATCGGGCGACGATTTCCGCACGCAGCCGGTCCATCGTTGGCAGCAAGCGGGCCAATTTGGTACCTTCAGCGGAGACGCCCTGGCGGCGGCGTGGCGACGGATGGCCTCGCTCCCTACAAATCCGAGGCAGGCTGAAGCCGATGTTCCTGGCCCGCATGTGATACCTTGGAAGGCTCGATCGTGCTCCCCTCCCGACCCCGCCCCCGTTTCGCCTTTACGCTGGTCGAATTGCTCGTCGTGATTGCCATCATCGGACTGCTGGTGGCACTGCTGTTGCCGGCCCTCGGATCGGTGCGCGAGGCGGCTCGCCGCACCCAGTGCGTCAACAGCCTGCGACAATTGGCGCTGGGCGTCCTGAATTACGAGAGTTCCCATCGACGGCTGCCCCCCAGCGCGGTGATCGATCCACAACAGGTCACCGATAATGGTTCCTGGGGTGTTCACGGTCGCATCCTGCCGTATCTGGAGGAAGCACAACTTTACGCGAACGTCGACCTCAACGTGGCCTGGGATTTCCAAGCCGCGATCGATGGCTTGCGGATCCCGATCTTTCAGTGCCCGTCGGATCCCAAGGCGGAGGAGCAGCGCGATCCGGGCGGCGGAAAGGTCCGCCTCTACTCGACCAACTACGGCTTTAATCTGGGAACCTGGTTCGTCTACGATC
The DNA here is from genome assembly GCA_963700865.1 of uncultured Planctomycetaceae bacterium. Classification (GTDB taxonomy): domain Bacteria; phylum Planctomycetota; class Planctomycetia; order Pirellulales; family Pirellulaceae; genus CAVOGJ01. Next base: position 1,520,856 of record CAVOZC010000018.1, on the reverse strand, counting down.
CGGCCACCGGAGAGGGTGGCGATGGCGTGTTCTTCCCCGATAGCCACCTGAAAATGTCGGCCATTCGCGATGGAACGAGCAAGACACTTATGGCCGCGGAAGTTCACGCCTGGACTCCCTATAAGCGAAACGGAGGTCCACCCACCACGGTGCGGCCCAATTCGGTCGCTGCCGCGGAAGCGATCATCGCCAGCGGGGCTCAAGACAAGGATACTGGGCATACCGAATGGCCGGACGGACGCGTCCACCACACCGGATTCACCGCCACCCTCCCCCCGAACAGTGATGCCTACGCGACGGTCAACGGACAGCGCGTCGTGGCCGACTACAACAGCTGGCAGGAGGGAAAACGTGATGGCGGAGTCGGCCGGCCAACCTACGCCATCGTCACCGCCCGCAGCCATCATCCCGGAGGAGTCAACGGGGTCCGCACCGATGGGTCGATTTCCTTCTCCTCGAGTGATGTCGACCCAGCCCTCTGGCAGGCCTTCGCCACCCGGAACGGTGGCGAACTGGTGACAGGCGACGACTAGCCCGCATTTCTCACCAGCGAATGAGATCCAAGCCGCATGTGGCGGCAAAGCTCAATGTCCGAAGAGCCTCGGGCCTCCTCAGTGTTCCACTTGCCACGCCTGCACTCCAGTGCGGCTGGACAACAACAGCACGGCGGCCCCCTTCATGCGATACGCGGCCACGCCCGTAATTTCCTCGCCCAACCGGAACACGTCGCGAAACGTGCCATCTTCACTGATGAAATGGATGGACCCGTCGGCGGCCGCGAGAACCCATTGCGGACGATTGCCCCACAGGCGCTGGCTGACCACAAACTGCAATTGCGTGCGAAACACGCCGGCCGGCAGCTCATACTCCCAGGCGGGGTTCATTGCCGGACTTAAGCCGATCGCCAACAGACGACCATTCGGTAGACAGGAGAGTCCCAGAAAGCGACTTTGCGGATCCACCGGACCATTGGAAAACAGGTGATGCACTGCCATGGAATCCGCCGCGATGGCCCGTTGGGCCTGACCGTTACGGTCGACGGGATTCACTTGCCCTGCCTCGTTGGTTACCAACAAGAAGGGGCGGTTCGATCTGTCGATGGAGGAAGTGGCGGAGAGCACGGTACCGATTTCGTCGTTGCGCCATACGAGCTCGCCCTCACAAGTAATGCAATGCAGTCCCGTCGAGTCGGCAAAACCGACGTAACATTCGGGGCGGCCGTCTTCATCCAGATCCGCAAATTGCACGTCCTGGATGCCACGGTGCGGCTCGGACGCCGGCGGATAAGTTCCAATACGCTGCCACGACCCGTCAAATAAGTGGATCTGTCGACCCAAGAGGGACCAAAGTGCGAAGCGGCGATCCTGACCTTCCGGCGCTACTGATGCAATGCGTGTGCGAGGATCATCAAACGCGTCAGCCACCGCATGCCGGGCGATTTCCTCTCCGGCGGCATCTAATTCCACGACGTCGCCCGCGTCGAGAACAAAGATATGGACCACTGCGTCGTGGTCCACCAAAGCCAACAGGTTGCCCGCCGATTTGAGTCGCTCGTTTTGCCACAGACGGGTCAGCTTCAGCGATTCGGGCATCATCGCTGGTGCGATCTGAAACGCGGGTACCGCCACATCGCCCGCGGGAGTCGCCAGACTTGCCGCCGCCAGTCGCTGTTGGTATTCCGCCTGACGCTGCGCTCACGAACGCCAGGTAGTTCGCCGCGATTGGTTCTCCCGACAAGAGCTTACCGAGTACAATCGGTAGTTGTTCATGCAATTCCGAAGTAACTCCGACTTCCTGCAGTTGCACGACTCCCTCTCGATCGATCACGACCAGCGTCGGAGTGGCTTCGATGCCGAACAGGTCACGCCCCACGGCATCCAGATCTGCGCCACGGGCAAGGTCGCCTGCCACGCCGCCATCTTGGCTGCCAGACTTTCATTCGACAGGGCCGAACCGGGTTCCGTGCAAACAGCGAAGACCTCGACCTGAGGGTCACGCGCAAAGCGATCATGCACCGCCTGGAGTTCCGAGATCACAGCGGCCGAAGCGGGACTCGCATCGAACCAGCATAGTACCGCCACTTTCCCTCGCCACCGCGCACTTTCCAGTATGCCGCCCCCGAGCTGGGTCAGTGAGAAAGGCTTGGTCTCCTGGTTCAACGCCTGGGGTGGATCGTCCATGGGAGGCAGGACAAACTGCCGAACTAGCCGAGCGTTCGACCCCGGTGATAGCGCAAACGATGCGCTGGCGGACGGGGCTTCCGTTTCCACCTCGGTAAAGAGGCAAGTCAGCTGAGGTTGCCGTCCTCCCGCGGTGGCGGGTACCGGAAAGTCGATACGCCGCAGCAGATGGCTGCGGACATCAATCCACAATACAAACCTCCCGGACGCCACATCGATTGCCAGCTTCTCACATGTAACGCCGGCCATCACATCCTGCCCCAGCAGCTCGTGCGACTCGGCCTGTGTCAGCAGCAATCCCAAAGGCGATTCGTCGAGCAGCAGCGACAGCTGGCTGATCTGTAACTGGGTAGGCAGTGACATCAGCAGGCTAAATAACTCGCGCGGTCGTGACAGGTCCGCGTACTCCGTGGCGGCGTAAAGTTGGGGAACGTCCAGTCGCGGCGGTGCCGGCCGCTCCACAAACTGATGATCAAAGTCGTTGGTGCTGGGATCAACGATCCGTGCGCGGACGAAGTTCCCATCGGACGCGAGCTCGATGCGCACGCCCGTTGCCGGTCGTTGGATATCCAGCCGCAAGCGATTGGGTCGCTCGAATCGCACCTGCCAGTCGACCCATTCCTCGACCCATTCCTCGCCGATCGGCAGTTTGACCAACACGCGGGTGGAATCGCGATAGGTCTTGAGATTCCGGTATGCGGCCGCGACTTCGCGGAGCAACATCTGGGCATCCGTCGCCGAGCCCCCGGTCGGAGGCTGCCCGTCTCGCGCCAGCCAGCTTCCGGCGATCACGCAGGCCAGTACGGCCAGTACAGCAGCCGCCTGCCAGGCCGCGTGGCGGCGACGCGGGGGAAGCTGCGGTTGCCTGGCGCGCGGTGGAGGGGACGAGCGACGGCGGCGACGGGTCTGTGTGGTCATCTGAGTTTTCGATGGGGGGAACAACCCGAGGACGAACCCCACCCGGGTGTCCATCCAACATCCGCTGCGTGCCCTGGGGCCAGGGAGCCGCGGAGGAAGAGGGTATCGAGACTTTTGACCGGGCGTAAAGCTCGGCTTATTGACCACGACTCGACGCGGCCGTTATGTTCGTAAAGATACCGGTTACCCACTTCCTATCGGGCTCCCTGCGACTTGCACGCCGGCATGTCCTTACGTGCTGGCCTGACGCGAGGGCTAGCAGCGATTCCACAGCCCATCCGCTTCCTTCCTTGCCCGATCACCCATGAGATTGCATTACGGCCAGCACGCGCAGCTCGATTTGGAGCTCTCCGCCACCCAGCTCCTGGCCCACGTGGGGCAGCCCGCGAACGAACCGCTGGACGATGTGGTGGCCGCAGTCACCGCGTCGCTGAGCGATCCGCTCGATTTTCCGCCCCTTCATCAATCGGTGCTGCCGGAAGATGCCGTGGCGATCGCGGTCGACGGCGGCATCCCGCAGCCCGAGTTGGTGGTCGCTGGCGTCGTTCAGGCCCTCCAGCAGGCGGGCGTGCCACCCGAACAGGTCACCATCGTCCTCTCGGAGACGGCGGGCAACCTATCGGGCGAATCGCTTCCGTTGCCAGCCCAAGATCGTAAGCGCATTCGCATCGAGCGGCACCACGCGCAGCAACCAGGTGGGCTGGCTTACCTGGCGGCATCCGAGGCGGGGGATCCGATCTACGTCAACCGCACCATCTTCGACGCCGACCTGGTCATTCCGGTGGGTTGTGGCCGGCTGCGGACAGCCCGCGATCGGGCTGCCGATCGAGTCAGCGTCTTTCCTCAGTTCTCCGATGCGGCCACCCGCGTCAGGTGCCAGGCCGAACACCCCTCGCGCTCGGCCGGCAAGAAACGACGACGGCGAGAATTGGAACAGGCCGCCTGGTTGCTGGGTGCGCCGCTCGCGGTGGAGATCGTGCCGGGAGGTAACGACCGGGTCCTGGGCGTGCTGAGCGGAGCGCGGGAGAGTGTTGAACGCGCGACAGAAAGGGCCGTGGAAAAGATATGGCGCGCGGACGTCCCGCAGCAGGCCTCGCTGGTCATCGCCTGTCTGTCGGGCCACTCGCACCAGACTTGGGCGGATGTCGTGCAAGTCATTGCGGCGACGGCCGACCTCGTTTCCCCCGCCGGCGGCTCGCTCGCCGTCTGCACGCAGCTTGGCGAATCACCGGGGATCGCCTGGCAACGCATCCTGGGCGGCGAAGATTCTGTTGATACCGATGCTTGGGAAGACGAGCCACCTCCTGCCGACGCGGGCATGGCCCAAACACTGTTGCAACTGCTGAATCAGACCCACGTTTATCTCCTTTGCGACTTGCCAGAATCGACCGTCATCGATCTCGGCATGGCCTACATTTCGCAAGCCGACGAGCTGAGTAATCTTTGTCGGCATCATGCGTCGTGCATCGTAGTGTCCAATGCGCAACACGCCCGACCAACTCTCGATCGCGTGGGAACCTCATGACGCACACACACGCCGACGCTGGCATGCTGTCCAAACTAAAACAGATGCGCGAAACCACCGGTTGCTTCCCCTTGCAAGTGACACTCATCGATGTCACGGGATCCGATCGCGCGACGTTCCTACATCAACTTTGCACGAACGATGTGAAGGGGATGTCGCCAGGCGATGGCCGCGAGGCCTTTTTCTGCAACGTGCAGGGCAAGGTCATCGCCTATGTGCGGATTCTTTGTCTGGCCGACCGCCTGCGGATCGAAACGGTGCCGCACCAGGCGGAACGGCTGCTCGCGCATCTGGACAAGTATCTCATTCGAGAAGACGTGCAACTCGTCGATCGCTCGCACGATGTCACCGAACTGCTGGTTTTTGGCGCGGCGGCGGACGGTCTCCTGGGACCTCTCGCCCTCAACGTGCCCGACCGACCGCTGGCGGTGGGCCGCGCGACACTGAACGACCGGGATGCAGTACTGGTTCGCCGTCCCCTGGGATCATCGCCGGCCTGGTTATTGCAGGTGGCCGAAGAAGATGTCGAGGCGGTTACCGCCTGGCTGATCGCGGCCGGCGCCGTGCCCGGCGATGGCGAGCTTTATGAAATCGTGCGCATCGAGTCGGGCTTGCCCAACTATGGTTGCGATGTCACCGAGCGAAACCTGCCGCAGGAAATTGGCCGCGACAAGGAGGCCATCAGTTTTACGAAAGGCTGCTACCTGGGCCAGGAAACGGTCGCCCGCATCGACGCTCTGGGACACGTCAACTGGCAACTGGTGCGGATCGAAATCGCTGGGCCACAGGTACCGGCCGCCGAAACCGAAGTCATGTGTGAGAACCATCCGGTCGGCCGCATTACGTCGGCCATTTGGTCTCCGCGAAGCGACGGGCCCCTCGCTTTCGCGCTGCTCCGCCGTGAGCAGGCGGCCGGCAAGGGTGACCTTACCGTGGATGGTCAGCCGGCGCGGATTTGTCACGACGGGGCCGTTTGAGTGCCGCCACTCGCGATCCTGCTACGCCACGTGCGGACGTGACGCAACCGTCAGTGGTTCTGATAGCCGCGTTCGCAACCAACGGGCCACCCGCTGGCGAACATCCACCTGCGCTGGCACGACGCGCAGCATGTGAACGGCGGAAGCGTCAAGTTGCCCGGCCAGCCGCTGCAAATCCGACGTGACCCGCGCGACGATCGCCTGCGACTCGCGCTGGCTGAGCGGCAACCGGAGCAGCAAAGATTTCCCCGCGGCAGGCTGTCGGCGCAGCTGCACCCAGGCGCCTTGCTCGGCCTTGTAGAGCAGCCCCTCGAGGTACAGCCGTCGCAACTCGCCTTGTGCGTTGAAGTGAATGACCGGGTCTTCCCCGCGGAAGAAACTGGCCGCGCCGCACTTACGAAATCCGACGATCCAGATTTCGGGTGGTTGTTCGCACCGCAACTCGACCCGCTCCCGGAGCGCCGTGGCGTCGCGAAGCAAATCTTCCCTGGGGTGTTCTTGCCGGGCCATGTTACCAGCCGCTTGCTCTCCCCATCCGCGTCGGATACCGCTACCGTTCGCGCATCCTCAAGCGGGCGCTGACGCGTTTGAGCAACGCTCGTTCCCGCGGCGAAAGGCTTGCCTGGCCCTGCTGATGGAGCTTTCTCAAAATTTCATCCGCCTCACGCTCCTCCGCGGAGGCCCGCGCGTCCAGCCGCAATCGGCGTTGCTCCTTCATGCGGTCCAACCACCGCGTGATCGGGCCCGCGGGGGGGGGCGAAGGCTGGCTGCTGCGTTCAAGACTGGTGTAGCCTTGCGAAAAATCATACCCGAAGAGCTCCTCTTCCTCGTCTGCTTCCAGCTGTGTCTCTTCCACGCGGGCACTGAAGAACACAAACACCGAGAGCAGGACCAACGCCAACCACGTGGGGACCATCGCATGGGGCAGGGCATCACGTAACAAAAACGCCACCAAGAACAAAGCCAAGGCGACCAGCCGGGCGAATGTGGCGACCGACGCCACCGCCCGCTCATGACTCATCCGCGGCATCACCACCTGCAGAAACGACGCGAGTGCCCGCCCGCCGTCGAAGGGAAACACCGGAATGGAATTGACAACCAGCAACCACCAGTTGATCCAACCCGTCAGCCGCACAATCTCCGAGAAGCCAATCTTATGCGACGGTCTACCGTCAAGAATATCAGGGGTCAACAGCTGAAACATGCCGGAGAGCGAGGAGGGATTGCTGATGGCAATCGTCATGGTGCAGAGTAAGACCACGCCCAAGGTGGCCGCCGGACCGGCCATCGTAGCCAGAAGTTCGCTTTGCGGATCGCGAGCCACCCGCGCCGGCCGCAGTCCTCCTAACGGGCCGGGAACAAGCGAATCCATGTGCCCACCCAGGCGGCGGACGGCCAACAGATGCCCGACTTCATGCACCATGACACTCAAGAACAGAATCAGAATGCTGAGCAAGGCCAACCACATGAGCCCCGGATCTGAGTCGCGTTCCAGCCAAGCCAGATAGGCCGTCATGACGGCGAACAGGACAAAGAAAATGTGCAGCCGCACATGGACGCCCCGCCAACGGCCCAGTCCCATGCTCCATACGTCGCGATACACCATCAATTCACCCGGCAGCAACTGGTAGGAACCCGAGTGCGTACCCGGCAAGTCGCCAGGGCGCGGACCTCCTTCATCCTATCACCGCTTTCCCCCGCCTTCAACGATTTCCCTCGCGGCATCCCATCTGATAGTATGCCCACGACACCATCCGCATCTTCGTGGCAACGCTCCGCGTTGCAAACACCCGGCGGGTACCCCCTGTACGCAGACCGGCCAGGAAAGGGTCGAGTCGATGCCCCTCCCCACCGAACGACTGCTTGATTGCGATCGCTTCTCCGTCGAACGGATTCGCTACCAGCTGCCCGACGGAACGCCCCACCAGCGGGACGTCGTGAGGCATCCTGGATCGGTCGTGATTCTCCCGTTGCTCAGCCGACGAACAAGTGTGCCTCATCCGCAATTACCGCGGTTCGGTGGGGCAGACACTCATTGAGCTACCAGCCGGAACGCGCGAACCGCACGAGTCGCCGCGGGAAACGGCGGCCCGGGAATTGGAGGAGGAAACCGGCTTTGTGGCCGGTTCGCTGCGGCAAGTCGCCGAATTCTATGCGGCGCCTGGCATCCTCGACGAAAAAATGGTGCTCTTCGTGGCCACGAAACTCGAGGCAGCCCGGCCGCGGCGGGAGGCGGGGGAGCAGATTGAGAATCTCATCCTGAGCCTGGCGGACGCCCGTGACCTGGTCAGGCAGGGCGCGATCCGCGACGCCAAGACCATCGTCGGGCTCTGGGGACCCTGGCAGCGGATGCAGCAAGGCTAGCGTCAGTATCGCCAGCCAGCCAATCCGCGCGGATTTCCACATTCGACGCCAGATCAAACACTCGGCTGCCGATACCATCCGATGGACACCCGCAACCGGTGCATCCCGTTTGACCCAACAAACCGGAGAGTGTAGTCATGAGTCGCAAATTCCTCATCCTGACGAGCGGCGTACTGCTCGCTGTGATGTCCATGCAAACCGCGCACGCTGGCTGGGAAGAATTTCACCACCGCTGCGTACTCGATTTCCATCGCAATAGCGCCTGGCCACAGCCGTGGATCAATCACGATCGCATCGCCAGTTGCCATATTTTTGATTTGATGCGGCAAAATGGCTGGTGTCAGCAAAGTACGCTGACGGCCTTCCACTTTGACCCCAACACCGATGAATTGACCGAGGCGGGACGCATGAAAGTTCAGCAGATTTTGCTGCAACATCCGCAGGAGTTCCGCACGCTGTTCGTGGTCACCGGGAACGACGAAAAATCGACCGCAAATCGTGTTGATTCGGTACAAAATGCGGCGGCCCTCTTTACCATCGACGGAACGCTGCCGGAAATCCGGCGGGTTTACATTCCGCCGCGTGGTTGGCCCGCCGAGGATATCGCCACCATCAATACGCAATTCCAGAACTCGATGCCGGCGCCACGGCTGCCACAAATGAATGGCGCGATGACGACCAACTAGCGGATGGCTACCCGCGAGGGTGGACCTGCTGGGCCGGGCGTTCCGCGCCGCCAGTAGTCAATATCGAAGAACGATCGAGGGCGAGGCGATGGATGCACATCGCCTCGCTCGTTCCCATGATTGAGGGAAAGGTGCCATGCGGATTCCCCTGACGATTGCGACCACCATCCTACTGATGGCAGGCCACGGAGATCAGCACTTGCTGGCCCAGCCGATACCCAACCCCTATATCGCGGGGCCGGTGCTCAACCAGGGGTCAATGAACATGGCTCCCACGACTCCTCACGGGGATGTCCTGGGTCTGTTACGACAGGCCACCGAATTGGAAAAACAAGGCCAGTTGCCGGCCGCCGTGCAGCTCTACCAGCGGGCACTCCAGCTGAATCCATCCAACTGGCAAGCCATGATCAGCCTGGCCCGCGCCGAACATCGGGGCGGAGATCTGGACGGCGCCATTCGCACGTATCAGCAAGTCTTGATGTTGTATCCAAACGAGCCACTTTCGCTGAACGACCTGGGATTATGCCTCGCTCGCAAGGGAGACATTTCCGGGGCCATCGAGGTACTCGGCCAAGCGGTCCAGGCAGCTCCGTTCAGCAAGCGATACCGCAACAACCTGGCGACCGTACTGATCGAATCCAATCGGCTGAACGACGCCCTGGCGATCCTGCGGGATGTGCATGGTGACGCGATCGGCGAGTTCAATTTGGGCTTCCTGCTGGCACAACGTGGACGCCATCCAGAGGCCGCCGAACACTTGCGGATGGCACTGCAACTCGATCCATCACTCACCCCCGCCCGCGACATGCTGGCAAGTCTGGGTAACCAACCACGCGACCGCGTGGCCATGCGATCGGATAGCCGTCCCACGGCTCAACGGTCAGACGGGATGGCCCCGACGCCAGCCGTGACGCGCCGCATCCAACTGCAGAGTGGTTCCGCGCCCGAACCGGGAGATCATGCGCCGGTGGGCCAGGTGCGACGAGCCGAATTCTTGGAAACGACACGGACGCAGCCAGCCGCCGCGGCTGGACCGTCGATCGCTCCCGACCCGGCGGACTACAATATTCCCGGCCTGGACTGATCCCATGAGCACACCGCGCGGGTAGGGTGCCGCGCATCGACAGACCCGCGGCGAAACGGTACTGCGGGAACAGGAACGGGAAAAGAGCAGGGGTGGGAATGCCCGCGGAGAAGTGGAGCCGAAGGGAGTCGAACCCTCGACCTCTTGAATGCCATTCAAGCGCTCTCCCAACTGAGCTACGGCCCCGGAGCGATAAACCGTATCAGTCACGGATCGGAGTGTCAACGGGCGAAATCGGTCGGCAGCACGCGGCCCGCGGCGACTCCAGGGGACGGTAGACCGGCCGCGTCCCCAGCCGACGAAGGTTGACATGGCAATTCCCGGTTTGCAAAGATGGGCTGTGCAATGCGTCGCTTGACCACCCTTCTCCGCCTGCTCGTTCCCCTGCTGGCTTTGGGCTGGATCGCGCATCGGCTGGGTTCCGCCGTCGACGACCCCGATCAGCTGCGACGTATGTTCCGCAGCGAAAATCTCCCCAGGCTCGCCCTGGCCGTGATCCCCTACCTGGCGGCCATCGTGCTGACCTTTTGGAGATGGTTTATCCTGGTCCGCGCCCTGGCTCTCCCATTTCGCTTCCTGGATGCGTTGCGGCTGGGGTTTGTCGGCTTCTTCCTCCAATTTTTGTCCCTGGGGGCCGTTGGTGGGGACCTCTTCAAGGCCGTCTTCCTCGCGCGGGAACAACCGCAACGACGTCCGGAGGCGATTGCCACGGTCTTCATCGATCGAGCGGTCGGAATGTTCGGCCTGTTGCTCGTCACGTGCCTGGCCTTCGTATGGCTCGGCTGGGACCGATTGCCGCCGCAGTTGCATCCGGTCGCCATCAGCTGTTTCGTGGTCACGGCAATGGCGTGTTTTGTCGTCGTGGGACTCCTTTGGACACAAGCCACAACGCGACCGCTGCGGTCGTTGCTGCGACGGTTCCCCACCGTCTGCGGCGTCCTGTTGCGGGCGGAACATGCCGTGCGCTTGTATCGCCAGCATCGCATCAGCTTTGTGATCGCCGTCGGCTCGGCCATGATCAGCCACTGCCTGCTGGCCACGTCCGCTTTCTTCGCCGCGGCCGGCGTATCGGACCATCCGCCCAATTTTGGGGAACAACTGGTGATTTGGAACATTGCGGGCGCGGTCGGCACGTTGCCGCTCTCTCCCGGCGGCCTCGGGACCTTTGAGGCGGCCTACACCGAACTGTATCAGGCGATCCCCGCGGGCGGCGGCGATATCGAGTCGGGTGTGGCCGTGGCAATCGTATTGCGCGTGGTTTCGCTGATCGTTGCTGCCATAGGCGTCATCGTGTATGGGTTCAGCCGCCGGGAAATGCAAGCCTTAATGGAAGACAACCGACAAGCGGATGCCGCCGCCGAGGCTGAAGATCAACCGGCCATGGCCCTCGCACCCTCGGGCGATTGAGGATTTGCACCAGCCGCATCATCCCGGCTGGTGGTAGCGGCGCCAGCAGGTGACCGCTTTCCCGCGGGCCCCTTGGCGGTTGTCCGACTCGCGGATCCCCCTTTCGACGCGAATGGGCTTGACCGCATTCCGCGAGCTTTCCTACTCTTCCGCGACTTGTCACTACGTCTTACGAATGTCCGGGACGCCGCGTGCGCTCGGATCCGAGGGTTCTTCATGGTTCGGCCCGGCATTTCGCTCATCGTCCCGATGCTGTGTTTGCTCATTGCTGGCTGCAGCTCCACGCCCAAAGCCGCGACCGCTCCGGAATCGTGGGCGGCATCGTTGAAACAAGTTGTGCAGGGACCGCCACCTGACGAAGACGCAGCCCGCGGTTATTTCAATCAGGGCGAGCAGTTATTTACCGCGGCCGCGGAAAAAGAAGGAGAAGAACGAACCGAGTCGTTCAAGGAGGCCGCCAAGAAGTATTTCGAAGCCGCCAAGCGATCACCCGGTACACCGCTGGAAGAAGATGCCTTGCTCATGACGGCTGAATCACTCTTTTTCGCGGACCACTATGTCAAGGCGAGCGAAGCCATGGATCGGCTGGTGAAGAAATATCCGCTGACGCGGCATATGGACCGCGTCGATCAGCGGCGGTTTCGCATCGCGGAATACTGGCTGGGACTGACGGAAGCAAAAGGCAACCAGTGGCTGCCGAAATTCTCGCAAGGCAGCCGACCTGCGACCGACACCTTCGGTCATGCCATCCGGCTCTTCGACAAGATTCGCTTTGATGACCCCACCGGAAAGCTCGCGGATGATGCCACCATGGCTGCCGGCGTCGCCAATTTTGAACGGGAAAAATACTGGGCGGCGGATGTCCTGTTCACCGACGTACGTGACAATTTCCCGAAGAGCGAGCACCAATTCCAGGCCCACATGCTCGGACTGAAATGCAAGATGATGATGTACTCTGGTCCCGACTATGATTCTGGCTCACTCGACGATGCCGAGTCGATCATCAAATCGATGGTGCAACTCTATCCTCAGGAATCCGAACCGCAGCGGGAATATCTCGAAAAGGCCTACAAAGAGGTACGCCTGAAGAAAGCCAACCGCGAGTACTCCCTCGCCCAATTCTACGATCGCCGCAAGGAATTCGGAGCGGCAAAGATTTACTACCAGGAAGTGGTCCAAAGTTATTCGGATACGAATTTGGCGCTGGAATCGGAGAGCCGTCTGGCTGCCATTGGTGGGCTACCATCCGTCCCCGATCAGCCGATGGAGTGGCTGGCCAACCTGTTCCCCGACGAGGCACCCGCCAAGCCCCTGCTGGCGCGGGATACCGTGGATACGAAAGTTCGCTAAACGCCGATCTGGTGAGGATGGCGTTGGCTAGTGCGGGACCCCATGATGGCCATCCAACATCGGCAACCTCCTGTGGGCTCACGACGCGTGCCGTTGCAGCGCAGCCTCCTGGCAGGGCTGATCATCAGCCTGGCCGCGTGCGGCTGCGCGTCCTATCGGCTGGGGAATGGAACGCTCTATCGGCCCGATATCGTGACCGTCGCCGTCCCCGTCTTCAGGTCGGATAGCTTCCGCCGAGCACTGGGGGAGCGGCTGACCGAAGCGGTCGTTAAGGAAATAGAGCTGAAAACTCCCTACAAGGTCGTACCCGAGGACAGGGCGGATAGTGTTTTGACCGGTGTCATCCTCACCGACTACAAGCATGCCATCGTTGAGAATTTCAACGACGAACTCCGCGATATTGAGTTGGAGTTCAATATCGAGATCAGCTGGCGCGATCGTCGCGGGTTCCCCCTCACCGATCCGCATATCATGCCCGTCTCGGCCGATTTGGTGAACATCTCGCAAGCCGTTCACTTTGTTCCCGAAGGTGGCATGTCACGGGAATCCGCAACTCAGGCCGCCATTGAGCGGTTGGCCGAGTTGATCGTGGCCCGCATGGAAGTCCCATGGTAGATTGGCGGTGAACCGCGTTCGCTATGAGAGGCTCGCGCCGCCCCCATCCGCTGACATGCCAGCGGTTCGCCGCGCCGGTCGGCGACACGCCATCACCCCGGGATCACGGAGTGCTCCGCCCCATGTTTCCATTCCCTGGTGCCGCCGACACTCATCCGGGCGCTGACCCCATGCCGCGGCGATCCGCATGGCGTTTACGGACCCGTACGCTCACCTTCGGGCAATTCCCGCGTCTGATGGGGATCGTCAACGTAACGCCGGATAGTTTTTTTGACGGCGGCAGGTTCCTGGATGCCTCCGCGGCGATCGACCAAGCCCTGACGCTGGTCGACCAGGGGGCCGATCTGCTCGACATTGGCGGCGAGAGTACGCGACCCTACGCGTCTCCGGTGACTGCTGAAGAAGAACTTCGACGCGTGTTACCGGTGGTCCGGGGCGTCTGTCGGCAAGTGGCCACTCCGGTATCGATCGACACCTCCAAGGCGTCGGTGGCCCGAGCCTGCCTCGACGCGGGGGCCGAGATCATTAACGACATCACGGGCCTGGAGGGGGATCCAGGGATGGTGGATGTGGCCCGAGCAGCGGCCGCCGGAGTTTGTGTGATGCATATGCAGGGCACCCCGCAAACCATGCAGGACTCGCCTGCGTATCAGGACGTAATCGCCGAAGTCGCTGCCTATCTGAAACATCGTACGGACGCCCTGGTCGCGGCCGGGATCGAGCGCCGACCGCATCTGCCTGGACCCGGGCATCGGCTTTGGCAAAACGCGTCAACACAACTTGGATCTCATGGCCGGTTGCCATGCCTTCCACGCCCTCGGGCAGCCGCTGCTGGTGGGACATTCCAACAAAGGGTTCCTGGGCAAACTCATGAACAACCTGGACGCCGATCGCACGTTCGTCACGGCTGGTGCCGCGGCGGCCCTGGCCGCGCAAGGCGTGCAGGTCCTCCGCGTACACAACGTCGCTGCCGTGCGGCAGACCCTGCTCGGCTTTGCCGCCGCCGGCGGACTTCCGAGCCCCCAGCCGGGCCCGTTCCCATGAATCGCAATCCGTACGCCAGTCCGCGGGCCACGGCCACGGAGAGTCACACGATCTCGGTGGACCATGGGCTGTTCGCACAACTCGTGTTCGGGCTGTGGGCCGGCATCCTCTTCGGAGGCTCCTTCGGCGCGGGCGGCTCGGTGCTGCTGGGCCTGACCAGCTCGGCGCTGCTCGGTTGGCAAGTGCTCGACGTCGCGCGTTTCGACCAGTTTCTGGTGACCGAAGTGCTCGCCGCCATTGCCGGGGCCATTTGCGGCCTGGTTCCCGGCAGCCTGATCGGCCCGCTCGCCGCCTTCGTCGGTTATGTCACCAAGCAGGCCAAGCGACAGTGGGTGCTTCTGGTTTCGATCGTGCTCTCGGGTGGGACGGGCGTCGCCGTCGGCATCATGGCGTCGCAGCTGCTGACACCCGGCGGCGACACCGACCCGACATTGCTGGTCACGAGCGCCCTGATTGGTGTGCTCTCGGGCATGCTGGGTGGCTATACGCTGGGGCAGGGCATTGCCGATTTCGCCAGCGCCCCCAGCAACGGCGGCGCCTCCTGAAGGCTGGTGGGGGGTGATCGCGTAGCGGTTGCACAGGCGTGGTGTGCGACCCGCGGCGAAGCCGTTTAACCGTCAGCCGCAGGCGTACGTGATTGTTGGCCGGGTGAGTGCGCTCGCCGTTGCGAGTGCGCTCGCCGTTGCGCTCGCCGTTGCGAGTGCGCTCGCCGTTGCGAGTGCGCTCGCCGTTGCGAGTGCGCTCGCCGTTGCGAGTGCGCTCGCCGTTGCGAGTGCGCTCGCGTACGCCTGCGGCTGACGGTGAAACGTGGTAGGCGTCCGCGCAACAAAACCGCTCGCCGTAGCGAGTTGGAGGCGCACAAAAAAACATGGGACCCGTTCGGGTCCCATGGAGCTCATTGATTCACGTTGACGGAACGACGTTGCCGCTTAGCGACGACGACGCGTCGCAAGCAGGGGCAAGGCCAGGGCGAGCGCCAACAGGCCGGCGTTGGGCTCGGGCACTTCCTTTATGACAAAGTTGTCGAACAGGCCCCACATGCCATCCGGGGAATTGCTGATCGAGCCGAAGGGATCTTCGTAGCCGAACATCACCGCACCATTCGTGGCGGAACTGGCCTCGCGGAAAAACTCCACTCCGTTGTAAAAGACGGCGACTTCACCGCCCTGGACGACGACGTCGACTTCCACCCAGCTGTTGCCAGCCGCACCATTCGGGGCGTCCGGGACGATCGGGTTGGGGAAGGCGGCGTTGAAGAACACGTCTTGGAAGAGCTGCGTATCACCCAGCTGGGCCAGGTTCGTGCCGTCTTCCCAGATGGAGGCGTCTTCAAAGTTGTAGCCGTTCTCGCCGTCGATCCAGCCCCACGTGCCCTTGGTTCCCGAAAAACGGGTATTGCGGGCTTCCACGATGGAATCGCCCACACCCACGCCCCACAGCCCTTGCTCGGTGGAACCCGAGGGCAGCGAGAAGGAGCCGTCTGGATTTTGTGTGATGGGGCTGACACTCAGATACATGTCATAGGAGAGACAGTAGTCACCGCTAAATTGCTGCGGCACATTGCCCGCCAGCACGTTCACGGCGGCGGGCGCGGACGTCGCGTCATCCGCATTGGCTCGCAAAAGAATGCCCCGCGTGGCGGCACTTCCCGCAATCATGCGGGGCGATTCGGGCAACATGAAGTTGGTCGAGCCAATCGTCATGTTTCCATAATTGACATAGCTGACCGTGGTATCGGGTTGCGAAAGAACCGTCACATTGGCGGCACTCGTGTCGAATGCCTCGCTGTAGAAAATCGTCACCGCGGAGGATGACGAAACAAGAACGCCGATAGTCAGGGCGCTCGCGACGAGCAACTTCGTACCAGTCATCTTCATTAGTCTCTCTCCACAACCAGGTTGACAAGCTTTAGATGTTCAAAAGGAAAACCTCTCGTGCAAGCGGTGGCAAGCACCCCGACCGACCCCAGCACCCTGATCCGAATATCAGTTCCGACTTATTCGTCAGCCCTGCGGGACAGCCCTACTTTCACGATGTTCCCCAAATTACTTGGGTTCTGAGGCCCTGTCAACAAACATTTTGAGGAAATCCCAGCCGACGCGGCTCGTCGCGTGTGCCGGCGGGGCTGTTCCTTTCGTGGGTCAGAATCGGACCAATATGAGTGGATTTTTTGGCGAATCGCTTTTAGACTGAACTCGCGCTCGGCCTGCCGGCCGGCTTGGTGAATTTCCACTGTTTTTCCGAGAAAAGGGCTTACCCTAATGACTCGACGAACTCGGTTTCTTGCGGCTGCCGCGCTCGGCCTGGGAGTGCAGGCTGCGATGGCCCAGGTGACGATCATCAGCGACAACTTCAATACGGACACGTCGTCGGATTACACGGTTGTCAACGCGGGTCTAGGCGCACCGGACGGCACGCTCGCCTTCGGTTTTGATTACAGCAGCTTGCTCGGAGCGGATGGCAATCCGATTCCAGTCGCGCCCGGGACCACCGATGGTTCGAAGACGGGCGTGCAAATCTCAGTCAACCGAACGGTGGGACCGAACGCCGGTTTTGAAACCGAGGGCTACACGATCTTCCACAACACAGAGATCACCAACGTCATGGATTACACCATGACGGTCGACGTCTACTTGCGGAATTGGATTCTTAACTCACCGCCGGGAAACGTAGGCACGACGCAGCACGCAACCATTGGTGTGGCAGGCGATGGGGCGACGGTCAATCTTCCCTTCGAATTTAACGGTCAGCTAGACGCGTTCAACGGCAGCGGCAATTACGTCTTTATCACGAGCGACGGATCGGATTCGTCCGACTACCGGCATTGGCGGGACAACGCAAATGGCACAATGAGCCCGGGGCCCATCAACCGGACGCCGCAAAACCCGTTTGACGATGATTATCTCAGTCCCGATGGAGATACAAATGTAACCTCCGCAACCTACCCATTCTACCAAGCTATCTCGAATATTAATGCGCCCATGCCGGGAATGATCGGCAATGGTTGGGCGACTGTGAAGGTGGAGGTGCTGCAATCGGAGGGCCTGTTGAAGTACCACGTGCGGGGAGCGACGGCCGAGACGACTGGCAATCCCAGCGAGCCTCCGGAGTTTCTGCAGATCATCGAATCTCCGCTTTACGATACAGATGGCTTTGTCAACTTCGGACTCGCTGATCTTTACGGACTGGGAAGCGTTGTTCCCATGGATCAGGTCGACAATCAGTTTGCGCTCTTTGACAACCTGTTGGTCGTTGGCTCGAATCTTCCGGGAGGCATCGACGGCGACTTCAACGACGACGGCTTTTACGACTGCCTCGACGTGGACGATCTGGTCAGTCAAATTGTATCTGGCGCCGACAACACCGACTTTGACCTCAACGGAGACGGCTTCGTCAATACTGCCGACCTGACCGATTGGCTGGCCGAAGCCGGTGAGGCCAACATTGGTCCCGGCGTCAGTTACCTGGTCGGCGACGCCAACCTGGACGGCTCGGTCGATGTCTCGGACTTCAACATTTGGAACGGTGCCAAGTTTACCAGCACCCCGGCCTGGTGCTCGGGCGACTTCAACGCGGATGGGTCGATCGACGTCTCGGACTTCAACCTGTGGAACGGTGCGAAGTTCCAGACCGCCGGTGGCGGCGCGTTGGTACCGGAACCGAGTTCGGCGGGACTATGGATTGCAGCCGTATGCGGCCTCGCGCTGCTGCGACGCCGCGGCTAGAAGAAACCCGCATCCGCCAACAACCCTCACGAGGGACCCCACGGGGTCCCTTTTTTCGTAGCCGGGGCTTCCTCCCGTGGCTGGGGCTTCCAGCACAGTCCTCGTCCCGTCCTTGACCCGTACTCGCTCCAAAGCCTGGCGACCTCGCCGACCCGTCCGTGGCTGGGGCTTCCAGCCACAGTCCTCGTCCCGACCTTGTCCCGTACTCGCTCCAAAGCCTGGCGACCTCGCCGACCCGTCCGTGGCTGGGGCTTCCAGCCACAGTCCTTGTCCCGTCCTTGTCCCGTACTCGCTCCAAAGCCTGGCGACTTCGCCAACCCGTCCGTGGCTGGGGCTTCCAGCCACAGTCCTCGTCCCGTCCTTGACCCGTACTCGCTCCAAAGCCTGGCGACTTCGGCGACCCGTCCGTGGCTGGGGCTTCCAGCCACAGTCCTCGTCCCGTCCTTGACCCGTACTCGCTCCAAAGCCTGGCGACTTCGGCGACCCGTCCGTGGCTGGGGCTTCCAGCCACAGTCCTCGTCCCGACCTTGTCCCGTCCTCGCTCCAAAGCCTGGCGACTTCGCCAACCCGTCCGTGGCTGGGGCTTCCAGCCACAGTCCTCGTCCCGTCCTTGACCCGTACTCGCTCCAAAGCCTGGCGACTTCGGCGACCCGTCCGTGGCTGGGGCTTCCAGCCACAGTCCCTCCCGTGGCTGGAGCTTCCGGAAACCGTCCGTCGGGCCGGCCTCACCTAAGCCTCGGCGGCCTCGCGGCTCGTCAGGGACCAATAGTGGTCGATCGAGGCCGCTTGGTCGAAATCCAAACGACCAGTTTGCCGGCCATCCCGACGTCTCGACAGAGTCCGCTCACTCTCTGGGTTCGGCCGAACTTCTAAGGGAGCCCAGGGCCGAATGCCTGTCGCGTCCGCCGACTCGACGACGACCGCCACGGGTTGGCGTTCCTCCGCCAATACCCGGGTCACTTCACCGGCCGCCCGCGGAGGCAGCAATGCGGGGCTGGCGGCGGGAGCAACGGACTTAAATTTATTGGCATTCCAGACATTGAAGTCCGACGTATCGACCACCAGGTTACCCGTAAAGTCACCGGTGCACCAATATCCGGAGGAAAACTTGCCCGCATTCCAGATGTTGAAATCGGACGTATCGACCACGAAGTCGAGGTTGGCATCTCCGGGCAGCGTGCCCTTGATATCGGTGATCCAGAACAGAATATCCTCCGCGGATAGCAGCCCATCCGCGTTCAGATCAAAATCGCCGGTCTGGGAAGCGACCGCGACGGTGAGCGTCACCAGATCGTCGCAATCGAGTTGCCCATTGCCATCAAAATCTCCGTTCGGAAGGCTACGCATCCCAAAGAATTCGAGGACGGCCTGCATGGTTTCCGCCCGGGCCGCGGTCGAGGTTATGGTCTCGAAGGGAAAGCCCAGCATCACGACTCGGCCCTCCGGATCGCTGGTGGGGGCGTATTCAATGGCAGCCGTGCCACCCGTGCCACCTACGTAGCTGAGGGCGCCCGAGGAGCCCCCCGTGGGGCTGATCACGTCGGGAAAGGTCACGTCATACAACAGGGACCCGTTATCAAAGCTGAAGGACAGCCCCGCGAAAATCGAACCCGACTGTCCTTGCACGGAGTAGGTATTCGAATCATCCGCGACGTAGTCGGCCTTGAGATCATTGTTGTAAAACGAGCCGCCATTCCCCAACTGGTCCAGGTCCCAGCCAATCTCGGCTCCAGAGGTGAACAGGTTGCCTCCCCCAGCGAGATACGCCGCAACCCGTGATTGTTCCAAGGCGTCGAACGTGCTGTCGGCAGACGATTCCTCCCCCAGGATCCAGACAACCGAGTCGTAATCCGCCAAGTTGACCGTCCCATCGCGGACCGCCTCGTTCTGCACCGTGTCAACGAGCACCTGGGACGTGTACGACTCGATCGCCTCTCCGACCTGGACCGCGTAATCAAAGGAATTGCTGTTGCGGGGTCGCACCCGATCGACGGTTCCGGTTGTATAGGTCACCCGTGGATTGAGCGTGCGGTCGAAGCGATCGAAGCCATTTACGATGAGAACTTTGTGGTCTCCGTCGCCCGGCAAGGCCGCGACGACTGCCGACCCAGGTGACTCGCCTCCCGCGTTGAGTGCCACAACCTTGAAGTAGTAGGCACGATCCGCTTCCAAACCGGTAAGGGTCGTCGTAGCGGTGGCTCCGCCCGCCACCAGGGTGCCGCCGTCGAATCCGTAACCATCTTCCGAGACATACACACGATAAGCGGTGGGGGCATCGCCTCCGTAGGAACTGGGACTCGGTGGCGTCCAGGTGAGCCGCACGGTGCCTGCGGCGAGCGACTCGGCACGTAGATCGGCCACCTGGGCAGGGGCCATCACCAGGGGCGTCGTGCCGTCCAATGCCCGAAAGTAGCGGACCACCCCCTGGTAGGTAGCGCGAGCCAACGCATCGCGCACGCGTGGATCCCGCAGCATTTCCGCATCCAGTTGATTATCGTGAAAACCCGTCTCGATAATGGTCGCATCAAACTCGTTCTGTACGTAGGCATTGTTGATTTCCCCGAACTCGATGTCGCTCCGATCGAGGGTCACGACACTTCGATTCGCCCAATTGTGCTCGAATTGGCCCGCCTGGGCCACGAGGTCCGCATTCACCTCGGAGGCCAGTGTATTGGCCAGCAGGAATTGATTGGGCGTGGCGGAAGAAGGCGTGTTGTTGCCATTGTACAGACCCAAAACACCGCGTGCCGAACCACCACCGGCATTGGAATGAAAGCTGACAAACACGCGGTCGGAAAGGCTACCCTCGGTTTCGCGATTCATGTACTCGGCGTAACGAGGCGAAAACGTGACCGCGGCCGTACGATCATCCGACGAGGCCCGATACTCGCTTTCCGAAACCCCCTGCGATCGATCGACGTGCCATTTGATCCAGTACAGTCCCGACTCGTCCTCGCGAGGCACATTCGACACACCGCCGCCACGCGAGATGTCCCCCATACCGTTGCCGAAGCGAATCATGTCCGCAATCACCACGCGGCCGGTTTCCGTGCTGCGATTACTGATATCGACATAGCCATCCGTTCCCGCGGCGAAATAGTAGGTTCCCAGGTACACCAGGCCGTTCCCGACCGCGCGGTGATTGATCGTCACTTCCGTGATGCCGCCCGTATGCGCCACGCGGTACAGTTGATCGCTGGCACGATCCGAACCGGCCCGCGTCCAGGCGTAAATCGGATAAAACCCGTCGGACGGGATATTGGGTCGATACCGGGCGTAGGCGGTTTCGGTCAGCGAAGTGGAGGCAAACCGGTAAGGCAGATCGCCAGCGGCTCCGTAATAAATGGGGGAGCTGCTGTTGCTCCAGCCACCCGCGAAAGTGACCCCGCCATCGTCATTGTCGAGAACGACTTCCTGCGGTTGATGGCCGATGGGGCGCAACGGCACCACGGTGGCTCCAGCGCGGAACAGGTAATCGGCAAAGAAGTTGAGCTGATCCTGGTTTCCCAGGTCCTCGATCATTTCAAAGGTCTCGGGACGCTGAGTCGACCAGGCGCCGCCGCTCAGATTGTTTGCCGTCCAACCGTGCCCCGCGTGGACATAGACGGTCTTTCCGGTGAGCACTCCTTCCGGTTGGGTCCCGACCTCCACCAGTCCGGCCAGGAGCATCCGCGGCTCGAGCGGCTCGGCCGACAAACGTACGCCGGGCTGATGACGCGAGGGACGGTTTCGTTTCGAACCCGGAAAACGGCGACGCATGGTGGCTCCAAAAAAAGTCACGGGAGGTCGGTGCGGCGGCGGGCAGGTGGCCAGTACGCCCCCGTGCCGGGGAATTCCCCATTCTAAACCAAATCGACCTTCTTGGCCAAGGTTTTTGTGCGTGCCAGAGCCATGCTCCCCCGCCGGACGGACCCTCGTTCCGATTCAGCAATGGCTTCCCTGCGCCATCGTGGGCCGGGACGCTAGGGGACGGCCGAGGGCAGGATTTAATCCCCCATCAAACGGCGGGCGTCGCCGAGCACCTTGTCCCATTGGAAGGCAGGTCCCGGATCGGTCTTGTTCTTTTGCACATGATAATGGCCCAGCAAACCCGAGTACGCTTCCCATTGTTCGTCGGTCAGCTGATGGGGAATCGGCTGTCCCCCGCATCACGGGGGACGTCACAACGTATTTTGGGGAGGACGCGGCAGATCGTGGCCGTCAACCGAGCCAGCGCCTCATATTGTGGCTGGGTCAAATCGTACTGCACCAGTTCCACTCCCTGGATCACGCCCCGTGCGGGTGTGTTCCGCAGCGGCCGTCCGACAAAATCCGGCGTCCGCACGCCCCCGTCGCCAAACCGCTCGGGCAGGGTGATGCGGCACGCGCCCATCTGCTTCCTGGGAATACCACTGATTGAGGGCCCGCATGTCATCTGGCGGATACGCACCGATATTGGCAATCTCAATGCCAATGGACCGCGAATTCGATTTGGTTGCGTGCCAGGCTCGTTCCTTCAAATCCAGCGTCTGGTAAATGGTGCCATCAATATCGAGCATGAAGTGGACGCTCAGTCCACGCATATCCTGCAGCACCTTGAAGCACGTTTGACTGGTGCCACACACGTCATAATGGATGACAAATTGATCGACTTTGTCTTGCAACAGTTTCAAATCCCATCCGCCCCCACGCACGCGTTCCATTTCCGCTGGAGTCAGCAGGCTTTCCCGCAAGTTGTAACGATTGGGAGATTCGAGTACCTCGACGAGTTCTTGCGAGCGTTCCCAGGAAGATTGCTCGTAGGGCGCGAACCGACGTTCGACGCGATAGGCATCATATCCGCCAGGGTCCATCCAGAGCACGACCGGTGTCGTCGTATGAAACAGCTGACCGCAAACCACAATTTCATCTCCCACGCACGGCAGGCGTTCCCCCAACACGGGTGTCGCATCCGCGGCGTCGACCGACGATGGTGTGGGAGCCGTACCCGCCAGCGGCTGCCCCGGCTCGTCGGCCGCCGCGGTCCAAGTCAAACGAGCCACGTGGCCATCCGGTCCGACGGCCCAGGCCGCCTTGCCGTTGGCCGCGAAACGGATGGCATGGAACTCCTCGTCGGACAACGGCGACCATGACCGACCATCATCCACCGAGAGATCGCAGCCCGTCGTGCCGACGCAAATGAACAGGCGTTGACCATGGATCGACCCGGCGGCGACACATGAGCGATATCCACGCGGGAGCGGCCCACTCGGAACTTCCCACGTGCGACCTCCGTCGCTCGACAGGATGATATTGTTCGCGTCATCCTCGGGCTGTTGATAGTTGCCACCCACGGCGACCAAGCGTCGATCATCCAGGGTGGCCAACGAAAAGATGCCGCTGGATGCATCGGCTGGCAGGGGAGTCCAAATCGTTTCCCAGTTTCCGCCACCATCGGCGGTGCGCAGCACACGGGCTCGTCCCGCCTGCGGCGCATCGCCCACCGCCGCTCCCCCCAATCCCAGGCAAGCGACTCGATCCCCGCACGCCATGAGAGAACTGCAGCTGGCGGCAAAACCAGCTTCGCCCACTGACACAACTGGGGCATCTTCGCGTAGTTGCCACGTCACTCCGCCGTCCGCAGTTGCCAACAGGTACAATCGGCCGTTGAGCGGATCGCCGTACGCCAACCCGCGCTCCGAGTCCCAGAACATAACGGCGTCCACGAAAACATCCGCCGCCGAATCTTCGTAGACCAGCTTCCACGAATCACCGCCGTCGCTCGTGCGAAAGGCGAGGGCGGGGGACCCGGCGCTGATCACGATGGCCGTCCGCGCATCAAAGGCGTGAAGGTTGCGAAAATCGAGCCCCTCGGCCTTGGGCACGCTGACATCCAGCCACTCCACGCCCCCGTCGCTCGTACGGAGCACCGTTCCATTCGCGCCGCTGGCCCAGGCCGTGTGCTCATCGATGGGAAAAATGGCCCGCAGACTTGCCCGCGTCCCCGAATCTTGCGTCTCAAAACGGAGATCCGCCGGTTGCGCCACCACGCAGCGGGTCATGAGCACGATACTTAGTAGCGTGCCCCGTGAGAACATCCACCTAGCGGCGTTTCCAGCAAAATTCATGCGAATGCCTCCTCAATTCGATAAACCTCCATCTATCGGTTGCACTCGATCGTCGACCGAGTATCCTGCAAAACCTACCGACAGATTACATCGCCGAGAGCAGCATCGCGCGCCAAGCGGACTTTGTCCAGCAGGAAGCCGACGTCAACACCCAGCGCGTGCGTGCCTATTCCACTGGCACCCCTGGTCCATCGCACCTTTGGAGGAACCCTCATGAGAAAGTTTTGTCTGGCGCTGACGATCGCCTCCTTACCGTTTCTGCTGACCTCATCACTGTCGGCCGACTCCGTGCAGTGGGTCTTGGATGTCGACGGCAATTGGGAAGACGCAGCCAACTGGTCGAGCAACCCCAGCTTGCCCGCAAGCGGCGATGACGCTGTGATCGATGTGGGAGGCGCGACGGTTCGCACCATTACGATCGGATCGGGAACTCAGTCGGTCAATACGCTGACCAGTCAAGAAAATGTGACGCTCGCCGGCGGCCATCTCACCCTGGCCAATGGCGGGGTCGTGAATGGAGCCTTATCGTTGGGGGTGACGCGCAACTTGACCATCAACGGTGGCTCATTCGCTGCCGCGGGCTCGACGAATCTGGACGGTGGCAATGTCTTTGCCGCCGGCGGCTCGATCGTGGATCTATCGGCCGCCACGAGCTACGTCACCGACACGGGTACGAACAGCAACCGGACACTGCGGGCATCGGCCGCCTCTTCGTTGGATTTGTCGGGAATGGCCACGCTGACGGGCGGCGGCTTCATCAGGCGGCTGTTTGTGGAAGCAATCGGTGGTAGCACCGTGGACCTTTCGGGTTTAATCGACGCCCCGGCGGGCGCCACGACCTTTCTGTCAGAGGGCGGCGGAAGCCAACTGAACCTGAGTTCCCTGACATCCGTGCACAATAACAATGGCAACCGTTCGGGCCGTCTGCGGGCGATCAGCGGCGGCAGCCTTGATGCCTCTCAATTGCAGTCGCTCACCGCCACGGTGGACAGCAACAACGGAATTGAGGTCGACGGCGCAAGTTCCACGTTGGTGCTTGGCTCGCTCACAACATTTCAGAACTCGATTGCCGAATTTCGGAATGGCGGAACGGCCGATATGTCGACCGTGACCGACTTTACCGGTTCCTCCATTACCCACCTCAGCGGCAACTCGATCAACCTGCCGGGCGTCACGAGCTATAACGCGAATGGCGGCGGCAACGGCAACCGCACCTGGAGTGTCGAGAATGCCGGCTCGCTCCTCAACGCCTCGGCGATTACGACAGCGGATGCCGGCAGCTTTGTCCGTACGTGGGATGTGACGGCGTCGGCCGGCGGAAAGGTCGATCTTTCCGGAATGGCCATGATTGCGTCGGGAGCCGCCAATTTCACAGCCAGTGGTACGGGCAGCTTGATCGACCTTTCCGCGCTGACCTCGTTCGACGACAACAACGGAAACCGCGGATCTCTGCTTACCGCCACCGACGGTGGCGAAGTACGCCTCGATACCGCCAGTGCCACGAACATCACGCTCAACAACGTTGATATCACCGTCGAGCCGTCAGGCATCTTGAACGCCAGTCGCGTCACCACCTACACGGGCGGGACCTTCACCACCAATGGTGTCGACCAGGCGCTCAACATCACGAGCGGTGATGGCTCGAGCTATGTCGCTCACGGCGGAGCTGTCTTGAGCGTGGCGGGTCTTGTGACCGTAAACAATGTGGCAGCCGAGACGATAACCCTTCGCGCTGACGGAGTGTCAAGCAACCTCCTCTTGCCTAATCTCGTCGGATTAACGAATTCGACAGGCGTGAACGCCACCATGCGCATCGAAGCAGTTGCGGGAGGCGTCGTGAGCTTAACGGCATTGCAATCGATCAGCGCTCCGACCGGAATCATCAATTCCGCTCAACCGATCGAAATCCTCGCGGATGGCACCAATAGTTTCGTCAATCTCGAGGCGATCACCACCATCAGCAGCTTGTCATCCGTTTCCCGAAGCTCGCTGACCGTGCGAGATGGGGGAAGAGTGCACCTGGGATTCAGTGGCCCAACCCAATTGACGAATGTCGTCACGACCGTGGAGTCAACGGGGCAGCTCATCGCGTCTGAATTGGAGCTGATCAGTCAGAATATCAACTCGAGCGGTGACTCCTTGGACCAGAGTATCCTGCAAGGAACCGGGACCGTGACGGCGAACGTGCGGAATACCTCGGGGGTCATCCAACCGGGCATCGACAGCTTGGCCACGCTAACGATTGACGGTCACCTTACGCAGGATGCGGAGGGGATCGTCGAGGTCGATCTAATCAGCGGCATCGCTGGCATCGACGCCGACCTCGTGGACGTGACGGGTGCGGCCAGCATCGACGGGACGCTGCTCATCTCACTCGCAGGCACGTTTCCCGAATACACGGCCGTGCCCATCCTGCAGGCCTCGGCGGGCGTGACGGGCACCTTTGCCCAAGTCGTCGACCCGGTCTTCTCGACCAATCGGGGCATTGCCGTAACCTACAACAGCAATCAGGTCCTCGCCCAACTCGTGCTGATGGGGGATGCGAATCTCGACATGGTCGTGGATGTCTCGGACTTTAACATCTGGAACGTGAACAAGTTCACCGACGGAGTCACGTGGGAGCAAGGAGACTTCAATGGCGACGGACAGGTGGACGTGTCCGACTTTAATTTGTGGAATAACAACAAGTTCACGCAATTCGCCCCGCGGCCCGTTCCCGAACCGAGCGGGTGGCTGATCGGATTGGGAGCGTGCCTGGCAGGCATGCTTCGCCGCCGGGGACGGCCAACCGCCCAATGATACGGTGCGAGAACCGGGGTACTGGCAATCGTGTTCGCCGGTGGCTGTCTCCCC
This sequence comes from uncultured Planctomycetaceae bacterium, assembly GCA_963700865.1. Lineage (GTDB taxonomy): Bacteria > Planctomycetota > Planctomycetia > Pirellulales > Pirellulaceae > CAVOGJ01. The sequence goes on along the minus strand of CAVOZC010000018.1, from coordinate 1,494,042 downwards.
CTGTTTTTGCTGGACGACGGACCGTGGAGCGGCCGATGGTCGCCGATCGCCCCGCGACCCGTCAATCGGAACAACACGCCAACGAGACGAGATCTGATTTTTTTTGAGAACCCATGACCGCGGAGCGGTCAACGACTTTGTTGCGGAGCGCGATCTCCCAACCTCAGCCAACTCACACACCTCAACCAGGGAATGCTCGTTGAACACTACACCCGAAATCAGGAACCTGGAAGCACGTCTCGTCAAATTAGAAGAACTGCTGATGCACCAGCAAAACTGGCTGGGACAGCTCGATGCCGTCATCATCCAATTGCAAAACCAGCTCGCCAAGGGCGACCAACAAATCGCCCGGCAAATCGAGCGGCTGCAGGGGATGATCGAGCAACGCCTGGGCGGCGAGCCCCTGCCCGATGAAAAACCGCCGCACTACTGAGCGATGGCCCGCGGGTACTCGCGTTTGTGCGTGTCCGTCTATTTGGCCTCAATGAGCCTTCGTCGCTCTCCGCCGCGGCAGCATGGTCTCGCCCCGTCAACTGGGGGCCAGGAGCCGCGGCGGGCTCCGATCCACGATCCGCCCACCAGCGCGGCGACGTTGGAGGTTTCGTCCCAGCCGCGATTGGCCTATCATTTGAGGCTCGGCTGATTTCGCGGGACTGCTCGCGGCAAGAAAATTCGACCCGCGGCAACTTCCTGGCCGTCCCATCCACGCCCCCCCAATCACGGCATTCGAGGATCACCATGAACCACTCTCTTCGCCTGTTGCTTGTTGCGCTCACCCTCTGGATTTCCCCCAACCTGGTAGTGGCCGAAAGCGATTCGGGACTGGACGCCGCCGGTTTTTTGAAGGGTGTCCGCGTTCAGGACGACCTGTATCGCGCCGTCAACGGAAAATGGCTGGAAGAGACCGACATTCCCGCAGATAAGTCCAACTACGGTTCCTTCACGGCGCTGGCCGATTTATCCCAGGAGCGGATACGGGCCATCATCGAAGAGGCCGCCGCGGGCGATCATCCCCAAGGCAGTAATGAGCAAAAGGTGGGTGACTTTTACAAGAGTTTTATGGACGAGTCGCGAGTGGAGCAGCTGGGCTTTCAGCCATTACGGGCCGAGTTGGACAAGATCGCGTCTTTGGAAACGCGGGACGACGTGGTCCGGTATCTGGGAGCAGCCAATGCCCTGGGCAGCCAATCGCCCATCGGGTTCTTTGTCGATCAGGACGACAAGGACTCGACACGCTATCTGCCGGCGATCGTCCAGAGCGGCACTACCCTGCCGGATCGGGACTATTATCTGAAGGACGATGAAAAGTTTGTCGCGGCTCGCGAGGCACTCAAGAAATACATCGCACAAGTCTTCGACCTACTTGATCGACCGGCTGAAGGCGTGCCCGCCGCGTTGCTACAGCTCGAGACACACCTGGCCGAGGTGCAGTGGGAGCGGACGGAGCTACGGGATGCCAACAAACGGTACAACCTGTTCACGCTGGCGGACTGGTCCCAGAAGACGCCGGGCATTGATTGGCAGGCGTACTTTCAGGCGGCCGGCGTGGGTGAGATCGCCGAGTTGAATGTGATGACCCCCAGTTATTTTGAAGGCTTGAACGAGCTTCTTGCCGCGACACCCATCTCGGTCTGGAAGGACTACTTGACATTCAAACTCGTGGACGCGACCGCCCCGCTGCTTTCCCAAGCCTTCGTGGATGCCAATTTCGAACTCCACGGCAAGGCGCTTGCCGGGATTCCCGAGCAGCAGCCACGTTGGAAGCGGGGGGTAAACGCCACGGCCGGCGAAGGAGCTGGCGACTTTGGCGTATTGGGCGACGTCGTGGGTCGGCTTTACGTCCAGGAGTACTTCAAGCCGGCGGCCAAGGCGCGGATGGATGAACTCGTGGGTAACCTGCTCAAGGCCTATGAGATCAGCATCAACGATCTCACCTGGATGACCGATGCCACGAAGGAGCAAGCTCAACAGAAACTCGCCAAGATCACCACCAAGATCGGCTATCCCAACAAGTGGCGGGACTATTCGGCGTTGACCATTTCTCCGGATGACCTGTACGGCAATATGCTGCGCTCCCACCACGTCGAGTACCAGCGGATGATCGACAAGCTGGGCAAGCCGGTGGATCGCGAGGAATGGGGCATGACACCTCAGACCGTGAATGCCTATTACAACCCTGGCATGAATGAGATCGTCTTTCCAGCGGCGATCCTCCAGCCGCCATTTTTCAATCCGGATGCCGACGACGCGGTCAACTATGGCGGGATCGGGGCCGTGATCGGCCATGAGATCAGCCACGGCTTTGACGACCAGGGGAGCAAGTACGATGGTGAGGGCAACCTGAAGAACTGGTGGAGCGATGAGGACCGGGAGGCCTTCAAGGCGCTGACCGAACAGCTGGTTTCGCAATACGAGGCTTACTCGCCGCTGCCTGGCCGCAACGTCAATGGACGACTGACCCTCGGTGAAAATATCGCCGACCTCTCGGGACTCTCCATCGCCCACAAGGCGTATGAGCTTTCACTCCACGGACTACCGGCGGAAGAGATCGCCGGCTGGTCGGGCGATCAGCGATTCTTTCTGGGCTGGAGCCAGGTCTGGCGACGGAAGTACCGCGACGCCGAGATGATGCAACGTCTGTTGACCGATCCGCATTCGCCTTCCTGGTATCGAGCCAACGGTCCGGTGATCAACATCGATGCGTTTTACAACGCCTTCGGGGTGCAGGAAGGTGATGCCCTCTACAGGCCGCCCGCGGAACGCATCCGCATCTGGTAATTCGCAGCGCATTCCGCGCCAGCGCGTGCCTGGCGGCGGAAAAACCGTCAAGATCCGCGCGATGCACGCCCGGGTGTCGCGCGGAATGGTCGCTTTTACGTTTTTTTTCCGGGGGGAGTCCCCGGCGCAGGCGGTGCGTGATTAGGCTTGAAGAGAGTCAAAATCGCACCCATTCACGGCATCATTGCGCCGCATTTCGCGCTTCGCTATGGCTTCACCCGCCCCCAAGATCCTCCTCAGCTGCTTCTCGTGCGATCCTGAATCGTCGATGGAGTCGCGCGTTGGCTGGCATCGCGCGCTGCAAGCCGCCCGCGAATTCCCCACGTATGTGCTCGCCTGTGATGCGCCCCCGCGGGCCGAGATCCGCGCCGCACTCCGTTCCGTGCCGCGTGCCCAACGGCCCAAAATCCTGGTGCTCCGCGGACCCAATTGGCTTGACCGCCTGTCGCGCTACCCATCGCTCTACTTTCTCGTCTGTCGACTTTGGCACCTACGAGCGTTTGCCATCGCCAAGCGACTCCATCGCAAACATCGCTTCGCGTTGACCCATCAGGTAAATTACTGTTCCTATCGCGAGCCAGGCTACCTGTGGAAGCTGCCGATCCCTTTCATCTGGGGTCCCTGGGGAGGGACGCAGAATTTTCCGCTTCGTTACTTGCCCGCGGCGGATTGGGCAGGGGGCTTGTCCGAATTGATGCGGGGATTCTTGAATACCATCCAGTTGCGAGGCAGCATCCGCCTGCGACAAGTCCTCCGTACGCACTCGCGCGTCCTGGTGGCTCATCGCGAGGCGCAAGAGAAGGTTCAGGAAATATTCGGCATCCGCGTACCGAGGCAACTCGAAACAGGCCTGGCCCAGCTTCCGAGCGAGGTGCCGCGCCCCGCGGCGACCAGGAAAACGCTGCGGATTTTGTGGGCCGGGCGGTTGCGGACCTGGAAGGCCCTGCCACTGCTGCTGCATGCCCTGCATCGCTTGCCGCCTGACGTCGACATTCAATTGCGGGTGCTGGGAAAGGGAAACCGCGCAGCGTCCTGGAAACGACTTGCCAAGCGACTGGGCGTCATGGACCGCATCGAATGGGTCGGCTGGCCTACGTATCGCGCTTCCCTCGAGCATTACGCCTGGGCCGACGTATTCGTCTTTACCAGCCTGCGGGACACTTCGGGCACGGGGCTCCTCGAAGCGCTCGCCTTTGGGCTGCCCATCATCGGTCTCGACCACCAAGGTGCCCGCGACATCATGAGTGACGAGTGCGCGATTCGCGTCCCACTTGGTGAGGTCGACGCCACCATCGACGCCATCCGCGATGGCATCATGAACCTGGCAAACGACCGACGTCGGCTCGCCAGTCTTTCAGACGCCGCGCGAACGCGAGCCGAGCAATTCCAATGGGATGCGCTCGGCAGCGACGTGCGAAAACTCTATTGGCAAGCGATTCATGCCCGCGGAGCCCTGGAAACTGCCAGTCTTCGGCGGCGGTCATCACGACGCTCCGTCTGTTCCGAATCGTCTTGAGTCGCCCGCGGCCCACCTGCCAAGAAGGGTGAAACGGCCGCTCAGGCAGCAGAATTGCCACGATCAACAGGACCCTGGTGATCGCCAGTCTTTCACAACGACTCGATTCGCTCCCAGCGCCAAACCGATGAACAGCTGCGCGTGCATGCGAAGCCTTTCCCTCCCACTTCCATCATCCCAGGTGCTGGCCGTGAAATACTCCCTGAGCATCGTCGTGCCGGTTCGTGATCGCGAGGCGATCCTTACGAAAAGCATCCAGGAACTTCTAGAGATCATTGCCGATCTGACGCACCACTTCGAATTGCTGATCATCGACGATGGTTCGACCGACGAGACCGGCACCATCGCTGCGCAACTGTCGCGTCATTTTCCGCAGGTGCGCCTGATACGACATGCCTTGCCTTACGGCAAGACGATGGTCACCCAAGCCGCCTTACGGCAGACCACGGCTCCGATCGTCATGATTGTTGACCGATTGGAAGCGGTGAGCAGCCAGGAGCTACGCGAACTTTGGAAAATGCGCGGCGACCAGCAACTGGTGATGGTCCGCCCGCAGGGAAACCTGGAGCTGCGTCGCGGTACGACCCGGATGCTGCGGCGTCCAGCCATAGAAAAACTGGCTCGTGTCCCCCATCCCGAGGAATTCCTGCAGGTGCATACCACTCACCCGGAACACGTGCGGAGAGAGGGGGAGTATGCCCGTCCACCCCGCTACCTGGTACGTCTGAAATCAACCAATCAGCCCCGCTAATTTCCAGTTTTTGCCGCGCTACCTTCGGCCGGCCATACACCAGCCGGCATGTGGATTTCATCCCGGGGTCCGCTTGTAGCCTGCCAGCGGCGGGAAGAGAGTTGAAATAGGCGATGGTTCCTGGTTCTGGGAAAGAACAACAGATAGCGAACCTGTCCCTCTTAGCGGCGCCGGTTCCTTCCACAGGCCTCCGCGGCAGTGGCGATCCGCAAATTTTGTTTACGCCGACCCTCCCCTTCGCGGCATCCTGGTGTAGAATATGGATGTTCCGCCACAGGAAATGGGGCGAGACACCCAGGGATGTGAGGGCAGCGACGCAACTGCGTCGTGGCTCGACTCGTCGCGGGTCTAATCCGAGGTTAGCCATCGGGGGCAGTCGGTCGTTTCTATCAACGTCGAACCGGCAAGGCTAACCATCAAGAAGGGGAAATCGTCACGCTTTTGGCACCTCCATCAGGTGACCTTGGTTCGACCGAGGCCAGCTTGGGTGGTTCCGGCACGCATTCATGACGCTGCCTTGCAGGGCAGGGTATGAGTGGGGCGCGTGGGCAACCTGAGTCGGCCGTCGTGCGGTCCAAGCGGTGCGAATTCTTCTTCACCAGCCGGGTTCCCGGATTCAGGAGAGGCAAATGTCAGCGATCCCGACCGATGTGAAGTGGCAATCGATCCCCACCGCTGCCGATTTTCCCCACGAACCATCTCACCGCATTGCCGAGGTACGTCAGCAACAGGGTCTCTCGCTGAGGAGCATTGCCCGGCAAACCGGCGTCGACATTCGTCGCTTGCGCGAGGAGGAATCCGGTGCCCACGACCTGCGGTTGAGCGAGTTGCTTCGCTGGCAAAGGGTACTCGGCGTACCGATCGCCGATCTTCTGGTCGACCCGGGCATGCCGCTTTCCTCACCGATCATGCATCGGGCCCGACTGGTCCGCATCATGAAAACGGCCAAGGCTCTCGAGGAACAGGCCCGCGGCGCTTCGACCAAGCGACTTGCCGGGACGGTGATCGAGCTGCTGGTCGAGATCATGCCGGAGCTGGAGGAAATTGGACCCTGGCATTCCGTGGGACAACGGCGGAGCCTCGGCGAGTACGGCCGCGCTGCGGAACGATTGCTTTCCGAAGAGTCACTCTACCGTGAGTGGAGTTAATCGCAGGCCGACGGCGAATCACCATTCGCTGTCGGCTGTTGCCAGCTGTTGCCGCTGGATTTGTCCCAACTCATCAATCCAAGCCTCAATATTGGTGCTTTGATTCGCGTTGGCATCGACATGCAGGCGGGCCGCCTGCGTTCGCTCGACACAGGCAGCGATCGTCTCGACATCGGGAGAACGGCTGACCAGCATCAAGGCGTACTTGCCGAGTTCGTCATCGGTCGAGCCGTGAGCCGCCACCAACCGACGCATCACGTCACGGTAGAAATCACACACGATGTCGATTACCTGGCGCAATTGCTCGCGGCGAGGACCGGCATCTTTCCCCACCGCTTCGATCGACTTGTTGATCAAGCCTGTCAGCTTGGCTGCGGGCCAAGGATCGCCGGTCAAGCACTCGAACAGCTCGGTGCGCAATCGCCAGAGTTCCGGGTCGTTCCACCGCGCCGCCTGGGCGAGGCTTCCTTTGCACATCCACGCCAGCCGTGCCGCCGACGCCGCGTCGGGTGCCCAGGCCTGGTGTTGGATCAGAGCCGCACAGACGTCGGTGGGCAGGGGCTCAAAACGCACGATCTGACAGCGGGAGCGAATGGTGGGCAATTGTCGCTGGGGACTGGTACCCACCAGAATCAACACCGATTTCGCGGGAGGTTCCTCCAGTGTCTTCAACAGGCAATTGGCACCCTCCTGATTCAGATCGTCGGCATCATCAATGATCGCGATCTTCCTGCCCCCACGGAACGGCCTCATTGCGATGCGGGCGCACAGTCCTTCTCGCATGCGATGCTGCTTGTCACCAATCAATAATTCCACGGGAATGACCGACTTATCCGCGGGACGAGCGATCAGGTCCAAATCAGGATGGGTGCCCGCCGCCACCTGCTCACAGGCGGGACACGACCCGCAAGGGTCGATTGGTTCGGAGCGATCCGCTTCGCACAGGAGTGCCGCGGCCAGCTTCAGCGCGAAACGGTGCTTTCCCACTCCCGCCGGGCCGACAAAAAGAAAGGTACTACCTAACCGACCGGCGGCCAGGCTGCGGCGGAAAAGATCGACGACGCGATCGTGCCCCTCAATCCCCTGCCAACTCATGGTGAATTCATCCTTCCCTCGGGGCTACAGATAGGGGCTCAATAGCGCGCGGATCTCCGCCTGAATTTCCTCCACGCCGCGGCCAGCATCAACGACAGCCATCGACTGCGGATGCCGCCGAGCCTCGGTCAAAAAGCCCTGCCGCAGCGCATCGAAGTACGCTCGATCGCGACTTTCCATCCGATCCGCGGTGCCTTGGCGACGAGCTGCCGCGGCATCCACATCGAGATCCAACACAATCGTCATCGCCGGCAGGAGACCGCCCGTCGCGAACTGGCCAACCGCCCACAGTTGGTCAACATCCAACGCGAACCCGTACCCCTGATAAACGACATTGGCCAACAGGTAGCGATCCGCCATCACGATCTGCCCTTGTTCCAGTGCCGGTCGGATGACCTCACTCACCAGTTGCGCTCGCGCCGCCATATAGATCAGCGTTTCGCACTCGGGACTGATCCGCATCTCGTGCCCCTGGAGGACAATCTGCCGCAATTGCTCGCCCAAGGGCGTTGTTCCTGGGTCCCGGCAGGCAACCACCTCGTGACCCGCGGCACGCAGCCAGTCAATGCACAGCTGAATCTGGGTCGACTTGCCGACACCGTCAACGCCGTCAAACGAGAAGAAGCGGGAGACAGACATAGGGCTGGTTCGGGGAAGCGGCGAAACGTGGGGCAATCCCGATTCTATCGCTTCCAGCGGCTCGCCCATAGCCGCCGCTGCCACCCTCGGTCCGGCCCCGATCAGGCCGATTTTCGCCAATGTTCGGGCTCGCCAGCGTCCACCATCGGCACCGTGCGGCGGACCGCATAGGGCTTGCGCCCCTGACTTTCGTAATAGGTGCGGGCACTCATTTCACCCAACATCCCCAGCGAGAAAAACTGCACACCGGTCATGAATCCGAACAGCGACAAATAGAGAAGGGGGTTTCCCGTCATGTCAAAGCCGCTGATGAGTTTCATCAAGAATACCGCCAACGCGGCCACGCACCCGGCCATCGTGCAACCCAAGCCGAGTGATCCGAACAAGCGCATGGGACTGGTCGAATACTGGATCAGGAACTTGACGGTGAGGAGATCCAGAATCACACGAAACGTTCGCGAGATTCCGTACTTCGTCTGGCCAAAGCGACGGGGATGATGCTTCGTCTCAATCTCCACGCAACGGGCCCCTTGCCAATGCGCGAGGATGGGAATGAAGCGGTGCATCTCTCCGTATAAACGGATATCGTCAGCGATTTCTCGCCGCATCACTTTCAGAGTGCAGCCCAGATCACGAACGGGGAAGCCGGTGACCCAGGCGATGATGCGGTTGGCGACATATGAGGGGAGTTTGCGGTTGAGAAAGGCATCTTGCCGATGACGACGCCAACCATGGACCAGGTCGTAACCCTCCTCTAGTTTAGCGAGCATTTTCGGGATGTCGTTCGGATCATTCTGCAGATCCGCGTCCATCATCGCGATGACCTGCCCTCGCGCGTGATCGATCCCCGCACTCATCGCCGCCGTCTGGCCAAAATTGCGTCGCAAATGTACCACGCGGACTCGCTGATCCCGTATCGCCAGGTGATCCAGCAAATCACCCGACCCATCCGTCGATCCGTCATTCACGAGGATCAGTTCGAACGATCGTCCCAGGGACGCCAGCGCCTCACAGACGCTCCGATAGAGAAGCGACAGGCTGTCCACCTCGTTGTAGATGGGCACGACAATCGAGAGATCCATCGGGACGTCCTTGTGGGCGATGACGGGGCGGGAGACAGCCATCCTGGCCGATTTCCCGGACAGCATACCGAAACTGCCCGTTTAGATACACGGCAGCTGCTGACCGTGCTCAGCGAGCCCGACCCGGCTTACCCCGCGGTTCACCCGCCGCCGACCGTCAGGATTTCACGCAGCTGCAGGTGGATGGGTCCCAGTTTGCCGCCATAATTTCCGGCGCTGATCGCGATGATGTCCGGACCGACCGCGGCCCGAATCCCGCTGGCCATCGAGCGAGCGACCGCCTCTTCCGAGACTCCGTCCAGGACAATTTCCAGAACCGACTGGACACCGTCCCACAGGTGGCTGGCAACGCGCCCCCGCAGACTGGGACAGAACGCCTCGGCGGTGGAGGCCTTCAAGCCCGGGTACCGCGACCCCACCTTGCTCCCGCTACGGGCGACTCCGCCAGGAAACGGCGTCATCACACCGGGCATTGCGTCGAGTATCTCGACCGCCTTCCGTGCGGCCGCCAATGCCGCCCCGTTGGAACCCGCTTCGATGAGAAAATTCCCCCCGGCCACCCCCTTGGCCGTACCGAGAGACGCTTCGACAAGAAATTCTCCTTCCATCACGGGGATCCGCCAATAACGGCGCTCGGCGATGACTTTACTTTTTTGAAAGCCGTCTCCAAAGTAACGCAGGTGCTTACCCAGGGGGATGCGTCGAGTCGCGGTGGGCAAACCATCATAGACAGCGACGCTGGGGCAGGTCATCAAACACTGTCCGACCCGCCGCGGCACCGATTTCGCCAACGCGTCCGTTGAGAAACCGAACACCAGCACACTCGCCCCGCAGCGTCCATCCGGAGTCTCGGCAGGCGGCAACCGCGATTCGACACCTACCTCCGCATCACAAGCGATGACCGATGTCCCGTAACCGCAAAATGAGCGGAGTGCCGCGTCCAGCCAATGCGCGTCCGCAGCCGTCACTACCAGCCGCGCATACCGCATCGGAAAGGCCTCTGCAAACGTATCGTCGATATGCGTGGAATCGATTTTCATGGACAGTTACGTCGAGATGGGTGACTCGGTTGCGGTGCAACCGGTGGTAGATCATGATCGAGAACGGACCGTCCGTAAACCCAAGCCGGGGAAGGTCCCTTGAGCGGTCGCGATCCTCGCGGCGGTCCACAGGTGATCCACCGGGCAGCAGGCACCTGGGCAACGGGAATGGCGGTTGGCCACGCGTTGAAGACTACGGTTCACCCGCATGAGCTTGCCACGACCACGCATCGCCATCGTCGGAGCCGGCATTTCCGGCTTGTCGGCCGCCGTGCGGCTGACGCAGGCACCGTCCGCACCGCGCGTGACCCTGTTTGATCCGGCAAATCGTCCGGGCGGCGTCCTGGAGACCGAGCGGATCGACGGATATCTGATCGAACGTAGCGCTGACAGCTTTCTTGTGAATGCACAGTTACCGTGGGCGGAACGGTTGGCGACCGCCACGGACTACGAGGGCCTTTTGGAACCGCAGCAGGCCCATCAACGCGCATTGCTGCTGTCGCGGGGGCGGTTGCATCCGGTTCCGGAGGGTTTCTATCTCGCGGCGGCGGTCGATCTGCGAAGCGTTCTCCGTTCGCGGCTACTCTCCTGGCAGGGAAAGTTGGCGCTGGCCTGGGAGCGGTTCGTGGCTCCGCGCAGCGATAACGCCGACGAATCCTTGGCGGATTTCGCCCGGCGGCGCGTGGGCCGGGAGGTGTTTGAGCGACTCGTGCAACCACTTGTCAGCGGCATTTACTCCGCCGACCCGGAACACCTCAGCATGGCCGCCGCGCTCCCGCAATTGGTCGAAATGGAACGCAGTCATGGCAGCTTGACCGCCGGCTTACAACAACGGCGCGGGGAAATCAGAACGTCCGCCGGCGCCCGCTACGCCATGTTTCGAGCGCCCCGCGAGGGGATGGGACACTTCGTGGCTCACCTGGCGGCGCGACTTCCAGCAGGTTGCCTTCGTTTGCGTTCGCCCGTGTCTGCGATCTCGCACCATCCCGGAGATCGTTGGCAAATCTCATCGCTGGACAAGTCAGAGGTTTTCGATGGCCTGATTCTGGCAACCCCCACCGCAATCAGCGGGCGACTACTGGCGACGGTCGCGCCTCGTCTGGCGAACGAACTCAGCGAAATCCCGGCCGCTTCGGTGGCAATCGTCAGCCTCGGCTACGAGCGAGCGCAGGTGGCCCATCCGCTGGACGCCTTCGGACTGGTCGTGCCCGACGTGGAACAACGCGACCTGGTGGCCATCAGCTTTGCGAGCAATAAATTCGCCGGCCGAGCCCCCGCGGGACACGTGTTGCTGCGAGTATTTCTGGGTGGCGCGTTGCGACCCGAAGTGCTGGAACGGGACGACGCGGAATTAGCCGAACTGGCGGTAAAGCAGGTGCAGGAGATCTTAGGAGCCTCGGGAAAACCGCAGTTGACGCTCACCACGCGCTGGACCCAAGCCACACCGCAATATCACGTGGGGCATCTGGCCAGGATTGCCAGGATCGAGCAGGAACTGGCCTCCCACCCGCCGCTGGCACTGGCGGGCAGTGGCTATCGGGGCATCGGCATTCCGCAGTGCATTCGCAGCGGATTTACTGCGGCCGACCGCGTCGTTTCTCAGTTGGAATTGCCGCGAACCGACCCGTCATCAGCATCCTATTGACGGCGGCGCGGAGAATGCCCCCTCGGCACACCCAGTACCTCGGAAATCGCCCCATGCGCGACACCTGCCGAGCACCATTGGCCGCGCCGTCGTCAATCGTCGGCACGGTCCTCCTGCCAGCCCGTCGCCGTCCGCAGGGCGATCAGCATCACGCTCGCTAATGTGAGCAGGAGCAGCGCCGCTGTCACGGCTCCCCGTAGATTGCCGATGGAAAAGTTGAGATATACCGTCGTCGATAGCACTTCGGTCTTCATGCGAGTCATCCCGGCGAAGACCAGGATGGGGCCAAATTCGCCCAAGGACCGTGCCCAAGCCATGGTAAAGGCATTGATCATGCCCTGCCGAGCTTGCGGGAGCGCTACCCAGGAGAAGGCCTGCCACTCGCTGGCGCCCAGCACCAGCGCCAAGCGTTCGGGCTCGGGGTCGATCCGCTCAAATGTGGCCCGCAGGATGCGGATCGCATACGCCGCGGCGACGGTGCATTGAGCCAAGATAACGGCTGGCACTTCATACGAGACACCACGAATTCCTGGAAATCCCAGCCCAGCCATCCACTCCGCCACGCGGGCGTCCACCCAGCGACCCGCAGGCGTCTGAAACAGCACGAGTAGGCTGATGCCCATGGCAAGCGGCGGAAAGACCAGCGGCATATCAAACAGCGTCTCGACGCACGTGCGGACCAGGCGGCGACAACGCTGCCAGCCCGGTCCGACGCGGGAACGACGGCGAAGCGCTCGACTTCCGCTCCGCGCCAGAAGATAACCAGTCGGCACAGCGATCCACGTCGACACAAGGGCCGAGAGGGTGCTGCTGATCAGGCTCAGTTGCATCGAATAGCGGACCCGCTGGTCTCCCAAAGCGGCCCGCAGATCCTCGCCGCTCACAAAGCGCATGTCGACAACGAGTAGCGAAACGATCAGGAACAGATAAGCGCATCCGAACGTGGCCATCGCTCCCCAAAAAAACCTGCCGTCTCGCCAGTTACGGCGCCGCGGCCCGCGATTGCCCTTGTTCATGATGATGGAGTTCGTGGTGGCACGCACAGACGGGCTCATTACAGAGGGTCCACCCCAGCCGCGCTGGGTGCGTCCCCAGAGGACTCGCTCACCAAGGCAAACCCGGCCGTACGGAAGAAAGGCAGCCCGCCATCTCGCCCCGCAAGAAATTCGGCCAGTTCCCGCACGTGTGGGCGGAGGCGACGATGTTTCACGATCCCCAGAGCGACCCAGGCTTCGCCATCCGCCGACGCTTCCTCCAACCGAGACACGACGCACAACACCTCACGACCGTACTGGCGATTGACCTGGCCGACCGTCGTGTCCCAGATGACCGCAGCTTCCAAGGCATGACTGGCAACGGCCTGCGCCAACTGCATGACGTTTTCTGTTTCGAGTTTTCGACGCGACAGTAACGACTCAAGGATGCCCTCGCCGCTGGCCAGGTTTCGCGTCAGCCGACCGATGGCCGCCTCCTCAGTGGCAATCCCAAAGTCGTGCTGGCGACCCAGCGCCACCATCTGCCTCAGATTCACCGCGGTGTAGCCCGAGTCGACATACGTGACGATGACCGGACGCTGGACGGCCAACGGAAAGACCTCGCTGATAACGCCCGTCGCCCGACCGCGCTCCAGGAGGTCGGCATCCGCCGAAATCAAGAGATCCGCGCCCAGTCGCTTCCCGATCTGCGCTTCCATGGTGACCTGGCCAAACAATTCGCCCGACCCGCCACTCCGCTCGATCCGAGCCATGACGCCGCGTTGTTCGCAGAAGAACGCAACCGCCTGTTCGACGGGCCGCGCCACTCCCGAGGCGCAATACACGCGGACTTCGGCAACCGGATCCGGGCAACGCCGCGCATCGGTTGGCAAAGCCATCGTCAGGTAACCTAGGACCACGACGGCGCATGCCGAACCGAGCGTCCACTGGACAGCCGGACTGATGCCACCATGGCGAATGATGCCACGGGGCACTCGCAGCGGGTCACTTGAGATCGAACTGGACCCGCTCCCCATCACTTCCAGCCCCTCGCCTTAGTTGCTCGCCACGCGAATCAGCGGGGCTCGCCCCTGTGCCTCCGCCACCGCTTGCACGTAGGCGAAGTCCGACTCGCTCAAGCGTCGTAGCGGAACCTTCGAGAACTTACCATTGGCCTTCAACAGACGAACGTGCGTATCGCGGAAGTCGACGAGCCTTGCTTCGGTCGAGTACTTGCCCGTGTTATCGACCCACGTCCGCATGGGGGGTGTCTGGATGGCTCCGAAAATATCCCCCAAGTCCCCGCCTTCCTCCTCCGCCGGTGTCTCGTCCGGCATCTCATTGGGCATCTCATCGAGCGGCATTTCATCCCCGCTCGGCAGGGCGTCATCGGCAGGGAACACATCGTCCGCCGGAAACGCATCGTCCGCCGGAAACGCATCGTCCGCCGGTGGTGCGTCGTCCATTGGAAACAGATCATCGGCCGGGGCCGCCTCGTCGGCCGGCATCGATTCGGGTGCCGGTGCCAGCGGGCCCTCGTCCGCCGGTGGCTGCTCTTCGAGCCCAAACATATCATCCAGATCGCTGCTTTCCTCGGCCGGTTCAGCAGCCGGGGCCAGGGGAGCCGAATCCTCAAGCGACGGCTGGGTCGCGGGAGGCACCTCCGCCGGGGCCGTCTCGGTAGGCGACGGTATCAAATCGGCGGGCGCGGTGGCCGGCGGAGGCGTCTCTTGGAACGTCTCACCGTCATAGCGGATCGCCGGGGCATTCGGGACGACCACGTTGTCTTGCGTCCCAGGGCTTGGTGACACCACCCCACTCTGGCAGTTCGGGCATCCCGGATCGATCACCGTTGCCTCACCCCACATCATGCCATCTTCCACCGTGGTATTCGGGCAGGTCATCCATCCCGACGTGCACCCTCCGCGGCAGGGACCGTTGGCGACGCAGCCGCCGCACTCACCCGTGACGCAGCCGCCGTCCACGGTCAGGCAATCACAGTCGCTGGTTCCGCAGTCATTCGTTGCGCAGTCATTCGTTGCGCAGCCATTTGTTGCGCAGTCGCTCGTCGCACAGCCACATTGGCTGGCCATACAACCGGTATCGACGATCGTCTCGCTGACTCCGCAACTCACCCCGTTGTTGCATGAGCCACAGTCGGCCGACATATCGCAGCCACCCACCACTTCACCGGTCATCATGCCATGATCGCAGTAGCTCGATCCGCAAGCGGACCCACCCGACCGACAGGGCATCACCATCCCGGCACTCCCACAAATCGACTGGTCACTGTACCACACGCCGCGTCCCGAGACATAACCGCCATAACCGCCCCCCCATCCGCCAGCGCCCGACATCACTCTCATGGTCCCGCCACCGTACGGACCCGGTCCGTAGTAGGCCATTTGAGCCGTCGCGGCAGGCGTGCCAAGGGACAGGATAGCAAGCCAAGTCACGAGGACTCGGCCGACGTTTCGACGTGGACGATGCATGGGAAATTCCTCTGGAGTGTATTTGGGGTACGCGGGCTTCGCGGCGTCGCGCTGCCAGGGACCGGGCGCGGAATGGGCACCCGCGACGCGGGCAAAATAGCGCTCCTATGCTAATTCGCTCCACCGGCAATCGCAACGCCCCGAATCTCCCATTCTACCTTACTTCCCAGGACTCCGGGGGCGCGACAACCGCCAGCACCGGTGAATCCGACGGTTACGGAAGTCGGGGGGGACCGTCTGGTGACTGATTTCTCGGGCGTCATATTCGCTACAGGCGTCATCATTCCAGCGAAAGCGACGAAAGTTGGTGGAAAAAAAGACGACGCCGCCGTGTTGGATATGGGGCAGTAGCGCGTCAAGTAACGCCACATAATCACGTTGCGTTTCCCAATCGCCGGTTGTCCGTTTGCTGTTCGAGAAGGTAGGGGGATCGACGATGGCCAAATCATAGACTTCGGTGGGCGGCATCTGGCGGATGTACGACAGGGCATCCGCCTGAACGAAGGCGTGCCGCGGCTGGAGCAGTCCGTTCAGCCTCAGATTCTCACCGGCCCAATCCAGGTAGGTCCGTGACAAATCGATGGTTTTCGTGGCGACCGCACCTCCGGCGGCCGCGTAGACCGTAAAACTGCCGGTGTAACCAAACACGTTGAGTACGCGTTTGCCCTCGGCGGCGTCACGCACCATGCCGCGTGTGATGCGATGGTCGAGAAACAGCCCCGTGTCCAGATAATCCGACAGGTTGACGCGGAATTTCAGGCCGCCTTCCTGCACGATCAACGTCTCGCCGGTGGCATTGTGTCTCTCGTACTGTGAATTGCCGCGCTGGCGATCGCGCGATTTCAAATAGACATGGGGCAGGGGGACCTGCAGCGTTTCGGCGGCCGTTTCCGTCATCCGTCGCAGCCATGCGGCGTGTTCGTCGGGTGGGCGATCGTGGGGACGGACGAACTCGGCGATATGCAACCGGTCTTCGTAGCGATCCACCACGAGGGGAATTTCCGGGATGTCGCGTTCGTACAGCCGGTAGCAAGTGATGCCCCGCGCGGGCCAGCGACGGAGGTGCCGAGCCAGTTTTCGCAAACGGTTGGCGAAATCGGTGGCCTGCTGCGCGATGGAGCGGCGAGGGGGAGGGTCATTCATGATCGTGCGAATACGTTACAATAACCACCATCATGGTCTTTTTCGCGAGAGGTTCCAAGTGGCGGCGATCATTTACCGAAGGGGGCTTCGCCCATGTTAACGGTGCGCGATTTCACCACGTTCCTGGAGTCGTTTGCTCCATTGCACCTGGCAGAGGACTGGGACAACGTGGGGCTGCTTGTGGGAGACCGCGACGCACCGGTCGAGCGACTGATGACTTGTCTCACAATCACGCCCGAGTCGGTGACCGAGGCGGTCGAGCGACGAGCCCAGCTGATCGTCGCGCATCATCCGCTCCCCTTCCGACCGCTACAGAAGATCACGACCGATTCCATTACGGGTGGCTTGCTGTTGCAGTTGATCCGGCACTCGATTGCGGTCTACAGTCCGCACACGGCGTTCGATTCGGCTTTGTCAGGCATCAATCAACGGCTGGCGGATCATCTTGGTTTACAAAACGCGACGCCCTTGATTCCGCATGAGATGATCGATGCGCCGGGTCTGGGATCGGGTCGTGTTGGCACCTTGTTACCTGGTGTTCCCCTCCGCACGGCGGCCGATACATTGCGGCGAGCCCTGCAGGCCCCGCCGCTCCGCTTTGTGGGGGACGCGGAACGAATGGTCCAGCGAGTCGGCATCGCCTGCGGTAGTGGTGGCAGTTTTCTGGCTGCCGCCCATCGTGACGGTTGTGAATTGTTCGTGACCGGAGAGGCGACGTTCCATACCTGCCTGGAAGCGCGAGCGCTCGACATCGGATTGATCTTATTGGGACATTTTGCCAGCGAGCGGTTTGCTTGCGTGGAACTGGCTCGACTCCTCAGCTCGGAATTCCCCGCGTCCGAGATCTGGCCTGCGGCCCGCGAAGTCGACCCGATCCAGACGTTGTAAGCTGACACTACGACTTTTCCAGCACCCAGCGAAACTCGATCCCGAACGCATCCTGGAAGTATCGCCACGACGCGGGGAAAAAGACGAGGTAGCGGTTGTACGTCTGTATGCCGACCAGCTCAATGGCTCGCTCCCGATTGGCCACCAAATTATCGAACCACGCGCGTAGCGTGGGACGATAATCGCTGACCGTGATCAACGTCGTACGAAAGCCCGCCTGTTCAAAGGCGCGGGAGTGAAAACGGAAGGACGAACCGAGGGCACCGGGAAAAAAGAGCTGGCTGCAAGCGATCGAGGCGAAGAGCCGATCCGTGGGACGGCAGAAGAAATGGTGCAGCATCCGTCCTCCCGGCTTGAGCGTTTGCCGAAACTTGTCCAGGAGCGGCGCGATCTCTTTGGGTCGCACATGCTGCCAGGCACCAATCGAGTACAATTTGTCGTAGAACTCCGCAGGGTACGTCGTCGTCACGAAGTTACGCAATTCGACGTGAAAATGGTTATGAGCATCGTTGAATGCGACTTGTTCTTTTGAAAGCGTGTACCCGTACAAATTCTCCCGATCGCCGGTTTGCTCGTATATCCGCTTCAGCATCGCGCCCCAGCCGCACCCCAGATCGAGGATCTTCTCGCCGGGCCGCGGGTCGAGCATCTCGACGATGCGATCCGCCTTGCGTGTCTGGGCCTCTTCAAGGGTTTCCTCGTTACTGACGAAATCAGCCGACGTGTAAAACATGTACTTCTTATCCAGAAATAACTGGTAGAAGTCATTCGAGACATCGTAGTGCTTTGAGATGCCCACGATATGGTCTTGCCGAATCTTCGCCGCCAGCGCCAACGGTCGCATGAAGGGAGGCGGATAGGCCTTGCGAAACCAGTCGAGGAGCGGCGGAGGCTGACGTGTGACCAGTTCCCAGGTGGGCTCGGCAGCCAGCGGCCGGGGCGAGCGTATCAGCCACTGCAGCAGACCGTACGAAGGACCGTAGAGCAATAGTTCGGGAAGGAAGAGCAAGTAGCGAAGCATGCGATCAGGCCCTGTTTCTTGTGATGGGTCCAACTTCAGCGGCGACCGGCGGACGCCCAAATATAACACGCCTTCCTGGTTTGGCCGCGGATTTCGACGTGCCGCGGCGGTGGCGTCATCCCCGGCGGCGCCGGCTTGCCGTGGCAAACCCGTGGGCCGGCCGCCGGTCTGTCCCGGCTGGGGAAAACGCGACGTTTGCACGACTTTTTCACGCGCGTTGACGGTCCGCGGGCGCCGCCTAGAATGAAACGCTTACTACCTACGGGGAGGGTTGACCATCAATCGAGAACACCTGCCACGCTTCCTGACCGCCTTGCCGGTCTTCAATGAAGCGGCCTACGTAACGTCGGTTCTCGACGAGGTACATCGCTACAGTCGCGATGTCCTCGTGGTGAACGATGGTTCTGACGACGGAACGGGAGAAATCTTGCGCCGCCGCACCGATATTTCCATCGTCGAGCATCCCGAGAATCGTGGCTATGGCGCTGCACTCAGTTCCGCATTTAACTATGCCCAACAACACGGATATGAGATTGTCGTCACGATCGACTGCGATGGCCAGCACGAACCGCAACGGATTCCTCGCCTCGTGGCCGCTTGCCGAAATGTCGATATCGTATCGGGCAGCCGTTACCTGAAGCACTATCCGGGCGATACTCAGCCTCCTGCAGCCCGCCAGTGGGTTAACCAGCTGATCACGGGTGAGCTGAATGACTGCCTGGGGCTGAACCTCACCGACGCCTTTTGTGGCTTCAAGGCTTATCGGGTCGCGGCGGTGACTGAATTGCAGATCGAGGAAGCCGGCTACGCGATGCCACTTGAATTGTGGGTCCAGGCGGCTCGCCATGAACTGCGAATCATTGAATTGCCGGTGCCACTGATCTACCTTGACGAGTCTCGATCGTTCGGTGGACCGCTGGACGATACACATACCCGGCTGGAATACTACCGACTTGTCATCCAACGTAGCATTGCCTCGGCTCGGTTTCCGGAATGGCGAAAACTGCCCTGTGGAAAATCAATCGGATGATGGACCAGGTCGACTCGATCACTTATCGACGCCTGCGGACGCCGCGGACTCATCGATCCTCACTCGTCGACCCACCGCTTGCCGAACTTGCCGCGACGATCGAGGAAAATCAATCACGTCTCGATAGCCAAACGACCTGGCTGCTTGACGTGCCGCTCGCGCAAGTGGCCCGGCAAGCTCGCGCGGATCTGCTGCGGCAAGCCATCCGCTACACGGCTCGATACCGCGTTGTCAGTGATGCCTTTCGCACAAGCAATGCGGAAAGTCAGTTCCTGGTCACTGGCCACCAGCCACATCTGTTTCATCCGGGTGTCTGGTTCAAAAACTTTCTCCTGCATCAAGCCGCCGTCGCGCAGAATGCCGTCGGCATTCACCTGCTGATTGATAATGATGTCCTGGTTCACCCGGGCATCAGCGTCTTGACCGGAAGCCCTGACGATCCGCGAACCGAGTCGGTACCATTTGATGTCGTCAGGCCACCGATGCCGTTCGAAGAACGCACGATCCAGGACGCGGCCACCTTCGCAAGGTTTGCCGCGCGGGTGGCAGAGCGCATGCGCCCATTTGTGACGGAGCCAATCGTGGAGCGACTGTGGTCGTACGCCATCGAAGCTCGCCAACGTTCGGACAACCTGGGACGCTGCCTTGCCGAGGCCCGGCATCGCTTCGAGGCAGATGAGGGCTTGGAGACGCTCGAGCTGCCACTCAGTTACATCAGTGACTCGGCCGGGTTCGCTCTGTTTGTTGCCCATCTTCTTGATCACGCCGAGGATTTTCGGCAGCGGCATAACGAAGCGGTGCGCGAATATCGCCGGGTGCATCGACTCCGCAGCAGCACGCACCCGGTACCTCTGCTGCGGCAGCGGGATGGATGGACCGAGGCGCCCTTCTGGGTGTGGACGGAATCCGATCCCACGCGTCGCCCCCTCTACGCACGCCGCTGCCCGGATGGCCGCCTGGCCCTCGTAGCGAGGGAACCGGAGATGGACTCCCACAGCCTGCTCATTGAACCACGGCGGGTGCGAGATGAGGGCGGGGCCGAATGGGTCAGCGCGGGCTGGAAAGTGCGACCTCGAGCACTGACGACCACCTTGTATGCTCGGCTTTGCCTGTCGGACCTGTTCATTCATGGCATCGGCGGCGCGAAGTACGACCAAGTCACCGACGCGATCATCGAACGGTTTTTCCACATCCAGCCACCCGTCTTTGCCGTCGCCACGGCCACCGTACAACTGGGATGGAGGCCCAACGCCGTGGAGCCTGACGACATACGGCAAGTGAACGGTCATCTCCGGGATTTGTGGTACCACCCAGAAGGCTTGGCGGGGCAACCCGGGTGTGTCCCGCAAGACGCGGGCGATTATTTACAACTGGCCGCGGAAAAAAAAAGATTTCTCGACCAGTTGCCGCCACGGGGTCACCGCCTGGCCTGGCACCAGAAACTGCAGCGTATCAATACACGTTTGCGTACACATGTTGCATCTTGCCGCACTCAATTGCTCAGAGAACGGCAACGGCTCCTCTCCGAACTGCGTAAAGACACCATTCTGTCGTCACGCGAGTACTCTTTTTGCCTCTACGAGGTCGGCGATTTACCGCGAACTTTACTGGATCTTTGTCGCGGATAGCCTTATCTTTAAGAAGGGAACAGGCAACAAACGGAAAGAGAGGAGGCGCGACCATGGGGGCCAAGATTCGCGTTGATGCCCTGCATGACACCTCAGCCGATCTGAAGGTGACTTCGCCAGTCAGCTCGCCGGCAGCCAACCGCGTTCCGCGGGCGCAGCGACGGACGGGAGTCGTCGGGCGCGATACCGGCTCGCGACTCGTGTCGCGGACGCCACTTGATCGCTCATCCATTGGCACCGACTTTGAATTCTGCACGGCGACAGAAACAGACCACGACGAAATTCATCGCTTCCTGGTGAGTGTGTTTCAACGCCCCAGCCCGGCGGAGTTCCAACATTCACTCGAAGCGCCTCGCTACGAGCCCCTCGATCGACTCTTATTTCGCCGCAACGGTGAAATCGTGGCTCATGTGCAGTTGCGGCATCACAGTCTCCAATTCGGTGAATTGGTGATCCCCACGATTGACATCCGGCATCTGGCGACCTTGCCTGAATATCGTGGTTTAGGTCTGGCGAGCCGCTTGTTACAGGCCATCGAGCATGACACCAATCTGCATGGAGCCATGTTGGCCACGGTCCGCGCCGAACCGGCCGAATTCTTCACTCATCAAGGTTGGGTTCCCTGGCTGAGTCGTTGCTATGCCACGGCCAGTCCGCGAGCACTCATTTCGCAACTGGAATCCGCCGCGGCCGAAGCGACCGATTGGACTGCGACACGCAAATGCGAAATGGTGGTCCGTCGTTGGCGGAGAAACGAATTGGACGCGCTGCGGCGTCTATATGCGGAAGCGGCCCCCGGGCACTATGGGGGGCTGGCTCGTGACGAAGCCGACTGGCAGTGGCTCGTCGATAGTCATAGCTGCGATCATGTGTACGTGGCATTGCAAAAACCACACGAACTCACCCTCGATGATTTATCATCGCAGCATATCCAAGGCTATGCGGTGATCAAGGAAGGACGCATTGTCGAACTCGTGGCTCGCCGCGAAACAGACGCCGCCCGGCAACTGTTGGTTCGCGTCAGCCACGATGCGATCGAATCCGGTCGACACTCCGTGGAAATCGACGCCGCTCCCGATTCGCCCGATCATCTTCCCTTTCTCGCCGCCGGCGGCAGATGTTATCGACGCCAACAGGACCACCAGCGGGCCCTGATGGCCAAGTTGCTGCGGCCGGATGAGCTGTTGCAGAAGCTGCGGCCGGTCTTGACAGATCGAGTCCGGCAAGCCGTCCATTCCCTTCCGTCGCAACTGGGTATCCAGATTGGCTTGCGGAGATTCTCGATCCAGCCAGGTCGTCGCCAAGCCGCCATCGTCGAGGGGCAACTGGCCGATCCACATATCACGGTCGAGGCTGCCGCCTATAATTGCATGCTGCTGGGACAGTTCCGCGTGCGGCAACTGATCGAAGCGGGACAGGTGACTCCGTCCAGCCAGGATGCGGCGCGCATGGCCGAAACGCTCTTTCCCAGGCTGCCTACCTGGCGGATGCCGTGGGAAGATCTTCCGGCCCGGGCGATTCGGTGAGCCAATATTGCGGCGGTCCGCTCCGTTCGCTGCCCCGGTCGCCTAGAATCGCACCGTCATGCCCACGTTGACACCCTGGACCCAGACGCCGCGGAAGCCGACGGACGGCTGCACTGTCCCGACGGCTGTCGATTCAACGGCCAACGTCGAACTATCAAAGGTCGTGGTCGCCAGCGATCCAGGACGGGCCACCGAATACAGATAAAGCAGGTCATAACCACATTGCAGCCGTGTATTGGCTGTGAGCCGATAGCCCACGTTCAGCCGTCCCTGGGGAAGAATCCCCCACTCACGATCGGTCCAATCCCCAATATTCTCGGGCCGCACGAGAAAACCGCCCTCGATCGTCCGCTCGTAGACGCCCGGAATCACCGCCGTCGTCGATCCTCGCAGACGATACTTCTGCGTCACTTGTCCCACGGCCAGCAGCGGCGTCAGCTGCGCCGACCAGGGGCCTTGTTGGCGGAGCCAGGAGAGTCCGAATTCCAGTCCATGGAAGCGGTTATCCGTCCCGATCTGATCGCGCAATTCCAGTCGACTTCCCATCGCATATTGAGCCCCCTCGGGAATCAGGATTTCGGTCGCCCCCAGTCGCTCTTTCAATTGCAGGAAGCGGTAACCCAATAGAAAATCAAACCGATTCCGCGTAGCTGCTGCCCCGTTAAACAGACATCCTTCATCACACCCCAAGTGGTGCCGCCAGCGCGGCGCCACCGACAGAAGCTCCGCCGCCGTATTGATGGCAAACGTCCCGTCCGCCAGCCCAGCCAGGGAGATGATCTGCGTGTCGGTAGCGTTGACGGCGGGATTCGTATTGAAGAAGGGCCTTGTAATGATCCCATCAGCGCTCGATCCCAGGAACGACCCGCTTTGGCTGACACCGAACACTTCGCCTTCTAGTGAATTAAAATGCCGCGTTGGATCGAGCCATCTGCCCAGCGTGAGTCGCGCCCCGGCCGCCAAGCGTAAATCGTCATGGGCACCGTACAGGATGTCGGTGGTCGGTTGTCCCAATTGTCCCGCGACATTACCGGGTGTCCCTACCGGACTACTGGTCAACAAAGGCGCGGTATCATTGCCCTGAATCCACCAGGCCAGTCCCTCGCCTGTGGACCACCAAGGGGATATACGCATCGGCATGGCGGGAACCAATCCCTCGACATGGTCCGAGATGAGCACTTGATCCAGTGACTCGGCAAAAGAAGCAGCGCCCGGGTCGGACGCGAGGGCGCTCTCTTCCCAGGGGTCCACCACGCCCGATGCAAGCCAACTTCCGTCGAACGGTAGTGGCTCACCAGGCAAACGTGGTGGCGTTTCCGCCATGAATTCCTTTAATTGATTGATCTGCAATCTGCGTAACGCCACAGGGGATCGGTCTGGCGATCCGGGCGGCTGGTCGATCGGCGCCTGGACCACGCCATCGAAAATCAGACTCTGATTGCGAAGTTGCTCGAGCAAAGCAGCTCGCCGTTCATCCATCGCGTCCGCCGCCCCAGTGGTCTGCCGCGAGACATCCATGTTGTCGTGGCCCAATCCTTCCGGCCGCCTCAAGTCCACTCCCAGACCATAGTCCTCACGTGGTGAAGTGAGCAGTTCGACCGGTGCCTGGTCAAAGACGACACTCCCTTCGCGGGAGTCGGATTGCGCGGCGCCCGACCGACCGCAAACAAGAACGATCACGCAGATGCACAGGCGACAGCCCAGGTCTTGCCGGCGCGTGATCCGTGGTTGACGTTGCATTTGTCTTACCCCCAACTTCCCAACTGAGAGAAGACATAGTCCACATCCGCCACATCCGCGTGCGCTGTTTCATTCGTGCGGGCGATCGCCCGCACGAATGCGAATCCGGTCGCCATCGCATTTCGTCCCGCGCCGGTGACTTGGGCCATGCTCCCACGCCCCAT
Source organism: uncultured Planctomycetaceae bacterium (assembly GCA_963700865.1). Lineage (GTDB taxonomy): Bacteria > Planctomycetota > Planctomycetia > Pirellulales > Pirellulaceae > CAVOGJ01. Next base: position 1,469,742 of record CAVOZC010000018.1, on the reverse strand, counting down.
AAGCAGCTGACGAGCGGTTACGGAGTCGAATTCCGCCGTATCGTGGCCTCCCATCTCGGATTTCGCTTGCACTTGCTCAAAACCACTAGCCACGTTTTCGTACCCATTCCCCCAGATGCTTGCCGTCAGATTATCGTTACGGAAGACATCGTCGCCCGAGGTATCGAAGAGTAGGGCTGCGTCATAGCCACCTTGTCCGGCGAACGACCGCACCGTATCAAATCCCAAGGCACGCTGTTTGAATCCGGCGCCACGTAGTTCGGTGTATGTGCCGCGAGCGACCAGGACATCATTGCCCGCACTGTCGTGCAACTCAGCCGTGTCATGACCGCCGGCCACCGCATACCCACTCGTCACCTCGAAGCCCCTGGCTGAATTGCGATACGTCGCTCCCTGCATGACGGCTCGGTCGGACCAACTGCTGTACGCATCGTCACCCGTGCCGTCGTAGAATGCTGCCGTGTCAAAGCCTCCCTTATCAGCCACCGCAAGGATTTCCACAAAGCCTTCTACCCGATTGCGAAACGCAGCCCCCTGCATCACGGCGGACCGCGGATAGGCGGTATACTCCTCGTCGCCGGGCGAGTCGACGAATTCGACACGGTCACTTCCGCCAACGGCACGACGCACGGTCAACGCTTCGAATTTATTCGCTCGCAGTTCGGCACCCGTGCCAATCATCTGCCCGAAATCCCCCACGATCCGAACCTGATCATCTCCCGCTCCGTCGTAAATGGTCGCAATATCATTGCCGCCCATCACCGCGTTCCCGGTGACGATCTCGAAACCGAATGTTTCGTTCTTATAGACGTTGTTTAAATCGCGCATCGTCGCGTAGCTGGAGCCCGCCAGAAAGACATCACGGCCCGGGGAGTCGACGAGAAAGGCCGTGTCTCGTCCCGCGTCCCCGTGCGCCACAATGTGGTCAACGTCGGATAGGCGAATTTCATACGATTCATGAGTCATGCTGGCCGAGTTCGGAAACAGCACGACACGGTCCGCACCGACGGCGCCGAACATCTCGACCCGATCGCGGCCTCCATTTCCGAAAACGCGGATGTTGCGGATCGATTGCGCGTCGTAGGTGAGCGTGGCCGCACCGAAGTGAATCGTGTGCTGTGCAAGACCCGCTGTAATCTGCAGGTCGTCATCCCCCGCAGTGCCCGTGACGAACAAGGTGTCTCCGACCACAATGACGGCCGGCTGCTGAGAGCCAAGAAAGGGGTCTTTCCCACCGCCAAATGGGTCCACGCCGATTTCGGCAAAGTTGTATCCCGTCGCCACGAATTGGGGGCCATAGGCCGTCAAGGCGACGCTAATTTGATCGTTGACCGACGTGTCCCCACCGTAGTTGCCCGCCGTCTCCCTCCCATCAATGTAGGCCGAGGGCTGCACCTGACGAATGACGAAATTCCCCATCGGGAGGCCTGTAAACGCATAGATGCCACCCGCGCCGGTTGTCGTCGTGCGGGTCACGGACGTGCCGTTCAAGTCCACACCGTTCAGCTCGATCGTCACCGCCGGAATGCCGACTTCCGTCGCACCAACCAGCCCATCGTTGTTGACGTCGATGTAAGACCGCCCCGTAATTGTCCCGTCACCGATGATGATGCGTGTGGGACCACGGTCATTCGACGGAGATTGATTGTTATCTGGATCGGCGTCGGTACCGGATACCGACGCATCCAGATACGTCGTGCCATCCGTGTCGGTGGCCGTCACAAAGACCTGGTTATTGTAGACACCACTTGTCAGGTTCAGTCCGATGACCAGGCGAATCTGCGCCGTCTCTCCCGGTTGCATGCTGCTTCCCGCGGCGATCAATTCCGTATTTCCACCGCCATTGAAGCCAGGGTTCGTGGCCAATGTCGCCGGCCCCGAGACGACCAATAGCGAATTGACACTGTACGTGCCGGCGCCGAAGACCGCGGTCAGGTCTTCCCGAACGCCAACCAGCGCCTGCGTGTTGCCAAAGTGCTCCAGATACACGTCGATCGTTACAACCGTCGGAGCAAACGTCACCGCTGCTGACTTGGCGGCCCCCACGGTGGCGTCGGGGGTCAAGCTGCCACTATTGGCCGACGCGTTGTTCGTCGGATTTCCGTCCATATCCGGATCCGGATCGGTGCCGCTCACCGAGGCGTCCGCATAAACCGTTCCGTCACCGTCCACGCTCATGGCAGTCACGGAATTCGCGTAATCACCTAGCCCATTTGCCTGCGGGTCGGCTATTTCAAGCACCGTCACCGTGAATCGAATCTCGCCGGACTCTCCCACACCCAATGTGGTACCAACGCCCAGCAGCTCCCGATCGACGGACCCGTTAAAACCAGGGTTGACCATCAAAGAGGCCGGCCCCGACGCCACGACAAGGCCGCTGACCGTGTAATTCCCAGCACCGAAAACAGCATCCAGGTCGTCTTCGATGCTTAAGTTCAAGGCGCGGGTGTTGCCAAAATTCTGGATATGAAGCGAATAGGCGACGGTGTCGTTCAGATCATTCCACACCGAATCCTTGGCGACTCCCACCGTCGCGTCGACGGCGACGGCGATGGCCGTCGGTCCGCTATTGTCCGTCGGATCACCGTTCATGTCGGGGTCAGGGTCTGAGCCCGCCACCGAGTCATCCGCAAACATATTTCCGACGGGATCGGTGGAGGTGGTCGTCGCGGAATTGCGAAACTCGCCGAGCATCAGCGGTCCCCCGCCGTCGATATCGATCAGCTCGTTGACGGTCACCTGCATGGAGATTACCGCAGTATCCCCCACGTCCAACGTGTTGGTTGCCGAACCGTCCAACAGATTCGTATCTGTCGCTCCGTCAAAACTCATGTTGATGGTCAGACCACTATCCACGTCACTCGGAGCCGTCGTCAGACTGATACTGTTGACAACGAAATTCCCCGCGCCGAACGTTGCGTTCAGATTGTCGATCACCCGTACATTGCTGGCGATCAAGTTTCCCGTGTTTTCCAACGCGAATCGGAGAGTCACAACTTGCCCCACCACCGTCGCGGACTTGGCGATGCCCACCGTCGCGTCAGGAAGGAAAAGTGGCGTGACATCGCTGGCGGTACCCGAATCGCCGGGAGCGCCTGGATTCGTCGATGTCGGATTCGACCCACTGTCGGAAACGTCCGTGACGCCGTCCTCGCCGCCGTCGATCGGATTGTCCGCGGCCGCCAGCGCCTGATTGCCGCTCGACATCACCAATGCGGGGTCGACGGTGATCGTCAGCCGGACCGTCAACCGCTCGCCAGCCAGCAATTGCCCGTCATCGTTGAACAGACTGAGACTCGTATCCGCCGACCAACCGCCATTGATGCTCGGCAGATTGGCCGCATTCGCTAACGTATGCGATGAAATCGTGGGACCAGACGAGACTCCCACGAACCCACCACCTAGCTGAGCCGCAATGTCGTCGTACAGGTCGAGCCCGGCGAGTGTCATGTTGCCCGTATTTTGCACCACGATCTCGAAAGTCACCTCGTACAGACTGGGGTCACCTGACGCCTGCGTGGGAATACCGACCTGTGCTTTTGCCGCTGAAATGTCGGGATAACGCAGCCGAGTCACATCGTCCGGATCATTATCGTTGTCTGGATCGACGTCGGTCGGATCGGTCGGGTCATCTGAAGTATCCGTAATTGGATTCAGCGGATCGCCAGGCACGATGCTCGATACGACGGCCTGATTCGCAATCGGACCGCTGGCCGCGGCGGGATCGAGCTCGGCCACAAACCGAACCGTCAGCGACTGCCCTCGATCCAACCGGTTTGTATTGGGCACGCTGTTGTCGAATAACTCGGCCAGAGTGATGCCGCCGTCAAAGCCACTGTCGAACTCGGGCAAATCCGTGGCCGCGCCAGCCACGATGCTCGGCGAACCAACGATCCGCACGAAGCCACCCAGCATCTGCGACTGTAAGTCTTCCAGCAAGGACAACTGCGTCAACGGGGCGTTGCCGGTGTTCGAGATTGTAATGTCGTACGTCACGTCGACGTGATCTTCCGTGCCGCTGATGGCCGCAACCGGCGAGCCAACTTGACTCTTTTCAACCGCCAAGTGACCAATTCGCAAGGTCGTCGGATCATCCGGGTTGCCATCGGCGTCACGATCGCCATCCGTCGGATCGTTTGGATTATCGGTCTGGCTGGAGGTCGCACCGTCCGGGCCAACGCCCACCACTTCGCCCGAATTTGCAAGGTCTCCACCGGTATCAAAGACGGCCGACACGTTGTCCGGGTCGACTTCGATGACAAGCGTGACCATGAACGACTCGCCAGGCTGCAGATCATCCATTGCCGAACCGGCCAGCATGTCACTCCCGGTCGTTCCGTCAAAAGCCAAATTGACCGTCGGAGGCGTGCTTGCATCGACGTTCGTCAAACTCACGCCAACCACGCCCACGAAAGCGCCACCCATTTGGGTCGCCAGATCATCGGTCAGGCTTAGCGAGGACAACCCGACCAAGCCAAAATTGGTTACGATAAACTGATACGTGACATCGAAGTTGCCTTGCGTGCCGCTTGCGGCCGGTGCCACTCCTGATACCTCTTTGGTGGCCCGGATGCTCGATACGCTCAGGACCGTTCCATCGTCAGGATCATTGTCCCCTTCCGTGTCCACATCCGCCGGGTCTGCCGGATCATCGGAAAGGTCACTGATCATGCCCGAGACGCTGGACGCGGTCGCAACGGCCGAATTTTCCAATCGTCCCGCGGCATTCAAAATGGCCGTCGCCGCATCCGGGTCGAGCTCGACAGTCACGCTAATCGTCACCGATTGGCCCGCCGCCAAGGAACCCGCGCCATTCAGCATGTTCTCCGCCGCACCACCCGTGTAAGTGGCGTTCCCGCCGATGCCGGAACCACCCGGAGCGACCACGTTCCCATCACTAAGATTTGTGTCGACAACCCCCACAAACGCCCCGCCAAATTGCCCCGCCCAATCATCACGAATATTTACGTTCGTTAGCGGCTGATTTCCGGTATTTGTCAGTACCAGCGTGTAGGTCACGTCTATGTTACCCAACGTTCCACTGGCCGATGGCAAGGCATTGGTGATCGCCTTCGTCAGTTCAAGGTCCGCGATCGATAAGCCGGTTTCGTCATCTGGCGAACCGTCATTGTCGCTGTCAACGTCTGCGAGATCATTCGGGTCGTCCGAATCACTCGAAATCGTACCACCCGGCCCATCCGCGGTTGCCGTGGCCGAGTTAGCCAATTCCCCGGAGGCGTCATAAGTCGCCCCAGCGTTGTCCGGGTCCACCTCGACGATCAATGTGACCTGAAAACTCTGGCCCACGTCGAGCTGTCCGGCGGGCGCTGGCAATAACATGTTACTGGTTGCGGTGCCGTCAAACCCGTTGTTCGCAGCGGGGGGAATGGTGGCCGTCCCCGGACTCACCGTGACGTTCACCACTCGCACGAAGGCACCACCGAATTGGCCGACGAGATCGTCGCTCAATTGCAGGTCTTGTAGCCGAGTCGTGCCCGTGTTTCTGACCGTCAGGACGTATGTCACATCCCGATTGCCACTCGTGCCGCTCGCCGCGGGCACAATCGAACCGAGACTCTTCGTCACCGCTAAATCAGAAATGGACACGCTTGTCGCGTCATCCGGGTCATTGTCACCATCCACGTCGACGTCGGTCGGATCACTCGGGTCATCCGACAGATCAGATATCGATGTCCCATTGGCGTCCGTACCGCTCGCGGTCGCCCGATTCACAAGCCCGCCCATCACGAGCGCAGCTGCCGGATTGTCCGGGTCGACTTCGACGCGAATGGTAATGTCTATCGAATCACCGATACCCAACTGGCTTGTCGTCGCGTCAAGCACCTGCGTGTTCGTCGCTCCATCGTAGGTAGGCACAGCCGCATTCGCTGCCGACGCGCCTGAACCGTTGGTAACACTAATCGTTGGTGTACCCACAACCCCGACAAAGGCCCCGCCAAAGGCTGCCCCGAGGTTCTCTTCAATCTGCAGATCGTCGATCAGGCTGTTGCCCGTGTTTGCGACGGTGATCGTATACGTGATGACAAAGTTGTCGCTCGTTCCGGTCGATCCGACGAATTGATTTGCCGGAGTTGTGGCAACCGCGACTTTCTGGACGCTCAGGTTCCCAATGGCCAGCGTCGTCTCGTCATCCGGCTGACCGTCCGCGTCGCTATCCTCATTCGTCCCGTCCGTCGGATCGTCCGAGGCGCTCGACGTCGTCCCCGTCGCCCCAGCCGCACTGGCCGTGGCACTGTTTTCCAATTGGCCGCTGCCGTTGAAGTTACCCGTCGCACTGTCCGGATCGACTTCCACCACCAGCGTCACCGTAAACGATTGGCCCGGCAGCAGGCTGTCCGTCGCCGCACCACTGAGCAGGTCGCTGCCCGCCGTCCCGTCGTACGACCCGTTGGCCGTCGGTGGCGTGGCCGCGTCGACATTGGTCACCCCGACACTCACGACTCCCACAAAGGCGCCGCCAAACTGGCCGGCCAGGTTATCGGTGAGCGAAAGGTTCGACAGTTCTTCCGTCCCGCTGTTCACGAAGGTGAACTGGTAGGTCACGTCGTAGTTGCCGACCGTGCCGCTGGTGGCCGGTACGACACCAGTCGTGGTCTTCGTCACCGCCAGGTCGGCAATGCTGAAGGGCGTGGGATCGTTGTCACTCGTCGGATTGGCCGGATCGTCCGACAGGTCGCTCACCGGGTTGCCTGTCGAATCGGTGCCACCAGCCACCGCGCTGTTCTGCAGGGTACCGCCGATCAGGTTGGCCGTGGCCGCGTCGGGATCGATCTCCACGTTGATCGTGATGGTGACACTGTCGCCGATCCCCAGTTGGCTGGTCGCCGTGTTCAGTAGTTCGGTCGTGGTGCTACCATTGAAGGGGGTTGAATTCGCCGCCACCGAGGTATTGCCCGATGTATTGGTCGGCGTGATGACCGGCGTCCCGACCACCCCGATGAAGGCGCCACCCAGTTGCGTGGCCAGGTCTTCCACGGCGCTCAGGCCGCTGATCAGGTCGTTGCCCGTGTTGCGGATCGTGAGCGTGTAGGGCACCACGAAGTTACCAAAGGTGCCACTCGCCCCCACGAATTGATTCGAGGGAGTCGCCGCCCCGGCCGTCTTGGTGGCCCGCAGGTCCCCGATGGCCAGCGTCGTCTCGTCATCCGGCTGACCGTCCGCGTCGCTATCCTCATTCGTCCCGTCCGTCGGATCGTCCGAGGCGCTCGACGTCGTCCCCGTCGCCCCAGCCGCACTGGCCGTGGCACTGTTTTCCAACTGGCCGCTGCCGTTGAAGTTACCCGTCGCACTGTCCGGATCGACTTCCACCACCAGCGTCACCGTAAACGATTGGCCCGGCAGCAGGCTGTCCGTCGCCGCACCACTGAGCAGGTCGCTGCCCGCCGTCCCGTCGTACGACCCGTTGGCCGTCGGTGGCGTGGCCGCGTCGACATTGGTCACGCCGACACTCACGACTCCCACAAAGGCGCCGCCAAACTGGCCGGCCAGGTTATCGGTGAGCGAAAGGTTCGACAGTTCTTCCGTCCCGCTGTTCACGAAGGTGAACTGGTAGGTCACGTCGTAGTTGCCGACCGTGCCGCTGGTGGCCGGTACGACACCGGTCGTGGTCTTCGTCACCGCCAGGTCGGCAATGCTGAAGGGCGTGGGATCGTTGTCACTCGTCGGATTGGCCGGATCGTCCGACAGGTCGCTCACCGGGTTGCCTGTCGAATCGGTGCCACCGGCCACCGCGCTGTTCTGCAGGGTACCGCCGATCAGGTTGGCCGTGGCCGCGTCGGGATCGATCTCCACGTTGATCGTGATGGTGACACTGTCGCCGATCCCCAGTTGGCTGGTCGCCGTGTTCAGTAGTTCGGTCGTGGTGCTGCCGTTGAAGGGGGTTGAATTCGCCGCCACCGAGGTATTGCCCGATGTATTGGTCGGCGTGATGACCGGCGTCCCGACCACTCCGATGAAGGCGCCACCCAGTTGCGTGGCCAGGTCTTCCACGGCGCTCAGGCCGCTGATCAGGTCGTTGCCCGTGTTGCGGATCGTGAGCGTGTAGGGCACCACGAAGTTACCAAAGGTGCCACTCGCCCCCACGAATTGATTCGAGGGAGTCGCCGCCCCGGCCGTCTTGGTGGCCCGCAGGTCCCCGATGGCCAGCGTCGTCTCGTCATCCGGCTGACCGTCCGCGTCGCTATCCTCATTCGTCCCGTCCGTCGGATCGTCCGAGGCGCTCGACGTCGTCCCCGTCGCCCCAGCCGCACTGGCCGTGGCACTGTTTTCCAACTGGCCGCTGCCGTTGAAGTTACCCGTCGCACTGTCCGGATCGACTTCCACCACCAGCGTCACCGTAAACGATTGGCCCGGCAGCAGGCTGTCCGTCGCCGCACCACTGAGCAGGTCGCTGCCCGCCGTCCCGTCGTACGACCCGTTGGCCGTCGGTGGCGTGGCCGCGTCGACATTGGTCACGCCGACACTCACGACTCCCACAAAGGCGCCGCCAAACTGGCCGGCCAGGTTATCGGTGAGCGAAAGGTTCGACAGTTCTTCCGTCCCGCTGTTCACGAAGGTGAACTGGTAGGTCACGTCGTAGTTGCCGACCGTGCCGCTGGTGGCCGGTACGACACCAGTCGTGGTCTTCGTCACCGCCAGGTCGGCAATGCTGAAGGGCGTGGGATCGTTGTCACTCGTCGGATTGGCCGGATCGTCCGACAGGTCGCTCACCGGGTTGCCTGTCGAATCGGTGCCACCAGCCACCGCGCTGTTCTGCAGGGTACCGCCGATCAGGTTGGCCGTGGCCGCGTCGGGATCGATCTCCACGTTGATCGTGATGGTGACACTGTCGCCGATCCCCAGTTGGCTGGTCGCCGTGTTCAGTAGTTCGGTCGTGGTGCTGCCATTGAAGGGGGTTGAATTCGCCGCCACCGAGGTATTGCCCGATGTATTGGTCGGCGTGATGACCGGCGTCCCGACCACCCCGATGAAGGCGCCACCCAGTTGCGTGGCCAGGTCTTCCACGGCGCTCAGGCCGCTGATCAGGTCGTTGCCCGTGTTGCGGATCGTGAGCGTGTAGGGCACCACGAAGTTACCAAAGGTGCCACTCGCCCCCACGAATTGATTCGAGGGAGTCGCCGCCCCGGCCGTCTTGGTGGCCCGCAGGTCCCCGATGGCCAGCGTCGTCTCGTCATCCGGCTGACCGTCCGCGTCGCTATCCTCATTCGTCCCGTCCGTCGGATCGTCCGAGGCGCTCGACGTCGTCCCCGTCGCCCCAGCCGCACTGGCCGTGGCACTGTTTTCCAACTGGCCGCTGCCGTTGAAGTTACCCGTCGCACTGTCCGGATCGACTTCCACCACCAGCGTCACCGTAAACGATTGGCCCGGCAGCAGGCTGTCCGTCGCCGCACCACTGAGCAGGTCGCTGCCCGCCGTCCCGTCGTACGACCCGTTGGCCGTCGGTGGCGTGGCCGCGTCGACATTGGTCACCCCAACACTCACGACTCCCACAAAGGCGCCGCCAAACTGGCCGGCCAGGTTATCGGTGAGCGAAAGGTTCGACAGTTCTTCCGTCCCGCTGTTCACGAAGGTGAACTGGTAGGTCACGTCGTAGTTGCCGACCGTGCCGCTGGTGGCCGGTACGACACCAGTCGTGGTCTTCGTCACCGCCAGGTCGGCAATGCTGAAGGGCGTGGGATCGTTGTCACTCGTCGGATTGGCCGGATCGTCCGACAGGTCGCTCACCGGGTTGCCTGTCGAATCGGTGCCACCGGCCACCGCGCTGTTCTGCAGGGTACCGCCGATCAGGTTGGCCGTGGCCGCGTCGGGATCGATCTCCACGCGAATGGTGACTGCGACTTCATCACCGCGACCTAGCTGGCTCGTCGCCACGTCGAGCATCTCGGCCACTGAGTCGCCATCGAAACCTGCCGGATTCGCATTGACCACCGCGACTCCCGAATTATTGGTGACCGTCAACGAGGGCATACCGATGATACCCACAAAGGCGCCAGCAAAATGGGCCGTAAAGTCTTCCACCAGCGACAGATTGGTGATCAGGTCATTGCCGGTATTGCGAATCGTGAGCGTATAATCAACGACAAAGTTGCCAAACGTCCCGGTCGTTCCGGCGACCGTACTGGCGGGATTGACGTTCCCGGTGGTCTTTGCGACGGCCAGATCGCCAATCCGCAAAGTGGTCGGATCATCGGGTTGCCCATCCGCATCGTCGTCCACGTTACTGACATCCGCGGGATTGTCCGAAACGCTCGACGCTAAGGCTGTCATTCCGGTGCCTTGACCAAGTGCCTGGTTGGCAAGCTCTCCACCCGCGGCAAAGTTACCGGTGGGACTGTCCGGATCGACCTCGATCGTCAGTAGCACTTGGAACGACTGACCGGGCTCGAGCGCATCCGTGGCCGAGCCAATCAGCAGGTCACTGGCGGCTGTCCCATCGTACGCGGGGTTGGCGAGCGGTGGGTTCGTCGCGTTGACGTTGCTGACACCGACGCTGACGACATCCACAAAGGCGCCGCCGAACTGACTGGCCAGATCGTCCAGCAGCGAAAGACTGCGAATGACCTCCGTCCCCGTGTTACGGAACGTCAGCGCGTAGCTAACATCGAAATTACCGGTCGTACCACTCGCCGCGGGCACCACCGAGCCAAGCGTCTTGGCGACCGCGAGGGCAGGCACGGAGAAACGCGTCGGATCATTGTCGCTCGTCGGGTTGGAGGGATCATCCGAATCATCGCTTACAGGATTACCGCCCGAATCAGTTCCGCTGGCCGTGGCGGAGTTTTCCAGCGCGCCGGCAGCAAGCGTGGCCGTGGGACTGTCCGGATCGATCTCGACTTGCAGCGTGACGGTGAGTTGATCCTCGATGCCCAATCGACTGACCGTGACATCCAGGATTTCAGTGGTCGTGTTTCCGTCAAAAGTCGACGGATTGGGACTTGCCACGGCGGTGCCCGAGTTGTTGGCGAGCGTCAGGATGGGGGTTCCCACGATCCCCACCAGGCCGCCACCAAACTGAGTGGCCAGGTCCTCGACGAGGCTGAGGGCCGTTACAAGATCGTTCCCCGTGTTGGCAATCGTGATCGTGTAGGGAACGACAAAGTTACCGAACGCCCCGGTCGAGCCGACGACCTGGTTAGCCGGTGTGGCGGAGCCGGCGGTCTTGGTGACGTTCAAATCGGCGATACGGAGCGTCGTCGGATCGTCGGGGTTATTGTCTCCGTCTGGATCAACATTCGTGGCGTTAGCTGGATCGTCCGATACGTCGCTCGCCGCCGTGCCAAGTTCTCCCGTGCCTCCCGCCGTGGCGCTATTGAGGAGGGCGCCCGCACCGCTGAAGACTCCCGTCGGATTGTTCGGATCCACTTCAATCGTCAACATGACATCAAAGGACTGTCCCGACCGCAGATCATCCATTGCGGACCCGAGCAGCATGTCGCTGCCCGCGGTACCGTCGAATCCTGAATTGACAGTGGGAGGCGCCGCGGCATTGATATTCGTGAGGCTGATGCCGCGTATCGCCACGAAGGCTCCCCCAAATTGACTTGCCAGGTCATCGGTCAGTGTCAGATTTGAGAGTGCTTCACTACCAGAATTCGCGAAACGGAAACGCAGCGTCACGTCATAGTTGCCCGTCGTACCGCTTGCGGCGGGTACCGGCAATCCGAAGACCGATTTCGTCAACGCGATATCCGCCACCGAAACGCCGGTTCTATCGTCGGGTGTGTTGTCGCCGTCGGTATCCGCATTGGTCAGGTCAGCTGGATCATCCGATCGATCATCGACGGTACCCAGTGTCGAGGTCCCCCGTGCCGTCGCCGAATTAAGTAGCTGGCCGCCGACAAGATTCGCAGTGAGTGCGTCCGGGTCCAGTTCCACCGTCACGTCCACAGTCACGGTCTCGCCGATACCCAGCAAGCTGCCCACTGCAAACAGGTTTTCCGCGGCGCCGCCCGTATAGGTCGCGTTGCCCGTCACCGTCACGCTTCCCGCCACGTCATCGGAAAGATTCTGGTCCACGACGCGTACGAAAGCGCCGCCGAACTCGGTCGCCCAGTCATCGTTGATTGACAGGGCGCTGATGTCGTCGTTGCCAGTATTGCGGAGCGTGAACGTGTAGGTTACGTCGAAGTTCCCGTCGGCCCCGCTGGAGGCCGGGACGACCGGACCGGCGGCTTTCGTCAATTGCAGCGAGCCGATGGCGAGCGTGGTTGCATCGTCCGGATTGTTGTCGCCGTTCGCGTCAAAATTCGTCAGATCCGCGGGATCGTCCGAAACGTCACTCGCCGCGTCGCCATTCTCTCCATCGCCGCCGCCGACCGCCGCGTTGGATAACTGCCCGTTTGCGTTGGTAATCGCTGCCGGATTGTCAGGATCGACCTCGACAATCATCGCCACCTGAAAGGATTGGCCTGCAGCCAACTGGTCCGTTACGGCGCCGAGCAACAGGTCGCTGCCGGCGGTACCGTCGAAGGCTGGATTCGCGACGGGCGGCGTATCGGCATCGATGTTGGTAACCGACACGCTCACAATGTCAATCAGCGCACCACCGAACTGCGTCGCCAGGTCGTCGGTCAACGAAAGATTGGCGAGGGATTGCGTCCCCGTATTAGTAACCGTCAGTACATAAGTGACGTCAAAATTGCCGGGCGTGCCGCTGGCAGCCGGAGCTACCGCCGTCGCAGCTTTGGTCACGTCGAGCGAGGCCAGCGTCAGCGCTGTTGGATCATCCGGATCGCCGTCCGTATCCGGGTCGACGTTGGCTGGATCGTTGGGGTCATCCGAAAGATCGCCAACCACGATCTCGTCGCCCGTATTGAAGGGATCAGGATCGTAGGTTGCCGAGCCCGTCGCTTGATTCGTGAGGTTTCCGGAAGTAATGGCAGCCGGATTGGCGTCGGGATCGATCTCGATCGTGATCGTCACCGTGACCGACTCGCCCGGCAGCAACTGCCCGGCCCCGTCGAGCATGTTTTGACCAACCGCTCCGCTGTAACTGCTGTTGCCTCCGATGCCGGTCGTCGGAGGGGTAACGACATCGTCCGAAAGATCGGTGTCCACGACGGCGACAAAGGCAGCGCCGTAGGCGGTGCCCCAGGGATCCACGAGAGTCGGCGAGACAAGCGGGACCGTCCCCGAATTGGTAAGGGTGAACGAGAACGTGGCGTCGATATGGCCCGACGTACCGCTGGCGGCCGGGACGAACCCAATCACTTGTTTCTGCGTGATGACTTCCGGAATAAGCAAGGGCGTCGCGTCGTCGTTGTCGACTCCTGAGGTCACGGCGACCCCATTTCCCGATTGATCGTTTACGGTGATCAGTGCGCCGTCGTAATTGGGGCCTCGCCCCTGAACGGTCGCCTGGTTGCTCATTGCCATTGCAATGTCGTCAACGGCATCGGGATCGACGATTGCGTCGAACGTGAACGTCAGTGACTGGCCGGCGAGCAGCGAATTTGCCGCGGCGGAAAACACGTTTTGAGAGGTATCGCCGGCCCATGCCGCGTTGAGCGTGGGCAGCACGCCTGCATAGGGAGCCACCGGCAGAATCTGAGGATTCTGAACCGCCAGGAACCCGTCGCCAAACTGATTTGCCACGTCCTCGGTCATCTGGATCGAGTCCATATCGACGGTACCGGTGTTGGCAATCGTGATGATCACCGGCACGGTATACGAGCCGTCTGGATTGAGCGTCGCAGCGCCGTGATTCTTGGCTGAGCGAATCTGGGGAATTTGCAGGGGAGTCGGTGTATCTTCCGAACCGTCCGTATTGTTGCCGTTGGGATTGGTTCCAAAGTCCGACAAGTCGCTGAGCGATCGTGCTGGCGGGCCCGTCAGCCGTCGCGACGATCTGGTTGTTAAAGTCAAATGGGGCGGTCGTATCCCCCGTCACCGTGTCGACGCGGACCGTAAACGTGACGACGAATGAATCGCCCGGACGGAGCAAGCCACTGGTTCCATCGAACAGGTCGCTATTAGCGACCCCGTCCCACGCGGTAAGCGTTGGCAGCGAGGCACCCGAGGAAAGGCTGCTTGAAACGATCGCCGGCGAGGTCTGCACCCCGAGAAAGCCGTTGCCAAAGTGACCGGCAGCCCCGCCCAACTGCTCACTCACTTGAACATTTGTAAGATCAACCGTGCCCGTATTCTCAATCACCACCGCGTATTCGACGTCAAAAACGCCCGTACTGCCGGTGACTTCCACGGCCGAATTGATCTGCTTGGATGCGCCAATGTCGCTTAATGGGACAAATGTGGCATCATCTGGATCGTTGTCACCATTCGGATCGACATTCGTCGGATTCGACGGATCGTCGGAAAAATCGGCCACGAGTGTCGCCTGCGTATCCGTACCCGTCCCTCGAGCCTGGTTCGTGATTCCCCCGGCCGTCGATCCCGAAATGTCGGGATCGATGTTCACCGAGAAATTCACAACCACCTCGTCACCCGGTTCAAGCGAACCAGTACCGTCGAAGACGTTGACGGTCGGGTCCACCTGCCAGGCAGCATTCAGCCCCGGTGCCACACCTGAGGTCACACCGGCCGCATCAACACTTACCGCCGTCGTGCTCAACCACGCTGCGCCGAAATTGCTGGCGGAGGAGAGATCGTCCATCAACATCAAATTACTGATGGCCGAGGTCCCTGTATTTCGATAGGCGACCGCGAAGCTGACATTCCACGTTCCATCCGCCTGGCGACTGGGAGTCCCCACGACCGATTTTTCCAGGGTGATGTCCGAGAGCAAGACCCGTGTCACATCTTCGGGATCATTGTCTCCCACGGTGTTGGCGTCGGTCGAGTCACTCGGGTCGTCGGACAATTGCGAAATCACGACCGCCGTCCCGGCAGCCGTGGCCGTGGCTTGATTGGAAACATAGCCGCCCGCGACAACGGCACCGGCCGCATCCGGATCGATTTCCGCAATGATGCGGATCGTGAGCGATTCACCAACCCCGAGCAGATTGGTATTGCCCCCCGAGTTATCAATGATCTCGGCGTCACCGACCCCGGCACTATTCCCGTCGAAGGCGGCGTTCCATTCCGGATTGTCAGTGATGCTGCCACCTTGCAGCGTCGCCGGTTGGCCGGCTTGCAGGACAATGCCAACAAACGCCGTGCCCATGTCCGCAAACAAATCGTCCGTAAGCGACAAGGCGGAAAGCGGATCATTGCCGGTGTTCACGATCGTAAGATCGTAGGTAATATCAAAGTTTCCCGCCGTGCCGCTCGACGCTGGTCCACTAGCCACAAAGGACTTCGTGACCGACATGTCCGCCACGAGAAGTGTCGTGGGATCGTTCGGATGCCCGTCACTATCGCTGTCGGCATCGGTGGGGTCGGACACGTTGTCCGACAAACCGACCGGCAAGCCGCCATGCTCGCCCACGCCGGAAGCTGTTGCAATATTCTGCAGCTCTCCCGATGCGTTATAGCTGGCCAAACCATTGTCCGGATCGACTTCGATCGTCAGCGATACTTCAAATGACTGGCCGGGCCCCACGTCGTCCGCCGCGGAAGGCACAAGCAAATTGCTGCCGGCGAGCCCGTTGTATCCGGCATTGGCAACCGGCGGCGTGGTGGCGTCGACATTGCTCACGGAGAGGCCGATGACCCCCACGAAGGCGCCCCCAAACTGACTGGCAAAGTTGTCGGTAAGCGAAAGCTGCGACAGGGTCTCCGTGCCGGTGTTCGTCACCCGAAACAGATAGGTGACATCAAAGTTGCCGGCAACGCCAGAGCCCGACGGCACAATGGATGTAAGCGACTTGAAGGCTGCCAGATCGGCTATTGAAATGGACGTGGGGTCGTCCGGATTGTTGTCGTTATTCGGATCGACATTCGTGGCATTGGTCGGGTCGTCGGAGACGTCAGCAATTACCAGACCACTTGAGCCGGTGCCGCTGGCGGTTGCCGAGTTTTCCAGTCGACCGCCCGTAAGTGCCGCGGTCGCCGCGTCCGGATCGACCTCGACGCGAACGACCACCTGAACCTGATCACCTCTGCCGAGTTGGCTGGTCGCCGTATTGAACAGCTCACTGACGGTACCCCCGTTAAACCCAGCCGGATTGGCGGCCACACCGGCCACGCCCGAGTTATTTATCACGGCAATCGTCGGAACGCCGATCGTCTGGACGAATGCACCGCCGTATTGGCTGGCAAGATTTTCGTCGAGACTGAGATTGTCGATCAGATCGTTGCCGCGGTTAAAAACAGTAACCGTAAAGTCGACCACAAAATGACCGGCTGTACCACTCGACCCGGCCACCAGACTCGCCGGCGTCACAGTGCTTGCCGTCTTAGTCACCTCGAGGGCGCCGAGGTAGATACCCGTCGGATCGTCCGCTTCGTTGTCTCCTTCGCTATCGACATCGGCCGAATTGGCGGGATCGTCCGAAAGGTCGGTGACCACCGTCACTCCAGACGTCGCCTGAGCGGTGGCGGAATTCGCCAATTGTCCGGCGACATTGTAGTTCGCCAGCGCGTTGTCCGGGTCAAGTTCGACGACCAGGACCACTTGAAACGACTCACCCGTACGCAGATCGTTGGCCGCCGCCGGTACGAGCAGGTCACTTCCCGCCGTACCGTTGTAGGCCGCATTGGCGGCGGGTGGATTCGTGGCCGAGACATTATTCACGGTCACGCTCACGACACCCACCTGCGCACCGCCGAACTGGGCAGCCAAGTTGTCCGTCAAGGAGAGATTCGATAGTCGCTCCGTGCCGGAATTCTCCACCGTGAACACGTAGGTGACATCGAAGTTACCATTCGTTCCGCTGGCCGCGGGAGCAGTAGCCGTCCAAGCCTTGGTGACTTCGATATCACGGAGGATGAGCGGAGTCGGATCATTTTCGTTGCCCGGGGTGGCTCCCGGAGCCCCGTCATTCGTGCTGCCCGGGGTACTGCCACTGTCCGAGGCATCCGAAAGGAATGATTCATTGGTCGGATTATTGGGATCATCAGCCGACACGGTCGCCTGATTGGTAGCGGTCTCCGGGTCGGCCATCGCCAACAGGTCGAGCGTCGCCGTAAAATCAAGCGTGAACGAATCGCCCGGGTTGAGCAGGCCGTCGTCGCTGAGCAGGTTTGCCACGCCAGCGCCATTCCAGGACGTATTCACGGTCGGCGCCGTCCCGCTCCCGCTGAAGACGAGATTGCCGCCGGAAACCGGGTTGGCGGAAACAAAGCCCGCACCGAAATTGCCCGGCGCGTCGAGCGCTTCGACCAGATCAAGACCCGTCAAGATACCGTTGCCAGTATTCTCGATCGTGAGCTGAAAGGTGACGTCCCAGTAGTCCGGGTTGGCTGCATTGCGTACGGGCGTGCCGATCTGCTCCTTGGTCGCGCGGACGTCCGAGATGCAAATCGTGGAGATGGCCACGTTGCTCACGTGCGCATCGACATCCTCGACCTGCACTTGAATCGTCCGATCCACTTGCGAAGGAGCTGCCAGACCATTGGAAAACCGAATCAGCTGCAGGGCTTGCTCATAAGCGGTGACCGAGGCCGATCCATTCAGGATGATGTTCGAGCTGGTACTGGCCCCATTCACCACAATCCCCGCGGGCCACGAGGGACTGCTCGTTGCCGCGCTCAGCACGTCGCCCGGCTGGGCATTCGTCAACGTCACTGTGGCACGCTGAATATTGGAAAAATCGTCGTCGACGATCGCGACATCGCTATCCGCAATGGATACGGCGGCTCCACCCACGGGAAAATAGCCCTTGTAGCCATCGGTAATGACCGAACCCGAGCTGTTGTTTCGCATCCAGGTCAAGGCTGGGAGACTGCAGGCAATCAAATGTATTCGTGATCGCGGCGCCGTCCGCAAGAATGTAGACGTATTTGAAGTTGACCGACGCGCAGGAGCGATGGTGTTAAAGCGAAAGGCAATCGCAATGGCCTCGTCGGCGTTGCGTGTTGCGCCAACCGCCGAGCTGAATCCGATTCCATTCCAGATATTCGAGGCATCTCGATTGTCAAAACCACGGTGGGCGACGCGGGCACGCGGATCTTCGGCGACCAACGCGACGTACGAGCCATCATTTGCCGTCTGAGTCGCGGACACGTGTGCCAGATTCGTCGTTCCCGACGGCTGACTCTCAATCGTGTTTCGCGTCGCATAGCCCGCACCGATCGTAACATCGTTGTCCGGGTCGACGTTATGCGCGAAATAGACGTCGGTGAGTGTGCTCGCCGACGTATTCGTGAGCGTCGTCTCCATGAGGATGAATAATCCATCCTCCAGCACGGTGTAGGTCCGTTCCACGGCCAACACGCCATGGGATGTCCCCGTCCAGTCGACCGAGACCGAATTCTGACCACATTGCGTCGTGGTGCGAGGTACCCCCAGTGAACCCGGGTTTTGCTCGATGTCACCCGACGTCCCATTGACCAGACTGGGACCCGATGTGCCATTCACCTCAATCATGAAGCTTTCCACCGGGGTGCCCGGCGAAGAAGTCGCCATCCTGCGTGGCCCAGTTGTTCATCTGCGGATTCGCCACGAAGCCCAGACGCGTGGTCGTATTATTGTTCCGCGGATGCCAGCCGGCCGGTGGCATGGACTGCGTGCCGAACGTTCCCTGGTCGCGAATTCCGACCTCGGTGAAATTTCCCCGCAGGAAGACCTCCCTCGCCCCGGAACTGTCCGTGCCCGTGGCAATCTCGAATAACAGCTCACCGTCAATCGCGTCGGCCAGGGCTTGCGTGACCTGGCCATCCCACCGAATCTCACCCGTGGTCGACTCGAGGTCCCAATCGGCCAAAGGGGTCGAACCGGTTACATCGTTCGACGCCGCGACATCCGCACCGCTGAGTTCCGCAAATTTCGCGAGAAAAGCCTGCCCCACGCCATCCGACGCCAGATTGCAGCCATAAAACAGGATATCGCCGTCATCCGCGATAACCGACTGCAGTGAATGCAGCGCAGTCG
Source organism: uncultured Planctomycetaceae bacterium (assembly GCA_963700865.1). Lineage (GTDB taxonomy): Bacteria > Planctomycetota > Planctomycetia > Pirellulales > Pirellulaceae > CAVOGJ01. Next base: position 1,450,790 of record CAVOZC010000018.1, on the reverse strand, counting down.
CGGTAAGTCGTATCCAGCTTGGCCGCGGTCACCGCGGCATTGCCCAGATGAATCTGGCCCGCATTTCCGTGGGACACGATATGAATGGCCTGGATGCCGCCGCTGCTTGCCGCAGCATCGCGTTGCAGATATTCAACCATCTGCTGCAAACCATCACGATCGGAGTACAAGGGAACGACCGCGACATCGGATCGATCGGCAAGTGACCCCGCGATGCGATGTTCACTCGCGAGCGAACCATCCACAAAGATGACTTGCCGCCCTACATCCACGGCTTGGGTTGGTTTGATGGCCGGGGACGGCTCAACAAATCCCTGCGGGACGGCCAGTCCGTGCGCATCGAGGAGGATCCGCGCATCCAGCTGCTCCAGCTGTAAAGACGGTCGTTGTGGGCGCCTTCGAGAGGCTCTCTTGCGTGACTTACGTTTCGCCATCCCTGGGTTCACCTGCACTATTACTGCCGGCTGACTCGGTCGCCTGGCACGTGAAATCACACCTTGTGCACGGTCGGCGCAGAATCGGCTTACTTCGCTCGAGAGTCATAATCGGCATAATCGCTACCTTCGCTCCATCGGATTGCGAAAGAAGCGAGATCAACCAGGCCGTGCCCTCAAGCAACACGCGGTGCGCCAACCCGGCGGGAGAAGTGAACCTTAAGTCGTTTTTCTAAAAAGACTTAGCTCAAGCAAGAGCATCCACGACGCACGTGTCGGCGGTGGCGCGGCTGACGACCGTTGTGTCGAGCTTGCGAGCACTTCCCCGCGGGAAAACGGCAGTGGCCAGAGTTGCGGCAACTACCCCAACCGACGGACTGCGGAGCGGTCAGCGACTTTGCCGTGGATCGCTCCGCGATCCCTCCCCCCGCGGGGAAACGGCAGTGGCCAGAGTTGCGGTGATCCCGCCAACCGACTGACCGCGGAGCGGTCAGCGACATTTCCATCCGCACAATCGCGCGCTAAATTCCCTACAAATTCCCTGCCGCCGTGCGCAGCGCGGCAAACTGTAACCTACACTCCTCTAGCCAAGCATTGGCAATCCGCCCACACGATTTCTTTTGTTCTCTTTCGGATGATCTCGGGGACCTGACATGAATAAACGCATCATCTTCTGGGTAGCATGTTCCGTACTTTCCGCAACAACATTCTTCATTCCGGGGGACGCCTCGGCGGCCGGTCCGCTCATCGTGACCGGCGTTCAACGGGAAGCCATCAAGTCTGAACCGATCACGAGTCGCCCCATGCGTCGCGGACATATTTACGGCAATACTGTCCGCCGCCTGAGTTCGCGGCGTCGCTAGTCCTTATTGCTCCAAGTTGCATGGATCCCGGCCGCTTGTTGCTGCGTGGAAGCTCTTGGAATAGGCATTTTCGCAAAACCACGAGGACGCGATCACCTACCATGTAAAACGGTCAGCCGCGGGCGGGCGTGTTTGTTGGCATGGTGAGTGCCCTCGCCGCTGTGAGTGCCCTCGCGTACGCCCGCGGCTGGGCGGCGAAACGAGATGTGCGGCGCGGGCGGGCGTCGTGGCAGAGTGATTATCCCGCATCGCCCCAGGCGAGCAGGTCCTCCTTGCCCTTGCGATGACAAAAGTCGCCAAACGACTCGCCCGTCTCCTTCGCGTCACGGAAATAGCGAAAAACGCGCACCAGTTCCGGGACGACCTCATCGGTGGCGACCATGTCCTTGTAGTTAAACGCCAACCGATCGCCCGTTTGCCGCCCTCCCAGAAACAGGGTGTACTTGTCTTGAGCCTTGCCGACCAGACCGATGTCCGGATTGTAGGGGCGGGCACAACCGTTCGGACAACCGGTCATGCGGAGATGGAACTTCTCGTTGGCAAGCCCCAACTCAGCCAATTCGGCTTCGAGCTGGCTGATGATCCCCGGCAAGACTCGTTCCGATTCCGTGATCGCCAGACCGCAGGTAGGCCAGGCCACGCAGGCCATCGACCAACGGCGGGCAAGGGAAATGTCCTCGGAGAGAGGCACGTCGTGGCGACGCAAGATGTCGAGGAGCGGTTCCTTGTCCGCGGCGTTCAGTTCATGAAAGAGAATGCTCTGGTGGGCCGTTAAACGCAACGCGGGCCGAATGGTCGTGCAGATCTCGCGGAGTGCCGATTTGAGCCGCATGCGGTTGGTATCGGCAAGTCGGCCGTTTTCGACATTCAGGCCATAACACCAGCGTCCGTCTCCCTGTTCCTCCCATCCTAAATGGTCGTTGATGCCCGTGACGTCATCGGCGACGGCTGGCGTCAACGGGCGGCCATAATATTCCGCTACCTTCTCACCGAAGCGTGGGATTCCCCAATCCGCCACGAGATATTTCAGGCGGGCGACTTTCCGATCCGAGCGGTTGCCGAAATCACGTTGGACCTTGACAATCGCCGTGATGACGTCGATAGCCTCTTCGGGGCGAACCAGGCAGAGCTTCTGTCCGAGCGCTGGAAAGGTCTTGGCGGCGCTCGGAGTCACTCCAAATCCACCCCCGACGAGCAGGTTATAACCGGTGACCCGCTGGCCATCCGACAGGGCCAGCAGGCCGATGTCGTGCGTATAGACGTCGATGCAATTGTCGTGAGGCAACGCGATACCGATCTTGAATTTTCGGGGCAGGTAATGCTTCCCATAGATCGGCTCGACATCGGCATCCGGAACGCCTCCCCCGACCAGTTCTTTGGTATCGCCATGCTTCAGCCAGATTTCGTGGTAGGCCTTTGTACGGGGCGCCAATTGATCCGTGATGGCATCGGCCAAGGCTTGCATCTCGGCGTGGATCGCATCCTTATACGGAGCCGGACAGCACATGACGTTACGATTTACGTCACCACAGGCGCCCAGCGTTGTCAGCTGGGACTGGTTGATGCGAGCGATCGTTGCTGCGAGGTCCGATTTCACGATGCCGTGCAATTGCAGACCTTGACGGGTCGTAATCCGCAGGGTGTTATTGCCCAGTTCGTCGCACAGTTGCAGTTGGGCCAGCAGTTGATCACTCGTGAGCTTTCCGCCCGGAATCCGCGAGCGAACCATGAACATGTAGGCCTTGCCCTTGCCGGCGGCGCGGGCGGCGGTTCGCTGATCGCGGTCATCCTGCTGGTACGTGCCGTGGTGTTTCAGCAGTTGCTGGCTGCCTTTACCAAAAACGTCCTTCCCATCCACCAGTTCCTCCGGGATCTGGCCGCGGAGGTATTGACTGGCTTCCTTGAAACCTTCAACGGGACTCGGCTTATCCGTGCTTGCCATGAATGGTGCAAAACCTCAAGGGGGAATGGCGAGGGGTAGCAATCGACCAACGGGCGCGACTAGCCGGCGGGTACAACGTTGACCACTGTGCGATCGATTCTTACGATTTGCCTGACCACGTCAAGATAAACTGCCCCAACAACGGATTGCTTAACCGGCCGCGGTTGCCCGGCGATGGGGGGCCCGATAGCATAACGCCATGGACGAGCCTACCGTGGAACCACCATCCGAATCGACGGCTCGCTACCTGGCGTCTCCCGCTTTTTTTCTGGCGACGGGCGGCGGCGTGGGACTTTTGGGCTTCGCGCCTGGTACGCTCGGAACGTTGTGGGGCATTCCGCTGACGCTGGCGATCCACCTCCTTCCCGGGACGGCGTGGCAGGCGATGTGCGTCGTGGTCCTGGCCGTGATCGGCATCCCGATCTGCACGGCGGCCGCCAGACGGCTGGGTCGTAAGGACCCGGGCGCCGTGGTTTGGGACGAAATCGCCAGTCTCCCCATCACATTTTTCTTGGTGCCACGTGAGCAGATCGGCTCGCCCTGGATCTTGTTTGCTGGGTTCGTACTGCATCGACTCTTCGATATCTCGAAACCGCCGCCCTGCCGACAACTCGAATCGCTGCCGGACGGATTGGGTATCATGGCGGACGACTGGGTCGCGGGGCTGTATTCCTGCGCGTGTCTTCAGGCGCTGCTCTACGGGGGCTGGATCGGCTGACCCCGTTTTGCGGCCGAGACGTTCCCTTCCATAGATAAGGACACCCTACCGTTGCCTGCCAAGCTGCTCGACGGCAAGCGGATCGCGCAGGCGATTCGCGCCGAAATCGCCACCCAGGTTGTCTCGTTTCGCGAGCGACACGGTCCATCGCCGCTGTTGGCCGCCGTTCTGGTCGGCGACGATCCGGCGAGCCAGGTTTATGTGCGGAACAAGGAGCGGGCCTGCGCTCAGGCAGGGATTGAAAGTCGCCTGCTGCGATTGTCCGCGGCCACGCCACAGGAGGCATTGCTCGGCCAGCTGGCGGAACTGAATCGTGACGGCAGCGTGCATGGCATCCTCGTCCAATTGCCTCTACCCGCGGGGCTGGATGAGAAACGGATTCTGGACGCCATTCATCCACTCAAAGACGTCGATGCGTTCCATCCGGAAAATGTGGGGCTCATGATGCAGGGGCGGCCCCGTTTTCTACCTTGCACGCCGCATGGGGTGCAGCAACTGCTGCATCGGTGCGGCATCCCGGTCGCCGGCAAACACGTCGTGATCCTCGGCCGCAGCGAGATTGTGGGCAAGCCTCTAGCGGCCATGCTTGTCCAGCGGGACTCGCCGCTTGGTCGGACCGCCGTCAATGCCACCGTAACCATCTGTCACAGCCAGACGGCCAACCTGGCCGATATCACGCGGACGGCCGATGTCTTAATTGCGGCGATCGGGCGACCTCGGTTTGTGACGGCCGATATGGTGAAACCTGCCGCGGCCGTGATCGACGTGGGCATCAATCGACTTGCAGGTGGCCTGGTGGGGGATGTTGATTTTGAAGGCGTGACGAACGTGGCCGCACACATCACTCCCGTTCCTGGCGGCGTGGGTCCCCTCACGATTGCCATGCTGCTAAAAAACACGCTACTGGCGGCCGAATTGCAGACGGTCCCCCGCGGATAGAGATTGAAAAAGAGAAGCCGGGGCTTCTCGCAGCCGTCCTTTTTCGCAACGTCGTGATCTCTCTCCGTTTACGCGCAGATTCCCAGTAGTTAGAATCACTGTGGGCAAGGCCATCAATGAATTCCGCACCGATGCGTTATCTGAGGTCCACTTTCATAATGACCAACAAACGGTTTAGAAGCGAACGAGCGGCGTTTACGCTAGTCGAGTTACTGGTGGTCATTGCCATCATTGGGATCTTGGTAGCCTTGTTACTCCCCGCGGTCAATTCAGCTCGCGAGGCGGCAAGGCGGATTCAATGCGTGAATCAGCTAAGGCAAATCGGATTGGCTTGCCTGCTCCACGAGGAGGCACAAGGCTTTTTCCCAACCGGTGGCTGGTCCAAGGAGTGGACTGGTGATCCGGACCGAGGCTATGGCAAATCCCAACCGGGCGGTTGGGCCTACAGTGTCCTACCCTATGTCGAAGAGACGGCCACGCGCGAATTGGGAAAGGGTCAAGCATTTAACTCGGCCGCTCAGCGGCAGGCGATGGAGCAGCTTCACACAACGCCACTGTCAGGCTTTTATTGCCCATCTCGTCGCGCTCCCGGCGCGTATCCGCATAGTTGGCGACAGGTATATAACGCGCCGCGAATTATTGGCTTACCGGGACTGGCCAAATCGGATTACGCGGCCAACGGCGGTGATGGACGATGGAGTGCCGGCGATCCACCTTTCAGAATCCCTAGCTTAACGCAAGCGAACGATCCAAACTTTGCTTGGACCGACGTATTGGACGAGCCAAATCCTGCCAATCTCAACGCCATTTACTGCAGCGGCATGATGTTTTATCGCAGCGAGGTCAAGGCACGCCAGGTAAAAGACGGGCTCTCGAAAACGTATCTCGTTGGCGAGAAACACGTCGATCCGGATGAGTATCTTGGTTTTCGTGGCAACGACTTTGGCGAGAACCAAAGTCTCTTTACGGGATTCGAATGGGATAACACCCGGCTCACGCGTTTCGAATCGCCGTCAGATCGTTATCAACCTACCCGCGATACACCGGGGAGACTGGGCCATTTCGCCTTTGGAAGCGCCCATGCTAGTGGCTTTAACATGGTGATGGGGGACAACTCGGTGAATCAAGTTACCTTTGAGGTCGACCGTGAGATTCACCGGAGGCTCGGCAATCGACGCGATGGGCTGCCCGCGAGCCTAGGCGACCTCTAAGTGACGCCGACGCACTTGATGCAGGGACTCATCAAGGCATCAGTTTGATTTCCAGGCCCATCGTCGTGGTCACGGCGGGTGACTCGCGGGAGATCTCCGCGCCCAACGTCGTATCATCGTTGTACTTGCTGGGAATGGTTTCCCGCTCGCCTTGTTTCTTCGAAATACGAATTCGATAAAAGCCAACTTGAGCTCCTCCGGCGACGGCCTCCGACTGCAGACTTACCATTCCTGATTCGTCGGTGGTTCCGGTGGCCTTCGAAACGACCTCCGCCAGAAATGGCTCCGGCTCGAAGATCACGGTCGCGCCTGTCAGCGGCCGACCAGACATTATCACCATGCAGGTTGCAGGCAGGGCACCTGCTCGCGAACCCGTCAACTCCTCAATGCGTGCAGCGAGTTCCGCAGCAGACACCTTCTTATCCCCGTCTTGATCGATGCGGGCAAGCGACCCTTTGATACCCGGCGTCCGGTCCAGCTCGGCGCCGCTGATTGTCCCATCGGCGTCCGTGTCGAATAGTTCCAAGGCCTTGGCGCTGGCGGACTTTGCATTGATCCTTGGAGGCTCGATGCGCCTGGCCGAGAGCTACAGCCAACCACGACCTGGAAAAGACAAAAGCCAATGATCATTCGAGTGGGCGAGCCATGCATACGGTGGGCTTTCTGTCGCGATACTGTCGCGATACTGTCGCGATACGGAATGGAATAAACTTCTTCGCGGGACCATAACAGATGCTCGGCGGTGCGCCCAGTCGCTGCTTGTGTCGCCGCTCACTTTGATGCCAGGACCCATATCGGATGCTTCGCAGCTGGACCCGTCATCAGCGCCGTAACGGATCGCTGCAACAAATTTACCGAGGGATCGTCGTGCGGAACACGTTTGATCACGTTGCCCAGCTGCTCAACAGCGGCCGTGAATTCCCCCCGTTCGAAGTGGCCCAACGATGACTGGTATTGCTCTCGCAGCCAATCCCAGTCCTCATCCCGGGTGGTGGCGACTTCGAAAACGTCGACCGGTTCCCCGATATTGTTCACTTCGACGGTGCACAGTCTACGCGTGTCCGCCGGATCGACGAGTCGACGCTGCGTATGACCAGTGATGAGCAGTCGCCGCTTGATGACCTTGGTGGCGCTGCAGATGCGGCTGGCGAGATTCACGGTGGTTCCCATCGGGCCGTACTTGAATTTGAGTTCTGAACCCGTGTTGCCGACGATGGCGATGCCCGAGTTGATACCAATGGCCACGTCGGTGGCGACGCCGACTTCGGGTTCCCACCGTTGATTGATCGTGTCCAGTCGAGCCCGCATCTGGCACGCCGCCGCGCAAGCTCGCGCCGCATGGTCGGGCAGGGGGTGTGGGGCACCCCACATCGCCATCAGCTCGTCCCCCACGTAATCCACCAGGACGCCATCGGTTTGCACCACGCACTCCGACATCTGGTTGAGGACATCATTGATCCAGCGTAGTGTGCCGGCTGGCCCCACCCGCTCGCTGATGCGACTGAAACCGCGGATATCGCAGAAAAGCACGGTGACATCCGCCTCCTTGCCCTCCAGCAGCTTCGGATTGCTCTTGAGTTCCTCTGCCAATGTGGCGCCAAAGAATTCCTCGAACTGAATTTGCGCACGCATGGCGGCTTTCTGCTGCTCCAGGCGAGCAATTCCATTTGCCGTTCCGGACGCCACAAGTTCGACCACCATTTGTTCCAGTTCCGAAATCGGTCCGTCGGGCGTACGACGGTCTCCGTAGAGTGCGCCGAACACATCTCCGTTCAATGACAGGATGGGTGCCGCCACGACCGAGGCAACGCCAGCCTGGGATTGCGATCCCTTGGGCAGACAACGAAACGACCGCTTTTCCTCGGCGATCCGTCGCAACAGTCGAGTGCTGGGGCAGGCCAATTTGTCTTGACCTTGATGTTCGTGCCGGATGTTCCAGGTATCTTCATCGAGGGTCAGTCCGGCCACATAATCCAAGCCGATCACCTTGGCGAGCGAATCGGTCGCGTGGGTCAGCATTTCCAAGGCGTTTGCACCTTTATGAAACACCGACATCGAGTTCAACATCCATTTCGCCAGCTCCGCGGCCGTGATTTCGCGATCCCGCTTCAGCAGATCGACCAACGCCACCGAACCAGCACCCGTCTGCCCCGGAGCGAGGGTCGCCATCTCGAGGGTCATGATGGCTCCGTCCATCACGGATTCATCCATCTCGATGCGAAAGGAGACGTCCGCTTTCTCCACTTGCGTCACGATCTGGTCCGCGGCCAAATCGACTTCCCGCCAGGGCGGGTCGGGACTCCGCTCCCCCTTGGCAGCAATCCGCTGGCCGTTGAGTAGCAAGCCCACATTGCGGCTGAGGTTGGTGATCCGCACCCGCGACTCGCCAATCAATTCGACAAGTACCTGGGTCCGTGAGAGGAGCGTTTCATTCCGTTCCGCGATCACGAGCTTTTGCAGTCCGACCAATTCGGCATCGGTCTCCTGCGCAATGCGACAGCGACCAAATGGCCCGGGCTCCTGGGCGCTGGCGCTCGGATTTCGGCGTCCCAGCACGAGCGGCTCGCTCAATCGCACGCTATGAGCCAATTGGCCGCCGCGATAGACATGCAAGAGAAACTGATTCAGGACGTTCTTGCCAGCGGCCATGGTAGCGCTCGCGAGTCGGAGGTGGACTGCCCCCTGATCAGACCCGCAGCGCGCGTCGAATTCAAGGGCCTACCCATCGAGAAACTTTTTCTGCTCCAGCAACTGCACGATCTTACTGACACAATCGTCGGTACTCTCCACGGCGGTATCGAGTACCAGGTCGGGTTGCGTAGGCGGTTCGTACGGCGCCGATACGCCCGGGAAATCGGCAATGTCACCAGCATCGGCGGCCCCGTACAGTCCTTCCTTGTCCCGCTCCCGGCAGAGTTCTATGGGAGCCGACAGATGCACGACGAGAAACCGATCCGCACCGACAACTTGGGCGGCCCGTTGCCGAACTTCTTCGCTCGGCGCCATCAAGGAGCAGACGCAGATCAAGCCCGCATCGTTGACCAGTTTGGCTACCTCTGCGGTGCGGCGAAGATTTTCCGAGCGATCGGCGGCGGTAAAGCCGAGGTCTTTGCTGATGCCTAGCCGCATATTCTCGCCGTCGAGTACCGTGATGGCTCGACCCTGCGTAAACAGTTCCCGTTCCAGCGCGTAGGCCGTGGTCGATTTGCCGGCTCCCGACAAACCGGTCAATAACAGGGTGCAGGCGCGTTGCCCGAAACGAGCGATCCGCTCCTCGGCTGAGACGACTCCCTGAGACTTTTTCAGCGTCGCCGCCGATGGTTCGTCGTCCCAATGCCCCGCCTCGCCTTCACTGGTCGTGCGATCGACAATCATGCCGGCGGCCACGGTGTGGTTCGTCAGCCGATCGATGACAATGAATGACCCGGTGCTGCGATTTCGCCGGTAGCTGTCGAAGATAAACGGCTGAGTCACGGATAATCTGGCAGCGGCCGATTTCGTTCAGCTTGAGCGTCGGCGCATCCTGGCGGTGGAGTGTGTTCACGTCGATACGATATCGCAACGTCGAAACCGTCCCCGTGGATGTCTTGTTGCATTGTTTGATCAGGTACTGCTTGCCGGGCACCATCGGGTCTTCGTCCATCCAGACGACCATGGCGTCAAATTTGCTGGCGACCGTGGGGATGTTCCCCTTATGCACAATCGTATCACCCCGGCTGACGTCGATTTCGTCCTCCAGGGTCAAGGTCACGGCCAGGGGCGCAAAGGCCTCTTCCAATTCTCCTTCATAGACGACGATCGATTTCACGCGTGATGTCTTTCGCGACGGCAGCACCATGATCTCGTCGCCTTTCTTGACGACCCCGGAGGCCACCGTCCCGCAAAAGCCGCGAAAGTTCAGATTGGGTCGATTCACGAACTGCACGGGGAAACGAAAGTCGATCAAGTTGCGGTCCGAGGCGATATGCACATTCTCGAGCATGTGCATGAGCGTGCTGCCCTCGAACCAGGTCATATGTTGGCTGGGATCAACCACATTGTCTCCCAGCAGCGCGGAGATCGGTACGAAGTGAATATCGGGCACGCCCATTCTGGCCGCGAACGCGGTGTAGTCGGATTTGATTTTCTCATACACCTCTTCGGAGTAGTCGACCAGATCCATCTTGTTGATCGCCACGATCACATGCTTGATGCCGAGCAGGGCCGTAATGAAGCTGTGGCGTTTGGTCTGTGTCACCACGCCATGCCGCGCGTCGATCAGGATGATCGCCAGATCACACGTCGACGCGCCGGTCGCCATATTCCGCGTGTATTGTTCGTGCCCCGGCGTGTCGGCAATGATGAACTTCCGCTTGGCCGTGGAAAAATAGCGGTAAGCCACATCGATCGTGATGCCCTGCTCTCGTTCCGCCTTCAGTCCATCGGTCAGCAGGGCGGGGTCAAAGTCGTCACCCGTTGTTCCATGGATGAGTGAATCCTTGCGCACGGCCGCCAGTTGATCCTCGTAGACCATCTTGGAATCGTAGAGCAAGCGGCCGATGAGCGTACTCTTACCGTCATCGACGCTGCCGCAGGTCAAGAACCTGAGCAGTTCCTTGCGTTCGTGTTGAGCCAGGTAGGCATCGATGTCGGTGGCAATCAGGTCAGATTTGTGAGACACGTGGGAGACTCGCCAAGTGTGAATTCGTAGGGTGTGGGCGGACGCAACACAGCGACGACGCGCGGTTACGGGGTGGCCGGCGACTAAAAGTAGCCTTCCTTCTTTTTTTCTTCCATCGAGCCAGCTTCGTCGTAATCAATGACGCGGCCTTGCCGTTCCGAGGTCGTGGCCAGGAGCATTTCTTGAATGATTTCTGGCAAAGTCGTGGCGTTGGACTCGACCGCCCCGCTGAGCGGATAGCAACCGAGCGTGCGAAATCGTACCTTCCGCATTTGAGGTTTCTCACCCGGCTGCAGGCGCATTCGTTCATCGTCGACCATGATGAGAACTCCATCTCGCTCGACAACCGGTCGCTCCGCGGCGAAATAGAGGGGCACGATGGGAATCTTTTCGATGTGAATGTATTGCCAGACGTCCAACTCCGTCCAGTTCGAGAGAGGAAAGACGCGAATGCTCTCGCCCTTATGGACACGGGCGTTATACAGATTCCACAATTCCGGCCGCTGGTTTTTCGGATCCCAGCGGTGATTCTTATCGCGAAATGAATAGACACGCTCTTTCGCACGCGATTTTTCCTCATCCCGCCGAGCCCCACCGAAGGCCGCATCAAATTTGTGCTTCGTCAATCCCTGCAGCAAGGACTGGGTTTTCATGATGTTGGTGTAGTTTTTGCTGCCGTGATCGAAGGGATTAATGCCTTGTGCCCGCGCTTCCTCGTTGATATTGACGAACACTTCCAGTCCCAGTTCCTTCCGCGCATAGTTCTCGCGAAATTCGATCATCTCTCGAAATTTCCAAGTCGTATCGACATGCATCAGCGGAAAGGGGGGTTTTCCCGGATAGAAGGCCTTCATGGCCAGCTGCACCATGACCGACGAGTCCTTCCCGATCGAATACAGCATGACCGGATTCTCGAACTCCGCCGCGACCTCCCGGATAATATGAATGCTCTCCGCTTCCAGCTGCTGCAGGTGAGTCAGGTTGTAACCGCTCATGTTCTCCCAGTCGTGTCAGTATCCGTGATCTAGTCTGTGCACCGTAAATCATTGCGTTGTGAGCGGTTCAAATCGCCCGCTTCGACCTGTCCAGAACGAGACGAGAGTCGACCACAACCGGCCGAGTTCGTGAGTATAGGGTCTACCCCATGGGAGACTCAAGGGAAAATTGATCTGCTTGCGGACGGCCATGCCCCTTAGAATAGCAGGAGGGGAAACGGTAAGACGATGCCCGCCCAGATCCGTGATGACTCGGCCAGGCGGCAAGCCACCTCCGACTGAAGTGAACGGAGGAATGCCTGCCAGCCCCGCAGACAAGGATGATGATGAAGCGTACCCAAATACTCATACAAGCCACCTTGTTGACCCTCGCTGGCGTCACCTGCGTCGGGCTTGGCTACTGGCTCGCGGCCACTCAGCCCGCGGAGGTTGCCCAGGAGGTCGCCACGTCGGAGACTCCATCCTCGCCGACCGACGACCAACACGACGAGGAAGTCGAACATGTGGCCATTTCACCGGCGGCCGCGGCTAATCTTGATCTGCAGTTGGTCCGCATCTCGCTCAGCGATCATACCGAGGAAGTGATGCTACCGGGGATGCTGGTGCCCCTGCCAGGCGTTGGACGACGCATTATTTCGGCCCCCGTATCGGGCGTCGTCACCAGCATCGAGGCCACGCTGGGGCAAGGGGTCGCCGAGCGCACTCCGCTGATGCAAATCGAATTGAACGACAACCGCCTGGCCGATACCCAAAAAGTCCTGCTGGAGTCCGTTGCCGAAATGTCCGTGCTCAATCGCGAGCTGGCACGGCTGCAACCCCTGTCCGACATGGGAGCCGTCGCCGGGCGGCGGTTACGAGACCTGGCCTACGAGCACGAACAGTTGCTCGCGAAACAGCGGGCCTATGCCGAAGCCGCGGAACTGTACGGCGCCCCACGTGCGGCGATTCAGGAACTGCTGGAATCCGGCAAGCTAATGCGCACGGCAACCGTCACCATGACCAAGGAGCCAGCCTTGCAGGCAAACGCAAGATGCGGCCGCGGAAGAGCCCGCCCTGTACACCGTCGAACAACTCGATGTCACCGTCGGTCAAGCCGTCGAACGCGGACAGCCCCTCTGTATGGTCGCCAATTATGCTCGGCTGCTCGTACGCGCCACCGCCTTCGAGTCGGACCTGGATATGATTCGTCGGCTGCAGAACGAACAACAACCGATCGCCATCGAAATCGGCCACGATCAATTTGCGGACCATCAGCATGTCATCCGACGCGACGACCTGCGGATTAGCTACATCGAGCCAAGTATCGAACAGGACTCCCAATCGCTCCATTTCTTCTTGCCACTGCAAAACGAGGTCGTGCCCGCGGGGCCGGACGGGGCGGTCGGCTGGCAGTTCCGGCCAGGCCAGCGAGTCCATGTGCGGATCCCCAGCAAGAGCTGGCAACAGGTCCTCGTGGTCCCCCTGTCGGCGTTGGTGGAGGAGGGGGCCGAGTCGTTTGTCTTCCGCCAGCTCGATGACCATCACGATGCGGCTACCGCGGGGAATCACGATCATGCCGATCACGATCATGCCGATCACGATCCTCCAAGTGACGAACTGCTTGAGTTCCAGCCGGTGCCGGTCCGAGTACTCCACAAAGGGGATCAGTTTGCTGTCCTGTCGGAAGCCGCGTTCGATCGAGACGATCGGATTGTTACCAACAATGCCTACCAATTGCACTTGGCGATGAAAGTCGCCGCGGGCGGCGGGCAGGCGCACGATCATCACCACTAAATTGGCGGTTTCCCGTGCTGAACATCCTCATCCGCCTGGCGCTTACGTATCGCTTCCTGGTCGTCGGCCTGGCGCTGGCCGTCATGGTATTTGGCAGCATGATCGCTGCCTCGCTGCCGATTGACGTCCTGCCCGATCTGACTCGACCGCGAGTCACCATCGTGACCGAATGCCCCGGGTTGGCTCCCGAAGAGGTTGAGAAGCAGGTAACCGTGCCGCTGGAAACGGCGGTCAACGGAGCCACCGGTGTGCTGAGTGTTCGCAGTTCCTCCGACATCGGCTTGTCCGTGGTGAATGTTGAATTCGACTGGCAGTCCGATATCTATACGGCACGCCAGATCGTACAAGAACGCATCACCACGGTTCGCGGGCAGCTGCCACTGGACGTGACACCCCAACTCGGTCCCATCTCGTCTCTATTGGGCCAGATCATGCTGATCGGCATGTGGTCCGAAAATGATGAAGTGACGCCGCTCGACTTGCGGACCACGGCAGACTGGGTTGTCCGCAAACGGTTGCTCACCGTATCGGGCGTCTCGCAAGTCATCACGATGGGCGGTGGGCGGAAGCAGTTTCACGTGCTGGCCGATCACCACAAGATGCATCAATACCAGGTGGAACTGAAGGATATCGAGTCGGCCCTGGCCGCCAGCAACCTCAATGTCTCGGGAGGCTATCTCGAACGCGATAGCCGCGAAATGCTGATTCGAGGGATCGGTCGGCTTACCTCCCTGCAGGATATTGGCGATGTGGTGGTCCGACCGGGCGAACGCCCGGTCCTGCTGCGACAAGTCGCCGAAATCCGCGAGGCGGCTCAGTTTAAACGGGGTGATTCGTCCGTCAACGGCCGCCCGGCGGTCGTGCTGACGATCCAGAAGCAGCCTCAAGCCGATACGCGGACAGTGACGACTCACATCCGTGAAGTCCTCAACGAGCTACGCGCATCGCTCCCCCCCGACATGGTCCTGGAGGTGACCTACGAGCAACGCGAGTTCATCGACCACAGCGTCCGTAATGTCATCGAGGCCCTGCGCGACGGTGCCATCCTGGTGGTCATCGTCCTGTTCCTGTTCCTGCTCAATTTTCGCACGACATTCATCACGCTGACTGCCATCCCGATCTCCCTGGTCATCACAGCGCTCGTGTTTCGCTGGTGCGGCATGTCGATCAATGTGATGACGCTGGGCGGACTGGCGGTCGCGATGGGCGAGCTGGTCGATGATGCCATCGTCGATGTGGAAAATATTTTCCGCCGTCTGCGGATCAATGCCGCCAGCGAAAATCCCCGGCCGGCGATCTCGGTCATTTATTCCGCCAGCATGGAGGTGCGGAACGCCATCATTGTCAGCACCGTGCTCGTCATCATCGTCTTCTCACCACTGTTCGCCCTGACCGGTATGGAAGGACGACTCTTCACTCCCCTCGGCATCGCCTACATCGTGTCAATTCTGGCCTCGACGCTGGTTTCGGTCACGGTGACGCCGGTCTTGTCGTCCTACCTGCTGCCCAAAGCCAAGGCGACGCTGAATGACGACGGGTTCTTCGTGCGGGGCCTCAAGCGGCTGGCGGCGCCCGTGATCCGCCTGAGCCTTCATCCCTCGGGACTGGCCGGCATCCTGGCCGGCGTGATGATCTGCGTGATCGTCAGTGGCTGGATCATGGCCCATCTGGGCCGCGACTTTCTGCCCCCCTTCGACGAAGGGGCCACACAAGTCAATTTCCTGGCACGCCCCGGCACGTCGCTCGCAGCCAGCCGTCGTATCAGCCAGACCGCCGATCGCGCCTTTGCCGACCTGCTCCGCACCGACGAAAATCCCACGGCGCCGCTCCTCTGGTTCACCTGCCGCACCGGGCGAGCCGAACAGGACGAGCACGTGATGGGTGTGAATGTGAGTGAGTACGTGCTGACGCTTAACCCGGAATGTCCGCTGTCCCGCGAAGAACTGATTGCGACGCTGTCTGACGCCGTCGAATCGATCCCGGGTGTGGAGATTGAAGTCGAACAACCGATCGCTCATCTGATCAGCCATTTGCTATCCGGCGTGCAGGCACAGATCGCGATCAAGTTGTTCGGTGACGACCTCGATACCCTGCGGCGAAAATCGCGGGAACTCGAGGCGGCCATCGTCGACGTGCCCGGCATCGCCCCGCCCGTCGTCGAACAGCAACAAGTGACTTCGCAATACCAGGTCGAAGTCCGTCGCGATCGCCTGGCCGAGTATGGCGTGTCTTCCCAGTTCGTCCACGACTTCGTGGAAACGGCCCTCAACGGACGAGTCGTCACGGAAGTCATCCAGGGAGAATGCAAGTTCGACCTCGTGCTCCGCTTCGCCGAACCGTACCGAGTCAATATCGGGGCCCTCACGCGGATGCCGATGGAGCTGCCCGACGGGCGACGCGTTCCCCTCTCCGCCCTGGCCACGGTCCGCGTGGCCGGCGGCCCCAGCGCCATCGAACGTGAAAACGGCCGGCGACGGATGGTTGTGCGCGTCAACACGCGAGGCCGCGACGTCGGTAGTGCCGTGGAAGAGATTCAGCGACGAGTCGCCGCGGAGGTGACGCTGCCACCCGGCTACTTCTTGGAGTACGGAGGCCAATTCGAGGCCCAACAATCGGCCGCCCGCCGGATCCTCCTGCTCAGCGCCGTCGCCCTCATCGCCGTATTCATGGTGCTGTATTCCACGTATCGCTCGGTCAGCCTGGTGTTGCAATTGCTCATCGCGATCCCGGTCGCCTTTGTCGGCGGCGTCTTCGCGATGCGCATCACCGGACAGACGATGTCGGTTGCCGCCATGGTCGGCTTTATTTCGCTGGGCGGAATTGCCGCCCGGAACGGGCTGTTGCTGATGTCGACCTATCTGGACCTGATCCCGGAAGAGGGCTTCTCGCACGACATGATTCTGCAGGGCAGCCTGGAACGGCTCCCCCCAGTCCTCATGACGGCTCTCACCACCGGACTCGCGCTCGTCCCCCTCGTGATCGGCGGAAATCTGCCCGGCAAGGAGATTCTCTATCCGGTGGCCACGGTGATCCTCGGCGGACTGACCACGTCCACGCTCTGCGAGTTCCTGGTGCGCCCCGGACTCTTCTTTGCCTTCGGCAAAGACGCCGCCCTGCGACACGCCGAACGCTCCCGCGGCATTGAACTGGAGCCGGACACCTCCGCCACCATGGCCGACGTGGCCTGAAACGACCACTCCCGCCTCCCTTTTTTGGGGCTAAGCTGGCTTGCCATGACGCCAGGACTCGGCTAGGATCGGCTTATTGAGACTGAATCTCATTATCCACCACAGAGCGCACGGCATGATTCACCAGGAACTTTCGCTCGCCCACCTGGCGCCCGGGGAAGCCGAGGTAGTGCGGCTCGATCTGCAGGCCACGGCCGCCCAGCGGCTGAAGGCCCTGGGCATTTTCGCCGGCCAGCGAATCCAGTTGGCCAAGACGGGCAATCCCATGATCGTCCGCGCCGCCGGTGGCAGCGTGGCGGTGGCCCACGAAGTAGCGGCGGGGATTGTGGTCCGAGCCGCCGGCACGGACGCGTGAGCCTACGTGGAGCAGGTTTCCGGTGACAGACCACACGGCCACTGCGGAACCGGCGGCGGATACAGGTGTCGGTGATCCGCATCCCGTGACGATTGGCCTGGTCGGTAACCCGAATGTCGGCAAGACATCCGTTTTCAATCGACTCACGAATCTACTGGCCAAGACATCCAACTTTGGCGGCACTACGGTCGAGCACCGCACGGGCCTGATTCGTGGCAGTCATCCGCGACAACAGCTGGTCGATCTGCCGGGCCTTTATTCCTTGCAGTCCCACTCGCCGGACGAGGAAGTCGCCTGTGCCGTACTGCGGGGCGAGCTGGCCGATTTCCCGCGTCCAGATGGGATCTTAATTGTCGTCGATGCGACCAACCTCGAACGCAGCCTCTTTGTACGCGGGAAGCCCGCCAGTTGGGGCTTCCCATGGTGGTGGCGGTCAACATGATCGAGCTGGCTCGCCGGCAAGGTCTGCGGATCGACACGCAAAAGTTACAGACGCGACTCGGCTGCCCCGTCGTGCCTGTTTCGGCGCGAACGGGGGAAGGCTTTGTCGAGCTCCAAAAGCAACTCCATTCCTTCGTGGCGTTGGCGTCGCTCCCTGTGTTGGCCGACGAACCTTGCGACTCCTGCGGCTCGTGTCCCTACGCCGACGGGCATCGCTGGGCGGCCACCTTGGCACGGGAGAGCGTCTACAGCGGACGGCTGGCTTCTCATCAATTCACCGATACCGTCGATCGGATCGTGACACAACGATGGCTAGGACCGCTGGTCTTCCTGGCCGTGATGCTGACAGTATTCGCCCTTGTCTTCTGGTTGGCACAATTTCCCATGGAGCTGCTCGACGCGGGCTTCGGGCAGATCGGCGGTTGGGTTTCGCAGGTCTTGCCGGCCAGCGACTTGCGGAGCCTGCTCACCGACGGCATCTTGGCCGGGGTAGGGGGGGTGCTGATCTTCTTGCCCCAGATTTGCATCCTTTTTTTCGCGCTGGCCATCCTGGAGGATTCGGGATATCTGGCTCGAGCCGTGATGGTGGTGGACGGCTGGATGCGTCGAGTCGGCTTGCCGGGTCAAGCCTTTGTGCCCTTGTTGGCCGCTCATGCGTGCGCGATTCCGGCCATCATGGCAACCAAGGTCGTCGAGAATCGCCGCGATCGGTTGGTCGCGATCCTCGTGATTCCGCTGATGACCTGCTCGGCTCGACTGCCCGTGTACACGATGATCGCCGCCATGCTGTTTCCGCAGCAGGCCTGGAAGGCGGCGGGCCTGTTTGCCGGGGCCTATTTTCTGGGGATCGTGGCGGCGTTCGTGATGGCCTGGGTGTTCAAAATGAGTATCTTGCCCGGCAAGCCGTCCCCTTTGATCCTCGATCTGCCCCCGTACCGCGCGCCTTCGCTGCAGAACGCTGCTCGCCAGGCGATCGATCGTGGTTGGATGTTCTTGCGGGACGCGGGCACCGTGATCCTGCTGATTTCGATTGCCATCTGGGCGCTTTCCACGTACCCGAAGTTCTCGGACGAGTCCTTCGCGGCGCAGCTCGCCGCCTCGCCCGAGCGGGCCGCTGCCGGACCGGAGCAGCTCGAGTCCCTGCGGTCTCAGTGGGCCCAGGAGCACTCGATCATCGGTCGCGCGGGCAAATGGGTGCAGCCGGTCTTTGCGCCGCTCGGTTTTGATTGGAAGACCAGCGTGGGCGTGCTGACCTCCTTCGCGGCTCGGGAAGTCGTCGTCTCCACACTTTCCGTCCTTTATGGAATGGGACAGGACGCCGAGGTCCATACACTGTCTTCACGACTGCTGTCGGCGCATCGCGCCGATGGGTCGGCGGCCTTCGACGCCGCGACCTGCGTGAGCCTGCTGGTGTTCTTCGTGCTGGCGATGCAATGCCTGCCCACGCAGGCGGTGACGCGGCGGGAAACGGGCTCTTGGAAGTGGGCCGCCTTCCAGTTTGGCTATATGAGTCTCTTGGCGTACGCCGCGGCCTTCATCGCGCGGCACATCGTCCTCCTCTTCGGATAACGTGGCAGCGGCTTCCAACCCCAATCGGTTGTTAGGTGGCTGCATCCCTTCTAATCAGAATCTGGGGTTGTCAATTATGGCTCGCGGCTGGGAAAGTCGGCGAATTGCTCGGGGCCTCTGACACGCGTTCTTCTCATCGCGCGACGATGCTCCCGAGTGGCGACCGTAGCGGAAAACCACGAAGGCCACGAAGGACTCTGTTTAGCGATGACTCCATCGATCAAGGTCAAGGGGCGGGCCGCTCCAGTCGCTGGCGTGTGACGCTTAGAAACTCGACCGCGCCGTTGGTCGGTCACTTCGTGCCCTTCGTGTGCTTCGTGGTTCGCCCGCCTGGTCAACCAGCTGGCAAAAAAGGGGAAGACACAGACCTGGCGGGGTCCGCCGTGGGCGTAGCCTCGGGCAGGCACGCGATTCCGTAAGACTCGATTCACTCGCCTAGACCCGACGCTAGCGCGTACGGCTCACAAAAATTTGCGAAGTCGGTCGCTTTCGGTAGCGGAAAACCACGAAGGCCACGAAGGACTCTCTTTAGCGATGACTCCATCGATCAAGGTCAAGGG
This sequence comes from uncultured Planctomycetaceae bacterium, assembly GCA_963700865.1. Lineage (GTDB taxonomy): Bacteria > Planctomycetota > Planctomycetia > Pirellulales > Pirellulaceae > CAVOGJ01. The sequence continues at coordinate 1,431,142 of CAVOZC010000018.1, read as the reverse complement.
GCGGGCCACTCCAGTCGCTGGCGTATGACGCTTAGAAACTCGACCCCGCCGTTGGTCGGTCACTTCGTGCCCTTCGTGCCCTTCGTGGTTCGCCCGCCTGGTCAACCAGCTGGCAAACTAAAGGGAAGACACAGACCTGGCGGGGTCCGCCGTCGGCGCTAGCCTCGGGCAGGCACGCGATTCCGTAAGACTCCATTCACTCGCCTAGACCCGACGCTCGCGACGTACGGCTCACAAAAATTTGCGAAGTCGGTCGCTTTCGGTAGCGGAAAACCACGAAGGCCACGAAGGACTCTGTTTAGCGATGACTCCATCGACCAAGGTCAAGGGGCGGGCCGCTCCAGTCGCTGGCGTATGACGCTTAGAAACTCGACCGCGCCGTTGGTCGGTCACTTCGTGCCCTTCGTGTGCTTCGTGGTTCGCCCGCCTGGTCAACCAGCTGGCAAAATAAAGGGAAGACACAGACCTGGCGGGGTCCGCCGTGGGCGCTAGCCTCGGGCAGGCACGCGATTCCGTAAGACTCCATTCACTCGCCTAGACCCGACGCTAGCCGCGTACGGCTCACAAAAATTTGCGAAGTCGATCGCTTTCGGTAGCGGAAAACCACGAAGGCCACGAAGGACTCTGTTTGGCGATGACTCCACCGATCAAGGTCAAGGGGCGGGCCGCTCCAGTCGCTGGCGTATGACGCTTAGAAACTCGACCCCGCCGTTGGTCGGTCACTTCGTGCCCTTCGTGCCCTTCGTGGTTCGCCCGCCTGGTCAACCAGCTGGCGAACGAAAGGGAAGACACAGACCTGGCGGGGTCCGCCGTGGCGTAGCCTCGGGCAGGCACGCGATTCCGTAAGACTCCATTCACTCGCCTAGACCCGACGCTAGCGCGCGTACGGCTCACAAAAATTTGCGAAGTCGATCGCTTTCGGTAGCGGAAAACCACGAAGGCCACGAAGGACTCTGTTTAGCGATGACTCCACGATCAAGGTCAAGGGAGCAGGCCGCTCCAAGTCTTGGCGTGACTTGCCGACTTCGAGACCGCCCCGCCGTTTTTCGGTCTACGAAGTCGGCCCTTCTCCCGTTCGCGAAGTCTGTGCTGGCAAAAAAAAGGGAAGACACAGACCTGGCGGGGTCCGCCGGTTGGCGAAGCCTGGGCAGGCACGTGTGCCGACTTCGATTACTCGCCTGCCCGCGTTTAGCCTACGGCTACGAAGATTGCGAAGTCGTCATCGTAGCGAAACCCGAGTCCACGAAGGACTCTGTTTAGCGATGACTCCATCGATCAAGGTCAAGGGGCGGGCCGCTCCAGTCGCTGGCGTGTGACGCTTAGAAACTCGACCGCGCCGTTGGTCGGTCACTTCGTGCCCTTCGTGTGCTTCGTGGTTCGCCCGCCTGGTCAACCAGCTGGCAAAATAAAGGGAAGACACAGACCTGGCGGGGTCCGCCGTGGGCGTAGCCTCGGGCAGGCACGCGATTCCGTAAGACTCCATTCACTCGCCTAGACCCGACGCTAGCGCGTACGGCTCACAAAAATTTGCGAAGTCGATCGCTTTCGGTAGCGGAAAACCACGAAGGCCACGAAGGACTCTGTTTAGCGATGACTCCATCGACCAAGGTCAAGGGGCGGGCCGCTCCAGTCGCTGGCGTATGACGCTTAGAAACTCGACCGCGCCGTTGGTCGGTCACTTCGTGCCCTTCGTGTGCTTCGTGGTTCGCCCGCCTGGTCAACCAGCTGGCAAAATAAAGGGAAGACACAGACCTGGCGGGGTCCGCCGTGGGCGCTAGCCTCGGGCAGGCACGCGATTCCGTAAGACTCCATTCACTCGCCTAGACCCGACGCTAGCGCGTACGGCTCACACAAATTTGCGAAGTCGGTCGCTTTCGGTAGCGGAAAACCACGAAGGCCACGAAGGACTCTGTTTAGCGAGGACTCCACCGATCAAGGTCAAGGGGCGGGCCGCTCCAGTCGCTGGCGTGTGACGCTTAGAAACTCGACCCCGCCGTTGGTCGGTCACTTCGTGCCCTTCGTGTGCTTCGTGGTTCGCCCGCCTGGTCAACCAGCTGGCGAACGAAAGGGAAGACACAGACCTGGCGGGGTCCGCGTGGGCGCTAGCCTCGGGCAGGCACGCGATTCCGTAAGACTCCATTCACTCGCCTAGACCCGACGCTAGCGCGTACGGCTGCGTGCGGCTCACAAAAAGACGTAAGACTCGGTCAAGGGTCGTTGCGTGAAACCGCTGATGCGCGCTAGCCGGTTCGCCAACGACCTCATTTACCCCCGGAGCAAGCTCGGGGGGTCTCGGCTTGGATGCGCACCGTAAGCACCTGCTCGAGAGGACCGCCCATGTCCGCGGCGAACATGCGGGCATCACACCGCGGGCACTCCCGCGACTTCGGCAAGCTCGTGGAATCTCCCACCTGTCACGGCGTCCAGGGCAACGCCGGTTCCGGGCGGAACAGGCTCCTCAAGGTCTGTCCTCGGTCCGTCATCGGCGGCTTGGCAAAACTCGGCATCGCCATCCAGCACAACGGCTCGAACTTCTGCGAGAACAACCGACACTGTTGCTCAAAGCCGATTTCGGCGGGCGAGGCCGCCCGCAAGAACGTCTCGACCGCGGACGCCGAGGCCAACGGCCCGAGGCTGCTAATCAGCTCACCGAGGCTACCGGCCTTGGGATAGTGCACAATCTTCAGTTCCGCGCTCTTCGGGATACTGGCCATGTCGCGGGCCGCCTCGACGGCATCATCCAGGCTGCCCAATTCATCGACGAGACCAATCTTGAGCGCATCCTGACCGCTCCAGATCCGCCCTTCGGCGATCTTGCGGATCTCGGACTCGGGCCGTTTCCGACCCGTGGCCACGCGATCGATGAAGATGTCGTAGAAATCGCTGATGTACTGTTGGATGAAAGCGACTTCCTCCTTATCGAGTGCCCGATGGGGCATGCCCAATGTCGACTTCTCACCCCGCTTCATCTCAGATATTTCCATGTCCATGCGATTGAGGGCCGACTGTCGCGACTCGATGATCCCCAGGACACCGATCGAGCCAGTAATGGTCGACGGTTGTGCGTAGATCTTGCGTCCCGGGCAGGCAATGTAATAGCCGCCCGAACCAGCGACGCTTCCCATGCTGACCACGAGTGGCTTTTCGTCGTCGAGCTTTCGTAAGGCCTTCCAAATGATGTCCGACGCGTATCCCGAACCACCGGGCGAATCGACGCGGAGCACCACGGCCTTGATCGATTCGTTGCGGCGGAGTTGATCCACAACCTTGGCAAAGTCATCGCGGCAGATCATCTGCGATGCGACGGCCGCGCCGAGATTCATATCGACAATCGGACCCCGAGCGTGCAGCACGGCGATCTTCGGACCGACCGCCTCTCGTTCCTTCGCCGCTTCTTTCATGCGGTCGTTCATCCATTCGACCAGATCCTGCACCGAGTTGATGTCCTCCAGCTTGTCGCGCTCCGAGTCACTGTAGCGCTTCAGCTTGTCCCGCTTGAGAAGACGCTCACGATAATCGTCGTAGTAGGCCACCACATCGACCAGGCCGTTCTGTTGCGCTTGCGGCGCGTTGTAGAGGGCATGATTGATCAGTTCCCGCACTTTTTCCGGCTTCAGATCACGACCTTCGGCGATGATGCCGACATAGGTATCGAACCAGCTATCGAGAATCGCACCAAACTCCTCCTGAAAGAACTCATCCGGCCCGCGACGATTCAGAAAACCTGGATACTTGTACTTCCCGGCCGTAATGACCTGGAACTCGTTGCCCATCATTTCCTGATAACCTTTTTCGAAGGCAAACAGCCGACCGATCCCGGCGATTTCCATACTGCCTGTGGGTGCCATGGCAATTTCATCCGCGCCGGCCGCCAATAGATAGGCATTGGCGTTACCACCGTTGAGAAAGGCGACGATTTTCTTCCCGCTGGCGGAGAGTTCCTTGATAGAGCCTCGCAGCTCTTCCACGTCGGGCAAACTTAGACCGACCGGCCCCAGATCAAGCAGCACGGCCGCCACCTTCTCGTCTTTTTGCCACTTTTTCATTTTCTCCAGCAGGTCCTGCACGGTCTGTCCCGAGCCAGGAATGGGCAAATTGAGTGCCCGGGCCGCGATCGTCTTTTCGTCAATCCGCAATTCGGCCAGTCCGGGAATGGTTTTCTTCGTCGTTTTCTTGGCATCTTCTTTGTCACTGGATTTCTTGTCGTCCGCCGACTATTTGGCCGCCGGACTCTTTCTCGCTGGCGGCCGCCTTGGCGGAATCTTCCTTTGGTTTTTCTTCCGCGGCCCAGGTCGCGGTCGCACCGAGTCCCAAGGCAAGGATCATCAGCCAATGAATGGTGGTCAGTCGTCGTCGCATGGAAAGGTCCTCAAGAGTTGTGGTCGTATGGGTTCTTGTTTCGTTTTGATGGTCGTTCGCGAGCGTCGTGTGCCATACGCTCCGCCGAGGGGCCCTGCGGCAACCGATGGCCCCGCCGGGTTCACGGGGAAGTCGCCGCTTTTTTCTCTCGGTGTACCACACCATTCACGTCAATATAGAGTCGCTTGAGGTGTTCTAACTGGCCCGGCGCATAGCCCAGTTGCCAGACGCCGTCATCCCACTCAACTTCGTAAATGCTGTCGTCCACATCGTAGACCGACTCCGGTGCGTCCTCCGCATCGTCTTCTTTTTGTTTGTCGCCATCCTCGTCTCCGCCAGAAAAAATCCGACTGAACAACTTACCAAACCGCTTGCGGGACGATTCCTGCAATTTGAGCAGCTGTTTGTTTCCGGCGAAATCGACATAGCCATCGAGTTCCGCCACCCTCACGGGCCAACGCCCGGTGTCTTGGTGAAAAAGCCGGCAGTGGTGATACAGTACTTGCAATTGTCGGCGTGCCATGCGCTCACGTGCCAGATCACTATTGCGGGTCTCCTGCAGGCTGGCCGAAGCCATCGCGGGCACCGCCAGGATCCCCAGCGGCACGGGGCCTGTGTGCGACACAATCATGCCGGCCATCTTGATCTCACCACTGATACTGGCATCCGGGATATCCGCCCCAAGCTCATCGTCCAGAATGGCATCGATGCTGATCTCACTCAGCCCGAGATTGACGTAAGGATGGATCCAATCGTACAGCTGTTGCCAGTGGACCCAGGCCTCGAGGTTGTATTTGCGCGACGACGGCAGGAAGCGGAGTTCGGGCTGGTCACGAGGCCGATCCAGCCAGCGTTCCACAAATCGCTCCGGATTGGTACTCGTCCATCCGGCAATCAAAAAGTCTCGCTCGCGTCCCTTTTGATCCTCAGCTCGCTGGACAAAGACCACCGGCCGCATCAAGAAGGGCAGAACGCTGCCTGTGCCGCGGCCGGCGAGATCACACCAGAACACGCGGTGGTCCCGCACCTCGACTTGATGCCAACTCGGTTCCTGTTCGTTTTCCGCGGCTTCCTTGTCGAGGGCGGCGATCCGCTCTGTTAGCACCTCGATAAATCGATCGCGATTGCGAATGCGACACTGTGCCACAATCTCTGGTGCCGGAAGAAAACCGACTCCCGGCAGCACGGTCAACAGCACTTCGTCGCCACCAAAGCGCTCGATGGGCCCATCGGTAGCACTTGATTTTTTTAGCCTCAGCCCGGCCGACTGTTCGAGCAGCGTCTTGGACCCGCTGGCGTCGAGTACCGCACCAAGAAAGGCATCGGACGGCACGTAGAAGGACTGAGCCGGCTGTCCCAGTAGCGCCTTGACCGTCAACCAGGAGACCATCGGCCAGCCGGCTCGCAATTGATCATGCCACACTCCGGCGTCGTCGATGCGGGTGGTGTAATCAACAAACGTGACCAACTTGAAACTGGATAAGAACGTGCCGCCGCTGTCTTTTTCCGTCGTAGCCAACTCGAGGCGAGCCGCGAGGACCGGGTCACCATCCCCCGAGACGCCATCAAAAAACTTCGTTGGCAACTGGACCTCGGCATGCGACCGCACAAAGCATGCCTGGTCGCCAGACGACTTGAGGATGGCAATGACCGTCTCGTCAAAGCGATACACGAATTCGCCGTCCACGAGCGTATCGGTCAAGCCTGCAAAGAATTCGGCGTGTTCCCCGCCAGCGGCCAATTCCGAGATCAGACCGTGGACCTGCTCTACCGGCAAGCCGATCTCCACCGCCCAGCGAGCTTCACCATTCACATCGGGCGTAAAGACGGCCAGCCGCAAACGAGTTTCGGGCCAGTTGCGAATGACTTGCAGCACATCGCGCCACTCGCCCCGCGGTTGACCTTCATCGTACGACTCCTCCTCACGAATCTGCTCGCTCACCCGGCCCACATGGGCCAGGAGCTGACCGATTTTTGACTGATCGAACTTGTCCCAGAACATCCGCGTCGAGGGGACGGTGAGTTGAAACTTGGCCTTCACCTCCGCTGGCGGCTGCGCCTTGGCGGGCTGCGGCGGCTGAGATGCTTCCTCGGGTGGGGAATCCTCCACCCCTGCTTTGGACTGGGAATCCTCTACCGGTCCCTCCGGATCCTTGGCGTCCGCCTCGGTGGCTTTGTCCGAAACGTTCTCGTCCGGGGCAGGCTGCGCGGACTCGGCACTGGCGGGCGGCGCGGTGGCTGGCGGCGGATCGGCCAGCGCGAGGCGCACGGCGAGAAGACCGGAAGTCGGCAGCAGACAACCGCAGATCAGGAGCCGAAGGATGAAGCGACGAGAGGCAGTGGTTTGGAGCCGCATGATGATCGTTCTCCCCGCGCAAGGGCAATGCCCAACAAGCAGTGCGTGGCCTCTTGCCGCGGGGGAATCGCGGGACGGGACCGGCGCGTGGTATCGTGAAAAAGTGGCCAGTGGGATCGGCCTCGTAGTATAGCTCACGGCGCTCCGTCGCGTCCAAAAGATCCTTCTCGGGACGCCCATCTCCCTGCCCACCGCAAGCGGGGCCGCCGCTTGCCCTTCGGCAATCCGGCTCATTATAGGCGTTGATTCGCAGAAAACGATGCTCGGCCGCCACGGATGGTGACGAAAAGCCACCTGGTGAAATGCCCGCCCGAGTCTGAGCAAAACTCGACGTATCGAAGCCCCACTTGGCCGGGCTTGCCTGGGCCTGCGGCGGACAGGGCCGGGAGAGGCATCCCCCGCGGCAGGAACCATCCCTAGCCGGAAGCCGGCCGTTGCTCGACGAAGACCTGGATTTTCTTGATCTCGCCCGCGTCGAGCCACGTGCCATGCTCGGGACATCGATCGACCAGCACGGGACAATTGTCGGCAAACATCGACTCGGTCATGGACTGGCCACAGTCGGGACAAGCCAGGCTGGACTTGTCGTACTCACGCACATCTCCCTCGATATGCACCCACCCGGCCAGGACAACCTCACGTTCATCGCGGCTGAAGCCGTAGTCATGCTTGGCCAAAATCGTGGCCAAGGCAAGGTTGTTCAACCAATGTCCCCAGCACACCGGGCAAAACAGGACTTGCGTGCCTTCGTACGTCTGCGGCTGTAGCGTCATGCGACAATGGGGACAATCGGCCATCGTGCGGCTCCTGGGTGGTCGGTATGCGCCGACATTGTATACCATGTCGCAGTGCCGGCGAAGTTGCAGCCGCGGGCAGGGTATGGATCCATATGGTGAGAGGGATAGCGAGCCATGAACTCAGCCGCCCGCGACTTTATGAAAAAATGCGGCCAGCTGACCGTGGGTACGGTGCTGGCCGACCCGCCCTGGCAATTCGCGAATCGCACGGGGAAAATGGCGCCCGAGCATCGGCGACTGAATCGCTATGCGACGCTCACGCTGCCCGAGTTAATCGACTTACCCGTGGCCGACCGCTGCCTGCCGAACGCTCACCTTTACTTGTGGGTGCCCAATGCGCTGTTGAACGAAGGCTTGCAGGTCATGGCGGCCTGGGGGTTTCAGTACAAGACGAATCTCGTGTGGCACAAAGTACGTAAGGATGGCCAACCGGACGGTCGCGGTGTCGGCTTTTACTTTCGCAACACGACGGAGCTCATTTTGTTCGGAGTGCGGGGAAAGTTGCGAACGGCCGATCCCGGACGGACACAAGTCAACATCATCCGCACGCGAAAACGTGAGCACTCGCGCAAGCCGGATGAGCTATATGACATCATCGAGCGTTGTAGCCCGGGCCCTTACCTGGAACTATTTGCTCGCGGGACGCATAGCGCCCGCTGGCATACCTGGGGCAACCAGGCCGATTCGTACCAACCCGACTGGCCGACGTACCTCCATCACAGTCGAGCGTAAGAAAGGCACCCGTGTTTTTCCCAGCCCGCCAGGGTCGGCGAGCGAAAATGGACTCGGGCGCACCGAAATCATGATTTCGACAGCCCATCAACTGCCAACTCGGTAGCGTTGATTGTACGTGCGGTGCAACTGCTCGCGCCGCTCCTCCGACGCCGCGTCCAGCGGCCTGGTGCGTGGCAGTGGGGTCAATGTCTCCCCCTGCTGCGTGTACAGGTCCATATCCTTGCACCAACCGCGACTCTCCAGCACATAGCGACGCGTCCAGCCTGGTGACAACGGATAGGCCGGCGGATCGAACTCGACAGCGATCTCCTCGCCGGGCCCGATAATGGCCACGGCATCATCGGCATCACGAACCAGCGGCAGCACCGAACCGAAATTGGAGTACCATCCGGACTGGTGTCGTGTGTCCCACAGTGGTTGCCGACGCTGATAATCGAACCGCGGCCGACGATAGGCCTCGTATGTTCGCTGCGGGAAACCGACCTCGCGGGCACTCGCCGACCGCAGCCGGCATTCGGACTCGACGACCTCCGGACACGGCCTTACATCCGCCAGACAAATACGATCCCAAAAGATCTGCATGCTCGACGACAAGCGGAGTTGCGTGGTGCCTGGGGGCAGTCGCTCGGTATCGATGGGGAGTGCCATCTGCCTGGGCATCCCGGCCGGATAGCCAAATTTCTCATAGACGATGTGCCAGGCACCATCGGCCGCACGTGCCTCGAGCGTCGCCGCGTCGTGGGGCGCCCCGCCTGCCAGGCCGCGAACATCGTTTGCGAATAGGGATACTCCACCCAGGCGTCCATGATGAGTGTCGGCCGCTGAAGTCGATCGATGGGCGCCGCAAATTCGAGGATCAGCGAGTGGGGCTTGGCGAAGGCCACAAAGCGGGAGTCTTTTTCACTAACGGGCACGGGGAGTTCATCGGCGTGCAACACGCGTTCCAGCACATCTTGCCCTTGATCGGTTTCCGCTAAGATTGGCATCCAGGCATCGCGGTAACAGAGTCGCTCGCCGGTGGCCAACGGCTCGCCCGTCGACTGCCGCTCATCAACCACCACGTGCCAACCGGGCGGTAACTCGATGGCCCACAATCGCACCTGGTCGAGATAGCATGCCTCCTCCATCGGTTCCCCCACGACCATCGCGATGGGTGCCACGGGTTCCGCCGCGATCAGTTCGTCGGGCAGCAAGAGAAACTCCCACGGTCGCGGCTCGCCATAGACGCCGTTGGACAGATTGAATCCCAATCCACCAACCCCCAGCATGTCCGTGACAAACTGGTACTCACTCCCGTCCCAGACGAACAGCACGGGGCAGCTGCTGACTTGCCGCTGCGTTTCCTCAATCCGATGCGGTTGCCCGGCCGCCAGCCCCAGCTCGGTCTGAAACAATCCGTCTGGCCAAAGCAGATACATATAGTCGATGGTGTCGGCCGACCCCAATCCGACGGGGACCGGTTGGCGACTCTGCCCTGGCCCCGATTGATCACGAAACGTCTGGAGTGCGGTCCAGCGATCACCGATCCGCGCCGCGGCTCGGATGCCGATGCCCGAGGCATTCGAACGCATTTCGTCGGCTCGATTCTCCCGACCGGTAAACTCCAGCAGTGTAAAGCCATACCGTCCCGGACCCGGATGCCAGACGAGTGGCGGTCCGCCAGGAACGGGGGCCACCAGTGAATAACCGCGGTCCTGATCGAGTACGGCCAGCGCCCATGGTCCCAGCAACTGCCCCTCGGGCGCGGGAAAATGGTGCGTGGCGTTCGCGGTGGCTATCCCCCAACCGTCCGCCGTCGTGAACACGATGTCGGCCCTTCCGTCGCCATCGATGTCCTGCACGGCGAGCGGACCCTCCGCAACAGTTCCGGCGACAACGAATTGGGAAGTCCACTCACCGCGCTCGTTTGCCGTCCAGCGCTCGACGCCTCGCGGCGAACTGGTGAAGAGGGAAACACTGCCCGTGGCTTGTTCGTCGGCCGCCACGACCGCGAAACAGGGTGCGGCCTGAAAAGCGGCAAATCCCTCGCCGGCCGGTGAATAATTCCAGAGGCGATCGTTCAGGTACACCTCATGGCTGGGCGTTTGATGCAGCACAACGACATCCGCGTCTCGATCGTTGTCGAGGTCTGCCACGGCGATTCCGCGACGAGCCTTCGCATTGCCGGCGATTCCTTGAGATGCCGCCAGGGACCGAAATGTTCCATCCAGGTTGTTGTTCAAAAGTTCATTGGGGCTGTCGCGGTGAATCAACCAAATATCAAGATCGCCATCATGGTCGGCGTCGAACAGAGCCCCATCGATCGTATCATGGTCGCCACCCGCGGTCCGGGAAGTCTCGGTGGCATCCTTCCAGCCGTCGTCCCCTTGCATCCACAGTTGATTGGGCCCCCGCCGACAAATGTAGGCGTCCAAGCGACCGTCGTTGTCCACGTCCCCCCACAGCACGGCGTTCACCTCGGTTAGCGCGGACAAGGCGTGCTCACGTGCCCACTCCCACGTTTCCCCGCGGCGGAGCAAGACGGCGGCCGTCCGCGACGCTTCGCCCAACCCGCCGGCGATCAACAGATCCCGCTGACCGTCGGCATCGATGTCACTAACCGTAACGACGGCGGGCTGATCCTCGTCAAAGGTCGCCCACGGGATCGGCGTCTCGGACTCGATTGGCAGCACTTCCGCGGCGGCAAAGGGCGGCCCCGACGGAGGAGAGGGGACCGACGCGGCGGCCAGCCGTACGGCACGGGTCTCGGCTTTGGGCCCCATGCGGGAGTACTTGATCTCGGCCGAGCGGGCCTGGGGATTGTCCGCCAGTTTCTGGAACATGTCGAGTTCCGACTTGGCATCGTCGCGGCGGTTTAGCCGCTGCAGAGCCTGAAAGGCGCCGTAGTAGGCGCTGCGCAGATAGGGATCTAACAACTGGGCACGCTGAAAGCGCTCGAGTGCCGCCCCATAATCCCGACTGTCGAACTGACATTGGCCGCAGTAGTACACCGCGTAGGCGTCGGTCGGATCGGCCTCGGCCACCGCCTGGAACAACGGCAGCGCCTGCTCGGCGTCGCCGTTGTAGAGCATGAGAATGCCGCGGCAATACTCTGCGCGGAGGTTCTGGGGATCTTTCGCGATCACGGCATCCAGAATTCGCTCGGCGTCCTCAGCGTCTGACTCTTGTCGCCGATTCAATTTACTGATCGCCAGATCGACTCGCACGTCTTGCCAGGCGGGAAACTCTTCGGCCAGCCGCGCGAAGACGTCATGCGCTTGCTCATAGTTAAATTGTCCCATCAGCGCGACGCCCCGATTGTGCTCGGCAATCGTCTCGGCGGATGGGATGAACGAAGCGTGCGCGGCTTCCGCCGCCACCACAGCGGCCGCATCCTCCACGGGGGGACCCGATGGCTTGCAGCCGGCGAAATGTACGAGGCACCCCCAGCCAAGACCAGCGATCAGCAACTTCCGCATGCCACGCTCCTATCTCCCGCCCACGGTTGCATCGCTAGGCTTCATCGGCCTCGATTTCGTCCAAGCGGCGGATCACTTCCGCGAACGAAGGCGGGCGGGCTTCGGGTTTGACCGCCATGCATTGCATGACGAGTTCAGCCAACTTGGGGTGCAGGCGGGGATAACGCTCAAGAATCGGTATGGGGGGAATGGTGTCATGATCAAGCGCCGCCTTGCCGCTGGTCTCACCGCTCAACCAGGGCAACTCGTACGTAATGGCCTGATAGGCCGTCACACCAAACGCGAAGATATCCACGCGTTCATCGGTAACGCGTCGGCGGACGATTTCGGGTGCCATGTAGTTCGGCGTGCCGGTGCGGTTGCCGGGCTGTTTGAATTCCTTGCTCGACGGTACCGTGAGGCCGAAATCGATGAGCTTCAGCGATTCGGCTTCTTTGTCGCAGATGAAGTTTCGCGGACACACATCACGGTGGATGAAACCGGCTTCATGGACGACCTGCAACGCTTCGGCCATGTTGCGGATGAGATTGCGACGTTTCCCCAGGAGCAGCGGAGAACGCTGTTTAATGAACGCATTCAGCCCGGGTCCATCGAGGTACTCCATCACCAGGTAATGCTCGCCGAGCGTGGTGGTCCCCGATTCCTTGGTCACCACGATCCGGGGATGATTGAACTTCCGGGCGATATCCCCTTCGAGCGGCTTTTCGAGCCCGGTAAAACGATTCTCGAAAAACTCGGTCTTTTCCAGATCGCAGACTTTCAGGCCTACGATCTCATCGCTTTCGCGGTCGCGGGCCTTGTAGAATTTCGACATCGTCCCCGAGATGGCTTCTTTCAAGATCTCGAAGCGGGCATGGACGTCGCACTTGGACGGCTTGAAGAGCGCGCGAAATCGATCGGAGATTCCCATCGGTGCCTTACCCGCTACTTTCCACAGTAATCGATCGCTCGGGCAATTTCGCTTTTCAGCTTGTGACGATGGACGATTCGGTCGATGAACCCATGCTCTAGCAGAAATTCGCTCGTCTGAAATCCCGGCGGCAATTCGACCTGAATGGTGGCCTTGATCGTACGCGGTCCGGCAAAGCCAATCAGGGCCCGCGGTTCCGCAAAGACGAGGTCTCCCAGCGAGGCAAAGCTGGCTGCCACGCCCCCCATGGTGGGATTCGTCAACACCGAAATGAACAAGCCGCCCGCTTGATCGTAGCGCGCCAAGGCGGCCGAGACCTTCGCCATCTGCATCAAGGACAAGATCCCCTCATGCATGCGGGCGCCTCCGCCCGAGCCGCTGACGATGATCAGCGGCAGTCCTTCGACGGTTGCCCTTTCCGCCAGCCGTGTGAGACGTTCGCCCACGACCGAGCCCATGCTTCCCATAATAAATGCCGAATCGGTCACGGCCAGCGCCACACGTCGAGCCCGAATCATGCCGGTCCCCGTGATCGCGGCGTCTTTCATGCCCGTTCGCTTCTGCTCGGCCACTAGACGCTCGCGATATGGTTTCATATCGGCGAAGCCGAGAGGGTCGGTGGGATAGACATTGGCATCCCACTCCTCAAAGGTCCCTTCATCCAGCAACTGCTGAATGCGTTCCTCGGCGGAGACCCGGAAATGGTGTTCGCACTCGGGACAAACGTTCTGGTTGCTTTCGACATCCTTCCGATAAATCGACTCACCACAACCCGTACACCTGATCCACAGACCCTCGGGGACTCCGCGCTTGGTGCGTTTTGCGATACCCATCGGGTCACTCATTTGGTCACGAGATTGTGGGAGTGGACTTCGATCAGCTCCCAGTGTCCGCACTGTGTTTCGACTTGCCACAGGTCACCTAATTCTTGCTGTTTCAGAAGCTGCGCACAAGATTGTCGCCAGCGGCTCGGCGACGACCAGGGCGATGGTCGCCCCGTCTTTCAATTTGCGACCGATACGTTCGATCATTTCCGTCAATCGTTGCTGGGCAGCCGACAGCATCTCCCCTTCCGGAGGACACATCGTCTGCGGCTGCTCCTGCCAACGGCGATAAACCTTAGGATGCTTCGTCCGGATTTCCTCGATTAACTTTCCCTGCCATAAGCCAACTCCCAGATTCAACAGTCCATCGGCTTTCTTGAGTTTGATCCGGGTGGCCCGTGAAAGTGCCTCACCCGTCTCAAGCGCCGCTTCGCAGGGCGCGACATAAATCGCCTCAAGATCGATGTCGGCCAACTCGTGTACCGCTTTGGCGACTTGGTCTTTGCCTTGCGCATTTAGCGGAATACTCAACTGACCCTTGATGCGTCCTTGCTCGTCGTAGTCCGTCGTGCCGGGACGAATCAGTAAAACACGAAACATTATGATTATTTACAAACCTCTCTGATCAAGACGAAGGAGATACCGCATCATCAATGGCCGCCTCAAGCTGGCGGACTGCTTCACTGTAATCGGACCTGCCCGTGATGGCTGAGCCAATCACGAGAAGTTCGGCACCGGCGCGGACACAATCGCCGACGTTTTCCGCTGAAAGACCACCATCAATTTCCAGCAGGACTTCGGGGCCGAACATGTCCCGCACTTCCCGCAGTTTGTCCAGCGCCACCGGCTGAAACGCTTGTCCGCCAAATCCCGCCTTGACACTCATCACCAGCACCATGTCGCATTCGCCCACGCACGGCGCGAGGCTGGACGTGGCCGTCCCGTGGTCCACGACAATGCCGCTCGCCAAGCCGAGGTCCCTCACTTCACGCAGCACCTTGACCGGATCGCGCGTCGCTTCAATATGGATGGAAATCGCATCCGCGCCTGCCTGTGCGAACGGGCGAATGTACTTTTCGGGCTCCGCAATCATCAAGTGCGCGTCCAACGGTAATGCGCAGTGCTGGCGAATACCCCGCACAACGGGCACGCCGAAACTGATGTTGTTGACGAAGTGCCCATCCATGATGTCCAAATGCAGACCCACGACCCCCGCGCCCTCCAACCGCCTCAATTCGCCCGTCACATCGCCAAAGTCCCATCCCAGGATGGATGGCAAGATACGAGGGGCGCGGCCCTTGAGTCCGAGAATCTTATCGCGTTGTGGCATGAGAAACGATAGAAAATCGGGCCCGTTTGAAAAGCGCCACCATCGGTGGCGAAGGAGAGACCTGCTGGAGAGCTGAGCGAATCACGAGCCCAGGGGCCCTTGGCCGAATTCTAACTGCGGCCTTCGTCGCTGTCAGCGCAGATGCGGACCGATTGGCCCAAGTCCAAGCGTTGCAAGTGGTTAAGGAAATCGGGCTTGGCTGGGAAAACCCGACTCATTTCCCCGTAAGACCCCCTCGGCACCCCGCCGGTGGCTCCTTCCACCCAATCCCTCAACGGCGGTCAAAGTCCTGACTTTGCGGCAATTCCTTCAACGACTGGAGCCCGAAGAATTCGAGGAATCGAGCCGTCGTCCGATAGAGCGTGCGGCGAGGGCGCTCGTCGGTGCGTTCAATCGCCAGTAGCTCACGGCGGACGAGTTGCGATAGTACGCGTCCGCTCTCTTCCCGCCGCATCTTATCCACAAAGGCACAGTCGACCGGCTGATGGTAGGCCACGACCGCCAGCGCATCGATCGCGGCCTGGGACAATTTGGCTTCTCGGACCTTGCCATAGAATTTTTCCCGCAGCGGCTCAAACTCGGCGGTCAGTTCCAGACGGTACCCGACTCCGACCGGTCGAATCGTATACGGACAGCCCTCCTCCCGATATGCCGTGTTCAGTTCCTCCACCAACAGATCCACTTCGCTGGCTCGAACGCCCCTCATCAGAGCCGCGATATGGGTCGCTGTCAGCGGCTCGTTGGTCGGGTGCCCGACGAACAAAATGGCCTCCAGAATCGACCGCGGAGAAATCGGACAGTCCGCGTCCGCCCGGCCCATCCGTGCCTCGTCGTTTGCCGCAACGGCTGCCAAGGCGTCATCATCATCCGTCCGCGGCTCGTCGGCGTATGGATCGGCCCCCTTTCCCAGCAGGTTTGCCAGGGAGCCGCTCAATTCGTCGAGCGATAACCCCGGGTGATCGGAGACCGTCTGAAAATCGTCCAGCGATTCGGAAACGGCGGGTACCTTGCTTCGTCGCGACATGCGGTACGACCTACTTGGCCACCATCGACTTCATGAATGGAAGCGCCTCGCGGCAGAGTTGCTCCTCGCTCGCGAACATCCGCCTCCAGATCTTCGTCGCCGCGGCAATTTCCGGCAATGCTAATCCAAAGGCCTCCACGACCAGCCACCCGTCGTACTCAATATCTCGCAGGGCGGTGAATGTCTCCGACCAGTGGACCTGTCCCTGACCGGGCGTGCTGCGGTCATTTTCGGAAATGTGCACGTGGCACAGCACATCGGCCGCCTCACGGATCACGGGCGTCACGTGCTTTTCCTCGATATGGGCATGAAATGTATCATAGAGGATACCGCAACCGGGGACGTCGACACTCCGTGCGAATCGAGCCGCATCGCCAAGTGTATTAAGCAAATAGGTTTCGAACCGGTTGAGCGGTTCGATCGCCAATCGCACGCCCACGGTCGCCGCGTGCTCGGCGACCTGCCGCATACTGTCCAGTCCCCACTGCCATTCGGCAGCGGTCGGTCCCGCGCCACTGAAGTGGCCCAGCGCGGAATGAAATGGTCCACACAAAACTTCACAGCCAAGTTCGGCACATTGATCGAGACAGCGTATCGTGTTTTCCACGCCCGCGGCGCGAATCGCCGCATCGCCGCTGATTGGATTATCCGCCTCGCCGCGAACGGTCACTGCCGTTCTATCCAGCCCGAGATTGTCCAATCGCTCAGCCCAGCCACGGACGTCCTTGTGAGGATCAAGGAGTGGCAATTCGACGCCGTCGTAACCAATCGATCGAAGCAATTCCAGGAATGGCACTGTCGAGGCATCAAAGTCGACAGCCACAATCAAAAGATTCATTCCGAATTTCATGAGTGGCTCTCGTTGACTTGTGCCCGCCAGGCTGAATCGCATGCATCCCCTTGGGGATCAGCCAGCAGCAGTAGCGGCGCGACCTCCCGCACACGCTCTCGAGCCGTGCCAATCCAGTCCGCCACCGCGGGTGGCAACGGCTCCAGGGAAATCCGCGAGAGCACCTGATTGATTCGCCATAGCAGCTTTTCATCCTCCTCGTAGTCATACAGAAAACCGGTTTCCGCGAAGCGACCGATCAAGCCAGCCAGCCGGTCGGTCGGCTTGCCCGTAATCCGGTTCACGGCTGCCTGCACCACCAGGGGATTGAGCGAGCGGATCGCCTGGTAGTAGCGATCGAGCCGCCCTGGAAACCGCTGATGCAAGTACGAATCCAGCAGCAACTCGACCACGATATGCCCGACAAAACCACAACGCAGACCGTTGTCTTTGGGAACCCGTTCGCGCAGCTCGACCGCAAACCGCATTGATAACTCGACAAAAATGCGGCTGCCGTGAAACGTTTGATCGTCGATATGGTGCTGCACGATCCCGGCGGCCACGGAGGCGACATGGGGATCCACGTCCCGCATGTACGGCTCGGCCAACTTGCGACGAGCGCGGATCTTGCGATCGATATAGCTGAGCCAATCGGGCACCGCGGTACCCGCCAGAAAATAGGGATCATCGATGTAACGATAGCCGTGCGCGAGGAAGTTCATGCAAGCATGGTAACCCCTCGCGGAAAATCAGGCTATCGCGGCAAACACCGCCTAGGGCAGCATCGAGCGATTCCATTCGCCCAACTCGACGGTACAGGTGAACGACTCGCGACCGCGTAGACATTCAATCTCCACCTTGTCACCCGCCGAGTCATGCTGGATTAAATCACGCAACGACTCGAAATCAGTCACTTCATGGCCGCGGTAACGCATAATCACATCACCGTCGCGCAGGCCGGCTTTCTCGGCGCCGCTACCCTCTTCGGGTTTGTTGATCATACAGCCGCGTCTCAAATCGACGCCCACCTTGGGACCGACCCCCAGCAAGCCGCCGCGACGATAGACGACTTTCACGCCCGGCAGCTGCTGTTCAACCGCCGCCAGCGACTCCGGCAGGATATCGGTGCCGTAAATTTCCAATTGATGCAGTGATCTGAATTTTTGAATCGTTTCCAGCGACTTGTCGGAAAGGGGCGAATACCAGACGCGCACGTCCTCCAGATTCGGGCACTGGACAAGCCGGGCAAAGCCTTCGTCGCTGATCGGCGTGTGTTTGAAGTGGACTCGCCGCAACCCTCGCATGGATAGCAAGGGGGCAATCGCTTCGTCGGTGATCTGGCTACCGAAAAGCTCGACCGTTGTGACGCGATCGAGGTACTTCAATAAGTTGAGATCCTGCCAGGTCCCATGCCAGTCATCACCGATCGAGAGGATCGCGTGCAGGCTGACCAGGCCGCCCTGCCCCAGCGGGTTGATGTACTGTCGATTCAGTTCGACCTTTGCCCCCAGCTCCTGGAGTCGAGTCAGGGCACGGTTCTCATACGTTCTCCGGACTTGCTCCAGGATCAAGCGGGCCCGGCGGGCCCGGCCCACGTCGGACGAAGAAGCGATCGTCTCAATCGCCTCGTGCGCGGCTTCTTCCTCCAATTGCCCCCCACTGACCGCGATCGCAGCCAGAATGTGAAAGGCCCTCAGCTGGGTTTCCGTGCTGGCCCCCTCTCGCACCGCCGTTTGGAGCGATTCGATCGCCGGCAGGCCGCCCGTCGCGATCAACTTCTCCGTCGCCTGATGCCGCGTTTCGTAGCTGGCAGCGTCCAGGTCCGCGACCCACCGTGGGACGTCCGCCATCCGCGAGGCTTCGTGGGCCGTCTGCCCGTGGAGGCAGGTCGCCGTTTGTGCCGCCGCGACCGCCAGCAGCATCCCCACCCTCCATTCGCGGCGGCACCACTCCCTTCCGCAGGTCAGAGGTTTCCAATTCATAAGTACGACGCCTGAACGCGAGGTCCCATTCGTGCTATACCTAGCCTAGCAATGCTTTCTGCCTCTGCAATTCTTCCCTTTTTGTGCGATCGACGCCAGCCCGCTCCCAGAACGACGATGGTCTTTCGCCCACAAGATTACGAATTGGTCGATTTTGGTCAGGGCCGCAAGCTGGAACGGTTCGGCGGGTGGCTGCTAGATCGACCCAGTCCCGCAGCCGAACGCGTGCGGCCCGCAGCGCCCCAATTGTGGGAGTCGGCGGCCCGTTACGAACGGACGGTCGGCCTGCAGGGCGTTTGGACGGGGACGCGGCTGCCCGATGAGTGGATCGTGCGTCACGATGCCTGTGCCTTGCGGCTTCGCCCCACCCCAGCCGGACACCTGGGTGTTTTCCCGGAGCAAGCCGCGAACTGGGATTGGATCACACGGCAGGTCCGACGAGCCTCGCGGCCCCTCCGCGTATTGAATCTCTTTGCCTATACGGGCGGTAGTACGCTGGCCGCTGCCGCCGCGGGAGCCGAAGTCGTCCATGTCGATGCCGCGAAAAACATCGTCGCCTGGGCGCGCCGGAACGCCGAGGCCTCGGGGTTGAAGGACGCGGCGATTCGCTGGATCGTCGACGATGCCATTAAATTTGTCCGCCGCGAAGTGCGACGAGGGAACGGCTATGATGCCGTGATTCTCGATCCACCCAGCTATGGCCATGGCCCTCAAGGCCAGACGTGGAAATTGGAAAGCGGTTTGCTCCCGCTGCTGCGCGAGATACGCACCCTAACCGAAAAGCATTGCCAGTTTCTTCTGCTCACCTGCCACTCGCCCGGCGTGGGTCCCGCGGAGGCCGAGGCATGCCTGGCCGAAGCTATTTTCGGCAGTTGCTCCGCGGGAGCAAAAGCCAGTAACATGTCGCTTACCACGGCCAGTGGTCGCAAGCTCGGGGCCGGTATCGTGGCCCGCTGGCCCGGATGAGACGCGTCTGTTGTAGCCATCGTCGGCACGCCCCCTTCCCACCGAGGTCGGGTACCAACCCTCACCGTCCCTGAATCCGCATGTCCAAGATCAGCAGCCTGCAAAATCGCCGCGTCAAGGAAGCCATCAAACTGCGGGCGCACCGCGCCCGCAGGAAGCAAGGCCGCTGCCTGATCGATGGGCTCCGCGAAATCCACCACGCACTCGAAGGAGGCGTTGACTGCCAGGAGCTGTTCGTGTGCGAAGAGTTGCTCGCCCCGGACGGCGCCACGCTGCTCCAGCGACTCATCGGCCAGGGCTGCGCACGCTGGGACGTTACCCTTCCGGTCTGGGAAAAGTTGACGTTCGGGAATCGCCAGTCAGGATTGCTCGTGGTGGCCCAGTTGCCGTCCCGCGCGCTCGATCAATTGGTCCTGCCGGGCCAGGCATTCGTCGTCGTCATCGAAGGCCTGGAAAAACCGGGTAACGTGGGGGCGGTCATTCGCTCGGCCGATGGGGCCGTGCCGACGGAGTGCTGATCGCCGCGGACCACGGTGACCTGTTCAATCCGAATACGATTCGCGCCAGTCTGGGAACCGTCTTTCGGCAGCCCGTGGCGATCGGAACCAGCCGCGACGTACTCGCTTGGCTGCGACGGCAACAGATGACGATTTACGCGGCGGTCGTGGGTGCGGAACGTTCCTACACGGAGGTCGACCTACGCAGCCGCGCGGCCCTTGTGCTGGGGAGCGAGGCGGAGGGCTTGACCGATCTCTGGCGGGCCGATGACGTGCAGGCCATCCAGATCCCCATGCGGGGATGCGCCGACAGCCTCAACGTCTCGGCCGCCGCGGCGGTGCTCTGCTATGAGGCGGCCCGTCAGCGCGGGACCTGACCGCGCCCGGTGCGAAATCCTGCGCAGAGAACGAGCGGTCGAGCCCTGGACGTAACAAGGGGCTCCCGCCAGGCTCGTTTGGCACACACGTGCGGGAAATGCAACCAACCGCGTCGTATTTGCGCAATCCGGGTATCATGAGCGGTTCGTGCAACGTCACGGTTCGTTTCCCACATGGGCTTCCCACGCCGACCCTCCGCCCGTCGGCGATAGTAAGCGGCGTCAAAACGGGCGGATCATTGGTTGGGAGATTTAGCATGATGGTTGATCACCGATACGATTGTTCGGAATGGCGACGGCTGCGGGCAGCCATCCTGTTGGCGGCCAGCCTGCTCCTGCCCTGGGGAGTCGCCCGCGGGCAAGATTACGACGCCGTCGGACGTCGGCTGCGAGCCGCGGTCGCAGCGGAGGAGATTACCGGTCCACAGGCCCGCTTCATGTCAGGAGCGCTGCGACTGGCCGGAGAATTTGACGCACGCCGGGGAATGGCCGAAGATGGTCGCGAAGACCGGATCAGCAAGGAGGAATACGAACACGTCGAGGCGGAACTAAAGCAGTTGGTCACCGACGGAAAGATTCCGGCCGCAGCGGCCCGCGCGCGCCTGCACGGCATGCGGGAAGTCATGGAAAGTCAGTGGGACTCGCCGCGGGGGGACAAACGCAAGCACGAACAAGGCATCAACTGGGATGCCGTTCAACGCCGCATTGAGGGTGCCGTCCAAAATGGGGAGATGTCCCGCGAAGATGCCGATGCGGCCTATCGGGGCATCAAGAAACGGCTGGCCGGCCAGGTGAAACGTGACTTGAATTGGAAATCGATCAAGAAACGCATTGAAGGCGCCGTGGAAAGGGGCGATCTCACCCGCGAAGAGGCGGATGCCAAGTACGAGGCGCTGAAGAAGGAATCGCGCGAGTAGCATGACCGTATGACGATCACGCCGCCGGAACACGGGGGGCACTCAGCGGCGCCAGTAACGGTGGATCAGTCCCCCCAGAATGCAGGCCGCGCCAGCGGCCGTCCACCAGGTGGGTGGTTGATAATCGGCTGCCGTCCGCCATACGCACCAGACCCAGAGCGGCACGAGCAGCGGTTCGAGCAGCGCCAGGCAAGACGCCTCCTGCGACCGCACGTGCCGCAATCCGATGCTGAAAAGCACGTAGGGAGCCGCCATCTGCAACAATCCAAAAGCGGCCAGCCACAACCACATGGCTCCGCTCGGCCAGAGTCGGCCCGCCACGACCCAGGGCGCCAGACCCATGGCCGCCGAAAGATGACAGAGGGCGACGACCCAGAAGGTATCGAGATCACCGACGCGGCCGAGCGAGATGATCACACCGGCAAACGCGACGCCCGAGGCCAGTCCCCACAGCGTGCCCATCTGGTCATGCGATCCGGTTCCGCCCCAGGTCCACTCGCCGGCGAGAATCACGGCGACACCCAGCATCGACGTCCCGACGAGCGTCACGTCCAGCCGCCCGACCCGTTCGCGGCCCAGCCACCAACCCAGCAGCAGCACCCAGGCGGGCGCTCGTGTATTGCAGCCAGATGGCATTGGCCGCCGTGGTATTCGTCATCGCCAACAGGAAGGTCCCGTTCATGACGGCAAAGCTGAGCATGGCCGGCAGCAACCGGATCTTCCATACGCGGCGCCGCGCCAGAGAAAGCAGCACCAGCCCGGCAAACGCCGTCCGCCAGAATCCCAACAAAATGGCTCGTTCATTCAGCGTCCAAGCCGCGAAGAACGGCGCCTTGGCGAAGAATCCGCTCGTACTCCACAGGATGGCCGCCAGCAGGATCAAAACTCTGCCGACGGCGGGATGGGGCGTTTGGTGGGGTTGGACTCTGCGGCGCATGTCGCAACATAACACGGCTCGCGGCGCTGGAATTGACAGCGCTTTCCGCTTCGATCACAGTGTCGGCACGGTACGGCGAGCGCCGTCCAAAACGACAGGAATCTCGACGCAAAGGATATGCATGGCCCCTCAACGGAAGCGGTACGATGCAATCATCATCGGCGGCGGCCACAATGGCCTCGTCACGGCCGCCTATCTGGCCAAGGCCGGCAAGTCGGTCTGTGTGCTGGAGCGCAGGCATGTGCTCGGCGGTTGCGCCACGACCGAGGAACTGTGGCCGGGATTCAAGGTCTCGACCGCGGCCTATGTGATCAGTCTTTTCTTGCCCGAAATCACGCAGGACCTGCGACTCAAGTCTTACGGATTGCACATCCTGCCGCGCAATCCGTCTTCGTTCACGCCCCTCCCCGATGGCCGCTCATTGACCTTGGGACCCGATCCGGAATTATGCCGTCGCGAGATCAGTAAGTTCAGCGTGAGTGATGCCGCCGCCTATCCGCAATACAACCGTCTGCTGGAACAAGTCGCCGCGGTCCTGGAGCCGATGCTGTCCCAGGCCGCGCCCGACCCGCTCCCTTTGCCCCGGGAATGGCGACACGTGGGATGGGGCAAACGACTGCGTGACACCAACCGCCTGTGGCACATCCACCAATCACTCAAGGGACTGGGGGATCGAATGCCCGAGGCGATTGAGTTGTTAACCGGTGCTGCCCGCCCAATCCTCGAACGCTGGTTCGAAGCGGAGGTGCTCCGCGCCACGTTGGCCACGGATGCCATTATCGGCGCCTTCGATTCGATTTCCGCACCCGGCACCGCGTACGTGCTCCTGCATCACGTGATGGGCGAGGCGGGTGGGGCACGCGGCGTATGGGGTTATGTGCAAGGTGGCATGGGTGGCCTGGCAACGGCCCTCGAACAGGCGTGCCTCGATCAGCGGGTCGACATTTTTCGCGAATCACCCGTGGCGCAGGATCGTGACGGCCGCCAACCGAGTCACGGGCGTCGTCTTGGAGGACGGTACGCCCGTCGACGCACCCGTCGTCGCCTCGAGCGTCGACGCGCATGTGACGTTCGAGAAGATGATGACGGCGGATCAACTGCCCGACTTCTTTCGCCAGGCGGTGTCGCGCATCAGTTATGCCTCGGCTTCGGCAAAGCTCAATTTGGCCCTCGCGGAACCGCCCAACTTCACGGCATTGCCCTCCACCGGCGTGGCAGCCGCATCATCATGGCACGATGCATATCTCTCCCACCATCGACTACCTGGAACGAGCCTATGATGATGCCAAATACGGCAAGCCGAGGCGCAACCCGTGCTGGAGATGACGATGCCGACGAGTCTCGATCGGACGATTGCTCCGGAGGGCCAGCATCTGCTCTCGGTCTTCGTGCAATTCGCCCCTTACCATCTCTCCGAGGGTAGCTGGGACGACATTGGAGAATCGTTCGCCGACCGCTGTGTGGACCTGATCGGACAATATGCACCCAACGTTCCGGGCAGCGTCCTACATCGCCAATTCCTCAGCCCGCTCGATCTGGAACGAGTCTACGGACTGACAGGAGGCAACATCATGCAGGGCGCCATGGTGCCACATCAGCTCTTCTCGTTGCGTCCGGTGCCGGGCTGGTCGGATCACCGGACGCCGGTCAAGGGGCTGTACCTGTGCGGCGCGGCGAGCCACCCGGGCGGTGGCGTCATGGGGCGCGTGCGGTCGCAACGCGGCCACCGAGATCCTGCGGGACCACTAGCGGCAGCGTGGCCGTCCCGGCCGCGAACCTTTCCGTAGCGTGGCCGTCCCGGCCGCGAAGCACCACCGAGCCACCCGTCCCACCCCAGAAAACCAACGCCACCAGGCAACCTGACACCGATCCGAGCACCGCCCAAAACCTGGTCGCAGCCGAGGACGGCTACGCCACACCTCGGAAAAAACGCGGGAACTTTCTCTCAGGTGGCCTCGTCCAATACACTGCGATAAGCGGCGCGTGCCGCTGGACACCGCGTTTCCTGGACCAGAGAAAAGTGAGGTGACCCCGATGTTCCGTGTTCGAACCGCAACTGCTGCCTTGTGCGTCCTCTCGACCCTCATGCCTCACCTCGTTGCCGCCCAAACGGCCAAACAAGTGATCGTGACCATCGAAACGAAGCCGGCCGTAGGTGAACCGTTCGTCGGAGTTCGACCGGCGGTCGACGTGGCGATCCTACTCGACACCTCCAATTCGATGGACGGGCTGATCCGCCAGGCAAAGAACCAATTATGGACCATCGTCCAGCAGTTCGCCCGGGCGAAGCGCGAAGGCAAAACGCCCCACCTGCGGGTGAGTCTCTTCGAGTACGGCAACACCAATCTGCCCGCGTCGGAGGGCTATCTCCGCCAAGTCCTACCGCTGACCGACGATCTCGACGCGTTGTCCGAGGCGCTGTTTGCCTTGACTACCAGCGGGGGGGACGAATACTGCGGACAAGTGATTGACAAAGCGCGGAAACGACTCGACTGGTGCGCGGAACCAAACACCTACCAAGCGATCTTCATCGCTGGCAACGAGCCCTTTACGCAGGGCAGCGTGGACTATCGCGAGTCGTGCCAAAAAGCGATCCAGGCGGGGATCATCGTCAACACGATTCACTGCGGGGACCGGCAAGCCGGCATCCAGGGACAATGGCAAGACGGAGCCAGTTTGGCGGAAGGAAAATTCTTCAACATCAATCAGGACAAATCGATCGTGCATATCGATTGTCCGCAAGACAAAATCATTCTCGAGCTCAACGCGCATCTGAACCGTACGTACCTCTGGTACGGAACTTCTCATGCGCGGGAAGTCTATGCGGGCCGTCAAGCAGCCCAAGATGACCTCGCGGCAGGGGAGGGCGCGTCCACGGCCACCGGCCGAGCCGCCGCGAAGGCCACGGGGCTGTATCGGAATGCGGCGCGTGATCTGGTCGACCGGGCCGCCAGTGACCCGAAGGCGCTCAGCGAACTCCCAGTGAATCAACTGCCAGAAGAAATGCAGTCGATGAACGAGCAACAGCGGAAGGCGCATGTAAAGAAGCTGGCCGCCGAGCGCCGCGAACTTCAGTCCCAGATCGCGAAATTGGCCAGAGAGCGCGAAGCGTATCTCGTGAAAAAGCAGGGCGAGCTGGTCCAGGCAGAGGAGGGAGCCACCCTGGGCGATGCCATCGTCGCCGCCGTGGCCGAGCAACTCACCACGGCGGGATTTAGCGTCGACCCGTAAACGCCGAGCGGGCGGCAAAAAAGCCAATCGTTCATGCTCGTGCAGGGTGACCGCTAGGAATGAGGGTAGCCGAAGTCGCCCGACTTGGGACGTTTTATGTTGGAATCATCCAATCCCTGGCCGGATTCGGAATCTCGAAATTCAAGCGGTCACACAGCACTAACCGCGGCCGCGACGGCCACCGAGTTCCACACCCCGCTCCTCCGCCCGCTTCCGCAGCGCATCGAAATGCGCGTTGCGAGCTGCGGCCACGGAGGCATCGTCGGGCGAGCGATTTTCGTTATTGGGACCACGCCCGCCACGGCCTCGTCCGCCACCGCGACCTCCGCGCCACATGGAATTTGAGCGAAGGGCCGCATTCACTTCCCGCTCCGCTACCCAACGATCGATTTCTCGATCGAGCACGGCCTTCTTCTCGGGTCCACTCGCCTGCTGGTACTCATCCATGGCCCGCTGGAATGACTCCCGCTGCTGCTGCCGAACTTGGTCTTGCAGCGTCCGCAACTGGTCGCGATCCATCTCATCCACGGTCCGCATGAGCTCAGTCAGCAAACGATTCCGCTCGGGCGGGGACATATTCTCAGTGCCCGCGAGCAATTGCTCTTTGAGCGACATGACCTGCTGGAGAGAGCGACCCTGGCGCCACCAGGCGACGGAAGCGGCGATCGCCAGGCAGACGAGCAAGCCAGCCGCAATGGCCGCTATGTAGCGAGATCGTTCGGTCATCACACACCTCCCCTACGAGCCATCGTTGCCCGTGACCACCGCCGTGGGATCATTGCCATCGCCGATGGAACAATAAAAACGAAGCGCATCCAAATCGGTGTCGTTGCTCAACGATTCGACATGGCCGTCCAGAAAAACGAACAATGTCACTCCGTTGTGGGCGCTGCCGTACTTCTCGTTATCCCGATCGTTGCGGCTGTTGGCCAGCCCCCGCTGGGTGTCCGCGAAGATCCCGCGAGGGGTGTCGGCAGCCAGGAACGCACAGTCGCCTTGCCAATAGTCTGTCATCTCCGGGGGAACGT
Organism: uncultured Planctomycetaceae bacterium; assembly: GCA_963700865.1. Taxonomy (GTDB): domain Bacteria; phylum Planctomycetota; class Planctomycetia; order Pirellulales; family Pirellulaceae; genus CAVOGJ01. Next base: position 1,404,585 of record CAVOZC010000018.1, on the reverse strand, counting down.
CCGGGTCGGGCGGCGGAATATGCCGTTCGCCCACCGCAAACGTTTTGCTCAGACCATCGGTGACCTGACGGGCCCGCACCTTAGAGAAGGTGAAGATCGGGCCGGCTTGCGTCCGATCGAGTCGGTCGCCAGCGCGATAGTTGTAGAAGGTACCGGCATTGGCGGCATAATCTCCGCCGGCAGCCACCTTGGTCACGAGGGGCGGGGAGTCGTTGTTGTCAAAATTGCGGTCGGTGGCTGGCGAGCGGCGACTGGGACAGAAATATCCCGATACCGGCGTCCGCATGGCCAGGGAATTCTCCTCCGCATCGACCCGCATCCCCGTTCGGAAGGCGTCGTGGATGGCCTGCTCCTCCATGAAAGGGAGCAAGCGAAAAGCCCAGGAGACGCCGAATTGGTCGGTCGTGTCTCGACCGGACGGAAAGTTCTTTTTCGTATCGTGGTAATTGACGATGGCCAAGCCGAGTTGCTTCATGTTGTTCTGACACTCGGTGCGGCGGGCCGCCTCGCGTGCGGCCTGCACGGCCGGGAGCAAGAGGGCTACCAGGATACCAATAATCGCAATCACCACGAGCAACTCGACAAGCGTAAAACCGTGCCAGCGGGCACGCAATTTAGTGCGCATTGCGGGACCTCCGATGAATGGGCGGGAACGCGGGCCGATGGGAATCGGCGGAAGGCAGGATGCAGGACCGGAACGGCGCGCGTTTCGCCGCTCCAGCTATCATGGTGGAGGGTAGAACAGACGGTTCCGTCCCGACCACTCCGACCCTGACATCGTAGTCACGGGGTGGTTTTTGGGAAATGGCAGACCGCGCCGCCGCCCTCACACCTGATGCAACCCCGCAGGCCGGGTAAGGTGACGACCAAAATGAGCAAATCTTCACAAAACGGCGTAGGAGATACCTCCACGGGCCAGAAATCTGCCGCTCAGCCCCAGCGGTGCCGTCTTTTTTGGCTGACGACCATTCGCCGCCGACCCCGTATCGACAGCGCATCCCTTTTCCGGCGTCGCGCTGTCGTTGCCTGGGTGCGTGGTTTCGGGACGGCCATGGCCCGCCGCTTCTTTTTTTCTCACACAGGCGCCGAGCCACAGAGTCCGGCCGGCAACGTGCGCGGGGCGTAGTCCATCACCTCCGTGGCTCCGTGGCTGAGAAACCACTGCCGGCAGCGGTCGACACCATGTGGGAGTCGGTTCTAGAGTGACACGAAAGCCGTAGCCGCTGGCCTCGGATCTAGGCGAGTGGACGTCGTACCGTCCGGTCGCCTTCCGTGCTTAGATCTGGGTGACATCTGGGGCACCCGTCCCCCCGCGGGTGACGGCCGGCAAGCGAGGGCTGACCGTGGCCCGTTGACTGCCCGAGGCTCACGCCTACGGCTGACGACGATCCGGTGGTCCTTTGCCAGCTTGTCGCCCCCCATCAGCGTCTATTAGCGCACATCAGCGGTTTTGGAAACCACCTCTTTTCCGGCGCCGGGCTGCCGTTGCCTGGGTGCGTGGTTTCGGGACGGCCATGGCCCGCCGCTTCTTTTTCTCACAGAGGCGCCGAGCCACAGAGTCCGGTCGGCAACGTGCGGGGGCGTAGTCCATCACCTCCGTGGCTCCGTGAGAAACCACTGCCGGCAGCGGTCGACACCATGCGGGAGTCGGTTCTAGAGTGACACGAAAGCCGTAGCCGCTAACCTCGGATCTAGGCGAGTGGACGTCGTACCGTCCGGTCGCCTTCCGTTCTTAAATCTGGGTGACATCTGGGGCACCCGTCCCCCCGCGGGTGACGGCCGGCAAGCGAGGGCTGACCGTGGCCCGTTGACTGCCCGAGGCTAGCGCCTACGGCTGACGACGATCTGGTGGTCCTTAGCCAGCTTGTCGCCCCCCATCAGCGTCTATTAGCGCATATCAGCGGTTTTAGAAACCACCTCTTTTCCGGCGCCGGGCTGCCGTGATCTACGGACGGCCCCTGCGGAGCCGTTCTTTTTTTCTTACAGAGCCACAGAGTCCGGTCGGCAACGTCCGCGGGGCGTAGTCCATCACCTCCGTGGTCTCCGTGGCTCAGTGAGAAACACCCGCCCCTAGCGGTCGGCACCATGTGGGAGTCGGTTCTAGAGTGACACGAAAGCCGTAGCCGCTGAGCCTCGGATCTAGGCGAGTGGACGTCGTACCGTCCGGTCGCCTTCCGTCTTAAATCTGGGTGACATCTGGGGCACCCGTCCCCCGCGGGTGACGGCCGGCAAGCGAGGGCTGACCGTGGCCCGTTGACTGCCCGAGGCTCGCCCTACGGCTGACGACGATCCGCTGGTCCTTTGCCCGCTTGTCGCCCCTCTTAAATCAGCGTCTATTCGCGCACATCAGCGGTTTTGGAAACCACCTCGTTTTCCGGCGCCGGGCTGTCGTTGCCTGGGTGCGTGGTTTCGGGACGGCCATGGCCCGCCGCTTCTTTTTTCTCACAGAGGCGCCGAGCCACAGAGTCCGGTCGGCAACTTGCTCGCGACGTATGCCCTTACCTCCATGGTCTCGGTGGCTCCGTGAGAAACCACTGCCGGCAGCGGTCGACACCATGCGGGAGTCGGTTCTAGAGTGACACGAAAGCCGTAGCCGCTCGCCTCGGATCTAGGCGAGTGGACGTCGTACCGTCCGGTCGCCTTCCGTTCTTCAATCTGGGTGACATCTGGGGCACCCGTCCCCCCGCGGGTGACGGCCGGCAAGCGAGGGCTGACCGTGGCCCGTTGACTGCCCGAGGCTACGCGCCTACGGCTGACGACGATCTGGTGGGCCTTTGCCAGCTTGTCGCCCCCTATCAGCGTCTATTAGCGCACATCAGCGGTTTTGGAAACCACCTCTTTTCCGGCGCCGGGCTGCCGTGATCTACGGACGGCCCCTGCGGAGCCGTTCTTTTTTTCTTACAGAGCCACCGAGTCCGGTCGGCAACGTGCGCGGGGCGTCGTCCATCACCTCCGTGGTCTCCGTGGCTCAGTGAGAAAAAAAGACCGCTGCCATCTGTCGACACCGAATGAGCCTCAGCGGCGTGCCCGGCGAAACAAGCGGGCCATGCCGAACAGCCACCGGCACAGGCCACTTGCTGGCGATTCGGGCACCACGTTCACCGCACCCGAGTTCGTAAACTTCAGGCTGTTCCAGACAGAGAATTCCGAAATGGCCATCACGCTGGCACGGCTGGGCGAGTTTTCCAAAGCGGAACATTACGCCCGGGAGGCACTACGAATTCGTACGAACATGTTGGGCGAAAACCATATCGACACCATCAAGGCCATGAACAATTTGGGACACATCCTGTTGCAGCAAGACGGAAGTGCCACCCTGGCCGCGCGTGAGGAAGCCAGCCGGCTGCTCGACCGCGCCTTTGCTAACTGCCAGCGCCATCACGCTGATCGGCTCGAGGAGCTGATCGACCTGCTATCCAATCGCGCCAGCTTGGCGTTTGCGTCCGGTGACCGGGAAGAGGCAGAACAACTGACGCGCACCATGCTGGGGCACGCCATAGAGTATGCCGGCAATCAAGGCACCAAAGCCATCACAGCTCGCCAAAATCTGGCCATGCTGCTCAACAAGCGAGGCGAATGGGCCGAGGCTGAGGCGGAACTGGGTCAGGTGGCGGATGATCTGGCAAAGCTGCATGGCGACCGCCACCCCGCCACGCTGAAGGCAAGAATGGCCCGCGCCTTAACGCTCACGAGTTTGCAACGGTATGCGGCTGCCGAGACCATCTATCGACAGCATCTTCCGGTTCGTCGACGATGTGCTGGGCGAGCAACACGTCGATGCGATCCGAGCCATGAATAATTTCGCTTTTGCGTTAAAAGAGTCCGGGAAGGTGGCAGAGGCGGAGGAAATCTACCGCCGCGCGCTTGAGCGGACGGCACGGTCACCTGACCCGAATAGTTTTTTGACCACGATTACCAGGGACTCGCTGGCAATGTGCCTGTTGGAACTTGATCGAGTTGAAGAAGCCGAGCCACTATTAAGGATCTGCGTGACTGATTTGTCGCAACAACGGGGCCCGGATCAACCGGCCACGCTCCGCGAATCGTACAAATTGGTCGACGCACTGATCCGACTGGGCAAGTGCGAGGAAGCAAACAGGTTGAGTCGCGAGCTGCGCAGCACGGCCGAAAACAACCACCCCATCGACGCCCCGATCGTGGCCATCGGCCGCGCCGCCGAGGCCCGGGCCCTGTTGGCGGCGGGAGCAATCAAGGATGCTCGCGTAGTGGTCGACGCCTGCATTCGCGATTGTCCTCCGCGCTCGCCAGGCCAGCATTACTTGCTGGCATCGGCGCTCGATCAACTGCGGGAAGCCTGCCAGCGGGTCGGCTGGAACGACGTGGTCGTCGCACTTGGCGAACGCTAGCGGCCTGCCTCAACGCGAGTATTTACCAGCCACGGGCCGTTTATCGGACGAGGCGGGCTGCTGGGCGCTGCCTTCCACCGCGGAGAAAATCTGGGCTGTCGAGCAGCCACGCATCTGACTAGGATTCGGTAAGCGGGTGTGCCACACGGCCACCGATCACCATTCCCAGGGAGCCTCTGTCATCATGCGATGGATACCTTTGGCAGTGCTTGTTGGGCTGATGGGCGGCGTATTCGTGCCGCCGGCATTGGCCATCAAGGAATTCAAGAAACCGTTTCTGACTCGCTATGTGGACGCGGAACAAGAACCGGAGTTCGCCAAGGCGGTCCGTAAGGCCAACTGCAATCTCTGCCATGTCAAAGGCGAGAAAAAGAACGTCTGCAATCCGTACGGCGAGGCACTGGGCCGTTTGATTGAGGGAAATGCCCACGAGCGGCTCAAGGCAGCGAAGGCCACGGACAGCCGGGAGGAAGAGCTGGATCGCGTTCTGGCCGAATTGGCGGAGGCGTTTCCCAAGGTGGAACAAATGACCGACCAAGAGGGGCGCCAGTTCGGCGACCTGATCCGGCAACGGTTGCTTCCCGTGGCGGTGGTCGAGGATGGGGTGGATGCGGACGAAGCGGGGGATGAGGACGAATAGTGCTTCGTCAAGTTTCACTTTTGGGGTTCGCTCAAAGTGGCCGAGCCATCTTGCCCCAGTCGACGGCGGCTGGAAGCCACAGCCACGGTCTTGACCAACGCTGAGTCCGACACGGGACGCTGCACCAGGGCAGCCTCCTCTTGCCGGCCGCGACCACGCGAATTGGCGGGCCCGCCGACGACCAACGGCGTACGGGTGAGTAGGACTTACGCGATTCCGTGAGTGAGGCTCCGTCCACTCGCCTGGACCCGACGCTAGCGCGTACGGCTCACGAAAACGCTAGCGCGTACGGCTCACGAAAACGCTAGCGCGTACGGCTCACGAAAACGCTGGCGCGTACGGCTCCGCGAAAACGCTGGCGCTACGGCTCCGCGAAAACGGTGGCGCGTACGGCTCGCACAGAAGATCCTACGGAAGTGAATGGGCCCGATGGACCCATCTCCCCATGAACTTGAGCAACCGATTTGCGCGGATTGATCCGGTTCGCTCAAAACGTCTGGTGTGAAATCACACCTGCCTGGACGAGAAACAGCAAACCTGCGACGCCCAGTAAGGCCAGACCGACCACGAACAGCACCCCCCACTTAAACAGCTCCACTTTGGTGAACAACAACCCCTTGCCGGGATGTTGCGGGCGGTACACGATCGTTACGAATTGGCCCTTTTCGTACGCGGGCAAAATTCCAGCCGTGGCAACGCGGGTTTCCAGACGGTAGTCGCGTTCACCTATCTGATAGTGGATAACCGCTCGATACTTGCGGGTATTCGCCCGGTTGGGACCGCTCACGCTGCCTTCGACGATCTTCTGGGTAACGGTTCCGGTGACCCTCTTTCCCACGTGCAAGGCGTAGAAATAACTGGCTGCGACCCCGACAACCAGGACTCCGGCGATCGTCAGTAAGGCGGCAATCAACATAGGCGAAGGGTGCTTTTACGATACCGTCGCAGCTTGGCTGTCGAATTCCCACGGTTCGGCGTCGCTCCGCGGACGCGTCCTTACTCTTTGGCCGTGCAGACGAGGTGAGCCACCTCGGGGGGACAATTCAGCCGCAGGGGGCGGGTGCCGGCAATGCCGCGGCTGACATGCAACACGGTGGGCTCGTAGTAAAATGTTCCCGATGCATGTCGGCTCCCGTGGAGGCTGGGACTGAGAATGGGCCCGATGCCGGGCAGGCGAATCTGGCCGCCGTGCGTGTGTCCGGCCAGCATCAAATCGCAATCATGCGTGCGGGCCCAGCCCAGCTGGTCGGGAGAATGGCTGAGCACCACCCGCAAGGGCCGTTTTCCATTCACGGTCGGCGGGCATTGTCCCAGATCGGCCGCCGGCTTGAACCAGGGCAACTCATTGCCCGCCAGCACGACGGGGCTGCCTTGATGCATGACGATCTCCCACCGTTTGCCAAGGTCGATCAGCCCCGCATCCGTCAGGGCCCGTCTGCGTGCGCGGCTCGTCGTGAATCCGCAAATCGTGATTTCCGAGCACGAAAAACACCCCGTGGGTGGCTCGCAGGTTTCCCAGGGTCGAGGCGATCCAATCGAGGCAGGGGACTTTCTCGACGATATCCCCCGTAATTGCCACGAGATCTGCAGGCCATTCGTTGACCAATTCGACCAGTTCGCGATAGTAATCACGGCTGAGCTGTCCGGTCAGGTGGAGGTCCGACAGGTGCGTCAACCGCAGGCCCTCCAGCCCCGGGGCCAACCGCGGCAAGCGCAGCAATTTTTCGTGAACACTGACGTGCATGATCTCATTTCGCGGCAGGCTTGCCGCGACCGCCACGACACCGTTGCCGACAGGCAGGTGACCAATGCGCTCCGGCAGAGACACCACGCGAGTATGATTTGAGAGCAGCAGGTCGGTGGTTTTCAGATGCCGGGCCCGCTGCAGTCGATCCCAGATGGCGACGAGGGAGGCGACCACACAGCAATTGCCGTAGAGCAGGGCCAGCCCGTTGGCCAGCCTTCCGGGGGCCGCCCCCTGGGCACCCACGGTCCTTTGCAGGGACCAGATGCCCAATGCCAATGGCAGCCCGATCAGGGAAGCGTACCAGAGCAGGTCGCAGGCCTTGATAAACCAACGGGACCATCCGGTGCCATGCAGGCGATTGATCAGTGCGACATGAATGGCCACATGGCCAATCACGAGCAGCGGCAACAACAAATAGAACATCTCAGGCGGCTCGACGAGTTATCGCGACGAAGTTTCGGACGTCGACGTCAGTTGGTCGCTGGCCTGGATCACCATATCCACGGTGGAGAGGAGCTGATCCAGCCGAAACGGTTTGTAGAGCACGGCGTTTTGCATGAGGCCGGCTTGTCGTGCCTTGACGATCGAATGCCCTGGATCATACCCGAAACCGCTCATCAGGATCAGGGGCACGTGTGGCAGCAGCTCCTTGAGCTTCATCAAGAGATCGAAACCCGAGTAATCGGGGAGCCGAATATCGGAAATAATGATGTCGTACACTTCTTCCACGGCACGGACCATCAGGATGGCCTCGTTCCCTTCATGTGCCGTTTCGACGACGCAACCGTAGCGTTCCAGCAGGGCGTGGGCCGAGTTACGAACGGCATCGTCCGGGTCGACGACCAGCACGCGGCAATTCTTCAAGTCGCGGCCAAGCCGATCGTTCGGGCGATTCAAGTACGGCCTCGGCGGGCGCCATTTTGGCTCCGACTTTCTGAATCACTTGCTTGATGTCGCGCGCATTTCGCAAGATGCGTTGCAGGCGTTCGACCACTTGCGGCTCGTGGCCGATGTAGTGCTCCATCACATTGACGGCATCGTTGAGAATCGCGTCGACCGGCAGGGCGACTTCGGCATGAATCGCCTCGACACTGGCCTGGGCCGTGTTGGCTTGCTGGGCCACCAGCAGTTCGAGCGTATTGAGGGCCACGGCCACGTCGCGCGAAAAAATCTCGAGAAACTGCAGATCGCTCTCGGTAAACGCCCGCGGATCGGGGCTTTCCACATTAAACGTGCCGATCACATCATCGTGCTGAATGAGCGGCACGGTGAGCGAACTCTTGGCACCCTCGCAGCCCAGGATGTAAAGCGGGTCCTGGGTGGTGTCCTCGCACAGGTAGCTTTTGCCGGTCGCCGCCACGAAGCCGGTCACACCGTTATCACTGGGCCGGGCATAGAGCGTGATCTCGGAGGTACCGGGCCGCATGCCTTCGGACAGCAGGGGAATCAGTTCGTTCGTCTCTTGATCCATCAGGCGGATCTCGATCACGTCAAACTTCAACAGGTCTTTTGTATGGTGCAGAATGTTTTGCTTCAGTAATTCGATCCGGTCCTCGACCTTCATATCGCCGATGTCTTCGGGCGTCAGCTCACTCAACTCCAGGCCTGCCTTGTGAATGGCGGCCATTTTTTGTTGCTGGCGAGTCTCAGTGGTGACATCCCGCACGGTAACGATCAGGAACTTCGCCGGCCCCTCGGCTTCCTTTACCGGCGCCGCATGCACATGAAAGTAGCGGTCGTCTCCTGCCCGCAGCAACGAGCCACTCGCTTCTCCGGTGGCCAGCGCCGTATGGAACGGACAAAAATCGGGCCCGAGAATTTCGGGCCCGTCGAAGACTGCGTAGAAATTGAGGTTGGCAATGTCGTGCTTGCCCGACCATTGCGTCAGCCGTTGGTTCGCCCACACGACGACGTTGTCGGCGTCCAGCAGTGCGACGCCATCCGGCATGCTCTCCAGAATCCGCTCGCTCTGAGTCCACTTCGCAAGGGCTAGCCCGTCGCTTTCGGCATGTGGGTACACGTAGATGGCATGAAACCGATCACGCGTGAGGTGAACGAAAGCCCGCAAGCGTGTCGGAACACGCACGATTTCGTAATCCGGCGCCAGCCTCTCGAGAAATGACTCCTCTGCCGGCGAAGGCTTACCTACGCATAATATCTTGGGCCGATCAGACAACCCCAGACCCCTCACGGTGATGCGAACTCGGTCACGGTGACTCTGCCTTTGCGAAGCGTTGAATTATACGACCACGATTTAGCCGAAACAACCAAATTGACCGCCGCTCACTGAGCGACGCCCATGCCCTATAGATTACATCGGATCTCGGCCGCTTGTAGTCCCAACCAACGGACTCCCACCAGATCTGCGCCGCATTTCTTCCGTCTGGCGTCAAACGGCCTACAATCGTCAACACTTGGCCGATCGCCCGAGTTTTCTTGGATCACCCATTTCCTCGCAGTTCAGCCCGCACATGGCCCGACCCGATAGAACTCGTGGAAACGTCGCTCGATCCCCTTCCTCAGCCGATTTCGATTTTTTAGGAGCCGAAAAAAGATGTGGCGCGCAACGCTGATGGCGCTGGGCCTGTCGATGGTGGTGCTGGGCGGAGAAGCCATGGTGGTCGATCGGGTGGTCTTGGCGGACCAAAGTTCGGACTCGACCCCGACACTCCCCCTGGACGCCAACTCGCCCTACCTCTCCTACGGCCAACTCGATACGTACTCCGGAGCCTACTCGGGCTCGAAACGCATTTTCGTACCTCCCGATTGGTCCCCCTGGGGACTCCTTTCCGCGGGTGCCCTGACATTCCTCTACTCGTCGTCGTTGCCAAACGATGAAGGGGAGGGGGACTAGAAGTCGAATCCCAACGACACATTCAAGCCGAAGAAACCCAGGTTTCCGGCATCGCTGCTCCCATTGCCGGCGCCACCCCATAGCTGACTCTCCATCGCCAGATGCAGGTATGGAATGACGATTCCCACTTGCCGCGGGTTCCAATGGAGACCTACCTGCAGGTCGCCAATCGGCAGGAAGCCATCGCGCCGCGTCGTGCTATTGGTCGTTAGCTGTGCGTCCAAATCCTGGTCCTCGATGGCAATCAACAGCGATTGGTTGTCTCCAAAGACCAGTGAGCCGCGGGCCAATCCGAAAACCGACAGACCGCCGGTCAACGGTCGTTCCGTCCGAACCGAAACCGTCGGCCCGATGCCTTTCACGAGGTGGGAAAAATCGAGCGTGCTCTGCAGGACATCCGCGGCGCTTCGCAGTTCGGACAGGTAACGCTGTTGCACCTCGGCGTAACGTAAACCGACACCGGTCACCCATCCACACGAGCCCCAAGCGGCTGTCTTGGTGAATTCAAGATCAATCGTATAGGCGTTCAAATCCGTATTCGCCAGGAATTGGGAGCCGGGAATCGTCGTCGATAAGTCGACGCCGTCGAAGGACGGAGGGATGATGCTGCCAAATCCGTTGTCGGGCGGAGTCCCCACGGCCGGTGCCGCCCCGTGATCAAATTGCCAGTATGTCGCCCGGAATCCGAGCGCATCCCCAGCCGAAACATGGACCCAAACCCGTGGGGCAAGTTCCGTGTTGTACGCGAATTCCGTGTCAGCAAACGACTCGAAGGTGTCGCCGTCACTCGTCAATGTGGTGAACGCCAGATTTCCACCGCTAAAATAGGGCCTGAGAATCGTGAACTCGATCCCCGCCGACCAGCAGCCGGCCAGTCGCGGGAAAACGGGACCACAGGTCGTGCACCCCTCATCGCGAAAGACATCCCCCTCGTCGTAAAAAATGCCGGGCTCATCGGTCCCCAGGCACGACACATCACTGCCGCCGCGGCGACCGCTCGCATCGGCCCACGTCTCGTCCACCTGGCCCCGAGCCGGTCCGCAGGTGATGATCGCCAACACCAACCCGACCGAGCCTCGCAAGGCCGCATGATTGCTCTTAAACATCCGTGACCCTTCCGTCTCGTCCCGGCCACACGCGGCAGTCCGCGATGCGCAGCCATTCGTACTGGGCTTATCGGCAGTCTGGGCTGAGAATTCCAGTCGTATCGGTCAAACGGACTTTGCGGTTGCTGTCATTGCCAGCCTCGCAGGAGCACGCCAACGACCACCCGCTCCCCGGAAAGCCGTCAACGGATCGGAACTTTTGCGGCAGGCTGAGGTTGGATGTCGTAGCGGAACCTGCCGCACTTGCGAACTGCGGCCACCATCCTCATACCAAATCAGGAGACTTTATCATGCGCAACATCACTCTTTGGCTGGCGGCGGCCTTTGCCGGCGGACTCATGCTGGCCGAATTGGCTGCCCAGCCTCCCGGCGGTGGTCCGGGGCCCCGAGGAGGACCTCCCGGGCGCGAATTCCCTGGTGGACCCGGTGGACCCGGTGGACCCCGCGGGCCGGGTGGCCCGGGCGGACCCCGCGAGCCCGGTGGACCCCGCGGGCCGGGCGGGCCGGGCGAACGAGAGCCGGGAGCCATGTTGCGGATGCTGCCGCTGATGGTCGCCCTGGATGCGGACAAAGACGGGCAGCTCTCAGCAGCAGAAATCGAAAACGCCTCGGCGGCGCTCGCCACCCTCGACAAGGACGGAGACGGACGACTCTCGTTGGTGGAATTGCGGCCGATGGGAGGTCGCCGGGGCGGCGCTGCCGGCAGGGGTGGACCGGATGGGCCTGGCCGATTTGGCGGGCCGAACGGACCCGGCGGGCCGAACGGACCGGGTGGACCCGGTGGTCCCGGCGGACCCCCGTGGGATGAAGCAGACCGGCCCGCGCCGCCGCCGCGGGGGCCTGGTCAAGAGCGAGGCGAGGGGCGTCCACGCGGTGGCGATCCGGCCAAAATGGTAGAACGGATCATGCAGTTTGACGAGGACGGCGATGGCGTGGTGGCGATGAAAGACCTGCCGGAACGTCTTGCCCAACGGCTGGCGCGGGCGGATGCCGACGGCGACGGCATGCTCACCAAGGACGAATTGTCCGTCATGGCGGAACGCCGACGTGGCGGGGGCAACAAACCACAGGCCGATTAGTGCTGCGTCAAGCGTCAGACTTGGGGTTGGTCACGACCGTGGCTGTGGCTTCCAGCCGCAGTCGACTGGGGCAAGATGTCCCAGCCACAGTGAGCGAACCCCGACCCTGAAACTTTAGGCAGCATTAGGCCCGCGGTGGCGCAACCGGCGTCTGCCCGGGAGTGCCGTGACCCGACCAGCGGAACGAGACGCGGTGCAAACGGGCCGCCGCGTCTCGCATCAAGGCATCCTCGGCGGCCTCGTCGGCCGCCTGATAGGTCACGGAGAACCGCAAAAAGCCCCCTGCGTCATCCCAGGGCACGGTGATCATCGAGTGCTCTGAGATCAGATATTGGCTCGCTTGCTCGGCTGTGGTGAAGTCGGGGCCGCCGACGATTCCCCGGGGAGCCGGGACGTAGAGAAAGTAAGTTCCACCGGGCAGCTGGCATTCCCAGCCGCAACCCTGCAGCATGGCCACCAGTTTGCGTAAGCGGCGCTCGTATTTCCGCCGCGTCCGCCGGGGAATGGCATCGTCATCGAGCGCGGCCGCCGCGGCTTTCTGGATGGCGATAAACTGCCCGGAATCGCTGTTATCCTTGACGTCCGCAAAGGCCCTTACCAATAGCGGATGCCCACACACCCAACCGATCCTCCAGCCGATCATGTCAAATCCCTTGGAGAGCGAGTGGACCTCGACGCCGACTTCACGGGCCCCCGGGATTGAGAGAAAGCTGAGCGGCGCCGCGTGGTAGCTGAGCATGATGTGCGCCGCGTCCTGCACAACGACAATCTCGTTCGTGAGGGCGAAGTCGACGACCTGCCGATAGAATTCGGCCGTCGCCAAGGCCCCGGTGGGACTATTCGGGTAATTCAGCACCAGCATTTTGGCTCGACGGCGGACGTCGTCCGGAATCGAGTCGAGATCGGGAAAGTATCCCCGTTCGGCCAGCAGCGGCAGCCGATAGACGCTCCCCCCGTAATATTGCGTGTGCGTTCCCGCCACGGGATATCCGGGCACGGTCATCAGGGTAACATCCCCCGGGTTGATGAGCGTGGCGGGCAACATCGCCAGGGCCGGCTTGGAACCGATGCAGTGATTGATTTCCGTGACCGCATCGAGTCGCCACCTCAAAGTGACGATGCATGAAGCGGGCCACGGCGTCCTTGAACTCCTGGATGCCGTTGTCGGCATAGCCCCGATTCTCGGGCCGGTGGATCTGCTCCTGCATCACTTGCCGGACCCGGGGCGGGGCCATCTCATCGTTCTCCCCGATGCCGAAATCGATCAGCTGCCGCTCGGGAAAATCCGCCATCACCTGGCGTTTGGCCCGCTTGATCTTCTCAAACTTGTAAATGGCGCTGCCCTTGCCATATTGGGCTCCACCCATGCGATCCGCAAACATCGTTTGAAAAAAGGGCTCTGCCACCAAGCTTGCCTCCGGTCGGGAAAAAACGCAGTGTGACGGAGTCTTCCCCGAGTTTCAACGGGCCCCGGGCACTTCACCCGCAGAATCGTCATTGTCGGCACAATCGTTAAAGTTTACCCCCCTTACCAGACGAATTTGAGGGAGTGACGGAAGTGGCTCCGCCACGGGATGGCATGAAGCGGTCCGTTGCAAGGTGCGCCGAGGATGAGATCGCAAGTCGTCAAGCAAGTGGCGGTCATCTTGCTGATCGTCGCCGCCAGGGCCGCGGCCCAAGGCGAATTCTTTACGCTGCCCCCGTTGCCGGAAGCGGACAAGCCGGCCAGCGAAATCGATCAGTTGGCCCTGCGGATTGAAGCGCTCGAGTTGCAGTTAAAGAAGGACCCACCCCAGCCCGAGGCAGCGGCCGCCAAGGCGGCGGAAGAGGCCAAGGTCACCTACCCGGTCATACGCAGCACCGGCTTCTTTCAGCTTGACTGGGGCGGCTTTTATCAAGATGCGAATAACCGTGCCACCGTGGGCGACATCCAGGACGGACTGGGCTTTCGTCGGGCCCGTTTTGCGGCTGCGGGAAAGGTGACCGAGCAGACTTCCTTCATTGTCGAATTCGACATGGCCCAGGCCCAGCCTCGGTTTGTTGATGTCTGGATGCAATTCAACGATACGCCGTTTGGCAACATACGCATCGGCAGGGATCGCAAACCCTTGGGGATGACCGAGCCGACGAGCATTCGAGAATTGCCGTTCCTGGAGCGTCCCTCGCTGTTCGCGCTGAGCCCCTTTCGCCAGACAGGAATCATGCTCTTTGACACGGCTTTTGACCAACGGATGACCTGGGCCCTGTCCGGGTATCGCTACTTGAGCGACTTTTTTGGAAATGTCTACGCCGATCAAGGCGGTTATGGAACGTCCGGCAGAACAACGTTTCTGCCGCTCGATGGCGGCGACGAACGGCTCGTCCATCTCGGATTTGGTTACAGCTTCAACGATCCGGGCCGCGACGAGGTGATTTTCGTTAACGTGGACGAGTTTTTCGTAGGCCAGAACCCCATTCTGGGTATTGCTGGACTCAGTGTACTCCCGATCGTGGGCGTGCCACCCTTCGTCAATACGGGCTTGATACCCACGCAGAATTCGAATCTGTTCAATGTCGAAGGGGCCGTCTCGTTTGGACGGCTGGTCTTTCAGTCCGAGGCACGCTGGGCCACGGTGGAAGGGACAAGCGGCGAGAGCAATACGTTCGGCGGCGCCTACGCCCACTTGCGCTACGTCTTGACGGGCGAGACGATCCCGTACTTGCGTGAATCGGGCGTCTTCGGCCGCGTGCGTCCCTGCTGTCCCGTCGACCACAAAACCGGGGGGCGCGGGGCCTGGGAAGTCGCCGCCCGCGTCTCCTACCTCGATCTGAATGGGATGGGTCTGGTCGGCCCTGGTCGGCGGCTGACCAACGCGACGCTCGGTCTGAACTGGTATTTGAACAACTTCACCAAGTTTCAACTCAACTGGATCAGCGCCAGTCTGAACGACCCCACGCTGGGAAGCAGCACGGCTGGCACCGTGGCGTTACGAGCTCAAATTGATTACTAACCGCTGCGGACGACTTGTCAGGCGGCGAGTTTGGGACGATGCCTTCGCAGAGTTTTTTCCGCGACGGCCATGCTGGCACGTTGGGATCAACAACATCGTGGCTGTGGCTTCCAGCCGCCGTCGACTGGGGCAAGATACCAGCCACGCCCGGCGAACCCCAAGCTCGAGACGGGACGAAATACGATTGACGCCGACGCCGACGCCGACGCCGACGCCGAAAGAAACGGTACAAAGCTCACAGCTCGCCGGACACGTGTATTTTTTCCGACAGGAAAAGTGCCGCCGAGCCGCGATGTGGCAAAAATGCAGCGTAGACTCTTTGCATTGAGCGAATGGATTCATCCCGGGCACCGCCCGAGTGACGCGCAGGCCAGGCTGGATGGCAGGCCGATGTCTTCACCGATCCGTTCCCGATGCCCTGCCCTGCCAAATTCCGACTGTTCCTGTGGGGACTCGTTACCGTTTATTTGAGCGCGTCTCACGCGCTGGCGGAATCAGCCTCGCGAAGCGGATTGTCCGCATCCGTTCGCGAGGCGGTTCTGGCCGATGCGGCCGATGGACAACTTGACAAGTTTGACTTGATCCGCGCCAGCATCGCGATCAGCCACGCCGCGGATGAGGACGAACTGCAATCCTATGTGGACCAGTTCCAATCCTACACACGGCGCTTGGACCGGCATCTCACGTTCTTCGAAGGCTCGGACGTGCAACGGGCCGACGCAATCCTCAAGTTTCTCCATCGTCGGGTACTGGTCGGACAATACGATGCGGGTTGCAGCGATCTACGTCGGACTCTTGACGACGGAATCTACAATTGTGTGACGGCCACGATCTTGTTCCTCGAATTCGCTCGAGCACAAGGCCTGCATGTCGAGCCGGTCGCGTTTCCAGCGCACGTTCGCTGTCAACTGGTTCGTGCCGATGGCGCGGTGGTCGAGATTGAAACGACCAGCCACGACGGGATGAATGTGGCAGTCGCGTCGTCCGAGCCAGCACGACGCTTGTCACCCGTCGAGCTGCTCGCCAAGCTGGTTTACAATCAGGGCCTGGAACTGCTTGAGCAGCGCGAGTTTGCAACCGCGCTGGAAGCGACTGAAATCAGCTGGCAACTCGACCCGGCCCACCAGTCTGCCCGGGAAAACGTCGCCGTCGTCGTCAATAACTGGTCCCTCGACCTCAGTGGTCGGGGAGAATATCGACAGGCGGTGCAGCTGCTCTTGCAGGGCACTTCGATCCAGCCGCGGCAACCCCTGCTGCGTTCCAATCTGACCCATATCTATCTCCGCTGGATCAACGACCTGCGGCAGCAACAGCGAGCCGCCGAGGCAGAAACCGTGTTGCGCGAGGCCCTGCAGCGGCTTCCGGATTATTCCGCCGCATTTCTCAAGAACTGAGGGGCGCATCTACGGCTGGTGCGTCGCCCCCCCTTTGGTGGAGCCGAAACGTCGTTTCCCGACGACCACCTCGGCGGGACGACTTCATCACCAGCCGCTTCGGGCGGCAGGCCGCTGGCTTTCTTACCTAAACTGCCACGGACTCCGTGACGGGCTGACCTGCCCTATGGGGGTCCCGTGGACGCCGATAGAATGATGCGGGCCACGGGAAGTGCTGCCCGCCTGAACTTTTTAGGAGTCTCCAACAGCAATGCGGAATTATGTGCTTCTCACGGGAGCGACGGGATTACTGGGACAGTATCTCGTACGCGATTTCCTCCAGGATGGTCACCGCATCGCGGTCTTGGTACGGGGCACCAAAGCCAGGACCCCCGAACAGCGGGTCGAGCAGACCATGCAAATGTGGGAACGTCAGCTCAAGCACCCGCTGCCCCGCCCCGTGGTGATACCCGGAGACATCACCCAGGAGGACCTGGGACTCAGCCCCGAAGATCGCGAGTGGATTGAAGACAACTGCACCACGATGCTGCATTGTGCGGCCTCGCTCACTTTTCATGAGCACAATGGCGAGCCGTGGCGGACGAACATCGAGGGCACTCGCAATGTCCTGCGTCTGTGTACCTCCGCGGGTCTGCGGGAGATGCATTACATTTCGACCGCCTATGTGTGCGGTCACCGCCACGACCTCGTCATGGAAGACGAACTGGATGTCGGGCAAGAATTTCGCAATGACTACGAGAAAAGCAAGTTCACTGCGGAAAAACTTGTCCGCGAATGCGCCGCTTTCGAGTCGCTCACCGTTTATCGGCCCGTGGTCATCACAGGCGATTCGCAAACGGGATACACGAGCACGTATCACGGGACGTATCTGTACATGAAGTTGGCATCGGTGTTGCAGCAGAATACCGAGCCCAACGAGAAGGGCGAGTATTATGTGCCTGTGCGGTGGGGGTTGACCGGCGAGGAACGCAGAAACATCACGCCCGTCGATTGGAATTCGGCGGTCATCAGCCGGTTATTCAACAACCCGGAAGCGTACGGACGGACCTACCACTTGGCACCGACCGATCCGATCACGATGCGCGAGGCGATCAGTTACGCGAGTGATCATTACGGTTTGACAGGGATCGAGTTTCGGGGATTTGGCACCAAGCCAGACACGCCGCTGAACGAGATGGAGCGCTGGTTGTGGTCAAACATCTCCATCTACGGCTCGTATGATTTCATGGACCCGCAGTTTGATCGTACCAATCTCGACAAATTCGCACCGATCCCCTGCCCGAAACTGGACCGCAAGCTCGCATTGAAATTGATGAAGTACGCGGAAGACGACCGCTGGGGAAAACGAAAGCCGCCGAAGCTGGAACTGCCCGAGTTGGACATTTCGGCGCTGTTAGCGAGTTGTTGCGATGCGCAATCACCGACAAAGGGACCGGAAATCGTGGGGCTGCAAGTCACCGGCTGCGGCGGCGGCGATTGGACGCTTCATCTCGACAAGGATCGCCTGACCCATGTCGTTCGTGGTCTTCCGTCCCCCGACCGCTCGGCGGTCGTATTTCGCCTCGCATGTGCCGACCTGGCCCGCATCCACATGCATTCCGAGAACCCCGTGAACGACTTCACGGCCATCTGCGGAAATCAGCTCGGCAAACAACTGGCAGCCAATCTGGCTCGCGCCCTCATGACCCAGGTGATTCAAAATTAGCCCGGTTTCCGATTTGACCACCCAGGTTTCGTAACCTACAGTCTTGATGCGTGGCGGCAGGCCTCCCGGGTCGGCGCCCCAGGCGTCCGCGACGCGCGGTGCCGACGGCTTTTCTTCAAATTCTCATCGATTGGGCAACGCTCGTCCGTCGGCAAAGACCGGGGTCCGATCGGGGTCGAATTCGCAGGGGCAGACCGACCGAGTCTCAGGTCCCTTGGCAGCGCCAAGCCCACGTTCCCATTTCCAGCGACGCCAGGAGCCATGCTTCATGCACACGAATCATTCGGAATGCGCAAGAGTGGGCGAGCGTCTAGCAATCTTGCCCCATCCCCACGAGCGGTCCGCCCAGCTGCTGGAAGCCATCGATCAGATCATTGTGCAGGCTCACGACGAGCGGGTAGCCCAGGAGCGACGGGCGAGTATCCGACATCCGTATCCTTTTCTGGTGCGGGCGATTCCCGCCGATCGTCACGGCAACCGGCTGGCAGAAGCACCCTTGACCGTCATTGGCAAACACGTCTCGTTTGAGGGATTTGGATTCTTTCACACGACACCCATCGCGCATCGTCACGTCGTGGTCGAATTTGCAACGGGGCCGCAAAGCCCGCCCATCCGACTGCTCATGAATTTGATTTGGTGCCGCTTTCTCCGTGAAGGCTGGTATGACAGCGGCGGAAAATTCGTGCAGGTCGTTGGCGACCAGCCGGCTTAAGGGGAATCCCGACCCCTGTCCGGGGCGATCGCTAAAAAATCATCAGAATGCGAAAAACCTGTGAAATTCAGACTGATGACTTGCGATGCTCGCAGAGTGAACTAAGATTTCACAGCAGCGACGAGAGAGCCGAATGGCATGGAGTCGCTGTCCTAGAAAAACACGGTCGTTGCTTGCCGTGGTTCCATTTCTGGCTTCTCCTGAATTCCATTCCTTTGAATTCAGGAGCACTTGGGATAACGGTTGACCCTGTCGACCGATGAGATACGAGGGCCGCTCTCCAGCGGCCCTCATTTTTTTTGTCTCGACTGTCTTCTTCCTTGCCAGCACGCGGATGTCCCGTGATTCGACGGTTGCTGGCCGCCTCGGTTGCTCCCTGGGCTCATTCGCCTACCATGGTGGAGTTGTTTTGCCCCTACAAATCCTGCGGAGCCCCGCTTTATGGAAGCCCTCACCTTGCGTCGACTCCTGGGCGCCCCGTTCCTGACGGTGCCCCTCCTCATGCTGCTCGCATTCCCCTACGTCACACCGCCCGCCGCTTGCGGTGAAACCGCCACCTGGATGCAATGGCGGGGTCCTGAACGGAACGGTCGATCCACCGGGGTCACCTGGCCGCAGGACCTCAGCGACGAATCTCTGAAGGAGGTCTGGCGCGTCGAATTGTCCGAGAGTTATTCAGGTCCAATGGTGACGCCAGACTGTATCCTGACCACCGAGACTCGGGACAAGAAAATCGAAGCGGTCAGCTGTTACGATCGGATCAGCGGCCAGAAACGGTGGGAACAGACGTGGCCCGGTTCGATGAAGGTTCCGTTCTTCGCCGCAGCCAACGGGAGTTGGATTCGTGCCACGCCGGCCTGCGATGGCGAGACCATTTTTGTCGGCGGCATGGAGGAGCGTTTGGTGGCCCTCAATGTGGCGACGGGTGAGATTCGCTGGCAAGTCGACTTTCAGGCACTGCTAAAGCAAGGAGCTCCCGCCTTCGGCTTCGTCTGTTCTCCCTTGCTCGACGGCGATGCACTCTACATCCAAGCCGGCTCCTGTTGCCTCCGTTTGAATAAGCAGGATGGCACGATCGTCTGGCAGACGCCGGGCGGCCCGACCGGCATGCAAGGTGGTGCCTTTTCATCGCCGATTCTGGCGACGATTCAAGGTGAAAAACTTGTTGTTGTGCAAAGTCGCCAGGAACTTAAGTTGCTGCGTCCTGACGATGGAGAAGAACTCGCCAGTCAGGAAATCGAGGCCTTTCGCGGAATGAATATTCTCACCCCGACGGTCATCGGCAACTCGATTTTCACCAGCGCTCACAGCGGCCAGGGGCAACTCTGGGAGATCGTTCGCGAGGGAGACCAGCTCCGCTTCGTCGAGGCCTGGTCGAATCGCAAGCTCGAGGCCTACATGTCGTCGCCGGTGGTCGTGGGCGATTATGGGTACTTGTTGCTACGTAACCAAAGATTCTGCTGCTTCGACCTGCGGACCGGCGAACAGCAATGGCGAACCAAGCCTTTCGGGAAATACTGGAGCATCGTCAGCGACGGTCAACGATTGCTGGCGCTCGATGAACGAGGCATTCTCCTGTTGATTCGCGCCAATCCCCAAGCGTTTGAGTTGATCGACGAACGTAAGCTCACCGACGCGCCCACTTGGGCTCATCTGGCCGTCGCCGATGATCAGCTGGTCGTGCGCGAGCTCCAGGCCCTCGTGGTCTACCAGTGGCAGGGGCCACGCGAAGTCGTCGCCGGTTCGGCGAAACGGCCGGAGCGGTAACGAGCTCACTCGTGGCTGGCCATCCTGCCCCAGTCGGCACGGGGAAACGATTCCACTGCGGCTGGAAGCCACAGCCACACCCGATCTTTCACGCGAGACCATTCTGACTGCGTCTGTAGGAATTCAGACGGCGGCCGGTCTTCCCCCAGTCAACGCTCTGTAAGAATTCAGACGGCGGCCGGTCACTCACTCGTGGCTGGGCATCCGCCCCAGTCGGCACGGGGAAACGATTCCACTGCGGCTGGAAGCCACAGCCACACCGATCTTCCCCCAGTCAACGCCGTCTAAGGCCTCAGTCCGGCCGGCAGACCGTCGGGAAAGACCTCATGAATCACCTCGTCAATGTAGGCCCGTCGATTCGCCGGCTTGGGGTGCGTACTCATCATTTCTGGCGGCCCCCCACCGCCACTGGCCTCCTCCAGAACGTCCATCACCTGCAGCATGGCCCGCGGGTCATAACCGGCCTCGGCCGTCAGCAGGACACTCCAGCGGTCCGATTCCAACTCGTCATCGCGGCCGTATTTCATATTGATCATCTGACCGACGGCGGCCGCCATGCGGGCGCTATCATACGTGCCCCCGGCCACACCCGCCGCTCCGGCCAGGCCCTCGGTGAGGGACTGCTTCGCCATCCGTTGCGCACCATGTCGCGACAGGACATGGCCAATTTCGTGCGCCAAGACACCGGCCAGTTGGCCATCTGTCGACAGTCGCTGATACAGTGCGAAGGTGATAAAGACTTGGCCGCCTGGTAAGGCAAAGGCGTTGATCGTTTGCGGATCGCGGAGCAGATGGAAGTCGAACTGGTAAGGATTCTGTCGTCCCTCCTTCCGGAGACATTCCAGCAGCGCGACGACGAGCTGATTGCCAATCGCGTCGACGTGATTTTGGGCACGCTGGTCAGGATATAAACCGCCATGCTGAGCCGCCATTTCAGGCGCCGCCTGCAAGCCCATCATGATTTCCTGATCCGACGTCATCGCAACCCGCTGCTTCTCGCCCGTGATCGGATTGACCTGGCCCATGGAGTAGTAGCGAATCAGTGCAAAGGCCACCATGGCGGCGGCAATCAGGAGCCGCACTTTCCAAGCGCCCGAATTCCCGCTGCGGCGCGTCCTGTAACCGTAACTCATGCCCCTTCGTCCTCCGTCGCCTGCTCCACCTGAGTCGCCGCCTCACTCGGTCCCGGCACGCCTTCGGCGTTTGACAACCAATGATGAAACCATAGGCGATGCAGGACGGCCAGCGCCAGCCAAATGCCGATCGCCAACCCTCCCGACTTGACCGCGTCCCAAAACGCACCCGGCGCGCTGCTCCAGCTGAGGAAGAAACTGGCCGCGGCAATGGCAACATATCCGAAGTGGGCCGGCCAATCGGTCGGGAAGAAATAGTCGACGACAATCAAGACCGCCGCCAGTACGAGCAGACACTCGCCAGCGTGATAGCTTTGCAGGTTTGCCAGGAAAGACATCATGGTAGCGCGATTATATGCTGTCGGTGATGGCGTCAGCAAAGGGGTTGCTGGCGCCGCGCCCGGCATTTCGCGGAGGCGGACGCACCAAGCCACGCGACCCGACGGAGAGTAGCGGGCAGGGATTGCCCCAGTCAAAGACCCGACTTCTGCGGGGTCGGGACAAGTTCGCTTGTGGCTCGGTTTGCGATCTTGCTATAAGGCCTCTTATCTGATGACCCCCTGAACCCGCGTCCCGTACCAACGACTCTTGTGATCGCTATCGGCCAACCACCAACGGGGCGGATGCATCCGCCACGATGCACCCTACTGATCTGCGGTCTGGCCTGCCTCCTGGCCACCACGACATGCGTGGCCCAATTTGAATTCCCCCCGCAGACGTTCGAATCCATTACGTTTCCGCCCTTATTGGCTGAGGGGGTGAGCGAGCCCATACCGGCCCCGGTGGAGCCTTCGTCGGACATCGAATCGATCCCCCCGGGCCCGATCGCCCCGACCGAGGGTGGACTGCTGCTTGCACCCGATCTGGGCTTGGGGGAGGAGCCTCCGATTCGCCCCGCCTGGTACAACCCGCTCAGCTGGATCGGCCCCTACTGGGACGGCTCGTTCGAAATCGGCATCAACGGCGCGGACGGCAATGCTCAGGCGTTCAGTCTACGAACCGGTTTCGAAATCTCGCGCGAGACCGAGCAGACGAATGCCGACATCGACTTCACTTACTCGAAGGCGACGGCCAATAGTACTGAAACGCAGCACTTCGCCCTGCTGTACGGCGACTGGGACTACCGACTGCCTAGCCCACGGTGGAGTTGGTTCAACAAGTTCGGTCTGGAGTACGACGAGTTCAAAGAATTCGATGTGCGATTCTTTCTCAATAGCGGTCTGGGATATATGCTCGTGGACGGAGAGAACGCCGAGTTTCGCGGTCGCTTCGGTGCTGGTTCGTCACGCGAGTTTGGCGGCGTCGACGAAGAATGGACGGCTGAGGCAAACTTCGGCTTCGATTTCGCTCACCAGTTGAGCGATCGCCAACAAGTTTCCGCCGTCGTCGATTACTTTCCATCCTGGCACGATTTCATGGACTACCGCATCATCAGCGACGTCAGCTGGGAACTGGTGCTGGACAAGGCTTCGAATCTGAGCCTGAAAGTCAATGTGATTGACCGCTATGACAGCCAACCGAATGGTGCCAAACCACTCGACATCACGTACTCGCTACTCCTGCTGTGGGCCATTTAAGAGTCGCCTTGGACGCCGAGGCCCTGGTATACAGGACGCGTGTAAATGCGGTGCTAAGAGGCCTGCTGGCTCTCTTTCCGAAAATCATCCCGATCATCATTCTGGGCCCGCCGCTTCAGATACAGCTTGATGGGGACTTCGGGAAAGGGTGCGTGATCGCGAAAGACGCTCAATAGAAAGCGGCGATACGAGGGAGAGAACGCCTTGGGCTGGTTGCAAACCAGAACGATCGTGGGAGGCTGAATGCCAATCTGCGTCGCATAAAACACCTTCGGACGGCGATTCTGGTAGAGCGGCGGCGGCGTACGCTGCATCGCCCGCTGGACCAGACTGTTTAACTGCCCCGTCGAGACCCGCTGCCGCGCTTGCTTGAAGAGCATTTGCGCGTGATTGAGCAAAGTCTTGCAGTTCTTGCCGGTCTGCCCGGTAATGAACGCGATCGGCACATGCCACATCGTGCCAAAATTGTCACGCAGGTAAGTCACCCACCGCTCCGTCGGCATCTCTCCGTACATCTTGTCCCATTTATTCACTACGAAGATGCACGGTTTGTAGTTGTCGGCCGACGTAGCTGCAAAGCTGTTTGTCAACCTTCCCAATCCTTTGCGAAGCGTCGAAAAAGACCAGCGTCACGTCGGAGCGGCGAATACTGCGTTGAGCGCGGCGAGTTCCATAAAAGTCGACATTCGTCTTGACGCTCACGCGGCGCCGCAAACCAGGCGTGTCAATGGCCACGAATGACTTGCCGTCCAGCTCGAATCGCACATCGACGCTGTCCCTAGTCGTTCCCGGGATCTCGCTGACGATCATCCGCTGAGCCTTCACCAGCGTATTAACGAACGTGCTCTTACCAACGTTGCGTCGCCCCACGATCGCAACCTTCATTTCCGGCTCTTCCCGCTCCTCTTGCGGTTCATGCAATTCGGGCAGCCGCTCGGCAATCGCCTGCAAAAGTTCTTCCTTGTTGCGATTGTTCTTTGCGCTGACGCGGATCAGCTTACCACCACCGAGTTGGTAAAACTCGTCGGCATTGGCATCATGCGTCGGGCCATCCGTCTTGTTGGCAACGCTGAGGATCGGTTTATCGATATAACGCAGACGTTTGGCGACTTCTCGATCGAGCGGCAGGATACCCGCCTGGGTGTCGACGACGAATACCAGGACATCCGCCTCTTCGATTCCGGTCGTGATCTGGTCTTCGATCTGGTCGTTCAGATTGTCCGAGTCGGTGATGCCGATGCCACCGGTGTCGACGATCTCGAAATAACGGCCCTCATGCTCCATGAGGTAGGTCATGCGGTCCCTCGTGACACCCGCCAGATCATCGACGATCGCCAGCCGTTTCCCGGCCAGCCAATTGAAGATGCTGGATTTGCCCACATTGGGGCGGCCGACGATAGCGACTTGCGGAATACGCACGGGGGCAGGCACAACAACCAGAGAACCGTACCGCGAGTCGAATCCACACCAGACTGGCAGGGCGTCGCGGAACCTCCCAGGATACTCCAATTTGACCTTGCAATATAGCTGCTCCCCGCCAAGGTGGCTCACGCCCTGCCCAGGGGCGTTGGTCGCCGTCCTGCCGCGGCTTATATTATTTTCCACGCACTCGGCGACCTCCCCGCGAAATTGATCCGGCCACCGTCCGGAAAGCGAAATGTCCGTCCCAGGGTGCGAAAGTAGACCGCATGTGCCCCGACCCTTCCGACCCCGTCACCCCACGAGCCGTGCGGCAACTGCTGGAAAGCTATCGACGTGCGGGAGTGCGACAGCTCCCCCGACCGCCACACGCGACGCCTGATGGCGGCTCGGCCGCGGCAGAGTTACCTGCCGAGCCCGGTGGGGCGCAGGCCGTCGATGCGGCAATTGCCCCCAACCCTGGAGTCCTCACCATGCCCGCGTCGCCCGCCCGTAATATCTCGGCCGCCGGCGATAAGCGGAAACGATTACAGGCCCTCGCCCAACAGGTTGCCGCCTGCCAGCTATGCGGCGAACTCGCGGCGCAACGGACGCAAACCGTGTTTGGCGTCGGCAACCCCGACGCGCGACTCGTCTTCTTTGGCGAAGCCCCTGGTGCCGACGAGGACCGATTGGGAGAACCCTTTGTGGTGCGCACCGGCAAACTGCTCGACAAGATCATCGAGGCCATGTCGCTCAGCCGCGAGGACGTGTACATCCTCAACACGCTGAAATGTCGCCCACCCAACAATCGCAATCCGCTGCCGGCCGAACAGATCAACTGTCGGCCTTACTTTGACCAGCAGCTGGAAATCATTCAGCCTGAATTTATCTGTTGTCTGGGAGCCGTGTCGGCCAACAATCTGCTCAATCAAAAGACGCCCATCGGCGCCCTGCGGGGAAAATTTCACGCCTGGAATGGCATCCAGGTGATCGCCACCTATCATCCGGCTTACCTGCTCCGCAATCCGGTAGCGAAGAAAGACGTCTGGGCGGACATGCAGTTGCTGATGCGGGCGATGGGCCTGCCGCTGCCCAAGTCGAATTAGCTGCCGCTGGCCTCTGCGTGGGATTGGTAGCCGGGTAGCATCAAATGCTGCCGTGTTTCGGCAACCTGCACGACGTGGTGACAGCCTAAGCCGCCAGACTTTGGAAGGGCGGCGTCGCGAGGACTGTGGCTGGAAGCCCCAGCCACGACGGTCGACAGGCGGCATGCGATGCCACTGATAGCCTAAGCCGCCAGACTTTGGAAGGGCGGCGTCGCAAGGACTGTGGCTGGAAGCCCCAGCCACGACGGTCGACAGGCAGCATGCGACGCCACTGGTAGCCGAAGTCGCCAGACTTTGGACCGTTCCGTTGCGACGAATCCCCACCAAATTCTGGCGAATTCGGCGACGATACAGCGAACATCGGCGGCATGTCTCACGTGGGACCGCATTTCACGGCAACGACGATCCGCCCACGATCAGGTCAGGCCATAGACTATCACTTACCAGCAGTCCCGCCCGGGTCAGCCGCAGCCGTCCGTCACATTCCTCCAGCAGGCCCCATTCGACAAAGCCCTCCACGACCGGCCCCGCCAGTTGTTCGACCGTCCAACCGGTCTCGACTTGAAACGCCCATCGGTCAATGCCCTCCAGCCGCCGCAGGCCGAAGACCAGCTTTTCCCGCGCCGCATCTTCGGAGGTGATCACGTCGATTTCCGCCACCGGCGATTGGCCTGCCAGCAACCGCCGCATGTAAGTCGTCGTACTGCGATGGTTCGTTTCACGACGCCCCTCGATGAACCGCGCAGCGCCCGGACCGAAAGCCAGGTAAGGCTGGCACCGCCAATACGTTTCGTTGTGGCGGCAGCGATGGCCCGGTTGCGCGAAATTGGAGACTTCATAGTGCTCGTATCCCGCGGCCGTCAGCGTATCGATCGCATCTTCGTACATCTGGGCCTGCAAGGACTCGGCCACTTCCCGCAGCCGACCTCGCTGCCGCTGCCCCCAGAAACGGGTTCCTTTTTCGATCGTCAGCCCGTAGGTCGATAGGTGCTGCGGGCCGACCGCCCGCGCGGCCGCCAGATCGGCTCGCCACGCGGCCAGCGATTCGCCCGGCGCCGCGAACATCAGGTCCAGGGAAACACGGGGGAACCCCTGGCGGGCCAGTTCCACGGCCCGCGTCACGTCCTCGGGGACATGGCACCGGTCAAGCGCTTGCAGCTTCTCGCTCGAGAAGGACTGCACACCCAGGCTCAAACGGTTCACACCATGGGCTTGCAGCAAGGCGACGAGCGGTGGCTGCACGTCCTCGGGATTCGCCTCGAACGTCGTTTCGTGCCCGGTCTCACGCGGCAGCATCTCGTCCAGCAACTGGCACAGTCGTTCCAGGCCGGTGAGCGAGAGCCGGGTAGGCGTCCCGCCTCCCACGAACAGCGTCTGCATCGGCTGAGCTGCCCGCAACATTCGCAACTCGCGTTCCAAGGCGTCCAGAAATGCCGACTCGAGATCCCGTCGGTCGGCAATCACGCTGAAGTTGCAATAGCCGCAGTGATGATGACAAAAGGGCACATGAATGTACGCGGCTTGCGGCGGTTCATGCATCGTGCGCGGTGCCCCGCCAGACGGCGACTTGTTCCAACCGCTTGCGCTCGAGGTCCGGTACGACGGCGTCGACGGACGGGTAGCCGACAGGAAAAAGAATGAAGGGCCGCTCATTCCGCGGTCGCTGAAGGATTTGGCTGAGAAACGCCATCGGGCTGGGCGTGTGCGTCAAGGTAGACAGGCCCATCACGTGCAAGGCCGTGATGAACAATCCGCAGGCCAGTCCCACACTCTCCTTCACGTAGTAATGCTTCTCCTGCTGTCCGGCGTCTCCCCATCGGTAGGTCTGCTCGAAGACCACCACAATCCAGGGGACGGTCTCCAGAAACGGTTTTTCCCAGTTCGTACCCAGGGGGCGAACGGCCTGCAACCAGTCATCCGGCATGCGACCGCCCACGTACGATTCGTATTCTTCCTTTTCCGCCGCCATGCGAATTTGGCGCTTGATGGCCGGATCGCTGATGGCCACGAACGTCCACGGCTGCCGATGGGCGCCCGAGGGAGCCGTGGAGGCGGTGGCAATGGCCAGTTCAATCAGCCGCCGGGGTACCGGGTCATCGCTGAAAAACCGCACACTTCGCCGCTCGTTCATCAACTCATAAAACGCCTCACCGCGGGACAGCGCATCCTCATCCGACAAACGGGGCGGTCGATACGGAAGGAAGGGTGGATTGGACATGCGCGAAGAGCCGCTATGGGAAGGCCCGCCGGACCACCGACCCGGCCAACGAGTCGCCGGTCTCTGAAGGCGGGACGTGGACGATCAGGGATGGGTGTAGGGCTGCTGTTTCTCAAATAACGCGAGCCGCTCGGCCACCGCCGCCCTTTCCGTATCGCTGGCCGTTGCTGGCAACATCGCCTGGGCCCGCCGCTGGGCCTTGGTGGCTCGCTCCCAATCTTCCAACCGCGCATAAGCGGCCGCGAGCGTTCCAAAGTGGTTCCATTCTTCGCGATCCAGACGACAGGCCTTCTCCGCCAGTGCCACGGCCTGCGTGGCGTCCCTCAGTTCATCGACAGGGCAGGTCGCCAGGACCCAAGCCCACCCGTTGTAGGCCGAGGCGTAATTTTCGTTCAATGCAATCGCCTTCTGAAAGTCTTTGATCGCGGCCACATAGTCTCCCTGCTCGGCCAGCGCGAGAGCCCGATTGTGATAGGCGGGTGGGTACTGGGAATTCACTTGCAGGGCCCGTTCATAGTCGTCGAGGGACTTTTGCAGTTCTCCCTTGCCTCGCCAGGCATTTCCTCGGTTGACAAACGCCCAGCTAAACTTCGGATCGAGTTCAAGTGCTGTGTTGCAATCGGCGATCGCCTTGTCGTATTCCTGCATGCGATTGTAAGCGTCCGCGCGGTTGTTGAGCGGCAGGGGCCACATTGGATTCATCTCGCAGGCCCGCGTGAAGTCCCGCACGGCCTTTTCGTAATCGCGTTTCCTGTGCCAGGCCAACCCCCGATTAATGTAGGCGCGGCCATTCTGGCGGTTCAATTTGATGGACCGGTTGTAATCGGCGATGGCCATGTCGAATTCGCCTTCCGCCTGGTGCGCCATGCCCCGATTGTAATAGGCCGCCGCGAATTTCGGGTTGAGTTCGATGGCCGCCGTGTGGTCGTTGATCGCTTTGGCCGTGTCACCTTGCGCCAGCCAGACGGCTCCGCGACCCGTGAGATACTTCGCCGCGGGCTCACCCGCCATGGCCTCATCGAAGTCGGCGATCGCCTCAGCGAACGCCCCCATGCGAAAACGGGCCAACGCCCGTTCGAAATAGCGTTCCGCCGTCGGATCTTCCTCGATCCGCTGCGTGAAGTAGGCATCCGCCTCCCGCACCGGGATGACCTGGGTACGGTGGATCCAGCCGCCAGCGACGGTGATCCACAGCCAGTCTCCGTCGACCTTGTCGATCGCATAGACGCTCCCCAATTCGGCGGACCCCACGACCCCTTCCGGCAGGCGGAATTTGGCGTCCCAGTCGATCACCACGACTTCATCACCAGCCCCCACCTCGGCGGCCGGGGCCACGGCAGTCAACGATAGAACCCAGACGATGCCGCAAATGACGCGAACCAGCACCAGAGACCTCCTCATGAAATTGCAAGGCCGTATCCTACATCCCGAGGCGGTCGCCAATGTCGCCAGACCTTGGACCTCGCCGCACGCCCCCGACTCGACGTCATTGTCCCCCCCGAGCCCCG
This sequence comes from uncultured Planctomycetaceae bacterium, assembly GCA_963700865.1. GTDB lineage: Bacteria > Planctomycetota > Planctomycetia > Pirellulales > Pirellulaceae > CAVOGJ01. Next base: position 1,375,281 of record CAVOZC010000018.1, on the reverse strand, counting down.
TGGTGCAAGGCGGCAAGCTCCCCCCGGCTGCCGCGGCCGGTCACGGGGGCTCCCCGCGACTCGACGGCAGCCACGGTCTGTCGGATCCCGCGATGGGCGTTGCTGCGCGCTTGTGCCGCAAGGGGCACATGTAAATCGCGGGTAACGTCCGCATGTGGCATTCGGCACGAACGTTGCACTTCCTGGAGTCGGATGATATCAAGACCGCGAAATGGCGAACGACTGTTGGTTGATTTCAATCAGCGGAGCAAATTCTGCGGAGGAGCAAATGAACCTTGAGCGCATTCTGTTCGCGACCGATTTTTCTCATCGCGACGATGCGGCGTTTGACTTGGCGACGACGCTGGCGCGCGCGACGGGAGCTCGCTTGCTGATCGTACACGTCGAGGAGCCGCCGTCGGTTTATGGTGGCCACGAGAAATCCTATTATGGGCCACCGGGACCGAGGTCGGAGGATTTACTGCGGCTACTGAAAGAGCTCGTCCCTGATGACCCGAACCTGGAATTCGATCACCATCTGCTGACCGGTGATCCGGCGCGTGCCATCGTCGATTTCGCCGAGCGCGAAAACGTGGATCTGATGGTGTTCGGCACGCATGGCCGCTCTGGCCTGACCCATCTGGTCATGGGTAGCGTCGCCGAAGCAGTGGTTCGCCTTGCGCAATGTCCCGTCGTGATCTCGAAGCAAAATTGATCGAAACAATTGATCGAAGACACAGACTTCGCAAACGCTTGACCAGATCGTTAGACCGCGAGCCACAAGAGCCCGCTTGAGCAGTGCAGCCGATCAACCCACCGAAGCAAGCGGGCTCTGAAGGCGTGCGCGTTGTGCCTACCCCAAACGCACGCCGACGAAGCATGCCGTTGACCTGGACTGGCTCAAATACGCGGAGCCAGGCATGCTTCTTTGGCTCGCGGTCCAACGACGTCCACGCAAGACACCGTCCTTGACCAGATCGTTAGACCGCGAGCCACAAGAGCCCGCTTGAGCAGCGCAGCCAATCGACCCACCGAAGCAAGCGGGCTCTGAAGGCGTGCGCGTTGTCGCTCCTACCCCACAAACGTGCACGCCGACGAAGCATGCCGTTGATCTGGACTGGCTCAAATACGCGGAGCCAGGCATGCTTCTTTGGCTCGCGGTCCAACGACGTCCACGCAAGACACCGTCCTTGACCAGATCGTTAGACCGCGAGCCACAAGAGCCCGCTTGAGCAGGCGCAGCCAATCGACCCACCGAAGCAAGCGGGCTCTGAAGGCGTGCGCGTTGTCGCTACGACCCCAGAAACGCGCACGCCGACGAAGCATGCCGTTGACCCGGACTGGCGCAAATACGCCGAACCAGGCATGCTTCTTTGGCTCGCGGTCCAACGACGTCCACGCAAGACACCGTCCTTGACCAGATCGTTAGACCGCGAGCCACAAGAGCCCGCTTGAGCAGGCGCAGCCAATCGACCCACCGAAGCAAGCGGGCTCTGAAGGCGTGCGCGTTGTCGCTCCTAACCCACAAACGCGCACGCCGACGAAGCATGCCGTTGACCCGGACTGGCTCAAACACGCGGAACCAGGCATGCTTCTTTGGCTCGCGGTCCAACGACGTCCACGCAAGACACCGTCCTTGACCAGATCGTTAGACCGCGAGCCACAAGAGCCCGCTTGAGCAGGCGCAGCCGATCGACCCACCGAAGCAAGCGGGCTCTGAAGGCGTGCGCGTTGTCGCTCCTAACCCACAAACGCGCACGCCGACGAAGCATGCCGTTGACCCGGACTGGCGCAAACACGCGGAACCGGGCATGCTTCTTTGGCTCGCGGTCCAACGACGTCCACGCAAGACACCGTCCTTGACCAGATCGTTAGACCGCGAGCCACAAGAGCCCGCTTGAGCAGGCGCTGCCGATCGCCCCACCGAAGCAAGCGGGCTCTGAAGGCGTGCGCGTTGTCGCTCCTACCCCACAAACTGCGCACGCCGACGAAGCATGCCGTTGACCCGGACTGGCGCAAACACGCCGAACCAGGCATGCTTCTTTGGCTCGCGGTCCAACGACGTCCACGCAAGACACCGTCCTTGACCAGATCGTTAGACCGCGAGCCACAAGAGCCCGCTTGAGCAGGCGCAGCCAATCGACCCACCGAAGCAAGCGGGCTCTGAAGGCGTGCGCGTTGTCGCTCCTAACCCAGAAACGCGCACGCCGACGAAGCATGCCGTTGACCCGGACTGGCGCAAACACGCCGAACCGGGCATGCTTCTTTGGCTCGCGGTCCAACGACGTCCACGCAAGACACCGTCCTTGACGAGATCGTTAGACCGCGAGCCACAAGAGCCCGCTTGAGCAGGCGCAGCCAATCGACCCACCGAAGCAAGCGGGCTCTGAAGGCGTGCGCGTTGTCGCTCCTACCCCACAAACTGCGCACGCCGACGAAGCATGCCGTTGACCCGGACTGGCGCAAACACGCGGAACCAGGCATGCTTCTTTGGCTCGCGGTCCAACGACGCCCCCGCAAGAATTCGCACTCGCCTGCAGCGGAGTGACAAAAAATGGGCGTAACAGGACTTGAACCTGTGACCTCTTGCATGTCAAGCAAGCACTCTAAACCAACTGAGCTATACGCCCTCGACGAGCTGGAACCGTCTACCGGCCCGCTTTGTTTTCGAATTATAACGATTCGACAAATGCTTGGGTATTGGCCAAATACTCACCCCACCCCGGACGCTTGCGAACCTTGGGGGCCATAGGCGGCTCTATTGTCCCAAGTCGCGTGTTTTCTATACTTTACGCTCGCGGCCCCTGCGTCTCTCACCACCAACCCCACACGACCCGACATGCTGAAAGTCATTCTGCCAGACGGCTCCGAAAAGTCCTTTTCCCGGCCGACCACCCCCCGCGATGTGGCCCTCGATATCGGTCCCGGACTCGCCAAGGCCGCCGTCTGCGCCGAAATCGACGGCAAAACCGTGGGCCTGGACTTCCCGCTGCCCGAGGAAGGCCAAGTCGAATTGAAGCTGTTCACGAAAAAGAACCAGGAAGCCCTGGATGTGATGCGGCATTCCTGCGCCCACATCATGGCTCGGGCCGTGATGCGGTTGTTCGACGGCGTGCAGCTGGCGTTCGGACCAACAATCGAAGGTGGCTTCTACTACGATTTTGACCTGCCGCACAGCTTGACCGAGGATGATTTCCCGGCCATCGAGGCCGAAATGAAGAAGATCATCCAGCTCGACGAGCCGTTCGAACGCATCGAACAGCCGCGGGACCAGGCCGTGGCGCTCTGCCAGGATCTGAAGCAAGACTTCAAGGTCGAACACATCCAAACGGGGCTTGCCGACCACCCCACCTTGTCTTTCTACCAACAAGGTGAATTTGTCGACCTTTGTCGCGGACCCGCACGTGCCCCGACCCAAGGCCGATCGGTGCCTACAAGCTCCTCTCCGTGGCCGGCGCCTATTGGAAGGGGAACGCCGCCAACAAACAACTACAACGACTGTACGGCACCGCCTTCTTCGACAAGCAGGAACTCGAAGCCCATCTGCAACGGGTGGAAGAAGCCAAGCGCCGAGACCATCGCGTGCTGGGCAAACAACTGGAACTTTTCACGATCAACCCACTGGCGGGCTCGGGACTTGTCCTCTGGCTGCCCAAGGGCGCCAAAATCCGAGAGATCCTCGAGACGTTCGTGAAAGACGAGCTCACCAAGCGCAATTACCAGCGCGTCTATACGCCGAACATCGGCCGCGTCGAGATGTACGAAACGAGCGGTCACTTTCCTTACTACCGCGACGCCCAGTTTCCGCCCATCTTTGAGCATGATGCGGGAGCCGCCATCGATTACATCATTCGCAAACTCGACACGAACGATGCCTCGGTGGCCCATGACCTGACCGCCGAAACCGAGTCGAAACTGATCGAGGCGGCACGGATCGCCGGTTTTGACGGCGCTTACGATCTCGATTCGAGCACGGAAGAGAAGCTCGCCTGCCTCCGTCAGTGGAGCCGCCAATTCGAACGGTATCTGGTCAAGCCGATGAACTGCCCGCAGCACATCATGATCTACCGCTCGAAACCACGCAGCTATCGCGATCTTCCTGTACGGCTGGCCGAATTCGGCACCGTCTACCGCTACGAAAAATCGGGCGAACTGAATGGACTCACCCGCGTCCGCGGCTTTTGCCAGGACGACGCACACCTATTCTGCACGGAAGATCAGGTCGCCGACGAGTTCAAGGGCTGCGTGGAAATGACGCAATACATTCTCAGCACCCTCGGGCTGCACAACTATCGCGTGCGACTGGGCTTCCGCGATCCGGACAGCGCCAAATACGTGGGTAGCCCGAACAGTGGGACCAGGCCGAAGCGGCACTCGTGCAGGTCTGCCAGGAATTGGGCATGGAAGCCAAACCCGAACCGGGCGAGGCCGCCTTCTATGGACCGAAAGCGGACTTCGTGGTCCGCGACTGCATCGGCCGCGAATGGCAACTCGGCACCGTGCAGCTGGACTATAACCTGCCGGAGCGGTTCGCATTGGAATATATCGGGGCGGATAACAAGCCGCACCGACCGGTGATGATCCATCGGGCTCCGCTCGGTTCGATGGAGCGGTTCATTGGCGTGCTGATCGAGCACTTTGGCGGTGCCTTTCCGTTGTGGCTGGCCCCTGAGCAAGTCCGCGTGCTCACGGTAAGTGACAAGTCGGAGGCGTATGGACGGGAGGTCGAGCAATCACTGCTGGCGCGCGGGACTGCGCGTGAGCGGGGACTACCGCGGAGAAAAACTCGGATCGAAAATTCGCGACGCCCAGTTGGGGCTGATCCCCTACATGCTGGTCGTTGGACCCCGGGACGCCGAGCAGGGGACCGTCGCCGTGCGAGATCGGATTGAGGGAGATGTGGGCACGTTTTCGGTCCAGGCGGCGATTGACAAGCTGCAACAGGAGATCGCCGACCGCACGGTACGCCAGTCGTTCACCGATAGTGCTGGCTTTGGCGACGGCACAACGGTTGACGAGTACTAGCGGATGCGCCCCGATGCCGCGGGGATCGGTGTGGACGATCAAAGCGCTTCACGCGCGGAGCCACAGAGTCCTCAGAGAGCACCGAGCGGTTAGCTTCAGGTCTGCGGTCGGGGAGAGCGTTTCCTGCGCACCACTCGGCTCGTGGGTTCTCCACTGGTAGATCATCAGCAGCAGCAGGGCGGCCAGTAACAGCAGGCCATTCAACGACACGCACACGTCTCTTGCCACACCCGTGATGGCCAATCGCTCGAGGATCGAATAGGTCGCGACGTAGTTCATCAGCACGGCCCACAGCAGGAGTGCCACGCCAACCGAGAACCACCGCGGCATGGCCCGCCAGGCGGGCAGGTAGCGCATCAAGCCAGCCACGACGAACGGAACCACGATCAACGCGTCATAGATCATATGGTAGACCGACACCAAGATCGTCAAACAGACGATGGCGGCGGAAACGGTCATGGCCGCCGATGTCTCGTCCCGCACGGCACCAAACCGCCAGAGAAAGACGCCGACGACGAGGACATGAATGAAGAGGGGCACGAGTTCGGATGAATTGGCCAGCCAGCCAGGCGACAGACGGGCCAACCCGTTCAGAGTGTCGACGCGCATCCAGGCCGATTCCGGGTCGACATCCGAGTCGGCCACGTGCGCATCGCGGCTGGCCTGCAGGGAATGCAGCGAGAATCCCGACCCGGCCGACATCCAGGCGACGGCCGGCGCCGTAGCGAGCACCGCCAAAATGGCTCCCAGCACAACCGGTCGCCATTGGCCCCGGCACAGCATCAGCCCCGCCAGGGGCAGTCCAAACGTCGGCTTGATCGTGGCCAGCGCGACGCCGAGTGCCGACCTCCAGAGGGACTGGTCCGCAAAGGCCAGGGCCAGGTAGACGGCCAGCACCATCGGCAGCGTGACTTGGCCCAGAATCAAATTGCTATGCCCGGCGCGTGTCGCGAGGATCGCGGCGGCCAACCCAAACACCGTGGCGATCGTGAGAGGCAGGCGGTTCATTCGCAGGCAAACCGCGGCCAGGACCACGGTGAGCATCGTATTGCAGGCAAACCAACTGACATCGCCCACGTGGATCGGCAGCAGCCCGAATGGGAGGGCCAGTACGAGCAGCAGGGGAGAGTAGGGGGGCAAGGCGCGGTTCACCGGATACTTGGCGGCGTACTCGGCCGAGTAGGGATTCTCGCCCGCGGCAAATGCCTTGCCCGGAAAGTAGATGGCGTTATGAAAGTCGATCAGGCCAAAGCCATCGGGTGCCGGTCCGGGCTCGTGATAAACGCGGACCGCGCGACGGGCGATCAGGCCCACCATCAGGGCGAAAGCGAGTACGGCCACCGTGGCGACGAGTCGCCGCGGAAGTCTCACGGAAGGTTGCATGCAAATGTGTCCTGTCCAGCCGCCACGATGGCCCGTCGTGGCCCAGCCCCGTGCCGACCGCTCTCGGTCCAAGAAGACGCGCGTGCGGAAATGTCCATCCTAGTGGGCTCAACCGTCGCAGTCACCGGGAGTGGGGAGGGATTCCGGCACGGACCGCGCGTACAATAGGCGTAATAATCGGAACCCGTGATCCGCCATCGAGTCGACCATGAAATTCTCCCTTCCGCAGCGTTCCCTCGTCGCATCACCGCACGGCACACCCCACGAGCCGAGTCGGCGGCCCGCGAGTCCGCCGCCGAACGATTCGGACCTGCTCGACGCCTACTCCCAAGCGGTCGTGCACGTGGTGGAGACCGTGGCTCCGGCCGTCATTAGCGTGACAGGACGCCAACGGGGTGGCGGCGGATCGGGCTTCGTCGTGTCGCCCGACGGTTATGCGCTGACCAACAGCCACGTCGTGCATGGCCGGCAGCACATGGTCGCCGAAACCGACGAGGGAGACCGAGTCGACGTGCAGGTCGTGGGAGACGACCCGGCGACGGATTTGGCGGTGCTGCGGCTGTCTGCCAGCGATCTGCCCTATGCCGAACTGGGCGATTCGACGGCGCTCCGCGTCGGGCAGCTGGTGATTGCGATGGGGAGTCCCCTGGGGCTTCCCTCAACCGTCTCGACCGGCGTTGTGAGTGCGGTCGACCGCAGTATGCGGAGTCACGATGGCCGCCTGATTGAGAAAATCGTACAGCATGCGGCCCCGATCAACCCCGGCAACTCCGGGGGCCCTTTGGTCGATTCGCGAGGTCGCGTGGTCGGGGTCAATACGGCCATCATTGCCCACGCTCAAGGCATTGGATTCGCGGTGCCCAGCAGTACGGCTCGTTGGGTCTGGAGCGAAATTCTGCAGCACGGGCGCGTGCGACGCCGGCAATTGGGAATCACGGCAGCGCCGGTACGGCTTGCCAAGGCGCTCGTCCGACGCTGGGACCTGCTCTCCGAACAGGCGGTCGAGGTAGTGGAAGTGATTCCGGACGGCGCGGCCGCCCGAGCCGGGATGCAACGAGGGGACGTGATTGTGGCGATCCACGACCGACTGGTCGCCAGCATCGACGATATTCACCGATTGCTGACGCAGACCCCCACCGACGGCTCGTTGGACGTAACCATCGTCCGCGATGGCGTGCGGTGCGAGCTGTGCGTTGGCTGGTGAGCGGCGGCGCAGGCGCGATGAGGCTGTTCATGGGGATTGCGGAGTGCACAGGGAAAGTACCGGCCCGTGGGTAAAGGAAAGGACCGCAAAGCGATCCACAACATTGTCACCATCCGACCCGCCTAGGGAAAGCACCTACCAAACGCCAGCAGCAGCCGCGGGTCCCCCCACAGTCGAACCCGCAGCGTGAGCAGGAGCCAGACGATATTGGCTTCCTTCCGCAGAAAGGCCAGCCAGGCGATTGAATCCGCCGTCACGCGGAGATCACCCTTCCCGACGATCCCCTCACGGACCTCAATCGTCTGATCGGCGATGGTCACCGTACAGGTCGGCCGGTTGCTGCCCCGTGAAGTGAAAATGGTACGTCGCCGCAGCCCTTTTGAACGTCCTGGTTGAAAAACGTGGTGCAGGGCTTGCAGGAATCCGTCGATCGACGTTGGCCGTAAAACGTCGCCCACATGCCGGATCGGCTTGTGAGGAAATCGCTGACGGGCGTGGGCTTCGGCGTCCGAACCGGGCACGACATACAGCGTTTCGACTTTCTCCTGCAGTGGTTTCACCAACTCCTGCAAGAATTTTCCCCGATTGTCCAAGAAGGGTGCAATGACTTCCTCTCCCGCCGGACAAACACTCAGGCAATAAGCCGCCTTGTAATTCGCCCCGAACGACAACGATTGCCACATCGAAGCGGTCTCCGAGTCCGTCACCTGGTCGCGATACTCCTTGCCCGTACCACTATTGGCGATGCTCTCCACCCAGTCGGTGAAGCCGCCCATGAATTCCCGATAGTTGTGGGTGTAACACGACAGAAAGTTAAAACTGCCGTTGGTGGAAATCGCTCCGACCGGACAAGCGGCGACGCACAGTTTGCATTCCAGGCAGGGGTTATACTCAATCGGCTCCGACTGCTCGCTGACTTCCCGATCGATCAGGATCGTGCCGAGCAAAATGAAGTTACCAAACTTCGGGTGGATGACGTTGCGATGGATTCCCATCTGCCCCAGTCCCGCCGCCACGGCGACCGGCTTGTGCGAAACGACCCAGATCTTGCCGGGAAAACGACTCATCTCCATCGGAAACCCCATGGAAGGATTGAGTGCCCGCACGCCCTGACGCTCCAGTTGTTGCACGATGTGCCGCGCCACGTGGTTGATCCGCTCGCCGGTAGAATGAAATTCGAGGTTCGCCACGCTGCGGGCTGGACTTCGGACCGGCTCGCGATTCATCCGGCAGACGAAACTAATTAACGTGCGGGTAGCGGGAAAAGCAGCCAGGATATCGTCCCGCTGATCATCCAGTTCGGACCGATCAGCGCCACGATCCCCATATCGTCCGCCCCCGCGGCAAGGACCAGCCGCCGCACATCGTCGATGTCAAGACTCGCAGGTGCCGAGGTGCCGGTCGAAGTGGCCTGCTTGACTGCCCGCACCGTGGGATGATCTTGAAAACCGGGCATCGGATTTCCTGGGAATGTGGCCGCGATGAATTCGGAGTGACGCCGCTCACTTGCAAAATGCAAGCAATGACACTTGCATTATGCAAGTAGTTTACGTAAAGTCAAGTCATGGAGACCCACTACCGATCCCCCTGTCCGCTGGCCTGTACCCTTGACTTGATCGGGGACAAGTGGACGCTGCTCGTTATTCGCGATTTGCACCTGGGCAAGCGGTACTTCAAGGAATTCACCGAGTCCCCCGAAGGGATCGCCACCAACATCCTCAGCGATCGCCTGGCACGGCTGGTCGACGCGGGACTTGCCGAAAAATTCAAATCGTCCGAGCCGCCGGGACGCACCGCCTATCGGCTGACGAGCAAGGGCCGTTCTCTCCGTCCTGTCGTCAACGCCATGGTGAAATGGGGGTTGCGGCACATTGAGGGAACGGAGGCCCGGCTGCTCCGCGAGTAGCCCGACGATTTGCGGAGGTGGTGTCCGCCCCGGCTACAGCCGTGGCGGGAATTCGTTGCTACAATCACGGCACGCACCAGGCAAGTTGCCCGTCGGGCTGGCCGACAGGGACAACCAACTTGTGTCCTCCCATGCCAGCCTGCAACCGCGACGAGCCGACCGTTGTCCGAGCCGTTTGATACGATCGCCATAGTCGGAGTCGGCCTGATCGGCGGCTCGATCGGGCTCGCCGCCTTGCGGCGCGGCGTCGCGCGTCGGGTGATCGGCATCGGCCGCACGCCCCGCGGGCTCGGCGTGGCTCTGGAGCGCAGGCGCGATTACCGAGGCGTGCGTCGACTGGCAGGGGCGGATTGCCGCCGCCCAACTAGTGCTGGTTTGCACGCCGGCGTCCACGGTCGTGGAACAGGTACGGCAGGCGGCACGGACCTGCCCGGACGCCATGGTGACGGATTGCGCCAGCACCAAGGCGAGCATCGTGTATGGGCTGGAGGAGGACGTCTGTCAGGGACTCGCCTTCCTCGGCGGTCATCCCTTGGCCGGGAATCATCAGGGCGGACCGGAGGCGGCCACCGCCGAGCTGTTCGAGGGCCGCAAGGTCCTGCTCACCCCCACCGCCGCCACGCCGGCGGAGGTGCAGGTGCGGGTGGCACAATTCTGGAGCCGGCTGGGCGGGGAAACGGTGATGCTCTCCGCCGCGGAACATGATCGGCTGCTGGCCATCACCAGTCACCTACCGCATCTCGTGGCGACGATGCTGGCACTCACCACGGCGGACGACCAGCTCCCGTATGTCGCCAGCGGCTGGCAAGATACCACGCGGGTGGCGGCGGGACAGGTCGAAATCTGGCGAGATATTCTGCGGGAGAATCGCGCACCGATCCTGCACGCCTTGCACCGTTATCGGGAAGTCTTCGATGAATTTGAGGCGGCCATCGCCGAGGGCGATGTTGACCGCCTGGCACAATTACTTCAGGAAGGAAAGCAACGTCGTGACCGTTTGGGAAATTGACGTGTACCCCAAGGAGGGTCAGGATCGGGCGGCGCTGCGCGTTGCCGCCGAGGCGGCCGAGTCGGGTGTCTCCGCTTCCTTGCGGGTCGAAATGGCGCGGGGATTCTTGCTGGAAGGCGACATCACTGCCGACCAGGCGGAACGGATCGCGGCGGAATTGCTGGCGGATGCCGTCATGGAACGTACCGTGGTGGCGACGGTGGGAGACGCGGTGCTTACCGACCCTCGGCCCGGCTGGACCAGGCTGGTGCATGTGCTGCCGAAACCGGGCGTCATGGATCCGGTGGCCCAGAGCACGCGGGTGGCGATCCACGACCTGGAAATACCGATCCGAGCGGTGAGGACCATCCGCAAATACTGGCTGGACGGCATCAGCGACGAACGCATCGAGCGACTCTGTAGCAAGGTGCTCGCGAACGATTCGATCGAGCAAGTCGTGGTGGGTCCTCTTTCGATGGAGCGCCTCGAGATCGGCGAACCGTACACCTTTCGCCGCGTAATCTGTTCCACTCCGCGAACTGGACGACGCCCAGCTCGAGCGACTCAGCCGCGATGGCCAGTTGTATCTGACGCTGGTCGAAATGAAGACCATCCAGGCACACTTCCAATCGCTCGGTCGCGATCCCACCGACGTGGAACTGGAGACGATTGCCCAAACGTGGAGCGAGCACTGCAGCCACAAGACGCTGGCCGGCCGCATCGCCTATCGCGACGCGGAGCGCGAGCGGCAGTTCGAGAACATGCTGAAGGAGACCATCTTTGCGGCGACGACCGAGATTCGCCGACGGCTAGGCAGTGACGACTGGTGCGTCAGCGTGTTCGAGGACAACGCGGGCATCGTCCAATTCGACGACGAGTACCATGTCGTCTTTAAGGTCGAAACGCATAACCATCCCTCGGCCCTGGAACCCTATGGCGGAGCCAATACGGGCATTGGCGGCGTGATTCGCGATCCACTGGGCACGGGCCTGGGCGCCAAGCCGATCTGCAACACCGATGTTTTCTGCTTCGCGCCGCCCGACACGCCGGCGGATCAACCTACCGCCGGGCGTACTTCATCCGCGTCGCGTCATGAAAGGCGTCGTGGCTGGGGTGCGCGATTACGGCAATCGCATGGGGATTCCGACGGTCAACGGTGCCATCTATTTCGACGATCGCTACCTGGGTAATCCGCTGGTCTACTGCGGCAACGTCGGCATCCTGCCCGGTCGACAAATCGCACAAGCAACCACGGGCCGGTGACTATATCGTGACCATCGGAGGTCGCACCGGTCGCGACGGCATTCACGGAGCCACGTTCAGCTCGGCCGAACTGACCAGTGAGAGCGAGTCGCTGTCGGGAGGGGCAGTTCAGATCGGCAACGCGATCACCGAGAAGATGGTGCTCGACGTCCTGCTGCCAGGCCCGCGATCAGCAGCTGTTTCACGCCGTTACCGATTGCGGCGCCGGCGGTTTCTCCAGTGCCGTGGGGGAGATGGGCGAGGAAACTCGGGGCCGAAGTCTGGCTCGAACGGCGCGCCGCTCAAGTACGAAGGACTCAGCTACACCGAAATCTGGATCTCCGAGGCTCAAGAACGGATGGTGCTCGCCGTGCCGCCGGCGAACTGGGCTGGCGTTCGAATCCCTCTGTCGTCGCGAAGGCGTCGAAGCGACCGTACTGGGCAAGTTTGCCGAAACCGGCCGCCTGCGCCTGTATTACGGCGAGCGAACAAGTTGCCGATCTCGGCGATGGAATTCCTGCACGACGGCCGCCCGCCCGTTGTCCGCCAAGCCACCTACGAACCGCCGGCGGTCACTGCCTGGCCTGCCCGGCAACTACAGACGCCGGCCGAGGGGTTTACGTGAGATCGCTGAAGTCGATCCTGGGCTGCCTCAACGTCGCCAGCAAGGAATGGGTCATTCGCCAGTACGACCATGAAGTTCAGGGAGGCAGCGTCATCAAGCCACTCGTCGGCATCGACAATGACGGTCCGAGCGACGCGGCCGTCGTTCGGCCACGACTCGAATCGCATCGCGGCTTGGCGATCAGTTGCGGCATGAACCCACGTTTCGGCGATTATCGACCCCTACCACATGGCGGCCAGTGGCATCGACGAGGCGATACGGAACTGCGTCGCCGTCGGCGCCGATCCAGCGCGAATCGCGATCCTGGATAATTTCTGCTGGGGATATACCGATCGACCTGAAACACTTGGCTCGCTCGTGCGGGCGGCGATCGCCTGCCACGACTTGGCCGTCGAACTGGAGACCCCTTTCATCAGCGGCAAAGACAGCCTGAACAATGAGTTCAGTTACTTCGAGCCGGATGGCACGCGACAGACGATCGCCATCCCGCCGACGCTGCTGATCAGTGCGCTGGGGCAAATCGCCGATGTGCGGCATTGCGTGACGATGGACTTGAAGAGTGCCGGCAATCGGTTGTTTCTCATTGGTATGACGCGGCACGAGCTGGGTGGGTCGCATCTGGGGCTGGTGCTGGGTCAAGGCGGCGGCCAGGTCCCGCGTGTCAATCCGCAAGGGGCGAAGGCGACGTTCGCGGCCGTGCATCGAGCGATCGTCGAGGGGACCGTGGCGGCTTGTCATGATCTCAGCGAAGGGGGACTGGCCGTGGCAGTGGCGGAAATGGCCTTTGCTGGCGGACGGGGCGCTCAACTGCAACTGGATCGCATCGTCGGCGGGGAGGAACTGTCGACAGAAGAACGAGACGCCGTGCTGCTGTTCTCCGAATCCAATTCGCGGTTTCTCTGTGAAGTTACCACCGATAAGCGTGACGACTTTGAAAGATGTTTCGCGGGAATGGGCTGCCAGGAGATCGGACAAGTCACCGACGACGGTCGACTAAAGGTCCACTCCGCCATGGACGCGACGCGACTTGTCATTGATGCATCGCTTGCCGAGTTGAAGGAGGCATGGCAGGCGCCACTGCGTTGGGAATGATCCTCGTAGCGTCGCCGTCCCCGGCAGCGACCTTCGTCGTGGCCGCCGCGAAGACCGATGCGTGACCGTAGCGACCCGCGTCAACGGTCCCCTGCGAAATACGTCCCTCGCGGCCGGAACGGCCACGCTACCCTACCAACCCTAGTGCTTCGTCAAATTTGAATCTCGGGGTTCGCTCACCGTGGCTGGGGCATCTTGCCCCAGTCGACTGCGGCTGGAAGCCACAGCCACGATTTTAACCAACCCTAAGCCTGACACTTGACGCGGCACTAGTCCTGCTTTTCCCCACCCGGTAGAATCTCGCGGCATGGCCACTCCCCGTGTAATGATCCTGCGTGCCCCCGGCACCAACTGCGATTTGGAAACCGAGTTTGCCTTTCAACAGGCAGGCGCGGTGACGGACCGCATCCACGTCAATCGGCTGATTGAGAATCCGCGCGTCGCCGACCCCTTTCAGGTCCTGTGTCTTCCGGGCGGGTTCAGCTATGGGGACGACATTGGCGCCGGTCGCATCCTGGCGGGCCAGCTGCGGCACCATCTGGCCGACATGCTCAGTTCCTTTCGGGAACGCAAACGATTAATTTTGGGCATTTGCAACGGATTCCAGGTGCTCATCCAGACCGGCATGCTCGTCGACCAAAACTTTGCGTCCGACGCCCAGGTCACCCTGGCCGGTAACGAACGTGGCAAATTCGAGGACCGGTGGGTCGCGTTGAAGGTGCAGCCATCTCCATGTGTCGTGCTCGCCGGTATCGAGCGCCTGTATCTACCGGTGGCGCACGCCGAAGGCCGCTTCGTCACTCGCGACGCTCGCGTCCTTGATCGTCTCACCGCGCGGCAGCAGTTGCGCTCTGCTACACGACTCGCGATCCGTCCGCGAACGGCCAGGTCCCTTATCCCGCGAATCCGAACGGTTCATATGCCGACGTGGCGGGTATTTGTGATGTGACCGGACGGGTGTTCGGCCTGATGCCTCACCCGGAGCGATTTATCGATCGAACCCAACATCCACGTTGGACGCGCGAGACGTTGCCGCCGGTCGGGGATGGCCTCCGCATTTTTCAGAATGCCGTGGCTTTCTTTGCGTAACGACCGCCAAGAGAAGGTGGCGGTGATTTGATTGAAACGGGCTCGGTGGGTCACGTACAATACACCGCATGGATGCCACTCCGCACCTCCGACCGTTGGCAGGTTGTCGACCTGCCTCGCCTCGTTCCGCCGACCGAAACAGCATGGACCGACTCGCCATCGCCACGGGGACCGTGATCGCGGTGATCGTCGCCTCGCTGGTCCCGTTTTGGGCCAACCCGGCAGCGGGCGTGGAACCGGTGGACCGGGAGGGTATCGAGTATTTTGAGAAGTTTGTCCGTCCCGTTCTGGCCGAGCACTGCTACGCGTGCCATAGCGGCACGGCGAAAACGCTGCAGGCGTCGTTGCGCGTCGATCATCTCTCGACGCTGCTGTCGGGAGGCGATTCAGGACCGGCCATTGTGCCGGGTGATCCCGCTGGCAGTCTCTTACTGCAGGCCGTCCGCTACGAAACGCATGAAATGCCTCCCCAGGGCAAATTGCCGGCTGAGGCGATCGAACACCTGGCGGTCTGGATCGATCGGGGCGCCGCCCTGGCCGGACGAGCCTCTGATCGAACGCACGGAAGACAACCCGCCGCCCTTTGACTGGCAAACCCGGAAGGCCCAGCAATGGTCGTGGCAGCCGATCGTGCGTCCCGACGTGCCCGCGACTGAGTCAACCTGGCCGCGGAGTGAGATCGATCACTTCATCTTGCAGCGACTGACAAGCGAATCTCTCTCGCCTGCTGCCGATACCGATCGTCGCACCTGGTTGCGCCGCGTCACGATTCAACTGACCGGCTTGCCACCGACGCCAGACGACTATCGAGCATTCGAAACGGATCGATCCGACCTGGCCTTCGAGCGGGTGGTCGACCGCCTGCTCGGTTCCCATGCGTACGCCGAAACGTGGACCCGCCATTGGCTGGACCTGGTCCGCTATGCCGAATCCTACGGGCATGAATTCGATTATCCGATGGAACAAGCTTACCGATATCGGGATTATCTCCTGCGGGCCTTTCAGGATGACGTCTCGTACCGGCAGATCATCACAGAGCATCTGGCCGGTGACTTGCTGACCCCGCCCCGAATACATCCCGCAACGCAAACCAACGAGTCCGTATTGGCCACCGGTTTCTGGCACTTCGGGGAAGCGACTCACGCACCGACCGACGCGATAGCGGACCGAGCCGATCGAATCGATAACCAGATCGACGTCTTTTCCAAGGCCTTCCTGGGGCTGACCATCGCCTGCGCCCGCTGCCATGATCACAAGTTTGATCCGATATCAACCGAGGATTACTACAGCCTCGTCGGCGTGCTGAAAAGTTCGCGGCGACATCAGGCGGCCCTGGATCAGGGCGGTGCGATTCGGGCGGCGACGGGCCAGCTAGAGCAATGGGCCGAAAAGGCCCAGGCGCGGCTGGTAGAAGTCGTCCGGACGCAATCGGCAGGCTGGTTTGCCGAACAGTTGCTGCACAATCCGGACTGGCAGGTCGGGCTCGCCGATCCCGCGCTCGTTTCCCACCAACATCCGCTTCACCTGTGGCGGATCGCCAGTGAAGCCGAGGACGTTCCCGACGCGCTGAAGAGGCAAACCGAGTCGGCCCATGTGCCAACGAGAAACGCCGTCTCACGCCAAGACGAGGGGTTCCCATTTGGCTGGCTGGTTCATGGCGCCGCGTTCGAGAATCACACAACCGTTCCGCGACCGGTGTCCACCACGGCGGCTGGTGGCGTACGTGGCCCGGCGCAAGGCGTGTTGCCCCAGGGTGTCTCGAGTCGCCGTGTTTCTGAAAGACTTCACGGCGTCCTGCGTTCCCCTTCCTTCACCCTCCCACGCGGCGGGGTTCACCTGTTGTTGCGATCGCAGGATGTCGACATACGTTTGGTCATCGAGGCAAACAACCTGGCGTGGCACAATCCTCTTCTGTTTGAACACCTGCGTCTGGTCGGCGACGAATCATCGACCGGCGGCGAGTTCCAATGGAGGCATTTGGAAAACGCACTGCACGAAGGTCAAACGGCTTACCTGGAATGCATCGATCAGGGGGACGGTTACTTTGACCTGGCGGAGGTGCGGCTGGGAACGCCGCCGCCAGACGGCAGCGGCCAAGCTCTGACAACCGCGGTCGACGTGGACGGTGTGCAAGACCTGGCGACGCTGGCTCAACGTTACGGGCGGGCCTATGTGCAGGCCGTCGCCGCTTGGCGAGCCAACAAAGCCACCAACTGGCAATCTGCCTTGATCGACTGGACCTTACAGCCAGGCATCCTCCAGGATGACACCTTGGCCGAGATTCGTCGCGTTTTTGCCGAGATCGAGCAGACGCTACCGTCCCCCCAATATGCGCTCGCCCTTACGGATGGTCCCGGCGAGGAGAGCTATGTCTCGATGAGGGGAGATCACCGGCAGCGGGGCAAGTTGACGGCTCGTCGTTGGCCGCTCGCCTTGGCCGGTGAATCACAGGCGGCGATTACCGCCGGCAGTGGTCGCGCCTTGCTGGCCGAGCGGTTATTCGCGGCGGAAAGCCCTTTTCCGGCCCGCGTGGCCGTCAATCGCGTCTGGCATCACTTGTTCGGACGAGGTCTGGTATCCACGGTTGACGACTTTGGTCCGATGGGACAACCGGCCTCCCATCCCGAGCTGCTCGATTGGCTGGCCGACGATTTCATCCGCCACGATTGGTCCATCAAGTCACTCATCCGGCAGATCGTGCTCTCACGCACCTATCGCATGTCAAGTGCCGCGAACCCCATTGCGTCCCGCCGCGATCCGGACAATCGTTGGTTGCATCGGATGCCGGTCCGCCGGCTGACGGCCGAGTCGCTACGGGACCAACTACTATTCCTGTCAGGATCACTGAACGAGCAATTCGGAGGCCCGAGTGTCCCGGTTCACCTGACATCGTTCATGCAGGGAAGGGGGCGTCCCGAAAGTGGCCCGCTGGACGGTGGGGGAAGACGCAGTGTCTATTTGTCGGTGCGGCGAAATTTTCTGTCACCATTCCTGTTGGCGTTCGACTTTCCCATCCCGGCGGGCACGCGCGGACGCCGCAACCTGTCGAATGAGCCTGCCCAGGCACTGATGCTACTGAACGATCCGTTCGTGATGGACCAGGCCCAAAGATGGGCGACCCGCTTGTTATCCACGACCTCACGGCGTGAGAACCGATACCGACTGATGACGGAGCAGGCCTGGGGCAAGCCCCCAACCCCCGCGCAAACAGCCGCCTTCGATGCATTTCTCTCGGCGCCGTCGCACGAGGCCGGCATGGCAGAAGAACTGCAGGACTGGTCCGCCCTCTGCCATACAATCATCAACACCAAGGACTTTCTATTCGTCCGTTAGCGATTTCCTCCGCAAGGTTTTCATGCACTGCCACCATTTCCAACCACTGCCGCTTAATCGTCGCCAGATGCTCTCGCAGTGTAGTGCCGGCTTTGGGGCCCTCGCCCTGGCGGCACTTTGTGGGGAAGACGCGGCGGCTGGCAACCGCAGCTTGGCTCCTTGGCAGCCAAAACCATCCCACTTCCCGGCACGGGCTCGGTCCGTCATCTTTTTGTACATGGACGGAGGCCCATCCCATGTCGACACGTTTGACTACAAACCGGCTGCTAGCCAGGTATCACGGCCAGGACGCCCACCAGGTACTCGATCGAATCGAGGCGACGCAATTCAACAACATTGGCAAGGTGATGAAGTCGCCCTGGCGCTTTCGCCAGCATGGACAAAGTGGCGCCTGGATCAGTGAGCTGTTCCCCCACCTGGCTCGACAAGCCGACAAGCTGTGTTTTATCCACTCGATGGTTTCCAAGTTTTCGGAACACACGTTTGCCAATTACTTCCTCCACTCGGGATCCGGCTTGCAGGGGCGACCGAGTATGGGAGCCTGGATCGGTTACGGCCTGGGGAGCGAATGTCGAAACCTGCCCGGATACGTCGTGCTCAACAGCGGCCTGATCCCGCCGGGCGGCAGCGACAATTTTGGCAATGGATTTCTTTCGGCCAGTTATCAGGCATCCATTTTTGCCGCCCGAGACGAGCCGATCGCGAACATCCAGCCGCCGGCGAACGCAGCTGGCTGGCCTGCCGATCGACGACACCTCCTGCGGCAACTCGACGCCTGCTCCTTAATGTCTCGCGGCGGCAACGACGATATCGAAGCCGCCATTGCCAATTACGAAACAGCCTTTCGCATGCAAGCCGCGGTTCCCGAGTTGACCGATTTATCCGACGAGTCAGAGGGAACGCGGGAAATGTATGGAATGAACGCCTCTTTCGGCAATACGCAACTGTTTGGACGACAGTGCCTGCTGGCCCGCCGACTGGTGGAGCGGGGCGTACGCTTCGTCGAGCTCACTTGTCCGGACGGCAATGGTGACCGTTGGGATCAGCACCAGCAGATCGTGGATGGCCACGGAAAAAACTGCCTATCGGTCGACCAACCGATCGCCGGCCTGCTGATGGACCTGGAACAACGAGGATTGCTCGATTCCACCCTGGTCCTCTGGTCGGGTGAATTCGGGCGCACACCGTTCGCGCAAGGCACCGATGGTCGCGATCACAACCCCTACGGTTTTACCTGCTGGCTGGCCGGTGGCGGCGTGAAAGCCGGCTACTCTTACGGGGAGACCGATGAATGGGGCTATCGAGCCATTCGCGATCGCGTCGAGATGCACGATCTGCACGCCACCATGCTGCATCTGCTGGGACTCGATCACAAACGGGTCACCTTTCGCTTCAGCTCGCGCGACATGCGGTTGACCGACGTGCATGGTCGTGTGCTGCGGGACATCGTGGCTTAGGCCACGATGGGTGGCCTGCCCGCCCTGCCCGGCAGCGTTGAGTGGCTCTTGCCGTGCATGGGCGTGGGCATGTGGTCACGCTACGCTCAGCCCATCTGTCGGGCGAGACGCCGCAGGCAAGCGGCGAAGGCGGCCGCGGACGCCTCTTGATCCCGGTGGACGCCATCGTGGACAAGCCGTTCGCCCCCCACGAACACGGATCGCACACCGCTGCCGGTCCCGCCAAAAACGTGCGTACTGACGACCTGATCGGGAGACCGTCCCGCCAGCAATGGATGACGATCGTCCAACTCGACGAGGTCGGCGCAATAGCCGACCGCGATTTCGCCTGTCCGCTGATCGAGGGCCGCCGCGCCCTGCCGCGCGGCCTTGGCATAGAGCACCACGGCGGTGAATTCTCCGGCGGCGGCCAGCACATTCCGTCGCTTGTGCATCAATCGCTGACCATATTCGAGCAACCGCAACTCGTCGGCCGGACTTACGCAGACGTGACTGTCCGAGCCAATCCCCCAGCGTCCGTGGTGCTCGTGAAAGCGTCGCAGGGGAAAAATCCCGTCGCCCAGGTTGGCTTCGGTCGTCGGGCACAACCCCACGACGGCTCGCCGTTCGGCGATCAGCGAGACTTCGTGATCGGAGACATGCGTGGCATGGATCAGGCACCAGCGGTCATCCATGTCGAAATGCTGTGCCAGCCATTCGACCGGTGGCAGCCCCTTCACTGCCTTGCACGCCGATACTTCTGCCGGCTGTTCCGCGATATGCAAGTGCAGTCGTCGCGCCACATTGGTCTTATCGAAGTTCGCGGAGTGCAGCCAGCAGTCCTCGAGCAACGTCAACTGCTCGTGGCTGACCGCACGCAGCGAATGGGCGGCGCAACCGATCTTGATGCGGTCTTGATCGGCATAGCGGCTGACCAGCGACTCGCAAATATCAAGTAGCTTCTCCACCGAATTGGCAAATCGCAATGGTCCACTGCGCGCGAGGGGCTTGTTGTCAAAACCAGCATAGGCGTACAGCGTAGGCAAGTGGGTCAATCGCATGCCCGTCGCCAGGGCGGCTTCGATGACTGCCTCGGACATCTCACTCGTTTTGGCATACGGAGCGCCACCTGGCTGGTGGTGCAGGTAATGAAATTCCCCCAGCGAGGTATATCCGCGGGTGAGCAGTTCGACATTCAGCCAGCGAGCGATCACGCCCACGTCATCGACATCGAGCAAGTCGACCAGTTGATACATCCGCTCCCGCCACGTCCAGAAGGTGTCATCAACAGGGCCCGCCTGCTCGGTCATTCCGGCCATCGCGCGCTGGAAAGCATGCGAATGCACGTTGGCCATACCGGGCACGACAATGCCCAAACGACAAGCCTGGGACGAGGGCCGAGGGTGACTCTCGACAGTGGCGAAGGTTCCGTCCTTGGCAACCACCAGTCGCACGTTTTCCTGCCAGCCATGAGGCAGCAATGCGTGCCGGCAGAAAAACTCGCGGGTCACGACGGGTTGAATCCTTGCTCCAACAATGCCGCTGGTTCCCACTTCCGTGCTGTGAAAGCCGCTAGAGATCCTTCATGGCCGCGATAATATCCATCACGGCTTGCTTGCCATCCCCGAATAGCATGAGCGTATTTTCGGCCGCAAACAAGGGATTTGGAATTTTCGCGAATCCAGGGCTGAGACTGCGTTTGATGACGATCACGGTACGAGCCTTATCGACGTCAATAATCGGCATGCCGGCAATGGGGCTGGACGGATCGTTGCGGGCCGACGGATTCACCACATCGTTCGCCCCGATCACGATGGCCACGTCGACCGTATCAAGTGTCGGGTTGATCTGGTCCATTTCCATCAACTGATCGTAGGGGACGTCGGCCTCGGCCAACAGCACATTCATGTGACCGGGCATGCGACCGGCGACCGGATGGATCGCATACTCGACGGAGACATCCTTTTTCAAGGAGCAGATTGGCCAGATCGCGAACCGCATGCTGGGCCTGGGCAACCGCCATGCCATAACCGGGCACAAAGACAACGCGTTGGGCCGAATCGAGAATCATCGCCACATCCTCGGCCGAGGTACTGCGGACATTGGCGTAGACTTCGTCGGCGTCCAGCCCGGGTCCGCTGCCCCCGCCCATGGTTCCGAACAAAACGTGGGTCAGGGAGCGATTCATCGCCTTGCACATGATCTGCGTGAGGATCAGCCCGGACGCACCGACCAGGGCCCCGGATATGATCAGCACGTTGTTGTTGATGACAAATCCCGTCGCCGATGCCGCCATGCCCGAATAGGAATTCAAGAGGGCGATCACGACCGGCATGTCGGCTCCGCCAATCGGCGTCACCAGAAAGACACCCACCACGGAAGCCACAATCGCCATCAGGACGTACCAGCCAACGCCCCCTCCGCTGCCGACGCAGGCCCAGGCAAGTAGCAGCATCAGCAAGGCCAGCCCCAGGTTGACCAGTTGTTGCCGGGGGATTCCCAATGGCTTCTGAAAGAGTTCCAGTTCCTTGAGCTTGCCCCAGGCAACCAGACTGCCCCAAAAGGTAATGGCGCCGATGATCCCCGACGCCGCCACCGCGACCAGGGCGTCCAGGGGCGAGTTTTCCGTCCGAATCAGTTCGGCTCCCGCGACCAGCACGGACGCCGCTCCTCCGAAGCCGTTGAACAGCGCCACAAGTTCCGGCATGCCGGTCATCTCGACCGTCTTGGCCAGATAAGCACCGATGGCGGCGCCGATGAAGCCGCCCACGACAATCATCCAGTATCCGCTGACCTGATCCCAATCCAGCAGCGTGACCACGATGGCCAACAGCATGCCCGCGGCGCCGAAACGATTGCCGCGAACCGCGGTGCGAGGATGGGCCATGAACTTCAGCCCGAACATGAAGAGAATGGCGGCAACCAGATAGGCAAGCTTGATGACAGTAAAACTCATTGCGAGTGGTAACTCAGACGGTTCAAGGTGATAAAAAAGAACAATCGTCGCCGGTGCTTGCCATGGGCATCAGGGCCACGAGCGGCTATCGCTTTCGAAACATGCTCAACATGCGGTCCGTGACCATAAAACCACCGATGACGTTGATCGTGGCGAGGGCCACGGCCAGCATCCCGATAAAAGCGGCTACGCCACTGCTGCCTGCCATCAGAATTGCGCCCACGATCGTGATGCCACTAATCGCGTTCGAACCGCTCATCAGTGGCGTATGCAGCGTGGGCGGGACCTTCGTGATTAATTCGAAGCCCACAAAAATCGCCAGCACAAAAATGGTCAATGAGGCGATCAGGGCGTCGGTGCGGCTGAAGACGAGAGATTCATTGGACAGGGTATCCTCATCCGAGTCGTCTTCCGCCCTGGTCCGTTTGCCGGTCGGGTCGCCTTCCTTGGCGTTTTGCGGAACCATCGTCTGTGGCTGGGGGCTTTCAGCGGCCCCATTTCTTTGATTGACCGCCGCGTTCGGTTGGAGCGGATCGGCCACGGCAGTGGACTTTGGTTCGTCCGCGTCGGCGGGTACGTGCGTCAGGCCGCAGGCGGTGAGCAGCAGCAGCCCCAACATTCCGCCGCGCAGCCAATACGCTCTCCGTGCTTGACGGCTGGTAGTGATCATGATTTCGTTTCCTCTGTCGATTCGCTGGTCGCCTCGTCGGCCGGCGGATGGAGCGGCTCGAGCTCAAGCAGGCTCCGCATTCTTTCATGAACGAGTTGCCCGTCTTGCGTGACAAGCGTCTCGCGGATGACCTCGTCATCCAGATCGATCCGTGGCTGTCCGTCCTTGGTCATATTCAGGAGAAAGGTCAAAACATTCTTGGCGTACATCTGGCTGGCATGGTACGGAATTTCAGCGGCCAAATTGGTCGGACCCATGATCGTCACGCCGTGCTTGACAATCGTCTGGTCGGGTTGGCTGAGTCCGCAATTGCCGCCGCGCTCGGCAGCCAGGTCCACAATCACCGAACCGGGGTGCATGGCAGCCACGGCCTCTTCGGTAATCAAGAGCGGGCTCTGTCGTCCGGGAATCGCGGCGGTGCAGATGATGACATCCGAATCCTTGGCCACATCGGCCATCAGCTGCCGTTGTTTCTGATAAAACTCCTCACCAAGTGCCTTGGCGTAGCCTCCTTGATCCTCCGACTGCTCGGCCTCGAGGGGCAGGTCGACAAACTTCCCACCCAGACTCTCCACCTGCTCGCGTACCGCCGGTCGCACGTCGTAAGCATGCACGACGGCTCCCAGTCGCTTCGCGGTGGCGATGGCCTGCAGCCCCGCCACCCCGGCACCGATGATAAATGCCCGCGCCGGTTTGAGCGTACCGGCCGCGGTCATCATCAGGGGAAACATTTTCGGCAGGGAAGCCGCCGCCAGCAGCACGGCTCGATATCCGGCCACCGTGGCCATCGAGGACAAGACATCCATGCTCTGGGCACGTGTGATCCGCGGAATCAATTCCAGGGCGAAGACAATCGCATCCGTGTCGGCCACCTCCAGTGCCTTCTCTGGCGCGCCGAGCGGATCGCACATCCCGATAATCACCTGGCCAGGCCGCAGTCGACCGCGATCGTCCGTGCCGGCATTTGCCCCCGCGAGGCGCACCTGGAGTACAATATCGGCAGCCTGAAAGGCGGCGTCGCGAGAATCGACAAGCGTCGCGCCCTTCGCCGTGTATTCCTCGTCCGGATATCCAGCGGCGATGCCCGCACCCCGTTCCACGACAACCTCGTAACCGGCTTTCGTTAACGCGGGCACCAGCGAGGGAACCATGGCAACCCGTCGCTCCCCCGGAAACGTTTCTTTGACGACAGCAACTTTCATAGATCCATCACGCAACAAGGAACTTGGAAAAGGAGAATCTTCGCACATTCGCCGCAAATGGTGTATACGGGGTAGGGCAGCCGACGGAGGCAGAACGGGGGAAAAACGGGCGCCATGCGAGGCGAACACGCTGATCCTGGCGCAAATTTCCGAGAACATCTTCGCGGATGCACCGGATTTCCCTTCCCGTACTCGTACTCGGAATCGCACTCGTGCTCAGCACTCCGAGCACGAGTCCGATTCCGAGGAGAAAGCTGTGGGTCATGACAGGCAGGATGCCTGTCCCACTTGATTAGTCCAAGCGGATCTCCAAGCGTCCCTGGGCCCCGGGCCGCAAGCGGAAATCGGGATTGTCGATATCAGCCCAAAATTCCAATTGATTTGAATTCGGGATCACGCGGGGACTGACGAATACGATCTCTCCCACGAACTCGGCAGTATCCCCTCGCGGAGGCACGGACGTGCGAAACGTGACCCGGGCCCCCTTCAGGGACTGATCAAACTTCTGGCCATCCACAAAACCCTTGATGCGGAGTCGATCGAGCCGCACCATCCGCACCGCCGGCTCGCCCGTTTGCAACCATTCGCCCACATGCGGGAGGACTTCGACAACCATGCCGGCCATCGGTGCGGTAATTCGCGTCATGTCAATTCGCCGCTCCCACAGCTCAACCTGTTTTCGCCGCAGATCGACCGTAACATTCTTCGACTCTAAGTCCCGTGCCGCCTGCTCGGCCGCCAGCTCCGAACGCTCCGCCACCAGCCGTGTTTGTGCCAGTTCTGACTGCGAGACACTTCGAGCATAGGTACGATTGGCTTGCAACATCCGTTCCAACTCGGCGCGAGACGTCTTCGGACTTCCTGGCATAGCGCAAGTCGATATCGTTCTGGCTCTCCAATTCCGCCACGCGGGCTTCCAATTCCGCGGCATCTCGTTGCACGACCAGTAATTGGTCATCCATGCTGACGAGCAATTGGCCTTGTGCGACTAATGCTCCCGCGCGAACGAGGACTTCGTTCACCACGCCGGCTTCCCGAGCCGATACCGAGGCCTCATCGATCAGTAAGACTTGAGCGTTCTCGATCGGTACCGTTTCGACCCCGCTGGCCACGTGCAGGCACAAACCGCACAGTACGGCACAAGTTCCGCGGAACAGTAGCTTGGGTATCATGATCTGCACATCCTGTCGTTAACGAAAATGAAGTGAATTGCGCACGAATTCCATGGCACGAGCCAGGAGGGGCTGGCGAGCCACTTCGATCTTCGCGCGGCCGCGAAAACCGTTGATCAACTCGACACCCGGGTCATGCAGCGGCACGGCGGCCTCGTACATGACGAACATCGCCTTGGGTTGCCCGGTGGACGGGTCGGTCTGGGTGGCGAGCGGGCCGCCGGCGGCGGCGGTCAATTCTCGGGGAGGCAGCTGGAGATCGATCTTGGCCACCTCGCGGACGCGTCCCTGCAGCACGTGCCCCGGATACTCGTCCAGCAAAATTTGGACCGGCTGTCCGGGTTGCACCCGGCGTACATCCCGCTGGTCGAACACAAGTGTGGCCTGCATCTTCCGCGGATCACCGATTGTGCAGAGCAGCGTACCCGTTTCCAGATAGGAGCCCTGGTTTTCGCCATCAAAGGGAGTGCCACTCCAACCCGGCAGCTCTCCAGCAGAACCGCTATCCGGCACTTCGTTGGGCAGTAGCACCGTGCCGCTGATCTTCGCCGTCAGTCGCAGTCGCGCCTGATCCTCACGCAACTGCGTCAGTTGCTCCTCAATATCGGCCAGCATGGCGGCCGCCGCCGGAATCCGCAGACTGGCTTGGGGATCGGTGGCTTGGCGGATGCGAAGGCTGGTCAGGCGTGTTTCCTGTTGGGCCCGTTCGCCCCGCAAGGCGGCGATCCTCAGATCCGCATCGTAATTGACCAACTGCGCCAGCGGCTGGCCGGCAGCCACTTCGCTACCTGGCCGAACATAAAGTTCCGCCAGCTTCCCGGGGACGCTGACATAAACCCGTTCCGCCTCGTCCGGGCGGATCACGACCGAGGTCATGACGTGTCGCGGCAGGGGAACAAAGACCACGAATCCGATCAGCATTGCGACCACCAGGCAGGTCGTCATCAAGCGAGGCATTTTCACTTCTTGCATCCTTCCCGGTACGCTCATGAACTTCCACAATTGCCACAGCGGCATCACAATTAACCCGACGGCCGACATGGCGATGACCAGCTTGCCGATGATCTGCAGCCCGTACGGCTCGAAGATTCGCGAGACAAACCAGACGATCATGATCAGCACGAACCAGCGATAACAGAAGGATGCCACGCTGTAGCACGCGAACAGGATCTGATTTCGCTGGGGCAGCTGACGGCTACTCACCGGTTCCAGCCCCAGGCAAGTCACGCGGAGGATATTCAACATCGCCAGCCGGGATTTCTGGGCCAGATTGGGGATTTCGAGGATGTCCGACAAGATGTAGTAGCCGTCATACCGCAACAGCGGGTTGGCGTTAAAGATGATCGTGCTTACGGACGAGACGAAGATCACGTTCAGGCACATGTAGTTGAGCAACCCAGGCTGCGTGTTCCACCACACGAACGTCGCCACCGATGCCAGAAAGACCTCGACGTACATGCCGGCGGCACCGATAAACGCGCGATGCCACTTATTAGGCAACAGCCACGAATCGGACGTGTCGCAATACATGGCGGGCGTGAACACGAGCAGCATCAATCCGATCTCGTGGCATTCACCGCCGAAATGCTTGCAAGACAAACCATGCCCCAACTCATGGCAGATCTTCGTGACAGCCATGACGAGTGCCAGCCAGAAAAAATTGCTGACGGAAAAAAATTCGTAGAATCCGGGCAAGCGGCTGTGAAACTCAGCAAAGTTGGCGAGCAAGAGGCTGCCCGCCGAAATCGCAAATATCAGCCAGATGATGATGCCGGTGCGATCGAAGATCCAGCCAAAGTTCGGATGCAACCAGTCGAGCAGCCGCTCCGGATCAACGCCGGGGAAGCGAATCGACAGAATGTTGCTCAATCGCTGTGTCCACTCGCGGCGTTGGTTCTCGCGATGGCGTTTCAGTAGCTGCTCGGCCTGTCCGGGCGAATTGGATAACAGCATGCCGGCTCGAAAGAGGGACGACAGGAGCTGTTGCAGGTCAGTGATGCGGGCGATTTTTGTCGGATAACGGTCCTGCAGCGTTTCCTTGATTTCTCGCAGGGTTGTCTTTCCGTCGAGCATGTCGAGCACAATTTTCTCGGCTTCCCGCAGACGGTGGTACTTCAGCGACACGGGATCCTTGACGATCCACGATTTTTCCAACTGAAATGTGCTCTCGGAGATTTCCAAATCCCCTCGCTTTCGCAGCGGCAGGGGTCGGTCCTCAACGGCGGTCATATGAGCGACGGACATCAGCGGCGATCAGCGGTCCGCGGCGAAGGGCCTCGCCGCGATCCGCATCCTCAAGTCACGGGGAACAGGATTCTCGATTGAATAAAGTGCCACACGTCGCGCAACCAAACATATCCCAGGCGGTGCGGTCCGCAGTGGATCTTGGCTTGTATCTGCGTGCCCGGTTGCAGCAATCGCGCGTCCTTTTCGATCTCGACACGGACCAGTACCGTCTGGCCTTTTTCCGCATCGACGCGGGTGGAACGTTCGACCTCGACCACGCGGCCCTCATATTGCTGACTGTTGTCCGATGCCAGAACGTAGGTCACCAGCAGTGGTCTTTGCCGTGCGGACTGGGCGGCCAGAACGTCCGCAATGCGGCGGTCGGGGAGCGAAAGTTCCAACTGCCACGGGCCGTCGAGATCGGCAATCTGCATCAGCCGCTGGCCCATGCGCACGGGGCGGTCTCGCAATCGTTCCTGCAAGTCCCAGGTAATGACCTTGCCATCAATCGGACTGACCACGGTCAGCTGAGATCGTCGCAACTCGAGGATCTTCCGCTGATCCTCCAGGCTGGCGATCAACACGCGCAACTCCTCCTCTTTGGCCGCCGCCGCCAATCGATCCGATTCGTCCTGTCGACTGGCACTCGCGGCCAGTCGTTCCGTCTGGATCGCATCCAATTGCGCTTCGGCCGTGCGGAATTCGCCGCGATTCTTTTCCATATCGAGGTCCAGTGCGTGATTGCGCAACCTGGCCAGGATTTGACCGGCCGTGACGTCATCCCCGTGGTCCACCAACAGTTCGTCCACCGTGCCGTCGAATTGTGCATACAGACTGCGGCGGACGAGGGGCATGAGACGACCATCGCAGGCAACCTTCAGTTCTGCTGGCACGAATACCAGGGCCACGATCGCCAGCAGGATGGCCGTCAGCACGCCGAGCGTCTTGGGGAGCAGGCTGCCGCGGAAGTAACGCCGCAAGCTGCCGATCCACCGCCACAACGGCAGCAGGAAAATCGACTCGTGATCGACGGCGTTGCGGAGGGCAATGGCTGCCTCCCGGGTCACCCGTGCGGTTCGAGCCCGGACCTGTTCAGCCGTTTCGATGGAATCCGTGAATTCCTCGACCACCAGGCTGCCCACGGCGTCCGCGCGGCGACGATGCGCGAAGGCGTCTTCCTCCTGCTCTTTCTCGGCGGGAACCATGCTGAGCGGGACGATACCCAACCGTCGCGCCAAGGAGACTTCAAGATACGATTCCAGCTCGTGTTCGATTTCCGGCGGCAACTGGTGAGCATCCTCCGGATACCAGAACTCTTCGCCCGTCCGCATCACGCGATTGACCAGTCGCTGCAGGTACTGAATCACATTTGCCCGCGGGTTCACCGTATCTTGTCCGCTGACCGCCTTCACACGGAATTTGTTTCCATGGGAGGTCAATACCGAAACCCGATCCGCCCCGATGACTCGTCGACCTTCGTTCGCGATCGCAAAGCACGTATCCTGGACACGTAACGAATCATGCACGGCCGCCGAGAGCCCCGGGCTTGCGGACTCCGCCAGGTTGCTGGCAGGAGTCGCGGCATGGAAGTTGGCCGCCAGTTCGCACAGCAATCGCGTTCGCTGCACGAACCGCTGGGTATCGGCGGCCGACAGGTCGGGAGGCAAGTAGGCCTCGACCAGCACCGGCACGGCGTCGCCCACGAGGATGGGGAAAATTACAATATGCGGGAGCGCGTTCTCGACGAAGACCTGATAACCGGTTTGCGGCGGCGGTTCAAACAACCGCGGCACACGGGCCAGTCGCACCTGATGCAGTTGGGCCGCATGCTCCGCGGCGGATACTGGCAGTTGCACCGAATCGTGATTGGAGCGCGTACCGGCGGCAATCTTGCTAAACGAATCCTCGCCACACGCCCAAGCCACCGATCCCAGCGTGCCGATCGGAGTCGGGAGGGTATCGAGGAAGCGACGATAGAATTCCTCCGCCGGCAAGCCACTATGTGCCAGGCGGGCGACCAGACCGGCAACGCCATCGAGGCTGTACGAGCTGATTTCAGAGGAGGTCACGTCATTCACACCCGGAAGAGTGGCGGGGCCCCAACGCGGGCCATGGGTTCGCGATCCATGGGACGTCCGAGTTTACCCAGACCGCACACGTCCTACGTCTGTTTGATTCTAACGATTGTCGCGGTCGAATTGGTCCCCTTTATCGTCGTCCGCGGAGAAAGTCGGATTTCAGGCAAACGCCAAACATCCAGAGGGTTGTAGCTTTCCAGCCGCGTTGACCGTTAGAATCCGGAATCTTCGCGGTGTTTTACAAGGTGTCCTCGTGTCTGAATTCAGGATCGCGATCGAGTTGTCGTGCTTGCGGCAGCCTTTCAAACAGGCCCTCGTCACGGCGGCCAAGCTGGCCGCCGATGCGGTCGCTATCGATGCGCGTGGAGAGATTCGACCGTCGACGATCAGTGCGACCGGTATTCGGCAGCTCAACAAGTTCCTCGATGATTTGCGGCTGAAGGTGGCCTCGGTCACCTTCCAGACTCGGCGTGGCTATCATGTCGAGGACGATCTGGAACGCCGCATCACAGCCACCAAGCAGGCGATGGATTTTGCTCATGCCCTGGGCTGCAACGTGATCACGAATCAGGTCGGTATGATTTCCGAAGACGAGCATGACCCGGCGCTGGATGTGCTACGAGCGGCCCTCAGCGACATCGGTCGACATGGCCAGCGCCGTGGCGTCTTCCTGGCGGCCCGCACTGGAAGTGAACCAGCCGACGCTCTCCGCCGCCTGATCGATCTGCTACCGGAGGGCTCACTCGCCGTTGACTTTGATCCGGGTAATTTTATCGTCAACGGTTTTTCCGCCAGTGAAGCCCTGCCGATCCTGGTGCGAGACATCATCCACGTGCATGCCCGCGACGGAGTTCGCGATCTCGCGCGCGGTCGAGGCTTGGAAGTAGCCCTGGGCCGGGGAAGCGTCGACTTTGCTGAAATCGTGGCCATGCTGGATCAATACGGCTATCGCGGCTATCTGACCGTGGAGCGTACCGATGCGGCTCATCCGCAACTTGATATCGCCAATGCGGTGGCGTACCTGCGCGAACTAACTTGATGACGAGCCACGCATCAAGTTCCAGCGACTTAGCCCTTCAAGCCGCTGGTGGCGATGCCGCGCAAAAACGCCCGCTGGGTGATCAGAAACAGCACCACCATCGGTAATGTGAAGAGCACAGCCGCCGCGAGCAACAAGTGGGTCTGGTCCGAGTAGGCACTCACGAACTGCTCGAGCCCGTAGGCCAGGGGAAATTTTTTCGGATCGCTGAGATACAACAGCGGACCGCCAAAATCATTCCAGGTGGCAATCCATTGAAACAGCCCCACGGTCAGCAGCGCTGGCCGACTGAGTGGCAGGATGATCTGCCAGAAGACGCCCCATTCTCCCAGCCCGTCAATCCGAGCCGCCTCGCTCAATTCGTGCGGGATGGTGAGAAAAAACTGCCGCAGCAGAAAGATATAGAATGCGGAGCCGAAAAAAGTCGGCACGATAAGGGCCGCCAAGGAATTGTACAGGCCCATTTGCGCAACAGCAGAAACCGCGGAATCATCGTGACCTGCCACGGAAGGAGCATCGTGCCAACCAGCAGGGCAAAACACAAACGCTTGCCCCGCCATTCCAGCCGGGCGAAGGCGTATGCCGCCAGCGCACAACTCACCAGCGTACCAGCCACCGTACCCAGGCAGAGGAAAAGCGTATTCAGCAGGTACCGACCGTAGGGCATAGCGGTCGTAGCGTCCGGGTAGTTTTGCCAAGTCCAGGTGGACGGCAACAGCGCATAGGGATGCTCGCTTAACTCGGGAGACGATTTGAATGACGAACACAATAAGAACAACAGCGGCAAGCCAAAAAGCGTCGTCACCGTCAGCAGCACGGCGTGCGCCCACCAGGGCGGTTGGGTTGACCTTCGCGGTCGAAAAAATCGAGACCGGCGGTTCATGGCATCACTCCCGATCCCTGTCCGGCCCGTTCGCGCAGCCGCTGCCGCAGCCGCATGTTCGCCTCTCGCAACAGCTCCGACACGGATTGGTCATCATTGCCATACATGGCCCGTTCCGCCACATTGCGGACTTCTCGATCGAGCAACGGCCCACCCGGAATATTCGGCCGGGGCTGTTGATGCGGGTTTCCGGCCAGTTCCACAAAAGGCCGAAACAGCGGCTCTTCGTTCAGAAAGCGGGCAAAGGCGGGTGCGGCCGTGACCACAGGAGATACGGGGATCCAGCCACCTTCGGCACAAAAGCGGGCAGCCGTATCCGGTGGTCCCCCAAAGCCGATCCAGTACTTGATAAATGCCCAGGCCCCGTCCGGTTGCCGGGCTCCGCGCGGCACGACGAAGAAATTCCCATTGATCCAGCCAGCACCATCCCGACGTCCCTCCGGCGACGGGAGCGGATAGACGCGAAACTCAGGGAATGCGCGGCCGGCTTGGCGAGCCGCCTGCGCCGCGGCCGCAATGTCTCGTACCCGCCACTGCCCGTCGACGATCGCCACGTAGCGGCCGGCCAACAAGGGGAAGGTCTTGCCGGGCAGCGATTGGTCTTTGGCGCGAAAGGAAATCGCCGTCGCCCCGTACCGCCGGCCATACCCGGCCATCCACTCCAGCGCCGCCACGATGCCATCATCGTCCAGTGTCAACCGCTTCGTCGCCGGGTCATAAAACCGGCCGCCAAATACGCTGCCCCATGACCAAAGCAGCTTCGGATTGGGTAAAAAGCCAATCCGCGCGGGGTCCGTCGGGGACTCGCTTCCCGGCGCAAACGCCTCGGCGATTCGATCCAACTGGGCGATCGTAAGCGGTCGCGCCAGTCCCCGTTCGTCGAGCATCGTCTGGTTGACGTACAAAGCCCGCACATCCAGACCGTTGCACACGCCATACAAGCGATCATCATAGGTCCCGAGCACAACGGCGGCCGGAAACAGCCAATCCCTGAATCGCGCCAACTCGTCGGGAGGAACCATTTGGTCGAGCGGCATGATCGCTCCTCGCTCGGCCCAGTCGGCAAGAATCGGATCGTCTTGATTCACCAGATCGGGCGGGTCGCCTCCGGTCACAGCCAGAAACAGCTTCATGTCCAGATTGTTACCCGGCATCGCAATCGCTCGCACAAAATATTCTTGCTGCGCTGCGTTGAAGCCCGCCGTAATGCGATCGACCACCTCACGATCGGCCCCGCCCCAAAAATGCCAGAAGACGACTTCCTGGCGACCCGCGGCGCTCACCAGTTCGACACCCGGCCGGTCGTCGCTGCGGCTGGATCGGCTAAGACAAAAGGGGACCGCCAGCGTGAGCAGCAATAGCAACGCCAGACCCGCTCGCTGTGCCGCGAGGACTGTATCCGTCATCCGGGACCTACCCCCTGGTAATGCACCCAGTGACGGGAGCTGCCAAAGAGCCCAAGTGTCACGACGAGCAACACAACAAACATCAACCAGGCCACGGCCGAGGCATACCCCATCTCCAGGTCTTGAAAGGCCGAGAGGAACAAGTGCAGCGATAGAACCAGCGTCGATTGATTGGGCGCCCCGGTTCCTTCGCTGACCAGATAAATCTGGGTAAAGGCCTGCACCGACTGAATGATCCCCATGATCAGGTTGAAGAGAATCACCGGGGTCAAGAAACGGCAGGGTGATGTGCCAGAACCGCCGTCCGCGACCCGCACCGTCCAGTTCCGCCGCCTCATGCAGTGTGGCAGGAACGTCCCCGATGGCGGCGAGGTAAATCACCATGAAATTGCCGACCGCCCACACCGCCATGAGGATCAGTGCGTCCTTTGATCCAAATCCGCCGGTGCCGTGAAACCAAGCGGGCAGCCAGGCGGCTTCCCGCGAATCGTTCAGCCATTGCGGACCCGGAATGCCGACCCACCCCAGCAGATGATTCACCAGGCCCTGTCGGGGGTCGAGCAGCCAGATCCAGAGGATCGAGCTGGCTACGACAGGCACGACCGACGGCAGGAAGCACACCGTTCGGTAGATGGCTTGTCCGCGGACCTGCCAGGAAAGAACCACCGCCAGAAAGATCCCAACGACAATCGAAAGTGGGACGGCCAGGCAGCCATAATAAGCCGTATTCCAGAGCGCTCTGCCGACCCCTTCGCCCGCACGCAATTCCTCGACCAGCCGCAGGTAGTTGGCCGCCCCCACGTACTCAGGCGGCGAAAGGAGATCGTACCGGCACAAGCTCCACCACAAACTGACCGCGAACGGATACAGACAGAACAGCAGAAAGCCGAGCACCCACGGGCTGACAAACCACCAACCCGCCAGTTCTTGTTTGCGAATGCGACGAGCCATGTCATCCCGCCGGCGGCTTAGATTGGCACGATTGCCTCGGCCGGGAAACAGAAAATCGGGATCAGCAACGAGGCGTACCCGAGGACCGTCCGAAACCAACCAAGCGGCATATGATCGTTCGACGTCGGCGGATGATCGGTACCCATTAAAATGACAATGATAATCATGACGCTCCACATGCCGGCTTTGAAGAACGTGACATAAACGATGGCCGTGAACAAAAAGGCGCGAGCCACCCAATGCCCCTTCTTCAGCAGTAGCGTGTAAATCACGTGGCCACCGTCGAGCTGGCTGACCGGCATCATATTCAAGCCCGTAATCAGCAGTCCGACCCAGGCGGCCATCAGGAAAGCGTTGGCCTGACCGATCCAGATGTAATCGAGCCGTGGGATATCGGGACGCACGTAAGGCAGCAGCAGTTCCACGATCCACGGGCAGTCCAGTTTGTACGCGCCGGTCTGGCCGCGGGTGATATCCAGTTGGCCCAGCCCCAACCACAGCAGCGGGATCGCCACCACCAATCCGGCCAGAGGCCCCGCGATGCCAATGTCAAACATCTGCTTGCGGTCGGCGCGATGCCCTGCCATTCCAATGACGGCTCCCATCGTGCCAATCGGGGAAATGGGAAGTGGAATAAAAAAAGGAAAACTCGCCGGAATGCGATAGCGGACCGTCATGAGAAAATGACCCATCTCATGAAACAGCAGGATACCCAGCAAAGCGCCCATATAAACGAGTCCCTGCTGCCAATTCAGCAGCAGCATGCGGCGCAGCTCCAGACCATTGCCCATCAAGTAAAGCATCGGCATCCAATCCGTGGCGCCAGCGAGAAACGTGGAAAAGCACGTGATGACGAACAGCGCGAGCGGCAGAATGCGGCGACGTTGACGGGTGTGCAAGTCCCCGGACCGCAACGGAGGATAGCTGGGAGCCGCCGACCGTTCCGCAACGCCACTCGGGAGCGGCGCCACCGGCGAGCTGCCGCCCTCGGACGGCAGCGTGGTTTCGCGGGCTTCGGGATTCATGATATGCCGCCGTAGGGCCAAGTCCACGCGGTGGACGGGTGTCGGATGGGATCGCGGCAGCTGCGACCAGGTCGCAGCCAGGCCTGGAATTATAGGCCACCGGGTCGCGATCATTCTACACCAGGGTTACCCAGCGTCTTTCCATGCGGTTTCGACGATGACGGGAGTCGCACTCCAACTCCTGAAAGGCTCATCATGTTTCGGTGGCGTTCCCCTTCTCTCGACGACATCAATGCTTATTTGGCGGCGCAATCGACCGAGCCGCTTTCGTACCGGGAAGTCGGCCTGACCCGCAAGGGACTGCGGCCTTCGGGATACGATCTGGCCATCCATCGCGTGCGGTTGGGGGCTGGCCGGTCCGCCTATCAGGCCGCGCAAGATGCGTTGCGGGCCTGGCGCATGTTTCCCGCTTCCATGGCCACCCTCTATTGGCCGAACGTAGCCATCGAGGCCGGTAGGGAAGTCGTCGTTGGCTTCGCGATCGGTCCCCTGTGGTCGCTTAATCCGTGCCGCATCCTTTATGTCGTCGATGAAAGGGAGCTTCAGTCGGCAGGCAAGGAACATCGTTTCGGGTTTGCGTACGGCACGCTGCCCGGACACGTCGAGGCGGGTGAGGAGCGGTTTCTGGTCACCTGGGATGAGTCGTCGGATGAGGTGTCGTACGAGATTCTTTGCTACTCACGGCCACAACACATGCTGGCGAAAATCGGGTCTCCGTATGCCGCCTACCAGCAGCGGCGATTTCGTCGGCTGTCGGGACAGGCGATGCAGGAAGCCGTGCAGGCGGCTCTCAGCCATCAGCGCTGACGTCTGGACTGACCGGCCTCGCGTCACGCGGCGCGTTCCCGTTTGGCATCCCCGTAGCGTGGCCGTCCGGGCCGCGCGGGACGTTGCCGCACCAGCACCTCTCGGGCCAGCCACGGCACCAATTGCGGGCGCTGTCAGCGAGGTCGTGACGTCCACACCAACTCTCGCAGCCGAGGACGGCTACGCTACGAGCGCCAACGGGGCCCCACATCGACTGGGGCAGGATGCCCCAGCCACGGCACCAATTGCGGGCGCTGCCAGCGAGATCGTCACGTCCGCACCAACTCTCGCAGCCAAGGACGGCTACGCTACGAGCGCCAACGGGGCCCCACATCGACTGGGGCAGGATGCCCCAGCCACGGCACCAATTGCGGGCGCTGTCAGCGAGGTCGTGACGTCCACACCAACTCTCGCAGCCAAGGACGGCTGCGCTACGAGCGCCAACCGGGCCCCACATCGACTGGGGCAGGATGCCCCAGCCACGGCACCAATTGCGGGCGCTGCCAGCGAGATCGTCACGTCCGCACCAACTCTCGCAGCCGAGGACGGCTATTCGCTGACCAAGTCCGTACGGAACTTGGCTTCCTTCCGCCGCAGTTTCGGGACGGATAATCCCGGCAACCTGGGCAGCGACACGCCGGCTGAGAAATCGGGCAATCGCCAACGGCCCGGCCCTGTAAAGGCCAGCCCCAGGACGACGACGCCGAGCGTGAGCGGGTATTCCATCCCGCTTTCCTGAGCCGAGAAGGCATGGCGATGCACGAAGTAGACCGCGACACCCATCGTGGCCACCAGCGGCAGCATGAGCAGCCGAAAACCATAGCCGGTCAGCAGCGCCAGTCCACCAGCGAATTCGGCGAGTCCCGCCAAGGCGGCGCCGTAGGCCGGATACGGAATGCCCAAGCTATGCAGGTACTGGGCGAAGGTCCCCAGACCGCCCCCGTGGGGAAATCCGAAGAGTTTTTCCGCGCCGTGGTACAGAAAGACAGCTCCCAGGACCAGACGCATCAATAACAGTCCCAGATCGTGTAACCAGTTAAATTTCGACGATTCCATCGGTTTCGAGCCTCGTGAAAAGTACCGCCACCCTGGCCAACGCGGGCGGATCGTAGAGGGGCGGCGAAAATGCGTCAACTGCATTCAGGCCTGTTGCCCACGGCCCGCGGTCGGCGTGCTACAGTAAACTGCAGCAACCAAGGCCGAATGACCGCCAGTATGACTATTCTTCAAGTGTCTCCCACGCCGCTTGCCGTCTCGACCGCCCGCACGGCGCCGCCGCTGATCGAAACGCGGGGATTGACCAAACGCTATCAAGACATCACGGCCCTCGCGGATTGTTC
This sequence comes from uncultured Planctomycetaceae bacterium, assembly GCA_963700865.1. Taxonomy (GTDB): domain Bacteria; phylum Planctomycetota; class Planctomycetia; order Pirellulales; family Pirellulaceae; genus CAVOGJ01. The sequence continues at coordinate 1,338,224 of CAVOZC010000018.1, read as the reverse complement.
TCTCGAAGTGCGGCGGGGCGAGGTCTTCGGGCTGCTCGGCCCGAATGGCGCTGGCAAGACGACGCTGCTCCGCCTGCTGATGGGCTTTCTGCGACCAACGACCGGCTGGGCCCGCATCGCGGGACTCGATTGCTACCAACAATCGGTGGACGTCCATCGGCAAGTGGCATACCTGCCGGGCGATGTGCGGCTGTTTCGCAGCATGCCGGCCAGACAGCTGCTTAAGTTCTTCAGTGAAGTCCGTGGACAGAAAGACTTGCGTCCGTCACTGCGGATGGCGGAGCTGCTCGATTTGCGGCTGGATACTCGTGTCAACCGGATGTCCACGGGAATGCGGCAAAAGCTGGCCCTGGCCGCCACCTTGGCGGCTCAAACGGACGTGATCGTACTCGACGAGCCGACGGCGAACCTCGATCCCAATGTTCGGGGGCGCGTCGCCCATCTCGTGCGTCAGGCTCGGGATGAGGGACGCACCGTGGTGTTCTCCTCGCATGTCATGTCCGAAGTGGAAGAAACGTGCGATCGGGTGGTCATCCTGCGTTCCGGGCAACTGGTGCACGAACAGGTGCTCTCACAACTGCGGCGACAACATCGAATTGTCGCGGAACTCGACCAGCCGCTGCCGGAGGTGCCGATTCTGTTTCGAGACGAGTTACGTATTTCGTACGAGGCGGAGGGGACGGTGACCATGGAGACGCCGGGAGAACTGAAGCCGCTGCTCGGTTGGTTGGCAACACTACCGATTCGGGAAGTGCGGATTGAACCGGTGGGTCTGCGAGCCGTCTACGATCGTTTTCATCCGCCGGAGACCAATCTCGCCGGGCTCGCGCAGAGCGAATCCCCATGATCAACTCGGCGCTTCTCCGTAAGTCTTACTACGAGGCCCGCTGGCTGTGGCTGACTTGCGCCGCGGTCCTGTTTGTGTTCTGTTGGGTCCACGTGGGCATTACCAGTCAGGTCGACATGGGACGGTTCGAGTCCATCCTCAGAACACTTCCCGAGCAATGGGAAAAATTCTCGCCGGTGCCGTTTGAGAAGCTGATCTCCTATCCGGCCCGCATTGCCGTGATCTATGAAGAACCCCTCGTCTATCTCTTGATGACGGTGTGGTGTATCTCCCGTGGTTCGGACTGCGTGAGTGGCGAACTGGGTCGCGGAACGATGGAGATGCTGGTCTCTCAGCCCGTTAGTCGCCTGCAAATCCTGTTGACGCCCATCGTGGTCACGGTCGTGGGCGTTGCCTTGCTGGCCGCCGTGGCCTGGTTGGGCACCTGTACCGGGATCGCCACCACATCGATCGAACGTCCGGCAGAAGGATCGACGTGGACGATTCCTTTTACAGCCATCCAATTCGCCAGGGAAAATGCCGAGATGGAACGCATTCCGATGTCTCACCTGGCGAGCTTCAGACAATTCGTGCCGGCGGCGCTTAATTACTGTTCGTTGGGAATTTTCATGGCGGGCATTTGCACGCTGCTGTCGGCACTGGATCGCTACCGCTGGCGGACGATTGGTCTGATGATGGCCTTCTATGTGGGCTCGATGCTGGCCGAGATCGTCGGTCAGGCGTTCCCGAAACTGGCATTTGTCCGTCACGTGTCTTTCTTCAGCGTCTATGAACCGATCAAGTTCGTGAGCGAGGCGAACGCCGAGCCAGCCGTGGCCTGGTCCTGGTGGTTGCGAGACGCCCAAGGTGCCGTGATCGACCTTGGCCCGTTGGCTGGGGACGCCCTGTTAGCGGGCTTGGGATTTGCGGGCTTCGTGCTGGCCGCAATCATCTTCTGCCGACGAGATGTACCCGCTCCATTGTGAGTGGGTCTGGACCCACATTTCGGGCACCGTCTCAGCCAAGCTGTTCCAGCTGCGTGATCTTGTCGACGCGTCGCTGGTGCCGCCCCCCTTCGAAGGTGGTCGACATCCAGATCTCCACGAGCCGCAGGTTGCGACCGTGGCCGACGAGATCGTCCGACAGGCAGAGCACATTGGTATCATTGTGTCGGCGACTCATAAGTGCCAGTTGTTCGTCATAGCAGGCGGCGGCGCGAATACGGGCTACTTTGTTCGCGGCAAGCGACATGCCGACGCCCGAACCGCAGATCAGGATGCCGCGGTCGACCTGTCCGCCGGAGACCGCGGTGGCCACGTCGCGGGCGATGTCCGGGTAGTCGGCGGCTTCGGTCGAACAGGTTCCCATGTCGACCACGTCGTGACCCAACGCTGCCAGTCGTTCGGCGATCTTGGCCCGCAGTAGGACTCCGTGATGATCGCTGCCGATCGCGACTTTCATCGTCATGCACCTCGTTCAGGATGGTGAGAAGGTCGGTAAAAGTCGGGTCAGCTCGAGTTGCTCGACTCGGCGAATGAGTGCTTGTTCTATTTGGTCGGCGCAACGCTCGTACATTTCGAGCGGACCACCGATGGGGTCGGACACATCGCGTCCCTCGGGGCAGAGCAGGTGGGTGCGATTGGCCGCTTCTGGCCAATGCGAAAGCAGCCCCGCGCGATGCCCGCGTGTCATCGTGAAGATGAGATCGGCATGGCGGACCAGCCGGTCGGTCACCGGCTGCGATACGTGGTCGTCCAACGGCAGGTTCCTCTTACGGGCGACCTCCACCGATTCGACCGAAGCGCGACTGCCTGACATCGCCGCGATGCCGGCGGACATCACCATCACACCTCGATCATCCAACTGCTCGACGGTACATCCCAGCTTATCCGCGAGTAACTTGCGAAGCATGACCTCGGCCAGCGGACTGCGGCACGTGTTGCCGGTGCAGACGACAACGATCATCAAGGCCGCCAGCCGCTGCAAGGTCGGCTCGCTCACAAAACCGGCTCGCACCACGGTCAGCCGCCCGTCCGCATCGACGCGAAGGACGGAGGAGGGCTGACCAAAGCGACACTCACCGTCGTCGAGCACTAACCGCACATCGTCTCGTAACGCCTCGATGGCTTGCTGGGCCGTGACCGCCGGCTCGTGGCCAGCCCGATTGGCGCTGCTAAGCACGATGGGGCCGGCCAGCATATCGAGGACATCCAGAATCAACCGGTGCGCCGGTACGCGGAGCCCGATACTGCCGGTCGATCCGACCACCTGCTGCACCGACGGGGGCAATCGATGGAGCAAGCTGTCAGGATGACTGTCGGGAATGACCAGGGTCACGGGGCCAGGCCAACAACGTCGAGCCAGACGGCGGCCCACGGTCGAAACCTGTGGCACGTAATCCCAAGCATCCTCGGCACTCTTTACGCAGATCGCGAACGGCTGCTGCTCGTCTCGTGATTTCGTCGCCACCAGCCGCTGGACAGCATCCGCATGCAACGCGCTGGCCGCCACTCCGTAAACGGTTTCGGTGGGAAAAACGACCAGCCCCCCCTCCACCAGGGCTTGCACCGCCCGATGCACCACGTCCCGCACGTCGGACGCTTTCTGAACTTCGATGACAGAGGGTGGCATGGTCAAGCGCCGCGAGACATGATGGCCTGAACTGGGGCAACATCCTCTCGAGGGACGCAAGGGATTGGAAAAAGGAACAGGCCACCGCGTTCCCCGCCCTGAACCGCACCAAAGCGGCTAATCCTTTAATCTAGTGGGCCACGCAAGGTCTGGTCAAGTCAGCGAGGGGCCGAGCCGACCCCGTGGATGGCCTTCGTTTCCGCGAAAAACGTGACAAGACTTTAGCCCACTGGCAATGCCCCCTAGAATGTGCTCATGCCAGCCGTGCCGCCTGATCCACCGACGCCCGCTGCCAGCCGTACCGCCGGCTGGCGGCACCCGCGTCCTTTCGCGTCGCCAACCGCCGTCTTCGCCCTCCAATGCGCCCTGGGACTGATCGTGCTGGGCATCGCTGCGTCCCCCCTCGTCTTGCTGGCACGTTCGCACGCCCGCGGCGGACAAGGCCAGGCCGAGTTGATTTGGGGAAGACGCGGCATCTCGGCAGGACGACTGCAGAAACCTCGCGCGATGGCGATCGATGCGGAAGATCGGATCTACATCGTCGACATGACGGCCCGCATTCAAGTGTTCGACCTCGACGGCAATTTCCTGCGGGGCTGGCAAACTCCCATAAGTGAGCAGGGTCGTCCGACCGGGCTATCGATCGATTTGGATGGCAACTTATTGGTAGCCGACACCCACTACTATCGCATGCTGGTTTACACGCCTCTGGGCGAATTGCTCACCGACCGCACGCTGGGCGGCACGTTTGGCCAAGCGCCCGGGGAATTCGGGCTGGTAACCGACGCCGTGCAAGACTCGCAGGGCAATTACTACGTGGCCGAGTATGGCGAATACGACCGGATTCAAAAATTCACCCGCGATGGCAAATTCTTGTTTCAATGGGGCGGCCACGGTTCGCAGCCCGGCGAGTTCGTACGTCCGCAAAATCTGGCGGTCGACGAGCAGGACCTTGTCTGGGTGGCTGATGCCTGCAACCACCGCATCCAGGTATTCGACGCTCGTGGAACCGAAGCCAAGCTGCTTCATTGCTGGGGTGAGGAGGGGCAGGAGCCGGGTCAGTTGAAATACCCCTACGATCTGGTGCTCGACGGAAAAGGCCATGTCTACGTGTGTGAGTTTGGGAATCATCGTGTGCAAAAGTTCACGACGGACGGCAAGTTTATCGACCTCTGGGGGAACATTGGCCGCGATGCTGGCCAATTGCACAACCCTTGGGCCATGGTTCGTGATCGTCAGGGCCGCAATTACGTGCTGGATACCTACAATCACCGCGTGCAACGATTTCGCCTCTAAACCGATCAGCCCTTGTTCCCGAGCGGCGGTAGCATGAGGCCTCGACCAGCAGCGTGGTCGGCAAACAGTCCTGCCCGGAACGGAAAACCAATACGATGAATGCCGCTTTTTGGGACATCGGACTCGCTTTCGATAATCCGTGGTGGCGATGGCTGCTGGCGCTCCTGGTCGTACTGCTCGTCGCCATGTGGACCTGGAGTTATCACAGTCTGGCGGGACTGGGATCGTTCCGCCGCGTGGTGGCTCTCCTCTTTCGCTCGCTCGTCTTGACGCTGATCATGTTGGCCCTGGCCGATGTGCAAATCCTCCGCAAGAACGACGGGCTAACGGTCATCTATCTGCTCGATCAATCGGCAAGCATCCCTTCGGCACAGCGGCAAACGATGCTGAATTACGTCGTCGAGGAAGTGGAGGCCCATCGCGACGACGCCTATCGCGACCGAGCCAGCGTGATCGTCTTTGGCCGAGATGCGACGATCGAGATTCCTCCCCTGGACGACGATCTGCCGCTCTACAATCGCATCGAGGGGGCTGCCGATCTCCGCACCGACGCTACCAATCTCGAAGCCGCCATGAAGCTGGCTCAGGCAACCTTCCCTGAGGATGCGTCAAAGCGGCTGGTGATTATCAGCGACGGGAATGAAAACCTGGGCCGTGCCGAAAACATCGCCCGGCAGTTGGCCGCGGAAGGTGTGAGCATCGATGCCGTGCCGGTCAAGCTATCTCGCCGCGCCGAGGTGGCTGTCGAACGAGTCGCCCTGCCCGGCGATATCCGCAAGGGGCAGCCATTCAATGCCACGGTCGTCTTGAACAATCTGACTCCGGCGACGTCGGATGATGCGGGCACCGTCGCGGGTCGCGTGCGGCTGGTGCGACGTCGTGGACCACAGGCCGAGACCCTGGACGAATCGGAGGTGACACTCGGTCCCGGCAAGACCGTGCTCCGCTTCTCCGACGAAATCGAACAACCCGATTTCTACGAGTACGAAGCGATCTTCTCGCCCGCTGAGGCGACCGATGACGCGTTGACGCAGAACAACCGAGCCACCGGCTTCACCTACGTTCGTGGCAAGGGGAATATCTTGCTGATCGAGGACTGGGAGAATCGCCAGCCGGATGGCAGCGGGGAATTCAGTCTGCTCGCGGATCGTCTCCGCCGCAACAACCTGCAAGTCGACGTCCAGTTCTCCGATCAGCTCTTTAGCAGCCTCGCCGAGCTGCAACGCTATGACTGCGTGATCCTGGCGAACGTGCCCCGCAGCAGCGGCAGCACCGCGGACAACCTCAGCAATTTCAGTGACGAGCAAGTGACGATGCTGGTTCGCAATACGCAGCAAATGGGTTGTGGTCTGGTGATGTTGGGGGGCCAAAACGCCTTTGGGGCCGGTGGCTGGGCCAACACGGAATTGGAAAAGGCGATGCCGGTCGATTTCCAGATTCGCAATACGAAGGTGCAGGCCGTCGGAGCGCTGGTGATGATCATGCACGCCTCGGAGCTGCCCGAAGGCAATCACTGGCAAAAGGTGATCGGCCGCGAAGCGCTCAAGGCCCTCGGTCCGCAAGACTATTGCGGCGTCGTGGCCTGGGACCAGTCCACCTTTCGCGAGGCCTGGCTGTGGGGCAAGCCGCAGGGGCTGATCAAGGTCTCCGACCGCCGCTCCCTGATGGTTTCCCGCATCGATCGCATGGTCCCAGGGGATATGCCCGACTTTGATCCCGCCATGAAGATTGCGGCGGCCGGTTTTGGTTCTGTCAGGGAAGCCGCCATCAAGCACATGATCATCATCAGTGATGGTGATCCGTCGCCTCCGTCGAGCGGTGTCATCTCGCAGCTGAAACAGCTGAAAGTCAAGGTGACGACGGTGGCGGTGGGCACCCACGGTCCACCCGGCAGCACGCCGTTGCGGAGGATCGCCACCGCGACCGGCGGCAAGTACTACGTCGTCCGGAACCCCAAGGCGCTACCCCGCATCTATCAGCGCGAAGCGCGTCGCGTCGCTCGGCCGCTGATCGTCGAGAAGGAGATTCAACCGCAAATGGCCGGTTGGCACGAGATCCTGCAGGGGGTCGACTCGCTGCCGCCCCTGCGGGGTTTCGTCATGACGTCGGTGAAGGAAAACCCACTCGTCGAGACCTCGTTGATCTCGCCCTATCCGGTCAACGTCGAAAACGCGACGTTGCTGTCCGCCTGGCAGTACGGATTGGGTCGGGTCGCTGGTTTTCACCAGCGACGCCGGACACCGCTGGGCCGCCGACTGGACCTCCTGGGACGGTTACGACAAATTCTTCACGCAGCTCGTCCGCTGGGCCATGCGGCCCGCGGGGGATACGGGCAACTTCACGGTTTCGACACAGGTCCACGATGGTAAAGTGCAAGTCGTCGTGGACGCACTCGACAAGGAAGACGAATTCCTTGATTTCCTGGATATCAATGCGGCCCTCGTCGGTCCCACGATGGAGCCGCAGGCCGTGAGGCTGCGACAGACGGCGCCCGGTCGATACCAGGGGGATTTCGAGGCCGGCCGCAGCGGCAGTTATTTCCTGACGATCAACTCCGGGTCGGGACAGGCGCCCATTCGTACCGGTATCAACATCCCCTACTCGGCGGAATTTCGCGACCGCGATACGAATACCGCCTTGCTGGCCAGCCTCGCGTCGCTGGAACCCAAGGGGGGCGCCGCCGGCCAGCTCATCGACGTGCCGCTGGATCAGCCCGACCAGGAAATGAAGTCCGAGATCAATACCTTTCGACGCGACGTTGCCCGCACCGTATCGAGCAACTACATCTGGCCCTGGCTCGTGCTGGCCGCCGGGTGCCTGTTCTTCGGCGATGTCCTGGTACGTCGAGTCGCCCTGGAATTTGGCTGGCTTTACACCGGCCTGGGACGCCTCCGCGACCTCTTGCTGCAACGGGACCATGACGGGGGCGAAGAAGCCCAGATGGAACGCTTGCGCAGCCGCAAGGCGGCAATTTCCCAGTCGATCGATCAACGCCGGGCGGCGACCCGTTTCGAGCCCGAACCCGACCAACCAGTCGACACCTCGGTGCTCGCAGGCCCCGCCGCGACCCCTCCCCCGGAGGTTCGCCGCGAAGCGGCTCCGGATAAGATGGGCCCCCTGCAGCCGGAGGAAGACGATTTTGCCACGCGGCTGAAGAAAGCCAAACAACAGGCACTCAAAGGAAAACAAAAACGAGACCCGCCCGGGGGATGACGGTCGCCTGGGATAGGCTTCCAGCCTGTCATTTGAAAAACTGACACAATGATCACCAAGATTCTCATTCCTTTAGACGAGGAATCGCATGAGTGCTGCCGAATCGATGCAAGAGCGGGCCGAACAGTTCCGCCAACGCTACCAGTCGCTAACGAGTCAGATCGGCAAGGTGATTGTCGGCCATGACGAAATTGTCCACGGCGTGCTCACCTGCCTGTTCGTCGGTGGTCACTGTCTGCTTGGAAGGCGTGCCCGGACTGGGGAAGACCTTGCTGGTGCGGACGCTGGCCACGGCGCTCGATCTTGACTTCTCGCGCATTCAATTCACGCCCGATCTGATGCCCGCCGATATCCTGGGCACCAACATGGTGGTCGAAGACCCGGAGGGCCGGCGCGTGTTTGAGTTCCAGCAAGGCCCCATCTTCACGCAAATCTGCCTGGCCGACGAAGTCAATCGCGCCACACCCAAGACGCAATCGGCCATGCTCGAAACGATGCAGGAAGGGACCGTCACGACGGCCGGCAAGCGGTTCGAGCTGAAGCAGCCGTTCTTTGTCATGGCCACGCAGAATCCGATCGAGCAGGAAGGCACCTATCCGCTGCCCGAAGCACAACTCGATCGCTTCCTCTTCAAATTGGTCGTGGGCTACTCCAGCCGCGAAGAGCTGGCGACCATCGTCGGCGCGGACCACCCGCGGTGTACACGTCGAGGCCGAAAAAGTCATGGACGGGTACGAGATCCTTCAATGGCAACAGCTGATCCGCGAGGTCATCCTGGCGGACCATGTCCAGGACTATATCGTGCGACTCGTCCTGGCGACGCATCCCGACGGCGAATTCGCCACCGACGTCACCAACCAGTACCTGCGCTGGGGCGCCAGCCCCCGCGGCGCACAAACGCTGGCCTTGGCAGCTAAGGTGCGAGCGCTTGCTGGAAGGCCGCTACAACGTCAGTTTCGAGGATGTCCGTCGAGTCTATTTGCCATCCATGCGGCATCGCGTCATCCTGAACTTCGAGGCACAAGCCGAGGGGATGCAGACCGACGATGCTGCTGGTCAAAGTGCTTGACCAAGTGGCCGAAAAAGCCGAGGGAGCCCCTACGACCACCGATGGCCGCCACCTGACCTCGGAAATCAACCGCATTCCCTGCTCCGACGCATGGGGATCGAAACGGCCGGGATCTCCAACGCCCCCACACCAGTTCTTGCTCCGCCAACCGTCATGCCAGTCAGCACCCCCGAATCATTTGCTCTCGCCCGAGTTGCTCGCACAGCTCGAACGACTGGAGTTAGTCAGCCGCAAGATATTTCGCGGACGCATGAAGGGCGAACGCCGCAGCCGGCGCAAGGGGCAAAGCGTCGAGTTCGCTGACTTTCGCAACTACGTCGCCGGAGACGATCTGCGATTCATCGACTGGAATCTCTACGCGCGACTCGACAAGCTCTTCCTGAAGTTGTTTCTGGAAGAGGAAGACTTGCACTTCTTCGCGCTGATCGACAACAGCAGCTCGATGGACTTTGGCGAGCCGACGAAACTCGAATACGCCAAGCAATTGGCGGCCGCCCTCGGATTCATTGGACTCTGCCGGGCCGATCGGGTGCGGATCGAAACGCTCGCCTCGTCGGTCGCCAAGCCCGGGCCAGTCCTGCGCGGTCGACACAGCCTGTACCGGATGATCGATTACCTGAATAGCATTCAGCCCGGGCAGAATGTCTCGCTGCTCGAAGGCGTGAAGAATTTTTCGCTACGCAATAAGGGCAAGGGAATCCTCGTCCTGATCAGCGATCTGATGGACAAGAACGGCTACGATACGGCGTTCCGTTACCTCGTGGCGCAGCAATTGGACGTCTACGTGATCCAGGTACTGTCCCCGGAAGAGGTCCAGCCGGACATCGCGGGCGACTTGAAGCTGGTCGATTGCGAGGACGCGGATATCGCCGAGATCACCGTCAGTCGGCCGCTCCTCGACCGCTACCAGCGGACCTTGGCGGCGTTCGTGGACGGAGCTCGCGAATTCTGCACGCGACGCGGCATGGCCTATATTCTGGCCAACACCGATCAACCGGTGGACCAGCTGGTGACGAACTATCTTCGTCAACGGGGACTGGTCCGATGAGTGATCTCTTTTCGAGCATGCTATCGGGACCCCAATGGCTGCTGTTGGGACTCGTCCCCCCCGCCATCATCCTGCTCTACTTCCTCAAACTCCGCCGCAATCCGCTGGAGGTACCCAGTACCTTTTTGTGGCGGCGCACGATCGAGGATATGCACGTCAACAGTCTCTGGCAAAGGCTACGGCAAAACCTGCTGCTGTTTCTGCAACTGCTGATTGTCGGACTGCTGATGCTGGCCTGCTTGCGGCCCAGCTGGCAAGCCCAGTCACGGCTGAAGAACCGGCTGATTTTTCTCGTCGACAACTCGGCCAGCATGTCGGCCACGGATGAACAGCCCTCGCGATTGGCGGTCGCCCAGCAAAAGGTGGATGATCTCATCGAACAAATGGCCCCGGGAGACGCGGCGATGCTCGTCAGTTTTTCCGATCGCGCCAAGGTTGAGCAGCCATTTACGACCAATAAAGGGCTGCTCAGGTCCCGCTTGCGGGCGATCCAGCCTACGCAGCGGACCAGTGATATCAGCGAAGCCTTACAAGTGGCCGCGGGACTGGCCAATCCGGGTCGCAGCGGTGACGCGAACGCAGGCGACGTGGCTGCCGCCGAGGCGATGCCGGCCGACGTGTTCATCCTCAGCGACGGAGGCTTCCGCGCCGATCCCCGAATTTTCCTGGGGCAACTTGAATCCAATTTACTTGCCCATCGGATCGCCCGAAGCTCGCAACCTGGCAATCGCCGCCTTCAACGTCCAGACCAATCCGGCTCGGCCCGATCGCATGGAGGCCTTCATCGAGGTCCAAAGTTTTTCGCCGGATACCTATGAGGTGGAAATGAGTCTGAAGCTGGATGATGTGCTGCTCGACGCGGCACAGGTCGTCGTCCCGCCCGGCGAAACGGCCGGGACGAGCTTTCGCTTTGATCGCATCCAAACCGGGACCCTGTCGGTCGCGCTCGACCTGCAGGATGACCTGGCAGCCGATAATCGCGCCTTCGCGGCCGTCAATCCGGGACGCCGCGCCAAAGTGATGCTGGTGACGGCCGAAAACGAGGCCCTGGAGATGGGTTTGGGCACCGAGACGGCCCGCAAGGTCGCCGACATCTCGATCATGCAGCCCGCGGGACTCGAGTCCTCCGAATTTCGGCGACAGGCGGAGGAAGGTGGCTATGACCTTGTGATTTTCGACCGCTGTCGCCCGGACATCATGCCAGCAGCCAACACGCTGTTCTTTGGCGAACTGCCACCCGGCGACACCTGGACGCGGGAAGCCGCCGTCATCGGTCCGCAAATCATCGATGTCGAATTGTCACACCCGTTGATGAAATATCTCGTCTTCGGCGACGTGCGCATCGCCCGAGGAACTCCCATCGAGGGGCCGCCGGGAGCCCAGATCCTGATCGATTCGGACGCGGGCGCCCTGTGTGCCATCGCGCCCCGCGAGGGATTCGAAGATGTGGTGGTGGGATTCGAAATCTTCCGCCAGGACGAACAGGGAAGCACCATCCCCAATACCGATTGGCCCATTCGCGCCAGCTTTCCGCTCTTCTGCAAAAACGTCCTTGAATACCTGGCGGGTGGGAACACGACGGACGAATTGACGACGACCCTTCCAGGTCAACCCGTCTTTATTCGTGTCGAAAACGCCGATCGGTCCGTAACCGTCGAAACGCCCGCCGGAACACGCAGCGAAGCAGTGCGCGATCGCAACAATGCCTACATCTTCACCGACACGAATCAGGCCGGCGTGTATACGGTACTACCGGACGGGAAAACGGTGTCGCAACGTTTCGCCGTCAACCTGTTCGATGCCACGGAGAGTCGCATTGTGCCGCAAGACGCGTTCGAGACGGCCTGGAACAGGGTGCAGGCCCAAAAGGGCTTTGAAACCACTCGCCGAGACGCCTGGCGGTGGATTCTGCTGATCGCCGTCATCGTGCTGCTGGCCGAATGGTACATCTACAACCGCCGTGTCTATCTGTAACTTGCACGACTTGCACTTATCCCGGTGATTTCTGCGTGAATCGTTGGCATAATGGACGAGCGTTCCGCCTCGCTTCGCCTGCTTGGGATCACCGGATGACTTGCCCGCCGCGCTTTGCTTTCCTGCTGCTGTGGCTCGGCCTGACGGTCGCGTCCCTCACGACGATCGCGGGTAGCGAGCTGCGGTACGATGTCGACATCCGCCCCATCCTGTCGGATCACTGCTTCTCTTGCCATGGGCCCGATGCGTCGCAACGACAAGCCGACCTGCGACTTGATCTCCGTGACGCGGCCATCGTGGCCGGCGCCTTCGTGCCGGGTGAGGTTGCCGAGTCAACACTGGTCGAGCGGATCGCCTCTGACGATCCGGACCTGCGCATGCCCCCCGCCGATGCCCACAAGCCTCTGACGGCCGAAGAAAAACAATTGCTGACGGAGTGGATCGCGCGCGGCGCCGTACGAGCAACACTGGGCCTATGTTCTGCCCCGCAGGCCAACCCTGCCGGTCGACTTCAATGGCCTCATGGCACCCGCGCATCCGATCGACCGATGGATCCAACACACGTTGCGGACGCGACAGCTGAAGCCATCCCCCGCGGCCGATCCACGCACGCTCATCCGCCGACTTTATCTGGATCTCGTGGGTCTGCCTCCCACACCGGCCGAGGCCGCCGCGTTTGTTCACGATCCGCGGGACGATGCTTACCAACAAATCGTCGATCACCTGCTGCAGTCGCCCCACTTTGGCGAACGCATGGCATCCCCCTGGCTGGACGTTGTCCGCTACGCGGATACCGTGGGATTCCATGGTGATCAAAATCAGAATGCCTGGGCATACCGCGATTACGTCATTGACAGCTTCAACCAGAATAAGCCGTTCGATGAATTTACGCGGGAACAATTGGCCGGTGACTTGATACCCCATCCGTCCTCGGCATCGTTGACCGCAACCTGCTTCAATCGCTTGAACATGATGACACGCGAAGGAGGCGCTCAGCCGCTCGAGTATCTCGCGAAGTACACGGCGGATCGAGTCCGCACGGTCGGCATGGCCTGGCTCGGATCAACCTACGCCTGCGCCGAATGCCACGATCACAAATTCGATCCCATCACGACCCGGGACTTCTACGCACTCGGTGCCTTCTTTGCGGACATCCGCCAATGGGGAGTCTACGCCGACTATGGCTATACGCCTAATCCGGACCTGGCCGGCTATACGAACGACCATCCCTTCCCCCCCGAGATCAAAGTTGCCAGCCCCTACCTCCAACACCGGATTCGCCAGCTCGAGGCAAAGATCGATGCCGAGTTGGAGCGGTTGCGCGTCGCGATTGCGAGCGATGCCACGGCAGCAGCGTCGTTCGCAAGTTGGGCCCGCGAACGGGAGCGTAGCTGCGCCGCGCATCCCAGTGGCTGGCTACCGCAGTCTCCCATTCAACGGATCGGCGCCGCCGCGGCGGAGGCGCCCCCCACGGACGAAACGATCACCTTCGCCGCGGGGCCCGCCTCACAAGATCAGCTTGCCTTACGACCGGGAGCCGGTTGGCTGGCGGCCGTTCGGCTGGATATCCTGCCCGGCGACACGAATGCCGCGGACAACGCGCTGCGGCGTGATGGGCAAGCCGCGGACTTCCACGTAAGACTGCAGCTGGCGGTGGAACACGAGGGGCAACGCCGGACACTCCGACTGGCATATGCCGACGCGAGTGACTCTGTCCCGGTGTACCGCAATGGGCATGCGCGTATCGGGATCGAAAACGACTGGCACGTTCCAAAGAATCCAGCCACGCTCCCCCTGACCAGCGTCTGGTTCCTGGCGGCCCCCTTTCGCCTGGCCGAGGATGATCTTGTCTGGATCACCCTTCCTGAAAACCGGTTGGCACGGATGCGACTGTCCGTGTCCGCACTGCGGCCGGCCGACATTCGCCAAGCCTGCGCGCGCGATCCGTCCGACCTGACCGTGGCGGAGGGACGCGCATCATCGCTGGCGCTACTCGGGTCCTACCTCCGGTCCACCGCCGCCGACGGGCCGAGTTACGATCGCGTCTGGCAACTTGATCGCCAGATTCTGGCGGCTCGGGATGGGCAAACACCCGTGATGGTCACCGCCGCCGTGACTCCGCGAACGTCTCGCATCCTGCCGCGGGGCAATTGGCAGGACGATTCGGGTGAGGTGGTCGAGCCGGCACTGCCGGCGTTTCTGGTCGGCGACGCGACGAGTTCACACCGCCTCTCACGGCTGGACCTCGCCGAATGGCTGGTCGACGCCTCCAATCCATTGACGGCACGGGTCGTGATGAATCGACTCTGGAGCCAGTTTTTCGGAACGGGACTCTGTGCCAGCCTGGACGACTTTGGGGCGCAAGGAGAGGCACCCACGCATCCCGAGCTGTTGGACTGGCTGGCAGTCGAGTTTCGTGAGAGCGGCTGGGACGTCAAACACATGGTGCGGCTGATCGTCACCAGCCACACGTATCGACAGCAAACGGGCCCCTCCCCCTCGGCTGAAGCGATTGATCCGGCCAACCAACTGCTGTCACATCAGCGACCTCGTCGACTGGAGGCCGAGATCGTGCGTGACAATGCCTTGGCCATTGCGGGACTGCTGTGCCCGGATGTGGGCGGTCCTCCTTGCCGGCCCTACCAGCCGCCCAATTACTACGCACATTTGCAGTTCCCGGATCGCCCGTACGCGGCGGATCGTGACGAACGCCAGTATCGTCGAGCCATCTACACCCATTGGCAGCGCACGTTTCCGCACCCGATGCTGGCTAATTTCGACGCGCCTTCGCGTGAGGACTGCACCGCGCTTCGCAGCCTCGCGAACACTCCACAGCAAGCCCTCACGCTACTGAACGATCCAACGTTTGTGGAATGCGCTCGGCGGTTGGCCAATCGGGCGCTCAGCGAAGGCCCCCCGGATGATCCGCGGCGGATCGCGTGGATTTACGAACTGTGCCTGCTGCGTTCCCCCAACCCTGCCGAGGTGGCTTCGCTAAACGATTTGCTCAGTCAACTCCGCGGTGCGTATCAACGTGCGCCGGGCGACGCGAAAAAGCTGCTGGCCGTCGGTTGGTCCAAGAACGACGCCGACGCGACCCCCGTCGAGTTGGCCGCCTGGACGAATCTGTGCCGCGTCGTTTTGAATCTGCACGAGACCATCACCCGCTACTAAATCGAGCCCCCTATGGATCGGCCCCTGCACACGCCCTGCACGACCCGTGAAATCAATCGTCGCAGCTATCTCCGTGAGTCCGCCTACGGAATTGGCAGCCTGGCGTTGGCTCATCTGCTGGGAAGCCACTCGGCGGCGGGGCCCGCCGCGCCGCTGGCATCCTCGCAGGGGGGCGTGTTGGTCTCTCCGCACAGGACCCCGCGCGCCCGACGGGTGATCCATCTCTGCATGGCGGGAGGCCCCTCGCACCTGGAGAGCTTCGATGACAAACCGACCCTGAGGGACTGGGACGGACAGCCGTTTCCAGCATCTCTGACGGCCGGGCAGCAACTCGCGCAACTGCAGAACGCGGAACTGAAGGTTCGCGGGCCCTTCACCCGCTTCGTAAAATGCGGCACTGCCGGCCAGGAGGTGTCGCAACTCTTCCCGCATATCGGCCGCATTGCGGACGATATCTGCATCATACGCTCCATGGTCACGGACCAGATCAATCACGATCCGGCCCAGGCCTTCATGAACTCCGGCTCGACGCTCAAGGGACGGCCCAGCATGGGTTCCTGGTTGCTCTACGGGCTGGGCGCGGAAACGGAGGATTTGCCAGGCTTTGTGGTGCTTGTCTCGCAAGGTCGAGGCGGGGGAGCGCAGCCGGTATCCGCCAGGCAATGGTCCAGCGGCTTCCTGCCCGGCAAGTTCCAGGGGGTCGAGTTCCGCTCGCGGGGTGACGCGGTCAATTACATCGGCAACCCCGACGGCGTATGCCAGAGTACGCAACGGTTGGTGATTGAGGAGGTCAAACGGCGGAACGAGGGGCTGGCCCAGCAAGTCTGGGATCCAGAAATTCAGACTCGGATCGCACAGTATGAACTGGCGTTCCGGATGCAGACGTCCGTGCCGGAGCTAACAGATTTTCGCGACGAAAGTCCCGCGATCATCGAACGCTATGGAATCAAGCAGCCGGGCGACGGCACATTCGCCTCCAACTGCTTGTTGGCTCGGCGGTTGGCCGAGCGCGGCGTCCGCTTTATTCAGCTGTACCATCGCGCTTGGGACCATCATAGTGATCTGGTTCCCAACATGACGTCCGCCGCTCAGGAAACCGATCAAGCCACCGCGGCGCTGATCGACGATTTACGTCAGCGGGGCATGTTGGAGGATACGCTCGTGATTTGGGGCGGTGAGTTTGGCCGCACGCCGATGGCCCAGGGGTCGGGACGCGATCATCACATCCTGGCCTTTTCCATCTGGATGGCCGGCGGGGGCGTGCGGCCAGGCATCACGTACGGCGCCACCGACGAATTCGGTTACCGATCCGTGGAAAACGTCGTGACGGTGCACGACCTGCATGCCACCATCCTGGCGCTGTGCGGCATCGACTTTGAACGGTTCGCGGTCAAATTCCAGGGGCTGGATGCAAGACTGACCGGCGTCGAGCCGGCTCGCGTGATTCACGAGATTTTGGCCTGAGCCGGACGGGAACACCGTCGTGGCTGGGGCTTCCAGCCACAGTCCTCATCGCGCCAAACAGTGTCCGTCGTGGCCTACGCGAATGACGCGTCGTCGAACCGGCTGGCCGGGGAGAGCGGCGAAGGATCGCCACCGTCGTGGCTGGGGCTTCCAGCCACAGTCCTCATCGCGCCAAACAGTGTCCGTCGTGCCCCACGCGAATGACGCGTCGTCGAACCGGCTGGCCGGGGAGAGCGGCGAAGGATCACCGCCGTCGTGGCTGGGGCTTCCAGCCACAGTCCTCATCGCGCCAAACAGTGTCCGTCGTGCCCTACGCGAATGACGCGTCGTCGAACCGGCTGGCCGGGGAAAGCGGCGAAGGATCGCCGCCGTCGTGGCTGGGGTTTCCAGCCACAGTCCTCATCGCGCTCACCCTCCCAAGTCAAGCGACTTCCGCTACGTATGGACAGGCATCCTGCCGGTCGATCACCGAGCGGATCAAGTAAGGGGCCCCTTTACCTATTCCTTGGCGATGACCACACTGCTGGTAGTACCCGCGCACATGGAGGCGAATCGGCCACATGAATACAAGCACGACATCTAACTGGCTTCATGCCGTCCGCGAATCGGTCACTTCTTATAAGAAGATGATTGACGCGACGGTCGCACAATTGAGCGACGAGGAATTGTTCCGCAGACCAGCGCCCGAAATCAACTCGGTCGCTATCCTTTTGCGGCATCTGGGCGGCAACCTGCGGAGCCGGTGGACGGACTTTTTGACCACGGATGGCGAGAAGCCCGACCGGGATCGGGAGCGAGAATTTGCCGCGTGGGATGGTGATCGTGCGTCGTTGGTTGCTTATTTCCATGATGGCTGGAACGCACTTACCAGCGCCCTCGACCAGCTCGACGATACGAACATTACGACAACGGTTCTGATTCGCGGCGAGCCACATACGGTACCGCAGGCGGTCACCCGTTCGATCACGCATCTCTCGTATCATGTGGGGCAGATCGCCATCGTGGCTCGGATGGTGCATGCTGGCGAGTGGAAATGGCTGACAATCGCTCCTGGCAAGAGCGATGAACACAACCGAGATACGTGGGGAACCAGCGCCAGTCGCGGGGTCTTTGGAGCATCGAGGTGACGCACGTTGCCATACTGACCCATTCACGTCCTGAGTTGGATATCAGGAGCTCGCAACGCAATGAACCTCGACGGCTGGGAAATTGACGTGGAAGCCTTGCGTGGCGCGGACGCGGATGACGGGCGGATTTCGTATCAGCGCGATGTCATTTTCCCCTCGCCCGACAATTCACACGCGGTCGTCTTCTACGCGATCTACGAGCTGCGAATGGGGTGGGACGTTGGTCGAGTGGCCGCGTTTCGCGCTCAGGACAAGCCTCATCTGGAACTCCACCCTGCGAGTTTTGCCTGTTGCTACACCGAAGATGCCATCATCTGGCTTCGGAACGAACTCTTTGCCGTCCGAAAATTTTACCAAGCCCCCGTCACTTCCCGGATTAACGTCCCTTTTGCGCTGATCGACCTCTCCCAGTCACGCTACTCATTCGTGCCGCTGATCAACAGCTATTCGTACGGTCTCGCGCTTCACGGCGGGCAGATTCAAGTGGTGGAGCACAGACGCGACGAGCGGTTTCGATCTCACGATGGCCAGCAACACGACATGGACGAGCTGACGTGGTATGACTTGCGCGAGCTTGATCAATTCGATCGGCACTACGCGCGTGATGCTGGTGGTACCGCGTTCCCCGCTGGGTGAATCCAACGGTGCGTGTGTCCGGTCCGCGCATGGATATAGCCGGGCGAACCGGCCGGCGTCAGCCGCCGGATGTACGGCGGGAAGATGCGACGCAGCGGGGACGGCCACGCCTCATCGTACGACACAAGTTGGAGTTCACATTTTCTCGATCGATCCCTGGAAAGGACCAACACAAAAGTCAGGGGCATCGCCCCGTTCGTCTGCCCAGCCCAGGCGGAAGGCCTGGGTTGCTCTTGTGAGAAATGCGGGCTCGTCACGGCCTGGCTCAACGACCGGCCTTCTCTGAGCTTCGTCTGGCTTGTCTCCGCGGTACCCGTTTTTCCCGGCCGGACGAAAAATCGTTTACTTTGATGGCCGACTTCACCATAATTCTGTCAACGAATTGCCATCGCATTTCCCCGCTCAGGGCCCACATCGATGATGCGCTCCGCAACTGAACAGCCACACGTATCCGACTTGGACGACGTCACCGATTTTATTGACCGCATTCGCCGTCGGGTCGCGACGGTCGTCGTGGGGCAGGATGTGGTCGTCGAACGAATCCTGATCGCTCTGTTTACCGGCGGTCATCTGCTGCTGCAAGGCGTTCCCGGACTTGCTAAGACATTGCTGGTGTCCGTCCTGTCAAAGACCATCGATCTGGAATTCGCGCATCCAATTCACGATCGATCTGTTGCCGTCCGATATCCTGGGCTCGGAGATTCTCGACCAACGCACACAGGAGTTCCGCATTCACCGCGGGCCCATCTTTACGAATCTCTTACTCACCGATGAGATCAATCGCGCTGCCCCTAAAGTACAGGGTGCACTTCTAGAAGCCATGCAGGAGCGGAAGGTGACGATCGGCAACGCCACATTTCCGCTTCCGGCACCGTTTCTGGTAATTGCCACGCAAAATCCGATTGAGCAGAGCGGCACATTCGAACTGCCTGAAGCACAGCTCGACCGCTTCATGCTCTGCCATCGCCTGGAGTATCCGTTACCGGATGAGGAGCGAGAGATCCTGCGACGAAATGCCGCACTGGGAATCCGGCGCGAAGATCGGGGCGCCGTGGCTCGTACCGAATTCGACGTGCTCGATGCGGAACCTGTGGGAAATTCCGCTGACCTGGTGGACGCGATGCAGGCGGCGAGTGAGGTCCACGTCAGTGAAGTTTTTATGGATCATGTCGTGGAACTTGTCGGCCGCACAAGGCAACATCCCCGTCTGGAAATCGGCGGCAGCCCACGCACGGGATCGCCTTGGTCAAGGCTTCCCGCGCACGCGCCATGATTCACGGCCGCGATTTTGTGATCCCAGAAGACCTCTACGCTCTGGCCGAAGACGTCATTTTACACAGGATTCGCCTCACTTACGAAGCACTCGCCGACGGCCAGACGGGCCCGGATGTGTTGCACGAAATACTCGATCAAATGGGCGTCACGCCCGCCATCACCTAGTCATGTCAGCCGAACTCACGCTCGATCCGCTCGCGGCGTTAGATGCGCGAAAGTTCCTGATCGCGATCAAGCGTCTGGCTGACACCTTGAGCTATGGGGTCGATCGGTCTCCGTTCGTGGGAGCGGGCGTCGAGTATGCCCAGTCGCGTGTGTATCAGTCGGGAGATCCGGTCAAGTCGATCGACTGGCGGGTGACGGCTCGGGCGCAACACGTCTATGTCAAGGAGTACGAATCACCCAAACAAATGCCAGTTTTCCTCCTCGTGGATACCTCGGCGTCGATGGTGGTCACTTCCGTCGCCACCAGCAAATACGCCGAGCGCCGTGCTACTGGCCGGCGGCTTGGCGTTGGCGGCTTTGGAACGCTTCAATCCGGTTGCTGTCGTGGGCGTGGGCAGCCGGCGTGTTCGGTACGCGCCTAGTCTTTCACGTGACCAAGTGCTGCGGTGGTTACATGAGCTACGTCGATATCGACTGGATGAACGCACTCTGCTCGCACGCCGCCTAGTCGAACTAGGGCCACTGCTCACTCAGCGATCACTGGTGATTGTACTCTCGGATCTGAACGATCCTGCCGCGATTCCCGCCCTCAAGGAGCTCGGACAGCGGCACGATTGCGTCGCCATCCAACTGAGAGATCCGGCAGAAATCGAGCTGCGGGGCGTCGGATTCATCCGTGGTCGGGAAGCCGAATCCGGTAGCCAGTTTGTCTCCCGCGGCCAGCATTTGGGAATCGATCAGGGCGCATGTCATCGCGAGTTAAAACGGGGGCGTGTCGACCATTTGGTGATTCGGACCGACCAACCGTTCGCTCATCGCTTGCGACATTTTTTTGAAAGTCGCGGACGCATGGGACGAGGAGCCAAATAGATGCGTCCTTGGCACCTGATCGCGATCGTCTTCGTTTCATCCGGGCTCGCCCCCGTGGCGGCCCAGGCGAAAAGCGCCTTGCCTGAGGACGTGGGCGATCCGCAGACCGCGGTCGGTCAGTATGGATTCGTCAAGGGTCTGGTGCTGCCGGGGGGCCCATGGCGGGCCAGGTCGGTTACCGATGAGAGAACGCCGCTCATATTGCGCGTCGTGACTACCTCGCCGCATGGTACGGACCACCGCTATGACCTGCAATATTATGGGTTGACCGCCGGCTCCTTTGATCTCGGCGACTACCTCGAGTCGAGCGACTCGGTCGACGAGACACGGCTGCCTCCAATCCCGGTCGAAGTGCGATCGATATTGCCGGAGGGCCAAATTCGCCCCCACCCCTTGCGTAGCGATCGGACGCTGCGGCTGGGCGGCTATCGAATCCTGGCCGTCGCCGCCGCCGCATTGTGGTTCCTGGGATTGGCGGCGATCCTGCTGCTTAAGCGGACTCCGCCGGAGCATCCTGCGGACGCGGCCCGGGCCCCCACGTTGGCCGAGCTGCTGCGTCCGCGGCTCGAGGCGGCTCGGAACGGGGCACTGTCCGCGAGGGAATATGCCGAACTGGAACGGATGATTATCGAGTGGTGGCGCCGCCGGTTGGAATCTGTCCCATCTTTCGTATGGACAGTCACTTGAGGCGGCTGCAAGCACCCTTCCGCCGGACCACTGCTAAAACCGTTGGAACAATGGATACATCGCCCCGCGTCGTCGCGGGACGGCAGCTTGGCCGAACTTCTACGGACCTACGATGTGCCTTTCGATGCTTCCATCGAGCAGCACGGCCCGTCGCCAGCACCGATCGTAACGCGAGAGAACGAGTGATGACTTTTTCTCACTGGCCAATTTTGTTGCTGCTATTTCTGCCCTTAGCGGTGTTGATTGGCGTCTGGAAGCGGGTCGGTCGGCGAGTCGTCTTTCCCTTCGACGGCGGACAACAGTCCAGAGGTCACTGCTGGCGCTTTCTGATCGATCTGATGCAGTCCTTGCCGCCCCTGTTGCTGGCCGTGGCAATCCTGCTGCTGGCAGGCCCACAGGAGCTGCGTGTACCGCGTGACCGGCGCGTCCTGACGAACATCGAGTTTTGTCTCGACGTCTCGGGCAGCATGATTGCGCCCTTTGGAGATGGTTCTCGTTATGATGCGGCCATTGATGCCATCAATCGCTTCGTCGAGGAACGACCGGGCGACGCCTTTGGCTTGACGCTTTGCAGTAGCATCTCGGTCCCGTGGATTCCGCTGACCAAAGACGCTTCGGCCTTTCAGTGTGCCGCCCCCTTCGTGCGTCCCGAGAACATGTTATTTTCCCTGGGTGGCGGCACGATGCTGGGTGTTGGCCTCCGCGAATGCCAGGACCAGTTGCTGCGGCACGACGACGGTGATCGCACGATCATCCTTGTTTCGGACGGAGTCAGTTTCGACCTGACCGATGGAGAAGAGGAGACCATTGGTCGAGAATTGCGTGATAACGACATTGTCCTGTATTACATCCACATTGGTGGGGGCGAGACCCCGCCCACAACCGCGGCGACAGCTACCATCACCGGAGGCGCCACCTTTGCCGCGGGGGATGAGGCCGGCTTGCGACAAATCTTCCAACGCATTGACCAGATGCAGCCCACCAGGATGGAACGCACGTATGCCGACGTCCTGGACTTGTTTCGACCATTTTGTGCTGTCGGCTTGTCGTTGCTCGGCACCACTCTGCTCGCCTCTTTCGGATTGAGGTACACGCCTTGGTAGCAGAAACCGTTGCCATCGTCGTACTGGTACTGGCCGCCACGGCCGAAGCGCTGCACGCGCGCCGCTGTCGACGGTTAGGCTGGTTGGCGTTCGGTCCCACGGCGAACCCGCGGAAGTGGGCTCATGCGGCACCTTGGCTGCAGACCATTGCCATGGCAACGCTTGCTTGGGGTCTGATGACTCTTTGGGAAATCAATCCAAAATTGCATTCGGGTGAGGTGCCCGATGAAAGCGAAATCAAACAGCTGCTGCTGGTTTTGGATGTTTCGCCCAGCATGTTTCTCGAAGATGCCGGACCAGATCGGAAGCAAGCTCGCAGAAAACGCGCGTCCGACGTCCTCGGTTCGCTTTTCAACCGACTGCCGATGCGTGAGTATCGCGTCAGTCTGATCGCGTTTTATACCGACGCGAAACCGCTGCTTAAAGAATCCACCGATCGAGAAATCCTGCGTCATATTCTGGAGGAACTACCCACTTACCAGGGATTCAAGGCCGGCAAGACGGATCTGTTCGCCGGCTTGACGGCGGCGACCCGCTTCGCCAAGGCGTGGCGTCCCAAGTCCGCAACGCTCGTCGTAGTCACCGACGGAATGACCGTTCCACCCAGCGGCATGCCGCGGATGCCCCCCGCGATTGCCCAAGTCCTGGTCGTGGGCGTTGGCGATCCCCACGCCGGCAAATTCCTGGACGGGCAACAGTCCCGGCAAGACACCGTTCACCTGCGTCAGATTGCCAATCGTCTGGGCGGCGTGTACCACAACGCCAACGTCAAACATCTACCTTCGAGTATCATCAACTTCGTGCGCTTCGCAGACGAACGGCATGCCTGGGCGACTTGGACGAGGCGCGAATGGGCCTTGGCTTCCATTGCGATCGGTTCCCTGGTGCTCAGTCTATTGCCGGCCTTACTGCATTGGCGTGGCACCGCATGGCAACCCGGTGTGCCAGCAACGAAGCCACCGGCACCGCTACCCGTCACCAAACCGCCGGGGCAACCAGTGTCAGCCGCCACGAGCCTGTCCGTGGTCATGGTCAGCAAGTAACCCCCATCAAGGAGAAACGATCATGCGAGGACTGCTTGTGGTTGCCTGGCTGTTCCTAGGACTCGCGGGTCTGATTTATCATCTAGGACCTGGCATCGAACAGCGAGCGATCGATGTTGCCGGCGATTGTGTTCGTCAGGCGCGAGGTGCAGTCGATGAGGAAGACTGGGTGCGGGCAGTGGCCCATTATGACGAGGCGTTGGCCGCGCTGCCGGCGGAACGCAGTCATGAGACCCGTCAGCTCAGGTTGGAAAAGGCGAAGGCACAGATGATGGCGGCTCAGCTTCCCGAAGCACGCAGGAGTTGGAGGCCTTGCTGCAGGAAGTGGTGACGGAAGAGCCTCATCATTACGAGCTGATCGCTCACACCCGCGCCGCGCTGGCCAACTCGCAATACTACATGACATGGTTGATGCGGTTGGAAGGCCTCGCGAAGGAAGTCTGGGAGCCTGAAATCGAGTCGGCTCGACAACATTTTCGCGTGTTGGGGGAAGAGGCACGTCAGAACGGTGACCTCCGCCTCGCCAAGATTAGCGATGAGGATCTGGAAGCGGCCATCCGTCTCTCCCGACTCGATCTGGCGGAATTGCAAGGGTTACCACTTCCCAGCCAGTGAGAGGGCTGCGGATCCGGTCGCGGTCGCGGCCGCTCAAGGGCGAAGGGCAAACAATCAGGAAATGGTGCCGGCATGCAACTTCCACCGATGGATGGTTCCTAAGGAGAAATCATGGCGATCCTTGCCTCTGTGCGGGTCAGTCCCCTGAGATTACTCGGCATCTTGATCTGCGTCGCGGCGGGCTCGACGTGGGCGCCCGGCCAGCAATCCACCACACTGTCGCTAGTTGTCCGCGGTGCCGTGAGCCTGCGGCAGGGTGGCTCCGCGGCGGCAAAGCAACCCACACCTGCCGCACCACCGGGCGGCGGTGAAACGTCGCCCAGCGAAGAGCAGAATCCGAGGCTGGCGGCCCTCTTGAAACTAGGATTTGACCGTCGCAGCGAAGCGATTTTGTCGGCTTGGTCGCGCACCGTCCTGCCTGACGAGCCGCTCGACGAAAGTCCCGAACGCCAAGCGGTCGGTGCGCAACCGAGCATTGACGACCGGCGCCTCGGCAGCGTCGCCCGCGACGACGGAAGAGGCCGAGAAAAAGGCGGCGCGGACGCTCAGCCCTGCAGAAAGAGGTCCGACAATTTGCGACGTGGGTCACGTTGGGAGAATGGGGCTTTGTCGGCGATTACCTACGGAAGCTGCCCCCCGCCGATGCTGAGAACGTCTACGATCATTTGCTCCGTGGGCTCCTCAAGCCGTCCTCGGGCCCTGTTGCTGACCAACCGACGGCAGTCGGCCCCCGGGGCTTGACATTCACGAGTGGCATGCCGATGGGCGGCCGCGGACAGGAGGGCGGAAACAATCTCCTGACTCCGGATGACCTACTCGGTGTCATGCGAGCGGCCCCCTGTGAGATCAACGAGCAACGCTTGCAAAAGCTGGGGACGCTCCTGCGACTGTCTGTGCGCAGCGGCCATCTGCTCGACTCGCTCGTGCCCGCGTTGCAGCAAGGTGTGAAATCGCTCGGCGGCTCCGCCCCGGCGGAGCGGCTGAAAGTGGCTCGCTTGTTCCTGCATGCGAACGAATTGGAATTGGCCCAGCCATTCCTGCCCGACTGGCAGGAGGCTTCGGTGCGAGAGGACGCTGACGCCGTCGATGTCCTGGCGGACTACTACCATGCGTTGTATGCCCGACGAGCCAAGCCGGTCGATCTGTCCGTCGCTTGGGAAATTCATCAGGCTCTCTCCAATTTCGACGACCTGAACCGGGAACGGAAAGAAAAATCGCTCTTGCGACTGACGGAATACTCCACCAAGGTGGAAAAGGAACTCGGCCGGCGCTGGCTGGAAGAGAGCTTTACGAAGGACGTCGATCGAGGCATCCGCGTGCTGACGTTGCTCGGTTCGGCTGCCGCTATCAACACGCGTACCCAACTGCAAAACCCGAATGAGCGGGTTGCCAAGTTGCGATTGCAGAATCTGGCTGCCGAGGCCCTCGTCAAAGCGCTGCCGGCACAGAGGGCACAATGGGGCACAACGTTGACTCGGCTGGCCGAGAACTGGATTCACGAAGCCGAACTGGCCCAACGATACACCCGTGATACCTCCCAACAGATGACGATGCAATGGGATAATTTTGGCAATGTCTATTATGCGGACCCAGAGGAGCAAGCTCGGTTATTTGGCATGCAACACAACGATCAGCCGCGCCCTATCCCCGTCCGTGAGCTGTTGGAGATCAAGCCGGGCGACACTTGGCTTGCTGCGATCAGCGGCAGCCTGAGGCCTCAATTCGACATGCGCTGCGCCGAGTTGCAGTTGAAGATCAATGCCGAGGAGGACAGCTTCCCCTACATTCAGCAGGTCGCTCGCACTCATCCCCAAAAAGCGCGGGACCTGGTGCATGCGTTTCTACAAGTCTGGACTCGCAACCATGATCCCAACTCCGCGCGACGCATGTACAACCCGTACATGTACATTTACGGCTACAACGAACAGGCCGATAGCATTCCGTTAACGCGGTCGAAACAGCAACGCAACCTTGCCGATCTCAAGAAATGGGTGAGTCGGATTCGGGAGCTACCTATTGAGCCTATCGACGAATCGTATCTGGCGAACGCCTTTACGACGTGCCATAGCGGCGCGGAGGTGTATCGCCTGGAGTCGTTCGAAGAGGTCTTTGGCGACCTCACGTTATTAAAGCCAGAGACCATTGCGGAAATCGCGGCAAAGATGCGTAGGAATCTGTCATCCGTGTGGCGAAAAGTGGAAACACAGGAAGCTTATAAGACCAAACGCAAGGAACGGGATGTCCAGCAATCCGTGTTGCGAGGCTACGGGGTCGCGATTTCCGTGGTCGAGCGCGCACAGCAAACCTATCCAGATAACTGGCAGTTGCAATTGGCCAGGGCCGCACTGCAATTCGATCAGAACGCCTATCAACAGACGGTCAAGAAAGACGCCGAATTCGTGCGCGAGACGGTTGGATGCCTTCGATGAATTTGCCAAGGCGGCCCAGTTCGTACGCGCAAGTTGTGCTCGGATCTTGATAAGCCCAAACAAACGACTCAAGTCTACGACACCTGGTTTTATGCGGCCCTGGGCGCCAGCGAACTAGGTGACATATCGCACGAAAACGTACCGCAAACGGGGCAGTACGAGCTGATCCGGCAAGCCATGCTGTCGCTGCCGCCAGCCGCCGCCGAGCACCATATGGGCGAGTTCGCCTCGCAGCTATTCTCCCGCATGGGGTCCGTACAGCCACAAGTCAAATTTCGCTACGTACGTGGGGGCTTTGCCATCGTCGGCGATCATCCTCGCGCCAGGAAGCTCGCCGATCTCTCGATTACTACACGGACGTCGTTCAAGAGATCAAGTTGGCGACGCGGATAGACGGATCGGATGTCGTGGGTTGTGAGAAGCCTTTTGGAGTATTCGTCAGTCTCTGGCATACGACCGAGATGGAACGTGAAGCGGGCGGTTTTGAAAAGTACGTCCAAAATCAGAATGCCATGGCCATGATGTATAACTATGGCCGCCCACCCGAAAACTATCGTGACAAATTTCAGGAGTCCGCTACCAAGGCCTTAAGTGATCACTTTGAGGTGATCTCGGTCACCTTCGAGAACCCGAAAAGCATGCGATCTCGGCCGACGGCCGACGACGGCTGGCGGGAAACTCCTTTCGCGTATCTGCTGCTAAAGGCGAAAGGCAAAGAAGTCGATATGCTGCCCTCGCTGAAATTGGACTTGGATTTCCTGGACGCCAATGGATTTGTGGTGATCCCGATCGAATCGCCGCCACTCCCCCTGGATGCTTCTTCCGACCTCGTTGCCCTCCGCCCTGTGCATGATGTCAAGATCGTGCAAACGCTTGACGAACGGCAGGCCGCCGAGGGCAAGTTGATCTTGGAGATTAAAGCCACGGCCAACGGACTGGCCCCTGACCTGGATCAGCTGCTGGACCTGCAATCGGCCGAATTCGACATCTTGCCGGAAGATGATCAAGGTGTTGTTCCGTCTGAATTCGATCCAAAATCGGAAGAGATCGAGGTACTCTCCGACCGCAGTTGGCTGGTCTCGCTCACAGCGAAGCCCGACCGTAATGGCGGAGCCCAAACCTTCACGTTTTTTGATAGCAGACTCGCCGATGCCGAACTGACCTTTCAACGCTATGACGACGCGGACCTGGTTTCCGTGGAGAAAACGATTCCGCTCGACCGCTCGATCCCATCCCGGTTATTGCGATGGGGAACGACAGGCGTCCTGGGACTATTGGCCCTCGGCGCGGCGGCCGTCGTATTCGCTTTCCGTTATTGGCGGAAACCAGTCGAAATGCCGCCCGGCTATCGCATGCCGAGTGAGCTGAATCCGTTCACGATGCTCGGGCTCCTGGAGCGGATCAGTGAGGACCGCCGACTGGACGAACACGTACGTGCGCAAGCCCGCGATGAGATTCACCATGTGCAGCGTCATTACTTCGGCCGTGCCAATGGCGAGGCGTCGATCGATTTGCGGGCCATGGCAGACAGTTGGATCGCGGCCGCAGTTCGTAGCTACATCCACGGAAATCTGGACGGCCCCACGACGAGCCCTTGCCGTTGCCCGGCTGCAACGCGACGGGTCGAACTCCACGCAATCCGCTTTTCCGGGGGCAGGGAGTTACTGACCGGCTGATCAGCATTAAGGAACGCTCGTGCGACTAAAGTCGGCTTCCGCAACGCGGCGGGGCGGTGCCGGCTAACCGTCGATCGGTAGCAGCTTGGGATGCGGGATCCGCGTGCCCATGACCGGACCACATCGCCGGACCAGGTCGTGAAAAGGGTACTTGAGGAATTCGTAACGCTCTGGGGGCGGATCGCGACGGAGCCACTTCTGCGCCAACAGTTCGGTCATCGCGTCGTATTCCTTCTGCGAACCGGAATGGGCAAAGCAACGGCCCGGGTGGCGACGGATATCGCCATCGAATTGCGGACTGATGTGCCAGAGTTCATGAAAAACGGTCGACAGCTTTTCATCAAACGTCAGGTCCAGAAATCGGGGCAAATAGAAACTGAGGATATAAAGCATCTCGCGGCCCTCTTTGTCGAGGAGCTTTTGTGCCGCGTAGCGTCGACCGTGGCGGACCGTCTCGGACTGGCCTCCCTCGAACCGCATCGGGGTGAGCGAGGCCCACATCCCGTGCTTGACGCGTTTGCGGGACCGGTTGAAGGAGACCGCCACACGATGCATGTCGATATGCTTTAACTCGGGCAGCCGCTGCGAAATATCCACACACAGCGACCGCATATGGTCGGTAAAGTTGAAGCTGGGCCGAGCCGGGTCTTCAAAGAGTCGCTGCTGGGCCATACGTCGAGCATTCCATGGGCTGGCGGACCGCCGTGGATCGGCGGCAGGCCCTTGACGCGGAATGTCCGTATCCCGCGCCGACTAGGGGCAGGGCGGCAGGGCGGCCTCGCTGCCCGAGCGGTTACGACTGGGCCGTGCGGAGCCGGCTACTCCTCGGACGGCGCCGCGGCGGCATCCTGTTCTTCCTTGGCCGTCGCCACCGCCGTCTCGGCTGGTTTCTCTTCGCGTGGCGATGCCTCGTCCTCGAAGGCCGGCTTTTCGCTCTTCACGGTGACGCGATCATTCTTGCCGACAAATTCGAGAATGGCCCGCGTGCCGGCGTCTCCGAGGCGAGGCTTGGCCAACCGCAGGATACGGGTATAGCCGCCATCTCGATCTGCCATGCGTGGCGCGATATCGTCGAACAGGATACGAACGGCCTGCTTGTCACCCAGCAACTGCAGGGCCCGACGACGTGCGGCGACGGCGGGGGCCATGGCCGCATTCCACTTCTGCCAGTTTTCGCCTTGCCGCCAGGACTTCCAGGCCGAGGAATTGCGTTCGGCGTTCGTGCCGAAGGTCTCGGCCGCCTGCTGGGATGCCAGCGATCGCCGGGCGATCGTGACACACTTTTCCACAAGCGGACGAACTTCCTTCGCCTTTTCGAGCGTGGTGACCACCCGACCTTTGACCTTGGGCGCGTTGGACTCGAGATCGTCGGTTTCCCGCTCAGTCAGGAAGAGGCTGCTCGCCAAGTTCTTGAGCATGGCTTTCTTGTGGCTCGAGCTGCGGCCCAGGGTTCGGCCTCGCTTACGATGTCGCATGGCAAAATCTCACAATGACGCGAAGTGATCGTTCGTAGAACCGGCGGGCGCCGGGTCATCCAGATAAATGAGGTGGGTTCCCGTTAGAGGCTCGGAAGGGGGACACGCATGCCCAGATGCAGTCCCAACTCGCTCAGCTTCTCCCGGATTTCCATGAGTGTCGTATCGCCAAAATTCCGCAGCTCGAGCAGCTGATCTTCCGTGCGGACTACCAGCTCGCGAACGGTCGAAATCCGCTCAGATTCGAGGCAATTGGATGCTCGCACCGAAAGTCGCAAGTCGGCCAGAGGCATGTTCAGCTTTGCCTCCAGGACCGGATCGCCGCCATCTCCCTTATCGGGCGAATGGACCTGGGCACCCAGCTCCTGGTACTGGACGAACGGGTTGAGGTGCTTGCGCAGGATCTTGGCGGCTTCGACGAGCGCGATCTGGGGGCCGATCGAACCGTTGGTCCAGATTTCAATCGTCAATTTATCGTAGTTCGTCTTCTGGCCGACCCGCGTCTCTTCAATCTCATAGCGGACCCGCGTGATGGGGCTGTAGACGGCATCGATCGGAATCACCCCAATTTCGTGGTCGGACGAGCTGTGCTCGGTCGCCGGTACATAACCACGACCGTTTTCGACCACCATCTCCATGAAGAAGGGGACATCGTCCGTGAGATGCCCGATGACGTGATCCTTATTGATCACCTCCACATCGGCATCGGTCTGCACGTCGTGACCGGTGATCGGCCCCTTGGTCTGCTTTTCGATCGTAATGACCCGCGTCTCGTCGGTGTACTTCTTGACGACGAGCGATTTGACGTTCAGGACGATTTCCGTCGCATCTTCCAGCAAGCCTGGCATCGAGGAAAACTCATGCTGGGCGCCACGAATCTTGATCTGCGTGATGGCACTCCCCTCCAGGCTCGACAGCAGGATGCGACGCAGGCTATTGCCCACGGTCGACCCGAAGCCCCGCTCGAACGGCTCGGCCACAAACACACCGTGGCTTTCCGTAAGAGTGCTTGTATCGCAGGTAACCCCGCTCGGTAATTCCAAACCGCGCCAACGAATGTGCATGCTTAATGCCTCCAAGTTACTTAAATGATGGTCACCCTTCGGCGGCGGCGAATCATCCCTGGGATGCGCCCCTGCCAGCCGTTGGGTCGCGGTGATCGGATAACCGAGTTAGACTCGTCGCTTCTTGGCCGGTCGACAGCCGTTGTGGGGAATGGGAGTACAATCTTCGATCGACTTAACCTTCAAACCGGCGGCCTGCAGGGCGGTGATCGCGCTCTCGCGGCCCGAACCCGGCCCCTTCACGCGGACGTCCACATCCTTCACACCGAACTTGATGGCTCGCTCCGCGGCCTGCTGTGCCGCGCATTGGCCCGCGAAAGGCGTACTCTTGCGGCTCCCCTTGAATCCGCACGTCCCCGCGCTGGACCAGCAGAGGATATCGCCACGCGTATCGGCAATCGATACCAGCGTGTTGTTGAAGGACGCTTTGATATAGGCGATCCCCACGGTGACATTTCGCCGTGCTTTTCTTTTCTTACCCTTTGCCACAACGCGACTCCAGTAGGTTTATGAGGTGGTTTTCCAAAACACTTTTGGCGGACGGGCGAACAATAAGACTCGTCAGCTACTCGTGGCCCGGTCGCGCCAAGCGGGGCTCCCAAACGCCTGACAGGGCGTTAACGAAGATCCTTCACACCCTTCTTGCCGGCAACCGTCTTCTTGGGACCCTTGCGGGTGCGTGCGTTGGTCTTGGTGCGCTGACCGCGAACCGGAAGACCGCGACGATGTCTCAGGCCACGATAGCAACCGATATCTCTCAGCCGCGAAACACTCTGCTGGACTTGCCGCCGCAGCGGACCCTCCACCACGTAATCTCGCTCCAGCAAGGCAGCCAAGCGGCCCAATTCGTCTTCCGCCAGATCGCGTGCCTTGGCATGCGGATCGATGCCCGCCTTATGACACAATTCGCGCGACACCTGATCGCCGACACCATACAAATACGTCAACGCAATATGCGTCTGCTTGTCGTTGGGAATGTCGACACCTAACAAACGAGGCATGCCATAGCTCCATCAGCGAAAAAATAACGGGAACGCCGCCGCACCGCCTCCGCGCTTAGCCTTGTCTCTGCTTGTGGCGGGCATTGCTGCACACGACATAAACACGGCCTTTTCGGCGGACGACCTTGCAATTCTCGCAAATTCGTTTGACGCTCGCGCGGACTTTCATCTTCGATTCCTAACGGCTTTCCTGGGTCAAGTGAAACGACTTAGTATACGACTTGGTTGGGGCGGCTTTCAAGGCCCTTTGCCAGCGGCCAGGGCCCGATTTCCAGGGCCAGTCGCCGCACCGGCCCCCACGCCAGATTCGCCACGCCCACTTCACGCCCACTTCACGCCCACTTCAGGCCTCGGGGGGGCCCGTCAACAACAGGGGCCCATGCTCCAATAGGGCGACCGTATGTTCAAAATGGGCACTCCAGCCGCCATCCAGCGAGACCTGCGTCCAGCCGTCTTCCAGGCAGGTGACCTCGGGTGCCCCGGCGTTCACCATGGGTTCGATGGCCAGCACCAAGCCGGGTCGCAGCGGAAAGTCGTCCTCGCGCTCAAATCGCTTGCTGTAATGGTTGGGCACCTGGGGCGGCTCGTGCAGGTCGCGTCCGATGCCATGCCCCACGAGCGAGGTGACGACGGAACATCCGTGGGAGACGACAAAATCCTCCATGCGCCGCGCTACCTGACTCCAACGTTCGCATTCCGTCAGGGAGCGGATCGCCAGTTCGAGGGCCCCTTGGGTGGTATCGAGCAGGTGCTGAGCGGCCTCGCTCACCTCACCCACGGCATGGGTCACCGCCGCATCGCCACACCAGCCGTCAAGTCGGCAGCCGGTATCAACGCTGACGATATCACCGGCTTGCAGCACCCGATCGCCGGGAATGCCATGCACCACCTCGTCGTTGACCGAAATACAAGTCACGCTGGGAAAAGGGGTCGGGCCCGGGTACCCCTTGAAAAGTGGCTCGGCACCCCGCTCGGCAAACAGGCGTTCCACGAGTTGATCCAGTGCTCGAGTCGTGACCCCGGGTCGCACCTG
Source organism: uncultured Planctomycetaceae bacterium (assembly GCA_963700865.1). Lineage (GTDB taxonomy): Bacteria > Planctomycetota > Planctomycetia > Pirellulales > Pirellulaceae > CAVOGJ01. The sequence continues at coordinate 1,305,330 of CAVOZC010000018.1, read as the reverse complement.
TTCGCGGACCCGCTGATGGGCTTCCCAGACCAGCTGCCCGGCGGGTCGCATTGCCAGCATTTCGCGCACTGAACGAATGCGAATCATCACTTCCCTTCGCCGGCATCCAGTTCGGCGGCGAGCGCTTCATCGGCCGCGGAAATCCTCTGGCAAATCCTGGCGAAGACATCGTCCATGGTGCCCATGCCGTCGATGCGCAGCAGTTTGCCTTGTTCTTCGTAGTAACCAACCAGCGGAGCCGTGCGTTCGTTGTACACGCGGAGCCGCTCACAAACCGTCTCGGGCGTATCGTCGGATCGACCGAGTTCCTTGGCCCGCGTCAACAGTCGCCGCTGGATCTCGGTCTCGTCGGCAACCAGCAGCAAGACCCAGGCCAGCCGCCGCCGTTCCTGCGTCAGAAACGCATCAAGCGCCTGGGCTTGGGGATCGTCCGCGGAAAGCCGTCGAGCAGAAATCGCTCCTCGGCGTCCGGTTGCTGCAACCGTTCGCAAACAATCTTGATCATCAGATCGTCGCCGACCAACCCACCACTGCGGAGTATGGCGGCAACCTGTGTCCCGGTCTCGGTCTGGTCGCGGACGGCCGCACGCAGAATGTCGCCCGTCGAAATGTGAGCGCCTCCGATGTGTCTTGCCAGGCGCAACCCTTGAGTCCCTTTTCCGACTCCCGGTGGTCCAAGAAAGACGATACCCATCGGCGACCTGTGGTGAAAGTACCCGTTTCGCCGAGGCTCGGGCCTCGGCCGTCAGGTCAGTCTTCCAATAGTCCCTTGTAGTTCCTCATCACGAGGTGACTATCTATTTTTTGTACCAAATCGAATGCCACACTCACCGCGATCAGCAGCCCAGTGCCTCCATAAAAGCTGGCCACCATAAAGTCGACACCCAAGGAGCTGGAAATGATCGTCGGAATGATGGCCACCAACGCGAGAAAACCGGCCCCCACGTAGGTAATGCGAACCATCACCTTTTCGAGATAGTCGGCGGTCCGCTTGCCGGGGCGATATCCCGGAATAAACGTGCCGAAGTTCTTCAGGTTCTCCGCCATATCCTTCGGGTTGAAGGTAATGGCCGTCCAGAAGTAGCAGAAGAAGTAAATCATCGAGACGTAAAACAGGTTGTAAAAGAACGAGGCGCCATCGGTAAACACACGATTGAGGGGCTCGAATACCGGGCTGACTTTCGAGAGCCAGCCGAAAATGATCTGCGGGAACATCAACAGGCTGCCGGCAAAAATAATTGGCATGACGCCCGATTGATTGATCTTCAGCGGCAGGTATTGGCGACTGCCACCGTACACGCGTCGCCCGCGGACGTGCTTTGCGCTCTGCGTGGGGATCCGACGCTGGCCGAGTGTGATAAATACGACCCCCACCACGACGGCCACAAAGAGTAGCACCAGAATGATCAGGGTTTCGATCCCGCTTTCTCCCGAGCCGACGGAACCCGTCAGCCGGAACGTATTGTCGCGGAGCAATTGGTAGCCGGCGGCCGGCATCCGAGCCAGAATGCCCGCCATGATCAGCAGGCTGATCCCGTTGCCAATGCCGAATTCGTCGATCTGCTCTCCCAACCACATCAGAAAAATCGTACCGCAGGTCATTGTAAGCACCGCTACCGCTTGCCAACCAATCCCCAGCGACGTGGGGTCATCCACCACGACCCGGAACCCCTCGGCCACCTTGCCCTGCCCCATGATAAAGAAGCGGACGTAAGCCCAGCTTTGAAAGAGACAGAGGATCACCGTCGCATACCGCGTGTACTCGTTAATCTTCTTGCGGCCCGCCTCACCCTCTTTCTGCAGTTCTTCGATGGGTTTCCAGACGCTGCCCAGCAATTGAAAAATAATGGATGCCGAAATATAGGGCATGATCCCCAGGCCGAAGATCGTGGCCTGGCTGAGATTGCTGGCGCTGAAGACGGCTGCCATTTCCACCATCTTGCCCAGGCCGCTGCTCGAGCCGGAACCGGGGGTCTGAGTCTGGTCAATCAGGGGCAACGGAATGTGCCAACCGATCCGATAGATTGCCAGCAGGAACAAGGTCAGCAGAATTTTGTTACGCAGCTCGGGAATCGTAAACGTAACGCGGATTTTTTCCCACATGACTTCGCTCCGTCGTGAGCCGAATGACCGCTCCGGAAGCAGCGGGGTGGCCGTTCCGGGGGAAGTTCGTCAGCCCGCTGGACTATTTCTTCTGGCTACGTGACTTACCCTTCCGTGCTTCCGACTTTTCGGCGACGGGCGTCCTTCCGGGCAGCACAATCGCCTTCCCACCGGCCTTTTCGATATGTTCGACAGCCGACTTGCTGAAGCGATGCGCCGATACCGTGAACTTCTTGGTAAGCGGACCGTTCCCCAAGACCTTCAGCAAATCGTAACGGTGCTTGACGAGCGCCTGTTCCCGCAAGATCTCGGGGGAAATTTCCGCTCCATTGTCGAACAGCGCCTCCAGGTCGCCGGTATTGATGATGGCCACCTGCAGCGCCCACTTGTTGTTGAAGCCACGCTTGGGCACCCGCCGCACCATGGGCATCGATCCGCCTTGGAAGGTGGGATGCCCCGACCAGCCCGCGCGGGACTTTTGTCCCTTGTGGCCTCGGCTGGACGTCTTGCCACGGCCCGAGCCGGGACCGCGTCCGATGCGACGCTTCTTCTTGAACTTATGAATTCCCACATGGACATCATCAAGCATCATGATAGGGAGACTCCCCGCAGTCGTTCGATATCTTGTTGCGTGCGCATTTGTTCCAGCGCGTTAATCGTGGCTTTCACGAGCGTGACCGGATTGGCCGTGCCGTAGCTCTTGGTGAGGATGTTCTGAATACCCGCCGCCTCGCACACCGACCGCACCGCGTCGCCCGCCTTGACGCCGGTACCCGGTCCGGCGGGAGCCAGAATCACTTTAGCGGCCCCATAGCGACCCTTGACGATATGGGGAATGGAACCCTCCACCAAGGAGACCTCAGTCATATTGCGTTGGGCCGCCTTGACCGCCTTTTCCACGCTCGGCGGGACCTCGTTGGCTTTGCCATATCCCCAGCCGACTCGACCCTTGCCGTTACCGACGACCACCATGGCGGCAAAGCTGAAACGACGGCCACCCTTCACCACGGCCGCGCAACGCTTGATTTTCACCACTTTGTCAATCAGTTCGCCCTGCGTGGGCCGATCATCATTTTTCTTGGAACGTTTCGCCACTGGTCATCTTCTCCTGCCGTCTCGGTCACTCGTCGTTCCCGCGTGCCCGCGAGGGCACACATCTGGGGAATGCGAGCCGCACTACAGCTCCAATCCAGCCTCACGGGCAGCTTCGGCCACGGCCTGGACTCGTCCGTGGTACTGATAAAGTCCCCGATCAAAACACGCTTTGGAAATGCCTTCGGCCAACGCCCGTTCGGCGAGCGCCTTACCGATCGCCGTCGCCGCCGTAACATTACCGGCGTACTTATTACTCCGCAGACCTCGGTCACGCGTACTGGCCGAGGCCAACGTCTTGCCCGCATCGTCATCGATCAATTGGCAATAGATATGTTTGTGTGAGCGACGGACTGTCAACCGTGGTCGTTCCGCGGTGCCATGTAGCCGCTTCCGCACCCGATAGACGCGGCGCTGCTTTTGTTTGTTCAGTAGTTTGACTTGCGAAACCATCCGTTACGACCCTTGTGTAGTTCGTAGGCACGCCGTGTTGACGGCAAGTTACTGAGCCGTCTTGCCCGGCTTGATCTTGACTTGTTCACCCTGGTAGCGGACACCCTTGCCCTTGTACGGCTCGGGCTTCCTCGCGGCGCGAACCTCAGCCGCGAACTGACCCACAAGCTGCTTGTCACACCCTTTCACAATGACATGGGTGGTGTCAGGACAAATCACTTCCAGGCCAGCCGGAATCGGTTTGCGAATCTCATTCGCATAGCCGACCCGCATCTGCAATTGATTGTTCTGAACCTGAGCCACATAGCCCACGCCGACGATTTCCAGCCGCTTTTCATAGCCCTGCGAGACGCCATCGACCATATTCGCAATCAGCGAGCGAGTGAGTCCGTGGTAAGAACGGGCTTCACGCGTATCATCGTGGCGGGTCACGACGACCTGCTTGGCAGCTTCATCCAGAGCCACCTCGACCTCGGGACGAAAATCGCAACTGAGTTTGCCTAACTTGCCTTCCACGTTCACCCGACGGCCGTCCACCTGGACCTTGACGCCAGCGGGAATCGCTACGGGCTTTTTACCAATACGTGACATCGTGGGGTTCTTTCCAAATCATGAGTCGGTCCGCGGGCGGACGGGCCCGCGGCTGCCGGCTACCAAATCTGACACAACACTTCGCCGCCCAGGTTCCTTTGTCGCGCCTCGCGATCACTCACCACTCCGCGGCTGGTGCTGACCACACTGATCCCCAAGCCTTGCAGGATCGGTCGCAGGTCGCGAGCACGGCTGTAAACCCTGCGTCCGGGCGTGCTGACTCGTTTGATATGGCGGATCAAGCGTTCACCGTTGGGACCGTATTTCAGCTCGATCTGGAGCTTCTTGACGGGTTGCTCTTCGACTTCACTCCAGTCCCATATATAGCCTTCACGCTTCAACACATCCGCGACACCCTTCTTCACCTTGGAAGTGGGCATCTCGACCACCGGGCGTTCAATGCGCACGGCATTTCGGATGCGAGTCAACATGTCGGCAATCGGGTCGGTCATCATAGTTAGGGGGCCCTACCAACTTGCCTTGCGGACACCAGGAATCAGTCCCTGATCAGCTAATTTGCGAAAACAGATCCGGCAAATGCCGAACTTGCGATAAACGGCTCGTGGACGCCCACAGAGTCCGCAGCGCCGCTCAAGGCGAGACGTGAACTTCGGCTCGCGAGCGGCTTTGGCAATCTTCGATTTGCTTGCCACGTTGGATTCCTAAAACGTAAGTCGCGTGATGTGTAAAAACAGGTCCGGAGCGAAAACGTCGAGCCACTTCCTCAGGCGGCTCCCGCTCCCTTATTGTCGTCTTGCTTGAACGGCATGCCGAACATCCGCAACATTTCGCGGGCTTCGTCATCCGAATTGGTGCTGGTCACGAACGTAATATTCATGCCCTGCACGCGGAGGAATTTGTCTGGATTCAATTCGGGAAAGACGAGTTGCTCCGTCAGACCCATACTATAGTTGCCGCGGCGGTCGAACCCGGTGGGGCTGAGCCCGCGAAAGTCGCGGACGCGGGGGAGCGCAATCGAAACCAACCGATCAAAAAACTCATACATCCGCTGCTTGCGAAGGGTCACCTTGCAACCGATCGGCATTTCTTCGCGAAGCCGGAAGCCGGCGATCGACTTGCGGGCGCGCGTCACAATGGGCTTCTGACCGCTGATCTGTGCCAGCGCCGCCGTCGCATCCTCGATGTGTTTCTTCTCACTGGTCGCACTGCCAACGCCCATGTTGACCACGATCTTCGCCAGGCGGGGCAACGAATGTCGATTCGAGCGGCCGAGACTGGTCGCCAGCGCGGGCAAGATCTCCTCTTCGTACTTCAACTGCAGTCGCGGTTTCACGGCCGCCGTAGCGGTCTTTGTTGCGGTCTTTGCCATCACCTACCCTTTTGTGCCATCACTTTCCACGAACTACGACTTGGCATAGGCCTTGCGGGGCGGCGAGATATCCCCAAACGAGCCGCTACATTTCCGACAAATCCGCTCCTTGGTGCCGTCCTTGGCATATCGCAATCCGACCCGGGCAGGTTTGCCGCATTTCGGGCAAATGACCATCACATTGGAAGCCTCAAGCGGCATTTCCTTCGACAGCCGACCGCCTTGAGGATTGCGATTGCTCTTTCGCATGTGCTTGTACACGCGATTCACCCCCTCGACAACGACCTTACCGGTCTGGTGATTCACCGTCAGGACCTTGCCCTGAGCGCCACGGTCGTTGCCAGTAATCACTTGCACGATGTCATCGACCTTGATCTTCATCACACCACCTCACTAGCCAGGCTGACAATCTTCATGAAACGTCGCTCGCGCAATTCACGAGCCACGGCACCGAAGATGCGAGTGCCCCTGGGATTCCGGTCGTTATCAATCAACACCACCGCATTGCTGTCGAAACGGATGTAACTACCGTCGGCTCGCCGCGTATTCTGTTTGCAACGCACAATCACGGCCTTGACGACTGACTTTTTCTTCACTTCGCTGCCGGCGATGACACTCTTCACACTGCACACGATGATATCGCCAAGCCCGGCAAATCGCCGACGCGAGCCGCCAAGCACCTTAATGCACATGACTTCTTTGCGCCCGTGTTATCGGCCACGGCAAGTCTTGTTTCTTGTTGAATCATGACTGAACGACTCGCTTATCTCCAATGGGCAGCCAATCCGCGGATCGGACCGCCGGGCCTATTCCTCACCCTTACCCTCACCCTTGTTGCCTTCCTTCGCGGCGGACCGCAAGGCCACCAGGTCGACGAGGCGACTCTTTTCGATCACCCGGATCAGTTCCCATCGCTTGGTCTTGGAACGCGGTATCGACTCGATAATCTCCACCGTATCCCCGACCCCCGACTCCTCATTCTCGTCGTGGACGTAACAGACCGTCTTGCGGCGGATGAACTTACCGTACTTCGGATGTCGGACCAGGCGTGGGATCTCGACGCGACGCGTCTTCGACGTCTTATCCTTGGTCACCACACCGACTGCGATTTTCTTGGGCATAACCTGTTTACTCTTACCGTTACCGATCGTTTTGAATCCGGGGCGCCGGCCGCCGGGCCATGTCTCGTGCCAACGCGGCGGCTGCCACCTAGGCGACCACCTGCTGTTCCGTCTTGATCTCCCGCTCCCGCTGCACCGTCTTGATACGAGCAATCAACCGCCGATGCCTCCGCAACTCGCTCGGTGCATCCAACCGCTCGGTCTGCGCCTGCATCTTCAACCTGAAGAACGACTCGCACGTGTCTTTCAACGTATCCTGCAATTGCTCGTCGCTCATCTCTCTCAGTTCGGAGGTGATCATCTGCCTGTCTTCCTCGTTTCCCAAAACCGCGGGTTGGATGCTGCCGTCGCCCGCCATCCGCCCGTATGTGCCAACATCACCTTACGTCGACGCCTCAATTGCCCATCCGGCGGCTGACAAACCGCACGCGAATCGGCATTTTGTGAGCCAGACGAGCGAAACAGACCTTGGCCTGCTGCTCCGTGACTCCCGACAGTTCATACATAATCGTTCCGGGACGTACGGTGGCGGCCCAAAAGTCGGGCTCGCCCTTCCCCTTCCCCATCCGTGTTTCGAGCGGCGTGCTCGTCACCGACTTGTGAGGAAACAGCCGCACATACAACCGCCCCTCGCCGCGCACGTACTGCTGCGCCGCGATACGCCCTGCCTCGATGGTGGCAGCCTTGATCCAGCCCCCTTCCATCGCCTGCAGGCCAAAATCGCCAAAGACCACGCGATTCCCTCGAGTCGCGTTACCTTTTATACGTCCTCTTTGGCTTTTTCGGTGCTTGACCCGCTTCGGCATCATCGCCATCGGTGCCACTCCCCTCGTACATACCTTGATTGATCCAGACTTGAACGCCGATATGCCCTTGCGCGGTCTTCGCCTCGGTAAAGCCGTAGTCGATTTTCGCCCGCAGGGTACTCAGCGGGATTGACCCCGAAATCTGCTTCTCACGCCGCGCCATTTCGGCTCCACCCAAACGGCCCGCCAATTGAATCTTGATCCCCTTGGCTCCCGCCTCCATGGTGGCTTCCATCGAGCGCTTCATCGTCCGCCGGAAGCTGGCCCGCTTCGCCAGCTGCTCGGCCACATCCTCCGCCACAATCTGCGCCTGCAATTCCGGCCGGCCAATCTCCTGAATCTTCAGGTTGACACGACGGCCGATCAAATCCTGCAGCTCATTCTGCAGGATCTCGATATCCTGGCCTTTCTTGCCAATCAGCAATCCGGGCCGGGCCGCATGCAGCACGATCTTTACGTCATCCCGAGTCCGCTCGATCTCGACCTTATTGATCCCCGCGTGCTTGTATTGTGACTGCTTGGGGTGATTCTTGATGAAATGCCGCACCTTATGATCCTCAATCAGCAGCAAGGCATAGTCTTGCTTCGAGGCATACCAGCGGCTCTTCCAGCCCTCCATCACGCCGACGCGAAAACCAATTGGATTGACTTTTTGACCCATAATCTCTCTCGCCCGTGGTTCCGATGCTTGTCCCGTAGGGATTCCGTTACGTCAGCTCTTCCAAGGTCACATTGATGTGCGACATCCGCTTCTTAATGACAAACGCCATGCCGCGGGCTCGAGGCCGAATCCGCTTGAACATCGGACCGCCATCGACCGTCGCCGAGCTTACCACCAGGCTGTCGACGTTAATCGAGCGGCCACGACTGGCCGGATTATTCGGGTCCGAGGCATTTCCCAGGGCGCTCAAAATTACCTTCTCAAGCAGCCGGGCTCCGCGATGCGGCTGGTAACGAAGGATATCTAACGCCTCGTCCGCAAACTTGCCCCGCACCATATCCGCCAGCGGACGGACCTTGCGAGGACTGATGCGAGCGTAGCGATGCGATGCTCGGTAGGCCATGACCAACACTCTTTTCAACTGAACAAGTCGTTACCAAACCAGTCGTGAACGAAATCGTCCCGATTAACGCTTTCCCTTGCCGCCGTGGCCGCGGAACGTTCGCGTCGGAGCGAATTCGCCCAGCTTGTGTCCCACCATGTCTTCGGTCACGAGGACCTTCATATGGTTTTTCCCGTTGTGCACCATGAAGGTCACGCCCACGAATTCGGGCACGATCGTGCAGGCACGCGCCCACGTCTTGATCGGCTCGACCTTGCCACCTTCCTGTTGCTGGACCACCTTCTGGTAGACCTTGGGGTCAACAAACGGTCCCTTCTTCAACGATCGGCTCATGATTTTGCTTCTACTAGATAACTCTGGCTATTGATTTGTATGAATCGCCGCGCCGCCCGGTGATTTGTGTCCGCCAACCTGCATCCGCGGCCTGCTGACCGCACCCCTCGCCACTATTTCTTCAATTGCCCGTACCGGCGGGACCGACGTCGCCGCACAATGGCCGCATTCGATGGCTTGCGGCGACTCCGCGTTCCACCCCCCTTGGCGGGCTTCCCCTCCGGACTGACCGGATGCCGCCCACCCTTGGTGCGACCTTCGCCGCCACCGTGAGGGTGGTCGATCGGATTCATGGCGGTTCCTCGCACGTGGGGACGTCGCCCCAGCCAGCGCTTGCGACCCGCCTTGCCGAGCCGAATCCCCATGTGGTCCGAATTGCCAACCTTCCCGATTGTCGCCCGACACGTGGAAGGCACCCGTCGGATTTCTCCGCTAGGAAGTGAAATCTGAGCCCAACCGGACTCCTTCGCCATCAACGTGGCACCCGTGCCTGCGCTCCGACAAAGACTTGCCCCCTGTCCAGGCTGCAGCTCGATGTTGTGCACCGCGGTCCCCAGCGGGATATTCTTCAACGGCAGACAATTGCCCACGTTGGGAGGCGAGTCGGGACCGCTTTCCACCATCTTGCCGACCACCAGGCCGTCGGGAGCCAGGATGTACCTTTTCTCCCCGTCCACGTAGTGCAGCAGCGCGATCCGAGCCGTGCGGTTTGGGTCGTACTCCACCGTGGCCACCTTGGCCGGCACTCCATCCTTGTTGCGGAGGAAATCAATCAGCCGAAACCGACGCTTATGCCCGCCACCCCGGTGTCGAGCCGTGATCTTACCCTGGTTGTTCCGCCCGCCCGTCTTCTTGACCGGCTTCAACAGTCGCTTGGCCGGCTTTACCCCCTTGGTCAGGTCCTTAAAGTCACTGACCGTGGCATTGCGTCGACCGGGCGACGTCGGATTGTATTTTCGAATACCCATGATTGAACTCTACGCGCTGTGCTTTCTTTAAGTCGCGGCTTAGAAGAAGTCGATCCGATGCTCCGGCGAGAGCGTCACAATGGCCTTCTTCCAGGACTTCGTGGAACCGTACCGGAACTTGTGCCGACGCGGCTTCCCGTGGCGACTCTGCGTCCGGACCTTCAGGACCTTCACGTCAAACAAGTCCTCCACGGCTTCCTTCACATCCGCCTTATTCGACAATGCGTTGACCTCAAAGGCATATTGATTGTCACGCGTCGAGCGGTGCATCCCCTTCTCGGTGACCAACGGCCGCAAAACGACCTGATGCGACTCGAGCTTCGGACCCTTCCGGGCGCAGCGGGGCCGCGGCTTTTTGTTTTCACAATGACTGTCATCACTCAACGCTCCTCATCGTCGTCGACTGGCTCGCCGCCCGCAGGGCTGGCCCGCACCGACCATTCGTTTCGCTCGACCTATTCGACTGCCGCCTTGTCAGCACGCGACGGTTTGCCCTGGGCGGACTCCTTAATCGCATCGAGTGCGGCCTTGGTCACCACCATCACCTCCGGACGCAACACCGCCAGGGCGTTCAACCCGCAGACCGGCGTCGTCTCGACACCGCGAATATTGCGGGCACTCTTGTATACATTGACATCATGCAGGGCCGTGGTGACCAAAGCGCTCTTGCCGGCAATCCCCAAGGATTTGAGCACGCCGGCCATCTCACGAGTGGCCGGCTGAGCAAACGCCAGGTCATCCAGCACCACCATCTGCTCGTCGGCGATCTTGGAGGCAATTGCCATCCGCGTGGCCAACTGCACGGCCTTTCGCGGCAAGCGGTACGAATAGTCGCGTGGACGATGAGCGAAGATGTGCCCACCGCCGCGACGAACGCCACTTCGCTTCGAACCCGCACGCGCGTTACCCGTCCCCTTCTGCCGATACATCTTCTTGGTCGACCCCGACACCTCAGCTCGCGATTTCGTCTTTGCAGAGCCTTGCCGCTGATTCGCCTGGTACATGACCACCGCATCGTGCAGCAACTGCTTGTTGATCCGCGCCGCAATATCCGTGGGCTCGATCTCGTAAGTACCCACCTCGGCTGCCCGAGCGATCGTAAACTTTCAAGCTTGCCATGCGCTACACCTGCTTACACCTTGACCGAACCGAATCAAAAACGGCCGACCCGGCAAAGGATCGGCCATGCAACCTACATCGTATTGGTCGCCTGAATCACCACATAACCGCCATTGGGACCAGGCACGGCACCGTGAACAAGCAGCAAATTGTTATCCGCGTCGACCCGCACCACCTTCAGATTGCGGCTGGTCGTTTTCGCGTTCCCGTACTGCCCCGCCATCCGCTTCCCCTTAAACACGCGGCTGGGATAAGCACTGCAGCCGGTACCACCGGCGTGACGATGCACTTTCTTCACGCCGTGAGTCGCCCGCTGGCCGGAGAAATTATGACGCTTCATCACCCCTGAGAATCCGCGGCCCTTGCTGGTGCCAACCACATCGACCGCCGCCACCGACTCCAGGGCACTCGACATCAATCGTCCTGGCCCAACTCATAACCGTCGGTGCTGCCGCGCAATTCGCGAATGAACCGCTTGGGCTCGCAATCGGGCTTGGCCAGCGGCTCCAACCCGGCTTCGGCACGAGCACGCGATCGCTTGCTCGAGATCTTGGCAACATGCCCACGTTCACTGCGAGCCGCCAACCGCCGTGGCTTATCGAGAAACCCGAGCTGGACGGCCTCGTAGCCATCGCGGTCGAGCGTTCGCAGCTGCAAGACACTGCAAGGACCGGCCTCAATGACGGTTACCGAGACCGCCTGCCCCTGCTCGTCGTAAACCTGAGTCATCCCGACCTTGCGGCCGAGTATCCCTGTAGCCATGTCCGATGCCTTGCTAACTGACTTGCCTGCGGGACCTTGCTTCACCCGAAGCCGTTACCCGCCCAGCGTCCAATCAATGAATTTACCACCGAGTTATGTACAAGTGCCCGACCGAAAGTCACCTCGCCAAAACCGCAACCCTCAACATGCCGGAACACAAAAACCGTTGACCGCTTCGCCGCCTCGCGCATCGCGCGCAGCGAACTTCACCCAGATGAACCCCGCCCCGATAAGCCACTACCTCGCGGATGCCTTGATCTTGATATCCACGCCGGCCGGCAAACTCAGCTTGTTCAACGCTTCGATTGTCTTCGCCGTTGCCTGCACAATGTCAATCACCCGCTTATGCGTTCGAATCTCGAATTGCTGCCGAGCCTTCTTGTCGATAAAGGGACTGGACAGCACCGTATAGCGCTCGATCCGCGTGGGCAACGGAATCGGCCCATGCACCTCGGAATTGGTTCGCTTCGCCGTATCGACAATCTCTTGAGCACTCTGATCCAGGATGGCGTGGTCGTACGCCTCCATGCGAATGCGAATAATTTCCTGCGGGGGACCTGCCACGGCCGTTACCTACTCTGCTAGATAAAATGCTGGATGAATGACCACCGGAGAGCCGCGGAACAACGCGGCGTGGAATCGCAACCTGTACTGTCGACAATGGCCGAGCAGCTCCGCTGCGGGACCGCTTGGCCGTCATTTCATCCCAGCGGCCCATGGGGAATCCCCGATCGTATGGAGATGTCCGCCGGCCGTCAACCTGGGGTCGCCGCTTTTCGCCGCGAAAAATTTCCGGCTCGTCGCCAACGCCCAAGGCACGTCCCGACCGCGGCCGGCCAAGCCTTGCCTCCCGGCCCGCCACCCGCGCGGGCGGGCCCTACTGAAAGGCGTTTTCGCTGCCTGGAAAGGTCCCCGATTTGACCTCGCGACAGTAATCCGCGACCGCCCCGACGATGACCGACCGCAGGTCGGCGAACGGCTTGACGTGCCTGGGGACATAGCCGCTGCTGATGCCCAGAAGATCGTGAATCACCAGCACCTGGCCGTCACAATCCGGCCCCGCCCCGATCCCGATGGTGGGGATTTCCAGCCGTCGCGTCAGCGCGGCCGCGATCTGGCTGGGAATGCACTCGAGGACAATGGCAAAGGCCCCCGCGTTCTGAGCCGCCTCCGCATCCCGGATCAGTAGCTCTTCGTCCCGTTGCACGCGATAACCGCCGAGTTGGTGCACGTTCTGCGGCCGCAGCCCGACGTGGGCCATGACCGGAATCCCGGCTCCCACCAGTCCCGCGATCACGCCCGCCTGATCCGCTCCGCCTTCGAGCTTGACGGCCTGGCAGCGGGTTTTCTTGAGGATGTTCCCCGCATTTTCAATCGCCCGATGGACGCCCAGGTGGTAGCTAGGAAACGGCATGTCGACGACGACCAGCGCCCGGGAAACGGCCCGTCCCACCATCTCGGCGTGGTAGATCATCTCCTCCAGCGTGACCGGCAGCGTGTTTTCATGCCCCTGCACCACCATCGACATGCTGTCACCAACGAGGATCGCGTCGACCCCCGCTTCGTCGAGCAAGGAGGCCAGGGGATAGTCGTAGGCGGTCAGCATGCTGATCTTCCGCCCGTCTGCCTTCATCTTGCGAAAGACGGGCACGGTGACTCGCTGGGGTTTTTCCGCTGGCATTCCGCAGTTCCTTGTCGGCGAAGGGGCGCGTGTTCGACGCCCAATTGACACGATGAAACCGTCCTTGGCAACCGAACCCATTCGACGCGCGGCCCCAACCGTGAGAGATCGTCGGCGGGCCCGCCCGCCGCGCCCTCGCGACACCTGGCCAGGGAGATTTTTTTTGACGGCTGACCAGAAATGCGCGACCTGTAACCGCGAGCAGCGCGCGTAACCTGCTATGAGAAAAAGACTTGCAATTATTTTTGTTTTTTTGCCCCCACGGAAAGAAAAGTGCTTGCGGAAAGGGTAGCACCTTAGTAGTATGGGGGAAGTTGGTGGGTTGGATGACTGGCATCCCGCCCAACATTCTGAAATCAGAGGGTTCGGTTGAAAAACCGCTTCATTGTGCTAATGCGAACAGGTTCTCGACGGTGCTTTTAGCCACCTCAAGATCCTATCTCGCACGCCCTCGGATTTGCAGCCTCTCGGCTGCGACGTTTCCTCGCGTGTCGTAAACGGCGTCTGATCCTTTGTCCATGGTGTCGGCCTCCCCTGGGGGCGTTCATGCACCCAGGCCAATGGGTCCCTTGGTGGTCACCTCCGACGAGAGCCTGTTTTGATTTGAATCAATCACCCCTGCAAGCGGGTGGTTTTGTTTTTGGTCAAGCAAGCTGTTCTTTTCTTTTTCGGAGGTAGATTAATGCATTCCACAACACATCTCACTTTGGGTGCCCGCGGGCTGGTTCTGTTCCTGGTCGTTTCCTTGGCTGGAGCGGTTTTCGCCTCCGACACGACGACCGTGGTGGATATCGTCCGGGGACCTGAAGTAGATAACTATGCGGTAGGCCGGCTCATCAATTCCAGCGGCACCATGGTTGCCAATTGGTCATTGCAGACGTCGGTCAGCGGCACGGATTTTTCGAACTACGCGTTAACGGGTGGAACGAAAGGCCTGCAGTACACTTTTATTAACGATGTGAACGGCTCGGAAGACGTCAATACGATTGCCTTCATCGTGAGCACCGTGGATCCAAGTGACGTTGTCAACATATCGTTGGCGCAGAGCCCTTATTTCGGAACGCCCGGGACCTGGAACGGTGGCAACTTCGAAACAGCTCAATTTTCCGTGAGCTGGGCCGGAGGCGGGATGGCCACGGTGACGGATCCTGACAATCAGCTCGCCGGGCTGAGCAGTGGTTCGACATTTTCCTCCGGAACGACAGTCGTGTTTTCGAGTAATCAGATTCTGAACACCGTCGATTCGTGGGGAATCAGTTTGCCAAGCGGAGTTTCGTCGGTCGTGGTGGGTTGGAGCAGTTTGAATCCATCCCCCAACTCCGACCTGACTCGCGAGTGGTTGACATTCGACGCGAATGTCGTGCCGGAGCCGGCAAGCGGAGCAATTTTGGGAATCGGCTTTACCTTCCTGCTCGGATTCTTCCGACGCAAGAAGCGTTAAGCGGCCCCAAAGAACTGCTTGCTTGCTTGCCTCCGAAAAGAAATCAGCGTTGGTCCCTCGGGACCAACGCTTTTTTCGTTTTTGCACTCCTCCCATCGGCGTTTGGCGGGTCGGCCGCCGGACCGATTTTGTTCGACGCTCGGCTCAGTGCCAGTTATGCTGGAATGAGCGCGGGAGCGACCAGCTCCCCTCCCTAATGTGCCGCGATTCCGGCCTGCATTCGTTCCCGTTTTTGTCATGAGGTTCCGCAGTGCGCGACAAACGACCGCCCAGCGACGGATGGTGGCCCTTGCTGACACCGGGCTCCTGCCGCTGGTCTCTCCTGCTGGCGATTGGCGGCTGGATCGTCGGCTCGTCCCACGTGCTGGCCCAGTCGGTCGGGCAACCCCGGTTGCTGCCCAGTCAACCGTATGATTATGTCGGTTATGCGGTGGAGCAGTTGCCGGCCCATTTTGGGAATGGGCGCTTCGGAACGTTGACCGGTGCCGACAACACACCGAGTGATAACCCGATCAGCAACGCCGGAGCCACCCTGGGACGCGTGTTGTTTTATGACAAGCGACTGTCCCACAACAACACGCTCTCCTGTGCGTCTTGCCACCACCAGGACAAGGGATTCGCCGATTCCAGCCGTTTCAGCAGCGGAGCCGATGGCGACTTGTCAACTCGACACTCGATGGGCCTGACGAACGCCCGCTTTTACGAGAACGGCAAGTTTCTGCGGGATGAGCGGGCGGATTCTTTGGAGCAGCAGGTATTGATGCCCATTGAGGACCCCACGGAACTGGGCATGAATCTCGCGTCGCTCACGGGAAAATTAGCCGCCACGCCCTTCTACGCGGACCTGTTCAAACAGGCATTTGGAACTCCGCAAGTGACGACGGAACGGATCGCCCAATCGCTGGCGCAGTTTGTGCGCTCACTGGTCTCCTACCAGTCGAAATTCGATAGGGCCTTCTCTCCCGACGGAGGCACAACTTTGCGGCCGTCTTGACTGCCCAGGAGCAATTGGGCAGGAACCTGTTTCATGGTGAGGGGCGCTGCTCGTTTTGCCACTCGACAAATGGACAAATCGCCAGCGAGGCACACAACACGGGCCTCGACATGCTCTCGCAAGACGATGGGGCGGGCGGCGGCCGGTTCAAATCCCCCTCGCTACGGAATGTGGCGGCACGAGACTTTTACATGCACGATGGACGATTCTCGACCTTGGAGGAGGTGGTTGCTTTTTACAACTCGGGCATTCAGGACAATCCCGATCTGGACTTCCGACTGCGTGACAACACCAGTGGAAATCAGCCGATCCGCCTTCATTTTTCCATCGCGGAACAGGACGCGCTAGTGGCTTTCCTGCGATCATTGACCGACGATCAGTTCTTGACCAATCCGGCTTTTTCGGACCCATTTGTGATTCCCTGTGATTTTAACGACGACGGATATTGCGGACTGGATGATTTGAACCAGCTCTTGGCGGCCGGTCCGATCGCCTCGGGAGTGGTCGTGGAGGGCCCCGCGGCAATCTTCGATTTGAACGGAGACGGCATCCTTGACCAAGCCGACCTCGACCGCTGGCTCGCCGAGGCTGCCTGGTCGAATGGTTTATCGACGCCCTATTTGGCAGGCGACGCGAATCTCGATGGTTTCGTGGACCTCAGTGACTTTAATCGCTGGAATACGCACAGATTTACCAGTACCACCGATTGGGATCGTGGCGATTTTAACGGGGATGGCGTCGTCGATGCGTCCGATTTTAACAGGTGGAACGTGCACAAGTTCACGCCGGTCGCACCGCTTGCCGTGCCTGAACCCTCGGGGGTATGGCTGGTGGTTTTGGCCACTTGGCGGGTTTGTGACGCCTTGCGTGAACGCCGCCGCCCCCGCTGATCGCCGGGCTGGATTGCGGTCCGACCGATTTTGCCTGGGGTCTCTTTCTGACCTATATGTTGAGGTACCGGTCCCCAGGCCTCCGTCCCGGGGGACCTCAACGTCACGCGGGGGAAGACTGCGGCTGATGAGTTCCATGCGTCCACCATCCGAGCCTCCTACGTTCAGCGAAACTGATTCGCTGGGCGATCGTATTGCGGAGCACCGGGACCGCGCCGAGGCCTACCTGGCGGAACGCGAGGCCCGCTTGAGCGGGTTGCACGACTGGTTATTGGTCGAGCTCGAGTCGGTGGTGGAGAAGCTGGGCGAGTGGGACGAACTGTGTGACACGCTCAACCAGGAATCCGCGAAACGGAAGCGGCTGGAAAGCGATTACCGAGCAGCGCGAGACGCACTGCTCGCCTCCCGCGGAGAAGAAAAGGAACTGCGGCAGGAGCTCGCCAAGAGCAAGAAGGTCCTCAACGAACGAGGCCAGCAAGTCCGGCAGCTCCGAGAGCAACTGGAAGCCTCCTTCGCCCAACGCGAGGAAACGGTCGGATTGGCCGAGGAGCTGGTGCAGGTTCAAAGCGAACGGGATCAGCTGCAAGAACGCTTGACCGAACTGACGGTGCAGTTGAACGAGGCCCCCGGCACCGATGGCGCCGATTATGAGGATCTCCGCCGGCAATTTGAAATGGCAGTCGAGACGATTCGGTCCCTCAAGGAACGCAACCAGCAACTCGAAACACAACTCTCGGAAGGGGGCCGGGAATCTCACGACCGCCCCACCTCGTTCGATTGGGAGACGCAAAAGGCACGGATGTTCCAGGAGCTGGGGGATGATAAGGAAGTTTCCGCCGACGATCGGGCGACCGTCGAGAACACTCTGCGGGTTACCGATAAAATTGTCCGCGAGAAAGAGCGGGAGGTCGAATCGCTGCGGAGCCAATTAGAGCAGGCACGCAAGCACGCCGTGCCAGCTCCTCCGGAGGAGGGAGCCAGCGATAGCGTCCTCGACGGTGACCAGCGCATCCAGCAGGAGCGGGAACGGCTGAGGAAACTGCAGGAGGAATGGCGAGAGAAACTTCGCGCGGCCGAGGTCGAGTTTGCGGTCGAACGCGCGGAGAATGGTCGGCAGCGCGCGGCCCTGGAAGAAAAGATGCGCAAGCTGGAGAGTCAGGCTCGGATGCTGGAAAAACTCGACAAAGGCCGCGGGGCGGCCAAGTGGCGCGACCATTTGGGGCTGGGCGCCCTGAATCCGAAGAAGAACAAGTAGTCCCACTCGGCTGGCGGGCCCGAGCACCCCAGCGGGGTCCCCACCCCCATGCGCAGGACGCGCTCTCCTTGCGGCTCGCTGATGCCGTGACCACTTATTCAGGCGTGAAAATCCGTGATGATTTTCCAGGCATCGGCCGGTGTCTCCGCGTATTCGATCAAATCGAGGTGCTCATCTCGGACGACGCCTTCATCCGCCAGAAACTGAAAGTTCACCACTTGCTGCCAGTAGGCCTTGCCAAAAAGGATGATGGGAATCTCCTGCATGCGACCCACTTGCCTGAGCGTCAGGGCATCAAACAATTCGTCGAGCGTCCCAAACCCGCCAGGAAAAATAACGAGCGCTTTGGCCCTCAGCAGGAAGTGCATTTTCCGCATCGCGAAGTAGTGGAATTGAAAACAGAGTTCGGGCGTGATGTACCGGTTGGGTGCCTGCTCGTCCGGAAGCGTAATGTTCAAGCCGATCGATTTGGCTCCGACGTCGTGGGCACCCCGATTGGCGGCCTCCATAATCCCCGGTCCGCCGCCCGTGATCACGACATAATCGCAATGGCCCTGGATTTGACACGTCGATGACACGAGACGTGCGAACTCACGGGCCTGCTCGTAATAATGTGCCTTGGCCAAGACGCGCTCGGCCCGAACCAGCGCCCGGGCCGCCTGCTTATCCTCCGGTCGCTCTTCCACGGTAGCGGCGGCGCGTCGTACGCGGGCCTCGGCCAGCGCGCGGGGCACGATTTGCGTGCCACCAAACACCACGATGGTGGAAGCAATTTGATTCTCCGCAAATGCCATCTCGGGTTTGAGCAACTCAAGCTGCATCCGCACTGGACGCAGCTCGGGACGGGTCAAAAAGTCAACGTCGGTCTCGGCCAGCCGATAACTGGGTGACTCCACGAGCTTCCTCAGTTCCGCATCCATCTGCGTCAATTTACCCCTCCTCTCGCATCTTCAGGCGGGTGCCCGCTGCTCGGTCGCGGGTCTGGCGGGCGGATCGCCCACCAATGCTAGTACCGCGAATCATCGTGACCCATTCTACAGCCACCGCGCGAGCGGGCCACCCGCGGCCGCGCGGGCGTCAACCGCGGCGGAAACGCGCGGGTCTACCTCAAGTGGGGGTGCGTGATGCGGCTTGCCACGGGCGTCGATCACCAGGCTGCCGCGACATCCCCAATGCTTCGCCGCGACAAACGCCTCAATCCCATCGATGTCCTCCGCGGGATTGCTGCGTGTGAATACGACCCAGAGGAAATTCCGCAGGCATTCAGCCACAAAATCACTGTCATCCACGAGGACCACGAGCGGCCAGTCGTTTAGTGGTGAAGCCAGGCCAAAGGACTGGCAGAATCGCGCAAATCGCTCGTCTCACCGCTCACCGTGGGTCCCGTGATCGCCAGGATGCCGGGCCGCACGACACGCGGCCGGTCGAAGCCGGCGGGCAACCGTAGTTCGCCTGGCTGAGTCGGCAACGGGCGGATCGGCGGGCCCGCCGCCGCCATGACAACTTTCGATCCTTCGTTCAATCCCGAACCGGAATAGTCCAGCGTATCGATGGTCGTGCTGGTTTGAAAGTGCAGGTCGCGCGACCAATCGATGCGCAACAACAGATGCTCAAGAAACGCACCGATGTCGTGGATGTCCAAGGCCTCGTTGTCGCCTCCATTGACAATCAACACGTATTTGGCGAGCGACATCTGGCCCTGCCCGAGTATGGCATTCGCTTGCGTCAGCAATTCGCTTGGCCGCTTCAGCACCTGAAAGGGAGTGTAACGCTCGCTCCCGATAGCCAGCATCAATGGATGCACCCCAGCCGCATCGACAGCATGCACGGCCGACACGCCCGGCACGACCTTGGGAATCATCGGTCCGGTGATTTCGTGGATCAGCTCGCCGAACATCGTGTCCTCCTGGGGAGGTCGACCCACCACGGTGAAGGGCCAAATGGCCTCCGAACGGTGATGAACGGCGTCCACGCGGAGTACGGGGAAGGGATGTTGCAGGCTGTAGTAACCGAGATGGTCACCAAAGGGCCCTTCCGGGAGCAGCCGCTCCGGATCGACCACGCCGCTCAGGCAAAAGTCGGCGTCCGCGTAGAGGGACGGTCCCTGCTCGCGGACGACCATCGGAATGCGATGACCGGCAAGTGCTCCCGCGAATGTCAGTTCGGACAGTCCCTCGGGCAGCGGCATCACGGCAGCGACGGACATGGCCGGCGCACCGCCGACAAACACATTGACTCGAAACGGCCGACCGGATCGCAATGCCGCCTGATGATGTACCCCAATGCCACGCTGAATCTGGTAGTGCAACCCGACCTCGCGGTCACGTTCGAATTCATTCCCCGCGAGTTGCACGCGATACATTCCCAAGTTCGATGCCATGACGCCCGGATGGTCCAAGTGCTCGGAATAGACCTGGGGCAGCGTGATATAGGGGCCTCCGTCTCGCGGCCAACTCTGCAGGGCCGGCAATTGACTAAGAGTCGTCCGATGAGCCAGCACCGGCCCCCGTCGCACATGACGAGGCAGCATCCGCCAAGCCCCCAAGCCTGCCCAGGCATAGCGGAAGGGGGCCTTTTTCAGTGCCGCCGGGTCAGCCTTGAGTTCCACCAGCCGCTTCACATGGTCCAGGGTGTCGCGAAAGAGAAATCGCGTCCGCTCGGTCGTCCCGAACAGATTTGACACCATGGGAAACGGAGTTCCCGCCACCTGGGCGAAGTACAGCGCCGGGCCACCCGCGGCAAAAACGCGGCGGTGGATCTCGGCAGCCTCGAGATGTGGGTCGACACGATCGTCGATGCGAAGCAGATGTCCGTGACGCTCGAGATCGGCGACACAGGCTTTCAGACTGCGATATCCCATCCCTACCGGTCCCCCTCATGCGGCGGGGGGCTGCTCCCGCGTCTCTCAAACGTGATCGCGGTAACCGCAAATTGTATGGGGCCCACGTCCCATCGCCAAGGCTGGTGCAGCACGGGGGCCCCGGTGTGGGCCGTTTCGGCTTGCTGTTCGACGAACCAGCGATGGACGGCGAATGGATTGACGCCGGTAAAAAAATCCCCGCGATCGATCCGCTCCTGCGCCGCCGCGGGCAAATGTGCGAGGGGTACGGTCATCAGTTCCGGAAACGTCGCGGAAGAGACAAAGTCGACAATCAAAATACCACGTCCTCCATCCGCCAGTAGTTCCAGCATCAGTTCCAGATGTCGGCGGCGAACTTCCAGGATCAAGGGCAGACAGTCGGCCCGATCATGCGGGACCACCGCCACCACGGCATCCACCAATTGGGACAGCAGGCAGGTACTGGCAACCACCTCAAAAGGGCCGGGCAGGGCAGGACACTCGAAGGCACGGGATCGCGCCATCAGCTCCCGCACATCCGCTGCAGTGGCACGACTGCAGGATGAGCCTCCGCCCAGCTGATCAGCGATGCCGGTGAGGTCCAGCTCGGCATGCGGCACCACGTTGGAGCGTGCTTCACAACCCGCCTGCCGGACGGCGTGTGCCAGCGCGCGGCCATCGGCATCCACCAGATGAACTTCACGATAATGACGTGACAAGTCGTCCAGGTCGATATCGTTGCCATTTCCGGCAGCCAGGATGCACAGCCGATCTCGCGCGTCACGGCGCGCGGAGAGCAGTAAGTGCATGACCCGCTGGCGATGCTCGAAGAATGCGTCACGGTGCGCGCGAGTCGACTCGTTCCGCCGCTGCTGCTCGGTCAGATATTCGGGCCAGCCCATGCCACTCCATCAAGCGCCCGGGACGTCGGTCAACCGAATCTCCACCGACTCGACCGTGCCGTTGACCGTCACGTCCAAGGTGTACGTGGGATTGGTTTCGTAATCCAATAACGCACCGTCCCGAACCCGAATATCTCCGGTAAAACGATCGATCTTGAACGGGATTTCCACGTCGTCGATGGCCGCCTGCAAACCGGCGTTCACATCACTTTGGGTCGCATTGGCAAAGCTGGTCGGAAAATCGTTGAGGACAAACGAGGGGGTTCCGCCGAACCCAAGCCCCGATACCGCATCTTCACGGTCGCCCGCCACCCGCTCGGCCAGCGCCGTGTCGTCCAGGTCGGCCGTAAATTGTGGCACATTCAATCCCAATTCGCTGGCAAATTGCTCGAACTGGGCCGTTGGATCACTGGCAGCGTCCCAGCCGGTCTGGATGCGCCGCGTGAAGAGCAGGTCGGCCATCTCATCGAATTTGCCTTGACGACCCGCGGCTTCGGCGGCAATGGCGGCTCGCGCCGCGTTGGGATGCACTTCGGTGAGTGGCAAGTGGCGCGTGACCACCGCGATCTCGCCGTCAAAATCCTGCAAGGCCTGTTGAATCAAGGGATGATACAGCCCGCAGATCGGGCACGCGAAATCAACGTACTCGATAAGAACCACCGGCGCGTCGGCGGCACCCTGGTAATGATCGATCGGCCGCAACGCCAGGATCTCTCGGATGCTTGCCGGAATGGCACTGTCCTTCGACAGCTCGAAGATGGAATTGGCGTTCACACCCCCGGATGGCTGGATACGACCCACCAAGGAGTCGGTGGCCGCGGTTTCCAAAATCGAAAATACGTTGACGGCGGGCTCGCCCAATTCGTTAATCACGAGCAGCGCATCAAGTGGCGCCACGATGGAATTGTTCGTGACGTCAAGGAACGGTGCGTCGACCGGCCGATCGGCGGGCAGCATGCCATTTTGAGGATTGGAAAAATCACGATTGACCAACTCGTTGATGACGAGCAGTGCGTCGAGCGGGGCGACAACACCCGAGCCGTCGACGTCGGTCGGCATGTCAACATTGTGCCAGGCCGTGAGGACGAGACGCACCTCCAACGGTTCGACCCGCAGATGACGTTGCGCGGCATGACGGGACGCGGATTGGCGAGTGGCACGGCGTCGACGGAACATGACAGGACCTGCAGGGAAAACGGAAGCCGAACTGGCAAAGCCTCTACTATAGACGAAATCTGCAAATCGGTCGTTGGATTTTCCACGGGTGTTTCTGCCGTGGTTCCTTGTCGTCCAGGCGGGTTTCAGGCCAGGGCACGGATCTCCGCGATTCCCTCCGAAACGGCCTCCGCCAGGGCATCCACATCCGCCAGCGTGTTGTAGACGCCAAAGCTGGCGCGCGTGGTCGCCGGCACGCCCAACCGTTCGTGCAGCACCATCGCGCAATGATGGCCGTGTCGGGTGCAGATGCCTCGATCATCCAACCGACGAGCGAGATCCTCGGTCGAAATCCCGTCAATGGCGAAACTGACGATGGCCCCTTTGTGGTCGACCGGGGGTCCAAAAATCGTCAAGCCGGGAATCTTCGCCAGACGATCCTGGGTCGCGACGAGCAGTCGGTGCTCGTGTTCCGCGATCGCCTCCAACCCCAAAGAAAGGACCCAGTCGGCGGCGGCACCCAGCCCGATGATCTGCACGATCGGCGGGGTCCCCGCCTCGAATTTGGCCGGCGGTTCGGCCCAGGTGGACGACTGCCGCTCGACACGCTCAATCATGTGGCCGCCGAAAACAAAAGGCTCCATATCGCACAACAGATCATGGCGGCCGTACAGGACGCCGACACCCGTCGGTCCGTAGAGTTTGTGCCCGGAAAACACGAGAAAGTCAATCTCCGCCGCCGCCACATCAGTCGGCATGTGGGGCACACTCTGCGCGGCATCAACCAGCACCACGGCGCCATGATCGTGCGCCGCGGGCTACGAGTTGATCGAGCGGATTGATGGTCCCCAGCACATTGGACATACTCGTCACGGCGAGGAGCGCCGTCCGGTCGTTAATCAGCGTCTCGATGGCTGCGGGATCCAAGTCACCTTGGTTGCGGACGGGAATCAGCCGCAACTTGGCGCCGGTTTCCCGAGCGATGACTTGCCAAGGCACCATGTTGGCGTGGTGTTCCATTTCGGTGATGACGATTTCATCTCCCGGCCGCAGGTGCTTGCGGCCCCAACCAGCGGCAACCATGTTGATCGACATCGTCGCGCCGGCGGTAAAGATTACCTCCTCATGACGGGCCGCACCGATGAGGTCGGCGACTTTTTCTCGCGCCTGCTCGATCTCGTCATCAACGCGTTGGCCAAAGTAATAGCGACCGCGAAAAGCGTTGGCATAATAGCCCTCTTCCACCTCACGTTCCTTGTCAATCACGCACTGAGGCTTTTGCGCCGATGCGGCACTGTCCAGAAAGACGGGACGCCGGCCGCTCGGCAGCGGACGCATGAGGACGGGAAACTCGCCCGCGATCCGTTCGATAGCCCTCGTGGGTTGAGGAGGGCTGCGGCGCTCGGTCTTGACGGGGACAGCTGGACTCGCGTCGTCGCGGGACACACCGAGGGCGTCGGCGGCAGAAATTGCGAATCTTCCGCACCATTGCGTAGAGCCCGTTCTTTCTCTGCGGAAGGATCAACCTTCCCAGGCCCAAGCGATCGAAAATCGCGACATAGTCGACATCCAGAACTTCCCGCGGCGTTCGCGCGTCGTACATCCTCAGGACGACATAAATCAGTCCTTTTACCACAAACGCGTCGCTGTCCGCCTGAATCGAAATGGTCGGCGGGTCATCCTCATTCAAATGAGTCACGAGCCACACGCGACTTTGGCAGCCTGGCACCAGATTCTCATCCCCGTAGACCGCGGGCGGAATCTCGGGAAGCTCACGGCCCAACTCGTCAAGCAATTGACAAGCTTCTCGTTCGTCCAAATGGGCGAACTCCGCTACCAGTTCATCCACAACCACCTGACTCATCGTGCTGTATCCCTCTCGATCACGCGTGATTTGCTCTTATCTAGTGTAGACGGGGGCCCCGTCCAGGGCCAACCGAGGCGGGGCAGGGCGGGGCCGCCGCCCCGTCAAGCGAAGACCGCTAACGCTCTCGCCACAGCAGCGATTCGGCCACCCCCAGCTGCTGAAACGAGTCGGCAATTTCAGAGCGAAAGCGACGGGCATCGGTTGGATAGCCGGCCGTGGGCCGTAGGCCTTCTCGGCGGGCTTGCCAGAAGTGATTGAAGGCCCGCATGGCAAGCTCGCGGAGATACTTCGCCGCCATGGAAGCGAGCGCGGCGGCCAGAACATGATCGGCCTTGGCCTGAAAACAACACTCGATGCGGCGATCGTCGTGCCCCCAGCAATACAAACTGGAGGCCTTCGATTCATAACGGACTTGAATGAAATCGCCAAAGCACGCCTGCAGCATCCCCGCGTAACGATTCCTGCCACCATGTTTATCACAAAGAATGTGGATGGGCCCGGGGGGCAGGGACCGGATGCGGCGTCTGACGAGTTCCAACGTGAGGTGGGAAAGCACCGTGCTCTTGTTGCCCAGTTCCGCCAATTTGCGATTGAACTGTCCAGCGAAGAGCGTAGCGGACTCGATCCCCAGCAGGCGCACACCAGCCTGCTGCCATCCTGTTCCCAAGGTCGCCGCGTCCCGCCGCACACCCGCCGCAGGTACGGCAATGGGCAGCGATTCATCATAATCCGCATACCAGGGGATCTGACTGATTTCGGCCAAACTACCGGGAGATAACGTCCTCCACAATTCCCGCCACCGGTCGTGCGACCCGGGACCGATCGAGCCGAGTGCTGCCAAGGTCCCCCGCTCAATCGCCAGGACGCCACTGCCCGGTTGGTACAAGCGCTTCGAGTCGGCGACACGGATGCGCGGGTCGCCACGCGACGGTCGGTCGGCGACCACGAAATCGCGAAGGCGATCGTATAGGTCCGCATGCCCGACACCGCGCGGAACCTCCCACACGGTCGTGGCGACGACGAGCGGGCCCAGGTTAGGCCCATAACCGGCTTCATCCGTCGCGATCAGGAATTGACAGCCAGCTGCCATGGTCAGCGATAGACTTCACTCGGCTGCCGTGCGGCGGCAAGCCGCCCCGCGGCTCGAGCTGCCGCCATCAGCGCTTCGCGAGGATGAGGATCGATCATCCGCAAGTGACGAAGTAACCGGTCGACCATCACCTGATGCTGCAGGACTCGGGTCTCAAGCGACTGATCCTTGACGGTGGTCTCGAGAATGAGTGATTCCGTACCCAGGTGTTCGGCGGCGGCGCGAGCGAGACTGCCATCGACGGGGCCACGCACGAGGGGGATGAATTTCTTCTCAGGCTCTTCAACCAAGGCGTTGACCGATTCAATCATCATGGAAGTGGCCGTGAGACTGCGCGAACGAGGATAGACGATAATGGTACTTCCGACGCTGCGATCGTTGACTTGATGGAAATCGAATCCCTCGTGCAGGTCCACCACCCAGTCGGGTTCCAGCTGGCGAACCAGCTCCCAATGCGCGGCGGCCAGGTCGCCACGAACCTCGTCCGGCTCGTCGCCGCGGCGAGGGAAGTTTCGATTGAGGTCGCGAAGTCGATTGCTGGTGCCCGGCGTATATCGCTGGTTGGCCGCCAAGGCGAGCACATTCGCCTCGGGTACCACAATCAGCTTACCGCGCTTGATGACCCATTCGGAAATGGCTCGAGCCGCTTCGGCTCCGGCCGGCTCGTTCCCGTGGACCCCTCCGACCACGACCACGCAGGGGCCCGGTTTAGACGCCGTTTGAGTCAGGTATTCGGTCTCCTGATCCGTGCCGGCCACGACAATGTGTCGGCCCAGTTGCCGCTCCTGGGCCGCCAGGGGCGGTTGCCGGCTGCCGCCGACCACCCAGATCAGCCAAACGAGCATCGCCCATTTCCATCGAAGCGTGGGAAGCCGCATCATGTGGTTCATCCTGAAACATTCGAAACCCATCCTTGGTCCCGCCGCGGGAGTCGGTGGTTCTAGCAAACCGGACGCCCCGGAAGAAGCGTGATTCCTGACGGCAGCCGCGGCCCATGAGATTCCCAGGCGATTGGGGTGGACCATTTCCGCACGGGAAGACCGTTTGGCGGGAGTGGTGTCGCTGAGCAGCGGCGGCAGGCGCTGCAAGATTTGGGGACCGCGAGCGATGCTATGCTATCAATTTGGGCCGCGATATACTCAAGCCAGCCGTGCCCGGCGACAATCCGTGGTACCGGCAGGACCCGCTCCCTCCCACCGTCGCTTTTTGCTGGCCCAAGTCGTCATGCCGAAATACGTTGTTCGCTATGGAATCATGAGGTCGCTGGGCGTGCTGGGCGTGCGAGGCAAGGACCGTCGGTTCAGCCGGGGCGAACGCGTCGTGGCACGCACGAAACGCGGGCTGGAGGTGGGCGAGATATTGTGCGAGGCGACCCAGGACGCTCTGGCCGGCATCGACGATGCGGACCAGGGAGAGATTCTCCGCAGTCTTTCGCAAAATGACGCCAACGAGCTGGCTCATATGGAACAGCAGGCGGGCCGCGAGTTCGAGACGTGCAAGGCCTACGTCGATCAACTCGGACTCAGCATGGAACTCGTCGATATCGAACATGTCTTCGGCGGAGAACGCGTGGTCGTTTACTACCTGTCCGAGAGCCGCGTCGATTTCCGCGAGCTGGTCCGGCAACTTGCCCGCGAGTTTCAAACGCGGATAGAGATGCGGCAAATTGGCGTTCGCGACGAGGCAAAATTGCTGGCCGACTACGGTGATTGCGGTAAACCCGTTTGTTGCAATACGCACCTCAAGTCCATGCCGCCTGTGTCGATGAAGATGGCAAAGATCCAGAAGGCGACGTTGGACCCGACCAAGATCTCCGGACGCTGCGGGCGGCTGAAGTGTTGCTTGCGATACGAATACGATATGTACGTGGACATGCAGCGGGAGCTGCCACCGATTGGCTCGGAAATCGTCACCAACCAGGGGAAAGCCAAGGTGTTGGGGCATGAGATCCTTGCGAGCCAGTTGCTGATCGAGACCGAGGAAAATCGACGCGTGCTGATTGACGCCGCGGAAGTTCTCTCGATCATTCGCGGGCCCGTGGGCCGGCGAAAGGGATCGGCAAGTAAATCGCCACCCGGCTCGGTCACACCCTTGGGCAGTGCCAGCCCAGATACCATACTATCGGACGGCAACGCGTCCCCAGACGACCAGCCGTCCAGCGAGGGGCAAGGCAGGCCCCCGCAAACCGACGGCGATCCATCGACTGAGAATCACCATGGCTAGAACGCAAAATCCTCTGATCAAACTGTTGCAGAAGGACCCGCGGTACGGCATCGAGGCCTATCAGTTCGTCCGCGAAGGACTCACCTACGCACAGGAAATCCTGAAAATGGGGACTGATCAGCCACCCGCCGATGCGAAGGGAGAAGAGAAGGAGAAACACCTTACCGGTCAGCAGCTTTGCCAAGCCATTCGCCAATACGCCACGGAACAGTATGGCTTGATGGCCCTGCCAGTGCTGAAGAGCTGGGGCATTACCAGTACCGGCGATCTGGGCAATATCGTGTACAACCTGATTGACGCCGAACTGATGAAGCGTTCGAAGCACGACCGGCGGGAGGACTTTGAAGATGTTTACTCGTTTCAAACAGCGTTTCTGGACGAGTTTCGCATTGTCCCGGAAGAGGCAGACGAAAAGTTTTGATCAGACCCAAAGGACGCGGATCGAACCATGAACGGGCGGAGGATGCGGCGGCGTCTGTCAGGAAAAACTTACCTGACGGCGAAGCACTCATCTGGAACCGCGAAGCACGTGCCGAGCCTACCCGCGGAGATCGCGTGTGGTTGGGCCTGGCATCCTTCGCCCTGGCCGCTTGGATCGTCGCACTCGCCTGGCTGGTCTGGGACAGCCGCTGAGCGGCCCGACAGACCGGGCGGGTGCGAGAACCGAGCATTGGCGGCCGGACGGCGTCCGATCAGGCCATATCTTTGTGCGAGTCGATGGCTTCCTGCAGCCGCGTCTTCGGTTGCGCCCGATGAAGCGCTCGACGACTTCGCCATCCTTGAACACCATCAGCGTGGGAATGCTCGTGACGCCGTAGTTTTGCGCGGATGCGGGACTCTCATCGATGTTCACCTTCACGACCTTGGCCGAGCCGGCGTTCTCGGCGGTGATTTCGTCAATCATGGGCGCGATTTGGCGGCACGGACCACACCAGGGAGCCCAGAAATCAACCAATACGGGCTGCTTGGCTTGAAGCACCTCGACATCAAACTGACTGTCGCTAATCTCGATCGCCATCGATATTCTCCCTGAATCAACGTGCCTAGGCGGCGTCGGCCGCGTGCCACAGTGGCCGAAAATTATAAGCGGCCGAAGAACTCGGTCAACGCATGCCGGCCAGCCGCACCCACGATTCTGGGGCCGCATCGCGGCCCCGCAAGACTCCCCTGCCGCTACTTCTTCTTCTCTTCTTCCTCTTCGTTCTTCGTCTTCTTCTTCTTCTTCAGCGACAACTTCACGACGCGGACTTTGGGGAGTCCGTAGACCGGATCTCCTTCCTGCCAGCGATCGGCTTCCATGAGCTTCGCGAGTCGCTCCGGGCGCGTCAGCACACTACGGTTTTTCATCAAGCCCTTACGGACCTTGAGACTTTTGTCGATGGTCATCTCGTGTCACTCCAGGTCGTCTCGACCGAGCCCACGGGGCTTGGCCGCCGATTTCTAACAAGTCCCGTAATATAGACATTTCGGCCCAGGCCCGCAACTCGCGTCCGCGACGGCGTCAAGCCACCCGCGGGCCGGCCCACCAGCGCCGCGTGCCGATCGCCGTCAGCAAGGCGCCCGCCCAGGCCAGCGAGGCCCCCGGTTCGGGCACGAGGGTCCCGCCGAAAATGGTGGAGAACTTGTTGTCATTCCACAGATTGAAATCGGACGTATCGACAAAGCCGTCCCCGTTAAAGTCACCCGACGTCCAACCGCTGGAAACTCCAAATTTATTCTGATTCCAGATATTGAAATCCGACGTATCCACGTTGCCGTCCAGATTGGCATCTCCCGGCAACGCGACGGCTCCCACCAGTTCGAGCGTGATGGACTGAGTCGACTGCACGCCGGGCAGGTCCTGATCACTCAATTCCAGCTCGTAGCTGGCGGAAAAGCTACCCGACATCGACGTGGCCAGCGTGGCCGTGAAGTCATTGGCCTGACCAGGCGGCAAGTTCGCGAAGGGGGAAAGATCGGTCGTCAGCAAACCGGTATCCCCACTGGCGACAATCGCATCCAGATCAAGCCCGGCAGCGAAGAAACTCAACGTATTGAACACTTCGAACGATCGCGATTGGTCGCTGCCGGGAACGACCACACCAAAGTCGAGAGTCAACGAATTCACCTCGGATGTGGCAGCGAAACTGGCGGTTGAGTTTTCCAAGACCATGTACTGGAACGACTGCTGGAAGTTGCCGTCCGCCACCGACTGACTGGTCGAGTCAACGCGGACCAATCCCGCGTTAACGCCCGGGGTTGATGTATCAATGCCCAGGAAGTGCGTGTTGCCACCCCCCAAGGCCGCGTCCATCCCATTGATGTTCGCATCGAACGCACCGATGCCAGTGACGGTATAGTCCAGCTCATCGGCTCCCTGCACTGCCACGACTTGCGCCGAGTTGCTGACCGTCACAGGAAGTTCGATCGCCGCGCCGACTAACATCTGCGAGGGCAATGTACCGATTTCCACCAACATACGTGCTGGAACCTGATAATCGGCCACGACCGGCAGATGATCGCTCAGTCCCGAAAGCGCGTTCAGAACGTTCATCGGCAAGGCGGTGTTCGAACTATCGTTGATGTAGTCGTTGAGGGCATGCGAACCATTGTTGCCGAATGCTCGATACGAGCCGCTCAGGTAGCTCATTCCCTCGTTATCGAGCAGCTCCCCGGTGACGAGTTGAAAATCGAAGCGATCGTCCATCCCGCCACTAATCAAGTCCGGGTCGTTATTGCTCGGGTTGTATGGGCTTTGCGTATGCGTGACGCGCAAACTGGAGCTATTGTGCCAGGTGCCTGGTCGATTCAGTGGATCGAATGCCTGCCCGGCGCCGCTGCCGAGCAACGTCTGGTACATTGCTTCCGCGGAACTTTGAATATTGAAATCGCCCGTATAGATGATCGAAGTACCTTGGCCAAACCCATCCGCGTTGGCCCGCGTGGCCGCCGCCTCGACCTGTCGACGATTCTCATTCGTCGCTCCGGTACTCGATTTGTAGTGGTTGGCATACAGGTAAAAATCTGCCTCTTGCCCGTAGCCGACGGGGCGCAGCTTGTACCGCATCGGTTGTCGAGCCGCTCCATTGATATTCGTGCTACTGATGGGCGACTCCTGCAGCAGTTGCACCGTCTGGGTGTTGTAGATCAATGCGACGCGACCGCCCCCCGTGGTCGCCGGCGTCGCAACGCCACGCGCATACGTTCCGGCACCGTAAATACCGTTCAGGATGTCCACGATCTGTTGCGTCGTCGTGGCGGCACTTCGCTGCTCCTGCAATGATAGAACATCAATTGGCTTCGCGATCCCGCCAACCAACTGATCTCCAATGGCCTGTAACACAACATCCATCCCCGCGCGAGGCGCGGCGTTGGTCGGGCTGTCGCCATTATTAGCCGTATTGAACGTCACGATCCGCAACTGGGCCGTGGCGGGGGAGCCGAAAAAAACGGCCATGGCTGCGAAAGGCAATAGGTAAGCCAAGGAGCGCACTCGAAGCCACATCAACATCATTGGGGGACCCTCAAAAAGTCGGCTGCCGCGGGCAGGCCCTGGTTGCTTGCCAAGTCCCGATTGTAAACAGACCTTCGGGATCCGTCACGCAGATTGGCAACGCAGGCCGCGTTTCCCCTATACTTTACGGCTCGACCAGCCGCTTCGTCGGCCGGGACGGTCAGCGGGGGGGATTATCTTGGACGTCAACTCGTTTGCCAAGTCAGTCATTAGCAATGTCGAACAGGTCCTCGTCGGCAAGCGTCCCCAATTGGTCCTGGCCGTCGCCAGCTGGTTGAGCGAAGGCCACATTCTCCTGGAGGATGTTCCGGGAGTCGCCAAGACCATGATGGCCCGCGCCCTCTCCCGCAGCGTTGGCTGCTCGTTCAAACGCATCCAATGCACTCCCGACTTGCTACCGACCGACGTGACCGGTGCTTCGATCTTTAACCAGAAGGAAGCCGAATTTGAATTCCGACCGGGCCCGATCTTCGCCCAACTTGTGCTGGCGGACGAAATCAATCGGGCGACTCCGCGAACGCAATCCGCATTGCTGGAAGCCATGGCCGAGGCACGGGTCACGGTCGATGGCCAGACACACGTCTTGCCGCCCCCGTTCCTCGTCATCGCCACCCAGAACCCGGTCGACCATGAAGGTACCTTTCCCCTGCCCGAGGCGCAGCTCGACCGCTTCTTCATGCGGTTTGGCCTTGGCTACCCATCGATGGACGAGGAGGAGTTACTGCTGAAGCGATTACAGCTGGGGCATCCGCTGAGCGACCTGCAACCAGTGGCTACCGCCGCACAGCTGCTGGCTTGCCAGCAAGCCGTGCGGCAGGTGCAGGTTGCTGACAAGATCCGCCGCTACATCACCCAGATCGTGCAGGGCACGCGGGTCCATGAGGACCTTAGTCTCGGCGCCAGCCCGCGGGCCTCGTTGGCACTGCTCCGCGGCGGCCAAGCCATGGCGGCGCTTCGCGGTCGCAATTATGTCCAGCCTGATGACATCAAGCGGATTGCCGGTCCCGTGCTGACTCATCGGATCATCGTCCGCCCGGAGAGTCGGCTGCGAAAACTGACCGCCGAGGCGATCGTGCAGGACGTGGTCGCCGAAGTTGCCGTGCCCACCGTGGATGGCGGATGAACGTTCCAGGAGCCACCGTATGAGCTGGTTGGTCGGCGCCGTGCTCCTCCTCGCGATTGCTATCGTCCTGCAAATGGGACTGCTGGCGTATGCCATGTATGCGCTGATTGTGGTCGTCCTTGGCAGCCACTGCCTCGCCAGACTGTGGAGCGCCAGCGTCGCCATCACGCGCGAGGTCAATCGGCTGGAAGCCGAAATCGGCGATACGGTTGCTGTCGTGCTCACCATTCGCAATACCAGCCGTTGGCCCGTAGGCTGGGTGCTGATCGAGGACCTGATTCCCCGCCACGCGCTGTTGTATCGACCACCCAGCCTGCGGCTGGCGGGCAGCCGACTACTGCTGACCATGCTGCGGCCGGGCCAAACCCGACGCCTGCTCTACCAGCTCACAGGGAACCGTCGCGGGTATTACCAACTTGGTCCCGCCGTGGTCGAAACGGGCGACCTGTTCGGGTTGCAGCGCCATTTTCGCACGCAAGCCCCGCCCGAATTCCTGACGGTGATGCCCAAAGTCTATCCGCTCGAAGGCTACGATGTGGCGTCGCGAAGACCGATTGGGGAAATCCGCATGACTTATCGGCTGTTCGAGGATCCCACCCGGAACAGCGGCGTCCGCAAGTATGAAGCGGGTGATCCCCTCAATCGAGTCCATTGGCGAGCCACCGCCCGCACGGGCGTTTTGCAGAGCAAGACGTACGAACCATCGACGATCGCCGGCGCGACCCTGCTGCTCGACCTGCACGCAACTTCCTATCCCGCGCGGCATGAACCCGTCCGTAGCGATCTGGCAGTGACTGCGGCGGCCTCGATCGCCAACGCGCTCTACGAAATGAATCAACAAGTCGGCCTGGTCACGAACGGCCGCGACGCCGCCGATCGCATTCGCCAGGAGGGGTGGAGTCAGCCCGCACATTCCCGTGCGGACGTGCGCGACGCGGCCGGTATGCTTGCCGAAAATCAACGACTCGATCCGGTCATGGTGCCCACGGCCCGGGGAGCCGCCACGCTCCTGCAACTGTTCCGCGCCTTGGCGCGTTTGGAACGGACCGACGGGCTGGACCTGGCGGCGCTGGTTTTCGAAACCTCCGCCCGCCTTCCCAACGATGCAACGGTGATGGCCATCCTGCCGTGCGTAACGCACGCCACGGCCATCGCCTTGGGCAGCCTGAGGAAGCGAGGTCTGGCCGTGGTCGCCATCATCAATACCTTTGAGACCACTGATTTCGCGGACTTTTCCGCTCCCCTGCTGGCGGAGGGCATCGCCACCACCCATCTACGCGATGAACCATCGATTCCAACGATCTGCCAACGCTTCGCGTCGGCCGAGGCGTTTCGGTGGTTCGGCAGTTGAACCGTAACGGACTCGTTGCCGCGGCGGCCGCTCCGCATCACGCATGATCGATGAAGGAATCCTTCCGCCAGCGGGGAAACCCCCGACTAGCGCGGCCCCGCGGGCAGATTTGTCGTCAAGTATCGCGTCAGCAAGTCGAACAGATGCACACGCGTATTCTTGCCCTCGCGGATGGCATGCGATCGGTTCGGGTAGGACATCATGTCGAACGGCCGATTGTGGCGAATGAGCTTGTTGATCACAACTTCCGAGTTTTGGTAATGCACGTTGTCATCACCGGTTCCATGCACGATCAAGAGCTTTCCCTGCAGATGCTTCGCGTGTGTCACGGCCGAGCCACGTTTGTAGCCTTCCGCATTGTCGTCCGGCAAACCCATGTATCGCTCCTGGTAAATCGTATCGTAGAGCAACTCGTCGCCGACAGGCGCGACGGACATGCCGACATGATAGATTTCAGGGTGCTGAAACATGGCGTTGAGCGTTGCCGTACCGCCGCCACTCCAGCCCCAGACAGCGACGCGAGCCGGATCGATGAACGGGAACTGTTCACAGATTTCTTCCACGGCAGCCGCCTGATCCCGGATGTTAATGTCACCGATGCGGCGATAAATCGCCTTCCGCCAGTGACGGCCGCGCGGCGCGGGTGTTCCACGATTGTCGACCGTGGCCACCACATAGCCAAGCTGGCTGAGCATGAGGTGCCAAACATGGCGATCGCGTCCCCAGACATCGCGCACAGTCTGCCCCCAAGGTTCGGTGTACACATAAAACAACACCGGATACTTTCGTGACGGATCGAAATCGGGTGGCTTGATCATCCAGCCATCGAGGGCCAGCGGTTCCGCGCTGTCCGGGTCGTCGATCTCCACTTGAAAGAAATCGATGGGGCCCAGCTCCAAGCCCGCCAGGGCGGCACGCACCTTTTCATTTGCCTCCAGCAACCGAACCGAGCCATGATCGGGGAGCGAAATCAGCTCGATCGTGGGCGGCATGTCCAAGCGTGACCACGTGTGGACGGCCCACTTCCCATTCGGCGAAACATCGTATTCGTGAAACCCCTCCTGTTCGGCCGGTGTCACCCTTGTCGCAACTCCTCCTTGCAGGGCAACCCGGTACAGGTATTGCCGAATGGCACTCTCCGGCGAGGCGGTGAAGTACAAGCAGGCGGCCTGTTCGTCCTGGCCCACCAGATTGATCACGTCGTAATCGCCCGGCGTGAGCAGCTGCAGGCTTCCGTCCGACAGAGCGACGCGGTAGGCGTGTCGCCAGCCGTCTCGCTCGCTCAGCACCAGCCAGGAGGTGTCCGACTGATACCAGTCATACTTCGCCCGCAGATCAACCCAGGCCTCATCCTCGTCGCTAAAGACCACTCGGGTCTCACCCGATTCGGCATCCGTTCGCCACAGCTGACGATGATTTTGCAGGCGATTCAGCTGCTCGATCAACAGCCCAGAACCGTCGGCAACCCACTCCAGCGAGGCCAGATAGTTTTGTCGCGGATCACCCGGGATATCCATCCAGACCGTATCGCCGCCGTTCGCCGCAGCAATGCCAATGCGGGTTGCTGAGTTCTGCGTGCCCACCTTCGGGTAGGGGATGGCCGTCAACTGGGGATAAAGTTCCTTCGTATTGTTGATGAGATAAAAGCTGCGAAGACCAGTGGTATCCAGTTGCCAATAGGCGAGCGAGCGACCATCGGGACTCCAGCGAAAACCATCGCGAAGATCAAATTCTTCCTCATAGACCCAGTCAAATGTCCCATTGACGATGTGTTCGTTTCCATCCGTCGTGATCGGGACCGTTTCACCGGTGGCCAGTGTCTCCACATAAATATTATTCTCGCGTACATAGGCCACGCGGCTGGCGTCGGGCGAAAATTTGGCGAACATCAGGCTGGAGGGCTTGGCCCCCGAGCCGATGCGACGCAACGAACCACTCGCCAATTCGAGCACCCAGTAATCGCCGCGCGTTTTTTGACGCCAGACCTTTTTTGTGTTGGTAAAGATGAGCAGCTTGGACTTGTCCCGCGACCAGTCGTAGTCATCAATCGACAAGGGGACCTGGGCACCGATGGGCGTCAGCTGCTCGGCCGAGACCAATACGGACCTTTCGCCCGAAGCCGTCTCATAACGGATGATTTCCTGTCGCCTATCGTCGGCTTCGTCACTACTGTCGCCTGTTTCTTCCTCCACGCTGTCGCCCGCTGGCTGCGGCTCGTCTTCCACCGTCGTATAGGCAGCACCCTCATCGAGCCATTCGTAGGGACCGAACGACTCGGTGTCAAACTCCTTGTCGGCGTAAATCCGCTGCACGGTAATTCGCCCGGCATCCGCAACGGTCTCATCCGCGGCGGCCCGCGGAGCCTCGCTGCGGACAGAGGCGACAAACGAAAAGTGAATGATGGCCCCGAGGATCATGGGCCGCAAAAACTGTGGCATCACGTCAAATCCTTGCTTTACGAACGAATCGCCCCCGCACATGCCGACGGCCGGATCGAGCGTCTTCACCGAACGCGTCGTCGCCGAACTCGCAAGAGTTTGGCAAGTTCGCCGACCGGCGCCACGCCCTCCACAACCGTGCCTCAATCGTACTGGCTTTCCGCCGCGGGCACAGCCTCGATCATACAGGTCACGAGGAAAAGGCGAAAATAGACGAGCCAGCAAGCATGTGCGGGGGGTTGGCTCCCCAGCCGCGAGCGGCTCAGAAAATATCGAGATCCTTGCCGGAGACCACGGCGCCCGAATACCCCTCACGGACCTCTCGCAGCAAATCGGCTTCACTGACACCTTGGAAGAGCTGATGCGTCAGCACCAGCAGCTTTGGTTGAGCGCGCGTCGCCACCTCGGCCAGCTCGTGACCCAACGTGTGATAGCTGGAATGGTACTCTCTCCACTCTGGCGATCGCCAGAGTACGCCCTCTCCTGAACAAACCTCGTGGATGAGCACGTCACAACCCGTCGCCGCGGTGATCACGTTTTCGTGCATGCATGTGTCACCGGAAATCACAATCGTGCGATCCGGACAAATGAACTTATAGCCATAGGCGGGCCACGTGCCGTGCCAGACCTCAAAGGCATGCACCTCGACGTGGGGGTCCCGGTAGACAAGTCCCGGAACCACCTCATGGGCCTGCACCTGGAATCCGGTCTCGTTCGCGGGCTCCAGGCCGTGCAGCCGCTGGTGAATGTCCGCCTCATAGGCCAATAACAAATGTTCGGTCATGTGGCGGAGACCAGGTGGTCCGTAGACCTCCAGCGGTTCGTCTCGCCCGCAGACCCAGGGCGTCAGCATCAAATCGGGATAGCCGATCGTATGATCCGAATGTAGATGCGTGAGGAACCCGCGGTTGAGCAGGTGGGTCGCCAGACCACGCACGCCCTTGTCATAAGCGGCGGCGGCCCGGCGGACCACCCCCGGACCAAAATCGACCAGGTAGGGCCGATCGTTGACCACGATCGCCACCGCTGGCCCCGACCTCTCCGGATCCGGACCCGGGCAGCCGGTTCCCAGCAGGACGACCTGTGAGAAGCCCTTCGCTGGGCGAGCGGGCGAGGTGCCCGCGAGCTGGGTTGACGTATCGACGTCATGAATCGCCTGTTTGCGGCGGGTAACCGGCTTCGGCCGTTTGGGGGCCGCAGCGGACGCGGCTTGTTTCTTTTTTCCAGGCATGTGGTCGCTTTCGTCTCGCGGTCAAGTTCGGCCCAGTCGATGTCGTCGACGCCCCAGTCGGATGCTCGCCGGCTTGCGCTGACCCTCGGCTTGTTTTAGACCATCGAGCCAGCCAGATCCAACAGACGTCACGGCCTGATCGTGCCCCCCAAACCCCCCGACGTCAGATCTCGCTGCGTGCCGGAGAAACGCGGCGCGTGCCCGAAAAAGGTGGCGCGGGCCCGCCCCGGTAAATTCGGCGATTGCTACTGAAGCGGCGGGGGATGCGAATCTGTATCGGTATGGGGGGAATGGGGTGACTCGATTCGTCGACCCTAGCGGACTTGAGTTCTTTGTTGACACGGATGATGACAAACAAGAAGAGCGGTTCCGGCGGTTCATCGACGTACTTAAGGAGTCAGATACACCTGTCGAGCCAATCATCCGTTTCCTCGAACCGTCCGCAAGGTCTGTGTCTTCGATCTGTTGGTTATTCACCCCCGAGCAAGCTCGGGGGGTCTCGTCGCCGCGACGGATGGTCGTTCGATGAAGATCACATCCAAGATTCCGTAGCACCACGTCGCGGTGAACGGAGCCCGGTGGGCGACTCGCTCACCGCGTCGTTCCTTCCCTCGGTGGTCTCCGTGGCTCTGTGAGAAACATCGGCCGCCAGCGGTCAACACTAACGAGACCCAAAACGAGACCGAAGACACAGACCTCGAGGAGGCAGTACGACGAGTCTATCAATCCAGATCACGCCGGGGATGTCCGCTGGCATCTCATTGCCCTAGGTCATACTGTCATACCACCCATGCAACTCGTTCGTTAGACCGCGAGCCAGAAGAGCCCGCTTGAGCAGGCGAAGCCAATCGCCCCGCCGAAGCAAGCGGGTTCTGTCGGCGTGCGCGTTTTCGCCGTAACGGCCTACAGTCCCAGAAACGCGCACGCCGACGAAGAATGCCATTGATCTGGCTTAGCTCAAATGCGAGGAGCGGGGCATTCTTCTTTGGCTCGCGGTCGAACGATGTAACAAGTTGGAAACAAGTTGGAAGACACAGAAGGAAGAAATGGGGACAGGTCTGCTCTGTCGAAAACTTTGAGTTGCAAAGGGAGCCAAGACACAGACCTCGGGGAGGCAGGGGGAGCCTAGGGAGCCAAGACACGACCTCGAATACGAAAGGCTTGTCCGGGGGAGAGGGGCTGGGGGTGAGGGGGGTGCGACGTGTGCACATCCAAGCCAGAGACCGAAGACACAGACCTCGAGGAGGCATCATGGCGTGGTCCTGCAAGTCCATGATCCGTTGTACGGAATTCTCGTCTCGCCTGAAGGGCGATTCCTTGTGACGATGGGCGATGGCTGGGACGGTGGGACGGCCACGGAACACTGCCTGGTCGTGCATGACCTCGTTCGTGGGGAATCCAGTTCGTTTGCCGCCCGTGATTTTCTCAGCGACGAGATCCTGGCGTCCCTGCTGACGGACAAGCTTTATCCCGGCCCGCAATGGATGTCTGGGTGGGGAGCGTTTATTCCATCGGAGCAGGTCTTTTTGCCAAATTTGCCAGAGGAATGTCGCGATGAAGGTCTGCCATTTGTCGTGCTTGATCTACGTAATCGCACGGTAACCAGCTTGCCGATCCCGGACAAGGACTTGCCGGCGGATGCGCTCACTTGGCGCACAGCAATTCAGTACTGTCGAGTAGAATGGAAGTGCGGTTTCCATCCCCATGCGTCTGAACCCGACTGGTCGCTATCCGCTCAGCTTCCTGACATGGTGACGGCCTCCGTACCCTCTGGGGTTACTGAAGAAAAGAAGGACTATTTGCCGTTCGACCATCAGGGTGTCTACGTTCGAGAGGCAAAAACGGGAGATTTTGTCATCCGCGAACAGGATTCCGACTAGGAAGCGGCAGGGCGCAAGCCCTCCGGTTCTGTGAGCCTTGTCAAATTGCCGTGAGAACGAAGCCTTGCATCCATGACGAACACCACCTTCGTGGCGTTGGCGTTTGTTGCTGGAGCACGGGGCGGATCTCCGCAGCCTGCAGTCGTTCTTGGGGCACGCAGCACTGACGACGACCCAGATCTACACGCACGTGAGCATCCCGCACCTGCAGGAGGTGCATCGGCGGACGCATCCGGCGGAGCCATCGGTTTCGGACGGTGGCGACCCGGCTTCGGCATGACGCGTTTGCAAGGAGCGTGGTAGAATCGGGACACAGGGCAGCCGTCTCTCGCGCGGGCGTGCGGGGGAGACAAAAGGGAGCCAAGACACAGACCTCGGGGAGTTTCTGTGACACGAATTTGGCTGCTCACGAGATAGACCCCTCCGAGCTTGCTCGGCGGTGAACGTGGTCGGTGGCTAAGCGCGCCCGCGACAGCCCGACTGGTGGTCGAGCCAGAGACGTCATCTCGACCTGACTGCTCCGAGACCGAAACCTGAACGTGTGGCCTCGGACCCCGCCCGCGGAGCGACGTCGCTCGCTCGGCCAAGGGTTGTGCCCGCCGGCCCTCCTAGCGGATGACCTGATTCACCCCCGAGCAAGCTCAGGGGGGTCTAGTCGCCGCTTTCGTTCAACTGAATAGCAGCGTTGATCCCTGAGTCCGGACCGACTGCGGTCTTTTTCTCGTCGCTACCCCATAGGCTTTCGTGCGGGTTCTGCCTGTCGCGGGCCGAAAGCATGGCGATTGTGATGCTCCTTATCGGCTCGCCAGAAAGAATGGGCGCAGCCCCGGGCTGCCCGTATCTAAATGGGAAAACAATGATCGGCTTGGGAGGGCTAGACACGAAGTCGGACGAACGCCCAATCGGAGCAGGTATCGCGGGGCACAACAGTTATTCCATCTGGACGCGAGACGGCAACCGTAAGAATCATGACCGTTCGGGGGGACCTAAGAGATGAATCACGTCGTGAGCCGCCACGCGATTGGTTTCTTATTCTCCGCAATTGTTGGCTGTCCTGAGAGCCACGCGCCTTGGCCCACACTCGGGCAACTATCCGACTCCGATCCGACGATCTTGGTACACATTTCCGCAAACACGTTCGCGCCGTCAAACAAAATTCGACGTAACGGAATCGAGTTCTCATGCGGCGTCGATCCGGGCACGGCCGCTATTATCTACGTTGAGACATTCGATAATGACTTTCGCACCGTCCGCAAGGTCTGTGTCTTCGTTCCGTTTGCACGGCTTGTTTTAGACCATCGAGCCAGCCAGATCCAACAGACGTCACGGCCTGATCGTGCCCCCCAAACCCCCCGACGTCAGATCTCGCTGCGTGCCGGAGAAAGGCGGCGCGTGCCCGAGAAAGGTGGCGCGGGCCGGGTTTCGGAGGCGACGCGGATTTCGGGTTGGGGGGTACGGGGGGCCGAGCGAGGAAGTAGAGCGGCAAACGGCTGCCGCCCCCCGGCAGCGTCTCTGGAGGCAGTTTTTGGGGGGCGACGACCCCATTCCAGCTGCACGCCTGATTGTGCCCCCCAAACCCCCCAACGTCAGATCTCGCTGCGTGCCGGAGAAACGCGGTGCGTGCCCGAAAAAGGTGGCGCGTACCGGTATCGATTTCCGGACCCCGGAGTCGGTCGCCTATAATCCAAACATGACGCGCAGGCCGACTCCCACCTTTGCCGATTATCTGGTGATTGCGATCACCCCCGCGCTAATCATGTTGCTGGTCGGCAGCCTGGCTTACTTCCTTCTCTACGCTTTTTACGCAGGTCCCTTTGGCGGGCGACTGCGGTATGTGGCCACACTTTACGTGTTAGCCGTCGTCCTGATCAGCCGCATCGCGATCGAGCGATCGACGTCGTATGCGGCTCTGTTCGCCTTCCCCTTGGCGCTGGCCGCATGGATGGCCCTGGCCCGCTTCACCGACGCCAGCAGTTTCTTCATTGTGCTCATCCTCGCCGTGATCTGGTGGGCGGCGGACAGGCTCACTTGGGACTGCACCGTCATCGACGAAGGAGAGGAAGTCGGTGGCGAAGGGCTGCTGCAGGCTGCCGGATTCGCGGCGGAGCACGGACCGACGACGAAGTTACCGAACGGAGCGGCGGAGGCGGACGATGCCACCGCGGCGGGGGTGGGTAGCTGGTTCCAACGTTGGTGGGAGGGTCGCCGCCGGCCGCATGCGCCGGGCGTCTGGATCGTCTATTTTGCCCTCGTGACCCTGCCGCTGTTCGGCTGGGGACAATGGAGCATCCCGGCCAGCGAGCTGGCGACGCGTCGCGCCGCCTTCCACTGCCTGGTTGTTTATGTAGGCAGCGGCCTGGCGCTGTTGGGCACGACGTGTTTCCTGGGCCTGCGGCGCTACCTGCGACAGCGGAAGCTGACGATGCCGCCGGAGATGGCAACCCACTGGGCGCTGGCCCTCGCCGGGCTCATTCTGGCCGTGTTGCTCGTTTGTAGCTTCTTGCCGCGTCCCGCACCCGAGGCCTCCCTCCAGCGACTCCTGGCCTCGCTGCGGTCGCAAATGTCGTCCAAACATTGGTGGCTCGACGATTCCGATCTCCCCGGCGAGAACGGGGGGTCGCACGCGCTCCGCGAGCCAGCACCGGAGACCTCCGACGCAACCCCGCAAGGTGACGGATTCCGCCAGGATTCCCCGCCCGGCGATTCGTCTCGTGAGGACACCCCGTCGGGCAACGGGTCCCGCCAGGATACCCCGCCGGGCGATTTGTCTCGTGAGGGCACCCCGCCGGTGACGGATCCCGCGAAAACACCTCTCCCGGCGACTCGTCCCGCGCAGAGCCCAGGCCCGGCGACGGGTCAACCAGCCAGTCGGCTGCCATCCCATCCTCGGCCCCACCGGAGGGAAGAGAAGCTGCCAACGCAGCGGATGCGGCTCGGCCGCCGCACGTGGACCGCGGGACACTGCCCCCAGGGGAAGTTTCCGGCTGGATCCATGGACTGTATTGGTTCATTCTGTTGGCCGGCGGCGGCTACCTGCTCTGGCGTTTCCGCGCGGCGATCTGGTTAGCGTGGCTCCAATTCTGGCAAGACCTGCGGGGCATTTTTCTCCGCCCATCGCCGAAGACCGACCGCGTCGCAGAGGTGACACCGGCAGCGAGCTGGCCGACGTTTGCCTCCTTTCGGAATCCGTTCCTGCGCGGTGAGACGACCGGCGATGACGAGCTGATTCGTTACACCTTCATGGCACTTGAGGCATGGGCCCGCGAGCATGGTTGTCCACGAGCCAGCCAGACGACCCCCCTCGAATTTGCCCGTCAACTGGCGGCGGCGTTTCCGTCGTTGGCGCCGTCAATCGCCTATGTCATGGCAAGCTACGATCGTCTGGCATACGCGGGCAGTGTCGGGGGACCGGTGGAGCAGGGACGCGTACGGGTGCTCTGGGAAAAATTGCAAGCCGAGTCGCCGGCAGAGAAGCGCTAAGTGGCGAGGATTGCCATGATCCTGGTCAGGCGATCGTCGCGAGGAACGGGGCGGGGCAGGGCAAAAAACCCGAAAATAATTGACACCCCGGGGCTGGTCGCCAACGCGACGGTTGCTCGCACACTGATCTAGGGTCCGTCGCGCGATCCTGCTAGACTCCTCGCATCGCGCACTGGCCGTCCGCATGGTGGCACGGCTAGCATTTTCCGACAAAACAAGAAGGACTTTGTGATGTCTTGTATCTTCCCAGGGCGGTGCTGCCTCGTTGCATGCTCGATGAGCTTGCTGGTTTCATTTCTGGGTATGGCCGTTGCTCAGCAGACCAGTGCTCCTCCCCAGGCAACGGTGGCAGGGCAAGTCCAGGACGGGGCAATGCAAGCCGCCGCCATCCCGTCGCCGATGGTCGACCCGTTTCGCTTGACAGAATCCGAGAAGCAGCGGCTGGACAACATACTGGGCTTTTGGGAAACCCGCAGCAGCAAGGTCAAGACATACAGTTGCGATTT
This sequence comes from uncultured Planctomycetaceae bacterium, assembly GCA_963700865.1. Lineage (GTDB taxonomy): Bacteria > Planctomycetota > Planctomycetia > Pirellulales > Pirellulaceae > CAVOGJ01. The sequence goes on along the minus strand of CAVOZC010000018.1, from coordinate 1,261,749 downwards.
CACCCGCCTCGATTACGACGCGGTGTTTGGCCCCGCGGATTCGCGCATTGCCAAGACCAAGAGCGTCGGGATCATTCGCTATGCGGCTCCCGATAAGGGGGAATTCAAGGTCGAGCAAATTGGCGAATACAAGCCTCCGGTCGCCGAAGGCGGACCTGCGGATTGGCCCATGTCGCGTTCCGACCACGAGGAACATTGGATTTGCGATGGACTTGCCGTGTTCGAATTGAACGGCAAGGCCAAGCAACTGCGTGAAGAACGCTTGCCACCCGAAATGCAGGGGAAGGGCATCACCAACGGCCCGCTCCCCTTTTTGTTTGGAGCCAAGAAGGACCAATTATTGGAAAAATACTGGCTGAAGGAAATTGTGCCGCCGGATGATCGACCGGGCGAATACTGGATTGACGCCCGCCCCAAGACGCGCGAGGACGCGGCCAACTTCCAGCGCATCCTGGTCATCCTCGACGAAAAGCAATTCCTGCCGATTGCGATGCAGGTCTTTCCGCCCGGTTGGGAGCCGCGCAAGAACTGGTCAAAGACAACCTATGTCTTTCAGAATCGCCAGGTAAACCACCCGCTCCACCGCGGGCAGGAATTCTTGGGCGAATTCATCTCGCCGGACGTCCCTCGCGGCTGGAAAAAAGTCGTCACGAACTTCGGCCAAGCCGCGGATTCGGCGCCGCTGAACGCGCAACGAATGGCAGACGATCCGAATCGACGCTAAGGGCTGTCGCTACCGACCTCGCCTGCCGCACGTGGCGTTCTCACGAACGCCACGCAGAAGAGAATCGCCAGGAGCAGGTCAAACAGCCCGGCGGCGAACATGAGCAGGCTTAAGCGACTCGACAAGAAGAGGAGTACCGCCGCCACTCCGAAACTGACTTTCTCCAGGATCGCGGGAATCATCATCGGTCGAAATCGCACCGGGTCAGTCGCCAGGATGAGAAAGGCGACTTGCCAGGCCGTCGCCACGCCGAGAAATCCGTAGTAGTACTCCGCGTGAGCAATCGGGGGCGGAAAGTCCCGGCCCAGTTTCTGCTCGAGCGCATATTGCGGGAGCAAGACGAGCAGCCCATAGATGCCGGCGATGAAAAAGACTCGCTTGGCGAACATCATCGAATCGGATCTTGCTGAGGTGGGGGCGTCGAGTGGTGTCGTTCGGTCGGGCCAACAACGGCCGAAGGGCCAAAGCGGCGAAGGCTATTTTGACGGGTCAAACGACTCGAAGTACTCGCGGGCGTGGTCTTTGTGTTCGCGTGGCAGGCGCACATTGGTCAGGGGATCACTGGCCGCTGAGTTTGAGGCTTCCATCGCTTGTTTGATTTCTTCCTGTGCATCCCCCGCGATATTCTTGCCGTCGGCATATCCGGTGGCGACGGCCTTCCCCTTACCAATGTCGCCGCGGACCTGCGACTCGTAGAAACTCTTATCGGTTTCCGCCTCGGGCCGGTCGCCTTGCCCCTCCCCCTCTCCCATGCCCCGGCCAGGGATCTTACCCATGCCCGTGCCAAGACCGTTGCAATTGGGGCACCCCATGCCATTGCATTTGGGACAATTCATGGCATCCTTGGCGCCGGCCAGTTGCTCCATCGCCTCGTCGAGCATGTCAAGTTCCTCGAGCTCGGCTTTCAGCGCCTCGAGGTCGCCGGCGAGCGATTCGAGTTGAGAAGCGGCCTGCTGGGGATTTCCCTTGGCCGTGGCCTTGGACGCCTGTGACAGCTTCTGTGCCAGCTTTTTCATTTGCTCCAGTTGGCGCCTTGCGCCTGCATGGCGTCCAGCTTGCGTTGCAACTCACCCGCCTTGGCATTGTCTCCCTCGTTCTTCGCTTGCTCAATCTGTTTTTGCAAGGCCTCCTTCGCCATTTCCTGCGCCGCGACCTGCTGTTGCAGTTTGTCGGCCATCTGTTGCAACTGGTCGGCCAACGCCTCACGGTCCTTGTCACTCATCTGACCCGTGGCGAGCTGATTCTTCAGCGTTTTGATTTCCGACACCGCCTTGGAGAAATCGCCATCCCGCATCGCCTTGGCCAAGTCCTTTGCGGGACCCGGCTTGAGATTCTTAAGCTGATTCAACTGCTTTTGCAGTTTGCTGGTGTCGCCAAATTCGTTCCGTCGCTTTTTAATTTCCTCGGCCAGATCGTTTAACTTGACGAGGGCCTTCTTCTTGTCGACATCTTCAATTTTATGGAGATCGCCAATCCCCTTCTCAAGCTCAGAAAACAGCTTCGCCGCTTCCAAATCCTTCTCCTCCGCTTTCTTCCGTTGTTCGCCCCATTTCTTCTGCAGCGCTTCTGTCGAATTCTGAATCTGTTTCTTTACGTCGAGCGACGCAGCATTTGATTCGGTCGGTTTGAGAATGGCGTTGGGAACAAAGATCAGAAGCAGGGCCAACATGGCCGGGGCCAAGGGGAGCAGGCTTGTCCAACGTCCGCGCACGGCAAATTGCTCGTGAACATCGATCTGCGCGACTCGCCGCGCGGCGTCCTCGACCAGCGCCTGCCCCGCCGTCGTGGCTAATTCCGCTTCGTTCAGGGCGAACGTACTCGACACACGTTCCTTCAGCCCAAACCGCCGATCGATTTCAATGGCCGCTTCGAGTGGACTGCGGCGACGGACAATCGCAACGATGGTGGCGATCATGCCGCCCACGGCGATGGCACCGGTTAACCAACCGATGTTCCACCATTCCACATCCAGCGGCAAGGCCCACAACTTGGGAACCGCGATCGCAACGGCGGCCACCAGCAGCGTGGAAAAGAGCGACCAGGAGAGGACAGTCAAGAAACGCTGGCAGGAAAGTCGTCGATGTGCCCGCAAGACCTGCTTTCTGAGTTCATCCATCACCGTTGACTCCGCTCAACGCGTATTTAGACCATGCCCCCGTCGGGTGGGGCCCCACACCTTAGTGGATGCAATTATACGGGAACGGAGGGCAAGCAACCTCCCCCAGCGTCGAATCCCGCATTTTTTTGCTGGGAAACGGCCGCCAAGTGACGCTTGCGGCCGCTCCCGAGGGCTACAATGGGTTATCGGCGTTAGCCCCGGGCAACATATGCGGTTCCTCCAACGAAGAGGTGCGTATTTGAGATGGAGCAGGAGGTCACGTGAGGCTGCTATGGCAACCGCGACAGAACACTACCGAGAGTCTCTTCCCACCCCGCTGGAGAGGCCGTCCGCCGATGTCGTGATTTACGACGGCGAATGTCAATTTTGCGTGCGGAACATGTTGCGACTGAATCGCTGGGATGGTGGAAATCGGCTGGCGTTTGTGCCGCTGCAGGACCCGCTCGTCGCCGAGCGATATCCCGACCTGTCTTACCAGGACATGCTGTCACAACTCTATCTGATCGACGGGCGGGGCCGGCGTCACGGCGGGGCCGAGGCCTTTCGGTACCTGACACTCCACCTACCCCGGCTGTGGCCACTCGCGCCCATCATGTACCTCCCGTTCTCGCTGCCCCTGTGGAAGGGGCTCTACGATTGGGTGGCCCATCGCCGTTATTTGTTTGGTGGGCAGCCGTGTACCGACGGAACCTGCCACATCTGAGATTGGCAGGATCGACCCGATCCTTTGCATAGACGCCGCGAGCATCGATGGGCAGGGTATACTAGGGCTTTCGCGTTGACGTTTCCGCTGCGAGTCGGCCCATGGCAATTTCTACCCAGTGCGGTTGTGGCAAGCGTATTTCCGCGCCGGATAAGCTGGCTGGGAAAACCGTCAAGTGCCCGGCCTGCCAGGCGGCACTGACGATTCCCGCGGCGAGCGGCCAAGGCCAGTCGGCCATGCCGTCCGCCGCCAAGATCGCGGCCCGTTGTCCCTGCGGTAAAGCATTTCACGTTCCCGCTGGCCTGGCGGGGAAGAAGGTAAAATGTCCCGCCTGTCAGCAGCCGGTCCCGATTGGAGCGGCCGAGCCACCGTTGCCCAACGGCATGGAAGTGGGGGGAGTGGGCGGGCTGCTGGATGAAGTCGGCTTTCAAAAATCGGCCGCCTCACATCGCTGTCCGGAATGTCGCGAAGACCTCGCTCCCGAGGCAATCTTGTGCATCCACTGCGGCTACAATCTGGAAACGGGTAAGCAGCTGAAGACGAAGATTGTTGGCCGGCGAACCAAGACAACGGGCGGTCACGGTTCGGGAGGGGAATTGGGTGGCCTTGCCAAACCCGTGCCCGCTCCGATCAAGTCGGTCGCCAAAACGTTCCAGGTGCTGGGCGTGCTGGGTCTGCTGGGTACGGCGTTTCTCGTTTACGCGCTCGTGGCCGCTGGATCGGGCGGCCTGCCGATCGAACTCGAAATGAGTCCTTCCCTGCTTATTTTTCAAATCGTCCTCTCGGTCCTCAGCGTGGGACTCTATTTCGCCGCCGCCCAGATGCTGACTCAGGGGTCCAAGACGGGCTGGATCCTGAGCGTCGTCGTTTCGGTGCTGATGCTATTTTCCTGTCTCTTGCCGCTGGCAATCTGGAACTTAATCAGCTTGAACAAGCCCGAAACAAAGAAGTATTGCCGATGACGTCCTATTGCCGATGACGTCCAGCGCCCCCTGACGGCGGAATCGACACGAGCAAGACGACAAGCACGATCGCCAGGAATCGGACCACCTTGCCCAAACGATCCATGTCCCAGCAATTTTAGTGACTTTCTCAACCCGAACATTTGCCCCCGTTCGAACTTGACGTAGGCTTTGCTGGGCCCATTCCGCCCCGAACCCCGACGCGGCTGCTCGGGTAGCGGCTCACACGGCGTGCGGCGGAACGGGCCTTTCGATTCGGTTTCACCAGCGGGCCTTGCTGCCTTGTCGCAGACACAACAGTGGCGGATGCCCGCGCAATTCCCTTAAACAGCCATGTCGCGATGCATCCTGCTCGGTTTTTGCTTCACTTGCCTGCTAACCCAGCGCGCGGAAGCGGGCCGCTATAACGTGGAGGATTACGCGACGGCCTACCGCATTCAGGTCTACGAGACCTTTCGCACGAATCGCGGTGAATACGAGCGCCGCATCGCGCTCGGAAAAGAAGTCGAGCAGCTGGCGCGGGCAACCAACCATCCCGACGCCCAGCAGCGGCTGATCGAATGGCTGGGGGCGGCCACCGCAGCTTCCCGCCCGGGCATCATGGCAACGCTCCCCCCCTTGCCCAATGTCGAGCCGTTCGTGGCCGAGGACTTGGCGAGGGAGCAGGAGAAGCAGGCGGCCAGGGCGCGGGCGGCCCGCAAGGCGGAAGCGGCGCAAGTCGAGGCAGCCCAGCAGGCCCGCATGTTTCCCAGGCCCGACGACGACCCGCCTGGTCTGTTCGGCCGGCTGGGCCGATTCGTAGGTATGGGGCGCGAGTCCGCTCCGGCAATCGCGACACCGCAACCCGCGTCACAGGCACCACCCGCGTTGACCGAGTCGAATTCGACGGCCGAACCGTGGATGAAGGACGAGTTCTGGGAAGACCGAGTCGAGCACGACGTCTCGGAAGAGGCGAGTCTCGCAGCAGCCGTGAAGGCGGAAGTAGCGGAGAATGCTGGTGACGACGTATTCGCGGACATCTCGCCGGAAGCGACAACGGAAGCGCCGCGGAAATCCATGAAAGAACATGGTGAAGAGGAGCAGACCGACGCCCCGCCGACGGCGACGGCCACCCCGACGTTGCCAGCGGATGAAGAGTTGCAGTGGTTGAATGCGCGGATCGCCCGTCACAATTTGACGCTCGAGAATCTGCGTGCTCGGTTCGACGCGGCATGGCAAGGCGAGGGCCAGGGGCTGACGCAATTGATGCCTCGTCTCGAACGGCTGGTTGCGGACCATGGCGAACTGGTCGTGCGACGTGCCGAGGCCGAGCAGGCTTTTCCCCAACGCGTCATTCCGCTCGATCCGACCGAAGCCTTCCTGGCGGACGTGGCCAGCCGCCTGCGATCGTTCCAGCCGGCCATTCCGGAAGGGGACGATCAACCGACCATTTCGCAGGAAGCGCTCTCGACCTGGCGGAATGAGGTCGCGACGTGGCAGGCGGTGTACTTCTAGGCGCTGGACGTCCAAGCTCTTGAAGGTAGGCGACGTGATGCCATCACCGATTCTGCCAGAAGCGTGGGGTAAAGAGACATAGAATCACGTACACCTCGACCCGCCCAAGCATCATCAGCCACGTACAGAGAAACTTCACCACCGGGCTGAGGTGACCATAGTTCCGGGTGGCGCCGACGGTCCCCAGCCCAGGCCCGACGTTGTTCAGCGTGGCAGCCACAATACTGGCGCAATCGACGAGCTTGCTATCCGGCGCATCGGGCCAACTGGTGCTGGGTTCCACCATCACCACGACGAGCGTACTAAAGACAAAGATCGTCGTGATCAGCAGGAAGTAGACCAGAATATTCTTCTGCAGTCGTGGATCATCCACGGCGCGGCCACCCAGTCTGAGCGGCCGCACGACATTGGGGCGAAACGACTGCTCGACTTCCATCCGCAAGATCTTGGCCAGGAGCACGGATCGAACGACCTTCACACCACCTCCCGTACTGCCCGCGCATCCGCCAGCGAACATGAGCACGATAATCACGGCTCGGCTGAAATCGTTCCAACGATCAAAATCACACGTTCCGTAGCCAGTCGTGGTCATGATGGACACGACTTGGAACAGCCCATCCCGCACGGCGACTCCCACGGCTGGCCAGGTGGCCGAGGTGAGTCCGCGGGTGGCCGCGACCTCGGGTGTTGCGCAAAGTCTCCATGCCCCAGGCCGAACAGTACGATCAGCACGGTCGCAATGAGCATGATGGCCATGTAGGTCTGCCATTCGACATCACGGAGGAGCAGCAGTGGATGATTACGGAATGCCACGATCAAGAGCGTGAAATTGCTGCCCGCGATAATCATGAACACAACCACGATCATCTCGATCGCGGTACTCTGAAAATGCCCCAGGCTGGCGTTGTAGGTACTGAATCCCCCCGTGGCCAAAGTACCAAATGCATGGCATATCGCATCGAACCAGGACAGTTTGAACAGCCGCAAAATGATCGTGAGGACGATATTGAGCGCGACGTATGTCGCGGCGAACGACCAGGCCGCGTGCTGGACCCGCGTTTGTGAACTATCTTGCGTCGGTCCAGGCAGCTCGGCCCGCATCAGCGCTTTGCCGGCGGACCCGTGGCCCAGAATGGCGACGAACAGCACGATAATCCCCAAACCGCCGAGAAAGTGTGTACTGCTGCGCCAGAAGAGGAGGCAGTGGGGAACCAGTTGTGGGTCCTCTAAATTCGAAATCACGGTAGCGCCCGTCGTGCTAAATCCCGACTGCGACTCGAACATGGCATCGATAAGCGACATCGAGCGCTGCGCCAGGCGATAGCGCACGGCGGCTGAATCGAGACCCGGTTCGCGATCGATTGCGTCTTGCCAGAGGGGATGCACCTCCGCCAGGCTGGCGATGATTTCCTCGCCAGCCGGGGGGGAGAACCCCTGCTGGAGCGACCAGGCACGTAATTGTTCCGCGGAGCAACCGGAGTGGCCGGCCTGGCGGAGGAAGTTCACGAGCTCGATCTGGCGCGGCGTGAGCGGTGGGGAAACGATCCAGGCATGCAGGCCACCTCGGTACAGCAAGGGCCGCGCGGTCTGACTCGTCGGCTGAACATGGGTGCCGATCCCGACCTTGCCAAAATAGAAGGGGAGGGCGCCCAGCAAGGTGGCTAATACCCAGGCCAGACCGACAACGGCCATGGCCTCCTTGCGATACAGGGTCCCCTTGGCGCCCCTTCCGCGCCACAACAGGAAAAGGCCCGTCAAGCTGCAGAGGATGAAGCTGTAACCGAGGGCCAGAAAACCCTCGGTTTCAAACCTCCCGGATACCGGAATGTGCGCGGCGTTCCGTCCGCCCAGGGAGGGAAAAGCCCAAGGCATGCTGAACAGCATGAATCCGCCGATCAGCAGGCAGATAATCCCCAGCAGCCGAGATACCAGGCGAAGATTCATGGGCAGGCAGGTGGTCCGAGAAGGCGTCCGATCAATGGCGGTCAGGGGTAAAGAGCGGCAAGAGCGCGTGCACGGAAGGCTCGGCGACCAGGGCCACCGCCGTATCGCCCGGCTTGAAACGGTCCTTCGCCGTTGGCACCTTGACCTGTCCGACGCGGGCAATGGCGGCAATCAGGCACTGGGGCGGAAAGGTAATCTCGGAGAGCGTCTGGTGGGTGATGGGACAGCCTTCCACGACTTCCATTTCCAACACGCAGATCGGGCTATTGGCCAGGTTGATGCGGGAGACAATCGGTCCGGTATTGAGGAAACTGAGCACCTGCTTGGCCATTACCTCGCGCGGACTCACGGCCAGATCGATACCCAACTTGCCGACGATCTGCGCGTAGTCGGGCCTGCTCACGATCGCCATGACTTGCCCGGCGCCGATTTCACGAGCTTCCACGCATGCCATGATGTTCTCCTCGTCGGCCCCCAGGCAAGCGATAAACGTATCCGCTGTGGCGACCCGCTCTTCCTCCAGCGCCGACCGGTGGGTGGCATTCGCCTGGACGACCGTGGCGCTCTTGAGATTGGAAGCCAGGAACTCGCAGCGCTGCGTATTGTACTCGATCAACGTGACGGAAAATCGCAAGCCTTCGAGGACGCGGGCCAGATTGAATCCCGTCTCGCCGCCTCCCGCGATCGCGATGTGCCGCATGGGACTCTTCTGCTTTTGAAACATGCTGCGCACGCCATCAATCGCGCCGCGACGACCAATGACAGTAATCATGTCACCTGCCAGCACCTCGTCCTGGGCGCCGGCGATCCAGGTCTTGTCGCCGCGACAGATAGATCCAATCCGGACCTCGGTCGGCAACTTCAGCTGCCGCAGGGCCGTGGCAAGTCCTTTGGAACCGTCCAAGGCTTCGATTTGCTGCACTTCGATCTCCCCGCGCCAGACTCTCCACGGCCAGCGACCCGGGGTTGCGAATACCGGAAGCAAACTCCATCGCAGACAGGTGTTCCAGGCTGAGCAGCCGATCAATGCCAAAATGCCGGCAATAATCGAACGTGCTCACGTCGCGATAGGCGGGCGAGTAGACTCGCGCCACCGAACGGCGACAACCCATCGACTTAGCCAGACTGGCCGCAATCAAATTCACTTCATCCGAGCCGGTTACGGCCAGGCAAAGTTCCGCTCCCAGCACGCCGGCCTGGAACAGGATCGGGGATTCGGAGGCCGAGCCGGCGACGACACCCACGTCCAGGACATCGTTCAAATATCGTGTCCGCGTCACGTCCTCATCGACGACGGTGACGTGATGGCCGTGGCGGCACAGCAACTCGGCGATCGATGAACCGACTGTGCCGCCGCCCAAAACCAGGATTCTCATGTCAGAACTTACCCCTCGTTCGAAGGGTCCCCTGCCGTTTCCTCAGCGCTGCCCATCGGACGGTCGGACTTGAGACTCGTCCCTGCCGTCCGTCCGGACGGACCCGGGCGACCCTAGAGGGGGAATGTGATCCACCACAAGATGACGAAGAGAATCCCCAGGAAAAGGACCACGCCGAAGCCGAAGCGAATGGCGTGCTCTAAAATGGGAGCGAACCGCTCGTGCCGTGTCGCGCCGTAAACAAGACTTACGGAAACGAGCAGCGGCAGCAGATACAACAACCGATGTATCTCGGCGAATAACAGAGGTGGTAGCATGATCAACTCGAAATGGAAGCAGGTAAACTTCGTGGCTGTCGATGGGGATGAGCTTGACTCGCTTAAGCGCCGTTCCGACGAGGAAAGACCGCGGCGACAAGACCAAACACGATGCGGCTGAGGGCCCACCCCACGACCAAGCCGGCGGCGGCAAACAGATAGGTCACCCAGCGACCATCGATTTCCCAGAGCGAGCGTAAATTCAACGCGACAATCAACCCGATCGCCATCCCGATCCAATGCATGCCGGCGCCGAATTCTGGCCGCGAGGCAGCCGCATCTCCGGCTTCCGCGTTGCCCGCTTCTCCGCCCGCGTTGGGCGGGCCAAACACCGGACCAGCATGCGCGTCGTAAATCGCGAGGATGTTGAGGAGCCCCGCCACCATCGTAAAAAGCGTGCCCAGCTCGAAATAAAATCCCGATTGATCGTGCCAGGCCGCTTTCTGATCGTGGATTTGTTCTTCGACGGGACCCTGAGGCGGCGCCATCAAACCACCGAACAGCGGCGGTTGGATGTTGCCGGCAAGCCGTTGCAGCACCGCCGGCATGGCCGGCAATCCCACGGCGGCCTGCAGCAGAAACTGATAACGCATGTCATTTGGCCGGAACGAAGCATAGACGACATGCCCCTCACCCATGGCAAGCCCCCAGAAGTAGATCACCAGGATGCAGCTCATGTAGAGCAACCCCTTGCCGTAGCGTCCCTGGTAAATGTGTCCCGCCCCAGGCCAGAGCCATGCCAGCACGGCCGCCCAACCGGCGTTTCTCAAATCGACATCGACGGCGTCGAAACGTCCGGGGGCTGATTCTGCAATCATGGAAAGCTCACTTCCTTCAGATGGCCGGGAAACCGCCAGCGTACGCGGCAAGTTGGCAGGGGGCGGCAGCGTCCTTAACGCCGCCCATGAGGGGTTTTCTCCGCCGACGCCAAGCACTCCATTCTAGCGAAGCCGGCCCCCGTCGCTACCACGTACGCCCGCTCCCCCGGCCAAGGAGGCACGGGGGAATATCGGCGAAATCGACCCGTTTGCCGGCCACGCGCGGCGGTCGCCGACCCCGGCGAAATCCGGGGCAGCGGCAAGCCGAACCATCCGTGCCAGCAACCGTCTCCCCTTGAGGGGCCGGTTGTTCTTCACCGTCGCCCCCCATTTTGATCGCGAACTCCGTTCCGTCCGGCGACGGCCGCAGGCGAGACGCCCCGCGGCATCCGCGCGGGGATTCCGGCTCAACTTTCTCGCTTGTCTCAACCGGCGTGCGGCGGCTACACTTCCCGCCCCACTAAACTTGGTAACTTAGGGAAAGCCGTGCCACGTCAACGATTCTACTTTGCGTCTGCCCACGCCTGGCTGGTCGTTGTCGTGGCCATCCTGCCGGCGGCGACACCGAGCGCGGCCAAGCCCCCAAGCCGACCGCTGCGACGTTTCCGACGCAGATCACCATCTCGGATGCTGGCATCGCCGTTCCGCCGGCCCTTGATCTCACGGGCCAAGGTGGCTTGGCCGGTGCCTCGTCCCGCCACACAGGCGATGTCGAGAATGTGATCGTCGTGTGCCCACCGGCCTTTCTACCCACGTTTGCCCGCTGGATCGACTATCGCCAGCAGCAAGGCTATCGCATTTTCCAGATTGATGGTCGCTTGAGTGCGGCCGATATTTTGGCGACGATTCGCCGTCAGGCCAGATTGCGACCTCTCAGCGCGATTGTGTTGGTGGGGGATGGCGATTTAACCATGCAGGACGACATGGCGATTCGAGATCGCAGTGTGCCGCCTCTCTTCGTGCCGGCCACGATCAACGCCGCCCTTGGGGCGGAGGAGCACGTGGCGACGGACAATCCTTACGGCGACATGAATGGGGACGGCGTCCCCGATGTCCCCGTGGGGCGGCTGAGCGCCGACACCTCGGCGCAATTGGAAAAGATCGTCGATCGGATCATACGCTATGAGTCACTGCCGCGCACCGGCGGCTGGCGGCGAACGGTCCATTTGGCTGCAGCAGTCGGCGAGTTTGGAGTTTTGGCGGACACGGTGATCGAGACCGCGGCCAAGAAATTCCTGGCTGACGGAATTCCTCCCGCCTATCGCACCACGATGACCTACGGAAATTGGCGCAGCCCTTTCTGCCCGGATCCTCGTGCTTTTCGCGACAACCTACTCAGCCAGGTAGAGCAAGGATGTCTATTCTGGGTCTATATGGGGCACGGACACCCCTCGCGGTTGGACCGATTTCGCGTCGGCGATGCGGCCGTTCCGGTTCTGGAGGCCGGCGATGTGGCTCGGTTCCGCGCCAGCCACGGTTCACCAATTGCCATTTTGCTGGCATGCTACACCGGCGCCTTTGACCAACCCGAGGATTGTCTCGCGGAACGGATGCTGCGTACCGACGACGGGCCGGTTGCGGTTTTGGCTGCGTCACGGGTCACCATGCCCTACAGCATGGCGGTTTTGGGCACTGCGCTGATGGAGGCGTTTTTTCAGCAGCCGGAGACGACCCTGGGACAATTGATGTTGCAAGGCAAGCGGGGACTCGCCTCGGAAACGGCAGGTGGCAAGAATCGCAAACTGATTGATTCCCTGGCAAAAACGCTCAGTCCCACCAAAGAACAATTACCCGTGGAGCGCGCGGAACATGAGCAGCTGTTTAATCTGCTGGGAGATCCCCTGCTGCGCGTGTCGCAGCCAAGCCAAATTGATTTGCACTGTCCCACGACGGTGGACGCCGGCGGTGTCCTTGTCTTGCGAGGCGTGGCGCCGTTCGAGGGGATTTGTCAGGTGGAGCTCGTTTGCCGACGCGATCGGCTGACCTTCACGCCGCCCCGCCGACGAGCTCCAGCAGAAGACGACGCCGCGTTGCGGGAAATGACCGCCATCTATACGCGGGCCAATAATCCCCGCTGGTATCAGCGGCAGGTCGCGGTTCAGGCTGGCCGCTTCGCGATTGAAATGCAGGTCCCCAGCCTGGCTCAAGGTCCCAGCCACGCCCGCCTGTCACTCGAGAATCACACCGGGAGCGTCATCGGGGCGGCCGATGTCTACATCCGCCAGCCGGAGCCGCAGGGCGGATTGCGGACGTCAAACGCGGCTCGTTAATCGCCCGGTATCAGCGGGAAGCCGACTTGCGGAATCGGGCGGAGATCGGATTGTGATCGGAACCCGATTCCTCCTCCGTGCTGAGCCGAATGGCAAACGATTTGTCGACGTAACGCCGCGCCATGGCTGGCGAACAGAAGATGAAATCGATCATATTTCGATACGGTTCACGATTGTATGTCACCCAGTGATCTCGAGTCAGATTGCCGAAGATCGGCTGGAGCAGTTTTGGCTGCCCGAGAATCGTCTGAATCGTGGCGCTTTCAAACGTGTCGTTGAAATCGCCACACAGGAGAAAAGCCGCTTGTGGCTCGCGTTCCAAGCGAGCCGCGATGATCCCGTGTAGGGCGTGAGCCTCACCCATGCGAATGGGCTCGGCGGCCGCTCGCCCGCCGCTATTGCTCTTCAAATGGACGACCCACACCTCAAACGGGTCGCCATCTGTTGGCAGGACTTCCGCGCAGAGCAAGTCCCGGCTAAACCGCTGCTCCCCTCCGTCCATTCCCGGAAACACAAGATGCCGGTGGGACGTGACTCTCCCAATGGGCACGCGCGACACCAGACACACATCAATCCCGCGCTGGTCGTTGCCCTCAAAGAGCACTACCTGTTGATAGCCCATCTCCGGCAACATGGTATCAAGAAAGCGTTGGAGATAGCCGCGATTCTCTACCTCCTGCAAAGCCAGAATGTCCGCGTTGATTTCGCGAATGACGCGTGCCACTGCTTTCAGTTCTTCGCGCGGCTTCGCGGGCGTCGTCTCGTCGTCGCGATACGGATTGTCAACATCATCAAACAGATTCTCGACGTTAAACGAACCAACGACCAGTTCCTCGCCCGTTCGAATCGATGGTACCGCGGGAAGACTCGTCGTCGGTAACTCAGCGACGACCTCGATCTGCCATGGATCGACGACCACGATCTGGGGACTGTTCTTGAACAGTGTCACCGGTCCGCGAATTGTCACCAGCTGGCCTTGAAACAGCGATTCCAGCTTATCGCCAAACTTCTCATCATTCGGAGAGAAGATGACCGCGCTGAAAGCCGAACGGTCGCGCGAAAAATTCAAAAAATGAATCTTGGCTGTATGACCGACTTGCGTGACCCTGCCATAGACCTTGGCCACCTTACCGGCGACTTGTCGAGCCTCGCTCCAGGAGACGACCGGCAGGCCCTCGTCCGATCCCAGACCGGTCGCGGGCGGCTCTTCCGCGGCGGAGGCCGCCGGGAGGGACGCGGCTTGCGCCACCGACATGGGCTTGGATGGCGGCGCTGCCTCACTCCCGACTGCCGTGGCGGGCGGGGACGCCGCTGGCAACTCGGGGCGGGCGTCACAGCCGGCAAGAACGCCCAGCGCGCACCACAGGCCAACGGAGAGGACCCTGCCACGCGAGGATCGAGGGAGGAGATCGTATCTTGTGGGGTCGGGCTGCATGGAAAACCAGCAAGGTGAGTGCGAGGGAATCAGCGATAACCGCCTCAGGTTATACCAACTGTTCGAGCAGACGCATTGCAGGGAGGCTCAATCTAATCAAGAATCGCCCATCATGGGAATGACCTGGTCGACTTCTGAAAGCAAATGATGGCTCCAACTTCACTCGATAGACACCGAATCGTCTCGAGGCGGCGAGTCACCATCGCCCGCTTCACGGCTCCGGCGTGCGGATGGTGGGTACTCATCCTGGTGTGGGCGATGTCTGGTTGCACGCCTGCCCCCCCGCCGCGGCACCGCGCGTCGGCCGCCGCCCAGCGGGCGACCCCGGACAGCGGCAGAGGAGCTCACTCGAGCACTCCGGCCACAACCGGCAATCCGCCGCCCTACGTGACGGGGCCCCCCGATTGGTCTCACGAAGATCTCGATGCCACGGTCTGGATGCAGACGTCGGCGGAATACCCGGCGATTGCCGAACAGACGTATCGGCTGGCCACCTTGCAGTTGTCGGCCGCCGGGGACGATCCGGTCTGGTCGGCCTGGCCCCCCCAAGCGATTCAGTTGCGAGACGCGGCGGCGCGCGGAGAACCTCTCGACAACGACCGTCTGCCGCCGGCCGTCGTACTCGACGTGGACGAGACAGTACTCGACAACTCAGGCTTCCAGGCCAAGTTGATTCAAATCGAAGGAGAATACGATCCCCAGATGTGGAATGCCTGGGTCGCTCGGGAACAGGCGCGCGCCATCCCCGGTGCCAAATCCTTTCTCGAGGCCTGTCGGGCGAGGAATGTGGCCATCTACTTTGTGACCAATCGTGAATACTCCGTCGAGTCGTCAACACGGCACAACTTGGAGGCCTTGGGACTGCGTGCTGTCGACAATCCACAAGACAACATCCTCTCGAAAAGGGAACAACCCGATTGGGGTTCCGACAAGACATCCCGTCGCGATTGGATCGCCCGCGACCATCGCATCCTGCTGCTGATCGGTGACGATTTGAACGATTTCGTCAACATCGGATACAAACCGACTGCCGCGGATCGTCGACGGATCGCCGCCAACTACTCGGACTACTGGGGAACGCGATGGTTCCTGCTCCCCAACCCCAATTACGGAAGTTGGGAACGGGCCCTCTACGATTTTGACGATGCCGCACCGCGTGATTCGAAACTACAACGCAAACGGGCGCATTTGTGGACGGGCGAGTAGCCCGGGGGATATGCTGGCTTTCGCCCCCCTGCCAAATGGGCGGTGCTTTCCTGGGCGCGTATCATCGCTACACACCAACGACGGTCTCTTCCACATGCGGCCGTACCTTCCCATGCTTCGCGGAGTCACGACGCGAATCCTCACCATAGGCGTCTTGCTGCTGTCGCCGCAGGTGGCTGCGGCCCAGCCACTCGCGACAGCAACCACTCGCCGCGACGTCATCGCCAGGATCAACGACGCCGAAATCTTCGCGCCGAGTTGGACGCATGGTTGGCCGAACTCCCCGCCGCGCAACGGTTGGCCGCGGAACCGGCCATGCTGCGCACGCTGATCGATCGTCAACTGGTCCTCGACTATCTGCAAGCCCGCTCACGGGGCGCTTCGCAGCAGGAAGTGGATCTCGAGATCAAGCGATGGACGAAGACGTTCGCCAGTCGCGGGATGACACTGGCGGAATATTATGAGGGCAGCGGAATGGACGAGGCGGCCCTGCGGCGGCTCTTCGCCTGGAAGATCGGTTGGTTCCGCTTCGTGGACAAGCAGTTAACCGCCAGCCGTTTGGAAAAGTATTTTGCCGATCACCAGCGCGATTTTGACGGCACGCGAATTCACGTGGCCCACATCCTCTGGAGAACCACCCCTGCGGAAATCGATGACCGGGTGCAGGAGGCAGCGCGGGTCAGGCAAGCCATCCTGGAGGGCAAAGAGTCGTTCGAAACGGCCGCGCGGTCCCTCTCGCAGGCGCCGTCCGCTCCGGAGGGGGGTGATCTTGGCTGGCTGGAACGCCAGGGGACGATGCATCCGGCATTTTTGGACGCCGCTTTTCAACTCGACGTCGACGAGATCAGCCCGCCGGTGGTGACTCCCGCGGGCGTGCATCTCATCCGTTGCCTGGAAGTCCAGCCAGGCGAGCGGTCGCTGAGGGATGTCCGCGAGCAGGTCATCTTGTCGGCCACCCAACGCTTGTTTCGCAATTTGGCTGGCCGCCAAAGCAAATCGGCTCGGATCGAAATCGTGCCCCACGCCGAACGACCCTAATCGGCGGGGAACCGGGTGCCCCTGACTGGCTCACTTCGCATAGAATCAGGGTCAACTCCTGGTGTTCGCAACGGTTCTCTTGCAGGAAATGAAATATGCGCCGGTGGAATCAAGGCATGCGTGGGACCTGCTGGCTCTTGCTCATCGTCAGTGGCTGTTCCGTCCTCTCCCTGGGTTGCCGCCGCGACGGCGCAGTCTCGGATAGCGACACCGACAAGCCCCCGTCGACGACCGCCGCGGCGAATCCCACGTCGCCGAACGAACCCTCAACTTCGTCGCCGGACGAAGCATCGACCGAGGTGCTCCGTTACCCTCTCCCCGACGGGGGTCCGGAAGCACTGATGGAGTTCATGAATGCCATGGTGCTCGACGAGCCCCAAGGGAGTAATGAACTGGAGCGGATGGAAGATCGCGGCTATCGCATGCGCGCGGATCGCGGCGGCGGAAAACGTGCTGGCACTGGAAACGGAACCTGAATTCCACACGGCAGCCATGCTCATCAAACTCGAATCGCTTCAGATCGCGGCCCGCAATGGAGATGCCGCTGCCGCCGAAGAATTGCCATCCTGCGCTCAGGAAGCTGCGGCCAGCAATGAAGTTGCGTTGGCACACGCCGGGAAAATCGCCATCTTCACGACCCATGTGGACACGTTGGCCCTCGACCCCGCAGCCTCCTCCGCGCCGCTGGTGGCGGAATTGGAGTCCTTACTGGCCGGTCCCATGAAAGATCAGCAACTCTTCTACGCTGTCAGCGAGACCGTCGATCTGCTGGCGTCGGTCGGACACACGGCTGCCGCCGTGCGCGGGGCCCAACTGCTTGGCGAGACCTATCGAGGCCATGAAGACAAGGAGCTGGCCCGTCTGGCGGAAGCCGAACTGCGGCAAGCCAGCTTGTTGCGGCTGCAGGTGCTGGCGAACGACTGGCTGCTCGCCAAGGAGAAAGACAATCAACCGCTAATGCAGGCGGTGGACGAGATACTCGCCCAGCGGCAATCGATTGGCCTGGGCGTCGTGATGGATACTGCCCAGCAGATCGAAAACGCCGCGGACTTGGAGCTGGCGGGTCAAGTCTACAACAAGTTGGACAACGTCATGGAGCAGTCCGCGGACGACTTGCAAGATGAACTAAGCAATACCATCCGCAAAGGATTGGCGCTGGCGGAAACGCGTTTGCAGTTGCCGGGAACGGTCGTCGAAATCACGGGAGACCCCTTGAATGCCGACGAGTTCCGTTGGGATCAGTATCGAGGCCATCTTGTATTGATCGATTTCTGGGCCACGTGGTGCGAACCTTGCCGCGAGGAACTCGTTGACATTCGCAAGTGCTACGATGCATTCCATGCGGACGGCCTGGAGGTGGTGGGTGTCTGCCTGGATGCCGATCGCGAGAATGGCCAACAATTTGTCACAGCCAACCAGCTTCCCTGGACCAGTGTGATTTCCGCAGAGCCCTCCGCCACCACTCCCGATCCGAACGCCCAGCGATATGGGGTCGAGATGCTCCCCTTTATCTTGCTCCTCAACGAGGACGGCAAGGTCGTTGCCACGCATCTGAGGGGACCGCGGATTGCGGCCGCGGTTGCCGAAGCGATGGCCGCCAGCAACGCCACGGATACCCCAGCGTCGGATGACGAATTGGAGATGATCCTCGGAGAAGACGCAGCAACGGAAGACACCGACGAACCCCAGGGACAAGATGCGGATGATGACGGAGCGAAAGCGGAGGACGAGTCAGGGGATTCCCAATCACCGGCGGCGATGTCCGCGGAGGAAGCCGCCGCGAATCCTTACGCCCCCGACCCCCATCTTTCCGATCGCGAACTCGTACTTTTCCTGGCCACGATGCGTGACAAATCGCCCAGCATTCAGTTCCGAGACGGTTTTCGGCAAGCGATCTGCGATGCGGCCGATCGTTTGCTCGCCACGACCGACAAGCCGAACTGGCGGTGGCTGGCCGCCGAATCGAAATGGGACTACCTGCATCGAGACGCTTGCCTGGGTGATGAGACGGCTGAACAGTTGTTGCTGGCGTCCGTCGACGATCTGCGCGACGAGACGGAGCCGCGGATACGAGACCGAGCCGAGTTCTATACCTGGGAACAACGGGCCAAGCTGCTCTCGGAGAGTGGCGAAGCGGACGAGGAGCTACTGCAGTCCCTGATCGATTATCTGAGCGAAAAACGGTCGACGCTCGGCAAACGCCACTTGCGGATGGCCTCGTCCCTGGTCGAATCCATGAACCGTATCGAGGAGAGTGCCGCGCGGGAGAAACGGTTGGATGAGCTCTCGGCCATCCTCGTCGCCAGCGACGATCCCGCGTTGAAACGCTACGGTCGCCGTATCGGCCCAGCGGACGCCAAGGCAGACTCTGCCGTGGGAGAGCTGCTGGACCTGCAAGGTGTCACCGTCGATGGAACGGTCTTTGCCGCCGCGTCGCTGCGAGGCAAGGTCGTACTCGTCGATTTCTGGGCCACCTGGTGCGGGCCCTGCCAGGCGGCGATGCCAGAGCTGCTCAAGCTGTACGAACAGCACCACGATGACGGCTTGGAGATCGTCGGGGTCAGCCTTGACGAGGACCTCGACGCCCTGCGTGAGTTTCTGGACAAGGTGGACCTCCCCTGGTGGCAACTGGCGGGCAAGGAAACGAGTGACGCGGCCGACCGTTATGGGGTTCGCGGTATTCCCTTCCTGCTGCTGGTCGACCGAGAAGGCAAGATCATCGCTTGCGAACATCGGCTCAGCGATCTTGCCGAGCGCTTGCAGAATCAGTGGGAATGATGGCCTGCCGCCGCGATGCTGGATTCCTTCCCGCGTGTTTTTGTTCCGAACACGATTGGCTGGCAGCCTATCCGACGTCGGCCCGCCTGCGGCAGAACAGGGCCGCGAGCGCCACGACGGCGAGCCACAATCCGGCGGGTTCCGGCACTAGCGTTCCCCCGGAAGACTGAAACTTATTGCCATTCCAAATGTTGAAGTCGGACAAATCGACGACCCCGTCGCCGTTGAAATCGCCGCTGTTCCAGGCGAGCGATTGGGTAAACTTGTTTCCATTCCACAGGTTGAAGTCGGACGAATCGACGACCCCGTCGAGATTGGCGTCCCCATACAGATAGGGGGCTGCGAGCCCATTGGCGGTGGCGGCGTCGCTGAGCCATTCCGTCACGTCCATGGTGTCAATCAAGCCGTCGCCATTGAGATCAAATAACTCGGTGACGCCCGCCGTTGTCGTGACGCCATCCGCAATCGGTCCGACCGCCAGCATCATATCGAGATCCTGCACGTTGGTCAGACCATCCGCATTGAAGTCGGCCGAAGCCATGACCTCATAGTCAAAATTGAATTCGTAGTAAGGATTGGCGGCTGCCTGGCTGGACGTCGTCACAATGATCGTCCCGCTCTTGGGACCCGGCGTCGAAGTGTTCAAGGTAATGGCGTGGGTCTGGGCGATGTCGAGCGGCAGGGAAATGCCGCTAGAATCCCCCGACAAATTACCCGACACGAGAATCTGATAATCGAGCTCGTCGGCCCCAAGGGGGACGACAACATCGGCATCGTTTCTGACTCCGACAAGCACTTCGGCAAGGCTCCCCAGCGTGACGGTCGTGGGAAGACTCGTCAGGAAGGCATACATCGACGCGGGAACCTGATAATCGGCCACCACGGGCAGGTGGTCGGAAACCGCTTCCAGAGCCGCCAGCACGTTGGGAGCCGCTCCCGTGCCCGTGCTGATGGCACCATTCAACTGATGCGTCCCATTGTTTCCAAACGTGTGATAGGAACCACTCAGGTAATCCAATCCTTCACCATCAAGGAATTCGCCAGTTACAAGTTGAAAGTCAAATCGATCATCGACGCCCCCCCCGACCAATCCCGAGGGGTTCACCGCGGGAGCCTGCGTGTGGACCCATTTGAACTGGCTTGAATCGTTCCAGTTGCCGGGGGCATCCACCGGGTCGAAGGCCTGCCCGGGACCGCTGGCCAGCAATGTCTGGTAACTCGCTTCGCTGCTGCTACGGATGTTGAAGTCGCCCGAGTAAATGGCATGGGTCCCCTCACCCAGGGCATCCGCATCCGCCCGGAGGGCTGCCGCTTCCACCTGCCGTCGCGCCTGATTTGAAGATCCGGTGGAGGCCTTGTAGTGATTGGAATAGACAAAAAAATCGGCGGTGCTGTCGTACCCCACCGGTCGCAGTTGGTAACGCAGCGTCTGACGGGCCTGGGCGGAGGTATTGACGGTTCCGAATGCGACTTCGTCGATCAGCGAAACCGTTTGGGTGTTGTAGATCAGCCCGGGTCGTCCAGCCCCGCTGGTCACGCCTGCCACGATCCCGCGGTCGTACGTACCCGGCCCATAGATGCCGTTGAGCAAATCGACGATCGCCTGAGAGGACTGGTCGGTCTGTTCCTGCAAGGACAAGACGTCAATCTGCCGGGAAAATCCGCGCGAAGCATCCTCGCTGATGGCCTGCAGAACCGTCCCCATGCCGGCACGCGGGCCCCCGGCCGTGTTGTAGTCGACAATGCGTAACTGGCCCCAGGCGGAGAACGAGGCCAAGCTGACGAGCAGCAGGCTGCTGAAATAATTTGTGCTCATCAGCCAATCGTACTCGCCCTCTTCAAAGTCAGCTACTGAAAGGACGTTCATCCCACGAGTGGGTCGCAACCGTTCGCGACCAGGGGAGCAGCGGGCGTGACGTTCAGAACACGGACTCGCCAACCGGCGCGAGCTTGGCGCTGAAATGCCGCAACGTATTAGGGCTGGAAATGATTTTCACGCCCCCCACCCGTGCCTTTTGCGTCTGCAGCCAGAGCAGCACCTCAGCCAGATAGTCGACGTGGCTTTGGGTATAAACCCGACGGGGAAAAGCCAGCCTGACAAGTTCCATGGCGGCCGGACGCTCGCTCCCGTCAGGCTGCAAACCGAACATCACCGACCCGATTTCGACCGAACGAATGCCACCGGCCAAGTAAAGTGCCAACGAGAGAGACCAGGCCGGGTACTCCGCTTGGGGAATGTGGGGCAGCATGGCCAAGGCATCAATGTAAATGGCATGGCCGCCCGGCGGCTGCACGATAGGAATGCCGGCGCTTGTCAGTTTATCGCCCAAGTACGCCACGGAGCGAATGCGGTAGCGCAGGTAATCCTCATGCAACGCCTCGTACAGCCCGACGGCGATCGCTTCCAGGTCGTAACCGGCAAGTCCCCCATACGTGGGAAAACCTTCGGTAAGGATCAACATGTCGCGGCACTTGGCCGCCAGCCGGTGATCGTTGAGCGCCAGAAAGCCGCCGATATTGGACATCCCGTCCTTCTTGGCGCTCATGGTGCAACCATCGGCCATGGAAAACATCTCGCGGGCGATTTCCAGAGGTGTCTTGTCGTGATAGCCGGCTTCCCGCTCCTTGATGAACCAGCTGTTCTCGGCAAAGCGACAGGCATCGAGGAAAAAAGGAACTTGATACGAACGACATAACTCACTGGCGGCTCGCATATTTGCCATGCTGGCTGGCTGGCCACCCCCGGAATTATTCGTGACCGTCAACATCACGAGCGGAATGCGGTCCCGCTCCGTTTCGAGCAGGCGCTTGAGTTCTCCAATGTCCATGTCCCCCTTGAAATCGCTCTTCAGCATGGGCTGCCGCGCCACGGGGACCGGAATATCGTGGGCAATCGCCTGCTGGGCCTCGACGTTGGCCCGCGTCGTGTCGAAGTGTGTGTTGTTGGGGACCAGTTGTCCTGGCTGGAGCATCGCAGCGAACAGGATCCGCTCAGCCGCCCGGCCCTGATGCGTGGGAATGACATGCTCAAAGCCCGTGATGTCCCGCACTGCCGACTCGAACCGAAAGAACGACTTGGCGCCTGCGTACGACTCGTCCCCCTGCATCATGCCGGCCCACTGGGCGGACGACATGGCTCCCGTACCCGAATCGGTGAGTAAATCGATCAGCACGTCTTCCGCGCGAAGCAGAAAGAGGTTGTAGCCGGCTTCATGCAGGGCCCGCTGACGACTCGCATAGTCCGTTTGTCGGATCGGTTCAACCGTTTTGATCCGAAACGGTTCAATGATGGTCTTGAATTCCATGGGGAGACTCGCGGCTGACTGCAACATCACGGTTGGCCGGAATCACCCGTTGGGACCCGTTGTGGCCGATTCAGGCTACCTCGAATGGCGGATTCCCCTCCGCGAGCGAAATGGATCGCCCGCGCGAAGTCTCCTCGATGACGACCTTATTCTCGCGGGCCAGCCAACCGACGGCCTGCATCACGACATCTCGAGGAGCCTCCACGGTCCGCGCTAATTTTGCGAGTGACAGCGGGCCTTCTTCGGCCAGCGTATGCCAGACCTGACCCGCGACTTCGCCAATTTGGACGATACAAGGCGAGCCGATTGTGGCGGCCATGACGAAAACTCCTTCTTTGCGTAGTTGGAAAATCGTGGGGCTTGTTTCCAGATTATAGGGGCAATGCGGGGCCTTCCTCAACATGTGCACCGATCCGTTCCCGCGGCGACTCCCCAGATCCGGGCCGCAGGATCCGGCGGCACCGCCATCCGCGGGTTGACGGGCCCAGCCCCGCGAATTTCCCCCGTGGCCAGACTAGACGATGCGAACGTCGACCACCTGGTAATCGATATCGGGCGAACCGAGGAAGGGGGTCACGCCGACGGAAATCCGGTGGTTTCCTGTCAATCCGTTGGTGGCCGTGATGTTCACGACGCCCGTGGCCTGATCGACCGAATAGATCAAATCAGGGTGAGCCGTCACGGGAACGGCCGCCTGGATGCTGCTCATCGCGAACTGATCGAGGTAAACGCCGGCGTCTCCCTCCACATCCTGCGACGTCAGCGTGAAACTGGTCGTGCCGCCGGCACTGAGCGTGATCGGAGGAATATCATTGAGGAAGGGTGGCGAGTCAATCGTATCGCGGCTGACCTTGACATTGAACGACCGCGAGATCATGCCCCCCTGGCCATCACTGACTTCCACGGTGATCACGGTATCCCCGGTGACTCCTGCGGGAGCGGAAAGCAACAAGGCGCCATTTTCCTGGTCGACGAATACTTCCACGTTGGTCATCGTCACATCCGTGATGGGCCGATTGGCGATTCCCACGGGCACCTCGCTAATCGCTTCGCGGACCGCTTCTCCCTCGACCAACACGCCGAAGATGGAATGCTGTGAGTCGAGGAACCGCGCGGGGCCTTCGGTGATGAAGAATTGCGAATCATTCGTATCGTCGAGTGACTTGGCCATCGACAGCAGGCCAGTGCGATTGTGCTGCAGCGCGACATTGAATTGGTCATCAAAGTCGCCCAGTCGGGAGCCGCCGGTGCCGGTTCCCGTGGGATCGCCCCCCTGAATCACGAAATCGTCAACGACCCGATGGAAGATCACTCCGTCGTAAAAGTTCTCGGTGGCCAGCGTAATGATTTGCTCGGTCGCGCGAGGCACGCGGTCTTCGAACAGTTGGAAGATCATTTCTCCGAAGCCCTCGACATCGATCCGCAAACTACGGTTATCCGTCGGAATCTCCGTCGAGACCAGGAAACTATCCCTGCTGAATGCGGCATATGTCAGCGGATCGCCGTCCGGATCGCTGCCGTCCAGCGAAATCCAAAGCGGGGAGCCGGCCAACAGCTCTACATCCGGCAGCGCGGCCAGCGTCGGCGCGTCGTTGTTGGGATTCATGTCAATCGACACGATCGCCAAATCACTGTTCGCGGCTCCATCATTCACCGTGATATCGACCGAGCGCGGCGCGATGGCGGGCTGGCTGGCCGAATTCTGATAGCGGAGCGTACTCAAGACCGACGCGTAGTCACCGAGTGGCGCCTCGCCCACCAGGGAAAGTCTGCCCGTGGCCGGGTCGTAGTTGCTCGCCACGATCGACGTTCCCGACGTATCCACAGAGAGGCTCTCGGCGGTCCCGTCGAGCACAGGACGCAGACGAATTTCCGCGGATGCCAGTGTCGTCTGGTCACCATCGGCAATCACTGGCTGAACGTCGATAAGCTCGACAAACCCGATCGCGGGATCAAACGCGACTTCAGTGTTGACACCCGCTGCACTCCCATTCAGATCAATGGTGGGCTTTGCATTGAGGACGGTCACCTTGAACTGGGCGGCGTCCCCGGCACCCGCTTCGTCATCCACAAACACGCGGAAATCGACGTCGGTCAGACGGTCACTGCTCGAGGGCGTCCAGCGAATCACCGCCGTACGGTCACCCGTCTTCTCGATCAGGGCATTTGCCGGGGTGATCTCATCATCGAGTGAAAACGTGAGGCTGTCTCCCGCGTTATCGTCCACCGCGGTGATCGCCACCTCGATGGGTTTGCCAACCGTCGTTGTGACGTTGGCCACATTCAGCAGTCGCGGAGCCACATTCTGCACGGGCCCGATATCAACGGTAAATCGCTGTGCCTGCACTCCCAGCAGATGGCCGCTCGTGACCCCATCGTAGGCCACCAGCGCCGCCCCATTGCCGGCCAAGGACACCGACGGATTCCACTGATTTCCCGGCGACGACACGACGTTTGGCTCGCTGAGCTTGAGGCCGCTGCTCAACGCCATGCCATCGGCGTCAAAGGTCCGACCCTCCACCTCCCAGCCATTCCCATCGGCTTGCCCGTCATTCCAAGCCACGAACAAGCCACCCGAATCGGCCATGACGGCGTCCACGTCTCGTTGATGACCCTCGGTCGTTTCGTTGACGGCGAACTCACCACCCAGCCGGAGGCCGTCCGCCGCGAATTGCTGTCCAAAGACCCCCCAACTGTCCCCATCCTGGCCCAGGCTGCTCCAGAGGATGGAGAAAGCGCCGGACCCGGCCATGGCCACGGCCGGCCGATGCTGGCTCCCCGCACTCGTCTCGTTCACCTGAACCTCACCACCCACCGCCGCGCCATTGCTGTCGAAGCGTTGGGAAAAGATGCCCCAGCCGTCGCCATCCTGGCCGCGGCTACTCCAGGCCACCACGGCATTGCCCGCGTCATCCATGCCGACGGAGGGATAGGCCTGCACGTCCGCGACCGTCGCGTTGACCCGCAATTGCTCGCCGAGAAACGAACCATCGGCCGCGATGCGCCGCAGCCAAACGCCACTCGCGTCGTCGTTGCCGGCTCCGGCCCAGACGACGACGGCCGAGCCGTCGGCCGCCATGGCAAGGTCAGGATGCGATTGTTCGCCGCCTCGCTGCGTGTGGATCTGAACTTCCCCACCAAGCTTCGAGCCATCCGCCGAGAACCGTTGGCCGAAGATGCCCGTCCGGTCTCCCGCGCCTCGTCCACTCCAGACGACGAGGAACGATCCGTCCGCGGCGACGCCGACATTCGGGTCGACTTGGGCGCCGCGCGTCACGCTATTGACGACCATCCGAGCACCGAGCGGTGCGCCGGTGTCATCCAATCTCTGCACGTAAATGTCTTGCCCGTTGCCGCTGTCGCGTCCGCCCGCATCGGCCCCGCCCTGAAAAACCAGAATCGACTGGCCGTCACCGCGCTGAGCAATCACCGCGGCTTCCGTCGTGGCCGGCGCTGAAGAACAGCGTTTCCCCCAGTGGCGTCGCCGTGAGCATCGTCCGCGGCTCCAGGGCCTCAGCCAAAGCCAGAGGGGTCCGGCGACGAGCCCGTTGCCAGCGGCGATCCGCATATCTGTTGCGCACGATGTTGCCTCGATTTCCCGCGAGAAGTGTTCCTGCACCAGTATGCCGCAGCCCGCGGGACACTTCAATGATTTTGCGCGCCGCGGGACACTTGGGAAACGGTTCACCAACGGCCGATCGGTGCGAACCTCTGCTTCTTCGACCGTGCTGCGGCGAAAATACGATCCTTTTGGCTCGATCGCTACAGGCGGACGATCCGCTTCAGCTGGATCGTCCGTGGAGAGACGATCGACGGCGTTGGCTTCAGACGGGGCCGGTCAGGCGGGGGCTGCCAGCCAGAATTTCCCCACGACTCGCGTGGGGGCTCGTGCGGGCCGAAGGTTCGTCCCTTGCGTGGCGTGGCCAGCCACCCGCTGCTGGCCGGCGTGACGTTCACGCTGGCTGGCCGCGTCTTCAGCGGCGACGGGACGAACCGGGCGATCGTTGCTGCGGTCGATAGACGATCTTGGGGGGCGGCACACTGCTAGCTGTCGCGGGGGGCTTCACCGTCGCCGCGGAAGCATCCCCTTCGGCAGCCACGCCAGCCACATCGGTCCCCACCGCCTCGGATACCGTCGGGTCAGCCGGGACGACGCTCGCATGCGGGTCCCGGGGTGGCTCGCTCCGCCCCTTACCCTTCTTCTTGTTGCTGAAGACGCGTCCCGCGGGTCCGGCGAGGATGGCGGGCAGGAACACCAGATCGCCAACGAGGGCCGCCACCATCAGGATCAACATCAGAATGCCAAACCGCTGCGTGGGGGCAAATGTACTGAGCCCGAAGACGGCGAGTCCCAAACCGCCAATCAATGTGGTTTGCGTCATGGCCGTCGCGCAGCGATCGTAAGCCAGCAGGATGGCGGACCGCCGGTTGAGACCACTATCGAGGCCTTGCCGGAACCACGTGAGGAAGTGGATGGTATCGTCCACCGCCACGCCCATCGCCACGCTGGCCGTCATCATCGTTCCGATATCCACCAGCGTGCCGTACCAGCCCATCGCGCCAAAGATCAAGGTGACGGGAAAAATATTAGGCATCATCGACACGACGCCAGCCGTGGGACTGCGAAGGAGGATAATCATCACGATCGAGATGGCGATAAAGGCGCCGAACGTACTTTCGATCAGGCTGTGCAGCAGCGTGCGCTGCGCTTTATAGACGATCGGCACCAAACCGGTGTACGAGACCGAAATAGGCAGTCCTTCCTGACGTGCCGTGAGATCCCCTTTCTCCGGTAGATAAGTCGCGTCGCGGGCGTCAATCACCGAGGGCACGCGACTACGCAAGGCCTCGACATCGTATCGCGGATCATCTTGGAGAACGACGACGCACTCGTACTCGCCTAGCCGTTTTTCGAAATCCTCTGGCAGTTCGAACGCCGGGTCGTGCCAATCGCGATAATTGAGCGATGCGTTCCGCAGCAACCCCATCAGCGATGAAGCGAAGATACGCACCTGATCCACCTTGCCAACGCCTCGAGCCATGTCGGCTTGCGACTGGGCAGCATCGCCGGGCACGGCGTCCGCAACGGCGATCGAATGGTCAGGAGCCGGCACGGGCGTCGCGGCGAACGGCGATTTCCCAAAGGGTGCTCCGAGGAACAGAACTCGGCCTCCGCGGAAGCCTTCTCCGTCACGTTGGGCGTCGATGGCACGGAGGATCGAGTCGCGGAAGACGTAAGACGTCATCACCGGCTCGACCGCCTTTTTCAGTTGGCCGATGAAGGCGCCGTAGTCGACGTCATTCAAGGCGCCCAACCTCAGCGAAACCCGCCACAATTCGGATTGGTCGTCGTCGACCCGGAAATAATCCGATTTTTGAATATCTTCCCGGTAGTCAGCCAGTTGGCGGCTGAAAGCGCCCCGCTCACTAGCGGCGCGAAACCCGCCCCCCGGGCCGGGTAACGGTGGCACGAAGGTCGAGGCCAGCATGGCGGTTCCCGTAATGTCTCCGCGGCCGACACCAAACTGGCGATCGATCTGCGTGCGAACCGACTCGGCAATCTCCATCCGCTCCAGAAAATTCAGCCGAAACTTTTCGTCCCCCTCATTAGCGGCCGGCGCAGCAACGTCATCATCTGGGTTGGCATCCAATTCCGCGCTCCGCATCAGCGCCGGGTCCACGCGGATCAAGACCTCCATGGGTACGAGCTTGCCGAGATGCGTTTCCAACCACGAGTAATCCGCAATGATCTTGTTGTGCTGATCAAATAGCTTGAGCAGTTGCACGGATGTCTTGATGCGTGGCAGTCCGAAGGCGGCCAGCAACATGGCCAACAAGCAGACGACGGTCACCAGGCCGTGGCGACGAACGCAGAATAAACCGACGCGCCGCCAGAAGGCCGTCACATATTCGGCCATTCCCCAGCCTTCGTTCTTGTTCTTCGTCCCGAAATTACGGGGCGGCCACAGCGATAATGCGGCTGGCAGAAAGGTGAACAGCAGGGTCAGCGTAAAGACGACGCCCACCGCCGAAAAGAAGCCGAATTTGCGGATCGGCACAATCTCGCTATTGACGAGTGACACCAACCCCAAGGCCGTGGTGATGGCCGCCAAGGTACACGGCTTCCACCCATGGGCCAGCGCTTTGCCGGGATTCCCCGGGAAGCCGTCGGTATCGACCGTATCGCGATAGTAATTGGCAATATGGACGGCACCAGACAAGCCCAATACGTACACCAGCGACGGCATCGACATCAGCACCGCATCAAAGCTGCTACGACCCCACCATACGATCGAAAGGCTGAAGACGGCGCCGATGGCACCTACGAAGAAGAGCATCAGACGACGCCCCAATTCCGGAAGTTCAACCAGGAAATCGTGACGCCGACGAGCACCGAAAAGCCGACCAGTCGCACGAGCGTGATCTGCCCCTCTTCATCGATGGCCACGTTGTCGACCGGGGGTCCCCCCAGGCGGATCACGGGAGCCGACGACGGGGGAGCCGGCTTGGCAAAAAACTTATCCAGAAAAACGGGCAGCGACGAAGGCTTGGGAGGCGTTGCCAGTCCGGCTCGATCCGCCATGCGGAGAATTTTTCCGCGGGGCCGGCCCATCGCGCCACGACCGACAATCTTATGAATGTTCTCGCGGCCGCGATCGTTCAATGTCGCCAGAATACAGGTTTGCTTGCCGTCGGGGCCAAACACGACGCCGTTCAACCGCTTCATCGCGCCCTCGACGTTTCCCTCCAAGGCACCGCCGGGGCGAGTCAGCAGCGTCAACAGTGAGGGGCCGGTCACGACCGACTTGAAGAGATCGGCCTCCAGCCGCCGCGGGTCCTGATAGTACCACGGTCCGTCCCAATCGCCCGGCTGGGCGACGAGCGTGGCACGGACTCCCCGGGACCCCAGCAATGTTTGCCTCAGGGAGCGAAACAGCCCGGCGACCAGCGTATCCGCCTCGTCCCACTTATAGATGTCACCCGTGGGAACGATGTAATACCAGGCGCCGCCGTTGCCACGGAACCACTTTTCTTTCAGCCCAGCCCAGTTTTCATGGAAGTCGCCATCGAAATAAAAGCCAAAACGATTTCCGACAAAGTCGCGCTCCGCCTGCTGTGGCATCAGCTCACGGGCATACAACTGCAGCTCTTCATTAATCAACGGGCGATCGGCATCGCCACTCGCCGCGGCGGCGGCCGCGGCGGCTTCCCGCTGCGAGGGAGGCACTTCGGGAAAGAACAAGTCCACGAATTGGCGAAAACGTTCGTCCCCCAGGTTTCCATGGCAGCCTTCCCAGCTGACCATCACGAACGCTTCGGAATTGAAGTAGCGGCGGAACTCGGCCAGCTCCTTCGTTTCCTCGAACGTGTCGGGTAACCAGTCCTTCACGTCATTCCGCATTTCCTTGGCGCCCATCCGGGCTCCGCGCATGCCGAATGGCACCCAGAAGCAGACCAGCATCAGGATGAGCAACGCGTGTCGTTGATAGAAGGAAGGCTTCATGACTACCTGATCTGTGGGAGCGACCGACCTAGACCTCTCAGCCTAGCCTCGGCTTGCTCGCGCGTCCATGCGAAAACGACGGACCGCGGGCCGCCGGAGATGAGAAAAGCCGGGCAAACGGCCGTGGCTGCGGATGAGGCGAACGTTGCGGGCAGGTCCGCAACGCACGCGACATCCCCACTTACCAACTTGTTTCAAAGCCGAGCGAACCACCGTTCATGAAGGCCGTCCCGCCGACGTTGAGCTGCTCGAAACCGTTGAACAGGCTCAACTGCTCGGGTGCCAGCGCCAAGCCGGCCAACAGCAGAAAGTTGTAGGACGCCGTCAAGTGCAGGTTGGGTCGCACCTGGTACGATCCACTGATGCCCAGATCGGCGAGAAACGTGACTTTTTCCGCCGAGACAAAGTTATCCACCGTGGCATCCAGTTGACCGGGCGAGGGAGCCGAATCGACAACATCCAGACGATCGGCAAAATTCAACATACCGGCCAGTTTGGCACTCAGGGCGAATGTCCAGGCGTCATGCTTCTCTCTCATCTCGCCGCCAAACTGCACGCCAAACATGTCATTGTGCGTGCGGACGTTATACAGCGAGTAACGATCCTCGGTCGCGTTCACCCCTTCGATATTGATCAACTCTCGCCAGGACATCATGCGGAAACCCGCCAGCACCGTTCGCAGGCTACTGCCAACGCCGTGTCGAACCCACTCGCCGTTCGGCTGCATCGCCATCTGGTCGCCGCCCGGGCGCGTGGAAATCTTATAGTTGAATTCGAGCGAATTAAAATCGGCCGCGTAGCGGTAACCCATCTGGTTGTTGTTTAAGAGCGCCAACGCATCCACATCCTGACTATTTGGCGATACTTCCACAAAGGATAAACTGTTCGGAATATTGGCCAGCACAAGCGTCTGGTCGTTCCAGTCAAAACCACCCATGAAGCGCACTTCGGACTGGTGGTCCCGCCCGGCCACATCACGGCCCATCAAGCGACCCAGCGACAACTGGAAACCAGGCGTGTACTTGGGCGTCAACAACTGGTTGTTGGAAAAGAGCCGAGTTGCTGACTCGAGGAAAACGTTTTCCGGCCGCGGCTTGCCACGCGTCAGCACCATCAGGCTCATGTCGCTATACCAGCCGCCGCGGCGAAACCAGGTACCCGTGCTATAGACAGGTGCCGCATCATCACGAAACTCGGAATCGTAGTTGAGCAGATAGTCGCCCGCCCTGTCCGAGGCTTCGAAAGGAAGTGGCTCCAAATCGAACACCTCCGTGTCATCCATCGATTCCGGCGCCGAAAACGTCTCGTCGACCTCCGGCAAGCTGACATCCGACGACTTGCCGGTCGGCGATCGCCGCGCCGCCGAAGGTGGAATTACGTCCTCCATCAATGGCAGCGAGTCGATTTCATTGGCCGCCGATGGCAGGTCGACCGTGGGCAGTGTCTGATCGAATTGCGCCTGCCGAAATCCACCAGGCGGCGTTTTTCCATAACGACGCTGGGCCTCGACCTGATTCGCCCACGTCATCGTGACGCCAATCACGAAAGCCGTCCAAGCGATTTGTGTTGCTACCAGACTTTTCACAGCAATCTCCCTCAATGTCGATCCACGGCAAATCCGTCTGCCGGTGGAATGGAGGCAGTCTTCTCCTGACTCAACTGTCGAATCGGCTATCCTATCTTCCCTACAACAGGAATATTCCGAAGAATCCGGCAAACAGGTACGACTGGTGCGATTGCTAAACTCGGTGTAGGTTGAAAAGAGGCCACGCCTGCTGGCGCTGCGCGCATGTCCGCTCCTCGCGCTGCCCTGGCGCGACCCGCCGGGAACGACCGGCGGCGACGCGGTGTCCGTGCTGGCAGCCCCTCCAACCCCACGATTCCCCAAGAGACAGGTTCAAGATGGATTCCCTGCAGTCGTTGATCGCCAGCGGCACCAAACTATGGCTCGATTCCGTCGACCCGGACCTGGTCCGCGAGAACTTTGCACAAGGTGCTACCGGTGCTACCTCAAATCCGGCGATTATCAGCGGCCTCATCAAAACCGGCCGCTTTGACCGTCAGCTGCAGGGACTGATCCAGCAGGGACGGGACGATGAGGCGATTGCCTGGGAACTCGCGGATCAGCTGGTCTCGCAGGCACAAGCGGTTTTCCTTCCCATCTGGGAATCCACGGCGGGAAATAACGGCTACGTCAGCTTCGAGCTAAACCCGCTGCTCGAAGACCCCGCTGCGGATTGGACTCACGCCCAACGCGTCGAGCAGTATATCGAGCTCGGCAAGCAATGGGCCGAGGGACGTCGAAATCGCATGATCAAGGTACCGGCCACGTCAGCCGGTATCGACGCCCTCGAGGAACTGGTTGCGGCCGGCGTCACCCTCAACGTGACGCTGATCTTTACCGCTCGCCAATACCAGGCGGCGCGGGAAGCGGTCTGGCGCGGCGCGAAGCGATTGCCGGACCGCAAGGCCTTTAAGAGTGTCTATAGTGTGTTCGTGTCGCGGATTGACGTGTACACGGAAAAACATGTGCCGCAACTCTCTCCCGCCGCACAAGGGATGGTCGGCATCGTCAATGCCAAACGTATCTGGCAGGACAATCAGTCCTACTGGGCCGAGCGATCGACACCGCTCGATCAGGAAATCATCTTCGCCAGCACCGGCACCAAGAAGCCCACGGACATTCCCTGGCGCTACGTCGAGGCCTTTGCCGGCAGTGATATCGAGACGAATCCACCCGAAACCAACGCCGCCGCTGCCAACAGCGGCTTGACATTTACCCGGCAAGTCGACCAATTGCCGCCCGACACGGTCCTGGCCGAAATCGATGAAAAAGTCGATTTTGCCGACATGGAACGTCGCTTGATGGAGGAAGGCGTGAAAAAATTCGCCGATCCTCAGAAAGAACTGCTCTCCCTCATCGCCCACAAACGCGGCGCCCTCGCCAATACTCCTCATTGAGCCGGAATCATGAGCTACCTCGATACCAGCAAGTTGTGCTTTTGCGGCACTGGGAAAAAGATCAAGTTCTGCTGCAAGGATATCGTGGCGGATCTCGAAAAGATCGTCAAAATGCTCCGCGGCAAACAATTCGCCGCCGCTCGCGAGACCATCGATCGAGCCCTGCAATCCCATCCCGACCGGGCCAGCCTGTGGCTGCTTAAAGTGGAACTGTTGGGGATGGACGATCGGCTCGATGAGCAGCGGCAGTGTGCCGAGGAATTCGCCCGCGCCGTACCGGAAAACCCGGCCGCTCTCTGCTATGCCGCCAAATACCGTATGCAGGATCTGCTCGACAGCGACCTCGATGAGGCCGAACCAGAATGGGTGGAAGAGGAACTGCAACAAATCTGTCGTGGCGTCCATCAGGCGCTGGCCAAATCACCCGAGGGCATCGCCTCGCCGATGGTGCCCGAGACGCTCAGTTCCCTCTGCAACCTGTTGCTCAACTTTGGCTTTATCCTCCCAGCGATCGAGCACTTGAAACTGCTGTATGCGATGAGCGAATCCGATGAGGTACTGCGACGGCTAAAGCGCGTCCTGTCGAATTTCAATTTGCCCATCGCGGAGAAAACCATACTGACATTGCCCAGGCGAGTCGATTGGGTCGACTGGAAGGAAGACTATCAGCGGGCTCTCGAACTGTTCGTGCTGGGAGGAATCACCCCGGCCGCCGAGATCGTCGAATCCCTGCTGGAGCAAAACGAGCCGCATCCGGTGCTGCTGCGGGCCCGCGCCGCGTTACGTTCTCTGCTGCCCAATACGGAAATCACCTGCGCCGCCTGTCGCGCGGTGATCGATCATGTTGATGTGCCGCTTGAGGCGGCTGTCGAGGCGGGGGCGCTGCTCGACATCCTCGCGCCCAGAAGCGAGGCATGCCAATACCTCCGCCAGGTCACTTATCCGGTGTTGGACGCGTCGCGTGTGTTGGAAACATTGCAAAGCAGTCGACGCATCAAGCTGTCCACCGAGTTTAGGCCGCCCATGAAAGCCGCCTTCCAGTTGCTGGACCGAGAGGAACCGGACCCGCACAACGAAATCACACTCGAGCAGCTACCGCGTCTGCGCGCGAAGGCGCTCTCTTCGGGAAGGAGACGGACAGCGAGGCACGGCTGGAGTTCATCACCAGCCGGGAGGATGTGGACGAAGTCAAGCAATTCATCGAAGAATCTTGCAGGCCCTATTTGGGAAATCCGAGCCAGGAACCGCTGGCGGAGGACCGACTCGACGAATCATTGGGGGCTCCCGTCCTGCCACCGCATGTTTCTCCGGAACTACGGAACATCGCGATCCGGGATGCTGTCTTATCAACGTTCGTCGACAAGTGGTGCCAGCGACCACAGGCCGAATTGGACCAGAAGACACCCCTCGAGGCGGCCGCCGATCGCGGCTATCGCCGCCGACTCGCTGGCATGGTTCAGAGCATATGCAATCTCTGGCAACAGGTGGCGCAATCACCCGACGAAGCGATTGTTTACGAGCACCTCGGTTTACCGGTTCCCACGCCACTGAAACTCAAGCCGGGGGAAATTATCCAGCTGCCCGTGTCGCAGATGATGTTTGTCGACGCCGAGTCTCTTTCGGATGCCGACCTTGTCACTGCTGTGGCCAAGTCGATGGAATTCGGCATCCGTAAACTCGTCGTGCGATTTGGCACTCTGCTCATGTCGCGACCCTCGTTCGCGGAATCGGATAAGCGGTCGATAGTCCTCACGTACATGGCCTATGCGCAGCAGGATCCTGCCGATGAATTCGAGTACCTGGCCCGGGCACGCGAAGCCGCCGCGGCGTGTCAACTTCCCGTGGAATATTTGCTCATCGAGCAGCTGCGCTGTGCCATCATGATGGGAAATAACGAGGCACGCGTGGCCATCTTTGATGAACTCAAGCGTGACGGGCACCTTGAGAATCCCGAAGTTCAACAGATGCTGGTGCAGCTGATGAACAACTTGAGAAAGGCCGGCCTGATCGAGGCCGAACCTTCCGCTCAAGGGGCCAACCCGGTCGATGACGCGGAGACCGCACCAACCCCGCCCGTGTGGACGCCGGACGCCACCCCGGCAGCCACCGACGCCGGCGCGTCCGCCAAAAGCGGACTCTGGCTACCCGGTATGGATTAGCCCTTCTCCGCGGGGAGAATCCACGCGAAGGTGATCGGATGCCTACTGACCTACACACGGTCCACATGCGACAAGCCCTCGCCTTGGCGGCTCGAGGTCAGGGGGCGGTTGAACCCAATCCGATGGTCGGTTGCGTCATCGCCCGCGGCGCGGACGTGCTGGCCGAGGGCTGGCACACCCACTACGGTGGCGATCATGCCGAAGTCGCCGCACTCCAACAACTCAGCGAAACGCCACCAGACGCTACGCTCTATGTCACCCTCGAGCCATGTTGTCATCAAGGCAAAACGGGGCCCTGCACCCGCGCCATCCTGCAGGCGGGGATTCCCCAGGTCGTCGTTGCCATGCGCGACCCCTTTCCTCAAGTCGACGGCGGCGGCATCACCGAACTGCGATCCGCCGGAATCCGCGTCACCACCGGAGTGCTCGAGCGCGAGGCGGAGTGGCTGAACGCACCCTACCTGATGCGGCTCAACCAGCAGCGACCCTGGATCATTGCGAAATGGGCCATGACCCTGGACGGCAAGATCGCCACGCGGACCAACGACAGTCGCTGGATCTCGTGTGAAGCCGCGCGGGCCCTCGTCCACCAAATCCGCGGCCGTGTCGATGGCATCGCTGTCGGCATCGGCACGGCCCTGGCCGACGATCCGCGCTTGATCGCCAGTCCCCATGGACCCCGGACCGCCACTCGTATCATCTTTGACCGCCAAGCCCGCTTGCCCGTCACTTCGCAGCTGGTGCAAACCATCTCCTCCGCTCCCCTGCTGGTCGCCGTGGGTCCGCGGGCGCCCGCCGCCGCGCAGGCACCGGCTGGAAGAAGCTGGCTGTTTTGTTCTGATTGGGGAAGACGAGCCCCACGCGGGCCTGCGGAGCTGCCTGGCCGCCTGCGCCCGCACCGGGATGACGAACATCCTCGTCGAGGGGGGCGGCCGTTTGCTGGGAAGCCTCTTTGACGCCCAACTGGTCGACGAGGTGCATGTCTTTGTGGCACCGACCATCACGGGCGGCGCTGAAGCGCCGACGCCGGTCGCCGGAATCGGCGTGGAAAAGATCGCCCAAGGATGGTCGCTCGAGAACGCGATGTTGCAGACCATCGGCAGCGACCTGTATTGCCATGGCCGAGTCCGCAGGGAGCAACCGTGCGACATTTAGCGGGAGACCACGTTCACCTCCGAGCAAGCTCGGAGGAGTCTCGGCTGAGATCTTCATGGCCAGCCGCCAAGAACGAGCGATCCGCGACACCGACTTCGCAAACGTATTTGCAACCGCGGATGCGCACTAATCGACGCTCAGGGGGGGATGACACCCCGGTAACCCTGCCACCAGGTGTCGACCGCTGACGGCAGATATTTCTCACAGACCGTAGTGGACATTTCTATCAAGCGGCTCTCAAAACGTTGTTGAATGAAAACACATCCTTCGTCAGGCTCCTTCGCTCGTCGCGAGTTACTGCGAGTCATCACTATTATGAGCCTGTCCGACTCCCACATTGGCCGTTCTGTGGTTATGGATTTCCGCAGAGCGTTGAGCTGGGACTCGCCGACGTGGGCCTCCCAGGTTCCTGACTGATCTTTCGGTGCCCGCTGTCCCCAGTCACCCCGCCGAGTCGGATCGCTGCATCTGTTCGTTGCTTGACGACCCGTGATGGCTTTACCATCTCCGAAAAGCTGGCCACTCGGAAGAAGTGTAACGAGGCTGAATCGGGTTCACGCTTACGCATTACGGCTGACACCTTCGCTAGACTCAGGGCTTCGGTGACCGAGTTACCACGAGAGCACCGCCTGAGTAGCTACATGACTAACGAACAATTATCATGATCAACTCCTTTCATTTGAGTAGATCAGCCAGGCTTCGCCTGGCGCACCTGAGACCACGGAGGCAAGGAACGACGCTGTGAGCAAGTCGCCATCGGGACTCCGTGCCTGCGTGAGGAACCGCCAGCCAAAGCAGGGTGTCTGGTGTTGGTTTTGCGCTCACCGTGTCGTGGTGCTACGGGATCTTGGACGTGATCTTCACCGAAAGACCATCCGCTACGGCGACGAGACCCCCCCGAGCTTGCTCGGAGGTGAATCAGGTCATCCGCTAAAAGGCCCGGCGGGCGCAACCCTTGGCCGAGCGAGCGACGTCGCTGCGCGTGCGGGGTCCGAGGCCACACGTTCAGGTTTCGGTCTCGGAGCAGTCAGGTCGAGATCATGTCTCTGGCTCGACCGATGGCCGGGCTGTCGCCGGCGCGCTTAGCCATCGACCACGTTCACCCCCGAGCAAGCTCGGAGGGGTCCATCTCGTGAGCAGCCAAAAAGAAGGCAAGGAACACGGATCGAAGACACAGACCTTGCGGACGGTCGTGGTCGCCTGCAAACGTCGCGGTCCCCCAAACTCTCCCTCCCCCCGCCTGAAGGTGATTTGATGGCAAACGAGCAAAGGCAAATTACCATCGGCCGCGACGAAATGCGGCGACGTCGCGGTGGTGATCCCCCCAGCAAATCAAACCGCAGGCGCGTGGGGAGGGTTGGGGAGGGGAGCATCGCGAGTGACGTTACCTCACCTTCCCGTGCGGGAAGAACCACCACGAAGCGAAGACACCGACCTTGCGGACGTGAAGTGCAGCTGAATGCGCAGTATGAGAAGAACACGAATCAAACACGAATCGAAGACACAGACCTTGCGGGTGCTATTGGACATTCACTTAACGGAGAATTACCAAGGAATCGGCGCCGACAGCGTCTTTCGCGAACGCTGGAAGAGCCATTGGACTCGGCTGCTGCCGTGGGGTTTGTCGCGAAACGCAGCATTCCATCCTGACGGGAGCGCAGACGTAGAAACAATATCCTTCTTCGTGGATCACTGCCCCCGACTCATCGGAACCACATACCGCGAGAAGTGACGCAAGCGTCGTCTCGTGGACAACCACATTTTCTGGTGTGCGAAAGTCATTATCGAATGTCTCAACGTAGATAATAGCGGCCGTGCCCGGATCGACGCCGCATGAGAACTCGATTCCGTTACGTCGAATTTTGGTTGATGGCGCGAACGTGTTCGCGGAAATGTGTACCAAGATCGTCGGATCGGAGTCGGATAATTGCCCGAGTGTGGGCCAAGGCGCGTGGCTCTCAGGACATCCAACAATTGCGGAGAATAAGAAACCGATCGCGCAGCGGTGCACGACGTGATTCATTTGTTAGGTCCCCCCGAGCGGTCTTGATTCTTACGGTTGCCGTCTCGCGTCCAGATGGAATAACCGTGGTGCCCCGCGATACCTGCTCCGATTGGGCGTTCGGCAGACTTCGTTTCTAGCCCTCCTAAGCCGATCATTGTTTTACCATTTAGATACGGGCAGCCCGGGGCTGCGCCCATTCTTTCTGGCGAGCCGATAAGGAGCATCGCAATCGCCATGCTTTCGGCCCGAGACAGGCACAACACGCATGAACGCCTATGGGGCAGTAACGAGAAGAAGACCGCAGTCGGTCCGGACTCAGGGATCAACGGTGCTATTCAGTTGAACGCGTCGGGGTGAAAACCAAGTTAAATTACCACTACTCAGGTAGGTCGTTTTCTAACAACCTAGAGCCATGTTGACTAGCGTCTTTGGACGGCAGCAGGTTGGCATCAATCTGCTGCGCAATTCGATCCAAGACGCGTTTACGGAGTGCCACGATGCCAAACACTTCTTCGTCATATTTACGATAGGGCGGTGCCCCGAGGCCAATCGGCGGATATCCACCTCCGCCAAAGCTATAGATCATTCGTCTTGCCTCGCTGCCAATCGTTGATCGACTGCTGATATTAATGAAACTGTCAAGGCTATATGCCGCCACGCAAGGAGTTTTGTCGTAGACGTATCGAAATAAGGCTACGGCCTCATCTGCTGAAATCCAATCGTTAGGTGCTGGCAACAAATAAAGATGGGACGGCTGTTTCTCGGCTGCGACAAAGTCATCGCGTAATTTCATCAACAAACCAATGGCCCCCAACTCATATGGTCGGTTGAGCTCATTGGCATCGAGTGGACCCTGAAGGCGTACGCGATAGCTCTCGGCATTTTCCAACTGCTGGGACACTAACGATTCTCTCGGGAGGATCATTAACAGCGCAAAGAAAATCGACACAGCTTGGTAGGTTTTTCGTTTCATGGTTAACTCAACAATCACTTGGTGATTCTAAAAATAAATGTGGGGCGACCGTTTCTCTCGACGACCCAAGGGTCGTTGGGATGATGCTCGCCAAGTCCCAGGTTGCCAAATTTGCTCTCAACTGCGACCACGTTTCCATTTGCGTCGATTCGCGTAACCACTGCCGAGTGCGTTGTTTCTTTGTAATTGTCGACTTTTCCGTTGTGGTTTTTGTCAAAGACGTAAACCACAATGTCGCCAGGGCGTGGTCTATCCTTGGGGCTTTTGGGGTTCAGCGGTCCATGGGCAGGGAAGTCGTCTATGGGACTATTATCCCAGCGAGGTCCGCTGCCCGGGGGCACCATGGGGTCATTGCCGTTGCTATCTCCCCTACCGCCGTGCCAAGCATGAGAATGGCAATTGTAATTGATGTCGAAGTTTTCGAGCAGATCGGCAGGATTTATCGCTTCATCGTCCACGCCGAAGGGAGCAAAACGAGGATTTTATATAAGCGGTGGGATATGCAAACCGCCTTGTTGGTTGTTGCCACTGCGGGCGTTGTCTCGCCATTCTTGATAGGCACGAAAATCACGGGAACTAAAGTGGGCACCTTCAAAGAGGCCACTCGGGTCCGTCGCATTCGTCGCCCCATTCCCGACGTATCTGTAAAGATTCGCATCCCCCGCCGCGAATCCAATCGGGTCCTGGCTGAGCCAGCGTCCCATTGTCGCGTGAGTCCATTCCGTACCATATCTTGTACGCCAGCGCGCGTGAGGCGACGTGCGCGGGCGAGGGGCATCGCGACATCCTCTGCGCTCTGAGCTTGTCCCCATTTCACGATCTGCGCACCGATATCGCCAGTCCTCGTTAACTCCCTTGACGCATCGGCCGACCACGGCCAAAGCCTGCTAATCCAGCCTTTGATTCCTCCTCTCTTGCCGATCTGCTTGGCAGCGTCTCCGGCGGCGTCCGCCGCATCGTCGATCCACCCCCCACCTCCCATCCCGCCAGCCAGATTCGTACGACAACACGAATCGAAGACACAGACCTTGCGGACGGTGGTGCTACGGGATCTTGGACGTGATCTTCACCGAAAGACCATCCGCTACGGCGACGAGACCCCCCCGAGCTTGCTCGGGGGTGAATCAGGTCCACCGCTAGGAGGGCCGGCGGGCACAACCCTTGGCCGAGCGAGCGACGTCGCTGCGCGTGCGGGCTCCGAGGCCACACGTTCAGGTTTCGGTCTCGGAGCAGTCAGGTCGAGATCACGTCTCTGGCTCGACCGATAGCCGGGCTGTCGCGGGCGCGCTTAGCCACCGACCACGTTCACCCCCGAGCAAGCTCGGAGGGGTCCATCTCGTGAGCAGCCAAAAAGAAGGCAAGGAACACGAATCGAAGACACAGACCTTGCGGACGTGACGAGAAAAAGACCGCAACCGGTCCGAACTCAGGGACCAACGCTGCTATTCAGTTGAACGAAAGCGGCGACGAGACCCCCACGAGCTTGCTCGGGGGTGAATCAGGTCATCCGCTAGGAGGCCCGGCGGGCGCACCCCTTGGCCGAGCGAGCGACGTCGCTGCGCGTGCGGGATCCGAGGCCACACGTTCAGGTTTCGGTCTCGGACAAGTCATGTTGAGATCACGTCTTTGGCTCGACCGATAGCCGGGCTGTCGCCGGCGCGCTTCGCCACCGACCACGTTCACCCCCGAGCAAGCTCGGAGGGGTCCATCTCGTGAGCAGCCAAAAAGAAGGCAAGGAACACGAAGCGAAGTCACCGACCTTGCGGACGTGACGAGAAAAAGACCGCAACCGGTCCGAACTCAGGGACCAACGCTGCTATTCAGTTGAACGAAAGCGGCGACGAGACCCCCACGAGCTTGCTCGGGGGTGAATCAGGTCATCCGCTAGGAGGGCCGGCGGGCACAACCCTTGGCCGAGCGAGCGACGTCGCTGCGCGTGCGGGCTCCGAGGCCACACGTTCAGGTTTCGGTCTCGGAGCAGTCAGGTCGAGATGACGTCTCTGGCTCGACCGATAACCGGGCTGTTGCGGCGCGCTTAGCCATCGACAACGTTCACCCCCGAGCAAGCTCGGAGGGGTCCATCTCGTTATGGTTACCACCACGGATCGAAGACACAGACCTTGCGGACGCGGTCGCTCGAGAACGCGATGTTGCAGACCATCGGCAGCGACCTGTATTGCCATGGCCGAGTCCGCAGGGAGCAACCGTGCGACATTTAGCGGGAGACCACGTTCACCTCCGAGCAAGCTCAGAGGAGTCTCGGCTGAGATCTTCATGGCCAGCCGCCAAGAACGAGCGATCCGCGACACCGACTTCGCAAACGTATTTGCAACCGCGGATGCGCGCTAATCGACGCTCAGGGGGGGGATGACACCCCGGTAACCCTGCCACCAGGTGTCGACCGCTGACGGCAGATATTTCTCACAGAGCCACTGATACCACGGAGGCAAGGAACGACGCTGTGAGCAAGTCGCCATCGGGACTCCGTGCCTGCGTGAGGAACCGCCAGCCAAAGCAGGGTGTCTGGTGTTGGTTTTGCGCTCACCGTGTCGTGGTGCTACGGGATCTTGGACGTGATCTTCACCGAAAGACCATCCGCTACGGCGACGAGACCCCCCCGAGCTTGCTCGGAGGTGAATCAGGTCATCCGCTAAAAGGCCCGGCGGGCGCAACCCTTGGCCGAGCGAGCGACGTCGCTGCGCGTGCGGGGTCCGAGGCCACACGTTCAGGTTTCGGTCTCGGAGCAGTCAGGTCGAGATCATGTCTCTGGCTCGACCGATGGCCGGGCTGTCGCCGGCGCGCTTAGCCATCGACCACGTTCACCCCCGAGCAAGCTCGGAGGGGTCCATCTCGTGAGCAGCCAAAAAGAAGGCAAGGAACACGGATCGAAGACACAGACCTTGCGGACGGTCGTGGTCGCCTGCAAACGTCGCGGTCCCCCAAACTCTCCCTCCCCCCGCCTGAAGGTGATTTGATGGCAAACGAGCAAAGGCAAATTACCATCGGCCGCGACGAAATGCGGCGACGTCGCGGTGGTGATCCCCCCAGCAAATCAAACCGCAGGCGCGTGGGGAGGGCTGGGGAGGGGAGCATCGCGAGTGACGTTACCTCACCTTCCCGTGCGGGAAGAACCACCACGAAGCGAAGACACCGACCTTGCGGACGTGACGAGAAAAAGACCGCAACCGGTCCGAACTCAGGGACCAACGCTGCTATTCAGTTGAACGAAAGCGGCGACGAGACCCCCACGAGCTTGCTCGGGGGTG
The DNA here is from genome assembly GCA_963700865.1 of uncultured Planctomycetaceae bacterium. Taxonomy (GTDB): domain Bacteria; phylum Planctomycetota; class Planctomycetia; order Pirellulales; family Pirellulaceae; genus CAVOGJ01. Next base: position 1,219,237 of record CAVOZC010000018.1, on the reverse strand, counting down.
AATCAGGTCATCCGCTAGGAGGGCCGGCGGGCACAACCCTTGGCCGAGCGAGCGACGTCGCTCCGCGTGCGGGCTCCGAGGCCACACGTTCAGGTTTCGGTCTCGGAGCAGTCAGGTCGAGATGACGTCTCTGGCTCGACCGATAACCGGGCTGTCGTGGGCGCGCTTAGCCACCGACCACGTTCACCCCCGAGCAAGCTCGGAGGGGTCCATCTCGTCTATCTCGTAACGGGTACCGGCGGTTTAAGAGGTAACCGCGCAAAACACTAAGGAAATTCCGTCTGGTGTCGATCTCCATCCACGCCGAAGGCGTGGCTCACCGTAGCCTGGGACAAGCGTTCGTGAGTTTCACGAAGGAATGCGCTGCCCTAGGTCATACTTCGGTCTTATCGTTACCGTTAACGAACGTGTCCTTCGCCATCTGCTCGAACTTATTCGCAGCTTCCGTATCTTACTCGGTTTTTAGTCGAATACGGATTTTAAGCCCGTCCGGATCCGTTGCATTCGTCGCCCCATGCCCGACAAATCTGTAAAGATTCGCATCGCCTGCCGCGAATCCAATCGGGTCCTGGCTGAGCCAGCGTCCCACACCGGCGTCATACCACCCATGCAACTCGTTCGTTAGACCGCGAGCCAGAAGAGCCCGCTTGAGCAGGCGAAGCCAATCGCCCCGCCGAAGCAAGCGGGCTCTGTCGGCGTGCGCGTTTTCGCCGTAACGGCCTATAGTCCCAGAAACGCGCACGCCGACGAAGAATGCCATTGATCTAGCTTGGCTCAAATGCGAGGAGCGGGGCATTCTTCTTTGGCTCGCGGTCGAACGATGAAACAAGTTGGAAACAAGGTGGAAAACAAGTTGGAAAACACAGACCTAGTGGACGAAGACTGGGAAGTGTGGGATGACTCTCCGGCTCCGTCAATGGCTCCGCTGGCTCGCCTAATCTACGAAATCAACCAAGCTCCCGTTTCAGAATTCTGTAGCTAATCTTGCGGTGCTCACTGATCCACCGTCCCACGCCCGCGTCGTACCACCGGTGCAGATTATTCTGTCATCCGGTGACCTCGTCAAACATTGGTTTCGTCGGGCCGTGAAAGCATTTCCATCGCTGCGAGGCTCTGGTGCGGCATGGAAATAACGATTCGCTGCGATCGTCTCTATGGCTGTAGGCCGTCCGGTGCGACGCCAACAAAAAGTTACCAGCCATCCGGGAAAGCGAATCAAGACGTCAGGCTCCGTGCCTCTGTATTAAAAACAGCCTGCTGATAATGTCAAACGTCGTTCACGACGTCGCGCCCACCCGGCGGCTGACGCCGGCCCGTTCGCCACGTCACTCCGCAGTGGGAGGCCGATATCCCAGCGGCGACACGCGGGGCAGATCAAACTCGGGGCGGCTGAGCGAAATATAGTGGTGCCCCACGTCCACCTGGGCGCCCTCCCAGACGCGGTTTCCCTGTTTGTCCAACCGCGCATTCATCGTGGCCTTCTTCCCCGTCGGACAAACCGTCTTGATCTCGACCAGCTCTTCGGCCCAGGACAACAAATACTTACTCCCCTCGAACGGCTCGCCCTGAAAATCGGTGCGGATGCCATAACAGAGAACCGGAATCTTGAGCCGGTCACAGACCACGGTCAGTTGCAGAACCTGCTGGCCCGTCAAAAACTGTGCCTCGTCAACCAGTACGCAATGAATGGCTCGCCGCTTTAACTCGTCGCGTACATGGACAAACAGATCGCAGGCCGAGTCAAACACGTAGGCCTCGGCCTCCAGCCCGATCCGTGACGAAATCGTCCCCATGCCGTCCCGGTCGTCGAGCGCCGGTTTGAAGAGCAGCACGTCCATGCCCCGCTCTTTGTAGTTGTAGGCCGACTGGAGCAACGTCGTGCTCTTGCCCGCATTCATCGCCGAATAATAGAAATAGAGTTTGGCCATGCGTTCTTCACTTGCGGGTTACGATCGGTGGCTGCTACGCGTGGAAGGCCGCGCTGCGGAGATGACACATGGCCGTCAAGCGACGTCCACCGCCAGCTCGGCCGCGCCAGGCAATCGTTCGCGGCAGGCCCATAATCCGAGTGCCGGATTGTCAATGTAGTAATAGGGTTCGCCGGCGGCCGTCTCATACCAACCGTTGGGGCGATGCGGCGGATAGCACTCCAGCGATGAGGCCAAGTCGCCATACTCGTAGCCCACGCTACGCATTTCCGTCTCGCTTAAATGACCCGGACAGTACACCACACGGAATCGGTCCTCGGGCGAACCATGAATCAGATGCGCGGCCGCCGACAATTGGCTCCGCAGATCCTCGTGCTCGGCCACCAGCCGCAGCACTTCCTCCGTGGTGCGATATCCGTACTTGTAGATCAACCGATCGATCCTCCGCTGTTCGCCGAACTCCTTGATGCCGGGTGCGAGGATCACCAGCTCCCCCTCATCCGCCAGGGCCATCCGAGTCCGGTAGATGGCCTTATTCCCCAGCCAGGTACTTGAGAACTCGCGGGGATCGAGATAGCAGACAATTTTCCTGACCGGTTGATCGAACAAGGTGACATTGACTTCGACCGATAAACGACTTGCCTGCTCAAAGCAGTCGGCGTCATCGCCGATAAACAGCCCGCGGGTGACGGGCTTTCCCCCGGCGTCGTTGCCGATCACGGTCAGGACGTAAAGCAGGGGGAGGTGGCTGCAAAACTCGCGTTCCGCGTAGCAGAGGATGCGGCGGAGCGGCGTATCGGCTCGCCCCATCATCCGTTCCATGCCGTAGACGGCGCTCAGATAATGGCTCTCGTGGATCCCGGCCGAGCCCCCGGTCCCAACGAAGATATTCTTGTTGTAGTTCGCCATCCCGATCACTTCGTGGGGCACCACCTGACCGATGGAGAGGATCAGGTCATGGCCTCCCGACCAGAGGAGTCGATTCAGTTGAGCCGGCCAGGGCCGGTCGTAGATGCCTTCGGTCGCCATTCGCACGAAGTCCGCCGGCACTTCACCAACCGTGACGACATCTTGTTCCCAATCGTGCCGGCGAATCAGCGAAAAAGGCAAACCCGGAAACATCTCGGCCACGGCCGCTTCACTCATGGCGTGATGCGTACCGAGCGCGGGCATGACGTCGACCAGCCGCTCGCCGAGATACTCATACGCCTGGCACGTCAGCAGGCCAGCTCGGCTGTTCGCCCGCGTCTGGTCCGGAGGCACGGCGAGCACCCGCCGCGGTTCCAGCTTGGCCAGCACTCCGTGCAGCGCCGGCGCAGGTCTTGATCGCTAAGGACCTCGTTCGCCGTACCTTGAGCAAAGTAAGTCGTCATCGACGCATCGGATCCAGCGGTCCAGCGTGGGATAGGCTTCCAGCCTGTCCACACTGCCTATTCTTGATTCCCAGTTTGATCTCACTTATCCACATGACAGGCTGGAAGCCTATCCCACGACGATTATACGGCCAACGTCACCCGCCGTCAGTCGGCCGAGGCGGACGATTTCCGCATTCGGCCGGGAGTCAATACACGAAAGATGTCCGCGTCAAAGACGTCGTCGGAGGTAAAAAACGGCCGTTGGTTCTCATCCAGATACAACCGCTTCACTTCATCGCGACGGAGTGGCCGTGCCCCCACGCGACCAAACACCGCAATCTGATTGCCCGCTTCATCGACCGCCCGGTCACGGTCCATGCCGCGGCTGATCGCCAGCGCGTGCCCCTCCTTCGGCAGTTTGTAGGTCGCCACCAGCTTGGGAATCGGACGGGGACTGAAACCGTCATTGCCCGGTGTGTCCGGATGGGTCAATTGAATGACCCGCAGCCCATTTTCGCCATCCGCGAGATAGGCGAACAGGCTGACATTGGTGATTCCCAACTGGACGTCAACCGCGTGGTTGATGCGTCCCTTGGCGTCGTACGTCTGATCGACACAAGGGCGATCCGGCCTCGTCACGTCGAGGATGACCAGGCCCTCATGGCCCGCTGCGACATAGGCATAGGTGCGAGCGACGTATACCGCATGCGCCTCTTCCAACGGCACCCGGGCCACGACCACGGGAACGCCCGGGTCGGAAAGATCCAGCACGCTCACGCCCTCTTCCCCGGCCACAAAGGCGTAGCGAAACTGGGCGGCCAGGCTCGCGGCCCCACAACGTCCGAGAGAATGGACTTGATCTGCGGATGCGTGGGATCGTCAACGTCGACCACGACGATTCCTTCGTCGCAGCAAACGTACGCGTAGGTGCCCACGAAGCTGATCGAACGCGCGCCGCAAAGCAAGCCCTGCGGGTTATACGTCAAGGCTCGTTCCAGGTAGTTGTTGAGCGGATTCCCGTCCAGCAGAGTGCCCGCACCGACCAGAATCAGCCCTTCGTATTTGTCCGCGACGTAGATGTAGGCGTACATCGGATGGACCGCCGGCTCCTGGTTCCGCGGATCCTGCTTTCGCGTCGGGTCGGGGGCAATCGTGGCGGGGGCCGCCACGCCTTGCGCATATTTCGTGCGGACGTAAAAACGCTGCCCCAGGGGAGAAACCGGAGCGGTCGTAATCCGTTCGCTGAACCCCTTATGGTCGATGAACGCGATATCAAAGATTCGCAATCCTCCCTCGCCGCAAGCCGCATACAGATACTCGCCTCGGTGCTGCAGATCGAGCACTTCGGGTTTGGAAAATCGCAAGGACAAGGACTCGATGACGTCTTTGCCAGGATGTTCGTGACTGTGCTCCAGGCGACGACCGGTATCGAGATGTTCCTGGTACTCTTCGGGATAGGCCAGCTTATGCAGTGTGCTGCCGATGACCGCCTGCGGCTCGGTGCTCTCGGTCACGACGACTCCCTCAAAGCCATGCTCGCCCGCCGCCACCCAGCAGTACTTGCCCATGAAGTTCGTGTAACCGGTGCCTTGCATGGTCAGTTGCGCCATGATGGCGTTGTTGTCGTTCTCCTTGGAAAGATGGCAATCCGTACAGCTCTTCGTCTCATACGTGCCGCCGCGAGACGCACCACTGGCCAGTTGACTCGGATCGCCATCCCCATTCCCACCGCGGACGGTGTGCGGCACATTGGTCGAGAAGGCGATGCCGCTTAGCCCGTCACTGCTGATCGTTTGCTGCTGCACATAGATCGCCTCGCGATTGGCGTTGTAACTGGTGACGTGAATCGCGCAACTACTGCGGGCCGGACCAATGCGATTGCCCGTGACATTTCCGTCGCGGGCTAGCATAAAGACATCATCCCGCAGCGTCTGAAAGTTGTACGACGTTCGATTGCGCGTCACATCGCCCAAGTTGTGCAAATCGGGCGACTTGATGTTCGCCTTTTGCGGCAGGTGGCAACCGAAACAACTGGGATTCCAACTGCTATGACAAGCGATGCACGACATGTTCTCATCGTTATGCGGGCAACCGGCGAAATCCTCCTCCGCGGTCCCTCCCCAGACGATCTTGCCATCATCATCCCGGCGGGCCGTCTTGGCCGCATGGCTGCGCGGATTGTACTGGTCGCTGGTCGGACGAACGGTATCGGCCGTCTGCGTGACCTCCCACGACAAGTCGGGCTCGACCGTGCTCCGCTGCACTAAGCGCGACTTACCGTCGGGCCCCGTGACGACCTCGAAACGCGGCCGGCCGAAGGTGGTGCGGAGCGACAGCAGATTCGTGCCTCCGGGCGGTGCCGCGGGCCCGCTCGTCGGCAACTCGAGCGGCAGCCCCGCCGCCAGCTGGGACTGGACGACCTCGACCAGACTTTCACGGGCTGTGCCGTGACAGTCGACGCAGGTGATCTCGATGGCGGCCCGCACTTCCCCATAAAGCTTCGTGTTGCCGTGTCCATCCTGGTAAAAGTGGCAGTCGGTACAGTGCATGCCTCGTTCCAGATGCACATCCAGCAGATGCACCGGTACGCCGTCACGCTGCCGCCCGGTGGCCTGCTCCGTCCGGGTCGAGGGGGCCACCGCTGCCTGTAAGGCGCTATTAGAGACATGGGCCAGTCGTTCTCCCTGCCAATCGAGCAAATTTCCTGAACGATCCTTCTTGAAGACCGCCCGATAGACCCAACCATGTCCGTGAAAATCCGCGAACTGGGTGTGCTGCAGCTTGCGATTCAGTGACGACACATTCGCCAGGAACTCGGGATCACTCCACAAACCGCGGGCGGCCGCTTCGTTCGGGTTGCTCATGGTGGCCGCGATGTACTCCTCCGCCGTCAGTTCGCGGGACTCTTCCGGGTACATGAACTCGCCGTCGGTTTCGTTGTCCCACCACATATAGCCGGCATAACTGTTGAGCACGTTGGTCCCTGGGTGTACGTGACACACCATGCATTGACTGGTCGGCATCCGCAGTTCAAATTTGTGCTGAATCGGATGCCCCGGTTCGTCCTTGGGAATCGTCGGATCGACCGCCGTCACCCACTCGTCGATCGCGGCCGCCGCGCGGCCCCGATTGCCATATTTTGCCAGGAACGCGCTGTGTGTCGGATCTCGATCGTTGGCATAGGGCACATGGCAGGCCGAACAGCCGCTGCTGCGATAGTCGCCCGGATGATCATTGGTGCCGAGAAAATTGAGGGTTGGGTCGAGCAACCGCGTTTTTTGCAGTCCGATGAAGACCGGATCGGTACGATTCTCGGTTCCCAACCCCCGATTGCTCAACCGTTCGCGGGGGCGTCCCGGCTCCTCCAAGCGCTCCGGAATACCGGCCTCGGCCCGAAACCGGCCTCCCCGTTCAAAAATTCGGAGCACATTGCCCGGTTGCGTGATCTGAAACATGGGCAACGGGTCGAGGTAGGGCAGCAGTCCCTGGTTGGCGATTTCGTCGGCCGTTGGAGGCGGCACGGTCTGCAAGCGCTGCGGCGCACCCGCATACTGTAGCTCTCTCCATAGCGGGACCACTTCTCGCGGACCGCGCCGTTGTTGTACAAGGCGGCACCCCACAACATACAACCATGAGTCATCATGCTCTTACGTAGCTGCAAAACTTCATTGGCATGGCATTGACCGCAGGCGATATGGGCGACCCGCAGATCTCCCGGATTGACAAAGCGCAGGAACTCGGGCGACTCGTGATTCAAGGCGGCGTAACTGCGGACTGGATTGCCGCTTGTCCGCCACAACTCAGGAATCCGCGGGTGGACGTGGGCCGCCGCTTTGTCAAAGGCCCCACTGTTGCCGCCGTGACAATCGGTGCAGCCGATTTGCAAACGGCCGGGCGGATGCATGTTGCCGACGTCCGTATGGCAGGCCATGCAGCTTTCACTCTTGGCAAGCGCCGTGGCGGCGTCCTGGCCGAGCCAGTCGTCATGCCGTAGCGACTCGGGAATGGGAAAGGCCACGTTGTCGGCGATGCCCAGTTGCCGGGCGAGCCCAGGGATCGTCGGTATCTCGACGCGATGGGAAGGGGACCGCTGCGTCCTCCTCGATGGCGGTCGCCTGCTCGACCTGTCCGGTTGATGCGGGCAGCGGTGATGGCTGATGAAATCGCGGCGGCGGCGTCTTTGTTCCTGGTGATGGCGGTGGCGGGAAGAGCGGCCGCGGCTCCTGCTGGGCGGCCAGACGCGACGCCCCATCGCACGACATCAGGCAAACCAGGAGCCAGCCGATGCGCAGGCGGCGACTCCTGAGACCGTGTAACCAAACATCGCAGGGGAACCAGGGACGGAAATCTGCCACGATCGATCGAGAACACGAGCGACTAGAACTCCAGGACCGCTTCGAGAAAGCCGGCCACATAATTTCGCGAGCCGCCAGCAAGATCGCGAAACAAGTCATCGAATCCATCCCCTGTCACGAGCGTCGAGATCCCCCCCAGGAACAGCACGTTGTTGTTTAGCAGCGGGCGATACTCCGCGCCTAAACTCAGGTCGGTTCCGATAAAGTTGCGAACTTCTCCCGTAAACAGGTAGGTCTCCAAGACCTCTGTCTGGTTAAACCACAGGAAGTTCGTGTTCTGAATCAGCTTCAACTTGGGTGTGAGATCGGTGTCGATCCCCAGGTTGAAGAGATGCAGACCGGGGTTCACGAAGTTTGTCTGTGCCTGGAATTTCCCGTTCCGCAGACTGGGCGTCAAGCTCAATCGATTGCTCAGCTCGACACCAAACAGGCGAATATTCTGGCGGCCCCAATAGCTGAACTCGGTACCCGCGAAGGCCGGGTTGGGGAAAATGGCGTCAAACCCCTGGGCCCGCGAGTCGTTGGGGTCGGGATCCCCGGAGCTATGAAAGTACGACGTGCGAAAGCGGACCCAATCGCGGTCGTACGACAATTCGAGGGCCCCCATGTAGCTATCGATCGTCTGCCGCCTGCCAGCAATCGGATTGAGTGTGTCGGTCCCGGTCACGTAATAAAAGGCCCCAGAGACATTGTAGCGATCGAAATGCCCGTTGTTGGCGGCACCGAAGAAGTAGGAACGCACCTCATGCGGCTGGAACACGCCCACCGGGTCGGGACGAACTAAAAAACCATTGCGATCAAATTCCGTGCTGGGCCCGTCCAGATTCGCGTGAAAAGAGAGGCTCAGATTGTGACCCGGATAGAGCACGTCCTGCCGATAATAGTTCGCGATCCACGTATTCTGATGCCGATCCCGATCGATCCGGTTGAGCGTGCTGTTGGTGTCCTTTTCGGTTTGATCAAACCAGATCACGTTGAACTGGTCGCGGTTGCAGTGCCGGGTACCAAACCACCGCACGGAACGGTTGATGTCGGCAAAGATAAAGCCGCGAAAATCACTTACAAACGGCTGGCTACCAATACGGACCGACGTGAAGTCGTAATAAGGACTGGTATCGTTGAGCTTGGCTTCGAAAAACCACTCCTCCAGAGCCAGTTCCTGGCGAAAGCGGCCGGTCCCCTTGCGAACATCGGGGCTGACGACGCCCAATTCGTCCGCCACCAGATGATTCAAATTGAAGATCATGTCGACCTTGACGCGCCAATCGGGAGGCTTGAACGTCGAGTTCCCATGAACCCAGTCGAGAATGACCGACTGGTTCTGGATATACAGCCATTGATCCGGATCACCAAAGAACTCAGCCTCACCCGGATTCCGCGTCGCCTCGAAGGGAGTCGTCGGCGTCGGCAACTGCCGCGGTTCGCCCAGCGTGAGCAGTCTCAGCGTCAACTTGAGAAAGTTGTGATCCCCAACCAGCGGGTAATCGCCCTTGAGTACGTTCTGGTTGTACGGGTCCCACCAGGCGCCCTGCACGCCCGGGTAATCGTCCTGAGGCGGGTGCCCTTTGCCGTAGCGATCCCAGTCGGGGAAGCCGGCGCGCGCAGCGATCCTCCATGGGGATGAAGTGACTGCTCGTCTGCGGCTCCGTGGGCAAGATTCCACTGGGACCGGTATACCCCCACGGCGCGTCGAAGTCAGTGACCAGCAGGCTGGGTTCGAAAAACGGCTCGCCCGGAGGTGGCAACTGAACCGGCGACTCCGTGGGACTCCGCAGCACACTCGGCCGCGTTACATCGGAACCCAAAAGGCTTTCGCCATTCTTCCCAGAAATCCCATTTTGCCTGGCCTCGTTCGCGTTCATCACCGGAGCCAGCAGGAGCGGCGGTTCCCCTGCCACGAGGATCGGGTGACAGAGCGCACAGGCGAGCAGGAGCGGGGCAAGATATGCTCGCCGCAGCCCTAGGGCCACTATCTGCTGTGCGTATGTTCGACGAACGATCATCGATCTCGGACCGTTGAAATACCAGACGCCGCGTAAACACCCCATTCGTGCGCGCACGCGCACCCCGGCGGGCGTTTCGCCTTGTCAAATGGTATCGGTCTCGTGACTTAGGCAGGTTGAGCCGAATTTTCTTGTCAGGCTGACTTTGACGGCCTAACTTGCCCGTTTTTCCCACTTCTGCTTCTTTCCCGTGGAGGGGGCAATTAAGCTGAGACTGGATGGCCGTGCCTTCTCTGCTTGGCGACCATCTGGCCACGGGCGGGCGGCCCTCCCGCCAACCGGAGTCCCTCGGAGGTCTTGCTGACCATGGCAACGCGAACGCTCCACCTCGAGTCCCTCGAAGCCAGGCTTCCGCTGGCTGGCGACCTCTTAGCGCAAGCTTGGCACAATGCGGACCTTCCTGCGGATGTCAATGCCGACGGGGTCGTCAGTCCGGTCGACGCGCTCCTGGTCGTGAACGAATTCAGCCGCCTGGGGCCGCTTCCCGAGGCGGCGGCCGGGAATCGCACGTTTCTGGACGTGGATGCGAACGGCCTGTTGTCGCCGCTGGACGCGCTGTTGGTGATCAATGCATTGACTCCGGCGCGGGCGGCCCTTGATGATGCGATTGCGCCTGCGGACGATATGGCCACCTTCAACGCGGCGGAGCAAGCCGGTCCCCAGAACTTGTTGACCACCGAGGATGTGAACACGCTGCTGAAGCGGGCCTCGCAGGCAACGTCCTCGGAGGACGCGATCATCGCGGTGGTCGACCGTTCGGGCGCATTCTGGGCGTGCGGGTGGAAGACGGCGTAGCTGCTTCCATTCAGAGCGATCCCGCACGTTTAGCGTTCGCGATTGATGGGGCGGTTGCCAAGGCCCGCACGGCAGCCTTTTTCAGCAGCAACGCGGCGCCGCTGACGAGTCGCACGATTCGCTTCATCAGTCAATCCACGATCACGCAACGGGAGGTTCAATCGTGGCCGCAAGACCCGCGGCCCGAGTATCAGGGACCCGGCTTTGTCGCACCCATTGGCGTGGGCGGCCATTTCCCCCCCGAAATCCGCTTCACGCCACAAGTCGATTTATTCGGGATTGAGCACCAGAGTCGCGACAGCCAAGTGCACGCGGGGGCCGACGGAGTCAAGTCACCTCTGGGGCCAGCCGCCAGCGATGACTTTGAACTGGTCACCCGTTTCAACGCCAATCCTGATTTCATCACGAGCGGGGCGGAAGCCTTCTTCGCGACTTGGCCCGAATCGTATGGCTACCAGGCACAAACGGATCCGGCAGCCCAGGCGCGGGGCATTGCCACGCTGCCGGGCGGCATTCCACTCTTCAAAAAGGTGACGGATGCTGATGGGATGCCGATCCCGAACGTGCCGCTGAACCTGGTGGGTGGGATCGGGGTGTTCTTCCCCGGTGAAGATGGTTTCGCGACGTATGAACAGGATTTCGTCCATGCATCGGACCAAGGCGGGATCGCGCAAAGCGAGACCCAACGGACAAACGCGCCGCTGGTGCTGGAAAGTGAATTCATGGCCTTCATTGCCGCCGCGGGCGGCGGAATGGTGGGACCGTCGGCCTTCACCCGCGACCTCTCCGAATTCAACGACGCGCTATGCCCGCTTCCCGATTTCGTGCTACCCGCGGGCCGCATCGATCTGGTCGGAATCACACTGGAGATCTATGGCCCCACGCCAACGCCCGCCTATCCCGTTCCCGGGATCGATCGCCTGATCGCCGTCGGCCGTGCGGACGGCGGACCGACCGTCGCCTCGGGAAGCAATGTCGACGTTCTTCCCGGCGTTCCCCTGCTGGCGGGACAGGCCGTGCCCGAAGGGTGGCTGGTGGCTCCCCATGACGCGGTCGAGGGGGACCTGACGGCCGCGGACGTGGAACGGATGATCGTGCAAGGCGTGAACGAGGCGAAACTGACGCGAGCCGCCATTCGCCTGACCGAAGATTTCCTGCCTGGCTCGCGCACGCGGATGGTGTTGTCGGTCGCCGACAAGGCGGGCAATTTGCTGGGCGTCTTCCGCATGCCCGACGCGACCGTCTTCTCGATCGATGTCTCGGTCGCCAAAGCGCGGAACACCGCCTATTACGCCGATGCCGAAGACATCCAGCGACCCGACATCATCGATTTCAACGGCGACGGCGTTCTGGGAAGCGTGTCTGACAAACTGAACGTGTTCGGCGACACCGTTCCCAAGGGAACGGCTTTGACGAATCGCACGTTTCGCTTCCTCTCCGAACCGCGCTATCCAACGGGCAGCGAGCTCAGCCCCGGGGCTGACAAGGGATTGGTAAACGATCCGGCGGTCGGACTTTGTGACCAGCGTCCTGAAATTTGCACGCAGGTCGGCCCGCAAAGCATTCTCCGCCTGCCCGGCATCAATCCGTTGACCGGGGAAAACCTCGTGAACTTGTCACCCCTGCCAGTGAGCGTCTACGCCGATCCGAGCATTTTGAGCGTGTTGTCATTTGATGCCTTCAATGTCAGCCGCAACTTTCGCGATCCGGGCGACGCGTCGGTGGTGATCTACGGCTCTGATGACGGCAGCGGCCAACCGATCGTCGAACCACTGGCGAATCAAAATGGCGTGGTCTTCTTTCCTGGCAGTTCCTCGGTCTATGTCCGGGGCCAACTCGCCGGTGGGTTTGGCGTCAGCGGCGATGGAGTCGATCAGGACGACGTCGTGACGGTGAGCGGATATGTGGGTTATGAACCGCCCACCGCGAACCGGGTCGATGAGTACGTCGTCGGCTTTGTGCGGTTACCCTTCGCAAAATTCAACCGCAATCCGCTCGGCCAGTGAGCCAGTCGGGCTGGCAGACCGCCGCGGGAACGACCGCCTTGTCGGGGCGGCGTCCGTCGCAATCTGGGCAGTCTACGAAACGGGAAGCGAGGCGTGCGGCGAGAATCGTGTCTTGGCCCCACAACGGTCGATAAGGCACGTATCTCGCGGCGGAGTCCACTCCCGATGTCAAAAACCACTGCCCTTTGCGTCCGCACGGCCATCTACATGGCCTGCTGGCTCGCCAGCAGTGCCAGCGACGCCAGCGAATGCTTGCCTGACGCGAATAGCTCGTCACATGGACCGCCGCGCGGCATTTTGGCCGAACTGCTGGACCATGACTGCGGGCACCCGCTGGCGGCGTGCGGGGGACAGAGCACCGACCCGGGCCGGCCGCACAAACCGCGCCATGACAAGCCGGGAGACATCAACCGGGCCGAGAACCCGCCTTATCGCTACGGCATGAATCCCTGGATTCGTTCGGGCGGCGCGGACGAGGTTGGCTGGTGGGCCAAGATAGCGTCCCCCTGCAAGAACGGCGTGGGGATTGTCGGTGGAGGCGCCGTCCATCGTGGACGGATGGCAAGCCCCTCCGAAGGGACCTGGGGTTGGGACTATCGGCTGCGACATCACCCATCGTTCTCGACCGGTTGGACTTGGTGGGGACGCTCGCAAGGGGGCACCGGCGCTTATGCGACCGACCATCAGGCCCATCTCAAATCGCACGAATAACTTTTGGGAAAGTCGAGCTCCCGCGCTTGCTCTACGTGGTCAAAAGCCGCATATTCGTAGGGATCGAGCCGACTTATCGGGGCACTCCTCTTCTCTCCTGAAAGCGCATCATGGCCGAGAATCTTGACCGCCAACTCCTCTTTGGCGTGCTGGCTCTGCAAAACGAGCTGATCAACGAGGGCCAAATGATGGCCGCCGTTCGCGAGTGGTTAACCAACAAAGAGGTGCCGCTGGTCGATATCCTGATCCGGAATCAGGCGCTGCGCACTGAGCAGCGTGATCCACTGGAACAGATGGTGCAACGGCACATCGAGGAGCATGAGGACAATCCGACGATCAGCCTCGCGGCCACGGCGGCCTACGATACGATCGGTGAGCAACTCGAAAATCTCGAAGACGAAGATATCGATCGGACGCTGGAGGATGTGGCCGCCACGATTGCCTCGAGTGAATTAAGTTCCCTGGGTATGGAAGGAAGTACGGCCAGCGGCAGTCCCTCCCGTCTGGGCGAACGTTTTCGCGTGCTCCGTCCCCATCGTGGTGGAGGACTCGGGTTCGTCTCCATTGCCGAAGACGAGGAGATTCGGCGGGAAGTCGCCTTGAAGCAGATTCGCGGCAAGTACGCCGACGAGCCTCTATTTCGTCGCCGGTTTCGCGTGGAAGCCGAAATCACCGGCGGCTTGGAACACCCGAACATCGTGCCCGTCTACGGACTGGGTGCCGACATGACGGGGCGACCGTTTTACGCAATGCGGTTTATCCGCGGAGCCAGCTTGAAGGACGCGATCAAAGATTACTATGCCGACAGCGAGCAAACGGTTTGGGACCCGCAACGGGGCGAGGGTCCGAGCCTTTCGCTGGCGGAACGGCGTCGCTACCGCTTCCGACGTCTGCTGGAAAAGTTCATCGACGTCTGCGAGGCGATGCATTACGCACACTCGCGCGGGGTTCTGCATCGCGATCTGAAACCGGGCAACGTCATGCTCGGGCGTTACGGCGAAGTGCTGGTCGTCGACTGGGGTTTGGCAATCTCCCGCACCCGCGAAGACGAACTGAAAGGCGAATCGGAAGAGGATACCCTGATCCCCAGATCGGGCAGCGAGGACACCGAGGCCAAGGAGGGGGTGTGCGAGGGGACACCGCAGTACATGGCTCCCGAACAGGCGGCTGGCAGAGCCAAACGGCTCGGCCCCCACACGGATGTCTACGCACTGGGTGCGACCCTATATTGCATTTTGACCGGCAAACCGCCCTTTGCGTCCGAATCGGATGTCGGCACCACCCTCTCCAAGGTCCAGGTTGGCGACTTTCTGCCGCCGCGGGCCCTGGTACCCGACGTCTCTCCCGCGCTCGAGGCGATTTGCCTCAAGGCGATGGCGACAAAGATCGAAAATCGCTACGCGACCTGCGAATTATTGGCCGCCGATATTCAGCGGTGGCTGGACGACCAGCCGGTCACCGCCTGGAAGGAACCATGGACGGTTCGTGCGGGCCGCTGGGTAAGGCAACACCAGAAAACCGTCACCGGTCTACTTGCAGCGCTGGCCGTGGGACTGATCGCGGCGGTCATTATCGGCCTGGTAACTTACTACCTCAAAGAGGAAGCCCTCGCCAATTACCGCGTGGCCCGTCAGGCGGTGGACCAATTCTATACGGAGGTCGCCGAGGAGGGTCTGCTCAGCCAGCCAGGACAAGAACAGAAGCGTCAGGAACTGCTCGATTCGGCCAAGCAAGCCTACAGTCAATTCGTGGAGAAGTACGGCGGCGAGGCGCACGACGAGGCCGCGCGGACCCGCTACCGCCTGGGGGTGATTACCAAAGAACTGGGCGACCAGGACGAGGCGGTCAAGCTCTTGGAGCAGGCGCTGGCGGAACAAAACACACTGCTGACGGAAGCCGCGACGAAGGAACGCAAGTTTGACCTGGCAAATACCTACAATCAACTCGGAATCGTCTTTACCGCGAAAGGCCAGACACCGGAAGCTGCCGACGCCTTGAAAAAAGCACTCGCGTTACGTCAGGATATCGCCAAGACGCAGCCGAATGCGCGACTGCAACGCAAGCTGGCCAACACGCTCATGAACCTGGGTGTCGTGCTGCGGAAGCAGGGAAAGTTGTCAGAAAGCATCCAGCGATTCTCGGAATCGATGGCCATCCGCGAGCAATATCCCTTCGACGATTACGAGTGGCAACGGGATCGCGCCAAAGGATTGCTCAATCGTGTACTGAGCATCAGTGACCGGATCGGTGGCAAGGATCCTTTGACGCCCGCAGCCATCGCGGGTCTGAAGGAAGAAGCGGAACGCGACGGACAATCCGCGATCAAGATTCTCCACCAATTGGCTGCCGGAGTCGTGAATACCGAAGTTCTCAATCTGGAAAACGGCGCACGGCTGTACCTAAACCGGTTGTACGATCTCACCAACGACGATGCCGCCCGACGGTTACTTCTTTCACAATTCATTGACAACGCCCGCGCACTTCAAACGGCCAGCCCCGATGTGCCCGAATATCGTGCGAATTTGGCTCGCTATCTCACGCAGTTAGGAGACATCGCGTATGGCGAGCAAGACTGGCCGCAGGTTCGTGAACTTTATGCCGAAGCCTTGACCCAATGGGACGCAATCCCGGATCGCGAGAAGACACCCATCTACAGCCGCGACCATGCGCTGTGCCTGAAGGTGCTTGGCAAAATCGACGACCGCGAGGACAAGATCGCGGCGGCCGTGGAACACGCCACGAGCGCCGAGGAAGAACTGCAGGCACTGGTGACGAAATTTCCAGACAAGGCGGACTATCAAGAAGCGTTGCAAGATGTTCAGTCGTTTCGGCTGAAAGTGCTGGCCAAGGCGGCTCGCATCGACGGCGACATGGCTCTTGCTCGTCAGCGGGGACAGGAGGCACTGGCTCAGCTCGAGGTTTTCTGGCAGAACAAACCGAATAGCCCCGACCGGACGTACCAGGTGGAGGACTGCCGCCGGCTGTTGGAATCGTTATCGCTAGAGCCGTGATGGCTGGAGCCGAAAGGACTGCTCGGGCTCGGATCGCGGAGCGATCCGCAACAATGTCGCTGATTGCTCCGCAATCATCCGGCCCTACCGCCTCCCATCCCTCCTCGCGTTGCCCCGTGCAATGGCATTCGATCGAGGTTGACCGCCGGCGCTAACGGCCATCATCCACTCGTACGAGATCAGGAGGCACCTCCGTCAGGAACCTCACGCTCCCGTCGGCAAAGCTTACATTAGCGCCGCCATGGTGGTGGGTTCCCAATTGATCCACCTCATCCAGCGAGATATCCATCGGCTCGGTCCACACGACGCCGGGTGTCGACGCTTCCACCACCATCACCGTGCGACTCGTCCCGTCCCGGACATCGCGGATGGACCGTGTGGCGGCGCCTGGAAAAATCGAACGCGGGTCGTTGACGACCATGTAATGCGTCGTGTTGCCCGATTCGTCCGGATCCAAAGGACACCGAAACACGTCGGGCATCTGTTCCGCGACAGCCAGATTGGCGGGGCTGTCCCAAGGCTGGTCCATGTCGTACTGCGCTGCCTGTTCCGGAGCATCCAGATAGGGCAATATCAACACGCGCCAACTGTGCATCGGTCGCCCGTTTTCATCCGCCACAAAGGCGGGTGGATAGTGGCCATGGGCCGATTCATAATTCAAGAGCGCCAACGCGATCTGCTTCTGGTTGTTCATGCACGTGCTACGCCGAGCCGCCTCGCGGGCCGCTTGGACCGCCGGCAGCAACAGGGCCACGAGAATGCCCACCATCAGCAGCAGTCCCACGAAACAGCCCGTGGCCACGATGGCAATCCAAGGACCGGAGGAAGATTTCGCGGAGGCTTCGTCAGCGAACTTTGGGGCGGCCCCGGGGATCGTGATCGTCTGACCACAATGGCGGCAAGGCCCGCTGCTTCCCGCGAACCGGTCATCAACATTCATTTCGGTCTGACAATGCGGACAAGAGAACTGAATGGGCATGTCTGGCTCCAAACCAAGAGAAGTGCGGAAGATTGCAAATGATTGTCGTTGATTGCTCCGCAATCATCCACTACCCAAGTCGCCACCGATCGGGCACTGAACGGTCGCTTCACACGAAATCACCATAAGCGCAGCGGTCGGATCGCGGAGCGATCCGCAACCATGTCATTTTGCAACCGCATCATTCACCAATAATCTTCACCAGCACCCGCTTCTTCCGCCGGCCGTCAAACTCGCCATAAAAGATTTGCTCCCAGGGACCAAAGTCCAACTTGCCCTCGGTAATGGCCACGACGACTTCTCGGCCCATGATCTGCCGCTTGTGGTGCGCATCCGCGTTGTCCTCGCCAGTCCGGTTGTGATGATAACGGTCCGGCGAGGCATCAAAGGGGGCCAGTTCCTCCAGCCATCGAGTGTAATCCCTCAGCAGCCCCGGTTCGTCGTCGTTGATAAAGACGCTGGCCGTAATGTGCATGGCGTTACACAGCAGCAACCCCTCGCGGACCTCGCTCTCGGCAACACACGCCTCGACCTCCGGAGTGATATTGACGAAACCCAAACGGTCGGGCAGGCAGTAAGTCAAATGTTTTGTGAATGATTTCATGTCGAAACAGGCCTTGGGTCAAAGGGAAGAAAATGGTCATGATGCTCGTGTCCGCGGCGGTGTCCAGGGTGCCGGTGCAGGGTTTTGCGGGTCTGGCGCTCTTGAGGCGGCGATGGTGGCATGTTGCCCATGATGGGCAAACAGCGGTTTAACCCTCGTGATGGGGAAAGCGATCGAGTTCGGCATGTCGATTGCAAATTACTCGACGAAACTGCTCGGCATGTGTCAGAATGGCAGCCACGGAACAGAACCATGAACAATCGATTTGCCATGAAAAAATCCCTCGAAGGCCACTTGTTGATTGCCGCCCCCAATCACATGGACGATGCGCGGTTCAATCGTACCGTGGTGCTGTTATTGCATCATGACGAACAAGGTGCGATGGGCATTATCCTCAATCGGCCACTGGATCGCGCCGTGGACGAGGGGCCTTGGCAACTGCTCGACTTATTGGGAAATCAGGACAATAGCCGTGTGCAGATCGGCGGCCCGGTCAATGGCCCGTTGATCGTACTACGCAGTCTGCCGACCGAGGACGCCAACATCCGCAAGGGTGGCGTCTATGTGGTCGAGAAGCGTGACCAACTGGAGCAACTTGTCAGCCAAGGGGACACCCAACTGCAATTCTTTGTCGGGCACGCGGGCTGGACGACCGGGCAACTCGAGGCGGAGATCGCCCAGGGATCATGGTTAACGACCAAAGCCCTGCCTGATTTCGTGTTCGGCGAGCATGACGATATGTGGATCGACGCAATTCAGGAAGCCGGCTTGGCCTTTTATCGCGATGTCCTTGGCGTTTTTGATTTGCCGGACGAACCGAGTCTGAACTGAAGCGGATGATGGACCGTGCTGAACGGTCAGCTGGCCTGCTGAACGACCAGGGCCACGGCTTGGCCCGTTGTGGAATGGCTGACGGCAATCGCCGCCGGCTTGGACAGCGGCTTCGGTTCACCTGAGATGACGCGGACTGGACACTTTTCGTCGGGCGAGGAGAAATTCAGTGTCGGCGCGACTTCTCCAGCCGTCATGGCGAGCACGCTGAACGCCAGTTCCACGGCGCCGCCTCCGGCGCCCAGGTTTCCGAAGTAACTCTTGGGAGCCGTGACAGGCAGATCGCCGATTTCCAGGATAGCGGCTGCTTCTCGTATGTCGTTTTCGATGGTGGACAAGCCATGCGCGTTCACGTGATCCACTTCGGCGGCGGTCAGGGAAGAGGCTTCCAAGGCTGATCGCATGGCTCGCACGATGGCCTTCACGCTGGGACCATTCTCATGGACGCCGGACGTGGGGCGGGCCGTTTCAAAACAGCGGCCAAAGCCGCCGAGCGTGGCCAGCGGCGTGGCTCCCCGCCTCTTCGCGTGCTCCGCGGTCTCCAGCACGAATGTGGCAGCGCCTTCACCGCACACCATCCCCGAGCGAGTCTTGTCGAACGGGCGGCTGGAAGTACTCGGATCCCCGTCCGGCTGGGCAAACATCGAGCGGTCGAACTGGACGGTCCGTACGGGCTGGATCATCGATCCCACACCACCGGCGATCATTACATCGGCCCATCCCCGTTGCATGACCGACATCGCCTCGATGATTGCCAACAGGCTGGAGGCATCTCCCTGCACTACCGAGTTATTATGGGCCAAGGCATTCTGGGCGATGGCGAGGTGGCAGGCCGCCATATTGGGCAGATACTTGAGCATCCACAGTGGAAACAATTCCTGAATGTGCTGACCGAAGTTTTTTACGCAGAAGGGCCCCTGAGACAGGGTATTCACGTAGAGTTGTTCCAGCTCGGTCGGCGGGCCGTACAGCATCTCGCTCCCCAGCACGATCCCCAACCGCTCGGGATCGACCACATCGGGCGCCAGGCCTGCATCGTCCACAGCCAGTTGGCCCGCCGCCACGCCCATGGCCACTTCGCGACACATCAGCTTGATGTTCTTCCGCGGCTGGATGTAAAGCTTCGGATCGAAGTCGTCGACCAGTGAAAAAGCAGCCAGCCCCAGGTCCTCTTCAGCCGGAAGCCGCGCGGACCGAATGACGCTCTGGCGGGCCTTGATCCCCTCCACAAACGCGGTACGACCAGTCCCCAACGGACTGATGACGCCGATGCCGGTGATGACGATCTTGGGAGTCAAATCGGGCGTGATCGCGTGAATTTAATGGGCCATAGAACCGTTGATGGTAGCCTCGGCGCTGGCGGGCGACAAGCGCGTCGCTCCCCACAGCAGGGCGGTTGAGCCACGTTTGCGTGGGCGCCGGGAAGGGTCCGTCGCTCGCCCATAAGCGCCTCAGCCTCCCGAAAAATCGTATATGCGGTGGATTTTCTCCACCGGCAGCTTGGCTCGTTCGAGCGTTTTCCGCGAGAAATGGTTGCTCTCCAGCACCCACGAGAATTCTCCCTCCTGCGTGCCGAAGTCCAGGGCGGGAGCCAGGATGCTCCCAGCCAATACCAGCCCGATGCCCCAACCCTGGTATTCGGGCACCACGTTGGTACTCACCAGTCGCAGCCGCTTAATTCCCCGGCGGTTCCACAGTAGCTTTAAAAACCCGAATGGGAAGAGTCGACCATTCATGGTGCGGATCCGCCGGTTGTAGTCGAGCAGGCCAAGCATCGACCCGATCGGTTTTCCAGCCACTTCGGCGATAATCGTCAATTGGGGCACGAGCAAAAACCGCAGCCCAAACGCGGTGTGGTTCACCTCCGCGGCCGACATCGGCACATGGCCCCAGTTGCCCTCCAGCGATGAGTTGTAGATGCGGAGAAATGTCTTGACGTCCCGCTTGAAATGCCATTTGTCGAGCGCCGCGCCGTCACATTAAATCTTTGTTTGGATTGCGATGCGATGAACTGGACCTTGGACTCCATGGTTTCCAGGTGATCCCGATTGCCGGCAAAGGTGAACAGATCCTGCACGCCCACAAAGCCGTATGATTCCCACAACCGCACATAGTATTCCGGATTGTACGTCATCATGAACGTCGGCGGCATGTCGAAGTTCTGCACGAGCAAGCCACACTCGTAGTTCATCGACGGATTCATGGGCCCCCGCACATCGTGCAGGCCCCGCTCGCCCAGCCACACGCGGGCGGCGTCGAACAAGGCACTGGCAACGACCTGGTCATCGATCGACTCAAAAAAACCGACGAAACCACGCGGTTCCTTTTTGTGGATGCGATTGTGGGCGTGAGAGAGGATAGCGGCGATACGACCACACACTTCCCCGTCGCGGAGGGCCAGGAAGGTCTGAATCTCCGCATCGTCGTAAAATGGATGCCGCTTATAGTTCAGGAGCTCCTTCTGGTTCATCAACAGGGGGGGAACCCAATGCGGGTCATCCTGATAGATCCGCCAAGGCAGGTCGAGAAATTGTCGTTTCTCGCGGCGGGTCGAGACGGGGGTGATGGTTACCGAAGTCAAGTCGCACCAGATGGGAAAATCGGATAAAAAAACAGGGCCGAGGCAGGGCCACTGTAATTCCGATGGCGGATGCAGGTCAACGTCGCCCTGGGCAATGTGGCGTCGCGCTTGGAAGGGAGTCGTTTGGTTCGATGGAATCACCAGGTCACCCTCGCCCGATCGTGCTCGTAACGGGAGCCACGGGGCTGGTGGGAAACAACGTCGTGCGTCGACTTGCGGAGCAGGATTTTGCCGTCCGCGCCCTCGTTCGATCGCTGGACAATACGCGGCCCTTTGAGGGGCTCCCGGTCGAGTTACGGCTGGGGAATGTGCTCGACCTACCTTCGGTACGTGAGGCATGTCAGGGTGTGGCAGCGGTCGTACATGCGGCCGGCGTGGTCCGCATCGGCTGGACCTCGGCCGGAGGCATGAGCGAAATCAATGTGCGGGGCACCGGGAACGTCGCCCTGGCGGCTCGGGAGGTCGGGGCACGTTTGGTCCACGTCTCTTCCGTAAACAGTCTGGCCGTATTGGATCATCCGGCGGCGGCCGCGACCGAAACCACCCCCTGGACCGGCAAGGAAGTCCCCTGCGATTACGTCCGCACGAAACGCGGCGCCGACGAACAGGTCGCTGAACAAATCGCCCTCGGACTGGATGCCGTCTGCGTCCATCCCGGCTTCATGCTGGGCCCCTGGGACTGGAAACCCTCATCGGGCCGGATGCTGCTGGCCGTGGCCACCAAGTCGCCCCCGCTGGCTCCCAGCGGGGGCGTCAGCGTCTGTGACGTGCGAGACGTCGCCGAGGTCGTGGTCCGCGCGTGCTTCGCGCCGACCTGCAGCCAAGGTACATCGTGGCCGGCCGGAATATGACCTATCGACAATTATGGGTGGAGATCGCCAGTATCACGGGCAGCCGCAAGCCGCGGGCCACGATGGGCCCCATCGTACGGTGGATCGTGGGGACCTCAGGTGACGTGATGGCCTGGATGACGCGCCGGGAAGGGGATGTCAACTCGGCCGCCTTGCGCATGTCGCGCCAATTCCATTACTACGACAGCTCCCAAGCCGAACGTGATCTGGGTTATCGAACACGCGATTTGGAGGCATCGCTGGGCGACGCCTGGGAATGGTTGGGGCAATACCAGTACCGCTGAAGCGCCAGGTGAAACGCCAGGCGGAGGGCGGGCACGGAGCCTTGCCAATCTATTTTGGAGATGGCGTGCTCAGCTGATCATGCCTCTCAAGGTTGGGGAGGCAATCGTTCGGCCGGCTGGCACCAAATTCTGGCGAATTGGGATACGCAATCCTCGGTACCAAATTCTGGCGAATTCGGCTACACACAACTCGGTCGCCGAAGTCGCCAGCCCTGGGACTGTCACGCGTCGACATCAACGGTCCCGCTATACAGCGGGAATCCGCTGCAGCGTCTCCAACAAGAACTTCCAATACTTTTGCACGCTGCTGATCTGAACACGTTCGTCTGGCGAATGGGGACCGCAGATGTTGGGACCGAACGAGATCATGTCCATCTCAGGATAGTTCTGCCCGAGGATGCCGCATTCCAGCCCTCCGTGACAGGCCGACACATGGGCCGGCTCGCCAAACAGCTCCTGATAAAGTCCTGACATGAGCGTCACGATGGCCGAAGTGGGGGCCGGCCTCCAGCCGGTGTAAGCCCCGGCCGTTTGCACATCGCCGCCGGTCAGTTCGAAACCTGCGCAGAGTGCGTTGGCCAGATCATCGCGTTCTGAATTGACGGAACTCCGCGTCAGGCAAGCAATAAACACCTGCCCCTCCTTGACCTCGACACGGGCCAGATTGTTGGATGTTTGCGTCAATCCGGGGACATCGGGAGACAGCCGGTGGACGCCGCAGGGACATGCGTACAACACGGCCAGCAGGGGCCCCTGGACATCCTGCGGCAGCACGCCACTCGGCTGGGCCGCAGGCTCGCACCCGATCTGGGCATCCGGATCGGTCGTCTGATACTCGGCCCGAATCGTCGCGGCTTCCTCGCTCACGAATGACTGGAAGGCTGCCGCCTTGGCCGCCGGCACCACCACGGTCGCGAAGGATTCGCGCGGAATGGCGTTGCGGAGGCCACCTCCATCAATCTCCGCCACACGCAGGTCGCAGGTCCGAGCCGCCTGCCACAGGATTCGATTCATCACCTTGTTGGCATTGGCGCGGCCCAGATGGATATCGACGCCCGAGTGCCCGCCTTTGAGGCCCCGCACAGACACGCGAAAAGCCTGACTGCCCGCGGGTACCGGATCGGGGGTGTAGTTTTTTCGACAAGTCACATCGACGCCCCCCGCGCAGCCGATGGTCAGTTCGTTATCTTCTTCCGTATCGAGGTTCAACAGGATCTTGCCGTGCAGGCGGCCACCCCGCAGCCCCTTGGCCCCGGTCATGCCGGTCTCTTCATCGATCGTGAAGAGCGCCTCGAGCGGCGGGTGCTCGATTTCGCTCGACGCCAGAATCGTCATGATACTCGCCACACCAATTCCATTGTCGGCTCCCAGGGTGGTGCCCCGCGCCTTGACCCAATCGCCATCGACGAACATCCGAATCCCCTCGGTGGCGAAATCGAAATCGGTATCGGCGTTCTTTTGATGCACCATGTCCAAATGGGCCTGCAACACGACCGGCTGCCGGTCTTCGCGCCCCGGTGAGGCGGGCTTGCGAATGATTACGTTACCAACCTCATCCACCTCGGTCTCCAAGCCAAGCCCCTCGCCAAATGATTTGATAAACGCGATGACCTGCGTCTCTTTCTTCGAGGGACGCGGAACGGCGTTCAAATCGGCAAAGTGACTCCAGACGGCTTGGGGTTCCAGGTCGCGAACTTGCTGACTCATCAGGATGGCCTCGGATTGCTGGGGGGATCTGGCTGGTACGTATCACGATATCGCCAGGGGGTCGCGCACCGTGAGAACAACGATTATCCGCGTTGAGCCGATGATTCGCAACGGTCGGCCGCCCGTACCGCCCTCCGCCACCTGGCGGGCTCGGGGCTGACAGCCTGTCCGCGGCGCGAACGGCGGAGGAACGCGCCGGTGGCAACGATCGCGCCGCCAGGAGCACGGTGACTCATGCCGTTGGCCTCGGCCGCCGATGTGAAGGTTTAACGCTTGCATGCGCTGCAGCGGCTGAGCAAACCTGACGGCTTGCCCCGCTGAAGTGAGGATGATTCGTGCGGCCTGACAACACGGATGGCTCGAAAACACTCGCGCCCCTCGAGGACCCGTGTCTCGCCCCACTTTCGATCACCTACGGCTGGTGACGGCCGACGATTTCGTCGCCGGTCCCGCCGAAACTCCCTTTGTCGCCGACTGGTCCACACTCTGCCACGCGTTCAGCCGTAGCACGGGCCTGCGGCTCGAATTCTGTCCGGCCGGTCAGCCGCCAAGCTTTGATGATCCGCAGTGGGAACAGCAAGTTCCCGCGGCCGGCGATTTCGCACCGGGAAAACTGTGCCTCGCGCCCGTCGGCAAATCACGCCTGTCGGCAACCCGCGCCGAAGCAGCCCAACAACTTGCACAATCCATCGGATCGCTCGTCACCGACCTTTACGAGGCCCACCGCGCGCTCTGGCAACGGGAAGCCGAACTGGCGACCGCAGTGCCCGTGGTCATCAAGCCCCGCGAGGAATCAAACCAACTCGCCTCGAAGTTTACCGCCGTCCTGCGGGCGGCCGCAGCGGCCGTCGGCTGTCAGTCGGCGGCGATGTACCTGTTGGACGACGACACCCGTAATCTGAAACTCCGAGCCCATTGGGGCCTGACGCACACCCGGTTTGCCCAACCGCCGCGGCCGCTGCGGGGTTCCCGCGCCGATCTTGAAGCCCTGGCCGGCCATGCCGTCACCCTGACCGACGTCGCCGAGAGCGGCGAGTGGAACGTACCCGAACCGGCGCCGGCCGCCGCCTGCGTCCCGATATCCTCGGCGACGATGCCACTCGGCACGCTGTGGGTGTTTTGCGACCGCACCCGCGAATTCACCGACGCCGAAGTCAACTTGCTCGAAATCATTGCCGGCCGGCTGGCCGCGGAACTGGAGCGGGAGGTGTTGCTTCGCGAGCAGCATGCCGCCGGGGGCGGATCGCAGCTGGAAGCGGCCGTGCGCTGGCAGCAGGCCCTCGTCCCCCCGCCCGTGGAGAATCTCGAACAGTGGCAGCTGGCAGCGCGGCCCTCCGCCCGGGGCTGCTTACACGGCGATGTCTTCCATTGGCAGCTGGACCCCCAGCAGCGGCTGCATCTCACCTTGGCTACGGCACATGGGCAAGGCGTCTCCGCCGCGCTCTCCGCCGCTCGGCTGGCCGGAGTCCTGCAAGCGCCCCTCGATGCGACGCGGTCACCGTCCGGCGTGCTGGAGCAACTGGACGAGGCCCTGACGCGAGGCTCGGCCGGCGACGAACAAGCGACCGCCTTTGCCGCGGTCCTGGACGAAGCGCATGGGGAAGTCGCCTTCGCCGCCGCCGGACAGATTGATGCGTTTGTCGTGCGTCCGCACGGCTGGGAGCCGATCATCGAAGCCAACGGCCAGCCACTCGGCAACCTGCCGCAAGCCTTTGCCTTGGGGCGGGCCTTGGTCGAGCCAGGTGACTTGCTGGTCGTACTCAGCGGCAAGCCGCGCCGTCGGCCGCGGCTACAACGCGAGGGCATGCTGGACGCCCGTTACTTTGCCGAAGCGGTCCTGCACCACCCCCATTTGAAACCCGCCGAGTTGGCGACGTTGCTGGCCAGCCTGTGGGAACCGGGGCAGACGGACTGGGAGTTTCCCCCGGCTGTGCTGATCGCCAAACGGCGTGGCTGAGCGGTACGGCCAACCATCGCTTGACGGGCAGTAGGGAAACCCTAGACTTGAGGGCTTCCCTCGGCGGCAATGCGGGCGTGGCGGAACTGGCAGACGCGCTAGGTTGAGGGCCTAGTGGGAGTTAATCCCGTGGAGGTTCGAGTCCTCTCGCCCGCACTTGACGTTTTCTTGATCTTCGGCCGAATATGGGCGATGCGAATACCGGCCGGTGGGCGGCGGTGCGTCCCCTCATTCGCGAGCCAGGTCGGTACCTACCGTTTTGACGCGAACAGATGGGAATCGCATTGTGCTTCGTCCCAGGAACGGACGCTTCTTCGTTGTAAAACGGTGGTTTTTGGAACCGCTCATACGCCCTAATGGACGCTGATGGGTTCATCGCGGGTCGGCGCAGGAGGATGAAGCCGTCGTCAGCCGTAGGCGCTAGCCTCGGGCAACTCACGGTTTCCCGCAACACAACTGCTCGTAATCTGCCGGCGTATTGGCACTCTGCCGCGTGGCCAAGTGTGGATTGACCCATACGGGTGCTCCGACCATCACAGATAACGATGCCGGCGCAGCCCGGCAGACGGATCGATCGCGGCTGTTGCTCGGCGGGCATCAGAACCTTATGACGCTGCCGGGTCCTGTCCTCACCCGCGATGATGCTCGAAGGATTCGTGGGGTTGCGACGTGTGGCACACCTTGCAATCGCGAATCGTTCCCGCAAAGCCCTGCTGCCAGATCGCCTGCACGTTGTCGACTTTCGTCACCGTAGGCGTAATCGCATGCGGACTGCCGTGGCAGGCCGCACAATGCACGCCCTGGTGCCCGCGGGAGTCCTTGAACAGCCGGCCAGGCTCCTCGAATTCAAACTCTGGCTGGCGTGCCTGATGACAACTGGCGCAGGTCGGCTCGTCGACCCACGGAACCCGTTGCGGATTCGCCACGCTCGCCATGTCCCCATGGCAGTTCACGCAGTAGATGCCGCGGGCAAAGTGAACGTCACGCTGGCAATTGGTCTGGAAGCCGGGATGGCACGCATAACAGGTGTTTCCCAAACTGGCGACCGGGCCCATGCGATCTGCGTGAGAACCGTGCATGGCATGCGATAGGGTGGGCACGCCGGGCTGTCCCGCCGTTCCCAGCACCGGGTCGGCATGGCAGCCTGCACAAAGCACCGGGCGGCTGCCCAGCAGGTTCGTTTGATGCCGCAGGTCATGCTTCGTCAGGATATCGGTATCGACCGCCGCATCGGGCATGCCAGGGGCGTGACACAGGTTGCAACTGATTTCCCAGGATACCGGCACCACGGTCGGCGTTGTGGCGACGATCTCTTTGTCGATGACGACCCGAATCTCCGCAAGCGGATAGGCGTCCAGTTGGAATTGATCGTTCAGAGGGGTCACCGGAATTCCGGTCGCGGCCCAGTCGTTATTCCCCGTCGGGAGCATGCGTCCTCGCAGTCCGTTCCCCGTGAGCCCGATATCGGGCGGCAGATTGGCACCAAACAGTGGATGGGCATACTGCCAGAAGTTCGTTTTATTGGCGGACGTCGTGTTGTTAACGATACGGTAATCAACGGTGACATTATTGGTCACGATCCGAGGCTCGCGACCACGCCGCAAAACCTGCGCCAGTGCAGCGAATTGTAGGGGGGCAGGATACAGAGCTGGGAAAAGTCCCGGTTCATGCAGTGCATCCCCAGGTCATTGTAGCCGAGGACCACATACCGCCCCCGCGGCGGCTTCCGCGACACATCGATCCCGTCGGCAGCGGCCGCTTGTCGGTCGCGCCGTGGCGGTTGCCCAGACGGGGGGCGGGCCCGACCAGGCAGACCGCCGAGGCGAGCAGCAGGATCAAAAGACTTGCAGCGGACCCATTCCGTCTTGGGACGGCTCCGGCTGGCAACGCACTATCGCGATCCATGACGACTCCCCCTGTTACAGAAACGGGCTGGGGCTTGGTACGCGGGCCCACGACCGTTAACGGCAGGCCACGGCTGAAGGAGAAGTCGCATTCAGGCTCGTCATCCGCCAGAAAAATTCGGATTTTCGACCTCGAGGCATCAGACGGGGATACATCGTATCCCGGGCGACCCGCCTGCTCAAGAAAAATCAGCTGAAACGAGCGATGATCGGCGGTCCCACGGGTCTCGTCGTTGCCTGCAGGGAATGTGGCATTTTAAAGCGAATCACACCAGCGAAAGTGCACCAAACACGTCGTCACCGTCATCGGATGCGTGATTCAACCTCGTCCAGAAGTCAGAGAAGGCATCGATTTCGAAGACGCCGCCGCCTGCGCTGTAGATGCCGCCACCTTGACCTATTCCATCGATGCCACCGGGGCCTCCCGAGCCGCGTTTGGCCCAGTTGGCAAACACGAAGCTCCGCGCAAGGCTGGTGGTGGCAGCGTCGCCGTTGTAGAGGCCACCGCCTTGCCCGTTGCCTCCATTCCCAGCCAGCTCGCCAACGCCGCCAACGGCTGCGTTCACAGCAAAGGAAGATTGCATGACGTCAGCGGTTCCACCTCGCAGTACACTCAGCCCGCCACCCAAGCCGTCTCCACCGGAACCGCCATCGGCGTCTCCATCGCCGCCCACGGCTGCGTTGGCGACGAAGCGGCTGTTCGCCACCGTCACCGAAGGCAAGAGCATTTCGAAGCCCATGAGGTCCAGAATGTCGGCGCCGATGCCGCCACCCTGTCCCTCGCCACCGTCCCCTCCGTCCGCACCGCCGGCGCCACCAAGCGCCTGATTGTTCATGAGCTTGGCGTGCTCCACGTTAAGCACGGCTCCGGCGAGACTGGCGATGCCTCCGCCTTTGCCGTCTCCGCCGTCTCCGCCCCTGGCACCTCCCTCGCCACCGACCGCCATGTTGTTCTTGAAGACGGTGTGACTGACGATCCCGGAGTTCCCGAAAAACTCGATCGAGGTGATGACGCCGCCGCCGATGCCCTGGCCACCGTTGCCACCGTCAGTTCCACCTTGGCCCCCGCGAGCCATATTGCCGCCGAAGACACTGTGGGAGATGTCGAGCGCGGCATCGGCAACGCCGAAGGGTGAGAAGTCGTTACTAAAGACCGCCCCGCCAAAGGCATCTCCACCGTTATTCGCACCAACGCCGGGGCCCGAGGCAGCCTCATTATTATGAAACTGACTGTGAGTGATGTTGGCTGGACCGGAATAGTTTGCGACGGCCCCACCCAAAGTGAATCCGGCGAACAGCGCAAATGGATCATTGGGGTCGACGTTGCGCTGCAGACTGGTCGCCGAGTTGGATAGAAAGGAACTTTGACGAACCAATAACGTAGGGGGACCTGTGGGGGTCATGGGATCAGGCGTAGGTCCGATACTGCTGGCGATCGCTCCTCCGGTGCCAATCGAGCCCCCCGCCGCCGAGTTATCCGTGAAGTGACTGCGATCGACGATCAACGTTCCGCCGAATTCGTTGGCTACCCCACCGCCAGCCGCAATGGATGCACCGCTCGCCACGTTATTGGTCACCGAGACTCGATCGAGCTCAATCGTTGCTCCCAAGCTGTAAATGCCACCTCCATACCCGAAACCGAGTTCGGCCGGGAAGCCGGGAGCATCGGTGGCATAACCGTTGGCGATGGTCATCTTCTGAAACGTTGCCGTTGGAAAGTTACCATTGAGATCGGGCACGACACTGAACACTCGTGTGGCGCCCTCGCCGCTGACAGTCAAGTGGTGTTGTCCGGGACCTTTGATCGTGACATCGTCCGTGATCAGCAGTTCGCTCGACAAAGCAATCACACCACGGCCGCCCGGCGCAAATGTAATTGTGTCACCGCCCGGCTGAGCGTTCGCATCCATGACGGCCTGGCGTAGAGACCCGACTCCGCTGTCCATCGTGTTCACCACGGAAAACGTACTGAGTACGATGCGATCTTCCAGTGGTTGGAAGCACAACTTGCAAGAAGTACTGAGTCGGCCTGACGAACGCGTGAGTTGACGTTTTGCGCGATGATAGGAAAAGCAAGTCATGGGTACGAGTCCTTGCCAAAGTGTTGTTTTGCACGACGGGTGAACAGTAGGCATGCCGAAGCCCCTGGGG
This sequence comes from uncultured Planctomycetaceae bacterium, assembly GCA_963700865.1. Classification (GTDB taxonomy): domain Bacteria; phylum Planctomycetota; class Planctomycetia; order Pirellulales; family Pirellulaceae; genus CAVOGJ01. The sequence continues at coordinate 1,189,224 of CAVOZC010000018.1, read as the reverse complement.
CCCCTGCTAAGGGTTAATTGCGGCAAGTCGGAGGTACGAGTCAACGGAAAGAGCGTGCAAACCGGCGTCTGTGACGGCACCATCCGACGGCGAGTCCGCCGCAGAGCAAATAAACCACGGGGAAACTGGCTGGTTCTGGAACGATGACCGTCAGCGTCCTCGCTCGTCCGAGAACAACGAGTTCCTCATCCAAGAACACGTCAAAGGCTTCATCACCCACGCTAGGGTCGACCACATCGGGCCCCTTGATGACGTCTCCCAAGGCAAACGGGATGGCATGGATCGAGCCAAAGAAAGGAAGGTTGCTGTTTGGGTCCAGGGCATTGCCACCCGTCACCAGTTCCAATCCATCGATATCACTGCCGGGCAAGCCAACCACTCTCCACTTTGCCTGGAGATTATCAACTTCCCCGGAAAGAACTTCGCCCGTCATCGGATCACGTACGATGTTTGTCAAGTTGCCGCCGAAAAACGAGACATTGGGAGAAATAAAGTGTGGCAAGAAATTGACGGGCGACGGTGGCGTCCCTTGCAACTCGCCTTGGAAGCTCACAATTGGAACCGTATCCGCGGTTGGATCATTGATCGACGCGTCAAGCTGAAAAGTCACGTCACCCACGGCCGCAAAAGGGATGTAGCCGGTATCTCCACCGGGGTTCAAAGACGTACCACCTAAAATATTGAACTCGTAGTTGGCTCTCATCGTCACAGTAAACTGCGTGTCTTCCGCTGCCGTGGGTGAAACGGTAACCAATACGACGGTGAGGAGATTGACTACGGTGCAAACTCTTCAGGACATATCGAGGCTCCTTTGAAGCGTCTGGTGACATGGAACGGATTAACGATCGTGATGGCGGCGGTTGATGTTGCCGCTGACGAAGCGTCGCTACGGACACCACCTGAGCGGACATTTCGGGGTTCTCTCGTTAAATGGGATTTTGAGCGACAGGAGGACAGTAAAGAGTTCCAAATAATTGACGCCGGCGCGGCCCATGGCACTCAGTAGGTGTCGCGTATTGGGCGATTTCCGCGGTAACGGGTGTGACGAGGGGTCATTCTCCGTGCCGCGGTCAGCAGCAGGAACCTTGCCCGAAGTACCTCACGCCAAGGCGCAAAGCTCGCAAAAAACAACAACCAGACCTTGGCGCCTTAATGCCTTCGCGCCTTTGCGTGACACAAGCGGAGAATCCCAAGGCATGAGAATTTAGTCGCCAAAATCATCATTGATTGTGGCTTTCCTCTTCCCACCGCCGGTGGGTCACGGTCTTCGATTGACCTCGGCATTGGGAATGAACCCTGGGTGGGGCGAGTGCGAACCATGGGTCGCGGGAGAGGCACTTCGTCGATCAGAAAACACGGTACGCCGACGATGCAGTCGGTGAAAAATCCACACTTCACACCTCGCGGCACCACGTTTCTCGAATCCTGGACAAGCGCTGCTTGATGCGGCTCACTGAACAATCCAACTGGTCGGCGATTTCGCGATTGGTGAAGCCCTCCATCTTTAGCAGCGCGGTGTCTTGCAGTTTCTTATCGGGTAATCGATTCAACAGATGTTCGCACATGTCGGCCATCTGTTCGGCCAGTTCCGGCAACTGATTATTGTCGAGCGCCATTTCAGCCAATGCCGACGGGCCCGCGTCGAAATGGTGGGGATAGTCCAGTGCAGCTTCGTCGCGAACTGCGCCGCGACCACGTTTGTCGGCGAAAAAGCGGCGACGTTCGGCGGAAACCTTTCGCAAAGTGATCGTAGTGAGTAGCTTCCAAAGGTCATGACGATCATGCAATTCGAATCTTCCGGCCGCAGCCCCTCGAAAAAAGCTGCCCATGGCGCTCAGTGCGATGTCTTCTTCGTCCACTGCCCGTCGCGGATGCCAAGATAGGTTGGCTCGCGCCAGCTTAACGAGCCTCGGGAAATAGGCCATCCAGATCTTGTGCGGATTGTTCGTCGACCTCGCGAAGCTGTTGAATCCAGGCCGTAATATCGTCTTGAGTCATGCTGAGCAAAGATCGTGATATCGCTTGAGTAATAAGCACACGCCCCATTCAACCAAAGTGGATCTTAGCAGACTTTCCCAGCGATTTCCGTTGTATCTGTGTCCCTCTGATCGTTCGCAAATGCCTTGGACAGTTCGAGCGGATGTCTTTGGTCTGACTTTGCCGACGATCACGGATATGGCGACGATGGTCGGGAAGTCTCAAGCGGACTACGTCAATTCGCCCCTGATTGAATGGTCAGATGTGACGCCCAGTCGGTTGTCCAGGCGGGTCATGCATTGCGCTATCTTCGCCGCCCCCGGCCCGCCGCCGTTGCACCGCTTTGTCGATCGCGTCGGCCTCCCTGCTCCATTCCGCAGCTTGTTCCAACTGGCCTGTCGACACATAATACTTTACGAGTCGCTGCGCTGCGTTTTGCACGATCCACACGAATCTTAAGGGCGTTGCGGGTAAACTGTCCCGCAGTTCCTCAAAGGAAGCGATCATCTGGCTTTCGGCCTGGGGATCATGTCGCTCGATGGCCTCCACCACGCTTCGTAGATTTCGCAGTTGCAGTTGTTGAGACCTTCCCACATTCGCGTTGGTCACCGTCTCTGTCAGCAAGCGAGTGACTCGATCGATTTGCTGGGAATCGAGCAGCGCCTCGGCCAAAAAGATGCGTGCGAATCGGTCGCCCGGCATCCACGATCGAGTCAGGGTGTTCTTCGAGGACTTGCAGTAACTCCGCGAAGACAATCGCTGCTTGAGCGAAATTTCCTTGCATCAGCAGTGCCGATCCATAATCCTCCATCGCTTGCAGCGACTCGGCGTGGGCGGGCCCCAGCATTGCGGGAAAAACGCGTGCGGCATGCTCCAGTCGGGGCATCGCCTCATCCAATCGACCAACCGACATGTAGCAAATGGCCAGGTTTTTTTGACTGAGCACCGCTGGTTGGGAATTGGCGTCGATCTGTGCAGCAAGCTGTTCAGCCACTTTCTCGTTCAAGGGAAGAGCCTTGTGAATTCGATCAAGCAAGAAGTAACCGCCTGCCAGATTATTCATGGTGTAGAGTGTGAGGTGGTGGCTTTCTCCCAGGACCCGTGTACATCGTTCTAGATTATCCTCCAAGATGGTAATGCCCTCGTCGAGTCGATGGAGCTTTAGATAGGCGTGGCCGAGGTTGTTTTGCACGGAGAGCACATCAAGATGATCAGGACCCAGTCGCTTGGCCAGTAGTTCTCGCGATCCAGAGATCAAAGGGATGGCTTCCTCGTATCTTCCTAGCCCCACCAAACACTGAGCGTAATTGTTGATCGAAGCGTGCGTCAGGTCGTGTTCATCGCCGTACTTCTGCCTCAAGTACTGGATGCATTCCTGGAACAGTGGGACCGCCTCCTTGAATCGCCCGAGTTCGCCGAAACAAGATGCCAATGTGTGTTTGGCAAACTGCACGTTTGGGTGGTCGGAGGGATATATCTCGAGCAATTGTGGATACACCTCCTCCAACATGTCGATCGCGTCCGTGAGTCGACCCGTGGTTCGGTAGCATTCGGCGGTATTGGCCTTCGCCATGAGGACCTCAGGATGGTCGGAACCGTGCATTGACGTTCGACGTTGAATCACTTCTTCAAAAAGCTTGGCAGCTTGGGCAAGATTGCCGCCCGCCTGCTCAATACTTGCAAACACGTTGAGCGAGGAAATCCGCTGTTCTTCGAGGACTGGATCCCCAGACGGTTGCAATGTCAGGGGATCGATCAGTTTGCGTGCTGCGTTGAGATCGCCTTCTTTAAGATGGGCATTGGCCAGCAAACGCGTTGCCCGCACCGAGCCCGCACTGTCAGCGGGCATCCGATCCGCAACCAAACGACGGCTGGATTCAAGAGCGCCAATGGCTTGCTCGTACTCCCCCAGTCCCGTCAGCGAACTGCCGATCGCCTCCAGCAGCAGGGCCTTGGTGAGCGGTGAACCCTGGATGGTCTCATCCTGGTCGATGCGTTTCCGCGCTCGCTCCAGTACCTCCAGCGCGGTCATCTTGCTCGTGACTCCAGCCTTGTCTGGATTGACGTCGCGAAACGAGTCAACGAAGGCTTCCACAACCTTGCGGTTGCGGTCGGCCATGGCGGTGGCCGCTGCTCGCTGCTGCTGGGCCTCGAAATAACCCCACAGGGCGCTGACCACGCCGAGCATGAGGGCAGCCGAGATCGCACCCACGACGACGACCGTCCGTTTGCGGCGTCGCAGGAACTTGGACCAGCGGTAGACGAACGATGGCGGGCGGGCCTGGACAGGTTCGTTCGAAAGGAATCGTCGGATGTCATCAGCGAGAGCGCTGAGCCGTCTCGTATCGCCTGACGCGGTCCTTTTCCAAGGCCTTCATGACAATCCAATCCAGATCGCCACTGAGCAGACGAATCAGACGACTTGGCTCGAGCCCACACCGCTTCGATACGGTCGTGGCATTGCGGCCCAGCGTACTCAGCTTCGTGCTCGGCTTAACCGGCTCTTGTTCGCAGATCACCCGCTTGATCTCTTCGAACGAGGCCCCGTCGCTCACCATTTTTTTCACGTCGAAGGGTGTTGTCCCCGTGAGCAGTTCATACAACAGCACCCCCAACGAATAAATGTCGCTGCGCGTATCGATATCCAATGCCGTTGACTCGGTCTGCTCTGGTGACATGTAGGTAGGTGTGCCAATGAACTGCCCCAACTCCGTGAATACGGTGTGCTCCGTTAGACGCTGATCTATCGCCTTGGCGATTCCAAAGTCGATCACTTTAGGCAGCGGTTGGTTTTCGACGTGTGCCACAAGGACATTGCTGGGCTTGATGTCTCGGTGAATAATCCCTTTCTGGTGAGCATGTTGCACGGCCGTGCAAACGTCCGCGAACAGTTCGAGCCGGTCGTTCAATGAGGTACTGTGCTGGTCACAGAATTCTGTAATCGGGATGCCCTTGACGAGCTCCATAACGAAGTAGGGGCGGCCGGTGTGTGTTGCCCCGGCGTCCAGCACCTTGGCAATGTTGGGGTGATCCATTAACGCCAGGGCCTGACGTTCGGCGGAAAACCGGGCGATGACCTGCTTGGTATCCATTCCCAGCTTGACGATCTTCAGGGCCACGCGTCGGCGAACCGGTTCCGTCTGTTCCGCCAGATAGACAGTGCCAAAACCGCCCTCACCCAACTGCTGCCGCAATTTGTAGCGATCCAGGACACTCCCCTCGAGCCCCTCCGCGGGCAGGTCCCGTGTGGCGGCCAGTGGCGAAGCAGACGGCTGCAGGCTGTCATTCGCCAGTACGTTTTCGATGATGGCACGGCATTTCGGGAATTGCTGGTGGTACTCGCTGGCCTTGACGACCTCGCCAGTGCGGCGGCGGTACTCGACCTCAATCTCCAGGAGATGCTGAAAGAGGCTCCTCGGCACGGGGCGCTTTAAACTCAACAGCACACGGCGAATGGACGGCCGGTCACCGCGTCGCCATGCGGAATCAAACGCATCACAGACACCTTCGTATTCCTGCCCCCACGCAGCGGAGCGTCCAGCAGGCGGATTGGTACCAGAATGGGCATCGCCCATGATCGCTTTCCCCAGCTGTTGGCAGCTCGGACAAGTCTTTCAGCTTCGCCGGCAAAGATGACGGACTCGGCGTGACGGTCGGATCACCGGTACCCACTGGACTGCCTACTAGCATAGCCGTCCAGGCTCGTTTCGCAAGCAAACGGGGGCCCCAAAAGGGGTCAGGTCTCTTTTCGCTGAAAAGAGACCTGACCCCTTTCTTACTCAACGACGGGTTTCCGCCCAGGGAAACCCGTCGCTCGACATGCGGGGCTTCAGGCCGTGTGGCCTGCGGTACGATGGTGGGTGGCTATCGCCAAGAATGACGCGTCACGACGAGCCCCATGGCCAAAGTCATCAGCAGTGGGAAAAGGCTGGGCTCAGGAATGACCAACAACCGTCGATTCGACGACGTTCCGACGACCTCACCGTTGAACAAAATATTCAGCACGTCATCACCCATATTGGTGAAGAGCGTGCCGGCGGAAGGGGGAAGACCATCCAGCACCCCTTGAAAGCCGAAAGACTGAGCCGTATCGGTTTCCAAGACGATGCCCACCAGGGGGCCGCTGGTAAACTCTAGTGCAAATCCCGCTCCACCGGCCTGCCAATCGCCCGAGACGAAACTGGAAGGGTCGCCGGAGGCAAAACCGGGATCACTCGGATCTTGAACGATGTTCGTGATCGTCCCGCTGTAATCGCTGGGTGAGTAGGGTCCGACGGCGCCAAACGCATAGTCGCCGAAACCGGGTAGAGAACCGTAAAACACCGTGTCGATGGTTGAATTGAAAACGATCGTATCGCCGACTTGCGTTTCTCGTACAAAGCCAAAGGTTCCATCGCCAAAAAATCCTGGAATGGGAATCTCGGGACCCGGATTAATACTGGTGCCAGCCAGCAAGACGATGTCTTGAATCGCTCGCGTGGGAAAGCTGGTGTTGCCGGCCTGAATCGGTGCGGCCGCGAGATTCAGCGGCGCTGCGAGCATGAGGAGGCAGGATGTCTTTAGTAGCCAAGCGTAGTGTCGATTCATTAGATGTACCCTCTGATGCAAAGAAATAAGTAACAAACCAGGAAGCAAGCCCAATTTCGCGGAACGGTCTCATCACCGTCCCAATGGATCATGGAACAACGTTTATCCCAATCGCCGCGATGTTCGACCGGCAATCCATGTAGCCAGCAGTCCGGCCACGAGTAAGGCATGCGTCGCTGGCTCGGGAACGACGCGAGTGATCCGGACCACGCCGCCGGGAAGAATCACGCCGATTTGAGGATCGACCGCAGGATCGGGCAAATCTCCCTGCCGCACGAATACGGGGACTTCACTCGAGATTGTGCCGATGAATTCGCTGCCGACGGAGTAAGGCAGACTGTCGACGGTGCTCTCGAATTCGTACGGTGCCCCGCCATAGGCAAAGGTGCCGTCCGGAAAGACTTGGGCGAAGGCCCCTGCGGCGACACGGCGGGCGCTGATCAGGCTGGAAGGGTTGCCCGTGGCAAATCCTGGGTCGTTCGGGTCCTGTTGGATTTGGGTCAGACTTCCAAGAAAGGGACCGAGTTCAGGTGTTTGTTCAACTCCTGCGAGAATCTGAAAGGGAACGCCGGCGAGGTTTCCCGTGGCGGTAACGCTGACAATTTCGAAGTCAATCGTGTCGCCCACCTGCGGCTCCCAGACTTCGACGAACACGCCGTTGGTCTCGACTGGGACGTCTACCGGATCGGGCCCGGGGTTGAACGGAGTGCCCGGAAACAGTCGCGATATGAAGCCATTGAAGTACTCGTAGGTCGCTTCGCCGCCTGCAATCGGAGCCGCCTGGGCGTACGAGGCGAGCAGCAGCACGAGCAGCACCACAAAGTGGCTTTCTTGGTTCAATTTCATTACGCATTTCTCCGGGGTAGATGAAGCGATTCTGATGTGCGAGGGATGCTCCGTTCGCCGGGCGGAAGCACCGTCCAATCTCCCGGCGGATAGGAAGCAACTCCGTGCAACCGGGCAGCAGGCTTTACCGCCAAAGAAAGCCAGGTCGACCCAAGCGGTTGCCACACAGGTTTTTGGCGCAAATTTTACAACGGCTGTGCAAGCGAAATTGCGTTTTTTTCGATTTCACGAAAAATTCATCAACGTGCCGCCGTGTGCGACCGACTGCACAGACCGTGAGCTGCTTGTCTTGCTTCAGTTCGATGTTTTTTTCTCAGTTAACGACCCCGGCGACCTCGGCGAAACTCAATTTTTCCGCATGAAAGGGGCGACTAACATGAGTGACAAGTACGTGGACACCATTTTCTGATATTTTAAAAATGGACCCAAAAGGGGTCAGGTCTCTTATCGCTGAAAAGAGACCTGACTCCTTTCTTACTCCTTTCTTACTCCCCGCACCAGGTTCCTGCAGGGCGTTGTCTTACCGAACAGTTGTGGCCACACGCCGCGAGCGACTCAGCCATCGATCTCGGTGCCTCTGTGTCTCCGTGAGAAAAAAACCGGCGGGCAGAGTTAGTCCCGTCGTCACCCTGCAGACGTCGGCGGAGGCAGCTCACGGCCTCCCACGGCACAACCGCTCGTAATCCGCCGGCGTATTGACATTCTGCAGCGTCGCCAGATGTGGATCGACCGCACGAAGCGTCTCGACATCCACCTCGAGCGTGGCCGCCCGTTCAAACAGGAAGATGGGTCGCCGCCGCCCCGCGTGCAGCAGGTCGTCGATACGATCGACGACGTTACGATGATAAATGGCCGCTAACGGATGATGGAACGTCTCGTCGCGGGGCACGACAACCTCGAACTCGGCTCGCCGACGATACAACGCCTCCACAAACTCCGGCCGAACCAGGGGTGCATCGCAGCTCGTCACATAAGCGACCTCGACATCCGCCGTAAGCTGCCGCAGGCCGACACAGATCCCCTCCAGCGGACCTTGGTCCGGACGGCGGTCGCGGGCCGTGATGGCGCCAGCGGGAAGCTCCGGCAGACTCTGTCCATCGGCGGCCACCACAATCACTGGCGACACGATCCGCTGCAACTGGCCGACAACGTGACTGAGTAACGTCCCCTCGCCCCAGGGGAGGTGTGCCTTGCAGCGGCCCATGCGGGTGCTCCGACCACCACAGACAACGATGCCGCCGCAACCCGGCAGACGGATCGATCGCGGCTCGTGCTCGAGGGGCATTGGAGAGCTCAAGACAGGACCGGCGGAGGCGAGCGCCATGGCTGACAACAATTTCGTGCCAGCACGGCAGAACGAAATGGAACTTGGTACTCGCATTGGGTCAGCGAATCGAAAGTGAATCCCGCTTGCTCAGCCATTGATGCAGTGGAACAGGAACAACAGTCTCAACGGCAGCGCGGCTCGCACCCCTGGTTGTAGCGGGGCTGGGAGAGAGATGCCAGACGCCGTCCCCCGCGGTCCGAAACAGGGAATCACGCCCAGGAGCGGTTTTCCCCGCCACGTAACGAAACGTTCTTCTCTCGATCCGTTCACCGTAAGCCACTGGTCGCACGCGAATTGAGCCGCGAGGCAGGTTCTTCCTTTGCAACGAACCGACATGATCGAGGCCTGACTAAGCCGTACCGTCCTCGGCCCGCGCGGCGATCTGACCCAGCATGCCGCGGAAGATGACCGCATGGATGGGATACAGGCTGTACCAATACAGCAACCCGGACAAACCGACCGGGTCGAAGATGGCCGTTTGCCGAATACTCGATCCACCGGGCGTGGGCTCCACGTCGAACTCGAGCCAGGCGCGGCCGGGCACCTTCATCTCGGCGGACAACCGCAGTCGACGGTCGGGTTCGTATTCCTCGACCCGCCACCAGTCGAGGACTTCACCCACCTGCAGGTTCTCCGGATCACGACGCGCACGGCGCTTGCCGATCCCGCCGCAGAGGAGGTCGATCCAGCCGCGAATCGTCCACAAAGAATCCGCGTAGTACCAACCCCGTTCTCCCCCAATGCGACGAATGGGCGTGAAGGCCTGGTGCGGAGGCACCGCGACCGCCACGGATCGCGAATCGACAATCCGGCTGCCGAACTTGACACCCCCCCAACTCCGCACACCCCGTGAGGAAGAAAGTGCATCGGACCAGCGCGTATGCGCGAGGCTCTGATCCTCGTTAATAAAGGCGCGCTCGATCGCCTCTGGCAACCCGCGCGGCCTGACCGGGAATTCGTTGAGTGCCGCATGATCCTTGACGACGGTCGGATTGCGCAGGCTATCGATCAGTTGCCGCCCCACGCGGGCGTAGACCGGGGTCACCAGCCCCAACCACAAACTGGATAAGCGGGGTGTAAGTACGGGGACCGAAATCAGCCATCGCCGCAGGCCTCTCTGACGGGCATATTCACGCATGATGTCGCCATAACTGACCGGTTCGGGCCCTCCGATTTCGAAGATGCGGCTCTCCGTGCCGGGCCATGCCAGGGCAGCCAGCAGGTATTCGAGCAGATCTTCAATGGCGATCGGTTGCGCGAGAACACTCACCCACTTGGGGCAAATCATGATCGGCAGCCGTTGCACCAGGGCACGGACCAATTCGAATGAGAGACTGCCCGAGCCGATGACGATTGAGGCCCGAAACTCAATCACCTGACAACCCGCTTCGCGAAGAATACGACCGACCTCGTGTCGACTGCGAAGGTGCGCTGATAGCTCCTCGTCATCATCGCCCAATCCGCCAAGAAAAATGATCCGCCGCACCCCGGCGACCTTGGCCGCGGCGGCGAAATTCTGGGCCGCCACGCGGTCCTGGTCTTCGAACGAGCCACTCGACGCCATGGAGTGGATCAGATAATACGCCGTGTCGATGCCCTCAAAAGCGGCCGGCAATGCGGCTCCGGTAAGCACATCACCGGCGATCACTTCGGTCTGCGGCCCCACGCGGCCCTGCAGGTTTTCCGGCTTGCGGACCAGACACCGCACGTGAACTCCCAGCCCTTCCAGCAGCGGAAGGAGCCTGCCGCCCACGTAGCCGGTGGCCCCGGTCAAGAGGACGTTGCTGGGTGGTTCGTACATGGTGATCACGGGGTGACTCGATCAGTGGGCAACGGACATTCGGGATGAAATCCCGGGAGAGGCGTCGGTGTATCACGCAACTTGGCGTCCGCCGCCTCGCACACGTCGATTTAAACCGTTTTCGCCATGATCCCGCAACGCGAGGGGTGGCCGGGGCCGGCGAGTCATTTGAGTTGTACCCGGATTTCCTGGTTCCTGTCCGGCCATTCAAACGCGGCTTCCTCAAACGTGGGCGGACCAAACGTGCCCCGTGCGTCCCGCGAAAACCCATACGGTTCACGAGGAACGCCAAACGCTCCTCGATTCAAGATGCCGTCCTGGTTGAGGTCCTGGAACGCACCGATCGCATACGTGCCCGGGGTCAAATCGTGCAGCTGGACTTCGGCCGAACCATCTTTCCCCGTGGCTTTCAAGGTTCGCGTTGCCTGATCCCGTTCCGGGAAGCCGAGTGATTGATCAAAGATGGCCAACAGAAAAGGCGCATCCAGCGCCATTCCCTTCAAGGCGGATGGTAAGGGAGGCCGGCCCGTCGGCGATCGTCGAAGATCCCATCGGCACAGTATCCACAGGGTCACCAACTGGCGCCGGCAGCGCAGCGGCTGATCGGGCGGACGTCGGCTCATCCGCGGCATCGTTTCGCGGAGAACGCTCAACCCCCGTTCTGATTGGCAACGGAGCGCGGACCCCGTCTTCCAGCTTGCTCTTCGCGACGATGGTTTGCCGCCCGTCAGCCGCTGTTCGGTGCTCTGCGATCGTTGCTGGGTACCGCGATGTGTCTCCATTTCGACTCCACAACATGGCACCGGCCAAAACGAGCAGCAACCCGATACATAAGTATTTCATAGTCATCCTTTTCCTATGGACTGTGGTTGGTTCCTATTTCGCCGCCCAGCGATCGGCGAAGATGCGCCAAAGCACGCCAGCGCGACCGCCATCACGAGCAACACCTTGATTTCCACCTCCAACGAGGCGACGGGCAGGTCGTACCAAAAGACTTTCTTGAATCCGTCCAGCGCCCAGGCGTTAAAGGTCAATTGTCCCCAGCGCTGCATTTGCTCGCTCATGATATAGCGGGGAACCATACTTCCACCGAGGGCGGACATGGTGAGGATGAGCACAATCGAGACGCCATTCAATTCGGCTCGCGAGCGGCAGAACACGGCCAAGCAAAGCGCCAGGCTCAGCGGTCGCGGCAGCCGTACAGCCCGCCATCACGGCAAAACCAGGCAGATGTCCAATCAGATCGACGCCAAAGGCGACCTGCGCCCAGAGGAACATGACCGTCAACTGGACACAGCCGAGACAGAGAATGTACAGCCATTTACCGGCGAGCAAGCCGGTAAGGGTCAGCCGGGTGGTCAGCAGCCGATCGAGTGTGCCAGCTTCGTATTCTTCCAGCAGGCTGCCACCGGCCCCGGTGGCGGAGAAAAGCAGGAACATGACGGCGATGCCGGCCGCGTACATGGCGATTTTCGGATTGTGTTTGTCCGAGGCAAAAACGTCGGTATTCTCGAAGGTCACGCGCTCCAGCGGTCCCGCCGTGGGGGCCGCCAGCGTCGCCGCGGGGGCCGCAGGTGTGGACTCAGCGCCGGGAGGATACCCGGCGAATTGCCGGCGGGAGGCAAGTTCACCGGCGGTGACCGCCACGACTTGTGAGAGCATCGAGCGGACGATTTGCCGTCCCACAGGATTGGTACCTTCGCTGAACAGCGAGACGACAATTTCCGAACGCTGCTGCAAAGCCTTTTCCAGGCCCTGGGGCAGGTATACGACGACATCCACCCCATTGTCGCGGATCACGGTCCTGGCCAGTTTTTCGAGCGGCCACTTCTCATTCGTGCGGAGCACCCCCAGCTCGATTTGCAGCGCCTCTTGTTCCTCGAGCAGTTGAGTCATTTGGTTCGTGGTCGCCGAAAAGTCATCATCAACCAAGGCGACCTTGATGGCGGAGGTTCCCGTTCCGATCCCATGTCCGAAAATAACCGCGAAAATACTGAAAAAGAGGATGGGGACCACCAACGCCAGCACCAACTCTTGCTTGTTGTTCCACAGTCGCAGCAGACCTATCTTGAAGATCGTGAACATTACTCACGCAGCTCCTTGCCCGTGAGATGCAAGAAAACATCCTGCAGGGTCGGGCTTTGCAGAACAACGTGGTCAATGGGGTAATCGGCCGCGCGCAGCCGTTCCATCAGCTGAGGCAGCTCGGCCGTCACGTCAGCAACGAAGCAGCTTCCCGTCGTTCCCGACGCATCCATCGTGAGCGGAGTGATCGCGACAGGCGGCGCGGTGCGAAAGCGAATCCGCAGTCGCTGCTGCCGGCCCACGGTATCGGTCACCAGTTCCTCGAAGCTGCCAACTTTCACGGTGCGTCCCTGATCCACGATGGCAATGCGATCGCAGCGGAACTGGGCCTCTTCCAATTGATGCGTCGTGAGCATGATCGCCGTACCCCGACTTCGCAGTTCGTCGAGCATCTCGTAAATCCGTTCGCGACTCTGCGGATCGACACCCACCGTGGGTTCATCCAACAGCAGGATCGAGGGTTGGTGGAGCACGCTGCAAGCGATATTCAGCCGCCGCTGCATGCCGCCGGAAAATGTTTTGACGAGATGATGCCGTCGATCCTCCAGATTCGACCAGCGTAAGGCGGTTTCCACCGACTCGCGCAGCTGACGACGCCGCACGCCGTGGAGTCTTCCAAAGGCGTACAGATTCTGTTCCGCCGTGAGATCGGTGTAAACGGCGATGCTTTGGGGCACCAATCCCAGCAATTTGCTGCGGGCCAACTTGCTGCCAAATTGTATGCTGCCTCGATCCAAGGTACCGCGACCGGCCAGGCAGCGGATGAGCGTCGTCTTGCCGGCGCCATTCGGCCCTAACAACCCGAGCAACTCGCCGGGGAATAATTCGAGCGAAACGCCTCGCAGGGCGCGCAGGGCGCCATACGATTTCTGGGCGTCGCGAATCGACAGCAATGGAGTTGGATTGCCCATGGATGGCTGCCTTAGTTGCTGGAGGTCGCATAGGCGCGGCCCCGCCATACGGGGCGGGAACCGAGCGCATACTTGACGAACGCCACCCATTGCAGCAAGACAAACAGGACGATCGAAAGCGGCAGCAATCCGGCGGCCAGCCAACACCGATCGAAACGCGCCGCCGCGATCAGTCGAGGCACGTACGAGATGACACTCGCCACCACCGCCAACACCAGCACGCGCCTCGAGGACGGCGCGAGGCACTGTTGCACCGCCAATACGGTCGGCACCAGATACCCCATCACCATCAGGCTGGTGGCGGGTACGATCAGGCGGGGATTGGCTACCCCTTCGTGAGCATTCTTCGACAATCCGCGCCAGGTTTGCGACCAGCCGCGGTACATGCGGCAAGTCGCGATGTCACTCGCATCGAAGATGTCGGTGCTGCCGCCGGCTTGTCGATAGCTGCGTGGCAAGGTGACTCCATCGTGCAGCGATCCCTTGATCGATGCGTGCCCGCCGCTTTGCGCATACGCTTGCCGGCTGGACAAGAACAACTGTCCACATCCGGCCGACGCGGATGGCAAGCCCGAATGTCGCATTAACCAGAACGGCAGATAGGTCAGCAGCACCAGGTGCATAAGCGGGATCAGCAGCGCTTCGCCAAACGAACCGATCCGCTGTCGGGGAAAACCGCTCAGCAAGTCAACGTGTGCGGCCCGCCGTTGATGTACACAGCGGACGATCGCATCATGTGACAGCTTGACATCCGCATCCAGAAACAAGAGTTCGTCGTAGCGGGCCTGCTGCGCTAACTGGTGGCAGGCGTATTGCTTGCCACACCATCCGGCGGGCAGCGCCGTTCCCGGCACCAATCGCAATCGCTCGTCACAAGCGGCCAGGGCGGTGACCTCCGCCCCGGTTCCATCCTGGCTGTTGTCGTCCAGGACAATCACCTCCAAGTCGACGCCCTGATTGGCGAGGACGGCTTGCAACGTGCGGCGGATGCGAGCCGCTTCATCGCGGGCGGGAATGAGCACGGACACGCCCGGCAGCCCTTCGTGGCTGGGGCATCCTGCCACCGTCGTCTCCCCGTGGCTGGGGCATCCTGCCACAGTCGTCTCCTCGTGGCTGGGGCATCCTGCCACCGTCGTCTCCTCGTGGCTGGGGCATCCTGCCACCGTCGTCTCCTCGTGGCTGGGGCATCCTGCCACCGTCGTCTCCTCGTGGCTGGGGCATCCTGCCACCGTCGTCTCCTCGTGGCTGGGGCATCCTGCCACCGTCGTCTCCCCGTGGCTGGAGCATCCTGCCACAGTCGTCTCCCCGTGGCTGGGGCATCCTGCCACCGTCGTCTCCCCGTGGCTGGAGCATCCTACCACCGTCCCATCTTGCCTCCCATCCGCACCGGCCCTGCCCGCGCTTCCACCACTCCCGCCGACCGCTCTCCGAAAACCGCACAGATTGATCAGAAAGCTGGCCGTCGATACGACGGCACAAATCAGCGTTATCCAGGCGAACCAGTCAAGCATGCGTTCCCTTCCCCGCCGCCGAACGGCGATGATGGGGATCGAACCTGTCCAGCCGACTCCACGCCGTCAACCGCCGCCAGGCATCGTAAATGCCGCCGACACCCGCCGAGCCATCGAGAACGGTCTCGAACCGCGACGGGTCTCGTGACGTTGCTTTTTCGGCCAACCGCGCTTGCGTCTGTGCGAGTCGCTCCTCGAGTAACGCCGGCCAAACGTGCTTTGAATGAGCTCCTGACTGCGTGAAGAATGGCTCGCCGAATTCGACGAGCGCCTCGGGAGTCCGCTCTTCCCAAAACGTGTATTCGACGGCCAGAGGGAGCAACACCGTGCCGGATATCTTGGCCGCCAGGTGCGCCAGTCCCGGCTGAAACCGCGTTGGCGTGCGGACATCATCAAAGCGGCCCCCGGGTGTCATCCAGATGGCTGTCTGGGGAGATACGAGAAGTTTGCGCGTCACGGACAGAAACTGTTTCGCGCCGTCCAAGGATTCCAGCTCGATCCCGTAAAATCCCAGACGACGAAAAATCGGGTATTGGTCGAGCGCACGTCGATCGATGGGCGAGTAAGCCGTGCGCGGCGACAGATCGCGCCGATGGAGCAGATTTGCGATCAGCGGATCCCACCAACCGGGATGGTTGGCAAAACAAATCACCGGCGACTCGGCCGGCAAGTCGGGAAGAGACTGCCGGGCGATCCGGACGGCATTGAAATGTCGCCGCACGTAACGCCGCACATACCAGGCAAAGCCCGCGGCCAGCCAGGGGGACACGACGGGCAGATTGATTGGTTCGCGGGACACCGCACGCTGATCGGAACGCGCGGCTGCGGGCCTGGTGCTGGGATGGAACAAACGAGTGGAACTCCCGGGCTTCACGCGGCCACACAGTCGTTGGGGGCCGCCGAGTCGGCCAGCTGCTGGATGTCCTGGTGGAAGGCATCCGCCGCGATCCAACCCGACATGAGGACCATCGGCATGCCGGGGCCCGGATGGGCCGCGCCCCCGGCCAGGTACAGTCCCTTGACATCAGGACTGCGATTGGCCGGCTTGAAGCCGCCAAAAAAGCGACCATGGCTGGCGAGCCCATAGATGGCTCCGTTCAGCACATGGTATCGCTCGTGAATATCCTGCGGCGTCAAATGCGATTCAAAGACGATCTGTTGCTCGATATCTTCCATGCCCGCGGTCGACTTTAACTTGTCGAGAATCGTCTGCCGATATGCCGGCAGGAGCCGCTGCCAGTCGTGGTGCGGCCGCAGGTACGGCGTGTGCACCAGCACGTAAAGCGCTTCGCCCCCCTCGGGAGCCACGCTCGGCTCGGTGATCGCAGGGGCACAAACATAACAGGTCGGGTCGGGAGCCGGTTCGCCACGGCGATAAATGTAGTCGAACTCCTGATGAGGATCGTGGGAGAAGACAAAGTTGTGATGCAGCAGCTGCTCGTAACGTCGTTTCAACCCCAGATACAAGACAACCCCCGAGCAAGCCGGCTCGTATTTGCGGCGCGACATGAACTGCCGCTCGGCGTTGCCGCCCACCAGTTCCTGGTGCGTTCGTACCGCATCGGAATTCGAGACGACGGCGGCCGCCTCAAATCGTTCCCCCGACACTAGTTGGACACCCGTCACGCGTCCCTCTTCAATCAGGCAGCGTTGGACGTCCGCACTCGTGCGATACTGAACGCCCAATTCGCTCCCCAGACGGATCAGTGCCTCGGGTACAGCGCGGGTGCCGCCGAGTGGATACCAGATCCCCTCACTCGTTTGCATATGCGCAATGCCACACAGCACCGCGGGCGAAGCCGTGGGGGCCGAACCGACATACTGCGTGAAGTGATCGATCATCTGGGAAACGCGCTCATCGGGCACGCACTTCCGCACCAGTCCCGCCACGGTACGGCCCATCCGCAGGCTCAGCACGTCCGATAGCACCGACGGGGAGAAGGTAGTTCCCGGCTCGAACGTGTCCCGAATGGATCCGACACTCTTCCAGAAGAAGAACTTGTTCGAGACGTCGTGCAAGCGCTGGGAAATCTCCATAAACTTCCCGTAACCGCGGCTGACCGCCTGCTGCCCGCCGCTAAACGCATCCAGCCTGGCTTGCATGGCGGCCGTGTCCGCCACCAGATCTAATTGCCCCCCGCCTACGAACATGCACCGCCATTGCGGATCGAGCTCGACCAGTTGCAGATATTCTTCCAGCGGCCGCCCCGCTTCTGTGAAGATCCGTCGCAGCACCGATGGCAGCGTGAGAATCGTCGGGCCCATGTCAAAGCGGAATCCGTCCTGGTCAAGCACAGCCGCCTTGCCGCCCAGCCACGGACTTCGTTCCAAGACCGTGACCGCGTGTCCCCGCGCCGCGAGAGTGCAGGCGGCAGCCAGACCACCGAGACCGCTTCCAATCACCACGACATTGCTCTTAGCCTTCATCCTTGCCTCTCCTGGATCGCCTTTGTTGTCGTTGCCAACGCCGAAGGGCGCCTGCCGCGCGCAGTGCCGCGCGGGCAGCTTCCAATTTGGTATGCCAGCCGCGGCCGTGGACCATCCCGAGAAACGCCGCCAACAGCGGGGCATCCCAGGGCGTCGGTGGTTCGAGATGCGGCAGCCAGCGATTGCGCCGGTGCAAAATGACTTTGACTTGTGTCATTTCCTTCAACCCGTCGGCCCCCCGGGTGACTCCGAATCCACTCTGCCCGCGCCCGCCGAAAGGAATGCGCGGATCGGCCGTGGGTACGATCAGGTCATTGATGACCACGCAACCGGCATCAATGCGGGCGGCGAACGACTCGGCATCACGAGGCTGGCCGAACACCGTGGCGCCAAGCGCGTAGGGGCACGACTCGTCCAGGCCGAGGGCTTCCTCCGCCGAGCCAACGGCAACGAGCGACAGCACCGGTGCGAAGAGATCCGCCTGTAGCAGCGCCATTTCGGGGCGGGCGTCGGCAAGGACCGTCGGTCCGTCGAGCCGTGCGCCGCCCTGGTCCCGCACGATGCCGCCGGTGACCACGCGGGCGCCGTCTCGGATGGCAGCTTGAATCAGCGCGAGCGTCTGGCTTGGCAATGCAGGGCTCCGCATCGGGTCCGGCTGGGACAGGACGTCGCGCAGGCGGCGTTCGAGTTCTTCCAGCCGAGACGAGCCAACAAACACCCGCCGCGGCGCGATGCAGGTGGCACTTTGGTTGAACCGCAGCCCGAAGGCCAGGCAGCGCGCCACCCGCTCCAGGTCAGCCGAATCGAGCACAAACACGGCATCACAGCCAGAAAGTTCCATCGTGGCGGGAGTCAGCGAGTCGGCCAGCAAGGCTTGGACGCGACGCCCCGTCGTGGCAGACCCCGTCAAAAAAACTTTGTCGATGCCCGCCGCCACGGCCGCGGGCACACACTGCGGGTCTTCCGGCAGGAGATGCACCAGCCCCGTGGGCAGTCCGGCGGCGACGAACATTTCCAGCAAGGTGGTGGCCGCCAACGTCCCACTCCTGCCTGGTTTCAGCAGGACGGCATTTCCAGCGACCAACGCCTGCACCGCTTGAACTCCGGGAAGAAAGATCGGATAGTTTGCGGGCCCCAGAATCAGCACGCTCCCGAGTGGCTCGCGCCGCAGCTCGGCGGTGACTCCTGACAACCACAGCGGGCGGCCGCGACGACGCAACCGCCGCGACGCGAGGATGCGAGCCCCCTCGCGTTCCAGGAAGCGACAGGCATCGGCCAACGGAATGATCTCGGCCGCCAATGTTTCGGCCGGATCGCGGCCCGCGCCGCCGGCGACCGCGGCCACCAAGGGCTCCGCCCAAGCGACGAGATGATGTCTTATGCCACGCACGACACGCAGCCGCGCTTGGACGGGATGCGCGGCCCATTCCCGCTGGGCCCGTCGGGCGACCTCCAACGCCGCAGCCAGATCCTGACCCTCCGCGCAGCGGATCGGGGAAGGCGGCGATAAGGGGCGGTCGGCGGACAGGGTTGGGGTGGCCATGGTGGGACAACGGTGATCAGGCGGCGCGATCGGGAAGTCGCTGGCAGGCTTGCGACGGGGCCGCCACCGCATCCCGCAGTCTATCCGTTTCCGCCGCCGGCAGGACCAGATCTTCCTGAATTAATTTGGAGGTGATGCGCGCCGATTCGTAGATTACGGGCAATCCACTTCCTGGGTGCGTCCCTCCCCCGACGAGGTAAACATTTTGCAAGGGCGCAAATCGATTCTGGGGACGACGATGCAGCATTTGACCCAGATTGTGGGCCAGGTTGAAAGTGGCCCCGAGATGAATCTGATGCCCGGCATCCCAATCGGCCGGCGTCACGACTTGCTCGTAGCGAATTCTCTCGGTCACACCGTGGATGCCGACTTTTTCTAGTTGCTTCAGGATGCGATCGCGAAAGCGACGGCGCTGGATCGCCCAATCGACATGTGGATGCATGTGGGTCACCGGAACCAGGACGTAGAGTGTACTCATCCCCTCGGGGGCCAATGTGGAATCCGTGACGCAAGCGTTCTGCACGTAAAACGAGGGGTCTTTCGAGAGTACGTGTCTGGTTTCAATATCCGCCAGATTTCGCTCGTAATCGTCCGCAATGTGGATCGTATGGTGCGGGAGTTGGTCGTAGCGTCCCTCAATGCCCAGGTAGAGCATAAAGGTCGAGCAGGAGAATTTTTTCTTCTTGATCCGCCGGTCCGTCCACTTCGGCCGCAGCCGATTCGGCACCAGCTTCTGCATCGTCCGCGCGAAGTCCGAGTTGATGACAAGGGCGTCCGTACGATAGGAACCGGCGGCAGTCTGAACGCCGACCGCCTTCTTACCCGAGAACTGAATCTGCTCGACGGCTTCGTTCAGGCGAATCTCGACACCCATATCGGTCGCAATCGCGGCCATCCGCTCGCTCACGGCACTGCAGCCGCCGGTGGGATGATACACGCCGTGTTCGTACTCGAGAAATGACAGGATGGAAAACAAACTCGGGCAGCGAAACGGCGACATGCCCAGATACTTGGATTGGAAGGAAAAGGCGATCACCGACCGCGGATCACGAAAATAGCTTTGCAGCTCCGACCCGACCGACAGCCAGGGCCGCAGCAGCGGGACGGCCTGGAGCGTCGAGGGGCGGAGGAAATCCAATACGCCCCGAAAGGGAGATTCGAGGATGGGTCGAAAGCGTCTAAGCTTCTCCCGGTTGTCGTCCATGAAGCGGCGAAAGGCGGTCGCGTCCGCTGGGCAAATGCCGGCTAACTCGCGCTCCATCCGCTCAATGTTCGGTGTCGCGTCGATTTTGCCTCCCTGCCCGAACGCAATGCGATACTGGGGATCGAGTCGCGTCATCGGGACTTCGGCGAAGAGGTCACGACCGACTGCCGCGAAGATCTCTTGCAGCACCCGTGGATAAAGAAAAAAGGTCGGCCCGATATCGAAGCGAAAGCCGCCGGCCTCCAGCGCGCCACATCGACCGCCGACCCGTCCCAAGCGCTCGAGCACCCGCACGCGGGCGCCGGCACGGGCCAGCAACATCGCGCTTGCCAATCCTCCGGGTCCGGCTCCGATGATGGTGATCTGGGGTTGTGACCTGGTCATCAATTTGCCTCGCCTCCTGCTTGGCGGATAGGTTTTCTTCAGACGACGGTGCCCTTCCGATCGCGGGCCCATCCCACACGGAAGTTATTCGGCCGCGACTCCCTTGGAACGACCGACGAATTTTCGCGCGGGAGGACGAGCAACGGTTTCCGCCAAGATACTCATCACTTCCGCACGCGGCACTTTGCTGCCGGCCCCGAATTTCTCGACGCATTCCAACGTGCGCCAAGCCAGCAATAAGGGGAGTTCCGTAAAAACAATGACCTCACGCGGAGCGCTCGACCGCTTCAACGCGGCGACATACGACTCGGCGTGTTGCAGATCTTGTCGAGCCCAAGCAAACAGTTCCTCACGCGCTGCCAAGGGAGGAATGAAGACGCGCCCGTTTGCTCGATCATCGTCGGCATCCTTCAGAATGTTGACCAGCTGCAGGCCCTCGCCAAACCAGCGCGCATGCTGTTTCAGTTCCGTCCGGACCGGTTCGATCCCCTGAAAAGATTGCAGGAAGATCTCGGTCAGCATTTCGCCCACTACCCCGGCCACGAAGTAGCAGTACTCCCGCAACTCACTTAACGATGCCAACTGAATCTTGCCTCTGGGCGTACCCGCGGCAATGAACTGGCGCATGCCCGAAAGGGTGACCAAGACGCTACGAATGATCACCGACCGGACGGCTGGCCTGAGTTCGATCAACGATCGAATCACGACTGGCAGTTCCGCCAACAGGGCCAAATAGTCCGCCTGCCGCGAGGGTGGACGCGGTAAGTCGAGCCGCGGTGGCAGTGATAGCGCCTCACCAACAGCCAGTTCCTCGGTGGAGCCGAGCAAGTCGGCGAATCGCTGCAGGGCAGCAAGTTTCTCTTCGCGATCCAGCTCCTCGCCGTCTTCGATTGTGTCCGCGATCCGAAACAGCAAGTAGGCCACCATGACTTCCTGCCGAGCCGGTTCGGACAGGCACGGAATCGCCAAGGCAAACGTTCTGCTCGTCCGGGTGAGCAATTCGCGCAGCACCGGATGATTGCAAGCGGCGGTGTCGGATTCCGAACCAATAATGGCGTGAGTTCCTCCCGTCGGCACGAAAGAACCCCCGCGACGCCGACGCGTGATCGCAATCCCCAAAAAATGCGGGTCTGGGCAAGGTACCGGGTTCCCCGTTGCAGTTCAAGGCGATCTGGGCGGACCCTTCCTCCGACGCGACTACTTGGAAATATCGGCCCGTCGAAACGCAAGACCCGCTTGCACTGCTGAGCATGGATACGTTGCCTGGGGCATTGGCCGTGCGGTCCGCACATCTGCGGCGCGTGGGTCCGCGAGAGCCCGCCGCATTCCTTCCCATCAGGCATCCAAGCAAAATGGTCCATGATCCGACAGCCACGCCGCAGCTATCCCTCGCCCAGAAAAACGGGGTGCGACCGGAGCAGCGCATGCTGTTCGTAGTGGGCGCCATGCTGGTGTTAAGCGGAATGGTGCATGTGGCGGTGTGGCTCGCCTCCGATTCGTCGTGGAGCGGCGCTGTCTCATGGCGGAAGCCCATCTTGTTTGGCTTTTCCGCCGGCGCGACCCTCATCTCGCTCGGCTGGGTAGCGGGCAAACTGCGGCGTCGACGTACCGATGGCGTCCTGCTCAGCCTGCTGGGCCTCGCGATGCTGGCCGAGGTCGGCTTGATCACTCTGCAGCAATGGCGGGGTGTGGCTTCTCATTTCAATCGATCCACATCGTTCGATGCGACGGTGTTGCTGGGCATTGAAGGGCTAATTGTCTTTGTCACGCTCATCATTGTGGATCTCACCTGCCGCTGCTTCCAGCCGCTGCCCACCAGCCGCGACATGCGCCTGGCGATCCGGGGCGGCATGGGGCTGCTGCTGCTTGCCTGCCTGCTGGGGTTTGTGCTCGTGGCCTATGGGAATCACCAAATGACCGCGGGACTGCCGCCCGAGACCTTCGGGCGGGCAGGAGTGATGAAGTTTCCGCATGGAATGCCGCTGCACGCGATTCAGCAATTGCCCATCCTGGCCTGGGTGCTCAGGCGGGCCCACGTGGCTGAGTTCCGTCGCTGGCAAGCGGTCCTGGCGGGACTGGTGGCACTGATCCTGCTCACGCTGTTTAGCCTTTTGCAGACGTTTACGGGTCGCGACCGTTTTGAGCTGTGGTGGGTTTCCGCCATTCCCTTGTGCCTGGCCAGCGTGCTGCTGCTGGTCCCGCTGGGTGCCCTCGCAGTAGCGTGGTTCCGCGACCCACGGCAGCCGGCCGTTCATTCACCACGGACCCGCTGAATCGGGGGCGCGAACCGTGGGCACTCACTCCACAGCCAGCGAGGCGAGTACGGATTGCGCGGCGCGGCGTCCGGAGGCCATGGCGCCGTTGATCGATGCCGTATCGCAGTGATCGCCGCACAAAAACACCCCGGCGCGTACTTCGGCCGGTTTGGCAACCGGATCAAGTGCCGGCGGGGCTTGCGATGGCAAGGCGTAGGGAATGTCGTAGGTCCGCAAATGTCTCCAGCCGCTCGCCGGCGGACCGAACCATTCGGACAGTTGCTCGCGGACCTGCGACAGCAGCGTTGCGTGGTCGGGATGATGCCCCAAAACGGTCACGGAGACCAGGGCCTGATCAGGGGGAGCATAGCTGCGGGAAACCTGGCTGGGCACGCAGAGATTGTTGATCGGACCCACGCCCTCGCCGTTCAATACCAGGATGGCCTCACGGACCGGGGGAGTCGCGGCAGCAAAGTAGAGGCAGCTGACACTGCGTCCATCGGCGGGAAAGGGATCGCCGAGCAGGCGGCGGGCGGTGGGGGCCGCGGTGGCCACCACCACGGCGCGGGGCGTGTGTTGCTCGCCGTTGGCCAGGACGACTTCCCGCCCCTGCAGCGACTCGACCGGACAATTCGTGCGGATGACGCCGTCGGGCAATCGACTGGCGAGCTGTCGGGAAATCTCGCCCATCCCGTTCTCAGGCAAAGCGGCATCGCCAAGCGAAAACATGCGGAACACGAATTCGCACATGCGGCTGGAGGTCTGCAGGTCGCGATCGAGAAAGACGCCGCCCAGAAAGGGTCTTAGGAATCGCTCGATGATAACTTCGGAAAAGCCAAAGGCGCGTAGGTGGTCAATCGTCGTCTGCTCGGGGCGTTGATAGAGTTCGCTCAATCGACCGCGGGTCGTCTGGCGACGAAAACCGGCAATCCGCAGTTTGTCGGCCAGCGTCGCGACGGGAGACAGGACGGTAGCCAGCAAGTGGCGGGGGCGGCGCCAGGGATCGGACAGTCGATGAAAACTGCCGTTCCAGCGAATCACAGCGCCGGGTTCAAATCGCCGTAACTGCAGGCGGGATAGATCGAGCAGATCCCGTGCCTCCGGATAGGCCGTCAGAAAGACCTGAAAACCTCGGTCGAGCCGAAAACCATCGACCTGATCCGTGCGGACGCGTCCGCCAATATCATCGCTGGCTTCGAAGAGCTGGCACTTCAAGCCACGGTCGCACAATTGTCGAGCGCATACGAGTCCGGCGATTCCGCCGCCAATGATGATCACGTCCATGGTTGCGGTTACTCGCGACGCCCCTCATCGTACGAGAGCAGGGTTTTGATGTAATTGGCGCGTTCAAAGGCAGTCCGTTGGCTGCCGGGCCGAGGCGCCACCAGGCCGCGGAGGTCCGCTAAGGTGCCGAATCCTTTGTCAGCCAGATAGTCGTCGAGTTCGGCCAGCAGGGTTTTGAGGTGCTGGGCCCCCTGCGTCAAGAGCGCGGATGCGAGCGTCACGACGTCCGCCCCGACCAGCAATAGCTTGATCACGTCCTCGCTCGTGTGGACTCCGCTCGAAGCCGCCAGCGACAACGACAACTGAGATCGGAGAATGGCGATCCACCGCAACGGCAATCGCAGTTCGTCACGATTGCTAAGCACCAGCCTGGGCGTGACCTCAAAGGTCTCGACGTTGACGTCGGGTTGCAGAAAGCGGTTGAACAACACCAGACCGTCCGCGCCCGCGTTTTGCAGACGCTGAGCCAGAAAGGGGAGTGAACTGAAAAACGGTCCCAGCTTGACCGCCAGTGGAATGCCAAGCGAAGCTCGCACCGCGGTCACGAGTTCGACGTATGTCTCCTCCACACGGGCGCCCGACATCCCAGGGTCCGTGGGTACGAAATAGACGTTCAGCTCCAGCGCATCCGCGCCCGCTTGTTCCATCAGCGGCGCGAAGCGAATCCAATCGCCGACGGAGCTGCCATTCAGACTGGCGATGATTGGAACATCGACGGCATGCTTGGCGAGTTCGATATTCCGCAGATAGGTGTCAATTCCGACCGTGTAGTCCTGGGGCAGGGGAGCTTCGCTGGGGACACCCGACTCCTCCCGAAATCCGATGCACGATTCACCCTCGATCTGCTCCGCGAAGAGCGAGTACATCACGACCGCCGCCGCGCCGGCTTGCACCAATTGTTCAATCTGATACGACTCGCGCGTCAGCGGGCAGGCGGCGACCACCAGCGGATTGCGGAGGGAAAGGCCCAGATATTCGGTTGTTAGATTGGCGCTCATCGTCCGTTCCTGTTCTCTTGGCCCAAACGGCAATTCGCGCGGCGGCGGCCGTGGGCGGTACGCCTCCAGTATACGAGCCACGGATGACGTTGCGAGTCGCCGCGTGGGCGGTGGCTGGCAGAAACGCCGGCGCCGCACCCAGCCGCGGGGCAACGATCGACATCGGAGCCAACCGGCCCCCTTGCCCAGCCGTCGGCAGCCGACCCACGCGGCGTCGCCAGCGTGGAATGACAGAGCCCCGCTGATGGGTTAGGCTAGAGGCTCACAAGATGGAATACAGGGACCTTCTGCCTTGATCGCGGGAGCGGGCCGCTGGATCGCGGCAAGATATGCAGTGGCGGTGAAACGCGTTCGACCGGCCGGAAACGAACCGTGCTACTCTAAAAAGAAAGAATGAAACAATGGTGGAGAATTCGCAACCGCGTCGCGTCAAAGACATCATGAGTCGTGATGTGGTCACCCTGGATGTCAGCGACAAAATTCACGATGCCCTGGACTTGCTGGTTTCGAATCGAGTCTCCGCCCTGCCGGTGGTCGATAAACGCAAGCATTGCGTGGGTATTCTCTCAACCACCGACTTGATCGACTTTACCCGCGATGTCGATGACGATCTGCGTCAAATCGACGAACTCGATCCCTCGTCACGACGATGGCTCGTCGATAAGCTGCTCAAGTCGGTGGGAAATGAAATGGTCGGGACCTATATGACTGAGGATGTGGCCACGGTCAGCCTCGAGTCCACGTTGGCCAAAGCGGCCCATGAAATGGTACGCAATCGCGTCCACCATCTGCCGGTGGTCGACCATCAAGGACAGATCGCCGGCATCATTTCCACGATGGATATCCTGGCGGAATTCGCGGACCGAGAGGGAACCTGATGACCGCGTTTGACGCCGCGAAGACGCTGGCCCCCCTCAACCCGCGGGAACGGATCCTCATGGGCCCGGGCCCGAGCACCGTATCGATGCGGGTACTGCGTGCGCTGGCCGCTCCGACACTCGGCCATCTCGATCCTCAATACATCCAGATCATGGACGAAACCTGTGAGTTGCTGCGGCAGGTGTATCAGACCAGCAATCAACTCACCTTCCCCGTCTCCGCCACCGGCATGGCCGGCATGGAGACGATTGCCACGAACCTGATTGAGCCGGGTGACGAGGTCATTGTCTGCATCAATGGCGTTTTCGGTGGCCGGATGAAGGACGTGATGGAGCGGTGTGGGGCCCACGTCCATGCCATTGAAGTGCCCTGGGGACAGACGTTCCCAGTTGAAACGATCGCTGCGGCGGTACGCGAGTTTCCCCGCTCCAAATTGCTGGGGATCGTGCAGGCCGAAACGTCGACCGGCGCCCATCAGTCCCTGGCCGAAATTTCACCCATCGTGCACTCGGCCGACATGATGTTTGTCGTCGATGCCGTCACATCCCTGGGCGGGCATGAGTTGAAGGTCGATGAATGGGAGATCGACGCGGTCTATTCGGGTACGCAGAAATGCCTCTCCTGCCCGCCCGGTTTGTCACCTGTCTCTTTTTCCGAACGGGCCATGGCGGCCATGGACCAGCGGAAGACGAAGGTACAAAGCTGGTACCTGGACGTCTCGCTGCTCAAGAACTACTACACCGGCAAAGGGGGACGGGCGTACCACCATACAGCCGCCGATTAACATGATCTATGCCCTGCGGGAGGCCCTGTTGATCGTCCAGGAAGAAGGACTTGACGCACGGATCGAACGCCATCGGCGGCTGCACCTGGTGTTGCGTGAGGGGCTGGAAGCATGGGACTCAGCTACGTTCCCACGCAGTCATTGTCCACCCTCAATTGCGTGCGCGTCCCGGCGGGGGTCGACGAGGCCGTGGTGCGGAAGCGCCTGCTGGACGAGTTCGATATCGAAATCGGCGGCGGACTGGGTGAATTCGCCGGCAAGGCTTGGCGGATTGGCCTGATGGGCCATGCGGCGACGCACCGCAATGTCACGACGCTGTTGGGGGCGCTGGGAGAATGCCTCTCCGGCCGGTGATGGGAAAGCATCAGCCCATGGCGAAAACGGCTATGTGCGGTAGCCGAAGTCGCCAGACCTTCTGTCATGGCTCGCCGCTGCCGGCAAGCGTTTCCCGTGGGGCCGCAAATGGCTAGAATGGCTTGACGCCAGCAGCTGCGCGTCGTCTCGACCAGCCACCATCTGCGAACACTTCCACCGAGGTAAGAACATGACCATTCGTCGTCAATTGCTCGTATTTTTGACGCTGCTGCTGCCCGGTTGGGAGGCGATGACCTGGGCCCAGGCGAGCCTCGCCGCCCGGATCCCCAACGATGCCAATGCGATTGTCGTGCTGGATGTCGACAAGATCATGGCCTCGCCTTTGGCCATGAAAGAGAACTGGAAAGAGGTCCGTAAGAAGGCGGTGGCCGCCGGACTGACGATTCTCCCGGAAGCGGCCAGCAGTTTCGCGCTAGGCGCCAAAATGGACTATGAGTTCATGGAGCCGCTCTGGGAGTTGGCCCTGGTCGCCAACAAGGTCCCGGCATCTCTCCCCAAGATCGCCACTCGCTGGCAAGGGCAGATCGAACGCATCTCGGGTCGCAACGCGGTTCTGTTGCCGGACGATTCCTATCTGATTCAGCTCAGCAATACCAAGCTGGCCGTCATGCGGCCTGCCAATCGGCAAAGTGTCGCCCGCTGGCTGGCGGCCACGGACACGTCGGAATTTCACGAATTGTCACCCTATCTCAAGGAGGCGCTGCGGTATTCCCAGAAGCTCGGCACGCCGATCATCATGGCGATGGACCTGGAGCACGTTGCTTCACCCTCCCAACTCAGGCGAGGATTGGAGGAATTTTCTTCCTTGCAGGGAAAGGATGTCGACGTCGATGCGCTGGCCACCGCACTCTCGAGCGTCCGCGGCATCACACTGGGCCTGAATTTTGGCAATCAGGTCAGCGGCGCCATGCTGATTGATTTCGCAGACAACGTGGAGCTGATGAAGGGCTTTGCCAAGCCGCTGTTGCTGGAAATACTCGATCGGCACTCCGCGATGATCGACGATTTCGCGGACTGGAAAGAGGAAGTCTCCGGGAACCGCATACGTGTTGGCGGACAACTCAGTACGAGCGGCGTGCGGCGGGTCCTCAGTTTTCTCGACACACCCGCTTCGTTGCAGGAATTCGCCCTCAGTCCTGGCGAGCAACCGGACGAGTCGAAAACGGCGGAACTGTCGTCCCAACAGTACTTCCAGTCGATTACCGGTCTGGTGGATGACTTGCGGAGCAAGCCCAAGAAAAGTGGTGCGAGTTCCTCGGGTCAGGTCGGACTGTGGTGCGAAAAGTACGCCAAGAGAATCGATGGCCTGCCGATGCTTGATGTCGATCCGGCGTTACTCGATTATGGAAAGTTCGTCTCGTCGTCGCTGCGGGACGCCGCCATCGTCCTTCGCAACGTGGGGGGACGCAGCCGCACCAGAGAGGTAAATGCGGAACCTCAGTATCGCACGGTGGGTCGCTGGGGTTCGTATGGCTACTACGGCGGCGGGGCCTATGCGACGTTCGAATCTCCGCGCCTTGACGCGCAGAATCGAGCCCGGATCCGCACCGAAGAACGGGTCCAGGGGGCGAGTTCCGCCCGCGACATCATGGTGCAGATCGATGAGGCCACGGTCGACATGCGCCGCCAGATGGTGGAAAAATACAACGTTGAATTCTGAACAATCGGCGCGAACCCTCCGACGACACGGCTCCTTTTCGCACGCATTCCCCAGGAACGAGCTATGCTTTTCTCGTTACTAAGGCCGCGAATACGCATGCCTGAGCCGCCTCGGTGTGTGAATTCTCCACGGCAGGCGCTTGCCACTGCCATGGGCGTCCCGGACAATGAAGGTGGGATAGGTTTCCAACCTGTCAAGACTGCGTGGGATAGGCTTCCAGCCTGTCAAGACTGCGTGGGATAGGCTTCCAGCCTGTCAAGACTGCCCATTCCCAATCCAACCTCACTTATTCAGATGACAGGCTAGAAGCCTGTCCCGCAACGGATCAACAAGCACGGGGAGAAGCAGATGAAACACCGTTTGATGACTATAGTGATCGCCAGCGGATTGGCATGCGTCAATGTGATGCCGTCTCGGCCCAGGCCAAATTGATGGAGGATCAGGCGGCGGCGGAGATCCACCATCACTACTACGGAACCGCTAACCATGGATACGGCCTGGGGTATGGAGGCTATGGTTTCGGTATCGGCACGGCAGCCAGCGGCGTCGGACAACGCCGCGTGGACACGGCCGAGGCCAGAGTGATCTATGGCCAGGCACGTGCGCAACATCTACAGAATCACAACTACGCGGTCAGCAGTTACTACGGCAACAAGGAAAAACACGACGCCTTCGTGGATGCCCATCGAGCTCCACGGCTGACCACCGCGCAGGAGGCGCAGATCAAGAGTGAACTCGAACCAGGTCGGTTGTCGAATGAACAATTTGATCGCTCGATCAACGTCATCCATTGGCCAGCGATTTTACGTGAACCGGAGTTTACCCAGACGCGACAGGCACTCGATCATCTGCTTCAAGAACGGACGCCGAGTAACAGCGGCGAGGCCTCGGAGAACTACATCAAGATCAAGCAGAATTGCGATGAGATGTTGCACACGCTGGGAGATAAACTCCGCAGTGATGACGTTCCCAACGTGACTTTCGTGGTGTGCGAGCATTTCATCAAGAGCCTCGCTTATGAAGGCACGTTTGCCGTCAAGCAGTAGCGGCGTTCTGAAAGGGCAGGGGTAAAGGACTCGCCAAGCCTTATATTGTTTTTGCATTGAAAAGCAGCGATTGAGTCACCTTAAACCCTTCCTTTTGGAGTTACACCATGAGCCCATCAACCAACTCGCCGGCACTTACCAGCGACGACGTGCGTCACGAATTGATCCACCTGAAGAAGCATTGGTGGGGACTACTGCTGTTGGGAGGCCTGCTGGTCGTCTGCGGCATCGTCGCCTTGTCGTACCCGTTTATCACGACCGTTAGTGTGGCGGTCGTCCTGGGCGCGGTCCTGCTTGTTGCCGGGATCGCGACCATCGTCAGTTCGTTCTGGACCGGTTCCTGGAGTGCCTTTCTCGTACAGGTCCTGGTGGGCATTCTGTACACCGTCGTGGGCATGATGACCATGGAAGCGCCCGTGGCCGCCTCCGGCGCGTTGACCCTGCTCGTGGCCGCGATGTTCATCGTGGGCGGTATCTTCCGTATGGCCGCCGCGATCATGATTCGCTTTCCCCAATGGGGATGGGTGCTGCTCAACGGTGCGGTGGCACTCGTCTTGGGAATCCTGCTTTATCGACAGTTCCCGGAGAGCGCGCTGTGGCTGCTGGGTACGATCTTTGGCATCGACATGATCTTGTATGGGTGGGTCTGGATCATGCTGGCCCTGGAGTTGCGGCGCTGCCGAAAAAATCGATTCGACGGTTGAAGAACACCATTCCGAAGGCTAGTGCAGCGTCAAGTGTCGGACTTAGGGTTGGTCAAGACCGTGGCTGTGGCTTCCAGCCGCAGTCGACTGGGGCAAGATGCCCCAGCCACGGTGAGCGAAGCCCACAATTGAAACTTGACACACCAGTAGGCGTCCGTTCGCGGAACCTACGTCGGCGTCTCGAGCGGCGGGTGACCCGCGCGCTGGCGAACCCGGTCTCAGCGCCCGCAGAATGGGTGGCCGTGCTGAAGAACAGGCAGACGAGACGGTGTCTGCCTGGAAAATCGAGCAGCGTGAGGCCGAGCAACATGCAGAGCACTCCCTGCCCCGGCGTCACCAGCATCACGCCACCCGCTGCGACGAGCACGAGTCCACAGATGTTCTTGACCACGATCAGTGCGGCTCGTACCAGCGGATGGCGGGTGGCAAACGAAGCCGCATGACGCTCGCGGTGAAGATAATCCACCGGCAGGCGGAGAATCAGTTGCCAGACCAACACGAGACTTCCCAGGAAGATCAATAAGCTGAGCAGGCAAATCCAGATCATGTTCTCGCGTCATCGAACGGATCGAACGGTGGCTTTCCCGGGGCCATGGACAGGGGATAGGCTGCGTCACGGCGGCCCAACATCCGGCCAAGTGGGCGACTCGTTACCGAATTCGCAAGAATTTGGTACTCTGCCATTCCCTTCGCCTGGCACACTGTCTGGCCGCTTCGGCGACCACTATCCAAATGACAGGCGGACAGTCGATCCCACGACATCCAACCCCAGGCCCGGACGCCGTCAGGTCATCGTGACAGCAAACCGGGTGATTGCCAGCGCGGGTCCACGGTGTCCGCATGCTGCCTCAATATAACAAGTAATTCGGCGACGGCGGCCGGGTCCTTGTGGAGCACCTCATGCCGGGCATCGATCGCCTCTTCGCTCACCGCACCCGCAATCCGGGCGCTGTCGACAGGTACAATACTGTCCGAATTCCCGCCGCCCAGTATCCAGTACCCGCAGCCATAAATCGTATGGACTTGCACCCGCGGGTCACGCGGCAGGCGATCGATCGCCTGCAACAGCGGACTAGCGGGCTCCAACAAGTCAATGCTGGTGGGAACACCCGCGTGAACTCGGTGGAAAACGCATCCGGGTTGTCGCAGACCAACTGGTCATGTGCCCCAATCACCGCCGGGGATTCTTCCACCAATTGCGAGGCGAGCCGCCCCACCGGCCGCCGTGCCCAGGGGGAACCTCGATGCGGAGTTCCAATGAACACGACGCGGGAGATGAGTGGAGAGGGCTCGAAGTAGAACGAGGCCGCCAGCGTTTGCCGTGCGGAGGGACTGGCGACCAGCCGTTCGAAGGGGACGCAGGAGACGGCACTCCACAACGGATCGCCACCCCAGGTGATCTGTAACTTGGCGATCAGCCCCCCCATGCTGTGTCCTACGAGCACCATCTGCGCGAGCGCTTCATCGGTCCCGCACGGGTCGACGGTTGGCACGACCTCCCGCAACTGCTGCCGCAACGCTGCCGCACTCGCCAGAAATGGCTCTCCGGTGGCGTACTCAAAACCCCAAATCTGATATCGTTCCATCAAATCTGGCTGGGACTGAATCTCATTGGCCAGATTGGCCCAGGTGGTTGGATCAGACAACAGGCCATGAATAAAGACCACGGGGATTTTGCCGGGCTGGTAGGGTTCGAGCATGAACAGACCCGCGTTTTCGTCGGTCGTTCCTGGCTGCAGGAAACGAGTCACGTAATCACGATTCTCCTGGCTCATGCGAAATGCAATCGGCGCCGAAAGATCGCGTGCCAGGCTGGCAGGACCGCAAGCGGTGGAGATCGTGGAAACCCGCAGGGGGTCAAAAACGTCCAATACATATTCGCTGGACGACTTCAGACCGTCGCAGGCGGGTCGCAAGACGACGGTTGCGGCGAACACCTGGTTGACGCGTCGAAAGCGCTCACCCGGTCGTCGGTAATGAGCGGCAATCATGGCCACACCCAGGCCATGATTGCGATAGATATGATTCAGCTCTCGGGTGGAGTAATCGCCCACGGGCAGCAGAGAGTCGATCTCATCCGCACGCCAGCTAAACCCTTGATAACGGGTGGGAATATTCAACCGGCCGGTCGCCGTCCGCACCTGCAGACCGCGTCGCGGGTCTAGCCTTTTGAAGCGCTGCCCGGCGGCAACGAGTTGCGTGAGGGCGGCGTGGTAGACCTGTGCGGCCGGCCCCGTGAAAACCTGCGGCTGGCTTCCGTGTCTTTCCAGCTCGGGCCAGGCGAGTGCGGCCGCTTGGAAATAGTCATCGACGCAGGCCGGATGGCCCTGATTCTCCTCCGCCACGGCTCGGGCTAGATACCGCTTCGGCGGCCGCCAGCGAGGAGCCCGCTGGCGAGATCGCGCGGCCAGGAATGGTGACTTGAGGCGGAATCCACGTCGCCCGCTGGGACGAGTGGCAGCCGGCGGCCAGCATTAGCAGCAAGAGGAGGACGCCTCCTCTTCGTTCCATCGTTCGCACCTGGCAACTCCTTTGGCAGCACCCTTCCTGCCTCGTCCTATCGGAAAGTCGAGGCTGCCGTGCTGCACTGGGATGCCTGGGTTACCGCGGCAGATGGCGCCAAGATTGCGCCTTACATCACTCATGATGCGTGGTCGCATGCGAACGCTTGCAAGCCATGTAAGCACGCTGCGGGATGTGACGTTTTGGCGGTTCGCCGCGACGGCACCGACCACCGGCAGTCGCCAGGTTAAGACGCGGCTTCGTTGTCGCTGATTAATTGAAAGTCAGCGACTAACGGAAGATGGTCGGACGCCTGCCTGGCCAGCTTCGAACGGGATGCGAACGCATGAGCGCCACTCAAGTCGCCGCGGTAAAAAATGCGATCGAGCGGGCGGGCGGGCAGGGCGGCCGGATAGGTGCGAATTCGTTCGCCCACCGAGGTAAAGCCGGCCGGCTGCATGATGCGTCTGCCGAGAGTTCCCCACACGTCATTATAGTCGCCACCGATGATGAGTGGCGTGCGGCTGCCGGGTGGACCGTACCACCCGGCTGTTGAGTATTCTGCGCAATTGGAGCTTTCGCTCAAAGCCTGACAATCCCAAATGCAGGTTGACCAGTAGCAAGCTGCGCCGATGACCATCGTGTCGTAATTCGCAGTGCGCGACGAGCGCCTGACGGCGCTTCTTCATCGGAATCGTCAAATCCACATGTTGGATATCGTGCAAGGGAAAACGGCTGAGGATCGCATTGCCATAATGCCCTGCGCGTCAGCTGCACGTTCCGCTGGAAGGCGTGATGCCGCATCTCGAGAGCTTCCGCGAACCATTCCACTTGACAATGCATACGCGATCGCGGCACGCCGTCGTCGACTTCCTGCATCAGCACGATGTCGGGGTTGTAGCGGGCCAGGGTTTCCGCGATGCGCGCAGGCTGGTAACGACGGTCCAGGCCGCCAATCCCCTTATGGATGTTGTACGTCGCGATGCGAAACTGCGGCATAGCCTTGGCTCATTAGCGAAACGCTAAAACGCAAATTGTAACTGCGTGCGGAGGAGCCAGCCCGTATATCCGGGCTGAATGTCGAGCGCCGAGGAACTGATGGGGGCACCGTCCAGATAGGCCGCGTCAAGAACCACTTTTGCATTTTGCTCCCGAAAGTACCAGGCCAACGCCGCTGACCGCTCTTCACTACTCTGAAGCATCGCCCCGAGCGTGCCGGAATCGCCGTTGACCCGCGACCAGCGGGCCAACAACTCCAGCTTCCGGGGCACCACAAACTTGCCCACCTGTGCCCAAAACCCGTGATCGAGCAGCGTGGGCACGGAATCACCTTCAAAATCGTAAATCGTACGCAAGTAGTATTCCATGGTGGCTGACCAACCACGGTACTTGAGCGATGCGTCGAGTGCCGAGGTCACGACGCGGTACGAATCGACGTCAGCGGGCAGAATACTGGCCAGGGCTGCGCCTGAGTCGACGACACGGATGGAATCGAATTCCGTGGGTCCATTTCGGTCAATCGTCGTGGCCGCCAACCCCAGACCGCAACGAGTTGCCAGTTGCGGATGCCACTCGAAGTCTGCGAGCCCCCCTTCGCCCCACTCGCCAGTGGGAAAGGCGAGCAGCCGTCCCGAAACGGCAAAATTGTTGTCCAGGTTGCCAGCGCTGCCGGATTGGGCCCCACCCGTGACAAAGCCGTTGAAGATCGCCGCCTCCCAGTAGATGGGAACCCGCCCCCCGGTGAGCTTGCCAAATGCGCCCGCGCCCAGGCTGCGATTCACGTCGAAAAAAGTGCTCGCCACCGAGCGATCCGTGAACTCGAATTCCCGGGCCGACAAGAAGCGAGCCAGCGTAAAGGGCATTTTGTAGCGACCGACGTGCAGACCAAGCGTTCCCTCGTCCCATCCCCAACGGTGGCGGCCCAGATCGAAGTCCATGAAATAATCCAACAGCCGGATCGTATCGCCGGAACTACTGCGACCATCGAGCTGCACGAAGTAATCCAGATCGGGCGAAAGGGCGCTGCCTGAGAGCACCAGGCGACCCCGCACCAATTGAAACTGATTTAGATCCAAGGCCGTGTTAGCCGAATCGAACCGGGTCAGCCGCAATTGGCCCCAGCCGTTGACCCGCAGTCGGTACGGCAGGTCGCCGAGATCGAGACCCCGCTCGCGTTCGCTGGCGACGACGAAGCCCCCATCGTAGCCAACTCGAATATCCGACAACCAATCGAGCTCCGCGGCGTCGTTTGACGTGTTGCCGCCGGCAGCGCCTGACGATCGAGCTTGCTCCGACTCAACGACACGGCCGGCCGGTCCATCGAGCGAGGGTAAACCGGTTGCTTCCTCATCCTCCGGCCAGGATTCGAGTTGGAACTGGACCCCACCTTCCTCCTGCGCCACCTGGCAGCGGCCACCCGCCCATCACCAACAGAACCAGCGCCATGGCGTGGACCTGTCGTCGGAATTCAGTGCAAGTGGTGATCATCGCTCGCATGACACTCGATGGGACCGGCAACAGCCGGACCCATTTCCAACCGGATGAAGACGTCTTGGGGACTGGTTTGCGCGGCGCCGGCGCCACGTCAGCGACCTCCGCATAATCGTCATTATCGGCAAATATTACGCAAGCTATACATTTTCACTCGATTTTCCCGCGCCACGTGCCGTCATTGCCACCACTGATGGTGGAACTCGCGGCGACGGGCTTGTTGCGACGGCCCACAGAAGAATATCCACCGCGTGTTTCCCGGTGAGCAGACAAGTCGAACCGGCCACGACAAGGGACCGCACCAAGATGCCGGAATGCTCGACCGGTCACGTCATCGCTCGCGTCACACGTGTTGGCCCGGCACAGGGCTGGACAATTTCGCACCGGATGAAGATATCGTCGCGGGCGACAATCCATACGCCCTCACTCGACTTTCTCCCGCCACATGCAGCCATTGCCACCACCGGTGGCGGAACGTGCGCAGCCGCCCGTGGAGCGGGTCACGGTCGATCGACTCGCGGTTCGCGAAGCCAGAGGTGGTCCACCAGCGCAAACAGCGTCGCCGTGCTGATTCCGAACAAGATGAGACCATTGATGGCCTCAAATCCGCACAACAGGCGTGCCGATCCTGTCAGCGTGATGTCTCCGTATCCAAGAGTTGTATAAGTGATCGAAGAGAAGTAGACCGCGTTCTGGAAGTCGCATAACTGCGGATGTGCGACGATCCAGAGAGCCAAGGCCCACAGAAGAATATCCACCGCGTGCTTCACGGTGAGCAGACAAGCCGAACCGGCCACGACAAGGGATCGCCGAAGGATACCGGGATGCGTGAACAATTGCTGCTCACGACTTCGAATCGCGGTCACCAGCGTGACCGTGAACATTCCATGTGCGATGACGGTCGTCCCGATCAACAAGACGCCCAAGAAAAATTCGACCATCGTGGCAACACTCGCGTCGGCGTTCGTCGCTGCATAAACCTGGGCAATTCGCCGATGTTCGCTCACCGCCAGGCTGCGAGCCCGTTGCTACCATCCGTTCGTGACGAGTTGTCAGGCACTTAATGAAGGCGGTACTGAACTCGACTTCGTCCGATCACCCACCCGGCGGACACGAGCAGCAAGACAAGTGAGCTCGGCTCGGGAACCACGGTCAACCCGCCGGAACTCTGAAACTTCTTACCGTTCCAGGTATTGAAGTCCGACACATCGATCGAACCGTCCGCGTTGAAATCGCCGCTGCACCAGGCCGCCGACGATTGGAACTTGTTCCCATTCCAGATATTGAAGTCGGACACATCAACCGACCCGTCGAGGTTGGCATCGCCTTCCAGGAATGGGGCCCCGCCGGTATCCGCCACGTTGTTCAGCGCCTCCCACGGCCAGCCAACCCACATCCGCCGCGGTAATGTCAAGCGCAGTGACCGCTCCGTCCCCATTCATATCGAAAGCCAGATCCGTGCTTTGCGCGGCAACGGCGGCGGTCAGGGCGTCGATGTCTTGGCAATCCCAGTTACCATCGTTGTTGAAGTCGCCGGTGGGACCGCCGGTCAGGAATCCCTCGTAGACGCGGACGTTGTCGAAGAGCATGAACCCCAAATCAAACGGCTGTGGCGTGCCGCCGAAGAAATCAACCATCATCAACGCAATGCCACCGCTCATTCCAACGGGTGCTTCGTTGGTAATAATGCCGTCGTTAATGTCGTCATCCACGCTGTTGTCGACGGTACCAATGGTGAGGCTATTTCCAGATTGGGCGCTTTTCAGGGTAAATGTCGCCGTCCCGGGCGTGC
The DNA here is from genome assembly GCA_963700865.1 of uncultured Planctomycetaceae bacterium. Classification (GTDB taxonomy): domain Bacteria; phylum Planctomycetota; class Planctomycetia; order Pirellulales; family Pirellulaceae; genus CAVOGJ01. Next base: position 1,151,852 of record CAVOZC010000018.1, on the reverse strand, counting down.
CGTTGGTGCCGTTGCCCAAGGCGTTGGTATCCACCGCCACGGTGACGGTCATCCATTGATAGCCAGCCGCCCCGGCCGGCTGCTCGCCCGAGCCGTTTTGATTGTTCGTGGCCGCACCAATATCAAAGGCGGGGAAAAGTGCCGGGATGTCAATATTGGCGTTGAAATCCGTGTTGTCGTATCCGGGCTGATTCCCGAAACCAAAATCGGTCTCACCGTACTGGCCACTGGCGATATCCAGCTCTGCCGCATCCTTGGTCAGAATGTAATCGCAATTGCCGCAGTCGCCATCGGTATCAAAGAGAATGCCGGCGCCATTCTGCGCGGGTGCCAGGAACGGATTGACATCGGCCGGATCAAACCCCGCGTAGACACCCACATGTTCGGTGCTCCCGACGCCGACACCACCTGAGGATGCCCAATTCGCCCAGACGTCGACTTGGACCGTGTACTGCCCGGTAAAGCTTGCATCCTGGTAGAAAACGGCGATCTGATCTCCCGGAAACAGCCCGGTGTCGTTGGCCGTCAGTTTCAAACCGCGTCGCGTGGCATCACTCGCATCACTGTTGGGCGCTTCAGGAATACCGTACTGTGCGTAGTCCCAATCGAACGTTGCCGTCACCGTATCGCCCGCCAGTGGATCGGGGGCCGACATCCCACCGAAATGGCTGTAGCCCCAATTCGTGCTGCTGACGAGTTCCGAACTGTAGAGGACCGTCTGAGCCCTCACCCCCGTGGCAGGAAGCAGCCAAGCGACACAGGCAATGAGCACGAAAACGCGGAACAAGACAGTACGCGATGCGGGTCGAGTCACGAGGTTCTCCTTGCGAGAGGCTGGGTCATGCAGCAGGTCAGGCTCAATTTCCTCGGATAGGCAAGACGTCGAAACGAGCCGAATCTTTGGACAAAGACCGCTTGTCAGACAGACGAGCGCGGTGCTCGGTCCAGTTTTCTCCAATTGGGATAAATTACCCAGCATCAAGGGGCGTGTCAAATTGCGTGGGGCACTTTTTGTTGTTACAATTCGCCACGCTGCGGCAGCCACGCTATGAATCTTGCTCCTGCGAGCAACGGGGAGGTGTATTGTGCAGAGAACCTCAAAGAAGCTCAGCGGTTTTACCCTGGTGGAATTGCTCGTTGTCATCGCCATCATTGGCATTCTAGTGGCACTCCTCTTGCCTGCCGTACAGACGGCCCGCGAAGCGGCACGCCGCATCCAGTGCACGAATGGCATTCGCAACCTCGGCCTGGGCGTCCTCAATTACGAGAGCGCCTCCCGAAAACTGCCCCCGTCCAGCCAGATGCTGGTCCGCGGCGCGGGACCGACGCTCAACATGTATTCCGGCGGACAATTCAGCTGGGTCGTGCAAATCCTTCCCTATATTGAAGAGCAGGCCATCCACGACCAAATCGATTTCACGCAGAACGTCCTGAACCAGCCAACCGGGCTGTTCACCGCCCAGCCCAGTATCTTGCTCTGTCCCTCCGACGCCGCGTTCGGGCGGATGTATTTTGATGATCCCTATTCGAACGGCCGGATGTTTGGCAAGGGCAACTACGCCGCGTATGCCGGTCCAGAACACATCACGTGCCAAACGGTTTTTTCCGGAGCGCTGATTAACCAGCCCCAATCCAGCCGACGCATTCGCGATGGCATGTCGAAAACGGTGTTTCTGACCGAGGTTCGTACGCGCGACGCTCAGCACGATCAGCGAGGCGCGTGGGCACTGGCGTGGACGGCATCCACGTTGTTGTCCGTCGATGTCCACAGTCAGACGTTGGGCGGCAGCGCCTGCGGCTTAGGAACGCCGGGAAAAACCAAGTTCGTCCCCGATCCTGATTTTTATGAACTTGCCCAGCCGCCCAATAACCCGCCCGGTCGGTTCAATCGCGACCACATCCGCCATTGCGATGCGAATGACGAACAAGCGACAGATCTACTGGGCATGCCCTGCTTTCGAGAGTCGTGGTCGTCCGCCGCCCCTCGCAGCCAGCATCCTGGCGGCGTCCATGCCGTCTATGGAGATGGCAGCGCGCGCTTTATCGGCGATGACATCAACACGGGCGTTTTGTCGCTGATCGTGTGCATCAATGACGGATTCGTGATCGACGAAAGCCAATAAGGACGACTTCCGGGCTCCACACCGCTTTGGCGTCATGAAAAGCAAGCTCTGTATCGTCGCCGCCGGATTGGGACTCGCGCTGGTCGTGCTGAGCCTGATGTGGGGCATGCTCTTCCCGCCCGAAGATATCTGGACCGTCGATAAGAGCCGACGGATGAGTGAACTCACCGAGCGAGCCCATCTGCTGCATATCAAAGTCAAAAAGGCGCAACGTCAACCGCTCACCGCCAGTGCCGGCCAGGACGCGGAGGAATATCGGAAAGTCACCGAAGAGCTTGCGGCCCTGAAGTTGGAACTTGAATCCGCCAAGAGTCGCCCCGAGACAATGACACTCGGCCTCCGCTGGGGGGGACTGCTGCTGACCGCCCTAGGATTGGTCGGATTCCGACTCATCGGCGGCAGCTGAGCTTTTTCCGAATATTTCGATTTTTCCATTGAGTGCCTTTGGTTCGCAAGGCGCGGCGAATTTCCTTGCGAAACCGATGCGACGGAATTAAAACGTACACACGAGCGAACGAGTTGCGTCTCCATGCGCATCGTCCCGTTGAGCGGAGCAGGGGCGTTCGCCGCACGAATTGTCGCTCTCACTGACTGATTGTCGTCTTAGAAAGGGGTGTAGATCTGATGAAGAAGACAACCTTGAAGCTTGCCATCCTGCTGGGCTTGGCAGTAACTCCCTTCGCGCGAGCCCAATTCTTTGAGGATTGGGATGACGGCATGGGCGCGTTGCGCTGGTCGGCGCCGATCGTGGCGCTTGAGAACCCAGGGTTCGGGTTTGACGGCAGCGTCGACTACGCATTCGACTACAGCGTCATCGGTGCCGCCTCGGCCCCCAACAGTGTGGGCGGTACGACCATCGGCGTGGCCTTTGAAACCAACACGACCGACAACGGCGACGTGTCGATCGACCAGGGTGAAGGAGTTGGGATTGTGCCGCTGTCCGCGCTGGGCAATATCCCCAGCGGCGATTTCTCGCTGACGGCCGACGCCTACATTTTCTGGAACGGCGGAAACGGCAGCACGGAATATCTGACGATTGGCGTGTTCAGCATGGGGACGGCGGTGCCGCTGCGATTTAACCTCGACAATGGCGACGGATTGGCTTGGCAATTCGACGGCGAAGGCGGTTCCGGTACCGATATCTTGCGGTTCGAAAATCCGCCAGGGACGGAAACTGGCCTGGGCGGCTGGGAAGATATCGCGCCGGGATCGATTCCTGGCTTCAATACCGGCACGCCGGGCATCGATTTCCCGGGCAACCAGTTTGCCGGTCCCGCCAATCGCTGGATCGAAGTCGGCGTCGAAAGTGTCGGGGGCATGGTATCCTTGCTGGTCAACGGAGTCGTGATCAACACCTTCGACAACACGGGCGGACAGTTCAGCGGCGGCTCGCTGATGATTGGCCAGTCCGATCCGTTCAACTCGGTTAATTCGGACGACATGAACGGCAACAGCAACGTGGTGGTGTTTGACAACATTCGCCTCGTACCCGAACCGAGTAGTGGGCTGTTGCTGATATTGGCCGGTCTCTTGGCGGCGACGCGATTCCGCAAGCGCTGATCGCAAAGGGACATTTGCTGAAATGACCGCGGGCACCGACGTAGGTCGTCGGTGCCCGTTCGCTTTTCAGCCAGCAGCGGGCACGGCTGCTCGGAGGTGTCGAAATGGCAAGAGCTGCAATTCCGCGCAGCGACCTCGGCAGAACAGTGTCAGGTACAGCGAAGGCACGAAGTAGAGTGCCAGAATCGTGGCTCCGGCCACCCCACCGGCAATCGACACGGCCAGGGGTGGCCAGAACTCGCCGCCCCCGAGAATCAACGGCGCAAAGCCGGCCATCGTGGTCAAGGATGTGGCGATCACGTGCCGCGAAGTCGCTTGGATCACCTCCACGATCGCGTGCACGTCGCCACCCCGAGCCGCGTGGTGCGAGCGTATGCCCGCCAGGACGACGATCGCATCATTGATGGCCACACCCATCAATCCCATCGATCCCACGATCGCCATGAAACCAAACGGATATCCGAAAAGCCAGAGTGCACCCAGTCCCAAACCCATCGACAAACCGGCGACCACGGCCACGATGGCCGACAGACGGAACGAGCCGAAGGAGAGGACGAGCGTCGCGATCATCAGCACTATCAGTATCCCGACGCTCGCCAGCAGGTTTCCCACGGCGTTGTCTCGCTCCGCCGCCTCGCCGCCGAAGGCCAGCGAGTAGCCGGGGGGCAACCGGATGGGATCTTCACGCAAACTTCGCTTCAATTGGGTCAGTACCGTCGCCGGTAAGATCCCGGCCGTGGTGTAGGCCTGTACTTCGTTCAGTCGACGGCCGTCACGTCGCGAAATGGTGGCCGAATCGGCGACCAACCGCAATTGGGCGACTGCCGACAGCGGCAGGTTCCCCACGGCGGCCCGATCGAGCGTGGCTGTTTGCAATTCGAGGGACGCGATGTCCTCGCGACTGGCCCGGGAGCTCCCCCGCAACTGAACCCGTACGGGCAGTTCCTCCGTCTCCTCCAGCACGCTACCCCCCGTGATCCCTTCGAGCTGCGTCTGCAGTTGCTCGGCGATGCTTTGGTGGTCAAGCCCCGCCAGGCGAGCCGCCTCTTCGTCCACCTCGATCGCCAGTTTGGCAATCGACTCGTCAAGATCCGAGCGGGTGTGAATGACGTGCGGAATCGTCGCCAGACGCATACGGACCTCGTTCCCCAATTCCCGCAACACCTGCACGTCAGGCCCGAACAGCCGCACCTCCACCGGAGCGTCAAAGGGGGGACCTTGTTCCAGCTGCCGCACCAGCAGTCGCGCTTGAGGAAAACGCTGATCGAGGTCCAGCTGTAAGCTGCGAATCGTCTCGCGGACGTCCTCCAGGCGCTCCACCTGTACCATGGCCTGGCCGTAGTTCGACGCATTCTCCCGCCGGGGAATGATGTTGTAATAAAACGGCGGGATGCTCTGGCCCAGAAACCAGTCGACGCGGCGAATGTTCGGTTGCCGCAGCACATAATCACGGATCGCACGCGCCGTTCTGAGTCGTCTCGGCCAGCGAGGCCTGGGACGACAATTCCAGTTCCATGTGAAATTGGTCCCGATCGGCCGGCGGAAAGAATTGTTCGGTCAATTGCGTCGCGGCCAGAAAACCGAGAGCGGGCAGCAGCAGGCCCCCGGCAATGCCTCGCCAGGGCCGCTGCAGAACGAACTGCAGGCTCGCCGCGTACCACCGCCCCAGCAACGGCAGAGACAGCCCCTGGTCCCACCAGCGGGCCGTCGTCTCACCACGAATGCCCATGGCCGTGAGCGCGGGAACGATCGTCATGGCCACAAACAGCGAACTGAAAATGGCCAGGATCACGCTGATCGCGATCGACCCCACGAACTCACCGGCCGGGCCGGGCATGAGGGCAATGGGTGCGAAGGCCAGGGCCGTGGTGACCGTCGAACCAATCAGCGGCATGGCCAGGTGCCGCACCGTGTCGCGCACCGCCACGCCCGGCGGATCACCGCGGCGGATCGCCGTGGCGACTTCATCAACCATCACGATGGCATTGTCAATCAGCAATCCCAAGGCAATGATCAGCCCCGTCACCGACATCTGATGCACCGGGATGTCCAGGAACCGCAGGCCGGCAAGCACCATCAACGATGAAAGCGGGAGGGCCACCGCCACAATCAAGGCGCTCCGCCACCCCATCATGACAAGAATCACCACCATCACCGCCAACGCACCGAGCAGCAGGTTGTTCACGAGGCCGACCAGTCGCGCGGCAACGTATCCGTTCTGTTCAAAGACGGTCTCCAGCCGAATCCCGGGCGGAAGCTGCTTGGCGTAGGCAGCCACGACCTCCGCGACGTCCCGCGACCATAAATCAATGCGGGCCTCATCCCGCACGTACAAGCCCACGGCGATGGCCGTCTTGCCATCGATCAACGTCAGACTCGACACCGGCTGGCGAATCCCTTTGTGAATGTCGGCCACATCCTGCACCCGTACGACATCGCCATCCTCGGCGACGCGCAGCGGAGTCTTGCCGATGCGGTCGATCGAGTTCAGTTTGCCGGCGACCTCCATCAGAAAATCATTCCGCTCTCCCCGCAGTAGGCCGGCCGAGACTTTCGCGTCGCTGGCCGCGAGACTGCGGGCCACATCGGCCGCCGTCAAGCCAAGTTGGGCCAGCTGATTCGCATCCACCGTCGCCACGAATTCCTCCTCGGGATCACCGAACAGTTGCGATTTCTCGGTGCCTGGCAAGGCCAGGATTTGATCCTCGAGCGCCTCGGCATGCCGCCGCAGAATGGCATAGTTTGGCGGCGTGTCGTGCTCCCACTGCAGCGCGATCAGCATGGCGTAGGCCTTGATCTCCAGCTTGCGAAAGTCAGGTTCCAGCACGTTTTTCGGAAACTCGCCGCGGGCGTCATTCAACTTGTCGCGGACGCGGGACCATACTTCGTCCACGTCCTGTACCTGATCCTGCAGAGTCACCGTGACCATCGAAGCGGCCGAGCGACTGGAAGACCGGACCTCTTTGATTTCTTCGATCTCGCGGAGCACCTCTTCGATCGGTTCCGTCACAAGTGCCTCGACTCGTTCCGCATCGGCTCCCGGATAGATGGTCGTAATCAGCGACACGCGCTGCGTAAGCAGCGGGTCCTCCATCCGGGGCAACACCAGGAACGAAGAAGTTCCCGCCACGAGGATCAGGCAGATCACAAGGATCAACAAACGGGGATGACGATAAAAATAGTCGCTCATGGTATGCCTTGGTAATAGCCCGCTGGTGGTTGCTCATCAGAGCGATTTCGACGCTCACCGATCCCTGGCGTCGGGTTGGCTCGTCGAGCCACCTCGGTCGCCGCGGCGATCTCGGTCACTGCCACCACCGGCTGACCGGCGACGAGCCGGTGGAGTCCCGCGGTGACGAGGCGATCTCCGGGGGAAATAAGGCCCCGCACGAAGGCGCGATCCTCGTCCGAAAACAAAACCTCCACGTCACGTGGTTCGGCCTGCGTTCCCAGCTCGCCGGTTTCCACGACGGCCACGACCCGCCACAGCCCTCGCTGGCCCCGCTGTAAGGCCGTGGCCGGCACCCAAAAGCCATCACACAGCACCTGCTGCTCAATCACCACGCGCGCCATTTCCCCGCCGGCGGGTCGTTCCGGTTGGTCCGGGGCCAGATCAAACACCGCGACACGCGTCCTCGTCGAACGGTTCACCTCAGGCAACACCGCTCGCAACCGAGCTCCAAAGGCGCCCGTATCCCCTGAAATGTCATAATCGTCGCCAGGGGTCAGCCCGTCGACCGCGTCGATCGATACACCAATGTGTGCCTCGAGCTGGACATCGTCGACCAGTCGGACGACGGGAGCGCCGGCGGCCACCACCGCGCCCTCATCGATCATGCGGCGCGATATCGTGCCCGCGAAGGGCGCCACGAGGCGGCTGTCCTCAAGGTCGACTTCGACCGCGCGGAAGGCGGCCGCCAGCTGCTCTACCACCGCCCGCTGCGCCAGGATTTCCTCCTGCCGCGATCCGGCCTGGAGTTCGGCCAATTGCTCTTGGGCCGCCGCCAAATCGGCCCTGGCCGCTCGCAGATCAAACTGCGCAGCATCCAGCTCTTCGGCCGAGATGGCCTGCTCGTGGATCAATCCCCGACGCCGCGCCAGATTGTTGGCTCGCAAGTCGCAGCGCGATTGCAGGCTCGCCACCCGCGCCTCCGCCGCGCGAATGGTCTGCTCACGCGGCCCCTTCTCCAGCATCTGCAACCGCGCCAGGGCTTCATCCGCCTGCGCCCGAATCCGCGCTCGCTCCACTCGGAGCGCGTCCGCCTTCAATTCGGCAATCACGTCCCCCGCCGCCACGCGATCCCCCTCATCCACCTGTAACTGCACGACCTTGCCGCCGCGAACAAATCCCAGCTCGCTCGCGCGGCGGGGCACGATCAGACCCGTGTACTCGTGCCGCCGGCGATACGACGACGCCGGGATGATCTGCACGACCGGCACCGGCAAGGCCCGGGCCGGGGGGTCGCTGGCGGGCTGGGAAGCCATGGGGTCCCGGAAATGGACGACCCCATATCCGGTGGCCGCCCCGCAGGCAACCAGGCACCACAGAATGAAACGCATGGTCATTTTGTGACTCTTCGTCAATATTTGGCGAAAAAAAATGGCACTCACATACCCAGGACGTCGCTCGGCTCGTCCGAGAAGAGTTCCGTCTGGAAGCGGTCAAACAAACTGAGGAAGTCGTATTCGCTCGACAGGGGGCGCCAGCCCAACCCATCGACCATGGCATTCATGTTCATCCTCACGATGTCATAGGGATCGTTCAGCCCGATATCGCGGAGCGAAGGGCTGGTGGCAATGATCGAGTAAGCCCCGAAGCTTAACGACCAAAGCCCGAACACGATGCCTTCCGGGGTCATGCGGTCCGCCAACTGCAAATCACCGGCGGCCACACCGTCCCGCACGACTCCGGCAACCACCTCCATACACGTCGATTCCCACCGCAACATCGACTCCCGTCGTTTTTCCGACGTTTTATCCCACACCGAGGCCGACCGGATCACCTGTTCGACGCCAAAGTGATTGGGAAAGCGACGGACAAACCACTCGGCAGCCGCTCCGATCGCCGCCAGCCGCTCGCGGCTGCTGCCGCGAAACTGAGCCGCCTTGCGAAACATCTCCGTGCGGATACTCAGCGCCTGGTTGGCCAGTGCGATCAGGATTTCCTCCTTGCAGGGGAAATGGTTATAAATCGTCCCCTTCGCATACTCCAGCTCAGCCGCAATTCGCTCCATGCTCAGACCGTGATACCCGTCGGAAATGAACAACTCGCGGGCCACGTCGAGGATTTTCTCCTCCCGTGCCTGGATCTCACGTTGCTTGCGGGATAGCGTGCTCATATTCATATTTTGACTGATCGTCAAAATATGTCAAGCCGTCCAGAAAAACATGGCGGGATTCCCTAAAAGTTCGTGGGCCCGCCCGGCAAATACCAGGGCAATCCATACGAGGTGGCGGGGAACGGCGGGAGCGAACGGAGGTCCGGTCGGCGGATGCCCAGCGGGTAGTCGTCGTAGTAGGACGGGGGACGAGACAGGTATCTGGGCGCGCGCAGGTAGTAGGTCCGGCAATCGAGGGCTGCCGCGGAAAGCGTGTACCAACCGATCGCCCCCCGCTGGTAAAGGTCCAGGGAGAGGGGCTGGTAATCGCCCCGCCATGACCTGGCGCCACGGGAAAACCGCAGGGGGGAATAGGGACAGGACATCCCCAGCGGAGCCGACAGGGAGAAGCGGTCGAGCAAAAAGAGCCGACAACTTCGCGTGTGACGCAACAGCTCGAGGGATTCGATGTAGCTGATCGACTGCAACTGGTTTGCGTCGAGCGCGACCAGTTGCGTGGTGGCCGAACGCGACGAGTCGGCCGTTGACGAGCCCGCCGGGGCCCGACGCGGATCGTCGAGCTGCGTCGCCATCTGCTGGCAGAAGCGGTCTTGTTCCAGCCGCACCGCGACCCGTCGTTCCTCGGCGGCCCGCAACCTGGCTCGTTGGCGTTCGACCTCCCGCCGCGCGTCTTCCCGTTCTGTCTCGGATCGCCGCGCAAGCGAAGCCTCCAGCGGATCGACCGGCAGGCGATTTTCGTCGGGGGTCGAAGGGGAAGGGATGGCCTCCAGTTTGGACAGGATTGCTTCTCGCAGCTGCAAAGTCGCGGTGGCCGCACCCCATTGGGCGACGGTGATGGCCTCTTGGCGGAGAAGTTCGATCAGGTGCCCGATCGCGGCCGAATCGATCAGTACCGCCGTTGGCGGTGATGCGTAGATTCGTGACCGATCGTGAAGGGGAGGCTTGGATGCGGAAACAGGGATGACTTCCGTCGCTGGGAACAGCGCGGCTTGATACGACTCCCGTCCCTGCTGACACCCGCGCAATTCGGCCAGGTGGGACTGGGCTGCCTCCATCTTCTCCTGGGCCTCTTGGAGCTCTCGCTGCGACGCAAATCCTTGGGCGTGGAGCGTGCGGATGCTCTCCCAGCGATCGGACCGCTGATCCAGCTCAATCCGGGCCACGGCCAGTTCACCGGTGCGCTGTGATTCGGCAGCCGCCACGCGTCGCGTTTGTTCCCGGAGCGCCGAGTTCGACTCGTGGGAAACGTGCGTTGCCATGGCCGCCGTGAGCAGCGCGGCCTCGAGCGGAGGCTCGCTGCCTTCCTCGTCGAATCGCTTTGCCCAACGATCCGCGCGGGCGATTTCTGCCTGCTCGCGCCTTTGCAGGGCTTGTGCCAGTTCCAGCTCGGCGCGGGCCATGCCGAAATCCAAGCGGGCCCGCTCCATCTCGAACTTAGACATGTGTGCCGGCGAAATCTTTTCGAGTCGCCGGAGTCGCCTTTGGATGGTCGACAACCGCCTTTCCGCAGCGGCCAGGCGGTCAGCGGTGGCTTCCGGATCGAGCGCCTCGCGGCAGTGGCGCAGGTATGACGCCAGCAGTTCCGGGGTGGCATGCTCCGGGGCCAGCCATGCCACCAGTCGCACCGACCCGGGCAGCGACAGTTTGATGACGGGTGGCCGGTCCTCAGCGAGTGGGGAATCGACGCCGGACGCCGAACGGGCCTGACGAGCGCGCTCGACGAGAGACTGGACGGCCACGGCGAACTCGAGTTCCGCGGTTTGCTCCGCGCGGAGGATCTCGACGGAGGTTTCTTGTCGCGCGACTTCCAGCCACGACGCGTGCCCGCGGCGCCTTAACGTGATCAGCTGTTGCAGCTTCCACTCCTCCAGCTCCAGTTGGCTGGCGATGACCTCGGCCCTGGCTTTGGTCTCTTCCTGCACGAGACGAAACTGGTCAGCGCTCGCGGAGGAGGTGAGGGGGGCGACCAGCAGCGACAAGAGAAAGGGAATCCCTGGCCAGCGCGGAGCCGTTCGAAACATTTCTTTGCAGCGCATGGGATTCTCGTCTGATCGGTAGAGGTGTTCGGCATTGCCCATCGGCGCCCCGTCGCAGATCGTCACGGGCGAGGTGGGCGGTCTGTCATTCAGGCTAGTTGCGAGGCACGGCACGGTCAACAAAACTTCCGCCGTCGGATGCCCATCGCGTGTCTAGACGATGCACGGCGGCGGCGAGCATCGCCGGCCACAGCCATTTTTTTCGCTTGCGCGGCGCATTCACCGGCCCCATCCCATTCCGTCGCCAAGGCCGCGGGTGACCTGCAAGATCCCTTTCCAGGTGCGAGCGGGAGGAGTCTCTCCGCCGTCGTCAATTGTGCGCCGCTGACGGAAACGCAATACTGCATGTCGGCGAACGAGGCGGAGCACCCTGCGTGAACGGAACACCCCCCATGGATACGACGAAGGCGGTCGAACTTCCGATCACAGGTATGAACTGTGGCAGCTGTGCGTACCGCATTGAACAGACGCTCGGCCAACTGCACGGCGTGAGCGAAGCCTCCGTCAGTTTTCCCACGGAGAAGGCGCGGGTCTGTTTTGATCCAGCCCTCGTCGATGAAGCGGCGATCGTGGCGGCCATCGACGAACTCGGCTTTCACGCGGTATTGTCCGCCGTCCCGGACGTTCAAGACGCCGCACGGGCCGCCGAACTCCGACGCCAATACCGACGCTTATGGATCGGCCTGGTGTTTACTGTCCCCGTGTTCATCTTGAGCATGGGACGCGATTTTGGACTGTGGGGCGCGTGGTCTCACGCCGCCTGGGTGGATTGGCTGATGTTTGCCCTGGCAACGCCCGTCCAGTTCTATGTGGGCCGCGAATATTATGAGGGCGCCTATCGCAGCCTGAAGCATCACTACGCCAACATGGATGTGCTGGTGGCGATGGGGTCCACCGTTGCCTATTTCTACAGCGTGGCCGTGCTGCTCAATCGCAATTGGGGTGATGGGAGTTGGGGTGAGCACGTCTATTTCGAGACTTCGGCCACGATCATCACCCTGATTCTGCTCGGCAAACTGGTGGAAGCGCAGGCCAAGTCGCGAACCAACGCCGCCATCAAGCGGATGCTCAGGTTGCAAGCCACATCGGCCAGTGTCGAGCGCGACGGCCGCGAACAGCAAGTGCCGATTGACGACGTGCGGCCGGGGGAAGTCGTCCTGGTGCGGCCGGGCGAAAAGATCGCTGTGGATGGGCTCGTTCTCTCCGGCGATTCCGCGGTGGACGAAAGCATGATCACGGGAGAGAGCCTGCCGATCGACAAGCGGGTGGGCGACGAGGTGATTGGGGCGACGATCAATCAGCAGGGTTTGTTGCGGATCGAGGCCACCTCGGTGGGTCGCGAATCGACGTTAGCCCAGATCATTCGGCTCGTCGAACAGGCCCAGTCAAGCAAAGCGCCCATCCAGCAACTCGCCGATCGCATCTCAAACGTCTTTGTCCCGATCGTGGTGCTCATCGGGCTCGTGACCTGCTTGACTTGGTGGTGGGTGGGAGCCGGCTGGACGCCAGCCATCCTGAGATTGATTTCGGTGCTGATTATTTCTTGCCCCTGCGCCATGGGATTGGCGACCCCCCTAGCCGTCATGGTGGGCATGGGGCGGGGTGCGGAACGAGGCATTCTGTTCAAATCGAGCGAGGCACTGCAGCGGATGGGAGACGTGACCGCGGTGGTGCTCGATAAGACGGGGACGGTGACCGAGGGAAGGTTGGCTGTGACCGACGTGATTGCTGTTGACGACAGCGACAACGATCGCGATCGCGTGCTGCGGATGGCAGCGGCAGCCGAGTTCGGCAGCGAACATCCGATTGCCACGGCCATCGTGGCAGCCGCGGAAGCCCGGGGCCTGTCACCGGAACGGTCCCAGGTGGTGGAGGCGGTGGCGGGGCATGGCATCCGTGCCGAAGTCGACCGCCAGCGGGTGCTGTTGGGAAGCTTGCGTTTCATGCAGCGAGAAGGCGTGGCCCTGAATGGCCTGGCGGAGCAAGTGGCGACGCTACAGGCGGAAGCCAAGACCACGATGTGGCTGGCCGTCGAGGGAGAGGCTTGGGGAGCCATTGCCGTGTCTGACACGATCAAGCCAAGTTCGGCAACGGCCGTGCGCGCGCTGCGGGACCTGGGCCTCGAGGTACTGCTGATCACCGGCGACAATCAGCGCACCGCCGAGGCGATCGCGGAACGAGTCGGTGTGCAGATCGTGCATGCGGAGGTGTTGCCCGAGCGAAAATCCCAGCATGTCCGCGAGCTGCAGGAGGCCGGCCATGTCGTGGCGATGGTGGGCGACGGGATCAATGACGCCCCGGCATTGGCCCAAGCCGATGTGGGGATCGCGCTCGGCACCGGTACGGATGTGGCGCTCGAAACGGCCGACGTCACGTTAATGCGGGGAGACCTGATGGGGGTCGTCGACGCGATGCGACTCTCGCATGCAACGCTGCGGAATATCCGGCAGAATCTCGGCTGGGCGTTTGGCTACAATGTAGCGCTCATCCCGATCGCGGCCGGCGTCTTGGCCCCTTTCCCCTGGGTGCCGACGATGCTGAGACAGCTACATCCGATCATGGCCGCGTTTGCCATGGTGGCCTCGGACTTGGTGATCGTCGCCAACGCCTTGCGATTGAAGACGTTCCGCTTTTAACGCGATCGCGGGCGGGCGGGCAGGGCGCGAGCTCGGGTTTGAGCCGACTTGGCCAAGCTACGACGCGTGCGGCGCGTGGTCGACAAGCACCGAGCAGGGGGCATAGTGCAGCAGCGATTCGGTCGTCGCGCCGAACACACTCCGCAGCAGACGACCCCGATTATGCGGCCCGACAACCAATAGGTCCGTCTGATCGGTCTTCGCAAACTCGCATAACCGTGCGGTCGGGGCGCCACGCTCAATCACCGGTTCCTGTCCCTGGAAGATCGGTGGCAGGGTATCACGGACCTGCCGCAACGCGTCGCGGGCATGCGAGATGGCTTCGTCCACGTAGCGGTCGTAATCCTTCCGCCACAGACTGGGGGCGGTGGGATCGCCTGCCATGCGAAGATCGATCCACTCCATGGCGCGAACCAGGGTGCCGACCGAGTGGGGAGGCCAGCGGAAACGGCCCAATCGTTCGCCAGCGTGTGTCGCGGCGGCCGAACCATCGTGCGCCAGCAGCACGCGGAAGGGCGCTGTGGGCGCCTCGGCCCGCTCCGCCGCGTCACGAAAGACCAGCACCGGGACGGTCGCTTCCCTGGCGACCTGTCGAGCCACGCCGCCGAGCAGCGCCGCGAGCGACCGGTCGGTTCCGTCAGCACCCACGACAATCAGGTCCGCCTGGCAAGCGGCGGCCGTTTGCAACAAACTATCCGCCGTCCGTCCACCACCGGTCTGCGTGACCAGCTCCCCCTGAAACGCCGCCGGCAGCAGGGCACGAGCGGCCGCGAAGGTGCTCTCAATCAACGAGGCCCGGAGATCGGTCGGAATCTGCGGGACCAGATCGGCTTGATGAGCCACTTGAATGTGCGGAGGCGAATAGAAGAAGACAAAACGGTCACGAGCCGGATCGAGCAGGCCCGCCACAAAGGGAATAGCATCCAGACTCTTGCGTCTGCCATCCGTGCCCACAAGCACGTTCATGGTGATTCCCCTTGGCTGCAGGACGGTGAAAACGAGCCAACGATCTCCAGGGCAACCGATGCCTCCACGCCTGGCGTTGCGGTGTGTCGCTGCGAGATCATTCCTCGATCGCGGCGACGATGGACGCTACCAAATCCAATGTCGAAACAATGCCGATCGGATGTCGCTGATCGTTAACGACCACCAGACGGTGAATCCCTTCGTTGCACATGACGCGGGCCGCGGCCAGAATCATCGCGTCCTTCGAAATCGTTTTTACAATCGGCGACATATGGGTGCTGACCAGGTCATCGTCACTGGATGGGAGATCACTGGGTGCCTGCGAACCCTCTTGCGCGCCGACGTGCAGGGTATGTCGCCCCGCATCCCGACCGACAAAGTCGCTGGCGCTTAAAACGCCCACGCACTCCCCATCCGCATTGACCACGGGCGCTCCCGTCACCTCCGAATCGAAGATGCGGCGAGCGGCTTCCCGCATGTCGTCCGATTCGGACACCGTGAGCACATTCTCATTCATGATGTCATGCACCCGTAAACCCAGGATGCGTTCGATCGCGCTATTCATCGGTATGGTGTTTCGTATTGTAGGGGGATTCGAACGGTCCCCGTCCCAACCTCATTGGCTGAGAAAGAGCGGGATCTTTGACTCGCGGACGGCCCGCAGGGCGGTTTCACCGAACACGCGCCGCCGCAGTAATGATTTGGCGCTGTTGCCGATCACGATGAGGTCCGCCCGCCACGTCTCCGCATAGGGGAGCAGGTCGTGTTTCGACGATCCCGCGGCGATGTCTGTCTCAACCGTCAACCCATGATCTTGCAGATATGCGGCCGCTTCGGCAAGGGCGGTGCTGCTTTCATCGTCCTCGCCGCCGAAATACACAATTTTGAATTCCGCGTCGGGCCAGAGATGCAAATGGGCGTAGTTCCGCAGGTTTCTGGCTGACTCCACCGAGCCGCTGTAGGCCATGAGGATGCGGCGTGTGTCGCGATGCTCGGTCCCGGGAGCCAGGATGGGATAGACGCCCGCTTCGATCAGGCGAATGATCTCATAGGAAGGCTCGTCCGTCACGCCATGTTCGAGCAAACCGTGCAGACCGAAAACCATTAAATCATGAAAGCGTGAGGCGGCGGCGAGCGCCGTGTACGGGTCGCCGTGCGGGGTGGCAATCTCACAACGGACGTTGGCTTCCTTAAATCGCTGCAGCAACCGCTTCAAGGCACCTTCAATCGCCGCGGTATTCTTGGCGATCCGATCGTCCACCATTTCCTTGGCAAAGCTGCCGGCACCTACCGCGACCGGCCCCACATCCCGCAGTCGGTGCAAATCCGTCACGGCAATCACCGTCACCAACGCGTCAAACTGCTGACCCAACTCCCGGGCATACAACGACGCCGACTCGGTGTGTTGTGGGTCGCAAATACCCAGCAAAATGCGCTTGATCATGTATGGCTCCTTCTCGCCCCGATTCCGCGCGGGGACCGGTCGGCATAAAAGCCCGAAATAAGCACGAAACGTGCCAAAGCGGGCGCGGGTCACCACGCTTCCGGCGGGAATCCCCAAGAAGACAGGCTGTGCGACGGTTTCGCGGCGGTCCAGGGGGCTGCTCTTACCTCGGGGCCGGTGAGCGAAGTGTGCGAATTGGCGCGCTGGTTCGTGACGGATGCGTCGCCCTCAGGCGGCAACCAGCGGTGGTACAGCCAACTGGCACTCGATTTGCTCGCCAGATATTAGGAGAGGAGGATTGCGGAGATGCTGCCCATCGTTTGCCAAGAGGTGTTGACTGCGGACCGGCCGCTGAGGCGACGGATCTTGGAATACGCGGATCGACTGCGCGGCCAGGAACTCTTTGTGGAGGATGGGGCGTATCGAGACCTGGCGGTCGTCAAGACCGAATCCGCGCCCGCCTTGATACTGGATGACTTTACGGATGTCTCGCTCTTTACCGAATCGTCACTCTTTTTGGAGCAACGGGCACGGCTCCGCGCTCAGTCGGGTGACACGGTCGTCACGGTGACGCCGCCGGATGTCGCCTATGACGACTACCTGACCCGGCAACTCGGTTTGGGGGACGTCCGGTGGTTGTCACCGCGGGCCGCCGGCGATTCGATGCGGCTCGCACAGACCTGTTGGACCGATCGGAGGATGCGGCGGGAACTGGTCCGCGCACTTCGGGCGGGCGGCTTGCGCTATGTTCATCCGCACATGGGCAATCGCGCGATCTGGCGGATGGCGCGGCTATTGTCGCTGGCGGCCCATCGACGGTTGCGGGTATTGGCCCCGCCACCGGCCCTCACTCGTTGGGTAACCGATAAAGTGGCCTTTGCCAAACTGGTCGCGGATTTCCTCGACCCGGCGATGACTCCCCAAACCACGTCCGCCCACGGATTCGCCCATTTGAGCCAGCGGGTGCGGGCCTTGGCGCAATCGCATCGTTATCTGGGCTTGAAGGTTCCGGATTCGGCGGGTGGTTTTGGCAATCTGGTGCTGGAGGCGGCACCGCTCCGCCAGTTGCCGCTCAGCGAACTGCATGATCATCTGCGCACCCTGCTTCCGCTCGATCGATGGCCCGCGAACAAACCGATGCTGGTTGGCGTTTGGGAGACCAACGTCCTGGAGAGTGGTTCATTACAGACCTGGATTCCGCCGTTGGCGGAAGGGGACCCGATCTTCGAGGGCCTGTTTTCGCAATTGCTGACGGGGGAGGAAGGCTGCTTTGTGGGTTGTTGTCCCTTAGAACTCCCGCCGAGCATTTCGCGGCCCTTGCTGGCCGCGACGGCGCGGCTGACGCTCCTTTTTCAGCAACTCGGTTACGTGGGCCGCTGCTCCTTCGATTTCCTGCTCGTCGGCGACGATCTCGAATCGGCCCGCTTGGAATTCATTGAATGCAACGCGCGGTGGGGCGGGACCTCGGTCCCGATGACGTGTGTGAATCGGCTGTTCGGCGATTGGCGGCAGCAACCGTTCGCAGCGGTGGCCATCGACCACGTGTTGCCAGTCGCATGTCGGTTCCGCGATGTGATGGACTGGCTGGGCCCCGATCTGCTCCGCCGCCTGCCTGGGTCCACCACGGGTTGGCTGCTGCCGTTCGCGACCGGGCGGATCGAGAGCCTGAGGGGATTGAATTGGATCGTCCTGGGCCGCGACATCGAGCAGGTGAAACAACGGGTGCGGCAGGACTTGCCCAAACGCTTGGCCCTCTGGCGCGCGACAAGCGGCAGTTCGCACCCTGCCCGTGCGGAATCGCACATCTGAAACGGGACTGGCCTTCGCGGTCGCTTAGGAACCTGCGGCTGGAAGACTCACCGAGAGTGGCACGCCGCTTGCGACTGCTGGAAGGTAGGAGTCCAGGTGGGAAGGAGAACGAGTCATGTCGACATTACCGCAGCAGGCCGTGGTCCAGGCATTTTTGGTGGATCACCGCAAGTTCATGAGGCTCCTATTGGACGTCGAGCAGGCGCTCCGTGCCGGAGACATCGATCGGGCGCGTGTCTTGGGAGAAGCATTGGACAAGACGGCTGGCCCGCATATCGCCTTTGAAGAAGAGGTCTTGTATCCGACGCTGGCCGAGCGGACCAAGGAAAACGCGTTTGTCGTCTCGCTGTATGACGAGCATCAGGACATCGTGGCGGCCTTGGCGAGCTTGCTGGAGGAGCGCGAGGTGACGCCTGCACGACAGCAGGAGCTGCAGCGAGCGTTTACCGAGGGCTTGGCCCATGCGGAGCATTGTGGGACGCTGGTCAGCCAGCTTGCCGAGCTGGACGAGGTGGACCAGGAAGAGGCGCTGGATGAACTGAAACAATGGCGGGCACGGGGTGTCCGTTGGACGGAATTGAGGAGGAATGCCTGAATGTGCCGTCTGTATGGCTTTCACGCCAGCGCGCTGACGAAGGTCGAGTGCAGCCTGGTTCACGCCCAGAATGCCTTGCTCCATCAAAGCCAGCAAGATGAGCAGGGTCGTCGACACCCGGATGGCTGGGGAATCGCCTGCTACGGAGCGGTGGACGAGCCGGGGCATCGATTGCCAGAATTGGTGCGGCATGAGACGGCCGCCTTCCGCGATGCGCACTTCAGCCATACGGCCGAATCGATGTACGCCCAAACCGTGGTGGCTCATGTCCGGCTGGCGACGGTGGGCTCGATTGGCGCGACCAACTCGCATCCATTCACCCACCAGACTTGGACTTTCGCCCACAACGGTACGGTCACGGGGTTCGCGGACTTGCAGGATGAGCTGGCCCGGGAAACCGGTCGGCTGCAGGATGGCCGCCTGGGGGACACCGACAGCGAGCAGTTGTTTCTCTGGCTGTTGAATCGCTTCGTCCAGGACGGCCTGGACCTGCAGGCACCGGAGGGCAGCGATCTCGAACGCTCGCTGGCCGCGTCGATCACGGAACTGGCCGAGCGTTGCGGGAGCGTCGTCGCCGGGCAAGCGCCGCGGCTGACCTTCGTGCTGACCGATGGACGCTGGATGATCGGCTGTCGCTGGAACAACCCGCTGCATTGGTTGCAAAGGTATGGAGTACATGACTGCGAGAATCTGCGGGATTCCCCATATCCGCCAACAGGGCGAGGCCGATTATCGGGCCCTGGTGTTCGCGTCGGAGCCAATTACGTCCGAGGCGTGGCAGTTGCTGCCGAATCATTCCCTCTGTCTGGTGAACCCTCGCTTCGAGGCATCGGTCACGCATTTGACAGACGAAGTGGGCGTGTAATGGCGTGGGCCAACGGCGCGGCGTCTCGGCTCGGCCCAGGATGACAGTGCTGTAATGGTCGGGTACGATAAAGGATAGGATCAGGGTCTTAACGCAAGAAAGGCGGATGGCCGTGCTGCACGAATCGGATCAAGAGCGTTTATTGCAGGAACTCAACCAGCTGCACCAAATGCTGGAGCAGACTAGCGAAATCGATGCGGCGACGACCGAGGCAATGCGGCTGGTGGCGGCCGACATGAGCCGTGTCTTGAACGAGCGGCAGGATGCCACGGTCGACACCTGGACCGGTTTTGGCAAACGCTGGCGCGAAGCGGTGCTGCACTTCGAATCGAAGCATCCACGGTTGGCGCAGGTGGTCGAGCAGATCACCAGTGTGCTGGCCGGCGCCGGCATCTAGGGCCTAAGGGTGCTCGCGGAGGTGTTTGTGGCAACTGACGCAGCTGATCGTCAGTTGATTAAAGGCCAGCGTGGCGGCCTCGAGGTTCTCCTCATTGGCGGCCCGGATCATGGCTTGATTCGCCATATTGAACAGGCGGAGTTCGTCTCGGTAGCCTTCCGGCTCGCGGCGGATAAACAGCTCGACGCGATTCAACCCTCGCATCACCTCCGCATTCTTGCCGAGGGATGCAAAATCCGCTCGCGCGAGGCCCGCCAGCAGTTCCTTGGAGAGTCGTAATTTCTGGTCCATCCAGAAACTACCGGACTGGGGTGCGTCGGCGGGCGATGTCTCGTTCGCCTGCGGCTCGTCGCCGCTGTGCGGGGGCGCGGCGATCGGACGGGGAGTCTCCTGGGGAGGCTGCTGCGCCTCGCCGGTCGGAGTGATGATTCCGAGCACAACGTTCACGACGAAGACGATACTGACCAGCCTGGCGAATGCTTTCATCACGGAGACTCCTTTTCGTTGACGTGGACGCGTGCTTCCATGCTTTGCATGGCTTGGGCCATTCGATAGGACCACAACGCGATCTCCTCCCGTTGCGTTTGCGCCTGGGGAATTCCCTCCATCCGCATGATCAACGCGTGCATCGCGATGCCAGCCAACCATTGTACGTGAGTTACTCCGCT
Source organism: uncultured Planctomycetaceae bacterium (assembly GCA_963700865.1). Lineage (GTDB taxonomy): Bacteria > Planctomycetota > Planctomycetia > Pirellulales > Pirellulaceae > CAVOGJ01. The sequence goes on along the minus strand of CAVOZC010000018.1, from coordinate 1,131,414 downwards.
CGAGGCAGCGTCCGCAGGAACGGGGAACATTTGCCGGTCTTTTTGCATGGTGCGCTCCTGAATCCTGCTGGCCAAGCCAGAAAAGGGGTCCATTGACTTCACTCCTCGCACGCCTCGCCCAGCTTGCTCCCACCCTCTGAAACCAACTCCTCACCCAGTCGCTGCCGATGCCATTTACGGATCGCCTCGCACAACTCGTCGGGCAAATCGAGTCGCGAGAAGGCGACGAAGGCGTCTTCCAGGGCCGCCAGGCAACGTCCTTTCCCCGGCCCCAGAAACTCGTTCTCGAGCGCCTGGCAGAGTTCATCCAGCTTGAGCAGCCATACCAGCACGTCCTTGGACTGACTGCTCGGATCGTCATGGAAGAAACGCAATTCCTCCCAACAGGCGAACGCGACCCACTCCTGGCGGAAGGTGTGCTGATCGTGCTTCACAAGTTCGGCAACGACGTCGTATGGGATCATCGCTTTCCTTTCTGTCGTCTGCTTTCCTTTCTGTCGTCTGACTCACTTAAAGAACGCAACTCGCGTTCCAATCGTTGGACCCTATGGCCACCGCCCAGGCTGCCCGTAAACTGGGTCGGAAAAGGTTGCAAGCGTGCGGCAATGTGCGAATGAGCACGTTTCCGGCGGGCTTGGCGGCGCCCAAGCCGAGGGAAAGAGCCCGGGAGTCGATGGCACACGCCTTGCAGTCGTTTTTACTGGCAAAACAGGAAGCGGGGATCGCGGTGCGGCGAGACCCCGCGGAGACAAGGATAAGGGAGGCTGCATGACCACCGAGCGAGTGATTGAGGCCCGCGGCGACAAGCGTTCCACCATTCGCGGAGACGAGGGGGAGGGGCGGCGCGCGACGGGCGCACCGGCGTCACGGGGTGAGTCGCCAGCCGCGGAGTCAGGTAATGGCGCGGCGAGCCCGGTGGCAGAAGCCGGGACACGACTGGCGGCCTCGGGCTACGTCGCTCTTCGTCAGATCCGTTGCGAGAGCCGCGATGGGGTACTCTTCCTGCACGGTTGCGTCCCTTCCTATCATCTAAAACAACTTGCCCAGACCTTGGTCCGCGGGATCGAGGGAGTGGCGGTCATCGTCAACAGCGTGCAGGTGGTTCGCCCACACGGGCAGACCCCTTAAGGCCGGAACGTCACGACTCGGGACTCTTATCACAGGAGCGCGACGAAGATGACCCATTATGATCGAGGTGAGAGCTATCTCCGCCATCTCCAAGCGGAGCATCGTCGGTGGGAGGGCATGTCGAAGGAGGTGGCAGGCTGTTTTCGCCGCGCGGAAGAAGAGACCTGGGCCCGCGCGGTGAAACCGCGTGTGGCTTCTCAATTGGTGGCCTTGCGGGCGGAACTCTCCAAGCACCTCCGCGATGAAGTGCAAGGCGGGTGTGTGGACGAGGCGTTATCTCGGCTGCCGTCCCTCTCGGCGGACGCGGAGCGGATCATTCGGCAGAATGGCAAGCTGAAACATCAGCTCTTGCGTGTCATGCAGCTGGTAGAGTACGGTTCTCGGAGTGAGGCGGAGCGGGCCTTCGCGGACTTCGCTGAGGAATTGCAGCAACACGAACGGCAGGAAGAACGGCTGGTCGCCCAAGGATTCGGCCGGGATCACTTTGAGGATTCGTGAGGCGCAACAGCGAGGAAAGCGGGTTCGAGGTTGCGTGGCCCAGTCGGTCCGCCGCGTCGCCCTTAGATTGCGAGAACGTGGACCGTGCCCATCCATCGACGGCAAACCCCATTGCAACGCATACGCTCAGGGGCGATGGTGTTGTTGGCGGCGATCCTGTTCGGGATACTGGGCTTTCATACCCTCGGCGGTTATGGCTGGGGAGAAGCGCTCTGGATGGTCGTTATTACGATCTCCACCGTCGGCTACGGAGAGCGCAGCCAGATGTCGGGCACGGTCCAACTGCTGACCATAGGGGTCATCGTCGTTGGCATGTCTTCGGCCGTCTATACCTTCACTGGAATCACGCAGTTGATCCTGGAGGGCGAATTGGAACGAACGCTGGGGGTCCGCCGCATGAGCCGACAAATTGACAAGCTGCGGAACCATGTGATTATCTGCGGCCTGGGGCGGAGCGGCCGCAGCCTGGCCATCGATCTGCATCACCGCCGTCGCAACTTCGTCATCGTCGATAATGACGAAGCCAAGATCGAGGAGGCGCGGGGACTCGACTTCCCGGCGGTATGCGGGGATGCCACCGAAGAATCCGTACTGCGACTGGCAGGCATCGATCACGCCCACGTACTGGTCAGCGCCCTCCCCTCGGATGCCGAAAACGTCTTTATCACCTTGACCGCGCGGGAAATGAACCCTGGGCTGCTGATTATCGGTCGAGCCGAGCACGAAAGTACCGTGAAGAAGCTACATCAGGCCGGCGCCCAGAAAGTCGTGATGCCCGCCAAGGTCAGCGCGATCCAGATGTCCCGGATGATCCTCCACCCCTCGACGGCCGATCTGATGGAACTCGTCACTGAGAGTAGTTACCTGGACCTGGAAATGGATGAGATCGCCGTGGCCCAATACCCGGCCCTGACTGGTCTCAACGTGGCTCAAACCGAGGCCCATCGCAAGCACAAGATCCTCGTCGTCGCGATCCGCCAAGTCGATGGAGAGATGATCTTTAACCCGGCGGCGGATTACGTCTTCGCGCCGCAGGACATTGCCATTGTCCTCGGCAACCGGATTCAGATCGAGCAGTTTCGATCGCTCTACCGACGTTGACCCAGCCATCACTTGTTCCTGGAGCCGATGCATGTCCGACCGCAAGATCCTGGTGCCGATCGATTTCTCCGCGCAAAGCCGAGCGGCGCTCGGTTATGCGGAAGCCTTTGCCAAAGACTACGACGCCGAACTCTTGATCGTGCATGTCATGCACCCCGATACGGTGCGGCTGGAGGGAGTCGACCCCGTCGCCGCCGTGGAGGGACTCGACGCCACGCTCCATCAAGTCAAACCGGCCGACGCGTCGATTCGCTGTGCGTACCGCCTGCTGGAGGGCGTGCCGGCGGAAGCCATCCTGGAGCACGGCCCAAGCCGAGCGGGTGGAGATGATCGTGATGGGCACGCACGGCCGTTCGGGACTGATGCGGCTGGTGATGGGAAGTGTCGCGGAGGAAGTCGTCCGCAAGGCGAACTGTCCCGTGCTCACCCTGCGGCAGCCGCTCCCCGCCGCGGAACCGGCCACCGCCACCTGAACCGATGTCCGGCACGCCGGACCCACGCCATTTGAATGAGGGCAGCCATGCCAGGGCCACCTACGGAAACGAACTCGCAGCTGACGCCAGGGCCCGCCGTCCACACCGGACGCGGCAAACGCTGGCTGGCCGTCGGGCTGAATGTCTTGCTCCCCGGCCTGGGTCTCCTCTATCTCGCCCGCTGGCGGTGGGCCCTCGCCAACTTCCTGGTAGTCCAAGGGATCGTGGCGGCATGCTTCTTGGTCGCGGAGCCGACGATCCTGGAACATATCCATTGGGTCTTCCTGATCCTGATGGTGGGTTCAGGGGCCGTGGCCCATGCGTTGACCAAGGGACCAGCCTGACCGACACGAAGGGCTGGTACGCACGATCCGCCCGCACCGGGTAGATTCTCAGCCCAGAAACGTGCCGTGCCTGGCATCGCCCTGGGAGGACGCGCCACCGACATCGTCGTCGCGGCCCAAATGCTCCCGATCACCGAGGTCGCCCAACGGCTCGGTAGATGTCCGCCCGGTTGTGCGGCTGCCCGCCCGACGGGAGGGCCACGAGACCTGTTCGGGTTGAGTCACCCGTGTGCGGATGGGCGCGCCGCGGGCGCGCGACACTCGCCCCGTTCGGGCGGATGGAGCGTTAGCCGCCGCGCCACGACGGCTTCCTCCCGATGGCATGTTCTTTGCATATCGGCTTGTGCAAGCATTCATTTCACTTTGCCGAGGAGGTCAACGGCCATGCATCATAGTCCGCCCTACGCACTCCTGCAGGCGATCGAAGAACTGCATGCGGAGTACAAACAGCACGTACGAAAACTGGAGGTCGCCGCGAGCGAGCACCAGCTAACGCCTCATGCCCATGAAAAAGTCCTGCAAACCACCCGTCGTGTCGAACGACTCTTCCGCACGCTGGAAAGTGATGCGCTGCTGGCCGAAGGGCGCGGCGGTCCGATTCCGGCGCGGCAGTTGGCAAGACGCGTCCGCGGCGAGTGGGAGTGGCTGCACGAGATCCTGGTGCGACTGCATGACGCGTTTCCGGCTGAGCAGATGACCTGTCAGCTGTGTGACGACATCATGCGACGGCTGGAGCAATGGGAAAGGAAGGCGAAAGCCCACGTGCGGCGCTCGTAATCACACGACCCGAAAACAATCCCTGTCGACGACGACTTAAGAGCGAAACACCAGCCGCCGGCTTCTCTGGAGGCAACAAGCCATGACCATTCCTGTTTGCATCTGCGATGATACCGGGAGTTCCCACGTTGAGTCATTCACGCGTGAGCAATTGGGTTCGATCGTGGCACGGTTTCGCGATCACCTGTCGAATATCGACATTCACGTCGGCAACGGCGGGACGGGGCACGGCGGCGATCCGACGTGCACCATTGACGCGCGGCTGAATCCACGCGGAACGCTCCACGTGCGGGCCACCGAACCGGATGCTGAGTCGGCGATTTGCAAGGCCGTGCAACGATTACACGCGGCGATTTCTCGGGCCGCGGCGCTGGCGGCCGAGGATCCGCCGACGGGGGAACCCCGCCCGGCCAACGCCGCTTCGCGGGCTGTAAAAGTCGCACACGATTGGCCCGATAATCCGCCGACCGATTCCTGATCTGGCAAGGGAGAGCGTGATGACTTGGTTTCATGGTCGGCCGATTGTCGTCCCCTTTGACTATTCCGCCGCCTGCGTGCGTGCGGTTCGCTTCGCCGAACGATTCGCGGAGGGGAAAAGCAAGGTGCATGTTGTGCACGTTCTGATTGACTGGTACCCCACCGATCCGGCGGTCGTGCTGGCGAATTACGACGAAGCGGAATTCAAAAGCAAGGCGTACGCCACTATCAACGACAAGCTGCGGGAAGCCGGCATCGATCTGTCACGACTCGACATCCAGGTAGGCATCGGCGATCCGGGAAGTTGGGTCGCGGACCTGGCTGAAAAAATTGATGCCGGCTTGATCATCGTACCCAGCCATGGACGCCGAGGCTTTCAACGGGTCCTGCTCGGTTCCGTGGCCGAACGCGTGGTGCGGTTGGCCAAGTGCCATGTCCTCGTGTTGAAAAGCGACCTTGCCGACTTGGTGGAGTAAGAGAACGCCACGGAAGTCCGCGAGTAGTGTGACCGCCAGGAATTAGGGTTGCCGGTAGTCGAAGGACAGACTTTGTCATTACCCACCCTTTTACTTTGTTTAACCGTTAGCCGGAGAAGAATGCCGCTAGAACCGTACCACGCGTCGATCCGCACCGGCATTCTTCGGCGGCGTACGCCGCCAGAAATCGCGGCAGCCACGTCCCACCGCTCGCCGTTTTTCCCCGCGATTTCTTCTGGCTGACGGTTAAACGAAGCTCGTGAAACGTGGTAAGCACGAAGTCGCCAGACTTTTGGACGGTTCACGTCCGACGGTAGCGGTTGAAGATCAGCGGGCCCGCCAACAGCAGTGGCCATGTGCCCGGCTCGGGAACGACGCCGTCTCGGAGATCGTAGTTGCCGGAGATCGTGCCGAGGTTGACGCCGTCACGATCGTCGGTTGCCACCCAAGTCCCGGGTGAACTTGGCAAGACGAAGGCCAGATTGGGATGTCCCGGGCGGGTGACGGTAAGGGTGCCACGCATTCCTGTGACCAGCCCACCTTGCAGTTGGAACTCGATACTCTCCGCGGGAATCATCGTTTCGTCCCAACCAGTATCTCCAATCTGCAGACGGAAGTAGTTGATTGTTGGATAAACGATTCCGTCTTGGGGCTTCCCAGTCAAAGGGTTCGTTGGAGCACTGAATGTGGCGATGACCCCGCCGTGAAAATCCACCAAGCCGTCACCAATTACCGAGGGGTCGACGTGAAAAGGATTGGCCTCACCGGTCGGCGCGGACGTCAGTGCGGCCAGTTCGACAAACCCTTGCACGTTCCAGATATCGCCAGGTGGCTCTGGCTGAGGATTAAAGGCCACGACGCGGGCGCTTGTGCAAACCACTACGATGACGGCTGTGACGCCGACAGCAACGCGATCGAGATCGAATCGGAACATGAGTCTCCCCTTTCATGCAAGGTGAAGTACGTGGCACCATTCTGTGACGCCGTCTCCGCACTTGGTCCAACTGCAATAACCGTTCCATTTCAACTCCACGGCGTTTCTCCGAAAGTTCACTCGTGATACGCGCGGAACAGGGTGTCCACGTGCTGATCGGTGCGCCGGGAGGGCTTCATCCGCACAGCTTCGAATGACGGCTCGGCGGTCAAAGCAGAGGGAAATAGGAACGAGCCCTCCCATTTATTGAACAGTACGGATCGAAGACACAGACCTGGCGGACGCTCGTGTTGAAGGGTGACCTTTCCGACGTGGTGGCGGAAGAGAACGCGACGGAAATCCGCGGCTAGGGTGACCGCGAGGAAAGGCAACAGCGGGAAGACACAGACTTGGCGGACAAAGATTGGGAATTCCGGGATGACTCTCCGGTTCCGACAGCGGCCCTCTGGCTTTCCCAGGCGACGAACTCAACCCACCTCCCGTATCAGAAGTCTGTAGCTACTCTTGCGATGCTCACGGATCCACCGTCCCGCGCCAGCGGCATACCAGCTATGCAAATCGTTCGTTGGACCGCGAGCCAGACGAGCCCGCTTGAGCAGGCGAAGCCAATCGCCCCCCGCAGCAAGCGGGCTCTGTCGGCGTGCGCGTTTTCGCGGTCACGGCCTCCATCCCCAGAAACGCGCAGGCCGACGAAGAATGCCGCTGACGTGGCTTGGCTCACATGCGAGGAGCGGGGCATGCTTCTTTGGCTCGCGGTCGAACGATGTCATATTGCCCATGCAAAAGCGGCTTCACCGCGGATGATCGGACTCGCCAAGCGGGAGTCGCCGCCGAGCGAGCAGCTTCTGCAATTCGACGGCCCAGAATACGATGGTGCTCAAGGCAATACAACCAACCAGTTCGCCTGCCGTGAGCGCCGACGTGCGGAAGAGTTGCTGCAGCGGGGGCCAGTAGACGACGAGCAGTTGTAAGCCAAAGGTCAACGCCACCGAGCCGATCAAGGCTCGATTAGAAAACACACCAATGCGAAACAACGAGTCACGGCTGGAGCGAATCGCCAGAGCGTTCCCCATCTGGGCCAGAGTCAGCACGGTGAACACGATCGTTCTCCAATGAGCTTGCTCCGCTGATCCTGCGGCCCAATACGCGTACCCCATGGCCAGGGACACGACGCCCATCAACAGTCCGATCCAGCCGATGTCCCAGGCCATGCCCCGAGCGAACACGTGCTCCTGGGGCGGATACGGCGGGCGTCGCATCGTGTCCCGTTCGGGTGGTTCCACCGCCAATGCCAGACCCGGCAGGCCGTCGGTCACCAGATTGACCCAGAGGATCTGTAGCGGGAGCAGCGGCAGCGGCATCCCCGCGAGCGGGCCGAGCACCATCACCCAGATTTCGCCCGCGTTGCTGGTCATGGTGTATTTCACGAACTTACGAATGTTGTCGTACACCATGCGACCTTCTTCGACCGCGTTGACGATCGTGGCGAAGTTGTCGTCCAGCAACACCATCTGCGAGGCTTCCTTCGACACGTCCGTCCCCGTGATGCCCATGGCGACGCCGATATGGGCCTGCTTGAGAGCCGGTGCGTCATTGACACCATCGCCAGTCATGGCCACGACGTGGCCGTTGTCTTGCAGGGCCTGCACGAGTTGCATTTTGTGTTTCGGCGCGACGCGTGCGTAAACGGAAGTCGTTTCGACCCTGGAACGCAACTCTTCTTCTCCCATTCGTTCAAGTTCCTGCCCCGTAAGCACCTGGTCATCCCCGGTGATCTTCAATTGGCGGGCGATGTGTACGGCGGTAAGCGGATGATCCCCAGTGATCATCACCGGCCGAATCCCTGCCGAGCGGCAGCGGTCGACGGCCAGGGCAACTTCTGGTCTGGGCGGATCGATCATGCCTAGCATGCCGATAAATATTAAATCCTGCTCAACGTCAATCTCTCCGTCGTCGGGCGACCGGGATGGTGGTCCGTCATCCTGAGGACTTCCCCCGAGTCGATTGGCGATACGTGCGTCGAGCGGCCGAAAGGCGACGCCCAATACGCGCATGCCGCTGGACGCCAGTTCCTCGTGGGCCGCGGTGATGCGCTGGCGCCACGATTCGTCCAGCTGCTTCGGTTCATCCTCGTGCCAGACATACCGGCAGACGCCGAGGATGCCGTCGACCGCTCCCTTGGTAAAAGCAAAGTGTTCGCCGTGTGCCAACTGGTGAATCGCCCGCAAAACGGATGCCAGAGGCCCATCACGCACGTCGTCGCCGGTGCTGGCAATCCGGTGAACCGTAGTCATCCGCTTTCGCTCGGAATCGAACGGCACCTCGGCGTAACGCGGAAAGCGTGCCAGCAAGTCATCCTTGGGCAGCCCCAAGCGGGCGGCCGCCACGGCCAACGCTCCTTCCGTCGGATCGCCAACCGCTCGAAATCCATGATGCTCCTCGTCCCTTTCGAGCTCCGCGTCGTTGCATAAACCGGCACCCGCCAGGAGGAGTGCCAGCGACGAATCGCCACAAACGGATTGACGTAAGGCCGCCACATCCGCGGATGGTTCCGACTCGCTAAAGGGCTGGCCTTGCAGAAGCGTCTCGGTGAGATCCAGCCGATCGCCCGACACGTCCAGCACCGTCACGGTCATCCGATTCTCGGTGAGCGTGCCGGTCTTGTCCGAACAGATGACGGTCACCGAGCCGAGCGTCTCGACCGCCGGCAGCTTGCGAATCAAGGCCCGACGCCGGATCATCCGCTTCGCACCCAACGCGAGAGCCACGGTGGCGACCGCCGGCAGCCCCTCCGGGACCACGGCCACGGCCAGGCTGAGTGCCGTCATCAGCATCAACCGCGGGTCTTCGCCGCGCAGCAGCCCCAGTCCGAACACCAGGGCCACGATCGCGATCGCCACCAGGGCCAAGGTGCGACCCAGCTGGGCCAGCCGCCGCTGCAGGGGCGTTGGCTCGGATTCGACCGATTGCAGCGACCGTGCGATGTGTCCCAACTCGGTATGCATACCCGTGTCGGTGACGATGGCCTGTCCATGGCCATAGGTCACAACGGTTCCCATGTATGCCATGTTCCGTCGGTCACCCAACGGCAAATCTTCACCCCGCAAGGGCTCGACGCACTTGTCCACGGCTTCCGACTCGCCAGTCAATGCCGCTTCCTGGATCTTGAGATTCACCGACTCCCACAAGCGGCAATCGGCCGGCACGTAATTGCCGACTTCGAGGAGCACGACGTCGCCCGGCACCAGCTCGCGGGCTGATAACTCGCGGACCGTGCCATCTCGCCGCACCCGCACCACGGGTACGGCGAGTTTCTTCAGCGCCGCCAAAGCCCGTTCCGCTCGGTAATCCTGAAAGAATCCTAGTAAGGCGTTCAGGACGACAATGGCGATAATGACACCGGCGTCGGTGTACTCATGAAGGAAGGCCGAAACGCCCGCGGCCACGATCAGCAGCAGCACCATGGCCCCGCTGACTTGTTCCCCAAGGATGCGCCAAAGCCCCCGGCCGCCTGTTTCGACGAGTTCGTTGAGGCCGTAGCGGGCCTGAAGCTCGCGCGCCTGGGCGGCGGTCAGCCCGCTCGCAGTGTTCGATTCGAGTTGCTCTAGACAGTCGGCCACGGTCCCGAGGTGCCAGTCCCTCACGGTATTCGCTTCCTCCGATGAATGGCGGCGTCGCTTGCGAACGTCAGGCTAACCAAATTCTGGCCCGGCTGTCAGGCCGTGTTCCAAAGTTGAAGCGTGCGAAGGCGATATTTCGCTGACTGCGGGCAAGGGAAAATGCGTGGTCTGATGCCGTGGCTGCCTACCGCCGCTTCGTAATCTCGGGGCTGATCCCATCGCACACAGCTGACGATGATTGGGCGAAACCTTCCGTCGCTAGTCAGCCTCCGAGCAGCGCCCGGGAGCGTTCATCAGCAGATCAAGCAACCACGGTTATCCGCAGTCGCCCTGCCGTGGTCTCGAGGGGTGGTTGCCGGACGGCCCCCGCGCCCCGGTTTTTTTTCGGAGGCACAGGGCCACGGATACCGGTCGGCAACTTGCTCGCGGCGTCTGCCCTCACCTCTGTGATCTCTGTGGCTCCGTGAGAAACAACTGTCGGCAGTGGTCGACACCATGCGCGCGTCGTGTCATGAAAGCCGTAGGCGCTAGCCTCGGGCAGAGGCGTGTGAACGGAGTACACTGTCGAATCGCGTGACGGTCTCGGACCTGACGGATATCTGATCCACCCGTCCGCCGGTGCGTCACGGACGGCAAGAAGCAAGAAGAGGGCTGCCCGAGGCTCGGTGGCTGCCCGAGGCTAGCGCCTACGGCTAACGACGACCTGGTGTGTGCGTCTCTTTCGCCGGTTGGTCACCCTCCCTTCAGCGCCCATCAGCGGTTAACAAAACCGCCTTTTGGCCGTGGTGTTGACGGGATCCGGGTTGTTGGTTTCCAGACGACCCCTGCGGAACTGTACTTTTTTCCTCACAGGGCCACGGATACCGGTCGGCAACTTGCTCGCGGCGTCTGCCCTCACCTCTGTGATCTCTGTGGCTCCGTGAGAAACAACAAGCAACAACAAGCAACAACAAGCAGCCAGTCTATTCTTTCACGCAGTTTGGGTTATTTGGTGAACAACCAACAAGCAGAACCAATAAGCAGCCAGTCTATTCTTTCAAAAACCAAAAAACAGACAGTCTATTCTCTCGGGCAGTCTGGGTTCCGTGGTGAAACCTATTCGCGGCAGGTTCGCTGTCTTGAGGCGGCCGTCAGGAGAGCTCCTCCGACTCGATGGATCAACTTTGCTGTGACGCTGCGGTGTGGGCGGTTGACGACCCGCGACTCAATGCATATATATGCGTACACTTATATTCACGTGTATACTTCGACGGTGAAGTCCCCGATTCTTTCCGCGGCCTCGCTTTCCCATGGAGGTGGAACATGCCTTCCCGCCCACGTCGTGATACCGTCCGCCCCGAAGTAGTCGGCGTCTACCATTGCTGGTCCCGCTGCGTCCGTCGAGCCTTGCTCTGCGGTCAGGACCCGGTCACCGGCCAGGACTACCAGTACCGGCGGCAGTGGATCTATCAGCTGCAGCAACTGCTGGCCGGACTGTTCGGGATCGAGATCGGATTCCGTGCGGAAATGAGCAACCACATCCACCTGGTCCTCCGTAACCGGCCGGATGTCGTCAAGACCTGGTCCGACCGGGAGGTCGTGACCAAATGGCTCACGGCTACGAAGCTGGCCAAGAGCCGCGATGGTGTGCCCCAACCGCCTCCGGCGGCGCGGGTTACGCTGGAACTGCTGATGCCGGGGCGGGTCAAGACCCTGCGGCGGCGGTTGTCCGATCCGTCCTGGTTTATGGGCATCCTCTGCGAGCATGTGGCGCGCCGCAGCAATCGCGAGGACGGTTTCAAGGGTACCTTCTGGGAAGATCGGTATCAGTGCCGGAATCTGGTCGACGAGGCGGCCATTCTCATCTGTGGCATTTATATTGATCTCAACCAGATCCGCGCGGGCGAGGCGTCGACGCCCGAGTCATCCCGGCACACGTCGGCCTACGACCGCATTCAGGCCCGCCAGCAGCAACAGTCGGCGGCCCTCGGCCTTGTGGCTCCCGTGCCGCCGGGTAAAGCCCCCGATGGCTGGATGTGTGAGTTGACGCTGGACGAGCGGGTTCCGCTGGACGATCCGCGGTGGCTGACATCGGCCAGTTCCCGCCGCGCCTCGGATAAGGGCCTGCTGCCGATGAGCCTCGACGATTACCTGCAACTGCTGGACACCAGCGGCCGCATGGTGCGGGAGGGGAAATCGGGTTCCATTCCCAACCATGTGCGGCCCATCTTGGAACGCCTGGGGATCCGCAGTGAAATGTGGTCGGCGGTGGTCAGCGGTTACGAGCAGATGTTTGGTCACGTGGTGGGCAGCTTTGCCGAGGTGTCCCGACGGGCCGCCGAGGCGGGCAAGCGCTGGCAGCGGGGCCAGTCTGCCTGTGCGGCCGTCTTTCTTAGCTGAGCGCTGATGGCCGCGACGAGTGACGATGACCACGAGGGTCACCAGCACGTCGCCCCCGCCGCCTGTCGTCCTATCACAGACAGGTCGTGCCGTGCGAAGCTCATTCGCCAACTCTCCCATCTCAACTTTTTGGCGGCAGGCAGACGCGCGTTTGATATTGCGAGAAATGGCTGCGGAACTAGTGCGACAGCGTCATCAGGACTCTCGGCGGGCCACCGTCATTCGTGCGCGCCCGAGGTACGGCACACGTGATTTCCGTCCCGCCGGTCTCATCCGATGAGGCCGGCGGGATTCTCGCTGAACTTCCATGGCTACCTCAGTTCGCCGAGTTTGCCCAAAGAAGTAGACCGCAAAAAGAAGTAGACTGCTCTCGCTGAATCTTGCAAGAAGTAGACTGTCTGCTGAATCTTCGCTAATCTATCTCAAATTCTGGTCTGCTAAATCGGCGGCTGCAGGAACATCACGATCAGCAACGGCAGCTTCGAAGATTGCCAGGGCTTCGCCTTGGAGACACTTGGCGGGGGGCACCTGGAGGACATCATCATCTCAAAAGGAAAGGTCCGATGCGTGCGAGTTACTCGTCGCCGATTCTCCTCGGGCTCGGCAGGCGGATACGGTGCCCAGTTGGCTTGCCGAGAACTTGCAGCATCGAGTGGGCATGCGCGAATCCCTGCGGATCGACTCTCCCTCCATCTCGGAACTCCGCCCCATCCAAAACAAAACGCCTGGCACCGCACTCCCTCTTGTCAGGCGGTCGGGGTGGGTTCGGCTGCACCACTGAGGCCTCGGCTGTCGCGCACGGTCAGCACCGGACAGGGGGCCGATCGCACGACCGCCTCGGCCACGCTCCCCAACAACAGGCGACTCGCCCCCGTCCGCCCATGCGTGCTCATCACGATCAAATCGATGTCGTGTCCCGTCGCGTAGGCCACCAGCGATCCCCCGGGGAACCCAAAAAGCAACTTGTGGCAGCAAGGAATGCCGTCGAACGAGGGCCGCAGCGCCTCGAGCCGCTGACGGATCGGTTCCAGGTCCGCGGCGACCGGTTGCATCGGCATGCCCGCGATGTCACTGTCCACGAAGTGCGGTTCGTAAACGTAGACGAAGTGCAACTTGGCGGCATAGTTGCGAGCCAACGCACTGGCGTGCAGCAGCGCCGCATCCGATGCATCGGAGAAATCAACCGGGCACAGAATGTTTGTGATCTTCATCGGGTTTCCTCGATTCTGCGTGCTGTCCACCCACACGCGTTAGCGCAGCACGCCTTGCAAATACTCCAATACGATGGCTGCTTGCCGTCCCAGCGCCAAGGTCGAGTCGACCCTCACCAGGGGCACGGATGGCAGCGGAGACTCGGCTTCCGCGGCTTGCAAGTCATAGTGTTCGGGCAGCGCTTCCGAGGCCGAGTTCCCCTGGCGGACGCGTTCGGCAATCCTCTTCAAGGCCGTTTCCCGCAGGCAATGGCATTCGACCTGTAACAGCCGCGCGTCCCACGCTTCGGCTAGTTCCAGGGCCAGCCGTCGCATGGCCCGCGAAGTAAAGGTCGCATCCAGGATCACGAGATGATTGCCTGCCAGCCGCTCCGCCACCTGGGCCAGACAAGCCCGGTAGACCCTGGTTCTTGCCTCCGGCGAGTACCTGCCCGTGCCAAACTCGGCCGGCGGCGCACCGTCGGCCGCCGCCGAACCTGGTTGCTGTCGGACCACATCGGAACGGACCACATCGGCCGCCAGGAACGTCGCCAGATGGTCCGCCAGGGTCGATTTGCCGGTCCCCATCAGTCCCCCGATCAAGAGAATGACCCGCGGCCCCAGATGGTCCGCATAGCCGTCGGCCAGTTCCAGATATTCCCGTTCCGCCTGTCGCGAGGTGGTCGACTGCGGGGCCGTTTGCTGCACGCTCCGCAGCGAAGCCACCTTGGCCCGCACGCAGGCGCGGTACGATTTATAGAAGTCGATCAGCCGCGGTGGAGCCACGTCATGGCTGGCCTCTTGATACGCGGCGAACAAGATACCGTCGACAGACCACTCGTCTAAGCGGTTGCATTCCATGGCCAGGAACGCCAGTTCATCCACGATGTCATTCGCCCGATATTCCTGGTTGAACTCGATGCAATCAATCACAAGCGGCTCGGGATACAAGTAAATGTGCTCTGGCCGGAGGTCTCCGTGTCCATCCACAATCCGCCCGTCGCGAACGCGATTGTCAAACAGCGGCTGATGGGTCACGAGGAACCGCTTTTGGGCGTGATGAATCCGTCGAATCGTATCGACATGCAGACCATGGTCTCCGTTTGTGGCCAGCGCCACGAGCTGTTGCTCATTCTCTTCAATGTGCCGTTCCAGCTGACAGCGGAAGTCGGCCGTGCGGATCGTCAAGGGAGCCTGCTCCGCATAAAACCGGGCCAAGTGAGTCGCCACGCCTCGCAGCGCGTCTTCGCTGGCGGCTACCTGTCGCCGATCCAGCAATAACGCCCGCAAGGTTCGTGTGTCGTCCAATCGCCGCATCTTTACCAGCCAGTCGACGACCTCTCCGTCGCCCGTCAACGTCAAGCGACCCGCCTTCGAGCGACGGATCGAAACCACCGCCCGGTAAACACTCGGCGAAAGTCGCCGATTCAGACGAATCTCGGCATCGCAGGCGATCTTCCGTAGCTCGGGAGTCGAAAAGTCGAGGAAGTCAAAACGGACCGGCTTTTTGAGCTTGTAAGCATAACGGCCGGCAAGGTACACCCACGAGATATGCGTTTCTCGCAGCTCTACGTGGCTGGGCCGCTGAGGATATGACGAAGGCCGCTGCAAGAATTCCAACAGCTCGGTAACGGCGTCGTCGATGATCGGCTGTTTCATGGGAACACCCGCCAGACAGGCCGGGGACCACCCCCCACCGCACGACACCGGCACGGTGCCGCCCCGCCGGCCCCCTGCCGCTCTCCCTGCGGAAGCAAACGCAATGCCAGCCTGGACACGAACCGCCCTTGGAGCCGTTCGGCCCGCGGTAAGCGAGCCGAACGGCACGGTGCGTGCATAGGGTTATACTGGAGAATCAGCGTCTTTCGCTCAGTCCTGTCCCTATGAACCCATTTCGTGCATCCCCAGCAAACGACGATTGCCAAACGGCGCAAGGGGGCAACCACCTACGTGACGAGATGTGCCGATTGGCGCAGATGGCCGAAAGCATGAGCGAAAACGCACATCAGGAGCCTCATTGATGGTCACGAAACCCGAATTGAAGGACAAACCGATCGATCTGCTGCTCGTCGACGACGACGATGAGTTGCGGGAGGATATGGCCCGCTTCTTTCTGCGACACGGTTACAACGTAAGCGAATGTTCCACCGGCCAGCAGGCGCTCGAGTTTACGGATCAGCGGGCCTTTGACGTGATTGTGCTCGACATGATGATGCCGGGCATTTCGGGGTTGCAGTTGTTGCAGAAGCTGAAGGAGCGAGGCTGTGAGGCCGAGGTCGTCATGCTGACCGGGCAGGGCACGATCGAGACGGCGGTCGAGGCTATGAAGCTGGGGGCCCGCGAGTTTCTGGCGAAGCCGATCAGCTTGAAGGATCTCGACCGGCTGGTGCGGAAATGCCTCGAGTCGGGACAACTCAAGAAGGAGAACGAGCACCTCAAGGCGCTGATCAAGCACCAGCATCGGGCCACGAGCATCATTGGACAATCGCCGAAGATGCAGGAGGTGTTTCGTTTGATCGAGCGCCACGGCCCGCCTGAATCACCCCATCTTGATTCAGGGGGAGAGCGGCACGGGCAAGGAGCTGGTGGCGCGAGCGATTCATGAAAACAGCCCCCTGGCGGACGAGCCGTTGGTCGTGATCAATTGCGCGGCGCTGCCCGAGACACTGCTTGAGAGCGAGCTCTTCGGGCACGAGAAGGGCGCCTTCACGGGCGCCGTCAATACCAAACCGGGGCTCTTCGAAATCGCCGACGGCGGCACCCTGTTCATTGACGAATTCGGGGAGCTGGCTGGGCCCTTGCAGGCCAAGTTGCTGCGGGTCCTCGAGGATGGCTCGATGCGGCGCGTGGGCTCCGTGAAAGAGCGGCGAGTCAACGTCCGCATCATCGCGGCCACCAATCGCGATATTGAAAAGGAGGTCCGCGAAGGCCGTTTTCGCGAAGACCTTTACTATCGCATCAACGTGCTGGCCATCAACCTGCCGCCGTTGCGGGAACGTCACGGTGATATTGAGTTACTCGTCGAAAATTTCCTGGGCGACGAGTGGGACTTTACGCCGGAAACCCTCTCCGTGCTGGAACGCTACAGCTGGCCGGGCAATGTGCGACAACTGCAGAATGCGTTGGAACGAGCCAAAATCCTGGCCGAGGATGACACGATAGCGGCGCATGATTTGCCACCCGAGATCGTACGGGGTGCGGAGAGCGCCGAGGCGCCGCCGCCGGGCACGAAGTGCGATCTGGACACGCTCAACAAGCTGCACATTCAGGAAACCTACGCCCGCCATCACGGCAACAAGGCGCGGACCGCCCGCGCGCTGGGGATCGGTCGCCGCACGCTGTATCGTCTGATCGAAAAATACGACATCGAATCTCCGGGAAAGGAAGTCAGCAGTCAGTGATGGCCGGGAAACACACCCCCGGCGCGGACGAGGAGCCGCCGTTGTCGATGAAATTCACCCATCTACTGGTGCACGCGACGCCCGGCGCGGACCAGGATGCCGCTTTGTCACTCGCCGCCAACCTCGCCGAGCGCTGGCAGGCATCGCTGACGCTGCTGGATGTCATCCCCGATCTTTCCTGGCCCTGGCAGTACCTGACGGGCGGTTGGGAGCAGACGATCGAGGACCTATCGGGAAGGAAACGGCAACTGCTGGAATCCAAAGCCGCCGCACTCCGCGGCCGCGGCATCGATGCCACCTGCGTGCTGGCCAGCGGCCGCCTGTCGAAAGCGTTGGAGCGGCAGGTGATCGCGGGGAAGCATGATCTCCTGATCAAGATGGTCGAGGCCTCGGGAGCCAACCGATCCGGCTTTCTGGGAACGACCGACGCCCGGCTGCTCCGCACCTGCCCCTGTCCGCTGCTCGTTCTGCCAGAGACAGCACCCGGTCATTTTCAGCGGGTCGCCGTGGCACTGGACGTACTGGATCCCGAGGAGCCGCAGGCGGCGCTCGATCGTCGCGTATTGCAGGCCGCAGAGGCCTTCTGCGAGGGCGAGTTGCATTTAATCTATGCGCTGCCGCCGCTCCATGAGGTCGTGCAGGTCGATCTGGCGGATCTCGATCTTGTCTCGCCGTCGCGACTGGCGGCTTGGCAGAGCGAATTGGAGCACGTGGCCCATGAAAGGCTGCAGACCGCCAGCGCGGGCCTGCGGTCGGCAGCTCACACGTGTCTTGTGGTTCCCGGATCGCCGGCCGAGGCGATTCCGGAATTTGTCAATGCGCACGACATCGACCTGCTGGTCATGGGGTCGGTGGGACGCTCGGGCGTCCAGGGGCTGCTGATCGGCAACACCGCGGAACAAGTCATGCATCGATTGACCTCCGCGGCGCTGACGCTCAAGCCTGCCACATTCGCGCCTCCGGGGGCAGCGGACCGCCACGCGACCGCTTCGACAAACGACACAGACCCACTACCTCGGCAGGCGACCCCTTGAAGCGACGCGCGGACCCGCACCCATGCCTGAAACGCTAGATATTTATGTCGTTGAGGATGACGACGACGCCCGCAAAGGCTTGATCGATATTCTCAAGCTGGATCACCATCGCGTTACGGCCTTTTCCACGGCACAGGCAGCGCTCGATCATGATCTGTTCCAGCATGTGGATGTCGTCCTGATGGATCGTCGCCTGCCCGATGGTCTGGCCGAATCGCTTCTTCCCCGACTGCGTTCGGTGGCCAGCGGCGTCGATTTCATTATCATCACGGGCTACGCCGATATGAACGCGGCGATCGCGGCTCTCCGCGAAGGGGTTAGTGACTATCTCCTCAAGCCGGTCGATCCCGACGCATTGCGAGCCACCTTAGCGCGATTGGCCAAGCGGCGGTCGGTCGAGCGCGAACTGTACCGACAGCGGCGCTTTGCGGAGAAGCTACTTGATACGGCCGAAGCCATCATTCTGGTGCTCGATCCGCAGGCCAAGGTCTTGCGGGCCAACACGTATCTGCTCGACCTGACCGGTTACACCCTGGCCGAAATCGCCGGCACCGACTGGTTCGAGCGGTTCATTCCGCCACGAGATCAGGAGAAGATCCGCGAGGTGTTCCTGGAGACCGTGCAGCAGGTCAAGACGCGTGGCATTATCAATCCGATCCTGACCAGGGATGGCCGCGAGTGCGATATTCGTTGGTCCAATTCCACGCTGCGGAATGCGGCGGGCGAGACGACAGCCGTCCTCTGCGTCGGGCTGGACGTGACCGATCATGTGAAGGCCCAAGAGCAACTCCTGCAGAGCGAGCGGCTGGCGGCCATCGGCCAGACGATGACCGGGTTGGCACATGAGAGTCGCAACGCGCTGCAACGGCTGCAGAATGCGGTCGAGTTGCTACAGGATGAACTGGCCGGACAGACGCAGGCCCTGGCCGACCTGGCCAAGATCGAACGAGCCGGCCAACACATTCGTGATTTGCTCGAAGAAGTGCGGGCCTATGCGGCGCCCATCAATCTGCATCTGGTCTCGGAGTCCATTTCCAGCATTTGGCGGCGGGCCTGGCGATCGCTGGAACACCGCCTGGTCGAACGCGAGGCGGCGATCTGCGAGTCGCTCCCCGAGGGAAACGATCCGGCTCGCATGATGGCCTGTGTCGACGCCCGCCGCATGGAACAAGTCTTCCGCAATCTGTTTGAAAATACGCTCGATGCCGCACCGATCCGGTGCGGATTCACGTCAAAGGCGAGATCGACGGCGACACGATCCGCGTCCTTGTCGCGGACAACGGCCCGGGCGTCCCGCCCGACTGCCGCGATAAACTGTTCGACGCCTTTGTCACGACCAAGCCGACCGGCACGGGATTGGGCCTGGCGATCTGCAAACGTAATGTCGAGGCGCATCGAGGTCACTTGCAACTGCTCCCCTCGCCCGAGGGTGCCACGTTCCTGATCGAGTTTCCCTGCGAACGATAAATCGAGGTCGCCTCCAAAATGCGGAGTTTCACCCACGCGGCGTTTATCGACGGGACGAGGCAAGTTATAATCCTGGAAATCGCTGCCTGCCTGAGGCCCCCACCGCCCGATGCCCGGTCGAACACCGTTGTCGACGCCATCGGTGGAGGCCGCGGCGAGCTGCGACGTTGGGCAGCTCAGGTACCGACACCGTGCCCGCTGCAGTTCACGTTGGTTTGATTGCTTTTCCATGCACCCATGGCATACAGAGATCGTAGGACACCGTCCATGTTACCGCTCCTAAGCCCGCAAGCCCCCCTCGATCCGCGTTCGCTTTGGCGTACGTTATCCCTCTGGGGCCCGTTATCCCTCGCCCTGATTGCCGGCTGTGCCCGCCCACCGGAGGAGTCGTTCTCGGTGGCGGAAGCAGTCACCACGCTGTCCGAACTGCATCAACAGAATATCAAGGACGGTCTGCGAGCGATGTTCGGCACTCCGTCTCTGCCCCGCCTGGCTCCCATCAAAGCGGACGCGACCGACGAAGATACTTCGGCAACCGACGCCACGCGGGCGGACGCCGCCGAAGAGACCTTCGCCTCTTCCTTGGCGGCCGGAGTGATCGATCCCCGTCGCCTGCCCTACGGAGCCCAGGTCTACCGCAATCGATGTTCCGGCTGCCATGGGATCAGCGGAGACGGTCAGGGAGCGGCGGCGGCCTATTTGCGTCCCAAACCTCGCGACTACCGCGAGGGCGTCTATAAATTCACGTCGACCCCCTACGGGTATCGACCCGTCCGCCAAGACCTGATCCGAACGATCCGCCGCGGCGCGAAGGGGACGTCGATGCCCGCTTTTCCCTGGCTCTCCGATGAAGATCTCGAAGCGGTGGTCGACTATGTGATCTATCTCAGCTTGCGGGGGAGCGTCGAAGCGTATGTCGCGGAAGTGTCCGAGGATTATGATGAGGACGAGGCGATTGACACGACCGAATTCACGGACGCCCTGGAGACGGAAGTCGAGCGCTGGCAACAGGCAGAAGCCAGCATTGTGCGTCCGATTTCGGCCGAACCGGCCGACGATGAACAATCCGTGGAATTGGGCCGTCGGCTGTTTATCAAATCGAGTTGCTACCAGTGCCACGGAGTTGACGCTGAGGGGCAGACCGAGTGGTTGAGTCCCGATTTTATCGCGGCGCAGGAAGCCGCGCCTCCGGAGAGTCGCATTCAAATCAACTACGACAAGTGGGGCCAGCCCGCACCGGCGGCCAACATCACCGCGCGGATGCTGCACGGAGGCCGGCGGCCGATCGATATCTATCGTCGCATCTATACCGGCATCAACGGTACGCCGATGCCGGCGTTCGGCGAAGTTTTCCAGGACGATCCCGCCGCCATCTGGCACATGGTGCATTACGTCATGCACATCGTGGAAGGTGGCGATCCGACACTCGGTATCGGCTTGCAGGACGTATTGCCGACCCCATCGACCCAGGAACAAGAACTCAAGCCCGCCGCATAGATTTGCCAAGCAGCAATGCACGACATGCGTCGGCTCGAACCATTCGCTGGTCGGCACCCGTCGCCCAGCACACCCTTTCCGTCCGGTTCTCCTGATCACGCACCCCAGAGAACACCAAGCCATGAACGCTGAAACCACCAAACAGCAGGAACTCGACGATTTGCGTCGGCGGATGGCGGAATTGGAATCCGAGCTCAAGTCGGAACGACCGGCGGTATGGAGTCGTTCCCAAGGTAATTTTTACTCCACCTATTATGCCTGGTCGGGGGCGATTCTGGGGATGTTTGGCGCGGTGGCGAGCCTGCTCCTGAACATCATCGGCTCGCTGATCGTCGGTCAGCATCCGCTCCGCCTGATCCAGGTCTACCTGACCTTTCCCATGGGCGAGCGATCGCTGGAAACAGGGCTGGATACGGGCATCATTCTGGCGATCGGCTGCTGCCTCTACATCCTGACGGGCATGGTCCTGGCCATTCCGCTCCATCTGGCGCTGGCCTGGTTCCTGCCGCAGGGGACACTGCTGCAACGCTTGCTCTTTGCCACGGTGGCGGGACTGCTGCTGTGGACCGTGAACTTCTATTTGATCCTGTCCTGGCTGCAACCGCTGCTGTTCGGAGGGAACTGGATCACCAATCCCCAATTCATGCCGCCTTGGATTGGCGCCGGAACCCACCTGGTGTTCGCCTGGGTTGTGGCGGCCATGTATCCCTGGGGAGCATTGAGCGTGGCGCAGGTCGATCGCTCGCGCGGCCTCGCGACGCAGCAATCGATGACCTGAATTCACTCTTTCCACTCGGAATCGATTTTACCATAGCTTGAGGATGCATCATGACCGTGGCACAGGAAGCTGGCACGATTCAGGCCCTGCCAACTCACGAAGAACTCGTCGACGAACGCCTGGTGCGTTGGTACTTCTGGATGGCCTTGTTCTTCATGGGCATTTCCATGCTGGGAGGCCTCTTGATGGCCTTGCAGTTGGTTCACTGGAATCCACTGCAGGGGAGTGAGTTCCTATCGCCCGGTCGCTGGCGGATGGTCCACACCAATGCGATCGCCTACGGCTTTCTGGCAAATGCCTTTTTGGGCATGCTCCAATGGGCCGTTCCGCGCTTGACCTTACGACCGCCGGCCAGTCGGCTGCTCTCCTATTTCATCTTCTTTGCCTGGCAATTCATCGTCCTCAGTGCGGCCGCTGGCATTCTGTTCGGACCAGCGTTTCAAGCCCAAGCTTGGGTCTCCGATCTGGCGAAGGACTGGAATATCACCTTTTCGCTAGGTGCCCAGGGTTTGGAGTGGGGCGAGACCCCCTTCTGGATCGATCCGGTCGCCCTCTTGGGACTCGCTCTGGTCGCCGTGAACTACCTCGTGCCGATCGCCATGTCGCAGGGCCCGCTCTATGTTACGCTGTGGTACTTCATGGCGGCCTTTGTATGGACGTTTCTCACCTACGCGATGGGCAATTTCCTCCCCGAGTACGCACTGACGGGTACGAATGCCGGCGCCGTCGGCGGCCTGTTCATTCACGACCTGGTGGGCCTGTTCGTCACCCCCATGGGTTGGGGCATGATGTATTACATCGTGCCGATCATTCTCAAGAAGCCGATCTGGTCGCACGGTTTGTCGTTGGTCGGTTTCTGGGGACTGGCCTTCTTCTATCCGCTGCAGGGGATTCATCACTTCCTGTACACGCCCATCCCGATGTTCCTGCAGTATGGGGCCATCGTTTCGACGATTGCCGTCGAATTTGTCGTGGCCACGGTCGTCATCAACTTTCTCGGGACGCTGTGGGGTGATGGCCAGATGGTGAAGACGAACCTGCCGATCCGCTGGTTCTACACCGGCATGATCTTCTACTTCATCACCTGCTTTCAATGCGCGCTGCAGGTCACGCTCACTTTCCAAAAACTGATTCACTTCACCGACTGGGTGGTTGGGCACGCCCATCTGGTGATGTTCGGTGTGTTCAGCATGTGGATCTTCGGCTTCATGACGCATCTGATTCCGCGACTGGTAAATCGCCCGTGGTACAGCCGCCGACTGGCCGAATGGCATTTTTGGCTCTCCGCGGTAGGCGTCTTCATCATGTTCCTCGATCTTGGACTGGCTGGCGTCTTTCAGGGTTATTACTGGGCCTCGATGCAGCCTTGGCAAGCCATGCTGAACGGCTCCCAACCGTTCTGGATCGTGCGGGTCTTTGCCGGACTGATGATGTTCGGCGGCTTTCTCTGTTTTGTTTACAACATCGTGAAAACGATGCGCAGTCCCGAAGACAAAACGTTCAACGCTTTGGCGACGGTTGCATAAGGAAATCCTCTCATGCTGGAAAGCAAAAGCGGTATTCTGTTTATCGCGGGCATTGGCTTCTTTGCCTTTGCCTTTCTGTCGAACGTGGCGGTGCCGATGTTGATGTTCAAGGATCTGCCCGAACAGACGGTGGAGGAAGTCGTCAACGACCGAGTGATGTACCAGTTCGGTGAGCTGAGTCGCCGCTATCCGGACCAATTTGCCGCCGCCTTTGGCGAACCCACGAAAGAGAACTGCGCGGAGGCCCTACGGCTGGGCCGGCAGGTTTACATTGGCGAAGCGTGCTGGCACTGCCACAGCCAATTCGTGCGTCCCGTTTCGAACGAATCGCTGCGTTACGGTCCCGTCTCGGAAACGCCCGAATACCAGAACGCACTGCAGCGACCCGTCATGTTTGGCACCCGCCGCGTCGGCCCCGATCTCAGTCGCCAAGGGGGACGCCATGGCAATGACTGGCACACCGTCCATTTTTACCGGCCCAAAATGATTGTGCCCGAATCGCCGATGCCCGAATATCCGTGGCTATTCGATGGCGATCCGAGCAAGCCCAACAAGCGGGGATTGGCATTGATCACGTATGTGCAATGGCTCGGCTCGTGGCTGGACAGCTACCCCTACTACGAAGAACTGCCATCCATCCAGTCGGAAGGCTACTGACGTTGCCGACGAGGAAGGCTCATTTCGAGGAACTGCGAGGACACCATGCTGCGGAAAATTGACCACGACCGACCCGACCCTGGCCCGCGACGGGCTCAATGGATCACGCTGGCATTCGCCATCCTGATCCTGACGCCCAGCATGATCGGCTTTGTCATGAAGTTCATGGAATTCATTCACACCTTTCGCAGTGAATCGGACGGCGCCTTTGCCATCACACCGATGGTAAATTACCTGCTGGCCAGCCTGGGATTTCTCTGCCTGATGCTCTGGTCGGTGACCAATGGCTCGTTCCGCGATCTGGAGCAACCAAAGATGATCATGCTGGAACGAGACGCGATGCTGGATGACGAACAACAAAGCCGAAGAGGATTCACCCATGGCGTCTGAGAATGAAATCACGAAGGAAGGGCAGTTCCACAACTACACGGGGAACGATATCCCGTGGTACGTGCGCCTGATGTGGCTCGGCTTCTGGGTCTTGGCGGTCGTCTACACGATTCGCTACTTGTTTCCCGCCGTGCAAACGGAGCTCTTCCACTAGTGGCCGGCCAACCGCAGGGAGACCCTCGCGCAGCCGCGGTGTGCTGCGACTACTGCGGCCTGCCTACCCGTGGGACTCTCGGCTCGCCAGGCGAACCGGTCTTCTGCTGTCTCGGCTGCCAGATTGCCGACGCGATTGCGCAGGAACGAGCCGACTCGGACACGGGACATGGCCGCACGGCACTGCAGCTGGGAATGGCCGTCTTCTTTTCGATGAATGTGATGGTCTTTACGCTGGCGTTGTGGAGCTGGGATACCTATGCCATCGCCTCAGCCCCGAACGCGGCCATCCTGAAGGAACTGCTTCGCTTCGCCTGCCTGCTGTTCAGCACGCCCGTGGTGCTGCTGCTGGGCAAGCCCTTGCTGGAGAACGTCCTGCGGCAGTTGCGAGGCGGGATGGTCACCGCGGACGTCCTGCTGATCGTCGGTGTCGCGGCGGCCCTCATCTACTCGATCGTTTCCCTCTGGACGGGTCAGCCACACGTCTATTTCGAAGTCGCTTGCATGATCCTGCTGGCGGTGACGTTTGGACGCTGGCTGGAGGCCGAGGGGAAACATCGGGCGATGAAGTCGCTGCAATCGCTGCAAAACCTGTTGCCCACCACGGCTCGCGTCGTCAGCCCCGATGGGTCTTGCGTGGACCTCGCCCTGGAAGAGGTCCAAGTGGGGCTGGTGGTCCGCGTGCTGCCCGGTGAACGCTTTCCACTCGATGGCGAGGTCGTGGAGGGCTGTTCGTTCGTCGATGAGCAACTCGTGACCGGCGAGAGTCAAGCCGTTTGCAAATCGCGCGGCGACGCGGTGCATGGCGGGACGTTGAATCTGGATGGGCGAATCGATCTGTTGGTCCGCGCGGCGGCCACCGAGGGCACCATTCCGCGACTGGTCGCCTCGGTTCGTCAGGCGGCCAGCCAGACGTGTCGCCCCCAGCGGCTG
The DNA here is from genome assembly GCA_963700865.1 of uncultured Planctomycetaceae bacterium. Classification (GTDB taxonomy): domain Bacteria; phylum Planctomycetota; class Planctomycetia; order Pirellulales; family Pirellulaceae; genus CAVOGJ01. The sequence continues at coordinate 1,106,181 of CAVOZC010000018.1, read as the reverse complement.
GCGGACCGTTTGGCCCGCGTCTTCGTGCCTCTCGTGGTCTTCATCACGATCGTTGTTTTCCTGACGCATTGGCATGCCAATGACTTGCGGGCCGCCTGGATGTCGTCCATGGCCGTGGCCCTCATTGCTTGCCCATGCGCCTTAGCCATTGCCACTCCGCTGGCCATCTGGGCGGCACTCGGACGCGCTGCCGAACAGGGTGTCGTCTTCAAGACGAGTGACGACCTCACAACCTTGTCCCAAGTCGACACGTTGTGCATCGACAAGACCGGCACCCTGACGACGAACGAGCCGCGTTTGGCCGGGTCATTCTTCGACGACCTGACCCACGAAGCGACCGCGCGAGACGTGGTCCGCCAGTTGGCACAACAAACTCGCCATCCGCTGGCCGATGCCCTGCAGCGGTGGCTGGGCGAGACCCCGATTGCCGCACACGGAACACTCCGTGACGCGACGACGGTCCCGGGCAAGGGCGTGCGGGCCCTCTGGAGCCCGTTGGACGACGCCCCCGCTTCCGGGTGCCGTCCCGCAGTTCTCGGCAACCGAGAGTTTCTGGAAGCCCAAGACATGCGCTGCTCCGCCCCCCTCCGCGAATTCACGGATCACAGTGTGGCGCAGGGGCTGTCCGTCGTGCTGGTCGGTTGGCAAGACCAAGCGCGGGCCGTCTTTGCCTTTGAGGAAAGCCTCCGCGGCGATGCGCAGCAGGCCTTGCACGAACTGCGGGAAAGGGGCTTGAAGATACTGATCCTGACCGGCGATCACCAGCAACGGGCGCACCGCATGGCCGAGCAACTGCAGGTGGATGTCGCGGCGAAATTGCTACCGGAGGACAAGCTGCGAACGATTGCCAACCTTCGCCGGGCAGGAAACACCGTGGCCATGTTGGGGGACGGTCTGAATGACGCGCCGGCGCTGGGAGCGGCCGACGTCGGAATCGCGCTCGGCTGTGGGGCGGACGTGACGCGGGATGCGGCAGATGTCTGCCTGTTGTCATCCGCCCTGTCCGCGCTCCCCTGGGCGGTCGACCTGGCGCGCGCCACGCGCCGCACGATTCGCCGGAATCTGCTGTGGGCCGTCGTCTATAACAGCCTGGGGATCGGACTGGCCGCTGCCGGCAAACTCAATCCCATGCTGGCCGCCGTGGCCATGGTGTTCAGCAGCAGCTTTGTGATTGCCGAGTCACTGCGGCTGGGGGCGCTCGCGGGACCCCGAGCGCCGCTGGCCGAGTCCCCGTCAACACGTCAGGCTGGCGGCCCAGCAACAGCTGCCGACGAGCCGGCGAATTCGGTCGCTCCGCCTGGCCGAGCCGGCCAGCGCGAGGAACTCGTCCCGTTGGAGCGAACATGATCATCGAGTTGCCCCTCATCCTGATCGCTGGCCTGCTGGGATCGTCACATTGCATTGGCATGTGCGGCCCGTTCGCGGCTTTGCTGGGCGGCGGAGCGGACGGCTGGCGACAAAATGCGCAGTGGCAACTGCTCTACAGCTGCGGTCGCATATTCACGTATGCGACCTTGGGAGCGATGGCCGGTTTCGGCGGCGAACGTCTCGCCGGTTTGCAACTGGCAGGCTGGAATGCCACGGCCTTGTTGGCCCTGGCGGCAGGGATCTTCTTGATCCATGAGGGGCTGATCACCGCGGGCGTGGGTCGGCGATTATTCGCTCCCGCCGGTACCGCCAGCTGCCCTTCCGGAGGGCTACTGCGATCCATGCTGCGGCAACGCAACCGACAAGGTGTCTTCCTGGCAGGCGTGGCGACCGGCTTCTTGCCGTGCGGGCTGGTCTATGCCTTCCTGCTGACGGCTGCCCGCACGGGCAGCCTGTTAACGGGCGCCACCGTGATGGCCGTCTTCGGGTTGGGGACCGTGCCGGTGATGGTGGCGAGCGGCTTCACGCCCCATGCGCTGCCCGTCCATTGGCGGCAGCGACTCTTTGTGATGGCCGGCTGGTGCGTCGTCTTGATGGGTGCTCTGTCCCTCTATCGCGGTTGGGCATTCCTGACGGTCAGCGACCCGGCCGCCTGTCCCTTCTGCCTATGAGCGTTTCCCTTCACCCGGTCGCGGCCAAGTGACATGGCTCTCCGGGATCGATTCGTTCATCGCGATTTCTGGAGTACGAGCACCGTTTCACTGAGTACGAGTACGATTGCCCTACGAATGCGGTAGTGACGCTCACCGGTCGCCGGTCGTATCGCAACAAACGGTTTAGAGAGGTGACGTGATACTGAGGGCGGCGGCGGCCAACAGCAATCCCAGCAGGTTGAGCAGCACGATCATGAGTCCGACGCCGTAGATCGTGCGAGTTCCATCGTCGGGGACGCCCCGCGCAGTGCGTCGCTGGCCAGATTCGCGTGAAGAATACGCCGCACACCCAGCTCCAATGCAGCATCAGGTGCAGGAGGATACCTAGCGTCAAGGCGGCGAGCAGCCCGAATTGCACCCCCATCCACTGATCAATGCTCATCCCCCACAATCGCCACTCGGCCGCGATCGATGCGGGGGGAAACAGAAAGCGGACCACAAGAGAAACCCAGACCAGAGCCGTGAACACCACGAGCAGCAGGCTGTCGAGCCAGAAGTTGATGATGGTCCAGGACCACTTCGAGGCGGCGGGAGGCGTTCGCCGACGTTGGTCCGCGTGATCGCCTGCGGGCGCGGACCGCCCGGCGCGGCGAGAAGCCGTTTCCACCGACGCATGGCGTTCCAGATCATCTCCCGTCAACGACATGTTGTGCGCAAACTTCCTTTAATTGTCGTAACCACGCGTGGCCAGCAAAGTACCGGGTCGACCGTCAGGTGGCAACCGCCTGCCTCGAGCCACTCTTATGCGCTTCACCCTGCTTGTCCTTGACGACGACGACCGGACATTTGGCGTGACGAATCACGTAGTCGGCGACACTGCCCAGCATGAAGCGGGTGAGGCCGCCGTATCCATGGGTCCCCATGACAATCAAGTCGCAACCGGCGTTCTCCGCGTATCTCACGATAGATTCGCCTTCAATTCCGACAAGATGCACCCGCTCCAACGGGACCGCCGGATCAGGCGATTCCAACGCCTCCAACCGCGGATCCGGCTCCGGTTGGTAAGGCGGCATCGCGCCGTAACCCGCGAAACCCGAAATATACGTGGGGGGCGGCGCACTGACGTGGGCGATCACCAGGGTCGCGTTATTCGCCCGAGCCAGCTCGACGGCGTGCTCGAAGGCAAAACTGCTGCAAGGCGAGAAATCGACAGGGCTGAGAATTTTTTTGGCTTTCATGGGAGGCACATCCACGGTTTCAGAAGATCCACCCTGGCCTTTCAATGCATTCGGCGTTCCAATCAGGCCAGACAGTACTGATTTGGACCGCCTTTCTGCCCTACGGTAATTTTCCGGCAAGACAACCGCTCGGGAAAGTGCGCTCTCAGCGGTCAGGCGTGCCAATTCGCACACTTTGCCGGAGGAAAACCGTCGCTGTGGCACATGAATCATTGGTATGGTGCTTGCAGGACTGTTGGAAATCAGACGCTTTGGCCGACCCACAGGCAGAACCGATGGAACCTTACCACCTCCTCGTCCCGACCGATTTTTCAGACGGTTCGTTGGCTTCCTTGCGTTGGGCGGTGTCGTTGGCTCGGGCGCGACGGCCAGCGGTACTCACCTTATTTCATGCCGACGCCGGTCTGTTGCCGGTCGGGGACGCATCGTCGGGCCCCTTGGGCCCGCACGCCTTGATGCGGCAGGTGAAATTGCAGGCTGCCGAACAGGCAGCGGACGCGGAGGTGCTGATTGAGGAGCGGCTGGCGCAAGGTGATCCGGCCGCGAACATCATCGCGTTTGCCACCGAGCAAGCGGTGGACATCGTGGTCATGGGAACGCATGGCCGCACGGGGCTGGAGCGAGTGCTCATGGGCAGTGTGGCGACCGCGGTTCTTCGTCGCGCTCCTTGCCCGGTCCTGTTCGTCAAGTCGGCCCATGCCAACGAGAAACCGTCTTCTGATCATTTAAGGCTGCGGGCGATTCTCGAGAATGCGGTCGACGCCATCATCACGATCGATGCCACGGGGATCATTCTGACGGTCAATCCGGCGGCGACCACGCTGTTTCAGTACGGCGCACGGGAATTGGTGGGGAGCAACGTTCGTCTGCTGATGCCCGCTCCCTACCACGAGGCTCACGACGGGTATCTGCGGAACTACATCACCTCGGGGATTCCCAAGATTATCGGCATCGGTCGGGAAGCGGTCGGTCGCCGCAAGGACGGGTCGACGTTTCCCATTCATCTGGCGGTAAGCGAGATCGTATTCGATGGACAACGTTTCTTTACGGGAATCGTGCGAGATATTACCGACTTGAAAGCGGCGGAAGCTCAACTGGCACGGCTGAACAGCGAATTGGAATTGCGGATCCGTGAAAGGACGGATGAGTTGCGAACCGCACAGGCCGAGCTTATCAAACGCGAGAAGCTCGCCACGCTGGGACAGGTCTCGGGCGGCATCGCGCACGAGATTCGCAATCCGCTGCATGCCATCGCCGCCTCAGCCTACTATTTACAGCATGCAAGTCAGGCACCCGAAGAGAAGCGGCAGGAACACCTGGAGCGTATCCGCCGGCAGGTGGCCTTGATCGACAACGTGGTCACTGCTCTCTCCGACATGGCGCGGCTGCCCGATCCCCATTTTTCGGACATCCCCATCGATGGGCTGCTGCGGCAGGTAGCCCATGAAATCACCTTACCGGAGAACATCACGATCGAGGTCCAGACGCCCGCCGATCTGCCCCGGCTGCAGGCGGATCCCCATCAAGTCCCGATCGTCATCCGTAATCTGCTCCGCAACGCACGCGACGCCATGCCGCGAGGAGGAACCATCACGGTGCGGGCAGCAGCAGAGGATGAGTGGATCTCGGTCGCGGTGAGCGATACCGGCGAAGGGATCGCCCCTGAGATGGAAGACAAGGTTTTAGAACCGTTTTACTCGACGAAGGCGCGTGGCATGGGATTGGGGCTTGCCATCTGCAAGGCGATTGTGGAGAAAAGCGGGGGGCGACTCTCCTACCAGAGTCAGCTCGGCCAGGGGAGCACGTTTACGGTCAAGTTCCGTCGCGCTACTCCGCGAAACGGGGACGGCGGCCCTGCCTGACGATTTGTCACGGGGGTGTTGATTCACCGTTATCAATCACCGACTTCGGAAACGGCCATGCCACACGCACCCAGAATTCTCTTAGTTGACGACGACGTGGATATCGTTGCCAGCCTGTCCGACCTGCTCCAAGATCGGGGTTATCAGGTCGACGTGGCACACAACGGGGATGGTGCGCTGCGACTGACCGACTTGCATCGCTACGACATTGCGCTGCTCGATTTCAAGCTGCCCGATTTTGACGGCGCGACGCTGCTGGAACGCATTCGCCAACGAAGGCCCGCGACCGCCTTTGTGCTGATCACTGCCTTCGCGGATGAGGACGGGTTACGCCGCCCAAGCCGCCGGCTCGTGCCACGTGTTACGCAAGCCGGTGAACATGGATGAGATGTTTGGCTTCCTGGAAACGATGCTGGCAGGTCCCGACCACCAGTTGCCGATCGAGGGGGCTTGAACCAACACGCCGGCCTAAAAGATGGAGAGGACGGGAACGAGCCCCGGCCTGGGGGACGGCGCTGGCAACCAGGCCGGTGAGTCATGGAGCCTCTCGAAAAGCCGGCGCTCCCGCCGAGCCGTTTGGCACGTCGCTTGCAATTCGTGTTACGCTGGTACCGGGATGTCTAGCCGGCAGGCGGCTTGCAGGAACGACAACCCGCCCACGCGACTGAAACTCGTTCGACGCAGGCGCGGCTGCCGAATCGATTGTGCCGCCGCTCCATGTTCCACTTCCGCAAGGTGTTCTATGAAGCCGAATCCCATTCGTTCCGGAGAAACCGTCGAGACCGTGTACACGGTCACGAACCCCGTCCAAGCGGAAATGGTGAGAAACCTGTTACAGGGACACAACATTCCGTGCCAGCTGGACGGAGACCATCAAGCCGGCTTTACCGGCGCGTTGGAAATCGGGGTCCTGGTCCGCGCCTCGGATGCGGCCGCGGCCCATCATATCCTGAAGGAATTTTCCGCGGAGCCGCTGGACGAATGACGTCCCCGGCGGCCATTCGCACCGAAACGGATCGCCCACATGTGCGATTTGGCGCACTAACGGCGCACCACGTGTCGTTTTCTGGATACCAATCACCGAATCGTGCCGAATGCCGACCCTGACCGTGCGCAGCACCAATTGGCCCGCGGTTTGCAAGTTTAGCAGTTTGGACGTTTAGAAGTTTGCGAGTCTGGACGTTTGTTGGCAGCCTGGCAAACAGCCCCACTGCGGTGGGGATGACCGGGGGGCCTGAGTATTTCGTTCCGTATGAAAGGACGAGGGATGGATCCGAAACGCATCTTGTGTCCGGTCGATTTTTCAAAGTGCAGCCGGTTGGCGCTCAACGAGGCCTGTACGCGCACGGCCCGTCACGGTGCGAAGCTGTTTATCGTCCACGTTGACGAATTCGGTCAGGCTTATCCGCCCGGCCATCCTGGTTATGCGCCGCAGTTGGATGAGCACCGCCGCCTGTTGAACGAAGCAAAGCCGACGTCCGAGGACATTGACTACGAATTGCATTACTTGCGTGGCAATGTCATGGACGAGATACGCCGCTTTGCGGCCCTCCGCGAGATTGACCTGATTGTGATGGGAACGCACGGACGCACTGGACTCGCGCGGGTCCTGCAGGGCAGCGTTGCGGAAAGCGTCTCCAAGCACGCACCTTGTCCGGTCATCACCGTCTGCAGTTCGGAATCCGGCATGGCGGCACCGCCGCCCGGCCGCTGAGAACATCAAGCCCAACTTTGGAGGACCCTGTCATGCCTGCCATCCACCGCATCCTGTGCCCGGTTGATTTTTCCGAGCCTTCGCTGCTGGCGTTTGACTACGCCGTGGACTTCGCCGTTGGATTGGGCGCGAGCTCGTGCTGGTGCACGCGTTTGACAATCCGGCTTCGTACGATCGGGAGGGACAATGGAAGCCGGCCGATCCATCACTCGTCAAGAAACTGGACGAGATCAAGCCTCGTCTGGCGAGCGTCGGGGTCAAGCGGATCCTCCATGCAGGACTGGCGGAGGATGTGATCTGCTGGGCTGCGCAGGATCAGGCGTGCGACCTGATTATTATGGGGACACACGGTCGCACCGGTCTGAAGCACCTGTTATTTGGCAGCACCGCGGAATACGTGCTGAAGCACGCGACCTGTCCGGTCCTGACGATTCGTCAACAGCCTCAAGACGCTCCGGTGCTGCCCGAGCCGATTGTGACTCCGATTCCCGCCCCTCGGTACATGTAGTTCGTGCGAGCGGACCTCCCTTCACGATCGCCTGCCGCTCGTGGATGGTGGCGTCTGGTCCTCCCACCGATCCACCCACCCTGCACAAGGAGCCGATCGTGAAGCAACTCGTCCCGAAAGCACTCGTTGCCGTGCTGCTATCCACGGCGGCGGGGGTCACCACCGGTTGGGCGCAGGTGACAGCAACACCGGAGCATGCGGCGATCATGGAGCGGAAATTGCTCAGCGCGAATCGCGTCCTGGCGGGAATCGCCCGCGAAGATTTCAAGGAAATCGCCCAGCAGGCGCAGCGGCTGCGGTTGCTCAGCCAGGAGGCCGGTTGGAATGTCCTGCAGACTCCAGAATACCTGCGGCTCTCCAAAGACTTTCGCAGCACCACCGAACAATTGGAGGAGGCTGCCGAGAGAAATAACATCGACGCCGTGGGATTGGCATTCATCAAGTTGAGCATTGGCTGTATCGACTGCCACCGCTATGCACGCAAGGAGCTGCCGCGCGTGGGGCAGCGGCCGTTGGCTTTGCCACCGGCTGATGGGCTGACTCGGTAACCATGCACATTTTGATGTTCACGAATACGTTCACGCCGCATGTCGGGGGCGTGGCCCGCAGCGTGGAGCAATTCACCGCCGAATACCGGCACCGCGGACATCGCGTGCTGGTGGTGGCCCCGGAGTTCTCCCCGAAAGTCGCCAACGAATCTGGCGTGGTGCGGATGCCGGCCATCCAGAATTTTAATGGTAGCGATTTCTCCGTCGCCGTGCCGATCCCCGGCTATCTGAATAGCGCGATTGCCGACTTCGAACCAGATATCGTGCATTCGCATCTTGCCGATGCCTACGCGGCGATGGACGTCTTTGCCTTTGCCTCGCAGACCGAGACGCAAGGTATGGTCCTGACGGAAGCCATGGCGGCGGGGCTGCCCGTCGTCGCCGTGGACGCGCCGGAGTGCGCGAGGTCCTCGTGGACGGCAAGAACGGAATTTCACTCGCCAATGAAGATCTGGAGGCCTACGTCGCGGCCCTTGCCGACCTGGCCCGTCAATCCGACGATCAGCGAGCCCTGCTGGTTAGCGGCGCACGACAAACGGCCGACCGCTTTTCCATGCGAAATTCGGCCCGGCACGCCTTGGCTCTGATGAGCGGCTGGTCAAGCAAGGCAGCCGAACTCCCCGACCCGACGATGCCTGGTCGGTCGCTTGCCGACGCATCGAGAGCGAATGGCAGATCTGGTCCAATGTCGCGGGAGCGATCACGCATGCCGTGACCGAGGATCCAAAGGCCGATTAGAGAATGGCATTGGTGGAATTCCGCGGGGGCCGACCGCGACGACGTCAAAAATCACGCGTCCCGTCGAGGTTGATGTCTGGACCGATCTGATCCTGGGCATACAGCCGTACAAAATCGAAAGGCGTGATGATCCCCAGCAACTCGTCGTCATGCATCACAAAGACGCGATGAATGTGATAGCGGTACATCCGCGTCGCCACTTCGTGCAGGTACTCGTTGGGCTCCACCGTCACGACGTCGGTGGTCATGATATCCCGCACGTGCAAGGCCCGCAGGCGATCTCCGAGCGTCTCCGCCATCTTGGGGCTGATGAGTCGGTCCTGGGGCGCTCCGGCGTCCTCAGAAAGGTGCAGCCGCGTAATATCCCACGCCGGACTTAAGGCCCGAATGATATCACTGCGGGAAACCACTCCCACGAGCTTGCCCTGCTCGACCACCGCGAATCCTGACACATGGTGTTCCACGAAACAGGCATCCAACTCGGCAACCGTCATCGAGGGCGAAACCGTCTCCAATTCCTTCCGCATGACCGAAGATGCGACATAGTCCATCGGAGCTCTCCTCAAGAAGCCCAAGACATTCCGCTGCATACAGCATACCAATGATCACCAAAATCCGCGACGATGGCGGGCGACAAAGCCGCTGTTCGCTCCGCGAATCGTCCCGGACCGAACCACGCCGATGCGAATCGCTGGCCGCCTTTCGATTTTCGGCCTTCATCGTCGCCAATTGTTGCCGTGGCGGGCGACACGGTAAGCTGTAGCGATCCGATTGCCGCTCTGCCGTTCCTGAGGACCTCCATGTTCGCCTTTTCACCAATCCGCCGAAATGAGCTGGCCGGATTTTGCCGACGGTTGGGTACGGGCCTCGAAGCGGGCGTGGATGTCCGCAAGCTGCTCAGCCGCGAGGCGGAGCGGGCCACGGGCCGCCAGCGGCAAACCCTGGAGCATGTGGCGGAGCGGATCGGGCAAGGCGATACGGCGGAAGCCGCCATCCGGGACACGCAGGACGCCTTTCCGCGGCTGTTCCACGATCTGGTCCACGTGGGAGAACAGACCGGGAAGCTCGATCTGATCCTGCTGCGGCTGGCCGACCATTATGAACACATGCAAACCCTGCAGCGAATTTTCCTGGCTGGCATCACCTGGCCGTTGATTCAACTGGCGATGGCGATCGGCATCATCGGGCTGATGATCCTCTTCCTGGGCATGGTGGAACCGGACCCCGATTTCCCGATCCACTCGCTGGCCTTTGGGCTGTGCGGCGTGAATGGGCTGCTCATCTTTTTGGGAACGCTCGCCGGGATTGGCGTCGCGTGCTGGATGTTGATCAGCAGTTGGCGACGAGGCAGGCTGGGGGCGGCCGTGATCCTGCCCCTCTTTCTACCGCATCCCCGCACTCGGCGTTGCCTGCAAACCATGGCGCTGGGCCGCATGGCCTGGACGTTGTCCTTGACCACCGACACGCCGATGGATGTTTTCGACGCGATCCATGCTTCCTTGAACAGCACGGGGACGAGTGTCTACACACGGCTGGAACCGGCCATTCGCGACAAGCTGATGGAAGGCGCACCGATCCACACGGCTTTCCGCGCGACCCGTGCCTTTCCCAACGATTTCGTGGATGCGATCGAGATCGGTGAGGAGGCGGGGCGGCTGAGCGAGTCCCTCTACAAACTCTCGGAGCGCTACGAAGAGCAAGCCCGGGCGGCCGCCAAGGCGCTGACGGTTATCGGGTCGGTGCTGGTCTGGATCGCCGTTTCCGCCGTGATCATCTACTTCATTCTCTCCATCGCCCTCCTGTATGCCGGGATGATCACCAAGATGTCTCAGCCAGGCTGGATTTGAGGCCGCGCGGCGGGCGGGGAAAGCCAGATGATCCGCGCGCGGAAGCAGAATGCAGGGGGCGACCCTGGTTTTCAAAAGTGTCATCCCTCAGTTGAACCGGGCGCGGCGGCGCCAGTCAGGCGTTCGGTGCTGGCGTCTCGCTCAGCAACGTCACGACGGTCCGGGTAAAGGCTCGGCCTGCCTGCAGGGGTCGAGCCTTTGTTCGTTTTTTCCCGCACGTTCGTCGCGGCCCTGATTAGACTGGAAGCCAGCCTGCCCCCAGCCGCCTTCGCGGAACATCCACGCAGGCCGCGGCTGCGCGATGCAGACCGCCTGGCTTCCTTGTCCCGACGGTCGATCCGCTGTGTCCTGTCTGCCCTTTATCCGCCGACAACATCCGACACGCGGTGAGTCGCTCGTCCTTGCCGTCGAATCGCTCGAAGATCGTCGCCTGCTGGCGGGCGTTGTGGACGTGGTCGAACTCTCGTCCGGTGCCGTGGTGCTCAAGGGAGACGCGCTCGATAACGCACTGACCATTCAAGTCGCTGCGGACGGGAGCTGGCGGCTATCCGCGGAGGACGAGACGAGCCTCCGTTTTCAGGGGAGGCAGTACACGGAACTGGCGTGGTCGACGGCTCGACCGCTGGTGGTGCGACTCCGAGGCGGCGACGATCGCCTGGTCATGGCCGGGCCGGCCGACGAACAGGGGGTGGCCTGGAGCGAGCCCCTTCTGCTGCAGGCCGCGGCGGGAGATGATGACATTCGACTGAGCCACCTGTCACTTACCGCGACGCTCGTGATCCAAACGAGTGCGGGAAACGACATCGTACAGTTGACCGACGTGAACTCGACCTCCGCGGGACGGATCGCCAGCGGCGCCAGCGATGATCTTCTCCACATTGCAGACACCCATTTTGACGACAAACTGGTGATTCAGACGGTGGCTGGCAATGACGGTCTGGCATTCGCCGGCACCGTCAGCGCCACGCAGATGCGGATTGGTCTGGGGAGCGGCCCTGACTATTTGCGGTTAGGCGATGCGGACGACGGTCGATATCTGGAGCGCCGCGACCATCCGCTTGGGAGGCGGCAACGATGAGCTGCTGTCCCTCGCCAACCCAAACGCACCCGACGTCAGTTACGTGGCTGGTGCGGGCCAGGATCGCCTGCTTGCCACTCTTGCCTTCGCGGGCGATTACGTCGGTTTCGAGGTGCTCTCGGTCGCAGACGACCTGGATGAAGCGGGAGCACTTGTTCTGAGCGCCTCCGACGCGGACTACAACACGCAGCTCATCGAATCGTTCGTCCTGACAGGCGAGCACGCCATCATTCCTGCCGGCTCGTGGCCAGTGCGGCCTGTGGCGATCGGCTCGAACGGGCAGCTTTCCGGCATGGGTGCGGGTGTTTCGGAACTTCGCTTGGAAATCGCTCCCCCCTCTCGCTACGATCCACAACATGTCCTGGCGGTCGCCGCGCCCATCACGCCAAATGCCTTTACACGGGGAATTGTGGTTCGCGATCTGACGCTCAACGGCAATTACACGAACATCGATTGGAGCGACACCTACGGCGACGGCAATGCGTTCGGCATCGACATCCGCGCCGCCGCCGATTCGATCTTCACCGACCTGGAAATCAAGAACTGCTGGACCGATGGTATTTATGTCGCTTCGATACTCAATGAGACAAACAATACGCGAAACTGCATGTTCGATTCGATCAGCATCCACCATTGCGGGCGGCAAGGTGTCAGTATCGTGGGCGGGGAACATTTGCTGCTGAACAACTTCATTGTCTATGCGATCGGCCGCGGGGATGGCCTGGGAACCTCGCCTCGTTCCGCACTCGACATCGAACCAGAATTTGCCGTGCAGCGGTTGGTCCGTCACATTACGGTCTCAAACTGGGATATCGAAAATGTCGGGCAGGGAATCTTAGTGAGTGCGACGAATTCGGCCGCACGCGCTACCGATATCGTGCTGGAGAACATTTTCGCGCAAGACATGGACGGGCCGCAAATCCTTGCGGTACGGGACGTGGACCAACTCGTCGTTCGCAACTTCCGCGGGGAAGATCATCAACCGACGGCAGGCGGCCTGGGTGTCCTGTTCAGAGATACGACGGGCGACGTCGACGGCCTGACCATCATCGGGTCGGGCGGAACGAATTATCCACTGCGGGTGGATGGGAATAGCGATCTGGATCTGCGCAACGTGATCATCGATGGTGCCTCGCGCGGAGCTTTGCAGATCGGCAATGAACCGAGTCAAGCACCGGCCGAGACACACGTGCGGCTATCGTCATTCGCATTTCGCCATGTGGCCAATGCCAGCGGCGGGCTGCCGCTGGGCCGTGTCCACTCGACGGGAAGCGTCGTCCTGTCGGACGGATTGATTGCCGACATGGGAAGCACCGACTTTACGTTTCAGCTCTTCTGCGACGTCACCTTTTACGACTGCCAGTTCGCAGCGGGCTCGGAGGGGATCTTCGACCCCAGCAAACCGGGCCAGCCACTCGGCAACGGAAACAACTGGAACGAACCGCCGGAATAGGCATGACTCATCTTTTTTCTTTGTTTAACCGTTAGCCAGAGAAGCCTGCCGCCAGGAACGTACCACGCGTCGTGACGCACCGGCATGCTTCGGCGGCGTACGGGCGCAGGCCGCCAGAAATCGCGGCAGCCACTTCCCACCGATCGGGCTTTCTTCCCCGCGATTTTTTCTGGCCGACGGTGGAACGACGCGCATCCAAGGTGGATAAGGACAACATCTGGCGACGGCGGCGAAGCGGACAGTCGCAGGCCACCCCGTTACTCCGTTTTGACCCAATCGACTTCCAGTTGAAACGGGCCATCCTGTTTGTCGTAGATCATGAAACCGATCGTCGCAATCTTTGACGGCTCCAACTCGTCGACCCGACCTTCGACGCTTTCACCCATCGAAGTGGGAATAAAGCGTGTAAACGGCAGCTGCACCTCGATCCATTCGCCGGCCTTGGTCTCGAAATCGGCCCGATAGGATACGGGCAACCCCTGCCAGAAGGCACCGGTTTGCATGTCAAATTTGTAGGTCCGGCCATCACCGCGTACCCGCAGGACGACCCCGCTGGCGGCACCGATGTTCCAGCGGGCTCGCCGGGTGCGGATGGAGGAGAAGCCACCGCCATCGGTATTCGTTTTACCGGAGAAAATGAGCAGCCCATCTTTGAAGGCAGGGCCTCCCTCCGAACGGCCTCCCATGACGTTGTCGTTAACGGTGATCCATCCCTCGGCCACATCGGGTTCGCCGAAATCGGTGAGCAGATGCGGGTCTTGGCCCCCGGTTGTCCCCAGGCGGACACCGTACCCAGCAACATGAGACCGAGGGCCAAGAACGCGAGCACGGCGGGATGGGCATCATCAGGCTCGACCTTTGCGTAAAGACTCAGGGAATGCACTCCTCTCGAATCGCCCTTTATAACGCATCGGGGGCCGGTTTGCGGAGATCCCGTTTCCCAGGGCCAGCCGCCTTGGCCGCAAAATGCGTTGGCCAGGCGTTTGACCCACTTCCACCGCAGAATTAGGCTGAGGATCGGTCCCAACCCGCCGTCGCTACCGAGAGACACACCCCATGTCCCGCCTATCGTCCTCCGTTCGATGCTTATTGCTGGTCTTGCCGTTGGTCACCCCGTCCGTGGCGCAAACGACCCGGGCATTCACGGGGGCACGCCATTGACGATGGAGGGCCCGCCCATTCCCTCGGGCACACTCGTCATCACGGGGACCCACATCGAGGCGGTTGGCGGCAGCGAGGAGGTCGAGATTCCGGCGGATGCCGAAGTCATCGACTTCGCCGGTCCACGATCATGCCGGGCCTGATCTGCACACACAGCCATATCGGTGGCATTGGCGGTGCGGATGGCAGCGGGCCGATCCAGCCGGGCATCCGCATCTACGATTCGCTCAACGTGCATGATTCTGGATTCAAGCGGGCCTTGGCGGGCGGCTTAACGACCCTCAACATCATGCCGGGATCGGGTCTGGATCACCGATTCACGGGTCTTCTTTCGCATGGCCGCGATGGCGGTGCCGGCCGGCATGGAACGGCAGGCGGCCCTTGAATCGCTGACGCTGGCGGGAGCCGAGATGCTGGGGCTGGACGATCGTATCGGCTCGCTGCGGGCCGGCAAGGACGCCGACTTCATCATCCTGGATGGCGATCCATTCAGTGTGTATACAAAAGTGCAGCAGACCTGGGTGGATGGTCAGCAGGCATTCGATCGTGGCGATCCGCAAGATCGGCCGTATGCCGTCGGCGGTTATGGAGCCACACACGACCAGTCACCCTACTATTGCTGCTTCGATCAAGAGATGGGAGGCGACCAGTGAAGATTTCCCGCTCACTGCCGATCACAGCTGTCCTCATGGGCTGGGCGATCTTCAGCCTGGGGCTGACCCGCCTGGGTGAGGCCCAGGTCGCCATCAAGGGAGAAAAAATCTACACGATGACGACGGCTCCCGTGGAGGACGGTGTGATCCTCATTCGCGATGGCATCATCTCCGCAATAGGGAAAGCCAGCGAAATCAATATCCCGGAAGGGTATCCGGTCATCTCCGGGAAGGTCGTCACTCCCGGACTGATCGACGCACATTCGACCGTGGGCATCTCGGGCCTTTTGAACACGAAGCACGACCAGGATCAATTGGAATCGGCCGAGCCGATCCAACCGCAATTACGGGCGATCGACGCCTATAACACCCATGATGAACTCGTCGACTGGGTGCGAAATCATGGCATCACTACGGTCCATACCGGACATGCCCCGGGAGAATTAATTTCGGGACAGACAATCATCGTGAAGACGACCGGCAATACCGTGGATGAGGCGCTGCTGAATAGCGAGTGCGAAGTCGCGGCCACGCTCGCCGATCGGCACAAGTCGGGCAGCAGCTCGCCGGGCACACGGGGAAAAATGATCTCCATGCTCCGCGAAGAGTTCCTTAAGGCACAGGAATACGTGCAAGAACAGGAACGAGCCGATAAGGATGAGGAGGCGGAGCCGCCCGCCCGCAACCTGCGACTGGAAACGCTGGCCCGCGTGCTGCACGGGGAACTCAAATTACTGATTACCGCCGACCGAGCCCAGGATATCGCCAGCGCCCTGCGACTGGGCAAGGAATTCAAGATCACGATCTGGCTCGATAGCGGGGCCGAAGCCTACCTGCTGGTGGACGAAATCAAGGCCGCCGGCGTCCCGGTGCTGATTCACCCCTCGATGGCCCGGGCGACGGGCGAGAAGGAAAACATGAGCTTCGAGACGGCTGCCACGCTGGTCAAGGCCGGAATTCCGGTCGCCTTGCAAAGCGGCTACAAATCGTAGTCCCGAAAACGCGAGTCGTGCTCTTCGAAGCCGCGTTGACCGCTGCCAACGGTTTGACCTTGGAGCAGGCCTTGGCAACGATCACGATTTCCCCAGCCCGGATTCTCGGTATCGATGCGATCGGGTTGGCTCGCTGGCTGTCGGTCTGCACGGAGATGTCGCCGTCTTTGACGGCGACCCCTTCGAATACACGTCACACTGCACGGCCGTGGTCATCAACGGAAAGGTCGTCAGCGACACACCACGGTAGCCAGCATGGTGGCGGCTTCTTGGGGGTGCTGGCGTACCGGTAGCGCCGTCATGGTTCATCAGGTGTGGCGGGCGACCCAGAGCAGGCTACGTCGGTGGCGGCCGAAGATTCGGCAAGGCGTGCCGAGCCGCAAGTTTCGTTTCACCGTTAGCCGCAGGCGTACGCGAGCCGAGCACAGCGCCTCAAGCAACCAACACACACGTACGCCTGCGGCTGACGGTTAAAACGAGGTAGGTGCTCGCGTCGTCGTCCGCTCCCATCGGTTGGGCGTACTCTTGCCAGGCAATGCCGAAGATACGCTGGGCGAGCCGCTCGGAACCAACCAACTTGTGAGAAATATGGGTTAGGGGCAGACCTTCATTCGGCGAGACATGACGTGGCCTGAGCCACGATATCCACACCCACATCGCGACCCCAAGCCGTTAGAAATTGATGGCACCGGCCGAAGGCTCCATCTCCCACGGCCTGACCGTCAAGTTGAGCCACGGGGAGAGCACAAAAAGGCGTGCTGGTCAACCAGATCTCATCCGAGCTGGCGAATTCCTCGGGAGACATATCCCGGTAATGAAACGGGACGGCCAGCCGGACCGCGAAATCCTCAATCGTGGCGAGGCAGATACCCGGGAGAATCTTTCCGCGTCGAGGCGAAACCAGCCCCTCGCCAGCGAAATACGCCACAATATTGGCGGTTGAGGCCTCGCAGACGTATCCATCTCCATCCAACAACAACCCCCGCGCGATGGGGTCCTGTTCCCGTGCCTCCTTGTCGGCCAGATAGTAGTGCATGCGACTGCGTAACTCCGGCGGGAGGCCAATTCAGTGATGAAATCTGTCGGTGACGCGATGTCACCAGCCGCACGCCCGTCGCGTAGTGGGCTGCCCAAACGGAAAAGCAGAGAGGCTCTGCATGACAACAAACGACAGGACCACTGGCGTCGCGAAGTCCGGGCACGGCGGCTTCCCCGGGAGTTGCCCAGAGAATGATCCGCAAGTCTCCCGCCGCGGAAAGTCGGCGGCAATTACGGGCGGCCGTTTCTGCGATGATGCCCTGCAGTTGCTCGGCACTATAGTCGATGGCGACTCCGACCGTGTCCAGCGACTGCATCAGCCGCTGAACGTGATCTTCCGCGCGAAAGGGCCGACCGGCAAACGTCCGCAATTGCTCCGCCACGGTCACGCCGTGGATGAATCCCGCGTCGTGAACCGAGACGGCGAGCCGAGCCCGAGACCCAGGCCCCGTTGATCCAGGCGTCCAGCCCGATTCCGTGCTGTGCCATTTTTGCTTTCGTTAGGGGTTACGCAGCCATTTCCCTTAAAAGAGGGATAAAGTTGCACGGGTTGCTTTGCGAACGTATGGCGGAAATCGCGATAATAACACAACGGACGTGCCGGGCCGGAGGATCGTGATGCGGTTTTCTCATGCAGACCGCAAGACTATTGGGCATCTGAGTTGGGGAAGGCGATTTATGCGGAAAAAACACAGCAGCCTCGCTCACGGGCATCCGGATCGGGGTCCGTGGGATTGGAGCGTGGAAAGGCTCGAGTCGCGATGCCTGCTGGCCGGCAACGTCATCGGGACTGTCGTGGGCTCCACCCTGCGGCTAGTCGGCGACGCGGCAAATAACGATGTGGTCCTGTCGTCGCCGGCCGGGACGCTCATGCTGGCCACGGGAGCCGATACCACGAACATTTCCGTGGACGGCTCCCTCGACGGCGTCAAACGGATTATTTGGGACACTGGCGGAGGCGCCGATAAGATTTGCCTTGAGCAACTCGACCTTGCTGGCAGTTTGTCGATTCGGGGCTCCGGCAGCCAGACGGTCAGCATCGCCGGGACCACGATCGGTGGCTCCTTGCTCATCGAGAGCGGTGCGGCGCTGCACATCAACATGACCGACTCGGAAATTGGCGGCCGGACGCGCTGGACTCATCAAGAAGGCACGGCCGAAATCGTGATTGGCAGCGGGAGCTTCCTCCGCGGCCCTGTCGATCTTCGATTGGCGGGTAGCGGAGAGAAATACCTTTCACTTGTCGATGCCACGCTCGAGCGGGGGCTGAGTTTTCGTAGCGAGGCGGGCAGCGTGACCACCGTCCTCGCTGGCCAGACCGAGGTCTGGCGACGCTGGACATCCACGGTTACGTCCGGCAGTGACGATTTTGAAATGCGCGACGAGAGCCTGATCGTCGGAACACTCGCGCGTTCGTCCAACGGTCCAGCGAGTCGTTTCGTCATGCGGGATGCGGCCGAAGTTACGTCGCTGGTACGCCAGAAATCCACCGGGGGTACTGCTGACGTACGCATCATCGATGACGCCGAAGTAGGTCGCTTCATCGGCTCGGGCGTGACGACGCGTAAGAATGTCGTCTACGCCAACCGTGCGACAGGCGACCTGAAGGCTGACATTTACGCACCCAAGACCGATGGCCCGCATCCGGCCATTCTCGTCATCCATGGCGGGTACTGGAGATTTGGCAGCAAGTCGGCGATGTCCCAACGATCAAGACAGTTGGCCGACCGCGGCTATGTGGTGGTAAATATCGATTATCGACTCGCTCCCAACTCACAATTTCCCGATCAAATTCATGACGTCAAGTCGGCCGTGATCTGGATGCGAGAAAACGCGCAACCTTTGCAGATCGATCCCGATCGTATCGGCACTTACGGTTACTCGGCCGGCGGTCACCTGGCACTCTTGCTGGGCATGACCGATGGCTCGGAGGGACTGGAAGGGCCGGACGCGACGGGAGTTACGAGCACGCGCGTGCAGGCGGTAATCGCCGGTGGACCGGCGGTTGATTTTCGCGACTTCGCCCCCAGTGATGATCAGCTCGCATATTTTCTCGGCGGCACACGGGACCAAGTTCCCGACAACTACGCCAATGCGTCACCCGCCAACTGGGTTTCGAGCGATGATCCTCCGACGATGATCTTCATCGGCGAGAATGATACGCTTGTCAGTCGACCCAAGGTCGATGCGTTTATGGATAGCCTCGAAACGGCGGGGGTCGAAAATCGCTTCCACGAAGTCGCCGGTAAAAACCATTTACAGGCCCTGGGCGACGCGGACGCGCTGCTGGCATCCGCCCGCTTCTTTGACGAGATCCTCAAGGCAGTGTAGAGTCGTCGAAAATGGTCGTCTCCGTCGCGAACACGCGAGGGCCTTCGACGGGCCCTGACTCGGCCACTGATCCCATCTCCGATGAGCAGCCACGCGTGACCGACCATCCAGGACTGGACTGGCTTGCCGAATTTGGTGACCTGCTCTACGGCTATGCGATGGCGCAGTCGCCGATCCCGAAATCGCCGCCGATCTGGTGCAGGAGACGTTCGTTGCCGCCGTGCGAGGACAACGGGCGTTTCGCGGCGATTCGTCTCGAAGTTCCTGGCTGATCGGCATTCTCAAGCATAAAATCATCGATCACTTTCGCGCGGCGGCTCGACAATTTCCCTCAGTATCCGCCGCCGAGCTGTCCCGCATGCCGCGAGATGACGCGGACGCACGGCCGGGCTCTGCGTCCCAGTCACTGGAGGACCAGGAATTCTGGCGTATTTTCGACGAATGCCGGTCCCGGTTGCCGGGCACCCTGGCCGGAGCCTTCACGCTCCGCGAAATCGATCGACTTTCCAGTGAAGAAGTGTGTAAGATACTTCACATATCGCCGACAAATCTTTCCGTCCGAGTCCACCGGGCCCGGTCGCTGTTGCGGGAATGCCTGGATTCCCGCTGGTTCGCGGGGGAGCTGCCGCGCGCCATAACCACACGGGGCAGGGGAGCCACAACGATCCGGCACCTGCGAGGGCGACGATTCATGCGATGTTTGCGAGCCATCCGCCTGCTACTCACACTGCGGTGCCAGGAATCCGAGGCGTTGATCTCGCGATCGCTCGACGAGTCGTTACCAGGCGTGGAACGCTGGGCCGTGCGGCTGCACTTTATCAGCTGCCGCACTTGCCGGCACTTCAAAAAGCAGCTGCTTCTCATCCATGACGCAGCGGTGGAACGCGGACACCTCGATGCCAGGCTGACGCCCCACAGCGAGCTGCCAGCCTCAGCCCGTGCGCGGATCGCCAATGTGCTGCGGATTACACAACCGGACGAATAGTCCCGCCGCTCCGTGCACTTTCATTTTTTTCTCATGCGGGCTGTAAGGCCTCACCACACCCACCGACTAACCCCCGCACACTGTTGCCGGCATGGCTGGGCGAGCCGCGGGTGATTTATCGGCATGCGGCTGGCTACCGCTAACTGACACGCCAGTGGCTTGTCATCACCGGATATCGGTCTACCAAGCTGGCTGTCAGGAACAGTGCAAGAGGCTGGCCCGTACGTGGGCAGTGCGTGTGTTTCACCATCGTTTCCCGTGTTCCCTTTTTTGTGGAGTGTACGATGCGAAGTCTGTTGTTCAAGGTCGCCTGCAGTTCGTTTGTTTTCCTATGGGTCGCCGCGGCGTCGGTGCAGCTCGAGATCACCATCGAAAATCTGCAGCCAGCAGACGGGTTCTTTTTTACACCTGTCTGGTTGGGATTTCATGATGGTTCGTTTGATGTGCAAACGGTCGGCCAGTCAGCCAGCCTGTTCCCGGGTCTCGAGGAAATCGCCGAGGGCGGCGACACATCGATCTTCAGCGCGAACTTTCAATCCGTGGTTGGGCGATTCGATAGGACGGTCGCCGCGGTCGGCGGAGCTGCCGCGGGCCCCTTCGATCCGGGCGAGTCAGTGACAACCGTGCTGAATGTGCCGAATCGCGCTGCGAATCGCTACCTCAGTTATGCCTCGATGGTGATTCCGTCCAACGACGCCTTCTTTGGCAACGGCAATCCGATGGCCATCGAGGTCTTCGACAGCCTGGGGAATTTTCGCGGCCCGCGGACAATCACGATCACGGGCGACAACGTCTATGATGCCGGCACCGAAGTCAACGACGGCATGGGAGCGGCGTTTTCCACCCTGGGCGGCACGAGCTCGGACGAATTCGGCAACATCATGCTCCACGCGGGACTCGATAATTTCCTGGGCACGAATACCGCCGCGGGGACCACCATTATGAGCAGCCTCAACGGGGCCGTACCGCTCGCCAGGATCTCCCTTCGACAGGTTCCCGAGCCCGCTGCCGCCAGCTGGCTCGGCAGCGCTGCATGGGTCCTGCTGGGGCGGCGGTGGCGCGGCTAGGTTGGCAGCGCGATCACCGGTTATTCGTCGACCGCTTCCCGGAGGGCCCGCACCTGGGCCTCCGGGCTGAACGCCGAGGAGGTGACGTAATCGACGTCAATCCCCAAGACTTCCGCCAGCTTTCGGGCGAGATCAATATCGCGAATGCCCTCATACTGATTGACGACCCGGTCCTCGGCATAGATGGTTTGCCGATCGAGGCAAAAGCCCGACTCGAAACAATCCGCCAGCTCCTCAATCCAGGCCGGCGGGATGCGTTTGGCTTCGCAATAAGCGACCGACCAGATGTCGCGGCCGGTACATTCATGGAGCAGCGCCAGGGCGGTCAATCGTGGCAGCATGATGCGGACTTAGTCGACCGGTCGCCAGAGGACATAGTTGCTTATCAAGCCCATGACTTCCGGCGATTCGTAGTAGAGTGTGAACTTGTGCGTCTTGCCGACGATCTGTTGCGCGTTGAATTCCTGCAGCTTACCACTATGTTCGCCCAATCCGCAGGGAATGCCAACCAGTCCCAATGCGGGTCCAGTGGCTTCGGGAATCAGCTTTTCATATCGCCGCAGGACGGGATCGCAGCAATTGTAGATGATGAGACCTCGGTCGAGTTGGGGCAGCGCACAGCCGTAGCAATGGCCCGGCAGGAGCCAGTCGGCTTGGCTGGCCGTGGCCATGATGGCGATTCGGGGTTGAACGGTGCAACCATAACGGGTGGATGCCAGACCCCGGCCGCAGAGTGTCCCACCGCCCAGGATATGCACCGCTCCCAAAATGGTACGTCCACCGTAGCTGAAGCCGGCCAGACTGACCTGCAGTTCCGGCCGCAGGTTGGAGAGCCACCAGGCGAGGTAATAGGACTGTATGGGGGTTCGCCGGGCTTTCACCCGCGCGTCGCGGATGACTGCCGTGCGGCGACAAATAGCCTCCGAAGGCCACGACCAGATCACGTGGCGGACCGGCGGTGCGTCGCATTCGCAGGTGAAGGCGCAATAGGTTTTGAAACCGCGATCCTGTGCCCAGGCCTCCGAGATACGATTCCCGTGGACGTATACCGTCGTGATCTGTTGCGGATCGTCCTGGGCGAAAAACGCCTCCTGATGGGACGGCACCCAGCCGTGACAAGGATCAAAGCGGTGGTAACACAACTGCGGCCTGCACGGTGTCGGCGGGTTAGGACAGGTACCAAGGTGCCGAGTGCTGATCAACCAGATCTGATCTTGTGGGCGGATCTCGCAGCATTCCCAAGGACAAGGTGACGGGTGGTCGGCGGTGGCGCGGAAGCCGAGCGACATGACGGCGAGGAACACCGTCACCCGTAGCCAAGGGCGACCCTTTTGTCGCTGAGAGAGTGTCACGTTTGTCCGCAAGGCTCCGCCTTTCAACCTAGCCGTCCTGGGGCAGGATAAACCGCGCACGGGGATGTCAGCGATTCACCCCCGTTACATCGGTAGCTGGCAAGCCATGGTGAATCCGGCGCGGATGGTTTTCCCGAAAGAACAATCGATCGACTTCTTGCGGTTGTACCTTCTTTGCCTTCAGCACCGATCGTCTGCTGTCGGAAAAAAACAACATGATTCACTTGCACATCAATGGGCGTGTTGTAGAGTTTCATGCCCCACCAACCGGGCCCACCAACCATCCCACCCCGAGCGCTTCTACCCGCTCAAGCGTCACTGGAGACAAGTCTCATGAAACGCTTTGTTTTTGTCACGATCGTATTAATCGTTATCGCGTCGACCAGCGGCTGTCGCCGCGGCTTGCGATTGTGGGGTTGTCGTGGAGCTCGCTGTGCACCCGCCTATGGCACCATGGCTCCCATGCCGGCTCCGCCGCCCCCCGCGGCTTACCCTGCCTATCCACCACCCTGCGTGAGCTATCCCGCCTGTCCCGACCCGTGCGCCTGTCCCCCGTCGTACGACTGCGGTTGCGAGACCAGTTCCGTTCCGGCTTACACCGGTTACTCCGGGTGTAGTCCAGAAATTCCCGTTTCCGATTCGGGCTATGACCTGCAGCCCGGCGAATACATGGTTCCGCCGTCCGCCAACGGCATGCAACCCGCCAACGCGCCGCCGACCCTGCCCTCCACGGCTCCCACCGGCTTTAGCGGTTAATTCCTGACTGGCCGGTAGGGGCGGATGGCCGGCGTGTCCGCCCCGCAAGCGTCTTTTCTTTCGCACATTCGGACCAGCCCGTACGTCGCAGGGATGGCGGCCGCCATTGCCGGGCCGGAATATCGAGCAGCCATCTTGGGGCAAGTTACGATGGAGAGGTGATCGTCTTTACCTTTCCAGCAGGGTCTACCCGTGTACCGCTTCCTTCGCTTTGCTTCGCTGTGCTTGTTGATCCACCTGTTTTGTTCAGCGGGCCGCGCCCAATTCGGCGATCCCGACATCGCGACTTCCGAGCGGCTGGGACGGGCTCAAACCGAGCAATGGAAGGTAGGCGTGAAGATCACGGCGACGGGGGGCAATTGCCTGGGATTGTTTGCCACCGTTCCGGTGCCGACCGACTGGCCCGAACAGACCGTGCGTATTGTCGCGGAAGAACTTTCACCCCAGGTCAAGGACGTGAAGTACCGGATGCTCGATGGGGGCGTCAAGCAGATGCTGGTCAGCGTGCCCACAATTCGCTCCGGCGACACGGCGGCGGCGATCCTCACCATGGAGATTGATCGCCGTCCGATCACAGCGCCTACCGAGACTGCGGATCTGGAAATCCCCAAGCGGACAGGTCGCGATCTGCGACTTTACCTGGGACCAAGTCCCTACATTGAATCGCGTCATCGCAACATCCGCGAACTGGCAAGAGAACTGACCGACGACAGCCTGACCGCCTGGGAGCAAGTCGAACGGTTCTATGATTGGGTGCGGGAGAACATCAAGTATGAAAACGGGCAGCTCAAAGGTGCCCTGGCGGCCTTACGCGACAAGAATGGTGATTGTGAAGAACTGACCTCGCTGTTCATCGCGCTTTGCCGTTCCCATGGCGTCCCGGCGCGCACCGTCTGGATACCAGGACACTGTTACCCCGAATTCTACCTCGTCGACGCGGAGGGGAACGGCGAATGGTATCCTTGCCAGGCCGCGGGCACGCGCATGTTCGGCAGCATGCTCGAAGCGCGACCGATCCTGCAAAAGGGTGACAATTTTAATGTTCCCGAAAAGAAGGAGCGTCAGGCGCTACGTCGCTGAATTTCTGACCGGCAAGTCGCGCGCCGGTGGCGGCAAGCCCACGGTCGAATTTATTCGGTCCTCGACCCGGCTATAGTCGGGCCTGTTGAAGAGAGAGGCCCGCGGGCACGATGTCAGTCCGCCCGCCGCAGGCTGGCAGTCGTCGGCGTATTGCGATAGATGTACCAGTTCAACCAGGCAACCTGGTCGAACTGGCAATTGGCACCATCCGCGACTTTCAGCAGTGCGTCCAGCACCTCGCGATTTTGCACCCGTTTGATGACCACCTTGGGACCGCCCCCGGATCCGAAGCCGATGCCCCCCGTGCCGCTCCCATTACTCGCTCCACCAAAGCTAGTGCTGATTTGCCCTGACGTATCGGCCAGTTGGACCTTGTGTTCCGTCACAAGCGCATTGATCAGTGGACGAATGGCCCGTTCATGTGGCAAACGCACCAACCCCAATCCGGCCCGCCGGACGACGAGGTTGTCGGGGCTCTCCAGCTTGATAATAAACATGTCGATGGCCGCGTCGGCCCCGTAATTTTCCAACTGATCGAGCGCCAACTGTCGCAAATCGTCGGTCGCCGGCCCCAAGACGATTTGAATCAAGGCACGTGTGGAAACCGGCGTGTGCAGCTTGCCGAGCACGCGAATGTAGGCTTGCAGTACCCTGGGATCGGCCTCACTTTCCAGCAGCCCCGCGATACTCGCGGCGGCCAGAGGATCTTCGATCGCCTGAATGTTTTCCCATCCCTGGGCGTCATTCTTTTTGCCCAACCAGCCTCGCCATAGCTTCAGTTTTTTCGTCCATTGCTTCACCGCCAGCTCTTCCCGCTCCTGATTCTTCTCCAGCTCGATATCTTGCAACAACCGCCAGCGCCCCTGATACAACTCATACCCGCGTTGCCGCATATAGTCGGCTTGCCGCACCCATTCGCCGCCGAGAAAGCTATAGCCCAACGCACGGCGAGCCTGGGCGTGGTTCGCATCAAACTCAAGCACCCGCTCCAGATGCAGCTTCTGCTCCTCTTTCAGCCCCTTGTCGCCACACCATTCCGACATCCGCCAATTTCCGTCCGCGTCGGGAGGCATCCGCTTCAGCAACGCCTTGTAGCGCCGCCGAGCCTCGCTGGTCGGTAAGAATCGCTCGACCTGGTCCGCAGCGAGCGTGACTTCGCCTCCCCCATCCAGTCGCAATACGTATTCGGTCCGCGGATCCTGGTCGGGATTGGCCAATACCCCCTCCAGCCGTCCGCCCGTTTTCAGAATGAGCACATCCGCCGTGGCGCCGCCCGCCGGCGATGGAGAGAGCGATCGTCACCGCCAACCATGCGGCGGGCCAGAAGGTGGGGTAGCGGCGACAATAGGCGGCATCAGGAGCCATCAGGAACCGTTTTACAGGGGAATGCTGTCGGGGACCTCGTCTAAGTATACGTGACCGCGGGGTGGGACGGCCAGTTGAATCGATGTTCGCGAATCGTGGCTGGGACTTCCAGCCACAGTCGGTCTCCCGCTCCCATCGAAAGCCAGTCGACCGCGGGGGCCGGGGAAAGCGGCGAAGAATCGCCGCACTCCGTAGGGAAAACACAAACCCCCGACCAAGGCAGCTGCCTCGATCGGGGGTCCTTATCAAAAACTGGACTTTGCCAGATTCGATTAGCGGCGATTAATACATGTCGTAATCGCCACCATGGCCAGCGGACGCCTTGGCCTTGTCTTCCTTCGGCTTCTCGGCGATGAGGGCATCGCTCGTGAGCAGCAGCGTGGCCACACTGGCCGCGTTCGCCAGCGCCGTACGAGTCACCTTGGCCGGATCAATCACGCCCGATTTGACCAGGTCCTCGTAGGTATCGGTCAGCGCGTTGTAACCATGATTCCCCTTTTGGGCAATCACTTTCTCGCACACGATGCCACCGTCTTGACCCGCGTTTTCGGCGATCATGGTCAGTGGCGAGCGACAGGAGCGGATAACGATATTGAAGCCGATCTTCTCGTCGGTCGTCATCGTCTCAGCCGCCGTGCAGTTGGCCGCCGCACGAAGCAGAGCCACGCCACCACCCGGAAGAATGCCCTCTTCCACCGCCGCGCGCGTCGCGTGCAACGCGTCTTCGACACGGGCCTTCTTCTCCTTCATCTCGCTCTCGGTTGCGGCACCGACATTGACCTTGGCCACTCCACCGGCAAGCTTCGCCAGCCGCTCTTCGAGCTTTTCGCGATCGTAGTCGCTGGTCGAGTTCTCAATTTCACGACGAATCTGATCGATGCGAGCCTTGATATCAGCACTCTTGCCGGCTCCTTCAATGATGGTCGTATTGTCCTTGTCAATAATGACCTTCTTGGCTCGACCCAAATCGGTAATCGGCAGGGTCTCGAGCTTGAGACCGAGCGCCTCGAACACGGCCGTACCGCCGGTGAGGATCGCAATGTCTTCCATCATCGCCTTACGTCGATCGCCGTAACCAGGCGCCTTGACCGCCGCGCACTTGAAGGTGCCGCGGAGACGGTTAATCACGAGCGTCGCCAGGGCTTCCCCGTCGACATCTTCCGCCACGATCAAGAGCGGCTTGCCCTGCTGCACCACCGCTTCCAACAATGGCACCAAGTCCTTGATGCTGGAAATCTTCTTCTCGAACACAAGCACGTAGGCGTCTTCGAGCACGCACTCCATCGAGTTGGGATCGGTCACGAAGTAGGGGGACAGGTAGCCGCGATCGAACTGCATTCCTTCGACCCACTCCACCTCGGTCTGGAGGCTCTTGCCTTCATCCACCGTGATGACTCCGTCCTTGCCGACCTTTTCCATCGCATCGGCCAAAAGCTCGCCAATCTGTCGATCGTTGTTCGAGGCGATCGAACCGACATTGGCCATCTCTTCCTTGCTCTTGATCTTGATCGACATGCCTGCCAACTTCTCAGTAATCGACTCGACCGCCTTTTCGATACCCGCTTTCATCTGAATCGGATTGACTCCGGCAACCACGGCCTTTAGCCCTTCGTTAAAAATGGCCTCCGCCAACACCGTGGCCGTCGTCGTTCCGTCACCCGCTACGTCACTCGTCTTACTGGCAACTTCCCGCACCATGCGAGCGCCCATGTTCTCGTAGACATCTTCCAGGTCGATTTCCTTGGCCACGGTCACGCCGTCCTTGGTGACCGTCGGCGACCCAAAACTCTTCTGCAAGATGACGTTACGTCCCTTGGGACCCAGAGTCACCTTCACGGCTCGCGCCAGCTTCGATACGCCCCGCCGAATGGCTTCGCGGGCTTCCTGTTCAAAGGCAATCATTTTTGCCATGTCTCGTGTCTCCCCTAGAGTTGAACGGCGTTTCGATTCGCCGTTATGGAAATTGATCTGGTAAAGCGAGGGCCTCGCTGCCTGGCTCGCCAGATTTGGCGGAGCGAGGTGCGGGCAAACTCACATGCCGCTATTCGATGACCGCCAGGATGTCGTCTTCTCGCATGAGCAAGTATTCCTCGTCGTCGATGCGGAATGTTTCGCCCGCATAGCTGCTGAAGAGAACGCGATCGCCTTTCTTTACCTGGAATTTCGAGCGGGTCCCGTCGTTTAACAGCTTGCCATCGCCGATGCTGATGATCTTGCCGCGGGCCGGCTTGTCCTTGGCCGCCTCCGGTAACACGATGCCACCCGCCGTTGTGTCTAGCGACTCGTCCCGCACAACGACCACTCGATCGCCCAAGGGTTGTAGCGTGACTTTGGATCTGCTTTTGGTCGCGGTCGCCATATGTTTCACTCCTACGTCTATTTCACCATTACCGTTTCGTTTGAAGCCCCCCAGTCCGTCGACGAACTGCCAATTGGGCGCACGTTTTTCGTGATGGCCTTCTGTTTTGCAAGTCGCGCGCGAATCCGGGCCTGAGTGGCGAAAGTCGTCGCAACCGAGCAGAAATCGCGGAAAAAGCGGCGTTTACCAAGTCACCGCTGAGCGGGCCGACGCTCCGGCGCGACTTGCCGCTGCCATTTTGACAGCGGGCCGCAGCGACCCGGCATGGTGGCCGAGATTAGAGATTTCGCCGGTGGGGATCGCCCGCCGCGGGCCGAAAGGCAATCGGCGACGGCTCCGCCTCACGGTAGGGCTGGGCCGCCAAATAGAGTTCCAACCGATGTTGCTGCTCCTGCCATTCCGCCGACGTCACGTCGGGAGGCAGCAGACCCATCGCTCGCCGCTGTGCCGTCACCGCGTCCTCAAAGGCCCCGTTTTCCGCGTGCGCCGCGGCCAAGGTCGCCAGACAGTACCAATTCCGGAAATCGGTAAGCTGACAGGCCGTCTCGGCAACCCGGACCGCAAGTTCGCCATTGCGAAAGGCCGCGTTGGGACAGGTGGCCCGCAACCAGGCGGCGTTGTTATAGGCCTGATAGCAAGCGTCGTCATACTGCACCGATCGCTGATAATCCTCCATCGCTCGCTGATAATCCCCTTGCCGCTGCCGTGCATAGCCGCGGTCATTGAACCCCTCGGGGTCGAAGGGCTCCAGCCGCAACGCCGCGTCAAACTCGGCAATCGCCTCGGAATAACGACCCTCGGCCAGATGACAACTCCCTAAATTGCTCCGGGGTGTGCCGTGAGACGGCGACAATCGTGCGGCCTCGGCGTAGTCCGCTCGAGCCTCGGACAGGCGGCCCAACGACCGCCACACATTGCCGCGATTGTTGTAGGCCTGGGCATTCGCTGCATCGAGTTCGATCGCTCGCTCCAGGATCGATAAGGCCTCGTCGAATCGCCCCAGGGCCCAGTAACAACTTCCCAGCCCCGCGTGGGCCGCAGAGTTGTCGGGCTCCAACGCGATGGCCGCCTCGTAGTCCGCCATCCCCCGCGCATAGTCCTGCCGCACCGACCACATCACGGCCCGCTGGTAAAAATGCTCCGCCGACGGCTGGGACTTGATCAAGGATGAGAAATGGTCCGCCGCCTCCGCTTCCAGCACGACGTCGCCCGCATCCAGCCAGCCTCCCATCCGCACCACCCACACCCAGCTGCCTTGCGTGTGGCTCACCAGGTAACGATAGCCGACCCGTGCCGGACGCGGCGGCGCGTCCGGTATCCGAAAGCTGGCCTCCGAATTGGTAATGACCACGTAACGCTCCGCGAGGCGGGAGGCGTCGGGCTCAGCACCCCATGCAGGCCCAAAAACCCCCAGGATGAAGCAACCAAGGATGATGAGACTTCCTCGCATCGGGGTTCACCTCAAGTCATTCGGGACGGATCGGACGGTCGACCAGCCGGATGGCCACCCGCGCCGCCGCGGACCCCGGCCTGCGCGGCACGGCCCGCATGGTTGTCATCGTCCGCACGACTCGTTCCCTCTCCCCGTATCGCTGAATTCGGAACACCTGGACCCGGGCGGCAGGCATACGACTGATTTCCCCGGCACAGCCTTCCAAGCAAAATTGCCGTGAAGCCCGCAGCCCACCCATCCCGCAGACTTTAACGCCGCAACCTCCGAGCCGTGCGGCGCTAAACCCTTACCCGGCGTGACACCAAGGGCGGCGATCCGGCCCTCTGCAATGGCCTGCGGAAACCGCCCACTGGAGGTCCTTTCGCACGGCCGGGGGAGGTCCCCCTGAGGACCCGCCGCGGACCCGGAAAAAATCGGCCTAACGCTCGCTTTGGCCTTGAAAGCTGGTATTCTGGTCTTCTCGGCGGCTTGGGGTAAGTTGGCAAAACGGGAGAAGAGTGCACAAGATGGTCAAAATACGCAAAGCAAATCAAGGACGGCGGGTCCTGGCGAAACGAGCGCGGCGCGTCGAGGCGCTCGAAACACGCCTGCTCTTGGCGGCGGATTGGCAAAATCCGCTGGACCCCATGGACGTGGATGCGGCGGAATCGGCCTTTGCCGTAACACCGATCGATGCGCTGTTGGTGATCAATGAACTGAATGACCCGGTTCTGGCCGATCCGACCACGGGCCGACTGCCGGCGCTGGGCCCCGACGATTTGGCGGCGCCCCCCTTCGTCGACGTGGATGCCGATGGCTACGTAAGTCCGCTGGATGCGTTGCTGGTGATCAATCGCTTGAACGAGTTGGAAGGTGCCACCTCGGATGGGGGCGAGACGACGGTGTTCGCGGCTTCCGATGTGATTGCTGGCACCACTGCCGCGCTGTCGGAAGGCGTGAGTGAGGACACGCTGATCAATACGGTGACCAACAGGGCCCAGACGATGCCCGACGTGGCGGCCGACGCCCGCGGAAACATGCTGATGGTCTGGCAGAGCTTTCACCAGGACGGGAGCAGTTGGGGCATTTTTGGCCAGCGGTACACGCCAGATGGGGCCAAGTCGGGAGACGAGTTCCTGGTGAATTCGACGACGCGTGGCAGTCAGCGAAACCCGGCGGTGGCCTTGCAGGCGGACGGCAGCGCGATGGTGGTCTGGCAATCGCTGGGACAGGACGGAAGCGGTTGGGGCGTTTACGGTCAGCGGTATGATGCTTCAGGCAATCCTGTGGGGGGTGAGGTGCTCATCAACCATACGACGCTCGGCACCCAGGCAAATGCGGACGTGGCAGCCGTCTCGGACGGCGAGTCGGACGGCTATGTGGTGGTTTGGCAAGGGCGAGGCGCTGGTGACCATTTTGGAATTTTCTCCAATGCCTTTGTGGGTGGGCGATTCGAGGGAGAGAAACTCGTCAACGGCTACACGCGTGGCGCGTCAGGGAGCCCCGGTTGTAACGGGACTTCCCGACGGCGATGCGGCGATAGCCTGGGAAGGGGACGGACCGGGCGACCACAGTGGTATTTTCATGACGCTGTTGAGTCAGCCGGGCGATGAGTTTCTGGTGAACAACCAAACGAGCGGCGTGCAGAAATTGCCGGCGATCAGCGCGGGCAAGAGTGACTTGACGGTCGCCTGGCAGAGCCGTCACGACATCATGACTCGCTCCTACCAGATCGGAGACAGCGAGGGAGGGGACATGCTCGCGCCGATCGGCGAGAGCATCTCGGTCAGCGAAACGGTGCGGGGAGCCCAGTTGGGACCGTCGGTTTCTCAGTTGGCCGATGGTAACTTTGTGGTCGCCTGGTACGGCAACGGGCCTGGGGACCATCGCGGATCGTTCTCGCGGATGTTCGCGGCCGACGGCGAGGCCCTTTCGAGCGAGATCCGTTTGAATCAAACGATACCGAGCGGCCAGGTCCGACCCGCCTTGGCGGCCGTCAATAACGGCTATGTGGCACTCTGGCAGGGACGCGGCGATGGCGACAACCGGGGCATCTTCGGACGCTTTGTCGACACCGAGCTGGGTGGTCCCTTTGCGCTGGCTCCGATCGCCGACCAGACCGTCAACGAGGGCGACACGGTAATGGTTCAGGCTCAGCTCATCGACTTGGATGGCATGCCCGATGAGCCGGTGTTCAGCATCCTGTCAGGTCCCGCGGCCGCCACCATCGACGAAATGACCGGTGCCTTTGCCTGGACCACAGTGGAGGGGGACGGACCGGGCGTCTATACGTTTGAAATCGCGGCGACGGGAGAGGACCCGAGCAATCCTGCCGCGGGACCGTTCCAGGCGACCACGACATTCCAGGTCACGGTGAACGAGGTCAATGCGCCACCCGTTCTGGCGCCAATCGGAAATCAGGCGGCATTGGTCGGCACTCCTTTTTCGCTCATGGTCACGGCCACCGATCCGGACGTACCGTCGCAGCCGTTGACGTTCGCCGCAACATCGGCCGGCGGTGGTAGCCTTCCGGGCTGGCTGAACTTTAATCCGGCGACACAATTATTTAGTGGAACACCAGCCGCCAGCGACGAAGGCACGGACTCGATCACGGTCACGGTCACGGACAGCCTGGGCGCCAGCGACTCGGAGACGTTCGACATCGTCGTCACCGGCAATCGCGGCCCGGTCGTTGTCAGTCCGCTTGTGGATCAGGAGGTCGACGAAGGCCAGGCATTTTCCTACGACATCCGCAGCGCATTCTCGGACCCCGATGGCGACCCGCTCACTTATAGTTCCACGACGCTTCCCGGGTGGGCGAGTCTGGTCAATGGCGTGATCACAGGCACACCCGCGAATGCGGACGTTGGCAGCCAGGAGGTCACGATCGTCGCCGCGGATCCAGACAATGCCACGGCCAGTTCCACATTCACCTTGACCGTACTCGATGTGAATGGATCGGCTCCCAGCATCAATGACCAGCTGTTCCGCGTGGCACCCGACAGCCCGAACGGCACGGTCGTCGGCACCATCGTGGCCGGCAGTGCCGATCCGGGCGATACGTTGACGTTCAGTATCACGGCGGGCAACGACGATGGCATCTTTGCCTTGGACATGGACACGGGAGTACTCACCGTTGCCGACGCGGCACAATTGGCCACCATTGCTTCGGCGGCGTTGACGGTCCAAGTCGCTGACGGGACATTTAACGACTCGGCCACCGTGACGGTCCTGGTGACGGACGAACCAATCCTGGCTTCTTACCAGCTCGAGGCGAGGGACAAGGACGGGAACATTCTGACTGCGGTATCGCCCGGCATGCAGTTCGATCTTGTCTTGATCACGCAAGACATTCGCTCGTCGGCCACGGGCGTCTTTTCGGCCTATGCGGATATTGTCTACGAGTCGGTGCTGGTGATGGTCGACGGAGCCCCCGATCACTCCTCGACCTACGGCGCGGCAACTTCCGCCGGCCTATCCGAAGCAGGGCTTATCAACGAGGCAGGCGGCGTAGACGGCACCTCGTTTCTCTTAGGCGCTGCGTTCGACGTGGTTACCATTCCGATGAGCGTGGCAAGCGATCTGGCTGTCGGGACGGTCATCAGTTTCGGGACGAATCCGACCGAGGACCAGACCCAGCATCCGACGCTTTTGTTCGGCGGTACCATGCCGCTCGCTGCCACACAGATCGAGTTCGGGACGCTCTCGCTGACGGTGGGTATGAACGGCACGTTTGCCGCCATGAGCCTCTCCGCGGGCGAAGATAGCCCCGGTGCCAGCGAACGGAACGAGGTGGAGTGGTGGACGGCGGACCCGTCCGAAGGACCCAACGCCCATCTGGTTCCCCAGATCGCACCCCCCTCGTTGCCCAGCCAGCGCGACCGTGACGTCGCGTTTGCCAAACCCGCGGCAGACGACGTCCCATGGTGGAACAGCCCGGACCACGACCTGCGCTTTAAAGTGCCGCGCTGACCAAAGAGGCAGACGCCACGCGAAAAGCCACTTGATCGTCGCCCGCTGTGGCGGACGAGTGACCGAGGGCGACCTGGAGGGTCCTGCCGAAATTGACGGTCATACGCGGCGATGTGAAGCCCTCGGTGGGACAAATCGTCGAACGGTGCGAGCTATAATTGGAGGCCCGTCGCCGTTTGACGAGTGCTTCCACCGTCGCCCGCCCCATTTCCTGCCCCCTGGACCGCCTGCAGCATGACCTCAACCGTGGATGTACCGGGGCAGGAATACCTCGATCGCCGAGAGGTCGATCCGCAGAGGGCGTTAAGTCGGCTGGAAACGCAAATCGCCGATCTGGAGCGGCGAGTTGATCTCGCCTTGCGCGACGAAGCGGGGGCTTTCACGCCGGTCTCCCACCCGCAATTCGCGAAGCCGCCGCAAGTCATGATCTGGGGAGTTCCCTTTTCACGATTGACCCTGGCTGAGACGTTGCGGCAGATCGATGCCCTGATTGGGGCTGGCCGGCCGAGCTATTTTATCACGGCCAACCTGAACTATAACATGCTGACCGCCCGGCACCCCGAATTGGCCGCCGTGAATGAGCAGGCAGCGTTGGTCCTCTGCGACGGCATGCCAATGGTCTGGTGGTCGCGATTGACGAACACGCCGCTGCCGGAACGCGTCGCGGGCTCCGAGTTGATCTACGCACTCAGCAAGTGGGCCGCCATCAAGGGACATCGCATCTATTTCCTGGGCGGTGCTCCTGGCGTTGCCCAGGCGGCGGCTGACAAGTTGCAAGACCGTTATCCCGACCTGCAAGTAGCCGGCGTCGATTGCCCTCCCTTTCGTCCGCTTCGTCCCGCCGAGGAGGCGTCGTTACTGCAACGCATCCGGGCCAGCCGTGCGGATATCGTTTACCTCGCCTTGGGACAACCTAAGGGTGAGCTTTGGATGGCACGGTTGCGCGAGCACATGGGGTCTGCCGTCTGCGTACAGCTCGGCGCGTCGTTTGATTTTGTGGCGGGCGGCATTCCGCGGGCCCCCATCTGGATGCAACGAGTCGGCCTGGAGTGGGCGTTTCGGCTGGCGCACGAGCCGCGCCGCCTGGCCCGTCGCTATTGGAACAACGGCCTGTTCCTGCTCGATCAAGTGACCCGCGATGCCGTGCGTTGGTTGTTCACTGGCCGTCGCCCTGGGTAACGCCATGGAGTGCGGCGATCCTTCGCCGCTTTTCCCATTCACGCCATTCTCCGTCGATCGTTTCTGAGTGGGGAACCGATTCCTCGTGCCCATCGTTACGCCCAATCGACTGTGGCTGGAAGCCCCAGCCACGGGTAGGGAGTGCGGCGATTCTTCGCCGCTTTTCCCAACCACGCCATTCCCCGTCGATCGTTTCTGAGTGGGGAACCGATTCCTCGTGCCCATCGTTACGCCCAATCGACTGTGGCTGGAAGCCCCAGCCACCGGTAGGGAGTGCGGCGATCCTTCGCCGCTTTTCCCAACCACGCCATTCCCCGTCGATCGTTTCTGGGTGGGGAACCGATTCCTCGTGCCCATCGTTACGCCCAATCGACCGTGGCTGGAAGCCCCAGCCACGGGTAGGGAGTGCGTCTATTGGGCCGCGGCGAGTTCCGCGTGAATCTCATCGAGATCCCGCGCGTCATGATCCGACGCCCGCAGCGTCTGCCCCCTCAGCCGACCATAGACACCATAGAGCGTGGGGATCAGGATCAGCACCAGCACCGTTGCCACGATCAGGCCAAACACGAGCGTCGCCGCGAGCGGAATCAGAAATTGAGCCTGGAAGGACGTCTCGGTGAGCATCGGTGTGAGCCCCGCAATGGTCGTTACCGACGTAAGCATGACGGGACGAAAGCGAGTCCGTCCGGCATCCATCAAGGCATCGAATAGCTCCATGCCTTCCCGAAGACGGATGTTGATAAAATCGATCAGCACGATCGAATCATTCACGACGACGCCGGTGAGTGCGACAAGTCCAAACAGTGTGAACATCGTGAGGGGCAGCCCCATGAAAAAGTGTCCCCAAATCGCCCCCACAATGCCAAAGGGAATAATGCAGAGGATGATCAGGGGTTGTACGTAGGACCGGAACTCGACGGTTAGCAGGACGAACATCGCCAGGATGGCTGCCTGAAATCCCAGCAACAGACTATCGACCGACTCCTGAGTCTGTTCGGCTTGACCTTCCCACCGCACGGCCACGGCGGGAAAATCTCGTTTTAACTCGTCCATAAAACCGGCTTGCAACTCTGCCACGATGTCGCGTGCATTGGCCTCTTGCTCTCGAATATCGGCCGTGATCGTCACCGATCGCTTCTGGTCGATACGGTTGATTTCCGAGTAACCCCGTTTGACGGTCACATCGGCCAATTCGGTCAGCGGATACTGAGCGCCATCCGGCGTCCGCACGCGAATTTCCTCGAAATTGGCCAACGACCGCCGCTCCTGCTTCGGATAACGGACCATCAACTTGACTTCATGTCGTCCCCGTTGCAGCCGCATGACTTCTTCGCCGTAGTACGACCCCCGCACCGTCTGTGCCAGTTGGGCCAAGGAGATACCAAGCGACTTTGCTTTGTCTTTTACCTTGATTTGAAACTCCCATTTGCCCGGCTTGGAATCGTCACGAATATCAACCACCCCGCCGAATTCAGCCAGTTTGGCCTTACACCGTTCCGTGGCGTCGTCCAATTGGCCCATGTTTTCTTTATCCGCGAGCAGCTTGAATTCAATAGCGGCTCCGCCCGGCCCCATATTGGGTGAGCCGAAAGTCAGCGTCTCGGCCCCGGCGATCTCGCCCGCCGCAACCCGCCATTCGTCGGCCAATTGCTGGCTCTTCATACTGCGACGCCCCGACGGGACCAATTCGACCTCGATTTTCGCCATATGGCTGCCGGTGGCCCGGCCTTCAGGTCCCACCGGGTTCGAGTCGCGAACTTCGCCCACATTTCGCAAGACGGTCTCGATCACGGGGGTTCCTCGATCGGCATATCCTTTCGCCACCGACTGGATTGCCCGCTCCAACTGCAACGAAGCCGCATTGGTGATTACTTCCGGCGTCCCATCGGGAAAGACGACGGTCGCCTCGATCTGATTCGCATCTGTTTTTGGAAAGATAATAAAAGGCGTCTTGCCGGAAGTCACCAGTCCGCAAGACATCAACGCGAGGGAGGCCGCCGTGCAAACGACAAAGAGTGGATTTTGCAGGCACACCCGCAACACCGGCAGATAGACCTTGTTCACAAATCGGGTCAGCAGCGCGTTGGATGTATGGCTGAGCCAATGCGCGAACTCAACCAGCTGTGTCAGCGGATAGAGGAGTGCCACGAAGGCCATGACAGCGATCATGAGCGAGAGGATGCTGGCCACTGTGTAGAACTTGCCTGCCGCCGCGGCTCCGCCCGCCGAGCTTTGCAGGGACTGCCAAAGAGGACTCGGCAGACCCCCACTCGGCAAAATGAGATAGATCATGCCAAGACAGGCGCCGATCAGCATTGTCGAGATAAACAGCTGGCGGACATATGAAGTCTGCACATAACGACCGATGGCACGCGTCAGAAAGTTGGGTTCGCCCGAATGAGCCAGGTGGCAGGGGAGAATGAACGCACTCTCGATCAGTGAGATCACGAGCATCGCCACAACGGCCAAAGGCATCTCCGCGATAAATTTCCCCATCACTCCGCTGACAAAGAACAGAGGGGTAAAGGCGATCAGCGTTGTACACACCGAGGCGATGACCGAGGGAATGACCTCCACGGTCCCATCAATCGCGGCGCGAACGCCCGATTTGCCCTTCTGGCGGTGGGCGAAAATGTTCTCCCCAATCACAATCGCATCATCCACCACGATCCCGAGTGCCATCAAGAAAGCGAACATGGACAGCATGTTCAGCGTCTTGTCACCGATCATGAGGACGCCTCCCGCCCCCAAAACGGCGATCGGAATGCCCAGCGCTACCCAGAAGGATAATCGCAAATCGAGAAAGACCACGAGCATCAGAAACACAAGCACCAGCCCTTGCAGCCCGTTTTTGATGAGCAGATTCATCCGATCCCGCACATCCACGGACTGATCACGCCAGGTCTTCAGATCGTAGCCGGCCGGCAGCTGTTTGTTTTTTACATACGCCTTGACTTCGTCGACCAGCTGCAACAGATCTTCGCTGCGCGTCCGATCCACCGAGATGACCAGTCCCGGTCGCCCATCAATGCGACTCACAGCCACCACGTCCTCAAAGGCATCGCGGACGACCCCCATGTCATCCACCGTCAGAACAACGCCATTCTCCTGAGTCACGAGTGGGATGCCTTTGATATCCTCGCCGATCAAGCCCTTGTCCTTGCCGCGGAGGAGGATTTCCTGCGTATCGGTGCGCATGCTGCCGCCAGGCAACTCGATATTTTGCTTTCGCACCAGGTCCGCCACCTGTTGCAGCGTCAGCCCATACTCGCGCAATCGAGCTTCGGGGATTTCGATGTCGATCTGATAATCGCGGCCGCCGGTGATATTCGCTTGAGACACCGACGGCAGCGCCAGGATCTCATCGCGAATGCCTTCCGTGAGTCCTCGCAGACTCAGTTCCGCCTCGACATCCAGATCGTCTGGCCCCAGGACGCCCACGCAAATGGCCGCTTCGCGAAACGTAATCTGCTCGACTTCGGGATCCTCGGCCAACTCGGGGAAGCTGGGAATGCGATCGATCGCGCTGCGAATTTCGTTCAGCGTCTTTTGCACGTCGACGTACGTTTCCAGCTCCAGGACCAGGAAGCCCGATCCTTCCTGCGCCACGCTCGTCTGCTTCTTGACGCCAGTAATGGACCGGACCGCTTCTTCGATCTTCTGGCAAATACCCTGTTCGACCTCTTCCGGACTCGCACCCGGATAAGGCACGGTGACCAGGATGATCTCCAGCTCAAACTGCGGAAACACCTCACGCTTCAGCATCGACATGCTGAGCCCACCCATGAGCAGGATCCCGATCATGACCATATTCATGGCGGGGGTGTTCTTCACGGCCCATTTGACAATGGATCTCATTGATTGCGGCTCGCAGTTGTCAGCGGCTGACGTACTTCTTCCGCGGGCATTTCCCCCGCCGTCGACGCGGGCACGGCCTGCGAGGCGTCAATCAGCCGGGCAGTCGTGGCATCATTGATCCGCATGCCATCTTCGGCGGCCGAGAGCGGAGTGGTCACGAGACGGTCGCCTAACTGAAAAGAGGCTCCCGCGGTCTCCAGGAGCGCCGACTGCTCGGTGAGTCGCGCCACACGGACTTTCTCGATGCGGAGTACACCATCCTCCAAGCGCCAAATCACATTTCCCGGCTGGAGCGCCTGCAAGGGGATGCTGGCCAAGTTCGCCTTCGGGTCGACGTGAATCTCGACTTCGACGAACATGCCGCGGACAAGCGCCGGCGGAGAAGTCATGATGCCGGCGCTCAGGGCGACGCCACTCCGCGGATCGTCCACGACGACTCGACAGGGCACAGTCCGCGTGCGCGGATCGAGCCCGCTTCCTTCATACCTGGCCAATCGGCCCTGCCAGGCAAACTCGCGGCCGGCAATGCGATAGATCACCGTCGCCGGCGTGTTGGGCAGTTCGTAGTCGCCGGCATCCATCGACGACACCAATTCCCCTTCGCTCACCTCAGCCTCCCACAGCCAAAAGAGCTGATCGACTCGCAAATTGCATTTGATCTCAGCCACGGAGGTATCTTCGATCTCGACCAGCACGGCGCCCCGCTGCACAAAGGCGTCCTCTTCCACCAGCTCGCGAACAATCACCCCGTCAATGGGCGCGATCACTTTTGTCCGCTTCAAGTCAATCTCGGCCTTCTCAAGGCGTGTCTTGGCAAGGTCCAGAGAGGCCAATTCGGAGGCCCGCCGCGTCACGAGCGAACGGGCCTGGTTTTGAAGTTGAGCCAAAATATTGCGGGCCGCGATCTCGGTGCGCTTCGCCCGATCCAATTCCGAATCGGAAGTCGCTCCGTTGCGAGCCAACTTCTGCAGCCGCGCCACTTCCTTTTGCTGCAGCCGCAGGTCCTCGTTTCCTAAATCGATCAGCGTCTGCGTGTTTTCCAAATCGACGTCGATTGAATGCACATTGATCTCCGCCTGCCGCACCTCTTTCGAGAGGCGACGGACTTCCAGGTCGTAATCGATCGGGTCGATTTCGAACAATAGTGCCCCTGACTTGACGAAGTTGCCGGCCCGGCAGGCGGATGCCTTCCGCATGACTCGTCCCCCCACCTCACTGGCCAGGGCAATCTCTCGGAACGGCACGACCGATCCATCCACATCGATCGTCAGTCCCTTCGTGTAAGGCTCGACCGCCACGGTCTCGACCCGAGGAGGTCCCGCCAAGTGGGACTCTTTTTTCGGAGCTGGACGCAGCTTGCCGGCGATGATCAATACCGCGAGTCCCACTGCGAGAATCCCGATCGGTAATACCGATCGCACAAGGACCAGCGATAACGATTTCTTTTCGTGAGGCTGCGGTTCGGACATCAATCGACTCGAAGGAAGGATCGTGACTCGGCTTGTGGCCCGCACCGGGAAACCCGCCGCGGCCCTTATCCTCTGCTATTCGTGCATCGCCGCCGGAAGATTCCAATGCTCCGGAATATGCTCCAAGGCGGCACACATCAGATCGGCGATGTGCCCCGCCAGTTGCCGCGTATGGAATTCCTCATCCAACTGCTCGCGACTGATCAGCATCGGCAGCACGTCTCCCGCGATGCGGTAAAACTGGCATTGGCCAATGATGCTGAAGGCCAGCTGATAACGGCGGGAGGGCGGCACACCCGGGGGGATCATGTCGTCCAGGATCGACAACAGCAAGTCAATCTGCGGACGGAAATAGTCCTCCACCAGAGCCCGGCAGGCCTCGGTCGGATTGAGCACTTCCCGCAGCATGAGCCGCGTGGGCCACGCCGCCCCGCAGCGGCCCAACATCCGCTCCATTAAGGTCGCCACAAACGAGCGGAGCCTCTTCGCCGGCGGCGTGTCCGGCGACCAGCTCGGCATCGGCACCTCCTCCGCCCGGAGCTGATGAGCCCGCCGGACCGTCTCGACATACAGCTGCCGCTTATCCCCGAAATAGTAGTTCACCGCCGCCACGTTGACCCCCGCGGCCGCACAGATGTCCCGCACGGTCGCACCCCGATAGCCCTGGTCCGCGAATATCGGACCGGCCGTGTTCAGCAAATGATGGCGGACTTCGTCCCCAGACATCGGAATTCGCCCTGCGAAAAGAATTCAAACAGTTGTTTGAAATACTCTAGCAGCCCACCCGGTTGTGGCAACGTCAAGATCTGGCGGCCGAGGGATATCGCTGCCCCGCCAGTGCCCGCTCAACCGGAACCACCCCCCTCCCAGCGGGGGCGAAGGATGGCAGGGACGCCGCCAGCGTGGAATCGCGAAAGCGGCGAAGCATCGCCGCACGCCACAACCGTGGCTGGGGCTTCCAGCCACAGTCGGCCAAGCCGGCCCACCGCCAACCGGCCAAACTCGTGCACTCGGCGGCCCAACCCGCGCACTGGCCAAAGCGGCGAAGCATCGCCGCACGCCACAACCGTGGCTGGGGCTTCCAGCCACAGTCGGCCCAGCCGGCCCACCGCCGGACGGCCAAACTCGTGCACTCGGCGGCCCAACCCGCGCAGTGGCCAAAGCGGCGAAGCATCGCCGCACGCCACAACCGTGGCTCAAATCAATCCTACTGGTTCCCACGCCGGGCCCGTCGATGGGCGAACTTCCGCGTCCTCGTCCTGGTCGACGAGCGACGAATCAAACCACAACGCACTCCGTACCGGCCCCGGATACCACGGACCGTGGGCGGACCCGTCGTCGGCCAGCGCCACGTCGGTGGCCGCAGCGCGCTCAAATGACTGCCCCATCGCTGCCCGCAGCGGGCCGATCTCTGGCAAGTCGAGCGATCCCCCGCCCGCCAGGAGCGAGCCTGGCTCGTCAACCACGGCGGCGCCGCTCATCGGCGCTTGAGGCTGATTGTCGAGTGCGCTGACAAAGTTGAGATGATTGATCACGGCCAAGGCATCGCCGGGAGCAACCACACCGTCGCCCGAAGTGTCGACATAGGGAGGTTGCAACGCGCGATCAGGCGGCAGCACGCCCCCCTCGAAAACGCCGAGATCGTTGATGACGAGCAGCGCATCGAGTGGAGCCACAAATCCGTCGGCATTGACATCCAACGGCTCTACCGGGCTCTGCCAATCCGAGGTTGGGTCGGTGACGGCCGCATCAATGAACAGTTGTTTGAGGAACGCCAGGTTTTCGGGATCGGTCAGATTATGTTCCGTAAGATTATATCGCGAAACGAGATTATTCTCTCGATCGACAACGGCCACATCCCGATAGACGATCTTCCACGAG
Organism: uncultured Planctomycetaceae bacterium; assembly: GCA_963700865.1. Classification (GTDB taxonomy): domain Bacteria; phylum Planctomycetota; class Planctomycetia; order Pirellulales; family Pirellulaceae; genus CAVOGJ01. The sequence goes on along the minus strand of CAVOZC010000018.1, from coordinate 1,064,244 downwards.
TCGTACCAGACATCGGACTGGCCGTTGTTGTTGGCATCAACATCCACTAACCACGGCAGATCGCGACCATCGGTAATGAACCCGGCGGGAGACAGGCCGGACTCGTTGATCCCGAGGATGGAGATATCGAGCGAAGGATAATTTCGCACGAAATCATCTTGCATGCCTTGCAGGTAGCCAAACTGGCTACTGCAGAGTCCTCACGTCGAATGGCCGAAATACCAGCCCGATACCTGACCCATGAATTGCCGAGGCGATACGGCTTGCATGTATGTCGGCGACGTCGTGTTGACGTCGATGAGGGAAAAGTCGGGGACGGTCATCATGAGCCGATCTTCCAACGCTTCGGCACTGAGCCGACGGCGACGGTTCACGCTTGGCAACATGGCTTTCCTTTCTTCATTCCGCGGGACTGGTCGACCGGACAGCAGTCTCCCATTATCGCCGAGACGGAAATTATTGCCACCAATTCGGGATGATTCCAATTGTGCAATTTGCTGCAGCATGTGGAAAATCGCTGCAGACCGACCCCCAACCAACCGGCGAGACCCGTGGAATTTGTCCCGAGTTGAGAAGCTGCCTTGCCCGCAGCGGGTGGTTCCCCCCATGCAGCCCCTCCCGGTATGCCCCCAAAAGGACCAAAAAGCCGCTTTTGTTCATCGCGGCGTACCGTTTGCGGTTAACCCCGCTCGTAATTATTCATTCATTGAGCGGAGGGAGGGGAAGATGCAAACAGATGTCACGGGAGCGGTCTTTGACGGGGCGGATCTGAGAGGAGCCGATTTGTCGGGGGTCGTCGGGCTTTCTGTAGAGCAATTGCAGATGGCGATTATCGACGAGACGACCATTTTACCCAGTGATCTCGCGACGGCACCGGACAGATAGTAGCCGCCGCGGCCAACCATGGTTACCCACGAAAAAAGACCGGCGAATCGCCGGTCTTTTTTTTGTTTTGGACCGAGCCCGATGGACTGCCGACTAACGTTTCGAGAACTGCGTCCCGCGGCGAGCACCCCGCAGTCCGTATTTCTTGCGTTCCTTCATCCGCGAATCTCGCGTGAGAAAGCCGCCATCGCGCATGATCGCAAACATCTCTTCGTCCATACCCACCAGGGCACGAGCGATGCCCATCCGACAGGCGCCTGACTGTCCCGAGGTGCCGCCACCATGCACACGAATACTCAGGTCAACATCCTGCTGCTTGCCCGCCGCCACGAGGGGAGCCAAGGCCGACTGCCGGTCCTGCTCTTTCGGAAAGAACAGCATGACGTCCTTTTGATTGATCGTGACTTTGCCGCTGCCCGGCCGCACGCGCACACGAGCCACTGAGGACTTGCGACGGCCAGTGCCGAGCGATTCACCCGTAATTTTATCTTTCTTCGATGCCACCATAGCGAAAAATCCTACTTGCCTGCGAGTTGAGTGGGTTGCGGCTGCTGCGCTTGATGGGGGTGATCGGGCCCCGCGTAGATCTTGAGTTTGCTCAGCATTTTTCGGCCCAGGCGATTCTTGGGCAACATGCGACGAACCGCATCCCGCAGGACTCGGTCCGGATATCGTTCCATGCGGCGCTCGGCCGTTTCCTCTCGCAGCCCCGTGTAACCGGTGTACCACGTGTACCGCTTTGTCGCGAGCTTGTTGCCGGTGAAGCGAATCTTGTCGACATTGGTGACGACCACAAAATCGCCCGTGTCGACATGCGGCGTATAGGTGGGTCGATGCTTGCCCATCAGTACCACCGCAATGCGGCTCGCCAGGCGGCCGACGATCTGGTCCGTGCCATCGACGAGCAACCACTGCGCGTCGAGCTCACCTGGCTTTGCCAGGTAGCATTTTCCAGCCGGATTATGGGCGCACTGCTGGGGCATCTTTTTCTCGGGGGCCTTCTTTTCAGAGGCCAGTTTCTCTTCCACGGCAGCCACGGTCGCAACTCCTTCACAAAACAGGCGGCCAGCGAGGCACCGGCCACATGAGGTCCGCCAAGCGTATTTTGGGAATTCCGCAATTTAGCGGCTTGCCGCCGTCCCTTCAAGGCGTTCCCATCCCGAACTCGGACACTTTTGCGACCCGAACCGCTATTTTTCCCGTAAATTGCCCAGAGGCCGTCGTCGCCCGACGTAAGGAGGGGGCCCGGAACCGCACGACCGTCCCGGCAGAGACACGGCCGCACGGTCCTTTCGCACTGCCTTGGCCAGCGAACGTGAAGCTCCCGCCGGCAAGCGGCGGGCATCTGGGAAATGAGCCAACCATGGGTCGGCGCGCACGATCCCCCACGCTTGCCGTGGGAGGTTTCAGGCTCATCGGCCGCCCCGTGCCTGCTCGTCAACGCCTGCAGGCAACCGGCTCATCGTGGATCATCGGAGCACGTTTTGTGCCGACCACGATTGGCAGGATGCCCCAGCCACGTCGTCCGCCGCCGCCCGACTTGTGGCTACCAAGATGCTTCGGGTGCGTCGAACGCACCCCGCACGTGCTCGATCGAGGGGCGACGGGCAGCGGCAGGCCAAGTCACCGCCACGACGTCAAAACGAGCCGGCGTGTCGAGCAGGTCATGTCGTTTGAGATAAATCAGGGCGAGCCGCGCCAGCTGCCGTTGCTTGTGGATGTCGACGGCCTCCGCCGGAGTTCCGTGTCGGTGATCCGCGCGGGTCTTAACTTCCACAAATACGATGGTGTCACCGTCGGCTGCGATCAGGTCAATCTCGCCTCCCTGAATGGGTACATTCTCCTCGATGATTTTGAACCGCCGTCGCCGCAGGTATCTCCTCGCAGCTCGCTCCCCACGTGTCCCCAGGGGTAGGTGACGATGATCGGGCCAGAGGACGCGCCAGGCCCGCGCAGACATCGCGCCAGCGGGAACGTGTCGAGCTGTGCAACGGGCGGCGGGGCTGGCGAGATGCGGCGGACATCGATCCCTGAATTCTGACGGATCACGACGCGCCATGGGGCGCGTCCGATCCGCGCTTGGTTGACGGGAATCTCACCCCGATTGTCAGCTCTCGAGCGACATATTACCAGCACTACAAACGAAGGCGACGCGCGGGATGTCACCGGCAAATTCGTCCATCCGCTTGAAAAACGGATCTTCATCCCCCTCCTCCGGAGCTTCGAAACCGAGCAGCGTGAGGGCTGCAACGGCGGAAGCCGCGTGAATGGCACGGACGGGGTCCGCACTGACGATCACGTTTGGTTCGGCGGGAATCCGCGAGCGGGTGATCAGTTCTCGCAGATGCTGCTGCACCTCATCCAGGCCGGCCTCATTTTCAATCGTGCGCAAGAGTCGGATCTTGTGCGTCCGCCAGGCATTGTTGCACGTGAGGAGATGGGCCAGCAGCAGCATCAGCTCGCCATTCTTGTGTCCCCTCCACCAGACATCGATCGTGCCTTGTGGGGCTTCCCACGGATCGAGGACTTCATCGGCAAATCGCATCGCCACGATGCTGCGTTCCAGGCAGGCGACCGTTCGCAGCGATGCGGCAAAAGCCGGCGCCTTGGTGGCGTCCTTCGGCCAGCCAAGCAGCAGGGTATTCGGCCGCAGGGCGCCCAGCCCCTCGCACTGAATGAGGGCTTCAATGCCATCGGACAGGTAGGGCGCGACGAGGACGGCGGGAAATGCCTGTAAGGCCTCCTCCCGGATAAAGTCGCGCAGCAGTCGCTCCTGATTCACGCGTCGTTCCAGCAGATCCTCGATTTCTCCCGTGATGATCTGACCTAACGTGAGAATGCCGTGGCCGGAGGTGAACCAGTGCCCGTACACGGCCAGATGGGGGCGCGTCCAGGTGGCTCCACTGAGCGCCAACACGATCGGTCGCCAGTTCTTGGGATGATACAACTGGTCTTCCAGCCGCAGTAGATTGGTCCGCGTTCGCTCAAACAACAGACCACTCTGCAGATCGCCCCAACGGGCCTCGATCTCATGGCGGCTGATATGCCAGTGCAATAACCACATTACGACGATCGCGATGAGTGCCCAGATCCAGTCAATCAGAAACATCACTCCGGCGCAGCCAACGGCGCCGGCCAACGAAGTCATCCAGTTGCAAAACCGAAACCGCGGCCGATAGCTCGGGTTCTTGGTAATGGATTCGTAGAACGTCGCCAGGTTGAGGAGCCCATACGTGATCATGAAGAACATGGTGATCAGCGGGGCGATCGTATTCAGATCGGCCAACATGATGCAGATTTGGGCGATCAAGAACGTGAGCACAATGGCTCGACGAGGCTCGTTCGCATCTCCGCTGCCGGCACCAAAAAAACGGAGCGACGCGAACACGTGATCTCGGGCCAGGGCCTGCAGAATCCGCGGCGCTCCCATCATGCTGCCCAGCGCCGAAGAGAGCGTGGCCGCGAAAACACCGACGGTGATCAACACCGGCCAGAGGGCAATCTCCGCCATCACCATATTGCTCTCGATCAGCACCCCCGCCGGTCGCGAGCCGGCCAGCAGGACCGCCTGGCTGACATACACCACCCCAGTCACCAGCACGGCGGCCAGCGTACCATACGGGATGGCCCGCGCGGGGTCGCGCAAGTCGCCCGACATATTGGCCCCCGCCATCACGCCCGTCACGGCGGGAAAGAAGAGTGCGAAGATCGTGAAGAACGTCTCGCCTCCCTGGAAATTAGGGGTCGCATTGGCCGCCAAAATCGCAGGTTCAAACGCTTGCCAGGCTCCAATGTAAAACGAAGCCAGCGACAATCCCAGCACTGCCAGAATGAAGTATTGGATTTTGATCGTCCATCCCGCGCCGATAAAAACGCAGATAAAAACGATCGCATTGGTGACGGAAGCGATAACAACCATCGACCAGCCACCCCCCACGGTTACCGTCACCGCCTCGGAAAAACCAATCACGTACATTGCCACCGAGATGGCCTGGGCCAGAAAAAAAACTAATCCGATGGCACCGCCGAATTCCACGCCCAGACTACGGCTGATCAGAAAGTACGCACCCCCCCCTTTGACTTCCGTATTGGTGGCGATTGCTGACAGCGACAAGGTCGTGAGCAACGTGATTGCCTTGGCGCCAGCCACGATGGCCAACGCGTACCACAAGCCGGCTTGTCCGACGACATAGCCAAATCGCAGGAACATGATCACGCCGAGAATCGTCAGCGTGCAGGGGGTAAAGACCCCCGCCATGGTGCCAAATTTCGTGGATGCCTGGCTTCCGTTCGACAAGATTCGTTCCTTTTCGCTTCCCTTCGCACATCGGTTTGGCGGTCGCCAAACCATTCCTGAACAGCCGAGCGGTACACTCCCGCAACCTCACGCGCCGACGTGGGATAGGCTTCCAGCCTGTCTCACTGAACTGGCACTCACGCCACGGGATCACCCAATAGCGACCGGACGGCCGCTCCGATGTCGGGCTGAGCCATCAGGTGTTCGCCGACCAGCATCGCGTCCACGCCAGCCTCTTCCAACACCAGGCGCATCCGCGCGGCTGTGAATGCCGCTTTCGCCCACGAGGACGCACTCCGGGGGAATCCGCTCCCGCAAGCGGACCGTGTGCCGCAAATCCGTTTGGAACGTGCGCAAATCGCGGTTATTGATTCCAACCAGCGTCGCACCCGCCTCCAATACCCGCTGGCAATGATCGGGCTCGTAAAATTCGACCAGTGGCGTCATGCCGAGCTCGATCGTTTCGTGAAACAGCTTTCGCAACTGGCAATCGTCCAGACACTCGGCGATCAGCAAGACCGCATCGGCGCCCGCCACGCGGGCCTCGAAAAGTTGGTACGTGTCGATCAAAAAATCTTTCCGAAGCAGCGGCAGGCCGACCGCCTGCCGGACTTGCGTCAAGTAACTCAAGTGCCCCTGAAAGTAAGGCGTATCGGTAAGCACGCTGATGCACGAGGCCCCGTGTGTCTCGTACGTCCGCGCGATTCGCACCGGATCAAAATCGGCTCGGATCAAGCCTTTCGAAGGACTCGCCTTTTTTACCTCGGCGATTAATCGGATCGGCTTGCCTGCCGCCAGCGGAGCGAAGAAGTCACGAACCGGCGGGGCGTCCGCCACGGCGGCCCGCAGTTCGGCAAGCGGAACGGCGTTCCGCGCGGCCGCCACCTCCATGCGTTTGGTGGCAATGATCTGCTCCAGGATCGTGGGTGCCATGAATGACTCGAAATCGCGACAGGCGGCCAGCCCGTCTGGAGCGGAGGCCTTAGTGCCGGAAATGCCGGCGTCCCGTCAGGACCATGGGTAAGCCGACGGCATCGCAAGCCGCCACCACCGCCGCGTCGTTTCGCGAACCGCCCGGTTGAATGATCGCCGCCACGCCAGCGGCCGCCGCTTGCTCAATCGAATCGGGAAATGGGAAGAAGGCGTCCGAGGCGAGCACACTGCCCCGCGCTCGGTCCCCCGCCTTGCGAATGGCAATCTCGACGGCGTCGACGCGACTCATCTGACCGGCTCCGGCTCCCACCAGCGAACGATCCTGTGTGAGTACAATGGCATTCGAGGTCACATACCGCACGATCCGCCAGGCAAACGCCAACTCGGCCCACAGCTCATCGCTCGGTTGCGCGCGGGTCGCGACCTTCCACTCGTCGGTATTCGGCGGCAAGGTATCCGCATCCTGAGCCAGCACGCCTCCGTCGATCGGCCGCCACACCGTCTGCCCGCTGGGTGGCGGCATCGGTCCCAGCCGCATCAAGCGGACGTTGTGTTTCCACTTGGGCTTGCTGGTAAGCAAGGCCACAGCCGCAGGGGAAAAATCAGGAGCCGCGATGGCTTCGATGAACAATCCTGGCTGCACGAGTACGCGGGCCGCAGCTTCATCCACCGTGCGATTGCAGCCCAGGATCGATCCGAACGCGCTGACCGGATCGCCGGCCAACGCGGCCGCGGTCGCCTCGGCCAAGGTCTTCCCACAGGCCACGCCGCAGGGATTGTTGTGTTTAATCACCGCCACCGCCGGCTCGACCAGCCCTTGCACGATCCGCCAGGCCGCATCCAGATCGAGATAGTTGTTGTACGACAGCTCTTTGCCGTGCAATTGTTCGGCCGTCAGCAGGCTGGGCGACGTCCGATCCCGGTCGCGATACACGGCGGCTCGCTGATGCGGATTTTCGCCATAGCGCAGGATGGCTTGGCGTTGCCAGTGCCCATGGATTTCTGGCGGCCATGCCGACTCGTCCGCTACACGTGGTGCGTCCGCCGTCGCACGGGCAAAATATCCGGCAATCGCCGCATCGTAGGCGGCCGTGCGGGCGAAGGCGTCTGCCGCCAGGGAACGCCGCGTGGCGCTATTGATTCGGCCTGTTTGAGCGATCTGGGCCGCGATCTCGCCATACTGACCGGGAGCCGTGGCGATGGCGACGAAGGCGTGGTTCTTGGCCGCCGCGCGGATCAGGCTGGGACCGCCAATATCGATCTGCTCCACCGCCTCCGCAGCGGTCACCCCGTCGCGTGCAATCGTTGCCTCAAACGGATAGAGGTTCACGACGACCAGCTCAAACGTGACCATTCCATGGTCGGTAAGCGACGACCGATCATCCGCGCGGTCCCGTCGACAGAGGATGCCGCCAAAGACGTGGGGATGCAGCGTCTTCACTCGGCCATCCATCATTTCGGGAAAGCCGGTGTAGTCGGAAATGTCGCGGACCGCCAGCCCCGCGTCGGCCAGATGATGTCGCGTTCCCCCCGTGCTGTACAGTTCGACATCCGCCGCCGTCAACGCGGCCGCCAGTTCGCGGATGCCCGTCTTGTCGCTCACGCTGATTAAGGCGCGCTTCACCAAAGGTGATTCCATGGCCATTTCAGCGGCTACCCCCAGACGCTGATACCCCACACGACAGCGGCCGCCAAGGAAACCCCGAAGGTCACAATCGCCAACAGGATGCCGATAATGCCATACCAGGCTTCCTTGTCGTCTTCTAACTGCTTGTGTTGCTGTTCGCTGGAAAAAGATTTTCTCCAGACGTCGTCGCCCGGGCGGTTGGCTGCGGTCATGATCAATTGGGGAGTGTCAGGATCGTGCTGAGGTACGGCAAAGGTGAACGCAAAACGTGGACGGCTTGTCGGTGCAGGCGCGGATGCGACGGATGGTAGCGATTGGGCATCCTTGGGACGGTTGGGGATTCTTGGTAATCCCTACCCGCTCGCCGTCCGATAAAAGGTTGACAGACCGCCCGAGGCCCAGTTTTCCTTACGTCGGCTGGCCGGCTTCATTTTCGTTATTTTCTTCCAAATATCAATCTCACTGACGGCCCGCGGAAAAGAATTCCGCCCCTGCCGGGCGGTGCTGCCGATCCGCGATCTCCTGCGGCCCCCAGAACTCGAGCCCGTCCCATGCCCAAGAAAATTCTGCTCGTCGATTCGGATCAGGACTATGCGCGCACCATTGCCGGCCGTTGCGAAGCGCTCGGCCTGGAAGTGCAGTTGGCGTCGAACGCGACCGACGCCACCGTGCAACTGCATCTGCATGAGCCCGATATGATCTGCGTGGACGTCGTGGCCTCCCAATTGGACGGCCTGGCTTTCTGCGAGTATCTCGCCTGGAATCCGGAAACTCACGGACTGCCGGTCATTGTGCTGCATGCGGCGGGCGAGGCACATTCCATCAGGCGGTGCTGCACCTTACCGGCGCGGTACGTCGAAAAGTCGACCTATTGCTGGGATCGCATGCTGGCGATCCTCTGCGAGGTCCTCGATCTGTCGGCCCCGGTCGGGACGGCCAGCGATCTCTCGGGCTAAAGCCTCGCGTCTCGCCAAAATCAGCTTGCGGAACGAAAAACGGACCCGCCGCGACGCTGCGCGGCGAGTCCGTCGAGTCGATCCAGCCGCCAGCCGGGGCCGGCGGCAAGCGATCCTTCCGCGTCCGCCTAACGCAGCAGCAGCGTGTAGTAGGCTCGTCCGCTACCATCGTAGGCCATCGCCGCGCCCGCATAGCGGTAACCGGACGAGTAAAGGTAGCAGGTCGAAAAACGGGAAGCCAAATTGCCACCATGCGCGTAACCGACTCCCTCGACACGAGCCCCGCCACGACTTGATCCATCATGCCCCGTCACACGACGCGAAGCGCAGATCTGCGACTTCCGCTGCGCTGTGCTGGTCAACATCGGATCGAACATCAAGGGAGACAGCCCGCGACTGCGGCGCTTGTTATTGACGATATTGAGAATATTGTCTCCAACCAAGGGTGCCGTGGAGGTCACCGGAGTGCCCCCCGCGGGTGTGACCGAAGACGCATAGGAAACCGTTTGCACCGGCTGGCCAGTGACCGGTTGGGTCGAAACCACTCGTTCACTGATAATGACCTCGCCGTTCGTTGCCGACGCCAAGGGCCGACCACAACGGGCACAATGCTGCGCCTCGCAGAGGGCAGGGATCATCAAGATACCAAGACAGAACGCGACACACTTCATGGGAGAATCCTTTCGGACAGAGGTGGGAAAAAAAGGCGGGAATGACCGGGTCTGTCAATCGACCCTCGCGGTCACCGGGCCGGATTATAGGCGTTCTCCCATTCCCAATCCCAGCCGAGTTTTGACCCACTGTCACTGGTGATCCCCCCAAAAAGGCGTAAATTGGTCCTCCAGGCGGCCCTGCGCCACTCCAGCGCCCCACGCCAACCAACCGATGACCGCCGGGAAATCCACCTGGGCGAGACACTTCGCCACCCTCTTTGCCCTCCCCCCGTGCCCGGAACCCATCTCATCCTTCCTTGACGAGCCCGACCCGTGACTTCATGCCAGCCGTTTTATGCAGCCGCCTGCCAGACCGCCTTTGACACGCCCGCGGACCGCGGCGAAATTGCCTCGCGGACGCAACGCATGTGCGACATGGTGGAACAGACGATCACCGGCTACGAGCCGTTCTTCGACGTCCGGCTATTCGTGTTCCCCGAGTTCGCCCACGCCGCGCCGATTTACGATTCGGTGGGCGAGCTGCGGGAGCGGCTGGCCATGGAATTGCCCAACGAACACACCGACGCCTACCATGCCCTGGCCAAGCAATATGGCTGCTACATCCAAACGGGTTCCTTCCTGGAACGCGTGTCGGATCGCAAGGACGTTGTATTCAACACGACGCTGCTGATCGGACCAGAGGGTGTCTTGCTGACCTATCGCAAAGTCAATCCCTGGCTGCCTTGGGAAATTCATGCCAGCCCGCACGACTTGGATGAGGATCCATCGACCTGGTTTCCCGTGGCCCGTACGGAACTTGGGAACATCGGAGCCGCCATCTGCTACGACTGGCTGTTTCCAGAAGCCCTCCGCCAACTGACGTTTAACGGGGCCGAGATCCTGTTGCGTGTCTCGGCCTACATGGATCCCTGGGGCGCGACGCCACCGATGGATTGGTGGACCCTCTTCAACCGGACCCGGGCGGCAGAGAACACCTGCTTCGTCGTGGCGGCTAATCAGGCCGCCACGCTCGCTCAGTTTCCGCCGTTCGGCTGGCCCGGGGGGAGCATGATCGTCGACTACGACGGGCGCGTACTAGCTGCCGCGGAGGCGGGCCCCGGCGAGAAAGTGGTGGTGGCTCCGATCAATATCGACACGCTCCGCCACGAACGACGGCGGCGGCGAGGACATGACCTGCAAGCCCACTTACGATCCGAAGCGTATCCGTACCTGCAAACCCCGCATCTGCGCCCGCCCCTGGCCAGCGAGCACCCGCTCACAAAAGCGATCAATGAACGGCGAATTGCCGCCGCCCGGAACGAGCCGCCCGCGACCGACTTGACCTGATTCCTCTTGGGAGAAGAGCGATGCCCCTGGCCGCCGTCATTCCAGCTCCCCGCCAACCGGTCGAGGTCCGCGAACTGCCGGCGGCCACGCTGGAACCTGGCGGCGTACTACTCGAGACACTTTTCTCGGAAGTCTGCGGTACGGATGTGCATTTACAACAAGGGAAACTGGCCGGCGTCCCCTATCCACTGCTGCCAGGGCACGTGTCGGTCGGCCGCGTCCGCGACGTGTGCGGCTCGCCGCGATCGGTGGACGGGCAACCCATCGTCCCGGGCATGATCGTCACGTTTCTCGACGTTCATGAAACCTGTGGTCATTGCTGGTATTGCCTGGTCGCCAAGCAGACAACGCGTTGCCCCCACCGCCGAGTGTATGGCATTACCTACGGCGCGGACGACGGTTTGTTGGGCGGCTGGTGCGAACAGATCTACCTGAAACCGGGAGTGAAGATCATCCCCTTGCCAGCGGGCCTGCTACCGCAACGGCTGATCGCCGGCGGCTGCGCCTTGCCCACCGCGATTCATGCCATCGATCGGGCCAAGATCCGTTTGGGGGACACCGTGGCGGTGCAGGGGAGTGGTCCGGTGGGACTGAATCTGGCCATCCTGGCGCTCCTCTCCGGCGCCGGACAAGTCTTGTTGCTGGACCGCCGTGCGAACCGGCTGGCCGTGGGTGCAGCATTGGGCGTGGACCACGCGTTCCCGCTCACATCGACGGACCCTGCCGAGGCAGTCGGGCTGGTCCACGAACGGACGGCGGGCCGCGGCGCCGACATCACGATCGAGGCCACCGGCGCTCCGGCAGCCGTTCCCGCCGGCCTTGCCATGACGCGAGATGGAGGTCGCTACGTGATCGTCGGCCACTATACCGATCAGGGACCGGTCGAGATCAATCCCCACACGGACATCAACCGCAAGCATGTGGAGATTCGGGGCTGCTGGGGCTCGGACTTCAGCCATTTCTATCGCATGGTCCATATGCTGGCTCGCCATGGAGACCGACTGCCGGGCGGCGGCTGGGACTCGCTCGTGTCACATACGTTCGGGCTGGACGAATTGAACGAAGCCCTGGCCGCCGTCGAACAGGGATCGATTGTGAAGGCCATTGTGCGGCCCACGATCGGTCAGGCGTGAGGCGCAAATAGCAAACCCGTCGGCGCAACGAAGAAGAATGGCGCACGCGGCGAGGAGCCGTCAGCAAGCGGAGAGAGTTCCGGCGGTGGCGAAGGTTCGTAGCGCGTGGCAGACCGAGTCGGATTTGGCCCGAGGCTGGCGCCTACGGTGCACGCGCGTGGAAGATCCAAGCAGGCCCGACCCGAGGCTGGCGGGCTTACGCGCGGAGGACACCACCGGTGGCCTTGGCCACTTGCCGCACGACGCGGTCACCCAACGACTCGAGTTCCTGATCCGTCAACGAGCGGTCGTAGGGCTGGATCGTGATCGAGATGGCGAGCGACTTCTTGCCCTCCGGCACGCCTTGGCCCTCATAGACATCGAACAGCGAAGACCCCGCAACCAACTGTTTGTCCGCCGCCGTCGCGGCGCGGAGAACATCGGCCGCGGCGACCGAACGGTCCACGACAAAGGCGAAATCCCGCTCCACCGGCTGAAAGGCGGAGACCGACAGCAGCGGCCGAGCGGCGGATTTCTTCCGTTTCGGGGGCGGCGCCGCCAGATAGACCTCCATGCCGACGAGTGGTCCCTTCACGCCCATGGCGGCGAGCACGCGGGGGTGGATCTCGCCGAAATGAGCCAGCGTGTTTTTCCCGAGCGCCAGGGCACCAGTTCGGCCCGGATGGAAATAAGCCGGTCCCGCGGGGATGACCTGCAGATTGTCGACCGGGGCCCCCGCGGCCGCCAGTGCGATTTCGGCGTCGCGCTTGGCGTCAAACACATCCACTGGTCGCGGTGCCTGTCGCCAGTGACGCGAGCCGGAATGACCGGCACGGACGGAGGCGACGCATTGTGGCTGTTGATCGGGCGCGACGCCGGCAAAAACGGTACCGACCTCGAACAGTTGCACATCGGGAAAGCCTCGATCCGCATTGCGTCCGGCAGCGGCGATCAAATTGATCAGCAGCGAGGGACGCATGTAGTCCAGTTCCGCGGACATCGGATTTTCCAGGAACAGGTCGTCTTGCAGATCGCCGAACAGCCGCGCGGTTTCCCCTCCCAGGAAGGACCAGGTGACGGCCTCGAGCAACCCGGCCGCGGCCAGGGCGCGGCGGACGCGACTCTTTGTCAGGGCCAGGTCCTCAAAGGCCCGCTCCGGCAACGGACCGGCTCGATCCAGGGGCACGGCCGGTACCGCCTCGAAGCCGCAGATGCGGGTAATCTCTTCAATCAAATCGGCTTCCCCTTGGATATCATTCCGCCACGAGGGGACGCGAATGTCCACCTCCCGCGGTGCGGAGGTGGCGGTGGCTTCAAATCCCAGATCGGCGAGGATCTGCAGGCTGGCTTGATCCTCCAGCCCGATGCCGGCTCGCTCGGCGACTTGGGACAGCCGCAGCCGCTCGACTTGATCAAACACGGGTACGGTTCCCGCGATCTGGATCTCGCCCGGTTCGCCGCCACAGAAATCGACGATCCATTGGCTGGCGATTTCCATGCCTTCGACCACCGCCTGCGAATCGGTGCCCCGTTCGAAGCGAAAGCGGGCGTCCGAATGAAGGTCCAGACGTCGGCCGGTGCGGGCAATGTTGGCAGGGCACCAGAGGGCCGATTCGACGAGCACATCGGTCGTCGATTCCGTACAGCCCGTCGTTTCCCCACCCATGATTCCGGCCAACGAGACGGGTCCGGTCTGGTCACAGATGGCGACCATGCCGGGGGCAAGTTCATACTCTTTCCCATTCAATGCCAGCAGCTTCTCCCCCGCACGCGCGTCGCGAATGACGAGGTCTCCCTGCAGTCGCCCAAGATCAAACACGTGCATGGGACGACACTGATCGATGGTCATCAGGTTGGTGACGTCGACCAGGGCGCTGATCGGCCGCTGACCAATTGCGCGGAGTCGATGTTGCAACCACTCGGGCGACGGTCCATTTCGGACGCCACGAATGATGCGATAGACGAAGATGGGGCAGAGTTGCGGGTCGGTTTCGATGCGTACCGTCACCGGACTCTTCCCCTTCCCGTCGGCCCGACGGGCCCGATTGGGCTTGAGCGTGCCCAGCCCGGCGGCCGCCAGATCGCGGGCAATGCCGCGCACCCCCGCGCAATCGCCCCGATTGGGGGTCAGGTTGATCTCGAATACGGGGTCATCCAGTCCCGCCCAGGTGGCGAAGGGCTGGCCGACCGGTGCGTCATCGGGCAGTTCGATGATGCCGGTATGATCGTCCGAGGTCTGCAGTTCTTTGTGGGAGCAGAGCATGCCGTCGGAACGTTGCCCGCGAATCTCGCCCGCTTGGATGGTCAGATCGAGCCCGGGAACATAGCTCCCTGGTCGAGCCAACACGCCGAGCATGCCGGCTCGGGCGTTGGGGGCCCCACAAACGACCTGCAGGCGCTCCCTGTCCGGCATCCACCTGGCAAACCTGCAGCTTGTCCGCGTCCGGGTGCTTGCGGGCCGTCACAATCCTGGCAATCACAAATCGCGCAGTGCGGCGCTCGGATCGTCCAGTTGCTCCAGTTCCAGTCCGATGGCCGTCAGCTTGTTGGCGATTTCCTCGGCCGTCGCCGAGGTGTCGAGATGATCGCGCAGCCAGGAGAGGGGGAACTTCATTGCGTCAGGCCCCCCACCATGGTCGGCGTATGGAGTGGCTCGAATCCATAGTGCTGGAGCCAGCGGATATCCGACTCGAAGAAGGTGCGAAGGTCCGGGATGCCATACTTGAGCATCGCGATCCGCTCGAGCCCCAGACCGAAGGCAAAGCCTTGATACTCGTGGGGATCGATATCGCAATTTTCGAGTACCCGCGGATGTACCATGCCGCAGCCGAGGATTTCGAGCCAGTCGTCACCGCTGCCAATTTTCAGCTCGCCGCCCGAGCGGTCGCAACCGATATCGACCTCGGCCGAAGGCTCGGTAAATGGAAAATAGGAGGGGCGAAACTGCAGCCTCAGGTTGGGCAGTTCGAAATACGCGCGGGCGAAATCGAGCAGGCACCCCTTCAGGTGTCCCATGTGGATGCCCTTTTCAATAACCAGCCCTTCGACTTGACCGAACATCGGCGTGTGGGTGGCGTCCGAATCGCAGCGGTAGGTCCGGCCGAGCGAGATGATGCGGATGGGGGGCCGCTGCCGCTGCATGACACGAATCTGCATGTTCGACGTGTGCGTCCGCAGGACGAGAGACCCTTCGTCCCCACAGTGTCCCCGCATGTAGAAGGTGTCCTGCATTTGCCGAGCCGGGTGGTCGGCCGGCATATTGAGCGCCGTGAAGTTATGCCAGTCGTCCTCGATCTCGGGACCCTCGACCGCCGCGAATCCCATCTCGCCGAAGATGGCTGCCACCTCGTCGATGGTCTGGCTGATCGGGTGCAGGCGTCCGCGCGTGGCGGGCCACGCGGGTTGCGATACGTCGACTCGTTCGCGGGCCAGCCGTTGATCCAGCTCCGCGGCCTGCAGCTCGACGCGTCGAACCTCAAGGGCCTCGGAGACCGCCGCCTTGAGTTCGTTAACGGATTGTCCGTACGCCTTTTTTTCGTCGGGCGGCAACGTCGCCAGATTCTTCATCAGGGCGGTGATGCTGCCCTTCTTACCGAGCGTTGCCACACGGATGGCCTCGAGGTCGGCGATGCTCGTCGCCGCTTGGACTTGCCGCAGGGCCGCGTCTCGCAGCGGGGCCAGGTCGCTCATGATCTACTTTTTCGCGTGGAAAACCGTCGGCAAGGATCAGGCAGCCGATCCCGCCTTGGCTTCCTCGACAATCTTGTCGAATGCGGCGGGGTCGAAGATGGCAATCTCGGACAGCATCTTGCGATCGAGTTCGATCTGGGCCTTCTTCAACCCGTTCATGAAGACGCTGTAGCTGATGCCCCGTTCACGGCAAGCCGCGCTGATGCGGGTAATCCACAGGCGTCGGAATTCCCGCTTGCGGGCGCGGCGATCGCGAAACGCAAACGCCTCGGCGCGGACCAGCGTTTCCTTGACCGTTCGTAGCAGTCGACGTCGTCCGCCGACGTAACCTTTGGCTTTCTTGAAGAGTCGGCGCTTGGCCTTGGTGCGGGCGGCACCCTTGGTCGTTCTCATCGTCTTCTTCCGATTGGTTGAGCGTACCAGGCCCTCCGTGAGGAGCGTTGTTGCCCGTACGCCGGTGATCACCGCAGGCGACCGAGCCTGCGTTAGTAGCTGTAACCGTTAAGGGCCCTTTGAATCGTCGGTTCCATGCATTCGGCGACGGCGG
The DNA here is from genome assembly GCA_963700865.1 of uncultured Planctomycetaceae bacterium. Taxonomy (GTDB): domain Bacteria; phylum Planctomycetota; class Planctomycetia; order Pirellulales; family Pirellulaceae; genus CAVOGJ01. The sequence continues at coordinate 1,048,197 of CAVOZC010000018.1, read as the reverse complement.
TCGTGCCACGCAGGTTGCGACGTCGCTTCTTGCTGATGCGGAACGCCAAGTGGCTGGTACCGGCCTGCCGATGCATGGCCTTGCCTGTGGCGGAGAGACGAAAGCGCTTCTTCGTCCCTTTATGGGTCTTCATTTTGGGCATCGTGGAGCCTCACTTCCCGATCTGTGGTCAGATTTTCCGAGTCCCGGATTGTAGAATGACCGGCGGGACACGAAAAGGGGTATCGGCGGTATTCTGGCATCTGACGGAAGCTCAACCGGTACTTTTTCGCGAATCGGGGCGGATTTGGCGGTTTACCGGTACTGCCGAAGACAGCGGTCGTGATTCATTCGAGGCGTAGGATGGCTCAGACAGGGAACAGCGAATCGATCGTCCTGCTGACGGCAGGTGCCGGCGGCATGATCTGCGGCAGTTGCCTGCACGACAATCGGCTGGTCGCCCGCTGGCAGCAGTCCGGCATCGACGCCCTGCTGGTGCCGATGTATACGCCCATCCGCACCGACGAAACGGACGTGAGCATCACCCGCGTCTTTTTTGGGGGCGTAAACGTCTATCTGCGGGAAAAACTCCCATGGCTGCGGTTCGTACCTCGCGCCGCACTCGGCTGGCTCGACCACCCGCGGGTACTCCGCTGGATCACCGAGCGGCGGATGGAGACCGACGCCAGCAAGCTGGGTGATCTCACCATTTCCATGCTGCAGGGGGAGCAGGGTCGGCAGCGGGGTGAGGTCGAGATGCTGTGCGATTGGCTGGAACGGGAGGTGCATCCAAGCATCATCATCTTCAGCAATCTGTTGATCGCGGGCATGCTCCGCAGCTGCGGCAACGACTGCGGATTCCCCTGTTCGCGACGCTGCAAGGGGATGACATTTTTCTCCGCCAGTTGCCTCGCAGGGACCTTGAGCGGGCCCTGACGGAAATCCATCGCCTGGCCGCCGCGATCGACGGCTTTCTGGTCCACAGCCATTTCTACGCGGACCAGATGGCCCGGTTTCTGGACTTGCCCCGCGACAAGTTCCACCGCGTGCCGTTGGCCGTAACCGCGCAGGATTTTGCCGGGGAGCGGCCCGAGAAGCAAACCGGGCGGCCACCCACGATCGGCTACCTGGCTCGCCAAGCACCTGAAAAGGGATTGGAACTGCTCTGCGAGGCGTTTCTGCGGCTGCGGTCGCTGCCCGCGACCCGTGACGTACGGCTGCACGTCGCCGGCTGGTATGGACCTCAGCAACGCGGCTTTGTCGAGCGGTGCCTGGGTGCCGCACGACGGAAGGCGGGCGCCGAGTCGGTACAACAATTTGGCGAAGTCGATCGCGCGGGAAAGATCGAGTTTCTGCGGGGGATCGACGTGCTTTCGGTACCCAGTCCCTATGCGGACCCCAAGGGTCTGTACGTGCTGGAAGCGTTGGCCGCCGGAGTGCCCGTGGTCCAACCGCGGCACGGCGCCTTTCCAGAACTGATCGCCGAGACCGGTGGCGGTACCCTCTTCGAACCGAACGATGTGGAGAGTCTGACTCGGGGACTGTCCCACCTGCTGGCCGATGATGGCCTACGTAACACCTATGGCATGGCGGGCCGGCAAGCCGTGGTGGAGAGGCACGATGTGGGGATCGCCGCCGAACAAACACTGGCCTTGATCCGATCCATCGCCGCATCTACCCCGTGATCGTCCGATCCGCGGAATGCTCTTGACGGGAGCGGATCACTTTGGCGCGACGATGCACACGATACGACGCCCTTGCTGCATGGGCGGCGTCTCGATTTTACCGTGGCTCTCACACAGCGCCTTGACGACCTCGCCCATGACGCGGTGTCCCTCGTCGACGTGGGCAATCTCACGGCCGCGAAAGACGACCGATATCTGCACCTTGTCCTTGTGTTCGAGAAAGTAGATGCCTTGACGCACCTTGAAGTCGATATCGTGCTGCCCGGTCTTTGGCCGCAGTCTCAATTCCTTCGTCTTGGTCGAATGAGATTTGCCACCGCCGTGCTTCTTTCCCTTTTGGTACTTGTATTTGCCGTAATCCATGATCCGGCAAACGGGCGGCTTTTCATTCGGTGCGACTTCCACGAGGTCCAGCCCGGCTTCACGGGCATGATTGATGGCCTCATCGGTGGCAATAACACCCAGCTGGGTACCCTTCTCATCGACACAACGGACTTGGGGGACTCGAATTTGATCATTAATTCGAGTGTGATTTCGATCGACTGCCATAGAACCTTTCGCTGAATGGAGACTTGAGACGAAGGGGGCGCAGAGACGACGACGAGTGGCCCGGCGGCGCAACCCCAACCCGCAAGAAACTACCCTAAATCTACCTCGGCTACCAGCGAGTATCAAATCGAGACGTGATTTCGTCAATCTGGGTCCGTGGCCAGGGCAGTCTGTAGCCGAGCTCGCACGAGCTTGGATGGACGGGGGGTTTTACGGCGAAGTTCCAAAGTAAGGCGACTTCGGCTACCGATGGGGACATCCAAACCCTGGCGGCGACCTCGTGGCAGAACTGGGTTTGCATTTCTGCGGCCATTCTGCGTAGAGTTCCCCGGGCCGGGCGGCCGGCGTCGCCACCGGATGAGCGGCCCGTTCCGCCGCGACGGAGGATAGAGCCACGCATGATGCCAATACTCGACGTAACCGGTGAGATCCGCAAGCTCCAATGGCGAATGCGACGCCTGCTGCCCGAGCACGATGTGACCTGTCACACCAAGAATGGGCTGCTGACGTTCAGCAGCAAAGATGCACGGATCGCCCGTCGACTCTACTCCCGCCGCCAATGGTCCTGGCCCGAATTGCTCCGCGTCGGCGATTTGCTGACGGAGCAAGGTTACCTGGCCAACAGTCGCCGCGGAACGTTCGTCAACGTGGGCGCGAACATCGGGTCGATGCTCGTCCCCATGATGCAGCGGTTTCCCTTCGAACGGGGAATGGGGTTCGAACCCTGTCCGCGCAACTTTCGCTATCTGCAGCAGAATGTGGAACAGAATCGTCTGGCGGGACGAGTCGCCTTGCTGCCGATCGGCTTGTCCGACCGTGAGCGAGACGCCGCATTCGAACTCTCGCCGCGAAACTTCGGGGACCATCGTGTGCGGGAAGCGGTGGCCAAGAACTGCACGGCGCGCTACGACGAATCACGGCGGGAGACGATTCAGGTACCGCTGCGGCCACTCGATGCAGTGCTGGCCGAGGCCAATGTGACTCTGCGGCACGGGAGCCTGATCTGGGTCGACATTCAGGGCCACGAGGGGCACTTTTTCGAGGGGGCTCGCCAGACCCTGGCCAGCGGCGTCCCGGTCGTTTCCGAGTTGTGGCCGTACGGCATCGCCCGCTCCGGTTTCACGCGGAACCGCTTCTGCGATTTGGCCCGCAGCCTGTTTGGCAGCTTCTTTGTGTGGCAGCGCGGGGTTTGGATCAAACTGCCCATCGTGGCGTTGCGCGAATTGTACGACCGTTTCGACGGGGGCCGCTCGAGCACCGACATCGTCCTCGTGCAAGGCTTAGCCCTCCGTTATAGGTCCAACGTCTGGCGACTTCGGCTAACTCGTGGCGGGGGCATCCTGCCACCGTCCCTCCTGTCATTGCGCCCAACGTCCAACGCCTGGCGACATCGGCTACCCAATTACAACAGATGGCGAGCCTTGATCTCCAAGTACTGATTGACGAGGGGAGCCGTCATGTCCTCGGGATAGACATCCAGCGCCAGCGAACCGTGGTGTTGCAGGGTAGAAATGACATGCTGCCGCCACGAGAGGATATCCGCGGCGGCGGCCGAGCAATACAGATCGTCACCGCTGGGAAAGGGGGTGTCGGCGGCCTGGAACAGCCGGTGATCCCGCAGCAATACTCCCAGCGGCAGATGTCGGCCGGAGATCGAGCTGAGATATTGGTGGATCTGATTCGCGTTGACCTCATCGATGACATTCGTCACCAGAATCACCAATGCCCGTTTCTGGCAACGAGCCGAGAGGTACAAGAAGGCCTCGTCGTACCGCGATTCCACAAGGCTGGGAAAGCGATCGAACGAGGCGTGCAGGAGCTGATTCATCTGATTCATGCCCCCTTTCGGCGGCACATACGCATGTACCCGCTCGGAAAAGGCGATCATCCCCACCGAGTCCCCTTTCTGCAGCGCGACGTAGCTGAGCATTAACATCGCATTCAGCGAGTGGTCGAGCAGACTCAAACCCGCAGCCAGGTTGGTCATCATGCGGCCGCAGTCGATAAGGAAGATCAGCCGCTGGCTCTGGCTGGCCTGGAAGTCCTTGACCGTCAGCTTGCTCCGCCGCGCCGTCGCGCGCCAATCGATATTCTTGTAGTTGTCGTCCAGTGTATAGTCGCGCAGTCGTTCGAACTCGTTGTCGGTTCCAATCTTGCGCGTCCTGCGGACACCCATCAGGCTCAACCGGTTGGTGCGGGCCAGGATCGCGTACTTGGAGAGTTGTTGCATATCGGGATAGACATGCAGGGTCTGCTCGAGCGGCAGCGTCAAGTAGCGTTTCCACAATCCAAAGCGGCTGCGAATACGCAGGTAGATTCGTTCCATGCGAAACGCGCCGCGGCGGCTGGCGATCAGCTCGTATTTCACATGGGCCCGGCTGCGCGGCGTCAGCCGCAGCGTAAATTGATCGGGCCGGGATTGAAACTCTTGCGGCACATCGTCACGCAGCCAGACGATGCACGTCCGTCGGCCGGTATAGGTGATCGTCAGAGTGACGTGATGGGTCTTATCGAGAGAGACAATCTTCTGACATTGCCGTTCGACGCCAAAGTCGGTGCGGCCGGGCACGAGGAACAGATCGATGACGGCGGCCGCGAAGACGGCGATATCGAGCGCCGCAATGAGAGGCAGAACGTCAGATTTCCGCACCAGCAACAGGGTGGCGAACGTGGGCACGGCGAACAGCGCCGCCAGCGCCAAAGTGGGAAACGAATGGCGCCAGCCACCCGCGAGGACGAACGGCGCGAGCGCCAGCAGCAGCATCAGGATCGGCCGCGACCAGAATCTGTTCCAAGACATATTGGAGTACGTCGAACACTTCGGCGGCTCGATGAGTTATGACTGGCGGCCGCAAACCGCCAACCTAGATGCGGGGAACCTCGATCGAACGTAGCAGGCCTTCCAGCAGGCTATCCACGGTGTGCCCTTCCACTTCCGCCTCGGCATTCAGGATCACGCGGTGTCGCAGGGCCGGCAAGGCCAACTGCACCACGTCATCGGGCACCGCATAGTCGCGACCGTGGAAGGCGGCCAGCGTGCGGGCTCCCTGCATCAACGCGATACCGGCTCGCGGCGACGCCCCCATATGGAATTGGGGCCAGGCACGCGTCTGCCGCACGATCTTGTTGATGTAATCGAGCAGCCGCGGGTCCATCGTGACCGCGCCGTTTTCCTGCGTAATCCGCAGAATCTCGTCCGGTGTCGTGATCTGCCGCAGGTCGGTCTCCAGCCGATCATCCAGGTCGACTTGCTGGCTGTGCAATTGCAGGATCTCCGCCTCTTCCGTCTCACCCGGATAGTCGACCATCAGTTTGAACATGAAACGGTCGAGCTGCGCTTCCGGCAAATTATAAGTCCCTTCCGATTCGATCGGATTCTGAGTGGCCATGACAAGAAACGGGCGTTCGATTTCATGTCCCTTCCCATCCACGGTCACCCGGTATTCCTGCATGATCTCGAGCAAAGCCGCGTGGGTCTTCGCAGGCGAGCGATTGATCTCGTCGGCCAGCAGCAATTGCGTGAAGACCGGCCCCGGTCGAAAACGGAACTCCTGCGTCTTCATGTCAAAGATCGGAGCGCCCGTGATATCGGACGGCATCAGATCGGCGGTGAACTGAATGCGTCCGAAGCGACAGCCGAGCACACGTCCCAACGTGCGGACAAAGAGCGTCTTGCCCAGACCGGGAACACTCTCGATCAGCACATGCCCGCTCGAGAAAAGCGCCACCAGGGTACCCAGCACGAGTTCCTCCTGCCCCACGTAGACCTTGGCCACTTCCGCGCTGATCCGATCGAACAGCCGCTTGGTGGGCGTTTCTCGGGCGGGGGACAGCTCCGGCGGGGGGCTGGCGGCGGGAGGCGGCGGCGCATCCGAGAGGGCCGCCGGGACGGGCGTCCCGCCCGCTGACGTCGGCGGGCTGGGCGGAAGTCGGGCTGGCCGCCTGGGAGCTGGCCGGCGCAGGTACCACCAGCGCGGATCCACAGCCCACGCATTGGACCTGGACGCCGATCTTGGTGGCATCGACCTGCAGTCGTTTACCGCAGTGAATACAGGTGAATTGGATGGCAGACATGCGGCTGGGTGCTCGTCCTTCCTGATTTATGCTGGATGGTCATCATTTTGCGACGGCGAGGGAGGCGTGTCTGGTGGAGTCAGAACCGCGGCTGGGGCCGCAGTGGGGAGGACGCCCTGGGCAATTGGGACCTCGATGGCCCCCTCATGGTGGACTCGCTGTTGGTAGTGCGCGCGGCGTTCCTGGGCGTATTGTCGATCGTGCGTCGCTGCCAGCAACCCACCCAGGGCGCGGATATGTTTGCCAAAATCAGAATTCGCCTCTTCGTTGAGCGTCCGGGGACGACCAAAGATCGGGTACATCGAAAAGCAAAGGATGGCACCCAACAACGTGAGATGCAACAGGATACTGTTCAACGGCCATACCGTGAAGGCTGCCAAGCCGTGATGCTGGTTGGGATCACCACTGGAAATGGGTGGGTCTCCCGGCCCGCTTTCCAGAAAGACCACTGATTTGGCGGCAGGGCATTCAGCGACAAGCCGCGCGGCAAGCTTGCGATGTTCGTGATTAACCAACGGCAAATTCAACAAGGCACTGCCGTTGGCGACAACGATGATCTGGCTACCCTTCCAGACACCACGCGTGTATCTGCCGATCAACAGATCATCGTTGGACGTGAGCAGCCGTTCCAGGCGCGAGCGACCGTGCCAGTCGACTTCATCGGCGCCACGGCGGACAATTTTTCCCGCCTTGATGCGGGTCGTGAGCGAAAGCTGGGTATTGCTCGCATCAATCCCCTTACTGAGCGGTCCCGCGAGCGAGTCGATCTTGCGGGTCGGCTGGCTGCGATCCACAGCGAACCATTCGTAATCATCTTTGGCCTTCAGCCTGGACCGCGCCTGAGCCGTCGCCGTTTCGGTACGTGCCAGGCGGCGGCGTACTTCCATCTGCTGTTCCGGGGGCGCCTCCGCCAGCACCGACTTCCAGTAGGCGACCAGACCGTCGAAGTCGCGCCCCACATAAATCAGTGTCCGCCCATCCTTGCTTCGCAACCACTCTTCCAGGCGCTCGCGCACCGCCTCCGCGGGACCTTCGTACTGGTCGGGGAACCAGACGATCACGTCCGCCCGCTCAATGACTCGACCCAGGCGACGAGCGGTGCGCACCTTGGCACCCGACTGCTCAAAGAGCGCGGCCAGCACGGCGGTGCCATTCACGCTGGTTCCCTTTGAATCGCCAAGGCGGCGCCCGTACTCGCCGTCAATGCCGTGCTGGCAACCGCTCAAACCGGCGATGCCCAGCATCATCACCGCCAGCATTCCCGGGAGGGATCGACGAACGGTTCGTGCGGGGGTGTATGGGAAACCAGCGCGGGACATCATGGGGCCACCCCCTCGGGCTGCAGCAATTGCTGGAATTCGTCCAGCCGGCCCCAGCACTGCTCGAAGCGGTCTTTTTCCAGGCGGTGTTGGCCAAAGAATACATCCTCGAACGCGACCATCGACACGCGGACAAGTGATTGCAGCGACTGATGATCTTTGATCTCGCGAAGGTACTGGCGGTTGGTTTTGCCTTTCGCCAGTCGAATCCAGTGGTGCTTGTCAAGCTGGATCAACTGGTAGCTGAAGAGCATGACCATGGCCTGCGAATAGTCGCCCGCTTGATAGCGTTGCCGAGCTTCATCCAAAAGATCCAGATTGGTTTTCCGTATATCAAAGGGCAGGTTCTCCATCCGTTCCGCATCAGTGATCACTTCGTCGTGCGACTCACCCAATCCGGGGGACAAGGAGACCTCCGCGGCGAGCAGTGTGCAAATGGCAACGTAAAGTCCATACAGAAACAGACAGGCGAGCAGGGCCCAAGCGGCATATTGCAGCAACTTCGCGACCACGTCGCTCAAACCGAAGTTCCACGCCCGCGGCGTCCGCTTCGAAACGCGACGCTCCCAGGACCATTGGCTGGCCTCGGGCGGTGGCAGCTGCGGAGAGACGTCGACCGAGCGCAATTGATCGGTCTCGGCATCATACCAGGGAAAGTCGGCCTCGCTCCTCAGTGCTGTGCGGACCGACTCGATCGCCGCGGCATCGTCTGGCGGCGGATCGGTCGCTGCGAATAACAGCATTGTCCAGCCACCACACATCGTCAGCCAGACCGCCAGCAGGGTCCGTGCGAAGGGAGCGATCGGGGGAAACAGTCGCCGCATGCTCAGGCTGTCCTCAGGAGATTTGCCGCGGCGGCCCGCATGATCAATTCGACTTCCCAACCTTCGCGGCGAATCCGTAAGTCAAGATAGCTGAGAAACCGCACGACCGAGAAGTAGCCCGCGACCATCCACAAGGAGAGTGGAAAGCAGCAGTGCAGCATGAAGGGACCCCAGTTCCAGTCGAACAGCAACATACCCCACAAGAACCACATCGTGGCCAGCAGGCAGAGAACCAGGACCAATGCCACCAGCAGGCTCCCCATCCAGCGGGAAACCAGCTCACCCGCATTGGGGCCGTGTAACGCCGCGCTGCGGCGTCCGACGGTAATGACATTGGCGTTGCGGGAACGAAGGGGGTTCCGTTCCAACAGGATAATTTCATTGATGAACGGACGGGACGCCCGAAACAAAAGCGTGTAAGCGGCCAGCAGGATCAACCAGACTTCCCAGCCCGTATAGCCGCTGCCGCGAGGTATCAACCAAACCAGTAGCCAGGAGACGAGTACTCCGCGCAGCAGCAACATATTGAGGATCAAGCCGCCGGCCGACTGACGCACGACCTGCAAGATCACGCGAGGCCTGACATCTTCCAGGAACATGGCGTTACCCAGGAAGGGAGTCACGAAGATGGAAACGAGTGGCGCCTGAATGACCACCAGCAACGTCATGGTCCACAGGTAGCGTGCATACGATTCAATCTCATCGCCGATTTGGGTCATCCAGCCAATCAACAGGAAATTCACGATCATCAACGGGACGATAACTGCGGCGAGACCGAGAAAGAGGGGACCGCCAAAGGCGACGATCACGCGCAACGATAGATCAAGAATGTCGAGAAAACTGCGTTCGCGAATGGCGATTCGAGTGCGGTCGAGTTGCATGTCAGCTACGCTCCCTCGTCCCGCGGAAATCCGAGAACCACAAAGTAGGCCATCATCAGACCACTGGAAACCACCGCCACAGCCGCCTTCAACCAATAGGGAGCTGCCGAGGGAGAAAGAAAGGCCTCGATCAAAGCCGCCAGAAAAAAGAGAACCATCGCGGCACCCATGATCGGCATCGCGTCATAGGCGGTCTGCCGCAAGGAAGATAAACGGCTCATTCCATTCGTCTGGATCCAGGCCATGCCCAACCGCAAACCGGCACCCGCCGACAAGACGATAGCGGTCAGCTCAAACGGCCCGTGCGCGGTCACGAAATGAAAGAAATTCTTTCCTTCCACCACATCGGCCCTGGCGAAATAGCCAAAGGCGGCGCCCAGGTGAGCCGCGTTGAAGATCGTGGTCAGCAAACCGGGAACAATCAGCAGGCCGCCCGCGAAACACTGCAGACCAATTCCGGTATTATGCTGGATGTAGAAACTCGCCATGATCGGGTTCATGTTCGGATTGCGGCCGTTGATCGGATTGGCGAAATTCTCCCGCATCTGCTCCAGCAACGGCTCGGTGAGCATCTGTTCCGCGTACTCCGGCCAGGCTTTTTCATTCGCGGCGAGCAGGGCCGAAATGATGAAGATCCCCCAGAAGACGCAGAACGCCGTCTGCACGCAGCGATCGTCAAAGATCTGTCGTGGCACGTCGTGGAGCATTTTATGCGCCCAAGTTTGGGTATCAAAGGCACGGCTGCGATAAAGCTGATTATGGGCCCGCCCCACCAGGCGATGCAGGTACTGAACCGTATTGGGCGGCAGTTGATAAGCGTCGGACAACGCCAGATCGGCACAGGCGGACCGGTAGAGCGTCCCAAAACGGGTCACCTTCTCCGCCCCCAGGCTCTTACGACGCCGGTGTTCCAATTCGCCACATAGCTGTTCCAGCTCTTGCCAGTGACTGCGACGTTGTTGAAGCAGATCGACGACCTTCATGGCTGCTCTCCGCTGGCGGTGGCAGGGCCCGCTTGTGCCGGCGCCACGATCGGTTCAACTCCCACGGAGAGCGGCTGTGTGGCCGTATCGGTCGGACGTGGAAAGGGCCATGGTGCCGGTGACTCGCCCGACCGAAACGGCGACTGCCCAATCGAACGGATGATATCGTCCTCGGCTCGACCCTGATCGGCAATGAAGGCGCGGTGATACAACGCACAAACCATCAAGTCGTAACTTGTATCTTGAGGCAAGCGAAATTCGGCCAGCAACGGTTCGGCCAGGTGGCGGGCGATCTCACGGCGGCGAGCCGGTGAAAAGTACTTGCGACGTTCCACATACGTCGCCACCGCACGACTGAGCTGCTGGGTGATGCGAAAATTGGCCGGGATGTATTCCGCCAGCTGGGCGGCTCGTGGGTCCTCGATGGAGGAAACACCGAACAGCCAGCTCTGTTCCTCGATCACGACCATCGTGCCCGTCACGAAGTCCCCTAACCGCTGGAAACGACGATTGAACATTGGCGTTACCAAGCCGATGAAAAAGATGGGCAGGGCCGCGCCCGCCAACTCCTCATTCAGAGCCGCCAACGGTAGGAGCGGCATCATATCGGCAAACCGCAGCACATTCCGCATCACGGCCTGCAGACCGTTTACCGGCTGGCCGTCGACACTGAGCACCCGAATCCCCATGATTCGTTTACCGGGTGTCTGCCCGTTCCAGTAGGTTTCGAAGAGTCCACCGTAGAACCATTCCATCATGAAATAGGACAGGATCAGAATCGCAATTCCCGCGAATCCGCCCATCAAACCGAGCAGCCCCAAGACGAACGCCTCCAAGAGCACCACCGCAAAGCGGATGGCAAAGTCAATCAGGAAGGATGGCATGCGGCGAAACGGACCCGCTACCTGATACCGGAAAGCGATATTCTCGGGGGTCACGATTTCGATCGACGAGTCAATTTGGTCCTTGGGCTGCACCGCGCCGTATCCAAATCGTGGGAGGGAACAAAAGTCGGCTCGCTATTTCCACAGCGGTCCAGGCTTGATTATTTGATGGGCGGGCGAACAAGGCAACCTGTTTCCGCCCAGCGGCCGAGGCAAAGCCTGTTGGCAGCGTTCCGACCGTGACATCCGGGGGTGACCGACCAGCCGTGAATTGTGGGCATTCAGTTCCAGTTCGCGACGTAGGGCAATCCAAATGTCTCGGCGACCGCGCGATTCGTGATTTGCCCCTGGTGCACATTCACTGCCGAGGCCAGTTCGGGAAATTTCTCGGCGGCCTGCATCCCGTGCTCCGCCAACTGCAATACCCAAGGCAACGTGACGTTACACAGCGCAAAGGTACTGGTTCGGCCCACTGCCCCCGGCATATTGGCAACGCAGTAATGGACCACGTCGTCAATAATGTAGGTCGGATCGCTGTGCGTCGTCGGCTTGGCCGTTTCCACGCACCCTCCCTGGTCCACCGCCACGTCGATAATCACGCTTCCCGACTTCATGTGCTTCAAATCAGCCCGTTCGATCAAACAAGGCGCCTTGGCCCCGGGAATGAGTACGGCACCGACGACCAGGTCGGCCTTGACCAACTGCTCACGAATGTTGTGGCGATCGCTATACAATACGTTAACATTCGCTGGCATGATATCGTCCAGATAACGCAGGCGATCGAGATTGATGTCGAGGATCGCCACATCGGCTTGAAAACCGGCAGCGATCTTGGCCGCGTTGGCACCCACGACGCCGCCACCCAAGATCGTGATGTGCGCCGGCGCGACGCCCGGCACACCGCCGAGCAGAATGCCTCGGCCCATCTGCGGGCGCTCCAGGTACTTCGCGCCTTCCTGGATGCTCATCCTACCGGCGACCTCGCTCATCGGTGTCAGCAAAGGCAGTCGTCCCCGACGGTCGGTCAGCGTCTCATACGCGATACAGTTCGACCCCGACGCGATCATCGCCTCGGTCAAGGCAATGTCGGCGGCGAAATGGAAGTAGGTAAAAATCAACTGCTCGGCCCGAATATGAGGCCATTCGGACGGCAGTGGTTCCTTGACCTTGACGATCAAATCGGACCGCTCAAAAATCTCCGCGGCCGTGGAGACCAGTTCCGCGCCGCTTTCGACATACTCCTCGTCCAGCAGTCCCGAACCGAGTCCAGCCGATACCTCGAAGAGGACCTGATGTCCTCGGCGAACCAGTTCCTCGACCCCGACCGGGAGCATCGCCACACGGTACTCATCCCGCTTCATTTCCTTGGGAACACCAACAATCATCGACGGCTCCGATACCAGTTGACCTGAGGAACGTTTGCTTGATCTGATGTGGCAACCCGCCCCGGCGACCACCGCGACGAACGCGCCTCGTCGCTGCAGGCGTCGTCGCTGGTGGCATTTCAACAAAGGCCGCGTCCAGTCGCAACCGTCCGCGGCCCAAGGTAGATACAGTTTCTGGCCGCGTGACGACTCCCGACCACCCGCGGGGGCTTCCCCCCGCGACCGCCCGATCTGATAGAATCCGCCGGGCAGGAGGACTCGAGCGGCGAGGACCTCGGACGATTCGAGCGGCAGTGGAAAAAGGAAGCAACGTGAACAAGTACCTCGTGGAATTCGTGGGGACGTTTTTCCTCGTGTTGGCGGTCGGAAACGTCGTACTCGGCCCCGACCTGGGCGGCTTTGGCGCCCTGGCCATCGCCAGCACCCTGATGGTCATGGTCTACGCCGGCGGTTATGTCTCGGGCGGGCACTATAACCCGGCCGTCACCCTGGCCGTCACTTTGCGTGGCAAATGCACGGCGGCCGACGCCGTACCCTATGTCGTCGCGCAAACCGCGGCCGCCGTGGCCGCGGCGGTCACTGCCCTCTTCCTATGGGACGGCGCGACGCCGTTGGCCATCGATTTGCCCGCGGCGGTCATTCCCAAGGTCCTGCTGGCCGAATTCCTCTTTACCTTTGCCCTGGCCTACGTGGTCCTGAACGTTGCCACGGCGAGCGGCACCGCCGGCAATTCGTTCTATGGCCTGGCGATCGGCTTCACCGTGCTGGTCGGTGCCCTCACGGTCGGGCCGATCTCCGGAGGCGCCTTCAATCCGGCCGTGGCCGTCGGGTTGTGCGTGCTGCACAAAGTCGCCTGGTCAAAAATCTGGATTTACCTGGCGGCGGGGTTGGCCGGTGGCGGGCTGGCGGCGGTCGTCTTCCGCATCGTCAACGGCCCGGATGCCGACTGAGTCGCGGCGGGCATCCGCGAAGGCCGACCACGAGAAACAGGCCCACACGAGCCCACACGCCTTGCCGCGGGGAGTTTCAGGCTGATCGGTAACCCATCGTTGCCCGTACGCGTCGGAAGCGGCGCCGTTGATGTTTGCTCCGCCTCCTCGCCGCACGGCGTTTGGCACAAACGACCGGCGGCCAGACAGTCAAGCGGCTCAGAGCTATTTGGTCGCTTCCGCTTCGGCTTCCGCTTCGCTTTTGGCCTCGGCCGCATCCTTGTCCATCAATTCCTTGATTTCCGGCGGCGGCGCAAAAGCCGACTCGTCAATCGGTCCATCCAGCTCAATCGACTTGACGGTAATGACCTGTTTTTGATTCATAAAGTCCAACGTCGATTTATGGGGAAACTTCATGCCGCCCACGTCGCGGTAGTCCGTCATGTCGACGAGTGTCTTGACATCCCCCATCGGCGTCTTTTCCGATCGCTCGACCCGCACCAACAGTTTCGAATCCTTGTCGTAGTAGGTGGTCTCCACGCCGCCATCATTCAGTGTCGACTCGACCTGATAACAGGGACGCCCGTCGATTGCCACTTCGCCGACGCATTCGATGCTCTTGTAGTATTTCTCCGGATGGAGCGGTGCGAGCAGGTCCGCGTCCCGCAAAGCCGCGGTGAGTTCCTCGCCTTCGATCAGACGAGCCCCCATGAGCGGATGCGTCTCCCAGGCCGTTGCGGATTTGCCGTCCGTGTAACGTACGACTTCGCCAATTCCCGGCATGTTGGCGATAAAGTACGACCGATTGGGAGCGATCTGGGTGATCGTCAGATCGGCCTTGACCCCCAACGCCGGCATCTCCATCTCTGCCTTGGTCATTGTCGACTTGATCTTGGTGAGCATCGTCTTGCCACCGGTGGCTTCGACAAACGCGTCCAGGACGGCGCGACCCTCGGGTAAATCTTTCCCCGCCGCCTGGGTCGTGGGAGCCGTGGCCACACCGGCCTCTTGGGCCCCCACGCTGCCGACCAGCACCATCAAACTCATGAACATGAAACCTATGCGCAACTGAGACATCATTATGGAACTCCTGGGCATGTAAGCTATCCGTATTAAACTCAGCCCGACTGAGCAGCGGGGCCTTTTCAGGTTGCGTCCTGCGCCTGATCGAATCCCCGGGCGGATCAAGGGGATTCGTCCTTCGTCTCCGAGACTTGGCTGTCGATCCATTGTATGGCCTGCTGCAGGGCGCGGTCAGTCCCCTCCAACAGGTCGCTGCGGTTCAGCGAAACGGGTTCGTCAGGCACCACCCCCTCCCCCTCGATATTGCGGTCGCGAAAATCGATATACGAGGCGAAGGCGTACTGCAAACGATCGCCATTGGGCAACGGCTCGATCACCGATGGTAACGCCGCGCCGGCCGTCGTGTTGCCGAAGACCCGCGCTCGCCCGACGGCTTGCAACCCCCCCGCCAGGAACTCCGATGCCGAGGCGGAACACTCGTCGACAAGTACCGCCACCGGCCCGGTGTAAGGATGCGCCGAGGGGATCAACACGAATTTCAGTTCCGTATCCTTTGTCTTCAATGTGCCCAGATACTGGTTCTTTTTTTCCGCCAGACGATTCGCAATCCCCATCGTCATGCCGGCGATTCCGCCTCCATTACCACGGAGATCGAGGATCAGGCCTCGCCCCTGTGCGGCCATCTCGACCGCCTGGCTCCACTCGCGAAAGACCTGGGCCGGCGCGAAGAAGTTGCTGAAGGAGAAATACGCGATCCCGGGGGCGACCTCTTTCCGTTCTTGTCGCACGACCGTTCGCGGCAAGTTGGCGATTTCGACCACCTCGCCCTTCATTTGCTGCAAGGGCAGGTCGAGGGAATGCTCCGTGCCATCTCCATCCTCGAACGTCACGGACAACTCGTCCCCCACGGCTCCACGCAGCTGCGCGTCAATCATGTAAGCGGCCTGGAAAAGCAATTCATGCTCGTCCGGCTTGGCCGTGGCGGAACGGAGCAAGGCGATCAGCTCACTGATCGGCTTGTCCCTCAACTTGACCAGTCGCCAACCCGTCTGGACTCCTTGGGCCGCGGCGCCCATTCCGGGCAGAACTTCCGTGACGGTTGGCTGGCCGTCGACCATCCGCACAAAGAATCCCGCGTGGCCATCCGCATCGTGGGGGGTGTCCCACTTTTCATACAGCGTGGCCGGAATAACACCAAAGTGACTTTGCCCCAGCGACGCGAGCATCGTGGTGATATAGCCACGCACTTCCTCGCGTGTCGAGTCGGGTGTGATTTGGGGACGCAGTGCATCCCGCTGGGCCGCCCAGGCCTCGGCGTCAAAATCGGGTGACCAGGCCGTCTCCTGGACACGCTGCCAGGCAATATCAAAGGAGCTGAGGTTCAATTCGTAGGCCGAGGACTCGGCCGATGCGGCGGGCGTGGCGACGGCGGCGGCGGCGGGCTGAGCCCGACTGGCCTGCGGCAAACCGCCGGCAAATACGAACAAAGCGACCAGGCCGGCCACCCGCTGCCGCGAGGGAACTCGGAAGAACAACGGTTGCATGGGATCCCCTTCAAGTCTATTTGCGAAGCACCATCAGTGAAGCGACACGGGGCATCCGACGACGCCAGCCTGTTCGGCACCAAAATTGATCGTGCTGGGGTGGTCGTTTGCGGTCCCGATTCGGCACGAATGACCCGAGAAGGACGCAGTGTCCCGGCCTTTTCGCACTGCCGTGGCCGGCTCCCGTGAAACTCCCGCCGGCAAGCGGCGGGCAATTAAGAAAGCAGCCGACGATCGTTCGCCCCACGCTCGCCACGCATCGTACCACACAAGTCTCTCGGGGCTGAAAGTCGGCCCCACGGCGAGCGGGGTGGTGGTGATTTCCCCCCGTTTCTTACGGTTTTTACCCATAGGCGGGGGAAGATTGCGGCTGGGAGCGCTGTCAGCCACCCGCTTTCGATCTAAGATTGAGTTTCCACTTCGCCGTCTCTCGCCCCTGGTCGCGTGGCTTTTTCCCAAGGTACGTATGGACTTCTCCACGCCACGCTGTGCGCTGATTGTCGTGACCAGCTTGCTCGTCACGTCGGCCCTCGCGCAACCACCAGCGGCGCCCGTCGTGGTGACTCGCGCCGTTGAAAAGGAAGTGGCCGCCGGAAGCACGTTTGTGGCGAATGTCATGTCACCCAAGCGAGCCATCATTGGCAGCGCGGTGGACGGCCGGGTCGTGCAACTGGTCGCCCATGAGGGCCAGCGCGTGTAGTCAGGGTGAGCCGCTTGTCCTGCTGTTGACCGAAACGATCAAGCTCGAGTTGCTGGCGGCGGAAGCGGAGTTGGAACTGCGGACGCAGCAACTGGCCGAGCTGGCAAATGGCTCGCGACCTGAAGAGCGGATGCAGGCCAAGGCAAAGATGTTGGGTGCCAAGGCACAAATGGAGTACGCGGTGGGGCGGCGTCAACGGGCCGAGGAACTGAGGCGCTCGCAGGCCATCTCCGAGGAACAGCTCGACGAAGCCCTCTCCCTTGCGACGGCGGCCGAGCAGGCGTTCTACGATGCTCAGGCAGCCTACGAACTGGTCATGGAAGGGCCGCGACCCGAGCGAATCTCTCAATCGCGGGCGCAAGTCGCCATGCAAGACGCGATGGTCAAACAGATTCAGGATCGGATCAAGAAGTACACCATTATCTCGCGTTTCAACGGTTACGTGATCGCGGAATACGCCGAGGAGGGCGCGTGGGTCAAAACGGGCGATCCGGTCATGGAGGTGATCTCTCTCGACGAAGTCGAGGTCGAGGCCTTTGTCACTGAACAGCACGTGCCATTTATCAAGCCCGGGACGACGGTCCGCGTCGAGGTTCCGGCGCTGCCAACCCATGTTTTCTCGGGCGTCGTCGAAACGGTCGTTCCCAAGGCCGAAGAGCGCTCGCGGACGTTTCCCGTCAAGGTCCTGGTGACAAATGTCATCTCTCCTGACGGTCCCTTGTTGAAGTCTGGCATGTACGCGCGGGTGGAATTGCCCACGGGACCCCGGCAACTGGCCGTGATGGTTCCGAAAGACGCCTTGGTGCTGGGAGGGCCGCAACCCATTGTCTATATCGTCGCGACAAGCGATGACAAAAACGGAAAAGCCACCCCGCTGCCAGTACAATTGGGAGTCGCGTCGGGGAGCCTCATCCAGGTCAAGGGACCGTTGCAGGCGGGACAGTGGGTCGTGGTCGAAGGCAATGAACGCTTACGACCTGGACAGGATGTCGTGATTTCCGGTGTTCAGCAGCCAACCCTTACCGCGGCGTCGGCAGAACCGGCCGCCGCCCAAGTGGCCGTGCCATGAGTGGCTGGTGCGAATGCGTGGCGACCACCGCCCGGCAGGAACGCGAGATACGCACCGGCGTGCCGCTCGCACCGGTTTCGACTGTCATTCATTTCACTCGCCATCGTTCCGCATCCGATCCAGGCCGCCATGCAACTGATTGAAGCGATCGTACGTAATCCGGTGAAAGTCAGCGTCGGCGCGCTGCTGGTGTCACTGTTCGGCTTGGTCGCTCTGACGCGGATGCCGATGCAGCTGACGCCTGAGGTGCAGACACCCACGATCACGATTGAAACGCTCTGGCCGGGTGCGAGCCCGCAGGAGGTCGAGCAGGAAATCACGATGGAGCAGGAGGAGCAGCTCAAGAGCGCCGAGGGCGTGGTCAAGATGACTTCGGAGAGCGCCGATTCGAAAGGAACGATCACCCTCGAATACCAGGTCGGCACGAACATGGAAGAGGCGCTGCTCAAGGTCAACAGTCGCCTGCAGCAAGTCCGCGAGTATCCGCAAGACGCGGATGAACCCGTGATCACGACTTCCAATTCTTCCGACCGGCCGATCGCCTGGTTCATCCTGAGTGCCCAGCGCCCGAGCGATGAGCGGTTCGACGCCTTTGAACAACAGCATCCCGAATTGACGACTCTGCTGGCACCCGTTCGCCGCACCGCGAATGTCGGGCTGGCGATGCTGCGACTGCGGTTGTTGGCGGCGGAGCATCCCGAAGTTGCCACCCTCCTGCCGCCAGAAAGTCTGGACGTGGCCAAGTTGCGGCGGTTCGCCGAGGACGAGATCGAGGCCCGTTTCGAACGCGTGCCTGGCGTGTCTCAATCGAACGTGATTGGCGGACTGGAAGACGAACTGCAGGTCATCGTCGACCCGGAATTGTTGGCTGCCAGGCGGTTGACGCTGGCCGACGTTCGGCGGGTGCTCCAAGAACAGAATGCCGACACCTCCGCAGGTGACTTTTGGGAAGGGAAGCGCCGCTGGGTCGTACGAGCCAAAGGCCAGTTCCGCAGCGCCTCACAGGTCGAAGACCAGTTACTGGCAGTCAACAATGGCGCGCCGGTCTACATTCGCGACGTGGCGGAAGTGCGGCTGGGTTACAAGAAACCTGACGGCCTGGTGCGGCGGTTTGGAGATTCGAGTATCGCCATCAATTGTCTGCGTGAAACCGGAGCGAATGTGCTCGATGTGATGGACGGCTTGCGGGCCAAGACCGTTGAGATCAACGAAGATGTCTTGCAAGCGCGCGGCCTGCAGCTGATGCAGGTGTACGACGAAACCGAGTACATCGACTCGTCAATTACGCTCGTGCAACAAAACATCTTCATCGGCGGCGCGCTGACGATGATTGTGCTGATGCTGTTCCTGCACCTGGGGACGCGGACACTGCTGACCGTCCCCTTCATCGTCGCGGCGGCGCTGGCCGCGGCCTATATTTCGCCCCTCTTCTTCATCGTCTGCATTGCCATCATCCTGGCGGCCGGATTTTCGTATGCCCGCGGGGCGCTTGTCGTGGCTCTGGCCATTCCCACCAGCCTCATCGCCTCGTTCCTCGTGCTGGGCGTGTTGGGCCGGTCGCTGAACGTGATCAGTCTGGCGGGGCTGGCCTTCGCGGTCGGCATGCTCGTCGACAACGCGGTGGTCGTGTTGGAAAACATTTACCGCCGCCACAAATTGGGCGAAGACGCCCTGACCGCCGCCGTCCGCGGGACCCAGGAGGTCTGGGGGGCGGTCGCCGCCTCGACGATCACCACGGTGGCCGTGTTTCTGCCCGTGGTCTTCGTGCAGGAAGAGGCCGGACAACTGTTCCGCGATATTGCCCTCGCGATCAGCGCTGCGGTGGCACTGTCCCTGGTAGTATCGATGACCATCATCCCCACGGCCGCATCGCGACTGTTCCGCGAAGGCCGCGTCCCGTCGACAGCGCGGCGGGCGGGGTCGCAAGGCCTGGTCGGCCTTGCCGTTGGGCTGGCGGCGAGAGGCCGCACAACGGGTCGCCGCTGCGGACCAGGAACACTCGGTCGACGGGTTTTTACAGGTGTTGCCCCGCACATTGCAGCGACTCGCGGGGCAATTCGTACAAGCTGTCGTGGCCGCCAACGACTGGACGCAGCGGAGCACGCTCAGGCGCGTGTCGGTCGTGGCGGTCCTGGCGGGACTCTCGCTCGGCGTGACTTGGTCCCTGTGGCCCAAGGTCGAGTACCTGCCGGCCGGAAATCGGAACCTGGTCTTCGGTATCCTGCTGCCTCCCCCCGGGTATAACCTGGATCAACTCACATCGCTGGGCGAAACCGTCGAATCCGAACTGCGTCCCTATTGGGATGTCGATGATAACGATCCGCAAGCCGCACCGCTCGACTTTCCGATCATCGACGATTTCTTCTTCGTGGCTCGCGGACGACAGGTCTTTATGGGTATCCGGGCTAAGGATCCCCAACGAGCTGGCGAGTTGGTACCGCTCATTCAACGCGTCGGATCGAAATTACCAGGAACGTTTGCCGTGGCGAAGCAGTCGAGTCTGTTCGAGCAGGGGCTGACCGCGGGCCGCACGATTGAGATCGAGATCACCGGGCCGGAATTGGAGAAGCTCGTCGGCCTCGGTCGCCAAACGCTCGGTCAAGTCATGCAGATGATGCCCACGGCCCAGGCCCGACCGATCCCCAGCCTCGATTTGTCGACGCCAGAAATGCAAATCGTCCCCAAGCTGGTGCAGGCGGCGGAAATGGGAGTGACCAGCCGCGACCTGGGCTTCACCGCCAACACACTGATCGATGGGGCCTATGCGGGCGACTATTACCTCGATGGGAAAAAGGTCGACTTGACGATCATGGGCGAGGAACGCTTTGCCGACACGACGCAGGAGATTGAAGCGCTCCCCGTTGCGACTCCCAGCGGCCAGTTGGTCCCCCTCTCGGCGCTCGCACAAGTCGATATGTCCAGCGGTCCGGAACAAGTCAACCATCGCGAACGGGTGCGAGCCATTACGATCGAGGTGTCGCCACCCCAGGACATGGCACTCGAGGACGCCATGATCCGCATCCGGGATGAGATCGTCCGTCCTCTGGTGCAGAGTGGCCAGCTGAAAGGCGGCTATCAAATGACCTTGGCTGGCACGGCTGACAAACTGAGCAAGATGCAAGCCACCTTCTTCGGCAAATGGAACGCCTGGGATTTCGAAAGCATGTTGAGCGTCCTGACCAGCCAGTTTGTGCTCGTCGTATTGATCACTTACCTGCTGATGGCCGCCCTGTTTGAATCGTGGCTCTACCCGCTCGTCATTATCTGCACCGTGCCGCTGGGAGCCGTGGGGGGCATCCTGGGCCTGAATCTGCTCAACGTTTATCTGGGACTGACCGGCCAGATCCCGCAGCAACTGGACGTGCTAACCATGCTGGGATTCGTCATCCTGATCGGAACCGTCGTCAACAATCCCATTCTGATCGTTCACCAGTCTTTGAACCACATGCGGGAAGATGGCATGTCACCGTGCGCCGCGATTCTGGAAAGCGTCCGTACACGCATTCGGCCGATTTTCATGACCACGCTAACCACTGTGCTGGGGCTCATGCCGTTGGTATTGTTCCCAGGAGCTGGCAGCGAGCTCTATCGGGGACTCGGCAGTGTCGTGCTCGGTGGCTTGCTCGTTTCGACGGTCTTTACGTTGTTGCTCGTGCCCACCCTCTTCAGCCTGCTGCTCGATGCCAAGCGGCAGGTCGCGGGCTGGATGTGGGGCGTGGACGGCACGCTCGCCGAAATCGCCTCGTCCGTGCCGGCTACCGAGCCACTGAAGAAAGTCAGCTGAGCGGGGCCGGGCCCGACCTGCGGCTTGGTTCGCCGTCCCGGCGCTGTGCGAATGATCAAAACGCGATAGGATAGACCCGCGAGCGGCCGCGGCCGGCTCGATGGGTCTTGGTCGGGTTTCGATTTTCGGATGCACCGAGCGGGGCGGACGCACCTTGCCCCAGTCGACTGCGGCGGGAACCCGCCGCCGCGACTTTAACCAACCCTAAACCTCGGACTTGATTCTCGACACGTTTCTCTTTCTCAAAAACAGCAAGAATCTTCCCCCGCTGCCACGAAGGATTTCAGATGCTCAATCAATCGGTTCAAGACGCGATCAACAATCAGATCAATATGGAGTTTGAATCGTCCTACTCCTACCTGGCCATGTCTTCCTACTGTGCCTTGCGGAATTTTCCCGGCTGCGCGCACTGGATGCTGCTGCAAAGTCAGGAAGAGAATCATCATGCGATGCGTTTACGCGCATTTATGTTGGATCGCAATTGCGAGGTCGTCCTGAAACCCATTCGCGCTCCGTTCGCGGAATTTGAAAGCATCCCGCATGTATTTTCGCGATCGCTCGAGCAGGAGATGGCGGTCAGCAAGTCGATCGATGACCTGTACGAGCTGGCACATAACGAACGTGCCTTTGCGGCACTCGTCGAACTGCAATGGTTTATCACCGAGCAGGTGGAAGAGGAGAAGGCAGCGCGGGAAATTGTCGCCAAATTTCAAATGATTAAGGACGATCCTTCCGCCATGCTTGATCTCGACCGCGAATTGGGTGAGCGGGTGCCGGAAGAAAAGGCACCGGCCAGCGAAAACTGAGCCGCCTGACGGGCAGCATGCCTGTCCCGCGCAGCCCAAGATCGTGACTGAGGCATCCTGCCACCGTCCTTAACTTGGAAAATATCGAACGCTGCCGGTCGGCGCGTCGAACGTCCAACGTCTGGCGATTTCGGCTACCGATGGGGGACAACCAAACCCTGGCGACGAACAAGCGGTGCGACATTTCGTCACACTCGTCAGGACGACTATGCCGTCCAGCCGTACACCTGGCGGAGTGCATCGCGGACTGAACCGCGGATCTCGCTGATGCTCACCGGCTTTTGCAGCACGTGGAAGATCGCCACTTCTTCGGCTTGCGCCAGCACCTCATCATTTACGGCCCCGGAGATTAAAATACAGGGCAATCGATCGTTCTGGGCCCTCATCCGCCGTACCGTCTCGATGCCTGTCAACCGCGGCATCTGAAAATCCATCAATACCACGTGGACCTCCTGCTCATTGACGATGCGGACCGCCTCCTCCCCGTTGGCGGCCAGCAATGTCTGATAGCCCCGCCCGCGAAACAGATCTTGCAGCGTTTCGCGAAAATCGCGATCGTCGTCGGCGATGAGTAGCTGAGGTCGTTCGATCATGGTCGGAGGCATCGTGGAACGGAGTGCGTCGAAGGGGCCAAAATCCCAAGACGACTCTAAACTATGGCTCATAGTGGCTAGAGGGATGCAATTTCAATGCCAGTTTCTCGCAGAAGTGGGCTGTCAATTTGTCAGAGGGCGATAAATCCCGAGTTTTGAGGCTGTTTTTGCGTTACCGATCGGTCGACAGAAAGTGGGTCCTGGGAACCGCCGGACGCAAAAAGCGGCCAGCAACGCCTCCATTCCGTCAACTTGGCAGCCAGACCAGGACGCGACCGTCAATCGGGCATCTGGCACTCCGGCGATGGCGTTCCGGTGACGACACCGGATCGACGCCATGTCGCGGGCCGGCAGCGCGGCACGACGATGCGTGACTGACCGGCAGACGGCGTGCCGGATCGAGACCTCTCCCAGGGGTGACGATGGCGGGAGGCAGGGCCGCCGCACACCGGCTTGCTCATGATGTGGCTAAATCTATACTGAACGAACATTTCACGGTACATTTCCACCATCCTGACCGCCCTTGCGCGGCGGGTCGTTTCGAGGGCAAACGTGACTGAGACTACTACGTCGTTTTGGGGTCGCAACGAGTTTCTGCTACGGCGACTGCATTCGCTCAGCGGTTTAATTCCGGTGGGCGCGTACATGTGCATCCACCTGATCACGAATGCCACGATCTTGGATAGTCCGCAGGCATTCCAGGATAAGGTCTTCACCATTCACAGCCTGGGAAAGCTGCTCCCCGTGGTGGAATGGGGCTTTATTTTCCTGCCGCTGTTATTTCATGCCATCTTCGGTTTCGTGATCATCCGCACGGGCCAGACCAATAGTGGGACCTACTCTTATTCGTCGAACATTCGCTACACGTTACAGCGCGTCTCGGGAATGATCGCCTTTGTGTTCATCATGTGGCATGTCTTTCACATGCATGGCTGGATTCACGCCGAGAGCTGGGTGCAGAATGTCGATAAGATCGGCGGTGCCCAGTTTCGACCCTACAACGCAGCCTCGTCCGCGGGCGCTGCCATTCAAGCAAGCTTGATCGTGCAGATCGCCTATGCGGTCGGCATCCTGGCTTGCGTCTATCACCTTGCCAATGGGCTGTGGACGATGGGCATTACGTGGGGCGTTTGGACCAGTCCGGCGGCACAGCGTCGCGCCGATTGGGCATGCCTGGCTTTTGGAATCGGCTTGGCCTTCGTCGGGTTGAGTGCCTTGGTCGGCATGCGGGATGTCAATGTGGAAGCCGCCAAGCAGATCGAGGATCGGATGTACGAAGCTCGTGTGGCGGCGGGATCACTTACGCCGGACGAACACAAGCGTTCACACGAGACGAAGGAGGGGACACCGCAGACTGCCTCGCGCGAAACGACGGCGAACGGCGAGCACTAGGGCCGCGCGGAACAAATGAGCGGACGAGGCGCGTCCGCGACGCTGCCGGACGAGACCTCGATGGGGATGCGAAACGCGAACGGGTCCTCACCATTGAAACGACTAACCTTCAGATACGAATTGAGAGACGAGCTATGGCAAGCCCCAGGGTGTTAGTGGTCGGAGGCGGACTGGCGGGCTTGGCGGCCTCGATGAAGCTGGCCGAGTTGGGGATCGACGTCGACCTGATGAGTCTCACGCCGGTGAAGCGATCGCACAGCGTATGTGCCCAAGGCGGAATCAACAGCGTCAACGATCAGACCCGCCAATTGGGAGATACCGAGTGGAAGCACTTGGACGACACTGTCTACGGCGGTGACTTTTTACAGCACCAGCCGCCCGTCCATGAAATGGCCGAATGGGCTCCGAAAATTATCGACCTGATGGCTCGGCTGGGCGTCACGTTCAATCGCACGCAAGAAGGGTTTGTCGATCGTCGCCGCTTCGGCGGTACCCTCTACAAGCGAACAGCTTTCGCGGGTGCGACGACTGGTCAGCAACTGCTCTATGCGCTCGACGAACAGGTCCGGCGCTGGGAAGTCCAGGGAACCGTCAAGAAGTACGAGTTCTGGGATTTTTTGGGTCCGATCATTGATGAGGAAGGGATTCTGTCGCGGCTGCCGTCGGCCAGGACCTGCACACGATGGAGATTCGCTCTTTCGTAGCCGATGCGGTCGTCGTGGCCTCCGGCGGTTGCGGATTGATTTACGGTCGCTCGACCATGTCGATGGCTTGTACCGGCAGCGCGGTCAGCCGCTGCTATCAAGCCGGCGTTTATTATGCCAACGGCGAGTTCATCCAGGTGCATCCGACCGCCATTCCGGGCGCGGACAAACTGCGACTGATGAGCGAATCGGCGCGCGGAGAAGGGGGGCGGGTATGGGTACCCCGAACGCCCCACGACCCCAGGCCAGCGACTGAGATCCCGGAAAGCGAACGATACTATTTTCTGGAAGAACGCTATCCCACGTATGGCAACCTCGTGCCGCGCGACATCGCGACTCGTGAAATTTTCAATGTCTGCGTGAATGAGGGGCTGAGCGTCGAAGCCGATCGGCAGTGCGTTTATCTCGATCTGACGCATATCGAACGAAGTGAGCTGGACCGCAAGCTGGGCGGCATTCTGGAAATCTACGAGAAATTCCAGGGAGTCGATCCGCGAGATGTCCCCATGAAAATCTTCCCGGCGGTGCACTATTCCATGGGCGGCCTGTGGGCCGATTACGAACGGAACAGCGCGGGTGGCCTGCAACCCGGCTCGCCCCGCAATCACGTCACGAATGTGCCCGGTTTGTACGCGATTGGAGAATGTGACTATCAGTATCACGGCGCCAATCGGCTGGGCGCCAACTCGTTGCTCAGCTGCATCTTTACCGGACTATTCGTGGCCCCCGGGTTGCAGAATTGGATCAAGTCCCTCCGTGGTGGTTTGGCGAGTGAACAGCCCGCGGCGCTATTCGCAAATGCCCGGCAGGTCCATCAGGCGGCCCATGATCGCTTGCTGAATCGCCCCAGTGGCAAAGAGAATCCCTATCTGATTCATCAGGAGCTGGGAGATGTGATGACCAAGGCGGCCACCGTGGTCCGCGAGAACGGGCGGCTACGGCAAGCCTATGAGACCGTCTCGGAACTGGAGGAACGGGCGGAACGCAGTTCTCTCTCCGATACCGGCAGCTGGACCAACCAGAACGTTGTCTTCACGAAGGCGCTGCAGGACATGTTCCCCATTGCCAAGGCCATCTTGAAGGGCGCTCTGCTGCGAGACGAATGCCGAGGAGCCCACTACAAACCGGAATTCGAAATGCCGGGCGTCGAACACGACAATCCGGGCGAACGCATGCGGCTGGCCGAGGCCTGGTGTGAGAAATTCGTGGAAAATAACGACCGGTTCCTCAAGACATCGGTCGCCAGCCTGGGTGAAGACAACGAGCCCGAAATAACCTATGAAGATGTGGATGTCAGCCTCATTCCGCCGCGACCGCGATTGTATGGACTGGTCGGCGCCGAGGTGATCGAAGACGTCTGGAAACGCAAATTCGCCCCCACGAATGGTGTCGCCGCGGCGGGACGGCCGGAAAAAGCGACCGTCTAACCCTTTCTCCCGCCAACTGACTTACGATCCATTTCCAACACCGATATTCCCAACCTGCAAAATCCTATGATTTCCTCCAGCCATCAAGATCAAGACCAGTATTTTGACGTGCGCATTCTCCGGCAGGACAGGCCGGGGGCCGCCAGCTATTGGGAGCGGCATCGTGTCAAGCACGAACCCGACATGAACGTCATCAGCGTGCTGCAAAAAATCGCCGCCAACCCGAATACCATCGATGGCCGCGGACGTGGCTCCCGTCGCCTGGGACTGTAATTGCCTGGAAGAGATCTGCGGTGCCTGCACGATGCTGATTAACGGCCGCGTGCGGCAAGCCTGCTCGGCGCTGGTCGATCGCCTGCTCGAAGACAATCCCGACGAGATCGAACTGCGGCCGATGACGAAGTTCCCCGTGGTCCGGGATCTGTGCGTGGATCGATCGCGTCTGTTTCGTGCCCTGCAAAAGGTCGAGGCCTGGGTACCGGTCGACGGCTACTACGACCTGGGCGACGGCCCCCCACAATCCCGCGAAGAGCAGGAACAGGCCTATCCGCTCAGCCAGTGCATGAGTTGCGGGTGCTGTCTGGAAGCGTGCCCCCAATACACCAAGGTCGAATTGCGGCAGCGGGAAGATGAGTCGCCAGCCGACTTTGAACAGCGGAAGCAAATCGCCTATGACCACGCCTTCGTCGGCCCCCATGCGATCAGCCAGGCCGTGCTCTTCAACGGCCATCCCACGGGAAAGATGATCGCCAGCGAGCGGCTCGAAGCCTTGAAAGAGGAGGGGGGCATTCAAGTTTGCGGCAATGCGCAAAACTGCGTGGCCGTTTGTCCCAAGGAAATCCCGCTCACGACTTCCATCGCCCGCGCCGGCCGAGCCGTCACGGTCTATACCATCAAGAAATGGTTCGACCGCTAAGCCCGGGACAGGCTTGCAGCCAGGCATGTTCGGCACCACCAAATCTCGTGCCAAACACCGGCGGCGTGCGGCCCGTCATGGCAGCGGATGGCTGAGATGGCTTCGTATTCGGCTCATGGACTCACGTGCGGTCGCAGCCGAAGCTTACGCCACCGCACCTGGTACGGCCCCTCCGATCCCACGGCATGCACCTGCAAGCCCAGCCGGCCTTCCCCGTGGGTCGCGGCCACCGCGGCGGGTAACTGCAAATCGGCAACGGCGTGGCCATTGATCCAAGTTTGAATCCGTCCTCCCGTCGCCACGATGCGGTACGCATTCCACTCACCGTTCTTGAAGAATGAATGCTCATGGACCGCCGGGTCGGGTGAGTCCGGCTCGGGCGAAAGCCAGCCGGTATCCAGCGCCTCGCCGTAAATGAAGCCCGCCTGGCCCGGACTCGCTTCAATCTCGACCTGCGGTCCATGGACGCGGCCTCCATACTCGTCGCCCTTCAAGCCCGACCGGATTTGCACGCCGGAATTCAGCGGCGCGTCGTCCAGCAACACCTCGAACTCCAATTCGAAATCACTGTAGGACTTGTCGGACACGAGAAAGGAATTGGGACTGTCCTTGGCCGTCTTGCCGACAATGGCGCCGTCTTCGACGCGATAGGTGGCAAAGCCACTCTTGACCGACCAACCCTGTAGTGTCTGGCCGTCGAAGAGCGATACCCAGCCATCCGCCGCGGCAGCGCCGGGCTGCGTCGTTTCGTCGCCAGTGCCGCGGCCGATGATGATCGCGACGAGCCCAGTGGTCAGAACGAGCATGCGCAGGCAAGGTCTCATGGTTAATAGCTCCTAAGAAAGGAAAGTGACAAAGGGAGAAGACATTTACCGTTGCCGGGGCCGCCCAAGGCAACCTCCCACCGACAGCGTTCCTTCACGGGGGTCCGTATCGCTGGTGGCTACGAAACAGCATCGGCGCCGGCAAAGCCGACGCATTGCCACACCGGCTGTCGGGGATATTTCGCAAACCGCTCATCCCCGTGCGAACGCTGGCAGAGCAGAAACGTCGATCCCTTGGGTGATGCAATCCGGCGACAGTGTTCGCACAAGTCGCAGAGGGAGGTCAGGCCGCGCGGTGGCGGCGAGTCGGGCGGCCCCGGATTGGCAGATTGTTCGTGAACCATCGTGATAATTTAGCGGCCCCCTTCTGCGGCGGCTATGGCCCCTACCAGCTCGCCAATCGTCTTCCGCAGCAGTGGCTCGCCGCCGAAAGTCATCCCCAACCCCTGCAGTTTGCCCGTCTCAATTTGATGCCGAGGTGACTTTGGCTCACCCAGAATTTCTGCCTGGCTGCCCGACCATTCGCGCACCAACTCCGCCACTTGCAACTCAGACACATACCGGTCGCAGCAGCTGAAGGCCTGTCCGGCGATACCCGGGGCGGTCAGCAGTAATTCGGCGGCTCGGGCCACATCGGCCGCATGCACCTCCTTGCCGCCACCCGCGCAGGCAACCCGCTCGCCAGCGACGACCGCCTTGACCAACCCGTACCATTTACTCCGCGCGAGCGGGCGATCGAGTCCATAGACGCCGCTTGGGCGGAGCGCACAGATCGCGTAGCCTTCGCCCAAGCCATAGCTGTGCACGAACTTTTCAATGGCCGCCTTATGCGACCCCATAGTGCGTCAGCGGCCACAACGGATGGGACTCGTCAAGCGGTCGGTCATCCAGAATCTTCTCGTGCACCGCGCAGGTCGAGAAAAAAACGAACCGTTCGACGCCCGCCGCACGAGCCGCTTCGATCAGCCGCAGCGTACCCAGCACGTTGGTCTCGACAAACGGCACGACGGCCCCCTCGGCGCCTCGAAAACCGGCGCCCGGTCGATCGAGCGCCGCGTGAATCACCGCTTGGCATCCCGACACCAATGACTCGGCCGCCGCCGGATCACCCAGTCGCCCGTCGATCCACTCCACGGGCGATGCCAGCTCGTCCCAGCCGCTTAGATCGCTCGTCGCGCGTTTCCAGCAGCGACAGGCGTGCCCGCTGGCAGTCAGTTGCCGGACCAGATAACGTCCAATAAAGCCGGTAGCCCCGGTGATGGCGATGAGCATGGCGGCAGGTTCTCGCAGGGAGTTTGGGTAGAGGGTCACAGCCCGCCGCCGTGGACTTCGCTTCGCCGGCGGGCCAGGTCAGGGTTCCGCGGACGATCAGGCAGCGCGAATCGTGGGAGCCGCCAGGCGTTCCAGCAGGAAGTCCACGGCCCGTTGGAGTTGACGATCGATGACGGGTGGGTTGTCCTCGGCTGGGGCGGTCTCCTCCGCATCCCGCGGCGTGTCGGCATCCTCGCCGACCTCGCTCGGCTCCGCTTCCGCTTCCGCGGCCGCGGTGGAAGTACTCTCCTTGGCCTCGACCTTTATCGGTGTGCCTTGCTCGGCGTCGAGCTTGGCCCCTGAGCGATTGACCAGCACATCACGTTGGCGGCGGTCAGTCAGCACGGCGACAAATTCCTTGGGTTCGAACTTGACTTCAAACCCCTCGTCGGGTGTCACGCCCCATTCGTCCGCATCCTTATCCCGCTGCAGGCGATGGATATTGCGACCGCTCGGACGCCAATAGGTTGCCGTTGTCAACCGCATGGCACTACGGCCGCCTTCGAGTTCAATCACGCTTTGCACGGTTCCTTTGCCCCACGTCCGTTCACCCACAATGGTGGCTCGTCCATGATCCTGCAGGCAGGCTGCCACGATTTCGCTAGCGCTCGCCGAGAAGTGATCGACGAGCACGACGAGCGGAAAATCGGTTGGGACGACGGTGCCGGGGCTGGCAAAAAATGCCTCCTGCAACTGGCCGCCCCGACCATTGATGGATACCACCTGGCCTTGGTCGAGAAACAAATCACAGACACCGACGGCCGCCTCGAGCAGGCCGCCCGGGTTGTTCCGTAGATCAAGAATGAGGGCTTCGATCCGTGGCAGCGCCGAGGAGATCGCCTTGCGTAGATCCTCCGGCGTATTCTCGCCGAAAGAAACGAGTCGCACGAAGCCAATATTCGGGTGATCGGCAAGAAAAAATTCCCAGGCACCGTTGCTCAACCGACGGTCCCCCATGACCGATTCGACCGGAATGATGGCTCGCCGCAGCGTTACCTTCTTCGACTCCTTTTCTCCCAGGGGGAGGATTGTCAGTTCGACGTCCGTGCCCGGTTTTCCACGGATCATGTCGACCGTATCGCTGGCGTTCAGTCCCGAGGTGTCTTCGCCGTCGATCTCCAGGATCAAATCGCCCGCCCGCATCCCCGCTCGATAGGCGGGCGAGTCCATTACGGGACTGAGGACCATCAGCCGTTTCGAATCGGGGTCGACATCCACCATGATCCCCACGCCGCCGAATTCCTGATCGAGATCCTCCAACAGCTCCTCGTACTGCCGCGTATTGGCAAACCCGGAATAGGGATCCAGTTGCCGGAGCAGGCCCCGCATCGAACCTTCGAACAGATCGCGCCGATCGACCTCCTCCACGTAAAACTCGTCCACCTCGCCGATGACTTCCGAGATCGCGGTGGCATAGCGATTGTGCGCGGCTCGGCGATAGCAAATCACCGATAGCACCATCGCCAGGAAGATAATCAAGGCATTTCGAGCGGGCATCAGGACCAATCGGGCAGGGAGGGTGGGAGCTAAGTAAGTCCCGATTGTGGCACGAGTTGCCAAACTAGCCAACCGCCGCAGGTCGTTATCGGCGCGGCGATCGACACGGTGGCGCGGGCATCAGGCGTCCATTATGCGAGAATCCGCCGCAATTTCGGGCGAGATCCGGTGCCCTGGGGAATTGGCAACTTACCACTAGCCATGTCGAGGGGGGCGAACGAAAATGAGGGAGAGGGGGAAAGCGATGTTGACCTGGGTTTCATTTTCACGCGACTTTCCCATGATGACTCCATCGTCTGGACCGCACCTGGCCACCGCTGCCGCCAGCCGCACTGCCGCGACCTGCCTGCTCCTTCACGGGGCGCTGGCCCTGACATGCCTCTTCATGATTGGCTGCGGAAAATTATCCGTTGGCGGAGGCGATGTGGCCGAACTGGCCAAGGAGTGGCCGCCCTATCAACCGCCCGCGATGGCCGATACGTTCCCGGCGACGCCACCTTACGGAGGCGCAGTGGCTCTGGATCAGGAGATTGGCTCCGGTCGGCCGCGGGCCACCGAACTTCCGCGGCCGCCCATCTTGCCCATCGAGCAGTGGGATCTGGAGAAAACGGCGATCGATTCGCTGGGACGCATCGGCGCGGCGGCGGTGCCAGCGTTGGTGCAATCTTTGCAGCATCCGGATGCGGAAAAACGGGCCCAGGCCGCCAACGTCCTGGGTCGCATCGGTCCTGACGCGCAAGCCGCCGTGCCCGATCTGGTGCGGGCCCTGTACGACCCAGACCTCGAAGTGCGGAAGGCGGCCACGCGGGCGCTGGGCCAAATTGGTCCCGCGGCGGAAGAGGCGGTCGCACCCCTGCTCGAGATCATCGAACAACGTTCTCCGCACGAGGATGCCACGGCACCGTAGGCCGTAGAGCAAAAAAGCAAAAAGGGGTCAGGTCTCTTTTCGCGCGAAAAGAGACCTGACCCCTTTTTTGTCTCTTTTTGTCCTGCCGGATTGCGACCTGGCGAGAAAATACGACGTATGTTTAAGTGACCCATTGTACCCGCATTCTTGCATTCTGCTGAGTCAACACGACATGCGCGCTGTACTTGATCATCGAGGAGTCGGCAAACACGGTCGCCTTCAACAAATCCTGCAGAGCCTGCGGAAAGCAGAGAGTGACGAGGCGAGCCGCGACCGACGATCTTCCGAGCGGACACCATTTGTCCGTCCGGTCCTTATCACCTTAGGACGGGACGAACGCGTCGAGATTCAAGCGACTTCGAACAATCTTTCACCGACGGGCATCTGCCTCATTCACGACATCGAATTGCAGGTCGGGAGAATGGGAGTCTTGACGATTTACCGGCTGCGCGAGGAACCCGTTCAGATTCGTGCCGATGCCCGGTGGTGCCAGCCCTTTTGCGGATCGTGGTTTACCAGCGGCTGGCGATTCATCGCAGAAGAACGCTACTGACATTGCCCAGCGACCGATCGCCACGAAGGGAAGACACAGATCTGGCGGACAACTCCTAAGAATGCCATCAGCCGTCCCTTGGCAGCGGGGGCCGCACAACTCCCTCCCCCCGGAAAAGCGGATGGGGTGGGACTCGACCAGGGCCGCGGCCGCCGGGCGACCGTCAAAGGCCTCGTCGCGGTTGACAATGGGGCCCGTGCCACCCAATCGTCGCTTTTCCGTCGCGGGGGAGGGAGAGCCCTCGCCGTGCGAAACCATGCGTAGACACCCACAAGCAAGTTCACGATGGCTTGGATGCCGACCGACACCCGGCGGAACTTCCTGGATGCGTTTCGTGGTTCCCTCGTGAACGACTCGTCCGCCTGATCCACGAGTCGGGTCATGACCCGCCGTCCGTACCGCGGCGTATCAGCCGGCTAATGCCCAGCGGAACAATTCGGTCAGCTTCGGCGTCTTGCCCTGCCAGAGGATACCAACCCGAAAAATCCGTCCTGCCAAAAACACGACGACCACGGTCGCGAGGCTGAGCAAGACCAGCCCCAACAGGGGCTGCCAGACGGGAATCGTGGCGCCGGTTGCCATTCTCAGCACCATGGTCGTAGCGGTGGCAGGCGGAAACATGCTCAACCACGTGGCCATCGCGCCATTCGGTTCCTGCACGATGAAGATCCAGACGAACATCGGGATCATCATCACCATCCAGACCGGCAGCAGCATCGATTGGGCTTCCTTGAGTTGCGATACGGCCGATCCCACCGCCATAAAAATCGCCGCATAGAACATAACGCCGAAAATCTGAAAGGCGACAAACCACGGCACGATCTGAAAGGGAATCGATTCGCTGTAGCCTTGTGTCCGCGCGACAAAGAACCCGCCGAGTGCATAAATGGCGAAGATCGTCAGCGACCCGCCGACGGTGCCGAGCAACTTGCCGGCCATCAACTGAGACGGATTCGCGCTGCCGAGCAGCACTTCGGCGATCCGTTGCGATTTTTCCTCCAGCACGCTCTCGAGCATCGGTTGCGAGGCGAGGAAGGTAACCATGAACATGAGAAACATGGCGATCATGGGGACGAAGATCGCCGACAGTTCGTCCTTCTCCTCCGCCGTGGTGACTTTGCCGTCGGTGGTAACTTCGACCAGTCCCAACCCGCGCACACGGACCGGCGTCTGTGCCTTTTTGACCTTCGTATAATCGACGCCCATCTCCTGCAGGCGCATGGCCAGAATTCGGTCATTCACGGCGGAAGCGAACCAGCGGCGACCTTCCGACATGCCGGAGTCTTCGGAGAAAAAATCAACCTCTCGCGGTTTGCCATGCTCGTCGAGCAGATGCACGTCCTGGGGAATCTCGGCAAAGGCATACAGTTCTTGCTTCCGCACCCGTTCCGACAGCGCCGCTCGCTCCTCATCCGTCAGCGGATGGCCGGGCAGCTCTTCGATCTCGAAACGCGAACCCTTCGAAAAGGAGAAATCGTCGTTGCCTTCTCCGGACGACGCGGCGGCCTTCTCGACCGCGGCGTTTTGGATCGCGGCCGCATATCTGATGGCCGGCACAAAGCCGCCCGTATTGTCGACGACGGCAATCGTCCGATCCTTGATTTCACCGACGTTCTGTAACAGCTTGAGGGCCAGGATGCTGCCGAACATGAGGATCGGCATCATGAACAGTGAGAAGGCAAAGGCCTTCGTGCCCACCATCGATCGATATTCGCGGGCGGCAATGGTGAGGATTTTTTGCATGCGATGCCTAAGGAGCGCCGGAGTTGGTCTTGAGGGCCACGACCGTGGTTAGCTTCCGTTACCTACACCCACCATATCGGGGGCGGGATGTTCTTGAGGACGTGCGATGCGGACGAAAATTTCGTGCAGCGAGGGACGAATGACTTCGAAATGGGTGAGCCGCGCGACGTCCGCCAAATGCTGCAGTGTCCCTTGCGCATGCTCAGGGCTTGTCAAGCGAAATTCCCAGCAGGCACCTTGCCGCGACACATCCGCCACATGCGGCACGTGGGGAAATTCGCCACGAGGGTCCTCGAGACGAACCCGGACGCGATCCGCCGGATAGGAAGCCTGAATCGATTCCAGCGTCCCATCCAGGACTTTCTGACCGCGAAAGATCATGAAGATCGTATCGCACAGATTCTCCGCCACATCCATATCGTGCGTCGAAAACACAACGGTCGTGCCCGTCTGACGAAGCTCCAACACCGCTTCACGGAGTACCTCAAGATTGACCGGATCGAGCCCGCTGAACGGTTCGTCCAGGATCACCAATTGTGGCCGCGCGACGACCGCGGAAATGAACTGGACTTTCTGAGCCATCCCCTTGGAGAGTGCGTCGATTCGTTTTTGGGCAAACTCGGTGGCCTCCAGTTTCCGCAACCAGTGGTCAATGTCCGCCTGACAGTCGCGATGACCTTTCAGGCGGGAGTAGTAGGTCAGCAAGTCCCGTACCTTCATCCGCTTGTACAGTCCTCGCTCCTCCGGCAGATATCCGAGGCGATCATCTGCCGTCTTGCCGTGCGAGTTGCCGAGCACGGTGACCACACCCTCATCGGGCTGGAAGATCCGCAGGATCATCCGCAAGGTGGTCGTCTTGCCCGAGCCGTTGGGACCAATGAACCCATAGATGCTGCCCGCCGGCACCGCCAGGTCGAGCCGATCGACCGCCGTTTGCGAGCGAAATCGTTTGGTGACCTGGCTCAATTCAATGGCGTACGACATGCGGTCAATGCTCCCGCGGCGGGTGTGACGCCCGCGCATTGGCGGCGCTCAGGGAACGCGCTTGGACTAGGGGGCCTTGGAGAGGGCATCCTCGACAAATCTAACAAATCCCGGGTTGCTGGGGTTGGTCCCGGGCGAAAAGCGGGCAATCGGCTTACCGTCGCGACCGATGAGAAACTTTTCAAAATTCCAGGAGATGTTTCCTGAGCCCACTGGGCGAAGCTGGAGTGCAGTCAATGACTTGTACAGGGGACAAGCGTCGGCGCCCTTGACATCGATCTTTGAAAACATGTCAAAGGTGACCCCATATTTCGATTCGCAAAATTCGGCGATCTCGCTGTCGGTACCAGGCTCCTGACCGCCGAATTGATTGCAGGGGAATCCCAGCACCACCAGGCCGCGATCCTTGAACACGTCGTACAGCTTCTGTAAATCTGCGTACTGAGGTGTATTTCCACACCGACTGGCGACATTCACAATCAGCACGACCTTGCCCTTGTAGTCGGCCAGGCTCTTTTCCGTGCCATCCAGCATCTTCATCTTCTGGTCAAGCACTTGATTCATCGGTTGTTGCGCCGTTGCCATACTGATTGAAAATCCGATCCACGTGAGTACCAACATGCGTCCCATCGTTTGCATTACTTCTCTCCTTACGGTTCCCTGACTCGGTCCACAGACGACAAGTTGGGACAGTATAGCGAGCTGGCCTGCATTGAGGATGGCCGCGTTACGGAACAGCAAGCGACAACGGGCGGCGAGGACGCCATTTTTCAGGCAAACAGCTAGAAAATCTTTTTTCGAGCCGAAGTCACGCGCGGAGACTTGGCGCTATTTACACGGGTGTCTAAGGTAGAACCGGGTTTTTCATCGAAGAATTCCGGGGGCACCACCGCTTCGTGCGTCACGTGCCCGCGACGATTTGTGCTTGTTTTCTTACCTGATCATTTGTGGGGGTGCCTCGTGATTTGTCCCAAGCCGTCGTTTGCAACTTCTTTTGCCGCTCTCCTCGCGCTTGTGGGAGCCTTAGCACCCCTCCCCTCGGCATACGGCTATATCCTGAGCGACCGTTGGAATTCGACGGCGACCGACGGCGGCGGGCTGCAAAATGGAGACGCCATCACGATCACCTGGAGCCTCGTTCCGGACGGGACCATCATCACGGATGAGGGCCCCAGCAATCTGATCTCTTTTCTCGACAGCACGTTGGGGGCCGGGCCCGGCGGCAGCGACCTGACGCAGCGCCCCTGGTTTCCCCAATTCGAGGCGGCGTTCGGGCGCTGGGAATCACTCAGCGGCGCGACTTATGTCTACGAACCGAATGATGATGGCGTCGAGCACTCGGGCCAGAGCGGTGTGTTGGGAGTTCGCGGCGACGTGCGCATCGGCGGCGTGAATATCGACGGGCCGAGCAATGTGCTGGCATATAATTACTTCCCCAGCAGCAGCGGTGACATGGTTCTCGATACCGGCGACGCCGGCATCTACGGGAACCCAAATGGTAATTTTCTGCGGCTGAGAAATATCGTCATGCATGAGCATGGCCACGGGCTCGGCTTTTCACACGTCGAATCGATCGACGCCAATTTCCTGATGGAACCCTTTTTGGCCACCAGTTTCGATGGTCCGCAACTGGATGATATTCGCGCCATCCATCGCGGCTATGGCGACGTGTACGAAAAAACCAATGGCGGTGCCGGCAATGACACCATCGGCAACGCGTTTCATCTGGGAGAAGCCTCGACCGACTCGCCCCTGGTGATTGGCACCGCGGGGAGCAGTACCTTCGTGCCCGCGGATGAAGTCGACTTTGTGAGCATCGATCAAAATTCGGACACCGATTTTTTCTCTTTCTCCGTCGGGGGCCCGGGAACTCTGGACGTGACCCTTGCCCCCCAAGGCACGACCTACAGCCAGGGCGCGCAAGGAGGATCGCAAAGCAGTTTTAACTCACGCAACACCAGCAATCTGGCACTGGCCATCTTCGATGCGGACCAGTCTCTTATCACGAGCGTCGACAATACGTCGGCCGGCAACAGCGAATCGATCCTCGGCGTCAGCCTGACAGGTGCTGGCGAATACTACGTGCGGATTACCGGCTCCGCCGATAACATCCAGTTCTATCAGCTGGGCATCGATTTCTCCGCAGATCGGGCGATCGTTGACGCCGACTTTGATGACAATGGCAATCTGGACTGCCTGGACGTCGATGCCCTGGTGGCCCAGATCGCCGGCGGAGCGAACGATGGGGCCTTCGATTTGACCGGCGACGGAACCGTGGACGCGGCGGACCTGACGCAGTGGCTGGCGGACGCGGGAGCCGCAAATTTGGCCTCCGGCAATCCGTATCTTGTCGGTGACGCGGATCTCGATGGCACCGTGGACATCACCGATTTCAACCTCTGGAACGTGAACAAGTTTACGGAAACCGCCGCCTGGTGCTCCGGCGACTTCGACGCCAACGGATTCGTGGAGGTCTCCGATTACAACCTGTGGAATAACAACCGTTTCCAATCGTCAAATCCCGTGGCCGTCCCCGAGCCGACCGGTTTGGCCTGGCTGGCCGCCGGCCTGCTATCCCTGATCGGCAGGCAGCGGAGAGGTCGGCGATAGGGCAAAGTCGTTACAGTCGCACCCACCACGACTCACGCCGGCACCGACGGTTCGATCTCCTGCTTCCAGAGGAGTGTAAATGGCCAACCCCAGAGACGTCGCGGCTGGGCTCCATACATATGTCGTCCGTGCGATTCACCCAGGCACACGGCCCAACCATACATCCCCAGGGCCGCGAGCATCAGCGATACGGCGATGACGCGTTGCGCCATCCACGACTCGCCACCTTGAGTTGGTAGCCCGCAAAAAAAGTCCCAGCAAAAGTGAATCGCCAAGGCGGCCGCGGACCAGGCAAGCAGGATCTGACGGGCGTTCGGCCGAGCCAATTTGGCCATCCCGACACCAAACCCGGCCAGTCCACCCGTTAGCCAATGCAACGTGCAACGAACGACTTCGCTGCCAAACTGGTTCACGACCGACGGGCCCGCGAGCGGGCTGGCCGCGTGGTAGGTGTTCATCTCATAAAGCGCGCACCCGATACCGAAAAAAGAGCCGTATACCAGGCCATCGATGGGATCGTCAAAATGCCGGCCGAAGGCAATCGCCAAGAGCACCACCATCGACAATTTGGCAAACTCCTCCACCCACGCCGCCACCGCCGCCCGCTGCGCAACTGCGCGTGGGACACATCGGCCAACATGTCATCTTCAACAAATCCGATCTGCCAGGCGGAGAAAACGCCGAGGAGCAAGGCGAGTCCGATCAGGTACCAGGGCTCCCGCCCGAAGCGATCGTAGCGGAGCGTGAGATAGCCGAGGAGAACAGCGAACGAGAGGATTCCTAGCGTTACCATATCGGTCTCCCTTGGCAGTCACGTCTCGCACCGCTCCGCGATCGCATCGCGGTGGCAACCCCTCGTTGTCGATGCGGCAACAAACGTCCGATCCGCGGACCCCATGAAATTCGCCGCGGCGGGCCAAATCTTGTGCCGTTTCTGACAAACAAATCGTTTTTGACGGTTTCCGACATGCGTCACTTGCCTCGCTCAGGCCAACTCATGAGCTAGGCTTACGAGTGCGGCCGTTCTTTGATGCGACAATTTTGACCTTCCGACGCCACGCTTGGCCTGAAATGATCAATGATTGAAGTGCATAAATTCTGCAAGGCCTATGAGGATCAGGTCGCCGTGCGCGATTTGTCGTTCCGTCTGGAACGAGGCGACATCCTTGGCTTGGTCGGTCCCAACGGGGCCGGTAAGACCACGACCCTGCGTGCTATCACTGGCATCATTCCATCGAGTGGAGGCAGCATCGCCGTCGCCGGCCATGATCTGACCGATAACCCACAGGCGGTAAAACGTGCCACGGCCTATGTGCCGGATGATCCACAATTATTTCACGACCTCACGGTCGAACAACACATGAGGTTTATCGCGAGTGCTTATGAGGTAAAAGACGCCGAGTCTCGGATTGCCGGACTCCTCACGCGTTTTGAACTGGACCGCAAACGCCACGCACCAGCGGCCGACTTGTCGCGCGGGATGCGTCAAAAACTCGCCATCTGTTGCGCATATCTCTACGACCCCGGGGCGATCTTACTGGACGAACCGATGACGGGACTTGACCCTCCTGGCATTCGCACGCTGAAGCAGTCCATTCTGGAACGCGCTGCGGCGGGGGCAGCGGTCATCATCAGCTCCCACCTACTGGCCATGGTGGAGGACATCTGCACGCATGTATTGATCTTAAGTGAAGGGCAGCGACGCTTCTTCGGTCCGGTGGACGAGTTGCGAACGACGTTTGGGGTCGAAGCAAACCGGGAATCACTAGAAGAAATTTTCTTCAAGGCGATCGCCCCGGTCTGCGGCTCGCCGAACGACGCGCACCCGATACTGAATTGAATGATGACTTCACACATCGTGCATCCAGGGTTATGGCAACTGCAGCGATTTCAGACTCACGCGAGGCTGGTTTCGTTCTGGCGACGCATGCGGCGGCCGCGACGCATGATCATGTCTTCGCTCGCCGTCTTCTTCGCCATCATCTGGCTCAGCCAAGCCGTGGCGGGAATCCTATACCGCGAGGCCGGTGATCCCGCCAGACTGCTTGTCTGGATCCCGTTGGGGCTGACCACGTACGCCCTGTGGCACGTGCTGAAGACGACCACCCGCGCCCCCGTGGAACCCTTTGAATGGACCGAGACGGAACGCGAATTGCTGCTGGCGGCTCCCTTCGAACGACGCGACCTCATTCGCTACCGCTTGCTGAGCATTACCTCAGCAGCCGCGCTCAAGGCACTCTGTTTCGGGCTCGTGATGATCCCCGACCTGCCCTGTTGGCCACTCGGTTTCCTCGGCATGCTGCTGGCGTTGACGTTTCTCGATCTGCTCCGCATGTTGGTAGAAGTCGTCGTCTGGGGCGTGCGACCCGCAACGCGACTCAAGCTGCGGGCGGCCGTGTTGACGGTGGCCGTGGGCGCAACACTGAGCGGACTCGTCAGCACCCTCGCCCACCCGGCGGCCGCCGAGCGGTCGGTCCCCCTGGGGCTGATCACTCGCTTCATGACGGCCATGATGGAACTCCGCATCACCCTGCCGGGGCAAATCGCCATGGCCCCGTTTCGTGTTTTCGCGGGTGTGATCCTGGCCGACGAGCTGACTTGGAGTTTGCTGGGACAAATCGGCTTGGCGATCTCAATTGTTCTTTTCACCGCCGTGCTGTTGATCCGTAGCGACGCTTTTTTTCAGCGGCGGCTGGCCGCGCGGGAGCGAAAGCGGTTCACCCTGATTCCGTCGAGACGCTTGCCGGACGGCGCGGCGGTGGCCGAGACGCCCACGGTGCGCCCCTGTGGGTGCCCCCGTCATGGGGTGGGATCGCTACGCTCGCCTGGCGGCAATGCCTCGGCGTGGCCCACTACCCGAGTGCCGTCATTGTGTCCATGCTGTTGCCAGGCTTCCTGTCGCTCTTGGTGGTCTTTACCGATGCCGCGGGCATCTCGATGGTGATTCAAATCGTCGGAGCACTCGTCTTTTACTCGTTTCTCCTGATGCCGGCGGCGCTACGATTCGACTATCGACGCGACGTCAACCGCATGACGGTCCTCAAGTCTCTGCCGTTTACGCCTTTGGCCATCACGGTGGGGCAGTTGTTCGCACCGGTCGCCACCTGCACCATGTTCCAATGCGCCGTCCTGTGTATCGCTTGCCTGTTCCGCCCCTTCCCCCTGCCGTGGCTCGTTATCTGCACGTTGCTGCTGATTCCCGTAAACGGCCTGATTTTCGCCATCGAAAACCTGATTTTTCTCCTCTACCCGTATCGGCCCAACGAAGAAGGAATCGGGGTCTTCGTCCGCTCCATCTTGACCTTTACCGCGAAAGGGCTCCTCTTCTTGCTGGCGGTCATCGTGACCTTGGCCTGGGTGGGCGCTGCGCATGTTTTGACGGATGCGACGAGTTGGGGAACGCCCCAGTTGCGGCTGGCCGTCTACTTTAGCGCGGGGATGTGGACCATGGTGGCGGGCACGGCCGCGCTGCTTGTGGCAACGATCGCCCGGGTTTTCGAACGGTTTGATCCCAGCCAGGATACCCCGGCCTTGGCGTAGAATCGCGGTGCCTGTCACGCGTACGGATGTGGGCGGCCGACGCTGCCAGGCAGGGAACAGCCCCGGCCAGCCTCAGCCTAATCGTCGGCATCATCCTCGGGTGCGATACTCAAGATCACGCTCTCCCATTCGCAGCCTGGTACGGAGTAGCTGGCCAGTCGCCGCAGCCGCATCTCCTTCATCAAACCCAAGTGACGAGCTTCACCGCGCTCCGCGACCCACTTGGGGCCCTTGACCAGCAGCAAGCGACCGATCGAGCCCCAATGAGGCTCGAACCACCGCAATAATTTGGCGAGCGGGCCGACCGCCCGTGCCGTCAGCGAATCGAAGGATGTTCGCTCGAGCAACTGCTCGGCCCGCGCATGGGCCACCTGCACCGGCAACTTCAAGCGAGACGCAATCTCACCCAGGGTCCGCGCCTTTTTCGTGACCGAATCGCAAACCGCAATGTCGAGATCGGGCCGTAAAATGCTCAGCACCAACCCCGGCACTCCGCCTCCCGTCCCGACATCGAGGACCCGCTCTCCCTCCTCCAGCACCGCCGACAGTTGCAGCGAATCGATCAGGTCCCGGGTAACGAACAGGTCATAAGTCGTGTGGCGGGTCAGATTGAGCTTCTGGTTCCATTCCCAGACCACCTGGCAGAACGCGTCGAGTTGCGCTCGCTGATCGGCCGGTAAGTCGATGTCCGCCAACGCCAGCGATGCGTCCAAAGAACCGGCGGATTCAGGAGAGGGAGCATTCACGAGTTTTCGAGCCAAGCGGACGAGCCAAGCGAGTGGGGACACGGACCGTCGACGCTATCAGTGGTGCCAAAGTAGCCGCCTTCGGCGGACAACTGTGCCGATTGCGCGGAATTTCTCGATTTCAACGGTCGTAGTGACGATACCACGATCAGTGTCCGGAAGATACCTCCGCGGAGACACGCGCAATGTGCGCCTGTCGCAAGACGGGCCGCCACCGCTGGACCGCGAGCGGGCCGAGCGCCAAGGGCGATGCCCATTCGGCCAAACGACGAAACGACGCTGGAAAAGACTTTACCAAGGAAGCCATGGGACAGGCCGCTGCCGGCCGTTCCGCCGAAGGGGGACTCAGGCGATGCGAAGACAAGGTTGGTCATACTTGATGGTCGCCAGCTTGCTGATTTGGGCAGGATCTGGCTGCTGCTGCGTGAATAGCTGCTATACCGGGGGCAACGATTTCGGCGGGGCCGGCTGCAATGCGCTCTGCGGAGGTTCGTGCGGAGGTGGAGGCTGCGGCGGAGGCTGTGGCGAATGCGGTGATTGCGGCGGCACGGCAGTCGGCAGCTACGATCTGGGCGCCTGCAATGTGGGTTGCGGACCGGGATGGAACGCGCCGCAATTCTTCGTCGACGATTGCGGCAACCCCTGTTTTGGTCCCGTCGTCGGGATCGTGAACGCCCTGCGAAATGCCTACATCGGTTGCGGTTGTGGCCCCATGTACGTCGACGAGTGGGTCAGTGATCCGCCGGATTGCAACGATCCTTGCGGCTCCGGCTGCGGTGGCGGCTGTGCGTCCTGTGGTGGTGGCGGCTGTGCGTCCTGCGGCGGCGGCGGTTGTGCGTCCTGCGGCGGCGGCGGTTGTTCCTCGTGCGGAACCACGCCCCTCGACCAGTACTACTCCCAGCGAAAACAGCGGTGGGGCCAGCATTCGGTCGCCCATGGCGCGCGTCCGGCTTACACGACGTCGCAGGCCAATGCGACCGGGGCACCTCGCGGATCGCTCTGGGGAACGCAAACACGTGCCAGCGGCAGGTCGGTGGCGCAGCAGCGTCAAGCGCCTCAGACGGGGGCCGTCCGGCAGGCCAGTCATGCGCAACAAGTAAGGCAGCCGGCGCGTCCACCACAGGCGCGTCCCACCGGCTGGGGGCAACCCCGGGCCAGCACACAGGCTCGACCAACCAACCAGGTTCCCTCGGGCCGGCGTGCGACGCCACCGCCGCCCAACTGGATTCGCCAAGTCAATTGGTTCAATTAGTCCACCGGCCGAGCCCCTTGCCTGCGGTATACTGGCTGGACCGCATTGATCATGTCCAGCCAGTCAACGTTAACCGCTCGCACACGCGTTCCCCTCGGCAGCCGGTTATCCGTGCTCGCCGTCGTCGTCTGCTGCGGTCTCGTATGGTGCTTCGAACCGGTCCGTGACCGAATATTTCCGTTGCGGATCGCCAGCGGTTCGATGGCCCCGGCCCTTGTCGGCCCGGCCGAGCACGTGGTCTGTGCCGACTGCCAATTTTCCTACGCGGCAGGTAACGAGACGTTGCCCGACACCGGTCCGTTGCTCTGCCCAAACTGTGGACATCCGCAACGAGGGCGCTGGGAGCCCGGTGAAAAGGTTCGTCGAGTTGCCCGTTTCGAGCCCGCACGGTGGGAAGTCGTGGCCGTTGCCATCGAAGGCCCGGCGCCGCACTGGGAAGTCAAACGGATCGTGGGACTTCCCCAGGAACAAATTTCCCTGGCGGACGGTGATGTCTTTGTCGATGGGCGGCGGTTACAAAAAGACCTGGCGAGCATGCGTCAAGTCGCTATCTTGGTCCACGATGATCGTTACCGACCGTCCCTGCCGGGATCGCTGACACACCGCTGGCAACCGGCTCGACCGGAGAGCGGCTGGTCCGCCACACCCGACGGCTATCGTTGGTCGC
The DNA here is from genome assembly GCA_963700865.1 of uncultured Planctomycetaceae bacterium. Lineage (GTDB taxonomy): Bacteria > Planctomycetota > Planctomycetia > Pirellulales > Pirellulaceae > CAVOGJ01. The sequence continues at coordinate 1,004,113 of CAVOZC010000018.1, read as the reverse complement.
CTGCGGCCAACGATCGAGTCCGCATCCCTCAGTCACTCGACGATTGGCTGGTCTATCAGCACGTGGGGCATCGCCCCCCCGCCTACGGACGCGACACGCGGTTGCCGATCGACGACGAATACGCCTACAACCAGAATCTGTCGCGGCGATTACATATCGTGGCTGACAGGTTCGTCACGATGGACTTGGGAGTCCTTTTCAGCGCTGCCCAAGTCGCCACCGATCGCCCCGTCGGACTGCCATCCGGTGCCATGGACCAATTCGTTTGCGAGTGGTACATCGGGCCACGATCGGTCCGCTTGATCGGCGATCTGGCCACTCATGAGCTAAGGCTGACGCATGGAGGGACCACGGCCCGCGTGCCCTTCGACCCTTATCCCGGCCAACCGACTCCGGTCGGCACGCTGCTGTGGGGCAACTGGGATGGCCAGATCGTGATCGCCTGGAACGAACAAGTGCTGTTGCAGCAGGCATGCGACCTGGAAGGCTGGGAGGAAGTTGGCGACGACGATCAGGCGGCGAGCGCTGCGACGCGTCCCTTTCGCTGCGCCACCAACATCGCGGGGCTGGATCTGTCCGCCATCCGTATTTACCGCGATATCTATTACACGCACCCGCACGATCTTGATCAACCGTGGCGGACCAACCAGCGCTTGCGAGCGGATGAATATTTGCTCCTGGGAGACAATAGCCCGCTTTCACTCGACGCACGTCACGATCCGGAGCGAGGGATCGTCAATCGATCGCAGTTGATGGGTCGCATTGTGCCCTGGTCTTCCCCACCAGGGGGCTCGATCATGCGCGGGCCGCAGGCCGGCAAAGTTCGATATAATGACCGTCGGGGTCGATAACAAAGATCTGCGTCGCACCATCCGGACGTAGTTTCCGAGGTAGAAAGCGGGCTCCCATCGCGCTCAGGTGTCGCTCCCACGCATCGAGATCAGCCACACGCAAGGCAAAGTGCGTGCCCCGATTGTGCGACTGGATATCGTGACTGCGTCCACCGATCAGGTGAAGCTCCTGTTGCTCACCGAGGCGAAACCAGGCACCGGGAAAATCAAACGCAGGTCGCGGCAGCGGTGGCAGACCAAGAATGCTTTCGTAAAAGCGACAACTCACGGCGACGTCCGCGACGTGCAAGGCCACATGGTCAATCCGCTCGATCTGCATCGCCTCGTCCTTCAGCCCTTGAAGTTCCTCGATCCGCTTGTCCGGTGCCTGCTGCCACGCAGCGGCAGCGTTGATACGATGCGCCTCACACGGATCAAGCTGCCGTCGCGGATGGCAAGCCGCGTGCCTGAGGCTGGCGGTGGACCGAACGGTCCGCATCTTAGTCCAATCAGGGCCTCCTCCCAACCGTCCGGAGTCGGTTTCGCGGGACATCGGCCGGCATTCCCGGACCGTGGCCCATGCGACTGCCAGGGCCCTCCGCAAAACGCCACCGACCGTCGTCCGCCCGATAACGTTGGCCCCGCGACCACAAGAGTCGCGGCCGCGCGGCACCGGATCGGGGCATTCTGACGACTCAACCTAGCCGCCGTAAGGCGCGGTCCACTATATTTGAGAGGAGCTTGGTTGGGGGAATGCGCATCGCGGAGTGCGGGGGCCGGACTCGGGAGTCCGCATCGCGGAGCGATGCGGCGACTTTGATGCGGCGACTTTGATGATCACGAGGCACGATGAGTAAATCGAAAAAACGCAGAAGTGGTCCGCCACCCATGGTGGAGCGGGCGGCGACACAACCAAAGACAGGCGGGGCTCAAGCCAACGAGCCACCTGGCGAGTGGTTCTCCGTGCCGCGCGAGGCGGTTGAGTCCATCGTGATCGCGATCCTGTTGGCGCTATTGTTCCGCGGGTTCGAGGCCGAGGCCTTTATCATTCCCACCGGTTCCATGGCACCCACACTGCAAGGCCGCCATCGGGATATCCGCTGTCCCCAGTGCGGCTACCAATTCCGCGCCGGTGCCGCACAGGAGGCCATCGAAGGAACCGTGATTGGCATGGTGTGTCCCTTGTGCCGCTTCGAATCGGTCATCGATCCTGCCAATACCAACCATTCCGCCTTCAACGGCGACCGCATTCTCGTCAATAAATTTATCTACGAGTTTACGGACCCCAAGCGCTGGGATGTCATCGTCTTTAAGTTTCCCGGCAATGCGAAGCAGAATTACATTAAGAGGCTGGTCGGCTTGCCGGGCGAGGAATTGAACATTCGTTCCGGCGACGTTTTCACCCGCACTTCCCCAGATGCCGAATTTGAGATCGCCCGCAAACCGGCGAGCAAACTGCCCCACATGCTGCATACGATTTACGATTCGCGGTATGTTCCGGCCGCTATGGCGCAAGTGGGCTGGCCGGCAGCCTGGGTGGATAGGGAAGGGGCCTGGCAACCGGACGACGCCCAAGCCGAGTATGCGGTCGCCGCGAGTACCGAGAACACGTCCTGGTTGCGCTACCGCAACCTGCTCCCGGCGGGCGGCGATTGGACCTACATTCTCCAGGGAAATCTCCCTGACAACATCCACGCGCGGAAAGGCTCGCTCATCTCCGACTTCTACGCCTACAACGCCTATCGCTCGGCGCACGGCCTGAAGGCCTCTCTGCCAGATTGGGTAGGGGATTTGGCGGGTGAGGCCGTATTGGACGTGGAAGGGGACACAGGCGAGTTGTGGCTGGAACTCGTCGAGGGTGGGCACAAACTGGACTGCGTGATTGATGTCGCGACAGGCGTCGCCACGGTGACGATCGACGGCGGCCAGACCCCCTTTTCCTCCATCGAGCCGAATGTGCAGCCCACGCAGTTGACCGCCCAGACGCCGCTGCAGGGTCCAGGCAGCTATCGCCTGATGTGGGCCAACGCGGACGATCGTTTCTACTTATGGGTCAACCGAGGCTTGATCGATTGGTCCACGGATGGGAAGGCCCACGATGCGACGTTCGACTTCCCGCCCGAACTGGTACCGCAATGGAGTGAGGAAGATCCGCGGGATCTCATGCCGGTCGCGATCGGTGCGAAGGGAGTTGCCGTAAGGACCACCAGCCTCCGCGTCTATCGGGACGTCTATTACATCGCTGCCGAGCCCGAACAGGGTGCCCGCATGTTGGGTGACTATACGGTTGCCTGGTCGCCGCGACAGATCGAAGAGGTGTTTCGCACACCGGAACTGTGGCGTGACTCTCGGCTGTTCCGCTCCCGACGTCAAGACCTCACATTCCGCCTGGCAGCCGATCAGTTCTTTCCCATGGGGGACAATAGCCCTCAAAGTCGTGATGCGAGACTTTGGGGCGGACCGAACGAATCGACCTGGGCCGAAGGGGGTTCGATCCCCGTCGGCTCCTACGTCGAACGGCGGTTGCTGATCGGCAAGGCCTTCCTCATCTACTGGCCGCACGGATGGTATCCCGGGCCCGTGAAGCTGCCGATTGCCCCCATCCCCAATCTGGATCGCATGGGACGGATTCGTTAGGTCGTCAGGCGACCAGTCAGGGTGGATCAATGCCGATTCTCAAAGTCAGCGGTCTGATGAAAACGTTCGGTCGACGACGTGTCGTCGATGGCGTTGATTTCGAAGTGTACGGCGGCGAGATCGTCGGCCTGCTGGGGCCCAATGGCGCGGGCAAGACCACTTGCTTTCGCATGACCTGCGGGATGGTCGAGCCGGATCGAGGCAAAGTCGAATTGCTCGAACAGGACGTGACCCGCTGGCCCATGTTTCGACGAGCCCGCGACGGCGGGATGGGCTACCTCGCCCAGGAATCAAGCGTCTTCCGCAAGCTGACGGTCGAACAGAATTTGCTGGGCATGATGGAACTGCTGCACGTCGGCCGCCAGGAACGAAAAATCCGCACGCAGGAACTGCTGGAACGTTTCCAGATCACGCACATTCGGCGGTCACGAGCCGGTACCCTGTCGGGCGGTGAACGTCGACGTCTGGAAATCGCCCGCTGCCTGGTTTCTAATCCCAAGATCATCCTGCTCGATGAACCCTTCACCGGAATCGATCCGGTCACGATCGATGGCATTCAAGGCGTTATCCGCGAACTGCAGCACAACGGAATTTCTATCCTGATCACAGACCACCAGGTGCGAGAGACACTCGAGATCACCAACCGCAGTTACGTCATCCGCGCCGGAAAGGTGCTCTGCCACGGCAGCCCGGCGGAAGTGACCAATAATCCGGAAGCTCGTAAGTACTATTTCGGCGATAGCATCCAGATCGGCGATGTCGGCGTCAATGCGCCACATTATCACAACCGCGTGACCGACGACTCGTCCCAACCGTCCTGACCGCCACCTGAAGCCTCTTGCGTCCGAATGCTGCTATGTTGTTTGCTCACCAGTGGCCGGATGCCCTTGACTACACCGCCATGCTGGGTTTCTTCGCGCTGTTGGTCGTCGTGCCCGTGCTGGGATACGTGTGCATGGTGATCGATATCCGGGCCTATCTGCGAGCGCTGAGGGGCGTGATGGTCCGTGTGGTGCACGAATTCCCCCATCTCCCCCAGTGGGCTCGTTACCACACACCCGGCTGCCTCACCGCGCTGGGATTAAGACTGCCATGCACCGAAGAAGATGTGAAGCAGGCATACCGTCGACTGGCCGAACAATACCATCCGGACCGCGGCGGCGATCGCCGAAAGTTCCTCCGGCTGCGCGAGCAATTCGAACGCTCGCTGGTATTTCTCCAGGAGGCCGGCTTGTCGGCCGACGAAACCGACTGAGTCCCGCCCGTTGAGATCTTGCGCTGCGTCAGCCAGCCTCCACGCGGCGGCGACTCACCGCAGTCGGATATCCTTCATCTGATATTTGACCGGCACGGTCATGACCGTCGATGGGGACTTGTAGACAAACTTATAACCTTCCAGGCTGTCCGGCACCGCGAATTTATAGGACAAGCCAATATCCTCGTAGGTCTCGCGGAATGATTCGAGCCCCGCATAGTCGACTCGATCGCCTTTCGGATTCACCAGGTACGCTTCGTTGCTGTACACCCAACCGCGTTGCATCTGTAATTCTTCCGACACATGCTCAATCCGCAGGATGACGCGCAGATCGTACAAATCGCGATTCTTACTGACCCGCAACAACATCACGGAAATTCCCGCATCTCCTTTGGTAACTTCCCGGGCTGTCGCGAGTTCGTCAAATTCAAGCGTCATGTTGCCGCCAGGGATCGTGGCCAACAGCGTTCCCTCGAACTGGGCGATGCGCGTCATACCAGGTGGCGGCAAGAGAAAGGGAATCTCCAACTCGGCGGACGATATCCCCTCCTGCACCGCCACCTGAGTGATTCCACGCCCCTCGATCGGATTCAGCCGAATGCCACCGTCACCCACCACTTTCAAATCCGCGACCGACTGCTGGATGGCGATCGGCGTCAGGCGCGGTTCCCAGGTGACCTCCAACGTGGTGACAAGTCCCTGGTTTTCTTCGTCGCGGAAGTCGAGAATCGACTGCACACGGATCACTTCCAGCCGAAACAACTCCGTAAACGCGGCTTGCGCGGCCGGCGTCAGCCCGTCGGCTCGCGCCACGTAACCCAGAGTATTCGGCCGATTCGTATAGGCGTAAAGCTGCAGACCCGCCTGCTCCATAATCGACTCGAGCACCGTCCAATAGGCGGCATTTTCAAAGTCAAGGGTCAGCCGCGGGTCCAATGGCGGCTGGCCGAACTGGTCGCGAAAATCGAGCAGCTGATTGCCGCTTTGCGTTTCGAGAGCCCGCAGAGCCGCACTCAGCGACATGCTCCCTTGCAGTGTTACCCGCGAGCCCTTTACGGACGCCTCGGCCAGCGCCCGCTGCAGCTGTTTGCGGACGCGGTTCAACCGCGCACGTAGCTCTTCCGATGTATCGACGCTAATCTGAGGCAAGTGCGCGAGAGCCGCCGCGCCGAGTTCAATCAGTTGCTGCTCGGCCAGGTCTCGTTCGGCGGCAGTTCCAAGTTGCATCCGCTTGAGCAAAGCCTCGACTCTTCCCGCTAGCAGCGGATCCGCCTCCACGGCCGCGCTGCCAACACCGTCCGGCGGACCACCACTCGGCTCCGGAGACACCGTGAGGCTCGTTTGTTGAGCCATGAGAACGCCAAAGCTGAGCGGGACGAGCACGAACCCGGCAGCCAAGCTTATCAACGTGTTGTTCACGCGCCCTCTCCTTGACTCAGACAAATGCCGATCCGGCCAATACCTTTTGATCAGGCTCCTCCTGTGCGGTCGGCCGTCCGGGCTGGCCGCCGCCGTTAGCACCCTCTCCATCGTTCTATCACTTGGGTTGGTGGTTCCACAGCGAAGATTACCTCCCTGCGTTCGCGGTTGCCTTCTTATTCTAACGGTTGTAACGACAGCGTACCACGATTCACGTCCGTCGGACGGTTTCCGGCCACCTCGTTCGGCCCGCTCAGACCCCGGGTATCGTAGGCTTTTCCATTCCGGCCCCTGCCGCCTTCACGAACGATTTCCCACCGTCAGGGTAAGACCATGCATCGGCTCCGTTGGCTACCTGCCACGATCTTGCTGGCCCTCCTCGCAACGCGTACGGCTGAAGGTCGCGATTGGATCCTGCGGATGACCGAAGAGGGTCAATCCTTTGAAGGGAATGCTGTTTACTGGGATGACGACTCGTTCTTCATCCTGGGACGGGACGGCCGGCTATGGGAATTTGACGTGGCCCGCGCTCGCGAGGCGACGATGATTAAGAAGCCGTTCACAACGTTTTCGCAGAGCGAACTGCGGGCGTCTCTGCTCCGCGAGTATGGCCCCGCCTACGACGTTTCGGGCACCGGACATTACCTGGTGGTCCATCCGCTCGGACAGCGGGACCAATGGGCCGGACGCTTCGAGGAACTCTATCGGGAAATGGTGTTTTATTTTACGTCCCGCGGCATCCGGGTCAGCGAGCCTCAATTCCCTCTCATTGCAGTCGTCTTTCCCAACCAGGCCGAGTTCTCACGGCACGCGCAGGATGATGGCATGAACCTGGGAGGCGTGCTCGGTTATTACAGCTCGATGACGAATCGCGTCTTGCTCTACGATCAATCGGGCGGCCGGGGTGGCGATGACTGGCGCGAAACCGCGGCCACCGTCGTGCATGAAGCCGCCCATCAGACAGCGTTCAATACGGGTATCCACGGCCGCTGGTCCAATCCCCCGAGTTGGGTCTGCGAAGGACTGGGCACCTTGTTCGAAGCCCGCGGGGTGAACAACGCCAGCCGCTATCCACAACTGGCGGACCGCGTCAATCGCCGACATGCCGAGGCCTTTCGGCGTTACTATCCGCGGGGGATGCCCGCCGGCACGTTGACGTCGCTCGTGGCCTCGGACGCGCCATTTCGCAGCAACCCGTTACCTGCTTACGCCGTGGCCTGGGCCACGACGTTCATGTTCGCGGAACGGGAACCCGCCAAACTTGCCGCCTACCTGCAGCGGACCGCGAACAAGCCTGGCTTTTTCCGCCAGCCGCCGAGTGCCGAGCGGTTGCGTGATTTCGAGCAAGTCTTTGGGGCCGATCATCACATGCTGGAAACGCGAATCAATCGCTTTGTGGCCGAGCTGCCGTAGCCCATGGGTCTTCTGCGCGGTGGTCATCAGCATCGGGCCGCTGCAAATCATAAATCACGACGGCCTCTGCCGCGTGATTTGCGGCCGGGTATTTTTGCCTTGCAGCCGCGACGGCGGCGTCCCGGGCGTTGTCGTCGATCTTGTATTTCGCATGCAATTCGGCGTGCAGCACGGCCCGTTCAAACTCGCCCAATTCCTCAAGCACGCGGCGAATTCCGTAGTGGGCGTCCGCATTTTCCGGATCCAGCTTGAGCGCCGCCTGGTACTGGTCACGCGACTTTTCCATCCATTCCCTGCGGTTGGCCTGGCGTTCGTCTCCCCGCTCCCGCAAACCGCGCACGTAAAGCGTGTCGGCCAGTTCGATTAGCAACATATAGTCTTGCGAAAAATCAAACCCGCGCCCTGAGCGGCCGCAAACCCGCCCTCGACGATCTGGTTGAGATTCGCCAAGGCGGCGTCGATCTGTCCCAATTGCTTGTTGACCTGCGCGGAGAACCAAAGGATGGACCAATCGGCCGCGCCATCCCCCGTCTCGCGGGCGCGACGCAGCGCGGCGGGAGCTTCGGTGGTAACGCGGCCTTCCTGCAAATAGACACGGGCCAGATTGAGCGGACCTTGCGGATTGCCCAGCGCCTCGACCTCCGCAAACGCCTGCTCGGCTTGCCGCAATTGACCCCGCCGCAGCAGCCCGATGCCATAGTCGTTCCAGCGAACATCGACCGGCAGTTGCCCAACGTCGGCAGGGGGACCGGCGGTTTCGTCATCAGCCGATACCAAAAAGCGGACGGTCTGCTCGTCGATCGTGGCGATCGGCAGGTCGTTGACATATGCCGGATTTCCCGTGACGTAACGCATGTACTCGGTATCAAACTTGCGATACTTCAGTGCGATGGTTACCTCGAGCAATCCGCTTGCGTCGGCCGGCAGTTCCAGTCGGTAGTTGACGACATCGGCGGCGCCGGGCGGTATCTGGTTGTTGTAGACGGCGACAAAGATATCCTCCGCGTTTCGTCGGTTGATGCGATTGCCATCGCGGTCGATGACAAAGGCGTTGACGAAATGGGACCACGGATCGACGGCCCGATCGGAGGCCCGCAGGCCTCCACTCCGTCCCAAGCGTTGGCCATCCAGCCGTGCTTCGACATCGACCCACACTTCATTCGAATCGACGGTCCCCTGAGTAAAGAGATGTCCCAGCTTCAGCGTCCGCAGCACGACTTGTAACAGGTACGCTTGCCCGGGGGCCAGCGTGGGGGTGGGACCGGCAAGGATGGGCCGCAAGGGACCATCGATCCGCGCTTCGTCGCGAACCGCAAACAGATCGACGCGGAGCGTTTTCTCCAGGAAAGCCTGGTGAGCCGCGATGGTGGCGGCGGGATCCGCCATGCGATCGGGGAGCAGGTGGGGCAGGGCGGTATTCGCGCTGGGAAAAAGGTGGTCCGTGACAACGCGCCCCTGGCCGGTGCTGTCCGGGCGTGACCCGAAATTGGGACTTGTGGCGGCGTGTACCACCGCCGCGTCCGGCATATGACATCGATTGCAGTTCTTTTCGGCCACGGGCGGGTAATAAAAGCTGGCCACCGCATGCCCCGACACGCCACTTAACCAGAAGGAATCGTAGTGGTTCTGCCCGCGCAACCAGCGATAGTCGTTCAGCTCCTCAGGCAAATGCACCTTGTGGCACGTGCCGCAGAACTCGGCCGATTTGTGGAGTGGTTTAAGAAAGGTCTGCTTGTGGAATCTCGGCTTGGCCTTGACCAACTGCCGATTGATCCACTGCAGACTGGGATGGGTGCTAAAGGCGAACGGATAGTGAATCGGCTCGTCGATCGTATAGTCCGCATTCCCCCTGGGACTGTTGATGTGGGAGATGGCATGGCAGACGGTACACGTCACGCCTGCCTGTGCCTGAGGATCGGCCGCCAGATCATAATTCGGATCGTCGTATTTCGGATCGTCAAAGGCCCCGCTGAAAAAGGGCACCGGATCATGGCAGCCCGCACAGAATCGCGCCCCCTGCACCGATCCGTGGCGAGCCAGCATCTGTTTGCGGGTTTCCTGCACGCTGAACAGATAGGCCGGGTTGCTGAAAGAACTGAAACGGTGGGCACTATGGGACCAGGTCTCGTGAATCTTTTGATGACACTCCAGGCAATAGGCATCATTTTGCAGCACCTTGCCAGCAATGAAGTTGCCGCTCGACGTCCGTGCGAGTGATGGGAAAAAATACTGCACGCCTTTTTCCGGACCCACCACGTTCCAGGAACGAGGGTCCTGAGCCTGCAAAATCACCAACAGCAAGGCGCACATACCGGACACCACGCCCCAGGTGGCGGCGGCCCGCCAACGAATCCGTCGACCGGCCAGACGATGCAGCACATATAGCCATGCCACGAAGAGGGGCGACAGCACGTGAGCCCAAAATGCGGTACTTCGCACGATCGGGATGTCGATCGCAATCAAACCCTCGATCCGCGTCAGCACGACGCCGCTCACAAGCAGCACCAAGGTCGCGGCGAAGAGGGCAAAACCAGCCCGCACGGCTCGGCGATTGGCCCGGCGATACGTGTTCCGGATATGCAAGGCGACAAACACAAGCGTGGGCACGACCAGCAGCAATCCCAATACCAGGTGAAGTAGAAACATCTCGAGGTAAAAGAAATTCTGATACGTTTGACCCGTCTGCCATTCGAGCCAGCGAACGGCGAGTAAATAAACCGCATTTACACCCAGCACGGCAAAAAGGGCGAAGACCACATAGAGTACGACCTTCAACCGCGGGCCGACCGGATGGCGGGCAGCCGGACGGTGGGCGACATTGGTGGTTGCCGAGTTCAGATGAGTCATGGACAAGCGGTCACTTTTCGGCCAGTACCAGATTCACTTCTTCCAACCGATCGACGCGATCAAACTGCTCGGCCACCTCGGGGGCGTGCGTCACGATGAGCAGCGAGACCTTCTCTTCCTGGCAGGTCGTGCGAATCAGGTCGACAATATGCTGCTGATTGGCCGGGTCAACATTCGCCGTCGGCTCATCCGCCAGCAACAGCTTGGGCCGATTGGCCAGAGCGCGTGCCACGGCAACTCGCTGCTGCTCGCCCACCGAAAGCGCTGTCGGTTTGTGTTCGGCCCGCTTGGCCAGCCCGACTCGCTGCAGCAACGAGACCGCACGGGATCGATCACAACGGCCGCCTGAGAAGGTCATCCCCAGCAAGACGTTTTCCAGCGCCGTGAAGCCGGGCAACAAATTAAACGTCTGAAAGACATAACCAATGCGTTCGGCACGAAACCGATCACTACCGGCTTCGGAGAGTCGGGCGATGTCGAGTCCATCGACCATCACCGAGCCCTCATCGGGTCGGCTGATCCCGGCGATGACGTGCAGCAGGGTCGTCTTGCCGCAGCCGCTTCGTCCCATGAGCACCATCTGCTCGCCGGCATCCAACTGAAAGCGGGGGATGTCGAGGATATCGAGCCGGTGTCCACCCTGCTCGATATACGATTTTTTCACGTCGGTCAGCGTGAGCATGTTGCAAGATCTCGGGCCAGTCCAGCGAGTGAAACCAAGAACGTAGTGAGGACAGACAACCAGTCAACGCCGCCGCATCACGCGTTGGATGTGCCGCTGCGAATCGGCCTTCTTCAGCGTTTCGCGCTTGTCGTGTAGCTTCTTGCCGCGACATAGCCCCAACAGCACCTTGGCTCGGCCCTTCTTAAAATATAGCTTGAGCGGCACCAGCGTCAGCCCCTTCTCGTGCGCCTGATGGGCAAACTTGTGAATTTCGCTGCGATGCAGCAGCAGCTTGCGGGGCCGCTTGGGATCGTGATTCATGCGGTTGGCTTCGGCGTAGGTCGGAATGTCGGCACCCACCAGCCACACCTCGTCCCCGCGCATCCGCCCGTAGGCTTCCTCCAGCGAGACTTTCCCATTTCGCAGACTCTTCACTTCGCTGCCCACCAGCGCAATCCCGCATTCGAGGGTTTCCATCACATTGAACTTGTGTCGCGCCTTGCGGTTCTCGGCGATCACGCGTTCATTGGGATCGGCGGTGGCTTTCTTCTTGCTGCTCATGGAAGGTCGTTCTCGTTACGGACCGTTCCATCGTAGCCTGCGAGGCGGCTGGTCGGTAGAGTCATCTCGCGGGCTGAGGGGGGCCAACGGCGGAGCCGTCGCGCGGGGGCGACTCAAGGAGTTTTTGGCACTTCGTGAAAAGTGCTATCAGCAAATGGAGGATCTGTTCCGATTGTTCCGCTTGAGATCTACGGTTGTAGCGATCTTGTCTCGAGCCGCCAAAAACAGGCTCAAAATTGCCGCGGCAGATGACCCATCATGACTTGATACCAACGCGATCGCGGATAAAGTCGAAACATGTCGGGTAACGTTGCGGGCGACCCGCCAGCATGACGCTCGTCGATTGGGGTGATCGACGGGCGAGAGTAACCAAGGGTCCTGGGTGGCGCGCTACCGAGGCACGGAAAGCAACATTCACCGAAATCGAGGTATCGCGGAATGGTCAGTCCGCAATTTTCCGACAACAAAGAACTCGACGAGGTCGATCAGCTGCTGCTCAACGCACGGTTGCGCGACGCACTGGAACCGTTTCAAGACGAGTCCTTCGATCTGGTCAATGTGCAGGGCATGCCCACCTCATTCGAAAACGAGTACCTGGCATCCATGCTGGCCTGGGAACAAGCGCCGTACTGCCGATTGCCCAATGGTTCGATCCGCGGCTCGAACTGCCAGCTCCCGACACGCTCTCCGAAGACGCACTCCACGAGCTGCTGTGGGATACCATTCGCCAGCTCTACGAAAAACAGATCGTGCTCGATTTCACCGACCACCTGGCAGACTACGAGCTGTATTGTCTGATCCTCCGCGATATTCTCCCCTCGCCAGAAAAAAAACTCGACGCCTCCGCCACGTATCTGCATTGGCATTGCCTCGACCCGTCGGATGATCCCGATATCTGGTTGACCTATTACGCCTCGAAAGAAGAACGCGAGGCCTGGGGGGCCGAGTCGGGCGAGCGGTTGCCGCCGATGAAGCCGCTTCCCTATCCGCGACGGATGCCCAGGCGGGCCCCCTGATGCGACCGATGTCGCGTCGGCCCCATCCAGACCAGCCGTGCGTGAAGCAAAGTGACTGCCGATCGGCTCTTCTTATTGGGCCGGTGCAAATCCGGTCGCCGGTGTCGGCGCCGTGTTCGCCGGCGGATAGGCCGGTGCCCCGTAAGGATACCCATAATTGCCATAGGTATATCCGTAGGGATATGCCGTGTTGGCGGGATAGGTGCCAGGCGGACACGTTTGCTGGGGATACCCGCTATAAGGAGGGTAGGCGGCCGTCGGCTGGCCATAGTAACCCGCCCCGCAGGGCGTGTAGCCGTACGGGTACTGACAGCCGGAAGCCGCTGAGCAGAAGTAAGGTTGCCACGAGCGCGGTCCGTCTGGAAGTGTTCATAGAATTGTCTCTGTCGTATGGCGTTCGGCCAGATTGATTCCCGTCCGCGGCTGGTAATGACCAAACCGGCACGAGGCCAAGGCCCTGGCGGATTTCCGGCCCGACGCGCCATGGGCATGCGGGTGAATACAAGGTCTGTGGCGACAAGTCAATCCTGACTTGTGCCAGCAAGCTAGCCCTACGCACCAACGACTCAATCGATCAGCCCAGACGGCAACCGTTCACGGACCCCTGGAATAATGCGGCTCGCATTCTCGTAGTAGATCTTGCGGAGGACATCATCCGGCAAGCCAATCCCGTAGATATTCCAGAAACCCTGCGGGGGAAATGGCTGCTCCGAATACGGAAAGTACTCGTCTTCTGTCTCCAGGAAGCGAAAATATAACCGCATCCGCGCCTCTGGCTTTGGCCCATCCGTGCCAAACAAAATGCGGTCGGCGTGGTCGAGAAAAAATTGCCGAGCCGTATAGGGCTGACGACCCAACTCGCCGATACGGGACGTGATGTCCACGACGAGATTGGGGTAGTCGCGCAGCCACTTCGTGACCTCCGCCAGGTCCTCCGCATTGTTGGCGACGTGCGCCCCGATGAATTGCGTGTTGGGATGCCTTGCGATCACGCGGTTCCGCGCGGCCAGCAGTTCCTTCCGGCTGGGAAAACCGTTTCCGTGGAAACTCCATTCAGGATGACGGTGCAGCTCTTCCCACCGTTCGTTGAATTCGTCAATCGGCTCGAAGAATGCCGCCGGATCACCGGTATGAATCAGTATGGGCAGGCCCAGTTCGCCACATGCCGCCCAGATCGGATCCCAACGTGGATCGTCGATCTTCAGCAGGGTACCGTCCGCATCCCGATACCCTAGCCCAAATTGCTTGAAGACCTTCAGCCCGCTGACGCCGTGAGCCCGTGCCTGCTTCAGCTTCGCCACCGTGCGGCGAGCAAAATCAGGACGCTGGCAGTCCCACGCAGCCGGGTCGTCGTCCGCACCGTCTCCCTGCCAGTCGACATGGACAAAGTTGACCACGCGCTGCCGATGGTCCTTCCAGACCGACGATAGCTCCTCCTCGAGTTTTTCATTCAAGGGAACGTCCAGGTTGACCGTCACCGCGACGTGGCAGCGGTCCATCAGCGCGATATAGGCGTCGAGCTGTTCTCGCGATCCGCGCAACCGCAATCCGAGATGCGTATGCACGTCGACCACCGGAAACCTGGCAGACGAGCGCTCATGGCTGGCAACGCGCAGCTGGCTGCGGGGCCGGAACTGGTCGAGAGCCAGGGGAGGCGTCACCGGGGCCGGTGACTGGGCATCCGCCCAAGAGAGGACCAGCAGGCCGATGAGCAGGCCGCCCCGCCGCAACCGTCCGCTTGCTAAAAACGTCATCTTTCGACCCCACCATCGACAGGCATCCTTTGATCCCTTGCGGTCCACATTCTACCCATTTCGCGACCCACGGGGCTGTGGAGTGCCGCGATCCTTCACCGCACTCCCCGCGCCACGTAGCCAACCTCTCCCACCCGCCTCACCACCCAAGTTTTCCAGCTCGACCCGGGCAACCTCCCCTTATCGTGCCCGAGGTCCCTGACACGGTGCCCTTCATCGAAGTGCCCGAGCCCATTCCGGTTAACCAGCCGACTCTGACACCGGTTAGACCAAATTATCGGTGCCCTGACCCTTCACCACGCCGAGCTTTGCGAGCGTCCACATGCCAACCCCGTCCGCGCCTCAACGCCCCGGTTTCACCCTCGTCGAGCTCTTGGTGGTGATCGCCATCATCGGCATCCTCGTCGCCCTGCTGCTCCCGGCGGTCCAGGCGGCCCGCGAGGCGGCACGTCGGACGCAATGCACCAATCAGCTTCGCCAGATCGGGATCGCACTTCAGAATTTCCACGACGCTCGCCGCCAATTCCCCACGGGCCGCAACCGACAGGACCAATTTGGCGTTTCGTGGGCCTACTACCTGCTCCCGCAGATTGAGGAGCAGGCAATTTACGATGCCTACGACTCGTCAAAACGCGTCGACGATCCGGCAAACGCCGTGGCGATGCGGACCGCGATCCCCGCGTATATTTGTCCGACGCGGCGAGCCCCCGTGGCAAATCGCGATTTCGACGATGGTGGCAATGCGTCGCAGGTACGCGGCGTGGCGGTGGCGGGTGACTATGCGGCCAATGCCGGGCTGGAGGAAGACATTGGCATGGAAGAGAATGACTTTGTCGATGCCAAGATCGATCTGACGCTCGCGGGTCCCATGTTCAGCGGATCGCGCATCAAGGCGCGGCAGGTGAAGGACGGGCTCTCGAAGACGCTGGCCGTCGGCGAGAAGCACATTCGGCCCGTCCAGCCGGACTGGGCGGAAGATCGAGCCCACGTTCTGCAGGGCGATTCCTGTTTCCTCGCCAGCGATTCACTGACGACGATCATGCGTGGCACGGAGGACGGGCTGGCCAAGGGCCCGGACGATGACGACGACGAGGTCTTTGGGAGTGCCCATCCACGGGCCACCTTGTTCGTCTTTCTGGATGGACATGTCGAGGCCTTCTCCGACGACAGCGGCGCCACGGCCACAGGCGTTAATCCGCGCAACGTCGAGGATATCCGCATTGCGGACGAATGGTTGTGGCTGGCTGCCTTGAGCACCGTCGGCGGCGGCGAGATTGTCCAGCAATAGGCATCTCGCCAAGCGATTCATGGGACTGGCGGCCCATGCCTGGCTGGCGGGACGTGGCAGCAAAGCCCAACAAAATCGCTCATGGGGTGGACGGCGTGGGAGAGTCAACGTGATTCATCGCCAAGCGTGGTCACCAAGCAATATCAAGGCAACAGGACCCCCAGGAGGTTGCTCGCGAGTACATGTGGTCCTCCGTCAGCAGGATCGTCCGCTACCGCGCCGAGACACCCGCGAGCTTGCTCGTGGGTGAATCCGGTCCTCAGCCAGGCGACGATCAACGATCGCGCCGAGACCCCCACGAGCTTGCTCGGGGGTGAATCCGGTCCTCAGCTACAAGGCCAAGCGGGCGTCCATGCCTGCGCTGCTCGACGGATCGGTGCGATTTGTCACCGACTCGATCGACCTGGCAGTCTGGCGTGCCGCCAGCACGACCAGCGGCGCGGAGGTCTATTCCTTCCCTGACTGACGGGCATGCCGGCCGCAGCACGCGGTTTAAGGAAGTGTTTCGCCCATGACCTGTCCAGTGGTCACCGTCTTGCCATCGGCACGAAGCCACCAGGCGGCCAACCCGATGCCTAACCATTGCCAGCACCCCAGCGGTTCGGGAACCGCAGCCAGGTTGTCGCTCGAACGACTGAATTTCGTGCTGTTCCACACATTGAAGTCCGCCACATCGACCGCACCATCGGCATTGAAGTCGCCGTGACACCAAGCGGCCGCAGCCGTAAATTTGTGGCCGTTCCACGCGTTGAAATCCGCCACATCGACCGATCCGTCCAGATTCGCGTCACCCCGCAGAAACGGACGGCCGCCTGTCAATTCCGGATGATGCGATCCACCCACTGCCAGCCAGCCCACCTGTGGACTCGTAATGTCCGCCAAGTTGATCATACCGTCCGCGTTCATGTCGAACGAAGGATCGAAGCTCGCCGCGGCAATCGCGACTGTCAATGCGTCGATGTCGCTGCAGTCCCACTGCTGGTCGCCGTTAAAGTCCCCATTCGGCTGATGGGCGGCCCTTAACATCGAGTTCGGATCATCCGGGGGCAGATCATGTGCCAACTCCCACAGGATGACGCTCTGCAAGCCCTGGTCCACCGCGAACGCCACGCGCTGTTTGACCAGTCGAGACTCGGAATCCAGACGTTTGAGCCCATATACTGATACGCGCTGCCGTCGCTCGTCGTGCCATTCGCACGGAGATCGCGGTAAGAAACCGCCAACGACCCGTTGGAACCTGCGAAACCACGTCCATACATGGGAAGTCCGATTCCCAACTTGTCCGCCGGTGCGCTGTTTCCCCAGCGACCAAAAACCCACGGCCGCTGATTCGGCGCACCGGGCGCGTCGGTCCAAGCCTGTACGGCTGTCGCGGTGTCTTCAGCAAGCGAGTGTTCGCCCGTATGTGCGTTGGCCGGATCGTTGCTCCACCACCCCAGATCATAGGTCATGAGTGACACGCCATCGACCGCATGAGGGCCACTAAAAATACTGCTGGAGACGATCACCGATGGAGCGACCGTCGCGTACACCCGGCGACTCGACCCGAACTCCTGCTTGATGCGGGAGAGCATGGCCGGGTACCGCGTATCCCGCTCAATTCCAGCCGCCGGATGCTCCCAATCGAGGTCAATGGCCGTCGCTCCCGTCTGATCGAGCAGCGTGTCGAGGTTGCGAGCGAATAAGTCCCGCAAAGCCGAACTGGCGGCAACGGCTGAAAATCCGCCCGATTGTCCCGCACCCCCGATGGTAATTCCCAAACGGGGCCGTTCGGCCGCTGGCAGCGCATCAATCAGCGATCGAATCGTCTGAATGTTGCTCAGGTCCGTGGATGTGGCCGTCAGACCTGCGGCAGTGTCGACGCCGATGCCGAAGTATCGCACCTCGTCGAGCAACGCCAATTGCTGGGGCAAAATGTCGTTGATATAGCTGCTATTCATTCGATAGTTGGGAACATAGCCAATCAATTCGACGGCCCACACACTGCCCGCCATCGTGACCGATAGCGCGACCAGCAATGCCAGGCACTTCAAGCGAGCGGTATCGCCCAACGTTGCCATCGTATTCCCACTTTAATAATGATCTATTCCGTGACGATCCCTATCCGCACGCGTTCCCGGAGGGTCGAGTCGCCGGGCTGAACGCGAAAGCGGTCCGACTGGCCCGGGAGGAAATTCTAGCGTCCGACGACGGTCTTTCCAATTGTTTGCGACTGGCCTGGCCCCGCTCCACCTCAAGGCCTCTGACCGTTGCCCGGCAAGTACGGACCGGATCGACTGCCAACCCATCCGCTTTTCCGAGGGGAGGGAGTTCACGGACCGCCCCAGCGCGCCGCGAAAGGGCGGAATCACACTTCCTTCGTGGCCTTCGTGCTCTTCGTGGTTCCGTCCTGAACCGCCAGCGAGAGTGACCCTCGGATCGCGGCGTCAGGGCGCCGCACCCAGACGAGCGCGCCCCCCACACCAGCAGCCCGCCTTGCCCGCCGCAAGGCAAGCCGTACGACCGCTGCGGGATTTTTGACAGGTGGAGTTGACAAATATCCCGCCGCCACTAAAACCTTATTGAGATTTTGTCTCAATAAGCCGATGGCCGTCCCAGCGACGCAGGAAAACGCGACTCGGGTGGCCATTTCTGTCTCCCCCCTGACTCAGATTCCGCATGGAGCCCCTGGCATGAATGTCCCTCCCTCCGCCGCTCGGTCGGCCCCGTCACGGCACGCAGGTTTCACGCTCGTCGAGCTGCTGGTCGTGATTGCCATCATCGGCATCCTGGTGGCCCTCTTGTTGCCGGCCGTGAACGCGGCTCGGGCGGCGGCTCGTCGCATCACCTGCGTCAATCAGCTGCGGCAGATTGGATTGGCGAATGCGAATTACGAGTCGGCGGCGCGGCGGTTTCCGCCGAGCTGGGCGCCGGTGACGGCGGACGGGGTGACGGACGGTTTTTCGACGCAGGCCCTGCTGCTCCCCTATCTCGAGGAGCGGGCGATTGGAGAAGCCATCAATTATGACTTGCCCTATGGCGACGCGGCCCAGGTGATTGGGGACCGGCGGATCAGCTCGCTCCGCATCGCTACGTACCTCTGCCCGTCGGAGCGGCAGGACGAAGTGCGGCTGAGCAACGACGTGCCCGTCCACTATCCGTTGAACTATGGCATGAATCTGGGTGTCTGGTTTGTCTGGGACCCGGTGAAGAAGGTGGGCGGCGAGGGCGCGTATCATCCGGTCCGTGGTCTGCCGGCTCAGTCGTTTCGCGACGGGATGAGCAAGACGATGTGTGCCGCGGAAGTGAAGGCGTATACGCCTTACGTGCGGAATACCTCGACGCCTCAGGCCGCGCCGCCCGAAGACCCTCAGCAGCTGGTCGACGGTCAGCGCAAGTTCTCACCGCCGACGGGGCATACCGAATGGGTGGACGGTCGGGCGCACCAGATTGGCTTCACCACGACCTTCCCGCCCAATCGGGTTGTTTCTCCGTCGTTTGCCGAGGGCCACGACATTGATTTCAATAGCCAGCAAGAAGGTGTTTCGCTGACGCAGAAAAGCTATGCCGCCGTGACGGCCCGCAGCTATCACGAAGGCATCGTCAATGTGGTGATGATGGACGCGTCGACGCGACCCATCAGCGACGCGGTGGACCTTTCGGTGTGGCGAGCGGCTTCCACACGGAATGCGCGAGAGGTGACAAGTCTGGACGAATCGTAACGTTGGTCGATTCGTCAGGCGCGGTGAGCCGCGGCCGCGGAGACGAGTTCGGAGAGCGCCTGGCGGAGCTCGGCCATTTTCAGAGGCATGGCGATGGCCCGCTGGTGGTCGGTCAACGAGAGTCGTTTCAGGGAGCGGGCTTGATGCTTGCCCAGCAGCAGGATCGAGGGCACCGAGGCGGTTTCTTTCTCGCGCCCAGCTTTTGGAACAGTTCCAGCGCCTCCTGCCCGAGGGCGGCGGTGGAAACAATGACGCCATCGATGCGGCGCGGATCCGCCTGAATCCGATCCCAGCCTCGTGCGGGATCACCAATCACCAGCACGCGGTAGCCACGTTTCTTGAGTGAATCGCGGACCGCATCCTGGACCTTGCTATTCGATTCAATCAAGAGCACCGTCTTCGCTTCTCCTTCCAGCGGAGCGCTCTCCACCGCCTGCTCTCCCGTCGCTTCCAGGGTCTTGATGGCTTTATTCAGGTCGACAAGCATATTGACGGGCTTGGCATATCGCTTATCCGCGTCGAGTTCGATCGACTTCATCACGGCTTGTTCCACCATGCGGGGAATGTCGGGAAACACGTCGCGAATGGGTTTGATGCGTCGAAAGCGATCCATGCTCTTCCGCTGCTGGCGATCTTCGGACAGCGCGGGCACGCCCGCGAGCATGTGATAGTAGATGCAACCGGCAAAGAAAATGTCGCTCCGCGGATCATCTTTGCCGACCCCGGTCAGCTTCTCCAAGGCGGCATAGTCGATGGTCCGCGTATTCGAATAGCTCTCCCCCCGCCCTTCGTTAGAAACGGCCGCCAGCCCAAAGTCGACGATCTTGGGGTTACCGTCGCTGGAGATCAGCACGTTGGAGAGTTTCAAATCGCGGTGCGTGACGCCTTTCTCGCTGGCGTACACCAGTCCGGCGACGATTCCCAGCATAATTTTACTCGCTTCCAGCGGCTCGACTTGCTTGCGGATTCGCACAAAATCGCGGAGGCTCTGCCCTTCGACAAATTCCATCACCAGGAAATGCGTCTTCCGCTCGGAATGGACTTCGTAGATCGGAACGATGTTGGGGTGCCGAAGAGTGGTGCCCACCTGACCTTCGCGGAGAAATCGTTGCAGTTCCAGCGGTTCCTCACTGTATCGCTTGCGTAGTACCTTCAGCGCGACGACTTGTCCGGTTTCTCGATGGACGGCGCGGTACACGCGGGCAAACGACCCATTCCCCACGAAATAGAGAACTTTATAGTCGCCGTAGAAGTAGCCGCCTGATTCGCCGGCTTCCATCCGGTCGATCTGGTAATTGGTCAGCAGGCTGCGGCGCAGCAAGTGATCCTTAAACGCCGGGCCGGGCACATCATGGGTGCCAAAATGAGCCCACACACCTTGCAGGTCTCGTTCATCCAGCAGTCCCAGGTCGAACGCCTGTCGTGCGAATTGTTCCGCTTCTTGTTCGACCATATGCCTCGGTCCTGGCCTACCGGCCTCTTCTTTGATCTCCGCCCGTCTTTATCGAGTGTAAGTCGTCGCGCCTTCGACAGCAACAATTCCCCCCACGTGGTGGCTGGCCCGGGCCTTGGGGGCCGCGGTGCCACCTGCGCAGCCAGCCCAAACCGTCGTTCCGGGGCTCGGCAGCCTGCGGCCGATCGCCCGCATCGTCAGGAGCGGCTGAAATAATGCGAGTAGCGGCCCATGATTTGCTTAAGCCGTACCATGGCTCGATAGCTCAAACCTCGGACCGCGGCCTCGGACCGCTGCAAGGCTCCGGCCGTTTCGGCAATCGACCGTTCCTCCAGGTAGCGCAGCCGAATCACGGACTGGTATTCCTCCGGCAGCTGCTCCATCGCCAACTGCAGCGCCGCGAGGGCTTCCTCTGCCGCTACCGCGCGGCTGGGCGTCAGCGAATGCTGGAACACGAACTCCAGCCAAGCTTCTCGCTCCCCGGTCGCCGGTAGCGGATGTTCCACGCGCCGCGACTGACCTCCGCGCTTCGCAGCTCGATGAAATCGAATCAGATCGGTCAGGTTTCTTTCCGCCGTTTTCCGCAACCAGGCCCCGACTCCGGAGGACGTCCGTGGTTCGAAGTCCACGATTCGCTCGGCGATCTCGGCCAGCGTCACTTGCAGCACATCCTCTTCATCGGCCACGCTCTTCAAGGACGCTGGAAAGCCGGCGCGAATCGTGCGAAGCAACGCATCATGATGTCGGAGCAACAGACAGCGGAGGGCGTTGGCGTCCCCCTGCACGGCCAGGGTTGCCAACTGCAAATCGTCAATGGAATTGGTCAAGCAACATGGCTCCGAGATCAGCAACCACCTCCCCGCGAACTCCGAGTTCCCACCCAGACATTGTATCGGGCTGTCTGGCGTAAGACGAGCATTTCTTGGTCAAGTCGCCCCACGGAAATCCGGGTCCGGTCCACATCGGGCGTTGGGTGAGCCATTTAATGTCGGCCAATTTGACGGGATTCGTGCGCGCCAGGTCGTCCGTTTGCGCTGTAAGAAGCATGGGGACATCCGCGCGAAAGCCCGCGTCGCCCAGGGATACGTCGTTGTCTTCGATGGAGGCACGGGATGATCGGCGAACAAGCACAGGGCACCGACGTGCCGTCGCGTCCCGGATCGATTGTTGGTGTTTCCCCCTGGGCCGTGCGTATCCGGAGCGAAATCGAGGTCGTCAGTCGCCATCTGGCCACTGTTTTGATCACCGGCCCCTCCGGAACGGGCAAGGAGTTGGTGGCCCGCTCGCTGCATGCGAGCGGCTGTCGGTCGACGCAGCCATTTGTTCCCGTCGATTGCGCGGCAGCCAGCGACGCATTGTTTGCCAGCCAGCTTTTCGGCCATGAGAAAGGAGCCTTCACCGGCGCCCACTATCCGTCGTTGGGGGCGTTTCGAGCCGCGGATGGGGGTACCATTTTTCTCGACGAAATTGGCGAGCTGGACATACAGCTGCAAGCCAAATTGCTCCGCACGCTGCAGCAACGAGTCGTCGTGCCGGTGGGTGGGCTGCGCGAGTACCCACTCGATGTGCGCGTGATTGCCGCCACCAATCGAGACTTGCGGCAAGAAGTCGCCATGGGACGATTTCGCGAAGACCTTTATTATCGTCTACATGTGGTAGCCATTCAGACACAGGGCCTGGCCGCTCGCCGAGAGGACGTGCCCCCTCTGGTCCACTCCATTCTCGCGCGATTGGAAATTCAATTGGGCCTGGAACGCAAACAGGTTTCCGCAGCGGCCTTGGAAGCGCTGGTCCGCTTCGACTGGCCAGGCAATGTTCGCCAACTCAGCAACGTGCTGGAGCGAGCGGCTCTCTTCAGTACGTCGATCATCGATATCGAACACCTCCCGGAAGAAATCGCCGCGATCCCCTTGGTGCCGCACGCCGTCCCGTACTCACGCGAAAACGATGCTGCTTCCTTGCAGCACGAAGACGCCCCTTGGCCCACGATGGAGGCGGTCGAGCGGATGCATTTGCAGCGCACGCTGGAACGCACGCATTTCAACCAGACGGCCGCGGCTCGGCTGCTCCATCTCGACCGCAATGCCGTGCGACGCATGGCGCGGCGGTTGGGGGTTGCCTTGCCGACGACCGCTACCCGCTAGATTTTGTCAAGTTGCGATTTTTGGTTCGACAAGCGTAGCTGGGCCATCTTGCCCAGCAAGCTGCGGCACGAAGCCACAGCCACGATCCTGACCGACCCTGGGGTCCGGAGAATCTGGCCGCCAGCTTCGTAGCAACCGATGACGGCGGTATCTATAATCCAGTGGCTGAGCCACGAGTCTTGCCATGACTGATGATGAACAAAACGCAACCACGATGGATTCATCTCATCGTGCTCGCGCGCTCGTCGAACAACTGTTGCTCTCCCGCGGCGACAGCGATCCTTCCGCTCTTGCGCAACTGCTTACCGACCATCCGGACTTGCGCGACAACCTGCGTGAGGAGATCCGGAAACTGGGCCAGATTGACGAAACGCTGGGAGCTGCCGCGTCAACGACCTTTGCGGCCGCCCCAAATTCCCGCTTGACGCCCCGCGGGATTCGCCTGCAGCTCCCCGGTTACGAAATCAAGGGTCGGATTGGTGCCGGTGGCCAGGCGTCTGTGTTTCGCGCTGTGCAGATCTCTACGGGTCAAACGGTAGCCATCAAAGCCATGTATGGCGGTGCTCTGTCTTCCACTTCGGCACGGAAACGATTCGATCGCGAGGTCCGGTTGCTCGTCGAATTGAATCATCCGCAGATTGCCAATGTCATTGACCGCTGCAGTACGGACGAGGGGACACCGGTCGTCATTATGCGCTATGTGGATGGCCAGAATCTTGACGATTGGCTGAAAGATCGACTGCATGATCCTCCGGAAGGCGCGGGAGCGTTCTCAATCAAAGAGATTGTTTTCTTATTTGTCCGCATCTGCCGGGCGGTCGAGGCCGCACACCGCAAGGGGATTGTGCATCGTGATCTTAAGCCGTCCAATATTCGCGTTGACGCGCGGGGAGAACCGCACATCCTGGATTTTGGGCTGGCTCATGAAATCCTGTTCGAGCCATCCGATCCGGATCATACCAAGACGGGGCAGTTTGTCGGGTCATTGCCTTGGGCCAGTCCGGAGCAACTCGGCGCCGTGCCAGGACCGGTCAGTGCTGCCAGTGACGTGTTTTCGCTCGGCTTGTTGCTTTTCGAAACGCTGGCCGGCGAGCTGCCCCTCGACACCTCGGGAAGTCTCAAGGAATTGATCCGGTCACTCGAATCGGTGGGGAAGACCGCCCCGAGTAAGATTCGTGCGATGCGCACCAGACGAGGAAAAGGCCGGCCAACGGAGCCCATCAGCCGCTTGCTGGATGCGATCACTCTCAAGGCCATTGCGCTCGATCCCCACGACCGTTACGCATCGGCCGGTCAATTCGCCGATGACCTGCAGGCGTTTTTGTCAGGTCAACCGACGTTGGCCCGCAGGCGATCCCTGCGCAGAAAGGCCAACCCGGCAGGTATCCTGTTCGCCACGTTGGCGTGCTGCCTCGCCGTGTCCGCGATCGGGATCGCCTGGCACCGGGCCGCGGCGCTCCCTGCACCAGCGGCCTGCCAGGGTCAAGTCTGGACGGACCTCGACGCAGACGGCTTCCGGCAGTCTGCTGAGCCAGGAATCGCGGGTGCCCGGGTATTCCTCGATCTCAACGGCAACGGCCAACTCGACAACCAGACCCGGTCGACGACGGCAGAGCCCTTTGCCGTGACCAATGGCAAAGGTCACTACCAATTGGAATGGAACCGCGCCACGCTGCGCGGGAGAGGCGAGCAGGGTAGCCAGCCCGTGCGATTGCGTTGCCAGACGAACACGCAAGTGGCCCCAACATTTCCGCTCGCCCCGCCGCTCCCCGCACGAGACATCTTCGTGCTCGTCAACTCCAGGACGCTTCGTCGCGTAAGCCGCGGAGAAGGGGTATTGCCCGATTTTCAGCGGGGTGAGGAGTTGTCGATCGATTTGGCGGGGAGCTTACCAGACACCCTCTTGTTCATCGCGGAGGACGACACGTGTGATGTTGAGCTTTCGGTGATGGATGATCGGCAACTGCTCGTGGCCTGGGTGAGGGACAATCGGTATCTGGCCCGTCTGACCTTGCTCGATCATCACGTTCGCGTCGATTTCCTCGGTAACCTGCCACCGGAGCGGCAGATTATTGACTTCGGTGATATCGACGGTGACGGTCGGTGCGACCTGCTTGTGCGATCCACGACAGGGGTGCCTGATGATGAAGACGATTGGTACGTCCAGACGTGCCGCGGGACGATTGATGGAAAATTCAATTTACAGGCTCCTCTGCAACGTGTCGCGCAACGCCGGCGAAATGTCTCAATGTGGCTGGAGGACGTAAACGAAAATGGCGTCCTCGACCTACTGATCAATGAAGTCCAATGGGGCGGATACTTCACATTTGAATTGAAAGTCGCTTACGGTCAGGGAGACGGGAGCTTTGGCTTTGATCAAGCGACGGTTTTACTGCGAGGTCCGACCGATCACGGGTTGAGCATGCGGCATCCGATCGACCTCGATGGAGATGGCGACCGCGATCTCTTGCTTGTCGCCGATGATGACACGCAAGATGAAGGTCAGTCGTACGTGGCGATCAATAAGGGGCTGGGTAATTACGAACTGCGAACGTTCATCGATTTCGTTCCGACCAACGAAGCAGGTGGGCAGGACCTGTCGGTGATCTATCACGTCGTGCCGCTGGATATGGATCAAGATGGCCACCTTGACCTGCTGGTGTTGGATCATTGGCCAGTCGCGGGGCCGGCTCGAATGTACCGAAGCATCGATCGAGCCTTGCAGGCCGGCGATGGGGCGGAGGCATGGCCGTTTGAATGGATTGATCTGGCCACACCCTGGAATCGTATCGCCTGGCCCAGCGATCTGGCGCACAGCCCCGGCGGCCCCGGACTGCATGTCCTCCCCCCCAAGGCGATGGGGGACGTGCCGCGTGACTTTGGGTTTCCTGGCCTACTTTGAAGGCATGCGGATCACGCCGTCCCACGCGTCGAGCGTGGGTGGGGGATGATGGGCAAGCCAATTTTCCATGAAGTCGCGAAAGCCGTCGTGAGTGGAGAGCAACGCCAATAAACGGTGAACCTCCGCCCAGTCCCTCGCCGCCAGGGCTCGTTGACATTCGATCGTGGCCCGCAATTGACTCGCGTCGACCTCCGGACATTGGTCTTCTGCCAGCAGAAGTTCCTGCAAGCCCACGGCGCCCGTCATCCCGTACGGTTGGACCTTGGCCAGCGGTCGCAGTCGCCCAAGGTTTGCCGGCAGTCGTCCCTCGACGGCCCGGGCCGTGGCCTCGTCGACCAAAATCGTTGTTTTCCAATCCTTGGTCATCGCCTCCAGTCGCGCGGCCAGGTTGACGATGGGTCCGAAGACGGTGACTTTGAACTGATCAATCGTACCGATCTTCCCCGCCACCGCCGGCCCGGTCGCGATGCCGACGCCCAAGGCGAAATCGGCAAGGGGATGTTGCGCGTTGAGATGCGCGGCGGCGATTTCCCGGCGGATGGCCAATGCCGTCTGGCACGCGCGGAGCGCCGCGTCAGGTTGTGGCAGCGGCCACCCCCAGAAACCCATGACCGAATCTCCTTGAAAGTCACCGACAACGCCGCTCTCCTGCAGGATGTGTCGAGTCATCACGCCCAGCGCCTCGCTGACACGATCGAGCAAGCCAAACAGATCATCCGCCGATCGCTCCGCATGGAGCGAAAAACCGCGAAGGTCGCAGAACATGATGGATACTTGCGCCTGTCGTGGCGCGAGCACCGTCTCCGGATCATCGACGTCCAGGACGTCGAGCACGAGGGGCGAGAAGAACTGGCTGAGTGCCGCGTGGCCTCGTTCGAGTTGCTTGATGTCCCGCAGATGACCCAGCATCGCGGCCGCCGACTCGGTGAATTTGAGATCATCGCAGAATTCGGTGGCTGCCGGCGTCGGCGTCGCGGGATCAGCGGAAAAGGTTCCGGCCACGTAGAGCGCCCATCCCTGGCAAGCCTTGCCGGGCACGGGGGTGCAAAAGGCCCAGTCCATGTTGTCCCCCTGCGTGTAACGGGGTTGCAGCCGAGCGGTTTCATTCCAGATATGAATGATCGATTCAACCTCTCCGACCGCCTGTTGAATCAGTCGCTCGCTCGGCCGAAAATCATCCCGACCCGCGGTGGTCGCGTCCCAGTGCAGGATCCGCATGGCAGTCGCGTCCGTGGCAAAGCTGGCATCGACGATGGCCACTCGCTGGGCGCGGGCGACGCCGAGCAGCAAGACATTGACCAAACGTGAGAAAAGTTCCGCGTCGCTGCTGGCTCCCTGAATCAGATCGGGCAGCCGGCTGAGCACGTCGATCCGTTGATCGGCATCTCGATAACGCGTTTCGCGGAGCAAGCTGGCCGAGTACTTCTGCTGCGACATGGGAGTCGCTTCGTCCTGGGTCACCAGTGCCCGCGCATCGGTCAGCGTAAAGGTCGTACCCCCAATCACAAAGTGTTCTCCCGCGTGAAGTTCCGCGCGGAGCGTCTCCTTGCCACGCACAAAGATCGGATTGCGGGACGATTCGGTCCGCACGACTTCCAGCGTCTCGTGCCGCAATGTCAATTGTGCATGGCGGCGCGAAATGTGTTCATCCCAGGGGACGGCCCAACCAGACGTCGTACGACCCAGAATAATCGGCACGCGTTCCGGCAGGCGTTTCCGCCAGCGTTGTGAGCGTGCAGCGCCTTGTGCGACAAGATCCATGGTAACTCCGAACCGCCGTTCACGCGCCACGCTTGTTAGTGGCTGCGTATCGTCGGCATTTCCAGCGTTTCACGCGAATGGACCGATTGCGACGAGTCGCCATCCAGGTAACTCCGAACCGACGTGACTTTTGCATTACCCAACATGCGGAGCACAAAGTACCAGAGGGCAATGGAAACAATGACGACCACCGCCAGTGCCGTCGCCCCTTCACGAAAGAGCGTATGAGCCAACTGCGTTACCGGTTCGACAGTCGTACTTTTTCTGCGTTCGACGAGTAACAATAAACGTGTGTCTCCATAGTCGGCCGGGTTCCCGTCCGGGTCAAAGGCGTCGAAGGCCACCGAGGCCGCCCACGTGATCCAGGGACCTCGATAGTCCTCGCCATAGGAACTGCGTCCGAGAGGGTCGGTATGCTCGGGATGTGCCTTGTCGAGCAGCCGCTCCACGTCGACTCGGTAGGCGGGGTCACTGATGTCAAACGGGATGCGGCGATGCGTCTTTTGCAAGGATTCGTAAAGCGGATGCTGGAGAATCAGGCCTTGAAAGTCATTGCTTCGACCATCAATCAGCACGGCGCATTGGTCACGTGACTGGGGAAAGCGGACAAACTGTCCCAGTTCGAACGTCATCGCCAGCACGCCGACCGTCTCCGTCGCGGAACGTATTGGCGCGGAGATCGCCACCTTGTAGGTATTGGTCGCCGTGCTGGTGAAGGGGGCCGAGAGGCGGGGCCGACCGAGCGGTGTGTTGGCCCGCCGCACTTGATCGTCCCGTTCACGTCCATGGAAGTAGGAGCGATAGGCGAAATTGTCCCCAACCGGTGACGTACTGGGAGGGTCGCTGAAGGCAGCGGCCAACATGGTCCCTTGCTGGTCGGTAATCAACCAACTGGCCACGGGCGGCAACCGCCGATCGATCATCAGGGTCCGCACGTAATTCGCGAGCGGTTCCAGAGCCGCGGATTCCATCAGTTCAGACCGGGCGCCCTGTACCAGCGAATCGTCCGCGTTCACATCTCCGATCAACGCCAGGTATTCGACGATCGCTGC
The DNA here is from genome assembly GCA_963700865.1 of uncultured Planctomycetaceae bacterium. Lineage (GTDB taxonomy): Bacteria > Planctomycetota > Planctomycetia > Pirellulales > Pirellulaceae > CAVOGJ01. Next base: position 975,416 of record CAVOZC010000018.1, on the reverse strand, counting down.
ATCGCTCGTGGTGGCTTCGACAAGTTGCGGCAATTCAGGCCGACTGCTGACGTCGGAAATCGCCAGAAATCGCTCCTCAAGTTCATTCGCTACGTTGCGGGCTTCTCCCTCCGCGGCGAAACGATTGACCTGCAGTGTCGTTTCAATGGCCAGCTTTTGCGAACGCTGGATAGCGCGCTCATAACCTCGGAAACCAAAGACCGCCATGATCAATAGCAGCAGCAGGGGACCCGCGATGCCCAGCAACTGCAGGGGGACACGCAACTGGGACTCGTCCCGTTCGCGCAAGGCAAGCAGCACGCTTTGCACATGGGGGAAACGGTTCTTGGGGTCGGGAGCGATGCACTTGTCAACGATCTCAGCAAGCCGACGGTCGACTCCGCGTATCCGACGATGCAGCATGGCCGGGGGCTGGCTGGCGATGTATTCGCGATAACGCTGTAACCGCTCGGGGAGCCCCGAGACGGAATCGATGGCATCGATCGCCTCGGCCGAACGATGCGGCGGTGTCCCCGTGAGCATGCAGTAAAGAACCGACCCGAGAGCGTACACGTCCCAGCGGGCATCGGGGACCGCGTCCATGCCGGCTTGTTCGGGCGCCATATAGAATAGAGTCCCCAACGCCGGATGTTGCTCGCTCGTCATCCGCGATTGGCCAAAGTCGGCCAGCCGCGGCATGTGGTCCTGATCCAAGAGCACGTTTGCCGGCTTGAGGTCGCAATGCAGAATGCCTTTGCCATGCGCGTGCGAGAGGCCAATGGCAATCTCGCGAAACAGCGTGACCGCCTCGGCCACCGGCAGCGATCCCTGCTCGCGGAGATAGTCGTCCAACGAGCCGTTCTCGATGTACTCCATCACATAGTATGGCGGATCGGCGTTCCAGCCCACGTCGAGCAGCTGCACGACATAACGGTCGGCCGACAGAAAGACCAGCTTCTCAACCTCACGTGACAGAGAGGACCAATTCACGCTGGAGCGATGAGCGAAGAACTTGATGGCGACCTGGCGACCTGTATTTCGATCGAGGGCGACCCACACTTCGCCAAAAGCACCCGATCCCAGGAATCGCTGGGGATCGTACCCCTTGACCGACGTCGGCGGCTTGGTCGGCTGGCGGCTTAAGTCCAGCGCTCGCTTGCGTTCGCCCGGCGTTTGAAACTGTGTCTTGTCGGTAGCCATGCGTGATCCGTACTGCCCTGACGCTCGCCGGCCGCCACGAGCATCGCACGGAACAACCGGACTTCCAGACTTCTCCGAGCATACCGCATTACGATCACACGGGGTACGCTGCCGGCATCTGAACGGCGGCGGCGACCCGCCACGCTTGCCCGCGGCACCGCCGCCAGCGCCACTTCTTTCGCCCGGCCGCCGCCAAATTCCCAAGCCCCCGGAAAAGTTGTTTCGGAAATTTGTCGGGATCCCTGGCGGTCGCCGAGCCCGAATTCGACTCCCTTCGACGTGACGGGAGCCTGCTCCGACACGTGAACCACAGGCACACCACCGGCAAAGGCCAGAGAACAGACGGCCCAATCAGGCCTACTCTTCCGCCCGCCAGCGAACGCGTTGGTCGCTCCAGCGTGGTAACCCCACAGTCCCGCCCACACGAAGGAGATGCGAATGAATACTGGAGCTTCCTGGTCGGCACGATGGATCGCGATGGGCGTCCTCTCGGTCATCCCGGCCTGGGCCCTCGCCTGCACGGCGCCAATGCCCCCCTCCCCGGAGAATCCGGAAATTGAAATCGAGCCTGAGTGGGAAGATTATGACTCGTTTCGCGATCGTCTCCTCTACAAAATTGCCGTCGAAGTCGAGGTCGCCTCACCCACCCAGTTGACGACCTGCCAGTGCGGCCTGGGGATCGGCAACTTATCAAATCCGGCCCCGGCCTCTTTCAATGTCCTGGGGGCCATTGTGGCCGTCCGCCCGGATAACGGCCTGGACGATGATCTGGGAGATTTCGCCGGTTTTTCGCCCGACGATTCGGTGGCGACCACCCTCGAAAATTTGCCCGGGTTCAACAATGGAGCCGAGGCGTGGGGTTTCAGCACCGAAGTGTCGCCGTTTCTTCCTCCTGTGCTCAATCCAAACGAACGGCTGATCATGGCCTTCCTGGTGGAATTCGCACCGGCCGACTTTGACGCGGTGAGCGGCAACTTCCTGCAATTCGCCGCCGGCTCGACCGATCCCGGACATCAGATTTCACTCTTCAACAATTACGCCTCCAGTGTCGTGCTTCCCCCCTTCTCGCTGGAACCATGCGACTTTAACTCGGACCAGGAATGCAATGAAGACGACATCAACCGGCTGATGAGTCTCGGGGACCTGGCAAGTGGTGTCGCCCTGACGAATGACAACGGTCAATTTGATCTGAACGGGGACGGCGTGATTGACTTGCAGGATGTCGATGAGTGGCTGGCGGGAGCCGCGTCCTACAATGGTCTGTCGTCACCCTATCGGTACGGGGATGCCAATCTCGACGGCGTCGTGGACGTTACGGATTTCAATGTATGGAACCAGCATAAGTTCGACGAGGCCGCCAATTGGGATGAAGGCAACTTCAATGGCGACGGTGTGATTGACATTAGTGACTTTAATCTGTGGAATAATAATAAATTCCAAACGTCCCTCGTGCCGGAGCCCGCCTCCTGCGGATTGCTTTTGTTCGCCGCGGCCATGCTCCCCTGGCGACGGTGCGTCACGCGGAGCCGGTGAGCGAACCGCGCCTGCCAGCACCGACGAACCGGTCGGAGGATGCCCGAATCGCCGGACCGACTTTGCCCCGTCAGGCAAGGTCGGTCTGGCGTTGGTCAAGACCGTGGCTGTGGCTTCCAGCCGCGGTCGACTCGGGCGAGATGCCCCAGCCACGGTTAGCGAAACCCGAAAATTGAAACTTGACGAAGCACAGTCGGTCGGTCTGGCGTAGGTTGCCGCCTCGGCACCGTGTACGCCGAGGTCGAAACGTCGCATGAATCACCGTTTCCACGTGCAGCTACCCGACTTGCCGGCGGCCGCGATCCGACTGTGGCAACAAATCCCCGCAGGCCGTATCGCAACCTACGGCGATATCGCCCGCGAATTAGGGTCGCCCGCCGCCAGCCGCTGGGTGGGCCAATTTGCCAAATCGCATTCGCATTCCGCTTCCTGTGGCTGCCATCGACTCGTGCGGTCCACCGGGGAACTCGGCCACTTCGTGACCGGCGATGTCACACGGAAGCGGCTGCTGCTGGCTCAGGAAGGTTCGCTCGACACGGCGGGACGCGGCGACCTGCTCCGTTGTCGCTGCGGAGATTTTCAGTCGGATCGACCCTTGCAGCAGCTGGCGGATGACCAGCGGGCGGCAGCGCGCTGCGTCTCCCTGTCCCCGCCTCGGGCGGCCGATCGTCCCGCGATGCGAGTCGGCGGTGTGGATGTCTCTTATCACGGTACCGTGGCCTGGGGCACGTATGTGCGACTGGATGAGGCGGGCGACGTTGCCTGGTCGCAGACACTTTCACAACCAGTCGACTTTCCTTACATTTCCGGCTTTCTCGCGTTTCGAGAATTGCCGTTGATGGCCGCCTTGGTCGAAGAAGCGCGGAGGCGCGACCAGTTGTGCGATGTGCTGCTGGTCGATGGCAGCGGAGTGCTGCATCCCAGGTCCGCGGGCATCGCCACGATGCTGGGATTGTCGGCGAATGTGGTCACGGTGGGTGTCACGAAAAAACGCCTCTGTGGGACCATCGTCGGCCCGCTCGATCGCGATGGAGAACCGCGTCCCGTCATGATGGACGGACAACTCCGCGGCGGTGCCTTGCTGCCCACCCGCGGAGCGCGGCATCCACTCTACGTCTCTCCCGGCCACGGGATCGACGTGATGACCGCCATTCGTGTGGTCCGCGACCAATGCCGACAGCGCCGCTTGCCCCTGCCCATCTATTGGGCCGATCGGCTCAGCCGGAAGGCGACACGGCAATCGTCGGCGGCGTAGCCGTCCTCGGCTGCGTGATGGGCGTTTCCAAGGTAGCGTCGCCGAGGACGGCGACGAGCTCGATTCAAATCGCTCGGACCATCCGCAGATTGACCTCATCCGCGCCACCTCTTCCAGGCGAGCAATCTGCTCCCTCGCCCAGGCCAGCAGCCGATCCAGTGACTGCCCCCAGCCTTGTCGGAAATCGTGGGGCAAGCCGGCGAACTGTATGGCGGCGGCCTGGCGGCGGATGACCCACAGACTTCCCGAGCGCCGCCGCCAAACGCCTGCGACTCGTCGCTGATCACATCGATCGCGTCGGCCAGCGGGCCGAGTTCCGGTACCAAGCGACACGTCGGCAAGTATCGCTGGACCACGAGCGGAATACGTCGCCGCTCGGGCAGAGACACGCCTGGAACGCCCCCGTCGGTGGGTAATTCCGCGACGGAACGGACGACTTTGCCAGCCGTCGACGCGTCCCGTGGCAGCAGGCCGACTCGTTCCAACGTGTCGCGGACGACTTGGACCAAGGCGGCATCCACGCGACTTCCGTCGTTGCTCGTTGAGCGGGCCAACAAGGTGCCGCTGATTTCCCGCGTGGGGGAGCGGGCGACTTGCAGGCGTACCTTTTTTTGCCCTTCGGGCAATCGCCGCCGCTGATGGAACAGGTGTCCCACGGTGATGATCCCCCACGACAGCCGTTGCTGCGGTTCGGTATTCCAGGCCACAACACAGCCGGCGACCGCCGACTCTCGGGGCCGGGAGAGGTGACGAATGCGTCGTCCGGTCGGCCGGATCGTGCGGGGCCCCACGCTAACCACGTCGCTTGGCAAGCGCACCAGGACAAACCGTGGCCCTCGTTTCAACCGCACATCGACGGTGGGTGGGATACGATCGCGCTTCGCCCTGGGCATCCGCTTGTGGCGGACATAAAAGCAGATCGCATCACCACGCCGGGGATCGGGCCGGCCCCGCACGGTCGCCATGCCGAAACCTATCTCCAGGATGTTGCCTCGCCTCCCCAGACCAAAACGTGTGGCCAGCGTCTCCCGTACCCGCGCCAGTTCCGCGGGGGTCAAATCAGCGATGCTTGCCAGGATCTTCATGCCGCTCCCAGGTCGACATCAGCCGCGTGTGAAGTTCGGCTTGCGGAGCGGGCAGATCGTCGATGAGCTCGTCCGGGTCTCCCTCGTCCCGGAGCGCCTCGTCGGCAGTCGCGGCGGGCGCCGGGGCAATACAAGCCACTTCGTGCAAAGGCCGAAATACCATCGCCTTTGAGAATTCGTCCAGGACAAGACCATACACGGGTTCCGCATGACCTGGCGGCGGCGCGAGACCGCCCGCTTCCAGGGGACCAGCCGCGTAGGGCATGAAGCCGACGTAGTGGAACCCGTACAGCCGTTTCCGACCGTCGGGTCCACAGGAGACGACACTCTCGTACAGCCCCAAGGGAACGTTGGTCGCGGGCACCGCCATGGAACCGGTAGCCTGCGAGCCACTCGTCGGCGTGGGGATGGCTCCCAGGATGTCTGCCATGGCCGACAGATTGTTGTCAAATTGCGAATCGACGTTGACATTCAGGCTGGTGAGATTCCATCCGTTGTCCAGCTTGATCTGCGTCTCGTTCACCCCCAGGCCGGCACGCACGTGGATCGAGTACTCCTCGCTGAAGTCGGGTAGCATTGTCGTCTCGAGCGTCACGAAGCCAGGCACCGGTTCGCCGGACTTGGCATTCACCAGTGGCTTGACGAGCAGATAGGGTTTCGGACGGTAATACCGCACGCCTCGGTCCTGCGGACCCGGGTCCTTGACGACCAACGTCCTGGGGAGCAGACAGCCGGGCGCGAGCAATAGGAAGAGTAGCGGCAGCACAAGTCGCAGTCGTCGCATGGGGGCACTCCCTCCAGGGTGGAAGCCGCCCACGCGACTCCCCACTAGTACCATTGGTCGGTCACTTGCGTAGCGAAATCCAGCCAGAATCGACGTCGAAGCGACATCTTCGTGTCAAAGCGGGCAATTTGCCGACGACTTGAACGAGGCACGAAGGGGTATCGGCGGCGATCGAGTCGCATGCTGGCTCACGCCTGAGTTCGAGTGCGGACGGTTATTTCGCGAACAATCAATGCGAGGAGCTCATTCAGCTCACATCACGTCGCGCTGCCCCCTCCGCGCAATCGTCGTCTCGAACTGCATCATGAGCCGAGGAAACTGGAGCGGATTAGCCCCGTGGCTAACCCGCCCATGGCAGCCGGGCGAAACCAAGCCAAGACTCCCACGAGCTTGCTCGGGGGTGAACATGGTCGGTGGCTAACCCGCGCCCATGGCAGCCGGGACGAAACCAAGCCGAGACCCCTCCGAGCTTGCTCGGGGGTGAACATGGTCGGTGGCTAACCCGCGCCATGGCAGCCGGGCGAAACCAAGCCGAGACCCCTCCGAGCTTGCTCGGGGGTGAACATGGTCGGTGGCTAACCCGTGCCGCATGGCAGCCGGGCGAAACCAAGCCGAGACCCCTCCGAGCTTGCTCGGGGGTGAACATGGTCGGTGGCTAACCCGCGCCCATGGCAGCCGGGCGAAACCAAGCCGAGACTCCTCCGAGCTTGCTCGGGGGTGAACATGGTCGGTGGCTAACCCGCCCCATGGCAGCCGGGCGAAACCAAGCCGAGACCCCTCCGAGCTTGCTCGGGGGTGAACATGGTCGGTGGCTAACCCGCGCCCATGGCAGCCGGGCGAAACCAAGCCAAGACTCCCCCGAGCTTGCTCGGGGGTGAACATGGTCGGTGGCTAACCCGCGCCCATGGCAGCCGGGCGAAACCAAGCCAAGACTCCTCCGAGCTTGCTCGGGGGTGAACATGGTCGGTGGCTAACCCGCGCCCATGGCAGCCGGGCGAAACCAAGCCAAGACCCCTCCGAGCTTGCTCGGGGGTGAACATGGTCGGTGGCTAACCCGCCCATGGCAGCCGGACCGTCGGTCGAGCCAGGGACGTGATCTCGACAGGACTTTTCCGAGACCGAAACCTGAAGGTGTGGCCTCGGACACGCGCGTGCGAAGCGACGTCGCCCGCTCGGCCCAGCGACGGCCGTGGTCTCTCGCGGAAGACCTCGTGCAGCTCCGAGCTTGCTCGGAGGGGGCCAATTGCGATCGCTGAAAGGTAGTGCCTCCTCGGCGGCCATCGTTCCTCGTACCCGACCCAGCACCGCGGTACTCGTACTCGACTCGGGTCATACGGCCGATTCGACCCTTCCCCGACTCCGCCAAAGTTTTTCGACTTCGCCAAAGTTTTGCGACTTCGGCTACGGGAGGAAGGGCTACGGGGAAGGCGGCGAGGCACACCCAGGCATCAGATGTAATACATCGACTCGGCGCGCTGGCCCGCGGCACGGAGCAACCCGTCCAGGGTCGTGGCGGCCAGTAGCTCCTGCCGCGCGAGACTGATTTGCTGCCACAGGTCCGTGACGGCCGCTGCCAGCCCTTCCGCGGTCGGCGTCGCCGGCACGGGGGGCTCGATGGCGCTCACAATGTCCCAGACCGTCATGCGGCTGGGAGAGCGCGCCAGCTGGTACCCGCCCGCGGGCCCACGCGTGCTTTGCACAACTCCGGCTGCCTTGAGCTGTTGAAAGATCTGTGCCAGAAACTGAGTCGGGATGTCCAGGTCCGATAATTCCCGCAAAGGAACGGGGCGTCCCGACTCGTGCCGAGCGGCCAAGGCCAGGGCGGCGAGCACGGCATAGTGGACCCGGGCGGATACAGTCACGGTCTCTCCCCGTCGCGGTCAGCTGTCGGTAGCGCTCGAGTCGCCCAAAGAATGCAAGCCGCATTCGGTCTTCGCCGTACCACTCCATCGCCCCGCTCGCTCGTCTTCGCCGAAGAGCACGGCCCGCGTGCAGGGCTGACAACCGATGCTGGTATACCCTTGATCGTGCAGTGGGTTATACGGCACGTCGTGGTCGGTGATGAACTTCCAGATCTGCGGCTTGGTCCAGTTCGCCAATGGATTGACCTTTACCAGCCCAAACTTGCGGTCCCAGCCCACAATCGGAGCCCGCGACCGATCGGGGCTCTGGTCCCGCCGGATCGCGCTGATCCAGGCCTGCTTCCCCACAATGGCTCGCCGCAAGACCGCGATCTTCCGATCAAAACAGCAACGATTGGGATCGACCTTGTAGACGGGCCCGCCATGCGCGGCCTCGTAGGCCTCGACCGTCTGCTCGGCGCGGGCAAAGGTCACCTCCAGACCGTAACGGTCGCGGACTCGATCCCGCATCGCGACCGTCTCCGCGAACTGGTAGCCCGTATCCAGATTGAAAACAATGGTCGCCGGGGCTACCTCGGCCAGCATATGAATGATCACCATCCCCTCGGGCCCGAAGGCCGTACCCATCGTCAAATCGGGGGCGAAGCGGTCGGCCGCCCAGGCCAGGATCTGTGGAGGCGTGGCCGTTTCGAGCGCTTCGCTGGCTGCGGCCAATTCCGCCTGGATCCCCGCCGGCGGTGCCGCGGGCTGCCAGTTATCGCGGACCGACGGGTCAAGGATCGGCAGGGACGACAGAGGGGGGTGTGGCGGCGACATAGGAATCGAAGTTGCCGGGGTCGGCTCGTCCGGCGGGCCGACAACGCGGAGGGTGGGAAGTGACACTGCGGTGGGGTGAGGACAGGCGCCCATGGTTATTTCTCGGCCAAACGTCGATCAATAATAACTATCATTATCGTTTTAGTCAAGTATAGCTCAGCTGACCAATTTATCGACCGCCAGCGGGCGGGGACATGAGTCAGAATGGGGGGGGATTCCGGTGGGGCGGGGCGTCGGACGGGGGAGCGGCGGCGGGCGGTTGGCGTTACCGGACTATTTCTGGCCTGGGCGAAAGGCGGCGCAGCGGTGCGGATCGGTTTCCAGGAAGGGTCCCCCGAGCAGGTCCAGGCAGTAGGGAACGGCCGGAAAGACGGCGTCCAGGCATTCGCCGATGGCCTTGGGCTGGCCCGGCAGGTTGATGATCAGCGTGCGGCCGCGAATTCCGGCGGCTTGGCGAGAAAGGATGGCGGTCGGGACGAACTGCAGGGAGACCTGCCGCATTTGCTCCCCAAAGCCTGGCAGCATTTTTTCGCAGATATCGGCGGTGACGTCAGGCGTGATATCGCGCGCCGCCGGTCCGGTGCCGCCGGTGGTGATGACCAGGCTGCATTGTTCGTCATCGGCCAGGCTGATCAGTGTCGACGCGAGCAGTGTGACGTCGTCCGGCACCAGGCGGGAGACAGGATGCCAGGGAGTGGTCAACGTCTGGGTCAGATAGGCCAGGATGGCTGGTCCGCCGCGATCCTCGTACTCACCCCGACTGGCTCGATCGGAAACGGTGACCACACCTATCTTCGCAACGTCGGGCATGGGCGACTTCCTAGCGATTGGGCCGCCACTCCGGTCGCGGCACGGGACGATGTTTCTGGGATGTGGGCGGGGTCAGGCCACCCGAGCGTTGCAACGCGGATAAGGGCGGGGGCTGGCGGACACTCGGCTCGGCCGCCTGCGTGCGCGGCCTCGCTTCTCCGTTGGGATCGGCGGGAAAGAACTTGAGCCGCGCCGGTTCGCGGGGTACGACTTCCCAGGATTCCTCCGTGGCGAGCGGCTCGAGCAAACCTTGCTCGTCGGTTGGTTCTTCTTCGTGGCTGACAACCGTCCAGCCAGTCGATGGCGTGTCGGATGGGGTGTCGGCAACCGGATCCACCACCCATTCGGTGTCGGCGATCGGGACAGGCGTGTCGGCGTCGAGTCGCACGCGGGCCTCAAGCTTTCGACCATCGATCGTGGTGTAGCGGGCAAAGAGTACCAGCTCGTCGCTGACGGGCACGGTCTGGGGCCAGGAGAGTTCCAGATGCAGTCCCCGCCCCGCGCCGGTGATCTGCACCTGGGTGGCGGTTTCCTCGGCCGTCCGATCCCAACGGGCGATGCGTGCGGCGGCTCCCGATTTGGACCGATCCAGCACGACCACGCTGACTGGGGCGGGCAGGGCGACGTACTGGCCGTCCGCATTACGGGGTTCGATCACGACCGTGAGATCATGATCGTGCGTGTCTGTGGCGTGCCGCTGTGCGGCCACGACGACATGGGTCACGTGGGCATCCAGGGCGGGCGATCGTTCGCCGACCGCATCGTCGGCGGCCGGCTCCCAATGCGATTGCAGGCGAATGGGGTTGGGTTCCAGGAGGTCCGCGTCGCGATTGTTGTCGGGGAACGAAGGCCGATCGTCGCTCTCCAGCCGCGGGGGCGAGCCGGTATTCGGGATGGCCGGCACGGGTTGCGGTTCGTCAAAGGGGCGCAGGTCGAGTTGTTCGCTGCGATCGCTTGATGCGGCATCTTCTTGGGGAACCGGCGGCTCCAGTGAGCGCGACGATTCGCTTCGCGGCGCCTCGAAGCGGCGGCTGGGAGTCGACTCCGCCGCGGGGCTCTCAAACGTCGGCACATCCGTGGCCGCATCCGGCAGTTCCACTTCCACGGGGGAAGACACATCCACATCGGTCGGCGTGGAGCGACCGGTGCCGCCGGTGGCCGGGCGATCGTTGGGAGAGGGAGCCGCCTGGTTGTCCTTGCGGAAGGGAAAGAGGCGTGTACCGCTACCGGCAGGCGCGGGATCGGTGACTGGCATCCAGGGGACGGCCGCGCTGGGCTCGCAATCGACCACACAGTCGGTCTTTGACTTTTTACAACGTGCCAGCTCGACGCAAGCATCATCCAATTCGGATTCCAACAGGTAGAGTTGGTCTTCCATCCAACGGAGTTCTCCATGCAGCATATCGATGGAGGGGTCCCGATAATGGCAGCCGCACAAGACGCCGGTGATCAGGATCAGCCCTAGTTTGCGGAATCGCATTACGGATGGCTCCAGCAATATCATGCGCACCACTTCCAGGCGGGCCAAGGCGCGCCCAGCCGGAAGCGGGAACTTGTCGATGGGATAGGTTGCACTAGCGATCGTTCGCCCGGCGTGCGGGAAGAGGGGCGAACGCTCGTCCTTGAGTCACATACGTTATCTATGTCGTATCGTTACCTTCCGACATCCTGTCGGAATTTGGTGGCTGCCGCGGATTGGCGGCCAAGCCCTACTTGCTCTCCATGTGATCCACGACTTTGTCGATCAGGTTGTATTCCATGGCCTCCACGGCCGTCATGAAACGATCCCGATCGGTATCGGCTTCGATTTGCGTCAAATCGTGACCGCAGTGCTTTTGCAGGATCTCATTCAGCCGCTTCTTAGTTTTCCGGAATTCATTGGCATGGATCATGATGTCCTCGGCGGTACCTTCCATGCCGGCCAGTGGCTGGTGAATCATGATCCGGGCGTTGGGCAGGGCAAATCGTTTTCCTTTGGCGCCGGCGGCCAGCAGGACCGCTCCCATCGACGCGGCTTGACCGATGCAATAGGTCGCCACGTCGCAGGTAATGAATTGCATCGTATCGTAGATACCCAGCCCGGCGCTGACGCTACCGCCGGGTGAGTTAATGTAGAGCTGAATGTCGGACTTGGGGTCTTCCGATTGCAGAAACAACAGTTGGGCCACGATGGAATTTGCGACCTCGTCGTTGACACCCGATCCCAGAAAGACAATGCGGTCTTTCAGCAGGCGGCTGTAGATATCGTAGACGCGCTCTTCACGTCCGCTTTTCTCGACGACGTAAGGAATCAGTGGCATCGGGGCTCAACTCCTGTCCCTGGTTATTCTGGTGAATCCCGCTGGTCGCAAGATCGGTTTCGCTGCTCGTGCCCGGCCTAGTCTTCGTCTTCATCCGACTCGAGCGGTTTCGTGAGGATGTCATCGACGATGCCGTACGCCTTGGCCTCGCCCGCGTCCATGTAGAAATCGCGGTCGGTGTCCTTGGCGATTCTCTGGACATCTTGCCCGGTATGTTGGGCTAAAACGTGATTCAGCACATCACGAGTCTTGATGATTTGTTCGGCCTGGATTTCGATATCACTGACTTGCCCCCCCACGCCCCCGTGCGGCTGGTGAATCATGACCTTCGCATGGGGCAGGGCGAAGCGTTTTCCCGCGGCGCCTCCGGCGAGCAGAATAGCGCCACCGCTGGCAGCCAGCCCGACGCAGTAGGTCGATACGGGACAGGTCAGCATCTGCATCGTATCGTAGATGGCCATGGTGGCCGTCACGCTGCCTCCCGGCGAATTGATATAAAAGTGAATGTCTTTACGCCGGTTTTCGCTTTGCAGGTACAACAGCTTCATCACCAGTTCATTGGCGTTGCCGTCGTAGATTTCTCCCTGCAGAAAGACGATCCGGTTCTCCAGCAGCAGGTCCCCCAGCGTCATTTGCCGCTGACGTTGGTAATCCATGTAGGCTTGCGCGCTGGTTGGCGTCACGGGGCGGCCGCTCATATCCATCGATCCCTCTCTGTTTTTGGCGATTCTACCGACGTTGAAAGCTGGCCGGCGGAGCGCCGTCCCGGTTGCTATTTGTACGCGGGGGGCTCGTTCGACGTCAAATCGGATTTCCTGGGCGGCTCGATCAGGTGTGGTCTTCCGCTTGCGGCAACGCCTGCGGTTCGGCGGCATGCTTGGCATCCGGAATCTCGCCCTCGTCCTCACCGCTGACCGCGAAATCGATCGCGTAGGTCGTACTCCGCTCGGGACTCCAGGGCTTGTCGACGAACGTGGCTTGTCCCTTGATCATCTCCAGGGCCTTCCGTTCGACAATTTGGTTCCGCAGCGCGTCCATCAGCCCCTGCTTTTCAATACGCGCACGCACGGCGCGCGGACTCTCATGTGATTGCATTGCCATCATCATGATTTCCTGGTCGAAGTCGGCGTCCACCGCATCCAGTTCCTCATCCTCGGCAATTCGCTCGAGAATAAAGTGCTCTTTCAGCGCCTTGGCGGTCGATTCGGCACTCGACTGGCGAATGCGGTTGGCATGTGACTGAATTTGTTCATCCGAGAAGCCGCTGGAACGCAATTCCATCACCGCACGCTGCAACTCTCGTCCCGACTGGCGGCGGAGCAACTCCGGGGGCAGTTCCCAATTGGCGGACTCGGTCAGCAAATCCGTGATCTGCTTCCGGATGACCTGATGCTGGTGGTAATTCAGCTGCCGTTCCAGCTCGTCCTTGACCGCATCGCGAACTTCTCCCTCGTTTTCAAAATTGCCGAGCCGCTCGATCAGGTCGGGCGTCAGTTGCGGAGGCACAACGCGCTTCACCTCCAAGACGTCGATCCGAACCTCAATCTCCTTATCCGCCAAGGCTTTATGGTGTGCCTGCGGGCTCAGCGAAAACGTGGCGGTTTTGTGCTCGCCTCGTTTCGCCCCCACCAGCTGCTTGTCCAACCCGTGGATGACCCCATCACGAAAACTCAATTCGGGCCGTAAGCGAATTTCGCGATCCTTGAGGACCGCCACCTGCTTGCCATCGGCGTGAAACGTCATGGTGACCGTCAGCAAATCCTCCAGCGCCGCCGGTTCCTCAATCGGCTGCAGAACGGCATGCTTCTCGAGCAGCCGAGCCAGGTGGTCGTCGATTTCCTTCTTGCCGAAGGCCTTGCTGGGCCGTTCCAGCTTGAGCCCCTTCCACTGGGGCATCGTGAATTCGGGACGCACCTCGATGTTGAACTCGAAGGTGAGCGGCCCTTCTTCGGGAATTTCAACCGCGTCAAAGTCAAAATCGGGCTCGCTGATCGCCGAAAAATCCTCGTCCTCGGTGACCTGGGTCATGCTGTCCATCAGCAGCGACCCCTTCACGCGGTCATTCAATTCCTTGCGAAAGTGACTTTGCACCAATTTTTTTGGCGCCCGGCCTTGGCGAAAACCGGGGACATTCGCGTCCGATACGAACTCACCGATCGCATCATTGAAGTAACGATCCACATCGTTTCGTGAAACCGTTACCGTAACGTGCCGTTCACAGGCGCTCGGCGAACGGACCTCGACGGTCAGTTCGAGCTTGGGCGTTTCTTCCTGCCCCGGGGCATCGTCGGTCGGGGCTTCAATATCGGAGGTCATAGCCAGCAATCCAAATAAAGGGGGGCGTCTGGATCAGGCGCGATGGCAAGAAACGGCGCCCCGGCGAACACACATCGCAAAGGCATCGCACCACAAACGCAAAAAACAACCGCAGCGCCTCAAGACCACCTGAAACCTGCGGCAACGAAAAAGAGCGGGTGATGGGATTCGAACCCACGACAACAACGTTGGCAACGTTGTGCTCTGCCAACTGAGCTACACCCGCAGATGGCATTCTCCAGCGCGATACCACGCAAGCTTAGAAATTATATTTTCGCCCGCTCGCAACGCAAGGGGAGTTGATGGCGAGGGGGTGCTGAAACAGTACCATTTCTTGTCTCGTCGCGTGTGCGTTTCCGCCCAGTCTCCCGCCTCATCGTCATGACCCAACTGGTTTGACGAAAATGCTTTGCGCGGATTCCCGTGGTGGTTTTTTTCCGCCAATCGAACTTTCCCTCGGGCGGTGACGTCATTACATTGGTAGCCGTGGTTGGTCCCGTGCAACTTCTACTCAGGAACCCATTCATGCAGGCCAAACTGAGGATTGTCGGTGGCGGCGAATGTGGCCGCGAAATCCCACTCGAACTTCCGGCCTCCGTGGGTCGAGGCGCCAACAATACCATCACCCTGGCCGAACCCCTGGTCAGCCGTCATCACTGCGAGATCTTTCAGCGACAAGACCGCTTGTGGGTGCGGGACCGAGATTCGCTCAACGGAACCTTTGTTGGCAGCGAGCGGATCGCCGGCGACCAGTTGCTCAAGCCGGGACAGCTGCTCACCGTGGGCACCGTCACCTTCCGGGCACTATACGGCGAAGTTTCGGAAACCGACGCCAGTGGGTTTATGGCGGAATCGATTGGCGTCCGCGAACTCGACACGGTCGAGATTGCCGCGGCCGGTACGGTTGTCGATCCGCAACGCCGCGTCGGGCGATCCCTCACGGTCGAGGATGAACGGGTCACGACTCCCCTTCCGGCCGGGCCGTCGGTCGGCAAGCCGGCGGCAGCCCGTTCGGCGGCCAGAAAGTAATCGCGGGTTGCGGGTCCGCGGGGTGCCTACATCCGCATCAGTTCCCGGATGGCAACCAGCATCTCACCCCGCTCGTGAATCAGCAGCGACCCGACGATCGCCAGCAGCAGGCTTGCCGCCAGCAGCAACGCATATCCTTGTCGTCCGCGGGGCGTGACTCGCTGCCGCAGGGCTTCGCTTAGCCGCTTTTCCAGCGTCGCCCAACCCCGAATGTCTTGTCCCGTGCCGGCCGCCACCAATTGCACATTTCGCATGAGGGGGTGCCGATCGATGTAGAGTTGCACGCCCAGTTGTGGCAAGGACAAGCCATCTCCGGCCCACCGCGAATGCGGATCGATCTGCTGTACGACCTCTGACAAAACCGGCCTCAGCTCCTCGGTCGTGGCGTTATAGATCACCAGCCGGGGACGCATCGAGAGCACAAAAAGAGCCACCGCCAGCCCATAGAGCACGAGCAACAGTAGCCAGATATACGGACCAAAATGGAAGGCGGCCCGTTCGGGCAGCAACAACTCCATGGGGCCGACAATCATCAGCCCGCTCACGCCCAGAGCCAGGCAGGCCGTATCGCGAAAGCCGCTCACCACCTTGGGCCAACGTCCCAGGTTCAGCAACGACAGAAAGGCCAGATAAATGGCCAATGGCGCGAACGCGATGCATAGATGTAGTGGGTCCATCAATCCAATTCGACTTGTTTCAGCCACTCCTGCACCACCCAACCTACTTTCGCCAATGATAGCGGGCTGCACTTGTCAGGCGTGTCCGACGTGGTATGCCAGTAGTTCGTCCCTGGTCGGGGATAATCAAAATCAATGATATCGCAACAGGGGATGCCACCCACATCGTGCAGGGCGATATGGTCGTCAAGTATTTCATGTCGCACGCGAGGAATGAACTCTCGTACGCCCAGTTTCCTCGCCGTCTGCCACAGGCTACCGACCAGCGGACGGGTGTCTCGCCACTTTACGCTATGGCCTTCCTGATAGATTTCGAGTTCCGCGTCGCCCACCATATCGAGCAGGATACCCCAGCGGTACGACCAATCGCGTTGCTGATTACGATAAATCCGGGCGAATTCGTTCGAACCGAGGAAGTATTGATCGAGCCGGTCATCAAACACATATTCCTCTCCGTCGAACAGCACGATGTCGACCCCGAAAGGGCTCTCCAGTTCCGCCAGGCCATACGCCAATTCGGCCAGCACGGCCACACCGCTCGCGCCATCGTTGGCCCCCACAAAGGCGGCTCGCCGCTTGGCCGGATCAGGATCACGGTCCGGAAAGGGCCGCGTGTCGTAGTGGGCACACAGCAAGATCCGCTGGACCCGATCGGTATGCCAGCGGGCGATCAAATTGGCCATCGCCACGCGATCGCCGCTCTGACGATCTCGAATGTCAAACTCCTGCATGTCGACTTCCCCGCCCAGCGCCGAGAAGTGCTTCTTCAGAATCGCCTGCTGCCGCAGCATCGCCTCGCTGCCGCTGGGCCGGGGGCCCAGTTCGCATAATTGGCGAAGATAACCAAAGGCCCGACGGCCGTTGAACGGAATCGTTTCGAGCGTCAATGGACCCCGCGTCCGCGACTTGGCAGCCGATTGCGCTGCCCGGTTGCTGGGAGAAGGCCACAAATCCAACGGCGACGCACACCGCCAAGACACCCATTCCCAGCAAGAGCGTTGATCCAGCGGGTCGTTTCATGCGATTCCCATCACCGTCCTGACAGCACGTGCGGCGGCTTGATTACTGGGCAACGCGGCAGCCTCGACCGGAACCTGTTCCCAGCACCACATTGTACGGTTTGCCCTCGCCGACCAAAAGCCAGACCGATCGGCCGCGGTGTTTCCCCGATCCGTCTTGTTGAATTTCGGCCAGCGGCGCTAGAATCGACGGCTGGGAGAGCGATGGCTGCCGCCTGGTCCTTGCGCTTCGTGCTTCTGGAAAAGGGAATTCCCATGATCGACATCGGGCAAGTGCTGCAATTGCAGCAACAATGCGTAGCGCGCTGGCATGCCGCGGAGATCGACCAGCCCTGCACGGGCATCCTGGGCCTGATCTGCCAACAGCATGCGTTCAACTTTCGGCTCTGGCATGAAGAGGACCAGGCCCGGTGCCCTCAGGCCAGTGACGCTCAGATTGCCAATGTCAAACGGGCCATCGACAAGCTCAACCAGCAGCGGAACGACTGGATTGAAAAAATAGACGAATGGCTGGTCGCCGATCTGGCGGAACGCCAAATTCTGCCGGTCAAAGCGGCTCCTCGAAATACCGAGACCCCGGGCAGTGGCATCGATCGCTTGTCCATTCTGGCACTGCGACTCTATCACCTCGACGAGCAACTTGGGCGAGCTGATCTGGACGGGCCCTTACGAGCCTCGATCCAATCAAAACTTGACGTCGGCCGACTCCAACGAGCCGACCTGGCCCAATCGCTCGGCGAGCTACTGGAGGACATCTATCGGGGTCGGAAACGGCATGGCACGTATCGGCAAATGAAAATGTATAACGATCCGCAGCTGAACCCCTATCTGGTCGAGGCAGGCCGTAAAGCTGGCTGAGCCATCTGTGGCCTGGCGGAGCGTGACGAGTCCCTGCGAACGTGCTACAACAGGGCACCGGTTACCCGTCGCGCTGTTCCCTTGAGAGCTCTCTTGGCCATGAGTCATTTCAAGACCGTCCCATCCTCCTGGCTGTCCGTGCTGTTGCTGTCCTGCTTGCCGTTCACTTCGGCGGAGGAACGTTCGCCCTACCGGGCCCATGACCTCGAGCGGCCGCGCCCACCGTGGTGACTCCCGCCGCGATCGACGGCCCGATCAAGCCGCCTTCGGATGCGATCGTGCTTTTCAATGGCCAGGGCCTCGAACAGTGGGAGCAAGCCGACGGAACCGAGATGAAATGGCTCGTCCAGGATGGCGCGTTGGTGCCGACCCCCGATTGCGGATACATCCGCACCAAACAGGGATTCGGAGATGTCCAATTGCATGTCGAATGGGCCACGCCCAATCCCCCGCACGGAACCAGCCAGGGGCGAGGCAATAGCGGGGTTTACCTTATGGGGATGTACGAAATCCAGGTACTCGATTCGTATCAATCCGAAACCTACGCGGACGGCCAGGCAGGCGCTCTTTACGGACAAAACCCACCTCTGGTGAATGCTTGTCTGCCGCCCGGACAATGGCAGACGTATGACATCATTTTCCGCCGGCCCCGTTTCGCCGCCGACGGCAAGCTACTCAGCCCCGCGATCGTTACCGTTTTGCACAACGGAGTCCTGGTGCAGGATCATTTCGAGCTGTGGGGGCCTACCAACTGGCTGAAGTTCGATCCCTACACGGCTCACCCCGACAAACTGCCGCTCGCCTTCCAGGATCACGGCAATCCCGTCAAGTTCCGCAACATCTGGTTGCGCGAGCTGCCTCCACCGCCGACTTATCGGGGTCTGGGCGAAGCGGAACCGCAGATCACGCTTACGCCATCCCAGCGCGAACGGCTTGTCGGCGACTACCTGCTCAACGGTCAGGTGGCGTATCAGATTCTTTCCGCCAACGATCAGCTCCGACTGCGTTTTTGGGGACGCGATTTTGATCTCGTCCCGCAATCCGCGACCTCGTTCCTGCTCAAGCGAACCAATGGTCGGGTTGATTTTCTCGTGGGTGAAGACGGGTCGGTCAAATCAGTGACCGTCGATTTGATGGGGGATAAGACGACTGCCATCCGCGGGGACGCTTCGTAACCCGTGCGACAGCCGTGATCCTCGCATGCCTTGGAATCGCTTGCCGTATGAATAACGAACCGCACGCCGACGAGTCATCCGAGCAAAACGCTCCGGAGATCATCGAGCATCTCGATGAGCAACACCTGCCCCATTTTGTTACCACACTCAAGTCGGCCGAGCAGCAGATTGGCGAAAACATTATCACGGCGCTGCAGCATGATGACACCGTGGCCGTATTGACCACCGTCATCATGGGACCAGATGGCAATCAGCGGATTGTGTCGGCCGCCTTGAATCCTCGGCTGATGAGTCAGGTGCAGCAGATGCTCGCTGAGGCACAGCGGGAACGCGAAGATGAAGAAATGTGCATCGGGTTCCATTGCCTGATCAAGCCAAGAACTCCGACGGACGCGAGCCCCTCCGACGCGACGGACCAGTAACCTTCCCCGCCCCGGCAGGTCGGCCGGCCAAAATAGCAGCCCGCTTGTGACAGCGATGCGGGTTCTCCAGCGAAAAACGGGCCAAGTGGTTCGACGGCCACGTTTGCGAAGACCGAAAGCCAGCAAGAAATGACACGGCCGGTTATCATAGCGAAAGAGCGGCACATGGGGGCAACGCGGGGCCCGTCCAACATCATCGATCTTCAGAAATAGCTCAGGGGGAGCATAGTGATATCCGTAAAACATCGATTCGGCAGCCGGAGGTTGCCCTGGTACCTGGCGGTGGTTGCATGTTCCCTGGTTGCTGGCGTGACGACTCCGGCCCACGCGTATCGGCTTGGCGCTCGCTGGACGCAAACGGCGACGGACACTTCGGGCATCAGCTTGGGGGACCCGATCACCTTGACCTGGGGCTTCGTGCCGGACGGGACAAGCACCTCGAGCGGCACCAGTGATCTTATCTCGTTTCTCGACAACAACATCGGGGCCGGTCCCGGTGGGAGCGATCTGACACAACGGCCCTGGTTTCAATGGTTCGACTTGTCTTTCGATCGCTGGGAGCAACTGACCGGCAATACGTACATCTACGAACCAAATGATGACGGGGTCAGGCACAATTCGAGCGGCAATCGGGGCATCCTCGGCACGCGGGCGGACGTTCGCATCGGTGGCATCTTTATTGACGGTCCCTCGAACGTACTGGCGTTCAATTCGTTTCCCAATAACGGGGACATGACGTTCGACACGGGTGACGGGAACTTTTTCAGCAATCCCGCCACCGGCTACCGACGGCTGCGAAATACCACCATGCACGAGCATGGGCATGGCCTGGGACTGAATCACGTCGAATCCGCGGGCTCACGATTTCTCATGGAGCCGATTCTGGACACCGGCATTGATGGCCCCCAATTCGATGACATCCTCGGCGCTCAGCGAGCCTATGGCGACTTCTATGAAAAAGCACATGGAGGCCTGGGCAACGACACGGCGGCAACCGCCGTGGACCTGGGCACCGTGGCCGACGGCATGACAGTCGCCCTCGGACTAGACGCTCGCGACACGACCGTGCTCCTGGCAAACACCGATTTCGTGAGCATCGACGACGATTCCGATACGGACTTTTTTTCTTTTTCCATCGATGGGCGGTCTCTGGTAGACATTCGCGTGACGCCGGTGGGGCCAACGTATAACGAAGGCGCACAGAATGGCGCCCAAGCACCCTACGTCACGTCCGAATTCAGTAACCTGTCACTCGCGCTGATCGGCATGGATCAATCCACCCTTCTCGCAGCGGATAATTCGGGCGGGCTGGGCCAAGCCGACCGGATCAGCGACTTTACCCTCGCCGATGCCGGTCAATACTACGTCCGGATCAACGGAGATGCGGACCAGATCCAGATGTATGAATTGGCCATCAGCGTGGTCGCTGCCGGCATCTCGGGCGATTTCAATCAGGATGGCACCTTTGGCTGTGCTGATGTCGATGCACTCGTGCAGGCCATTGTGGCCGGGAACAATGACGGAGCGTTTGATCTCACGGGTGACGGGCTCGTCAATACGAACGATCTCAATCAATGGCTGGCCGAAGCTGGCGCAGCGAATAATCCGTCCGGCGGCGCCTACCTGATCGGTGATGCCAATCTCGATGGGAGCGTGGACGTGTCCGATTTTAATATCTGGAACGGCAACAAGTTCAGCGACACACCGCAATGGTGCGCCGGTGACTTTAATGCGGACGGATCGATCGATGTGTCGGACTTCAATACCTGGAATAGCAACAAGTTTCAGATGTCTGGCGGAATGAGTGCCGTTCCCGAACCGGCCGCCCATCGCCTGCTCCTGGTGGTCCTCGTTGTCGGTTGGCTGCAACGTCGGCATTTCGTGGGCAGCAAGGCGCCGAGTCCCGTCCGGGCGGCGGTTGTTGTCGTAACCGCCGACGGCTACGATGGAAGGGAATTCCATCGGGACTTGCAGGAACGAATTGCCATGAGTGACTCAACAGTACGGGGAAAAGTTCATCTGGTCGAACCCACCAAGACCTACGGCCAAAACGGTTTTCGCAAGCGGTTGGTCGTGCTCGAACAGGATAAGGGACGGTTTACGAATTACGTCCCCCTGGAATTTACCAATGACAATTGCGATACCGTCGATACCCTCAAGGTGGGCGACGAGATCGACGTCAGCTATCGGCTGAACGGTCGCCGCTGGCAGAAGGACGCCAAGAGCGAGGTCAAGTTCTTTCTCAACGCCGAGGCAATCCGCTTCTCAGTCGTCGGCGAAAAGGGAACCGCCGAATCCTCGGCCGCGTCGGCCGCCGCGGTGAATGAGGAACTCTCGGACGCCGGCTATGACGAGGACGACGTCCCCTTTTAATGCCCTCTTCAACGTCTCACGCCTCGCGGGGCCCGGGGGGCCAATTTTCCCAAATTCATCGGGATCGCGTTGCTTTCCGCCGCGGCAGAGGCGGTCGTTGCCGAGTCGCCCCGCCGTTCCGACTGGGTAAACCGTAACGGCTCGGTCGATAAACGGTGTTCCGGCGCGGTGGAACGTCCGATGAAAGAAATGCCGTCCGCGCAGAGCGCTCACGACGGCGCGCCAAGGGACTGATTTGCCGCCGTCGAACGCGAGTGCTGTCATGAAACGACAATGGACGACCTTCATTCTTCTCCTCACGGCCGCCGCGTGGCGAACCAGCCTGGCAGCCGAGCCGGGGGCCGTGGTGCCGGGTACCGGAACCCTCATCGATTTTGTGGGTGACCCGCTCGAAGACCCGGAATGGGAGTTCATCCACAACCACCCGAAGAGTTCGCGGGAACAGGACGAGAAGACCCGCTTTCCTAACGGCCGAGCCACAAATGGACGCTGGTTTGAAGGCCCCGAGCGTGGTCAGCCCGACTTGATGAAGGTCGTCCCCACCCCCGCGGGCGGCCTGCCGGACAGCCAGTACGCGCTGCTCGTGCGGACACTGCATTCGGGCATACCTGGACGCTCGTCCTTCGAAGTCCAGCAGGACGATCTGATCGTGGATGGGGTGTCCCGGATCGGGGCGATTCCGGTCGCCGAAGTCCCCAGCATCGTGACCCGCGTCTACCTGCCACCCGCGGAAGAATGGGAAAATCGCACCGGTCCGCACTTCGGCTTTCGCGGTACCGCCTCGACAACGATCTGGAAAACGGAAGAGAAATCCCAACAACGGTTCGGGCGGTTACGATCCATTCGTCCCCAGACGTACCGGGCGAAAGAACAATACTGGCCGGGCATCTGGGTCCATTTCCGCAGCGAGACGGATAGAAACGTCGAAAAGGACTCGGCCTTCCTCACCGTCCGCGGTAATCGGCTGGGACACGACTTCAACGTGATGGAGATTCCCGCCGAGGAATTCGGGTGGTGGACGCTCGGCATGTCCTTTACCGCCGATGGGCGCGTCCACTACTACGCCAGGCGTGGTGTCGACGACCTTACTGAAGCGGACCACCTCACCTCGCAGCTTCCCTATTCGTATACCGCGGAGATTATGGAAAACATGTTCTATAACTTCTGCAATTACGAAGACGGCAAGACGTGGTCGACGCCTTTCGTCATCGACGATCCCCGGTTGTACGTCGTCAACGCAGAGCGGATCACTCGCATCGTCGAGAATAAGAAGCAGGCGATCGCTCGACGGGAGCAGCAACAGCGGCAAGCCGCAAATCGTTCGCTCTCACGTTAGTCGAGTTCCGTGGTAAGACCGGCAAACGAGACTTCCTCGTCGAGCGGCTCTTCCTCATGGAATTCGAAGAGATCGTCGTACTGCGATTGAGCCAGTCGTATGAGTAACAGCTTCTGCCGCTCGGCGTTGCAGAAGAAGCAACCGCCCAGCGAACTGCGGGACGATCCGGATGACACGGCCAACGTGTGCCCCGGCGTGATCGTGGCGTCAATGCGTAACTGCGGAAAGTTCTTCCGCTCCCGGCCTACTTCCAGCTCGAACATGCCGTCGCGGCCGACGTATTTCTGTTTGACCGGGCCAAATTGAATTTCCGGCACTAATTCCAGGCGAGCACGACCGTCACCCAAGGGAAACGCCTTCAGCTCGAAGACCGTTTGTGCGTCCGCAAACGTCTTGCCTACCAAGCCTTGTCCTTCATGCAATAGTACGACCAGCGATTCTCGCGGGGCAAATGTCAAGACATCATTGCGTCGGCCGGCCCGCGCTGAATCCGGCGCGTCTGCCGTTCGAGCGATTTCCCCAACCCATCCGGACTGGTCATTTCCGCCGGGTCGCTGTGCTGCGCGTCGATCAATTCGCGCAGTTCGACAGGCATTTGTTGTCCGATGATCCCGCAACGAAAACCGTTCGCCTGCAACTGCCTCCGGGACTCGGGCGGAAATTCCTGCTCATCGATCTCCGCCCAGATGCGCTGCGGCCATTCCGGGTCGTCGTCCGGGACATCCAGAAAAAGCACTTCCAGCACGACACTGTCTTGAGACAACTGCGTCTTGGGAAGCTCCGTCGGCTCGCTGGCAACCTCTCTCACCGCCAAGCTGCGACAGCCGATCAGGGCCGACAACAGGGCGAACCCCACCGAGACCCACCGAGCGGGAGAGGTCCGTGCGAATTCGTGCGGATGGCGACGGATCGTGGAACACATGGCGACGGAGCCAACTCTCGGGGGCGCGGCGAACAAAGGAACGGGACGCTCCCAGGGAGCGAAATTACGGCCGCCTCGGCACGAGCGCTGCATGCCAATCGGACCGCGCATGCGGGCTTTCCTGCAGGCCGCTCCTTGTAGCCGACTCGCAAAAACGGGTCAATTCGTCGCCCCTAAAATGCCTCTTTCGCGAAGCTGGGCAGCGGCGCTGCAAGAGAAAGGGCTTTCCCGGCGATAGCAAAGCCAGTAGCCGAGGCCCAACGTCGCACCCCGCACGTTTGTGCAAGCCCCGGACGGAATTTAAGATGCGGGCCGGCAATTCGCGCTCCAGGCTGGATATTCGCCATGAAATACATGCTCGCGCTCGATCAGGGTACGACCAGTTCCCGCGCCATGCTCTTCAATCGGCAAGGCGCCGTCATTGCGATGGCACAGCGAGAATTCTCGCAGCTTTTTCCACAGCCGGGTTGGGTCGAACACGATGCGGAGGAAATCTGGTCCTCGCAGCTGCGCGTGGCACGAGCTGTGCTAAAAAAGGCGCAGGTGACGCCACAGCAGATCGCCGGACTGGGAATCACGAACCAGCGCGAGACAACGGTCCTGTGGGACCGGGAGACC
This sequence comes from uncultured Planctomycetaceae bacterium, assembly GCA_963700865.1. Taxonomy (GTDB): domain Bacteria; phylum Planctomycetota; class Planctomycetia; order Pirellulales; family Pirellulaceae; genus CAVOGJ01. The sequence goes on along the minus strand of CAVOZC010000018.1, from coordinate 951,047 downwards.
GGCAAACCGCTGGCCAACGCCATCGTCTGGCAAGATCGACGGACCGCCGGCATCTGCGATAAGCTCCGCGCGAATGGTGATGACGAACTGATCCGGCAGCGGACCGGGCTGGTGCTCGATCCCTACTTTTCCGCCACTAAAATTCAATGGCTGTTGAAGCACGTCAAGGGGGCGCGGGCCGCCGCACGGGCGGGACGGCTGGCTTTTGGCACCATCGATGCGTGGCTCGTCTGGCGACTGACCAACGGCCGCCTGCACGTGACCGATCCGAGTAATGCCTCGCGGACGATGCTCTATGACATCCACAAGTGCCAATGGGATGAGGACTTGCTCCAACTGTTCGGAATTCCCGAGAGCATCCTCCCCGAGGTGCGTACTTCGAGTGAAGTGTATGGCGAGACGAAGGCGCTGGGGGCAGCCATTCCCATCGCCGGGATCGCGGGTGATCAGCAGGCGGCCTTGTTTGGGCAAGTATGCACACAAGCTGGCATGGCCAAGAACACTTACGGCACCGGCTGTTTTCTGCTGATGAATACTGGCACCGAACCAGTGGCCTCGCCCAGTGGGCTGCTCACGACAGTGGCGTGGCGAATCGGCAAACAAACGCACTACGCGCTCGAGGGAAGTATCTTTATCGCCGGAGCCGCCGTGCAGTGGTTGCGGGACGGCCTGCACCTGGTGCGGCAAGCGGCGGACATCGAGGGGCTCGCCAGCCAGGTGGCCGATAGCGGCGGCCTGATTGTCGTGCCGGCGTTTGCAGGACTCGGAGCGCCCCACTGGGACGCCTACGCACGCGGCGCGATACTCGGGATCACTCGCGGCACGACCGCGGCTCACGTGGCGCGGGCCACTCTCGAGGGGATCGCTTTCCAGGTGGCGGACGTACTCGCCGCCATGCAACTCGATTCGAACATCCGGCTGAAAGAACTACGCGTCGATGGCGGAGCTTCGCAAAATAGCCTGCTGATGCAGTTTCAAGCCGACCTGTTGGGCGTGCCGATCGTGCGACCAGCCGTGGGCGAGACAACAGCTCTCGGCGCGGCCTACCTGGCGGGCCTGGCCGTCGGCTATTGGGAGGATGTGCGGGAAGTCGCCGCACAGTGGCAAGTATCGCAGCGCTATGCGCGCGATGAAGCCGCGACAGCGGGCCCGCAGGATGGACGAATGGAAACGCGCCGTCGCACGTGCCCGCGGCTGGACCGCCCCGGCGTCGAATCGGGTGGCGGAAACCAAGCACGGATGACCGCCATGATTCAGCGTGCCGTGCGACACGCGGTGAGTGACAACACGGCAAAGGCGGTACCGTACGGTTTGTGGTAGCTGTACAGCGGATAATCGAACCAGGAGCCGTCCTTTTCCTGGCGATCGATGACCAAGCGCGCCAGGTGGTGCTGGTAGAAGGCCCGCTGCTCGACGGGAAGCTGCTCGATGCACTGCGAGCCGTAGTAGACGCCGAAATAGTAGAAGTAACCGGCGACGGCGGCATGCGATTCGTGCGGGATCGGCCTCTTGCGGCCCATATCCAGCCAGCCGTGGCGAGACACCAACCGGTCCAGCCATGCCCGCAGGACATCGTCCGTAATGTCGTCGTCACCCCACACGCGCAATGCCACATTCCCCGCTTGCGAACGGCCCAGACTTCCGGCCGGTCGATTGATGGGTCGCATGGCACCCGCCTTGTCGGTCGGGATGCGCATCGTGTACAGGAAACTCGAATCGGGCTTCCGCATCCGTTGCGTCGCCTCAATCGCCCGCTGAACCATGGTCGCATCCGCCGTGATGCCAATGTCGCGAGCCCGAGCCAAAGCGACCAGCACGGCGGAATTGACAAAGCTGCAGGACGGATTCACCGGCTGGCTCATGCCGCTGCCATAGTAAAACCAGCCTCCATGAATGGACTGCCACCGCTTCAGCCCTCGCATGTGGGCACCTATCGCCGACTCAAGTTCTCGCTGCAAACGCGGATCGTCCGACTGATGCCACAATTTAGCAAACGTCTGAATGCAGTAGCAGTGGGCCCAGACGTTGGGAAGATCACCGGGACCCGCCCGTTTGATCTTGTGGGTCCGCTCGATCAGGTATCGATAGGCACGTTCGGTCGACGCGCGCACATCTGTCGTCGCCACGACGTTGGAAAGCGCCTCGAGGCACATCGCGGTCACCGCCACATCAAACGAGCGAAAGGACCCGGGGACCGGATCCGAATCGACGCCGCCGGTCCATTGCGGACCGCCCCAGCCGCCATCCTTGCGTTGGGACGCGATCAGATAATCAACGCCGCGCGCGTATCGCCCCTTCCCGTTCGACGGGATCGACGGGCGCGGGATCGGCCGGCCGGGGGGAGTCTGCAATCGGGACCTCCCCGGCAGAGCCGCTCGGTACGTGGACGGTTCCCCCGACCGCCATCATCATCCAGAAACAAACATGCCGATGGGAACACGTCAGAGACATCTTGCGTCCTACGATCGATTGCGGGGTACGTGAAGAAAATCCATTAGCGCACACGCCGCAGCGGCGTCAATGGCCAAATCCACGGCGTCCGGCCCTTGTGGTTGGCCAAGGAGGGCAGCCTGCGCTGGAATGCCGCCGGCTCGACCGTCGTTCCCCGTGCCAACGCCTGGCGATTGAAACCGCCGCTGCCGCCCGCTACGATAGCCACCACCTGACCGCTCGCCGCGCTCGGTCACCTGGTCGAATCGCTCGAAGTTGCTCCTCGGATTGCGGAGCCACCGCCTGGCATGTCTCTGGTTGAATCCAAATCGCTGACCGACGACATTCGTGTCCTGGAGCTGAACGATCCGCCCCGGCGAAATGCCATGGGCCTGGAGATGGCGGCGGAGTTTCAGGCGGCGGTGGCTCGTCTGCGAGCTGATGCAGCTTGTCGAGTGGTGATCATCACCGGGGCAGGGTCGACCTTCTCCGCCGGTGGCGATCTGCAAATGCTTCTCAGCAAGGCCAAGCAGTCGCCGTCGCGGAACAAGGCGGAGATGCTGGCTTTTTATGCAGCGTTTCTCTGTATTCTCGAGTTGGACGTTCCGGTCCTGGCCGCCGTGAATGGACACGCCATCGGTGCGGGCGCCTGTCTGGCCATGGCCTGCGATTATCGATTGATTGCGCACGACGCAAAGCTCGGTTTCACCTTCACGCGGCTCGGCTTGCACCCGGGGATGGGAGCGACACTGATGTTGCCGCGGCTGGTCGGCTTGGGGGTTGCGTCCGACTTGCTCATGTCGGGACGGATCATCAGCGGCGACGAGGTGGCGACGTCTGGGCTGGCTACCGCGGTGGTGCCGACCGATCAGGTACTCGACCTCGCGTTGGTCTATGCGCGTGAATTGGCGGGCTGCGGTCCGCAGGCACTGCGCGGCTTGCTGCGCACGCTGCGACCGGATCAAGTCACGCTGCAAGCCGCCTTGCTGCGGGAAGCGTCGGAGCAAGCCGACAATTACGCTTCGGCAGAATTTCGCGAGGGCATCCAGGCGGCCCTTGAACGCCGCGCACCGCACTTCCCCAGGGCTTAGCTCGCTCGTTGATTCCGTGGAAACCACTTCACGACCGGGGATGGTCGCAGAATGAGAGTGGCGTCGCCACGTGGCGTCGCACGCCTTTTGAGCCTTTTCGCGTCGAGCCAAAACAGACCACGCTCCCCGACCTCGAGTCGAAGGGATGGAGCCTCCTGGCGCCCAAGATAGCCCGGCGGCCGGGAACCGTTAACGTCGCAAACTCGGCAATCCAACGCTTGGGCGCACCGCTTTATTCGGTCATGTTTCCAGCTGCTTCGGTCGCGGCCAGCGACTACGAACGATCGCGAAGCAAAGGCTTCCGCTCGTAATGCGAGGGCACGGACACGATGGGATCATCCAGCTGGATGTCTGGCCGACGACGGCACAAGACGCGGACATAACCCAGATGGTCGCCACGATCTTTCTCCAACGCCTGGATTTCAACCAGATTGTCTGGCGCGATGAACCGGTGCCATTTCAGCCAATACCGCCAACCGTCCGGCATGGTATCCGCCAACTCGACTTCGACAATTCCAGTTCGTTCCCAATGTTGACGCCACCATTCGGGTGAATGTAAACACCACATGCCAGGCTCCGCTGTCCACCATGTTTGAAAGTGATCGGGCAACGGTCCTTCGATTTCGTGCATCATGCCGGCGCCTGCGATGGCGATGACACCGGCTGGCTTGACGAACCTCGCCAAATACTTCAAATAATGATCGTCAGTGCCGTAGTAGGGGAAAGAGTCGATGGAAATGACGGCATCAAAAAACTCCGCTGCGTACGGTAACGAGCGTGCATCTGCGTGGATGGGATAGACGGTCTTCTCGCATCCGGCATCGACGATTCGTTGCAGGTTATCAGACGCACTGAACCACAGGTCCGTGGCCCACACTGTCACGTTGAATTCGCGGGCCAGGAAAATGGACGACGACGCCTGGCCGCATCCCAGGTCCAGGACGTTCATTCCGGGCTTGAGCTCCAACGCGGAAGCCAACCATTCCGTCAGCCACAGAGAATTGGCGCCGCCACTGGCACTCGCCGCGATCCAGTCAGGATGGTACGCATTCGCGCGTGGAAACAGATCTTCGAGCAACCCGGGGTCGGAGGTCATGGCGGTTTTTGGCCGAACGGTTGCGATAACCGAGTCGCGGGAATCGCTCGTCGACGTGTCTGGCATACGCTGTCGGCATGAAGCATGCAGTATTCTACCGGTTCGCAGTGGTGAATCAACTTATTGACGCCGGCGTGGCCAATGGTACCCATTAGGTGTCGCGTACTGGGCGATTTGCGAGGTACCAGGTATGGCGAAGGTTCATTCTCCGCGCCGCCGTCAATCGGGTCAATCCTGAACGGCGGAGAATGACCGCGCCGGCGCGGTCAGTAACCAGCGTTGCCATAAGCGATTTTCGGCGGTGGCAAAGTTGAAACTCGTCAATGGTCATTCTTCCGGTCCACTGATGGAAGTAAGCCACAACGTCTGAACAGCATACACAATCGAAGCTGGAACATGATCAGCACGCCGATCACGATCAGGCCGCTGATTGCTGCAGCTGCCCCACCGTAGAGGATGAACACGATCGGAATGCTGAAGAACACCAGCAGCAGCTTGCTTCTATCACATTGCCAGACCACGAACGATTGGATCTTGTCGTAAAATTCAGATCTGCACGCTAGAATTTGCCTTACCGCAGTTCTTGAAACACATGATGGATTAACTCGGCCATGCTCTATTTAGTCAGCGGAACTTCGCGGTCTGGCAAGACAATGATTGCCAAGAAGATCTTGCAGCAGAAAGGGATTCCTTACCTGTCCCTCGATTGGATTGTCATGGGTTTTACCAAGGGAATGCCACAATGCGGAATCCATGACAAGCTATTCCCGGACGAGATCGCGGTAAGAATGCGAGAGTTTGTGGAGGCCATGTGCGAAAGCATGATATGGACGGAAGTGGACCATGTCGTCGAAGGCGAGGCCATTCTTCCGGAGACGGCCCGAACCCTTTTGGACGAGAATGCGGAAAACGTGAAGGCTTGCTTTTTGGGATATGCGGATATCGAGGTGGAAGAGAAAGTGAGGGAAGCCAAAGCCTACAACGATGGCAAGCGCGATTGGCTCATCCATGAGTCCGATGAAGCCATCCAGCGACATATCGAAAACATGGTGGAATATAGCCGACAAGTCCGAATGCAGTGTGCGATACACAATGTCCGCTATTTTGACACCTCGACCGATTTTATGAAAACAGTTGATCTGGCAACGCAGTACCTGCTGACAGTCTGATTGCGGCGCGTGTATCAATACCAGATGTAGAGCCCAACGGTTGCTCAACCGTATAACCGTCCATGTCCAAGCTCTGGTTCGCATTGCGGTCGCGCCTTTGTGCTGCGCGACGTATTTGGTTTCTCGCGTCGTCTAGTCGTTTCGGCCACTCGAACCGCGGGGCTGTGGAAGGATCATAACCTTCCAAGTATCCATTAAGTCGCGTGACTGGCTTGCTGTACCGGAGTTCCGTGTCATCGAACACCTCGCGGCAGATTCTTGCCAGGTGAGGATCGTATCTGAGCAGTTCCTCTCGCGTGTTTACATGATTATGGTCGTGGTCGTTCTCGCGGTTGTTGTCAAACCACGACTGCACGCCCTCGGCGAAGTACTCATGGTGATTGATGCTCGGGTACTTGCCCTTCCACAGGCCGGCCGCCATCGCCGCGTCGTAAGCCGCTTTGAGCCGAACGTCGAAGGTCGGGTCCACGTTCACCATGCCTCGCAGGTGGATGCTGTGAGCGAGTTCATGGATGAGGATGCACTCAGCGGCATAGGGGTCGCCGGGATAGCCGAGTAGATTTTCCTCGGCGCAGGAGCAGTAGGGATCACGCTCGCTGCCGCCCATCCCACGGGCACGCGCGTCCCAGTAATCCTTACCGGAAACCTCCGGGAAATCCGTCGCCGGGCGATCGACCAGTCGCACGAATTCCGGTTGTTCGGTAGTAAACTCGTTGTGGGCCAGGATACACAGGCGCGCGCCGCTGCGTATCATTGCCCTTCGCACATGGGGGCGTTTCGCCAACATCAGATTCACGAGATAAGCGGCCTCTTTGAGCGCGTAGGGGTTCACTTTCGCGGAAGCAACGATAGGAAAACCGTTTGCGCTGATACGCTGTGTATAGAAGGCCGGTATGCCGTCATTGTCGGGCGGATCAAATCGACAGGCTTGTATGGCTACTTCGCTGGTCACTGTTGTCTCGAAAGGATGGTCCTGTCCGACAATCTTGAAGCGATGGCCAAGTGTGGTGGTTATGAAGGTGTCGTTGCCCGGCGCGACGGTTCCGTTCGGCACGTGATCCGCGTCCGACTTAAGCCAGTAGATGTTGATGGCCTGTTGGCTACCGTTGATGATTTGCAGGACTGGTCGCGACGTTTCGGCCGCCTTGCCTGACCTGGTGAAAAGCAGAGCCGTTGTCCCGGCCGACAACAGCGTCACTACAAGAATCTGCCTCATCGCCTGCACTCCACACTGCATTCGGTCGGGCGAGTCAGATCAGAATACTCCGACCAGCTCCGCTCATTTGAAACACCAAAGTTTGTTCTCTCAACTTAAAGAGTGCTTTTTCTTACGCGCGTGGCTGCCAAGAATCGCGGCGCAAAGGAAGGCTGGCGTTGCGCCCGCTGGCTCAGGCAAGATACGGAAGTTGCCACTCGCAACGGGATGTTCATCAAAGAGCGTTGTACCGGGTGCGCCCAACGAAAAGTTGACGCCCATCTCCAGAGAGTATCGGTTTGTTTGGTATTGAAAGGCTTCCAGCCCCAATCCGGTTGGCAGTTGGGCGACAGCGACAGGTCGGGCGGAAATAGGCAAGAAAGAGCCGACAATCGCGGTACCTGACAGTTGGAGTTTTGAACCAAACACCGTGGGTGGGGGCCAGGCGATTCCGTCCGAATAGATGGGCAGGACCGGATCGGTGTCCCCGAAGGGAATGTAGTCATAGTTAACACCAAGGAGAAGACTAATCATCCCAATGTCGTCGCCAAGTAACGTCACATTGTCGTGGGAGTCGACGGAGCCATTGGGCCCGTCGTTCTCGATGTAGACCAACCCGTCGCGTGGATCGTAGAAGACCTTTGGCGCGAGGACCATACCACTGTTGGGATTGACCACCGTTGTCCATTCGGCGAGCACAACCTCACCAGTGGGCAAGAGAAAAACAAGACATGCGAGCCACCAGCCTACCGAATTGTAGCCCACAACGTCTTTGAATCGGGTCGGGAGAATCATGAGATGTTCCCACACGGTATCTAGGTGAGTTTCAATCAAGACTTCACGATTGCATTTTTGCAATTGGACGTCGCAATGACAAGCAAACTGCTGAGCGGGCTGTCAATTTCCCTGATCTACGAGCGACGGGCTCGATAAACCGCAGCACGCTCTCGTGCCTGAGAGCCGATTCGGAGCACCCCTTGCAAAAGAGCACAACAATATCCGCAGCCGATTGAATCCTCACGGTGCCATCGCACGGATCTGACAAGCACGTAATTCGGCCGCGTGCATTTTGGACGGCAGAGTAGCGCGCAGAACGTTTAACATCACGGGGCAACGGAGTTGGAGTCAACAAGTACCGAAACGCGCGACCCGTTGCTCCCGTGCATTTCGTTGTTCTGTCTGTCTTGAAGCGGCAAACACGATGACCTCGGGACTCGCTTCACCCAGTCATCATACCGACTCGGGGTGCCGTGCACCAAGTGTTTACGGCCAACACGTCTGCATTTGATCTCACGGAGTCACGGGGCTCACGGAGAAAATCGACAACTCCCTCCGTGTGCTCCGCGCCTCCGTGAGAGACTCAGACCGCGCAAATGCTGCGACGATTCATCTTTGCCGAAGGAACAGACCGATAGAACGAAAAATTGGACTACGAAATTCCCCGTGCATTCCGCTTCGAAGCGATGCCGCATCTCCGCAGCGGACCATCCGCGACACACTCACGCGCGAGTGGTTCATTGCCGCCGCAAGCACTGTGCAACCAACGATCCATCAATTGAAAACACGACCATCCATGCAACCACCGCGCACTTTTCAGACAGAACGTTTGAAATCGCGGGGCAACGGAGTTGGAGTCAACAAGTACCGAAACGCGCGACCCGTTGCTCCCGTGCATTTCGTTGTTCTGTCTGTTTTGAAGCGGCAAACACGATGACCTCGGGACTCGCTTCACCCAGTCATCATACCGACTCGGGGTGCCGTGCACCAAGTGTTTACGGCCAACACGTCTGCATTTGATCTCACGGAGTCACGGGGCTCACGGAGAAAATCGACAACTCCCTCCGTGTGCTCCGCGCCTCCGTGAGAGACTCAGACCGCGCAAATGCTGCGGCGCTTCATCTTTGCCGAAGGAACAGACCGATAGAACGAAGAATTGGACTACGAAACTCGCCGTGCATTCCGCTTCGACGCAATGCCACATCTCCGCAGCGGACCATCGGCGACACACTCACGCGCGAGTGGTTCATTGCCGCCGCAACGTGCAACCAACGATCCATCAATGGAAAACACGCCCATCCATGCAACCACCGCGCACTTTTCAGGCAGAACGGTTGGCATAACCGGGCCGCCGCGGTTGATGCCCAACCTGCAAACGCGTTGTCGGCGGCTCCGCGTTCATGCCGTTGTTATGTTGCCGTCCTCAAGCAGTCGTTGTACCATCTACTCGTGAATCGGTTTAAGGCTGTTAACTATCGGCGCGAGTAGAATCTTTTCGGCGTCCCACCTCGAATTTGGGACCGCTGCCGTCGCAAGTATGACGTTGTCGCCAGCTTTAATTGCTCGGAAATAGAAGTGCAGCTCGATTTCTATTCCCGCCACTTGGCCAACTGCTTCAGCCGTGTAACCTGAATCGTCCATTCGTTCATTCGTGATCGTTAAGCCAGCTCCCCTCGACTGGGTCCAGGAGAGCGCCGCATAGTCTTTAAGAGCGCCTGGAAACGCTTGGTGCTGAACATTTATGTTACTTGAAAACCCGTCTTTCGGAGGTAGCAACATCTTCATCGCTTAATGATAGGAAATCTGATTTCCGGTAGAAAGATCCGGTAGGAAGATAGAGGCAGGGGGGCGCGAGGATGATGTTCCCGAGAGCAAAACACGTGGAAGCTTGCCCTAGGGAACATTCAGAAGTGGCCGCACGCCGCAGTCGGCGCAGATCGTCTCCACAGGGCCATGTGGTGCGGCCCTGAATGAGGCCTCGAAAATATCCTGGTCCACGTACGTCAGTTCGTGGGGTCCCCCAGAGGAACGGCAAGGCATCTCCTTTCGGTCCCCCTCGGCACCGGCTGGAGGTCGGTATTGTGGAAGACGCCTGCCACACACCACAGTGCTTGAGGATCTTCTCGCTCACCTCCCTTTGCAGCGGCTCGCTGAAGGCGACGACCATCATCTGGCCACCGCATTGCGGGCAGGAAATCGGATCCCAAGCATACACCCGCTTGATCAGCATGGCCCAGGTGGCGCTGCTGCGACAGGTCCCCTTCTTGTTTGCACCGTCTACGCTGCACGCTGTCTCGGTCGCCGCTGAGGCTGCCTTCGCTCGTAGCCCGCAGCTCCTATTCGAATAACAGCCGTAGTATCGAATGAGATGACCATCGGTGGGGCGCACATGCCGCGTGAACTCCGCCAGGAAGTCCAAAGGAGAGAGAATCTGCGGATGCCATCACGGCGTTCCTCTCGAAGCGCTGGGTGAGATCGCGCATCCCGCGACCGGGCTGCGAAAAAACGACCAGCTGGACATCCACACACGCGAAGTCACTCTGACAGGGGAATCAGAAATCCACTTCTAGCGAGGCGTGGTAGTGCCCTGGGCCTATGAACTGTGCCCACTGTACCAGTAATTTCCGTCTATAGTGCGTCGCGGCGCGCTTTTCCAGCTGATCTTCTGTCATGTTTGGTGGTACGGGAATTGCAGGTGCCTTGGGGGGGATTGGGGGGAGTGCGCAATGACCACAAACGGCTTCAGCTGCAAGAGGAGAAGACGATGAGGTTGTGGGTACTGCCGGCGTTCGTCGCGATACTGATAGGTTCACAGGCCTTCGCGAGTCAGTTAGTGGGCCACATGTACGCGGCGATGCGAATCAAAGAGGAGGCACCGCCATCGCTTCAAGCCCTCCTCAACCGCGAGCTGGATGCCTATTTGGCTGGCTCTGCCGGACCCGACATCGCCTATACAACACATTACGTGCAAATCGGTGTCACCGACGAATTTGGTGTCGAACACTTCCCTGCGGGCACCGAGTCTCATCGCATCGAGACGGGTCGATTGGCCATGAATCTGTTGGCGACGGCGAGCTCTGACCGCGAGAAGGCGTTCGCACTGGGATGGCTGACACATTACTGCGTCGACAGTCGCATCCATCCACTCGTAAATCGCTTTGGAGGCTATTTCGAAGTTAGCCCGACGCGACACAAGAAACTCGAAATGGTCGAATGCGAACACGCGTTCCGCCGGGCAGCACAACGCGGATTTGACGTGGAGCGTTTCGTGGTGAACGCAGCGGCCGTACCGGCTGAGATGGTACAGCGTGCGTTCGCCAAGACCTATCCGATACCGAAGGACTGCCCTCGTTGCGAGGGCACCGGCAAAGTCACTGACAGGGCAATGAACCAGGTAACTTGTCCACGCTGCCAGAACTCACTCGCCTATGTGTCACTCCCGGCGGACTGGAATTCGTACACGCTGCCCGACGGGAGCGAAGTCCCCACCTCATCCGTGGGCGGATTCGGTCAATCACTCCGCGCCAATGCCGGCAATATTCAAATCCTGACACAGGCGATCCTCGACATCCATCGGGGCCAGGATGAAGTCCTTTATTGGTGGGAGAAGAAATTCGCCCAAGGAGAATTCTATTTGGCTGTCGAGGGTCCGCCGCCGACTCCCGCAGAGTTCGACAAGTTGATGAATCCGCTCATCATTGAGGATGTTCGGATCGCGAAGGATCCCACCGGGACTTCGGCTTTACGCATCGACTATCGGATCAACGATCTCTCGCTTTACACCGTCTTCTGCCGGGAATGGGATAAAGAGATCGAAGAGGCGGTGAAACTGGCCGATGGCTATTTCTCGACGTGGAATGAGAATCCCAGCGATCTCCGCATACCTCACATTCATCTCGATGAAGGCCCCGTGCACTTTAACAGACGTGACCCCCAACAAGTTTGGCCGGGCAATCCGCAGATCATGGAGATGTGGTTGTCCGCCAAACTCAAGACGTCCCTCGGGAAGATCGCCTTGCTGCGATTTCAGACTCCCGATGGCGAACCGGTCGCGTCGGACGGTTGGGTACCTTGCGTGGTGGGATTGCCCGAAGATGGACAATACCTTTTCTCATGGCAACGGAAGCACGTGCGGGCTTGGGGGAGCCGTTCCGAACCGCTCGCGACGTCGGAAGAGGAACAACTTGTCTGGAAGAGCCGTGCTGGAAGGGGCCGCGTCTGGGTCCCCCTGGAGAACCCCTCGGTGAGGCCGTCGCAGATTCATGTCACCCTGAGTCTTCGTGATTGGGTTTCCGACGAACCGTATGGCGTTCGCGACAACTGGCCCGATGTCCAAATTGCCGTGGAAATTAAGAGCTCGACGAACAACAACACGCCCATGTTGGACCTCATCGCCAAACAACGCCTTCCTCGCCAGTCGCAGGCATCACGTATCTTCGACGATCACATTATTCGCGCCAGCCTTGACGGGCAGGTACGTTATCAACACTTTGTCCGCGGCGGGGAGGTCAAGTCTGGTGGACTACTCGCCCTTTTCGCGGGACTGCAACCCTTCGCTCACGCGGATATGGAGTTCACGGGGATCAAGCCGGGGACCTATCGCGTGCAGGTGGACGTCGTTACTGCCGATGGGATTACCGGTGCTACGGATTTTGACTTCGAAGTCGGTCCTGCGAACGACCGTGAATACCAGTCTCGCATGAAAGCGGTCGAGTCAACGTTGTCCAGGCCAGACTCCAACAACAGCCGCCTGCGTTGGGCTCACGAGAAGCGGTGCCTGACCAAGTACTATTGGCGGGCAACACGCCCCGAAGAATTGCTGCCACTGATGCAGGAGTGGACGGAAATCGCGAAAACCATTCTCAGTGAACCGCAGCGACGGTTCGACAAGAGAACCCCTGAACAGCTCTTCCTAGAGGAAATCGCCAAGATTGTCACCCTTTACGCAGACATCGGCGGTGAAGAAGCGTATCGTCAAGCTCGCGCGCTAGTGGAACATGTCGAGCCTTATATGACGTCCGTAGACCAGCAGCGTGGCAAGTCGGTCTACATTATGGTTTGGGCCCTTCGTCGGCTTGCCTTGGAATCAGCCAATGATGTTTCCGCGGCTATCGGCTACCAACGGCGACTCAATCAGATGGGGCGTGCACGGGAAGACATCGGAACGTTGAGCAGTTTCGCGGTCGAAGAGGCACAGCTGACAGGATTGCCTCGTCTGGTCGGACTGGAATTCGAGGTCCTGTCGCCCGCGTCGAGTCAGGCGATCGCGGGACACCGCAGTGGCGAGAGTGATCTTCACCGGGCAAACGGGGAAACGCCAGTCGACGCCCCCATGGGGCCACAATCCCGGCCCAAACCCATTTACGTCGACAAGCGGTCCTCAATCGACTCAGCTTTCGACGCACCGTAAAAGGAGCCGAACCCAACGCTGCTCACGCGGGTAACGTACCCACATAGGTAGGTAACAATGAGCCACTCAGCAAACGACAACTGCGGGAACCCCCGCCGGGCTTGTTGTTGGACACGACGAAACACCCTCTCGTTTCTCGCCCTTTTCATCGCCTCGTGGGTGGCCGCGCAGGACGCAAATAACCACCGGCCATCCGTGAAGCCAGGCGGGGCAGAGCGACAGGTGTTCGGAGTGACGCCTGGGCAAACCAGCGATGAGGAATTGTCTTCCTTGAAGGCATGGGGCACACCCTACAAAGAAATGATTGATCCTGCTGGGGATCGGTATCTGATTTATGATCGGGAACGTTTTCGGGTTGCGGCGACGCTGCGAGATGGAGTGGTCCAGTCATTGGACATTAAGTTCCCTGAGTCCCCAAGGCTGGAAGTCGTCGAGGAGCACTTTCAGCTCGGTCAAAAATCAGACGATTCGCTTCCCGAGGCCGCGCATGTCGGTTTGCAAGTCCCGTCGCGACTGGGGACTCTCCACTACCCAAATCGAAATGCGGTGGCTTTTCACACCAGCGATAATGCGTCTCAAGTCGAACTCTTGCGATTTTACGCCCGGGCAGTAGCTTCCGAATGCTCGTCCAGCCAGGCCTCGATCGATTTCTGTCGTGCCGGCATCACATCCTTAGAGGCCGGTGATATCGACTCTGCGGTGGAAAATTGTACCGAGTCGATTCGGCAGGACCCCCAACATGCGTGCCCGTATCACTATCGAGCGGAGGCCCTCTATCGGCGGGGAGATCTTCCGAACGCCCTCAAGGATTCCGAACAGGTGGTAACGCTTCGCGGTGACGCGAATGCCTACGCGAATTTTGCCTTCCTCCAGAATGAAGCGAATCGCTTCAGCGACGCGATCTCATCAGCAAACAAGGCGATCGAGCTCGAACCGGAGTCGGCTTTTGGCTATTTGCAGCGGGGAATCGGCTACGCGAAATCAAGTCAATTGGAGAATGCCAAACTTGATTTCGACCGCGGCATCCAACTGGCACCGGACAATCCACAACTCTTTTACAACCGAGCTCAGTACTTCACCGAACGTGGTTCCTATCGTGCCGCACTCGCGGACGCAACGCGGGCTGTGGAGCTGGCACCGGATGACGCTCAAGCCCACGGCATCCGCGCGTTTTGTCACGGTACGTTGGGCGAGTACCGTCTGGCGATCCGTGAACTGAGTGAAGCCATTCGTCTGGCACCCTCGAATCCCTACTTCTACAAATTGCGCGCCGAAGCGTACGAGCGACTGCACGACTTCCCCAGAGCGGAGGCGGATTGGCAAGAAGCGAGACGACTCAAAGGAAGTCGATGAGGACGGAGCCGCGAACCGCTACTTCGCCTTCATCAGCCACATGTCATCCCGAGGTTTCGCGCTGGCGAGGGAAGCCGCCCTCCCCGATATTGTTATAGGGATACGCTACCGCGTGAGTTGCAGCACATGTTTTCAGAGAGTCTGTGCGAGATGATGACCGTTGGAATGAACTACCAGGTCCTTCCAGGCAAGCAGGCCGACTTTGAAGAGAAGTCTGCGGCCGTGATCGACGCGCTTCGCGCCGCTGCTGCGCGGCAGCCAGCATTTCATAGCCGGTGTCGTAGTTCGCCAACCATGCGTCGACGGCCTCGGGATCGACCGCTGACGGAACTTTTTTTCCCACGCTTCTTCGAGCCGCCGCTGCTCCTTGGAGAGCTGACGCTCGGCCGCATACAACTGTTTCAATTCGTGCTCGGGCATCTCCGGAAAGAAATGCGACATCTCTGACTTGCCAAACTCAATGAATGCTGCCAAGTAGAGTGGCGCCGCGTTTTCTTCCACAGGCGGGGCCTGCAACAACGCGGCCAAGTCGAAAGGTACGTTCGTGTCGTTCCAGGACGGTGGCTCCGTGACCGCGCCTGGAAACGAAAGAGGTGCTCCCACATCCGCGTCATGAGATGATTGCGCTCCGGCTTGTGAGCCGGGCTGCTCCAGAAACTTGAGATGCTTCTGGTCGGCATCACTCAGCCGAGCGATCGGCACGGTGACCGTTGCGCCGTCGGCTTTTTTCAGCACGACGTTGTCTTGCCTGATCTCCACCAGTTCGGCTTCGATGGAGAACTTCCCGATGTTGTCGGTCCACAGGCGCGTCTGTGCCTGTAATGGCGCGACGCACATCCATAACGCCACAACGACAAAAACCGCTTAAATGGTCCTCTGGGCAAACATGACGCGCCCTCATCTGACGAACGGCACGCGTCACCGGGTACGCGCGGCAGATTCTCAATTTCAAAACCGCCCTGGTCGCGTACTCTGGTGCACGCGATGGTTACCCGCCATTGTGAAGTCCGAGATCGTAGGCAATGACTCACGGAAGTACCGGCGCGAAGTAACCGAACCACGTAAGGTAAGCACCGACTACCGCGCACGCAAGAAAAACAACGTTAAGAAAACCGGCCAGGGGCAGCAATTGCACCTTTCTCGCCAGCAGCCTCGGAAACAGTATTAGCAGGCTCGTTTTGATGATCATGCCCCATGCGATCAGGTGAAAGAGGATAGCCGCGATGCTTGAGGTATCCGTGTGAGTAACGGCAATGGCGATCCCCGTCATGAGCATGGCGACCGGAAACATGGAAAACGCAACCGTTTTGGATTCGTCTTCGATCTGGTCGATGATGCTCACAAAATGCTCGCGATCAATGAGAATGGAAATCGCCCGGAGCAACAATACTGGGCCGACAATTTTCGATAGTAGCAGCGTCAACTCCATCGCGGTACTCTCGAATATTCGTCGTCATTGAGTCGGGTAACGTCTGGCATCACCGGGCCGCCGGGGAAGACTCTCCATCCGAAATCGCGCTGTCGCCAACTCCGTGTGCATGCCTTTGTTAGGTGGCGGGACGCGTGGTCCTGCGTGGTTGGCGGTACCTGGTCCCACTGGGTGGTTCACGGTCACATCGCCGAGGCCATGGCATCACGAGTATATCGCGATGTCCCTCTGGCGACAAGGTTATGGTGCTCTCGCCTGAGTGTTCTTCACAGGCGGGTAACAACGGTCACTACTTTCGCCACACCGTTACTGGCAAGCTGGTTGACCACGCGGGCGAACCATGAAGCACACGAAGGGCACGAAGTGACCGACCAACGGCGCGGTCGAGTTTCTAAGCGTCATACGCCAGCGACTGGAACGGCCCGCCCCTTGACCGTGGTCGATGGAGTCCTCGCTAAACAGAGTCCTTCGTGGCCTTCGTGTGCTTCGTGGTTTTCAGCTACGGTCGCCACTCGGGGCATCGTCGCGCGATGAGAAGAACGCGTGTCAGAGTCCCCGAGCAGTTCGTCGACTTTCTCAGCCGCGAGCCATAATTGACAACCCCAGATTCTGATGAGAAGGGATGCAGCCACCTAACGTTGGCGGTAATCGGGCCGCCGCCAAGAACTTCTGATTTCAAAACCAGCGTGATCGGCGGCTCCGGTTGACCGCCTTGTTCGGCGTGGGTTTCCTTAGGTACACTCACGTCGACCTTCCGGTTATGTTCGCTCCCACCATCTCTGATCGCTTAAGCCAGGCGGAATAATTGGCCCAGCTCCTTTTTCAGCGCAGTCTGGTAAGCTAGATGAGCCAAGGCTATATCACAAATGGCCATGCCGATAGGAATGGCAATGATCCGCTCGTCGGCGTTCTCGCGCCCCCGCTTTGTGCCGGTAACCAGTTCACCGATGGTACCATAGACGTTCGGCATTCCGCCGGGAAACTCAGGATCGGGGCGGCCGTCCTCGGTAACGCGATCGCGACCGATCTTATCGAAATACTCCGCCAACGGCATGTCGTCGACGACAAACTTGTCCGCGCCGTGCAGAGCCTCGGCGGTAAAGGCGCATCCGCCTTCGATCCCAACGGCGACCGCACCAGGTTTGAACCATTCCAGCCGGACCAACTGATCCTCACCATTTGTACAGGTTGAGATCACATCGGCGCCTTCGAGGCACGAGCGGGCGTCCGGACAGATCTCGATTTCGCCCGGAAAGTAGCTGGCGGCGGACTCCTGAAGTACTGTCATCGCTTGTTCGCGGATATCGCGAAGCCGGACCCGGCGGATAGTCGGGATTTCGTGGGTGATGAATCGCAGGTGCATCGTGCCTTCAAAACCGCACCCGGCCAGCGCCAATATCTCGGCTCCCGCACGGCATACTTCTCGCGCAGCGATTGCACTGACGGCGGCTGTTCGCAGGCCGGTCAGATAACCGCAATCCATGATCGCCAGGGGAATACCCGTCTCGGTGTCGTTGTACACCTGCACACCCGTGACATTGGGCAGGGCGCGTTGATAGTTCTTGGCAAACCCAGCCACCCACTTCAATCCGCAGGCACCCAACTGTTCCAGGTAGGCCGGCATCGCGTGAATGAAGTTGGCAGGGTCTGTTCCCGTCGGATGCACGCCAATCTTGGGGTGCATTTCGTAAGTGCCAGCCGCGTGTTCCCTCAACGCTGTTTCGACAACTTGGACTACCTCACGAGGCGTCAGATCGAGGTTCACAATATCCTGTCGAGAAAGCAGAAGCACGTCGATTGATTTCATGCAATTGTCTCGCCGAATGACCCGCATCACTGGGCCGGCGGTGATGACTCTCCATTTGAAACCAGCCCGGCCGCCGGCTCCAGTGCATGCGATTGTTCGTCGCGTCCTATGTTTGGATACTAAGCACTCGCAGCAACCATGGTCCTGCACCGACAACAAGGATCAATATTGGCAGAATGCCCAACCGCACGATTGCGAGGTCGAGTCGCGTCGGATGCATGGGGCGTCGGAATATGATAATCCAGACCAGTGCCCATTGGCAAACGAACGCGACCCAGAATGCTCGATGCGTTTGGCCGAAATCGAGCATGAGGGCAGTCACGACCGCAAGCATTCCTTGAACGATCAGCGCGGTCCGAAAAGCGGTGTTGTATTCGGGTGAGTAATCCTTCCAGTTTCTTCGAGGATCGGATGCTGGACGACCCTCAGACAATGACTCAGCATTCGGTGGGCGGTATGGATTCTCGATGGTCATGGTGATCTGCCGAGCAACAACGCTGAAGCGACGAACGTTTAGGATCAGTCGGCCGTGAGAGTGCCTACAGGCAAAACCAACACGGTATTTACGGCTCGGCTGCATCCGTTTGTTCTGCCACGGACTGCGCTTGAGCCAGCTCGTAGAGGTACTCCGGAGCAAAATCAGCCCCATTAGGCCACGCGATCGTGTTTCCCTCTACGGAAAATTGTCGAAAGAATTCAATATCGTGAAGCGGCTCGAAAATTGGCCCATCAATTGAACCCGATAGATCGACCTCATACGATGTACCATCGTTGAATCGAAGATGTATCCGATATCCTTCCAAGTAGTCGGCCTCGTCAACGTGAAGAAACATAGTGCTACTCCAGCGGGGCTATGCGGTTAAGGGGTTGCTCCTGTCGGGCAAGCTCCCAGTTTTCAGCCAGTTCGGCTTCATGCTGGGCGTACCATTCGAGCACTGCTGCCAAAGCACGTCGTGGAAAGCGGCCCTCGACAGTCCCGCTCCCGATTTCGACCGTTATTTCATACTCCCCATATTCAGCATGAAAGTGCGGCGGCGCATGGTCTCGATAGTACATTCGTCTGACGATGCCGAGAAAGCGACTGATTTCAGGCATGAGACCAACCGTGTCCCTGGTTGAAATGAAGCGTTCGTAACCTGCCATCTCGGACACTCAATGATTGTACCATCGGCCACAGCGTACTGGTATCCTGCAAGTCCAATTGCGTTCAAAGCCAATGGTTCGACAGGACCACGTGAACTAAGGCCATCGCGATGAGTGAAGATATTACGTACACCGGCAGCGCAAACCAATTTTTGCCGTATCCATTTGCGAAATTCGTTCTGTGCCGCATTCGATTGAGTGCGTGAATCGTCGCATACGCGACAGCAACGGCACAAGCAACATACGCAGCCCATACGCCACCATCTCCTGGAGCGAACAGCAGTACGAGCAGAATTTGCATGACCAACAGAGTCAAGATCGTTTCAGTTGTTGGACGCTTCTCGATTGGCAACCCAGATTTCGCATCAGCATTCACATGCGGAGCTGCAAATGGATTGTTCATGAGCCATTCGACAGAACAGGACACGTTACGGCAGAACGTGTGAAATCACGGGGCAACGGAGTTGGAGTCAACAAGTACCGAAACGCGCGACCCGTTGCTCCCGTGCATTTCGTTGTTCTGTCTGTTTTGAAGCGGCAAACACGATGACCTCGGGGCTCGCTTCACCCAGTCATCATACCGACTCGGGTTGCCGCGCACCAAGTGTTTGCGGCCAACACGTCTGCATTTAATCTCACGGAGTCACGGGGCTCACGGAGAAAATCGACAACTCCCTCCGTGTGCTCCGCGCCTCCGTGAGAGATTCGACCGCGCAAATGCTGCGGCGATTCATCTTTGCCGAAGGAACAGACCGATAGAACGAAGAATTGGACTACGAAATTCGCCGCGCATTCCAATTCGAAGCAATGCCAAATCTCCGCAGCGGACCATCCGCGACACACTCACGCGCGAGTGGTTCATTGCCGCCGCAAGCACTGTGCAACCAACGATCCATCAATTGAAAACACGACCATCCATGCAACCACCGCGCACTTTTCAGACAGAACGTTGGCCATAACCGGGATCGCCCCAAAGACGATCCATTTGTAAACGCGCTACGGCGATCTCCGGTTCATGGCATGGTTCGTCCGAGGCGCCGAGCGATGGCATCAGGGTCGCGTCGACAATCCAGTATTGCAACCACATCAATGATGGGATCCGTAACCCGATAGTAGATGGCAAATGGGAATCGTTTCGACAGTTTGCGGTGCAGTCCATACGCAATTTCGTGAATGCCAGCCTCGGATTCCAGTTTTTCCAAGTCGGAAAAGAGGCAGTCAATGAAGTAGTCGCCCAATCCGTCGCGCTGGGCGTCGTAGAATGCTGAGGCTTCGACTAAGTCGTCTCTAGCTTCAACCCTGAGTTCGACGTGCATTGAGTCGATCCTTAACCTCGGTTTTAGCGTCACCCAGAGGTAACGATTCGCCGGGTGCCGGGTTTGCCAGTCGATCAGCAATGATTCGTTCGTGCCATTCGGGCGACACGTATCGAGATGGTTCGCTAGAAAGATCTCGCCACAAGAGGTCCATGGCAGCCAGTTTCTCACTGTGGCTAAGTCCGCTGAGAATGGATTCGAGAGTCATGGGTTCCTCCAGGAATTAATTCTACCTTACGCCAAAGAGAGCGGCAAACTCTTGTATTGCAGCGGTTTTCAGCGGCGATTCATCCGCAGGTTTGATCGGACGAACGTTTGAAATCACGGGGCAACGGAGTTGGAGTCAACAAGTACCGAAACGCGCGACCCGTTGCTCCCGTGCATTTCGTTGTTCTGTCTGTTTTGAAGCGGCAAACACGATGACCTCGGGGCTCGCTTCACCCAGTCATCATACTGACTCGGGGTGCCGTGCACCAAGTGTTTGCGGCCAACACGTCTGCATTTGATCTCACGGAGTCACGGGGCTCACGGAGAAAATCGACAACTCCCTCCGTGTGCTCCGCGCCTCCGTGAGAGACTCAGACCGCGCAAATGCTGCGGCGATTCATCTTTGCCGAAGGAACAGACCGTTAGAACGAATAATTGGACTACGAAATTCGCCGCGCATTCCAATTCGAAGCAATGCCAAATCTCCGCAGGGCGGACCATCCGCGACACACTCACGCGCGAGTGGTTCATTGCCGCCGCAAGCACTGTGCAACCAACGATCCATCAATTGAAAACACGCCCAGCGCACACCGCGCACTTTTCAGACAGAACGGTTCGAATTCAGCGGGCCGAGATTAAAGTCAACAGAGCGAAGCGAACCAGCCCGGCATTTTCGGCTCCGCTGCAATTTGTTGTTCTGTCGCGAACGTTTCACTTGTTTCCACGTTTCGGTATTCCACTTCCCGTTAGATTAGCATCGCACAATTCAGTTGCGTCGTCAAAATCAAGGTGTTGCATTACCAGTCGATGAATTTACCCATGAGAAACGAAGCCTTCGGCAGGTACCACATTAACGGAACAGAAAGTGCGAACAGGGTCAGACATCGCCAACGAAAGCGAAGTCTATTCATTAAGGCAACTATGCAGGTCGCCGCCACTACCAAGCAGTAGATATGAAATACCCATGGAATCGAATCGACAAAGTAGTACGCAGTTTCCGCGTTCTCCGTGCGAGCGTTGTTCACGACAAAGCGTTGGCCTGCCTTCATTGATGCGCCTACGTGAACGAAAGCCGTAAGTCCAATCGGGGCAATCCAAAAGAGGCATTCAATGCTTCCGAGTAAGTAACGAGTCGCCTTGGATCTGATTGGTTGCGACTCGGATTCGCCCATTACGGCACGCATGGGATGTAGCGACAGAACGACCGGGATCAGCGGGCCGGGAACAATCGTCGCAGAGCGTAGCGAACCAGTCCGCTAATTCCGGCTCCGCTGCATCCCTTGGTTCTGTTGCGTTGTTGTTGCTTGGGGTCTATCTCTAGTCCGCGTGGGACGCAATGCGGTTGGTCAACGTTCGGGTTTTGAGCGCAAGAGCGCGAATAAAGTCAGCCATTTGCCAAATGTCGCCATACTCGAATTCGTCGTCGGGATACGCCTTACCACGTAACGTAGTTCGAAAGACCTCTGTAGCATCATCTTCTTCATACCCCCATGGTTGGAGATACCGATCAATTCGATCCTGTTCGATTGACCAAGTATCGGCAAGTACCTTTGGGTTGCCCCTTTGCGTTGCTATCCATTCGGGATCGTCTTCCCAATATTCGGGAATCGTACTGAAATTGTCGAGGTGGGAATCCGCTAGATAAAGCGAATAGTCCCAGAGGGCGCCTTCTTGAATCCGAACGTTGATCCATGGAATTCCGAGGTCACGCCCGATTGCTTGTGCGGCTCGGTATCCATCGCAGTGAATATACGCGGCGTGAACATTGGCGTTGTGTGAAGTCACCAGGTTGGCGCTCATCGGTTCTGGACGCGCATCCCAGTCGAGCTTCCCGCCGAGTTGCTCGACAGCCGATATGGCGGCGTCGCGAAACTCATCGAGACTTGGCCCCTTGAAAATGTAGACGGAGTTGCGTTCGGCCATAAGGGCGTTTGAGTCAAATGTGATGGAGCAACAGAACGTTTGAAATCACGGGGCAACGGAGTTGGAGTCAACAAGTACCGAAACGCGCGACCCGTTGCTCCCGTGCATTTCGTTGTTCTGTCTGTTTTGAAGCGGCAAACACGATGATCTCGGGGCTCGCTTCACCCAGTCATCATACCGACTCGGGGTGCCGTGCACCAAGTGTTTGCGGCCAACACGTCTGCATTTGATCTCACGGAGTCACGGGGCTCACGGAGAAAATCGACAACTCCCTCCGTGTGCTCCGCGCCTCCGTGAGAGACTCGACCGCGCAAATGCTGCGGCGATTCATCTTTGCCGAAGGAACAGACCGATAGAACGAAGAATTGGACTACGAAATTCGCCGCGCATTCCAATTCGAAGCAATGCCAAATCTCCGCAGCGGACCATCGGCGACACACTCACGCGCGAGTGGTTCATTGCCGCCGCAACGTGCAACCAACGATCCATCAATTGAAAACACGCCCATCCATGCAACCACCGCGCACTTTTCAGACAGAACGCTACGCATCACTGGGCCGGCGGTGATGACTCTCCATTTGAAACCGGCCCGGCCGCCGGCTCCAGTGCATGCGGTTGTTCGCCAGCTTGGTGGCCGCTCAGAATTACTTGGCCAGTGACAAGGTCAATGCCAGACCACGCCTGGGAGTTGATGCCAAAGACATAAAGTGAATCACCGTCTTTGACGTTCATGGCCGCGCCTTGAAACACAAAGGTTGCCGTCGTGTCAGACAGATTAAGCGACGCCCAAGATGCCGTTTGTCCGGAGTAGGCGTAAATCACGTTGCCAACTTTCGCGGCGGCCAGCCCGTGATACAAGGCTGGTTTGATTTCCACAGACGGTTGCGAACGAACGTCGATCGACGTCCAAATGTTGCGGGCAACACTGTACGCGGCAAGTGACGTATGCGATCTCGGTACAACGATGACCATATGATCGTCTTGAAGCCACTTAGGCTGGGCATCTGATCCTGGCAGTTGGTTGACTACAACCCAGATGAATATCACGGCGACGAAGAAAAAGACACCAATGGAGATTCAAGATGCGACTTCAATTGCATTGCAACGAACGGCCCCGTTCACCGGGCCGCGGCGAACGACGTTGATTTCAGATCCCGCCCGGACGGCAACTCCGGTGCAATGGATTGTTCTGTCGCTTATCTGATACGGTCATCCAAACGACGTGACTGGCCAGAAACCCACCAGAATTCCGATTGTAAGCAGTGCAATTTAGGTGAACCACGCGGGTCGGTAACGGCGTGCTGGATGAGGTACACCATTCCACCGCGTATTGGTCCACCGACAACGGAATAAGATACTGAGCGTGCTGCCGCCCGATGAAGAATGCACCATCGAGTGTGTGATCCCCGAAAAGGTTCAAAACACCGGGAGAATGTTCGTAACTCCGTCCCATGACGTCGCGCGGGAAACGCCTTTATTCTTTGTCGCGAAACCAGTATGCGGGTGTCGTCGAGACCTTGCCATGGATACTGAAAGAAGACTAACAATAAGCTGGCCAGCCAAGATCAGGACGATGGCAATCACCCGGTCGCAACGAGAGATTCACCCTTTCCAAAACGCCCGACTTCGCGACTCGGGTGCATTGCTTGGTTCGTCCGCGTTCCATATGGCGAATATCGCAGCCACTCCGGCTATTTCCGCTTCAGCGTCACTCTCGCAAACGGGGACGGTGTCCCGGACTTGTCCACGTTGTCAATAGCCCAAGACCAGGTATCGCTCGCGCAATCGTAAGCGAACGTATTCTGAATGCCGCTCCCGTCCTCAGATTTCCATACGAATGGGATCCGGTCGCCGTCTGGTTTTCCGTGCCCCACGCCCTCAGCGGCAAAGTTGGTCGTGCCGGTACTGTCCAGCCACATAACCACATATTCAGCATTTGCCTTGTCCCACACGATATGTATCCACGCTTCGTATGCGAGCTCTCCGTCGGCATCCTTCTCGCGCGATGCGTCGTGGATGCGGATATATTGACGTTTGAGGATCCAGTCAACGTCCACGTCGTGCGCCACAGCCTGCTTGCCGATCGTGCCGGTCATTACCCAATGG
This sequence comes from uncultured Planctomycetaceae bacterium, assembly GCA_963700865.1. Classification (GTDB taxonomy): domain Bacteria; phylum Planctomycetota; class Planctomycetia; order Pirellulales; family Pirellulaceae; genus CAVOGJ01. The sequence continues at coordinate 926,595 of CAVOZC010000018.1, read as the reverse complement.
CCTGTCAACTTCTCCATGAGCGCTTCGTGCGCGGGTGGCGCCGGAGATTGTGCATGCGACATGGGACAAAAGAGTGAAATTAAGGCAAGTACCAAAAGTGGCAGCAAACTGAAGAATGGATGGTTTGCAGCTGAAGTCGTCATGTGAGGAGCAATGGCCTTTCTTGCAGGTATGTTTCACGAGTCTCCGCCGAGCGGACCCCTGGCCGCATAACAATTAGTATACGGAATTCTTTCCGCCTATCTGGCCGCCGGGGTTCCGTCTATCTCCCCGGGCAGTCCGTCTATTTCCAACAACGGCACAGGCGGCTCCGCCGAGGATACGACGCAAGCCCAGCAGTGTCAATAATTTGCGATTTCGCCCTCTCTAGTGACATGTCCGCGCGAGCCGGATAGGCCGCTGGCAAACCAAGACGCCCTCTCCGCCAAACACCGACTCCTTTTCTTCGCGGCGACGATAGGCGGAATTCTTTCCGCCTATCCTGATCCGCTGTCCGCCTATTTCCCGGCATCCGGCCGCACGGGCTGATCCCAGCTTTCGGTATAACCTCCATCGTGCCACTCGCTTGTGATGCTGGATGCCGGCCCAGCGCCGCAAAACAACCGCCGTTAGACGGATGAATACGCAGACCCGCCGCCGCAACGCCCCCGGCACCCGAGAACAGGTCCTCCGCGCCGGGATTTGTTCCTTCGATCGCTCTCGATAGCCCTCACCAACGTGTCTTTTACCATCCGGTCGCTCAACACGAACCGCAGCTCATGGATGCCGTCCACGCCTAACCGGCCCTGACACGGACGGCGGCGTTTTCAGTTGACCGAGTCTGCCAAGTTGCTCACAGACCGGCACCGCAACCAGGACGGGCTAGTGGCGAAGGTACCGCCGAAACTGGGCGACGATGGCTCCGCCGATGGGGAAAGCGGTGAAGGATCATCGCACTCCATAGCTCCGCCAAAGGGGCGGCTTACGGACTGGCGATGCAAAATAAATGCCGCTCGCCACGGATAAACAACTCGGCGTCCACCGGAGCCGGCGTGGCATCCACCGTTTCCCCCACCGAATTCGTCGCCACGATCTTCAATACGTCCGCATCCTCAATCACCACCGTCGTCCCCTCGCGATCCGTCAAATAAACGTAACCACCCGCTGCCACCGGCGAGGCGTAAATCATGCTCCCCAATCCCGGCACCCGAGCCGTCTGATAATGCGGTTGACCCGTCCGGGCATCCACACACGTTAAGATGCCCGACTTGCCCTTGAAAAAGTAAAGCCGGTCTCCCGACAATAATGGTGACGCGATGTCAGGCGTGTTGCGCTCCACAAACCACGCCACGCTGTTCGTTCCCTCAATATCCCCCTCGCCATCCAATCCGAACGCCGCCAGAAACGAACCGCGATGACCACTACCGACAAACACCAACCCATCCCGCGCGACCGGTGAGGCCGCCGGCCGTTCCGTCTGACCACTACACCGCCACAATTCCTTCCCCGTCTCCAGATCGTAGGCTCGCGCGTAGTTCTGTCCGTTCATAATCACCTGCTGACGGCCCGCATGTTCCACAACCAGCGGCGTGGCCCAACAAGTCGGCTCGTCCCGCTCCGTACGCCACAATGTTGCGCCCGTCAGCTTGTCCAGCGCGTAGAGGCACGAGGGACCCTCGTGATCCCAGGGGACCAGGATCTTGTCGCCCGCCAAGGTGGGGGAACTCCCTTCACCAAAACCATTCCGCGTGTCCATCTTGCCAAGATCATCCCGCTGCCAGACCAAGGTGCCGTCCAGCGTGTAGCAGTAAAGACCCCGCGAGCCAAAATGGGCATAGACATGCTGGCCATCGGTACACGGCGAGGCCGATGCGTAACCGTTGGTGGAATGCGTGCCCTGATGAGGCGTGGCCTCGACGGCCGTCCGCTCCCATAGCAACTCGCCCGTTGCGCGGTCAAAGCAGAACAGCTTGAATTGCAGCGACGGCAGTGCGCGGGCCGCGGCACGGCCACCCCATCGGCCACCGGCCTGACGTCGGTCGCCTCCCGGCGCCTCGTCGGCGCTCTCGTCAGCTTCCCCCACCGCCGTCACCACAAATACCTGATTGCCCCAGATGACGGGCGATCCCGATCCGCGTCCGGGAATCGCGACTTTCCACTTGACGTTCTCGGTATCGCTCCACTCGGAGGGAGGCTGCGCCGCCGTCGCCACGCCGTTTCCGGTCGGCCCCCGCCAATGCGCCCAATTCTCCGCCTTGGCTGCCGCTCCCACGATTGCCAACGAAACAAGGATCGCCCCGACGAACTTGAACATGTTTATGACTCCGATGGAATGCAGGCCAAGACCAACCGTGAATCGGTATGGTACCGTTCCGATCCACCGGCTGCAGCAGGTAACGCGTCAGTCACGATACCGGTGATGGCAATCGATGCAGGAATTCCGCAGGAATTCCAGGGCGAGTCGTGCTTTATCGAACCGCCTGTTTACCAATGCGGCGTGCAGATCGGCCGCGTACTGCTCCGCCTCGGCCAACCGGTTCCCAAAGTCCTCGCCACGCGGGGCGTTCCCCACTCGCAGCAACTCACGAAACTCCTCGCGGAGCAACACGGCTCGCTGCGAACTCTCTTTGATCGGTTCGAACGACATGGATAACGGGGCCGCCGCGTCGTAATCTGGAAGTGTTTCAAACAGCCGATCGATCCTCACCATCGCGGTGGCGACGTCATTCAACGGGGCGGCCTCGACCAATTCGGGATCCTCCGCGCCGGCTCAAGCGGCCGGCAGGTCTCGACCGATCGCCACAGACCGTCATAATCGTGACTGGTTCCTGACACTTCCAATAGCCGCAGGGCCTGCTTTTTGTCCATGACCCCCATCGCCAGGCAAACCACGGCCGCCGCGGCAGGGCCCCGATGACGACCATGATGGCAGTGAACATAAAGAGGACGCTCCAATTCGCGGGCCACCCGCGCCAGCGATCGTTGGGCCGATGCCGGAATGCCGTCGTAGCCAATCGGAATGTGCACGTAACGCATCCCAAACTGGCGAGCCAACCTGACAGCGGGCGTCGCGCCATCAACGCTCACGATGGTTTGGACACCGAGTTTCCGTAAGCGGGCAAACGCCGCTTCGTCGCTCGGCTCACCACCGCAATAGACGTCCGCGGCGATGCGCCGGGCCTGGGGCAGGGGCGTGACGAAGCACGCGGTCGGATCAGGTCGGTCCATCGGCGATCGCCAACTCAGCGCGGCAGGCTGGACCAACACTTCGGCGTGTGCCAACAGGATGCAAAAGGCAAAGATGGCGGGCATCAGGCGTTCGAACCACAGGTGTCGCGCAAGCAGTGTCGTGAAATGGGTCTCCCGGAGGATACCCACACCTGCATCGTCGCAGATACCGATGGTGAAGGCAACGTTTCGCACGCGAGCGGGCGGTTTCCATCGCGGGATAGGCTTCCCACCCGATGGCCGAAGGAACCCCTTGAGAACACGGGGTGAGCTGGTCCCTGATTGGCGGGCGGTAAACGAGCCGCACGTCCCGCTGGGCCAAGCGGGACGTGCGGGTGCCTGACGAGCAGGCGGCTTGATTCGCTCGCGACGTTACTCGTCGTCGCCGTTCAATCGCTGTTGATACGAGTCCCGCTCGCGTCGTGTTGCTTCGAGATCAAACATCAGATACTTCATGTCCAGTCGCAGTTGGCTGAGCGCCTCCTGGACCAGGTTGAGAATCCGCTTCCGTCGCTGGGTGCTCTCGATCACCCGCAGCGACAGACCCTCGAGTTTCGTGCGGTACTCGGACGGGAGTTCCGCGATGGCTCGGGAAAGCTCGACAAGCTCTTGGGGCAGCTGCTTGGTTTCGTCACTGGTCAGTTCGGCTGGTGATTTCTTCATTGGTGCATAGTCCCTTGGGGTTGGTCAGATGCTACCCGATGTTTGCAGGTACTATGCCAAAGCGTCGCGGCAGGCGATAGTGGGCGCATAAACCTATACTGACATACGACTTAGATCGATTTTACCGGTCCGCGAAGGGGAAGGGGTCCGGTTGTCTTTTCACCCCATTCAGGGTCGTCTCGACGTTGAAAAGTTGCTACAAGTCGCCAGCTTGTCCCACTTTGTCCACGTCTCCACCCAGGTCCGCTACCCCGCGGACCGCGAAAATCCTGGCCATGTCGGAAGCTGCCGTCATCCACGATCGCCCGCTGGCTTGCGGGCACGACCTCCGCCGGCCCAAGGCCACGGACCGGCGGCGCCCGTGGCTCGCTCTCGTGGTCACGCAGCTCTGGCCGGCCCTGTTGTTTCTTCTGCCGCTCATGGGTTTCCCAGCGGACGCCGGCGGCCAGTCGCTCGGGCGGGTCCGCTGGCAGGTGATGGGGGATGACTGCGGATTTGATGTTGCTCGACATCGTCGTCTGACGGACCTTCGGCCGGCGCTGTCTTGCGACCTGCTTGAGACGCGGGCTGGCCGAGGCACGTACGCCTACGTGGCGACCGCCATTCCGCCGACGGTGGTCATCCCGGAACTGCAGATCACCCAGACGCTGCGTTCATCTCAGGCCGGTATGCAGTTGCTCGTCCGCGTGGTGTTGCCCCGCACGCCCGACACGGCAACAGGGCAGCCAACGACGGTCCTGCTGGCTGGCGACATGTATGAAGCGCCGAACACCTGGCAATCGTTGACATTACGCAACATCGACGTGGAACTCGCCGACAAGGTGCGGATCCTTCGCAGCGCGAGCCAGCGACCGGTCGATGCCAGGGAGGCGTTCTGTGATCTGGTGATCGTCAACATCTACGGGAAACCGGGCGGCAATGAGCTGGCGCTGCGCGACCCGGTCGTGGAAGGTTCGACGACCTCGATGGTCGCCACGCGCTCGACAGGATTGCCCGCGACCTTCGCCTCGCATCAGCGTCGCGAGACCGACGCACCGCCGACTCGGCCACGGGTGGTGGGCGATACGCTGATCGCGAATGGAAGACCGCTTTTTGTCCGCGCGATCGATGCCCGCGGTGAGGAATGGACGTTCCTCAAGGAACTGGGCTTCAATACAATTCGCCTGTCGCATCCGGTGTCACAGGAGCAGGTATTGGAAGCCGAGCGATTGGGATTGTGGCTGATCGCGCCGCCGCCCGAGCAATGGCCAGCAGGCAATCCAGCGGCGCTGTACCGACGCGTGTTGGCGTGGACGTTCGGGCAAGTCGACCATCCCCAGCAGCTGCGGCGGATGGCCGACTCGGCAGCGCGGGCCCGAGCGGCCAGCCAGTTTGCGGGGCGCCCGCTGCTCGTGCAAACCGACACCTTTTCAGCGGCTTGTGCGGAGCACGCCGATCTTTTGTTGTTTGGTCGAGATCCGCTGCATGGCGATGTTTCATTGCGAGATTACCAACGCTGGTTGACGGATCAACGCCGCGGCACGCCCGCCGGCACGGTGACCTGGGCTACCGTGCAAAATCAGCCACTGGCGATGGTCGAGGCGCAATTGCGTGCATTCGGATACGACTTTCAGGAATCGCCCTTTGCCATCGAACCCGCTGACCTGGACGCCCACGCGTTGCTCGCGGCCACCACCGGTCAGCGAGGCGTTGTCTTTACCTCCTACCGACGATTGGACCTTGATGATGACGCGACGCGATTGCGAGTGGCAGAGCTACGTCACTTGAACGAACGCTTACAATGGTTGGAACCCTGGCTCGCCGCGGGCGAGCCCATCGCGATCGATACGGGCCATCGTCGTGACTTCCTGGTCACGGCGCTGCGTACCGAACGAGCCTGGCTGGTCGTGGCCCTCTACGTCGGAGAGGAAGAAACAGCCTCTGCCGCCGACCTGCAAGTGACGGTACCTGGCGCATCGGAATCGTGCGAAGCCTTCGAGCTATTGCCGGAGGGCTTGCGGCGGATGCCGCAGCGACGAAGCCCTGGTGGCGTCCGCTTGCAATTGCCGGCGGGCAAACATACGCTCGCCATTCTGTCTCGCGAAGCGCTGGTGATCGCAAACGTTGAGCGGCGGGTGCAGCGGTCCACGGGAGTCATGGCGGAACTCACATCGCAAATCGGGGAAAGCCTTTACGAACGCACCGAGCGGCTGGTCGGCGGGCTTGCGGGAGCCGATCGTGCGGTCGTCGAAGACGAGCTGCGGAAAGTCGCCAAGGACCTGTCGGCCTGCCGCTCGCTGGCCGCCAACGGCGAGTTCACACGGATGCAAAGCCTGGCGACATCGGCCGTCACGCAACTTGGCCGCACACGACGAGCCCTCCATCGCCGAGCGCGTCGGGCTCCCGAGCGAACTCCCCTCAATGAGTATGTGGACGGGCTCCCGCTGCAGGCATCCTTTCTTTCGCGCACGGTGGCGGCAGGGGGGCCGGTCAATCTACTGTCGATCGGTGAGTTTGAATCGGATCGTGTCTTTGGTTCCGAAGGCTGGCAGGTGTACCAGGATGCTTCCGCGCAGATTGTGGTGTCGATCGAGCCCGCGGACGATCCGGCGGCCTCGGGTCGGCACTGCCTGCGCGTCTCTCCTGCTCCCCTAGCCACCCAGCGATCGACGATCGTCTCCTCGCGTCGCGCCTGGCTGGAGAGTCCGCCAATTCCCGTGTCGGCCCAGGAAATCTACCGCATTGAGGGACGTGTACGTAGCGAGGGACTCATGGGTTACGATGGCCCGATTATCAGGGTCTACGATTCATTGGCCGGTCCTCAGCTGGGCTTCGAGGCCAACCGCACCGACGGCTGGAGATCGTTCAGTTTTCTTCACGCGGCCGTCGCACCCGGAGAGCTGACGGTGACGATCGAGCTGGCGGCCCCCGGCAATGTCTGGATCGACGAGCTGCGCGTCAACCAGCTGGCGACGCCACGCGGGGGGGAATCCACGGCACGCCGCTAAACTGCCTATAATCAGTGGACCCTTCGCTGCCGAGCGGTAGACAGTGCCCACTCCTCTCCACGAAGCCTGGCACGGCAAGCGACCGCGGGCTGATTCTTGCCACCCAGACGAACGGACGTGACCTTGCCAAGGAACAACGAGCAGCTACGACACGACGCGCTGGCCATCTGGCAGGCGGGCCTGCGGGCCGTGGATGCGGCAAAACTGGTGGAACGCCAGATTCGCGTCGAAGCCGATGCCTTGCGAATTGGCGAACTGAAGATTCCACTTTCCGCCGACAGTCGGCTGTGCGTCGTCGGTGCCGGCAAGGCGGCGGCCGGCATGGCCGTCGGACTCGAGTCGGCTCTGGGAGCCGCGTTGCTGACCGAGAGGCTAAGCTTTAGCTGGATCAATGTGCCCGACGACTGCGTTCTGCCCACCTCGCATTTGCACATCCATCCTGCCCGACCGGCAGGTCAGAACGAACCGACAACGGAGGCGGTCGCGGGAACAGACGCGATCTTAAGTGCCGTGGCCCAGTTGGGACCGGATGACATCTGCCTGGTGCTGATTTCCGGCGGTGGCTCGGCATTGCTCGCCGCACCCATCCCGGGGGTGACACTGGAGGAGAAACTGGCGATCAGCCGCGCTCTGGTGGATCGAGGCGCTGATATCCGCGAGCTGAACGCGGTGCGACGCGGACTGAGCCGCGTGAAGGGTGGCGGCTTGGCCGCCGCTTGCTCCGCCGGTGTCACGGTCAGCCTGATCATCTCGGATGTGCTGGGAGACCCGATCGAGATCATCGCCTCGGGCCCCACCTGCCCGCCGTCGCGGGCCAGCGGGTGGGAAGTCGCACGCAAGCTGCTCGCGGACGCTCCCGCTATGACACCCCGCGTGTGGGCCGCCTTGGAAGAAGAAGCCGAGCGACGTTCGGACCAACGGGTGAACGAGCATGTCCACCAGCTGATCATCGGCAATCTTGACGTCGCGCTTGCGCCAGTGCGGAGGAAGCCACCCGGCGGGGCTATCAGGTCGAAGTCGAACCCATCGATCCACGGCAGCCCGAAGCGAATGCGGCCGGAAGGGCTCTTTCGCAACGAGCGGCCAACATGGGGGCCCTGGGAGGCACCCGGTGTTTCTTGAGCGGGGGCGAGCCGACCGTGGAACTCACCGACCGCGGGGAACGGGGCAAGGGGGGACGCAACCAGCAGTTGATCCTGGCGGCGCTGGAGCAGTTTCTGGGCGGTCCTTACCCGCCGTCGTTTCGGCTGGCCATGCTGTCGGGTGGCACCGATGGCGAAGACGGACCGACCGATGCCGCCGGAGCCGTGATCGATGGAGACTTGTTGTCATCGTTATTTGCGGCTGACATGGATGTGAGCGACTACCTGCGGCGGAATGATGCCTATCACATTTTTGGGCCACTCGGATGTCTCCTGCGGACTGGTCCGACGCATACCAATGTCTGTGATGTGCGAGTCCTGCTGACGTCGGCAGAAGACGTTCTGCGTCACGGGCCCAGATGATATTCGGCTTCGCCGCCATTTCAGACTTGCAGCAGCCGGCTGAGATCCGTCCCCGGGTGACACTCGACCGCCGCCCGGCCCGCTTCGAACAGCTTGCCGCCCGTTTCCCCGTGCAATAACATCTGGTCACCCTGCACCCGCAACCACGCGCCTTCGCGCAGCCCGACCACGGGCGTTGATCGCTCCTCGTGAAACTCACGGATCCGCTCCTCGCGTGACTCGCCCATGTGCGTCGACGCGGGATCGCGTTCCAGGTAATGAGGATTGATCTGGAATGGGACCAGTCCCAACGCATCAAAGGTGGGAGGGTACACAATCGGCATGTCGTTGGTCGTGCAAATCGTCGCGCAGGCCAGATTGGCACCGGCACTCGTGCCCATATAGGGCATGCCTTCGAGCAGTACCCTGCGTCGCATGATCGAAACCAATCCGCAGCGGTGAATCTGGTCGGCCAGGCGAAACGTGTTGCCGCCACCCACGAAGACACCGCCCGCTCGTTCCAATGCGGCAGCCAGATCGGGTGCGGCATGTAAAGAGGTCATGCGAAAGCCAAGCTGCGCGAATCCCGCGCAGGCCTTGGCGGCGTACGCATCATGATCATGCAATGCGAACGGCACGAAAAGCAAATCGTCGCGGCCAGCGAACAACTCCCGGGCCGCCGACGCACAGTGCTCGAGATACGACTTGCCTGATTGGGTCGAATTGCTGACCAGAAGTAGTTCGCGCATGGGTTCTTGATGGCTAACGCGGTTTCGCGTCGCGAGAAATGGCCTCCTGCGTGGCAATGACCTGGTTCGCGGGGGACGATTCGTGTCCCAACATGGTCGCCACCGCGGGTAGGCCGAAGGCCACCACCAGGCTGACCAACGTTCCGATCACGACTTTTCCCAAATCCTTGCGTGTCAAATCCCAAGGCTTATGCCGCTGAAATTGGCGTGAATGCAGCCAGATACCGAATTCGCGTCCCGCCAGGAGCCCCAAGAAGACCCAGGTCGTGCTCATCGGCATCTTGGGCGGCCAGGGGATGCTCCACCCGATATGGAGAAGCATCTTCGGAATGTAATCCACTTTGAAAAACAACAGGATCAGCCCGTAAAACATGTCGATCAACGTCGCGGAACGCAAGTCGAGCGTATTCGTCTTTTCGGTCACGACGCGTTGAATTCGGCCACCACGACCGCGAATAAGAATCCCCAATAAGAGGACCATGCCGCAGACCGCGGCTCCCAATGCCCAGAAGGGCAACTGCCGGGGCAAATAAACAAAGACGTTCGCCAGGTCCTGGACCAGCCACATGCTCCAGAGAAATCCCGTCGACAGCCATTGAAAGACGAACCAGAAAGGATGCGGCTGATCGGACTTGCCGTCGCGCAGGAATGTCCTTTCGGCGGCCGTGATCACCACTCCGTAGGCCGCCAGCCCGAACGCGAAGGCGATCATGTAGCCCACGATCGACTTGGTCAGCATCTGACGAAATAATTCGCTCGGCGAACCGGCGCTGCCACCCAACTGCAACGCCGTCAGGCTGGAGAAGGCCGTGAGCACCAGAAACGAAGTGCTGACCGGAATTCCCGATCGCGTGAGAATCACCAGAGCCAGCGGTGGGACGACGTACAGCCAGTTGTAGGTCAACGGTAAGTCGATGCGACTTAATCGACCGAAGGCGGGATCACCCCCGTTGCTGATCCAGCCGCTGAAGACGGTCACCACGAGGATCAGCGAAATCCAACCCCACAGCAGCCACCACGGTCGCTTGGCATTGGAGCTGAGAAACGTGCCCAACGTCTGGATTGAGTCATTGGCCACAATCGAGTATGCGGCTGCAGCACGAACCCGATGATCATGCATGCTTCGCTTATCATAGATCGCTCACGCGAATCAGCAGGAGAATTGCGAAGTCATGACCCGTTGATGAGGTCGCGTCCCTTTCCGCCGGGATACGACCGCCGATTTCGAATAGCGGCAGGCAATCACCGCCCTCCATGGTAAAGTATCGGTCCGCCCGAGGACCCACAAGCTGCACAGGGAGCCTAGAAAGTTAAGATTTGATGAAGACGCCACTTCGTCGGCGGAACACGGCCCCGCAGCTCGCAAGAACTCTCACATTCCCCGCAAAAAAGTCGCATTCTTCACCAACCGGAGGCCCCCATGTCCGACGGCTTTTCGGGCGCATGGCCCGCGCATCCCAGCCCGCGAACACCTCGTTTTGGCCTTGTCTCCCTCGCCGCGGCGGCGGTGCTGGCCGTCGCGGGCGGCTGGTTTCCAGGCCCGGCTGCCGGCGATGAGCCGCTCCCACAGGTCGCGGCAGGGTTTGAATTGGATCTGCTGCATCGCGTCGATCCGAAACAGGAAGGCTCCTGGGTCTCCCTGGCCGTCGATCCACAAGGGAGGCTGACCGCATCAGATCAATACGGCCGGCTATACCGCATTGATGTCACCACGCAGCCGCCGCAAGTCAAACAGCTTGCGGTCGACATCGGTTTTGCCCAAGGCCTGCTGTACGCCTTTGACAGCCTGTACGTCATGGTCAACGATCAGCCGGAGCGATCCGGACTGCATCGTTTGCGGGATACGGATGGCGATGACGAGTTCGATGAAGTGACTCACATCCTGCCGTTGGACGGCTCCGGGGAACACGGGCCGCATGCGATCGTACCTGATCCTGACGGCAAGTCGCTCTACATCTGCTGCGGCAACCACACCAACCTGCCACCACTGACGGGCTCACGGTTGCCGACCTGTTGGCAGGAAGACCAACTGCTGCCCAGATTGTGGGATCCGAATGGACACGCGGTGGGCCGCATGGCCCCTGGAGGTTTCATCTGCAAGGTAGCTCCCGATGGCAGTCGCTGCGAACTGATCGCCGCTGGATTTCGCAACGAATACGACATCGCCTTCCAACCGGATGGCGAATTATTTACCTACGATGCCGACATGGAGTGGGACATCGGCTTGCCCTGGTATCGGCCCACGCGGATCCTGCATGTCACCAGCGGCGGCGAATTTGGTTGGCGTTCCGGTTCGGGCAAATGGCCGGAGGACTATCCCGATAGCCTGCCGGCCGTGGTGGACGTGGGTCCGGGGTCCCCGACTGGTTTGACCTTTGGCTACGGCGCTCGCTTTCCCGCCGATTATCAACGAGCGCTGTTCGCCGCGGACTGGAGTTACGGCCGGCTGTATGCGGTGCATCTGCGGGCTGAGGGATCCACCTTTCGTGGCAAGTTGGAGATGTTTGCGTCAGGACAGCCGTTCCCGATTACTGACCTGGTGATTCGTCCTCAAGACGGGGCCCTCTATCTGATCACGGGCGGGCGCCGCGTCCAGTCCCACCTTTACCGCATCCGGTACGTTGGCAGCGAATCGACAGCTCCCGTCCAGCCGCGAACGCGACTCGCCGATCAGCGGAATGCACGGCGGGCCCTCGAAGACTGGCACCATGACGGAGCCCCTTCGACAGCCATCGAGGCCGCACGGGCGCAGTTGGAGAGTCCCGATCGCTTCCTCCGCTACGCGGCGCGGTTGGTGCTCGAACACCAGCCGCCAGCCACTTGGCTGCCAGCAGCCCACAGGGTGGCATCCTGCGAGGCACGGTGCGAAATGGTGATGGCGATGGCTCGGCAACAAGCGGTCGCCACACCGGCCGACGCACTGCGGCTGCTGGAGAGCCTGGATGGGCGCGAGCTAAGTCCCCAGCAGTGGGTGGCCGTCTTGCGAAGCTGCGGACTCGTTTTTCTCCGACTGGGGGCGCCGGACGATGAGGTCCGTACCGCGGTGCTGGCACGCATCCAGCCGTTCTATCCGGCCCAGGACGAGCGGGTCAATCGCGAGCTGTGCCGCTTGCTGGCCTACTTGCACGCTCCGGACCTCGTGCCCAAGACGTTGGCGTTGCTGCGAGCCGCCAGCTCGCAAGAAGATCAATTGCATGATCTCTTCTGTCTTCGCGTCCCTGGACTGACCTGGACGCTCGGCGAACGAAAAGAGGCGCTTACCGGGTTCGCGAAGATCCTCGCCAGCCACGGGGGACGCTCCTACGAAGGCGCGGTGAGTCAGATCCTTGACGACTTTGAGGCCACACTGAGCGAATCGGAGCAGCGTGACTTGAAGGAGGAACTGCAACGTGCTCGTCAGCCGGCAGCGGACGAGCCGTCCGTTAGCCGAACCACGGTTCGACACTGGACGGTCGACGAAGCGTTGCAGGGAGTGGAACAAAACTCCGCGCCTCCTAATCTGGAACGGGGGCGGCAGTTGTTCGTAACGGCTCAATGCGTAAAGTGCCATCGCTTTCGCGGCAGCGGCGGAATGCTGGGCCCCGATTTGACAAGTGCCTCGGGCCGTTTCGGACTCCGCGATTTACTGACTTCGATCATCGAGCCTGCGGAGAATATTTCGGACCAATACCGGTTAACGAATTTCGAGTTGCAATCGGGCCGTGTGTTGTCGGGACGGGTTGTCAATCTGGATCAAGATACGTATCGCGTGGCCGTCGACATGTATCGACCTGATCGGCTGGTCACGGTACGGGTTGATGAGATCGCCCATCAGCAACCGTCAACCACTTCCGCCATGCCGACAGGATTGCTCGACATCCTGACGATGGACGAGATCGCCGACCTGGTGGCTTATCTCCGCAATCGCGATTGACAGGAATGCGGGGGCGCATCGCCGCTCAGCGACTCAGCCGTTTGTACTCTCCACAAACCCACAACGGAACATCGCTGCGATAGAACTTGGAAAAGCGGCTCTCGCAAGGCCCGCCGGGCAAATTTGTCCAGGCCTCGTCGGTGCCAAGATCGGTGACGAAGTGATAAGAGGGCGCGAAGGTTGCCTCGCGGGTGGCCGTGTGAAATACATGTCCCTGAAAGGGTGTGGCAAGGCATCCAGGCATCGCTTGACGCTGGCTATCGTAGCCCAGCAGGCGACCGACGCGGTGCCCGCCGAAGAACCGATTCGTGAAGTGAAAATGGTTTACGTCGGCCCACACCAGGTCGTCCTCCAAGTCCACCTTGGCCGCGGCTCGTCGAATCATGGCCTGTTTGTCGCGACCGTGCCACCACCAGGAGTCGTCCTTCGACAGCAACCGGTCGGCGGCCGTCAGCACCATGGCGGAAAAGCCGACTCGCGAGCACAGGTAGAGCATCCGCCACCAGCCGATACCCCGGTCATGCCCCAGCAGTTCGACCATCAAGTTGCGATAAAGTCGCTGGAAGAGCACGGCGGTGGCACTGTCCGGCTCGTACCCACAATTCCACTGTTCCAATCTCGATCTGAGTTCACCCGGCTCCAGGGCAGGCAGTACGATTTGCAGCAGGTCGCGGGCCTGCAGGCTGATGACATCGTATTGCAGTGTCTGCATCTCCTCAACGGTCGCCTGGGGCAACTCCGCCAACCGCTCTCGAATCCTTCGCCAACGATAATCGTGGGCGGGTTGCGTGACGAGCAGCGGGCCACCGGGTGGATTCCGCTCTTCGTTGGCGGTCGCGACAAAACCCTCCGGCGGATCGTAGCTGCTGGGTAGATGATCGGGGGAGAGCCAGCCGCACCAGTGATTCTTTTCATCCCAGGCGGCCAAGGGCACCAGGCCAGCCATCCTGTTCGGGCGTCGCGGGATCGCGCCACACCCTTGCAGCCCGATGTGTCCGGCGCGATCGGCCAGTACGAAACAGAGGGTCGGTTGGGTGTTCTCCATGATCACGTCCATGGCCGCGGTCACGCTGTTGGCATGGATCAAATCAAGCCAGGTGGTGATGGCGGCTGCCGAACTGACCCGGTTGCCGGCCCAGGCGGTGGACAAGTAGTAGCCGGCTTCCTGATCCTTCAGATCGACTTCCAGGGTGCCGACCGAATTTTCAAAGACATGAAATTCTCGTTGCTGCTCGCCACGCGGGTTGCCGATCGACTCGACGCGCACGTCAAAATCATGCCAGGTATCGCCCCGTCGGTACTGCCACGTATGGCTCGAGGTGGGGCGGCAATCCTCAACAAAGAAATCGATGGTGTCGCCTTTCATATAAGTCACACCCCAGCTCAAATCGGGCGTGCGTCCCACGGCGAACATGGGAAAACCGGGTAGGGTGGCGCCCATCACGTATTGATCACCCCATTCCACCACTGCCTCGTACCAGATCGCCGGCAGGCGATTGACTTCCAGGTGGGGGTCGGCCGCGAGCAGAGCATGCCCCGTGGCGCTGCGGTGGGGCGCCACGGCCCACGCATTACTGCCCGCCAGGCGGGGCAGATCGACCAGCAGCTCCAGTGCCTCATCCGACATCTGATGCGAAATCTTGACTTGTCGAATCAGGTCAAAGTCGAGATCGTCCAGACGAGGTTCGAACATCTCGCGGAGTGCGGCATCGTTGGCACCGGCGTGTATCAACTCGACGAGCAATCGTTCGTTTTGCAATTGACTGACCGCCAGCCCACCGAAGCTCAGGAGCCGCCCGACCAGGATGACCGCCGCCGTATTCCACTCGTCGGGCTGAAAACCGGTGGCCCACATCGGGAGCGATCGCCCTTTGGCCACGACACCGTCGTTAACCCCGGTGCAATACATGAGGACTTGTTGGCGCGTGGCCGTGTCGAGCGAGGCAGCTTCCTGTTCCAAGCCCCGATGCAGCCCCATGCGGCGAAAGAAACGATCCGTTTCCAACAATTCGCCCTTTTGGGCAATCCGTCGAGCCGCCTCGCCGCTGGCTACGGCCCGCGAGAACAACAACTGCGTGCCACGATCGGTGGCGTGCATGTAGCCCAGCCCATAGAGTGCGTCGAGCCACGTGTGGGCTTGAATATGAGGCACGCCCGCTTCGTCCCGATGGACGGTAAACTTCCGCTGGGCTCTTGGAGTGGAAAGGGCCATGTCGGGAAGCACATCCTCGCAGCGGAATCGGCGCACAACTCCCTTCAGTCTACCCCATTCCGCTGATAGCTCGACGTAGTCGAGACGGCACAATCCGACATTTCGACTTGAACTTTTTTGCGAGATAAGTCTCACCGGTCGGGGCCGTCACGATCGTTACCACCGAGATGCCGCACAATTCGATGGTCGACACCGCGCGGCGGACACGTGCCGCGAACTGGCGAAGAAAGAGGTTCGTGCTTCGTCAAGTTTCCATTTTGGGGTTTGCTCACCGCGGCTGGGTTATCTTGCCCCAGTCGACTGCGGCTGGAAGCCGCGGCCTCGGTCTTGACCCACCCTGAGTCTGACACTTGACGCTGCACCAGGCAGATGACGCGGCGGGCCGTTTAGTCCCACCACCACTGGCCAGCGTCCAGTTGACCGACGGCGTTGGCTGCCTGGGTCTCGGCAATGGCACCCGCCTCGTCCTCCTGCACGCGATCACTGGAGAGTGCCAGCCGCGGCTGGATACTCACGCCTCCGCCGATCGGCGTCATCAGGACATTTCCCTTCCACACGACATTGATCGCCGATTCGACATGGGTTGGCACCGCATACGTCTCGACGGGCAGTGCATCTTCACTGCCAAATGTCGCCATCGCCCAACCAGCTTGTCGGTACAAATCGGCCTCTTGGATAAACGCCGCGGTGATCGCCAGATCGATCAGATTTCGCAATTGGCCATACACGGGCACCTTGCTGGCGAGCTCGTTGTAGCGATTGGTGAAGCTCGTCACAAACGCCTGGCTGGCTCGATCCACAAAATTCGCTTGCGAGCGGCCGCCGGCGACGGAGACCATCTCGTTTTCACCGACCAGCTTAACGCCCTTGCCGACCAGTTCCATGGCCAACCCGTCGCGGCTGACACGGATGGCATCGTAATCGGGCACAAAGTACCAACGTTGCAGCGCGTTACGGGCCACGTCGTTCGGGTTGGCTCGTTGAATGTAACTGGTGATCCGCACGGGCGTCGTCTCGAGTCCGATGCCGATCAGCTTCATGCGATAATCGGCCTCGACGAGCACCTGGGCAAAATGCGTTTTGGGAGACACCCCCTCCACGGTAACCACCTGCGGCCCCAAATGCTCGCGCATGCCGATGGCATACTGGTCGGCATCCCCGGGTCGCACTCTTCCGGAAACGCTGGCGATGTACTGCTGCATCCGCGCCAGCCCTTCGGCGGTGGGATCGATGGAGCACGAAATGACGGGAGCGGCATCACCTTGGGGAGGGAAGGCGCGGAGCGCCACGATCAGGTCCTGCAACTCGAGGATACTCTGGCCACTGGTCAGCCCGATCACGCGCCCGGTCAGATCCTGCCCGTACCCTTCGGCGGGGCCCGCAATCACCAGGTCTCCCGTCTCGGGATAGGCAAAGACGTATTGAATTTTAGTCATCCCGGCGAGGAAACGCATTTCGTCCGACAGGCCCGCGCCTTGGGAGAGCGATTCATTGATGGCGGCTTCGAGGCGATTGAGCGAGATTTTTCGCAATTTGCTCGGTCGGGACAGCTCGGCGGGCAGGGCGGACTTCATTTGCGCCAGACGCTGCTTCGTCAATTCTCCGGTCGGATCGGGGAAGCGCTTCATCCGCAGGGTGCCCTGGGCATCGACCTCGACGCCAGCGGGCAACTGAAAGTTCTGCGCGTCCGCACGTCCGCGGACGCCGATCACTACAGCCAAGATGAGCACCACCGCGCTCGGACGAAGAAGAAAACGAGATGCCATAGATGAGCCCTGCCGTTGCCTGTTGCGCGGCGAGATCGCCACGTCTGTTCCGCGAAACCGATAAACGCTTCCGCCCCGGCGAACGAGCCGCCGAGGACGGAAAGCGTTCGATGACTTGGTGAGCGCCGCCGTCCATGAGGGACGACGAAAGCCACAGTTGAGACTAATTGCCCACGGGGTCAAAAGCAAGAAAAGGGGGCGTTTTTCGCGATTTTGGCGGCAACCCGTCACGCACAACCTGCATAAACCGAACTAGGACCGGCTTCCGGACTTGGGCCGCCCGTTGCCTCGACCCGCTGCCGGCTTGGCCTCGGGCTTGTCCGTGAGCAGCCGCACATTACCCGGCTGCAACAAGTCGTCGATGCGTTGCCGCAACTCGGGCACAATATCGACCTTGTAGCCGAGCGAATCGATTACGACACGACGGCCATCAGCCAGTTGCAGCAACAGTTGCAGATCACGGTCCCCCGGATAGTTGCGGATAATCTTCCTCAGCTCGTGCAGTGCCGATTCGCCATGCTGGACCTCATCGACGCGCACCAGAATACCCTTGGTATACCGCGCATCGAGCAGGTCGAGCGGAATCAGCTCGTTCACGACAAGGTTGACTTCGTCGCTACCACCTCGACGGTCAACAACGGCGCGGGCCACGAGGATCGCATCTGGCTGGACGAAGGCCCCATAATCCACGTACTCGCGCGGCCAGAGGATGCAGCGCACGGCACCCTCCATATCCTCCAGATCAAAATTGACGTACTTGGTACTCTCGCCAGGATCGCGGGCCTTGCGAACATGCGCCGTCTTGATGGCAGAGAGCATGCCTCCCACGTAGACTTCGGTCCGATCGCCCAGCCCGGCTAATTCGGCTGTGGTATGCGTGCAATAGGCGGAGAGTTTTGCCTGGTGCTCTGCCAAGGGGTGACTGGACAGATAAAAGCCGAGCACTTCCTTCTCTTGCACCAGCTTGTCGCGCTCCTCCATCTCGGGGATGTTAGGCAGGTCGACCGCGGCTTCCTCTTGATCTTCCGCTTCGTCCCCGAACAGGCTCAACTGGCCGGCCCGTCGATCCGCCGCGGCCGCCGCGCCCGACTGCAAGGCTCGTTCCAATACCATCAGCAATTGCGAACGGTGGGCTCCAAACGAATCGAACGCCCCGGCCTTGATCAAGGTTTCGATCGTCGAGCGATTGCATGCGGATGGTTCGACTCGTTCACAAAAATCGAAGAGGTCCTTGAAACGGCCCTGCTCCTGGCGAGCGGCGACGATCGCCTCGGCGGCGCCTCCCCCGCAACCCTTGATGGCTGACAACGCGAAGAAGATCTTTCCGGCGGCCACGGAGAAGTCGACATCCGAGGTATTCACGTCGGGTGGTACCACGGTGATCTGCATCCGTTGACAATCCTCGAGGTGTTCGACCAACGCGTCTTTGCGCTTGAAATTGCGACCCGGAATATCCCCCGAGAGGAGAGCCGCCATGAATTCCAGCGAATGGTGCGCTTTGAGATACGCCGTCATGTAGGCGATGAGGGCGTAGGCCGTGGAATGGCTCTTGTTAAAGCCGTAGCCGGCAAATTTCTGAATCAGCTTCCACAGCTCCTCCGCCTCCGAGGCCTTCAGCCCTTGCTGCACCGAGCCGCTGATGAATTGCTCATGAAAGGCGTTGATCGTCTCCTCTTTCTTCTTGCTGATCGCCTTGATGCAGGTGTAGGCGCTCGCCAGCTCGATGCCTCCCAACCGATTGAGGATCCGCATCACCTGTTCCTGATAAACCATGACGCCGTGCGTTTCCGCCAGGATCTCCTCCAGCACGGGATGCTTGTATTCCGCTTGCTGGCGTCCGTGCTTGACGGCCACGTAGTCATCGACCATACCTCCCTCAAGCGGACCCGGGCGATAGAGGGCATTGGTGGCGATGATGTCCCGGAAATGGTCCGGCTTCATCTTCTGCAACAAATCGCGAATGCCGCCACTTTCGAGCTGGAAGATGCCCTTCGTCTCGCCGCGGCAAAGCAAGGCAAAGGTTGCCTGATCGTCCAGGGGAAACTGGTAGGGGTCAATCCGCTCGCCCGTCGTCTGCTCAATCAGGTCAACCGCCTTGGAGAGAATGGTGAGGTTCCGCAAGCCGAGAAAATCCATCTTCAGCAATCCCGCGGCCTCGACGTCATTCATGGACCACTGCGTGATGATGTCGGTCTTACCCGATACCTGGGCCAACGGCACATACTCGGTGAGCGGCTTGTCGGCGATGACGACCGCCGCCGCATGCGTGCCGATATTGCGGGCCAATCCCTCGATGCTCCGCGCAATGTCGAGTAGTTCACGAATCTCCAAATCGCCTTCATACGCCGCCTGCAGATCCGTACTCTTCTCCAGCGCCTTATCGAGCGAGATGCCCAGTCCATCGGGGACCATCTGGACAATCTGGTTCACTCGCGTCAAGGGAATCCCCATCACCCGCCCGACGTCGCGAATCGCCGCCCGCGCCGCCAACGTCCCAAAGGTGCCAATCTGAGCGACATTCGACTCGCCGTACTTGTCCTTGACGTAGCGAATGATCTCTCCCCGCCGCTCCTTGCAAAAATCGATATCAATATCTGGCGCCTCTTTGCGGCTGGGATCGAGGAACCGCTCGAAGAGCAAATCGTACTTCAAGGGACAAACATGACTGAGATACAACGCAAAACTGACGATCGCGCCGACTCCACTTCCACGTGCCGTTGCCGGAATCCCAAGCTCCCGCGCCTGACGAACGAAATCCCAGCAGATCAAGAAATAATTGGCGAAACCCAAGGTGTTGATGACATGCAGCTCGTGATCCAGCCGTTCGAGGACCTGGGGTGACAGTTCTCCACCCGGACACATCTGTTCGTGGCCCGCGTACCGCTCCTTCAATCCCTTCAGACACAATTGGTGCAAATATTCTTCGGGCGATTGCTCCGTGGGAATCGCATACGTCGGAAAGTGGCGCTTTCCCAGCTCGAGATCGATGTCGACTTGATCCGCAATCTCCTGGCTGCGAGCCACCGCGTCCGGATGATCGGGAAACGCGGCATACATCTCGTCGACGGCCCGCAGGTAGTACTGATTCCCCTCCATCCGCATGCGGCCCGAGTCGGAACGAAACTTGCCCGTGTTGATGCAGAGCATCACATCCTGGGCTTCGGCGTCTTGCGGATCGACATAATGGCAATCGCTGGTGGCCACGAGCGGAATGCCCAGGCGGCGGGCAATCTCGACGCTCCCTTCCAGTGCCAAACGCTGGATCTCGGCCCCGTTGTTCTGGATCTCGATGAAGTAGCGGTCCCCCAGCAGTTGTTGAAACCAACCGGCGATTTCCTCCGCCTCACGCCACGGCTGGTCCGTACCACTATTCTTGAGCAGGGCTCGGCTGAGTTCCCCCGAGACACAACCGCTGAGACAAATGATCCCCTCGTGATGATCCTCCAGTAGCTGTTTATCGATGCGTGGTTTGCGATAAAAACCCTCCAGGTAAGCGGCGGACGCCATCCGTACGAGATTTTGGAATCCAATACGGTCCTTGGCGAGCAGCGTCAGATGGTAACTCGACTCTTTTCCCGTGCCACCATCCCTCGACAGGCGGCTGCCCGCTGCGATGTAGGCCTCGTAACCGATGATCGGGTTAATGCCAGCCCCCTTCGCCTTGCGATAGAACTCGATGGCTCCATGCAGGTTCCCGTGGTCGGTTATCGCCAAGGCATTCATGCCATGGTCCTTCGCGCGATGGATCAGCTTGTCAATCGAAGCAGCGCCATCAAGCAGGCTGTAGTGACTGTGGCAATGGAGATGCGCAAACGAGCCGGAAGACATAGGAAGCAATCCTTGCGGGGGGGAGCGGCGGGCTGAACATCCGCGAGCAGCGCGCGGCCCCTCATTGTACCGCGCCGCGCGGGTCGGGTAGGCTTTGCGAAAAAGCGCATTTCCCGCGAAGAACGGGCGGCATCCAAGCACACCCGCGGCGTGCCTGGCCGAGCGCCCGGTTCCGCAGGGCAGGGCGGCGAGGATCACTCCATGCCGAGGCACTTGACAAGGAAGGCCAGCTGGTCGGCGACTTCCTCAATCTGTTTGCTCGTTGGCTTGCCCGCGCCGTGACCCGCGCGTGTTTCAATGCGAATCAAGATCGGCGCCAGGCCTGCCTGGGCGCTTTGCAGCGCCGCGGCAAATTTGAAACTGTGCCCAGGCACGACTCGATCATCCGTATCGGCGGTGGTCACCATCGTGGCTGGATACTTCACGCCCGGCTTGGCATTGTGGTACGGCGAGTACTTGAGCAGCGCGGGAAAGATCTCGGGATCATCCGAACTGCCGTACTCATCAACCCAATACCTTCCCGCCGAGAATTTGTGGAAGCGGAGCATGTCCATTACGCCGACCGCCGGCAGGCAGGCTCCGTAAAGCTCCGGACGCTGCGTCATGCAGGCGCCGATCAGCAATCCGCCATTGCTGCCCCCTTGGATCGCCAGCTTGTCGCTACGGGTGTACTTGCTCTTAATCAGCCACTCGGCCGCGGCCTGGAAATCGTCAAACACATTCTGTTTTTTCAGCTCCTTGCCCGCCTCATGCCACTCCTCGCCATACTCACCGCCACCCCGCAGATTGGGCATGGCATAGACGCCTCCCATTTCCATCCAGGCCAGGCGACTGACCGAAAAACTGGGGGTCAGTGAGATATTGAAGCCCCCGTAAGCGTACAGCAGTGTGGGGTTCGAGCCGTCCAGCTGCAGGCCCTTGCGGTGGGCAATGAACATCGGAATCCGCGTGCCATCCTTGCTCGCGTAAAAGACCTGTTTGACCACATAATCCTCAGGATTAAAGTCCACTTTGGCCTGGCGAATCAGCTGGCTCTCGCCCGTCACGACGTCATAGCGATAGATGCTGGGCGGCGTGGCGAAACTGGTGAACGCGTAAAAAGTCTCCGTGTCCTTCCGCTTGCCACCAAAGCCGCTGGCCGTCCCAATACCGGGCAACTTGACCTCGCGGATGAAATTGCCGTCCAGTCCGAACCACTTGACCTGCGTCTTGGCGTCCTGCAAGTAATCGGCAACAAACATTTCGCCAACGATGCCCACACTGTTTAGCGTCTCGGCGGCCTCCGGAATGATTTCTCGCCAACGGGCCGGCTCGGGATGCAGCGTGTCGATGGCGATCACCCGCCCCCGCGCGGCCCCGTTATTGGTCTTGAAATACAATACCGTACCGTCGTTGTCGATAAGCTCGTATCCGTATTCAAATTCGCTGATCAATTCTACCGGCTTCGCGTCCGCGGCCAGCAGGTCCTGGTAGATCACCATGTACTTGTCATCTGTCCCAGTCCATACGGTCATCACCAGGAACCGGCCATCCTCGGTGCGACTGATGCCATAGCCCCAATCAGGATGGTCCGGCCGCTCATAGACCAGTCGATCTTCCGCCTGGGGCGTGCCGACGACATGGTAGTACACCTTCTGATTGAGATTGAGAGATTGGAACTTGGCATCAGCGGATGGCTCCGGAAAGCGACCGTAGTAAAAGCCCTTACTGTCTTTGCTCCAGACCGCCTCACTGAATTTGACCCATTTCAGTTCGTCGTCGAGGACCTTGCCGGTCGCAATCTCCAAGACTTTCCAGGTGTTCCAATCCGATCCGGCTTCGGCGATGCCGTAAGCGGCGTACTTGCCGTCTTCGCTGATGGCGAGCCCGCTGAGCGCCACCGTTCCATCCGCGGACCACGTATTGGGATCCAGCAGAACCTCGGGAGTCGCGTCGAGGTTGCGTAACTTGTAAATCACGCTCTGGTTCTGCAGGCCGTCATTCTTCGAATAGAAGTAAAGTCCACCTTCCTTTGCCGGCACGCCATACTTCTCGTAATTCCAGAGTTCTGTCAGGCGGGTTTCAATTTTGTCTCGAGTCGCAATGGTGGCGAGGAAACTCTCGGTCAGCCGGTTCTGGGCAGCCACCCAGTCGGCGACCTCCGCCGATTCGCGGACATCTTCTTCCAGCCAACGATACGGATCGGGGACTTGGGTCTCATGATACACGTCCATTTGATCCACCCGCTTGGTCGCGGGATATTTCAGCGGTGCGTCCGCCCAGATGCGAAGGCCCGTCAGGCCAATGGCGAGAGAACCGAGCAGAAGCAGACGAGCCAAGCGTGTCATGGAAAAACCTCGTGCGGGTGATCGCGTGGGAATTGCTGAGAGAACAAACGAAAGAACCTAAAGATTAGGCAGTTTGCCAGGATGTTCGTCAAGCCTTAGTGCAACAAACTCCCTCCCCCACGGGATTTGGCATTTCCGCAAACAACACACGAGCGCCAGCGGCATCGCCGAGCGCCTGTGGGGATCGATTCGGCCTCACACCACCAGCACGCGTTTGCTGAAATCCGCCAAATCGTGGTGGGGAGGGTTGGGGAGGGGAGCCGCGGGGACAACGTGGCGCTTCATGAAGCCTTCCATTGCAGCGCGAAAAAGGCGCTCCCGGCCGCCACGACCCATCGCAACGCTCACGAAGCCCCTCCCCAACCCTCCCCACACGCCAAGCGGTGTGATTTGATCCGGATCGCGTGCTCCACGTTCCCTAGGACCTCGCCCGATAACCCCAACTCCTGTGGCCAATGAAACGCGGATCAAATCACCGCCTTGGCGGGGGGAGGGAGCTTGTCCGTGGCAAGCGAAATGATGAGGCCAACGTTAGTCGGGCAGGCCAAGCCTACTGGCAAGGACCGTCAAGACGCCATCGATATTCTCGAAGACGTCGGCATTCCAAAACCGTACCACCGTAAAGCCCTGTGATTCCAGCCACTCCGTGCGCTGCGCATCATAGACCTGTTGCTCCGCATGCTGTTCGCCATCCAATTCGATGATCAAGCGGCGCTCATAAGACACAAAATCAACGATGTAATTCCCGATGGGCGCTTGGCGGCGAAATTTGACGTTGCCAAACTGGCGAGCCCGCAAGTATCCCCACAGTTTGTATTCCGCCTCGGTCGGATGATTGCGCAGGTCGCGGGCCCGCTGACGATGAGGGTGACGATGGCGAGACATGTCGATCCGTCGGGTGGGTGATCGATGGGCCAACCATGGAAAAATAACAAACTCCGTCGCCCCATAAAACTCCCTCCCCCACGGGATTTGGCATTTCCGCAAACAACACACGAGCGCCAGCGGCATCGCCGAGCGCCTGTGGGGATCGATTCAGCATCACACCACCAGGACGCGTTTGCTGAAATCCGCCAAATCGTGGTGGGGAGGGTTGGGGAGGGGAGCCGCGGGGACAACGTGGCGCTTCATGACGCCTTCCATTGCAGCGCGAAAAAGGCGCTCCCGGCCGCCACGACCCATCGCAACGCTCACGAAGCCCCTCCCCAACCCTCCCCACACGCCAAGCGGTGTGATTTGATCCGGATCGCGTGCTCCGCGTTCCCAATGACCTCGCCCGATAACCCCAACTCCTGTGGACAATGAAACGCGGATCAAATCACCGCCTTGGCGGGGGGAGGGAGCTCAGCCGGCCGACAGCCGCGCAACAAACTCCCTCCCCCACGGGATTTGGCATTTCCGCAAACAACACCCGAGCGCCAGCGGCATCGCCGAGCGCCTGTGGGGATCGATTCGGCCTCACACCACCAGCACGCGTTTGCTGAAATCCGCCAAATCGTGGTGGGGAGGGTTGGGGAGGGGCGCCGCGGGGACAACGTGGCGCTTCATGAAGCCTTCCATTGCAGCGCGAAAATGGCGCTCCCGGCCGCCACGACCCATCGCAACGCTCACGAAGCCCCTCCCCAACCCTCCCCACACGCCAAGCGGTGTGATTTGATCCGGATCGCGTGCTCCGCGTTCCCAATGACCTCGCCCGATAACCCCAACTCCTGTGGCCAATGAAACGCGGATCAAATCACCGCCTTGGCGGGGGGAGGGAGTCCGTGAGTGCCACGTCCGCGACTTAAGGACTGGCGCCATCGACCGCGGAGACTTTTTGCAGGGCATTCAAAATCTGCTCGGCCGTCGGTCGCCGCACCTTGATCCCCTTCAAGCGGTCGCGAATGATCCCTCGCTTATCGATCAGGTACGTGTCGAATCCCTGCTGACTGTAGGCGGCGGTTTGTTTCGCCTCGGCGTCCCATAAGAACGGAAATGACGCCCTGACTCGCTCCTGGCTCAGCTTCAGTCCCTCGGTGCCTTTTTCTTCTTCGCGAAAAACGGCCAGGATTTCCGCATCAAGGTCCTGGAATTTTGCGTAGTTCTCTTGCAGCTGAACCAGCTGCCGCATGCAGAAGGGTCACCAGTGAGCCCGCACAAACACCAGCACCACATTGCGGCCTTCACTTTCAGACTTACCATCCGCGCGATAGTCGGATAGCGAGATCGAGCGTTCACCGACGTCTGACAATTTAAAGTCTGGTGCCAGGCGACCCACGCCCACGTCATCGGCGGCGGAAACGGGATTTTCCCCCGTTGGCGAGGTGGCTGCTGGGGACTGGCCACAGACGCAGCGCGGCATGAACAGGAACAGGACACAGCCAGACAGTATCAGCGTGCGGCGAACATTCATCGGTAGCTCCTGGAGGCTCGACACCAGGATTGTACGGCAACGAGCCTGGCTGACCAGTCGGCTCGAACCACCTTGGCCGGCGACGTTATTTGGCCCGCGCCAGCTCGGCAGACGGTTCGCCGCCGGTCGCGGCTTGCCGAATGACCGTGAATACGGCCCCATCGCGACCGATCGCTTTCACGATCGGTGCCTCGGGAAAATTGCGGCTCATGCCACTCCGGTAGGTACCCACATAATAAGCAACCCCGGCGGGCAGCGGTCCATCATGGCCAAAGGAATCGACGATCTCGATCTTGATGTGGTTGGGACAATAGAATTCGGCGCAAGTCCGCGAGTGCTCATTAGCGGCTACCAGGATGCGGATCGGCCGATCTGGCTTGGATCTTGCCACAATCCACTCGATGGCTTCGCGATAACTGGTGACCCAATACTCGGTTTCATACACTCCTTCCGCACCGGCCAGTCCCCCCACGGTTTGATTGAAATAGGCAATCTGATAAGGATGCAGCCGCACGATGTCTCGACACGCACCGATGGAGAGCAGCGAGAGTAGGAAGATGGTAGCGATCCGTCCCGCCCGCGATGGCCAGCACTCCCACACGGCGGCGACTCCGAGAGCCGCCCACATCGCCACGCAAGGCAAGAGGAAGAGAAAATGCCGCATGCCGTCATAGACATTCGGCTTTTTCACGAAATACAGCGCCAGCGGCAGGAGCAGCCAGAATCTGGAGCGCGAACAGCACGAAGGTTGCCTGACCAAAGCGGTCCCGCCACTGACGAAACAGGGACCAGACGAACCCGAGCACCGCCAGCCCGCTGATAAATGTCGGCACCGTCATCAGCAGGTACTTGGGCAGGTAGTGGCGAGGCAGTTCGGTGCTGATCGTTTCGTGCCCCTCGAAGAGCACGGGAATCCGCAAGGGAAAACTACTTGCCACCTGCATGGCCTGAATCGGATGAGAGAAAATGTTCTCATGCGCCCAGGGCCAAAGGGACACCATCACCAACCAGGCCAGCCCGAGCAGCGCGGCCATCTGCGTTCCGTGCTGGCTTTCCGTGTGCGCCCGTCGGCGTTGGAAATAATCGGCGAATACGAGGAGCAAGGAGAACAGGATGGACATCATAATCCATCCCCCCGGGCGGATGGCCGCGAGAAGTCCGAGGCAAGTTCCACAGGCCATCACATGCCGCCAGCCACGACGATCGGCGACAAAATAACTGGTCATCGCCCACATCGACCAGGCAAACAGGCAGGCAAATGGAATATCCTTCGAGTTCACAAAGGCGTGACCCACAAATCGCGGCAGTAGCAGTAGTGCGATCCCGGCGATAACGCCCAGCCAAGGTCGGCCCACCAGTCGAGCCAGTCCATAAAGTGGCACGAGCGTTAACAGTCCCAGCAGCGCGCTAGCCAAGTGACGAATCGTGAACTTGTCTGCCGGGAAGTGGCGATAGAGGGCGACCGCCGCCAAATCGACGGTCGGACCGTAATACTTCAAGTCGAGATATTCGTTGCAGGCCCGATCCTGTCCGCCCGTGGCAAAGTAGTTCCAGACGCGCTCCGCATACTCGGCTTGCACCGACTCGTCCCAGCTGATTCCAAAATCGTCCGCCACGCAGACCACCATCAGCCAGCCAACCGTCAGTAAGGCCACGAACGCCCAAAACGCGCCGCTTGCCGTCCCCACCGCCCTGCGTAGCCGTCAATCGTATCATGCGTTGACTTCCTCGAGCGCATTGGGACCGTCCGAACGGCTCGCCGCGACCGGATGGACCGTTTCCTGGCTCGGCCGCGCTGACTGATGTTGGCGCTCCATGGCCCGCTGCCAACGGGCAGCGGAGCGGGATGGCCGATAGGTTTGACGGATATCCAAAAGTTGTGCCAACGAGTGGACAAAGTCAGTCGGGCGGACCTTCGAGCCAGCCACGTCGCGCCAGCACTTCAATGGCAATTCGTAGATGGCCTCGGCCGGATGCGGCAGGGCGTGCCGTGCTCGATATTCCCACATCCGGGCGAGGAGTTCGACATCAAAGACCCAGTTCGTGCGAAACGGAGCCGCGAACAGATGTCGAGTTTCCGCGTTATTGCGAAAGATTTTGGCGCCGCATTGCGTATCGTAGATCGGCAGTCGCAACACGTGCGAGGCCACGGTGGCGAATAAACGGCCCAGGTAATGCCTGAGCGGTTGGCGTTCGATGTGGCGGCCCAACAACTGCACGCGGGCGCCACAGACCAGTTGCAACTCAGGATGGGCGGCGAACTGGGCAAGGAATTCGGGGACCGCGTCGAGTGGAGTGGCCAGGTCCGCATCCCAATAGCCGACATATTGGCAATCCGCAGCCATGGCCCGCAACATACCGGCTCGCACTGCCGCGGCCTTGCCGCCATTTCGAGGCAAAGCCAGTAACGAACACTGTTCATCGCTCAGGTCGAGCGCTGTAAGCACGTCCCGTGTCTCGTCGGTACTGCAATCGTCCACGAACAAGAGCCGGCAGCCCGAGTGCCGCAGGGTGAACTGCCGACAGGCATTGGTATCCAGTCGTTGCGCTTCATTGAAGCAGGGAACCACCAGCGTACATGTGGCCATCGCGTTGGCTCTCGAAGGTCGGGCAGGGCGACGGCCGATGGATGGGCCTCCGCAGGAGGTAAAAAGGCAACGTGCTCCTGGGAAAACTTACTTCGCTCGAGCCGGAACGGCGGAAGTAGCCGTGAGATTCCCAGCCGACAGGGAACGGTTGGGCCGATTATGCGGGTTGTGGTCGTGGGATAGGCTTCCAGCCTGTCATGGCTTTCTGTTCTCAATTCCCGCACATACGCTATTCATCCCAATGACAGGCTTGCTGCCTGTCCCACCTAGACGCGCTCGAAGACCGTGGCAATTCCTTGTCCTAATCCGATGCACATGGTGGCGAGCCCCAACGTCGCGCCCCGGTCGACCATGGCATGGATCAGCGTCGTGGCGATACGGGCCCCGCTGGCCCCCAACGGATGGCCGATGGCGATCGATCCACCACGGACATTGAGTTTCGTTTCGTCGATTTTTAGAGCTCGCACACACGCCAGGACTTGAGCCGCAAACGCCTCGTTCAATTCGATCAGATCGATATCGGAGAGAACCAGCCCGGCTCGCCGCAGCGCCTTTTCGGTGGCGGGAACGGGTCCGGTCCCCATGGCGGAAGGTTCGACACCGGCTACCGCGGTCGCGCGAATACGCACCAAGGGGGTCAGGCCCAGCAGTCGGGCCTTTTCCTCCGACATCACCAGCATACCGGCGGCACCGTCGCTCAAGGGGGAACTGTTGCCAGCCGTGACCGTCCCCATTTTAGGCATGAAGGCCGGTTCGAGTGCCGCCAAGGCCTCCAGGCTGGTATCACTTCGAACACACTGATCACGGGTCACCAGGATCTTCTTACCGTCCTCGTCGTTGCCCAGCACGGGAACGATCTCTGGCGTGAACTCTCCGGCGTCCTGGGCGGCCGCCGCCAACTGATGGCTACGGAGTGCGAACAGGTCCTGATCGTGTCGTGAAATCCCCTGCGTCTGCGCCAGGAATTCGGCCGTCACCCCCATCAGGAGTGCGGCCTTCGACGTGCGGTGGAACAGTTTGGGATTGAGATCCAGCCCGTGATCCATCGGCAGGTGTTGCATATGCTCCAGCCCGCCGACAATCTGCACGTTTTCGCAGCCCGCCATCACCGCGTGGGCGGCCTGATTGAGGGCTTGCAAACTGCTGCCGCACAGACGGTTGATCGTGGCACCTCCCGCTTCCACCGGCAAACCGGCCATCAGACCGATCGTGCGACCGACATTCAGACCCTGCTCCTTGGTTTGCTGCGTATTGCCCATGAGAACATCCTCAATCTCTTGAGGATCGATTCCGGTGCGCTGCAAAAGTGACTTGACGCAGGCTACCGCCAGATCATCACTGCGCACGTGGCGAAAATAGCCGCGATCCTTTTGGGAGCGACCAATCGCGGTCCGCACACAATCCACCACCACTGCGTTTTCCATGTTATGCTCCGTGGGCCGATTGGCCGTAAAATGTGCCTCCGCTGGCCGCCAACTCGATCAACAAGGCAGTCGGCTGATATCGTTCCCCCAATCCCTCGTACGCCTTCATCGTCTCCACAATTTTCGCGAGACCGATCGTATCCGCCCAGAAGAGGAGGCCCCCTTTAAAGGGCGGGAAACCGATGCCAAAGATCAGGCCCAAGTCAATATCCCGCGGATCGCGGACCAGGTGTTCCTCAAGAATACGTGTGGCCTCGACCAGCATCGATAAGAAGAGCCGATCGGTCAGCTCGTTCTTGCCGAAGTCCTTGGGGGCCGATCGAAGATGCGGCTGCAGGAAGCGATCGAGCTCGGGATCCGGAACGGCTTTCTTTTTCTTGTTGTGATAGGAATAGAAACCCAAGCCTGACTTTTGTCCCAAGCGGCCCGCCTTGACGAGCGCCGGCAGGATGGGATTACCACTAAACCTTTCCGGAAACGCCTCGACGAGAACTTTACCCGCGTAGACGGCCGTGTCGAGTCCCACCATGTCGTACAGCGCGATGGGTCCCATCGGCATACCGAATTTTTTGGCAGCGTTCTCGACATCCTTGATGGGCGCACCCTCGCGAACCAGCTCCAGGGCCTCGTTCATGTAAGGCATCAACAACCGATTGACGAGGAAACCCGGGCCATCGTTGACGACGATAGGCATCTTGCCGATCCGCTTGGCGTAGGCGACGGCAGTGGCCACGGTATGATCGCTCGTTTCCGAGCCCCGAATCACTTCAACCAGTTTCATCTTCCGAACCGGATTGAAAAAATGGATGCCGCAGAAGTTTTCGGGCCGTTGCAGTCCGGCGGCGAGTTGTGAGATAGGAATCGTCGACGTGTTACTGGCCAAGATGGCTTCCGGCCGCATTTGCGATTCAAGCTGGCTATACACCTGTTGCTTGATATCTTTGTTTTCCACGACCGCCTCGATGACGAGATCGCAGTCCGCCACCTCGGCCGTCGACACCGTTCCGTTGAGCAACGGAGCGAATTCGATGACTTTTTCCAAATCCTTTTCGCGAGTCGTCTTGTTGAAGGCGACTTCATCCAGCACTTTTTGGACGCCATCGGCCAGGGCCTCAGGCCGCGTATCCGTAATGGTGGCGAAAATATTGCGTTTGACGTTCGCGGCGGCGATGCCAGCGCCCATGATGCCGGCTCCGATTACCCCCACCGAACCAATTTTGCCTGGCGTCTGCGAGACATCTTCGACGCCCGTGTCCTTCTTATTGCGATCCGTGAGAAAGAAGATATTCAGCAGGGATCGGTTCACGGGCGAGCCAAACAGCGTTGCCATGCCGGTCGCTTCCAAGGCACAGGCCGCCTCGCTATCGACGAACGAGCCATTCATCATGGTTTCCAGCGCCAGCATGGGAGCCGGATACTGTCCCTTGGTAACTTGCTGAATCACCGCGGAGGCGGTCGCGCCAATGAAACCGAGTTCCTGGGGACTGATGTCGATGCTGCCGCCCCAGACGACTCGATCCCGCAGATAGTCACCGGTCACGCCTTCCAGGCGCACGAGGTTGATGGCCGCCGGCAAGAGTTGCTCGCTGGGAACGATGTCGGTGACCCAGCCCATGGCATACGCCTCCGTCGGCGAGATGGAATTGCCACCGGTAATCATCTCGACCGCATTGCTCAGCCCCACCATCCGGGGCGAACGCACCGTCCCCCCCAGCCGGGGAAGAGTCCCAATTTGACTTCCGGGAAACCGAATTCGGTCTTGGGGTGATCGCTCATGATCCGGCGATCGCACCAGGCAGCCAATTCGGCGCCGCCTCCCACGCAAATACCCTCGATGGCGGCGACCGTCACATAAGGCGTCGCGGAGAGTCGCGCGAATAGTCCCTGGCCTTGCCGGCAGAAATGTTCGGTTTCGGCTGCCGGAATGTCGATGGAAGCGGCGAATTCCCGCAGGTCGGCTCCCGCCACGAACTGTCCCGGCTTGCCGGAAATGAGGATCAAGCCGGCGAGATCGGTGCGCAGCTCCAGCGTATCGAGTTCCGCCGCCAATTCCAGCAGCACCGCACGGGAGAGCACATTGGCTCCCCGGTCGGGCAAGTCGATGGTGAGCAAGGCGATATCCGGCTCGGGCCACGACAGGGTGAGGGTTTTTTGTGCTGCCATTATCGATTTCTCCAGAAATGCCGCGTTTGCCAACTCGCGCCAGGCCCGTCGGCCTGGCCCGTGTCAGGCCCATCCTGCCCAGGAAGTGATATGCTTAGTATTAAAAAATGCCGAGAATAGTGAACCGGTCGGACTCGATCGCGTATGAAAGAATCACGCACCGCTCGCCAAGGGACGCAGTCTTAACACCATGTCCGATTCCCACCAACATCAACAACGCATGGCGGATGTGGTGCACAACTTGTCGCTCTGGTTTGAGCGAGTCAGTTGGCCGGTGCTCCTGATGGGCGTCATCTTGCGGCTGACGGTCCGCGATCGCATTCCGTATCTTTCGGCAGCTTTCTATGCAACGCCGCCAGTCATTCTGACCGCACTGGCGTTAATCTTGATGTTCTGGCATCTGGCCAGGAAGGACAAGCGGCTTGCCAGTTTGGCGGCGGTCTTGGCGGCTATTTCGGTTATCGCAACCGTGCATACGCAAGTGCGGATTCCATCGCCGCGGGGCGCGGTGGCTGGCGACAAGATCGTGCTGTGGAATATGCGGAATTTTGCCAGCGGATGGATCGGCCCGATCGAGACAATGCGAAAAATGCAACCCGACATCGCGGGCATTGTCGAAGGCGGATGGCCCTCGTTGGCGCACGCCTGGCAAGCCGCGTTTCCCGAATATCGATTCAGCCGCATGCAGGACGGTCTGGCCCTGATGACGCGCGGCACGATCCTCGCCGAAGAGTCAGGCGACCTCGGTCCCCATGGGCGTTATCTGGCGGCAGCCGTCGAATGGGGCGGAAATCGCTATCGCGTGTATGTCGTGGATCTGTTGAGCACACCAACCGTATCGCGGCAACCCGCACTCGTGCGGCTGGCCGAGTTGATCAGGCGGCATGGCGACGACCCGGTATTGGTGATGGGTGATTTCAATACACCTCGCGATTCGGCGCATTTCAGCTTACTGGAACCCGAATTTTCGCACGCCTTTGCCACGGCCGGCGCGGGCTACGCCGCCACCTGGCCATTTCCCGTGCCAGTGCTCGACCTGGATCACATTTGGGTAAACGACCGAGTCGAGGTCGCCAGTTGTCGGCACGAGTGCACCTTCCATTCGGATCACCGACCGGTCGTGCTGACTTGTGGCGTGGTGAGAGAGAAATAGGCGTGCAATGTTGTGGTTCGCTCCGCGAACCAACGCACGTCACCAATCGACCCCAACATCTCCACACTCCGTCAATCGCTCCGTTCGCGGAGCGAACGGCGACACTGGCGACAATCGCGGCACCCTCGCTACTTCCTTCCGGCCCGACTTGGCGAGCCACCCATCTTCGCGTTACCATCGACGCTCCAACCGACCCGATCCGCGCTCACGATACCCGCCCGGCAGGTGCAACATGTTCATCCACGAAGATTTTCTGCTCCATACAGAATTCGCCCGACGTCTGTACCGCGACTACGCCGCGAACGAACCCATCCTCGATTATCACTGTCACCTTCCTCCCGAGGATGTGGCCGCGAATCGTCGTTTTCGCAACTTGACCGAAATCTGGCTGGAAGGGGACCATTACAAGTGGCGGGCCATGCGGGCCAACGGGGTCGCTGAGGAACTGATTACGGGAGACGCCGACCCGTACGACAAATTCCTGGCTTGGGCCAGAACGGTTCCGCACACCCTGCGCAATCCGCTCTACCACTGGACCCATCTGGAATTGAAACGTTATTTCGGTATTGATGAACTACTGTCGGAGGACACGGCCGAGCCGATCTGGAAGCGGGCCAACGACATGTTGGCGGGGGACGAACTGTCCGCCCGCGGAATATTGACTCGTTTTGACGTCCGCGCCGTCTGCACGACCGATGATCCAGCCGACCCGTTGACGTATCACGAAGCGCTGGCGGCGTCCGACCTGACGTGCCGCGTGCTGCCGACGTTTCGTCCCGACAAATGCCTGCAGGTCGGACAGCCGGCGGCATGGAACGAATGGATTGATCGCCTGGCCGCAACGAGTGGTTGCGAAATCGAGACACTCGACCAGCTATTACAGGCGTTGCGTCACCGGCATGATGATTTTCACGCCCTCGGCGGGCGGCTCTCCGATCACGGTCTCGAGACGTGTTGCGGCCGCACCTGCGACGCGGCGACGGCGGCGGCCATCTTCACTCAGGTCCGCAGCAATCAACCGGCCGATGCGCTCCATACGGAGCTGTTTCAGTCGTTCATGATGCTGTACTTTGCCAGGCTGGACGCGGAGCGAGACTGGACCAAGCAACTCCATCTGGGAGCTTTGCGCAACAACAACAAGTTCCGCCTGGCCGAATTGGGGCCCGACACCGGCTACGATTCCATCGGCGATTTCCCTCAGGCGCGAGCTCTGTCAGCCATGCTCGGCCAGATGGAAGAAGCGGCGGCGTTGCCTCAGATGATCGTGTACAACATCAATCCGGCGGACAATTACGTCGTGGCAACGATGCTCGGCAATTTCCAGGGTGATGGCCACGTCGGCAAGATGCAATTCGGGTCGGGCTGGTGGTTTCTCGACCAAAAGGAGGGAATGGAGTGGCAGATCAACGCGCTCTCGAATCTGGGATTGTTATCCCGCTTTGTCGGGATGCTTACCGACTCGCGGTCCTTCATGTCGTACCCGCGTCACGAATACTTTCGTCGCGTACTGTGCAACCTGCTGGGGCGAGACATGGACCTGGGAGAGTTGCCCCGAGACCTGACGCTGGTCGGTGAAATGACTCGTCGGATCTGTTATCAAAACGCGCGCGACTATTTGCGGCTGGACATTGAATGAGCGTCCGTGCTCAGCGAGGGACTCTTAAGACGGCTGGGTAAAATATTAGGGTTTTGAGTGAATTGCAGATTGCAGCGGTGACGAAGAGGAGGCTGAGGCTACTCTCATTTCGTCCCCAGGACTGCTTGCAATGCCCGCTGCCTTGCGCCATCGATCGTTAGCGCTCGTCGTGATCACCCTGGTGATCGCTGCTTGGTCCGACCGTGGCTTGGGGCAGGAGTCAGAAGGCAGTTTGCCCGACATGATGGGCGACAACTTTGACGGTGGCGTCCTCGACATCGGCTTCGCGCCTATCATTGTCGAATTTCAGGCGACCGGTCGGCTACTGATGAACAGTACTGGCGGCACGGTGCTGGCCTTGGAACGGGACGGAAGCGGTTTTCCGAACGACTTGTTTGCCGATCCGAGCAGCGTTCCGGGCGTGTACATCATCAACGATGAACCGCTCCCGCCGAGTGAGGTACCGACGTCGCCCAGCCCGATCTTCGAGTTCGTACCGGGAACGGCCATCTATACAGAAATCCCCAATCCGGTGCCACCGGTCGGGCAAGACGGTTTGTATGACGTCGTTTACTCATACCGTCAGCGTGACAACGTGCTCATCCCCTCGGGTGGTGGAGGAGTCGGCGTACGGCGGATCAAGATCTCGGAAAACAACAATCCGATTCCCCGCGACCGCATCTTGAGCAACTTCAACTTCTTTAATGATGCACGACCCGGTTTTGGAGATGTGAGTCGCTACACGTTCGGCTTTGAAAAGACGTACTTCAACAAGAATATGTCGTTCGAGTTCCGAATTCCCATGGCGGCCACGTTGGATGCGTCGCAATCGCTCAATGCGTTGGGTGCCAGGAATTCGGAATTTGGCAACGCGGTCGTCATCTTTAAGACGCTGCTCTGGCGATCCCAAACGCGCATTCTGACGGCGGGTTCCGGATTCGCCTTGCCCACGGCCTCATCCGCCTCGTTGTTTATGAACGACCTCAAGATCCTGCAAATTGGTAACGATTCGGCCCATGTACTCCCGTTCTTGGCGGGAGCCTGGATGCCGAACAACCGCTACTTCGCACAAGGCTTTCTGCAGTTCGACTTTGACGCGGTGGGCAATCAAGTCCGCGGAGAAATCCCCGATCTCGCCAACCTGCCGACGACACCCCAACGCCTGCCGGACCTGGGTGTGATCAAGGATGCCTCGTTTCTGTTTGTTGATGTCGGCTTCGGAACGTGGTGGTATCAAAACCCAGATGCGCGTTGCCTGAAAGCGCTGAGTTCAGTGATCGAGTTCCACTACACGTCAACCCTCAAGAACGCCGACACATTGCGGGAAGGTGGTTTTGTGATTGGTAATCCCACGCGCAATGTCGACATCCTGAACATCAATCTGGCAACGCATTCGCTCCTTCGCAACGGCTGGGAGGTCTCGGGTGGGTTCATTCTGCCAGTGCGACGCGGCAGCGATCAGGCGTTTGATTACGAGTTCGCTCTCCAGGTCGACCGCGTATTTTGACGTGGGGGCCGTTCATCCGGCCCGAACCATAGGCACAAGACGCGCCGTCGGCTGCCAAAAGCGACATTCTCGGGCCAAAATTCGTGTGCTGCGGGCAGCGTCAAGTTATGATGCAGGTCTTGAAGTCTCGTGTCCCCGGACTTGAATGGCATGCCGCGCCCACCCAAGAAAACCCGCAAAAATCGGGCTAGTCGTTCCCGCCCCAGGCGGCGTCCCCGGCCACTTTCATTCGATGCACTGGAATCGCGTCGCGTCTTGGCCACTTTCATGGTCAATACCGCCGCCGACACCGTCGATCAAATCCCGGGGGATGGATTGGCGGCCGATAGTCTCGGGCTGACATCGCTCCGTGCCGCCGTCATGGAGGCAAACGCCCTGCCGGGCGACCACACCATCGTGCTGACAGGTGACGTGGAACTGAACCTCACCAGCATCACGGGTGGAGACGAAGTCCTTGTCGACTCTTTTTCAGACGCGAGCAACGACCTGGACATCAGCGATTCCGGCCAGATCACGATTCTTGGTCATGGCGCCGCCATCACCGCGGCGTTTGAAGTGGCTGGCCATGACACGCGGATCTTTGATCTGCAACCCGGCGCACAACTTTTGCTCGATCAAGTCCGGTTGAGCGGAGGAAACGTGGGCCTGACTTCGAATCTGGAACTCTACGGCGGCGGCGCCATTCGCGCTCGTGACGCCCTGCTCACGATCAACCAATCGTCACTCACCAACAACCGGGCCACGCTGGGCGGGGGAGCTATCGACGCACAAGCGAGTATGGTCGCGATCACGCAGACGACAATCTCCGGCAATCGGCAGTTGGATAGTGAAGTCTATTCCAATCAACTGGCTGGTGGCGGCGGGATTCGCCTTACGGATTGCAGCCGGCTGCGGATTGCCACCAGCACCATCGCCGATAATCAAGCCACCACGGGCGGCGGGGTCTTTGTTGACAGCCAGTATTACTGCTATGGCGCCACCGATGGAATGAAAGAAATCTCCATTGCCGATTCAACCATTCGCGATAACGTCGCGCAGCGCCAAGGAGGCGGCCTGTTTGTGGCGGGCAGACCAGACGCCTGGCTGGAACTGATCCTTACCGGGTCCACGATCTCGGGCAACGCCGCGGGCGAGGGGGGTGGAGTATGGCTCCAATTCGAGCAACCCTACCACGAAGCGCGATTTGCCAATGTCACCATTTCGGGCAATGCGGCGCTGGAGCGGGGCGGCGGGCTCTTTTTGAATGCCGACTCGTATGACAGCATTTCGCTAGAGCATGTGACCGTTGCCGGAAATGGGGGCTCTACTGGCGGCATCGACAGCGCGGGACAGCCAGTTCGCATCCGCAACTCGATTTTTGCCGATAACGGGCAGGTCGATGCGGCGGGCAGTTTCTTTTCCACGGGCGTTAATCTGGTCGAGCAACCGGGCGAGTCGCTCGGGCTGACCCCCGCGGACCTGCTGTTCGTGGATCCGCTGCTGCTGCCGCTGGCGGACAATGCCTGGATCACTCAAACGCAATTTCTCGATGTGGCCAGTCCGGCCATTGATCGGGCGTCCCTCTCGACAGTGGCGATCGACCAGCTGCGCCGCGCTCGGGTGGGTGTCGCCGACCTGGGAGCCACGGAACGGATCGACGATGGCACGATTGCCGGCACCGTCACACAAAACGGTCGGCCTTTTTCCAATACAAACGTCGAACTCGTCCGCGACGTAAACGGTAATGGACTGGTAGACGGACCAGACATCATCGTTGCCTCGACCAATACCGATTCCAGTGGTCGTTACCAGTTTTCCGATCTGCCGCCGGGCAGCTACCTCGTTTCCGTGCTCAACCAACAGCAAGCAGCGATCCTGCAGGCCAACTTGCTCACGACGATCGATTCGTTCGAAATCACGGAACAAGCCGTCGTCGCCAGCAACGGAATGGCGGGCGAATCCGTGGCGTCGGCGATTGAAGCCGTCGGGCTCGAACGCACCCTGCAACTTGACGCTCCCGTCGGAGCCGCCTTACTGGACGTAAAAAACGGTCGGCTTCGCCTCACTGCCGACGTCGCCGCGCCATTAACGACCAATTTGATCTGGAATGGGTTGGACGAGTTGGGGCCCTTCAAGTTGGATTTGTCCATCGCGTCCGCCACGGCGGGCTTGCGGACGGTGTACACGGCGCCTGGCGGCGTCGAGTCGATTCGAGCCATTCTGACCAGCGCCGACGGCGGCGTTTCGGAAATCGCGTCCCTGCTTCCGCCAAACGACGTGCCAACCGAGTGGTTCTTGCCGTTTGCCGATTTGGTTCCTCTCCAGGGCAGCGGAGTCGATCTGTCGCAAATCACCGAGGTGCGACTGGAACTCAGCGGGCAACTTGCTACCGGTACGTCCCTTGAGTACCTCGATGTCTTTGCGCCGGCGGTAGCCGAGCTGCATTTTGAGGTGCCCAATGCCGCTCCTTTGGCCACGGATGACGAGGCCAGCGGTGATGAAGATACCGACCTGACCGGCAATGTGAGCCTGAACGATTCGGACCCCAATTCGGACCCGTTGGTCTATATGATCGCCACGCTGCCCGAGCAGGGATCGGTCGAGCTACAACCCGATGGCAGCTTTGTGTACACGCCAGATGCCAATTTCTTCGGCGACGACTCGTTTACGTATCGTGTCAGCGATGGTTTTGGTGGCGAGGCAACCGCAACGGTCTCGCTGACCGTCCGATCGGTGAATGACCTGCCCGTCGTCATGAATCAGACGGTCATGGTTCAGGAGGATACCAGCTTTACCGGTATGCTCGCGGTCGTCGACGTGGACAACAACTTGTTGCACTTTCAATTGACAGAGGCGCCGGAACACGGCGAGGTAGTATTCGTAAACGCGACCAGGGAATTCACTTACGTCCCCGCTGCCAACTTCTTCGGCAACGACAGCTTCACCTACTCCGTTGACGATGGGAGCGGGACGCTCGTGCCTGGCACGGTAACCTTGCAGATCGAGGGGGTCAATGACGACCCGACAGCCAGCGATCTAACGTTTTCGACGCTGGAAGACACCGTGTTCCAGGCATCGCTGGGGGTCATGGATGTGGACGGCGACAGCGGTGAGTATGATGTCATTCAGCAACCAACCCGCGGGAGCGTGACCATTGACCCGACGGGCCAGTTCACCTTCGTACCCGCGTTGAACGTCTACGGGACGGACCAATTTCAATACACGTTCGACGACCTGAATGGCGGCCTGGTCAGCCGCACCGTCACCCTCAACGTACGCCCTGATGGCGCCGAGGTTTCCGGATTTCTGTACGACGACGCGAATCGCGACGGCCAGCGGCAGCCGACCGAAGCGGGATTGCCCAATCGAGTCGTCTTCATTGACAGCAATGGCAATGGAATGCTGGATCGCAATGAGATGCGTACGTTCTCGGATGCCGGCGGCTATTACTTTTTTCCTGACGTGCCTGATGGCAACCAGGACGTTGCGATTTCCCTGGACGGCGGCGACGGGCAAACCTCTCCCTTAGGTGGATTCAGAGGCGATTCGGCACCGATCACGCAGTTGATGCGGTCGATGACTCCGCTCGACGTGGACCGAGACGGCGATTTGGACCTCGTCGTGACCGGCGAACTCGATGGGGAACTTGTCGTGGCCCTGAATGATGGCGACGGACATTTTCAGCGCGGGGCGGCCGTGTCGGTCGGCGTGCGACCACACACCGTACGGTCGGCTGACTTTAATGGCGATGGGATTGGCGATCTGATCGTGACCGTGACGGGCGTCGAGCGATTCCCCGACAGCAGCCAGGTGCTACTGCTCCTTGGCCACGGAGACGGCACGTTTTCCATCACGCAACGCCTGGATGCCGGGCAGGGCCCGCTGCATGCGGTGGTGATCGACACGGATAACGACAGCGACCTCGACGTAGCGATCACCAGTTATCGTTCGCAAGAAGTCGTCATCCTCGAGAACGATGGACGAGGCAGGCTCACCGTCGGCCAGCACATCCCGATCGCCGGGCAACCGATCTCGGTTGCCGCGGGTGATGTCAATGGTGATGGCCTGCCTGACCTGGTGGTGGCCGACTATCTGGCCGATGAGGTGGTCTTACTGACAAATCAGCAGGGCATTTTCTCGGTGGCAGGCATCGTGGCTCGCGGACTTGGCCCCAGCTATGTCCACTTGGAGGATCTCAACGGGGACAACGTGCTCGACCTGGGTGTCACCTACTATGGCCGCGCGGATGGTGAGAGCACGAACTTCATGGCCAATGATTCGGTAGCCATCCTGAGCGGAGACGGGCAGGGCGGATTCACTTCGTCGCAACCACTCCTGCAACTGCCGGCGGGAGCGAGAGCACCCTACTTGACCTTCGCCGACATGGATTTGGATGGCGATAAAGACATGCTCGTGGTCGAGTCGGAGCGGGAAGTCATCAGCGTTTTCGCGAATGTGGCCGGACAGTTCGCCCGCTCCGCCAGCCAGCAGTTTGTGCTTGGCCCCGTCGGCTCGGCCGGACCAGAGTGGGTGGTCGTGGGCAATTTCAACCGTGACGGCAACCCCGACGTCGTCGCCAGTACGCTGCAAGGGGACGTGCGGATGTTTCTGCGTGCCCCGGGCACGCTCTCGATTGAGACCACGACAGGTCAGATCATCAGCGAGCAAAATTTTGGGCTGGTCCCCTCCCTGCGGACGCCGGTCGCCACAGCCCCTCTTTCGGCAGCCGCGACCGCCGGACACAACCTGTCCCTGCCAACCGACGTCAACCGGGATGCGATGGTAACTCCCCTCGACGCGCTGCTCGTCATCAATTGCCTGAACGATCATGCGTCAGGCCAGGCGGCGGCGGACGCGATGCAATCGATGTACGCGGACGTGAACGACGACGGCTGGATTACGCCACTCGACGCGTTGCTGATCATCAATGCTTTATCGACGTCGCCACAGGCCGCGGCAAGCTCGGCAGCAATCGTAACGCAAGACACGTCGCGAACCGGGAAGGCCCAGCCCTGGATGACGGCGGAGACAGAAACCGACACCGCGGTGAGCGCGCGAAACAGTCAGGAGACCGCGAGCAATGCCGCCTGGCCAGCCGGCTTGGCGGCGCTGAACAACCAGCCTGTCGCGGCGGCCCGCGGGCCGCGATCGTGGCCGGGATCGAGTGAAGACGAGGATCAGGACCACGTCCGTGCATCCTGAGGACGACAAGTCCGCCGACGTTGGCAGGCCCTTTCATGTCGGCCCAGCCCACATGCGGCGATGGCGTTGCGCCGATTCGTCGAATTGTGACGGCGTTGCGAAATTCGACCACTTGTGGGAAGGCTGCCCCGAGGACCGCTTCGTTGAAATCGCCACTCGGCGAGACTAGGATGGAGTCCGGCCGGCGGCCGCGCGGCCCGCTGGTGGCAAGTCACGGCAAACCTTCGCGGCCCGCGCCCCTTGTCCAGCGGACCCTGTCGTGAAGGTCGATCGCACTCAATACGCACTGCATCTCCCCTGGGCCATGGCGGCTCTTCTACTGGTCGTGACCCTTTGTGGTTGGTATGGCTGGGCCAGCCATCAACGGTCGGCCTGGTTGGGCGGCGGCAGCGGCGTGGGATTGATGTGTGGGATCGCGGCGGCCGCCCTTATCGTGTTCGAAATGCTCCTGTGGCCCCGCAAAGCCTTGCGGCGCATGCGTCTGGGCGCGACGCGGCACTGGATGAGCGCTCATATCTGGTTTGGAATCGCCTGCGTTCCCTTGGCCGTCGCACACAGCGGCTGGCACTGGGGAGGCGGATTAGCGGCAGCGCTGCTGATCCTGCTGTTGCTCACGGTGCTGAGCGGACTCCACGGGTTGCTCGTGCAAAACATCCTTCCCGACTGGATGCTGCACAATCTTCCCGCCGAAACGATTTACTCACAAATCGACCATGTCTCCCAGCAGAGTGTCGACGATGCGGAGCAGATGTTGATCCATACCTTTGGTCCCTTCGAAGAAAACGGGCGGTCGGTCGTCAAATCGGCCACGCTGGAATTCGACACCCAGCAGGCGGTGGTCGTGGGAGCGACACAACAAGCGGGTCGTTTCACCGGTCGTGTCTTGCGGACGGCCAATCTGGAGCCACACCCGGCCGATAAACGGTTGGTGTGGGAGATGTTTCACG
Source organism: uncultured Planctomycetaceae bacterium (assembly GCA_963700865.1). GTDB lineage: Bacteria > Planctomycetota > Planctomycetia > Pirellulales > Pirellulaceae > CAVOGJ01. The sequence continues at coordinate 884,468 of CAVOZC010000018.1, read as the reverse complement.
AATTACGCCCTTACCTGTTGGCGGGGCGGCAAGTCAAAGATGCGGCACAGGAAGTCAAGCGCGTGTCCAGGCGTTTTGAACAGTTGCGCCGTCAATGCCACGCGGAAACACTTCCGCTATTGGGAGTCCTTGAGAACCTGCATGAGCAACGACGCCAATTCGATCTGCAGACCAGCGCTCACGGCTGGCTGCACGGATGGCTGCCCTTGCACGTGGGACTCTCCGTAGCACTCACGATCCTGCTGTTCGTTCACATCCTGGTGGCACTTCGCTACCGATAACTGCCGCGAGTCGTACGATGGTATCACCGGACACCGGTAAGTCCCGCTCGCAGCGAATCTCGCTCGATTACTTTCGGCAGCGGGACCCGTTTGCCGTACGACGGCGGTGGCTGGTCCTCTGCGCACTCAGCCTGGCGGGTGCCTATGCCGCTTGGGCTGCCATCGCGGAATCGGGGGGGGTTGACTCGCCAAACGGCGGCTGGCGGCGAGTCTGGGGGCGACAAGTCAGCACGGGACCACTGGCCAACCCCCACGCCTCGTTCGAGTCTGACTGCGGGGCGTGTCATGGTGCGGGATTCTCTTACCCCCTCGCCCATGACGCCTGGCGGGGTAACGATGTGACGGCAGTGGCCCACATTGAAAGGTCGTGCAATACCGCAGGCTGCCATATCGTGGCCCACCACTTCATCGATGCCCTCACTCCCACGGCGCAGCTGTGGGAACGCGATTGCGTCTCGTGCCATCAAGATCACCTGGGTCGGCAGCACGCTCTCGCCCAAGTGGCGGATGCAGCCTGTGAGCAGTGTCACGCCAATTTGTCGGAACATCTGGTCTCGCCCGGCTCGATCCGCGACCGCATCGACACGTTCACACTGCGCGGACATGGTGACTTTACTTCGCTCAAGTCACATCCGGATGGAATCCGTTTTGATCACTACCAGCATCTGCAACCCGGCCAGGTCGTAAAGGCGCGGGACGGATCGGCCAACCGTGCGGGCTTTTCCCTCGATCGCTTGCCGGAGAGATACCAAGGTCGCTATCGCGGCAGTCAGGAGATCGAGGGTTGGGTGCAACTGACGTGCGAAGATTGTCATCAATTGACTCTGCAGCCAGATTCGCCGGCTGGCTCGGCCGCGGACAGCCACGATGCCGCCTACTACGCACCGATTGATTTCGAGCAACATTGCGAGGCTTGCCATGCGCTCAATTACGGGGGGCGAACCGGCGCTTTGCAACCCCTGCCCCATGCGGCCCGACGAGAAGAAGTTGCCCTGATCTTGAGATCAAAAATCGAAGGTGGCCGGCTCACGGGCTCCATCCGGATGCCCTCCGACACGACTCGGTCGGTGGCTGCTCCCGGTACGGGAAGTGGAATTAAAGGAAGCGACTTTGCCGCGGCCGACGCGGAGGTCGAGGCAAAGCTTGACGAACTACAAACGAGATGCAGTCAATGTCATTGGGATGAACACTTGCAACCGGAATTCGTGGAACGAGCAGCACGGGGCAAAACGGCCCCCCTGGTTCCCACACGCTGGTTGCGCCGCGGTTCGTTCGATCATGCGGCGCATACGCGGATGGACTGCCGCTTCTGCCACGCTGGCGTGTTCCAAAGGACGAAAGGAGCCGGATTGCCGGACCACACGACGGTCATGATTGCCGGCGTATCCAGTTGCACGCCGTGCCATCGTCCGGCCGAGTCCGCGGCTCCGCGAGAGATCGTCGACGGACTGCAGGCGCAGTATTCGCGCCGCGACCCCGACGAATCCCGGATCTCCGCCACCGGCAACCTGGCCGAGGGTGCCCAGCCGGCATGGGCCTCCGCAGCCTGTACCACCTGCCATCGTTATCATTGGACACGCCGGGACGCGTCCGGGGAAGGTAAACGATGAGTTGCCGCCCGAGACCATTCGCCGCGCGGCTGGCCATGGCTTGTGTCCTGGTATCGTGTGTCGCGCCCAGTCGGGGCGAACCACAACGCGTGGGATATGCGTCGTGTGCCACCGCCATGTGTCACGGAGGCGTCCCCGATCGCGGGCCGGCCTGGAACAGCAGCCTGAACGTGTGGGAATCGCAGGATCGTCACGCGCGAGCCGGCCTGTTGCTGCTTGATGATACGGCCCAAGCCATCGTGACTTGCCTGCTAACCGGATTGGCCTCGGACGCGCCCACGCTCGCGGACCCCGAGTCGACCGCTTACCAGCAAGTCCTTCGTGAGCGTTGTGTCAGCTGCCATACGGCGGCCACGGCGGGAGAGGGGACCGGTGCGATCGAATCCTCTCTGATCGCCGGCGGCGTATCCTGCGAGGCCTGTCATGGCCCCGCCGCGGAATGGCTGGCGCCGCACAAGTACGCCTCCTGGCAGCAGCAGTCGGCAGCGGAAAAGCTGGCCAGTGGGATGCGCGATCTGAAAGACTGGTTAAGCCGCACCAGCGTTTGCATCCGCTGCCACGTGGGATCGCGTTCAGCGGACGGAATGATCCGCGACGTCGATCACGAGCTGATCGCCGCCGGACACCCGGCCCTCCGCTTTGACGCCTGGCTTTACGCCGCCAATATGCGACCGCATTGGAGCCTGGAAACCGAAGCCGCACAACGCGCGCGGAGTGCCGGGCGACAACTGCCGCGGTTCGAGTCCGGACGTTTGCTGTCACTGGCAGCTGCCGCGGACCTCGAACGGGAACGGATGGAACAACCCGACGGTGCCGCGACGATATTCTCCGCCTCACGGCCGTTGGCGATGTGGCCCGACCTGGCCAGCTACGATTGTTTTGCCTGCCACCGCGAATTGCAAATCGGCCGGCCGCGGGGCCCCAACCCGCAGACGGGCTTTGCCGCATGGAACCGCTGGTATCTGGCGGGTCTTTCGCCCACGTTGGGGAAACAGCCACTGCTGAGCCTGGGCCCGTTATCCGCATCGCAAGTCGCCGCCCGCCAGTCATTGCTGAGCCGAGTTTCGTTGACGGCCCGACAAGACGCCGTGGCCGCCTTTCGCTCGGCCAATGCGCATCCCGACAAAGCGCTCGGCCGCGCGGTCGAAGATGGCGAAACGGTCCGAGATTGGCACGACGCCTCGTTTTGGTACCTGCGGATGCTGGCCGCGATTGCCGACTGCGAGGGGTCTCCGACGATGCCCCCGGCTACCATCTCGTCGGTTCAGGCTACGCTGGACGAACTGGCGCAAGGTCCGCTGCGATTTGGCGAAGGCTGGAATAGTCCCCGCGGATTCACCTGGGCAGCGTATGATCGCCTGTACCAACAGATTCGCTCTCGCGTCGGAAACCAGCGACTTCAAGAATAACCTCCGAGCCCCCTTTCATGGATCCGTCACCCAAAATCATTCCTGCCCTTTATGCCCGCCAGCAGGCGCGTGGCGGCTACCTCACCCGCGAGGACAAGGAAGCGGTGGCTCGTGAGACGGGCGCGTCACCGTATCGCATTCAGGCCTTGGTGACATTCTTTCCACACTTTCGCGAGTCACCGCCACCGCGGGTACAACTGGACATCTGCCGCGACATGAGTTGCCACTTGCGGGGCAGTGTCGCGATGACGCAACGCCTGGCGAAGCGATTGCAGCCGCACGGTGCGGAGGTCTCCGTATGTGGCGTCTCGTGCCTGGGACGTTGCGATCGGGCACCCGCCGCCATGATTAACGAAGACCTCTTTGTGGCTCGCGAAGAAGATGAACTGTGCGAGATTGTGGAGAGCTATCTTGCGGGTTCGCCCTGGGCCGCCGACTCGGATGTCGCCCATGTGACCGGCCGCACCGACGATTGGCAGATCAATTGCTACGAGGGGTCGAGCGACTACGCGGCCGTCCGCGGATACCTTCGTGACCCGAATCCATGGCGGCTGTTTGGAACCGAATCGGACGGGCCTGATGACGCGGGAACATTGGAAGCCCGCCCGCTGGGTGCGCTGACGACGGCCGGACTGCTGGGGATGGGCGGCGCGGGAGGCCGTGCCTATCTCAAATGGCGCGATGTCTACCTGGCCCAGGGGGAGGACAAGTTCATCGTCTGCAATGCCGACGAATCAGAACCTGGCACGTTTAAGGACCGCGACCTGTTGCTGGCGTTTCCCCATTTGACCATCGAGGGAATGATCCTGGCCGGGCTATCGATCGGAGCCAGCCGGGGGTGGGTTTACATCCGGCACGAGTACCACGATCCGGCCGAAGCGGTACGCGCCGAGATCTCTCGCGCCCGGAAGCTGGGGGCTCTCGGTCACAATATCTTCGGTTCGGGCAAGTCATTCGAACTGGAGGTCTTTGTCAGCCCGGGCGGATATATCTGCGGCGAGCAGACCGCTTTGATCGAGGCCATGGAGGACCAGCGGGCCGAACCGCGCAATCGGCCACCCGAATTGATGACGAACGGCTTGCACAATCAGCCGACGTTGCTGAGCAATGTCGAAACGTTTGCCTGGGTGCCGGCCATCCTGCAACGCCAAGCGGCGCCACCGTTGCATCAGCCGGGGGGCTGGTATGCCGCCCAAGGACGGAAGGAAGGTCGGTGGGTGGCCGGACAAGGCGAACGGATGAAGGGACGCCGCCTGTTTTCCATCAGTGGCGACGTCGCACGTCCTGGCGTTTATGAAGTCCCGACCGGACTGACGCTGGGTGAATTGATCGATGAGTACGCCCAAGGGACGCGCGAGGGACGCGCCTTGGTGGCCGCCGCGCTGAGCGGCCCGTCCGGCGGCCTGCTGCCGGCCCAGCTTCCCACAAACCAGCTCGCGAGGCGGTTTGTCGACAAGTTCGTCCCGGCCGACGTGACGCACATCGATCTCCGCGAAATCCCGCTGGATATCAATGTGTCCCGCGCGCTGGGGATCATGATCGGAGCCGGCATCGTGATCTACGCCGAAGGCGCGGATATCCTCCGTGAGGCCCTCGCCTGCAGCCGCTTCTTCCAGCGCGAAACATGTGGAAAATGTGTTCCCTGCCGCTTGGGTTCGAAGCGGATCACCGAGATGGGCGAGCGACTCGTCAGCGGCCGTATTCTACCCGAACAGCTGCCTGTCCTCGTGCGCACCGCGAACGAGCTGTCTGAAATCATGATCGCCACCAGCATCTGCGGCTTGGGACAGGTTGCCAGTAATCCGGTCCGCGGCCTGCTCCGCTTCTTTCCCGAACTCGTGCGCGACGCGGTCGGTGCGGAGGAGACTCGCTGATGGCTGATTCCGACCGACCACCACTCACGTTTCCTATCGACGAAGGCGGCATCGCCTTTGAATCGGAGGGGTTGTTTCGCGCGATATGCGCGGTCAATTGATCCGCGTCGAGAAGGCAACCGCCGACGATTTCGATGTGCGGGTGTCGCTGAAGATCGATGGACACGATGTGATCGTGCCCAAGGCAGTCCCGCTGACCGACAGTCAGGGCAATATCATTCGCGATCGCCAGGGCCACCCGACGCCCCGCTTCACGACGATCATCGATGCGGCTCGCCGTGAGTTCGTGCTCGTGCCGGGGGATCAGAACCCCATTCCCACACTGTGTCATCAAGAACATCTGCCCCCCGTGGGCGTTTGTCGTGTGTGTGTGGTGGAAGCGACCGAGAACTCGAAATATGGCCGCCGCACGGAATTGGTACCTGCCTGCGTGCAACGGGTTTCGGACGGCATGGAAGTCCACACACTTGAGAGCCGTGCCGACCCGGTCGCGGCCGGACGCGTCGCCGCGGCCGCTGGCATCCTGGTCGATCTGCTGTGCACCGATCATTTACCACGAACCGCAAGCGACGAATATGTCGATCCCTCCACCGCCGGTATGGGCAACGAACTGGCGGCTCTCGCCGCTCGCCTCGGCATCACGCAGAGCCGCTTCCGTGACTTTGCGGAGCCCGCTCCCCGTCGCGGACGGGACGATTCGGGCAAGATCATCTCCGTCGACCACGATCAGTGCATCCTCTGCGATCGCTGCAGCCGCGGCTGCAACTGGCTGAAAGGCAATCGCATCATTGGCCGCGCGGAGAAGGGGTATGCGGCGATCGTCTCCTTTGACTTTGGCGAGGGGATGGGAGCCAGTGAATGCGTGTCCTGCGGCGAATGCGCCACGAGCTGCCCGACCGGAGCACTCGAGTTCAAACCGGCTTTCATTGAACTTCAGCGACAACAAGTCGCGGAAGATATTCAGCGCGATTCGCACCGTTCGATCAGCGACGATCAGTTCGTGCGTCCCGACGAGCTGAAACGCGTTCCGCTTTTTTCCGGCATCCCCTACAAATTTCTGCAGTTCAATGCCAGCTCGGTCGTGCGTCGCCGCTTAAAGGCCGGCGAAGTGCTGTGCCGCGAAGGGGAATACGGGGCCTCGGCGTTTATCATGCTCAAGGGCCGCTTCCAGGTTTTTATCGGCGGGACCGGCGGCGCCGTTCGGACGGCCAAGGCCGAGGGGATCTGGGGTTGGTTCAGTGGCCTGCGGACATTCGTCCAGCCGCAACAGGGGCGGGCCACCCTCGCGGACATGGGAGCCGCCACCTTGGGGCAGGGCGAGTCAATTGAGCGGGGCCCAGATGATGTCATTCTAGGCGAGATGTCATGCCTCAATCGCTACCCCCGCTCCGCCACCGTAATTGCCAAGGAGGATGCGGAGGTGCTGGAGATCCGTCGTAATGTCCTGCACATGCTGCAACGGAATGAGGCCAGTCGCGAGATCCTGAACCAAGCTTATCGCAAGTACGCGATCGTCGGCCAACTGCGCGGACTGAAGATCTTTGAGTCGCTGGACGCGGAGTCAAGGGATGCGGCAGCCGCCTTTCTGCAGGGCAAGGCCGATATCGTATTCGTCGAACCGAAACAGACGATTATCGCCGAAGGCGATCGCGCCGAGGCCTTTTACATCACCAAGCTGGGGTTTGTGAAGATCTCGCAATCGTACGGCCAGGGAGATCGGGTCCTCGATTATCTGGGACCCGGCCGGTATTTCGGAGAAATCGGACTCCTTTCTCGCTTGGGTCTGCTGTCGGAATCAGCGGTCGGCGGGCGCGCCACCGCGACTTGTTCGGCACTCGATCACGTGGAGCTCATTCGAATTCGCCTCGAGGACTTCGAAGCCCTGGTGCGAGAATTCCCTGCCGTCAAACAGGCATTGCAAGCCCGCGCCGATCAGCTGCTGGGTCGCGATCGAGAAGCGACCGCGCGGCTGGCGCGGACCGCCGTGGATGACGCGCTGGAGCAAGGCTTGTACGGAGCGAATAACCTGCTGGTCCTCGATCTGGAACGCTGCACCCGGTGCGATGAATGCACCAAGGCATGCGCGGATACGCATGAAGGGGTCACGCGACTGGTGCGGGAAGGCCTCCGCTTCGAGCACTTTCTGGTGGCCAGCGCCTGCCGTTCGTGCATGGACCCGTATTGCTTGGTCGGCTGCCCAGTGGACGCGATTCATCGTGAGGGCACCACGCTGCAGATTCAGATCGAGGATTATTGCATTGGCTGCGGATTGTGCGCAGAACTGTCCCTACGGAAACATCAACATGCAGGAGATTGGGACGCGGGGCCAGGCGGGCGGACCCGAGCGGCGGGCGACGACTTGCGATCTATGCCAGAGTCTGGACGGCAAACCAAGCTGCGTTTATGCTTGCCCCCATGACGCGGCCTTTCGCATAACCGGCGAAGAACTTCTGCACCGCGTCCAACAGCGCTCGTAGCCGACCAATTTTGAGCACCGTGCGCGATTTCCGAGGTACCGGGTGTGACGAAGGTTCATTCTCCGCGCCACCGTCCATAAGAGCCTTGGGCGTCCACCTCGATTAACCGTTAGCCGCAGGCGTACGTGTTTGTTGGCGGTTTCCGTGCGCCCGCCTCCGTCAGAAATCACTGCCGGCATCAGCCGACCGGTGACTTCTGACCGATGTACTGGTAGTACGGCGTACGGACGAGCGGCAGATAGGGCACGCGGGCCCGTTGCTCCAACAGATACTGCGTGCGAAATTTCCGCTGCAGATACGGCAGGTGATCGGGCGACGGAAAGACGTTATCCATGCCAAACCAGGTGGGCCAACCGGTCCGCGTCCACCATCCGTGCCGCGCATGATGCTCCGCGGGATGCTTGCGGGAAACATAGAAATCGACGACGCCAATCTTGCCGCCGTCCCGCAGCAGGGCGTGGGCATTGTCAATCGCCGCGAACCAGTCGGGGATCATGGTAAGCGAGTAGGAAAAAGTGACAACGTCCGCCGCCACGTCGGTTGGTCGAAATTTCGTGGCATCGGCCTCGATCGCTTCGACGTTCGTCCAGCCGCGCTCGGCCGCCCGTTGCCTGGCCACGGCCAGGAGCGAGCCGGCCAGATCGACGACGTAGACTTTCGATAGCCGCGAGATCCGCTCGCCGAGGAATTCGAGGTTTGACCCCGTGCCGCCTCCCATTTCCACCCAGACGCCGTTCTCAGGCACCTCCAGTCGCGCGTACAGTTCGCCGCGACCCTGCAGCAAGCGTTTACGAAAGGCGTCATACGCTTCGGCCTGCCCGGCGTAGAAATTTTCCATCCGATCCGCGTGATTTTTGCCGCGGACCGGCTTGAACGCCAGATGGTACAGTACCTTGAGATCGGAAGCGATGCTCATGATGACCTGGGGTGAAGAAATCAAGCCGCCAGATCGGCGATGTAGAAACTGCCATACGTGTGGACTCGATCTCGCTCGTGCAGCTCGCTGGCCAGCTCTGTATGGTAGGTGAGCAGCTCGTTGAGCGGCCGCAGTTGCCCGTCACGGGTGACGCGGACCTGATCCACGAAATCGGTCCGCAACCCGCCACTGCGCCAAAGAATGCGAGCCCCCTGCGTGGCCCGCTCCAGGATCGCTTGCCACTCCGCTTCCAGCAGTGGAAAGCGATGGGTCGACATCCAGTCCATGTGGTCCAGCAGCACGAACCGTGAAAAATCGACATCCGTTGACCGTAGGAAGCCCTCGACCGAATTGGTATGGATGTGGACGCGGTCCACCAGACCTTGCTTCAATTGAGCGAAGTTCTCCTCCCGCAAATACTCTGGGCAGCAATTCCGCGTGTAGCTACCCGTAATGTAGACTCGCCAGAAGTAATTATCGTGAATGGGCAATCGCGCGAAGACCGACTCGACGCAATCCTCGACAAACTGCACGATGCCGCCCTGGTAGTCTTTTTCCACCTGCTGTCGCTGTGCACGCGGCACGCCGACCAGTGACAGCGTCGTATCTCGACCCATGGCAAACCGCATCGGTCGGCTCCAGAAGCGGTCCCGCAGCTCGTTCTCGTAGATGGTCCGCTGCTGTTCGATCGATTTGGCATCCAGCAGCTCGTTCACGGCGTCCCTCGCGCGGATGACGCGATCGATGTAAATATTGATCATCCGAGCAAAATTGCCCGACGTCCCGCGAAAATAAAAGGGGCGTCGAGGATTGTCAAAGAACTTGATCCAGCGGTCCCAATAATCCTGCGACCAGGGACTGAGCGAGGCACGCGGCGCTTGCTCGTACACCTGCCGCACGCCCGGCAAACGACCATGGCCGAACAACTGAAAAAAATCGTCAAATTCCAGGTGGCGGATACCGGCCAGTTTCAACTCCAGCAAGGCATTTTGCCTCGGGTTCATGTCGACGGCATGTACGGATCCAGGTGCCTGCAACGCATAGTCCAGCGCGTTGCACCCCGCGGAAGTGATCACCAGGACGTTGTCCGCCGGTGATAACTGCATCGCTTGCCGGTCCAGGCGCGGGTCCTCCCAGCAGGTGTTGTAGACCAGGTTGTTGCCGTGAACCAAACTAAACACACGGCTACTGATCCATTGATTGAGGACCATTTTCGCCTCCGACAGTTGCACGCCTTGAGCCCACCTGGCCGAACCGGCCAGGTGCGACACTTTAAGCCCGCATTTTATCGGTTTCGCCGGGTTGCCGACAACCAGCACGCCGGCGAAAACGGCCGCCAACGCTGTCCGCAGCGGTAATTTGTGCGGCTGGGAATTCCCCCTGGCCAACCAATGTGAACGTCGTGGGTGTGGCTGCCAGCCGCAGTCTGTTAGCGCAAGCTGCCCCAGCCACGCTGAGCGAACCCCGAAAACGATACGCGAAAAAGCCCTGGTGTTCCGTGTCAGCTTGATTTTCAAGTGTCCGAATCCGGCCAGTGATTGGATTCGTCCAAAATAAAACGTCCCAAGTCTGGCGACTTCGGCTACCGGCCACCCTGATTTCTTGCCATCGCCCCGCCCCAGCCCAGCTCACACATGAATCAACAGCGCCACCCGCAACTCCGCGGAATCGTCCCACTTGGTGGCGACAATCGGGTCGGTGGGTAGAATACTGCACAGGCCCGATTCACGTTTGTGAGACCCTCCGCTGATGACGAATTCCGGTTTCCCTTCCCTGCCCATTATTGACAGCCCTGGCTCGTCCGCATCCGACGGGGGTGGCTCGGTCGCCACCGATACGCGCCGACGTCTGCCGGAGTGGCTGCGGCGGCAGGTCCCGCAAGGCAACGCCAACCACTTTACGGCCAACCTGCTCGAAGAGCTGCGATTGGAAACGGTCTGCGACAATGCGCGGTGTCCTAACCGGATGGAGTGTTATTCGCAAAAGACGGCGACCTTCATGGTACTGGGAAATGTCTGCACCCGACCTTGCGGATTCTGTTCGGTGCAACGGGGCAAACCTGAGGAATTGGAGGCGGACGAACCGCCGCGGGTTGCCGAGGCGGCTCGCCGGCTGGGCTTGAAGCACGTCGTCATCACGTCGGTGACGCGGGACGATCTGGCGGACGGCGGGGCCGAGCATTTTTATCAATGTGTGCTCGCGGTCCGTGCCGCGACCGATGCGTCGATTGAGGTGCTGACTCCAGACTTCGTCCGCTGCCGCTGGGCGCTGGATCGCGTGGTGCAAGCGGCTCCGGAAGTCTTCAACCACAACACCGAAACGGTGCCGCGATTGTATGGCCGTGTCCGCGGACCACGTTCCGATTATCGCTGGACGTTGGATATGTTCCGCCGCGTTAAAAAGTTGAATCCATTGGTCAAGACGAAGAGTGGGCTGATGCTGGGTCTGGGAGAAACACGCGACGAGTTGCTCGATGTGCTGGCCGACTTGCGGGACGCCGGTTGCGACTTTTTGACGCTCGGGCAGTATTTGCAGCCTGCCGTGGACAAGTACCTGCCCGTGATTCGCTACGTGCCGCCGGAAGAGTTTGCCGAACTGGGCCGCATGGCCAAGCAGATGGGCTTTCTCAAAGTCGCCAGTGGCCCGTTTGTGCGGAGCAGTTACCATGCCCGCGAGATGGCCGAAATGTACTGATGGGAGTGACGCGAGCCACTACCACTGCAGCCCGAACTGCTCGCCACCCGTCTTGCGATTCGTGCCTCCGCGCAATTCGCCTCGGTGCCGCTTCTTGACCGCGCTTTCTCGCGGTGGCTCGTCCGGTTCATCATCATCCTTCTGCTCGGACGCCGCCACGGGCGCCGCCAATGCCGCCTTGATGGAGAGACTCATCCGTTGATTCTCCGGATCGACCGAAAGAATCTTGACGGTCACCTCGTCACCCACGTTGACGACATTGCTCACGCGGACGACCCGATGGTGTGCGAGCTCGGAAATATGCACCAGGCCTTCGATCCCCGGTTCGAGCCGGACGAAGGCGCCAAAATCGGCAACCTTCGAGACCACGCCCGTCGCGATCGTGTTCTCGACGTACTTCTGCGACGCCTTCTCCCAAGGATGTTCCACCAGAATCTCGCAACGAGAGTCCAATGCGGCCGTTCGCGGCGTCGATCTTCTCAATCTTGACCTTGACCTTTTGCCCCTCTTCCACGACGTCGCGCGGGTGCTGCACCCGATCCCAGCTTAACTTGCTCACGTGGATCAGACCGTCGACCCCGCCCAAATCCACAAAGGCACCAAAGTCCATCAGCTTGCGCACAACGCCGTCGCGGATTTGCCCCTCGGCGAGGGCTTCCATCAATGTTTCCTTCGCTTCGGCCCGCTCTCGCTCCAGCATGGCTCGACGACTGAGAACGAGGTTGCCCCGTGCCGGATTGGCTTCGGTGACGACGCAGGCCATTTTCTGGCCCACGAATTCCTCCAGGTTTTCCACGCGATACAGCGTGACTTGGCTGATCGGAATAAAACCACGAATGCGTTGCACCTCGCACTCCAGACCACCCGTGTTATGGCCCGTGATGAGTGCTTCCACAATGACGCCCTCACCGAGATCGGACCAGTCATGCACTTCGGCCGAAGCGCCCGGCACCGAGACCTCGTACAATCCCTCTTCGGCGTTAAACCGATTGACCACAACCTCCATCATTGTCCCGGGCTCGGGGACCGTGGCGAATTGGCGCAAGGAAGCGACCCCTTCGTAATGGCCGGGCAGGGTGAAGAAAACGTCCTCGCGGTGGATTTTCACTACCGCCGACCGGTAGCGGCGGTCGATCTCGGGTTCGTTCGTCGCATCAGGATGGACCGTGGTCCCAGACAGCAAATCATCCAGCGAAACGCCGCCCAACGCATCGTCAATTTCCTTTTGCAAATCATCCGATACGCGGCGCGGACGCGGCGGGGGATACGCTGGCTTGCTCGGTGGGGGGAGGGGAACTTGCTCCTTGGCGGCAGAGGTCGTCGCGGGGGAGGGCGGGTCACTCGACGTCGACTCGGATGCGGTGACGGATGCCGTCGACATCTCGACCTCGATATTCGCGCCGGAAGCGTCAGCCGATGGTACGTCCGGCGGGTCAGCTTCCCGCGGTACCCGACTGGGATCGAGCTTATCTTCCGGGATCGAAGGCATTTCCTTTTCCCCGGGCGGAACAATTTCGTGTCCCGGCCGCTGCGAGCCGATCTTGAGCACGCGCCGCTGGGGGCCCTCGTTGGAATCGGACGGCCGGGGAGACGCTTCTGGATCGCTACTCATGACGACACCTGGGGAGGACATGGACTGCGCACGATCCGCAGTTTAACACTCGCGGCGGGATGGGGGTAGACTTTCCATTCGACCCGCGGCTCAGGGCTTGCTCCGCCGCTTGTGCCCCCCCTCCCAGCCGTTTCCCGACCCACGCCGTGCCCCGAAGCACACCCGGCGCCCCGAAGCACACCCGGCCCCCGACGCACACCCGGCCCCCCGAACCACACCCGACGGCTGACGCCGGCCGGGTCGCCGAGTAGACTTGGTGCCAGCGATAGAAAGGACCAGCATGCCGACCGCTTCCGACCCCTACGGTCCCGTCATGGCGCAACTCCTGCGGCCCCAAGCGGACGTGGAATTTGCCACGGATCGGCCTCACCGCCATGCCCCTCCGGCGCTCCGCGAGCTGTCGCTCAAGACGGCCTTTGGGCATGCCCGCGTCATCGATCGCGAGATGGCCATGTGCTGTCTGGCAGGACTGTGGCTGTATCACGGCTTTCTCGACGAATCGCATGCGCTCAGCCAGGGCATCCCCTCGGCGGCCGGAAGTTACTGGCACGGCATCATGCACCGTCGCGAGGGCGATTTTTCCAATGCGAAGTATTGGTTTCGTCAAGCCACCGATCGGGCGATGCTCGAACACATCGGGCACCATATACGGTCCGGACTGTCCGCACCGTCGGATGTCCCCGCCTCGTTTGACTACCAATCGACCTGGCAGCCCTCACAACTGGTTGATCTCTGCCAACGGGCGAGCGGGGGGAACGCGTCACTTCGGCAAGCGGCCGCCATGTTAAGTCGGCTGGAATGGCACGGACTGTTTGATTTTTGTTACCATCGGGCGGTTGCGCCACGCGAGATCTCTGCTCACGAGGCGACTTGATCTGACGGTCCTCCAGCTACTGCTGCCTAGCGATGTCGTTTCAGTTTACCTGTCCCGCGGGTCATGTCTTGCAAGCCGAACGGCAGCACGCGGGCCAGCAGTCGCAATGCCCTATTTGCGGCAGGCTGATGGTGATCCCTCCTTGCCCGCCGCCCGACAGCGGTGTGGCGGAGCGCCCCGCGGCAGCGTCAGCCGGCGCCTGGCCGCCAGAGGGGCAGGGAGGCACGCAGGGTCCGCCGCCGAGCTTCGTGGCCAAGGAAGTAGCCGTCTCATTTCCCGCGGTCCCGCCGAATGTGGGACAGGCGATTGTCGCTGGACCACAGATCTATCACATTCCGTGCCCTAATGGTCACGAGTTGGAGACGCCGGCCGACATGCTGGGCCAGTATGTGATGTGTCCCGAATGTCAGGCGCAGTTTCAATTGGCCGAGCGCGACAGTCGCGAGTACCAACGGCGGCAGCAGATCGAGCAGGAAGCCCGCGAGACCCGCCTGGAACGCTTCTGGCTGAATTGGGCCATCGCGCTGGTGCTGCTGGTCGTCCTGGGACTGCTGTCGCTCCTCGGGATCTCGTTCCTCAACCGGTAACAGCAGTCCTACTCGACGAGATAAATATCCCTGGCGGGAGGCAGCACGTCGGTCGGATCGATGCGACAGCCCCGTGGCGATTCGATTTCCATGGTGCCCGCCACAAAGGCCGCCCGACACGTCCCCTCGACGGTCAAGCTCACATGACCCCGCTGCGCATAGATGATTCCCTGCAACGCGGACGCCGAGCCTGACGTGCAATCGAGCTGGAGGGTGCGATCGTCCTGCGGGTCCTGAAAGAGAAACAGCCCATGATAGGGGCTCGATTCGTCGCGCAACGGAGAAAATTGACTCTGCGAACCGACATCGATCACCACGCTCCGTTCGGAGGTGGGATTCCAGAAGCCACCGAACCACCGTCGTCCGTCCTGGTCACCTGGACCACCGGATGACCACCCCGACCCGTCGTTCTCGATATAGAACAATACGCCGGCGGCCACGATGTCATCCCCCTGAAGCTCCAAGGCGACTCGGGTGGACGGGTGGACGGAGCGAAGGCGATAGATCCCGGGTCGAAAGGTCACGGGGCCCGAAGTCACCCGAATCCAATCGTAGGTACCAGGGTCCAGCGTGATACCCCGTTGTCGATGGCCGCGGCCTTGCCCCCATGCGGGAATCTGAACGCCACCGAAGTCGTCATCAATACCTCGTCGATCATCGAGGTTTCCTGAAGGGGGAGCCAGCCGCCGTAACGGATTCTCAACCGTTAGCTGATTCGCACGCAGATGCGCGTCGGCGTAATGTTCGGGATCATCCACGCCGCCCGCCACGCGGAGCTGATCGGCTGCAAGCTGCCCACGGCTGCGGACTGCGTAGGTCGAGCCCGCGGTTCGGCCCGCCGGCTGGCCGTTTTCATCCTGAGCCCCATGCTCATTGTTCACCAGAATGGCTCCTTCGACCCTTACCGCTCGATTGGTGTCAATGCTCAGTCCCGCTGTCCGCCGCGGGGTCTTGGCAAGCAGCATGATGGCGGCCGGCGACGTTGACGTTTCGCTGCCGGCGACCGCGCGGGCACTGATCGACCGTAGCGAAGCACCGCCCAAGACATGCACAAGATACGTTTCGACGTCGCGCGATAGCAGCAATTCCACGTAATTGTCGTCCGCGGCGTGTGGACCGGTGAGGGGTGGATAACGGAGTTCAATCCGCGTGTCGGCCAGGCCCGTTTGCTGACGCACATATTCTTGCACCGTGTTCGTCATCCGTTGAGGCCGACCTTGCAACACATGCATGGCCGCCGCGGTGACCGCCGCATCCGCGGTGCTCTGCAATTGGCGTTGCTCCGCCGTCAGCAACGTACCGTCGATCACCACACCAATCATGCCCAGCATGGCCGGCAGCAGCAGTGCAAACACGACCATGATTTTGGCGGAACGCCGCTTCACCGACCGAGCCGGGGCCAAGGCGAATTGCGACCCGCACGAGCCGTGCTCGGGGCGGGGTACCGGGATGCGATTGTAATTGGGACTCGTTTTCATGTCGGGCTTAATGCGCGATCCTCATGACACTCTCGGATTGGAGCCGACTGTTCTTGCCAAACAGGAGGGGAAACATCGACCGATGCGGATAGGCGACGCGGACGATAACGCGCTCGTCCGGTTCGTTGCCACCATCGGGCCACGTCACGGTGATCATCGCGTCACGTGGATTGATGGAAAGCAACGCCTTGCGAGCTTCGGCGGCGACCGGCGACCGGTCGCCGCCACGACAACGGATGCTGCCCGGCCCCCACGCAGCGTCCGTGCCGGCGCAGGCGCCTCGCACCACTGCCGCGCGGGCCACTCGTTGCGCGGACGCCGCGAGTGAGTTTTGCCGCAACACGATGAGTGACAGGTCGAGAATCGCCAGCAACATGAAGAGAAATACCCCGATTACCAATGCAAACTCGACCGTCGTGACACCGTCGCGCGCGACGCGTGCGTAGCGATATGACAGTGGTCGGTCGAGCGAGTGACGATGCATCAAGGTGCCTCCTGACGTGGCGGCCGCTAACGATACTGCCGAATGACCGACTCGCAATGCAGGGGAATGCGGCGGGGAAAGCCGGGCCAATGAAACAGGGTGGGATAGTCGTAGTCGATGGAGACGGCGATCGTCGGCAATCCGGGCAGACCATCCTGGTCGCGCGTGGGCGGTGGTTCGTCCGTTTCGATGCGAATATCGAATGCGTCGGCGGCAGCCCCTCCGCGGACCAGCGACGCCAGCTCATCCGTCGCCGCCTCCCGGACATGGGACTCCCAGGCGATCCGCGTATGAGGCTCGTAGTAACGTTGCGTGGCTCCCCGCTGGGCGGCCGCGTTGGCGGCGCTAGACATCACGCTGTAGTATTGCAGCGCATGCCCCACATCGAGGCACCCCACGCCGATCAGCACCAGCAAAGGCAACACCAACGCGAACTCGGTAGCTGCCGTTCCCTGACGAAATCGGCTGAGCTGCGTGGGCGGGCGGATCAATGCGGAGTCGCTGACCACCCGCCAGCAGCGGCCCCGCCGTGGCGCTGGTCGTTGTCCACGAGTTTCGGCGAGCCTAATCCACATCGTTGCTGCTCGGGGATGGATCTTGCGATGCGGTGGTAACTTCGCTGGCCTCGCCCTGCAACTTGAGGTTGTCCTGAATCTGGAAGACGGCCGGACCGACGAGCACCACGAAAATGGCAGGAAAAATACAAAGCAGGGTGGGCATCAAGATCTTGATCGCTGCCTTTTGGGCCATTTCCTCCGCCTGATTCTCGCGTTTCGTCCGCAGCATATCGGCGTGGGTCCGCAGATTTTCGGCGATGCGAATACCGATCTTCCGCGATTGCTGCACATTCGTGGCGAGGATCTTGACCACATCAAGGTCCACACGTGAGGCGAAGTTTTCCAGGGCTTTCTCAATGGGCTTGCCGAGCGCGACTTCTCGCTGCACGATGCACAATTCGGTGCAAAGTGTCGGGTGTGCCTCACGCAGCTCGTCCGTACTTCGCTGCAAAGAACTTTCAAAGCTCATGCCGCTTTCGAGGCACACCACCATCACATCGAGAAAGTCGGGGAGTGCCCGACGTAACAAGACTTTTCGCTTCCTGGTTTGGCGCGAGCCACCAGGCGGGTGCCAACATACCAACGGCTCCCAAAGGGGCCCCGGCAATGAGTACCCATTGCAGGCGAATCCCGTACAGCCCGGCAAAGAGCAGTCCCGACACCACCGGCACGATCATCAACAGCAGCCGCGTGGCGGTGAATAACGCCGAGGCGTTGGGTGAGTAGATGCCGGCGCGAATGAAACTCAACCGTTCAGACTGCGGCGACGACCCGGCGATGTGCGCGGCCGAGCCGAATCTGAGCAGCGCTCGCTTCAAGGCCTCCCGGACGGAGCTACCGGCAGCAGTCGCTGTGGGCCTGAAGTCTGAAACTCCCGGATCGCTGAGCTCCTTCAAACGTGCCTGCACCGTGGATTCATCGCGGACGAAGAGCAGGCAGATCAATGCCGCTACGGCACTGGCGCTGGCGAAGACGAAGACATAGATGATCTGCGGATTCACAACATCATTTCCTTCCACCGCGGACACCGCCGCGGCCCGCATGTCGCCTTAGAATTCAAAATTCACAATCTTATGAATCCACAAAGCGCCAATGACTTCTGACACCATGGCACCTGCGACAATCTCCGGGTGCGCATACAATTCGGCAACATATTCCCAGTTCAGGAGCGACAGCGTGGCGAATAGGACGAACGGTAACAGCAACAATACCAGGGCTTGCATGCGGCCTTCGCTCGTCAGCACTTGGACCCGATCGAGCAGTTTCAGCCGCTTGCGAATCACGGTGGCCAGATTGTTCAGCATCTCAACCGGGTTACCCCCAGACTGGCGTTGCACGGTTAACGTGACGGCAAACATCCGCATCTCGACCACTCCCGTGCGGTGCGCCAGATCGTTCAAGGCCACCGGCAGTGGCAGACCCAGATGTTGCTGTTCGTGACACGCCCTGAACTCGCGAGCCAGCAGGTCGTCAAAGTTATCGGCTACCACCTGGAGGGCACTGGTGACCGTCTGACCAGCCTGGATGGCCCGACTCATCAGCTCAAACGCATCGGGCAACTGCGATCGGAGCATGGCGATGCGTCGCTTCCGCTGCCAGGGCACCCAAAGCAGCGGCAACGAAAAACCAATCGCGAAACCGACAGCGCCCAGCCACAACTGCAGGCTGGCCAGAAAGGCAAGCGTTCCCAACAACCAGCCGAGCGCCATGGCCAGGATCACCAGTCGCTCGGGCGTCGTTCTCAGCCCCGACTGTTCCACCAACTGGGCAAACCGCTGCCAGCGACTCGGTTTCTTTTGTCCGGCCTCGGTGTGCAATCGCTTGAGGTCCTTGAACAGCGTCGATTCCGCCGCCGTGCCATTTCCACTGCCTCGAAATTCCTCATTCAGTCGTTCGGCCACCACGAGACGATGGCGAAAAAACAGATCGAAAATCAAGGACGCCAGACCCAGCACGGCCAGCGTTGCCGAGCAAAACGTCAGGATGTGCAGGACGAGGGGAGTCATGACCTAGCTCACTGTTCCCTGTTGTGCCACCGGCAGCGCGAGTTCCCTTCGCTCGAACAATTGGCTGGACAGATTGATTCCCGTGGCTCGGATCCGGTCAAAGTTGTGCGGTCGGATGCCCGTCGCATGAAACTTCCCCACAGCACATCCGTCCGCATCCAAACCGGTCTGTTGGAAGTTAAAAATGTCGTGCATGCCGATCACTTCCCCATCGCAGCCCGTCACCTCCGAGACCTGCGTGATTTTTCGTTTGCCACCACTCAAACGACTTACCTGGACGACAACTTGAATGGCCGACGCCAATTGTCGATGGATGAACCAGAGAGGTAATTCGTAGCCGGCCATCCCCACGAGCATCTCCAGACGACTGAGCGCTTCGCGGGTGTCGTTCGCATGAATCGTCGTCAGGCTGCCGTCATGCCCGGTATTCATGGCTTGCAGCATGTCAAAGGCTTCATCCGACCGACACTCGCCGACAATGATTCGATCGGGTCGCATCCGCAATGAATTCCGCACCAGATCACGAGCCGTGATTTCTCCGGCACCTTCCAGATTGGCTTGTCGCGTTTCCATCCGGGCCACGTGCGGTTGCTGCAAATGCAACTCGGCGGCGTCCTCGATCGTGGCCACCCGTTGATCATGCGGAATATAGCCAGACAGCACATTCAACAAGGTGGTTTTTCCACTGCCCGTGCCGCCCGAAATAACGATATTCAAACGCGCCTCGACGCAGGCACCCAGGAACTCAATCATTTCCGGCGTCGCCGTGCCGTTATCGATCAGGTCGCTCGCCATCAGCGGCTGGGCAGGGAAGCGACGGATCGATACCAGGGCACCATCCAGAGCGAGCGGGCGAATGACCGCGTTGACACGACTGCCATCCTCCAGACGGGCGTCGACCATGGGACTTGACTCGTCCAATCGTCGCCCGACCTTCGTGGCAATTCGCTGGCAAATATCAATCAAATGGTCATCGTCGCGAAAGACGATCGTCGACAGCTCAAGCCGCCCGTTGCGTTCGACATAAACGGTCTTTGGCCCATTGATCAAGATGTCGGATATTGTGGGATCGTTCAGCAGCGACTCCAGGGGCCCGAGACCGAGCGTTTCATCGATAATCTCACCGATCAACTGCTGCCGCTCGATGCTGGAAACCAGATGTCCCTGGTGTCGGAATAGCTCCTCGGCGCCGCGACGAATCTCCGCCCGCAGTTGTACGTCATCGAGCTGTTCGATGGACGTGAGGTCCATATTGGCAAGCAGCTGTGCGTGAATATCCTGCTTGATCGCCGTGAGGCGCTCTTGCGAGTTGCCCGCATCCTTGCCCGGCCGTTGGTCAAGTTCCAAGTGAAACATCGGAGGTCCCGTCACGCTGGGGCTGTTCGTACAGCAGTTAATTGGTGCATCGCCTTGGCCAGCTTGCTGCGCGGATAGGCGACCACAGCGGGTACGCCAGCGTTCAGCGCCAGATTCTGCGCCTTGGGATCGTCGGGAATGAAATGGGCGATTTTTGCGCGGAGAGCCTCCTCCGCCTGAGCCACCGACAACTCTTTGGAACGCCCGACCTGATTGGCAACCAATTTGACGCGCTGCTCGTCGATCCCCGCGCGGCGGAGAAATTCGAGCGTGCGACGTGTATTGCGGAGACCCTGAAAGTCCAGTCGGAAGGTGAACAAGATGGTGTCACTCAGCTGCAACACGCGAAATTGCTCGCGGTGAAAAAAGTCTTCCAGGTCGACCACCACAAAGTCGAACGAGGCACGGGCGCAGTGAATCACCCGCTCCACGCCATCGGTGGTGACTTGCTGTACGTCATCGAGAGTTTGCGGAGCCGCCAACAGATGGACGCCGTGATCACAGTCGCAAAGCGCTTCGCGAAACATCTGTTGATCGAGGTTCTGCGTGTTTGCGCACATGTCGACAATCGTGTGACGCGGCTTGGCAGCCACCATCGAAGCCAGATCGCCACGGCGGAGATCCAGATCGGCCAGACAGCAGCTCCCATGTTTGGCCAGCGCGAAAGCCAGATTGGTGGCAACTGTGCTACGGCCCGTGCCTCCATTGGAGGCGGTGACCGTGATGACCTGGCCTTGCCGTTTCTGCCCGCGACCGATCGAATCGACGCGCTGCAGGGTCGCCTGGACTTGCGTCGACAGGTCCCCTTCCTCATCGACATAGTCGTCGGTGCCCGCGCGGACGGCACGCAGGATCTGCTGTGGATCGCGGGCCGAACCGACGGCGATCAGCTTCATCCGCGAGGAAACTTTCAGGTTGGTGATCAGCGACAAGGCCCGATCGACCTCGGCGGAGATTACCACGAATACCAACTCGGCCGCTTCGGCCACGCGAGCCGCCATGTCGATCGCACGGTCTGTGGTCAGGATGTTAGCAACGCCACATTCCACCCGCTGGTCGACCAAGATGCGGCGGAGCTTTTCCGCCGCGGCTTGATTGTCACTCACGATGTAGGCCAACATGGCTGGGGTTCCCCGCACATTCGGTGCCGCGTAGTGCGTCGACGGAGACGCACCGAATGCCCAAGGGTAGGTTCAGGAAAAAGACAAGTCAAAGTTTTCCTGCCGTTTGGCACAATCGGATCGATTGAGACGAATGTACGGGTGCGCGACATCCCGCTGACGGGGAATTGGCAGACACCGTGGGCCGGGGTGACGCGGGGAGGGGACGACGCCGGCCCGCCGGGAATCGGTCCGCGACGTCCAGTCGCTAGAGTAATTCGGCCACTTCGCGGGCAAAGTAGGTGAGAATGCCGTCCGCTCCCGCCCGCTTCATCGCCAACAGGCTCTCCAGCATCACCGCCCGACGATCCAGCCAGCCGTTCGCGGCGGCCGCGGTCAGCATCGCGTACTCGCCGCTGACTTGATACACAAATGTCGGCACCTCAAACGCGTCCTTGATGCGGCGGACAATATCCAGATAGGGCATCCCCGGCTTGACCATGACCATGTCGGCCCCCTCATGGATGTCCAGGGCCGCCTCGCGTAAGGCCTCGTGCGTGTTCGCCGGGTCCATCTGATATGTCTTCTTATCCGCCGCGCCCAGACTCGCCGCTGAACCGACGGCGTCCCGAAACGGTCCGTAAAAGGCCGAGGCATACTTGGCCGCGTACGAGAGGATCGAAACGTCCTCGAATTCCGACGCATCGAGCGCCCGACGAATCGCACCCACGCGGCCGTCCATCATGTCGGAAGGGGCAATGATGTCACAGCCGGCCCGCGCCTGCACCAGCGCCTGCTGGCACAACACCTCGATGGTCGCGTCGTTGACCACATAGCCGTCGCGTACCAGCCCATCATGACCGTGACTCGAATAAGGATCGAGCGCCACATCACACACGATGCCAATCGACTCACCATAGGCCGCTTTCACGGCCCGCACCGTGCGGCACATCAAATTGTCGGGATTGATGGCCTCCGCCGCCTCCGGCGACTTCAACCGTGGATCGGTGGCGGGAAAAATCGCCACCGCGGGAATCCCCAGTTCCACCGCCTCCCCCACCGACTCGACGACCAGCTCGATCGTCAGCCGCTCCACACCCGGCATCGACGGGATCGGTTCCCGGGGCAACGGCCCCTCGTGGACGAAAAGCGGCCAGATCAAGTCGTTCACGCTGAGCCGATGTTCGCTGACCAGCCGCCGCGACCAGCCCCAGCGTCGGTTACGCCGCAGCCGTGCTTGCGGGTAGCCCCCCGCGAGCGAGGCATGGATAAAGTCCGTCATCGCTGTCGTTCCGTGGTTGAAGTTGTTAGAATTCGCGCCATATCGGCTTCATCCAGCCCCCTCAACGGATCGCCCGGGAGCCATGGCAGGCAACGTATCACAAAACGATCCGAAAATCTCGCTGGGCAAGTTCCAGTTCCTCCCGGCCGCCGTTCGTATCAGCGGTAAGCCGCCGATCGAGGAGTGGATGGGACCGCTGCAGTTTGCCCTCTGGTGCCAGAAGGCCAGTCCCTGGTGGATCGGCGATCTGCTCAACGCCGGCGATGCGTCGTTCGGCGAGGCCTTCTCGCAAGCCTGCGAAGGTTATATTTCCGCCGACCAGCTACAGCGGTACGAATCGGTGGCTCGTCGCGTGCCGCCTCAGAATCGTCGTCCGAACCTCTCCTGGTCCGCGCACGCCGCCGTGGCGCGCCTGTCGGATCAAGGCCAGCGGCAACTGCTGGCCCAGGCCGAGAAGCACGGCTGGAACAGCGAGGACCTCCGACGCAAAGCCCGCGATCATCAGGCGGCCGAGGCGGCTCGCCGGTAGGCGGCGAGTGGGTCACATGGCCTGTTCGCCTGAAGTACGCCACGACAACAAGCGTGGGCGATGGATGGGGGGGGTGATTCGACGGGACCCGACGCGAACTCTCCCAGATGCCCGCCGCTTGTTAGCGGGAGCTTCACGTTCGCTGGCCACGATCTGGAGGCCGATCCGACGTAATCCTGCCACGCGGAAAGCCTATCCGACTTCGAGCGGGCGGGCGAGCGGGCGGGCGAGCGAGCCCGCGAAGACCGACTGCTGCAGCAACACATAGCCGCCAAACAGGACCGTGGCGAACGTGAGATCGCCCGCCAACGTGTAGCGGAAGAAGGGGAGCGCCTGAAGATAGCATTCACACAGTCCCTGCCAGTTGGCGGCGTACATATCCATCGCCATCCAGGCCGCGAGATTCGTTACGCCGAAAAAAGCCAGCGAACCGGCCAGGCTGCAGCCGAATACCGTCAAGGCCGCGGGCATTGCCTGACGCCCTTCGGAGGCGGCGTCCAGCTTGCGACGAACCAGCGAACGCAAGGCCACGGGGGCCGCTAACGTCCCGTACACGGCCGCCATTACGAGCCAATGGTAACCGCCAAGCCATTGATCACTGATGATCATCACGGCCAGCGGGAGCGCCACGGCGGCAGCACTCGAGCGGAAATAGAAACCGGCGAAGAGTGCCAAGGCGGCGATCGGGGCGAAGTTGGGCAGATCGCGAAAGGAAAGACGCACGCCGACTCCGGCCAAGAGGAGTAACCCGAACACCAGAGCTTGCCGCACCGTTTCCCGTCTCATCGCCGTCCCTCGTTTCTTTCGTGTTTCCGCCCCGTGGCAGCGGGCCCCCATCCGAGCGAGCCTTACCGCAGGCAGACGTCCCGCATTCTACTGGTACTCGTCAAACTTCCACAAGACAACATCCCCCGGCTGCAGGGGCGCCAACGCGAAGCTTGTTTTTCCCAGCTTTCCATTGATACGGTAGATCCAGTTCCGGCCGCTCCCCCCCTGGTTTTTCACATCATCGATTTGCTTCAACAGGGAAGTCGCCCCCTGGCCTTGCAACTGATAGTCAATCCCGCGGGGATGGGCCTTGGCGTAGCGGAGCGCCGTGGCGACCGTCATCCGGGCTTCGTGCGGCACCTCCGGATACCGTTTCTGTGCTCCGTCCCCATAGTCGATGGTCAGGCACACGGTAGATGAGCCGGGATCGGCCCCCACCTGCGGAGGCTCGTCGGCCATGGCCGTGGTCATGACCAATGCGCCCCACAGCCAAAACCACAGTACCCGCGGTACGCAGGTTTTCCCTTTCATCATCCCACCCCTCCCCATGTTGGTTTGAGCGATCATCCTCGACGACGTGCCTTATCGATTCGCTCGGCCGCCTGCGCGGCCTACTCGGGCTCGGTCAATTCCAGCTGTTCATTCGCCGCGACCTGCTCCAGTTCCGTAACTTCGCCGGAGGGCCAGTGCACGACCAGACGATCGACGACAGTAGCCTCCCCCAGACCGAAGGTGATTTCGGGCTCGACCTGCGACAAGTAACTCTTCGTCGTCGTCACGTCCCGCCACATCCGACGCTCGCCAACGGTCGCTTCCACGCGCGCCCAAAGGCGTCGCGATTCGACTGCGTGCCGACCAATCGCACGCGCAGCCAATGGTCGTCGGACGCCTGATCGTTGCGGAGGAGCAGGGGGGGCCCTTCGGCCTGCGTGAGTACGACATCGAGATCACCATCGTGGTCGATATCAGCATAGGCGGCTCCTCGGCCGACAATCGGCCGCGCAAGGTCACCCACCTTCTCATCCGGCACGATGGCAAAGCAACCATCAGGACTTTCGCCTCGATTCCAGAACAGCTGTGCTGGCTGGCGATAAGTCTGACTGGGTTGGATCTGATTGATCTCTTCTTCAAGATGGCCGTTGGTCTGCAGCATGTCTTGTCGGCCATCAAGGTCGACATCGAGAAAAAGCAGCCCGAAGGTGAGACGGGCCCGGCTGGCGGCCCCAATCCCCTCCATGAGGGACTGATCCGCAAACGTCATCCGATCGCCCAGCGAGACATACAGCGAGGTCATTTCATTGGCGAAATTACCGATGCCAATCACCGCTGTGTCGTCGGCCAGAGGACAACCAATATCAATGCCCATCGCGCCCGTGGCCTGCCCGTTGCGGTCGAAGCCGACGCCGGTCAGAGCGCCCAGCTCCTCAAAGGTGCCATCCCGACGATTGTGAAAAAAGTGATTCTGGACGGTATCGTTCGCGACGACCACATCGGGCCAATCATCTCGATCCACGTCGACCAAAATGACGGCGAGTGACTTGGCAACAGGCGTTCCCAGCTCCGGATTGGTCACGTGCAGGCCAGCGGCCTCCGCGACTTCCGTGAAGTGATCGCCATCGTTGCGATAAAGATAGGGTTGGCAACCCCGATAGTTTGTCGGTGGACCATACGCCCGATCGATGCCATTGAGTGTAAAATTCAACTCGAAATCAATCGTCGGGGACCAGTCGACGTAATTGGCAACATACAGGTCCAGGTCGCCGTCTCGATCGTAATCAAAGAAGCCGCAGGAGGTGCTCCAGATGTTTTCGCCCGCCACGCCCCGTTCGTCCGTCACGTCGACAAAATGGCCCGCTTCGTTGAGAAACAGCCGATTCGCACCCACGGCCGTCACGAACAGATCCTCGTCGCCATCGTTATCGATATCTCCGATGGCGCAGCCCATGCCGTAGAGCACGACGTCCAGCCCCGCGGTCGCGGTCACATCCTGAAATGTCCCATCCCCCTGGTTGGCATAAAGACGGCAGGTCGAAGTGGCACTCCTGGCATCCGAGCCGGTGGCTTCCCAGTCGCAACCGTTGACAAGAAACAGGTCCGCATGCCCATCGTTGTTGTAGTCGAAAAAGGCGACGCCACCCCCCATCGTCTCGGGCAGCAACTTTTCTCCGACGGCTCCATTGTGCCGCACGAAATCGATCCCCGCCTGAGCCGTAATATCGGTAAAGATAAGTCGTGGAATCTCGGCAACGACCTGCAAGGACTCGATACGCGACGTGTCTTTTTCGATCGTCGCCGACTCTTCGGCAGGTTGACGTCGAAACCCCCAGACCACGGCCGCGATGCCCAACAGCAACAAGGCCAGGGCTGCCGCCGACCAGCGAAAGGCCTTGCCAATAATGGCATCGTCTTGGACGTCGTCGGGGGACCATTCATCGGACATGGCAGTTACGGAATCACCTCTTACAGCGACATCTCTCATCCACGCCGACATCCGCGGATCGTTGTTGCCAGCACGCGTGAAACCCCTGCTTCGCCGGCAGCGTGACTTATCCCTCAGCGGTCGACAACGGCTCCATCGGCAATGATGGCCAGCGCCCTCAGTATCTCGAGGCTGGTATCTTTCGGAATGGGCTCGACATGGCCATCCAGGAAGGCAAACTGAATGATCCCTTCATGTTGGCTGCCAAACATGTAGGCACAGGCATCGTCGAAATTACCACGGCAGGGGATCGTTTCGCTGGCGGCCACTCCCGCCCGCATGGCGCCGAACACGGTGCGGGGATTGTCCGAGGCAAAAAAAGCCGTGTCTCCTTGGAACTGGTGATGCAGAGCCGGGTCTCCCCCAAGTCGCTTGGGAGGAATATGACGCTCCCCGACCGCCAGCGTCTTGGACGTGCCATCCCGCACCTGCCGGAGTTTGATTTCCGAAAAGGTAAAGAAGGGACCCGCGACCGTCCCATCAATGCGCGGCACGGGACCGTTACCGACGAATCCATAGGTCGCGTTGTCGCCCGCATTCGCCGCATAGTCGCCGCCGGCAGCCACCTCCCTGACACGGGCCGGGCGCTCGTTGTTGCCAAAATCCCTGTCGGCCGCCGGCGCCCGGCGGCTGGGACAATAGACCGACGAAACCGGTGTCCGCATGGCCAGCGCATTGGCAGCCGCGTCGACCCGCTCGGCCGGGTTATACGCATCGTAAATCGCGTTCTCCTCCAGATAAGGCAAGAGACGGAAGAAACAATTCACGCCCAGCGGTGTCGTCGATTCGCGCCCGGGAGGCAGACGACCGTTCGACGATTCGTAGTTGAGCACTGCCAGCCCTTGCTGCTTCAGATGGTTCACGCACTGGGTGCGACGAGCCGCCTCGCGGGCTGCCTGCACGGCGGGCAACAACAGCGCAACCAGAATGCCGATGATCGCGATGACGACAAGCAGTTCCACCAGCGTAAAGCCAGCGGCGGAGGTTCGTGGAGCCGATGTGCGGGACAGCATGGTTGGCCTTAAGCGGTTGGGATCGAGTGTGCTGCAGGTGTGTCGGATCGCCCAGTTCCGGGGGAGCCTGCGGCGACCATGAACAGGGAGCAGACCCGTCGACGGCGATCGCCGAGGTGCCTCCGATTTTAGCCGGTCCGAGCCAGCTACGCCAAGCAATGCAGACGACTCCACCTCCTACTCTCCGGCCGGCCGCCCTTTTGGTAACCGTTGGCCGCGTGGCAGCGATGGTGCGCAATTTTCCGGGCCGACCTGGAGCGGCCGCACCGGTTCGCGAGTCAAGGAAAAACCGTAACTTCATTCGTCCTGAGTTGAGGTACCGTCTGTTTGGGCTACCATGGAGCCTGTCATATCGCACGCCCACGAGGTTCCGCACGCATGAAATCGACTCCCTATTGGCTTGCCATCCTGCACCTGGGACTGCTCATCGCGCCGGCTCGGGCGCAGTTCACCGCGAACGGAGTGCCGTTGACGCTGCTCCCGAGCGCGGGCATGACCAATCGCATGGAGTTGACACTCAACGCCGGAATTTTGGGTTCGGACCAACAGATCAGCGAATTCTCAGGTGATTTCGACGTCGACTTTCAGCTGAGCCGCGGCGGGCCCAGCGGTTACGTCGTCGATCATTTCACCATCCAGGGCGGCTCGATCCTGGCCACCGACGTGACGTTCCAGCTGCTGCTGCCCGTCACGGGAACGGGATTGGGAGGAGTTCCCAGCACGGTAATTGTGCCAAGTGTGGTGACGGACGGTACGTTTGCCGCCAGTGACCATGACTTTACCTTAAACCAGGGATCAATTTCCGCGGCCGGAACGACGTTTGATTTCGCCTCGATGCCCGTCACGGCCGCAGGGGTGGGCACCGGCACGCTGGCCTTGGTACTCGGCTCGCAAGTGCCCGGCTTCGACGTACTCGAAGTATTGATGACGCTCCCGGTGGAAGTCGACAGCACCTTCGACATCCCGAACGTACCGTTCTTTGGCACGGTGACGACTCGGCTGACAGGCAGCGCCGAGCTGACCGCTACTGGGACGATCATGATCGAGTCGCTGCCCGGCGATTATGACCGGAATGGGGAACTCGACTGCCTGGATATCGACCTGCTAGGGTCTGCGATCCGTGCGGGAAGTGTCGACTTGACGTTTGATGCGAACAGCGACGGGATCGTGGACGCAGCCGACTATGAGAGTTGGGTCGTCGATCTGAAAGGCACCGTGCTGGGCGACGCGAACCTCGATTTCGTCAACGACATCTCGGATTTTAATCTCTGGAGCGAGTCCAAGTTCACGAGTGGAACCGGTTGGTGCCAGGGGGATTTTGACGGGAATGGCGCGACGGATGTCAGCGATTTCAACATTTGGAATGACCATCGATTCACGGCAGCGCCCGTGGCTGTGCCGGAAGTTTCTCCGCTGGGATTGCTGGTCCTGGGCGTGCTCGGCCTGGTGGCCGGAGGAGCGGGCCGGCGACGTGCTATCAGTGCCAGCGGGCTAGGCCGAAATCGCGGAAAAAGTGACGTTGACAGGTGTACACCCTACGTATAGATTACTCGCGTCGGTCGACCCAGAGCCGACGCAGATAAGTCGGATGATCCGCTCAGTTCCGTCATGGAGGGTGCAGCAGTGTTAATTTTGTCACGACGTCGCGACGAAGCCATTGTGATTGGCGGCGAGATTCGCGTTACTGTTCTTAAGACCCAAGGCGATTCCGTGCGGCTGGGCATCGAAGCCCCGCCCCATGTGACGGTCCACCGCGACGAGGTGCATCAGCGCATCCTGGCGGAACTCCAAGGGCCAACCGCCTCCGAATCCTCAGTCGATTCGCGACAGGACGCCGCCTAGGCCCGTGTGCGACAGCGTTGCCAGCACGGACTTTGCCGATTTTGGCGGTCCGATGGCTTGTCCGACAAGCAATGATCAAACGCATTGGCTCTTTTCTTCAGCGCTTGTCGGTTGAATCGACGATTCCCATTCTACAGGCCATGCCTCTGAGGCGGGGCCTTTAGAATCCTGACCGACGGAATCGTCATGCAGAAACTATCCCTGAGCACCGTGGTGTTCCTGTGCGCTGCCGCAGGAGCGGTTTATGTGATTTCCCTGGGAAGTCGCCCACACCCGGTCACCGCCCATCGACCCCAGCAGAAGGCACCTCCGCAGACGCACCCGCATGGCAAGATCGAGCTGCCAGCTTCCGTCGACCGGACAGCAGGTGCGGTGCCCGTGCGGACCAGCACGGAGCCCGTTGCTCCCAAGTGGCCTCCTCTGCGGGCCGAATCCACATTGACGGCGACCAAGGCGCTCGTAGTGACCGCCGAGACCGGGCCAGCCCCGCCGCCAACGGTCGACGAGGGGGAATGTGCGACCCGCAGCGGCGGGATTCCGCCGCAGGTGACGCGCCTGATCGAAGAAAAACGGCCGGCCGCAGGCAACTCCGCCGTCGCCGCACGCCAGCCGCAGCCGCCGGTGACGACCGAGGCGGAGGAGGAGCAGCCCCTGATTTCGGACTGGTCGTTTCTGGAACTTGCCGCGCCAACGGAACCTACGCCGGCGGTCGCGCCCGCGGGTCGCAAACAGCGCAAGCGGGTGGCGTTGCGGTACGCGATGTGCTCGATGACGACGAGGAAGCACGCATAGCAACGTCGCGACATCGAAAGCACCACGAATTGCACGAGTCGCCCAAAGCAAAACCCACGTGGGTTGCCGATCCGGCTCCCGCTCGCACCAGAAACGAACTACTACCCCTCAGTTTGCCGCCACAGGTCGCCGTGCGGACAGAAGCCATGTTTGAGGAAGCCATGGGGCTCGCGGACCGCGGGGCGTTGTACGCTGCGCGGCAGCAATTCTTGCGAATCATGCGCGTGACCTGTCAATCGCTCGACGCGCAGATTGGTCGGTCCGTGCATTCGGCGGCGCTGGTCCATGGCCTGAAGGCGTTGGAGGAGGCCGACGACTTTGCGCTGACCGCCGACGCGCCGGAGGCTGACGTGTACCTGAAGGGATTCATCGCCGGGCATCGCACGCCGATTCTCAAGGACGCGGAACTCTCACAACTGACGGCGCTGACCGCCATGCAGCAGTATTACAAATACGCCTACGAACAACTGGCCTTGGCGGGTAATGACGAGCCGATCTCGTCCGACGCCCTTTATTCGCTCGGCCGCATTGAGGCGTTGCTCAGCGAGCAGGAGCGTGCCCCCTCCCAGGGTGGCCCCAAGGCGCTTGCGCTCTATCATGCCGCCTTAACCGTGTATCCGAACAACGCCCTGGCCGCCAACGAACTCGCAGTCATGTTGGCTCGTCGCGGACGCTGGCAAGAAGCCCGGCGTGCCTTACTCAAGGCCAACCAGATCGCCCCGACGACCGCATCCTTGACCAATCTGGCCAAGGTTGAGCAGCAGTTGGGCAACGTAAACGGCGCGCAATACGCCAGCCAGCAGGCGCGGCGGCTGCGCGAAGTGGAAGCACAACGTCCGAATCATCGGCCGAGCGGGATCCAGTGGGTGGACAATGGGACGTTCAATCGCGTGGCCTCCTCGACCGGCGGCGACGATGCTTATCCCGTCAATCAACAGGTTTCGCACGCCGGACCGATGGACGCCCACCCGCCCGTGCCCCCGCAATCGCCTCGGACGGCGCCGCATTACCAAGGTGCTTACGACGTGTGGGATTTCTGATGGCGTTGCGGACCACCGTACCCATTGATCGACTCACTCGGTAGCCCGCGGTGAGTCACGCATGATACAAGGATAGCGAAGATGAGATGGCCTGATTTGCCGCGATGCGCGGGGACGCTCCTGTTCATCCTGCTACCGGTGGCACTGGTGTCCGCCGCCGAACCGCTATCCTGGCCGGCCTACGCCGGAGAGGGATGTTCGGCGGGCGTAGTACCCCCGCTTACGTGACACCCGCCTGTGCGGCCACGCCCTACGCCCACGGTTCGATCCAGCAGCCGACGGCCTGCTCGATCTGCGGCGCTGCCACACAGCACTGCAACTGCCTGGCAAATTCATTGCAGCACGCAGCCCGGCCGCTGAAAAGTTGCGTCTGCGCCGATCAGGAATGCGGCTGTCGACGACAGATCACCGGCGTGGACAGCGCCATTTGTACGGGGGCTGGCGAACCCGACTGGGGCATGCGCGGCCCCCTTCCGTGGGAGGCGTTTGCCCAGGGAGAATACATCGGCCCCGCCCGGACGCGGCACATCGATCTATACCATTTGCGCGTCGACGATGAAATCGAGTTCGTCTTTCGCGTGACCCGCGACCAGACCGCCCAGGCTTACGAATTGAACATCGGCGACGAAATTCGCGTCGAGTCGGTCGCTGACAAAGATCTCGATCGGCGCTTGACAATCCAGCCTGACGGAACCATTACGCTCAGACTATTGGGTCAAGTCATGGCGGCGGGCCGCACAGCGGACGAATTGCGACAGGACCTCGATAAGCGGTACACCGAATATTACCAGGAGCCCGCGATCACGGTGACTCCCGAGAAAGTGAACACGAAGCTGGAAGACCTGCGAGCCACGATCGACCGGCGAGCCGGCAATGGGGGCCAGTCGTTTACTTCGCGCGTGATTCCGGATGGCACGATCCAACTTCCGGCCATCGGTTCCGTTGCCGCCCATGGTTTGACATTGGATGAGTTGGCCATGGAGATCAACGCCAGGTACAAGGAAGTGGTCAGTGGAATCGAGATCACACCGAGTCTGCGGGTGAGGGCCCAACGTTACTTCTATGTGGTCGGCGAGGTCGGTCGACCTGGCCGTATCACGATGGTCGGCCCCACAACCGTGATGCAGGGGATCGCCTTGGCCGAAGGCTGGCGAAACGGCGCCAACCTGCGGAATATCGTCGTCTTCCGACGCGCCGAGGACTGGCGTTTGATGGCCACGAAAGTCGACGTGCAAGGCGCCCTCTATGGACGCCGACCGGCACCTTCCGACGAGATATGGCTCCGCGATTCCGACGTTGTGGTCGTACCCCAATCGCCCATTCGCACGACTGGCGACGCGATCGAGCTGATCTTTACGCGAGGATTCTATCGCGTGGTCCCCTTGTCATTCACCGTTTTCTTCGGCGAAGGAACCATCCTCTAATGCGACTCGTTCGTGGGGCCGCCTTCCCGCGACAATCCCTCACGTGGCTGGGGCTGCCAGCCACAATCGTTGTCCGTGGCTGGGGCTGCCAGCCACAGTCGTTGTCCGTGGCTGGGGCTTCCAGCCACAGTCGTTGTCCGTGGCTGGGGCTTCCAGCCACAGTCGTTGTCCGTGGCTGCCAGCCTGTCATTCCGACAAGCACGATCTGGGGGCCAGGCGATCATTCATCCGAATACACATGCGTGCTCTCTTCGTTTGTCACCGGCTGGCTGACCTCATCGCTGATCAACTGCACCCGCAAGCGTTTGTCACCAGGCGTGACGCCCCGCACGTGGATCTTGTAATTCGCGTCGGCCTGGGCGGCCAGTCGCGGCAGCGGTTCAAACAGGACCTTCTGGCCATCAATCACGACTCGCGTGGGGCCTTCTCCGTTGATGGCCTGCATGCCATCCGGAATCAGGGCTGCCACCCGCAGATTGGTCGCGGTCTTCGATCCTTGATTCTGCACCAGGATCTCGTAAGTCGTCTGTCCATCGACCTCAATCGGGTCGGCCACATCGGTGAGCGTAAAGAGGAGCGCCGCCAGACCCTCGACGGTCAATTGCCAGTCCGCCTGATCGGCCAGCCCCATGCCGGCCCGCGATTCAACGCGAATCCGCTGATCACCCATTTCGACGGCATTCGCCACGACTTCGACCGTTCCCATCTCCTGCGGCGGTAGCGCCGCGAGACTCCAATAGACGGCGTGATCGGCCGAGTTGTATTGCCCGGCGTTGTTGGTACTGATGAACTCCAGCCCCTTGGGCAATCGCGCCACCAGTTCCACGTCTTCCGCGGCGCGGTGCCCGGATTCGCCACCTGGATCTGAATCGTCGCTTTCCGATCCAGATAGCGTCGCTTCGGGCCGTTCACCGCCAGTTGCAAGGCCGGGGCAACCACCGTCACCAGACAATGGTCTTCGACGGACAAGTCCGAATCCGCACGAGCAAACAGAATATTATCGACTTCACCCGGTTGGTCGGCCTTGAGCGTCAGCTCCAGGAGTCTCATTTCTCCGGGTCGGATTGTCCCCACATGGTACTCCAGCTCGGACCCGTCCACATGCCGCAAGCCGAGCGGCACGTCTTCTTCCAGACGAACGTTCGTGGCGATGCCCGTACCGGGGTTCGAGAGTTTGATGTGAAAGACCACATCTTCGCCCACGAGGACTTGTCCGGGTCCCGTGTGTTCGAGCAGCAGTTTGGGCTTGGTCGCCACGGTGCGGGCGGATGCCGACGCGTTGAACGAAACCTTGGCCACGCTGCCGATGTCTCCCTCGACGAGTGGTATGATCTCCATCGCCACGGAGACCTCGGATCCGGAACGGACGGTGCCCATCTGCCAGACCACGCCTCCGTTGGGCGCCAGGTTCGCACTGGGCACGGTTTGTACGAGTCGAGTTCCATGGGGAATTTCGTCGTAGATCACGACGTCATGCGCGTCGACGGGACCTGTATTGCGGACCGTCACTTGAAATTTCGCCGGCTTGCCCACTTGGATTTCGGCCGGAGCCGCCTTGGCAACCGTCAACGTGGGTGTCTGGGGCCCTTCCAATTCCGCCGGGCCAGGCTTGCCATTGCCCGCTGTGTCGGCAAGTGCGGCAGGGGGGCGATTTCCAAAGTCGCTCGTTGCCACGCGAAGCGGAGCTTGCGGAGGATCCTTGCGTGTCACCTGGATCGAGGCGGCTCCCGTGTAAGCCGAGGTATCGACTGAATTTGCATAGGGGCCACCCGTGGCTGGCTCGTCATCAAACCCGGGGTCCGCGTCAAACGTGGGTGCGTTGGGCTGTGCGTACGAGGGCGCTGGATCGTCAAATCGATCTTCAGCCGTCGGCGCATCAGCGGCGGAACTCGCGGGCAGCGCACCAAGCGGCGGTAGCTCGGCGTAGGTTGCTCCGCCTTGCGAACTGGCGTATCCTCCGTCGGCAGTTCGCGTCGGTGGCGCCAACATCATGGCATCAGCCGGCTCCTCATTGGCCACGTATTGGACCTCAGGGTCGGCGTAATCACTGGCCGACTCTGCGTATTGCGACTCGCCGCCGCTCGCCCTCTCTGGCTGCTCGTCGAAGCCATCACCGCTGGTGGGTCCATAGCCGGCCGCATCATAGCCAGCGGTGTCATAGCCGTGGGTGCGGTCCAATGCCGGCGGGGATGACTCGTAGCCGCCGCCTTCATACACCGACCCGGTATCGCCAGCGTCCTCATAGCCAACTGACCCTCGATCAGATGACGACGACGCCACGCGGTTGATGGGAGGCGGAGGCGAAGGCGCCGCGCTATACGCGGGTTCTTCCCAGGCGTCCGCCGGGGCTGGTTGTTCCCCGTAGGCGGCGGTCGAGGAAGCAGCGGACGCGTACCCGCCGTCGTAAGCCGAGTTTTCCGTGGCAACCGCCGCGGGTTCGTGGAACCCGCTCGGTTCGCTATAAACATCAGCGTTGTCAAACGTCCGTGGCGGAATGGGGGTAGTTTGCGCGGAAGCGCTGAGCGGCAGACTCGCTGTCTCGGCCGCCACGTCCCCCTGGAGTCCCTTTTGCGCCTGGGAAACCGCTACGGCTCCCAGAATGATCGCGACGCCCAACATCGCCAGTCGCAACAGCAGTCGATTCGCGGTACGTTTCATCGGAATACCTTCCGTGGTATTAGTCCCAACGAAAATGGAATGGCGGCATACGAGGCCGGCACATTCATTTCCCCACGCAGGATTACGCGTGGAAGCGAAGGAATAGCAAAAATCGCCTGTCGCGGCATAGACCACTCGCAAAAGCCCGCATTGCTGGCGGACTGTGCGCACTTCGCTGGGCGGACCATTGCTCAGCAAGGCGATCGGAATTCAGCGTTCGTCCGGATTACTGATGGCTCGCAAATAGCCTGCGAGTCGAGCCTGAATGTCCACGAGGCTCTGCCACTGACGCTGGTCGAGAACGACTTGTTCTTTCAATTCGTCCGTCACGGCCGACGCGAGCAGTCGCCGCAGCCGCAAGTGCAGATATTCGATCAATTCGGACAACTGCGCGGACTGAATGGCATCCAGTCGCGCTGGCAACTCGGGTGGTTCGAGAATATGCAGCGTCGATTGCAGATCGGCGTCCTCGTTCCATCCCAGTTCGAAGTCGAGCGAGACGGCTTGCTGTAGCGCTTCCGGATCGATCTCGCCCGTGCCAGTCAGGTCTTCGCCACGGAGAGAGGCGAGGCGAGCGGCGATTTCATCACGCGAGCCAAACAGGATGACCGATCGACCCACGGCGATCATGTCCCCGTGCCTCAGAATGCGAAGACTGATATCCTCGCCGTTGACCTTCGTACCATTGGTACTCTCCAGGTCGGTGAGGACGATTTTGTCATGGTCTTCCTGAATCTTTACGTGGAAGCGGCTGACGCGATCGTCATTGAGCTGGATGGTATTGCCTTCTTCGCGCCCAATGGTGATCGGGGTGGCGACATTGCTAAGTACGCGACCCCGATCGGCCCCATCGAGGATTCGCAGCGTGACCAGAGCCATAATCAGGGGTACCCGTACACCATGCACAACAATACGTTAGTATGATCCACAAGTGGGCTGACGGCCACCGGTTGGGGCCGCGTACGGAATTCGGCTGGGCGGTCATGGGCGGGGCGGGCCACAGTCGGGCCGGAAGAACGCTGCCCACCCATCCGCCGACCCGCGAGAGCCGTTGAAATAAGAGCGGCAAACGCGTATCATCGCAGGGCACGCGCCCGTGGCGCAATTGGATAGCGCATCGGTCTTCGGAACCGAGGGTTGTAGGTTCGAATCCTACCGGGCGTGCTTCACCAACCCCCCGCGGCAAGAAGCGTTCCGAAACCAAGGCTCGCAAATTCACGCCGCCTGGAGGGCCCCGATCGGAAGCGCGGGGTAAGGGGTTGCCCGCTGGTGATGTTGGGCTGGAGCCGGATCTTTCTTCAGAGTCGAGAGTGACGCGAAAGAAAGCCGTAGGCGCTAGCCTCGGGTCTAGGCGCGTGAACGTTGTCCCGTCGCGTTCCGGACTATCTGAGTGGTCTCTGATTCACCCATACGTCGGTGAGCGACGGACCGCCGGTGCCGCCGCGAGGTAACGGCCGGCGAGGAAAGCCGTAGGCGCTAGCCTCGGGTCGAGGCGCGTGAACGTTGTCCCGTCGCGTTCCGGACTATCTGAGTGGTCTCTGATTCACCCATACGTCGGTGAGCGACGGACCGCCGGTGCCGCCGCGAGGTAACGGCCGGCGAGGAAAGCCGTAGGCGCTAGCCTCGGGTCTAGGCGCGTGAACGTTGTCCCGTCGCGTTCCGGACTATCTGAGTGGTCTCTGATTCACCCATACGTCGGTGAGCGACGGACCGCCGGTGCCGCCGCGAGGTGGCGGCCGGCGAGGAAAGCCGTAGGCGCTAGCCTCGGGTCTAGGCGCGTGAACGTTGTCCCGTCGCGTTCCGGACTATCTGAGTGGTCTCTGATTCACCCATACGTCGGTGAGCGACGGACCGCCGGTGCCGCCGCGAGGTAACGGCCGGCGAGGAAAGCCGTAGGCGCTAGCCTCGGGTCTAGGCGCGTGAACGTTGTCCCGTCGCGTTCCGGACTATCTGAGTGGTCCCTGCTTCCCCCATACGTCGGTGACCGACGGACCGCCGGTGCCGCCGCGAGGTAACGGCCGGCGAGGAAAGCCGTAGGCGCTAGCCTCGGGTCTAGGCGCGTGAACGTTGTCCCGTCGCGTTCCGGACTATCTGAGTGGTCTCTGATTCACCCATACGTCGGTGAGCGACGGACCGCCGGTGCCGCCGCGAGGTAACGGCCGGCGAGGAAAGCCGTAGGCGCTAGCCTCGGGTCGAGGCGCGTGAACGTTGTCCCGTCGCGTTCCGGACTATCTGAGTGGTCTCTGATTCCCCCATACGTCGGTGAGCGACGGACCGCCGGTGCCGCCGCGAGGTGGCGGCCGGCGAGAACAGGATTGCCCGCGGCCCGATGGCTGCCCGAGGCTACCGCCTACGGCTGACGACCATTGGGTGGGGACCGTCTTGGAAATGTTTTCCGAGCAATTCGCCACCACAGTATCACAAGCTTCAAGAGAGATCGCCAGCTTCGTGGGATGCGTGTCCGTCGTCGCGCTCCCAAGTTCTTTTCTCATGTCGCCATGGAATGGTTCTTTTCCGGTCCGATGGAACCCGAGGACAAACTTCGGTTAACATGTCGTGAGGAGGCGGAGCCCCCGCAGAGCCTTGGTCCGCAGGTCGCATGATCGGCAACGCCACGTGCCCACAGATGGCTATCACCTCAGGATTGCAGTTTGACTCGCTCGCAGCCCAACTTCGCGACGACGCACTGGACCCTTGTCTGGCAGGCAGCTCAGGAAGACTCCCGGACGGGCCGACCGGCACTCGAGGAACTGATCCGTCGTTATTGGCAGCCCCTGTACGGATTCGCACGTCGCCAAGGGTTGCCGCGAGAGGACGCGGAGGACGCCACCCAGGAGTTTTTGAGCCGGGTCGTGCGGGGGGATCTGCTCCGCGGTGCCGATCCCACCAAAGGCAAGTTTCGGACGTACTTGCTCGTCGCCTGGAAACGATTTCTCATCGACGAATATCGCCGGCACCAGTCATTGCGACGGGGAGGCGGTTCGCTGCAGCTTTCCCTTGATTTCGTTTCGGGCGAGCAACGCTGGCTGGCACTCCAATCGCGCGAACCCGACCCCGATCGACTCTTTACGCTCAGCTGGGCAAATACCTTGCTCGACGAAGTCCGCCGACGTCTGAAGTCGGCCTATGCCGAACGTCATCGGGAAGCGGTGTTCGACGCCCTGATGCCCTGTTTGACCGAATCACTCACCAAGGCCAACTACGAGCAGATCGCCGCGACATTGTCCCTGTCGCCCAGCGCCGTCAAAGTCGCCCTGCACCGCCTGCGTCAGCGCTTCGGCGAGACCTTACGGGCTCTGGTGTTGGAAACACTCGATGATCCGGCCGACATTGATGCCGAAATTACCGAATTGCTTTCCGTGCTTTCCCCACGATCGACAAATTAGACGTGTTTCCTGTTTTCTGGCCGATGGACGGTAACCGTCCGGGGCCGATTTCGAATCATTGGGTAAGAGGCCGAAGTTTCGTCCGGTCCCATCATGCACACGATCGATCCGGGAGACTGACTCGATGCCAGCCAATACGACGGAGGAACGCTGCCCAAAGTGCGGAAATGAGCTGGCATTGTCCGGTGAGTGTACCGCCTGCCTGCTTCAACTGGGCATTTCCGTCATTAGCGACGCCCCTCTCGCGGAAACGACGGCGTTGCCCAGCCTCGAAGCACTCAACGTGCAATTTCCACAACTCGAGATCACGCGGCTGATCGGCCAAGGGGGCATGGGGGCCATCTATCACGCTCGGCAAACGGCCTTGGAGCGAGACGTCGCGCTGAAGCTCATTCGCAAGGAAGTCTCGTCGGATGCGGCATTCGGGGAACGGTTCGAACGGGAAGCCAAGACGCTCGCCAAGCTGTCTCACCCGCATATCGTCACCATCTTCGACTTTGGCCGCACGCCGGACGGAATCGCCTACCTGATCATGGAGTATGTTGACGGCATTAATCTCCGAGAAGCGATTGAAAGCGGCGGCATCGGGTCGGACGAAGCGTTGGAGGTGGTGTCGACCATTTGTGGTGCGCTCAAGTACGCGCATGCTAAGGGAGTCGTTCATCGCGACATCAAGCCGGAAAATATTCTGCTCGGTGAGGACGGTTCGTTGAAGGTCGTCGATTTTGGAATCGCTAAAATTATCGATGCATCCGTGAGAACTCCGACACTGACCGCCACTCGCCAGGTGCTCGGCTCGCTGCACTATCTGGCACCCGAGCATCTTGAATCGCCCGCGGAAGTGGATCATCGCGTCGATCTGTACGCACTCGGAGTCGTATTTTACGAGTTACTCACCGGCCAGTTGCCGCTGGGGCGTTTTGAATCACCCAGCGCGGTGCATGAGGGCTTGGACCCTCGGCTGGACCGCGTCGTCCTCAAAACACTTAGCCGAAAACCGGCACAACGTTACCAGACTGCCGCCGAATTGGCTGCGGAACTGGGCGAGATACGAGCGACGAGCGAGGAACCAGCGGTCAAAGTGGAATTTGACGACGGGCAGGAACGCACATCGACCAAGAGTCGCAGCATCTCGGTCCCTTTCACGTGTGACGCGCTGGGCGGTTTCGCCGAAGCTGTCGGAGTCATCCACGCGCGAACCGACTTGCTTTCATTCGAATTTCGTATTCGCGATTCTATCTGGGGGCACGTCAAATCGAGCACCCATCTGGTGGAGATCCCTCGTGATCGGCTGACACGGTTGGAGTATGCGCCAGACTGTTCAGCGGCAAACTGGTCGTCGCCGCCGACACGATCTCCGCGCTGGGCCAACTGCCGAACGCGGAAACCGGTCGAGTCGAACTGAAGATCAACCGCAAAGACGACGCTTATGGTCGCAAGGTCCCTCCGACCCTGGGATTCCAGGTCGCCCATGAGCCGAAGTCGGCTGCAGCGTCCTCCACGCATGTTGGCTGGTGCCATCCGGACGGGGACCCGCGGCAGTTGGTTTTCGCCATGTTGATGATCTTCTGCGGAGTGTTGAATGCCGGCGGACTCGCCATCATCGAATTCATTCTCACCCAATCCCTGGAGAATATTGGTCTGGTGGCCGCCTGCGTCGGGGCCGCCATCGTGATCGGACCGGTCGCGCTCATTCAATTCATCACGGGAATTCTTAATCTGCGGGTGCGGCCGTACGCCATGAACCTGGCGACAAGCATCATCTCGATGATCCCCGTGACGCCCGCCTGGCCATTCAGCCTGCCGGTCGGATTCTGGGCGTATCGATGGTTTACCCATCAACCAAAGACCGCCAAGAGAGGCCAAGACCGCCCTCACTTTGGGGCCACGACTTTAATGTTTCTGCGCGAGTCGCGATGGGCGAAAATCCTGGGAGTCGCGAACGGTGTAGGGGCCGTGCTCATCGTGTCGGCCTTTGCGGTTTTGAAACTGGGATATTATCCCACCGAACTTCGCTATCGCGTGGTCGATAAGAGCGTGACCCACGAGGAGCTACGGGCAGCCATTCAAAACCGACTAACTCCGCCCAGTAAAATCGGCGATATCCGCCAGGATGAGTTGGATCGACCTACGGGACTGGCCATCAAGTCATGGCAGCGATTCCGAAGTCAAGTCGAACAGGAGCTGAGCGTACCTGAGGTGCCCCAGCTGGTGTGGCTCTCCGCGGCCGAAGGCCGTCCAGGAAGCGATGGCCCCGAGGAAAGCGATTTGCCATTGCCCAAGCTGTCGGTCCCGATCGTATCCGGACTCAGCAGCCCGTCACTCCGCCGCGAAGAGCGTCGCCTCGGAGCCGCCGCGATACCGATCGGCGAGCCCTTTGAGCTGCTCTCAGATTTCGTGGTGCGCGTCGTCGATGGTGAAGCCGGCGGTCCGCAATTGATCGTCGAACTCACCGCTCGGGGACGCCAGGCATTGGAATCGCGGTTGGTCGGCAAGGAATCCGTCGGCGGCTTGGGATTGATCGTGGACGGCCTGGTGGAGGGGATCGCCCCGTTGGAATTGGTCTCACCAAAAAGAGTCATCTTTCAGCTCTCGACGGCGTCGGACCTGACACCGGACGGTATCACCGCCGGTATCCGAGGCCCCAGCCTCCCGTCACCCTTGGAGTTGTTGGAGTGAAGGGCACGGTGATCCAGCGTTGGGGGTAGGCGGAGATTTTACGTCGGGGGTAGGCGGAGATTTCACGTCGGGGGTAGGCGGCGATTTCACGTCGGGGGCAGGCGGCGATTTCACGTCGGGGGCAGGCGGCGATTTCACGTCGGGGGCAGGCGGAGATTTCACGTCGGGGGCAGGCGGAGATTTCACGTCGGGGGCAGGTGGAGATTTCACGTCGGGGGCAGGCGGAGATTTCACGTCGGGGGTAGGTGGAGATTTCACGTCGGGGGTAGGCGGCGATTTCACGTCGGGGGTAGGCGGCGATTTCACGTCGGGGGCAGGCGGCGATTTCACGTCGCGGGTAGGCGGAGATTTTACGTCGGGGGCAGGCGGAGATTTCACGTCGGGGGTAGGCGGCGATTTTACGTCGGGGGTAGGCGGAGATTTTACGTCGGGGGTAGGCGGCGATTTTACGTCGGGGGCAGGCGGAGATTTCACGTCGGGGGTAGACGGAGATTTCACGTCGGGGGTAGGCGGAGATTTCACGTCGGGGGCAGGCGGAGATTTCACGTCGGGGGCAGGCGGAGATTTCACGCGTCGGGGGCAGGCGGAGATTTCACGTCGGGGGGTTTGGGGGGCGCAGTGAGGTGAGCAACTGTACCGGGGTGATCGCCCCCCAAAAAAGCCGCGGGGGGCAAGAACCGTTTCCCGCCCAACTTCGCCACTCGGCCCCCCGGACCCCCCGACGTCCTCGGCCGTCACCAATATCCTCACAACGCCGCGTCACCAATATCCGCACAACTCCGCGTCACCAACATCCTCACAACTCCGCGTCACCAACATCCTCACAACGCCGCGTCACCAACATCCGCACAACGCCGCGTCACCAACATCCGCACAACGTCGCGTCACCAACATCCTCACAACTCCGCATCTCCCGACATCCCCGCTCTCCGATCCTCCCCGCCCACTACTTCCATCCGGATACCCATCCCCTGCCCATCATGGCGCCAGTTCGAGGATGTCGTCTTCCGGATGACACGGATTCCCCGAGGATTGAAAGACGACCAAGGTGGGACGTTGCTGCTGGATATAATAGGCAATGATAACCTGATTGGTCTCCTTGTTGTCATAGGTCAGTCTGCTATTCCTCGTACCCGCCAGATTCTCTCGGTGCAGGTCAAGCGTCTTTTCCTCGCCGCTGGCGAGTTGCTTCAGCTTGACCGTCACTTCCGCCGGCACGACGTCGATGACCTTCATCTGAATTTTTGAACTCCGGAATATCTGTCCATCGGAGATCTGAGCAAATCCAATACGTGGTGCGACAAGTGCCACCAAGAAAACAACGACAAGTGCGGATTTCATTTTCTGATCCTTTTGAATCTGAGGCTCAGCTGGGAGCGATGGGGAGCGATGGGCAGCGATAGGGGCTGCGAATGACTGGTCATTCAGGCCACACCGGAGTCATCCCCGACGTCCACCAATCGTAAGAACGCAGCTGGTCGCTCGCAAGCAAAAAAGCGATGGATCTTGCACGTCGAGGCCTTGCTGCGGCTGGACAGTCGCCAGAAAATGCCGAGACTCGTGGGATTCCGTCGCGAGTCTCGCCAGCGAGTGTCTCCATGCCCGATAAGTTCGAACCAGCGAACGTGTCCTGGCATTTGCCAGTGATCGAGTTAATACCGACGTTTCCCATCGATGAGAATCGTGTACGCAGCCTGAAGCGACAACGCATCTGGGGCTCGCCGGCGCTCATCTTTGGCTGGGTGACCGCCGGGATTTGCCGCACCATCCATGCCAGCGGTTGGATTTCGACGGAAGGCGAGCTCTATCGCATGACTGCACAGGCCCTGGCGCGTTGGAACGATCAAGAGGACGATCTATTGCTGGAGGTATTGCGTGGGCTGATTGATGAGAGCAACCGCTCGCAAGATGCCGAAATTCAGAGGCTCATCCATGGAATTCGCCAGGCCGGTCACGCGCAATACGCGATCAGCCTCAGCCGCTTTCTGCTGCTGAAACAGCACATCGAAGAGCAGCTTCACCGAGACGGCAAGCTTACGACGCGGAAGAGAGAAGTGGAACAGCTGGTCGACGCGCTGTTCGGCGAAGTTTGCCTCCTCTTCCAACAACTTGTGCACCTGAAGAACGAGTTGAGCGAAGTGCTCACATCACGAAACCCAGATGCTCTTACCGAACTAACGCGACGGACTAACGCGGGCCACGAGCGCATCATGCAGGCCTATGCCACGTTATTTGAGACGTCAGCCCAGCTGGGGGTCTTGGTCAGTCCCGGCTCGGCACGATCCGAGGCTCCTGAAGAAATGGCGGAACTCGATCGGCTGATCGAGTATCTGAGGGAGGAAAACGAGGATTGCGCGGACGGTCGATGAACGGATCCGTAACGAACTTCCATCGCTGGAGCAAGAAAATCGCCGCTGGGAATCCTAAGAAGGGGGGGCCTAGCCAAGCATTTGGGCGATGCGCTCACGGGTCACCGGCCGAATGACACCGCGTTCCGTAATAATGCCGGCGATCAGCTCCGCGGGTGTCACGTCAAAGGCGGGATTGTAGACCTCGATATCGTCGGGTGCCGTCCGGCGACCAAATCCGTGGGTGATTTCCTCTGCCGCCCGCTGTTCAATGGGAATCGCATCACCGCTCTCCAGTGCCAGGTCAAAAGTGCTGATGGGAGCGGCAATGTAAAATGGGATTCCATGGGCGCGGGCCAATACGGCGACGCCGTATGTACCAATCTTGTTGGCCGCATCGCCGTTGGCGGCGACTCGATCCGCCCCCGTGATCACCGCCTGTACGCGACCTTCCTTCATCACTTGTCCGGCCATCGAGTCACAGATGAGTGTGGCGGGTATCTTTCGCTGAGTCAGTTCCCAAGCCGTCAGCCGCGCTCCTTGCAGCAGGGGCCGGGTCTCGTCGACAAACACATGCACGGTCTTGCCTTGATCCTGAGCCGTGAAAAATACGGAGAGTGCCGTGCCGTATTCGGACGTGGCCAATCCGCCCGCGTTGCAATGGGTGAGCACGCCCTGTCCGTCCCGTAGCAACTCGGCCCCATGCCGACCGATGGCATGACAAACGGATCGGTCCTCTGCATGGATGCGTTGTGCTTCCTCCAGCAAGGCCTGCCGCAGCACGTCCGGCTCCTGGTCTCGGTGTCGCTCGGCGGTGGCTCGCATGCGGTCGAGTGCCCAGAACAGGTTGACCGCGGTAGGACGACTCGTCGCCAGATAGTCGCAGGACTGGGCAATGTGCCTGTGAAATGACTCTTGGGTGTACGTACCTGGCTGGCCTGCGGCAACCACCACGCCGTAGGCGGCGGCGATTCCAATAGCGGGGGGCTCCCGAACGCGGAGGCTGCGGATGGCCTCCCAAACGGTCGGCACATCCGGGCAATCCCACTCGACGATATCCAGCGGCAGTCGCGTCTGGTCGATCAGTGTCAGCCGGCCATCGATCCCGCCTGTCCAGCGGATGGTCTCGAGAGATGGTGGCCGGGACGAGACAGGCATGCGTTGATCCGTGCTCAGCCCGTGACACTTGCCAGTCGCTGATCGAGGTATTTGATAATATCTCGCACTGAGACGACTCCCTCGGGACGGCCCTCCTTATCGACCATCAGCACGTGCCGATAGCCGCCTTGGACCATCGATCGCACGGCGAAGGCGATCTTCGCATCGGAAGTC
This sequence comes from uncultured Planctomycetaceae bacterium, assembly GCA_963700865.1. Lineage (GTDB taxonomy): Bacteria > Planctomycetota > Planctomycetia > Pirellulales > Pirellulaceae > CAVOGJ01. The sequence goes on along the minus strand of CAVOZC010000018.1, from coordinate 839,581 downwards.
AACGAGGCGGGCCCGCGGGTCATGAACTCGGAGATGGGATGATCCGCCTTTTCCCGCGCCTCGACACCCAACCGCCGGTAGGCATCACGCTCCGTAAAGACTCCGACCAGCTTGTCGTTATCCGTGAGAAAAACGCAGCCGATTTTCTCGTTGATGAGAAACTCAAGCACTTGCTTCAGTGGTGTCGTCTGCGGCAACATGAGCGGTGTGCGCGGCTTGAGGGCACTCAGCCGATCTCGCAACAGGCTTTCTTCCAATTCGGTCGCGGGTACCGGCAAGTGCAAATCGCTTAGCGATTGGCCACATTCGGCATAATCGGCGCCTTCAATATTCTCCGTTCCGCAGTAGGGACAGTCGATCATGATACGGTCCAGGTTTCACCCGAGGAGAATAGTTTCTGCAGGTCACCCTCGCCCTTTTTCTCGCGGGCTTCGTCGATTTGGCGATTCAATTCGACGTCGTATTTCGGCTGATCCACGGCGCGAAAGACGCCGATCGGTTCCGGAAATTCAGGGTAACGCATGCGGCTGAGCAGGTACGCCAAGCTCGGCTCGAGCGACTTTTCATCGTGGAACAGCAGGTCATCCTCGGTGATCCCTTTGCCCAGTTCGACCACCTCCGGCTCCATGCCGTTCAGACGAATTCCCTTGTTACGATCCTTGCCAAAGATCAGCGGCTTGCCGTGTTCGAGTTCGATGGTCGTGTCCGCCTTCGAATCGCGATCGGTGGCATACTCCCAGGCCCCGTCGTTGAAGACGTTGCAGTTCTGATAGACCTCGACAAAGGCGGTCCCGCGGTGCTCGGCGGCCCGCTTGAGCACTGTCACCCAGGTGCTTGATGTTGACGTCAATCGATCGAGCCACGAACGTCGCCTCGCAGCCGATGGCGATCGACAGCGGGTGAATCGGATTGTCGATGGCCCCCATGGGCGTGCTCTTGGTCACTTTGCCCAGCGGTGAGGTGGGTGAATACTGCCCCTTGGTCAAGCCGTAGATGCGGTTGTTGAACAGGACAATATTGATGTCCAGGTTACGGCGAATGGCATGCATCAGGTGATTGCCACCGATACTCAGCCCGTCGCCGTCGCCGGTGATCACCCACACCTTCAGGTCGGGTCGGACCGACTTTCAGCCCCGTGGCAATGGCCGGCGCACGACCGTGGATGCTGTGCATGCCGTACGTGTTCATGTAATACGGAAAGCGGCTGGAACAGCCGATGCCCGAGATGAACACAATCTTCTCGCGCGGAATGCCCAGCGTGGGCATCACTTTCTTCATCTGGGCCAGAATCGAATAGTCGCCGCAGCCAGGACACCAGCGAACATCCTGGTCGCTGGCGAAATCAGCTGGCGTGAGTACGGGGAGATCGGAATTCATCGTTTCGCTTTTCACGGCTCTTCGCTTTATGTCGAAATCGTAGGGGCAAGGGGTATCATACGGACCGCAGCAGGACTAACCGTTTACTTCTTTTTCGAATCTTTCCAGGATCTCAGCCACGGTAAAGGGCTTGCCCTGGACTTTGTTCAGCCCCTGCGCATCGATCAGAAACTGCGATCGGATCATCGTTCGCAGCTGGCCCGAGTTCAGCTCGGGGATCAGCACTTTCTTGAACGACGACAGGATTTCGCCGAGGTTACGGGGGAAGGGATTCAGCCACCGCAGGTGGGCGTGCGCGACGACTCAGACCCTTTGCCTGCGCGGCACGTACGGCCGTGAGACAGGCTCCGTAAGTCCCACCCCAGCTGAGAACCAGCAGATCGCCGCTGGGGGCACCGACGACTTCCTGCTGCGGAATCTCCTGGGCCACATTGGCCACCTTCTGTGCCCGCGTATCGACCATGTGCTGGTGATTTTGCGGATCGTAACTGACATTCCCGGTGACGTCCTGCTTTTCCAAGCCGCCAATGCGATGCATCAGGCCAGGCGTGCCGGGGATGGCCCAGGGGCGGGCCAGATGTGCGTCTCGCTTATAGGGCAGGAACGGTTCTCCATCGGGCATGGCGGTGGGATGTTTGATCTCCAAGGTCGGCAACTTCGCCGACGTCGGGAATGCGCCATGGTTCCGAACCATTCGCGATATAGCCGTCAGAGAGAATCATAACGGGCGTCATGAACGTGACGGCAATCCGCCAGGCCTCCATGGCAATTTCGAAGCAATCGGAGGGACTGCGGGCCGCGATGATCGGCATCGGCGCACTCGCCATTCCGCCCATACATGGCCTGGAAGAGATCGGACTGCTCGGTCTTGGTGGGCAGACCAGTGCTTGGCCCCCCACGTTGGATATTGATGATCAGCATGGGCAATTCGAGCATCAGTCCCAATCCGAGGGCTTCGCCCTTGAGGGCAATTCCTGGTCCGCTGGATGTCGTGATCGCCATGGCTCCGGCAAAGGCGGCACCGATGGTGGAGGTGACCGCCGCGATCTCATCTTCGGCCTGAAACGTCCGCACGCCGAAGTTCTTGTACTTGCTCAGTTCATGCAGAATGTCACTGGCCGGCGTGATGGGGTAGGAACCCAGAAAAAGTTCCTTCCCGGATTGGCGGGCCGCCGCGATACAACCCCAGGCCAACGCGACGTTACCCATCATGTTACGATAGGTTCCCGCGGGCAGATCGGCGCGGTCCACCTTGAAGCTACTGACAAAGGCGTCGGTCGTCTCGCCGTAATTCCTGCCTGCCTTGAGGGCCAGCAGATTGGCGCGGGCCACGTCGGGCTTGTTAGAGAACTTCGACTCGATGTAGCGTTGCGTTGGATCGAGACTGCGACCGTAGAGCCAATAAACAAGCCCCATGGCAAAGAAATTGCGACAGCGATCGGCATCCTTCTGCCCCAGCCCGACTTCCTCGACCGCGCCGCGGGTCAATTCGGTCATGGGGACCTTGAACAGCCGGTACTTGCTCTCAAGCGAACCATCCTCGAGCGGGTCCGCGGCATAGCCGGCTTGCTCCAAGCCCTTCTTATCGAAGGCATCCTGATTGCAGATCAAAATGCCGCCGGAATTCAGATCGCCGAGATTCGTCTTGAGAGCCGCGGGATTCATCGCCACGAGTGCATCCAGGTCGTCTCCGGGCGTGAAGATATCGGACGAGGCAAAGTGCACTTGAAAGCCACTGACACCGGCCAGCGTACCGCGGGGGCGCGAATCTCGGCCGGAAAATCGGGGAACGTGGCCACGTCGTTGCCGGCCAGCGCCGAGGTATTGGTCAACTGCGTCCCGGCGAGTTGCATCCCGTCGCCAGAATCCCCCGCGAATCGAACCGTTGCCCCTTCGAGGATCGTTACTTTCTTATGCGTGGCTTCAACACCACTCTCGGTTGACGTTGACATTCTTCTCTCTGAAGGCTGATTGGATAGGACGAAGAGTAAGGATGATATGGCTGAGGTGAGTGGGTCACTGTCTCGAAAGAAGGCCAGTGGAAGGATAGGTGGGTTCTTCGCAAAAGCAAAAAATTACGAGCTACGCACCCTCACGTTCTTGAGTAGCATGGTGCGGGGTTGGCGGCAGGTTGTAGATGGCCTCCGGGAAATGCTCTACCAGGTACCGCAGGATGTTGGTGGCCTTAATGACTGACACCGGTCGACCGTCGGCATTCAAGATGGCCAACCGCCGATAACCGCCGCTCGACATCAGTTGGATCGCGGTTTGCACGGTATCGGTAATCAATACGGTCACTGGTTCCGGCTTCATCAATTCCCGAATCGGCGCGTCAAGGCTGCCGGAGCCCGCCATGACTTCCAACGCATCGCGCTCGGTGAAGATCCCTTCCAGCCGGCCATCCTGGCAAATCAGCACGCTGCCTTTGCGACGCGCCCGCATCTCCTCCAGCACGGCGCGGACGGGAGTCTCCGGCTCGGCGTAAATCGGCTCGCTGGTCTCGATATGCTGCAGTAATTCGGTATCAAGATGGAGATGAAAACTCACGGCAAGACTCGCAACCGTTAGAGGATCAGACAGCAAACGAGCAAGCGGCGAAGGATTGCTACGAATGCCATGGGTATCGATGGGCGACAGTGGTCGGAGCCGCTGAAGGCGACCATCGCCAAACTTGATTCGGGGGGGAGCGTCAACGGGGCCAAAGAACACGTTGGCCAAACCGTCACAGTACCAGTGAGGCCTCTTTGACACAAGACAATATTCCCCCTGATTGACGGGCAAAACCCCGTTTTTGCGGGCCAGGCAACGTCAGGCTCCCGACGCTCCGGATGGCGGCGGCCCGTAAAACTTGGTGATGTCGATCCCCCCCTTTTGCTCCTCCTCCAGCAGCTTTAACCGCGCTTCCAGCCGCTCGAGCCGGCGAGATAGCTGCGGAACCAGGTCGCTGGTTTCCGCCACCGGCTTGGGACGCGGCACGGCGGGATAACCCAGATGCCGCTGCAGGGCCAGCAGCAACAGGATCGGGTCCTTGCCTCGATTGGCAGCCGCGATTTTCCCCTCCTTTTCCCCGAACAAGCAGGGATGCTCCATATCCACCTCCAGCCCGCGCCGAATCTGCTGCTGCCGACATTCCTCACTCGCCACGTAAATCAAATCGGCGATGTCGACAATACCCACCTGCCGGCGAACCATCTGCACCCAGTCTCGCCATGCATCATCGAAGATCGGATCGCGCGCCGTGGCCGCCAATCCCGGATCGTACCGCAATCGGTTGCGGCTGATCGCTTCGAACTGATACAGAAAGACGCCTGCGGGCGTTGGAGATTCCGCACGATAAGTCGCCTCGCGTTCCAGCACTTCCAGTCCGATCTGCAGATCGAAGCGGCCTTGCTCCCGCTCCGCTTCACTCATCACAAAGGCCTGAAAAGCCGTGAAGTAGTGCGTTAGCCGCTGCACCGCCGGACCCAGGACCCCCTGGTCGAGGAGTTCCGAAAGCATGAAGTCAATGGCCATGGGTAGTTTGGTGGACGAGAGAATCTCCTGCCGCAGATTGGCCAGCACATCCTGCATCGGCAGGTCCATATCCAACCGCTCCCGCAGCGAGCGGAAGAAGTAGGCTTGTTCGACGGTCTCCTCGCGTTCGAGCATCACGGCTGGAGCACCCTGTCGAGAAACGCCTGAGCCGACTCGCGGGCCTTTCGATCCGTAAATGCGTTCACGTGCCCATCTCCCTCGCAGACAAAAAACTCGGTCTCCACACCCGCGTTGCTAAGCGCCGCCTGCATCCGCCGCGCGATAAAGATGGGCACCACCCAGTCCTTTTCACCGTGAAAAAAGAACGTCGGCGGATCGTCCGCGGAAACCGCCGAAATCGGCGATGCCACCTCGTAAGTTGCTGGCCTGGCTTGTCGAGCCCCACCCAACCAATAATCGAGGATGTCGCTATCCGCGGGCATCGAACGAAAATCGCAGGGAGCACCACCGGCCACCACCGCCTGCACCCGCGCATCCACTTCCGCCTCGCCGGTTGACGTACCGATGTCGCCCGCAGCGCCGCCAACTCCGACCATGCATGCCAGATGTCCTCCCGCCGAATATCCATACACGCCGATTCTCGCCGGATCGATTTGATACCGGTCAGCGTGTCGCCGTAGCCAGCGAACCGCGGACAGACAATCCTGCACTTGAGCCGGGTACGGGTATGCCGGCGCCAGGCGGTAATTGATCGACATGGCCACGTAACCCCGCCGCGCGAGTTGTCGCGCCTGGGCGAACATTTGGGCCTTGGTCCCATACCGCCACCCACCCCCGTGGATCAAGAGTACCGCCGGGCGGCGCCCCTCCGCTTCCGGCGGCAAATAGAGATCGGCCCTTAACTCAAGTCCGTCCGGAAGGGCATAGACCACATTTCTCACGATGCGGATCGCCGGCGGCTTCGTCGCGGTCGACGCCGCATCCCCAGCCGAGTGGGAGGCTTGCTCAACCGACGGCGACTCGACGCGGGCCGACGTGGGTAAACCGTCCTGTCCATGGGCGACCACCCCCCCCACCGTCCAGGCGAGGATGACGATCCGCCACGGTCCCGTCCGCCGCGGGCGGTGGGGACAGCAGTTGCCGTCAGGGTAGGAGTGGTCCTGCGTACTCATGGTTCTATCGTTATATTAGCGGGGGATGACTATTTGACCCATTAAGACCGTTTTCAGCCATCCCGGCTGGAAATCCCCTGAAAGCCCTGGGGAGCAGGCTTCCGGGCGGTTGTTCTCCCCCACAAAGGTCTTTTCTCATGACGACACCTGACTTTTCCACCATCGACGAAGCCGTGGCCGCCGTTCGTGCTGGGAACATGGTCATCGTGGTCGACGACGAAGAGCGGGAAAACGAGGGCGATCTGATCTGCGCCGCGGAAAAGGTCACCGCACGCGGGATCAACTTCATGCTCAAGTACGGCAAGGGACGCATCTGTGCGGCCATTCTGCCGGATATCGCGGAGCAGGTGGACCTGCCACTCATGGTCCATCGCCAACCCGATTCGCATCGCACGGCCTTTACGATCACGATCGATCATCACTCTTCCAAGACCGGCATTACCGCCGCCGAGCGGGCGACGACCATTCAGGCCTTGATTACCCCCACGGCGCAGCCAGCCGACTTCCTGCGACCAGGGCATGTCGATCCGCTCATCGCCAAGAAAGGTGGCGTCCTCCGCCGAGCGGGACACACCGAGGCCTCGGTCGATCTGGCACGCCTTGCCGGACTGCATCCATCCGGCGTCCTGTGCGAGATTCTCGATGAGGAAGGGGACCGGGCAACGCGATCCCAATTGTTTGAGATGGCGCACAAATTCGACTTGCCGATGATCTCGATCGAACAACTCATTCGCTACCGACAGCAACGAGAGCGGCTGGTGCATCGGACCGCCGAGGCAAAGCTGCCGACACGATTTGGCGAGTTCAAGATCATCGCCTATCAGGTGCAATACGAGGCGGGTGAACCCATTGTCTTGACGATGGGCGACCTGCAGCGGGTCGACGCCCCGCTCGTACGCTTACACTCGTCCTGTTTCACGGGCGACCTGCTCGATTCGCTCCGCTGCGATTGCGGCGACCAGCTCCACCTGGCCCTGGAAATGATCAGCCGCGAGGGCGTGGGCGTCGTGGTTTACCTGCCCCAAGAGGGTCGGGGCATCGGGCTCGTCGAAAAGATCAAGGCCTACCATCTGCAGGACGAGGGAATGGATACGGTCGAAGCCAATTTGGCCTTGGGGTTTAAGGCCGACTCGCGCGATTACGGAATCGGCATCCAGATCCTGAAAGACTTAGGACTGTCACGCGTACGATTACTGACCAACAATCCCAAAAAGACGGATGCCGTTGTCTATGGCGGATTTGAATTAACCGTGGTGGATCAGGTTCCCATCCTGCCCTCAATCAACGAACACAACGCGCAATATCTGGCCACGAAACGTGACAAGATGGGGCATCGCCTGCCGCCCGATGCCAGGTAAACGGACGCGGGCAGGCTCCGGCTAACTGCCGGATGTGGCTTGGGCCATGACCGCGGATTCCCGCCGCAACCGCTCCCAGCGGTCACAGATCTCGCCCTCCTGCAGGACGCATTCATAGGTCATCGCGTCGGCCGTGAACCGTAACCGCTGTACGTGATGTCCCGACCCGGACATGCCCGGTGATTGAAGAAACCAGCGATCGGACTTGGGAGTCCGTTGGGGCACGCCGAGCCCCCCCTCCCCGATATAGACGACCCCATCCTCCGCGAACTTTCCGCCGCGGATCGGCAGCGTTCGCTTGATGTCGTGCCCATCGGCTTCGCAGACCAGGTCGACATCGTACTTCTCAAACAGCGGCACCCAGTGATTCAAGGCACTGCTGGGCCACTTCACGGCGGGATAGGCAGGCTGATGATATTGGGCGACCAGCCAGGTATGGACGGGGCGGGCTGCCGCCAATTGCTGGCGCAGCCAATCCGCCTGATTGCCCGCGACGCTGGCCTCGGTATTCAACGTCACGACACGCAGTCGCTCTCCGAAGCTGATGGCGTACCAATTGTGGTTGTCCCGCGCATCAAAGCCAAAGACTTCGCAAAACAGACGGCCCCGATCATGATTGCCCCGCGCCGGGATGATCGGAAGCAGACGGCCGTCGCTCGTCGTCGTCAACTCGTGATCCGACATCCACTGGCTCCATTGCGTCAGGTTGGTGCCGCCAAAGACATAATCGCCACCGTGCATCAGCGCCAGGATATCATCGGCCCCGGTACCGCTCCGCGCACCCTCCTCGACCAATCGAGCAAGGAGCCGATTCATCATCCGCCGTTGTGGATGGTCGCTCCGCGAGTCGCTGCCAAACAACAGGCTGAAATCGGCTGCGCCGTCGGGAGCCGTCCGAAAATAGAAACGGGGCGACACATGCCCATCGCTCACCATCTCCAGCTCGTACTCGGTCGCCGGCTGCAGCTGCTCCAATTCCACGTAGTGATAAAACAGCGGCAACTCATCCTGGCGGCGATACGAGTATTCGCCACTCTTGGTCGCCGCCCGTTCCTCAAACGCGGCGGCGCCGTCCGACTTCGATCGGAAGCGAACGAGATGCGACTGTCCCGACTCTCGGGTATTCCAGGCCACCAGCGCTTGTGTCGCCGGATCGCCCTTCCAAACCATCCGCCACTGCGCCGGTTGTGTTCCGGCGGTTTCGGTCTGGCCGGAGGCCAGGGCGATGCCGATAAAGATGCCTGCCACAACGACCAACGAGCGGCGGAGCGAAAACATGGCGAGGACTCCTGGCACGACGGAAGCGATCGCCCACGATTCTAGGCGATAAGTGGGATAGGCTTCCAGCCTGTCATCGGAAAGACGAATCCCTCGTAGCCGAAGTCGCACGGCGCGTCGTGACGCACCGGCATGCTTCGGCGGCGTACGCGCGTACGCCGCCAGAAATCGCGGCCGCCACTTCCCACCGATCGTGGTTTTTCCCCGCGATTTCTTCTGGCTGACGGTTAAACGACGCTCGTGAACATTTACGACTTCGCCAACGCTCACCATGCCTCGGTCCGCGAGCAGCAAATCAAAGGGCCCGCGTGTGAGGACGGAGAGGTGAGAGCAAGAGGCACGACTAGGCCGTGACCAACTGCCTGTTCTTGCACTCTTGATCTGACTCAATCAACCGCACGCAGTGCGGCGCTTCGAGATCGACCACGAACGACTTTTCGTATTCATAGCCCCGCGGCGGTTGCGGTCGCAGTCCGGGTACCCGGCGGCAGATGCGGAGCGCGGCCTCCTTGATCGCCGGAACCAGGCCGCTGGTCTGTACCCTTTGCCCGAGCGCTGGATGCCAACCGCGGAAATGTCGATTGGCCAGATGAACGTTATTCTTCCGCAATGCCGATTTCGTGTAGTGTTCGGTGGAAAGCGAAACGTTCAGGCCTTCGGTATTCACGACCCGATGGGGGCTATGCTGCGGCCAAGTGATCATCTGCTGCGGCTTGAGATCAACAACCACCGCCTCCTGGTCCCAAGCCGGCTCGTAAGCGATTTCCTCAGACGATACGCCGGCGATGACATCTTCCACAACTTGGCGCGGTAAGTACTTCTCGGTCGGCGGATAAGCCCAAACGCGCTTCTGGCCTGCCAGGTGCCACAACATATTTACCGGGCAGTCCATGTGATAATAGACGATGGCCGCAGGCGAAGAGATCAGCAGATTGGCACTGTGATGAAACGTCCGCAATCCGGGCGTGCGACGTTCCATTTCGGCATATAGCCGCGTCACCAAATCGGCAATCTGCCGGTGATGATGCACGACACGGCGAAGATTCAGCCACAATCGGCCGCGGAGCACCGCGGTGAGCAACTGTTCGCCCGATAAATCCCCCGCATCGCCGCTCCGCCATTCCTCGGGTCGCGTCGGATCGGTGCCCATCGAACTGACGCCCAGATCCTCTCGAGGATGCGCATCGAGCAACTGGCACAGTGCTTCCTCGGCAAAACAGCCCGCTTCGAGTAACGCATGGTTTGTGACCACGACGTCACGATCCAATTGCGTTTGCGTTACGGACCAATCTGGCAGCAATGATGAATTCATGGGTCAGCGACCATCGTTTGGCTGGCGTGCGAATTTTCTTGACCTACCCTTTACGCTAGGTCACGTGCCACGTACCGTCCAAGCCCAAGGACAGCAACCGCCGCCATGCATTCCATCGAAATCGACATTATCGATACGATCGAACATCTCCATGCGCGATGCCTCGATTTTCGTCGGCTGGCCCCCAAGTCGCCCTTCCTGCGGTGCGCGTGGATCGTTCCGTGGATACGCAACTACTTGCGGGACTCGGACGCACCGTATGTTTTGGTGGCACGGCAAAGCGATGAAATCGTGGCTCTGGCACCTCTCTGGCGACAAGCGACCATCACTCGTGGACGCGTGCTGCAATTTCTCGGATCAGGGGAAGTCTGTACCGACTACGTGACCTTCCCCTGCCGGCCGGACCTGCGAAAACCGATCGCACGGCTCTTCGCTGCCGAACTGAAGGCGCACTGCCATGAGTGGGATCGCATGGAACTCGACGCTACCGTCGACGACGATCCGTTCCTTAAGTGCTTGCTACAAGAACTGGCACAATGCGGGTGTTCAGCCAAGCGCCGGCCTTCGGTTGACTGCTGGCGACTGGCACTCCCAGCCACATGGGATGAGTATCTCCGCTCTCTTTCGAAGAATGGCCGCAAGAATATCAAACGAGCCATGGCTGTGCTGGAAGACGATGCAACCCACGTCTATCATGTCAAGGACAGCGAGTCTCTCGAGATCGGCTTCGCCATCCTGCAGGAACTGCACCAACGACGTTGGACAAGTCTAGGACACCCCGGCTGCTTTGCGTCGGACACGTTTGCTCGATTCCTGCAACAGGCATCCGAGAAGTTGCTGAGTGATGGCTCGCTGCGACAATTCTGGATCGAATCCCACGGGATTCCCATCGCTGCAGAATGGGCAGTGGCCACCGACGAAGGCGTCTTTGCCTACCAGGCCGGTATTTCCCCGGACCACTTGCACCTGGAACCGGGACGAGTTGCGAATCTATTGCACGTCAAATATGCGATTCAAGCGGGGCATCGGTTTGTGGACTTTCTCCGCGGCAATGAGTCGTACAAGAGGCTCTGGCGGGCCACGCCGATGGCCTGCAGCCATATCGATGTGATTCCGCCGAAATTGATGTCAGCCACGACACAGGGGCTCATCGACGTAGGCCGCAGCTTGAAGGCGATGCTGCAGAACACCTGATGGTTGCCAGCCCTCTCCGCCCCAGCGACGGTAAAACGGACGCAGGCACGCGAAAGAAACCGCTGGCGTAGAAAACAAAGCTTGACTTTGCGGCGTCGGCGGGGATGATCGATAATGAGGCTCGCGATTGAGTTCCCCTGTTCCCAGACGATCTATCGTCCCATGAATCCCGTGGTCCACCGCACCACCGCGCTGTTACTGGTAGTGGCTACGTTGCCTCTTGGGTTCGCGCCGCAGATCGGTTTGAGCCTGCCCCCGTCGACGGTGGCGGAAGTCTCGACCTGCTGCTGCCAGGCGGTCGCCGATGGCCAAGGATGCTGCTGTGCTGCCGGACCAATGGAAAGCGCCTGCGGCTGTCGGAATTCACGGCCCACACCCACGGCTCCCCAGGATCGCGAAGATGACGGGGGCCAATCAACTCGCCGCCTGGCCTGCGATGTAAACGGGATCGAGATCGGCGGCGAGACGTCTTCGCTTTCGATGTCCCCCATGCGGGTCTCGACGTCGATCTTTCCGCTCGCGACGCGTTCGCAAGCGATTCTGTGCCGCTGGCTGATCTGATCAAGGGCATCGACAGCCGAGGTGGCGCTGACTGGCGCCGCTGCTTGACCCCGAATGGGGGTCGCCAGATTCCAAGGCACTCGGCATTCCCGTTTTCGCTCTGCTCCTCGGGTCGACAAAGCGATCCGCTGGGCGGGCGAAATCCGCACAAACATGCCACGATTGCCCACAGCTGCCATGAACGAGCACGACTCCGCCAACACGAGTTCTTTGACACCGTCTCCGCCAGAAGCGGCAGGCGCCGAACGTTCGCCCGCCGACCAACGACGGGAATCCCGTCGCTGGTGGACCAAGTTGTTATTGCAACCGGCACTCTTCCTGTTCAGCGGCCTGCTGCTGTTGATCGGGCTGGGCATCGCGCAGCGCAGTGGCTGGATCACCGACAGTGGCCATCCAGGCGAAGGTACCACTTCACGCACGGACGATCCGAATCAACTCTACATCTGTCCGATGATGTGTACGCCGCCCCTGCGCGAACCGGGTCGCTGTCCTGTTTGCAAAATGGAGTTGGTGCCTGCTGCCAGCCGTTCCGCAACATCCGACTCGGAGTCAATCCAAATTGACCCCGTCGCGCGTCGTGTGGCCAACATACAAACAGCCGTCGTCCAAATCGCACCGTTGACACGAACGATCCGTGTCATGGGCAAGATCGATTACGACGAAGGAGCCGTGGCGACCATCGCGTCGTATGTCGACGGCCGCCTGGAGAGACTGTTTGCCGATTACACGGGCCTTGTCGTAAACAAAGGCGACTCCCTGGCGGTTCTTTATTCGCCGCAACTCTACGCCAGCCAGGTGGAATATCTGATCACCCGCCGCGCGGACTCTCGTTCCGTGGACTCCAGAGGGCTCGCCAAGCGGAACAGCCTGGTGGCCAGCGCACGGCAGCGCTTGCTGGAACTTGGAGTTACCAAGCAGCAGCTGACCGAGTTGGAAAGGGCGGGCCAGGCCAACAGCCGCATGCGGCTCGTGGCGCCCATCGACGGCACCGTGATCGAAAAAATGGCCGTGGCTGGCCAATATGTGAAAGAAGGACAGACCATCTATCGCTTGGCCGATTTATCGGTTGTCTGGTTGATGCTGGAGCTGTTTCCGGAAGATGCCGCTGATGTTCGCTACGGCCAAAAAGTCGTTGCTCAGTTGCAATCGCTGCCGGGCCAGACGGTTTCGGGTCGAGTGGCTTTCGTGGACCCGGTCGTCAATCCCCGCACCCGGACCATTGGTGTCCGCGTGGCGTTACCCAATCCGGGCGGACGACTCAAGATTGGCGATCTGGCGACGGCGACGATCGACGTACCGGTGGGCACGCCATCCCACGGCCGCGCACTCGTTTACGATCCGGAAATTGCCAATCAATGGATAAGCCCTCGCCATCCCGAAGTCATTTCCGACTCTCCGGGCAGTTGCCCGAAATGCGGCGAGCCCTTGATCGCTGCCAGCCAACTCGGCTTTACGGCGGACCCAGTAGCGGAACGGCGAGCCTTGCTCATCCCGCGAGATGCGGTCCTGATGGCGGGAGATCACAGCGTGGCCTATGTCGAGACCGCCCCCGGGCGTTTCGAGTTGCGCCGCATCACGGTTGGGCAAGCCGTGGAGGACCGGATCGTCGTCTTGACCGGCGTTTCGGCGGGAGAACGAGTCGCAGTGCGGGGCAACTTCTTGATCGATTCGCAAATGCAACTTGCCGGCAACCCGTCGCTCATCGATCCGCTGCGACGAACACGGCAGCAGCCAGCCGCGCGGGTTGCGGACGAGGCCGACACGCCAACGGCGGTCGACGACGAGCAGGAACGGCAGATCGCTGAGGCGCTGGCGCAGCTCTCGCCTGCGGACCGCGAACTGGCGGTTCGCCAACGGACCTGCCCCGTCGCAGACAGTCGCCTGGGTTCCATGGGTCCGCCTGAAAAGGTGGATGTCAACGGAACGCCCGTGTTCATTTGCTGTGACGGCTGTCGCTCGGCTCTCCTCTCCGATCCGCGGACCTATCTGGACAAGCTGGCGGCGGCGGCGGACGAAGCTGACCAAACACGAGTACCTGCGCCCCCGCCTGAGGGTGGACGGCCCGCGGCGGAGAGGACGCCTGCCTCGCCTGCCCTCGAGCGGTCTTCATCGCCGGAGCATGCCCCTCACGAGGAGGCGGCACCATGATCTCCGCCGTGGTCAAATTCTGTATTCGCGAGCGGTACTTCGTGCTGATCGCCGCGATCGGCATCGTGCTGTACGGCTGGAATTCCACGAGCCATGTGCCCCTCGATGCCATTCCGAATGTGGGTGAAAACCAGGTGATTGTCCTAACCGCCTGGCAGGGACGATCCCCCAAGGACATGGAAGACCAAATCACGTATCCCCTTTCCATTGCATTGCAGGCCGTGCCGGGAGCCAGGCATGTGCGGGGCAAGAGCATGTTTGGGTTCAGCTTTGTGCAGGTCACCTTTGATGACAGCACCGACTTTTATTGGGCCCGCTCCCGCGTCGCCGAACAACTTACGACCGTATCCGCCTCATTGCCCGACGGCGTCACACCACGCCTGGCTCCGGATGCCACGGCGCTCGGCCAGATCTACTACTACGTGCTGCAGGCCCCACCGGGAATCGATCTTGCCGAGCTCCGTTCACGGCAGGACTTTTTTATTAAGTACGCACTGCAATCCGTGGACGGAGTTGCCGAAGTCGCTTCCATCGGCGGCTACGTCAAGCAATACCAGATTGATGTCGACCCGGACAAACTTCGCTTCCACGCTGTCTCGTTGAAACAGGTGATCGACTCGGTTGAAGCTGCCAACATCGACGTGGGCGCGAAGTCAGTCGAAGTGGGCGGCATGGAGTTCATCGTGCGGGGCAAAGGATTTCTGGGAGCCGGTAAGACGGAAGCGGAGACGCTCAGGGAGATTGGCGAGATCGTTTTGATCACACGCGATGGAATTCCGCTCCGGGTGAAGGATATCGCGACGGTCCAGTTGGGACCGGCGTTTCGCCGTGGCGCACTCGACTTCAACGGCCAGGAAGCTGTGGGAGGCGTCGTCGTGATGCGCTACGGCGAGAATCCGCGTGACGTTATTCAACGGGTCAAAGACAAAATCAAATCACTGGAACCCGAACTCGACGGAATCAGGATCGTCGGCGTGTATGACCGTACGCTGCTGATCGACGAAACCGTAACCACACTAACGACGGCGCTGTTTCAAGAGACGCTCGTCACGATCGCCATCCTGGTCCTCTTTCTCCTGCACATACGTGCAAGCATTGTCGTGGCTGTCTCCCTGCCAACGGCCGTACTCATTTCGTTTATTGCCATGCGTCACTTTGGTATCGATGCAAACATCATGTCTTTGGCGGGTATCGCCATCGCGATTGGCACGATGGTCGATATGGCCATCATCGTGGTGGAAAACGTTTATGGAGGACTGGCGGAGTGGGAATCCGCAGGCGCTCCGGGGGGCGAGGAACGCCGATCCTCCGTCATCCGCGCGGCGGCCACGGAAGTTATGCCCGCCGTCGTCACTGCCGTCAGTACGACCATTGTCAGCTTTCTGCCGGTCTTCTTCTTGACGGGTCGTGATTACAAGCTGTTTGCGCCATTGGCCTGGACCAAGTCCTTTGCACTGGCGGCCAGCCTGATCCTGGCGATGACGCTGGTGCCGGCGTGCTGTCGCATCTTCTTGCGG
Organism: uncultured Planctomycetaceae bacterium; assembly: GCA_963700865.1. Classification (GTDB taxonomy): domain Bacteria; phylum Planctomycetota; class Planctomycetia; order Pirellulales; family Pirellulaceae; genus CAVOGJ01. The sequence goes on along the minus strand of CAVOZC010000018.1, from coordinate 824,190 downwards.
ACCATGCGGAGTTCCGTCCTCACCAGCCTGTTCACCGCCTTGGCCTGCGGGGGCCTTGCCGCCGCATCCTGCGCCTTCATCTGGGGACAGCGGCTGACTTCCGTTCTGCCCATCGGGCTGCCGTGGCTCATCGTCTTTTCTGCCATGCTGGGCCTCCTTGGCGGCTGGTTCGTAACACGTGAATCGATGCTACCAGTCGACGACAACCCGATCAGCCGCGGTGTCCGCTGGGTGTATGCCGCTCGACTTCGTTTCGCCTTGGACCACAAACCACTCATGCTGTCGTTTCCCCTGGCGTTATTGCTCGTTGGCTGCGGTGCCTGGTTTGGATTGCCGGCTGTCCTCCGGCCGTTGGAAAAGCTGGCGAGTCTGTGTGGAGCGGACCTGAATGGCGTACCGGGTTACGTCGCTGCCAAGCACCTCTTCACGGGACTCGAGTCAGATGACTGGATTGCCCTCGACGAGGGAAGCTGGTTTTACATGCCCAGCCTTTATCCGGCCGTCAGTTTCTCGCAGGCCATGGAGGTCTTGCAGACTCAAGACGTGCTGATCGGCGCTATTCCCGAGGTGGACAACGTGCTGGGCAAGATCGGTCGTGTCGAATCGGCCCTCGATCCCGCACCCGTCGCCATGATCGAAACGTACGTGATGCTCAAGCCGCGCAGCAGCTGGCGACCCGGAATAACCGAGAGACAGATCTGGGACGAGATCAATCGGGTCGCCACGCTCCCCGGCGTCACGCCGGCAGCTCCACTGCAACCGATCGAAGGACGAGTCGTCATGCTGCAGAGTGGCATCAAGGCATCGATGGCGATTCGAATCTATGGAGACGAACTGACGGGGCTGGCTCAAGCCGCAGTGGCGGTCGCCGAGCATTTGAAACAACTACCCATCGTCAATGCACGCACGGTGAATCCCGATATCGTGCTGGGAAAACCCTATCTCGAGTTTGATGTCGATGGCGAACAAGCTGCCCGCTATGGCATGACCACCCAGATGGTCAATCAAATTGTGGCTGCCGGACTGGGCGGCGTGGATGTCACCCAAACTGTCGAAGGTCGCGAACGATACCCGGTTCAGGTTCGCTATGACCGGAGGGTGCGAGAACGGAGCGACGAACTCCAACGGATCGCCGTGGTCACGCCGACCGGCGAGATCGTCCCGCTGGAACAACTCGCCAGTGTAACCACGACCTGGGGGCCGTCGGCGATCAACAGCGAGGATGCCCGCCTGGTCGCGCACATCGCCTTCACACCTGCCGGTCCTCTCGGCGATCTGGAAACAGTAGCCGCCGTAAGTGACGCACTACGCCAGGCACGACGGAGCGGCACGCTCGCATTCCCCGACGGAAATTTCGAGATCATTCCGGTCGGGTCGTTTCAAAATCAGCTTGAGGCAAACCGTCGCCTGATGTGGATCATACCCACCGTGCTCCTGATCAATCTCATGCTGCTCTACCTCGAATTTCGTAATCTTCCTATCTCGCTCGTCGTATTCACGGGCATTCCCGTGGCCTTTGCCGGGGGCATGATTGCCGTGGCGATCATGCATGTCGAAATGAACACGGCGATCTGGGTAGGATTCATCGCCCTGTTCGGGCTGGCCGTTGACGACGGCGTCGTCATGGCCACGTATATTCACCAACGACTGCGGCAGCACAAGGTGGAGAACATCACGGAACTGAGAAACGTCATTTACGAGGCCGGGCTGAAACGCATTCGCCCCTGTGTGATGACGACGGTGACCACGCTCGTCGCCTTGCTGCCTGTGTTGTATTCCAACGGTCGTGGGGCGGACGTGGCGCGAGCCATGGCGTTGCCGATCTTCGGCGGCATGTTGGCGGAACCTTTCACCTCGTTTATCGTGCCGACGCTGTATTGCGGCTACATGGAGTTAAAGATGCGGATGGGATTGCACGACCCGCTGTGGGAGGCGCACGCTTCGTCTCGGAGCCCATCCGTCAACTGAGTCGGTTCGTATCGATTGTAAGGCTTGGCGCGATCGAGTCGGTTCCAGCTCTGGGGATGGTTTTTGGCGTTGCCCCGGTCGATACCGATTGTATTGGGCTGCGCCCCGGGTCCAGGAATACGAAGGCGGGCCGCGAGAACAGGGAGGTTCTCTTTTCATGCGGATGCTGGTTGTTTGTACCGTGCTGATCGGACTGGCCGGCTGCGCCTCGCCCCGCGGGGAGCAGGCCCGTGCGCGCTGGGCCATCGAACCGAATCCTGAACAGCAAAACAGGGCGGCTGAGTACGCGGCGGCAGCACGGCCGCCGGCTGTCCGACCGGTGCAGTATGAATCGGAAATCGTAGGTCATGCCGTCGAGACGCCGGCCGCGGAGTACCCCTTGTTCGCCGGACCGACTTCGGCGGAGGTGCTCATTCAATACGCAACGACGAACAATCCCAAAATTGCCGCCGCCCGTTCGAAGGCCAGTGCCGCGCTCGCCCGCGTTCCACAGGCCCGGGCGCTCGAGGACCCCATGCTCTTCACCTCCGTCTTCCTCGAGGCCATTCAAACGGCCGCGGGCCCCCAGGACCTGTTCTTAGGCCTCTCCCAAAAGTTTCCCTGGTTCGGGAAACGACGGGCGCGGGAACAGGTGGCCTTTTACGACGCGCAAGTTGCCTGCGCCGAAATGGCGGCGATCGAACTGGCAGTTATCGAGGAAGTCCGCCTGGCTTACCTCGATCTTTACTTCCTGTCCCAATCGCTCGCGGCATATTCCAACCTGCGGCAGCAGTTCACCGACGTTGTCGAACAGACACAAACGCGTTATGAAAGCGGTAGTGAAAAAGTCGGTCTGGAAACCGTCTACCAGGCCGAAATCACGCTGCAGAAGCTTGCCATCACCGTCGTCGAATTGCAACAGGCCCGCATGGCCACGCTGGCTCGCCTGGCAAAGGCAATGCATTTGCCTGAGGGAGTAACCCTGGATATTGAGGTGGATCTCTCCCGTGTTTCGCTGCCCTACGATTTGCCTCAACTGATCGCGATGATTGAAGGCTGCCAGCCAAGGTTGGACAAGGCTCGGCAGGCGATCGAACGAGATCGCTGGTCGATCGATCTGGCCCAGCGAAACTACTTTCCGGACGTGACCGTCGGGTTCAACTGGTACGCCATCGGTGAAGGGGGCGTCAGCCCGGTGGCTGACGGACAAGACGCATTCGCCGTGACGGCAGGCATCAACCTGCCCATCTACCTGCAAAAGCGGCAGGCGGCAGTTCGCGAGGCCCATTGGAAGACCGCGCAAAGTCAGCAGGAATTTGCCGCCGCCTGGGATACCCTGCGCGAAGAGGTATCAACATTGCACGCGAAGGCTGTTGAGCATCAACGTGTCCTGCAAATCCTGGATCGCGAACTCCTGACGAAGGCCGAGAACACGTTCGAGCTGTCCGTAGCGGCGTTTCAAGTGAATCGGATTGGTTTTCAACAATTGATTGATAGCTATGAAAACCTGCTCCGCCTGCAACTTGATTACTACTTCCGCCGCACCAGCTATGAGCAGGCCGTGGCTCGCATCGAACGGGCCGTCGGCTGCGCGGTGGCCAGGCGACCACTGACGACACCTCCGCCGCTGGGGAACACCCGCTAGACTCGTCGCGAACAGGCTCCACCGGCTGTTCTCAGCCCCCCTCGCGATCGCCGGCCATCGCCCCGTCTCGCGCCTGTTCGGCAAACATCTGCAAATTGCGATGTTCTTCGTTGTCGAAATTCTCCCGTTGCCCGAACGCAAACTGCAGGGCCAGCCCGGCATACGAGGGAGTCTGGATCAGATCGTCATAATACTCGGGAGCGATGGCCCGCAACTGGCCCAGTCGGTGCCATGGCACGGCCGCCAGATCATGATGCTCGGTATGCAGACCGAAATTGAAGGTGATGCGGTTCAACCAGCCGTAATACGACGAAGAAGGCTGGTATTCCTTGTGGCCATGGAAATGCGAATTGCTGAGGATCAAACCAAACATCAGCGGATGCAAGAATCCCGTCATGAAGAGGGCGCTGAGCAGCAGGTAGACCAGCGGCTTCCAGCCCAAACAAGCAAAGAGCCCGCCCAACAGCAGCAGATTCAGCAACGGGTAGACAACGGCCCAGCCACGAATGCCATATTTGTCGTACCCAGAGACCAAATGCACATCCGCCAGGATCTTGAGCGACGTATCGCTCGGCGTGAGCCTGCCGCGCGTCAAGTCAACCGCTGCATAGACCAGCAAGCCCACTACGGCGCGGAGGATCTGCGTGACCAACATGAAGCTGGCAATCGGCCAGAATAAAGGGGTCGTGATCCAGGAGATGTACGGCCGTAATTTTCGTGGAATCGTGTGCCCGAAGATATTGTCTTTCAACGCCAGCATGATCGACCGTCGCCGCTTCACAAAATCTTTTTTGGCCCCCAGATCGTTGTGATGCACATGATGCTCAATCCACCACGTGTGATGGCCGGGCATGAACATCGGCAGGCTGGCATACGTAAACAGCCAGCGGTCCCAGCGCCGGTTGTTGAATACCAGTCCGTGATTGCAATCGTGGGCCAGGTTGAACAAGCAAATATTCAGATACGACCCCAACGCATACGCCAGCAACCAGACTCCCCACCAGGGCAGCCACGCGGCACACGCCGCAGCGCCGATCTGCAACGAGGCAAACAGCACGCACCACACCGCCGTCGCCGGATGGTGACCGAATAGTTTCCGGATCTCCGGATGGTCGCGCAACAACCCGCGGGCCCGATCCCGATGCCAGATCGCATCCTGCTTTTCGTGGTCGGCGACGCGATCGCAAATGTCGACCTCGAAGCCGGGAAAGACCGGCGCGGCGGTGCCCAACACCCGCCAACTGACGCGGGGCGTAAATCCGCCGGGAATCTCGCGGGCGGCGGGTCGGCTGTTCTGAATCATGTCCCTGGTGTCCCACAACAAAGGTCAGGATTGCCCCGGGTGAAGCCGCGACAACGACCAGCTAGTATAAACCGGGGGGCCGTTCGATCTAAAGTCGCTCGTCGCTTTTCCCACATCCAATCCCCCAGTCCCAGGCTCTAGCATGCAAATTCCGCAAACCTTATCCCGCAATGATTTCGCCCTCGTCATGAACTGCTTGATCGTCGCTGCCGTTGGGGCGGAGTATACGGTCACCGCCGAACCCGACTTTACGCCACCCCCACTCGCGGTCACGGCGCCCGACATGTCGCGGTTTCAGTCAGCGGATGTCCGCAAAAACGTGCCGGATAACCGCAACGGGTCGGTCCGCATCGGACTGGCCAGCGAGGTCCCCCTGCTGGAAGAATCCTTTCGCGGCCAGCGGGGACGTGACCTGCGGGAACGGCAGGCCACCGACGCTCCGAAGGTCATCGTGCTCGAAAAGGGCCCCCTCTCCTTGGATCGAGTGGTCGCCGCCCTGGCGGACCCGCAAGTGGCCGAGAACCGCGCGGGCGTGATCCTGTTGCGGCTGCCTTTCTTTATCGCCCCAGGCGCCAGCCTGATCGTTGACGGTACTTCCACGGCCAGTCTGCGACTCTCCACCAACCGTGGTGCCTTCGTCGCCAACGCCGGACAACTGTTTGTCGTTGACGCCACCATCACTTCCTGGAACGAATCCACCTCGCAACCGTCCCTCTTCGTCGACAAGCAGCAGTTTCGCCCGTTCGTGACCTCTTATGTTCGCTCTCGGACCTATCTCGCCGGAAGTAAATTTGAGCACCTCGGCTTTGCGGCTCCCTCGGCATATGGGCTGAGCCTGACGAGCCATCCTGAACGCAATCGTGGTGAACCGCGGGAAGACTGGCCCACCGGTATCCTGGTCGATAACGAGTTTCGTGGCTGCTACTACGGCTTCTATTCTTTCGAGGCCCGTGATGTGGGCATCGTGGACAACCTCTACATCGACAACATCATGTATGGCATCGATCCGCACGACCGCTCGACGCGGCTGGTGATCGCAGGCAACAGGGCGACGGCCACGCGGGAACGGCATGGGATTATTGGATCGCGGGGCATCAGCCACAGCTTCATCCTGGATAATGAGAGTGATCACAATGCCCAGTCGGGCATTATGCTCGATCGGCAATGCAGCACCAATGTGATCCGAGGCAACAAGGTCCACCAGAATGGACAGGGCATCGCGATCTACGAGAGCCCGGACAATCTGGTTTGTGATAATCTCGTGGCGTTCAATACGAAATCCGGAGTCCGCGTCCGCAACAGCCGCGGCATCGATGTACGAGACAATACGATCGTGGGCCAAGGAGATTATGCGTTGGAAATCTCCGCCAAACGACTTGACGATCACGATCAACGGATGGCTCGCGGCGACACGTATGACGCACGCGTCGAAGTATCTTTCTTTGGCAATCTCGTGCGGGGCAACAAGGGCTTGGCCAAGGCGATGCAATTCGGGGTGCTGCGGCTGGCCGATATCCGGCAAGACGCCGACGTACCCGCGCTGGCGGCACAATTCGAGTTGCCGTACCCCACGGCGCCGGACAGCGATGATGCCGATTTCGGTCAGGAGCTTAAGCCACTCACGGACCGTCTGAACCGGGTCTTTCAAGACGCACAACTGCTGCTGACGATTCGCGGGCCACAGGAATAGTCGTGCAGATTCGATTGGCGGCAGGGCGATAGGCTTCTCAGTCGCCGGACGTGGCGGACAACCTTGTCGCCCGACTTTTCAAGTGTTGGGAGATCAACTCGTAGAGCGCCAATCGCTCGCTCCCCACGGCGATCGCCTCGCCATCTTCGAGGTATCGAGCCACCGTCCTGTCGGAGACACCCAGCCCGCGGAGAATCTCCCGAGCGTCCTGCCATGTGGGCAACCAGATCATGATTTCCTTGAACCGCTCCACGCCACCGACGGTCTTCATGAAGTACGGATAGTTGAGAATGAAATAGACGCGATCCTGGAAGGGCGATGCCTGCTGGCAGAACTCAGTCGGATCGAGCACGTAGTGCCCTGCCCGAGGCTCCCAGGCGAGTCCCTGATCGCGAAGCTGCCGCGCGAGTTGAATTTCTGCTTCGGTAAACCGCATACGAATACTCTCTCGCCAGATCACATTAACTCGGCGCCTCGGACGTTTCACGGCAGGCCATCATCGGACGCCGCGCACGCCCATCGGAAAATCTGCCCCGCCGCAAGAAATGAACCACTTCGTCGCGCGTGTCACGCCGCCAGGGCAGTTCGCCATGTCGTCCGGGCAGGACGATATGATCCGACTGGCCGGGCAGCATGGTGCTCGGTAAACGGACCACGCGGTCGGAGGCGGCGGCGATGATCCCCAATTCGAGTTCGAGCGACGTCTCTAACCGATTGACGTAGCTGTCGGCCTCATCCGACAGTTCTCGCAGCGGAGGACAAATGGCACCCAGACGAGGGGCCAATTGCCTGGCGACCGGGGAACCGCCGTTCGGTGGTCCCAACATGACGCAACGACCGGCGTGAGGAAAGGGAGCCATCGTCAATGCCCGCCGCACAATGATGCTGCCCATACTGTGGGTCACGAAATGGACCGTTGTGCCGCCGGCCCCAACCACCAGGCGTTCCAATACTGCTGCGCAATCGCTCGGCGTGGGCCTCAATGGAATACGGAATGCTCCGATAACCAAAATTGAGTGTGCGATAACCGTAACGGCGTAAGGTGTTGGCCAGCCGCAGCATCACCAGGCGATTGCCAAGCAAGCCATGCAGGAGGACAACGGTTTCGTGGGCGGCGCACCGGATCATCCTTTGGGAACCGCAGGTAGCCAACGCGGACAACGGGGGTGGGTCGCCTGTCGCACGACTGGTGATCGGAATATACTCGCATGGAACGGTGATCGACCATGCAACCGCCCACTACCACATGCATCCCCGTGCATGGAAACACGCGAGGCCCGGTGTCTCGCCACCGAACCGCCGGTTGAACGCGAACTGGAATCGGCGGAACTGGCTCGCTTGCGTGTCCCGTGCGTTGCGATGGACACCGGCGGTCACGTGCGTCCCCTTTGGCAGCACCATGCCACACGCGTGGCAACGGGATCACCCCATGAGCAAGTCGTCCTGGTTCACCTACTGCCCCTATTGTGCGACGCCGTTGATCCCCTTTGTGGACGTGGACATTCCGCGACGCAAGTGCGCCCGGTGTGGCTGGATTCAGTTTCGTAATCCAACCGTGGGAGTCGCCGTGGCCCTGCTGCGGGAACGTGAACTACTACTAGGGCTGCGTCGCGATGGCGGGTGGTGTATTCCCTGCGGCCATGTGGAATGGGACGAATCGATTGAAGAGGCGGCGGTGCGCGAACTGGCGGAAGAAACTGGCTTGACGGTGGCCCTCGACGGCGTCCTGGCCGTGCACTCGAATTTTCACCAGCGCGAGCAGCAAACCGTGGGTATTTGGTACCGTGGCCGCTATATCGGCGGCGAACTGCAAGCGGGAGCCGACCTGGTCGACGTCGCTTTCGTCGACATCTTCCAGCTTCCCGAGCTGAAGTTTGTCACCGACGCCCGGGTGGGCCAACTGCTTCGTGACCAGATTGCAACGCGTGGCTGAGGATCACAGGTCCTGCCGGCAGTGACGCGATTCAGGAAATGCGGCCCACCTTGTGCCGCGGTGGTGGTCGCCTGACAATACAGGTCAATGTCCCAATCCGCTGACCGCTTTTTAGGAACATGAGGACTCCCCCATGCCATTGCACGCCAAGGATACCGTCCGTGAAAACCTGGAAGACGAGGTCTACGCATCGCGCGATCTCTCCGTAAGTATCCCCAAATACAGGTTTCCCAAGCAGGAGCGCGATCCGCGTCACGCCTATTCGCTCGTGCATGACGAGCTGCTGTTAGACGGCAACTCACGGCAAAACCTGGCTACGTTTTGCCAGACCTGGGCGGAGCCGGAGGTGCACCAGTTGATGGATGAGTGCATGGATAAGAACATGGTGGATAAGGACGAGTATCCTCAGACCGCGGAGATCGAGGCTCGCTGTGTCCACATGTTGGCCGATCTCTGGAATTCGCCCGCCGCGGCCAACACGGTGGGTTGTTCAACGACGGGATCGAGCGAAGCCGCCATGCTGGGCGGGATGGCGATGAAACGCAGCTGGGAGGCCAAGCGGAAAGCCGCAGGGAAGCCGATCGACAAACCGAACCTGATCACCGGTCCGGTGCAGGTTTGCTGGCATAAATTCGCCCGCTACTGGGACATCGAATTGCGTGAGATTCCAATGGAAAAGGACCGGCTGCTGATGACCCCAGAGGAGGTCGTCAAGCGATGTGACGAGCATACGATTGGCGTCGTGCCCACGCTGGGAGTCACCTTTACCTGCCAATTCGAGCCGGTCCGAGCCGTCGCGGAAGCGCTGGATCAACTGGAACAATCGAAGGGACTCGACATTCGCATGCACGTGGATGGTGCCAGTGGAGGATTCTTGGCGCCGTTTTGTGCTCCGGATCTCGTATGGGACTTTCGTCTACCGCGAGTCAAATCAATCAACACGTCGGGCCACAAGTTCGGACTCTCCCCGCTCGGCGTGGGCTGGGTCATCTGGCGGGAAGCACGCGACTTGCCGGACGAACTTGTCTTTTGGGTAAATTACCTGGGTGGAAACATGCGGGATATCGGGCTCAATTTCTCGCGACCCGGCGGCCAGATCGTCTGTCAGTACTACAACTTTCTCCGCCTGGGGAGGGAAGGGTACCGTAAGATCCACGGGGCCTGCTATGAAACGGCCGCCTATCTGGCCGCGGCAATCGAGGCGCTGGGGCCTTTCGAAATGCTCTATAAGGGTGAGATGGCTGCGGGGATTCCGGCACTTTGCTGGAAAATAAAAGAAGGTGCGGACCCTGGATTCAGCCTTTACGACTTGGCCGACCGCTTGCGGGCACGCGGCTGGCAAGTGCCCGCCTATTCCCTTCCGGCAAATTGCCAGGAGATGGTCATTCAGCGAATCTTGGTACGCCATGGGGTCAGCCGCGACCTGGGCTCGCTCCTGCTGGAGGATATCCGTCGCGCCATCGATTACTTTGCCAAGCACCCCCAGCATGCAAGCCTCTCGGCGGAAGAGGCCGCCGGCTTTCATCATTAGGGTACTCAGTAGGACAGGCATCCTGCCTGTCAGATCCTCACAACATCAATCGTCGGTCGGAGCCGCCACCGCCATGGCATTGAGATACGCGCAGTTTCCCGCCGCCACGGTCAGGTCGACAAAGATCTGGCCAAAACGATCGGGCCGTATGCCGTTCACGTTGGCCACCTGGCTGTCGTTCCCGTCGTAGTCGCCGTCAGTGCCGCTGCCCGGCCCCGTCGTGGTCAGCGTGGCCCGCTGACTTTCCACACCGGTCACGAGGAATTCGGTCACACATGATTCCTTGGCGTCGGATCGGGAACCAAAAAAGCGAAAGCTGTAGCACAGGTTCGGATCGAGTCCCGTCAGCATGAAGCCACCCGGTCGATCGTCGTTACCGCCACCCTGCTTGTTATCCGCGCTGCTGAAAAAATAGTCCTCCGTCGCGGTGGGCACGGCCAGATCTCCCAGTCGATCCGCGACGGGCGCGAGCAAGCCTCCCTGCCGCTTTCCCTGAGTGGAAAATCCTCCCGTAATCACCAGATCCACTCCGGTCGCCCGACCTTGAGCGTCGACCAGGTCACCCAGATGCTCGCCCGCGTTCACCGGCATGCCCCCCTGGGCGGCATGCCAGTTATTCCAGTGGTTGCCGTTGGCGTCTGGCCCCAAGGTCGGATCACCGTCCTCTGGATTGCTCGGTCCAAAGTCGAACAGCAGCCGACTGCCCGGTTGCGGCGTGCGGGGATTGGGATGAAAGATCTTATTGGGACGAATCACGGCAGCGACGCGCGGTCGCACGATACTCGTCCAAAACGCATAACCTTGCCGATTCAAATGGATGTCGTCAACAAACAGCGACGTAAAGGCGGGAGCGGCTGGTGGATTCAAGTTGGCAAATGACGCTGGCAAGTCAATATAATGCAGATGAGGATCCGTGGCCGTCCGCCGGGCGATCGCTGTATTGGCCACCGTCTCTCGAGCACGGTTCCCAAAGCGACCCGGCGTCGGCATGATGCCCATGTAGAAAATCTCGACTTCCGGCTGGGCCGCCTGGACGGCCGCAATAAATTCTTCGTAGTCCGTAGCGACCTCTTCACCGTCGGCACCCGCGGCGATGTCATTCGTACCCGACCAGACGACGATCGCCGCGGGGGCATAGGGGAGTACGATCTGTTGCACGTAGCGGTTCAAATCGTCGAATTGGGAACCCCCAAAACCGCGTTGAATGATCTTGTAGTCGCGAAAATCGAGCGCCAACTGCTCCCAGCGGCGGATACTGGAACTGCCCGTGAAGACAATCGAACCCGCCGCAGGCCGTTGCAACGTATCCTGGGCCGTCCAGCGATCGATGTCACTCCGAAATGGCTGTCCGAGAGTCAAGGCGGTTGAGGCCAGCGTCGCAACCAAAAACGCGGCGGGCCCGTGTCGGTGTCGGTGTCGGTGTCGGCCTCCAGCTGTATCGTTCGCGTTCATCCGGTCCATCCCTTGAGCGTCGGTGGGGCTTCGAATCGTCGTCGCGCCAGTCAGTATAAGTCATGGTGGAACAATTCCACCCCATGACGTATTGAAGCGCCACGAACGAAAGATGCCGGCCGATCGCCAACTGCCCGCATCGACCGCCACACGTCGGTGCGATTACAATAGAGGGCAGCTCCCCCCGATCCTCGCACGAAACATCCACCTGATGCCCGACCGAACGACGCCGTCCAACCTTCGTTCTTATCAGGGGCACCTGCCCCAACTTGGGGCCCGGGTCTACATCGATCCGGCAGCCACGGTCATTGGCCAGGTCTGGCTGGGAGATGATGTTTCTGTCTGGCCTGGAGCCGTGATTCGCGGTGATATGCATACCATTCGGGTCGGCCACCGGACGAACGTCCAGGACAACGCCGTCCTCCACATTACACACCCGAGTGACTACAACCCGGGTGGTTGGCCGCTGACGATCGGGGACGATGTGATTATCGGGCACGGGGCCGTCGTGCATGGTTGCACGCTGGCTGATCGCATCCTCGTGGGGATTGGAGCCATCATCAACGACGGCGCGGTGATCGAAGAGGAAGTCATCATCGGTGCGGGCTGCAACGTGCCGCCGGGCAAGAGGCTCAAAAGCGGTCTTGTTTACGTGGGCAATCCGTGCCAGGAACTGCGTCCCGTCACCGATCAAGAGCGCCGTTTTTTCCGCTACTCGCCCGCCAACTACGTGAAGCTCAAGGATCAATACCTGGCGGAGCGGGACAACACGGTCGCGTAACCGTCCCCGGCGGCGGCGAGCTGACTGCGCCTGCTCGAAGTCGTCGATGCCTGCTTCGCGATCGGAATTCGAACCGTGGGCCCACGCCGCGCCCAGTCCTTCGCCGCCGGGACGGCGACGCTACGGGCAACGACGCTCGATTTCACCCGTGTATGCCGGCGTAAGAAAAAGACTAAAATGCGTCCATTCGTCGAACCGAACGGACGGGTGCTTGGAAAAACGGCGCCACGTACGGCAATAACGGCTGGAAACGAGCGAATGACAACGGGCGGACTTGCCGTCTCTGAAGGCTGCCGTTCGCAGTTGATCGGCGGCGCTCACGAAATCTGGAGACGTCTCATGTACTTACTCGGCATGTTCGGTGGCTTACTCGGCTTGTTCGGTGGTCTGCTGGCCCTGTTCCTCGTGCTCGTGGCTTGGGGCGCCGCCATCTACAATCGCCTGGTCGCCTTGAAGAACCGCGTGTCCAACGCGTTTTCTCAAATCGAAGTTCAATTGAAACGCCGCCATGATTTGATTCCCAACCTGGTAGAGACGGTCAAGGGATATATGGCGCATGAACGCCAAACCCTCGAGGCCGTCATCACAGCTCGAAATCAGGCGGTGGCTGGACTACAGCGCGCGGCCGCCGACCCGGGGAATGCGGCCGCGATCGAGGGGTTGGCTGCCGCCGAGCAGGGGCTGAGCGGCGCCATGGGGCGGCTCTTTGCACTGGCCGAATCCTACCCGGATTTGAAGGCCAACCAGAATATGGCTCAACTGACGGAAGAATTGACGTCGACGGAAAACAAGGTCGCCTTTTCGCGACAAGCCTTTAATGATGCGGTCACCGCCTACAACATCTACAAGCAATCATTTCCACCCGTCCTGTTCACTGGCCTATTCGGCCATTCGCAGGATGCCCGGTTGCTGGAGTTTGACAGCGAGGCTATTGCCGAAGCCCCCAAGGTTTCCTTCGGTTAGCAGTCGTCTCCTCGCTCGTAGTCATGGTGACTAACTAATGGCAACGAACTTCTTTCAGCGGCAAAGCGATGCGCGACGCAGTACGACCTGGCTGGTCGGCATGTTCCTGCTGGCAGTGATCGGTATCGTGGCCACGGTCGTGATGCTGACCGCCGTGGCCATGCAGTATGCCGATCTACCGCGAATCGCGCTCGCGAACGAGGTTCCGACTGAACGGCCGACATTTGCGCTCCCCGCAATCGCCGGCCTGATCACCCTGCTGCTCATCATCGGAGGATCGCTGTTCAAGATTGCGGAACTGACTCGTGGAGGAGGTACGCGTGTCGCGGAAAGCCTCGGCGGAAGACGATTGGCCCCGGACGGCACGGATCCCGTGGAACGGCGGCTGCTGAACGTGGTTGAGGAAATGGCCATCGCCTCGGGGACTCCCGTGCCACCCGTGTTCCTCATGGATCAGGAAAAAGGCATCAACGCCTTCGCGGCGGGCTACTCGCCGAGCGACGCGGTGCTCGGCGTGACCCGAGGCTGTGCCGAGCAGCTCACGCGGAGCGAATTGCAGGGCGTGATTGCCCATGAGTTCAGTCACATTCTGAACGGCGACATGCTGATGAACATGCGCCTGATCGGCGTGCTCAACGGCATCTTGTTGCTGGGGCTGTTGGGGCAGGGGATCCTGCGGACGATGGCTTATTCTGGATCGGGTCGCACGCAACGACGCGGTGACAGCTCGGGCGGCGGCCAGGTTGTTCTCGCCCTGCTGACCGCCTCAATCGTGTTCATCGTTTTGGGCTTCATCGGCACTTTCTTTGGTAACCTGATCAAGGCGGCCGTCTCCCGGCAACGGGAGTATCTGGCCGACGCGTCGGCCGTGCAGTTCACGCGCAACCCTTCCGGGATCTGCGAATGCGCTCCGCAAGATCGGCGGCGCCGTCCAGGGTTCACGTCTAAACGCGGCACACGCGGCGGAGGCGAGCCACATGTACTTTGCGGTCGGTGTGTGGGAAGGCATTACCGGCCTGTGGGCCACGCATCCCCCTTTGAAAAAGCGGATCGCCGCCATCGATCCCGGCTGGGATGGCTCGTTTCTCAAACCCGCCGCGGCGGCTGCGGGCAGCAGCGCCGAGGTCGCCGGTTTCGTCGGGAGCGAGGCGACACCTGACATGCCATCAGTCGGAAGTGACAATGAGGAAGTCCCCGTGCAGGTACTTGACCATGCCGTGGAGCAGGTGGGCGAGCCGACCGTGGACCACCAGGACTATGCGCGGCAACTGCTGGCGTCGGTTCCGGCGGCGCTGCTCGCCGCGGCCCGCGAAGCCTACGGGGCACGAGCGGTCGTTTATGGATTGCTGCTCGACCGGTGTCCCGACGTTCGTCAAGCGCAATTCAAACTGCTGGAAAAACTGGCGGAAGCAGATGTCGTACGGTTGACCCGGCAACTCCTGCCGTTCCTCGACGGACTGGATGTTCGTGCCCGACTGCCGCTGGTCGATCTAACGCTGCCGGCACTACGGTCCCTGTCGATCACCCAGTATCGCAACTTCGCGGCCTGCTTCGACGGACTGATCAAGGCAGATCAACGGCTCGACCTGTTCGAATGGACCCTCTCCCGTGTGCTGATGCGGCACCTGCAGCCTCAATTCGACGCCAGCAAGGCCCCGCCGATCCGCTACTATGCGCTGAAGCGCTTGGGCCAACCGATTTCCGTACTCCTTTCAGCGGTCGCCTACGCCGGCAACGATGACGAACAAGCCCAACAGTCGTTTCGTGCCGCCGGCAAACTGCTGCCGGAAATCAGCCTGACGTTGCTGCCGCGTTCCGAGTGTCGACTCGCCCCGCTCCGGGAAGCGCTCAGCACGCTCTGCCATGTGGCGGCCAGGCATCGCGGTCGACTGGTCGATGCCGCAGCGGCGGCCATCTGCGCCGACCAGCACGTTGGCTGGCGAGAATCGGAGTTGCTGCGGGGCATCTCTGATTTACTCAATTGCCCCATGCCGCCGCTGCTGGTTCATGTTTCTGTCGGAGGCGACGGCTGAGATGCCGCCCGCGCCGAGCCGTAAATCTCGTTTCACCGTCGGCTGCGGGCGTACGTGTTTGTCGGTATTGTGGGAAATGCGGGCTGCAGGCGAGATTCGCTTCGCTAATCCCGCACGCCTCCTCCCGTTCCCGAAGCGATCGTTTGGCTCGCACGCGTGCCGTAGGCGCTCCACGCCGCCGCGTCGACCGCATCGGGAATCGCTTCGACGTGCCCGTCGACGAAGAGCATATTGGTCGCACCCGTGTGCAGGCTGCCGAACGCCAATTGCAGTGCCTGGCAGGCCGCCGACTCGGGGGCCGTACACTGCTGCTGGTTTTGTTGCGGATTCAACTGCAGATTCATCGGCACTCCCGTCGATCCGAGAAACTCGCTCAGGTCCACGAACGGCGTCGTGTCGATATCGTCGCTGCCGCCAAACCAGTGATCGGCCCGGTTGCCCGGCTGGGGTTCACCGTTGGGACCCCAGAGCGTTTCGGTATCCGAATCGTGCCACGTCTCACCGACCACGCAGGTCTTCGACGTCCCATCTTTAATCTTTCGCAACGAGATGGCCCCGAAAGCGCGATCTTCATCGTGGTGGATGCCAACGAGTACCCCGTCCGCGCCCGGATAGGCCGGATTCTCGGGAGGCGATTTTCGTCCCCGCATCTGCCATACCGGATGCTGGCGAACCTGCAGGCCGCTGACGACTCCCAGATAAGAAGCTGGCACGCGCTGCATCACGACCCAATTGTCATAACTCTTGTCGTATTGATGTTCCGGCAAGCGGGCCGACGGGCAACGATAGACGTTGATGACGGTTTCGACGAGCCGAATGTTCTGGTAGCTGGGGCCGAGGGAAGCAACATCCTGGTAATCTCCATTGTGAGCCCACTGAAAATTGCCCTGGTCGGTCTCGCCAATCGAAAGATCCTCGAACAACTGACCTTCTTCTAGATAGGGCAGGATGTAGGCGGACCAGGCACTCCCTTCACCCAGGTAGGCGCCTGGCGGCAACACTTTACGGGCCGACTCGTAGTTCATCAGAGCCAACCCCAATTGCTTGAGATTGTTGGTGCATTGCGTTCGCCGCGCCGCCTCTCGGGCCGCATTCACCGCCGGCAGGAGCAGAGCCACCAGGATGCCGATGATGGCGATGACGACCAGCAATTCGACAAGCGTAAAACCAACGCGTGGGATTTCCACGCGACTTTTCCTCAGACATAGCATTCTTCGTACCTCATGCACGTGATGAACGGGAATGAACGTTTTTTCGGCGACGCGAGAAGAGCAGACTGCCGCCCAGCAAGAGTGCCAGCCCAGCCGTCGGTTCTGGCACATTCTGGATCAGCTGCATCGCCAACCCGCCGGCCATGGGATCCGCGTTGTTCAAGATCGCCCAGTCCGCCAAATTCGTGATGCCGTCGTAGTTGAAGTCACCCCAGTTCCGCGATTCGAGGTCCCCGACCACCAGCGATTCCAGCCGTCCGTTGGCATCGGTCCATGCCAGCCGCTTTTCCCGCAACCAGTTATCCGCAAACAACTGGGCATCCAGCAGCGACACATCGCCATCGCCGTCGATGTCGCCGTCGGTCAAGGGCCGAAACTCCCTGGCGTAACCGTTGTCGGTAATGAAGTTGTATTCGCCAAAGTCGTTCGCCGCGTTCAGACCCATGACGAAGATCTCCAGGTCATCGACCACGCCACTGTAGTAACGGCTCAATCCATGATCGAGTCCCGTGCTGGCTCCCACGACCAACGGGCTGGTGTCCAGATCCGCAATGTTAGACGACGGCGTATCCTCATTGACGACCCGTTCGATGCGATACTGGCCAAAGGCCGCCGCTTCCGCGACGCCGTTGATGTAGAAGATCGATCCATTGTCCGGACCAAAGGGGCGAACGACCGACAAGTGATACCAGGTGTTGGCCACAGGTACCACATCGGTGGCATAGTCGAATTCAGCGTACCGCATGGCAAAGTGGTTATTCGCATCGATAAGGGCGCCGTGCTGATTCGTATCCATGACGATATCCGATTCTCGCACCAGCGTGGGCTTGGTCCATAACTGAAACCCTCGATCGCTGATAATCGTGTAATCGATCGTGCCACCCGGTGCGAAAATAGACGAGGGAGAACGCTCAGGAAAATTAAGGGCTTCAGTAAAACCTGTGTGCAGATAGGCCCGCTCGACGCCCATCGGATTGAGTTGAATGCCAAAACCAGAGACGCCGTCCGGTCGATCCGTGACATTGACGTACTTGGGGCGCAAGGCGCTATTCAGCCGCGACTTACCCAGCATATGGATCAGCTGATTCATTCCCGACTGGCCCTCCGAGTCGCGTGTGCCGCTTCCCGAGCTGGCGACCAGTCCGCCGACGACCGCCGTCTCCAGCGGATCGTCTCCCATCCGGTAGTTGCGGTCGAGGGTAAACGCGTGTGCTGCTTCGGGCGTCAGGTAAGGGAGACAGGCACAAACCGCGAGGGCGGCAACCAACCACCTCCGCGTGCCCGCTTTCCGAACGCGGAGGAAACTCGCCAGCAGCAACAGCGGCAGTCCGGCCAGGGTCATCGTGGCCGGTTCAGGCACGACGGTTCCACGCAGGGCGGAATTGAACTTGTTCGAGTTCCAGGTGTTGAAGTCCGACACATCGACGAAGCCATCGGCATTGAAATCGCCGCGCGCACCACGCCGCCGCCGCGTTGAACTTGTTACTGTTCCATAAATTAAAGTCGGATACGTCCACCACGCCGTCCAGATTGGCATCACCCAGCAGATACGCGCTGCCGGAATCCAGATTCACAGCACCCGCGAACGCCAGCCACAGATCTCGATCAGTCAGGTCCACCAGATTGTCTCCATTCAAATCGAACAGCGGGTCATTACCGTTCGCGGCGATGGCCGCCACCAGCGCGTCGATGTCGGTACAGTCGTAGTCCCCGTCGTTATCAAAATCGCCATCAACACGCGTCTCGTAAACGACCACTCCTTCAATCACGTCGCCCGTGGACGTGCTGTAAGTGAATGTCACATCCCGATCTTCGATACTCGTTGACGAGTCGAAGATGATTCCCATGAACTCGGAACGGTTGATGTTGAATTCCGTGTCGCCAAAGAGAAACGCTTCGAAGAAACGGTTGTCCGTATTGGTGAGCACTTCCCATTGTTCTCCCAGACTGTCGCCGGCCACGGTTCCCGGGTCGGGACCATCCACCTGATTCGGATTGACGCCACTCAAACCGGTGAATGTCTCAGGGGTGAGCACGCCCTTGGCACTCTGAATGTCAATCGATTTCTTCGAGACGGAAATGACGTCGCCTCCTTCCAGAAATCCAGCTCCGGAAACGGGATCGATCACCAGCACCGAGGGGTCCGCGGGGACCGAGACGAGGATGTTGTCGATGGCCCACCACCAGTCGTTCCAGGCATTCCCATAGCCAAACTCGAGCTGCAGGTTACTGGCCAGGCCGTCATACTGAAGATCAAGGGACACACGTTCGTTCGGGTTGTCGTCGTGAAAGAAATCGGACTCGGGGTCCGAATCCCAGCGAAGCACCTCGATGGGACTCCCGTTGTCATAGCGGACATTCACGTACGCTTCCTGATTGTTGGTGTTGTCCAGATCATCGAAGCCTTCGGGACGCCACGAGGAATCGAACGTGAGTTGAATGCGGCCCGCCGGAATCCCGCTGGGAATCGGCACGGACGCGGTGTTGATCAACGTGTCGTAGAAGTTCGTGGGCGTAACGCTGGTCGCGATGGCCTCCCGCGCCGCCCCATCCTGGTCGTCCCATTCGTCCGAATCGGCCACCATCACCGTTCCCGTGCCGCGGCTGAATAGTGATCGATCCTGATCGCCGGCCACGTCAGACCACCAGTCCTTCTTGGCAAACGACCACCCGTACCATTCTCGGACACCATTCTCATCCGGGTTATTAATATCCCCGGGCATGCCCGAATTATCGATATTCCAGCCCACGGGCGGCGTAAGCGTCCATACCTCCTGCAGAATGTCACCCTCTTCCACGTTGGACCCTAGCTCAAGCCCCTCAAAGTCTTCGAAGAGGAGCGTTAATTGGGCTTGGCTCGTGTCCACCAGCGTTCCGATCACCGCGAGTCCAAACAATACGACCAAGGTCCGTTGTGTCACGCGACCGCGCCGGCAGATACCCAGGACGCCCAGGCTGCCAAGCAGCACCAGCGCGCACGAGCCTGGCTCGGGCAAGCTGGCCAGGTCCCGCGCAAAGGAGCCTTGGCCATTGGCCGCGTCGTAGAGTCGCACGAACTCGAGGAAGTCGTTGTGCGTATGCTCGCCGTTGTTGTCGAGGTCACCCAGGTTGTAGCGTTGGGCCTCGGGCAACCCGACGAGGCTGGTCCCGAACCCGTCTTTGAACGCTGACCCAATCGCCGATCTCGATGTCGCCGCTGTAATTGAGATCGAGAAACGGGAACGAATCGCCTCCATTGCCTCGCACCTCGATAATGCCCTGAATCGGATCATTGCTTCCCGCGACCAGGTACTCGAAGGTGAAGTCGGACGAGTCGCGATAGAAGTTAATCCACACGTCGTCGCCGAAGTTGATCTCCCCGTCCGCCACCAGCGTATCACTTGTGAGATGGACTTCGCTGAGATCCCAGGCCCCGTCATTGAAGTTCGTAGCCCGCAGCCAACCGGACGTCGGGTCGATGTCGGACAGGTAGCTCGCCGCCTCCTCGTCGATCGCACCGGCTCCAGATCGAATCGAATAACCTCGCAGCTCGACCGGTTCGCCCGTTCCATTCAAAATTTTGATGTTGTTCGTGCCTCGGTCGATGATGGCACGCAGCGCCCCATCGGAAGAAGGACCGTCACCCGTAAACACTTTCAGATTGTCGAACGACCACCACCAATTATTGCCCGCGTCAAACACGCGAAACTCAAGCTGCACGCTGCTCGCGCCCGACGGGTTCATCAAGTCGATCGTCACCCCCTCATTGGGCGCATCATCCTTAAAAAACGGGTTCGGGATATCCCCCGGCAAGTTTGGCTCCGACTCCCAACGGAGGATCTCGATCGACGTATTGGCCGCATCGTTGTAGTGGGCCGTTAGGGTCGCCTTCTGCTTGGCTTCATCGCGCCACGAAGAATGAAAGAAGGCCTTCGCCTCGTTCGGCTGAACGCCGGCTAGAGAAATCGCGGGCGTTGTCAGTCGGGCATCAAAGAAGCCCAGACTCGAAGGGGACGGCGTACCAAAGTCGTCCCATTCATCCGGGTCGGCCACGGCCACAATGCCCGAGGCGTTCAGGAATTGCTCCCGCTCCTGGCCCCCAGACGTCTGAATCCACCACTCCTTATCCACGAACCGCCAACCCTCGAACTCGACGACCCCCGAGTTGGGATTGCCAAACGTGGCTACCTGGGAGTTGTCGACGGTCCAACCGGTCGGGGCAACGTCGGTCCAGGCCGCGCGGCTCCGCAATTCACTTTCAAACGTCACGATGGGCTTGAGTGTCAGCCCCTCGAAGTCCTCCGCAAACAGGTCCACGGCATATGCCTGACTCGACGCCAGAACCGAACTAACGGCCGCTGCGAGGACGACAAGGCGAATTCTGATGATCATTAGAGATTCCATTTCCTGAAACGATGGACGCCTGTTCTACCGACCGGTCAGGCCAGCCGTTGACTTGCATCTGTGCGATAGGGCTCGAGCAGTACGTCAGCCAGAACACTCTGTGCGAAAGACCGCCACCCCTTTTTCATCCCACCTATCGAAATCCACGATCGCGGGATCGATTCCCCGCGATCGTGGTCGTTGGCGATCGATCTTTGCTAAACCCCTAACCGACTACGAAAGCGGGCCAGCAAGGCCAGCAACGAGATACCGAGCAGTCCCAATGTCGAGGGCTCGGGGACCACACCGACCTGAATATTGTCCACCGCCCACCACCAGTTGTTGCTGCCTCCCAAGTACGCAAAGGTCAGCTGGACCGAGGCGGCACCGGCCGGGTTATCCACGCCCATCAAGACCGTCTCGTTGTAGTTCTCGTTATGGAAAAACAACGATGCCGGGTCCGACTCCCAACGCAACGCTTCGACCGTACCCAGTGAATTGCCGTCGGCATCAAAGAACTCGGCGGTGATCAGGGCCGTCTGCGCGTCTTCGTCTCTCCAGGACGAATCGAAGAGCAGTCCCAGTTCCCCCTCGGGAACGGATGTGATATCGATTTCGGGCGTGATCAGCAGGGTGTCCAGCGGTCCTCCATCATTCCCGTCATTGAGATCGTCGAACTCATCCGAATCCGCCACCGCACAGTTACCGACACACTTCAAGAAGTCTTCTCGTCCCTGCGTGTCCGCGAAGTTCCAGAACTCTCGGGTCATGAAGCTCCAACCCTCGAATTCGAACACGCCCACGTCGTCCCGCGAGACGCCACCTCCGGGAAGGCCGGTGTTGTCAATCGCCCAGCCATCTGGAGCGGTGTGTGTAAACGAATCGGGACGCGCGAAGGTATCCGGGGTGGCCTCGGCCACGGTGGTCTTGTCAAAGGCCTGTCGCTCATTGACGCTGGCACCGAGGACTACGCTCTCGAAGTCTTCGCTGTAAACCGACATGCCCCCCGGTGCGAGCCCCTCAACCAAGTCGATGTTGTCCACGGCCCACCACCAATCATTGCCCGCGTTGGCAATATTGAACTCGAACGTGACCGCATCGACCCCAGGGGGTGCGAAAACAAGCGCATCCACCCGCTCATTGGGCGCGTCATCTTTGAAGGTGGGACTGGTGTCATCCGAATTCCAGCCGTCAACCACGACGACACCGCCGTCACTAAAGCGGGCCAGCAACTCGACCGCCTGGTTGTTCGCATTGATCAGGCCGGATGGATGGTCATCGTCAAATGCTTCGGGACGCCAGCTCGAATCAAAGCTGAGCGTGTAAAAATTGCCGGCAACGCCGCCCGACACGGCAATCGACGGCGTGCTCATGCTCGAGTTGTAATACCCACCACTCCCGCTCGGACCGTCCCCCAGGTCGTAGTACTCATCGGGGTCAGCGACAGCCACCGTACCGGACGCATTCGTGAACAACTCGCGGTCCTGCTCGCCGGCGGCCTCTACCCAAAAGTCTTTCCGCGCGAAATTCCAGCCCTCCCATTCGTCGACGCCATAGTCGGCCGCGCCCGTGCCTGGCACGCCCACGTTTCCAATCGTCGGCGAGGGAGAATATGTGTCGCTCGGGACGCCATCAAACATGCCAAACGTCGTGCGGTTGACACTCCAGCCGACCGGACCCACGGGCGAGAAGGCGTTCGGAATAGGCGTCGAATCCGGATCGGAGGCCTCGCGCGTCACGATCACGGTACCCAAACGCTCATTCACACTTTCCTCGAGCACCAGGCTGTCAAAATTCTCCTGGAAGACGACGGTGTTGAGTGACTGCGCCTGAGCCCATCCGCCCAACATCAGCATCACAACGACCAAACGTGGAAAATCCCTATTCATTGAATCTGTACTCCCCCAAAGGATGCAAAACGCGAAAAACCGCCGTCACGACAAGGCCCTGCCCCCAAAACTACTCCGGCCCCGAGTTCACACTCGTCGGCCAGAGTCGGGCGTGCGCCGCCCGACGAGCGTGAGCCGACAAGGTAACGTTTGTCGCGCGAATTTCGGCGAAGACCCGATGAGAAACTGATGATGGTTCTGCGACGATTGCGTTAAGAAACGACTAGTGTCTTGCCCAGTTTGCCGGCGCGGCAAATTCTCTCAACCCGAGTCGCCGGTGACGTTCAGAAATCGGACAAGACGCGCTGCACAATGCCCAGAAATTCTGCGACGTCCGCATCTTGATGCGCGAGCGAAAGATACATTTTTGTCGACATGGGATTGAGAAAAACGCCCTCGCGAAACAGGGCCAGCGCAAATTGCCGGCCGCGTTGGCGATCCGCTTGATGTGCCGAGCGATAGTCGGTGACGGCTTGATCACTGAATACGAGGGCACACAGCGGACCGTCTCCGAGCACCTGCCCCGCAATGCCGCACTCGGCGAGCAGGTCGCGGATGCCCTCACGCACGCGACTTCCTGTTTTAAAAAGTCGACCGTAGACGCCTGGCTGACGCAATTCCTCCAAGGTGACAAGTGCCGCGGTGGCACTCACCGGGTTCCCACCCACGGACGAGGCGTACCAGACATAGCGAGGGTCGCCCATACGGGACTCGTCTACCAGGTCGAGAATCTCGCCACGGCCGGTGATGGCTCCGATGGGAAAACCGCCGCCCAGACCTTTGCCGTAGGCGGCCAGGTCGGGAATAACCCCGTAGTATTCCTGGGCGCCTCCGTAAGCCAGACGAAAGCCGGTCACCACCTCGTCAAACAGCAGCAGCATTCCCAACTCGTGCGTCAATTCCCGCAAACCGGCCAGGAATCCAGGCTGGGGCAGGGTACAGCGGTGGAGTGGCTCGACGATGATGGCCGCCACTTCGCCGGCGTGCATTTCAAGGATCCGCCGCGTCGTCGTCAGGTCGTTGTACGGAGCAATCAACGTATTGCGGGCCACTGCGGCATCGACGCCCGCCGAATTGGGTTCCGCGGCTGGAAACTCGAGCAACCGCTGAGGAAAGAGACTCATCACGCCTGTCTCATTGGCGCCATGATAAGCTCCTTCAAACTTCAAAACCTTCGGCCGTTGCGTAAAGGCTCGAGCCAGTCGCAGCATGTACATGGTGGCCTCCGTACCAGACGCGCAAAAGCGGACCTTTTCCGCGCAAGGAATCGCGCGGACCAGTTCTTCGGCGAGCAACAGCGCGGGTTCGTTTACGTAGGCAAAGTTCGCACCTTCCGCAACGCGTGCGGCGACCGCCTCGACAACCGCCGGATGCGCGTGCCCTAGCAGCAGCGATCCCCAACCCATGGTGAGGTCCAGGCGCTCTCGCTGGTCGACGTCGACTACATGGCAGCCTTTCCCACGGACGAGCACCGTCGACAGCTCGGGGGGCAGGTCGTATTCACCCAGGGACGCACCCGGAAATACCGTACGGGCTCGGTCTTGCAGAGACGATTTCGTTTGAGTGTTGACGCCCACGTAGCGTTCCTTTCCGTTGCCGGAGCTGGCCTTGCCATAACGGCGGACGAAACTGCCCCGTTTGCCGCCGCGACTCAAGTCACGGCACGGGGTCCTACTTATCATCCACCACGCCGCGTGGCGTATCAGCGTGCCGAATTCTGCGCCGCGTCTGACTCGGCGGCGACGGCAATCGTCCGCAATCCGTGATTCGTTTTCTCCACGGAAAAGCGATCGCGGATGGCACCGCTGGTGTCGTGCATGCGCATCTGCAACGTGTTGCCCTGCAATTCAAACATGACATAATGATGACCTCGGTGCGTTTTCGCGCTGAAGAACGCCGGCGTTGGCGCAAAGTCCTCCAGATTGCCGCCACCGCCGCCGGCAAGCAAATGGATTGTGCCCGCGCGGAAATCAACTTGTCCGGCCTTCATGGGCAAGGACCTTTCGTACAGATGCAGGTGCCCGAACATCACAATGTCGACGCCGAATTCCTCGTAGAGCGGCACAATCCGCCGCACGGCCGGGTCGCCGAAGGTCGATGCGCCCTTCCAACTGTCGCCGTAATCGTCTTCCTCTCCGGTATAGGTCGCATGGTGGTGACAAACAAATTTCCAGGGGGCATCGCATTGCTGCAATTGCTTCTTCAGCCATTCGTACTGTTGGCCCCCCGGAGCAAACTCCTGCTCCCGTTGATTGCTGTCGAGCATGAAAAAGGCCGCGTCGCCGTAGCGAAATTGGTAGTAACCCTCCGGAGAGGGATAGCGATGATAATGCTTGTACCAGTGCAAATCTCCCTCGCCGTTGCCGGGTACGGCAAACACCGGCAGGCGGCTGGTAAGTTGCGTCATGCCGGCAAAGTACTCGTGGGTCCATTCGTAGCGATGCGGCTTGGTCCCGCCGTCGGTCAGATCACCGAGATTCACGAGAAAATTTGGCCGTTCCTCCCAAATCAGTTTGCAGAGCCGATCATTGACGTGGGGACGTGATTCGGTGTCGCCGATCACGGCAAAGCGAAAAGGCTGACCCGGCAGCACGGCCGTCTTGAAGGTGAGCAGGCCGCTGTCGATCGACTGACCATCCTCCGTTATCGAGCGGATACGGTAAAAATAGGGCGTATTCGCATCCAGGCCGGTAATCGTGGCCTCTTGCAGTCGTGACGCCTGGTCGAACGCCAGTGATTGCCCTAGTTCCGCCGTCGGCCCCCAGGAAAGGGTTCCCCGCGCGGGTCGATCGGTTTCCCAGACGACACTGACCCCTTCCTGAGTGGCATGATTTAAACAGGGACCGGCCGTGTAGTGGAAGAGTTGCGGATAAACGCGGCCCTCCACGATGGGTAGCTGCAGTTGGGCAAATCGCTGCCGAACCTCTGCCGCCGACAGCGCGATGTCGTACAAGCGGACTTGATTCACCAGGTTCGCCCACTGCATGAACGGCTCCCGCTCCATGAACGCCGCCATCTCGAATTCCGTATCCTCCGGCCACAGTAGCTGGTCATGATGCATATGTCCCGAGGCGACTTGTTCGCCATTCACATAAAGCCGCACATCATGGCCATCGTAGGTGGCGACGAGGTGCACCCAGCGTTCCTTGAAACCGCCCCACTTGGGCATCTTGCGCTGCAGATACACCTCCGTTCCGTCCAATCCCTGCATGCGGAAGCTCGACTCCCAGGCATGGAATCCCAGCGCCCAAGGGACGGGGCCGCCGGGACGCTTGCTCTTGACGGCCAGCAGCGCCCCAACCGGCTGATGCACGTGGTGGCACAGCCATGCTTCCACCGTGAATGATTCGCGCGGCACCGCCGTGGCGGGCAAGAGATTCAGCAGACGTTGCGTCGGCAATTCTCCGTGAAAACGGAGCGGCGCCGAGTCAATCGCCACCGGTGGATGTTCACCGCGGGGATGCGGTTCACGGGGCCCCGGGTGATTGGCGGCCCTGCCCGGCAAATCATATTCGGGCACAAACAGCCAATCCGCCACGGGTTCGCTGGCGGAAAGGAAGACGGCAAGTTGCACTGCCGAAAGGAAAACCAATACCGGCAGGCTCGGCAAGGGAACATGACAGGGACCGTTCCAAGGCGCTTGCATCATCGGTTTCTCCTGAGAGGTGGATCCGCGACCGGCCGTCGCGCCTGATGAGGACTAAGATTCCGATCTACCCGCAATGCCGGCGGCTGCGACAGATGATCACGCTCTTGCTCCTCTCTCCTGCGGTTTGCCGGTTTGCGACCGCCAACCGCAAACGGTGGCGATACGATGACACAACCGTCCCCGGCAGACTAGACTTGGCACGCAAAAAAGCGGTTAAGGTCGAGTGAAGTTACGATTTGCTTTGTTAGCCGGTGCAAACCGCGCCGACTGGGACGGCGCGGTTTGTCAACGGACATCCAGCTGACTGTTGGACCCAGGCATTCTTTAAGTTTGTGCGAAGATCCGATCGGGGAAATGGGAAACCGTCGGCATCGTTCGGCGGACGTCGCGTGTTGACCGGCGAGCCGACAGATCGGCGGCTTGATTTATCGGCACGCGTCAGCCACAACGGGGGGACTGGCTCGCGTCATCGGTGGCAGAGCCTTGTGATTGCCGCGGAGTCGTATCAGTGACGGACCGCCATTCGAATCGCGTAAGCACGCAGGTCATCGCGGCAGCCGCCGCGTTCGCGACCTACTTTTGCATGTACGCGTTTCGCAAGCCATTTACGGCCGCCACCCTGGAAGACCAGGAACTGTGGGGCCTGGGCCTGAAGTCAGTCTTGGTGCTTTCCCAATTGGCCGGCTACATGCTGTCCAAATTCATCGGCATCAAGATCATTTCCGAGATGCCTCGGCGTCGGCGGGCAGTGGCACTGGTTGCCATGATCGGCATCGCGGAGCTGGCCCTGGTCGGCTACGCCTGGGTCCCGGTCCCCATGAAACCGGTCTGCCTGTTCCTGAATGGCCTTCCGCTGGGAATGGTGTTCGGCCTTGTCCTCGCCTACCTTGAGGGTCGCAAGTACACCGAGGCCATGACGGCCATGTTGTGTGCCAGCTTCATCGCTTCCGCGGGATTTGTTAAATCGGTCGGCAGTTGGTTGATGGTCCGACATCACGTGGGCGAATTTCAAATGCCCTGGATGACAGGCATGATCTTTCTGGCACCGCTATTGCTCTCGGTATGGGTGCTCGATAGGACTCCCGATCCAGGCAGCGACGACCAGCAGCTACGCGCGCGCCGCAGTCAGATGAATCGCCAGCAGCGGCAGGCCTTCGTCAAGGAATACGCCTGGGGGTTGGGCTTACTCATCGCCGTGTTCGCCGGACTGACCATCGTGCGAACCATTCGAGACGACTTTGCCGTCGAGATTTGGCGAGACTTGGGAGTCTCCGAAACGCCTGCGATCTTTGCGCAATCGGAAACCGTCGTAGCGCTGATCGTCACGATTCTCAACGGTGCCGCCTTTTGCATTCGCCGAAATCTCACGGCGCTCCTGGCGGTGATTCTGTTAATGGCTGCCGGATTGGCCCTGGTCGGCGGTGCCGTTTGGTTGCAAAGCCGGGGGCACGTATCTGCGTTTCCGTTCATGGTGGCTTGCGGGGTGGGGCTCTACGTCCCCTACGTCGCCTTTCACACCACCGTTTTCGAACGGCTGGTGGCCGCATCCCGTCGACCGGCGAATCTGGGCTTCCTCATGTACCTGGCGGATGCCATCGGCTACCTGGGGTATGCCGTGATCATGGTCATCAAGACGTTGTCACCGACGTACGACAAATGGCTACACATTTTTCGCGTTTCATCACTGGGTATGGTCGCCTGTTCGATTTTGGCGTTGCTGATTTGTGCGCGCTATTTCTGGGTCACGCTCCGGAGAGAGGAAGAGATGGCCAGCCGCCCAGGCTGGGACGCCACCTCGCCCTCCGAGCCATCCCCCGCGTCTCTCCTTCCGTGAGGCATCGATTCCATGACTGTTACTTCCCAGATTCAAAAATTGTTTGCGCTCCGCGGGGACTCGGAATACGGCGGTGAGGCGGTAACGCAACTGGAGCACGCACTGCAATGCGGGTTGCTGGCCGAGCAGTCTGGCGCCCGGACGCACTGGTCGTGGCCGCGCTGCTCCACGATATTGGCCACCTGCTGCACGACTTGCCCGAGGATGCCCCGGACGCCGGCATCGACGATCGACACGAAACAAGCGGCCATCATTACCTGAAAGAGCACTTTGGCCCCGAAGTAACCGAACCCGTGCGGTTGCATGTGGCTGCCAAACGCTACCTCTGCGCGGTCGACCCGTCGTACCAGGGACAGCTCTCGGAACCATCGCTGGTAAGCCTGCGGTTGCAAGGCGGCCACATGTCCGAGGAAGAATTAAACGCGTTTCGCGCTTCGCCATTCTGGCAAGACGCGGTGCAACTTCGCCACTGGGACGACGAGGCGAAGGTCGTCGACCTCGAAACTCCTTCGCTGTCCCACTTTCTACCTCGTATCGAACGTGTTGCCCACATCGCCGAGAAACCGGCGCGCTCATGAATACCGAATTTGATGTGGCGATTGTGGGGGCGGGCATTGTCGGACTGGCGCACGCCTGGCGGGCTGCGGAACGAGGTTTGCGCGTGATTGTGTTCGAGCGCTCGTCACGGGCTTGCGGCGCTTCGGTGCGAAACTTTGGCATGATCTGGCCCATCGGCCAGCCCAGCGGACAGTTGCAGTCGTTGGCGCTGCGGTCGAGGCAGCTGTGGTTGCAACTGGCCGAGCGGTCGGGAGTGTGGCTGGACGCGTGCGGGTCGCTGCATCTGGCTCACCGGCCAGACGAATTGGCCGTGCTGGAAGAATACTGTGACTTGGCGGAGACTTCGGTCGATCGACCACGGATGTTGACGCCAGAGGAAACCTTGCACCGCTCGACCGCAGCCAATCCCGAAGGCCTGCTGGGGGCGATGTGGAGTTCCACGGAGCTGTGCGTCAACCCGCTCAGCGACACTCGCGCTGCTGCCCGAGTGGCTTCACTCATGCTATGCGGTCGAGATATGCAGGGAGACCCCTATCGTGGCCATTGAGGATTTACAAGTCGTGGCCAGTGACGGAAGGCGGTGGCAAGTCGAACGGGTGCTGGTATGTAGCGGCACCGATGTGCAGACACTCTTTCCGGAAAGCTACCGCGACGTGGGCTTGAAGACCACCAAATTGCAAATGTTACGCACGGTGCCCCAGCCGCGGGACTGGCGGATGGGCCCGCTGCTCGCGAGCGGACTGACCCTACGGCATTACGCCTCGTTTGCTGCCTGTCCTTCGCTCGCTCGGTTACGGGAACGGGTCGCCCGGGAAACGCCTGACTTGGATCGATTCGGCATCCATGTGATGGCGGCCCAGCACGAGACGGGGCAAGTCCTGCTGGGGGATTCGCATGAATACGACCAGGACATCGATCCGTTTTACCGCACGGATATCGAGAAACTGATTCTGAGGGAACTTCGCCGTCAAATCCGATTACCCGATTGGACGATCGAATCCCGCTGGAGCGGATACTACATAAAACATGGTGAATGTCCCCTGGTGCGGATGGAACCGCTCCCGGGCGTGCACCTCTGTGTCTCGCCCGGCGGCGCGGGCATGACGTTTTCCTTCGGCTGGGCCGAGCAATTCTGGGAGTCGACCGGTAGGGGCCGAAAGGACGCCGACACGAACCCCCACGCGAAATCGGCTGAGACGTAGCCGATGCAAATACCGTAACCGAATTCGCAAAAATTTGGACCCCTCCACCATGACTAGCTCGTCGTAGCCGAATTCGCAAGCATTTGGCCGACCTTCCGGACATCCCCACGACGACTGACAACGCCTCTCACGTGGCGTCTGACAACCAATCATCCCCATGAGCCACACCTTCCAACATTTGCAAGCCGTTGTCTTCGACTGGGCTGGCACAACCGTCGACTTTGGCAGCCTGGCGCCAACCATCGTGTTCCAGGAAATCTTCCGGCAACGCGGCGTTCCGATCACGGCCGCCCAGGCTCGGGAACCGATGGGTCGCGCGAAGCGGGATCACATTGCCAGCATCATCGCGATGCCGGCTGTCGCAGCAGCGTGGGTCGACAAGTATGCTCGCGCCTGCGACGAGGCCGACATTGACTCGATGTATGCGGACTTTCTCCCGCTGCAGAAAGCCACGTTGCTCCAGCATTGCCAAGTCATCGAGGGAGTCACCGATTTGTGTCATTGGCTACGAGCACACGCGCTGAAGATTGGTTCCTCCACTGGCTACACGCGGGAACTGATGGAGCAGGTCGTCGTGCCTTTTGCCGCGGGGCAGGGGTACGAGCCCGATGTGGTCCTGACGGCCGATGACGCGCCGCGAGGTCGACCGGCCCCGTATCTGCTGTTCGAGGCTGCCAAGCAATTGGATGTCTATCCGCTCTGGACCATCGTGAAGGTCGACGACACGGTTGCCGGCATTCAGGCCGGTCGCAACGCCGGCTGCTGGACCATCGGCGTCTCGCGGACGGGCAATGAAGTAGGATTATCGGCCGGCGAATTTGACGCACTTTCACACGAGGAGCAAGCCGCATTGCTCACTCGAGCGAGGACGCACCTGGAGGCGGCCGGAGCCCACGCGGTGGTCGAAACCGTGGCCGAGATTCGTCCCGTGCTGGCCCAATTTGAAAAGCGGCTGGCGGCCGGCGAATTGCCCATGGGCCCGTCTGACGACCCGTGGCGAAGCATTCATCCCGCAAGTCGATCCGCCGAACCGTAAAGGTCTTTACCGCCCAAGAACGCGGGTCAGCCCGCATCTCACTGCCCGCTTTCCCCGGCCCTGCGGAGAGATGCTGGTGGACCGGGCCGAAATTGCCGACAAATCTCCCCGGCGGTCTGTGAACGAGATTCCGGGAGCGTTATGTTACATGATCGTCGGTCGGTAGGCCTGACGAGCCCCGTGCCGTTTCGCCGCGACGAGGCTTTCCGCGGCCGTCCCCCTACAATGTGCCCGGAGGGCAGCCGTCTCACCGACGTCGAGAAGTTCAAGGGCGAGCACATACGCCAGGCGGCCTGCGATCTCTTAGGAGCAGCCAGGCTTTGAAGTTCGCCGGATAGATAATGGAAGAGTACATACTCACGCACGGATCGTACCTCGGCATCGTGCTGCTGCTGACACTGGCGGGTGCCGGGCTGCCGATCCCGGAGGAGGTACCGGTGGTTGCGGCGGGCGTCCTCAGTTCGCCCTCGGTCGCCAGACTGGACCCGCTGCTCGCCTTTGCCGCCTGCCTGGCCGGTGCCATTATTGGCGACAGCGTGATGTACGGGATTGGTCGCTTTCTGGGCAAGACCTACCTGCGTGACCATCCCTGGTTCGGACGCCTGTTGCACGCCGATCGCGAGCGACAAATGGAATCCCTGGTGCGGCAGAATGGGCTGAAGATGTTTCTGCTGGCCCGCTTCCTGGTGGGTGTCCGCTCGCCCATTTATCTGGCGGCCGGAGTCCTGCGGATTCCCTATCGCCGCTTCCTGCTGGTCGACGCCACCTGCGCCACGCTCGTCGTCGGCACTTTTTTTTGGTCCAGTCATTTCTTTGGTGCCTGGATCGGTCCCCTATTCCGCGAATCGCAGCTCGTGGTGACTCTGCTCGTTATCCTCGCGATCATCGCCATCGGGATGCACTTTGTATGGAAAAAATACCTGGCCCTCGATCCGAACGGGACTGATCACGGGGCCGGCTATCCCAGTACGTCGCCGGAGCCTGAGGAGCTGACCGGTGCGTCCTCGCCCGTGCCCGCCGCGACGGTCGAACCCAATCATCCCTCACCCTCCGCCGCGGATGCCACGACCGCCAGTAGCCACGAAGGCCACCCGCACTCCTGATTTCCGATCGAGTGCGACGCCGGGCCCACTCAAGGAGAGAGGGGACGATCACAAATCGGCCTCGCAGACGTTCCCGTCCGGACCAAGTTCCAGAGGCGGCCCATGAACACCAGTCTGGCCGCCTTCTTTGATGGTCCGGGGACACCGTTTCAACTTCGAGACGTGCCCTTGCCGATTTTGGAACCGGGAGAGATCTTGCGCGGGTTGTTTGCTGCACCATTTGCGGAAGCGATCTGCACACGGCATCCGGACGCCGCACGGTCCCGACACCTTGTATCCTCGGTCACGAAATCGTGGCGGAAATATACGACTTGCGAGGGTCCGATATTTGCGATCTCCGCGGCGCCCCACTGGATTGTGGAGACCGCATTGTGTGGGGAATCGTTCGCGCATGCCAAACATGCCCTACGTGTCGGCAAGGATTGCCCCAAAAGTGCGAACACGGTCGAAAATTTGGCCATCAGGTCGACAACCCGGAATGGAGACTGTGCGGCGGCTTGGCGGAATTCTGTCATTTGCCTGCCGACACATCGATCGTCAAGGTCAACACGGTACTTGCGGATCACGCGCTTTGTCCCGCGAGCTGTGGCACGGCCACCGTGGCGGCCGCAATCCGCCAGGCGGGTCCACTCCTTGGCCGGCGAATCCTGATTCTGGGAGCCGGACTGTTGGGCCTGACGACGGCCGCCATGTCGGCCGAGGCCGCACCACAGTCCGTGACGGTTTGCGACCCGGACGAGGACCGGCTGCGGTCGGCCGTGCCATTCGGCGCCAGCGAGACGATCACTTGGCCAGAACTCGGCGACCGCATCGGCCACGGCCGACCGGATGAGTCCTTCGATGTCGTGTTTGAGATGTCCGGCCAGGCGGATGCCGTCGAAGCCAGCTTGGCGGCGGCGGGCATTGGCGCCCGAGTCATCCTGGTGGGCTCGGTGCGGCCCACCCGCAGCGCCCGGCTGGACGCCGAATCGGTGGTTCGTCGATGCCTGCGGATTGCCGGGGTCCATAACTATGCGCCAGACGATCTGGTGACCGCCGTTGAATTCCTGGAACGTGTGGGCACCGAGCGCCCGTTTGCCGAGCTGGTCGCGTCATCCTTTTCATTATCCGAGGTCGACGCGGCCTTTCGCTGTGCTCACGACACGAGGGCCGTGCGAATCGCCGTGCATCCATGAGCCGGAGGCGGCCGTGTGAGAGGCTTCCCGCCTGGGTCCTTGCCCTTGGTTTGTCGGGGATCGACATTCCCGTGCGATTGAGCCCCTGGAACGAATTTCGCGTCTGGTACAATCTCGCCTTTCTGATCTTGCTGGTTCCCCTTACGATTGCCGGAGCGGTGTTCGCGCATCGATTCCCGGAGCGAACCGCACAAGCCCACCTTGGAACATAAGCCATGCCGCACATGGAGAATCGGCGACCGGTGTGCCAGACGCCAGGCCTTTGGCTTTGCCTGGGTACCGCACTTATTGCTCACGCCAGTACCATCATTGCCGGCGAGCTTCCGCTGCTGGTCCGCGAAGATTTCGAACAGGGTATGACTCGGTGGCAGACCACGGACGATGATTTCTGGAAGATCGTCGCATGGGAACGCGAGGGGCAACCCGGCCACGTCCTGCGGTGTACGGGCAAGAGCAACTACGAACCGGCCGTTCGCAGCCCCCACAGTATCGCGCTCTTAAAAGACCTTGTGGTCGGCGATTTTCAACTCACGGTGCGGGTGCAGAGTACGAACGAAAGCGCCGGGCCGCATCGGGATCTGTGTCTTTTTTGGGGCTATCAGGATCCTACTCATTTCTACTACGCGCATTTTGGAGCCCAAGCCGATCCGCACGCCTGCCAGATCTTCATCGTGGATGGGAAGCCGCGGACGAAGATCACGGCGCAGGAGGCACAGGGAACTCCGTGGACTGGGGGATGGCACGCCCTGCGGGTGGTGCGACGCGTCACGGACGGTACGATTGAGGTCTATTTTGACAACTTGAACGAGCCGCTGATGACGGCCTGCGATAAGACGTTCACCTGGGGGAGGATCGGGTTAGGCACCTTCGACGACCATGGCAATTTTGACGAAGTCGAGTTGCGGGGAGTCGTGGTGACCAGGCCTGCCATAGCGCCGCTGCGGTGACCTCGCGTGAGGGAGGGTAAGGCCCGTCGGTCCCATGAGGTTCTATTCTCAAAAGGGGTGCACTACGAAGATTGCGAGCCTCTCCTAACGTCGATATTTGTCGTTCAGCCCTTTCCCTTGCGGATACGATTGGAACGCTCCGATACCGACGACGTTCTTTCCCTCGCTGGTGTAGCAAGGTCCGCCCCACTTCACGGTCTCTTCCAGGTCCGTCGAGCGGGGAATCTTCCGCAGCAGGCGCAATTCAGGGACCCAGTTTTCTTGCGCCGCCAGGAATTCTTCCACGGTTTGATGGCGTTTCACGTTCGGAAACCTTCGAACAACGGCTGCTTGCGTGCTTGAGGAACTACCTCGCGCCATGCTACCCCTCGGAATCACAGCTGCCAGCCCACAGCGGTTACTATGTCGTTGACCGCGGTCAAGCCGCGGCACGAGGTTTCGTGGCACGAGCACTGCTTACAGCGACCTGATTGAAAGTGCGAGCCCACAACGGACGCTCGCGGAGCGAGCGGCGACTAGCTCGTCTAGCGGGCCCGCAGCGCGTCGACGATGCTCATCCGAATGGCCCGCACGGCCGGGAACAGGCCTCCGAGCAGGCCCATGATCAGGGATATTCCCACGCCTCGCAGTAAGACCCACGGGCTGAATCGAAAAGCAAAGGTGAGTTCGCTGAAGGTTGCGAAATTCGCCGTGTCCGGTCGATAAGCCATTGAACGGCAACGTCGCCAGGCATCCCAGCACGCCCCCCATCAGGCACAACACGACGGATTCGAACAAAAACGAACCCAGAATACTGCTCCGCTGAAATCCCAAGGCCCGCAGCGTGCCGATCTCGCGACTGCGATTGGCGACGGCGCTGTACATCGTATTGGCGGCCGCAAACATCGCACCAAAGGTCAAGAAGGCGGCGATGACCACGCCCACGTACTTGATCGCTGCCGAAGCCTGCAGTTGGTTGGCGAAGTAGGTCGTTTCATCCATGGCCTGCAGATTGAACTGATCGTCTTCGTCGATCTCCGTGGTCAGTCGCGATTTGGCGGCCTGATCGCGGGCCCGCAGATTCACCGACGAGACGGCTCCCGCCTGCCGCCGTGCGCCGGCGAGATCGGCCCGCGATGTCCAGACCTCCGACTCGGCCGCGCTTCCTCCCGCCGAGAAGTACCCGACGATTTCAAAGGGCACCTGATTGATTTCCAGCTTTTCTCCCAGACCCAGATTCTCAAACCGAGCCGCCATCTGGCGGCTGGTGATTGCCTCGTTCCGTCCCGGCTGAAAATCGCGGCCCTCGACGATCTGGAAGCTCGGACGCAATTTCCGGCCGACGGTATCGATGCCGCGGACGATCAGATTCGTCGTCCCGCCGTTCGCTCGCCGTGGCTTGGTAAGAATCGTGGCAAATTCGATGGAACACAGCGGTGTGCCCTGTTCGTCTTGTGCGATGCCGTCCAGGGTCGCAATTTCACGGGCGACTGCCTCCTCGATGCCACTCCCCGTCTCGTCCGTGGCCCCCTTGCGCAGGATGATCAGATCCTGCGGATCGCCGCTGATCAGCAGGGCGTGCTCAAGCCCCTCGTTCAATCCGAACGTAAGGACGGTCGCCCACACGACAAGGCCCGTACCGAGGACGGTCATCAGCGTCGTGACCCAGCGGACACGAAGATTGCGGAGGTTGTATTTGAGAGGAATCATCGATGGGGCGGCTGGGCGGAGTGGATGGAATGGCGCGGCATCGGAATGCGATCCATTGTTCGGATGTTAAACGATCTGACGCAATCCATCGACGACCGACAGCTGGGCGGCCCGCACGGCCGGGACAATCCCGGCAACGATCCCGATCGCCGCCGCCACCGCAATCAGGTAGCCCAGCCACGGTCCGACCAAGTCCCCGATGCTTACGGGAAACATCTGTGAGCTAGCGGCATGGAGTCCCTCCAGGAAGAGGCAGCCCAGTCCGACCCCGAGTACCCCGCCAATCAGGGCGATCAAAAACGATTCCCCCAGAATCATGCTTAATACGCGACCACGGGAAAATCCAATCGCCTTGAGCACGGCAACTTCGGTGGTTCGCTCCCGCATCGACATCGCCATGGCATTTCCGGCCACCAACGACAACGAAAAGACGACGGCCAGACCGATATTGCGAATCAAGGCCTGCACGTTGCCGAGCATGTCGGTGAACATCTGGGCGAACGCCGCCTCGGTCTGGGTGCGTGTCGGGTAAGGCGAACTGGCAAAGGTGTTGTCAACGGCCGCGATGACGCCCGGTATGGCGGCGGTATCGTTCGCTTTTGCGAAAATCGTGCCCGCGTTTCCCGTGCCAAAGGCATTCATCTGCTTCAAGCCCTCGTCCAGGTATTCCCAGTGAAACCACAGGGAATCGGTATTTTGAGGAGCGTCGAAGACACCGCACAGTTTGAGATCCAGATCAAACTCGTAAAAGGTCCCTTCGATTCTGATGCGGTCGCCAATCTTCCAATTCCATTTCTCGGCCAGTCGCCGATCGGCCACACATCCCTGTCGATCATTCTGCCATTCGGCAAGCTGGTCGGGTGGGATCTGGAACTCGTCCCAGACTTCGAATGCTTGTTTCGCATCGGTGGCGAACTGTGCGAAGGGCATTTGCTTTCCCTCGTACTTGCCACCGTACCAGGAATACGGCACGGCCGCCTTGACCCCCGCAATCCGCCTGACTTTATCGACGCTGGCGATGGGCACTTCGCCCGAAAACCCTTGGATGTTCATGACCACGACGCGGTTATTCTTTTCGGCTTCTTTACCCCAGACTGCCTGCATGGCGATGTAGCCGTAGAGCACCGTCATCAGGGCCAGACTGAAACCGACGGAGAGAACGGTCAACATCGTCCGTAGTTTATTTCGGGTGACATTACGCCAGATGTATTTGAGTGATTTCATGCGGATTCCTCACGACTCGTCACCGTCATCTCCCCGACCAGGACGCCTTTTTCGAGGTGCAACATCCGCGAGGCGCGGGCGGCAGCATTCGGATCATGAGTGACCATGACAATGGTTTTGTCGAATTCCTGATTCAGCCGTTGCAGCAAGTCCAGAATTTCCCCCGCCGATTTCGCGTCGAGGTCGCCCGTGGGTTCATCGGCCACGATCAACGTCGGATCGGTCGCGATGGCGCGGGCAATGGAAACTCGCTGTTCCTGGCCTCCTGAGAGCTGACGTGGATAGTGATCGAGGCGATCGCTCAGCCCCACGACCTCCAAGGCCGTCCGCACCTGCTGGTCCCGTTGCTTGCGATTCAGCGACGTAAGCGTCAGCGGCAATTCGACGTTTTCATAGGCGGTCAGCACCGGGATCAAGTTGTAGAGTTGAAAGATAAAGCCAATATGCCGGGACCGCCATTTGGCGAGTGCGCCTTCCGACATCTGCCCCAGATCCTGTCCGAGGACGGTGACTTGACCGGATGTCGGCCGATCGAGACCCGCCAACAGGTTCAGCAGCGTCGATTTGCCCGAGCCGGAAGGTCCCATCAGCGCCAGGTATTCGCCCGCATTCAATTCAAGATCAATCCCCATGAGCACGGGAATGGTGATCTCGTCTCGCTGAAACTCTTTATAGAGATCGCGAACGATGACGATCGGTGGGGACACGGCCGGCTCCAGTCAAAGGATAAATCGATCAGGCTTGTGCGACCTTGAGTAACATGCCTTCGGTAAGGTTCTCGGGGGGATTGAGAATCACGCGTTCACCTCCGCGCAGGCCGCTCGTGATTTCGCTACGACCATCCTTGGCCCCGGCGGACTCGATGTCAACGCGTTGGGCACGATTCTCATCATCAAGGATCCACACCACGTTGCGGCCGGCTACGGACTGGATGGCGGAACTGTCACAAAAAATGCGTTTCCGTGACTGTTCGGCGGAGGTTTGATTGCCCTCGGGCAAAAAGTAGACGGTGGCGCTCATTTCGGGAAACAGTCGCGCATCGGCGTCGAGGATTTCGACTTTCACCTTAATGGTCGCTCGGGCTCGATCGCCCATCGGAATCACCTTGCGGACCCGCCCCGCATAACGGCGATCGGGCACGGCGTCGACGGCGATCTCAGCGGGCGACTCCACCACGACTCGGCTAATGTAATCTTCTTTGACGTCACAGTCGACTTCCAGATGTTGCAGGTCGGCGATGGTGACTACCGAGCCGCGGCCGGATGCTTCTCCCATGCCGCCTGGCAGAATTGACTCGCCCAATTCGGCGTTCTTGGAGATCACGGTGCCATCAAAAGGAGCCCGAATGACCATATTTTCGTTCAGTTGCTCCGCTTCGCGAACGCGGGCCTCGGCCAGCACGATGGCCGTTTGCAATGATGCGCCGCGGGCCACGGCCCCCTGAGAGCGAAAGCGGGTCTGATCGAATTCTTCCGTCGAAATACTGCGACTTGCTCGCAGTTTGTCAGCACGTTCAAAGTCGGCCTGGGTGCGGGCGATCTCTACTTGTTGCTCGCCCAATTCCGCCTTCGCGCGAGCCAGCACGGCCTGCGCGGCGGCAAGGGCGGCGTCCATGTCTTTGTGTTCCAGCACGGCAATGATCTCGCCGGCCCGCACGGCGGAACCTTCTTCCACGGCAATCGACTCAATACGTCCGGCAGCCCGCGCACCGATCTGAGCCTGGCGACGCGACTCCAAGTATCCCGTGGCGACCACGACCGCGTCGGCGGAACGCCCTTGTTGCACGACGACCGTAGCGACCCGTACCTCGGGCAGCGAACGCATCGCCTCGGGAACCAGGCCCGATAGATGGCTTGCCCCACGTCCGCTCCGAGGCAACGAAATAGACACCAGCAAGCAGCAGGCAAAAAAAGACGATAGCTCCGACCCATTTCCATCGACGCCGGCCCCGCGAAGTTCGCGGCGACTCGTCTTGCCGGGGAATCCGTAAGGTGGCCAGCAGATCTTTCGGTGGTCGGGATTCGGCCGAAGACATGTAAACACACCGAACAGGGTCGCGGCGGGGCCAGGTGATCATCGTGCGCATGAAGCACGACACAGAACATCCGCTCGTGAATCCCATCTTCGCCGCGGACGCCCCTCCATGCTAGCTCAAAGCGGCCGCCAATGTTAGTCTTCCCGCCGGCAACCGCACTGAAAACGTTAACCCTGGGGGCTCTGCGCGTGTCGTGCCGACCCGAGTTACACGCGTCAACTTTTCCGGAGCCGTCATGTGGAACACCTGATCTACAGAGAGTAAACTCTGCGCATCCGTGGGATAGGTGTCGTCGTGGGATAGGCTTCCAGCCTGTCGTCCGGAGAATTGAGCCAATTGGAATTCGGCAGCGCTGACAAGCTGGAAGCCTGTCCCCGATTATTGGCTCCATGAAATCCACAGCCCGAGCAGGTTCACGTAGCGAACGGATGGACACGCATGGCCAAGAAACGCGCCTCATCTACGAAGAAGAAGACTCCGGCGAGAAAAAAAGCAGCGCCCCGCATTGATGCTCGCACGAAATACACCATCCACCTGATCGCCGGCTCGACGGGCGATCTCCTTTATCGGCTGGCGTCGATGGCCGTGACCCAATTTTCAGGCGTGGACTTCACGGTCGTGCGTCACCCCTTGGCGGATACGCATCTCAAGGTGGAGGAGATACTACAGAGCATCACGGACGAACATTCGGTCGTGATTCATGGACTGCCAGACCCGAACGTCAAGCAATTTGTGCGTTCCTATTGCGTGCACCATCGCTTGCCTCACTTTGACGCCACGGGACCCCTTTTCGACTTTCTGGCAGACTGCGTCGGGCGATTGGCAGACAACGATCTTTCACGGCTACATCAATTGGACGCCGCCTATCAGCGGCGGATTGAGGCGATGGAGTTTGCCATGGAACACGACGATGGCTTGGGGCTGGCGACATTGCATCAGGCTGACATTGTCCTGGTGGGCCTGAGCCGAGTGAGTAAAAGTCCCACGACGCTGTACCTGGCGTCCCGCGGCTACAAGATCGCCAATGTATCCATCTCGCCGGCAACCGGCTTCCCTCCCGAGCTAGCGCAAATCCCGAAGAAAAAGATTGTCGCGCTGACGATGCAACCGAAACGTCTGCAAGAGATACGTGTCGAGCGGATGAAGAAATCGGGCGTGGCGGGCACGGACTACGACAACCTCAGCAGCGTGATTCGCGAAGTGATCGATTGCGAGCGGGAATGCCGCCGCCGCAAATACCCCTTGGTGGACGTGACCAATCTCACGATCGAGCAGACTGCCACGCACGTCCTCGAGACGCTCGGCTTGATGAGACGTTAGGCAGCGATGCGGGCCGCGATTCACCGTTCGCCACAGTCTCGTTTGGGCTATGATTTCGCATCCGCGGCATGCGACGGGTCAAGCGTCGCCCCCGGCGAGGCATACAGGTGCACGTCGCGTTGCGGATACGGGAACGATATTCCCGCCTGGTCGAAACGCTGCTTGACTTGTCGCGTCACCTGGGTTTTCACCGCCCACCAGTCACTCGTTTTGGCCCACGGACGACACACGATATTGACCGCCGAATCGCCAAGTTCGTGCAAAGTAATGACCGGCTCAGGCTCCTCCAGCACCAACTCGTTCGCCTTGACGACTTCGCGAATGATCCGTTCGGCTTCGTCCACGTTGTCGTCGTATCCGATGCCGAATTCCATGTCGACGCGTCGTTGCTCATTGGCCGTGATGTTCGTGATGATGTTGCCCCATATTTCGTTATTCGGCACGAAGATGGTCTGGTTGTCGAACGTTCGGAAGGTCGTTGCGACCAAACTCATTTCGTGAATCTGTCCGGTTACCCCGCCGGCGGAAACGGTGTCACCAACGTCAAACGGGCGATTGACGAGGATCATGAGACCGCTGGCAAAATTACTGAGCGTTCCCTGCAACGCAAACCCAACGATAAAACCCGTGGCTCCGATCGCGGCAATGATCGGCGTGATGTCAATCTCCAGGGCTGTCAGCGCCACTGCCAGTC
Source organism: uncultured Planctomycetaceae bacterium (assembly GCA_963700865.1). Classification (GTDB taxonomy): domain Bacteria; phylum Planctomycetota; class Planctomycetia; order Pirellulales; family Pirellulaceae; genus CAVOGJ01. The sequence goes on along the minus strand of CAVOZC010000018.1, from coordinate 782,984 downwards.
CTATCAACATGAGGACGTTCTTGATCATCCGCGAGACGAGATTCTCGGCAAGTCGGGACAACTGAAGATGACGCTCCATCAACCAATTGGCAATGCCGGCCACGATCTTCGCAGCGAAATAGCTGAAGAGCAGGATGGTGAAGAAGCGGCCTATGTTCCACGCCCAACGTTCGCCGCCTTCCTTCGAGCCGAGCCAGCCGCCGATCGCGGTCCAAGCCGTACGAGCGTCCTGCGCCTTGAGGTCTATCCCGGATGCCTCGTTCATGTAGGCACGCAGCTCCTTGCCATCTCCACCTTTTGCCTCCAACGAACTCAACACAACTTTCAGACGTTCCACAATCATGGTCCGCTGCTCCTGAAGCTCGCGAAAACTTAACAGCAATGCTTGTTTTTTTTCCGCGGCGACCTCCCCGGGCTTTTCATCGATCGGATGATCGGACGGCGTCTTGCGACGCTCCGCGGGTGTCGCTCCCGAGGGTGATTCTTCGGCACCCGTCACGCCTGGCTGCCGCGGGAGCGACTCCGCCGCGGTCTCCTCCGCCTGTTGTTGAATATCCGTGACCGTCTCCAGTGTTGTCTCCGCCACAACCGCTTGCTCTTCGGGCGTCATGGCTTTATTCGTTAGCATGAGACCAAGCTCCACGGCGGCGAACTGCTTTGCCTTCACCCGCAGCAAGTCAAACCACGCCTGCGCCTCCACCTCCAACTCCGCCTTCGTTAGTGGTCTGACGAGAATGCGGAGTTCGTCGAGCGGCACCTCCAGGTCGCTCGTAGTCACCGGTCGGTAGGCCACCAACTCAGTCGGCGATCCGGGTTTCTCGTCCGACCAGGCCACGTTCAGCGTTCCCGGATAGAACGTGCTTACAAATACAATTGCCAGGCAACTTGTCTTGAATCGGCAGTACATCGTGATCATCCCCTGGGTGGCACGCATGTTCAGTTCGACGCTCTGTGGCGCCGAACGAATTTGATGGATTCCGTTGTCCGTGATTCACCTGAAAGACTCGATCTGAACCGCCACGCATGGCGGACACGGCACCGGGCAGTCGAGTCAAATGCGAACGGTAACACCATAAACGTTGTTCATGGGCGGTGTGAATACGCGTCCTCAGAAAATGCTCGCACATTTGCGGGCGGTGTATCGCGCGGCAGCTCGCAACCGGCGCCCACGATGTAGCGTTCGCCAGCAGCCCGATGGCAGGCGGCGAGCCACTCACGGATCGACAAGGCTGTGCCGTCCCTCACGTCTCGTACTGGATCGAGGTTGCCAAGGAGAACCTGGTCCGGCCCCATCGCTTGGCGTGCGCGTTCCAAGGGTACCATGTCGTCCAAGTCGACGATATCACATCCCAAGCGTCCGAACCCGGTCACAATCGCGTTGGTATTGCCGCAGATATGCGGCCGCACACGAACTCCCAAGGCATGGATACCATCCACTAACCGCTTCTCATAGGGCCACACGAATGCATCGTAGCGTCGAGGACTAAGGACCGGTGGAGGGTGACAAACTGATCGTGTTCGGGCCGATTTCCGTCGCCACGGTGCTTGTCCACAATACGCCTGACAAAATCAGGACCTACGTGCAGGAATGCATGCGGATCTGTCAGGGGCAGGCGTCGCTGGTTCTCTTTACCACTAATGAGATCCTTCCCGACGTTCCCTTTGAGAATATGCAGGCACTCTATGAGGCCCTGCGAAAATGAAGCGACTACGCCCTACCGCAGTACACGCTATCCGGACTGACCGCGGAGCGGGCAGCGACTATGTCATCAATGTCGTTGATCGCTCAGCGATCATTTGCCGGCACAAGCAAAGGCCACGCCCAAACTAAATCGGACTGGCCGCGGAGCGGGCAGCGACAGTGTTCTAAATACCATTCTGTTACCTGTGCGGCGTTTTGTCACAGCGCCGCGGAAGATTGCCGTCGCTCCCAAGTCGGCGACGCAAGAAGGCAACACCCTGTTAATCGTTACACCACGAATCGGTTGCTCCGGTTAGACGGTTACAAAGTACCACTCATGACAAGGAAGCAAGCGACATGGCGAATATTGCAGAAGTTGCGAAGCAAGCAGGTCAATTCTCCACCCTCCTGGCAGCGGTCGAAGCGGCAGGACTCACCTCCGCACTCACCGGCGATTCAAAATTGACCGTCTTCGCCCCCACGGACGAGGCCTTTGGGAAACTTCCTGAAGGCACGGTCACCGCACTCCTCAAGGACATCCCCAAGCTTAAGAGCATCTTGACATATCACGTTGTCGAGGGAGATGTGAAGGCCGCGGACGTCTCGAAACTCGAACGAGCCAAGACACTGCAAGGCTCGGATTCTCGCGATCGACACCACCAAAGGCGTTCGCATCAACGGCGCGGCGACCGTAGTGAAAGCCGATATCGTCGCCGACAACGGCACCATCCACGTGATCGACTCGGTCTTGCTACCTGCCTGAGTTTCCGATCGGCGTCGAAACCCTGCTTAAGTCAGCCCGTTGACGCCAACTTGCCTCTCGTTTGGCTTGCACGGTCAAGACTCTTCGGTTGGTGACCTGAACCAGACCGCAAGGCTCTCGCAGGCGAGAGCCTTGCTTCTTTTCCCAACATCCACTTGTCACATGATGGTAACGGCTCGACCGGAACCACCGTCATTCATCCGCCTCGATCGGGTTATCAGGATCGCCACTCCACTCGATCCAGCCGTTGCTGTACATCGATACCTTGTCCAGGCCCATCACTTGCGCGTAGGTCAGGACCTCAGCGGCCCGCCAGCCACTGCCGCACATGAATGAGAGGTGCTTGTTCGTCTCGATACCCGCTCGTCGCCAAAGAGCTCGGATTTCGGCGGAATCGCGCATCGTCCTATCTGGATTGCGATAGTAATCCAGCGAATTGACGCCGTGCGTGCCACCATATCCAAAGCGGGCGCCGGAATGCGACCCGCCCGCCGCCAGTATCGATAACCAGACGTCTGGCCCGCGAATTCCTCGCGGCTGCGGACGTCAACCAGCACAAAATCGGCCGGATTCTTGAGCCCGGCCCGCACCTGCTCGATGGTATCAATCAACCACGGCCGCGCTGGAACGGGGACACCGAATTCCCCGGCGGACGATGGCCCGTGCCGTTCGGTCTCGACGGCATAGCCGGCTTGCTTCCAGGCGGCTAATCCTCCGTTGAGCACCCGGACATCGCCGACACCCATGTAGCGCAAGACGACCGCCACCCGGTGAGCCGCCATGGGATCCTCGCTGCTCAGAATCACCGTGTCATCTTGAGTCAGCCCATGAGCCATGGCGAATCGTCGCAGGGTCTCGACGTCACCCAACCTCCATGCCGGCGGTGGCTCGATCGCGTCCGTATTGATATGAAAACTGCCTGGAACGTGTTCTTCCAGATAGGAGGCGGATTCGTCACCCCAGCTTGCTTCCGCGAATTTGATCGTACTGGCGGCTTCGAAAGTGACGGGCCGTTTTCCGGCGATAAGTTGCTGTACGATTTCCGGAGGCAACAACATTGAGAAACCCGGATCGTGAACCAGGGGCAGCGATCTCGCGTCGTCAACCCAGGAATGAAGCGAATACGCATAGATGTGTGGAAACCCATGCGCTCGCAGATACTTGTGGACCTTCAATTGATCCCGCCCATTGGCGTCATAGAGCACCAGTCGCTTGTCGGGGCGGATACCCTTGTCACGCAGCACGGCGACGAGTTGCTGTTCGATTTCGGGTGTTTCCGCGTCGAGCCAACGCGCGGAAAAGTTGACCGCTCCCCGTGGATGACCGCCTCGCGAAAGGCCGTCCAACGGCCAACCATTGTAAGCGTCCGAGATCCGCGTATCGACGACCACCCATTCAGCGTCTTCCAAGGCAGCTTGCACCTGGCTTGTCGAGACCGTTTCCGGACCGGCAGGTTGGCCAAGCGTCGCGTGCTGTCCCACGACGCACACCAGCCACAATGCAAGGGCCGTGCGTCGTATCCTTGCGTTGGCGGTGGTTACCATCAGTTCACCCTGCTCCACGACCACGACATGTTCTCACCGAATATGGTACAATGCGCGGGAGACTCTCCGCACGACCCATGTGGACAACAGGGACCAGCGAATCCTGGCTCTTGTTGCCACAGTCGCGACAAGTCTGGCCTCAAGCTTCCGGTAAATGGTAACCATGTTTCCTATCCGAGACCTCGCGTTTTCTGCGCCCGATGTAAAGCGGTTTGAAATCGAGGCTCCCCGTATTGCCCGCAAGCGACAAGCGGGGCAATTTGTGATCGTCCGAGTTCACGAGACGGGCGAACGCATCCCGCTGACGATCGCCGCGTCGGACCCGGTCGCGGGCACGATCACCATCATCGTCCAAGGCGTGGGCAAGACAACCCGACTGCTGAACATGCGGTCGGCCGGCGATGCCTTGCTCGACGTAGTGGGCCCTTTGGGGAAACCTTCCGAGATCCGAAACTTCGGCACCATTGTCGTGATTGGCGGCGGCGTCGGTACGGCCATCGCCTACCCAACGGCCGTAGCCATGAAAGAGGCAGGCAATCACGTCATCAGCATCCTCGGCGCGGAACCAGGAACTCATCATCCTCGAGCCGGAAATGCGGGCCACCAGCGACGAGTTGTTCGTGATGACCGACGACGGCAGCCATGGCGAAGCTGGCTTTGTCACCCAGAAACTTCAGCAACTGCTCGACGAAGGACGCCACCTGGACCACGTACTGGCCATCGGTCCCATACCGATGATGCGAGCCGTGGCCGATGTCACGCGGCCGCGCCAGATTCCCACGGTGGTCAGCCTCAACCCGATCATGGTCGACGGGACGGGCATGTGTGGCGGGTGCCGTGTGCTGGTCGGCGGAGAGAGCCGCTTCGCGTGTGTCGACGGTCCCGAGTTCGATGCCCACGAGGTCGATTTCAAGATGCTCGCTCAGCGCAACCGACTGTATCGCGTCCAGGAACAGGCGGCACTTGAGCGGCTGAAGGCCGATACCAATCGGGAGCTGGCGGAAGCGCATGGCTGCCAATTGCAACAGGCTCATCCGGAAGTCGGTCCGCCGAACAAACCCGCTGGCGGATCAGAAACCACTTCCCTTCACGAAGGCCATGAGTCCCATGACTGAGCGACTTCCCCCCAAAGAACGCACCAAGATCCCCCGCCAGTCGATGCCGGAACGGGCGGCGGACGAGCGGGCCCACAATTTTCAGGAAGTCAATCTGGGGTTTGACGCGGCGCTGGCTGCGAAGGAAGCCCAACGCTGCCTGACCTGCGCCGACCCGAAATGCATGCATGGTTGTCCCGTCGGCGTGCAGGTTCGCGAGGTCGTCGATCTGGTGCTGGCCGGTGAGTACTTGCAGGCCGCGGCAAAACTGCGAGAAGACAACGTCTTGCCGGCAGTCACCGGACGAGTCTGCCCCCAGGAGAACCAGTGCGAGGGGGCCTGCGTTCTGGCAAAACGGTTTACGCCGCTGGCGATCGGGCATATCGAACGGTTTGTTGCCGACTTTGAACGGCGGACGGGCCAGGTGGGACTGCCGCCGCGGGCACCCCTGACGGGCAAGAAAGTCGCCATCGTCGGCAGCGGGCCCGCCGGTTTGAGCTGTGCCGGCGATCTCGTTCAGCGGGGACATCAAGTCACGGTCTTCGAGGCGCTGCATGAGATTGGCGGCGTCCTCGTGTACGGCATTCCCGAATTCCGACTGCCCAAGGAAATCGTCCGCGACGAAGTCGAGAACATGCGAAAGATGGGCGTCGATTTCCAAACCAACGTCGTTGTCGGCAAAACGGTGACCGTCGATGAACTGTTGCAGGAGGAAGGCTATGACGCCGTGTTCATTGCGACCGGCGCCGGCCTGCCACGCTTTCTCAATATTCCGGGCGAGCACCTGGGCGGTGTCTACTCGGCCAATGAGTTCCTGACTCGCGTCAATCTGATGAAGGCGTACGATCCCGAGCACTTTGATTCGCCCGTGTACGATTGCCGCGATCGCAATGTGGCCATCGTCGGCGGAGGCAACACCGCGATGGACGCCGTCCGCTCGGCCCTGCGGCTGGGAGCCCGGCACGCCTATATCATCTATCGACGGAGCGAGAACGAGATGCCCGCCCGCGCGAGGAAGTCCACCACGCCAAGGACGAAGGCGTCGAGTTCATGAATCTGCACAATCCGGTCGAATTCCTGGGGAACGACGCAGGGGATGTGACGGCCGTCAAGCTGATCCGTATGGAGCTGGGCGAGCCCGACGAATCGGGCCGGCGGCGGCCAGTACCACTGCCCGGTTCGGAATTCGATCTGCCGATCGACATGGCGGTGATCGCGATCGGCACCGGCGCCAATCCGCTAGTCCAAGCGACAACGCCGGATATGAAAACGAATAAGTGGGGCTACATCGTGGCCGACGAGAAAACCTTGCGGACCACCAAGCCGGGAGTGTTTGCCGGTGGCGATATTGTGAGCGGCGCGGCGACCGTGATTCTGGCGATGGGCGCGGGCCGGTCGGCCGCACGCTCGATCGACGACTACCTTCGCACGGGCGCATGGTCGGACGTGGGGGGCTGAGCGAGCCCGCTCGTTCCGACACGTTCCGTCTTACCTGCAGTCCTCTCTTCGCATGTCTTTTCGCGCCAATTTCGAGGCCACCTTTGCGTAGCGGCGGCTGAGCCGCGCCAGGCGTACCCGCCGCACGTCAAGGGTTCGCCTGCCACCTGTGGGGTGCGTCACGAGTACAAAAGGCAAGCAGATCTCCTTCACCTTCAGCGGGACTCCTCCCGCTTCCGGAATCAGGCATAACCTCACGAGCGTTTCGGGTCGCTGCATGGCAGCATCGTGGCACCACAGGAATGAGGGGAGGTCGCGGAAAACGTGCAACAGCGATACGAAATCGCCCACACGGATTTCTTCCGGCGCAAGCGGTTTGGCCAACGTGCCACCGCGGTCGGTGTCCGCATCATCGAACGGTGTTTGCTGAGGAGCTTTCATGCAGATTAGGAGTGCGGCCGGCAGATAAGGTTCGACCGCGGGACACGAAAACCGCTCGCGCCAAGGGGAAAGCCAGGCAAATACACACAATATTCGGCCCCTGCCAACTGATGTTGGGGAGTTCGGATCGATGCGTTAAGTTTCACGCGCTGAGGAACGATTTCGCTATGGATGGAGATACCGATGACCCCTGACTTTCCAGCTCCCAGGTTGCTTTTCCGAGCCTTCCTTGTCGTTTCCTGCTGCCTCAGCGGAGGTGTTGGCTTGTGTCAACAAGCGGCAAAGGCACCTTCGATCCAAGAAATCCGGTCGCTCCTGGACGCCATCGATCCGTACTTGCCGCGAGGCGAAGTGACGGGGGAAATTGATGTCGTCGGATCGACGACGATGGATGCCTTGGCACATGGTTGGGCCGCGAACTTTTCCAAGTTTCATCCCAAAACCAAGGTGACCATTTCGGCAGCGGGTTCGGAGACCGTGTTTGAGCGGTTACGCAAAAACCCGACAGGCGTCGGCATGATGTCTCGTCCGGTCACCGAGGCTGAGCTGAGTGAAAGTGGACTCAAGCATCCGGTAGCGGTGGTCGTATCGCGAGAGGCACTGGGCGTTTTCGTCCACAAAGAGAATCCCTTGAAATCGATCACTTTTGCGCAACTGGCAACACTTTTCTGCGGAGAGGATTCCGAAAAGCCGGTCACCTGGTCGGCCGTGGGAGTCACCGGTCCTTTGGCGGACCAGCCCGTGCACTTGGTCGGCAGAAACAAGCGCAGTGGCTCGCAGCGATTCGTTGAGCAATATCTGTTTCGGTCCCGCCATTTACACGCCGCGGATGAAACGTTTTCATCGAGCGCCAAGGCCGTTGAAGCGGTAGAGAACGATCCTGCAGCCATCGCCATCTGCGGGCTGAAGTGCGGCAGCCACGATGCGCGCGCCTTGCATTTGCGCGAGGGAGACAAGATCGTCCAGGATGATGATCACGCGATTTTGTTTGGCCAGTATCCGCTCACGCGCCCCCTGACGCTGATCATCGACGCCGGCATGACAGGGGAGAAGGCAGAGGCGAGCCGAGAGTTCGTCCGCTTTGCGTTGAGTCAAGCGGGGCAAATGCAGGGCATCCTGGCAGGCTTCTTTCCGCTTGATCCTCCCACCTTGCGCGGCGAGCTGTTGATGCTGGACGAGAGCGTTAACGATCAAAAGTCGAACGCAAGTCAAGAACGGCTGTCTGCGAAACCCTCGGGTGAAGAGCGAAACTGACGAGCTCGCCATGAAACGGCCAGGCTGCTTCCAGTCGCCTTCTCCACATCGCTTCCCCTTAACGCACTTACCTTACCGCACTTATCCACTCCCTTTGATATTTTGCGATACGCTTAAGCCATCGCTGGATCCGCGTCAGCTCAGACTAAAGGCAAAAATTCATGAATTATTTTCGATGGATCGCGAGAGATGCGTCCCTGTGCCTGCTGCCAGTATGCGTCTTATTGTGTCGGCTGCCGTTCACGGCTGCCCAGGAGAATTGGAGCGGCTCGGCCGATCCGTATGCGACAGGCTTCAATCTCGATCGCACCTGGGACAATAACAACTGGTTCAATGTGCCTCCGGGCAATCGCAACTGGCCGTTGGGAGCCACGGGAACCAATAGTGATACGGGCGTGATTGTCCGACAGGTCATCCCGAACTCGATAGCGGCGCAGAATGGAATCAACGTGGGAGACACGATCGTCTGCGTGGGGGGCGCTCAGGTCGGCCGCGTGGGCAACCAGGTTTTTGACGTGACGGAGGAAATCAACCGTCGGGCCGATGCCCGAGGCCGCGTCAGTTTGGTGGTGCAAGACAGTCGATCGCTCCAATTGCGTCCCATTCGCATGCGTTTGAATGATCCACAAACTTCTCCCCAAGGTGGGCTGTCCGGCACGTTATTCGTGAACAGCGGACAATTGCCGCCGAATGCCATTGCAACGGTGCAATTGGAGAACGTGGATCGCCCGTATTTTGTGGTTCGGAACGGACAAATCTCATTTCGACCCGCCGCATTCAATGGAGGTCGCATTCCCTTCGTCTTGAACTATGATCCTGGCTACATTTCCGCCGGCGATCGCTATCGGGTCCGCGCCACCATCACCTCCAACGGTCGTACGATCTACGACACGCCACAGGCTCCATTCGTGCTCACGCAGGGCAATCCGTCGAACGTGCAACTGGTGCTGACTGCTGTAGGCTATGGGGGAGGAATCTGGCGGCGTGCAGCTGCCGGGATATCCTGGTTATGACGCGATCACCCAGCAGATTGTCGCCATGTACCAGCGGTATTTGGGCAGGAGTCCCAGCACGGTGGAACTGGCAGCCTGGACGCAATTTCCGGATGTGGAGTATCGCTTGGCGAACGCTCCCCTGGAACTGATGGCCGCTCAAGAGTACTTCGATCGGGTGGGTAACAACAACACCGTCTGGCTGCGAGCCGTCTTTGGCGAGATCCTGGGTCGAGCGCCCACTCCGATCGAGGAAGAGCAATGGATGCGTCGCTACGCCCAGGTCGGCTATTCGCGCATGGAAGTGCTGCGTCAGTTGAAACAAGTGACGGGCCGATAGCGAGGGTGAGTGAACCCGTCGCTTCCTTGACCGCGATGTGAATCAGCCGACGAATTGGATCAGGTCGGCTGATTCCGGTTGCCGGCCGACAAGCCATGTCGAAGTCCAAGCTTGTACAGGCGGTCGAGCCCAATCCCGTCGTTTCTCGACTTGTTTTGCTACAGGCGTGAGCCTGATCGTCCATGACGACGGCAGGCGATTTTAGCGATGATGGTCAAGACGGATCGTTTCCCTTACGCTGCAGGCGTGGCAGCGAATGGAGCCCACGAGCGTAGCGCACCGCTCGGCTGATCTCTGCCCCACGATCCAACCACGTACGCCAAGGAATCACCGTGTCCGCCTCGCCCTTTGATCAAGTGGTCAACCGACATCACACCGGTAGCCTGAAATGGTCCCGCTACGAGGGGACCGAGATTCTGCCATTGTGGGTCGCGGACATGGATTTTGCTTCGCCGCCCGAGGTGATCGACGCCATCCGGAGACGTGTCGAGCATGGCGTGTTCGGATACGCCCGACCGCCCCAGACGCTCCCCGCCGCGATCGTGGATTATTTTCGCGCCCAACATCATGTCGAGATCGACCCCGAGTGGCTGGTCTGGCTGCCTGGTTGCGTCCCGGCACTCTCCATGGCCTGCGGTTCGGCCGGCGACGCCGAAGACGAGGTGTTAACGCTGGTTCCCGTGTATCCGCCTTTCCTGGAAGTGCATCGGGACCACAAGCGGCGACTGACGAAGGTGCCGCTGAGGTGGGATCAGGGGCGGTACTCGATTCCCTGGGACGAGCTCGACCGGGCGGTCACACCGAAGACCAGGATCTTCTTGTTCTGCAATCCGCATAATCCGGTGGGGCGCGTCTACTCGGCGGGAGGATGTGACGAGGCTTGCCGAGTGGTGTGCGGGGCACGGCCTGCTGCTTTGTTCGGACGAAATCCATTGCGATCTGGTACTGGAGCCCAAAGCCACGCCCCATCACACGGCGGTGGGGCTTCCCGATGCGTTGCGGGCCAACACGATTACGCTGATGGCAGCCAGCAAGACCTACAACATCGCGGGCCTGGCTTGCGCCTATGCCGTGATTCCCGATGCCGGGCTGCGTCAGCGGTTTCGACGGAGCGCCGGCAAGATGATGCCCGAGATCAGCCCGCTCAGCTTCGTAGCCACCGAAGCCGCCTATCGTTACGGTGAACCTTGGAGGCAGGCGCTGCTTGCCTACCTCCGCACGTCACGCGATCTCTTGCGGGAATGCATTGCAGCTTGGGAGCCACGTGTCATGATGAGTCCGCTGGAAGCTACCTATCTGGCATGGCTCGACGTCCGCGGACTGCAATTAGAACATCCCGGGAAGTACTTTGAGCACCATGGGCTCGGCTTTTCCGACGGACCCGCCTTCGGTGCCCCCGGATTCGTACGGCTGAACTTTGGTTGTCCCCACTCGGTGTTGCGGGAAGCCCTGGAGCGGTTGGCTGCGGCCGTCGAGGCGTGTGAGTCCGCATAGCTGAGGCGTCTGGGCAGACACAGCCACAAAGGCCGGTCGGCGAGTTGAGTTCACTTGATTTGTTGGCTATCTGCATGGAGGGATCTTTTCCCGTGACAGCACCCATCGTTTTTCTCGACATCGCTGGTCCGGACGCCCAAACGCTGCACCACTTTTACGCGCGGCTATTCGGATGGTCGCTGGCCGAGGACGGCCAATTCACCGTCGATGTCGCGTCCCCACTGCGAGCGGCGATTCGCCAGGACCCGGCCGAAAAACGAATCTACTTTGGCGTCAACGATGTCGCGGCAAAGCTAGACCAAATTAAGTTACTGGGCGGATCCATTGATGCATTACGCTTCGAGGTCCCTGGTGTCGTCATCCTGGGACTCTTTCGAGACCCGGCCGGAAATCCCATGGGACTCGTGGAGATCGAAGACGGGAAGCCCAAGATCCCCTAGAGTCGGTGGATGCGCTTCCTGGGGATACGGTACTTCGCTTCGTTTCAGCGAGCGGGCGGGCCCGCTTGGGATGCGGCCCCCTCCGTGCTCCTCTGTTTCTCTGTGTTTCCTTCATCAGCCGCGCCAGGCATGCGGGTGTTACGGTAGAAACACCGAGGAGCGGAGGGAACAGAGAAATCACACCTTGCGGAGCGCTGTATGAGGAACCCCAGATCACTGCAGCGATGGGCCGTCACGGACGGGAATCGTGGGAACACAGCGCTTTCTTGGTTTTGAGTTCCTGTTGACGTCGCGTGTCTTCTGTCGAGTACCCTTTGGAAGCAAACTTTCCCGAGGAACGTGGCGATGCTCCACAGGACGGCAACCATTCGATTTTTCTTGGTTATCGATCGCAAATTTCTAATGGTTGCAGGAAGGGGAACGACTATCACCACGAAGGTCGATGCTCCCTCCCTAGTGAGCGCGTGACGATGGGGTGCTGGATTCTGGAGTTATTGGTCATGCCACGCGTGTTGGTGAACGACGTTGACGAAGACTTTCGGATCAACCTGCGAGCGGGGCATCAAGCAGGGGCGACCATGGGGACACGACCGACCGTGAGGACACAGCACTTTTTTGGTTTACTGTCGGCCGCGAACAGCGAGTTGCCTTCCGAGCCGGACTTACCTTCGCCCTCAAGGCGGTGCAGCCAGGCTGCCACAACTCAGGACCTCGGCACGGACTAAGTCTTATGCTATCTTTTTCTCCGATCGCCAGCCGAGACGTTTTTCTTGGGAAAAACGACTTACCATGGCGATCAAGGCGTTGGTACGTACCCTGCGCGATTCCGTCTATCCAGCACGGTCGGCGTATCGGCGTGAGAGAAGCCAATCCGATGCAACCACTGCATCGCCAGATGCTAGGAGTCGTATACGATGACTACAGCCACGATGCCCAAGCTTTCCATTTCCCGTTATGCAGCTTCGGTCTTGAATGAAGCCAGATCAGTTCAATATTTTGGAACTGTTGACGAGTTGGTCGCGGCGGCGGCGCCCGCGGACAAACTGGACGATGATGGTTACTTCACGGTCGGCTATGATGTCGAGGGAACATTTCGTACCGAGGCGCGGGTTTGCCGTGTCAAGAATGGCATCAGTGCAAATTATGTCGACGCCTACATGCGACGACGCGATCCCGATTGCATGGTGATCGCCGACGAAAAGGCGACGGACAAGCCAACCTTCGAAAAGCGATTCGGTTACGAATTTGAATCGCTGCGCCAGGAAACGTTTGCCTGGCTCAAGCAGCAAGACATTGCCTGCTTCTTCTTTAATGCCGGTCGGACGGGGAAAGGGATGCCTGTCGTGGCGATTTGTCCGGCCAACGCCGCGTTCTTTGCCATGGGGCTAGCCATGCTGCAGGGCATCATTCCCTTGGAGCAAATACAGGCAAAAGGGACCGATTACCACCACTCGGCCATCATTTACATCGCCCCTCCGTTTCGTCACACGCACTTCGATGGCAAGCAAGTCGTGGTTCACAATCGTCGTGACGAATTACATGAACTTTATAGCTACAACTTGTACCCAGGACCGTCGGCAAAAAAGGGGGTCTACGGCATGTTGTTGACGCTTGGCGAAAAACAAGATTGGACGACGGCTCACTGCTCGACAGTTCAAGTCATCACGCCGTATGACAATACGGTGACAATCATGCATGAGGGTGCCTCGGGTGGCGGCAAGAGCGAAATGCTGGAACAGATGCACCGTCAATCGGACGGTCGCTTACTGATGGGCAGGAACGTAGTGACTGAAGAACGTCGTTTCTTGACACTTCCACTCGGCTGTGAACTACGACCGGTGACAGACGACATGGCGCTGTGCCATCCCGATTTTCAGGACCACGAGTCGCGTGTGCGTAAGTTGACGCTCACAGATGCGGAACAGGCGTGGTTTCTCCGCGTGAACCACATTACCCGCTATGGAACGGACCCCCACTTGGAAGCGCTGACAATACACCCCAAGCAGCCACTACTTTTCCTCAACATCGATGCCAAGCCCAATTCCACAGCGCTTATCTGGGAACCGATCGAAGACGCACCGGGCGAGCCCTGTCCGAACCCTCGGCTGATCTTTCCTCGTGAGAGTTATCCAGGAATCGTCAGTGATCCGGTCACGGTTGACATTCGCAGCTTTGGCGTCCGTTGCCCCCCCTGCACGCGCGAACGGCCGACGTATGGCATCATCGGTATCTTTCATATCTTGCCGCCCTCACTGGCCTGGCTCTGGCGGCTGGTCGCGCCTCGCGGGCACGGGAATCCGTCGATCGTCGCCACGGAGGGGATGAGTTCGGAAGGAGTCGGATCGTATTGGCCATTCGCCACGGGTCGGCGCGTCGATCAGGCGAATATTTTGCTGCACCAAATTTTGAGCATTCCCGACACCATGTTTATCCTGACTCCCAACCAGCATGTCGGTTGTTGGCAGACCGGTTTCGCGCCTCAATGGATTGCCCGCGAGTTCCTTTCGCGGCGCGGCGCGAATCCCTTCGCAGAAGACAAGTTGGTCGATGCCCGCTGCTCCCTGCTGGGACGATCGCCCGATACAATCCAAATCGAGGGCCAGACAATTGGTCACTGGTTCTTGCAAGTCGACTCGCAGCCGGAAGTTGGCGTGGAAGGATACGATCGGGGCGCCGAGATCCTGACGGACTTTTTCCATCAGCAAATAAAAAAGTTCCGGCACGAGGATCTGGATCCCGAAGGCCGAAAGATCATCGACGCCTGCTTGGATGGGGCTTCGGTCGACGAATACCAGTCCCTATCGTTGCGTTAGCTACGAAAAAGCCATTCATGCCTCAGACTTTGACAACTTGCCTTCGTTTCAACAACGTCGGCAAACGGCGGAGGCGGGACCATAACTTCCATGCGGCGTTCCCGCCTCTCTGTGATCTCTGTGGCTCCTTAAAAATAATTGCCGGCAGCGGTCGGCAGCATCATGCGGAAGTCATTTCAGGAAAACCCAAGGCGTCAACCTCGGATCTAGAGACGTGATCTCAACACGACTTCTCCGAGACCGAAACCAGGCGGGTCGCCCTACGTATCTTCATCGGGAGCGGAGCAGCCCACGGCCGTTTCCCGCGCCACGGCGGCAGCCAGGGCAAACGTTGCGCCGCGATCAATGAAGCCGCCGGGACGACGGCGCCACCTACGGAGCGAAGGGGGCGTTGGTAACTTGCCCGTCGTCTCGGCCCCCCAGAGGCCGGAACGTCCGGGGCGAGATCCGATAATCCACCGGTCGCACGGAACCGTCGCAGAAGGCCACCAGAAATACGCCGGCGTGGGTCGAGCCAAAGGCCGTGTAGTGGCCCTCCTGGACATTTCCCACGGGGGCCGGCGTGAAATGCGTGTAGCGGCAGGTATCGTACGCGTACCCGACCGTGGCCGGTTGATCGTTGCCGTTGTCGATATAATCAGGCGGGGCGGTCCACTTTTCACCGTAGAGAATAACGTGGCTCAGGCCGTCGCGAATCTGCGCGGGACGAATCGCGTCGTGCACAAAACACACACCGTTTCCGTGACTCGGATCGTCCCACTCGTACTCGCCACGGTCCCCCTCGGCGACCGATTGCGGGCCCGGCCAGTTCCCCTCGAACTCGATGTTGCCGGCGTTGGCGGCATAGTCGCACCGCGTGAACTCATCCAGACCGCCATTGCCTTGCGGGTAAAGGAAGGGCGGGGCGTCCGGTGAGCGGCGGGTCAATCGGGGACCGCTGCGATCGGGACACAGCAGCAGGGGAACCACGGGACGCGTGAACGTCCGCAGGGACTCGAGGTCCGGCGGACTGGCCGCCGCCGGTGCCAAGTCGCGGACCTCGCCCGCTTCAATGTAGGGCAGCAGATTGAACACCCATCCACCAGGTTGGCTGACACCGAACCCCCGATCCGAGACCCCCAGCCAGGCATAACCCCAACCTCCCGCGGGAAACGTCCCATGGGACGCGACGTGCTGCTGGGCGGCCAGGGACAGTTGTCGCAACTGGTGGGAGCACTCCGCCAGGCGGGCGCGACGACGGGCCGCCGACAGTCCGACCAGCAGGAGGGCCAGCAGGACCCCCACCAGCGCCAGGACGACCAGGAGTTCCACCAGCGTGAAAGCCCGCCGGACAGGCTGGCCCACCGAATGGTCTTCCCGAGGCGAACGGCGTGACCAGAGGCGGCGCGCCGGGCCGGTGAGCACGAGGATGAACAGAAAAGTGGACGTGCGCGCCAGGGTCCACCAGCCGATCGTCTCGCTCGACAGGCTGCCGAAGCAACCGCAGCCGATTTGCAGACCTCGTGCCATGGCCCCTGCCTGGGCGGCGAGAAAAACGATGGTCAGTCCGATCAGGACCGACCGGCAGAGCGGTCGCCAGCGGTTCAGGACCAGCCCCATGCCGCAGAGAATCTGCAGACCCGGCAGCAGCGCGACGGTGACTTGTGCCAGCAGCGGCGGAAGCAGTTCGTACTTCAGGACTGCCGCATAGAACTGGTACGGATTGCGGAGGTGCAGGACTCCGCTGTAAATAAAGGCCACGCTCACGACAAGCCACCCGCAGACCACGGCGGCATCCCGCCACGACCGACCGGGTGCCGTAGTGGCGTCAGCGAGTTGGGACGGCAGAAGCGGATTGCTTCCAACCGACCCAGCCGGGAGGCCAGACTCGGACATTCGTAAACCCCATACCTGCCAGGCGAATGGCCACGATGCGATCAAATTGGCAACCTTCACTTTGGCAATAGATGACAATGGTGTCTCCCTGTTCCCAATCTTGCACGGCGTCGTAAAGTTCACGCATTGTGGCGTCGATGGGAATGTTCACGGCCGTGGGAAGGGCCCCCAGTTCAAAATCAGGGGCGTATCGCGCATCGACGATGCGGGCCTTACCGTGCTTGAGGGCCTCCATCAGCGCGCCCCGGTCAACCTCAGGAAATTCGGCCGGCCCCGTCGCCGCCTCGATGTAGCGGGCCGGGTGGCCACGTACGATGGTGGCCGTTCCCATGACCAGCCACGACAACGCCGTGATCAAAAGGGAACCAAGCAGTAGACCCGCCAGTCGCCGCGAGTTTCCGGCCCGAGGGCGCCGCTCGCACCATCCGTGCAGGCAGGCCAGAACTCCCACTGCGGCCGCCAGCAGCAGGGCGCTAGCCGACCATTCCGACCCGGCGTAGTTGGCCTTTGGTGTTTTGTCCGTGTGCACCGCCAGAGCCACCCCGTCCCAGCGGGCCAGAATGTCCGGGATGGACATGAGGGTGACCTGACCAGCGGCCTCGACGATCCTCCCCTTGTCGCCTTCCATGCCCAGGAACAAGGCCCAGTGATTGAAATAACGCAGTTGACCGTCCAGTGCCGTGTGGAGGATCAAGGGATCGGCGGCCGACCTGAGGCTGAGCGGGCCCAGGTGCATCAGGGGAGTCACGTGTACCCCCAGATGCTCGGCCGCTTTCCGCAGATCCGCCAGTGAACTTCCGTTCACGGACGAGACATACTCGGTGGAGATGAGGGATTCGAAGTCGGCCGAAACGCCCAGCGCCTGGCAAGCCCCATAGAGCGCCATGATGCCGCAGTAACGATCCGAGCCCGCCGCTATGGCCGGCAGCAGCGTGGCCATGATCAGCAGGCGGGGGAGCAGGCGGATCATCAAACCGCATTTTCGTGGGGGGGTGTTGTTCATGCGGAGCGACGGCGAAGATACCAGCCAGCCAGCCCCGCCAGCACCACCGCGCAGCCGATCAGGTACAGGGTCCGGCGGAACCAGGGGGACTGGGCCGGCGGAGCCAGCGCGACCTGCTGCAGTGATTCGACCGCTTCCTGGTTGTAGACCCGCACGATCTCGCCGTCCCGCCATTCGGCCTGGATCTGCACGTCCTGGTCCAGATACACACGCGTGCCATTTGGCGGAGGGTAGCGGAGCCCCGTACAGTGCGCGAGTCCCTGCTGGATGTTGGTCCAGTGATACGTGCCAGTGCTTCCTTCTCGGTCCGTCCGCCAGGTCTGCTCCGTTCCATCGGGCGACGCCTCGATCAGCCGCGCTCGCAAGGGCTTTTCGTAAGCGATGGGGCGCGAATTGGCGTCCACGACCAACACCGCGCCGAATTCCTCCTCCCCATATCGGCACGTGCCGCGTAGACGATACCGGGGCGGCTCGCCGGGAACCCGCATGACCGCCGACTTCGAGAATTGGAACTTACCGTAACTCGGCGGAACGTAACCGGAAAAGGGAAACTTACCGAAGGCATCGTTGCGAAAGCGGCGGACCAGAGCCGCGTCGGAAATGACACTTACGAAGGGAATTTCCGAGCGCAGCGAAGTCTCGAGCCGCTTGCTGGGTAGAAACTCGGGCCCCAGTTTGTGGCTGGAGGTCTGCATCTGCCATTGCACGCGCGTCAGCGTATCTTCCCGACGGTTGTCCAAAAATTCGACTTGCGTGATATGCCGTCGATCAGGATCGATGGAGTCACCCGAAGCCTGAATGAGAAAATAGTGGCCTTCGTCCGGGGTAACCTCAACGAAGCCAAGTTGCCGACTCGTGATGCGCTCCGGAGATCCATCGGCTGCGACTGTCCAAGTGACCGATTCATAATCGCCGCGAAATGTGCTCCAGGAATCGAACGAGGCTTGCACGGAACCCGCGTCCACCGGCGCTTGACCAGCGCAAGTGCCCGCGGCTGTCAGAAGAAGCACGGTAGCCGCGAAACGCAGCCTATCCGCCCCACGGATTGCCATTGCCACCACTCGGATTCTTTCGCTCTTTGCACGTAGTGTGCGCGTGCAATACCTCAATATTCCGACAATTGTCCTCAATACATACCACCTCTTCGACGCCCAGCACGTCCAGCCAAAGCTGGGACCCCATGGCGATAGAGTACACCGAAGTACATTTTACTTGTGAGTTCGGGTCAAATGTCTCGCAGTTGATCGCAGCGGACATGTCACTATGCGTGCAATTTTCCAAGGTGCCGCCGAAGTGAAGCAGCTCGGCCGCTCCTCCCATCCGGGCGGGCAGGGGAACGAGTTCAAATTCTGCCGACAGCCCGGCCATCAACAGGCAGGCGGCCACACACCATTCGCGAAACGTCATTCTCAGTCGTTTCGTGCGGGAGGGCAAGGGATACCATTGCATGTCAGTACGTCTTACCCCCCCCCCCGCGACTGTCAAGTGTTGGTTACTGCGGGGAGTGAGAAATGGCGCACATGCGCCAGGGAGCGGATCGGTGTCACCCGCGGGCCGAATTCTGGGCAGCGTTCGGAGCGTGGCATTTCCAACGCAATGTGGCCGTCATGGCCGCGGCGGTTCGGTTACTGCTTACCACTCAAACGTTTAGCCGCAAGCCGCAGGCGTGCGCGGCGCATGGGGCTACGGCGGTAGCTGTGGCAAACGTCCCACCAGTGTTGGGCTGCGCGGTGACGGCGGCTAGACGGCGGCCGCTACTTTCGCCGGAGCGAAAGGCGACTCTGCCGACTTCCCGCGCCGCGATCCAGGACGGCGACGCTACCGGACCGGCCCTCGGCGGCGGCGGAAGTACCACTGGGCCAGCCCCGCCAGCACCACCGCGCAGCCGATCAGGTACA
Source organism: uncultured Planctomycetaceae bacterium (assembly GCA_963700865.1). Lineage (GTDB taxonomy): Bacteria > Planctomycetota > Planctomycetia > Pirellulales > Pirellulaceae > CAVOGJ01. The sequence continues at coordinate 763,915 of CAVOZC010000018.1, read as the reverse complement.
GGGTCCGGCGGAACCAGGGGGACTGGGCGGGTGGAGCCAGCGCGACCTGCTGCAGTGATTCGACCGCTTCCTGGTTGTAGACCCGCACGATCTCGCCGTCCCGCCATTCGGCCTGGATCTGCACGTCCTGGTCCAGATACACACGCGTGCCATTTGGCGGAGGGTAGCGGAGCCCTGTACAGTCCGCGAGTCCCTGCTGGATGTTGGTCCAGTGAAACGTGGCAGTTGTTCCTTCTCGGTCCGTCCGCCAGGTCTGCTCCGTTCCATCGGGCGACGCCTCGATCAGCCGCGCTCGCAAGGGCTTTTCGTACGCCACCGGTCGCGAATTGGCATCCACGACCAGCACCGCTTCGGCTTCCCCACTCCGCCAATCCGACTTGCCACGCAAACGATAGCGGGTCGGTTCACCGGCCAGCCGCGTTGCCGATGCCGACGCATCTGGCACGAATCTGGAAAAGGGAAACCAGACGTTGAGCGAACTTACGCGCTTGCGGATCAATCACTTCGTCCGTGATCCGGCGTACGAGGGAAGGACTGGCCAGCAACTGAGACCTCAGTCGCGTCGCTGGGAAGAAACTCCGGGTCCCAGCACGTTGTCCGTGGTCTGCCAGCCGCCGATAAATCGGATGAATGTGCACTCACGATGGTCATCGAGCGTTTCGATCTGCATTCGAGCGAGCCTGCGGATCGACGGAGATCACCCGTGACTTGCAGCACGAAAGAATGGATGGCTGCGGGAGCAACCTCCACGAATCCCGACTCGTGGCAGACGACTGGTCCAAGCGAATCCGTCCTTGCTTGCTCCTGATAAATGATTTCGTAATTCGCGCGATACGTGGACCACGAGTCGAAAAAGGTCTGCACCGAGCGCGCGTCGACCGGCGCCTGACCGAAGCAGGGACCCCCGACTGTCAGCACGAGCACGATCAACGTGAAACGCAGGTTATCCGCCCCAGGGATTGCCATTGCCACCACTCGGATTCTTCCGTTCTTTGCACACAATCGTAGCGTTGAGGACCTCGATTATTGACGCAATTGGTATCGGTGCAAACGATTTCATTCACCCCCAGCACGTCCAGCCACAACTGAGAGCCTACGGCCGTCTGATACGATTCATGGCAACGGATTCTACTGCCGGGATCCAATTCAGCGCACGCAATGGAGTCTGACTTGTCACTATGCGTGCAATTTTCCAAGGTGCCGCCGAAGTGAAGCAGCTCGGCCGCTCCTCCCATCCGGGCGGGCAGGGGAACGAGTTCAAATTCTGCCGACAGCCCGGCCATCAACAGGCAGGCGGCCACACACCATTCGCGAAACGTCATTCTCGGTCCTTTCGTGCGGGAGGGCAAGGGATACCATTGCATGTCAGTACGTCTTACCCCCCCCGCGACTGTCAAGCGTCTGTCGCCGCCCACCGGCAACATGGCGCATTTGCGCCATGCAGTGATCTTCTCCGTAGCGTAGCCGTCCTCGGCTGCGGGAATGAACGAGTCTCTGTTGTGTCAGCACCATCGATTCGCAGCCAGCCACAGGCGTGTGCCTGCGGCCGTCTGGGCGTGTGGGTCCGCATCGCCGAGTCGTCACGGCAGTCAGTGTCACGGAGACCGGTCGGCAACTTCCACGCCGCGTTTGCGTCTCGCTGCGATCTCCGTGGCTCCTTGAAAAAAAATGCCGGCAGCGGTCGGCAGCATCATGGCAAAACATGCTGTGGCCCCGCCGTCCCCCTGCGACTGAGCCATCTCACCACGCCCGGCCCAATGTCGGCGGGCTTCGCACGTTCATGTCGACTCCTGAGCGTCTTTTGCTGAGCTGGCACTTGCGCACCGGACCGCGTGCCTGGTCTTGCAAAACGAACGCACCTCTGTTTGGAGTGGTCAGCCGTAAACGAAATACGGAATACTGTTGATGTCGAACTCTTGCACCGCCTGTCCGTCATCGAACGCTATGGAAACACCCGAACGCATTTTGGCCGCCCTGGCGGGAATTTTCCTGTTGGGAATCGGCGGCCAATGGTTGGCGTGGCGCATTCGCATGCCCTCCATCCTGCTCCTCCTGGGGCTGGGCATTGTCGTCGGCCCGGTACTGGAATGGCTTGTTCCCGACAAACTATTCGGACAACTATTGCTGCCGACGGTGTCCCTTGCGGTGGGTGTGATTCTTTTTGAAGGTGGATTGAGCCTGCGGATGTCCGACCTCCGCGAAATAGGCCGCCCACTCTTGGGGCTACTCACGATCGGCGTCGTCGTCACGTGGGTTACCTGTTCGCTCGCGGCGCGCTTCATGTTGGGTATGAGCTGGGACGCCGCCATCCTGCTCGGTGCCATTCTTGTGGTGACGGGCCCAACCGTCATCGGTCCCCTGCTGCAGCATATTCGTCCGCTGGGAAATGTCGGCCCCATCGCGCTCTGGGAAGGTATCGTCATCGATCCGATTGGTGCCGTGCTTGCCGTTTTGGCCTACGAAGTGCTGGAGGCCATGCGCCATGGGTCCGCCTGGGAAGCCACCATCTCCGCCGGCAGTGCACTCCTCCTCACCGTCACCATTGGTCTGGGCCTGGGCTTGGGACTAGCCGCCACGCTTAGCTGGTTCCTGAGGCGTCATTGGATCCCCGACCACCTGCAGAGTCCCGTGACGTTGACCGCCGTCGTCGTCGCTGTGGCCGCATCTCATTTACTTCAGCACGAATCGGGACTGGTCACGGCCACGGTCATGGGCATTTATCTGGCCAATCAGCAGGCCACCACGATCAAACATATTGTTGACTTTAAAGAAAATTTGACCGTGCTGTTGATCTCGAGCCTTTTCATCATCCTGTCGGCTCGGCTGAAGCTGGAAGACTTTACGGCACTCGGCACCGGCGGCTTGCTGTTTGTGGCCATCGTGATTGTCGTCGCCCGCCCGCTGAGTGTCTGGCTGAGTACGGCGAATTCGGAACTCAACTGGAGGGAGCGGGCCTTTCTCAGTTGGCTCGCGCCGCGGGGCATTGTCGCCGCGGCCGTCGCCTCGGTGTTCGCACTCGAACTCGGAACCGATGGCGACCAGTTTGTGGCCGCCACCTTCCTGGTGATTGTGTCCACGGTTGCCGTCTACGCACTCACGTCCGGCTGGGTCGCCCGCATCCTGGGGCTCAGCGTCCAGGATGCCCAGGGAGTGCTGATCGCGGGGGCCAATGCAACCGCCCGCTCGCTGGCGACGGCGCTGGACCGCGCCGGGATCGAAGTCCAATTAGTCGACACCAATCGTGGCAACGTGCAGGCGGCCCGCATGCAGAAACTGCAGGCCACGAACGCCAATGTGCTCTCGGAAACCGCAACCGAGCACTTGAATCTGGCCGGCATCGGCTACTTCGTAGCGCTCACACCGAACGACGAAGTCAACGTACTTGCCTGCCAGCACTTCAGCGAGTTGTTCGGCCGCAGTCGCGTCTTTCGCGTCGCGGCCGACAAGCGGGCGGTTCGCGGTGGCCAGCCGTCGATCCAACTGCAAGCGGGTCGCGTCATGAGCGGCCAGGCCGTTACGTACCGGGAGTTGCTATCAAAGATCGAAGCCGGCTGGACCGTCAAATCGACGAAGCTCAGCGAGAAATTCGACCACGCGGAATTTCGCCGCACCTACGGTGACGAGGCGATCCACCTGATGAGCGTACACAAGCCGCGGCGGCTTGTGATCCACGCCCAAGACGCCGAATCGCCACTCAACTCGGCTGTCGCGCTGATCGCCCTCGTGCCGCCGTCCGCCGCCTAATCAGCTTTCGCATCGCGTCCCAGCCGCCGTCGATCCTTGTCGATTGATCTCGGTTGCTCGCTGCTGAAATCATCACACCTTGAGGGTGCCTTCGAGCACAACCACGGCTTGGCCTCGCAGCCGTAGCCGGTCTGCCCCGACCAATTCAACTTCCAACTGACCTGTGCGTGCCGATGCCTGGAACGAACGCATGCTGGCCTTGCCCAATCGCTTTCCCCAGTACTTGGCCAGGAATGTATGGGTTCCGCCCGTCACAGGGTCTTCGTTCGTGCCGCTCCAGGGCCAAAATATCTGGAATGAAAGTCAAATCCATCGTGGGCCCGAGCCGTCACCGACACACCATGGACAGCAATCATGGGATTCGAACAGATTGCCCGGAATTCGGGCCTGGGTTCTGCCGCCAATCTACGCAAGCATTTCACGCGTCAGTTGAACGTCACACCGTCGGCGTATCGCAGCTCCTTTCATGTGACGCCTTGAACGGCACTCCGCGGGATGTCACGCCAAGTGTTCGCCGCCGGGACGGCGACGCTACTCTCCCCGCCATTTTGGATCACCACGGCCAACTATTCTAACGCCGTGCGAATTTTCTCGGCCGCTTCTCGAGCAGCCTCCGCGAGAGCCCCTGTCTGGATGGTGTTCAGAAACGGCAAGGCCGCTTCGGCAGCCGATCCCCAGCCGCCCAACTGGGAAAGGATCATCTTTTGGATCATTTCTAAACCAGAGACCCGTGTTCCGACCTCACCTCCCCCGCCAAATCCCCCGCCTCCGCCACCAAATTCACCACTTCCGAACCTGCGCTTGGCAAGTTCCGCGCATTGTCGCTCGTTCTTGAAAAGCTCAATCAGTGGTTCAATCAACTGCGGAGCCCAAGCCTGATCAACTTGCGCGGCGGCATTGAAACACTGCATCAAAACATCGACATCGGTGTTCGGATCGGCAAGCGCCGTGGCAATGCACTGCACCGCATCATCGGAATCCGATCCGCAAGCCACCGCCGTGGAGGCAATTTGGGCGGCGACTCGAAAATCCTTGGTCGCTTGCATTCTGGAAATCAGGAATTGCTCAGTCTCGTGGTCCATGCGTCCGTAAACGGCAGCATATCCTCCAACGAGGGCATCATCGACAGAGCTCTGCTGCTCGACGCACATGGTCCGGACCGCAACGCCGAGCAGATTCGCGGCATTGGTCTGTTGCTCATCTTTCGAGTTCTCCATCAGATGTATGATGACGGACAAAATGTCTTTCCATCGCTTACGAACTTCGGCACGGCACTTGGCCATGAGTTCCGGTCTTCTTTGATAAACCAGGCCCAGCAGCAGCCGATTCATCTGTTTGCGGCTTTGCAGGGTGCCGTTCTCGATTTCCTCGATCGCAAACGATACGGTTCGTTCCGGGGGAAGGAATCCGAAAAAGTCATCGATTTCCTCCGCGAGGTCGTCCTCGGAAGAGAAGACTTCATTGCTACCATACTTGCGAACCAGTGGCGTCACGGTCGCGATCGCGGCTTGTTGCAGGTCCGGATTCTGAAAGGCAAGCTCGGCCAAGGCGTTGATTCCGCGGCGGATCGTTTCGCGACTGCGCTCGGTTTGCAGGATTTGCTGCCATTCCTGGAACGTACGGCCCTCAAACGTGGGCTGGCTTGACTCCGGGGGCAAATCGCCGCCAAACGTCGCTCTGTCATTGCCCTTGGTAGCGCCGGTGATCACGCCCATCTCTTCCAATTTGGCGTTCAAGTAATCCAGTTCCGCTTGCTTGTATTCACCGTAGCTTGCCTGGCCCCCTTCGTACTGCACCCTGACGGTGTCCATGATTTCCCGGTAAACCTCCGACTTTTGCGCCGACAATGCCTGTACCGACTTTGCTTTTCTCAGTTGCACGGTCGAGGTTGGAATTTGTCGAGTCAGAGTTGAGGACATCGGTCGAGCCGAATTCAAGAGCGTTTGAATTTGCCTGCACGGTTTTCGCGGACGCGGTGCCCGATTGGATCCTGGTAATCGTGACGATCTGTTTGCCGCCCCTCGTCATCGTGATCCGATCGGGGTTGAGTTCAAACACATTCCGATTGTCTTTGATTTGAATCTGGTATTCTCCCGCTTTGATATTGATGGACTCTTGCGTTTCCGTGTCGATCACCTGAACTTGCTGCCCGTTGGCCAGCACTTGGACAATCACATCTTCATCGTTGGTTTCAATCACTAGCTGCCCCTGTTCGGTCACAATGCGGAGGATCTGGGGGCCGAACCTCACGCCGGCCCATCCCAAGAGACCGATCATCAGTGCGACGGCGACCCACCGCAACCAGACCGAGCGTGGCTGCGTGCGGGCCACAACAGGTGGCTGGGGCCGGATAGATGCGCACGTCGCCACGAATGGCCATTGGAAGCGAGGCGATTTCAGCGCGGTGATCAGCTGGGAAGCGTTCTCCGGTCGATTCACCGGCTGTTTTTCCAACAGACACATCACTAGATCGGAAAAGTCTTCACTAACGGTCGCGTTCAGTTGCCGCGGTGGTCGCGGGGCATCGTTTTGAATGGACTGCAGCGTTGACAGGATTCCGGTCGAACCAAAGGGGAGTTTTGCGGTGGCGGAACAGTACAGCAAACAACCCAGGCTGAACAAATCGCTGCGTCCGTCCAGTTCCAGCCCGCGGCTTTGTTCGGGCGACATAAAGTTAGGCGTCCCGGCCAGCATGCCGGTGTTGGTCATCTGCGGATCATCATCGGCGATGCGTGCCAAACCAAAATCCAGGATAATGGCCTGCCCGGTATCCTGGCGAATCCAGATGTTGGCTGGTTTGATGTCGCGGTGAATCAGGTTTTTCTCGTGCGCTGCGGCCAGTCCCGCGGCAATCTCAGTTGCCATCCGCCTGACTTCGTCTTCGGGCAAAAGCGTCACGCGCTCCAGTCGATCCTGTAGCGTCTCGCCGGGCAGCCACTGCATGGCCATGTAGGCCAGCGAGCCTTCGGCACCGACGTGGAAGATCGTAATGACGTTGGGGTGATCCATCGCCGCCGCCGAGCGGGCTTCCGCCAGGAAACGCTGACGTGCGGCCGAGCCGAGCGAAGGGCGGAGTATCTTGAGCGCGACCAGCCGGTGCAATTGTTGGTCCATGGCTTGGTAAACGACACCGCTACTGCCGGCACCGATCAGCTTGATGATCCGATAATGGGCCAACTGTCCAATCGAAGAATCATCAGGAGCGGATTCGAGCAGCCGTGTCACCTCGGCGGCTCGGTCGTCGAGATGCTGGCGACCCGCCGACGGCGGGACCTGCATGGTTTGAATCAACGCTGCGACCAACTCCTGTTCGTTCACGCTGGATTCACCGGTCGTCTCACCGATCGCTTCGGCCACGAGTTGGCTGAGCGTGTCACTGGCACTGAGGCCCCGGATCGTTTCTTCGCACCAGTCACAAGCGGCGAAGTGCGTCTCCAGGCTTGCCAGCCTGTCGTCTGGCACTTTGCCCAGCAGATAATCGACAAGGGCTCGTTCATCAGGACAATTTTCCGTTTTCATGGCGCTACCCGCTTGCGACTTGCTTGATTCGAATCATCCGCCCCCTGGAGACTGTTCGCACAATCCGTCGACAGCCGGGCGTCATACAGGCTATGCGCGGAGGAGCACGACTTGGTAACGAAAAAGCGGAAAAAGCGGCGATCAATCAAGCAGGCCCGACAATTCGGTCCGCAATTTTCGCATCAGTCGCGCTTTGGCGGCATACAGCGTCCAGACACTGACGCCCGTCTCGCGGGCGATGTCGGCCGCCGGTTGGCCCGTTTTGATCAGTTGATTCAGGGCCGTCCAGGTTGGCGGGGCAAAGTCGCCTTTCAGACCGCCCATGGCCGCGGCCACCAGCTGCCGCGCGTAGTTGAGGTCCCACGTCGATTCCGCGGACTGCGGATCGGCCACCTGGCCGAGTGCCGATTGCGGACCATCGATTTCCTTCAGTTTTTGCTTGCGGCACAACTCGCGGAACCGATTGAGCGTCACGGTACGTAGCCAGCCGCGAAAGCTCTTGGCGGGATCGTATTTAAGTTCTGGCAGCTTCTGAAACACGATGGTCAGCACGTCTTGTACCAGATCCGCCGCATCGTGCGGTTGCAGCCCGGTCTTCCTGGCCCAGAAGAAGATCAGCGGAGTATACAACTGGACGAATCGCGACCAGGCATCCGCATCGCTGGCATCGCTCAAACGGATGAGCAGACTTTCGGAGGTGGAATCTTGCATCGACCGTACTCAGGGCAAGGGCCTCGGGCGAAGAATCGGTGGTGTAGGGGTCTGACGTCATGTCCGCAATTATAAGGACGTTCGTCTACTGGCGGCAATTCAGGCAACTTGCCGGGCACCTCTTGTAAGCTGGCCAGCAGCGATGCCTGGCGGCTTACCGGCGTCCATTTTGCGGAGTGTTCGAGCCGTATCCGCAGCTGGGCTTCCTCGCCTGCTCACAAATCACGAATAAAGGGTCTGCCCCTCCTTGAGCTTAACAAAGAACTACCGCCGCATCCCGTCTCGGCTCGACTCGCCCCACGACACTCGTCGCCGTCGCACCGGCGGCCTGGACGCGATCGACCAGCTCGCCGGCCCGATCTTCGGGAACGCTGATCAACAGCCCTCCCGATGTCTGGGCATCAAAGGCGAATTCAGTCAGCAACTCGTCAGCGCCAGCCTCAATCCGCAGCAGTCGTTCCGCAAAACTGCGATTGCTGCCACTCGCACGTGTCCGGTTGCCTTGCTGGGCGAGCTCGCGTGCTCCGGGCAGAAGCGGTAAGCGGCCAAGCTCGATGACAATCGTCACATTGCTGGCGAGTGCCAGCTCACTGGCGTGACCAACGAGTCCAAACCCCGTAACGTCCGTCGCCGCACGCGCACCGACGGCGACGGCAGCTTGGCTGGCCGCGGCATTCAGCATGGCCATGCTCTTCGCGGCGGCAGCAATCACCGCATCCGGACAACGTTTTGCCTTGTTTGCGGTCGTAACGAACCCCGTACCAAGGGCCTTGGTCAATACGAGCAGATCCCCGGGGCGAGCCCCCTGATTGGTCATCAACTCAGCCGGCGTAGCGACGCCGGTGACCGATAGTCCGTATTTGATCTCCGCGTCGCGCACCGTGTGGCCACCCGCGATGACGGCGCCCGCTTGCCTGACCCGATCCGCACCGCCGCTGAGAATCTCAGCTAAAATTTCCAGCTCCAGCGCTTCATCGGGGAAGCCAACAATATTGAGCGCGGTGACGGGACGGGCTCCCATCGCGTAAAGGTCGCTCAAGGCGTTGGCGGCGGCGATCTGCCCGAATACGAACGGATCGTCTACCAGCGGTGGAAAGAAGTCCAATGATTGAACAATGAGCAAATCGTCACGCAAGCGGTAAACACCCGCGTCGCTGAAGCCTTCGGCCCCCACGATCAAATTCGGATCATCGAAGCGGGGCAAGTTCCGCACAACCTGTGCGGTGCCTTCTTGAGGCAACTTGCCTGCTCAGCCCGCGCAACTGGCGTAATCGACCAGCCGTTTCTTCTTGCCCCACAATGTCATAATACTCACTTTCGTTCGATGAGTTTCTGGAAAGATCAGGTTGCCTTGATTCCTTCCCGGACACATCGTCCGGATTCGGACAGCATTCCCGGCGCGACGCCGATCCTTTGGCCACAACTTCCGAGATGGGTATCGATGCAGCCACGCGGCCATTCTAGCGAGCCGTAGATATTTCAACGAGAGTGGCTACCCGTGACGTAGCGTAGCCGTCCCCGGCTGCGAGGAGCCCGCTCCAGGATCTCCAAGCGGCAGCAGACTCGCTCGCCAAACCAAGTTCCAGTCCCTGTGGCCAGACGATGGCCAGTTCGTCGCCGCCGGGACGGCGACGCTACGGTCCCGTTCGTGACACAACGCCCACGTAGTTGGCCAGAGTGGATGTGTTGTAAACTGCTCAAAAGACCGTTGGCTGCATCCCGGCCGTGCGCTACCGGAGACCACCGGTGTTCCCGCTTTACAGAATCAGCATTCACCCCACTGGAGAATCTGCCCATGTGTCGTTGGCTTGCCTACTGCGGACCCCCACTGCAGATGAGCGACTTGTTGATGCGTCCGGATCATTCGCTCATCGACCAAAGCCGATGTGCGACTCAGAATGTCGAAACCACCAACGGCGACGGTTTTGGCGTGGGCTGGTACGGTGAGGACGCGACGCCCGGAGTCTATCGTGACACGCATCCCGCCTGGAACGACGATAACTGCCGGCATCTGGCGAATCACATCTATTCGCGGCTCTTTCTTTCACATGTCCGTGCCGCGACGGGAACGCCGGTCCAGAACACGAACTGCCACCCGTTCTGTTTCGAAAACTGGTTGTTTCAGCACAATGGCTCGGTGCCGCAGTTCCGCAAGCTCAAACGCCAGTTGATGTTCGACATCGATCCAGAACTCTTTCCGTGCATCGGAGGCTCGACAGATTCGGAGACGCTGTTTTTCCTGGCGCTGACATTCGGATTGCGGGACGATCCGCCAGCAGCGCTGGCCCGAACGATCGGGCATGTCGAGCGTGCCCGCCAGGCGGCCGGGATCGATCAGCCGATTCAGTTCAGCGCTTGCGCGACGGACGGTGCGCAGTTGTGGACGGTCCGCTATTCCAGCAATCGCCAGTCGCGGACTCAATACCACAGTCATCACATGCATGCCTTGCGCGACATTCACGGAACGTACGAAACCATTCCCGAGGGCGCCGTGATTTTCCTGTCGGAACCATTGGACGAATTATCTGAGCACTGGCAGGAGGTGCCCGAGTCGTCGCTGGCCGTCGTTGCAGACGGCCAGACGACGGTCAGCCCGTTCTCGCCCGATTGAGGAAGGCGATAGCCATGATGCCGAGAAGTAAGTCCCCAATACATCAGGCGAAGCGATTGTGGACAACGACTTCTTCCAGAGGCAATTGCCCCGGCTTGGGCCACGCTGGTTTCGTGGCTTTCCCAACGGCAATCATGAAGCTGACGACATGATCGTCTGGCAAGTTGATTAGCTCAGCGACCTTGGCGGCATCGAAGCCAATCATCGGACAGGAGTCGTAGCCCATGGCTTTGGCCGCCAGCATGATGGTCTGACCGGCGATGCCGCAGGAACGCATGGCCGCGTCTCGTTGAAGTTGATCATTGCCCAGGTAGAAAGGCCCCATCAATTTATGAATCTCATCATCCCTGAATTCGTGGCCGGAGTCATAGTGCTTGACCGCTCGGCGTTGGTAAATGGCTTCAAACGTTTCCATGACGTTCTCCTTGGCATAATTTCACATCGTGTATGGCATGGGGTTCCAGCAAAGCGTCGCGGTTGGACATACTTTTCGTCTCGAAAATTGAATGTGTAGGGATGGTTGAGGTAGGGTTGGGCAAATTCAGGTGCCATTCGTCTCGTTGCCGCGAAGCCTTGCATCGACACTCATGGGACCGGCTCCATTGGCGATGATGAACAGCATGGCTCCCATCAGCGCCAGATTCTTCATGAAGCTAATCATCTCGATCTGCGCCACGGGTATCTTCACATCCGAGTTACTGCTGAGCACCCATATCGAAGGGCAGCTGCATGATGGTCGCCACTTTCCGCAGCTGATCGGCGTGATGTCCCACACTCATGGCACAGTGATGTGTGGGCGCAGCGCAAACCATTTGTTCATCATTTCAGTCGGACCGTGTGGAAAACGCACGTGCGTCATCGTATTGCCAATCTTCAAAATCGGCCCCTCAATGGCTTCGCCTTCATTGACGATGGTCCGTAGTCTGCCATCGCCAGTTTGTGTCACATTGAGCAAGGTCACGGGCCCTTTTTTAACCGTCGCTTCCACACTGACGCCAGCGCCCCACTTACCATGATACAGACCCATGCCCCGCAGGATCGGCTTACCAGCGGCAATCGCGACGTGGAATGGGCCGTCGTGGCCGAGCAGGATGGTCCCGCGATCGTAGTCCGCCACAACCATCTCTGAATACGAGCCTCCTGCGTCCAGCAGATCGCAGATCTTCATCGCGATGGCGGTCTTCATGTCGCCCTCTCCGACACCGGCGCAAAGCGGGCGGCCACCTCGATGGGCGGCCAAGTCTGCGGCCGCAACTCAGCCGGCGGTGCCGTCGCGATGCGGGCCGCCCGCCACCCACTGTCATCGAAACCCTGCCGATCCCAACCTGGCATCACTCGTCGCGCGTCGTAGTCTTCGCCCGCGAAGATGTGAGAAAAAAGAACCGGGCCTGTGTGCGTACGCCAGGTCGAGTCGGTCCCGATCCGCTGGACAGCCCCGTCCGCATGCTCAATCAAGACCTCAGCCCGCAGCAGCAGCGGTTCGGTCGCCGTCCGTTGAGGGCCCTCTTTGTAGTAACGATTACCGGGCGGTTTGTGATTGTCCCAGAATGAGTTGGTCATCAGCACACCCACGCAATTTGCGCTGCGCTGCACGAGCGTGGTGATGTCGTAGTCGCGGTAGTAGAGCGTCTTTTCGTATTGCGACCAAGCTTGGTTGATCCCAGTGGCCGCCAATCGATGACCATTGCAGCGAACATCGTAATCACCCAAACCCACGATGCGAAGCGTCGCTTGATTCGGCACCGCTTGCAGCGTGAACTCACGGCGGAATAGCGGCAGCGGTCCATCGTCACGCGCACCGCTTGGCGGTGCGATCCAGGCGGCTTCCACAAAACCCGCCGGTACAGTCTCATCTGCCAGCAGTCGACCGCAGCTAATCGTCAACCCGCAAAAGGGCCAGCCGCAGACAAGACTAACAAGCACCAAGCAGCCGGTTCGGAGTGTCACTGTATTCATTCTTACTTCATTGCGACCGCCCCCAGCCCTTGCAACCGAGCTCCAAGATCAGGAGATGATCGCAAGCGCGCGCCGTAGACACGCAAGTCGGGATGTGGGGAGAGAATGGGGACAGCAAAGCCAGGTACATCTGAATGAAGACAAAGGACCAACCAGACTCGCTTCGTATCCTTCGTGCACTTCGTGATTTCCTGCCGAATCGCCAGCAAACGTGACCTCTCCGGTTTCAGTCACACCGTTGGCTGGCCCCATCTCAGGCATCGGGCATTCTGTGTTCTAATTTTTTACGGTACACATCCAGATTGTGCTTCTTGATCGCCTGGCACGGCAGGTAGATTGATCCCTCCGAGATAGGCAATTCCGCCTCGCCTTTGCGGGCCAACACGGTCAACATGCGGACAGCTTCATAGCCATACTTGAATGGGTCTTGTATCACGGTTGCGTAAATGTGGCCGTCACTGATGCCCTGCAAAACACGCTCATCTTCGTCAAACGTGACCAATTGGATCTTCCCCAGCTTGTCCTGCCGCTGCAAGACATCCAGCATGATCGGTCCCTGGTACGCGAACATACCGACAATCGCACCGATGTCGGGGTGATCGCTCAGCAGTTGTTCCAGGTTTCGCGCACACTTTTCCGGATCGGCATCGTCAATGAGGGTCTCGACCAGATCAAAGGTCACTGGAGACTGATTCGTGTCATCTGAGGCATTTTCTGCTTTTTGACGAACACGCCAAGCTGATTGCGAAAGTTCCTCGACAAATCCCTCGTGTCGCAAGCGAGCATTGTCTTTGTCCAAAGTCCGCATGAGCAAGGCTACCTTACCTCCCTGCGGCAGGGATTCTCTCACGAGTTCAGCGCACAAGCTGCCCGCGTTGTTATTGTGAGTACCCACGTAGTACTTTCGCCGCGAGAGGGGAGCGTCTGAATCGAAAGTCACAACGTGCATCGACTCCGACAGGCGGTTGAGCAGTTCTGTTTGCGAATCCGGTGCCAGGGGACTGACGGCCAGCCCTTCGCACTTCGTCGATCCAACGTCGGCCAGCAATCTCGTTTGTTCCTGCGGAGTCTCGTCCGGAACGCCAAACTGGACTTCGGCGTTGTATTCCTGGGCGGCCGCCCTCGCTCCCGACATTGTCAATTGCCAAAATGGATTTTTCCCGCCGGTGAGAAAGTAGATGCGTGTTGTCGATTCCGCCGGTTCTCGCCACACGCTGCGAACGTACACCATGGTCGCAATGGCCAGCAACGCAACCACGGACCAGACCATCACTCTTCGGCTTTGCATGTATCACCTTTCTTCTTATCTGCCGCCGATCGGCGGCTCAGTGGTGTAACTTGCTGTCCGTAAATCATCAGAGGCCGTTTCACTAGTTTAGTCGATCGGCGTCTGGAATGCTCGCTTGAGAAACGCGGGACCATGCTGAAATGTTTTTCGCAGCTGACGACTCAGGCGAAAGGAGCCGACGAGAGCCAATCGACCCCTCGTGATGCTCTCCCTCCCCCCGCCTGCAGGTGATTTGATGGAGACTGAGGAAACGCGAATTGCCAGCTGACGTTGCCAACAGTGGCCACGTGGCAGTGGCGGTCGCTCCATCAAATCCAACCGCAGGCGCGTGGGGAGGGAGTGCCCCGGACGGCCATCTGGATGAAGAAAAAGGACCAACCGAACTTCCTTCTTGCACTTCGTGGTTTCCTGCTGAACCGCCAGTAAGCGTGACTCTGACTCTGCGGTCACACGGCGCTGCTCCAAGAGAGTGTGTCTCCGTTCGCGTGTTTTACGCGTTTGTGCGTTCACCCATCCAGTGGGTGCTTGGCTGGCTTGGTTATGTCTACTTGCTTTCGACGAGTTGAGATGGGAGCGACGGAGGCAAAGGCACAAATCAAGCTTATCGCGATCAGCGCGGGACCTACACAGGTGCCGATGAGCCACATGATTTCGGGCTCACGCGAAATACGCCCTTGCGCGGCAATTCCAAGGCTCATGAGGATCCCCATAAAGATAGGCTGTGCAACCACCGCCAATGCAAAGCATGTGCAAGCCCAGCGAAATAACATTCGCGAACGCACACGTTCCGGACGGTACAAGCAGACGATGAATAGCAGCGCCAAATAAACTGTCGACAAGAGGCCAGTTGAGCCGCCCGAGTTTAATTGCTGGATGAGTAACCATTCATTCATCGAGTAGCACCAATGGAAAGAGGCGATTTCCGGAGCCAGAAGTAGCCATAATTTACTGCATCAGACGCTCTTGCGTGCGAATCACGGCGGGCCACGCCTGCCGCTATTTTGGCAATATTGGCCAACGGCAGAGGATGGAAAAGAGTTCAAAGCACTTGACGGCAGCCCACTCTATTCAAGTCGCCCATTCGCCCACAAAGATGCCTGGCATCATTTTCGTCCAGCTACCAGAGGCGACTACTTTACCATCAAGAAGGCAGGCGTCATTTTTTCTCAAGGGGGACAGGTCTGCTCTGTCGAAAAGCTGCTTTCGCCAGAGAATCATGATGTTGTGGGTCAGCACCCGCAGGCTGATTTCTCGAGCTTGCGACCAATAGGTGCGGGCTCGTAGGGCCGAGCCCATGGTACGTTTAATCATACTGTTGACAGTTTCGACTTGCCATCGATGGCAGCCAGCGTCACCGTCTTCCGCATCACGCGATGCGTCTTCGCGACCTGGATGGTTTCATCCAGCAGGCGCATCACACGACGCGAGATGAGCAAGCGGGCCGCCGCCTTTTGAAAGGTGCTGAAGTGCGGCACGTGCTCCAGGCCAATGACTGCCGCGAGTTCCGGCGCATCGGTCAGCAACGCGGAGAGCTTTCGGTAGTCAAGCCGCATAAACTCTTCGAGGACTAAACAGGCGAACAACTGGGGCACCGTGAACTTCTTAGGACTGAACTTATGCCAATGCTTGTGCAGCCGCCGCTTGCCAAGCTCGTGAGCTACCTGAAGGAGGATCCGTTTTGGTGATTTACTCGTATTGGCCATCCCTCGAAATACGAAGCCGACCAAGAGACTGTTTAGCTAGCAACTCAAAGTTTTCGACAGAGCAGACCTGTCCCCGTTTCTCTTCCGCGGTTTGCCATGCAATCGCTCCCCGCTTTCCAAAAGCGAGACAGATTACACGGCCCCCCTCAAAAAGTGGCCGCGTTTCTGGCGCCTATCGGTGGCTCATTTTGGTCGCCCAATGACATCAAGATTTAACTTAACACTCTGAGTCGTCCCAGGAACCCGTGGGAACGAGGTTTTTGGATAGCGTACCGAAAAGCCAAGGATTTGCGATTCTGCGAACCGCCCTGGGCATTGAACCCACCGCGGCGTTTCACGCCGATGTCACGAAGCGAAAGCCCGAAAGTGCGTCGGCCTTTCAGTCCGCTTCACTTCGACGTGAGTCGACCGCTACCAGTCCTCCATGGGTGTTGTGCCCGACATCCAACTCCACTCCACGTCGGTCATGAACCACGTGTAGGCCTCGAGGTCGCTGACGCCCCAGTCCCGATGGCCCCGGACTCGTTCGAACAGGGCGGTGGCATGGTCTCCGCAGGGTTCTTCGAGCAGGTTATTCAAGCATTCCATCATGTCGTCAGGCTTGTCGGGCGCCGATTCGAGGGCCTTGAGCAGCCACTTGTGGTAGGGGAAGAGTCTGCGGTTATGTGCCAGGAGCAACCGGGCGGAGAACAACGCAAGCTGACTGGCGGCGCGGGTCAGCGTGTAGCGGTTGCCGTGGCGCTCTGCCTCGTGGAAAAGCCAGTGCTGCATAAATGACATGCTGTAGAAGGCCCTGATACGCTCATCGTGCCCCGCCTCGGGATAGACGGGGATACGCCGCAGCAGGGCATCTAGGTCGGGTACGTGCGAGTAAGCGACGAAGGCGCCCTCGAGCGCGGCGCGAGAAGGCTCGTTTCCCTTTTCGGCCAGGTCGGCAAGGAACGCAAGGTTGATGATCTTGCCGTCGACGAAGCCACCCTCGTAGTCACAGAGGTCTCTGCGATTGATAAAGAGATCGTGCGCGGCCAGGTGCCGCTCGAACGCTTCATCACTTGCGACGATCAGGAAGTCCACGTCCGAGTCCTCGCGGGCGCAGCCCTTGGCGACGGAGCCGCCGATGATCAGCGCACGGAAGCGAGGGTCATCGCGGTAGGCGTCCGCCAGGCGTTCAATGGCTCGCTGATGGTTGTCGCGGATCGGCATGCATGGAGTATAACAAATGCTATAAGCTGCCAAGTTCAGCGCTGCAATCGCCCGTCCAACGTTGGCGCGCGATCAAGCGGTCCTGAAACACCGCCTTTGGAGAGCCTATTGCGGTTTCGTCCGGCGGGCTGTTTCACGGCCGCAGCCGAAGAAGCCCCCTTAATTGCGTCGATGTTTCACACGAATGGCACGTAGATTTGCGGTAAGTGTATTGCTGCAAATGACATATGCAAGAAACACCTCTCTTGCTTAGATGGATCTTGTCTAGGGATTCATCGTCAGGCAAGGAGGCCTCGAATGCGTGATTTTAACCAAGGAAGGTTTCGGCAACAGATCAGGATCCTGCGAAGCCAATTTCTGCAAGACGGAGAGCTTCCATTCACTGACGTTCTTTCCGAAGACGCCGTCCAGCAAGCACTGACTGCAGTTGGCTTGGTTTGGAAAGATCGCATCTACTCGCCTCTGGTGACACTGTGTGTTTTCCTACGGCAAGAGCTTGGAGCGCATTTCAAAACTGTGTCTTGCTAGCTAAACCTTGATCTTGAATGTTCCGTATTGAGTGCAGCCGAAAGGAGGCACTCATGAAAGAACGATCCCGTCTGGCGGTGGAATCGCCCGAGGGGTCCAAGATGGAACCTGAATATGAGCTCACTGATGAGCAATGGCAGTTGATCAAAGACTTATTTCCCGAAACACCAGTCGGCCCCAAAGGCGGACGCCCAGTGGTTGCGTCTCGTCCCTGTGCCGAAGGCATCATCTGGATTCTGCGCAGCGGCGCGTGATGGAAAGACATGCCGGAACGATTTCCCTCAGCCACGACTTGCTGGCGTCGCCTCCAGAAATGGACCGAGGCCGGCGTTTGGGCAAAAGCCTGGGGCCGATTGCTGCGGAAACTCGATCGCCAAGGTCGTGTGTGCCGCGAAGAGTCCGTGGCCGATGGCACATTTGCCTCGGCAAAAAAAGGGGTGAAAAGGTCGGCAAGACCAAACGCGGAAAAGGAACGAAGATCATGGTCCTCATCGACGGCCGTGGTCTGCCCCTCGGGACCGACACCGCCAGTGCCAGGCCTCTCGAAGTAACCCTCATCGAGCCGCTGCTCGATAAGCGAGTCTTGCGAAGAAAGACTGAGCGGTTGATTTACGATGCTGCGGCTGACAGCGACCCTTTGCGTACGCGTCTTCTGCGTCGCGGAATTGACTTGATCTGTCCGCATCGCAAGAACCGCAAGAAGCCGCCCACACAGGACGGTCGCAAACTCCGTCGCTACCGCCGCCGCTGGGGCGTCGAACGTTCCATAAGTTGGCTGTAAGACTTCCGGCGTCTTATCACCCGTTACGAATATCACGCTCATCTCTTTCACGATTTTGTTCAACTTGCCTGTATGATTGTCGTTCTGCGACGGTTTTGAAATGCGCTCTAGTCTCTGGGCATGCCCCGCACTGCCCGCTACGCTCCCGGTGGAGAGTAGAAACGGGGGGGAGCAGAAACGGGGAAATGCATAAGAGCTGCGGGCCGGAATGAATCCGTTCAACGCAGAAGCGAGCCAATGACAGAATCAGAATCAGCAACAGACATTTCGACGACTCCTGTGTCACCGTGTACCCACCGTGCGCGCAGCCCTATTCGCGGGCTGTACGATTGGGTGTTACACTGGGCCGAGACGCCCTTTGGCACGCCGGCCTTGTTCTCGATCTCGTTTGCCGAGAGTTCTTTCTTTCCGGTTCCGCCTGAAGTGCTGCAGATCGCATTGTCTGCCTCAAGGCCACGGTGTTCGTTTTACTATGCGACGGTCAGTGCGGTGGCGTCGGTGTTGGGAGGAGGATTCGGTTGGCTGATTGGGTTTACCTTGTGGTCGGTCGTCGGGGATTTCTTTCACGACTATGTTCCCGGCGTCACTCACGAGAACATGGCGCACGTCGGCGAGTTGTACCAGCGGCATGCGTATTGGTCGATCTTCGCCGCCGCCTTTACACCGATCCCGTTCAAAGTCTTCACGCTGGCGGCGGGCGTGTTTCACGAGCACGTCTCATTGCAGACATTGATTTTGGCATCAGCACTGGGACGATCCGGCCGCTTCTTCCTGGTTGCCACCGCAATGTATTTCTTCGGCCCCAAGGTGCGAGGCTTCTTGAAAAAACGGTTAGAGTTGGCGACCATCGTTTTATTTTTGTTTATGGTGCTAGGCTTCCTGGCAATCAAATACCTTGTTGCATGAGGAAGTTGGATGAACGATCTATTATGGGCTTGGTTGAGAATCGGCATGGGCCTGGCGTTGCTCGTGGGTGGCGGTGAGTTTCTAGTGCGGGGAGCGTCGCGTTTGGCGACCGCCGTGCGGATCTCGCCATTGGTCATCGGTTTGACCGTGGTCGCCTTTGGAACCAGCGCGCCGGAATTGGCCGTCTCCGTACAAGCTGCGTTGGCCGGCAGCTGCCGATCTGGCCATAGGCAATGTTGTCGGCAGCAACATCTTTAATGTGTTGTTCATACTCGGCCTTTCCGCACTCATCGTGCCGTTGGTCGTTTCCAGCCAGTTAATTCGCTGGGATGTGCCCGTCATGATTGGGGTGTCGCTGCTGACGCTGGTTTTCAGTTGGGACGGAAGCATCAACCGGCTGGAAGGGTTGGTGTTGTTCGCGGGCATCGTCGCTTACACCTGGTGGTGCGTTCGGCAAAGCCGGAAGGAAAGCCGCGAAATTCAGGCCGAATTCGCTCAACAATGGCCCAACGCGATCGACCAGCCGCGCATGCGAGTTTCGGACCTGGGTTTGATCGTCTTTGGTCTGATCCTGCTGGGTGGCGGCTCGCGTTTGCTGATCGACGGTTCAGTGAGAATCGCGGAAAGTTATGGCGTCAGTGAGCTGGTGATCGGTCTCACGATCGTGGCGGCGGGGACATCGCTCCCGGAAGTCGTCACGTCGCTCGTCGCGGCCGTGCGCGGCGAACGTGACATCGCGGTGGGGAATGTTGTGGGCAGCAACATCTTCAATATCTTGTGCGTGCTCGGTTTGTCAGGCGTCATCGCACCGACGGGCGTTGAAGTTAGCTCGGCTGCGCTACGGTTCGACATTCCTGTGATGATCGCTGTGGCCGCTGCCTGCCTGCCGATTTTCTTCACGGGCCATGTCATCTCGCGTTGGGAAGGGGGCGTGTTCTTCTTCTACTATCTGGCGTACACGGCCTATCTCGTGCTAAACGCGACGAGTCACGACCTGACCTACGCATTACGAGACGTCATGCTCATGTTCGTAATCCCGCTCACTGCAGTCACCTTAGCCGTTACGGCTTGGCGAGGTCTTCGACAACAGCCTTCACCGACTTCCCATTCAGTCAGTAGATGGAATCCAACTCGCGATGACCGGAGCAGCTGATGCAAGAGAAACATGACGATTCGGTATTAATCAGCTCTCGCCGCGAGGCCATCATGGTCTTGTTGATTTGGCTGGCAGCGATGAGCTACACAGTCGGCTACTGCGTGTGGCGAGGCTACTAGAACGGTGAGTGAGCATTTTCAAGACTACTTCTTGCACGTTTTGATTCAACTTGTTGTGATCATCGTGGCGGCACGTCTCGGGGCGTGGCTGCTGGGAAAGCTGGGCCAGCCGCAAGTGGTTGGCGAGATATTGGTAGGACTTGCGCTGGGACCATCCGTGTTGGGCCACTTTGCACCGGAAGCGATCGAGTTCATATTTCCAGCGGATACAACGATCGTGTTTCGAGTGCTCAGCGAGTTGGGCCTTGTGCTATTGATGTTTTTGATCGGGTTGGAGTTTGATTTCTCGCACTTACGTCATGTGGGACGGACGGCAACGGGCGTTGCCGCTGCGGGGATCGCGCTGCCGTTTGCCTTGGGGCTAACACTGGCAATGTGGATGCATCCGCTGGTCGCGGCCGATGTGGATCGGACCGGCTTCATGCTAATCGTGGCGGTCGCCTTGTCGATCACGGCGATTCCGATCCTGGGCCGGATCATGATCGAATTGGACATCCAACGCACGCGACTGGGTACGCTCACGATCACCGCAGCGGCAATCGACGACGCGCTGGGGTGGATTTTGCTGGCCGGCGTCAGCACGATGATTCATGGCGACTTCGAGCTGTGGAGTGTGGTTCGCATGGCTTTGCTGACGATCGTGTTTGTGGCTGGCTGCTGGTTGGTTGCGCGACCACTGCTGGGCCGCGCGACGGATTATTTATTAGGCGAGAGCGGCGGCGACTTGTCGGTCATCGGCTTGTCCGTGGTCTTGGTTGCGGTCTTCCTGGCCGCAGTTGCAACCAACGTGATCGGCATCTTCGCGATCTTCGGACCGTTCGTGCTGGGAGCCGTGCTCTCGGATCGTCACGCCTTGCGCGACGCAGTTGGCCGGCGGTTGCGCGAAATCGTGTACACCTTATTCCTGCCGATCTTTTTCACGTACACCGGCTTGCGAACGAATGTCGGTTTGCTGGAGTCGTGGCAGCATTGGTGGTTGTGCGGCCTGGTGGTTGCGACGGCGATGGTGGGCAAGATCGTCGGCTGCGGCTTGGCGGGGCGAGCGGGTGGTCTGACGTGGCGCGAGAGCGGCTGCGTGGCGGTCATGATGAACACGCGGGCGCTGATGGGCTTGATCGCCATTAACGTCGGTCGCGACCTGGGTGTGGTGCCCGACAGCGTGTTCTGTATGCTGGTTATCATGGCGTTGGTGACGACACTGTTGACCTTGCCCTTGCTCCGTCGACTTCTCACGGAGGAGGACTTGCGGCACGCCGAATTGCCACTGGCCAGGGAGCATGCTAGACGATGAGTTGGGAAGCGTGGCTGACGTGTTTGACGGTCGTCGTGATGTTTGTCGCGCTGGTGCGGAATTGGGCGCCAGCAGATCTTGTCTTGATGGCGGCACTGACGTTGTTGGTCTTGGCGGGAGAACTCTTCGACAGCCGGCGTCTGCCGAGCGCGGCGGAGGCCGTCGCCGGGTTGGGCAACTCCGGATTAATTACGGTGGCCGTGCTGTTTGTCGTGGTCGCGGGACTGGTGCAAACCGGCGCGATGAACGTTGTCGCCGGACCGATTGTGGGACGACCGAAGACGGTTGGCGCCGCTCAATTTCGATTGATGGCGCCCGTTGGGCTGCTGAGCGCCTTTCTGAACAACACGCCGGTCGTTGCGATGTTCTTACCGGTGGTTGAAGACATCTGCAAACGCACACAAATCAGCCCGTCGAAACTGTATCTACCGATGGCTTATGCAGCAACGTTTGGTGGCGTCTGCACGCTGGTCGGCACCAGCACCAACTTGATTGTGAACGGACTACTCATCGAAGCGACCGGCTCCGGAATGAAGATGTTCGACCTGACTTGGGTGGGACTACCGTGCGCCGTCGCGGCGATCGCCTTTCTGTTGGTCGCGGGCCGCTGGCTGCTACCGGATCGTCGTCCCGCGATCACGCTGCACGAAGACCCGCGACAGTACACGGTGGAAATGATCGTGCTGGAAGGTGGCCCGCTGGTTGGAAAAAGCGTCGAAGAAGCCGGGTTGCGCCATTTGCCGGGACTGTATTTAGTCGAAATCGAGCGAGCCGAAGAACGATTGGCGGCCGTTTCGCCTCGGCAACGTTTACAATCCCGTGACCGACTAGTGTTTGTCGGTGTGGTTGAATCCGTCGTCGATCTGCAGAAGCTGCGCGGCTTGACGCGTGCCGCCGAGGCCGCCATTCAGTTCGATGGTTCTCACGCCAACCGGCAACTGTTCGAGGTCGTCGTGTCGGATCGTTGCCCGCTGATCGGCACAACGATCCGCGACGGGAAATTCCGCGCGATGTACAACGCGGCGGTCGTGGCCGTGGCTCGCGGCAGTCGCCGCGTCGAAGGGAAGATTGGCGACATCGTGCTCCAGTCGGGCGACACGCTCCTGCTGGAAGCCGATGAAGACTTCGTGTCACGCGAACGGAATTCGAGCCACTTCTTCTTGATGAGCGGCGTGGAAAACTCACAGCCCCTAAGACACGACCGCGCGTGGATCGCCATCACCGTCTTGGTGGGCCGTGATCGCAACGGTAACGATCGGTTGGCTCGACTTGTTAACTGCGTCTTTGGTTGCGGCGGGGCTGATGATCGCATTGCGATGCTGTTCGATCAGTCAGGCTCGGCAGAGCGTCGATTGGTCACTGCTGGTAGTCATCGCCGCATCCTTAGGCATCGGCCGAGCACTCGAATTGAGCGGCTTGGCCGGCGCGATCTCCTCCCAGATCATCGGCTTGGCGGGCGGTCACCCGTGGCTAACCCTTGTGGCCGTCTACTTCGTCACGATGCTGCTGACAGAGATGATCACCAATAACGCGGCCGCCGTACTTGTGTTTCCCATCGCGATGACGTCGGCTAGTACGCTAGAAGTCAGTCCGATGCCGTTTGTTATCGCAATTGCGATCGCAGCGTCCGCCGGATTCGCTACACCGTTCGGATATCAAACGAACTTGATGGTCTACGGACCCGGCGGCTATCGGTTTAGCGACTACGTGCGAGTCGGAGTCCCGCTGGACTTTGTGTTTCTCGTCGTGACTGTCGGCATTACTCCTCTGGTTTGGCCGTTTCGGTAGCGAGATCACCGATTGCTCCGGCCTCTTCCCAGCGGATGATTGCGAAAAGGGCACCGAGTCCGGCGTCAACACACCGCCGGACATGATCACTTTCATAGACGAAGAAACGGGGACACGAAGAAACGGGGACGGGTCCAGTTATTGACGGTGTCGGCTCAATTTTCTAGTCTCTGGGCATGCCCCGCACTGCCCGCTACGCTCCCGGTGGATACGTTGATCACGTGCTCAATCGAGGCGTCGGGCGTGAGCCAATCTTTTTCAACGATGATGATTACCTAGCTTTCGAACGTATCATTGTCGAGACGCTCGAGAAACACGAGATGCGGATCTTGGGCTTTTGCTTGATGCCCAACCATTGGCATTTTGTGCTCTGGCCAGAGAACGACGGCGATCTCGGTAGATTCATGCAGCGATTGACGATTACGCATGTCACGCGCTGGCAAAGAAACTACAACCTGGTCGGCTACGGGCACATGCACCAAGGCCGCTTCAAGTCGTTTCCCGTCGAAACAGATGACTATTTCTTTCAAGTGATGCGGTACACCGAAAGGAATGCGCTGCGAGCCAATCTGGTTGCACGAGCCGAAAATTGGCCGTGGGGCAGTCTTTGGATCCGGCAATTCGGATCGGCCGAGCACCGCGCGATGCTGTCGGATTGGCCCATGCCTCGTCCCCGCAGTTGGGTTCATTATGTCAACCAACTGGCCAGCGATGCCGAACTGGAGGCCCTTCGACGAAGTTGCCGTCGCGGCGCTCCCCACGGCTCGGAAGCATGGGTCAACAAAACAGCAAAGAAACTGGGGCTGGAGTCAACGTTGCGATCCCCTGGCCACCCAAAGAAAACATAAAACAGGACCTGTCCCCGTTTCTCTCCCTTGCGGCCGGATGAAGTCAACCCGTGCCAGGTGTGGCAGGTGGGTGCAGGCCGTATTCCCGTGCATCACTTGCAGCAGGAACAACTGGATCGTCACGACGGGGTTGAGTGTTGATTCAATCCAAGTTATGCCACAGTCTCGGCAAGCGCGTTCGATGTTTTCAGGGCAGAGTTGTTCCGTCCAGTCTTGCTTGAATTGTCTGACGATGTCCGTAATACTTCGCACGTGAGCCTCCACTGCGTTTGGTAACTGTTGTGAAACAATTACCGTTACGCATGAGGCTCACATTATTTTCAGCTCAGCGGATAAGCCACAATGCTGTCATAGCACTGCTTCAGCGTTGCTGCGAAACAACTTATGAGAATGTTAATGACATTCGGACCTGTCCCCGTTTCTCTCCTGCGAGACATGACCTGCGTGGAAATCAAAATTCCTATCAGTAGACCTGCAGCGAAACCGAGTCATCCTGCAGTTCAACGACCTGGGCCAGCGACGTGGAGCCATCCCAGTTCTCGACCACCGCCAAATCGCCGAAGCTGACATCGCTGGCCTGCACGCGAAGGATGTCTCCAACAATGCTGAGCACTTCCGTATGGCAAGTTAGTTCTGGCAGCATGAACAACGTTCTTTCAACAAGTGCGGCGCACCAGCGGCTGGCGCGTGTCAGGCGTGTTAGTAGTGCTCGGGAACAGACCTTCGGGAAGCGAGCGGGCTACGTCATCGTATTGGTGTGTCAGGTCGCGATCGGGAATCTCCACTTGTTCATGAGGGACCTCTTCGTAAGGGATCCGGCTGAGCAGATGGCGGATGCAATTCAATCGCGCCCTCCGCTTATCATCCGAATTGAGGATAAACCACGGCGCGAAATCCGAATCGGTCGACATCAGCATCACGTCGCGGGCCAGTGAGTAATCATACCACCGGCGGACTGACTCCAGATCGGTGGAGCTCAGTTTCCATTGCCGCAGAGGTTGTTCAATCCGTGCGCGAAAACGCCGCTCCTGCTCTTCCATGCTGACAGACAACCAGTACTTCAACAGAATGATCCCGTCATCGACCAATGCCTGCTCGAAACGGTCGCAAGAACGCAGGAAACCTTCGTGCTGTCGGGCCGTACAAAATCCCAGCACTTTTTCCACGCCCGCGCGATTGTACCAGCTGCGGTCGAACAGGATGATCTCGCCGGCGGCCGGCAGGTGCGCGATGTAACGCTGCACGTACAGTTGGGATTTCTCTCGATCACTGGGGGCTGGCAGGGCGACCACGCGAAACACGCGAGGACTGACCCGCTCCGTAATCCGCTTGATCAGTCCGCCCTTGCCTGCGGCGTCGCGGCCCTCAAAGACGACGACGATTCTCGCGCCTACATGCTTTACCCAGGCCTGCAATTTGACCAGTTCGACCTGCAACGACTCCAGCTCTCGTTCGTATTCTTTGCGGCTCAGTTTGAGCTGCTGCGCGGCGTCGGTCTTGCTGGAGGACAGACTTTCGCGAGTTTCCTTTTTTTTCTCTTTGGGTTTTTTCTTGCTCACAGCCATCTTCCCCTAATTGTCATTTCAAACCATTAGACTACAGGGCGGGAATCGCCTGTTCAATTGGCTGGCAGTTACAATTCGTTCCGATTTGCGGGCTCTTGGCCTGCCGAGCTGCAATGCCGTGCAGCACGCGCACCAGAAGGGCATCATTCATTGCGATTTGAAGCCATCGAACATTTTGATATGTCTTTATTACGGTAACCCGGTACCCAAGGTGATTGACTTTGGATTGGCCAAGGCCACACCTGCATTTGCTGGTCACCTGCGGCGCGTTCCCTCGCGCAGGGGTTTCCTGGTCCGATGGCCTGCCCGCAGTGCGGTGGACAGATGAAGGTCGTCGCCTTCATCGAACCACCGCAACGGGAGGTGATCGAGAAGATCCTCAAGCACGGTGGTCTGTGGCCGGCGTCATCGGCGAGACCGCCGCCCGTCGGCAACGAATCGTACGGTGACCGTGACGACGTGACCTGTCGTTCCCCTGTCGGCTCCCACGAACGGACGTACGTGGATCAGGGTACGTTTATTTTAGGGGCGAACTACCTGGACCAGCGGAGAGCGTCCGCGCCGGGCGCCGCCCTTGGTCACCCTTGCCAATTCCCGCGGGCATGATCTCACCTGGTTAGCCCGCCGCGGACACGACGCCGCTGGCAAACGGAGGGGCTCATCGCAATCCCAGCAGGGGCCCGCGGGGCTCCAGGGCCGCCCTGGAACCCTGCTTTCTCCGTATGCCTACCCGAAATCAAATTTCCTATCATTCGAGCTTCGTGTCTCTGCGCTCTCGGTGAGAAAAAAGAAAGCGACAGAATGCAAGAACGGCAGAATCACCGCACGGGTCGTGCAAAGCAAAGGCCCGCTGGCGTGAACCAACGGGCCTGATTCCGAGTGAGCCGGGAGGGCAGCATCCCGGCGAGTGGAGGCGGCGGGGATCGAACCCGCGTCCCGCTATCTATCCATGGAGGCCTCTACGTGCGTAGTCGACTCTTTGAGTTTCGCCGCCGCCAACCCCTGTCGACCGGGTTCGGCTGCGACTAGTCGAGAACGGTTTTGACTACAGACGTACTCGCGTGACCTGTAGCGGTTCGGAATTGGTGACCAGCTTTCGGGCGTCTCCGACAAACCCCCTCAGCCGGAGCAGCCTTTTCTTAGGCTGCCAGTGCGAAGTTACCTTCGGCAAATAAAGTTGTGATCAGCTTTTAACGTGGCCCACTGATCAACCACGGCACGCCACCGACACTTCAATGATCCGGTCGAATCCAATTCGCCCCCGTAATCACGACGTGACAAGTCGCTTTCCCATTATATCGACCTCGGCCTCCCAGGAAAACAAATGAACTTGCCTTGCGGGGCAAATATCGGGTGGGGCTACCTCACTCACGCCCTTTCTTCTTCCATGCTGGGTGGTAAAAATGCTCGTTTCGCCGCGGGAAACGCAAAGATCCCTGTGCTTGCCGACAGGCGTCCCCAAGTGGCCGCCCGCAGAAATCGGCCCAAATCCTCTCCGCTTACGACGAGGCCAATAGACGTCGAACTCGACAGTCGGAACACTTTTGGCTCCCGCGATGTACATCAGGCTCGATCGCTTGCTAAGTCGCACGGCGCCGGCCACGCGTGTTGCAGTTGCCCGCCGCTCGGGGCTTGTTGATTTATTCGTGGGATAGGCTTCTCGCATTGCTTGCCCTGGGAGCTGCCAGCGGCGGTGTTGCGCATGCCGTACAATCTTGAAGGAAGATCCGAACCACACACCCGCTAACAAGTGAACGATTCCCGTAATTGTCGCTGCCTGCGATTGGATGCCAAAGTGAGAGACAGCCACCACGCCGACCACAGACCCCATGTCGGTTCGGGTACTCCGATGATCGAGGCGCCGAAGTTGTCGACCCATAGGCCGTTGCCATTCTCAATCAAGCGGAAATAGGTGGTCCTTCCTCCGGGCAACAAATCAAACTGATAGTGTCTGGGCGAATCGTCCGTGTCGCCCACCTGGGTAAAGGTGACGCCATCATTGGACACGTATTTGAACAAGCTGTTTCGATCCCCTCCGAAAATCACGACATCAAAGTCAATGGTCGAGCCGGCGGCCGCGTCGAAAGGCGTGGTGAATGCCAATGTCAGCATGCCTCCCCCGCCATTGCTGAAGTCCAGGGCAGTAAAGGGAACCGGACCATCGAGGGCCCGGTCGCGGATGGCCAACGTACCAGGCAGAGCCGGTCCGTTGAGCGATACGAAGGTTGAACTCAAGCTCGGCACCGCCAAATCCGGAACATTGCGGTTCGCGGCAAAGTCATCCTCAAATCCCTCGAAAAACGTCATCGTAGGGATCGCAGCCGCAGTGGTTGCCAACAGGAACACGGCGACCGCGGGTACCCATCGTGGCAGTTTTTGTTCGGATCTCATTGAATTGCTCCTTTACAAAAAGCCGTCCGCGCACGGGAACGCTTCGGACCAACGCTTTATCGAGCCGCAATCGCCATGCCAAGCGTGACCCGATGCCGTAACCCGACTCGACAAGGAAGGGCCGGAGCTTCGCGCGCAGGGGAATTCGACCCGAAAAGGAATGTCCTGCTTGCCGTTTGTCTATGGATACCCGCAAATCCCTGCGCCCGTCGCGATCATTTCAACGGGAGAGTTGGGCGTTTACCACTGTGCCTGACCGATCGCTGCTGTGCTCCATTCGTACAACGGAGGACGATCCATCTCAGCGGGACAAGGACGTCTGTCCCCGATGATTCCAGTTATCAGGACGAGGATCGGGACCGCTGAGACTTGGACCCGGTCATCAGTCGTTTGCCACCGGCGGCGATATCCACTCAGCCACCTGGAAGTTCTCTCGCTTGCGTCGTGTTGTCGCGGTCGATACGCTCAGTGGTCCGATTCATCTCAGCATCGCCCTGGTCAGCAGAAAGGCCGGACTATGTCATGGTACGCGCGTCGGCTCGCAACCAATGCAACTCTTCTGATGGTCCATTTCCTACCGCTCATTCTTCTATCCGGCGCACTGGCGCAGTCGGCATTAAGAGAGGACGGCGTCGAATCCGTCCGCCAGCGGCCTTGGCTGGATACAAGTGTCGATGTCGAACGCAGGGCCAATGCCTTGCTTGACCAGATGACGCTGGCCGAAAAAATAGGCCAGATGTGGCAGGTGAATGGCGTCGGCGGAGAACCTACGGGGAACGTGGACGAATTTATCTCCACCAGCGGCCTGTACGATCTGATTCGCAACGGACAGATCGGTTCGATTCTGAACGAGACCAATCCCGAGACGATCAACGCGATGCAGCGCGTCGCGGTTCACGAGAGCCGCCTGGGCGTTCCGCTGATCATCGGCCGCGACGTCATCCACGGCTTTCGGACCATCTTTCCCATCCCGTTGGGGCAGGCGGCAAGCTGGCATCCCGAACTGGTGGAGGCGGCCGCGGCCGTGGCGGCGAAAGAGGCCCGCTCGCAAGGCGTCCACTGGACCTTCGCGCCCATGGTCGATATCGCCCGCGATCCGCGGTGGGGACGCATCGCCGAGAGCCCGGGGGAAGATCCGTTGCTCGCGTCATCCCTGTCGGCCGCCCTGGTGAAGGGCTTTCAGGGCCCCGACTTGGCCGCACCCGACCGCGTCGCCGCTTGCGTCAAACACTTCGCCGGCTACGGGGCCGCGGAGGGAGGTCGCGACTACAACACCACGGTCATCTCCACGTCGCTTCTCCACAACATCTATCTGCCCCCCTTCCGCGCGGCGGTAGACGCCGGCGTCGCCACGTTGATGACGGGATTCAATGAGATCAACGGAGTCCCCGCGTCGGCCAACCGGTACCTGCTCCGCGACGTCCTGCGTGATCAGTGGAAATTCAACGGGTTTGTGGTGAGCGACTGGACCTCGATTGAGGAGTTGATCGATCATGGATACGCAGCCGATCTGAAGGCCGCCGGTCTCGCCGCGGCGCTCGCCGGCGTCAACATGGAGATGACCAGTCCCGCCTACCATCGGTACCTCTCGGAACTGATTACTGAAGGCCAGATCGCCGAGTCGGCCGTTGATGACCTGGTGCTGCCGATTCTTCGCATCAAGTTTCGACTCGGCTTATTCGAGCGGCCGTTTGTCGACACGGATGGACCGTCGCCGCTGCTGGCGGCGGAGCATTTGCAGCTGGCTCGGCAACTCGCTCGGGAATCGATGGTGCTTTTGAAAAACGCTCAGTTGCCCGCGAGTCACCGACGCGCCTTGCCGCTCGACAAGAACCGCGTGAAGAAACTTGCGGTCATCGGACCCTTGGCGGACGCACCACGAGAGCAGTTGGGGACCTGGATTCCGGACGGTCGAGAAGCCGATAGCCGCACGCCGCTGGCGGCCATTCGTGAATTCGCCGGCGAGACGATCGACGTCCGCTTCGAGCGGGGACTGGCCGATGATCTCGATCGCAGTACGAGTGGCTTCGCCGCCGCGGTGAACGCGGCGCGACAAGCCGATCTGGTTTTGCTCTTTGTCGGCGAGCGGGCGAACATCTCGGGCGAGGCCCGCTCGCGGGCGATTCTCGATTTGCCGGGAGCCCAGAATCAACTCGTCACGGCGCTGGCCGCCGTCGGAACGCCGATCGTCATGATCGTTCAGGCGGGCAGGCCGCTCACGATCGGAGCGCAAATGGTTCAGGTCGACGCGGTGCTGTATTCGCTGCACGCGGGCACCATGGCGGGGCCCGCGGTGGTCGATCTGCTGTGCGGGGTCGCGTCCCCCTCCGGAAAACTGCCGGTGACCTTTCCCAAGTCGGTGGGCCAGGTGCCACTCTATTACAACCACAAGAACACGGGCCGCCCCCCGCGTCCCTATGATTTCGCTACCGACCAATACGTCGATGACGAGATCGATACGGGGTTGGACTACAATTCGAACTACATTGATGTCGAGCCTTATCCCTTGTTGCCGTTTGGCTACGGCCTGTCGTACTCCCGGTTTGAGTACGGCGAGGTCGAACTATCGACCCGCATGCTCCGCGCCGGTCAAACGTTGGCAGTGCGCGTGCCCGTGACCAATGCGGGCGCCGTTGCCGCCACGGAAGTCGTGCAGCTGTATGTGCACGATGTGGCGGCCAGCATTACTCGGCCCGTTCGCGAGCTGAAAGGCTTTCGCCGTGTTGCTCTTCAGCCCGGCCAGACGATTACGGTTGAGCTGGCTCTGGCGGCGGATAACCTGGCATTTTTTAACAATGATGCGGAGCGGGTGCTGGAGCCGGGGACGGTGGAGGTCTACGTGGGTGGGAGTTCTCTGGCACCTCGGGCGGGGAACATTGAGGTCGTCGAGTGATGGAGTGGTCGTTGCCGCTTCGTCGCAGCCGGGACGGCTACGCGACTTGGGACGCCACGATCGCTAAGGCACCCACGGCGAAGCAGTAGATCGCAAACCAGGTGAGGCGACTATTGCGCACCAGCACCACCATCCAGCGGCATGCGAGCAAGCCGGTGAGGAAGGCCGCTACGAAACCGGCGAGCAGCGCCCAACCGGGTGTGTCTGCCGCCGAGAACGAGTTGTCGAGGACGTCTTTCGCCATCTTGCCCATGATCAAGGGGACCACCATCAAGAACGAGAAGCGGGCCGCCTGCACGCGATCAATGCCCAAGAGCATGCAGGTCGAGATCGTGGCCCCGGATCGTGAGATGCCTGGCAGGATGGCCACCGCCTGAGCCAACCCCACCAACAGGGAATCGAGATAACCTACCGGTCGCGTCGTCTCTCGGTTACGGCTCGCCAAGATCAACAGCAATCCGGTCGCTAGTAACATGCTGCCGACGAGCAACAGATTTCCCGAAAACCAGCTCTCAATCTCCTTCTCAAACACCAGCCCGACGAACACGGCGGGCAGCATCGACAAGACGATCTTGACCGCATATTGCGTCTGCTCGTTCCAGCGGAAATGGCAGAGTCCCCGCAGGATATCGAGAATCTCACGGCGAAAGACCACGATCGTGCTGAGTGCCGTGGCCGCGTGCAGGACGACGGTCATGAGCAGGCTCATCTCGGCGTCCAGCCTGGTCCCCAACAGGGCCTTGCCAATTTCCAGATGACCGCTGCTGCTAACCGGTAAGAATTCGGTCAACCCCTGGACGATTCCCAGAATGATGGCTTTCAGCAGGTCACCCATCGACAGGTCTCGGATGCGGCGGATTCGGAAATGGGGATGCCAGCGTCAGCGCTATCGGGGACAACACGGCTCGCTGCGGCGGCGGAGACCGACGCGGGAGGCAACGGGCCGGAGCCGCCTCGCCGCCAGGAACGAAGGAAGTCCGCAGTGGGCCCCACCCGGCAAGGCTGCGGGCGAAGCCACGGGGAACGTGAGGGTATCGTTCGCCGAGCCGTTTGTCCACGAGCCGTTGCACGTCGGGTGACCCGGATTGGGGCGACTGGCTCCGCTTTGGACTTGTCAACCGCCACGTCGGAAAAGCCCCGCGGGAAATTATTCCCAGTGGCCGCGGGTGAAAGTCGACTGGAAAAAACGGGGATGATTTGGAAGAATATAAGGCTGCCCGCAGCAGTCCTGGGAACCATTCCCCACCAGCCGAGTGAAAGGCCACATGTACCGCAACCTGTCTCCCGAATATCTGGGACTCTCCTGTCGCCAAAGCGAACTGATTGAACTCACTCTGACCCACCGTTTTGGCGGGTTTGACCTGAACCTCGTGGAATTTCAAGCCGACATCGAGTCGAAAGGAACCGATGCGGCGACGCGGTTTCTGAAAAGTGCTCGTGTGAAGTTGAATGGTGGTGAGTTGCCACTGGAATTGGCGGCGGCCGATGGCAAGTTCGCCAGTGAGCTGGAAATGGCGAAACCACTGCTCGAGGCGCTGCAGAGTCTCGGCGTCGGGATTGTTCAGGCCAAGATTGTCGGCGGACATGCGCAACGGCCATATCATGAGAATTTCGAGTTTCATCGGCAGCGGCTGCAACAGCTGGGCGACGCCCTGGCTCCTTATGAACTGCGCGTGGGGCTGAATTGTTCGCCCCTGTCGAGCGAACGGGCGGCGTTCCCACAGCCCTTCCTCTCGAAACCGGACGAGTTGATCATGCTGCTCAAGCTGGTCAGTCACGATCAGATCGGCATGGTGGTCGATCTATGGAATTGGGCGGTCACCGGTACGTCTCTGGATATGTTGGCCAATGTGACCGAGTCTCAGATTACCGAAGTGCGGCTGGCCGATCCGATCGGCGAGATCACCGCTGACGACGCGACCCATGATCAACGCGAGATGCCCGCCGTGGACGGTCGAGCTGCCTGTGCGGCGGCACTTACGAAGCTGGCCGAAATGGGATATCGGGGGGCGGTGACCATTGCGCCCGCATCGAGTCGCGTGCAAGGCAGCCGGGAAGAAATCGTACGCTCGGTGATTGAGACGTACGAGGCGTTGTTGACGGCCGCGGGGCTGGATCAGCGGGGCCGATTGTCGGCCGTTTCGTCGGACGCGTGACGGGAGCCATCGTGGAGGGGGTTATCACTTAGCCGAATTCGCGAGCATGTGGCCCTATGACTCAACAAAGTCTGGCAATTTCGGCGGTACGCACGTTCCACGAGCGTCGTTTAACCGTCAGCCAGAAGAAATCGCGGGAAAAACCGCGATCGGTGGAAAGTGGCTACGCGATTTCTGGCGGCGTACACGCGGACGCCGCCGAAGAATGCCGGTGCGTGACGACGCGTGGCACCATTTTAGCGGCATTCTTCTTTGGCTAACGGTTAAACAAAGAAAGAGGGTCGGTAATGACAAGGCCTGGCGACTTCGGCGACCACGGACTCGTCCTTCGCATGACCGACAGGGTGCCTGTACCACGCAGGGCTAATCCTCCGCGGCGGGTGCTTCGATGGTAACGGGGCTCTCACTCGCCGCCGACTCGGGATCGTATTCTCGCACGAGCCGCATGAGCTTGAACCCAGGGGGCGGAAATGTCTCGTCGAGCTGGCCGAGTACCTTTCGGTAGCGCTCGACAGCCTCGTACAGAATCTCACCCTCGACGTCATCGACCAGGATATCGTATTCATCGAGGATGTTCGCCCATTTGTCCCAGGCTTGTTCGTACTTGTCGCGGGCTTCCTCGAAGCGAGCATCGGCGAATGCTTCGTCGGCCTCAAGGACCAGTTTGCGGGCGGCTACGGTTTCGTCCAACTGCTCCACCTCGCAGCGCCGTTTCCAGTACACGAAGTTGACGATTTCCCGATAGCGATCGATGATGCGGACTTGTTCGTTCGCCATCGCGGCCTGCCGCGCCAGCCGCCGGGCCTCGTTACGCACCTCCTCTGGCGTCTCGTTGGCGATGTCCAGCAGTGTGATCGCCAGAGAACTCTGCGCCTCATACGCCAGTTGCGATTGCTTGTCGGTCCGTTCGGCCGGATCGACGGCCATCGCGGCACGCTGTTCCTCCGTGAGAGCGGCTTCTCGTCCGGCCACCAGCTGGTCGCGGATCCCTTCGAGGTCGACCGCGATTTCGGCCAAACGGGCTTCCGCCTGGGCCGCTTCCTCGACGTTTCGATCTCGATCGTTCAAGCGAATACGAATCCCGTAGGACGAGAGGATCGGCCGATCACCGTATTCCACCCAGGCGCGACCGGCATCGCGCCAGGCGAGCTGTCCGACTTCATCGAGATAGCCATCTTCCTCAATCGCATCGGCATAATTGATCAGCGCCTTGGGGGGATCGGAATGAAACACGAGGGGGTTCTTGCCGCGGAGTTCGGTATCTTTTTTGCCGATGATCGCGCTTTTCGCCCGCCCAATACCCCATTCCCAGCGACTTGAGCCGTTTTCCCTTCTCGACCGCCCGTTGGGCATCCACGAAGAAGTGGTGCGCCGTCTTCCAGTTATCGGGTTTGCCATCGGGGCCTTGTTGATCGGGGTCGGTAAAATCGACCGGCAACTGATCGTGAAAATCCTGATCGTCGCGGAAGAGGCGGCGGAACTGTTGATATTCATCCGCCCGCCCCATTTTGTGACCGAAGAACCAGCCGGTGTCCCACAACAGCAGCGGCTCGTCCCGATTGTATCGACTGCCCTCGATCAGATAGTCGACTCCTTTCTTGACCCAGTGATAGCGGTGGCGATAGTCATCAAATTCGACGGACACGTTGTACGAAACGTTCCAGGCCTGAAATTGCCAGACGGAAACAAAGTTGGGCTGCAACTTGGAGATCTGATTCAGGGTGGCCTTAAAGGCATCCCAATTCTCGGTCATTTTGTAATGGTTGGCCAAACCCCACAGTTGGTTCGCGGCCACGCCGCGCATACCAAGCGTTGCCAGGCTCATCGAGGCACTCGCCGGATCGATCTTGCCCAATTCGGCTTGCGACAATCGTTCCTCGCGACGCATCTGCGTAAGCTTGCCGCCGCCGGAAGTTGCGTCCTTGGCCGGAGCGCTGAGATAGGCCAACGGCACGAAGAGTACGGCAATGGCAATCAGATAGGCAACCTTGCGGCTGAAGGTCTTCGAACGCGTCATGCTGCAATCTCTTTGGACTTGAGGAAGAAATAGCCGGCACAGGTGGCGACCAGCACATACACCATGGCTGTCAGCGTATGTTGCCACATGAGATCGGCCGAAATATCAAACCCGTAAGCGACAAACCTCGCCGTATTGATTCCCCCATACTCGCCGAAATCACGAAAGTTAGGCATCAGGAAGGAGAAGACGCGCATGATAAACATCGTGATCCAGTCAAAGTACCGGACCACCACCGTGCTGGCTCCGCCCTCGAGCGGACTGGTTAGATTCTCTTGCTTGAAGATGCGAATCGCCGATTCGATCGGACCGCCGCCTTTGGCCTTGCCGGTGGCCACATCCAGAATGGTCTGGGAAAAGTAGCCCATGATAATGCTGGCCAGCGTGGCGAGCAGGGCCACCGATCCCGTCAGGAAGGTACTGAACATGACGCCCAGGCTGACAATCACGACCATTTGCAACCAGAGCGTGATGTAGGTCTTCGCAAAATTCGCCCAGAACCAATTGTCCGCGGCGCGGATATAGAGATCGGTCTTGGCCATGCCGAAGTATTGGGCCCGTTCGTCGCAGCGGACCAGGATATCGATCGACCCTTCGTAGGCCAGCGACTCGAACAGGTCGACTTTTCGCCAGCTCCCATCAAGCATCTGCGCCTCGATACGGCGGGGAATTGTTCGGCTCTCCGGTGTGAACTCTTGTCGCCGTGAAGTTGATCGCCCGCGACTTGACTGCCACCTCCTGATTTGCCAATTCGGCGAGCACGGCCGGGTCGGTACTCTTCAAGAGCGGATTCGGATTCTGGATCTCCATCGACCCGGGGATGCCTTCTTCAATCTCCCCCTTGTAGGTCCGAAAGACCCGAATCGTCATCTCGAGAGGTATCCCGTCCAGATAGTCGCGTGAACGCAGATCATCGAACCGCCACATCGCCGCCGCCAGTGTCCCCCCTTCGATATAGCCGCGGTAGGTCCACTCCTTGCCGACATTGATGCCTTTGGCGGCGGGCAGGCCCTTGCGATCGAAGAACTGCAAGTCACCCCATTTCGGTACTCGCGCCATCAAGGCTCCACGCGGCGGACCAATCACCGCACTGGCCGCGGTGCCGCTGCCGTTCACTTGCACGGAATGGAAGTGCCCCATCACCGCGTCGGTTTCTGCTGGCCCCTCCCCGTCCACCCTGAACTCATGACGGTGATGGGCGTCGAACGTGGTGCGTCCCACCCACCCCTTCTGATCCTCTTGCAGCTGAAAGGCGGCCACGTCGTTCTGGTGACTATGCTTCAAGCCACGGACCACGAACACGTAACTGAACAGGCACATCAGCACGAGGATCATCGTACCGATCGCCGCGAAGCCGATGATCCGACCCAACACGATTTCCCAACCGCGAACCGGCTTGGTCACAACGGTGTAGATGGTTCGGTTTTTCATATCGGCAGGCAGGCTGAAGGTGCTGAGAAACATCGCCAGCAAAACGACGAGAAAGTTCGTGGTTCTCAGTACGAAGCTGATGTAGAGCCGCCCGGGATTATCACTGTCGACATCGAGGTACCAGCCGGCGAACAGCAGGATCACGGCAAAGACGGCAAACACGACCAGCACGTAGCGGCGCAACGATTCGCGAATCGCCAGCCCCGCCAGGGCCATGGTTCTTCGCCAGGAAAGCTGCCGCAAATCGCGGAAGGCATCCGCGATGGATCGCCCGACAGTCCGCAGGGCTTGCCCAGGGCCACTGCGAATCGCCGTGATCAGATAAGCGGCCAGAGCGAGCAGCAAGGCGACCAGTCCGACCGAGGAGAGGGCCACGATCAGAAAGCCGGGCAGCCAGTCGAGCAGGGGAAGAATCTGTTTCTCAAGAACCATGGTAGGTTAGCTCAGCATCAGGCGGCGAAATCGAAGTGCGAACGGGTCCCTTACTGCGAATGACCTCGCGCCGACGACCGGGACGATCTTCGCTGTCCTTGACGATATCGAGGAACAACTCTTCCAGCGTGGAACGCGGATTTTCGATCCCTTCGAGCTGGCCACCATTTCGTTCAATGATCTGCTGAATTTCCATTTTGGCGGCTTCCGATAATCCGGCGGCTCGAATTTGCGTGACATCGCGAACCTTCAGCAAATCTTCCACGCGACCCAGCTCTTTCAGCTCGCCCTGATGCAGAATCGCGATGCGGTCACAGACGTCCTGCACATCGGCCAGCAGATGGCTGCACATCAGGACCGTCTTTCCCTCATCGCGCAAGCGGACGATCAAATCCTTCATTTCTCGCGTGCCAATGGGGTCCAAGCCAGTCGTCGGTTCGTCCAGAATGATCAGCTCCGGATCGTTGATCAGCGCTTGTGCCAGACCAATGCGGCGTGTCATGCCTTTGGAGTATTCCTTCAACTGCCTTTTGCGAGCCCGGTTCAGGCCTACCATTTCGATAAGCGCATCGACGCGCAGACGTCGCGTGCGGGAGTCCATATCGAACAGGCGGCCATAAAAATCCAGCGTCTCGTCCGCGTTCAGGAATTTGTACAGATAGGATTCTTCCGGGAGAAAGCCAATCCGCTCATTCTTCTCCACATTCGAGGCGTCTTTGCCAAAGACCAACGCCTCGCCGCTGGATGGAAAAAGTAAACCCAAGAGCAATTTGATCGTGGTACTCTTGCCAGAACCATTCGGCCCGAGCAGACCGAATATTTCGCCTTGCTTGATTTCGAGATCCAGCGCTTTGAGCGCGCGGACTTTCTGACGACCCCAGAAGTCCCGATACGTCTTGCTCAGGTTTCGCGTCTCGATGATGACTTCGCCGCCGGACGCGGGTGCGGGCGAACTTTTTTCTGGTGCCACGGATGTCATGAATTTTCGGTCCCACTGCGCCGCGAGTAACAGGATCGCCGGGTCGGACGAGCGGGAGAAAGCCCCGTTGTTACGCCCAACGCACCGCGACGGTTCGCGCGGCGGTGAAAAATACGGATGAAGGATACGGGTTGGTCCGCGTCGCCCGGGCCGTCATCGCAGGCGGCTGTCCTCGAAACACACCCGCAGTTGCGACGGAGAAGTGCCAGCGGACCCGGTTCGCGACTCTCCGCAAA
Source organism: uncultured Planctomycetaceae bacterium (assembly GCA_963700865.1). Lineage (GTDB taxonomy): Bacteria > Planctomycetota > Planctomycetia > Pirellulales > Pirellulaceae > CAVOGJ01. The sequence continues at coordinate 725,663 of CAVOZC010000018.1, read as the reverse complement.
CCCACTAATATAGGTGCCTAACCCCAGCAATCAAGGATCGGTTCGGCTCCCGAGGTCCTGGGAAGTCCGGAAAAATGGCAAAAGGGACGGGATTGGGTTCGGGGGGCCGAGCGAACAGTGTCGAGCCACGGCAGATCGTCGGGGGGTTCGGGGGGCCGAGCGAACAGTGTTGGGCCACGGCAGATCGTCGGCGGCCGAGGCAGACGAGCGAACAGTGTCGGGCCACGGCAGATCGTCGGGGGCCGAGGCAGACGAGCGAACAGGGTCGGGCCACGGCAGATCGTCGGGGGCCGAGGCAGACGAGCGAACAGTGTCGGGCCACGGCAGATCGTCGGGGGGTTCGGAGGGCCGAGCGAACAGTGTCGGGCCACGGCAGATCGTCGGGGGCCGAGGCAGACGAGCGAACAGTGTCGGGCCACGGCAGATCGTCGGGGGCCGAGGCAGACGAGCGAACAGTGTCGGGCCACGGCAGATCGTCGGGGGGCTTCGTGGCGAGGCGACGAGCGAACAGTGTCGGGCCACGGCAGATCGTCGAGGGCCGAGGCAGGCGAGCGAACAGAGTCGGGCCACGGCAGATCGTCGGGGGTTCGGGGGGCCGAGCGAACGGTGTCGGGCCACGGCAGATCGTCGGGGGCCGAGGCAGACGAGCGAACAGTGTCGGGCCACGGCAGATCGTCGGGGGCCGAGGCAGACGAGCGAACAGTGTCGGGCCACGGCAGATCGTCGGGGGGTTCGGGGGGCCGAGCGAACAGTGTCGGGCCACGGCAGATCGTCGGCGGCCGAGGCAGACGAGCGAACAGTGTCGGGCCACGGCAGATCGTCGGCGGCCGAGGCAGACGAGCGAACAGTGTCGGGCCACGGCAGATCGTCGGGGGCCGAGGCAGACGAGCGAACAGTGTCGGGCCACGCCAGATCGTCGGGGGGTTCGGGGGGCCGAGCGAACGGTGTTGAGCGAGAAACGGTGTTCGCCCCCCGATGCGTCTTGCCCAGCGTTATCTTGGGGGGCGAGCACCCCTTCACAGCTACACGCCTCACTCCGCCCCCCAAACCCCCCTACGCCCTTTCTCCTTTCTCCAACGCCCTACTCCCTACGCCGTTTCTCCTTTCTCCAACGCCTCACGCCTCACGCCTCCACACCTCACGCCTCCACACCTCACACCCTACACCTCACACCCTACACCTCACACCCTACACCTCACACCTTACACCTCACACCCTACACCTCACGCCTCACGCCCTACGGTCACCACGCCGCAAGAAAACCCACTCCATAGGCCACAAATTGAATCCACTCCCCAAGCCGCAAGCCCCGTGCGGGCCAAACGCCCCGCGGTTTCCCGCCCCGCAAAACGGCCCACATCGCCACTCGTCCAACCGAGCCGGGTAGCATAGCATGACCGTCTGTGCCCCAAATTGCCCAAGTCGCGTGCATGTGCCGATGGACTCCGTACTTCCAACACTCCCTCCCTTCACCGATCGGCACCAGGCGGTCGACTATTTGCTGGGCCGCATCAATTACGAGCGGTCGGTTCACATTCCCTACGGCGAGCGCGTCTTCAAGCTGGACCGCATGTATCGCTTGGCGGAGCGTTTGGGAAATCCGCACGCGCAGCTCAAGATCATTCACATCACGGGGAGTAAGGGCAAGGGTTCCACGTCCACGATGCTGGCCAGCATGCTGATGGCGTGCGGCTTGCGCACCGGCCTGTTCACCTCGCCGCATCTGTTGCGACTTGAGGAACGGATACAAATTGATGGTCAACCGATCGGCGAGTCGGAACTGGTCGACCTGACGAATCGACTGGCGGGGGTGGTTACCGAAATGGATCGCGAAGCGCGGGAAAACGCGGCGGCCTCGGATATACCCACATTCTTTGAGATGATGACGGCGCTTGGATTTCTTCACTTCGCCGAACAGCAGGTCGATGCCGTGGTGCTGGAGGTGGGACTGGGCGGACGGCTGGATTCGACCAATATCTGTACGCCGGTCTGCAGCGTGATCACGAGCATCGGGCTCGATCATACCCGGCAGTTGGGAAACACCATTTCCTTGATTGCGGCCGAGAAGGCCGGCATTATCAAGCCTGGCATCCCGGTCGTCAGTGGAGCCACGCAGGACGAAGCACGAGACGTGATTCGTGCGCGGGCCGAACAGCAGGCCAGCCCCTTGCTGGAAATCGACCGCGATTTCTTCGTGCAAGCCAGAACGCACTTAGTTCGCAACGGGGGCGACTTTCCCGTGGAATTTGATTTTCAGCTGCGGCCGCGAGCGCCCGTTTGTGATGCTCTGAAAATTCGCCAGCAGCGACTGACCATGCTGGGCGCTCATCAGGCGGCGAATGCAAGTCTGGCGCTGACCGTGGCCTGTATCCTGCAAGGGCAGGGCTGGCAGTTACCCCTGACGCAGCTCCAGGCCGGCCTCGAAGCCGCCTCCTGCCCGGCGAGGATCGAGATCGTCCGTCGCCGCCCGCTGATTGTGCTGGATACGGCGCACACGCCGGCTTCCATTCGAGCCTTACTCGCAGCGCTGGCGAACCATGCGGACGTGTCTCGCAAACATCGCATCCTGATTTTCGCCGCCACGCGCGGCAAGGATGCGTCGCAGATGCTCGACTTGATTATGCCGTGGGCGGGGCAGATCGTCCTCACGCAGTATCAGGACAACCCCCGCAGCATCTCCGCGGAACGGCTGACAGAACTCGCTGAGGCCTCCGCAACGAGGTGTGCCGACGCGGCGCGGCTGCATACGGCGGCCACGCCTGAGCAAGCCTGGCGAGCCGCGATGACGATCAGCAGCGAAGCATCGCTCGTCTGTGTCACTGGATCGTTCTTCCTGGCCGCCGAGTTGGACCACTTGGCTCGGCTCGCGAGCGATCACGGTCTGGCGGATGAACGCCTAAGCTAACAGCGATTTGGCAAGAAAGTAGGCTTGGCCCAACGAGTCATCCAGAGTGTAGGGCCGGAAGCCAAAATTCAGATAGGCCTGATGGGCGATCGGATTGCCTTCCAGGACTTCGAGCGTCAACTTGCAGCAGTCGTGGGCACGAGCAATCGACTCGACGCGTTCCAGCATCTGCCGACTGAGCCCTTGTCCGCGATGAGTCGCGGTGACCACGACGTCATGAATATTCACCAGTCGCCGTCCCGCGAACGTGGAAAAGCCGAAGAAACAATTGATCAGCCCCGCGGGCCGATCGTCGACATAGGCCATGACGCTGAAGGCGGTGGGGAATTCCGCCAGCTGTTCGGGAATCCGCGCCAATATCTCCGGCCGCACGCCGGGGCTGCCAATCGCCGGGTCCCGCGCATATTCGCCCAGGAGCTGTCGCAAATCATTCGCCTGTCGCGGGTTCCGATAGTCGATTTCCACGATCTGCGCGTTCATGCTCGCCTCTCCCGGTTTGCTTCTCAACCACGCCCCACATCCCTATCCCGAAAATGATGCCGGACAATCGTAGACCAGTGGCGTATAATCTAGCGTCCGCGGTAACGCGTCGGCAGGGGATGGTTCTCGTGTCGACGCCAGGGGCGTTCCTGGGACGAGAATCAATCCATGTCACAACATTGGCGGTGTCTGCTGGTCCTTGGTATCGTGGCCCCGCTTTGGGTTCCTTCAGCGGGCTTTGGGCAGATTCTTCAGGCGCGACCAAGGCAAACTGCCCCCACGACGGCCGACAGGACCTGCCCTACGGTCGTCGAGGCTCATTCGCGAATCGACATGGGCCACACCAGGACGGACAATCAACCCCGTTGCCGACTGATCGTGCCTGGCACACCGCTCGCCGGACCGGACCAGCCGGCAGCCGCTGCCACTTCGCCAAACCAGGTATCCCCCGGACCGCGGTCGGATACCTGGGCACCGCTCGGCTCAACCCACCTCAGCCCCAGGGCGCTCAGCTATCGGCCCGCGATGCCGGTGACCGCGTACCGCGGCGGCGACATACGATTGCCCACGTCGACCCCGCGGGCGGCCGCACGCCCGATCACGCGGGAAACCTCCGCGACGCGTTCCCAGGACCCGTCTGAAGAGAGTGGCTGGGACGAACAACCAATGTCCGCGCCTCACGGGACGGACGATTCGGATACAAGCCAAGGATCGTCGGCAGCGATCCCGACTCCGCCGCCACCCGCTCCCAGCCTGTCGACCTCGTTACCCGCGTCCGATTGGTTGCCCATGCAGGTGCCGGTTGGCCCCGCGACGGGACGTGCGCGGATGCGGCCGCCCACGTCGATCGTCACGAGCCCGATTGAACTCGGTTCGCCCGTGCCGTACTCGTTGCTGGGCATCCAGGACTGCGGCAGTGATCGCTTCCAGCCGGGGGCGCGACCGACACCACCGGGTCTGGGGCTGCTGTACTATGATCGAGCCCTCAATGGCGGTTACGGCACGTCCGACCTGGACGGTCGCCGGCAGATATTCATCATGTACGGTGCCATGTATGGCGAGGCAAAACCTTAGTGCTTCGTCCAGGTTCGATTTTGGGGCTGGCTGAGTGTGGCTGGCACATGTTGCTCCGCTAGACTGCGGCTGGAAGCCACAGCCACGACGTTTTTAACCTAAGTCTGCAACTTGACGCAGTACCATGTCGTCGTGTGGAAGTTGCGATCGGATTGCCCACGGCTCGATCATCAGTGTCCGCTTGGCTACCGTCGTGGAACTGCCGCGCTGGTCTGCAGGAATCTCGCCTGGTTATGCAGTCGAGCCTGACCGCGACTGGCAACGGTAAAGGTATGCCCCTCGGGTCCCCGTTGCTCTCGCGTTGCCAATTGGGCCTGCATATCGGCTGCCAGAGTGCGGCATGTTGCGATCTCGATCTGCAGGTCTCCGACCATCTCCGTGGCTTCCGTCTGTTGCTCGAAGGGCGTCCCCTTCAGCTGAGCCGCAAATACCGCACAGCGCTGCCCCTCGACATCCGTCAATGCTCGCAGCGTCAGCGTGACTGACTGGACCTTGCCGAACTCGGACTTCCATCCCAGGATCTCTTCCGCCAGTTCGGTCGGCACATCGAGGCGCTCTCCGATCCGCACGGTTTTTCCGTGGAGGAATTGGGCCAAGGCGTTGGGACGGCCTACTGACTGCATGTTTTGTTTTACGATCGCCACTTCCGCCCGAGTCGGCTCGCCGCCGTCTTCATAGACCACGCGCAATTCGTCCTCTGGCCGATCGACCAGATAGGTCCGGCCCGCCACCGGCTGTTCCCGAACATCGGGATCGCGACCGCGTTCCGTCACGGTCTCCACCGCCTTTTCGTACGAGATGCGCACCCGGGTGGTGGGCAGCGTCGACGCGCTCACCACCATCAACCGGCGGATTTGTTCACGGGTCACGGTCTGATTGGCGTGCGAGATCGTCTGTCCCGCCTGTTGGTATCTCGTCGTCAGATTGGCGAACATCGTCACGTGCTGCCAGATCTTTTGTCCCTGCCGCGGCGGTTGGAAGTGAAACGTACAGTCCTCGTTCTGTTGAGCCGCCAATCTCGCGACCGCGATGAAGACCCAAAGGAGGAAGAGGGGACAATCGAAGAATCGTGGTGAAGGCATGCGTGGGTCCTTTCCGTCAAGAAAGACTCGATCGGGCGACGGGGAACGGGGCGAAACCATACGCGTAGACGAAGGGGGCTCGCAAGAGGAACCCGTCATTCGCTGACCTGGTCGCTCGTTCCCACCGTGAAGCGTTGCCAGCACCGCTAGCCGCTCAAGCCGTGAGGTTGGGAAATACGGGACTCGCAGGCGGCAATCGGGAACCTGCAATCGCTCTAGCGAGCCACCGCCGAACGGCGTACTATCCGCCGCTGCCTGTGCCGACCATCACCGACCTCGCGGTCGACGTGGGGACATGAAACCGCGAACAAGGAGCCGTTGCCCGTGAGTATCTCGGAAACCGCCCGCTCACTTGCGAGTCTTATCAAGACACTGATCAGTACGGGATTGATCTGTCTCGTAGGCTATGTGGGTGGCTGGCTGTATATCAACTTCAACCCCCAGATCCAGCTTCAACAAAAGGAACACGAATTACAGCAGGCCCGCGCATCCTTGGCGACGGCGGAGCGACAGCTGACCAATCAAAACGCCATGATCAAGAGCCTGGGTGAGGACCTGGAGGCCAGTCAGAAGCGCGTCGTGCAACTCGACACATCCCTACGGCTGTTGAAGGTGACGCACCGCGTGGCAGAGATCACGGTACTCAGCCAACAGCAGCTGGAAAATGGGCAGCTGGTGACGGAATTCCAATTTCAGGAAATGAACGACCAGGGCGTACCCATTGATCGGCGGCATACCTTCAAGATCGAGGGGGACCTCCTCTATCTCGATTATTGGGTGGTGAAGTTTGATGATCAGTATATTGAACAAGCCGACCTCGACCGCTCGTCATCGATCTGTCTGTTTCGACGCATGTTTGGCGAACATCAGGAACCTTATGAGGGCTATGTCGTGGATGAGGTCGGAATGCGGCCGAACGCCTACGGTCGGGGAGGAGTGATTTCTGAGTTTGAACGGCAGATCTGGACCGACTTCTGGAACATCGCCAACGATCCGACGCGGGCCGCTGCCATGGGCATCCGGGCCGCACATGGTGTCGCCCCGGCGATGCGACTGCGAGCCGGGAAGCATTATCGGGTGACGCTGCGGGCTTCGGACGGGCTCTCGATCACACCGGTCGAAGTCGCCGCCGGGCGGAGCAGTGACCTGGTACCGATTCGCTGAGGGGCCAATCGGCCTCCCGTCAGGGTCTTTGGAATAGGCTTCCAGCCTGTCGCTTGGACGAGTCAGGAAGATGTGCGGATTCCATGCAGGAAGCCCTGACAGGCTGGAAGCCTATCCCACTTCCATGCGTTAAGATAAGTGATTTGAAATTCGCTATCGCTCACGTCACGCATGGTACCTCCGATGGACAGGCCCCAACCATTTATACCTCTGGGAATGCGACTGCTGGTGTTGTTGCTCAGCGTCGCCTCGACGGGCGCTGCCGAGCCGGTCGAATTGCGTCCGGGTGATCATATCTGCCTGATCGGCAATACGCTGGCCGAACGGTTTCAGGAATTCGGTTATTTCGAGGCGCTGTTACAGGGGGAGTTGCCGGAACATCGACTGGTCGTTCGCAATCTTGGATTTTCGGCGGACGAAGTGGCGTTCCGACCGCGTTCACTGAACTTTGGCGAACCGGACGAACACCTGCGCCGCTATCAGACGGATGTGATCTTTGCCTTCTTCGGATTCAACGAATCGTTTCGGGGAGCCGCGGGGCTGGCCGATTTCCAGCGGGACCTGGAACAATTCATCGAGCACACCCGCACGCAGACCTACCACGGCACGACCGCCCCGCGACTGGTCCTATTCTCGCCGATCGCTCACGAAGATCTGGACGACCCGCGCTTGCCGGACGGTTCGGCGAACAATCCGAACATCGAGGCGTACACACGGGCAATGGAATCCGTTGCCAACCGCTACCATGTGCCCTTTGTCGACCTCTTTGCCATGACGCAACGGCTTCATTCGTCCACGGGGCCGCTCACGTTCAACGGCATTCACCTTACCGAGGACGGCTATCGTCGCCTGGCCCCGGAGCTGATCGGCGCCTTGCTCGGCAAGTCCCCCGCCTGGACGCCACGCCACGAGCGGATTCGCCGTGAGGTGCTGGAAAAGAACTTCAATCATTATCATGACTATCGAGCCATCAATGGCTACTACATCTACGGGGGTCGATCGCAGCGAGACCACGGCAATCCCCCCTACACGGACGCCTACGTGATGGAGCACGAGCGGACGAAGTTGCGAGAAATGGCGAGCGTTGTGGACGAGCGGATCTGGGCGGTCGCACGCGGCGAGGAGGTGCCGGCGGAGGTGGACTATTCGGGGACACTGGCCCTGGACGTTGTCCCCACCAACTTTCATGAGCCCATCGACATCAAGTCGCCTGAGGAGGCGCAAGCGAGCTTTGTCCTGGGCAAGGGCTATGCGGTCAATCTATTCGCGAGCGAACGCGATTGGCCCGAGCTGAAGAACCCGGTGAATCTCACCTTCGATGCGGCGGGCCGTCTGTGGGTCGCCACGATGCCCAGCTATCCGCAGTTTCGCCCTCCCGACAAACCGAATGACAAGCTCCTCGTCTTTGACGATGTCGACGCCGATGGCCGGGCCGACCGGATGACCGTCTTCGCGGACGGCTTGCACGTCCCCACGGGTTTTGAGGTCGGCGACGGCGGAGTTTATGTGGCGCAGGAACCAAATGTCGTGTTCTTGCGTGACACGGACGGTGACGGGAAGGCGGACGAGCGGCGGACGATTCTGCACGGATTCGATTCGGGAGATTCCCACCACGCCATTGGGGCCTTTGTCTGGGGGCCGGGCGGCGGGATCTACATGCACGAGGGTACGTTTCACATTACCCAGGTGGAAACGCCTTGGGGACCGCAGCGGAACGGACACGGTGCCGTATACCGCTTCGATCCGACTCGGCAAAAGCTGGAAACTTGGGTCAGCTACAATTTTGCCAATCCCTGGGGGCATGTCTTTGATCGTTGGGGGCAGGATTTCGTGGCGGACGCATCGGGGGGCGCCAACTATTGGGCAGCCGCCTTTTCGACCAAGCCCGTCCCGTACACGGGTCAGGCAGACTTCGGTCCCTTCCTCTTTCACTACCAGCGCGAATTGAAGCAATTCTTTCCGATGCGGGTCCGACCGACGGCCGGTTGCGAAATCGTCTCTTCACGGCACTTCCCGCCGGAAGCCCAGGGGAACTATCTACTCAACAACGTGATTGGCTTTCAGGGCATCCTCAACCACGAGATGCGCGCGCAGGCTCGGGATTTACGGCTAAGGAAGTGGCACCGATCCTGTACTCGACCGATCCCAACTTTCGTCCGACCGACCTGCAGTTTGGCCCCGACGGGGCACTCTACATCGTCGACTGGTTCAATCCGCTCATCGGTCACATGCAGCACAGCCTCCGCGACCCGCAGCGAGACAAGACGCACGGTCGCATCTGGCGGGTCACTTATCCTGAGCGTCCGCTTGTCCCACGGATAACACTTGAGGACAAGTCGCTCGATGAATTGTGCGATTTGCTGACGACCTATGAGGATCGCACGCGACAGCACGTGCGCGGCAAGTTGCGGGAATATCCGACCCAAGTCGTGGCCGCCGCGTTAGGGCGATTCCTAGAGCGGATCGAGCAAGACCCCGCGGCGGACCATCACCGCCTGGAAGCACTGTGGGTGTATCAACATCACGATGCAGTCACGCCCGCTTCCACGGCATTGTTAAAACAGCTTCTTCGCGCCGAGGATCCGTCGGCGCGGGCCGCGGCCACGCGGGTACTCAGTTTCTGGCGGGACCGGCTTCCCGAAGACCTGGGTCTGGCCATGCTCAGGCAACAGGCTGCCGATGAACACCCGCGGGTGCGGTTGGAAGCGGTGCGGGCGGCCAGTTGGTTTGACTCGACGCGAGCGGCCGAGGCGGCACTGGGCGCCTTGGCCCAGCCAACCGACGACTACCTCGCTTACGTGCTGCACCACACGATGCAACGGCTGAAGAAACACTGGTGGCCCATCCTCATGCGCGGCGAATCGTTTGCCAGCGACCAGCCGGCGGCGGTCCCCTACCTGCTGAAACAGTTATCGGCGGACGAACTGCATGAATTGCACACGAGCGTCCCGGTGTGGGAAGAATTACTGCGGCGTGCCGCGACGTCGCCAGAAGATCGAATAGCAGCGTTGCGAGGGCTTGCCGAATTACGCCACACGTCGCCGACGATCGAGCTGATCCGTATCCTGGATCAATTCGATCGGTCTTCAGAGATTGCGGACGCGGCCATCGGCGAGCTGTCCGTTCCGATCAAGCAGCTTTCGCCGGAGCAGCTCCAGCCGCAGCGCCAGAGGCTGGTCGAGTTGGCTCGACATGCTAGTCGTCCGGTAACGCGGCGGCTGGGATACTTGGGCCTGATCGAAGCCGATCAATCGCCCGCGGCCGCCTGGCAACTGGCGGTTGCCGCGGTGCCCGCGTTGGAGGACTTCCTGCAAACCGTTCCGCTGATCACCGACCGGGCATATCACGCGGAGCTATTCGCCGGTATCGCTCCGCTGCTGAACCAATCGCCGCCGGAAGAGGGCAGCGCGCTGGCCGAGCTGAGGCTTGCTGCCCCGCCGGAGATCCGCCGCGGGGCGGCCCGAGCACTCGGCTATTTGCAGGGCCACGATGCACAGGCCTTTACCGTCCTGGCCGCGCTCGTTCCGTTCCCGGAAGATCGGCAGGCAGCCATTGCATCCCTGCGACGACTGAAGATCGCCGAATTCCCGGCCGCAGAGGTCGCTCCGCTGGTCGAACAGTTATTGATCATCCTCGAGGCCACACCGGAGGACGAGCGGACGAAGCCGACCAATGTCGAGACGTCACAGCTGGCTCACGACCTGGCATCGCGGCTGCCACCCGACCTGGCCGAATCGGCTCGTCGCCGGTTAGCCGAATTAACGGTACAGCGATTGGTAATTCGCTCGGTACCGCATCGCATGCAGTTCGATCGCACGGAGCTGTATGCCGTCGCGGATCGACCGCTTGAGGTTTTCTTCGAGAACGTGGACATCATGCCGCACAATCTTGTTTTCACGGAACCAGGTGCTCGAGAGGAGATTGGTATGCTGGCGGAACGCCTGGGTGCGACGTCACCGACGACCGATCATCACTTCGTACCGGCCTCGGACAAGGTGCTGCAGGCAACGCGATTGCTGCAGACGGGGCAACAACAGACTTTAACCTTCCGCGCGCCGCGGGAGACGGGAGACTATCCATTTGTCTGCACTTTCCCCGGCCACTGGCGGACGATGTTTGGCGTGTTGCACGTGGTGTCCGACCAGAGCCAGATCCCGGCCGAGCTACCGGAGCCAGTCGCGACCGAACCGGCCATCGCGCGGCGCTTTGTGCGTGATTGGACTCTTAAAGAGCTCTGTGCGGATTTGTCCGATCTCGAGTCGGGCAGGGATGTGGAACAGGGGCGGCGACTGTTTCAGCAGATGAGCTGTCAGCAGTGCCACGCCATGAAGGGGAACGGCGGGTTGTTCGGACCTGACCTGGTCGCCGTCAAGGAGAAGCTTCTACAAGGCCAGTTGACGATCTCCGATGTCGTGCAATCAATGGTCCAACCATCGGCCGTCATCGCTCCTGAGTTTCGCACGCAGATCATCACGGACGAACATGGTAAAACCTGTAGCGGCGTCGTGACGTATGAGGATGACAGCATTGTGAAGTTGGTGGCAAATCCGCTGGATGAATCATGCGTGGTGGAGCAAATCCTTAAGGCTGAGATCGACGAACGGGTCGTATCGAAGGTCTCCATCATGCCAACGGGGCTGCTCAATACCATGACACGCCCGGAGATCATGGACCTGATCGCCTATGTCATCACGGCCGGAGACCCGAATCACCCGGCATACCGCCCCGCGGAGGGTGCCAGCGATCAGGCCAGCGGCGTGCATCGCTAGGCCCGACGAGCGTCATGGCGGTGGTTGCCAGGGCCAAGATGATCCGGGCGGAGACTCGCCAAAGATCCAACAGCCCGGGCAAAACACGTCGCCCGGTACCCCCTGCAGTTGCTATATTGTTGGTTTTCCGATTTCTCGAGCGTAACATCGAACGGCCGGCCGACGACAGCCAAGATCGGCCGCTATCGACATAAAACATGAATCACGAGAGAGCATTGAGGCAACGATGAAGACAGTTATCGTACGTGCGGCGGTGGCGCTTGCCGCGGCCTGCAGCGTCAGTTGCGGGGATCAAGCCGACTGGGAAAACGAGCGGGTCAATGCGATCAACAAGCAACCCCCAGCGGCATTCAGCCTCCCGTATCCTGATGTCACCAGCGCGCTGAGGATGTCCCGGGATGCGACCCCCTGGTTCCAGCTGTTGAGCGGCGATTGGAAGTTCCATTGGACACCGCATCCGGAAAAGCGACCGCTGGATTTTTATCGGGCTGACTTTAACGACTCGACATGGAACACGCTCCCCGTGCCCAGCAACTGGCAATTGCACGGTTACGGTAAGCCACTTTACACAAACGTGACGTATCCCTTCGAAAAAGACGAACCGCGCGTGATGACGCCGCCGGAAAAGTCCGACTGGACCGTGGCCGAATGGCCCAACCAGGTGGGGAGCTATCGTCGCAAGTTCATTTTGCCGCCGGGTTGGAACGATCGACAGACGTTTATTCAATTCGACGGGGTCGATGCGGCCTTCTATTTGTGGATTAACGGCGAGAAGGTCGGCTATAGCGAGGGGAGCCGGTCACCGGCGGTGTTCGACATCACGAAGTATCTGCAGCCTGGAGAAAATACGGTCGCCGTCGAAGTCTACCAATATTGCGACGGCAGCTATCTTGAAGATCAAGACATGTGGCGGTTAAGTGGTATCTTTCGCGACGTCTATTTATGGTCGACCAGCCAATTGCGGGTGCGAGATTTCTTCTGCCAGATCGATTTGGACGATGCCTACGAGGATGCCACCATCAGGCTGCAAGTCGACGTTGCCAACGCCACCGATCAAGCCCAGCCGGTCACTGTCGTGGCCGCACTGCATGATGACAAAGGCGAGCTGGTGGGTGAGTGGACGGCCACGAGCGAAGCCGCAGCGAATGACAGCAGTCGTCTGGTGTTCGACGACTTTAGCGTAACGAAGCCGGCGAAATGGACCGCCGAGACACCTCGGCTGTATCGACTGGTACTCACCCTGAAAAATGCCGAGCAGCAGACCCTGGAATGCCGCGGGCACTTTGTCGGTTTTCGCAAAGTTGAAGTCCTGGATGGGCAGCTGCTTGTGAACGGCCAGGCGATCGACATCAAGGGCGTGAATCGCCACGAGCACGATCCCGATACGGGTCACGCCGTGTCGGTCGAGTCGATGGTCCGGGATATCCAGTTGATGAAGCAGCACAACATCAACACGGTGCGAACCAGTCACTATCCAAATGATCCACGATTCTACGCTTTGTGCGACCAGTTTGGGCTGTATGTGATTGACGAGGCAAATATCGAATCGCACGGTTATGGATGGGGCGCGAACGGCAACAAGCTGGCAAAGGAAAAACGCTGGGTGAAGGCTCATCTGGAGCGAACCAAGGCGCTCGTCGAGCGAGACAAGAACCACCCCTGCGTCATCATCTGGTCGCTGGGGAATGAAGCTGGCAATGGCGTGTGCTTCATCGCGACCTATAACTGGGTCAAACAAAGAGATCCGTCGCGACCCGTGCAATACGAGCAAGCGGGTGAGATGGAAAATACGGACATCGTCTGCCCGATGTACATGAAGATTCCTCAAATGATCAAGTATGCCGAGCGCACCGACATTACTCGTCCATTAATCTTGTGCGAGTACGCTCATGCCATGGGCAACAGTGTGGGAAATCTGCAGGACTATTGGGACGCGATTGAAAAGCATCCGGCCCTGCAGGGTGGCTGCATCTGGGATTGGGTCGACCAAGGGCTACGAGCCCCCGTGCCTTCGGCCAACTCTTCGGAAACTTACTTTGCCTACGGTGGAGATTTTGGGGATCAGCCCAACGACGGCGACTTCTGCTGCAATGGGCTGGTTCAACCTGACAGGCAGCCGCACCCCCATTTATGGGAAGTGAAGAAGGTCTATCAGAATATTAAGGTCACCGCCGAGGATCTGGCAGCGAAGACCGTTCAGGTGGAGAACAAATTCTACTTTACCAATCTCGATCAATTTGACTGCCAATGGATCATCCGTACCGACGGCCAAATTACGGAGCAAGGAACGCTTGGCCGACTCGATGTTCCGCCCCGGTCCAGCCAGGTGGTTGCCATCCCCTGTACCGAGGTGGCCGAGGGCGAAGTTCTCTTGACCGTCGCCTTTACCATTCCCGAGCAGAACGGTTGGGCGGATGCGGGCCACGTCGTGGCCTGGGATCAACTGCCATTGTCGACCTGGACGCCGCCTGTAGCTCTAGCCAAGGGCTTGATCCAGGTGGACGAATCGGAGCAGGCCATCGTGGCCAGCGGCCCTGACTTTCGCCTGGAGTTTGACAAGACCAAGGGGGACCTGATTTCGATGCAACGTGGCGGTAAGGAAATGCTCGCTCAGCCTTTGCGGCCCAATTTCTACAAGGTGCCGAACTCGAATCAGCGCACCAACGATATCTGGCTTAAGGACTTCGGCTACTGGCTCGAGGCCGCCGATTCACGCAAGGTCTGCGACTCGTCGGTGGAATCCAGCGACGCAGGAACCAAAATCCAGTTCCAATTGGCGTTACCGACGGCGGATAAAACAACCCTCGCCGTGACGTATGAGATTTCTCCGACGGGCGATATCGATGTGACGATGGATGTCGACCCGAAACAGGAGCGTCGTAAGCCGCTGCTGCCACGAGTCGGCATGGTCATGGCGATCCCCAAAAACATGAACCGCGTGACCTGGTATGGCCGCGGACCTCATGAAACGTATTGCGATCGCTTGACCGGCGGCGAGGTCGCCATTTACGAAAAAACCGTTGACCAGATGTGGCATTCGTATGTCCGCCCGCAGGACACCGGAAATCGCTGCGATACGCGGTGGTTCACCATCGATGACAAGGCGACGCAAAGGTTGCGGATCTCCCAGCTCGGTGAGCTTTTGAGCTTCTCCACACTACCCTTCACACTGGCCGAACTGGCAGCGGCGACTCATCCTTACGAACTCCCCCGAAATGACTTTACTTTGGTCTTTATCGACTATAAGGTGCACGGGGTCGGAGGTGACAACAGTTGGGGCGACCGCACGCACTCACCCTATACATTGCCGGGAAATCGAGCCTACCAACTGCGCTTTCGCATTGAGTTCCCCTAGGCGATCAGTTATCACGCACGTGCCCGCTTGCATTGTTCGTGAAGACGGTACGACGGAGCCTCGCATCTTGAAACTCATCCGCTACGGAAAAGCAGGCGCGGAACGGCCCGGAATGCTCGACGCTGCCGGACAGATCCGCTCCTTGGAAGGCATTATTCCGGACGTAGGCGGCGAGCACCTGTCGGATCGCGTGCTCGATCGTTTGCGAGACATCGATCCAGAAAGTTTGCCCCGGGTCACCGGCGAGCGGGTCGGTCCGTGCGTGGGACAAGTCGGAAAAATCCTTTGTATTGGTTTGAACTACAGCGATCACGCGGCAGAATCGGGCTTGGACGTGCCGGCGGAACCGGTGGTCTTTTGCAAGGCCACGAGCGCCATCTGTGGACCCTACGATGACGTGCGCATCCGCGCGGGTCGCAAAAAACGGATTGGGAGGTCGAACTGGGCGTCGTCATCGGGGGACACGCGAAATACGTGTCTCCCGCGCGGGCGCTCGATTTCGTGGCCGGTTATTGCGTCGTCAACGATCTGTCCGAGCGGGCCTTTCAATTGGAACGCTGTGGTCAGTGGGTGAAGGGAAAGAGCTGCGATACATTTGCACCACTCGGGCCCTGGCTCGTCACCCGAGATGAAATTCCCGATCCACAGTCGCTTCGCCTATGGCTGGAAGTGGATGGCAAACGGTACCAGGATAGTTCGACGAGCAAGATGGTCTTTGGTGTCGCTCACCTGGTCAGCTATTTGAGCCAGTTCATGTCTCTGCAACCCGGCGATCTCATCTCATCGGGGACCCCGCCCGGTGTGGGCCTGGGACAAAAACCGCCCCACTATCTGCGACCCGGCCAAGTCATGCGGCTCGGGATCTCCGGATTGGGAGAGCAGCAGCAGACCACGGTGGCGGATTAGCGGGCTTCAGCCAAAAGCGCCTGCAGCTCGCGGAGCTCCCGCACGAATGCATCTACCTGATAGTCGGACCGACAGGCCAAATCCGCTTGCACAAATTCAGGAAAGATCGACGTCCCATCCGCCGCAGCCAGCTTGGTCAGGACTTGACCGCCTGGTTCACCGCCCAACTCCTGGATCGACAACTCAACACTCGAATCGAGCGGTGCGCCCAACCGCTCCAGTTCAGCCGCCAACTGCCGAATCGACCAGATCAAGACGCGGGCCGCGTCATATTCCACGAGCTGCTCGGCGGGGGTGGCCACGAGGTCTACCAGTAATTGCCAGGCATCCCCACGAGCGAAGAAGCGGGCATCGATGTCTTGTTGCGCCCGATCCAGCAGCCGCAGTTGCTCTCGAGCCGTTGCCGCTACCCTCACCGGGTCACCAAATGGTTGATCGCTCATCGCCTTGGCGAACTGCGCTTGAAGTTCCCCGTAATCGGCGGCCTGCTCGGAGCGGGCGAGGGCTGCCGCGAGCAGCAGGTTCGGCCAGACACTCTCGCGCGGCCGGCCGGGAACACCGGGAAAGCCCCGCTGCTGGCGACGGCTTTCACTGCGGAGGTCATGGTGACAGGCCGAGCAGTCGTAGAGCGCGTAATCCCCCCAGCGGTCGTGCTCAAAGGCCTGCACCAGCAGCGCCAGCCCCTGCCGCTCGGACTGAATGGCACCGGTCAGCAGCTTTCTCATCGTCCACGCCAGCGTCGCCGCCTCACCCACATCGTTCGCCTGCGAGAAGAGCGACGGATACGACACTGCAAAATAAGTCTCGCGATCGGGCGATCCTGCGAGCGATTCGTACAGCCCCGCCGGACCGCGCCAGTGCTGAGGCATCTGCTGGCAGTAGGTCTGCACCTCAAAGGCGGGCAGGGGAGGGTGGCCGGCGGCGTACATGGCGTGCGTCACGAATTGATGCTTCTCGATATTTCCAAGATGGCAGTCACCACACCATTGGCTTTGCGCGGCCATCGACACCAGATCGCGCAGCCCGGCGGCCTGCTTTTCCGTCGGCGCCAATAACCGCCATTGCGTGGCCTGCCAATGCTGGTCCACCCACGCATCTTCGTCGCCCACCTGATGACAATACTGGCAGCTGAGCCCAGGTTGTTGGTATCCGGTTCGCGAGAATCCCGGTTGTGGAATTGTCGGGGACCAGCCGCCGTGGCACGTCAGGCAGTTGTCGCGAAACCGCGCATATCCCTCCGCGTTGGTGACATCGTAGCCCAAAGCATCGCAGATCTGACGACTGAGCTGGTGACTGTTGGTCAACGAGGATTTCCCGCTCTCTAACGTGAGCGAATGAGAGGCTGCTTCCGCCGTGGCCGACCTTGTCTCGTCCCACGGTTCGATGCGCCGGCGGGCTTCGGCATGCACGTCGTGTGTCAACCAAATCCGCATTTCGTTTTGCCGCGAGAACTCGCCGGGACGACGGACTCGAGCCAGGGGATTCTCGGAGGGACCGTTGAAGTGGCAATTGCCACAGGCCACCATCCGCGGATCGTTGCTCCACGCCTCAGTCACAGCGTTTGCCTCGGGCCGAGCCGCCCGCCCAAGCGACAGTTCGGGCTGAGCCAGCGCGGAGCGACCTCCCGCCAGTATCCCACCCCAAGCGACGATAAGTCCCAACCATCGTCCCCAGGCCGTGGCGACCCCGCGGCTTGAGGGGACCATCGCGGCGAACCCATCCTGCGAAGGTATGACACGCTTGATCATGGCTACTTGCGGGCAGACACAGGGGAACTCGATCGACTTGCCGAAAGACCAGCCGCCAGCTTCTATTGTACTTCGCCCGTCGACTCGCCGAGCAGATCGCCCAGCGATTGCAGCATGGCCTGCAGATCGGCAGGCCGCACAACCGGTGGCGTCCGCAGCCCCCTGGGGAAGCTGTTCTGGTCCTTGCCGGGAGAGTAACGCAGCGTGGCTCGGATCGACTCAGCCACATCGGCCGTCGCGGCATCCGACCAGGCGGCACGGCCGGCGACCGCCGCCAGGTAGAAGGAAACCGCGGCATCCCAGTTGGCCACGAGCGATGACTGGCCACAGTCGTCAGCCAGCGCCTGACACAGTTGCCGGGCGTCGAAGGTGGCCAGCCGGCCGTAGCCGGCCGTGGTCACCCATTGCCGCAGCGCTGCCCGTGCTCGGGACGCGGCGCGCCGCACGTCGGCAGGCGCCGGATTCTGAGAAGACTCCATCTGCTGTCGCAAGAACTCGATGCGCGACCGCAATTCGCCAGCGGCCATCGCCGCGGGACCGGCCCCGTCGTCAGCGGCCACCGCCCACGTCAGCCCCGTGAGGTGCCAAGTCGCGTACGGCGCCAAACGGTTTGACCGCTCGTCGGGCAAGGGAGTCGCCAGCGGGGCAAGACTCTGGTCATGATGACAGGCAGCACACTCGTATTCGGAAAGCTCGGGCCACGTACTCACATGGTTGCCGCCGGATACCCGGCCCTCCAGCAGAGCCAGGCTGGCGTCAAGACTCGCCAACTGCCCCGCCAGCCACAGTTGCGCCTCGTACCCTTGCCGATCACGACTCCGCTCGTCCCGCCAGTGTTTCGGCAAGCGAAGCTGATAGGTCGCGAACTCGTATCGCAGCGGCGGATGACCGGCGGCAATCAGATCGTGGTTCATGTCGCGAAACCGATCCCCCACATGGCAGGAAGCGCAGACGCGGGCCTGCACGAACAAATCGTGGAGCGGGATCCGACCCTCCCATCCCAGGGATTCGCAGCCCGAGGGTCGCTGGTAATGCTGGTTGATCCACCGTTCGGCCGGACCATGGCAGGCCGCACATCCGATGGTGTCGACCGACGCGGCCGACTGGGCCACGGCGGACGGCGACGGTATGGTTGGTCCGTCGGGGACTGACCCGTGACAGGCCAGACAGTTGGCGTAGCCTGCATGATCGACGATTTGATCGTTCTGCAGGATGCGCAGATTCTGGAGAATCACGCGACTGGCTTCGCCGCCGAGCGTTTGCAGCGACCGCGCATGCGGGTCGTTTCTCAGCCAGAGGTTGTATTCCTCGCCGCGCACGGCGTGCGGATTGGCCAGTCCTGGTCTGCCACCACCATGGCAACCCGCCGCTGCGCAGGTTTGGGAACTGAGCGCTCGCAGGTTCGACTGCAGGGGTGCCAGTGGATCATCGAGTCTGCCGGAGGTCCTCACGACCGTGGGCAAGAGCGGGAGCGGTTCCGCCGGCGTCGGAACCGACCATTCCGCGCTGAAACAGCTGGCGATGGAAACGACGGTCACAAGGAGCGCCCAGCGAACGGCATCAATTTTCGATGGGCGTCGAGTCAAGTTTTTCCTCCAGCCGTTCCAAGACGCGATCAAACAAGCCGGTCTCC
This sequence comes from uncultured Planctomycetaceae bacterium, assembly GCA_963700865.1. Taxonomy (GTDB): domain Bacteria; phylum Planctomycetota; class Planctomycetia; order Pirellulales; family Pirellulaceae; genus CAVOGJ01. The sequence goes on along the minus strand of CAVOZC010000018.1, from coordinate 706,547 downwards.
CTTGGTTTCCGATCCGGTCGCGCACGGGTGCGTCGCCATTGGGCAGGCTTTCGAGGGGAGCGTTGGGATCCGTTGGCAACAATGGCGTTTGATCCGTCGGAACTTCGCTCGCTGGCAACGGTTCGACGAACTGGTCCGCCTCCGCCTGCTCTTGCGGGTTCATGTCAAAATAGCGGTTCGCCTCGCCAGCGGCCGGAATGTTCTCGACGACGTTGGGATCACCTCGGGGACCGCAGCGGGCCGTGACGAAGCGGTCGGGGCAGTGGTGGTTCGGGTCCCAACCGCCGCCCAAGGCGCGATAGAGTGTAACCCAATTGACCACGACCTGGCCCTCCGAGATGGCCAAATTCATTTTGCGCCAGAAACAGGGTCCGCTGGGTCACGAGCACGTTGTTGAAGTCGACTTTCCCTTCGCGGTAAAGTGCCAGCACGCTTTGCAAGGACTCCTGGGCGGCGACGACGGTTGCTTTAAGCAGGTCGCGACGTTCCTTTTCTTTCTCAAAGCTAACGATGGCATCCTCGACTTCCTCCATCGCGAGCAGCACGGTCTGCCGGTAGATATCCACGGCTTCCCGGACGGCCGCCTCGGCGCGTTCGACACTGCAGAGGATACGGAAACCCTGAAAGATCGGCCAGGAAAATGTGGGACCGACGCCGTATCCCGAACTGCCCGCTTTCCACAATTGTGAGAAGTCTTGCGACTGCAGGTTAAACTCGCCAGCAATCGTAAAGCGGGGAAACAGTTCGGCCGCGGCCACGCCGATTTCCGCGGTGCGGACAGCCACCACGCGTTCGGCCTGCCGAATATCCGGTCGCTGTCGGACCAGATCACGGGGAATGGTGACCGGAGTAAATTCAGGTGCGGTCGGAATGGGCAACGGATGCGCCAGCGGTTCATGCAGCGACGCCAGGGCATTCTCCCATGAGTACGGCCAGTCGGTTGAGCGAGACGTGCAGATTTTGTTCCAGCGGCGGAATGCGAGACGCGGTTGCGGCCAATTCCGATTCGGCCTGGTACTCGTCAATGTTGGCCGCCACACCACCCCGCACACGGGCCCGCGCCAGTTTCAACGCCTGCTTTTGAATCTCCACGTTTTCCCGGGCATACTCCAGTTGCGACTGAACGGTTCGCACAATCACGTAGGTTTCGGCGACGTCGCCATGCAGGGCAACCAGTAAGTCCCGATAGGCTTCGACCTGGGCATAGACATTCTGGTCGGCGGCCTCAATGCGCCGATGAATGCGCCCAAAGACATCGGGCTCCCAGCTGACCAAGGTTCGCAACGTGTACAAGTCGCGGGTGAAGAAGTTTGAAAAACCGCCACCTCCGCCGAACGAGTTGGGGCTGGTCCTCGTCTTGAGGAAGGAACCCTCATCACGTAACTGGGGGATTTTCTCCGAGGTGATGATGCACCGCTCCGATCGAGCCACAGAGATGCGGGCGTAAGCCGCGTCCAGATTCAGGTTCGCGTAACCGACGCTGTCGATCAGCTCGTTGAGCATCGGATCCTGCAGCATGGTCCACCACTGATCGAGCTCCTGCGTGCCGACATATTCGCCGTTTTCTAATTCCTGATGCCACAGATCAGGCATGACCACCGCCGGGGGACGAAAGTCCGGCCCAATCATACAGCCCGACAGCCCAACCAGCGTCCACAGGCAGAGTAGCCATCCACAGCGATTCCAGGCACACCTGATCATGACCACCCTGTCCGTAGAGAAGATCCGTCTTGTCTTCTTTGCGGTCGACGAGCCGGCTCGTCGACCTATACGGCTGGTATCGGGTGTAACGCTTGTTTCGGCTTAAACGGTTCGCCGGTATCGGCACATCGTGCGGATGATTCCGTCCGGAAAACCGAAAGAATCGTCATGGTCAGGGCGATCGCTACAACCGCCCCAGCCTACCGATCTTCACGAGGCGTATCGGCTGCCTCAGCGGTCGCCGCCGGCAGGATCTTGCCGAAGAGATGCCCGCCCACGTCGTCATGCCGCCACATGCCAGCATACTTGCGGTCGTGGATCACCACGCGGGCGTCAAAGGTGCCCAAGCCGGGGATGGCCACGCGATCCAGCGTAATCACGGGCGTCTTGCCGGCCCACTGGATGCGGACTGGAACGGGCACGGTGAGGTCATGCTCACCGTACTGGATGCGCGCCTGGATGATCCAGACATCTTCCTTCCCCAGATGTTTGATCGAGACGATCTCGTAGCGTTCGGCTTGCAATTCGGGTGGGGCGTCCGGGGGACGCTGCCATCCGTGAGAGCCGACGCGGGAAACTTGGTGAAACTTCCCTCGAGCGTGGCACCTGACATGAGCCCCTCGAAGGCCTGCAAAACTGCCGGGGCGGGCCGCACGATCTGGGCCGGGCCGTCAGGCTTTGCGGGCGATTCGGAGGACTGGGCGGAAGCGATGCCCAGCATGCCGCAGCAGAAACACGCGAATACGGTGAAGTGCAGGCGAACCATGGTGAGTCGGTTGCTTTGGCGGTCGTGGGACCGGCTTCCAGCCGGTCGTATGCGGCACGAAATTCGGTCGTGCTGTGGTGTCCGGATCGGCACGATGGTCCCGGCAGCCACGCTGTGCTCCGTCCTTTCGCGCTGCAGTGGTCAGTGAACGTGAAACTCCCGCCGGCAAGCGGCGGGCACCTGTGAAAGCCGTGGACGATCGTTCGGCCAGCACAATCCCCACGCTTGTCGTGGGGTACCTGAGGCTGATCCAAGACGACAGGCTGGAAGCCTATCCCACGATCCAAGACTATCCCACGATCCAAGATGACAGGCGGGAAGCCTGTCCCACGGATCATTACTTCTTGCGATGGCGGATTTTGGCTCGCATCCGACGCTTCTTTCGACCCACTTTACGACGACCTTTGCCTGTCTTTTTCGTACCCACTCAAAACTCCTATGTTGGTAAATGCCACGCGAACGAACAGGGATGAAATCGCCCGCGCTGGACGATCCCTTGGCCCTGAAATCCTCGGATTGCAACATCTGCTTTATTACCGGCGAGCGCCGTTGCGGGGCGTAGCAATCCCTCACTTGCCACCGGGCTCGTCGATCAAGTCGGCCAATCACGGCCGGAACATGCCTCGCGGACCGCGGGTCTGGAACCGCAGTCATGATCGATCGCTGACGGAAGAGCGGAGCGATTTCCCCCACTCTCTGGCACGCCCCACAATGCTATCACAGACGATTTAGGGGAAGCAAGTCCGCTCGCCGACAAATTCGGTGCATGGCCCGTAATGGGCTGGAAAGATAGGCAGTTTACCACACCCGCCGCGGGAAAACTACCAATCCGACGACTCGTGCAGCGCGGTCTGGACGAGCGTCAGCAACGAGTTGGGATCGTAGGGTTTCGCGAGATAGAACTGGCAACCGGCGGCGCGGGCCTCACGAATGACATCGGCCCGTTGGGTGCCGCTGAGCAAGACGATCGGGATCTCGCACGTCTGGCGGCTATCCTTCAGTTGCCGGCAGATTTCGAGGCCGCACATGGAGGGCAACTCGATGTCCAGCACGATCAGATCAGGATCGTCCGACCGAACGGCCTGGAAACAGGCGGCTGCCGAATGAGCCACCGTGACCTGATAGCCTTGCTTGCGGAGGCTATATGCCAGCACCTCCGTCTGACCAATATCGTCATCTACGACAAGAATTCGGTGCTGTTGAGGCGTTTCGACGGTCGCTCGGGCAGATTCGACGGCTGGTTCCATGATAGTGCTACCTGCGATTTGACTACGAAATGGGCACAGCACAAAAATACCCCGCAAAGTCGCGGACAACCGGCAAGGTCAACGAAGTTGGCGTCGCAAATCGGATCGATCGGGCGCGTCACAACCGTCGCATCGGTTATGCGGGATCGGAAGTGGATGTGGCCTTACCGGCGGCTGCCGAGTCGATCCCTGCTCGCCCCGTCCAATCGATGCCGGACAGGCGAGCCAATGACAACTGCAGGGCCTGCGTCCCCGCTTGTGCATGGCCCTGGGACCGCAGGGACTCGTAGAGTTCCGCGGCCAGCCGCAGACCGGGCAGATCCAGGCCCAGCCGCTCGGATTCCTCCAGCGCAATCCGCATGTCCTTGAGAAAATGATCCACAAAAAAGCCGGGTTCAAAGTTGTTGGCAATGATCCGCGGCCCCAGGTTGGACAGCGACCAACTGCCGGCGGCTCCCGAGGCGACAGATTCCATGACGCGTTCCAAATCCAGTCCGGCTCGATACGCGTACAGTAACGCTTCGCAGACGCCGATCATGTTGGTTGCAATCAAGACCTGATTCACCATCTTGGTGTGTTGGCCACAGCCGGGACTACCCTGGTGGATAATCGTCTTGCCCAATCTGTGCAACAGGGGCATCACGATCTCCACCGCCGACGACTCGCCACCCACCATCATGGACAGGCGAGCTTCGCGCGCGCCAATGTCGCCGCCCGACACGGGTGCGTCGATGGCGTGAACGCCTTGCTGGGCCGCTTTCTCAAAAATCTCGACGGCCAGTGCCGGACGGCTGGTGGTCATATCCACCAGGATGTCACCCGACTTGCTACCGGCAAGAACTCCTCGTTCACCCAAGACGACTTCGCGGACGTCCTCGGGATACCCCACGATCGAAAAGACGATGGAACTGGCGGCCGCCACGTCGCGGGGCGAAGGGGCCCACTCGGCTCCGTCGGCCAACAGCTTCTCGGCCTTGGCCTTGGTCCGATTGAAGACGGTGACGGGGTAGCCGGCCGACAGCAGGTGTCCGCACATGCTGCTTCCCATGACCCCCGTACCGATCCAGCCAATACAGGTTTGAGCACTTACGTCAGGCATGGTCATCAGGTTCAGCCATGTGTTTGGTGACCGTCTAATTTCCGAGTAGCCGAATTCGCAAGAATTTGGTCCTATCCATCCTCAACGTCCAACATCCAAAGTCTGGCCACTTTGGCTACCCAGTGGACTTCCTTGGCGGAATTACCAGGCATTAATAGTCTGGCCGCTTAAGAATCTCGGCGAGAATCACGGCCGTCTTGATGCTCACAGGGTCGCGAATCATACGAAAAACATCGTCCGATCGCTTCTGGCGGACATCATCGGATCGCTTCTGACGGGTCGCCGTGCCTTCCCAGACCTGCGAATCGGTGCCGCGATCATCGATATCCGCGTAGTTGTCCTCGGAGGCCTTATCGAGCAATCCGAGGTCGTGATCAAAGATCTCATGCACCCGCGACTCGATGGAATTGATCTCAGTCTGTACGCTTTGCCCGAGTTGTTTGGCGTGCTCGGTGACGGGCCGCGCTTCGATGTGCTGCCTTACATGTTCCGCGACCGACGCATGATGCATATCGAGTGGCACGTCAATCGGCTCGGCCACGATAATCGGATCGGCGACCGCAGGTCGAAAGGGATCGGACTCGGGACCGGGGCCCGCTTCCGCGATGACCTCGGCCTGATCGCCGCGCGCTCTCCGCAAGAACGCCTCAATTTCTTGTTCCAGCCGATCTTCCGGGCGCGGCGCGGGTTGACCGGGCGGGGGGGGCGGAAGCGGCCGAGGGCGGCCCCCCGGATTGGGCACGGGCGGCGCCTGCGGTTGCTGGTTGCCGCCCCCCATGAACAGCTTTCCGAGGGCGGGCCCGAGAAAGAAAAGCAGAAACACCGCCAGCTTGAGCAACGTGTCGAAACCGTCGGCGAAGAGGAGGGTCGGTAGTTCCATAATCGATACGTCTTGGCGAAGGGGCTCGGCGACCGTCCCTCGGGGCCGGCTTACGCCTTCGCGCCACCCGAACCGGTCCCGGCAATCGCGTTCCTCATTTCGGTGTCGGACTGAATATTCCGCAGTCGGTAGTAATCCATAATGCCAAGCTTGCCGTTGCGAAAGGCTTCGGCGATCGCCGCGGGGACTTCGGCCTCGGCCGAAACCAACTTGGCGCGACTCTCCTCGATCTGAGCCGTCATTTCCTGTTCTTCGGCGGCGGCCATGGCGCGACGACCCTCGGCCCGAGCCCGGGCGACACGCGTGTCGGCCTCGGCCTGATCGGCCTGCAAGCGGGCTCCGATGTTGTCTCCCACGTCGATGTCGGCGATATCGATCGAGACGATTTCGAACGCGGTTTGCGAATCGAGTCGCCGAGAGAGCACCGCCTTGGAAATCAGATCGGGATTCTCAAGAACGTCTTTGTGACTTGACGCGCTACCGATCGCGCTCACGATCCCCTCGCCGACACGAGCGACAATGGTCTCTTCGGTGGCACCACCGATCAATCGTTCGAGATTCGCGCGGACGGTCACGCGCGCCTTCACCTGCAATTGAATTCCGTCCTTGGCAACCGCGTCGAGATGGGGTCGCGCCGATTCTCGAGCCGGGCAGTCGATCACCTTGGGATAGACGCTCGTTTGCACCGCTTCCAACACGTTTCGCCCGGCCAGATCGATGGCCGTCGCCTGCTCAAACGTCAGGTGGATGGTCTTGGCCTTGGCAGCTGCAATCATGGCGCGAATCACCAGCGGCACATTGCCGCGGGCCAGGTAGTGCGCTTCCAGTACCTTGCTCGTGATACCAGTCTCCTCCTCGGTCAGCCCCGCTTGTACCGCCATAATTTTGGTGCGGACGATCACCGCCGGGTTGACCTTGCGAAAGGTCATCCCGATCAGGTCCCAAATCGAGATATTGGCTCCCGTCGTGACCGCCTGGATCCAGAGGCGAAAGTAGCGGGCGAACACGGCAAAGAGGATCGTCGCGAACACGATGGCGATCACCGAGGCGATAATCACGAGCGTGCCGAACGGTTCGTTTGCAGCAAACAACAACATCCTGGGAACTCCTCGTTAGGGGCAAGCTCAACGCGAAGGCGGTCACCTGGGCCCATCTTACGCTTTTCTCTGGCCCAAATACACCGTCGGCTGCCGCTTTTTCCGACTCGGCGGTGACAAGCGCTCAGGTAGCAAAGGGATCCTCAATCTCGCGCGTCTCTTCATCAGCGGGCAAGACTTCTTCGCTACTGATTTCCCGCACCAGGATCCGCGTTCCGTCGACCTTGACAACTTCGATCGGCTGACCTGCCATGATGGGACCTGACTGGCTGACGGCGTCAAACGTCTTTCCACCCCCCAGGCTGATCGAGCCGCTGGGGAGCATTTTCGTCTTGGAAACACCCCGCTGACCAAGCAGTTGCTGCAACGCCGAGTAATTGGGTGCTGCGGCAATGGCGGCTTCCTCACCCGGAGGCAAATTCAGGACCTTGCGTCCGATGGCCGTATGGGGCCAGACCTTGATCGCCGCGGCCACGGCTAGCGGCAAGATGAACGACGCAAATACCAGGAAGATCACGCCCCGTACCAGACCTTCCTGCCAGAAGACGAGGGCCACGGCCGACACGGCAATCGCGGCCGACACAAAGCCGAGCAGCCCTCCCGATGGAATGAACATCTCCAGAAAAATGATGCCGATGGCCAGCGCGAGCAGCAGGATGGCCCACAGTAAGACAGGTGTCATCTAAGTTACTCCGTCGGCGGCGAATGATCATCGACGAGCGCCGTGACGACAATCCGATTTCCCAGCACCTCTTCGACGCGTATCCGGGTACCCGCCGCAATCGCCTCGCCGTCGCTGATCACATCGACAATCCGACCATCGATACTCGCCTTGCCAGCGGGCATCAACTTCGTGGTCGTCTTGCCGGTCTGACCGAGCAATGCGCCGTAACTGACGATCGACTCGCGCAGGTCGCGCTCCAATAGCTCTTCGCCACTGGGCGGCGGCAACATGACACGGCTGAGAATCGGCGCTCGGTCCAGGAACCGCCGGAGCACGAACAAACCTGCCATCACGCCACAACCGGCTCCCGCCACCGTTACGAGCGAGCGGGGAAGTTGCTGGAACTGATAATCATTCTGCGGCAGAATGAAGGTCTGACTGGCCAGAATCAAGGAGCTGACAATTAACGCAGCGCCGCCTAATCCAAAGACGCCAAAACCGGGCAGGACGAAGATCTCCAAGCCCAAAAAGACGAGCCCCGTGATAAACAGCAGGATCTCCAGCCAATTTGCGGTCCCGTGCAGAAACTGGGACCAAAAGAAGACAACGAAGCAGACGGACGATACAAAGGCTCCCGCGCCGACTCCCGGGGACGACAACTCGATCATCAGGGCAAAGCCGGCAAAAAATAGCAGCGTCCCCGCGACGTGGGGACGAGCCAGATAATCGATGACGTCGTCCGCCCAGGTCGGTTCCACGATTTCCGGATCTTCCGTCAGGCTATAGGCAACTTTGAAGTCGGCGAAATCCTCGACGACGTACTTCGCCAGGTCCAGTTCCGCCGCCATCGTGCCCACCGTCTGCAGCGGCCGGCCTCGCTCCTTTACCAGTTCACCGCGCACCCACTGGTCGGGATCGGCTTGCGCCTGCCATTCCTCCTCACAGAAGTAGTCGACCACATCGGTACCTTCCACGCGGTAGCGATTTACCACGAGGTCGGCATCCAGCAGCCCCAGCGGCAGCGACCAACTGCGAGATTTATCCGCACAAATCCGCTGCAAGGCCACCTTCAAGTCTCCGATGTCGTCCGCATTCGGCTGGTAGGTGCCCGGTCCTCCCAAAATCGCGGCTCGCTCCATCACCAAGTGGTCGCAGGCCAGCGCGATCACCGCCGCATCGCCCAAGGCCTGGTTCGCAACGTAAGCCACGGTCCTTATCTGGGAACTATCGAGCAATGACAAATAATTGGCCAGCTCGACGCTGTCCGCGGGCGATCCGCCGGGGCTGTCCAGAATAAGGCAAATCAGATTGACCGAACCCAAGCGCCGTTTGGCCTCGATGGCCCGCAGCGTGCGGTCGATATTCGACTTGTTGATCGGACCCGCCAACTGGACTTGGATCGCCTGCCATTCTCCCCCCAGCGACGGATTCGGCTCTAAATCCCCAGTGGCCAGCGACAACTCGTTGGCCAGCTCCCGATGGTTCGCGGCCAGACGACTGGCAAAACCATACTTCAGCCGCATGTCGCGACCGCTCAGGCGAACGAAGTCCCCTTCATCGGCCACGGTTTCAACTTCCTGGATGGTCGTTTCCTTTTTTAATCGCTCGACTTCCTCCGACAAGACATACCGCACGCCGGTCGGCGTGGTGGCGCGCACGACTTTCAGATTTCGGTCGAGCATCCCCAAGGCGACCGCAGCCGGCACCGCGCGGGTGCGATTGGCCACGTCCTCGTAGAACCCTCGCATCATCGCCGATGGTCGCTCCTCGCGAATGCCAGCCGCACCGAATTCGGCGTCGGGGTGCATCACGATTTCTTCACAAGCCAATACCGGCAGGACCGCATGACCCAAGACCGTGCGGGGCAAATAAGCCACCGTCCGCAACGAACTGAGTTCGGGGCTGGACAGGAAACGAGCCAGAGACAACGAGCGTTCAAACTCACTCCCATCCGCCTCGGACGATTCGTTCTCCGTGGTCGGCCAGAATTCGAGCACCAGGAGCGGGCGATCCGCTTGCCCACTGCCGTCGGCGAGCAGCCGCCGGATACTGCGGCGGACAGTGTCGTCGACGCTGCCTACAATCGGTAGCGGGACGCGCACCAGGTGCCCGCGGGGAGACTCTTCGGCAACCGCGTTGTAGCTACCGAGCAGCGTGGCGGCCAAGCCGCACACGATGCGCGTCCTCCACCACAATGAGGACGATCGGTTCGTGCCTGGCTCCATGATCAACCTGTTCCAAGAGCACGTCTGAAAATGGCGATTTGCCATGCACCTCGATGAATTCGACGCGGTCGGACGATCCGCCGCGGGTACGCCGCAGGATGCGTTCAATTATAGAGTCCCGAAAACGGGCGGCAAACGCGCGGGGAGGGGACGGAACATGCCGTCAGATGGTGGCTCGGGGGACGGGGCCGCCACTTTTCGCGAAATGCGGGCGAGAATAGCCTCGGATGGCGGTGGCCGGCGCATCCTGCATGAAGTGACAGAAATGAACCACCAGGCCTGCGCCGCCCGTAAGCCGTACGCGCTAGCGTCGGGCAGCAGTCGGGCAGCAGCGGATTCACGCCCCCCATCCTCGAACCGTCCATCCTCCACCGCCAGTGAGCCGTACGCGCTAGCGTCGGGCAGAAGCGGATTCACGCCCCCCCATCCTCGAACCGTCCATCCTCCACCGCCCGTGAGCCGTACGCGCTAGCGTCGGGCAGCAGCGGTTCACGCCCCCCCATCCTCGAACCGTCCATCCTCCACCGCCAGTGAGCCGTACGCGCCAGCGTCGGGCAGAAGCGGATTCACGCCCCCCCATCCTCGAACCGTCCATCCTCCACCGCCCGTGAGCCGTACGCGCTAGCGTCGGGCAGAAGCGGTTCACGCCCCCCATCCTCGAACCGTCCATCCTCCACCGCCAGTGAGCCGTACGCGCTAGCGTCGGGCAGAAGCGGTTCACGCCCCCATCCTCGATCCCAACCACATGTCAAATGGCCAACCCAACTCGTACGCGGCCCGAGGCTCGCGCCTACGGCTGACCATATGGCGGGCGGCGCGACGGACAACGCCGTACGCGCTAGCGTCGGGCAGCAGCGGTTCACGCCCCCCATCCTCGATCCCAACCACATGCCAAATGGCCAACCCAACTCGTACGCGGCCCGAGGCTAGCACCGACGGCTGACCATATGGCGGGGCGGCGCGACGGACTGAGCCGTACGCGCTAGCGTCGGGCAGAAGCGGATTCACGCCCCCCCATCCTCGATCCCAACCACATGCCAAATGGCCAACCCAACTCGTACGCGGCCCGAGGCTAGCGCCTACGGCTGACCATATGGCGGGCGGCGCGACGGACAACGCCGTACGCGCTAGCGTCGGGCAGAAGCGGATTCACGCCCCCCCATCCTCGATCCCAACCACATGTCAAATGGCCAACCCAACTCGTACGCGGCCCGAGGCTGCGCCACGGCTGACCATATGGCGGGGCGGCGCGACGGACTGAGCCGTACGCGCTAGCGTCGGGCAGAAGCGGATTCACGCCCCCCCATCCTCGAACCCAACCACATGCCAAATGGCCAACCCAACTCGTACGCGGCCCGAGGCTAGCGCCCTACGGCTGACCATATGGCGGGCGGCGCGACGGACAACGCCGTACGGCCAGCGTCGGGCAGCAGCGGATTCACGCCCCCCATCCTCGATCCCAACCACATGCCAAATGGCCAACCCAACTCGTACGCGGCCCGAGGCTAGCGCCCACGGCTGACCATACTCGCGCCGCCGGACTGAGCCGTACGCGCTAGCGTCGGGCAGAAGCGGTTCACGCCCCCCATCCTCGATCCCAACCACATGCCAAATGGCCAACCCAACTCGTACGCGGCCCGAGGCTAGCGCCTACGGCTGACCATATGGCGGGCGGCGCGACGGACAAAGATCGCGCGCCATGCGGACCGCACGCTGGGCAAAGCGGCGAAGCATCGCCGCACTCCAAACTACTCGATGTACCGCTGCAGGCGAATCGCTTCCTCGACGTTGTGGTTCTCACCGGGCTCGAATCCCACCGGGATCGATCGATCCATGATGTAAAAGGCTCGATGCCGCTCGACTTGTCCCGTGTCCAGTCCCATCTCGCGGCCCAACTGATACCCGTCCGGGTGGACGACATCCACCGCCGTCGGGATGAGTTCAAAATAGCCAACCGTCACCCAGACCGCGAAGACACTCGATCGCGTCGTCGACATCGATTCCAGGCGATTGATTCGCTTGAAACGGAAGTACGGATTACGTGAGGCGTTGATGTATTCTCGCGTGTCGACCAATGGCACCGGCAACGCAAAGGTCGGGAGATTCGCATTGGGAGTCCGCCGCAGCAACCCCGTTTGCGCGGGTGTCATCGTCAACGACGGCAGGCGCGCTGATCGTCGGTTCAAATCCAGCGCTCGTCGCCGATTTGAACGGCGCCAGGAACTGCGTCGGATAAGAGCTGTTCAAATGATTGGGGTTCGACGGGCTGTTCGTTGTCAGATCAAAGCCGGGCACCCGCAGCGATTGCTGCAACACATTCCAATAACTGCTGTTGTCGACCGTGGGATCAAAGGAGAGCGAGCCCAACATCCCATTGAAGACCCGCAGATCGGTTGTCGTGTTAAGATTGATCAGGCCGGGATCGCGGAACTGGGACATCGAGTTGAACGGCTCGCGGAGCGTCGCCGCGTACGCGCCTGAGTCCCATTGAAACGAGGACGGATCAAGAAACTTTTGTGTCCCGATGAACGGCGACGGCACATCAACAAAATCGAAGAGTCGCGTCAGCCCGGGACCGCCCGTGCCGCCGCGTTCATCCGTAAATTTGAGCAGATGGAAGAAGGGCCAAGTCGCAGCTGACGGCAGGCCCGGCAATTCATAGTGATTGCCGCCGCCATCCAGTGAAAAATCATGCAACAGCCGCGAACTGGCACTCCGCGGCACCAGTTGCAGCTCGCCCACATTCGCAAACGGCCGATTGTTCCAGGTCAGCCAGGGATAAGGCGGCGCGCCCGCGGACGTATCCGGCTGGCCCACGTACCGGCCAAAACTGAGGTCGGTAATGACGGGGCCCATGGCCGTGTTGATCTGGCCCAGCGAGTGGGTCAACTGGTGTCCGTAGACCGTATTGGGATCATCGGCCGGTTGGTCCGATCCGGTCACAGGAAGCCTTGGTGGCTCGCTGGTCCACAAGTTTCGGGCAGGCATCCCTGGAAAATCCAGGGTCTGCTGTCGTCCCCGTTCCTTACTGGCGAACTCGATGGTCCCTGATTGATTCGGCTCGTTTTTCTCCACTCCGTTAAAGACATTCAGGTCCACGTTCAACTGATCAATCGTGCGGTAGGGATTGGTCGCGGCGTTCCAGGATCGCGTGGGGTCTGCCAGTCGTTGCAAGAAGAGGGTGCGGTAATCCGCCAGTTTTCCCTCCACATCCTCGATGTCGGGATCGACGGTTTGCAGCGAATCGGGCGAAGCGGAATCGAAGGGCACATCGTACGGCGGATTGTATTCACCCTCCCCACTGGCACCCATCGGATCCCAGGCGTTCGACGGATCCTGATAACCGCCGATCGGTTCGGAAATGCTCAACGTGCGGGGCTCGAGCGTCCCCGAGCCGTCCGTGCGGAGCTGCCCGCCGCACCACCGAAACCGAGACCAGGGAAACCTGGATGCCGTTAAGATAGTTGGGCACTTGGACGTTATTGACGACGACCGCGTCGTCGAGCGTGTTCAGATCTCGACCGGTTTTAGTGCCCACACCCAGCACGACGTGACGAGCCGCCCTTAATCCTTGGGGACCGTCTCCGAATGGCATGCCGCTATTGTTGGGATTGAGAGCACCCAAAGGTGCAAAAGTGCAGCCCGTTGGAATGCCGTGAATCAGAACGCAGAAAGATCGAGTTTGCTTCATAGCCAGGGCCAATAACCGCGTACCGGCCTGGGGCGATCACGTCCGTCAGCACCGCCTCTTCCGGCGTTGGCGCCATCACGTCGCGGAGCGTGGAAGCGGGAAAGTCCATGATATTGCGGAGATCGACCTGTCCCGGTCCAGGTGCCGGGTCATGACTGGCAAAATAAATCACCCGCTCGACATCGTTGTCGTTAAATGAACTAGGTCCGCCACCGAAGCCGGGGGGAGGTGGGAATTGATCCTGTTTGTGGTCCGGATCGGCAAAGCGACTTTCATCCTTCGCCACCAGAATCCGCCAAACGGGTGAGCTGCCGCCACCGGTGTTCTGGGACACCGCATTCAGCATCACCCCGGCCAGCGCCGTGGCGGGGCCGCCGGCGGGGCCGTACAGATCCGCGGGCGGCGTTTCTGAGTGACTCGGGTCGGAGGCATTCGAAATCGCGGAATAGGTACTCAGCCAGGGATTGTAGAGTTCAATCAGGAGGGACCCCATGGGCCGCAGCCGCTGATCAAAGTCCGCATCCGGGTCCATGGCGGCGGTCGTGAGATTGGGAACGTCCGCGGGATTGCTGGGATTCTGATCCTCGGTGTCCAGGTCCTCCGTCCGCCGGTCATGCGTGGCCAAGGCCTCGGTCAGCAGCAATTCGGGCCGCTCGCAACCCCAGACCACGTATTGGTTCCACATCGGATCCGCCAGGCTGGGGTTCAGCTCGTTATATGGATTCAGCGGCGTGTTCCAGCCGTCACTTAGATCCGGATCGTAGGCGAAGGGGGTCATGATCGAGTCGGAATCGCGGAAATCCACCACGTTGATCGCCCATTGAGCGACGGCTCGCGCCTTTTGAGCCTGGTTATCCGGCAACCCGTCGTAATTCAGATCGACGCTCGTCGTTCCCAGCAAGTACATCATCGTGCAGTACAAATGACGTGCGTACGCCTGTCGCAGTGGATACCGCTCATTGGCGAGCGCCACATCGTTCAGCCAGTTGGCGTATGTCGTGGGATTGGACATCTGCAGCAACTCGATCTCGAGTGCGTCATCGGTCACCAGCGTACCATTGATTTCCAGCGGATGTTTGGTTGGCAATGCCAAATCAAGCCCATCGCCAAACGGTCGATTCAGATTCAGCTTCTGGTTGAGAATCAACTCGGTGGGATAGGTTGTGAGCAAGGTCGGCGCGTTGGGATTACCCCCCAGGAAGCTGGTCGGCGCATGCGGCACGGCCGGCACGGGCACCTCGAAACTGTCGGTGGTCACCGCGCCTCGATTGATTTCCGAAATATCCTTCAGGCCATTCAGCGAAGCCAGCTTGGCGGCTGGCAGGGCGGTGGTAAACAGTCGCTGGTCCTCGCTGGCCCGATCCACGTCGTAATAACGCAGCCACCCTTCCAGGTGTGCCGGGAGAAACGGTGCATCCGAAGCATTGGGAGACACCAGGTTCAATTCGTAGGGCCGGTTCTCGAACGGCCCATAGTCGGGTGGATTGAAGTTGCCAAACACCGGCTGACCCGCATGGTCGATCCCCACGGCTCCCGCGCCGTGATAATCGGGGGGCCGCGTAAACATGCCTTGCTTGGCAGGCACGCCCGGCTGCTGGGCCAACCCTATCTGTCCACTACCACCCGGTTCGTATTCGATTGCGGCAATTCCCTCATTACGCCGAGCGATCACGGTCCGCATGTCATTCGTCTTGACGATCGTATTGAGTGCCGTGTCTTTCGTCGTGAACACGGGCGCCAGAGAGACGTCCGCCGGGCCGAAGCCCTCGCCGCGGAGGAGTGGAAACTGCGAGGAAGCGTTCGACCCCGCCATGAATTGTGGGGAGGGGAAGGGAGATGTCGTGGTGTCGAAGGGGACGGGCCCCTCGACTTGAGCCCGGCTGCCGTGAGCATTCAGATTCAACC
The DNA here is from genome assembly GCA_963700865.1 of uncultured Planctomycetaceae bacterium. GTDB lineage: Bacteria > Planctomycetota > Planctomycetia > Pirellulales > Pirellulaceae > CAVOGJ01. The sequence goes on along the minus strand of CAVOZC010000018.1, from coordinate 691,272 downwards.
GGCCATCGAGATCCACACAGAGGATGGCGAACAGCGGCTTGTACATGCGGCCATCCAGCGCCTGCTGCGGCGGCAGACCCAGGTCAACCCATACGCTGTCTTCGATGCCATTGCCGTCATTGTCGACGTCCCAGGGACCGTTGATCGGGTCGAAGCCGAGGGCGTGATTGTTGGGATTGCGATTGCTGCCGGTGAATTGGGGATGATCCAATGTCGTCGGACGAAAGATCACGGTCCGCCAGAAATCTCTGTTGCTGCTGTCGAAGGGGAGCGTGCCCCCGCCACCATTCTGAAAATAATTCACCAGCGCCGGACGATGGAACGACGGGATCAGCAGGGTCGACTGGAGCGTCTTGTCCGCCGGCACCCAGCCGAGAAACATATTCTGGTAGTCGGCGATGTCGTAGCTCTCGTCCATTCCTCCCAGCCGCGCGATGTCACGCACGGTATTGGGGATCGCGGCGCTGTCAAAGGCCGACAGATTGGGCAGAAAGGACAGCGGGTAATTTCCACTGCCGACGGTCACCTGTCGATTCATCGCCTGCAGTGTATTGTCCAAACCCGCCCCCACACCGTTGAACGCAGGGCCGTTGACCACGAAGGCATCGTCTGCGGACGGTACGAAACCGATCTCGCCAGGAAACGTCATGACGAGAAATTCCTTGGAGGCGCCCAAATAACGCAACATGCGCGTACTCCGACCGGCTCCTTGCCCGCTGATCATCGTCAGCACACCGCCGTTGAAGTAGCCTTCGATGAGATCGTTTTGCGTGGCCGTAAACGTCGTGAAAGCACTGGTTTGGGAGCGAGGTTCGATCGGCTCGTAATTACTGGCGGCTTTGATCGTGAGGAGTTCGACGAGTTTGCCACTGGACGAAGTCAGCTGCGTCGCCGTAATCACGCGGGCCCGCATCCCGTCCTGTCCGTACATGTCATTCAGCAGGCTGTGACCATACAGCGCCGAACGCGCATCGCGGGTGCCCCTGAGCAACTGCAAGGCGGCCATCTGCGTCAGGTTTGCGGGCGCATCTCCCGATCGTTCGATGCGCACCGAATTGCTGGCGGCGCGACGGAACTGTCCTGTCGTAATAATGAACGTGACGCCGATCAGGACGAACAGCACGAGGAGGCTGAGCACCACCAATAGCAGGACGCCGCGGCGGGGGTTGTTCAAAGGAGCCATCATTCCACTACCTACTCTCAAGTCTGCTGCCCCGCAGGTTCTAATTCAGCGCTTCGGAGATGGGAAGCGATTTGCTGTAGACCGCCACCGTACCGGGAACGATGACCGCGATCGTCGGCAAGGCAGGCGGCGCATGCCAGTCCTCGCCACTCACCGTCAGCCGGGTGCCGTCCGTGGCGACCACCCGATACCACTCATACTGGGCTGGCGTGGTGGCATTCCCCATGCGACCTCCCGGTTGTGGGGATGCCATCAGCATGAACCAGTGGCCAGGCTTTAATTCGGGTACCGCCTCCGCCAATTCCACCTCGCCCGATCCCCCAAACGAGTTGATCGTCGCGTTCACCGTCTTCTCTCCAAAGGCGCGTCGTTCGCGTACGACGGCGACCGAAACGATGTACGCGTTCGCCGCGTAATTCGGCGGCACAAACGTGGCAAACCAGGAAAACGCCCCCTTGGCATACCGCTTGGCCGCGACCGGGTTGCCGTTGGTATCGGTCAAGGACAACGTCTGTTGCTGTGTGACGTCGGTCGATCGCTCCGGCAACTCGAATTGCAAATCTTCCTGGAAGGTAAAAATCTCTTCAATCTGCGCCGCGGAAATACGGAGCCCGAAAGGATCCGGCGTTTGCTTCACGGTGTGCCGTGGCAGGAACACCGAGTTTGCAAGAGGCTCGTCGCTCGGAAATGTGTACAGCGTTTGGTCAACCAGCTGGGGCCCCACGCCGCCCGGGTAGAGAAAGTAACCGTACGGATCCAGACAAAAAGCGGTCGCGGGACTTCGCCGCAACGTGGGTACGGTATTCAGGAAGACATCCGCATAGATCGCCGTGTTCGTCCGCCAGGGGAGGTCCCACATCGCGGCTGCGTGGTAGCCCCGCACATTCAGCTCGCGAAACGCGCGTCGGCCGGCGATCCCCACGGCATCGTTCCGCGCACCCTTCCTCGGCCTGCTGGCTGGCCACGGGAATCAACGCCAGGACCCCCAACAGTCCAATCGCCAGCACGGCGATGGAAATCAGCACCTCCAGCAGCGAAATGCCGGTTCGTCGGCGACGGGGGCGTGGTAACGCCATGCCCGTGTGCCAATCGTGATCGTCAAATGGGGCGCGGATCATCACTTATCGCCCTCCCAGGCTGGGTCCGGCGAAAGCCAGACTGCGGGCCTCGGCCAGCGCCGTCGCCGTGTTGGTATAGCCCACATTTTCGGCCGTACTCACGGCCCCGTGTGACCGATCGACCCGCACCCAGATGCTGGCGGCCGTGGCCGCCAGATTGTCAATGCCGGTCTCCTTGCCATTGGCTACCAGCAGATACAGTGGACCCTGCACCACGGCGGGCGCCGTGGTGTCGGTGAAAACACGCGACAAGCTGCCGTCCTTGCCAAACATGATCGCTACCGTCCCCAAATTGCTAAAGGGAACTCCACCGTCGACACCCGAGGAGGTCAAATCCAGGTAGGCCCCCAGCGGCAAGTCGACCGTGGCCGCGGCCGATCGTCGCGGGCCTCGATACATCTGGAAGGGCGATCCCTGCGTGCTCTTGGTCTCGGGCGGCAAAACTTCCAGCGCCGCCAGACCGGTCAGTTGATAGTCGTTATTGTTTCGCAGGCCATCGTAAACGTGGCCACGATAGTTGAACCGAATCTGAAACGGTCCGTTCGGAATCAACTTGGCGGCAATCGCCTCGTCATCGGAATCGGTGAATTCGAGCTTGTTGGCCCCCGTGATCCGCACCCGAGAAGCGACCGTCGCGCCGGCGAACGGCGGTGGCACCTTGGCAAACGCCAATGTCTCGCAGCGAAGGCCGTCGGCCGACGGGATCAGGATCACGCCAATCTCCCGCCGCTCCGCGATCGCGCGGGCCTGGGCAGCCGCAAAGACCGTATTCACTTGCCGCGCGGCCTCTCGCTTCTCCCGTCCTTTCAATGCCGGCTGGGCCAACGGCAACACGACCCCCACCAGGATCACCAGGATCGTGATCACGACGAGTAGCTCGACGAGCGTCAATCCTGAGCGGCGGTGGGTGGGTAACGGGAATGCCATGTGCTTACAGCTTGGTATCGAGGGCCTGGTTGTAGATGTTGTCGAGGTGGGCCGTGCTATTCGGATCCTCGAGTTGTCCCAATTGCTGGCCTTGCCACACACAATAGGGATCACTCATCCGCCAGGGGACGTTGTTGGCGAAGGGCGTCCGATCGGTGTCGCGAAATCTTAAAACGCTCTCCACGGTGCCATCCGAACGCCGCTTGCCAAAGTCGGTCAGGATGTTATCCTCGCCGTCCGGCCCATTCGAAAACACCAATGGAAAGATCGCATAGGTATCATTGGTCGTATCATCATCCCGCAAGCGAGGATCGGCGCTCGCCAGATCCATCGCATCGGGCCCGCCGCCCGTATCCCCCGTCTGGTACGACGACGGCCCCTTGAAACCGGGAGCCCAGCGGACGAATTGAATCGGATTGCCCCAGGGATCGAGGATCTCAGGCATGCCGTCGTTGTCCGTATCGCCAATCTCGCGTTCGGAAAAAAATTCCAACCCATTACTGTCGCCGATTTGCGCCTGTGACAAGATCATGTAAAGGCACTCGGCACCCTGGTGCTGGATGGTCCAATTGGTGTATTTGGTCAACGCAAAGGCCCGATTGTGGAAGTAAAGATTCCGGGACGGTCGAGCAATCCCGGACTTGGGACGGGGATTGGGAAAGCCACTCAGTGCAAACCTGGGTTGAATGTCCGAAACCCGGTCCGGCATCTCCAGGCGGATCAGCTCGCGGAGCCCCACCAGCCGATCGATTTGCGGATTTCCGGTGGGTGGCGTACCGACAAAGGTGACACTGCGTGTTTCGTACGATTCCCACTGCTCGGCCAGGATCTCATGAATCCGGGCGATCTGGGACTTCGCCCGCTGGACCTTGGCCGTATTCGTCACACCCGCCATGCCGAAGAGGATGGTCGTGGCCAGGATCGCGATGATCGTGATCGCGACCATCAGCTCGACGAGCGTAAAACCGTGGCGAATCGTGTCCTGTCGTTGCCTCATCAGTTAATCCACCAAATCCGCGAGCTTGGCCCCTTCCGTAAAGCTCGCCATATTGTCTTTCTCTGCCGGCGGCACCGAGCCGGCTCCGGTCACCAGCCCACCAGCACCAAACACGCTATCCAGTCCGGCGCAAATCAGTTGGAATTTTTTCGGCGCCGCCGCCGAGGGGACCGGCGGGTCGCTGGAGTTCCCGCTTGGGTTCGGGACCATCGTGGCCGCGAAATAGGGGATGGGCAGACCGCGCGGATTCGAGGTCGCCAGGTAGGCAGCCACCTGCAGGTACGCCGTCGCATCGGAACCCGTGCTGCGGGCCACGTAATAGGCATACGGCACCTTGTTCGTGTCACCCTTGGGGTGATATTCCAGAAAGCCGTCGGCGTCGCTATCCGTCAGCCGCGTCTTATCGAATTCGAAAAACGGTGGCCGATCTCCGGCGCCCGACAAGGGGGCTTGGGGATCGGGCGAGAAACCTTGCAGCCAGAAGTAGAGCGCCTCGGCCGGATCGAGTTTCGCATAGTCAGCCTGATTCATGATGGGTGTCCGGGCACCCGTGGTCAGACTCTCTTGTAGCGGCAGGTCATTACCGACATTCCGCCGACGGTACGTCCGGCTGAGATGGGCATTGATCTGCGCTTCCATCTGATTCTGGGCCGTCACCGACGAATTCGGATCGTAGGTAAAATCGGGCGGGTACTCGCCCATCGTCAATTTGTAGCTGTCGAGCGCCTTGCCCAGGGCGGCGATCTCCAGGCGCAATCCGCGATTCCTTGGCCTTGCGAATCGCCACATACACCGCCGGAATCAACAGGGCGGCCAGGATGGCGATGATCGAGATCACCACCAGCAGCTCGACCAGCGTGAAGCCTCGGCGACGCGGGCCACGCGGACCAGCGAGCGGCGGTTGGGCGGGTGTCAACAAACGCATGGGACTCTCTCCGTTTCGTATCCGCTGGCGGCGGCTACTCACCGCCACGCCGAGTTGCACTGAAAAACTGAACTTACTCGTGGGACAGGCTTCCAGCCTGTCATGCTTCACACTTCTTAATGACAGGCTGGAAGCCTATCCCACTTTTCATCACAGGCTGGAAGCCTATCCCACTTTTCATCACAGGCTGGAAGCCTGTCCCACCGACTAACCCGACAGGTTCTGAATCAGGCTCACGAGCGGCATGAATAACGACACCACGATAAAACCGACCGCACCGCCGAGAAACAAAACCAACAGCGGTTCGAGCAGCTTGGTCAGACTCTCCGTGATCACCGCCACCTCCGCGTCATACGTGTCGGCGACCTTGTAGAGCATGGTGTCAAGCTCACCCGTCTCTTCACCCACATCGACCATGTTCACCACCAGGTGATCCACGACGCGGCGACGGAACCGCAAGAAGTACCAGCCGCCACCGATAATCGCGCCCAGTCCCACGATCGAGATTCCCACTTGGGCCAGTCCCGGGATAAACAACGTCGGCACGACAGGACCCGCGAACACCAGAATCCACAGCAGCAGGGCCACCGGATGGAAGCTGGCCGTCGAGTGCTCCGCCAGCGGCTTGGCAATCGTTTCGCCTTCGCGAATGGCGTCATTGACCCTTGACAAAGAGCTGCTCGAACAGGGCGTTGCCGCACGTCTCCTTGGTGATGTTCAGCGCCTCCAGGATCGGCACGCCCGATTGGACCAGCGTGCCCAAGGTCCGTGTGGAGCGAGCCAGGCTGTTCTTCTCCACCAACATGCCGAAGACCGGCACGTTGAGCATGAACAAGTCCCAACCCATGCGGCCGTGCTTGAAGCGCCGCAGCAGCTTGATAAACAACCAGATGCCGACCGGAATCGTCGGGATCAGGTACCAGTAGCGAGCCGTGGCGTCCGACAGCGCGATGAGCATCTGCGTCGGCGCCGGCAATGTCAGTTCGAAGTCGTCGAAGATCTGTCGAAACGTTGGCACGATCTTGATCATGATGAACGAAAGGATACCGACGGCCACCGAGACCACGATCACCGGATAGATCATGGCGCCCTTGACCTTCCGCTTGAGGTCCTCGGCCTTTTCCATGAAGTCGGCCAACCGCTGCAGGATGACTTCGAGGGCACCACCCGCCTCACCCGCCTTGATCATGTTGACGTACAGCCGATTGAACGCCTTGGGTGACTTGCTCATCGCCTCGGACAGGGTCGAGCCACCCTCGATCTCGTCGCAGGTATCCATCAGCGAATTCTTCAGCCGCCCCGGCTTGGACTGCTCTTCCAGAATCCGCAGGCTGCGGAGGATCGGCAGACCGGCGTCCTGCAAAATCGACAATTGCCGCGTGAACATCGTCAGGTTGCGGCTGCTGACGCCGCCGATGGCAAAGCCTCGCTTCTTGCCGTCCTTTCCCTTGTCGTCATCCGACTTGCGGGATTTCTTGACGGCAATCTTCGTGACGAAGTAGCCCATCTCGCGGATGGTTTCCTGCGCCTTATCCTCATTGGGGGCCTCGATGGTGTCACGGATCTCTTGACCCGTGGCATCCATGGCTTCGAATGTGTACATCGGCATGACGTCATTCCCTCAATGGGCGTCCAGTGGTCTTCCGAACCGCTACCGCGGGACTCGAAAAGGACTTTGCAATCTTTACTGCTCGATCTCTCGGACCTGCTTCCGCCTCGTCGCATTTCTCCGGGCTGGCGAGACTACGGGCCCCTCAACTTCATCTTCCTGCCGTCTTTCCCACGCTTTATTGTTAACTGCCTTTCCTTTCGCGTCTCTGTTTTCGTCTTTTTGACTCATCCGCCCGCCTTACCGGCTCGGACGGACGGAGTGGTTTCCCCCATCCGTTTCGTCCCACGCCCGCCCGGGAGGGTTGATTTCATCGAGCGACGCGGGACAGGCTTCCCGCCTGTGACGTCTGCCCAATCTCAATTCCCGCTCCGATCTCTCGCGGTTCCAAACGACCGGCTGGCAGCCTGTTCCACACTACGAGTCGAGCACGGTTTCCCGGATGACCTCATCGAGAGACGTGGTGCCGTCTTCCGCATAGGAAAAACCGGCATCCCGCAGCGTGTTCATGCCAAACTTGCGGGCCGTCTCGCGCAATTCGTCGGTCGAGCAGTTCGACATGATCATGTCTCGCAGATCATCATTGAGCACCATCAGTTCGAACAGCCCGACTCGCCCCTTGTAGCCCGTACTATTACATGTTTCACAGCCAGCACCCCGGTAATACGTTTTGCCCTCGATCTCTTTTTTGGTCATGCCCGCCTGGAACAGCAGTTCTTCATCGACTTCGGCGACCTCGCGACACTGGCTGCAGATGCGGCGGACCAGTCGTTGAGCCAGAATGGCCTCGACCGTGGCCGTGATCATAAAGGTCGGGATCCCCATATCTTTCAGTCGTGTGATCGTGCCGGGGGCGTCGTTGGTGTGCAACGTGCTGAAGACAAGGTGCCCGGTCAGCGATGCCTGCACGGCGATTTCGGCGGTTTCCAGATCGCGAATCTCGCCCACCAGGATGCGGTCCGGATCCTGCCGCAGGATGGCTCGCAGGCACGCCGCAAAGGTATTGCCGACGTCCGGATCGATCGGGATCTGGATGATGCCATCGATGTCGTACTCGATCGGGTCCTCGGTGGTGATGACTTTCTCGGTGATCTCGTTCAGCTCGCTCAGCGCCGAGTAGAGGGTCGTGGTCTTGCCGGAACCGGTCGGTCCGGTGACCAGGATGATGCCGTTCGGTTTGGTCATCACGCTGCGAAAGCCGCCTAAGCGTTTCCGGCTTCATGCCGACTTTTTCGAGATCGAGTGACACGACCGATCGGTCCAGTACCCGCATGACAACGCTCTCGCCGAACATGGTCGGCATCACGCTCACCCGCAAGTCGACCGGGTGGCCGCCCACGGAGAGTTCAATCCGACCGTCCTGCGGCAATCGCCGCTCGGCGATATCCAGGTTGGCCATCACCTTGATGCGCGTGGTGATCGCGAACGCCAGGTGGCGGGGCGGGGGAACCAGTTCGTACAGCACGCCGTCGGCCTTGACTCGAATGCGGAACTCGTCCTCGAAGGGCTCGAAGTGAATGTCGCTGGCGTGTTCCTTGATGGCCGTCAGGAGCACGATATTCAGCAGCTTTCGCACCGGAGCACTGTCGACGACCTCGGCCACCAGTTCGATCGGACCGTCCCCGGCCAACGACTTGGCCGCTGCCGCCAGGTCCTCATCCTCGTTCAGCGTATTGACGACGCTTTCCAGGCTCTCATTATCCCCCGAGTAGTACTTGTCGAGCGCCTTTTGCACCTCGCGTTCGGTGGTCACGACCGTGCGAATTTCGAAGCCCAGGAACGTCCGCATCTCGTCCTGAATAGCCAGGTTCTGCGGATCGCAGGTGGCGACCGTCAGCAGGTTGTCTTTGAACTGGATCGGAATGACCCGATATAGCTGGGCCATGGTTTCCGGGACCATCGCCAACAGTTCGGCCGGCAACTTCGTTTCGCCCAGCGTAAAGACCTGCATGTTCAGTTGCTCGGCCAGGGCCTGAGCCAACTGATCTTCGTTGTACAGACCCATCTCGAGGCCGATCTTGCCCAGGAGTTGGCCCGGATTGCGCTCCTGTTCGGAGAGCAACATGTCGAGCTGGTCTTCATCGAGAAAACCGAGGTCGATCAGGATTTGTCCAATTTTTCGGAGAGCCATACGCTTGCTTCAGCCTTTTCTTGATTCAGCCTGCGAGTGTTTTTGTTTCGTCCAACATAACCTGTCCAAAGTCTGGCGACCTTGTCATCACCCACCTTTCACGAGCGTCGTTTAACCGTCAGCCAGAAGAAATCGCGGGGGAAAACCACGAACGGCCGGAAGTGGCTGCCGCGATTTCTGGCGGCGTACGCCGCCGATGAATGCCGGTGCGTAACGACGCGTGGTACGGTATTGGCGGCATGCTTCTCTGGCTAACGGTTCAACAAGGGAAGAGGGTGGGTAATGACAACGTCCGGTGACCTCGGCTCCTTGCAGCGGGCGACCCGCTTGGGTGAACGGGCTGGCCGCCCGGCACCATCACGACTCGTCCTCTTCATTTTCATCAAACATTCCCCGCTCGGCCTGGGCGATGCGTTTGGCCAGGTCGTCCGGCCGTTGGGCCTTGGCCAGCACATCCTCCTTGGTGACTTTCTGCTCCCGCCACAACTTGAACATCGCGTCGTCCATCAACACCATGCCTTGCTTGGCACCCGTCTGAATCGCCGACGTGATGCGGAAGATCTTGTTTTCGCGGATCAGGTTGGCGATACCGGGGGTGACCACGAGGAATTCATGAGCCGCGATGCGACCGCCGCCAATCCGCGGCAGCAGCGTCTGGGAAATGATGCCCAGAATCGAGGTCGCCAGCTGGGTGCGAATCTGATCCTGCTGGGTCGTCGGAAAGACGTCGATGATCCGGTTGATCGTGCCCTGGGCACTGTTGGTGTGCAGCGTGCCGAACACGACGTGCCCTGTTTCGGCCGCGGTGATCGCCGTTTCGATCGTCTCCAGGTCCCGCATTTCGCCGACGAGAATCACGTCGGGGTCCTGCCGCAAGGCACGCTTGATCGCCTCGGCGAAGGAGGGCACGTCGACGCCCACCTCCCGCTGGTTGACCGTCGATTTTTTGTGATCGTGATAGAATTCGATCGGGTCCTCGATCGTGATGATGTGGTGATCGACCGTCATGTTGATGTAGTCGATCATGCTGGCCAGCGTCGTACTCTTGCCGGAACCGGTCGGCCCGGTCACCAGGAACAGACCCCGCGGCCGCATGCACAGTTCGGCCACGCGCTCGGGAAGCCCCAACTGCTCCATCGTCAGCTTGTCGTTGGGAATTTGCCGCAGCACCATGGCCGTGTTACCGCGCTGCTTGAAGACCGAGACGCGGAAGCGGGCCAGTTCGCCGAAGGCGAAGCCAAAGTCGGTGCTGCCAATCTCCTGCAATTCGCGCTGGCACCGCTCGGGCGTGATGCTCTTCATCAGCGCCACGGTGTCTTCGGCACCCAGGATCTTGGTCTCGAGCTTCCGCATCCGCCCGTGCAGCCGAAAGACCGGTGGCTGGCCGACCGTGATGTGAATATCGCTGGCCCCCTGCTTGACGCAGGCCTGCAACAACTTGTCGATGAGAATCGTGCCCATGGTGGTCGAGATCCCCGATCTTCCTAAGTGAAACTGGAACCGTAGTTTGGCCGCGGGACAGTCATGAAGGTCGGGACGCCTCTCTCTCCCTCCCGGGTGACCGATGGGCCCGCTCGCATCACCCGCGTCGCCAGTCTCCGCCCCCACAGGTCCTGGCCGAACACCCTATTATGGATTCCCGACCGCTTCGTTACCAAAAAATCTGAAAATTCCGCTGTTTCATCGGGCATGGCAGCCGCCAGCGGTCAAGCCGGGGCCAGCTCATTCGAGTCGCCTTCGACCCGCTTGGCCACGCGATAGACCTCCGACAAGGTCGTAATGCCCTTCAGCACCTTTTCAATTCCGTCCCGATAAAGCGTGGTCATGCCCCCCTGGATCGCCGCCTTGCGAATTTCCTGCGTGGGCGCTCCTTCAAAGGACAATTCCCGGATTCTTGCCGTCATGAACATCAGTTCGTACATGCCCAACCGGCCCCGATAGCCGTCGTTCCTGGCAATGGGCGCAGCCCTTGCCCTTGAAAAAAGTCCCGTTGGCCGCCATCTCGTCCGTGATCCCGGCCCCCTCCAATTCCGCCTTGGGCGGGCGTATACGGCTCCTTGCACCGCGAGCAAATCACCCGCACCAAACGCTGTGCCAGGACCGCAATCACGCTGCTCGCCACCAGGTATGCCGGCACCCCCATGTCCACCATACGTGTCACGGCACTGGGCGCATCGTTCGTATGAAGTGTACTGAAAACCAAGTGTCCAGTCAAAGAAGCCTGAATTCCCATGCTGGCGGTCTCGGCATCTCGCATTTCGCCGACCAGGATCACATTGGGGGCCTGCCGCAGCATGGCCTTGATGATGCGGGCGAAATCGAGTCCGATGTTGTGCCGGACCTCGACCTGGTTGATGCCCGACAGGTAATACTCGACCGGGTCTTCGGCCGTGATGATCTTGCGGTCGGGGCGATTCAGCTCGTTCAGGGCCGCGTAGAGGGTCGTGGTCTTGCCGGAACCGGTGGGCCCGGTCACCAGGATGATGCCGTTGGGACGCCGCATCAGCTTCTGAAATTCTCGGTAGTTTTGTTCAGAAAGTCCTAACTGGCGGACGCCGACGCGGATGTTGTCCTTGTCCAGCAGCCGCATCACGACCGATTGGCCGTGGTTGGTGGGAATGACGCTGACCCGGAGGTCGAGCTGCTTTTCGCCGACGGTGATCTTGATTCGGCCGTCCTGGCAGCGGCGGCGTTCGGCGATATCCATTTTGGCGAGAATCTTGATGCGCGAGATGATGGCCGCCAGCAGTCGGCGGGGGGGGCTATCACGTTCCACCAGCACCCCGTCGATGCGGTAGCGAATTCGGACTCGATTCTCGAACGGTTCGACGTGGATATCCGAGGCCCGCAGCTGGACGGCTTCGGCGATCATCAGGTGGACCAGTCGGACGATCGGGCGCTGCTGTTCATCGACGGCGTCATCATCCTTGATGGCCTCATCCTCGGTCTCGGTGAAGTCGATGGCGGTATCGGTGAATTCCTGCAGCATCGAGTCGGTACTTTCGCCCTCGATTTGCCCGTAATACCGGTTGATCGCGGCCTGAATGTCCTCCTTGGGGGCCAGTGCGATCTCGATCCGCCGGTTGAGGATAAAGCGCAGTTTGTCGAAGGTTTCCAGGTCGAGGGGATCGCTGACGATGACCACGAGCGAGCCATCGTCTTTTTCGGCCATGGGCAGGATAAAGTTTTCACGGGCCACCGATTGGGGCACGAGTTCCACGACATCGGGCGGGATTTCGATCTCGCCCAGCCGGACGAATTGGAGCGAATGCTCCTTGGCCATGGCCTTCATGACCTCTTCGCCCGTGGCGTAAGCCGAGGTCGATCAGGGCCTCGGCCACGCTGACGCCCTTCCGCTTGGACATCGCCACGGCTTCTTTGAGCTGATCCGGGCTGATGATCCGCATTTCGACGAGAATGTCGGTAAATTTTTTCTTTGCCATCCAGCTTGACCCTTTTGGTCGGTGCAACCCATCAATCCCGCGGGCGAGCGGAAACTTGCCCCCCAGCACTCGATTCTAGCTTAGCGACCCCGGAATTGGTGAGTCAATTCAGGCAAGCCGCGGAAACCGGAGGAGTTTCCTCCGCCGGCATCACACGTCGTAATACATGCAGAATTCGTAGGGGTGTGGTCGAAGCCGCAAGGGATCGATTTCGCGATCCCGTTTCAGACGGACCCAGGTGCTGATCACATCGGGCGTGAACACATCGCCGCGGAGGAGAAACTCGTGATCGGCCTCGAGAGCGCGAATCGCCTCGTCCAGGGAGGCAGGGGTACGGGCCACTTGGCGCTCTCTTCGGGTGGCAAGTCGTAGATGTTCTTGTCGAGTGGTTCGCCCGGGTGCATTTTGTGCTGGATGCCATCGATGGCGGCCATGAGAATCGCGGAGAAGGCAAAGTAAGGGTTACAGCTCGGGTCCGGGCAACGAAATTCAATCCGCTTTGATTTCGGGCTGGCGCTATACACGGGAATGCGGCAAGCCGCGGAGCGATTGCGTTGCGAGTAGGCTCGATTGACGGGCGCTTCTTGTCCGGGGACGAGCCGCTTGTAGCTGTTCGTGGTGGGGTTGGTCAGCGCGAGCAGCGAGGGGGTGTGTGCCAGGATCCCGCCGATCGCGTAGAGGGCGAGGTCGCTCAGACCCGCATAGCCGCTGCCGGCGAACATCGGCTCACCCTCTTTCCAGAGCGAGAAATGGGTGTGCATGCCGCTGCCATTCACGCCAAACAATGGCTTGGGCATGAAGGTGGCCGTGCGGCCTCGTTTCCTGGCCACGTTCTTGACGATGTACTTATAGAGCATCATCGCATCGGCCATCTTCACCAGCTCGTCGTAGTGCAGATCGATCTCGGATTGGCCGGCCGTACCCACTTCGTGGTGCTGACATTCCACATCCAGTCCGGCTCGAATCATGACCTCCATCATTTCATTGCGGACATCCATCAGCTGATCGGAGGGAGGCACCGGGAAGTAACCTTCTTTGTGGCGAATCTTATGACCGAGGTTCGGGCCCTCGTGCGAGCCGCGATTCCACTCGGCCTCGCCGCTGTCGACATGAAAAAAGCACTCATGAGAATTCTGGTCGAACCGCACGTCGTCGAAAATAAAGAACTCGGCCTCAGGTCCAAAATAGGCCGTATCGGCAATCCCGCTCGTCCGCAGGTAATTGGCCGCCTTGCGAGCCACATTCCGCGGATCGCGGGAATAGTCCTCGCCGGTGATCGGGTCCTGAATTAATCCCAACATGACCAGCGTCGGCATCTTGGTGAACGGATCGAGAATCGCCGTTTCGGGTTGGGGAACGACCAGCATGTCGCTCTCGTTGACAGCCTGCCAGCCACGAACGCTGGAACCGTCGAATCCCAGACCGGCCTCGAAGACGTCGAGGTCCAACTTGGTGGCCGGAATCGTGAAATGCTGCCAGGTGCCCGGAAAATCCGCGAAGCGAATATCCACGGCCTTCACGGCTTTTTCACGGCAGAGGGCCAGGACTTCTTGAGGAGTCATGCGTGATCCGCCTTTCGCCCGGTATTCACCGTGCTGCAACAAGTCCCCACGGGGAGGCGACTGGTACGACAACCGGTGAAACAACAGCGGGGCTCGGCACGCCGCCGAACCCCGCTGGAAAATAGTGAGGTGATCACAACTCCGCGACCACCCTGATCATGCAGCGGCCCCCACGAGGCTTACGCGCGGAGCGTCGCCAACATGCGATTGACAATCTTGTAGGGATCGGCATGCGAAGCGGGACGACGATCTTCCAGGTAACCTTTCCAGCCATCTTGCACGGTCGCCACCGGGATGCGAATCGAAGCACCCCGGTCGGAGATACCGTAGCTGAATTTGTCAATCGACTGGGTCTCATGAAGTCCCGTCAGCCGCTGATCGTTCTGCGAACCGTAGGCGGCGATATGTTCCTCGTGCGTTTTGGCGAACTTGGCACAGATCGACTTGATGAATTCTTCGCCACCCTTGTCTCGAATCGCGGACGTCGAAAAATTCGTGTGCATTCCACTCCCGTTCCAATCGCCCTTCACCGGTTTGGGATGCAAATCGGCCACAACGCCATATTTTTCGCCGACTCGATGGAGAATAAACCGCGTGAGCCACAGATCGTCGGCTGCCGCCTTGGCACCTTTGCCAAAGAGCTGGTACTCCCATTGTCCCTTCATCACTTCGGCGTTGATGCCCGTGATCTGCAGTCCGGCATCGAGGCAAGTATCGAGATGCTCCTCGACAATATCGCGACCGACGCAGTGGCCCGCTCCGACGCTGCAGTAGTAGGGACCTTGTGGGCCCGGGTAACCGCCCTTGGGAAATCCGAGCGGTGCTCCTCCCTTGGAAAGCGTGTACTCCTGCTCGAAACCGAGCCACAAATCGGGATCGTCCTGGAATTGCCCTCGGGTGTTCGAGGGATGTATCTCTCCGTCCGCGGTCAAGACTTCCGTCATGACCAGAAAACCGTTGCGACGCGTCGTGTCCGGAACCATACGCACTGGCTTGAGCAGGCAGTCTGACCGGCTCCCTTCCGCCTGTTCGGTGGAACTCCCGTCGAACGACCACATCGGGCAATCGCTCACGCTGCCCGGTTCGCTGGCGATGATCTTTGTCTTGCTGCGGAGCGTCGGTTCAGGGACATAGCCGTCCAACCAGATGTATTCAAGCTTGTAACTCATACCTGTGCGTTCTCCATGAATCGGGAGGGGTGGGTCACTACCGAGGACAACTGGCGGTGGCCCGCTGACGATGGGCTTGACTTGACGCAGAAGGCGGCTTGAATCAGGAACCACGCATTCGCCACCGCCATCGGCATCCGCCGCTGGCGTCCGCGATCCAAAACCGTTTACAGCGCCCCACGAGTCCCTGACAGAACGGACTCCCCGCGCCGCCGCCTTCTTAATCCGACCTTCACAGCAAGCGGCGTGCCGCGGTGGGCCGGCCCGCCCTGTCGGAGGCTCATCCGGCGTAAATCCCTATGCAGACTCTGCTTAGCGCCGAGTCGGCGGCCGCGTCCCGCGCGGCCGGCGGGTCGGAACTGCCTGCGTTTCGCGCACTGGTGACGGTTTAGCGGGCAGGGGGCGGGCCGCTTGAGCGCCGGGCCGATGCCGGCAGCCGGCTGCTCGTGCATCGTCGAGTTTCAATTTCGGGGTTCGCTCACCTTGGGTGGGGCATCTTGCCTCAGTCGAATGCGGCTGGCAGCCACGGACTTGATCGACCCTAAGCGTGACCCTTGACGCTGCACTAGGCCACGGCCGACTTGGACGATTCGTCCTTGAAGAGCCGCAAGCGGGTGGGGCCGCCGCGGAACAGCAGGGCCAGAAACGCGGGCACGAGGAACGTGCGCACGAAGAATGTGTCGAGCAAGACGCCCAGCGAGAGGGCGAATCCCAGCTCGATCATCGCGCGAAGGCTACCGGACACCATCGAGACGAACGTTCCGGCCATGATGATGCCGCAACTGGTGATGATCCCCCCGGTGCAAACAATGGCACGTTGCAGTCCGAGGATCGGGCCATGTTCTTTTTGTTCCTCAAAGACCCGCGTCGCCAGATAGATATTGTAATCCTGGCCGATCGCCACCAGGATCACGAACAGGTAGATCGGAACCTGCCAGTCGAGTCCCTCGAAGGTACGTCCGTAGATGTAGGAGAAGAACAGCTCCGTAATTCCCATCGTCACGTAGTAGCTGAAGAGTACGGAGAGAATCAGATAGGTACTGATGATGGGCCGTTTCAGAATGATCAGTAGCACGGCGAGGACGGCGAGCACCACCAGGACCTTGATCCGGACATCGTCGGATCGCGTGACGGCCCGCAGATCGCGAATCCCAGCGGTCGTGCCCGCGTAGACGAATTGGGTTCCTTGCCAGAACGATTCGGGCGTCTCAGCGGTCTTGCGGAGTTCCTCATCGACACGGTTGAGTGTCTGGGTGGCCTCGATCGAGAACGGATCGACATTCAGCACGAGTTCGAAGCGTGCGACGTCGCCTTCGAGGGCCGGCACATCGGTGAGGAAGATGGAGCGGCTCAGCCGATGAGTTCTCAGCACCAGCTTCTGGCGGCCGGCACGGCTGGTGATCGAGATTTTCTGACCTGTCGGCTTGTCTCCCAGGGGCTCGGCAATGCTACGGACCGTGGTCACGCCAGGAATGTCATAGAGCTGCAGCGTAAGCCTCTCAATCTCGGCCATGCCTTCAGCACTGTCGAAATGGCCGTCTTCTTTTTTCGCCAACACGATCAGCGGCCCGCTCTCGCCGACATCGAAGTGGCGTTTGAGGACGTCCGTACCATGACGACTGGGACTATCGGTATTCAGATCGGCCAGCAGGTCATACGTGATTCGCTCCCGTCCCTCGCGCATTCGGTACCAGGCTCGGGGAGGAAATTGAAACGGCATTTCCTTCTCGTTCGCGGGCTGAGACGACCAGGCAAGCTGCACGGGTGCGAGCCCGCCGCCATACCAGGCGAAGGGCACCAACAGCAAGGCGCTGCACACCAGGATGCGACCTGGGTAGCGAATGATTGACGCCGCGATCCAGCCCCACAGCCCCTTGTCCAAGGGTACGTCCTCTGCAGTCCGTAACGACTGCTTGCCAAATGGCCAGAACACCAACTCGCCCAAGCCGCGGAGCATGGCGGGAGCCAGCGTGACACAAGCCAACAGCGTGATAAACAGACAGATCCCGATGGCGGGACCGCTGTTGCGAAATTTGCCGAAATCGGCGAAGAACATCATGCCCAAGCCGACGATGGTCGTCATGGCACTCGCCACCAAGGCCTCACCCACACCGTCGAGCGCCCTTTCGATGGCCTCGGCTTGCGGGTAGCCGCGTCCCAGTTCCTCCCGATAGCGGGCAATCAGGAATAGGCAAAAATCGGTCCCGGCGCCAAACAGGATGACCGTGATAAAGATCTTCGTGGTGGTAAAGACCTTGAAGTTCCACCATTCCATGCCGGGCAAGAGGTGCAGTTGCGTCAGCGCTGCCACGATCCCCGTGGCCGCCATGATCGAGACGATGATCGTTGTGAGGGGGATCGCCACCAGTAATGGCGAGCGATAGACAATCGCGAGAATGGCCACGACCAGAATGACGGTGAAGAGTTCCGTATTCTTGATGCTCTCCTTGGAAGAGCGAATGATCTCACCTCCTACCGCAGCCGACCCGGAAATGGCAATCTCCAGACCCGTGACTCCTTCACTGGCAATTTCCTGGCGGACTCGATCGAGTTCTCCTTCGACAATGCGGAGCACGCGAATGTTGTCCACAGCCAGGAATTCGTTGGAGAGCTGTAACAGGATGAGGTAGGACTGCTGGGTCTTGCTGACCAGCTTTTCACCGACCACCTCGCTGTGTCGCGTCCAGAGATCAAGCAGTGGCAGGTCGGCGGCGTCGGGCGGCGCGACCTCTGAATCGGGGTAGTTCGCCAGGGCAGGGTCGAGTTCGATCGACTGTTCGCGGTCCGCGGCGGCTGCGGCGAGGTCTCCCATCCGTTGATGCACAATGGCTCGATTGTGAAAGGCAGCCGCAAACTGCTCGTCCAGCCGCACCGCTTCATTGAGTGACGCCAGAGCGGACTCGAGTTCTTCCTGGGCAAGTCGTTCCAGCCGCCGCGCCTCGCCCATCTCGCCGGCTTCCGTCTTGCGGGCGAAACGCTCCCGCAATTGCTCGGCTTTCTTCAACGCGAACGCCCCACGCTGATTGTGGAAGGGCAGGGCCAGTCGATCGGCGACCGCATAATCTTCCTCGGTCAGACGTCCGTCATCACGGGCCACGACGATGCAAATCTGACTGCGAGCCCGATTGTCGGGAAACGCCTTCTCAAGCAGTTTTTCTCCCTGGATACTGGGTCGGTCGTCCGGCAGGTACGATACGTCTCCGTCATGCGTGATGTCGTCCCATTTGGGGGCCGACGACTTGACGGTCACGATAATGCCGATCCAAATCAGAATGACCAGCAACCAGTGTCGGGAGACAATCTTGCCAAGCCATGCAAACATAGGCATCCAGTTCGCGAGAGGATTCGCGGCGAGGGAGGGTCGGGTACCGGGCTGTCGAGCATGACGCCCGCCTATCCCGAATGATGGTAGTCGTCCACGACTTGGATTCCAAGTCAACTTATGACATCGCGGAAGCTCAAAATGACGCGGGGAGGCATCCCAAATGCCAGCATCCCCCCCATTTACCAGCGGTCAGGCCGCGGAATTTGCCGAGTCGCGAAAATCGGCACGGCGAGCAGGGGCCGAGGACACTCACCGTTGGGGGCCCATCGGGTGGCGTTAATAGGCAGAAACACAGAGGCGGTGGGGAAACAGAGGCCCCCCGTGCACTCCGTGACGCTGTGTTTCAAACCAGCATGGGGAGCCAACGTCTCTGGCGATTTCGACGCAGTGACGGGGACCCTCCTGGGGAAACTCACTGTTGAGGGGGGGTGGCCTGAGGGCTTCAGCGATTCGCCACGGCCAGCCGACGGGCAGCTTCACAGGCGGCCGCCACGACGCCATCGTCCGCTTCGGACGGCAGACCGACGCGGTAGATCCCGTCGATGTTCGGTTTGGCCGTGATGTGAACGGTGTGATTGGGTTCCACACCCCGGTCGCTGATCGGATTGCCATTGGGGGAATAGAATTTGGCGGTGGTCAACCGCACGCCCGACTTGGTACTACCCAGCGGAAAGATCCCCTGGACAGAGCCTTTGCCAAAGCTCCGCTCACCCAGCACCTGGCCTCGACCATGATCCCGAATGGCGCCAGCAAAGATTTCGCTCGCGCTCGCCGTGTCCCCGTCGATCAGTACGATGAGGGGAACTCGCCAAGTCCCGACTCGGTGTGCCTTGTAGTCAAAGTCCTCCCGCGGACTGCGGCCGCGGGTCGATACGATGGTTCCTTCCTGGACAAACTTGTCGGCGACTTCCACGGAGGCCGTCAGCAATCCGCCTGGGTTGCCCCGCACGTCGACAATCACGCTCCGCATGCCGTCTCGATGTAACTTCCACAACGCCTGATCGACATCGCGGCTGGTCGTTTTCTGAAAACTGCTCAAGCGAAAATAACCGATGCCATAATCGCGATCAATAATTCCGACGTCTTCGACGCAGGGCACATCGACGCGTTCCCGCCGCACGCGGACGTCGCGTTCGCCTTGGAGCGTTGCCAGCCGAATTGCCACGAAACTGCCCTCATCACCCTTGAGCATCTCGGCGGCTCGATCCGTGGAAACGTCAACGGTTGCCTGGCCATCAACGGCGATGATGCGACTTCCAGCGCGAATGCCGGCTTGGTCGGCGGGGCCGCCAGGGATGACTTTCACGATCAACAGCGCATCGTTGGTGGATTTCAGTTCAATGCCCAGGCCTACGAAGTTACCTTCGATCTGATTGTAGACATCGTCCAATTGATCGGCGGTGAGGTAGGTCGAGTATTGGTCGAGTGAGGCGACCGCGCCGGCACAGTATTCGCCCAGCGTGACGGGAGCCGGAATGCCGAGTCGTTGACTCGCCAGATCGGCCGTGTAGGCCGCCAGTTCGCGCGCGTCCCCGCGTGACTCGACATGGCGTTTGTTGACATGGCTGCGGAGGTAATTACGGAAATCGGCGATCTGCTCGTCGGTCGCCTGCGACGCGAACTGGCGTCGAAAATCGACCTCGGTCACGGCCACGTCGAGATTGGCGGTTCCTCGCCACGCCAATCGCTGCCAATTCGGCTCGTGGACATAATGGGTTTGAACTTTCAGGCAAATTTCCTGAAACAGGTTGTCGACCTGCTGTCGCGAAGACTGGGTGACAAATTTCAAGAACGACGAATCGGCCAGGCGTCGGTCAAGGTCGACATGAATGTGTGCCAGCGTCCGTCTCAGCCGCAACGGCTGGTCGTCGGGAAACGTGCGAATCGCCGAGTCATAGTGGCTGAGAGCCTCCAGCCAGCGGCCCTCCTGCTCCATCGTCTGTCCCTGCTCGACGATCCGAATGACTTCGGCGCTGGCAGCGGAGGTCTCGGGCGACGGCGGCTCGGATTGGGCGCCCGCCGGAGGGCCAGCAAGGCTGGCCGCGAACAGTGATAGCAATAAATATCGAAGAAACGTCGCCTGGAAGCGTTTTTGCATAAGATCGTGCTTTCACAACCGGAGGTAAGCCGTCTCGACTGCCGCAATCGGACGTTGGTTGGCGGGGGGGCGAACCGGTGCATTCCGAGCGACGAAAACTCCGTGGTTCCATCACGCTACCAGCAGCTCCGTGGAACTGCCGACGCTTCCATGGCGTAGCGTGAGCCTTCGAGAATATAAGCCACGTATCGCGGTCGGTCAAAAAACTGTCGGGAAAGTTTTGCTTGCACAACACATACAAGCGTTATAAGAGTGACCCGCCGATCCGAATGCTGCGATTGCAACGGTCGCATCGCCGGTCAGCTGGTTGGGACGCGCGTCTTGCGCTCCGAGACGTCCAATGGTCCATCGCCATCAGCTGCTCCTAATACGACACCTGGGCCGTTTGGTTCGATCGCCGTTTGTGAAGTCGCCAGACGTTGGACGGAGCTTGAGGGACGAGTGTGGCTGGAAGCCCCAGCCACGATCGGGCGGACGTGCCTGCCGAACCGTAGTCGAAGTCGGCAGACGTTGGACCTGGCCCGGATGCCTATCCCACGCGAACGCGTTTGCCTGTCCGCACCGCTTGCGTCTGGCGATCGCAGAGCCGCATGGCGTCTTGGGCCAGGTCGGCGGAAAGGAACTCGGCGGGCTTGCCCGTTTTGACGGCCGCCCGGGCCAGCTTCAATTCCGCGCGGAAGGCGTCCATCGGATCGCCCGAGCCGAGCTTGACGATTCGGGCCGGGCCTTTTTGGGGAAAAACCGTACAAGGCATTAGCAGCCTTGGTGCGCCATCGATCACGGCAAACTCAAAGGCAATCGTGGCTCGTTCGAAGTGAATCTCATAACCGTGCAGAAACGACCGGGCCGGTTGCGGCACCACGCCGCCGATGGCGGTCACGGTCAGGTCACGATCACCGAATTCGTATTGCGAGGTAAAGTACTCGACGACGTCTCCCCGCATGCGGCCGCGGCTGGTGACATGCGTCGGCATGCCGATCAGATAACGAATAAAATGGGCGTCATGAATGTGCAGGTCGAGCATCGGCCCGCCAATCACCTGCGGATCGTAATACTTGGGCATCCAGGTCGGCTCTGAAATGACGCGTTTGAAATGCCCGCCTAGCAACTCACCATACTTGCGGCTGCGAGTCGTCTCGACCGCGAATGCGTACTCGGGAAATGTCGGCAGAACCTGGCCAATCATCAGCAACCGCCCCGCGCGTGTCGCGGCGGCGGCCATTCGACGCGCCGCGGCCAAATCCAGCGCCATTGGTTTTTCGCAAAAGACATGCTTGCCGGCCTGCAGGGCGCGGATCGCCGTCTCGGCGTGGGCCGCGGTCGGCAGGCAGATATCGACCAGTTCGACATCCGGGTCCGCCAGCAAGTCGTCGACTTGCTGGTAGGCCGTGACTCCCGTCAGGTCCATCTGCTGGCCGGCGGGGCCAAAATTCCCCTGGATCCCTCGCCAATCTCCGGCGCGTCGAGCCGCATCCTGATCGCAGATCGCGACGACCTTGGAACCGGAAATCTGCTGGTGGGTCAAGTAATGGACCATCCCCATGAACCCGATTCCCACGATTCCGACACGCATGGTGACGTTCCTCAGACAATTGGGCAGCAAGCGTAGTCCGCGACAATAACCGAGCCGGCTCGTGGATTCAGCCTCACCCGGAGGCGTTCACGTTGAATTTTGGCCGACACCGGCGTATCGTAAAGGGTTTGGCAGGCGATAGGAACTGTGGAGCGAAAACGTGGCGACTGAATCCCCTGAGGCCGTGAGGACCGAATCCAAATTGATGTCGGGTGCCGATATTCTCGTGCAGTCGCTGATCAACCATCAGGTCGACGTCTTGTTTGCCTATCCGGGCGGCGCCAGCATGCCCTTGCATCAAGCCTTGACGAGGGCCAAGGATCGCCTGCGGACCATCCTGCCTCGGCACGAACAGGGCGGCTGCTTCGCGGCTCAAGGTTATGCCCGCGCCACGGGCAAGGTGGGCGTTTGCATGGCGACCAGCGGCCCGGGAGCCACCAATCTTGTCACGGGAATCGCGGACGCCAAACTCGACAGCATTCCTTTGGTCGCGATCACCGGGCAGGTCAAAACGCACGTGATTGGTTCGGATGCCTTCCAAGAGACGCCAATTGTCGAGGTCTGTCGAGGCATCACGAAACATCATTACCTGGTGACCAACGTCAACGACCTGGCGCGGATTGTGCGGGAGGCCTTTTATGTGGCCACGACCGGACGACCGGGCCCCGTGCTGATCGACATTCCCAAGGATGTCCAGGAAGAAAAGATCATTCCCGCCTGGGATGAGCCGCTGGACCTGCCTGGCTATGGCAACTCGATCATGCCGCAAGCTCGCCCGGAACAAATCAATCAAGTGGTTGCCGCCATCAAGCTTGCCAAACGCCCGATCATCTATGCCGGTGGTGGCGTGATTGCGTCGGATGCGAGCGGGCCCTTGCGCGAGTTTCAGGCCAAGGTCGGTTTTCCCGTGACCATGACCGTGATGGGCTTGGGGGCTTTTCCCGCCACCGACCCGCTCTGCCTGGACATGATTGGCATGCACGGCAGTGTCTACAGCAATGTGGCCATTAACGAAGCCGACCTGATTCTCGCTTTGGGCGTCCGCTTTGACGATCGGGTGACGGGCAACCTGGTGGAATTCGCCAAAAAGGCGAAGATCGTGCATGTCGATATCGACGCTTCCGAACTGAATAAAAATAAGGTGGCTCACATTCCCATTTGCAGTGATGTCGGCTACTTCCTCAAGGAGTTGAATAAAGTCGTCAAGCCGGGACCTGACCTATCGGCCTGGCAAGCCCAATGCAAGCAATGGAAACTTGCGGATCCGTTTCATTACGACGAGTCATTCGACGGCATCCTGCAGCAACACGCGATTCGTGAACTGTGGAAACTCACACACGAGCGCGACCCGATCATTACGGTGGGAGTGGGTCAGCATCAGATGTGGACGGCTCAGTTCTATCCCTTCACGGAACCACGCCAATGGCAATCGAGCAGCGGACTGGGCACGATGGGATTCGGACTCCCCGCGGCCATGGGGGCCCAAATCGCCTTTCCCGACCGGTTGGTCATCGACATTGACGGCGACGGTAGTTTCCAGATGAACATCCAGGAACTAGCCACCTGCTACTGCGAGCAGATCCCGGTCAAGGTGCTGCTGCTTAATAACCAGCATCTGGGCATGGTCGTACAGTGGGAAGACCGTTTCATGGCAGGCAATCGAGCCCACACGTATCTAGGGCCCGTCCACCACAAGGAAGCGAGCGGGCAGGGGGAGGGCCCGTTCGCCAGCGAACGCTATCCTGATTTCGTGCAGATCGCCAAAGGGTATGGCTGTGGTGCCGCCACGGTCAGCAAGAAATCGGACCTGAGGGCCGCCCTCAAGGAGATGATTGACTACGACGGCCCCTACCTGCTCGACGTCGAAGTCCCTTACCAGGCGCACGTGCTGCCGATGATTCCCAGCGGAGGAACGGTTCACGATTTGATCAAGGAATGATCCGCTTCGACCCCTAAGGAATGCCATGAAGGAACCCTCATCCGCGGGTCGCAACCTGGGCGCGATCGTCCTGACCATCCTCATCCTGGCGGGACTGATCGGGGGGGGCGTTGTCGGCGAAGTCCTTTTCCGCCACTACCAGGGCGCCGTTCCGGCGAAAATCGTGAACGGCTTCGAGTTCGTCGGGCAAATGTTCTTCATGAACTTGCTCAAGATGGTACTTATCCCCCTGGTCGTGTCCAGCGTCATCGTGGGCGTCGCTTCCATCGGCGACCCGACGAGACTGGGCTGGGTTGGCTCGATGACCGTGGCCTACTATTTTGCCACGATGCTGATCGCCGTGCTGACCGGGATTGCCCTGGTCTCTTGGATTAACCCCGGACAGAACATGGACGTGGCATTTCGCGATGCCCAGGTCGAGCAGTTCGAGGAAGGAGGCGGGAGTGCGCAAGAAGAGGTGGTGCGCGCCAAGAAAACGGGGCTGCTGGGTGCCATCCAGAACCTCGTGCGGCAAATGATCCCTAGCAATCCGCTCAAAGACGCCGTGGACGGACAGATCCTGCCCGTGATCGCCTTCAGCCTGCTTATCGGGATCGCGTTGACCATCGTCGGCGAAGCGGGTCGGCCGCTGCTGGCCGTGATTGAATCGGCTTTGGCGGTTGTCATGCAATTGGTGGAATGGATTCTGTGGCTGGCACCGCTGGGCGCTTTCATGTTGATGGCTTGGACCGTGGCCCGCATCGGCTTCTATTCACTCAGTGGACCGCTGCTCAAATATGTGGTCACCGTATTACTCGGGCTGGCAATCCATGCCTTTGTGACTTTGCCCGGCGTATTGGTGGTGTTGGGACGAGCCAACCCGTTGCGTTACGCCTGGCAGATGCGGGAAGCGCTACTGACCGCGTTTGCGACCGATTCGTCCAGCGCGACACTACCCGTGACGATGGACAGCGCCGAGGAATTTGGCGGCTGCAGTCGCCGAGCCTCCCGCTTCGTACTGCCTCTCGGCGCCACGATCAACATGGACGGCACGGCTCTGTACGAGGCCGTGGCCGTGATCTTCCTGTTTCAGTGTTTTGGCTTTGAACTGCGGGCCACCGAGCTGGGGATTGTGGCCATCACCGCGACGCTGGCGGCGGTCGGGGCGGCCGGCATCCCATCCGCGGGACTGGTGACCATGGTGATTGTGGTGGAAGCCGTCAACGGCTCTTTGGGTGGCGACAAGACCCTCCCCCTCTCGGCCGTCGGCATCATCCTGGGGATTGATCGGCTGCTCGATATGTGCCGCACGGTGGTCAATGTCTGGGGGGATGCCGTCGGAGCCAAGATCATCACCCGCTTCGCGCCCGATTGACGCCTCGCGGTCTCGGCAGTCTTTTCTCACTGAGCCGCAGAGACCACGGAGGTGGGGTGATGCAACGCCCGCGCGCCAGTGCCTGGCCTCTGTGTGCTCCGTGCCTCTGTGAGATACCAGATCGTCGTCTGCCGTAGCCGCTCACACGAGGCTGGTCCTTCGAACCGCTGATACGCGAATGCACGCGAATGCCGGCCACAACCAGCCGAGGAACGATATTGGTATTCGTAGGCAGATTGCATGAATCCGCATGCTTGAAGGGAAATCCAACAAATCCATGAAGGTGATTTCAGGCATCTCGTTATTGTCACGGGATCCGCCTCAGTCGAGCAGAGGATAGAATGCGCGTGCGGAGGCGCGACTCGCAATAGGCCGACCCATGCCCTCTTCGAATGCTCTTGAACCGACCGTCGAATTTCTTCCCGCGGACGCGGCGCCGGCGGACGCGGTCGTGGGGATCCGGCCGCACTACCGCTGGTCCCAGGGACGGCAAAGTTTTCAGGCCGAGGTCGCGGAAATCCTGCGGGCGAGGCTGCGTACGGCCTCGATGATCCTCACCCTGGGCCTGGGACTGTTCCTGCTGCGTGTCGTGTTGCTGGTACCCCAACCCACGTTCGTGGAACTGCGCGTGCTCGTGTTGCTGTCGACGGCCATCTGTCTGTGGCGGTTAAGTCCACAGCGTGATTCTTCGCCCACCGAATTGCGGCTCATCGAGCTGGTGCTCGTTGGCGGCCTGACGATCCAGACGATCGTGTTTCAATTCAATGGCATGGTGTCGAGCGGCCGGCCGTCACGCATGGTGCAAACCAACGGCGCGATGTTGTTCGGGTTCATGACTTGGACCATCGTGATCCTGATCTACGGCATCTTCATTCCCAAGTCGTGGCAGCGAGCCGCCTGGTTTGTGATTCCCGCCGCCGCCACGCCGCTACTGGTGGCGTGCGGAGTCTGCTGGTTCGACCCGCTGGTCGCCGATCGGATCGATGGCCAGTGGTTGACGGCGGCTTCGTTGCTGACAGGGCTGGCAGCACTCGTGTCCCTGGCCGGTGCTTACACGATCAGTTCCCTGCGGACCGCTGCATTTCGCGCGCGGAAATTCGGCCAATATCGTCTCCTGCAGCGGATCGGCAAGGGAGGCATGGGCGAAGTCTATCTGGCCGAGCATGAGTTGCTCAAGCGACCGAGTGCGATCAAGTTGATTCGCCCTGGCATCGCAGCCGACGAGAGGGCTCTCGCGCGTTTCGAGATCGAGGTCCAGTCGACCGCCAAGCTCTCTCATTGGAACACCGTCGAGATCTTCGATTACGGCCGCACGGAGGACGGTACGTTCTACTACGTGATGGAGTATCTTCCGGGCCTGACGTTGGAGCAGTTGGTGCAGCGGCATGGTCCGCTGCCCGCGGCCCGCGTGGTGCATTTCCTGCAACAGACCTGCAGCGCTCTGCGGGAAGCGCATGCCGCGGGATTGATCCACCGCGATATCAAGCCCGCGAACATCTTCGCGGCCGAACGCGGCGGACTGCGCGATGTGGCCAAATTGCTCGACTTCGGGTTAGCGCAGATCTCCTCGGCCGAACCCCAGGGCGATACCGGTCAAGCGCTCACGATCGTGGGGTCGCCGCATTTCATGTCCCCGGAGCAGGCCGCCGGCGCGGCCAGAATCGACTCGCGCAGTGATATTTACTCTCTGGGAACAACCGGGTTTTTCTTGCTGACGGGACGACCGCCGTTCTCGGGCGCGACCACGGGGGAAGTCCTGGCCGGGCACCTGCACCAGCCGCCGCCGTCGCTCCAGTCATGGATGCCGAATATTCCGACGGACCTCGCGGCGGTGATCCTCCGCTGCCTCGAGAAGGAACCGGGCCATCGATACGCGGATGTCGACGAGCTATTGGCCGCGCTTGCCCAGTGCGACTGCGCGGGTCAGTGGACCGTACAGGCTGCCGCCGATTGGTGGCGTGACGTCGCCGCTGCGGGTAACGCCGTCAGCGAGAGTTAACGCGCGATCCTCGGGATCCGTACGCAACCAACCCGACCATCGCCTGCCGTAGGCGCGGACCAAGGTTGGTCTTTTCAACCGCTGATACGCGCTCATGGACGCTCATCCAGGTGTCGACAAGCCGAGGGACGCTCCTACGGTTGTCGTTTATCTATCACGGAGTCGCAGAGACCGGTCGACATCAACTGTCCTCTTTTTGTGGCTGCTGCCATCGATGGACAGGGCCGGCTAGAGCCCAAGTTCGCGTTGCGCCTTGGAACCAGCATAGCGAAGTATCTTTACAATTCGATCTGCATCCAGGATATCCGTGGCGGCCACCTGCCGGATCATCTCCTCGGTTCGCGGATCGAGACGCAAGTATCGCAGGGCAAGTTTTTCCAGATCCAAGTCGGACATCTGGCGAAGATGCTGATGACCCTCTCGGTAGGTGATCTGGCTCGACAGAATGGCGGCGACCAACTGATTGCGGTACGACACCGGAATCCGCTCGACAAGTCCCGTTCCGCAGGCTCGGACAAGGGAGTCGGGCAGGTAATGCAACACCATTTGATTTGCCAGCTCGTTGTCTTCCCACGTCCAAGCCGCGATACCCGCATGAATGATGTTGCCAAGTCGAAGTATCTGGTGGCTGATCAGAACGCTCAACTCTGGCAGTGACACATCGTGCAGCCTCTCTTTCTCGTTAAACAGACACGTTGCCTCAATGTCAGCCAGTCGTCGTAACAGAGCCAGCACTTCATGAACGAAAACCGTCTTGATGCGCATGAACTCGTCTTCGCTGAGCAACATGCCGGAAATAATCTCGAGGCTACTACAAATAACGCCGCACTTATTTGCGGAACTATCTCTGACGATAAGCACGCCGCGATCGGATAAGTTCTTATGCGCCGCGTCTTGCACGAACAGGTTTGCGCCCTCGATGATGATACGAGCCATGGGTAGGCCGTTGTCATCAAAGTAAGCGGTCCAATTGGAATGATTAATCGTGAACGGCCTCCCACCAGCCGGGATGAAGACGTCCGATTGCACCGAGAACTGGAGGTCATTGCGGCGTTCCACGTCCATTCGCGTCACTAGCCCGCTTACTGAGCCTTGCGGGGACAAACGTGACTTGTCGAAGGAGGCGATAGGTAGCTGCTGATCCACCAGTCGCAAGAGTTCGTCGTGCGCCAGACCCTTGGGATCGACGGCGGATCCGCTACCGTCGGCCAATCCTACGAACTTGACGCGTTCCGCGAACTCCCTGATTAGAATTTTGATGCCGTTTCCAGCGACGTCTCCGTCGGGCCCGCCAGTGAGCTTCACAGAGAAGGAATCTCGCTCCGAATCAATGCCGGCATGCCGCAGCGCGTGTTTCAAGAAGGCCGTAACTCCTTCGCTGGTCACACCAAACTCTTTGTGATTGACTCCCGATCTTGGCTTTGAGCTCATGATAGTATTGGGAAACGGATAGCCGCGTTCCGCGCTCCGCTCGACAATCCAATCGATCAGCTCGGGTGAGACATTCTCATCCGGCCCCAGGTATAACAATTCCGCATCTTCTCCACCTTGACCAATGATCAGGTCCAGCAACCCATCGATGAAATCGCGCCCCGCTCGATCAGGATTGACACCCGGTTGGAGCAAGATGGTAGCCTTAGCTCCCCCCTCGGCGATGTCCTTGTTCTTCAGTTGTTGAGCTGCCGCCAGACTGTATGCCTCTTCAAGCGTGTGCACCGATTCTGTCAAGAAATGTTCTTGATCGCGCGTCGTCACTAACCGCATGCCACCCCGAGCCACATCCTCAAAGCGCACGTGAAATCCATCGAATCCGTTTCCTGCCACGTAGAACGCCGCGAAAGGGAGCTCTGCATCCGATAGCCCTTGGAACACCTCCGGGCCTAGTCGAATTGACATGGATCGCCGCCCGGGCGCCGTGAGATTCCACGCCGTCGTGAACTGAGCAATGGATTCGATCGCTGACAATACGAGTCGGATCGCGGGCTGGTTGGTTTTTACCGATGCTTGCTGTTGGTCAACTTGCTGGCCAGCTCCCTCAGGCAAGCCGTTGACGGACAATCGCCGCCGCATCCCGTCCAACAAATGACACACGTACGTTCGATGATCCAGTGCGATCATCTGAACTCGTCGGAACGGAACGTGTTCGCCTCCGAAATGAATGAGATGGCCTGCCAGTCGGGTAACGGCAAAAAAGACTTCAGTATCTTCGAGATCCGCGGATTCGCCATCTTGAAGGTGCAAACGTATCACTTCCTGATCCACGCGCAGGTAAGTGCCAGCCGCTCACTGCAGCATTCATGGCGAGATTGACCCGCCGTATTGACATTGAACGTCACGATCGCGTTGTGCCAGTCGGGACTGATTTGGAGGTCGTCAAAGTACGCTTGTTCGACGTCGATGGATTCTTGCGCTAGAAACTCGGCAGCCCGCTCGAAGACGTCGCGAGCACTAGCGCTCCCAACGGCGACCACGATTTTGGCGACGTTGCGGTCCGGGTTCGAATGCCAACGGATATGGATGTCATTAGCGTGCTGCAGCCCTTGAAATGCCAGAAATTGTTCCGCGACTTCATGCGACAGTGAAAGGACGTGATTCCCGCGATGGTAGGAACGGACAAATCTGGCAACCTCATCCGCTTCCGCGCCGGTCATGCGCACGACTTGCGTGGCCGTGAATTCAACCGTTTCTTGCCATGTTTCGTCGATATCCTCGGTATCAGGTGCTTTGAACTGAAATAAGTCGATGATGAAATCGTGCTGCTTGGAAGTAAATGCCGTGGCACCGATCAGGGGAAGATCGCTCGGCAGCCGCTTTAAGATGTTGGCCAATAAACCAGGGTAACTCCGTTTCGCAATGACGGCGATTTGACTGCCGTCGTGACTGCGAAGCATAATTTCGTCCTGTAAGCCGCAGACAATCATCGCCAACAGGGCCTTCAGATGGGTCATCTGATCGCGGCGAGACAGACTGAGGAAATATTCTTCGGGCATATTGCGAATGATGTCAGAAATCTCGTCCTCTACGGTCGAATCGATTTCAGCACGCAGTTCCGCCAGCAGCGAATGATTTCTTTGATCGCAATCCGTCATCGTCGTATCTCATGCAAAACCATAGAATTTACAGCCGTGAAGTTTACCAACAACGTCCGCGGATTTCGTGTCCCGTCTGCGGCGAATCGCGAGCTCGGCAGGAAAAACAGACAGTCGGACCTCGCCATGAAAATCGGCCGGCAGTACCGCGGAAGCACAAGTACGCCACGCAGCAAGACCACAGCAGCGCAACACCAGACAACGGTGGTTTTTTGAACCGCCGTTACGCGCTAATGGACGCACATGTTGGTGACGGCATTCCAACGCATACTTTGAAAAGTTATTAACGGGGAACTGCAATTGTCGGGGGGGACGGGCGGACCTGGCAGCGTCCTCTCAACGCAAAAACCTGTTTCCGCACAGCGCCATTCCCAACTTGTCGCTGGCTTTTTCACTTTGGGATAAGGAACCGTGCATGATCACTCGATGTCACTTCCGTGTAATTTTCCCGTTCGCCAGGACCTTGGTGATCGCCGCTTGTTTGGCCAGCGTGGTCGGCTGCTCACCATCCGGGACGAAGCGCGGTCCGGACGAAGGGGCTGCCACAACTTCAGGTGCTGAAGACAACGCAACCGACGGACAAGGCAAGCCGTCCACAAAGCGAAGAATTGCTGTCGTCATTTCCACGCTGAACAATCCGTGGTTTGTCGTGTTGGGCGAAACGGCTCGCGATCGAGCCATCGAACTCGGCTACGAAGCCACCCTGTTCGACTCGCAAAACGATACGTCCAAGGAAGCTGCCCACTTCGACAACGTTATCGCCGCGGAGTACGGAGCGATTCTTGTTCAATCCGACCGATGCGGACGGTTCGGTGGCGAACGTCAAAGCGGGCGAAGGAGGCTGGCATCCCCGTGTTCTGCATCGACCGCGAAATTAACTCGACCGACGCAGCCACCGTCCAACTGTTGTCCGACAACTATTCCGGCTGCGTCGAGCTGGGAAAGTACTTCGTCGAACAAGTCGGCAAGGATGGAAAATACGTTGAATTGTTGGGTCTGGTCGGAGACAACAACACTTGGAATCGCTCGAAGGGATTTCATAGTGTGGTCGATCGGTACGAAGGCCTGAAGATGGTCGCTCAGCAAGCCGCCGACTTTGATCGCAACAAGGCGTTGGAAGTGATGGAATCGATGCTGCAGTCGCAGGACGAAATCTCGGCTGTGTTCTGTGGCAACGATGCGATGGCGATGGGGGCCTACCAGGCATTGCTGGGAGCAGGAAAAGCGGATCAAGTCAAGATTTTCGGCTACGACGGATCGGCAGACGTAGTGCAGTCCATCGCTGAAGGGAAGATCGCGGCGACCGTGATGCAGTATCCAAGATTGATGGCCAAAGACGTCGGCTGAATTCGCACACGAGTATCTGGCCAATGGAAAACGCGACTTCCAGCAGAAGATTCCGGTGAATGTCGATCTGGTCAACGCCCAGAATATCGACAAATTCACCGGCTTTGGGAAGAAAGAGTGATGGCGCTGCACAGATTCGCTCGGCTGGCGATCTACGCGGTTGCCGCAGGCGTGTTGCTTTACTTTTTTCCATTGGTGCGAATTCGCGAACTGGGACCGGTGGTCAATCCCGCCAGCGATTTGCGTTCTCCAGCGGATGCGAAGGCCGATCGAATGAGTGACTCCTCACCTTCCGACATCGACAGGTTCATTGAAACACTGTGGACCGAACGACTGCCCAAGGCCGCCGGAAATGCGGCCACCGTCGACGATGTGTTGGCGATGGCCGCGACGGATGCCAGCGGCGCACGACGAACGTTCGGTCGAGAAGTGGGACTGGGCGGACCGACATTTCTCTTGCTGCGAGGACGCGGTCAGGTCGAAACCGTCCAGGAAGACGAATGTCGACTGGTCATCGACGGCCAAACGCAACGTGTTGCTCTGGAAATCGGCATTCTCGTCAGCAATGCGATTCGCGATGCCACGGGCCTGGTCAACGTCGATGACTTTCCCAATTCGCAGGACTTCAACCGGCTGTCGGCGGAATTGAACAAGCGCTGTGAATCGGAGGTGATTGGTCCCATTCGCGACCAACTGGTTGTGGGAACCACGTGGAGTTTGTTGGTTGCGGCGAAGTTCGCGACGACGAAGGGTTCGATCCACTCAAACTGGTTCCCGTTCAGCTTAAGACCATCACAATTGCGGAGTCGACGAAGTGAACGCGGCCATGCCATCCGCCACACCGGTGCTGTCAGGCCGTGGCATCGTCAAGAAATTCCCCGGCGTGCTGGCGCTGGATCACGTGGACTTTGATCTCCACGCCGGTGAAGTTCACGGTTTGATCGGTGAAAACGGTGCCGGCAAGACCACGTTGATGCATATTCTCGCCGGAGCGCAACAGCCCACCGAGGGCGAAATTCTGCTCGATGGTCAGCCGGTGCGTTTTGCCAATCCGAGCGAAGCATTGAGGCAACGCATCTGCATCGTCTATCAGGAACTGAACCTGATTCCCTATCTTGTCGGTCGCTGAAAACATCTTTCTGGGACGCGAAATACGTCGGCAAAAGCGGGCTGATCGATGCCAAAACGGAGAAGCAGCGCTGCCAGGAACTGCTGGCACGACTCGACCCGTCCATCGATCCCCGCGCCCGCGTGAACACGTTGCGAGTCGGACAACAGCAGATCGTGGAAATCGCCAAGGCGCTGAATTCCCAGGCCCGCGTTATTTTCATGGACGAACCGACTTCGGCGATCAGCGACTGTGAGGTTGAAGTGCTGTTCAAGCTGATCGACTCGTTACGGCAAGAAGGGATCGCAATCGTCTATGTCTCGCACAAACTGGACGAACTGCTACGGATCACGGATCGGATCACGGTCCTGCGCGACGGCAAGTTTGTCGACACAGTCGTAACATAGCCATACCAAGCAGGAAGCAATTGTTCGCCTGATGGTAGGTCGTGATCTCAGCGAAATGTACCCGCGGCATATCGCGACCATCGGTGAAGAAGTTCTGCGAGTCGATTCGCTCAGTCAGCGATCGGGCGTTGGCGAACGATGGTCGGTCGACGATGTTTCCTTTGCGGTTGCCGCGGGCGAAGTACTGGGAATCTTCGGTCTGATGGGGGCTGGACGCACGGAACTTCTCGAATCCATCTTTGGACTTCATCCGAAATCCACCAGCGGTTCGATTTTTATTCATGGTGAACGCTGCGATCGTGAGATCGCCCGTCGTCGCCATGCAACATGGCATTGGACTGGTACCCGAAGATCGTAAGGAGCAAGGCTTGGTTCTGGACATGAGTGTCGAGAACAACATCAGCCTGTCGAACATCGGCCTCATCGAGTCGTGCGCATTGCTCAATCGACGACTTGAGCAACGGCATGCCCATTACTATATCGAACAATTGTCGATCAAAACACCATCGGTACGTCAGGCGGTGCGTGCCTTGAGCGGCGGGAATCAGCAAAAAGTCGTCTTGGGCAGAGTGCTCAGCACAGCCCCTCGCGTGCTGCTGCTCGACGAACCAACTCGCGGAATCGACGTGAACGCCAAGCGCGAAATCTACGGACTGATCGATCAACTGAAACAACAGGGCATGGCAATCGTTGTGGTTTCGTCAGAGCTTCCCGAAATTCTAGGGATATCGGATCGCATGATGGTCATGTGCGAAGGCCGAAAGACGGCCGAGTTCCTCCGCGAAGAAGCGACGGAAGAAAAGTTGATGCAGGCTGCTGTTCCCGGCTTTTCCAGCAGGAGCAGCGACTGATGCATCGCTCCATGAAAACAACTCTTGAAATTCATCAGCCGCTTCCAGTCGCTGCTCGTGCTGATGCTGATGGTGACGGCGATGAGCCTGCTGTCCGATCGGTTCCTGACGTCGGCCAACGGGTGGAACATCATGCGGCAGATTTCGGTGAACGTCTGTCTGTCGATCGGCATGACGATGATCATCATCGCAGGTGGCATTGATTTGTCGGTTGGATCGATACTCGCATTGGCTGGAGCGGTCACCGCCGGGCTGATCAAGTCTCCAGTGCCGATCCCGTGGCTGGGCCTTCAACTGGAGTTCACCGTGGTCGGTGGCATACTCGCGGGACTCGCCGTCGGCATGTTGCTAGGTTGGTTTAACGGCCAGATGATCACGCGCGTTCGCATTCCACCATTTGTGGCGACGCTCGGCATGCTCAGCATCGCCCGCGGCTTAACCATGCTGTGGACCAAAGGCTTTCCGATTACCGGATTGGGTCCTTCGTTTGCCACGATTGGTACGGCCAGCTTTCTGAGTATCCCCGTTCCGGTTTGGATTTCGGGATGGTTATCCGTCGCGTTCATCGTCGTGACGAATAAGACGCGCTTTGGTCGCTACATTTATGCCGTGGGTGGCAACGAGCAGGCCGCCCGGCTTTCCGGCTTGAGACGTCGATCGAAGTCAAACGCTGGATCTACACGCTGGCCGGCGGTCTATCAGCCGTCGCCGGACTGATCGTGACCTCGCGACTGGATTCGGCCCAACCGAACGCGGGCACCGGCTACGAACTGGACAGCATCGCGGCGGTCGTCATTGGCGGGACATCGCTGTCCGGCGGCCGCGGTTCGATCTGGGGGACGGTGATTGGATGTCTGATTATCGGCGTCCTCAACAGTGGACTGGTCCTGTTAGATGTGTCTCCCTTTTGGCAACAAGTCGTCAAGGGGGTCGTGATCCTCTTGGCCGTGGCCATTGATCGATGCAAAGGCGGAGGAGATACAAATTCCCACACCTGATGTCTTGCCTGCCATGTGTCCATGGCACGCAACCGGCCCACGACACGGGCCGCTCGCCGCAATCCCGAGAATAATCATGAATAAAAAAACCGAACTGGCCATGCAATACCTGCTGACATGGTCCCTCATGACACTCGGCGGATTCCTGGCGTTTGCCGCTCACGCGTCAGCGCAGGAAAACAAGCATCATGAAAACGGCAGCCCGGCGGAACCGTCGTTTCAGAAACAACGTATTATCGTCACGAGCGACGGAGAGATTGATGACCAATGCTCGATGGTTCGGTTTCTGCTGAATACGAATGAGTGGGACGTGGAAGGGATCGTGACGTCGAGTTCGCAGTATCACTGGCAGGGCCACTCGTGGCCAGGAGATGGCTGGATCGAGCCCTATCTCAATGCCTACGCGGAGGTTTACGCAAACCTGGTGAAGCATGATGCGGAGTATCCGACCCCGGAGTACCTGCGCGAACGAACGCTGCTGGGGAATGTGAAAACAGAAGGGGAAATGGAGGAGTTGACGGCGGGATCTCAACTGATCGTGAAGGTGCTGCTGGAAAAGTCGGACGAGCGGCCCGTTTGGTTGCAGGCGTGGGGCGGACCCAACACGATTGCGCGGGCCCTCAAGACGATCGAGGAAGAGCACCCTCACCGGATGGCCGAAGTGGCGAAGAAGTTGCGTTTCTTCTTCATCTGGGAGCAAGATTCGACGTACCAGGATTACATCCGACCCCATTGGGGCAAGTACGAAATTCCGACCATCATCTCGGATCAGTTCGAAGCGATTGCGTATCGCTGGAAACAAGTTCAACCCGAAGAGATGCAGCCGTATCTCGAGGGGGCATGGATGAAGGCCAATATCCTGGACAATCATGGGCCGCTATGTTCGCTCTACAAGGCAATGGAGAATGGGGATTTCCGCTCCGAAGGCGACTCGCCAGCGTTTCTGCATACGATTGTGACCGGACTGCGCAATATGGAGTCGCCCGACTGGGGCGGATGGGGCGGGCGGTATGTGCGTGTCAGGGACAACACATGGCTCGATCCGGTGCCGGTGGCTGGCTATGAGTATCCGGCGGGGCGATGGTATGGGAGCACGGGCTGGGGCAGGAATAGCTTGCGCGAAGAGTCGACGTCAACTGAGGAGCAGCGACGTGAGTACTTTAAGCCGATGTGGCGCTGGACGGATGCCTTGCAAAACGACTTCGCGGCTCGGGCGGATTGGTGTGTAAAATCGCCTGCCGAGGCAAATCACGCACCCGTGGTCGCGCTGGCCCATGCCGCGGACTTAAGGGTGCCGCCCGGATCAACCGTGGCATTGAGTGCCCGGGGGACCAGCGATCCGGATGGAGATGAGCTGCAATATCGTTGGTGGCAATACCAAGAAGCGGGAACGTTTAAGGGAATCATTGAAATCCAAGATGCGGCGAAACCGTCCGCGTCCTTCACGCTGCCCGGGGATGCCAGCGGAGGAAAGACCATCCATATCATCTGCGAAGTGACCGATAACGGCTCACCGCCACTTACCAGGTACCAGCGGGTAGTGGTCGCCATCCAATGAAGGCTAATCGAGCATCTGCTTCCACACCGAATAGGAGCTGAAGACCGAGTGATGCGACACGAATTTGAATCGGAGACCGAAGGGAATCGATTGGCGGCCCAGCGGATCTCACGAGCCATTCAATGGCTGCTTCATTTCCGAACTTCAGCCACGAACACCACAACGTGATGTCGTTTGACTCTGCCGCTGAGCGGTAGGACGGATCGACGTTTTGGGGCAAGTGTGGTCAGGCGATTGCCGAACGTGCGCGCTCACGTCTCGACCTCAAGATGGCCAATACATCGGGGTAACTCCGTTTTGCAGTGACGGCGATTTGAGCGCCGTCGTGGCCTGCGCAGGCGTCCGCTCAAGAGACTGGAATGGCGCCACGCGAACTCGCCGACTGCCGACGCGAGTAGGTACGGCTGACAAGCCGCCCAGGAGAAGGTGCACTTATGGTGTCAACCAGTGCCGGACGGCAGTATTTTCTCGCGGAGCCGCAGAGACCACGGAGGTGGGGTCGCGCACCGCGAGCGAGCCACCAGCGGAGCTCTGTGTGCTCCGTGCCTCTGTGAGAAACCAGATCGCCGTCTGCCGTGGCCGCTCATGAAATGCCCGCGCACAGGCGGGCGCCTGCCCGTCATGGGGACTGCGCGTGAACACGAATGGCTGCAATCCCGACTCGATCCACCCGGCCACGTTCCCGACCCATTCCTGAAAAACCGTGCGGTCATGATGCTCACGGACTCCGGGGCTCAGCATCCCAGTCCGCCATGAGTTCGTCGGCCGCTGGCCGCTGCGGGTGAGCCTGACCGCTGGCCGGGGGCAGCCACATGTCGAGTGCCCTGTCTACGGTGGCCCGATCGTAGCGGGCCAATTCCAATGATTGTGCCGCCGACAGGAGCGGCGCGATCAGCCGGCACCGTTCGGCATCCATGGCAGGCCCTGCGACTGCCGAGGTGCCGTCCCCGATCCCGATACCGCACAGCCCCCACACCAGCCGCAGCACCTCCGGCAGTTCCGGCGTCAAATCGGTCAGCGGCGATTCAAAGAGCAGTGTCGCTGTGCCAGGAATGAACGCGACCCCCCCATGACCAAAGGGGGGCACGCATGCCACGATCACGCGGGCGGGCACGGTGACTTGCGGGTGGGAACGTTGCATGGCCCTGATCAGCCCGGGCCCGCGGGCCTCGTACTGCATCCGCAGCGGGCCTTGACGCATCGTCAACTCGGCGTCGAGTCGCGGATTCCCCTGCCGCAGACAATCGATTCCGACTGCGACCGCGGAAATGATGCCTTCGATGGCAGAGGACGGGACACCGCAGCCCGGCGACGTGGCGGCGAACGCCGCCCGAGCCGCCTCGGAAATTCCCTGGCGGATCACCAACTCATGGGCCAGACGGCGAAGAAGCGTGTCGGCCTCCTGTGGATCGGCCGGCAAGACATGGTGGAAGTGTTCGATCGCCACAGCCATCCGGGCTGCTCAGCTCCCCTGTCGGCCCTGGCCGACGGCCGACCAGCCATACAGCGTAGACCGCGGCGGTGGCCGCCGAGGATTTCCAAACGAGTTCACACGGCAAAGGTCACCTGTTGAGGGAAAGTCGGGTCGAGAATGAGTTCGCGGGACGGCCCACGCGCGGGGGGCTGACGTTGCTCGTACCCGCTTGTTTTACTAAAATCTCGCGAGTGCCCAAACTGTGCAATATTCACTCCTTAAGAGCCGGCGGCTCTTGCCGGACCGGGCGCTGCGGGCCCCCGACCGATTCCCGCCGCTACTGGGCGAATACCTCGACCGACTCACCCCATGATGAAGACTGCGGAAGCCATGACGGAAGCGAACAGCGGCGCCGCGGAAGGCGACGTTCACAAGCTCGAAGCGGCACGGCGAGCCAAACTGCAACGCCTGCAGGAATTGGGGATCGATCCGTGGGGCCAGCGATTCGCGGGACGAACCTCGATTGGTGATATTCGCAGCCGCGTGGGCGAGGTCCGGCTGAAGAAAGAGAACGGCGAATTCGTCGAGCTGCCACCGCTGGAGGGACAAGCGGACGATTTTGATTTCCGGGCGTGGCTCGCGCAGCAGGGAGCGGGCGAGATCGTTGGGCCGTCCGTGCGGGCGGCGGGGCGTGTCGTCTTTCAGCGGGACAAAGGCAAGCTCCGCTTCGTCGACCTTCGCGACATGACCGGTCAGATCCAGCTGTTCATCGGCAAGGGGCAGGTGGGGGACGACAACTTTGAAGTCGCCAAATGCGTCGACCTGGGAGACATCATTGGTGTCGATGGACAATTGCGGCGGACCAAGACCGGCGAGTTGACGATCTTCGCGGAGCAGATCCATTTCTTGACGAAATCGATCGAGTCGCCGCCGGAGAAGCACCATGGGTTGAGTGACCCCGAATTGCGGCAGCGGTTGCGATATCTGGACCTGACGTACGGCGACGGGGTGATGGACCGTTTTCTGGATCGCACAAAGATCGTGCGATCCGTTCGGGAAACGCTGCACCAGCTCGGCTTCTGCGAGATCGAGGGGCCAACATTGCATGCGATTGCGGGGGGTGCGGCGGCGCGTCCCTTTGAGACCCATCACAACGCGCTCGATCTGGATCTGTTCCTGCGGATTGCCTTGGAGTTGCATCTTAAGCGTCTGCTCGTTGGGGGCGTGGAACGGGTGTACGAGCTGGGGCGGGTCTTTCGCAATGAGGGAATCAGTCCCAAGCACAACCCCGAATTCACGATGCTTGAGATCTACGAGTCATACGGAAACTACGAGACGATGATGGAGTTGACGGAGCGCATTTTCTGCAATGCCATCCAGTCGTTGGGGAAAGGAAATGTGCTGCCGTGGGGTGAGAGCCAGATCGACTTTACGCCCCCTTTCGCGCGGCGCACGTACGATGATCTCTTGGCGGAATACGCGGGGATCGACCCGGGTGATGGGACGGCGATCGCCGCGCGAGCGAGTGAGCTGGAGATTGAGCTGGTGGGCCGTCATCCCGACATCGTCAAGAGTGACCTGTTCGAAGCCACGGTCGAACCGGCGTTGGCGGGTCCGATATTCGTGATGGACTACCCGGCGAGCGTGTGTCCGCTCACCAAGCGGAAGGCGGGCAACCCGGCCGTGGCGGAGCGATTCGAGCTGTTCATCCAGGGGATGGAAGTCGCCAACGCCTACACCGAGCTGAACGATCCCGATTTGCAAGAAGCGCTGTTCAAGACACAGCTGGCCGGACTATCCGAGGAAGACTCGATGGCCACAATGGACCATGATTTCGTCCGTGCGCTGCGGCATGGCATGCCGCCCGCCGGCGGTTTAGGGATTGGCATCGATCGTATGGTCATGCTATTGACGAATACGCAAACGATTCGCGACGTGATTTTGTTTCCTTTGTTACGCCCCGAGCAATAGGCCGCCTTGCTTCGTGAACGGGCGGAGGATAGCCGCAAGCATGACGGGGATTTGAACCACGCGTCTGACAACTTGGAACCAACGCCTGCCGGCGACCTCCCTCGCGGCAGTGCGGACAAAACGGGTACCGACGGCTGGCAAGGACCACCCGCCACCATTACGCCAAAGGAATGGCATATGTACAAGCTCTTACTTTGCTCTCGCTATTTGCGCACGCGATTTATCGCGCTGGCATCGATTATCAGCGTGATGCTGGGCGTCGCGACCATGATCGTCGTCAATAGCGTGATGCTGGGGTTTCAGAACGAAACCTACAAGCGACTGCACGGCATTCTCTCGGACCTGGTTGTCGAAGCACACAGTTTGGAGGGGATTGAAAATCCGCAGCTCGTCATGACCGAGGTCCGATCGGTACTTGGCGATGACTTGCTGGCCATGACGGCCAATGTACATGTGCCTGCGATGCTGAACATGAAAGTTCGCGGTCGCAGCTTCACGAAGCAAGTCAACCTGATTGGCATTGACCGCGAAACGTACGCGGAAGTCGGTGACTTTGGCCAATATCTGCTGCACCCGGAGAACCGCGAGAAGATTGACTTCCTCCTCCGTGATGGCGGCTTTGGCGAGCGCCTGCCGAATGCGGGCTGGCGATATCGCCGCGAACAGGTCATGCTCGATCGCATCTACGCAGCGCAACTACAGCAGCAATCGCGTCGCCCGGCCCCGCCACAATCGACTGCGGAAGAAGACAGCACCTCCGCGGATCATGCGGCCGACATCAATCTGGATGATCCGTTCTCTTCGCTCCCGGAAAACTCGCAAGAGTCGCTGTTCGATCCCACCAAGGAGCAGCATACCGGGATCGTGCTGGGGATCGCCATCGCCAGCGAGCGGTTGAGGAATGCCGATGGCGAGGTCGTCGATTTTTACTTGTGTCGGCCAGGCGACGACGTCCGCGTGATCTTGCCGGGAGGCGGCATGCCGCCCAAACCGGAATACGCCACTTTCACGGTGGTTGATCTCTATGAGAGCAAGATGAGTGAATACGATGCCACATTCGCCTTCGTGCCAATCGAGGAACTGCAGCGGATGCGCGGCATGATCGATCCGGAAACGGGAATCGGCGCCGTATCGGCCATCCAGATCAAGCTGCGATCCGGCGCGAATCTCGACGTGGCGCGAGAAAAATTGCGGGCCCGCTTTCCGATGAGCACTTATCCTTTTCACGTGCAAAGCTGGAAAGACATGCAAGGTCCGTTGCTCGCCGCCGTGCAAATGGAAACGACCATCTTGAACATCCTGCTGTTTCTGATCATTGGCGTTGCCGGATTCGGCATCTTGGCGACTTTCTACATGATCGTCGTGGAAAAGACGCGGGATATTGGCATTCTCAAGTCACTCGGCGCTTCCAGCCGCGGCGTGATGGCGATCTTCCTCGGATACGGATTGTCACTGGGCGTCGTCGGATCAGGAGTCGGTGTGATCATGGGCCTGCTTTTTGTGTGGAAGATCAATGAAATCGCTGGCTTGATCGAAACACTTACCGGTCGCGAAGTATTCGATCCGACCATTTATTACTTTCAAGAGATACCAACCATTATCAATCCCTTTACCGTGACTTGGATTGTCGTTGGAGCCATGAGCATCGCCGTCGGTGCCAGCGTGCTACCGGCACTTCGAGCCGCGCGGTTGCATCCCGTGGAGGCACTTCGTTATGAGTAATTCCGCATCTTCGCTGCCGCTCTCCAAAGCAACCGCCGCCCGCGAGAACCGCCGCGGAGCGGGGGGACCGACCCTCCGCGTGGTCGATTCGTCGACCATCCTTGAAACGCGGGACGTGAAAAAGAGCTACCACAAGGGCGACGTCGAGGTGCCCGTGCTACGCGGTGTCAACCTGCGTATTCAGCCGGCCGAGTTCACGGCGATTGTGGGCCAAAGCGGCTCGGGCAAGAGTACCCTGCTGCACTTGATGGGGACCCTCGACGCACCCGACGCCGGAGAGATCTGGTTCGCCGGGCAACGGATTGACCACCTGTCATCACGGGCCCGAGAAGGGCTCCGCACCCGCCAATTCGGCATGATATTTCAGTTTTATCACTTGCTTCCCGAACTGACGACGTTGGAAAATGTGCTGTTGCCCCTGATGATCGAAACAGGCGTCTGGGGCTATTGGCGGCAACGACGCCAACGAGTGGAGAGGGCTACCGAATTGCTGGAGTTGGTCGGGCTTTCTCATCGCCTGAAACACAAGCCGCGGGAGCTCTCTGGCGGCGAGATGCAACGCGTCGCGATCGCGCGGGCGTTGGTGTGTGAGCCCACACTGCTGTTGGCGGATGAACCCACGGGAAATCTCGACCGCGACACGGGCAGTGGCGTCATGGAAACGCTGTGTCGCTTGAAGGAAACGAAGCGGCTCACTATAGTCATGGTCACGCACGACGCCAACATCGCGGGCTTGGCCGACCGCACGGTGCGGCTGGTCGAAGGACGCATTCAAGCGGTGTAGACTCCTTGATGTTTCGGACCTGGCGTGGCGCGAGGACTTCGCCGCCGTCTGGGATAACACGACGCAGCCACTATCGCCTGTCCTCCTCACGCGGATCGCGTTGGTCAGCGCTAACGCTTACGGCTCACCCCATTGTCAATTTAGGGACCCCCGATGTCGATCAAAATCTGGATTAGCGGTGAGATGTACGCGAAAGAGGATGCCAAGATCAGTGTCTACGATCATGGGCTACTTTATGGCGACGGCGTTTTTGAAGGCATGCGCAGTTACGGTGGCAAGATCTTCCGTTTGGAGCAGCATCTCGACCGGCTCTGGGAATCGGCGCAGGCGATCTGGCTGAGGATTCCGGCAAGCAAGTCGGAGGTGGGAGCCGCTTGCCGGCAGATGCTGGAGGTGAATGGGATTCAAGACGGCTATATCCGCCTGATCGTCACTCGCGGCGCCGGCACATTGGGACTGGACCCGAACAAGACCAGCCATCCGCAGATCATTGTGATTGCCGACAGCATCGCCTTATACCCCGCGGAGATGTACGCACAGGGGCTGGAAATCGTGACGGCCAGCACCATGCGAAACAATCCGGCGGCGCTGAATCCTCGCATAAAATCGCTGAACTATCTGAACAACATCATGGCCAAGCTGGAAGGCTTGCAAGCCGGCTGTGTGGAGGCCCTGATGCTGAACCACAAGGGCGAAGTGGCCGAGTGTACCGGGGACAATATCTTTCTCGTCAAGGAGCGCGTCCTCATGACGCCGCCGATCGATGCCGGCATCCTCGACGGCATCACCCGCCGGGCGGTGATCGAATTGGGCCGCGAAGCGGGACACGAAGTGCGTGAAATTGCCCTCTCGCGGCACGATGTTTACGTTGCCGACGAGTGTTTCCTCACGGGCAGCGCCGCCGAGATTATCCCCGTCGTCAAGGTGGACAATCGCGTCATCGGTAGTGGCCAGCCGGGCCCGCTGACGGGCGAACTGCTCGAGCGATTCCACCAGCTGGTGCGCAGCTGAGCCCACCCGCCGAACAAGGGGCTTTTCGCCCTGGCCCGTACCTTTTCAATGTAGCTGCTGGATGATGGCGAATCCTCCGACGAGCAAGATCACGAACAAGAAGCAGAGCCAGTTAAAATATCGATCGATGATTCGCGTCGCGCTGGGACCGATCCAATAGAACAGTCCTGCCACGCCGAAAAACCGCGCGGCACGACCGGTGACGCAAGCCAAGGTAAACAGCGGCAGGCCCATTTTTGCCGAGCCAGCGGTAATCGTGAGCAGCTTGAACGGAATCGGCGTCAGGGCGGCGATCAATACGTACCATTGCCCCCGCCGATCGAACTCGCCCGCCAGGAGGTCAATCTTTTCGGCGGTGACTCCGGGAATCAACGGCACGACGGTCTCAATCGCGGCGTAACCGATGGCGTAACCGAGATAGGCGCCGAAGACGCTGCCAACCGTCGTGACCATCGCAAACCAGAGACTCCGGCGTCGATTGCCCAGGCATAACGGCGCGAGGAGGACATCGGGCGGTATGGGAAAGAAGCTCGATTCCGCGAAGCTGATAGCGAACAAAGACCAGGTGGCATGCGGGGTATTGGCAAGAGACAGTACCCAGTCATAAAGCCGGCGATGGATCGCCCAGGCGGGCACCCGGTTGAGCGGCGGGGCGGTATCGACTTCGGTGGAATGGCTCATGGGTGCGAGGAGCGGCCTTTCGTGCCTGGGCGGAAAGCGATGCGGTCTGAAATGCGGGCCGCGCGGCTCGATCCGACCGCTCGGGCTGCCTGAAAGCGTACTCCACGCAGGCTGGAAAAGCTGCGCCAACCCTGCCGCGCGGGGATGCATGTTGACCAGAGGATTTACAAAGATAGAATTT
This sequence comes from uncultured Planctomycetaceae bacterium, assembly GCA_963700865.1. Lineage (GTDB taxonomy): Bacteria > Planctomycetota > Planctomycetia > Pirellulales > Pirellulaceae > CAVOGJ01. Next base: position 646,798 of record CAVOZC010000018.1, on the reverse strand, counting down.
TGAGTGTTGGAAAAGACACAGATCGTGCCGTCAAGTGTCGAAGTCAAGGCTAGACAAGTCTCATGTAACCGCAGCCCATTCCAGTTCTCGCGTCGACAGGTCCAAGGATGTTCGTCCGGAAAACCGTTGCCGGCTATGAAATATGGACATCCGCCAAGCTGAATCTCACTCTTGATGTTCTTGCCCGTCGGGCCGATGGGTTTCATGAGTTACGATCGCGTTTTGAAGCGATTACCCTCTACGACACGCTTTTCCTGGACCCCATCCCCGGCACGGCGCTGCGGATGACGTGCGAATGGGCCACGGCGGCGGGCCAGCACGACGCGGTGCCCGGCGGCGCGGACAATCTGATCATCCAAGCGTTATCTCGATTACAGCAGCGGTGTGGGGTGCGCCAGGGTGCCGAAGTTCATCTTGTGAAGCGGATTCCAACGCAAGCGGGGTTGGGAGGCGGTTCGAGCGATGCCGCGGCGGCCCTGATTGCGGCTCGCGCCGCCTGGGGGCTCGGCTGCTCACTCGACGAGCTGCGGGGAGTGGCCGCGGAGATCGGCAGCGATGTGGCCTTTTTTCTGCACCCTTCGCCGGCCGAGTGTCGAGGTCGAGGCGAATTGGTGGAGCGGGCTTCCCCGTGGGGCCGACTCGACTTTGTGGTGGTCAAGCCACCCGTGGGTCTGTCGACACCCGCCGTTTTTCGTCAGTGCGTGCCGCGGGGCGAGCTGTCGCCGCGTGTTTCCTTGTCGGCGATTCCTGTTCGAACGGCCCTCGCGGATGGCCTTTCGAACGACCTGCAGGCAGCCGCCAGGGAATTAACTCCCTGGGTAGAACGCTTGGAAGACGTATTTCGCGGCCTGGGTGTGGTGGCGCACCAGCTGAGTGGCAGTGGCACGGCTTATTTCGGCCTGTGCCATCATCATCGGCAGGCCGCGCGGCTCTTCGGGAGACTGCGAGGGATGGGATTGGGCCAAGTCTTCCTGGCGAGCAGCGACCCGGGGTATACCGCCGCATAACATGGGCATGGCATCGCGTGAGAGCCGAGGTACTCGTGAATATTACCGAAGTACGAATCAAGTTGATGGAAGAGGGTGATGACCGACTTCAGGCATTTTGCTCGATTACGTTTGATGACTCTTTCGTAATCCGCGATTTGAAGATCATCGATGGTACCAACGGTCCATTCGTGGCCATGCCCAGTCGGAAATTGACCGCCCATTGTCCCTTTTGCCGCGGAAAGAACCATCTGCGGGCCGCTTTTTGCAATCAGTGTGGCAAACGACTCCCCCAGGGCTTTGGCACCAAGGACCACGAAGGTCGCGCCAAGCTGTATGCCGACATTGCTCATCCGATCAATTCGGAATGCCGCGAACTGATTCAGCGCCGCGTCATTGAGGCCTTTGAGGCCGAAGTGGCCCTCTCAAAGCAGCCCGGCTATGTTCCCAGCTACGATGACTATCCGGACTTCGATGAGGATGAGGCTCCCTCGGCGGCAGTTCCCCCGCCGACCGGGGCGGCGGCACCGCCTCGCCGCATCGAAGCCGGCAGCGAGCACATCCCGCCGCCGAAGTCCCAAGAAAGGCGCCCCGACGCGGCGGCGCCGCCAAACGATGATTTCGGCAAGGGTGTGTTTTGAGAAGAAGTTCGTTTCGGGGGACAGCGATCACACCTGCCCGCCGCGCGGCGCCCTCATCTCGGGCAGCCGAATGCCGTACTTCTTAATCTTGCGAGCCAGCAACTTGCGGTCGACATCCAGCAGACGGGCCGCTGCGGTTTGATTGTAGTAGGTCTCGCGGAGCGTTCGTTCGATATGCTTTCGTTCGAGATCGGCCAGCGTCAACCAGACTGTTTCGTCTTGTTCGCATGGCGACATGGGAACCGCGGGGTCACCGTCAGGCGGGGGAGCTTCATCCGTGGGCGAAGCATTGGGTTCGAGTCGCGGACTGGGCGGCGGATACTCGGCCGATGACAGCGCGGCTGCGGGTGGCAGGTAACCTCCCGGGACCGGAGCCGTTCGCCGCAACGGCGCCTCCATGATTTCGGGGAATGCCTCGGGACCGATCACATTGCCATCGGTCATCACGACGGCCCGTTCAATGAAGTTTTCCAGCTCGCGCACATTTCCCGGCCAGTCGTACGACTCCAGGAGTTTGATGGAATGGGGGAGCAGTTTCTTTTGTGGCAGTCCGCACTCGGCAGCCGTCTTGGCAAGAAAGTACTCCGCCAGGGGCTGGATATCGTCCCTTCGTTCCACGAGCCCCAAGGTTTCGACGGAGAGGACGTTGAGACGGTAGTAGAGATCCAACCGGAACCGGCCCGCACGGACTTCGGCCGCTAAATCGCGATTCGTGGCGGCAATCGTCCGCACGTCGATGGAGACGCCGTCATGTCCGCCCACCGGCGTCACGATCTTCTCCTGAAGGACCCTCAGTAACTTGGCTTGACAGTCAAGGTCGAGTTCCCCGACTTCGTCGAGAAATAGGGTTCCCCCCTCTGCGGCTCGAAAGCAGCCCAGCGAGGCATATTGTGCGCCCGTAAACGCGCCTTTGGTGTGCCCGAATAACTGACTGCTGAACAGGCCCGTGGGTATCGCGGCGCAATTGACCGGAATGAACGGACGTTCTGCCCGGTTTCCGTTGGAGTGCACTGCCCGCGCGACCAACTCTTTGCCGGTACCGCTCGGTCCGGTGATGAGCACGCCGTAGTTATAATTTGCGATTTGATGGATTCGCTTTCGCAGTCGGTCCATCCACAGGGAATTGCCGATAAATTGACGATCGACCACGTATTTGGCTTCCGGCATAGGGCTACTCTACAGTTGCGAGGCAGCAACCCATCTCAGCGGGTGCCGCCGGTGAACGTGAACTTGTTGCGAGCGGCACGCTTGCCGTCGCCAATCGCTGCCTCCATGCCGCTGATCCTCTCCACTTCAAACATTTATCACACCCCGATACGGCCTGTGTCGCTGTCATCTGGCGATGGGTACCTGAGATACCCGCCGCGCGATCACGAACGACCCGCTACTTCGGCCAGCGCAATCCGCTGGCTACCACAGGGAACGCCGTGTGATCGAGCGCCGCGTCCGTCGTCCGCGTGTCGAGACGTGTTTTCTATTCGTGAGTCGCGCAGCCCCGCGTCCGCGCCCATAACTGGGACGGTTGCCGGATCTTCCGACTCCTCGCCGCGCTCTCCGCGATCTTGCCCGAGATCGATCGATCGTTCCCGGGGCACCGATATCTGTAAGCAACATCCTGATCCCTTCCATTCACCTACGCCGCGACCAACAACGCGCGGCTGCTCGTTTCGCCATATCTCAACATCACACCCCTACCTGGCATGACGATCTGCTTCTCTCGACAGGTTCCAGCCGCAAGCGGCCATGTACCTTGTGGATGACCGCAGCGCGACCACCCGATCCCGGGGACTCGACCGGTTCGCCGTCAGGTTCGCGCAGCAATTTGCTGACGGGACTGCCTGTGGCAAGCCGCGCATCATCCCCATTACAGGCGCACTTTCTTTCGTCGACGACGATGGATCCCGTTGAACCGCTTCGGTCGCTTGTAGGACTCGAGCTGGGGCCGGCGGGCCATACGAAACTTTTCCTGTGGGCGTTGCTTCTCACAGGTGTCCATCTCAATCTCCAGGTCGAATTCCTGATCCTCGAAAAATGCAGCATTCATCCACACTCTCCTTCCAAAAGAACCTCGTTGATGACATTGGTGATATTGCTTCACACGGCGAAGGCGCACCTTGGCTGTGTTAACCCGACTTTCTCCGCAAGCCTCCTAGCCAGGCCGATGTCAAGCCGCGGCTCGGCATCGGATGAAGCGCCCTTCGTGGCCGCTTTCCACATTTCGCCTCAGCTTGTTTACCAGCGGATCTTCTTCCGCCGGCGACGATGGATCCCGTTGAATTGCTGCGGGCTTTTCGCTCGCTTGCGAGCGAAACTGGCGCTACGGCTGATTCCGGTCGGCTTGGGCACGCCTCCGCCGCCCCGGCTCTTAAAAGCCAACTCGATCGTTTCTTCTTGAAGCAGTTCCCGCGTATTCATCTGTATCTCCTCAGCGCATCCGCGCTTGCCTTGAGTTTTCGTGGTCGTTTGCCGCGACCTCCCCCAGGTCCGTCTCCGGGGCTGGCCGCATGTCTGTCGTGCGCAAGGCACCATCGGTGCCTTGCCAGCTCGGATCAGGGCGATTCGGTCGCCGAGACCCGTTGTCATCTTCCTTCCGGTTCCGCGGGCCACCTGGTGCCTGCATGACCGCACCCTGGGGCAGCACATGGCTCACACCGGTGACACCGAGTTACCTTCCTCATGCCCGGCCGGTTTACCAGCGAATCTGCTTGCGGCGGCGGCGGTGGATCCCGTTAAATTGCTCGGGGCTCTTGCCGCGACGCCGACCAAAACCGGACTTGGGACGCGAACCCTTCGCCGCACCGCTGGACCGCTTCTCGAAGTTGGTTTCGCTCGACCATTCCGACATCAATTCTTCGTAGGTTGTCTTTGCAAGATTCATGATGTAGCTCCCTGTGTTGACTCACCGTGTGTATTACTTGTGACGAGGACGCAGGCCTGACAGCGGCCTGCCGCGACTTGATCTACCAGGAGATCGATTTCCGCCGTCGGCGGTGTATCCCGTTAAAAAGCTGAGGTCCCTTCCCGCGTCTGCGACCGATCGTGCGGCAGCTGGCGGATTTCCGCGACGGCGCGTTCTTCGTCGTCCCGCTACGGAATTCAACCTTGTAATCGAAATGCACATCGTCATACCCAGTGATTGTCGCGTTCATTGTTCTGTCCTCTCATGGAAAAACTTTGCTCACGCGGATCGGCTGATCCGCTCACCTCACGTATCGTTTGTTCGCACTCTTGTGACGCAACGGCTCGATTGGCCCTAACAGCTTTTCGGCCACAGGCCGCGCCTCGGCACAGAGTGCTACCAGATCGTTTCCTTGCGTGACGCCTGGCAGGTACAGCCACGCGCCCAGTTGTCGTGCCCAGATTTCCTCCAGCGCGTTCCCCTCGTTGCCACAGAGCATCAGCAGCGTTTTCTTCGACTGAGCAATGTCTTCGCACAGCCGTCGCAGATCATCCGCTGCCTGCACCCCATCCATGTCGACGAGGGCCAACTGAAATCGCTGTCGTTTCAGGGCCAGCCAGCCCGCCTCGCTCCCCGGGCAGACAACGGTCTCCCAGTCAGCGGTCCGCGCTGCCTTGTCCAACATCACGATGCGACCGGGTGAGCTCGAAACCACCAGACATTGCCAGCGACCAACAACTCGTTGCCGCGCCGCCGATCTCGATCTCTTCGTGTCTGTCGCCAACGTGCGGGGCACTGCTCAGCGCCGTTGCGTGTTCCAACACAGCCATACCATTACCCATGTTTTCGTGGGGCCGTCCGGGCGTAATGCCTTCGCATCGACCCATCTGCCAAATTCATCGCCTGGTGCCACGCACACCCTTTGCATGCGACCCGCACCCATCCACTCCTCGCAGCTCACGCTTGCACGATCGCTGACAAGTTCCTGCTCAACCTGACTTGCTTGCTGAGCAGTGAAGGACCCTTAAGGCACTTGTCGTGCCAAAGCCGCAATGCCACGTCCATGGCACTTCCAACTCGTTACGGCCATTGGACTTGCGTCGTGTGGACGGTGGGCCGAGCCTCACCGCCGACGGGTACGGGCTTCACCAACTTGCCAGCACCGCGGCGCTAGCGGTCGCGTAACTCGTTATCGCACATAGACTTACGGCACTTTCACCAAGCCGGTGAGGCATCCCTGTTTCAGGGACAATCGGACCAGACGCGGCCCGCCGGGCCGAAAAAATATTCCCGGGTGGAAAAGAACTCCCCCGCCGACTGGAAGCACGCTCCCGGCTGCCTTACCCTGAGTAGTGCCGAGGGCCGAAGCTCGCTGCCGGTCGCTCCATCCTTCCCAGACATTCGACGGAGTCGCCCAGCATGTCCGCTCATGATGACGACGTCACCCAATGGGTGCGCGACCTGAAGGAAGGGAAGCAAGAGGCGGCTGCGGAGCATCTCGTCGAGCGATACTTAGAGCGGCTTACGGCGCTCGCTCGCAAGAAGATCGGCCACATCCACGCCTATGAGGATGAGGATGACGTCGCGTTGAGCGCCTTCAAGTCGTTCTTTCGCGGAGCAAGAGACGGGAAGTTCCCGCGCATCGCGAATCGCGAATCGTTGTGGGCATTGTTGGCGGCGATCACCGTGAAGAAGGCCATCAGCCTGCAGCGACGACAGTTGTCGCAAAAACGCGATGTCCGCAAAGCGATTCGGCTGGAGGCGATGTTGCAAGCTGACCCGTCGGAAGAGATGGTCGATTCGATGCTGGGCGAGGTGCAGGGATTGCTGGAATCACTTGAGGACGACTCGCTGCGAACCGTGGCCGCCATGCGGATGGAGGGGTACTCGAATCGGGAGATTGCCGAGCGGATTGGCCGTTCGGAAAAAACGGTCGAGCGTAAGCTAAACCTGTTGCGAAAACTGTTGAGCCAGCGATTTGACCTGGCTGATCAAAAAGACGCTCTCTCCTGAAACGCTCGCGCCAGCCTTGCGTGTGGGAAGCAGCAGGAGTGGCGTAAGTTTGCCTTTAACCAACGAACATCAAGGCCGATGTGAACGCCGGCGCTCACCGCGGGCTGGGATGTACCGTAACCGTCGTCAGGACCCCTTCCCGCCGCAGTTCGAAAATGATCGGGTCTCCAGTGGCCAGGTACGGTCGCAACACGTCGAGCGGCGAGTCACCGACCGCGGTCCCGTTGGCTTTGATCAGCCGATCGTCAACCCGCAGCCCGTCGCGCTCCGCCGCGCCCCCGGGAACGACGCCGACCACCACAACGCTTCCATCGGCAGTAACTCCCATCTCAACGCCCAGCGAAAAACGGCCCGGCGATTGGCGAGGAACCAGTTGCTGGTGGATGCTTCGTCCCAAGCGATCAAACTGCTCGCGTTTCGCAGTAGAATCGATCGAGTTGGAAATCAGCAGGAACATGGCACGTGGATCAGCGGAATGCATGAATTCAAAACCGTACATATCGCCGTCCTGCGATAATCCCCCGCTGAGATTGAGGTAGTCCCTGGTCGATTGTGCCGTGAGCACTGTTCCTGCCCGCATGCCAACGGCAAAGCGGAACATGTCCCGGAGAGTCGAGACCTGTCCGCCGCTTCCCATTACCAGCCAGGAGGTCGGTCCCCAATGAGGGGATGAATTGGGTTCGCCCGCTTTTCGATGACCGTAGCCAACCGCCGTCCTCGCTTCCGGCAGGGGCTCGCCGAAAAAGCCTGTATCACGCATGCCAAGCGGCTGAAACACATGCTCGCGAGTAAATTGCGGATAAGACTGGCCACTTGCCACTTCCACGATCGCGGCCAGCAGGCCCCAAGCCGAGTGAGAATGCTGTTCGCCACTGCCCGGATCAAATAGCAGTCGCTGGGCGAACATACGCCTTACCGCCTCGTCACGATCGATCCATGTGTGGTCGGGGTCTTTGTCGCCTGGTAAGTCATGAAAATCGGGCAATCCGGATTGCCCGGTCATCAACTCGCGAATGGTAATGTCCCGCTTGTCGGCGGGAACATCGTGAAAAAACTTGCCCAGTGAATCCTCCAACTCAAGCTTGCCACGGTCCCTCAATAAAAAGATGGCGGCCTTGGTAAAGTCGATAGGCGCGGAGCCGATGGCATAGATCGTGTCGATACGATTCGGGATCTTCTTCTCGCGATTGGCAAAGCCATACGCCTTTTCAAAAATGATATTCGCATCACGAACTACCATGACGCCGCCGTCAAAGCCGTCCTGGGCGGCCGCTTCCATTTCGCCCGCGATCGCTTCTTTAAGCGGCGTGACCGTATCGACCGTGGCGTGCTGGTCAGGCAGCACCTGGCCTCCACATGAAGTCACCCAGAGCGCAACCAAACCGCCGACCGGGAACGAGATATGCATGGTGAGAAACCCTTTCTTGCGTGGCCTTATACGGTCGTGATCATTAACGCGAAGCGGCATGGATCTGGACGGTCGTTCCCCGGCTGGAGGACCGAGGGAACCGGCAGCATGGTTGCCGCCAGACGTTGCATCCGGCGGGGAATTTCACAGATTGTTGGTCGAGGCGACAAACAGGCAGCCGCAGCCGAGCAATCAAGGGTGATTTTTTTGAACCGCGGCTACGCGCTGATCGACGCCAAGGTGGGTGACACCATGGAGGCCGGGCCGCGAGCGGGTCGCCGGCGGGACTCTGCGTGCCTCCGTGAGAAATCAGAACGGGGCGAACCGACGGCATGGCTCCATCGCGGGCCGCTTGACGTGGAGCTCGCGACCGGCGTTTTGAATGCAAGCGATGAACCGCGAATGCCTGTCGGCAATGCGTGCTCAGTCCTTGAAATCGGGATCGTCGAGTTGTGCCAACATCCGCGTGAGCGTATTGGCATGCACGCCCAGAAGTTTTGCCGCCCGTCCCTTGTGCCCCTGGGTTGCTTCGAGGGCCTGCCGCACCGCAGTCGTCCGCAAGCGGTTCAGATCAAAGTAGGGCAGCGCACCGCTGAGCCGGCTCCTCGAGTTCGACGGCAGCGTGGGAATGCAGTCCAGTACGTAGCCCTGTTCAATCACATGGGAAAGCTGACGAATGTTGCCCGGCCAGGCAAACTCGCAAAAAGCCCGCAACTGATTGGCGTCCGGAACCCAGACGGGACGACGATACTTGGCGGCATATCGCTCCGAGAAGAACTCAATAAAGCGGGGAATGTCTTGGGGTCGCTCCCGCAGGGCAGGGACGTTCAGCTGGACCATATTCAAGCGAAAGTACAAGTCCTCGCGAAAACGTCCCGCTTCCACCTCCACCTCGAGGTCCCGATTCGTCGCCGCCACCACCTGGACGTTCGTAGGAACCGGAGAGGAAGCACCCACCGGCGTGACCTCATTCTGCTGCAAGACGCGCAGCAATTTTGGTTGCAATTCGAGAGGCATCTCCCCGACCTCATCGAGGAAAACAACGCCTCCCTCAGCGGCCCGAAAGACGCCCAACGAGGCGCCCGTGGCACCCGTAAAGGCACCCTTCTCATGGCCAAAGAGTTGACTCTCCGCCAACGTCGGCGTGAGCGCGGCACAGTTCACAGGCACGAAGGGCTTTTTGGCACGCGGCCCTGACTCATGCACCAACGTGGCCCACACCTCTTTTCCCGTTCCTGTCTCGCCCGAGATAAGCACCGGACACTCGACTTGAGAGGCCCGCGTGACGTGCTGCGCGATCCGCCGCACGGTCGGGTTATCACCTAACACCCAGCGATGGGTAGGGAATCCACCGTCCTTAACCGAAAACAACGGATCGCTGCTGGAAGCGACGCCGGTGGTGGGGTCTTTGCGTACCATGGCGGTGTCAACCGAATTGCCTGGAAAGCAATTCGGGGTGGGTCTACACCACTAGACGGGTCTCCGGCCAACAAGGGACTTTACAGCCACGACCGGAGGGACCGGCCGCCATCCGTAAATCGATTCTAAATGGTAACACCGCGCATGCAAGAACAAAATAACCATAATTCCCGGCCGTAACGGTCCCTGCGCCGCCACGAGATCGTGTCCCTTTTGCGCGGCGAAACTCACCGCCGCTGAAACAACTTAGGGCAGACGCGGACTGCCATATGATGGGGAGGCATAACCCTCAAACCAGGGAGCCCACGCGGAATTCGGGGCCGAATCTGGCTAATATCCAAGTGCTTTTTCGGCTAAAATATCCACCTTTCCTGTCAGTATTCACTCACTATGCCTGGCCCTCCTAATTCTGACTGTCAAACCCTACGGAGGCTTGTCAACGAGTCGCCGCAGGTAGTGATCTTCACCGGCGCCGGGATGAGTACCGAGAGCGGCATTCCCGATTTTCGCTCTCCGAATGGCATTTGGTCCAAGTATCGCCCGGTGATGTTCGACGAGTTTCTGTCATCTCCCGCCGCCCGCCAGGAGTACTGGCGGCAGAAGGCGGAGGGACATGTGGCATTCCAAGCGGCGGTTCCGAACCGGGGCCATACCATTCTGGCTCGGTGGGAGGCTGAGGGGCGGATCGCCGGCATCATCACGCAGAACATCGACGGACTCCATCAGGCGGCCGGCAGTCGGCGCGTGTGGGAGCTGCACGGTACGGCTCGAAAGGTCGCCTGCTTGTCTTGCGATTTTCGGCAGGACGCCGATCCATTCGTAGCGCAGTTCCTGGCCACCCAGCAGGTACCCGACTGTCCCGCGTGTGGCGGCCTGTTGAAGCATGCGACGATCTCCTTCGGTCAAACACTGCCCGTCGACGTGCTCGACGCCTCCTTTCGGCTGGCGACGGCGGCCGACCTGTTCCTGGTACTCGGCTCTTCCCTGACCGTGACGCCGGCGGCCGATCTTCCTCGCCAGGCAAGGTCCGAGGGCGCCAAACTAGTGATTGTGAACCACCAGCCCACGCCGCTTGATGGGATGGCGTCGTTGGTAGTGTCGGCGGGGATCGGAGACGTCTTGGCGGCGGTCGACACCGCTGCGTAGCCCCGCACAGGTCGCTGGAACGCTATCCGGGACGGGGCCGAGTCGAGCCGAACAGCGGTCAATTGTCGGCGAATGGCGAATTGCTTACGATGGGAACCCTTGGATGCCGTCGATCGTCCATTCGCAGGCTCTCCTCCGTGGGGGGGCAGCGTAAGCAATCACAGGTCGAGATTCGTTCTTATTCTGCTCAGGAGTGCCCCAGCTATGTTCCGAGCCGTCGGTCGCTATTTTCGAGCTCTTGGTTACCTTCTCGTGGGCAAGGTCGATCGAGCTCGACAGACGCTGAATACGAATCCCGACGTGGTGCGAGCCACTTTCGATAACGTCATCTCAGAAAAGAAAAAACGCATCCACCAATACAAGGATGCGGTGGGCGCCATGATCGCGCAAGAGGAGAAGAAAAAGGGGCAACTGGAACGTTTGACCGAGGACGTGCAAAAACTGCAAAAACTGCGGGACGGAGCGGCCGCCATGGCGCGGAAGCTGGTTGAAAAGTACAACGGCGATGCCGAGGCGGTAAAGAACGATCCCCAATACGCCAAATGCCAGGCCGCCTTTAAGGACTTTTCCTCCACGCTGGCGGAGAAGGAAGATCGCATCGCCAGCCTGGAATCCGACATGGTGGAGCTGTCGAAAAATATCAACGGCCACAAGACTCAATTGGAGAGTCTGCTGCGGGAGCTCGAGAAGATCAAGGAAGAGAAGCACGCCACCGTGGCCGATTTGATGACGGCCAGGGAAGAAAAGGAAATCTCCGATATGTTGGTGGGCATCAGCAATGACCGGACGACCGAAGAACTGCAGGAACTGCGCGATATTCGCGATCAAGCCAAGGCGACCGCCCGCGTATCTCGCGAGATGGCGGGCACCGATGTCAAGCGATCCGAGGCTGAGTTCCTGGAGTACGCCGAGCGCTCGGTCGCGGACGACGAGTTCGATGCACTGATCGGACTCTCCAAGCAGGCCGAAGCCGACACGCCAACCGATCGCACGCAGATTCCGGAATAGTTGCCCACAGTTGGCGTGATCGCCGGGAACACGATGACACGCCAACTGCCGTCCGCGGCGGGCCTCGCCGTCGGCGATTCTGTCGACGGAGGATCTGCCCGCGTGTCGCAACTGGGGACGTCGGTCCCGCATCTTGTAGGAAAGACGATCATGGCCGAGCAGCGTAACTTTTTCTCCCAACTGGCGGCGATTCTCAATTCCGAGCAGGCCCGCAGCGTGATTCTCAGCGGAAACGTCTATGACTTGTTTCCGCATGATGATGCGTATCTGCCCCTCATCCCCTTTCTGGCGGAGAAATCGCGCACCGAAGGGCTCATTCGCATTGTCTACGAGCTAAACGGTCCGATTCGCATCCTTGATGAAAACGACAAACTTAAGAATGCGTGGATTTCGTGGAAGGCCGGGCTGGATCTCGACACGCTGCTCATCAAGGGTATGAAGCAAAAGGGGGAAAGTGACCTTGACCGACTGGGCAAGGAATTTGACAAGCTGCTCATCGACGCCATCGGCAATCCTTCGCTAGCGCTGGAAATGCTACGGCAGCTAACGATCTGTTCTCGCACCACGCGACTTTCCTCGGACTTGATGATCTTCATCGAAGCTGCCGATATGCTGCTGCCGGCGGGAAACGGCGACGTGCAGAGTCTCAATGATCGCCAACTGCGGAGAATCAGCATCTGCCAGGATTGGTTCGGTGATCCGGCGTTCATGAATGGTGGCGATTCCGTCGTGATGATCGCCGAGTCGCGGAGCCTGATTCATCCTCGTGTTTCTCGCCTGCCCCAGATTCTCAGCGTCGAGATCCCCGCCCCCAATACCAACGATCGACTGGAGTTTATCCGGCACTTCATCGCCAACTCCGAACGAAAACCGCGGCTGTGGAGTTCCCCCGCGGATCTGGCCGCCTACACCGCCGGACTCTCCCTGCACGCGGTGCGACAACTGCTGGCCGGCTCCGCCTACGCCGACAGCGAGCTGACGCCCCGCGAACTGATCGACAAGGTCGAGGAGTTCATTCAGGCCCAGGTCGGCGAGGACGTGGTGGAGTTTAAGAAACCGACCCACACACTCAAGAATATTGTCGGCAATACGAAGCTGAAGGCCTTCCTGGCGAAGGAGCTCATTCCACGCTTCAAGGCAGAACCCGAGGCGGCGCTGCCCGGCGCCGCGGTCGCCGGACCGATCGGCGGTGGGAAGACATTTATCTTCGAAGCGGTCGCCGGAGAACTGGGCGTGCCCGTGCTCGTGTTAAAAAGCATCCGCAGTCAATGGTATGGGCAGACCGACGTGATTTTTGAACGCCTCCGCCGCGTGCTGGAGGCATTAGACAAGGTGGTCATCTTCGTCGATGAAGCCGACACGCAATTCGGAGGCGTCGGCGCCGAGTCACATTCCACCGAGCGGCGTTTGACGGGAAAAATTCAAGCCATGATGTCCGATCCTCAACTGCGGGGAAAAGTCATGTGGTTACTGATGACCGCACGAATCCATCTGCTGTCCCCCGACATTCGCCGACCGGGCCGAGTTGGCGACTTGATCATTCCCGTGCTTGATCCCCAAGGGGATGACCGCATGGCTTTCGTCGAATGGGTTCTGCAAGCCGTGATGCCAGAACCCGCCGAGGACGATCTGGCCAGGGTGGATGAACTTACCAAGGGCTACTCAGCCGCCGCCTTCGCGTCGCTGCGGTCCCAGTTGAAGGCATCCCACGTCGACTCCATCGATCGCGTCGTGGAAATCGTCAAGGATCAAATTCCGCCAAATATTGGGCTCACACGGCGTTATCAGATCCTGCAAGCCATGCTGAACTGTACCCGCCGCTCGCTGATGCCCGATCCCGACTTTACCGAGGCGGACACCGAAGCTTGGCAGCTGGAAGTCCGCAGGCTGGAACAAATGGGCATCCATTAGCGGCCGGCTGTGGCAACGCGGAAGAACATCATGTGCTGCCACGGCAAGCCATCAAACTCACGGGAGAGCTCAAACCCGTTGGCATTCAGTTCCTTGAGCACCTGACGCTTGCTCATTTTATGCAGTGGCTTGATGGGGACCTCGGGGTCCTCCTCTCGATACTCGACAAGTACGATCTCTCCTCCCGGTGCCAGCGATCGACGGATGGCCGCCAGCATCTGTTCGGGATGGGAAAACTCGTGATAGACATCCACGCAGAGGACCAGGTCGACCAGGCCCTGGGGCAAGCGTGGGTCGGCCATCGAGCCCTGAATGAGCTCGATATTGTCGATCCGCTCATTCTTCGCCCGTTCCTCGAGCAGCCGCAGCATCTCGGGTTGGATGTCGACTGCCAGCACCTTGCCTGCCTGACCGACCAGCCGGGCCATCTTCAACGAGTAAAAACCGTTTCCACAGCCCATGTCACACACCACCATGCCGTCTGTTCAGCTTTAATTGCGTAAGCATCGTGGAGCAATCTTCTTCACGCTCACGTGACTCCCGCACCAGCCACGGGGCTCCCGTGTAATGCATGGTCTGGGCGATGGTTCTCCCCAGATATTCGGTACGGGCGGGCGGGATCGCCGACTCGGACACGGTCCGGCGGTCCGTCCCATCCACATCCGCCGAAGATTGAGGCCACGGACCAGCCGCCACCCACGCGCAACACTGACAAACGATCACCACGATAAATGCTCGCAGGAACGGCATGACGCATCGATCCTTTTGCTTTCTGCCACCGTGCTGAGGGTCAGGCACGGCGGGGGACAGTTCACCGATATCTGACAGGCGCCCTGCCGGTCGCGAGGACAGGTCGCCCATCCTCATTGTACGAAAAGCGGTGGGCGAGTAAGGTGCTGTCAGGGATGAAAACGCCGCCTTGCCGCCCGACACGCCGTACCTTCTGGAGACCAGCAATGCCAATCGTTTCTGTTTCCGTGCCTCACAGCCACAGTCGCGATGACGTGAAGGAGCGGGCTCAGCCGTATATCGAAAAAATGGTCGACGACTTCGAGGGACATGAGCTCGAATTGGAATGGGAGGAGTATACCGCCCGTTTCAATTTTAAGAGTCTGGCATTCCGCATCAACGGCACCGCGGTCATCGATGACGATAAAATCACGGCGAACGTCGATCTTCCGATCATGGCGATGATCTTTAAGGACAAGGTGGAAAAGTCGATCCACAAGAACCTCACCCGAGCCGTGGCCGATGGGGATGACGAGGCCGCTGCAGGTTGAGCCTCGCAGCCCGCAGTACGGTCCGCGATCGATATCGACGCGACGGGCCACGATCCCCGCATCCCGGCGAGCAACGTTCGCGATCGACCAGGCCAGGTGGACTGGGCGGCGGCGCGACCGGGCTCAGTGCCCCGCCTGCTTCCATCGCTCGCGCACGTCGGGCGCGGGCGAGCCAGCCCGTTCCAGGCCCAGCACATAATGCAATTCGCAGGGCGTCTCCTGGAATCTTCGCAGGGGAAACAAGACGGCATCCCTGGCAAAATCCGCGGCCGAAAGAAACGGCTGGATCACCGGACCGCTCGAATATCCATAGCGTTGCAATGGCATTTCCTGGAAATACAACGTGCGGTGCGATAGGTTCCGGGCGGACCAGTAGTAGTCGAGCGATTCATTCGTACCGACGTATGGGTCGCGCCGCGGGTCGTTCACGGGAACGGGCGTTTCCGCAGGGTCGAGCGGTGCCGGTCCGCGAGTAAAGACGTCGTCAAAACCGAATTCGCGGATCGGCTTAATCGAATCGCGGTCGCTGCGCAGGTACTGCCGCCGCTCCGCAGCCGCGGAATTTGCCGCCGGCGAGCGGATCGGCTGCGGCTCGTCCTCGACAACGTCAACTTCTAATCGCTCCGCAGGAGCAGGGAGCTCAACCACCTGAGCCGGCACTGCCACGCCGAGGCGAGCGTCACCGATGGCAAGCGGTAACATTGGGGGCAACCGTCGATCCTCAGGTCTGGCCGGATTCCGAATCCGCCACTCGTCCTCAAACGGGACATCCTGCGTTGAGGAAGCGGCGGAAACGCCGACCAGCGGGCTCGACCGGACACCGCTTGCCGTATCGACCAACGGCTCCTCATGGGCCACCAGGGCCACGACTGGCGAATCCGCGGGAAATGTACGTGGGATCGCCGATGTCACAATCGGGGTCGCAATCGTCACGCAACGCTCGACTTCCGCCTGACCGCTGGCGGCGCAGGCGACGGCGAACAGCCAGCCGATCACGCAGACTCGATGCATCGTTAGCTCTCGGTTACAGGAAAGAGACAGCCGCCGTTCGCGGTGCGCAACGACCCGGCTGAGGAGGGAATCGGCCACCAAAAGGCCGCTCTTTCAGCATAAATTGCACAACCGTCTCATTTTGTGACGGACTGCCCGCCGGACCTCACCGCCCAGGGAAGCTGCGGCAACTGCGCAATACACGCCCGACCTTGCCGGTTACGGTGAATTCTCCGGATTCGCTGGCTTTGCGGGCGGGGATTGACGATGAGAAACCAGGTGGTATCGAGGGCTGGGAATCCGTCCCGGCAGAAACTGAGGCTCCTGGACAAACCGACTGATGCGAACGGCTGGGTGGATACCAATGCTGGCGATGCTGTGCGCGTGGCTTTGCGGCTGCGAATGTTGTCACATGCGCCAGATCTCGCATCCCAACGAACCGGTACCGGTGGCAGGTACGGGACTGGAACAGTTAGTCGCCAGCATCGAATACACGGACGTCGCGAATCCGGTCTTGGCCGCAGTCGTCGAATCGTTGCCTCCGCGTTCGCTGGCAGACGGCCCGCCGCGGGAATTCTGGGACTTGTCGCTCGCGGACGCCATGCAGATCGGCCTGCAATCGAGCGAAGTTTTGCGCGAGTTGGGCGGTCGGGTGCTTAATATTCCGAGTGCCGTTAGCACGGTCTACGACCCATCGATCACGATGTCGCATCCGAGGATTGGGGAAGAAGCCGCTTTGGCTGCGTTCGACGCTCAATGGCAGCAGACATTGTCTTATGTTGACGGGAAGCGAGTCTTCAACAATACGGCACTCGGCGGTGGGGCCACCGAGGTGACTCGAGACGGCTTCAATCTGCAGAACCAGTTACAGAAGACCTCTGCGACAGGCACACGCTTCTCCCTGCGGAATGACCTGAGCTACGAAAACAGCGACGCGCCCTTCAATTTGTTCCCCAGCGCCTGGACAGGCAACCTCGAAGCGTCGGTTCGCCAACCGCTGTTGCAGGGAGCCGGCGTGCTCTTCAACCGCACGGTCGGACCGAATGCCGTGGTCGACCTGGCGTTGACGAGGGGTGTGATCCTGGCTCGCATGGACGGCGACATCTCCATCGCTCAATTCGAGCGGGGGGTGCGCGAATTCGTCGTCGAGCTGGAAACGACCTATTGGCAACTCTACGCCGCTTATCGCGGCCTCGATGCGAACCGTCGCGCCCGCGACTTGGCGCGAAACACATGGCAGGCGATTAAATCGCGCGACGATGCCAACCTCCGTGGCGGCGAGGCGGATGCCGAGGCGCAGGCGCGCGAGCAGATGTACCTGTTCGAACAGCAGGTCGTCAATTCCCTCAATGGAACGTCGGCCAACGGTATCACGGGCGTCTATCAGGCCGAGCGACGATTGCGGCGTGTCCTCGGCTTGCCAATGAACGACGGGAAGTTGATTCGACCGCTGGATGAACCCTCCGACGCTCCGGTGCGATTCGATTGGGAAAGCTGCCTGGCTGAGGCGCTCGATCGACGGGTGGAATTGCGGGAACAGAGCTGGCGAGTCAAGCAGCGTCAATTGGAATTGCTGGCGGCGCGGAATTTCCTGCAACCTCGACTAGATGCGGTCGCCGCCTATCGCCTCTCGGGCCTGGGAGACGATTTACTGGGTGGTTCCGGTCCAAATTCGAATCTGGGGCGAGAGCTTTTCTCGTTCGGCAATGATGAAGTGGAGGCCGGTTTGCAATTGAACGTGCCGATCGGTTATCGGCGCGAGCTGGCGGGGGTCAGGCATTCCGAATTGAATCTCTCTCGCGCCCGCGCTATCTTGCGCGACCAGCAGCACCAGATTTCGCATGATCTGGCCGACGCCGTGGCTCGGCCCGAGACCACCCATGAAAGCTTGCGGCTAGGCTTCGAACGACTAGTTGCCGCGGAACAGGTGGTCGCCTCACGAGAAGCAGTTTTCGAGGCCGGCCAATCGAGCATTCAGTACCTGCTGGAAGCCCAACGGCGACTGGCGGACGCCCAGGTCAGCTACTACCAACAGCGCGTTGCGCATGCGCTCGCGATCCTCAACGTCCATCGTCAAAAGGGGACTGTGCTGGCCTTTAATGGTGTCGAGTTGAGCGAAGGTGCCTGGGTGCCTGCGGCCAATCGGCAAGTTGGCCGCGAGCGATTCCGACATCGGGATGCACTGCTCGACTACCGTACCATGCGACCGCAGGTCAGTCGCGGCCGTTACCCGCAACACCCGTTCGGCGCCGCCGATCAGGATTTCGAGCCGTTGCCCGCAGAAATGACTCCCACCCCCAGCGACATCGAACCCGACCCCGTCGAGGAAATTCCGCTCCCCTCGGTGGAACTGCCCGCAGAACCATCTCGGTTGGAACCCACGGATCGAGCCGAAACCGAGCAACCATCGCCGTTTCGAAACAACGCCATTCGTCCCGTATCCGCTGAACTTCCCGTCGAGCCAGCGGCGCTTATGCGCCGCTTGCCTCCTACCTGATCGATCCGTTAGCGGAGGTTTCCGTAAGCGGCGAAGTAGAGCTCGACGGCCACGGCGCGGCCGGTGACCTCAGCGGAACTGGGGTTCGCGCCGCTGGTGGTGCCTGGCCGCGTCGCATCTCCCTGGTCGGCGAACGTGCCGTCGAACGTGTGCGTGCCGATCGTCACATCCGCATCCTGTCGATAGGGCCGTAACGCAGGTTGGGGTTGGAAATCGGACGTCCGCGGCCCGACGGTGAATTCGACCTCTCCCCGCGGCCCGTCCTCCGTCACGCCGCAGGGAAGCGGCTCGACGTCGCCGGGAAACGAGTTCTGCTGTCCGATCAATCCGGGACGGTCCTGGAGATCGAACGTGTGGGGGGCCCACGGTCCATGGTTGATGGTCGCGGTCGCCTGGGCCACGACTTGCACCGGAGCCGGCTGGAGGTCGGCATCGATCGCGCCTGGCAGATGGACGCTCAGCGTCGCCATGTCGGCGGCCAGCATCTGGCGAGATTCCAGGTTTTCCAGGCTGAAGCGAGTGGAAACGTGTTTGCGGTTGCGATTCTGCTTGCGATCCATGACTGATCTCCTAATGTTGGTTGTCCTCTGGCAAATGGCCGGTGTCGTGAGGCCGTTTTTGATCACGACACCCTTAACTCGCAGATGGACGACGTCTCCCCTCACGGAAGCAAAAAAAAATTGGGGCGGCGAACGGGGCCCGAGGAGGGGGCTGCAGGTCGGGCCACCGAATTCGCCAACTGCCCGGCCGAATGGGCCGATTGCGTTGCCGAATTCGCAAGAATTTGGCCCCCCTTGCGCACCCATTCCCAAACGCACCGAAAGTCGGGCGGCGTCGGCTATAGGCAATGGGCAGCAACCGCCAGCGCTGCGGTTTCGATCCGCAGGATGCGGGGGCCCAGGTCCAGGGTTTGCCAGCCTTCCTCGATGGCCAGGCGCACCTCGTCCGGCGAGAAGCCACCCTCGGGCCCGATCGCCACGCAGGCTGGCGATGGACGCTGGGCGGACCAGTCCGACCAGCCGCACCGGCCGCCGGGATGGGCCAGATATGCCGCGCCAGCCGGCAGGGCTTCCGAGACCAGCAGCTTCTCCAGCCGGTACGGCTCGTCAATGACCATCAAGCGATTCCGTCCGCATTGCTTGCTCGCCTCAACGACCGTTCGTCGGAGTCGCTCCAAGGCCGAGCGACCTGGTCGCGCCACGGACCAGTCGGTCTCGAGTGGGACCAACCGTGCGACGCCGAGCTCGACGCACTTCTCCACGAGTACTCTTTGGCGATCACCCTTGGGAAGGGCCACGGCCAGGGTGACCACACGTGCCGATTCTCGATCCGCCTCGTACCGGTTTAGAATCTCCACCTGCACTTCACGCCGAGTATGTCGCGTGATTTTCGCCGAGAATTCGCTGCCGGACCCGTCGAACAACGTGATCTCGTCGCCAACACGAGCGCGGAGGACATGCAACAGATGATGGGCTTCCGCGTCCGCTGAGCAGTGCCGTCGCCCCGATGATGGGTTGCGGGGAGTAAAAGCGGGCATTCATGTCGGGCGAACCGGGAAATCAGTCAAGCGGGTTTCCACCTTGCTCCGAATATAGCAGAGAGCGTCTGGAGGCGGGCGTAACCAATCCATCAGGGCAGGGCACATGGTTAAAGAGCATTGGGGACTGCAACGTTCACCCTTCGCATCCGCGCACATCTCGACCTTTTGCAGCGAAGCGCAACAGGAATCGATCGCGCGCATTCAATTTCTGGCAAACGAGCAGCGGCGTCTAGGACTGCTCGTGGGCGAGGAGGGTGTTGGCAAGACGGCCGTTTTGCGCTTCGCGACCAACGACCGCCAGCGCCGCGGGCTGCCCTGCGCCAGCCTGAACGCGCTCGGCCTGGATGCGGCGGAATTCCTCGATATCCTCTGCCAGCAACTCAATTTCCGGCTGGGTCGGCACCCGAGCCTGGCGGCGATCTGGCGCCGTATTGACGACGGCTTGCTGACCAATCAGTACCAGCAGTTAAATACGGTGCTCCTCATTGATGACTTGCACGACGCCGACGCGGACGTATTAACAGCCGTCATGCGGTTGGCACAATGGCCAGCGGTCGGTAGCGGGCGCCTGACCATCGTGGGCGCGACGCTTCCGGAGCGCATAGAACTCATCCCGGCTCGACTGAGGGATTGGGCCGACTTGCGAATGGACCTGGCCGGCTGGCAAGTCGAGGACACGGCGGAGTTTGTACGGCGTCAATTGGCCGCGGCCGGTTGCCAGCGCACCGTGTTTGACCATGAGGCCATCGATGAGCTGCAACGGGCGTCTGGTGGCATCGCGCGGCGGATCTGTCAGCTGGCGGACCTGGCCCTGGTCGCCGGCGCGGGGCTCGAGCTGGAACGCATCGACCGTGAGACGATCATTGCTGTCCAGGAAGAGCTGAGCGTACCGGTTGTAGCGACCTTTTGAGAGGTCGCTGATACGATCGGGCCGGGGAATGCACTTCTTTTGTGCAGCAAAAGGCCTCTTTTGTTGACACTCCGTCAACCGCCACATTACCTTGGAACGTGCGTCCACCCGCGGAAGCGGTCCCGGGTGGGACGACGTCGGTCCGCACCGCCAATGTCTGGCGACTTCAGCTACGGATGAGACGTCGGCTCGGCGATTCGTTGAACTCAGAAGGGCGATTCATGTTTCGGCATTGGCTGTCATTCCTGCTTTCCTGTTTGCCGGCAGCGGCTTGCCTGTCGCCCATCCCGTTGGCGGCCCAGCCGTATGCCGTTGAGGTCGTCGACGAACGGCTGCAGGAACCGAAGGCCGCCAAGCGATACCATACGAATGTCGCGAAGGTCTTGATTGGCAGTTTGGATATGGACGCGGGCAAGAAGGTGCTCGACGTCTATTACAAGCGATATTTCTTGCCTGCCATCACCGATCCGGCGAATTACGGCGGGTATTTCGGCGACTTGCGCATCGAATTGCAAAAAGATCTGGCCAATGCCCGCTCGCAGGATGCCCGCGTCTACATCATTCGAACAATGTATGGTGGATGTTCAAAAATTGCGGATGACAAGAAATACGATCCGGCTTCTCGCTATAGTGCGTTGTTGATTCTTGGCGATTTGAACGAGACGGAGGCTGTACTCCGTGGCGGCACTGCAGTTCCTCCCGTGCCGTACGGCAAGATTTTTGTCGATCTGTACAAACGCTTTCGTGACGCGAACAGTCCCTCTTATGTAAGACTGGGATCGCTGTTGGGAGTCCTACGGCATGCCAAGATGCGATCCCTACCCAACTCGCCAAAGCCGCTGGCCGAGGGGGCCAAACTGGCGGTGGCAAAATCGGCCGCGGAATTGCTCGCGACCAAGCAGCCGCCGGCAGGCGAAGATGCCTCGGGGTTGGACTGGATGCGGCGGTGCGCCGCGGAGTTGATTGGGGTGCTCGGGCAAGCCGGCCCCGGAGATGTCTTCGCCAAGCAGCTCGCCGATACATTGCTCGACGCCGAGGCCTCGCTGGGCCTTCGCTGCGCTTGTGCCGAAGCGCTGGGCAACATTGATCTCTCGCAATCCAAGCTCGATCCCACGGAACTTGCCAACCAGTTAGGGCAGCTTGCGATTGACTGCACGAAATCTGAACTCGAAGTTTTGAAAGAGCTGCTCCAGTCCGGTTCGAGAGGAGAAGGGGGCCGCGGTGGCTATTCGCCAGCGATGGGTCCGCGGAGTGAATTCGGAGACCCGAATCAGGACGAAGACAAGATTGTCTTCGCCGATCCGCAAACGGTCCCCTCTCGCCGCCGACTGGCCACGCGTCTGGAACAGATCCGTATGGGACTTGTCGGCGACGGGCGCAAGTCAAAGGGGATTGCCGGCACGCTGCCCGGCGCCACCGACACCGTGGCCTCGATTTCACCACTTATCGATGCTCTCATCGCGGCCGCGAAAGACCCCGATAAACGTGGCGTCGGTGAGTTGGGTGGCTCGCTCGCCGACAACGTGGCTGTCTTGACGCGACAGATCGCAAAGCTAGAGCCCGCCGCTGGGAATGCCGAGACGCCACCGGCGGCAACCGCGGCAGCGGCGGAATGATCCCCGCTCAACGCACCTGGGCTCGGCAACGACGATCCTGCTCACGGTCTGAATTTGCGCTTGGAACGCCTGCGGCGATCGGCAGCGTTTAGCGCTGCATCGCGTCGCGAATTTCCGTCAGCAGTTTGACTTCCTCGGACGGTCCTGCGGCGTCTGCCGCCGCCTCTTGCTGGGCCTCGAACCGTGCCTTGGCAGTATGGATCACCTTGACCACGATGAAGATGGCAAAGGCGACGATGAGGAAGTCAATCAAGGTCTGCAAGAAGTTCCCCCAAGTCAACATTAAATCGATGCTTTTGCCGCTCGCGTCGGTCACCGCATCCTTCTTCAGCACCAGGGACAAGCCGGAAAAATCCGTGCCTCCCGTAAAGAGGCCCGCAAACGGAGAAATGATGTCATTCACGAATGAGGACACGACTTTGCCAAATCCCGCTCCGATGACAATACCCACGGCCATGTCGACCATGTTGCCTTTGATCGCGAAATCTCTGAATTCTGAAATCCATCCCATATCGCATCCTTTCCCTGGCGAGGCGTGTGTTGTGAATCATCCTCCCACGTCGTGCTGCAAGATAGCGATTGACGAATGGAGCGGTCAATGTGAAGGCGCGTGTCGGTCGAAAAGCACACCTTGCGGGGGGGCGTCCATCCCGTGTCGCAAGAGGTAATTGGCAATCTTACGTCCTGTCACGCTGAGCGGGTACTGCGACAAGTGCGCAACGTCCACCCATCGCACGGAGGGGGCGGCCAAGTCTCCTTGCCGCCGAGGACTCAGCGAGGCGTGGAAACAGAGGAGCGTAATGCGAAACCGCGTCACTCCATGCTTGAGCTGATGGAAGCGTGCCCCGAGTGCCACTGATACACCAACTTGTCGCTGAACGGCCTCACAGATGATGTCGGTGTCATACTCCAATTCGGGAACTGGCACGCGAGGAAAGTCCCACAGGCCGGACCACCGTTCATCTGGCTGACACTGCCGAATCAACAGTCCCCGTGGCGAACGAATCACGACAGCGGCCTCGACGATTTGCTCGAACACCACTTTTCTCACGCCGGCCGGAATCTGATCCACGGCATTCTCCCGTCGTGCCGCGCAAAGGGTTGCCACTGGGCAAGCATCGCAATCTGGCTCCCGTGGTGTGCAAACCGTGGAACCCAGATCGATGAGCGCCTGATTGAAATCACCCGGTGCGGTCCGCGGGAGCAGCTCGGCCGCGAACTCCCACAAGCGGGCTTGCCCGGACGACTTGCCAGGGTCGTCTCGCATGCCGAGCAGCCGGCTATATAACCGCACGGTATTGGCCTCGACGATCGGAAACTGCCGGTCGAGCGCGAAGGAGAGAATGGCACCTGCGGTATAGCGTCCGATACCTGGCAGGGCGAGGAGCGAGGCACTGTCTTGTGGGAAATGGCCATCATGTTCGTCGACCACCTTGCGGGCGGCCGCGTGCATCTGCCGTGCGCGACGGTAGTAGCCAAGCCCTTCCCAAAGGCGGAGCACCTGTTGTTCATCCGCCGCCGCGAGTGCGGCCACGGTGGGAAAGGCGTCCAGAAATCGGCCGAAATAGGGAATCACGGTGGCAACTTGTGTCTGTTGCAGCATGATTTCGCTGACCCACACGGCATACGGATCACGTGTGCGTCTCCAAGGGAGATCGCGGGCCGCTCGGCGGTACCAGCGGCGCAGCCGACGGCGAAACGCTTGCCGCCAACGGGAATCGCAGTGAGGTCGCGGATGGTTCATGGCCGTAGCTTACGCGGTTTCGGCCTGCCAGGGCAGAGAGGGGAATGAAGGCCCGGCTGACGACGGGCTTGCCTGGCAACGCGACTCTCAGGCCGCATCTGGCGAGACCATGCGTCGCAGGCGGCGCAACTCTTGCTCGAGATCGGCCTGCCGCTTGTTCCATGCTCGCTCGGCATGACGCAGGTTCGCGTCTTGCGAATCCAGCTCCCGTTCGTGCGCGAGCAGACGCCCGGCTTGCTCTTCGATCTCCGCCTGGCGACGGGCGACCCACCCACGCAATTCCTCGCGCTGGCTTGTCAACCGCGCCTCGTGTTCGGCCAGACGGCCGACCAGTTCGGCAATTTCCCTTCGTTGTTCGGCGAGCGAAGTACTGGCCAGCTCAAACTGATCAGCCAATTTGCCGCGAAACTCGGCCATCCGCCGAGTCGCCTCGGCCGGCGAGAGCTTCTCGCACAGTTGGCTCCACTGATCCTCAGTCGCCATTCGCATTTCCAGAGCCTCGCGGTACATTTTGGCGATGTCACCATGAAGTTGCTGGAGAGAAATGCTGCGTCGATCGAGTTGCTCGCCCCGCTGTTCGAGCTTGACCAGTTGTGATTCAAACCGCTCGCGATAGGCGGATCGCTCCGACCCCAAGCGCGCATTCTGCTCACGCTCCGCCTCTTGCAGCCGCAGCGATTGTTCGTCCTGTTCTTTCTGCCGTGCGTGAGCGTCGGCCAGTCTTGCCTGCAGCTGCCGCTCGTTCCGCTCCAATTCGCGTAGTTTCTTTTGCCACAGCTCAATCGAACGACGAACCTCGCTGCGATCGGATCGTTCGACCGTGACTTGCTGTTGGGCCTCCTGCTCCATGGCCGATTGGGCGGAGACCGAGATCCGCGTTGCGCTGTCGCAGTTCTTCCACACCAAGCTGGTATTCGGCAAGCTTTTCCTGGAGGGCCGCCTCCCGCTCGCGGTACATGAGCCGGGCCGTGCGCAGTTCATTTTCCAAACGAGCCGCTCGCGCGTGGAACTCGGCTTCCCGTTGGTCCATCTCGCGGTGCTGCTGCTGCAAGCGTTCGCTCAGCTGCGCCGCCTGGCGTTCGACCTGATCGGGAACACCCCCCGCGAACCGGCCAGCGATGGCCGCCAGCGTCTCCGCGGGAGGCGCGGCGGCCGACGTTGCGAGGATATTGTTCGAGGTGTGGGCACCGTCGACGCGCATACTGGTCATGGAGTAGTGGCCCCGCGTGGCGGCTTCTCTCGTCGGCGGTCGATTCATGGCCGCCTGGCTGGGAGCGCTGAACTTCGCGCAATCGGAAAAGTCCATCACCGTCCTCATCGGCAACCTGGCGGGCACAGATGAGCCGTTTCGTCGAGAAAGGGTCGAGCCGCTGAGCAATGCCGTCACCCCGCCGGCGGTTGCCGTAGGCCGGCGGGTGTGTGGTGATTGGGACACGGATCGCTGCCGATCATCCGCTGGTGGCAGCGTTTCAGGGTCGACAGTAAAGCAGTGTTAGCAAGGCGTAACCGGTGACAAGCTTGGGATCTCCCTCATACCACCGATCCTGGTCGTTGGCCCAGGAACCATCAGGCCGCTGATGCGCGAACAGTTTGGCCCGCAGTTCCTCCCGCCAGTCGTGCGCTACCCCGGCATCATCGGTGAACATCGGTTCGCCGACCGCAGCGAGCGCCTTGGCGAATGTCTGGTAGTAGTAGTACAGGCCGGCGGCGCCGAGTCCCGGATTTTCGTCCAAAGTATAGTGCTTACGAATCCAGGCCGTGACGGCCTTCACGCGCTCATCATCGCGGCTGACGCCCGCGTAAATCATGCTTTTCAAGCCGGCGTACGACATCGACCCATAACTCCGCAAGCCGCCGTTGGCCGTATTGCCAGCCTGGCTGGAGCCTCCCGCCGCAGCCGAGTAATAAAAACCTCCATCCGGATTTCGTCGCGGGAACTCGGTATCGTTGTACTTTGACTCGAGATTCTGGCAGCGGGACACAAAAACGAGCGCCCGTTCGATGGCGTCGATGTTATCCGCATCGCCGGACGCATGCAGTGCATCGAGTAAGAATTGCGTATTCGAGAGGTCGGGTCGACCATGTTTACCGTAACCGGCGCCTCCGTAAGCCGGATCGCCGGGATCGGTTTCATCACCCGTGCCCCATTGGATACCTTTGACGAAATCAAGCCCGTCGCGGATGATTTTTGAGTACTTGCGCGACCCGTTGGCCTGCGTAAAACACATCACCCCCAGACACGTCTCATAGTTTCGGTAATAGGTATCGGGGCGATAGATGCCCCCATCAGGCTGAACGAACTGCTCGAGGTGAGCGAGTGACTTGGCGATGAGCGGATCATCCAGCGGCACGTTGTGCTGAATCAGAGCCGCCGTGATAAGCGCGGTGGCTCCGGGATCGGCGGCCGTGGCGTAACCACCGTCCGCCGCCTGTTGTGTGCGGAGAAAGGCGATGGCGTTTGCGATCGACTTCTCATAGGCGGCCACCGCTTCCGCCCGCGGCGTTACGGCGGCAGGCGTGTCCGTGGCTGGGACGGCATCGACGGCCCCCGTTTGGGCCATGATGGGAGCGAGGCACATGACAGACAGCGAAAGCGCCCACGGATGTGGAAGGCGGCACCAGCGAACAGCAAGGCAAGACAGACGTCGCATACGAGATGGCTCCGATCAAGCAGAAAGAAACGTCGACGGTTACTCGACGATAGCCAGCACATCGTCCTCGGACATGATCAACAGCTCGATTTCACCAATGCTGATTTCAGTGCCCGCGTAGCTGGAAAAGAGAACACGATCTCCTTCCGAGACCTGCAGTTCTCGGCGGCTTCCGTCCTTTAGCTGTCGTCCCTCGCCGACCGACAAGACGCGTCCTTGCTGGGGCTTTTCTTGCGATGTGGAGGGCAGCACAATTCCGCCGGTCGTTTTCTCGTCGGCTTCCAATCGCTTGACAACGATCTTGTCACCAAGGGGGACAATCTTCATGTTTGGGAAAACTCCGGGCAGCGGACCTAATCGACCCGCAGGGGCTGGAAATCAGCATGATCATTCAATTGTCGCACGGCCGCGCGACCTTCACAACCGGCGGCCGGCGAAATCGGCGATGACGGGGCGGCGGAAAAGTCGGCGCGGCGCCGCCAAAATACCGGAAAAGCATCTACAAGCACCGCGGCCAGCCCGTAGAATACTTCGTTCCACGCAGCTTGTTCGTTTCCCTGCCCATCCGCAAGTCTTCGCACTTGCTCTTGATCGTTCCCACCAGTCACGAGTCCCGACGGGCTTGTCGACGGAGTCCACCGGTCAAACAAAGGTTTGGCTGGATGAAGTCCAGGAGGGCTACAGCCCATCGCAACTCCCATGTCCGCTTCCGATATTGAGATCAAAGGTGCTCGCGAGCACAATTTGCGTAATGTCGACCTGGTATTGCCACGCAACAAGTTGATCTGCCTGACCGGCGTGAGCGGAAGCGGGAAGAGCTCGCTGGCCTTTGACACGCTTTTCGCGGAGGGGCAGCGACGTTATGTCGAGAGCTTGTCCAGTTTCGCGCGGCAGTTTCTCGGACAGATGCCCAAGCCGGACGTCGACTTTATCGGCGGACTTAGTCCATCCATTTCGATTTCGCAAAAAGCGGCTGGGACCAATCCCCGCTCGACCGTCGGAACGATCACCGAGATCTATGATTACTTGCGCATTCTCTTCGCTCGCGTCGGCAGCGGACACTGCTCGCTCTGCAATCGCCCGATTACGGCGCAGTCCCGGGAGCAGATCATCGAGCGGATCCTGAAGCTGGAGAGTGGTACGCAATTGATTGTGCTGGCGCCCGTGATCCGCGGTCAAAAAGGCGAGTATCGGGATTTATTCGAGGACCTTCTCAAGCAGGGATTCGTGCGGGCCCGCGTCGACGGTGACGTGGTGCGACTGTCGGATGAGTTGCGACTGGACAGACAGATGCGCCACGACATCGAAGTCGTGACTGACCGACTGACCATCAAGAAAAACATTCGCCCGCGACTGGCCGAAGCCGTCGATGCGGCACTCCGGGTCGGCAAGGGAAATTTGATCGTCCATATCGAATCATCGCGGACAAAACCGAGTGGCCCGGACACGCAGCGGTCGACGGATGCCAAGCGAAGCCGCTCCGGGTCGCGGGCTCGAGGCGATCGAGACGACATCATCCTCTCGATTGATTACGCCTGCTCCCACTGTGGAATCAGCTTCGACCCTCCCAGCCCGCAACTCTTCAGCTTTAACAGTCCACAGGGCATGTGCCTGGAGTGCGACGGACTCGGAGATGCGTTTACCTTTGACGAGCAATTACTCATTCCCGACACCTCGCAGTCGTTCAAGAAGGGCTGCCTCGCACCGCTGGGCCGCTGGAGCAAGATGGGCCGCTGGCGACGCCACATCTATCAAGGCGTGGCAGACACGATGGAACGCGTGAAGGAATACCCGGAGGGCACCCTGCTCAACAACCCATGGTGCGACTTGAGTGAGGAACAGCGAAAGCTATGGCTGTGGGGTACCGGCGACGAACACATTACCTTCACCTGGCGCGGCGGATCGTCCCCCCAAAAATACGGCGGGACGTTTGAGGGCATCATTCCGCTCCTGCTGTCGAAATATCGGAACACCCGCAGTCGGCCACAGCTGTTGGCGCTGGAAAAGTACATGCGCTCGATGCGCTGTCCGGAATGCCATGGCGAACGCTTGAACGAACAAGCGCGATCGGTGCGCATCACGTCAGGCTCGGCAAAGTTTTCCGCTCGTCCCTCGCTCACGCTACCCGAAATCTGCCAGTTGGCCGTCTCGGAAGCGATGACCTTCTTCGCGGATATTCGACTTGATCCCACTTCACAGTTGATCGCCACGGAGGTGCTGAAGGAAATTCGCGGGCGACTCGGTTTCCTGCTCAACGTGGGACTGGATTACCTTACCCTCGACCGTACCGCGCCGACGCTCTCCGGCGGCGAATCGCAAAGGATTCGCCTGGCCGGTCAAGTGGGATGCGGCCTGGTTGGCGTCCTCTACATTCTGGACGAGCCGTCGATCGGATTGCACCCGCGAGACAACGATCGACTACTGGCAACTCTTTGTCAGCTCCGCGATATGGGCAATACGGTCGTGATCGTGGAACACGACGAAGACACGATGCGACATGCAGATCACATTATCGATTTTGGGCCCGGACCGGGCGTCCGCGGCGGCGAGATTGTGGCCCAGGGATCGGTGAGCAAGATCGCCCGCGAATCGCGGAGCGTGACCGGACAATTCCTGTCGGGAAAACTGCGGATCGATGTTCCCGCGCGCGGAGATCAGCGGCCGAGCGGCCGTGGCTGAAGGTCGTGGCGGCCGAGCATAATAATTTGCAGAAGATCGATGTCGAGATCCCACTCGGTCTCTTCGTGTGCGTGACCGGGGTCTCTGGCAGCGGCAAGAGCTCTCTGGTCAACGACATTATCGTCGAGGCCTTACGGCGGGATTTGAATGGGGGAAATGGGGAACCCGGCAAACACGAACGACTGGAAGGTCTGGAACACCTCGATAAACTGATTGCGATTGACCAGAGCCCCATTGGTCGCACGCCCCGCTCGAATCCTGGTACGTACATCAAGGTCTTCGACGAGATCCGCAAGCTCTACACGCAGCTTCCCGAAGCGAAACGTCGCGGCTACAAACCGGGGCGTTTCAGTTTCAACGTGGACGGCGGAAGATGCCAGGCGTGTGAAGGCAATGGCTCGAATAAACTGGAAATGGATTTTCTGGCCGACGTCTGGGTGACTTGCCCCATCTGCGATGGGCACCGTTTCAATCGCGAAACGCTGGGAGTCAAGTTCAAGGACCACTCGATCGCGGACGTGCTGGAACTTGACGTGCAACAAGCCCTCGAACTGTTTGATAACATTCCCAAGATTCGCGACAAATTACAGACCCTGCATGATGTCGGTTTGGATTATCTGAAAATCGGCCAACCGTCGCCGACTCTGTCTGGCGGCGAGGCACAGCGCATCAAGCTGGCCCGTGAACTTGTCAAGAAGAGTACCGGGAAGACACTCTATCTGCTCGACGAACCGACAACCGGACTCCATTTCGCCGACATCAAGTTGCTCTTGAAGGTGCTGCACGATTTTGTGGATGCCGGCAACACGGTACTCGTCGTCGAACACAATCAGGATGTGATCAAGACGGCCGACTGGATCATCGATCTGGGTCCCGAAGGGGGAGCCGGGGGAGGCCAGTTGTTGGCGGCGGGGACGCCCGAGCAAATTGCCAAGCGGAGGGGCTCACATACCGGCAAGTCGCTGGCCCCGCTGCTGGGCAGTGCCGGGCGGAAGAAAAAAGGGACCGTTCGCCGTAGTGGCCGCACGGCGCGGGGAGCCCACTTCGCGACTCACATTAGCGTGCAGGGAGCCAGGCAGCACAACCTCCGCGATGTTTCGGTCAAGATACCCCGCGATCAGATGACCGTGTTTTGCGGGCCCAGCGGGAGCGGCAAGAGCTCGCTGGCGATGGACACGATCTACGCCGAAGGCCAGCGACGATACGTGGAGAGTCTCAGTTCGTATGCGCGTCAGTTCGTCAGCCAGATGCAGAAACCGGATCTCGAACAGATCGAGGGCCTCTCGCCGGCTATTGCCATCGAACAGCAAAACCTCGGCAGCACGCCTCGCTCTACCGTCGGCACAACGACCGAGATCTATGACTACCTGCGGATCCTCATGGCCCGTGCCGGCACGCCTCATTGTCCCGATTGCGATCTGCCCATCGGGACCCAGTCCGCCGACGAAGTGATCGAAAAAGTGATGCAGTCAGCCGACGGGGCTCGCGTCTATCTGCTGGCGCCGGTGAGCATTGACGTGGGCCAGCAGTACGAGCCCCTCTGGGAGGAATTACGGGCGGCGGGCTACGCGCGGATTCGCGTGGATGGAATCACCTACCCCATTGAGGAACCGCCCCAGATCGATCGCCGTCGCAGGCACACGGTCGAGGCGGTCATCGATCGCGCGGTGATCCGCGGCAAGTTCCGCCCACGGATCGCGGAGAGCTGCGAGGCGGCCCTGGCGCTCGGCAAAGGCGTGATGCACGTGTCGTACGCCGACGAGCATCGACCGGAAAGCGAGTGGAAAACCGTGGTGCATAGCCAGCACCTGGCCTGTGACGGCTGTGGCCGCAGCTTCGAACCGTTGACGCCGCACAATTTTTCCTTCAATAGCCATCTCGGCTGGTGCCCCGAATGTGAAGGCCTGGGAACGCAGGTCGGCGCCAATCCCGCCGCTCTGCTGCGAGACCAGCAAATGACTCTGGCAGAGGGGGCGGTGAACTTATGGCCCGATCTTGATCAGCAGCTGTCGCGGTTGATGCTCGACGCGCTGGCCAGGCGATTAGGGATCGCCACCGATATACCCTTTGATCAGCTGAACGCACGCGCGCGGCGGCTGATCTTTCACGGCGCCGGAGAAACCTGGATTGACGTCTTGCCGCCAGGCCGCACGTCGGGCAAGACACAACCCCTCTTTCGTTTCCAATACAAGGGGCTCTATCCGGCGCTGGACGAAGCTGCCCGTTTGGCCCCCAGCCTGAGGCTGGTGCTGAATCGCTTTGTGGACGAAGTCGAATGCTCCGCTTGCGGAGGGAGCCGACTTCGCGACGACGCCGCGGCCGTCAAATTCCGCGGCTTCACGATCGACGAACTGTGCCGCAAGCCCTTTGCGGAGCTGCAAGCGTTGATCGACGGCTGGAAACTGAGTACCCGGGAAAAGCGGATCGCCCAGGAGCTAATGCGGGAGATTCGCGAACGAACGCGATTCTTGAACGACGTGGGTCTGGAATATCTCACCCTGGGCCGATCGGCCAATACGCTCTCGGGAGGCGAAGCCCAGCGGATTCGACTGGCCAGTCAGCTGGGTAGCGGGCTGTGCGGCATCCTCTATGTACTGGATGAACCGACGATCGGGCTGCATCCCCGCGATAACGCCCGTTTGCTGAAGGCACTCTACCGGCTGCGCGATCTGGGAAACACGTTGCTACTCGTGGAACATGATCGGGATGTGATTGCCGGCAGCGACATGATCATGGACTTTGGTCCGGCGGCTGGAAAAAATGGGGGCGATATCGTCGCCAGCGGCTCGGCCGATCAATTGGCGCGGCGACGGGCATCCGTGACCGGGCCCTATCTGTCGGGTAAAAAGGCGATCCCGGTTCCCGCGAATCGGCGACCGGTCGAGCCGCCACGGAAGCGTCGTGTCAGGCGATCGAAAAAGGCGGCCGCGGTCCCCATGAACCCGCACACCGACTGGCTCTTGATCCGAGGTGCCCGCCACAACAATCTCCGCAACATCGACGTCGGGATCCCGCTGGGACGATTCGTCGCCATCACGGGACCCAGCGGCAGCGGCAAGAGTTCGCTCGTCGACGACGTGCTCTACGCGTCACTGGCGGCCCGCCTGCACCGAGCCAGCACGGTGCCAGGAGCCCATGACGGGTTGGAAGGCCTGCAACACATCAACAAGGTCATTCGCGTTGACCAGCAGCCGCTTGGCAATTCGCCCACGTCAAATCCCGCCACCTACACGGGCGCCTTCGAACATATCCGGCAATTGTTCGCACAGTTGCCTGAGTCGAAGCTGCGTGGATATACGGCCCGACGATTCAGCTTTAATGTGCCCGGGGGGCGCTGCGAGGCGTGTGAGGGAAATGGACAGCGGTGCATCGAGATGCACTTTCTGCCCGACGTCTGGGTGCCTTGCGACATTTGCCACAACAAGCGCTACAATCCAGAAACGCTCGAAGTGCAGTTTAATAACCGTTCGATCGCCAACGTGCTCGACCTCACGTGCGGTGAAGCCGTGGAATTATTTCAGAACATCCCCAAGGTTCGCCGGATTCTCCAGACGCTCTGCGATGTCGGTTTGGACTATCTCACCCTGGGGCAATCGGCTCCCACGCTTTCGGGAGGCGAAGCGCAGCGGGTCAAGCTGGCAGCCGAACTCTCACGCCCTGACACCGGGCAGACCCTTTACTTGCTCGACGAGCCGACGACCGGACTGCACTTTGACGATTTGCATAAATTGATTCACGTCTTGCAACGACTGGTCGACCTGGGCAACACCGTGGTGGTGATTGAACACAATCTGGATGTGATCAAGTCCGCGGACTGGGTGATCGACATGGGTCCCGAGGCAGGGGAGCAGGGCGGTCGCGTGGTGACCGCCGGTACTCCCGAAATGGTGGTGGAGTATGCACGGCAAGACGCCGCGGAACGACCACCTGCCACCGCCAAGAAGAAGGCTACTGCCAAGAACAAGGTCTCCGCGGGGAAAAAGAACGGTCGTGCATCCGCCAGCGCACTACCAGATCTCCCCAAGGGGGGATTACCTTCCCACACGGGACTGGCGCTGGCTCCGGTGCTGGCGGCGGGGCCGGTCGAGCACCGCACTCCCTACGATCCGGACGCCGAAAGAGATGCGGAACCTTCGCAGCTGGACGAGCTGGGCAAGGAGGTCCAGATGCCCTGGGAAGTGGACGGCCGTCGATGGCATACCCACGACCGTGTGGGGCGGAATGGCGAACCATGTCGCTGGGACGGTCGAATTCTGGCGGAGGTGGTCGATCGGATTCAATCCTCAGGGAGCTTCAGCGAGACGAATTGGAATGAGCGTACGATCGTGGAGATCGCTGCCCAAAAGAAAAGCGATGGTTGGTTCCTGCATGCCATCACGGGCGAGACCTGGTTGCTGAAACTCAAATTCCGTATCCCGCGTAACACCTTTCAGAAGGATGAACTGCGAAATCAGATCTCGCTGCCAACCCTCAATCAAATGGACGACTTGCCGGTGTATTCGAACGAGCCGCGGGTCCGCTGCACCACCCGCGGCGTCTGGCAAGAGGTCGAATTGCGGCTCCACTCGTGGGACGAAGCGAACGTGCCAGGGTTGTGGGAATTCTTGGGCAAAGCGGTCGCGGCATTCGGAAAACACACCGCACGCGTCGCGTTGAATCCGCAGGACTTCACTCCCTGGAAGGTACTCGGTGAGAAGTGGCATTTCCTGCCCAAGGGATTCAGCGAGACACCCACCTGGAAACCAGAACTGTTGACGCGGCTATGCAAGATTATCACCGAGGCGGCACCGGGCGGGGAATTTGAATGGGGGCACAAGGTCCTGGTACACTATCGCTTGCCAGGGAAAAAGCGGCCTCTGGCGACGCTGGTCACCAAGCGGAGCGCTCATGTGGAACTTGCGGTCCGCGTGCCGAAGGGACGCGTCGCGCTGGGTAGGGTGACGGGACTCGGACGCGAGTGTCAGGTTGACGCCGGCCAATCCTCGGCCGATATCGTGCGGTTGCGATTCACCCAGACGAAGGATGTCAAACAACAAGAGTTGAGCCAATTTCTGAGCGAACAAGTGTAATGTGCGCGATTCCCACAGAGGGGGCCTGCAGTCGCAGGATCGACAGGCGGGGAGAGGATGGAAGATAAACGCAGTAGTGATGGCGAAGAGCGGATCCTCCCGGCAACGTGCCTGTTTCGTTTCTCGGTACCGTGCCACAAGTTGGAGCGGTGCGCGGTCGACATCGAGCTCGCGGAACCGTATCGCATCGCGAGCTTTGGCGAGCTGGATGGCCGGCAGGCCTTTGCCGACCTGCGACTGGGATGGCACCCGGACGGAATGGTCGTTTCACTCCGCATCAATGGCAAGCAACAGCCACCCTGGTGCAACGAGGCTCGGCCCGGCGAGAGTGATCATCTTTCGCTTTTCGTCGATACGCGCAATACGCAAAACATCCACCGCGCAACGCGCTTTTGTCATCATTTTGTGATGATGCCTCGAGGAAGAGGCCCCCGACTGGAGGAGCCGGTGGCATCGCTGGCCAATATTCCGCGTGCGCGAGAAAATCCCCAACCGCTTGCCGCGGGGGCGATCAAGATCCATAGCGAGAAGCGCATCGATGGTTACCTGCTGCAAGCCATGTTGCCGGCGGAGGCCTTGACCGGATATGACCCCGGCGAGCAGGAGGCACTGGGCTTTTGCTATTCGGTTCAAGATCGAGAATTGGGCATCCAGACGTTTGCGATCCCCGACCATTACCCGATCGATATCGACCCCAGCCTGTGGGGAACGCTGCAGTTGCAGGCTCGGCACGGCTGAGCCTCAACCAATGATGGCCCCGGACGGGGCGGGAGCTGCCCACCGCGGCGGGGCCCGCCGAGTCCCGGGGGGGCGTCGGCCGACCGGGCTCCCGGCCCGCGTCTTTCTATTTGCCCAGCATCACCTATGATAGGGGGTAGTCCGGCAGGTGCAGCTTCGCTGCCTAGCGGCTCAATTCCGTCCCCTTGGACCAGGCGTGTTCCCCTCTCGACGCGATCTCGCTCGCGATGCGGGCCTGGCTGACAACCATGAATTTCTGGCCCGAAAACGAAAAGACGCAGGAGTTACTGGACGTCATCCGTGACGGCAAGGATGACGACGCCGCCAATCGGCTTCTCGACCGTCATCGCGATGCCTTGCGGAGGCTGGTCGCCATGCGGCTTGATCGCAAGATCCAGGGCAGGGTCGATGCGAGTGACATTGTGCAGGATGTCATGATTGAGGCCAATCGCAGGTTGCAGGATTATCTGCTGAATCCGGTCATGCCTTTCCATCTCTGGTTGCGGCATATGGCAAAAGATCGCCTGATTGACGCCCACCGTCGTCACCGCGGCAGCGCAAAGCGCAGTGTCGATCGCGAACAACCGATGGTGGCAGTAGGGGGCATGGACCGCTCGACCATGGAACTGGCCGTCCACCTTGCCGACAAGGAGATGACCCCGGCAGCCGCCGCCACGATGCACGAGTTGCAGGCACGTTTCGAAGCCGCGATCAACGAACTGAACGAGCATGACCAAGAGATCGTGCTCATGCGCCACTTCGAACACCTGACCAACCAGGAAGCTGCCCAAGCTTTGGGGCTGAGCGAGCCCGCTGCCAGTATGCGCTATTTGCGAGCGATGCGGCGATTGCGGGAAATCATCTCCAATGCCGGTCAGGAATCGGACGAATCGACATCGTGAACGACGTGACGAAGTCCGTGGTTAATAACCTGCCTGAGAGCGACCGCGAACAGCGATTAGCCGAGCTGTTTTCTGACCTTTCCGAACGGGTGGCGCGGGGCGATTCGGTGGCCCTGGAAGACGTCATCGCCGCTCATCCGGAATTTGCCGACGACCTCCGCAGCTTGTGGGGCGCCGTGATGGTGGCGGATGCGGTGGGAACCCGCGCGAAGGCGTTGAGCGAGGCCGGCAGTTCCGATTCGCCGATTGCCAGTTTTCGCATGGAACTGCCCTGCCAATTTGGCGATTACGAATTGCAGGAAGAGGTCGGCCGCGGCGGGATGGGAGTGGTCTATCGGGCCCGTCAGATCAGCCTCAATCGAGAGGTGGCCGTCAAGATGCTGCTGCGAGGTCAGCTCGCCTCGTCCGCGGAAGAAGCTCGCTTTCGCCATGAGGCCGAGGCCTCGGCCCGCTTGAATCACCCGGGTATCGTGCCGGTCTATGAAGTCAACGATCACGAAGGCAATCTCTACTTCAGCATGAAATTTGTGCGCGGCAAGACGCTCGCGGAAATCATGCAAGCGGGCCCCCTGCCCCCACGGTATGCGGCCAAAGTATTGGCTGCGGT
Organism: uncultured Planctomycetaceae bacterium; assembly: GCA_963700865.1. Taxonomy (GTDB): domain Bacteria; phylum Planctomycetota; class Planctomycetia; order Pirellulales; family Pirellulaceae; genus CAVOGJ01. Next base: position 610,144 of record CAVOZC010000018.1, on the reverse strand, counting down.
CAGTCGAGCCGTGGAGTACGCACACGAGCAAGGGGTGCTGCATCGGGACCTCAAACCATCCAACATCATGATCGATGAGCAAGGGCACCCGCACATCACCGATTTTGGACTGGCTCGCGACATTGAAAACGCCGCCACGCTGACCAAGACCGGCGCCGTGCTCGGGACACCCGCCTACATGGCTCCGGAACAAGCAGCCGGTAACCGAGGCCAGGTGGGCCCGGCCAGCGACGTCTACAGCATCGGCTGCATGCTCTACACGGCACTCACCGGGCGGCCTCCCTTCCAGGCCGCTTCCCCGGTCGATGTGGTGTTGATGGTCCTGGAGCAGGAACCACTACCGCCCCGGTATCTGAATCCAAAGGCCGAACGCGACTTGTCGATGATTTCGTTGCGCTGCCTGCAGAAACCGGCCGACTTACGCTATGGCTCGGCCGGCGATCTGGCGCGAGACCTGGAAGCGTATCTGGCGGATGAGACGGTATCGGCCGCCAGCGGCCATTTCTCCCAAGTGGTGGCACGCTGGTTCCGCGACACCCACAACGCTCCGATCCTGGAGAACTGGGGCCTGCTCTGGATCTGGCACAGCTTTGTACTTCTCGTGGTGTGCCTGCTCACCAACACGCTTGATCTGTTCCATGATCGCAATCCATGGCATTACTTCCTGCTATGGACCGCAGGCCTGGGGACCTGGGCCGCCGTCTTCTGGTGGTTGCGACAACGGATGGGGCCAGTCACGTTCGTTGAGCGACAGATTGCCCACATCTGGGCTGGCAGCATGGCCTGTATCGCCTTTCTCTTTCCGATTGAGGTCATCATGGGACTCGACGTGCTGGCCCTCTCGCCGATTCTGGCCTTGGTCAGCGGCATGATGTTTCTGATCAAGGCGGGCATGCTGTCGGGGACGTTCTACGTGCAGGCCACCGCCCTCTTCGCCACCTCCCTGTTGATGGCTTGCTTGCCTCGCTACAGTCATGCGATTTTCGGGTTCGTCGCCGCGGCCTGCTTCTTCTTTCCGGGCTGGAAGTATTACCACAAGCGGCGGGAGCCGAATGATGTGTAAGCCTGTCGAGTGCTAGCGCGAACCTCCTCCCCGGCGTTCGCATGGTTGGCCGCGTCGAGCGGTCCTATCCGCGCCGACATTACAGCTCGTCCAGCTGATTTTCCAACTCCTCACGACTGAGCGCGTAGGGCAGGATCAGCAGATTCTCGTTGGCGGCATTCCAATAATTGGGGTTCCACGGTTTGAGATTCTCAATTTCCTCTTCCAGCGCCGTCAACCACGGGGGTACGTCGACTCCGGAGCCAGACGGCTCGCGCATGAGGAACTCGGTCTCGCTCTCCAGGATCTCGAAATGGTGATAGGGTGGTTCGGCATTCAGCTCCTCGATCGCCGGTTCGACGAGCGCGCGCATGCGATCAATGGTCATGGGACGCATGAACTTTTCCCCCAGCCGATCCGCCACGGTGGCCATGTGCATCGCGTACTTTTTCTGCAGCGTGGCCAGTCGCTTCAGATACCTGGCAGCTTCCCCGCCGACCCGTTCGGAGAGCGCTCGCCGCCACATCTGAGCCGCTTCGTTACGACCGTGCCGCACCAGAACCTCATGCGCAATTACGACCGGTTTCAGATTCCAGGCGACTCGGTCGTAGGCCGACTGCAACCGCAGAAAATCGAGCAGGGTGTAGAGATTGCTCCCCTTGTCCGACTGGGTATACGTGCTGTTATAGTCGCAGTAGGCGGCGTAGTTCTCGACGATCGCCTCCAGAATCAGCGTTAGCAGATCGACGGCGAGGGCCCGCGGGACCGATTTGTCCAATTCTTCCAGCAAGCGAAACGGTGGCTCGATCCCTGACTCCTCGATTTGCAGCAACCAATTATCGACGCCACAGTGCAAGATGGCTCGAATATTGGCGAGGCGAAAAAACGCTTGCGTAAAAATGTCCTCGCCATAATTCTGGATAAAATCGACAAGCTCTTTCCAGGCATCCTTGTTCCGCACGCGTTCCAGCACGGACAGTCGCAACGTGCGGCTGTGTTCCAGCCAGCTTCCGAGCACCGATTCCGTAAGCTGTTCCAGAAACTCGATTAAGACTTCGTCGGCATTCTCTTCCTTGTCTTCACCCGCGGATTTGGTGGTCCGGACCAGGCAGCGGACGAGTTCCCGATATCCGACGTCAAACAGCTCATCGAACTGCGTGACTGAGGCCCGTTCGGGTTTGGCATTGAATTCCATTTCCCGAGCCGTATCGATGAGATCGATGGTGTGCGCGATCAGCCCGAGCCGGGGCAGGGCGATCAAAAGATTTTCAATGGTCCGTTGCCGCATGCGAACCATGGCGATTTCCGATCCAGACCCGGACCGAGAAAGCGGCACATACACGATGTCCCGCTCGGCGAGTTCATCCAGAAATTCATCAAACAGCCGTGCGGCGGTATCTCGATCGCGTCGCAGGGCGGCGGCCAGCAGCCGCGAAGCGCGTCGCAGCTCGGCAGAAACGTCGTCTTCCAGCAAATTGGCATCATTGGGCAAGGGAGCGCCGCCAGCGCTTCGGCCCCGGCCAGCAAGAATCTCTCGGCTTGGGACATCTCCACGATCGTCGAGATGATCTGCTCGATAAGCGTATCTTTAATCAATCGATGACGGTCATAATCGATCATCGACTGGTGATTTCCGGACGGCCGTGGAATAGCCTGGCGTCCAATTTCCCGGAGCAGGGTAAACAGGCCCTCACGATTACGGCGCGCCTGGGCGTACCAGTCGCGCAGCGAATCACCTGGTTGCTTGTGCTGCAGCAGCGAACCACTGCGCCCGATGCCGATGCTGGCAACGGTCCAGCTCTTGGCCAGGCACTCAAGAAAGGCCAGACGATCGACAATGCGTTCTGATTCGGTCTGTAATTCCTCATTCGTTTGAGGGTTGGTGTCGTAAACGAAGCCCTCCACACCGTCGTCGGTACTGTCCTTGAAGACGACATCCTCATAGGCAGCCTGGAACAGATCGCCCGACGACGCTTCCTCCTCGGTTGCTTCCCCACCGCCCTCCGACGCCGCGGAGGCTGGGTCGGTATTGCCGAGCCGGAAATGGGGGGTGACCCAATACTCCTCCGCGTTTGCTTCCAGCAACTCAAAAAAACGCCGCACCAGCTTCCATGTCTGTGCGGCCTCATCGGCTTGGGATGCGTCATAGGTTCGCAGGGGCTCGACCACCGTACGTACCCAACGATTTGCCACCTGGTGAAACGAGCTTTCTCCCGATTCGAGCGGTACCCGGTGGGCTTGTCCGATCCAGTGAATAAGCAAGGACATGGCGGAAAGGTGGTCATCGTTTACGAGCAATGTTTCGATGACGAGAGCGTACGCCTTCGGCGAATCGAAGTTTTCGACGTAGGGGGCCCAGAATCGCACATCGCCCGTCTTGGCCCCTCCCCGGTGCCACTTGTTGAGCGCTTCGGCGACTTGTCGGGCCGCCTCGAATTCCTTCAGTGCCGACGCGGCATGCACGGAGGAAACCTCATGAGCCGCGAACTGATGCCACCACGTCGCCGTTTCGTCAAAACGCGTCTCGACGCGGGCCGCCATTTCGAGATCATCCTTGACCGCGGCGTCGCTCCACACGCGAGCGAATAAATCGAACACGCGATCCATCATGCTCACCAGATCGTCGACACGATCGTCGCGAATACTGTTCTCCAAGGCCGGAAAGAGGCTGAAGTTGCCGTCAAATCCGAGAATATTCCAGGGGTCCACGATGGCACCACACTCAATACCACGCCGCAGTAAATCGACGATGCGGTCGAGTTGTTCGATCGCCGTGCCCCGATCATGTCGCAACGTCGCCTGGTGTCCCGCCGTAATTGCACAATCAATACGGCACAACATTCGCGCGGAAGTCACGCGCACCGCATCGACCTGGCGTTGGGCTGCGGCAATGTGGCCCATCCGAGCAAAAACATTCGCCAGCCGGACATGTTCCAGCTGTTCGGCCCGCTGTCGCGCCAAATGCGCAGTTCAAATGCTGCCGCGCCCCTCCCAAGGGTTGCAGAAGCCGTTTCGCCTCCTCTTTCAGACGTTTTCGATGGGGGCCGGCCAGCCGTTCCATCAAACTTACGTAAAAGGCATCGCGATAGCTCGCGATGCAAGCGATCAAGGTCATCAGGGTCGTATTTGAATCGTGGGCAGCCGGTCCCGAACCACTCATGCCGGCGGCCATGAGGATCGTTCCCGCCAGTACGGCCGCCGCCTCCCACAGCAATTCTTCGCGGGGCGGGCCATCTTTCGCTCGCTTCTCCACGCGCTGAGTCAGAGCCCGCAGGTTGACCTCACGCAAAACCAGACGGCGATAAAATCCCTTGTTGTCGATATGATTGGGATCCCATTCTCCGAAATGATAGTTGGGCCGGCGATTCGCCGGATGATCAAAATCGTAGGGTCTCGGGTCGATCGCCAATTCCTCGATCATCTCAGGACGAAAATCGGCTTGCTGGAGGATCTTCTCATCCGTCTCGCGGAGTAACTCCAGTGCAATCTCAATGACTTCCCGGTAGGGACCCACGGACACACCCGCACCTTCGATATAGACCGGAATGGGACGCACCCATTCCTTCGGGAGCGGCTGGATCTTTTGTGTTTCGAGGCTGGGTACCGGACGGTGTCCGATAAAATCGTTCAGCTGCAGGATGACGCGTTCCGCGACGGCCGGCAGGTCGTCCCAGGGTTTTGGCTGCCGGAGCACTATTTCACACATCCGACCCAGCATGAACGGAGTGAAGAGGCTGTTGTCGTCCCGGTGGACGAGAAGGTCATGATGGTAGACGCGGTACCCGGGCACGATGTGCTCGCGAAGTAACCGCAAAACCGACTCGGCTTGTTCGATATCGGTGAACGTCGACGACGTCCCTTTCAGCTCAATCAGCCGCGTCTGCAAGAGCTCAAGCGCTTGCTGCCACAGCGGCGCGGCCTCGGTGTCGTCAATCAGCCCCGCGTAGATCGAATTGAGACCTTGAAAGAACTTCGGGTCGCTGGCCCCGGAGGAAAAATTGAGATAACCGAGAACTCGCTCCAAGGTCTCAGGTTCAATCATGGCGGCTTCGCGTGGAGTCATCCCAAGTCTCATTCTGCTGAAGGCAAGCGACTCTCATCGTAAGGAATCGATGGGAAGACGGTCTAGCGGGAGCCCCCCAACGGGATGCTTCCGCCGCGGCGAGTCGTGCGAAAATCGGGCTCTCCCGCGGATTTTTGCCAGCCAAAATAGGCTCCGGGGCGCGGTGATTCCGCGGAAAAGCGAGATTTTGTGCAAGCATTCGCCAGGAGCGATTACCATGGAGACTTCAGTGACGACCTGAATGTTGCGGTTACGAGATTGCCATGAATGAATTGCTGAAGATCGGTCGATTGGGCGGCTCGCTGTCTCGCGTCCTGCGGATCACGATCATCACCGCCAGCTTGGCGGGACTGTTGACCATCGCGGAAGTTGCCGCCAGCGGTGAACCCGACTTTACCGATTGGGACCGCATTGGCTTGGAGCGGATGTGGCAGTTCCAGCTCGACTCGGGTCGCAGCCAGAGCGACGTAGCGAAATTCATGTTCTTTGTGAGTCGTCGCGAAACCACCAAGGCATTCGAGGTTGTCTATGAGGGGGGGAGTGTCCTGTTTGCTCCCGAACATTTGGATGCCTTCGGAGCGCCCTGGGAGAGGCCGAGGCGGCTCGCCTGGCTGATCTCGAGGTGCGGATTCTGGCCACCCGCGGCATCAAGGCCAAGGTCGAGGTGCGCGAAACGCCCCTCGTCACCGTTTACGCGGAAACGGCAAAGGGTGATTTATTGGCAATCAATGCGGAAACGGGCGAGTTGCGGTGGCGGTTTCCCACCGGCCGGCCAGATTATCCCAGCATGGCGCCAGCCGCGAATGATGAGTATGTGGCCGTCGTGAACGGATCGACGCTCTACGTGGTGCAATTGATCGACGGAAAGCTCGCCTTTGAAAAGCAGCTCGCGGGAGCCCCAGGGGCTGGCCCCGCGATCACCGATACGCACGTCTACGTCCCGCAATTGAGCGGTCCGATGCAGGTGTTTCGACTGAAAGAGGAAGAACGGCGTCGGCCGCCGATCAATCTGGCTTCCTTTGGTGGCACTCATATCCAGCCGACGGTTTCCCCAACGAGCATTAGTTGGGCCACGGACCGAGGCATGTTGTTTGTCATTGATGCCGAAAAGGTGCGGACTCGATTTCGCCTCGAAGCGCGAGCCAGTATCGTGTCGCATTCCACCTTTTTGCCACCCAACCGCTGGTTGGTCGCTTCGGTGGATGGCTATGTCTTTTGTGTCACCGAGGATAAGGGCCGCATGCTCTGGCAATTCTCTTCGGGCGAGCCGCTCGATACGGCACCACTGGCGATCGAGAAACAGGCGTTTATTGTCGCTGAACGGGGGGACCTGTTCGCCATCGACACCGATCATGGACTGCAACAATGGAAGGCCGCCAGCATTCGACAAACCGTTTCGGCCAGTCCTCAACGACTTTACTGTGTCGGCAGTGAAGGCGAGATGATCGTGCTCGATCGATCCACGGGCGGACGCCTGAACCTGCTGCCCCTGGCAACGATGGGCCAATTCATCACCAACGACGTTTCCGATCGCATTTATCTAGCAACCGACTCCGGAAGATTGGTTTGCCTGAGGGAACAGGCGGCCCGCTGGCCCACGATTTACGTGCCTCTTACCCAGACGGATCAAGAAGAGACCACGAACAAGCAGCCGGGCGAGCCGCCCGCCAAGACTGCCGCGCCACCTTCGGCAGCCGTGGATGATCCGTTCGCCACCGGGCTTGAGGCGACGCCTGGGGAAGCCGACGCGGCCCCCGCAGCTGACGATCCGTTCGGCGGCGGCGAAGATGATCTGTTCGGTGACGATGCAGCCGCCGGAGATGATCCGTTCGGCGGCGGCGAAGACCCCTTCTAAACGGCTCGCTGACGACGCCTTCGCGACTGGCGGAACGACGTCTCAAGACCTACACTACGTCGACGGGAAGCCATCAGGCGGCCCGAGACAATTCGTGCGAACTCCCCTGGCTTGCGGCAAGGCCAACGGTCGCGATGCCCATTTGCGCGGGCAGGCTTGCAATCGCGTCAAATTCCCACTCACGGAAGTTTTCCACATGCGTCAGCATTCCATCGTATCCGTTGCGCTCCTCGTGTGGCTGATGATCGGACTCCCCTTCGCCAAGGGACAAGCCCCGACAGCCTCGGTCGACAAAGGAGCGATTGAAAAACAGATTCGCGCCAATGCGGAGGCCTTTGTCCAATCCTTTGCGAAACGGGACGCGGCCGCCCTCGCCGCCCAATGGACCCCGGACGGCGTCTATATCGACGAAGAAGGGACCCGTTTCGAAGGGCGTGGGGCCATTCAAGCCGAGTACGAGCAACTCTTCAAGGCCTGCCCGACCAATCTACGCCTCCGCCTCGAGGTCGACACCGTGCAAGTACTGAACGAGAACACGGCACTGGAGGAAGGTCGCTCGGCCATGACCCCTCAAGCACCGGGTGAGCCGCGGATCATGAGCCGCTATACCGTAATCCACGTCAAGCAGGACGGAAATTGGTTGATGGCCAACGTCCGCGACAACCCCATCGAATTGCCGCCGGAGGCCGGCAACCTGGAAGATCTCGCATGGCTCGTCGGCAACTGGTCTGCCGTAAATAAAGGTGTGGCGACGGAGGTAACTTGTCGCTGGGTCGAGAACAAACAGTTTCTCCTCCGCACCCAATCCGTCACCGAATCAGACCAGCCGAATTTTACTGGGCTGGAAGTGATTGGCCGCGACCCCGCAAATGGACGAATCACGTCTTGGATGTTTACGAGTGATGGCGGCCATGCGGTGGGTGTCTGGACACCGCTGGAGGGAAGCTGGATCGTCACGACCACAGGCATGATGGCAGATGGGACACCAACGAACGCCCTCTATGTCTATACCCGCACAAAAGATGATGCCCTGATGTGGAAATCTGAGGAGCGGATGATTGGCGATGCCACCATTCCCGATCTGCCCCCCATCACACTTCGCCGGAAATCGTAACTCACCTGACATCCGCGTTGCGGCCCCGCCGGACCGTCGCTCACGCCTTCAATTTTCGCTGGGAGTCCCTATCGTGCAACGTCTCACTCTTGCGTTCTCCGCAGCCGCGATCCTGTGCCTCGCCGGCAGCCCTGGTCCCGACACCCACTGCTGGGGACGCGGTTTCGGCGGCATGCACGCGGGTGGCTTCGGTGGGGGTGGCTTCGGTGGCGGCATGCGACCCGGCGGCTTCGGTGGAGGCATGGGTGGAGGCGGCTTCGGCGGAGGCATGCGACCCGGCGGCTTCGGCGGAGGCATGGGTGGAGGCGGCTTCGGCGGCGGCATGCGACCCGGCGGCTTCGGCGGAGGCATGGGCGGCTTCGGCGGAGGCGGCTTCGGCGGAGGCGGCTTCGGTGGGGGCATGCGACCCGGCGGCTTCGGTGGAGGCGGCGGATTGAGTGGTCGGCTACCGAGTGGCGGCTTCGCGGGTGGCGGTGCCCGTGGTTTTCCCGGAGCCGGTAGCGGCGGTTTTGGTGGCAACCGCTTGGCAGAGGCAGGGGGGCGAGGCGGCATCGGTGGGGGAGGAATGGCCGCGCGTCCCGACCGCAGTCAACTCGGAAACTTCCTCGGCCTGCCATCCGACGGCGGCCTGCACCGGCTGGCAGCCGGCGGGGGAGGACGGGGAGTCGCCGGAAGCAACTTGGCGGGACGCACCACGGGAGACCGGGGCCAGACGGCACGAGGACGAGCGAATCAAGCGATCGGCGACCGTGGTGACGTGGGACGAAATACCGACAGGGACCGTGCGAATCAAGCGATCGGCGACCGCGGTAACTTCGGACGAAATACCGACAGGGACCGGGCGATCGGGGAAGACGCCCGTGGACTAAGACGCTACCCGGATGCGGATTTCAGACGGCGGGGTGACGAGGTCCGCCGTGATTTTCGCGGACGGGGCTTTTACGACCGCGCCTGGTATCGTCGCTACCCGGGTGCCTGGTATCCCAGCATATGGGCCGCGAACGACCTCTGGGCGGCGATGAGTTGGGACGCGATGGGCGGCTGGTTCGGCTACAACGACGTCGCGCCCGTTTATTACGACTATGGCAATAACTTAACGTATCAAGACGATGCGGTCACCATGAACGGCCAGAATATGGGGACGCCCGAGCAGTACTACGAGCAAGCCGCGGACCTGGCAAGTAGCGGCGCCGAGGCCCCAACCGGTGATGACGTCCCATGGATGCCTTTGGGCGTCTTCGCGATGACTCACGACAAGCAAACCAAGGCGAACCTGATTCTGCAATTGGCAGTGAACAAGGACGGCGTGATTCGCGGCAACTATACGGCAACGCTTACCAATGACACCCAGCCGATTCACGGCTCGGTGGATAAGAAAACTCAACGAGCCGCTTGGACCGTTGGTGACCATAAGGAAAACGTCATCGAAACCGGGATCTACAATCTGACCAAGGACGAGGCGCCCATCCTGGTCCATTTTGGCCAGGACCGGACCGAACAGTGGCTGCTCGTGCGGTTGTCACAGGATAAGGCGGGCAGCACGGAGAAGGCGACGACTCCCGCGTCGCCGCAGTCCGGATCGTAGCCGAAGCCGCCAGACGTTGTCATTACCCACGCTTTTTCTTTGTTTAACCGTTAGCCAGAGAAGAATGCCGCTCACATCGTGCCACGCGTCGTCACGCACCGGCATTCTTCGGCGGCGTACGCGCGTACGCCGCCAGAAATCGCGGCAGCCACTGCCCACCGATCGCGGTTTTTCCACGCGATTTCTTCTGGCTGACGGTTAAACGACGCGCGTGAAAGGTGGGTCATGGCAACGTCTGGCGAAATCGGCTACGTGACCAAGTTCCGCGGGCCCGGCGCGACGGCCGGAATTTGTTGCGTGACACAATGGATCGCGCCCAGCCCGCTCACCATATCGACACAAGAGAGCCCCACCATCTCCCGCTCCGGAAGGAGCTCAGCCAGGATGGCCAGTGCGTCATCATCCGAGGGCTGCCCAAAGACGGGGACGAGCAGCTTGCCATTGGTGAAGTAGAAATTCGCGTAACTCGCCGGCAACCTTCGCTCTCCGAACAGCACGGGACGAGGCATCGGCAGCTCGACAACCCGCAGGGGTCGACCATCGGACAACCGCAGCGCTCGCAGGCGTTGCAGATTGTCCTGCAGTGGCGCGTAATTTTCGTCCGCCGGATCCTGCTCGACGACGGTGACCACGAGATCGTCGCCGATAAACCGAGTCAGATCGTCGATGTGTCCGTCCGTATCATCGCCGACGATCCCGTCACCCAACCAGAGCACATTCGTGACTCCCAGCATTTCACACAATCGCTGCTCGATCTGGTCCCGCGTCATTTGCGGATTCCGATTCTTGTTCAGCAAACACGCCTCGCTGGTGAGGAGATCACCGCAGCCATTCACGTCGATCGATCCTCCCTCGAGGATCATGCCTCCGGAGGCACGTGGTAGTCCGAGGGCTCGCGCCATGGCACCGGCCACCTCATTATCACGATCGAAGGGAGGGTACTTGCCGCCCCAGGCGTTGTACCCCCAATCCACCGCAACTCGCGGAGGGTACATCGAACCGATCTCTTGCCGGATGACGATGGTCGCGCCATGGTCCCGACACCAGGCGTCGTTCGTGGCGATGACGTGGAAATGGACAGGGCCCGAGACCTTTCGATCGGCCAGCCTGGCACGGACCCGTTGTTCGGTGGCCAGATCGTTCACGTTCACGTGCACCGGCTCGTCGGTCACAATCGCGGCGATCAGGTCGCAGAAGAAGTGTTCGATCGGCTCCAGTCCGCACAGCCAGGTGTCGGGATTGTGAGGCCAGGATAGCCATGTCGCCTCGTGCGGCGCCCATTCCGCTGGCATCCGATAGCCCAACCGCGTGGGTGTCGAGGCGTGCGGGGTGCGAGGCGAACTGCTTTTGCCCATCAACGGCCTTTCCGCGTGAGGATGTTATGGGTCGAGATAGCGTCGGGTCAGGCCTTCGTAGGCATCGATGCGGCGATCGCGGAGGAACGGCCAATGAGTTCGTACGAACTCGATCTTGCTCAACGGCACCTCCGCGAGCAACAGTTCCTCATCCTTCGCATTTCCCCGACTCAGTACCTGGCCGCTCGTATCGCACACGAAGCTTTGGCCCCAGAATTCGATCCCGCCGGCGACGGGACCTTCATGCCCGACTCGGTTGACCGCCGCGACAAAACAGCCATTGGCCACGGCGTGGGACCGCTGAATCAACTCCCAGCTGTCGTGCTGAGCCACTCCATATTCGTCTTTTTCGCTCGGATGCCAACCGATCGCCGTGGGATAAAAGAGAATTTCCGCCCCCTGTCAGCGCGGTCAGCCGTGCTGCTTCGGGAAACCACTGGTCCCAACAGATCAAGACGCCAATCCTGGCGAACCGAGTCGAAAAGACTCGAAATCCCAGATCGCCCGGCGTGAAGTAGAACTTTTCATAAAACAGGGGATCATCGGGAATATGCATCTTGCGATACGTCCCCAGCAGCCCGCCATCCGCATCGATCACTGCCGCCGTATTGTGGTACAGGCCCGCCGCCCGTTTCTCGAACAGGCTGGCGACGATGACCACTTCTAACTCTGCCGCCAACTGGCCCAGACGATCGGTCGTGGGACCGGGTATCGGCTCGGCGAGATCAAAAAAACGGTGATCCTCAGTCTGACAGAAGTACTCCGACAGGAAGAGTTCGGGCAGACAGATGATCTGCGCGCCTTGCTGACTGGCCTCCCGAATGCCGCCGAGGGCCCGTTCGAGATTCCTGGCTGGGTCTTTTTCACAGCGCATCTGGACCAACCCAATTCGGGCGAAACCGTCGCCAGGCGGACTGCTGTTTGTGCTCATCAGAATCGGGGGAACGCAGGCGGTGAAGGGAAGGAGACCACGCGGCGGCAGGGACGACCACGGATTCTACGTCGTCGACCGCGCATATGGCAACGCGGGAGCCGGCCGATCGCTACGATGACAGGCAAGATGCCTGTCCCACAGGGAGCCGAAGTCGCCAGATTCTGGTCGATCCAATTACACTCACTGACAAGCTCGACAGGCAAGATGCCTATCCCACGTTAGGAATCCAGCCGTCCCGAAAGACGGGCCAACTGCAGTTCGAACCGCTTGATTTCTCGCGTCATCGAGTTTTGCATCATCTGCAGCCAGTACCAGATCTTCAGCATGGCCACACTGATGCTGCAAAAGACAAAACCGGTGGCCCAGGCGATCATCTGCTGCGTCGTATCGGCTTGAAAAAACTCGACCGCCGAAAAGATACCCGCTGCCATGAACGCCAGGGTAAAGAAAAATCCCAACGCCGCCAGCCAGCGAGACTTGCCTTGAAACACCCCAAACATCATCTCAGGAATCGACTGTTCCTCAAAATCCTTCATCCATTCATTATCGACGGCGTGCAAGGCCTCGCGAATCTTCTGATCAATGTCGTTCATGCTTTTCCTTCAATAATGGCTTTGAGTTCCTGTCGCACGCTGAACAGCCGCGACTTGACCGTGCCCACGGGAATCCGCAGCACATGGGCGATTTCCTCCAGCGACATACCGTCCACGTAGAACATGGAAATCAACACTCGTCGATCCGACGGCAATTGCTGGATCGCCTCGTGTAAGGAGGATAGAGGTCCATCGCGCGTCGCCTCTTCTTGTTGTCGAACATCACGCAGGACCTCTTCTTGTGCGGATGCGAGCAGTTTTCGCCGCCGTTGTTGTCGCCTTGTCCAGTCAGCCGCCTTGTGCGAGACGATGCGGTAGGCCCACGCGCGAAAGCGAGCCGGATCCTGCAATCTTGAAATCCCTCGCAGCATGGCCAGCCACGCTTCCTGGGTCACGTCGCGGGCCGCCTCATGGTGTCCCGTCAAACGGCGAGCGTGACGGTAGAGCGGCTTTTCCCACATCCCGACCAAGGTCTTCCAAGCCGATGCATCTCCGTCCTGCGTCCGCATCACGAGCAGTTCCGTCAGGACGTCTTCGGCGGTTCGTTTCATGACGTTGTCTATCTGGGCTTTAAGTCGCTCGAATCGACTCCCGGTTCAGCAAAATTTGCGGACAACGGCGGGCTACTGGTCCCACCGCGGCACGCACGCCGACCACCGCAGCAAGCCTGCCGACTGACTTCACCAGACGGCAGACTTTACAATCTTCGTAGCAACCCCAGCGACCCATGGGGAAACACGGACAACCAGCTTCCGAAACCGCCACTTTCCGCAACGAGCAGAGGTCATTTGCACGTGTCCGCCCCTGCCCATATCCTACTTTGCCCCGTTGGCAGCGCGGGAGATGTCTTTCCCTTTGTCGGGCTGGGGATTCGTCTCCGCGCCCGGGGCCACCGCGTGACCGTGCTGACCAGCGGCTATTTCGAAGATCTGATCCGTCGTCACGAGCTGGAATTTTTCGATACGTTGCCGGAGGAGCAGTTCTTAAGCCTCGCCAGTAATCCCCTCTTGTGGCACCCCTTACATGGTGCGCGGACCGTACTGCGTTCCGTCACACTGCCCTTACTGCGAACCACGTATGATGCGCTCAGCGAGCGTTACCAGGAAGGACGAACCGCGGCGGTGAGCTCTTGTCTGGGATTCTCTGCCAGAATCGCCCACGAGCGGTTGGGCATGCCGCTGGTATCGATCGATCTGCAACCCGCCGTGCTCTGGAGTCTGCACCAATCGCCGGCTTTGTATGGGGTTTCCGCGCGTTCCCCGCGCTGGTTCCGCCGCTGGCAATACTGGATTGGCGAACGTTTTTTTCTCGACCCTTGTGTTTGCCCCACGCTGAATGCCTTTCGCCGCGAACTGGACTTGCCGCCGATCCGCAAGACAACCGCCTGGTGGCATTCTCCCCAAGCCATTGTCGGCATGTTTCCCTCCTGGTACGCGCCGCCTCAGCCTGACTGGCCGCCCCAGCTTCATCTCACCCAGTTTCCGCTTTGGAACGAGCATCCGCACAGCCCGCTCGATGGCGACCTCGAAGATTATTTGAGCCAGCAGGGTCCGCCACTTGTCTTTACTCCCGGCTCGGCCAATCTGTTTGGCCAGTCATTCTTTCAAGCCGCGGTGGAAGCCAGTCTCGAATTGGCGCGGCCGGCGCTGCTGGTCTCGCGTTTCGCCGACCACATCCCGACCAACCTGCCTCCCTCCATCCGCCATGTGAATTACGCGCCCTTTGATACGTTGTTGCCCCGCGCCGCCGCCATCATTCATCACGGCGGCATCGGCACCACGGCGCAAAGTCTGGCGGCCGGCATCCCCCAGTTGGTGATGCCGCTCAGCCACGATCAGCCCGACAATGCCGCGCGGCTGGAGCGGCTACATGTCGGTGATTCGCTGCGGCCCGCCGCCTTTCGCGGTCCCGCGGTGGCGGACAAACTTCGTCGTCTCCTGAATTCCCCGTCGGTCGCCCACCATTGTCAAGAAATCGCAAGGAAGTTTGAGGGGGTCGATCCGTATCAAGAGACGTGCGAGATCATCGAAGCCCAACTCGGCACCGACGGCCAGGCAAGCCGGCCCTTGGATTGACCGGGTGAAAGGTGCGCAGTCACCGTCCCTCACCACCCGGCGAGACCACGGCAGCGGGACGCCGAAAAAGGGTGTTTTTCTAAACCGCGGATGCGGGCTCATGGACGTGATGTGGGGGATGGCCATCTGGCACAGGACCCACCCAAATCGTCGTCAGCCGTAGGCGCTAGCCTCGGGCAGCCACCGAGTCCACGACGGTGATGGACCACACCGCGAGTACGTTGCCGACCGGACTTCGTGGCTCCGCGCCTCTGTGAGAAAAAAACAATGGGCTGGCAAGGGCCCGTCCGGAAACCACCCGGCGAGACCACGGCAGCGGGACGCCGAAAAAGGGTGTTTTTCTAAACCGCTGATGCGCGCTCATGGACGCTGATGCGAGGGATGGCAAGCTGGCACGGCACCACCCAAGTGTCGTCAGCCGTAGGCGCTAGCCTCGGGCAGCCACCGAGTCCACGACGGTGATGGACCACACCGCGAGTACGTTGCCGACCGGACTTCGTGGCTCCGCGCCTCTGTGAGAAAAAAACAATGGGCGGGCAAGGCCCGTCCGGAAACCACCCGGCGAGACCACGGCAGCGGGACGCCGAAAAAGGGTGTTTTTCTAAACCGCGGATGCGGGCTCATGGACGCTGATGTGGGGGATGGCCATCTGGCACAGGACCACCAAGTTTCGTCAGCCGTAGCGCTAGCCCTTCGGTTTGGCCACATTTCTTGAGTTTTGCTTTTGCGACATCATATGCGATAACCATGGGGAGTAATTCCTTCCATCCCTCCCAAAGGACTTGCCATCCAGGTGGATGATCATGTTTTCGATTTTGGTGTCCGCCGAGGCGTGCCAGCGCGTAGTAAAAGTCGTGAACGGTCCAGTCGAGCTTGATCTTCTTATGACGCCACAAACTGAGCACTTCCACGTAAGATTGGCCAATGACGGTTTTTGCCTTTCGTGTCTTGGCATCGGGAGTCGCGAGCGACTTGTCGAAGTTGTAAGAGAGTCAGTGTCAGGATCGACGGAATGGCAATCGCTGGTTGAAGTCGATCCTCGTCTGTGAAGTGCAGATCTTCCGTACGACATCCTGTCTTCATTCCCTTGTGATATTCCTCCACGATCCAGCGACATTCATACCAGCCAACAACGCGATAGGCGTCTTCAAAAGTGTGCACCGGCTCGTTGGTAATCAAAGTCCAATCCAGTCGCTCCTGACCGGAAGGTGGATTATACGCTCCAGTGTCGCCTGAAGATGCGCCTCCATAATGGCCTCATGAGTTACGGCGCCTTTAGACATCAGACGATAGAACGCCTGCAAATCAGCAGGACTGCGGAACTTTTGCGGCAAACTGGCGCCACCGTCGAACCCCTGCGTGACCATTTCGCGTGACACGAAATTCTGTTCTTCTATACTGCGCGATTCGTCATGACCATTGAAGTGGCCATACTGGCACGGGTCCACCCAAATCGTCGTCAGCCGTAGGCGCTTAGCCTCGGGCAGCCACCGAGTCCACGACGGTGATGGACCACACCGCGAGTACGTTGCCGACCGGACTTCGTGGCTCCGCGCCCTCTGTGAGAAAAAAACAATGGGTTGGCAGGGCCCGTCCGGAAACCACCCGGCGAGACCTCGGCAGCGGGACGCCGAAAAAGGGTGTTTTTCTAAACCGCGGATGCGGGCTCATGGACGTGATGTGGGGGATGGCCATCTGGCACGGGACCACCCAAATCGTCGTCAGCCGTAGGCGCTAGCCTCGGGCAGCCACCGAGTCCACGACGGTGATGGACCACACCGCGAGTACGTTGCCGACCGGACTTCGTGGCACCGCGCCTCTGTGAGAAAAAACAATGGGCGGGCAAGGCCCGTCCGGAAACCACCCGGCGAGACCACGGCAGCGGGACGCCGAAAAAGGGTGTTTTTCTAAACCGCGGATGCGGGCTCATGGACGCTGATGTGGGGGCTGGCCATCTGGCACAGGACCCACCCAAATCGTCGTCAGCCGTAGGCGCTAGCCTCGGGCAGCCACCGACCACGACGGTGATGGACCACACCGCGAGTACGTTGCCGACCGGACTTCGTGGCTCCGCGCTCTGTGAGAAAAAACAATGGGCGGGCAAGGCCCGTCCGAAACCGCCCGGCGAGACCACGGCAGCGGGACGCCGAAAAAGGGTGTTTTTCTAAACTGCGGATGCGCGCTCATGGACGCTGAGTGTGGCACGGCACCACCCAAGGTCACCCGGCGAGCCTCGGCAGCCACGATCCACGACGGTGATGGACCACACCGCGAGTACGTTGCCGACCGGACTTCGTGGCACCGCGCTCTCTGTGAGAAAAAACAATGGGCGGGCAAGGGCCGTCTGGGTGGCGTTGTCCACCGTCATGTAGACATTCGGATTGATGTTGGATCTCGTTCCAGAGCGTATATTGGTCCGTCTAGTCAGAGAATCATGCCGCACCCGTCCGGAAACCACCCGGCGAGACCACGGCAGCGGGACGCCGAAAAAGGGTGTTTTTCTAAACCGCGGATGCGGGCTCATGGACGCTGATGTGGGGGCTGGCCATCTGGCACAGGACCCACCCAAATCGTCGTCAGCCGTAGGCGCTGAGCCTCGGGCAGCCACCGAGTCCACGACGGTGATGGACCACACCGCGAGTACGTTGCCGACCGGACTTCGTGGCACCGCGCCTCTGTGAGAAAAAACAATGGGCGGGCAAGGGCCGTCTGGGTGGCGTTGTCCACCGTCATGTAGACATTGCCGATGGATGTTGATCTCGTGGGTGATCCGGCCGTCGCGCTATCTCGCGGTCTTATAGGATTGCGTAACATTAGTCAGAGATGATCCAATCAGCATTACGCTTTCCATTCGACAGCAGATTTGGTTGTCCACCGTAGACTAGACTATGCGATAAGAACATTGGTTTCTTCGGCAATTGATGCTGTCAACCGATTATCATTACAGACGCAGAACTATATATTCCGGTCCAAAATTGTCTATGTCAAAATGCATTCGAACGTTCACTGGTTACACCATAGATTAGCTTATTGGATAGTCACCAGAATTCTTCGGCGAAAAAACAACTTTAATTTAAACTTCAAAAAACTCAATATATAAAATTCTCGGGTCGTCTACCAACTCAGAAAAGCCGCTCAAAGTACGTAGTTGTCAGTATATTTAGTATGATAGAGGCTTCGTCGGCGATCGCGCGGGCCTCGGCAGGCGTCACGCCTTGCGCCTTTGCAAGGGACGGCATGGCGATCGCGAGGAGTTTTGGGATAGACGCTGGTGACGTCGCGGGCCGCCAGCTTTTGGCGGCGGCCCGCATGTTCCACCATCGAATCCATCCATTAGTTGCCCGTGGGCATGGGAATGTTGAAGCCTTCCTTCTTGAGTTGCTCCCGAAGCCACTGGAACTTCTGATACTTCGAGATCTCGATGGGGCCATCATAGCCCATGCTTTGGAGCTTCCGCGGCGGGTATTGCACATATGTCTTCATCAGTCTTTCGACCGGCGGCACGAGCATGCTAATCGTCCATGTCCGCTCCGTGAAATTGTTCATGAAGAGGTCGTAGCGCTCCTGCGGATCCGCCCAGAGATCGAACACCTGCGGCACGGTGGCGACATATTTCTCCGGACCCTTCCAGCCGATGTTGGCGTCTACCGCGAGGCCGCCAGTCGCCTGGCCGTTGTCGCCACGCAGATTGAAGCACGCCTTATAATTATTCACGCGCACGGCGCCGGGCGACAGTTCATTCTCCGTGAAGTAGAACCACTCGTTGCGGGCGCATTTACCCGTACCCAAGAGCAGCGGTGTCATGTCGTAGCTGTCAAAGATGATAGGTTCGCCCGCGCGATCCTTGGCCGGCAATGTCACACCGGCTACTGAGGCAAACGTTGCCATCAGATCGAGCCCACCGACGATGTCGTGAGTCTGCGAGCCGGGCGCGATCTTGCCCGGCCAGACGGCAATAGCGGGAACGCGGTTACCACCCTCACGCACCGTTCCCTTGGTGCCACGGAACGGCGTGTAGCCAGCATCCGGGTACACGTCCTGCCACGCGCCGTTGTCGGTCGTGTAGAACACAAGCGTGTCCTTGTCCAACCCGAGAGCGCGGAGCTTGTCCATGATCCTTCCGATACGCGTGTCCAGCTCCACAATCGAGTCCGCGTACTTGCTCTTGGACATGGATTTGTGGACGAACTCCGGAGCCGGCAGGTTCGGCTGATGAACCTTCATGAAGTTGACGTTGATGTAGAACGGCTGGTCCTTGTGCTTGGCGGCGTCATCCAGGAATTCGAGGGCTGCTTTCTCCACATATCCGTCAAAGTAGGGAATCCCGACGACGCCTTCCTTGCCGTTGATGACAGGGGTATCCACATATTGGCCGTTGATTTTGAAGTCTTCCTTGGCTGGTTCGCCAGCGTCTCCGGACAGCGAACCCTTGGTCACCCGCGCGAACATCGCGCGCAGCTCCGCCGGCATTCCAGGAAACCATGTCGGATCGGCATACGTGTAGGCATTGAGATGATAAAGGCCGCAATACTTCATCACGTCATAGCCGTGTGCGTTCGGCAACGCGTAGTCGGCTTCGCCGAGATGCCACTTACCGGTGAAATAGGTTTTGTAACCGCCGGTTTTGAGCACCGACCCGAGCGTCCATTCTGCCGCCGGCAATCCGCCGCCCTGTCCTTGGAAAGCCACGGTGGTCATACCGCTCCGATTCGGGATGCGCCCGGTTTGCATTGCCGCGCGACCGGGTGTGCAACTCGGCTGAGCGTAGAAGGTCATGAAGGTCATGCCATCTTTTGCCAACCGGTCAATATTGGGAGTCGGCATGCCGCGCCCCACGCCACCACCGTAAGGTCCGAGATCGCCGTAACCAGTGTCATCGGAGACGATAAAGAGGATGTTGGGTTGCTTGCCCGCCGCGTGCGCCGGACCGGTTGCGCAGAAGAACGCCGCCGAAGCGATGAGCAGCGACAAGCCGCCGGTAATTAGTTTTAGTTTCATGGTGCTCTTTCCTTGTTTATTTCCTTGCGTGTTTCGTTTGTCTTTTCTTGTTTCTCTCCCGTTTGTTCTGGGGGAAGATTGGTTCGCCGCTGAAGTCGCGGACCACCTCATGGGAGACGGCCCCCGTGGTAGTTTCCCTGAGCGTGGTTCCGATCGAACCTCACGACTCGGATTGGTGAAGCGCTTGGGCCGTTACTCGCTAGAGCTAGCCGAGGAAAGTCGAAGCTGACAACATCCATATCATCCGTTTCGGGTTGATTTTGGCAACCCGATTCCGTTTCGCATCGATCGGCACGAACGACAGCCATATATCGAGGATCGCGTCACATTCCCACATTCCAATATCGCCTACAACACATTGGAGCGGATTTCGCCTCCTGTGAATAGCGCGGGACAGCGCCCCGGTTTTTTTCTCACCGAGGCACGGGGCCACAGAGTCCGGTTAGCGACTCGCTCACGGCGTCGTTCATTCCCTCTGTGGCCTCAGTGGCTTTGTGAGCAACATCTACCGTCAGCGGTCGACACCTGATGTCAACGTTGTCCGGTTGTCATCCCCCCATTAGCGTCCATTAGCGCATCAGCGGTTAAGAATACGTTTGCAAAGTCTGTGTCGTGGATCGCTTGTTCTTGGCGGCTGGCAATGGAAATCAATTTTTCTATGATGAAGATTCACTCCAGGGGTTATGTGGTTCAATGCAATGGCGACTCAACTCAATCGGCGCCATACGCGGCGCTGCTGACCTTCTCTTGGGTTTTTCTTAGCATGAATCGAGACGAATCATCATGGGACCATTTCGATGGCGATGATCCCGTCCGTTGCATGAGAGCGGTCGTTGATAAGTTTGATAGTACAGAATCCGACATCAAGCGGGTTTACAGGAGGCTAGCCCAACGACTCCATCCGGACCATGGTGGCGACGCGGTTCTTTTTCGTGAGCTAGAACGAGCCTATCAAGACGCGATCAAACGCTTGCGTAGCAGATACGCCGGCGGACGTCGAACCGTCTTTGAAACAGGACCATGTCGCAACCGGAGCGACGGAGCCAAATTCCAACCCGTATCTTTCTCGACGATAACCGACCCCGGTCGCTGGCGACGTAGCCTGCTTGCCATCACGCTACCTGCAATTGCTTTCGCAATCATCGTTTCCTGGATCATGGCGACTCATGACAACCCAGGACGGAATTCGATTCCATTGGCTCTCATCTGTCTATTCATTGCCAGCATTCTGACATTTTTTTCCGTACCGATAGGTATGTCTCAACTCAGCCCGGAGATTGGATTCTCTGTGATGTTTGCGGAATTGGCTCTCGGGATGGCTGCCATCATTGGCGGTTACCAGAATCCGTTTATCCGCAGGACGGCCTCAAACTTCGTCCAGGGTGGGGAGTTATCGGACGAGGGCTGGTACTGGGTGGCATGGGTCTTATTCTTGGCGGTCGTGGTCGTGTCGACGGCCATTGGATGTGTTATCTCTTGGACTAAAGATAACGATTAGCGACGGACGTTGCTAATTCGGGAAGCGAGGTGGCTGGACGAGGCAAAGGATACCAACGGCACTGGGGCATGTATCGGATTCCCCATGAAGCTCCTCGGCACACGGTTGTCTTGACGACACATTTGGGGATGGATCTTCAGAAAATCACGATATTTCTGCCTGATTTGGAAGTGCATCCAAATCTGCTCAAGTCACGAAACAATGGTCTTGCCAAATTCTGGAATGCGAGTGATAATTTCCCAAGTCGGTGGCGTGTTTTGACGATTAACCAAAACGATTCACCGCATCTATTGCGAAACCATGGCACGCAGCCAATGCCATCCACCATTCTTCTCTTTTTGGGTCGCTCCCCAATCGGTGGTGTTTTGTCGCAAGTCGACTGCTGACCAGCCTGGTCTTTCTGGCCGCTTTGGTGCAGGTTATTCCCGTTGGTAGTGGTGTCGTCGCGAGCCGGCGTTGCGGATTCTGATTCCGAAGCGTCCGTTTGTGAATCGCTGACTGCCAGCACGCATAGCGGTTGAGTCCTGGATGACTCAGCCGACGGGTGCGGCTCGGTTGGCCGTTACTAAGTCGAGCGATTCAGAACCGCTCCAAGGTGGCTGGGGGACGTTCGATCAGCGTTTTGGCTATTCCCAGCTAGCCTGCCGCGCATGCGAAAAGCAGTGCACCGCAACGGTAATTCCTGCTGTCTTGTGACTCTCGTGGATTTGAACGTGCGATTGCAGATTTAGGAACGCTCCGCGTTTCTGGCTGTTTTCTATCGACGTACGTTTTCCATCAATCATGAAAGTTAAGACAATGTCTGCGCGCACCAAAACCAAGAATTACAAGAAACAACAAGCAAGCAACAACCAAACCGTCGGAGCCCAGAACGCTGGCAATCGACACCATCGACTAAATCCAGCGCTCCAGCGAGCGTGGGGCCTGATCCAGAAAAGCGACTATGCCGGGGCCGCAGCCTTGCTGGCTGCGGCAGGTCGTGATCCCCAAGTCCGCAACGCATTGGGCGTTTGCCTGATGCGGATGGGAAGCGTCGATAAAGCCGTTGATGTTTTTCGTTCGTTTGTCCTGATGCCGGGTACCGTGCTCGAGCGTCGCGAAGTTAGCAACGCATCCAAACGCAACTTTGCCACCGCATTGTTAATGAAAGGATTTCCAAGCGGTGCATTGTCCGTACTTGCTGACATTCATGATCCGGATCACCCGATGGCGGTTCGTCTCTACTCGGCCATCAAGCAATGGGAAAAGTCATTGTCGTGGTTTCGCTGGCTCGATTGGAAGCTCAACCGTGTCGAACCGGGGAAGTGCCAGGTCCCGCTCGATTTCGAGCCTGGTGAATTTGACTTTGATCCAGATTCGGCGCCCCATCCAACCTGGCAATCTGAGGTGGACCCCAAAAACTGGACAGCTTGTTAAGGTGTAATTTCAGGTGAGAATTTGACTTAGCAGGAGGCCCATGGATGGCACGGAAGCGACGAGTATTTACGGCAGCTTGTAAGGGGAAGGTGGCTTTGGCGGCCGTCCGGGGTGAGACGTTATGTTGGGGACACCGCGTCTATCCCGGGACGGTCGTGCCGGTCCGGGACACCCATCGATGACCACAGCACCCTCAAATCTGGTGCCGAGCACGACAGGCTGGAAGCCTGTCCCACGGGGCCAAATCGCGGCCTCCCGGCCGCTTTTCGGCCAATTTTGCGTCGTTCTCCTATAATTGGCCAGCAGGGACGAATACTTCCCTGGAACGACGACACAGACTCTTGGCGGAGATTTTCCCATGCGGCGCTGGCTGACTTCCTCGACCTGGGCGGCTTGTTCCGCCGTGCTGTTCTATCCGTGCCTGCAGGCCTTCGGCCAGGGCGATTCGATCGATCCGGCAACCGTCACGGCCGCTGCCCGAACATCGAGCTACCTCCGCCTGCAACGGAACGAGCAGGGGGAGCCAGTGGCACTGCAGACGGCAACCAGCCGTTTTGTCAGCCAGCGCGAAGCAGCCGGTCTGACCGTCGATCTGATCGGTGTCGTACACATCGCGGACCGCAAGTATTACAAGGCCTTCAATCAGCAGTTCAAACAGTACGACGTGCTGCTCTACGAGTTGGTGGCTCCCGCCGGCACGGTGATCCCGCAAGGCGGCCGTCAAGCCGCCGATAACCCGATCACCATGATGCAGGATATGGCCCAGTCGATGTTGGGACTGGCCTCGCAAACCGACCACGTCGACTATACGGCCGATAATTTCGTGCATGCCGACATGTCACCCGCCGAGATGGCGGAAGCGATGCAGGCGCGGGGCGACAATGCGATGACCTTCGCGCTGAGTGCCGCCGCCGACTTGATTCGTCAAGCCAATCTGCGGGCCAAGCAACTTGAGGAAGAACAGCGGCGCTCGGGAGCCAAACCGGCGGCGCCGGTTGACCTGATCTCGATGCTAACTGATTCGGGATCGGGCAAAAAACTGAAGGTCCAGATGGCGGAACAGTTTGGTGCGATGGGTTCAGCCGACATGGCGCTCGGCGCCACAATCAATCAATCGATTGTGAAGGACCGAAATGCCGCGGCGATGCGAGTTCTGCAGAAACAGGTCGCGCTGGGGCACCGCAAGATCGGCATCTTTTACGGCGCTGCCCACATGCCCGATTTCGAAACTCGCCTGATGCGCGACTTGGGACTGCGGCGGAAATCGACCAACTGGCAGACCGCCTGGGATTTGACGGTGGAAACCAAGTCGGAATCGCCACTGGAAATGATGCTCAAGCTCATCGATTCGTAAGCGCCTATTCCAGTCCGTACTCTTTTAGTTTCTTGTGCAGCGTATTGCGGTTGATTCCCAGGCGGGCGGCGGCTTTGGTCTGCACATGATTGCAAGCCAGCATGACCTGGGCGATCAACTCGCGCTCCACGCGATTGACAATCTTCGAATGCAGGGAGTCCTCTTCCGCCCCTGCCATTGCCAGTCCCTGTTCGACGACTTCAAATGTCAGCGACTCGAGGTCCGCACCGCGACGACTG
This sequence comes from uncultured Planctomycetaceae bacterium, assembly GCA_963700865.1. Lineage (GTDB taxonomy): Bacteria > Planctomycetota > Planctomycetia > Pirellulales > Pirellulaceae > CAVOGJ01. Next base: position 586,023 of record CAVOZC010000018.1, on the reverse strand, counting down.
GCTGCCCGCGGGATACGTCCGGTCACGACATTCTCGGGCAGGAGATCGAGCGTAAGCGTGTCGGTTTCCGCCATCACCACCGCTCGCTCGACATAATTCTGCAATTCGCGGACGTTGCCTGGCCAGGCATAACTCTGCAGCGCGTGCAGGGCCGCGGTATCGATATGATTGACCATGCGATCATTGGCTTGGCTATAGACGCGGAGAAAGTGAGCCACGAGGTCGGCGATGTCTTCTGACCGTTTCCGCAGGGGCGGCAGGTGAATCGGCACGACGTTCAATCGCCAGTAGAGGTCTTCGCGGAATTTGCTTTCCTCGACAGCGTCCATCAAATCTCGATTACTGGCCGCAATGACCCGCGTATCGACTCGGATGGTCTGCGTATCCCCCACGCGTTCAAACTCGCGTTCCTGTAAGACCCGCAGCAATTTGACTTGTAGTTTACGGGACGTGGAATCGATTTCATCCAGGAAAATCGTGCCGCCATGCGCGGCTTCAAAGCGTCCCGTGCGATTCGTAATGGCTCCGGTGAAGGAGCCCCGGACGTGGCCAAATAGCTCGCTCTCCAGCAGATTTTCCGAGAGGGCTCCGCAATTGACCTTCACCAACGGACCATTCGAGCGACGACTCAGCCGATGAACGGCCGAGGCGATCAATTCCTTGCCGGTACCGGTCTCTCCGAGAATCAGCACCGACGCATTGGACGCAGCCACCTTGCGCGTCACTCGATAAACGGCCTGCATGGCGGCGCCATTGCCAATAATGCAGGCATCCAGTGGTTCGGTCTCGTTGTTTCTGGCGACGGGCATGGTCTAGATAGCGGGGCATTCCGTGGGGACTTTTGCGGCGGCCAGTCAGCGCGTGGCGACGACTAAGGTGCGTGGCTCGGGCGTTCGAGGCTGTCGAGTACCCGACCCATGACACTGGCCGTCTGCTCATCGGCAACCAGGTTGGCATTGTACTGCCGGTACTGCTGCAAGATCTGATCGCTGGTCAACATGATGCCGGCTCGCCGCACCGCGGTGTCCAGGGCGCGCGCCGCGACTTGGCGGCTGGCGAGGGGTGTCCCCGGACGACCCACGAATTCGACGAGCGCCGTCTGTGCGGCGGGAGTCGCCAAGTGGCCCAGCAATTCGGCCGCCTGATTGGCCAGAGGGGGAGCGTCCAAGGCGGAAATGAAGGCCGCTTCGTAAGGCAAAAACTCGTAAAACGCGTATCGCACGTTATCTTCCAACAAGCGGGCTACGGCCCGCAACGATCGGTCCGCCATGGCCAGGCGCGAGGCCGGAGACAACGGGTAGGCCACCTGTGCTGCCAGAGTTTGTCGCAAACAAGCCTCCATGGTATCGCGATCATGGGGCACCGGGAACGCGGCGGTGTGGATTCCCCGCGCTGCCACCAGATCGACCGCCGACAGTTGCCCCGCATGGGCCAGTAGACCAATCGGAGTCGTCCGAGTGTAACGATCAAAAGCCAGTTGATCGGCGACTTCATTGACGGCGGGCCGCCATAAACGATCGCTGATCAGGAGCAATTCGACGTCGGCCGTGCTCCTGCCCCACCGCAGGGCTTGCTGACCTTCTCTGGTCGCCAGCACCCGATAACCCAGATCGGTGAGCCAGCCCGACATCTGATCCAATTGAGCGTTCAACGGATGGGCCACGACGGCGATCCGTTCGTTCTTGGCCGAAGCCGCATAAGCCAGCGACTCGATCAAGTCAGATGCCCCGACATATCCCTGTCTCGGATCCAGCTTCAAGATCGCCTCAGCTGCCGCGAACCGCACGCGGGGATGGCCGTCGCGAAGCGCCTGCACCAGCGGGCTGGGCTCGACGCCACGGAGGCAATCGGCGGATGCCACGGTACCCAGCACCTCGGCCGTCGCCACGGCCGACGGGATCAACCGTCGCTCGAGTGACCACACCAGACATCCTTGCAGCTCGGACGGAATCAAGGTGTGGGCGGCGGCGAGTCGAGCCACGTTGTCTTGGGGAAGCGGTTGATCCAGTCCATGCACCAGTTTGGTCCAGCCCAATTGCGTGGCCAGGTAACGCAGACGATGTTCACGATTTCCAGGATCAAGCCGCAGCGCATCCTCGGACAGCCAGGCCGCTGAGCAGCAGCGCCGCCGAGTCCCGCGGCAACTCCAGCATGTTGACGGTTTTGGACTGGGGTCGGTAGAGCCAGATGGGGGCGACTCCGTCGACATCGGGTGCCACTGCCAGAGGATCTTCGATCAGCCGGTCGATGGCCTGCCCCAGCAAGCGACTCGCCTGATCCCGCGTGGGATCAACGCCAAGTATCTGGCGAATCGCCATGGCAGCCGCCGCACGGACTTCCGCGGACAACGAGGCATCGAGACTCGGTCGCAGCAGATAAGGCACCGCCGATTCCGCACCCAGGCGGCCCAGCCCGCGGGCCGACTCGATCTGCAACTGCGCGCTCTTCGGCCGCCAGCGCGGCCACCAGCGGAGGTACCGCCGACTGTCCCTGCCTCGCTAAGGCGTCCTGGATGGCTGTGCGAACGGCTGGGGCCAGCTTGGGGTCTCGCAATCGCTCGAGCATGGCCGCCGCCGCCAGCGGACCAAGGCGGACCAGTTCGGCCCGGGCTTGAATACGGGTATCTTCGTCCGCGGACGTGATGGAATCGATCGCGCGGGCGATCCGCTGAGGGTCGCGTGACCATGCCGTCGTGCCCTCCGAAATCAGACGAGCCACCTGAGCACCCAGCTCGGCGACTTGCGGTGTGCGGATCAAGCGGACGATCAGTGGCGAACCGACTTCTTGCTGGGCTGCGGCCCATTGCTGAGGACTCAGCTTGGCAGCAACAACTTGCTGCAAGTACTCGTTGGCTTCGTCGAACGCACCCACATCCAGCAATTGCTCGACAGCCGTCAACCGCTCGACGATATTTTTCGGCGGCGACTGTCGAATCAGATCGACCACCGTCTCACGCACGCTATCGGCAAGAATCGTCGCGTTCGTCAGCACGCCGACGAGCAACCATCCCAGCCAGACTCGACAGAAGGGTGTGCGGGAAAATGACATCATCGTGGAAACCTCAGTCGAGCGCGATTTTTTTTTGCCAGGATTCGACCTGTTGCGCGACTTGCGACGGCGAGGTCGAACCGTAACTACGAAAGGCGGCGAGGGCATGCTCCACGCCCAGCACCGAGTAAACTTCTTCATCCAGGGTTGGGTCGAGTGCTTGTAATTGCTCCAGTGGCAACTGGGCGAGTGGAATGCCGGCCTGCATGGCTTTTGCCACTAGTTCGCCCACCAGATGATGCGCCGTGCGCTGGGGAACCTGCCGCTTGATGAGATATTCCATCAGGGTCGTGGCGTCGAGATAGCCCGTCTCCAGCCTTTCCTGGATGGCAGCTTGCTGAATTTCCATCCCCTCGACGATGGCTCGCGCAAGGCCCAGGCAGTTGAGGACCGTGTCGATGCTATCGAACAGGGGAGGCTTATCCTCCTGCAGATCGCGGTTGTAAGCGAGCGGCAAGCCCTTGATGAGAACCAAGAGCGTCTGGAGATTAGCGTACACGCGAGCCGTCTTGCCGCGAATCAATTCCAGCACGTCGGGGTTGATCTTCTGAGGCATGATGGACGACCCCGTGCAAAAGGCATCGGGCAGCCGAATGAACCGAAACTCGGTCGTCGACCACAGGATCCACTCCTCTGCCCATCCGCTCAGGTGAGCCGCCAGCAAACCCAGGGCAAAACACAGCTCGACGGCAAAATCTCGATCGCTCGACACATCCATACTGTTGGCCGCCACACGGTCGAAACCCAGTCGCTGGGCTACCTCCTCACGGTCAATCGGCAAGGAAGTGCCCGCCACCGCCGCGCAACCCAGGCTGCACTCGTTCATCCGGAGACGACAATCCCGCAGCCGGCCGGCGTCCCGTTCCAATTTCTCGCAGTATGCCAGCCAATAATGTGCCGCGAGTACCGGCTGCGCGCGTTGCATATGCGTGTATGCCGGCAGGATGACACTGGCATCCCTTGAGCAGCGGCCCACAAAGGCGGCTTGCAATTCCCGGATGCCGCCGAGTAACGCGTCGACCGCATCACGACAGTAGAGCCGCAGGTCGGTCGCCACCTGATCATTGCGACTGCGGCCGGTATGCAGTTTGCGGCCCACATCCCCCAGGCGCTCGATGAGTGCCTGTTCAATGTGCATATGAATGTCTTCCAACTCGACCCGCAGCGGAAACTCGTTTCGCGCGATTTCGTCGCGGATTTCCGCCAACGCCTCGATCAACTGCTGGCACTCGGCGTCGGTCAACAGGCCCACGGTGGCCAACATTTGTGCATGCGCCATTGAACCAGCAATGTCGTGGGCGTAAAGCCGTCGATCGAAGCTCACACTTTCCGTAAACCGCTCGACACGCGCGTCGGTCGCGTGTTGAAATACCCCGCTACGGGAAGGCGTATTCACGGCATGCCTCAAAAGCAGTCACATGGACCCGGCGATGAAAGATCCCCAAGTCATTTAAAATAAATAGCTTACGACAGGCTGACGAACAGCTTGGCAGTCCGATTGCTTAACTCCAAAGCAACCCGTTCCAACATATCCGCCTGCTAGCCCGGAGGGAATCCGCCGTGGGGATCCGTCCACTCACGTCCCAGATGGAATGTGAGACGGATAGATCAATCGTTCGCAACCAGCCCTGCCGCAGCGAGCCAGGATGGGCGAGACAATATTTTCGGACAAGACGGGTGTTCCGCAGTGCGGGCACTGATCGGGGAGCAACGGTTCCTCGGCCGGCTCCGGGGTCGACTTGGCGACCTCTCTCTGGCGAAAGGTAAGGTTGCCGCTCGTATCCTTGACCAGCTCGGCATCGGTGTCGTTGCGGAGAATCCACATGGTGGCGGCTCCCACGGCGAACCCGCCGATATGGGCGAACCAGCCAACACCGGCGACGCCGTCTGGATCGCTGGAGGCATACCAGAGTTGCTGGCAGATCCAGAAGAGCCCGAACATGAAAGCCGGGATGTAAATCACGAAGGGCCGAAAGCAGAAAAAGAAGAGCGCCTTGATGCGCGCATTCATGCCATAGGCGACCGTGTAGGCTCCCATCAATCCTGCGATGGCCCCACTGGCGCCGATCAACGGAATCTCACTTTCCAGGTCGATACCCGCGTGCGCTACGCCGGCACCGATCCCCCAGGCCATATACAGCGCTAACAGCATGAGGGGTCCGAGTCCCGCCTCGAGAGAGCAGGCAAAGGCCCAGAGCACGACCATATTTCCCAGCAAGTGCATGAAGTCGCCGTGCATGAACATATGGGACAACAGCCCCATGACTCGCCCTTGGGCTAAATCCTTGGGCACCAGTCCCCAGGTCGTGTTGAATTCGTGCGAGGCCTCGACTATCTCTCGTTCCGTTGGGCCGGCCTCCGCGGTAACTCGGCACTGATAGGCAAAAACCAGCACATTCATGACCACCAGCAGGACGGGCACCAGCGGAATGGTGCGGCGTTCAATGTCGTCTCCGAGTGGAATAAACACGTGGGCTGGCTCCGGTAGAGCGGGAATCGGTTAAGCTACGTATGCTTGGCGAGAATTACGCGAGCATTGAATAATTAGCTTGCCGCGACGCGCCAGGCGGATTGGTCCGCTGGCAGGAACGGCAAATCGTTGACGAACCCCCGCTACAACCGCTACATTCCCCCTGCCATTTCGCGAAAAACCGCGAGCAGGAACGTCAACCGCGTTTGCGGGAAACCCAGGAGCCATCGCAAGCATGTCCACGCAGACGGAGTCCATGGAACAACTGGCCATCAATACGATTCGCACCCTGTCGATGGATGGCGTACAGCAGGCAAACAGCGGGCATCCCGGCACGCCCATGGCGTTGGCGCCCGTCATGTACGTGCTATGGAATCAATTCCTCAAGTACGACCCGGCACATCCGTCATGGCCTGCCCGCGATCGTTTCGTCCTGTCTTGTGGACATGCGTCGATGCTGTTGTACGCAACGCTGCACCTGGCGGGCGTAAAGGCCGTCGACGAGGACGGTAGCCCACTCGAACAAGCGTCGATCACGCTGGACTCCTTGCGACGCTTTCGCCAACTCGACAGTCCTTGCGCGGGGCATCCTGAATATGGAGTCGCGGCGGGCATCGAAACCACAACGGGGCCGCTCGGTCAGGGACTGGGAAACAGCGTGGGCCTGGCGATCGCCGCCGCCTGGTTGGCCGATCGCTACAACCGCGACGATTTCGAGCTGTTCGGCAACGACGTTTACGCGCTGTGCAGTGATGGCGATCTCATGGAAGGCGTCTCTTGCGAGGCTGCCTCACTCGCCGGTCATCTCGGCTTGTCCCGACTCTGCTGGATCTACGACGACAATCGTATCACCATCGAGGGGCACACTGACCTTGCGTTCAGCGAGAACGTGGCCTTACGTTTTCAGGGGCTGGGCTGGCACACGGTCGAGGTGGACGATGCCAATGACCTGCAGTCCATTGCGGCGGCGCTGGAATCGTTCCAAGAGACCAAGGACCGGCCCACGCTGATCATTTTGAAAAGCGTCATCGCCTGGGGATCGCCCCACAAAGCCAACACGCATGACGCCCATGGGGCGCCCTTGGGCGAAGCGGAAGTGGCCGCCACGAAGGCCGTTTACGGCTGGCCCGTCGATGCGAAATTTCTGGTGCCCCCCGAGGTCGTCGAGCATTTCGCGGCTCATCTCGGCGCGCGGGGAGCAGCCGCCTTCGCCGAGTTCCAAGACCAGTTTGCCACCTACACGACCCGTTACCCGGAGCTGGCCCGAGAGTTCGGCCAGATGCAGCAGCGTCAACTCCCCGAGGGCTGGGACCGCGAGTTGCCCGTCTTCTCGACCGACGTTCGCGCGGCCACCCGCGTCACTTCGGGCAAAGTTCTCAACGCGCTGGCGGCCAAGATCCCCTGGTTGCTGGGTGGATCCGCCGATCTGGCTCCCTCTACAAAGACGCTGATCAACGACCCGTCGGCCGGAAACTTTGCCCGCGACCACCATGGCGGCCGGAATTTCCACTTTGGCATCCGGGAACATGCCATGGCGGCCGCGGCGAACGGCATGGCTCTTTCCGGACTGCGACCCTACGTGGCCACCTTCTTTGTCTTCAGCGACTATCTGCGACCCTCGCTGCGGCTAAGCGCCCTGATGCATCAACCGGTACTGTACATCTTCACGCATGACAGCATTGGGCTGGGCGAGGATGGGCCGACGCATCAGCCCGTGGAACAACTGGCTGCCTGCCGGGCCATTCCCGGGTTGATGGTGATTCGACCCGGGGACGCCAACGAAGTCACCGAAGCCTACCGTTCGGCACTCAACTCGCCCACACATCCCACGGCACTGGTGCTGACTCGGCAAGACTTGCCCACCTTGTGCCGGAAAACCTATGCCCCGGCGGCCGGTGCCGCGCACGGCGCCTATGTACTGGCCGACGCCTCCGCGGGCGTGCCTGATCTGATCCTGATCGGCACGGGAAGTGAACTGGCCCTTTGCGTCGAGGCGTACGAGAGGCTGGTCGCCGAAGGCGTCAAACCGCGATTGGTCAGCATGCCCTCGTGGGAATTGTTCGACGCCCAAACCGATGAATATCGACGGAGCGTCCTGCCGCCAGAAGTCACGGCACGGGTGGCGGTGGAGGCGGGCATTCGTCAGGGTTGGGACCACTACATCGGCCCCCAAGGGCATTTCATCGGCATGTGCAGTTTCGGCGCTTCCGCTCCCTACGAAGAGCTCTACACTCATTTCGGAATCACCGTGGATGCCGTCGTCCAGGCGGCCCGGACCGTGATGGCTGGCTAAATGCGAGGACCTATGTTTGACGAGCGATCCGAGACCAACGCCTCCTCCCGAATGACTCCCGAGCAATCGGTACGGCTGCGTTATGCCGAAGCCGCGCAGCAACGCGAAGCTGCGCTTTGCTGCCCGGTCACTTACGCGCCCGAGTTGCTAGAGATCATCCCCACCGAAATTCTCGAACGTGATTATGGATGCGGTGATCCGACGCCCTTCGTCCAGCCCGGCGATACGGTGCTCGATCTCGGCTCGGGGGGTGGCAAGCTGTGTTACATCGCGGCTCAGCTGGTCGGTCGCGAAGGACATGTGATTGGCGTCGACTGCAACACGCAGATGCTGTCGTTGGCGCGGAAGCATCAGGCGCAAGTCGCCGAGCGCCTGGGATTCGATAATCTATCGTTCCGCTGTGGTATGATCCAAAACTTGCAGCTGGATTTAGAACGACTGGCCAAAGAATTGCAGGGCATCGACAAATCGGGGGTCGAGTCGATTTTGGAACAGCGCTGGATCGAACAGCGGTTATGCCGTGAACAGCCGCTGATCGCGGACGCGAGCGTCGATTGCATCCTCTCGAATTGCGTCCTCAATCTGGTCCGCCCCGAAGATCGCCAGCAGCTGTTCCGCGAGATGTTTCGCGTGCTGCGGCGAGGTGGACGAGTCGCGATCAGCGATATCGTGTCGGATGAGGATGTGCCCGAGTCGCTCAAGGTCGATCCGGAGCTCTGGTCGGGTTGCATCGCGGGTGCCTGGCGGGAAGACGAATTCCTGGCCGAGTTCGAACGAGCCGGATTTCACGGAGCCTACATCGCCAACCTCGAGGTAGCACCTTGGCGGACGATCGCCGGCATCGAATTCCGCTCGATCACGGTGGTCGCCTATAAGGGCAAACTGGGCCCCTGCTTCGAACACAATCAGGCGGTCATCTACCGCGGCCCCTTTAAGCATGTTGAGGACGATGATGGACACCGCTACCAGCGCGGTCAGCGGACCGCCGTCTGTGAGAAGACGTTTCGGTTGCTCCAGTCGCCTCCCTACGGCGATGCGTTCCTGCCCGTGGAACCGTACCAGCTGATTTCCGCCGCGGCAGCGCAACCGTTTGACTGCCGCCGCACGGCGCGGCGGCACCCACGCGAAACGAAGGGGGCCGACTACAACGCGACAACCGACGGCCAGGACTGCTGCGGCTCAGCGACTCCCTGCTGCTAATCCTTCCGAATGCCCCACATGACGTGCCACCCGCCACGCCTCGCCCCATCACGTCCCGCATGACCTCCGCCACTCGTTCTCTGCAGCTACGCGGACATCCCCTGGCAAGCTGCCAAGAGCAGCGACAGGTGCTGCTGCCGCCGGCGGGCACTCCGCTTTTCGCGGACCGTTTGCAGCAGGCCGGTGTCGACAGCTTACGGGCTCGGCACATCGAAATTCTGCAGCTCAACCTGGGCAAGGTCTGCAACATGACCTGCGCGCACTGCCATGTCGACGCGGGTCCTGACCGACGGGAGGTGATGGACGAAAGGACCGTTGATGTCTGTCTCGATGTGCTCCGCGCACATCCTGACATCAAGACACTCGACCTGACGGGCGGCGCTCCGGAGATGAATCCCCACTTCCGGAAAATCGTGCGCCAGGCTCGCGGCCTGGGCCGGCAGGTGATTGACCGCTGCAACCTGACGATCCTGCTGGCCAATGGCTTTCGCGACTTGCCCCAGTTCCTTGCAGACCACCAGGTCGAGATCGTCGCCTCGCTACCCTGCTACCTGGAAGAGAATACCGATGCCCAGCGGGGCCAAGGCGCTTTTAACCAGTCGCTGCAGGCGTTACGGCTGTTGAACGACCTGGGCTATGGTCAGCCAGACGGCAAGCTGACGTTGACACTGGTCTACAATCCAGTGGGCGTGAACTTGCCACCGGCTCAAAACGAATTGGAGGCGGCTTATCGCCGCGAACTGGCGAGCCGTTATGACATCCAGTTTACGCGGCTATTCACGATTACCAACATGCCGATCAGCCGTTACCTGGACTTCCTCGTCGCCACGGGACAGTTCGATGCGTATTTGCGGACCCTGATCGATGCGTTCAATCCGGCCGCGATCCATGGTTTGATGTGCCGCCAAACGCTTTCGGTCGGTTGGGACGGCCGGCTGTTCGATTGCGACTTTAATCAGATGCTCGACCTGCCGGTGTCGGCAGGCGCTGCAACGATCTACGAATTCGCCTGGGAACCACTCGCCGAACGCAAGATCGTCGTAGGACAGCACTGTTTCGGCTGCACCGCCGGAGCAGGATCAGGATGCCAAGGAGCCATCGCTGGCCAACCCCGACCGTGATCGACGACCGAGCGGCGGTCGGGCCGTTGCATCGGTGGGCGTGACAGGCGGGCCGCCTCTCGTTTTCGGCACGATCGTCCCGGGAAGAATCCCTTCTTCCTTCCTGGTTGCCAGCTAACGGGAATCGCCCGCCGGCCAGCGGCGGGCAGCCTCTGCCGACGTCGGTTGTCGACTTATTCGCTGAACAGCGAGTCAAGCTCGTCGGAGATGCGACTCGATTTGTTCAGGCTGTTGCCGCCGAACGGAGCTTTCGCCGAGCCCGTTTCGCCGAAGAGATCATCCTCGTTTTGGACCTCGGGTAAGGGGGCGGAATCGCCCGCGGCAGCGGGGGCGGCAAAGGGATCGTCTTCCACGGCGGGCGGCGCGGCGTCACCAAAGGGATCGTCTTCGGCGGCGGGCGGCGCGGCATCACCAAACGGATCGTCTTCGGCCGCGGGGGGTGCGGCGTCACCGAAGGGATCGGCGTCGGCGCCAAACGGGTCGGTATCGTCCGCGGGCGGCGCGGCATCCATGGGGGTTTCATCGCCAAAGAGGTCGTCGCCCTCGGCATCATCGCTGAACGGATCCGCGTTCTCGGCTCCGGCATCCGTGGCCGGTGTTTCGGTGGGAGGTGCCTCGAGTATTTCCGCCCCGTTATCGTCGGCAAACGGGTTGTCCGCACCCGGTTCCATGGTGGGCGCCAGTGGCTTGGTCGGGGCGGGAGGGATTTCCTGCAGGCTCCGATCGGATGGTGCCATGATCGGCGGCAGACTTGGTTGGGGCTGGTTGGCACGCGCCATCTGCGCTTCCATCCGGGCTTGTCGCCGCAGCGTTTCGAACCGGACGCGGAGGTTTCCCTGCACACGTTCCAGTGCGCGACCTACGTTGTAAGCGCCGGAACCGTTGACCTCGAGATTCGCGCCCAAGCGAATGTCGCTCTCGGCGCCATACGTATCGCATGCACGCAGTTTGCTGATGGCGCGAAAGTAGTAGACGCGAGGATCATTGAAGCCCGCGTTGATGGCTTGATCGAATTGCTCGTTGGCGGCCTGCAAATCGCCGCGATAATAACTGTGGACGCCATGTCCGTAGATCTCGGCCGCAATGCGGTCCTGCGCTTGTGTCGCGGCAGCCAGCACGGCCAGCGTCGTGAGAGCCAGCCCAAATGAGGGAAAACGATGGGGCATCAATCGGGCCTCCAAGAAATCGCGAAATTGAAAGGAAGTGCTTCGCCAGTGGTTCCGACGGTGAAGTCTGCAACCGGCGTGCCGCACCTCCTCGTAATGTATCCCGCTGGCCGAAGTGGGCCAAACTCCGGTGATTTCTTCCGCTTCGATCCGGCACGTCTCCCCAGTCGCCGGCTGGCTGTGGCGGCCAGGCAACATGCCCTGCGGCGGCGATCCCTCATCGACAGGTGGGATCGTCCGGGTTGTGCGGGTGACGCCGTCCGATTCCGTCGGACGACGACTGGAACACGCCTTGCCGATCGATCCGCAATCGAGCCTTCTGCGTAGAATTCGCCAGCCTGCGCTCAGGAGGCGCGGCGTTCCCGCAAGGAGGTGTGCGATGCGTAAGTCCCGGCTTCGAATCATCTCGGCCATCCTGGCAACGGCCGGCCTGCTGGCCATCGCCAATGATCCGGGTGTTGCTCCCGTGCCAACCCCCGTCCCCACCGGTCCTGCACCACCGGATTCCGTAGTCGACCCGAGGACGGCGGCGACGCGGACCGGTGTCCCGACCCGCCGCGTTTTCGCGCAGCGAGTCCCGAAAAATCTGGATTGATCCCCCGTGGAAATGCCGATATGCTGCACATACGTACATTTTGTCGGCGAGGCAGGAGAGACGCGCATGGATGTGGCGGCATATCTTGAGGCGATTGAAAGGCACCCGCTTTACGCGGGGCAATTGCAACACGTGGAAGTCCTGCCGGCGCGGCCCGGTCGGTTTGAATCGCTCGCGCCGCCGTTGCCGGAACCATTGCAAGCCATGTTGGCGGCGCGACAGATTGAGGGACTGTATGCACATCAGGTCGCGGCCATTCAGGCGGCCCGCGCGGGGAAAGACACGGTGGTCGTGACGGGCACCGCAAGTGGCAAGACGCTGTGCTACAACCTGCCGATTCTCGAATGCTTGCTCGCTGATCCCCAAGCCCGAGCCTTGTACCTGTTTCCCACCAAGGCACTGGCACAGGATCAATTCAAGGGATTGCTGGAGCTGGTCAACGGGAGCGAAACGACGGGCCGACTGTTCCAACCGGGGGTTTTTGATGGAGACACGCCCCCCGCGCAGCGCAGACGCATCAAGGCCGAAGCGAATCTTGTGCTGTCCAATCCCGACATGCTGCACTCATCGATCCTGCCGTATCACCCGAAATGGGCCCGCTTCTTCGCCGCGCTCAAATTCGTGGTGATTGACGAAGTCCATACATATCGTGGCATTTTGGGCGCGAATGTGGCCTGCGTGCTGCGGCGGTTGATGCGCGTCTGTCAGCACTACGGGGCCCAACCCGTTTTCTTGTCGGCCAGTGCCACCATCGCCAATCCGGGAGAGTTAACCAGTCGCCTGCTGGGCCGTGATGTCACGGTCGTGGATAACGACGGTTCGCCCCGCGGACGTAAGTACTTCTGCCTCTGGAATCCGGCGCCGGTGGGCCAGGACAGCCTGGCCCGCCGCAGCGCGGCCGATGACGCGGTATGGCTGATGGCGGATGCCGTCGAGGCGGACGGGCAGGCGCTGGCGTTCACGAGGACGCGGCAGGCCGCGGAGCTGGTCAATCGCTACGTGAACGATGAATTGCACCATCGGCGCAGCCAGCACGCCGATCGCGTGCGAGCCTATCGGGGTGGCTATCTGCCCACGGAACGTCGTGAGATCGAAGCGGAACTGTTCGACGGCCGCCTGCGCGGGGTGTCCGCCACCAACGCGCTCGAGCTGGGCGTCGATATTGGCTCGCTGGACGTCGCATTGCTCGTCCAGTATCCCGGCACGATTGCCAGCACCTGGCAACAGGCGGGCCGCAGCGGGCGCCGGCAGGCGGATAGCCTGGCGATCCTGCTCGCCGGCAACGATCCGATCGATCAATACCTGCTACGACATCCGCAATACTTTTTTGCCCAGTCGCCCGAGCATGCGGTTGTCGATCCGGAAAATCCCTACGTGCTGGCAAACCACCTCAAGGCGACGGCCTTTGAATTGCCCCTGGGGGAAGACGAGGCCACACGGTTCGGCGAATTAGCGCCGACCATCGCGGAGCTACTGGCCGACTCGGGAGAACTATCCTCCATCGACGGACGTTTCTACTATTCCGGCGGGGGACAGAATCCGGCACACGGCATCAGCCTGCGGCATATGAGTGATGATACCTTCAGCATCATCCTGGTTACCGACAAGCAGGCTCTCGGGCTGCCCGAACGATTGCCCCGCCTGGCGAGGCACTTTGGGGCGAAGCCGGTGGCGGGAGCCCGTCTTGGTGGACCGTCACGCTACGACTTGCCGCAGGGCTTCGAAGTCATCGCGAATGTCGATGAGATCAGCGCGCCGGAACTGGTCTACCCCGAGGCCGTCTATCTCCACAACGGCGATTCCTATTTCGTACGACACCTCGATCTGGAAGGAAAGGTCGCCTATGTCGAACGGCATGAAATGGATTACTACACGCAGGCCGTCCTGGAAAGCAACGTGCTCATTACCACGCCGCAAGAAGAAAGCTTTGCCGTCCATTCGGCCTTGCTCGGGTATGGCGAGGTCGATGTGAGTTGGAAAACCGTGGCCTTCAAGAAGATTAAATTTTCCACCCGCGAAAATGTGGGCTATGGAAAGGTCGATATCCCGGCGCAAAACCTGCCCACGACGGCCTTCTGGCTGTCCCCCCACGACGAGGTTCTGTGTGCGCTCAAGGCGGAAAAGCTGCGTCCCAGTGAGGGGCTGTGCGGGCTGAGAAATCTGGCCGTCGTCGCGCTGCCGATGGTTGCCATGTGTGACAGCCGCGATATCAGCGGCGTGGTCGACAGCAAGAATCTGGGACGAAGCGCCATGATTCTCTACGATCGCTATCCTGGCGGGCTCGGCTATGCCGAGAAAGGCTTTCAACAAATCGAGGACCTGTTGGCTGTCTGCGACGAATTGGTCCAACAGTGTCCCTGCGAGGACGGTTGCCCCAGTTGCGTGGGACTGCCAAATCTCAGGCCGGCCATCCACAGCGATCCCGATTTGATGCGAGGTTATCCCATCCCCGATAAACTGGCAACCCGTCGGTTACTGGAACTGCTTACAGCAACACCGACACCCACCGCATCGCGGGAGGTCGCCTGTGGTCATGCGACCTCGACGAGCTGACGCGAAGGTACTTGCGCGGAGCTTTGGCCAGGATATATCCAGTTGGCCGTTCCGGCGTCCTCGTGCTTGTACTCGTACTCAGCGCAGCGGTGCTCTACATCGAAACGAGTCACCCGTCGCCGCTACTTGCCCATCATCCGCGTACCATCGGGCAGGATGCGGACTTGCGATTCCGAGGGCTGGCCGGTCGTCGCATTCACCTCCAGCCAGGTCGGAAAGGCCTCACGAATCACAAGCTGCTGACTCTGGCCTGACACCGGCGGCTCGCCGTCGGTTTGCTGAGCGCTGACGATGCGTCCGAGAGCCGAAAAGGCTTCGTGGCCCAAGCGCCGCGCATCTTGACAAATAGACGTCATCCGTGGGAACACCTGATGGCGAAGCTCGCTGTCGTCGAATCCCAAGATGGAAAGGTCCTGCGGAATCCGCATGCCGAGACCGTGCGCTTCGATCAACGCCCCCACCGCCACACTCGGGTCGGTGAAGAAAACAGCGGTCGGCGGCTCGGCCATACTCATCATCTTGCGAATCACCTGAGCCCCATCAGGGCGGCCCGGAGGAATGCGGAAATAGAGTCGACGGTCTCGGGGAATGCCGTGGTCCTCCAGTGCCGACTCATACGCGGAAAGACGGTCCGCGTGATCGGAATCCTCGACGAGATCGCTGATCGCCAAGGCGATACGACGATGCCCCAGCGCCAGTAAATGCTCGACACCCTGGTAACTGGTCGATCGCGAATCGCAGTAAACGTAGCTCAGGTCAGGACGCGCAAAGCGATCGCCAACCACAATGCACGGAAATCCTTCATCGGCAATCGTCTCACAAACGCTGCGGGTGCGTTTGGTCGTGCGGAGGATGACACCTCTCACTCCCTTGCGATGAAAGAACTGCGTGTACGATTCGTTCGACTTTTTGTCCCGCTGCAGATTCAGGATGACCAGATCGAAATCACTCTCATCCATCGCCGCCACCATGCCGGCACAGACGGCGGCGTCGTACGGCGAACCGAGAGAGGAGGGGCCTGTATAGATCAGCGCCAGAAACGACGTGACGCGGCGGCCGACGCTCGCCACATAGCCACAACGGTTGACCGACTCAAGGACTCGAGAGCGGACGTGACTGCTGACGCCGGGCTGATTGTTCAGCACCCGCGAAACGGTCGCGATCGACACATTGGCCGCCTTCGCGACTTTACGAATCGTTGTCAAACCTTTTCCTCCGCGATTCCCAAAACGACACCCGGGCAGGGCCGGCAAGCATCGACCGCTGCCGGTACGGGCCGCGTCGCCATCTCCTGTAACTTGTTACATCCCGTATCATGACCGCCACGGGCCACCGAGTCAACTTACGGAAAAGAGCCGCGATCATGCGGTTCTGACGTGGCCCCACGGGAAGGGGCCCCTGAAAAGGGTTTTCGTCAACGGCCCGATTTCGTCAGGATGGCTCACCAATCGGCGGCCCAGGTGCGGGGACCGGTCCCGGCTCGAGTCGTCCGCGGAGAAATCGACCCGTGTAGCTGGCTTCCACCTGCGCCACCTGTTCGGGAGTCCCGGCGGCCACAAGTCGGCCCCCGCCGCTGCCACCCTCGGGTCCCAGATCGATCACCCAGTCGGCGCATTTAATCACATCCAAGTTGTGTTCGATCACGAGCACCGTATTGCCTTTTTCGACGAGCCCTTGCAGCACATGGAGCAGTCGACGAATGTCGTCGAAGTGCAGTCCCGTGGTGGGTTCATCGAGCAGGTAGAGTGTCTGGCCAGTGTCCACGCGAGCCAGCTCGGTGGCCAGTTTGATTCGCTGCGCCTCGCCACCGGAAAGCGTTGTCGAAGGTTGGCCGAGCGAGAGATAACCGAGGCCGACTTGAGTCAGACTGTGAACAAAGCGAGTAATCGAGGCAAAGTTGACGAAAAATTCGGCGGCTGTCGCGATACTCATCTCGAGCACATCGGCAATCGAATGACCCCGGTATTTGACCGCCAGGGTTTGTCGATTGAACCGCGCGCCGTTGCAATCATCGCAGGTAACGAACAAATCGGGCAAAAAGCTCATCTCGATCTTTTGCTGGCCATTTCCCAGACAGGCCTCGCAGCGACCTTCCTTGTTATTGAAGCTAAAGCGGCTGGCCTTGAAGCCACGCTGCTTGGCTTCGCGCGTGCCGGCAAACACCTTGCGTATATCGTCGAACACGCCCGTGTAGGTCGCGGGATTGCTGCGCGGCGAACGGCCAATGGGTGCCTGCGTGATGCGCACGATTTTGTCCACCTGGCTGGCGCCTTGCAGGCCTTGGAAAGGACCGGGCGGGGGACCACCCAGGCCCATGCGACGAGCCAGTGCCGGGGCCAACGTTTCGTTAATGAGCGAACTTTTTCCCGAACCGCTGACACCGGTCACACACACCAGCACGCCGAGTGGAATCCGCACATCGATGCCTTGCAGGTTATGCGTTGCCACCTCGCGAATCAGGAGTGAACGCGACTTGGCGATCCGGCGTCGCGTCGGGGGGATCGGAATTTGTTCACTCCCCTGCAGAAAACGACCGGTCAGCGATTGGGGCTGCCGGGCAACTTCCTCTGGCGTGCCGATGGCCACGATGGTGCCGCCTTCGGCACCCGCGGCGGGGCCCATATCGATCAACTGGTCGGCCACCCGCATCACGGCGTCATCGTGTTCCACGACCAGAACGGTGTTTCCCTGATCCCGCAGTTCGCGGAGGGACGCGATCAATCGCTCGTTGTCGCGGTGATGCAATCCGATCGAGGGTTCGTCGAGCACGTAGCAAACGCCGACCAATCCCGAGCCCAAGCTGGTGGCCAGCCGAACTCGCTGAAACTCACCGCCACTCAGCGTGTCGGCGGCTCGGCCGAGCGTAAGGTAGTCGACGCCCACCTGCGTCAGGAAATGCAACCGCTTGACAATCGCTTCGACCAGCGGTCGCCCCACCGGCTCGTCCTCGGGAGCGAACTGCAACGATTCGAACCACTCCTGAGCTTCGGTGAGGGGCCGCTGAACCACGTCGACGATCGATTGCCCCGAGAGCAGGACGCTGGTGGCCTCCCGTCGCAACCGCGAGCCGCCGCAGGCGGAACAGGTCACTTCGGCCCGATAGCGAGCCAGTTCGGCCAGCCGCTTCTTGGAGGTCGCCGTGGCGAATTCCTTTTCGAGCAGCAGCAGCACGCCCGGAAACGAACCGTCATCGCCGTGCAGAAACTGGTGTTGCACTTGCGGCGAACAGGATGCGAGTGGCGTGCCTTCCGCAATCCTTTGCTGTCGAACGAATGAGTTTACGACCGACTCGAGTTTCTTTTTCTGTGCGCCCGTGGCGTTGGACCAGGCCGCAACGCAGCCGATACCAACCGATCGCTCGCGGTCCGGAAGGACAAGATCCGAGTCAAATTGGTCATGCACGCCCAACCCCTGGCAAACCGGGCAGGCACCATAGGGGCTGTTAAAGCTGAAGGTCCGCGGTTCGACTTCTTCGTAGCTGATCGAGCAATGGGGACAGGCGTAAGTCGTGCTGAAGACTTCATCACGCCACGGCGGTACCCAGGGTGCTTGCTGCGAGTCGTGACCTTCCGGAGGTGGCTCGTTCTCGTCTTGATAGCAAACCGTCATCAGTCCATCGCCATGTTCGAGCGCGACCCGGACCGATTCGGCAAGTCGTGACTCGATATTTTCCCGTAAGATGACTCGATCAATGACGGCGTCGATGTGGTGCAGTTTCTGAGCCGTCAACTTGGGCATGCTGTCGATTTCACATACCATCCCATCGACGCGGACCCGGACAAAGCCGGCTCGACGCACCCGCTCGATGACATCCTTGTGCAGGCCTTTGCGGCCGCGGACGAGCGGCGCGAGCAACATGGCCTTGGTGCCTTCGGCGAAACTCGCCAGCCGAGCCACAATTTGATCGGGCGTCTGCTGCTGGATCGGCGCGGCACATTGATAGCAGGTCGCCTGTCCCAGGCGGGCGAACAGCAAACGCAGGTAGTCGTAGATCTCCGTGATCGTGGCCACGGTGCTCCGCGGGTTCTGGCTGCCGGGCCTTTGATCGATACAAAGCGTTGGCTGCAGTCCGTCAATGACATCGACATCGGGTCTTGCGACCTGATCGAGAAATTGTCGCGCCTGCACCGAGAGACTCTCGATGTACTGACGTTTGCCCTCGGCATAAAGCGTATCAAAAGCGAGGGAACTCTTTCCCGAACCGCTGGGACCGGTGAGCACCACCAGCTGATTGCGTGGAATGTCCACATCCACGTTGCGCAGATTGTGTGCCCGTGCCCCGCGAATGCGTATCGCGCCGCTCGGCTGACCAAGACCTTCCGAAATGCTGTCTGCTTCTTGCAACACGTATCCTGCCCAGGCCATAAACCGCGTTGACCGACGATCCGCAAACTTGTGAGGCTACCATGCTGTCAAGAACGGTTCAAGAAACGGGCAGGGGGGTGCCACATTGGCTGCCACCTCAGCGGTATACTACGCGTGGACAAAGTAGCACCCGCCGCGGGGACCCCGCCTATCACCATGTCATCCCATCGATCCTGGCCAGGCCTGATGACCGTGGACGAGCGCGAGGCGGCAATCCTCGCGCCTTATGCGTTTTTCAGCCGCCAGTCGGCTGGGCGGAAATACGACGAGCCGCCGCACCCCTATCGGGGACCTTTTCAGCGCGATCGCGATCGCATTCTTCATAGCGCGGCTTTCCGCCGGCTCAGCCATAAGATGCAGGTCTTTACGGGCGACAGGGGCGATTACCACCGCACGCGACTGACCCACACCATGGAAGTCGCATCGATTGCCCGCACGATGGGCCGTGCCTTGCGTTTGAATGAGGATCTGATTGAAGCCCTGGCGTTACTGCACGACATCGGGCACCCTCCCTTCGGTCACGCGGGAGAAGACGCCCTCCGCCATTGTCTCCGTGACGAAGGAGGATTCTCCCACAACCAGTTCGCCCTGACGCTGGTTGAAGAACTAGAGCAACGTTATGCACCCTTTCCGGGCCTCAACCTGTCTCGAGAAGTGCTGGCCGGACAAACCGACCGCATCGACAAAACGCGGTCTGGCATGCCGCCCCTGCTCGAAGTGCAACTGGTCGATCTGGCCGACAGCATTACGTACAACGCGCATGACGTGGATGACGCCATGAAACTGGGACTGCTGGACATCGACGAACTGCTGCAGGTCCCGTTGACGCGCCGCGCGGCCGAACGCTTTCTCGATCAAGGCTTGCCGTCAGAGGTCGTGCGAGCCGGCATGGTCCATGAATTAATCGACCTGCAAGTCACCTCCGTGCTCTCCGCGTGTGGCGCGGAATTGGCCGCAGCCGACTGGCACGACGCCCAGGCACCCCGACTCAGCGGTTATTGGCTCGCGTTGGAAGGCCAATTGTCTCATGAAAAATCCGAGCTGGAAGCGTTTCTCTCGCAACGGGTCTACCGGCATCCGCAGCTGTTGCGGGTTCGTGCCGAGGCCCAATCGCAACTAGTGGCCATGTTCGAGTACTTCAGCGCGTCCGCCGAACGGCTGCCAGATTCGTTCCGCAGCCGTATTCAAGACGTGGGACTGCGGCGGTGTGCTGCCGATTATTTGGCCGGCATGACCGACCGCTTCTGCCGTCGCACGTGGCGGCAACTGCGCAGCACAGGGAATCTGCTGTAGAGCCACACGGTAGCCAAAATTGGCCCATTGTCGCCAGCTGCCCGTATGGTCGGCGAATTCCGTCCGGTGATAGAATGGGAGCAGCGAACATCGTTCCGTGATGCGTTCGCAATTATTCAACAAGTCCCTTCCTCTGCGAGGCGGCGGTTTTTCCGCAATTATCTACTCCATCATGCAACTCATCATGATCCTTCGCTGCGTCTTCATCCTGGTCGCAGCCAGCATCGCCGTCACGATTGTGAAATCGGACTTGATTCCTCCGGGCAACGTATGGGCCGTCTGGCTGGTCTTCGGCGGCGCTATTTTCGGCGCTGGGGATTATTGGCCTCGACGCCATGTTCACAAAAAAACGGATCGACACGATCTCCGCCGTGTACTTCGGACTTCTTATCGGGCTGCTCCTGACCTACGTCTTTGGGATCGCCCTCAACCCGTTGCTCGAAGACAGCGAATATCGCGGCTTCATCCAACTCGCCATGGGCACGGTCCTCAGCTACACCTGCATCAGCCTGCTCATTCAAACCAAAGACGACTTTCGCTTTATCATCCCCTACGTCGAGTTTGCCAAGGATGTCAAAGGGTTGAAACCGTTCATCCTCGATACCAGCGCCGTCATCGATGGTCGCATTGCCGACGTGATCGAGACCCAGATGATCGACAACCAGTTGGTGATGCCGCGGTTCGTACTTGCCGAATTGCAGGGCATCGCCGACAGTAACGATCGCATGCGCCGCAGTCGCGGGCGACGAGGCCTGGATATCCTCAATCGCCTGCGGAGTAATCGACAGGTGGATTTTCAAATCCACGACCGAGAGCTCCCTGAAATGGAGGGGCAGGCTGTGGATATGAAGCTCGTGCTGCTGGCCAAACATCTGGACGGAAAACTCGTCACCGGGGATTACAATCTCAACAAAGTCGCCAGGCTGCACAGCGTCTCGGTAATCAACTTGAATGATCTCTCCAACGCGCTCAAGCCAGTATTCCTTCCTGGGGAGCATGTGGTGGTGCGGATCGTGAAGGCGGGCGAGTCCGAGGGACAAGGAGTGGGCTACCTCGAGGATGGTACGATGATCGTCGTGGAGAATGGTCGAGCCCACATGGGTGAGGATGTGGAAATCGGCGTTACGAGTGTGTTGCAGACAAGTGCGGGGCGCATGATCTTCGGTAAGTTCGAAGCGGTCGCGTCGCCGGAGAAACCCTATGACATGCAAGGCGACTACGCCCGCGAATAACGGGTAACGGACGAAAGTAGCCTTGCCTCGGGAGATTGCGATGAAGCCATGTTTGATTCGCCATGTCGGGTTGGCCGCTCTGCTGTGCGGCATTTCGCTGCTCCGTGCCATCAGTTTTGCTCAGCAGCCGCA
Source organism: uncultured Planctomycetaceae bacterium (assembly GCA_963700865.1). GTDB lineage: Bacteria > Planctomycetota > Planctomycetia > Pirellulales > Pirellulaceae > CAVOGJ01. The sequence goes on along the minus strand of CAVOZC010000018.1, from coordinate 564,555 downwards.
GCCCTCGCCCGGTACCCAACCAGCCACACCGGCCTCGGAAGGGGTAATCGGGCAGATCGATCCGCTTGTCCGTTATGCCCGCGCTTACCTCGAATTGGCCCAAGTCGAATTGCAGCTGGCCGAGCAGTCCAACCGCGAAGTCCCGGGTACCCACTCCGTCTCGTTCATCGCCCGCAAGGAAAACCGCGTCGAGGTCGCCAAAGAGCAGCTGCGGGTGGCGCTGCTGGGAACGATCGAGGGGGACGCGAGCCAGATTCACTTGCGCTACGCCGAGGAGTGCGCCCGCCTTGCCAAGCGCGACTATCAGCGGGCGTTGGAGATGAAAAATCGCAAACAGGTGTACAGCGATCTGCAATTACAGCTACTGCGTTTGAAGGCCGAGGTGGCGGAGTTCCGCGTCGCCCTGTGGAGTAATCCCCAGAACGTCTTGTCGGCGCTGGACCATGTCCACTGGCAGTTGGAACGCGTGAGCGAAGAGGTCGTGGACCTGCAACTAAGGTTGGATGAATTGGCCAAACGTCCAAGGTAGGAACCCACCTCCTCGGTGACGCTTTCCCGCGTTTTCGCGGGCGGTTCGTCACTCAGTTGGACAGCGTCCTCTTTCCGAGGCAATGACCCTGCGGAGGTGCCTATGTCGGCCAGCAACACCCTTGGCGGCTCGACCTCCGGGAACTCCCTGGCCCGGGATGCGGTCGCCGGGGTGGTGGTATTCCTGGTGGCCCTGCCGTTGTGTCTGGGCGTCGCTCAAGCATCGGGTGCCGATCCGCTCGCGGGGTTGATCGCGGGGGTCGTCGGCGGCTTGGTGGTGGGGCTGATCAGCCGCTCGCACACCAGCGTCAGCGGTCCCGCGGCGGGACTCACCGCCGTCGTCGCATCACAGATCGAGTCACTCGGATCGTACGAAGCGTTCCTGGCGGCCGTTTTCGTGGCCGGCGCCCTGCAAGTCGCGCTGGGCATCGCCCGCGCCGGTGTGATTACGGTCTACTTTCCGATGAGCGTCATCCGTGGACTGCTGACCGCGATCGGCATCATTCTCATTCTCAAGCAATTTCCGCATCTGCTGGGACGCGACGCCGACCCCGAAGGCGAAATGTCATTCCTCCAGCCTGACGGCCAGAACACGTTCAGCGAGATATTTACGGCGGCCACGCGCTTTCATTCGGGCGCGACCATCATCGGACTCGCCTCACTGGCCGCGCTATTGGCATGGGACAAGATCCGCGCTCTGAAAAAGTCGGGCGTGCCCGGCCCATTCGTGGTCGTGCTACTGGGCGTCGCGATCAGCGAGTTGCTGCGAGCCTTCGCGCCACCAGGCATTCGCTGGCGCATCGGCGCTGATCATTTGGTCCAAGTCCCTGTCTCGGCAAGCGTGTCCGACTTGGCAAGCTTCCTCCGCCTGCCCGATTTTACCCGCATTGCCGAGCCCGCGGTCCTGCTCGCGGGCTTCACGATTGCCATTGTCGCTTCGCTCGAAACGCTCCTCAACCTGGAGGCGGTCGACCGACTCGATCCGAAGCAGCGCTACTCACCGCCCAGCCGAGAGCTGTTTGCCCAGGGCGCCGGAAACCTCGTCGCCGGGTTGATGGGCGGCATTCCGGTGACATCCGTCATTGTCCGTAGTTCAGTAAATATCAATGCGGGCGCCACTACCAAGCGGTCAGCCATCTTCCATGGCCTGCTGCTGCTGATCTGCACCGTCTTCTTGCCGACACTGCTCAATCGGATTCCACTTTCGTGCCTCGCCGCCATCCTGATCGTCACGGGTTTCAAGCTCGCCAGCGTCAAGATCTTTCGCGCCATGTGGGACGAAGGCTGGAATCGGTTTCTCCCGTATGTCATTACGGTCGTGGCCATTGTGGTTACCGATCTGCTGGTCGGCGTGATCATCGGGCTGGTCGTGAGTACGGCATTCATCCTGGCCAGCAACCTGCGGCGGCCGCTGCGGCATATCGTGGAAAAGCATGTCTCGGGTGAAGTACATCGCTTCGAGCTGGCAAGCCAGTTGAGTTTTCTGAATCGAGCTATCCTGGATGCTGCCCTGCGCCACATACCTCACAACGGACATGTGCTGCTTGACGCGCGCAATACAGTTTACATCGATCCCGATGTCATCGACTTCATCAAAGAGTACCGTGATCGGACCGCTCCGGCCCGTGGCGTCAATGTGAGTCTGCTGGGATTCCAGGAACGACATCCGATCGACGACACCATCCAGTATGTTGACTACATGAGCCGTGACCTGCAGCACAACATCACGCCCGCCCAAGTGCTGGAGGTGTTAAAGGACGGAAATAAACGGTTTCGCGAGAATCGCCTGCTGACCCGCCTGAGTGTCCGACAACTCGCCGGCTCCGCTGCCGGGCAGTTTCCGCTGGCAGCGGTACTTACCTGTGTCGACTCAAGGACGCCTTCCGAGCTGATCTTCGACCTGGGTTTGGGCGACATTTTTAGTGTGCGGGTCGCCGGCAACATTGTCAGCCCCCGCGTCTTGGGCAGCCTCGAATATGCGTGCCAGATCGCTGGCGCCAAATTGGTGGTCGTGCTCGGTCACACCCAATGCGGGGCGGTGGCCACGGCCGCCGAGCTGCTCCAGGATGGAATCACCGCGGCGGAAAGAAACGGGTGCGAAAATCTGGACAGCATTATCCGCGAAATCCAGGCGTCGATTGATGACGAGACTGCGCTGCGAATGGCGACATCGACGGGCGACGAAAAGGCGATCATGCTCCGCGACATCAGCCGAAAAAACGTGCTGCGCGCGACACGTGCGATTCTTAACCAGAGCCCCACGCTGACTCGTCTGCAGCGCGAGGGGCGGATCGGATTCGCCGGGGGCCTCTACGATGTGGCCGTGGGTGAGATCGAGTGGCTGGCCGAAGTCACCTGCGGAGCCGCCAGCAGTCCCTAGGCGTTTCTCCCCACGCACATTCCAATTGACACGCAGGGGGCGGCCTTCTATCCTCCCGCCGCCAGCGGCCACGCTGATGAGATCCGCGACCTTGCCCTGACAGGAGGAGTCGAGAATGTACGTGCTGCGCGAAATAGCCAAGAATCAGCTGATGGCGATTCCTCCCGTGCGAGAAACGGTGAAACGGCGGCATCGTACGGGCCTGAATTCCGATCCGGGCGGCATTCGCGAGGTTTATGAGCAGTACTTTGCCCCCGCTTCGCCCCAGGACAAAACCATTCTCGAACTCGGTCCAGGCCACACCTACGGCATCATGCAGTGCAGCAAAGCAGCAGGGAGCCAAGCGCGCCGTCATTCTCGATATCGAACGCTACATCGACGATCGGACCGCTCAAGCATGCGGGATCGAGTATGCGTTGTACGACGGCAAGACCATGCCCTTTCCCGATGGGACGTTCGACGTCGTTTGTTCGCACACCGTCCTCGAGCATGTCCGCTTTCCGAAAATCACGCTGCAGGAAATTTCCCGGGTGCTGGCTCCCAATGGGCGGTCGGTCCATCTGGTCGATCTGCGCGACCACATGTTCCTGGGATCGGATAATGAGAACCTGTTTCATTGCATGAAATACAGTACGCCGGTGTGGAACGCCATGATGTGGAATCGCAGCACGTATGTGAATCGCTGGCGGTACACGGACTGGGTCGACCAATTCGCAGCCCAGGGGATCGAAACCGAAAAGGTGGTTACCCAGGAGAGCCCCTGCATCGAGCGGCTATTCCTGGCAGGAAAGACTCCGCACCTGGCTGACTTGTCGAAGGCGGATGCCACCACGACGCATATCCTGCATTACGGCCGCAAGCGCGCGGCCTAGCGTTGTCTGGTTCGTAGAGGCACGAACGGGATAGGCTTTCGGCCGGCGTCGCGAAACAGAGGCATGAGCTTTCGGGAACGAAAGCGAAACAGCTTGGACCGGCGGAAAGCGTGCGCTCATTGCTGGGCTTCGCCAGCGATCCGTGTGCGGGCCATTTGGCAATATTCCGGGTTGCAGTCGATACCCACAAAATTTCGTCCCAGGCGGCGCGCCACGATCCCTGTCGTGCCGCTACCGCAAAAGGGATCGAGCACCGTGCCGCCGGCTGGACAGGTGGCCCGCAGGCAAATTTCCACCAGCTGCTCGGGAAATACGGCGAAGTGGGCTTCGCGAACCTTGGAAAGGGGAATCGACCAGACCGTCCGTTTGTTGCGGCCCTTGGGATGAAAGGCCTGGTCCCAACGGGCATCATGCAGATTCTGATCGCCCCCGTTCTTGCCTTGTTCCGGCGTGCTGCCCCGCTTAAAGAAATGGTTGCGGCCCCCCTTCATGCGGCTCTTCTTCGTGAACGTCACATGAGGTTCACGAATGGCGTCGGCGTCGTAGAAGTAGTCGCCCGTTCGCGTCAGCAGGAACACATACTCGTGGTCGGTCGTCGGTCGCGTTTTGACCGGCGAAGGCATCGCGTTCGGCTTGTGCCAGATAATATCGCTGCGCAGCAGCCAGCCATCGTCCTGCAGTGCCAAGGCGACTCGCCAAGGCATGCCCAACAGCTGTCCCTTGTGATACTTGTCGCCCAAGACGAGCCACAGGGCACCGGTCGTTTTGAGTACGTGGCGGGCAGCGCGGAAGACATTTACGAGTGCGTCGACATAGCCTTGCGGCTCGGCTTCCTGCCCGATCTGATCGTGACTCTCGTAATTTCGCTGCTGGAAATACGGCGGACTGGTAACGATGGTGTCGACCGAGGCGGGTGCGAGCGTGGGAAGCAGCTCGCTCGAGTCGCCGCAATGCACCTGCCAGGACAGTTCCGGGGGTGAAGCCGCGGCGGCGCGTGGACCGGTCGAGGCAACATGGTCGAACAGGGGATGCATGGGATGGCGATGGTCTGTCGAAGCAGGGGAAGGAACATCCACGCGCCGCACCGCGCCGACCGCGGCGGCTATCGGGGCGAATTTAACGGAAGGCACGGCTCGACGCCAGCGATGGCAGCTCACCAGGCACATGCCCAGGGGGACCCATTGCTCACACCGGTCAAACGTCGCCTACATTTTCTCGACCGTCTGGATACCAAGGAGCTGCAGGCCCAGTTTCAATGCTCGCGCGGTCAAATCACACAGCAGCAGGCGGCTTAGCCGCTGCGGTTCGGTTTCCGCCTTGAGGACCGGGCACTGCTCGAAAAATGCCGAGAAGCACTTCGCGAGATCGAACAGGTAAGCGGTTAACAGATTGGGGCGGTAATCCACGAGCACTTCGTCGATCGCGTCGCCGAATTGCCGGATTTTCAGCCCCAGCGCTCGCTCGGCGGGATGAGCCAGCTCAATGGTGGCCGTTGAATTCCGCAGGGCGTCCGCATCGATGTGCCCACGGGCAAAGATCCCGTGGACCCGCGCGTATGAATACTGCATGTAGGTGGCCGTATTTCCCTGCAACGCGAGCATCTTGTCGTAGCTAAAGACGTAATCACTTTCCCGATTTTGCGACAGATCGGCGTACTTTAGTGCGGCGATTCCCACCACGCGAGCGACGCGGCGACGAGCCGGCTCGTCAAGCTCCCAGCCGTCGGATTTGGCGTCATCGTTGGCTGACACGACTTCGTAGGCACGGGCTTCCGCTTCGTCGAGCAGGCCCACCAGTCCGACGGTATCCCCCGAGCGGGTCTTGTAGGGCTTCCCATCCTCCCCGAGTACCGTGCCGAACTTAATGTGTTGCAACTCGGTCTCGGCACCGCCCCACAAACGGGCCGTCGCGAACAACTTTTCAAAGTGCTCGGCCTGGCGAAAGTCGACTACATACAGAATGGCATCCGGATGCCATTCGGCCATCCGATACTGGATCGTGGCCAGATCCGAAGTGGCGTAGAGGAAGGCACCATCCTGCTTCTGAATGATGAAGGGGGTGGCAAAGCCATCCAGGAACACGCAGCTGGCACCTTGACTCTCACGCGCCATGCCGGCTTGAGTCAGCGAGTCGACCACGCCTTGCAGTCGATCATGGTAGAAGCTCTCTCCCAGCTCCACGTCGAAACGGACGTCGAGCCGCTCATAAATCTCCTGGATCGCGGCTCGGCACTTGGGCAAGAACTCTTCCCACAGCGACCGCTGATAGGGGGCTCCTCGGTGCAGCTGTGCGGTTTCCTCCAGCACGGCGGCCGCGATCTGCTCATGTTTCGTGAGCAGCGGCGCCAGCTCGTCATCGGCTGCGTCCGCCGCCAGCGTGGCGCGGAGTTTCGCGAGCGCCTGTTCTTCCGTCCGCACTTCGGCCCGTGCCTTCTGGATCGTCTTTTGCCGCTTTTTCTCCTGGCGGGCATCCCCTTCGGCTGGCTCGGCCGCCAGCTCGTCGGCGCGAGCCTCGAGTTGCTGGAGTGCCTTTTCGCGGTCGGGTAGCGCCTGGCGACCCTGCTGATGGTCCATTAGACGACGGACCAGCTTGTAGAGCCTTCCCAGCTCGTCAATCGGCTGCTCACGGTAAGCCGCCGCGTCGACAAAATGGCGATAGCCATAAATGATCATGCCGAACTGCGTGCCCCAGTCACCCAGGTGGTTATCGCTGATCACCTGGTGTCCTTGAAACCGCAAGATGCGGCAGAGTGCATCTCCAATGACCGTCGAGCGGATGTGTCCCACGTGGAGCGGTTTTGCCACATTGGGACTGGAAAAATCGACGACAAATATGCGAGGCCGGACGGTGACGGAACAGCCCAGCCGCTCATCATGGCGGGCCTTTTCCAGTTGTGCGGCGAGCCATGAATCTCGCAGCTTCAGATTGATAAATCCGGGCCCGGCCACTTCCGGCGGCTCACACAACTCACTCAGCGACAGATTTTCAACAATTTCGGCAGCCACTTCCCGCGGAGGCCTGCCCAGTCGCTTGCCGAGGGGCATCGCCATATTGGCCTGGTAGTCGCCAAACTGTGGATTCTGTGATGGGCGGATCATGGCCAGCAACTCCTCGGCTGGCTCGGGATACCGTTGGAGCGCTGTCCGGAATCGCTCCTTCAATTCCGTGAGGATATTCATGCAAAGCTTGGCCTGATTCGAGACGGCAGACAATCGCGAGGCGCTGGGGATCGCCACGAGTCGCCCGTGGACCTAGCCCCCGTTGGCGGCGACGAGCGACTGCCAGTCAACTCGTGGCGCTTCGCCCCAGAGCTTCTCGATGGAGTAGTAGTCCCTCGTCGCCGCATCAAACAGGTGAATGACGACCGTGCCGTAATCAAGCAGGATCCAGCTACTCCCCTGATAACCCTCGATGCCCATGCGTTGGTCGCCTAACTCGTCTTCGAGCTTACGATCGATTTCCTCGCTCATGGCATGCAACTGCCGTCGGCTGGTTCCACTGGCGATCACAAAGTAATCAAAGATGCAGGTCAAATCCCGTAGATCGAGAATGAGTACATCCTGTCCTCGGTTCTCCGCGGCTGTTTCCGCCGCGGCAAGGGCCAGTTGCAGGCTCCTTTGGGTCTTGGCATCCAGTGGTGAAGTCGGCTGCGAGGCGAGAGATTTCAAGTTCGATTCGGTCACATTTCCTCCCAGGCAACGAAGTGTGAGTTCAGGCGACTCATCCCCAGCATTTCATTCTAGCCAGGGAGGACCAAGATGTCACCGCCAAGGTTCGGCCAAGAATCGTCTGAATTGTTCGTCGAACCGTTGCGGTGTGTGCTGATTGGTCCAGTCGCACACCTATTCTTGGGGGCTCTGAGGCACGGGGGCAACAATGCCGGGAAAGCGACGTCCCTGAGGGCAATCCACGGTTGCTTCCACGGCAAAGCCGACGCTATCATTGCCGGTTTCTACGAGCAATGTCAGGGCGTTCGGCGTCCGGTTGATCCAAAAAACTGGCCGCTGGTTCTCAGCGGCTCTGCCAAGCAGTGCGTCGGAGCGTCAAACATTCGAATTCACTCAGGAGACAACGATGGACAAGTCAGACGTTTCGGTGATCACTAACACCTGGTGGATCGCGCCGATCGCGTCGGTTCTTGCCTTGATCTTTGCCGTATACTTCTATCGGAAGATGGCCGAGGCGAACGAGGGCAGCGACCGCATGAAGGAGATCGCCGGCTACGTGCGCGACGGCGCCATGGCCTACCTCCGTCGGCAGTACAAGGTCGTGCTCCGTCGTATTCTTTGGTGCTGCTGGTGATTCTCTTCGTCCTGGCCAAGCACGGCATTCAGAATCCGTTCGTGCCGATCGCCTTTCTGACGGGCGGTTTCTTCTCGCGGCCTGTGCGGCTTCATCGGCATGCGGACCGCCACCGCCGCCTCGTCCCGCACGGCGCAGGGCTGCAGCGAGGGCCTCAACCGCGGCCTGCAGGTGGCCTTCCGCTCGGGCGCGGTGATGGGCCTGGTGGTGGTCGGCTTCGGTCTGCTCGACATCTGCATCTGGTACCTGGTCCTCGACAAGTTCGTCTACACCGCAGCAGCACATGGCCAACGGGCTGGAACTTTCTGGGCATGGAGCTGGTGCCAGCCGGCACTGCACGATCACGGAAAAGCTGGTCCAGATCACCACGACCATGATCACCTTCGGCATGGGCGCCTCGACGCAGGCGCTGTTTGCCCGCGTGGGCGGCGGCATCTACACCAAGGCCGCCGACGTCGGCGCCGACCTGGTGGGCAAGGTCGAGGCCGGCATTCCGGAAGACGATCCGCGCAACCCGGCCACGATCGCCGACAACGTGGGCGACAACGTGGGCGACGTGGCCGGCATGGGCGCCGACCTGTACGAATCGTATTGCGGCTCGATCCTGGCCACCGCGGCGCTGGGCGCGGCCGTGGGCGCGCACCATAGGCTGGGCGATGAGGCCGCGGTGGCCGCGCGAACGCCGTCGAACTGGTCGTGACCGCGCCGATGATCGTGGCCGGCATCGGCACGCTGCTGTCGATCGTCGGCATCTTCATGGTGAGGTGCCGGGAGGGCGCCACGCAGAAGAAACTGCTCCGGGCGCTGCTGGTCGGCACGCTGGGCAGCTCGGTCCTGATCGTCCTGGCGCTGACTCGGTATGTGGCTGGCTCGGCATGATCCCCGGGGGAATCGTCGGTTCGGTCGTGGCCGGCCTGGTCGCCGGCGTGATCATCGGACAGGCGACCGAGTACTACACCTCCGACGAGTACAGCCCGACGCAGGGCATCGCCGACCAGGCCGAAATGGGACCGGCCACGACGATCATCGACGGTCTGGCCACCGGCATGTACTCGGCCGGCATCCCGGTGATCACGATCGTCGTCGGCATCCTCTGCGCCTTCGGCTTTGCGGGCGGATTCAGCGACATGGGCATGGGGCTCTACGGCATCGGCTTCGCCGCCGTCGGCATGCTGGCGACGCTGGGCATCACGCTGGCGACCGACGCCTACGGCCCGATCGCCGACAACGCCGGCGGCAACGCCGAGATGGCCGGACTCCCCGCACAGGTCCGCGAGCGCACCGACGCGCTCGACTCGCTGGGCAACACCACGGCCGCCACCGGCAAGGGCTTCGCCATCGGCTCGGCGGCCCTGACGGCCATGGCCCTGCTGGCCGCCTACATCGAAGAGGTCAAGATCTGGGTCGGGCAAGCTGGCCGAAGGTCAGGAATGAAGCGGGAGGCACCTTTGCCAGGGCTTCACGCCTGGAAGACCGCCGCGAAGTGCCGAGATCATGCGACTTCGTGGACGCCTTCGATCTGCACATCATGAATCCGCTGCTGCTGTGCGGTCTGTTCATCGGCGGCATGATGGCCTTCGTCTTCTGTGCCATGACCATGAAGGCCGTCGGCCGCGCCGCCGGCGCATGGTGGACGAAGTCCGCCGTCAGTTCCGGGAAATCCCGGGCATCATGGAAGGCACGGCAACGCCCGACTACGCCAAGTGCGTGGCCATCTCCACCGCCGGCGCCCAGACGGAGATGCTGGTGCCCTCGCTGCTGGCGATCATCGTGCCGGTGCTGACCGGGCTGGTCCTGGGCGTGCCGGGCGTGATGGGCCTGCTGGCCGGCGGCCTGGTCTGCGGCTTCGTGCTGGCCACCATGCTCAACAACGCCGGCGGCGCCTGGGACAACGCCAAGAAGTACATCGAAAAGGGTGCCTACGGCGGAAAAGGCACCGAAGCCCACAAGGCGGGCGTCATCGGCGACACGGTCGGCGATCCCTGCAAGGACACCAGCGGTCCGTCGCTGAACATTCTCATCAAGCTGATGACGATGGTCAGCGTGGTCTTCACGCCGGTGGTGCTCCTGTATTCCCCCAAGATTCAGGAACTCCTGCACATCGTCATCACGAAGTAGCCACCCGGCCACCGGGGAGCCTTCTTGTGCGGCGGTCCGGACCACGGACCGCCGTTTTTTATTGGTTGAGGGGGCGATCCGGGCCCCACGGAGGCCGTAACCGCCGTCATATCCGGACCAGGCAGACCGGCTGGAACCCCCCACAGCGTGACTTTTCTTTGAAATCTGGTGACGCGGCGAGTATCCTGAAGACTTGGGTCATCCAGTGATGATCAGTGCGAACAGAGGAGAATTTGTCGATGCGGCACCCCATGTCCCACCTGGTCCTGCTTGCGACCAGCCTTGCTCTTTCCGTCAGCCACATCAATCGGGCCGTGGCCGAATCGACGTCGCACGCGAACGGCGACAAGAATGCCACCGAAGAGGTCGAATTGTTCTCGGCCATGGAGCGGGGGATCGTGCAGCTCCAGATCGTGCCCAAGGATGCGACGAAGTCGACGGTGGTGATTCGAAACAAAACCTCAAAGCCGCTTCGGATTGAGATGCCCCAGGCGTTTGTGGGCGTTCCCGTGCTGGCCCAGTTCGGCGGCGGCGGTTTAGGCGGCGGCGGGCTCGGGGGTGGAGGACTCGGCGGCGGTGGGCTCGGTGGCGGTGGACTCGGCGGCGGTGGTGGCCAGGGGGTCGGCGGCGGATTCGGTGGCGGCGGCGGTGGGCTGGGCGGCGGAGGATTCGGAGGGGGTGGCGGTGGATTCGGTGGCGGCGGCGGTTTCTTCGACGTCGGTCCGGATGCCGTGGGCAAAATCAAGGTCACGACGGTCTGCCTGGAACATGGCAAAGACGATCCGAAGCCGAAAATTCCCTACGAACTCAAGCCCATCGAGACGTTCACCCAGGACGCGCGGGTGGTGGAAATCTGCAAGATGGTGGGCCGCGGCGAAGTGGCTCAGCCGATCGCCCAGGCGGCTGCCTGGCACCTGACCGACGGACTCTCCTGGCAAGAACTGGCGCATGAAGTCAAGGCGCGACACCTGGATGGTTCGGTGGAACTGTACTTCCATCCCAACCAGGTGGCACTCGCCATGCGAGTAGCGGAAGAGGCGACTCAGCGAGCCGCGGCGGCAGGAGCCACTGGGGATTACGGGCAGCCTGCCGAGAAAGAGTCCGGAACGGTCAGTGCCACGCGGTGACGTCGGCGGACGGAAAACCGCCCCGGCCGCCGCTAGTTTTGCGCGGCCGCCTCGACGTTGATCCTGCGGCCTTCGCGATCGAAGTTGACGATTCCATCAACCAGCGCGTAGAGCGTGAAATCGTTTCCCTGGCCCACATTGCGGCCCGCATGGAAGCGGTTTCCCACCTGGCGAACGAGGATGTTCCCTGCCCGCACGACCTCGCCGCCGTACTTCTTCACGCCTCGCCGCTGGGCGTTCGAATCGCGACCATTGCGGCTGGAACCCTGACCCTTCTTATGTGCCATTGCCTTTATCCTCGTGCCGAATCCCGTGTGATCCCGTGTGTCCCGAGGCGGGCCGAAGGCCGGGGCCCAGGGCCGCACCCGCTGAACCTCGTAAAATAGCCAAGTTGGTCGATCTCAGCAAGGGTCTTTCACCCAGGCCGCGGGCGAAACGTGGCGGCAAGCCGCCGGCCGGACGCCGGCCAGGATATCGACCGCTCGGCGCCGCTTGGGATACACGCTGTGATTGCCAAGCCGCCTTGGTGGTATTACGTACATGCCCATTCGAAAAGCAACCACGCAGCCACAGGGGGCTTGGATTTCGTTCGCTTGTGAGCAAGGCGGGCGAGCCACCGCCCGGTCAACGCACACGATCGGCAGATCGTGACTAAGGCAGATAAATCCACTGATAATCAAGTGGCTCCGCCAGCCCATAGACACGGAGGATTCTCTCGCGATCATCCTGCAGGCTGGGCAATCCGTAACGGAATTCCCGCTCGGTCTCGAACACCGCGTCCCCGGGTCGCCAGAAGTTCAACATCAGCGTCTTGTAAGTCAGCCGCGGCTGTCCGTCCTCACCGTCCTCCCAGCGATACGCGTTGCTCAGCCCCTGGATGTAGACGGAAAAGAAATCAATGCGTCGATCGAGATCGGGCCAGGTCGCAACCCCCCAGACGCCCCGATCCACCGTTTTGCTGCTCGGTTCGATCGGTACCTTCGTGATCGAGACCGAATCGTACAGCGGCACGCGTGGGTCCTTGATTTCAATCGCGTGGATACGAGCCATGACTCCCGGGACCAGCCGATCGGGCGATACCTGATCAAATTCATGGGCCCTCAGGAGAAAGAGGGGGAAGAACCGCTCGGTCTTGACACCGCTGGCGGTACGGAATTGATCGTTGCCAAACGGGTCCGGTTCGGCGATCGAACGGATGTAGCTCCCGGTATTCTTGATCTTGTAGAGCAAGTACCAGATGCGACGCGATTCCCCAGCGGGCTGATCGATGACCAACATCCGCATCGGTTTGAAAGAAAACTCAAATTGCCAAACGGCGCGCCGTAGCGTGACGTCGCGTGCCAATGCGGAGAGGGTCTCGTTCTCTGGCAGGAAATGCGGATTCCAGGCGGGGGCTTCCGTGGCGATCGGCGGAAGAGGCCGGGGCCCCACCACCGTCTCGGCGTCCTCCGGGGTCGCGGGAACGGTCACGAGTACCCCGGCGCCAGTCGTGGCATGCGGGCCTCTTGAGCCCGACCGACCGAAACCACGAGCAATGCTTGCAGGAGGGTCGCCACGACGGTCAGGCGGTGCGTTGATAAATGGCCCACGGAAATCCCTCAGTTCGCCTTTCGAATGGTCGCCGCTTGCAGGACAGGCTGCTTGCCCTGTTTATTGTAATTTCGCCAGTGATGACGGGCCATCGAAATCACGCCGATGGCTGGGCATGGCGGGTTTCGGAGGCGGACCAATCGCTTCGACAGGGAGCCAAGGGCCTCATAATCGCTACAAAACGCAGCTCAGGCCCGGGGGAAGTGGCCGACGGGCCGCAGCGGCCGACCGGCGGAATTCAGCGATTGACGCGTGAATTCACGGGAGCATTGGTTCGGGCGGTGGCCGCGGGCACCGCGTCGGCGGGGCTCGCTGGCCGGGCCTCCTCAAGCGGTTCCAGTTGCAGGCTTTGCACCATCAGCCGGTCATGATCCCCGAAAGCCGTCACTGCGGCAGCTTCCATCGTGAAGACGCAGGATGCGGCCGCTCCTTCCGGGTTCGAAATGTAGTAATAGAGCCAGCGGATCGGCACGTCGGCCGCGGTTCCGCTGACGGCGACACGCATCACGCGGTAGCCGTCCTGGCGTTCATGTTCACTGAACGCCTCGAATTCCTGAAAGCCATCCTGCAGGGCAGTGCGAATATTGGCCTTGAAGGCGTCCATGGACAACGGTTCAGCGGCGGGCTGATTCGCCAGCCGTTGCAGGTTGCATTGAGCGATCATCTGGCCGTCGACCACCAGCCGCAGCGAGGCCTGCGCCGCCTGCTCTTCGAACACGTGCCAGGCCGGTGAGTGAACCATTTGGCATGCACCGCCCGCGGCAAGGTACCGCAGTTGCGATTCGCGTCGCTCGACAAGGCTGGCCATTTTGCCGGTGGTTTCGCTCGTCAGCGGTGATTCGGCCAGCGGTTCACAGAGCATCCGCACCTCCGCCTTGATGGTGAATCCTGCCTGAATCGGGCTCGCCTCGCGCTGTTCATCCACGACCAGTTGCAGCCAACTGACCCGTTGCCATTGAAGGTCAAACCTCAGATCGCCTTCCAGGGCAATCTCCGTGGCGACGCCGTCGACATTGCCAAGCACCGTGCCGCCCAACTGCATGCGGGCCAGACCTCGAGCCACGTTCACCAATCGGGCGCGGGTCTGATTGACCGTGACTTCGTCCAGGTTCAGCAGCAGTGCCAGGCCCTCGGAGGATGGCTGCCACGTCTCACCAGCCTGCAACGCTCGGTGCGGCAATAATTCGTAGACGTCCAGGCTGTTACCAGGCACCGTGAGCATTTCCAGCTCGTCACGGGAAAGGGGCCGTTTGGCGGCGGCAAGGCGTGCTGCGTTTGATGCCTCGGGAGTCGCCGCGAAAATCCACTTCTGCTCGTTACCCAACACGACCTCATGCTTGGAATGGGCAATTTGGACCGACGCTTGCGCCGCAGTGTAATATCGACCGGAAGCCCGTTCTGCCGGCTGGATTTTGTGCAGGCACTCGTGATAGACGAGCTTGCTCTGGGCGGAGAGCGAAACCGGCTCTGAGCTCCCAGCCGGACTGGCGGCCCGCATCTCGAGTTGCCCAGAGAGCTGCAGAACGACCGTGACTTTTTGTCGATCGCCCGGCTGCCGCTTATCGGTCAGCCGGTAAGAACTGGGTTCGACTTCCGCCCGGACGGGCCGCGGGACCCAGGGCAGGGAAAGGACGACCAGCGAGACGACGGGTAGCAAGCGACGGAAAAGACAAGCCATATCGAATTCGGTCCGGCAAGAAGAGAAAAGGGCGGGCGAACAACGAGGCAGCCGCTGGAAAAAAAGTCGACTGGAAGCACCCGGGGTGTTTAGGGGAAGTGCGCGACAAACGACATTCGGTAATCTGCGCAACCTCCGCTGGCACGCGGGGGGCCGCTCCGCCCAGGGAGACCTAAGTTACTGTGCTCAAAATACTTATGGGATACGCAGTTACCGCAATCCGGTGGGGTTTACACTTAGTTCGCGAACTTTTGGGCGACCAAACGCGACTAAAGATACGTACAGGGGTTTGAATTCTCCGTTCATCGGACACTGCGGCGTGCGGTTTTTCCGCAGGGCGCGGGTGGCTCGAGAGGCATGAGCGGGGAGAGGATGCAAAGAGGTGTCGACCCGCTGAGGGTCGGCAGACAAAGCCGGGACATGAGGGTGTACCGGCCGCGTTGCCCAGGGAGGGTGGCGCAGAGACCAAGGCAACCGAACGGTTTGCGACGGGAGTCGCAGGGAACAGAGACCGGGACGGAACGTTGCGAAGGGTGAGAATCAGATGCACGCGAGTTATCACAACAGGTCGATTCGCCAATTGCGGGATCAACAGGTCCGGTTCGCGCCACGAGATCGCAAGCTTGAGCAGGTCGCTCGTGCGGAGAAGTTGCTGTTGGAGCTGGACCCCGGCCGAGACTACACCTATGAGTATCTTTTTTTCCGGGTAACGGGATACCGCCCGGAAGCAGCGGTGCAAGAGGTCATCTCGGGAGAGGACGCACAGCACGATCTGCGGATGTTCATTGAGGATGTGTCGGATTCGGCCAATATCCTCGTCGAGTCGGCAGGGGAGCCGGTCTACACGGTGGAGCAGCTGGGAAAACTGTTCAACGTTTCCACGAAGACGATTTCACGCTGGCGGCAGCAAGGATTGATCAGTCGCCGGTTTGTGTTCGGCGGCCGCAAGCGGGTCGGTTTTTTGAAGAGCAGCGTGGATCGGTTTGTCGCCGAAAATCGCGAGCGCGTACAGCGCGGCGCCCGCTTCAGTCAGCTGACGGACGAGGAACGCGAAGAGATCGTCTATCGGGCTCGCCGTTTGGCCCGCGCGGGAGGTTGCCCTTCGGATGTGACGAAAAGGATTGCGGAACACATGAACCGCAGCGTGGAAACCATTCGCTATACGCTCAAGGAGCACGATCGACGAAATCGGGAACTGGCGGTATTTCCCGGGCACAATGGCCCGCTTACCGAGCAAGCGAAAGAGGAAATCTATCGGCTTCATCGCCGTGGCCTGTCGGCCGAGGCGATCGCGCGGAAGCATTGCCGCACGGTGAACAGTGTGTATCGCATCCTGGGTGAGGTGCGTGCCAAGCGATTGCTCGAGTTGCCGTTGGACTATATGTACAACGAGGAGTTCGACAGGCCGGCTGCCGAACGCGATATCCTGGCGGAGATGCCGCAGCCCGAAAAGCCATTCCGGGCCGTGCGTGTCCCAGCCGGGCTGCCCCCCTACCTGGCGGCACTGTACGAGGTACCGTTATTGTCGCGAGAGCAGGAACAGCACATCTTTCGCAAAATGAATTACCTGAAGTACAGGGCCGCGAAGCTCCGCGAGACGCTGGATATTAACCGGCCGCGAAGCAGTGATATGGACGCCATCGAAGCCCTCTACGAACAGGCGGTTGAGGTAAAGAACCAGATCGTCAAGGCGAATTTGCGGTTGGTCGTTTCCATCGCCAAGCGGCATGTGACTCCCTCTGAGAATTTTTTCGATCTGGTCAGCGATGGGAACATGTCGTTGATTCGGGCTGCCGAGAAATTCGACTATGCCCGCGGAAACAAGTTCAGCACCTACGCCAGCTGGGCCATCATGAAGAATTTTGCCCGTACGATTCCCAATGAGTTCAAGTATCGGGATCGCTTCCGCACATCGTCGGAGGAGCTGTTTGCCGGATCGGAAGATGATGGCTCGAACCCGTACACGGAATTAAGCGCCCAGTTGCTGCGGGAGCGCCAGATTGGCAAAATCCTATCTCGGCTTGACGATCGAGAGCAAAAAATTATCATCAGCCGATTCGGACTGAACCACAGCGAGGAACCTCAGACGCTCAAGGAGGTGGGCGCCAAGTTGGGAGTCACCAAGGAGCGGGTGCGTCAAATCGAGGCGCGCGCCCTGCACAAGCTGCTGGCCGCCGCCCGTGAGGAGAAAATCGACGAGGTTTAGTCTCCGGTCCAAGGCCGACCAGGTTTCGTACCCAAGAGGCTCCGAACGGGTCGGCGGGTGCCGGACCGGGTTTCAGCGGGGACTGGGCGGGCAGGACGCCGGCAGGTCTGAGTCCCGCCGTCGATGCGATTGAAGAAAATAATGATGGTGCCCCCAGACAGGGGATCGATCACAGGGGAGAGACCAGGGCGAGGCCCTTTGCGGTTTCCAGAAAGTCAAGCGGAACGAGTCCGTTCATCCGCGATCGAGGTCTCCGGCACTGCGACGTATCGACGCGCAGATCACGGAGCCGCAGGTCAGGTGGACTAGGCAAGCCGCGTTGGCCGTCGGATGCCGTAAGGGGCTTTTCTTTTGGCTTTTCCTTTTTTTTTCGGTTTTACGTGAGAAAATGGGGCAGAAACAGGGCGACCGTCGATGGGCGGGGCGCGAGCGAGCCACGGAACGGCCCAGGAAGGCTCCCCCACCAGCCGGCAGGACGTGGAAACCTGCGGAACGCCGCTCGGTGGGTTCTATTGCATACTGTCGGCGATTCGGTATATTTGTGCGTTTCGAATGAACCAGTGTGCCGTAAGCGGAAGCTAGCGTAGCTCAATTGGCAGAGCAGCGGTTTTGTAAACCGCAGGTTGTGGGTTCAAGTCCCTCCGCTAGCTCCACGAACATCAGTGTTCTTTTCGACGTGCGATGATCTCCTGCTGCGTTGACCGGCCTGGGGTCTGACAAATTGATGCCTCGGAGACATGGGCAAAAGCGGGGGGTTTCCCGAGCGGTCAAAGGGGTCAGACTGTAAATCTGATGGCATTGCCTTCGCAGGTTCGAATCCTGCACCCCCCATTTTGCATTTCGGAAGGACGATGCGGGTACGGGCTGGCAGTGAGATGTCGGATGTCTGGCTGGGCAGAACGGCTGAGGATGGTAAGAGCGGAAGCATATGCGAGGGGTGCGGGTGTAGCTCAATGGTAGAGCCACAGCCTTCCAAGCTGAAGACGAGGGTTCGATTCCCTTCACCCGCTTAGGGAAGGAAACGTGGGAGTCACTTGTCGGGAGTGGGTCAGAGGTGGAGGTAGGAGGTTGAGGCAGGAGGTTGAGGTAACGGGGGGAGTGATTTAGCGGGCCTTTGGCTGCTGTAGCTCAGTTGGTAGAGCGCGTCCTTGGTAAGGACGAGGTCACGGGTCCGAGTCCCGTCAGCAGCTCTCCGCGGAGGGCGCGGGCACGGGGCGGAGGAAACGGAAAGCGAGATTTGTGAATAAAAGTGAGATGTCGTGGTAGGGTGCCGCGGCCTAAATAGCCTTCGAGTTTTGAATAGGTAGAGAAATGGCTAAGGAGACATTTGAGCGCAAAAAGCCGCATGTAAACGTTGGAACCATTGGTCACATTGATCATGGCAAGACGACAACAACGGGCGCCATTCTGGCAGTTCAAGCGGCGAAGGGCTTGGCCCAGTTCAAATCGTACGCGGACATCGCCAAGGGTGGTACGGTGCGGGACGAGACCAAGACCGTGACAATCGCGGTGGCCCACGTGGAATACGAGACCGAGAAGCGTCACTATGCGCATATCGACTGTCCCGGCCACGCGGACTTTATTAAGAACATGATTACCGGCGCGGCCCAGATGGACGGTGCCATTTTGGTGGTTTCGGCCGCCGATGGTCCGATGCCGCAAACCAAGGAACACGTCTTGCTGGCTCGTCAGGTGGATGTGCCGGCGCTGGTCGTCTTCCTCAACAAGTGCGATCTGGTGGACGACGAGGACCTGTTGGAACTGGTCGAGATGGAAGTCCGCGAGTTGCTCTCGAAGTATGACTTTCCGGGCGACGATGTCCCTGTGGTGCGTGGTTCGGCCTTGCCGGCCTACCAGAAGCCGGATGATCCGGAAGCCAGCAAATGTATTTCGGAGTTGATGGACGCGATCGACGAGTACATTCCCGAGCCAGCTCGGGAAGAAGACAAGCCGTTCCTGATGGCGATTGAGGATGTCTTTTCGATCGAGGGTCGCGGTACCGTGGCCACCGGCCGTATTGAGCGGGGCGTCATCAAGACGGGTGAGGAAGTCGAGATCGTGGGTCTGACGGAGAAGCCGACCAAGACCACGGTGACGGGTGTGGAAATGTTCCGCAAACTGCTGCCTGAGGGGCGTGCCGGGGACAACGTGGGTTGTCTGTTGCGGGGCGTCAAGCGGGAGGACATTGAGCGGGGACAGGTGCTGGCCAAGCCGGGATCGATTACTCCGCACACCAAGTTCGAGGCTGAGGTGTACTGCCTGTCGAAGGATGAGGGGGGGCGGCACACGCCGTTCTTCAGCGGCTATCGGCCCCAGTTTTACTTCCGCACTACGGATGTGACAGGCACGGCCAACCTGGTGGAAGCCGAAATGTGCATGCCGGGTGACAACGTCAGGATTTCGGTCGAACTCCACAAGCCGATCGCGATGGACGACGGAGTTCGCTTCGCGATTCGGGAGGGAGGCCGCACCGTCGGTTCTGGAGTCGTCACGAAGATCTTGACTTGAGCTGGATGGTTTGCATGGTCGAGCCAGCGTGATAGCGCTGGCTCGGGGAATAGGGGCGTAGCTCAATTGGCAGAGCACTGGTTTCCAAAACCAGGGGTTGCGAGTTCGAGTCCCGCCGCCCCTGCCATTTTGTTTCGCCAGGATGCGCCAGCGGAAGCGTACGAACGGAAACCTCAAGCGTTTGCCCCGCCGGCAAAGCGGGCCAACGGCGATGGGATACATTCATGAGTAAGGAAAAAGCCGCCTCGCCGGTCGCAGCCTTTTTTCAAGGGCTCTTCCAACTGGGCGTTTACAAGGGAAGCCAAGGACGAGTCACGAGGCAGGCGACGTTTGCGACGCTGGCGGTGACGTTCGCCCTTGGTGCTTGGCGGTTGTTTGCGACACTCCGATCCGAGCTGCCCTCGGTGGGTGCGAATTACCTGGTTTGCGGCATCGTCCTGGCGACCGGTTTGTGGGTGAGCTATCGCATTGTGAACTTCCCGAAGTTCGCGGACTTTCTCATCGCGGTGGAAGCCGAGATGAACAAGGTATCGTGGCCTTCCCGAGGTGAATTGGTTCGTAGTTCGCTGGTGGTGATTTTCGTGATTTTGTTGCTGGCGGGCGTTTTATTCGGCTTTGACGTGCTGTGGGCGGCATTATTCAAGGCGATTGGTGTGTTGAAAACGGCCGCGCGCGAGTAAGTGGCCTGCTGGTCCAATGACCAGTCATTTCCACCACGACAACTCGGTCACGGTAGCGACCGCGGCGCAAGAGCGCCTACATCGCGGCAACAGTGTGTGAGGGACGGTTGTGATTGACATTTCGAAAGACCCCGAAAACGTTTCGGCCGAAACACCGGCAAGTGACTCGGCGGACCAAGCCGAGCAAGCACCGGTGGAATCGCTGAGCGCCCGAGGAGGACGACAGCGTCATTCGCCCAGAGGACTTGGCGGACCCGTCCGATCTGGAGGAGGACGAGTTCCAAGGGCATGCCGAACCGATTGAGGAGGCGGTCGGTCCAGAGGACGATTCGCTGAAGCGCCGTTGGTTTATCCTGAAGGTGCAAAGCAACCGGGAGAAATCGATCTGCGAGGCGCTCAAGCGGCGGATCTCGGTGGAAGGGCTGGACGAATACTTCGGCGAAATTGAGGTACCCACGGAGGACGTGGCGGAATTCAAGAACGGGAAGCGGCGAGTCGTCAAGAGAAAGCTGTACCCGGGTTACATCGTGGCCAATATGGTGCTTAACGACGAAACCTGGTTCCTGGTGCGCGAAACTCCGGGCATTGGCGATTTTACCGGAGCCGCTGGTAAACCGACTGAGATGCTGCCTGAAGAGGTAGAGCGGATTATTAAGCAGTCGCGACCGGAAGAAGAGGGTACCGAGCAGATCAAGACGGCGATTCCCTTCAATGCGGGCGATCGCGTGCGGATCAAAGAAGGCACGTTTGAGAATTTTGAGGGTGATGTCGAGGCGATTGACGAAGCGAATGGACGCGTGACCGTCACGATCAACATTTTTGGGCGTTCCACCCCGGTGGAGCTGGAACATTGGCAAATTGAGAACGTGTAGTGTCACAGGCGGCTCGTCGGCTGGGGATGCGACGGGCGATGGACAGTCGCGATGGGTAGATAAGCATGGCAAAGCAGATACAGGGTCAAGCGAAGTTTCAAGTGCCTGGCGGGCAGGCCACGCCGGCGCCGCCGGTAGGTACTTCGCTGGGAAAATACGGCATCAACCTGGGGCAGTTTGTTCAGCAATTCAATGATCGTACGAAGGAGTACAACGGAACTCCCATCCCGGTGGTGGTGACCGTTTTCAACGATCGCACGTTTGAGTTTGTCACGAAGAGCCCCCCTGCGGCGGCTTTACTGAAACAGGCCGCGGGCATCGCCAAAGGGTCGGGCATACCGAATAAGGAAAAGGTCGGTTCGGTGACGCACGCGCAGGTGGAGGACATCTGCAAGAAGAAAATGGATGACCTGAATGCTCGAGATATCGAGCACGCACGGCGGATGGTCGAGGGGACCGCTCGCAGTATGGGACTTGAGGTTAGGGACTAAATGGTCGACGGTTCTCGCCAGGGACGTGCAGGATTGACGAATTCGGAGCCGAACAGATGGCAGCAAGATCAAAGCGATATCGGAATCATGCGAGCAGCCTGGCTAAGCAAGCCCTGCCGCTCGCGGACGCGGTCGAGGCGCTGGGAAAATTCAATACGACGAAATTTGACCAGACGGTAGAAATCGCCATGCGTCTGGGGGTTGACCCCAAGCAGGCCGATCAAATCGTACGCGGCTCGGTGGTACTACCTCATGGCATTGGCCGCACCCAACGCGTGGTGGTCTTCGCCAAGGGGGAAATGGCAACCGCCGCCGCGGAGGCAGGTGCCGATGAAGTGGGCCAGGAGGACCTGGCTAAGAAAATCAAGGACGGCTGGACCGACTTTGACGCCTGCATCGCAGCGCCTGACATGATGGGGCTGGTTGGCCCCCTGGGAAAAGTCCTGGGGCCACGAGGACTGATGCCGTCACCCCGAGCGGGGACCGTGACGCCCGATGTGGCGAAGGTCGTCAGGGAATACAAGGCGGGTAAGGTCGAATTCCGCAACGACAACGGTGGCATCGTCCACGCGGTCGTGGGGAAATTGAGTTTTGACGCGGCTAATTTGGCGGAAAATATCCAGGCCTTTATCAACCATATCCAGGCCCTGAAGCCGTCAGCGGTCAAAGGCACGTACGTGAAGGGCGTTTCGTTGAGCGCCACGATGAGCCCCAGCGTATACGTCGTGGCTTAACGCCAAGGCTCTCGCGGGGGCGACTGCAAGGAAATCATTATGAGTAAGCGCGTAAAACAACTGCTCACGCAAGACTTGAGCAATCGTCTGGACGGCGTCAGCGAGGCGTTGCTTGTCAACGTCGTCGGACTGGATGCCAACAAGTCAGTCGTACTGCGGAAGCAGCTACGTGAGAAGAATATGCACTTGATGGTTGTCCGCAACAGCCTGGCTCGACGCGCCACCGAGGGGACGCCGCTGGCGCCCGCCCTGGTAGGTGCCGAGGGTACGTTGGCGCTCATGTGGGGCGGCGATGACATCGTGTCCTTGGCCAAGGAGGCGGTCAAGCTGCAGAAGGACACCGAGTTCAAAGCCTTCGAGACCCGTGGCGGTGTCATGGAAGGGGAGGCCCTGACCTCGGCACAAGTTCAGGAAATCAGCAAGTGGCCCAGTCGCGAGGAGCAATTGAGCATACTTTCGGGGCAGATTTTGAGTCCCGGTGGCCGCCTGGCGGGCTGCTTGATCGGCCCCGGTGGCGCGGTTGCCAGTCAGATTGAGAGCAAGTCCAAGGATTAGATCTCCAACATTTCCGCCGTTCGCGATGGTTACTCGCGCTCAGCATATCCATTCGGTTAGACACAAAAGGTATTTCGCGTTGCCCCCAGTCAACGCACAGTAGAAAGGGTTTTTAACATGTCGGAAGAAACTGCCACCATTGAGATTTCGGATGCGACTCAAGTCGCTCGGCGACCAGATCGCGGAACTCACCCTGAAGGACGCCAAATCGCTCAGCGATTATCTCAAGGATGCCTACGGCATTGAGCCTGCGAGTGGAGGAGCCGTCGTGATGGCTGCCGGCGGCGGAGGCGGCGGAGAGGATGCCGGGGCTGGCGAACAGACGGAATTTGATGTCATGTTGACGGGATTTGGCGACAAGAAGATCGGTGTGATCAAGGAAGTCCGCGCCATCACCGGCCTGGGACTGAAGGAAGCCAAGGAATTGGTGGAAGGCGTTCCCAGCAAGGTGAAAGAGGCCGTATCCAAAGAGGAAGCGGAAGAAGCGAAAAAGAAGCTCGAAGAAGCCGGTGCTTCTGTCGAAATCAAGTAGCACGCATTGTCCTGCTTGCTGTCCTACCGTTTCGAGCTAAGCCGAAACCGCACCGACGCCAGCGCGACCCGGTGCGGTTTGGAGAACCGCGACTTGCCCACGGTTTCCACCCGTCCCTTCGACCGCCAACGTGTAGCGTCTCGCTGGCGTGACACGCTGGACGGACCCGCGCGCTCACTGCCCTACGCGCCCACCGGCTAAATCAAACCAGGAGTTCCTCGCCTATGGCAACGCCCATCCAAAGACGAATCATCCCGCGTGACGTTCGTTTATTTGGCAGTCGTCGCGACGACTATTCGATGCCCAATTTGACCGGCATCCAGACCGATAGCTACGCCGAGTTTCTGCAAGAAGATGCCGATCCGGAGAAACGCAAGGATCAAGGCCTGGAAGGCGTCATGCGCGAGATCTTCCCGATCGAGAGTTATGACAAGCAAATCAGCCTGGAGTACATCAAGTACGAACTAGGGAAACCTCGTTACACGCCCAGTGAGTGCCGCCAACTGCGCATGACCTACGGCAAGCCGTTTCGCATCTGGCTCCGCCTGAACAAGGACGAGCCGGTCGAGGAAGAGGTTTATCTGGGCGACATTCCCATCATGATGGGAGGTGGCGAATTCATCATCAATGGCGCCGAGCGGGTGGTGGTCAGCCAGTTGCATCGCAGCCCGGGCGTCGATTTCGTTTTGGAAGACGATACCACGAGCGATCGTAAGCTTCCCAGTTGTCGCATCATTCCCGAACGCGGGAGCTGGATCGAGGTGAATGTCACCAAAAAAGACAGTCTCACCGTGCGGATCGACCAGAGCGGCAAGTTTTCAGCCACCACGCTCCTCCGTGCGATCGCGCCCAAGTATAGCTCGGACGCCGATCTGATTCGCGCTTTCTACGAAGCCCAGACATTGAAGGTCGTGGATGGCCGCAGTGCCGCCAAGCTGGAAGGCAAGATCGCCGTGGACGATGTGGTCTATCCGTCTTCCAGCGACCGCGCGGGCGAACTGATTGTCGAGGCGGGTCATAAGATCACCAAGAATATCGCGGAAACGATCTGCGCCTCGGGAGTGAAGAAGTGCGAGGTCATTTCGCCGCCGAAGGCGCCCGTGATTTTCAACGCTCTGGCCGATGATCAGACCTCCAGCCATGAGGAAGCGTTGCTGCGGATTTATCAGCGGTTGCGACCCGGAAATCCTCCGCAACTGGAAAAGGCGCGAACCCTGTTCCAGGAGAAATTCAGCGACGCCAACCGTTATCGACTGGGACGCGTGGGACGGTTCCGCATCAATCGCAAGCTAGGACTGAATGTTTCGGAAAAGGAGATGACGCTGCGGCCGGATGATCTCATCGCCGCCATCGCCTATCTGCTGAAACTGACCGAGGGGAGCGACGACGCGGAAGTCGACGACATCGACCACCTCGGCAATCGACGGCTGCGGACCATTAACGAACTGGCGTGCGATGAATTGCGAAAGGGTTTTCTCAAACTGCGGAGAACCGTTCAGGAGCGGATGAGCCTGAAGGATTCGGAGGACATGACTCCCCGCAGCCTGATTAACCCCAAGAGCGTAGCGGCCGCCATCGAGTATTTCTTTGGCCGCGGCGAGTTATCGCAGGTTGTCGACCAGACGAATCCGCTGTCGATGTTGACCCATGAACGACGACTTTCCGCCCTGGGGCCGGGCGGTTTGAATCGCAAGCGGGCCGGCTTCGAAGTCCGCGACGTGCATATCTCGCACTATGGTCGCATCTGCCCGATTGAGACGCCGGAAGGCACGAACATCGGCCTGATTTCCAGCTTGGCGATTTACGCCGGGGTGGATGACTACGGATTTCTCGTGACGCCCTATCGACAAGTCAAGAAAGGCAAATTGACCGATGATGTCGTGTGGCTGCGGGCCGATGAAGAATCAGACACGTACGTGGCTCCCGCGGATGCTAAGGTCGAGAATGATCTGTTGTCCGAAAAGAATATCGTGGCACGTCACCATTCCGATTTTCAGCTCGTGTCGTCTGACGACATTGAGTACATCGATGTTGCGCCCAGCCAGATGGTTGGCGTCTCGGCCGGTCTGATCCCCTTCCTGGAACATGACGATGCCAATCGCGCGCTGATGGGTTCCAACATGCAGCGGCAAGCCGTGCCGTTGCTGGTGGCCGAACCCCCGCTGGTGGGAACCGGCCTGGAACGCAAGATTGCCGAAAATTCGAGCATGGTCGTGGTCGCCAAACGAGCCGGCAAGGTGACCTATGTGGACGCCCTGCGGATCGAAGTCGGTACGGATGTCTACGAACTGAAAAAGTTCCACGGCTTGAACGAGCGGACATCGCTGAATCAACGACCGCTGGTGATGCCGGGAGACAAAGTCGAAAAGGGACAGGTCATCGCCGATGGGGCGGCAACCTTCAATGGCGAACTGGCATTGGGCCGCAATGTTCTCGTCGGCTTCATGTCATTCGATGGCTACAATTTTGAGGATGCCATTATCATCAGCGAGGAGCTGGTAAAGAACGATACGTACACCTCGATTCACATTGAGGAGTTCGATATCGAGATTCGTGACACGAAACTGGGACGCGAGGAATTCACGCGGGACATTCCTAATGTGAGCGAAAAAGCGCTTCGCAATCTGGACGAAAGCGGTATTGTCCAGGTGGGGACCTACGTCCGTCCCGGAGACATTCTGGTTGGCAAGGTTTCGCCCAAATCAAAAACGGAATTGACTCCCGAAGAAAAACTGCTGCATGCGATTTTCGGCCGAGCCGGCGAGGATGTGAAGAACGATTCGCTCGAAGTCCCCTCCGGCATTGAGGGGATTGTGATCGATGCGGTCAAGTTTTCGCGCCGCATGAGCCTGG
Organism: uncultured Planctomycetaceae bacterium; assembly: GCA_963700865.1. Classification (GTDB taxonomy): domain Bacteria; phylum Planctomycetota; class Planctomycetia; order Pirellulales; family Pirellulaceae; genus CAVOGJ01. Next base: position 538,529 of record CAVOZC010000018.1, on the reverse strand, counting down.
GCGAGGACGAGCGGAAGACGTTTGAGAAGGAGTTGAAGGACGCCGAGTCCGAGGGGAATGCCCATGTGGCCGAACTGTTCACCGCTATGGTTTCGGAGATGGAATCGGCGCTGGGTCGCACCCTGACCGATGATGATGGCACGCCGCTGGCCAAAGGCCAGGACCCGAAGTATGTCGCCGAGCGAGCCCAGCAGTTTCGCCTGGTCAACATCATGGGCAAGATGCGCAGCGAGGACCTGAAGAAAAGCCTCGATGGCATCTACAAGGCTCATTGGCCGAATGTCGAGGTGGCCCTGGACTTGCGCGACCGCAAATTGAACAGCATGAAGCGGGGCGACGAGTTGCGGAGTGGGGTTTTGCAGATGGTCAAGATCTACATTGCCACCAAGCGGGTCATCTCGGTCGGAGACAAAATGGCTGGTCGGCACGGAAACAAGGGCGTGATCGCCAAGATCCTGCCCGTGGAAGACATGCCCTTTCTGCCCGATGGGACTCCCTTGCAGATCCTGCTGAATCCTTTGGGCGTGCCCAGCCGGATGAATGTCGGTCAAATCCTGGAAACGCATCTGGGTTGGGCCGGCGCGAAACTTGGTTTCCAGGCCATTACACCGGTCTTTGATGGCGCATCGGAGGAGGAGATCAATCAATGCCTGGAGGACGCCAACCTGCCGCGGCACGGCAAGGCTTTCCTCTACGACGGGCGGACCGGTGAGCGCATGGAACAGGAAACCACGGTCGGTTTCATCTACATGCTCAAGTTGCACCATCTGGTGGATGACAAGGTGCATGCCCGCAGCACGGGCCCCTACTCACTGATCACGCAGCAACCCCTGGGCGGCAAGGCCCGCTTTGGCGGCCAGCGGTTTGGAGAAATGGAAGTCTGGGCTCTGGAAGCCTATGGGGCCGCTTACATTCTGCAGGAACTGCTGACGGTCAAGAGTGATGATGTTGAGGGTCGCACCAAGATCTACGAATCGATGGTCAAGGGCGAGAACACGCTCGAAGCGGGCACGCCGGCCAGCTTCGATGTATTGACGAATGAAATCCGAGGTCTGGCGTTGAATATGCAACTAGAGAAACGACGGGTGTAGTCGCGACGGCTCCACCAGGACATCCCACAAACACCTGTCACCAAAACAGCCGCTCGGGCGGCACGCGTAAAGGAGCACGAAGAAATGACGATGGGCGAAAGCGCTTATGATCGCATTAACGACTATGCTTCCGTAAAAATCAGTCTGGCTCGTCCTCACGACATCCGCAGCTGGTCCTTCGGTGAAGTCAAGAAACCGGAAACGATCAACTACCGGACCTATCGTCCGGAAAAAGACGGTCTGTTTTGTGAACGTATTTTTGGTCCGGAGAAAGACTGGGAATGTGCCTGCGGCAAGTATCGCGGCATGAAATACAAGGGCATGATCTGCGACCGCTGCGGCGTCAAGGTGACTCACAGCCGCGTGCGACGGAAGCGGATGGGACACATCGAGCTGGCAGCGCCCGTGGTGCATATCTGGTTCTTCAAGGCAATGCCCAGCCGCCTGGGCAACCTACTGGCCATGAAGACCTCCAGCCTGGAAAAAGTCATCTACTTTCAGGACCACGTCGTTGTCGATCCCGGTACGACCGGCCTTGAGCGACAGCAGCTGCTGACCGAGGAAGAATACCGGGCAGCCCGGGAAGAATATGGCCCAGGCAGCTTCGAAGTCGATATGGGTGCCGAGGCGATTCGCAAGCTGCTCAGCAACTACGACCTGGTGCAACTGTCGGAAACCCTTCGCGTCGAGCTGACCGAGACCGGCTCGAAGCAGAAGCGGAAAGACCTCACCAATCGGCTGAAGATCGTAGAGGCCATCCGCGACAGCGACAACAAACCGGAATGGATGGTGCTCGATGTCATTCCCGTCATTCCCCCCGACCTGCGGCCATTGGTGCTGCTCGATTCGGGCAATTTTGCCACCAGCGATCTGAACGATCTCTATCGGCGGATCATCAACCGCAACAATCGCTTGCGGAAGTTGGTCGACCTCAATGCGCCGGAAGTCATCATTCGCAATGAGAAGCGGATGCTGCAACAGTCGGTGGACGCATTGTTCGACAACAATCGCTGCAAGCGTCCCGTGCTCGGCAGCAGCAACCGGCCGCTCAAGTCGCTCACGGACATGATCAAGGGAAAGCAAGGACGGTTCCGCGAAAACCTGCTTGGCAAGCGAGTCGACTATTCGGCACGTAGCGTGATCGTCGTGGGCCCTCGGCTGAAGCTCCACAATTGCGGCCTGCCCAAGAAGATCGCACTCGAGCTGTACCAGCCGTTCATCATCCGCAAGCTGAAGGAATTGGGGCACGCCGACACGATCAAATCCGCCAAGAAAATGCTGGAGCGGAAGGACGAGGAAGTGTGGGATATCCTCGAAGCGGTGATCACGAATCATCCCGTGCTGCTCAACCGAGCGCCCACCTTGCACCGGATGGGCATCATGGCGTTCGAGCCGGTATTGGTGGAAGGAAACGCGATTCACCTGCATCCGCTCGCCTGTAAGGGCTTCAATGCCGACTTCGACGGCGATCAGATGGCGGTTCACCTGCCACTCTCGATCGAGGCTCAGGTCGAGGCCCATACGCTGATGCTCTCGACGAACAACATCTTCGGGCCGGCGAATGGCAAGCCGATTATGAGCCCCTCCCAAGATGTGGTGATGGGTTGCTATTACACCACCATGACGCTGCCCGGCAGAAAAGGCGAAGGCATGACCTTTGCCTCTCTCGAGGAAGCCGACCTGGCGCACTCACTAGGCGTGATTGAGCGTCATGCGCTCATTCACGTGCGGTTGCCAAAGACCAGGCGCGTGAAGATGGAAGACGGTGTGTCCGAACCGGGAGCCACCATCAAGACAACCTATGGCCGCATCCTGTTTAATATGATGCTGCCCCAGGGCATGGATTTTTACAATGTCGCCATGCGCTCGGGCGAGTTGTCCAACGTGATTTCCGACTGCTACCAGACGCTGGGTCGGCGAGACACCATCCAATTGCTGGACGACATGAACCAGCTGGGATTCCGCGAAAGCACCCGCAGCGGCCTTTCGTTTGCCACGGATGATCTGGTGACACCCGATTCGAAGCTGCAGATCATCTCGAACGCCGAGAAGACGGTACTCAAGTATCGTAAGCTGTACGAGCGGGGCGTGATCACCGACGTCGAACGATATAACCAGGTGCTCGATGCGTGGACGCACGCCCGTGAACAGATTACCGCCGAGATGATGTCGGCGATCGAGCACGACGACCGTGGTGGCACCGGCTATGTGAACCCGGTACACCTCATGGCTCACTCCGGTGCCCGTGGTGGCGTGGAACAGATTCGACAACTCGCCGGCATGCGGGGACTGATGGCCAAGCCTTCAGGCCAGATCATCGAAACGCCGATCAAGGCCAACTTCCGCGAGGGCCTGACGGTGCTCGAGTACTTCAGCTCGACGCACGGGGCACGTAAGGGTTTGGCGGATACGGCCCTCAAGACAGCCGATTCGGGCTACTTGACTCGCAAACTGGCCGACGTGGCCCAGAATGTCGTCGTGACGATGCACGACTGCGGCACCACCCAAGGCATCACCAAGGGAGTGATTTACCGCGGAGAGAAAGTGGAAGTTCGACTGGCCGACGCCGTGAAAGGCCGTGTCAGCCGACAAAATATTGTCAATCCGATTACGGACGAGGTCATCGTACGGGAAAGCGCGCTGATCACGCCCAGCGTGGCGCGACGCATCGAGGAACTGGGACTGGAGAAAATTCAGGTTCGCAGCCCGATGACCTGTGAGGCCGATCTCGGAGTCTGCCGACTGTGCTACGGGATGGACCTCTCGACCGGGGCAATGGTGGAGGAGGGAATGGCCGTGGGCATCATTGGAGCCCAGAGTATTGGCGAACCGGGTACCCAATTGACGATGCGGACCTTCCATATCGGAGGTGTTTCGCAACGTGATCTGGAGGAAAGTGAAACCAAGACGAAGAAGGGTGGCATCGTCAAGTTCACCCGTATGCGATCGGTGACCAACGATGAAGGATTCGACATCGTTTTGACACGCAACGGTGAAATCGCCATTCTCGACCCGAAGGGCCGAGAATTGGAAAAATACGAAGTTCCCCAGGGCGCGGTCTTGCACGTCAAGGAAGACTCGGAGATCAAGGCCGGAGCCGTGCTGTGCCAATGGGACCCCCACAGTATTCCCATTCTCGCCAATATCGGCGGCCGCATTCGCTACGAGGATATTGTCGAAGGCGAGACCATGCGGCTGGAAAAGGATCAGGGCGGAAACGTCCGCCGCTTGATCATCGACCACAAGGGCGATTTGCATCCACAAGTCGTCATCGAAGATGAGGAAGGCAAGACGCTCGACGTGTATTACCTTCCGGAACGAGCCTACATCGATGCCGAGGAAGGCCAGAAAGTCTCTGCGGGGACAATCGTGGCCAAGACGCCGCGGGAAGCCGGCAGTACCCAGGATATCACCGGCGGTCTGCCGCGGGTTACGGAAATTTTCGAGGCGCGGAAGCCGAAGGACCCGGCCGTGATCGCCGAAGTTGACGGCATGGTCGAAATTCTCGGTGAAAAGAAGCGCGGCAAACGGACGATCATCGTCAAAAGCGAGAGCGGCATCGAACGAGAGCACTTGGTGCCCCACGGTCGCCGCTTCCTGGTCCACTCGGGCGATTACGTTCGTGCTGGTCAGTCGCTGATTGACGGTCCACTCGTTCCCCATGACATCCTCCGGGTATCCGGAGAAGAAGCCGTGCAGCAGTACCTGGTGCATGAAGTGCAGGGAGTGTATCGGAGCCAGCGCGTCGAGATCAACGACAAGCACATCGAGATCATCATCGCTCGCATGTTGCGTAAAGTGCAAATCGAAAATCCCGGCGATACCAGCCTGCTGCCGGGCAGCGTGATGGACAAGTTTGACTTTCGTAAAGTCAACGAGGATCTCAACAAGTGCCTGAAGATCACCGAGAAAGGCGACAGTGACTTCGAAATGGGGACCATCGTCCCCAAGGAAGTGCTGGAGGAAGTGAACTCGAAGATCGAATCCCTAGGGGGCGATCCAGCCAAGGGAACACGACCCAAGCCGGCGACCGCCAGCACCCAGTTACTGGGCATCACCAAGGCGGCGGTGCAGAGTTCGAGCTTTATCTCGGCCGCCAGCTTCCAGGAAACCACAAAGGTACTCACCGAGGCCGCACTGTCGGGCAAGATCGACAACCTGGTGGGGCTGAAAGAAAACGTGATCCTGGGGCATCTTATCCCGGCAGGTACTGGTTTCCGTACGTTCCAGGAATCCGAGGTGCGGATTCGGCCCGAGGCCCTCGAGGCCCTGGCGGCTCAGAAAGATCGCACGTTGGTCGCCAGCTTCCCGCTGCTCGAGTCGGCTTCAGGCGGAAATGGCTCGTCGGCCACGAGCGACGCCAGCCTCTCCACCGCCGACGCGGTCTCTGGGGCCTCGTCCGGTCCGAGCGGCACTCCCAAGGACCTGGCCTCGCTCCTGGGAGGCGCCGGTGGCGGCGGGCACGCGGAAGATGACGACGAACTCGATTTGGGAAGCACGCTCGACGCGGCTCCGGACGAGGAAGGCGAGCCCGACGACCTGACCCGCATTGAGGGCATCGGCCCCAAGATCGCCGCGACGCTCGACGAGGCCAGTGTCCGCTCCTTCGCGGCCCTGGCCTCGCTGACGCCGGATCAAATTCGTGAAATCCTCTCGACCGCCGATCCCGGACTAAGCGTGCACAACCCGGCCACTTGGCCCGAACAGGCGAAGCTGGCGGCGGACGGCCAATGGGAAAGCCTCACAGCTTGGCAAGATGAGCTTCGCGGAGGATTGGTCGTGGCGGATGGAAATCAGTTCGCCCCGCCCGCGAGCGAAACGGGCCTGGAAGATTTTACCCGCATTGAAGGCATCGGGCCCAAGATCTGCAGCGTCCTCCATGCAGCGGGCGTAACGACCTTCGCCCAATTGGCCGCGATGACGTCCGATGGGATTCGCGAGGTACTATCCACCGCGGATCCCGGTTTGAGCGTACACAACCCCTCGACCTGGCCGGATCAGGCCCGCCTGGCTGCCGAGGGAAAGTGGGAGGAATTGCAGACCTGGCAGGAGGAACTGCACGGCGGCCTGTAGCCCGTCGGGTCTGGGATCCCGCGCGGCGCCTCATGACGGCTTGACAGGCGGCGGCGATTCATTACGTTGAAAGGCTAAACTTTTTGCAGGATTGGGGGTGCCGCGGGTCCGCGTCGCTTTCCCTGCAGGGGAACACTGAGACACTCATGCCCACGATCAATCAGCTCGTTCGGAAACGACGGAAAAGCAAGCGCGGCCAGAGCAAGGCACCGGTCCTCGATCAGTGCCCCCAGAAGCGAGGCGTCTGCCTGCAGGTCCGCACGATGACGCCGAAAAAACCTAACTCGGCCTTGCGGAAAATCACCCGCGTCCGGCTTTCCAACGGCAAGGAAGTCACCGTCTATATCCCTGGCGAGGGGCATAGCCTCCAAGAGCACTCGATCGTCCTCGTGCGGGGTGGTCGCGTGCGTGACCTGCCAGGAGTTCGGTATCAGGTCGTGCGTGGAGCCCTCGACACGCTGGGGGTTCAAGGTCGCAAGCGGTCCCGCAGCCGATATGGAGCCAAAAAGGGTTAGCGGACCGTGAACCGGATGTTGGGCCCACGTTGGTCGTGTCCAACTTGACGTGCTATTCCTGCAAACGCCCCGTTTTGTCCAGCCGCAAACCGACGCACAACCAACCATCGCCACTTTCCTCTTCGAGAACACTGTCAAGCCTAGAGAACCGACATTATGGGACGCATCACAGCCAGCCGCACGCACCTTAAAGGTGATCCGCGCCACGACTCGTTGCTGGCCAGCAAGTTCATCAACTGCCTGATGAGCGACGGCAAGAAATCGACGGCGCAGCGTTTATTTTATGATGCCCTCGATGAAATTGGCAAAAAAATCAACGATCCGGCGCCCATCGAAGTCTTCATCCAGGCGGTGGAAAACGTCAAACCGGCAATCGAAGTCCGCAGCAAGCGTGTCGGCGGTGCCTCGTACCAGGTGCCCATGCAGGTCAACAAAGTGCGGCAGCAGTCGCTGGCTATCCGCTGGATTCTGGGTGCCATGCGAGACAAGAAAGGCCGCCCTAAGCATCTGGCGCTCGCCGATGAACTCGTGTCCGCCTACAACAAGGAGGGCACCGCGATGACCAAACGCGAAAATGTGCACCGCATGGCCGAAGCCAACAAGGCCTTTGCCCACTTTGCCTGGTAGGCCCTTGCCCGGATACAGAGGCCGCCGCCCCGCTTGGGTTGGCGGCTTTTCTTCTGCGCACATGTCCGGTCCTTTGGCAAACGCCCGGTCAACATCTTCGCCCGCCTCGCCAGGATCCCCGGGCGCCCAATCGCCGGGCGGGCAGTAAACTTACGGCGAGAACGATTTCCACCGTTTCACATTTTAAACGATCAGGCCCTCAGCAGAACGATTTTTTTCATGGCTCGTGTCATCGAGAACCTGCGGAACATCGGCGTCATCGCCCACATCGATGCCGGGAAGACGACCGTTACTGAGCGGATGTTGTATTATTCGGGCGCCAAACATCGCGTGGGGGCCGTCGACAAAGGCACGACGGAAACGGACGCCGACCCGGAGGAACAGGAACGCGGCATCACGATCTATTCGGCCTGCGTCACCTTTCCCTGGAAGGATGTCATCATCAATCTGCTCGATACGCCGGGGCACGTGGATTTCACGGCCGAGGTCGAACGTTGCCTACGCGTCCTGGACGGAGCGGTCGTCGTCTTCAGTGCCCGCGAGGGGGTCGAGGCCCAAAGCGAAACGGTCTGGAGGCAAGCCAACCGCTACGGAGTCTCGCGGGTGGTCTTCATCAACAAGATGGATCGGGAGGGGGCCGATTTTGAAGGCACCTTTAAGGAGATTGCCAATCGACTGGGAGCCAACCCGGTGGCGATTCAGATTCCGGCGGGATCCGGTCCGGCACACACGGCAGACCCCTTTCGTGGTGTCGTCGATCTCGTCTCGATGAAGTTACTCACATTTGATCCGCCAGGTGACGGGAAAACGGTTGTCGAAGGTCCCCTCGAAGGGGACTTGGCCACCGAGGCTCAACTGTGGCGCGACACGATGATTGAATGCCTCTGTGACTTCAACGACGAACTGATGGAACGTGTACTGGGCGAACAGGAGATTCCCCCCGATCTGATTCGTCGCGTGTTGCGCGAAGCCACGATCATGCATCAGATCGAACCGGTGCTCTGCGGCACCGCGCTGACATGGCATCGGCGTGCAACCAGTCCTGGATGCCGTGGCCGCCTTCCTGCCCAGCCCCCTGGATATGCCGCCAGTGAGTGGCCTGGTTCCCGGGAAAACGGCCAGCAAAGCCACCCGCGCGCCCGAGCCCAAGGAACCTTTTTGTGGCCTCGTGTTTAAAATCCTGCCCGCCAAGACGGGCGATCTCTACTGGGTCCGAGTCTATTCGGGCGAGCTCAAGGCCAACTCGCGCGTCCTCAACGTGGGACAGAACAAAAAAGAAAATGTCGCTCAACTGTGGCACATCCATGCCACTCGCAAGGAACGCGATGGCCAGGTTTCCAGTGTCGAGACCGGAGACATCGTGGGCGTGATCGGTCCCCGCGAGTCGGTCACGGGGGATACGCTCAGCGATCCGAAACACCCCATCCTGTTGGAGAAGATCGAATTTCCGGAAACCGTGATCTCGATGGCGATCGAACCCGAGTCGACGGCGGAACGCAAGAAGCTGGCTGAAACCCTGGAGATGATGAAACGACAGGATCCGACCTTTCGCGCCGACGAAAATGAAGACACGGGACAAACGATCATCAGCGGCATGGGCGAGCTTCATCTGGAGGTGATCAAGCATCGCTTGTTGCGTGATTTCGGACTTGATGTCAAAGTCCACAAGCCGCGGGTCAACTACCGGGAGACGATCGAAAGGGCGACGGAAGTCACGGGCGAGTGCAATCGCCAGATTGGCAGCGATCAACTGTACGCGCGCCTGAAGATTCGCCTCGAACCCACAGCGCAGGAGGGGGCCAATGTCGTCGTGACGAGCCGCTGTCCACCCGAAGCGGTGCCCGGCGAGTTCCTCGTGGCGGCGATGGAAGAACTCCAGAACCGGGGTGAAGGGGGCGGTATGATCGGTGGTTTCCCCTTGGCCAAACTCAAGCTGACGATCTTGGACGCGGAAGCCCACGCCGTGAATTCCAATGAAGTCGCCTTTCGGATTGCGGCAGGGGACGCCTTTGAACGGGCGTTGCGTGAGGGGGGGCCGGTGCTACTCGAGCCGATCATGAGGTTGAACATCACTACCCCGGAAGAACACATGGGGGATTTTGTGGGCGACATCCAACAGCGGCGGGGCATCATCGCCAATTCAGAGAATCGAGGCGTCGACGTCGTGATCGAGTCGCACGTGCCGCTGGCAGAACTGTTCGGCTATTCGAGCGCCATGCGGAGCCTCAGCCAGGGCCGCGCCAGTTGTTCGATGGAGCCGCTGCAATTTGCCCCGGCCCCCGCGAGCGTGGCCGAGGGATTTGGATTGTAAGCTGGCAACAACCGGTGCGGTTGCCGATCAGCCGGACTGTCGTGAGGAGCAGGCATCGCATCACCCAGAAAGGTGAGCTGACGCTGGTCCCGGCAACATCCAAGCCCGACCTTCCGAACCAGGTCAGCATTGAGATCGTGGGTGAGCGGCGCGTCATTCAGGCCAATGGAATTCCCAATCATCCGACTGGCCGTTTTCCCAATCAAGGGAATCCCAATCGCAGCTCCCCGCAGTCGCTCGTGTTTCGCGTACCTGCCAAACCACAGGTGGCCGACACATGCGAGAGGATCACCCAGTCAGATCCAGAGTAGCAGCCGTTTTTGCAGTCCGTCCGGGAATGCGGCGTCCACCAGCTGGCGAATCTGGCGGGGATGGTAGCGGGTGCTGAAATGCGAAGCGATGACCAGCTGATTTTCAAATCGATCTCGACGCTGAGCAATATCCAACAGGTGCATATGCCCGGTCTTGCGAAGATTGGCGCCTCGATGCTCTCGAGCCAGGAAGGTCATTTCGAGAATCAGGATTTCCGCCTGGAACATCACGGGATTGGCATCCAGTCCCGCGGCCGTGCTGTCACCCAGGTAGGCCAGCCGCGGTGTGCGGTGTTCCTGGGACACGTCGGTGCCCCCCTGACGCAGGTCACGGATTTGATCTCCTGACAGCCCCTGAAATTCCGGTCGCAATTTGCGCCGCCGCTCCCAGACAACGAAACCCAACGACGGGATCGTGTGCTGCGTGGCATGCGCGGTCACGACCAGTTCGCGGGACAGGCAAATTTCGTCTTCGGCACGAACCTCGACCAGCTGACAGGGCATGCGGCCTTTGTCCAGCCGTGAGAAGCTGAGCAGCAATTGCCGGATGCCGTCGGCCGTTCCGTGGGGGACGTAAATGACGGGTGGCTCCATCTTCATCATCCGCCGTCGGGCCACGTAGACGGGCAGCGCCGCGATGTGGTCCAGGTGGCTGTGGGACACGAACCAGTTGGGCGTGCCCATGAAATCCCACGGCTGACCACCCAGGTCGAAACCCAATTTCAATTCGGGAATCCGCCAGTAGGTCTGGACGGCCGCCCTCGAATAACCCTCGATGGTCAGGCCGTGATGGTGATGGGATTTGAACGGAAGATTGTCGAGCATGAGAAGCATTCGCGCTGTGGGCCGCGGAGAAAACCGGCAAGTCTAGCCGATTTGTCCGTTGGCCGCGCGGCGAGCGGCCAAACATCGACCAAAGCTCCGTCCCAGCGGATCAGGCCGAGGCGGCCATGGGGTCATCTTCGGGATTCCCTACGTACGGATCGACGCCGTCCGCCAGATCCAGGGTACGTTGAAATTGAGGGCCAGGTCGAATCCAGATCTCGACTTCCCCCTCCACCTGTTCGGCTTCGACACTGTGATGCCGCACCAGTTCGAGCACCGCCAGAAAAATTCCGATCACGGTCGATTTGTGCATGCCGGCTTTGAGCACTTCGGTCATACTCATTTGGCCCTTGGCGACAATCCCCTCGTAGATGGTCCTCATGTGCGTCTGGATCGGCGTGTCGTCGTAGATGATGTTGGCTTCCGGGGCCCGATCACCCTGCTTGATGATGCGGCCCAGAGCGCTGACCAGATCCCACAATTCGACTTCCCGCAGCGGCTGCTCGGCCGGGGAGAGATTCCGCGGGGGCAAATCGTTCGCCAGCCGACCGAACGACTGTTGCCAGAGTCTTCCTCGCTCCTCGAGCATGCTGGCGACATCCTTGTACTTCTTGTACTCCAGCAGCCGCTGCACCAGTTCCTCGCGGGGGTCGTCCCAGACTTCTTCGCTCGCTTCCTCGACTTGCGGAAGCACGGTCCGCGACTTGATTTCGATCAGGATACTCGCCACCTCCAAAAAGTCCCCGACCGCATTGAAGTCGAGCAGCCTCGAGCAAGGACAGGTAGCCGAGATATTGCTCGGTGACGGCGGCAATCGGCACATCGTTGATGGGCAATTCGTGCTTCCGGACCAGGTAGAGCAGGAGGTCCAGCGGTCCGCGAAAAATATCAAGGTCGACTCGGAACATGGCTGGCTTCCGGCGGAAAAACATAGCGGACTCTGTCAGTTTACCCGAGAAGGGGCGATAATTCAGCCGCACCGCCGCGGGGGGGCCTTCCGTGAATTGTCGCCGCGGGGACTCTGCCGCTCCGCCAGCCTGGGGGGACTGGAGAGAAGCGGTGGGTTCCGTTTGCGGGCGGGACGGCTTGGAGTATCATCAGGGAGTGGGGAACCGGCTCTGCGAGGGCACCCCGCCAAGGTATGCGAACTCATCCCAAGCAAAGAACCGATCCGACCATTTGTCGTCTCCCCGGAAAGGGGACGAGAAATCTCCGGACACGAAGAATAGGCAATGCGTCGGGGAATCCCACGGGCTTTTTGGCGGCTGGAAGGCAGATTTCAGCTGCGAGGAAGGCTGGCGGGGATCATAATGGTCCAGCTTGCGCGGCATTCGTTGCCGACGTGTGGCGAGGAGCTGAGTGATGATCTGCATTACCAACCGGGCGGGCGAAATCCTGCTGCAGTTTGACGATAAGGACGAGTTCCAGTCTTGCCGACTGGACGGAGCCCATCTCTTTCGAGCGAACCTGGCCGGCATGGACCTGAGTCACTGCAACCTGAGCAACTCGGACCTCCGCGAGGTCGACTTTACGGGCGCCAACCTGTCCGGCGCGCGACTGCATAGTGCTTGTCTGCAAGGCGCGAATCTGACGGAAGCCATTTTGGAGCACGCCGATTTGACCGACGTCATCATGCCGGATTCCACCTTATTCAAAGCCAACATGCACCGCGCTGTCGTGCGGTATGCCAACCTGCATGCGAGTAATCTGGCGGAGGCCAACCTGAGCCATGCGGATGCCAGCATGGCGGACTTTTCGAGTGCGGTCCTGCGGGGTGCCAACCTGGAGGGGATCGATTTTCGAGGCTCGGACCTCCGCAACGCCGATTTGACGCGGACCAACTTGATGGGGGCGAAGCTCTCGAACGCGAAGATGGCTTGCGCGAAATTGATGCACGCCAAAACCACCGAGATTGAAACTCGCCAGTCGCCAGCCAAGCCCAAAAAATCCCCCTGGTGGCGACCCTGGGGCTGATCGCCTCGTCCGGCCACCCACTTCCGGCCCGAAACGGTTCCGACGCGGCGGCCCGGCACTTGTTGCCCCATTTTGGGACCGCTATCATCATGGATTGGTTTTTCCCGTATTTTGAGGCTGCTGGCCATGCGCCACGTTCTTTCCGCCGTCGTCCAGAATGTCCCCGGCGTGCTGGCGCATGTGTCGGGCATGCTCGCGTCCCGCGGCTACAACATCGATTCCCTGGCGGTCGGCGAGACGGAGGATCCCCACCTGTCACGTATGACGTTTGTCGTGGTGGGAGATGATCGGGTATTGGAACAAGTTCGCAAGCAGCTGCAAAAAATCGTGACCGTCGTTCGTGTTGATGACATCAGCTCGCGCGACTACGTCGAACGCGACCTAATGTTGTTAAAAGTCCGCAGCAAGCCGGGGCAAACGCGCTCGGAAATCCGCGAGCTGGTGGACATCTTTCGAGGCCGAATTGTCGATGTGGGACAGGACCAGATGATGATCGAAATCTCTGGCCGCGAAAACAAAATCCAGGCCTTCGTGGACCGCATGCGTCCCTACGGCATCACGGAGCTGGTGCGCACCGGCCGCATCGCGATGGTACGCAGCGACAACCCGGATGCCGCCGAAACAATCACGCCCACGCGGAATGCGGTGGCTCGGCAGCCGGTCGAGACCGGCGGCTAGTCCATGATCCACGTTCCGCCCGCTGGTGGAGTCGAACGTGTCACCCCACCAAGCAGATAGAAAGGGACTTACGCCTTGAGCGCCACGATCTACTACGAACAAGACGCCGATCTCAACCTGCTGAAAGGCAAGACAATTGCCATCATCGGATACGGCTCGCAAGGTCATGCCCACGCCCAAAACCTGCGCGACAGTGGCTGCCACGTGATCGTTGGGCAACGCGCAGGGAGCCCAAATTATGACTTGGCCGTCAGCCACGGATTCGAACCTGTAGCGGCCGACGAAGCGACGCGGCACGCCGATCTGATTAACTTGCTGCTGCCGGATGAGGTCCAGGGGGAGGTGTTTGCGGCTCAGATCCGAGACCAGCTCAGCCCCGGAAACATCCTCATGTGCTCGCACGGCTTCAATCTGCATTTTGGCTATGTTCAGCCGCCGCCGGGAGTCGACTCGTTACTGGTCGCCCCCAAAGGACCCGGCCACCTCGTGCGTAGTGAATTCGAGCATGGCGGCGGCGTACCCTGCCTGATCGCGACCGGGGAAGGTGCCCGTGACGAGACGTTTCAGCTGGGGCTGGCTTATGCCAAGGGGATCGGTGGGACGCGTGGAGGCGTGATTCGGACGACGATCGCGGAGGAGACAGAGACCGACCTGTTTGGGGAACAAGTCGTCTTGTGCGGCGGCCTCAGCGAGCTGGTCAAGGCCGCTTTTGAAACGCTTGTGGAGGCCGGTTATCAACCAGAAATGGCATTTTTCGAGTGCATGCACGAACTGAAGTTGATCGTCGATCTGATCTATCAAGGCGGGCTCAGTTACATGCGCTACAGCATCTCGAACACGGCCGAGTACGGTGACTACGTGTCGGGGCCCCGAATCATTGACGATCGGACCAAAGCCGAGATGAAGAAGATACTGGCTGAAATCCAGGCTGGCGACTTCGCCCGCAAATGGATCGAGGAACATCGGTCCGGCGGCAAGAACTTCCAGGCAATGCGGGAGCGCGATCGGAACCACCCCGTCGAACAGGTCGGTCGGAAGCTCCGCGCACTGATGTCGTGGATCGACGACAAATAGACTTGTGCGAGCTTCGTGGAAGGAGAAAACGTGTCGACCCCCTACGCCAATACGCTGCAGGTATTTGAGTCGCTACAGCCGCGAGACCGCGTTGAATTGAAACATCAGGTGAAAGTTGGCTTTCGCGAGTGGGAGACGACGACCGTGGGCGAGGTCGTGAATTGCGAACGACGTCGGCACGGGCTGCACTACGATCGCAACTCGGACGACAAGGCCTTCAGCGACGTGATCGTCCTGAAGCGAGATGACGGCGAGCTGACCACCGTGACCCTCGACGAGTTTTCCGTGCTGAGAAAACTCGGTTAAACGGCAGAGAGGTTCTCCAGGGGTCCCCATGAGCGAAAACCGCGCTCCGTCCGAAGTTTTCGCATGGCGGCTAATGGCCATCCTGTTTGTGGCTCTCCTGGGCTGGGGCGTTTACCTGGCCATCGGCGCATTTCTCTTCAATCGGAGCATGGTGAAGGGGGGGATCGTTTTCGCTTGCTCCGTGGCTTTCCTGGTGTTCTGGGCCGCCGCAGTCAGCTGGGGAAGACGGCCAGCCGGTCGAGCAAATGAAGTGGATCGGGGAGCCAGCAACGGATGGAGCCTGGCGGCAACGGTGACCGCCGGGGTCTCGCTGGCAGGCATGCTGGCTGCCTCGTCTAGGATGGCTGACGCCGCAAGCAACCGCCTACCGTCCGATCCTCGTGATCTCCCAGGCGGGGATGCTCCTGGGCACGGTACTTGCGATGATCGGCTTGAGCGATCCGCTACGAACCCGCTGGCGGGTGCTGGGACTGCTCGCACTGGCATTGGTTCTGGTGGCTTTCACCGTCGGGCTGGCTGTACCCCCGATCGAGATCCGCTAGTGGCAGCGGACGACGGGGAGCGAGGTTTTTTTGGACATTTCGAAGATATCCCTGCTTTGTTTTTTCGCGAGCTATCTTGTCGCGTTGCTGTTGGATCTTGCGACGTCGCTCGCCAAGTTACGTCTGTGGTCTGGCTGGAGCCGCCTGTGGACATTCGCCGGGCTTGTCGCCCACACCGCCTACCTATGCCTGCGAGCCCAGGAGTCGATTCAGGCCCGCGGGATTCCTCTCGCCAACTGGTATGACTGGTGTTTGTTGGCATCCTGGGCCGTCGCACTGGGATACCTGCTGCTCTCGGTCTTGCGCCCCGGGCCCGACCTGGGACTGTTCCTGCTGCCGGCGGTGCTGGCTCTGATTCTGGTCGCCCGGGCCTTCCCGCGGGACGATGTTTTCCGTACGGAGCAGGCGGCCAAGGCGTGGGGCATGCTCCATGGGATGGGGCTCTTAGGGGGCACGGTATTGGCCTTTTTTGGCTTGGCCAGCGGCTTCATGTACCTGCTCCAATCCAGGCGGTTGAAGAGCAAGTCGCCTAACTGGGGCCGACTGCGATTGCCGTCGCTCGAGTGGTTGGGGCACGCCAACCAGTTCGTGCTGACCTGGTCGACCTTCCTGCTGGTGATCGGCATCCTGGCTGGCTTTGTGATGAACATCGTGGTCCATGGACTCCGGGGCGCCTTGGACCTGCAGGATCGAGCGGTACCGGTGTCCTTGGCGTTGATTCTGTGGTTAATTGGCGTGTCGATCTTTAGCCGCGTCTACCGACCAGCCCGCACGGGCCGCAAGGTCGCCTACCTGACGCTCGCCAATTTCGTCATTCTCGCGTTGACGCTGGCCATCGTCCTCACAACCAGACACGCGACTCCTCCGTCGACCTCCCGAGCGGATGACCCAGGGGAAGGGCGGCCAGCAGCCACAACGTCCCGAGAGCCGAATCGGCTTGTCGAGAGGCGGGCATCATGAATCTCCAGATTGTGGGCTGCAGTCATCAGGAATGCCGCGGTGGAATTGCGCGAGTTGCTCGCTGTGGGGGAGCAACAGTTGCCGGGGATACTGGGGCAGTTCCGCGATGCGTTTCCGTCGGTCGAGGCGGTCTTGCTATCGACTTGCAATCGCACCGAGATCTATACGGCGGCCGACACCTTCTCGACCCTCCCGTCGCGGGAGGAGATCGCGGAGTTCATCGCCCGCGAAAAGGGGATTCAACAAGCCGATATGGCCGCCAAGATGTTCCGCCATACCGGTTCGGACGCAGTGCGACATTTGTTCACCGTTGCAGCGAGTCTCGACAGTATGGTCCTGGGAGAAGCCCAGATACTTTCTCAGGTCAAACAGGCTTACCTGGTGGCTGCGCAGGAAAATATCACTGGCCAGTGGACTCATGCGGCATTCCAATCGGCCATCGCCGTGGCCAAGCGAGTTGCCACGGAAACGACGATCCATGCCCGCAGGGTGAGCATTCCGAGTGTGGCGATTGGCGAGTTCGCGCGACAGATTTTCGAGCGTTTCGACGACAAATCGATCCTGGTTGTCGGCGCAGGGAGAAATGAGCCAGGAATCGATTCGCTACCTCGTGGCGGAAGGGGCCGAACAGATCAACATCGTCAATCGGCATTTCGACAGGGGACTGGAACTGGCGAAACTGTGCGGTGGCAGAACCCACGCCTGGGAAGAACTTGACGAATTGCTGGTGCAAGCAGATTCTGGTCGTCAGCACGACCGGCAGCCAGGAGCCCATCGTGAGCCTGGATCGGTTTCAGGCCATCGAGCATCGCCGTTTTCAGCGACCGCTGTTTGTCGTGGATTTGGCGGTCCCCCGCGATTTTGATCCGCGGATTGGCGATTGCCTGGGCGTTTACCTTTATTCGATCGATGATTTGAAACAAGCCTGCGAATGGAATCGCAAGGCGCGGGAGAAAGAGTTGCCCAAGGCCCGGCAAATCGTGGAAGAAGAGGCGCTCCGCTTCATGTCGCGGACGGCTCATCAGACGACGGCGCCGACGATACGTCAACTCAAGGAATCGGCCGAGGCGATCAGCCAAGCAGAATTAGAACGGCTGTTTCGCAAGCTGGATCGCCTGGACAGCCGCTCCCGTGCTGAAATCGAACAATCATTTCAACGACTCGTCAATAAAATCCTCCATCCGCCACTCGAGTCGCTGCGTGAACAGTCAGGCCACCGCGAACATGCCCACTTGTTGGAGGCGCTGCGACGACTTTTTCGGCTGATGGAGTAGCCTTCCTTGCGACTCAGTCTTCTTCCCAATCCTCGTCGTCGTCTTCCCAGTCCTCGTCTTCCTCATCCTCATCGTCCTCGTCGTCCCACTCCTCATCTTCCCCTAGCTCGTCGTCATCGACTTCTTCCCACTCCTCATCGTCGTCGAGCTCCTCGTCTTCCTCGTCCTCCTCGTCGTCATCATCTTCCGCGTCGTACTCAAATTCTTCCGCGTCTTCGTCCTCCCACTCCTCATCGTCGTCGAGCTCTTCCTCGTCATCGTCGTCTTCATCTTCCCATTCTTCATCCTCCTCGAGATCGTCGTCGTCTTCGAGGTCCTCATCGTCATCTACCCACTCTTCGTCCTCATCATCCCACTCTTCGTCCTCGCTGCGTTCCTGCATGGCGACGACCATCGCTGCTCGCGTTACTTCGTCAGTTATCAACCGTTCGTTGTCCGTTGCAACCGTCACGTCTACGTCTCCATCGCCGTTCTGTTGAGTAACCATTTGCCCGTTATCTTCCAAGGACCGACGGAACTGTTCGGCGCGTGGAAGTTCTTCCAAATTCCCTAAGCCAAAGATTTGCAGAAAGCGATTGGTCGTCCCGTAAAAGTAGGGGCGACCTAGCTCGTCGCTCCGCCCGCACACGCGGACGAGATCACGCTCCATCAGTTGACGCAGGATCTCGCCGCAACTTACCCCCCGCACTTGTTCGATATCGGCCCGAACGACCGGTTGACGGTAGGCCACGACGGCCAACGTCTCCATGGCCGGCGGCGATAATCGGATTTCTCGCGGAACATGCTGCAATCTGCGGAGCCAGTTTCCGAATTGCCTGCGAGTCCGCAATTGCATTCCACCGGCCACTTCCTCGACCCGAAATGCACGAGCGGCCTGATCGTACAAACGGTTCAGACGGCTCACAAGTGTAAGGGCTTCCGTTCCATCCGCCAAGTTAGCCAGCTGACTTAGTTTACGCGGATGAATCGGTTCCTTGGCGAGGAACAGGACGGCCTCCAACGTGGACAATTTCGAATCTCGCTCGAATTGCCCCGGCGCGGTGTCCTGGAAGGGCTCTATCGGCCCCGCCTCCAGGAAAATTAAGCGATTTCGCTTTGGTTTCGCCCGGGCGAGGGGATGTTGGTACCTTGTCGCCACGCTCCCCAGCGGACTTGTCGAGCGGCGGAGATGGTCACGCATGCCGAGCGCCAGTGGTCACATTCGTTCGGGTTTTCCGCGGGAGTCGCTCGGGACCGGATCCTGATGGCGACAGCTACGATTGTTTTTTCGCCGAAATGGGCACTCGGCGCCAAGACGACTGTCACCATCCTCGCCAAAAAAGGTGGTGGCCGACCGAAGAAACTCGCGGAATGTTGCCAAAGCCGGTCCGGCACGCACAATAGAAGGCATGAGCCCGTCCGCCACCGCCTCCAAGATCGCCTCCAAATCCGCCCGGGGAATTCCGCTCTCGTATTTCATCTACGCGATTTTGGGGCTGATCGTCGCCGCCTGTTTTGTGCTGATCTTCGGTCGCGTGGAGGGGGAGGAGTTCAGCCCAGAGGCCTTCCACAGGCGACGCTATCACTTCTACCAGATTCCCTTCCTGCGGCTCCAGATCGGTCCGGTCGTGCGTGAAGACATCTCGACGGCGCTCGAAAAAAAAATTGCCGGCGACATCAACAGTCTGCTGGTGCGGGACCCGGCCGTTGAGTGGGACGTTGTGACGTCGGCTGCCTATCCTCGAGAGATCTACTTTGGCGACGCCAAGCTCCTTTGCGACTACCTCGATATGAAGAATGCGGAGCGAGGATTCGTCTGGGAACAATGGACCTCTGACCATCCGGAATCGTCCGCTGAATTTTGGGCACTGGTGGCGACCGTTGCCAAGGCTCGCCTGTACGTGATTCTCCCCGAGCTTTTTGCCATGGCCGAAGCCGCCGAGACCACCGATGGACTGCCGGCTGAGGCGACCCGCTACGTGGCCGAGCAAGCCCTGCAGATCGGCAAGTCGCAACAGGCACTGGGGTCTCATGGTCTGGCACTGATCGCCTTTGAGTTGGCGCTCGCCATGCAACCGCAATCCGCTGAGGCCCTGGCGGCCAAGCAGGTCTCGGAGCGGGCGCTGACCTCCGCCGGCCACACGGGCCAACCTTGACCGTGCTCGGCCAACAATCCCTCTGAGACCCATCCATGCCCTCGGTCTACCTCGACAATAACGCCACAACGTTCATCGCGCCGGAAGTCGCCGCCGCGTTGGCGGCCGCCTACGCCGAACAGTACGCCAACCCTGCGAGTCAACATGCCGAAGGCCGGCGGGCCAGACGAGCCCTGGAGGTGGCTCGTCGACGCATCGCGGAGATCCTGGGTGCCAAGGTCGACTCGCTCGACGCCGACCGGGTACTCTTTACCAGCGGCGGCACCGAGTCCAATAACATGGCCCTTCGCGGCTTGCGCCACGATCGAGCGACGGCCGCCTCGCGGCGGTGGATCGTCTCCGCCATCGAACATCCCAGCATCACGGAAACCGCCGCCCATTTGGCCGACGAATGGCTGGGATATGCAGGTTCTGGGCGTTGACGAGCAAGGGATCGTACGGCTGAACGAACTCGAAGCACTTCTTCGCCAGCCGACCCATGGCGTGAGCGTGATGCTGGCCAACCATGAAACGGGCGTGCTGCAACCGGTGGAACAAGTCGCGCCATGGCCTTGTGCGGGGGAGCGGTAACGCACTGCGACGCGACGCAAGCCGTCGGCAAGATGCAGGTTGATTTTTCCCGGCTGGGCGTCGACGCGCTCACCGTCACGGCACACAAATTCCACGGCCCGCGCGGGATCGGCGTGTTGCTCTTAAAGCCTCATGTCGACGTCGATCCCCTGCTGATCGGCGGCTCGCAGCAACTGGGCATGCGTCCTGGCACCGAATCGGTAGCGCTGGCGGTGGGGATGCAAGCGGCACTGGAATTGTGGGAACAGACCGCAGATCAGGCCGTTGCCCACATGCGTTCGCTTCGCGACCGCCTGCAGAGTGGCTTGTCCCAAGCGATTCCCAAACTGGTGGTCCATGGGTCGGCGGCCGCACGGCTGCCCCAGACGCTCAACGTCGCGTTTCCCGGCGTCGATCGACAAGCCATGCTGGTGGCACTTGATCGAGCTGGCGTGGCCTGCGCGACCGGTTCGGCCTGCACCAGCGGTTCGAGTGAGCCATCCCCCGTGCTGCGGGCCATGGGTTGTCCCGCCGAGACGATTGAGGGTTCACTTCGGTTCAGCCTCAGCCGCCATACGGTGCCGGAGGAGATTGAGGCGGCAATCGAGCGAATTGTCGATATTTTTCGGCGCATTTCAGCGGCAAATGGCCCCTGACGGTCCCCTGGTCGACTCGCGAACCGACGTAAAAATCGGTACAATTCGGGACTTGGCCCAAGCCAGGTTTTTCACCGTTTTAGCCCTTTCCCATTCTCTGCTCCGAAGCTCCCCTCGGGGGGATCGTGCAGGCAGGGAGATAGACCTCACGGAGGCGGGTTTGGTTTCCGGCACCTTCGAAATTTCGCACCCGCTTGCCGTGCCAGAAATGTCGGCGAAGTCACCGCCAGCGTGCGGTTTGGGGGCGTTTATCGGCGGCGAGGAGAACGATCTGGTTCGGTCGGTCGTGGCTTCAATGCAGTCCACGAGCGACGGCCGGGAACGGTGGCCCTACAACCCACTCGTCCTTTGCGGCACATCCGGAACGGGCAAGTCATTGCTGGCGCACTGCCTGATCGGATTGTGGCATCAACTTCATCCCCATCACTCGACGGCATTCTTTTCCGCCGCCGATTTTTGTCGTTCTCACGCCGAGGCGATTCGTGCGGACGATGTGGCTGGCTGGCGCGAATCCTGGCAGGGGGTCGACATGCTCGTTGTCGACGATATTCAGCATATGCGGAAGAAGCTGGCCGCCCAGCGAGAGCTGGCATTGTTGATTGACGAGTTTGTCTGCCGCCAAGCCCCCATCCTCATAACCTCGCCGACGCATGGCGGATCGCTCGACATGATCGCCCGGTCCCTAGCCAGCCGACTGACCGCCGGACTGACGATCGAACTCCAACCACCGTCGACCCCCGCTCGCTATGAGATCCTCGCTCGTGCCCTGGTGGAGCATCCCCTCAGCGATGCGGCTCTTCGCTGGTTCTGCGATCGGTATCAGGGGACCGTTCCCAGCCTCCTTAACCGACTGTACGGCAGTCTGGCTTATGGCGCCGGCTTGCCCAGGCCGGGGACGTCGATTTCCCGCCAGGAATTCAAGCGGATGGTTGACACCTGGGAATCATCCCAGCGACACAGTTTAAAACAGATTAGCACCGTCATTGCCCGCTTCTATCAAATCTCTCGACAGCAACTCAGTGGCAGCTCCCGCAAACCGGCCGTCGTCCAAGCGCGGGCCCTGGCGATGTATCTGGCCAAGCAGGCCGGGTACTCGCTCCGGGAAATCGGAGCCCATTTCGGACAACGTGACCATAGCACCGTGCTCCACGCTTGCCAGAAAATACAAAATCAATTTGAGCACGACAGTTCACTGCGGATGGAAATCGACGAGCTGCAACGCGTTCTTGCCAATGAACCGGGCAAGGGCGAGCCGTGAAGGCCTCTCTCCCTCCTGCCCAGCGGCAAATCACACACAAAGCGGTGGATAAACAGTCGCTTTCATGTGAACGGAACATGGAACGGCAACACGATGCAACACTGGCCGGCAAGCAAATCAACAAGTAAGAGAAACGCTCAACCCTTCATCAACCCTGATCAACCATTAACCAACATTTGTTTCCACCACTCCCCAGGATCGATATTTTTAAAAAATGCTCGATAATCAAGTCCTTTCGCAATATTTCTGGGATCTTACGAACAGTTGGACTTGATTCATTCCTACTACTACTTGTTCTTAAATATTCTTAGGAAAACAACATCTCCAAGAACGCATGACGGTTTGCGTCAGCGCGTATCCAGTGAAAGTCGAAACGATGAAAATTGAATGTGATCGAGAGAAACTCCTGTCGGCGTTTCAAACAGCCGCCACTGTGGCTCCCAGCCGTAGCCCGAAGACGATTCTCCAAAACGTCAAATTACTGGCCGATAAGGACATCGCGACGTTGATGGCGACCGACACCGAGGTCGGGATCCGCCTGGAAGTGGGGGATGTGGCCGTGAGTAGTGCGGGGTCAGTGATCCTTCCCGTGGGCCGAGTCGGCTCGATCTTGAGAGAGAGCACCGATGAGCGATTGACGCTCGAATCGGATGGTAATTCGATTCAGATCAAGGGGCAGAGGAGTCGCTTCAAACTGTCGGCTGAAAACCCTGACGAGTTTCCCGAAGTCGTTCAATTTGCCGAGGAAAAGTACCACGAGATTCCGGCTCGACTGGTCAAGGAACTGGTCAAACGGACCCTGTTTGCCACCGATAACGAAAGCAGCCGCTATGCCTTGGGGGGCGTCCTCTGGGAGTTTGATGAGGCCAAGGTGACTTCGGTGGGTACCGATGGCCGGCGACTGGCGAAGATGGAGGGTCCGGCTCAATCCGTCAATGGTCATCTGACGGGAGAACAGACGACGATTGTGCCTGGCCGAGCCATGCAGCTGATCGAACGGGCGCTGAGTGATGCGGATGCTGAGATCAAGATGGCGGCTCGTGCGAATGACATGCTGTTACAGACGCCACGGGCCACGATCTACGCGCGATTGGTGGAAGGACGCTTCCCAAAATGGCGGGATGTGATCGCCGATCGTTCCGATTCCACCAAGATTGACTTGACCGTGGGCCCCTTCTACTCGGGACTCCGCCAGGCTTCGATTGTGGCGAGCGAGGAGAGCCGCGGAGTTGATTTTGTGTTTGGAAACGGCAGCCTGGTGATGAGCGGGTGTACCTCCGAGGTGGGCGATTCGAGAGTAGAAATCCCCATTGCCTACGACGGGGAACAAATCAGCATTACGCTCGATCACCGTTATGTAGGTGATTTTTTGAAAGTCCTGGGTCCCGAGGTCACCGTCGGGATGTTTGTTAAAGACAACGATCAACCGGCAGACTTCAAGACGGATGACGGCTATCACTATGTGGTGATGCCCTTGTCGCGTGACAAAAGGCGTTAATGGGTATGGCCAGACGTTTCTCGCAGTCGCGGAGATCCACCGGAAGTGGTGGCCCTCAAAAGCTGTCGAACCTGATCGCGGATGTGCTCGTGCGTCGCGGCTATGCCAGACAACTGGCGGCGTCGGAATTTACGGACGCTTGGCAAGCCGCCGTCGAACCGGGGCTCAGCCGTGTTTCACGTCCCGGAAGGCTGATGCGTGGCGTCCTGGAAGTGACGGTGGCCAATTCAACCGTCATGCAGGAACTCACGTTTCGCCAGCCACAGATTCTCGCTTCGCTCAATCGAGACTTGGAACATGAAATTCGGAGTCTGCGTTTCAAACTGGGAGCGATCGAGTAACGGCCGGGCGTACCCGCCAACCCGAGCGGTTGGAAGCATCGTGTGAGCACGGCCCACAAGAAAATGACTCGGCCCCCAGCCGAGCAACGGAATCCATTCCTCAGCGACCGAAAGCGATCATGGACAGCGATATCCAAGGAAAGAATCCGAAAAAGACACCCAACGCGGAGTATGGGGCGGCCGATCTGCAACATCTGTCTGATCTGGAACATGTTCGTGAACGCCCCAGTATGTACATCGGTGATACGACGGCTCGTGGCTTGCACCACCTGGTTTACGAAGTGGTTGACAATTCGATCGACGAGGCGATGGCCGGTTTCGCCACGAAGGTTTCCGTCACCATTAACAATGATGGCTCGGTCACGGTCGAGGATGATGGTCGCGGTATTCCCATCGAACGACATGATCAGCTCTCCGAGGAATTGGATCGAGAGGTGTCGACGCTCGAAGGGGTAATGACCGTCCTGAAGTTTGGCGGCAAGTTCGAGAAGGGTGCCTACCAGACGTCGGGCGGCTTGCACGGCGTAGGTGTCACGGTCGTTAACTTTCTCTCTGAATGGTGTCGAGGTCGAGGTTTTTCGAGAAGGTCACGCCTACCAACAGGAGTACGAGCGGGGAATTCCGCAAGGTACCGTCGGCCGGATGGGTTCGTCCGACAAGCGAGGTACGAGGACAACGTTCAAACCCGATTCGCAGATTTTTCCAACGACCAAATTTGTCTACGACACGCTCTACAAGCGATTGCAGGAATTGGCGTTTCTCAATCGAGGCGTGCGGATCGCCTTTAAGGATGAACGTAATCAGGAAGGGGAGGAATTCTGCTACGAGCGGGGGATCGTCGAGTTCGTGGAACACTTGAATCGAGCCAGCGAGGCGCTGCACAGCGATGTGATTTTCATCGACGGCGAAACCGACGAGGTTGGCTACGAGGTGGCGCTGCAGTATTCGGGTGAGTACACCGAGAATCTGCACTCCTATGTGAATAACATCCACACCACCGAAGGCGGCACCCATGTTTCCGGATTCCGGTCCGCGCTGACGCGGACGCTCAATGCCTACGGTCGGAAGGAGAATCTATTCAAGGATGTGACTCCGTCAGGGGACGATTTTCGAGAAGGCTTGACGGCAGTCATTTCCATGCGAGTTCCCCACCCGCAATTCGAAGGCCAAACGAAAACCAAACTGGGAAATGGCGAAGTCGAGGGCATCGTGACGACGTCCGTGAATGCCGGGTTGGCGAAGTATCTCGAAGAGCATCCGGCCGCCGCCAAGTCGATCGTCCGCAAGGGCATCCTGGCTGCCGAAGCACGCGAAGCCGCACGAAAAGCCAAGGAAGTCCTGCGGAAGAAAGGGGCTCTTTCGGGTGGCGGGTTGCCCGGCAAGCTGCGTGATTGTACCAGCCGCGATAAGGAGAAATGCGAACTGTATCTGGTCGAAGGCGATTCGGCCGGTGGCAGCGCCGAGGGAGGGCGGCTCCGCGAATACCAGGCGATCCTGCCTCTCCGCGGAAAAATCATCAATGCCTACAAGTCGCGTGACGACAAGGTTCTGGCCAATGAGGAAGTCCGCAGCATGATCCAGGCGATCGGCGTCGGCATCGGCGAAGACCAGGACCTTTCAAAGCGTCGCTACAACAAGATCATCATCATGACGGACGCTGACGTCGACGGTTCGCATATCCGCACCCTGCTGTTGTGCTTTTTTTACCGGCAGATGTATGAGCTGGTCTCGCGGGGATTTGTCTACGTGGCCCAGCCACCCCTCTTCCGCGTGAAACGCGGTAAGAAAGTGTACTACGTGCAAACGGAAGATGAGATGAAAGCCCAATTGCTCGAGCGTGGTCTGGGGGACTCGGTACTGGAAGGGGAGGGTGCTCGCATCGAAGGGGAACAAATGAAGCAGCTCTGCCTGATCCTGGCGAATCTGGAGGACGCCCTGGTCGCCCTCGAACGCCGCGGTATCAGCATTCGAGCGCACGCCCTGCGGCAAAATCTGGAAACCGGGCGGCTGCCCGTATTCCACGTGTTTCTCGATCGACAAGACCATTGGTTTACCACGCGAGAGGAACTTGAAACCTTCGTCGCGAAAGAAGAAGCCGAATGGGGCGAGCTGTCGGTCTCGGACTCGCGCGACGAACCGAGTGCCACGACGTCCGGAGAAGTCCCCACCAACGGGCAACCCGCCCCGCACCATCGACTGCGGATCGTCGAATTGCACGAAGTCCGCACGATCAACCGCGGGCTTGCCGACCTCGCGGAGCTCGGTTTTGATATCCAGTCGCTGATTCCGCAAGAACGTACCGGTATCGAGGATCCCCGCTATGTCCTCCGCCGCGAGGATAACGAATTGCCGCTGGAAGACCTCCGCTCGTTGCTGACCTGCGTGCGGGCTGCCGGCCAGAAGGGAATGCAGGTCACGCGCTTCAAGGGACTGGGTGAAATGGATGCCGAGGAGTTGCGAGACACGACCCTCAACCCCGAAAACCGCACGCTGCTCCAGGTCACCATGCAGGATGCCGGTGCGGCCGACGAAATGTTCCGCGTGTTGATGGGCGATAAGGTCGAACCCCGTCGCGAGTTCATTGAGAAGCATGCGCTCGAGGTCAAAAACCTGGACGTGTAGCCGAATTCGCCAGGGTTGCGACGATCCCCAGGGAAGTCGCCCAGCACGGCCATCGGCGTCAAGATCGTTACCTTCGTGGTGATCCGAACCGGCCGGGCGGCGACGTTCTATTTTTCCCGGCTGTCGGTCGAACCCGCACTGTAGCAGCATTCTCGCTCCAGCCGTTGGTCTGGCAAAAAACGACGCGGCTGCCTCCGCCCCAGCCGAAATCGCGTCGCCATTTCTTGACTTCCTATTAATTAGCGGGCAATTATAAGGGAAGGGGGCTCGCTTTTCTTTCGAGTGGCTGTCCGATGCACGTATCGAATTTTCCATCGCCCACTATCCGTCAAAGTCGCCAATTGGTCGCGGACCTGTTTTCGCGAAAGCCATACCTTTATTGGACTGATTTTCTCGTCTCCTTGCTGTTGGGTTATACGGCGGCCGCCATCTATCTGACGGCGGCGGCGTGTACCTGGCAGCAGGCTCTGTCGTTTCTCGTGGCCGGTGCGTTGCTCTATCGTGTTGGTTCGTTCATGCACGAGATCGTGCATTTTCGCCAGGGCGAGATGATCGGTTTTCAAGTCGTTTGGAACCTGCTGGCCGGAGTTCCGCTGCTTACCCCGTCGACGTTCTACGAGTCACATATCGATCATCACAAAACGCACCACTACGGTACCGAGGAAGATGGGGAGTATTTGCCTTTGGGGACGGGGGGTTGGAGCCTATTGATGGCTTTCCTGTCCCAGGTGTTTCTGCAGCCGATCGCCGTTTTCCTGCGGTTTCTCCTTCTCACGCCGTTGTCGTTGCTACACCCCGGTTTGAGGCGGTGGACAATGGAACACGCCTCTTCATTCGTCATCGATTTTCGGTACCGCAGGCCGGTCAAGGAGGTGACTCTGTGGAATTGGTCGACGGCTCTGGAAGTTGCCTGCTGCCTGCGGGCGGCGGCCATCCTGGTGTTCGTGTGTGTGGGTGTGAACTCGTGGACCCGTATTCCGCAGCTCTATTTGTTGGCGGCCTTCATCCTGGCATTGAATCACATCCGCACCCTGGCGGCTCACCGTTACCTGGGCGAGGGAGAGGTGATGACGCTCGAGGAACAACTGCTTGATTCGACGAACATCACGGGTATGCCGGTGCTCACCGAGATCTTGTGTCCGCTGGGACTGCGTTATCATGCGCTGCACCATCTGCTGCCAGGCATTCCCTACTACAACCTGGTGCCGCCCATCGGCGGCTGGTGGCCGAACTTCCCGCGGATGCCCCGTACCACAAAACCGTCTATCCGAGCTGGTTTTCCGTCGTGCGCGAGTTCTTTCGCGGCGGATCGCAAGAGCCCAAAAGCCGCTATGGCCGGGTCGGCTCCCAAGCCCGAACCTGAGTCCGCTCCGACGAATGAGGCAGTCGTTTACCCTGCCGATCCACGGCCGCCGGTGACTGCATCGAGTTCCGAGCCTGGTGGGTCGTGCATTCGCGGCGAAATTGCGATACTGCCGAAATGACGAAGCCGCACGAGGAACATCAGAGTTTTTGGCTGTGGGTCATGTGCCTGACCGGCGTCGATTATTTCAGCACGCTGGGGTACCAGCCGTCGATCGCATTTGCTGCCACCGGGCTGCTCGCACCGATGGCCACGGTGGTCCTGGTGCTGGTGACGCTGGGTTGTGCGCTACCAGTCTACTGCCATGTGGCGAGCGAGTCCCCGCATGGGCAGGGGTCGATCGCTATGCTCGAACGCCTGCTGCGTGGGTGGACGGCAAAGTTCATGGTACTTGTCCTGCTTGGTTTTGCCGCCACGGATTTCGTGATCACCAAGACCCTTTCCGCGGCGGATGCGGCGGAGCATCTGATCCATAACCCGTACTGGCAATCCTCGCCAGAATGGCTGCATAGCCAGCTGCTGATCACGATGTTCCTGCTAATTCTGTTGTCGGCCATGTTTCTCCGGGGCTTCCGCGAGGTGATGGGGCTGGCCGTGGTGATCGTCGGCGTCTATCTCTTCTTGAACGTGATCGTCATTGGCAGCGGTTTATGGCATTTGGCAACGCACGGTGAGAAGCTCACGTCATGGATGGACGCCGTAAACAGCGGCAATTGGTACCTGGAAGAATTAACCTGGGAACGCCATGATGGGTGGGCGATCCTCGCCCTATGTCTGCTCTGTTTTCCCAAATTGGCGTTGGGCTTGAGCGGCTTCGAAACCGGCGTGGCCGTCATGCCCTTGGTTAAGGGTGACGACGACGACGACGCGGAGCTTCCCGCGGGGAGGATTCGTAACACGCGGAAGTTGCTCATCGCCGCAGCGATCATTATGTCGTTCCTCTTGCTCGGGTCGACGACGGTCTGCAGCACCCTCATTGACCCGATCGACCTTGGAAGCGGCGGCCCGGCGGAAAATCGCGCCTTGGCCTTCCTGGCACACGGGGAGGGAGCTGCCCCCATCAATCCGATGTTTGGTAGCATCTTTGGCACGATTTACGACATCAGCACCGTGGTCATTCTCTGGTTCGCCGGTGCGAGTGCCATGTCAGGTCTGCTCAATCTCGTGCCGCGGTACTTGCCCCGCTATGGGATGGCTCCCAAGTGGACTGAAGCATTTCGCCCGCTGGTCCTTGTGTTTACTGGCGTCAATTTACTGGTGACGTGGATTTTTTCCGCCAGCGTCTCGGCTCAAGGGGGCGCCTACGCCACGGGTGTGATGGTCTTGATGACCAGCGCCAGCGTGGCAGTGGTTATCGATCACTATCGGCGAAGTGTGGCCGCCAACGGTGGTGGCCAGGTGACAGTCACCGGTGAGATGATGGAGGAAGATAACCAGCAAGCGACGGAAGCCACGACAGCGCCCACCAACGGCAAGCTCAGCTTCCGACAGATGTGGCACCACATCCCCTGGCGGTATGTGCTGATCACGGTCATTTTTATCTACACCACGACCGACATCGTCATCGCCAAACCGGATGGTATCAAGATTGCCGCCACATTCATCATCACGGTGATCCTGATTTCGCTCGTTTCACGCCTGCACCGCAGCACCGAATTGCGGTTCGAGCACTTCGATTTTGTGGATGCGACCTCTCGCCTGCTGTGGGATACGCTCAAACACCTGGAATTTCCGGTGCTGGTTCCCCATCGACCAGGAAATCGCTCAATGGTGGAAAAGGAAAAATTGATTCGCCGTGCCCACCGACTTACCGACGACGTGCCGATTGTCTTCATCGAGGCGACGCTGGGGGATACCAGCGATTTTGAGCAAAGTCCGCTCATGGAGATTACCGAGTCGGAGGGTCACTTCGTCGTCCGCGTGACACGCTGTGTGTCGGTGGCACACGCCATCGCGGCCATCGCGTTGGAACTCTCCAAGGTAGGAAAACCGCCCGAACTTCATTTTGGCTGGTCGGCGGAAAGCCCCTTGGTTGCCAATTTTGGCTTCCTGCTCTTTGGCGAGGGTAATGTCCCCTGGCTGGTGCGAGAATTGCTTCAGCGAGCCGAACCCGATCGGACAAGACGTCCGCGCGTGATCATTGGTTGAGCCGCGGGACACCAGTTCGCTGAAGGCGGCCAACCTGGCGTTGCCGCCGCTGATCCAGGCATTCATGCAAATTTCACATTAGCTCCCGCCGCACCGCTGTCCGCAGCGTGAAGCCCGCAACAATCAGCCGTGGCCGTATGAATCGCACCCATATAAGAGGGGCGGCAGGTCACGCAAACGTCTCGGCTACCCGGCGGAAGAAGTTCACCACTTATGTCTTGTAGAGTACCTATCCGTTCGTTGCTCCATCGCTACGACTCCGCTGGCGGAAACGATCGGCTAAAATCATGCTCCAGGTTTACAGGTTGATCGTCAGTGATCCGTCCGAGTCGAGTGGTGATGATATGAAACGAACGAGGCGAGCGTTCCTGCATGAGGCATTTTCCGTCTGTAGTGCATTTGGCGTGGGCGCAGCGTTGACGGCGATGAGCGGGCGTTTGGCGCTGGGCGAAGTCGTATCGCGACGAACCGCGACTTTGGTTGATGCGATCGACGAAACCACCGGCCTTTCGCTGGTGCGGTTGCCGGAGGGATTTCGCTACATGTCGTTTGGCTGGACGGGAGACCCGATGCAGGACGGCCTCGCAACTCCGTCCGATCACGACGGGATGGGCGTCGTCCGTGCGGACGGCCCCATCGTTACTCTGGTGAGAAATCACGAGGTCAGTGACCACGGTCCGTCGCTAGCCTCCGCGGCGGTGGCCCCTTTCGATCCTCGGCGCAAGCGGGTTGCACCACTTTGCAGTTCCATACCGAGCGCGGCGAGTTTCTGACGAGTTGGTTGAGTCTCGCTGGCACCAGCCGCAATTGCGCCGGTGGCATCACGCCCTGGGGCACCTGGCTGTCTTGTGAGGAAACCGTGCTGGGTGAACATGCCGTCGATCACTACAAGAATAACGTGCGGCGGGATTTTGAGAGAGAACACGGCTGGATCTTTGAGGTCGATCCACAGGGTGTCAAGTCGCCGATGCCCCTCCGCGCGATGGGACGGTTTGTGCACGAGGCGGTCGCGATCGATCAGGCGACCGGTATTGTGTACGAAACGGAGGACCGACCGATGGCGGGATTCTACCGCTTCATTCCCCGAGAACCTGGTAAGCTGGCGGCCGGCGGCCGCTTGGAAATGGCAGAAGCCGTGGGTCGGTCCGACCTGCGAGGCGGCGTGTTGCCTGGTGCCAGCTTCGACATTCGTTGGCATGCCGTGCCCGAGCCGACGCGGGCTCACAGCCTCCAGCGGGGCGGGCGAGATGAGCTTGGCGTTTTCACGCAAGGCAAGTCGTTGGGAGGGACCACGTTTGCGCGACTGGAGGGATGTTGGTTTGGCGATGGGAAGGTCTTCTTTGACGCGACGAGTGGAGGGGCAGCCGAGGCAGGTCAGATCTGGCAGTTCGACCCGCAACAGGAAAAGCTGACCCTGTTATTCGAGAGTCCAGCGAAGGAAGTCCTGAACATGCCAGACAATCTGTGCGTGAATCCGGGCGGTGGCTTGATGCTGTGCGAAGATAATGACTACGGCGCCGAGGAGTTACCGCAGCGGATGTTCTCGCTGTCCCAGGACGGCCACCTGACGCTTTTTGCGCAAAACAATCTCCGCCTGAACGGTGAACGAAACGGATTCTCAGGCGATTTTCGCAACAAAGAATGGGCGGGGGCCACGTTCAGTCCCGACGGACGATGGCTGTTCGTCAACCTGCAGACACCAGGCATCACTCTCGCGATCACCGGCCCGTGGGACACCATTTCGGCGTGAGTGCCCAGCAGGAAAGGGCGATTGTCAAACCGCTGATCCGCCCTGATGGACACGCTGCTGCGGGTGAAAAACACGGAGGCGCAGCTTCCCACCAAACCCCGGTCACGTGCTTATCGGAGCGGAAACATCCGTGTCGCTGCCTGGCGTTGATGCTGGCCTGCCGTATGGAGTCGTTCCCGGCGAAACTGGTGTTCCGCGGTAAACAGGCGAAAGAAAGTAAACAGCACGATCGCTACCGTGCCCAGCGCCGTCGCCGAGGCAATCAGAAACATGATCACGATCTGGTACTTGACGGCTTGGATGGGCCGCATCCCGGCGACCAGCTGTCCGGTCATCATGCCCGGCAAGCTGACGATGCCCACGATCATCATCGAGTTGATGATGGGGATCATGCCGGTGCGGATCGCCTGTTGCATCGGCTGCAGGGCCGCTTCCCAGCGCGTGCCGCCGAGCGCCAGGACGGTTTCCACCTGCTCGCGGCGGCCCACGAGTGAATCGGTCAGGGAATTCAGACCGAGGCTGATGCCGTTCAGCGTGTTCCCCAGCACCATCCCCAGGAGCGGAATCGCGTACTGTGGTTCGTACCAGTTGTTGGTACCGCGCACCACGGCGAACAACGCGAACGACGTGATCAGCCACGCACTGCCGCACATCGAGAGGGTTGTGCCGAGCCACATGCCAGGATAACGCCGCTGACTGCGGCTGACCGCTGTCACGCTGGCGATCAACGACATCATCAGAGCCACCGCCACTACAACATACCAGCGATTGAGCCGAAATACCCACTCGAGCACCAGGCCGACAAGCAGCAACTGAACCACGGTGCGTAAACTGGCGATCAACAACGATCGTTCCAGTCGCAATTGCAGGCCGAGCGAGATGGCCGCGTTGATGATGATCAGCAAGGCCGCCAGGGCGACTTGTCCGTACGTCAGTTCCACGTAGCCAGTCACGGATGGCTCTCCGCCGGTGCCAGTTCTCCATCGCGGATGCGATAGAGCGTATCCGCTACCCGCAGCGCCTGCCGTGGATCGTGGGTTACCCACACGGAAGCGTGCGCGTGTGCCTCGGGGTCGCCCAGCCAGTTGGCCACGATGTGCTCGACCATTTGCTGGGCTTCGTGGTCGAGTGCCGCCGTGGGCTCGTCGAGCAGCAGGATCCGAGGATCAAGTTGAATGGCCCGTAGCAGGGCCACCAATTGAGATTCGCCCCCCGATAGTTGCTGAGTCGGCTGATGGAGAAAATCGTCGTACCGCTCGACGGCTGCCAGCAGCTGCAGAATACGGGGGCGATCGAAGCAGGACCCGCGGTGGCTGCGGAGTCTGAATGGTTGTTGGAGATTGTCGAGCACCGTCCCTTCGAACAATGTCGGACGTTGGTGCAGATAGATGACTTGACTGCGATAGTAAGGTACGAAGCTGCCGCGGACCGGGCTCCCGCGCCAGAGCAGCTGGCCGCAATCGCATGGGTCGAGCAGGGCGAGGCAGCGGAGCAGGAGCGTCTTGCCGCTTCCGCTGGGTCCCAGCAGGGCGACTCGCTGGCCGGCGGTGATCGAGAGAGTGGCAGGATGAAGGAGCCATTTTTGACCGATCCTCCGCCCCAGTCCGCGGGTTTCAACGAGCGGGTCGGGCATGGGGCTTCCGTAGCGCGAGAGGGCTGTGGGTGATTCCGGGCCACCGCCGTCGTGGCAGCGGATTCCGCGGCGAGGGCTCGGCCGGCTGGCAACGACTTCGGCACGTCTATCTTATCGAGTGACGGATTGCCACG
Organism: uncultured Planctomycetaceae bacterium; assembly: GCA_963700865.1. GTDB lineage: Bacteria > Planctomycetota > Planctomycetia > Pirellulales > Pirellulaceae > CAVOGJ01. The sequence goes on along the minus strand of CAVOZC010000018.1, from coordinate 504,881 downwards.
GCATCCACGCCCGCTTCGGGCAGTCGATCCTGCAAGGCCTGCACGTCCATTTCCTCGTGGCGGAGTGCTTCCATGGCCATCACGGCGGCTTCCGCGGCTTGGATGGTGGTGATGCAGGGCACGCCGTGCTGGACGGTGGCGGCTCGAATGCGTCCCTCGTCCGTGCGGGCCCCTTTTCCTTTTGGGGTATTAAGCACCAGGTCCACGCTCCCGTCGATGAGATGGTCGAGCAGGTTAGGGTTTCCTTCCACGATCTTTTTCACGCGTTCCACGGCGATGCCGGCTTGCTCCAGCCGCTTGGCCGTACCGGCGGTGGCGATGATCTCGTAGCCGATTTCGGTCAGGCGACGAGCCAGATCGACCGCCGCTTCCTTGTGTCGATCGGTGACGCTGATGAAGATTCGTCCGGACGAAGGGAGATGAATGCCCGCCCCTAATTGGCTCTTGGCGAAGGCGATGGAAAAGCGATCGCTGACCCCCATGACTTCGCCAGTGCTACGCATCTCCGGGCCCAGGACAATGTCGACGCCGGCAAACTTGCGGAAGGGAAAGACACTCTCCTTGATCGATACGTGGGTCGGGACAGGTTCGTCTTCCACGTGTAGCTCGGCCAGCGAACATCCTGCCATTACTTTGGCGGCAATCTTAGCCACCGGCATGCCGGTCGCCTTGGCCACGAAAGGGACCGTGCGACTGGCCCGCGGGTTGACCTCCAGCACATACACGATCCAGCGATCCTCTTCGTACTTCACGGCGAATTGCACATTCATCAGACCAATGACGCCCAGGTGCAAGGCCATGGCACGCGTGGCTCGACGGAGTTCCTCGATCACCGGGCCTTGCAGGCTGTAGGGCGGAATGGCGCAGGCGGAATCGCCCGAATGGACTCCCGCTTCTTCGATATGTTCCATGATGCCCGCCACCACGACTTGCTCTCCGTCGCAGATGGCATCGACATCGACCTCGATCGCATCCTCCAGAAAGCGGTCGATCAGAACGGGCTGCCCCTGGGAAACAATAAACGCCTCGGCGACGTACTTCTCGAACTGATGCTGGTCATAGCAGATCTCCATGGCTCGGCCGCCGAGCACGAAACTGGGGCGGACGAGGGCCGGGAAGCCGACTTGAGCCGCCTGTGCCCGCGCCTCGCTCATGGTGCGGGCGATGCCGTTGGCCGGTTGCCTCAGGCCCAGTCGCGTGAGTGTCTGCTGGAACTTTTCACGATCCTCCGCGGCTTCAATCGTGTCGACGGAGGTCCCGATAATCGGCACGCCGGCGGTGGCGAGCGCCCGCGCCAGGTTCAGCGGCGTCTGTCCGCCAAATTGCACGATCACGCCGTCCGGTTCGATGCGGTCGCAAATATTGAGTACGTCCTCGGTCGTCAGCGGCTCGAAGAAGAGGATATCGCTCGTATCGTAATCGGTGCTCACCGTTTCTGGATTCGAATTGACCATGATCGATTCGATGCCGAGCTCGCGGAGTGCAAAGCTGGCGTGGCAGCAGCAGTAGTCGAACTCAATGCCCTGACCGATGCGATTGGGGCCGCCTCCGAGAATCATGATTCGCTGCTGATCGGCTCGTCGCGGTGGTGTTTCATCCTCCTCCTCGTAGGTCGAATAGTAGTACGGCGTGTAGGCCTCGAACTCGGCGGCGCAGGTGTCGACAGCTTTAAAGGTGGCAACGATGCCGCGACGCTTGCGTTCGCTGCGGACTTCCAGTTCCGAGACGTCGAGTAGCGTCGCCAGCTGTCGATCCGAAAAGCCCGCTTGTTTGGCCCGTCGCAGCTGACGGTCCGGTACTTCGCCGAGCGTCTGCCGTGCTCGCAGGCCATCCTCAATCTCGACCAATTCAAACAGGTGATCGATGAACCAGGGATCGATATTGGTTATTTCATAGATATTCTCCGCTGTCATTCCGGCTTTGATCGCATAGCGGAGATACCACACACGCTCAGCATTGGGACGCGACAGCTTGGCTCGAATCTCCTCCTCCGTCGGCTGTTGGGGTGTGCCCCATAAGTCGGCCGGGTCGCAGCCAAAGCCAAAACGGCCAACTTCCAGGCCGCGGAGCGCCTTTTGAAAGGACTCCTTGAAGGTGCGACCGATCGCCATCGTTTCGCCAACACTTTTCATTTGCGTGGTTAGCGTCGAGTTGGCTTCGGGAAATTTCTCGAAGGCGAACCGCGGAATCTTGGTTACCACATAGTCGATGGTAGGCTCGAAACAGGCGGCGGTTTTCTGGGTAATGTCGTTGGGAAGTTCGTGCAGTCGATAACCGACGGCCAGCTTGGCGGCAATCTTGGCAATGGGAAATCCAGTGGCTTTCGACGCCAAGGCGCTGGAGCGGCTGACGCGCGGATTCATTTCGATCACAATCATCCGACCCGTATCCGGCTGGATGGCAAACTGGATGTTCGAGCCGCCCGTCTCCACGCCGATTTCACGGATGACCGCCAGGCTGGCATCGCGCATCCGCTGGTATTCCTTATCGGACAACGTCTGCGCTGGCGCCACGGTGATCGAGTCCCCCGTATGCACACCCATCGGATCAAAATTCTCAATCGAGCAGATGATCACCACGTTGTCATCCAGGTCTCGCATCACCTCCATCTCGAATTCTTTCCAGCCGATGATCGATTCCTCGATAAGCACCTCACCCACGGGGGATTGGTCGAGCCCAATCCGCACGAGGGCGTCGAATTCGTCGCGGTTGTAAGCGATCGCGCGATCCACTGCCGCCCATCGTAAAGCTGGGTCGGACGACACTGGGCAGCCCGATCTCCGCCATGACGGCCCGCGCCTCCTCCACCGAATGCACGGTATCGCCGCGGCACACCTCCAGGCCTATCTTTTCCATTGCCGCCTTAAACTGATCCCGCTCTTCGGCTTTGGCGATGACGTCGGCCTTGGCACCAATCAATTCGACCTGATACTCTTCCAGGACACCATGCTTGGACAATTCCATGGCAATGTTCAGGCCCGTCTGACCGCCCAGCGTGGGGAGCAAGGCATCCGGCCGCTCTCGCTCGATGACCTTGGCCACCATCTGCCACGTGAGTGGCTCGATATACGTGCGATCCGCCATGTTCGGATCGGTCATGATCGTGGCCGGATTGGAATTGACCAGCACGACCTCGTAACCTTCCTCGCGCAAGGCCTTACAAGCCTGCGTGCCGGAATAGTCGAATTCGCAGGCTTGGCCGATGACGATCGGGCCTGAGCCGATGAGCATGATCTTGTGGATATCGTCGCGTCGCGGCATGGAAGCGCCTTAACGAGGGGGCATGGTTTGCGGTGCAAAATTTCCCCAGAGTATCACGTCGGGTCGGGCTCCTTCAAGGGATGATGCTGTCACTGCTGTCATGTGGCGAGCCACCCGCGGCTGGAAATTGGGCCATTCCGAGGCAGGCTCGTGCGGTGGGGCCGGCTGGGCCGGAGAGGCCTGCGGGCCGGCTGGCGCGGGGGAGGAGGCGTGTCTACCAGCGGCGACGCATGTCGCGGCTGGCGGGCTCTCTCGCGTGCGCTAGCCGCCGGCTTGGCTTCGCGTTGCGATCGGAGGGGGCTCGGGCCTACAATCGGCGGAGGTTCCCTTCGCCCCCATGTCAAGGATGACAGACCATGACTGCTGGTACCGCGCGCACATTCGCCACGGCAAGCAACCGGTCGAGCCCGCTGGCTCTTGGCCAATCCATCATCGAGCAGGAAGCGGCGGCTCTTTCGCACTTGGCGGCCACGCTGGATGAAACCTTTTGCACGGCGGTGGAGATGATTGGTGACTGTCCTGGTTGCCTGATCGTGACCGGAATTGGCAAGGCGGGCTGGATCGGACAAAAAATTGCTGCCACCCTGGCCTCGACCGGCACTCCGAGTCATTTCCTTCACCCGGCCGAGGCGATCCACGGGGACTTGGGACGCATACGCCAGGAAGACACGATCCTCATTTTGTCGTTCAGTGGCGAGACGGACGAAATCACCCGCTTGTTGCCCAGCCTTGCGAAATTGGAATGTCCCCTGATCGCCATCACTTCGCGGGCGACCAACTCCTTGGGCCAAGCGGCGGATTGCGTGCTGGCTCTTGGTTCGCTGCGTGAGGCGGGGCCGCTGGAGCTGGCTCCCTCGACCAGTACCACGGCGATGCTGGCGTTGGGAGACGCCCTGGCGCTGGCGGTGGCGAAGCAGCGTGAGTTTCGGGCTCACGATTTTGCCCGCTTTCACCCGGGTGGAAGTCTGGGACGGAAGTTAGCCCGAGTGGAGGACGCGATGCGGCCATTGTCGCGTTGCCGAATTGCCCATGAGACACACACGGTACGCGAGGTTCTCATCGACGTCGGCCAGCCAGGACGCCGCACGGGGGCCATCATGTTGGTAAACGCCACGGGGCACTTAACGGGCATCTTCACCGATAGCGACCTGGCACGGCTGTTCGAGTCGCGCCGGGAAGCGTTGCTGGACGACGCCATTTCCCACGTGATGTGCAATTGCCCGACGACCATGACCGTGGGCAGCATGCTGAGCGCAGCGGTTGAGATCATGGCCACCCGAAAGATCAGTGAGCTTCCGGTGATCGATGACGAGGGCCGTCCGGCAGGAATGATCGATATCACGGATGTAGTCACGAGCGATTCGCCACTGGATCCCAGCGCAGCGGCTCCATTGAAACTGGTCCCTTTTCCAAGAGTCGCCCCATCATGAAGCTTGAAGAACGTTGCCAGGCGATCGAGTTGATTCTCTCGGATGTGGACGGTGTCCTGACCGATGGGGGATTGATTTTCGATAACGAGGGGATCGAAACCAAGAAATTTTACGTGCGCGATGGCATGGGGATTGCGCTGTGGCGACAAGCCGGATTTCGCTTTGGTATTCTCACGTCGCGTACTTCACATATCGTGCAATTGCGGGCGGCCGAGCTGGGCATTGACATCGTCCGGCAGGGGTTTCGAGACAAATTGCCAGCGGCCCGGGAAATCGCGGCCTCATTAAAGCTGAATCTCAATCAGGTCTGTTACGTGGGTGACGATCTTCCTGACCTGCCGGTCCTCAAATCCGTCGGGCTCGCGGTGACCGTGGCCGACGCGGCGGATGAGGCAAAGCAGGCGGCTCACATGATTACCACGCAAGTCGGTGGCAAGGGTGCCATTCGCGAGACGATTGAACAGATCCTGAAGGCCAAGAAGCGGTGGGAAGACATCGTCGCCCGATTTGGCTGAATGGACTTTCGCCGAGCATCCCGCCTCTGCGAGCTTTCCGTCAAAGAGCACACGAGATTATTTCGCTTCGGCAGCAGGCAAGGCCATGGCTTATTCCAGGTTCTATCAAGCGGCCGCCAGCTTCGCAGCGCTTCTCGTGGCGTACGGGGGATATGCGGCTCTGGTGGTGCCGCTGATCGAACCCGAGGCACGACGCGCGGAAGTGACCCCCGCGGCATCGCTTGGCAGCGAATCGCCGACGGCCAAATATCGCAAACTGATTGAGCCGCTCTTCACGGCGGAAAGCTGGGAACGAGGTGATGATGTCCACGTGATCAAGACGCGGGGGCTGTACCTGCTGCTGCGCACGATTGCCAGGGAGGAGGGTCGCCTGAGACTGGATCCCTGCACGATTATTCATTTGCCGGAGAAAGAGGGGGAACGCACGTGGATCGTGCAGGCATCGAAAGGAGCCACGCTCGAATTTGATCACCCGTTCGATTGGCAAACCGGTGAGATCGGTGAATTGCAGGCCGGATATTTGCCAGGTCGCGTACTGATCAGTGGCAGCCCGAGCGAACCGGGTGCGGAGGATCGTGTCGAGATCGATACGCAGGGTGTGCAATTCAATCAGCAGACGATTTCGACCACGGAAGACGTTCACTTCCGCTTTGGTCAGAGCTTTGGTAGCGGCCGTGACCTCACCATCCGCCTGGCTCCGCTCGCCGACGACAGAGTCCGTCGGCTCCCCAGTTCGGCACCCACCGAAGTGCGCCAGATTGAGCTCGTGCATTTGCATCAGGCGGTTATTTTTCCTCCAGCCAAGAAAGCCCTGGCAGGGCGCGGCAGCCCCGCAGCGCCGCTGCGTGTTTCGGCAGAAGGCCCCGTGACGATCGATATTCAAGGAGCCGCAGCGCGGATCACACGGGCGGTCCGCATCGAACGGCAGCAGCCCGACGGAGCCGCCGACATCGTCGAATGCGATCAACTCGCGGCCTACTTCGGTCGTCAACCCCAACCCTTGCCGGTGGCCGGATCCAGTTCCGTCCCGTTTCCCAGAATGCAATTCGAGCGGCTGGTCGCCACCGGACAGCCAGCGCGGCTGGTTTCCCAATCGAGCGCGGGGGTCGGCGCGGGACCGCCGCGGTGGCATCGGCTGGCATCGGCGCGGCTGGAATATCTGGTGGGAGATTCCGTCAGCCCCGGCCAGTTTCAGGCCGCGGGGCGAGGCACCTATGCCACTGGCACCGAGCCCGCTGCGGCCGAGTTGGAGCTGCAGTGGTCGGACCGTGTCGAGGTCCTGCCGCACGAAGATCTGGTCGAGCTGACCGTCCTGGGAAATGCTGAATGTCGGGCAGACGGCTTCGGCACCGTGCAATCACAGGCCATCTGGCTGCAACTCGCCGCGGCACGGCCTCTTGGTCAAAACCCGCCGGATGTCGTCGATTGGCGCAGCCTGCAGCCGCGATCGGTTGTCGCCGAACAGCAGGTTCAGGTACATAGCCCGCAGCTGGACGCCTACACCGATCGGCTGGACATTATTATGCACCCGCGGGAGGAGCTGCGGCCTCCCAGCGCGGCGGTGGGCCCCGAATTGCGTTCGCCACAATCGGCTGCCGAAACGTCACTCGCGGGAAACCGCCGCTTTGAGGTTCGTGGCGAACGACTGCAGATCGATGTGGCATTGTTCGGCAAGCGGCAAGAAATCGATCAGGTCCTTTTGGAAGGACAGATTCGCTGTCGCAATCTGTCGACGGATCCCCGCGAGTTTCCCGTTGAGGTCACGGGGGACCAACTGAGGCTTTCGCAACCTTCACGCCAGGGGGGGCTGGCAGTGATCGTCGGCCGGCCGGCCACGATTCACGCTCAACAAATGACGCTGTCGGGCGGAAATATTCATCTCGATCGCGATCAGAATCAAATGTGGATCGAGGGACCCGGGTCGGCCGAGGCGCCGCTGCCCCAGCGATTTGCAGCGGTTGGCGGCCGCGGCCCCGCGATGGCCGATATGAACTGGGACCAAGGCATGCGTTTCGACGGCAAGACGCTGCTCTGCCAGGGGTCGGTGCTGATCCAGGGGCCGGCGCAACGCATCCAGGCTGACGAACTGGCAGCCATGCTTACCGAACCAATCGACTTTGGTCGTGCGAGTGCCGCCGCACGTCGGCTGGAACTTCATACGGTGGTGGCCACGGGGATGGTGGCACTCGAGAATCAAACCAGCGGTGACCGGGGATGGCTCGCCGTGGATCGGGCTCAAGTCGCTCGACTGGAGTTGAACTATGCCGCCGAAGAAGTGCAGGGGGCCGGTCCCGGTTGGGTGGAAACCGTCCGCCGTGGCAAGTCACCGGCCGGGCTGCCCGCCGCGGCCGGAGCCGATCGCGATACGGATGGACTCAACTACCTCCGCGTGAATTTTGAGCAGGGATTTGATGGAGGGTTAGCCCGACGAGAACTCTCGTTTCGAGGACGAGTTCGCTCGATTATGGGTCCGGTCGACGATTGGAACGATCGGTTGCAGGTGCTCCCAGACGGGCAGCTGCTTCCCAATACCGCTGTCCTCGGCTGTCACGAGCTGACGGTGTATCAGCTGCCTGCGAACGCGGCCACCAATCGTTTCGAATTGATCGCCCAGGGCAATACGATGGTCGAAGGCAAGACGCCGAACGGGCATTTGTTCGCGGCGAAGGGCGAGCGACTTTCCTACGACCAAGCGAAGGACATGGTGATCCTGCACGGCGACGGACGGGCCGATGCGCAGCTGTGGCATCAATCGCAGGTGGACGGTCCCCGCAACACCGTGTCGGCTCAACGCATTCGCTACAGTCCGCGCCAGAACAGCTACGAGCTGGGAGGCGTCAACATGCTTGATTTCAGTGTCGGTGAGTGACGCGCCCCAGGGGGAACGAGTCACGGGGCGGGTGCGCCGCCGTCGAGGGGGTGTCAGGCGATGCGCAGCCGTTCCCGCTCAAGCCGTTCGACAAGGAAGTCGCCGACGGTCGCCGCCATGGCGTCTTCATAACTGCCATCGGAACCGGCCTCGCGCGAAATATCGATTTCAAAGGGAACGCCAATCGACGAGAGTTTCATCCGCAGTCGGTCGACCCCTTCGAAGATGTCCGCGCGATCAGGGTGGCAGCAAAAAAACTGGTGTCGCGGCCAATTCAAGGGATGAATATGCAGGATGGCGGTGTCCTGGCGAGCCGTTTCGACATCGCCATAGAGTTCATAAAGCACTTCATCCCCTTCCAGGATGCGAAATTGATAATCAAGATCCGGCGAGACTCCGGCGGTTACCGGGAAAATATCCGGATGCTTGTAAGCCATCCTGAGTGCGGCCTGACCACCCATGCCGATCCCACAGATGGCCAGCCTTGGGGGCGCCGCTCGCCACTCGTCTCGTAGCCAGGAGACGACGTCCCGCGTGACGAATTGCTCGGGCGTTCGCTCGTGCGAGAAGTCTTGCACTACCCGATCGGCCCACCACGAGTGGCCCGTCCACGGAACCACGACCCGCAACCCGCGGCGTTCCAGCGCCGCTTGCCAGGTCGGCGGAATGACCTGCTCGAGCGGGGGGCGGTCGTGCAGAAATACAACCGCATATCCATGTTCACTCGGTTGGGAGGGAACGAGTACCCGGCACGGCTTTCCCGCAATCGTTTGTTCGGACCAGCCGGTCAGCATGGTGGCAGCCATTTTGCGCAACAAGCAGAGCCGCTCAAGGCACGGGGCCTGGAAGTGAAACGGCGCCGGGATGTCCAGCCATTCTGCCAGCCCGGCGGTCCTTCGCCAACCGCTGTGCGGGGGACTTGTCTTGAAGACTCGGTCGTCGGTCAGCAGCCTGCCGCCAAGTCCCCAACGTCGCCAAACGTAAGACGCTGCAGGTGAAGTAGACGGTGCCCCAGCCACGGTGGAAGTGAAAACGACTGTGGCAGGATGCCCCAGCCACGGTGGAAATGAAAACGACTGTGGCAGGATGCCCCAGCCACGGTGGCAGTGAAAACGACTGTGGCAGGATGCCCCAGCCACGGTATTGCGGGACCGGACTACGCGGAAGCCACCGTTTGCAAGCCGGAAGCGGTAATCGTGGCGGCTTCCTGATACGATTCGTAATCGGTATTGATCGACCACAAGTCGTTCTCCTGACGCTGCAGGATGTTCTCCGCCGCCAACAATCCCATCAAGATGCTATGGTCCTGGTTGTTGTATTTGAACGAACCGTAGCGGCCAATGGGCGTGAGCCCCTGGAACTGCGAGACATAGTCGGTAATGACGCTCAGGTGCTGTTTATAGTTGCGAGCGTAAACCGGGTAGCAGCGGGGGATGCGGATCACGTGCCCGTCGGTGATCTCCGCGTCGCCGATCAATCCGGTCCGTCGCATTTCCGACTTGGCCTGCTCGATCAGTGACTCGTCCGACGCCGTCCACTTTGCATCCTCGTCGTAACACCAGTATTCCAGGGACAGGATCGAATTGGGGGAATGGCGGCAGATTTCCGGGATCCAGTTGCGAAAGTTCGTGACACGACCGACTTCCAGCTCCGCGGCATGCACATAGATCCATTGGTCGGGGAACAGGTCGCGACCCGCCACATTCAGATAGACCAGGATCGTATTGCGGAACGTCAGTTGGTCGGCGGCTTGGCGGACATTTTCGGGAACGCCTGCCAGTCCCTTGACCAGCAGGGTCAAGGGCATGGTGGAGATGACGTGATCAAAGCTGTGGGTGATGCCGTCCGTGGTTTCGAGGCCAGTGACGCGACCCTGATCGTGAATGACACGGCGAATGGGCCGCTGCAGATGCACCTGGCCCAGCGCGTTGACATAGTCGGCCATCCGCTCGTACACCATGCCGGTGCCGCTGAGCGGAAAGGCGAATTGGTCCACCAGCGTGGCGTGTTTTTGACTTCCTAGCTTGAGAGCGTTCTTGACGGCTTCGCCCAGTGACAACTTTTTGATCCGTTGGGCGGCAAAATCGGCGTCCAGCTGGTCGCAGGAGATGCCCCACAGCTTCTCGCTATACGTCTTGAAGAAGATCTCGTAGAGCCGCCGGCCAAATCGACGCGTGACCCAGGACGCGAACGTCGCCCGATCCTCGCTGGGGGACACGCGTTGCCGAAAATAGCTCAGCATGCAACGAGCCGCCTCGACAATCCCCAGATTTCGCAAGGCGTTGCCTGGCTGCAAAGGATAGTGAAAGAACTTGTCGCCATAATAGATACGTGTCAGGCGATCGACCATGCGATAGTCGTTTTCCGCGATTTCCAGCCACAGCCGGTTGACGCGGGCGTCGCTGCTGAAGAAGCGGTGCGGTCCCAGATCGACGATCTGGTCCCATAAGTTGAAGGAACGTGACATGCCGCCCACAAAGGGGGATGCCTCGAACACTTCCACTTCCACACCGGCCTTGGCGAGTTGGTAGGCGGCGGATAGACCCGCGGGACCCGCGCCGATCACGGCGACCTTCATATGCTTCCCCTGTGCTCGTGCTATGAGTGCTTTTCTGTGCGAGCCGCGTGGCGAGCCTTCTCGACGGTGGATCGTTTCGCACGGAGAAACTCGGCGGCCAGAGGGATGTACGACCGAAAGCGGCCACGAGCAAGTGAAAACAGAGCCTTATGGCGCTCGGTTTTTTTTCCCAGTCCGGACAATCGACAGATTGCGATCCTTACTCAGCCGGTACGGGGGTCGCGGTAGGGTATGGGTGGATGTCAAGCTGATTTCTCAGCTGGCGCAAGTCGTAGAGATAGACCTCGCCATTGGTGGCGGCGTACCACTCGCCAATGGCCGCGGTGGATACCACCAGGTCCAAGTCGGGTTCCTGGCACAGCCTCCTGAGATCCCCTTCGCCCGGTGGTTGCACACCCAACGGTCGTTGAAATACGTCTTGCAGCACCCGTTCCTGCCAGGCCCGTATTGGGATCGGATGGCTCGTATGGGCCGGGATGTCAAACGGCGCCGTCAACTCGGCTCGCCGCCTTCCCTCGACCGCCGAGCTGCGGAGAAACATCGTGCCAGCCAATTGCGGAGGCGTAAAATAGCTCTTCGCCCTCAGGCGGAACCAGATCGTGCTCGAGTCGCCGCCGGGCCAGTAGATACTCGGCCGCTCCGCGGTCGCCGCGTAGTGCTCGCTAAGGTATTGATCGACCATCTGCGTGGTCGCGGCGTCAGCACAGCCCAACTGTCGGCTGGCAGACGAATAGGGAAGCAGGCAGGCGGCCACCTGGACCGTCAACGCCAGGGCTGCCACGAGCAGGCGAAACCATCGCTGACCGTCGGTGCGGACATACAGGCCGATCGCGATCAGCGACGTGAGGAGAATCGTCAAGAAGGGGCCGCAAGCCCGAGTGAAAAACCGTAAATAGAAATACAGCTCGACGTGTTCGTTGATGATGGGCGCCTGTACCAGCATCGTACGCAGTGATGCCAAGACCTGAATACTGCTTACGCTGAGTAACGTCAGTAATGCCAGGAATCCATACGCACCTCCAGGCAAGTCCCGCGTGACCATGCGGGCACAAAGGAACAGCGAACCAAACAACACAAAGCTCTGGCCCCAGCCGATGGGGTTGCCAAGCAGGAAGTAGGAGGCGATGCCAAATGCCAATAAGATATTCGCCGGGCGATGCTGGCGCCACAAATCATGGGCCACGGAGAGCCCGATGGGAATGAAGGTGAGCTGGGCGAGCCACAGCCACCGGTAGGGCTGGACCTGGAAAAGTCGTGCATAGGGTAGCGCATGAGCCAGCACGCTGATCAGCACGCCGCACAATGAAACCGTAGCCGTCGCCGCCAGGAAGTAACGATGTCCCCGCTGCGCCGGTATGACGAATCCGGCCACGCTCACGGTCGCAATCGCGACGAGCAACGCGGCCCAATCGGTGATATCCCAGGTTTGCGGGATACTATACAGATTGAAATCGTCCACGAAATCCATCCAGGCAGCGTCCATCTCGCCGAATATCGCAGTACCCAAAGGTCGAATGCCCAGCACCGCAACCAGCCCCACGGCGGCCAGGATGGCAGCGGCCCATTGCTGCCTCGGCCGCAGCAGCTGACCGGCGAGACATGCCAGCGCCACGAGAATTCCGGGAACGGCCATGATCGGATGAACGCCTAAGGCGCCGATTTGAAGTGCCAGCCCCGCTGTCCACCGCTGCTGCAGGATGCGTTCCAATCCCAACAGGACGAGGGCCTCGCCGCATAAGCGTGGTGTCAGGAAGCTCTCGTTGAGATGAAACACGCCCAGGCCACCAAACTCGATTGGTATGCACACCAAGAGTAACAACGAACCGACGGCGACAGTCGTCTGCGGGATCAACCGCGTGACGAATCGCTGCAGGGCATAGATCAAAAACAGCTTGCTCAGCACGTAGGCCAGGAAAAATGCCCCCGGTATCCCTAGCCAATGGGCCAAAGGTCGGATGATCGTGCCGAAGGCGGAGAACTTTCCTGACTGCTCATAGCAACGGGACAACGCATCGTGGTACTGCCCCCCCTCGATGCCATTGAGCACCTCGAAGCCGTACAACCGGGCATCGTGGCAGAGACCTCGATATGGCAGCCAGATGGCGTTCGCCAGCACCAGAATCAACCACAAGTTCAGCGGATTGCGGCAGATTTTGCGCAGCGTCACGCTCCCTCGGGCAAAGTGACCGTACAGACCGTGCCGGCGGTCGACTGCGTCCGCAGGAAGTGGAGCGAGTTCCGTCAAGTCGCTGTGCGTGCGTGAATTCATGTCAGGGGCGAGGAACGCCGTGGGGAGGGTTGTTTGCGTCACGAAGCCTACTTCGAGGACAGTTTGGCGGCGCCGCACGAGCCGAGTGAAAATGGGGGTCTTCCCGGAAAGAAGTCCCGATCGTTCCGATGAGGACAATTTTGACGGCTTGGACTGTCGCCTGATTTCCAGCCCGCTAAAATAGGCGTTTTCGTGCCGCACCCGGGTCGCTTGTTGGCGGGTCCTGGATCAGCGTTTTGGAAGTTCGCCCCATTTTTTGGACATGCGATGAAAACTTTGTTGACGGAAAGCGAGCTCCGCGAGGGTGTGACACGCATGGCGCGGGGAATCGCCGAAACTTATGAGGACGAACCGTTGACGATCATCGGGATTCTCACCGGTAGCGTGGTACTCGTCGCGGACCTCATCCGTCAGCTCGACATGCCCTTGCGCGTGGGGGTCGTCATGGCCAGCAGCTATCGCGGCGCCACAACGACGCGCGGCCCGTTGCGGATCAATGCGGACTTGATGCCCGATATTTCAGGCCGCAACGTGCTCCTGGTGGATGACATTTTCGACACCGGCAACACGTTGTTAGAGCTGATGGCTCTGATGGAGCAATTCGATCCTCGCTCCGTGCGCACGGCGGTGCTGTTGCGAAAGAACGGACGACAGGAAGTCGACCTGCAGCCTGATTTCATTGGCTTCGATATCCCCGATGAATTCGTGGTAGGCTATGGCCTGGATTATCAGGATGCTTATCGCAACCTGCCTTTCGTGGCGGCGCTGGAATCGGCCGAGATCGAGAGCTGTCCTCCCTAATTGCCCGTCCTCCGCGGCTTTCTTGCAGATCAGGTTGGTTCCATGACAGCGCGGGTGCTCCATGTGGTTCCATCGGACCTGCATCCAGGAACCAGGCAGCAAGTCTTCTGGGCGGCCACGCGTCTGGATCGGCAACTCTACGAATCGCATGTTTGCGCCATGGACGGGCCGACTGGATGGTCGGCCGCGCTGCAGGAGAGCCAAGTTCCGGTTCATCGGGTGCCGCTGCGATCGGAAAGAAGCCTGGTGTTCTGGCGTCGCCTGGTCACCTGCATCCGCGACGTCAATGCCGACTTGATCCATCTCTGGTGCGGTACTTCCCATCTCCGGATGTGGGCCCTGGCCAGCGGTACCCGGGCGGCAATGGTTGTGACTCATGAACGAACCAGTGAACCGGTTTCGAGCTGGAATCGCTGGTGGACCCGAGGCTTGGCTCGATCTCCGGCCTCGGTGGTACTTGCCGACAGCGACCAGCCAGATGGCATGCCGGTGGACCAAATCCTGCCGCCCGGCGTGAGCGAGGCGGATGTGCCGTCGGAAATCGCCTCCGAGTCGGCCGGGCGTCTCCTGCGGAGTACCTTCCAAATCGACGAAGGGGCCCATCTGATCGGGGTGGTCGGTCGATTTCAGCCCGATGAGGGGCTAAAAGACGCGATCTGGGCGGCCGACCTGCTGAAGGTCGTCCGCGATGACGTGCATGTGTTGATCTTGGGTGATGGTCCCCAGCAGGGGAGGCTGGAACGGTTTGTGGAACAGACCCGTACGGCAGATCGCGTGCATTTTGTGAAAGACTATCGCCCCAGCGAATTGCTGCCCCACTTGACCTGCTTCTGGCGGACGAACGTGGCCAATGCCAACCCGACAATTGCCCTGCTGGCTGCGGCACAGGGACTGCCCATCGTGGCGACCGATCTCATCGCGCACCGCCAGCTTGTGGAGGATGAAGTCAGCGGGTTGTTGTTTCAACCGGGCAATCGAGCCGAGTTGGCCCGCCGGACCCAGAGATTGCTCGTGGACGAGGGGCTGCGAGCCTCGCTGGGAGAAGCGGGGCGTGAGCGGGTACGCCGGCAGTGTCCCCTCGCCGCCTACTTGAACGGCCTCTCCGCAGCGTACCAGGGAAGCTTGGGGCGCCGATAATGCAACGTTTTCAGCGTGCACGTGCGGTTGCGGACCGGGCGACGTCAGGCTGTGCCGCGAGGCAAACCGGGTCAGACGCTGGCGAAGCCCGACTGGCGTGGGCCCCCGCGGGCCGAATCTTCATCCTTCGAAATCGCCCTGATCTCGACTTCGCTGTTTCACAGACTTGCCGCTTGCCGATAGAATTCGATAGGTGCGGCGAATGCACGTCGTCCCTTCCCCTTTGTCATCTTTCTTGGAAACCATTCGATGCAAGAGTGTCTCGCCGTCATCCTTGCGGGTGGAAAAGGCTCGCGCTTAGAGCCGCTTACCCGCGATCGCGCTAAACCAGCGGTGCCTTTCGGAGGCGCCTACCGCATTATCGATTTTGTGCTGTCCAATTGCCTCAATAGCGGGATGCGGCGCACCCTGGTGCTGACTCAATACAAGGCGATGAGTCTCGATCGGCATATCAATCTTGGCTGGCGTGGCTTCTTTTGTCGTGAGTTGGGCGAGTTTATCGACGTCCTGCCCCCGCAACAGCGGATCGACGAGCATTGGTATCAAGGCACCGCGGATGCGGTGTACCAGAATATTTATGCCATCGAGAAGGAGCGTCCCGATCAGGTGATGATTCTGGCCGGCGACCATATCTACAAAATGAACTACAGCCGAATGTTGGAATACCATCGGCAGCGAGGGGCCGACCTGACGATCGGTGCCCTGCGGGTGAGCGTCGACGAAGCACGACAATTCGGCGTGATGCAGGTCGATGAACACAATCGCATTGTGGGCTTCCAGGAGAAACCGGCCCAGCCGGAAACCATCCCGGGCGAGCCCAAAACTTGTCTCGCGTCGATGGGCATCTACATTTTTGACGCACGTCTGCTGTTTGATCAGTTGTGCGAGGACGCCAACCTGCAGGGTAGCAACCACGACTTCGGCCGTGACATCATCCCCTCGATGATCCACCGCTTTAACGTCTTCGCGTTCCCATTCCTCGATGAGAATCGGAAAAACGATGCCTACTGGCGCGACGTAGGAACCCTCGATGCCTATTACGAGGCGAATATGGACCTCGTCTCGATTGATCCACAGCTAAACATGTACGATGAGCACTGGCCGATTCGCACGTATCAACCGTATTATCCGCCACCAAAGTTTGTTTTTTCGGGCAAGGAAGAGGATGATCGGATCGGTCACGCCATGGATAGCATTGTCTGTCTGGGCTGCATTGTTTCCGGCGGCACGGTCGAAAAAAGTATCCTCAGTCCGAACGTCCGGGTGAACAGCTATGCGCACGTCGAGGGATCGATTCTTTTTCAAGGGGTGGATGTGGGGCGGAGAGCCAAAATCCGCAACGCCATCATCGACAAGGGCGTGTGTGTGCCGCCGGGAGTTGAAATCGGCTTTGATCCCGAGGAAGACCGCCGCCGAGGCCTGACGATCACGGAAAGCGGCATCGTCGTGATTCCCAAAGGGGATAACTTCGACCACCTCACATCCCCTCGTCGTTCCTTTGCCGTGTCCTCGGAAAAAAAGTGATCGAGGCTGCCTTGAATTCGCCCGCCGCACCGCTGCCGCAAGATGAAACGGCGACCGTCGCCTCCCTGCGTGAGCTGGTCCGCGTCTTCGTCGCCGAACGCTGCTGGCAACAATTTCATGCGCCCAAGAATATCAGCATGGCGTTGGCCATCGAGGCTGCGGAGTTGATGGAGCACTTTCAGTGGCTGACCGTGGGCCAGTCGCGAGCCGTACGTGAGAACGATGAGCAGCGAGCCGCCGTGGGTGAGGAACTGGCCGACGTGGTCTGTTACGCGCTGGCGCTGGCGAATGAGCTGGGGCTTGACTTGACCGCCACGCTGCACGCCAAGATGGCAAAAAATCGAGAAAAGTACCCGGCTGATAAGTTCCAGGGTAAATGGAAGGCTTGATGCGGACCGCAGTGACGGGCTGCCGGTCGCATCAATGCAGACTGGTGCCGCTCGCGTTTTCCCAAGCCTGGCGCCGAGCCGTGCGGACTTGCTCGTCATCCATCGACAGTCCCAGCCAGCCATCGCGGAGGACCAGTTGGCTGAAAGCAAGGTCGCTTAGTCGCTCGTCGGAAGCCAGCTTGCCGATAATCAACGGGATGTTGCGATTCTTGGAAAACACCTTGCCAAAAATGCCGCGCAAGGCCACCTGATCGGAAAAATTCAGCCGCCGACCGATCAGCTCAACGATGCCATCGCGTCCGAGTTCGATTTGAAACCCGCGGGTCTCGGGCAGGTAATTCGCCGACACCGCGAAATTTTCCCATTCGGAGCGGCGGAACGTAAGCCGCTCGATTCGCAGCGTGAACCGGATCCGGTCGTCCTCGAACGACACCCGCAGTGCGTCGCGGTCAGCGAGTTTGATTTCCACATTCTCGGGCACTTCATCGATCATGGCGGGATCGACATTCTTGACTTGACTCGTCATGTCTTGCAGGAGCTGACGAAGATTGCCCGCGCAGCCATTCAGCCCCAACTGCTCAAGTGCATTGTTGGCCGTCGACTCGTGAATTTGTAAGCTGATCAGGTTGTCCGCAAGCGCCTGGGGGCGGGCCGTATGTCCTCCCAGTTGATGCGTGCCGGCAAGCCGTCCGCGAAAGACGACCCGCTGTTCGGTCGTCTGCATGCTGATCGCTTCCGGTTCAAGTTCCAATTGTCGCAGGGGCGCCAGGATCTTCGTATCGATATTGTGCCTGGCGACCGCCAGTTCGTGCGTCACACCCTGGTCAATCTTCTCCTCCGCGCTGGTGGCAACCCGTCGCTCCAGGATGCGTTTGGTCAGGTTTCGCTGTTCAAAAATCTGCTGCTTGGCAGCGCGACGAACAAGCGATCCCACAAACGGATAGCGATCATAATTTGTCTTCAGCCCCATCAGATTGCTCGTGCCGCGAGCGATCGTGTTGCTTTGCCCGATAAACACGCCGTCGTGATTGACGATAATGGGTTTGCTAAGAAAGAATTCGGAACGGTTGCGATTAAAGGTGACTACGGGACCCTTGAAGGCGCGCGTGTCGGCGGCCACGATGCCGGCCGCCTGAAGTTGCAGGTGAATGCGCTCCGGGTCGGGAACCAGGCGGATGCCAATGCGTGTCCAGGAAGCACTGTTGCCGAACACCTTCGCGCCGAGAATCTCGGTGCGAATCGGGTCCTGAGAATCCTGGATGACAGGTAGCATGCGGTCGAAAAATCGCTGCGTAAGTGCCACGCGTACGTTGGCGTTGCGATAGTGGCTGTCCAACACTTGTCCTAAAGCATTTTGTTGCGGCACCAGCGACCACCGCAACTGGCTGATGTGGCGAGCCAGCCAGAAGCCGGCATTGGACGACGGCTGGGCCTCGTAATGCTCCACGGCAGACAGCAATTGCTCGTAGTTCACCGGAGCCGTCGCCCATTTCCGCAAGCGTTGTTGTAGCTGGATCAGAGCCGGGTGCTCCACGATCGTCCGCTGTTCCTCCGATAAGTCGTTGCCCGTCATCCGGTCCAACGTCAACGTGGCCACGGCGACCCGATCGTCCATCTGCTCCTGTGAACGAGCAAGTCGTTCGATATCGCGTAATGAGAGAAATTCGATCCATTGTTCGGCCCTATCGTTCTCTCCCAGCACTTGCACCACGTCGTCCAACGTCGTTTGCATCTGCCCGCCATCGCGCTGCCTGTGAATTCGCTCGACGCGTGCGACGACCTGGGGATGCAACGCGGAGCGGACAGCGTCGTACGTTGCCAAGCGACGCCGCAAGGCATATCCGAGACTCAGCAGGTCGCTCCGGGCAGCGTGGGAACCGAGCTGTGTGACCAGCTCCGTCGCGTCTGCTTCCAGTTGCCGCAGCCGCTGCAGGGGCAACTGGCTGTCGACCCCCGCCAGCGTGTCCGCCTGCTGGAGCTCGTCCGTCAAAATCTGAAGTCGCGCAAGCCATTCTCGAGCTGCCGGGTCGTCAAGTAACTCGGCCGACTTCAAAAGCGAGATCGGCCGCGGGTAAGCCGACTGGGGTTGCCGCTTCGTCTGCCGCTGCCGCTTGGGCTTGGCGAGCCGCTTCACCAGGGGAGCCGCACGTGCTGGCGCGGCGTCTGTCGTCGGCGAGTCCTCCGCTTCCGGCGGCGTGACCGCCGGAGAAAACGCTGGGATGGCGGGTAGCTGCAATTCGCCCAGCGACCGAGCGTCTTCTGCCACCTTCGGCAGCGATCCCCCGTTCGGGAGGGGCATCGGTTGGGCGGCGACCACCTCCGTGGCTGCTTCGGAGGGAGCGGCCACCAACGCGGCGGGGCGGGGCGGTGCGGTCACCGGAGCCACGGGGTTTCCCGCTTCCTCTTCAACTTCCTTTTCCTCGCGGCTCGCCGCCCCAGCCGCGACGGCAGGCGGATCCAACGCGGGCTGCGGTGGCCGCGCCGCAGTCAGCGGTCGCTCGCTGCCCGGAACGTGAAGCGGCCGCGCCGCCGGGCGCTCGAACGTGTCTGGCAACCGCCGGGGAGTCGGCATGGGGAGCGGATCCAGCCCGCTAAAGGGGAAGACGGGATCGGTGGTCGAATCGCCCCAGATGGTCGGCAGCTCGTTCACAGCCAGCGGTTCGAATGCCTCCGACGGTAATTGCTCCAGCGAAAACGAGGCGTCCATCGGCGGCGGGCCGTCGATCGTAAATCGTGAGGCCACCGGCCCCGCCGGCGTGGCCAGCTGAGGTAATGCGAGCTCGGGAAGCGCGTCCTCCGCATGAATAACGGCCTTATACTTGGGTCGCGGCGCGGAATAATAGACGTCCGCCAACGCGGCCGCATCAACGGAAGGAAAAGCCTGCGTTTCGTGTGTCCGCCAGATCTGAATGGAGGTCACGAGAAGGACAAACAGGCATCCCACACTAAACACCAGTGGGGGCTGGGGCGAACCGTGCGACTGAGGCATATGCTTCCCTGTGATCCAGCCGCCGGTACGCAGCCGAGGCCATTACGAAATCCTTTTCACGCGGGGCGATGCAAGAACCATCCCGCCCTCCCATGATCGGTCGCCATTGGCCAGTGGATCGAATCTGAATCTCGCGTCCGACTTTCCTAATCTCCCAAGTGGCCCACGGCGCTTGAAACAGTTCCGGTTGTTGCGACTGTTCCGGTGCAAGGTGTGCTAGCGTTGTGGGACGGGCGGGGGATTCGAGCCGCGGAACGGTGGCCACGCTCCAGGGCAGCCGTCCTGATTACGGGCGTTGTAATCGTCCGACTATGGCCGGCGGATACGATCGGACGTCCCATGCTTCGGCCTGGGGAAGCGTCGCGAAGTCCAGCCGAGCATCCGCTTCGACGATCAAGCAGCCGCCAGGCTGCAAGGACTCGAGCATCGATTCGATGAGTTGCCGCATATCTGCCGCCCGCTCCTGATAGAGCGCATAAGGCGGGCAGCAAAACACGACGAGCGGTTCGCTGCCCAGGTCTGGCAGCCGGCGAGCCCAGATAAACGTGTCGCCCGCAAAGACGTCGGTGCGATCGGCCACTTGCAACTGCCGGGCGTTTTCCCGAATCAGATTCGCGGTGGGAAAATGACGCTCGATGGCGGTGGCTCGAACGGCTCCGCGGCTGATCGATTCCAGCGCCAACGCGCCGGTCCCCGCGAACAAGTCGATCGCGTGACTCCCCTGAATTCCCGGACCGACCAGATTAAATACGGCCTCCCGGACCCGGTCCTTCATGGGCCGCGTGCGGGGGTCTCCGGAATATTTCAAGCGGCGGCCCCGCAGGCGACCGCCAATGATCCGCAACGAGACGTCGTCACGCGGAGGCTGGGAATAGGCAGGCCGCTTGCTCACCGAGTTCTCGCTATCAGTCGATTGAAGGGGACGACCCGATCGCAGAGGCGATCTTTTGGCAAACCACCGCCGTATGTTACTTTATGGGTCTTGGGCTGCCGACGTAACCGCCCGAGTCGTGGAGCCGCCAAAAAAGCAACCTGCCCAGCCCGTCGTTCCGGCCACCGCCGGCTGGCGAGCCGGGTCGAAATCATCCGGAGTAAATGACATGTTCACTTCCCGCCCGCTCGCCCGGCACACCCTCCTTCTGTGTGGACTATGTCTGATCTGGGGGCTCCCTTGGGCAGCCATCCACGCGCAGGAAGCCGTCGCCCCCTCCGCGGCTGAGACGGGTACCGAGACCCAGCCGGCCGAGACGGAGACGGCCCCTACCGAGTCGGCCGAGACCGAAGCGTCGGCCGCGGACGAGAAGACCGCGGCCGCCACGGCTCTCGCCGCGGGTGCGGCCGCCCAGGATTTTCAGGTGAAATTTACGGCCTGGAAATCGCTGCTCAAGAATCTGCGAGATATTCGCGCCGAGTACCTGATCGCGCCCGAGGACGCGCTACCGGAGCTGCAAGCCAAATTCGAGCAGGGGATCGAGGAGGGAAAACAGGCGGCACGCGGACTACGAGAGTCCGCCGTCGCCGCTTATCGTGAAGCCCCTAACGCGGACCGTGAAATCACTCGACTGCTGATCACTTCGGCCGCCGACATGATTCGCGAAGACCGCTACTCGGATGCCAAGTCGCTGCTGCAGGTGTTGATCGATGGAGGCAGCCAGGAAAAGGAATTGGACGACCTGGCGGGCATTGCCGCTTACGGCACGAATGATTTCAGTGCCGCCAAAGCATTTCTGGAGCAGGCGCAGAGTCAAAACTCGATCTCCGCCAAAGGGCAGCAATACCTCGGGAGCGTCGATCAGCTGATCGACGCGTGGAGCGACGAAGAAAAGATTCGCGGGAGGAGGCAGCGGCAGATGACCTTCCCCGTGTTCGACTGCAGACGACCGCCGGCGATATTGTCCTGGAGCTGTTTGAAAATGAGGCCCCGGAAACGGTTGGCAATTTTGTCAGTCTCGTGGAGAAAGGCTTTTACGATCAGCTGATCTTTCATCGCGTCCTGGATGCCTTCATGGCTCAGGCCGGCTGCCCCGAAGGGACCGGGAGTGGTGGACCCGGCTACAACATCTATTGCGAATGCGTGAATGACAATCACCGCAATCACTTCGCAGGCAGTCTCAGCATGGCGAAGCAACAGGCGGTCAACACGGGAGGCTCGCAGTTTTTTATCAATTTTCTGCCGACGCCCTTCCTCGATGGCAAGCACACCGTCTTTGGGCGGGTCGTGGAAGGCATGGAGGTGTTGCCAGAAATCGTGCGGATCGATCCGGATAACCCAACGGATGTTGAGCCCACGAAGATCTTCAAGGCGGAAGTCGTGCGTAAGCGGGATCACGAATACCGACCGAATAAGGTCCGCTAGTGCTTCGCTGCTCATCCGGGCCTGCTCCGCCCCTCTCGGCGCGGTAGTGATTTTCCCCGTGCTTGGAGTGATGGCTGACTTGTTCGTCGGTTCGCGGATTCCTGCGTCGGGGGGTTTGGGGGGCCCGGAGATGTCGGCAGTGGAGTTCGGGTGCCTGCCCCCCAAGCCAAGGCGGCGTGCAGGGGATCGGGGGGCGGCAACCGTTTCTCGCTCCGCCTCGTCGCTCAGCCCCCCGGACCCCCCAACGGTCCCGCAGCCCGCTCCGCCTCGTCGCTCAGCCCCCCGGACCCCCGAACGGTTTTGCGGCTCGCTCCGCCCCTCTCGGCGCGGTAGTGATTTTCCCGTGCTTGGAGTGATGGCTGACTTGTCCGTTGGTTCGCGGATTCCTGCGTCGGGGGGTTTGGGGGGCCCGGAGGTGTCGGCAGTGGAGTTCGGGTGCCTGCCCCCCAAGCCAAGGCGGCGTGCAGGGGATCGGGGGGCGGCAACCGTTCCTCGCTCCGCCTCGTCGCTGAGCCCCCCGGACCCCCCGACGGTCCCGCAGCTCGCTCCGCCTCGTCGTCGGCCCCCGGACCCCCGACGGTTTTCGCCGTCCGCCCCGCCGTAGTGATTTTCCCAGTGCTTGGAGTGATGGCTGACTTGTTCGTCGGTTCGCGGATTCCTACGTCGGGGGGTTTGGGGGGCCCGGAGGTGTCGGCAGTGGAGTTCGGGTGCCTGCCCCCCAAGCCAAGGCGGCGTGCAGGGGATCGGGGGGCGGCAACCGTTCCTCGCTCCGCCTCGTCGCTCAGCCCCCCGGACCCCCCGACGGTCCCGCAGCTCGTCTCCGCCTCGTCGCTCAGCCTCCCGGACCCCCCAACGGTTCCGCGGCCCGTTCCGCCCCTCTCGGCGCGGTAGTGATTTTCCCAGTGCTTGGAGTGATGGCTGACTTGTTCGTCGGTTCGCGGATTCCTACGTCGGGGGGTTTGGGGGGCCCGGAGGTGTCGGCAGTGGAGTTCGGGTGCCTGCCCCCCAAGCCAAGGCGGCGTGCAGGGGATCGGGGGGCGGCAACCGTTCCTCGCTCCGCCTCGTCGCTCAGCCCCCCGGACCCCCCAACGGTCCCGCAGCCCGTCCCGCCTCGTCGCTCGGCCCCCCCGGACCCCCCGACGGTCCCGCAGCCCGTTCCGCCTCGTCGCTCAGCCCCCCGGACCCCCCGACGGTTTTGCGGCCCGTTCCGCCTCGTCGCTCCGCCTCCCGGACCCCCCGACGGTTTTGCAGCCCGCTCCGCCTCGTCGCTTTGACGCGCCCCGCTGCCCGTCTACGAGTTCCCAGTCGATGCCCTGGACATCGGGAACGGAAGAACAGTATATATATGTATACATGTGCCATTTCTCGGGCGATGGAGGATTTCAGCATGACCAGGCGCGACGGGCGGCAGCGAGCTTCGTCCACGACGCGGATGCGCGCCGGATGGTTACGGCGACAGGCGACGGGTCCGGAACAACGTCTGTGGTCGGCACTCCAAGGCAAGCAGCTCGCGGGACTTCGCTTTCGCTGCCAACATCCCATCGAACCCTATATCGTTGATTTTTATTGCCCAGCGGCCCGACTGGCGATTGAGTTGGATGGGGTCAGTCACGATGATCGAGCGAGATACGACCGCCAGCGCACTCGGTGGCTGCAACAACAGGGGATTCACGTGCTGCGATTCACCAATGAGGATGTGCTGACCAACTTGGACGGCGTACTTGAATGTATCGCCCGTGTCGTAACAAGCAAAACGTCGTGAACCCGAGCGATAACTGCGGGGAGATGTGGTTCACCGCCGAATCCCATGGCTCGGCGACATCGGAGGGGCACAGCGGCAGCATTTAAAAACGTCGGGGGGTTTGGGGGGCCCGGAGATGTCGGCAGTGGAGTTCGGGTGCCTGCCCCCCAAGCCAAGGCGGCGTGCAGGGGATCGGGGGGCGGCAACCGTTCCTCGCTCCGCCTCGTCGCTCAGCCCCCCGGACCCCCCGACGGTCCCGCAGCCCGTCCCGCCTCGTCGCTCGGCCCCCGGACCCCCCCGACGGTCCCGCAGCTCGCTCCGCCTCGTCGCTCAGCCCCCCGGCCCCCCCAACGGTTTTGCGGCCCGCTCCGCCTCGTCGCTCGGACCCCCGAACGGTTTTGCGGTCGCTCCGCCTCGTCGCTCAGCCCTCCGGGACCCCCCGACCAGCGACGAGTCCTCTCTCCTCTCCCAGGGTCGGCTCCCCGATTTGACGCGGGGACCTCTCCGCAGTATGTTGACATTCGGTTTGCTAATTCAGGCCGCGAGTAGCATTAGATGATCTTATACCAATCAGAGGCGGTTCCAGGCGGGGGTCGGCGATGCGAGCGGTTTATTCATGCATCTGAAAACGTTGGCCATCTTCTGTGACGTGGTCCGCGTCCACAGTTTCTCGCGGGCGGCCGAAAAGAACGGTCTGTCGCAGTCCGCGGCCAGCCAGGCCGTGCGACAATTGGAAGGCCGGCTGGGCGTGCAGCTGATCGATCGCTCGAAGCGGCCTTGGGTGCTGACGCCCGAGGGAGATTATTTTTATCGCGGCTGCCGCAAGCTCGTGCGGCAATTCAATGATCTCGAATCGGATGTGCGATCCTTCCATGAGGAAGTGGCCGGTCGCGTGCGTGTGGCCTCGATTTATTCGGTTGGGCTGAGCTACATGTCGGCCTATTTGAAGGATTTCGCGCGGCAGCATCCGCAAGCGGAAGTGCAAATCGACTATGTGCCTCCCGACCACGTTTACGACCAGATTGATCGCGATGCCGTGGATGTCGGCCTGGTAAGTTACCCCAAATCGTCTCGGCAAGTCGCCGTGGAGTTATGGCGGGACGAGCCGATTGTGTTGGCTTGTTCGGCCGAGCACCGACTGGCGCGTAGCAAGTTGGTGCATCTCTCGGATCTGCAGGGAGTTGACTTCGTCAGTTTCTGCGATGGCTTAAAGATTCGCAAAGAACTCGATCGCCAGTTGGCGGCCGCGGGCGTTACGGTGAACCGGGCAATGGAGTTTGACAACATCGAGATGATGAAGCGAGCCATCGAAACCAATGCGGGGGTCGGGTTATTGCCGGAGCCCACGGTGTCGATGGAGGTTCGGACGGGGGCCCTGGTGTCGATCCCGATTGTCGACGAGCAGGGCCAGCCCGCGCTGTTGCGGCCCCTCGGCATCATCTATCGTCGAGGCAAGACTCTTTCGGCGGTAGCTCGGCGCTTCATTCGGGAACTCCAGGCTCGTGAACCGGCCTTGGATCTCCAGCAGACGGCCAGCGCCGTGGCGGCGAATCGGGTCGAACATCGGCCCACTGAGCGGCAATCGAGTCCGGATATCCCTGCGGCGGCCCTCGACCCGTCCTTGGCCCCACCTTCCTACGAAAGGAGTGAGCAGGAATGAGCCAGTTCCCTCCCCGGCACGGTTTGTACGACCCGGCGAATGAAAAGGACAGCTGTGGCGTCGGTTTTGTGGCCCACATCAAGGGTCACCGCAGTCACCAGTTGGTGCTCGATGCGGCCGAGATGCTCCGCAACATGAAGCATCGGGGGGGTTGTGGCTGCGAGACCAATACCGGTGACGGCGCCGGGATGATGACGGCGGCGCCCCACGAATTTCTGGCAGTCGTTGCGCAGTCGGAATTGGGGGTTTCCTTGCCCCCCCGCGGCCAATTTGCCGCTGGCAATGTGTTCTTGCCCCAGGACCCGCACGAGCAAGCCATCTGTCGGCAGGAAGTTGAGGCGCTGATTATCCAGGAAGGCCAGCGTCTGGTGGGCTGGCGAGAGCTACCGGTCGATTTCGCGCGGGCCGACGTCGGTCCCGCGTCACGGCGGGCGGCGCCCCACTTCAGCCAGTTATTTATCGCTTGTGGAGCGGGGTTGGACGAGACCGCGTTCGAGCGAAAGCTCTACCTGATCCGAAAGCAGGCCAGTCATCGGCTCCGCAACCGGGTGGATCTCCGCGAGCGGTTGAATTTCTACATCTGCAGCCTGTCGACCAAGCTGATGGTTTACAAGGGCATGCTCACGTCGGGGCAGGTGCTTGATTTCTATCCGGATCTCCGCGAGAGCAACTATACGACGCATCTGGCGATGGTTCATTCACGGTTTTCCACCAATACGTTTCCGTCCTGGGATCGAGCCCAGCCGAATCGCTTGATGAGCCACAACGGTGAAATCAACACGCTGCGGGGAAACGTGAACTGGATGCGGGCTCGGGAAGGGCTCATCTCCAGCGACCTGTTCGGCGCGGAACTCACGAAGCTATTTCCGGTTGTCGAGCCGGGCTGTTCGGATTCGGGTACTTTCGACAACGTGCTTGAGTTGTTGCTGCGGAGTGGTCGCACGTTGCAAGAAGCGATCATGATGATGATTCCCGAAGCATGGCAGAAGCACGAAACCATGCCCGAGAACAAACGCGCTTTTTATGAGTATCATTCGTGCCTGATGGAACCCTGGGATGGTCCCGCTTCGATCGTCTTTACCGATGGCCGTTTCATCGGGGCCGTGCTGGATAGAAACGGTTTGCGTCCCAGTCGTTATTACATTACGCACGACGATCGCGTCATCATGGCCAGCGAGGTGGGGCCGTTGCCCATCGATCCAGGGCTCGTCAAGGAAAAAGGACGTTTGCAGCCAGGCCGCATGTTCCTTGTTGATTTTGAACAAGGACGGCTGATACCGGACGAGGAGCTGAAGCAAGATATCGCCAGCCGACATCCCTACGGCGCCTGGCTGAGAGAGCAGCGGATGGAATTGCGCGAGCTCGAACCACAGCGCCAGCCTCACGGTTTTCATCCGGAAACGTTGCTGGCACGGATGCAGGCCTTTGGCTACACCTTGGAAACGGGTCAGTTCATGCTGCTGCCCCTGGTGCAGCAAAAGCGGGACCCGGTGGGCTCGATGGGAAATGATGCGGCGCTGGCTTGTCTGTCCGACAGGCCACGCATGATCTACGACTACTTCAAGCAGCTCTTCGCCCAGGTCACCAACCCGGCCATCGATTCGATTCGGGAAGACGTCGTGATGTCGCTGGAATGCTACATCGGACCCGAAGGGAATATGTTGCAGACGTCTCCCACCGACTGCCATCGCCTGCTGGTACACCATCCGATTCTGACCAACGAGGAGTTAATGGCGCTCCGCGATATGAATCATCGCGGTTGGCGGACAAAGACGATTGACATCACATTTCCCAGAGATACGGGTCGCGACGGTATGGTCGCCGCCCTCGATCGCATCTGCCAGGAGGCGGAACAGGCGATCGAGGAAGGGTGTAGCCTGGTGATCTTGACCGATCGCAAGATCGGGCAGGATCGGATTCCCCTCAGCTCGCTGCTCGCTTGTGGCGCCGTGCATCACCACCTGGTCGCCCGCTTGCAGCGGACGCGGTTGGGGATTGTGCTCGAAACGGGGGAAGCACGCGAGGTCCATCATCATTGCCTGCTGATCGGATATGGCGCGGACGCGATCAACCCCTACCTCGCCTTTGAGGGACTGTGGCAGGCTCGTCGTCAGGAGTTGCAGGAAGTGCGGGAGTTCCAGGATGACGATGCCATCGTGGCCGCGTATCGCCAGGGGGTCGCCAAGGGGATGCTCAAGGTGATGGGCAAGATGGGCATCTCGACGCTGCACAGCTATAAGGGCGCTCAGATCTTCGAGGCCGTGGGGATCCATGATGAAGTCATCGAGCGGTGCTTCGTCGGAACAGCCAGCCGGCTGAAAGGTGTCGATTTCCAGGTCCTCGCGGAAGAGACGATTCGTCGCCACAATCTGGGCTATCCCGTCGACGCGGAAGACCGGTTGCCGGTATTGCCAAACGCGGGTGAATTCCATTGGCGGAGCGGCGGCGAACGACATGCGTGGGACCCGCGGGCGATTGCGGATATCCAGCTGGCCGCGCGCACGAACAGCCGCGAGGCATACCGGCGTTTCGCCGACCACATCAACAACGACGCTGAAACACGCGCCGCGCTCCGCGGTCTGCTCAAGTTCAAGTTTGAGGCGGGGAATGGCGAAATTCCACTGTCTGAAGTCGAGCCGGCCAGTGAAATTGTCAAGCGGTTCTGCACCGGCGCCATGAGCCTCGGTTCGATTTCGGCCGAGGCGCACGAGACGCTGGCGGTTGCCATGAATCGCATCGGCGGCAAGAGCAACACCGGTGAAGGGGGCGAAGATCCGCGTCGCTGGGAGCTTCTCCCAAACGGCGATTCGCAACGATCGGCCATCAAACAAATCGCATCGGGCCGCTTTGGCGTGACGATATCCTATCTCACGAACGCCGATGAGTTGCAGATCAAGATTTCGCAAGGTGCCAAGCCGGGGGAGGGCGGCGAGTTGCCGGGCAAGAAAGTCGATGAATACATTGCCCACATCCGCTATGCGACTCCGGGTGTCGGCTTGATCAGCCCTCCTCCCCACCACGACATTTATTCGATCGAGGATTTGAAGCAGCTCATCCACGATTTGAAAAATGCCAATCCGGATGCCCGCATCAGTGTCAAGCTAGTGGCGGAGATTGGCGTGGGGACCGTGGCCGCCGGCGTCGCCAAGGGATACGCCGACCATATTGTGATCGCCGGTGACTCGGGTGGGACGGGCGCTTCGCCCATTACCAGCATCAAACATGCCGGGCTCCCCTGGGAGTTGGGACTGGCGGAAGCCCACCAGACATTGGTTTTGAATGACCTCCGCAGCCGCGTCGTACTGCAGACCGACGGGGGGCTCAAGACGGGACGCGATGTGGTCATCGCGGCGTTGCTCGGTGCCGAGGAGATGGGGTTTGCCACGGCTCCTCTGATCACCTTGGGTTGCATCATGATGCGGAAGTGCCATTTGAATACCTGCCCCGTGGGAATCGCGACGCAGGATCCCCAACTCCGTAAGCTGTTTGCCGGCCAGCCGGAGCATGTGGTCAACTACCTGTTCCTGGTGGCCGAGGAGGCACGGGAAATCATGGCCAAGTTCGGCTTTCGCCAGTTGACCGATATGGTCGGTCGCGTCGACTGCCTTGACGTCAACCGAGCCATCGCGCACTGGAAATCGGATGGTCTGGACCTGACGCCCCTCCTGACGCCCGCCCGCGGCTTGCGGGCGAATGTCGACACCCATTGCACTCGACCGCAGGACCATCAATTGCACTTGGCACTTGATAATGGCTTGATTGCGGAGAGCCAGGCAGCGCTCGATGATCAGCAGCCGGTGCGGATCACATCCCCCATCGTCAATACCAACCGTACCGTAGGCACCATGCTCAGCCACCAGGTCGCCCGGCGGTATGGTGAGCAGGGGTTGCCCGACGATACGATTCACATCAAGTTTACGGGCTCGGCCGGACAGAGTTTCGCCGCCTTCCTCGCGCACGGCATCACGTTGGAACTGGAAGGGGACGCCAACGATTACGTAGGCAAAGGGCTTTCCGGCGGCCAGATCGTGATCTATCCCCCCCGCGAAAGTCGCTTCGCTGCCAGTGAAAACATTCTGGTGGGTAACGTGTGCCTGTATGGGGCCACGCGAGGACGCGCTTTCTTTCGCGGCCAGGCGGCGGAAAGATTCGCCGTCCGCAACAGCGGCGCCCAGGCGGTGATCGAAGGGGTCGGCGATCATGGTTGTGAATACATGACCGGCGGCCGGGTGGTCATCCTGGGTCCCACCGGACGAAATTTTGCCGCCGGCATGTCGGGAGGCGTCGCCTATGTCTGGGATCGGAACGATGATTTTCGCCTGCGGTGCAACCTGAAGATGGTCGAGTTGGACCCCGTTGACAGCGAGGAAGACCGTGGCGAACTGCGAGAACTGATCGCGCAGCACGCGGAGCTGACCGGTTCTGCGGTTGCCCGTCAGGTGCTGGACCACTGGCCGCACATCTTGCGGCAATTCGTGAAAGTGATGCCGACCGATTACAAACGCGTGCTGGCCGAGTCGCGGCAAGCGGCCGCCGCTACCGCCTGACCCGCCCACTGCTCCACAGTCACCGTGAAACGAAGAGTCATTCCATGGGAAAGCCGACCGGATTTAAGGAGTACGAACGGCAAACGGTGCCGCATCGCGATCCGCTCGAGCGGGCGGGGGACTTCCTCGAGATCTACACGCACGCCGACGTGAACCAATTGCAGACCCAGGGCGCCCGTTGCATGGATTGTGGTGTGCCCTTCTGCCAGTCCGAGATGGGCTGTCCGATCGATAACCTGATTCCGGAGTGGAATGATCTTGTCTATCGGGGCCGCTGGAAAGAAGCGCTTCATCGCCTGCATAAGACGAACAACTTTCCCGAATTCACGGGCCGCACCTGCCCCGCGCCCTGCGAGGGGGCATGCGTGCTGGGAATCACCAGTCCGGCAGTGACCATCAAGAATATCGAAAACGCCATCATCGATCGAGGCTTTGAGGAAGGCTGGGTGGTCGCGAAGCGCCCGAACGCCAAACGGGCAAACGAGTCGCGATCATTGGCTCGGGCCCCGCGGGACTGGCCGCCGCCGCGCAGCTGAACAAGGTGGGCCACTCGGTTACCGTGTTCGAACGGGCGGATCGCATCGGCGGGCTGCTGATGTATGGCATCCCGAACATGAAACTCGATAAGGGTGTCGTGCAACGACGAATCGATTTGCTGGCCGAAGAGGGCATTCGGTTTTTGACCCGAACGCACATCGGCTGCCGTGAGGAATTTGCGGCCGATCACATGACGGGAATCATGCTGGCGGACGGCGGCCCAATGCAGTTTGTCGATCCGGCCATATTGATGGCCGAATACGATGCCGTGCTGGTCGCGACCGGCGCCACGCGACCCTTCGATCCGACGGCCCGCTGTCCGGGTCGTGCGGCGCGGGGCATCCACTTTGCCATGGACTTCCTCACCCGCAATACGAAGAGTCTCCTCGATTCGGGGCTGCGGAATGGCCAGTACATTTCGGCCCGGGACAAGCACGTGATCGTGATCGGCGGTGGCGATACGGGTGCCGATTGCATCGGGACTTCGTTGCGTCACGGTTGCCGATCGGTCGTCAATTTTGAGTTGCTGGAGCGGCCGCCGGCGGAACGAGCCGCCAACAATCCCTGGCCCCAATGGCCCCGCGTCTACCGGGTTGACTATTCGCACGCCGAGACCGCCGCCAGATTGGGTGAGGATCCTCGTCACTACGGACTGTTGACCAAGGAATTTCTCGCCGACTCGGAGGGACGCGTGACGGGGATCAAGACCGTCCGGGTCGACTGGCAACGGCCCGACGGCAAAGCGCTTCTCGGAAGTCGCCGGCTCGGAGCGGCTCTGGCCTGCGGATCTCGTTTTGCTTGCCACCGGTTTCCTGGGCCCGGATCCGTCGCTGGTGCACCAACTGGGACTGGCAACGCAACAACCGCGGGGCAACTGGGAGACGATCGCGGCCGAACATGGCGCGTATCGCACCAATGTGCCGGGTGTTTTTGCCGCCGGCGATTGTCGCCGCGGTCAGTCCCTCGTCGTGTGGGCGATCCATGAGGGGCGGGGAGCCGCGCGGGCGATCGACGAGCACCTCATGGGCCGCAGTGGCTTGCCGGCTCCCGGCGTCACGCTCGGCACCGCCCTGGCCACGCCGACCTAAGTCTCCCGCGTGGAAGGGTCGCTCAACCCGGTTTGCCGCGGCGCTGTTCCAGATAGGTACGAATTTCGTGCGCCCGGGCCTCGGTGATGTCATACGTGGACATGATCCACAGCGCGATGGCCGAGGTGACCAGGGGAACGCCGACGTCAAACAGGCGGAGCAACAACAGCGTCCGTTCGGGTTGTTCGGTCGCGAGCTCCACATCGAAGCCCGATGCCTGCAGCATCAGTCCCGACAGCAATCCCGCCAGGGCCATGCCAAGTTTGACCATCCACCAATAGATGGCCCCAAAAACGCCCTCCCGCCGCTGATGGCTATCCAGCTCGTCGTAGTCACACACATCGGCCACCATCGATCCCATCAAGGTAAACAGAGAGCCGGTGCCAAAAGCAACCAAGGGACAGGAGAAAAGCAGCCAGTAAGGATGCGCTGGGTTATAGCCGATCCACTTCGACGCATAGCCGAGAATGGAGAGAGAGATCGTAATGAGAAACGTTTGCCGCTTGCCAACCTTCGTCGAGATCCAGGCCGTTAAGGGAATGACGACCAAGGTGCTCCACGCGGTCAACATGCCAAACCAGCCAAGCAAGATGCCGGCCTTATCATTCTGGCCATGAAATACATAGTAGATCATCACGTACAGTGAAAATGACGAGCCGAGTTGAAAGCCGTTAAAGACGAGGAACGTGGCCCCGCAGAGTTTGACAAATGGCCGACATTGAAACGTGCTTGCGACTCCCCGGAAGAAATCCTTGGTGTTATTCCACAGGCCCCGCGTAAAGGCCTCGCCGCTCGCCTCGGCTTCCAGGTTGGCCAAAGTCGCCAGCTTCTCCCGGCAGAAGATCGCGGGGACGATGCCCAGCACGCAGATCGTGGCACCCACATACAACGCCAAAACGCGTGCGCCGTGCGCCGTGTCGTCAAACCGGTCGCTCGCCATAATGGCATAGAACCAGGGCACAACCAGCCAGGCCAGTTGGCCGGCTGTGTTGGCGAATGCCTGCAGTCGCGTCCGCTCGTGGTAATCGGGCGTCATCTCAAAACCGAAAGCCACGAAGGGCGTGGCGTAGACGGTGTAGGTGAGAAAGAACAGGATGGAAGCCGACAGAAACGTCCAGAAATAGAAAGTCTGTGAGTAATCCGGCGGCATTTGCCACATGGCGGCGAACACCAGCCCCGCCATGAGGGCTCCGGCGAAAATGTAGGGTCGCCGCCGCCCCCAACGGGACCGCGTATTGTCCGAGATGTAGCCCATCATCGGATCGGACACGGCATCGAAGATCCGCGGGAGGAAACCAATGACGCCCACCAATACCGGATTCATCCCCAACCCAAGATTCAGAATGACAAACATCGCCGGCAAGGCGGCCGCCTGCAGATTGTTGACCAGCATCCCCACGGCATACGCCGACTTCTGGAGCAGCGGGATCCGATCTTCCGGGGGTGTGGCGTAGTGGGTCGAGTTCATCTGCCGGCCATGGAGAGAAGAAGCGGTCGTCGGTGGACAGCTCGCCGAACCGGTCGTGGCCTGCCCACTGCCCCTTGTTCAGGCTCCGAATGTAAATTGTTTGGAAACCGTTTGCTAGACTGCACGCCGCTATTTCAAGTAAATGAGCGGCTGTTGGCCGACCGAATGCCGGGGGCAGTCCCAGCGGCTGAAACTGTTACGAGCAGGTAGCCGAAGTCGCCAGACTTTGAACGGTGGGCAGCAAGGATGGGTCCAAATGCTTGCGAATTCGGCTACCATCTCGTCCGTCACCAAATCGGTCCGGTTTGGGACCGTCGCCACGCAAGCCGCGCCAGCCAGCCGAGATGTGGGGTATAACACGTACCGTGCATGGGCCGGGTTCGAAGGCGGAGTTTTCAGGATGAAGTTCGATATCGGAGGCAACCCTGACTATGGCGATCTAACATTCGTGCTGCAGCCGGGTGAGTCGCTGTGGGCCGAGAGTGGCGCCATGTCGCGTATGAGCAGCCACCTCGAGATGAAGACCCACCTGATGGGCGGGGCGGTGCAGGCCCTGGCCCGCAAGTTCTTCGGCGGTCAGGCGCTATTCGTGGGAGAGTACACCGCCCGCCAGCTCGGATTTATCGGCCTGTCGCCAGCATTTCCGGGCTCTGTCTTGCATCGCGAGATGGGCTCCGCCCCGTTATGGCTGACGGCCGGGTCGTTTTTGGCTTGCACACCAGGTATGCACCTTCGACCCCGGTTCGCCGGTCTCAAATCGTTGTTTTCGGGAGAAGGGATCGTCTTGTTGCAAGTCAGCGGCGTGGGGGATCTTTTTTTTGCCGCGTTCGGAGCGGTGGTCGAACGAGACATCGATGGTGAGTTGACGGTCGATACGGGCCACGTGGTTGCCTGGGAACCCACGTTGGATTACGAAATCGGCGGCATGGGTGGCATGAAACAGACACTTTTTTCTGGCGAGGGACTGGTGATGCGATTTAAAGGGCAAGGTCGTCTCTGGCTGCAAACCCGTCACCTGCCGGCGCTGGCAGGCTGGCTAGCCCCCTATTGCACGGTGTGACGTCGCCAACCTTTTGGCATCGGCCAACGTCGACCCAGGATATCGACCGATGAACATTGAGATTCAAGGTAAGGGAGCGTTCGACTCGGCGCTGGTTCAGTTACAGCCGGGCGAGTCATTTGTCTCGGAAGCAGGCGCCATGTATCGCGCTTCCGCTAACGTGGATATCGATGTCACAACGCGCAGCCTTGGCGGCGGCGGCCTCATGGCGGGAGTCAAGCGACTTTTGTCCCGTGAGAGTTTCTTTCTTTCCACTTACCAGACGACCGACGGTCAGGTCGGCGAAGTTGGCTTGGCGCCGACTCATCAAGGACAGATCAAAACCTTGGAGCTGGAAGGATCGCGAGATTGGTTTTGTGCTGGCGGGAGTTATCTCGGCAGCACGTCTGGATTGTCGATTGACACCGAGTTTCAAGGGATGAAAGGGTTTTTTTCCGGAGAAGCACCCTTCTTTCTCCGTGTTTCCGGAGCGGGACAATTGGTAGTTACTTCCTTCGGCCGGATCGTCGCCATGGATGTTGAGGAACCGTTGACGGTGGATACCGGACATCTGGTGGCCTTTGAGAGCACTTTGTCGTATCGGCTGACAAAAGCGGGTGGCTCCTGGTTTCAATCGTTCCTGGCGGGTGAAGGGGTGGTGATGGAGTTTTCGGGTCAAGGCCGCATCCTGACTCAGTCGCATAACCCGCAGGAGTTTGGTCGGCGGCTGGGTCCGCTGCTGCCCAAACGAAAAGGGTAACGCGTGGAATACGAGCTGATCTGCCAACCGACCTATTCCGCGCTGAACATCGAATTGGCTGCTGGTGAGCGAATTGTGGGGGACGCGGGTGCCATGGCCTGGATGTCGTCCCACATCAAGACCCACACGTCGACTCGCGGCGGTGTGCTGCAGGGCCTGAAGCGGGTCGTCCTCTCGGGCGAAAGCCTCTTTCAAAACACGTATTGGGCGGAGCATGAGGCGGGGCAGATCACCTTTGCGCCGGGCTCGTCCGGGGACATTGCCACCTACGAATTGGACGGCGGGGAGTTAATCCTCGAGAAAGGCGCCTACCTCGCGTCCGACGAGAGGGTGCAATGCGATGCCCGTTGGGACGGAGTCCGCGGGCTCTTCAACGAAGGGATGTTCGTCCTCCGCGTCTCGGGCACCGGCGTGGTATTCTTTCACAGCTACGGCCGCCTGGAAGAGCTCGAAGTCGACGGCGAATATCTCGTGGACAATGGCTTTGCGGTCGCTTGGGAACCGAGCCTGCAGTACCGAGTCACGCGCGGCAAGCGGATCCGCTCGTTTCTCTTCTCCGACCAACTGCTGCTCAACTTCAGCGGCCGCGGTCGGCTGTGGGTCCAGTCACGCAGTCCCCGCGGCTTGGCCTCCTGGGTGTATCCGTTTCGCCTCGTGCAACCGAAATCGAACAACGGTTGAGTTCCCCACACGGATGACAGGCCGGATGTCTGTCTCACTACGGCCGAGAGGTCTCGACGTCCTGCGGGAATCCTGGATCAATCGGCACGATCGCGCCGCGGCCTTCGGACAGGCGGTTTTCGATCGCCGCCTCCAGGGGCTCGACGTCGGACTTCCAGAACCGTTCCTGCTCCACGCGCGGTGGCGGCGCGAGTGGCCGTACGATGCGAAAACCGACCCCCAGCGCCTCCTCGTCGGTGAACCACCAAGGGCTCTTTGGAAGGTTCGGGTCCTCCATTCTCCAGTCGGCGGTTGCCGTGCGCACCGCGGAACGCAATCGATCCGCATCGTCCATCCAATTGCCTCCTCGCACGACGCGGGGAAACAGCTTACTGGGCCAGGCAACTGCGTCGCTGGCGGGCACCGGCGCGGAGCTCGGGTGGGCCTTCGCCAGTTTGGCGTAGCGATCCGCATCGTATTGATCTAGGCACAACTCGCCGACGTTACCGTGCATATCATAAAGTCCCCACGCGTTGGCCTTCTTCTGACCGACCGGGTGCGTTACGTCGTCCGAATTGTCAAAGTACCACGCGTATTCCCCGAGTTGTCCAGGATCATCGCCAAAGGCGTAAGCGGTCTGCGAGCCGGCTCGGCAGGCATATTCCCATTCCGCCTCACTCGGCAAACGGTACATGACGCCGGTCAGCAGACTCAGCCATTTCGTGTATTGTTTAGCCGCGTATTGGCTCATCGTCACCGCCGGCTGGCGGGCCTCCTCCCCGATCGCATACGTGTAGCTTGGATCGTACAGGGGCGTGGGGATGGTGACAGCATCGAGTCGGTTCTCGTCGTTGACCTGCCGCTTACCCTGTGACTGCAGCTTCTTGACCAGGTCGTAGGTTTTCATGAACGATTTGTATTCGGCCCACGTGACTTCGTACTTGCCCATCCAGCAGGCCGGCACATCGATGCTGGCCTGGGGCCCTTCATCGTCTCGCCGCTGTCGCTCGCTGGGTGGGCTGCCGAGATGAAAGGTGCCGGCTGGAATGGGCACCATTTCAAAGGCGATCTTGGTACCCGGAATGGTCTGCCGATAGGCGACCATAAAACCGTTACGGCAGGGGACGAAGTGGCCCGCCGCGGGTTGCACATCCACAATGCCCATCGGCGTTGTGGTCGGCTGTTCGCCGCGACCCACGACGTGGAGACAGCTGCAGATCAGCAGGCAGACAAGCATGCGCGCTGAAACGGGAGCATGACGTTTTCCAGCAGGAGCGAAAGGGAAGGCGATGATATTGATCGCGAGAGTTTCGTTGCAAGTATCTGGTTTTGCCGGCAAGGCAGCAAGGAGGCGGCGCGTGTTGATCGGCGGCATGCAGGCGAACTTATCCGCCCGCATTCTCTGAACTTTCGGAACGACCGGTCCGTCAATGCACGAGATCCGAGCGCCGGCGAGTCTCATTTTCGCCCGAACAACCGTTACATCCGCCTTCAGGAGGTCATGGCGACGCCCGTTCTGTGCGGCCCGGTTTCCCAGGGCGCTGACGATGTCCTATCCTTGACCCAGGGGTTCCGCTCCATCCGCGCCCGACCCATCCCGCCAATCCATCCCGCCCTCGCCCCCATATCGCCATGCAGACCTGCGAAGAACAGCCCGGATTCCAGGAGTCCCTTTCTCCGACGCCGGCAGATGGGGCGGATTCGTCGCGGCGGGAGCGGTTCAGCTTAACCCTATGTCTGCTGTCGCTGGCGCTATTGTGCTTTATCGCCGGTAGCGCCGCCGCCGAGTTTCGCTGGCCGGCTTACAACAAGCTGTTGGCACCGCCATTTGCGGGAGTGCGAGCTTGGCTGCAACGCTGGAGCATGAAGGCGGCCACGGCCGAGCCAATTCTGTGGCCAGAAAGTGAGTTCGACGACAGGGGTGTCGTGATTCACGATAGGGAGCAAGCGTTTGAGGGGCTCACGTTGTACGCGTCGGCACACGCTCCGGCCGCCCATCTTATTGATATGGAGGGCAACATCCTCCATCAGTGGACCCGGTCATTTCGCGATGTCTGGAAACACGCTGACCATACAGCCAGTCTGGTACCCGATGATTTCATTTATTGGCGACGCTGTGCTCTCTACCCCAATGGTGACTTGCTGGTCATCTTTGTAGGAATCGGCGATACGCCGTGGGGCTACGGGCTCGTCAAATTAGATAGTCAATCCAACATCCTGTGGAAGTACACGGCCAACGTGCATCACGACTTAGAGGTGCAATCTGACGGTAACATCGTCACGTTGA
Source organism: uncultured Planctomycetaceae bacterium (assembly GCA_963700865.1). GTDB lineage: Bacteria > Planctomycetota > Planctomycetia > Pirellulales > Pirellulaceae > CAVOGJ01. Next base: position 466,976 of record CAVOZC010000018.1, on the reverse strand, counting down.
CCCATGGCTTTCGCCCCTTGAAGGAAGTGCCATATTTCGGGAAAAAGCTGATCGGCGGTCAGGTGCTCGACGATCAGATTGTCACATTGTCGTCCGATGGCCAGGAGCTCGGCAAAGTCTCCGTTATCGAAGCCTTTGCCAATTCACCCTTCCGCAGCGTCTTGTTTGACACGGAAGAAACGGAATGGGACCCGCTCCATGTCAACTCGGTTGCCGTGGTCAACGAGTCGTTTGCCCTCCAGCATCCATTTGCCAGGCCGGGGCAGGTCCTGATCTCGATCCGTTCCCGTAATCTACTCGCCTTGGTCGATCGTGAGCAAGAACAAGTCACCTGGGCGATCCATGGGCCGTTTGTCCGTCAACATGACGCAAGGATGCTGCCCAATGGGAACCTGTCTGTGTTTGACAATCGCGGCAACGTGGGTGCTGGTGGTCCATCACGCATTCTGGAATGGGACCCCGAGACGCTGGCGATTGTGTGGTCTTTTGCCGGCAGCCAGGAAGATTGGTTTTACAGTCGGACGCGCGGCATGCAATTTCCCTTGCCCAACGAAAATGTGCTGATCACGGAAACCGATCGAGGAAGGATCCTGGAGGTGACACGCAGCGGCGAGGTGGTTTGGGAATTTCGCAACCCAATCGAGCGCGAGGGGCATACGCCAGTTATCTGCGGCGCCTGTCGTTATGACAAGAATCAACTGAACTTTCCTTTTCGCGGTGAAATTAACCCCCAGCAGAAGAATTCAAGATGATGCACAGCCTATTGTCGTCGGAACTACTAATTTCATCGGGTCTCTTGGCCTACGTCGGACCTGGTCCCGGACTGAGCATGACTTGGGCCGTGCTGGGACTAATCGGCACGCTGGCGACGGCGTTCGTGGCCTTGATCGCCTGGCCGATTCGCAGGCTGCGGCGACGACTGTCGCAGCCGAGAGACACGCCCCGTTAACGGAAGCCGTTTTCGTAACCCTGGGACTACCGCTTGTGATGAATTTAGCTTTATTCTTCCAGCCGCAGCTGCTCCTGGCAGCGAATCCATCCATAGCGCTGGTAATTTTCGTCGGCTCCATAACCGGCGTCGCTTCCATGCTGGCCTATTGGCGGCTGTCTCCGCAGTCGCGTCTGGCAGACATTGGTCAGCAGGCGACCATTGCCAGGCGGCAGTTGAACGCATTCGACGGCGAGGAATTTAGCGATTACCAACAGCTGGCTTATCGCGCCGTCGCCCTCTCCTGGACCCAATTGAGGCTGGTTTTATTGCCGACGCTGTTGGCGATGATGCCGGTCCTTGGTTTGGCGTATTGGATTGACCATTGGTTCCAACTTGGCCAACGACCACTGTGGGTGGGTGAAGCAACGTGGTTCAACTCATGGGCCACTCTGTACTGGGGGCCGCTCGCGATCGCGGCGCTTGCCATGAAACTAGGACTGGGCATCAAATGACCACGGTCAATCGAACCGCCGACCTCATGGAAGCATTTCGCGTGCCGCGGTACGCTTTATTTTCTCGCGGCTCGACAGCGGTTCCGGAAATGGTGGTGTCTACTGGGCGACTTGGAGTCGAGTGCCTTGCAGGATCGTATGGAAGGCATTTCCATTGAAAAGCCAATCTACATCTCGGGCTTGCCGCGATCAGGTACGACGATGTTGCTGGAGATTATCGCTTCCCACCCCGCGATCGCGACTCACCGTTACCGTGATTTGTGGTCCATTTACACGCCGTACTGGAGTCGCGGCCGCCGCGATGCCACGCGGATGAAGGCCGTCGAGCGGTCACATGGTGACGGGCTGTTTGTAACGCCGAATAGCCCCGAAGCCATGGAAGAAGTGTTATGGATGACGTTTTTCGCTGACTTGCACGATTGGCGAACGAGCAACGTTCTGGACAAGCGGACAGAGAACAAGCCATTTGAATCGTTCTACAACAGCCATCTAAAAAAACTGTTGCTGGCGCGTGGAGCCCGCAGATATGCGGCCAAAGCGAATTACAACCTCTCCCGCATCCAATATCTGCTGAAGTTGTTTCCCGCTGCGAGATTCGTTGTCCCGTTACGGCATCCTCGCCAACACGTAGCGTCTCTGCGAAAACAGCAGCGGATCTTCCTGGAAGCCGCCCGCCGACATCCACGAAGTGTCCCTTATCTTAATCTCGTCGGTCACTTGGAATTTGGCGTTAACCGGCGGCCCATCAACATGGGCGACGAGGCATGCGTTCGGTCCATTGTCAAGTTGTGGAGAGATGGCCAGGAGGTCCGCGGCTGGGCGCGTCTCTGGGCACATGCGTATGGAGCCTTGCGTCAGCAACTGGACGAGCACCCTGAGATGCGTGCTGCCGTGCTGATCGTTCCCTATGAAGACTTGTGCGCGTTGCCCGAGTCAACACTCACCACGTTATGCAAGCACGTGCAGATCGACGAACCGGCTTCCATGATCGCGAAGTGGGGCCCCCGACTGCACGCGCCGTCGTATTACCAGCCGACCTATGATGCGGCTGAAGAAGCGGCAATCCGTGAAGAAACGGAAGATGTGGCCCGCCTGTTTGGTTATTCGCAGTCGCCAACAGAGGGACCGCGAAATTTGCTCGGCAGTGAGCGCATGAGCCTGTCTGCCAGGGACTAGCCAGCGTTCCGTCGGGGCAGGTAACCTTTAGCTTCGCCAAAGGTGGCCGTCCCCTCCGCTCCGTTCTTGTCCGCCATGGAATCCTCCGCGTTGTCCGCTTCTGCTGGTACGCCCGTCGAAGTTCAAGTCCTGACGGCCTCGGGCCGGGCGGCCATCGCTACGCTCGCCGTGAAGGGCCCTGCCGCCGAAGCATTGATCGGGGCTTTCTTTCGGCCGGCCAATGGCCGACCCCTCGCGGATCAGCCTTTGCGTCGCATTGTCTTCGGCTCGTGGGGGCCGCCACCGGACGGCGAACAGATCGTCGTGGCGCGACTGGAGGATGCGGTGGAGTTGCATTGCCACGGGGGCAGTCAGGCGGTGCAGCGGATCATTGGTGAGCTGACGAGCCATCCGCGGATCAGGGCCAGCGTCAAGCCGGCTCGTCCCTTATTGCCGCCGCGGGCCACCGCGCTGGAGTACGAAGCGGCCGACGCGTTGGCCCTGGCCGACACCGAACGAACCGCTCTGCCTGCTCGACCAACTGCAGGGGGCCTTACAGCGGGCGGTGGCGGACGTGGAGCGGGACGCGCGGTCCGGAGATTCTGGTTGCGGCCCGTAAAGGCCTGGAGTCGCTGCTTGAGACCGGGCCCCTGGGCGCCCACCTCACGCAGCCTTGGCGTGTCGTGCTGGCAGGTCCGCCCAACGTCGGCAAAAGCAGCCTGATCAATGCGCTGCTGGGCTTCCAGCGGGCCATTGTCTTTGACCAGCCCGGCACCACGCGTGACGTGCTTACGACCCGCACGGCCATCGATGGTTGGCCGGTCGTCCTCGCCGATACGGCCGGGCTGAGGTTAGCCACCGATGATGTGGAGGGGCAGGGGATCACCCGCGCCTGGGAAGCGTTGCGAGGGGCCGATTGTGTGGTGGCGGTGATGGAGGTCGGGCAAGATCGAGCCTGGCCAGCGGCCGCCTTTGCGGAGGATGCACTGCATGTGCTGAATAAGGTGGACGTTGTCGCCGATCGATCGACGCTCCCCCAAGGTCCGATCTTGACGAGCGCGGTAACCGGGTTGGGACTGGACGAGCTGCTGGCCGCCATCAGCCAGCAGTTGGTCCCACAACCACCGCCCGCCGGAGGTGCCGTGATTTTCACCGCGCGACAGCGGGCCCGGCTGGAGCAGGCGCTGGCGGCCTGCCAGCGTCCTGACGGCGTCGCCCTCCGTGCGTCGCTGGCGCAGCTGACATCGCTGAGCGGATCTTGGGGCTGCTGTTCCGGTTGGGTAAGTGACTGGGTAGGATTTGCCGTTTTTCCGCATAATTCCTGCTACGTTGGTTTCGCCGCCGATCCGATAACACGGACGGACGCGATGCCACCTTCGTGAATGCGACCGATGTAGACTTGGCGTCGTCGGCTCGGTACTATCCGCCGAATTTCATGGATGAAACGGAGCGCCGTCGTGGCACAACTTGTCGAGGGACGGTGGCTTCTGATGGCAGCGTCGCTGCCCCAGCGTTATCGCGAATGTGTTCAGGAGGAACACCTGATGCTCAGGAATCTGCGGCCATTGTGTCTAGCGTTCGCGCTCCTGTTCGGGGGATCGCTGATCCCGCAGGAAACGTCGGCCCAATTCCGGGATGTGACGGATGTCAAGAACCCTGAAGTGGTGCAAAACAGTGGCGCGTTCAAGTCCAAGCCGCCAGAACCGGTGGTCACCGAGTCGGCGACCGAGGCAGACGTCTCCGCCTCGGAACGACCCACCCAAGGCTCGCCCCCGGCGAGTGCGTGGAGAGAGCCGGCCGATCCGCACGACGCGACCGACGAAGCGTCGACGACGGTCGACGACGAGCAGCAGGCCGCCCGCCAGTTCACGATCGCTGAACTCGAACAAATGGTCGAGGAAGAGCCGTGGAATGAGGAAGACGGAGACGATCTGGGGCACCGCTCGCTGCGCTTTCGCGGCGTGACGGTCGGTCGGACCACCCTGGAAGAGTTGCTCGCCCAGTGGGGTAAGCCGTACAAGATCGTCAGCAGTGCGGCCAGCCGCATCATTAAATATCGCATCGAGCCATTTCGTCAGGTCGACGTAACGGTGATTGGTGACCGAGTCGTTTCGATCCTGGTCTATCTCAACGACTTGCTTGAGCCAGGGCACGTTTCGAGACAAATCCAATTGACGTCGATTGAACCCGTGCCGATTCCAGACGAATACGGCAAAGTGATGGGGCTGGCATTTCCGGAACGAGGCGTGCTGTACAGTTTCGATCCCCGCTATCCGGAACTGCTCGTTTCCAAGATCCAGCTTGAACAAGTCAATCCCGAACCCTTTCTGCTCCTGCGCGGAATACGATTTTGATCATCGCTACGAGCAGAATCTCGCGGACATCGAGACAGCGCTGACAATGAGCCCGAAATATGCACGGGCCCATTGGGTGCGTGCGGAGAAGCTGTCGGAATTGGGCCGCTTTCAAGAGGCCCTGGAAGCGGCCGACAAGGCCGACCACTACGATCCGGGGAATGTGCTGTATCGACTGACGCGGACCTACCTGATGGCCAAAAACGGCAATCACGATTCGGCCCTGCGGGATGTAGAAAAGGTGCTTCAGCGGGTCGACTTGCTCCCCGAACATCAGGCCTTTGCCGAGTTGATTGTGGGCGACTTGATCGCCGAGTCGGCCGGGGCCCGTTATAAGGAAGCGATGGGACATCATCTCAAGTCAATTGAGATGGCAGCTCCCTTGGCCAACGACCGCCGCTTCGCCGTGCGGCGACTGGCCAAGACCATTCTCATACGGGCTCACCTGTCGGTGGCTCGGGATATCAGCTTGGGCGAATTCGAGAATCAACCGGAGGTCGTCCGCAAATGGGTGGAACGCAGCTTTGCGCTCGTCGAGGAAAGCCTCGATCGCGATCAGGGGGACAAGGCGTTACTGCTGGACGTTTATTGCCAGACGCTGGCCACGGCGGCTGATTTGAGGAGCGAGGATGACGCGGGGCCACTCGTGCAGGAACTGCTCGATGAAGCCCGAGAGCTAATCCAGGCGGCACCCGATCAACGCAGCAAGGCCCGCATCGAATGGAAACTGGGAGCGGTGCTTGCCGAAGCGGTGCGGTTGGAGCGACAACATGGCAACGAGGAATTCGCGCTTGACATCGCCGATGACGCGCTCGTGCTGTTGCAACAGAGCGCCAAGAGTCGCCAGGCCACTCCGGACCAGCGGTACCTGGTAGGCCGGCTCTATTTCCACGTCGGATCGCTGCATGCCGTCCAGCGAGAAAATCATGAGGAGGCCGTCGCCTGGTATCGCAAGGCCGAACCGCTGTTGGCAGGGGAAGTCCCGCCCGGCGTGCTCGCCGATCCGGGGACGCATGGAGAAATGTTCGTGAGCATGGGCGTGTCCTACTGGGAGTTGGGTGACCACGAGAAGGCGATCGCACTGACGGAAATGGGAACCGACGTCTTGCAGCGAGCCGTGGTGGACGGTTCGATCCAGCCGCAATCGTTGTCCATTCCTTACGGAAATCTGGCCACCATGCATAAAAATGTGGGCCATGACAACGATGCCAAGGCCTTTGCGGAACTGGCCAAATCGTTGGAGAGCAAGACGACACTGAAGTAGGCAGGTGACGAGCCCGCGGGGGCGCATCCACGCGTTCGCGTTTTCCTTCCTTGTGCCGAGCATGATTTCGGGTAGTCTGGCAGATGGCACCAACTTTCGGTGCTGACTGCGGAACCTGGTTCGGCTGGAGGAGCGAACGGCATGTCTCGATTTCGAAGGGCGATCCCCTGCTGGTTTGTCCTGCTCCTACTTTCTTCCGCGACTTGTGCGTGGTCCGATTTCTCGGAACTGATCGTCTTTGGTGACAGCCTGTCCGATGTGGGCAATGTGCGCGAAATCATTCGGTTTCGCTGCCAGGAGCCCGTATTTCAACGGTCGCCTCACCAATGGCCTCAACTATGTGGATTATTTGGCACCACAATTGGGTCTGGGTCCCCCCAACTATTCCGCGGAGGGAGGACGGGACTATGCACACGGTGGCGCCCAAGTGCGCCTTGGGGGCAGCCTGTTCATCGATGCCTTAACGACGCAGACGTCCGATTATCTGGCTGCTGTCGCCGGCGTCGCCGACCCTCAGGCGCTGTATGTGGTGCTGGGAGGCGGCAATGACGTGCGAGATGCGACGGTGAATGTGGTGGGTGCCGCGACCGATTTGGTGGGTATTGTCAGCGACTTGCTCGCCGCCGGCGCCCAAAAAATCCTGGTGCCGAATTTGCCCGATTTGGGCATGACTCCCGAGGTCACACAATTTGGTCAGGGGGCGGGGGCCGCGTCGACCGCCAGGACCTTGCAATTCAACACCGACCTGGCCACGGGGCTGGATGCCTTGGCCGCCGGCGAGCGGGTCGTGACGTTCGACCTCTTCGGTCTGCTCGAGGAAATTGTCGCGGATGCCGCCGCGGGAGGGACTCAGTTTGGGATCACGAACGTCGTCGATGATTGTTGGGAGGGGGGACCTGCCGGGTTGGGGCTGGGCAATCCCCTCCTCGGGTCCTACCCCCAATGTGCGGAACCCGAAACCTATCTTTTTTGGGATATCGTGCACCCGACGACCGTGGTCCACGAGTTGTTTGCGGAGCGGATTTACCAACGGTTGACCGTCAGCGTGCCTGACGGCGATTTCAACGACGATGGCACCTATGATTGTGCGGACATCGATGGCCTGGTGGCGGTCATTGTCGCGGGCGCTGATCCCGCGGCCTATGATCTCACGGGGGATGGCCAGGTGAATGACGCGGATTTGGAGGCCTGGCTGGCGGAGGCGGGCGAGGCCCGTTTGGGACCTGGCCTTGTCTACTTACGCGGCGATGCCAATCTCGATGGGCTGGTCGATACCTCCGACTTCAACCTTTGGAACGCCCACAAGTTTCAGGCCACGCAGGCGTGGTGCGACGGCGATTTCAACGCGGATGGCGTGTCCGATATCTCCGACTTCAATCAGTGGAATCTCAACAAATTTCGTGCGTCGAGTGCCGGGGTCGTCCCCGAACCAGAACTTCCGTGCGGCTCTGGTATGGCTTGTTCTCCTGCTTTGGGTCTGCCGCCGCGGTCGGTGAGGCGGCGGGGCATTGCCGTTTCCCAGTGACCGATCCAGATCGGTGCCTTTGCCAGGCTGCCGCGGCGCACGTAGGATGACCGGTGGGGCCCTTGCCGCTGACGTGAATGCGGTGGGCGAACCACTGCTGCTTGGGGAGGTGCCGTGCTGGGGATTCTTTTCGTAGTGTTTATCGTCGTGCCGTTGGCCGAACTGGCGCTGCTGCTGGAAGTGGCGGACCGGGTCGGACCTTGGGCCACGTTGGGGCTGGTGATCGTTACCGGTGTCGTCGGGGCGACGTTGGCGCGCTGGCAGGGCTGGCGGGTGTTGTCTCGCATTCGTGCCGATCTGGCCGAGCAACGGATGCCGACGGAGGCGCTGTTGGACGGGGCGATGATCCTGGTCGCCGGGGCCCTGTTGTTGACGCCAGGGATCATGACCGATCTGATCGGATTTTCTCTGCTCCTCCCCCCCTGCCGTGCCCTTTATCGGCGCTGGTTGCGCAGCTATTTTCGCCAGCGTGTCGAGCTGCACATGAGCGAGACGCATTTTTCCCGTGCGGGCTCGGTCGGGTCACGGAGCGTTCCGCCTGACGATCAGGTCATCGACGCTTACGTCGTCCGCTCGGACGAGGAACGGTGACCACCGCCAAATCTCCCGGCCAAGCGTTGGGGCCGGCACCCATGCAGGGCAAGCCGCGTCGTGGCCGCGGAGCCTAGCCGGTATCGAGCATGGCCAGGTTGGGAGCCAATTCGGTCAACTGCTTGGCCATGAATCGTTTGACCTGATCGGTCGTCTTGAGCTTCATGGCTCGATGCAAAACCCATTCCGCGTGGGGCAGATGGACGTGGCTGGCGAGTTCCTTAATGGATGGCACGAAGGCGGGACTCATGCTGAAGCTGCGGAGCCCCATACCGAGGAGCAGGACAAAGGCGCGGGTTTGGCCGGCCATTTCACCACACAGGGTGACGGGAACTTCCGCCTCTCGACAAGCGTGAATGACGCGGGTGAGGATTCGCAGCACGGGCGGGCTGAGAGGCTGGCAGAGATGGCTTACCTTGGGATTGTCTCGATCGGCGGCCATCAGGTACTGGACCAGATCGTTGGAGCCAATGGACACAAAATCGACCACATCGAGCATGGTGTCGATCGAGACCGCGGCCGCCGGGACTTCCAGCATCATACCGACGGGAATGTCGGCATAGTCATGGCCTTCGCTTTCGAGTTGTTTTGCGGCCCGGCGGACCATGCCACGCACTTTCCGGATTTCTTCAAGTGTCGTGATCATGGGAAACATGATCCGCAGCTGTCCGCCTTGCCGTTCGGCGTGCGCGCCCGGCGCAAGGCCGCACGGATCTGTTTCAGGAAAAAGAGTGGATGCTCGAAGGAGAGCCGGATGCTCCGCCATCCCATGAACGGGTTGGCTTCCTGATGATGATGGCCCAGATACGCCACTGTCTTGTCGCCTCCGATATCGAGCGTGCGGAGCGTGACGCTGTGGGCCGGACTGGCGTCAATGATATCGCGATAGGTGGCTAATTGCTCTTCTTCATCGGGTACGGTGGGGTGGGTCAAGTAGAGGTACTCGGTGCGGTAGAGCCCAATGCCCGAGTGCGCCCATGGCCGCCGCGGACTCGGCGTCGCTGAGGCTGTTGATATTAGCCAGGATTTCCAGCGGAACTCGGTCCGCCGTTTGCGCGGGTTGATCCCGGTTGGCGGCCAGTTTGTCCTTGAGATTGACGAATTCCCGCGCCAACTTGCGGTAGGCCGCCAGCGTTTCGGGATTGGGGTTGGTGTGGACGTGGCCTTCGCGTCCGTCCACGATGATCGTATCGCCGTTCGAGACGTGTTTCAGCAGCCCGGAAATTCCGGACACGGCCGGGATGCCGCGGCTGCGGGCGATGATGGCTGCATGCGAGGTCTGGCTGCCACTCTGCGTGACGATTGCCGCCACGTCGGCGCCGCCCAGCGCCACGGCCTGCGAGGGGAGGAGCTCGTCGGTGACGATAATCAAGGGTCCTTGCAGGGGTGGAGAATCGGAGATGAGCACTTCGGACAGGTGGGCGCTTAGCCGCACGACGACGTCCCGGACATCGGTCAGCCGCTCCTTGAGGTACTGATCCTGTGTGCGGGCGAAGAGGATGGTGTATTCCTCGAGCAGCCGATGCAGCGCGGCCGCCGCGTTCATGCGTTCCTCAACGATCCAGGTGCGGATTTTGTTGCGAAAGGCCGCGTCACGGAGAATCGATTCGTGGACCGCGAAGATGGCCGCTTCTTCCTCTCCGACCTGGTATTCCACTTTGCGGCGGAGCGCCAGCAGGTCGGCGGCCGTCTTGTCGCAAGCCGTCTCGTAGCGAGCCAATTCGGCCGAAATCTCTCGTTCGTCCAGCCGCTCAGTATTGGGGCTGACAAAGATCTCGTTCAGGCAGTAGGCCGTGCCTACGGCGACTCCCGGCGAAACTGCAATTCCCTTAAGCATGCCGCGAATGTATCAGCGGTCCGGGAAACTGACAAAGGGCAGGGCCCGCTGACGGCAGGATCTGGCGTTTGCGGGCGGGAATCGCGTGACCGCCCGCACAGGGCGGGCCTTCGGGAGCCGGCAAATTGTTATGGCTGGGGATTTTATGGGGCAAATCTCCAGTCGGAGGAACCGGGAAAGTCTGGTTGAGTAGGTATGCATCAGTCGCTATACTTACGGGCTTTGCGAATGGCCCCAGGCAGTCCCGCAGTAACGGCGGACCGTCGTGGCGGATGCCGTAGGAATGCGATGGGATTTTCGCTGATTGATCGGATTGTCGAACTGGAGTCGGGCCAGCGGCTGACGGCGACCAAATGCCTGACCTTGGGTGAGGACTATCTCCAGGACCATTTTCCGCTGTTTCCGGTCATGCCCGGCGTGATGATGCTAGAAGCGATGTACCAGGCTGCGGCCTGGTTGTTGCGGGAACGAGACGATTTTGCGTATAGCATGGTTTTGTTGAAGGAGGCACGAGCCGTTAAGTATGCCGGCTTTGTGTGTCCCGGCCAAACCCTGCAGATTACCGTAGTAGTGCATAAAGAGGATGACGAAGGGGTCTGGTTCAAGGCGCAGGGCACGGTGGCTGATGAGCCAGCGGTTAGTGCCCGCTTGATGCTGATTCGCTACAATCTGGCCAGCGACCGGCCCGAGCAGGCACTCGCAGATGAGTATATTAAAACCAGCATGAGGAGAAGCTTTGGCCTCCTGAAACCGACCATGCGCGTGGATTCGACCCGCGGATAAAGGCTGTGGTGGGTTTCCTGAGGTCAGGGGTGATTCTCATTAAAACAAATGGCCGACTGTGGTACGGCGAACAGGCAAGACATCATTGAGGGAGGTTAGGCAACATGCCGCCAACGAAAGACGAGATTTTTGAGAAGGTCCAAGGTGCATTAGTGGACGCGTTGGGTGTTGACGATGACGAAGTGACCCGCGAAGCAACCCTTGTGGGTGACTTGGGTGCCGAATCCATCGACTTTCTCGATATCGTTTTCCGCCTGGAGAAAGCCTTTGGTATCGAGATACCGCGTGCAGAGCTTTTTCCCGAAGATATTTTGACGAACGCCGATTACGTGAGCGACGGCAAGGTGACTCCCTCGGGGTATGGAGCAACTGAAGAAGCGGATGCCGTTCGCTGATCTCTCGAAATTCGAGACGAATCCCGAAGTGCAGGAATTCGGCAATCTGCTCAGTGTCGCCGACATGTGCCGCTACATCGAATCAAAGGTCGTGAAGGCCACGTAACCGCTGAGCAAAGTATCTCCAGGATCGTGGCTCGCCCAGGGCGACGTCGGGGTGCCTGGTCCGGAACACCTCGGGGCAAGATTGGCAATGCGCTGGTTCTGGATCGATCGCTTCACGGAATTCGTGAGTGGCGAGTACGCAGTGGCCATCAAGGCCGTTTCGCTGGGGGAGGAGCATCTCCACGATTATCAATCCTCGGCACCGATGTTGCCCCAGACACTCGTCGTCGAAGGCATTGCCCAGACGGCCGGACTGCTGATGGGCGAGGCGACCCAATTCCAGGCCAAGCTCGTGTTGGCCAAGGTTGCGAAAGCCGTGTTTGCCTTTCCCGCCCTCCCCGGGGATACGCTTACCTATCGAGCCGCAATTGAATCCCGCAACGCGGATGGGGTCCGCATCCACGGTACCAGCCACGTGGGCGATCGCCTGCAGGCCGAAGTCGAGTTGTTTCTCGCCGTCCTGGGCGATCGTTACGGGGATCAGCCGCTGTTCGTGCCCGCCGATTTTTCCCGCCTGTTGCGGTTGCTGCGGCTCTACGAAGTCGGCCGAACTCCCGACGGAAAGCCTCTGCAAATGCCCCCATCGATGATAGCATGTGAAGAGGCCGGCCTGCGGAAGGACTGAGGGCCAGGTCACACTCAGGCCAGGCGTCGGTTCGACTGGCCACTCGCATCCACCGGCAGCCCACTCAACAAGGTTTGCATCCATGAGACGTAGAGTCGTCGTTACCGGCGTTGGTTGCGTGAACCCGATGGGACACGATGTGGAAACTGTCTGGAAACGGCTCTTGGAAGGCGAGTCGGGCGTGGCAGAGACCACCGCCTTCGATGCCAGCGCCTTTCCCACCCGCATCGCCGCCGAGGTGAAGCATTGGGACATACGCCTGGCGGGCGAGGATCCCGAACGTTGGAAGCATCGCGGGTGGCACACACAAATGGCTGCCGGAGCCGCCAAGCAGGCGGTCCAGGCGAGCGGCGTACTCGACGTGATCCGCGATCCCACCCGGTTTGGCGTCTATCTGGGGAGCGGCGAAGGACGTCAGGATTTCGATTCGTTCTCCAAGATGATGGTGGCTGCCCTTGCTCAAGGCGAGTTTGACATGGGTCGCTTCACGCAATGTGGCCAAGCTGTGCTCGATCCCGTCTTTGAGGTAGAGCAGGAGCCCAATATGCCGGCCGGACACCTGGCCGGTATGTTCGATGCGCAAGGCCCGAACGCGAATTGCCTCACCGCCTGTGCCGCCAGCAGTCAGGCCGTCGGAGAGGCGACCGAAATCATCCGTCGGGGGGAGGCCGACATCATGCTCTCGGGAGGCACCCATAGCATGATCCACCCGCTGGGCGTCACCGGGTTTAATCTGCTCACCGCTCTCTCGACCCGGAATGAAGAGCCCACGAAGGCCTCGCGACCATTTGATCGATTGCGAGACGGCTTTGTACTGGGGGAAGGAGCCGCGATGGTGGTGCTCGAAGAATTTGAACATGCTCGCCGCCGTGGCGCGCATATCTATGGTGAAATCCTAGGCTACGGTTCGACGGCGGATGCCTATCGCATTACCGACATCCATCCCGAAGGCCGCGGCGCGATCGGCTGTATCCGCATGGCACTCGACGACGCAGGACTCCCTCCGTCCGCCATCGACTATGTCAATGCTCACGGGACCAGCACGACGGTCAACGACAAAGTCGAGACGAGGGCTTGCAAGGCCGTGTTCGGTGCGGATGCCGCCAGCACGCCTGTTTCCAGTACGAAGAGCATGATGGGGCACCTCATCGCCGCCGCCGGCGTCACCGAATTGATCGTTTGCCTGCTGGCCATTCGGGATCGTGTGTTGCCTGCCACCATCAATTACGAAAATCCCGATCCCGAGTGCGATTTGGATTATGTACCCAATGAAGCCCGCCCGGCGCGGTGCGAAGTCGCGCTCTCCAATAGTTTCGGCTTCGGAGGTCAGAACATCTCCCTGGTGGTTGGCCGCCTCCGCTGACCCGCCACCAGCGTGACGGGGGCCTGCCGGTTCGCCATCATTGCCTAAGGACCGATCCCTAAGGGCCGATGCTCGGCGGGTTGGCCATCAGAAAGTCTCGCGGACCACGCGTGGTGTAATAGGGATACATCACTGCGCCTCTCGTCGGACCCTGTGAGAGTCCACAGTGACCTCCCGCGCACAGCTCACCCGCCTTGCCGATCAAGCCCTGATGGCCGCCGTGCTGCGCCGCATGGCGTGCGCGTGCCAAGCCGCACCGGGGGCAGCCAGGCATGCCGCCGGGAACCCCCTCACCGCAGCGGGGGCAAGCGCTCATCCCACCATACTGTCCGCCATGCGGACCCTGCCCCGTGCCGACTTGCCCCAAAGTCGCGGCATTCGAGCGCCTCCCGATGGATCGAACGGCCGTCGATGATCGGAGCCAGGTTGCCGTCCGCGCAACCGCCCCCGCAACCGCCGGTCGATTGAATGCCGCAATTCGGATCGCAATAGCCGGTCGATTCAATGCCACAGCCCGGCCCCTCCCCGCAACTTGAGCAGTGCTCGATGCCACATCCGGCATCCTCCCAACACGCGGCACCGTTGCCGGAACAAGCGGCCTGTCCCGCCGTGCCCCCACCCCACAGGTTACGGACCGGACGCGGGCCCTGGTTGACGGTCCCCGAGCATCCGGAGCAGCTCGGCAGGGCGAAACTGGACGACGAGAAGCAGCGACAGCCGGTGGCCGTTGCGAGGCAGAGTGCGAGTAGCACCGCGAGACAAGTCTTCATCGGAAGAGGATTCCTTTTCTGGGTCTAAAGGAGGTCGTTGGCTTCGCTGCGCAGCGGCGCTGCCAACCAGGAGGGACCATCGCGGGAGACGGTCCACTGGTATCTTCGACCGGGACAACCCTTCAATTGAGCAAAGTCATTACAAATGTCATCTGCTGAGCCGATGAGGCCGCCACAGCGGTGCCACAAGCGGTTCGGCGGCCGCAAGACTTGCCCTGTCGGAACATTCTGCCACTGGTCGCTGAGCACCCGCGTTCGCTAAGATCCCCTCAGGGGCGGCGAGGCTCGTCCGCCATCCTCCGCTCCGCTCGGCTCGGCATTACGGCGGATCCCTTCCTGGCAGGAACCGACTCATGCGTCTGACGTTTCCCCTCCTCGGCCTGCTGACCAGCAGCCAGCTCAGTCTGATCGTCATTTCCTTGCTGGCGCTGCTCTTCCTGTTTGTGGTCATCGTATTGATGATCTACGGCAAGCTCTGGATTCAGGCCTACATGTCGGGCGCGGATGTCTCGTTTTTGTCGTTGGTCGGGATGGGCTTTCGTCAGGTCAATTCGAGTACCATCGTCAACGCAAAGGTGATGGCCGCGCAGGCGGGGCTGAGCATCGATCGACGGGATGGAATCTCAACTTCGCGGTTGGAAGCGCACTACCTTGCGGGGGGCGACGTGATGGGTGTCATTCATGCGATCATTGCTGCGCAACGCGCCGGAATTGATCTCGATTTTGACCGCGCGGCAGCCATCAATCTGGCGGGGCGAGACGTGCTGGTCGCCGTTCGTACCAGTGTCCACCCTAAGGTCATTGACTGTCCCGATCCGCGCCGCAGTGGCAAGACGACGCTCAGCGCCATTTGCAAGAACGGTGTCGAGTTGAAAATACGCGCGCGGGTCACCGTCCGCACAAACCTCGAACAGTTGATCGGGGGAGCCACGGAAGAGACCATTATCGCTCGCGTGGGAGAGGGGATCATTACATCGATTGGTTCTTCATCCAGCCATCTGGATGTCTTGGAGAATCCAGACCGCATCTCGACCGCCGTTCTCTCCCGCGGACTCGACGCACACACGGCTTATGAGATCGTCTCCATTGATATTGCCGATATCGATGTGGGAGAGAACATTGGCGCGCGATTGCAGGCCGACCAGGCGGAAGCCGACACCCGCGTTGCTCGTGCCAAGGCCGAGCAACGCCGCGCCGAAGCCGTGGCGCATGAGCAAGCCATGAAGGCGCGAGTCGCAGCGAATCGATCGCAATTGGTACTTGCCGAGGCGGAGGTTCCCAAGGCCATGGCGGCGGCCTTCCGGCAAGGCAATCTCAACCTGCCTCGGAACGGCGGAGCGTAGCGCTGTGGCGGGCGCGACCCTCGTCGCCAAGCCGGCTCAAGCGGCCCGCTGCTCCTGCAACTCGAGGTGCAACGCGCGAGCCTGCGCGACCCAACCGTCTCGCGTCATGCGGTCCGCGGCGTCGATCAAACTCGAAACCGCCTCGATGACGGTCTCGTCCCAATGCATGATTTGCTCATACGAGTAGACCCCCACCTGATTCAATTTGCTCTCCAGCGCCTCGCTGATGCCCGAGATACGCTGCAGATTGTCCCGCTCCGCTGGCGGGCTGGAGTAAACCATTCCCAACACCGGATGACGGTGGAGTTGACCAGTTGCCGACGGCGTGTCGTACTTGTGAATCGTAATGATATCCGAATCTCCGCGGGCCGCCTCCTTGTTGTAGGCCGCCGACCGCAATCGTTCGGCATGCGATCGCAAGCTGTTTTGCACGACCGTTTGCCTTTGCAGCAGGGATTCGAGAGACTGCGAATCCTCCCGCAACTGCTCAAGGGTGTCGATGTGCGTACGCAGCGTTTGCTCCAGCGCGTTCCGCTCAGCCCGTTCGCGTTCCAGTTGCGTGGTCAGACGGTCCCTTTCGACACGCAGTTTTCGCACGGCTGCCTCGTTGTTGGTAATTTCCTGCTCATATCGGTGAACCGACCCACTCAACTCGGCCACCCGCCGCTCGGCACGCATCAACGCGGTTTTCGACTCGCCATGTTCACCCTCTGCCGCCTCGGCACGAGCCAGCAAGTGGGAGAACTCTTGTTCCCGTTCCACGGCCAGTTGGCGCGATTTCTCCAGCTCCGCACGCAGTGGTTCCAGCAGGGCGACCCGCTCGGTCGCGTCGATCAGCAACTGATGTAGTCGCTGATTTTCCTCCTGCTCACGCACCAGCCCTTTTAGAACTTCTTCTTTCTCGGTGCGGAGGTCGCGTAACCGCTCCTGGGACTCGTGTTGAGCGGCGCTCAGTTCCGCTCGCAGTGCCTCCATCTCCGCCTGGTGCTCCTGTCGGATCCGCACCACCTCGCCATCGGCGGCTTGGCCCCGTTCGCGGAGCTCCTCCGCATACCGCTTGATGCGATTCGCATTCTCCTCCACCTGAGCCAGCTGGCCCGTCAAATCGGCGCGGGTCGCCGCCTCCGCAGTCATCGCCTCGTCCCGCTCGCGGCGGGCGATCGTCAGCTCGGTTTTAAGTTGAGTGGCAGTTTCCCGCAGCGCCGCCAACTCGGCGGCGACGCCGTTCCGCGCCCGCTGCTCCTCCTTGATCTGTTGTTCGAGCTGGGCACGTTGCCGTGCCGCGTTCTCCAGCGCCTGGCTGACTTGCGATTTCTCCACGTCGATCGAGTCGGTCTCTCGCCGCAGGACCTCGAGCTCCTGGCGAGCCAACTCGGATTCGCGGCCGGCGCGGGCCGCCTCCTCGCGGGCATGGTCGGCGTCCCGGCGGGCGGCCTCCAAAGCTTGCGTCGCCGTTCGCAGTTCGGCTTGCAGCTCGCTCAACGCTTCACGAGAACGCTCCAGCTCCGCAGCCTGCTTTGTCTTGTTGCCGGTCGCGGCGCCGTCCGTCGCTGCCGCTTGCTCCAATTGCTTGATCCGGAGTCTCTGCTCATGCAACTTTTCGTCGCGCGTGTCCAGCGCCACCTTGAGGCTTTCATATTCCTGTGCCATGCGCTCGTACTCGCCGCTGAGATGTGCGCGGTCCGCCTGCTCGCGGGCAATCGCCTCCTGCAGCGTCCGCTGGCGTTCTTTCAAGTCTTCGACATCGGTGGCATCATCGAGCGGCGTCGAGTCCTTGCTGTACCACAACGCGTATCGCAGCGCGATGCCAGCTAGAATCGTCAAAATGATGGTAAAGAGGGGACCGGTAAGCAGTTGAGACACTGTTCTCTCCGTGCGGAATGCCAAATTGAATCAGGCGGTCGGTGCGCGTGGACGGCGCACAAGTCCAACTGCCTATTCCCTGTATGGGCTCGGCGATCCGGTTGGGCAGTCTTGAGAAGTTTTGCTGATAATGGCGGGAATGCCGACGCTGCTGGCGGTGACAGCCGATAAATCCTCGCGATTTCGTGGGCTGAGCAGAGCCAGCGGGGCCGGCGTCCCTGGTGGTCCTTGCCGCTCGCCGTCAATTGGCTGAAGTTCGAGCACCCGCGTCGCCGACGGCAGACTACGTCTCTTTCCTCTTTTGACTCCGACGTGGATATTCCCATGCTTGCCGAGATCAGCTACCACATGCCCGTTTTCTCTGCCGTGCTGCTCCTGATTGCCGGAGTGCTGGTCGGTTTTGCCTTGACGTTCTCACAGCAGAACCAGCAAGAGTCCATTCAACGGGATCTGGACGAACTCAAAGACCAGAATGATGACCTGCATGACGCGCTGCAACAACAACGGGACGCTTACGCCCGTTTGGAGCGCAAGTACACCGACCAGGAAGGGGAGTGGGTGCAGTTGGTGGCGTCCAGTCGCCGCTTGGAAGACGTCTTGCGGCAGCGCGAAGCCGAGCGGTCCAGCCTGGATGTCAGCCTGTCCAATCTGCACCAGATCAAACAAGACTCGCTGCAGGAACTGGCGCAGGAACGCAGCGAACGGGCCCGGCTGGCCGCCTCGCTCGAATCATCTCAGGAACGAGTCTCCGAAGCCCGGCGGGAAATCGCCGAATTGCGGGGCGAGCTGAACGAGCTGCGGCGGTTGCGAGACGAGCGAGGAGAGTGGTCGGACAAGTTGGCACGTCTGGAAAGCGAACTGCAACGCGAGCGGCAAGCGAAGCAGGAGCTGGACGAATGCTGCCAACAGCTGAGCCGCGAGTTGGCCGAGCAAGATATGGCTTCCAAGAGCGACGACCGCGGGGGCGACCGGGAACCACGGGGCGAACACTATCTGGCACTTGTGCATAGCCAGGAAGTGGGCCAACTCCATGCACAAATCCGTGCCCTCCAGGAGCGGCTCGAGGCCGTACAGGCAGAAAAAGATCTGGTAGTCTCTCAGTGGGAGACGGAACATCGTCAGCGACAGTCGCTGACCGGCCTGCTGCAGCGCAGCGAGGAAGAAGTCGCACGTAAAGTTGCGGAAATCGAGGAACTCGTCGCCCAAACCGTGGCGGCGGGCCAAGCGGAGAACGCCCTGGCCGTTGCCATGGCCGACCTGCGGCGTGTGACGGCCGAACGTGACGACGCGCTCACCGAACGGGATCAATTGCAAACACGGCTCGATTTGGCCAGCGGCGAGTTGGACAGCTACCGGCGGGCTGTCGAGGCGATTGAGCGCAAGCGTCAGCAGCTGAGCGAGACGCTGGAAACGACCACGGCGAGAAGCGAAGAGTATCAAACGGCGTTGCGAGGAAAGCAGCGTTCGCTGGAAGAGACGCAAATTCGGCTCGAGCAGCACCTTCAGCAGATGCAACACCTCGAGCGGGACCGCGACGAAGCCCGAGCGACCCTAAGCAGTTTGCAACAGCACGCCGACCAGCTGGAACAGTCGGCACAGCGGGCCGTCGGCGAAGCCGACCGTATTCGCGGAGAGCGAGAAGAGGTGTTGCAGACCCTCCGCCAGGAACAGGCCCGCTCGCGGCAGCTGGAAGAGCAACTCCAGGCCGCCCAGGGATCAGATGCCGATGCCATCGCCCTGCGGGCGGCGTTGCAACAAGTGCAAGCCGAATTGGTCATGGCCCATTCGCAGCTGCAAACGGATGCGGACCACCTGCGCGAACTCGAGCAAACTTGCACGGAGAGCCATGCGGCTCAAGCCCGACTGCAGGACCTCGTGCAAGAACTCCGCCACGAGCTGCGGAAGAACGGGGAAACCATTACGGAGCTACGGCGGAGTTCGTCGACGAGCGGGGAAGAAGAGGCCCAGGTAGCGCTCAATCAATTGCGTCCGACGCTGGCGGAACTGCGGAATCAACTCGTGCAATATGAGGAGCGATTAGCGGCCATGAAGGAGCAGAAGTCGCATGAGCTGGATGAATTGCGGGAGCAGCTGGAGTACTCGCAGCGGCAGGCAAGGGCCCAAGCCGAGCTGATCCATCAATTGCGTGAACAGCTGGCAGCGCGTGGCGAGGCGCTGGCCCAGCTCGAACACGCGTTCCCGCCGCCAGCTGGGGAACGCGACGAGGAACGCAAGAAGAGCGCCTAGGCATTGCACGGCCCGAAATTGGCTGCTGAGGGTCCCGATTTCCGTCACTTCTAGCCGCGACCGTTCTCGTATCGACGACGGGAGCGATCAGCCCGGTTGCGACACGCCTCGTGCCTGTCTGCTGAGGGTCCTGGAGGTCGTCGTCGTGGCAGGAGAGCTAACGCACCGCAGGCTCCCAGCAGCAATGGACCTGGCTCCGGGATGCTTGCGACACGAAAACCCTCCCCATGGTATTCGAATGTAGGAACTTCGATTCGCCGGAACCAAGAGGCTGAAAAACCGGCGTCGGTGAACCATTCCCCGCCGCGTAAGACTTGGAAGGACGTGCCCGTCACGGACTCGTTCCACTCCCAGACGTTGCCTGCCTGATCGAAGGTGCCATGGAAGCTCGTGCTCTCCGTACCGCTACCATCGTGCGGTTGACCATTTTCCAGCCAATTGACGAACCGCATACTGTCAAAGAATGACACGAAGTTGACGGGCTTATTGCCAAAATTAGTCTTCACCGAGTACTTCCCGCCATGGGCGGCTTCTGCGTCAAAGTTGATCCCACCGCGAAGTCGGGAAAAGGGACTTCCCATCCACGGGTTGTAAACGTCGTGCGGATTTGTCCCTTCGGCGTCGACGGCATTTAGAAACTCCACGTACTGGCTGTTCGTAACTTCATGTGAGGGTGTGACAGTTGGGACGCCGCATCGTCTTCCGCTCGATCAGCAAGACAAGGGAGGTTGGCTGTCGAGTTCCTGTCGCAACCGACGAAGCACACGCGATTTTGCCTTGCGAACGGCCATTTGGGTAATCTGCAGTTCCGCCGCTACATCCGACGTTTCGCGGTGCTCCACGGCCGTCTCCCAAAAGGCACGCCAAGTATTCTCCCGAAAGCAACCCTTTAGAATCTGCATGGCCCGGGCCACGATGATCGCACGTTCTTCGTCCAGCACCTGGTCTTGGCTGGCGGCCGTGGTTTCCAATGCCTTATCCGGCAGGTCATGGATTACGTTTAGAAATGTAGAGCCGCCGCATACGGCAGGGCTGTTGGCCGACTCGCGGAAATAATCAGCAATCTTGAAGCGAGTGATCTGTCGCATCCAGCCCACGAACGTCTGGCCAGATTTGTCGCGACTAAATCGCCCTAAGCCAGCGGCGATCGCGCGGAATACTTCTTGTCCAATGTCCTCGGCGGAGTGTGGTGGAACCCCGGCCCTGCGGCACCAATGATACACCAGTGGCCCATAAAGGTGTACCAATCTCCGCCAGGCCTCCGGTCGTCGCTGACGGATTTCCGCAAGTAGACTCGATCGAATCGAGCTATCGGGCGACAGAAATGGTAAACGCGTCATAAGTGACCGCCGTTGACGATGAGTTGTGCCATGCCTGTGTGATCGCAGTTGCCGCTCTTTATAATGTACCGAGGGACGATCCTACGATTCAACAAAGGCGCATATCCAGGGGATTTCGCAGTCAGGTTGACTCCGCGTCGGGCATGCGCGGTACACTGGCGGCAGTGGCTGAAGATGCTGATTATCCGTTGATATCTCCGTATCTCCAAGGGATTCGATCCGGTCGCATCGATTTAGACGGCGCTCAGGAAATCGATGCCTCTCGAAGTCCACACCATGACTTGTCCCAGCCGAAAAGAAATCGCCATCTGTCTGGAAGGACAATTAACCGCGTGGCGAATGGAGCAGATTTTTCGACATGTGGAAGGTTGCGCACGGTGCCAGCTGGTCATCGAAGCGACAGACACATCCCGCGACCGGAGTGCATTGCTGGGCTGCACCGATCTTCCGTCAATACGTGATCATGCCACTCGAAACGTGGATACCGCCTGCCAAAAGATGATTCGCAATGCCGCCAAATTGGCGACAGGTATGTGTTCGGAACGCGTGGAATCAAAACGGAATGTTTCCCCTCGAGATGTTCCGCGGACTATCCGCGATTACCAGCTCGAAAACATTGTAGGTGTCGGCGGGATGGGGACGGTGTATTGTGCCTGGCATGCCAGACTCAAGCGACATGTGGCTCTGAAGATACTGTCCACAACTCATTCTCACAGCAAGCATGCCGTGCGGCACTTCCTTAATGAAATGGCGGCTGTGGGCAGGCTGAATCACCCCCATATCATACGCGCGCTTGACGCCGGTATTTGCGACGGCGTGCATTACCTCGCTATGGATCTCGTTGATGGTCTCGATGTCGGCGAAGTGCTTCAGCGTCTTGGCCGATTGGCGGTGGCAGATGCAGCCAAAATTACGGCGGAGATTGCGGTTGCCTTGGAGTACGCGCACAGTTGCGGTCTTGTGCACCGTGACATAAAGCCATCGAATATCATGCTTGCGTCGGCGGGCAAGGCGCTGTTGTTGGACCTGGGGTTGGCTCTATTGACAGAATCAATTGGCTGCGGTCAAGGCCCACCTCATGTTTTGGGTTCGCTGCATTATTTGGCTCCGGAACAGGCCATCGACAGCCGAAACGTCGACGCCCAAGCCGATGTATACGGATTAGGCTGTACGCTGTATCACTTATTGGCTGGTCATCCACCGTTCGTAGCCGATCCCGAATTTTCCGACCGTGAATTACTGGCGGCGCACGCTGATTGCCAGCCGCCTTCATTAACCGCCACGCGTTGCGATATCCCTCCCGAAATCGTGTTACTTGTGGATCGAATGCTCCACAAGTCACCAATAAATAGGCCATCTGCCCAGCAAGTCTCGTCGACGCTCGCGCCTTTCGCCGACGAGGCCAACTTGCCACTGGTCGTCAGGCGGGCGTGTCAAATCACCACTGCCGGTCAGCCGGCCTACTGTTATTCGAGGCCGGTCCAACATTGGCCCAAAGCAACGAATCGCGCTGCGTGGCGTCTGAAAGTCCTCGTGGGTCTGCTAGGTCTGCTGGCCGGAATTCATTTAACCAGCTGGTCCGTGTGGCAGCGATCGCCGCACTTTCCAAAATCTGTGGTTTCTCGAAAAGCGCCGCGCATCGGCCAACAAACTAAGCAAGGTCTGGCTACGCTTTTGACAACCGAAGCAACGGCACCGCAATCTTGTTTGATTTCGAGTACTATCGTGGCGCTAAACGAAAGCGAGAACAAGATCTATACGATCCAGGATAAGCCCGGCTCACAATTGCACATTGAGATCACTTCGGCTTCCGACGAGGACAAGAGCACGGTGACATATCAAGCCTGGGACTACTTGGAACTGATGCGGAAGTACCCGGAATTGTACGACAAGGTGGCATGGACGTGGGCGTGCAAAACAAACCCGACAGAGCCCCTCAAAGGAGATGGTTGGCAGGTCATCTCTCGCGCGACGCTGCGCTCGATCAACGGCGGGAAATCGAGATTCGTTGACGGTTGGACATCCGACGGGCATCTCCAAGCCGCCCAGAGTCATCGGGGCAACATCGTTCTGCGACACACTGGCGAGACAGGGAAGCCTGATGTCACCTTCGCCAGGTCCATCAATGATCTTCAGCAGCAGTTCCCGGAGGCTGCAGCATCGCTTGAGGTCTTGGAGGATACGCTGCTGCCAGTAGCCGATCGCACATCCGAATGCCACCGCTCCGATCCGCTTATTGTCACCGAGGCGAAAAGACCCAGTAGGCGCAGACTCAGGCGGCGCTCCGCCGCCTTCGGGGGTCTCCATCCTGCAAAACTCTTCGGATTTTGAATCAATCGGCCCTGCCGTCGGTCCGATAATCCTTTCAGGTCGCATGACCGTTTGTTTTTGTCCATGGCCCGGCCGGCTGCCAGCATGGCGACCCCAGCCAACGAACGCTCGTCGGAGTCAGCGGAGAGTGCTGGGAAATCAGGTCCGGTCGACTTCTCCAGCCAGTTCGCAAGATCGGCCGCTCAGCGGAGTTCATCTGTGCCAAACGGTCATCTCGGTTCCGGCTTCGGTTGGCTGCTGGCGCTCGCCGGCTGCCTGTCCCTGTGGTGCCAACCGGTTTGCGGCGAGCCCGTCGTGCCGGGTACTGGCAGGCGGATTTCCGCCGTGGGCGATGATTTCGAAAACCCGGCGCAGTGGCGGTTTCGGACGAATTTTCCCAAGAGCAGCCGCAACCTCGACAAGCGCGAGCGGGGGCCGCTCGCCGAATCGAGCAACGGCCGCTGGCTGGAGGGGCCGCATCGAGGCACTCCCGACTTGATGCGATTGGTGAAGACCCCGCCGGGTGGACTGGCTGATAGCAGCTGGGCGCTGCGGATGCAGTCGCGACAGACGGGGGTTCCCGGCAAACCGTCGCACGAGCCCCAGCAAGATGACGTCATGGTGAAAGTGAAGCGGATCCTGGGGCGGCCGGTGCCAGCAGCCTGGTCGCCTAATTGCGTCGTCCGCGTCTATGTTCCCCCCTTCGATATTTGGGAGCCGCGGCGTGGTGCCAGTTTTGGCTTTCGCACCGATCTCTGGGGCACTCGCGGAGGCCAGCGAGAGGAAGAACAGTATTGGCCAGGACTCTTTGTGAACTTCCGGCCGGCTGCAGCAGTCGCCAGGTCGACGACGCTTCGGCATTTCTCATGATACGTGGGAACGAGCGCGGCCAGGATGTGCGAGGCCCTGAGATCACGCCTGGCTGGTGGACGCTCGGCTTGTCGGTCAGTCCCGATGGGATGTGTCACTTCTACGCCCGCGAAGGCGTGGAGGAATTGACGCCCGAAGACCGTCTGGCATCCTATTTCTGTTACGGATATCGCGCGGAGCGGATGGACCTGTTTTTTTTCAACATTGTGGCAATGGATGATAACCGGACCTGGTCGACTCCTTGGATTATCGACGACCCCACGTTTTATTGTGACGTCGCGGTTGCGGAAAATCCGCACAAAGCTCGCAATATGCGCCGTTAGTCGGATGTTCGCTCACGGCAGATTCGCGGGCCACAAGATGGCTCAGAAATAATCCACAAACGCCCTTGACCGACCCCATCGATTTCCATATTCTCCCGCCTCACGTGAGCCAAGCAGACACGAGCCGCTTCATGAGTGATGACATGCGAGTGGCTGGTGAAAGCGGCTCGCACCGCATACAGACCAATTCGACTATCAGTTAACGGTGAATAAGAGCGAACCTGCACAGGGACCTTGTCCTGCGGACCGCACCAGTGATCAAGGCATGGAGGCCGACATCGACTGAAATCTCTTCTTCACCGTTTGACTGACGACGGCTGGCGCATGGAAGCAACAGCCGTCGACAAACCAATCGCTCCCGGAAAATTGACGGAGTCCTCTGCCCCCCTGGGACCCGACCGTTTCCGGGAGCCTTTTTTTTACATGGACGTTGCCTGGCGGCTGGCGGCCTGGAACCGCCCGACCTGATCACCTCTGATCGTGGCGGTCGCCAGGATGGAAAGGAAGTCCTCGTGGCTGAACGTGCAATTTTTGTCACCGGGTTGTCGCGGGGTGGCACAACGATCTTGATGAATCTGTTGGCGTCCCATCCCGATATCTGCACCCTGGGAGAAGTCCATCAACTCTTCAAGGGCTCCAGCGTCATGGACCGACCTTGGCAGGTGGCTGCCAAGACGGCCTTGCGAGATCTGCCGGTGATGCTGACGAGTGGCCAGGATTTGTTCAGTCCGCGTAACTGGAACCCACGACAGCCGATTCCCGCTTGGACCGCCCGCTTCGTGCGCCGTGTGCTCGATAACTCCCAACGCAACTCGCTGCACGACCACCTCAACAAATACAAGAGTCCCGGAGTCAAGTACACGAGGGCGGAGATTGAAGCGGCATGCCCGCTGGGGAAGAACCTGGACGGGACCGTATTCTTAAGTGATCTCTGGCAAGCGTTGTTTAAGGATTGCCAGTTCGTCGGTCTGCTGCGCAACGGCTTTGCCGTTTGTGAAGGCCATGTGCGGCGAGGGCGCTCCGCGCGAAAGGCCGGCATCCTTTATCGGACCGTCGTGGAGCGAATGTTGGCCGACGCCGAGCGATTCGACGGCTATCAGATCGTTCGCTTTGAAGACCTCATGCAGCAGCCCGTGCGGCAACTTCATCGGTTATTCAGCCGAATCGGTTTGGACGCGCGGCGACTGCAGCACATCCGAGTGCAAAATCGCCGTCGGATGAATCATCGCGGCGAACACCTGCTCGAAGGCAACAAAGAATGGGAGGTGCGTTGGCTTCCGATCCAGCGTTTATCGTCGTACGTTGATCCAGAAGTCGACGAAAACCAGATCAGGCTGTTGTCGGACCGAGATCGCGCTGATTTTCTCCGCGAGGCCGGGGAGTGCATGGAACGACTGGGATATGCCACGGACAAGCGGTCCCACCAATTGCAGGTGGCCTAGCGGAACAGCGGGGAAGTCATGTCGGAACTGCGGGGAATGCGCATCGCTGGATTCGCCGTCTGGTGCGTTGTGTGTTCTACGTGCTGCTGGCCGCAAAGTGCCATCGGGGCGCCGCCCGTCGCGGCCTCGTTGCCCGCGGCAGACCACGTGCTGAACCAATTGCTTGTTCCCTCCACAGGACCGATCTATCTGGGCCAGAATGTGGGTCATGCCAATCACGACCCGCAGCGCGGCTACGCCGACAGCATCGGGGCCTTGGCACGTTCCACCGGCCGCGTGCCTGCCATCCTGGGGCTTGATTATGGTTACGACGGGATTCCTCGTGATCTGTCGGCGGCGAATCGGCTCCTGATTGAACATCATCGCCAAGGCGGCATGGTGACGATCAGCATGCATCCACCCAACCCGTGGCGCAGGACCGGCTCCCACGACACGCAACGAGGCCCCCAAGACGCGTATGGCGATCTTGTCCGGCCCGGCACGGCCGCATACCGCCGCTGGCACGCGACCCTGGACCGGGTGGCGGTGGGGCTGGGCGAGCTGCAGACGGCCGGCGTCCCCGTCCTCTGGCGACCTCTGCACGAAATGAACGGGGGCTGGTTCTGGTGGTGTCCCGGCGACGGGGATCGCTGGCCAACGCCGGGGGAATTCCGCGCCGTGTGGCAGGATATGTTCACCTACCTGGTGCGGGAGAAAGGGCTGCAGAACTTATTGTGGGTCTATTCAGCGGCAGTGCAAAAGTCAGCGAATGAAAAGCCATCCGATTACTATTATCCAGGTGCCGAGCTGGTCGATGTGGTGGGACTCGACTGGTACGGCGAGGATGCGGAAGCACTCGATCGTCTCGGCAGCTATACACGGTTGGTGGCTCTTGGCAAGCCGCTGGGAATGACCGAATTCGGGCCTCTTCAACAACGCGATGGCAGCTTCGACGCACGCACCGCCCTCGATCTGGCGCGGACGTCACCGCGATTAAGGTTCGTGGTTTTCTGGCATAGTTGGCCAGAGAACCGCGTCGCGATTGCCGATTTGAAAAACGCCGCGGCCTTGCTCACCGACGCGCGGGCGATCACGCTCGTCGAGCGGACATCCCCCTAGCCGATTTGGGCGAGCGGTGCCTACTCTTGCCAGCTCACAAACAGCGTTCCCGAAGATTCGCCTAACCCGTTCACGACGTGCACGGAAACCCATCCACTGGGATCGCTCTCCTCAAGTAGTGTTCTTGGGGCGATGTGACTGAACGTGCCATTCGAGGACACCGGTACGGTCGTCCCTTCCAGATCATCGCCAAAAACGGCTGTGAGAGCACCTGGACCGGAGACCTCGCCGCTGAAGATCAAGTTGCCATCACCATCGTCGGTGACGGTGAACGACGTCAAGTTGGGCTGGGTCTGCTGCCCGCCGCCTCCTCCAGCTCGGAGCTGGAACTGGGTTGAGGTGCCATTGCCATCCGCATCGGTCGCCGATACGTCGATGATCGCCTCGCCAGCAACGCCCGCGGCGAAGTTGAGGATCAGATCGCCTGTTCCGCGGTCCACGTGCAGTCCGTCAAGGATCGGATCACCGTCGTTGCCAATGATGGAGAAAACCAGATCGGTATCCGGGCCGTCCGGATCGTCGAAGGCCGCCAACAGCGACACGCGGTAATCGCCCGTGGGCTCATCAAAAGAAAGCGAGGTCTTGCCGGTCGCTAAGCGGAGCTCCTGGCTGGCTGACTGACGTGGGGGCGGCGACGTCGACCTTGACGGCCTCCGCCGTGTTACCGGTCCATTGCGTGTGTTCAATGCTGACGCCGATGACCGCGGCCAAAACTCGTCGATCCTCAAGCGGCTCCAGGACAAAGCGGCGATGATGCGTTTCCACGGTTCGACTACCTCGTTGTACGGCGGTTTGAATGTGTCCCCCGGGCGCGGTTGGACAGGCACCTCGGTCGGCGCGTGCGGCGCTCAGGCAGCTTGCTCGAATCGAGGTGCGCCGTTGGACGGGCCCCTCACTACCTGATCAATCGAAGAAACGGGGCGGGACCGGTCGCGCATTCGCGAAAAAATGAGAGACTCGCCAGACGAAACGCGATACCGGCGGACGACGGCTGACCATCAGGCCCCTGTCGGCAGGCCGCCTGCCGCGTCAAGTTCAAGACTTAGGGTCAGGGTCGGTCCCAGTCGTGGCTGGGGCTTCTCGCCGCGTTTTTCAGGGTTAAGCGGCCCCACCCAGGCCGTTCCAACCCAAGAATCGAAACTTGACAAAGCATTAGGGCCAAGCCAGATCGCTCGTGAGCGGATGCAAGAGACATGGGAAGACGGGTGAAATTCCGCTCGAATGGGGGGGGCCGTCGCCGTGTTCGAGGATGTGGTTCAGCCGGGGATCGTCACGGATCACGTCAAACAATGGCAGCTTGGAAATGGCATGGGCATAAGCGATTTCACCGTGAGCGGCGGCCAGCAGCCAAAGTTCGACTGCCCGTTCGCACAGGGTCGGGTCAAAATGCGCACAACGGGTGGTGAGCACGGCGGCTCGAAGTTCGAGGTTGCGAAAACCGGGCTGCTCCTGCACGAGTTGCTCGGCATCTAGCCGATACGCTTCCGGGTAAAAGTCCTCGCAGTTAATCGCGTCATCAAATACGGCGAACAATCGATTCGACTTCGTCACCTGCGGCTGCGGCGCATCCCGCAATGCCAGATCAAACCAGGCGAGCGCTTCCAGCCGACTGCCACGCCTGGAGCGCGAGACACCCATATTGTTGAGCAGCCCAGGGGTGCGAAATCCCTGCGCCAGTGCCCGGCGATATTGCTCCTCGGCCAACCCTTGATAAATCCTGTCCGATTCGCTGATGCATTGGTAGCAAAAGCCGAGGAGCGCACAGACTTCCGCGGTTTGTGCTTGTGGCGGCAACACCTTAAGGGCGTTGATGGCGGACCGCCATTGCCGCTGGTCGACAAGTTCCGCGACTTTGGCCGAGTTAGCACGGTTGGGGGGTGGAGTTGGCGGCGTGGTTATGAAGAACGGGGCACTCATCGCGGAGAGCATGATCGGCAAGACCAAGGCGAGGGCCCACCAGCGAAACTGCTGGGAACGCGTCTCGGTACCGGGTGGCACCGTAGCGGAATGGGGTGTTATCCAGACGGGCAGTTTGGCTGGCCGTTCGGCGACGTCGAACCGCAGGCAATCGGAGATGAGACGAGCCAGATTCAGGCCCACCTGGGGGTTGAGCTGACACAAGTCGGGAGGCCCGCGGCGTTGAGCCGCCAGCAACGCCTCGGCGATTTGCTCGGGTTGGTTCAGCGATTCGAGCGGGGTTGCGAACGGCAGTTGACCGGAGAGCAATTCAAAGAGAATGACACCCAAGGAGAA
Source organism: uncultured Planctomycetaceae bacterium (assembly GCA_963700865.1). Taxonomy (GTDB): domain Bacteria; phylum Planctomycetota; class Planctomycetia; order Pirellulales; family Pirellulaceae; genus CAVOGJ01. The sequence goes on along the minus strand of CAVOZC010000018.1, from coordinate 437,677 downwards.
AACATCGCTGCGGGGACCGATATCCTCGACGGCGCCTTGCCGCAGCAGGAGTGCCCGGAGTTGTTCGGGCGACATGTAGGGTAGGGTTCCACCGGTCAAAGCACCGCTGGCGCTGGCGTCGTTCGACAGATTGAAATCCATCAAAACGGCGCGTCCTTCGGGAGTGAGCAGAACATTGGACGGCTTCAGATCGCCATGTGTCACTTGGGCTTGATGTGCGTGACTCAGGGCGTCGGTGATGTCTTGGGCCAAGACGCGCACACCGTCGACATAGGTCCGGACATGAAGCGGCATGTTCCGCTTGGCGGCGATGACATCCGTGGCCTTTTTATCGCGCGTCGCAGCGGCCAGGATGACGTCGCTATTCTGGGGAAGATCGTCGCCTTTCCAGGCTTCATCCAGCAGGCTGTGGAGCGTGCTCCGGCCGAGAAACGGCATGCAAATGCCGCTTCGCCCGGTCGAGGTGTCGGTGGTCACATCCAGCACGGGCATAATGGTGTCGTTGTCAAAGCGAGCCAGCGTGCGAGCTTCATACTCGCCGCAACTAGCCACCTTTACCACGACTTGCCGATGCAGGCCAATGTGCTCGCAAAGGTAAGCACGGGCAAGCGAGCCTCGGCCTAACTCTTCCTGGACGAGGTATTTTCCAAATATCAGATCACCCGCCTCGGGCCAACTGGCCGCTTCCGTCTGGTGGGCATGTTCCGTGACCCAGGCATAGACCTCGATCTGGCGTGCGAGCGACCGACGGATATCGGTGAATTGATCACAAAAGGCGACAGAATCGATCGCCTCTCCGGCTTCTTTACGAAGGCAATAGTCCTCCAGCGCGATCTCCAGGACCAGCGAGTGCCGGCTGGCAATCTCCGGGTGCTGCCGCAGGGCCTCGACGGCATCCGGCGTTTCGCCTTCGCGCCAGCGGCGTTTGATCAGGCTCGCCGTCCGTGCGGGATCGCGGAAAGCAAACGTAGGTAGCTTGATCATCACCTGGATTCCCGCAAATGGATACGTTCGACGATCCTGCGAACGGTCCGCTCACTCAAACCGGTCTGCTCCGCGACTTCCTTGACGGAGTAACCCCTCATCCGCAGATGGACAACCTGTCGATGTTCGTCGGTTAACGGTGCCATGATGCCATCGAATGTCTCCCGAGCAATGAGGTAATGGCTGGGAGTGCTCAAGCGACCCTTCAGTGGCAGCTCGCCGTCGCTCGCTCGCCGCTCGATCGACTTTTCGCGATGAATGTCGTGTTTCTTGGTGTTCCTGCGACGGATTTCGTCGTAGACCTTGTTTCGCGCCATCACCGCCAGCAGACTCACCAGCTGTTCCGGGGAACTGGTCTTCAATAGTTGATGGCGATTGCTGAAAAAACTGGACCACACCGCCTGGGCGAAGTCATGGGAATCGAATTTCGAGCGCAGTTCCTGGGCCAATTTGCGGCGGACCACGCGGATGACATGCGGCTGATACGTCTCAAACAGAAGCGCGGCCGCTTCCTCCGAGCCGGCTCGGGCCTGTTCGATGAGCTGGGCAAACCCTGCGGACATACCGGCGACTCGTCGGGAGAATAGGCAATTTTGGACCAGTGACCGATTTTCGCTGTCACAAAAAACGGTCCGTTTACGATCTTGGTTGCGGAGACCGCATCAAGGTGCGTACCCCAGAGTATAAGCTTCCTACTTCCAATTGGAATCATAAAGTTCCCCTGGTCGGGCTGTGCATCATTCCCCTGGGGCCAATCGCCTCCTTCGCCATTTCGCCCCGTTTCCGTTCTTGGGTGCGGCGGTCCGCCCTTTCGGCCGCACCGAGCCCTGCAGGACCCGAATCAGACGATCCGCGCGTCTTGCGGCCGAGGAACCGCGACGAGGAGGGCCGCGGCCTATCCGCGACCCGGCTTAGAGCTGATCAAAGAACTTCCGCAGGCCACTCTGGCTCGGATCGGCCGGGCGACTGTGACCAGTGTCGATGGAAATTCGCGATGGTTTGACCGTCTCCTCGGATGGTGACTCCTCAATCCCGAGAAAACTCCCTTGTTCTTCTTCGCGATAATGGATCACGGACGAGGCATCGGTGGCGGTGACATCGCGGTTCCCAGCCTGGCCGCCCGCCCGTTCATGTGCCGCGCCCGTGGCGGACCCGCTTGGCTCAGCCGTCTGGTAAGCGGCCTCAAAGATCACGCCGCCCACGCGGAGCCGTTCGCCCGGGTACAGAAAGGTGGGCTCATCGATTCGCGCATCGTCCACGAAGGTGCCGTTGGATGAGCCCAAATCATGGACGACCAGCCAACCCTCCTCCTCGTAAATTTCACAATGCTGTCGACTGACCAACGCATGTCGCACCTTCACCGCCGCGGATTCGCTGCGGCCGATGACCGTCGGTAACTTCAGGCGAATGGTGGTCGGCTTGGCACCTGCGACCACCTTGAGAATGGCTTTCATCGTCAGTGCTCCGTATTGGCAAGTTCCGCTTGAGCCACCGCTGTCGGACGGCGGTTTTCACGTGGCCGCCGTCACCAGTCCCATCAGGCAACACAGTAGCCCCAGCAGCACGCAGAGAAACTTCATGCGAGCACACCAGCCCGCCAGCCGGGGCAGTGCTGGGGGAATGGTAGGATGCATGCTCAGAATACGAATCAAGGTGGAATTTTCCGTGAAATCGAAGAGTCCAGCAATCCATTGCCCCCAGGCCAAAATCATGGCAAGGGTCGCCAGCCCATCCAGCCCTTTGGCCGCAAACCAGCGAGACGCCATGATGCCCAGTATAGCGAGGGCTGTCGTGTAAAGGGGGATAAAGAAATAGTCCCAACAGAGATAGGTGCGGGCATCCACGCGGGCTGCCTCGTCCCACGATTCGATCACGGCTCGACTCTCTTCGACCGAGAGACACAATTCCAACGAGACGATACCCAGAGGGGCCGTATCAGTTCTCAACCGCCGCCCTACTGCTTCGAGTCGCACGAAGAGGACGGCCGACCCCGCCAGCAGAACCACTAGCAGCCACCCCAGCCCAGCCGGACTGAGCGCCAACAACGGATGCCACAGGAATGGTGCGTCTGCCATACGAGTCGATACCCTGGTGTCCAAGTTTTTCGGGGTGGCGTTCTCCGATGTTCCGCGACGCCCGCTCAAGCTTGACTCAACCGCTTTTGTGGCTCGGCAGCCAATAAGCGGTGGGTCTCTGCAATCCAAGCGGGAATCTGTTCGGCGAATGGGGAGTCTGCCAGCAGCTTCTCCCAGTCCAGTTCGCGTACGTGATCACCACCCAGGCCGCCGAACCAATGCCCCCCCCGGCCCAACAAGTTGTATCGCATCTGTGCGTACTCGCGCATGTCAAAGGCGAGCAAAAGCCAGCGGAGCCACAGGATTACCGGAATGTTTACGTAACCAGGCGTGTTGTGCCAGAGGGGAAGGCTCGCCAGCAGCGATTCCCCCTCGCTGCCGACCACTTTCCGCCAAGCGCGATCGAGACGATCCGTGATCGGCGGCAATAAGCGGGCCGCCCGTGGAAGCAGCTCCAGACTCGAGCATTGCAGATCAAAATCGGATGGCTGGGCGGCCCCCAGACTGAGCGTATGAATCTCTGCACGAGCCAGACAAAAAAGGCAGTTGAATACCAGTGGATGAAGAGGCTGGCATAGCTCGACCAGTCGAGTGGAAGGGCGATATAGCATGCCTCCCTTGTCCGACGGGCTGATGATAAAAACGCCCATGTCGAGTGACTTAGCCATTTCAATGGCATGCCAGTTCCGCTGGAAAATGTAATACCAGTGGAGATTGATATAGTCAAACTGTCCCCCAACCAGCGCCGCCTCAATCAAGTCTGTCTCACCGTGCGTCGAGAAACCAACATGCCGGGCCTTGCCCTCAGCTACCAATTGGCGAGCCATCTCCAGGCAACCTCCCCGTCGCGTGGCCCACCAGAGGTGCTCAAACGTGTTGATGCCATGCAAGGCCAGCAGATCCACGTGCTCCAGTCGCAACCGCGCGAGCGAATCGAGGAACTCTCGCCGAAATTCATTCGCGTCCGCCAGGGGGGCGATTTTTGTCTGCACAATCAGCGACGGACGGTCCCATTGGGATAAGATCGCGCCGAGTTGCCGCTCGGACGAACCATACCCGCGCACCGTTTCGATGTGGTTGATACCCAGTTCCATGGCGCGGGAGATGGTGGCCGCCACATTCGCCTGACTCTCCGCGGGAATCTCGTCGAGAGGAAGATCCTCCCAGCCATGCTGGTAGCGCATGCCTCCACAACTAAAAACGGGCATCGAGATCTCGGTACGTCCAAAGCGGCGGTATTGCATGCCGACCATGGTAAGGCGTGCCGGAGCAACGACAAACAGCTCAGCGTTTGCTTTCGGCCGCTCGAACGGTATCGGCGTGCCCGCTGGCAGTAGAATCCCGCATATTGCTCAGCGGAACGCGTCCCGGCGGTGGAAAAATGGCCAAATCGATATTCGCGATGATGCGCTGACTTGCTACAGTACCGCACCCATTCGCGAAAGCCGTCGCAGTGCATTTTTGGACACCGAAGGAAGGGAGCGAAATCAATCAAGGAGGAGGTTCGTTATGTTGGTACTTTCGCGCAAGCCAAAACAGTCGGTTGTGATTGGTGACGACATCAAAGTCACGGTCTTATCCGTGAAGGGAAACACCGTGCGGATGGGCATCGAAGCGCCCGACGGTGTGAGGATTATTCGCGAGGAAATCGCGGCCAGATCACCCAGCTTCGTTCCGACGAATACGCCCACCCAAATGCCCACCGAGTGGTTCGAACCGGCTTGCGGCTAGGTTCAAACCGAGGCCTGGTTTCCTTTGGGAGTCAGGCGTTCAACGCCCCTACGGCTACGTCCAAGACAGACCCTCTGGAAGTCTGTTGAGGTTACGGCAGCCGTCCGCGGCAACAACGACCATGTCCTCGACGCGAAGTCCGCCTAGGGACTTTTCGTATAGACCTGGTTCAATCGTCACCACGTCTCCGACGAGTAACTCGGGCCCGCCCTTGTCGAGCAAGGGCGGCTCGTGTACTTCCAGGCCAATGCCGTGGCCCGTGCCATGCGTCATCCCGCAATAATCGGGGGGGGAGTCCTCCGTCGGCAAGCCCATGGCGTAACCATGGTCCGTAATCACTCGCGCCGTGGCAGCGTGGACTTCGGCGCCCGTCATCCCGGCGCGACACGCCTCGCACGCCGCCTGTTTGGCAGCGACCACTGCCGCATGCATCTTTCGGACAGCATCGGGCACATCCCCGTGGACCACCGTCCTGGTGCAATCGCCGTGGTAACGCGTGGCCCGATTCTGTGGGAAGATGTCCACGATCACCGGCTGTTCCGTGCGGAGGACGGTGTGGCCATGATCATGACAATCGGCCCCCTCAGGGCCCCCGGCGACGATCCAGGTCTGCCCGGAATACCCCCGCTCGAGCAGCCACACATCAATGGCGGCCCGCACGCGATCGGGTGTTAGCGGATGCCCTTGATGGGCCAGCGCGCCATCGCTGCGAGCTTCCGCCCGCCCGATCAGCTGGCAAGCCATTTCCATGGCGCCTTCGGTTGTGGCTTGTGCCTCCTGCAACCAGGCGATCTCTTGTTCGTCCTTCTGCCGCCGTTCGGTGACTCCCAGGTCGCGATCGCAAGTCAGTTCCAGGCCACGAAGGCGAATTTCGTCGGCAAAGATCAGAGGCATCGTACGATCGGCAGTGACCCGCCGTGCGTTGGCGCGTACCAGGCATTCCGCCAGAGCTTGAGCCGTCGCGGTTTCGCGATCTCCCGACAGCCCTGACGTTGGCGCATAGTCCGCCGGGCAGGCCACCTCATCGACACAAGCTCGTTCTCGCGCGCGGGTCATCTCGATATCGCGCAGGATCAGCAGTCGCTGCCCGGTTTTCGGAAAGTAGACCAGAGCGGCCGGGTCTCCCACGCTGAACCGCAGGCGATGATAGAGGGCGTTGTTGACCGCCGGAATGCCGGCGAAAACAATCGCATCCGCCACGGTTGGTGAATGGTTCATGACTGGCTGCTCCCAGAAAATGACTTGGAAATAACGTCATGCGGGCAAAACATGGCTGCAATCCGCCTGCGGCGCCGATCCGTGGAGCGGTGCTGTCGGGAAGATCACCCGCGATAGCTTAGCAAGGCCGATCCAGGTTGTCTTGGGCGACACGTCACCCAGACCGTTGACATCCTGCGCCGACTTCATCAGATTCGACGCAACGGCCGTAGTCGTAACCCACGTTGAGTTCCGCCGGCGGCAGGCTGCATTGCGAGCTTGCGTCGCGCACCGTGTTTTCTTCAACAGGAGGATCGTTCCATGTCCGGCAAGTCGCAGTTCACTCCTGAGGAATGGCAGTTGCTACTGGATGTGCCGCCGCTCGTCGGCGCCGCGGTGATGGTCGCCGGCAGCAGCGGCCTCGGAACGATGAAGGAAGCTTTCACGCTGGCCAGCAGCGTCCTGCACGGCAAAGCGGACTTTAGCGGCAATGAACTGATCGCGTCGTTGATTGATAGCCGTCTGCAGGATGGCGATCGATCCGAAGTGGAACAGCTCCGCCACAACGCTTACCGTCGCATGCAACCGGACGAACTTCTTGAGGCGACCCTCGAAAAGTGCCGCGCGGCGCGGCGACTATTGGACCAAAAATCCACACCGGAGGAAGTCGAACAGTTCTGCGACTGGACGGTACAAATCGGGGAGCACGTTGCCAACGCTGCCAAGGAAGGGGGCTTTCTCGGCATCGGTGGTGAGCGCGTCAGCGAGGAGGAACGACAGGCGCTCGCGGCCATTCGCGCAGCACTTGTCGAACCGCCTGCCGTCTGACCGCATAGGGAATGACCGCCGCGATCGTTACATCGCGCCGATCTTCGCCACCAGGTCTGCCGTCCGCGCGTATAGCCCGCCTCGTTGTCGTACCAGCTCACGATCTTCACCATGTCATCCTGAATGACCTGTGTGAAGGGAGCGGCAAACAGCGAACTGTGAGGGTCGCCAATGACATCGGACGAGACAATGGGGTCCGTCACGTAAGCGAGTATGCCCTTGAGCGGCCCTTCGGCGGCCGCCTGGACCGCCTGATTCACGTCCTCGGCGGAAACTTTCTTGGCCAGGTCGACCGTCAAATCCACCACACTCCCGGTGGCCACGGGGACCCGCATGGCGATGCCCGTCAGCTTGCCCTTGAGGGACGGAATCACCAGTCCCACCGCCTTTGCGGCGCCGGTGCTCGTGGGAATGATGTTCTGAGCCGCTGACCGGGCCCGATACGGATCGCTGTGAGGCATGTCCTGGATGCGTTGGTCGTTCGTGTAAGCGTGAATCGTGGTCATCAATCCCCGCTCGATGCCAAACGTGTCGTTCAGGACCATGGCGACAGGAGCCAGGCAGTTGGTCGTGCAGCTGGCGTTCGAGATGCACTTCATGCTGCTCTTTAACTCGTTGTCATTGACACCCATGACGACCGTCAGGTCGGGATCGTCCTTCGCGGGGGCACTCAGCACGACTCGCTTCGCACCTGCGGCGATGTGCGAATCGTATCCGGGTTTACTGCTTGTCGACTTGGCCGTGAACACACCGGTGCTCTCGACGACCACATCCACCTTCAAGTCACCCCAGGGCAGTTCCGCCGGGTTGCGGACCTCGAACACGCGAATCGGCTTGCCGTCGACAATTAGATTCTCGTCGTCATGGCCTACCTCGCCGCTGAAGCGACGATGCGTGCTGTCGTACTTGAGCAGCGTGGCCAGCATTTCATTGTTGGTTAAGTCATTCACCGCGACGATTTCAAATTCGTCCGGTCGCTCCCACATGTTACGGAACGTCAAGCGGCCAATCCGGCCAAACCCATTAATTGCAACTCGAATAGCCACGTGTACCACTCCTGTTCGCGGAATTTTTCCTGCTGTTGTCCAACCTGCCGATTTATCACGGATTGTACCGGTCGGCGATAGCGCCAGCAACGCCGGGCATCGTGACCGCCACGGAAAAACATCACCGCACGGAGGTGCCGTCCGGGGGCAAATTTCTCCCGAAACCGCGCTGCCTGAAACGCCGTCTTGGCCTAGGATGACGTTCCCGGGAGCGCAACGTCGATGCCCTTCGGGTGGATGGAGCCACAAACCATGCGACAACATTTCTTGCTCTGGCTGACCATCGGTCTGTTTGGGGCCTGCGGGGCCCTCTTGCGATATGCGGTTTGTGACTTTGCCAGCCACTGGTCGAATCGATTTCCCTGGGGAACGTTCCTTGTCAACGTGACGGGTTGTTTTCTGCTCGGGGCCCTCGCGTACGCTGCGCGGGTGGAACACCCAGCCATGTCACCGTTTTGGCGGACGGCGCTGGCCATGGGATTTCTGGGGGCGTTGACCACCTTTTCCACATTCGGTCTGGAAACCATCGATCGGTTGAGCCTCGGGATGTGGGATATGGCCGCTGCGAACGTCCTGGCCAACGTCGGAATGGGCCTCTTGGCGGTTCTGCTTGGCGAATGGACCATACGAATCGCCCTGCTCTGGGCCGACTGGAACGCATCATGACGGGGTACCCTGGATGCTCAGCGAATCGTTAAGGACCCGGTTGCGGAAGCTCAACCAGAGCCGCCGCCTGCTGAGGCGTGCCGTCGGGGCTCAAGCCCCGCCCGTGCCGCCCCGGCGGGGCCCCGTCGGGGCACCTGCCCGTCCCACTGCCAGCGCCTTCGGCCGCCCGCGCATCCGTTTGGAGCAGGGCCATGCCGAGTCAACTCCCCGTGGCGAATTCTGGCTGGTGCGGTGCCGGCTGGAAGAACTCTGGCCCGCCTGGAAGACCGGTGGGATTCCCGGCCAGGCACTCGGGGAGCCGCCCCATGGCCCCGCCGATCTCGGGGCCGACTACGAGGCATTTGTCCGCTCGTTTCCCCAGGACAGCCTGTTTCTTGACCTCGAAACCTGTGGTTTCGCGGGCTCCTCCATCTTCCTGGCCGGCACGATCCATTGGCAGGATGCCGAACTGTGGCTGTCGCAATTCTGGGCTCGCAGCTACGCCGAGGAGGCCGCCTTGCTGCATGCACTCGCGGTGCTGCTCCACACCCACGCGCTGTTGGTGACGTTCAATGGAAAGAGCTTTGATTGGCCGCAAATCCGCGATCGAACCATCCTCTTTCGTGGATCGGCCGATTCCGGATTGCCCGAATTGCCACATCTCGATCTGTTGCACGTCTGCCGTCGCCGCTGGAAGCACGCACTTCCGGACTGCAAACTACAGACATTAGAACGTTGGATCTGCGGCCGGCTGCGGAGCGGTGATCTTCCGGGCCATGAGATTCCCGACGCCTATCACGCCTATGTACGGACCGGCGATACCAGCCAGGTGGACGCGATTCTGCACCATAACGCGCTCGATCTGATTACCTTGCTCCAATTGGCTTTGACCGTCGGAGGACACCTGGGGGCACCCGGCAAGATGTAATCGCCGCGCAGGGACCTCAAATCGCCGCAGGAGTCTGCCTGCGCAAAAAAAAAAGCTGTTACCCGCTCAGAGAGCGAGTCACAGCCTTTTTGTGAAATTCAAACGTTCGGACGCATGCGACGAGTGGAGTCGCTGCGAGAATGGCGAGAATCGGACGTGCTTCTGCACTAGCCCTTTTGTTGATTCTGGCCAACGCTAATTATTGGTCCCTCTGTCGGTTGCGTTCCGAAAATCTGAACATTCAAAGTATGGTACCTTCCGCAGGAAGGTCAAGCAGAAATCTTATCGGCGAATTTGCTGGGCCAAACCAGCACCAATTTTGTCGTTTTTGCTCCAAAATTTTTGCCCGCCCAAGAGTGCGAGCGTTTCAGCCATCCGCGTGTAGTGAAAGCCAGGCAACGCTTGCCTTCGTCGCCCCGAAGCGGCGGATACAATCGCTGGAATCGAAGTTCACGTCAATATCGGATTCGCAGGAAAAATGACCATGAAGACGTTGATCCGGGGGGCCACCGTGGTGCTGCCCGACGAACTGGCACGGGTTGATGTGCTGCTCGATGGACACCTGATCGCGGAGATCGATCCGGCCGGTCAGGTCTCGGTGGACGAGACCGTGGACGCCACCGGCAGGTACCTGCTGCCGGGCGTTGTGGACGACCAGGTCCATTTTCGCGAGCCCGGATTGACCCACAAAGAGGACCTGGCGACCGCCAGCCGGGCCTGTGCGAAGGGGGGCGTAACCACCTTTCTGGAAATGCCCAATACGCAGCCGACGACGACGACGGCCGCTCGGCTGGAAGAAAAACTGGCCTTGGCCGGCCAGCGTTCGCTGGTCAATTACGGTTTTTATATCGGCGCTACGCCGCACAATCTGCCGGATTTGCAACAAGTCGAGCGGCAATTGGCCGATCGCACGCCCGGGATCAAAATCTTTATCGGGTCGAGTACCGGCGACCTGCTCGTCGACGATCAGGAGGCCCTGGAGGCCATCTTCGCCCACACCCGCTTGCCCATCACGGCCCATTGCGAGGACGAGACCACGGTGCGGGCCAACGCCGCAGCTCTCGGGCCGACGAACGATGTCCGCGATCACTCCCGCATTCGGGATGTCCGGGCCGCCGTCATCGCGACCCGGCGGGCGCTGGATCTGGCGTTTCGGCATCAGCATCGTTTTCATCTTCTGCACACGTCGACGGCGGCCGAAACGGAGCTGCTCGCGGATCATCGTGGCCTGATCACGGCCGAGGCTTGCCCGCACCATCTCCTGTTCAACGTGGCGGACTATGATCGGCTGGGAACCCTGGTGCAGATGAATCCGTCTCTGAAATCCGCCGCCGACAACGAGGGCCTTTGGGCAGCACTGCTTGATGGCCGCATTCAGGTCATTGCCACCGATCATGCGCCGCATACCCGCGCGGAGAAAAATCAAGCCTACCCTGCGTCTCCTGCCGGCTTGCCGGCCGTGGAAAATTCGCTCGCGCTAATGCTCGATCAGGTGCGGCAGGGTCGCTGCCGGCTGGAACAAGTCGTTCACTGGATGTGCGACGCGCCCGCCCGGACTTGGGATCTGGTCGGCAAGGGCCGGATTGCCAAGGGGTACGATGCGGATCTCGTACTCGTCGACCTGGAGCGGGTGCATACCATCCGCGATGAAGAGCAATGGACCAAGTGCGGCTGGAGTCCCTGGCATGGGGTCACATTGACCGGGTTGCCGGTCAAGACATGGGTGCGCGGCACACTGGTCTATGATGAAGGCCGCTTACGGAACGAACATGCGTCCCCCGCGGTTGCCGCCCGTTTCGACCATGGCCGGGGAGGATATTGGGCCACCGCCTGATCGTGCGAGGTTCCCAGCCGTTGCGATTGCCGCAGGCCCCCTCAAACGCGAATTCCGCGGCGCACGGCGAGGGCGCGAATCGCGCCCACAAAGTAGGGGAATGGGTAGGGTTGTCGATTCTTGCGGGCCCAATTCATTGCCGCCAGCACCGCATCGACCGGCAGCTTTTCCTGTTCGACCAGCTCGACAATCCGCCGCACAAAAGCGAACTCGTTGGGTAGCCGCGCCTTCAGCCCATATTGCAATTGTTCCTGCAGATTCGCGATGCGTTTCGGTCGGGGCGCTCCGCCAGCTCGCGGGAAGGCCCAGGCCAATTGCCAGGGGGAGCGTCTTGGCAAGGGTCCCAATGAAGGATCGACGATTCACGAGTGTGCTCCGGACAAGGTTCCCCCCCTTCGTCGGAACGACTTGTACACGAAGCGACCCCGCCGGTTCAACCGCAAAGGCGGAGTTCGCCGTCAACCCCGCAGTTCGTGGAGCACGATCGCCATCGCCACCGCCACATTGAGCGAATCGGTACCCGGCCGCATCGGAATCGTAATCCGCTGCTGACAGCGTTGCTGCCATATCTCGTCCAGTCCCCGGTCCTCACTGCCCGCAACGACAGCAAGGCGGTCGGGGGCCACGCACTGCCGGACCGGCTGGGCGGCCGCATCAAGAACGGTGGCCAGAGAGGTGAAGCCAGCTTTCTCGTGTAGCCAGTCAAGGTCGTCGAGGGGTTGGGATGACCGCCGGATCGGCAGGGTAAAGGCCGCACCCATGGACGCGCGGAGTGTCTTGCGGGAAAACGGGTCGGGGCAGTGAGGACCGAGCAGGAGCCCGCTGACTCCGAATGCCGATCCAACTCGCAGCAAGCCGCCGAGATTGGCTTCGTCACGCAACAGGGGACAGACGAGGACCGTCGGTGGGTCACTTCCACCGTCACCGAGCAGCATATCGATGCCCGGATTCTTCGGCCGCCGTCCGCAAGCCAGCATGCCTCGGTGAAAGCGGAAACCAACCAACTCCCGCAGCGCGGAGGGTTCCATCTGCAGGAGGCAATCCCAGGCGACGGGCTTGTCGCTCAGTCGCGCGACATGTCCGGGGGTAGTGAGAATGGAAACCACTTCGAGTGGACTTTGTAGCAGGCGTTCGACGAGCAGTGGGCCTTCCGCAATGAAAAACGGACTCGCGGGTCGACGACGTTGCACGTCGCGAAACGCATCCAGCCGCGGGTCGTCGAGTGAGCGGACGGTTTCGACCTTCATTGTGGCTGCCGTTGCGACGCGTCGGCTGGTTTCATGCGTCGTCCTCGTTACATTGAAGATGGCGAGTCGGCTTGCTTGTCAGGCTGGCCGTCGAGTTCGGCGGATCGACCAACGATGATGGAATGACCGGCATCGTGCGTGTAGCGGTGTCGCGGGGCCTGGGCATGATACCTTCTCATGAACCATGTGTCCGAAGGCATCTTGGTGGATTCATTACATTTTCGTGCTCGTGCTCGTGCTCGGCTCGGACTTGGACTTGGACTTGGGCTTGGACTTGGGCACTCCGATTAGGATTGCGAGCACCGTTCCACTGAACACGAGCTCGATGAATGGGCGACAAATGTGGGTAATGACTAGGCCGGATACCGCGGGCCTGATGTATGGATCTGCGGCGATCCGGTCCCTCCCCAGGAGCCGATGGTGAGTATCTCTCTGAATCAAACGTCGGGGCCTCGCACGTTGAGAGCCCCCCGCGGTCCGTTGAAAACGTGCCAGACATGGCAAGCGGAAGCGGCCTTACGGATGTTGATGAACAACCTCGATCCGGAAGTGGCCGAGTTGCCGGAGCAGCTGGTGGTCTATGGAGGCCGCGGGCAAGCGGCCCGCGATTGGCGTTGTCTGGATGCGATCCTCGCCACGTTGCAGCGACTGCAGGCGGATGAGACGTTGCTGGTGCAATCGGGGAAGCCGGTCGGTGTCGTCCGCACCCATGTCGATGCGCCTCGCGTGCTCATCGCCAACTCGAACCTGGTGCCGGCTTGGGCCACCCAGGAGCACTTCGACGAGCTGGCCGCCAAGGGCCTGATTATGTACGGCCAGATGACGGCCGGTTCGTGGATTTATATTGGCACGCAAGGCATTTTGCAGGGTACCTACGAGACGTTTGCCGAATGCGGTCGGCAGCACTTCGGTGGCTCGCTGCGAGGACAACTGTGTGTAACGGCCGGTTGTGGGGGCATGGGGGGTGCGCAGCCGCTGTCGATCACGATGAACGAAGGCACGTGCCTGTTGGCCGACGTGGACCAGTCGCACCTCGAGCGCCGCGTTCACGATCGTTATCTCGACGAGGTTTACACCGACGTCGACGCCGCGATTGATCGGGCGGTATCCCTCACAAGAGGTCAGCAAGCCATTAGCTTGGGAGTTGTCTGTGACGCGATCACGCTGCTCGAGCGCTTGATCGGGCGCGAGATCACGCCGGCGGTGCTGACCGATCAGACCAGCGCTCACGACGTGCTGAACGGCTATGTGCCTCACGGGCTATCGCTCGCCGCGGCCGCGGAATTGCGTCAAGCCGATCCCGCGGCTTACCGTCAGCAAAGCGTTGCCAGTATGGCTCGACACGTGCGGGCCATGCTCGAATTGCAGCGGCGCGGCACGATCACGTTTGATTATGGCAACAATTTGCGGCAGCGGGCGTTTGACGCGGGGGAGGTGAACGCCTTTGCTTTTCCGGGATTTGTGCCGGCCTTTATCCGGCCCCAATTCTGCCGCGGCCGCGGTCCGTTCCGCTGGGTAGCTCTCTCCGGAGATCCCCAGGATATTCATAGCACCGATGACGCGCTGCTGCAGGCCTTTCCCGAGGACGCCTCCCTGCATCGTTGGCTGAATCTGGCACGGGATCGCGTGGCCTTTCAGGGCTTGCCCGCGCGGATTTGCTGGTTCGGGCTGGGAGAGCGCGCGAAGGCGGGGTTGCTGTTCAATGATCTGGTGCATACGGGTGCCGTATCGGCGCCGATCGTGATCGGTCGAGATCACCTCGATTGTGGTAGCGTGGCGTCCCCCAATCGGGAAACCGAAGGCATGCTCGACGGCAGCGACGCCATCAGTGACTGGCCGCTGCTCAACGCCATGGTCAATGTGGCCAGCGGAGCCAGTTGGGTCAGTTTTCACCACGGGGGCGGCGTGGGGATCGGGTATAGCCAGCACGCGGGGCAAGTCGTCGTCGCCGATGGCACGCCGGAGGCGGCGGCCCGCATCGAACGGGTACTTACGAACGATCCGCTGATGGGCGTCATTCGCCATACGGATGCCGGTTATCCTTCTGCGCGGGAGTGCGCGCGGGAACATCACCTCGACATGCCGATGGAGGATTTGTAGGTCTCAGGGGCAACGCCCCGCGGTTTGCCTCGCCCAGTCCAACGGCCTGGGTTATCGTCCACCCGAAGCATGGTCAGGGCCAACGGCCCGGCCGTTGATCGGGCCCCTGAATCACCCACCATTCTGGTGTAAACTCACAGGCGGTGAGACCGCGCCGGCCAAACTTCGTTCGTGCCGTTTCACCATCGGGAATATGGGAGACATGACTGTTTCGCTCGCTGTAAGACATTTGCATGGTTCATCCCAGGGGAACTCCCTTGATCATTCGCAATGCACGCCTGCTCACGATGGGCGACCCGGGGACGATTCGAACCGGGGCGGCGATGGACGAACTCGTCGGATTGGAGCGAGCCGACGTTCATGTGCGGGACGGGCGGATTGAACAGATCGTCGATCAGAGCAGTCGCCAAGCAGACGCAGCGGGATCACCACTCCCAGCCGAAGAAGTCTTCGACGCGGCCGGCCGCGTGCTGATGCCCGGGTTTGTCGACTGTCATACGCATGCCTGTTGGGCCGGTGATCGGCTGGACGAATGGGACCGCAAATTGCGCGGCGACTCGTACCTGGAAATCCTCGCGGCTGGCGGCGGGATTTGCGCGACGGTCCGCGCGGTCCGCGCGGCGACGATGGAGGAACTGGCCTCGGGACTCGCGCAACGATTGGACAGACTGCTGGGGCTCGGCACGGTGGGCGTCGAGATCAAGTCCGGCTATGGGCTGGATACCGAGACCGAACTGAAGATGCTACGAGCCATCGCCGCCGCGGCCGCCGCCTGGCCGGGCCGCGTGGCTCTCACGGCCTGTCTGGGGCACGCCCTCGATCCCGACATCGACCCCGAGCGGTTCGTGGAGCGAACGATCCGAGAGACGCTGCCGGCGGTGTCCGCCGAATTCCCCGGCATCGCGGTCGACGGCTACTGCGAACAAGGTGCCTGGTCGCGAGAAGACTGCCTGCGGCTCTTCACGGCAGCCCAATCCGCGGGGCACCCGGTGCGCGTCCATGCCGATCAGTTTCACGAATTGGGGATGGTCGACACGGCCATCGAACATGGGTATCGCAGCGTCGATCACCTCGAGGCCACATCGGGGGCAGCGCTGGAGCGTCTGGCGGCGTCGAGCGTGTTCGGCGTGATGTTGCCCGCCAGCGGCTTTCACCTGGACGATCGATATGCCGACGGACTGCGCGTTTGTGGATGCGGGCGGTCGGCTGGCGATCGCCACCAACTGGAATCCCGGGTCCGCGCCCTGTCCGTCGATGCCGATGGCCATTGCCTTGGCATGTCGCCAATTGCGTTTGACGCCCGCTGAGGCGATCACGGCGGCGACGATCAACGGAGCGGCAGTCCTCGGTTGGCGGGATGCAGGGACGCTTGCGGTGGGCGGACCGGCAACCATGATTCTCTTGCGGCATGCCGATCCGCGGGGGCTCGCTTTTGAGTTTGCCACCAATCCGGTGGATGCCGTCTGGGTCGACGGTTGTCGAGTGGCGACCCGCCAGTGACAATTTTGTTGCCGTCGGGCCCGTTGGCCGCGGCTGGGTCTCAAGCACCGAACGAGCCGGACAGGGTTCCGTTGGGATGGTAAATGTCTGGCGAATTAAGCAGTTGTCAGCAAGTTAGGGCTTGAAACGCCTGCAAACCGCGACAAGATAAGGCGTGGGTCCATCCCGGTGTCAAACCTGATGTCTTTGGGAAGGTTGGCCCCTCATGAGCCGGTATGTCGGCTCTTCGTAGACCAATGGCCAATGTGTGTCAGTGATGGGTAACCAGAGGGCACGTTTCGATAGGAGGATTGCGATAATGGACAGACAGATCGGATGGTGTGGTCTGGCGTGGGCTTGCCTTGCCCTGATGACGTCGGTGACTTTGGGACAACTTCAGATCACCGAGGTCCTGTACAACTCCGTGGACGAACCGAAATGGGAATGGACGGAAGTGCGGAACATGGGCGCCGCGCCGATCGATCTAAACGGCTACTACTTCGACGACGATGACGGTACGGCGCTGTCCGCGCCCAACATCGTCAACGTCACCTCGGGCGGCAATACGATGAACACCATCATTCCGGCTGGCGGAGTCGCCGTGCTCTACAACGGTGCCAGTCTCAGTTATGACGACGCGCGTTTTCGCGCTCCCTGGAACCTGGGCTCCAGCGTACCGCTGATTGGCGTTGCGACGTGGCCTGGTTTCGCCAACGGGGGCGACGCGTTCGGTCTTTGGTCCGCGTCCGACTATGCGATGGATATCGGTGATCCAGAGATGACGGGCATGGATTCCGTGCAGCAGTTCACCAACGCAGCCACGTGGCTGGACTATTCCATGGGCTTTCCCAGCGGCGCCGACACCTCGATCACCTGGAATGGTGCGGGCAACTACCAGGAAGGCAGCCAATGGCAAACCAGTGTCGCTGGCGTGGACGGCGCGACCACGAGCGTAATGACGATTACGAATGCCATACAGATCAACAACACGAACGATTTTGGCAATCCGGGCCTCATTCCGCCGGGTCCCGCCTCCGCGGGGTTGTTGATTTCAGAAATCATGTACAACCCGGCTTCCAGCGAGCCGGCCTGGGAGTGGGTGGAGGTCTATAACAATACGGGTGCGACGATCGACTTCGGCTCGACGCCCTATATCCTCGATGACGATGACCTGGGCCCACTGCTGGAGGAAAATATTACCTCCGGTTCAATTGCCGACGGGGGCATTGCGATTCTCTACAATGCCGATTCGCTTTCGCTCCAGAATGTGCAGGACGCCTGGGGGGCCGGACTCAACTACATCCCCGTCACCGATTGGCCAGGCATCAGCAACACCAGTGATGCGGTCGGCATCTGGGACGATTTCGCCACTTACCAGACGGACGAAATGAACGGCACGTTCACCGGCGCGGTCGCCAGTGTTTTGTATGCGGATAGTCCCCCGTGGCCGCAGGATGACGGTTCCGGTTCGATTTACCAGATTGCGCTCGATAGCGATCCGAATGACGGGGCCAATTGGTTCCTCAGTCAGTTGGGTGACGGGTTTTCGTTTAATGCCCAACCGGCCATTGACGCCGAGGTGGATAACCCGGGTGGCGACGTCGGCAGCCCCGGCTTCTTCGCGGCCAATCCGCCTGTCGTCGATGGGGACTTCAACGATGATGGGGTCTATAACTGCGAGGACGTGGACCCGCTCGTCGCCCAGATCGTCTCGGGAGCGAATGATCCATCGTTTGACCTCACCGGAGATGGGCTGGTCAATACGAATGATCTGGCGGCCTGGCTGGTTGAAGGGGGCAACGCGGAGGTCGGAGGACCGTTCCTGGAGGGGGACGCCAACCTGGATGGCTCGGTCGATGTCTCGGACTTCAATGTCTGGAATAGCAACAAGTTCGAGGCCACCGCGGCCTGGTGCCTGGGCGACTTCAATGCCGATGGATTCTCCGATGTTTCGGATTTCAACCTCTGGAATAGCAAGAAGTTCCAGACGTCGGGCGGGGTGGTCCCCGAACCGGCCGCCGGCTGGCTGGTCCTGCTGGGGGTTCCGGGGCTCCTGCGTCGACGCGGCGGTCGACGAAGTTCATCAAAACTTCGCAATTAAATCATTGAACAGGGTGCCTGGCCGCCCCGCGCAGGGGGCGGCCGCGACGGTTTTCATCATTGCGATTGGGTCGGCCGGAATTCGAGCCGCATTCCTTGGCGAGAGCGCCGGGGGACCGTACAATCGGGACTTGTGAGTGCAGCGAGCGGAAGTTTCCGTCCCGCCCGTCTGGCGGTTTATCCGCGTGCTGGGCGGCTGGCATACGCGATCGCCTGCATCCGCAGCCGGTACTGGTCATTCAGGTGGTGGGGTACAAGGCGATGAGAAAACGAGGAGTTGCAAACGTGGCAATGTGGCAGCGGAACGTCGTAAGGGCAGGCGGTTTCACGCTCGTGGAATTGCTTGTTGTCATTGCCATCATTGGCATATTAGTGGCATTATTGCTGCCCGCGGTTCAATCGGCTCGGGAAGCCGCCCGACGCGCTCAATGCATCAGCAATATCCGGCAGTTGACCATCGCGGCGCATAATTATCACAGCGCACAGAACAATTTTCCGCCAGGGCTGACGACGTACCGGACGAGCGACTGGCACGGGAATACCTTGTTTACGTTTTTGTTGCCTTACCTGGAAGAGTCGGCCTTGGCGGATCGTTGGAATTACGAGAACACGGCGGCGGCGGCGCGGAGTAATACCCTCGATCCGGTCACCAATACGTTTACGCAGAATGCTCCGAGCGCCGCCGTCATCCCACCCTTCATCTGCGCTTCGGATGTCGTCCCGGAAAATCCCACGCTGCTCAATTGGTCCTCGCCCGGATATGCCCGCGGCTGGCATGGCATCACCAGTTATGTCGGGAATTGCGGGACGTATTCGACTTATTTTCGCGATCCCGACATGCGGTCCGACGGCATGTTCTTCATGACGGGCCCCGATTCCAAGCCCGAAATGTTTCAGGATTACCTCCGCTCGGATGAAAAGCCGGTTCGGGTCGGAAAGGTCAAGGACGGTACCAGCAAGACGATTCTGTTCGGAGAGCGATTCCATGCCGATCCCATCTTCGATCAGCGGTTGAATCAAACGGGCAGCTTCAGCCGTTACCCGATCAACAAGTGGGGCGCGTGGGGCTGGACGGGTGGCGGCAACGGTACCACCCATGTGCTGGCCTGCTCGCGGGTGCCGATCAATTACACGACGCCGGCGACGGCCACCGGCTATTCCGCTGTCAATCTACGGATGTCGGCCTTCGGCAGCGGCCACACCGGCGGTGCCAATTTTGCCTTCGCAGATGGCTCGACGCGATTCCTCAGTCAGGATACCGACTTAATTCCGTTACAAGCGCTAAGCACGCGGGCGGGCAGCGAGGTTGGCATTGAAGAGTAGTTGCTGTTCGCTGGCTCGGCTGGCCATGGTTGCCACGGTCCTCGCACTCGTGGTGAATGCCGGCTGCAAGCGGCCGCCCGCCATGGGGCAGGTCCGGGGGGTGGTTACGCTCAATGGGAAGCCGCTGGATATGGTGCGTGTGCTCTTCATGCCCGATCCCACGGGCGGGAACACGGGACCGCATTCGGAATGCCTGACCGGCAAAGACGGCAGTTACGATCTCATTTTCAGCCGCGACGCCGAGCAGCATGGGGCGATCGCGGGGGCTCATCGCGTGGTCATCGAGGACACGGCGGCCGAGGAATCGCGGGGCGAGTTTCGCGCCAATCGCGTGCCGAAGCCCTATCGGACCTCCGCCCAGACCCCGCTCCGGTTCGAGGTCCAGCCGGGCGAGCAGACGATCGACATCGAACTGAACCCCAAGGGCCGGTGAAGGGCCAGGGTCCGTGTCGCCATGCTTCAAGACCCTCCTGGGCTCCGCATCATTTGCGGCCGTCATCGCGGTGGTCGGGAAGAACCGGAGCGCCTGGGAACCTTCTGTGATTGGGTCACCCATCGGACCGCTAATCGACCGCGATAAGTGCAATTGCCAACCAGTCACCGTCGTGAAGAGCCGTCAGCCATTACGATTGGGCTCACCCACCACCATGCTCCGTCGAGCCGCATCTTGATCGGCTGCGGATGCTGATCGTCGGCGTCCCGCCAAATCAAAGTCGTGTGAGAAATGCGGGTGAGCTCCTAAATTCAGCCATTAATGCTTGACATGCTTTTTGTGAGAATTCGGGGAATCTCCCATTCCGTTGACGCGATGCGGGCGTAGGCCGCGGGTTTGAGTTAGAATAGCGACTGGGCCGAGCGGCACCGCCCCGGGCTCGCGGGGTTCGGTCTGCATCCACACCTTGGCAACTCTTTGTCTTTTTTGATTCACAGAAGGAAAGCGACAATGAAATTGAGAAGTGTCTTACTGGTATTTTCCTCGCTCCTGCTGATGACGCCGTGTGCCTTCGCCGCAGTGCTCGGCGGGGATGATTTTGATCCGGGCGGGCTCGATCCGACGACGCGGGTGCTCAGCCCGGACAATACGGCCCGTAATGGCCGCTTCAGCCTGACGAGTTCGGGCAGTTTCTTTGATTACTTCGGTATTGCCACGATTGATATTGATGGCCTCGGCGATAGTGTTGATTTGCCGTTTGACGTGGTCGACCAATCGCTCGTCTGGTTTTCCCGGCGACCGCAGCGGCGTCATTCCGGAGACGAAGACCGATTTTCAGTTCGTGATGGTGGATCTCGAAAACAACGATAACCCGACCTCGCCTAGCGCCTCGGCCGCCTGGACATTTGATATCGCCGGTGCGACCGACCTTTCGGTCAGCATTGATTTTGGTGCGATCGGAGATTTTGGGGCATCCGGTCCGGGTCGCGAAAACAGCTTCATCTTTTCTTACTCGATTGATGGGTCTGCCTCGCAGCCCTTCATGTCGGTGACATCCCCCGATGATGACCGACCGTATGTCGTGACGATGTTGGACGGTGCTCAATACACGACGGGCGGCGCCAATTTCTTCTTTGATCCCATCGAGTACGATGCCCTGGGCTGCCAATTGGGCGTTGCCAACTCCTGCGCCGACCTGGTCGACCTGTTTGGCGATGGCTCGAACCTCTTGTTCCCTGACGTGTTGGATGTGAACAAAGACGGTACGATCTATGTGGACCCAGTCAATGTGGTCATCACCGACACTCCGCTGAACGCCGGAGACCTCACGGAGGGTCAACTGCGGATTTACGGCGAGACGAATTCCAACGGTACTTTTTCCAACCCGGAATTCGAGCTGTACAAGAACCCTTTGTGGATCAATGGTGACGCCAACAAGATCATCCAGAATCAGATTGCGACGTTTACCGAAGCGATCGCTGGCAGCGGCGATGTGTTGACGATCACGCTGGACGCTACCCAATACGGCGGAGACCGGTACTTTGTTTTCGACAACCTCGTGATCGAAGGCACGATCGGCGGTGGCATCAGCGGCGATTTCAACGGTGACGGCACGTATGACTGCGACGACGTGGACCCCCTGGTGGCCGAGATTGTGGCCGGCACCAACAACGCCAGCTTTGATCTGACCGGGGACAGCCTGGTCAACGGGGAAGACCTGGCCGCCTGGCTGGCCGAGGGCGGTAACGCCGAAGTGGGTGGTGCTTTCCTGGAAGGGGATGCCAATCTGGACGGATCGGTCGACGTGTCCGACTTCAATATCTGGAACGGCCAGAAGTTCAGCAGCAACGCCGGTTGGTGTGGTGGCGATTTCAACGCCGACGGCTCCGTCGATGTCTCGGACTTCAATATCTGGAACGGCAAGAAGTTCCAGTCGTCCGGGGGTGCGCTGGTACCCGAACCGGCCTCCTGGTCCCTGCTGGGGCTGGCTGCCGCGGCCCTGCTACGCTTCCGCCGTCGCGGCTAAACCAGCCGTCACGGCCATGCGAATGCGTCCACGAGGGCGAATCCTTCCTGGGGATTCGCCCTCGTTTTGCTTTGCAGGTTGCCAAAATACCACTCGTGGGAGGGGGTGCCTGGCGGAACCTTTTACGTTTCAAATGCGAAGAGTCGCCATCCAAGGTAGTATTTCCTAGGCGACGAATGGGGCGGTTCGTCGCCGGATGCTCATCTGACCCGGGATGCCCCCATGGTTCCATCCGACGTACCCATCCTCAGACTGCTGGGATACGCCCTCTTTGAGCGGCAGGCCGATGGTACGTTGGCCAGCGTCGGTGGGCCAGCCGCAGGGGCCCGAAGCGGGAGATCGTCCCTCGATCTCGACTCGGCCGCCGAGGCATTCGCGGCCGTGGCGCTGGCGACCGTTGCGGGGCCCTTGCTGGATAACTTCTTGATGGATGCCGAGGCCTTCTGGTCGCAGGGGCAACCCGGGCGTCTCGATTCTGGTTTCTGGGAGCACGAATTTTCGGCTGGCGACACGCGACTACTCCAGGCCATCGCCGTGCAGTCTGCAGACCATTCGTACCTGCTCATCCAGGACATGACCGACCGCGATGAGCCCGCCGGCGAGTACCTGCGGACCGGTCGAACCACCCAGTCAAATCCGCTGCGTGACTTGGCTCACCGCGATCAGCTCGCGGAGGAACTGCGTTCCGCGAAGGCCGCCGCCGAGACCTTGCTGCGTAGCAGATCCGAGGTGCTGGGAAATGTCAGTCACGAGTTGCGGACGCCGCTCGCCATCATTCATGGTATGTGTGAGAGCCTGCTCTCAGGGGCGACTTCCACCCGCCAGCGCGACCAGCTGAGCGAGCTAAAAAACGCAGCGGATGCCTTGCAGCAATCGGTGGCGGAGGTGCTCGACTACGTCGAACTCGCCGCGGAATCCGCTGTGCTCAACTACGAATCCCTGGATCTGCGGACCTTTACCGCCGCGATCATCGAATCCTACCGCGGGGCAGCGGAGCAGGTGGGACTGCAGCTGACGATATCCCATGGTACGGACTTGCCAGACGACGTCGTCACCGACCCGCGGCGGTTGCGACAGATCTTGCACAGTCTGTTGGATAACGCCTTCAAGTTCACCGAGCATGGTTCCGTCACGTTGTCGATCGAACGGTTAGCGGGCGAACGGGTGGGTTTGATGGTCAGCGATACGGGGCCGGGGATCGACGAGTCGCACCGGTCGCTGGTGTTTGAAGGCTTATGGCAAGTCGACATGTCGCTCAGTAAGCGGCATCGCGGTTTGGGACTGGGGCTGTCGATCGTCCAGCGAGCGGTGACGGCCTTGGGTGGTTCGATCACCCTGGAGAGTCGCCTGGGCGAGGGGAGTACGTTTCGGATTGCGCTGCCGATACGGCCGACAGAACCGACCGAGCCCGCGGCGAGCGGGATGACGGCATCAGCCGCCACGACCCCGCTGAAGGTGCTGGTGGCCGAGGATAACGTGGTGAATCGTAAGTTCATGATTCATTTACTTGAACAAGCCGGGCACACCGTATTGGTGGCGGAGAACGGGCGGGAGGCGGTCGACATGGTAGCAACATACGATCCGGATGTAGTCGTGATGGACTGCCAGATGCCCGTGCTCGACGGTATCCAGGCGACTGTCGAGATTCGACAACGCGATCAACGGTCGGGCAGCTACCTGCCCGTCATCGCGGTGACCGCCCACGCCACTGCCAGCACCGAGGATGCCTGCCGCCGAGCCGGGATGGATTACTTTCTCGCCAAGCCGTTTTCGACGAGCCGCTTACTCGGGCTCGTCCGGACTGCCGCGGTGCTGAACCGCCAGTCTCGGCGGGACGGCCCCGTCGATCTGAGGATTCCCCATCGACGTAGTATTCGCCCTTAGCGGTGTGTCATGCTTCAGAAAAAAATCTGCATGTTGGGATCTTTTGCCGTGGGCAAGACAAGCCTTGTGGCAAGATACGTGCGGGGAGAATTTTCCGAAAAGTATCTCACTACGGTCGGTGTGAAGATCGACCGGAAAGAACTCGTCATCGACGAGCAGCCCTTAAATCTTATGGTCTGGGATATTCACGGTGATGATGAGTTCCAGCGAGTTCGTGCCTCTTACTTGCGGGGTGTGTCAGGCTATTTTCTGATCGCCGACGGCACGCGGCCCGCAACACTCGACGCGGCCATCCGCTTGCACGAAATGACCGTCTCCCATGTGGCAGCGCCGCCATTCATCCTGTTGCTGAATAAAGCGGATTTGGCGTTGGATTGGACCATCGAAGCCGACCGGATCCGTGCCCTGATCGATCAAGGCTGGTATGTGCATAAGACGAGCGCCAAGCTGAATGAGCATGTCGAGGCATCGTTTGAGCAACTGGCGCGGCAGATCCTGACCCAAGGCACGTGATCCCATCCGCTGTGATCGATCCACGCGCTTCGACCGGCGAGGGGATGCGGGGGATCAGCTGGGGATAAGTCCCGCAAAGGCACCGTCATCGATGAGTCCCTCGATGGCGCGGATATCCGGCGCCGGGGGACGATCGCACGTGAGCGGCGCGACGTGCTGGCGAATAATGGCAAAGCCAGCTTCCACCGCTTCTCCTGAGCGGAGTGGCCGATGGTGGTCGAGTCCTGTGGCGGCACACAGCAACTCGATGGCGATCACGGCGCGTACGAGTTCGGCAGCTCGGGCGGCCTTGGCCGCGGAGCGCGGCCCGAACGAGTTGTAATCTTCCATGCCGGCACTCGTCGACAGGTTCGCTACGCTGGCGGGATTGGCCAAGCCGATCAGCTCGTTGCAACAGGCCGCCGCCGTATACTGGGCGATCATCAGCCCACTCTGCAGTCCCGCCTGGGGTGTCAGAAAGGTCGGCAAGGCCGCCTCGGGCTCTGAGCCCGAGAGCATGTAAAACACACGTCGCTCGGAGATGCCCGCCACGTGGGACAGCGCGATGGCCAACACATCCAGTGGCAGCGCCACCGGCATGCCGTGAAAGTTTCCGCCGGAGACGATTTCGCCCATGCCGGTTTTTTCTAGCACCAACGGATTGTCAGTCACGGCAGACAGCTCGGCCGCGACGCGTTGCCGGACATAATCAAAGGCGTCCCAAGCGGCGCCCAGCACGGCCGGACAACAGCGAAATGAATAAGGATCTTGGACACGCGGATCGTTCTCGATGTGCGAGCGGACAATTTCGCTGCCGTCCAACATGGCTCGCAGCTGCCGCGCCACATATTGCTGCCCTTGCTGGCCGCGTATCGCGTGCACCCGTGGGTCAAGGGTGCTATCGGTCGCGCGACAGGTATCGACCGACATCGCGGCAGCCAACAGCGCAGCTTGGAACAGGCGATCGCAGGCCTCGACCAGCAGTGCCGCTCGGCCGGCCATCAAGTGTGTCCCGTTGATCAGGGCCAGCCCCTCTTTCGCTTCGAGCGTCAGTGGCTGTCGCCCCGCTCGCTGTAAGGCGGTCCGCCCGTCAATGATCCGACCTTCATATTCGGCCTGGCCCTCTCCCAACAACACCAGGCCGACATGCGCCAGCGGCGCAAGATCGCCAGAAGCGCCCACCGATCCCGTCTCGGGAACCAGGGGCGAAACGCCAGCATTCAGGAGATCGATCAAGGACTCGGCCACGACCGGCCGGACTCCGGAATGCCCGCGAGCCAAAGAGGCGGCCAGCAGCAGCATCATGGCGCGGACCACGGACGAGGGCAGCGGCTGGCCGACGCCCGTACTGTGCGAGCGGAGCAGGTTGGTCTGTAATTGCCGGAGCGATTCTGGCTCGATGCGGACGCGACCCAACGCGCCAAACCCGGTGTTGACGCCATAGTGTGGCAAACCATCCAGCAGAGCCGACTCGAGCAGCGCTCGCGAAGCCTGCATGCGGTCCCGACCCGTCTGACCCAAGCCGACGATTGCCGCCTGCAGGGCCACGCGTTCTACTTCGCCAGTCGTTAACGGCTGGCCATTGAGCTCAATCAGCGGAAGGCTGGACATCGACAGGTCCTCAGGAATCATCGGCGCCGAGGCCTGAGTCTATTCGACAACCTGCGTGGGCGTAATCACCAGTTCCAGCGGCCGATGGTCGCTGGTCGATTCATCGTCGGGAAAATCACCCCGTTGCACGATCACTTGCGAAGTGGCCGACCACCGCCGGGCGACGCCGGCGGTAAAGGCAAAGTCGAGCAACGAACCGGGATAATCGTCCTTGCCGTCCTCATCAAAATCGGCCCAATTTGTATCGATGAGGACTTGAGGTCGAATCCACTTCCAGGTGTTTCCCCGCAAGAAGACGTCGAAAGCCGCGTTTCCCTGGTGCGTTGCGAAGTCGTAATCAAAATTAAAATCGCCCACGGCGATCACTGGCAGTCGTGTGCCGGCGGCCCATCGGGTCAGCCCTTCCGCCTGCCTGGCTCGCAAAACCGCATCGCCCCGAGCCAGGTGGTTGAGTACGAGTAGAAACGACCGATTCCATTGCTTGTCCCGAAACTTGGCAACCAATGGCGATCGATGACGCCACTGTTCGTCATTGACGGCCGTTCGTCGCACCACAAATAGCTCGCGCGACTCGAGTAATTCCAGCCGCGACGTATCGAAGATGATCTCCAGACGATCGTGATGACCGGTGGCGGAATGGATGTTGCGAAACAGCGATGGCTTGCCGTTGCCGATGGCGTCGGTGTAGCGACGCAAGTCGGTGCGTTTGACTTCACAGAGGGCATAGACATGATAAGCCGGCAAGGCTTGCAGCTGGCCCGCGATCACATCCGGATCGGCTCCTTCGCTTTCGACATTCCAGGTAAGCACCCGCAAGGGAGGCGCAGCGGCCAGCGGCGAAACAAAGCAGAGCAGCGTGACGGCGTTCAACACGCGTCGTCGATCAATCCCAATCATCTAAATCCCTCCCGGGGAACCGGCCCCATGAGGGCCGCGTGCGAACTGGTGTTCGGTGTGTTCTGGTACGATGTGAGTGCCGTGCGACCCACGTGGGATAGGCTTCCAGCCTGTCAAAACTGCCTGTGCTCAATTACCGGTCTCATCTCACTGATCCAAATGACAGGCTGGAAGCCTATCCCACGATCAAACCCACAAGCCGTCGTGCGGCCGGTGCGCCGGTCACTTCCATTATTTCCTCGCCGGTGCGTCCAGGTAAACGCAAAAGTCGCCAGATAAATTTCGTCCCGCCGTCGCTTCGCCCGTCGGCCATTCGCGGCCGATTTTGTCCGGTCCCACCGTCTGCGGCGGTTGTCAGGCAGTATCGCACCGCCGATAATCTGACGCGTATCCTGGAGGGCCCACGATGACAACTGCAGCTGAGGTAATGTCCGAGCTGGCCAAGAAGGGATCGGCCCAAACGTGCAAAACGTATGCGCGGCACGGCGCGCCGGCCGAGATGTTTGGCGTAAAGATCGGCGATCTCAAGGCGATTGCCAAGCAGATGAAGGGGCAGCAGGCCCTGGCCTATGAACTGTACGCAACGGGCAACTCGGATGCCATGTATTTGGCGGGTCTGGTGGCCGATGGCCGTCAGATGACCAAGAAGCAGCTGGACGCCTGGGTCAAAGCGGCCGGCTGGTACCTGCTCTCGGAATACACCGTGCCCTGGGTGGCCGCGGAGAGTCCCCACGGTCGCGACATGGCCATCAAGTGGATCGATGCGAAAAAGCCGTCCATCGCAGCGTGCGGCTGGGCGACGTATGCCAGTTGGATTTCCGTGCGGCCCGATGACGAACTGGACCTGCCAGAGATTCAAGGCTTACTCGAACGCATTGCCGTCGAAATCCATCAAGCCCCCAATCGCGTACGGTACACGATGAATGGATTCGTAATTGCCGTCGGCGCCTACGTCAAGCCGCTGCTCAAGCAGGCTAAGTCGACCGCTAAGAAGATCGGTCAAGTCAACGTCGACATGGGAGACACCGCCTGCCAGGTACCGCTTGCCGCCGCGTACATTCAGAAGATCGAAAGAATGGGGCGCATCGGCAAGAAACGCAAGACGACGAAATGCTGAGCGGGAAAGTGATTCGAGACCCATATAACTTCACAGGGAGACCCATGATGCGCCAACCACTTGCTTGGGGACTGATGTTGACGATGTCCGTTTCGCTAGCCTTTGCTCAGGAAGGTGGCGAATTTGCCCCACCTGTGCCGAAACCCACCAAGCAACATGAAATGTTGAAGAAAGATGTGGGCAAGTGGACTGCCGAAATGAAAATGTATATGGCGGCCGATGCTCCGCCGATGGTCATGCCTTGCACCGAAGTCAATGCCATGCTGGAGAACGATCTGTGGTTGCTGAGTGAATTTGAATCAGGACCCTTCAAGGGACGGGGCCAGTTTGGTTACGATCCGAACAAGAAGAAATTCGTGGGCACCTGGATTGATAACATGAATGCGGAAATGGGTGTGATGGAGGGAGATTACAACGAAGCGACAGATGAGCTGGTCATGTACTCGACGATGTACAATCCCCAGACGCAAGCGAACGAAAAAACCAAATCGGTGACGAAGTACGACGGCGACGATGCCAAACACTTCACGATGTATCGCCAGGATGCCAAAGCGGGCGACTGGGTCAAATCATTCGAAATCAGCTACAAACGGGTCAAGTAGACGCGAGATTGCCAGGTCGGCCTCCATAGTGACCCGCGTCGGCCATCCGTTGAAAGAAAAGGCATTCCGGATCGTCTTGCGATTGCAGCCGCCA
Source organism: uncultured Planctomycetaceae bacterium (assembly GCA_963700865.1). Lineage (GTDB taxonomy): Bacteria > Planctomycetota > Planctomycetia > Pirellulales > Pirellulaceae > CAVOGJ01. Next base: position 409,004 of record CAVOZC010000018.1, on the reverse strand, counting down.
CACCTCGTCGGTGGCCAACACAAATCGCTCGGCGAATTTGCGGACGTTCGTATCGGACCAGACGGACCGCCGGCCCGTCACACCATTGTTTCACGTACATCCGAGCGGGTGCCCGTTCATGGTCCACAGCAGCAGTGGCCGCTGCTGGTCGTCCGCCGCCAGGATGCCGTCCTGGAAGGAAGTAAGCCAAGGAAGCGTTCCGTAGGCCAGTTCGCCAGCCGCCGGGAGGATGTGGTCCCGCCAAGCCACGAAATTAGCCCGCTCGAACTCCAGCGGGAATGGTTGCCTGCCATCGTTCGTCCTCCGTTTGGGGTAAATGGCTACACGCCGTCGAATGTGAGAGCGATCGTTGCTTGTTTTGACAGGCAGGAGGCCCGTCCCACGGCGGGCATTCGGCGGTTACGGTGCCATTGCCTGTTCGTAGTCAATTTCGCGCGGCGGCGCCTCGCCTCCGGGCCCTATCAGAAAGTGCTCCATCCAGCGGAGCAGCCGCAGATTGTAATCGAAACGAGCGGCCGCCTTGCGATTTCCATGGCCCTCGCCCTCGTACAGCACCAGTCGTACCGGCGCCTGCTTCAATGTCTTCAGGTGCCGATACAATTCGAGCGATTGCGACGGATGGACGCGTGGGTCTTGCTTCCCGTGCAGAATGAGCGTGGGCGTGCGATTCTTTTCGACATGCCGAATCGGGCTGGCCTGGGCGAAATAGTCCCAGTCGTCCCACAGGCGCTTGCGATGATGGACCAGATACATTTCTTCCGGGATGTCGGTCGTCCCCACCTTGGAAATATTGTCACTGATCCCCACGAACATCACGCTGGCCGCAAACCGATCGGAATAATAGGTCGCGCCCCAGGCCGAGGCATAACCGCCGTACGAACCACCGGTGATGCCCACTTTGGCTTGGTCCACCAGTCCCGACTCGACCAAATGGTCGATGCCGTCGATCAGGTCATCAAACTCCTTGCCCGCCGCATCCGCCTGGCCCAGTTTGGAAAACGCCACCCCGCGACCGGTGCTGCCTCGGTAATTGGGATAAAAGACGGCAAAGCCACGGGCCGCCGCCAACTGGCCGGGCTGGGAGTAGGACGTGACCCAGCCGTTCGAGACATGCGACTCGGGTCCGCCGTGTACCAGCATGATCAGCGGGTAACGACGGCCTTCCTGCCAGTCGAGCGGCTTGATCAAGACTCCTTCCAGGGACAATCCGTCTCGCGCGGTCCAGTTCACCGGCTGTTGCTCCGCAACCGCGATTTCATCCAGCCACGGATTGGTGGTGGTCAAGCGTTGCAGCTGGCCCTGAGCGAACACGAAGACCTCGGTCGGGTGATTCGGCGCATCGCCCATCATGCCAGCGGTCCCGTCGCTGGCCAGGGTAAGATCGTGCAAAAGCGGGCCCTCTTCGCCGAGCCAGTTCTGCCGCTCGCCAGCGAGCGTTACCGTGCCGGCCAGCGTATGCGTACCCTCGGCGGCGATCCACGCCAGCGTTTGCTCATCGATCCAGCGAAATGAAGTGACATGCGCCTCCAGTTCGGGCAGGAGATCGCGCAGGGTGCCGTCACCGGGGACGGCGGCCACCATCAGCCTGCCTTCACTGGGGTCATGGATGTCTGCCGCGGAGATCATGGCCAGTTGCGTGCCGGCGGGACTGTAAGCCACGGTTCCCAGCTTTCCGGGATTGTCGATCGTTTCGATCAGATGACCGTCGAGGGCGTCGATGATGCGGACACGCTTGAACATGTAACTGTCGTCGACAAGGGAAGTAGGAGCCGCGACGATGGCGAGTTCCTCGCGGATCGGATGCCACTTGACGAGGGAAACCGACCCCGGGTGCTCGAGTCTTCGCGCCTGGCCGGTCGTGAGATCGGCGATCCAGACTTCGGACGGTCGCCAGTCCTCCTCATAGATTTCTTGGTCGAAGCCTTTTTCGGCGAGCAACTTGGCGTCGGGTGATCGCTCCGGCGTCGCCACGAACGCCACGCGATGGCCATCGGGATGGAAATCGGGGTTGGAGATCGACGTGGCATGCTCGAACAGCTTCCGCGATTCGCCTCCATCGATGGGGATGGCATACAGCGCGGCATGATCTGCATCCGAACGCTTCGCAACGTAAGCGATCCTCTGCCCGTCATCGATCCATGACACCGAGCTGATATTGACGTCGCCCGTGACGAACGGTCGAGAGTGACCTTCCCGATCAACGACGTGCAATTCCGTATAAGCAGGCCCATCCTTCTGGTCGAGGGGGTTGCGTGGGACCGCCTTGGTGTAAGCGACCCACTTGCCGTCCGGGGAGATGGTTGCGCTGGTCACGAATTGCAAGTTGGCCACATCGATGGGCTGCATGCGGCGGGATTCGGCCTGGCAGCGAGTGGCGCCGCACAGGACGGTCCACCAGGCGATGAGGACAAGACTTGCGGGGAGGTAGCGTGAGTTGCAGGACACTGAGTTGCAGGACATGGAGTTCGCTTCTCTCAAAAGGAGGGACGATCAGAACGGCCGTACTTTTTTCAAGTATAGTCGGCTCAAACGCAAAAAGGGAAACTTCCCGCCTGACGCGGATCGCCACGAATCCGCGAGTTTGTCGGCCAATCCGGCAGTTGTTCCCGTCCAGTGCGGGGCACGATTTCAACGACCGCCGACTTTCGCCGTTCCGGTGGATGGAATAGGGTAGCCGCAACTGGAATTTCGTCGACGCCGGAGATGCACATGGGTATCGATATGCTTTCACAGCCCCTGATCACGAACGACGCCGTGTTGACGGGCGTGTTGATGGTCATGTTGGGAGCCATTTTCTGGACGGCCAGTCATGGAGGTCCGGCCTGGCAGCGTTTCTACCGCTTTGTGCCGATGCTGTTGCTGTGCTATTTCCTGCCATCCCTTCTTACTCTTTTTGGGATTGTCGATCCCGAGCAGTCGCAGCTGTATCACGTCGCGAGCCGTTATTTTTTGCCAGCAAGTCTCGTACTATTGACCATCAGTATTGACCTGAAAGAAGTTTTGAAGCTCGGACCCAAGGCGTTGCTCATGTTTCTGGCGGGGTCGTTCGGTGTCATTCTGGGCGGGCCGTTTGCCATCTTCGTGGTCTCCCTTTTCAACCCGGATCTGGTGGGAGGCACAGGTGAGAATGCCGTCTGGCGGGGCCTCTCGACGATTGCCGGCAGCTGGATTGGGGGAGGCGAATCAAGCCGCCATGAAAGAAGTCTTTGGACCCTCGGATCAGCTCTACAGCGTGATGATCGCCGTTGACGTGATTATCGCCGAAATCTGGATGGGCCTGCTGTTGCTCGGCGTTGGTAGCGCGGCACGTATGGATCGATTCTTTCGCGCCGACGCGTCGAGCATTCAGAGACTCCAGGAGAAAATGGAAGCCTTCAGCCTCCGCACGGCCAAGATTCCCAGCACGGCCGATCTGATGGTTCTCCTGGCCGTCGCTTTTGGAGCCACAGGTGCCAGCCATGCGGTTGCCGACCGTTTGGCGCCTTGGATCGCTGAACACTATTCGCAGCTGAACGACTTTGGCCTGGGTGGCGGTTTTTTCTGGTTGATCGTCGTCGCGACAACCATCGGGGTCGGCTTGTCGTTCACCGGTTTTCGTAAGCTCGAAGGCGTCGGGGCATCCAAAGTGGGCACCCTGTTCATCTTCTTTCTGGTTGCCACGATTGGACTGAAAATGGACGTCCATGCGGTATTTAGGCACCCCGGCCTGTTTCTCGTGGGCGGCATCTGGATGCTGTTTCACGTGAGCTTGATGATCCTCGTGGCTTATCTCATCAAGGCGCCGTTCTTTTTTCTCGCCGTGGGGAGCAAGGCCAACATTGGAGGAGCCGCCAGTGCGCCGGTCATCGCGGCGGCGTTTCATCCGTCACTCGCCCCAGTCGGTGTCTTGCTGGCCGTCCTGGGTTACGCGCTGGGCACTTATGGTGCGATGCTTTGTGCTTGGGCCATGCGCTTTGTGGCCCCCTGAAAATTAGTTACGATGAGGCAATGCTTAAGCCTGCGGGGTATGTTTGGCCCGCCCGGTTCGCCATGTTAACGAGGTTCGATCGCGGATGAAGTTTCCTTGTTACTCGTACTCGCCGGGCGTGCGCCCCAAAGACCAGCACCGCTGGCTGGCAAGTCTGGTCTGCCTGCTGTTGCCGTGCCAACTAACGTTCGCCGCCGAACCGCCGCCGAACATCGTGTTCGTCTTCAGCGATGATCATGCCGTGCAGGCGATTGGCGCCTATGGCTCGAAAATCAACCAGACTCCGAACATCGATCGACTGGCGGCGGAAGGTGCCGTGTTCACGAATTCGTTTTGTGCGAATTCACTGTGTGGACCTTCCCGCGCCTGCATCCTCACGGGAAAACACAGTCATCGGAACGGATTCTTCCGGAATGGCAACCGGTTCAATGCATCCCAAACCACCTTTCCGCCTCTGCTGCAACGAGCCGGGTACCAGACCGCCCTCGTGGGCAAATGGCATCTCGGCACGGACCCGGTGGGGTTTGACTATTGGGAAATCCTGCCGGGGCAGGGGAGTTACTACAATCCGGATTTTGTGCAGATGGATGGCACTCGCGTCCGACGAGAAGGCTATTGCACGGATATTGTCACCGACCGGTCGATCGAGTGGCTTAAGGAAGCAACGTGATCCGCAGCGACCTTTCTTGCTGATGTGTCAGCACAAGGCGCCGCACCGAAATTGGGCACCCGCCCTTCGGCACTTGTCTCTATTCGCCGACGAAACGATTCCCGAGCCCGCGACGCTCCGCGACGACTACTCCGAACGGTCCGCCCTGTTGAAAGAAAACGAAATGTCGATCCGCGGTCATCTGGACTGGGGACACGACATGAAGTTTCATGGAGATTGCCCGTTTCCCGCCCATTTTCGCCAGATTTATCCCAATGGCGAATACGATCGGATGACGGCCGCACAACGAGCAGCCTGGGATGCTCACTACGAGCCGGAAAATCAGGCCTTCATCGCGCGGATGCAAGCGGGCGAACTGAGCGACGACCAGATCCTCAGCTGGAAGTATCAGCGCTACATCAAGGACTATCTCCGTTGCATCGCGGCGGTGGATGAGAGCGTGGGACGGCTGCTCGATTACCTGGATGCAAGCCGGCTTGACCGACAACACGGTCTTCATTTACGCCTCGGATCAAGGATTCTATTTGGGCGAGCACGGCTGGTACGACAAGCGCTGGATGTTCGAGGAATCGCTGCGGATGCCGCTGCTGATGCGGTGGCCCGGAATCGTGCCCAATGGCCACCGTTATCAGGAACTGGTTCAGAACATCGACTACGCGCCGACGTTTCTCCAGATGGCGGGACTGGATGTGCCGACGGAAATGCAAGGACGCAGCCTCACCGAGCTATTCGACCCGGAAAAGTCCAAGCTGTGCGGCTGGCGCGACGCGGTGTATTATGCCTACTACGAAAATGATGCCGTGCACAATGTGCCCGTGCATGATGGCGTGCGAACCGAAAAGTACAAGTTGATCTATTTTCCCAGGACACGCGAGTGGCAGTTGTTCGACTTGGCGAACGACCCGCAAGAAATGGCAAGCGTTCACGACGATCCGGCCTATGCCGCTATCTTGACCGGTATGCAAAAACGCTATCGAGATCTGCACGAGTTCTACACGGTGAACACGGCCGTGATTCCCACATCACGTGGTGAGGAAGCATGGTGGCGGGATCGATTCAAGGCCATTCAGCAACACCCCGCGCAGTCCGCCAATCTGGTGTTCCTGGGCGACTCGATCACGCAGGCCTGGGAGGGGGTCGGCAAGGACGTCTGGCAACAATACTACGAAAAACGTCACGCATTGAATTGGGGATTTAGTGGTGATCGCACCGAACACGTGTTGTGGCGTTTGCAGCACCATCCTCTGGCAACTGTAAGCCCCCAGCTCGTGCTCCTGATGATCGGTACCAACAACACCGGGCATCTCTTGCAGGATCCGGCCGAGGTTGCCGATGGTGTCCAGCAGATCGTGGATACCATGCGGCAGCAGAGTCCCGAATCAAAAATCCTGTTGCATGCTGTTTTTCCCCGCGGCCGCACGCCTCTCGAAAAAGAGCGGCTCAATAACATTGCGATCAACCAGATGATTCAACGACTGGCCGATCAAAAATCGGTTCTCTACGTCGATTTCAGTCCGGCATTTCTCGAGGACGATGGGACGATTTCCAAAGAGATCATGCCGGATTATTTGCATTTGAGTCCCGCGGGCTACGAGCGATGGGCGCAGGCCTTGGAACCGGTCTTGCGGGAGCTCGGACTGTAGGTGTCTGGGGCGTCGTCTGGGTGGGGTCCAGGACGATGTTCCTGAAATTTGGCCCAGGGCGTATAATTCGCGATCACCACTGCCATCGAACGGAGGTAAGCGAATTGTGAAACCCTCAGCCATCTGCCTCGTGAGCGTCGCGCTTGTCGCAAGTTACGCGTCAACACAGGAATTGGAGCCCATTCCAGCTCCACTGCCCCAGGCGGCGCCCGCGACGCCAACCCTCGCCGATCCCCGCTTCAATACAGACCCCCAGCCGACGCCTGCCGACCCTCGAGGGCAAGAGAGCAATGACCTGCGTCAGCAGGAGTCCTCCGCGGCGGCGGACCTCAACTACCCACCACGGCCCACGGTGGCTCCGCCGCAAGCGGTAACGACACCATCGCCATCGAGTGCCAACGCCTATCGCTGGGTGCCGGGGCGAAGCAGTCGCCGTGCCGTCCTGCAAAATTCGGGGCCCTCGCCGCCGATCCGTTATCGCGTGTACGAACGCAGGGATCGATGGGGGCGGCGGCAATTAGTGCTCGTCGAACAGGCCCCATCGGCGGTGGCGGTGGCAGGCTTTGACGAACCGCGGCACCGCAGCCCGTCCGCGGCCCGGGTTCTGGCGACCGAGCCGATCGTGGCCTATCGCCGGACTCCGGTCCGAGCGATCCCGGCGACCGTGCAACTGCCCGGCACAGCCACCGTGCTGGCCGTTCCAGGTCCCGCCTACGTCCCCGGACAGCCGATTCGTAACGCCATCCGTGCCCGCCGCTTCTAGGGAAGCCGGACGGGGAACTTGCCTTGTTCGTAGGGCCGTTTGCAATCTGCCTTTTGGATAACATCAAAAAGCCTGGGAATTGAGACGAGGCAACGTCGACAGGCTGGAAGCCTGTCCCACGTACGGGATGCGGCAACAATCGGCCCCTCTCGGGGACCGGTTCGCCCGCGAATGGGACGCTGAGGGTCAACCCGCACCCCCATTTTGACTTGTCGCAAGCAACCATTGTGCTATGGTGACTTTGCTTTCGCACATTTGTGCCGGGACTGTCCTCTACTACGTAGCGCGTGCCGAGGCCGGCCGTCGCCGGGGACCCACAGCGCGGCTCGATTGTCCTCCCTGTTTCTCCCCTTGCAACCTTTCTCGTTTCTCCAGGTGCCATGATCTCAATGACCAAGCCAGCGGCGTTTTGTCTTGTCGTGTTCACTATCTGTAATTTCGCTTCTGCCGACTTTCTGGTGAGCTTGCGGAACGCTTACTTCGACGGCGGCGTCAACCGCATTGTCCGCCTATCCGAGACGGGCGACGTGCTCGGTGATTTCATCCCCCCGACGGAGGTGTCTGTCGGTGGTCTCAGTGGCCCTACGGGACTGCATTTCGCCGATTCGGGCAGCCTGCTGGTGACGAGCACCTTTGGCAACGAACTCCTCGAATACGACGCGCAGACGGGTGCCTTCCTGGGGACCTTGGCTCCCAATGCGACGAATCCTCCCTCTCCTCCCCTGGATGGACCCACGGCCTTGCGGCAGATGCCGAACGGGCAATTGTTGGTGGCCAACCTGGGGGCGGCGCTCACCGGATTCCTGGGCGAAAGCGTCACGATCATTGATCCCGCCAACGGCGACGCGACGGGGAATTTTGGTAGCGGCCACCTGGGAGCGACCGGAATATTGATCGCGGGCGAAGACGTGTACGTCAGTCAAATCACGTCCAATCAAGTCTTGCGGTTCGACCTGGCGGGAATCCTGCAGGAAACGATTTCGGATGCCCTGATCGCGGGCCCGACCGGGCTGGCGATTGATCCCAACACGGGGAATCTGCTGATTGCCAGCGTGAACGGTGACATGATCGTGCAGTACGATGGATCGAGCGTTTCCAGTTATTTGTCGACTCCCAGCCAATTCTTTCCGTCAGGCGTCTACTTCACGGATGATCAAACGTTCCTGGTTACCAGTTCGGCGGTCGGCTCGATTCTCAAATACACGGTGGGCGACCCCATCCCCACGCCCTTTGTGGGATTCGAGGACTTTGGACTCGGCCCGGCCGATTTGTTGAACGGCGTGGCGATCGGGGACGTGTTGCGGATATTCGCGAGTTGCGATTTTGACCGGGATGGCGTCTGCGGGCTGACCGACATCGATGCGCTCGTGGCCGCGATTGCCGGTGGCGATAACGATTCGGCCTTTGATCTCACCGGAGACGGACAGGTCGATCTCGCGGACCGGGATGCGTGGCTGGCGGCTGCCGGTGCTGAAAACCTGCCGGGTGGCTCGGCGTATCTGGTGGGGGACGCCAACCTCGACGGCTTCGTGGACGTGACCGATTTCAATCTCTGGAATGCCGCGAAATTCCAAGCCACCGGGGCTTGGTCGCTCGCGGACTTTAACGCGGATGGCACCTCGGACGTGTCCGACTTCAACAGTTGGAATGCGAACAAGTTCCAGTCGTCCCTCGGCGTGGTTCCGGAGCCGTCGAGCGGGCTGGTCGGATGGTTCCTGCTGCATCTGAGTTGTCTGTACCTTCGCCGCCGAGGTTAGCTGCCGGTGTGTACCGCCCGCGAACAAATCGAACGGCGACGGTTGACGCATGGCTTTTCGCTCGTGGAGTTGCTGGTCGTCATCGCCGTGATCGGTGTGCTGGTGGCGTTGCTGCTGCCAGCGGTTCAGCAGGCGCGACGAGTCGGCTCGCCGCACCAGTTGTGCGAACCATCTGCGTCAATTGGGTCTGGCGGTATTGAATTTTGAATCGGCGTTCGGGGTGCTGCCCAAGGGAGCCGATGCGCGACCCTCGCCCGCGTCCCCGTCCTTTCCCCACACGTTGTATCGCTGGTCCACGTTTGCCGCGATCAGCCCGTACCTGGAGAACGGCACGACGGTGGAGCAGCTGGACCTGAGCAAGCCACTGTATGGTGCCGATTTTCAGATCACGCCCGAGCACCGGCCGGCCGCCAGCATTACCGTGCCGGTCTTTCTCTGCCCCAGCGACCGCGGCCTGCCCGTGGCGGACAATTTGGGGCCAATCAACTACGCCGCCTGCACGGGCAGCGGTGTCGGCGGTGGGACGCCCTTTGAAACGGATGGCGTGTTTCACATCAATTCGGATTATCGCTTGGCGGAGATTAAGGACGGCACGAGCAAGACATTAGCCATGTCCGAGAGTTTACTGGGTGACGGAGCCGAGAGCTTCGGCGGGACGGTGGAGACGGTCGATCCACAGACCGCCTACGGATTCGTCTATGCGACGCCATTGACCGAAACGGCTTGTGCCGCCGCCAGAACATTCAATGTGACGAACCGTCGCGGTTTTGCCTGGGTCAACGGCGAGTACCGCTGTGGATTGTACAACCAGTTTTTCTTGCCGAATGACCGTCGGCCCGATTGCATCGCGCCCCGACTGGTGCCTGATCCGGCGGAGCGGCTGGCGGCTTTTGGCTGGCGAACGGCCCGCAGCCGCCATCCGGGTGGCATTCAGGCCGTGGCCGTGGACGGGGCGGTTCACTGGTTCGGGGACGATGTCGACACGCCCGTCTGGCGGGCGGTCGCCAGCCGCGCCGGGTCGGAGGTGAGCGGGATTCGTTTGGGCCGCCGCTGATTTGTCGCTCAATTTTTCGCGAAACTTCGCGAGCTCGCGCCGGTTGAATGAGAGACCGGGATGCTTGTTCACTCGCCTGCGGGTTGTTTCTTGAAGCGCCCTGTCGTTGTATTCCTTGGCGTCTCCGTAAACGTTTTGCGGTGACCGCGCTTGGCCTGACCAATGATCAAGCATGACTTGGTCACCGGCCAACTGGCTCTAACTCCAAGTGGGAGGACAATATCGTGCTGCGCAACAAGACTCATCGTTATCGTATGGCCCTGGAACATCTCGAAGACAAGAGACTTCTGGCGGGGGACGTCTCAGTGAACGTCATCGATGGCAGCCTCGTCATTCGCGGCGATATGGAGGCCAACGGCGTGGCGGTAACTGCGGGCGACATGCGGGGTGAATTCATCATTGCCGGCTTGCCTGTTGGCGATGCGGCGACCTCAATCAATGGCGTCTTCGATCGGGTTGTGGTGAGTGGCATCTCGCGCGGCATGCATCTGGCGTTGGGCGACGGAGATGACTTGGCAAACGTGTTTGACGTCAACGTGCGCGGCAATGTCAGCATTCAGGCAGGGGCTGGAGATGATCACGTACGCGTGGGTGGGCCTCGTCGCGACGCGGCAGACTCGACGGAGATCGCTACACGTATCGGCGGTCGGTTGCTGGTAGACCTTGGCAGCGGAAACGATCGACTGTTGGTTACCGCTGCGGCCCTTGGACGTGGTTTAGACGTGGACGGTGGTGCGGGAGATGACGACGTTGCCATCACGGACAGCCGATCTCGCGGATTCGTCGGCATTCGCACCGGGGCCGGCGAAGATCGGGTGGTCATCGAGGGCACGCGGGCCGGTCTGGCCCGCATTGGCACCGGCGCAGGTGCGGATCACGTGGCGCTGGTCGACTCGGCCTTCTCCGGGGTATCGGTGCATGCGGGGGATGGAGACGATCGCGTCGAACTGGCGGGGATCCGCGCTCGAGCTGCCTGGTTCCAAGGTGGCATGGGTGGCGATGGGCTAAGCCTCACCGGCCCGAATCATATCGGTCAATTCCGTGTGAGCGGTTTTGAAACGATCCACGGTGAAGCCGGCGGGACCGCCACGGATGTGCTGGAGGATATGTTTGCCGACGGGCACGAGGGCGAGGCCGGAATCAGCAGCTTCGCGCGATTGATTTGATGCCCGATATTTGGAACAGGTAACCCGGCTAAGCCGCGGAGTGAACCATCGATTCACTCCGCGGCGCTGATTCTTGCCTGCTGGTCCTGAATGTCTTTCCAGAAGGTCACCATCTCGCTGTGGTGCTGCAGGGACTCCGGATCAAACACATGCTTCCGCAGGTCTTCCTTTTGCTGCCGAAAAGCGGTGAAGTCCCGACCGTCCTGGGGGTGGAAGATCGGTGCCGTTCGGTCGTAGACGATGCGTGATCCTTGGCCGCCTTCGCTGTGATACTGCGAAAGCCCCAGCACGCGGTCCGAGACGTAAATGGCCTCGTTCAGTTCATGGGTCACGATCAAGATCGTGAAAGGCGGCTTGCGACCAGCTTCCTTGGCCGCGAGATTTTCTTGATACAGTTCGAGCAGCATGATCTGCAGGTCCTCACGCGTGGCCTCGTCGAGCGCGCCGAATGGTTCGTCGAGCAGCAGGATCTGCGGCCTCATGATGAGTGCCTGGGCGATGGCGACTCGCTGCCGCATGCCGCCTGACATCTCATGAGGGTAAAGGTTGGCCGCGTGCGATAAATGAACGATTTCCAGGTACTTATCTGCCTCCGCCAGATGCCTCCGCCGAAGCGCCCGCCACTTGAACGGGCGGAACGCCCGAAAGGCAAGGCTCGTCTCATCCAGCATCAGCCCGAAAGCGACGTTCTGCCGGGCGGTCATATAGTCATAAAGGCTATAGTGCTGGTAGACGATGCCCACGTCACGGCTGGGCGCGGTGACCAGTTGCCCGCTGGTCCAGATCTCGCCCTGCTTCGGCGGATGCGTGCCGAGGATAGCGCGGAGCAGCGTCGATTTTCCACAGCCGCTCGGACCCACAATGGCCACGATTTGTCCGGGATGGATCTCAAAATTGACGTCCCCCAGCACTTTGTTGTTGCCAAACCAGTGCGACACATGCTTGACTTCCAGCGCGTGGGGAAAGGCAGGGGTTTCGTGGGGCATTGCGCGATTTCCGGCTATTCGCCAAACCAGGGACATAGAAGACGTCGAAACCAGGTCAGCGCATAGTCCACGACCAGACCCACGGCACCCAGGATGAACGTGTACAGGTAAACGACCGACATGTCCGTACGCTGGTAAAATAGCCGCAGCCGATAGCCAAAGCCCTCGCCCGACACCATCCACTCTGCGGCGATCAGCAGCACCAGCGCCGGGCCGACCTGCAGCCGAATGGCATCGATCAAGCGGGGCAGAATCTGTTTAAAGATGACGTTCCAAATCAGCTCGGGCTGGCTGGCGCCCAGCGTACTGGCCTTGTTGATCAGCGTGTCGGGCACGTCCTTCTTGGCGGACTGATAGATCGTTTGCGCCAGTGTGGGAAGCGTCCCGAAGGCAATCATCGTGACATACATGCGAAAACTGGTGCCCACTAACACGAAGAAGGCAGCCAACATCGCCGTCGGTGGAATCTTGGTGAGGAACGATAAAGGCGGTACGCAAAGCGCTTCAATGACCGAAAACGACCCCATCAGGATGCCCAGGATGACCGACAGGAGAATGCCGACGAATAACCCGGCCAGCAAGCGGCAGGCCGTTGCTTGGGCGTCCTCCCACAACCAATACTCGTCCTGCCGCAAGCCTTGAGGTGTGATGACGCGGAGCCATCCGTCACGATAGAGACTGCCCCAGGTCGGTACGGCGCGGTCGATCGCAGTTTTTGTCTCGCCCTCCAGGCTGGCCACGCGTGCCCGGAGCGATTCAATCCGTGCCTGCTCGCGCTCGCCACGGCCGCTGGGGGAAGCCGTGGTCCGTTGAGACTCGAGGCGGGAAAGTTCTCCCCGCACGTTTTCCAGTTTCTCAGCGGCTTCGCCACGTTTCGCGGTGGCACGACTGTATGAAAGAAGTGAGTAGGCCGCGACCAGCACAACAATCGCAACGCATCCCAGCCCGATCCGCATGGGACGTGAGATCGGTTTGCGAATCATCATGGTTACGGTTCCTCGGGGCCTTTAGGCCCTAGCCACGGAAAATTCATCAGTAAAGACTGTGGCTGGAAGCCCCAGCCACGGGATGTTCTTCAGCAGCGACTGTGGCTGGGAGCCCCTGCCACGGGATGTTCTTCAGCAGCGACTGTGGCTGGGAGCCCCTGCCAGGCACGCGTTCCGCGGTCGCGCGTCACGGGTTGATGTGCGAGCCGTCGAAGCGCAAGTTTACCTCCCCCGAGTCTTCCCCGTAACCAACCGAGGGGGATTCGACGAGTCCGTGACTCACGCAAAAGTCGGTAACGGTTTTCATCGTCGCCTTAAAGTCATCACCTGCCATGAGTTGTCGTGCGGTTGCGGGCGTCTTGTAGAACACGGTCTGTTCCACGACGGTCTTCATCTGATCCAAGCCCAGATTGGAAAATTTCTTGCCCAATGCCACCAGGATTTCGTCTCCTTCCTCGCCGTCAATCGCGTCGCTGACGGCATAGAAGGCGGCGGCCACGGCGTTGACGAATTTGTCAGCGCCCGGTTTGGCGAGCGAGTCCTTACCGATGACGATCATGTCGACGATTTCGCCGGGGATCTCACTCGAATCGAACAAAATGCGGACATCGCCGCGGTCATTCAGCGTCTGCAAGACGAACGGATTCCAGACCATGATCGCCTGATGCGTTTCGGCTCGGCCTTGCATATTCTGGGCGGCAATGGCCGGATCCTGGTTGGTGAATTGGAAGTCCTTCTCGTCGAAGCCGGCCTTTTCCAGGCAGCGTACGAAGCAATACTCCGAGACGGTCCCCTTGAGACCATAGACCGGATGGGTTTTAAGGCCCTCGATATCGGCCACGGCTTCGGTGACCAGGCAGGCGTCGGCCCCTTTACTGGTGCTGGTGGGCATGATTGCCACACCGTCTCGGCCGTCCTTGGCGCCGCAGACAATCAGCGCGTCCATATTCGTGATGCAAACCGCATCGCAATCGCCCGAACCAAACATGTTCAGGCACGAGTCGTAGCCGGCTTCCTTCAGCTCGATGTCAACGCCATACTTTTTTTCCAACTCGCCCAGCTTGCCGGCGGCCCCGTCAATCAGGCCCAGTTCGTTGGCCACTCCAAATACCGACCAACTCGGGTATTCACTCCAGGCAAGGCTGAACGTGGGTGTTTCTTCGCTTCCCGTACCCTTACCTGTCGTGTTCAGATCGGGATTCGATTTTACGGTGCAACCGACGATCAGAGCCGCGACCGTGATCAAGATTGCCAGGCCAGTTAGAAATCGCTTCATCGTTGTTCTCCCTGCGTGTGACGGGACCTCGCCCGTGTGGGGCATTTCTTCTTGTCCTATTCGAATTCCGAAATATCGTACGACCTGGTTTCTTCACCGAGCGCATCCGCCCGCTCTTCGGCTCGACGGGCCACGCGAATGGTCTCGTCGAGTTCCGCGCGCAGATGCGCGAGATCCGATTTGTCGCGCTGAGTGGCCGTTTCATTCAATTGGTTGATCGTTTGTTCAAGGTGATCGCAGGAGCGAGCCACTTCCGCGATCAATTCTTCGCGTTGACGGAGCACCTGCTCCCGCGCCTTCGCCCTTCATTCGCCCGGCCGTTTCCCACAGCCGAAACGATCTTTCCAGGTAATCTATGCAAACCCGGAACACGTTGTCGACGCCATCGAGGACTTGATGAGCCGTAATCGTAATCTTTCCTTCTTCCACATCCCGCTTCAAGTCATGGTAGAGCGCCTGCAATTGCGTGAGTAAACGTTCGGTCCTCGGATCACGATCAGCCTGTAGTTTTTCGAACAATTGCTGCAACGCGGCACGTTGGCTGGACTGCTGTTTTTCCAGCACATACTCGTAGGCTTGATTGGTCATTTTTTCGAGACCAAAAATAATTCTCGAGCTGAACATTCCGATACCGCCCAGGACGCCGGCCAGGCCCCCAAAGGTTAGAACCGGATCGCCGCCCATGGCCCACGAGGCGAGCAGGGCAGTGATGCCTCCGACGACAGGGAGCAGGGTCAATGGGGACGCAAAGAGGTCCAGCAGTACCTTGCGTTTGACATCGTCCATTGACAGTTGCGAGTGGGATGGTGCGGGAACCGACGTGCGGTGCGTCAGCGGGCCAGTATATCAGTAGGGGAGTTGTCCGAGAACGAAGGTTACCGAAGTGGCTCCGCTCGGCTGACCCGCCACGGCGCGGATACGGTTTTTATCCACGCCGCCCGCAATCAGGTATTCCGCCGCGGCCTGGGCTCGCTGCAGGGCAAGCCGCGCGTTGGCCTCCTGGTCCCCCTGGAGCGAGGCATTTCCCTGTACTTTCACATAGGCGAGCGGCAGGGATTTCAGTGCATTCACCAGGTCATCGAGGGTGGCCTGGCTGCTGCCGATCAGATGAGCCGTACCGCGACCGAAGACAAGATCAGGAACCGAAAGCGTACCGACCGGGATGAGCGAGTCCCAATCCGCATCATCGAGTGCGGCCAGCGTGATCGTATCATCCCGGACGGTCTCGGAGGCCAGACCGGGATGAAAGCCGTTGGTCTGCAGCGTGCGGAGCGGATGATCGTAGAAGAGAATGTTGGGTTGCCCGCCGGTGGGGTCCTTGACCATGGCTCGGGTCTTTACCAGGACGCGGCCAATGTTCGAAATCATGTCCTCCAGCAATTGCAGCGACTGTCCCGACTGGATGCCGAAGTGGGCGAAATTTTCCTGCGTGTTCTTCCACCAAATGCCCTCCACCAGCTTCGTCGCTTGCTGCCGCGTAATCGGCGTACTCGTTTCGCGGGCATCCGCCAGCACGAGGTCCACCATCTGGTCCCGGTAATGGTACGCGGCACGAAAGTAGCATCCGAGAAATTCCAACACCACCGGCTCGTTCTTGAGCAGATAATCGCGGTTGACGACCAGCACATCGACGATGTAGCCGCGGAATTGGGAACTATCAATCACGACATGCGTGTTGGGGTTCTCGAGCACTTTCGAGACATATGGCTCCCACAAAACAAAGGCCTGCGGTGCCGTAGGCGTAGCGTTTCGATACGCCTGGTACACGGCATCGATGTCCTCCATGGCCTTAAACGGCTTCGTGCCCAGATTTTCCAGGCGGAAATGAGTCATCACCACGCGAGCCAGGGTTTCGCTCGGCGAATCGGGCGTGAGTACGAACGTCATGTCGCTACGATTCAGCGCGTCAATATTCGGAACGGCCTGTTTATAGGCCACGATCGCGTCGGCACCGCGGGTTTCGTCCAGAATCGCCACGATGGTTGCCGGCAGCTCGCCCAGGTCCTCGCAGACCGCCAGCAGTGCATCAATCGTGAATACGGCCATCTGCACGTCGCCGGAACGCAAGGCATTGATCCTGCCTCGGTAGTCGGCTTCATCGTTCACATAGTTCAGCCGAATTCTCTTGCGAGCCAGCTCTTCCTGCATGTTCTGCGAGCGCAGAATGGCGTAACCGCTGAAGGAATCGAGCGCGAGGTCGATCGAGTACTTGTATTGTGAGCTGGAACTGGTTCCGGACAAAGTCGCGCTGCGTTGTCGCGGATAGATCAACAGCCGATAGCTGGCCGCGATGGCTGCCACGATCAACAACCACACAACACAAACGGCAAGTAGTTTTCCTTTGGACACCGCCACCTCTTGGTTCGGGCTTGAGTCTTTCGCACGCCTCACCGGGCCAAGCTTACCGTCGGCCCGCTCGCAATGCCGCCTTGATCATGTTCACAATTGCTGCCACCACTATCAGCAGCACAAACAAACCGAAAATTCCCAGTCGCGATTGTCCCTGTTGCTTTGTGCGATTCGGTCCGCCCCCAGATGCGGACTGTGCGTCCTCATCCGCACCCTCGGTCGTCCCTCGTGACCTTCGTGGCGATTCGCCGATCGGGTGATTGCCCGTTTCCGCTAGTGCTACGAGCGCAGCCGACGCCAACTGATTGGGAATCGGCTGGAGCAGATCAAAATCCGATTCACCGGCGTCGTTCCCGGTCGCCGTCGTCTCGGCAAAGACTTCCCGAACGGCAGTCGCCAGCATGTTGGGATCGTCGGCGCGGCGGTAGGAATGGACCATGGTCGCCAAGCTATGCTTGGCGGCCATATCGACTCCAATCACATCGACGGTGATGCCGCGTCCAAAAATGTCGGGCAAGTAGCGTTTGACGAGTCGGGCGTCGCTCGCTTCTCCATCGGTCACGATGAGCAAGCGATAGCTGCCGTAGTGGTCTTTTTCGCGTGCCTGCAGCAACGCATCCGCGCCGATCTTCATGAATTGGCCCAGGGGAGTACCGCCGTTGGCTCGAATACTCATGATGGCCTGTCGCGTCGTGTCGGTATTCACGGGGCCCAACGGAACGACCCAGGACGGCTGTTCATTCAGCCTGACGATACCCACCTGCGCGTCGCCCGGCAGGGTTTCCAAGACACTGATCAGAGCCGACTTGGCCGCCGCAATTTTTGTGGTCTTGCGATTACTCCGCATGCGATCTCCCATCGAGCCCGAGTCATCGAGCACAACGACCACATTTTGACCGGCCGTGGCCGGTCGAGGGGCCAGGACCCCGGCAGCCGAGAGCAGCCCAATCAGCAGAACAGGAAGCACGCGTTGCGACATGTGAGTCCTCGCCGTGAGTAAGGTCGAATGGTGATCGTGTCGAGTCTCGTACGGGGTCGGCCCTAGAAGTCGAAGTCCGTTTCCTGAATCGCCTCGGCCGGTACGCGGACAATCCGGAACTCGACCCGCATATTCTCCTTCGCTTCATTCAGCGAGCGCGGCTTCGGAATGACCGGTTCCATAATGCCCGCTCCGACGGGTTGAATCTGACTTGTATCAAGATTCACCTGTTGTCGTTTGGCGAAATCAGTCAGTGATTTGACAACGGCCTGTGCGCGAGCGAATGACAGGTTCAGTGCGGCTTGCATCGTCTCGCGAGGTTTGTGCTTGCCCCCCTCAAACTGCGACGTCTTAATCAAGCTGATCAGCGCTTCGGTGGCGTTTACGTCGAGCGGGCGTCCGTTCATGAAATACTTATAATCGCCGTTCTTGCCGGTGCGTTTGATGATTCCTTTCTCCATGCCTGCCAGAACCAGTTCGCGCAGCGTTTGGGTCGGGTCGGAGTGGCCACGCACCACGACCACGGCGTTGCCGAACGTCGAGGCGGTCTGAATGGCGCGATTGAATTCCGCACCGTACTGATCGGCTGAAAATTCACTCTGGTTCGGTTCGAAGTTGATAGTGAAGCTGACAATGGTCTTGTCGTCCAGTTCGGCCTCGGGAGAAAAATCAAAGGCCTCGGCAATTCGGCCTCCCTGCGCTGAGGGCGTTTCATACTTCAACCCGGCCAGCGTGGCGATCTGCTTGTAATCAAAACGGGGCGGCGCGAAGCCGTTCCGGGTTTTCGCATAGCCCCAACCAGTCGCCAAATCGAGGCGCCTTGCCCATCTTTGGCTCGAATCCATTGAGGTTTCCCTTGTCCTCGAAAAACGCGACCTGTCCCGGCAGACCGACAAAAGCGCAATCGAGGAGCAGCCCATGCGCGTCGACTTCGAGTGTGGGAAGAACGTCTTTGCCGAAAATGTTCTGAGCCATCGTCAGCAATTGCCGATAGGCAGGGGTCATGCGCTGTGTCTGATTCAAATTCCTTACGCAACTCGACGGTCTGCTCCGTCGCCTTGAGATATCCCGCGACGAACTTCTCGACGAGTCGCCTTGTTGGCCTGGAACCAATCCGAGCGAACCGCGTAGACGTCGGCGATCGAGCGCGACATCTGCTGCGTCGAGTTGAGCATGTGCGCGCCAGCTACCGTACCCTCGGCTCCCGTACCGACGCTTTCCAGTCCTCCGGTCAGACCGAACAAATCAGGCGTGATGACGCAGCAGGCATCGATGGTCGGATCATTGCGAAACTTATCCGCCGGTCCGTTGGGGCCGGTCAAGTCGGGAACCCAGATGATCTCGACTTCGTCTCGTTTGATCTGAGCCGCGTCGAGCGAATCGTAAAGTAGACCGACATGAGGACCGCCCTGCTGGCAGGCGATACGAACCTTGCGGTCCTTGCCCCGCAAATCATTCAGGGTGCGGAGATTTTCGCGGGCCACAATGTGGTCCCCCTTGCTCCATGAAAGTTGCAAGATAATCACCGGCTTGGTCCGCGGGTCCGATCCGAGGACTTCGCTGGCCTGCCCCAACATGCGGAACGTCCCCCGCAGGAACGGCGTCTTGCCGGCCATGTAGTTTTTGACCTGGCCGACAAAATCGTCGCCCGGGATGAGCTTCAAATTCAGTCCCTGACTCTGGAAGATCGACCCGGGGCGGTCGTCAGGCCGCCATTGGCAGAGAAGGTCGCCACGTCGCCGCCCCAGGTGATGTAAGGGACTTCCAGAGGTGTTGAGGTGCGGACGGGCTGAACGGCCACATTTCCCACCAGCTCCGAAAACTTTTGCTGGCCCCAGCCAGTACCGGCGCAGAGTAGGCTCACAAGAACGGCTGTTCGACAAAACGGGGCTCGTGACATGGGGAACTCCGAGGGTAGTGGTGATGAAGGACGGCGAACCATCCACGCGCCGACGTGGGATCAGTAAAGGTCATTCGCTAATGCCGCTGCATTATCGAAAAGCCGATTTTGCAAGTCAAACTGGCATCGCGTCAGATCCGCATTGTGCGGCAGGTTTGCTGATTTTTTTAACGTGATTTTTTTCTCCGCTGACCGGCTGGTAAGCGCCGCAGAAGCCAATCCGCAGAGGCGTGGCGGATGACACTTTGCGGTTCGAGACACGAGATGCGGCCCGCCGCCGCCTTGAAAAGCCAGCGCTGACGATACGGAGACCTAGTCCCGCCAGGCGTAGCGGAGGATGCAATAGAGGGCGTTGAGACCGTCGCGGAAACCGATTTTCTTGCCGCAATTCCAGTCGCGGGCCGCGTAGGTAATTGGCAACTCCACCACGCGGGCCCCTCGACGGGCGATCTTGGCCGTCACTTCGGGTTCAAAGCCAAATCGATCCTGCGATAAGGGAAGCTCTTGCAGCAGGTCGCGGCGGAACGCCTTGTAGCACGTTTCCATATCGGTCAGCCGCAAACCGGTGGTAAAATTCGAGGCCTTGGTTAGCAGCCGGTTGCCGACCTGGTGGACCCAGGACGAACCGCAGTGATTCTCCGGTCGCAAAAAGCGCGAACCGTACACCACATCGGCTCGATCTTCAAATATCGGCTGCAGGAGCGAAGGGATATCGCGGGGGTCGTATTCGAGGTCGGCGTCCTGGACGATCACGATATCGCCCCTGGCTTGGGCAAAGCCGGCTCGGATGCGCGCGCCTTTTCCCGCGTTATGAGGTTGTCGGACCAGATGTACCTCGGGGATTGCCGCGAGCGGTGTCAGGACTTCCGCCGTACCATCGGTGCTGCAATCGTCGACAATGATCATTTCGTGACGAAACGGCAAGGCGTGCACGCGCGCCAGTAATGATTTGATGGTTGCCCGTTCATTAAACACCGGAATGACGATGGAAAGGCAAAAGTCCGAAGGAATGGTGAAGGTTGGTGCCGGAATGGAGTAATTCGACTCGCCCGCGAGCAGCAGACTCAGCGCGTCCAAACGCTCCAGCGACGACTCGACCCGATCGACCGCATCCCGATCCGCAAGCGCGGAGCGCTTCGTATCGGGTCCCAGCGCGTACTCGCCGGGATGACCAGTGATAGCATTGCCAGCCAGGGCATCATGGGCAGGGGGCGGATTCATGGGCTCGTGGGAATTGCCGGCCAGGGAACGGAACCTACCTGAGGTTGATCGCTCACTTTGCGGCGGTCGTGCGGAATGTAGCGGGGGCTCGCCGGATTATCGTATTCTGTTTTTCGGCCCCACAGCTTCGCCAGTTGATCCTGATAAAGCAAGGTCCACTGATTCGCATGATTTTCCATGACGCGGACCGAATGGGGCTGGTGTCGGCTGATCAGCACCAGGTTCGGGCGGTCCCGTTCCAGAATGACTCCTGGCGACGGTGCTGGCGAGTCGGGGCTGCGGTGACGAGGCATCTGGGGGTGGCAGCCCAGAATAAAGTCAAAATGCTGGTCCACGAGATCGAGCGGGTAGCAGGTCCGAAAGCGGCCATCAAATCCAACGGTGATCGCTCGCTCTCCTCGCGAGGCGTCTCCGAGCGCGGCGATGGCGTACTGGGCCCAGTTGTACGTCACGACCAGTCGACCATTAAGTTGTTCCGCCAGAGCGTACTCCATGGCTGCCACCGGATACTCGGATCGATCCACCGGCAACTCCCTGCACCGCGAGACCAGCCAGCCACCGATGCACAGCGAGGCGGCCAGCAACAGACGGCTTGTCCAGCGTGTGACAGCGGGTGACAACTCCCGTTCGTTTGTCTGGAGCGCTTGCAAGCGTCCCAGGGCCGACTGCCAGTGTGGCATCATCCAGAAGCCGCAGGCAATCGCCAGAAACGGGACATGCCGTTGGTGTGACATGGCCTGCCAGAGAATCAGGCACAGCACGATCGTGTGAGTCGCGTCGAGTGGTCGTCGGCTGAATACGAGCCCCAAGAGTGTCGCCGTGATCAGGACGGCAAAGGCGGCAAATGGTTCGTCGCCGGGCCGCAGGGCATGCCATTCCACGATCTCCGGCCTGGGAATCGTCAGCGACTGTAACAGCCAGCGATGGATCTCGATGCCATAGGGATTCATCAGCGTCGCCGCCGCGGCCACGAGGCCGGCCATGATCAGACGCCAACGGCAGGTCCGGTTGGCACCCGCGGCACCATCGGGTTGCAGCCACAATTCGATCACCCGCAGGGCCAGATAGACTTCAAAGACGGCCAGCCCCGCCAGAAACGCCCCGTGCGTGTTGATCCACACGGCGAAGACGACGGCCGCGGCGAACAGGCAAGTCAGTCGTTTGGCGTCCATGTGCGGCCGTGCCATTTGGTCGTTCCCTCCCTCCGCACGACCGAAGCTGCGTGCGAATGGCAGCGTCCATCGTTCTTGCCAGCCCGCAAAAGAGAAGGAAAGGAGAGATAGTAACACCGCGAACAGCGTATAGCTGAGAATCTGTGGTCGGGTGTGCCAAAAGGCGATCAGGTTGACGCACATCAATAGCATGCCGCCGCAGGCAACAAGCGGACTGACACCGCGGCGCATCGCGCGCCCAAGACGACCCCCGCAATGGCGACTCCCAGCAAGCATTTGCCAACCAGCAGCGACCAGACGCCCAGCTGATCGACACACCAGGCGGCCAGCAACTCGCTCAGGTTTTCATGATTGATCCAGCGATAGCCGTTGGCTGTGTAGGAATAGGTCGTGGTACGGTGCAAGCCCTCGCGGAGTGCGTCGCGTCCGTATTGCACGTGCCCCCACAGGTCGGGTTCTGTCTTGAGCAGTGAAAAGGTGAAGGCCGCAGCCACCAGGGAGGCGATGATCGTGGCCCTTCTCAGGCTACTTTCCGCCGCCAACGCATCAGGGCGCGCCGTAGAATCAGGTGAGGACATGTGGGGAAGTATATGCGGGTCGTAGCGTCTGGTACGCTAGGGGAGGGTACGATGTGCTAAAACATAGGTCACGATGGCGGGGCAAGCCGCCACGGGTGACCACAATCCAGCGAAGAGCCGAGAAATCATGCATCAAAAGCAAACCGATCGTCACGTGGAGATCGATGGTGTCGGACTGCACCTCAGCCAGACTCATGATGCGAGCGGTGATTGGATCGGTCAGCAGGAAGTGCTGTACCAATTGATGGCGTGCTGGCTGGTGGTGGACGAGACCGACATTCCGCTGACGCCGCGGTTGGTTGGGTCGCCCGGCATGGGCAAGACAGCGCTGGCCATGGCGGGTGCCCGCCTGCGCAACCAGCCGCTCTATATTTACCAGTGCACGGCGGACACGCGCCCCGAAGATTTGCTGGTGACTCCGATCCTGGCCGAGAGTGGCAAAATCGCCTATCACGCTTCGCCGCTCGTCACGGCGATGATTCGTGGCGGCGTCTGTCTGCTCGATGAAGGCAATCGCATGAACGAAAAGTCGTGGGCCAGTCTGGCTCCTTTGCTCGATCATCGACGGTATATCGAATCGATCGTAGCCGGGATCACGGTACCGGCCAGTCCCGAATTTCGCTGCGCCGTGACGATGAATGAGGACGAATCGACGTACGAGATTCCCGACTACATTCTGTCGCGACTACAACCGACGCTCCCGCTCAGCTATCCCAATCGCGATGATGAAATGGCGATTTTGCGCTACCATCTGCCGTTTGCTGAGCCGGAGATGCTCGCGCTCACCGTGGACTTTCTACAGCGGGCCCACGAATTGCGGCTTGATTTTTCGCCGCGCGACGGCATCAATTTGTTGCGCTACGCGATGAAGCGCCTGTCGCAGGACGCCGCGCATCCGGTCGCCAAAGATGCGGTTTGGCGCGAGGCTTTGGAAGCCTGCCTGGGTGAAGATGCCGTCGATCTGGAAACGCTGGCCGATCGTCGTCAGCGCAGTCTTGGGGGGGATAGCATTCCTCTCGGCCTGGGCGACTTTTTCATGCCGGCGGACGATCCGCTCAATCCCGACTTTTCCGAGGAAGGCTTTGACGACGACGAAGATGATGACGATGAAGACGAAGACTTTCCTTTCAATTAGCCTTTCGCAAGCGCTGGAATAGTGATATGAGCGTTTTGCGACTTTCAGCGAACATCACGTTGCTACCTGTGATTCACGGCAGTGGTGATTTTGCATTTGCGGTCCGCAAGCTCATGCTTGAGCAAGCGTTTGACTGCCTCGCCGTTCCCTTGCCCGCCTCGTTCCAGCCGCAAGTCGAAGCGGCCATTGAATGGTTGCCCATGCCGACACTGGTGGCGGAAACGCTCACGATGGGTTACACCGCGGAATGGACGCCCGCTGCGGATGATGAAGACGAGGCAGATGATAACGGTGCGCCCGGCCCACGTGGCTTCGGTGAAGCGGTCAATCCCGATCGTCCGATTAGCTATGTGCCGATCGATCCCTGCCAGCCGGTCATTGCCGGGTTGAGGACCGCTCTCGGTGAGCACATCGACCGCGCCTTCATTGACCTGGAAACGGACGGTTTTCAAGCCTACTCCGCGATCCTTCCTGACCCTTACGCGCTCAAACAGGTGTCGTTGGAGAGGTTTGCCGCCGCGACGCTGCCGGCGATTCCGCCGCTCCCGCATGAGCAGGCGCGACAGCGTGTGGCCCACATGGCGGGCCGTTTGCGGGATTTGCAGTCTCGCTATCAGTCGATCCTCTGCCTCTGCTCGATGGCCGATTGGCCGTGGTTGCGGGATGCCTTCCAATCAGAAGTCCCGCTGCCCGAAAGTGAATTTATCCCGGAGGCGATTGCCACCTACACTCCCGAGTCGTACACGCATCTGTTTCTCTTCGGTGAATTGCCGTTCATCACCGGACTCTACGAGCGTGCCCGGCAGGAGTTGGATGACGACGAGCACCTGTCGATCGATGGGATCAAGGAGCTTCTGATTACGGCCCGCACCGCCTACAAAGCCGATTTTAAGAACCGGTCGCGGCGCATCACGCCGCATACCCTCTCGACGATCCTCAAGTACGTGCGGAACTTGACGTTATGGGAACGCCGCTTGACCCCCGATCTATTTAATCTGGTCATCGCGGCCAAGCAAGTGGCGGGAGACGCTTTCGCGCTGCATGTCGCGGAACAGTCCCGGGAGTATCCGTATCTTCGCGAAACGCCCTTTCCGGCCGTCGTGCTCAGCCTCGACCGGATGCGGCTGCCTAATGGGGATGTGGTGGCAAATGTGAGCCGCCTGCCGGGGCATCCGGTGACCTGGCGAAATCTGGAATTACGGCCCCGCCCCAGCAAACGAGACAAGCGCGAATGGGAGATGCGCTGGAATTCGGTTTCCCAATGCAGTTGGCCGCCGGAAGACAAGAAGATTGAGGATTTTCGCAGCCATGTGACCGATCGGGCCAGGGCGATCCTCGGGATGGATCTGGCCAAGACGGAAAAGTTCACGACCAGCATTGAGGATGGCATTGACATTCGCGAGACGCTTCGCAATTGGCATACCGGCGAGTTGTTCGTCAAGATCCAGCCACCCGTCAAGGGCCGCTTGGATGCGGTCGTCATGCTCTTCGATTCGCCCGCCGACCCTCGTGATTATCCGTGGCGCAGCACGTGGTTCGCCGAACATCAGAATGAATCGACACTTGCATTCTTTGCGACCGACTATTCGCGAGAACTGATCGGACCGGGTATTGCCCAAGGGGTCTACGGCGGTGCCTTGTTCTTGTTTCCACCCGTCTTGATCCGGGAAATCTGGAACGATGAACGGCTCGATTTTGCCACGACGCTGGAAGAGCGGCTCTTGGCGGCGGCTTGCCTGCACAGCGAATGCCCCCAGATCGCGCTCCTTTCCTACTACCCGCCCGGAGCTGGCTGGCGGAAGCTGGCAAGGCGGTTTCGTAAGAAATGGGTGCATGTGCCGCTGAGCGGATTCAGCCAGTCCACGATCCAACAATTGAGAATTGTCCACGTCCTCAACGGTCATCATGTCCGCAGCTACGCCGCCGACTTTATCCGCAAGGCGTGAGAGAATCGATCGTCTACGCCTCGGCCAGCGCGATGCACTCTGGCCCCTCGTGACGAGCGTTGTTGACGTAACTGCTCACAGCCTCCAAGTGCATCGCGTCCGAATCGTAGGGGGCCAGCAGCGGCTGCAGTTCCTCTGGCGGCGTCTGTTCGGTGTCCAGCCAGACATCCCACATCGGTTTGGCAAGGATCACGGGCATGCGATCGTGCAGCCCCCGGGTCAGCTCGTTCGATGACGTTGTGAGGATCGCACACGTCAGGAGAGGATCGCCGTCGGCCGGTCCTTTCCAGGTTTCCCAAAGACCGGCCATGGCGAACGGCCGTTCATTTTCCATGCGAATAAAATAAGGCTGCTTCCCCTTGCCGATGCGTTTCCATTCGTAATAGCCGTCAGCCACCACCAGACAGCGGCGACGCTTCATGGCCGCGCGGAAGGAAGGTTTCGTCGCGGCGGTTTCACTGCGGGCATTGATCAAGCGATTGCCAATCGAGGGGTCTTTGGCCCAGCTGGGAATCAGCCCCCAACGCATGCACACCATTTCTCGGCGATGTTCCGCGTCTTGCCGAACGACCGCCACGTCCTGCGTGGGCGCGATATTGAACCGAAGTCGCATTTCCGGCGCCGCCGCCAGCTGGAACTCCTTCATGAGGACGGGAGTTGGCGTTCGCAGCGTAAAGCGTCCGCACATCTTCGATGCTCTCTTCCTTTTCAGCCAACGCGGGGGGGCGGCCGACGCGCTGGCCAGCCGGGAACTTGACTGCTAGTTCGTATCGTAACACGGCCGCCGCAAAAGGCGAGTCATCCCGCAGCCTGTCGATCACGGCCGCCGCTGCCCCGGGGTATTGGCTGCCGCAAATCTGGAAAACCAAGTACGATGGGGCCACGGCCGCCAACGCGGAAGGGAATCGCCAGATTCCGCTTGGCAGTCACCGACACGTCGGGATGCCGAAGTCGTACAGCGATGGCCCGGCTGCCCCCTGAAAAAGACCCTTATTGCTTCATGCCGATTGCCAACCACTTTCGCCATCAGTCGTACGACGATGTCGCACCCCGGTCGGAATACCGGCTGGTGCAACCTGAGCCGCCTCCGCCGCTGGGGTCCGAGCCGTACTTTGACGCGCTGGCGGCGGCCGGTCAGGATCTGGCGGCGGACGGCGTAACGGCCATTTACCTGATCCACGGTACGCTGGCTGGCACGGATGTTTCTGGGTTACTGGGCGAGTTGGGTCGCGTGCTGCCGGAATGGGCCGAGTTTCTGCGTCAACGAGAGAAGCAGATCATTGACGAGCTTGTCGGAGATCTGGGGAATTACAATGACGAGTTTGTCGATACACTGGAACGGGGCATCAATGCAAGACTGGATCGTCCGATCGCCGTGCGACGGTACCTCTGGTCGAGCGAAAATCATCACTTGGGGCGGGCCGACGGTGCGGTGCGGTTGTTGAATCAGCTCTATCAGAGTAACGATGACCACATGCTGCTGTGGGGACACAGCCACGCCGGCAATGTCCTGGCGCTGCTGACCAACCTGCTGGGAGGCGACGTGCGCGAGCGCCGACGCTTCTTTCGGGCCAGCCGTACCTTCTTTCAGGATCCGGGGGATGGTCAGGTAGACATGCCCGCCTGGGAAGAAACCCGCCGCATCCTGGAACGCCCCGGAAGTCCGTTGGCGGGTCGGCAAATTGATATCGTGACCTTTGGCACACCCATCCGTTACGGATGGGACGCCGCCGGGTATCGCAGGCTGGTCCACTTTGTCAACCATCATCCGGTGCCCGGTTTGCCGGATTATCAAGCGCCGTTTCCTCCCAGCCGTGAGCAAGTCACGATGGCGTCGTCGGGTGATTTGATCCAGCAGCTTTTCATTGCCGGAACGAATTTTCCTCCCAACGTGCTGGCGTGGCGCAGTTGGTTCGCCGACCGGCGCTTGGGCAAACTGGTACAATCCGGTCGCTATCGTCGCAACCTGTGGAAGAGCTTGAAAGCGGGAGTGCGCGTTCCGGATGAAGGCTTGACCCTGCTCGTTGACTACGCTCGGGGAGATGAACCGTCGGCTCGGCTGCTGGCGGGCCATGCCGTCTACACCATGCGGTTATGGTTGCCGTTCCATTTGCGGACACTGGCCGATGGATGCGGGTTAAAAGAAAGGAACTAATCGCGTGAGCAGCGAAACGATACAAGTCGTGACCACGGCCAACGAGTTTGATGTCCTGGTACGGATCGCTGAGCGACTCGTGGCCGATCGGTTGGCGGCTTGCGTGCAAATTGAAGGCCCCCTCACGAGCGTCTATCGCTGGCAGGGCCGCATCGAGACCGCCACGGAGTGGCGTTGCACGATCAAGACGTTGCGTTCGGTCGAGTCGCAGTTGGTACGTACCATACAGGAGCTGCATCCGTACGATTTGCCGGAGATCATCACGTTGCCCATCGTGGGTGGTTCACCGGAGTACCTGGGTTGGCTGGCGAAGGAAGCCGGGGGTGAGGCGTGATGTTTCAGGCGATTGTGCGTCCCCTGGTGGAGGGGCTGACCGTGAAGTCCGTTACCCTCGCCGGCCGGGAAGTGGACGCTCTTGTCGGTAGACATGCCGATGGAACGGTTGGTTTCGGTTTGTCTTACGAGGCGTTGGCGGAATCGCTCAGCCGCCTGCCTCGGTTATTTCTCGAGCCCGACGGGGCACTTGTCTGGGTCTCTCGCGAGGATCCGGCGCGGAAGCTTAACGCGCAGATCACGGATGATGGACGACAAGTGATGTACGTCGAGCTGCGGGGCACCTGTCGTTGGGAAGAATTGGTGCCCATCTTGTCGGCCCTGGGGTGGCCCAGGCAGCCGCTCTTGTTTCAGTGGCTACCCGATTCGGTACTGTTGGCCGAGTCGTCGTTTCGCAAGCTGCTCGACGTGAGTGCCAGCTGAAGTGGCCAGCAGCCTGTTCATGGGCCGCAGGAGGCGCACCGGCGAGCATCATTCGTTCATCTCTCCTCCCGTGGGACCCCGGGCCTTCAGCTGGTCGAGCAGTTCGACTTCAGCGGGCTGCAACTGATTGATTTTCCGTAACCCCTCCAGGATCCGCGTGGCCTCGTCGTACGCGTTCTGGGCTTCCTCCGCGAAGTTGGCATCGTCCTGTCCAGCCAGCGCGTCGCCAAACCGTTTCAGGGTGATCGCCAATCCAGCCAGGAAGTCGCTGTCCTCCGGATCGCCTTCGACCAATTGACGTCTTAGGGAGAGGGCGGTTCGGAATTGTGCCAGCGCCTCTTCGGAGCGCTCCAATTTCAAAAGGACCCCGGCAATCGAGACATGATTATCGGCCACGCGTTCGGTTCCGCGATCCCGATCGGGAGCCGCGGTCAGAAGCTGCTGACGTAGCGGCAGAGCGGTCTTGAGGGCCTGGAGCGCTTCTTCCAGCTGAACCAAGTCGACGAGCGTGACGGACAATTTGTCCCATGTGAAGGCCAGGTCCTGCAGCGTTTGCAGATTGTCCGGCTCTTCGTCCAGCAATTTCTGGGCTGCCGCAATGCCCTGGCGGTGGAACATCGCGGCTTCTGCCAGATTTCCTGCTTCATGATGGGTGTGCGCCAGTCGGCCCAGGAAGATCATTCGCATCCGTCGATTCGCGAACGTCGGCGAAATCTTCAGCAACTGATCGTGTTCGTCTATCGCGATCTTGAGAATCTGCAGTGCCTGATCAAAGCGACGCTCGGCCACGAAGGCATCGGCCAACCTCTGGCGAGCCACACTCAGGTCACTACGAAATTGGGCGTTGGCGGGATCGATGTCGCGCAGCTGCGCAAAAAGTCGAACATTGTCCTGGAAATGAGGGAGCGCCTCATCGACGCGACTTTTTTGCATAAAGTAACGAGCGAGTTGATCGTGGGCGAAGGCCGCGGCACGCAGGAGGTTCGTATCATCCGGCGATTTCTGGCGAGCGGCGCGGAGCGTGGAAACCGCCAGCCGATGAGATCGCTCTGCCTGCTCCCAGTCACCCATGGTACCCTGTAACTGGCCCAGCCGGCTCAGCCCGGCGGCGAGGTCCGTCTGTAGCTGATCATCGCCGTCGATAAACTTGGAGGCCTGCAGGCAGTCGACGGCTGCCTGAAAAGCCGCCTGGGACTTCGCGAGATTGCCCCTTTGAAACCAGCTATTCCCCAATTCGTATTGCGTCACGAAGACCTCTCTCAAGGCATCCCGATCGCCGGCGGTGGCAAACAGCCGTGCTGCCAGCTCCGCCGCTTGTTCCGCCAGCTCGATGCCTTCCTCGACGTGACCGCCGCGAGACTCGATCGCTGACAGACCACCCCAGGCGGCCAGTTTCACCTTGATCGCTGGGCGACTGTCGGGCTCCTCGGCCAGCCACCGTTCGGCGATGTCGAGCGCCTTCTTGTAGCTGTCGAAGGCGCCCGTCGTGTCGCCCAGGTTCCCGTCCCCGGGTTTTCCCTGGATCGCGCCGAGCCGGTTGTAGGCCGAGGCAATATCCAGCCAGAGGTCATCATGATCGTCCAGCTCGATCGAGCCCTCTAATTTATTGAGGTACGTCAGAGATGTTTGCACAAGGTCTTGAATAGCCGGGGTCGAGCCGGGCAGATTGCGAATCTTGGGATAAAGCTCGAACATGAAAGTATTGGCCAGCTGGCGGACGTCGCCAAACCGTTCTTCAGCGAGTACCTGCTGTTGGCGGGCCCGAGCGGCCATCAGCGACGTGCCGATCGTCCCGGCCACGAGCGAACTTGCGAGCGCGATACTGGCCGCGACTTGCCAGCGATAACGGCGGAGAAACTTGCGCAGGCGATATGCTTTCGATTCTGGCGCGGCCAGTAACGGTTGCCCCGTGAGATAGTTGGCGATGTCTTCGGCGAACTGATCGGCGGATTGATAGCGGTGAGACGGTTCCTTGCGCATCGCCTTCAGCGGAATCCACTCTAATTCACTCCTTAGCGTGCGGATAAGTTCATCCGCGGCTAGTCCGCGCTGGTCGGCGATCGCATTCGCGCTCACTCGATCAACGCCGCTCAAGCGAGTACTCGGCCGCGGTGGATCCTGTTCCCGGATCACCCGGAAGACTTCATCACGAGCGACGCGTCGCAATTCCTCTGTTGTAAATGGCAGTTGGCCCGTAAGCACCTCGTAGAGCATCACGCCCAACGCGTAGACGTCAGTACGAGTATCGATCGCCTCGTTCTCAGCGCCCGCCTGCTCGGGACTCATATATTCCGGCGTCCCGATCCACATCGCTTCCTGCGTAATTCGTGTTTCGTCAACCTGATCGCCACGAATTGCCTTGGCGATGCCAAAATCGATAATCTTGACTTGGGCGCGCGTATCCACTCGTGTGACCAGCACGTTCGAGGGCTTCAGGTCGCGATGGATGATGCCCTTTTGATGCGCGTGGGTCACGGCCTCACAAACCTGCTTAAACAGCCGCAGGCGCGCGGTCACGTCCAAACGCTCGGTATCCGCCCACTCGACAATCGTCGTGCCGTCCACAAACTCCATGACGATGTATTGTTGCCCGTCTTCGCTAATACCGGCATCAAACACCTGCGCGATGCCCGGATGGTTCATTTTGGCCAGCGCCTGCCGTTCCAATTCAAACCGCTGCAGTACCGCGTGAGAATCCATCCCCCGTTTGAGCAGCTTGATGGCCACGGTTCGTTGAACGGGCTGCTGCTGGCTGGCGCGATAGACGGTGCCGAAGCCACCTTCCCCCAATTTGGCTTCGATGTGGTAGTTACCTACAATCTTGGGGTCCGAATCCAATGCCTTTTGCAGCTGCCGCAGTTGTTCCGGCGGCAGGAAATCGTCGGTTGGTTGGGCATCGCTCATGGCGTGCATCTCGGTCTTATCGCTGACGCATGATCAGGAAACTGGTATTCGGCGAAACACGTCACTTGGGGCCACGCGCAGCCAGATCACGGCTGGGAGCGTGCGGGCCAGCCCTTTCGCTTGTCCCGGCGGCAATTATAGTTGCTGAAGGGCATGGTAGGATGATTCGGGCTCGAAGTCACCCGTTCTTCGCTGGCCCCGTGGCTCCAGGAAAAGTGGCAACCAACGTGAGTGATCGACTCAGCCAGATTGAAACGCTGTGGTCCGTGGTGCGACGAGCCCACGAGACGGACGAGGCGGCGGATGCCCAGCAGGAATTACTGAAGCGATATGGCCCGGCGATACGCCGCTACCTCTGCCATAAACTCAAGGATCCGGCGACCGCCGATGACATCTATCAGGATTTCGCGCTCAAGTTCGTCCGTGGCGATTTTCAGCAAGTTGCCCCGGAAAAAGGACGCTTCCGCACGTTTATCCGCAGCGTGCTGTTCCGCATGGTGGCGGATTATTATCGAGCCAAACAACGGAACAAGTTGGTGCAACTTGATGAGCCGCTGGCAGTGCCCCCTTCTGCCGACTTGGACGATGCGGATGAAGACCCGTTTGCCGAAGTGTGGCGTGACGAATTGCTCAAACGAACCTGGGACGGGTTGCTGCGGGCCGAACAGGAGTCCGGGAAAGTCTGGTTCACGATCTTGCAGCTGCGTGTCAATCATCCAGAATGGCGATCGGCTCAGCTGGCGGAAACGCTGTCGAACGAAATCGGAAAGGAAATTTCAACCGCCAATGTCCGCGTCCTCCTGCATCGGGCTCGGGAAAAATTCTCCGCGCTGCTGATTGAGGCGGTTGCCGAGTCGGTCAGCTCCAAGGCCTACGCCGATATCGAAGAGGAACTGGCGGATCTGCATTTGCTTGAGTTCTGCCACGCGGCACTCGAACAACTGAAACAGGCCGACGCGAAACGCGGCTCCTGACGCACACCCGGCCCCTGACGGGGCCGGAACCATGTGCTACGGGAGTACGTACAGTCGCCAGGTGTCCTGTTCATCCTGTTTAAAGCGATAGTTCAGTCCGGCACGGACTCGGTAGGATCGCGAAATGCCGGCCTCGTCGTAGCGAATCACCCAGTCGGTCGTCTCGCGAAAGCGCTGTTCTTGGCCGCCGGAGATGGTGAAGGCGTATTCTCCCAACGATGACCTCAACGTATAGCGGCAACTGCCAATGCTGGACTTGGAGCAGCGAATGGAGATGTAAGGGTTGTTTTCGGCGTCGATCGGCGGCCCAGGGATCCCAGTTGCCTGGTTTGAGCCTGACGAGCGATACGTCCTTTCGACGTAGACCGGGGGATTCTGCGTGCCAGGATACGTGCGTGCTGGGCGAACTGGTTGGGAGTATTCTGGTTGAATGATATATGCGTTGCCGTTGCCAAATCGGCCGCCGGGGAGATTGTTGTTTGCACTTTCATTGGGAAGATTGAAGCTTCCACTCTCGCTGGGAATGCTACTGGGTGCGGCCTTAGAAGGGTTTTGCTTGCCTTTCGCCGGTTGCTGGTTTGGCTGGATAAATCGGTCGACCGATTTCTCCACAGATCGCTCGATCTGCCGTCCGAATTCCTGGAAGATACCCTGTCCGCAGGCTACCGGCGTGTTGCTGATCAGCAAAGCGGCTGCCGAGAGACACGAGAGGATCCATGGGCGATTCATAAAATATTCCTTGCAAAGAAAGTGGCAGGTAATTGGATCACGATCAGGCTTCGTTGCTGCCGGGCAGCCGACGTTTTTTCACTGCGGGCTGTCTGGTCTGAGGGCATCATGGCGCCTGCTGTAAGAGTTCCAGCACGTTGGTCCGCCGGATCCGTTCCGGTGCGTAGAACACGGGGTGCTGACCGTCATGGGTGGCCAGGCGAACTCGGTGGGCGACTCCGGAGGCAATCTCGGAGGGGTCGAACAGCCCGTCTCCTTCCTTGGGTGAGGTGTCAAAGGTGTGGTCTTGAATCGTGTGCAACATAGCCTGGGTAAAGACGCCATGACGATGCTCGGTTGAGGGGATCACCGACTCCTGCAAGGTATTCGAGGCGAGAAATACCGCCCCCAAGTCGGGGGCTGCCAGGTCCAACAACGGATTTCGCATGCCTGGTTTCCGCGCCGTGGCAATCGATTGGATGTCGAGAAAGAGCAGACGCTTGCAATCCGGCAGATCGAGACGCAACGCGTCGACCAGTGTCCGCCAGGCGAATGCGGTGGCCCGCGGTCGCTCGGCGACCATGTCATACGTCCCCAGGTAGAAGTTGTCGCGGGAATCGACGAGTCCCGTCGTGGCGATGAAAACCATCACCGTATCGCCGGACCGGACGTTTTTGACCAGCCATTCAAAGCCGTCGAGGATATTAGGGCGGGTCGCCTGGTCGTCCTGCAACAGCTTCATGTGCACGCGTTGATACAGTTTCCCGTTTTCATGGCTTTCCGCCGCCTCGACAAACGCCCGCGCATCATCCGCGGCCCCGGCGAGCGCATGGGTATGGCTGTCGTCACGTTCGTATTGGGAAATACCAATCGCCAGCACATAGGCATCTGGACGGGGCGCGGCGGCCTCCGCTCGACAATTGACGATCACACTGGCCGGCTGCGAGGTGGACCGAGCATTGGCGGCAATGGCCGAAATCTCGTTGGTCCCGGGAGTGAGATGGATCGTGTGCTCAATCGTCATGGCCAGTTGTTGCGAAGTGGCCGGTGAAAAGACTTTGGCGACGGAACCATTGTGCATCAACGTGGCCTCTTCAATCGGCAGTCCGTTGAGACTTTCGATCTGACAACGGATCACGGCGGTGGCTGTGGAAACCGAGCCGCCATGCTCAGGTAGTTCGATGGTTACTTTTGGAGGATGGTTGCGAGCCAGTTCTTCGGGCTTGCGGAAATCGACCAGTTCGTGGCTGCCCTTGCGATCGGTATTTGCCCGCTCCAGGGCCTCGGCCAAGGAGCCTGTGGCAAAAATGCCATCGATAATATCGGGTCGATAGAGTTGCTCGCGAAACTGCTGCACCTGGTAATATCGGGCGCTCCTGTCTGGACCGCGGTTGACATGCCAGCCCACTAATGCGTCAGCACCAGGTGAAGCGTCGTAATACCCTTGGGGGCTCCAGATGATCCATTGGCCGTTGTCGCCCAGATAGCAGTTCAACAGCGGCTCGGAAAAATCATAACCGGCCACCAGTTCCATCTTGTACTCATACGTCTGGTCGCCACGTTTCATCGTCACCGGAACGGTTTGTCCAGGACGATACTCAAATTCGCCCAGCAGCATGAGGTCGAACATTTCCGTGAGCGACTTGCCGTCGATGGACTGAATCTGGTCTCCTGTCTGCACGCCTGCTCTTGCGGACGAGGTGCCAGGAATCACGGTGACGACGCTGGCATTCTCGAACTTGAAATCAAAAATGCCCGTGGGTCGGTAATCGGTCAGGCTCCACAAGCGAATGGTCCGGTCGGTCGATCCGCTGGCCATCAGTTTGCCGTTTGCCGAGGGGCTGACGGCGGAAACCAGCGACTGGTGACCAATAAAGGCTCGCTTCAGTTCGTCCCCTGCCGAGTCCCAGAGGGCAAGCAGTCCCTCGCTGTCTCCGAATACCACCGGCCTTGATACATCAAGCGTTGGACGCTCCAAAAGCGTGAACACGGTGGGGTTGCGACCACTGCTGATCTGATACCGAGTCGTGCGGCCGTCCGCCTCCATCGTTACCTCGTAATTCGGACTCTCGACGGCTCGCGATACCGAAACCGAGCCGCCATTCAGCGTAGATTGCTCGTGAATAAATACCGGATCGTCAAGCGCTGTCGCGTCAAGGAGCGTTCGGCGTTCAAGATCGAGTACCTGGGAGACGTCGCCATAGTTGTTCCGTTTCCACGTCTGGGGCGGATGAGGACGGGTTCCCAAGGCAAGCCGGGATGTTCCATCCTCGAAGGCGACTTCATAGATCGGTTTCCCCTGGCCCCGGAAGCGGAAGAGTCGTTCGCCCGTGCGGTAATTCCAGAGGTGGACCTCGCCAAATTTGTCACCACTGGCGGCCAGATCGTTGCTCGGACCAATCGACACGCAGTTAATAGTCCAGCGATGACCGTCATACTCACCCAGCTGCCGCGCTGGAATCATGGACGACTGCGGTTCCCGGGCTTCCCACAATCCTACCCAGAATCGATTCTTACCATCGACCTTTCCGACGCCGGCGGCAGCCCAAACGGATTGTTCCAGTCGAAAGTCCAGCACTCTTGGCTGTCGAGTGGCATCAAAGGGGTATTTCACCAGCTGGTTGAACACATCGACCAACCAGCCACGAACGAGCGAGGGCATCGTATCGGTCGGTGACAAGCGAAGCCCGCTGGGCGTCGAATAAACGTGGGGACCCTCAAAATCGACGGCCAACAGGTAGGGCTCGTCGGTGGGGAACGACATTACGTCAAAAATCGGTCGACTGGGATCCTCCGGTGGAATCTCGTGAATGGTCCGCCGCGCCGCCCAATCCCAGATGCGAATGTGCCCATCCGCGTCGACCGACGTCATCGTTTGCCCATCGCGTGAGAAGCAGAGTTTGCGACACGGCGACGTGTGACCGGGTAATAGCGAATCGATTTCATCCAGGTTGTCGGTTGCATAGATGCGAATGGAACCATGCGGCTGGTAATCGCTGACGCCGACAAGCAGATACTGGCCGTCGGGTGAGAACGCGACGGCATGCGTATTCCCATACGAGGTCCGCGAACGATCTCCACGGAGTGTCTTCAACAACTCGCCGGTACTCGTGTCCCACAGGCGAACGACCTTGCCGCCGCAGGCGGCCAGCCATGTGCCGTCGGGGCTGAAGGCAACGTCCGAGATCTCCTCGATGAAACCCCCACTGTCAATGACCAACTCCGCCTTGCCCTGAAACTCCCGCGCCAGCTCGTCGCCGTCGCTGGCGGTGACGGCAACGAGCTGTTCCAGACTCTCGCTCGTCCCCACCGCCAGCTCGTCAATCGTCCTGGGTTTGAGCATCTCTAGCAGTCGAGTCGGCTTGTCACCCTCCGTAACTCCGGCGTTCGTGTCGGTCGTTTCCACGAGCATCCGGCCTGCGTCGGTCGTGTCCACGAGCTTCTCACTTTCGTCCACCGTGTCGAGCGGCATCTCAGTCGCGTCGATCGTCGGGCGATCTTCCTTCCCCTCCTCAACCAGTTCCTTGCTCTGCTCAGTCGGCAGCGTGATCTCATCGGTGATGATCTCCAACGACGATTCCGGCTGCTCCGGTGTTTGCTCTTCCGGCTCGACGTCGGGGGCGGTTTTCGTCTGCGGAAGCACCGCGATCGGCGGCTCGGTTAGTGCTTGCGACTGCTCGACCATTTCTCTCGGATTGGTCGCGGGTCGCTTGAGCTGCCAGCCCAGGAAGAGCGCGGCGAGTAGGATGGCGGCGCAAAGTGGCCACAGGATGTAAGGTTTTCCCAGCCGGCGATTCCATCGATCGCGGGCGGTTTCCTCGTTGGCGGCCGGAACGCGGGACGCGGCTGGGGGCGAATTTCGGTCGGATCTGATCCGATCGACCGTTGCCGTTTTCGTCCGTTTCAGCGGATGGACTGACGGGGGGGATAGCTCTCGCAACCGGGTGTCGCTGGGAAGTATGGACGGAGTGTCAACGGGTTCCTTTTCGGACGCTGATATGGGGACGGGGACGCTGACCAGGGGCTGGTCGGCCAAAAGAGTCAGCACATCCTGGGCCGAGCCTGGCCGGTCCGCCACCTGTTTCGCAAGGGTGCGGTCGACGACGCGGGCCAGATCCTCGGGACACCCTGGAACCAATTGCGTTGCCGAGGGTAGCGCATCGGGCGAGCTATGCCAGCGCAGCCAGGCGACATCGGCGTCGATCGCGGCGGGGCCCGTTCCCGGAAACAACCCATCGAATTTCGGACCGGTCAACAGCTCAAGCGCCGTAAAGCCGAGGCAATAGAGATCCACACTCGGACCGAAATCGCCATACTCCGCGCGAATGAGTTCGGGTGCCAAGTACTTTTTGCTGCCGGCGGGAACCCGCAATTCCCCGTCGACGTACGATTGTTCGAAATCGCTCAATTTCACCGCGCCGTGTTCGTTGATCAGAATGTTCGTGGGTCGAACGGCGCCATGCACCTTGGCTTTGCCGTGCAGGAATTCGAGCGCCGTCAGGATTTGACGTAACACGCTCCGCACGGTTTCCGCCGGCATCGCCTGGTGCGCGATTTGACTGGCCAGCGTGCCCTTCATCAGTTCCATCACGATCCAGCCTTGCTCTTTCTCAATGCTGTAAACGCGCAAGACGTGTTCGTGCTCGAATTGAGCCAGAAACGCGGCCTCTTTCAGGAACTGAGCCTTCCGCAGTGCGGTGCGTTGCTCGGAAGTCTGGGGATCAAGAGCCAATTCCTTGATGGCGACCTCGCGACCCAGGTTCAGATCGTAACCCCGGTAAACGATGGAACTTTCGCCGCGTCCCAATTCTTCAAACAGTTCATAGGACGGATGTTGAGCCATTGCGAAGCTTCCCGATGTTTGGACAGAAACGAAGGTGAGAGGCTGAACCACACAACGCTTACGCCGGGAAGGACAAGCCGTTACGGAGTTTTGCCGGGTATTTTCCGCTTTTTTTTCACCTGGCTGAAATAGTCATGCGGTGCCCGCGTACGCATGGTAATGCGTGATCCGGGCTCACCGCTTCCGCGGCGAGCGGCGGCAGAAATACCTTTCGGTACCGCGTTCCGTCACGAAACGGCCTTTGATTACATGGCCCAGCCGATCGCTGGCAACCGGGAAGCCCAGGTAAGACGATGCAGATCGTGAAACTGAAAGAGATTTACCAGGAAACGACGCGGCATTTTCTGGGCCCTGTGCTGCCCCTGCTGGATGACCCGGCGATTTCCGAGATCCTCATCAATGGACACGAAAACATTTACTTCGAGCTCGGCGGGCAGCTGCAACGATCGGAGTTGACGTTTCCCAACGAAGGCGTCTTGCTCGCGGCCGCCCGGAATATCGCGGAATACGTTGGCCGGACACTGGGGGGCGACGCACACAGTATGGACGCCCGTCTTCCCGATGGGTCGCGGGTTCATGTTGTCATTCCACCCAGCTCCAGAAACGGTGTTTGTCTCTCAATTCGCAAGTTCAATCGGTCGACCTTTCGCCTGGAGCAACTCGTCGAGTGGGGGACACTGACCGCCGAACTGTCCGAATTTCTCGGTTTGTGCGTCCTGATGCATCGTAATCTCGTGATCGCTGGAGGAACCGGATCGGGCAAGACATCTCTATTGAACGCCCTGTCGGCCGAAATCCCCGTATCCGAACGCATCGTGGTGATCGAAGACAGCTCGGAGCTGCAACTGCAGCAGCCGCACACCGTCTACCTCGAGGCTCAGCCGCCCCGCCCGGACGGCGGGGGAGAGGTCACCATCCGCGACTTGTTCGTCGACTCGCTCCGCATGCGTCCTGATCGAATCATTGTCGGAGAAGTCCGCCGTGGCGAAGCCCTGGATCTTGTCCAATCCATGATTTCGGGTCATTCCGGAGCCATGACGACCGTCCACGCCTCCACGGCTCGTGACGCGGCGATTCGTTTGGAGACACTCAGCCTGATGAGTGATGTTTCGATCCCAGCCCATGTGGCCCGACGA
This sequence comes from uncultured Planctomycetaceae bacterium, assembly GCA_963700865.1. Lineage (GTDB taxonomy): Bacteria > Planctomycetota > Planctomycetia > Pirellulales > Pirellulaceae > CAVOGJ01. The sequence goes on along the minus strand of CAVOZC010000018.1, from coordinate 369,980 downwards.
CAGGTCGCCTCGGCGGTTCAGTTGGTGGTCAACATCCAGCGTCTCGGGGACGGATCGCGACGTATCCAGACGGTGAGCGAGTGTTTGGGTACGGATGCGGCTGGTGAGTACGTCTTTCAGGACCTTTTTCGCTTCGAGGCCGAAGGACGAGACGCCGCAGGCCGCATCGTGGGAACCAGCAAGGCCACCGGGGAACGACCCACCTTTTCCGATCTTCCTCGGCAGTTGGGGCTGATGGATCACGTCCGGCGGACCGCCGACCTCTTTGCCCCGCCGGCCAGCTCCTGACTGGGGGCTTTTTTCTTCCGCCAGCTTGTAACACCTCATCACCACGGCCGTAAGTGTAATGTCGAGTCGGGAATCGCTCTGGCGATCTCCTCGCTGGCACGCGGCAATTCCCTTCGTGGGATCGGCGGCGGGCCATGTCGTCGCGGTTTATGCATCCATTCTCCTTCCATTCAGGAACCCAGCCGTGCTACCTCAAACCCTGAAAAAACAACTCGCCTCATTTCACCAGGAAGAAGACGGACTGGAAGCCGTTCAGGTCGTGATGGTCGTCGCCATTGCCGCCGTCGTGCTGATCGCCGTCATGACGCTCGGCCAAGAGGTGTTTAGCTGGCTGACCGAAAAGTGGAATGAACTGCGCGGGAAGAGCATTAGCTATCGCCGTGCGACCATCGATCCAACCAGCCGCCGTGATGTCAACGCTGAAGCGCTGCCCGTTCCGATCCGCAACCCGTAAGCATTTTGATACGACAACAGGAGCGAACACCGTGGCTGACACGCTAAGTCAAGACGTGCGCCGATTGCTTCCTGTAAGGGAATCATGCCTGTCCCGGCGACAGCAGTTATGGGTGCTGGCCATCGCAGCTGCCGCTGGTCGTCGGCCCCGCCTGGTGTGCCTGGCTGGGCGGGTTGCCGGCTCAACTGGGGACGCTCAACGGGCTGGTTCTGATAGCGCTGCTGTGCGCCTCGTCCGTCACCGATCTTCGCCAGCGCAAAATCTACAACTGGACGACTTATCCCGCCTGGGGGTGGGCGCTGGTCTTGAATTCTGTCTCGGGGTCGTCCGCTTCGTTGGGCGCGGTGGGTTTGCGAGACAGCCTGGCAGGTGCCGCCCTTTGCTTCGGTTGCGTCTTCTGCGCCTACCTGGCTTCCCGTGGTGGCGCCGGGGACGTCAAGTTGGCCGCATCGATGGCGGCGCTGCTGGGATGGGAACAAGGCATTCTGGCGGTGGCCTTTGGTTATGTCGTGGCCGCCGCCGCGATCACAACAGAACGCATTGCGGTCGAGGGAATGGGGCGCTGCCTGCGCACTGTGATCCGCCAGCTGGTGACGATCGTGTTTCCCGCTGGCGTGCTGCTGCCGCCACGCGAAAAACCCATGATTTGGCAAGGCTCGATTCCCTTGGCACCTTTCTTCAGTAGCGGGGCCATCCTGGCCCTGCTGTGGAAATACCTATGAACACACCGTCTGCCCAGCCACCGATCCGCGTTTTCAACGGGGTTGGCTTGCCGCCGGTTCCGCGCCGGATGCCCGACCGCCCAGTCCGAAGAGTTCGGAGTCAAACGCAACGCCGCCCGTGGCGTGCGGGAGCGGCCAGCCTGGAGCTGGTCCTGGTCACCGCCGTCATGCTCCCCTTGGCCATCTTGATGCTGATCCTCGGCGTGACGATGTGTCGCTATGTATTTTCGGCCCTCAGCGGGCTGTTGTTGATGCCGTTTCTCTAATCGCGAAGCAACCGATCCATCATGCCTTGTTGGTCCTCATCATCGCTGAAAAAAGGGGTTGTGACCGTGGTGTGCGCAGTGCGGCCGGTTTCGAGTACGAGTAGGCGACCTGCCAGAAGAAGTCGCAGGAGTGGGAGTGCTGAGGCGATGGGGGCGTTTCTCCGCTGCTGGCGGGGTGAAGAGGGAGGGGCCTATACGCTGTCATACGTCATGGTCGTCCCCCTGCTGATGCTCCTGACGTGTGGCATGGTGGAAACCACGCTCATGATGTCTGCCAAGCTGGGAACGGTGGTTGCCGCCTATTCGGCGGCCCGCACGGTGCTGGTCTGGACTTCTCTCGACGCCGACTGGGACCGCACGCGAGCGCGGATGGAGCAAGCCGCCGTCAAATCGATGGTGCCTTTTGCCAGTGGCAGCGCGGGAACGAGTGATCCGCGCGAGATGGAGCAGGCCACAGCGTATGCGGCCGCGTATGCTCAGTTCGTCGACGCCCCCGTCTCCGCGGACTATGTGAAGGCCAAGTGCCGTAGTGCGGCTTCGAATACCTCGGTCGAAATCAACGCGGCTCCCGATCAGTGGAACTCGGACCTGCAGGTGACGGTCAAGTATCGCTTTCCGTTCCGTTTGCCAGGCATGGGCCGGGTATTGGGAACGCGTGGTACGGATGGGGATTTCTACTGCGAGCTGGAGAGTCAAGTCGTGCTGCAAAATGACGGGCCACAAAACGAGCAACAGGTATTGGGGATCGGATATGGTTCGCCCTAGCAACTTGAAAAACAATGGCAAGATTACGCTGGTGGCCACCATCCTCATGTTGGCGCTGGCGACTTTGGCTGGATTGCTCGGGAACGCAGGCCATGCGGTCAACCAGAAGATCTCGACGCAAAATGCGGCTGATTCCGTAGCCTTTTCTTCGGCCCTGTGGCTGGCCCGAGGTATGAACGCGGTGACGGCCACCAATCATCTCGTGGGGGAGACGACCGGAATGGTCGCGGTCCACGAGGCATTGGGAGGTCCCGAGTTCGACGTCGGGCTGAAGCTGAATACCACGGAAAATCAGTTGCTCGACCGGACGATCAACGGCGTGAAAGCCACCGCTCCCATCGGTAGTCCCGTTCCGTCACCGTTCGGTTATACGCCAAAGCCGGTAAGAGATATCGACCGGCGGATCGTCGAGTTTGTCACCAAACGGACATCGCCGAACGACGATCGCATGCAGGCGTTTGCCGCGATCTACGATTCCCGGATGACGCTACAGCGCGAGCTGGCCATCCTCCTGTCCGTGAAGAGTTTTGCTGATCTGGGCTTTTTCGTGCCGCCCCCTTGGGGGTATGCCACGGCGGCCGCCGCCTACGTGGTCCATTTGGCAGCGACCTCGCAAATTGTTTTGATCGGCAAGGAATGGATTGTGCTGGAGGTCTTGGAGGCCAGTGCGAAGCAGTTCAAGCCGGCCAAGCGGATCATGGAGCGCCAGTTGGTTCCCACGCTGGCCGCCCATGGCGATTGGGTCGCCGGTTTGGAAGCGGCCTCGTCGGCACCCGCAGAGGGCATTGTCAATGCGGCGATCGAGCGTGCGCTGCAGGAGCTCGTTGGCTCACTTCAGGTGGAAGCGGCTACGTTTCCCCAGACGGAGAAGCTGCGATTGCCCGTCGAGCCCGAACCGCAGCCGAATCTGCAAGGCACGTCCAGTGAAGCGACCGACGGCTGGGGCACCGACGAACCGGTGGGTGCCGGGGTAACGACTCCGGAATTTGGCACTTTCCGCCGCAGGCTTTCCCAGGCCCAGGACAAGATGCGGGAGCGGGTCAGCCAGCTCAGTAAGCGGGTTGCCGACCTGGAAGACGACGAAGTGGAGCTGAAAGAGCGATTGGAGAAAGGGAGCATTCCTGACGAGGAGGCCGCGGAGCTTCGTGAAGAAATCGAGGCCATTCGCAAGTCTCGGGTAGAGAAGTCGGCGGAGCTGGCCGATCTCGTGGATCAGCAACGGCAACTTGATGAGCAACAAACGCGGCTGGAGCAAGCGCTGAATCCGCCGCTGCCCACACAGTCGCAGAATCCAAGCCTCAAGAGCGTTCCCTTTCGGATGGATCAGGATCAGGAGCGGGCGACCCAATGGGTGCGAGCCACCTATCCCTATGTCGATTCGTTCCGCGCGCCGCTGCGGAGCTGGCTGGAAAAATGGGCTCCTAAATCTCAAGCGGCCAGTCACTTTACCAAATGGAGCAATCGATACACGCTCATCAAAGCGTGGCAGTTCCGCAGCGGCTATCGATTCAAGAAATCTGGTAACGGTGGCAGCTGGGAAAAAACAGAGGAGCCGTTGCATCTCCTTGTCTTGAGAGATTCGTTCCTTGCCGACGAGTCCCGAAAGGGTCGCGAACCTTGGGTGGGACGAGGTGCGGCCGATCAGGAACTGGCAGGGGAGTATTTTACGCTGCTGGGAATCGCGCACCGTGATTATCAGACGCTCTTCTCGCCAGCGGTCTATCCGGCCGTCAACGAAAAGGGCCTGACGGCCTATGCGCAGGCAATTCTTTACAACGCCAACCCGCAGCGGCCGGATTCCGGCGACTCGTTAAGGCAACCGCAGTTGGGTTGGGACACGTTGAATTGGGATCCCAATGGTCGTGTGCCCGAGTGGGGCGCGTCGCCAGCGGACGGGACCGCCACCTGGCCCTGGGAGATCTTTGATATCAGCGGCAGCCAGGCGACGCTCCGGGTCCGCTTGAACTGGCAAGCCAAGCTCGTGCCGGTGACCACAGCCCGCTTGCAAGCCGCCGGTGCATCACTGTCAGGCGCCATGCAGGACAACGTGTCATACGCCGCCACCTACCAGGATGTCTTGGGGACCCATTGATGACGACTCGACTGATTGCCCGTAGCGGCCCCCGAATGGCAGCGGCTCCGCTTGAATTCGTGCTTTGCATGCCCATACTGCTCGTCCTCCTCGTGTCGCTGGTGTGGCTGGGATTCTCGGTCGTCACGCAGTCCCAGGTCGCGGTGGAGGCCCGACGGCTGGCCTGGCAGCAGCGTTTTCAGCCGCAGGGGCCCGCGTTGCTGTTCCTCGAAGACCAATTTGTCGAGGCAACGTCGACAGACCAGGTCGAGGTGAGCCCCCTGCTCGACGACATGCCGCCCCCCGAAGCGACCCATGAGGTCATGGCGGGCAGCTGGGACCACGCGGCACTTCCGCTCGCTGACGCGCCTCATTGGCGGGAGTATGCGCAAGTCGCCCTCAATGCGAAGACCGGCAATCTGCAAACGACTTACACCGATGCTCAGAACGAGTTCGGCGATTGGAAGAACAAGTCACGGCAAGTATGGCAGACGCTAGGACAGCAGCTGCTGGCGGAAATCACGGGCATGGGAGCCGCCGCTGAAGCTGAGATCGGCAAGGCCGAAGAATCAGAAACGGATGGCTCGAAAGAAATCAGAAAAATCGACCGAGAGATCGCGCGGGTGGAAGCGGAGCTGGCGAAGACCCAAAGCATATTGCGCGGGCTGCACGATCGGAAGAACAACGGAGCAGGGGGCGATGCGGCAGATAGTCTTGACGCACGCATCGAAATGCACCGCAAGAAAGTCGAACGACTCAAGAGCGATCTCAGCGAACTGGAATCAGAGCGCGACGAGGTGGCGACGGCTTAGTTGGACTTGATGAATTTGTTGTATGCCGCGCGTTCGGTTGTTTCGAGCCGCAGCGCAGCCAATGAGCGAACGAATGAGATATTTACGCATCCGCACTTTTGAAAATGGCTGAGGTCCTTCCATGAATCATATTTTATCGCTCTGCTTGGCACTGCTCCTGGGCGTGGTGGCCGCCGGATTGAACATGGCCTGGGTTTCGACGCAGACTCGGCCGACGGAATTTGTAGCGCTGAAGGGCTCACTGGAGGCAGGCCAGGAAATTCAGGGAGAGAACTTGGCGGCGGTTCCGGTTCCTGGCAACCCGCTGGAGCTGAAGAAGTCGCTGGTGCCGTTCGCCCATCGTTCCATCCTGTTTGGCTTAAAGGCGCCGCGCTCGTTCGCTGCGGGCGACGTCGTTTTCCAGCGAGACATTCAGCCACCGAACGAGGCATCCCGCTGGGAGGTGATCGGCCCGTTTCGATTGATCAGCGTGGGCGAGAAATTCAGCAGCGACGACAAGTATGCCGCCCGAAGTGGTGACAATAACGTGACGATTGCCGTGGACGCCGATTTTGATGACCAGACAAAACGCTTGCTCGAGGTGCTCGGTTCCGACCGTGGCGGCGAGGCCCGGGACAAAGATCCGCTGAATATTCTGGCCGTCCAGGTCGTGCCCACCAAGGGAACGGAGCGAAGTGTTCAGCGATCGGTTCCTGAAAACGTCGTCTACCAGACGGTATCGCTGCAGGGCATCGCCAACGTGCCGCGCGTGCTCCTTGAGGGAGACATGATTCGCTTTGTGATCCCTGGAAATCCCCAATACTAGTCGCTTTCAGTTTTTTGAAACTCGAGCAAACGGCCACCAACGCATGAAGATCTGGTTCAACAACGTGATCGACACGGAACGCCGAGTGGTCGAAGTCACGGGAAATCGCGTCCGCATCGGCCGTGGCGGGCACAATGAAATCGTGCTCGATAGCCCGTTCGTCGCCGATGAAGCGGCCGTGCTCTATCAGCGGGGAGGCGTCTGGGAGCTGGTCTCCCTCGGAATCAACGGAGTCAAGCTGGGCGATGAGCAACTCTACAATGGCGATCGATGCGAAGTCCGCACAAATCAAGCCATCCATCTCTTTCCCTTCAGTCTCACGCTCGACTTGCCTGTCGAGGAACAAGTCACCCGCGAATCGGAACGGGAGGAACGTGATGAATTGATGTCGATCGTGATCGGCCAAGTCCACCTGGAACTGCTTGAGCGGATGAACCTGGATGCTGATTCGACGCGACAACGTGAGAATGACGAATACCTGCTGGCATTGGAACGGAATATCGACAAGATCTCCTTGGCCAATGCAGCGCTCAAAAACCATCCGTGTGACTTGATGGGGCACGTTGCGGGGCACGGATTGCGGGACCACATGCTGTCGCAATCCGGCCAGTTGGGTACCAATGACGGTATGAGCGACTTGCGGTCCCATCGCCATTGGAGCCGTATCGTAACAACCGTTCCGGAACGGGAGCAGGAGCTGGCCTCGGCCGCGGACTACATGTCAAAGGTGCTGCAAATCAGCCAGGTAAGCGCGGGCCCTGATCGCATTGAGTCAATTGACCGGGGATTCTGGAATTCCTGGGAAGCCGTCAGCGAGCGCCTGCACGGTGAATTTCGCCAGTATCTCGCGCTGCGCTATCTCAAGAAGGAGATCAAGGACATTGTCTTCGGCTATGGGCCCCTGGAGGACCTCCTGCGCCTGCCATCCGTATCGGAGATCATGGTCGTGGACCGAAACCACGTGTATATCGAGCGGCACGGCAAGGTGGAAAACTCCGGCAAGCGGTTTATTTCCGATGAGGTCATCGAAACGATTATTCAGCGGATCGTGGCCAAAGTCAGCCGCCGCATTGATAAATCCCAACCGCTCGTCGATGCGCGATTGTCTGACGGCAGTCGCGTCAACGCGGTCATCCCGCCACTTGCGGTCAGCGGTCCGACACTCACCATTCGCAAGTTTCCCTATCGCAAATTGCTGATTGATGATCTCGTCACGAAGAAAACGCTGACGCGAACCGTGGCTGAGTTCCTGCGGGCGGTGGTCCTGGGTCGGCGGAACATCATCATCTCGGGTGGCACCGGGACGGGTAAGACAACGCTGCTGAATTGCCTGAGCGACTTCATTCCTGACCGGGAGCGGATCGTGACCATCGAGGATACGGCTGAATTGCAGTTGGCCAAACAGCATGTGGTCCGCATGGAAACCAAAGAGGCCAACGTGGAAGGCGCCGGGAAGTATACGATTCGCGATCTCGTGCGGAATGCACTGCGCATGCGACCCGATCGGATCGTCGTGGGGGAATGCCGCGGACCCGAGGCGCTCGATATGCTGCAGGCCATGAATACGGGTCACGATGGATCGCTAACGACGATACACGCCAATACCGCGGCGGATGCCTTGTTGCGGTTGGAAGTGTTGACGCAGATGGCGGCCGATTTTCCCGTCTCGTCGATTCATCAACAGATCGCAGGGGCCGTCGACATGATCGTGCAGCTGAAGCGGCTGCGCGACGGCCGACGTGTCATCAGTCAGATCAGCGAATGCACTGGTGTCAATCCACACACGGGCCAATTGGAACTACGTGACTTGTACATGCTCGACGATCTCGAAGAGTCGCTCGAGCCGACGGGACTGCTGCCCACGTTTGTGGTGGACTTGATCCAGGCGGGTAACCTGGACCTGAATTATTTTTATCATCAAGCCTCCATGTGAGACTCGACCAATGCTCGTGATCGATTCCCACTGCGCAGCCAGAAAGTGCCGTTGACCATGATTCCATTCATTACCACCGTTCTTTGGTCTATCGCCGGTTGCCTGTGCGGATGGTCGCTGGTGGGGGCCTGGGATGCCCTGGCGCGGAATTACGTCGCGGACCTCGCGCCGCTGCTGGCAGCTCTGCAGATGGATCAAACGCGGATACAAATTTTCCTGAGGTGGTGGGGTGTGATGTTGCTGGCCAGTTTCATCATGCTGGGTCTTGTGTTCCAGATGCTGCCGATCGCGTTTGCGGCCGTGGTGCTACTGTTGCTGGCACCCCGCTGGGTGCTGCGCGAATGATCGCGCGGCGACGAGCCCTTCTGCGAGACCAGTTGGTGAGCGGCACGACGGCCCTGGCGAATGCCTGCCGAGCCGGCTTGTCCGTGGCGGTGGGAATGGAAACGGTCAGCCAGGAAGTGCCGCAGCCCCTGGCCGGCGAACTGCAGGGTATCGTGCGCGCCTACCATCATGGTCGCCGCCTGGCGGAAGCCATCAACAGTACCAAAGACCGTTTGCAATTGGACAGTTTTACGCTCTTTGCCTCGGCGCTGTGCGTCAGTTTGCAACGAGGCGGAAAGATTACCGAGGCGCTGGAACGGATTGGCAGCAGCCTGCAGGAAAACCAGCGTGTGGAGAGAAAGTTGGAGTCGGAGACGGCTAGTGGTAAACGCGTCGTATGGATTCTGGCAGCCTTTCCATTCGTTTTTCTGGCTGGTTTCTACGTGATGCATCCCACCGGAACGCTTCTCGTCTTTCAGTCGCTTAGTGGGCAGTTCATTCTGTTGGCCGTGATTGCCTTGGTAGTGGCCAGCGTGTGGTGGAGCCACAAAATCCTTTCCATTGAATTGTAATCGCATGCGCCGAGGACCATCATGAACACAATGTTTGCACAAGCTGGACTGTTGGTAAGTTCGAGCCTGATCGGCGTGAGTGTGGCAGGGTTGGCACTTTGGCTCGCCCGCATTCTGCGTGCCCCGCGACCCGTTCCTGAAAGCCCGTTCGAACAGCAGCGGCGTGATGTCATGCGCGCTGGCAGTTCGGTCTATCGTTGGTTTGAACCATTGATCGATGAGCTGGGGAACACGCTGTTCCGAGGTGCTGCGCTCGACGCGGCTGGCCCATCACTTGAGGTTGACCCACAGCAAGGTTCCCTATCGGCCGGACGAGTTTCTCGCGATCAAGGCCGTGGAAGGTAGCCTGGCAGGGTTGGCGATCTTCATCGGCCTTGCTACCACCGGTTTTATCGGGTTCGCGGGTCTGTTGGGCGTGGGTGTGATGTTGGTTTACCCGGCTCTCGCGCAAAAATCAGTGATCCGTGAGTCGAAGATGCTGCTGAAACGAATCCGCCTGCGGCTCCCGTTCGTGGTGGACCAGGTCTCACTCATGATGGAGGCGGGAGCCGGATTCAACGACAGCCTGCAGACTGCCGTACACGACAACCGCGAACACCCGCTAAGTCGGGAGTTGAGCGAAGTCTTGCGACAAATGGCGTTGGGCCGACCCCGTGATCAGGCGCTGCGTGAATTCCAGGATCGATTGTCCGATGATGACATCTCCGAGCTGGTGTTTGCCATCGTGAAGGGGGAGGAGCTGGGAACGCCACTCAGCTCGATTCTGCGAGAACAAGCCAATCAGATGCGACTGAAACGCTCCCAATGGGGTGAGAAGGCGGCCTCGGAAGCGGAAGTTCAAATTGTCTTTCCTGGCATGATCACCATGATCGCCTGTTTGCTCGTGATCGTGGCCCCGATTCTACTTCCCGCCGTCATGACATTTCTGGGAGGTTAAGCCGCATGGTTGTAACAAGCAAGCCATTCTCGCGTAAGCAGAACGAGGGTGGACCGGGCCTCCTCGACACAGTCGTCGGCCCGCCTCGGTGACGCGCCCGCCCCAGACCGTTCCCGGACAACTGCCCTATTTCCACCCGCAGCAGAGCGATCTTCCGTATGCCCGCCAAAATAACCATCCAGTCGGGGATTTCCGCCGGCTCCTCACATTGGCTTGATAGCCGAGTCGTGCGGATTGGCAGCGATCCCACCGCCGACGTGTGTTTACCGTCCGCGGATGTCGCGTCCCATGCCTTAACGCTTGAATATCGTGATGGCCATTATCGCATTTACAATCGCAGTGGTTGTAATGTCTTCATGGGAACCCATGTGGTCGCCCCCGACGATGTCGCGACCTGGGTGGACACGGACATTTTGCAACTTGGCGACGAAATACAACTCGTACTCGACGTCGGCGAGGATCCGGCGCCGACGGGCCAACCGAGGAATCGGGGAGGGGATGACGTTGCGTCGCAGGAGGAACCGGCGATCTCCACGCGGAACTCAGTCTCCGCGCGCCACCGTAACGGCTCAGTTCCAGCCGCTGGAGTCGATGTTGCGTCCAAGTCGTCTCGGTTTGGCATCCAGCTGGGGGTGATCCTGGCTTGTGTGGTCGGGTCGATCTTACTGCTGGCTCGGCATCAACTGCAGGCGCGGCCGGATGCCCAGCCGCCCCCCCAGTTCGCCGAAGTCATCCAGACGGCACTCGCTTCACCGACCACGTCGCGAGAGCTGGTGGCTCGGCTCCAGTTCGCGGAGGCGGCGGTCGTCCGCGGCGACAAACAGGCGGCCGTCGAGCGATTCGAGCGACTGCGAGATGACTTACTGCCCCAGCGCGAGTCGTTCGTTACCGATCGTCGCGATCCGGAGCTTGCCATGCTGGATTACATCGAATTTCGACTCAGTCGCTGGGAGGGAGCGTCGTGGTAGCGAGCGGTCCACCTGGTCGAGCCATGGATGTGGGATTGGCTGCCAAACGGTCATTGGGACAAGTGGGAGATTTCATGACAGCAGCAATGACAGACGGGAAGCCTGTCCCGCGCTGTTACGGTTTGACGACGGGGCGACCGATCGAGTAGTAGGTGAAGCCGAGTTGAGCCATGTGAGCCGTGTCGTACAGGTTGCGGCCATCGAAGATGATCGGCTGTTTCAGGCGGCCCTTGATGGCCGCAAAGTCCGGTGTGCGGAACAGCGACCACTCGGTAACGATCGCCAGGGCATCGGCACCCTTCAAGGCGTCCATCGGGTGGGAAGCAAAGGTGATTTTGTCACCCAGGAGTTCGCGGACGTTCTCCATCGCTTCAGGATCATAGGCAACCACTTGGCCGCCCAGTGATAGGATTTTATCGATCAGCACGAGCGACGGGGCTTCACGAATGTCATCGGTTTTCGGCTTAAAGGCCAGTCCCCAGATGGCGAACGTTTTGCCTTTCAGGTTCTCGCCAAAATGGGCGACGATTTTCTCCTGCAGGACGGTCTTTTGTCGTTCGTTCACGGCATCGACTGCCTGCAGGATATCCGCGGAGAGGCCCACCTCATGGAACGTGTTCATCATCGCACGCACGTCCTTGGGGAAGCAGCTGCCGCCATAACCGGCGCCGGGAAAGAGAAATGCGAATCCGATCCGACTATCGTGGCCAATACCTCGCCGCACATCGTTGATGTCGGCGCTAAACTTTTCGCAAATATTAGCCATCGAGTTGATAAAACTGATTTTCGTTGCCAGTAGCGCGTTGGCGACATATTTTGTCAACTCCGCGCTTTCGGGAGACATCACCAGAAAAGGATGTTCCGTCCGCAGGAAGGGTTCGTACAATTTGTGGAGCACTTCCGCGTCTTCCTGCCTTCGCACGCCGACAACGACGCGATCCGGCTTGCTAAAGTCCTCGATGGCCGCGCCCTCCTTGAGAAATTCCGGATTGCTCGCGACATGGCATTCGCGGCCGGTGAGTTCTCCCAGCAACGCGTACAAGCGGGCATTGGTACCGACCGGCACGGTGCTCTTGGTGACGACGATGGCGTCGGGGCGCAAGTGCGGGGCGATCGCCTCGGCGACTTTCCAGAGTGCGGAGAGGTCCGCCGCCCCATCCGCAGCCTGGGGCGTGCCGACAGCCAGGTAGATCACATCCGCGTCGGCAACCGCTTCGCTGGTATTCGTGGTGAAGATCAGTCTTCCGGCTTTCGCGTTCTGTACCACCAGTTCCGACAGGCCTGGTTCGAAAATCGGAATCTGCCCCTTCTGCAGGGCATCGATTTTTACCTGATCAATATCAACGCAAGTGACATTATTCCCGCTGTCGGCGAAACAAGCACCCGAAACGAGGCCCACATAGCCGGTGCCAATTACCGCAACTTTCATCGTTCACTCCGCTCTTGGATTGCCCGCCACGCGGGGTGGCCCGTCAGGCTGCTTGGATGGACAGTCGTTATTCTTCTGCCTGGTCTGACTCGGCGTCCATGGCGTTGGATTCAGATGTCGCATCAGCGGCGCCGTCTGGATCGTGCTGGGCGGCCGGCGGCATCCCGTCCAAGGAGGGACCGCCTCCCTCGTCCGATTCCTCCGCGTCATCTTCTTCTTTGGGGACGCGGACGACGGCCGCCAGTTGGTCATCCTCATCCAGGTTCATGATGCGAACCCCCTGGGTATTGCGGCCGATGACGGAGACCTCGCTGGCGCGAATCCGCTGGATCTTGCCGCGGGCGGTCATCATCAGCACTTCGTCGTCGTCATCGACTCGAGCAATCCCGATGACCGGACCGTTGCGTTCGGTGGTTTTGATATCGCGCAGTCCCTTGCCTCCCCGTCTCTGGCTGCGATACCGGGCGGAGGAGCTGGCGTCCTCTTCGGACGTGTCTGCCGAATTGGGGCCAAAGTCAGTCCGCTTGCCGTAACCGTTTTGGCAGACGGTGAGTAGCGTCGCGGAAGGATCGGCGACGACCATGCCGACCAGTTGATCTCCCTTGCCAATCGCGATTCCCTTGACGCCGCTCGTATTTCGTCCCATGGGGCGGGCATCCGCTTCATTAAAGCGAATCGCCATTCCCTTGGCGGTGGAAAGGACCACTTCATCGTCGGGTCCCACCACGACCACATCGACCAGCTCGTCATCCTCGCGGAGCTTGATCGCGATAATGCCCCCCTTCTTCGGGCGGCTGTACTTGTCGAGCGTCGTCTTCTTAATGAGTCCATTCCGCGTGGCCATCATGAGGAAATGTCCCGGCAGATCAAAATCGCGGATGGCGCGACAATCGGCAATCTTTTCCCCCTCGCTCAGATTTAGCAAATTCACGATGGCCCGACCACGACTCTCTCGCCGCAACTGCGGCAGGTCATAAACTTTCTGCCAGTAGACCTTACCCTGATTGGTGAAGAACAGGAGATAGGCGTGGGTACTGGCCACGAACAGATGCTCGATCGGGTCCTCCTCTTCGGTGGCGGCTCCTTTCAGCCCCTTGCCGCCGCGGCGTTGGGCCCGATAAATCTTGGAAGGTGTCCGCTTGATGTAGCCCTGATGGCTGATCGAAACCACCATCGTTTCTTCGGTGATGAGGTCTTCCAGGTCAATATTGCCTAGTTCCTCGCCACTGATCTCGGTACGACGCTGGTCGGCATGCTTCTTACCCAGTTCCTGGGATTCGTCCTTGATGATCTGCAAGATGTTCGCTTCATCGGAGAGAATCCGAACGTATTCCTTGATTTCTTCCAGCAGTTCGCGGTGTTCATTTGCCAGTCGTTCCTGCTCGAGATTGACGAGCTGACCGAGCGTCATTTTAAGGATCGCATCTGCCTGAACGGCCGTCAGCGTGTAGACATCCGCGACGCCTCGTTCCTGCTCAAAGATGCGGAAGCCCTCGTCGCCGAGTGCGGATTTCATCATCGCAGCCGGGCATTCCACGCCCATCAGTGCCTGTTTCGCCTCGGGCTGCGTTTTCGACTTGCGAATGATGGCAATGATGCGATCAATGTCGGCCAGTGCCAGCAGCAGGCCCTCGATCGTGTGTTTGCGACGGCGGGCCCGCAGCAGCAGGAATTGCGTGCGGCGGCGAATGACGATCGTGCGATGCCGGATGAACTCATCGAGCATCTCCTTGATCGACATGACGCGGGGTTTGCCATCCACGAGCGCGAGCAGGATGATCGAGAATGTATCCTGCAAGGGTGAAAACTGATAAAGCTGATTGAGCACGACTTCCGGATCGGCGTCACGCTTGAGTTCGATCACCAGCCGTACGGGCTCCTTGAGGTCGCTCTCATTGCGAATACCGCTGATGCCGGGAATGCGACCATCATTGACGAGGGCCGCCATCTTCTCCTCGACCCGATCCCGTTGCTGCATATACGGAATCTCGGTGACCACGATGCGACTGCGGCTCCCCTTCATTTCCTCGATCGCGGCCTTGCCCCGCACAACGATCGTACTGCGACCGGTGTGGTACCCGCGACGGATACCCGCCCGTCCGCAGATCACGCCTCCCGTGGGGAAATCCGGACCCTGGATGATCTCGAGGAGCTCGTCGATCGAAACGTCAGGTTCTTCAATCACACGGATTATGGCTTGGCAAATCTCGCCCAGATTGTGAGGCGGGATCGAGGTCGCCATGCCCACGGCGATGCCGCTGGATCCATTGACGAGCAAGTTGGGAAACTTGCTCGGAAGCACCACCGGCTCCATCCCCTTCTCGTCGTAGGTGGGTGCGAAATCGACCGTATCAAGCTTGATGTCGTCCATCATCAGCGCGGCGATGGCCGACATGCGGGCCTCCGTATACCGCATCGCAGCAGGGGGAAGGCCGGCGATCGATCCGAAATTTCCCTGTTTGTGCACGAGCGTGTGCCGCGTATTCCACTCCTGGGCCATCCGCACCAGAGTGGGATAAATGGCTCCGTCACCATGCGGGTGATAGCGCTTCATCGTCTCGCCGACGATGCCCGCACATTTCGAGGTGGAGGCCCCGGGCGATAGATTGAGGTCGTTCATCGCCATCAAGATGCGGCGCTGAGACGGCTTGAGGCCATCCCGGACGTCCGGCAACGCACGGCTGACAATGACGCTCATCGCATAAGTGAGATAACTATCCTTCAGCTCATCTTCAATCGGCAACTCGATCAGCCGAGCCTCGCCCAATCCGCCCGAGGAGGACTCACCCGGCAGGGCATCTTCAGGGCCATCGGGAGGGGGGACATCTGAGGACAAAAGACCATCCTTTCAATCGCGGTGGGCCGGTGGAAATCGGTCCCGGGGGTGGGCAAGTGGGGCCGAAGACACGGCCCGGAAGTGGGCCGTTTTCCGCCGAATCAGGAAGCTTTTCCCAATTCAGAAAGATACCATTTTTGCCGCCCATTCTCAATCGGCCCGGAGAGCCGAACTAGCGGACTTTCCACCAGGGAAAATCGCCATAGCTCCGCAATTCGGACCAGAGCAGCAAGCAGGCCAGGCTGATGCAGACCAGCGAAAGGATCAGCATGACCGTGTAAATGTTCATGCCGGGCTTCTCGACAACAACACCCTTAGAGGAGGTTTGTGGCGACACGATCACCTCTCCTGATTTCACCTTGGCGGAATTCGGGAACAATGCGGGCGACGGCGCGATCCGCACTGGTTTCGATCACGATCACTCGGCCGATATAACTACCATCCTGCCGATAAACATCCAGCTTGTGTCCAGCCCGCAGTCCCTCGTCGGCGCCGATCGAAACTTCAATAAAGTTGCTTTCGCGAACACTGGTTACCACGCCGTCAAGTGTGGGCGGAATATTATCCACCGGCGCGAACTCGTCGAGCCCATTGCGGTCCAGTACCAGTTTCGCCCGAGCCAATTGGCCTCTCAGCCGCGTGTCCTGTTCCGTGAGCTGCGTCAGTTGCGTCTTGGTCTGGTTCAGCTCATCGGTCAGAGCCGTCACGCGAGCCAGCTTGTCATTGCGGTCGTCGAGCGTTTTCTTCAAGTTTCCCCGCACGCTTTCCAGCTCGTCCTTGATCCGCTCCATTTCAGTCTGAGCCGTCTCGGCAATCTGGATGCTGCGGTTCTTTTCCGCTTCCTCATTCGTCAGCTTGATTTCCTGTGCCTGCACGCGCTCGTTCAGGTCCCGAGCCATGTCTTCCAGTGCGGCGACGGCCTTCGTGCGAGCCGCCTTTTCCTGCGCCAAGTCCATCTCAATCTGCTCAATCTTGGCTTCGCGATTTTGAATCTCCTTCTTCGCGTTCTCCAGCTGAAATTTCAGGCCCAAAGGCGCCGTACCCTCAACCTCGTTCCGCCAGTTGCGATGGGTCATGTAGGTCATCACCGTGAACGACATGAACAGCACGCTCATGACGAATATCATCACGGTCAAAATTTTGCCAACCAGCGTCATCGTCGTTACCTTCGCAAGGCTTGCCTGGATTTCATCAAGTCAACGGTGGTCGTATCGCCTGGGATCGTCAGCGACCCCGGACGCCCGCTAATTGTCGGCTACGTTCCCTCAGGCGGCGCAAGGCCCCCTCATCTTCGTTCAGCTTGTCCACCAGCTTCGTAATCTCTCCTAACTCCGTGTCTCGTCGAGAAATGGCCGCAGTCAACTCGCCCCGCACCCGCTCCACTTCATCAATCAACCGTGATACCTCGTCCTGTACCGCCTTGACATTCTCATTTCGCTCACGCTGTAGCTTGGCCAAGTCGACATACTCGCCCTCCACGCGGTCCAACCGCTGAGTGACCAAAACGGCTTTCCGCTCCAGCACCGACAGCGCGCTTCGCCGAGCCGCCGTTTCGAGGTCAATCCGATAGCGGGCTCGCTGCAACTCGTCTTCCCGCTCAAGTACCAGCCGAGTCGTTTCGTTCAGTCGGGTTTCCAATCCCGGGGCACTGCCGTTCCCCTTGATTCTGGAGCGGTAATCGCGCGACGTCGCGAAATTCATGACCGAAAATCCCAAGAACATCACGCTCAGGAGAAAAATCGAGACAGTCAGAATTTTGCCAACCAGCGTCACGTGTGCCACCTTCCAACCAGCGACCGTCCGTCGCGCCGCGCTTCCGGCGCCAAAATGCCAACCCCGCCGCAAACCGCCGAGAGACCAGACCGGCCGCGGGACTCGCCCTAAACCCCCAGTATACGTAGCCCGCGAAAACAGTGTCAAACAATTCCCCATCGCAAGTGGGAATAAAGCGAAACCACCGCCTCCGGCAACCCGAGGGTCCTCCGATTGGCCCGATTGTATCGTCTCTACCGCCCGCCCCTTACGCTGCTGAGCACCTGGGACGTGCCGGCCACTCATCTGGCAATGCCCGTGTCTCGCGTTTCTCCCCTCGCCCACTGCCAGGATGGTTGCCATGTTCGCCACCAGCCAAAGCTGTTATAGGAAACGCCCGTCCGGCGCGAGCCGGCCACCGCGCCCGATACCTCGCAGCAAGTGGGCGAGCACGGATGCGCGGCCGCCGAGGAAATCGGACGCCATTCATGATTCGGTTCTCCGCAACATTCTTCACGAGACAGTCCCATGAACGTCCTCGCCTCGACCCAGCTTCGCACGCCTGTTCCCCTCCTGGATGTGGCTCGCGAAAATGGTCCGCTGGAAGCGGAAATTCAACAAGCGATCAGCCGCGTGGTTGCCTCGGGCCGCTTTGTACTTGGGCCTGAATGTGAGGAACTTGAAACTCAACTCGCTCTACGGGTCGGCAGCTCATTCGCCGTCGGTTGCGCGTCAGGGAGCGACGCTTTGCTGCTGGCTCTCATGGCCATGGGCATTGGTCACGGGGATCAGGTCTTGTTGCCCAGCTTTACGTTCTTTGCCACTGCGAGTGCCGTGACGCGTCTGGGAGCCAAGCCGGTATTTGTTGACATTGATCCTGACACCTTCAATCTCGATGCCGATCACCTTCAAGCGCGGATCGTTCCTCGGACCCGGGTGGTGATTCCAGTACACCTGTTCGGCCAATGCGCCGATATGACGCGGATCCTGGCAATTGCCGATGCCGCGAACTTGCACGTCCTCGAAGATTGTGCCCAAGCCATTGACGCGACTTTCCAGGGGCAACCGGCCGGCAGTCTGGGCCTGGCTGGATGCTTCAGCTTCTATCCCACCAAGAATCTGGGTGGCTTTGGGGATGGCGGCATGGTCACGACGAGTGATGCGGAACTCGCCGAGAAATTGCGTTTGTACCGGGCCCATGGGATGAAGCCCCGCTACCAGCATCATGTGGTCGGCATCAACAGTCGCCTCGATACGTTGCAGGCCGCCGTCTTGCTCACGAAACTGCCGCATTTGCACGGCTGGCACGCGGCGCGTGCGCGGAATGCGGCCCGCTATGCGGAACTGTTCGCCGAGGCCGGACTGGAAGGCAAGCTGGTCGTTCCCACCACGGCCAGCCGCTGTGAATCGGTCTGGAACCAATACACGGTGCGTGTCCTGGATGGACACCGCGATCGGCTACGCAAGCACCTGGCGGAACTCGGCATCGGCAGCGAGATCTATTACCCGACTCCGTTGCATCTGCAGCCCTGCTTCCGTGAATACGGATACCGGGAAGGTTCATTGCCCGAAACCGAGCGCACCGCCAAGGAGGTCTTGAGCCTCCCGATTTTCCCGGCGCTCACGGCGGCGGAGCAACGGGCGGTCGTGGAGGGGATTACCGCCTATTTCGCGGCCTGACGCGGCACACATACCCCGCGCATCAATTTGAAAGCGGCTCCACTCCTTCGGCGGGTGGATTTGCCGCGAGCGATGTATGGTCATGCACGATCCGCCACTGGCCATCGAGCTGGCGAAAGACGAGCGAAAAGTTGCCCTGCGGCTGATCCCCGGGACGTGCTAACTGCCAGCGACCCAGGACCAGTGCCGCTGAGTCGCCGAGCGATATCAGCTCCAACCCGGAGAAAGTCAGCCGCCCCATCCGCTCTTTCGTCGGATACCGTGACTTGTAGCGGTCACGCGTCTGTTCCCAACCCCACGTCGTGGTGCCGCCGGAACTGAAGCTTAGCTGGGGCGATTTCCAATAAAACTCCATGAAGCCGTCGATATCACCCCGATTCCAAGCAGCTGCCTGGGAGGTCAACAGCTCTTGGAAAACGGCGACCTGCGGAGGCTGGCACCAGGCCGACGCTCCCCCAATGCCTGGCACGAGCATGAGTCCCAACATAAGCTGCCTTGCGGTTCGCATGAAAGTTCCCTGGTCTACGGTTTGAAGCGATACCCAATATGCGGGACCGCTTGCACGAAATCCCAAAAGAAGCCCAGCTTGTCGCGGAGCGAACGGACCAGGTCGCGGAGGGTTTCCTCGCGGATCTCCGGGTCGGCGTCCCCACGGCTCTCGTTCACAGCCGTCACGATTTGCTTGATAGAAAAGGCGTGATAGGGTCGACTGGCGAGAAAAAGGAGAAAACGATACTCAACCGGCTCCAGCCGAATCGTCTTGCCTCCCAGGACGATTTGATGCGGCAACAAATCGCGTTCCACATCGAAATCGACACGCCGCTGTTTCTCCTTGCGCTGCTGCGCTGGCTGTATCTCAAACTCATTCGGTTTCGATTCGTAACCACTCATACTCCGATTATCCGCGACGTTGCGGACGTGGGCAACGCAAGAATGCGGGCCGGTCCTGACTGTGATCCGCCGCTGGCTGCCGGCCAAAGAAACAGGTCCCCGCCGCTGCACGGAGCGTCAAAGCAGCGTAGGCGGTCAAGCATACCGGTCAGGCAGAAATCTAGCGGGGACCGGCACTGCCCGCATTCCGCGCCTCCGTGAGCGAAAAGGCATCTCACAGAGGCACAGAGGCGGGCGGGGCCCTGCCGAAAACCCCGCTGCCGAGGGTGGAACGGTGAGCGAGTCGGCCGGCGCAGTCCGATCCAGAGGCAGACGAGCGTCAACAGGCTCGCTCCCGTCGCCGGCTCCGGCACCGATTCGATGCCGTTCACATTCTCGCTGGCTGTGCCAAAGGTAGCCATCACCGGAAACGCCGTGTCCCATAAATGGCCACCATGGAAAAGAAAGCTGGCAGGCATGATGGGCAACGTGGAATCAAAATCCCACACGAAAATCTCGCCTCCGTCAAAGACGGCCGCGCCCGACGCTGGATCGATGATCGGGTCAATCGAGAAGTTGAGCCGTGCTCGCCGGATGCCAGGGGTTCCTGGCACCTCCTCGTAGATCACGTCATTCAGCATCAGCGCGTCCAAGTCGAGTTCTTCCTGCAGCACCTGTGGTGGCACGGGAATCGCCGCCAAGGGAGCGATGGCCATCGCCAGTTCGAACGTTGTTATCAGCGGCACCGCGACGGGCCCCAAGCCGCCTGGTATCGAACCGGGAACATGCCATACCGGTACAAGCCCAGGATCGAAGGCTCCGGGGCCGAGCGGCGGCACCGATTCGAGCGAGTAGTTAAACGAGTCATCACCGCTGCCCGTGGCCGCCGAGTCCGGCCCCCAAACTTCAATCGCATCCACATCGCGGGGCGGGGACGCGGCATTGATCATGGGTGGCGCGGCCCAGATGCCCGATCCCCCTCCAGGTGCCTCGAAGTAAATGCTTGGGTCGCCGTCGGTTGAGAAAATCAGTGAACTGCGGTTGGCCCGCACGTCATTGAAGAGAAAATCGCTGCTGTTGGCCAACGCATCTGTCTGCGGATTCTCGATGAACGTCGGCAGGGGAGGGACTCGCAGCGGGCCAGGGCCGGGAGTGAAGTCAAACGTGTCGAAGGCGGCGCCTGTGCCGGTCCAGAAGATAGACTGCTCCGAGTCGATCAGGCCCGTCGCATCGGTGTCGGGCGCGTTCGAGTATTCCTTCCCCGTTA
Source organism: uncultured Planctomycetaceae bacterium (assembly GCA_963700865.1). GTDB lineage: Bacteria > Planctomycetota > Planctomycetia > Pirellulales > Pirellulaceae > CAVOGJ01. The sequence continues at coordinate 349,229 of CAVOZC010000018.1, read as the reverse complement.
CGGCCATGGGTGGAAGCACACCATACGCGGTGGTATGGAATAGCAGACAACAACCTGCCATCACCCCAAGAGTGAGCGTCTTCATCACGAGCCTCCCTTTCAAACCATGTACGAACGGCGGGCACAACCAGCCACCTCTTGCGAGGTGGTACTTCGCTTTCCGGCACATCCGTCATTAGACGCGCTCGAACGACACTGTCAACGAGTTTTCTTGGCGCTGCTTTTTCCCGGAAATTAACTTGAGAGCGAAGCGGCCCGCGCGGGCAATACGAAACGATCCTTGCAACTGTATCATTCGCGCCGCGCTCGCCGCTCTTTCCTCTCCGTGACGCTGCGCCTCCGTGAGATCCCTTTTTTTTCTCACGGAGCCACGGAGGCACAGAGAGCGAGCCTCCCATGTCTTCGCCAAATTTCTTTTCCGAAGGGCACGCACCTTCAACGTGTGTTTTCCCTCTCCGTGACTCTGCGCCTCCGTGAGATCCCTTTTTTTCTCACGGAGCCACGGAGGCACAGCGAGCGAGCCCCCATGTCTCCGCCAAATTTTTTTTCAGAAGGGGACTCACCGCCACAGCGGTTTCTTGCCCCCCGGTGAGCGATCATGTTCGTTCCGCAGACCGACTATTTGATCGAAGGTGTCGCGACTACCGCCTGGTCCACGCACCACTGGCAGTGACCACAGACTTCGTCTCGGACTTCCCCAAAATGGGTCGCCAGGGCATTGACCTGGCACGCATCGAGATGCATCAGTGCGAAGAGTTGCTGCAGGCGATCCAGTTCGCGTTCCTGTCGCCGCAGGCATCGATCGAACAGCTCGTCAGCCAGGTCCTGCAGGTTGTCCGGCATGCGATTGCGCTGATAGCGCAGTCGCACCTGGGCCGTGCGCAAGTCGAGCCATTGTTGCTCGGCCAGATAATCCATGGCCCTCACGATGCGCGACCGGTCGGTGTTTAACCGCTCCGTGGCGGCGTCGATGTCCAGCGCGAACCATGTGCGGGCCTTCGTCGCTTGACGTAACAGGGACGCCAGGAATTCACGCTTCTCGCCGGTGAAGTGGCGGAGGATCTCAGCCGATGACACCCTTGGCTGGAATTTGTACTCGCCATACTGGGGCGTTCCGCCCGCTAGAAAACCGTCCAATTCCAGATAGGTGAGCAACGTGCGGGCGACCAGCGTGCCGATCTCAAAGCGTTTTGATAATTCATGGACGCTGACATGAAAGCGTTTGCCACGCCCAAAAATATGCTCGACCAGCCCGCGGACCATGGCGGCATCGGGCGTGTCGTGGAGGATGAAGTCCTCAAGCGTCTGCAAGTCGGCAGAGCACGCAAGCGATTCACAGATTGACGTTTGACCGTCGCGGCCAGCGCGGCCAATTTCTTGCGAATAATTTTCCAGACTCTTGGCAAGATTGTAATGGTACACGTACCGGATATTGGATTTGTCGATTCCCATGCCAAAGGCAATCGTAGCCACGATGACGGCCTGATCACTGGCCAGAAACCAATCTTGCACGTCCGTCCGCACTTCCGTGGGAAGTCCCGCATGGTACGGTCGGGACTCGACACCCGCTGCCGTTAGCCGACCGGCGACTTCCACGGCGGTCCGCTGCAACGTCACGTAAATGATCGTCGCCCCGCGGGGTCTCGCTTGTAACCGCGCCACAAGCGTCTCGTCCCGTTCCTCCTCTTCGACAGGAGTGACCCGCAAATGGAGATTCGGCCGATAAAAGCCGGTCCGCACGGCACACCCCTCGTCGACGCGAAACTCGCGGCAAATATCCGACAGCACGTCCTCGGTAGCGGTCGCCGTCAAAGCGAACCGACGCTCGGCCCCACATTGCTCGGCGAATCGAGCCAGCTTCAAGTAGTCGGGTCGAAAGGCATGTCCCCATTCCGAAATGCAGTGGGCCTCGTCAACCGCGAACAGTGAAATGCGGACTTGCTGAATCAACTCGCGAAATCGTTCGTTGTTGAACCGCTCCGGAGCCACATACAAAATCCGTAGCTCACCACCCCGCAAGCGGTCCACGGCTTGTTGGTATTCGGCACCGGTGAGCGTCGAATCGATCCGCACGGCTGGGATGTCGCGCTGTGCCAGGGCGTCGATCTGGTCTTTCATCAGGGCGATCAACGGCGAAACCACGAGCGTCACGCCGGGGAATAGCAGTGAGGGAAGCTGGTAGCAAAGCGACTTACCGCCCCCCGTGGGAAACACGGCCGCCGCCGACTTGCCATCGATCAGATGCTCGATGACTTCACGCTGTCCCGGTAGAAATTGAGAAAATCCGAAGTGTTGGCTGAGCGTTGTCTCAAGATCCGCCGTGATCGGTTCGATAGGCATGTGGGTTACCTCCACTTGGCAGGGCGTGGCCGGGCATTAAGTGTACAAAAATACACATTATGGTCAAGCCCGAGATCGAACGCCCGTCCCGAGGTAGCCGAAGTTGCCAGGCGTTGGTGCGCAGGACAGCGGCCAGCTGCTTACGCAGCCGGCGACACGCCCCGAGACCGCCGCCAGGCCCAGCCGCCCTGCCAGGCGGCCGCCAGACAGACAAGCAGGCACATTCCGGCAAACACATCGCCGTGGGCGCGATACGGGGAGCCGGCTGTGTCGTCGGTGTGGCGAATCTCGGCAATCAGGTAGCCCGTCTGACGACGGGGCCCTTGCTGAAGCACTTCGCCCCGCCGATCGATGACGGCCGAAAAACCCGTATTGGCGGCCACCAACGCCGGCAAGCGTAACTCCACGGCGCGAAAGACACCGCATGCCAAGTGCATGTCAAGCTGACTCGATCCCCAGAACCAGCCATCATTGGAAATCGTCAGCAGGGCGTCCGGGGGTTGACCGGCCTCGTCGAGTGTCCGCACTTGCCGCCGGATCAACTGCGGCACCGTGTTCTCGAAACAGATGCTCGGCGCCAGCACCAATCCATTCACCCGCACCGCCAGCGGGTGGGTCCCCTCGGTCAGGCCTTCCCCCATGGGTGTCAGTCGGTAGAGCCAGGGGAAGTACGTTCCCCAGCGGAACGTACTCCCCGAACATCACGGGATGCATTTTGTCATATGAGCCGGCGACGTTGCCTTCCGTGTCGATCCATAAGGCTCGATTGAATCGCTCCGTGGTGGTCGCATCCATCTGGAGTGCCGCACAACCGACGACCGCCGCTTTGCCGAATTGCCGCGCGAACCAGCCAGCCTCATAGCGACAGTGGTCAGTCGAGTAAGCCAGCCATTCGCGAAAATGCCGATCGTCGCCCGGAAAGTCATCCGGCCGCGACAAGTTGGCAGCCGCTTCGATCCAGGGAATCGTGTGCATCGACTCGGGCCACACAATCAGGTCCAACTCCGGATGCGCGGCAACGGCGGCTTGCGTCAGCTCGCGATACTGAGCCAGTGTGTCGCGCGGATCGTCCGACGCATCGAACTTCGTATCGCGGCAGCCTTGAATCAGACCGATGCAGGCCGAGTTCCCCGTATCGGAACCCGACGCCCACTGATGCAATCGCCACTCCCCATAGACGAGTAGGCCCAGCAACATCCCGCCCACCGCCAGCAGCGGGACCATGGCCCGTCGCCACGAGATCCGCAGTTCGCTTCCGGCTGAGGCCAGCCCCGCAGCCACAAACATGATGGCGAAGCCGACCGCATAGGCACCGCCCGCATCCGCGATCTGGATGATCGGCAACCAGCCCACTTGTGTATGTCCCAGCAATCCCATCGAGAAGCCGGTCAGCAGGTAGCCGCGAGCCAGCTCCAATCCGCACCAGACGGTCGGGCAAGCGATCAGCAGCGGCCATCGCCAGCGATGCACCAGGACCCGCGCAGCCCGATAAACAGCGGCGTGTAGACGGCCAGATAGCCGGAGAGTGCCAGCCAGCCGAAGTAGGCACTCCAATGAGGCAAGCGAATCCAGTGAATCACCAGCAAACAATGGAGCAGTCCGATGCCATACAGCAGGCGATAGGGTCTGGCCGCGTCGAGCCGCTCCATGGCGACCAGCAGGCACCACCCTACCGGAGCGATCCACGCGAGTGGCCACCAGCCGAGCGGCGGAAAGGCGGCCCACAGTGCCAGGGCACTGGCCATCCCCAGCAAGAACACGCGACTCCACGCCGCCGGCTGCCGGGTCGGCGCGTCGATCGGCGACGCGCCGACCCTGCGGTCCGAGGCGATGGGGCGGTCGGGTATCTGCTTGTGGGTCACGCTCATGGGGTCACGGTAAAACACCCGACCGGGAAAAGCCAGACCGAAATGCGGGCTGTCGTTGCCGACCTGCTGCGGAGTCGGGTGTCGCACTTCTCGCCGAGGACTTGCTCCCCGCGTTCACCGCAGGTCCAAGACCCGTACCTCACCCATCTCTGGGATCGTGATACCCGCGGGCAGCTCGACCAGTCCCTCGGCCTTCGCCAGCGTGTACAGGTCGGCCGAGCCCTGCCACGGCAAGAGCGATACGACCCGCCGTACTTCGTCCCGCTGGAAATGGGCGGGGAAGTAAATGGTGCGGTTGCCGCGTGGCTGATAGCCGCCGGCCAGCAATGCCGATTGAAACGCGAAATAATGATCGGCGACGGCTTGTCCCGCCAAACGAGCAATGGTGGGCCGCACGAAGATCTGAAAGCAGACGTGGCTGCTGACTGGATTGCCGGGCAAACCGAATACTCGAGTCGTTGAGGTTCGTCCGAACCAGAGTGGCTTTCCCGGCTTGATATGGACCTTGTGAAAATCTCGCGCACGCCGCAGTCCCGCAGGACTTGGGGCACCAGGTCGAGATCGCCGGCGGAAACGCCACCGGACAGCAGCAGGATATCGGCTTGCAAGCCCTGGTCGATCCGCTCGCGCAGCGTGGGCAGCTCGTCTCGGGCGATGCCCAGGTCCAGGGGGGTGGCCCCGGCCTCCGCGACCAGGCCGCATAACAGGGGGCCGTTGCTGTTGCGTATGCGTCCCGGCCCGGGTGACAGGCTGGCTGCAACCAGTTCGTTTCCGGTAGCGATGATGGCGACACGAATATCGCGGTTCACCGCGACCGGATCGTTGCCAGTTTCGGCCAGCAATCCAAGCTCGACCCCCCGCAACCGCGTGCCGCGCGGCAAAATCACCTGGCCCCGTCCGAGACACGTGCCTTGACGTAAAATGTGCTGCTCGGTCTCCACGCGGGTGCGTAAGACACGGACTTGGGGCGGGTCACCGTCAAGCGCGGTTTCTTCGATCGCCACCACGGTATCGGCGCCCTGCGGCAGCGGCGCACCGGTCATGATCCGCACAGCCGTGCCGGCGATGAGTGGGCCCCGCGGCAAGTTCCCCGCGGGAATGTTGTCGCTGATCGGCAGCGACGGAGCGTGAGGGTCAAAGTCCTCGGCGCGAAGCGCGTAACCATCCATCAGCGCTTTGTCGTAGGGAGGCGAATCGACATCGCTCACGGCGTCGCTCGCCAGCGTCCGTCCCAGCGCGGCAGCCAGTGGTACATTGAGCGGCGGAACCGGAGTGACTTGTTCCAGCACCAACCGGAACGCCTGGTCGATCGAGATCATGGTTGCGCAGATGCGTTGGCGGGAGAAGTCGTTTCGATAAAGCGCTGCAGCAACAACGGCCCTTGCTCCGTGAGAAAGCTCTCCGGATGGAATTGCAAACCGAACAGAGGCAGTTGCTCATGTTGAATGGCCATAATTTCCTGCGATCCGTCCGGCGCATCGCACCAGGCCACCATTTCAAACTGGCTGGGCAGCGTGTCGGGGCGAATGACCAGACTGTGATATCGGGTTGCGATAAGCGGATTTGGCAGATTGGCAAACAGGCCGCGGCCCGTGTGGTGAATGCGATCGGTCTTGCCGTGCATCAGTCTTTTGGCCCGCACAATCGAAGCCCCAAAGGCTTGCCCCATCGATTGATGGCCCAAACACACCCCCAGTATCGGCAAATCGCCGGCCAGTTCCCGGATACACTCCACCGACACGCCGGCTTCGTTGGGAGTGCAGGGGCCTGGGGATACGATCAAATGGCTTGGCTGAAGCTGACGGATTTCCGCCACTTCAATCTTGTCATTGCGAACGACGCGAATGTCCAGCGTGGCGTCAATTTCTCCCAGCCGCTGCACGAGATTGTACGTGAACGAATCGTAGTTATCGATGATCAGGATCATAGTGAATGCACGATAACACAGCGGCTGGCCGCATGTCCATCGCCGCCGGGCGCGTGCCGGTGTCCGCACGCTAGCGGGAGCGAATCCGGGTCGCCCCAGTGGGCCCGGGTCTCTACACTTGGCGGCGGAGGTCCCGGCAAGAATCGCTCGAATGGGAATCGCACGGCATGCGAAGTCGCATCATGTTTACGCTCGGCATCGGTTGCTGCTGTCTTTACGCGGTGGCTGAACCGCCGTCATCAGACAATGAGCGTCCAGGTGGCCGGCCAGGTCTCGAAATCGAGTTGCCGGCCCCGGGGCCCGTCGATGTCAAGCAGGCACCGGCGGGTGCCAAATCGCTGCTCAAATCACTCGTCCAGGAGCTGCTGCCTGAAGAGTATGTCGATGATCGGAAGTGGGGTCGGACGCGCGAGCGATGGGATGGACTCAAGGTGCGGGTTGAGGGACTTGAGGTCCATACGAAGCGACGCTGGAAGGAAGTCAACCACGGAACGTGGAAAAAGTATCGTATCTCGCTCGTCGATCCGGACGAATATCTCACCATCAACATCGTTCGCGTCCAGCGGCTGGGGCCGGGCAGGTTGGCTTGTGATTTGCACATCGCCTCGCGGCTGGATCTCTACGGTCGCGTGCAGGAATGGAACAATGGCGTGCGACTGGTGAGCATCAGCGCCGAGGCCACGGCGGACGTGACCATGGATCTTTCGCTCGAGGTGGCCACGTCACTCGATGCGAGTAAGTTCCCACCAGATGTGATTGTCGCTCCGCAAGTCCGCGCAGGCCCAGGTGCGGTTGAGCCAACTGAAACTCCACCGCATCAGCAAGGCAAGTGGCCCCGTCGTGCGTGAACTGGGAGACGCGCTGGAAAAAGTGGCTCGTCGCGAGCTGGCTGACCGTAACGAAAAACTGGTGCTCAAAATGAACCAGCAAATTGACAAGCGGAAAGACGAGCTGCGATTGTCCCTGAGCGACTTTGTCAAGAACAAGTGGCTGGGCATCCAGCCCCGGGATTGGGAAGAAGGTGCGCCCGAGGTGGACGACCGCGAAGGGAAACCCTCTTGATTCCCCGCGGACGGCGGTCGGCTGCTCATCTCAGTGCGCCGCCGTATAATGAAATGTCCAGGATGGTCCACTCGACTCGACCGTTGTTGTATCCGCCCACCGACCGATCGCACCCCTCGTGGTCCCCTGGCATGGTCGGCGGCCAAAACCTGATTGGGAGCAGCCAAGGCGATGAATTCCGTGACGATTCCCCCGCCGGCATTCGAGCTGGCACCCTACAAGTCGCTCTCCAACGAGGAACTCTCCGCTCGCATCCAGCGGGTGCGTGATCAGCTGGGAAAGCAACTACTGATCCTCGGACACCATTACCAGCAGGATGAAGTCGTCGCATTTGCCGATTTGCGCGGCGACAGTTACCAGCTCAGCCAAATGGCCGCGGCCAGCCGTGACTGTCGCTACATCGTTTTCTGCGGTGTCCATTTTATGGCGGAAACGGCGGACGTGCTGGCGAATCGTCCGGAAGTGCTCCAGCAGCGAGATGGGCAGCGGGTCACCGTGATTCTGCCCGATATGGCGGCGGGCTGCTCAATGGCCGATATGGCGGCGATCGAGCAAGTCGAGAATGCCTGGGACGACCTGGGCGAAGTCATCGATACCTCCGACATGACGCCCGTGACCTACATTAACTCGGCCGCCAACCTGAAAGCCTTTTGTGGCCGTCACGGCGGTATCGTTTGCACGTCGAGCAACGCCGCGGCCGTGCTCGCATGGGCCTTTGAGCGGACGAGTCGTGTGCTGTTTTTCCCCGACCAACATCTGGGTCGCAATACGGCGCTCAAGATGGGACTGAAAAACGAGCAGATGCCCGTCTGGGACCCGTTTGCCGATGCGTTTGGCGGGAACACCCGGGAGGCGATCGAGGAAAGCAAGGTGGTACTCTGGAAGGGACACTGCAGTGTCCACCAGATGTTCCAGGCCTCGCATGTCCATCGCTTTCGCCAAGAAGTTCCAGGCATCAAGATTCTCGTACACCCCGAATGTCCTCAGGAGGTGAATGACCTGGCCGACGTGTCGGGTTCGACCGGAACCATCATCCGTACGGTCGAGGCGGCGCCGCCGGGAACGAAGTGGGCGATCGGAACCGAGCTGCACCTCGTCAATCGGCTGAAGAATGACCACCCCGAGCAGGAAATTCATTTCCTGTCACCCGTGATTTGCATGTGCGCTACGATGTATCGCATCGACCTGGCGCACCTTTGCTGGAGTCTGGAAAATCTGGCGGCCGGCACGGTCGTCAATCAGATCGAGGTGGATGCCGAGACAAGCCGCTGGTCGCTCGTGGCGCTCGAGCGGATGCTGGAAGTCCGCTGACGCCCGCTCCATCGCCGGTCGAACCTCCGAGCGATGGCGGCTCGCTTCAGCCGTCGACTTGACGACAATAGGCCACGATGCCGTCGGTCGTGGTTGGCAAGTCGGCTGCCGCCTTGGGGGATGGCGTCGACGATTCCTCGGCTACCGGTTCCTCCGCCGCAGGCGCTGCGGCCGCGGCCGATGGTTCTTCCGCCGGCGCTACGGGTGTTTCCACCGAGGCAGCTGCCTGCGGCGCGGGGGCCGCACCCCCCGCTTTTTCCGCCCGGGCCGCGGCCAGCATCTCTTCCACGGTCATCTTCTTGGCCGACGCCGCCGGTTTGGCTTTCGCTGCCGAGGCGGGGGCCCCGCCTTTTTTCTCTCCCCGGGCCGCCGCCAGCATCTCTTCCACGCTCATCCCGGTAGCCGGCTTCTTGGCCGACGGTTTGGCGGCCGCCGATTTGTCCGCTGCCGGTTTTTTTTCCGTTGCCGGTTTTCCGCGCTCTGCCTTTTCCGGCTTCGGCAGCGGTTCCTCAATGATCCTCAGAAAGTCGGGATCGATATCGAACCAGCCAATATTCTCGTGGGCGTCGAACTCGACGAGCGCCTTGCCGCTCATGTTGACGGTCCGCACCGTGCCTGTTTGCCCCTGGAATCGCCGCAACTCGGGTCGCGTCTCGTCAACCACGACATACTTATCGGTGTATTGCCGCTTCAACGCCTCAATCTGCTCAAAAACCATCGTCGTGCTCTACTGGGGCGGTGTGCAAGGCCTGGGAAAACCCAGATTCTCGGCCAAGCCGGGGACGAAATCAAGCCGTACTGGGTGCGGCTCACGCCGAGTCAATCGATAACGGGCCCAAGCGATAACGCCAGCGAATCGTGGCGGGCAGCGACTGGTTGGGAACAAGGGCAGGGTGGATGGCGAGCGGGCCGGCAAGTGAATGCGACAGCTGGCAGGCCGCTTCGCCGGTGATTGCCAGGCAAGTCAGTCGGGCTTCGCAGCCAGCGATGCGGATCGTGGCCTGACGTTCGTGGTCGACGGTGATCGCAGCCCGCGGAGCGGGCAGGTAGGTCGATCCGAGCCAGGTGGGCGGTTTCGTCACGCGGCAGGCGACGTCCCAGGTTCAGCGCTCCATTGTCGCCAAGTTCCACGGCTACCGACCAGTGGCCGCCGCCAGATTTGCCCGTCGCGAACATGGTCTGATCCAGGTGGGGCTAATTGCTGGGCATCCTGAAACGGGGGACTGTCCGGCCAGGGGGTTTCCCCATCGCTTTCCCGCGATTGGAGCAACATCACGGTTTCCCGATCGATGGTGAGCAGTTCCACGTGCGATTCGAGCCGATCTGCGATGCGCAGCCAACGCAATTGCAACGCGGGGGGGGCCGGTGACAGTGGCAATTGAAGCATGTCGGATTCAACAACACTAATGACTCTTCGATTTCCAACGCAGGTAGGCGTCCAGAAACTCCTGGATGTTACCATCCATGACTTGCTGGAAGTTGGTTGCCGAGGCGGCGGTACGGGCGTCCTTAATCCGTTGATCGGGATGCTGAAAATAGTTGCGGATCTGCGAGCCAAAACCGGTCTTCTCCTGACTCTGATACTTGGCCGCCTGCTCGGCTTCGCGTTTCTCTTCTTCAATCCGCGCCAGACGGGCCCGCAGCATCTTCCAGGCCGCGGCCCGATTCTTATGCTGACTCCGTTCGTTCTGACATTGCACGACCACGCCGGTGGGCAGGTGCGTCAGGCGAATCGCACTGTCGGTCTTGTTCACGTGCTGGCCGCCGGCTCCGCTGGCACGGAACGTATCTTCGCGGACGTCACTCTCATCCACCTCGACCGCCACGCTGTCGGCGATTTCGGGCGAGACATCAATCGCGGCGAAGCTGGTTTGGCGTTTGCCCTCCGCATTGAAGGGGCTGATGCGGACCAGCCGATGGATGCCGGTTTCCCCCTTGAGATACCCGTAGGCGAAGGGGCCACGAATGGCGATGGTCGCGTTGTTGATGCCCGCTTCGAGGTTGTCGCTACGATCGAGGACTTCGACGTTGAGTTCGTTTTTCTGCGCCCAAGAGGTGTACATGCGGAGCAGCATTTCGGCCCAATCGTTGGCGTCCGTTCCGCCATCCCGAGCGTTGATAGCCAGAATCGCACCACACTGATCGTGCGGTCCGCCCAACAGCGATTTCAGCTCAAGTTCCTCGACGAGCCCGCCAAGCTTCTCTACTTCCTGGGGCACTTCGTCAGCAAAGGCGGCATCCTCTTCGGCCATCTCCAACATCGTTTTCACATCGCCCAGAACACTCAGCGCCTCACGCAAGGGCTGCAAGACACTTTGCAGTGATTTACGCTCGATCACCTTTTGCTGGGCCGACTCCTGGCGATCCCAGAAACCGGGCTCGGCCATCTCCGCATCGATGCGGGCAACTTGGGCGACTTTGACGTCGTAGTCAAAGACTGTCCTTGAGCAGGGTCAATCGCTCTTCGAGGTCAGAGGTGCGGTCGAGCCAAACGCGGTCCATGGTCATTTCCTTCTGCTGAGACACCGTTCCTGGGCTCTGTCATCGTTGCGGGAGCATGACCGGTTGGCAAGGCCGGGTCGGTGGAAAACAAAAAAACGGGCCGACCCGTGGGTCGGCCCGTTGGTCCAATGCATGGCGATGATGGCTGACTAGTTGCAGCCGCAGCCGTTACCACAGCCGCCCGCACCACAACCGGCTCCGCCATCCATCACGGAACCGCCCATCATGGCTCCATTGCCATAAACCGGCACGGTGACCGTCTGGGGAACGCAGCGGTAGCGGGTGACGTTGTAGGGCACCTGCTCCGTGTAGGGAACGCGGACCGTGTATGTTTGCGTCTTCGTTTCCGGAACCATGTCGTACATCGTCACGTTATACGTGCGAGTACGGGTTTCCGGCTGGCAAACGACATAGTCCACCGTCCGCTCACGCGTTTCCGGCACGTTCACGACGTAGTTCACCGAACGCGTCTGCGTCTGGGGAACTTGAGCCGTATAGTTGACCGTCTGCGTTTCCTGATGCGCAACCATCACGGTGTATTCGACGGTTCGCGTCTTTTGAACGGGAACCTGCACGTTCACCATGCGGGTCTTTTGCACAGGCACACAAACCTGCACGGTTCGTGTCTTTTGCACGGGTACCATTTCCGTATAGGCAACTTCGCGCGTCTGCGTTTCGGGAACGCAAACGTTGTAGCTGACCGTACGGGTTTGTTGTACCGGCACGCACACGTTGTAGTTCACCGTACGCGTCTTGGTTTGAGCAACCATGGCCGTGTAGGGAACCTCTCGTGTCTGCTGCTCACACTTCATGACCGTATAAGTCTCTTCACGGGATTGGGTCTGTGGGACCATCGCCGTGTAGGCAACTTCGCGGGTTTTGGTTTCGCACTGGTACGAGGTGACCATGCGGGAACGCGTTTCCTGACGGTACTTGCAGACGTTGACCGTGCGTGTCCGCTCCTCCTCACGCGTTTTCGTCACGTTAACCATCCGCGTGCGCGTTTCCTGACGCATTTTGGTCTGAGTGACCATCCGCGTCTGCGTTTGCGGCTCGTTCACGGTCACGCAGTAGGTGTACTCCTGCGGAACCATTTGCGTGGTGTAGGTGGTGTAAGGCACCTGCTCCTGCACAACGTTCGGCACCCAGACACGTCGGGTGACCGTTTGCGTGGCCGGACCACACCCAGCCCCATCCGCCGCGGCGACATCGGTCGTCCCGCAACCATCGCAGGCAGCTACGCAACCGCCGCAGTTCCCGCAGGCCGATCCGCAGCCGCAACCGCCGCAGTTTCCGCAGGCCGATCCGCAGCCGCAGCCACCCATGGCGACGGTTTCGGTCCGTGTTTCCCAGCTTCCCTGGTCACGGCAAACCGTGCGGTAATTGGTCACGGGAACGCGCTGGCATACCATGCGGGTGCCGGTCTTCGTGACTTGCTTGGGCACCATCACCGTGTAGGTCCGCTCGACCTGTTCGGTTTCGGGCACCATCACCGTGTAGGTCTGCTCGACTTGCTCGGTATACGGAACGCAAACCTTATAGGTCGACGTCTGCGGTTCGGTGTAGGGCACCATGACGGTGTACTCCTGGGCCGTCTGCACCGGCACGCTGACCTGATAGGTCTCGGTGCGGGTGCGCTGTTCGGGCACCATCACGGTGTAGCTGACCGTACGCGTCTTGGTCTCCAGGCACCTGCACCATGTAGGTTTCGGTGCGGGTGGCGCTGCTCGGGGACCATCACCGTGTAGGTTTCCTCGCGGGAACGCGTTTCCTGTTGCATCACCGTGTAGGTTTGCTCGCGTTGACGCGTCTCGTTGCGCATGACGGTGTAGGTTTCGGTGCGCGTTTTTGCGCCGGTTCCATAGCCGTATACTGCTGCTCGCGGGTCTGCATCTCGCTGGCAGTGTAGGTCTGCTCACGCTGCTGCGTCTCCATCACGGTGTAGGCTTCTTCCCGCGTGCGCTGTTCGGGAACCATACGCGTGACCGTTTGCTCGCGGGTGCGCTGTTCGGGAACCATGACCGTATAGGTCTCTTCCCGCGTCCGCGTCTGCGGGACCATGACCGTGTAGCTCTCGGTCCGCTGTTTGGTCACCGGTACCATGACCGTGTATTCCTGGGTGCGAGATTCCACGCGGGGAACCTGCTTTTGAACGGTATACGTCCGTTCGCGTTGTTCCTGGCGATAGCGTGTCACCGTGCGATACTGAGTTTCGGTGTAGGCCTCGCGACGATAAACGGTTCGCTCCACATACATCGGACCACAGGCGTTGCCGGTCACATCAGCCTGGCCGCCGACCATGGCAACTCCGCCATCCATGACCGCACATCCGTCCATGACGACGGACCCACATCCGCCGCCGCAACCGGTGTTGCAGCCACACTGCGCCCAAGTCTGGCTGCCACACAGCAGCCCAACCGCCAGCGCGATTCTCCCCAAATGTTTCATCATGTGATTGTCCTCCTTTCAAAGTGGACTTTTTATTACAATTCAGTGATGACTGAATCTAAGAGGCGAGGCACCCTGGCCAATCCGGGGCTGTCTCTAGGCGAAAGTATATTTTCCCTCCTGCCCGCCACAAGGACCCGAGACGAAAAAATCTACGCAGTTATTCCAGCTTGCCTGTTGTCTTCGCGTCCGAATCCGCCAAGGATTCCGGCGGTTTGCCCCGGCGCAAGCCGTCGGCCGGCCGGGCGATAACGGCTCAGATGCTGGCGTGTCAGCAGTTGGCAAGCCTCACGCGGTGGGGGAGTGGCTCGACGCAATGATGGGCTACTCGCCACGATGGACTGTCCGCGGCACCGTGAAGTCCCCGCCAAGGGCGAGAAAAAGTTTCTTTTGTTCAAGTGAAGAAATCGAGGAATCCCCCCCAATGGCCCTCGTTGTCCTTGCCATGTCAGGCGGTGTTGACAGTAGCGTCGCGGCCCAATTGCTGTTGTCCGACGGTCATGAGGTGGTGGGTGTGTTCATGCGGCACGGGGTCGAGTCGCCGCTCGCCGCCTGCGGCACTGGCGCGACGGGCCCGCTTCCTATCCTGCCGTCGGGGGGTGGGCGACTCGATCACAAGCAGGGCTGTTGTTCGGCCAGTGACGCGGAGGATGCCCGGCAAGTCGCCGAGCAGCTCGATATCCCCTTCTATGCACTCAATCTGCAGAAAGAATTCGACCGGATCATCGACTATTTCGTCGACGAGTACGGGGCAGGGCGGACTCCGAACCCTTGCGTGATGTGTAATAACTGGATCAAGTTCGGCAAGCTCTTCGCCTATGCCGATTCGATCGGAGCCGACTATGTGGCCACGGGGCATTACGCGCGGCTGCAGGCGACCGCGTCGAGGCCGAGGTTGCTGCGTGGCGTCGACGAGTCAAAGGACCAATCGTACGTGCTGTTCGGTATTGAGGCGGCCCTGTTGCCGCGCATGCTGCTGCCGGTCGGCGAATATACAAAGCCTGTCATTCGCGAGATGGCGCAATCGCTGAGCTTGCGGGTTGCTGAGAAGCGGGATAGCCAGGAGATTTGCTTTGTCACTTCGGGCAAACATGGCGAGTTCGTGGCGGCTCGCTCCCAGTGCGACACCGCGGGTGAAATCGTGACCGTGCAGGGTGAGGTGGTCGGCCAACATCCAGGCATCGAGAACTTTACGATTGGTCAGCGGAAGGGACTGGGCGTCGCGCTCGGCGAGCCGTTTTTCGTGGTGGCCATTGATGCGACCACGCGGCAGGTGACGATTGGTCGCCACGAAGATCTGGCCGCCGCCGGGCTTACCGCCTGCCGCGCCAATTGGCTGGTGCCAGTACTCGAGGATCGCTTCCGCTGTGAGGTCCAGATTCGCTACAACAGCCGTGCGTATCCGGCGGAAGTCGAGCGTCTGTCCGACGGGCGGTTTGCGGTGCAATTCGATCGGCCCTGTCATGGCGTCGCTCCGGGCCAGGCCGTCGTGTGTTATGCTGGCCCCCTCGTGCTGGGTGGGGGGTGGATTGAGTCTTCCGCGCGGGAATTCGTCCCGCCCGTCTCGAAGCCGGGATAACTTGCATGTCCGATGACGAGCGTGACCCTCCGTCTTCCGCCGCGGAACAGCGCTCGCCCGATCCGCGTGGCTATCCACGATTCGGCCTGTTGACGGCGTTGCTCGTGATGGTCGTCTTCAGCGTGATGGGTGCTGCCGGCCATTACCTGATGGTCGCCATGCGATCAGGGACGTCGCCAAAGGCTGTTTTCATCATCTTCACGCTAGCGGCTCCCATGCTGCTGCTGACCGCACTGAGTCTCGTACGAGCCGCTGCCCGCTGGCTTTCTCGCCGCTAGTGGGGCTGATCTTGGAGCGGCGGGGCCCGTTTGCTAGAAGGTCCCAGCCAGGGCCGCTGGCCGTCCGCGCCCGCCGGCGATCCACACACGCAAGCACACCACCAGGGATGGGCATGAAGAATTTTGGAAGAGCTGTGAGGGTCGCCCTACGGTTTCGCTGGACACTCCTGGGCCTGATCGTTTCCTCGGTCCTGGTCGCCTGTTTCTGGGGCGCCAACTTCGGGTTGGTGTATCCGATTCTGGGGGTCGTGCTCAAACAGCAGAGCATGCACGAATGGGTCGATGCCAGCATCGCCAATTCGGAAGCCCACTGCCGCTCCCTGGAAACAGAGATCGCCGCCGCGGCGGCGAACCCCACGGAAGTCTCTCCAGGCCGATCGCCGCTGGCTTTGCTGAATTCGCGGCTGCAAGCGGAACAGCAGGCGCTGGCTTCGGCCACGCGACTGCGGCCCTGGATCCACCGCTATATGCCGGACAAGCCATTTCCGACGCTGTTGCTCGTCGTCGGTGGCTTGATGATCGGCACGCTCTTCAAGACCATATTTCTCGTTGCGAACGTTATTCTGGTCGAACGGCTGACTCAATTGGTGACGCTTGAGCTGCGTAACGCCATGTATCGCCGCGCACTGGGGCTCGATCTGGCCCATTTTGGCGAGGACCGCACGTCAGCACTGGTCAGTCGCTTTACGCACGATATGGATGGCATTACGAGCGGCATCAACACGGTATTTGGCCGAGCGATTCGCGAACCGCTCAAGATTATCGCTTGCCTGGTGGGAGCCGCCTTTGTGTGTTGGCGACTGCTGCTGTTTTGTCTGGTCGCCACGCCGGTCGCCATCTATCTGATCAACCGCCTTGCGCGATCCGTAAAACGGGCGAATCGTCGAGCCATGGACCAGATGGCGGGCGTGTACAGCCAACTCACCGAGTCCTTCAATGGCATCCAGACGGTCAAGGCGTACACGATGGAGCGGCAGGAACGGCGAAAAATGCATCTCCGTTGCAAGGATTACTATCACAAGGCGATGCGAATTGCGGTTTATCACGCGGCGGCCAAACCTTGCACGGAGGTCATGAGTATCGGCGTCGTGTGCCTGGCGATCCTGGCCGGCGGCTACCTCGTACTGAATGAAGCAACGCATGTGATGGGGCTGAGGATGTGCAATCGGCCATTGAACTTCGAAGCCCTGATGACGTTCTTCGTGCTGTTGGGAGGCGTCAGTGACCCGTTTCGCAAACTGGCCGAGGTCTACAACCAGATCCAACGCGGGGCCGCCGCCGCGGATCGCGTCTATGATCTGATCGATCGTCGCCCCAGTGTCCGTTCTGCCCCGCTGTCGCACGAACCGCTGCCGCCGCTTCGGACACTCACCTTCCACGGCGTTGACTTTGCATATCGGAAAAATCAGCCTGTTCTGGCGGGCGTCGAGCTGTCCATTCCGGTCGGGAAGCGAGTTGCGATCATCGGTCCCAACGGCTGCGGCAAGAGTTCCCTGGTGAAACTCGTGCCCCGATTCTACGATCCGGATCGTGGCTGTTTGCGTTGGAACGATCAGGATCTGCGTCACGTTCGTCTTCGCTCTCTCCGGCAGAAAATCGGCATCGTATCCCAGCAGGCGGCACTTTTTGATGATACCGTGGCCAATAATATTCGCTATGGAAATCCATTTGCGACGGAATTTGAGATCGTCTCGGCCGCCAAAAAGGCCCATGCCGATTCCTTCATTCGTACCAAGCTCTCGGACGGATACGAGACCGTGGTGGGGCAAGGTGGCAAGTTGCTCTCGGGCGGTCAGCGGCAGCGATTGGCACTGGCGCGAGCCATCCTCCGTGATCCTGAAATTCTCATCCTGGATGAAGCGACCAGTCAAATCGATGTTGAGAGTGAGCGATTAATCCACCAGACGCTGGAGGAATTCACACAGGGACGAACGACGATTATGATTACCCATCGAGCATCAACCCTCGTCCTGGCGGACCTCGTCGTAGTGATGGAGGCGGGCCAGATCGTGGATGTCGGCTCCCACGCCGAGTTGCTGGAGCGATGCGAGTTCTATCAACGGTTGCATGAAAATCAGTTTCAGGTCAGCGCCTGACCCGCGGACCCTCCCATGGATGACATCGAGCATGCCGCCGAGGAGGCCGATCGTCCTTGGGAAGTTCTTTCGGAGCTGATCGAAGCCAGGGATGGCGAACGACTGGAATCGTTTCTGGATGCGATGGCCTCGGGGGATCAAGCCCGCGCCATCAGTCGCCTGGATGACGACGATCAACGCTTCTTGCTGACCGTCCTACCTCCTGATGAAGCCGCGGATCTGGTCGCGGCCCTCTCGGATGCCCAGGCCAGCGAATTGATCGATCGGTTGGGTCCCGGCGAAGCCGCGGCAATCGTCCAGGAACTGCCCAGTAACGAACAAGCCGATTTGCTGGGCAACCTGGAGGATGAGGATGCTGAGGCCATCTTGGCGCGGATGGAACCTGCCGAGGCCGCCGCCCTCCGCTCGCTCACCGAGTACGAGGATGATGTCGCCGGCGGATTGATGGTGACGGAATTACTTCGGTTTCCCCGCTCGATGACCATCGGCGATGTCGTCAACGACCTGACCTCGCACGCCGAAGCCTACCGTAACTATGACGTCCAGTATGCCTACATCACGGCCGCGAACGAGCGGTTGGTGGGTGTGCTGCGGCTGCGAGACCTGCTGCTGGCGGCCAGGGAATTGCCGGTCTCCGAGATCATGATCAAGAAACCGTTGAGCGTTCTCGACTCGACAGGGCTCGATGCCTTGATCGAGTTTTTCGACGTTCATAGCTTCGTCGGCGTGCCGGTCGTCAATGCCCAAGGCCGCTTGCTCGGCGTGCTGCAGCGGTCAGCGGTCAACGAGGCTCGGGCGGATCGCAACGAATCGGATTACCTGAAGAGTCAAGGGATCGTTGGTGGTGAGGAATTGCGGACCATGCCGCTGCTGAGAAGAACGCGCCGCCGGCTGGCCTGGCTGAGTATCAATATCGGGCTGAATGTCATGGCGGCTTCCATCATTGCGTTTTTTCGAGACACCCTGTCCGCCGTCATCGCCTTGGCCGTGTTCCTGCCCATCATCAGCGACATGAGCGGCTGCAGTGGCAACCAGGCGGTGGCGGTCAGTATGCGCGAACTGTCGCTGGGGTTGATTCGTCCGCAAGATCTGTGGCGGGTGCTGTTGCAAGAGGCTTCGGTCGGTATCATCAACGGGCTGGCACTCGGTGCCCTGGTTGCCTCGCTCGCCTACCTCTGGCAAGGAAACGTATACCTGGGTCTGGTGGTGGGCCTGGCGCTGTGCTTGAACACGCTGCTGGCGGTCTGCCTGGGCGGCACGATTCCCTTGATCTTGAAGCGGCTCGGTTTTGATCCGGCCGTCGCCAGTGGCCCGCTGCTGACAACCGTTACCGACATGTGCGGTTTCTTCCTGGTCCTGGGATTGGCCAGCTGCCTCCTCTCGAAGCTGGTGCCTTGAGCCCTGCGAACCGACTTTGGTTCGTCTGCCAGGTCTACGCATCGGAGCGGAAGAAAGCCGGCGATCTATCCGGGCGCCCTTCGCTCACTGCGGCCCAGTAAACCATGCAGGATGATGTCCAGGTGAGCCTTCATAAACACCTCGATGTCCAAGGGCGATGTTTGTTCAAACGTCATTTTCCAAACGGCGGCCAGGATTGCCGGCCCCATGATCACTTCGGGATGGGCTAACACCGGAGTGTCACGAAACTCGCCCGAGTCGATCCCACGCTGCACGACGCGCCGCAGAATCTGCTTCCCCTTGGACAATACCTCGTGGTGGTAGAACGCCGTCAACTGGGGAAAGCGACTCCCCTCCGCGATCAAAATCTTCATCACCACGCGCCGCGCCGGATGATCAATCAACTCGGCATAGATGCGGTCGATCACCGCCGTCAGCAGCTCGGCCGTCGAACCTGGCACGCTGTCCGTCATCAGGTCCAGGCGCTCGAAGAGCGGGCTGATTTTTTCTCGCACCACGGCCTCAAAGAGGGCGTCCTTGGTCTCAAAGTAGAGATAAACCGTGCCCTTGGCGACGCCCGCCCGTTCGGCGATGTCCTCCATCTTCGAGCCCGCAAAGCCGTTTTCGGCGAAGGCCTGCAGCGCCGCTTCGATCAGCTCCCGAGGCCGTGCGTCCTTCCGCCGCCTGCGTGTCCGAGGCCGTGTCCCACCCATCGTGATTCCTCATCGCTCAAGACCCCGCAAGAAACCCGCCGGCAGGGGCCCCCCACCGCACGCCCTTGACTTTTAGTGACCGTTGAGTCATTATCCAAGAATACTGACCAATCGGTCATTAGTCAATCACCGGGACACCATTCCGCGGCACAGGCCCATCATGAGTCGACCAGTTGATGACGTGCCCACCCCCACCCCCACCCCCACCCCCACTCGGCTTGACGCCCCGCTGGTGACGGATCGGACCAACACCGGGCAGGACCCGCCGCTGAGCGAGGAATCGCGGATGGCCGATGCGGCCGCCGGTTCTCCCCGGCCCGTTCCTGCGACCCCCCAACCGCGGCAGCGCCTTCCGCGGCGGCCGCTCATCCTGTTGGTGACGCTGGCGACCGCCTTGGGCGTAACCGCCTACCGATTCTCTCACACGGCCAGCCTGGCCCCGGCGGAACTGACGCTTTTGGGCAACATCGACGTGCGCCAGGTCAACTTGTCGTTCAAGGTAGGTGGGCGTATCGAATCGCTATTTGTGGATGAGGGGGACTCGGTCGTCGCCGGTCAGACCATTGCCGCCCTGACGCAATCTTATTTCGAAGATGGTCTGCGGCTCGCACAAGCCCAGCGCGACCAGGTACAAGCGAATTACGATCGTCTTCGCAACGGGTCGCGTCCCGAGGAAATTGAGGAGGCCCAGGCCCAGACCGCAACGGCTCGGGCAGCCCTGGCGCGGGCGGAGCAAGATTATAAACGTTCCGCTAAGCTGATCCGTGAGAATGCGATTGCCACGGCCGACTACGATTTGAATCGGGCCGCCTACCTGGAGGCCCAAGCCGCGCTGAAGTCGGCGGAAGCTTCGCAGCGATTGGTGGAGATGGGCCCCCGAGCGGAAGATATCGCGGCGGGGCGCGCTCAGTTGGACGCGGCTACAGCGCAAGTCGTCATCGCCCAGCGGCAACTGACGGACGCGGAACTGGTAGCGCCACATGATGGCATCATTTTGACCCGTGCGCGTGAAGTGGGCGCGATCGTGAATGCGGGCGAGACGGTGGCCACGTTGACACTCGCCTCACCCGTCTGGGTGCGCACGTACGTGGGCGAGCCTGATTTGGGGAATGTCCAGCCAGGTTTAGCAGTCACCATCACGACGGACACATCCAGGGGGCATACCTACCGGGGGAAAGTCGGCTTTATTTCTCCCACGGCCGAGTTTACCCCCAAGTCGGTCGAAACCCGCGAGTTGCGAACCAGCCTGGTGTACCGCTTGCGGATTGTCGTCGCCGACCCGGATGGTGGACTCCGGCAAGGCATGCCGGTGACCGTCAGCGTCGCCTTGCCCGGGACTCGCCCGCGTTCGTTTCGGGAGCGCCTGCTTGAGGCATTGGGACTCGGTACCCGCGTATGACCACAGAACGCATCGTTGAACTCAACGACGTATGCAAAGTCTTCCAGGGAGAATCAGCGGCCGCCGTGTCCGCGGTTACCGCAAAAATCACGGGCGGTCATGTCACTGGACTGGTCGGGCCCGATGGGGCGGGCAAGACGACGCTGCTGCGGTTGATTGCCGGTTTGCTGTTGCCCACCCGCGGCACGATCCGGGCCTGCGGGCTCGACATCCGCACCCAACTGGCGCCGCTGCGAGCGGTGGTCAGCTATATGCCTCAGCGTTTTGGATTGTACGAGGACTTGACGGTGGCGGAAAACCTGTCGCTCTACGCCGACTTGCGCGGCGTGGTAGGGGAGGCTCGCGAACGGGCGACGGCTCGGTTGCTGCAATTCACGGCTCTCGGGCCCTTCACCGCGCGCCTGGCGGGAAAGCTCTCCGGCGGTATGAAACAAAAATTGGGACTGGCCTGTGCGCTCATTCAAACTCCGCAACTGTTGTTGCTTGACGAGCCGAGCGTCGGTGTCGATCCGATTTCCAGGCGCGAGTTATGGCGACTGGTCTACGAGCTTGTCGATCAGGGGATCGCCGTCATCTGGAGTACCGCCTATCTCGATGAAGCAGAACGCTGCGGCGTGGTCCTGGCGCTGGATCGTGGCCGCGTGTTGTATGACGGTCGGCCCCAGGATTTAACGGCAAGGATGGCAGGCCGCAGCTTTCTGGTCCGCGGAGCCACCCGCAAGCGTCATGTCCTGGCGACCGCGATCCGGCGTGCCGACGTCGTGGATGGCGTCATTCAGGGAAGTAGCGTGCGACTGGTGATGAATGCGGGCATGGTGCCTCCAGCCGCTGAGGAGATCGCGGCCCCCGAGGCCGTGGTGGTCGCGACTCCGCCGCGATTTGAAGATGCCTTTGTCGATTTGCTGGGGGGCGGCCCGAAGACCGACTCGCCCTTGGCACAAGCCGGTCCGGCCGCTGCCCCGGTAAAGCCGCGGGGCCGCCGCGGTTTACAAGATTCTGACGTTCCGCTCGTCCCCCAGGGTCGTTTCGCCGGCCGCCACGGTCGAAGCCGAGGGGCTGACCAAACGGTTTGGCTCGTTCACGGCGGCCCAGGACATCACCTTCCGCATTGGTCGGGGCGAGATTTTTGGATTGCTGGGCCCCAATGGGGCGGGGAAATCGACCATCTTCAAGATGCTCTGCGGATTGCTGGCCCCCACCGCCGGGAACGCCCGAGTGGTCGGTTACGACCTCTATCGCTCTGGCGGGCTGGCACCGGCACAACTCGGCTACATGGCGCAGAAGTTTTCCCTCTATGGTGATCTCAGTACGCGTCAAAATCTCGACTTTTTCTCGGGCGTGTATGGACTGTCCGGTCGGCGTCAACGCGACACGATCGAGCGGCTGGTGTCCGCGTTCGAATTGGCGCCATTCCTCGACACCAATACCAAGGAGCTACCGCTCGGTTTCAAGCAGCGTCTCGCGCTGGCCTGTGCCGTGCTCCACAATCCCCCTGTGCTGTTTCTGGACGAGCCGACCAGCGGTGTCGACCCGCTCACGCGTCGCGAGTTCTGGTCGCATATCAATGCGATGGTCGAACGAGGCGTCACGGTGCTGGTGACGACACATTTTCTGGACGAAGCGGAATACTGCGACCGCATCGCGCTGATTTATCAGGGCCAGGTGATCGCACGTGGCTCTCCGGATGAATTGAAAGCACAAGCCCGATCGGCTGAGCTTCACGGAACCAAGCCTCGAGGACGCCTTTATCGGTCTGGTCGAAGACTTTGATTCACAAGGAGTCGCCTGATGCCTGCCGCCAAGCCCGCTCCGGGGACCCGAGTCAGTGGTCGCCGCGTGATGGCGCTGATCCGCAAGGAATCGCTACAAATCAGCCGCGATCCAAGCACGTTCCTGATCGCAGGCGTCTTGCCGGTGATTCTCATGTTTATCTTTGGCACCGGTGTCTCGCTCGACCTGTTACGCGTCCCCGTGGCGGTGGTCGTGGAGCAACCGACACCCGAAGCCCAAAGTCTGCTCCGATCCTACAGCAATTCACGTTACTTTGTTGTCCGCGAGGCCCGGCATCGCCACGAAGTCGAGGGCGAGTTGGTGGCGGGGCGTATCAACGGAGTCATCATTATTCCGGCGGAATTCGCCCAGCAGTTGGGTCGAGCCGAACTGGCTCCGGTGCAAGTGCTGGTCGATGGCAGCGATCCCAACACGGCGGGATTGGTGCAGGGTTATGCGCAAGGCGTGTGGCAAAACTGGTTACAACAAGAGTCGTTGTCGAAATCCACGCTCACACAACGCCGCTTGAAACGTGCCACGATATCGGCCGAGCCTCGCTTCTGGTTCAACGAAAATCTCAATAGCCGCGAATCACTCCTGCCGGGTGCCATCGCGGTGATTCTCACCATCATCGGCGTGTTGCTGACGGCACTGGTCGTGGCTCGTGAATGGGAGCGAGGCACGATGGAGTCGTTGCTCGCCACGCCTGCGTCCCGCATCGAATTTCTGATTGGAAAGATTGTCCCCTATCTGTGTCTTGGCATCGGCGCCATGGTGTTGGCAGCCAGTGCGGCCGTCTGGTTGTTCGGTGTCCCGTTTCGCGGCTCGGTGCCGGCACTCTGTGTACTTTCCCTGGCCTACCTGTCTACCATGTTGATGCTCGGGCTGCTGATTTCGACGAAGGCGAAGAATCAGTTCGTTGCCTGCCAGGCCGCGCTGATCATCGGTTTTCTGCCGGCCTTTGAGTTATCGGGCTTGCTCTTCGAAATCGACGCGATGCCGACGCCCATTCGGCTGTTGACGCATGTGCTGCCCCCCCGCTACTTCGTGTCGTCCTTGCAGACGATCTTCCTCGCTGGCGATGTGCGCAGCATTCTCATGCCCGATGCACTCATCTTGTTCGCTTTCGCAACCCTGTTCTTCGTGCTGTTGTATCGCGCCACCCAGACGCGATTGGAGTAAACCGATGTTGGCCCGCATTCATTGCTTGATCATTAAGGAATTCTTCGCCCTCTGGCGCGACCCCAAGAGCCGCATGATCCTGATCGTTCCGCCCATGATTCAAATGCTCATTTTCAGCTTTGCCGCCACGCAGGAAGTCAAAAACGTCCCGATCGCGGTATTGAATAAGGATCACGGCAACCACGGTCGCGACTTCGCGGCGCGGGTCGCCGGATCGCCCAACTTCTCGCGCGTCAGCTACCTCCGCTCGGATCAGGCAGCCGCCGCTGCCCTCGCTGCCCAGCGGGCCTTGATGGTCGTTCAGATCGGCGACACCTTCTCACGCGATATCGCCGCTGGGCGGTCGGTGACTGTGCAGTTATTGCTCGACGGACGTCGGGCGAATGCGGCGAGCCTGGTGGCGAGCTACGCGCGCGAGATCGTGACGCGCTATAGCGACGAATTGGCGACCGAGCGAAACGATCCGCCTCAGGTGAGTGCCGTCTTGTCCCGAGCCTGGTTCAATCCCAATCTCCAGTCAACCTGGAGTACGGTGCCGGCGCTGGTGGCCATTCTCAGCACACTGATGGGGCTGATGATCACGGGGTTATCGGTGGCACGGGAGCGCGAATTAGGGACCTTCGATCAACTGCTGGTTTCGCCACTTTCGCCAACCGAGATCTTGATTGGCAAGAGCGGGCCGGCGCTCGTGATTGGCATCGTCGAGGCTACGGGGATGGTCGTCGTGGGCGTCCTGGCGATTGGCGTTCCCTTTCGGGGTTCGATTGGTTTGCTCTATCTCAGCATGGTGGTCTACTTGCTGGCGCTGATTGGGATCGGACTGTTTATCTCCAGCCTGGCGAAGACACAGCAGCAAGCCATTCTCTACTCGTTCATGTTCATGGTGCCGGCCATGCTGTTATCTGGATTTGCCAGTCCCATCGGGAACATGCCTGACTGGTTGCAGACGCTGACGCTCGCCAATCCGATTCGACATTTCATGGTGATCCTGAAAGGGCTATTTCTGAAGAACATGCCGGCCGTGGAAGTCCTCCGCAATCTGCTTCCCTTGGTCATCATCGCTGCCGTCACCCTCACGACGGCCAGTTGGTCGTTTCGTCGCCGTAGGGAGTGACGCGCATGGGGCCATGCCGTTGTTTGGCGGTGCCGACCCGAGGTTGGTCGGGTCGATCTTGACAACGGGTTCCCGCACCGGGTCGGCTTCCGCGGCCGCCCAGCCACCGTTGGCGGCAGCGGTTGTTCAAGGCATTTTGTGCCGTTTTGTGCGTTTCTTGTTCCCCGGGTCGGCGAGGGCAGCGATCCAGACTTTGGCATGGGCTTTGCAATAGACGTCCTGCGGAACAGGGGTCGGAACAGAGAAGAGCACTGGGGCCGGCCCGGAAGAGGTTTTCAACGCGGGTGGATGAGGCAAAAAACTCCGTAGAACAGGGAAAGAGGCATCGCTGCACTATCGGAACCCCGCGATTGAGGCGATAAGGGCGAGTTGGGAAACCAGCTCGCCCTTTTTTCGTGTGCTGTATTGTTTTGATACACTTGAATCGGAAGCGAACAGCGATGTCGGCCCGCGTCCGGGGGGCCGATCAGGCCCCAAAAGAAAAAGATCAACATTTTTTGGCGACCGGTTTGCCGAGCATTTGCGGTGCAGCATGGATCGATGGTTACGTCATGTCTTCACGATCCTCGTTGCGGGTCCGCTGGCTCTCCAGGCTGCGGCAGCCGAACCGCACGACTCGCCGACGTTGGAAATCAACCAGCAGGTCGCCGACGTCTGGCGGCAATACGACATCAAACCATCCGCAAGGGCTTACGAGTACGAATGGTGCCGTCGCGTCTTTCTCGATCTGATCGGCCGCATACCGACGGTGGATGAACTTGAGGCGTTTCAGCGGGATCGTCCCGACCAGCGACACGCGCGGCTCGTCGACCGACTGCTCCACGACGACTCCTATGTCGAGGATTACGCCCGTTACTGGACGACGATCTGGACCAATCTGCTGTTGGGACGAACCGGTGGCGGCGGCGATCGCGACCTCGCTCATCGGAGTGGACTGCAGACCTACCTGCGTGACAGCTTCGCCCACAATAAGTCTTATCGCGACCTGGTGCATGAGCTGATCTCAGCTGAGGGAACAACGGTTCCTGGTAGCGAGCGGTTCAATGGCGCTACCAACTTCCTGGCCAATAAGTTGGATGAGAAGGCGGTGCAGGCCACGGCCAAGACGGCGCAGTTGTTCCTCGGCACGCAAGTGCAGTGTACGCAGTGTCACAATCATCCCTTCAATGACTGGAAGCAAAATCAGTTCTGGGAGTTGAACGCGTTTTTTCGTCAGACGACGGCCCTCCGCCGCTTCCGCGCCGAGACGCGCGAAATCCGCTTCGTGGAATTGACCAATGAAGATTTCGCCGGCGAGGGCTCGGACCCGCGGCAGGCGGAAATTTACTACGAAGAGCGAAACGGCATTCTTAAAGCGGCCTTCCCGGTCTTCATCGATGGGCAACCCCTGCCGGAACGGAGCGGTTACTTGAGCGATGTGAATCGCCGTCTGGCGCTTGCGGACTTCGTGGTGGCGGCGGACGAATTTTCGCTGGCGATCGTCAACCGCCTGTGGGCTCACTTCTTGGGCTATGGATTTACCAGGCCGATCGATGATTTTGGCCCCCACAATCCGCCCACGCATCCGGAATTGCTCCAATCTCTATCCACTTCTTTTCGCGAAAGTGAATACGACCTCCGTCAGCTCATGCGGTGGATTGTGCTCAGCCAGCCCTATGGGCTGTCCAGCCGCGCCAACAAGTCAAATGTCTCGGACGATCCCCAATTGGGAGAGTTCCCGAAGTTTTCCCGCTTCTACCTGCGGCAAATGCGAGCGGAAGAACTGTACGAGTCCCTGTTGACCGCGACCGAGGCCCATCGAACACGTGGCAACGAAGAAGCGCAAGAGGCGGCCAAGGCACGCTGGTTGCGGCAGTTCAACATCGCCTTTGGGACCGATGAGGGGGGCGATACGACCACCTTCAATGGATCGATCACCCAATCGCTGATGATGTTTAATGGAGACTTGATGCGGCAGGCCACCAGTCCGGCAAAGGAGGGTCTGTTGTATGAGCTGTCGAGCAACAAACTGCCATTTCTCTCGAAAGTCGAACGGTTATACCTGGCTGCCCTTTGTCGTCGTCCGCGGACGGCCGAGAACAAACTGGCTCAGCAACTGCTGGCGGCTCGTGCCGAAGCCGCACGACCCTGGCGAGAAGACAAGCAGGCCGACGCCACCGACCCGACCCTCGCCGCCTTGCAAGATATCTGGTGGGCGCTGCTGAACTGCAACGAGTTTATTATCAATCATTGATTTTTTGAGATTGCGGAGCCGGCCATGCGCTACCAGCCCACGGGAATGAGTCGACGGCATTTTCTGGATCACCTGCGCGGGGCCTCCGCGCTGGCGCTGCCCGCAGTGTCGCTAACCAGCAGCCTGGGAGTTCATGCCGAAGAGCTGCAGCGCAGCGGCAAGGCGGCGATCTTGCTGTGGATGGGTGGCGGACCTTCGACGATTGATATCTGGGATCTTAAGCCGGGGACGGCCACTGGCGGCTCATTTCGGCCGATCGCCACCAGCAGCGATGCACAGATCTGTGAACATTTGCCGTTGCTGGCCAGGCAGATGCACAACCTGTCGCTCGTCCGGTCCATGAGTACGCGCGAGGCGGACCATACGCGGGGCCGCTATTACATGCATACCGGTTATGCGCCCAATCCGAGCATTGAGCATCCCGGCTATGGTTCGGTAATCGCGCATGAACTGGCCACCACGATTGACGATCTCGACATTCCCCCCTTCGTCGCCGTAGGTGGCGGCAGCGTGGGGCCCGGATTTCTGGGAATGACGTGGGCGCCATTCGTGGTGCAACCTAACGGTCGGGTGGATAATCTACGCTTGGGGTTATCGCAGACCCGCTTGATGCAGCGGATGGCCGCGCTCCAGTTGCTGGAGAGTGGTTTCATCAAGCAACGTCGCGGCGCCGCCGCCGAGGATCATGCGAAGATCCTTGATAAAACCCTCAGCCTCATGACGAGCGACCAAATGGCCGCCTTTCGCGTTGAGAAGGAACCGGCTGCCATGCAGGAACGCTACGGCCGACATGCGTTCGGACAAGGATGCCTGCTCGCCCGCAGATTGGTGCAGGCGGGTGTCCCCTTTGTGGAAGTTGACTTTGGCGGGTGGGACAATCATCAGAATATCTTTCCCACACTGAAGGACCAAAAGCTGCCACAACTCGACCAGGGCTTCAGTGCGCTGATGGAGGACCTCGAGCGGCAAGGCATGCTGGACAATGTGGCCGTGATCTGGATGGGCGAATTCAGCCGCACGCCTCGGATCAATGGTAACGCCGGCCGGGACCACTTCGCCCGCGCCTGGAGCGTGGCGGTCGGCGGTGCCGGCTTCCAGCGCGGTAAGGTGATCGGCCAAACCAACGAAGATGGCACCCAGGTGATCAGCGAGCCCTATGGGTCCCAGGACCTGATGGCGTCGGTTTGTCGGGCACTCGGCATTTCGCTGGAAACAACGTTTACCAGCAATAACGGCCGACCGATGAAAATCGCCAACTCGGGAAAGGTGATCTCCGAGCTGTTTGGCTGACCCCGACCCGCTCCGCTGCGTCTTTGTGAGGAAAAACGCCGGCATCGGTCACCTCAAGCGAAAGCCTGGTCTCGGGTGTCTTGCGGGAACGGGTCGCTTTGCGTCAAATGGAAGCAGCGTCGGCTACCGAGTCGGCGTTCCCACCGCGCCCCCCACGACGATCGTTGCTCGTCCCGCCGCTGTCGAAGCGATTCCCGGCACCCCCCGCGGCGACTCGATCTCCTGCATGAGTGCCCACGGAAGTTTCACTTTACCTGGAACGAGAGAAAGCCATGATGCCCACCGTCATCCCGACGAACGTCCTTGCCGTCCTTGCCAGTCTGGTATTGATCCTGGGTTGCCAACCTCCGGAAGAGGCAGCCAGCCCGATCGAGATGCCCCAGGTGGAGCTACCGCCCGCCGCATCACCGGGACCCGAGATGTCCGTGGCGAGCTTTGAGATCCCCGTCGACGAGCCGAGTGCCACCCAGACCGTCAAGCTGGGTATGGCAACCGACCGACGGTCTGTGAAGCCGGGTGAGTCATTCACGCTGGGGATACGCTTGCGGATTGCCTCGGGTTGGCATGTCTACGCCGTCAATCAGCCGACCGGCGTGAACATTCCGACGACACTTAAGCTGACCCTGCCAGCGGGGATGCAGCAGGTGGGCGAGTGGGAGATACCCAAGCCCTATCGGCTGAACGACACCACGTTCGCTTACGAGAAAGAAGTCGTCTTTCGGCAGTTGATCGCGATCCCCAGTGACGGGGCCGCCGGCGACCAGGAGGTCGTTTGCGAGGTCGGTTATCAGTCGTGTTCCGAAACTTCCTGTTTGCGGCCGACGAAGGCAACCTTGCAAGTGCCGATCCGCGTGGCCGAATGAGGGCAGCCGGCATCGCACCCGGGCGAAATGGATTCATTCACTGCTCGGGCACTGCCGCTGAGCACCATCGCTCCCTGTCGCGAGCGGGCTAATGCGACGTGACCTCTCGCGCTTCCTCGTCGCTCGGCTCGTCCTTCGTGCCCGGTACGATGGGCATCCGCGGTGCCTTGGCAAAGGAGAAGGTGAGCTGTTCGTACCACGAGTCATGAGACATGGCCATGGAGCGAATCCGGTTCCACATTTCGACCGGCGGCCCGAACTCGCGCCAGTCGACCGTTAGCACGCGGACGCCGCGGCGACGCATTTCCTGAATCAGCAGCTTGTAATTTGCGTCGAGCTGCCGCAGATAATCGAGGGGGACGCCCGTTTCCTGTCGGCGACCCCGCGACTCCATCCGCTCGTAGCATTCCTCGGGCGACACGTCGAGATAGACAAAGACGTCGGGGGGCATCACATCCCGGCTCATATTGCGATAGACATCGACGTACAGCTGATATTCCTCGGGGGTCATGAACCCCCGTTCCATGGCGGTGGTGGCAAAAACGGTGTCGCCGTAAATGGGACGATCCTGAACGACGACAATCCCTTGATCCCCCCATGCCTGCTCGACCGCCAGCCGATGCTGTTCGTAACGCTGGCAGAGCATGAACATCTGCATGGCGAAACCACCGCCCGTGTTATTTCCGGTCCGCAGGTCGTCATAGTAGCGGGAGAGGAAATGAGCGAATTTCGGGTGATGCGTCGGTTCTTCCAGCACGCGCGACGGGCAGCCGCTGGCGGTCGCGGCGGAAGCGATGGCGTGGCAGGCGTTGGTCTTGCCGGCCCCGATATTTGCGTCGATCGTGATGAACAAGCCCTGTTTTCCGGAACGCGATTCCATGGGCATTCGGTCTCCTCTGCTGCATATGCGGCGTCGATGTTTGGCTGGATTCAAACTCTAACGCAGCGGCGGCAAAAATCCCAGCCGTGGGACGTGGCTGCCGCACAGCCAAGGCGCATGCTTATCGGTAAAGCGGAGCGTAGGCGAGATGCTGAAGCGCGGTCCGAACGTCCGCTCCAGCGGATCATGCGTTGTCGGCCATCAGGCCGGCTATGAAGAAGTACCAGCCAGCCAACGGCGCGCTTGGCAAAGCCAGGGTATCCCGCCAGCGGGCAGAGACGCGCTTGAGGAACCGATCACGGCGTAACGAGTCGATGGTATCCAGGATTCAGTTGGGCCCTTCCAGGCGACTCAGCAGGTCGAGCCGCGTCAGCCAGCGTTACCCACGAAACGTGTCGCTGAGTGACCGCCGGTCGCAGGGCACTGGTGAACTTAGCGTTGTTCCAGATGTTGAAATCGGACGTATCGACGACGCCGTCGGCATTGAAGTCTCCCTGACTCCAGGCCGCCACGGCCGTGAACTTGTGGGCATTCCAGAGGTTGAAGTCAGACGTGTCGACGACCCCATCCAGATTCGCGTCTCCGAGCAGGTACCTTAAGCCCAGTCCCAAATTCACGCCGCCCGCCTCGGCCAGCCAAGCATCCCGGTCGGCCAGGTCGACCAGCGAGTCGCCCGTCAGATCGAAAACCGCCTGATGCGTGCCCGCCGCAATCTCGGCGACCAGCGCGTCGATGTCAAGCAGATCGTAGAGGCCATCGTCATTGAAATCGCCGTCCGGCGTGGCCGACGCAACGCTGAACAGGAGCGGCGTGTAGGGCAAGAGTCGATTGCCGTACAGATCGCTCACGCGTTCCCGCAGGGAAGCGCTGTAATCGCCGGGCGCTAGCGTGCCATTCGGGAGTCCCGGAAACGTAAATACCGCGGTGTTGGTGCTCATGTCGTAGCTGAGCCCGATATCGGCCGCGTCGATGGTCTCGCCCGTCGACAGATCCGTCAGTATGAGGTCGCTCGCCCGCAGGTTGGCCGAGAGATCCTCGCTAAACTCAAAGAGCAGTCGATGCCAAGCTGTGTCCTGCAGGAACGTTGTCGCGAGGACGGTCGGCGCCGAGTCATCGATCGCCGAGGATTCGAAGCCGGTATAGCTCAGCGGCGCGGCATCAGCGAACGTGTAGATGCCGGCATTGGGTCCCGTCTCCGTGAAGACCGGATCGGTGACGGCGGCAAAGGCCAGGCCCAGGAAGTCGGTCGACTCGCGTGCCGCCGGGTTGGGATCGTCGATCACGATCGATGTGTACGGATGCGGCACGGCATAAACCGTATCATCTCCGATCCCCAGTTTTACGGTCAGCTCGACAAAGTTGCTGTACAGCAGGTAGCCGCCTGTTCCGAAGAGGTCGTCGCCTGGCATCGCCCCCACCGTGTCCACATCCACATGCACCGTGCGGCCCACGGTATCGCTGCTATTGTCGACCGTGATGGTGTTGGTGCCGACGGTGGCAAACAACTGCACGCCGCCCAGAATGCCGCCTGTCAGTCCGCCGTTGCCGATGAAGTACTGATTGTAGCCATCTCCTCCATCAAATCCCGTCGCTGTGTCCGCAGGCACCGCTTGAATGAAGAAGTTGTCATTCTGTGCGCCGGTCGTCGCAAACAGATACTCCACGTTGGCATTGTGGAGTGTCAGAAAATAGAAGGGCCCGATCGCGCGAAAGAAGTCGCTCGTCCTCGTATAGTCCCAACCCCCCTGGCTGCCATCATTGTGAAGCAGGAACTGGTCGTAGCCTTCGCCGCCGTCGAATAGAAAGGCGGAGATCGAGGTAAACGTGGACGCGAGATTCAGGGAAGTGGCGGACGCTTCGAGGACGTCATTTCCGTCATTGCCAAGCACTTGAAGCGCTGTGCCACTGGCATATCGATCCAGGTAAAAGACATCGTCACCAGCCGATCCGGCGAGCGTGACATTCTCCACGTCACTTGACGAACCAAAATGAGCGCCTCCCGCGACCACAAAGTTCTGGGTGCCGGCGCCGAAAAAGTTGTCGATAGTCCACGAAGTCCCGGTCGCGCTATCGGCATCGTCAATGACGATCGTGTCGGTTCCTAGCCCGCCCAGGATTCCCATCGCTCCGAGAATCGATGGATTGCCATCGGCATCACGTGGCTTCACCGTAAACGTGTCATTGTTCGAGCCGCTGAAGACCGTGAGCTGGTAGCCATTGGGAATCGAGCCAGGCGTTCCGTAAATCGTGTTCGACGTACTCGAGTCGTCGAGATAAAATGTGGGCGACTCGACGTCCGAGAAATAGGTTGTTACCCCGATTGGGAAGCCACCGCCGGACTGGCGTTCGAGACGGTCTTCGCGAATCGTGGAAGACGCCATAGCAAACGGCATGTTGCGGTCGTCAATCAGCAGCGAATCGACGCCGCCGCCGCCATGGATGTGGATCGCATCGTCGGGAATGCCAGGCAGTGAAAACTGATCCCAACCGCTGCCAGCTAGAAAATTCAGGTCGCGAATGTTTTCATAGCGGAGGCCGGCCGGGAGCCCTGTCAAAAAAAAGCCGTTTCCACCAGGTACCCAGCTGACGGATCTGCCCAACGTGCCCGCCGAGTCGTCGATCGTAAGGTTGCTGACCACAAAGGGAGCATTGGGCCCCACGTCGACCACGTTGGTGATTTCGCTGATTCCGGTTACATCGTTCCCTAGCGTGACTTCATCGACGCCATTGGTATTGGTGATATACAGCCGCTCAGACATTCGCAAGATATCTAGCACATCCGCACCACTACCCGTCGTGATATGAATGTCTCGAATGTCGGCGTTGTCCCACGTGATATAGGCAGGCGCCAGGCCCGCCATGGCGCCGAAGTTACCCACCCATTGATCGACGATGACGTTTCTGGGAGTACTGTTCCCCACGTCTGAGATGTTCAGCGTGGTAAACCAGGGGTCATTCTGGATCTGCACGTCGGCCCGAATCGACTGGACTCCACTCGCTGCACTTCCGATGTTGACGATTTCTTCGCCGCCCGCACTGTTCAGGACAACGGGCTGGCCAGGAAAGGTACTCGTCACATTGACGGTGTCTGCCCCCGTACCGGTGGTCAGTGAGAGTGCCTCGATATCCGCTGCGTACGAAAAGCCACCCCAGCCCGGCCGATCGAAGCGGGCGCTATTGACGGAGTAGGTAGCGGCGGCGGAACTGTTATTGTCGTAAGCGAATATGCTGTCGATACCGGCCCCACCGTTGACAAACGTCGACGCGGCAATGTTGCCGAGGTTTTTCCCGAAGAAAGAGAAGTCGATAACGTCATCCCCCCCGCCCGCGTCGACCGTGATTGGCTTGCCACCGTTGCCCTCGATGCGAATAAAATCCTGACCGCCGCCCGTTCTAATATCAATGCTACTGATCGCTGACAATGGAAAGCTGCTGGTTACGCCTCCCACCGGGTCAATTCCCGGCACGGGAACTCCGGTATCGAAATAGGTGATGAGAGTATCCCCGGAAGTCGACAGTTGGAGATAGTCCCCGCTCCCAACTAGCGACGTAAAGTCGATCCGCAAGTTTCCATTCGCATCCAACGTGTTGTACATCGTTCCGAAGCTCGACGGTCGTACGATCGAATAACCGTAGGCATCCGCGGCGGCCAGTGCTTCCGCGTCGGAGATGATACTACGCGATGTGACCCTGGCATTCATCAGTGCCGCCGCGCCGAAATGAGTCGGATTCACGGCCGGCCATTGCGCCCCTAGCGGGGCAAAATGTTGCGGACCTCCGGCATTGTTCGCCGTCCCGGAGGCGCCGCCACTGTCCCAGCTCGTCCACAGCGAGCTTCCCGAAGGACCGTCGAATGGCCAGTACGTGCTGGCCGGAACGGACGCGGGCGTGTTGATTGTGTCGACGGCGGCGGAGTTGAAAGACCACGCACGCGTCTTTTGAGTCGCACCCAAACCGATGGCATGCCCCAATTCGTGCAGCACCACCGTAAATAGGTCCACGCCGCCCATTCCCGGCGAGGGAGTCCTCACGAATGCATTAAGAAAGGCGCCTTGAAACTCACTATGCTCGGATGGAGTTGGATCGAGGTACCATCCGGCCGCGTTGTCGGTCGTAGGTGTAATGCCGGACTGCCAGCCAATTCCTATGGAACCGACGGACGGCTTACCGCCATTGACCTGCGAAAATCCACCATTGGCGCCCAAGGAACCCGGGCTGGCATTCATGGAAATCGTGATGCTGTAATCCTCCCCCATGGGATAATTAAAATCAGTAATCACTTTCTCCCAATAGTCGATGGCCGCATCGACGACTCCGATTGCTTGCAACGTCGTGATGCCTCCAAAGACATTGTCAAACCGATTGTCATTCGGATCCGCGTCACTAAAAACGGCACGGTTTTCCCACACAATGTTGGCTAACATCCGTCGATCTTCCAACGGTTCGCAGCTGAGTCGGCGGCCGAAAACGCGGTCGAATCGTTGTCGCGAACGGTTGGGTTTTCGGAACGGTGATCGTGCCATGTCATGTTCCCCTGAAGAACCGAGTGATTATCGGGTCGATCGATCGGCTGGTGGGATCGCCTGCCGATTATCGGAATCAGCACTACCCTATACACTCAATTGCGCGTGAGGCTTTGGATTACACCGCGACCGCTGCGGGTCGGCATGGTCGCACCTTGTCCGTGGGCCTGTGGCTCACGGCTCGCGACGTCCCGCTCGCACGGCGGCTTCCGCCTCGGCGCGAATCGCCCGGAGCTCGGGTCGGATTGGATCGTCGTTCAGCGACCGATCATCCTGCGTCACCGACAGCCAGCGATCCGCCATGTGCAGGTAGAATTCGGCCTCTCGCTGGTTTCCGGAGGCCGCATGGCTCATCGACAGAAAGAAAAGATCATACGGCAGCTGTCCGCCCGGGGCCGCCAACACGTTGGGTTCCAACAATTCAATGACGCGCTGATAGTTCCCCGCCCGATAATGGGCTACCCCCAACGTGTTGCGATATGTCGTCGAGTTGGGTTCCTCCCGCAGGGCCTGCTCCGCGAGCTCGATGGTGCGCTGGGCATCGCGCAATTCAGGAGGAGCGGTAACGAGATTCCACGCCAGGTTGTTGGCGGCGTCCGGAGATTGGGAATGGGCGGCATAGGCCTGCTCAACGACGTCGAGTGCCTGGCGGGCCTGAGCCACATCCATGCCACCGATAAAGGCTGCTTGCGCCAATCCCTCGATACCCGCCCATTGCACTCGGGCTACGGCCCGCCGCGCCGCGGCCTCCATCGGTCTCCTACGCGCGGCATCCGTCAGGCCCAATTCGGCCAGTTCCTCGGGCCAACACGTCCAGGTCCCAGATGCCCACGACCGGTTGGTCCGCGCTGGCGACAAGGATTCGGTGTCTCGTCGGGGCTGAAGGCGAGCGCGGTCGGCCGACCCAAGCGCAGTCCGTACAGTCGCAATTCCGTGGTTCCCGACGGTAGGCGCACCAGGTCCAGGGCGTCGGGGCGAAGGCAGACGACGGCCAGATTGCCGCTGGGCGCAATCGCGATGGCGTCCGGCTGGGGACAATCGGAGCGGGACAACGTCAATACGTTCTCCATCGTGGCCAGATTCCAAAATCGATAGGCGTCCCAGCGGCAGGTCACGAGTTGCGGAGCGGCAGGGGAAAAGTAGAAGCCGGTTTGCGAACCCAACCGCAGTTCCTTGGCCAGACAACCTGCTGTTAAATCCCAGATACACGTGACTTGCGAGTGCCACCCTCCAGTGGCGGCCCACCGACCGTCTGGGCTGATCGACACGGTATCGTGCCGCGAAGGAAGTTCGAAGTTGGCGATCGGTTCGGCACCAGCCAGGCGTTCCTGGACTGCCGGCGTCGATGCGTGGTTCAACGACGGTCTGGTTTTTGCGACGATCAACTCATCCCCGCGGATCATCGCGCAGAGGTCGCCATTGGTGGCGGCCGCTATGGCCCCCTGGAAACGCGGCTCGGTGCGGGGAGGGCCGTAGATGTACGCGTCTCCCGCGCTCGACTTGTCGGGTGACGTCGCGGCGGTGGCCTGCGCTGGTAAATGCGTCAGTCCGCCACGGTGGATCAACGCCAACTCCTGTTCGGCAAACCACAAGTCGGTAACCTGATTGGCCTCAAAGTCGCCCAGTTGGCGACGCGTGCACGGGTCCCAGAACACGACTCGCCGAGTGACGGAATTGCCGTTTTGCAGGGACGCCGCCACGATTCTTCCATCGGCACGGAATTTCGCCAGCCAGGATCGTTCGGATTCGTGAAATGGCCCCTGCAGCGTGCCGAATGAACGGCCACGGTGCACGTGAATCAGCTCGACGCCCCCATCGGTCTGACGGCTTCCGAGAATCGTGCCCAGGGGCTCCAATGAGACAAAGGAATGCCGCGGTCCAGAGTCAGGATCAGGCGACCGGAATGCAGGCCCCACAACCTGGTTGTGCCGTCCCAAGCGGACGTCAGCAGCAGTTCCCCCAGCGGATCGACGTTGCACCACGACACCCAACTCGGCCCAATTGCTGTTCTGCTCAAGAGCCGCCCGGTGGCAACGTTCCAGACTTCGCCGCGTCCCGCATTTCCCCGCGCCAGGACGAGATCAACGCCATTGGGGTGCCAAGCCAATTGCTGGACGTTGGGAGCATCCAGCTTCAACTGCGCAGCGAGTTCCAACGTTTGGCTGTCGAGAACAGAGACCAACGGTGCGCGGCTGCCGAAGCAGACGGCCAGTTGGCGTCCGTTGGGGCTGAACGACAGTGATTCCGCCGCGCTGGCTAACTCGGTCCGAGGACCGCGGCGAGACTGAAGCAAGTCGACCAGTTCGATGGCATCGCTGGCACGCGCGATGGCCAGCCATTGATCATCCGGACTGATATCGAAGCGGATGACGCCCTCGGTCTGATACACAGCTTGTTCCCTCGGTAGACTCCACACCGTCAGTTGACCGCGGTCGGTCACCGATCCGGCGATGAGCAGGGACCCTGACGCGCTGAATCGTAGCAAGTTGACGGCAGGATCTTCCTTGAGGGTGGCGTTGGCGAATCGATGCGTGACCTTCCGCGCCAAACGATCAAACACGAGCACTTGATTCTGTTCCGGATCGAACACAGCCAGCTGTTGGTAGGAGGAATCAAAGGCATACGTCAACACCCGTCCCAGCTTGGTCACGGCGGGCGACAACAAGGGCGTATTCCGCGTGGCGGAAATCAGTTCGTCCCAGCGTATGGTCTCGAATTCCACGTCGGTCATGGCGAGTGCGGCGACGGCTTCATCACGGATGTCGTCCCGTAAGGAGCCCGTGGGAACAAGTTGCAGCGCCTGCCGGAGCTCGTCGAGCGCCCGTTGGCGGCTTCCGGGCACGCCGCTGATGCGAAAGGATGTCGCTTTGGCCAGACGTTGCTGGGCGCGTGCCATCCGCTCGGCTCGTTGTGCTGACAACTCGGCCTGGCGGGCTGCCTGCTCGGCCTGAATCGCCCGATCACGTTGTGTCCGCAGCAAATGTGAGGCAGTCCAGCCCAGGCACGCCAGAATGAGTAACAAGGCGGCAGCCGTGGCCATGCCGGCCAGCGAGGGGTTGCGGCGGCACCACAGCCACGTCTTGCCCAGCCAGTTCATCCGTCGCGCCTGGATCGGCAATCTCGCACGATAGCAGCGCAGATCTTCGGCCAACTCCGCCGCCGATGGGTATCGCAGTGCACGGTCCGCCGCCGTGGCCTTGAGGACAATCGTTTCCAGGTCCTTCGGGATTGTCGCATCGACAGCCCGCGGAGCCACCAGGGGAGGTGTGGTGCCTTGGGCGGCTTCCCTGGGCGACAGCCCGTGCTGGCGTATCCCGGGCCGCAGCGTCAGCATTTCGTAGAGTGTCAGACCCAAAGAGTAGACGTCACTCCGCGCGTCTGCGTGGCCGCGGAATCGCTCGGGTGCCATATACCGCAGTGTGCCGACCACGTCCCCCGTTTTCGTGACATCGGAGGTGTCGTCTTTGGCCAGCCCAAAGTCGGTCAGCCAGACCGTGCCATGGACGTCAATCAGCACATTCGACGGCTTGACGTCTCGGTGCAGGATTCCCTGTGCATGGGCATATGCCAACGCATCGGCTATTTGCACACCAATGCCCGCCACGTTATCGAAATAGCGACGGTTGAGCAGGAGCGCGCGGTGTTCGCAGCCAGATGGTTGTTGCTCCTCCGCCATACGGACCTCTTCGCCCGGCTGAGCGTGGCCGTCCGTGTCGCTTCGCTGTGGTATGGCCTGCTGCGGTGACAACCGGCCTTGGGAGGGAGGCAGCTCAAACGGTCGGCTGAGCAATTGACCCGCCAGATCCGTTGCCAGCGACGGGCTCGGGGCGGATGGCCTGGGACGTAAGCCCCTCGAGGCGGCGAGACGTCGCACGCGGCTCAATTCGGTGATTACTTCGTCCAGCCCCTGACCATGAATGAATTGCATGGCATAG
This sequence comes from uncultured Planctomycetaceae bacterium, assembly GCA_963700865.1. Lineage (GTDB taxonomy): Bacteria > Planctomycetota > Planctomycetia > Pirellulales > Pirellulaceae > CAVOGJ01. The sequence goes on along the minus strand of CAVOZC010000018.1, from coordinate 310,518 downwards.
AAGTGCAGTCCCTGGTGGTGGCCGATTTCAAATACGGGGACGATGTTCGTGTGGTGCAGTCGGGCGGCAGAGCGGGCTTCACGGCGAAAACGCAGCAGCGCGTGAGCGTCCTTCGCGACGTGGGGCGGTAACAGCTTGAGTGCCACACGGCGACCCAGCGAAACTTGTTCTGCCTCGCAGACGATGCCCATGCCGCCACGGCCAATCTCGCGAATGATCCGATAGTCGCCCAGCACTTGTGGCGTGAAGCCATCAATGCTGAATGGCGGCGCTTCATCGAAATCTTCGTTGGGCTTACCACGCTCCAGCGCTTCCAGGGCGGGAAAAAGGTCTCGGATTTCCTCGGCCCATTGCGGATGCTGACAGGCATACTCGTCAATCGTCGGTCGCTGGCCCGTGCGGAGCCGATCCAAGAATTCCTCTGCCAACATATCGATCGGATGGCGGACGTCTTCCATCAGGGAGTGCCCGGCGTCGGATGGCCATGGTCGATAACCAGCAGATGCTTGATACGTCGCAACGCCCGCACATAACGATTGCTGGCCGCTGCCTGGCCGATCCCCAACAGGTGCGCGACGTCGGAATTGCTCATTTCCTCGAAGTGACGCAGTGCGATGATCTCTCGGTCGATGGGCTCCATCTCATTGAGAGCGGCTTGAATCTGCATTTGCAATTCGGCCCGCAGCGCGGCCTGGGTGGGCGATGTGTGACGGCCAAGTAGCTGGATCGCCAGGGAACCGGAACTGACCGAGGGCAACGGTCCACGGTAAATCGATACTTCGCGATCCACGCCCCGGGCCGCCACCCCCAGATGATGGCGGTGCAAGGCTTGCAGTTTCCGCACGGCAATCATTCGCAGCCAGAGTCGGAAAGGCATGCCCCGATAGGCCGTGTATTGCGGAAGGCTGCGTGCGTACTCGACATACACCTCCTGCAGGACGTCGTCGACGTCCAATCGGCCCTGCAAACGATGGTCCAGCCGCAACAAGATCATCTTGCGGAGGGTGGGTTCATAAAGGCCAAAGAGCTGTCCCAGCGAGTCGGCATGTCCTTCCATGGCTCGCTGCAACAACGCTTCATCAGGGGGTTCGACGTCCATTGGGATCTAATTGCGCCCCACGATCGCCCATCAACAGCTGCCCAGCCTTTTTTGTGAGGCTTCCCGTCGTTACCTGTCTCGAATTCTAGCTTGCCACCGCCGGGGCTTGAAGTGAAAACCGGGAACAAAGTGAGGCAAGCTGCCCCAGCCACGTGGAATGCGGCGATCCCACACCGCGGTCACCTGCCGTCGCCAAACGGTGACGCCACTCCGGCCACCGGAAGATCGGAAAAGAATCGCCACTCGTCGCCGAACTGTTCTAGAAAGTAGAGCTGGTACGACCGGGCGAAGACAAACAACGGCAACAGGATAACCGTGCCCACGTAAGGCACGATGGTGAGACAGCAAGTGAAGCAGGTGGCCAAAAGAGCCAGCATGCCTATCGCCATGCCCATCAGAATCTGGAACAGCACATACAGGAAGAACGTGCCGGAACGACCGCGGAGAAAATCCCACCGAAAGACACTCCAGGCAGCCAGCACGCCCATTCGTCGCAAGTACATGATGGGCACCACGAAGTGGTTCAGGCATAAATCGATCAGGATCGCCGTGATCGCCAAGGGAACCCCCACTACGATGCCGAGCGCCATTGCCCAAACGGCAGAAGGCCCGAACTCTCGTTCCTGAATGCTAGGCATCGCGATGAGCACGCAGCCACCGATCACGGCCAGGAAGAGCAATAAACAGCACAGACTGAAGAGAAAGCGAAACCCGAACAGGGAATTGCCTTCGTTTCGAAACTCGCCCCAGGGCGCCGTCACGGCCCCTCGGTTATGCACAATCCCATCCACGAACATGAATTTGCCGCGGCTACTGAGCCACATCAACAGCAGACCGACCAGGAAACTCACCGCCACCACAGCGACGACGATGGAAAGAAACAGCGACCAGTTGTCCTGAATCCATGACCAGACGGGATCAAGCCCCTCGCCGTTGCCGCCACCCGTTCGCATGCCCGTATTGGCCGACCCGCCCCCGCCCCCTTCGCCGAGATTCGCCAGGAAGGCACAGAATCCGAGCGCCAACCATTTGTTTATGTCAAAGGGGCGGAACAAAATGAGTTTGGTGCGATCAATCGCCGGTGAAATGGGATCGATGATGGAGATCGGCATGCCAGGCTGTCCTCTCTCGGAAATGGTGCGATTGCCATTTGATCCTAGCAACCCGGTGATCTCGCCACTAGAGCGCGGCGTCTTTCGCCGCCGGTCAGCCACGTGGAGTGCGGCGGTCCTTCGCCGCTGTGGTCTGGCGGCGGAGCCGCCCCTTTCCGCCAGTCATCGTACGCCGATCGCCCGCGGCGTGATCCGTTGTTCGGCGCCAGCCGTTAACGACTGTGGCAGGATGCCCCAGCCACGTGGAGCGCGGCGATCCTTCGCCGCTGTGGTCTGGCGGCGGAGCCGCCCCTTTCCGCCAGTCATCGTACGCCGATCGCCCGCGGCGCGGTCCGTTGCTCGCGCAGCCGTTAACGACTGTGGCAGGATGCCCCAGCCACGTGGAGCGCGGCGATCCTTCGCCGCTGTGGTCTGGCGGCTGAGCCGCCCCTTTCCGCCAGTCATCGTACGCCGATCGCCCGTGGCGTGGTCCGTTGTTCGGCGCTAGCCGTTAACGACTGTGGCAGGATGCCCCAGCCACGTGGAGCGCGGCGATCCTTCGCCGCTGTGGTCTGGCGGCGGAGCCGCCCCTTTCCGCCAGTCATCGTACGCCGATCGCCCGCAGGCGATCCGTTGTTCGGCGCTGAGCCGTTAACGACTGTGGCAGGATGCCCCAGCCACGTGGAGCGCGGCGTCCGACTTTTCCCGAGCCAACCGGCTAGGCGGGTGCCTCGGAGGCCGCGACGTCATCGGTATCCAACGGAGTTGGCAAGTCGATCAATGCCTGCAGGATCTTCAACTGGATATTGATCTTTAGCCCATCGCAGCGCTCATGAATGATGTCGGACAGCCGGTTATAGAGCAGCGACGAATTCTCTTGCGTGTAATAGCCGGTGACCGAAGCGATCAGTCCCAGCAGATCGCTACAAGCCGCGAGATAGGTCACGTTGTGTGCTTTCTCCGTGCTGTTGCCAGTGATTACGTCTTTCGAACTCTGGTGCATGCTGATCAGGCTGACCAGTGAATTCAGTTCGTGAAATCGCCGGCGACAGGCAACCACGTCCAGACCCAGTAAGGCCAGAAAGGCCAGGCCCACATAGACCGTGATGCCCAACACGGCTTCCAGGCCTTGTGCGACTTCGCTCGCTACGTTCAGTGAGGGCTCGGTCGTGGGGCTGGGGAAGGCGTGATCCGGATGAATCATCCGTTGCGCTTCCGCTAATTGCTGAGCCCGCAGGTGCGGCCGCGCAACGAGGTACGTCATCACGGCATAAGTCGCGACCGACTGCCGTGGGATCTGCCCCGCCGGATCAAGATAGCCCGGCAGGATCTCAAACGGCTGCAGGTATTTGAGCCGCAGGCTCATCGCCCCGATGTCGGGCGATACCAGTCGAAAACCGGCTGCCGCCAGTCGCACGGCCGTGCCATCCAGTCTCTTGCTGAGCGGATCCTTGACGACGAATACGGCATCGATGTCAGGGGCGATTTGGTAATCGTCGTCGTCCGTAAACTTCCGCCAGTCGTGGACGAACTGGACCTGGTCCTCGATCCGCCAATAGCGGGTGAAGAGCCTTGCCAGCGCGTGACTGCCCTGATCCGCCTGGGAGGTGAGTATCTTGCGCATCTCCGTGGGACGGGCAATGGTATCGCGGAGGAACAGGAGGACCAGTTCCGATTGTTCCAGATCGGTGCGCGGATAGGCGTCCGGAATGTCGATGCCACCCTGAATGTAAGCCAGGTCGGCTTTGCCTTGTTCCATCAACTGCAGGCTCTCTCGCGAGCCCACGGTCCACACGGATTCGAGTCGCAGTCGCGTTTGTCCACGCACGGCGCTCTTGAGCTCGATGGCATCGCGTTCCGGGATGGCGACGACGAGTCGTGGTGTATAAATGAACTGCCAATACAGCAAGCCGCACAATAAAGCCAGAGAGACGACCAGGAACGCGGCGGGTAAGCGATGCCAACCGATGGGCCGCCGCAACCGACGCGAGACATCCTTGGCCTCGCGGGCGGACTTTGCGACGCCGCGTGCGACACGGGCGAGTCCGTCGTGTGTCGGCAGGTCGCGCTCGACGTAGGACACCAGAGCATCCGCACGGGCGATGACCGGATCGATGTCCAGCCGTAACAAGGAACCATCGACGGCGGCCAGGGGAGCCGACTCATGCGCAGATGCTGCGGCAGGCATGACGTGAGAACTCCGGGACGTCCATCCGATGATCGCGGCCTGCATCCATCCAATCGTGGTCGGATTGTAGTGGATCACGGTCCTGCTGCAATGGGCAGCATCGTCGTCGGATCGCTCCGCGATCCGATCCTGCCGGAGGGATTGTACCCGTTGTGTGGGCTGATCCTATTTTCCCGGCTGCTTTTCGCAGGCCCCGTATGTGTACTTCGCCCACGCTCCGGCAAGCCGCGCGCTGGCTTCGATGTGCGCTCGCTAGCATGGCCCTGGAGGGGGGCACTGCTTGCCTGTGTGGGTTGCCGAACGCCGCGCGGCGGCTGCCACCCCGGGGATGGTGCCTGACGATATCCAGGCCCGTACAGGCTTTCCGATGACTCCGATCCCCCCGTCATGCCAGGTCATTCCTCCGGGCGTATTCCTGGAGGACGGCCTGTCGGAGGATGGGGCGGTAAACACGGCCCTGACAAATAACTCGGCCTTCCAAGCCACGCTTGCGCAGCTGGGCATGGCCAGGGGCGACGCGGTGCAGGCAAAATTAATCGCGAATCCGCAGTTGCTGGTGTGCTTTCCCGCCAAACTGAAGGAGGGCCAGTACACATTGTATTCGCCCATATGCTGGCCACGATTCGGGCGGACGAAAACGTCCAACTCGTTTCTCTGACCGGCGAATCTCTCCGTCCACACAACACGGACGATCTTGTCAACTCGGCACCACCCATCGTGGCGCATCCGGTCGCGGCGCCTCCCACCGCCGATGCCCTGTCTTCATCCGCCGATTTGTACTACGAGGTCGACAAACGTCAATTGGGACTGCTTCCCGGGCAGCGGATCGGCGTCGAATTGCCGCTGCGGGGGGTCCCGGGAGGCACTGGTCGTGCCCTACGCTGCGGTGCTTAATGACATTTATGGCAACGCCTGGACGTACGTTGTTTCGGGCGAACGGCAATTTACGCGCCGTCGCGTGACTGTCCGCTGGGTCGACGAAGAACTGGCGATTCTGGCTGCGAGACCCGAAGCGGGCAGCCAGGTAGTCGTGGCAGGCGCGGCTGAACTGTTTGGCACCGAGTTTGGAGCCGGAAAGTGAGCCGCGACTTGACATGAGTTGGCCGATCCAAACTTCACTTCAGCTCCGCTTACTGGTGGTGCTGCTGGCGGCGGCCGTCGTATGGGTGGGCATCCGCACGGCGGACTTTGTGCCCCTCGATGTGTTTCCCGAGTTTGCTCCGCCGCTGGTGGAGATTCAAACCGAAGCGCCGGGAATCGCTACCGAGGATATCGAGAGCCTGATCACGGTTCCGATCGAGATGGATGGCCGTGCCCGGTGTGGCCAATATCGCGGTCTGGGGTGAGAAGGACCCGCAGCTGCAGGTCATCGTCGACCCGGACCGACTGCGGGCCAACAGCATCACGTTGGATACCGTGCTGCAAACCGTCCGGGATGCGACGGCCGTGGGAGCGGGCGGTTTGGCAGGCCGGGGGATCGCGATCAGCGACATTCACGATTCCACCGCCACCGCCAGTTGGGCGCCCAGCCTCTCGACAAACGTCACGAGCACTTGGATGGCCCGTTGCACGTCCGCCAGCCGCACGTCTTCGGCGGGATGATGGCTGATACCACCGACACTGCGGACAAACAGCATCGCCGTCGGGGTCAGGCAAGCCAGCGCCGCCACGTCATGACCAGAACCGCTGATCAGCCGCCGCACGCGGCATTCCGCTCCTTCAATCACGCTCGCCAACAAGTCACAGATACTGCGGTCCGTGTTCACGGCCGGTTGTTCTTCCCGCAACTGAATATCAAACCGCGTGCCGCTGGAGCGCGCGATCTCGCCAGCCGTCGCTAACAACTCCTCGACCGCCGTCAGCCGCATGGCGTCGTCCGCGTGCCGGACATCCAGGCTGAGCGATACCCGTTCGGGGATCACATTGCTTGCGCCCGGGTGAGCCTGAAAGCATCCAATCGTGGCTCGCAAGTCACTCATGTTGTTGGCATATTCGCTCACGGCCTGGCAAAAGCGGGCGGCCGCCACCAGCGGATCCCGGCGCAATCGCATGGGTACCGTCCCCGCATGACCCGTGTCGCCGTGGAACTGGCACAGCAGCCGCGTTTGACCGGCGAAGGCGGTAACGAGTCCCAGTGGCAGATTCTCGCTGTCGAGGATGGGGCCCTGCTCGATATGCGGTTCAATACAAGCCACCAGATGCTGGGGATCGTAGCGGACATTCCCGATTTCATCAGGGTTCAGTCCGAAATCAATCAGGGCTTGTCGCACCGTGATTCCCACGGCATCAGGTCGATCGAGAATCGAATAGTCGAAGGTCCCGGCGATCCCGCGACTGCCGAGGTAAGGTGATGTATAGCGGGCCCCCTCCTCATCGGAGAAGCCGATGACTTCGAGGCCGAAGGGCAGCTCCGTATCGCGGACCGCCTCGGCCACACTGATCGCCAGCAGGACACCAAGGGCCCCGTCGAACCTGCCCGCATTCGGGGCCGTATCGAGGTGCGAGCCAAGCAGGAGTCGTTTCACGCCGGTTGAGCGAGCCAGGGTATCGCGTCCAATTAAGTTGCCCACGGCGTCGACGTGTACTTCCAGGCCGGCCGTCTTCATCCAGGCGCCGACTCGCTCGTGGGCATCCTGCATGGCGGACGTGCAGAATCGTCGCGTCAACCGATGCGGCTCTTCGCTATCCTGAGCCAACTGCTCGCAACGCTGGATGACTTGCTCCGCCAGTTGCTGCCAGTCACTGGGAAGTCGCGGGGTGGACATGCCTGGGTTACTCATTGGGCCGAACGGGTGAAGACCTGATCCGCGTAGTATAACGTGTCGGGGCCCTTTCGCGTGACCCAATTCCACGGTCCCGCCCCAAGGCTTTCGGTTCAAGAATTTTCCATCCTCCAAGGACCCCGCGCATGCCGGCTACTCGTGTCGTAGTGCCTCGATCGGGTCCAGTTGGGCCGCGCGGATGGCGGGGTAGACGCCAAACAGGATGCCCACCAGTACGGCGATCGTAAAAGCCAGCGGGATCGACAAGGGAACGATGATCGGACTGACTTCGCTTACGGTGGGCGGAAGATTGGCCATCATCTCGGGTGCCGAATAGATCATGAGGTCACGAAAGGGCTCGGTCAATTGCAACAGCGTCACGCCGCCGATCACACCCACGACACCTCCGGCAATCGACAGGACGATCGTCTCGACGAGAAACTGCCGCACAATGTCCGAGCGACGTGCCCCGAGGGCCCGGCGAATGCCGATTTCCCGCGTCCGTTCCGTGACGGTGGCCAACATGATGTTCATGATGCCAATCCCTCCGACCAGCAGCGAGATGGCGGCGATGAGCCCCATGAAGACGATGAACATCAACCGCGACGCGCGTGCCTGTTCGAGCAACTCCAACGGCACGACAATTGTAACGTCTTGCATGCGATCGTGATTGGTCAAACTACGCCGGACAATTTCCGAAGTCGGGAGGACTTGATCCATCCCGTCGATGCGAAGGGTAATCTGATTGAGTTCCACGATTTCTCCCTGAAAGGAGCCGGCGCGGGTCGTGATCACGAAATCCCCGACCCGCGCCCGAATGGTCGAAATGGGAACGTACACATCGCGGGAAAAATCCTGGGCGGCCAGTGATCCCCCCACCGCCGCCGTCGCCATGCGTGGTTTCAGTACCCCGACGACGAGATAATAATCCTCGTCGTCATCGATATGCACGGTGCGGCCGATCGGATCGAGATATCCGAACAGCCGCTTGGCCAGTTCCGCGGCCAGCACGCAATGATTTTGCTTGTGGGCGACTTCGGCGTCCGTGATAAAGTGCCCCCGGTCAATTTCCAACCGCGTGACTTCGGCGTAACCGGGCGTGCAACCGACCAATCTTCCATCGCGGAGCTTATCGCCGTGTCGAATCTGCCGCCTTAATTCCCGAATCGGCAGGGCTCGCTTGATGGTGGGAATCGTCTCCACCAGCCGATCGAAATCGGACCGCCGCAGGCCATAGTCCATGGGGCCCCGCATGCCGGCCGTGAGTTCATCTGGCGGCTTGACGGAACGGACGATGATATTCTCCGCACCCAGGCCCTCGATCTGTTCCTGTGCCTTGCGGCTGATCCCCTCTCCGATCGCGAGTAACCAGATGACGCTGGCGACACCGATGAAAATGCCGAGCACGGTCAGCAACGAGCGGAGTGGATGCAAGAGCAGACTCTTCACTCCCAGGCGCCAGGTTCTCAGCCACAACATGTCAGGCTCTCACGACGAGGTGGCGGAAAGGAGTTCTCGCTGCCGTACATCGGACTGCAATCGCCCATCCCTGAGCCGGATAATTCGTCGAGCCACCGCGGCGACTTCGTCTTCGTGTGTCACCATGATGATCGTGCGTCCCTCCTCATTCAGCCGCGCGAAGATCGCCAGAATCTCTTCCGTCGTCGCCGTGTCGAGGTTTCCCGTCGGTTCATCGGCGAGCAGAAAATAGGGGTCATTGATCATGCTTCGCGCGATGGCCACCCGTTGTTGCTGGCCGCCCGAAAGCTGAGTCGGCCGATGTTGCAACCGCTGCCCGAGTCCCACCAGTTCCGCTAGTTCCCGGCAGCGATCGCGGTCGCTGCGCGTGATCCGTCCCTGGTAGTACAGCGGAACTTCGATATTTTCCAGCACGCTCAATTGTGGGATGAGGTTATACGACTGGAAGATAAAACCGATGCGGGAAGCGCGGATGCGTGATAGTCGGTCATCGTTCAGTGTGGCCACATTATCCTGTCCCAGGAACAACTGACCCGAAGTGGGGCGGTCGAGACATCCCAGCAGGTTCAATAGCGTACTCTTGCCCGAGCCGGAATGGCCCATGATGGCGATATAGTCGCCGAGCGGGACTTCGAACGATACATTGCGCAGCGCCTGGACCGTCTCGCTCTTCAGCACATAGTCCTTGCACAGATCGTTGACTTTGGCTGCCCACTGCATGGAAACCGTCTCGGGAAAAGACGCGAATTAAGTTTCGCTGACAACCGGCTGGCTGGTCGGAGCGGCTGCTTCCCCGCTGGTCGGCTGGTCCTGGGCGGCGGCGGTGTCGGGAGGTCCCGTCTTATCCGCCGCGGCCGACGACGTGGTGTCCGCCGAGGATGCGGTGGCCGGCGCCTGTCCCGCCTCATTGGCGGGATTCGCTGCGTCAGCGGGTGAGGGGCTGCCGTCCGGTGAGGTCGCCTCGGGCGGAACGTCCGGAGGACGGCTCGTTTCGACGATCACCGGCAGGTCGACATAGTCCAGCAAGCGACGTGGATTGAGGGCCACCACGTCTCCCTCAACCACTCCGTCGGCGATCATGACGAACTTGTCGTTATTGTTGGCGATGCTTACCTCGCGGGCCTCCCAGCGGTCCTCGCCGGTCCGGACAACGCAGTACGTGATGCGGCCATGCTCGTGGATGGCCTGCACGGGTACGCGAATCGCATCCGGTACGTCGCTCACGTGAATCGTGACTTCGGCCGTCAAACCGGGCTTGAGATCCTCTTCGGTGTCCAGAATCCGAATGAAGGTGGCGTACTCCTTGACTTGCGAGCTGAACCAGCTGGTCGGCTCCGGATACTCATTGACGGTGGTCACCACTCCGCGGAGCGTCTTGTCACCAAAGGCGTCGATGCGGACGGTGACCTTCTGACCCACCGCCAAGCTGGTGATCCGAGATTCATTGATTTTGGCCTTCACCTGCATCTTCGAATTATCGGGCAGGCGAATGAGCACCTGGCCCTCGCGGACGACCGCCCCGGGTTCGCAAATGAACTCGCTGTCGCCGCGGCGGCTGCTCCGATTGGCGTGGATGACCTGACCTGCCTGCGGGGCTCGCAGCGTACACTTCTCGATCTGGTCCGCAAATTCCTTTTCCCGCGCGACTTCCAGCTTGTAACTGCTCTCATCGGACTTCCAGGCGGCTTCGGCCGATCTGATGTTGCTCTCCAATTCCTTCATCATCTTGGGTTTCGTGTATTCCTGCAGCACTCGAAGTTTCGTCTTCGCCGTTGCTAGTTCCGTGCGAGCCTTCTCCACCGCAAAGCGATCCCCCTCCAGTTGCTGCGGGGTCACATAGCCCCGCGCGGAGAGCCGTGCACTGTAGCCCAGATACTCCTGTGCTTTACGGAGTGTCTCTTCGGCGACAAAAATCTCACTTTGGATCGTTTGTTCTTCCTGATAATAGGTGCCTTCCATGTATTCCAGTTTGGCAATTTTCGCGGCTTCGTAGGTGTTCCGCGATGTGATCATCTGGGCCTCGGCCGAGTTGCAGATGATCTGCTGCTGCACGAGGTCCTGTTCCAGTCCCGAGGAGTCCAGCCGGACCAGAATGTCTCCTTCCTCTACCTGTGTTCCTTCGTCGATCACCTCCAGAATGATGACTCCGTTTGTTTTCTGGGCTTTGACATCGCAGCGGACCTCAACATTGCTTGAGCTTTCCACCTCGCCCCGCTCGACCACATCGTAGACGAAGGGGCCTCGCTCCACGGTGTACGTGATGGCCTTCGGGCCTCGGCTACTTCGCGAGGGCAACCACCGCCAGACCCCGATACCTACGGCCAACGCGAGCAGCAGCAGAATCATGCCGAACGGGAGCACGCTGGCCCCGCGCGGCTGCCGCCGGCTCCGCAGTGTGTCAGGCGTTGTTGTCGTGCGAATCACGAACGTCATGCGATCGTCCTGTGAGGTGGGCGGCTGTTGGTGATGAGCTACGGGGGTCGGCAGCGATCCGCGGCGATGAGCTCGAGTTATTCTAGTCGTCGACCGGTCAACTGTCACATGCGAGTGTTCCCAAATGCTCAATTCGGGGCGTCGAGGAGGATCTCCGGTGCTGGCAGTTCTTCGACAGGTGGCGGCAGCGTTTCCAGTGAGGGGGTGCCGGCGGTGACCGGTTGGGGATCCATCCACATCCCATTCGCGTCCAATTGTAACGTTCCCATATCCAGGTCGAGCAGCCGCCGCAGCACCTCCTGGGATACGTAGACGGCCAGGAAGTCGTTCTGAACATTGAGCAGGTCGTTCAGCGCCGACACGAGATCCCGCGCCGTTGTTGCTCCAAACGACGACTGTTCGGTCGGTTTGGGGGGCTCTTGCAGGCGGAGTCGAGTCAGCTCGACCTGTGAAATGGCGACTTCGACGCCCGCCCTTCGCAATTCGAAGTTCATTTCATTCACGCGCAAACGTCGGATGATGTCACGGAGCGATGCCATGACACCATCGCCAAAGCGATAGTAGGCACGACGAGCCTGTTGATAAATAATTTGCGCTTCTCGGTACGTGTTTCGTTCCGCCAGCCGCGTGAGGGGGCGCATCAAACTGGAACCCCAGGCGAATTCTGCCGGCGGACGGTCGTAAGCGGAACGGGTTGTCTCCGACGTTTCCCAGTTCGCCGCGGGCGATCAAGTCGAGTTGGCTTTCCAAGTCGTTGGCCGTGATCTGTATGGCACGCCAGGCATCGACCAGGGCAGCGCGGGCATTCATCCAGTCGAGTCGCCGTTCACGGGCGATCTCGAGGGCTTCTTCCCAGCCCATTTCCACGCGATTCAGCGTCACGCTTTCCGTCCGGCGCGAGCTTGCACGAGCGTGATACTCAAGACGTTGGCCGAAATGTTGTTCAGTTCGCTGGGCACCTTCGTGAACACTTCCTCCTGCATCCGCACGAAGAGCTGTTCGGGCGTGAGCCGGCTGCCTTCTTCCAAGATCTTGCCCAGCTGCTCATCCAGGCGTAGTAGCTCGCGTTCCGAGAGCCCCAACTGCTTCACGATGTCCGCGATCGTGTCATCCAAAACCTGTGGCAGCCGTTTCAGCAAATCTTCTTCATAGGGCAATAAGGCTTCGACCTCCGCCAGGATTTGTTGCTCGTCATCCTTATACTCCGAATTCGTCAACTGGTAGGACGTGAGCTGCTCCTTCATCTGTTCGCGGAGCGCATCGGCGCTTCGCTTGCGTGGCGCGAGCGATTCACGGAGTCGAGCGTTGTCCCGCCGGGCGGCCGGTACGTGGCGATCGCGAGCTCGCTGCACGGCCTCACGCGCATCCGACAGGTACCCTCGTAAGGCGGTCAAACGCTCCTCAAGTGCCTCGTTCCAGGCAAGCGTGGGGGCCGGCGGGCCCGTCGGTTCCGCGCCGGCGGGCCCAGTCTCCGCGGCCAACGGGTCGGGGAAGACGGCGGCGGTCACCATGGCATTGGTGGCCTCGCCCACACGCTGTTGCAGGCGGGTGACCCGATCTTGTAAGGGGATGATGTCGGGATCAACTAACTGGAAAGGAGCGATCAACGAATCGTCCAGTGCAAATTCGACGTTCGGCGGTAGACCCAGCAGGATCTTGTAATCATCCATGGCGGTCTGCAAATTCCGCTCCGACTCGATCAGGCGGCTCTGCGCGTTGTAGAGTGCCTGGCGAGAGAATTCGACCTGGAAGTAGTCAATGCGACCGGCGGTGAAGAAGGCTTCCAATTGAGAGACGCTGCTCTGTAAGGCGGTAATATTGATTCTTTGATTGCGAATGTCCTGCATGGCCTGCAGCAAACCAATGTAGCCGCCCGCCTGTCCCGATGTGTCGGTGAAGCCAATGAGTTGACTTCCCAGGTTGAAGCCGTCCCGCAATGGGCCCAGATTTGCTGAGCGGCCGGTGAAGATCTGCACATAGAACTCGCGACGATAGCGGGCCATTTGGCGGATGTTGGCGAGCAGCGTCCGCTCCGATTGCGTCAGGCTTTCAAGCACCACATCGCGACCACCGCCTCGCAGCAGCGGCTGCAGCAGGGTAAAGTCGAACAGTGTCGTCGCCATTTGTGTGTCTGCTCCGGAAAACTCCCACATGATGGAATTCGCGAAACCGACAATCAGTTCGGCGCCGGTAGCGAAGAGCCGGCGGGCTTGCCAGGCAGGCAAGCCTTCGCCAGAGGCCGTCAAGAGCTCGATGGTGGTGGACGATTCGCCCCCTGTGTCGCCCCGATCGGGCCCCGAGTTGGTAAACAGGGCCGTGTAGCCGGCGAAAAGTTGCGTATCGAAGCGAAAACGTTCGAAGCTCACATCGAGTGCCGAAAGATACAGCGTTTCCAGATTGGCCTGATAGGCAGGCGAATGCAGCAGCGAAAGCCGGACCGCTCCTTCCAAGTCCAACTTGGGCGTGCCATTTTCCGCCTGCGGGAGCGTCTGGTACCAATTCGGACCCTGCACCTCATCGCGAAAGCCAAACTGATCCCACTTGGGATATCCCTTCTTGCCATCCACATATCGCATCAGCGAATGAGAAGCCGGATCGTCGGGTGGCATGGGGGGCCGATCCAGATCGAACGGATCAAACATCCGCGAAGCCGGATCGACATAGATATCGGTCCGTCCCACCGGCCACGCATCCGGGGATAGTTTTTCGTCCGTCAGGTAGCGGGCCGCCGCGTCGGCCCGCTGCCGATAATGGGTACGGTGACAACCCGCCAGCACGAGCAGTAGGCTGACGAATAGGCCGCCGGTGCGTAGCCAAGGCCAGGTCATGCTGCCTCCCCGCGTCGCGAGGCAGCGTCCGCGTCGCCGCCGCGGACGCGATCGGAGGAGAGGAGCAGATTCACGGAAGCGGTCAAGTCGCGGAGTAGCGAAGATTGCAGTTCGTCGAGCAACGCGGCTTGCACCTGCTGCAGCAGTCGCGTTGCAATCTCTTCACCCGCCGGCAGGAGGCGCCAGGAAAGCCGCCGTCGATCGTCGTGGCACCGTGCGCTCTCCACCGCGTCTCGCTGCCGCAGCGCCTCGAGCCGGAGGCTGGTTTGAGCCGGCGTCAGGCCCCCCAGCATTGCCAGGCGGTTTTGGGGAACGGAGGCTGCGGCGCTCTGCCGCAGGGCCAGCAGCACTTGGGCGTCGGTGGGATTGAGCCCCTCGCGTTGGGCCGCGTGGCGGAGCGCACTCCGCAGGGCCCCCGCGCAGCAGTTCAATTGGCAAGCGAAGCGGGCCCAAGCCGCTTCCGGGAAGAGTCCCTCCTCGGCGCCTGGGACGGCCAATTTTTTTTCCGGTCGTGGCGTTGCTTCGTTCACGTGCGTGCCAGTGCCAGGATCCTCAGCATCCGTGCTGTCGTGGATCGTTTCCTCTGGAAACGGTTTCGACGGGAAATGGTTGCGACTTGAACGGTCCTGCCGAAAATAACGATCCGGATCAGCGTAAGATCGCGTAACTCCTTATGGCGTAAAAACTTGACGCTGCATTTGCCCCAGCTTATGATCGAAGAGGAAGACCGTGGGGCCACAACGGCAGCATTGCTGGCGACGCTCTCGTGCTGTCACGGTTTCCTGGAACAGACGATCCCTTGCGGCACTGCGCGTGCGTGGTGAACCAAAATGATGGCCTTAGTGACGTTCGCCGTACTGGCGTTGTTTTTCATTTTCGTTTGCTACATGGCATCTCGCACATGGCGGGTCTGGCACGTGCTGCTGTTGTTCGGGCTCTTTTTGTTCACGCTCGTATTTTGCTTCCTGTCCGCGGCCGCGCTGCGGACCCATCGGGAGTGGAAGAAGAAGTACCAGGATCTGGCGAAGAATTTGCAGACCCAGGAAGACCGTTTGGCCCAGCTTGAGCATGGGGACTTGCTCCGTCCGGATGAGGAGGAAGACAATCTGGCCGCGCTGAACAGCCGCTATGCTCAATTGGTGGTCGACCGAGGTCGTGTCTGGCGGAATGTGATTCCGGTAGCTGGGCAGGACGGGATATCGCTTGACCTGTCTCAGTGGGGAGACGATGCCTGTTATCAAGCGAGTGCCGAGGAGGACGAACCGCTGGAGCCTCTCGAAGATGGCGAGGCAGCAGCGCCGGCAGCCGCCGGTCCGACGCATGGGCTGACCGAGGGCATGCTTGTGTTTGGTTTTCTCGAAGGAGCGGTCGCCCAGCTGGGTGATGCCCAGCCGATTTTGTTCGGTGATTCCGAGTTGCCCGAGGCGGACACGAAGGGGCATTGTCGTGTTCCCGTCGCTTACCTGGGCAGCTATCGAGTGACCGCTGTCAATGGAAATAGTGTCTCGATCGTCCCAGTGCTCCCGCTCGATGAGCAGCAGGTTCAGGATGTCCAGACACAGGGGACGTGGGCCCTTTATGAATTACTGCCGGTTGACAATCACATGGCGTTTTCGGGATTGACGGAAGAGCAGCTGGCCGTCTTGCTGCCAGCCGAGGAAGCCTCGGAATATGCCCGTGATCTGCAGAGTGCTTTGGCGAGCGACGAAGACGCTCGCACGCGGCGGCGAGTCAAATTTCTTCGCGATTTTGAAGTCGATGTCGATGTGGAAGGGGACGAAGCTGGCATCGAGCGTGATTTTGATCCCAGCGGCCGAGCCATCCTGGCCAATCTGCGACAGGGAGGCCCCACTAAGTTTTCGGCAGGGGAAACACCCAAGATTTATTTTCCGACGACGATCGCGCGACAGTGGCAACGAGACGGGATTTGCGAGTTTGTGGACGAGGAACCCATCTTCGTGCGGCCCCTGCGTGATTACGCCTACTATTTCGCACAGAAGGATTTGCAAATCGCGGAGCTTACTGCGGCGATGGAGGTCCTCAAGCAGGAAAACGAGTCGATTGCGGTGGCGGAAGCCAAGGCGCGGGAGCAGCAGGCATATCGCGAGCAGGAACTCGTCCATCTGGGCGAGGATCGCGGCAAAATCAACGAGGAAATCGCTATTTTGACCAGATTTCGCGACCAACTGGTCCAGCAACGCGAGTCGCAACTTGCCGAACTGGGTGGCCTGTACCAGTGGAACAACCAGTTGGCCGATGAATGGCGAGACGGCGTCTTTGTCGGCACCCAGGCGCTATCCAGGTAGGTCAGCACCGCGCGGCTTCCTCACCTGGTCGGTGCCCCGGCAACCGATCGTGGCGCGTGGCCGGCCCGAGCTCGGGTGCGGAATCTTCCGTTCGAAGTACTTCCGCCGGAAGTGACTGCCCTTGGTTGCTGGAATTGCATAGGATATCGTTGCCGCGCGGCTCTATGGCTATCCCCTTTGTTCATTGCGGGTCTGCTGGAATCTGGTATGGGACTGTACGATCGCGATTACGCGCATTCTCGTGACACCAATGCGCTGGGGAGCTTTGCCGCCAGCACCATGGTCACCAAGATTATCGTCGTCACGGTGGTGGCTTACCTGATCGACAATTTTTCCTCCCTCCTCGGATTGCCCGAACACTGGCTGTTGCGAGCCACGCGACTGAACGCGGATCTGTTCCAGCATCCCTGGGAAGTGTATCGATTGGCCACATATGGACTCGCGCACGCTCCGATGCGGAGCGATCCTGGCATCTTTCACGTCGCCTTCAATATGTACAACCTGTGGCTCTTCGGCCGCCAGGTGGAACAGAAATACGGATCGAAAGAGTTTTTGGCGCTTTACGTGGCGTTGACCATGCTGTCGGGCCTGGTGTGGGTGGTGATCAGCAATCTGGTCGGCTTTCCCGTGACGCCGGCCGGCGTTCCAGACGTCCCCTCCGCCATCGGCGCCTCGGGCGCGGTGGTGGGCATCTTGATCCTGTTTGTGCTCAACTATCCGCATCAAAAGTTCTTGCTGATCTTTCCCCCCATTCCCGTGCCTGCCTGGATTATCGGCCTGCTACTGGTATCGCTCGACATTCGCGGGGCCATGGGCTACACCGGCGACGATGTGGCCTTTACGGCGCACCTCGGAGGAGCCGCCTGGGCGGCGATCTACTTCTTTGCCGGGATACGTTTGACGAGCGGCGATTGGGGAGGGTGGAGCATGCCCAAGCTGGGAGCGCCAAAACTGCGCGTTCACAATCCAGAGACGCGATACGAGCAGCTCGACCGCGAGGCCGATCGCATTCTGGAAAAGGTCCATCAATCGGGCGCCGACAGCTTGACGCCACGCGAACGTAAGATTCTGGACGATTATAGCCGCCGAGTGCGCCAACGGCGGTCATGACGGCCGCAGTCGTGATGGCGGTGGTCAGCGCCCGACGAGCGGGCGGTCGAGCGGATTACAGCAGGCTTTCCAGCAGCAGTCGCATCTTCCGCATTTCCGAGTTGTGGTCGAGTCCTTCCAGCGCCTGCATATTCACGGTCAGGGCACGTCGGTAGTTCACCTTGCGCAGCTGGGCGACCAGCCGGCTGTACTCCACCTCCCCCTGGCCCACGCGCACCTGAAATTCATTTCGGCTCGTGTCCCGGAGATGCACGTTGTAGGCGTACTTTACCAGCTTGTCGTAGCCCCGCGCGGCATGTGGTCCGCAGACCGAGGTGCTCGGATCGAGCGTGACTCCCAGTCCTTTCACGTTGTCGCAAATCACGACGCAGGTGTCGGGGTCTTCGGAGAGCCGGCCGACCTGAGTCTTGATGCTGACCATCGCTCCTTCGACCGTCGCGATGTCGACCAGTCGGCGGAGGTGTTCGACTTCCTCGTTAAAAGGAGTGCCCAGTTCCGCGGACGGCACGGTCACCGAAGCTACCTTGGTGGCCTTGCTCAGTCGGCAGATGGCCTGAAATTGTCGGTAGTGGTCGTCCCCCTGCGCGATGATGTTCGCGAAGTATCCAGACAAATCAAGCCGGTGGGTATCGCGGCAAAGGGAGATCGACTCCTCCAGATTTTCCAGCACCTGGGAGGGCCTGATCTGGTCCGCTTCTTCGTCAATCGCGATCTCGGCGGTTGAATATTCGAGATCGTTCAGCCGCTCAATCGCATCGACGAGTGACAGTTGGGGAAAGCATTCCGTGGACGCGGCAACAAACACGTGATCAATCTCCTTATGGAACACAACCCGTCGCGGGCCTGACAGCTTAATTCGACAGCCCCGCTGTCCTCAACCCCAACACGCCCGGCGAAACGTCTGGTCCGCGACAGCCGGCAAGTCATTGCTTGCCGGGGCCCGCGGCATAGAATGTCACATGGCATCTATTTCAGGCACCGATCTGTCAGGTGTTCCCCACGGTTTCTTCGTGACCCCAAGGGCCCGGCGGCGGTGTTTTCGTCGCCAAAAACACGCATTCCGCACCATTCAAGTGAGAGATTTCCATGGCCGATCGTGACGCACCGCAACCGATGATCGTGGTCCAGCAGGCCAGCGGCTGGTCAAAATGGACCTCCTGGCTTGGCTGGGTGGGTCTCTTTTTCTGCCTCCCGATTATCCTGGGCATGTCAGCGAGCTATCAGGAGTACTTTTCCACTTCCCAGGGAATTCAGGAGAGATTTCACTCGCGCAGCAAGACGGCTCGGAACAAGGTCGCGATTATTCGTGCCGAGGGCGTACTGGCTCAACAAGACGGTTTTGTCAAAAAACAGATTGATCGCGTCCGCGAAGATGATCAAGTGAAGGCGATTGTCTTGCGTGTTGATTCCCCCGGCGGGACCGTCTCGGCGTCGGATTACCTGTATCACCATTTGTGTCAGCTGCGCGATGAGAAGGAAGTTCCGCTCGTGGTCAGCATGGGCGGCATGGCCGCGAGTGGTGGCTACTACATTTCCATGGTCTCGGGTGACCAGGAGGATGTGATCTTCGCCGAACCGACGACGACCACGGGCTCGATCGGTGTCATCATTCCCCACTACAACATCAGCGGGTTGATGGAGAAGTGGGATGTCACCAACGATTCCATCGTCAGCCATCCTCGCAAGGAATTGCTGAGCATGACCAAGCCACCGTCCGAAGAAGACCGTGCCATCCTGCAACGCTACGTCGATCAGTCGTTTTCACGCTTTAAGGACATTGTCAAAGCCGGTCGGCCTCGCTTTCGAGACGATGACGCGGACCTCACGAAATTGGCGACCGGTGAGATCTTCTCGGCCGAGCAGGCGCTGGAGGATGGCCTGGTGGACAAATTGGGTTTTCTCGAGGACGCCGTCGATCGGGCGATCGAAATGGCCGGGCTCGACAAAAAAAACACCCGCGTCGTGGATTATAAGCAGCCGCTCAGTCTGCTGGAGGCGATCGGCGTCGCGCAGGCCGAAACGCCATCATCGCTGAGCGGTGAACTGATGCGGCTGGCCGTGCCGCGGGCCTATTACCTCTGCACGTCGCTCCCCGGCGTGGTCCCGGCCCCGTAGCCGAAGTCGCCCGCGGATTCGTTGTCGCCGAAGTCGCCAGACGTTGGTGTGCGCGGAACAAGTCGAGCGGGACCAATGCTTGCGAATTGGGCCACGTTATCGCGGTTCGACGCGATCTCAACGTCCCGGACGGGGAGGTGGTCGGTCGAACGGTGGCGGTGCCGGACCGGGTGGCCGTCCTTCCTCGGACGGCCCTGGCCTCCCGTCCGGTGGACCCGGAGGTGGTTCTCCCGGCGGGCGTCCTCGCCAGCCATCGGGCCGGCGATTGCGTCGAGGATCTCCCGATCGCCATTCGGGGGCGTCGAAATTCATGCGAAAATACCACTCGCGGAGTCGGCGGGACATCTCGTCGGGCGGCAACTGATTCAACGCATCCTGTTGCTCGGGAGTCAATCGCGAGAGATAGAATTCCTCAAGTACCTCTGCCGGAACCGGCGGAGCGCGGAATGATCGTGTCACGATGGCCCGCATCCAACTGCCGATCAGATCGCGGCGACTCGCTTCGTCACCGGCTCGATCCCATAGCTGGCGAGCCTCGGGGGAGAGCATATTCTCCAGGCGACGCAGTTCGTCGGGCCGAATTGGTGGCAACTGTTCCACTTCGCCGCGGCTGACCAAGTTGCCAAGGGCCATCAGCCGCACACGCTTGTTGTCCAGCCGTTCGATCCGCTCCCGCTGGCCAGGTGCCAATTGGTTCAAGATAGCCTCCTGATTGCGTTCAAGGTAACCGCGAAAGAAAGTCAGTACCGCGAGTGCGTCGGAACGGGTGATGCCGATGGCGTTCTCGCGCAACCAGTCTTGAGCCTGACGTTCCTTCAACTGGCGAATGCGCTCGATTCGTTGAGCAGCCGGCAAATCGATCAGCTCGGCACGCTGCGATTGCGAAAGCGTGGCCAGCCAATCGCAATACTGGTGCAGCGTCCGCAGTAACGACTCGGCCTCGGGCGAGGCCGCCAAATCTCGATGCAGCTGCCGGTACGCGGCCTGCTTCGCGGCGCTCTCCGCCTGAAAACGGATCTGCCGCTCCCGCAACGCTTGCCGGTCGGCTGCGCTGATCCGTGCGACCACGTGTTCGATCTGGCGGGGATCGGTGAGCAGATCCAGTTGGCTCGTTGCCGATGGAGATTCGGCCCACGCCGCCCCCGCGGTGCAGCAACAGGCCAGCAGCGTGGCGATCGCCCGCGGGCCCAGCCAGTTCCGATGGCGGCGGAGGATGCTACAGCCCATCATCCGACTCCTCTCCAAACAGGTTGGATTGGTCCAACTGCCGCAGGAATTCGACGCTATCCGCGTAGCGGTACAGGTCGAGGTGGTTGGCTACCGGCAGGTCCTCGAGTTGCCGGTTGCGGGCGGCTCGCCAGGGGAGACGGATCGCGAGGAAGCCGAGCAATGCGGCCAGGGCGATCACCGCGATCTGTTGCGCCCGCCGCCGCGGTGGAACAGGCGGTGCCTCGGCGGTCTCCCGTGCCGACTGGACGGCCATGGAAATGGTCGTCCGCGTAAACGCGTCATCGGCGTGGGCGGTGGAGAGCCGGTCGAGCATGTGCCAGCTCTTTTGCAAACCGGCCAATTGTTCGCGCAGTGCCGCATCGCTCGCCAAACGGCGTTCCAGGCCTTGCCGCTCCGCATCGGAGACCTCTCCGTCCAGATATGCCACTAGCAATTCGCTGTCGCGCTGTTCGTCGCCGGTCGGTTCGTGTGCGCCGTTCATGGAGTCTCTTGCTGGTTCTGGACGGGAGGCGTGCCGTCGGACAGGTACGGCAGCAACGCGTCTCGAAGATTGGTCCGCGCGCGCGATAGCAAGGACTTCACGGCCTGGGGAGTCATATCCATCGACTGTCCAATGTCGGCATAACTCATCCCTTCGAATTTGCAGAGCAGCAGCGCCATTCGCTGTCGCTCGCTTAACGATTGCATGGCCAAATTGACGATTTCGGCCGTCTCGCTCTTATCAAGCTGTCTTGTCGGCATCAGCGCGCTGGCGTCCTTGGCCAATTCCTCCAGCGTGGGAATCGGTTGCGATGGGCTTTGCCGCTGATAGGCTTGTACTTCTTTTCGTCTTGCCAGCGTGCGCCGCGCGTTGCTGGCCACATTGTTGGCGATCGTAAACAAATACGTGGAAAAACGGGCACCCGGCTGGTACCGTTTGCGAGAGCGGAAGAGTCGCAGGAACACATCCTGGGCGAGGTCCTCCGCCTGGTGGCGGCTACCGATCAGGTGTTGCAGCACGGTAATCAGCCGCGACTGGTAGCGACTGACCAGCTGCTCGAAGGCAGCCGCGTCATCATCACGCACGCGCAGCATCAAGCGCACGTCCGGATCGGACAGCGTATACCGCTCGGCGGTCGATTCGGTAACCAAGCTGTTTCCTGAGAATCTCGCGGTGCCGGTCTGGGGCGACGGAGAGAGCCATGCCCCCCGTTCAGAAACCCCGACAGACGGTCTGGGTGTCGGTGCTATTCATGATGGTGTTCGGAATCGCCGGCGGGCGACGATGATTCTCGTTGGGGAAATCGTGCCCTGACAGACAGCATGCCTATCCCGCGGCCGGATTGGCACGGCGGAGCTGTCCACAGGCGGCGTTGATGCGGTTGCCCTTCCGTTGACGAAATTTCACTGTGATCTGCTGGTCCTCCAGCACCTGTCGAAAATGACGAATGGTGGCCGCCGAGGGCGTCTCGTAAGGCAGTCCGCTCACCGGATTATAGGGAATCACGTTCAACAGCGCGGCTCGGCCTCGCAACAAACGGGCCAATTGCCGCGCGTGCTCGACCTGGTCGTTGATTCCTGCCAACAAGACATATTCGAAGGTCAGGCGTCGTCCCGATTTCTCAAAATAGCGGTCCGCCGCCTCTAGAATGGCACTTAGGCCGGTCTTGTCATTGACAGGTACGAGTTGGTCACGCAGCGTATCGTTCGGCGCGTGCAGCGAGACCGCCAGATGATAGCGCGGATCGGTCGCCGTCAGCCGGTCCATCGCCTTCGGCAGGCCCACCGTCGAGATGGTGATGCGACGATGGCTGATGCCCAATCCCCCGTCATCGCTGGCCACCTCGAGCACCGCCAGCACGTGGTCCAGGTTCGCCAGCGGCTCCCCCATTCCCATCATCACGATGTGGCTCAGCCGTTCAGCGGCCGGCAGCAACCGTTGCAGTCGGAGCATCTGCTCGAGAATCTCACCCGACGTAAGGTTGCGGTCGACGCCATCCAGGCCGCTGGCACAAAAGACGCAACCCATGGCGCAACCCACCTGACTGCTGACACAAATGGTGCGGCGGCCGGCCTCCCGCAGCAAGACGCATTCGACCAGACCACCGTCGCGCAACGACAGCAACAACTTCTCCGTGCCGTCATCGCTCGTTTGATGCCGGACCACGCGGGTCGTCCAGAGTGTGAACGCCTGCCCCAGACGGGCACGCAGCCCGCGCGGCAAATCAGTCATGGCGTCAAAGTCTTCCGCTCGACCGTGATAAAGCCACTTCTGAATCTGTCCGGCTCGGTATTTCCCCTCTCCCTGACTGGTTAACCAATCCAGCAAGTGCCCGTCCGGGCACAGAATGTGCGGCAGGATGTGCGCGTGTGGCGGGGCAGCCGTGACTGCCAGCGGTTGCAACTTACGTGGATCGGCCATCCCGCTTACGATAGACGTGGGCCAGACGGCCTTCAAGTAAGCCTTCAGGAAAGTCCAACTCCGATGAAACCCTCCCACTCGCTTCCGCTCCGAAAAAAGTCCCAATCACGGCGAAAGAAGCCGTCCGACGGGTCGGCTGCCGCCGAAGCCCTGGTGATGGAGCTGATGGCGATTCCCGGCAAGAGTGGCGAGGAAACGGCGGTCGCCGAGTTTATTCGCCGCCAACTCCAACAGGTGGGCGTCGCCGCCGACGCCCTCGACGAAGACACCGCCCACAAGAAAACGCCGATCCAAGGGGAGCGAGGAAATCTGGCGTTGCGGTTGCCCGGAACCATCCGTGCGCCGCGGCGACTGCTGATGGCCCATATGGACACGGTCCCTATCTGTGTGGGCAGCCAGCCGCGGCGGACGGGACGGACCATCCGCTCTGCCAACCCGCATACCGGGTTGGGCGCCGATGATCGCGCGGGCGTGGCCGTCGTTTTGCATACGGCTATGCAGCTCTTGAGACGCCCCGGGCCGCACCCACCACTCACGTTCCTGTGGACCGTGCAGGAAGAGATCGGGTTGTTTGGAGCCCGCCACGTGCGAATGGGCATGTTGGGCAAGCCGCGGTACGCGTTTAATTTCGACGGTGGTTCGGCGTCGAAGCTGACGATTGGTGCCACCGGGGGTTATCGCCTGCAGATTGAGATCGAGGGATTGGCCAGTCACGCCGGAAACGCGCCGCAAGCGGGCATCAGTGCCATCGCGATTGCCGGCATCGCCATCGCTGATTTGCATCGCCACGGCTGGCATGGAGCCGTCAAGAAGCGGGGTCGCACCGGCACCACGAACATAGGGGTGATCCATGGGGGAGCCGCCACGAACGTGGTGACCGATCGAGTTGTGCTGCGTATCGAGGCGCACAGCCACGACGGCGCGTTTCGCGCGGAAATCGTGAAGCAGATTGAGGACGCCTTTCAGCGGGCAGCCGATCAAGTTCGCAACGATCAGGGTCGCAGAGGCCAAGTGAAGATTGCCGGCCGCCTGGATTATGAATCGTTCCGGCTGGCCGAGGAGGATGAGAGCGTGCGGCTGGCGGCCGCCGCCGTGCGGGCGGCGGGTGGCGAGCCCCAATTGGCGATCACCAATGGCGGATTGGACGCCAATTGGATGACGGCCCGCGGCCTGCCAACCGTCTCCCTGGGTTGCGGCCAGACAAATCCCCATACGACGAGCGAGGCGTTGGAGCTGGACGAATTTCATCAGGCCTGCCAGATCGCGTGGCGACTGGCGACGGCCGCGGAAGAAGAGGCTTAGCGTGGAACTGGACGACGAGCTGTGCCTGTGCTTTCACGTCTCGAAACGCAAGGTGCTCAACTTCATTCGGATTGAGCGGCCCCAACGGGCGGCCCAGTTAAGTGCCTGTTTCGGAGCCGGCACGGGATGCGGGTGGTGTCGCCCGTTCCTGCGACGGTTGTTGGAACAGTCGCAAGTTGCCGAGCCGCCGATCGAAGCGGACGCTACGTCCTGGCCGTCGAGCGACGAATATGCCCAGCAGAGGCAGCAATATGTCCGTGAGGGGAAGGGGACTCCGCCAGCGGGTGCCTGATGCACTTCTGGCGGCAGCTAGGGATTGATTTTGAGTTTCCGACTCGCGTGCGGGGGCCCCGGGGCTTCTCGACACTAGCGTCGCCACGTTGCTGCTGCTGCGAGATGTGGCGCAGCGGTCGACATCCCTTCTGCATCGCCAGCTTCGCGAGGCGAGAAATCGCGATATGTTTTTGTTGGCTATGGGATGAGTCGACGTTAAAATCACCTCTGCGGTGCGTGGTTGAATGCGTCGGCCTTGACAGTCGAAATGTATCGGGATGGTTGAGGGTTCTAATGAGTCATCAGATTGGGTCAAGATCACTCGCTATTTGGTTTGGTTTATGCGCCGTTGCGGTAACGGGCGCCGCGGACAAGTCGACTACTTTCCTGATTTTGAGGTTTTGAATAGTGATGGGTCGCTGGGAGTGTCCGTGGGTTTGACGCCTTCGTATGGTTTGACGAATGCGCTTGATATGGAATCGTTTCCAGACGGATCGGGGCGAATCCTTGGCATTCGTAGCTTCAACACTATTTACTTGGTGTACGCGAACGGTGCTGTCGGTCCTTCGCTGCGCATTGACGCGGCAGATACGACGGGGGCGGAAGGGAGTACGGCCATTGCTTTTCACCCAGGCTTCGCAGAGTTAGGGAATCCAGGATATGGAAAGTTTTATGCGTTGGCAGCTGATACGGACGCCGTAGGATCACCTGACTTCTCGAGCGGAGGCCTGGAAACGTTTTCGCATACGGTACTGTATGAAATGACGATGAGCGATATATCGGCAAACTCGTTTGCAGGTACGACAAAACGCGAGGTCATGCGGTTTCATGAATCGAATCGCATTCACAATGTGGGCGACATCGATTTCGGCGTGGATGGTCAGCTCTACATTTCACTCGGCGAGGATAACATTCAATCCAACGCCCAGAATCTGTCGAGCGTCTACGGCAAGATCCTTCGTATCGATCCCTTGGGGAACAATTCGGCGAATGGCAAGTACGGCATTCCCGCTGACAATCCCTTTATTGGCAATGCATTGGCAGCACCCGAAGTGTACGCTTATGGATTCCGGAATCCGCATCGCATCAACGTCGATCCGGTGAGCGGCGCGCTGTACGCGGCGGACGTTGGCTGGCTTTCCATTGAAGAAGTCGATCTCGTGGAACCAGGCGCCAATTATGGCTGGCCCTACAAGGAAGGAAGCTTCTTGACGGCACCGGAAGCACTCCCTGACAATCCGGATCCCGTGTCGGGGCTGACTCTGGCCCAGCAACTGGGATTGGTCGATCCGCTTTTCGAGTATGACCATACCGATGGTCTGGCGATCCTGGGCGGAGCCATCTATCGTGGGACGGCAATACCCTGGCTGGCGGGCAAGTATCTTGCTGCAGACTGGTTGACCGGCGACGTGTGGGTCGGTGATCCGGCAACGGGCGAATTGGGACTGCTGTTTCCGGAGGGCTATGTTTATGACCGCTTCCCCGGCGCTCTCGTCAAGTCGGTCGAAGCAGATCAGTTCGGCGAGGTCCATCTCGTCGGAATGTCAAATACGATCGTCCGCTTGGTCGCGTCTCCAGGAACGCAGACGATGGGCGATTTCAATGGAGATGGCCGTTGGGACTGTCAGGATATCGATGCGCTGGTTGCGGCAGTGGCCGGCGGTGGCAACGATCTCGATTTTGATATGACCGGCGACGGCGTCGTTGACGGGAACGACATCATCGATCCTCGGGAGGGCTGGTTGGTGGTCGGCGGCGCCAGCAATCCCTCGATCACCGGGGGAAATGCCTTTCTCGGCGGCGACGGAAATCTGGATGGGTTTGTGGACATCAGCGACTTCAACATTTGGAACAGCGGCAAGCTTTCGACGACCGCAGCCTGGTGCGCGGGCGATTTCAACGCCGATGGAGTGATTGACGTCAGCGACTATAACGTTTGGAATAGCCACAGATTTGGCAGTTCGGCGGCCTTGACGGTGCCCGAGACGACGACGGTTCGATGGTTATTTCTGGCCTGGGTCCTGTCTTCGGCCGGCCGCCGGTACGGCAGCCAATCAAGACCGGTCAACCGCCGGCGATAATGCCCGCCAGACTCTGGCAATGAGGGTTTGTTTACTTCGCGCATGCAAGCATGGAACCGTGTGGCTCGTTTTCTTGCTTGAGCCTTGGCGAGGCCGCTGTTATCATCGGATGGCTGGCTCTAGCTGGCCGAAAATTTCCAGTCAATCGACATCATCTGAGGTGCCCACGTGAGTATGAATCAATCCCCGGTGTCTCGATCACTCGTGGTCCTACTGATCATGTTCGCGCTGGGAGCACAGCGCGCTGCCGCAGTCGAAGATTGGTTTCCCGACTTTGAAGTGCTCAACACTGACGGATCGTTGGGCGTCTCCGTCGGTTTGACGCCCTCTTACGCGCTGACGAACGCGCTCGACATGGAACCGTTTCCCGACGGATCAGGAAGGATGCTGGCGATTCGCAGCTTCAATACCGTTTACATGATGAACGCAAGTGGGGCCGTTGGTGCTTCGCTGCGAATTGACCCAGCGGATACCACAGGTGCCGAAGGCAGTCCTGCCATTGCCTTCCATCCCGAATTTGCCAATTCCAACAGTCCAGGCTATGGAAAGTTCTATGCGGTGCTCGTCGATCGGGCGGGCGCGGGAACGCCTGATTTTTCCAGCGGAGGACCAGGCACGTTCGCTCACTCGATGTTGGTCGAAGTCACCATGAATGACATCACGTCGAACTCGTTTTCAAACGTCACCACGCGTGAGATCATGCGATTTCATCAGGCGGATCGACTCCACAATGTCGGTGACATCGACTTTGGCCCGGATGGTCAAATGTACGTTTCCGTGGGTGAGGACAACGTGCTGTCCAATGCACAGGATCTCGCCAGCGTGTACGGGAAGATTCTCCGCATCGATCCCTTGGGTACCAACTCGGCCAATGGGAAATACGGCGTGCCGGCCGACAATCCATTTATCGGGAATGCCGCGGCGGCTCCCGAGGTCTATGCCTATGGATTCCGCAATCCGCATCGCATCAATTTTGATCCGGTGAGTGGCGCCTTGTACGCTGGGGATGTGGGAAACAATTCCATTGAAGAGGTCGACCGTGTCGAAGCCGCTGCCAATTATGGCTGGCCTTTCAAGGAAGGGAGCTTCCTGGCGGATCAGGTGGAGCAAGACGTGTCGCTGGACGAACCAGATCCGGTATCGGGACTGACACTGGCAGAGGAACTGGGCTTGGTCGACCCACTCTTCGAGTATGATCATACCGACGGTCATGCGATCATTGGCGGGGCCATCTATAACGGCACCGAAATACCCTGGTTGGTCGGTAAGTACATCGCCGCCGATTGGTCAAGCGGTAAGGTCTGGGTCGGCGATCCAGCGACGGGCGAGTTGGCTTTGCTTTTTCCCGGAAATTACGTCTACAGCCAGTACCCAGGCGCGCGGATTAAATCGGTCGAACTGGATCAATATGGTGAAGTCCATCTCTTAGGTTTAACAGGCAGCATATTTCGCTTGTCGGCGATCCCGGAGCCGGCAGTCACCGGGGACTTCAACGATGATGGAAACTGGGACTGTCTGGACATCGATGCGCTCGTCGCGGCTGTGGCCGAAGGAAGCACCGATCTCGATTTTGATATGACCGGCGATGGCGTGATCGATGGCGACGACATTTCCCATGCCGTCGACGGCTGGCTGGCGATCGGTGGGGCGAACAACGTGGCCGCGACCGGGGGCAATGCCTTTCTCGCCGGCGACGCGAATCTGAATGGCGTTGTCGATGTGGGCGACTTCAACGTTTGGAACAACGCCAAGTTCACCAGCAACGCGGCCTGGTGCGGCGGCGATTTTAACGCCGACGGCGTCGTCGATGTCGGTGATTTTAACGTCTGGAACATCACTAAGTTCACAAGCTCGGCGCCCGCCGCCGTACCCGAGCCGATAGCACATCCGTGGTTGATGCTGGCACCACTTTTCCTGGGAACGAGCGGACGCCGCCGGCCGCAGTGCCTGAAGATTGCCCGACTGGCGATCATGGTCTCCGCCGCACTCGCGCCATCGCAAACGCCCCCAACGTGGCCCATGCGAGAATGACGTTGCTCATGGGTTCGGGCACGCCATACGTCGACCCCGGTGTGCCGCTGCGGTACGAGTTCCAGACGTTGAAGTCCGAAACGTCGATCCACCCGTCGCAGTTGTAGTCGCCATCATCCCAAGCCAGCGAAGCGCTGAATTTGGCGCTATTCCACAACTTGAAATCATCGATATCGACTAGCCCATCGAGGTTGCCGTCCCCCACCGGGTAAGCGCTGGGCAGGTGATTGATCGCCGCCGCGTCATTCAGCCAGACCGAGACGTCGCCCATGTTGACCCAGCCATCGCGATTCAAGTCGTAGACAAACGGCGCTCCCGGCTCGACGCGAAATCCCTCGGCCAGCGGTCCGAGCTTCAACAGGTCATTCAAATCCTCCACGTCGACCGTTCCGTCGCCGTTGAAGTCGACCACTTGGCGGTCCTCCGTTACCCCCATCTCGCCAGCGAGTGCCAGACCGGTTGGCCCTAACCACAGGATCAGCGGCAACACCCACGACCAATAGGTCTTTGCCGTCTTCATGGCTCGTTCCTCCTCTGCAGGGCGCCCCGCTGGAGCTTCGCCACGTGGTGCGGCGCGCTCCGCGCGGCGCCGGCAAATGTGCGCCGGCTGACCGTCCGCCAACGTCCGCATTTTCCGACTGCCACAAGACCGGAAGCTGGGAGACGCCGCGGGATCATTCGGCTTACGACACAAGCGAGCAAATTCCGTGCCTGCGGTGGGGTTGGCACAACCCGCGGGTCTAAGGCGACTGAGTGTGCGGGGCCGCCCGTCGCGCGCGTGCAATCGCCGCCCGTGATCCTTTCAGATCCATGCTGCGACCGACGATCCGCTGCCTGGTGGATGGAAGGCGCCGGATTCCGTTATGATGAAAGCCGGCTGGGCACGTGGGCGATCTCGGGAACAATGACGGGCCGACTGCCGTATGGGTGAAGGTCGGCCGGGTGCGAATTCGCGGCGGGCCGGATATTACCTGCCTCCCTGGTACTGCTTATCTCAGAGGAAATCCAATCATGTTCGCTCAGCCCACAGGGTGGGGCCGGTTCGGTTCGTGTTGGGCATTGGCCGGTTTGCCAGCATCGCTCGCGGGACTCCTCCTCACCGGCATGCTCGCCGTTTCATCGTCGGCCCAGGTGCTCCCCATCCCGGTGCCGAACCAGCAGCAGATCCCGGCGCCGCGGGCGGCGGATGCCCAGAACCAGGCTGAGGAGATCTTTCTCGCGAAGTTCGCCGAGATTCAGGCAAATTGGCAAGCCCATTTAGACGCCGAGGCCGCGAATCGCACCATCATCGAGAAGCTGGAGAGCAAGTGTCGCGGCGAGTATCTGGACAATCACGCCCGCCTGCTCGACGAGCCGGATGGGGTAGCGCATTCCCCCGAATTCGAAGAATTGGTGCGGCAGCAGAAAATACTGAGGATGTATCTGGTGGAATTGGACGCGAGGCGACAATTGCAGATTCCTCAGCAACAATCGCTGCAGGCCTTGCTGCAACAAGTCCACCAGCTTCGGCGGTTACCGCTCGCGAATCAACCCGTCATGCAACAACGGATTCAGGACCTGGAACAGAGAATCAGTAGCAAATATCGGTCGGCTCAGATGAGTACGAGTCGAAACGCTCGCAAGAAAACAATTCGAGACATTGCGAAGTCGCTCGTGGAAGGACCAATGGATTACGACCGCGACTTCCACCCCTACGCACACCCGACCGCTCAGTCGGGTGTCCTGCAGGATTACCGTGAAACCATGCGACAGCTCGTGCGCATCCGCTGGACCGGCGAACGATTGGCCATCGATCGCGATCACTGGGATGTGCCGTTCGCGGGAAAGTCGGAGGCCGCGATCGCGGACGAGGTGACCACGTTGCTCGTCAGTCGTGGATTTAAGGAACCGCCCAATGATCCCGAGCAACGGATGGCATATCGGGGAGGCGGCCCGCAGTATCGGAGCAACCCGCAGCGGTTGTTTCAACAATTCCTCGGTCCGAATGGGGGCGGAGGTAATTATGGTGTGGGCCGAATGCGGGTGGAATTGGGAGTCATGACCGTGATGCTGGATGCCGGGCGGCCGTTTTGCTTGGAATACTCGGACAATACAGGCAGACGCGACCTGCTGAAGATTCGGCAAGCCGGGGATGCTCTCTCTATCCAGTATCTCGGTGAGATCGTGTTGGATTTCCAGCAGACCGAGAAAGGAAACGTCCGGATTCGCGAGCTGAATGACGACGAGTCGTTTGATCTGAACGCCGAAAGTTTCGCGCGACTTTACCAGCAACATCCCGAGTATTGCGAATTGAGATTTTTCCCCTTGCTGGATCATCTTGGCATCGTGCCGCCCCTTTCCCGTTTTGATCCGGCGGTGATCAGATTCGTCGCGCGATCGGCCGAGAACCTCCACCGCGCGGATGGAAAGAGTTTTCAACAACTCCTGATGGACCTTTCCGATCGTGATTACGTCACACGAGAAAAGGCGATGGATGCCTTACAGCAGGATATTGATGCCTACGCCGGCGAACTTATGCAGGCGCTGCAGGATGGCGGCTTGACGATGGAGGCCAAACTTCGTGTCCGCTCGCTCATTCATCATGCCGGTCGAGAAGGCCGCATCCTTGAGAGTGAAGCCGCCCTCGTTGCCCAGACGCATAATCTTGTCAATGATTTACCCTATCTCGAGATCGCGGAATCGCGTTGTGTGGAGCCGACGCGGAGCCTGATTTCCGCGCGGATTACCCAGTTGGAAGGGCCTTCCGCCGATCCCGTCGACTGATTCGCGACATGGCAGGGCTCGCCAAACGCTATTCCTTCTCGTCGCTCGCGTCGTCCTCCGACGCCTGCCGCAGCGGTAGCTGGTCCAGCGCCCACGCCAGGCGGCCCAGCAGGCGAAAATAGATGACGACGCCCAGTGCCAGCACCACAGCATTCAGCACGCTGCCGGCGACGCCCAAATAGGTCGATCCCCAAAGCAGCCCGGCCACCGGTAGGCCCAAGGCGGCCGTCGCGGCGTAAAACTGTAACCAGATGCCGCGGCCCGCTTGCAAGGTGCGGATCACGTGCTGCGTCAACGGGGAGGCTGGCGACGCGTCGTTCAACATCGACATCAGAATGACGGGATAGAACACGAATCCGCAAATCGCCATGCCGATCGTGGTGACGAGCGGGGGCAGCCATCTTGCGGCGAGCAGCACGGGTAACACGCTCAACAGGAAGGCGACGACCAGATAGACGGCACTCCCCAACGCCTCGCCAAAATCGAAACGCGGCCACTCCTCCGGCTCGCGATAGCCGACGGCCGTCGTCTGGATCACCTGCATCATGTAAAAGCCAAACGTCAGCAGCAGCACAAGGCTCATGACGGTGGCCGCTACCGAAAGGCCGATGGCCCCGAACATCTCAAGCCCTTCGGCCTGGGCCGCCGCCCCGTACATGATCGTGATGGCGAGTAGCATCGGAGCCATACAGACCCAGACGGGGATGATGCGGGGCAGGAAGGGAAACCCATAGATGCACTCGGTGAAGGGCCGGGTCGGAGGACGGGGCAGCTTCCGCGCCTGCTCCGCTTCATGGGCATGTGCCTCCCGCATCGTCTTGTCCGCGTTGCGACGATTCACTTCCAGATCAGCCGGCTCGTCGATGCCAATGTGCGGATCGACAGCGACGACCCTCGGCTTGGGTGGCCTGGCTGGCGGCGGCTCGACAAGGTTCCGCGTGCCGCAATCGTGGCACGAGACGGTCTGCCCGACTCGGTCCGGCGGAGCGCCCAGGACGGTGCCGCAAACCCGACAGCGAATGTAGATCATTTCCGGATCGACCCGCGATGGCGATAGATTCCCCGGTGACTCGACGGCCGGTTCCAGCGGGCGCAATTGGTACTCGTCCACATCCGCGGGACTGGTGAAGATCGGTTTGCGGACCGGCGGCACGACCGGTGCCGCAACGAGGTGCTCGGTGAGGCAATCAGGACAGTCGATCGTTTGGCCGATTTGATCGTGTGTGGCGTAAAAGAGCGTGCCGCACAACTTGCAGCGGATGCCAAATTCAGAGCGGGCCTGCTGGGCCGGATCGGAGTGGCGTGGCTGGGGCCTGGCAATGGTGATCCGCTGGCCGCAGCGGGGACAGGATCGCTCGGTGCCCAAATCGGCCTCGGTCACCCGCAGTCGGGCGGGACAATGCGGGCACTGCATGGCAAATGCCGAAGATGGTGACTTGCCCATTGCAGGCCCTTACATACGGATCGTCCAGGGCCGGGCTTGCCCGTCCCGGAACGTCACACCGCCGGGGCGGCATTACCTTCGCTGGCGTCTTCGCGGGGATTTCGCTATCATCGGAGGATGGCCGGATGGTCACGGCCCCCGTCGATGGATCCCACGAACAGCATTGAATCATGTTATGGCGCGTAAAACCGTAAGCCGCAAGCAGTTAAGGGCCGAAAACGAGGCGGCTGAGGCCGCCGAGAAAGCCGAGGGTGGCAAGAAGACCGCCAAGGCCAAGCCCAAGAAAAAGGCGGCCACCGCCAAGAAGAAGACGACCCGCAGCCGCAGCAAGGCGGCGGTCGACGTGCGGATGAAACTGTATTGGGGCGTCTTCAGCCAATCGCTCAAGCGGGTTGCGCTGTACGAGTTCAATCAGCGCAAGCAGGCTGAGCAGAAGGCCGAAGACCTGACCAAATCGGGCAAATCTCCCCATTTCGTGCAGCGGGTCAAAGAAGTCATCGAAGAATAGCCCAGCCTCGGGACACGTATCCTGCCCTCCCTGGCGAACGGGCCGGCGTCAGCCGCCGGGTGTGCCACGGGATCGGGTCGGCAGCAAGGGACCACGTCGGTCGCCCAGCCAACGATAGCCCCTCTTCTCCAAGCGCCGCAGGGCCACCAACTCGCACGTCTCACTGCGCTCGCTTCGGGTCCCCTCCCGTCCGCGGGGGCTCAGTCAGCGTTCATTCCTCCGCCCGCGTGACCTCCAGCAAGATCTGGCGTTTCCGCTGTTCCAGAAATCGGCCGACGACGGGGAGCAATTGCCCATAGACCCAGATCACTAGCCCACAAATAATCAGGGCGAGGATCAGTCCGATGGGAAGCGAGGGCAGGATGTCGAAGTAGCGACAGGCGGCCTGGAGGCCCATCGGGGCGGTGGGCCAGACCATCAGCAACGGCAAGAAGAGGAAGGTCACGATCAGATGGGCCAGTACGTTTTGCCAGCGCACGCGCGTCTTCCCACTGATCAGCCATGCTTCCTCCGTGTGTGAACCGTCGGCCTTCGATATATTGAATCGCGTCCACGCGAGGGCTGCGAGGCCCGCCCATGAAACCTTCGATTTCGCGGGTGTCTCCTTCCATTACGTAGCTGGTGGATCCCGCAAAGAAAATTGCCCTAAAAAGATTAGTAGCATTGGGTTGCGAAGACCATTCCGAGGAAGGGGTTGCGTTCCATTTTGTACACGTGTACACTACTGAGAATGTGAATGCACGGTCCGAATTGCAGGATGCGTTACCGATGAAGTCAGTCGAGCTTTTTGCGGGTGCCGGTGGGTTAGCTTTGGGTGTGGCTCGTGTTGGATTCGAGCACGAAGTCGTGCTCGAATGGGATCGTAACGCATGCGATACACTCCGGCGGAATCACGATGCCGGCGTTGCCCATGTCGATTCATGGAATATTCACGAAGGGGACGTAAGAGACTACGACTTCACGACGCATGCTGGGAAAGTCGATTTTGTCGCCGGTGGTCCACCATGTCAGCCATTTTCGCTTGGTGGAAAACACCTCGGACAAAACGACCAACGCAATATGTTCCCGCAGGCAGTTCGAGCTATCCGAGAGATCGCTCCAAGAGCATTCTTGTTTGAAAACGTAAAGGGCCTGCTACGGCAGAATTTCAGCAACTACTACAGCTACATTATCCATCAGCTTTCGTATCCCGATGAGCGCCACGGGGGGATGAAGAATGGATTGACCACCTCGCGCGCTTGGAGAAACTGGCAACGCGCGGCAACTATCGTGGCTTGTCTTACAACGTCGTTTACCAACTGCTCGATGCCGCGGACTACGGCGTTCCGCAACGTCGTCATCGCGTCTTTATCGTGGGCGTTCGTTCCGATCTGGGCGTTGAGTTCAAATTCCCGCTGGCGACTCACACGGAAGATGCATTGCTGTACGATCAGTGGGTGACGGGTGATTATTGGGAGCGACATCGTATTAGAAGGCCGAAACCATCTGCGATGGATCCGCGATTAGCCCGACGGGTTCAACGATTAAGCTGCTGCTTGCCGCAGATGCTTGGAACGTCATGGCGGACGGTTCGTGACGCCATCGTGGACTTGCCTCAAATTGCTGAGGGTGAATCGTGCTCCAAGACGCGCAATCACTTCCTTAATCCAGGAGCGCGAAGTTATCCCGGGCACAATGGAAGTCCTTTCGACTGGCCCTCCAAAGCGCGTAAAGGCGGGAGATCACGGAGTTCCTGGCGGCGAAAATACCTTGCGATTCGCCGACGGTTCTGTCAGATACTTCTCCGTTCGCGAATGTGCCCGAATCCAGACATTCCCCGACGACTGGATCTTCGAGGGATCGTGGACAGAGTCGATGCGTCAATTGGGCAACGCCGTTCCAGTCACACTCGCGAACGCAGTCGCAACGGAACTTGCTGGTTCGCTAAACGTTGAGTCAAAACAAAGGCCTCGCCATCACGGCACGCGGTAGCGTCAGATTTGGGCCTATTCGTCGAGCGTGCTCAGGGCCAAATCCGTTGACCGTGTCGATAATCCGTCTGTTCCTTATACAAAATGAGTCGCCCAGGGAATTGTGTAGCCTGCCAACCCTCAGATAATTGCTTGGCGATCTCTATTAACAGGTTCTTCGCCGACATCATTTCGGACGGCACGACAATTTTGCTTTGCTTTAACTCCTGTTCAGCCTGCTGATCCGCTTGGCTCTTGAACTTTTTCGTTACCCGATGGAATCTCAGCAGGTAAGGAAGGTCTTTCTTAAACGCTTCGAGCAAGTCCCAGGCGACATGCACCCCCGGCTCAATCCAGTCGCAAACATAATTGGTATCGATTGGATACAGACTGGGGTCGGCAGCAAGGGACCACGTCGGTCGCCCAGCCAACGATAGCCCCTCTTCTCCAAGCACCGCAGGGCCACCAACTCGCACGTCTCACTGCGCTCGCTTCGGGTCCCCTCCCGTCCGCGGGGGCTCAGTCAGCGTTCATTCCTCCGCCCGCGTGACCTCCAGCAAGATCTGGCGTTTCCGCTGTTCCAGAAATCGGCCGGCGACGGGGAGCAATTGCCCGTAGACCCAGATCACTAGCCCACAAACGATCAGGGCGAGGATCAGTCCGATGGGAAGCGAGGGCAGGATGTCGAAGTAGCGACAGGCGGCCTGGAGGCCCATCGGGGCGGTGGGCCAGACCATCAGCAACGGCAAGAAGAGGAAGGTCACGATCAGATGGGCCAGTACGTTTTGCCAGCGCACGCGCGTCTTACGCATGGCCTGGGACGTGACGGGCATTGGAAATCGCGTGGAGAGAAAATTGCCAATCATGAGCATGATCAACAAGACCGAAACGGCTGTCGGCAGGCAGGCCAGCAGGTCCACGAACTGCATGGGCACAAGAAAGAAAACCGCCCCGATGGCAACGAGCAGGATCGGACCGCAGATCGCCGCAACCGAGATGTTCTTGCCCAGCAGCAGGTCGGTGCCACTGATGGGGAGCAGCACGTAGCAGCGGAAGGCCTGGCGATCGAAGCCGAATTGATTCCAGAGAAGATTGGTGCAGGTGACGGCGGTCATCAGGATCAGACCCGTCGCCATCAGGGGGGAGAGGGCCGCCGGCAGTTTTTCCCGTTCCGAGCCGATCAGCAGCACCAGCATGCCGACGACCAGGACGGGTCCAATCAATTGCATGCGGACCTCGGGCGCCCGCAACAGGGAGCACCAATTCAGACGGGCCACGTTGGCCGGGACCGGTGGTGCCCACGGGAACGGTTTGGCGAGGGCGTTCCGGGGAGCACGGGCCTTCCGCCCGGCAGCCCGCGGCGTTCTCCAGGGTCGGGCCGAATCGGCAAGTCGGTAGTGCCGCAGCGTCGAGCGATAGGACTGGCGCAGACTGACCGCCGCAAGTCCCGACATCCCCAGAGCACCCAGCACACCGGGCCACCAGCGTCCCAAGGCGGCTTGTTGGATGCCATAGGGGAGCCAGGCGAACGGTATGAACTTGTGGGCGGTCAAGATCCAGGAGCGGGCCTGTTTCCAGTGAGCCGATTCGATGGCTTCCAGCTTTTGGTCATACTCCTCGCCCATCTGCTTGCGGGTCTCTTCCAGTTGGACCCGCTGCGGCTGGGGCAAGTCTTCCGCCTGCAATTGGGCGTCGAGCGGTGCCAACAGTGCATTCCGTTCCGTTTCGACCCGTTCTTGTTCGGCCTTCATCAATCGTCGCACCCACAATTGGCCCATGTTGGGGATTTGCGCCACCAAAATAAACAACGTGGTCGTAATCGCGATGACCGTGCGGCGACGGCGGGGATTGGCGATGAGCGTGGCCAGCCAGCCACGAAGTTGAAAGGTAATCGACGTGACCAGGAGCAGAAAGCCGGCCACGAGGGGCCAGACGATGAGCAATCGCCACCCGAGGGCAATGGGGAGGGCGACGCACAGACCGAGGATGGTTGGTAGCAGGCAGACCACCGTAAGGCTGGCAAACGAACTGAGATAATTCAACAGGAATGCCCCCCGCAAGGAGAGGGGCAGGTGCAACAGCTTCTCCATGGCGATCGGTTCCGACCGCTGCAATTCGGACATGAAGCCGATGCCCCAAAAGAAGAGAAAGGCCACGGTCACAATGTCCCACAGCAGCATCAGCTGGTTGGGCTTGGCCTGGGGAAGCAAGTTGACACCCAGCACGATCGCCAAGGCAAAGCCGCCCAGCGAAACCAGCACCAGTCCCACCGACAGCAGCACCAGGATGGCCTTCGTGACAATACCGGCTCGTCGCAGCGACGCCAGGGTGAGCCGCCACCGCAACCAGATGAGCGTCCGCATGTGCGCGAAATTCACGTGCCGCCGTCCTTCAGCCAGCTCAGCCGCCGCAGGGCTTGTTCATCGCTGCCGACCAATTCCAGGAAACGATCTTCGAGCGATGCGCCTTGGCGCAAATCCTCGAGCGAGCACTGTTCGACCAACTTGCCATCGGCAATGATGCCGACGTGGGTGCAGAGTCGCTCCACGATCTCGAGCACGTGGGACGTGAGAAAGACGGTCGATCCACGCGAAACGTAGCCCGCCAGCATGTCGCGCAACACGCGTGAGGTCACGGCGTCCACGCCTTCGAAGGGTTCGTCGAGAAACAACAGGTCGGGATCGGGAAGCACGGCAGCAGCCAAAGCCAGTTTTTTCTTCATGCCATGCGAAAATTCGATCGTGAGCTTGTTTTCGGCATCATCCAGCTTCATCAGCGCAAGGAGTTCGGCGATCCGCTCGGTCAGCATGTCGGCCGGCAGCAGATACATGCGCCCGACAAAGGTCAGATATTCGCGGGCGTTAAGATTTTCGAACAGTGCGAGATTTTCGGGAACGACTCCGGTCCGCTGCTTGATGGCCACCGCTTGACTATCTTGCAGCGGGTCGCCACCCAGGACACGGATTTCACCGCTGCTGGGCGCGAGCAGCCCGGTGAGCATCTTGATCGTCGTCGATTTGCCGGCCCCGTTGGGGCCCAGGAAGCCATAAAACGTCCCCGTTTCGACGGCCAGATCGATACCGTCCACGGCGCAAAAGTCGTCGAAGTAACGTGTCAGTCCGCTCGTTGATATCGCCAAATCCATGCATTGCCCCCACCTTGGTGTATTCGACGCGAAGCGGTGGATCTTGGACGATCACCGGGCCGGCTGCAAGCCGTGCGGAAGCGTGCCGCGGACGAATCGTTCAAGCCAGAAAGGGCCGGAGTCGTTCCACGGTGGACGGTGTCACCAGTTGGGATTTGCCAAATCCGTCGACCGCCCCGGCGGTGACGGCCAGGTGCTGATGATCGGCGAAGTTCGTAATCATCATGACCGGCGTGTCGCCGAATCTGGCGTGCGACTTGATGGCCCTGATGATCTCCAGGCCTTCGCTGCCGTCGCGGTCCATGACTCGATTGACCGTCACCAGATCATAGGACTGTTGGCCGAGCAGTTCGAGCGCATCGTCCATCCCATCGGCCTGATCGACGACCACGTCAAAGTGGTCTTGCACTAATTGGCGAAGCGATGCGTGATCGGGTCCGCAGCTTCCCACATCGAGCAGGCGTTTGGTCATCGTACGGGGTTCCGTCTATTTCTCTTCAGCCGATTTCTGGATGGCAAACAGATGTGTTTTGTTGGCAATGTACAGCACGTTGTTGGCCACGATCGGCGTGCTGTAGACCGAATTCATCATGTCGACTTCGGCAATCGGTTCATGCGGCTCGATCGAGACGTCGAAACACGCGACACTTCGCCATCCTCGTCACCGATGTAGACCTTGTTGTCCACGATCAGCGGCGATCCCCAGGCCGCTGCCAGCATGTCGTAGGTCCAGTGCACTTTGCCGGTCATCGCGTCCGAGACAGTGGAACAATGCCGCTGAAGTCGGCGATGTACAGGATGTCGTCCTTGATGGCGACGGTGCCGCAACTGCGGTGCATCGCTTTCCTCGAAGTCAATACTCGCCGTCGCCGTTCTGGTCGAATCTGCGCTGTAGTGCCAGATGACCGCCGAATTCTGATTGTCGATCGCGATTTCGCCCTGCTCGGGTCTCGTCGACGGCCTGCAGTCGCCGGTGCGGTACGGAATCTGCGATTGCGGTCGTCGACGTCGCACCACCAATTGCGGACTGACGTCGCCGCGTCTTCGTGGGATCGATGCACCACAGGTGTCCGTTCCCTTCGCCATGCTCCGGGTCCTGGCCGACGGCTACATAGACGCGTTCCTTGTAGATCACGGGCGTGGCGATGATGTTGTTGCGCGTGCCGCGACCGCCCAGAATCCATTTCGAGTCCTTGGGATTGGCGTCGAATTTCCACAGCAGTGTCGGTTTGACCGTTCCTGGCCCTGATCGGCCTGAAAGCTGTAGACCCAACCGTCGCCACCGGCAAAGATCACCTGCGGGCACGCCGCCCAGGTACGCCGACCGTCGGCGACGACCACTGGCCGTGCAGGATATTCTCGCCCGGGCGATCCGTCGGTCCAGAGGACCTCGCCCGTGTTCTTGTCCATGGCGATGAAGCTGGGGGCGTCGCACACTGGGCAAGTTGATGTGCGATTCGTCGACGCCGTTGGAGGTGTTGACGAACAAGATGTCGCCCGAGCGCCGTGACCGAGCAGCTGCACATGTTGTGCTGGGACACGCCGAGCTCACCCATCATGTCGAACGTCCAGACGACGTCGGCTTCATCCTTGTCGGCGATGATCAGCCGTTTGTAGGCTGAAAGATTCGGTCCCTCGAAACGGACGACCAGATCCCGCGGTACGTCTTCGATCACATCCGTGATCTTCCAGGCCCGAGGACCATCGGCGGTACACGTCGCCTTGTCGGTGAGGGTCAGACCGCGGGTGGCGAGCAGGCTGCGAAGCGAAGCTCCAATCCGGCCGGTGGCCAGTCCGGCAGTCAGATCGGCCGGCGCGGCGACCAGTTCCTTGGCGGCGCCGGGTTCCGATCCCAGACCCTTGTCGCTGACGATCATTTGACCGTCAACGAGCCGTAGACCAAAAAATTGTTTTTCTCGGCCGACACGCACCGATAGCTGCCATTCGCTGCCAGGCGTGATCGTTTCGACGCGAAAGCTGTTGCCGATCTTGTGGTTGCCCTGGCCCTCGATGAGGGCCACGAGTGCGGGCGGCAATTGCCCATCGTCCAGCCCCTGACTGATGGTCGGGGGCTCGGCAAACAGACGGGCCAGTCCACCCGTTTCCGGGCCATCATCTTCGCCATCATGGAATCCGGCGGTGTCGAGGCAGACGACCGTACCGCGACTGGTGACGTACCACAGACGATTTCCCTCCACGAGGGGAGCACAACAGATGCCTTGCAGGGGCCAATCGTGCACGCGTCCGGTGATGAGCTTTTCGCTTGAGTGCTGCCACAAGAACGAGCCGTCGCTGGTGGAGAAGGCCAGCAGGCACCCGAGATCGATGTCGCCCGGATAGCGGGCGAGGTAACCGCGGCCATTGTTCGTTCCCACATAGATCTGCCCGTCCGCCACAACCGGATTGCCATACGACTGGCTTCCCAGGTCGGCCACCCACTTCACGTGTTCCGATTCGTCGCTATTCCAGTGGCCCGTATCCCGGTCGAAGGTGCCAACCACCCACTCCTCGGGAAGATTGGTGGCCACCGGCACATTGTTCCGTTCCGAGGAACCGCCCCATTGGGCCCAATCACCTGTCAGCCGATCGGCGTCGCTGGCCAGGTGGGCCTGATCTTCCGCATGGGCATGCTGCGATACATTGGGGATCAGGCAGCAGACGACGCTACCGATGCAGAAACTGACGCTGGCAGCCAGCAGGGGGTGAATGGGGTTCCGCATGTGTTTATTCTCCGAGGAATGGATCGTGCCGCCGCTGTCATGGGGATGGAGCAGCTCTAAGGGTTGGGCACGACCGACAGGTTGTCGAGCAGGATCTCGGCGTCCTTGGCATTTCCATATAGGCCGGGACTGCCGCTTCGATTGGGCGAATTGTCTTGTGCGATCACGGTCCACTCGTCGGGTTCCGCGCCGTCGCGTGGCCAGACCTTGCCCCGCAGCACGGCACGGTCGTTGTACGTTTCGGTCCGCAATTTGATCGTGTACCAGAGGTTGGGCCGCCAGGGGAAGTCAATCGTGGTTGCCATTCGCAACTGGGGTACCCAGCTGCGAATCTGCAGGCGCTTGATTCGCACCCTGCAAGTCAATCGCATATCCTTGTGCGATCAAGCCGATGTCGGGCATCTTGCCGTCGACCTCGCGGCCGAGCACATCGGCCTGGATGGTGTAGTCGTGGAGATCGGACGAACCGAACCAACAGCGACTGCGGGTCCCCTTGGGAATGGTCGTGACTTTGACCATCACTTGATTGCCCTCGACGTCCCGCACGACGTGCCGGTAACGGCAGCCCACCCAAGTAATGGGCGGTTCACCGGTCCGGGTGGTGGGTGAGATCGTGACGTCCTCGAAATCGAACTTCCAGGGCAGGGGGGGAACGACGCGGAGGCGGGCGTGGCCGTTCAGCCCCTCGGCGGTGGCCGTGACCAGCACCGCAGCCGGTTTTGTCGCCGGGTCGCTGTGGAACATTCCCTGTTCATCCACACGTCCCGGACCGTCGAGCGTGTACTTCGCGGCGACTTCTCGCAGGAATTGTCCGCGGGCGTTAAATAGTCGCGCCGTGAACTGCCGCGACTCGCCAGCGGTCAGCAGGGACTCGCAGGGGACGATCTGCAGGTGCGTGGCCTTATCGGCCAAGCCCGCAGGGGTTTCTTTGCGGGCGGGTGGGGTCGAAACCGATCCGGGCGACTTGGCGGGATCCGCCAGGCAATAG
The DNA here is from genome assembly GCA_963700865.1 of uncultured Planctomycetaceae bacterium. Classification (GTDB taxonomy): domain Bacteria; phylum Planctomycetota; class Planctomycetia; order Pirellulales; family Pirellulaceae; genus CAVOGJ01. The sequence goes on along the minus strand of CAVOZC010000018.1, from coordinate 268,272 downwards.
AGTCGGCCACTCGTTTGCAGCAGGATACTCCCCTCCGCGGCCACCGGAGAGGCGTTGCACTCGTCTCCCTTCAGCAGCCGACCGGAGCGCAGCTTCTTCACGCCGCGGCGTTCATCGGCCGCGAGAATGTACCATCGCTCGTCGGCGGTGAACGCGTAAATTTTTCCATCCGCGTACAGGGGGCTGGAGCGCATCATGGTGCCGACGCCAATTTGCCGACCCGTTCACCCGATGCGCTGTCCAGAACGTGCAGTTTGGCGCGGTCATCAAAAATGAACAACCGGTTGCCGATGAGGAGCGGGGCCGTTTTGCCGGCCATGATCTCCTCGACCTTCCACAACTCGCCGGTATCGGTGATATCACCCTGGCCCGTCGCGTCGAGGGCCACGACGGCCCCCATCATCGTGCCCGTCATGTTCTCTTCCGAGTGGCTGGAATAGACCCGGTCGCCGACGGCGAGGGGCGGCACGTTCAAGCCTCGCCGCGAGAACCAATACTTCCAGATCGGTTGGCCGGTGCGGGGTTGCATTGCCCAGACCCCGCCATCACCCGCCCCAAAGATCAGAGCCGTCTGGCCGTTGATGACGGTCAGGCAGGGGGCGCTGTAGGTTGTGTCGTCCGGAAGTTCGCGGGTGCCGCTGAACCATACGGCATCGCCAGAACGCTTGTCGAACGCCAGATACCGATGACATGGCTTGGCCATATCACCCCAGCCAATGATGACTCCGCTCGTGATGACGAGATCTTCAAACACGATGGGAAAGTTGGTTCGCCCGCCATACGTGCTGAGCAACCCGAACTGTTCGTGCAGAGGTATCTCCCACTTGACCTCGCCCGTATTGCCGTCAAGACAGAGAAACAACCCGCACACCCCCTGGGCATAGACGTTGCCGGTTTCGGGGTCGACCACGCAGGAGGACCAGCCGACGCGGGTATCGGGCACGTCGGAGAGATAGACGTTGAAGGAATGTTCCCAAACGGTGCCGCCGCTGGCCAGGTCGACGCAGACGACTTTCTCCCCCTCGATGTTGGTCCCCGGATGGGAGCGGACCAGTGTGTACAGTTTTCCCTGGTAAACGACCGGCGTACTCCGTCCACCCAGATCGTCGCGCTGCCAGCGAACGTTGCTCCCCTCACCACCCTCCGGGTTCCAATCGTCGATCAGTCCGGTCTCGGGAGAGATGCCATCCATCGCTGGACCTCGCCAGTAGGTCCAGTCGCCAGCCGGAACGGACGACGCGAGGAAGAGCAGCAGCGCCAGAGTGAGGGACCGTTGAAGGAGCTTACGGAACATCGAGAATGCCTTGCCGTGGAAGGGGAAGAACGGGGTGGGGGGGTATGAGAACGCGGGGAGGGTACCCGTTGCGGGCCGGCTGGGGGCTCGCCGGCCGACTGGGGGCTCGCCGGCCGACCGCCTGCCGGTAGGGTCCACCAGGGCAGTATTCTAGCAAAGAACTGACTTGGCAACTACGGATGCGGGCCTTGCCGGTCGCCGGTGCGACCGTCAAGGCTTAACTAGCTTATGAGAAGCGAAAAAACACCGTAATTGTCTTATCGCGATAGTTGGGGAAAACTGCTTTTGCGTGCTCAAGGCGGCTGATCTGGAGGACCGATATCCCACCCTGACACTTGTGAGGATGGGACACCTACCAGGGCTGTCCTAACCCAGCGAAACCGCGGTTTGGTATTTCGAGTCAAGGATCGGCTCGACCGCCTTCGCAGGTCACACTGAGTGAATTGTGGGTCACCTGACCCGCCCGCCTTACCTGGTCCTGCCAAAACCGATTCCCACCAGAAGCGATCAAGTTGTCCCGATGGGGGCGGCTGGATTATCTCTGCTCGATTCGCGTCAAGGAAACGTGCAGCAATTGTGGCTGCTACCGATCCGCACAGGATGAAGTAAGAACCGGATTGTTACTCAGTGCTCGCGTTCCGACGTAAAAAGGAGACGTTGGTCGATGAAACGGCACACACTAATTGCGTCTTTGGTTGTCATGCTTGGGCTTTGTGCTCACGGTTACAGCCAAGGATTGTTGGGCAAAATGCTCAACGGAAGCTGTTCGGATTCCTGCAGTGACGGCTGTGGTAATGGTTGTGGTATGGGTTGCAGCGACGGCTGCAATAATGGATGTGGCGCTGGCGGCTGTTCGGATGGCTGCGGATCGGGTTGTGGGTTGCTAGGGCGACTCTGCGGCCGTGGCCGTGGCTGTGGCTGTGGCGACGCGTGCGGCTGTTCGGATGGCTGCCGTCGTGGCTGTGGTAACGGTTGTGGCGACTGCAGCAATGGTTGTAGCGATCCTTGTGGATCGGCCTGCGGTTGTGGGCGCGGTCGTTGCTGCGGACGAATGATGGGGCTGCTCAAGCGACTCTGTGGAAGCGGCCGTGGCTGTGGCTGCTCGGACGGCTGCTCGGACGGTTGCTCGGACGGCTGCTCCAACGGATGTGGCCACGTATATGATCCGGGTTGCGGTAAGCCCCATTGTCATGATCCGGGCTGCGGTACGCCTCACTGTCATGATCCAGGTTGCGGCTCGGAAGATCCGGGTTGCAGCGGTTGCGGATCGTCGTGCGGTCGCAGCCGCTGTGGTCTGTTGAGTTTGCTGCGGGGCCGTTGCGGATCGGGTTGTGGCTGCAGCGATGGTTGCAGCGATGGTTGCAGCGATCCTTGCGAACCCGGCTGTGGGGTCGCCAGTGCTTGCTCGACAGGCTGCGGTGGACGCCGTGGCATGCTGCGTGGTCTCTTTGGTCGAATCTGCTGTCGCATGAAGAGCTGCGGTAAGGGTTGTGGTCGTGGATGTGGTTGCGGCAACAGCTGCAGCGGAAACGCTTGTGGATGTGGCAACAGCTGCAGCGGCAACGGTTGCGGCTGTGGCAACCGCGGCTGTGGTCGTCGATGTGGCAACGGCTGCAGCGGCAATGGCTGTGGCAACAACGGCTGTGGCTGCGGAAATGGCTGCTCGGCTGGCTGCGGCAGTGGATGTGCTTCCACGATGGCGCCAGCTCCTAGCCAGCACGAAGATGCTCCCGTGGAAGAACCGGTCAAGACGGCTGGGTCGAACGAAGTTGCTCCTTCGCCCATCGTTGATCCGTCGGCTTTCCTGCCGAGCACCCGCGTCATCAAGGCCAGTGCGATTCGCTAAGGCCTTCATGACACTTAGATCGAAACGTCGACCTTGTTAAATCAAGTGTCAAACGACGACGGCTTACCCGCACTCCGGGTAAGCCGTTTTTTTTTGGTGGGCCCTCCCCGGGGTTTCGTAGGCTCCACCTCCTTTGCGGAATGGCTGCCCCGGCCGGTAATGGACGAGGATCGAGGTGCATGACGGTGACGAGTTGGTGAGGACTGCTATATTTGTAGGCGGCGGTTCGCACTCTGGACAACGGTCATTCGGCATGAGACACATCGGCACGCTTTCCGGGCTCGAGCCCGCCCAACGGTTTCGCGACTACCTGCAGGCCCTTCAAATCCCCGCAGTGCTTGAACAGCGGGACACGGGATGGCTGGTGTGGATCCGGAACGAGGACCAGGTGGCACGTGCCCGCGGTGAACTGGCGTTGTTCGAGGAACGCCCCGACGATCCCAGATTCGTCGAGCCGGCAGCAAGAGTCCGCGACGAGCGGCAGCAAGCAACGCGCCGCGTCGTCGACGCAGCGCGGCCGATTCGTCGGCCGACATTGGCGCAGATTTTTCGAAGGGCGCCGCTGACCGTGGCTGTGCTGTGGCTTACCATCTTCGTCACGCTGGCTTCGAGCATGGGTTCCGATTGTACGAGCAAGACGCTCCAAAGCCTGGCGTTTCAGAATCCCGTCCACGCGCCGGGGGACAACTTGCGCCTCCTCGGGGCGCCCTCGACATCCAGCGAGGTGAGTGGTGGCGGTTGGCGACCCCAGTCTTTCTACACTTTGGATGGATTCACTGGCTGTTCAGTTTGTTGTTGATGTTCCAATTGGGGTGGCTGATCGAGACGCGACGTGGAAGCTGGCAGTTCGGACTGGTATTACTGCTGACCGCGATTGTGGGAAATGTGGGCCAATATCTGGCGGGCGGATCGACCATGTTTGGCGGCCTGTCGGGCGTGATCTTCGGGCTGGTCGCCTTCGCCTGGGTCCGCGCCCGCACCAATCCCCAGGAAGGGATGTGGGTGCCCAATGAATCGATCCTGATCCTGCTCGTGTTCCTTGTCGCCGGCTTCACGGGAAATCTCGACGAGCTGGTTAGCGAGTCCTACCAATTCACCAACTGGTCGCATCTGTTCGGGCTGGCGACGGGTGCCGTGCTGGCCATGACGCTGCCCGCCGGCTGGTCTCCGCCCGTGGCTCCCCGGACGGAATCGCCGCAGGAGTTGTCCGCGGCGGAGCGGCCAGCGGCGCGGGATGAGTGAGCGAAGGCGCACGGTTTGCCAGTCGACCTACGAGCCATCGCGGTCGAGTGCTTCCCGAAAGAACGTTTCGAGGCCCGAGGCAATGGTCAGCTGGACGGGCGGGCCGCGGTCAAGCTTACGGGCCCACTGTCGCCTGAGATCCAACAGAATCACGACTTGACGATCATCGTCCTGGGCCGCTAGCGCATACTGCCAGACGGGGCTCTCCGCAGCCCCCGGAGTCGGCGCGTCCCAGTCGTAGCTGGCGTCGACGATGAGCGCTTGTCGAAGATGCAGCAGTCCGGGCGCCTTCGTCAAATCGACTTGGCGGCGGATGGACCAGGTAAGGTCGTCGACCAGCAGCGTTTCCCGCCGCGTGGTGCCGTTGGCGGCGTCCGGCCCATCCGCGTCGGGCGACAGTTGCCACAGCAAGATTTCTTTCCCGTGGCGGAGCAACTGGGCGTCGTCGGCGCCCCAGTATTCAAGCGCCCGGCGTCCCTGTGCTCGCTGGTACCACCAGGCACATGCGGTTGCCAGCAGAGCGATGGCAAAGATGCCGAGCGTGACGACTTTGCCGGACTGCATCGGAAGGACTTTCTGCCGCGGCGGCTGGTTCGTGGCGGATGACGGGAGGAGGCGGTTGTTTTCGCCGAACGCGGGCAAGGTTATCATAGGACGCGTCGCGGCTCGACGCGCCGCCCTGGCTGATGAAAAACCGTTGTGCGGAGTTTACCCGATATGGCAGATAAATTTGACCCCTACCGCGAAGCCCTCGTGATGGAGACGACGACCATCTGGCCAGACGAATTTGCCGACCTCGATCGCCGCGAGAAGGAACGGATCGCCTCCGCCATTCACGCCGACCCGGCGCAGGCCGGTCATTTGGAATACGTTCGGACTCATACCGGCTTTTGCCGTTCGATTACGATTACCGCTGAGGACTTGGCGCGAGTGAAAGGCTGATCGACGTGAACGATTCGCCTCGAACGGTCCATGTCAGCCTGGGGGACCGCTCTTACGACATTCTCGTGGGCCGTGGGATCTTGTCGCAGGTTGAACAGCGGCTCGGCGAGTGCGCACAAGGCACGCAAGCGATCGTGATCAGCGATGAGCACGTGGCCCCCTTGTATGCCGAACCGCTGACGTCCGTTGTGGGGCGCACGCGCAAGGTCGAGTTACTGGTGGTTCCCGTGGGGGAAGTCAGTAAATCGGTGGCGCAGGCGGAACGACTGTGGAATCAGTTACTACGTGCCGGCGCCGACCGGCAGACATTAATCATGGCGGTCGGCGGCGGCGTGGTCGGCGATTTGGCGGGATTCGTCGCGGCGACCTTCGCCCGTGGACTTCCGTTCGTGCAAATCCCCACTTCGCTCTTGCGCAAGTCGACAGCAGCGTGGGGGGCAAGGTCGCCGTGAATCTGCCAGGAGCAAAAAACATCGTCGGTGCCTTCTGGCAACCGCAATTGGTGCTCGCCGATGTGGACGTCCTGGCCACGTTGTCGGCACGCGAATATGCCGCTGGAATGGCAGAGGTCGTCAAGTACGGCGTGATCGCCGATGGGCAGTTTTTCGAGGAACTCGAAGCGCGATTGCCCGAACTCCAGGCTCGCCATGCCTCTGTACTGACGAATGTGATCGCCCGCTGCTGTGAGATCAAGGCGGAGGTCGTGCGAGATGACGAGCGTGAAGTCTCGGGAAGAAGAGCCATCCTCAATTACGGTCACACGTTCGGGCACGCGCTCGAATCGATTACCGGCTATGGCGAGTATGTGCATGGCGAAGCCATCGCCATCGGCATGATGTGTGCCGCACGGCTGGCGGAACGACTGGGCCGGATCGATGGCGGTCTGGCGACCCGGCAGCAGCGTCTCTTCCAGGCGTTGGGTCTGCCCACAGAGATGCCAGACGTTGATCGCGACACATTTCTGGAAATCATGCGGCGGGACAAGAAATCCAAGGCCGGAAACCTGCGGTTGATCTTGCCGACACGACTTGGGCACGTTGACATGGTGACGGACGTCGCTACAGTCGACGTCATGAGCGTGCTCTAGGTCGCTCCAGCGTGGCTGGCGGCGACGGGGGCTCAACCGCAAACAAGAGGACGTCGTATGTTCTCGTTGGATGATGAGTCGCGAGCCACGTTGACACTGTCGCTGGTTCCCGCCGTCGGGCCCCATTTGCGAGCCCAATTGCTTGATCATTTTGGATCAGCACGGGACGTTCTGGCGGCGCCGCCAAGCGCCCTCCGCCAGGTGAACGGCATTGGACCAACCCTGGCACAGTCGATTGCCAAGGCCTTACAGACGATTGACGCCGAGGAGGAAATTGCCCATTGTCGCCAGTGCGGCATCGGCCTGGTTCCGCTGCCGCGATCCGAGTATCCCGTCAACCTGAAACAGATCCCCGACCCGCCCGCCGTTCTCTATCAGCGGGGGACGCTCTTGCCGGATGACACCCTGTCGGTGGCGATCGTTGGTACCCGGCACGCGACCGCCTATGGGAAACGCGTCGCCGCACGACTGGCCGGATCGCTGGCGCGAACTGGCCTTACGATTGTTAGTGGCCTGGCACGCGGTATCGATGCCGAAGCACATCGAAGTGCCCTGGAGGCGGGTGGGCGAACCGTGGCCGTGCTGCCGGCCGGGTTGACGCAGGTTTACCCCGCCGAGCACCATGACTTGGCCCAGGCGATTTGTCAGAGCGGCGCACTGGTGAGTGAGTCTCCCAGTCGCACCCCCATTTCTCGTGGGGCCTTTCCCCGTCGCAACCGCATCATTACGGGCCTGGCGCTGGGCGTGGTCGTCGTCGAGGCGGGGGACCGATCGGGAGCCCTGATTTCGGCGCGACATGCCATGGAGCAGGGGAGGGAAGTGTTCGCCGTACCGGGGCCAGTCGACAGTCGTATGTCACGTGGGTGTCATGCACTGTTGAGGGATGGGGCCCGGCTAGTGGAATCGGCCGACGATGTCCTCGAAGAACTGGGGCCGCTTGTCCAGGCGACTTGCCGTACGACAGGTGATGTGATCCGTCATCCGGCCGAGTTGAAATTGAACGACCAGGAAACGCTCGTCTTGCAACGAATCGGTCCCACGGCCACCAATGTGGATACCATCATCGTCGAAACGGGGCTTCCCGTGGCACGCGTGCTGGCCACGATCAGCACCCTGGAAATGCGGCGGCTGATCCGTCGCGTCAGCGGACAGGCGGTTGTCCGTGCCTGAGGGGCGCCGCTGCCACGTAAGAACGTGTGACTTTGGGAACCGCGGATCGACGCGAGCCTTGTGATTCCCCATGGGTTTCCCCGATCACCGAGCTCAGCGTGCCCGAGGACCCGCGTGAGAGGGATCATCTCGCGGATGCACGAAGGGATGGGAGGCATGACAAGCCCCCCTCCGCAGCCTAGCCAGACCGGCCTTGCAGCGCGGCAATCCGTCGCAGCATCGGTGGATGGGAGTAATTCATGAACACATAGAAGGGATGCGGCGTTAGATTGGAGAGATTGTCCTTGGAAAGTTTTTTCAACCCGCTAATCAGATCCTCCGGTTTGCCTGTGACTTTCGCCGCGTAGGCGTCGGCCTCAAATTCGTTCTTGCGGCTGAGGATCATCATTCCCACGGAGATCAGCTTGCTGAGCGGCTCGAACAGAAACGTGAAAAAGACCAGACTGCCATAAATCGATGTCTGGCGGACGCCGAAGGCGTCGAAGAGCCCCCGGTTGTTGAGAAACATGCCGAGCAGAAAGAACAGGATGCCGACCTGCAGCACTCCCAGCACAAGCGACTGAATAATGTGCTTCTTCTTGTAATGGCCAATTTCATGAGCCAGCACGGCGACCAGTTCGCCGACGCCGTGATTTTGAATCAGCGTGTCGAAGAGGGCAATTTTCTTGTTCTTGCCGAGTCCCGTAAAAAAAGCATTCGATTTGGTCGAGCGCTTCGAGCCGTCAATTTCATAAACTTCGGTAAGCGGAAAGTTGCATTTGTCCGACATCTCCTGGATGGCTGACTTGAGTTCCCCGTCTGCCAGCGGCTTGAATTTATTGAAGAGTGGCAAGATGACTTGTGGCGCCAGGTAGGCCATGAGGAGTGAAAAGCCGGATACCGCGATCCAGCCGTACAGCCAGGCCCACTCACCGAAGGTCTGAAACAGATAGAGGACCAGGGCGATAAGTGGAGCGCCCAGTAGTAAGGCCAATCCGAGCGCCTTGAGCTTGTCGGTAATGAAGGTCAGGGGAGTCATCTTGTTGAAGCCAAAGCGTTCTTCGATGACGAAGGTATCGTACAGTTCAAAGGGAATGCTGATCAGCGTCGAGCCCAGATATAGCAGCGCCATGAACAGCAGTCCTTGTAGGATGGGATTGTCCGTACAGCTGCGGACCCCATGGTCGAGCCAGCCAAAGCCGCCGCACCACCAGAACGCCAGGAAGACGATCAGCGAAACCGTGTCCTCAAGCATGCTGAACCGCGTGCCAACACGAGTGTAGTCCTGTGATTTGGCGTATGCCTGGGCATCAAAGATATCCTCGAACGGTTGCGGCAATTCTGGCTGCAGCGCGGTCAAATTCAACCAGCGGCCGCATTGATCCAGCAAATAGAAAACAACGATCGTGGCAAGCACAAATACGAAATAACCGTTGACGCTAACCATGTTGACTGCCTTATGGGTTGTCGGGCGGTGGTAATCGATCGCTTGAGTCGGAGATGGGACGCTGAAGCGTGCGTCATGACAAGTGCGTGTTTTATTGCAACTGGAGCTGCTGGCTGCGCCGAGCGTCCCAGGTCCAGTGCCGATCGCTCGATGAGACGACCGAGTCAGCTGGAAAGCCGTGGGCCATCACCAGGGCGCGGATCTCCTCCAGGTTCAAAGCCGCATGGAGGGACGCGCGAAACAGTTGCCTCCCATGTGGCGATTCATGCTCTGCGTATGTCCCCACCAATTCCTCGATCTCTTTCGTCGTCGCGGGACGCAGGAGATCGCGAAAAAAGAAGCGCGCCTCCGGTCGTGCGACGCGGATCGCCTCGCGAATCGCCCGAGCCGGCTCGGGCAAGTGATGCAGGATACTGTTCGACATTACCAGGGCGAAACGGCCGTTGGCATACGGAAGCTGCTTGACATCGGCCCGGTCCAACTGGATCTGATGGCTCAGATGGGCGATTTCGACGTGATTCCGCGCCACATCGAGCATGCTGACCGCCATGTCGATTGCCAGGATACGGAATTGGGGGTTGCGCTGGCAGAGTTCAATCGGAATCCGCCCGGTCCCGGTCCCCAGGTCCAGGAACTCTCCCGCCGGGATGGGAGACCGCAGCAGGTCGTCGACAAAGCGGCGATTGACGTCCGCATGATCCATCTCATCGTAGGTCAGGGCCTCGTCAACCGTATCCATGACCTCGGGTTCCAGCACACGCGTCGTCTTCGTCATCGGCGTCTCGTTTTGCGATGCAGCCCTTGCGGGGGCCGGGGGCTGCTGGAAATGGCTCCAGCGATCCGTTCAAAAAGCATGTAAGATCGGGAAGAACTTTTTTCCGGAAGGGCCGGATTGGCAGCCCCGCGGATCTTCTTGGCTGATATTTGCTCCATCGTAACTGGTTTCACCAACTTAGGTTACTGCAAATCGGCAGCCGCTCAAGTCTCTTGGGCGATCCGAAGGGGACAGTTTGGCACGTATGTTGCATTAAGGGGATGTCGTTCACAGCGGTCGAAATGGCTGCCTTGTCCTAACTTATCTTTTGATAACACGTTACGTCCACTGCGATCGTCCCGTTTGGGGAGGAAAGCGGGGCAAAACGCGGCAGTGGGACAGGTGGCCTCGGAACAGGCACGGGGCTGACCGACTGGAGAACCCTTTGGGAACATGGTGCGTAGAGAACGATGAGTCAAGCCGCCAGAGATCGAATGACCGCTGTCAATGACGTAGAACGAGCCGCCGACTGGACGGACGAGGAAATCCTGCTTCGTTACCGGGAAACCGGTGACCAGGGGTATTTTTCCGTTCTTGTCCAGCGTTACGAGCGGGAGTTGTACAGTTATTTGCGGCGTTACCTGGGCAACGCCGAGGCCGCCGAGGATGCCTTTCAGGCGACGTTCCTGCAACTGCATCTGAAGTGTGATCAATTTGAGGAGGGCCGCCGACTGCGTCCGTGGCTGTATATGATCGCGACCAACAAAGCCATCGACCATCAGCGACGGAATCGGCGTCATAAGTTGGTGAGTCTCAACGGGAACGGAGGCGGCGAGGATGAGACGGGCAAGCTGATGGACATGCTGATTGGCGACGAGCCAAATCCGCAAGCCGAGATACGACGCAAGGAGCGTGGGGGATGGGTCACCGAGACTCTGTCGGCCATGCCCGAGCATTTACGATTGGTGGTTGACCTCGTGTACTATCAGGGATTGAAGTATCGCGAGGCTGCCGAGGTTCTGTCGATTCCAGTGGGGACGGTGAAGAGTCGTTTGAATGCGGCAATCACCAAGATGACCAGCGAATGGAACGACGCTCACAGCGACGAAGAATAGAGATGTAGACGAACCGTATGGATGAAAACCTGTTGGGATATCTGCTGGGGGCACTGGATGGCCCCGAGCATGAGGAAATCCGGAAGCAACTTGATGCCGAGCCGCAATTACGCGCACGGTTAGCTGAGTGGGAAGCACGGCTGGCACCGCTGGAGCGGGAACGTTGGCAGTACGAACCGCCAGAGGGTTTGGCCACGGCGACTTGCGAAATGGTGGCGCGGAGGGCGTCCCAGGTGACCCTGGGGAGCGGGCGGATTTCGCCATCACGCAGCGCGATGAGCGAGTGGAATCCCCGCAAGCATGGCTGGGAACTAGTGGACATGGTCGTAGCTGCGGGCATCTTTCTTGCGGCGGCGATGTTGTTTTTTCCAGCGATTGCCAACAGTCGCCAGCAAGCCCGACAGCTCGCATGTGCCAACAAATTACGGGCGGCGGCATTTGCTTTTTCGGCCTACAGTGATCGCAGCAGCGGTGTGCTGCCGTATATTCCCACCCAGGGGAAGACCGGCGTGGCGGGCTATTACGGTCCGCTGTTGATGGAATCCGGAAACCTTGCCAGTCATGCGTCGGTCTTATGTCCGAGTTCATCGCTCGCCGCGACCAGCCGCAATGAGTTTTCGATTCCTGTCACCGACCAGATTCGTGCCGCCAGCGGTGAGGCCTTGGAGTACTTGCAGCAGACCATGGGTGGCAGTTATGCCTATTCGATGGGCTATCGCGATCGTGGTGCTTACCGGGCGACGCGGAATCGAGGGCGGACCCACTTTCCCATCTTGTCGGATGGGATTCAGCTGCCGGTTTCCGATACCAGCGGGATCACCTATGGGCACGGTGACGATGGCATCAACGTCGTTTACGAAGGCGGCAACTTGCGCTTCATTCCGCATGTTTCACGTCAGCACGCCTACTTTGCCAACGAATTAGGGCTCGTCGCGGCTGGAGTCAACGTCAACGATGCGGTGTTGGGGCACAGCTGGGAACGCCCGTGTCCAGATCAATCCAAGACGGAGCCATCGAGCAAGTCGGGAGGCGATCTGGAATCGCCCTTCTGGGAGGGAACCGATTCCACCCTGCAGCCCTCGGCGCCGACTCTGCGCGTGACTTTCTGAGCCGCCTCACGGCGTTGACTTTTTGCCTCATGGGTGGCCGAGCGGCGGTGCCATTCCTCGTTGGCCGCCGCGTTTCGCCGGTTCGCGGGCCACCTTTCGTCGCAACCGCTGATCGGTGCCGGTTTTGGCACTCGCTTTGCAACAAGCCCAACCGACGCTCCTTTCATTCCTCCGTGGTGCGGGGGCCTTGGTCCCCTCAGGCCCCCGCACCCCTTTGACCTCTTCGCGATGTATCCGAGATGACCAACGATTATCAGCAAGCCCAACTGCTCGTCGAGTTGGCAGCGACCGTCGCCTATCACGGCGAGGCATTCCTGCGATCGACGGCTTCCGTTTCGCGAAAGGGGGTCGAATCGTACTGGTTGGCCAGTCGCAATCGGATCGACGGCTGGTCGGTCGCCCTGAAGCATTTGGAGGCGTGGGCGGACTGCGGGGAGCCAGCTCGTGGGGCGGTGGCGGAAGATGCGATCTGGGGCCAATTGCTTCCCTTAGCGGAGGAGATCCTGGCGAGCGAGGTGCTGACCCGCGTCTGGGCCGCGCTCGGCTGCGCCTTTGATTCCCGCACGCAGACGGACGATGTGGCTCCCTTCGTGCGGAGTGCGTTCGTAAGCCACCTTGAATCGCGGCATCGCTTGCTACGTTTTGGCTTGGAAAAAACGGAGTTGTCTGCGGAGCGCGTGCGGCATCTGGACCGGATCCGACGTCAGGCCGAACGCTGGACGGACGTGCTGTTGGGATATCTGGTTCATCACACCGACATCCGCGAGTTTGCCTTCGATGACAACCGCGTCGAGGATTTCGCACTCAGTCTGCGAAATCCTTCCTCCTCCTCCGACATGGTGAAATCCCTCCTGTTGGTGTCTCTTCGCACCACCTTTGGACCGGGCTTTTCCGGCGCCTGTCCCCACCCGCAACTGAACGGGGAAATCTGTCAGGCAGTTCTGTCCTGCTTTTCGGCGGATGTCTTCGACTCGGTGGGTCCCTTCCACGCAGTCTGGGAAGTGCGGCTCAGCCAGACAGCGGACGATACGCAAGGCATGATCGACTGTCTCGCTTCGGAAGTCCGCTACGACGCGGCTCGGCAACACCCGCGCCGGTGACCTGCTCTTTGTGTTGTCCTCACCGCCGCGCTGCAATAGCACTGCTGGCGCCGCAGCCATCCGGCAGACTCTCGCCGATTTGACTCTAGTTCCTGTTGGTGACCGTTCGAACTAATAGTGGGCATCGGCGTCAATCGTGATGTAGTGGCTGAGCACCGCATCCACTTTCGCCGTGGGTGAACCAGTTCCAGTGATGGGCTGGTCGTGGGTGAACGAACAGCCGTTCCGGCGGTAAGGTGGCTTGCGTGCTACGACTCTTTGATCCTGGAGAAGGGGACGACGATCGTGCCTTTGGCGACGATCGTTCGATTTTTCCTCTTCCGCTGGTTCCGTTCGAGGCGATGGCCTACCACGATAATTGGCCCGGTTATCCCATGAGTTGTGGGGCGACCTTTACGTTTCGCGGACAGATCATTCCGCAGGTGTTTGAGCGGGCGGTACGGATTGCAAACCTGCGCCATCCCCTCATCGAGGCGGTGTTGGAACGCCGTTTTGGGGGCCGGTTGCGGTGGATCGCGGGTGACCGTCCGTTTCAGCCACAATGGATTGGCGCGGCAGAACCGACTGATTTCATGCGCTCCTTGCCTTATGACTTGCAGCGCGAATCGGGTGCTCGTATCTGGGTCCAACAACGAGACAACGAGGCGAATGTGTTCACCGAATTCCACCACACGTGCTGCGACGGCGCCGGTGGACTGGCTTACATGGAAGATATCTTCGCCGCCTATCACCTGCTGGTACAGACCGGTGGCGTTTCGCCCAGTGATTTGCCACCGATCCAATCAGCATTGCTCCGCCACCGCGGCAAGTTCCCTTTGCCCAGTGGTTTCCTCTCGTACGAATCGCTGCAGGAGCTCCAGCGGCGATTCGAAATGCTTTCTCGGACCGCCGTCCCTGTCGCCGCGCCGCGCCGCGAGACGCATTTGCCGCAAGAGCAGCGTTTTATCTCCCGCGCTTACGAGCGGGAGGTGCTGGCGGAACTTCGCCAGCAGGCTTCCTCCGCGGCTGCCACCTTGAATGATTTGCTCCTGTGTCAGCTCATGCAAACGATCACGGTCTGGAACCGCATCTGGTCCGGCGATACGAAGGGGTGGATGCGGATGCTGGTGCCGATCAACTTGCGCGGTCGAGATGATCTGAAGATGCCTATGACGAATCGACTGAGCTACGGCTTCTTCACGCGTCGCATGGAGGATTATCGGGCCGATCGCGAACAGCTGGTGTCGATTTCGCGGGAGAGCACGTGGATGCGGAAGACGGGGATGCCAGTCCGCCTGCTGAAGAAATTTCATTGGATGCAGCTTACCGGTGCCTGGCCGCTGGTTTTTTCTCCCCATCGGTGTCTCACCACGGCCGTCTTCAGCAATCTGGGCGATCCGACTCGCCGCTTTCGTTTTCGCTTTCCCCGCCAGCAGGGACAGATCACCGTAGGCAACATGGTGATGACAAATTTCGCCGGCACCACCGCGCTTCGTCCGCAAACCCGGATTGGCTTGTTCTTCAATACGTATGGCAGCCGGCTCACCATCAGCGCGCATTCGATCCGTCGCTCTATTCGGCCGCCGACATCGAATCGTTTCTTGATCTTTATCAGGAGCAACTCTTTCCCAGCGTCAGACGAGCCGCCGCTGCCTGATCGCCTACGGGTCAGGATCGCGAAAATCGGCAAAGTTGTCCCGCGCGGGGCACCCATGATGCTGCTGCAGCAAGTGGCACGGTCAGTCGGGCTTACGACAGCCGCAGCCGTGAAAGGCGGAGGACGCCCGGGAACGCCGATGGTCCACCGCCCAAGTCGTTTTTGCGTCCAACGGCCGGCCAGGGCGCCTAGACTGCCAAACCGTGTTGCCCTCGACTTCCTCTCGAGTGTAACCTCTGCCGCCGCTTTCATCTTTGTCGGTGGCCCATTCATGGATCATCCAGGTACCCCCTTCGAGGTCGCCATGGCGATTGCTTTCCGACCGCAGCTGCGGGTTGTTTTGCGTGGGTTCGCGTTCCTCGCGATCGCCGCGGCCATGACGGCGGCGCGGGGTGAGACCTCGGCGGCGAACAGGAGCGACCTCGTGCCCCAGTGGATCTGGAGTCCCGAGCACGCGCCCGAGGATGTGCCCCAGGTGAGTTGCTACTTTCGCAAAACGATCCATCTGCCGGGTCCTCATCGCGGCACGATCCGTATTGCCGCGGACGATGTCTACAAGGTCTACGTAAATGGCTCACTGATCGGGGAAGGGTCTTCCTCACGTCAGCTCACCAGGCATGACATCACCGCCGAGCTGCGCGAGGGGAAGAATGTGATTGCCGTGAAGGTCGATAATCGCAATGGCCAGACCGCCGGTCTGGCCGCGGAGGTCTTCGTGGAGGATGACAGGCAGCAAGGCAGACTGTACCTCACCAATCCTACCTGGCGAACAAGCCTCCGCACGCTACCGCTGTGGGACTCGGTGGCATATCGCGATGGCCGTTGGAAGGCCGCGCGAAACTTGGGACCCTTCGTGTCCGATTCGGCTGACAAACGATTGCTCGGCGGAACGGCTCGCCCAGCCGAACCGCGGGGGGAAGCGATCACCAGGAAAGACGGGACGGGCCGCCCCACCGCGACGGACGCGACAGCCGCCATTAAGCGTGACACGGACGCTGCTCGAAATTCATCCGCGTCGTCGTCCGAGCAAGCGATCCCTCGTGGACGCGATTTGGAGTATCCCGAATTCAGTGTGCGTCCGGGCTTTCAAGTCCAACATGTCGCGGGCCATGAGGAAACCGGGTCGATCCTGGCGATGGCCTTTAATGAGTTTGGCCAGATCCTGGTTTCCCAGGAAGGGGGACCGCTGTTGCTGATCTACGATTCCAACGATAATGGTTCGCCCGATCAGGTTCGCATCTGTTGCCAGCAGGTCTCCAGCTGTCAAGGCATTCTGCCCATCAGTGGTCAAGTGTTTGTGATTGGTGAGGGTGCGTCGGGAACCGCGTTGTATCGATTGGAAGATGATAATCACGACGGTGACTTTGAGAAGGCAACGGCGATCCTGAAGTTTCAAGGTCCCCTAGGTGAACATGGTCCGCATGGATTGACGCTTGGTCCCGACGGGTTGATCTACATCGCGCTGGGCAACCAGGCGCGGATCAACCAGCCGTATGCCGTGACCAGTCCCCTACGGAATGTGTACGAGGGGGAACTTGTCGCTCCCAGGTATGAGGACCCTCAGGTGCCGGCGACCGATGGCGCGGCTCCCGGAGGCAGCGTGGTGCGCGTCGATTTAGCAGGCAAGCGGCCCGAATTGTTTTCCGGTGGCCAGTGCAATATACGTGATCTGGCATTTAATGGCGCTGGCGATCTGATCATGCACGACGCCGACACGGAATCGGACCTGGGGACGCCCTGGCATCGTCCCACCCGATTGATCTTTGCTGCCGCCGGTAGCGATTACGGCTGGCGGAGTGGGTGGGCCAAATGGCCCGACTACTACCTCGACTCGCTGCCGCCCATTCTCGATACGGGGCGCGGCGCGCCGGCTGGCTGCCTCTTTTACCAGCATACGGCCTTTCCCGCCAAATATCGCAATGCGTTTTTTTCGTGCGATTGGTCGCAGGGGGCCATCTACTGTTTTCGGCTCGACCGTCGCGGCGCCGGGTATGCGGCTCATCGTGAACTATTCTTGCAAGGCAAGCCCCTCAATGTCACCGATATCGACGTGGGACCCGATGGGGCACTTTATTTCTGCACGGGCGGCCGCGGTACCCAAGGCAATATCTTTCGCGTCGTGCCCACCGAGTCGAAAAGGCCAGCGGAGCCCCAGGAATCGCGTATCCTGCAGGCCATGCGTCAACCGGGGTTGAACACCGCCTGGGGACGACAAGCGATCTCGACGCTACGGCAAGAGATGGGGAATGAGTGGGATCGAAAAATTCGCGAATTTGTCGCCGACCCTAACGTGCATGCGATCGATCGGGCAAACGCACTCCAAGTCATGCACCTGATTGGTCCACCCCCGTCGGACGTCGAGTTGATCGATATTTCCCATGCGACCGATGCCTCGGTACGCGCGAAAGCCGCTTACCTGATGGGACTGATTGGCAACGATCTCACCTCGCTGCGGTTGGTCGAATTGCTCCACGACGAGGCGGCCATCGTTCGCCGCAAGGCCTGTGAAGGACTCGCACGAACCAACCAGCCGGTCGCGTTTTCGGAAATCCAGCCGCTCCTCCTCTCTCCTGATCGGTTCGAAGCCAGCGCGGCGCGGGGCTTGCTGGAACGAAATGAGACGGAAGACTGGGTCTCGCTGGTACTGCAGAGTGACAACCATCGCGTGTTTGCCCAAGGAGCCCTGGCGATCATGCGCGTGTCTCCATCGCGATCCTCAGCCAAGCGGGTCGTGCGCCGCTTCCAGCAGCTCAGCGAAGCAATTTATCAGCGACACCGATTTCGTCGATATGTTGCGTGCGGTCCAAGTCGCGTTGGAAGTCGGGAGTTTGCACGGCGACGATGTTCCGGAACTCGCCGAGCTCCTGGTGCAGGAGTTTCCTGCCGGGAACACGCAGATCAATCGTGAACTCACCCGGTTGATCGTTTACCTGCAGGCGAGCGAGGCGATTGACCGGCTGTTGGCCTATATGGAATCGGACGTGGCCGCCGTGGAAAAGGTGCATGTGGGGATGCATCTCCGCTTCCTGGAGCGTGGCTGGGATATCGATCAGAGAATGAGATTGTGTCGCTACCTGGAAACCACGGGCGATTCACAAAAAGGTAAGTCGTTGGGGTTGTACATCCAAGCCGTTCAAAACGACGTGGCCGCGGCGTTGACGTCCGAGGAGCGAGTTGCCCTGCTGGAGCAGGGGCACGAGCTGCCCCGAATGGCGGTGGCTATCCTGTTTGCTTTGCCTGAGGAAGATGACCTGAAAAACTTCGAATCGTTTCGTCGCTTGGACTATTATATCGCCGACCTGAAGGGAGCTGCCTACGAACGCCTGAGAATTGGACTCGTCGCCGTCATCGCCCGCGGGGCCCACGATTTGCCCATGGCCTATCTGCGGGAGGCTTATGATCGCTCACCGGAGCGACGACAGGTGATTGCCATGGGATTGGCTCAAAAGCCGGACGGGCGAAACTGGGACTATCTCGTAAGGAGTATTCCGCTGCTGGAAGGGGATGCGGCGCGGGAAGTTCTGCTCCGGCTACAACAGGTTCCCTTTGCCCCCGAGGACCCAGAACACTTCCGCCAGCTGATTCTTTGTGGACTCAAGCTGGCCGCCGAGGGCGGCGATGACGCCGCGGATCTGCTGCAACATTGGACGAACGCCCGCCCCGATGCGTCGTGTGATGGCTGGAATTCCCGGCTGCTTGCCTGGCAAGATTGGTTTCAAGCCGAATATCCCCTCGGGCCACAAGCCGCGCTGCCCCTGGAAAACGGCAGCAACACCTGGACCTATAGCGACTTGATGACGTACCTCGCCAGCCCCGAGGCCGAACAGGGATCGGCGGAACGCGGCAGCCAGGTCTACGTGCAAGCTCGCTGCGCGGAATGCCATACGCTGGGTGCCTTGGGAAACAACTACGGTCCGGATCTCACCACCCTCCGAGACCGCTTTCAAGTTCGTGAAATCCTGGAATCGATCATCTATCCCTCGCAGTTGATTCCCGCGAAATACAAATCGCATACGGTCATTACCTCGGCGGGCCGCCAAGTGACCGGGTTGCTCGTGCCAACGGATGATGGCCGTTTCAAGGCAGTGACTCCCGACGGTCGAGTCCTGGAGCTGACCGAGTCGGAGGTCGACGAAGTCTTGCCCAACAACGCCTCGGCCATGCCGGAAGGTCTGCTCAATGGCTTGTCTCTGCAAGAAATTGCCGATTTGTTCGCCTTTCTGGGAACTCGGCCTGCCGCGGATGTGGCCGAATCGACGCCGCAATCGGTAAAGAAATAGGCCCGTCGCGGTCCGTTCGGCCGCTTCCTTCGCCTCGACGAGCGACGGAGAGTAGTCCTCGGTCGAGCCGCCGTGGCGACAAGCGGATGGAATGTCATTGCATCGCCATCCGGCCGTCGTCCGCTCCCCGTGGAACCCCTCCTCATCGGACCGGCCGCATGATGTCTGCCGAGGCCGTTCTTTGGGGCCAAAAAGGCAATCCCCTGATTGAAGTCTGGTGGGAATCCTGTCAAGATACGGGGTGTTGAGTGGCTGGTCGGGCTGGATAGGGGTATCCAGGCGGCTTCGCCGGCCCAAGGTATTTTAGGGGAAATGAGGAAAACTATGGCAAGCTACAAATTTGAGCCTTTGGAAAAAGGCTACCAGGTCATCGCGAAAGGGAAGGCCATTGGCGAGATCCTTCCCATGAAGGAAGCGACCGGTCGTCATTGCTTTTATCTCGGTTGTGATAAGCGGAAGACGCCGCGTACCTATCGTGGCAAGATCAAGGCCGCCGAGGCGCTGGAGACGATTCAAAAGCTGATCACGGATGCGAAGAAAAAGAAGTGGTCGGAAGAGGTGCTGATTATTAACGCCTGGGACGATCGTCCTCGCGCTTCCGATCAATGGTAGATATCCGGCGACGACCCTGAGGGGATCGCTCGTCGGTGTTGCCACGGTCCATTCACGGATCACACGACCCTCTTCCACGGAAGAGGGTTTTTTTTGCGACGGTCAGGCAAACGGCCATTTTCGGGAAGCATTGCTGACTGATTCCGTCGCGCAACCGCCGTGGGCCAGGGCTTGCAGCCTGTCACTGCCGCCTACGCTCCAGTCCCGGTCTTTCTAAATCCGAATGATAGGCGAGCAGTCCCTACCACGCATCAGTCAACAAGCCCGGACAAAGGACGCGCGGGCTGGCATCAGGCCGATTTGGCGGCGTACAATTCCGCGTAATCAATGATCCAGGCGTCGACAAGTTCCAGGAAGCGCTCGATCTCGACTTCATCGAGTGGTTTGAAGTGAGTCCGGTTGATGACCTCTCGATTGCGGATGGTGCCTTTGGCAGTAAGTTCCAAGACGCCGTATGCGGAAAATGCGGGCACCGATATTTCGAGTCGACTATACACGCTCCGCCGGCCGGCGGAGCCGGATGCATCGAAGTCATCGCGGCTGCAGGCCGCACCCCAGCCTCGTTCTCCGAAGGTGGATTCGACCTGAAAACCCGGAAAGTGTCGCGGCAAACGGGCCACGCATTTCTCGATGTGCTCGCAGAGCTCGAGCCGATATTTTCCGTGGAGCGTTTTGAGTTCATCCTGACTTAATTGCTGCTTTTCCGCTTCCTGTTGTTTCTCGGCCGCCCGATGGACTCCGCGCTGGACCGCCTGTCGTAATCGTTCTTCGAAATCGCGTTCCATCTTGAAACTCATTACTTGGGGAAGCGGGAATGCCAACGGACGAGCAGCCATGGGGCCGGACGCCGCACGAGCCGGTTGGCTCCGGCACTCGGCCGCCGCTCTCTCCTTCGGACGGCGGCCAGCCGAGATTACTTATTTCTTCTTTGCTTTCCCTTTACGATGGCCTTCGTCCGTCGTCTTGGTGGCCTCAAAGAATTGAGCCAGATCGCCAAACGTCCGCATCGGTTCGGAACCATTCTTCATGCCATCGGTGATAGGTATGGCGGGCGGGGGTGGCCGTCTTTTTGGCGGGCGTGTTTGAGCGGTGCGGCCCGCTCGACCGCCGCGAGCAAATTTTTCGCGTCGCGTTGTCTCCTCGCCCGTCTTGGCAAGGGGGCGCGAGCGACGTTTCGCGGGCGTGGATGAGGGCGGACGGACTTCGCGTTCGCTCGATCCAGGCGGGAAGGTGGTCAAGGATACGCGTCGTCTTTGACGATCCACCTTCATTACCCAGACGCGCAACGTATCTCCCACGCTGACCACCTCGTGCGGGTCGCGGATGAAGCGGTCGGCCAGTTGGCTGATGTGGATCAGCCCGCTATCACGGAGGCCGATATCCACGAACGCCCCGAAATCAACGACGTTAAGGACCGTCGCCGTCAGTTCCATATCGGGTTGCAGGTCCTCCAGACGCATGATACCGCGTCGGAAGAGGGGTGGGGGAAACGCCTCGCGAGGGTCACGCCCGGCCCGCCTGAGGGCCGTGATCAGGTCATCAACAAGCAGCGTGCCGATACCCAGTTGTTGGGCAATCGTCTCACTGCTCAAGCCGTCGGCGGCCCGCAGCCAATCTTGGGGTGGGCTGGCATCCGAGGAATCGCTCGACGGACGATCCGCGGGACTGGCCGCCGGTAATTCCTCGGCTGTGGATAATTGGTCCGTTTCGCCGCCGTCAGCGGTTGGGGCCGGTGCCTCGGTCGTGGCAGGTGGCGCCGCGGAAGTTTCCACGAGGGGCGTTGCCTCCAGCGGTGGCTCGCCGGCGATCACCTGCACCGTTCTCCGCGATGTGATCGCAGCCGTGTGCTGTCTCGCCACTTGTTCGCGGAGCGCTTCGACGGAGCAACCCAGGTGCTCAAGAAGTCGTTCGGCCTGTCCGTAGCTTTCCGGATGGACCCAAGTCGCATCGAAGGCGCAGTCCCCATCGAAGACCATCAAGAAACCGGCTGCCTGCTCGTAGGTCGACTCGCCGACGCCAGCCACCGCTTTCAATTGTTCACGAGACCGAAAGGGTCCGTGCTGTTGCCGATGTTCGTAAACTTCGCGGGCGGTCCGCTGGTTCATGCCCGACACGTAGCGCAACAGGGATGGGCTGGCCGTATTCAAATCCACGCCCACATAATTCACGCAAGAGATAACGACTTCGTCGAGCGAATCCTGCAGATGTTTCTGGCGAACATCATGCTGGTACATGCCGACACCCAGATTTCCTGGCTCGATTTTCACCAGCTCCGACAAAGGGTCCAGCAGCCGGCGGCCGATCGAGATTGCGCCACGCATGCGAGCATCGCAGTCGGGCAACTCGCGGGTTGCCAGATCACTGGTGGAGTAGATGCTGGCGCCTGCCTCATTCACAATCACATAGGCCAAATCTCGATCGGCGAATTGCTCCTGCAGCAGCGCCGCCACGGTGGTTTCGGCTTGCCGGCAACCGGTGCCATTACCGATGGCGATGACTTCCAGCCGATGTTCCTCGATCAGTGCCGCAAGTCTCCGCCGACCTTCCTCCACCCGCTCGGAGTCACCAATCGCGTGAATTGTCGTATCGGCCAGTAATTCCCCATATTCGTCCAGCGCCACGGTCTTACAACCAAATCGTAAGCCCGGATCGATCGCCAACACACGCCGCCGAACAGGTGGCTGCAGAAGCAGGTGCCGCAGATTGCGGGCAAAGACGTTCAGCGCGTGCTGCTCGGCTTTTTCCGTCAGCTCGCGGCGAATTTCACGATCGAGACTGGCTACCAAGGGCCGGGAGATGGCTTCTCGGATACAGGCGTTCAACAAAGCCTGCTGGGGCGCGTCGGGCGGCAAGACCAGCGAACAACTTTGCTCATACAGCGCCTCAGGATCGGCCTTCACACGCACTCGCAGCACGCGGAAGCGTTCCCCCCGATTGATCGCCAAAATGCGATGTGGCGGTATCTGCTGGATCGGCTCGCGAAAATCAAAGTAGTCCTTGAAGGAGGCTTCGAGTTGCTCTCGCTTCCGCCGCCGGGCCTCCCGCCGTTGCCGCCGCCGCTGCTCGGCCGTCGTCGTCCCCGCAGGCGGCTTGCTGACGTCTTGCGGCGGGTCCGCACTGGCTGCATTTGATCCCTCGTCCGCCGGTGCGGGCTGGTCCGTCGAGAGGTTGGACGCTTCCTGCGACGGAGCCGGCGAGTCGGCCGATTCCACGGCATCGCCTTCGGCCGTCGCGGCCTCCGCTCCCGGGCCGTCCCGGTCGTCTGCGTCGTATCGCGCTGTCGATTCGTCTGCGGCCGCCGAGGGATCCTCCCCGTCCGACTCGCCGCTCGCAGCCGGGGGGGCCGCGAGCGTGGGTGGGGCGAGCCCGGCCGGGGCAGCGGCTTGCTCGGCTACCGTTGTGGCGGAGGCCTTGTCCGACGGATCGTCATCCGCTTCGGCTTCTTCCTGTTCGACATAACGCGTCACCACCAGCAGACCGGTCTGCTGCATGGCGGTCCGTAATCGCTGCCGGACATCGATACGTTCGCAAATGGATTCGACGATCAGGTCCTTCGCGCCTTCCAGGACTTCCTTCGTGGATGGCAACTCGTCATCCGGATTGACGAACTGGGCCGCACGTTCGTCCAGTTGACCGTCGGGAATCGTTCCTGCCAGGATTTCCCGTGCTGAGCGGTTCCAGCCCCCGCTGCCTGGCGCGGGAAGCGCGTGTTTCTTTCTTCCGCTTGAAGGGTAGATAAAGGTCTTCCAGCAGCTTGAGCGAATCGGCTTGCCGGATCTTCGTCTCGAGATCCGTGCTGAGCTCGCCCCGTTCGCGGATGACCTTGAGGATGCTCTCCCGCCGATCCTCAAGCGATTGCTGCTGCTTGAGATGGTCGCGAATCTGGCGAATGCGGGCTTCGTCCAGCCCACCCGTCTGATCTCGACGAAAGCGAGCGATGAAGGGAAGCGTATTGCCATCCTCCAGCAGCTCGACGGTCCGCCGCACTTGCTCGGTGGAAACCTCCAGCCGTGAAGCGAGCGCTTCCCATGCAGTGTGCGACAGTGAAGCCATGCAGGATCTGTCCGCGGTTTTCGGTCAAACGACGCAAAGAACGGCGTGATAAATACTTACGCCGAGTCATGAAATCTAGGAAGTGCCCCAACCGTTGTCAAGCAACTTGCGGCCGCGACGTCGTGACGACCGGTGATAGCATCGTCGGAAAATCTTGGCTATTTTTTCCAAATTCGATGGTCGAGTCCCCATTCGGTCGCCGATGACTTGTAGCAGATCGCCAATGCCATGCGTTCTGCCGCTCCCACGGATGGATCCGGCCGGTGATCTTCAAATCCATCGTTATTCATACGCATAAGAAGGGATTCGATCATGCGCAGCCGCCTTCGTCTTTACTGTGGTCCCGAGGAAAGCGCTCACACGACCACCGTCTTGACCAGCCGCTCGGAGCCTAGCCGTCAAGTCAAGGTGCCCGCAGGCGAGGTGTTTTCGGTCCTGGCGGACGCGATTGCCGGGAATCGGGCCTGGTTGCAAGACTTTTCCGAGGATGAGATTACCGTCTCCAGCGACCTGTATGAGGTCATTCTCGCCTATCAGCATTTTCGCCGCCCTTCGGCCTGAACCCTGCCAGGGCGGAGAATTCTGGGCAGTTGGACTTCGCCCAGCCAGGTCCGGGCCGCTAGAATTTAGACTTGTCCAGGCGATCCGTTCGTATGTCGTCCATGGCGCCGCTGAGGCAACTCAGCGGCGTTTCGCGTTTCTTCCAGCTGCCCCATCGTCCGTCATGAACGCCTCGACGCCAGAATCTGAACAGTCGCCCGCGCCGCGGCGACAGCGTACCCGCGACCTGATTGAGCGCATTCGCGAGTCGGCCGATCGCCTCGAACGAGAAGGCTCGACCCGGGGCGATCTCAAGCTGCTCAGTCGCACGGTGCGCGAGCTGGGCTACGCGCTGAAGGTCTTCGCCCCCTTTCGCCGCGAACCGAAGGTGACGGTCTTTGGGTCCGCGCGTACCCGACCAGATGCGGCCGCCTACCAGCAGGCGGTGGATTTCGGCCGCTCGATCGCCGCGGAGGGCTGGATGGTCATCACGGGAGCGGCCGCGGGCATCATGGAAGCCGGTCACGTCGGCGCGGGCCGTGAAAAGTCGATGGGTCTGAATATCTTGCTCCCGTTTGAACAAGATGCCAACCCGGTGATTGATGGCGACCACAAGCTGGTTCATATGAAGTATTTCTTCACCCGCAAACTGATGTTTGTGAAGGAATGTCAAGCCGTAGTTTGCTTCCCAGGTGGTTTCGGGACGCTCGACGAAGCGCTCGAAGTGCTCACATTGCTGCAGACCGGCAAGCGCGACATGATGCCGCTGGTACTGATCGATCCGCCGGGAGGCACGTATTGGCAGGGGTTCCACCAGTTCGTGGTCGATCAGTTGTTGGCGGGAGGCATGATTTCGCCCGAGGATGTGCACCTCTACAAATTAACCACGGACGTGAATGAGGCGGTGGAGGAACTGGTCCGTTTCTATCGCGTCTATCACAGCATGCGGTTTGTTCGTGAGAAGCTGGTGGTGCGTCTCCAGCGCCCGCCCTCGGCGGAGCTGCTGGCGTCCTTGCAGGATGATTTCGCGGATATTTTGGTCCACGGTCGGTTCGAGGTCTGCGGGCCACTCTCGGCCGAGAAAGACGAACCGGAACTTGCCGGACTTGCCCGCTTGGCGTTTCAGTTCGATCGTCGCAGCCATGGACGCTTGCGGCAGATGATTAATCGCATCAACGATGCTCCGCTTGCCGACTGAGGGCGCGTGCGGCGCGCGGCAGCGGCGCGGACGACCATGCCCGCACGAGACGATGACCGACCGAGCAAGCGGTTTGTTTCCTAGGCGCTCGGCCAATTGAATCAGCGATTGCAGGCTGGCCACCATGTCGGCCTGTGAGATCTCCCGCCAGCCTTCGAGTCGATGGCGGACGATTGCCAGCTTGTAGCTTTCGAATGCCTCGTCCACATCGGGTGGCAACTCGGGCAATTCCGCGAACGGCCGCACCACCCGGGGCGGTGCGTCGAGGTGGATCGCCTCCTCCGCGCCCGCCCGCGGCTCTTCAGCGTCCGTCTCACGACGCGCCGCGGTGTGATCGCTGTCGTTGATCGTCTCCCGTTCGTAACCATCTCCCGATTGCGAGCCCTCGGCGACCATGGTCTCCTCCACAGCGTCGAGCGGCACGTCCTCATCCAGCTCGCTGGACACGACCTGATCCTCCAGCGGCTCCTCGGCGGGAATGCTTCCCAGCGTTTCCCACCGCTGCCGCCGCATCTGGGATACCGACCATCCGTTTTGCACGGCTCCCTCCAGCCACATTTCCGCATCGTCCCAGTCGCCGGCGGCGTGAAAGTGACTCCAATACAGCCCTGCGAAGCTGTCTGCTTGTGCGCCGAACCGCTCATAGACGCGTCGCAGCCGACCGACGTGCTGGGGAGTGACACCCTGCACCAGTTGGCTCCACGCTTCATCGCTGTATTCGGTTGCGGAGGCTCCACGCTGGATCAGCGACTGCCTCCATTCCAGGATAATGCGTCCCTTTTCCCAATTCGTCGTACTGACCAACTGATGCCATTGTCCCAGAAAAGGCTCGGAAGAGACCAGCGTTTCGTTCGTCATGAACTGCGTTCCGATAGGGTGCTTGTGGAGGTGAGTGGCATGACATGCCTGTCGATCCCCCAGTGTAAAGAGCACTTCGCTGAGGCAGCAGTCACGAACGCAAAAAAAAACCCGCCACGGATGCGGCAGGTGAAAAAGAAGGAGCGTCAGGCAAACCGTAACGCCGCTTCCTAGACCCGGACATGGGGGATAACTTGTCGTTCGCCTGTCAGGAAAGCTGGGTCTGGGCTAAGCGGACGGCGATCGTTCGGCCGATTCGAAGCCACATTCCCGGTGCGAACCGTCGCAAAACGGTTTGTTCTTCGACGCGCCGCAGCGGCACAAGGCGATGGCCGGCTTGTCCTTGGAAAGAGGAAATTCATTTCCTTCGGCGTCGCGGAGGACAAACGATCCCTCGATCACAAAGGGACCGTGATCTCGTGTACGAATCGTGACTTCGGACATGGCGTATTTCACTTGAGGGGTTGAGGGGTTAAAGATGCACCAAGCTTCGATTGTAGCGGCTAACCGAGCTACGGATACCACCAGCAAGGCGGTGCGGCCCGTTAGCGGGCGAAACGGCAAGCGCTTACGGGGGGCGAGCGGTGCGCTGAACGCCCCGCACGAACCGGCGGTTCATGGAGCTTCGGGTTCGACCTGGCTCGACCGTCCACCATTGGCTGGTGCCGCGTCGGGCGCCGGCAGCCGATAACGGAGTTGAATCCGCAATCGGTTCGCCATCTCTTGTGTCTCGCCGTCCCGCCCGCCCGCAGGTCGGTCGACCGCCGGCGTCATAAGGTTCGACATTGTGTCTGAATCCGCGGCTGCCGTGGCGGACTTGGCCGCGGCTGCCTGGCCCGCGGCCCGCGTGCCATCAAAGCCAGGCACGGCCTCGCGCATGTCTTTGTCTTTCGTTGTCGGCGGTTGACCCATTTCCGTCCATGCGACGGGCGACGCATCCACCGGAACCCCGAACAAGACGCGAACCTCCTCCGCTCGTGGTGAGGGCGGGCTTGCCATGAGCTCGATACCGATGCGATTCGATTGTAGTTTCGCGATCGCCGCGGCACATTGTGACGGATCGGCTTCGATCACTTGGGTCATGAACCGGTCTTCTCGATCGGTTGCCTGTGGATTCAGGGGTGTCGCCGCTCGCCCCATGGTGGCGGCGGGCCACGCCGCACCGGAGGAAGGGGCCGGTTGAACCGGCTCGCAGGGGATGGCGAGAGATTTCCAGATCGCCTGTACGCTCTCCACGGCTTCCGCATCCGGGAGCGAAAGTTCGACCATCGCATCCCAGCGACCGTCGGTCGCTGGGGCCAGGTCCATGTCGAGGCCCAAGGAGGGCGCGGGCAGCGGCTGTCGACGCGCAATACCAGCCCCTGCAAAGGCATCCTCTCCACCTGCGTCAGTCGACACCGCTGGCGAAATTTCATCCGAGATCGCGTCCCTCAGCACGGGAGCTTCTAATGGCGGATCGCCGGCGATTCCTCGCTCCCCGGTCGCCCCCCGAGGGGCTGCCGCCTCATTTGCCTCGGCCTCAGGTTCTGTCGGGCGGGGTGACTTTTCCAGTCGTTCGGCAATCCGTGGCGGTGACTTCGGGCTGGTGGCGAACTGGGGCCCCAATAGCCAGAGGAGCAAAGCGGCCGCCACGGCGATCGCCGGCCAGGCGAGTCGCCGCACGACCGCGCCCGATCGATGTCGGCCACTGGCGTTATTGGCATGTCGTCGGCCGCACCGTCATCGCCCGTCAACATCGCTCGTTCGGCCAGTTCGAGTACGCGTGCCGCAAGCGGTTGCTTGAGCGTTTCGCGGGGAAGCGATCGCAGGTCTTGTCGCAGGGACGCAAGTTCTTCCACGGCGTGCTGATAGTCGTCGCGCTTTGCCAGCAATTCTTCAAACGCCGCGCACTCCGTGGGTGACAATTCGTCATCCAGATAGGCGCTGATGCGTTCGTCGTCAAAGGGGGACGTGTGCGTCATCGTTTTTTTGAAGGTTGTTGGGGGCGGTCGATGATATCTCGCAACTGCAGGCGTGCGCGATGCAATCGGCTGCGAACGGTCCCTGTGGGAATGTCGAGGATTTCACTGATCGTTTCGTAATTGCAATCCTCAAGCTCTCGCAGGATGAGAATTTCCCGATATTCCGGCGAAAGCTCGGCGAGTGCTTGGTGGATCAACCTCACCTCTTCCTTCCTCTCCAGTGCGTCACCGGCCGATTCCCGCCCATCGAGCGGTTCGGCTCCCGTCTGGCCGCGGATCTGCTCCCACGACTGCTGCGGTCGCTGCTTACGGCGTCGCGTCGCATAAATATTAAAGGCGATCCGATAAAGCCAGGTGTAAAAGCGGCTGTTTCCGCGAAACGAATCGAGCTTGAGAAAGGCCTGCAGAAATGACTCCTGAGCCACATCTTCCGCTTCTTGTTGGCAGCCGGAAATGCGGAATAACGTGTTGAAGAGGCGATCCTCATGGGCACGAACCAGTTGCCCGTAGGCGGCTGAATCGCCTTGGAGGGTCGCCTTGATCAGCTCCGCATCGGTCGGCACGTGTTTACCTCTAGGACGCGATTCCCGCCAGCAGAGTTCCCGAAAATCAAAAACGCCCGGCGGATACACTTCCCGGGTCGGCCGCACCCGCGCGCCCGCCGCGTGAGCGGTGTGATGCTTTTTCCATCCACAGGTCCGAGCAGTGTGGGGCCGCCGCGATACCGAAGACTACGCATTGGGCAGCCGGTTCGTTCGTGTCATCGTGACGCCCCGCGGGCGATGTGGCAAGCCGAGCCCGCCACCACGCGATTCGATCGCCCACTTAAGCCGTCCGTCTCAGCGCACGACGTCCGGGGGGTTGCCGCAGGACCAAGACCCACAAGGCTCCCGCCGCTACCAGGATAAGGATGCTGATCGTCTGGGAGATTGTCCAGCCCCATCCGCCAATTGCCAGTTCGTCCGTACGGACCATTTCCAGCAGGTATCGAGTCATCGGATAGACCGTCAGGGTGACGGCCAAGAGCACACCTTCGCGACGAGCAAAGGGGGAGAGGGTCAGGACAAAGCAGAAGAGAAGAAATGCGTTGAGACTGCTGTAGACCTGGGCTGGATGGATCGGGAGGCTGCGGAGGGGCGCCAGGCCGGCGTTCCAAATCAACGATTGTCCGCTGTTGATCGTGACCCGCACGGGACTGCCAGGGGCCGTCAGCATCGCTTGCCGCACTTCCGCTGGCAGTTCCTGGCTGCCGGGGACGGGGATCAGGGGTTGCGATCCGATGCCGACGATCTCGTCCCCTACCCGCAGCCCCACCCGGGCCGCTACCCCCTCCGGATCGACAAAGCGGACGATCGTCTTGCCTTGTTCGTTGATGGCGAGGTGGATGCCTTGAGCCAGGCCGCTGCTCAATTGATCCATGTAGGCGGGCGAGTTTTCGGGAAACTGCACGGCCCAGGCATGCTCACAGGGACCGCCATAGCAACACCCATTGAGGAGACAGCCCAGGCGGCCAATGGCCAGTCCCAGCAACATACTCGGGGCCAAGATATCTCCCAGGACGAGGGCCGGCAGGCGATGACGCCAGACGAACAGTCCATAGGCCGCCAAGGCACCGATCAGCGAACCATAAACGACCAGCCCGCCTTGGGCGATGTTGATGGCTGCGGTGAAGTAGTTGCTCCAACTCTCGGAATGAAAGCTGTCCCGATACTGCACCAGGTAGAATAAGCGGGCTCCGACAAAACCCAGGATGAACATCCACAGCGCCAGCGAATAGATCGTTTCGGCCGGCAACCCGATGTGTCCGCCCCGCCGCACGGCCAGCCCCACTCCGGCGGCCACGGCCAGGAACATGGCGACACCGTATCCGCGCACGGGCAAACCCAGGTTCGTGCCGTCCGCCGTGTATTCCTCCAGATTGGGAAGGATCCAGATCACGACCAGACTGCCGATGAGCAGGAGCGGCCCGCTGGCCACGATCGAGGCCATGATCCGCTTTCGCTCCCCCGCGGCCGCGGCGGTCAGCAGCGTGATGACGACCCACACCGCCAAGGCGATTCCCCAGCCAAGTGTCGGAAGGCCGCAAATTTCTGGCGGGACGTGAAACAGGGTTTGACGCATGAGGCTTGTCCCGCTGGAGGGGCCATTACGAAATCGGCCACAGGGGGGCGTCGAACCGCAGGTTATCGATCAATCGCGTTTTGCCGATCCGAGCCGCCACCAAGCCCAAGGCCTCATCGCTGCTGCCGTCAAATTCCAAGAGCGTTTCGGGATCGCAGACAACCGCATAGTCAATCTCGCGCACGTTGGCAGCGGTGAGCGACTCCAGCACCATCGCGGCCAATCGATCCGGGCGGCGTTCGCCCGACTGGAAAGCGGCCGCGGCCGACCTCAGTCCCCGCGAAATCGACAAGGCCTGTTCTCGCTCGCTCGGACCAAGGTAACGGTTGCGCGAACTCAGCGCCAAGCCATCCGCTGCGCGGATGGTGGGCAATACCTCAATGTCGACTGGCAAGTCGAGATCGCGAGCCATGTGGCGGAGCACCTGGTACTGTTGATAGTCCTTATGGCCGAAGAATGCAATGTCGGCCGGAACTGCCTGCAGCAGCTTGAACACGACCGTACAGACG
This sequence comes from uncultured Planctomycetaceae bacterium, assembly GCA_963700865.1. GTDB lineage: Bacteria > Planctomycetota > Planctomycetia > Pirellulales > Pirellulaceae > CAVOGJ01. Next base: position 237,419 of record CAVOZC010000018.1, on the reverse strand, counting down.
CCGCGAAAATGTCCAGGTCGATGAATGCCTTCCCATGCCTCCGCCACCCGTGGTGGCTGAATGAAGGTGGAGAAATCCGGGCCATAGAGCTCGGTTGACGACGGGCAGAGGACCACATCCACCGGCAGCTTCTTCAGCAGATCGAGATCGGCCGTCAACTCGCGGGGATATTTTTCGTAGTCTTCGCCGGGGAGAAACTGCGTTGGGTTGACAAAGATGGTTACGGTCGTGTGGTCGCATTGTCGGCAACTAGCCTCGACAAGGCTCAGATGGCCCCCGTGCAACGCGCCCATCGTCATCACGACGCCGGTCGATTTGCCGGCGGCTCTCGCGGCCAGCACCAGCGATCGGGATGCCTGTTTGGAATGGGTGACATGCGGCAGGGTGGTGGCGGTCATCATGGGTCGGTCAATTTTGCCTGCACCGCTGGGTCGCTCCGCTAACGCATACCCAGGATGGCGGCTGTGAGGTCATGTTCCAGTCGTGAGAGATCGGTGGTTTCGAGCGTCAGGTAAGGGCCCTTGCCGGGTGCGGTAACGATCTTTCGCAGTTGCTGATGTCGGCGTCGTGCCGTGCCGGTCAGCGCAGCCGGCGACGGATCGAGAATAATTTTCAATTGGGCGGCCGGTGTTTCCTCATCGATCCCCTTCGTTCGCCGCTCTGCGACAAACCGATCGTAACCTTCGTCGGAGAGTTTCGCCAACGGTGTTTCCCACCAGCTATCCAGCAGCCCGCCACGCCCGCCGTGGCAAGCAGCGAAGTTGCGTAGCGTTGCCTGCCGCAGGGACTCGGCCAATTTTAGGGACGGTTCCCTGCTCGGAACAGCAAGTTCCGCCCCGGCCGCCTGCAGACTGACCCACTGCATGCCCGTCTTGCCCGCGACCCGGCGGGCAATTTCGGCTTGCTCGGCCGCCGCGATGCCGACCATGGCCACCCAGGGGGCTTCGATGAGCAAGTTCTGCCAAAGCCGTTGCAAGGTCCAGCCAAAGGCCGGATGGATCCATTCGGGAGCAATTTCCGCAGCGGGTCCGGCGACGAACCGCCGCACGGACATCCAGGGATGGGGCACCACCAGCTGCGGTTCGTCGATGATGGCGTCATCGAAGAGCAGCAGATCGATGTCGACGGTGCGTGGTGCCCAGCGGATCTCTCGATGGCGACCGAATTGCCTCTCGATATCGAGCGTCGCCGCCAGCAGTTCATGCGGCGTGAGTTGCGTTTCCAGCCGCACGGCACCGTTGATAAAGGCCGGCTGACCGGGGGGACCACCCACGGGTTCCGTCTCGACCCAGCGGCTGGTGGCTTGCACGGTCACCTGCGGAAGTCGCCCGATGAGTTCGACCGCTTTTCGGACGGCCAAGTCGCGGTCGCCCAGATTCGCGCCAACGCCCAGAATGCAACAGGCCATGGTGTTGGGACCGGGATCGATCGGCTGGTTGCCAGCACCGCAAGAAAATGATTGGGGGGAACATCCGCGCACCACGAAGAAAAAATCCCCGCGTCGACAGTCGCTCCCTCGTTCGCCGCCCCCCAATATATGTGGTGCTACCAGACGGTGGGACGCGAATCGCACCATATGCGGCGCATATCCCAAGCGCTATGGATCCAGGCAAGGGACACGGAAGCGCGTCGAATCATCCACGATTCGGAAACCGTCAGCAGCTGGTTTGTTCTCTCGGACGCGAAATGCGTCTCTTCACGATGGCCTCATTCTCCGCTTCGAAACCAACTTGTCAACCAACCCTGACGTAAATTTTTTTTCTGGCGAGTTGAGCCGTTGAAGTGCTATTGACGGATTGACAATCGCCGTGATGGTTATCGCATTCGGACGCCTTGCAGGGAGGGTAGTTGCTGCCTAGCATGTGTCAGTAACGACAAGTCAATGGATGCGACGATGACCTCTTCGGAATCACCGCCGGCCTCCGCGAGTATATTTCCCCAAGGATCGACGATCAGCGAATGTCCATAGCTAACATGTTTCTGGCTGTGACGACCGACCTGATTCGGAGCGATCATGAATACCTGGTTCTCGATCGCTCGCGCGGATCAGCGGATGCCAGTGTGATTTTCCTGTGACCTGCGTAAAGGCGGATGGCATGATGATCAGCTCTGCGTCCTGATCGAGCGTCAGTTGCCGAAAAAGTTCGGGGAAGCGGAGATCGTAACAGATCGCCTGTGCCACCATGCCTAAAGAAGTTCGCGTGCAACAGGACGAGTCGCCTGCCAGGAAATAGGTTCCCTCGCAAATCTCCACCTCACCCGGAATGGCGACCTGAAATAAATGCAGCTTGCGATAATTGGCCAACAAAGAACCGTCGCGATCGAACAGCAGGCTGGTATTGTAGGCCTTTTGTGGGTTGGAGGTGGCCTCGCAGATCGAACCTCCGCAAAGCACGATGTCATATCGAGATGCCCAGGCGGAAAGCAACTTCGACGTCGGGCCAGGGATCGGTTCGGCCACGGCCAGGATCTCGGGAAAACTCCCGAGACAGGGGAAAAGTTCCGGGAGTGCCACCAACTCGGCCCCGTCGTCGGCCGCTCTGGCCACCAACCGTTCCGCCGTGGCCAAATTGGCCGCCTGGTCCGCGGACGAATTTAATTGGATGGCCGCTGCCCGAAAAGTTTGTGAAGATTCCTGCATGCTGCACCTGAGTGGCTGGTCGTCATTCGTGTTATCGTGGAAGGGACGGTGGCCGGCTAAAACGCGATGAGCGGACGGGCCGAGTTCGCCCGTCCACAGTTTACGCGGAAGCATACCGCTGGGGAAAGTTGCGAGCGGAACGATGAACGGCCACGCTCTCCACCGCTCGCCACCAGTCGCCGACTGGCTACTGTCGGTGGTCGTGCCCGTTTTTAATGAGAAGACGACGCTGCCGGCGGTTATCGATCGCCTGTGGGCCACCGGCTTGCCGCTGGAAATCATTCTCGTCGACGATGGTAGTTTCGATGGATCGTCCGAATTATGCCGACAACTCGCCGCGACCGACCCCCGGGTCCGAGCGTTTCGACATGAGCGGAATCGAGGCAAGGGGGCCGCATTGAAAACGGGATTTGCCGAGTCGCGGGGAGATGTTGTCGTGGTGCAGGATGCCGATCTGGAGTACGATCCGCGAGATCTATGCCGCCTCATGCAGCCGATTCAGAATGACTCGGCCGACGTCGTCTTTGGCACCCGTTACGCAACGCCGCTGCTGCGAGCCCGGGACGGTTGGCACTATCGCGCCAATGGGGCGATCACCTGGCTGTCCAATCTGCGGACAGGATTGCGGCTGACCGATGTCGAGACCTGCTACAAATTATGCCGCCGATCGTATCTCCGCCGCGTGACTCCGCTGCTTAATGAACAGGGATTTGGCATCGAATTGGAATTGACTGCTCGGTTGGCGCGGGCGGGAGCCCGAATTGAGGAACGACCGATCAGTTACGCGGCCCGCGGATATGCCGACGGAAAGAAGATCTCGTGGCGAGACGGACTGCGGGCCCTCTGGTGCGCCGTCATCTATTGAATCACGTGAGCAAGTTCGTCGGCGAGCTGATCCAACAGGTCCGCGGAGTGCTCGTGGCTGATACTCACCCGCAACAGGGACTCGCCCGCGGGAACGGTGGGGGGACGAATGCCGGGTACCAGCCAGCCTCGCTCAAGCAACCAGTGGGCGGCCCGCATCGTTCGTTCCGCGTCACCCAATCGAATGGGGATGATTTGGCTCGCGCTGGTTCCCAGATCGGCTCCGCTCGCACGGAGCCGGTCACGCAAGCGAGCGGCTTGCCGCAACAGTTCTTGACGGCGATGGGGTTCCTCGCGGACGATTTCCAACCCGGCCAGTCCTGCCGCGCAGACCGCCGCCGGCGCTGCCGTGGAGAAGATCAGCGTCCGGCTCCGATTCACCAGCCAGTCAATAACGGTTTCGCCGCCCGCGACGAAACCGCCCAGCGAACCGAGTGCCTTGCTCAGCGTCCCGGTCCGTATCAGGCAGGTCGATTCGACACCAAAGTATTCGCACACGCCTCTTCCCTGTTCCCCCAGCACTCCGGTGGCATGCGCCTCGTCGATGAGCAGCATGGCCGCATGTTGCTCGGCGAGCGCAGTCAGCTTGTCGACCGGCGCCAGGTCGCCGTCCATACTGAACAGGCCATCCGACACGATCAACAGACGCCGCTTTCGCGGTGCCTGCCTGAGCGCGGCTGACAGCGAATCGATGCGGTTGTGGCCATAGATCACGACCTCGGCTCCGGACAGGCGGCAGCCATCGATGATGCTGGCGTGGTTTTTGGCATCGCTGAAAATGATGGTGTTCTCATCGGCGAGGGCAGTGATGGCACCCACGTTGGCCGCGTACCCGGTGGGGAACAGCAGCGCGGCGTCTACCTGCTCGAAGCGGGCAATCGCGGCTTCCAACTCGGCGTGCAGTTCACTATGTCCGGTGACCAGTGGGCTGGCGCCACTTCCCCAGCCGAATCGGGGCAAGGCTTGTTCCACGGCTTGCAGGACAGCTGGATGGCCGGCCAATCCGAGGTAATCGTTGGCCGCCAGATTGACGACGGTGCGACCATCGAGCGTGACCCGAGCGGCTTGACGGCTGCCCCGTTCGCGGAGGTGCCTGCGCAAATGAGCCGCATCCAATTTGTTCAGCTGCGGAGGTATCCACGCAAAAGGGTTCGCCCCCGCCTGGTTCGGTCGGTCGGTCGGATGGATATGTGAGTAATTCATGCGATTCTTGTTCCGCCCACGCGGCCGCCGGTGATGGCTTCGCCATGGTCCGAGCCGAATTAGTCACCTTGCGGACGAGTCACGCCGCACGCCACGCGTGGACGGCGTCGATCAATGCTAACACATTGTCAACGGGTGTCTGCGGCAAGACGCCGTGTCCCAAGTTGAAGATATGTCCGGGCCGGCCGGCGGCCAGCTCCAGGATATCGCGGGCCCGTGCTTGCACCGTTTCGCGTTCCGCCATCAGGATCAGCGGATCGAGATTACCCTGAATCGACCGATGCAGACCGATCGCTTGCCAGGCGTCGTCCAGTCGAATCCGCCAGTCGACTCCGATCACATCCCCGCCGGCTTCGGCGAGGCAGGGCAGAAGACACGGATTGCCGGTCGCGAAGTTGATGACGGGTACCCCCGGTGTCAGCCCGCTGATGATCTGGGCCACGTGGGGCATCACATATCTGCGATAATCGTCCACCGACAAGCACCCGGCCCATGAATCGAACAACTGCACGCACTGGGCCCCGGCGGCGATTTGTGCGTTCAGGTAGCGTGTTACCGACCGCACAAACCGTTGCATCAGCTCGTTCCACGCGCCGACGTCCCGATACATGAGCGTCTTGGCATGCAGGTAATTACGACTGCTGCCTCCTTCGATCACGTAGCTGGCCAGGGTGAACGGTGAGCCGGCAAAGCCGATGACCGGAATGTCGTCGGGCAGTTCTCGACGCGTTTGTCGGACCGTCTCCATAACGAATTCGAGCGCTTCGACACTTTCCAATTCGACAACGCGATCGACATCGTTGGCCTCCCGAACCGGGTTGTGGATGACCGGTCCCTCTCCCTTGGCATATTCCAGCTGTAGACCCATGGGCTCCAGGATCGGCAGCAAGTCGGAAAAAATGATCGCCGCGTCAACTCCCAACCGTCTTACTGTGGTGACCATGATTTCGGCGCACAAGTCGGGCCGCTTGCAGAGTTCCAAGAAGGTGGTTTTCTCGCGGATAGCGCGATATTCAGGCATGTATCTGCCCGCCTGTCGCATCAGCCAAATCGGCGTCACTTCATTTGGCTCGCCACGACACGCCCGCAAGAAGCGGCTGTGATACCAGGGTGCCGAGTGGTCACTCGGTTGGCATGTCGGCCCGGAGAGCGAGACAGAAATCCGCTGTTTGCGTCCCAGCAGATCACGGCCCTGTCGAGCTGCCTCCGAAACGAGATGCCCCATTTTGGAATGGCTCGGTTCCAGATCGACGGGTAACCCCAGCGATCGCAAGCGGGCGCTGGTGGTGGGACCTATCGAGCAGATGACCGACTTCCGCAAGGCTACCTCAATGTTTTGCTGTTGGCCCACCGCCGAGGATTGCGCCAGCAAATTGTCAACCTGATGCGCGGAGGTGAACAGGCAGATGTCGCGCTGGCCCGTTAGCAACGCCTGGATATTCTCCAGCAGCGGTGTCGTGTCTTCCGGTAACTCCCAGCGATAGACTTCCAGCGAAACGACCCGGGCACCTCGAGCCTCGAGGCCTGCAGTCAGGCTGGGATTAGGTTGTCCGTATTCCTGCACGGCAACTGTCTGGTTGTTCATGGCGAGATGCGCATCGATGGTGGTAAGTATTTCGCGCCATGTGTTCGGTGGAGGGACAAGGAGCGTCGGTTGCAAACCGTACTTTTTCATCGCCGCCACCGGCTTGGGACCACGGGCGATCGTCGTGATGTCCCGCAAGGAATGCAGGATGCGATCACGGTTTTCGAGTTTCAGGGCAGATTGCAGGAGAAACTCAAAACCGACACCCGTCATGAAAATGACCACCTCAATTTGCCCCGTGATCAGCCGCTTCACAAAATCTCCGACGGCCCGGTTGTCGTCGATGGCGACTTCCCGCATCGAAGGGCTGACATAAGCGACTCCCCCCAGCCGCTCAATCATGCGGGTCATTTCTTCCGCGCGGCGACTTTCAAACGCCGCGACGCGAAGGCCGGCGAAATCGGGTAAGGGAGTCGTATTCATCGATTCATTTCAAGTGAGAGGACGGGCGGAACTTGACGGGTGACTGGTCGCCTGGGTCGGGCCGGAGGCGTCGGGCCGTGAGCGGCCGTCGACCCTCCAGGATACGGTTTGCCGCGGCATCGAGCAGCGCCCCGCGGGGACGCGGGTCGCCCCAGGCGGATGCCTTACCGCTGCCGACGGTGAACGGACTCGGGCCGTCAGCCAGAAATCCGCATGCTGAACGCGTCGCTGGCGAACGCGTCGAGTCGCCCGTGCGGGGCAGCAGCAAACGGCTGACTTTCCGAAGCCGATCAAGGCGGGCTCGGTGAGTTCGGCTTGGGTTCCGGTGCCAGGATCGGCAAGGTCACGCGGATCCGTGTGCCTCGTCCCAAACCCGAATCGACGCGGGCGTTCCCGCCAAAAACGCTGGCTCGTCGCCGAATACCTTCCAGGCCGTAGTGATCGGGCCCGACCTCGCCCGGCTCGAATCCCACGCCGTCGTCGCAGATTTCCAAGTGCAATTCTCCTGCCGTGCCGCACAGGCGAATTTCCGCCCGCTTGGCCTGACTGTGTCGAATGACGTTGTGCAGCGATTCTTGCACAATGCGAAAGACCTGGCCTTCCAGCAGCCGCAGCAAGGGTGGCGGATCAATGGTGCAGTGAAACTCCAGTGGAATCGTTGATTCTTGCTGCATCACGGCGACCAATTGCCGCAGCCCCTTGGCAAGGCCTTTGCCGTCGACGACGACAGGCCTCAGGTCGCGGATCATCGAGCGGGCATCTTCCACCGCCTGGTTCACCGAATCGCAGGCGATGTGCAGAGCCTCGGCAGCCTGCGGGGGCAATTCGTTGGCTGAGGCGATCAAATGTTGCAACCACATTTGCGTGCCGATCGCGTGCTGCACAAAGCCGTCATGAATCTCATAGGCCACGACTTCTCGAGCCTTCGTCTCCAGCTCCAAGAGACTTCGCAGCAGCTTCTCGTCCTCTTGCAGTTGCTGGCGGGCCAGGTACAGGTCGGTGATATCGCGGGCCACCCACAGGACACGTGGGTCGCGTTCCGTGCCGAAGGGGACGACGCGCGCTGAGAACCACCGCGTTTTACTCCGGATCTCCAGCGAGTATTCACATTTTTCCGAGCGTTGCGTGTGGATCACGTGCCGTACCACGGCCATCCCCTCATCCGCCTTCGCCCGCGGAAGAAAGTCGTAGAGCGATTTCCCCTGGAGCTGGTCGGGGTGAGCCACGAGGAGCTTGTGGTTGGCCGTATAGACTTGCCGATAACGTCCTTCATCGTCCAGGACGAGCAATACGTCGGGCAGTGCCGACATGACCGTCCGCAGCCGCCGCTCGCTCTCTCGCAGAGCCTGCTGGGCTTCTTGCTGCTCCGACAGGCTGCGGAAGAAAGCGTAGACGTGCGGCTCGTCCGGCCCGGGCGACAAGTGCATACTTCCCTCGACGCGGAGGGGCTTTCCTTCCTTCGTGAGAAGCGTGAGATTGGCGCCTTGCACGGGCACGTTTTGGGAAACCGTCTCCAGACACATTTCCCATTCTTCCCGGTTGTCGATTGCCACCAGCTGATGAAATGGTAATCCGAAAAATTCGTCGCCCGCGTATCCGAGGATCGTTCGAGCGGGCTTGTTGGCGTTGAGGATACGGTCCGACAGATCGATCTTGAAAATTAAATCGTGCGTCAAGTCGACGATGCCGGGCAAATCAAACGACATGAAATGGGCTAGCATTAAGACGGGTTGGCAAAAGACTGAAGATGGCGGCGAAAATCGTTGGCCCGGGCCAGCGTCCACCAGTCGATAAACTGGCGCGAGCGCCAGTCCGCGGCTTGCCTTTCATGTTCTACGAGAGGACGAAGCGCCTCGGCAAGTCCTTCACCATCGCTCGCGCTGCTGATTTCTTCGAGTTGACGAGCCGCACAGACATGATCGTTGATTTGTCCCAGCCGCTGCTGAATATCGCGCAGCAATGGATAAAGTTCGTTGCGAAAGGCGTCGTCCATCGCAGTTGCCGTCAGCTCCATGCGATAACGCAGTTTCTTGCAGGCGATCCGCAATGCGTGCAGTTCGTTGGACGTTGAAGTGTGCTCGCTCCGTTGGACGACTTTCCGCACGGCGGGTGTGAGCAGGTTACGGGCCACTTCCGCCCAAGGCGGCTCGGGCAATTCGCTGGGTGCGCGGATCGCATGCGGTAGCTCCCGCGTCAAAGACTCAAGTTGCTTGCGCTGTTGCTTTTCAAAGGCGCGGATCAAGGCGGGCTGTACCTGTTGGCGTTGGGATAGGACCAGTTCACAAAGCGTCGCCCGCGCCGACTCGGCCAGCAGATTGGCGTCAGCTTCCGTCCAGCCATCCGTGAGACGCAGATAGATCACGTCGAGTTCCCGAGCCGGTCCGGCAGCGCGGCGGAGGTGCCGCAATCCCCGCAGAACGCGTTTCGTCCTCTTCTTGGGCAGGAGAAAGCGAAATGTCTCCAGCGCCGTTTCCGCGCGACGCGACGCGACGCGCAATTGGTGAACGTACTCCACATCGTCGTTCGCGTGCCAGACGGCCAGCGGCAGGTGATAGAAGACGAGCGGTAGCTTTTGCGATACGCCCGGCGGGCGACATCGGATACCGGAGAATCGGCCGAGACACCAGTCAGCCAGCGGTGGGTGATCGTCATGGGGAGTGCTCGCGGAATTTGGTCATGGCTTCCGGCCGGAAAGGCGGTGTTGGCCATTCGCGGGCGTGGCCGCCGGGTGTCGACCGTCCGGCGGTGGGGCCCCGATCGGCGGCGAGCGGAGGCCGACAGACAGTATAAACGGTACGGCGGGCCCGTTTTTGTAAATCTCTGATGAAGGAGTTGCCAAATCGGTCCGCGATGAGGGAGCGGTTCGAGCTAGATTTGACGGATAACAGGGCCGATTGAGGGTACAATCGGCAAAACACGACAAGCGGCAGCATCGTGCCAGGCGGCCACGTTGGCCCCGGTCACCCCGACCGCGACGCGGTCGTTCCCGCTGGCCGCTCCCTCGCCCGCACCGTTTGGCAGTCGGTCCCACCTACGCGCAGAGCAACATGGCAAAACGAAAAACGAAGAGCGCGGCCAAGCCACGGCGTCTCTCCGCCGAGTCGCCGTCGATCCCCCTCCGCCCCGAGCATTTCATCAATCGCGAGTTGAGTTGGCTGGAATTTAATCGCCGCGTCCTCGAAGAAGCACAGGATTCCTCGACACCGCTCCTGGAACGGATCAAATTCCTGTCGATCTTCAGCGCCAACCTCGATGAATTCTTCATGGTACGCGTGGCGGGCCTGCGCGAGCAGGCCTTTGAAGCCGGCGCCCCTCAGGATCGCAATCCGGATGGCCTGCGGGCCATCGAGCAACTTCGGGCCATCAGCGTCTTTACCCAGTCACTGATTCAGGACCAGTATGCGTGCTTGCAGCAAGAAGTGATGCCGGCGCTTGCCGAGCAGGGCATCCGCATCGTGAGTCACGATGAGGTGAAGAGCAACGAGGCCTTGGATCGATATTTCCAGGAAACCGTGTTTCCGATCTTGACCCCCATGGCGATCGATCCGAGTCATCCCCGCCCCCGTTATCACAATCGGGCTCTTTATCTGGTGGCGCGACTGCGGCGGCGCAAGGGATTGGGGCCTCGGCGGATGTTCGCGGTCGTCCAAATCCCACCGGTGCTGCCGCGACTGGTACCTATTGTTCCCGAGGGTGATGGGACGCGCGAAACTCGCTTTATTTTTCTTGAGGAATTGATCCAAGCGCGGCTGCCCGAATTGTTCGGTGGGTTTGATGTCGAAACGTCGTCGGCTTTCCGTTTGACTCGCGATAGCGACCTCGACGTGATCGAGCAGGAATCCGATGACATGCTGCGGTTGATTGAGGAACGACTTAAGGCCCGTCGAAGGGCGGATGCGGTGCGACTGGAGGTCGCGGCGGATGCGGATCCATCCCTGGTGTCGATGATTGTGCAGCAGGAAGAGATTCGCACGCTGCAGGGCCAGGACGAATCGCATACCTATACCGAGGTGTATCGCATTCCGGGGCCAGTGGACCTGACGGGACTGACACCCCTGCTGAACATACCCGACATGGATGTCCACCGAGATCCGCCGATCGCGCCGCAAATGCCTCCCGGGTTGCGTCGCCCCGGTGAAGATTTGTTGGCAGCGATTCGTCGACGGGATATCTTGCTGCACCACCCATTCGACTCGTTCGCCCCCGTCGTTGAATTCGTGCGGTGTGCGGCGCGTGATCCGGATGTCCTGGCGATCAAGCAGTCGGTCTATCGTACGAGTGGTGATTCTCCCATCATTCGCTCGCTAATCGAGGCGGCCGAAAATGGCAAGCACGTGACGGCGCTCGTCGAATTGCAAGCTCGCTTCGACGAGCAAGCGAACGTGGCTTGGGCCCGGCAACTGGAACGTTCGGGAGCCCACGTGGTCTACGGCTTCATGGACCTCAAGACCCATTGCAAGATTTCGATGATCGCCCGCCAGGAACCGCACGGCGTGCGTCGTTATGTGCATTTGTCGACCGGCAACTACAATCCGAGTACGGCGACCATCTATACCGACCTGGGACTGTTTACTTGTGACCCGGACATCGCGCATGACGCTTCGGCTTTGTTCAATCTGCTCACCGGTTACTCGCAAGGGCACCAGTGGAAAAAGCTGGTGGTGGCTCCGAACGATCTTCAAGCTCGCGTCATCCAATTGATTGAGGAGCAGACGGAACAAGCCCGCAAGGGAGAGCCGGCCGCCATCTTCGCCAAGCTCAATTCGCTGGTCGATCCTCGCGTGATCGAGGCGCTCTATCGGGCCAGCCAAGCGGGGGTGTGTATTGATTTGATGATCCGCGGCATCTGCTGCCTGCGTCCGGGAATCCCGGGCGTGTCGCAAAATATCCGTGTCCGCAGCATTGTCGACCGCTTCCTGGAACACAGCCGTATCTTCACGTTCGGCGTGGCAGATGCGGCCAAGGTCTTCCTTTCCAGTGCGGATTGGATGCCGCGAAACTTTTACCGGCGGGTGGAGGTCATGTATCCCGTGGAAGCCGTGCCGTTGCGTCGTCGCATTCTCAACGAGATTATCCCCGCTTACCAGCGGGATAATGTCAAGTCGCGAGAACTGGGTTCCGACGCGATCTATCACCGCGTCCACCCGGCCGCTGACGAGACGCCGTTCCGTTGCCAGACCGAATTGGCTCGGATGGACGGCGACGATGATCCGCTCGGCCGTGATGGATTCGGCGATGCGGCCGATGACGCGAGTTAGCTGCGAACATTCGCGGCGTCGGCCAACATCGTTGCTGCGACGACACTCGGCCGCTCGGCTGCTACACTGGAACGGACACCTCGGAATACGATTCTTTTGAGCGTCGTCACCGTGGTCAGGACCCAATGGCTGGACCTTCACGAGACTCTGATATGTTGCGACGCTTGATCATCATGCGACACGCCAAGAGCGATTGGAGCACCGACGCGGCGACCGATCATGAGCGCCCTTTGAACGAACGGGGTCGTAAGGATGCGCCGCGAATCGCGCGGGAATTGGTGGCACGCGGCTGGGAGCCGACGCATATCCTCAGTAGCGATGCCCGACGTACACGCGAAACCTGCGAGCTCATGCTGGCCGAATTCGTGGAGCAACCGAAGCTGCATTTTCTCCAATCGCTCTACCACGCAGGCCTGCAAGATATCGACTCGGCCGTGGCCGCACTTCCCGATGCAGTCCAAACCGCCATGGTCCTCGGTCATAACCCCGGCTGGGAACGGGCCGTACATTTGCTCAGCGGCCAGCCCGCCACGCTGACCACGGCCAATGCCGCCTTGCTGACCATCGAGGCCGACCACTGGGCCGAGGCCATTGAGCAGCGGGTGGCTTGGGAATTGGTTGACATCCTCCGTCCCAAGGAACTGGAGGATTGAAGCCTGGGCAGGCGGGACGCCGTTCCCACGATTCAGCCGAGCAGCGGATCCCACGCTACGATTCGTCGTCGAGCGCCTTTCGTTTTTCCTTCCAGTGACTGGCCTGGGAGGCATCGTCCCACCGTTCATAGGCGGCCGCCAACTGTTCGGCCGTGAAACGGAGGTCGTTCGTCACTTGTTGTCGCAAGCTGGCAGCGGCCGGCAGCTCGACCAATGCCTGCCAGGCATCCAGCAGCAGTTGTTCCGCCTGGGCTCGGTCCTCGGCTGAAAGGTTGGCCTGTTGAGCGAGGGCCGCTCCGTAGAGGGACATGGTCGCATAGGTTCTTGACTTGTTCTGCGGGTGGGCTTCGGCATACCGCCACGACTGCGCAGAAAGGGATGCTTCCGCCGGGCGCCCCAGGGCCAGCAGCGATTTTCCCAATTGTCGCACGGACAGCTGGGTATCAGGGTGGCTGTCCCCCAGCACCGCTTGACGCATGCGATAGGCCTGCTGGTAGTACTCAAGTCGCCGCTTCCCGCTCTCCCCGGGCCCAAGACAATTGGCCCATATTGTGAATGGAATAGGCGGTGTCCGAGTGATCGCCGAGTACCCGCTGCCGGTCACGCATCGCCGCTTCACAATAGGGTCGGGCTCTGTCAAGATCGCCGAGCATGGTGTAAACGTAGCCCAAATTGTTCAGCGTCGTCAGCGTGAGTGGATGTTCGTCGCCCAGTAACCGCCGTTGTCGGCGGAGGGTTTCGGTAAGCAGTGACTCAGCCTGAGCGTACCGTTGCGTACCGCAGTAAAGGATGGCCAGGTTGTTCATCGTCAGGAGTGCTGGGGAGTGGTCTTCTCCGAACTGTTTTTCCTTCTCGATCACGTCCAGATAGATCTGCTCGGCTTCTTCGAGGCGGCCCTGCCAGTAAATGGCGTGGGCGAGCTGCCCGCGTTTATGCAATGTTTCTTCGCTGTCGGCTCCCAGCGACCGCTCGCAGATATCAATGATCTCGCGATACTGATGTTCGGCTTCCGCGTAACGTCCGGTCGAGTAGTAAAACATCCCGATGCGACTGAGCGACTCGATGGTCTGGCGGTGCTCCGCACCCAGCTCCCGCCGATGAATCTCGGCGGCTCGCCGCAAATGATCCTCGCAGTCAACGGTTCGTCCGAGTCCCAGGTAGGTATCGCCGAGAGCCTGATGAATGGCGGCTTCGATGAGGGGTTTATCGGCAAACTGGTTGCCCAAGCTGGCGGCGGCCGCGTCGAGCACATCGGACAGCTTGACGTCACGGTCCGGCGAGCTGGCCGGATCGGCTTGCCGTAACACATCGACCGTAAAGAACTGGGTCACGGCGAGCGCCTTTTCCGCCTGCTGTTGGGCCTCGGCGTTAGCTACCTGTTCGGCCGCGTACCGCTCTTCCGCCCGCCGTGCGTTCAGCGCGCTGGCTCGCCACATCACCGTGCTGATCGTGGTTCCCGCGAGCAGGGAGACGGCCAACAGGCCCAGGGCCGTGGCAAGTGCGGTATTCCGTGTACACCATTTCCAGCGCGGCGCAGCGGACTGACTCGACGAGCCAGGATGGGGCGGCCCTCGACCACGCGTCGTAAATCCTCGGCGACGGCTTCCGCGGAAGGGTACCGCTGGCCCGGCGCCTTGTGCAGGCACTTCAGACAGATGGTCTCCAGGTTGCGCGAGATCTCCGAGTTCAGGCTGCGCACGCTGGCTGGCTCCTCGTCCAACACCTGCCGCATCGTCTCGATTGGCGTCGCGGCTTGAAAGGGAGGTCGTCCGGTGAGCATCTCGTAAAACACGGCGCCCAGGGAGTAAACATCGCTGGTCACCGTGACGAGCTCATTTCGCCCCAAGGCCTGTTCGGGACTCATATAGCTCGGTGTGCCGACCAGAGTGCCCGACAACGTCCAACCCGCTGCTGGTTCGTTGTCATGGGCCACCGATTTGGCAAGGCCAAAGTCCATGACGCGGGGTCGATCGGTATCCGCGTCAATCAAAATGTTGGAGGGTTTGATGTCGCGATGAATAATTCCGTGCTCGTGGGCATGCGCGATCGCCTCGCAGAGCTGCCGCAGGTAGCGACACGCCCTTTCGGGTGATAACGGTCCCGCGCGGAGGATCTCGCTGAGGGTCGGTCCCTGGACCCACTCCATCGAGATATATTCATACCCTTGCCAGCGCCCAAAATCGTAGACCGCCACGATACCGGGATGCCCCAGCCGGGCCGCTGCGCTGGCCTCACTGCGAAAGCGAGCCTGGTCCTCGGGCGTCGCCAAAAGACCGGAGCGGATGAACTTCAGGGCGACCCAACGATCCAGGGCGATCTGGTGCGCGTTGTAGACGATTCCCATGCCGCCTCGCCCCAGCAGCCGGTCCAGGACGTAGCCGTCGATTTGCTGGCCGGCGGAAAAGCCGCCCTGCGGCATGGAAGACTCCGTATCGGCGGCATCTCGTCCGCCGGCCAGCGTCGAATCGTGCTGCAGCAGTTGCCGCGCGTCATACAATTCGTCGAGAATCGCGAATTCTTCGCAACTCTCGTCGCGCAGCTGCAGAGCCTTGCCCGCACCGGCGTCGAGCAGGGCTTCCCAGTAGGCTTCGAGCTGCCGATCCCCCACGTTGTCGGCACTCATGTGGATTGCTCCCAGCGGCGGTTCAATTTTTGCAGCACGGCCCGCCATCGCTGCCGAACCGCCGCTTCTTGCAATCCTAAACGCTCGGCAATTTCGCGATGGGACAAGTTATCAAAGTGCCGCCAGGTGATCAGCTGTTGTTCCGACTCCTCAAGCGTTTCAATCAAGGCGAGCAGGCGTGCCGCACGTTCCCGCCGCATCAGGATCTCGGCTGGGAGTCGACTCGGCGTTGTCGGAAGTCACGCCCACGGCGGATGGGGATTGGGGTATCTCACGCCCCGCGTCCCGCCGCTGTTGTCGCCAATAACGGAGAGAATTCTTGGCTTCGTTGCTGGTGATCGCGACAAGCCAGGCTTGCCACTGCTCGACGGTCTTGCCTTCAAATTCGCCAAAACGGCTGACCGCCCTGGCGAGCGATTGCTGCACGACATCCGAGTCGTCGAACTTGCCTCGAAATCCCTGTCCGACACTGCGGCCGACCACCGCCTTGAGGTAAGGCCGCATCTGCTCCGTGAGTCGCCACAGCGCCGAATCGTCGCCGTTTTGGGCGGCGCGGAGCAAATGGGCCGATTCATCAGGGGAGCTAGACACGGGACCATCCCAAAAGCTACAGGCAACAGCAGCGCGGAAGACTCCGCCCCATTATATTTGGACTCAACAAAGTCGGCGAGTTTCGCCAGCCAGAAAGAAGAAATCGTCTGGTTTTTGCCGCCCGGCCACGCCATGCGTCTGATTCGCCCGGCCGTTCGCACCGCAGGCCAGCCACCCGGACGTCCGACGCCAAGGAGTTGCTGGCAGCCTGGAAAACGGGGCCAAGACCGCTACTCCTCGCGTTCCTCGATTTCAATCCGTAACTGATTGAGTTCATCCAGCAGCGCCAAGGCCGTCAAGCACTCCGCGTCGGCCGTCGGAGCCACCCGCGAGCGGATCTCTCGTAGACGCATGCGGTCATCCACGCGCAAGGCAGCCCAATACTCGTCGAGCAATTCCACCGGTAGTCGCGATTCCATCGAGCGATCTCAATCAAAGGGCCGGGAGGTAGGCGGGGATATTCCTAAAGACACCGAGGTGGAGCATTCGTGAGCCTCTTTTTTCGAGTCCGCTCCAGCGGCCCCGCGACAGCCCGGAACTGCATGCAAGTCGTTCTCGCGAAAAATCTTCCGTAGCCAACGGAATTTTTTCGTTTTGTCGCTCACATCGAATCCGAGAGGGTTTCTTATGAGAGAAGACACAGCGAAATCCGCGGCCGCTGAGCCGCCTGAATCTGCATCAAGGAGCAAGACATCATGATCCTCAGTACGTCTCCCGACCCACAGCCCGTCCGTATACCGAAGAGTTCGCTTGCCCCGCGACCGATGGCCGTGGCGATCGGGTTACTGGCGATCGTGGTGAGTGGCCTGGCAGAGGGGCAAGACCGAACGTTCAACGGAAGTTCAGGTGCGAATTGGTCGACCGCCGCAAACTGGACCCCGAACGACGTTCCCGACTCCGCGTCGGAAAACGCCATCATCGGGCCAGGCGGCGCTTTTACGGTGTCGCTCGATGGCTCGTTTACGGTGGGCAACTTATCCATCGGAGCCGACGACCAGCTCGACCAGTTAAATTCCCGTGACCTTACGTTGATGGGATCATCGATCACCAATGACGGCCAGTATCGCATGTTGGACCTCGGCTCGGTCACCGAACTGATCATCGCCTCCGGCCAGGTGAATCTCTCCGGGAGCGGCGAATTGCAATTGGGCGGCAGTTCCAACAATCGGGTCTTCGGCACATCGGCCGCCAATCTACTCGTCAACGGGATCGGCCATACCATTTCCGGAGGGGGAAATCTGGGCGCGGGTGCGCTTTCGGTGACCAACCAGGGACTGATTCAGGCGTCAATCAATACGCTGACGGTCGACCCGGGCGCGGGCGTTTTCACCAATCAAGCCACGATCGAAGCGGATGGTGGCCTGCTATTCCTTCGCAACGGGGCCTTCCAAAATACGGGCGGCACCATCCGGGCGATGGGTGGTTCGGAAGTGCAATTTGGCGCTGGCGCGGCGGTCGTGGGCGGGGAATTGTCGGCCGACGGGAATCTGGCCAGCCTGCTGCGTGTCACGGCCGGCAACGTGTCGTTCACGAATGTCACCAACCAAACGCGAGTGGCGATCGACAATGCCCATGACCCGATTCTTGTCGGTACCTTCACCAACAATGGCCAAGTGACCCAGAACGACCTAGGGTCGCTTACGGATGTGCTGATCGACGGCACGGTCACCCTGGCCGGGAATGGCACCTGGCAGATGTCCAACAGTGGAAACAATCGTTGGTTTGGCCGCACCGATGCGTCCGATACGCTCATCAACGGTGCCGCTCATACCATTGGAGGTGCGGGACAGGTCGGGGCCAACGGGCTCGGGATCATCAACGACGGTGTGATTGAGGCCAACCTTGCGTCGGGGAATCGGCTGACGATCGATCCGGGCGATGCCGACGTGGACGGCGGCGGAGCGGATGTCTTAAATGACAACCTGCTACGTGCCAGCAACGATGGGTTTCTGCGGTTGCAAGGAGGTGTTTTCAACAACGCGTCCGGCACGATTCGAGCCATCCAGGCGGCGGAAGTCGAGCTCTTTAACGGCGCGACGATTATCGGCGGGACGCTCAGCACCGACGCGGATCCGAATAGCTTCGTACGGGTCAATGGCAACAACGTGACCCTGCGGGACGTGACACTGAGTGGAAAACTGGCCATCGACAATTCACATGACCCGATCCTGGCGGGCACATTCACGAACAACGGTCAGGTGACGCAAAACGATCTCGGCTCCCTCACCGATGTGCTGGTCGACGGCACGGTCACCCTGGCCGGCAATGGCAGCTGGCAGATGTCGAACAGTACCAACAATCGCTGGTATGGCCGGACCGGTGCGTCCGACACGCTCATCAACGGCGCCGCTCATACGATTGCAGGTGCCGGCCAGGTCGGGACCGACGGACTGGGCATCATCAACGAGGGCGTCATTGAGGCCAACCTTGCGTCGGGGAATCGGCTGACGATCGATCCGGGCGATGCCGACGTGGACGGGAGTGGCGCGGATGTCTTGAATAACAACCTGCTGACGCGCCAGCAATGATGGGTTTTTGCGGTTGCAAGGCGGCGTTTTCAACAACACGTCCGGCACGATTCGAGCCACCCAGGCAGCGGAAGTCGAGCTCTTTAACGGCGCCACGATTGTCGGTGGGACGCTCAGTACCGACGCAGATGCCGAATAGCTTCGTACGGGTCAATGGCAACAACGTGACCCTGCGGGACGTGACACTGAGTGGAAAACTGGCCATCGACAATTCACATGACCCGATCCTGGCGGGCACCTTCACCAACAATGGTCAGGTCAATCAGAACGATCTCGGCTCCCTCACCGACGTGAAGCTTTCAGGTAACGTGACCGTCAACGGGAACGGCACCTGGAGCATGACCAACAGCAATAACAATCGCTGGTATGGCCTGACGACGGGGACCGAAGTACTGACCAACGGTATCAACCATACCATTGCCGGCGGCGGACGACTGGGCGACGGCAGTATGGGGCTGAGAAATCATGGCAAGATCAATGCGAACAACGGCACGTTGACCATCACCCCATCCGACGTGGATTTGGGCAATGGTGCCGATGTCGTGAATGACGGTACGCTGGAAGCCAACGCGGGCGGCACCCTCCGACTGTCGGGCGGATTGTTCCAGAATAACAACCGCATCATCGCCGGGAATGCATCGGCCGTGAATCTGAGCGGTGGAGTTCACTTGCGCGACGGAAACCTGGCCACCTCTGGCACGGGAATCTTCGTCGTGGACGGACCCGCCACATTGGAGGACGTGACGCTCAACTTGGGCAGCCAGTTACGCATCAACAATGCTCAGGACCCGATTCTTGTGGGAACCATCACGAATCGCGGACAAATCGATCAAAACGATCTCGGCAGCCTTACGGACATTCAGATCTCGGGCGATGTCACCTTGGCCGGAGATGGGACCTGGACGATGTCGGCCAGCACCAACAACCGTTGGTATGGCTTGGTGAGTGGTGAGGAAACCCTTACCAATGGCAGTGGCCACACCGTTCAGGGCCGAGGCCAGTTGGGCGTGGGCTCTCTGCGGATCACAAATCGGGGCCTGATGAACGCAAATAACGGTTCCTTGGTTCTGGATCCGAGCGATGCGGGCACCGGCGTGGCGGCCATGGTGAATGAGGGGACCCTACGTGCCGCCGGTGGCGGCACGCTCACGCTGTCCGGGAGCGGCGGCGGAGAATTCAGCAACACCGGCATCATCGAAGCGCTCGACGCCAGCTCCGTGGTGTCGACGGGAATCGTGCAGCAAATCAGCACCCCAACGGTGCAGGGCGGCACGTATCGAGCCATCAACGGGACGCTCAATATCGCGGCCGCTGGTTACCAGCCGTCCGTGAACCAAGGCACCATTGAGGTGTTTGGGGCCTCGGCCAACAACGATGTGTTGGGCGTCAAGTCGGGCAGCGATCACCTCAATGAGAGTCTCTCCGTCAACGAAGGACGTATCCTGATCGGTGGCGGCGCCAACCTCACGCTCACGACCCCCGTCGCCGAGGGCGACGCGAGTCCGCTGTTGGTCACCAACTCAGGCGAAATGGTGATCGGCACCGGCAGCCGGCTCGATGTTTCCAGTCGCAGCACGGAATTTGTCGTGCCCAGTGATACCACGGTGGCCGGCTTGCAGGTGGATCAGGGCACGCTCCGCGGCAGTGGGACGATCGATGGGGGTGTCTACATGCCGGCCGGCCTGCTGTCGCCCGGTGACGCTCCCGGACTGACCGGATTGCTGAGCATCGTGGGCGATCTCAATATGGATGATCCGGACGTCCTGATTGAAGATGCGCTGACAGTCATTGAATTGGGCGGCTACACGCGTGGTGCGCAATACGATTCCTTTGATGCCACGGGTGATTTCTTTGGACAAGGCGAATTACGGGCCACGCTCGTCAATGACTTCCTGCCGAATATTGGCGACGAATTCGTCATTGCCACCTATGTCGAGGACGGAAATGTCCTGGGCAATCTGTGGGATAACTATACCTTCAACCGAGTCCAGTTCTCACTCGTCGACCGTTCCCTGGGAGGCCAGGCTCGCGAGACAGTCATGACCGTGCTTGACATCCGGGACATCGATTTCGATGGCAACCTCGCCTTTGATTGTGACGATGTCGACGCACTCGTGGCGGACATTGTGGCTGGAGCGAACACGCCGATGTTCGATTTGAACTTTGATGGAGTTGTCGATCAGGTCGATCTCGAAGTCTGGCTGACCGATGCAGGCGCTTCAAATCTTGCCAGCGGTCAGGCCTATCTGCCAGGCGACGCCGATCTGAATGGCGTGGTCGATGTGTCCGACTTCAACATCTGGAACGTCAATAAGTTTACGGTCGCTCCCGCCTGGTGCAGCGGCGACTTCAACGCCGACGGATTCGTGGATACCAGCGACTTCAACATCTGGAACAACAACAAGTTCCGCTCGTCGGGCATCATTACCTTCGCCGCGGTGCCCGAACCAGGTGGATTGTCGCTGCTGACGCTGGCGGCCGCCGGACTTTGCCGCCGTCGACGCCGCAAACGCTAGTCTCGCGGGTGGGGTTGGGCTTGGAAAGCACCCATTTCCCTGGGCCGTCCCAGTGCTGCATTCGCGCGGTACTGGGGCGGCTCCCTGTTTGGGCGGTGCTGCAGCCACGTTCACTCCGCCTGCTCGATTCCCCAGGGGCCCCCCGCAATTCCGTTGACAGCCGCCCGAATCCACCTAGACTCAGTTAGTGGAACTGTTTCTGTCTTGCGTTTACGGGAGGGAGCTGACTTGGGTATGGGCTCGATGATTCGCCGTTCGGTGCTGTCGCAGGGTTTGCACATCGGCCTGC
Organism: uncultured Planctomycetaceae bacterium; assembly: GCA_963700865.1. Lineage (GTDB taxonomy): Bacteria > Planctomycetota > Planctomycetia > Pirellulales > Pirellulaceae > CAVOGJ01. Next base: position 216,245 of record CAVOZC010000018.1, on the reverse strand, counting down.
TGTGGACATTGGTGTTTCCGCTTGCCGCCGTGTGGGGCGTACCGCCCGCCCGTTCGGGATGGCAAGTCGCCTGGTATGACGAATTTGACGGCACGGCCCTGAATACGGCCCGCTGGACGCCCGTCTTCAGCACCAACCCGACCAATAATTCGCTGCACGCTTATCTCCCGTCGCAGGTGGCCGTGGCCGACGGCAACCTCGTGATCACTTCGACCAACCAATCTTATCAAGGACTTCCCTATCGATCAGGACAGGTCGTGAGCACGTCGGCTCAGCGGCTGGGTCGCTGGGAGGTGCGTGCCAAGCTGCCAACATCGCGCGGCATGTGGCCCGCCATCTGGTTGCTACCTGACACGGTGGCTCATCGCTGGCCCAGCGACGGCGAAATCGACATCATGGAAAACCGCGGCGACCAGCCCGACTTGACTAGTAGCGCTTTCCACTACGGCACCAATCCGCCTTACCAACACTCGTTCGTCTACAGCGAGCAGAAATCGTATCAAGCGGGTAGCGCAGGTGAATTACCACGACAGCTACCATACCTATGCCGTCGAATGGGATACGGACCAGTTGCGGTTTTTTGTGGACGATGTCCACTACTACACCGTTTACGATGCGGACGTCGACGGATTCTTGTCAAGCAGTACGGCGCCCATGGAGACGATCATCAACACGGCCGTGGGTGGTGACTTTCTGGATAACCCCGACGGGTCGACGGTCTGGCCGCAGCAGCTGCTGATCGACTACGTGCACGTGTATCGCAAATCGGCCACGCCGGAAGCCCTCACGTTTGACAACGGTGGATTTGAGCAGAATGGCGGCTCACTCGCCAACTGGACGACCTTCGGAAATCGATTTCCCAATGTGCGGGCCGATGTCGAAGCAATCCAGACCGGTGATGGATCGTTAAAACTCTACGGCCAGTTCGATGGGGCCACGAATTATTCAGGCGTGTCTCAGGGCATCTCCGTGACAGGCGGCGAAGACCTTCGCGCTGTGGCCAGCGCATTTGTTCGCGGCGGCGATGCGATCGGCGGTACTCCCAATCGCGTCGATCTGAAGATCGAGTATTACAATCGGGCCCACGGCCGCTTCGGTACCGGCGATTATATTCGCACCGATGTGATTCGTCTGGCGGATGGGACAACGGCGCAGGATAGCTGGCTGCAGGAAGAAATTCGCAGCCAGGTGCCAACGGGCGCCGTGGAAGCCCGCGTGGTGCTCGTCTTCACTCAGCAGAATAACCAACGCGGGGCCGTGCATGTCGACGATGTATTTTTTGGGCGGCGAGGTGAGACGACCTTGTCATGGAACGGGGGAGATGGCGATTGGTCCACGGGCGTTTGGACGGGTGGACCCTATCCTCAGCCGACCGATTTCGACAACGCCCTGATCGAAACGGGTCAAGTCCTGGTCGCCGGGAGCGCTATCGCTCACGAGACGACGGTGACAGGTGGCTTGCTGCGGTTAGGCGGGAGCCTGACCAGCCATACGCAGATTGCTTCGGGAGGTGCGCTGGCTGGCGCGGGACTGATCTTCGGCGACTTGCGTCTTGACGGCACGTTGCTCGTTTCCCAAGGCACCGGCGTAAATGTATTCGGTGAGGTGACACTCGATGGTGACGCACGGATAGCGCTGGAAGACGGTTTTACCCTGCCGCGGGGCACATACATTGACCGGTTGGTTCTCGCGGGCGAATCGGTGAGCGGCGAGTTCAGCACGCCCTTCGGAACGGGTGCGGAAGCGCATTTCGGGGACGGTCTGTTCTTGTCGGACATCCACTATGGGCCCGATCGGGTGGAACTGCGTATCTACTCGGCTCTGCTGGGGGATGCCAATGGAGATGGCTTTGTCGATACGTCCGATTTCAATATCTGGAATGCAAATAAGTTTCAGAGCGGTACCGACTGGACTACTGGCGATTTCAATGGGGACGGCCTGACCGACGCTTCCGACTTTAATCTGTGGAACGCCAATAAATTCGCCTCGGCGGCTCGCCCGGTTCCGGAACCCTTCGTGGCGGTTTCCAAATGGCTCGCCGCCTGGCTGCTCTGCGTTTTCCGACACCGTGTTCCCGGCGGCGATTAACGCTTGCCGGCGATACGACTCAGCCATCGCCCGTCAATGATGGTCTGCAACTGGCGCCTGCAAACTCTTCGTCGCAACAAGACCGACAGGATGACCAAAGCCGGTGCCATGGCGTGGTCTTCGGGAACGCACGCGACCCCTCCCAACCGGTACTGGACGACCTGGTCGGTGATCGCTCGCGGCGCGGTCATTCCGCCAATCGTGGCCCATCCGCCGGGCACGGCAACCAGCCCTCGATGATCCATCGTCGGCAGCGGCTCGCCATCAATCGCCAGCGGCGTCCACTCGCCGGTTGCCGGCCGGAACAGCAGCGCCTGGTCGAGCGGCAACGATGGCTGGTTGTCATAGCCGATACCTGTGAAGTTATACGGGTTGGATGTGCCGCCGAGCAGCAAAAGTTGCCCCGAATCCTCCGCGACGGCACCTTGAGATACGGCAGCACGATACGTGGGGGAACCGGGATGAGCCTGCGCTGCCTGCCACTCGATATGCGCCAGATCACCACTGGCCGCGGGATCAATCTGTCCTACCCAGACATCGTCCGAAATACCAAAGCCACCATCGGTGGCCACCCCATCGGCCACCACGATTCGATCTCCGAGAATCGTGCCGGCATGGCCGAATAAGCCCGTGTGCGGTCCCGGCATTTCGCTCGCGCCGCTCCAGACATTCTGTTGCGTATCGTAGAATTGCACGGCCAACGTATTGTTGTTGCTGGGGCCATTCCAGCCGCTGATCAGATAAAGGTAACGATCTTGAAAGACACCGACCACGGTGTCGTCGACCGGAGTTGGCACCATCGCGCGTTCTTCATACGAGTCGCTCGCAAGATCATAACGAAAAAGGCGAGGCTCGGTGACCTCGCTCGTACGGCTGATCGTGTAACCGCCGATCAAGTAGACCTCTCCGCCGACCGTAATGGCACTCGCACCAATCTTGGCTCGATTGTTCAATAGCGGCGCGTCCGCGATCCGAGTCCAAGAGCCGCCGGGTAGATCGAGCCGATACGAGGCGGGTGTCGCGCCGGAAAACGATGGTTCCGCTAAGCCCATGAAGCTGAAGAGGGAGTAACTTCCGTCAGCGTGCCGTAGTGAAGTCACCGCGTTGTTGGAAATGGGCTGGGGCAAGCTGGGTAACCGCGACGCGCACAGCGTTTGCCCGTGGGACAGCGACAAGCACAGGCAGCTTTCGGCGATCCACCACAGAAGCAGGCAATCCAGCGAACAGAAGATGCCATGACGGATTCCGACGATTTGGTAGGGGAGCGCGGAGACGAGAGTCGGTCGTGGGCGATGGCCATGGTCGCCAACGCGGGCAACCCGGTTAACCGTTCTTGCGTCGCGTGGACGGACGGCAGATCGAGTACAGAGACAGGCCTAGCAGGAGAAATACGAGAGCGTAGCTCAGCACCCAGCGATTTTGTTTCTCCGGGGTGTTGATCTGCGCCCAGACGGGTGAGGCCAGAAACTCGGCGATGACGACGGCGGCGACAAGCACCAGCGGGCGGATAGCAATCATAAAAAAATCGAGGGCGACAGGACCCGTGAAAGAATATGAACCAAGGACGGACGGCAGTGCGGCATACGTTCCGTCTGAGATTTCAGTCTACTAGCAGGTCCGCTCGCTTGGCTAGCCACGGGCCGACTTTTCATGGCTCCAGGATCTTCCAAATCGCCATCACGAGCGGTTGCATGCCGTCGGCCAGCGAGACCTCCTGGCTGGTTCTCTCCGCAAGGTCCTTGATCTGGCAGGTCTGCGCGGTGAATTCCTGATCACCGGCGATGACCGCAATGCGGAAACCCCGCTCGCCAGCGTATTTCAGTTGCTGTCCAATTTTCTTCGGTTCCGGATAGAGTTCGACCCGCAAGCCCGCATGGCGGAGGGCGGCGGCAAGTCCCAGATAATCGTCCTGCCGATTCGCGTCGAAGAAGGGAACGAACACCTGCGCGGTCGTGGACACGGGCGGGATCAGCTTCAGCTCTTCCATCGCCGCGAGTAGCCGATCCAATCCGAGGGACGCTCCAATGCCTGGCAATTGCTGCTTCGTATAGACCTCAGCCAAATCGTCATAGCGGCCGCCGGAACAGACGCTGCCGATGGCCGGCAAATCAGCCAGAAACGTCTCGACAATCGTGCCGGTATAATAGTCCAGGCCACGGGCAATCGAGACATCGATTTGCAAACGTGATACCGGCACACCGGCGGCCGAAGCGCCTCGCACAGCTTCCGCGAGCCGCGCGACTCCTTCTTCACCGACGTCCGAGCCCGCGACAAGATGGCCTAGCTTGCTGAGGATCTCATCGCGCGATCCGCTCAATCGTACCAGCTCAAGCACATCGGCTGCTTGCCGATTCGTCGCGCCTGATGTCGCTTGCAACTCCTCGGCAACCCGCTCTGGACCCACCTTGGGTAATTTGTCGAGCGCCCGCAAGACCGCGGTCGATTTGTCCAATAAATCAAGCTTGCCCAGCAGGCCATTCAACACCATGCGGTTATTCAACCGGATCGTGAACTCACCGACCTGCGTGGCCAAGAGCAGATCGTGAATCACCAGGATCGTTTCAATATCCGCGACTGGCGATCGGGTGCCGATCGTGTCGAAGTCACATTGCATGAATTCACGAAAGCGTCCCCGCTGAGGACGCTCTCCGCGCCACACCGGTGCAATATGGTAACGCTTGAACGGCGTTCCGAGTTCACCAATGTGCTCTGCCACAAAGCGGGCCAGCGGCACGGTCAAGTCAAACCGCATGCCCACCTGGCGGCCGCCATTGTCCTCAAAATGGTACAATTGCCGATCGGTTTCCTCGCCCCCTTTACCCAGCAAAATGTCGAGATATTCCAGCGTCGGTGTGTCGATCGGGTTGAATCCATAGCTGCGATAGACCTGGCGTGCTGTCTCGATCAGCCGTTCCCGGGGAATCATGGCCGACGGCAGAAAGTCGCGAAAACCCTGCAGAGTGCGTGGTTGGATGGTCATAAGGGATCCGCCGCCGACTCAGGAGCCAGCTATCACCGGCAAGAGGGGCGGGCGAGCCGATCGGATGTTGCCTCGCTTGGCCGGCGCCACCGCTTCGGCGTACTCCCATACTTGCTCAGGCGTCTCGAAATACTGGTCGTACGTCCAATCGTCCTCGTATTCGCACTTTTTCGTCGTATAGTCGCGACATATCTGCGGCCTCGTTTCATAGATGCCGCAGCGATTATCGGCCTGTAAATGCTTGCATACCGTATGTACCAGAATGTACCAATCGCCTTCATCAACGAATACGCTGGCCCGATCATGGAGTAAATACCAGCGAATGTATTCGTAGTCCTTGAACTTTTCCGGCGTATCGATGGGCAGTGCGAAGTAGCGGCAACACTTGGCGGTGCAAAATTCGCACAAGTTCGCGTCTTTCGGTAACGACTCGCGACTCGGTTTCGCCGACAGGGGAACGACCGTGGACATGAAACATTCCTGGGATGGACAACTTGGCTGTTTACCAGACAGGTAAGGTATCATGGCGAGCCACAGTTTACCACCGGAATCGCGGCTTCCAGCGGCCGCCACCATCCCGGCGGGTGACGCTTTGCCAGGACGGTCCGCCCCGGTTATGCTGCGCGACAAACGATCACCGGGTGCGCCGCCGAGCCGCCCACGTTGTGGCACGTTGCTTGCCGGTCACGGGGCTGCCAGGTGTAACGCTCCCCGTCTTGAACGTGAAGGAATCTAAATCCATGCAAGTCGTGATTACGGCCGTCGGTCCCGACAATGTGCGACTGGCGGATCCGATTATCCACCACATGACGGGTCAAGGCGCCAACATCGCCGAGATCCAGATGTACGACCACGATGAGGAGCGCATCTTCGCGATGCTCTGCCGAGCCGAGATGCGAGGCGTGAAGCTGGCTCAGGTCAGGAGCGAGATGCAACAAATCGGCGCCCTGAAAGGACTCTCCGTGCGCGTCTGGTCGCCCGAGGAGCACGCCGACCATCCGCGACTGGCCATTTGTACGACGTATCGTCCCGAACCGGCCTTGGCCGTCTTAAGGGCGATCGAGGCCGGCGAGATCCTGGCGAAAGCCGCCGTGATGATCGGCAATCGTAACGGCTGCCGGAAACTGGCGACCGAATTCGGTGTCGATTGGCAGGCCATCGGCGACCAACAGGGAAACCCGGACGAAGACCGGCTGGTGGAGATTCTGGACGAATACCAGATCGACTATGTCGTGCTGGCTCGCTATATGCGCGTCCTGCCGGCCAGCACCTGCTGGAAATTCGCCGGGGGCAGAATCATCAATTTGCATCATGGGCTGCTGCCCGGCTTTCCGGGCATGCGGCCCTACCATGACGCCTTCGCCAGCCGCATGCTTACGTACGGCGCGACGTGCCATTTCATCGTCCCGGAACTCGATGCGGGCAATCAGATTATCCAACAACGGACATTTAATGTGCCGCCGGGGACGCATCTGGATGAGATCATTCGCCAAGGGCACGAGGAGAACGAGCCTCGTTGCCTGGTCGAGGGTGTCCGCCGAGTCGTGCAGCGGGAGGTGCAATTGCATTTTCATCGCGTCATCGCCACGCGTCCTTCGCATTAGCGACGATCAGCGCGGATCAGCGGTTGTGGTTGCTGCGGGGGACCGCTAATACGCGCTCATGTTCGCTAATGATCGCTGTGGTCTTGCGTCTTGCGGCGGTCCGGTGCTGCGTCTGTGGGGATGATTAGCGTCGATCAGCGCGGATCAGCGGTTGTGGTTGCTGCGGGGGACCGCTAATACGCGCTCATGTTCGCTAATGATCGCTGTGGTCTTGCGTCTTGCGGCGGTCCGGCGCTCTGCGTCTGTGGGGATGATTAGCGTCGATCAGCGCGGATCAGCGGTTGTGGTTGCTGCGGGGGACCGCTGATACGCGCTCATGTTCGCTAATGATCGCTGTGGTCTTGCGTCTGGCGGCGGTCGGCGCTCTGCGTCTGTGGGGATGATTAGCGTCGATCAGCGCGGATCAGCGGTTGTGGTTGCTGCGGGGGACCGCTGATATCGCGCTCATGTTCGCTAATGATCGCTGTGGTCTTGCGTCTTGCGTCTGGCGGTGCTCTGTGTCTGTGGGGATGATTAGCGTCGATCAGCGCGGATCAGCGGTTGTGGTTGCTGCGGGGGACCGCTAATACGCGCTCATGTTCGCTAATGATCGCTGTGGTCTTGCGTCTGGCGGCGGTCCGGTGCTCTGCGTCTGTGGGGATGATTAGCGTCGATCAGCGCGGATCAGCGGTTGTGGTTGCTGCGGTTCTTATTTTCGCCGGATCCCTAATTCGGGCGTTTGACCTCCCGACAACGCCGACCTCTGCCCTACAAGAACTCGGAGATGATAAAGCGTTTGTATTCCAGCCGCGCAAGCGGACCGAAGTTGATGAGATACCCGACTGGCCGGCGCGTGACTCGCATGTAATTCATCACTTGAGCTTCATGATCAGAATGCAAACCGGATACCGCCTTCAGTTCAACAATGACCTTCTCGAAGACGACCAGGTCAGGAACGAGTGTTTTGACGAGCCGCGCTTGCTTATAGAACACCGCCAATTCCGGCTTTCGTTGAAATGGGATTGAGCGAAGCGCCAGCTCAACCTCGAGACTCTGCTGGTAGATTTCCTCGGAAAGTCCGCCGCCTTGCACATTGTGGACTTCAAACGCCGCACCCATCAACACATAGCCTTCGCGAGCGAACGGTTTGTTCATGCCGCAGCTCCTGAATGGGGTTTTTGATGCGAGTCAGGGATCGCGAGGACCCGCAGAGAATCACCGTCTTGACCACGTCCTTGTAACAGTATACCTATGTACATTTCAGGGCCAAGGCAGCGGTAGAGATGCTCCTGAGGGAGTTATTTGCATGAGCGAACATCAGCGCGTATCAGCGGTTTCGTTTGCGGGGGACCGCTAATGAGCGCTAATGACCGCTGATCATTTTTTTCGGGTTTTGCGTCTGCTGCGAAGTTTGCGATTGGTGTGGACCATGAGCGACGATCAGCGCGTATCAGCGGTTTCGTTTGCGGGGGACCGCTGATACGCGCTAATCACCGCTGATCATTTTTTTCGGGTTTTGCGTCTGCTGCGAAGTTTGCGATTGGTGTGGACCATGAGCGACGATCAGCGCGTATCAGCGGTTTCGTTTGCGGGGGACCGCCAATGAGCGCTAATGACCGCTGATCATTTTTTTCGGGTTTTGCGTCTGCTGCGAACTCTGCGATTGGTGTGGACCATGAGCGACGATCAGCGCGTATCAGCGGTTTCGTTTGCGGGGGACCGCTAATGAGCGCTAATGACCGCTGATCATTTTTTTCGGGTTTTGCGTCTGCTGCGAACTCTGCGACTGGTGTGGACCATGAGCGACGATCAGCGCGTATCAGCGGTTTCGTTTGCGGGGGACCGCTGATACGCGCTAATCACCGCTGATCATTTTTTTCGGGTTTTGCGTCTGCTGCGAAGTTTGCGATTGGTGTGGACCATGAGCGACGATCAGCGCGTATCAGCGGTTTCGTTTGCGGGGGACCGCTAATGAGCGCTAATGCGGCCGGAAGGCGCCTAAACAAATAGCGGTACAAATTGGAACCGCTCGCCGTCAAACAGCCCGCGGTCGCTCAACTTGAGTGACGGTATCACGAGCAGAGCCATGAATGACAACGTCATGAAAGGCGATCGCAACTCGGTCCCCAACCGTCGGGCGGCTTCATTCAAGCGCCCGTATTGTGCGGCTACCTCGGTGCAAGTGCCGGTCGACATGAGTCCTCCGATCGGCAAGGGCAGCACGTCAGTCGCTCCGCCGGCCGCCACGCACAACCCGCCTGCGGAATCAATCAGGGCCCGCACCGCGGAACTCAGCGACGCGTCATCCGCTCCCACAGCCACAATGTTGTGACAGTCGTGGGCTACGGTCGAGGCCAGTGCGCCGTGCGTCAAGCCGAATCCTCGGATGAAGCCGCAGGCGACGGGCGCCTTTGCGTAGCGATTGATGACCGCGATCTTTAGCAGGTCCCGGGTGGGGTCCGCGATGGCGAAGCCGGCTTCCACCCGTGGCGTTGTGATGCTCGCCCGTGTCAACAACTCGCCGTCGATCGCCTCGATCACGCGGATGCGAGACCCCGCGGCGGGAATCCTCCAATCGGCATCACTCACGGAAATGGCCGCAAACCGATTGAGCGGTTGCACCTGAGGCGCCTCGAACGCGGGTCGCCCCCCCGCGGCGACGATCCGGCCGTCGATGTAGCATCTGAGGACATCAAACGATTCGAGATCGGAGACGATGACCATATCGGCCGGATCGCCCACCCGCAATTGACCCACATCCAAACCGTAATGCTCGATCGGATTGCTACTGGCGCAGCGTAACACGTGGAACAAGTCCTGGCCCCGCGCTACCGCCTCGCGTACGAGCAGGTTGATGTGCCCGGCCAGCAGATCGTCTGGATGGCGATCATCGCTGCACAGCATGCACGCGTCGGGGTGTTGATCGATGAGTGAATAGAGGGCGTCGAAATTGCGGGCCGCGGAACCCTGCCGAATCAAGATCTTGCAGCCGGCCGCGAGTTTGTCACGGGCCTCCTCAAGCGTCGTGCACTCGTGGTCGGTCGAGATGCCGGCCGCCAGGTAGGCCTGGGCCTGGGTACCGCGGAGCCCCGGGGCGTGCCCGTCAATCGGCTTGCCGGCGTCCCGTGCTGCCTGTAATTTCGCCATCACTTCGTCATCCTGGGAGAGCACGCCGGGAAAATTCATCATCTCGGCCAGGTAGCCCAGGCGGCAATCGGCGAGCAACTCGCATACTGCGGCGCTAGGCAAGCGGGCTCCGGCCGTTTCAAATTCGGTGGCCGGGACGCAGGAGGGGACGCCAAAGCAAATTTTCAGCGGCACGCTGGCGGCATTGGCCAGCATAAAGTCAATTCCGTCGATCCCCAGCACATTGGCGATCTCGTGAGGGTCGGATACGGTGGCGACGGTACCATGGACCACCGCCGCGCGGGCAAATTCGGCCGGAGTCAGCATTGAGCTTTCGACGTGAATGTGGGCGTCGACAAAGCCGGGCAGGGTATAGCCGAAGCCAGGAGTGTCACTCGGATCGATGGCAGAAATCCGCCCCTGATCGACATGGATCGATACGGGTCGAATCTCCCGGCGATGGACGTCGACCAGGCGAGTCTGTAGGGCAAAAGGCGCATTCATGGTCGACTGGACCTGGCACTAGGGCTTGCGGTTCGCAGACCATACCGGATCGTGATGCGAATCGGTGGCCGAGCGGAACCAGCGCGTCAACGTCATTTTCTGCCGCGTGTAGAAATGCACGCTTTCGCTGCCCTGGATATGTAAATCGCCAAAGAACGATTGGTTCCAGCCGGTAAACGGGAGCCAAGCCATCGGCGCTGGGACTCCTACGTTGATGCCGATCATGCCGGCGTTGAAGCGGTGCTGGAATTCTCGAGCTGCAAAACCGTCTTGCGTGAAGATGGAAGCCCCATTGCCGAAGGGACAGGCGTCGCCCACCGCGATCGCCGCCTCGAGATCATCCGTGCGAATGACCGACAGCACGGGTCCGAAGATTTCCTCCCGAGCGACACGCATGGTGGGTGCTACCTGGTCGATCACGCAGGGGCCGATGAGAAAGCCGTCACTCGCAAAATCGCGTCGTCCGTCGAGTGCCAGGCGAGCACCTTCGTCGGCGGCAAGGTCCAGGTAACTGGCGACCCGTTGCACCGCAGCGGGATGGATCAGGGGGCCCATGTCGAGGGATGAGTCGGAGTCGGTGGCTCCGACCCGCAAGCTACCCGCGTGCGTGCAGAGTGCTGCGACGAGCGGATCGCCAACATCGCCGACCGTGACGGCCACGCTGCCGGCCATGCAGCGCTGGCCGGCGCAGCCATAGGCGGAAGCGGCGAGTGCCTTCACGGCCAGTGACAGATCCGCGTCGGGCATGATAACGAGGTGATTCTTGGCACCCCCCGCGGCCTGAACGCGTTTTCCAGCCGCCGTCGCCGTGGTGTAGACATATCGGGCAATCGTCGTCGACCCCACAAACGAGACCGCGGCGACCGAGGGATGCGTGAGCAGGGTATCAACGCACTCCTTATCGCCATGCGCGATATTGAAGACGCCGGCGGGCAAGCCGGCCTCAAGCAGCAGCTCGCCCAGCCGCACGGCGGAGAGGGGCACTTTCTCGGACGGTTTCAGGACGAAGGTATTTCCGCACACGATGGCCACGGGAAACATCCACATGGGTACCATGGACGGAAAATTGAAGGGGGTGATCCCCACGCAGACGCCGACCGGATGGCGATTCGTTTCGCCGTCGACCTCCGCGGCGATGTTGGCCATGGTCTGCCCCATCATCATGCTGGGCACTCCCGCCGCGAATTCAACCATCTCCAGTCCCCGCTGGATCTCGGCTCGCGCCTCGGAAATCGTTTTGCCGTGCTCGCGCGTCACCAGAGCCGCCAGTTCCTCGAAATGTTTGCTCAGCAAGGCGTGAAAGCGAAACATCAAGCGGGCACGGTCCACAACCGGGGTACTCGCCCAACCGGGACCTGCCACGACCGCTGCGTCCACGACCTGAGCCACCTCGTCAGCGGGGCAGAGCGGCACGCGGCCGATGACGGTACCGCGCGATGGGTTGTAGATGTCTCCCCAGCGGGTCGCCGCCGACGTTTTCCATTCGCCGCCAACGAGCAATGGCACATCAATCACTTCTTTAGCCGAGGGAGCGGTAAGCGACATGAAAAGGGGCCTTTCGCAGGATGAGATCCGGCTCGTGGCAAGAGAGCGAGATAGGATCTTCGGATTGCGCATGGTATCATCCGCTGATCAAAAGTCCAATGGAGGAGCCTCAATGTCTCGAGTTGTTCGTGGTGGTTTGATTCAAGCCACGCTGTGTGAACCGGCAACTTCGCCCGTGGAAAAAATCAAGCAGGCGATGATCGACAAACACGTCGACCTGATCGCACAGGCTGCCGAACAGGGTGCCCAAGTCGTCTGCCTGCAAGAATTGTTTTATGGACCCTACTTCTGCGCCGAACAGGATGCCAAGTGGTACCACTTGACCGAGCCGATTCCGGATGGCCCCACCACCCGGCTGATGCAGGAACTGGCTCGTCGTCACGAGATGGTGATCGTTGTGCCCATGTACGAAGAGGACCTGACCGGGGTCTATTACAATTCGGCGGCGGTCATCGACGCCGACGGATCCTATCTGGGCAAGTTTCGCAAGATGCACATCCCCCACTGCGAACCGGGCTTTTGGGAGAAGTTCTATTTCCGTCCTGGAAACCTTGGCTATCCGGTGTTCGATACGCGTGTGGGAAAAGTCGCGGTCTATATCTGCTACGACCGCCACTTTCCGGACGGAGCCCGCTGCCTGGGCTTGAATGGTGCCGAGATCGTTTTCAACCCCTCGGCCACCGTGGCGGGGCTGAGCGAATACCTATGGAAACTCGAACAACCCGCGCATGCCGTGGCTAACCAGTACTTTGTAGGCGCCATCAACCGTCCCGGCTTTGAGGATCCCTGGAGGATCGGGGAATTTTATGGGCAGAGTTACTTTTGTAACCCGAGAGGTCAGATCATCGCGGAGGCACCTCGCACTGGCGATGCCATCGTAGTGGCGGACCTGGATCTCGACCTCATTCGTGAAGTGCGCAACGTATGGCAGTTCTTTCGCGACCGCCGCCCGGAAACGTATGGCGAAATTGTAAAACTGTAGCTGGTTATCGCTACCCGTGCCGACGTATTTGAAGCCCACCTCTCGCGTGGATGCCACCCACCGACCATTTTTCCTTGAGTTCCGTTTGTTCATTTCCGTCTTGTGATTATGGCACCGCAATTGATCATGACGCCGGACGTGATCTACGGGATCGAGGATCGGCCGCCGCTGGGGCGTGCGATCGTGCTGGCTCTTCAGCATGTTCTCACCATGTTCGGCAGCACCGTGGCGGTGCCTCTGTTGTTGGGCCCCGCTATGGGCATGAATCGCGGTCAAATCGCCTTGTTGATTTCGTCCGTCATGCTGTGCAGTGGGATAGCGACCCTCATTCAATCCACCTACGGTGCGCGGTTGCCCATCATCCAGGGCGTTTCGTTCAGCTTCCTGGCTGCCTTTTTCGGGATCATCAGCACGGTGACCGCTCCCTCCCCGGATGGTTTTGGAGCCGATGGTCCGGTGGCCATGCAATACATTGCCGGCTCGGTGCTGGTCGGTGCCAGCCTGGAAATCGTGGTCGGTTTTTCGGGGCTGATGGGATGGATTCGCCGCGTCTTGTCTCCGGTGGTCGTGGGCCCGGTCATCATGTTGATCGGGCTGGCGCTGTATAAGGCGGGCGCCGGTAGCGGCCGCCAGTTGGCCGATTTCAATCCTCACGATGGTGCTCATCATCCTGTTTTCACTCGTGCTCTCTCACCGATCGAAGCTGTGTCGCATGTTCCCCCTGTTGCTGGCGATTCTCACGGCGTGCGGAGTCTGCGGGCTCTTCTCGCTGGCTGGCGTTTTTCCCGCTGAGTCGGTGTCGGCGGACGGGCAGGTGCTGGCTGCTCATCCGGCCCATGTCGATCTGAGCAGGGTGGGGGATTCGGAATGGGTGCGGATCCGCTCGATCGTGCTGCCGTGGGGAGTGCCCCGCTTTCATACAGCCTTCGTGGTGGCGGTCATGGCCGGCTACCTCGCATCGATGATTGAGTCCTTTGGCGACTACCATGCTTGCTCCCAGCTGGCGGGCGGGGGAGATCCCACGCCGACACAGATTTCACGCGGCATCGGTTGCGAGGGGATTGGCTGCGCGGTGACGGGCATTCTGGGAGGTTTTAGCTCGACTTCCTATTCGGAAAATATCGGCCTCGTGGGGCTCACGAAGGTCGGCAGCCGCTTCGTTGTCCAGATCGCCGCGATAATCCTCATCCTGCTGGGCATCTTTGGCAAGTTCGGAGCCTTGGCAGCCGCGATTCCCCAACCCGTGGTCGGCGGTCTGTATTGCGCCTTGTTCGGACTGATCAGCGCCGTGGGTGTGCGGCAATTGGCGCAGGCCGATCTGAATTGTGACCGGAATCTATTCATTGCCGGCTTCGCACTGTTCATGGGATTGAGCGTTCCCGCCTATGCGGACAGTCCCGCGGGAGCCGCGATGCTGGCCCAGTTGGCGGAGACGAGTCCCGCCTGGAGTGATATTGTGGGGGCGATTTGCAAGACGGGCATGGCGGTCGCCGCGATCCTCGGTTTGCTCCTCGACAATCTCATACCAGGCACTCCCGAACAACGGGGACTTATCAAGAGAGGAAATCATCCATGAACTCGCAACGCACTCCCACCCTGCAACTTCCGGTAATCGATCACCGGCCAACCCCCTATGAGGGCCCGGATAAGGAGGAGGTGCTGGCCATGCGGGCTCAGTACCTGTCCCCCGGATTGATCAAATACTACAAGCATCCCTTGATGATCGTCGAAGGGCATATGCAGTATGTCTACGACGAGCAAGGGACACGCTATCTAGACGCCTTCGCCGGGATTGTGACCGTCAGTGTGGGTCATTGCCATCCGCTGATCGCCGAACGGGTACGCGAGCAAGTGGGTCGCCTGCAGCATACGACGACCATTTATTTGCACCCGGCGATAGCTCAATTCGGGAAGAAGCTGGCGGAAAAGATGCCGGCTGGTCTGCACAAGACTTACTTTACCAACTCCGGCAGCGAGGCGAACGAAATCGCCATTCTCTCCGCACGAGAGTACACGGGGAATTCCGACGTCATCGCGCTCCGCAACGGCTATCACGGCGGGACGTCCCTCTCGATGGGCCTGACGGCGCATGGGAGTTGGAAATTCAAGTCCAACAGTGGGACGAACATTCACCATACGCATGCCGGCTACTGCTATCGCTGCCCGTACCAGCTAACCTACCCTGCCTGCGATCTCAAGTGCGCTCACGATCTTAAGGAGGTTATTCAATATCAAACGCCGGGAGAGGTTGCCTGTTTCATCGGCGAACCGATTCAGGGGGTTGGGGGAGCTGTCACGCCGCCCAAAGAGTATTTTCAGATCGTGTACGATATCGTGCGTGAACACGGGGGCCTGTGCATTGCCGATGAAGTGCAGGGGGGGTTTGGCCGCACCGGCACGCACTATTGGGCTCACCAAAATTACGACGTTGTCCCCGATATGATTACCATGGCGAAGGGAATTGGTAACGGGGTGCCATTGGCGGCGATGACCACGACCGACGAGATCTCCCAGGTGATGACCAACCGTATTCATTTCAATACGTTTGGCGGCAACCCGGTCAGCATGATCCAGGGACTGGCGACGCTGGAAGTCATCGACGCCGAGGGAATCCAGGAAAACGCGCTGCGTGTCGGCCATCATCTGCGCGACGGCTTGCTGGACCTGCAGACGCGTCATGCCATCATAGGCGACGTGCGGGGAATGGGCCTGATGCTTGGCGTGGAACTGGTGCGTGATCGCGAGAGCAAGGAACCCGCCACGGCCGAGGCGGCACAAGTGTTGGAACTGGCGAAGGAACGTGGTCTACTCGTGGGGAAGGGAGGCCTGTTCGGCAATACGCTCCGCATCAAGCCTCCTATGTGCATCACTCAAGACGACGCTGACTTTATGCTCGCCTGTTTGGACGAGGTGTTCACGATGGTCGCCCATTGAATTGGCGAGCGCGGGCAGGGACACCACGCGTGGGGAATGAAGTGAAATACGAGGCATCGATCCATGGCTGATCTTAGCACGACCGTCAACGGCCTGAAGTTACCCAATCCGTTTATCATCGGTTCCGGGCCACCAGGCACCAATGCCAACGTGATTTGCCGCGCCTTCCAGGAAGGATGGGGAGCCGTGATCTGCAAAACGGTCAGTCTCGATTCGTCCAAGGTCATCAACGTTTACCCGCGTTACGCGAAAGTCCGCACGCGGGAAACGAATGAGATTTACGGATGGGAAAACATCGAACTGATCAGCGATCGCCCATTCGAAACCTGGATCGACGAATTTCATCAGATCAAGGACGCACATCCCGAGGGCGTGCTGATTGCTTCGATCATGGAGGAATATCATCGCGATGCGTGGATCGAAATCGTCGAGCGCTGCCAGGCGGCCGGCGTCGATGGCTTTGAATTGAACTTCTCCTGCCCGCATGGTCTGCCCGAACGAAAGATGGGTTCGGCGATGGGAGAGAATCCGGATATCCTGCAAGAGGTGGCCGGTTGGGTGATGGGCGCTAGCCAATTGCCCGTGTGGGCAAAAATGACACCCAATGTCACGCATATCGAGGATCCGACTCGAGCCGCCTTGCGCGCGGCTGCCAGGGGATTAGTGCGATCAATACCATCCGCAGCGTCGCCGCCGTCAATCTCGAAACGCTCCGCCCTGAACCGTCGATCGAGGGATATTCGACCCCTGGCGGTTATTCGTGCCAAGCCGTCCGGCCCATCGCCTTGCGGATGTGCATGGAGATCGCCCGAGTCATTCAAGACGAATTTCCCGGCCGTACGCTTAGTGGGATTGGCGGCATTGAAACCGGGAGCGACGCGGCCCAGTTTATTCTTCTGGGAGCCGACACCCTGCAAGTCTGTACCGGTGTGATGAAGATGGGTTACGGATGCGTAAAAGCGATGTGCGAGGAGTTGTCAGCGTTTATGGATCAACACCAATTCAAGTCCATTGCGGAGTTCCGCGGCCACAGCTTGCCTTACTTCACGACGCATGCGGACCTCGTGGCTCGACAAGCCGCCGCCAAGGCCGCGGAAAAAGCCAAGAAGATGGTCACGGCGGACGAACAGTGGTCCGGTGACGATTTTGTCGAACAGTCGGACGCACTCTCCCGCGGCTAGTCCGCAGAAACGCTGAGCCCGCAAATGCAGCCCAACCCGAATCCTTTCGATGCTCCCTCACAGTCGCCCGAGTTCGCAACTCCGGCCCAGCGCTCCGTGGCGCCGAAGGTCATGGGGATACTCAACCTTGTGTTTGCCTTCCTAGGCATCCTGGGCGCTGCCGCCAGCGGTATCATGCTGTGGCGCTTCCAGATGCTCCCACCGGACCCGGACAATTCGGCCTTCGAACTCATGCAGAATCCGGGCTACCGACGAGCCATTTTATCTGCCATGCCGCTGGGTCTGACTGCGACCCTCTGTTTGGCCGTGTCCGGTGTGGGGCTGATCCGGTACAGGCGGTGGGGTCGTTCCGCGTCCTTCTTCTATATCGGTCTGACCGTGCTCAATACTCTCGTCGGAGTGGGGATCAACTATGTCTGGATCATGCGGCCCATGCTGGAGCAGGCCAGCCAGCCAGACGTGAATCCGGTCCAGGTAGGTGGTGCGGTCGGCGGGATCCTCGGCGGCCTGTTCGGGAGTTGCATCGCCCTGATCTATCCCCTGGTATTGCTGATCTTCATGAACCTCCGCCACGTCGTGGATTCGCTGGAGTAAAGCGTGGCGATTTCGCGCGGGATCGGCATCCTCACGGTCCGTGGACTGCGTCGCGTGGCACCTGGCGGCCGTGACCGAGGTTGCCCACAAACTTGCCATCGCGGGCCTGGACCTGTCCCCGCACCGTGACCACGCTGGGCCGTCCGCGGATTTCCCAACCTTCAAAGGCGCTGTAATCGACCGCCAATTGATGCGTGGACGCGGAGATGCTGCCGCGATATTCCGGATCGTAGACCACGAGGTCCGCGTCGGCCCCCAATTGGATCGTTCCTTTGCGGGGAAACATGCCAAACAGCCGCGCGGCTTGCGTGCTGGCCACTTCAACCATGCGATGCAGATCGATGCGGCCGCTCAGCACACCGTGCGTATACAGCAGATTGATGCGATCCTCCAGCGAAGGTATGCCGTTCGGGATTTTGGTGAAATCGTCGCGGCCCATCTCTTTCTGGCCCACGAAATCAAACGGCGCATGATCGGTAGCCAGCGTGTTGACTTCGCCGGAACGAATGGCCTGCCAAAGCACTTCCTGATTCTCTTGCTCGCGCAAGGGGGGTGACATGACATACTTGCGCCTTCAAATTCCGGCAGTTCGGCATAGGTCTTGTCGAGCAAGAGGTACTGGATGAGCGTTTCAATCCATACCTGGACCCCGGCGGCTCGTCCGCGCAGCGCCTCCTCCAAGGCCTCCTGGCAACTCAAATGCACAATGTAAACGTGGGCTCCCGTCAGGCCGGCAAAGGTCATCAGGTGGTGGACTCCCTCTGCCTCGACCCGCGGCGGTCGCGACGCTTCGTGGAAGGCCGGACTCGTCTTGCCATCCGCCAGCAACGACTGTTGCAACGCGGAAACCAGAGTGGCATTCTCACAGTGAGCCGTTACGATCACCCCTAATTCCCGAGCCAGCGACAGCGTCTCAAAGAGCTCGCGGTCATCAACGGCAAAAGCGCCTTGATACGCCAGGAAAATCTTGAACGAAGTGACACCGTCGGCCACGATCTCGCGGAGCTGTGCGGCGGTGACTTCGTCAAAACGAGTCACCCCCATGTGGAACGAATAGTCGCAAGCAGACAGCCCTTCCGCCCTTGATTTCCAAAGCCGATACGCCGTGAGGGCGTCGTCCTGCTTGGCGGGGCAAACCATTTCAATCATTGTCGTCGTGCCACCGACCAGAGCCGCCCGGCTGGCCGAGTCATACGTGTCCTTGGCGTAGGTCCCCATGAACGGCAAATAAATATGCACATGGGGATCGATAAAACCAGGAAACACGTACTTGCCAGCCGCATCGATCACCTCGGTTCCCGGAGGTGGTTGCAGGTTGCGGCCAATCTCCGTGATCGTCTCGTGCTCGCAGAAAATGTCGGCCACGTAACGCTCGGCGGAGGTAACAATCTCTCCCTGCTTGATCAGCAAACCCATTGGTTGTCTCCCGGACCGTTTTTAACGGATGGTTCCTTCCCCGCATTGCAACACGTCGTACAGCCGGAAACAAGTGGCATGGTTGAGGGGGTTGCCGCTCAAGGTCGCCGGGCTCTGGTGGGGGGAGCGTCGCGGAATTCTTGCGAATTCCGCGACGTATGCTCCGACAGTCGGTCTAGGAGCCGCTCTGGCCATCCGCCTATACTGCAGGGCGGGGCCAGCCGAGCGACTGCCGACCGTCCTCACCGCTGGTCAGTCAAGATTCTGGGGGAATGGAGTTCCGAAATGCGATCCATTGCAGTCATCAATCAGAAGGGTGGTGTCGGCAAGACGACGACCGCCGTGAACCTGAGTGCGGCACTCGCGGAACTGGGGCATCGTGTGTGCCTGATCGATCTGGATCCCCAGGCGCATGCCTCGTTGCATTTGGGCGTGGTACCGGACGAGGGAGCCGGGTCGATCTACGAAGTGCTGACGGACGAGCTGGGATTGCTCGAGGTGGCCAGGCAAGCGCGACCCGGTTTGACCGTGATTCCGTCGCATCTGGATCTGGCAGCGGCCGAAATGGAACTCGCCAGCGAAGTCGGTCGTGAGGTGATTCTCCGCGACCGACTGGCGGCGGCGGAACTGGATGTCGACTATCTGCTGATTGATTGCCCGCCGTCGCTGGGCGTACTCACGCTGAACGCGCTGACCGCGGTGCGCGAGGTGTTTCTGCCGCTGCAGCCTCATTTTTTGGCGCTTCACGGATTGAGCAAACTGCTGGGCACCATCGACGTCGTGGCACGGCGGCTGAACCCGGGGCTGGAGCTGACAGGCGTCGTCTTTTGCATGTATGAATCGGGGACTCGGCTGGCCGCGGAGGTGGCCGGTGATGTCGAGTCGTTCTTTGAGAAAGTGGACGATCCGGGCAGTCCTTGGGCGCACGCAACCACCTTCGCGACTCGGATTCGTCGCAACGTGCGGCTCGCCGAGGCCCCCAGCTTTGGCCAGTCGATATTCGAATACGCGCCGGCCTCCAATGGCGCCATCGATTATCGCGATTTAGCCGCGGAAGTGGCGGCCGTGACCGACCAGCGGCGCTACGCGTATCGGGCCTATTCGGAAAAACTGTAGCAAGGCAACTCCGCGGCTGTGAGGTCCACGCCCGAAGGCAGCCCCTCAATGGCTGGCCGCGTTCTGGAGCAGCAGCCACAAACGGGGTAAGAAGATCGACAAGCCAATCACGGCCGACCCGATACTCGCGATAAGCACGCCCCCGCTGGCCATGTCGAGCGCCTTACCCAATTCGGGATTGTGATCCCGATCGACCACTCGAGCCATCGTTTCGATGGCGGAGTTGATCGCCTCCAGCCCCATGACCTGGCCGATACACAAGATCAACAAGCACCACTCGAGCGGCGTCACGGAGAAAAGCCACGCGGAGAGCAGGACCGCCACGGCCATGATGACATGGACATGAAAACTGGAGCAGCCGCCAAGGGCAAAGCGGATGCCTCGAAACGCATCGGCGAACTTTGCCAGCCAGGAACGGGGAGCAGGGGGCGGGTGGGTCATCGACAGCGCGATCCGGCGTTCGTGGGGGTGCCGCTCAGCGAAGGGTGCCACGCTGGCTTTCATGTCCGTTTGTCGCCGTCGCTCAACCCACCGCGTGGTCCTATTCTAATCCGTACGCGCCGGCAGGTGGAATCGCGACGCCGCCGAGCAGGCCGCGATAGGAAACGGGCAGGAAACGCGGCTCGATGGCGACGTTGAAGCCCACATTATCGCGTCCTCGGTCAATATTGACACCCATGCTCACGAGAAACGATTCACCGATTCGGGTGAATTCATAGATTTGCCCGATGTTGCCGGTGGAACTCAAGTCGATGGCGCTTCCTATCGAGGCGACCCATTTGGGACTCATGCGATAACTGATCGCATTGGTCAACACGTTCGCGCTCAGTGGGCCCTCAATGGAACGAAAGCCCATGTAGGCGCTGCCTCGCTCGGGACGACTGATGTAACCGCCCAAGGCGACCATGCGTAGGCCCTGGGCAAATGTGTCGGCATAGCCGTCCGACATGATCGTCACTCGATCGCCGACGTGCCACCGCCAATCGTAGTTGAGTACGCCGACACTCGCGCCAAAATCTTGCTCTGACTTCGGAAATAGCGTGCCTTCCATGTCGAGCGTCATCCAGTCGACGATCCGCTCCTGACCCGCCAAGCCTCGCTTGGTCTGCCACCGTTGTCGAGCCCGCAAGCGCAGCAACGTCAGATCGTCCGCGATCTCGGCACTCGGTGCGGTCACCCAGGACTGCATCCCGTTGCGAAACGCGAAGAAGCGTTCGTCATAGATGATGGGCACCAGAGCGTCGAAGTTGGGAGGCCCACCGGCTCCACCAAACGTCGTGGTGGGGAAACGTCGACGGAAGTGTTCATTCGAGTTGTCGTCGAGTTGATCGTAGAGCGGCAGATCGGTGAGATTCAGGCTGGCATCCGACCAGAAGAACTCTGCCTCGTAAACGATCTTGTGGGCCAGCCCATTGAGCTGGAATAGCTCGTCCCGCACCGTGGGGTCGACGGACCACATCGGCAAGCTGGCTCGTACCCCTGCTTGTCCCAGCAATCTCGTGACGTCGTCTCCGTTGATGTCTTCACCCCAGTGAATGACTTCGCCGAGCACGTAGGGCACGAACTTGAACGCTCCAAACTGCAGCGGGAGATCGAGTTCGTGACGAGCCCCTGCCCGGATTCCCTCTCGATCGACCTCCCACCGCAAGTAATTAAACGTGTCGGCGTCACCGGGGTTGGTCGGCACATTTGTCCTTCGCAGCTTGGCATAGCCAGCGTGATTATGACCAAACCAGGAGATGCGGTCCTGAAATAGCGCTTCGCCCAGCTGATAATGGTCAATCCGTGGTAGCCACTCGGTTTCGGTGACAAACGGATTGATCCTGATGTCGGTGGAGATATTCCAGCTCGCACTGCCTGTCAGATATTTTAATTCGATGCCCGTGGCTTCGTCTTTCCATTGATCCCACTCGCGTTCGTAGAACTGTTCGAGGAAATTGCGGTCGCTGATATAGCCGAGTTCGCCGGTTACCTGGATGCCGTTGGTGAGCAGTTGACGATGTTGCCAGAAAACACGGCCGCGAGGATTGGCTTCTGGGAGCAGGTTGTTGCGATCGCGTCCCAGATTATCAAGTCCGTTGTCATACAGCCCCCAGGCGTCGAGGAAGCCACGTGTCGGTCCTTGCAAACTGAGGAAACGGTCCCAGTCGTATTGGAACGTGGTCCCCAGTCCCCAGCCTCGTTTTCCCAGGTAATCGATGGAGCCAGTCCAGTCGGATCGTGGACGAAGGTCCCCCAGTCCAAACAGTTGATACAGGTCGAATCCGAGTCCGAGCTGCGTACCAAAAATGCGGTCGTTGCCAAAGCGAACGCGGCTTACGTAGGTTGTGGGCTGCGTCAGATTCGATTCAAAGGTCGGCCAATAGAAGACGGGGGTCTTGCCGAGATAAATCACATTGTTGCGGCTGGTCGCCAACCGTTCCCCCGCAACCGCCAATTCACCCGTCAACGGATCGATGGTTTGCTGACCCGTCAGCGGATCGATCAACGGCTGCGTCTGGTCTTCGAAGCGGAGATCGCCCGATTGGAACCAATAGCGAGGTACGCCCATGCGGCTGGTGGTCAGTGCCGCTTGATTTGCCTGGAACCGACGGCTGTCGACTTGCCGCAGCACATCCGCCTTCAGTCGAACCGCGCCCTGATACCCCGGTAATCCGGCCAGCAATTCGGCATTCAGGATGACCCCCCGCTCTTCCCGCACGTTGTAATACATGCTCTCGGCGTAAATGATGCGATCGGCCTGGCGGAAGACGATATTGCCCTCCATGTAAATTTCCACCGCCGATCCGCCGCCTTGCGGCGCATTCGAATCAAAAGAGAGGCCCCCGCTATCGGCGCCCGACCAGATCACGGCCCGATCGGTGGCGATATCGACCACGCCCAGCTGCGCAATGCCCTCAATGATGATGTTGATCCCCGAATCGAGAATCGTGACTCGTTCTCGTCCATCCGGAGTCAGCGCCGAACTGCTGTTCACGCGTCCTCCCGCGGCACGGGGAAAGACCCGCACGCGGCGGGGTCCGGCGGCGGGAACGACTCCCGGGACAAAGGCGGGGGGCGGGGGGCCCGCGGGAGCCTCACGAAAGAAGGGCGAATCGAATTGAGCTGGCTGGACCGTCGAGCCGGTCATGACCGCCGCCTCATTGGCAAACTGCACCGCCGGGGACCGCCGAGCGGTCGCCCGCTGGACGATGTCCGGCAAGGGTTGCGGTTGACGATATGCGGGGAGCGCAAATCCATACCTGAGCGGCTCGTAGGTCGACAAGCGTGTGAACCAACTCTCCGCCTGCATTCCCGCCGCCGGTTGGTCGGGCGTCGCCGCTTGTGAGACCACCACCTGCTGCTCGACATAAACGGCCAACCGATGCGGATCGAGACTTGTCACGTCCGCCTGTTCGACCCAGACGACGGCCCGCGCGGCCCTTACCAATTGCGGGCCTTGCCTGATCTCGCAATGGCCCGTGAGCAGCAAAACTTCATAATCCCCATCGCGCCAACGCTCCACGTGGTCGGCAGAGAGAGAGATCTGCTCGTTTCCCTTGACCTCGGGTAACTCAACTGCCGCGGAACATGAGGGCAGCCCACCCAGTTCGATGGGGAAGGCGATGGTTGCGGCCAGCAAGCAGGCGAAGATGCCGATCGATCGCGGCCGCCAACGAGCTAGCGCAGCAGCATCTGCAGCGCGCGGAAACCGCCGCTGCAGGCGTGATCGCCCAGTTCGATGACCAGCCAGCCAATTCACCGCGGGTTGCAGTTCCTTGCGTTCGAGGGAGGGGCGATCGCGCCCGTGAGACGCGTTGCCCGGTAGTTCCGGCAAATCCGCCGGAGTATAGGCGCGTGGGCAACGAGGCCCCAGGTCAGCTCGTTCCGGCCGACCGTGCCCCGTTGGTAACGCCTGCATTGCCGGTATTTCACCGTGCCTGCCGCGATTCTGCCCCTTTCTCGCGTTGCCGGTCACACGAGAGTCGCTAGCATACAGCGTCAGTTTGGGATCAGGTCGGGGCACGCAAGAATCGTAGCGACCGTCGTTATTCCCCCGCAGCCTGGGCGACGGGCCTGGGCGGCACTGCGAATCTGCCGCCGCAGCGTCAGCCATCCACACGATGTCTCCCGTCTCGTAGTAAGATTGTAAATGAGATTGCTGTTGGTGCGGTGTGGCTCGATTCGCCAGACTGAGCCGTCCGCGTTAATCGAGTTCGTTCGTCGGCCACTTCCACGAGATGCATCCTTTGATCTTTATAACGGGTTTACTCATTCGCTATCGCGTTTGGCTGTTGTTGGCGGCTGTGCTCCTGGCGATCGGTGCCTACCTACCCGCCTCGCGGCTGAAACTGGATCGCTCCATCGATACCATGTTTGCCGCGGACGATCCGCTGCTGCCGCCCTATCACCACTTGAAGGAAACCTTTGGCGGCAACGATGTCGTGCTTTGCGTCTACGACGATGCGGCACTGCTGGACGAGGACGGGCAGGGAATGCGGCGGTTGGCCAAAATCGGCAAACGGCTGGAAGAAGTTCCCGGCGTGTTTGGGATACTGACGTTGGAGTTGCCCATTGGTCCGCGAGTGGTCGACCCGGAAAGCACGGTCAGCGCTGATGTGCGGGCCATCTTCGAAGGCTATACGCATGGGTCGGATGGGCGGACGGCCTGCGTTGCCTGCATGTTGTCGAGCGCGCCAGAGTTCGTGGCCAATCGGGAGGAGACCGTCGATCGGCTCCGCCAAGCCATGCTGGAGCTGCCCGACGGTTTGGCCCCGGGCATTGTCACGGGCGAGCCGGTGATGATGGTCGATGCGTTTCGCTACGTGGAACGCGACGGTCGGCGGCTGTCGACCATGACCACATTGCTGCTGGCCATCGTGATCTACGTCTCTTTTCACCGCCTGCGATGGGTGGTGATTCCCATTCTGGTGGTGCAGTTGGCGTTGCTTCTCACCAAGGGCCTGCTGGCGGTGTCGGGCATGCAATTAACGATGGTCAGTTCGATGCTGACCGCCGTCGTCACGGTGGTCGGAGTGGCCACGGTGATTCACATTATCGTGCGGTTTCGTGAGGGCCGCGATCAAGGCTTGTCGCCGATGGCATCCCTTGTCCGATGTGGTCGCTTGCTGATCGCTCCGATCTTCTGGGCTTGCGTCACCGATGCCGTTGGTTTTGGCTCGCTGATGGTCGCCGACGTAGCTCCCGTGCGAGATTTCGGCCTCATGATGGCGATCGGTGCCCTGATGGTATTTGTCAGTGCCGGCTTGCTCGTCCCGGGGCTGGTCCTGTTTCGTAGCGGCAGGGACGAGCCAGCCCACCTGTGGGGAGAAACGCTGGTCGACGTCCAATTGCAGCGGTTTATTGCCATGGCCAAGCACCATCCGCGAATCGTGGCTTTAAGCCTGCTGGGCCTGTTTCTGTTTTCGCTGGTGGGAATACAGCGCTTGCAGATTGAAACCGACTTTACGCGAAACTTTCGCGACGATACACCGATTGTCAAGTCGTATGAACTCGTCGAATCGAAGCTGGGTGGGGCTGGCGTGTGCGATATCGTTCTTCCCGCGCCGCGTACGCTGAATTGGAGGTACATGCGTGACGTGCTCGAGCTGCAAAGACGCTTACGCGAGCGCGTGCAAGTCGTGGACCAGGATGGTCAACAGATGCCAGGACTGACCAAGGTACTCAGCCTGGCAGACGCTGTGGTCAGCGCGTCGCCGCTTGATCTGGAACGGATGCCCGCGCGTCGCCGGGATGTGATGCTCCGCACGGGTCTGTCCTTGATGCACAATCGTATTCCCAGCTTTTACGACGCTCTCTATGCGCCCGATGCGGCGGAGGAAGGTCGCTTCGCATATCGCATCATGTTGCGGGCTCGGGAGCGTCAACCGGCCGAACAGAAATTGGCAATTATCAAGCAAGTCAACGAGGTGTGTGAGGAAATGTTGCCTCAATCGCCACCACGAGTCACGGGTTATTTCGTATTGTTGACCAATCTGGTGAATGGCATTCTCAAGGATCAATGGAGGACTTTTAGCGTGGCCCTGTTGGGCATTGCCATCACCATGTGGGTCGCGCTGCGTAGTGTTCGACTGGCGCTGATTGCCCTCGTGCCCAACGCCGTACCCATTCTCGTGGTGAATGGCTTGATGGGCTGGCTAGGACTGCGGGTCAACATGGGCGCCGCGATGATTGCCGCCGTCTCTGTCGGCCTGTCCATTGACAGTTCCATCCATTATCTGATGGACTATCAGCGACTCCGGCGTCGTGGTGCGTCGTTGGGTGACGCACTCGAAACGGTGCAGACAAGTGTCGGTCGGGCGCTCGTCTTTTCCACCTTGGCGCTGATCATCGGCTTTTCCGTATTGGCCATCAGTGAATTCGTGCCAACATGCTACTTTGGCGTGCTGATCAGTCTTTCGATGCTAGGGGGTCTGGTGGGAAACCTGCTGTGGTTGCCGCTGCTGATCCGCATGACGGAACGGCCTGGTGGGGAGGTGCCTCCCGTAACCCCCCAGCCCAGCCTGCAACGCCATTAACCGGATCCCAGCTGTCCGCTCGCTGGCGGGCGACTGACGGATATGCGGGTTAGGTAATTTTCGGGCTGAAAATC
The DNA here is from genome assembly GCA_963700865.1 of uncultured Planctomycetaceae bacterium. Classification (GTDB taxonomy): domain Bacteria; phylum Planctomycetota; class Planctomycetia; order Pirellulales; family Pirellulaceae; genus CAVOGJ01. The sequence goes on along the minus strand of CAVOZC010000018.1, from coordinate 189,604 downwards.
TCACAATTCGGCGTTCCGAATCGTGCCGCGAATGTTCGCGGTCCGGCAGCTAGCGTGCTAAACTTGAGGGTGATTTAGCGTTCCGTGGGCAAGGAAGGTTCAGTTTTTTCAGGGAAGGAATACTTGCAACAACTGCGCAGGTTTTAGCCTTAGTCGAAACCAACCCCAACCTCTGTCCGGATAATTGAGATGACAACGATGCGTCGAATTTCCACTACCCTACTGCTGATGATGCTTGTCGCTCCGCCGTTGCCGGCACAAGATTGCTGCCTTCCCTGCGGGCAGGAATATCGTTTGGAGTGCCATACCATTTACGAGGAAGAGCCCGTCACCACGCGGCGCTTGGAATACGAAACGGTTGTCGAGAAGCGACAGGTCGTGTCGTACAAGCCCGTATGGGAGTCCTCGGTCCGCGAACGACGATACACCGTCACCAAGCCCGTGCTGCAAACCAGTTCCCGAGAAGAGCGTCGCACCGTCATGAAGCCCGTTTGGGAAGTGCGGTATCGCGATGAGAGCTACACCCGCGTGCGATACGTGAGCGAAACTTCCAGTCGCGAGGAGCGACGCGTCGTTATGCGACCGGTTGTCGAAACCGAGGTTCGGGAAGAGCAGCGGGTGGTTCAGAAGCCGGTAACGCAGACGGTCTATCAGGACCAGGTCTCAACCGCTTATCGGCCGGTCACCAACTATTACCAGCGGACGGTCGACGCTGGCGGATTCCAGGATCAAATCCAGGTCACGCCGGGCCCCACGCGATCGCGATTGCGTTGGAAGTCGGCACAATGCATGAACGATCCGGTGACGGGTGAAAGCCGAGTGTTGCGAGCCGGGTTCTATTGGATTCCGGAACAAGGCCCCGCGAGCGTGCAAGTCAATAAGGTCTATGTGCCCAACCCGGTCACGCAACAGGTCGCCCAGACGCAAATGGTGCCCGAACAAGTGGTCAACAAGGTTCCCGTGGATGTCGTGACGATGCAGTCCGAGTTGCAGGTGCGTCAAGTTCCGATCCAGGTCGTGCGAATGGAGAAAGAGGAGCAGGTGCGCACGGTGCCTGTCACCGTGCAGCGGCCTGTGACCGAACAGGTTCCCAAGTTCGTGCCCGAGTATCGCTGCCGCTACGTCCCCGAGGAACAAGTGCGGACGGTTCCTGTAAAGACGTACAAGTACGTCAGCGAGGAGCGGGTTGAGCAGATTCCCATCAAAACGTGCAAGATGCAGGCCGAATACCGCGAGGTCGAAGTCGCCCGGCAGGAGCCGCGGTGGGTCACCGAGACCTCGACGCGCGTCGTTCCGCGTCGCGTTTGGGTCAAGATACCTATCGATAGCGGCTGTGGAGACAGCGTGGTTTATCCCGTCTCCACCGCGTCGAATGACGCGCTGCCGCGCGTGGAGGCCAACTACCCGCCGACCGATGCCGATTGGCGACCGCTGGACGAAGAACCCACGCGCGCTGAAGAACCCACGCGCGCCGAGGCGCCCACGCCGGCCGAGGTGACTCCGGATCTCGCCGCCCGAAGTCCCGTCGCCGGAGGACGCCGATCGGGCCGCGACGCCAGAGGCCAGCACGGCTCCGGTGCTCTCGCCCGGAACGCGGCCGCGGTTGGAGGGTGATTTGGGCTCCAACCGTCAGGTTCACCAGGATCACGACGGGTTGCTGAAGTTGTCGAACAACTAACTCGACTTGGGTTGGTTTCGGGCGGGGCCGGCGGTAAGGCGTGCGGCAGGTTGGTTCGCCGGGGCGTCAAGCGTTGACACCGCCGCGGGCGACTGCCACACTACGACCGTCGCACTGTTTTCCCACGCTCTTCCATGCCTGAATCGTTCGATCCGCCGCCGCTTCCGCCGCAAGATTCGGATCCGCGTGCCGCCTTGGCCAAGACGACGTTGGCCGGTCGCCGAGTCGCGTTTGTTGGCAAACTCGGCGGTTTGACCCGCCGTGAAGCCGAACTACTTCGTGAAGCAACACGGCGGTACGGCCGTGGATCTCCAGGACGCCAGGATCGATTTACTGGTCATCGGCGCGGACGAGTTGCCTCTGCCTGACGATCAGCTACTCAGTGAGGTGCATCGTGAGGCGGAAATCGCAGGCCGCTTGGAAATCATCCACGAGACCGAATTGTGGGAGCGGTTGGACCTGGTCCCCGTCGAGGGGAATGTGCGACAGCTATACACGCCGGCAATGTTGGCGGACCTGTTGACCGTCCCCATCTCCGTGGTTCGCCGCTGGCACCGACGTGGACTGATTGTTCCCGTGCGTGAAGTCCATCGCCTGGCGTATTTCGATTATCAACAGGTCGCGACGGCGCGGCATCTGGCCAAACTGTTGCAGGCGGGTGCGTCGCCGGCGGTGATTGAGCGAAAGCTGGCTCAGCTCGCGCACTGGTTCCCGGACGTGGAGCGGCCGTTGGCACAGCTTTCCATTATCGTGGAGGGGCGCGACCTGCTGTTGCGGCAGGGCGAGGGACTGATCGACGTGACCGGCCAACGCCGTATCGATTTCGAGGCAGCCGACAGGTCCGAGGGCCCTGGGGACGCCGACGAACCGGTTCAGACAGCCGCCGTCTACTCGCTGCACGATTTTTGGATCGCCGGTCGCGCCACACCCGGCGTCACCGGCGACGAACTCAAGCAGCAGGCGGCCGAGCTGGAGGAAGACGGACGCCTTGAGGAAGCCGTCGACCTCTATCGGGCCGTGCTGGCCATGGAAGGCCCTGATGCGGAAATCAATTTCATGATCGCCGAGCTGCTGTACCGCCTTGGCGACATTTCCGCGGCCCGCGAGCGCTACTACTCGGCCTTGGAGCTGGACGAAGACTACGTCGAGGCCCGTGCGAATCTCGGTTGCGTGCTTGCGGAGAGCGGACAACTTGAACTGGCCGCGGCGGCGTTCGAAGGGGCTTTGTCTCGGCACGACGACTACCCTGATGTCCACTTCCACCTGGCTCGAGTCCTCGATGAACTCAGCCGTGATGAAGAGGCACTCGAACATTGGCGTTGCTTCCTGCAACTAGCCCCTGAGAGCCCGTGGGCCGATGAAGCTCGTGACCGCCTGGGATGGGAATCTTGACCGGCAAGCCCTCCGCGGCGGCTGCAGGGCGTTGCCCGGTCATCGACAGTGAAGGTCCAGGCAACCCGCGGCGGTCGGCTGGACCGTTCAAGGCGGTTTACAACGCGCGATTCTCCATTCTATGCTAACGAGGTTGCCCCGTTCATGACCGGTGAACTCACCGCCGGCCGGTATGATGATTGGGATGGAGCCCGGAAGTTATCGAGGACATGAGTCAGTTTCTTTTTCAATACCACGCCGTTTCCCCTTCGACCTGGGTGTACCTGTCGTCGCTTCTGATGATCGGACTGTTCTTCAAGTTCAGCCGACTCTGGAGTGTGAGAAATCTGGATCTACTGATGCTGATCCTGCTGGCTCCAGGTCTACTGCTCATCCATTTCGGACAAATAAAGCGTTTTGAATTAGGGGTCCCGTCCCGGCCGCAGACATCCCCGACTGAAATCGGTGCGGACGCCGCCACGACCGCACAGCCAAAGACAAATGCTCCCCCTCCCGCGGCATCCTCCGCCGACGCAACTTCTGCCTTGGCCGTCCCCGCGGAAGTCGCCAAGATCGAGCTGCTCGGCTACTCCTGGCTGTTGGGACTGGGCGTGCTATGGTTCATTCGCATGCTCCTCGACACCCGACTGATTCGCCGCCCGCTGCTGTCGCCCAACTTGTCCGTCGGAGGCATGGCTTTTATTGGCGCGGCCATTTTTCTGTTTCTCATGGCCAACGTGGTCAACGATGGGCGGATGGGACGCCGCGTGCCCGAGGGCAGGAATTCGGATTCGATCAATGCTCGCATGGAACAGATATTGACGTTTCAGCAACCGGACCGAGGTCCCGGCTACGCGGCACTCGACCTGATGCCAACCAGCGCTAAGAAAGTCGTGGTCATCCTGTCGCATCTGGCGATCATCGTCGGCATTGTGCTCGTGGCCTATCGACACTTTGGAAACATCGCCAATGGGATTGGTGCCGCGACGCTCTATTTGATGCTGCCTTATACCTCCCAGATGACGGGGCGAGTTGATCATTTTCTGCCCGCCGCGCTGCTCGTTTGGGCGGTCTTTTTCTACCGACGTCCCGCCATTTCCGGTTTGCTGGTGGGAGCCGCATTCGGTTGTGTCTACTACCCACTGTTTCTGCTCCCGCTGTGGATCTCATTTTATTGGCACCGCGGCGCCTTCCGGTTCTTGCTCGGCGTGGCCACCGCCCTGGTGGCGCTGACGGTGGTGCTGCGGATGACGCAAGAGTCGCAGCAGTTTGTCAGCGATGTGCAGCGGATGTTTGGGATTTTTCTTCCCGAAATGGAGAATCTGGAAGGCATCTGGAATACGCGGATTGGCGGCTGGGACCCCGTTTTTCGGCTGCCGATCCTGGTTGCGACGTGCGTTTTTTCCGTCAGTCTCTTCCCATGGCCCGCTCAGAAGAACCTGGGCACGCTGATCAGCTGTTCCGCGGCCGTCATGCTTGCCAGCCAATTCTGGCATGGCTTTGGCGGGGGGCTGTTTATCGGCTGGTACCTGCCGCTGACGCTCCTCATGATCTTCCGACCCAATCTGGAGGATCGTGTCGCCCAGACGATGCTGAGTGAGACGCCTTTCAGCCGCCGCCGCGCAGCGGCCAATGCGTGAGCGACCCACGTCGCCGCAGTCGCCAGACTTTGTCATTACCCACCCTTCTTCTTTGTTTAACCGATAGCCAGAGAAGAATGCCGCTAACATCGTACCACGCGTCGTTACGCACCGGCATTCTTCGGCGGCCCACGCGCGTACGCCGCCAGAAATCGCGGCAGCCACTTTCCACCGATCGCGGTTTTCCCCCGCGATTTCTTCTGGCTGACGGTTAAACGCCGCTCTTGAAAGGTGAGTTATGACAAGGTCGCCAGACTTCGAACGCGTGGCTGCATGCTGAGCGGGCCGAACCCGCTCTGCCGCCACTTGAGACCCACTATCGCCCAAGCGGGCCCGACCGCTGCCGCAAACCGCCCCACCGTCTGCGAAAATCAGGAATTGGCCTGGAGCCACCCGCCAGAGGTGAATACCCTGTGCCTCCCGCAGTGTTTCCGTTGGCTCGTGAGGCAGATTTCCCGTGCAACGATCGACGTTGGTATTTCTGGTCGCGGTGGCGACGATCGGCAGCTGGCTCTTCTTCCGTAATCTGGAGGTTGAGCAGCTACCCTGGCCGTCGGCGACTCCCCTGCCAGGGGATCGGCAAGCCGAATTGGCGCTGCCCGTCCGCCAGATCACCATTCCCACTTTGCTACCCAAGGACCCGCGTTACCTGCGGATCGCGACGCTCGACCTGCAATTGCGGAGCCGAAACAAAGCGGACGACCCCATCGTCCAGGATCATTACGCTGTCATGCTGGCACAATTTGACGTGATCGCGATCCAAGGTCTGGCTCCCGACTGTACCTACGGTTTAGGAACGATCGTCGATCTGCTGAATGCCACGGGGCGACGCTACGACTATCTGATCGGTCCGGCCGTCGGCCGCCAGACGCAGGAATGTTTTGCGTTCGTGTTTGATACGGAACGAGTCGACGTCGATCGTTACGAACTATATTCGATCGAGGATCCCGACGATTTGCTAAATGCGGAACCGCTGGTCGCCTGGTTTCGAGCGCGGCAGCCGGCCGCGGATCAGGCCTTTACGTTCACACTTGTCAATTGTCATACCGACGTGGATGAGGCCGATCGGGAAAACGCGATCCTGGGGAGCGTCTTCCGCGAAGTTCGCAATGACCGCCGTGGCGAAGACGATGTGTTGCTGTTGGGAAATTTTGAAGGAGCAGCCGAACGGCTGGCGATGATGATGCGGCTACCCGACCCGGTGTGGGCAGTCACCGACGTCGCGACCAATACGCGGGCGACCGCCCAATTGGATAATATCGTGGCGAGTCGCCAATTTACCGATGAGGCGACCGGTCGTTCGGGCGTTTTCGATTTTCTTCGCGAGCTGAACCTGCCGCTCGAACATGCACTGCTGATCAGCGAACATCTGCCCGTGTGGATGGAGTGCACGCTCGTCGAGGGAGGCCGCCGCAATACCGATTGGCCCCCATAGTTGTGACTCGGGCGGCCAGGTACGGCTTTCAGATCTCGTCCGTATCAATCCTCGCCAGCAGTGCCAGTTGCTGCTCGAGATCTTCGTTCTTCGTCGGGGATTTGACTCGCGCTGACCCAATGAATGATCGTCGAAGATTCGCCCTGCAAATTCGTTGCATTTGGCGGCCGCCGCCAATACCCAGGGTGGAATTCGGTGTTTAAAAATGCAGCGTTTACCGGGCAACCACTCGATTCCACCAGTCCGAAAGCCATCTCATGCCATGTTTCATCGAGTACTTCCGCGTTCTCACTGCCGTTTGCTTGGCGGTGCATGGTATGGGCTTCCGGTCGACCACGGTTGCCGACCAGGCCAGTCCCATTCGGCAACTGGATTTCGAACCCGTCGATCGCAGCCGGGACCGCGTCGTACCGTTGCGGGTCTACACGACAGCCCGATCGATCCCGCCACCACGCCCGAGTCGCGGCGGGCTGTATATCGGGCGTTGCCGGCGGGGGATAAGTACGAATTGGTGTTCGCCGGAGGTCACCACTTCACATTTTCCGACGCCACCGGCTTGCGCACGCGGGGTCGAGACCCGGCCCATCACCGATCGATCCAACAGATCAGCCTTCACTTCTGGAAAGCCTATCTGCAAGGCGATGTAGCGGCCCGGCAGTGGCTGCAGTCCGCCCAACCGATGATCGATTGTCAGCTTAAGGACGAGGACCTCTGGCAATGGAAGTGAGCCGCGAGTTACGGGACACGGGACCGTAGCTGCAGTCGCCAGACTTTGGATGGGTTGCCCGTCGGTTCCAAACGTCTAGCAAGTTCGGCTACCCGATTTGCTGTAGCCGTAGCCGCCCGAATTTGGACCCCCGCGGCGATTCCGGCAGAACGCTTTAGAAGTTACAAGTCAAACCAAACTGCAGGCCGTGTATCCAAACGCTCTCCACCGACCGCTGCGGCGGACCCGCTGGCAAGGCCTGTGGCGGTTGGGCCAGCGTCGAGCCATCAAAGGCATGGCTCATATAGCTTCCGGGACGAAGCAGGGAGCTCAGGAAGAGAAAATTGTAACCGGCCGAAATTCGTACGTGCGAGTTGAGCATGTATCCCAGGTCGCCGCGAATTTGTGGGAGTACGGCGAACCCATGATCGACCCGTTGTCCGATCTGGTCCGGCCTGACCAAGAATCCACCGGGCTGGGTCGTGTCCGAGACGCCCGGCACGACGATCCTGGACGAGCCGTCCAGTGTGACCTTTCGCCGCACGTCGCCAAAGGCGACCAGGCCGGTCAGTTCCCCCATCCACCGCCGCTTCTGACGCATCCAGATGGCCCCCACTTCCAGGCCATGAAAATCATTCTGTACGTTGATGGAGTCGGTCAATTCATACGTCGTACCCATCGGCAACAATTGCCCTTGCGATTCCAGGACTTCGACGGCTCGAAACCGTTCATTTACTTGAAAGAAGCGGTAGCCCAGAATGCCATCGACGCGAAAAGCGTTGTCTTGGCAGCAACCGCCTGGGCAGCAAAGCAGGTTCTTGCGAAACGAGGGAGCCGCCGAATAAACATCGCTCGACTGTGCGAAATCGATGCTCCCCAGGGCGTTCCCGTCCTGATGGAGGATCTGCGCATCGGCCGCGTTGACCGCGGGATCGGTATTGAAGAACGGTCGGGCGAGCAGGCTGCCGTCGGTGGGTGAGGGAAAACTCGCGTTACTTCCTGTCGCGTTTCCGAAACCGAACACTTCGCCCTGAAGCCCGTAGTGCCGAGCATCGTCGAACCACCAGCCACCGCTCAAGCGCGTGCCGATGCGCAGGCCATCGTCGATCGAATCACCGCCATACAAGACCGTGGTGGTGGGCAACCCCAGGACGCCGACCTGATTGCTCGGCGTGCCCGCCGGACTTGACGTCAACAACGGCGGCGTTTGATACCCTTCCATCCACCACAGGAGTACATCGGCACGAAACCAGGCTCGCCGTCGACACGGTTGGCAGTCGCACAGTCCGCTGAAGCAGTTTTCTGGGCAGCGTGAGCAACTCGCTGTCGAGTTCGCGTCCGGCAGCGTCAAAAGGTTGGTTGCGGTGCCGGTATCCGCAGCGACAGCCTCAATTGACGATTGCGCTACGGCGCAACGGATGATCGAAAGCAAGGCGCAAGCCACGATGATACGGATCTTTGTTCTCATGCTTTCGCTATGATCCCCATGCGGCTCAGGCCGGCGCGAACAGAACAGGACACGGCACCGCGGCGGTGATGGTTGCCCCACGTTTTCCGCCATCCATCTGCTGTGTTTCTGATTTGACACTAGTCGTCTTCCCATGCTCCGAAACGCTCAAACAGGTAATCGATATTGCGGACGTCCGCGCTGGAAGTCTCGTTGTTCCGTGAAACGGCCCGTACGGTACCCATCCCGGTGGCCATGAAATCACGGTCGACGTCGACTGCGCGAATCATGCGGGCTCGACCCGTGACCATGTCGCTGGCACGTACGTCCTCCAGCACCAATTCGTCCTGGGAATCATTGGCGAACACCCGCACCGAATCAAAACCGACCGCGATCTGTGAATACCCCCCACCCATCATCGAGGTGCGATCAAGACGGCTCGTCATTCGTTCCGGTGCCAGCGTGCCCAGGAAGACAACTTCGTCCGCTCCCCCCGAACTGGCATCGGCGATCACACGCGAGAAACCGAGTGCCCGATTGGTGAATCCGATCCCCTTCAGTTCCGCGTAATTTCCCCGGCCCACGAAGCGATCGTTGCCGGCGCTGTCGGAGAAGATGGCGACATCGTGACCGCCGTTGATCGAATACCCGCTCACCACTTCAAAGCCGACGGCTCGATGCTGCAGCCCGTCATGGCTGAGGATCACCAGGTCGGGTCGCGCGATGAAAAGATCATTTCCGAACGTATCGTAAAGCTCCGCTACGTCTTGCCCGCCATGCGTCGCGTAGGCATCGACTTTTGCAAATCCAGTGGCCCGCGCGGTGACTTCCGGGCCGATTTGGAAAGCCAAGTGGTCGCGGGCTACGAAACGATCATCGCCTTCGCTGTCGTGGAATGTGGCCGAATCCGCGCCGCCGTGTGTGGAGACGGCTTCGACCCATTCAAAACCGACCGCCTGATTGCGGAAACTGCCACCCACCAGAAAACTCGTGTCCGACCGCGTGACGAAGCGATCGTCTCCAGCGCTGTCGCTGAATTGGACGCGATCGAAGCCACCCGAGGTGGCACGCACCTCGACCTGGTCAAACTTACTCGCGCAGATCGATGACGCCCATCTGAAGACGCGTAAAGGCCGGCATCGATTGCACATAGTCATTGCCAGCCGTGTCGTACATTAGGGCCCGATCAGCACCGCCCATGACGGCGTTGCCGGTAAGCATGGAAAAGCCAAACGCCTGATTGAGATACGTGCCCGCCGTATCTCGCATCGATCCGAAAGCGGCGGCTCCGAGAAAGATGTCGTCTTCGGGGGAATCCACCAGAAAGGCGCGGTCACTTCCACCTTCGCCATGGACGCTGATCTCTCGGACCGACGTGACATTCACCGTGTAGCGGTTGCTGGAAAACTGAACGCGCCCCGGCCAGACATCGGCCCGGTCGTCAAGAGTCGTGCCACGCAGAACGACCGTGTCCTGCCCGGCGCTGGCTTGAATGTCAATCTGCCTGATGTCGCTGGCCGGGAAATCGTAGGCCACATGATTGATCAGGATGCGATGGACATGCAGGCCGACTTGCACCTCGATCGACTCGTCGCCGCTGGTACCCATCACATCCAGGCGGGAGCCGTGTACGGAGAACTCAACCGATTCCACGGTCTCTCCCTGGCCCTCATCGCCGGCCGGAGGGATCGGCGTGCTACCACCCGCCGACGCCAGGAAGAGCCCTTTCCCAACCGCGTTCGGATCGAGTCCCAGCTCGCCAAAGTTATAGCCATTGGCCATGAAGTTGTTGGCTAGGTTGAGAGTGACCATGAACTGATCGTTGCTGCTCGATCCGCCACCATCTCCCAGCGTCTCCTGGCCATCGATGAAGTCCACCGGATGGATCTCCGTGATCGTGTAATCACCAGGCAGCAGATTGAGAAACGAATACGTGCCGTTCGGCAGAGTCATCGTGGTCAGGTTGATAGAATTGCCAGCAATGTCGGTACCTGTCAGCACAATCTCCACGCCTTCAATCGCCAGCTCATCCGTGTCGATGAGTCCATTGTTGTTGTGATCGACGTAGACGGTGCCGTGAATCTCCCCCGAAGCCAAAATGAAATCGGTGGGCCCGTTGTCATTGTTCGGGTTCCCGTCGCCGTCCGGATCGGGGTCCGTGCCGCTGATCGAGGGGTCGCTGTAAGTGCCTCCTTCGCCGTCTGTTGATGAAATGGTGACTTGGTTGCTAAAGGCTCCGTAGATCATGTTCAGACCGACCGTGATCTGAATCCGGGCCGTCTCACCTGGCGGCAGGCTGCTACCCGTCGCCACCAGCTCCCGATCTGTGCTGCCGTTAAACATGCCGTTGGCCACCACGGTCGACGGCCCACTGATCCGCAGGATCGAATCGATCGTGTAGTTGCCGGCCCCGAAGACCGCGTCGAGATCCTCGGTCAAGCGGAGGTTGGAGGCGATGGTCGAGCCAAAATGTTCGAGATAAAAATCGAACGTGACCGCCATCTGGTCTGGCGCAACCGTCGCGTTCTTGGCCACGCCGACGGTCGCATCCGGCGTCAAGTCGCCGGTCGATGGAGAAGCATCCGTGGTCGGGTCGCCATTCATGTCGGGATCGGGATCGGTGCCGTCGACCGATACGTCGGAATAAACGTTACCGTCGCCGTCCTCGGCGGTAACCGTCACCTGGTTCTCGTAGTGGCCCAGACCATTGGCTTGCTGGTCGACGATGTTGGTCACGGTAACCACGAACTGCAAGGCTGCTGTCTCGCCGGGCGCCAACGAACTTCCGGTCCCGATCAATGTTTGATCGCCCGCACCGTCGAAGCCGCTATTCACGGAAATCGTCCCGGGTCCGCTTAGCAACGTCGGGGTCCCCACGGTGTAATTCCCGACGCCGAAGATCGCATTCAGATCCTCGCTGAGCGACAGGTTGAGCGCCGGCGAAGTGCCAAAGTGCTCTAGTTGAAAGGTGAATGTCGCCGTATCGAGCGTGTCATCCCATTGCGAATCCTTGGCGACACCGAGCGTCGCGTTGGGCAGCAGCACGGGCGTGGGATCATCGGTCGTGCCAGTGTCACCTGGCGAACCACTATTCGGGCCATCTGGGTCCGTCCCGTCATCGGACAAATCACTCGGACCACTTTCACCGCCGCTGATCGGGTCATCCGCGACGACCCGCGCCTGATTCCGCAGAGTGGTGCCCGCCGCCGCTCGCGAGTCGAGCGTGAGCGTCATTGCTACGGTGATGGTCTCGCCCGCTGCCATCGATCCATCGTCGTTGAACAGGCTGAGCGCCGTGTCGGCTGTCCAGCCGGCGCGACACCGTGGGCAGATTGGCTGGCATGGCCAACGTGTGATCCGTAATGCTGGGAGCCGTCGCGATCGCCACCAGTGCCGAACCGAACTCACTCGTCACGTCGTCATAAACGTCGATTCCAGTTAGCGTGACATTGCCCGTATTCTGCAACACGATTTGATAAGTCACATCAAATTCGGTCTGCGAGGTCGTCGACTGAACGGGTAAGCCGACGGTTCGCTTTGCCAGACCAAGGCTCGGTATGGCCAGCGGCGTCGGATCGTTCGAACCCCCCGTATCACCGTCCGAGCCCGGATTGGTCGAGCTAGGATCGGTCCCGCTGTCCGAGTCATCCGTTACGTCGCCGGATGGTAGCGGCACGCCGCTCCCGTCCAGCGGTGTGCCGGCCGCCTGCGCCTGGTTGTCGAGAGGAGATAAAGCACCCGCCGCATCGGGGTCCAGTTCGACCGTAAAGCGCACGCTCAAGGCATCGCCAGGAACCAGGAATCCGCTGGTACCATCGAAGAGACGGGTATGGCCGGAGGAAGCCAAATTTCCGTCCCAAGTGGGCGAGGCCAGCGTGGGAGCCGTGCTGCCGGCTTGGCTGGGCGCGGTCGTGATCAACGGTGCCGACGTGACGCCCACGAAGACACCGGCCCCGAATTCACTGAGTAGATCCTCGGTTATCTGCAAATTACGCAGGTCCACCGTGCCCGTGTTTTTCAGTACCAGCTCGTAGGTCACCTCGAAATTCGCATTGGCCAGCTGGACTGGCGAACCGACAACGGCCTTGGCGAGCGAAATGTCGGGAATCAGCAACGGGTTGGGATCGTCCCTGCCCCCTGTGTCACCCGGCGTGCCCGGATTCGTGCTACTTGGATCGGTGCCGTCATCGGACAAGTCACTTATGGACTGCGTCGAACCATCATCATTGAAGTTGGCCGTGCCCAGGACCTGATTGGCCAACGGTGTCACCGCGCCGACCGCGTCGGGGTCCAGTGTGACCACGAAGGTAACCGCAATCGATTCGCCCGGTTGCAGCAAACCACTGCTACCGTCAAACAGGTTGGTTTCACCGCTCCCACCCAGGTTGGCATCGAAGGCCCCGTTCAGGTTGGGGGCGACGCCGCTTCCAGTCAGTCCCGAGATATCGACCGTGGTCGGCGGCGTCAGTCCGACAAACGTCGCGCCAAAGTGAGTCGCCAGGTCCTCGATGAGCGACAAATTGGTCAGATCGAGGCTGCCATCGTTCTTTGCAACCAGTCGAATCGTGAGGTCAAAGTTGTCTGGATTGGTCGCATTCGGCGACGTGCCAACGTGCTGCTTGGCTACGTTCAGGACAGGCTGCGCGACAAAGGCAGTTTCTGAGGAAGAGGTTTCATAATCGTCGATGGCGCCTCCCTCGCCGTCACGGTTGTTCCGTTCGTTGGCATCGCTGCCGGGCAGTGACGTCCAATCCGAAACCGCCGTGTTGTCGAGCGAGACCCCGATATGGGTCTCGTCGGAGGATACCGTGGCCGAGTATTCGACGGTGATCACGGTTCCCAGTGGCACACTGTCGAAGATCAAGTCGATGGTGTTACCGACCGAATTGTCAGTGTCGGCGGTGGCTCCCGTGACCACGAGCGAGCCCAGGTCGAGCGTCATTTCGGCAGGCAGCGTGTCTGTGAAATGGACGTCTTGCGCATCCGCGTCGCTGGCGGCAGTATGTCGCAAGTCGATCGAGTAGCGGACCGTCTGGCCCAGGCGAGGCGTATCGTCATCGATCGTCTTCGTCGCCTGCAACAGCGGCTCGATCACTTCGACTTGCGGCGCGCTGGTGGGCAACGACATGCTGGGCAGGCCGCCGTATTCCCAGGCTACTAGGGCCGAATTATCGAGCCTGGTATTGGTCTGCGTTTGATTGGTTGCCACATTCCCGACGCGGACCGTATAGGTGAGCGTCAACGTCTCGGTGACTCCGTCCCCAGCAGCCGCGTTCGCGATCGTACCCAAGGCAACGGTCAATGTGTTCCCCGAGAGACTGGGGGCGAAGCTGCCAAGATCGCTGAAATCACCCGCGCCGACGTCGGTCGTCACTGCCGTGGTCGCGGCGCCTCCACTGAGCACCTCGAGCGAATCGAGGCTGACAAACTCCAAACCGGAGTCGAGCGTATCCCGCAGGCTGGCACTGGCCAGCGTGCCTTCGGGAATGATGATGGAGACCAGGTACTGAATCGTTTCGCCGATCACTGCCTGATTGCTGGCGTTATTCGTCGTGTCGATACTGCTACCCACCAGATCTTTGGAAATACTGGGAGGGATAAGCACAAGGTCAACAAATCCGCTATCCGTGTAATTGTTAATGCCTCCCGACCCGCTCCGCTCATTGGCATCCGTGCCATAGATGCTGGTCCAGGCAATGTGGGCCGTGTTGCGAACGCTTCCGCCGACGCTGATCGCCGGAAGCGTATCGGCATTGACCGTCACGGAGACCGATTCGCCCAGCAGTATGTCAAATGACGAGCCGGAGGTGGTCTGGATCGTATTTCCGACAAGTTCGAACAGGCTCGTAATATCACCGTCGTCCGAGTGGACTACGGTGAAGCCAGAGACCGAAAGTCCCGTCGGAATCGTGTCGCTGAAGGTGACGTCGAATGCGTCGGTGTCGCTGGCCATATTGTGGGCCAGATCAATGGTGTAAGTGACGCTGTCGGCCGCATCCACACTGGTGGGCGATACGGATTTGGACACATCTAGATCGGGTTCGATGACTTCAATCGCTTCCGCCGAGTCCCTGCCGGTCGTGCGGGGGTTGCCATTCTCCAACCAGGTAAACTCGGCCCCGTTGTCCAACAACGTGCCGGGCGTTCCCTCACCCTGATTGCCGGCCACATTTTGCACGAGCGCCGTGTAGCGGATGACGATCGTCTCGGCAGCCGCATTGTTGTTGGTATTCGTCAGGTCGCCGAAATCGAATGTGACGGTCTGACCCATGAGACTGGTGGGGATCGTCGCCGCACTGTTCAGATCGATCGCCAGGTTAGCCGCGTTGATGCCCGCGGAGGTCACGATGCTGTCGAGCGAGACAAACGACAAGCCCGTGTCGAGCGTATCGACGATCGCTGCCGAGTGGATCACCGACTCGGGGAGGGTCACTACCAGTTCGTACTGCACGAGTTCGCCAATCACGGCTTGGTCGTTTGCATTACTGGGCGACGAAATACTGGTTGAGACGAGTGACTTGGCAAGCGAGGCGGCATCGACGGTGACGCGAGCGTTCGCCGCATCGGCATAGTCATTAGCCAGGCCACTGTCGTCGCGTTCGCCGGTCTCGCTGCCGGCGGCACCAGTATTTGACGAGCCGGTAGGATTCATCATAGTGCCGTTTGCGCCGGGAAGACTGGTGTAGCCAATGATGGCACCGTTATCCAGCGTTTCGCCGGGCTGAACCGTGCCGAGCAGCGTCGCGTCGTAGGTCACGGTTACAGAACCGCCGGCGGGCAGATCATCGAACTGGATGTCGATAGTGTTGCCCAGCGAATTGTTTTGCATGCCCGCGGCCCCCCCCAGCGGGACGATCATCAGGCTCGCGAGGTCAAGCAGAACATCCGCGGGAAGGGTGTCGCCCAGATGGACGTCGTAGGCGTTGGTCGTCCCAGTATTGCTGTAGTTCACCGTGTAGCTGACCCGGTCGCCCGCGTCTCCCGTGGTGGGGCTGACGGTCTTGCTGAGGTTGTCGATCCGCGGCTCTCGAACCACGACGACGGTGTCGTTGCTGCGATGCAGGTCAGTGCCAGCTACCCGGATGTCAAAGCTGTTTCTCAGCCTGGCGTCTTCGGATCTGATCAGCGGTATTCATCACGAGCGCGTTGAACTCGATCACGACGTACTCGCTATTCGCGTCACGATCGTTGTTGATGATCTCACCCAGCTTGAACCGCGGATCCGTCGCGTTCTCAAATAGGTCGGGATCACTGTTGGCTGAGCTCGTCGAACCGACCTGGTCATCGGTAAGGGAGAAGATTGGAGCGACGGGAGCACTGCCCGTGATGTTTGCTCCGGCTCCCACGGCCAGGTCAAGCGACCCGGCGATGTCGTTGGATGTGATGCCGCTATCGGAAACGAAGGCGACCCGCGACGAGCCATCATCAAGAAACAGCATGTCGGCAGGCAGACGGTCGATCAACTGAAAGTCATTCATCGTGCCTTCGGGAATTTCGGCCACCAGTCGATAACGGACGATTTCTCCAATCGCCACGTTGGCACCGCTCGTGTGAGCTTCGCTCGTGGTAACCAGGGACTTGGTCCCTTCCACGTTCTGCACGGTGATCGTGGCATCGTCTGTCCACTGGGGCCGGCTGCTCCCCAGCGTGTGGTCGTTGCCGCCATCGACCGCGCCGTATTCGGCGATCGTTGCCGTATTGGTATAGATCGTGGCGGGTACGACCGCGGCCGCCAGTTCGAGATCGTAGGTGATGACGACGATGTTCGAGCCGTCACCGGCCAGCTGCGCATCGTCCAGATTGTTGAGACTACCCGTCAGCGCACCCGGATCGTTTAGCCGAATACCGGTCGTGAATAAATCGCCCGCCGCGCCCGTGAACGGCAGCGGCATGCCGTCGCCATCGAGGACCTCCAAATCGAGGCCACTGGCGGGAATCACGTATTCCGCCGGGATGCTGTCCTGGATCAACAGGTTAAAGCCGTCAGCACCCCCCTGATTTTCGATGATGATGGCGAACTTGACGAGATCACCGGCGTCGATGTCCGACACGTTGCTGTCGATGGGCGTCGCCGCCAGCGTCGTGCTGTTGATGCCTCCTCCAAAAGCGGGTCCCGCCATGGCAGGAGGGGCGAAGGCGACGGGTGCCACCGGCGTCGAATCAAACGAGGGAGAGGTCCCGTTCGTGGATACAATCCCCTTGGTCAGGAATAGTTCGGGTGCCGCCACCTGGTTTTGAACAATGGCATTGCTGGCGGCGACTCCGTTGTTCGTCGAACCAAACGAGGCATTGGCCTGGTTCGTCAAATAGAGATTGTCGGCCATCAGCACGTCCCGGGCCGTGAGGGTAAAGAGGAGATCGACCGTAGCGGGCACGCTCGGTGCCACGTCGAACGTGCCAAAGTCAAAAGCCACCGTGTTGGACACGCCATCCGGTGTCATGGTCGGGAGCATCGACGGTGGCATCGTCGTCGGCAACACGGTATGCAGGTTGTGCAATGGTCCGTAAGTCGCCGTGCCGGCCGGTGGCGGCGTCGCGGTCGGTGTCTTGCTGAAAACCGTCAATTCCGTCGACGCGTAGATCGGCAAAGGGAGGAAATCAGTGAGGACCAGATTCTCGTAATCCGCCGTGGGCATGTCGAAGGTCAACCGGTAAGTGATCGTATGTCCCGCCACGATGTCTTCACCCGCCAGCGACGTCAGGCCGTCGATCGCATAGATCTCTTTGCGAATCGCGGGACCGACAATTTCGACCGAGGCGCCGCTGCCGTCCACTTCCGTTTCACCACTTGGCAGCGTGCCCGTGATGTCCACCTGATTCGTAAGCACGTCGCCCGTATCGACACTCGCGTCGAGTGTAGGGAAGTTGACGGCGAAACTCTCCTGGATCACCGTACGGAACGTTACGGTCGCCGTGGTACCGCCATCAAGCACCGCGTCGCCATAGAGATCGCCCGTCAAGACACCATCTGGGACCTCCGCCGCCAGGTCAAAGACCACGTCGGTGGTGCCGGTCACGGGCGTGATCGTCATGACTTCGAAGTTCGCCATGTCGAAGTTGCCATTGGTGGTAACACCGTCTTCGCTGAAGGAATACGTTGGCGTAAACGTGGTATCAAACAACTGCCCATCCGAGAAGGTGTCGTCAATCACCAAGTTGCTGAATTCGAAATAATCCGACACCTGGATATTCAACGTATATTCCAGCGTATCCCCGGGTGTCGGACCGACATGTCCTACGTTATTGGCAATCCGCACGCCTTTCTGGATCGACAGCGACTGCTGCGATAGGGTCTCATCGGTGGCCCCATCGTTGTCGCCCACGGTGACCATTTCGTAGCTTCCCGTGACTTCCGCGTCATTGGTGACCGACACGTCGTTGCCACTCGTGGCATCCAGAACGGCATCACCGTCGGCATCATTCCTGCCGATGTAAACGGTGTAGGTGATGACGATGTCATCGCCGGCGGTCGAACCGGTGAGGCTGTCAAACTCGATCAAGAAGTCATTATCCGGTGAGTTTTGCGGCACGCCGGCAACCGGTTGCTCGGTAATGGCTTGGCCGCTGGACGCCGTGGCGGCCGCGGCATTGACGTTCACGGAATTCGCGATGTAGACAAACGAGTCCGGTAGCGCATCGGTGATTTCCAGGTCGGTTACCGTCTCCCCATTGGCCACGTTGACTGTCAGTGTATATTCAAACGGAAAGTTGGGACCCGTCGATCGCTCTTTTTCAGGCGCGTTGGTGCTCTTGGTGAGATTGATGACTTGAGGCGTGATCGCACTCGTCAGGGATGCGCCGAGATCGGCGCATCGGTCGCCGGGTTGTCGAGCGGATCGCAGCCGAGGGCGAAACCTCCTGTCGCCGTCACGGTTAGCGGCGTACCGACGACGGCGCCATTCGTCTTGTTGGTTGCGGCGGAGATCGTGACCACGGCCGGTGTTTGCGCGGGCACGAAGCTGCCAAACGGCAATTCAACGACGTACAGCGTCTCCCCCGGCGTGCCACCAGTCACGGTCAAGCCGGTCAGCGGATGGTTGACCGCGGAACCCATGGCATCCACGAGGTCTCCGTCCATATTGTAAGTACCGGCATTCACCATATTGACCGCCGCTGTCAGATACGTGGCGCCGCCGATATCGATACCGTCCGGGACCGAGAGGTCCATGTAGGGCGCATAGCCGACGTCCGAGGCCGTGGCACTTGTGTTGTCGAAGGTCACCGTGAAATCAAACGCCTCATTGATCATGGCCTCCATCGGCAGGTTCGGCGTGGCCGTCGGGATAGGCGCACCGGGTAGCACTCCCCGCCAAGCCGCCTGGCCGGCCCTGGAAAGAATCACCGGGGTTTCGATGATTCCTCGGGTCGCCTCCAATTGCCAGTCGCCGCCGAGTGACGAATGACCGGTCCGGTCGTCGCTGGCCGCGACATCCATTCCGGTCAGCTCTGCCAGCGTGGCGATCAGCTCACGGCCGGTATCGTGGTCGGCCAGATTGCAGCCATAGAGTAATAGATCCGCGCCAGGGTCCAGCGACGTACGCATTGTCGCGAGTAATTCCGTGCGCTCGGACCGAAGCCTTTCCGACGAAAAAGTCTGGTTGCCCAAGTGCAATCGTCCACTGCTGCCGTGCGACACAATGTGCACCGCGTCGACGCCGCGGGCGCCTTCCAGAGCCTGAGCGATCTGTTGCAGGCCGCCGCTATCCGCATCGAGCCGAACAATCGTCCGTAAAGTACCCGCTGCCGCCGGCTGAAGATGCGACACGAACGTACGAAGGTCGGGGAGGCTCTCATCCAGAAAAACAAATTCGGTGCGGACATCGGAGGGCAGGGTGAGCCGGCTCGCCTCGCTGTCATGCAACTCGGTTGCTGGAAGTGCCTCACTCGTGGGCAGTAGACCGGCCGCATCGAGCAACAGACGATCGCAGAGCCGCTCCATTTGTAAGGCGCGCGTCGGGCGCGAATTCCTGCGGGCCGCTCGCCGCTTGGCTAGCGTCCGTTTTGTTGGCCTTTGTTGAGCCACCGTGGTTCCTCCGGCTGCGTCGTGTTTCGAGAACGATCTGCATGGGGAATCGGTTGCCGTGGCAAGTCAGGTCGAGCAAAAGCACAGCCAAAAGCGGAATAATCCTCACATTTTCGCTAGCATACTCCCAAAGATTGGGGGACGTTTCGATTTCGGCTCAAGCGAGTTGGCGCTGACGCGCCAGGGATCCGATGGGTCACCCCCCCACTCGGTAGCCGAAGTCACCAGACTCTGGCTGTGCAGGACTGTGGCTGGAAGCCCCAGCCACGGGGTAGCCGCGGTGGCCGACATGGGGGGCGTGGCCAGACACTGCCCGCTTATCGTTCCAGCCGCAGCGTCAGGAAATGCGTGGCGCAGCTGATGCAAGGGTCGTAGTTGCGAATCAGGTGCTCGCACTGCCGGGTGGCCGCCGCATCCTCCAGGCCGATGACGCGGGGCACAAAATCTCGCAGATCGTCCTCTATCTGACCTTGGTTCTGTGATGTCGGAGGCACGATCTTGGCTTCGGCAATCGTTCCGTCTTCGCCGATGCGATAGCGGTGATAAATGAGACCCCGTGGCGCCTCGGTGGCGTGGCAGCCTTCCCCCGCGTGCGGCTCGTAGCCGACACGGCTGACCGCCAAGTCCGCATGGTACTGGTTGACGATATCGAGCGCCTCCTCGCAGGCGTCGATCATCTCCACGGAGCGGGCCACGATGCTCTGGAAGTTGTTACGGGACGGCCAAGAAATACCGCACGCTTCGGCCTCACGTCGGGCGAGTGGGGACAATTGATCAAAGCACTGGTTAATGCGGGCCAGCGGACCCACCAGATAGGAATGCTCATCGGGCAGCAGCACGCTATGCAGGGCGGTACTCTGCTCGCGATGCCGTTCCTGGAAATGTCGTTCGTATGCTTCGACCGGGATGGTCAGTCCGCTCGAGGCCACGACATCGCCCTGATTCATGGGGTACTCGCTGGGATGTTTCAGCGAGACAAAATCGTAGTCCACTTCAAAGTCGGGAAAATCAAAGCGGGAGACCAGTCGCAGTGTTTCGATCGCGGCCTGCAGTCCCCACTCCAGCTCGGGCTGCAGGGCCTGCAATTCCCGGCGTCGCGGCGCGCGGTAAAAGCCGCCGACCGTCACATTGATCGGATGGATCGCCCGGCCACCGAGGACTTCCAGCAGATCGTTGCCTAGTTTCTTGAGTCGCAGTCCCCGTTCAACGGCCTCCGCATGATCCGCTGCCATGCTAAAGCCACTTTCATAGCCCAGGAAATCCGGGGCATGCAGCAAGTAGACGTGCAACGCATGGCTCTCGAGCCACTCGGCGCAATAGAGGAGTCGCCGTAGCTTGCGGATTTCGGGAGTCACTTCGATGCCGAGCGCCTTTTCCAGGGCGTGACACGAACTCATCTGGTAGGCGACCGGGCAGATGCCGCAGATGCGGGCCGTGATATCGGGCACTTCCCGGATTTCGCGGCCGCGGAGGAGACTCTCGAAAAATCGTGGTGGTTCGTAAATGTTCAGCTCGACATGCTCGACTCGATCACCGTCCAGCCTGACATAGAGCTGCGCCTTCCCCCTCGACACGTGAGAGGGCCTTCACTGTGAACGTGCGTTTCGCGGGCATGGCTCGATCCTAGGCCTGTTCCTGTTTTTCCAGGGTGTCGCTGGCATGGCGAAACTCCGGAGCATATCCATTAAAGTTGCGCGTTAAATGGACCAATCGCCGTGAGTCCACGCCGGCCGCGGCATAACGGCCGGTCAGGCTAACCAGGTTGGGGGCTTCCTTCGGCCCGAAACAGCCGAAACATTCCCGCTCGTAGGCTGGACAAATGGCACCACATCCGGCTTGCGTTACCGGGCCCAGGCAGGCCACGCCCTGAGCCACCGCGAGACAGACGGTTGCTCGCCGTTTGCACTCGACGCACACGCTGTAATCGGGCACCCGCGGCCGGGCTCCACGGAGCAAATCGGACAATAACGTCAGCAGTTGACTCTTGTTGATCGGACAGCCACGCAGTTCAAAATCAACCGTCACATGTTCGGCGATCGGCGTGCTCGTTTGGAGCGTGTGGATGTATTTGGGGTGCGCGTAAACCTGGCGGATGAATTCGTCCACGTTGGCCCAGTTGCGGAGTGCTTGAATGCCGCCGGCTGTGGCGCAGGCCCCGATCGTCACCAGGAAACGACACTGCTTGCGTATCTGCTTGATTCGTTCGACATCATGGGACGTCGTGATGGAACCTTCCACCAGTCCGACATCATAGGGACCGGGCGCCACCCGCGTGCGGGCTTCCAGAAAAAACGCAACTTCCACCGCATTGGCCACGGCGAGCAACTCGTGTTCGCAGTCCAACAGCGACAGCTGGCAACCATCGCAGGAGGCGAATTTGAACACGGCCAGTTTCGGTTTTTTCATCATGGTCCATCCGCCAGTGTGATGCGGCTGCTGTCGCCGTGGAGTGGGCGTTGTCGCCCATCTTAGGCGACCGTGTGATGCCGCTACAGATCGTCGATGTGCAAAAATGGTTCCATTTGTTCGTAGCTGAAGATCGGGCCGTCTTTGCAGACAAATACCGGTCCCAATTGGCAGTGTCCGCAAAAACCGAGGGCGCAGTTCATATTGCGTTCCATCGAGAGGTGGATGTTGGCGGGTTCCACGCGACGCGCAAGGGCTTCGAAAATCACGTACCGCATCATGATTTCCGGTCCGCAGGTTAGCACATGCGTGCGGGGAGCATCGAGGCGCAGCCGATAGAACAACATCGGTACCACGCCGATGTGACCCTCCCATTTTGCGTTCCCAAGGTCAACGGTGACCTCGACCTCAATATCCGCCTCGCGCCATGCTTCGTACTCCGATGTATACAGCAGGTCGTGCGGCGAGCGGGCTCCGTAAAGCAAGAACACCCGTCCATAGCGATCCCGGTGATTCATGATGTGGTAGATCATGGGCCGCAAGGGCGCCAAACCGACTCCACCGCAGGCGATCACCACGTCGTTATCCTGGCATGCTTCGGTGGGCCAAGACGAGCCAAACGGTCCGCGGATGCCAAGCGAATGGCCTGTCTTCATACGTGACAAAGCCTGTGTCAGGTTACCTGCCACACGCACGGTATGCCACAGCGATGCGTGCTGCTCGGCGTCTGAGCTGATGGAAATTGCTGCCTCGCCGAAGCCGGGGAGATGCAGCATGTTGAATTGTCCCGGCTGAAAGCGAAAGGTTTCCGCCAGCCGCTCGTCGGCGAATTGCACTTCATAACTGGCGATGCCACTGACTTCCGGGCGGATGTCGCGAATGCGTGCCAGCTTGGGTATCCACGGATTCTCGGCGGCGGTGGCGACCCGTGGCTGGTTTCTCTTGACCGTTGGCATGTTGGCATTCCGCTGTGGAGGTGCTGGCGAGGTCACGCTGATTCCTTGAGTCGCATGGCGGCAACTTCCTCTGTCAAGTCGATGCCGACCGGGCACCAGGTAATGCAGCGACCGCAGCCCACGCAGCCGGACGTCCCAAACTGGTCTATCCAAGTGGCGAGCTTGTGGGTCAACCACTGCCGATACCGCGCGGCGATCGACTTCCGCACCGTGCCGGAATTCATGTAGGAATGCTCGGCGCTGAAGCACGAAGACCAGATTCGTTCGCGGCGGACATGGTCGCCCGTGAGATTGGTGATATCTTCAACGCTGTTGCAGAAGCAGGTGGGACACACCATGGTGCAATTCGCACAAGCCAAACAGCGTTGGCCCACCTCGTGCCAGCGCTCATGCTCAAGATTCTCCATGAGGAGATCGCGAATTTCTGTCGTGTCGAGGTACCGCTGCCGCGGCCGGTCATCCGCCTTGTCGGATTCCTTGTGCCGCTGGGACATGCTGCGGGATAAACGCAAGGGAAGCCCCCGCGCCTCATCGATTTGCGCCGTCGGGCAGGGTGACCAATCTGCCGCCGTAATCACCGTGCCGCCGAGTTCGCTGCCGACTTGGACGACAAAGCTGTTCTCCAACTCGGTCAGCGACAGATCACAGCCCATGGTGACCGCCGGCCCGGTCTTCATCGATTGGCAAAAACAGGTGGCCGCGGCCCTGCGGCAATTGACGGCGACAATGAAGAGTGATTCGCGACGCGATCTATAGGCAGGATCGACGTAGGCACCGTTCAAGAAAACGCGGTCTTGAATCCGCAAGGCGTGCAGATCGCACGATCGTGGACCGATCACCGCCAGGCGCGAGGCGGCTGACTGGGGCGGCCGTATCTGCCACTCGCCATTTGCCCGCTGCATTTCCAACAACGTATCGCGTGGTGGAAAGATATAGTTCTTCAGGGAGTGCGGGCCGACCACGTAGTCAAACCACGCGGCGCCCTCTTGCACCAACCGATACCGCCCACCATCCTGCTCGTCGACATAGCCGACCGGCAATTGGTCGACCGTGTCGAGGTCGTCATACACGATGGCCCCAGAAGCCATCCGTGGACCAACGACCCGATAGTCGAGTTGCTTGAGCTGCTTGATGACCGCTTGTAACTCGGATTTCTCAATCCACACGGTCGATCCAATCGGCAGGCTGCTGGGACTCATGGAATCGCTACTCCTCCGAGGTTTCCGCAGCCGCTTTGGTTTCGGACCCGTACACATCGAGTAACTGCAGTCGTGCGGCATTCAGGCGCTCGGCCAGCGCCAAGGCCGCCCGCCGCATGAATTCGTACCCAAATCGCGGGTTGTGTTCGCACAAGGTGATGATCTGATTCGCTGGAATCTGAACCGCCCGAGTCGCGGTGAGCGAACGGGCGGTGGCACTCAGACGGCTCTGGGCCAGAACGGACGACCAACCCAGGAGTTCCCCAGCGCCGAGTGTCAGGATCCGCCGGCAGCCGATTCCCGGCGCGCAGATCTCCAACGAAACACTCCCTTCAATGATCAGATAGACGTCGTGTGACGCGTCGCCTTCACGAAAAATCGGCTTGCCAGGCTCGATGTCGACCAAACGAGCCACCGAGGCGATCTGCTCCAGATGATTGTCGTCGATGCCACGCAGGAAATCGACGTCGCGCAGCGCCTCGACCAGGATGGCATTCATCATGGATCGCTCCTCGCCTTGGAATTTCCACCTTCGATGCCGACGATTCGTCTGCCGCATGAGCCGATCGTCGCGCGGTGTGCCGATCCGCTCACTTTCTCCTGGAGCATGGCCTTGCCCGCAATGATGGCCCCCGAAAAGGGTCGTTTCGCAAAGGGCCATCCAGCGGATGCTGCAATCGCTGTGCCAGGATTTGCCTGTCGCCCGCCAGAATCTGGGCTCAGCCGAAGCCGCCAGACTTTGGGGGATCGCGTGATCTGAAGAGCGCCGTGGCGGTGCCGAGCCGATTAGGAATTCGCCAAACTCCTGCGAGTTCGGCTACGACCCGTTTGGCGAAGGTGCGTTAGGCGAAGGTGCGTTAGGCTCGGCGGCCGCTTCAGCCGCGTCGTCTACCGGATTCACCAGACGCCGTAGTCGCCAAAAAGGGCCCCGCCCGGAGTCCGGTGGCCTCGATTTGAGCCTTTCTTGTCGCCTCTCCCGCATTTCCTGCACGCTGTCCTGCAGCAACTCACCCAATTCTCGCATTTGTTCCGTCAGGTCCATTTCACCCGATTCGGCGTCCTCAGCCGAGTCACCCAGCAACCCGCCCAGCATGTCTCGGATCAATTGTCCATCGCCGGGAAATTGGAGTTGCGGTTCCGCGAGCGTTCCGCGGATGGGAAGGCGGAGCGTTTGTTTGCCGAGGGCGGCCGCCAGCGGTCCCTCCCGGATCAAATGAAATGGGAGAGGAATCTCAACGACCAGGTCGAGCGACTCGTCAAGTCCCACGGAACCGTGGGTGTGAATGAGCAGTTCTTCGGAAATCTCCGGCAGCCCGAAGGCCAGGCCGGTGTGCGAGACGCGTCCGTCCTTCAATTCGAACTCGACGACCGATTCCTCCGCCAGACGAATGGAGGTTGGCATCTCTCCCTTCAACAGGCGAGCGATGAGGTTCGTGATTTGATAGACGATCGGATTCTTCAGGCCGGAAGTGACATCATGGATGGTGAGGCGGCCCACCATGCGGGACCGTGACGCATCTTCCAGATCGATATAGCACTCGTCGAATTCCAGCGAGGCTTCACCTTGGACCCAGGTCGTTCGGGCGAGGATGGGTGTCACGTACTTGAGGCCCGCATCGCACAGCGAGGGTGACATTTGGAAATGGTCGATCAACGTGGCCGGCTCGACTTCCACGCTCTTGCGGTTATTCGTTTTTTCCACGTGGGCCCGCAGCGTGAGATCGTTCAATGTGACCGCCGGTAGCGTCGCATCGATATCACGGACGGTCAGACCGGCTCGGTCGATCACCAAGTCGGCCGTGCGTTCGCGGCCCTCCGTCAAGCTCTGGATGAATTCGACCTCATCGCTCGCGCTGTCGAGCGCGGAGAGATAGGCTCGCCCGTTGCTGACGATGATTTCCACCCGCGGCTGATCGATGCGAACTTCCCCCACATCTTGACCGCCCGCAACCAGCTGCAGCAATGTGCGTTGCGTCTGCACGCTGGAAATGGTGAGCAGCGGATTCTCGCCGGCTTGGATGTCGATACCGCGAACCTCGATGGGAGAAAACCAGCCGAACCGGGCGGATTCGGTCGTCACATGCAGATCGGTATCTGACAGGGCAGCGCCGATCAGCCAATCACGAAGTGGGGCCCGAGCCACAACGTAGGGTGCGATGGCCACGGCGAGGATCGACAGGCCCAGACAGACAAGGACCCGTCGGAGCCAGCGCGCTTGCGTGGTGCGGCAAGCTCGTTCGGAGCGGTCCGTGGTTCTTGACTTGTGGGCAAGGCGAAACCCCCGGGCATGCGGTGGCGGACAAAAGGACCGTTGTTGAGGTGTCGTTCAGCGGGCCGCGGTCGCCATTATACGTGTCGGACGCGACCGGCCGCCATGCAATTCGCCCTGGTGGTGGCAAAGTAGAAGCCCGGGATAAATGCAAATTACGTGATTCCCTTCCGCCTTTCCCGGCGTTAAACTCACCAGCCTCAGGGTCCGTCCCTCGGGCGGGCGGCTGAGCACGTTTCAATTTTCCGCACCAGGGAGGAGTTCTGATGAAATGGACAGTCGCAGTCGTTGCCATGAGCTTGCTGATGGCCTCAACCGTATGGGCGGCCCCGGTTTCGGTGTCGGTGACCGGACAAGTGATTTTTAACGGGATTAATGCTGCACCGCTAAGCGGTGTGAATGGCGGCGAGACGGCGGAAGTAACTTTCACGGTCGACTCGAACAATTTCATGGACGGTATACCGGGGGACACACGCGGCTACGTCATCGATGAATCCTCCTTCGAGCTGAAGTTCAGTGGGGGTGTCAGCCAAAGCCTGGCCAACCCGTTTCCCGCGGGACAGACGCCCTACTTCACACTCGTCGATGGTTTTCCCGTTTCAGACGGCTTCTTTATCTCGACAAGTGCGGTGAGCCCGGGCGGTGTTCCGTTGGAGCAAACACCCGTCAATCTCAATCTGGACCTGGGATACGTCGGCACGACGCTCAGTTCGCTCGACATCCTCGATGCGGTCGGGGATTACGGGTTCGGCGGGTTGACGCGGTTTGGTTTCGGATTGTGGCAAGTCTTTCCCGATAATGTCGTGATGGATGTTGACTTTGCCCAGATGTCGATATCGGTCGTACCCGAGCCGATGACGAGTTTGCTCTGGGCCCCGTTCGTGCTTTGGCTGTGCTGCCGTCGTCGTTAGACCAGCGAGGTCGGAATGGCTCGGCTCATCCGCGGTCGGCAAACCAGTCGTCTTGAAGAGAGCCGCGCCTGGCGGTCGTCGATCGACTCCTCGCAGCGGAGCCCCCATGTCGGAGCAAGATGATATTCAAGCGTTTCTTCGCGGCGGACCGCACGCGGTGGTGGGCGCCGCGAGGGATCGAGCGAAGTACGGCAACAAGGTGTTGCGGGCCTTCTTGCAACATCAACGACCGGTGTACGCGGTGAATCCCTCGACTGACGAGGTCGAGGGACAACCGTCGTACCCGGACCTGGCATCGCTGCCAGAACCCGTATTTGGCGTCTGCATCATTACGCCTCCACAAGTGACGGCCCAGATCATTGAACAGGCGGACGCCTTGGGCATTGAGTATCTGTGGCTCCAGCCAGGCGCGGAGAACCCAGCGATCATGGCGCGAGCCGTGGACCTGGGTTTGAACGTGATTGCGGGAGGCCCCTGTATTCTCGTCGCCTTGGGATTTCACGAGTGATGGGGCGGTGACGCGGTTCGCGACCGAAGTCGCCAGACTTTGGCGGCGCTCGGTTTAGCTCGGTGGACGCGTTGCGCGGTCCCGGAGTGGGAGTCGTCGCTGCCAAACGCTTGCGAATTCGGCTACTGGGCCCCAGTCTGGGGAATTTTTTGTGGCTGGGGCTTCCAGCAACAGTCCCGGACGTTAGCCTGGCTCCACCTCACATCGTGCGGCTTGTCGGCGGGTCCACCAATACCGCGTTAACTGGCTTACCAGGATCCCACTGGCGATTCCGAGGACGTACCAGGCCAAGCCCCATGGTAATTCCGTGTGCGTTACGTGTGCGAACATGATCATGAATGGTTCCTTTGCGTGACTTTGTGCGCAAGGCAGCGTGACGTCCAAGGTGAGACCGTGCGAAACGGAGTCAGCAGTGTGGCGAGTGGCGGAAAAACTGTCAACGCGGGACTTGCTGCGGCGCATGACCCAGGAATTGACTAGAATGACCGCAGTCGCGAAGCGGAAAATTTGTTCCGGCATGTTGAATGCAAACGTGGTGGGTACGTTGGGGGAAATCGAAACGGTCGTGGCGACGGCCCATCACGAGGCCAGGCAACGCCCGCCCGCGCCGTATATTGCCAAACGGCTGGGCGAGCCATTCTCCCGCAAAAAGGGACCTGTCGATGCATGAACTCTCCATCGCCCAGAGCCTCGTCAACCTGGCCCGCGAGGCAATCCAAGAGGCTTTCGCCAGCGAAGGGGAGCCGCCGCCCCATGTTGCCCAGGTCCACCTGCGGGTGGGCCGGCTGGCAGGAATCGTACAAGACGCGCTCATTTCTGTTACGATATCGCCACGGACGGTACCTTGCTGGCAGGCTCGAAATTGGTGATTGAGGAGCTGCCGGTCGTAATCTTCTGCGAGTCGTGTCAGACGGAAGTCGAATTGCCAGATATCCAGCGGTTTCGCTGTCCGCGTTGCGACACACCGAGCGGCGACATTCGGCAGGGCCGCGAACTGGAGCTGGCGACGATTCACTTTCGCGACGAGCCAGTCGATCTAGCGTCGGCGAATAATTCGACGTAAGCGTTGTCCTTATCGCAATCGAAATGGCAATTGGGTCGCCAACCATTTGGTTGGAAGTGCGGCCATCGACGCGGACTCGCTTGCATTTTCCTCCGAGAGCCACGTATGAAGCCCCGCATCCTGGAAGTCCGCCAAAAGATTCTCAAGAAAAACGATGAACTTGCCCGTGGTCTCCGCGAGCAGTTTCTGGCGGACGGCTGTCTGACGGTGAATCTCGTCTCCAGTCCCGGCAGTGGCAAGACAACGTTCTTGCGGCGCACCTTGAGCGAAATGCGGCAGCGTGGGTTGCGGGTAGCCGCCCTCGTGGGCGATCTGGCAACCGACAACGATGCGCGGCGTCTGGCGGAAAGCGGCGCACCCGTTCGTCAGATCACGACCGACGGCTGTTGCCATTTGGAAGCCGATATGGTTTCCCGGCATCTGGCGGAATGGTCACCAGGCCCGTGCGATATCCTATTCATCGAGAACGTCGGTAATCTCGTGTGCACGGCAAGTTACGACTTGGGCGAATCCTTGCGAGTCGTATTCCTTTCGACGACCGAGGGAGAAGACAAGCCACTCAAATATCCAAAGCTTTTTAATACCGCGGACATCGCCATCATCACCAAGTACGATCTGGCCGAGGCGTGCGAGTTTGATCGGCAAACCGCGATCGACAACATCGAAGCGGTCCGGCCGGGGATCACGATTTTCGAAACGTCGGCCAAGACGGGAGCCGGCATGGAGGAGTGGTATACGTATCTGCTGGCGAGCCACCTGCAGGTGAACCCGTACGCTCCGCCGGCGTGATTTGAACACTAGCAGGTGGTGACGCCGACCGCCTGGAACAGCGGACCGCGGGACGGTAAGGAAACGAAGGGACCCATGGAACAGTCCTTCATCAAATCGCCGACGGCCGACCCGTTCGATCCCGTGGAGGCTGGTCTACTTGGCGCCGGTCCTCCTCCTGCCAGCCGGAAATGAAACTATGCCATCCACTTCCACCGACACCCGTCCACAGGCGCTCGTCATCGGATGTGGCAATCTTCTCCGCGGGGACGATGCCGCCGGTCCCATTTGCATCCGCCGCCTGTGGGAGCGTGGACTCCCCGTGGGCGTTCATGGTGCCGATGGTGGCACCAGTGGCATGGATGTGGCGTTTCAAATGCGTGGAGTGCCGCGGGTGATTCTGATTGACGCCTGCTGCTCGGAGAGCGAGCCTGGCACGATCTTTGAACTGCCGGGCCGCGACGTGGAGCAGTTGCCACCGCTCGAGGGCATTAATATGCACGCCTTTCGTTGGGATCATGCGCTTGCTTTTGGTCGCTGGATGCTCAAAGATGAATATCCGCAAGATATCGCCGTCTACCTGATCGAAGCGCACCAGTTTCGCATCGGCGCGCCACTGTCGGAAGAAGTTGACGCGGCCGTTGATCGAGTGGCCGATCGATTGCTGGCCAACAACTTTGGAATTCGCTAACATCGTATGAGCTGGAAAAAACTAAGAGTGGCTACTTGCACATTTCTGCAGAGACGGCTAGGTGTTTATTTGCTGGCGACGAGTTGATTGCCATGTATCGCGACGGGCATCAGCAGCTGTTGCCTGCGCGCGGGACCGCCGGAGGCGGCTTGCTGCTGAAACAATCAGCTTTCTCCGCAAAAGGCAAGTATCGGTACCAGACGCACGGCCCGCACAGATGGCGGTGTCCCTCGACGCGGTTTGCGGGGACCAGCGCCGCCTCGCGGTGGCCGACACCGCCAACAATCGTGTACTGTTATGGAATGACTTTCCCCTCGACGATACGAACGTTTCGCCCGCTGCCGTCCTGGGCCAGCTCGATTTTGATGGCAATGGTGAAAATCGCTGGGACGCGGTGACGAAGGATACCTTGTGTTGGCCCTATGGAATTCACTTCCACAACGGCCAGTTGGCCATTGCCGATTCGGGCAACAATCGGGTGATGATCTGGGATTGTGGTGATTTGGACGTGTGAAAGCGAGGGACCTATGTGCCTGGCCGTTCCGGGGCAAATCCAGGAAGTCTACGAAGCCAATGGTGCCCGCATGGGCAAGGTCAATTTTGGAGGCGTCGTGAAAGACGTCTGCCTGGCCTACGTGCCGGAAATCGGCGTCGGGGACTACACGATCGTGCATGTGGGATTCGCGATCAGCCGCATTGATGAGGAATCGGCCCTGCAAACCCTGCAGTTGTTCTCCGAGATGGGCATCCTCGAAGAGGAACTGGGTGGCGAGCCTTCCGAGAGTACGGTCGCCGCGTGTCCGGTCCCACCAGCCATCGAGTCCGCCGCCTCACGTCCAAGGCACCCGCGATGAAGTACCTGACCGAATTTCGCAACGGCAAGATGGCGCGGCAATTGGCGGAGGAGATTCACCGCGTGACGACATGCCCGTGGCGGATCATGGAAGTCTGCGGCGGCCAGACCCATTCCATCATTCGCAACGG
This sequence comes from uncultured Planctomycetaceae bacterium, assembly GCA_963700865.1. Lineage (GTDB taxonomy): Bacteria > Planctomycetota > Planctomycetia > Pirellulales > Pirellulaceae > CAVOGJ01. Next base: position 158,549 of record CAVOZC010000018.1, on the reverse strand, counting down.
CATCGATCAGCTGCTGCCGGATGGTATCGAGTTGATCCACGGACCGGGTTGTCCCGTCTGTGTGACGCCTCTGGAAATGATCGACAAGGCGTTGGCCATCGCCGCCCAACCGGGCGTCATTTTTTGCTCCTTTGCCGATATGTTGCGGGTACCAGGTAGCCATGGGGACTTGTTCGCGGTGAAGAGCCAGGGGGGCGACGTGCGGATCGTCTACTCGCCGCTCGACGCGGTCCAGCTGGCACGCGAATTTCCCGAGCGGCAGATCGTCTTTTTCGGTATTGGTTTTGAGACGACCGCTCCCGCCAACGCGATGGCCGTGTACCAGGCAAAGCAGGAGGGGCTCGCCAATTTCTCGCTGCTGGTGTCTCACGTGCTCGTGCCCCCGGCCATCGATGCGATCATGCAGGCGCCCAGCAATCGGGTGCAGGCCTTCCTCGCCGCCGGGCACGTCTGCAGTGTTATGGGGTACTGGCAATATCCACCACTCGCCAACCAGCATCAGGTCCCCATCGTGATCACCGGCTTCGAGCCGCTCGACGTGCTGGACGGCATTCGCCGAGCCATCGTGCAGTTGGAGTCTGGCCAGGCGTTCGTGGAAAACGCCTACGAGCGAGTCGTTACCGAATCGGGCAACTTGCCGGCACAGCAATTATTGTCCGAGGTGTTTACCGTCAGCGACCGTGCCTGGCGGGGCATCGGCATCATTCCAGACAGCGGCTGGGAGCTGAGTCCCGCCTATGCGGACTTCGCGGCCGAACGTCGCTTCGACGTCGACAGGATCGATACCTGCGAATCATGTCTTTGCCGAGCCGGCGAAGTCCTGCAGGGTGCGATCAAGCCGCACGAGTGTGCGGCGTTCGGCCGGGAATGCACGCCCAGAACACCGCTTGGCGCGACGATGGTTTCCAGTGAGGGTGCCTGTGCCGCCTATTACAACTATGGCCGTTTTCTTGAGATCGGCAGTTGACGATGTCCCACCCTCTGGAATTGGAAAAGCTCCGTTGCCCACTTCCACTACGTGATTATCCTCATGTGACGCTGGGGCATGGAGGTGGAGGACTAGCTGACAGGGGAACTCGTGGAACACCTCTTTCTGCCCGCGTTTCGCAATGCGACGCTGTCCGCACTCGGCGACGCCGCGGTGCTGCCGCCAACTGACGGGCAGCTCGTATTCACGACCGACTCGTACGTCGTCCGACCCTTGTTCTTTCCGGGCGGTTCGATCGGCGATCTGGCCGTCAACGGCACCGTCAACGATCTGGCGATGAGCGGCGGACGGCCCCTCTACCTGTCGGCCGGCTTTATCATCGAAGAAGGATTCGCGATGGAGGAGCTGGCCCGCGTCGTGCATGCCATGGCCGCCGCGGCGTCGGCCGCGGGCGTCCAGATTGTCACGGGCGATACGAAGGTGGTCGATCGGGGACATGGAGACGGATGCTACATCAATACGGCCGGCGTGGGTGTGCGGGAAGCAGGGGTGGCGGAACTGGGAGCCCCGCAGATGCAGGACGGTGATGCGATTGTCGTCAGCGGAACGATTGGCGATCACGGCATGGCGATCATGAGCGTCCGCGAAGGCTTGCAGTTTGAAGCGATCATCGAGAGCGACTCCGCTCCTCTCCATGACTTGGTCGCTACCATGCTGCGTTCCGCCGCGGCCATTCGCGTCCTGCGTGATCCGACGCGTGGCGGGGTGGCGGCGTCGCTGAATGAACTGGCGGCGGCCGCTCGTCTGGGCGTGGTGCTCGACGAATCATCGCTCCCCATTCATCCCACCACGCAGGCCGCGTGTGATCTCCTCGGGATGGATCCCCTGTTTGTCGCCAATGAGGGCAAGCTGCTGGCCTTCGTGGCGCCGCAAGATGCCGATTCGCTGCTACAAGCCATGCGGCACCACCCTCATGGCAAGGGTGCGGCCCTCATCGGTCATGTGACGAGCGAACATCCGGGAATCGTCGTGGCGCGGACGGCGATTGGTGGCAAACGCGTCGTCGCCCGCCAAATCGGCGAACAGCTACCCCGGATCTGTTGACCGATGACTGCTGCTACCCAGGCACTGCGGATCGAAATTCGCGGAGTCGTGCAGGGCGTCGGCTTCCGCCCGTTTGTCTTCCGCGCGGCAGGGGACCACGCGATCATGGGCTGGGTACGGAATGATAGTCAAGGCGTCTGTATTCACGCGGAAGGAACGCCTGACCAACTAAACGCGTTCCTCGAAACCCTCCGGCGGCAGCCGCCCGCTGCCGCCCGCATCGACTCGGTCGTGACCATGCCGACGGGATCCGAGGATCTTTGTGACTTTCAGATTGTCGCCAGCGATGCTTCGATGGCGGCCCGGGCGGGCATCTCTCCGGACCTCCCCTTATGTGGCGACTGTCGACGCGAACTGTTCGATCCGGCCAACCGCCGCTACCAGTACCCCTATATCAACTGCACGGCCTGCGGGCCCCGGTATTCCATCATTCGCGCCTTGCCGTACGATCGTCCCCAGACGACGATGTCGGCCTGGCAGTTGTGCGAGGCATGTCAGCGGGAATATGACGATCCTGCCGATCGCCGTTATCACGCCCAGCCCACCGCGTGCGGGCAATGTGGCCCCAACTTCCATTTGCTGATGGATGAGGAACCGCCGTTGCGTGGTCTCGCGGCAATCGCGCGGGCCGCGTCGTTGCTCGCCGCGGGTCGCATCCTGGCTCTGAAGGGCATTGGCGGCTATCACCTGGCCTGTGATGCGCTGAATCAAGCGGTCGTCGAGCAGTTACGGCAGCGGAAGTTTCGGAAAGAGAAGCCGTTTGCCGTCATGTTTCGCGAGCTGGAACAGGCCCATGGGTTGGTCCATTTAGAAAAGCCGCACATCGCCTTGCTCCTGTCGCCGCCGCGGCCCATTGTGCTGGCCCAGTCAAAACAACCACTCCCCTGGTTGGCACCCGACTGTTACGAGCTGGGCGTCATGTTGCCCTACGCGCCCCTCCACGATTTGCTGTTCCAGCTGGGCGCGCCAAGTCCGCTGGTGCTCACGAGCGCCAATCGTTCGAGCGAGCCAATCGCGTTCGAGGATGAAGACGCCGTCGCCCGGTTGGGCGGGATTGCCGATGGGTTTGTCATTGGCGAACGTCCGATTGCCCGCCGAGTGGACGATTCGGTCGTTGCCGTCCAGGACGGACGACCATCGCTGATCCGTAGAAGCCGCGGCTACGCGCCCTCGGTCGTCGCCCGACTGCCCCAGCGGCGGCCCGTCCTGGCCGTCGGAGCCGACCTGAAGAATACGATTGCCCTGGCCATCGAGGGTGAGGTGCTCGTCAGCCAGTACATCGGAGACTTGGGCGATCTGGACACCGATCGCGCGTTCGCGGCAACCATCTCGGACTGGTTGGGGATGTACGCCATTCGCGCGCCCGACCTGATCGTAGTGCATGACGCCCACCCCGAGTTCGTTTCCACACGTCTCGCTTTGCAATTGGCTGCCCACGCGCACCTGCCCATACAACACCATCGGGCGCATCTTGCCAGCGTGCTCGCCGAGCGAGGTGAGCTGGATCGCCCGGTCGTGGGGATCGCTTTGGACGGTACCGGTTTTGGAGATGACGGGACGATCTGGGGCTGCGAACTGTTTGTCGGGAGTGTCGCGTCAGGCTTTCACCGCGAGTTTCATTTGCGGCCCGCAGCGCTGCCCGGCGGGGATGCGGCCGCGCGATTCCCCGTGCAGGCGGCCGCTGGCTTCCTGGCCGAGCTCGATTTGCCCGATTTGAGTCAGCCCCCGTTTTCGTTCCCCGCGCGATTTTTTCAATCGCAGCAACTCGTGGCGAAAAACGTTCGCTGTTATTCGTCGACGTCCGCCGGGCGGCTCTTCGATACGGTGGCGGCGCTGTGTGGATTCACGCGGGAGACAACATTTGAGGGCCAGGCGGCGATGTGGCTGGAGTACTTGGCCAGCAATGTGACGGCCGCTCCCGCGTATCCATTTCCCGAGCTGGATTATCGGCCACTGTTGCGGGCGGTCGTGGAGGATCGATGCGCGGGCCGCAGCCCCGGGGAAATCTCGTTCGCATTCCACGCGGCGCTGGCCAAGTCACTGTGGGAGATCGCGGCGCGACTGGCTCGACAGCACTCGATCGGGACCTGTGTGTTCTCAGGCGGAGTGATGCAGAACCGGCTCTTGCGTCGTCTGCTCGGCGAGCAGGCCGCGGGAGGTAGGTGTCGGTTGCTGTTCAACGAGGTCGTCCCCTGCAACGATGGGGGCGTGTCGTTGGGGCAAGCGGCGTTTGGCTGTCTCCACCCGTAGCCGCAGTCGCCCGACTTGGGACGTTGTGCGATAAGCCCCCAAACTCTTGCGAGCTTGTCATTACCCACCCTGTTTCTTTGTTTAACCGTTAGCCAGAGAAGAATGCCGCTAACATCGTACCACGCGTCGTTACGCACCGGCATTCTTCGGCGGCGTACGCGCGTACGCCGCCAGAAATCGCCGCAGCCACTTCCCACCGATCGTGGTTTTTTTCTTCGCGATTTCTTCTGGCTGACGGTTAAACCACGCTCGCGAAAGCTGTGTAATGACACACTCTTGCGAGTTCGGCTACGGCGGGTTGAAATGGCCGAAGTCGCCCGACTTTGGACGTCTGCGGTGATTACGACTGTGGCTGGAAGCCCCAGCCACGACGGCCACTCCACGCTAGCTGCCAGCGCCGCAACTGGTAGCTGCTGAGCTGATGGTCAGGCGTTCCCTGGTTCGCCATGCCCAGCGAGTCCCGCCGCGATGCGGCGAACTGCCGGCTTTTTTAGGGGCGTAACTCCCGCCTCAGGTCCTCCTCCGCCACGGTACGCGACTTCTCTTGACAGAAATGGCCGGGGTGCCGAAAGTTCCCGCCGTTCGGTTCACATCGAGTCTTTTCTCGTGTTGAGCTCATCGACCCGCGCGACGGACAATCCGTGACTCGCGATCGCGTCGAGTGGACTCCACGCAGAGCAGGAAACAGGGTGGCAGCCATTAATCCGCAAAAAAAGACGTTTCTGGTCGAGATCATCAAGCCCTCGCACTATGACGACGATGGCTACGTGATTCAATGGATGCGGGCCTTCATCCCGTCCAACTCGCTGGCCTGCCTCTACGGGCTGGTCGATGACGTGCGCGAGCGTCGTGCCTTGGGCGACGACATCGACATCGAGGTCAACGCGTACGACGAATGTCATACCGTGATACCGGTGCAGAAGATCATTCGTCGCATCCGAGCCAACGACGGGCGGGGCATGGTGCTGTTGGCGGGCGTCCAGTCGAATCAGTTTCCTCGCGCCGCCGATATGGCGCGGGAGTTTCGCGACGCCGGCATCCAGGTCGCGATTGGCGGCTTCCACGTCAGCGGTTGCCTGGCCATGCTCCCCGACGTGCCCGCCGATATTCGGGCCGTGCAGGAGATGGGCGTCACGCTCTTTGCCGGTGAAGCCGAAGGTCGCATGGAGTCGTTCCTGCAGGACGCGTATCACCACCGCTTGCAGCCGATCTACAACTACATGCACGATCTGCCGGATCTACAAGGGCAGGTCACGCCTCTGCTGCCACGCAAGGTGGCACGCCGCTATATGTACTTGACGCCGTTTGACGTGGGGCGCGGATGTCCTTTCCAATGCAGTTTTTGCACGATCATCAATGTGCAAGGCCGCAAGTCCCGTTATCGCGACGCGGACGATGTGGAAGGCCTCGTCCGCCGCTACGTGGCTCAAGGCATCAATCGGTTCTTTATCACCGATGACAATATGGCTCGCAACAAGAATTGGGAAGCCATCTTCGATCGCCTGATTGAACTCCGCGAACAGGAAGGAATTCGCGTCAAGTTCCTGATCCAGGTCGACACGATGTGTCACAAGATTCCGAACTTTATCGAGAAGGCGACGCGGGCCGGTTGTGGCCGCGTGTTCATCGGACTGGAAAACATTAACCCGGAAAACCTGAAGGCCGCCAAGAAATTTCAGAATCGCATTGGTGAGTATCGCGCCATGCTGCAGGCCTGGCGCTCGCGGGGCGTGATCACCTACGCCGGCTATATCCTGGGCATGCCGGCCGATACGCCCGCATCGATCCGACGCGACATCGAGGTCATCCAACGGGAACTGCCCATCGACATTCTCGAGTTCATGATCCTGACACCCCTGCCGGGCTCGGCCGATCACAAAGCCATGCATCTGAACGATGAATGGATGGATGCGGATATGAACAAGTTCGATCTTGAACACGTGACCATGGAACACCGGAAGATGACGGCCGATCAGTGGCAGGCCATCTACGACGAGGCCTGGCATCTGTACTACACGCCCGAGCATGTCGAGACGCTCATTCGCCGAGGCGTGGCGCTGGGAGGCGGAGCCCATCGTACGGCGATGGCCGTACTCGCCTATTACGGCAGCTATCGCTTTGAGAAGGTCCATCCGCTGCAATGTGGTATCTTTCGCCGCAAGGTGCGGACGACGCGGCGGCCCGGCATGCGGCGTGAGCATCCGTTGGTCTTTTATCCGCGACGGATTTGGGAGTCGTTGACAACCTATCTGGGGCTCGGCGCGTATTTTCTCCACTTGGATCGGCTCAGCCGACGTCTGGCCCGGACGCCGGGCGCGAAGCAGTATCGCGACTTGGCCTTGGAGCCGGTGGATACGGCGGTCATGGACCCCTTGGAAGTGCACCAGCTCGAGGAAGCGGCGATTGCCGCGGCTTAGCAGACGGTGGATGTCGTCGCCGAAGTCGCCAGACTTTGGTCTTCCTCCGATGCCCGCCGCTTGCCGGCCGGAGCTTTACGTTGGCTGGCCACGATCGCCGTCTTCACAAGACCCCCACGTGCTTGCTCGTGGGTGAATAAGGTCGTGAGCTAAAAGAGTTCGAACGGCGCCCCCCTGAGACCGAGCGAGCGACGTCGCTCTGCGTGCGGGCTCCGAGGCCACTCCTTCGGGTTTCGGACTTGGAGACACAAGTTCGCGAAACCAACCCTGGCTCGACCGACGGTTGGGCTGACGCGGCCGCGCGTAGCCACTGATTGCGTTCCGCCACGCGCTTGACAGGCAGGATGCCTATCCCACGGTAGCCACAATCGCGATACTTGAGAGCGGTAGGGTGATCACGACTGTGGCTGGAAGCCCCAGCCACAAGAAACTGTGGCTGGAAGCCCCAGCCACAAAACTGGCTGGAAACGCCATCGCCGGCGGAACCCATTGGCTGGCGGGCACAACTTGCGGTGCATACCCTGAAGCCCAGACCATCCACTGGCCATGTACTCAGAAAGTAAGGCACCATGCAGCCGCCAACAGCACCATGTCGCGTTTTTCTGAGCGCAGTTGTCTTCGCCGTGATATGCAGTGTCGCCGTAAGACAAACCACCGCGGCAGGCACCGGCAAACCGAACGTGCTGCTCATTATGGCCGACGACATGGGCTACTCCGACGCGCGGTGCTACGGCGGCGACATCCGCACTCCGACGCTTGACGCGCTCGCCGAAAGTGGCCTGCGTTTCACTCAGCATTACTCGAGCAGCCGCTGCTGGCCGTCCCGCGCCTGCCTGCTGAGCGGTTACTACGCCCAACACATCCGCCGCGACCGTGCGCCCGGTATCACGCTGGGTGACCGTCCGGCCTGGGCTCAATTGTTGCCGAGGATGCTCGAACCGCTCGGTTACCACTCCTACCACTCGGGGAAGTGGCACATCGACGGCACTCCGCAAGACAGCGGTTTCGAACGCTCGTGGGGCAGCCACCAGGCCGGCTGCGACTGGGATCGCTTCTTCGCCTCAGGGTCGTGGGAGGAGGGTGGCGGTGAAGGCTCCTGGTGGCCGGACGGACGAAGGCTATTACTCGACGATCGCCATCGCCGACCATGCGATTCAGTGCTTGAAGCTGCACGAGCAGCAACACGGCTCGACGCCGTTCTTCCAGTACGTCGCCTTCTACTCGCCGCACTATCCGCTCCACGCCCTGCGGGATGACATCGCCGCCTACCGGGGTCACTTCAGCGCCGGGTGGGACGCGTGCCGGCAGGGGCGCTGGGAACGCATGAAGGCCATGGGCATCCTCGACTGTGCCCTTTCACAGCGAGAGGAACGAATCGTACCGAGCTGGAATCTTAAATCGAAGCAGCTCGAAAAGCGCATCGGACCGGGCGAAGTCTCACACGCCGTGGGTTGGGATACGTTGACCGATGCACAGCAGTCGTTCCAGGCCACGAAGATGGCCATTCACGCGGCAATGATCACGCGTATGGACGCAGAGATCGGCCGACTGATCGAGCAGCTCAAGGACATGGGGGCGTACGAAAACACGCTGATTCTTTTTATGTCGGACAATGGTGCGAGCGCGGAGCAGATCATCCGCGGCGATGGGCACGATCCCTCGGTGCCGCTGGGTTCCGCGAAGAGTTACGTCTGTCTGGGGCCCGGTTGGGCGACGGCGGCAAACACGCCTTTTCGACTTCACAAGCACTGGAACCACGAGGGTGGCATCTCGTCGCCTCTCATCGCTCACTGGCCACGAGGAATCCCTGCCCGGGGCGAACTGCGGCACTCGCCGACGCATTTCATCGACATCGCGCCGACGATCCTCGCCGTCGCTGGCGGTTCCTGGCCGACGGCGGCGGGCGGCGAGCCCGCGCCACCGCGACCCGGGTTGAGCCTGCTTCCCGAGTTCGCACAAAGTGGTGCGGTCCCGCATGAATCGCTCTGGTGGTGCCACGGCGGCCATCGGGCCCTCCGCATGGGAAAGTGGAAGCTCGTCCACAGACAGCCCGGACCGGAGTGGGAGCTGTATGATCTCTCGATTGACCGCTCCGAAACGCATGACGTTGCGTCCCAGCATGCGGACCGCGTCCAGAGGATGGCCGAGAAGTGGCAAGCTACGCTCGACGGTTTCGTGAAGGACCTCGCGGACACGAGGAATTGAGCTTGCAACCTTACTTCAGCACCGCTTCGCTGCGAGGTGGAATGTCACGATCCCACGGGCGCGGAATCCGCAGACCGCGCTCGCAAGGGGCACGCGCGATCAGTGGGGCGAGCTTCCCCACCATGTGCGATCCGGTTCGAAGTCCGGGCTGAGGTAGTCGGCGTGCTGACGCTCGAGCGCGGGCAACTGCCTCGTCCGGATGGTCTCCCGCTGCTCCGCGGCACGCGTGGCGTCATACTGCGGGTTCGTTGTAGGGAACTTGGCGCCTGTGTTCGTGAGCCACCGATCGAGCTTCTCGCGTAGCGCGTCACGTCGTTCCTTTTGTGTCGAGGCCAGATTGTTTTCTTCTTTCATATCCGTGGCGACATCGTACAGCTCGTCCCGCCCGTCCTCGTAGTAGTGGATCAGCTTCCATTCGCCCGAGCGGATGATCGATGACGGCTCGCCCCCCTGGTTCCCGTAGTGGGGGTAGTGCCAATACAAGTCTCGCGGCGCAATCTCGCCGCCCCGTAGAAGCGGCACAAGACTCACGCCGTCGACGTGCTGCTGCGGCGCGAGCGGCAGGCCGGCCAGCTCGAGGATCGTCGGGTAAAAGTCCGCGCCGACGACGGGCGTGTCGCAGATCGAACCCGGCTTCGTCATTCCTGGCACGCGGATGTAATACGGTTCGCGAATGCCCCCCTCCCACTGGCGCCCCTTGCCGCCGCGAAACGGCAGATTGGTGCTAGAGTACGCATCACCTGAAGACACGCCCCCGTTGTCCGAAGTGAAAATGACGACCGTGTGGTCCGCTAGGTGGAGCTCTTCGAGCCTGTCGAGGACAATACCGACCGCCTCATCCATCGCTTCGACCATCCCGGCGTAGATCGGATTGTCCTGAACTTGTCGCACGGGGAGCGTGCGGTCAACGATGAAGCGAGGCCCTTCATGCGGGTTGGCCGCCGCCTTCTGCTGGTATTTGGCCCACCGCTCCTTGGTCGTCTGGATCGGGCCGTGTACCGAGTAGAAAGACAAGAACGCGAGGAAGTTTTCGGAGCGGTGTTGGGCGATAAATTCGGCCGTTTCTCGCCCGAGGCGAAGAGGCAATGACTCGCCGGCCGGACCGTCCTCGAGGTTGGGATTCTCGAATGGCGAAAAGTACCCTCCCGCCGGACTACCCTTTTCCCATCCGCCGACGTTGATGTCGAAACCATGATCCTGTGGCCAGGAGCCCCGCGTGCCCAGGTGCCACTTGCCGGCGAAGAAAGTCGTGTAGCCGGCGGCGCACAGCGCCTCGGCGATCGTTGTCTCCTCAGGATCCAACCCGTGCTTGTAGTGTGCCGGCAGGAGTTTCGTGTTTCGCTTCCAGGCGACACCCGAAGTTGCCCCGATCCAATCGGTGATGCCGAGCCGCGGCGGGGCCTTCCCCGTCATGATGCTCGCCCGTGACGGACTGCAGACCTGACAGTTGGCGTAACCCTGCGTGAACCGCACGCCGCTCTCCGCCAACCCGTCAATGCGGGGGCTTTCGTAGAATGCGCTCCCCTCTCCCGACAGATCCCGCACGCCGAGGTCGTCGGCCAGGATGAAGACAAAGTTTCGCCTTGGCGCCGCCTCCAACCGCGTCCCAGTCGTCACGGCGACCACTGAGAAAAAGGCGAAAGCAAGGACGGGGCGACGCAGGCCAAGCATGGCTTTATGTCCGCGTTGAGAGGGTCCGATCCGCACGCTGAAAGATAGCTGGTTCGGTCGCGCACGCCAATGCCGCGTTCCAGCTCGGCCGGCCGACTCGTCCCCAATCCCCGCCGATCCCCGCGGCAGGCCAGGGAAGCCCGGGGACGGCAACGGGCCGCCGGTGGAAGTCTATAATGCTAGACCGCGTCTGCCATGATCAGGACGACGTCCCGAAACGGCGCCACCCAGGTAGCACAACTCCCATGAAACAGAAACACGATATGATACCCCGACGTCCGTTTTGTTTTTCTCTTCGGTTCGTGATCGCAGCCGTATTCGTACTTGTTTCGAACGCTACTCCAATCGTCGCGGCACCAAAACCAAACATCTTGCTTATTCTGGCGGATGATTTGGGATTTGAAGACTTGGGTTTCCAGGGCTCGAAAGAAATCAAGTCTCCTTCTCTGGACAGGCTGGCCGAGGCGAGCATCCGTTTTACCGACGGGCATACCACCGCTTCGGTGTGCAGCCCGTCACGCGCTGGACTGATGACTGGCCGGTATCAGCAACGCTTCGGTCATGAGGCGAACACGCCACCCTATCCCAAGGGCATGGACCTCGATGAAGTCACGATGGCACAGCGGCTAAAGTCTCTCGGGTATCGCACGACGGCAATTGGCAAGTGGCACCTGGGTGATACCGACCAACAATATCCCACGCAGCGCGGATTCGACACTTTTTATGGCTTACGCGAAGGAAGTCGCAGCTATTTTTACGAAGCCCACAAGAGCGACAAGGCCGGGAGCCACCAAGCGATTGAGTTGAACGGCCAGCAGGTCAAGTTTGACGGCTATCTGACCGATGTGCTGGGGGATAAAGCGATTCATTTCATCGAACAACCAAGCGACAAACCTTTTTTTGTCTATCTCTCCTTCACCGCTCCTCACGGTCCTTTGCAGGCAACAGAAGAAGACCTCGAGCGCTTCCAGCACATCGCAGACAAACGCCGTCGAACTTACGCCGCGATGGTCTGGGCCATGGATCGCGCGATCGGCAAAGTGCTTAAATACCTGGAGAAGACGAAACAACTCGACAATACGCTCGTCTGGTTCCTCAGCGACAACGGTGGTGCCACCGACAACGCATCAAGCAATCTGCCGCTCGCCGGCCACAAAGGCATCAAATTCGAGGGCGGCATCCGCGTGCCCTTCATCATGCAATGGAAAGCAAGATTCCCCGCTGGCCGCGACGATGGTCGCATGGTCAGCGCGATGGATATCTTGCCCACTTCGGTCGCTGCCGCTGGTGGCAGCGTCGAGTCCTCGCCCCCAAACGATCGACCGCTCGACGGCGTCGATCTGCTACCTTATCTGACCGGCGACAGAGAGGGTGTGCCTCACGATAAGCTCTATTGGCACAAGCTGTGGTTCAGTGCCATGCGGCGACGGGCCGTGGAAACTGATCTACGTGCAGGATTACGGTTACGCCCTGTACAATCTTGATGAAGATCTAAGCGAAAAGACGAATTTGGCTGGGCAATTTCCCGAGCGTGTCCAGTCGATGGCCGGAGAGCTAAACGCCTGGAAGAGCCAACTGGCCGAGCCTCTTTGGGGCGAAGACGAAAAATGGTTCACCATTCACAGCAAGAATCACATTCGGATTATCGAAGGTAGGGAAGTCACACACCCTTGAGAAGGCTGCGCTACCGAGTTCTACCTACTTTTTCTGTCTGTCGGTCTTCCGATTCTGGCTCTCCGGAGTCACTGCCAGGTAGCGTTGCATGCGGCCCACGTATCCGTCGTGACTGAAGCTGCAGGCTTTCATGGCAGTCGCATAGGGCTCGACCCCTTCGCCGATCCAGTCGACGATGTTGAAGATCAGCAGCGACGCGTAGGAGCCGCTCTTCAGCAGTTCATTCCAGCACGCCTGTGCGGATGTCTTGTCGCCATCGCGATACAGAATCCAGGCAGCCATGATGCGGACGTGGTGCGAGTCGTCATGGAGACAGCCGCGGATCAAGGCCATGTCAAGCGGTGTTTTGCCTTGTAAGTTGAAACAGCCGATCGTTGCCCAATACCGGATGCCCGCATCGTCCGAGCCGAGCTGTTCGTAGAATGTCGGCAGGTTGGCGGGATTCTGCTGGAGCGCCAACCCCGCCGCCGCTTGCAACGACTTTATGTCATACAGGGACGGGTCGCGTACCATTTCATAGATCGTCTTGCCACACGCCTGCGAGCGTTTTACCACCTCGGTCTCCGGCAATAGGCCGGAGTCAAAGTACTCTCGCTGCCATTGATCGAGCGCCCGGCGAAGACGAGACACTTCCTCCCCGTACTGGGGATGGTGGATCAGATTCACGACGTTGTCAGGATCGGCCGACGTGTCGTAGAGTTCCTCCATCGGCTTCGTGGCGAAAAAGCGGCCCGTCACCGCATCGGTCTTGCCGTCCCTGTAGTGCTGCTCCCAAGCCCGCATCGCACGCATGTTCCACGGATAGATCAGGTGTTGGCCCCAAGGCACGTACGGCATGTAGTTGCGGATATAAAGAAACCGTCTGTCTCGAATCGCACGCATGTTGTCACAACGTTCGTCCATGCGGCCACTGAAACTGACGTGGTATTCTCGCGGCTCGGTGTTCGGGCCGAGAAAGATTTTTCCTTGCAGGTAATCTGGAATCTCGGCTCCGCACAGGCTTAGCCAGGTCTTCGTCATGTCGATGAAGCTAACCAACGCTTCGATCCTGGTACCCGGTTCGGCTGGCCGCAACGGTTTGAATCGTTCTGGAATTCGGATGATCAGCGGACAATGCGTGCCGCTGTCGTAGTGAAACCGCTTGCTCCGCGGCATCACGCCGCCGTGGTCCGAGTTGTAGACCACGATGGTATTCTCGGCGAGACCGCTTTTTTCCAAATCCGCCAGCACCCCGCCGATCGCCGCGTCCATCTTCTTGACTTGGTCGTGGTAGTGGGCGTAATTCTTGCGGATGTCGGGAATATCCGGGTGATATTTCGCCAGCCTCACCTTGTCCGGGCTATGAGTGGTGTGGCTGACATCGCCAAAAGCACTGGATTCGTGCGAGCTGCCGTTGTTGATCACCATGAAGAACGGCTGCCGTGCTTGTAACTCGTCCCAATCGACTTTTTTCGTGTCCCAAGCGTCTCCGTCTGTCCGGCCGCCAATGTTGTAGTCGGTCTTGCTTGCATTCCCAACAAAGTACCCCGCCTGCTTCAACAGGTCGGGGTAGTATTTGATGGTCTCATGCGGAATGGGGTAGCGGCTGCGCATCGGATGCGTACCCATCGACAGCGCATGGACGCCCGTGATCCAAGTGCTACGCATTGGACCACACACGGGCGCGTTGGCGTAGCAGTGCATGTACTGGAAGCCCTCGGCCGCCAACCGGTCGAGGTGGGGAGTCTCGGCATATGCATTACCATAGCAGCCGACCCAGTCGACGCTGTTGTCTTCCGAAGTCAACCAGAGAATATTGGGGCGATCCGCCGCCGATGCTCCCAAGACGAAGTAAGCCAGCAGGCATGAGATCAGGGATGTGAGCACAAGGTAGGGACGCTCAGCCGCCCGGGCCATGGACGAATGGACGGCAAGTCTTGATGACAGTCGGGTCATGATGTGCTTCATTTTGCCGGGCGTGGTATTGTGGGAGAAAAGGGGGAAGGCCTCTTTTTGCAAAAGAGACCTGAAATCCGCCATTGGGTCTACGGCCCCGGGTGTTGCCATGCCTTGTGCATCAAGTCCCGCGGAAGGTCAAGCGTCGCCACCCTGGGGGCCGAACTGTGATGACGGTGGCTGGAAGTCCCAGCCACGACGGTTGTCGCGCCTGCCATCTTTTTGATGACAATCAAGTCGGCCGGGGATCGCCTCGTCGATCGGTGGGAATGCGGTAAGTTCTTTTAAGGTAATAGCTTAGGTTAATCGCCGCGTGTCTGGCATACCGCTTGCACCCCAGGGAGATGAGGTTGGGCCCGGTGGCCCACCCGTCTTCACGAAAGGGGAATCGGATGTTGTGGTTGCATGTCGGCATGGTCTTGGGTGCGGGGCTGGTCATCCTGTTGTCGATGCTCTCCACCGTGTACGCGCGGCAGGATGCCTGGGACGCCGCGGAACGACGACATCGTCGCCGGGTATTGGTCCGCGTGTCATGATCAACGGCGGTTCGCCTGCCGACGCGGCTCCCCACCAAAAAAGGCTCGCCGACCCGGTGGTCGGCGAGCCCTTGGAAATGAGGTGGGTGGTTCGGGGCACCTCCCGGCCCATCCATCCCTTACGAACAACCCATGCTGTTTCCGCAATTGTGGCAGAGGTAGCAATTGCCATTGCGCACGGTGATCGAGCCACAGTTATCACAAGGGGGTGCGTCGATTTGGAAAGGGGCAAAATCGCGCTGTAATCGCTGGAAGAGTGGGTCGGGATTGCCGTCGCCCTTGGGACGGTGGATTTTTCCGTTGGTGGTCCCGTGCGCGGTGCCATTCGACAGCGACGGGGTGGCGGGAGGCGTCGCTGCGTGGCGCCTCGCCAGCATGGGTGACCCGATCGTCGCCTTGCGGGGTGGAGAGGTCCGTTTCGGGGATTCCCAACTGGGCTTCCCGATACCCTTTGAGGAACTGAATGCCCAGCCAGCGGAAGATGTAGTCGACGACGCTCTTCGCGATGCGGATTTCTGGATTTGTGGTGTGCCCCATTGGTTCGAACCGAGAATAGGAGAATTTGTCGACCAGGACTTGCAGTGGCACTCCATACTGCAGGCTGAGGGAGATGGCGGTGCCGAAGCAGTCCATCAGGCCACCCACGGTACTCCCCTCTTTGGCCATGGTGATGAACACCTCACCGGGTCGGCCATCGGCATAGAGCCCCACGGTGATGTAGCCTTCGTGGCCCGCCACATTGAATTTGTGCGTCACCGACTGACGCGTATCGGGCAACCGTTCGCGGCGGGGACGAGCTGCCTGTTTGGCCAGTTCCGCCTTGTCGCCTTCCTTGGATGTCGCCAGCGGCTGGCTTTGCTTGGAGCCGTCGCGGTAGACGGCCAACGCCTTCAGTCCCAATTTCCAGCCCCACAAGTAGGCTTCGGCAATATCCTCCGGCGTCGACTCGCGGGGCATATTGACCGTCTTCGAAATCGCCCCTGAAAGGAACGGCTGAGCGGCCGCCATCATCCTCACATGGGCTTTCCACTCGATGCTCCGCACGCCGCTTTGCGGCTTGAAGGCGCAGTCGAACACGGACAGATGCTCTGGCTTGAGATCGGCGGCTCCCTCAATCGTATCGTGCTCCGCGATGTGATCTCGGATCGATTGAATCGTGGCATTGTCGTAACCGAGTTTTTCCAAAGCGAGTGGGACCGTCTGATTGACGATCTTCAGCATGCCGCCTCCCGCGAGTTGCTTGTACTTGACCAGCGCAATATCGGGTTCGATACCCGTCGTATCGCAGTCCATCATGAAACTGATGGTGCCGGTGGGAGCCAGCACGGTGGCCTGGGCATTGCGGAAACCGTCACGCGTGCCGCAGGTGAGAACCTCGTCCCAAACCTCGCGGGCGGCTTCCTTCAGATAGGCCGGCCCGGCTTCGTTGATTTCCTCGACGGCCCCCCGATGCATTTCCATGACTCTCAGGAACGGCTCGCGGTTTTCCTCGTACGCCTCGAAAGGCCCCACGGCGGCGGCGAGTTCCGCACTGGTCCGATTCGCCGTGCCATGCATGATCGCCGTCAACGAACCACAGATGCCTCGACCGGCATCTGAATCGTACGCGTGACCTTCCGACATAACGAGACTTCCCAGGTTGGAATAACCCAGGCCGAGCGGACGGAATCGATGGCTGTTGGCAGCAATGCGATCGGTCGGATAGCTGGCGTGGTCCACGAGAATTTCTTGGGCAACGAAGAACAGTCGGCAAGCCGTCTGGAAACGGTCAATATCGAACCGCCCATCCGATTGGCGAAACTTCATTAAGTTGATACTGGCCAGGTTGCAGGCCGTATCATCCAGGAACATATATTCCGAGCAGGGATTGCTGGCGTTGATCCTTCCGGAGGCGGGACACGTGTGCCAGCGATTGATCGTGGTGTCGTATTGCACGCCCGGGTCGCCGCAGTGCCAGGCACATTCGGCCATCCGGTTCATCAACTCCCGCGCCCCGTACACAGGGCCATCCTGGGCCGTATCGGTCACCCAATGCGTCACCCACTGCTCATCGTTTTCCACGGCCCGCATGTACTCATCCGTCACACGCACGGACAGGTTGGCGTTTTGGAAGAGAATGGAGCTGTAGGCTTCGCCATTGAAGTTGGCCTCATAACCACCCTTCTCAATCAGGCAGTGGGCCTTCATCTCTTCCTTGTGCTTGCATTCAATGAACTCAAGAATGTCCGGGTGCCAGATCTTGAGCGATTGCATCTTGGCGGCGCGGCGCGTCTTGCCTCCTGATTTCACCACCGCCGCGATCTGGTCATAGACCCGCATGAACGACAAAGGACCCGACGGCAAACCTCCACCGGACAACTTCTCTCGCTGCGAGCGCAAGGTCGACAAATCGGTGCCCGTCCCCGAGCCAAATTTGAACAGCATGGCCTCGCTCGTGGCCAGCCGCATGATGTCCTCCATATTGTCTTCGACCCGTTGAATAAAGCAGGCCGACGCCTGGGGATAAACGTAAGGCGTCGCGGGCTGACGAACTTCGCCGGACTGCGTGTCCCAATGCCAGTTGCAGCCGGTGCCCCCGACGCCGTACTGATGGTACAGCCCCACGTTGAACCAGACGGGGGAATTGAAGGCGCCATGCTGATGCAGGCACAACCAGGTGAGGTCCCGGTAGAATGACTCGCCGTCCTCCCGGCTCGCAAAATAACCGTCCTCGATGCCCCAGTCGGCAATGGTGCGCGTCACACGGTGGATGAGTTGCCGGACGCTGTGTTCCCGCTCCTCCGTATCAATCTCTCCGTAAAAGTACTTACTGACCACCACATTTGTCGCCAATTGACTCCAGCTGGCCGGAATCTCGCAATTGGACTGCTCGAAGAGAACGCCGCCCGATTCGTCCTTGATGGCGGCAGTCCGCAGGTCCCAGGCTACCGTGTCAAACGGGTCGGCAACGTCGGCCGGACAGAACGTTGCCGGAACCTTCAGGCCACGCGGATGGTTACTCATGGGAGCACCCTGCTTCGCTGGTCGATTGGAAGAGCGCGTTCTTGCGAGTGGCACTGGCTTTCGCTTGCTGCCGACGTTGCACCGTAGCCATCAGTAACCTCCTGTTGGTCGTCCTTGGGAAGAATCGCCTCGTGCGAATCATGTACTTCTGTACAGAAAGCGCTGCGTCCGATTGTGAAAAATGCAAAAAAATAGGCGCATGCAGCGCACTGGGGACCGTCTACGCGGTAGGGGAAAAAAGAACTCTAACCCCAATATATAGTATCTTCGGCATCGGAGCCTACAACATTTGGGGCAGAGGACCGATTTTACGAAGTAGCCCTGCGACGTCAATGACTATCTTTTTGTCATCGCTAAGTCGTTATTTAGTAATGGGTTAGTGAGTTAGGTGCAGCGCGGTGACCCACGCCGCCGGGCTCGTCAGGCAGGACTTAACCCCAATGTTAATAATGTGTTAGGGAAAAATGCCAGCCGCCAGACAGGCCTGAGGAGGCCGCGAAAAATTTCTGTGCAGGGAAGCCCGGGTTGGCTCGGGCCGTTGTCCCCAACAGCGGGTGCCGCGGGGACGGCTGACCCGGGGCGCGGATGTGGTTACGGCTCGCGTGAGAGAGGCAGCTCGTCGGTCCGAGCGCGCCGGCGGACCGTAGGCAGCGACTGGTGCACTTTGGCCAGGACCTTCAAGGCAGTGGCCCGATATCCGGTCAGTTTTCCCCCCAAGATCGAGATCAGGTGGGGATCGGCCGGATCATCCACCGGCAACTGCGTTTCCCGCGAGCGGGAGAAGGCGCGTCCGTCTCCGCTTGGCAAGACGCGGAGCCCGGCCCAGGAGGAAAGGACGCGAAGAGCCCGGCCCGGGAAGAACTGCTGGTAGCCATCCAGCAGATACTCCACTTCCGCGGGTAGCGGGGCGACGCTTTCGGGATCGCCCTGGTATTCGGTTTCGGTCGTGCCGACGAGGGTGCGGCCCTTCCAGGGCAAGACGAAGACGGCCCGTCGATCCGGCATCTCCAGGTAATAACAGCCCCGCTTCATGTCGCCGGCAAGTTCCAGGTGCGTCCCTTGAATGAGGTCAACGGGAAAGGCGGGCAGGCTGGGTGTTACGCGGGCGAGGAGTCGGTTGGCCCACGGCCCGGCGGCGTTTACCAGGACGCGAGCGGTGAGTGATGACGAATTCCCAGGGGAATCGAAAGCGATGTGATAGCCATCGCTCGTCTTGCGGGCGCTGATGACTTCCGCAGGGCACAGCAGTTGTGCGGACAGCGATTGGGCCGATTGCATGACGGCGATGGTCAACGCGCGGTCGTCGGTTTGGGCATCGGAGAACTCGAACACATGTCGCAGTTGATCGACGCGCAGTCCATCGAGGTTGCCCCACTCGTGGCGGGGAAGGGCACGAAAGCGAGTCGATTTAGGCATGCCGGCCAACAGGCTGTAGAGTGTGAGGCCGGTGCGAATGGCGAGGGGACTGCGATATGTGTCCTCGTAGATGGGGAGAAAGAAGGGCTTCCGCGTCACCAGGCCGGGCGCCAAGCGGAGCAGGAGTTCACGTTCTCGCAGACTCTCACGAACGAGTTGCCAGGCGAACGATTCCAGATACCGCAGTCCACCGTGGATCAGCTTGCTGGACTTGCTGGAAGTCCCGTGTGCGAGCGCTGCTTGTTCCAGCAGGACGACCGAGTAGCCGGCCGCGGCGGCCGCCTGGGCGACTCCCACGCCGTGGATGCCGCCGCCGACGATGGCGACGTCGAATGACCCGACGGGTGCGGGCATTGGGGGACTCCTTTCGGTAAGAGACATGGGCTGCGGGCCTGTCTACGGATTCTCTTGAAAGTGCCGTCGCAGGCGGCGGAGGTCATCGGTCTCGATCAGGTCCCAGGCGGAGGCGAATAAGCGTTCGGCCGCCGCTGGTTCGTTGACCGGGTAGACGGCCCACTGCCAGGGGCCCTGCCAGGCATCCCGCGGCGCCGCGGGTAATCGTTGCTCGTGGCAAAACAGAAATTCCGGCGCCAGACGAGCGGCCCGTTCCTGCATCGCCTGACACGATGCCGGCAAGACCCAGCCGATCGGCAGCCGCCAGCGGTCGCGCACTTGGGCGAGGGCCTCGTCGTCGAAGGAGATGACGGCGGCGATCCGATCGGCATGCCGATCGAAGCCGGCGGCCCGGGCGATCCAACCGAGGGCGGTGTCGGCGTCAAAATGCCGGAGGCTCTGGGACTTGATTTCCAGAAACAGTCGGACGTGTGGCGGCCAATGAGTCGCGGCCTGCATCAGCGCGTGCAGCGTGGTCAGGGGGGTGCCCTGAAATTGGCTGCCAAAGCGATCGATGGCGGGAGCACCCCAGCTTTGCGCATCCGCGAGCGGTGTGTCGACGACGCGGCCTGGGGCTCCCGAAATACGTTGCCAGTCGGCGTCATGGTAGAGGATGGGCACCCTATCGGCCGTAATCTGAATATCGACTTCGACAAAGCGGGCCCCGCACGCGACGGCGGACTCGACGCCAGCCAGCGTATTTTCAGGGAGCGCGAGAGGCGTACCGCGGTGCGCAATCAGTCGATCTGCACGTGCGGTACTCACAAGGTTGCGACCGGCTGGGTCGTGCGATTATGTGGCGATCTTGGCGACTCGGACGGTGGTATACATTTGGCGGTGTCCGGTCTTGCGTCGGGAATTCTTGCGTCGGCGGAACTTTTGTACTACCAACTTCGGACCCATACGAATCCCCAGAACCTCGGCCGTGACACTGGCGCCGGCAATATCGGGCTTGCCAATCGTCACCCCGGCATCACTAGAGATGGCCAGGACACGATCAAAGGTCAGTGCCTCTCCGGCCGAGACATCGCGATAATCGACATCGATTTCCTGGCCTTCTTCGACTCGTAATTGACGACCGCTGTCGGAAATAATCGCGTACATGACTCTCACTCTCACATGCCAGATTTCGTAAGGTTGCTGCCGGGGACCGGGGGCCTCGCGGCCGGTTTGGGTCGCGCGGCCCAGCGGCCGCCGCACCCGATTTCGGCGAACCGCTCAATATACCCCGGGCTGCGGAACTTTCCCAGCCCCGTTTCCCACACGGGAAACGGCCGGCGATCAGCCGAGCACGACGGGGTCTCCGCTGACCGTAAAGCACTCCATGCTCAGGTGTTCCGGAAAAGCGGTATCGCTGCCGAAGATCTGGACGGTCATGCTGCCGCTCTCCTCGATCTGTGCCAGTTCGCGCCGCTTCCGGTTGTTGAGATAGCCGGCCACTTCGTCGTTCACATGAATCACGACCTTGCCGACGCGTGGATTTTGCCGGGCCAGCATCAGATTCCGCATCACCTCGATCGACATGCTCTCCGCTGTCTTGACGACGGCTCGGCCGGCGCAGCAGGGGCAGTCCTTGAAGACGCTCCGCTTCACACTCGGGCGAATGCGCTGTCGGGTCATTTCGATCAACCCGAAGGGGCTGGTCCGCAGAATCTTGGTGCGGGCGCGATCGCGCTGGACGGCGTCACGCAGGCAGCGTTCCACATTCCGCCGATTGCGTTCCTTGCGCATATCAATAAAGTCGTTGACGATGACGCCGCCCAGGTCCCGTAACCGCAGCTGTCGCGCGATTTCACGGGCGGCAGCCATGTTCAACTGGTAGGCGGTTTCTTCGGCCGATTCGTCGGTGCGGAAGCTGCCGGTGTTCACGTCGATGGCGACGAGCGCTTCCGTGGAATCGATCACAATCGACCCGCCATTCTTCAGAGGCACGGTACGTTTGTTGATCTGGTTGATCTCTTCATCCAGTTGAAACTTGTAGAAAAGAGGTTCGTGATCCTCATAAAGATGCAAGCGATCTTCCAGTTTGGGCATCACAAATCGCAGAAACTCGCGGGCCCGTTCATACGCGTTTGGCTCATCAATATAAATGGCATCGACATCTTCGCTGAAAATATCGCGAATGGTGCGGATGATCATGTCGCTCTCTTCGTAGATATCGTCGGGCGAGCCTTGCTTCTTGACTCGCGCGACAATGACTTTCCACAGCCGCAACAGGTAGGCCAGGTCACGCGCCAGTTCGCGTTTCGACCGCTCCATGCCAGCCGTGCGGACGATAAAGCCCAGCCCCTTGGGAGGGTTGAGTTCCAAGAGGATTTGTTTCAACCGCTTGCGGTCATCTTCGTCTTCGATCTTCCGCGAGACACCGACGCGACCGAGAGCCGGCATCAGGACCAGGTAGCGGCCTGGGATGCTGATATAGGTCGACAGGGTGGGACCTTTGTTGCCGATGCCTTCCTTAATCACCTGCACCAGGACTTCATCGCCCCGCTTGAAGATTTCCTGGATGGGTGGTTTGATGCGCGGTCTGTCCCCGGGGCGCGGTTTGCGGCGCGGTCGGCGACCATTCGGGCCGTCCTCTTCCTCGGTTTCCCGCCGCCGATTCTCGTTACCATTCCGTGACGGGATCGGCTTGTCGGGATCATAGCCTCCCTGGCGAAAATACTGTGGCTCGACATCGCTGATGTGGAGAAAACCGTTGCGGCCGACGCCAAAATCGACGAAGGCGGCCTGAATGCTTGGCTCCAGGTTGACAATCTTGCCCTTATAGATGTTTCCCACATAGTTGTCCTGGCTGGCGCGCTCAATATAGAGTTCTTCCAGCTGGTCATCTTCGACAATGGCGATGCGGCATTCCTCCGCTTGCGCGACATTGATCAGCATCTGTTTCTTCACCGCCTTGTCCGGTGCCGCCTCGGATCGACCTTCGGGCGGACGTCTGCGACGTGTCCGCGGGCGGGGCGCGGATGAGGGAGGCGAGGACGGTGTGGGTGTGGGGGTGGGTGTGGATTCGGATGTCTGGTTCATGAATGATTTTTTGCGACGGGTCGACGTGAAACCGGTTCAGGGGGCCGCGTTGTCGTGGGCGGCCCGGGCCCGAAAGCGGTGAGGATTTCTCTCGGCGAGGCCCACGCCTCGCACGATTCCGCTGCTTGTCTCCTGCGCATTCCCCCGCGGAACCTGGCCGGATACCAGTTCAGTTCCGCGCGAAGATCGTCAGGCACCTCGCGGCCCACCCGCTTCTTTCCGCCGTGGGAAATGTCCCTGACGGCGCCTACGGCGACTCGCACTCGTCTCGGCTGGCGAGTCGCCTGTCGCTGGAGCGTTGATTCCGACGGCTCAGGCGAGTGGAAAACGAAATCGTGTGTTCGGATGAAATCCTTCAGTCGGTCTCAATGGAGCCCCGCCGCGGCGGAAATTGCGTTCCCTGACGCGTGCGGGGTCACGGTAACCTATTTGTCGCAGATCTCCTTCCTTACAAATGGGGATACGTACAGGATGTCGTATCACCTGGTCCTGGTGGTTATTTCCGAGGCGCTGGAGGCGGGTGCCTCATGAGTCGCCTCACGGTGGTTGGTCGAATTGCAGATGCTCGCGTCGAGAGGCGAGCAAGCGGCGGTTTCCGCGCGCAGCAACTCGTGCTGCAGAAAATCCCTGACTTCGGCCGCCGAATCGAATTGCATCACCTGGTCGGCGAGCCACTTACAATGGTCGTACGTCACACTGCGGCAAACACGCTTGATCTCTGGAATGGCCATGGGAGGAACACTGAGCGTTTGCACTCCCAACCCGATCAGCAGCGGCACGTATTTGGGGTCCGCGCCTATCTGTCCGCACAACGAAACCGGCGTACCTTTCTTTTCCGCAGTCTGCAACGCCATCTGAATCAGTCGCAAAACCGCCGGATCGCCATTCGAATAAAGGGCCGCAACTTCTTTGTTGCTGCGGTCAACGGCCAGCGTATATTGCACCAGATCGTTGGTGCCGATACTGATAAAGTCGACCTTGTCCAGGAAACGATCGAGCATGAGCACGGTGGCGGGCACCTCGACCATGATGCCGATCGGCATTTCGTCATCAAACGGAACTTCGGTCTGGCGCAGTTCCTCTTTGACAGTCGCGAGAATCCGCAGAGCTTCGTCCAGTTCGCCCAACGTACTCACCAAGGGAAACATCATCCGCAGATTGCCGTTGGCGCTGGCCCTAAGCACGGCTCGCAACTGCCGCCGAAACATCTCGGGGTATCTCAGCGACAGGCGGAGGCTGCGGAGTCCCAAAAACGGGTTCCGCTCAGCCTCTTGCATCTCCAGCGTGCGGGCCAACTTGTCCGCCCCCAGATCGAGGGTGCGAATCACGACGGGCAATCCGGCCATCGACCGGGCGACCTGTTCGTAGGCCGCGAACTGGTCTTCTTCGGACGGTTCCTCGGTAGTTCCCAGATAGAGAAACTCGGTGCGGTACAAGCCAACTCCCTCAGCGCCGCGTTCCAGACAATGATCTGCCTCATAGGGAAACTCGATGTTCGCCAGGAGGGTGATCGGTCGGCCATCTCGTGTTTCGGATGCGAATTCCCGCAGTCTCCCCAGTTCGGCGGCCTTCTCGGTATCGGCGGCCACATCGACACGGTACTTTCGCAGGGTGGCCTCGTCCGGCTGCAAAATTACGCAACCCGAGTTGCCGTCGACGATCACTGTGTCACCTCCCGACACGTCGGTCAGGAAATCACCGGTGCCCACGACGGCCGGGATTTCGAGGGCTTCTGCCACGATGGCCACGTGGCCTCCCGCGCCACCTGTTTCGGTAACGAATCCGAGGACATGCTGGCGGTCCAGATTTGCGGTTTCGCTGGGAGTCAAGCCATGCGAGAGCAACACGATCGGGCTGCTGAGTTGCGACAGCTCTTCGCGGCGATTTCCCAGCAACTCGGCAAGCAACAGCTTTTCCAGGTCAAACACATCGTTGGCTCGCTCCGCCATGTAGTGGCTGGTCGAACGACGAAACACCTGGGCGAAGCGTCGCAGCGTGCGACTGACCGCATATTCGATCGAGCATTGCTCCTGGTCAAGGCATTGGTTGACGCCTTCGCGGAGCTGGGGATCGCCCAACATCTGCAGGTGAGCCATGAAGATCGCGCCATATTGCGGCCCGAGTTCGGCCGTGACCGTATCGCAACGCTGCTCGATCTCCGCGGCCACGAGTTGCCGCGCTTGGTCGAAGCGAGCCATTTCGTTGGGAAACTGCTCCCTCGAGATGCGTCGAAACGGGATGCGAAATCGTTCATTTTCGATAATGAACGCAGCACCAATCGCGATGCCTGGTGAAACGGCGATGCCTTGAATTTTTCGCATGGTTGTGGCGTTCCCTGCACGAAACGAGGCGCGGGTGCGGCCATCGTCTTCGACTCGTTCGCTTCTCAAGAAAGTCTCATTCCGCAGGGCTGTACTATGCTTCCTTTTCGGTCTGCCGCCGCCCCCTGCCGCGGGCGCCGTAGGCCCCCGTCGCTCGCTGGCCGGCTATTTCCGCGATACGCCATCGGACCCGATCTCGTCAAAGCCGAGCTCCACCAGCCTGACCAACGCCTGAATCGCTTCGCTGGCATCCGGACCCTCAGCTTCGATCGCTAATTTCGTTCCTTTTTCCGCGACTAACGTCAATATGCTCAGAATGCTCTTGCCATCCACTCGCTCTCCGTCCTTCACCACATGCACGGAAGCGTCGAATCTCGAGGCAGTCCGCACGAATAAATCCGCAGGTCGGGCGTGCATCCCCTGCGAATTGACGATCGTCACGGTCTGTGAAGCCCGCTCGCTCATGACATTCCAACTTCCCCAACCTGTATGACAACCTATGGAGCTCCGCAGTCGCGATGCCCGGCCAGCCGGGCAGGGTGCTTGACGAAGCCAACCGTGTCAAACGTGACGCTTAAGAAACGAACTGGTTGTTGTCGGCCTCTTCCAGCAACTGCTGGATGTCCTTAGCCGTGGCTGACTGCTTCAGAAAGCGGCAAAACGTGTCATCCCGCAACTGGCGCGACACGTTCTCCAGAGCCCGTAGATGGTCGCTAGGTCGATCGGGTGGGGAGACCAAGAGAAAGAGGAGCATTACCTTTTCGCCATCGAGGCTGTCAAAGTCGACTCCCGTCTTGCTGACGGCGACCGTGCCTACCGGCTTGTCCACGCTGGAGTGTTTCGTGTGAGGAACCGCCACGCCTCGGCCAATCCCTGTACTGCCGAGTTCCTCACGTTCCATGATGGCCGCGATGATGCTGTCGCGATCATCCTCGCTAATCTTATTGGCATTCACGAGCGAACCGACCATCTCCAGGATGACGGCTTCCTTCGTTTCCGCCTGGAGGTTGGGAATGATCGCCTCGTGACAAATGAAATCCGCGAATTTCATGATAGGTTCCTTTCGTCCACGGCTCGGCGTGGTTGATCGTTGAATGTCCGTAATGTGCCGTTGTGATCGGAGGAAGGCCGGCGCTGGGCAGGCAAGAGGGGTAACTCGGTGATTGGCTGCTCACGAAGTCGCCTCATCGTCGCCCGGCAGGTTCATGTGCTTGGCAGCCTGGGAACGATGCTGGTCGATCTTCTTTTCCTTGTAGCGTTTCATCTGCTCTTCTACTTTTTGCATCGTCGATTCGACCGCCCCCAGCAGCTTGCCGCCATTGGCCTTGGTCTTGGCCACGAATTCGCCCGCACCATCGACCAATACGATCAGCTCCACATCGGGCGTGGCAGGCTGATTGAGATCGACCGTAGCCTGGACAGCGGAGATGCGGTCGCTGTAGCGGGTGAGCTTACGTAGCTTTTCGGTGATTTTTTCCTGCGTCTCCGTCGCCAACTGGCCATGCCGCACCGATATATTGATTTGCACCCAGGATTTCCTTTATCCACGACGAATACGAGCCAACGGAAACAAAGGGCGCCTACGCTAACGGGTCTCGCGCCTCACAACCCATCATTCTACCCCCGCGTAAATGACTCTACAAACGCAAAACGGGGGGCTCAAGCGGGCGAACCGCAAATCGCCGCGGCCCATCCGCCCGCGAAATGGTCAGGCTGGGGGCAGTGGGGAGGAGGTCGTGGCCGCCCGAATAGGGCAACGATCACGCGCGGAACATCGGTGTTCCAAGCCCCATTCGCGCGGCCGACTATTCCTCGGACGCATCCGACTTGATCCGAATCCCACCGGATTCGAGCCGTTTCTGCCAGGATTTCACCGACGATTGCCGCCGCGCGAGCGGCTGTTCCGGCTTGTAATAGAGGTGCATGCCGGTCATCCGCTTCAGTGCCTCGATGGCCACCACGCGTACTTCCAACGATTCGTCCTCTAAATCATCAACTAATTCTTTGGCCCCGCCAGCGTCAAGTTGTGCTTGCGTATAGCCCCACAGGGGACGGTACAGCTTCTCGGCGTCAGGCCCTGTCTTTCGTTTCAGCGTTTCCAGCACGCGTTCGCCGACGCGTCCATCTCGGTCCACGGCGGAACAGAGTTGCTCATAATGCATGGTCCAGTGGGGGTGTTGCCGTCGATCCCCCAAGGCCTCGACGGTTGGCTCAAAGCGGTCGAGCGCCGCCAGGCAGCGGGCCGCCAACGATTTTACATCGGTCCGGCGGCTCTGGCTGATCTCCAGTAAGGTCAACGTGAGCGAGCGATCGCTGGTCAACTTGGGAACCAGCTCGCTCATCGCGGATCGGTCAATTTCCCGAATGCCGTGATGACTGACCCAATCGGGCGGCTGTTCGTCGACCTGAATGACCGCCGGCTGCAGGTCTTGTGCAATCCAGGCCTCGCCGGCTCGAATGGCACGCGCTGGCACGTCGGCCTCGGCGATGCCCACCGTACCGCTTAACGTCCACACGTGGATCACGACGGTTCGTTCGGCAGTCTGCGGATCCTCGCCGGGGGGAAGCAGGCGATCCACGCTCACCGCGAACTCACTTTGCGGATCTCCCTGTTGAATCGTGATTTCGCGTTGACCCACCCGCAGGCTGACTTGCCCGGCATCCTGGCCAATGCCCGAAAAAATTGCGTGACCTCCCGTGATCTCGATCCGCGGCGTGCCATCGTCACCCGATTCCAGAATGCCCAGATCGATCTGCTCCGCCAACGTCAGCTGGATGCCATTGACCAGCAGGATCTGGGGCCGAAAGGTGGGTAAGGCGCGGAGTCGTTGATCCACCTCAATCGCGGCCCGATCGGGCATCCTCATCCAAGCTTGTTGCTCGGCATCCCAAATCGCCAGAACTTGCTGATCGCCGATTTTGCGTCCGATGTCGCGAGGCGTCGTTGCCACCGTCGCCTCTACCGCTTCCAAGGGAGCTGACGAGTTATCCGTGGTCGCCGTCTCATCGGCTGGCTGCATGTCTCGCGCTCCGACCGCGTCGGCCACGGCTAGATCGCCGGGTGCCGGAGTTCGCGGGAGGTCTGCCGACTCTCCCGCGGGTGGAGTGGTCAACGCCGAATCGCCGGACATGACGTCGCCGGTTGGACGCGCCGCTTCAGCAGGTCCCGGCGTCACCAAGGGCTCGCGGGCGGCGTCTTGGTCGGCCAACGTGTCGTCGGACGGCGTGACGGACGAGTCGGTCGCCCGCCCGTCCGCCGGCAGGCCATGCGGAGCTGTCGTTGCCGGTACTCCGGGCAAGGCCGCCTCGGCCTCCCCGGCGAATCGCTCGCCGCCCACGGTCTCGTCGGTGGGCGGAGCGGTGACGGGGGGCGGCTGCGCTTCCGACCGCTCACGCCCGTTCGGGGCGTCCGCCGCGCCCGTTGCGGGAGTCGTCGTTGACGGCTCATCCGCCGGCCAAGCCGGTGCCGCCGGCACCGTGTCAGCGGGCGTCCGCGTCTGCACGGGCGGCGTTGTCCCCTCCTGCGCCATGTGCCCGGATGTTGGCATGAGCCAACCGGATGCGAACAGGAGCAACGAAGTGGCCACGAAGCCGATGGCCAACGTCATCACAATGGGCAGCCAGCGAGTCTTCCGTGGAGCATCGGTTTTGACCACGGGTTGGCCATTGGTGGTTGCCGTGACGACCGACGGGTGTTCGCTGGCCGCCGCACGCGTGGCCTCATCGATGCGCCTCCGTAATGTCGCGGAACCGGTGACCGCCGACGTGGCCACGCGGGTATCCTGGGCGGCACCGTAGACACGTTGTCGCAGTGAAGCACTCACATCCGCCGGCTCTCCCAACACAAGCGTCAGTACCTGGTGACATGACGCCACCTCGGCCAGATGCATGTCCGATTCGAGGCAGACCTTTTCGAATTCAGGTACTCGTTCCACGGCCAACGTATTGTCCAGGTATTCAGCCACCGTATTCGGATCGGCGGCCATGCCTTTGCCCAGGACTTTTGGACCAGCCAGGCGCGAGCGTCCCATGCTGCTGCGAATACGATGGACCAGGGCCGTCGCGTAATCGCTCTCTCGGATTTTGCTGCCAAGTTCCTCGGCGTCCGCCGGCTTGAGAATATCGTCCAAATAGGCCAGCAGCGTTCGTAAGGTCAGTCGCATCGGTTCGCTCGGCAAGGTAAGAAGGTGGTTCCCGTCATGCAGGCTCGGCGGGCGGCCTGTCCGCCAGCCATCCCGCGGGGTGCCGCCGCGGCAGACACCCTATCTAGTTAGTGGCCGCCGCGGCCCGATTTCGTACATCGCCCGTTCAATATAATCCTCCCTGGTCGGAGCGAGGGCGGGTAGCCATGGCCCATGGGCGGTTGGTTCTCCGCTAGCAAGTGGCGGTCAGATAACGAGTTACAAGTCGGCGTCGGTTCGTTCGAACGCCCACAGCGCGCCAACCGAGAACAGACCGACAAACATCGCGACGACCGCCGGGTGTAAACGTGTGGCCGGATTGACGGGCCGTGGCGCATGCAACTGCCACATCAGCCGAGGTTCCCAGCCGTGCGTGGTGCGCCGCCAAGCCTTGGAGGCCAGTTCGGCAGGGCGGATCGCCCCGGCGGGGGCGGGCAAGTCGTTCCGCGCTGCGACCGCGAAGGCGGAGAGGCAGATCAGAAGAAAAAGTGATGGTAACAGACGGTGACGCATGCGGATCGGCTGGGACGGTGGTGACGAGGGGAGGTCGGCGGTGAGCCGAGGAACCGCGCGCTCGCGTCGTGGTCGCGGGGATGCGACGTACGCGATTTTCGCCGCGGACGGCGTCCGTGCTGACCGCACGGGCACGTGGCTCTGCGACAACACATTCGCAAGTCGCATGCCCGGACCGTTGTTTTTGGAGTGCAGCGTGTCAAAGCGTCCCGTTTTCACCCCGCGGGTACTTGGCCAGCCGACGCTTTTCACGCGATAGCGCGGCAGCGGAGCAGAGTCGAGCCGCGACGTCGGGCGGGCCCGTCGTTGCGTTCCGGCAACGCCGAAGTCTGGCCGTTGCGAAAAGTCGACAGGCCGGCGGCCCGTCAGGAGCGAGGCGGCCCGGTGGGATGGGGCCGAGAAGCGGTTGGGATGGCGGGCCGAGAAGCGGCTGAGATCGCGGGCCGAGAAGCGGCTGAGATCGCGGGCCGCGAAAAAGTCAAGAGGCCTGTTCCATTTTACCCGGCTGGAATCTTCTGAACGATCCGCCAACTTGATCGGGAAGCGTTCCGTGCTTTACTTGCAGGCGCTGCGCGATGTTTCTTGCCAAAAATTTCAGGTCGGTGAAAATGGCATGTAGAATGGAGGTAGTACCTCGTCCGCGGTGCGATGTTCCCTTGTGAGCTTTACCAGGAACCGAGTTGTGTCTTTTCTTCGAGACGTGAGACGCCAAAAGAAAATCCAGGCCGCTGAAGGCTACCTGGAACTCGTTCTCGGACTCGGGGAACGATGGAGCGTTCAGCCGGAACACCAGGATCGGATGGCACGCCGGGCGCTACGCGAGCTGTCCGTGTTGGATCGCGAAGGATTGGACGCGGCCCACATCTTTTACTTGCAAGGGCAGGCGTTTCGTGCGCTGCACCAATATCGTGACGCGATCGAACCGTTTCGTCTGGCGCTACAGTGCGATCCGGGAAACACGGGCGTTCACCTGGCACTCGGATGGTGCTTCAAGCGGATCGATCGACTCGATCTGGCCATCCAGGCGCTGGAAGAAGCGATGGAAATCGCGCCCGACCAAGGCATTCTGCACTACAATCTCGCCTGTTACTGGGCACTGGCGAAAAACGGACGCATGGCGGTGAAGTATCTCCACCAGTCGTTTGAAATCGATCCCAACTATCGCGATCGCGTGGCCGAGGAAGCCGATTTCGACCCGGTTCGTCATCACGCGGTCTTTCAGTCGCTGATCAGCGTGATCGTGTGATCTCGCCCAATGCTCGCGGGACGGTCGTGTTGCTTTCCGGCATAAAAAAACCCTCGACCCCGCGGGGTCGAGGGCGTCTTTCGCCAACGTGGCGAGGCGGAACGGGTGGTTCCGGTCCGCCTTGTTTATTACCAGGCAAACTCAATTCCAGCGTAGGCACCGTGGAGAATCAGCTCTCCGTTGCGATCGATGCCCGAGATGCCCGCCAGATTTGTAAAGGACCGACCGAACGGAATCTGGTTCGTGGCGAGTGCCACTCCACTGAGGGCGAGTGCCCGATACCCGCCGGTAATCCGCCAGTTGTAGCCAACCTTGTAACCCAGTCCCGCCCGCAATTCACCCAGGAACGCCACGTCCGTCTTGTCGGAGCGGATGTTGAGTTCCTCCGGCGATCCTGGAATGACGTAGCCATATCCGTAGCCGTTGTAGACTTGCTGATGCTGCGTCATGCGATTACCAAACAGTCCGAACTTGCTGCCCACTTCCAGCTGCAGCGATCGAGTCAGGTAATAGTCGAGATTCAGACCCAGTTGCGCTCCCACAAGATCGTTGTCGATCCCGATGTAGTGGTTGAATTCACTGTCTGGATCGGCACCGTCAAAGATGTTGTCCACGTTGTCATAGGCCAGTCGCCACGACTCGTCGAAACGAAAGTAGCGAACGCCAAACAACCAGCCAATTCGCAGTCGGGGCGGTGCGCAGGGTCCGCAGCACGGTCCCGCTCCGCAGGCCGGTCCGTAGCCCGCACCGCATCCAGCTCCGCAACCGCCGCCAGCTCCGCAACCGCCGCCACCGAACAGACCGCAGCCCGCATACAGCGGTCGACTGAGCAGGTTGATCTCAATGTTCTGGAATTCCCAATCACGGTGCAGACAAGTACCCGTGATATTGCCGTCCGTAAACAAGTTCGCAGCCGTGTCATCGCCGCCGCTCTGCGTGAGCCAGACGTCCGTGTAAGGAATTGTTCCGGTCAGCCCCGCCCCACTGACGGACGCCACCTGTGCGTTGGGGTAGAGTTGCCAATAGATGTACTCAATCCCCCAGGCACCCTGGCAGAACGTGCGGCCGATGCGGACTTCATAACCGCCCGCGTATTCCATGTCCGCGTCGCGCGAATTCAAACAACCGCAGTC
This sequence comes from uncultured Planctomycetaceae bacterium, assembly GCA_963700865.1. Classification (GTDB taxonomy): domain Bacteria; phylum Planctomycetota; class Planctomycetia; order Pirellulales; family Pirellulaceae; genus CAVOGJ01. The sequence goes on along the minus strand of CAVOZC010000018.1, from coordinate 126,596 downwards.
CACCACGGTGGGATCCACCAGGTAGAACTGTCCATTCGCGTTGTCACGATTCATGATCAGGCCGTAGATACCACCAAACCACGTCGGGCCACAACGGGGAGCTCCCGTCGCCACCACCGGGCAGTCACCCCACGACGAGTCCATCAGCGGGCCATTGACGCAACCCGCCTCGCCAGCATCATAGCCATAGGGCCATGTGCCGCCGGCCATGCCGGGTCCATTCATCACCGCCCCATTCATGGCACCACCATTCATGGCACCACCTGGCAGCGGGCCGCCGGGCATGGGTGAACCGATCGTGCCGTAAGGGGCCGTCACGTTACCGCTGCCATAGGGGGCTGGCGGTGGAGTGCCCGCCGCGCCGCCGCCCGCGGATTGCGGATCATAGGCGGCAAGCTGCCGCTGGCCGACCTGTCCATAGGTCGCCTGAGGCATGCCCGCATAGCCACTGGTTCCCGTCCCGGGTCTCGCGGGTGCGTAGCCCGACGTCGCGTAGCCGCTCACGGCAGGTCGGGCGGCCGCATAGCCCGGTGGGGGATAATTGGTGGTCGGATAGCTGGCGGCAGGATAGCCTGGCACGGATTGGGCCGCGTATGGCTGGCTGTCAGAGGGCGAAATTGCGTATGGCTGTGCGCTGGCGGCGTAGCCGCCATAGTTGCCGCCGACGCCGTTTCCACGGGAAGGGCCGCCGAAAGTCGCGTCGTAGCCCGTGGACGGGTAATTGCCGTACATCGTGCCGGCAGCCGGGCCACAACCTCCAGGGCCGCAGTGAGTTGTGAGGCCCGTGACCGATCCTGGACCGCTCGCCCATTGTGCGAACGAGATCGAGGCGCTGAAGAGCCCGATGGCGAACATCAAGGCTGCGTATCTCAACGTGGACTTCATACTAATACTCCTGTCGTTGCCCGCCCTAAGGACGCCCACGTCCCGCGTTGCTCGCAGCAAGCGATCGTTTTCATCGGAAACGTTCGTTTTATTGGGGCTGAAAGGTTGTTGCGGATAAGTCGTGGCGATTCACGTTTGCGAAAACGGCGGGTCGTGTCACAAGTGACGACATGCCGACCGTGTCAAGGTTGCTATCGACGTGCGCGATCGTAGGGCTTGTCGCTATTGCGCCCGCATCAAAGAGATTTCGAACGGTTGGAAACGCACAACCGGCATGCACCGCAAGGGTTCGCCAGCTTACCTGACCGGCAATTTGGACCTTCTGGGGGGCCTCGTTCAGGAGCCAACCGCGCTGCGGGACCCAGCAACCGCCGCCTTTTTTCCGGAGCGGGCAAGACGGCAGGGCTGCCGGCGAGACGCCGCTGGCGATGCGCAGCCGGAGACCGAGGATGGCGAAAGAACGGCCACGGATGCCCGCGGCGTGCCGATCACGTCGCGAGGCTTTCTCGACGCTGGACGGCGATCGCTGAGTTCAGCTTGGGGAGCTCGGGCCACACCATGGCCCGTCGTGGGTGGAGGACATCGCCAGGCATTCCCAGCGAATCTCCCAGCCGTCTACCAATGGCGCCGGCACCCACCGTGGCCATGCCCATGACCGTAACCACCACCCACGCGAAGTACGAAGGAAGGTTGCGGATAACCATACACGACCGGGGGCCCGACGTAGGTGGGCACCGCGACCGGCACCGGACGAGTCACGACGGCTGGGCCTGGCCCGGCATACGGTCCACTGCCAGCCGCCTGCATGGCTTGAATCACTTGATCGCTGACGCCGTTCTGGCTGAGATAGACGATGTCCGCGATTTCGAGGGGCCGCTGCACGCCATGGTTACGAATGGCGCTGATGATGACCGGATCACTGATCTGGTTTTGAGTCAATTGGACGGCATCCGCGGGGGAAAGTGCCCGTTGCGAAAAATAGGCCTGCTGCCGTTGCTGATAAGCATAAGCTTCCTGAGCGCGTTGGTCTTCGGCTCGGCCCAGCACGGAACCGGCCACCACGCCGATCGCGCCACCGATGGCGGCGCCAGCACCCGCCTCGTGGTTGTGGTTGCCGATGAGGGCCCCGGCGGCCGCGCCGGTCAGCCCGCCCAAGACGGCACCGCGCTGCGTATTCCCCTGGCCGGATGCCAGGGACGCCAGGCAGAGGACAACGCACAACGGATACAGAGCGGTTCGTGATTTGGTCATGGCCAGGTCCCAGGGTTCAAGCGAGGGCGGAGCATAATGAGGCACGCCTGGGCGAGTCCAGGGCTGCCCGCTGCCCCCATCCATGATCGGCAGTTACCGCGGCACGAGTTTACGGAATCGCAGGTAGCTCGCTGAGCAGCTCGGGCGTGACCTTTGCCTCGCCTTCCGAGGATGGGGGCCACCTCGTGCTCCCGGGCGAGGCCCTGTCCGGCTCGGTCGTCAATCGAGAAAATCCTGGTCGCGTAACCGCTGCGGCACATACTCCTCGGTCACATAACTGATGTCCTTGCTGATCAAGGACTCGACCTCCAGCTTGAAGTCGTTATCGAGCATCTTTTTGATTTCTTTTTGCCAGGCCGGCTTTTTCTCAAACCAGGCGTACTTGGCAATCTGCCGAGCCCGCTTCTTATCCGTGTCGCTCAGCTTGATTTGCACGCTCGAGGAGAGTTGGCAGCGTTCATAATCTCTACTGCGGAGCCCGATGAACTTGGCGGTAGGAATCGCCATCCGCTGCGACTCGAACGCCAAGTTGATCGATCCTTGCTTGATGACGCTGTAAATATAGTATCCCCACGGATCGTTATCGAGCAAACAGTAGATGGGCAGCTTCAGTTCCTGATGCATGCGATTGAGCATCCGCCGCACACCTCGTGGGGGTTGCCCGCTGCCGTGGGACAAGATGCATTTGTGTTTTTTCCAGAACTCATCCTCGACAAAGCGACTGTAGACGGTGTCCTTTTCCACGTGCAAGATAAACTTGGCGTTATGCTTCACGAACTTGACAACATTGGGTTCGACAATGGACGGGATGCTGTAGCCATTGCGACCCACGCGACTGCAATTCAATTCGGTTCCCGAGTCGACCAGCGTCAAATCGCCCATCATGTTGCCGCGATTCGAAGCATAAAGGTGGAGTTCCTCGCGAAGGGAATCGAGGGTGACTTCGATATCCTCGATGATCGGATCACATTCGGCTTGATCGTTGAACGTCTCTTCTTTGGTGCCTCCGATCGTGTGCTTGAGCATGTAGTAGAGACCCCGGATGCTGGTCGTCTTGCCCTCTTCGATCAGACGTTGGCAGCCACTGCCGACGAGCATCGTCTGCATGTAACTTTTCGCCTGCGACAGGTTGAATAACTCGCGGCGATTGGTGTTGTTTCCCATCTCGATAATGCGTTTCGACCGATTGAATCTCACATTCGAGAGGGACCGTGAGGGAATATCGAGATGCGGCGGTCGGGAACGTTTGGCCGTGGTCACCACCTGGTCTGCCAGCGATTTCAGGTTGCTGAGCGTTGCCTTGTCACGATCCGTGAGTCGCACCGACGCCTTCGCACGGCTTGCCGTCGGCGACTGGGCAGCCAATTTCTTTCTGCGAACGAGTTTACGTTTAGCCATGGGAGGGTTCCGTCATGGAGAATGCGTTGGGGAAGGCGAGGTGGCCGTGCGATGCGGCGTGTGTCGTCGTTGCCGGCCAGTCGGCACGGCGGGCCGCTCAGTCGGTGCCCTTCGTCTCAGGGACGCCGGCCATGACCGATTCGAGGATGCGATCGGTGGGGTCCACGATCAATACGTTTTTACCGAATTCCACTTCCTCTTCGACCACCTTGCCCCGGTCATCGAGTTTCAAGTCGGCTTCCGCCGTCTGCCGCTTGGCGACCTTGAGCAATTGCTGGAACAGCGTGTCGCGATCGGATTTGTTGATGGTCGAGACGGCCGTGGCTACCTCCCCCAGGTAGCGCATGAAAATGTCTCGTCGGTTTGACTGCTGCTTCATGCGATTTCGCTTACGCATGTACATGCCCAGCTTGCGACCGACCGCCTGCAATCCCAACCGCAGCTCCTTCTGGATTTCCGGATATGTCGCTACCGCCTCCTTCGATTCGCTGGTGAAGGGGACCCACACACTGGCGATATGCACCATCAGCGTGATCGGCCCGCGTGGCAGCGAGCCCCGTGTTTGTGACAACCCGTAACTGCGCCAATTCGTTTGCATGACCGTTTGCGTGATCGCACAGGCCGCATGCTGGAATTGCAGCGGGACGCGATTGGCCAGCCGTAAGACGTCCATCGACTGGCCTTCGCTGATATTGACATTCTGCATGGCATGCAGCAAAGCCGCTGCCTCACGCGGTTTCAGCTTGGAGGGGGACTGCCGGGTCCCCAGTCCCGATTCCTTGATGATGCGATCCGCACCATCGGACCCGATCGAGCTGAAGGTATTCATCAGAAACTGGCGGATTGTGCGGGCGTCGGTGGCCTCCAGCAGTTCCTCCAGCAATTGCCGATCGATGTGCTTCGTGGGGGCCTCGCCGCCATAGACAAGACCGACTTCGATCTGGAACGGATTGCCCCGATAGACAGCGGGTGGCCGCGTGGCCGCGGTGTAGAATTCGCCCGGGACGACTTGGTGCAACCCCTTTAGAATCAGCTCCTCACCGATCGGGCAAATACACTCCGTTGACGGGTTCGTGATCTTGGTGGCCTGGATGGCCTGGTAAAGCGCGTCGGCCTCACGCTGGCCAATGCGGGAAGGACGCGAGCGTGTCGACAATTTCGCGGTCTCACAAATGCGCTTCGCAACTCCCGGCGTCACCCGCGAAAAACTTTTGCTGAGGAAGCTGGCTAGAGTCGGCTCGCTCGTGTCCTTCAGCATCGTCGCCAGTCGCCCAAGTTCCACACCGTAGGGATGCGGTTTGATTTCCTTCGGTTCCTTGGGCAACTTTTCGGTCGATCGCTCGTAGTGGGTCTCGTTCCCCTCGGGATCGATGAAATGCAGCGTGACGTGCGGGTTGGCGATGGCCGTCTGATGCAGGTATTCGTCAATGCTGCCGCGTCCCCGTTGGTAACGACTCTGCAATTCAATGGTGACTCGCGTGCCGTGATTCTGCTCGACCCACTCGATGCCGTACTTCTCAATCAGCGCCTGACCCTTGGCGCCGGGCGGGATGTCAATCCCATCCCCCTTGCCGTTGAGGATTTCCGGGACATTCTTCTTGGTGTCGATTTGGATTTCGTAATAGTGGGCCGGTTTGCCCTTCGATGTCTTGGAGATAATCTTGACCGGCTTGCCTGTCGTCTGCACTCCGTACATGCCGGCCGCGCTGATGCCAATTCCCTGCTGTCCGCGACTTTGTCGAAGGCGATGAAATTTTGATCCGTAGAGCAGCTTGCCAAAGATGAGCGGGATCTGTTTTTTCATGATCCCGGGGCCGTTATCCTGGATGCCGACCTTGTAACGGTCCGCCCGCGTCTGCTCGACATGTACCCAGATTTCGGGAGCGATTCCGGCCTCCTCGCAGGCATCGAGCGAGTTGTCGACCGCCTCCTTCACGGTCGTCAGCAGCGCCTTACGAGGATTGTCGAAACCCAACAGATGTCGATTCTTGGCGAAGAATTCGCTGACCGAGATGTCGCGCTGCGATTTGGCCATCGATTCTGCCGTGGCCCGTCGCTGCTTTCGATCGGCAGCAGGTGCCGATTTGATCGAGGCTTTGCCCACGGCGCTGCCGTTCGACGGCGCCCCGTTTGTCGGAGCGGCGACTTTCTTCTTTTTCTTCTTCTTGACCAGTCGGGCCGATCCGACCGCACCACCCGTCTTCCCTTTGCGGATGACTTTTTTCTTCTTGATGGGCAAGCGATGCACTCCTTTACCGAAGATTCCGTGCCGCCAATCGCCAACGGCGGTTCCCGGATGGACCATCCGCCGGTCGCCCGCATGGCAGGCGGCCTGTGGGCCGCCGCCGAGGTACCTCGTCACGGTGTCCCCTCTTTGACGATGGGTCGTGACTTGAGGGTAGGTCGCCGCGGCAACAGGCTTGGTCAGTCAAGCGATCTAGTGAAGCTGGGATGATTATAGCGTTTTTTCGCCGGTGCTCACCAGCACATTCGGACGAGTCCGGCTGGGGCAGGCGATCGAGCCGTGGCAACCGCCAACATTTGCTCAGCAGGCAGAATGGTTGTCTCCGAAAGTATTGGCAGCCAGCCCGCTGGTGACAGGCTCGGTTGGGCCCACACGCTGCGGGCCCCCCGCTGCGCCTTGATGGCCAGGACGGCCCACTCACGACCGAAAGGATGCGAACCGATGAATTCCCGCCTCTCCCGGCTTGCCGGCTCCCTCGCGACGATCTTGTTGACCGCCTGGATAGCTCCCGGCGGGGCCAGCGGCCAGTGCCCGACGTGCGGTCCGATCCATGAACAGGGCCCCGTCTATGACAGCGAGTCGCTGAATGGGGGCTTCGGCATGGGCGACGGTTACGATGGCGGCTGTTACGAGGGCCAGGCTTGCGATGGGGCGGCAACCTTCGACCAGCGGCGCCACGAACCGGGCCATTGGGCTCGGCACCTCCGGACCAAGTTCGGCGATTCCGGAGGCAACGGCAAGCATTGCGGTCGGCCGGCTCCGCCCTATCCGGTGCCGTTCGCCACGCCGAAACCGACGGTCCCCACCTACTTCACGTATCCTCCGCTGATGCCGCACCATTCGCTGCCCCATTATCGGAACGTCTACTCCTACCACCACACGAAAGGACTGGGCCGAACCAACGTCAATTGGCAGCCCAGCTACGCCGGCGCGGCGTTCAAGTACGTGCATCACCTGTTCGAACTGCCACGCTGATGCTTCGTCCAGTTGCAAGTTAGGGGTTCACTCACCATGGCAGCGGCATCTTGCCCCAGTCGACCGCGGTGGGACGCCACAGCCGGGGCCTTGACCAAGCCCAAGTCTGACACTTGACGCTGGACGAGTCCGTTGATCGAGGCCCGCTGCGCGGGGCCGGTTGGGGCTTAGGAGGGGCCAGACGGTTGGACCGCGGGCTTGGCCCGGTCGGCGTTTGGCAGGTCCGCGTTGGCAGTTGGTGCGGGCTCGGCCAGCTGCCATGGGTTGGGCCAATCCGACCAGTGATCGAGATAGGAGGCATAGGCGGCCGAATCCTCGGCCCGTTCCAGCAGCCACTCTTTTGTCTCTGCCACGATGGCTTGTTCGCGGTCGAGTGTCAATTGCCCGAGCATGACGCGGGTGCGGAGGAAGACAAAGTACGTATCCAGGACATCACAGCGGCAGTAGTCGTTGATTTCCGCCAGCTTTCCTTCGTCATGCATGTCCTGCACCATGTGACCCTGTACGGCCATCTTTCCGGGTTTTCCCAGCAGGGTAGCGGCCAGGTTCAGGCCGCCGTGAAACCGCGTGGCACCGTAGTTGACGAACAGATCCTGCAAATCAAGATGAGCCGCCGAGTTGTAGCGGTAGCGGGGCTGATCGTAGCTGCGACCGCCGCTGTCGAACCACGGTTGGGCGGTCACGCCAAACTGGAACGCGGCTAGTTCCATGAGGGGCATGTCAAAAGAGCGACCGTTGAAGCTGACAAAGGTCGGAAAGCGGTAGGCTTCCCAGCCGCGCCAAAAAAGTTCGGTGATCACATGCGTGCGAAAGTGAGGCTCGTCGAGCACCACGACATCCACCAGGGAAAAATCGTCTCGGACCTTCGCGATCACCACCGAGATCGGCAGTTGATACGTGTAGGGGATGAAATCGCTCCCCTGGTTCTCCATCAGTTCGGCCCGATACCGCAGAATCGCGTGTTTGCCGCTCAGTCGTTCGCCCGGATAACGGACATTTGAGATCAGATCCCCGTTGGCGGCGCTCTCTACATCGAAGACAAAATAGCCGACGTCGTCTGGTCGTGGCATGGGCCCTTCCTCCCGTATTGGGCAGCGATTGACCTGAATTTATCACAGCGGTACGGATGATGCGACGGCCGGTCGGGGCCTCGTGCCTTTCGAACGACGGCGGCGGGCCGTACCATGCTGGTGAAGTGCCCATCACAAGAGCCAAGGTGTGGATATGAAAATCAACAAGGAACGACTCAAGCAACGCTTTTTGCGGTACGTACAGATCGAGACCACAGCCAACGCGGATTCGCAGGCGTATCCCAGCAGCGAGGGGCAATGGGCGTTGAGTCGCCTGTTACAGCAAGAGCTTGTCGCGATGGGACTGCAAGACGCGAAGCAGGACGAGCATGCACTGGTGATCGCGACTTTGCCGGGGAATATCGATGGTGCCTGTCCCGTAGTGGCGCTTAATGCGCACATGGACACATCGTCGGACGCCAGCGGCAAAGATGTCCAGCCTCAGGTGATTGAGCCCTACACGGGCGGCGACATCTGCTTGCCGGGGGACCCGACGAAAATCATTACGGTCGCGGAGAGTCCTGAATTGGAAAATCTGATCGGCTGCACGCTGATCACGACGGACGGGACGACCCTTTTGGGGGCGGACGACAAGGCGGGTGTGGCCATCATCATGGAAGTGGCGGCGACGCTCCTGGAGCAGCCAGCGATCCCCCACGGGGATGTGCGGATCCTGTTTACCTGTGACGAGGAAATCGGCCGCGGAGTCGATAAGGTGGACGTGGCGGCCCTCCGGGCGGATGTCTGTTACACGCTGGATGGCCCGGCCGCGAATACGATCGACGTGGAAACGTTTTCCGCCGATGAGGCGACTGTCACGATCAAAGGCGTGAACATCCACCCGGCGATCGCCAAGGGTCGTATGGTGAATGCGATTCGCGTTGCCGCGGCCTTCATCGAACGGATGCCCCGCGAAGATCAGGCACCCGAAACCACCGAAGAGCGGCAGGGATTTCTCCATCCCTACCGCATCGTTCATGGCCGGGTGGACGAGGTACTGCTCAAGGTGCTGCTCCGCGACTTTGAGACATCACACCTGGAGGAGCAAGCGACCTTGTTACGGAGGATTGGCGCGGAAGTGACTCGCCTTTTTCCCGGCTGCTCGGTCACGGTGGATGTCCGTCAGCAGTATCGCAATTTGGGAGACGGCTTGCGGCGAGAACCGCGGGCTGTGGCTTACGCCGAAGAGGCGCACCGGCGGCTGGGTCGACCCTGCAAGCGGTGTGTGATTCGGGGTGGCACCGACGGCTCGCGATTGACTGAATTGGGCCTCCCCACGCCCAACCTCTCCTCCGGGCAACACAACCTGCATTCGCCCCTCGAGTGGGCGTGCCTGGACGAAATGGTAGCCGCCGTCGAAGTCGTGGGGGAATTGCTCCAGGTGTGGGCCGCCGATCCGGGCTGTTAATTGGTAACGATTACGCGGAGAAATCCGCTTGCATCGTGAGAAAAATCGGCTGGCCGCCGATTCGATCAACGAGTCAGGCAGGCGTGGCCGAAACAATCTTGAGCAGGGTGTTCACGATGCTTAACAACCAAGGATGGTTCCGTGCCACAGCTTTCGATCCTGGTGCCCGCGGTTGGCGGACAAACCGCATGGGAAGACACGTTAGTCTCCGTGCTCGAGAATCGACCTCCCTCGTGCGAAGTCATGTTGATTTGCGAGCCGGATTTTGCGGATCCCTATGATCTGCAGGACGAAGTCCGTTTCGTACGGGCCCGTGGTGAATGGCGGGACTTATTGAATGCCGGCGTCCGCGCGGCCGGAACCGACATGGTGCATTGCCTGTTCCCCGGGGTGCTCGCCACATCTCACTGGACCGCGGCGGCGGTCGAACGACTGAACGCGGCACCGCCGCACGTGCTGGCGGTGGCGCCCCGGATCACGCGGCTGCATGAAGCGGCGACGTTTTGTGGCGTCTCCCTGTCCGCGGCGGGACGCCGTTGTCGCGTCGACGATTCCCAGACGCCTGGGCCCGTGGGCCCGCTGGCCCCGTCCTGGCACGGTGGCTTCTTTCGGACGCAGCTGCTGCGCGGGATTGGGGGCTGGAATTCACGGATTGTCGCGGAACTTGCTGATATCGAATTGGCGTTACGGGCAGAGGCCCATGGTTTGGAGGTGGCCCAGGTGAGCGAGAGCCAGCTGGTCGATACCCACCGCGTGGACCGCCCGTCCGTGGGAGAGGCATCCGAATTTCGTCTCGCGCGGGATACCACGCGGCTGCAACGCACCTACTTCGTGGAAGACTGCCAGCCTTACCCTCGTCTGGGAGCGATGCTGCTGCACACGCTGGCCGACCTGCCGCATCCGTCTCGCTGGGCCGGCCGGCTCGCCGGCCGCTTTGGGCCACCGATCAACGATCCCCAACCGTTGCCGCATCCCGAAGTCCGACAACGGGCCGCCTGATCCGCGTGGTTGGCCGGAGGCCTGTCTCACGAAGCAATTCACAAGCCCCTGCGTCAATCCTCTTCCGGGTCGGCCCCCTTCTCGGGGAAGAAGAGTTGCTGGGTCGCCTGAATAAGGGCCCGTGTGTCCGGATCCGTAATCGTGCCAAGTCCCTTGAATTGCGACCGACCCTCGGGCCAACGCACAGACATCATTTTGCCACACTCTTCCAGCAATTGGTAAATGCGTGCCCGTGTCACGCCCATTTCGCGTGCCTGTTCGCGCACCGTGTGAACCGGCACGTCGATCCCTAGGCGATCCCGAGACAGGGAGTAGACCGCCTCTCCCGAGTCGGTCAGCACCTGGGACAAGAGCGGTTTCACAAGCCGTTCGGCGACATCCTGCCGCGACTCGGTGATCGGATCGAAGCGACTGATCCGTGCCAGGTATTCGTCCACGACCGGCACAAAGGCCGGCACGAGACTGAACGACAAATGCTCCGGATGCCTGGTCCGGTGAAGCGCTTCGTGGACCGTATAAAAGACCTCCAGCACGACGCGAACCCGCTTCTCTCCATGCGTCTTTAACTGGCGTATCTCCGCCAGTGTCCGGCCCACATACGAACTGAGGGGACGGTCCCAAATGACGGTCGGCAACGCCTGTAGCGAGGGAGCCAGCCGTCCCAGTTTCTCGTGCCCCAAATGAAATGCCTGGACCGTGTCGCACCATTGGACCCACAGCGATTCGGAGACAATGCTCGGATCAAATTCACCAGATTCCGCCGAGCCGCCTTCGCCCTGCTTTTCGCGTTCAAACTCGTCCGCCAAGGCCTGCAAGCCGTAGGGCACGGCGGGCGGCGTGTCATGGGTCGCTCGATGGAGAAGCTTGACCAAGGAGCTGATCTTTTTCTGGCCAATGCCCCGCGTCGAGGAAAGATCGTCGAAAGGGGTCGTGAGCAACTCACCCAGCGAACGTCCCAGAAACGCCAAGGGGAGTCGACGATCGTTGGGAAGCGCCCAGTAAGCCAGCGGTTTTTCCAGCCGGTCTCGATACTCTTCTTGCAGGAGTGTCCGCCGCACCGATTCGAAACTGCTTACCAGCTTGTGCTCCTCCGCCGAATTTGTTTGTGACATAGGAGGACTCCCATAAAACGTCACGCAAAAAAGGCGCCACCGTCCTGGTACGTATCGCGTTCCCTCGCCGCTGTTGACGTCGCCCGCCGATCCGCGGGTTAAGTATGAAAAAAAAGTTTTTTGGCGTCATCAATGACTAGACGCGATTCTACTCAGATCTTTATCGCTTGGGTATCAGGGAGCCCCCAGAAAGGTGAAGATTTTCGCAGGCAAGCCAGAGTTTCTCGAGAGATCGGTGGTCAGCCCGTTCGCCTGCCGACGGTTTTTCGATCCATTCTACGAGGTTTTTGGCAGGTTCGGCCATGAAATTCTTGCGCGGCCGACCGCCGGGCTGGGTCCGGATCTACCCGTCATCGGTGGGGGTTCAGGGTGTTTTGGCAAGAGAAATCGCCTGGAAGTTTCCACTGCCGGAATGGTGGGCCGCGACATCGCGGGACGGGTCCCCAGCGGGTGACTGCCCGGACGGACCCATTTTCGGCTACGCTGTACGTTTCTCAGGCGCGGAGCATGATCAGCAAGACCAAGACGAACGCCTATTGCGTGATCGGGGCAGGACCCTGCGGGCTGGCGGCGACGCGACAGCTCGCGGGGATGGGCATTCCCGTGCGCTGTCTGGAACGGCATACCGACCTGGGAGGAAATTGGAATTGTCGTAACCCGACGAGCAGTGTGTACCAATCGGCGCATCTGATTTCATCGAAACGGCTGACCGAGTTCCCCGATTTTCGCATGCCGCGTGAGTTTCCGCACTATCCCAGCCACACCCAGGCGCTCGCCTATTTGCGGGCCTATGCGGCCGAGTATCAACTTGGCAAGCACATCGAGTACGGATGTCGTGTCGAGCAGGTCGTGCCCGCGGAACACGGTTGGTTGGTCCAAGTGGCGGGAGAACCGGAACCCCGTACGTACGCCGGCGTGGTCATCGCCAACGGCCACCATTGGAAGCCCCTGTGGCCCCAACTGACCGGCTCGTTTGACGGTGAGCAGCTCCACGCGCACGATTATTGGAATGCGGAAGCATTCGCTGGCCAACGCGTGCTGGTGATCGGTGCGGGCAATTCGGGGTGTGACATTGCGGTCGAGGTCTCACGTGTCGCGGCACGCACCGTGTGGAGTTTGCGTCGCGGCTACCATATCTTTCCCAAATACCTTTTCGGGGCACCCATCGATCGTTGCGGAGACACGATGTCACGCTGGTGGCTCCCGACCTGGCTGGCTAGACAGATCACTGCCTGGTGCATTGGCGTAGCGGCGGGTCGTCCGGAGCGCTACGGATTGCCGACTCCCGATCATCCGATGTTCGCGTCCCATCCGATCGTGAATAGCCAAATCTTGCCGGCGGTGGGACATGGGCAGGTCGTCCCCGTAGGCGATGTGGTCCGCATCGAGGGACGACGGGTAAGCTTTGCCGATGGTCGCAGCGAGCTGATTGACACGATCATTTGCGCGACGGGATATGAACTGACATTTCCTTTCATCGACGCCAAGCATCTCGGCTGGCAGGGTAACGCGCCACGCCTATTCCTCAACACGTTCCATCCGCGGTATGATTCGCTGTTTGTCGTGGGGATGATTCAGCCCGATGGTGGGATCTGGGCGCTGGCCGATTATCAGGCTCAACTCGTCGCGCAATTTGTCGCGGCCCAGACCACGTGTCCCTCCGCCGCCCGCTGGTTCCGCCGCCAGATCCATAAGGGGCTCTCCTCCGCCGGTCGCGCACGGAGTTACGTCGATTCGCCGCGTCACGTCCTGGAAGTCAGCTACTTCGAGTATCGCCGCCGCCTGCGGAAATTGCTGCGACGATTCGCGAGATATGACGTCACTCCACTGGAGCAGGCTTCCCCGGCGACGTCACGTCGGTCCGCAACGTGGGAGATGGAATCGTTGTCGTGAATGGCGCCCCGCGATCGCGATGTCGTAAATGCGGAGCGAGCCTCCCTGACCCGACCGTTGCGGAGTGCGCGAACTGCGGGCTGTTGCGGGCCGTCACGTCAGAGTCGGCAACGAGCGAGGGGCAACCGTCCATGCGGTTGATCGATCATCGCTGGGTGGTTCTCGTCTTGCTCTTCGGCGTCACCGGCGTCCTGGGGTTGCCCGTGCTGTGGCTCAGTCGCGGCTTTTCCCGCTCGGAGAAATGGTTCTGGTCGTTTGTCGTGACGGTCTACACGTGCCTGCTCATCGCGGTGGCCGTCTACAGTTGTTGGTTGGCCTGGCAGGGATTTTCGGAGTTGATCGCGTAGACGTCGCGTCATTCGCCCGGGGATCGTAACCGGCCAGTCACCGAGGAACAACGAGCGTCCTCGCCGCACCGCCTGCGAACTAGGAGTGGACCGTGGAAACGAACCCGTACCGTGCACCGTCGGCCGAACGGGACGAGCGGCCAGTCGACGCCGATCGTCGGCCGGCGGAGGTGGGCCAGGCGGTCATGGACTTCGAGAAACTGCGCATCCTCTATAACAGCTTGTTGCTGGCCATGGTTTGCCTGCAATGGCTGCTGATGTCGGAGACTTGGATCGACCAGCCGCGGGTGATCGCGGCCAAGCTGACGGTGGGGTGTCTGGGGGCCAATCTCTGTTTCTCCGCCGGAACGATCTTCTGCGGCTACCTGGCCTACCTGGGGCACCGCCATCGAATCGTCCATTGGGGGCTATTTCTGCTGGGGACGGTCCTGTCGGTGCCGCTGGTGATTTCGCTGCTGCATGCATAGCTGGGCCGCCAGGCCCCGTGGCGTTCGGCGGCGGCGTTCGACATTTTCAGCCCAGTTGCTCGCAATTGCTCGCCCCTGGGATACACTGGGAGTGTTGAGAAGTTTCCCTTAAATTTCGTTTGAAAGGTTGGATAATGAATTCGAGTATGTTCCGTCGTTGGTCCGCGGTCGCGGTCTTTCCCGTCCTGATGTGGGCCGTGCCCGTCTGTGGTCAGCTATATAGTGACGACTTCAATACGGATACGTCGCTGAATTATCGGGTGCTCGAATTCACACCTGACAATGATGAAGTGACCTTTGCTTTTGACTACAGCACCCTGGGCATTCCGGAGGCGCCTAACTCGACCTCGGGCGGTACGACAGGCGTGATCATGCGGGCCAACAATCCGCCAGGCGGCGGTACCGGGGCCACCAGCGCCGTCCAGATCGTGCCGATCGGTTTGGGCATGAATCTGCCCGACAAGGATTACCGCGTCACCGCCGACCTGTGGATGAATGCCAACGGACCATTGCCGGGTGGTGGCACCGGATCGACGCAAGCCTTCATGTTTGGTGTCGGTTTCAATGCGCTTCCCGGTCCCAGCGCCATTCAAATTGGCAACATCAGCGGGACCTACTTCACGATCACAGGAGAGGGAGGCTCAGGCACGGATGTGCGGTCCTTCACCAACGATGGCTTTAACGCCCCGGGCATCAACCAGGGCCCCAGCAACAACACCTCGGACGCCTACTACACGGATATTTTTCCGGGCAACATCGAGGTGACCTTGTTGCCGGTGCAGGGTGGCGTGGATAACCAGGTGGGGCTTACCGCGCCTGGCCAGATGGCATTTGCCTGGCATGAGCTGAAAATTGAAAAGGTGGGCACGCAGGTCGACTTTTACGTGGACGATCTGCTGATTGCTTCGGATACCGATGCCGATATCGAGGGGAACGTGATGCTCGGCTATGGCGATTACTTCAGCAGCGTCAGCGACGCGCCCAGTGGAGCTTTGGGCTGTACGACAATTTCGTCGTGACGGAGATTACTTCCTCGATCGATGGGGACTTCAACAACGACGGCGTCTACGACTGTCTCGATGTGGATCCGCTGGTCGCCAGTATTGTCGCCGGCACGAACGATTCGGCGTTCGATCTCACGGCCGACGGGTTGGTCAACGGCGACGATCTGGCCGCATGGCTGGTCGAGGGGGGCAATGCCGAGGTGGGAGGCCCCTTCTTGTCGGGCGACGCCAACCTCGACGGCAGCGTCGACGTGTCTGACTTTAACTTCTGGAACTCGAACAAGTTCACGGCGACGCCGGCCTTTTGCCTGGGCGACTTCAATGCCGACGGTTCGATTGACGTATCAGATTTTAACATCTGGAACGGCAATAAGTTCCAGACGTCGGGCGGCACGGCGGTCGTGCCCGAACCGCAGGCGCTGCCGCTCGTGGCTTGCGGAGGGTTGCTGCTGGGATGGGTCGGACGCCGCCGGGTGCGTTCGCGGTCCCGTCGCCAACACGGCTAGAAGTCAAGTTCCATGCGATCGGTGCCGAGCACGGCGTCAGGAAAAATATCCTGCACGACGTGCAGGCCGATCGGATCGTACTCGTTGAGTACCGGATTCACGTGCACGAGGGCCAGTCGGCCCACAGCGGCGCGTTGGGCCACGGCCGCCACGGCCGTGGCCCAACTGTGTCCCGTTCGCCGTGCGTAGCCGTCCGCCTCGTCGGCAAAATAACATTCGTGTACGAGCAAGTCGACGCCTTCGATCAGACGCACATAGGCCGCGTTCTCATCGGCCACGGTGTCCGTGACATAAGCCATGGAACGGTCGGGCCAGTCGAGTCGATAGCCAATCGACCCGCCCGGGTGTTCGAGCGGAAACCAGGTGACGCGGCAATCATCCAATTGCGCGAGTGATTCGACCGGAGAAAAGTCAAAAGGAGGCTCGACGGGGAAGATCGCTTCGGCAAACAGATGCTCACGTACCGCCGCGATCTTTTCGGCCGCCAGATGAGCCGTCACGCGCGAAATGTGTTTCTTGTAAAGGACATCGAACATGAAGGTGAGTCCCACGACATGATCGAGATGAGCATGGCTTAGCAGGATGTCGAGGTGTTCGGTCTCGAGGAACTCACGCACGCGAAACATGGCGGTGCCAGCGTCCAGCACAATTCCAGCGGCGGGAAGCATCAGGCAAGCCGTATGCCGCGATTCGCTCGGATGGTAGCCACCGGTTCCCAGCAGGATGAGCTTCATGGGGGCGCACCGTGAAAGGGGGCAAGCCGCGATGGCGATCAGTCTACCCGCCACTATAATCCGAGCGACCGGCTCTGCCGACTGCGGCGGCTTGTGTTTCGCGAGAAAGGGGTGATTTCGCAAACGATGGCGGTCGCCGACGGGCGTGCACCAGCAGGCCGCGACTATTTGGGGCCCAGCAGCTTCTGCAGGCCTTTTTGCAGTTCGTCCTGCAGCAGATTTTGAGCGGTGCTCTCGACCATTTGTCGGGATAGCTGCGCCAGCGCGCTACGTTCGAGTTGGGGTCGAGCGAAGGTGCCCTGGATCGGAATCTTGATGGTCTGGCCCTGCATCCCGGCCAGCAGTTTCTGCTTAGCGATCCAATCGTCCTGGACGGGAATCTCCGCCATCAAGCCGATCGTCTGATCGACGCCTACCCAGCCCTGGGTCCGCAGCGTCACTTGGCCCGCCTTGAGCGCCAGGTTGCGATGGTAGATGCGACCTTGTGACATTTGAAAATCGACCTGCTGGGGAGTGATCTCCAGCCAGTCACGCCCCTCCGAGAGGAAGCCCAGGTTGGGGGCCGAGCGTTGCATCAACGTCGAGAATTCGGTCACGATGCCCAGTAGTTGTTGGGCCATCGGTCCGGGTTTGACCTGAGCCCCATCGATGATCAGGCTACCCGCCAACGAAGCGGACTGAGGTTGGGCCAACGGAATCTGCGCGCCTTGCAGGTAAATCGACATCTTCCCATCGGCCGTGGCGGCATCTGCCAGAATGGGGGCGATGTATTTGAACCAGCCTCGAAACATTTCTGGCGTGATTTGAATCCCCTCCGCGACCATCCCCTGATCGACGACCAGCATCATGGGATTCGCATTTAATTCAATCCGCGGCGCAACCGAAATATTTCCGGCGGCGAGTGTCGTCTGCAGGGGGCTGAACGAAAGCGTGCCTTGTGCCAGCCGGGCCGTTAAGTTCTGCGGACCCAGGACGAGCCCATAGGCACTCAAGGCGTCCCAACCGATCGTCGTCTCCGCAGTCAGCTCAGCGGGCACCGTGGCGGAATGCGCCGTCGATGGGGACAAGCGTGACGGCGACTCGCCCACAGCAAGCGCGGTGTTGGTCAACGGTCCGCGGACGGTAAAGGGAGCCGATTGCCGGCCCCGCAGCTGCACCTCGGGACCGATACTGCCTCGTAGTTGATCCGCCAGCAGGGCCAGATCGTAAGTCAGCTCGCCCGCCAGATCGGCGCTCGGCGACGTTGTCAGATGCATCAAGTCGCCGCGGGACGTCATGGCGATCGCCGGCGTCGTCATGTTCAGCTCGGCGAGCACCAGTCGATCGTCGGCCGGCGCGTAGCTTCCCGAGGCCGCGGTATTCAATTGCGGCTCGCTCCAGACAGTCGTCCAGTTCGCCAGGCCGCCGCGGGGAGGGACTCCGCCAGCTCGCTGGTCGATCGCGGCCTGTACCACGTCCGTCGTATTTTGAAATTCGATCAAGCCCTTGGCCGTGGCGAATGTGGCGCGGCCTTGCGCTTGTCCACGGATTTGCAGCGTCGGTGGTTCCACCGCGTACTGCCAATTCCAAAGTCTCGCCAGATCGCCCCGATAGGAAAGACTGCCGCGGGCGGAAGTTTGGGCTCCATCAACCCTCACATCGAGGTTCTCACCGCGGGCGGCGAGGGAAGCGCTGGCCAGCGTGCAAGTGGGAATGGTCAGCTGATTCCCGGCGGCTTTCCAGCTCAGCGACGCCCTGCAGGTCGACCTGCGGCTCACGAATCAACAGGCCAGGACCCTTCACGCTGACTTCCGAAAGATGAATCTGGCACTCGTTAAGCGCGACCTGCTGGGCCTGAAAGCTGCCGCTCCCCGCGGCTTGGATTTGGGCGTGAATGTCCCATGCTTCCAGCGTCACCCAGGGTTGCAGCCGGGCGAGCCAGGACGAACTGTCGCCGGCCAGTTCGTATTTGAGTGGCCAGGCAGATTCCACGGTCGGGCGATCCAGTGGCTGCGTCAGTTCGACCAACAGTCGATCTTCGCCGCTGATGATCTCGATGGTAGCGGTGTCAAGTCGCTCCACACCGCTGCTGGTCATCGCCCCGTCGAGGGACGCCATCACGCGAAGCTCTCGTTCCTCCAGAGGCCGCAGGCCGGCCGCCGAGGCGGAGAGCTCGCGGATCACCGCCGTAAGAGTTCCGCGGGACTGGCTGGTCAACGTCCGTTGCCAGGTTCCTTCCGCCGTCATGCGACCGGCAAGTTGCAAATCGCCCAAGTCACAAAATCGGCTCAGCTGGCTGGCGAGTCGGTTTAAATCGCAGGTCGCTTGCAGTGTTCCCTGCTGCAGGGTACCCGACGCGCTGGCTTCGATGAAATCCGACTGGCAGGTGAGTTGCCGCACCTGCACGCCCGCTGCCGAAGAAATACCTTGCAGGGAAACATGCAACGGCTGGTTCCAGCTGATCGGTCGACCATTGTTGATGGCCTGCAGCTGATCGGTTTGCAGGGATGCTTCGACCATCCGCTGTCCCAGGTCGACACGGCTCTGCAGGTCCAGCGTGATCAAGCCCTGCGATATTTGTGTGTCTTCGCGCAGCCGCAGCAGGTGGGGCAGCGTGGCGGCCATCCTTGCGACGTCGATATGGCCCTGTACCTGGAAATGATGCGACGATTGCCAATTCAAGAGCGCCGTGATCGGATTCGCGCCGGCGAGAAACTCCCGCAGATCCGCGGCACCCGAAATCGTCAGATCGGCGACATCGGAATGGAGTCTTACCGCGTTTACGTTCAGCTGATCCTGCTCGTTGCTGACGTCGAGCGTGCCGGAAATCCGTTGCAAGACCAGGCGGTCTTCACCCAGCAGGCTGGGCATGTCCACCGTCGGGTTGTGGATGGCCAGCGAACCGTGTCCGAGTATTTTGGGACCTCGGTCACTACGGTTCCACGAGATCTTAAGGTCGGCGTCGAGTTGACCGGCCACACGCAGGTCCCGCTCGGCGCGCCGCAAGAATGGCTCGATGGTGATCAAGGGGAAGCCGTTGGACAGCAGCTGCAATTGGCCATCCCCCAAGTCGGCATCCGTAAACGTCGCCGGCATCTGCCATTGAAATGTGCCGGATATCTGTCCTCGCTCGGCACCCTGCTGCGCCTCGGCGGCCAGGCTGAGGCTCAACGGAGCCGGCGGATGGTCGGGGCACTCTAGCAGCATCTCTAAATGGTCGATCACGCACGCCTGTCCCGAGACCGTATCGTTCAGAAGGACCTTGCCTTCCGTGACGGAAATCCCAAAGCCGAGGGCGGAGGCCGCCCCGTTGTCGGCTTCACCGTCTGCTGCCAGCGAAAGCATGAGCTGTTCGATGTTGCTGGAGTTCTCGGCGAGTACCACGTGCAATTCGGGCTGTTGCAGATAAAACGTTCCCAGTCGTTGTGGATCGGTCAGGAAATTCAGCAAACGCTTTTCCGAGGTGGCCAACGGAATGCGTGCGATCGGCTGGTTGTCAGCGTCCCAGATCGCCACGTCCCGCAACTCGATGGGCGACAGCCAGCCCACAGTGGCGGAACCGATGATGACTCGGCCGGTAAACTCGGGCAAAACCGCGGGCAGAATGCGGTTGCGGAGTCCGGAAATCGCCACGAGGGACGGCGCGAACCAGATAAACGCCAGGAGGATGGCGACGCAGACCAGCCAACGGCGACCGCGACTGTTGCGGGGCCGCGCCGGCTTGCCAACTGGCTGGGGGAAAGGATCGGTATCGGTAATTCGGTAGCGCATAAGCAGAACCTGTTCCAGAAACGGGAAACCGCGGAGAGGGATACCGTGATTCGCAATTCCGGGTAAAGATCGAAAAGTCACCAGCCATCGCGGAGGCTCGTCGAGTCGCGAATTGCCCCCTGCCCGCGCTGCTGCTGCGGACCGAGTCGTGGCGGAAGGCCCGTGCAAGAAGCGGGCAACACTGTTATGTTTGCTGAGCTGATTTGCCGCGTGGACGCCCTTGCGTGACCGCAGGGACATCGCGCAATGGGCTCCATGATGGGTGGCCTCCAGGCCCGCTCCCGAATTCAGGCCTTCCATGACCAGTGATTTGACCGAATTGCATGCCCGCTTGCGGGAGGATGCCAACCAACTCGACCTGGAGATGCCGGAGTCGCGTTGGCAGTCGTTTGCCGAACCCGACATTGTCAAGGCATTGGTTTCAATCGTGGAAGACGTACCGGTCGCTTCCGCGAGGGAAGGCTTGCTGCGAAACTGGCGCTCGGCGGTGCTGGCCGTCGCCCGCCGTCCCTTGGACGCAGAAGTCGAAGCCGCGACGGACCAACCGATCGAGATGATCGCTCGGCTTTATCGCTCACTCGGTCCCCGCTTTCAAGATCGCCATTTGTTGCTATCGCGGTTGGGGCGGATGGCCACGCCGGCGAGCCTACGGGCCTTGGTCACCCTGCTCGTCGGGGATCCCCCGGCTGGTGCGGAAGCCGCATCGGCAGCACTCATCCCGCTCTTTTCGCTCCGCGCGGCCGAACCACTCGAGACGTTGTTTCCCGGTCTGCTGGCCTGCCTTGCCAATCCAGATTTGGCCGCGGGAATCCTGGACCTCGCGAACTTTCATGCGCGGGCCGGTCGCCTGTCACCGCATCCTGCTCATCAGCGGGCGCATGAGCTGCAGCGGCTGACCGAAGCGGTGGTGGCCCATTTGTCCTCGGCCCAAGAGCAGGCTGCGGATACCTTGGCAAGTCGCCAAGCCGCGCAGGCCGTCGTGGCTCAGAGTGTTCCGCTAGGCGTGTCGTTGGCCGATGCACTGGGTTTGATTGGAGATCCGCGCGCGATACCGACACTGGAACGGCTGGGTGAACTGCGGCATCGCCGCCTGCGAGTCGAGGCGGCGGCGGCTCTGTGCCGCTTGGGAGAGGAGACGGCCGCCGATCTGCTGGTTGCGCTGGCCGCCGAGCCTGTGGTGCGATTGCGGGTCTTGGCCTATGCGGAGGAACTCGATTTGCTTGATCGTGTGGACGAGGAATATAGCTCGCCGCTGGCCATCGCCGAGGCGCAGCTGTATGCCTTTCTCGCACAACCGACTCAAATGGGAGTTCCGCCCCAACGCTGTGAATTGGTGGATCAGCGGACGCTTTCCTGGCCCGGTTATGAAGAACCGCGAGATTGTTACTTGTTTCGCTATGAATACGCGCTCGTCGACCAGGATGGGACCCCACGGATCCTGAGTAACTTGGCCATTTCGGGCCCGCTCGTGCATGCCTTTTATGCCGACATGGCGGAGTTGCCCGTGGAGGACGTCTATGCGGCATTCGCGGGATGGCAGGCGGAACATGAAGAGATTCGCACGCACGCTTGGCCTCCACGTGAGTTGGACGCCGAGACATCTGCCTTGCTGCAGAAGGGGCAGGAAGAGTTTACCACCTTCGAGCCGCTGGCCAGGGGGGACTTCTTTGGCGATAGGCTGTTGATTGCCCAAGCTCGAAGAGACGATCTCGCAGGCACGGCGATCGTCGACGCCATGCGGGTGGACTGGTATCCCTCGACAGGCCGACGGCGACCCATCGGACCGGCGGAAGCCTTTTGCATCTACAAGGGTCGTCGTTTGCTGGCGAGTTTCAACAGCGAATGGTCGCGTTAGGGCTCGCGCTGGATGTCGCGCGTCGATCTTACAGGGTGCCAGCACGCGACCAATCGACCAGCGATTGAAACTGGCGACCGAAGTCGTTTTCTTTGACGCCGAGCGGTGATTTGAAGAAGCTCGCCAGGAAGGTCAGCAAACCGCGTTCTCCACGGGCGTGAGCGCATGCGGTAAAGCGGACCAGGTCCAGGACGAGTGGCGCGGCGAGCACCGAATCGCAACCCTGCCAGGTAAACTGCAGCTTCATGGGTGTCTCCAGGAAGCCCCGAAAGTGAATATGATCCCAGGCGGTTTTCCAGTCGCCCAGACTTTCAATGTACTCGATCGAAACATGCGTCTGCGGTTGATAACCCAGAATTTCGGCCAGCAGCCGATCCTTGCTGACCACCTTGGTTTGCTTGTTCGCCGGGTCATGCAGCACCCGCCCGTCGAGATTGCCAAAGATGTTATGGCCCACCCAACTCATGATCTCCAAGTGTCGTTGTGCGAACATCGGGGCCAGCACGCTTTTCAACAGCGTCTCGCCGGTTTTGCCGTCGTAGCCCATATGGCAGGTATCGCGCTCGATGGCCAATTCGGCAATCGCCTTTGGTTTTGAACCGAGTGATGGCGTGAAGTTGATATAGGGATACCCCAGGTCGAGCGCCGCAATGGCGTAGAGCGAACTGGCGCCCAGGGGACAATCGCTCAGCCGGTCAAGCAGCCGATTCAGCTCAGCCCAGCTGCGGGGCAGAAGTTTCTCATCCACTTGCGGTTCCGTGGAAGCCACGTTGACCACGATGACGCGATCGAGTTTGTAGCGTTTGGCAAAAGCCGTAAGGTCGGCTTGCACGCGTTCCACGGCTTGTCGCGGTTGCTCCTGTCGCCGCAACATCCGTCCATCGGCCAGTTGTTCGATGGTGGTCCCCACGTTAATCGCCGTCCCGGGGCAGATGTTTTTCTCGATCCGTGCCAATTCCTTCCGCACCGCGGTGAGTATGTCCACGTCAAAGGCCTGATTTTTCTTGGCCAGTACGGTGGCCGTTTCCAGAATCGGCGTGCGACGTATGTCGTGGCCCCCCACCACCAGATTCGACCAGGACGGCAACGAGAGGTGCGTGAAGTGCGGTAGTTCACTGACGAGTCCCGTCGTGGAGATCAGCCCCTTCTGCAAGGCAGCCAAACCGACCATGGACGTGGTGGCAACTCCACCTCGCGCCGAGAAACCAGACACCGATTGCGGGGCGCGGCATGGGAAACCAATCCGAACGTGGGGCATGTGGAAGGCGGGTGGTACACGGCGGGACGGCCGTCCGGCAAGGGCTAGGTGACCCGTCAGGTACGAGTTACGATAGCTAGGGTTCGTAAGAGCCGGCTCGCTCGCAATTCTGATCCGTGAACACCGCCAGCGTCAACGTGCCATTGTCACGTAAGATCCGCCCAAGGGATACCTGATGTTTGAACAAATTACCGCCGCTCCCGCTGATGAAATTCTGGGAATCAACGAGGCATTTCAGTCAGACCCGGATCCGGCGAAGATCAATCTCAGCGTCGGCGTTTATCAAAACGAGCAGGGCTTGACCCCCATTCTCGCCTGCGTGAAACAGGCGGAAGAAGCCCTGTTGGCCGACGAGATGAGCAAGGGATACCTGGGCATTACGGGACACGTCAGCTACTGCCGCCGCGTTTCCGAATTGCTGCTGGGAAGCCAGCATCCGCTCATCGAGGCTCGACGGGTCGCCGCGGCGCAAACTCCAGGCGGGACAGGTGCACTCCGCGTGGCCGCCGACTTTATTCGCCAATCGTTCCCGCAAGCACGTGTGTGGTTGAGCCAGCCGACCTGGCCCAACCATCCCAAAATCTTCGCGGCGGCGGGCGTGCCCGTCCAGTCATACCCGTATTACGATGCCGCCCGTTTTGCGCTTGACGAAGATGCCATGTTCGAGTCGTTATCGGCGATCCCCGAGGGAGACGTGCTGCTGCTGCATGGCTGCTGTCATAATCCTACGGGCGTCGATTTGCAGCCCCGTCATTGGGAGGCGATCGCGCAAATCGCTCATGCGCGACGTCTGTTGCCGCTCGTCGATTTTGCCTACCAAGGGTTCGGTGACGGGCTGGAGCAAGACGCCAAGGGGCTGCGCATCCTCTGCGAACATGTCGACGAGTTGCTGATTTGCTCTTCCTATTCCAAGAATTTCGGACTGTATGGCGAGCGAGTCGGGGCCCTGACCGTCATCAGCGGTGCCCCCGAGTCCGCCGCCAGCGTTGTCAGTCAGATCAAGCAGTGCATCCGGGCCAACTATTCAAATCCGCCGTTGCATGGTGCCGCGATCGTCGCCCGGGTCTTGGAGAGCCCCGAGTTGCAGGCCGCCTGGCAGCAGGAACTGGCCGACATGCGGGATCGAATTCATGGGTTACGCCAAGCGTTTGCCCGTACCATGACCGAACTCGACTCGCCTGTCGACTTTGGGTTTATCGTCAACCAGCAGGGGATGTTCTCGTTTTCCGGGCTCTCGCCTCAGCAGGTCGAGCGGTTACGGAAGGAGCACTCGATTTACATCGTGCGGAATGGCCGCATCAACGTGGCGGGAATGAATCAACAAAATCTGCCGACCGTGTGCCGCGCGATCGTGGCGGTGATTCAGGAGCCGCTCACTCAGCGGTCAACCGTGGCATGAACAGACTCGTCGCTGTGCGGATGGCAATCCAAGCCAGCGGCTTCTTCCCCGTATTCACCGGCGTCATCACGCACCGGCCTTGGCTTCCCGCAGGCCGCGGCTGAGAATGTCTCGCAGCAACGGGGAAAAGTCTTCGTGGCGCTGCCGGTCCGGTGCTCCCCCAGCATACTGATAGATGGCGTCGCGCGGTTTTTTGCCGAGCGAAATCAGTGTGGAACTGACGGTGCCAATCTCGCGACCGCGAGTCACGATGCTGGGTCGGCCTTCAGGAGACGGGGGTCGTGAGAAGACCTTGCTGGCGATGGCCAGGAACTTCACGGGAGAATCAAGCGTTTGCAGAGTGAGCAAGCGACGCGCCATCTCGCCACGCTCGTCATGGGTATCGTTTAAATCACGATTCGAAATGATATTCAGGCCTTCCTTCATGGGCACGGCATTTACGTCGTCGCCCGCATGGACAGCCCAGCCACTTTCGCTATCGGCGCAGATGAAATTCGCGCCGTTGTACTTGCCCGTCATCAACTCTTCCATGCACAGATCGACGGCTGCCTGAGCCGATTCGGCTCGCAGCATGTCCAGGCACAGCAAGCCCCGAGACCGAGAGATAAAGGTGGGCATGATCTTGCGGCGGTTGCAGACACCGACAAAAAGTCCGTTTTGATTGACGCCCAACCAGGTGCCTTGAGCGTCCCCATCGGTTCCGCAGAGCACGCGCGGTTTGCCCGACTGAATCGACGGCGCCGCCGTTGCACGGTCATACCGCTCATCTCGGTTGGCGGCCACAAGTACCGGTGCGTCGGGCACCAGTTGATATTGAATTGCAATCAGGCTCATAACTTATATAGGTTTACGTGAATCCTACCCGTGTCTGGTACATTCTTCCTGGAAGTGCACGAATGTAACCAGTCGCTGGCAGGCTCGACACCCCTTACTTTTGAAACATGTTAAGAAATTCGAAAAAGCGTCTGGCTGTATTCTACGTGCGTTGATCGGAAAGAGTGGGGAAGTCAGGTAAGCCGGTTCGTTTAAGTCAACCCGACGTAAAAATAGGCAGTTTGACGGGCCGTGATGGCTCGTTTTCCCGCCATATTCTTCCTTCTGGAGGTAGATTCGTGAAAAAGCTCCCCGCCCGCTCTCAGGTGGCTGAAGCCGACACTTGGGATCTCAGCTCGCTTTTTGCCAGCGATCAAGACTGGGAGAAGTCGTTGCGGCGGCTGGAGCGACAGGTCGCCCAGTTTGCTCAGCACCAGGGAAAGCTGGCTCGATCCGCCAAGGCGTTGGCCGCCTGTCTCGACCTGGATGTGGAAACCGACCGGCTGGCTGAGCGGTTGGGGGCTTACGCTTACCTGAAGACCACGCAGGACCAGACCAACAGCGAATATCAGCGGATGCTCGGTCGGTACCAGAATATTGCCACGCGAGCCGGTGAGGCGTCCAGTTTCATCCGACCCGAGATCATGGCGATTCCGCCCGCCCGCATGAAGGTGTTCCTGCAAGCGAAGCCGCTGTCCGAATACGCGCTCGCCCTGAAAAGGATCCGCCGCTATCGCAAGTACACCTTGGCGGCGCGAGAAGAGCAGTTACTGGCGATGCAGGGTGAAATGGCCGGCGCTGCCGGGAACATCTTCCGCAAGCTGATCGATGCCGACCTCAAGTTCGGAACGGTGGAGGACGAAACAGGCAAGCCGGTTGAGTTGACGAACTCAAGTTTCTCGCAGCTGCTGCAATCTCCCCAACGATCCGTCCGCAAGCAGGCATTTCACCAGTTTTACGCCGAGCACGTCGATCATCAGAACTCACTCGCCGCGGCGCTGGCGGGCTCGATCCAGAAAGACGTCTATTACGCCAGGGCCCGCGGCTATGAGAGTTCGCTGCAACGGGCTCTCTTCCCGGACAATGTGCCGCAGTCCGTATATGACAATTTGATCGCCGCGGTGCGCGCCCATTTGCCGGCCGTGCATCAATACCTGGAATTGCGCCGCCGAAAAATGAAGCTCCGACAGATCCACATGTACGATACCTACGTGCCCCTCTTGCCCGGCTTGCGGCGTCATACCCGTTGGGATCAGGCGGTCGGAATGATCGTCGCCGCGTTGGAACCACTCGGAAGTGAATACGTTGAAACGCTGCAAACTGGACTGCGTGGCCGCTGGTGTGATCGCTATCCCAATCGGCACAAGCAGAGCGGCGCATTCAGCTACGGCACCTATGCGGCCGATCCGTTCATCATGATGAACTACAAACCGGAGGTGTTTGAGGATGTGTTCACCTTGGCACACGAAGCGGGTCATTCGATGCATACATACTTCTCGGCCCGCAACCAGCCTTTCCTCTATTACAATTACACGATCTTCGTGGCGGAGGTGGCCAGCACGTTTAATGAGGAATTGCTCAGTCACTATCTGTTAGAGCGGGCCGCCGACGATCAGGATCGCGCCTTCTTGCTCAATCGCAACGTAGATGCCATTCGTGGGACGATCGTGCGGCAGACGATGTTTGCCGAGTTTGAGAAAACGGTGCATGGCATGGTGGAACAGGGCGAACCGTTGACCGTGGGGGCGTTGCGGGACGTCTACGGACGCCTGCTCCGCGATTATTTTGGTCCGGCTTTTGTCATTGATGACGAGTTGACACTTGAATGTCTGCGCATCCCGCACTTTTATCGATCCTTCTATGTCTACAAGTACGCCACGGGGCTGTCGGCGGCGATCGCACTCTCTCGCCGCGTCCTCGGCGGTGGAGACAAGGAACGGGCCGAGTACCTGTCGTTCCTTTCCGGTGGCTGCGCGAAATATCCGCTCGAATTGCTCAAACGGGCGGGTGTCGACATGAGCGAACGGGCGCCGATCGATACATCGCTCGCCCATTTCAGTGACATGGTGAAGGAGCTGGATGCGTTGCTCTAATCCTTGTCCGTCGCGCGATCTTGCCGGACCGGGCTGATCCAGAGGAACGGCCGACCCGCTTCATCCGCGCGTAACTCGCCCTTTAAGTGAGCTTGGGAGAGCAGATGACGGACCACGCGTCCGTAGAAGGTCCGTTTCCGGGGAAAGGAGGCGGGTGTGGTATCGGGGGCAATGCGATGGCGAAGCATGCCGTTGTGATCGTAAAGAAAGGGAATCTGCAAGCGGCCCTGCAACGTCTGCAGGGCGGTTGCCAAAGGGACGTCACGAATCTCGACTTCGGTAAATTCCATCCACCGCGGGACGAGCTCGTCGCGACGCTGCTCCGGGCGGGGCCAGCCAATCGGCCAGAACTCCTCCGCTTCGCGACTGTCCCGAATTACGAGCTGGGTCGTGGCACCGTGCTGCTCCGGGACGAGGACCAGTCCCACCGGCCGCAACACGGCTGCCAACGCCGTGCCGGCAGTGACACCCTCCAATTCGTCCAAAACGCGATCGTCCGCGCGGATGCGGCCGCGGGCAGAGGGAGCCAACGAGATCCGTGGTTGAATCAACGCCTGCAACTCGCGGACGACCGACTTCACGGGGCGCCCCCGAGTGCCGGCGCCGCAGGGAACCTCCATGGCCTCCGTGATCGCCACCAACTGCTCGGCGTTCAAGCCAAAGGCAAACGTTTCGGGCTCGAGCCCCGCATGACGGGTGATCTCGCGCAGCCAATTGGCAAGCCGCGCCGTATCGTGGATTTCGAAGCGGCCCCCGGGAAGTTCCAATCGTTGGTGTGAGTCGATGCGCCCCACCACCTGGTAGTGAGCGGGCTGCTGCCCGCCAATCCGCTCGATCGAAGGCGGCTCGTTCCCGCTGCGGACACGAACCGAGGCGAAGGGTAATTTGCCAAGTGCCTGAGCCCAATCGTGGGCGGACCGAGCCGCCCCACCCGCGTCCGACAGCACGACCGTGATATCCACCACAGGTTGTCCGCCGGCCGGTACCGTCCCGCCTGCCAGCAGGCCCCCGAAGATGAGTAAGCACCAGCCGTGATGCGGCTGTGCCAGGCGGCAGGCGGTGGATCGAGGCATGGCAAGGCACCTGGGTGGCTCTACGCGGTGTGACGACTTCCCAATTATAGGTTGTTTTGGGCAAGCGATCGCCAGGATGCCCCCGCGACCGAGAAGCGACCTGGGTTGCTTGCCAGGGCCGAATGGTTCGGGCAAAATGACGCCCAAACCATACCTTTCACACAACGCGGAGCATGACCGATGGGGCGACCCGTAACGCTGTTTACCGGACAATGGGCCGACTTGCCGATCGCGGATATGTGTCGCAAGGCGGCCGACTTCGGCTACCAGGGGCTGGAACTTGCCTGCTGGGGTGACCATTTCGAGGTGGACCGGCGCTGGCGGATGACGGCTACTGCGCTTCTCGGCGCGAACTGCTCGAAAATCACGATCTTCAGTGCCACGCGATTAGCGCCCACCTGGTAGGCCAGGCGGTTTGCGATCCGATCGACGCGCGGCACCAGTCGATACTGCCCGCTTATGTGTGGGGCGATGGCGACCCGCAGGGCGTGAACGGGCGAGCCGCGGAAGAGCTCAAAAATACGGGACGGGCCGCACAGAAATTTGGCGTCGAGGTGGTCAATGGCTTCACCGGGTCCAGCATCTGGCATCTGAATTATTCCTTTCCGCCGGTACCGGAAGCGATGATCCATGATGGTTTTCGACTCTTCGCCGATCGCTTCAACCCCATTTTGGACGTGTTCGGCGAATGCGGCGTCCGCTTCGCGCTGGAAGTCCATCCGACGGAAATCGCCTTTGACATCTACACCGCCCAGCGGGCATTGGAGGCGGTCGACGGGCGCGAGGAATTTGGCTTTAACTTTGACCCGAGCCATTTGCTATGGCAAGGGATCGACCCGGTTGAGTTTCTCCGCGCCTTTCCCGACCGCATTTATCACGTCCACATCAAGGATGCCATTACCACGCTCAATGGCAAGTCAGGAATTCTCAGCAGCCACCTGAATTTCGGCGACCCGCGGCGTGGTTGGGATTTTCGCTCGCCGGGCCGCGGAGGGGTCAACTTTGAGGAGATTATCCGCGCGCTCAAC
This sequence comes from uncultured Planctomycetaceae bacterium, assembly GCA_963700865.1. Lineage (GTDB taxonomy): Bacteria > Planctomycetota > Planctomycetia > Pirellulales > Pirellulaceae > CAVOGJ01. Next base: position 97,033 of record CAVOZC010000018.1, on the reverse strand, counting down.
CAGATCGGATACGATGGACCCCTTTCGGTCGAGTGGGAAGACTGTGGCATGGAACGCGAGTTTGGCGCGTGTGAGGCGGCTCGCTTCGTCAAACAGCTGGACTTTGCCCCCAGCAACGTCCAGTTCGATGCGGCCTTTGCCGATTAGGCACGGTCGCTCCGCGCATAGCCGCCCCGCATGATCGGGCACGGGCTGGCGTGATTGGTCCCTGGAGGGGCCTTTGTTTACGATGGAACGAGAGGGCTCCACGCCCCCTGTCATCGCCCTCGGTCTTTTCCGTCGAGTCGTTAGTCATGGTCTTCTCGGTTGATGCGGATCCCGTCCGTTGCTTGCCTGGGTCAACGTGGCGACGATCCGTCCAGAGATTCCGCTGGCCGGGAAGCCCACGCAGTTCGGCCACGCGTGCGTGGTGGATACTGTTTGTTTGTTTCGCTGGCGTGGCGGTCGGCGCTGACGCCGCGGATCGACCGTCAGGCCGTGGATCGGCAATTTCAGACCGAGTTATCGGAGCTGGCGGAGACGATGGACCAGGCAGGATTGGCCGCTGCGGCGACGGCCGTGCGGAATTGGTTTGTGCCACGGGCGGGCGATCGCTCATATTATTTCCTTGGGGACCTCGCCCCGTTGTCCGCAGCGGATGTCTTGCCGGGTCAGGATCCAATGTGGGTCGACGCTTTTCAGGCAGCCAGGGATCGTCAAGCGAAGCGGTTGTGGGAATGCTTCGCAGCAGCGGAGGCGGGCGAATCGGCAGGCGGCATCCCGCTGCTCTACGAGATCTTGCATGAGCAGCCGGCGCATCGCCAAGCCCGCAAGGCGTTGGGGCTGCCCCTCACGTCTCCCTCGCCAGCGGCACTCGGTGGCCCGCCGCGAACGGCGGGCAATCCGCAGCACGCGTACGGCTGGGCGACCGGCCAATACTGGCGACTTTCTACCGATCATTTCTTGATCACCACCAATCACAGTGCGGCCGCGGCAACAGAGCTGGCGCGGGTACTGGAAGAGTTCTACGTGGTCTGGCGGCAGGCGTTTGCGGAATTCCTGTTGAGTGACTCGGAAATCGCCCGGCTTGCTCAAAAGGGATGGCCCCAACGTGGCACTGCGCGGCATGAAGTCGTCCTCTTTCGCGATCAGGACGAGTACATCGCGTATCTGCGTCGATGGGAGCCGCAGGTGGAGATGACGCGTGGTATTTATCGTGACACGGATCGAAAAGCCTACTTCTTTGCCGGAGCGGAGGATGTCGCGCCGACCTGGCGACACGAGGTGGCCCACCAACTTTTTTTCGAGACGACAAGAAAATCCCGCTCCGTGAGCCAGTCCCGCGACTTCTGGTTGATCGAGGCGGCTCCGCTCTACCTCGAATCGCTGCAGTCGTACGCAGGGTACTGCACGCTCGGTGGCATCGATGCCGAACGCCTGCAGTACGCACGGTATCGTCGCTTGCAGGAGTCGTTTTATGTGCCACTCGCCGAATTGGCTCGTATGGGTCGTGTCGAACTGCAGGGGGATCCGCGTATCCGTCGTTTGTACAGCCAGGCGGCCGGGCTAATGCACTTCTTGCTCCACGGGCGGCCCGCGAATGATCGTCGGCAGACGATCAAGTTCCTGAAGCACATGTACAACGGGGCGGCTGGGGAGCGCGATTTCGCCGCCGCGTTGTCGACCACTTACGCGGCACTGGATGCGGGCTATGCGGATTTTCTCAATCTGACCGACGCTGACCTGTTTGCTCTCACCGATCACATTCGACCTCAACAGCTGGTCCTGGGGCGCACGTCCGTGACCGACAAGGGACTTGCCCGCTTGGGCCGCATCGCGGAACAACTCGAATGGCTCGATCTGACCGCTTGCGATGTGGGTGACCCCGGTGTGGCCCAATTGCCTTGCAGCGTTCGGCTGCGACGCCTCAGTCTCGAGGGCACGCGGGTTACGGATGAGAGTCTGCGGCACCTGGCGGGTTGTCGTGCGCTGGAAGAGCTGGACTTGTCGGGTACCAGGGTCACCGACGAGGGCCTTGCCTCCCTGTCGGAGCTGAAACAGCTCCACACGCTCTGGTTGACCGGCACCGGGATCACGGATGCGGGATTGGCACGGCTCGACGCGCTGCCCGCCTTAAGCACACTGCAGCTGACGAATACCCGCATCACGCCCCAGGCGTGGTCTGAGTTTCAACAGCGGCACCCGCAAGTGAAGTGAGCCACGCCAGCCTCAACCACGTTGTCCACGTTACTCCCAGGGAGGCGCGAGGGGTTGGCCGTGCGGCAGCAACGGCGCAAGTGGACAGCCTTCGCAGCGAGGACGCGGTCCGCAATGCTCTTTGCCTACCTTGACCAGCAGCGCGTGGTATTCGTTGAACAGTCCCGTGTCCGCGGGCAGTTGATCATGAAAGTAACCTTGGATGGCAAAATAGTCGGCTTCAAAATCGATCCAACCATGTCGTTTGAGCACCCGCGACGTGTACGTATCCACAACGAAGATCGGTTTCTTAGCTGCATAGAGCATGATGGAATCCGCGGTTTCCGGCCCGATACCATTGATTGAGAGGAGAGACTCGCGCAAGTCATCAAGCGATTGTTCGAAGAGTCGCTCGAGGCTGCCCTCGAATTGGGTCGTCACGCAGCCAACAAAATTCTTCAGCCGTTGGGCTTTTAAGCGATAGTAGCCGGCCGGGCGGATGAGTTCGGCCAACTCGGCGACCGGCAAGGCTTCCACCGCCTCCAGCTCCAATAGGCTCGCCTCGCGCAATTGCTGCAACGCGCGTTCGACGTTGGTCCAATTCGTATTCTGCGTCAGGATCGCGCCCACCACGACTTCAAAAGGCGTGTCGCCGGGCCACCAGCGCTGGGGGCCGAAGTGCGCGGCGAGCAATTCGAAGGCCTGCGGCAAGCTCATGCGATGTCCCTCTCCGCGCGGGTCACCGCTGCGGCCTGTCGGTCGCCGCCGCGCTGCGCCGGCACGAGTGATCGATTGTCAATACCTATTGCATCCAGAATTTTCTCGATCAGCCAACTTGGCGAGATGAGTTTGGTGCTCATGGTGGGTGAGAGTATAATTGCGGGAACAGCGGCGGACATCAACGGATGAACGGCACTGACGCTGAGGAACGCCGACATCTGACCTTTCCACCATCAGCGATGGATTTGTCCTTCGTGACAACATGCATCGTTTGCCCATAATCGTCGAGGATTTTGCCGTGTTGACCGTTCGCCCCAAAGTCGCGGAACTGCAGTTCCATCTCTATAGCCGAACCCTGCATCCGGAGTTGTTCCAAATCCACCGCTCCGGCGTCGTCGAGCGCGGAGATTATCAGGTCCGCATCGATATTACGAACGCCGGACACGTGATTACCTGGAATTATGCGGGCCTGACGCTCACCGAAGTCGCGGCGGCCGCCAATCATCCCTTGCCGCAGAAGCGTCATCTGCTGAAGCGGCGGCTGGAAGGGCAGCGGACGGACGAAGTTGAGTGTCGGGGAGGCGTTCGTTATCAGGTGACCCTGCAACTGGAACGCGTCGCCGCCGATATCTTCTGGACGATTCAGCAGGAGTTGGCCAAAGATGGCCGCGATAGCGGCCTGGTTCATCAGTTTGAATCAAGCGGTCGGATGGCGATGGGCGCTCTCAGCTACGTAACGGCGGAAACCCGTAATCGACGGGTCAAGCTGCAATCGTTTCACACGTTTCCGGACGACCTGGCGATCGTCAGCATCCAGTCCCAGTTCCATCTGCCCTAGCCGAACCCGCCTCCCGGGCGAGGAAGGCAGTGATCGCCGCGTTGACGGCCGCCGGTTGTTCAAGAGGCGCCAAGTGGCCCGCCTCGGCAATGCGGATCAACTCACCGTGAGGCATCGCGTCGGCGATACCTTGCATCTCGTCGGGAGGGGAGATCGCGTCGTGCTCGCCGCAGATCAGTAGGGTCGGGATATCGATCGACGTAAGTGCTGACGTAAAGTCTTTACGTTGTGACATGCCCAGCAGGACGGCGGCGATGGCACGTGGATCGGTCTTGGCCATTACCTCGCAGGTCTCGGCAATGAGATTCGGTTGCCGCTCCCTGGTCAAGGGGCTGAACAGTTTCGGCAACATGGATTCCGCCAGTTTGTCCGCGCCTTCCCAGCCGATCGATTGGGCCATCAGCTGCCGTCCGCGGGCGACTTCGGGTGTATCCGCAACCGCTCGTGTATCGCATTGGATCAGCGCGGCCAATCGTTCCGCGTGCCGCCGCCACATTTCCCAGCCAATGTAACCTCCCATGGAGAGGCCGCAGTAGACAAACGGCTGGGACACGTCCAGGTGGTCCATCAGCTGGCACAGGTCATCCGCCAGCTCAGCCATCGTCAGCGTCCCCTCTGCGACCTGGCTCGCACCGAAGCCGGGGAGGTCGGGGACGATGCAGCGATAGCTGGCGGAAAGGTGTCTCCACTGCGCTCGCCACATCGAATGGTCCAGCGGAAATCCATGCACGAGTAGCAGTGCGGGTCCGCTTCCCACGTCGACCACGTGCCATTGCTTGTCCCCAACCGCATGCTGCGACATTCGTGGTTCCTTACGTGAGTAACCCGCCGAGTTTGACCAACCATTGCACGATGGCGAGGAGAACCACCAAGCCCAGCGCGGCAAAGCCGCCTGGGAAAGGAACGACACGCAATCCTCGGCGAATGCGCCACAGAGCGTACAGGCGCAGCGGGACCTGGCTGGCAATGAGCGCAAAGACAAACGGTCCGGCCGGATTGAACTCGAGTGCTGCCGGCAGGTCACCGCGAACCATCGCCAACGTGGAGCGGGTCAATCCACAGCCAGGGCAGGGGACCTGAAACAGTCGATGCGTCATGCAGATTTCCGGGAGTGGAGTCTGCCAGCCGGGCAGGCGGATACCGGTCGTGCTGTGCAACTGCAGGATCGTGGCGGTCAGCAGCACTCCCGCGGAAAGCAGCAGCAACGTCCAATGCTGGCCGACATCCTGGGGGACAGAATCCGAGTTGGACCGCGCGGGCAGGGAACGTGTCACGGCAATCACCGGGTCGCTTGTCACGGGGCCGCTTGTTTTTCTCGCACGGCCTGCTCGAACAATTCGAGCTGCCGGATAATCTGGCCTTCATGCGGGGCAGCGGCGGCGGCCATCGTTTGATACTGCAGGGCCAGCTCCAGTTCGCCCTTGCGGAAATAGCAGCGAGCCAACGTGTCTTGCAGTCCAAAATCGTCCGGCCGGATTTCCAACGAGTGCAGACTGCTGCGAATGGCCTCGTCAATGTCGCCTTCGGTGTTGCCGACGAGCCAGGCAAATTCGTTTTCCAGGTGAGCCACGTCGAACTCGAGCATCCGCCGATCTGTTTCATTAGGCGTCTCATCGATCTCGATGCGCTTGGCGGCCAGTTCGTCAGAAATTTCTTTGGTGACCTCTCGAATGGCTTCTAGGGTCGTCGCCCGGAATTCGGGTGTCGGTTCCGGCTGGCGATACATGGCGATCAGCAGGTCCGCATTGCGGCGCTGGACTTGCATGCCTTGCAGAAATTCAGCCATCGCCTTTTCGTATTGCTGGTTCACCACGGCGGCCTGGCCCGCGTAGAAGTGCATCTGGGATCGCAGCCGGACTTCATCGGAAAGATCACCCGGCTGGCCTTCCTGGGCCACGATGGCTTTCACGGCGGGAATCGTATCGACCTGCCGCATGAGTTGCTGAAGCACCTCGGCTGCCTCCCCGTCGCGCTCCCGATCGTGGAGCATGGTCGAGAGCGATTCATAAACGGCAAATTCCACGTCGTCGCGGATCGGATTCTTGAGGGCCGCACGGTACTCGCGTTCGGCCCAGTCGAACTGGCCTCGGTCGTCGTCGAGCAAGGAGGCGACTGCCAATCGTGTCACGATGTCACGGCTTTCGTTGACCAATGGCTCATTCAGCCGCAGCCGATAGAAAATTCCCTGGTACGACCGCAGATGTGCCGAAATGCCGGCACCCGCGAGTTCGAATGCCCGAGATGCGATTTTCTCCGCCTCTCCCGCGTCGCCGCCGAGCAATGTGGCCTCCGCCAGTCGATACTTGAGCAAAGCATCTCCGGCAAATCGATCGGCATGCTTTTCCGCCAATAACGCGACCGCCGGCCAGGCGTCACGCTCCATCATCCAATCGACCAGCAACAGCACCGAGGATGGCGTTGTGCCAGGGTCGAGTTCAGCCATGGCTCGGTACGCTTCCGATCGCTTTTGTGCCTTCAATAACAGATCGACATGGATCCGTTTCAAACGGTCAAGCACCGAAGGTTGGGTCTTGCCGCTGCTCGTTTCAAGAAAGGACGCCTCCGCCGCGATGTAAGTCGCCAGCAGATCGGTCGCCGGTGCTAACTCTTGATACGAGGAGGCGAAGGCGCGAATCCACTGCACCGGCACCCGTTCGCTGAAGCCAATGGCCAATTCGATGTCGCGCTGGTTGGCTTCCCAACCGGCGACTGAGTCCAGGTCTGTGGAAAGAACGGCGAGGGCAGCCTCCCGGGCGAGCAGGTCCGATTCCTCAAAACGGGCGAGGCGGGCGAGGAGAGCCAGTTTGTTCTCCACATTGGCGTGGATGACTTTATTGAGAATCGCCTGCCGCACACGAAACTCGCGCCGCTCATATCCTTCCATGTCATTTTTCAGCTCGGGCGGAACGACTTCGCTAATCATCCGCCCCCGCAATTCAGCAATCAGGTAGCGAGACCTCAACCGAATCTCGACATCCTCGTCATCCTCCGCCGCCTGCAGTTGTTCGAGCGCCAATAAGCCGAACTCGCGGAGTTGTCTTTCAGCGCGCTCACGCATGCGATACTCACGATCGCCCAGCCTCCGTACCCATTCCGCGATCTCCTGCTTGGTCCGTTCACCGGTTTGCCCCTCCGCGGCCTTTCCCGGGGATGGCTCATCCGCGCGAAGGGAAAGCGGGATGAGAAGAAGAAGCCACGGACACGCCAGGCCCAGGAATACCCGGCCCGCGGTCCCGTGCTGCTGGAGTGGAGACAAAGCGTGGCTTAACCAAGGCACGGTAGGCGTCGGGCGACGGGCAGGGGATGGCAGCGGCATGGAAGTACCCGGTCTTGGTTAGAAGTTTATCCCGACGTATCTCGGTGTACGGGATCGGATGATTTCTCCATTTCCTCAATATACTGCCGCAGCCGTTCCACTTCGTCGCTCACGTCCTTCAATCGCAGCATATTTTCGACTCGTTTGAGCAGTTCTACCTTTTGAATCGGCTTGGATAGGAAATCATCCGTTCCCGACGCCACGGCGCGCTCGATGTCGCCCAGCTCGTTGAGTGCCGTGACCATGAGCACCATGATGCGCTTCAGCTGGGGATCATCCTTTATCTTTTTGCAAACTTCAAAGCCGCTCAGTTTGGGCATCATCACATCCAGCAACAGCAAGTCGGGCTGAAAGCTGGCGACCTTCTCCAGAGTGTCGCGTCCGTCGACCGCGACTTCGATGTCGCAATCGACCGATGCCAGGTATGCCTCAAGCAACTCGACGTTGGCCTGATTGTCATCAGCGATCAAAATTCGATTCTTCGCCATGATCGATTCCTGGGGAGAGCCATATTGCGATTAGGCGGTTTCCAAGGTCGTCGCCGGCACGGGGAACTGAGCACACATTGCCTGAATATCCTGACGAATCGCAGCATGTAGGGCCCCGTCTTGCGGGTGACGCAGTGCCTGCAACATCCAGTGGCCAATCTGTTTCATTTCCGCCGTACCCATCCCACGAGTGGTGAGCGCCGGCGTGCCGATGCGGATGCCCGACGGGTCCATCGGCTTCCGTTCGTCGAAGGGAATCATGTTCATGTTGACCGTGATGGCGCACGCCTCCAGCGTCCGCTCCGCTGTCTTGCCGCCGATTTCGAGCGGCGTGACATCGACTAGTACCAGATGATTTTCGGTGCCTCCACTCACCAGGCGAAGGCCACCTGCCGCGAGTGTCTCGGCAAGCACCTGGGCGTTTGCAATCACATTCCGTCCATATTCCTTGAACTCCGGCTGCAGCGCCTCGCCGAAGCAGATGGCCTTGCCGGCAATCACATGCATCAACGGACCGCCTTGCGTGCCGGGAAAGACACTGCGGTCGATGTCCTTGGCCGCATCTTTCTTGCACATGATGATTCCACCGCGGGGTCCGCGGAGTGTTTTATGGGTGGTTGAGGTGACAAAGTCAGCCACCGGCACCGGGTTGTCATGCACACCTGCCGCGACCAGCCCCGCGTAATGGGCCATGTCAACCAGCAAGAGAGCGCCTGTCTCCCGGGCGATTTCCGCAAACTTGCCATGCGGTATTTCCCGCGGGTAAGCGCTCGCCCCAGCCACGATCAGTTTGGGACGGTGTTCGCGGGCCAGCGCGGCAACCTGATCAAAGTCGATGCGGTGCGTGTCGCGCTTCACGCCATAATGGACAAAATGATAAAGGATGCCCGATATGTTCAACCGCATCCCATGGGTGAGATGACCGCCATGCGCCAGGTCCAGGCCAAGAACGGTGTCTCCCGGCTTGAGTATCGTCAGATAAACCGCCATGTTGGCCTGCGAGCCGGAATGAGGCTGGACATTCACATGCTCGGCCCCAAAAAGTTGTTTTGCCCGGTCGCGGGCCAAATTCTCCACCACGTCGACATATTCACAACCGCCATAGTAGCGGCGCCCCGGATAACCTTCGGCATACTTATTCGTCAGCACGCTGCCAGCGGCTTGCATGATCGAGCAACTTGCGTAGTTCTCACTCGCGATCATCTCCAAGCCATCCTGTTGCCGCTCCGCCTCGGATTGGATCGCGGCCCAGACCTCCGGATCGGCATGGGAAAGTGAATGGTGCGTCATGAGTTGAGCCAATCGTTGAAGAAAGTAAGTCTGAAAGCACCCCCCGCCGGGGTCCGTCGTGGCGGAGTCAGCGGTTCCGCGATCGCGGGGAAATTCGCAGGTCAGGCTTCCTGCTCGGCGTGTCCACCAGACAGGCCATTCTTGGAGGATGGGGGCGCCTCGTCAATCGGGAAGTCCGTTTCCGCCCGACAGGCTCGCCGAATTCTCCCCGGACTCTCGGCTCTCCGAGACCCTCACGGTGATCTGGCCGACGTTGTCGGCCAGGCCATCCGCCCGATCGTTCACCCGTAAGTATAGCGTGCCGTCACCGGCGGCCACGATGCGGCGTTTTTGCCCCACCGCCAGCGGCGTCCCCAAATTTGCCACTCCCGGTTGCGGCACGTCCAGGCGAATATTTCCGATCAGCAGCCCGAGCGGCCGGCCATGGATGTATTCAAGCGTGATTCCTCCCGGTTCACACCACCAGTCCTCCGGTCGTTGCCGGACCTTGAACCGGCCCTCCGCCTCGATGAGATAGCTCTTGCCCGCCTCAAGTTTCAGGCCCGTCGATTGCCAGCCGCGATCCGCCGCAACGGTCACCGTTTGACCCTCGCCCGGGCGCGGACTCCGGGCGCGTACTTGATCATATTCCGCACAAAATCATAACCGTAATCGATGTTGATGACGAAAATCTGCCATTCCTCGTCCAACTCGCGCTTGCGGTCCTTTAAGGAGGATTCGAAATCACGGGTGAAGAAGACCGTCGAATCGGTCACCTTGCCGATGAGCTGACGAAACCGATTGCGATAAATGGGATGGTTGTCGAGGAACGCGACGGCGGCCCAGCACCAGGCGTAGGGCTCTTGACGCAAATGGGCCGAGCGATCGTAACGCATGATTTCGTGCGGCATCATGCCTCGGCCTGCCGCAAACTCATCCTGAATCACTTTGATCCGACCCCAATAAGGGACCTCCTCCTTGCTCGCGGGGTAGGTCGCCACGACCAGTCGATGGTCTTTCCACGTATGGGTCGCCAGATATTCCGCCATCCCCTCGCGATACCAGGGCGGTCCCGTACCACCCAGAAAGGTCGTCATGAGTCCATGCACGCCTTCATGCAATACCAGATGCCGCCGATAGTAGTCGCTCGGTTGTTCATAAGCCCAAAATTCGCTGCCGCGATGATAACCGTTTAAGAAAGGTGGCAGATTGGCGGGGAGCAACCCAGCCTGCTGATGGCGTTCCTTGGCCACGATGTGATAGCCGACCATCTTCCAGTCCGCGACTTTTTCCGTCGCGATGCCAAAATAGGCGCACCATTGGGGTACCGCCGCGTCGAAGACCTCGGGTATCTGGTCCAAAGCCACTCGAGGTGGGGCGTCCGTATAGAGAGTGAGGTGCTTTCCATCAATGCGGCGAATGCCCATCTTCGCTGCCACCTCGTCATCGATCTCCGGAGGCAGGTTCGCCAGCGCCGCAACGTCCGGGCCCCGATCGAGCAACTCGCGGGTGGCGTCATTCAAGAGCAGCGTTGCCAGCGAATCGGCATCGTCAGTCGCCGTAGGTGCCGCTGCCGAGCCCGCTGGCCTGTCGCCTTCTCGCGCTTCGCCGGGGCCCGTTGAGGTGGCTTCCCCCCTCGCCTCATGACCCCTCGCCGTCTCCAGCCCCGCGTCGACCCGTGGTTCGCCGATCCGGTCCGGCCGGTTATCCTCCGCCGGTTGAACCCGCGGCGGTGGTTCGTTCGCCAGCCGTTCGTCCGCGCGCTCGCCAACGCAGCCGCCAAGACAGGCCAGCCCCAACAGCAGGCTTAGTCGGCGGGCACGCGAAGACGGGCGACGGCCCAAATGCGATCGATTCAAGCGAGATTCCTTGCTGGCGATGATCGGTCGACGTCCGCCCCCGTCGCTTGGCCCTGGGAGAGCCGGAGTTTCCGAGCTGCTCCACGCCGCGCGGCGCCCAATAATGTGCGACCCCTGAGGGCGAGACGACAGAGTCCATCGTACCGCGAAACGGGCTTTTTGCTAAAGTGCGATCTGCCGTTCGGCCAGCCGCAAACGCGCCAGCCGGCTCGAGCCATCCTGCGGGGTGAACCGAATGGCAAAGATGCACCGTCCGCTTCCGTCCCCCTGAGTCGCTGCCATGCCCCCAAGTCGCTCGCTTCCCCAGGTGATCTTCCTGCTCTGGCTCGTCAGTCTGGGGAGTGTGGGCTGTTGGCGATCTTCCGAGCGGGAGGTGGTGGTCTACACGGCGCTGGACCGCGAATTTTCGCAGCCGATCTTTGACACCTTCCAGGAGCAGACTGGCATCCGCGTACTTGCCAAATACGACACCGAGTCGACGAAGACCGTGGGGTTGGCCAATGCGATCATTGCCGAGTCACGTCGCCCGCGATGCGACGTCTTTTGGAATAACGAAGTGCTGCACACCTGTCGCTTGCAGTCGCGGCATTTGCTGCGCCCTTTTCGATCGGCATCGTCCGAGGGGATCCCTCACGAATTTCGCGGCAGCTCCGACGAGTGGACCGGTTTTGCCGCTCGGGCCCGGGTCTTGTTGGTTAATGATGAACTGGTCCCGTCAGCGGAGCGGCCTGACTCGATTGTGGATCTTGCCGATCCCCGCTGGCGGGGCAAGGTTGGGATGGCCAAGCCGTTGTTTGGCACGACCGCGACCCATGCGGCGGTCCTTTTTCAGGAATGGCCCGCCGAGCGGCGCGCGTGTTTTTTCGTACTGTCCGCCGGAACGCTTCGATCGAGGCGGGCAACAAGCAAGTCGCCCTGTCGGTCGCCCGCGGCCGCCTGGCCTGGGGCCTGACCGATACGGATGACGCCATGATCGAAATCCAGAAAGGGATGCCGGTGAGCATGGTCTATCCGGATCAAGGCGCCGACGGGATGGGGACGCTGTTTATTCCCAATACGGTGAGCCTTGTGGCGGGTGGCCCACACGGGCAGGCGGCCGAGTCACTGGTGGACTACTTACTTTCGGCGACGGTCGAAGCGCAACTGGCGAGGGGACCGAGCGCTCAGATTCCCCTGCGTCGGGAACTGGCGGCGGTGGCACAACTGGCCACGCCAAACACCATCCGGCCCTTGGAGGTCGACTTTGAACAGGCGGCCGCTGGCTGGGACGTTGTCGAGGCCTTCCTGGAAGACGAGTTTGCACGCGCCGATTAACCGGTGATCCGTCCGCCAGGCACGCTTAAAGGGCTCGGCGGTGTCGACGTAGCGGCCGACCGCCGCGTCCGAAGCGTGGTTTCGGCGGTTCGGGTGCGGGTTCGGCCGCCTCCGCCTCCGCCGCCGCAGGCTCAGCACTGACTCGCGTCTCGGTCCTGGGCTGCGCCAGTCCCTCCATCTGGTCCCGCTGGAGCAGTTTTTCGATGCGGATTTCGATACGCGTCAATTGGGGGCCTTCCTCCGGGGTGACGAAGGTGAAGGCGATTCCCTCGCGCCCCATGCGGCCCGTACGGCCAACGCGATGCACATAATCATCCGAGAATTCGGGAATATCAAAATTGATAATGTGCGAGATGCCTGTCACGTCGATACCGCGGCCGATCACATCGGTAGCGACCAAGATCTTGACTTTGCCCCCTCGAAACCGTTCCATCATCTTCGTGCGGGCTCCCTGCGGCATGTCGCCATGCATCGAGCCAACGCTGTCGATCCGCTTTTCGAGACGGCGAAAGATGCGATCCGTGCCCCGCTTGGTGCGGCAGAAGATGATGGCCTGCTGCGGATTCTCGCGGGTCAGCAATTTCACCAACAAGTCAAACTTTTGCGATTGATCGACCGTGAAATAGAACTGCTCGATGGTCTCGACGGCGATGTCGTTGACCGAAAAATCCATGTGTACGGGTTCGCGCATGTAGCGCTGCGAAAGCCGCTCAATGACGCTCGGCACGGTGGCGCTGAGGAGCAGTGTTTGCCGTTCCTTGGGGCAGCGGCGCAAGATTTTCTCAATGTCCGGCCGAAAACCGATATCAAGCATGCGGTCGGCCTCGTCGAGAACGACGCATTGCAATTCCGACAAGTTCAGCGTGCCTCGCGTGATGTGATCGATCACGCGTCCAGGAGTCCCCACGACGATGTGGGCGCCTCGACGAAGTCGTTCGATCTGACCGCGTATCGGTTTTCCGCCGAAGGCGGCCACGCAACGTACCTTGCGTCCGGCCGACAACTTATTTACTTCCCCCTCAACCTGCACGGCAAGTTCCCGCGTGGGAACGAGGATCAGGGCCTGGGGCAGGCGGAGGACCTTTGTGGACTGCAGTCGTTCCAGGATGGGAATGACGAATGACGCCGTCTTGCCCGTCCCCGTCCGCGCCTGACCAAGCACGTCATGTCCGGCCAGGGCTTCCGGAATGACACCCGCTTGCACTGGCGTCGGCGTTTCGTAGCCCGCTTGCTGGAGCGCGTCCAGCGTGGTCGGGGACAATCCCAGTGCTGCAAAAGTGACCGGAGCGGCCTCGTCGCTTTGATGCTTCTTCACTTCGCCCATTCGTTGCGGGCGACCGGTCGCGCCCAGACAGGCGGAGGAGACCGCCGTGAGATGTGGTCAAGACCCTCGCGGCACCGGCTTCGTCAAGCCAGGCAGCGGGGGCCGAATACGCTTTTTCGCCGAACGAGCCAGAGTGCCAGGCAGGCATCACTCACCGCCGGAGGCCCTCTACTGTACGTATCCGTCGGTCGCACGTCAACTCCTAATGGAGCAACGACTTAGGTGCACTCGCCCCGGCGAGATGGTGGGGGTGTCGCGCGGCGGATCGCCCTCGGGACGGTTCAGGCCTGACGGGCGGGGCTCGCGGCAACGCCAACCCCGACGCACATCAAGACCCCCAGAAAGACGCTAGGCCGGCGACTTAGAGGACGATTCCTCCAGTTGCCGGCCTTTCTCGTGGTTGTCCGCTTTCGAATCGAAGAATTCGTGTTCGCAGCAAAGAGTGCCGCAATTACTTCTTCTTGGTGGCCCGCTTCTTGGTGCCCTTCTTCTTGGTGGCCTTCTTCTTGGTGGCCTTTTTCTTGGTGCCCTTCTTCTTCGTGGCCTTCTTTTTGGTCGACTTCTTCTTCGTGGCCTTCTTCTTGGTCGACTTCTTGGTGGCCTTCTTCGCGGCCTTCTTCTTCTTGGCCATCAATGTGGCTCCTGTTCGGTACCAGTGATGTCTTCGACAATTCCCGCGGTACCCGACGGTATTGTCTTTCCATTGAAACGGCGTGGAGTCGCACGCTACGGTTGTCCGTCAACCGTACCGCCGGCCGAATCCGGCCCACAGCGATCCCTGCCATCAAGTCGACCGCGAAGGATTTAACGACAACTTTCCATGCGGATCGTTCGGCCACCCATTCGCAAGTCTGACTCTGAAACAAATTGGACCACTTTTCGCATGTAGTCGTCAAGATGGATCTCGTTACTTGTGCGAAATTTTGTGGCGACCAAAAAATACTCCCAAGTGATTCGCGCCGATCTCGTCATGCCACCGGTAACGACTCGTCACGCACCAGCCAATCGTTGGAGCGCGCGTGAAGTTGTCCCCCCCATGATTGATCCTGAAGGGTTGTTCCGCATCGCTGCGGAAGCAAACGCTAATGTCGCAACGTCCAATCCGGCGAGGCATACTTTTCGGCTGCGAGCGCCGCGGTCGCCGATTGGGGCCAGGACGTATACAGACCGTCTATTGGCCAACTGTTCTGGATCGCTTGCCGCACATCGAACTCGGGCAGATCCAGGTTCGTGACGAATTGCTGATGGTCTCGTTGTTCCCGATATGCGGGCATTCGGGGGGGCGTCTTCAAGCAGCGATCCAGCAGCAGCAAGTCAAAATCGAAGAGGATCGTGCCGTGATAAAGAATGTGCGTGCGTTTCCGCCGCAGGCTGTTGCCCGAGATCTTTTGCCACGCGGAAAGCGTGGCTGCTTCGGCAGGCTCGATCACCAGGTCGCTGATGCCGGCCCGACGGACCCGCCGCTCGGCCCGTGAGAGCTGCGCAGCCAGCGGCCGCAACGCCCGGGCATGCGTGGCGTCGATGGAGTCCACGGCGGCGGGGCCCGCTGTCGAAACGACCACCGCGTACATCAGGCAGCCAGGACCGGTCAAGATGGATGCCCCGCCACTGGTCCTCCGCAACAGCGGAATCCCCGCCGACCGGCAGAATTCCAGGTCTACCTCCTCCGTCGCCTTTGATCCGCGCCCCAAGACCACAAAGTGGGAAGTGGGATGCCAGATCCGCAGCACCTCGGCGGTGCCGGTCGATTCGGCTGCCGTTAACAACGCTTCGTCCAGCGCGAGGTTCTCCTCGGGTGTGGGCAGCGTTAGGTCGAGCAGGTGCATCGCGGTTCGGTCGCTACAGAGCGGAAGGGATCGAGCGACTTGACGCCGCACCGTGGGTCTCGAATACTGACTATCCTACTGAATTCTCGGCAACACTGTAGCCTGTTCCCAGCCTCTGCAGGTTGGCCCCCCCGCCGGCGCGAGTGCGCCTGCCGCCGCCCCGTTCCTCTTCTGGCAGATCGTGACCATGAACGATACCTCGGCCCCGCAATCACCGCCGTCCACCATCGCGGCTCAAGATCAACTGCCTCCGGTGCAACCGCCGGCTGCCAGTTTCATTATGCAGTTGTTTCTCATCCCGTTATTGATCGTCTCAATCATCGTGGGCGTCTGGATGATGTTCAGTTGGCTGGCCCAGAGTGAATCCCCCGCGGAACTTGTGCGGGATATCGAGCGCCTGAACCACTCCAGTTGGCAGCAAGCGCTGACGCTGGCCCAACAACTGCGTGATCCGGCTCGCAGCGATCTGCGGAATGATACCCAGCTGGCGCGCCAATTGTCGGACCTCTTGGAACAGCAAGTCACCGACGGCAAACAAGGTCCCGAATTCATCCGTCTGCGGATGTTCTTGTGCCGGGTGCTCGGTGAGTTCGAGGTCGACACAGGGCTGCACGCCTTGGCACAGACCGCGGAAACGGAACGACAGGCCGAGGAGTTGGATGTGCGTCGCGCCGCATTGCAGGCCATCGGCATGTTGGTAGGACGTTTGAAACCGGTCGGACTCGACGACTTTCCGGATGTGCTCGCCGCTGTCATCAAGGGGACCCACGATTTTGCCGAACAGGGGGAGGAGCGACTGCGTCGCGAGACGCTGCGTTCCACGGCGACATTCAGCCTGGGTGTGCTGCCTGGGCCAGAGGCGACCGAGCGTCTGACCGAACTGCTCAACGATCCCAGTCTGGATGTAGCCTACAACGCGGCCATCGGCCTGGCGCGACGTGGTGACGAACGGGCCTTGCCCTTGCTGACCGAGATGCTCGATCCTCCCGACGAGGCGCTCGACGACCCCGATCGGGAATTAAGCGATTCGGAACGGCAATCGCAGCGGGAGTGGAAACGCATGCTCGTCGTCGGCAATGGCCTCCGCGCGATCGGCAAGATGTATGCCGATCATCCGACGGTCAATCTGGGAGACCTTCCGGACGCGGTCGTCCGCATGGCTCACGACAGATCGGTGCCGGGGACTCTGCAACTTCAAGCCAGCGAAGTTGCCCGGCTGCTCCAGCGAGGTGGAGTCATCACCGAACCGTGAGCCGGCCACACCCGGTGTCGCCGAAGTCGCCAGATTTTGGTGCGTGTATCGGTTGATTTCGCGGGCGATCTGGCGGTGCTCTGCCGCTCTGCGAGCTTGCCAAGCTCGTGCAAGTTCGGCTGCGGGCGATCCCTGGTTTCACTCCTGCAGCGTGTAGAGCAGTATGTTCACGCCCAACTTGGCCGCATCCTGGCTGACATACCCTTCGCAGTCGTTCGATGAGGGACTTTCGAGTGCACAGCTGATGTCGAGCGGCGAAAAGATCACCACCCACCGGTCGTCGAGCGTCATTCCTTCAAGCTTGGGGGTGACCTGCTCGACTTTCGAGTTCGCCTGATCGGCGCCAGGCTCTCGAGGTCGTCGCACGCGAACCTGGGACAAGTCAAAGCCTTGATATTCGCTGGTCAACAGAGGATGGCTCGCCGGGATGCGTGACCATTCAGCGGTCGGTATGGCGGCGGTGAGTTCACGTTTTACCGCCGTGGTGAATTCGGGGCTGGCGCAAATGGCGTCTCCAAAAATCACGCCGCCGTTTTCCACAAAGCCGCGGATGGCCCGTCGTTCCTCCTCCGACCAGGAAAAGTCGCGACGGCCATGTAGAAAGAGGAGCGGATAGTCCGGCAGGGAAGCATCCGTCGGCGGGAGCATGGTGCGTTGCGTCGACACCCGCACCTGCAAGGCTCGGCCCGCGGCACGCAGTAAATTCGCCAGGGCCTGTGGGGCTTCATCACTCCCGCCCGAGTGGCTGATCGTCGCCACAGCCAATTGACCCCGTTGCATGACATCGGCTGAGTCGGGATCAGGAATTGGTGAAGGGAGATCAAGCTTTTCCCGCAGCTGGCGATCGGTGGCATAGGCCAATACGTTCGCGCCAATGCCCAGCACCGCTTCGATCTCCTCTTGAATGGCGGGTGGATAGTTCATGCCAGGCCCCCGCGCCAATTCCCAATAACAGCCAAGATTGGCGTCGCAATAGACGACTCCCGTCCGGCAACACGTATCCACTCCATACAAGCGTCGTTGATAGCGTGCGGCGATGGGTTGTTCGGCATACCAGACGGGGTGATCGGGCGGCAGCAGCCGCAGGGGACTGTTGGGGAACAGCTCGGCCATCAGTGCGCGAAAATCTCGATCAAACGCCTGGCCCTGACAGCAGGCTTCGGCAAACAAGAATCCGCCGCGTTCCACGTACTGCCGCAGCGTCTCCTTTTGACTGGCGGACATGCGCAGGCCGTCTCGGCCACTCAGGAACAGTACCGGTGACTGCAATAAATCCTCGGTCGTTGCTCGGCGATGGTCGATCACCTGCCATGTCAGGTCCTGTCGCCAACGCTGTTCAACGTAGCGGGTCAGGTTACTGAGGTCCTGCCGGTGGCGATTCCAATCGTCATTCGGTACATGCGTCAGCTTGGAAATAAGTACCGGTCGACGTCCCTTCGAGAGAAAAAGCAGCCCGAAAGCCGTCGTGATATGGGGTGATCCCTCATACTGGCTGGAACTCCAGCGACCATTCAAGTTCTGCTGGTCGACCAGGAACTCGGCCCCCTCGCGGTACCAGTCATGACCGCCGATAAGACGCTGGCCAGTCAACCGCCCGACTCGTTCCACGCCATAGAGGTAGTAGAAGAGATTTCGGTCGTTCGCGCCGTCGTTGGAAACCGGATTATGCGACACCGTGAAGTTTCGCGCCAGCCAAGACATGCCTTGCCGGAGCGGGTCCTGATCATCCTGCGGGCCACAACAGATGACGTTTCCGTCGAGCACAAACGCGTCCCCGTGCAACAGATTCCGTTGACAGATTGTCAGCGAGGCAATCCCCGCGCAAGTCATGCTGCCTCGGCCCAACTCTCCGCCCGTACCCCCAAGACCCATCCCTGAGCTGTTCTTGTTCCCAATACCGGGCCGCCCGTTCCCACACTTTGCGGTCGACGTTCACCCCCACGCGTGCCGCCTCGTTCAATGCCAGGATGGCGAATTGCGAGTTGGAATTGTCCGGGTTCTTGCTGATGGCGTCATAGGACCAGCCCCCAAATGCTTCCGATTGGGCACTCTCCAGCCAAGCTACGTTTTGCCGGATGTGCAATCGGTAGCGTTCGGGATCCGCCGTGGCGAAAACCATGGTTTGCAGCGATGCCGCATAGACCGAGTCGAGTTGCCCCAGTTTACGCAGATACTCCAGCGCTCGGGCGACCGCCGGGTCCTCCTTGGGGACCCCCGCATTTAGCAAGGCCAAGGTGCAGAGTGCCGTGGAACCGCCGGTAAACCGGCTGAAGATGGGCCACCCCCCCTTGGCAGTTTGCATTTCCCGCAGCGCCACAATCGCTCGATCAATCGACTGTCGAGCCACCTCGGCCGTGATCTCGTCGCCCCAACCACATGATGTTCGCCAGCCGAGGCTGGCGATGACCAGGCAAACCGCGAAGTTTTTCATGGTGGTTTTGCCGATCCTCGTGCGGGTCGTTGCGTAACACATAGGCGACCTGTCAACCGAGACGTCTCGTTGCCGGTGATTGCGAATCCAGATAATATGACTTGTGACGAAATCATAGCCGAATCGGGTCGGGCAAGGAGGGCGTCCGTGTGACTTGCCCCCGCGAGCCCTTTTCCGCACCGGCGTGACTGCTGACCGCATCCCACGGTGATCGATGCACCGGGAACGAGGAACCGTCTTTGACCACCAAATCTCGCAGCCTGGGCGACATTCTGCAGGAATTCCGGCAGCATCGCGTGCTGATGCAGCAGGAACTGCAAAAGGTCATTATCGGCCAACACGACGTGATCGAGCAACTCTTTGCCGCCATCTTCACGGGCGGACACTGCCTGCTGGAGGGCGTACCCGGGCTGGCCAAGACGCTGATGGTCAGCACGCTGGCGCGGATTCTGGACGTCGGTTTCAACCGCATTCAATTCACACCCGACCTGATGCCTTCGGACATCACCGGCACCAACGTCCTGGAGGAGGACGAAGCGGGCCACCGTGAATTTCGCTTTGTGCAGGGCCCCATCTTCACCAACATTCTTGCTGGCCGACGAAATCAATCGCACGCCGCCCAAGACGCAGGCGGCGCTGCTGCAGGCCATGCAGGAACGGGAAGTCACCGTCGGACGCACGACCTACGATCTGCCCGAACCCTTCTTTACCATCGCCACGCAGAATCCGATCGAGCAGGAAGGAACCTATCCGCTGCCCGAAGCGCAGCTCGATCGCTTCATGTTCAATATCAAGATCGACTATCCGACGTTCGCGGAGGAGGAAGAGATCCTTGTCGGTCACCACGCGGAACGAAAAAGTCGAAATCGGCAAGGTCCTCTCCGCCCGCGCGATTGTCAATCTGCAGAAACTGGTCAGCAGCGTGGCCGTCAGCGATTACGTCGTCAAATACGTGCCGAGTCTGGTCCGCGCCACTCGGCCCAAGGACGTATCGGCTCCGGACTTCGTCGCGAAATCTCGTCGATTGGGGGGCCGGCCCGCGGGCCGGCCAGTTCCTGATCAACGGCGGCAAGGCACTGGCCGCCATGGACGGTGACTTTTCCGTGGGCATCCCACACGTGCGAAAGATTGCCGTGCCCGTCCTGCGGCATCGCATCAGCACCAACTTTCAGGCCCAGGCAGAAGGACTGTCCACCGACGACGTGATCCAACGGTTGCTCGACCATATTCCGGATCCCGAAATGCCCAAGTTCAAGTAGTCTCCCCATCGCCGCTCCCTTGTCTGACCGCGTTCGGGCGGAGCTGAACGAGTCCCGGCGGTGGTCATGAGGATTGTATGACTTCCGTTGAAAAGTACCTCAAACCCGAAGTCATCCGGCAAATTTCGCGGTTGGACCTGCGCGCCCAGTTTGTCGTCAGCGGCTTCTTGCAAGGACTGCATGCGAGCCCGTTTCACGGGTTCTCGGTCGAGTTCAGCGAGCATCGCAAGTACACCGCCGGAGATGATCCCAAGGATATTGACTGGTTGGTCTATGCCAAGACCGACAAGTACTACGTGAAGAAGTTCGAGGCCGAAACGAACATCACCGGTTACCTGGTTATGGACCTCAGCCAGTCAATGGCCTACACCTACCGACAGGAGCTCACCAAATTCGAGTATGCAATCTGCCTGGCAGCGGCACTCTGCTACCTGATGGTCTACCAACAGGATCCGGTCGGCCTGATCACATTCGACGAAAAGATTCGTAACTCTGTCGCACCGAAGTCGAAACGGACCCAGTTGGGAACGGTCCTCTCGGTGCTCGCGAATCTGCGTCCGTCGGGCCATACCGATATTCCCCACAGTCTCACGCAACTGGCCGCGATGCTCAAGCATAAGAGCCTCGTCATGTTGTTCAGCGATCTGCTGGCCGAACCGGCCGAGTCATCGATGCACTGCGCCGCTTGCGGCACGGCGGACATGACGTGATCCTGTTTCACATCCTGGACGAAGCCGAAGTAAGTTTTCCCTTCAGCGGATTGATGGAACTTGAGGATCCGAGAATCGGAAGAAATAATCCAGGTCGACGGCGAGGGCTTTCGCGATGAGTATCTTCGCGAACTGGAGAACTTTCGTGACGAGTTTCAACGAGAATGTTCCAAGAGCAATATTGACTATGTCGCCATCGACACCAGCATGCAATTCGACAAGGCGCTGTATGAATACCTCCTCAGCCGCAGGAATCGCCGCTGACCGGATGGCGTCTCCGAGTTCCCGGCTGCGGCCGGCCGGTGCGTCCCGCAACGGTCGGGGACCGGCGGCCATCCACCGGACCGCGACCTGATCACTGGCTCCCGGCGGTCGTAACCGGCCAGGCGCCCGACCGAAATCACCCAACCCACCACGCAGTTCGTCATGTCGTTTCTTCACTTGCCGCTGCTCGCCGCCGGAGGCCTTTGCGTGCTGGCTCCGGTCATTCTGCACCTCGCGATGCGCCGCAAGCCCCAGCATGCGATCTTTCCACCGCTTCGTTTCGTGCGTCGGCGACAAGTCGTGAATCAACAACGCTTGCGACTGCGGCATTGGGCCCTGCTGGCGCTGCGCTGCGCCGGTGTCTTCCTGGCGGCGGCTGCGTTCGCGCGTCCGATCGTCGCCTCGGCCACCCTGGGCGGTTGGCTGCTCGCTGGCCTGGCCGCCGCCGCCACCCTCGTCACCGGCGGGCTGTGTCTGGCCGCTGCGTCTCGCGCGGGGAATCACCGCTCGTCTGGGCGTTCGGCCTGGCTGCGTTGGCCTTCCTCGCCCTGCTGGTCCTCGCCATCGGGCGGAATCTGGTAGCCAGCCCCCAGGTGCCGACGCTGGGAAACGAGCGCCGTCCGCGCCATCTTGCTGTTTGATACCTCGCCGCGAATGAACTACATCCGCAGTGGCAAAACTCGGCTGCAGGTCGCCCAGGAATGGGCCAACTCGTTGCTGCGGGAATTGCCGCAGGACAGTCACGTGGCCATCATGGACACGAATCTCGGTGGATCGGCCTTTGCCGTCGATATCGAGGCCGCCCGCTCCGAAGTGGAAGGTCTCCGCATTGCCTACGCGCCGCAACCTTTGCCGCGGATGATCGAATCGGCGCTGCGGTTGTTCGCGTCGGCACCGGATGACAGCCAGCAAGAACTCTATATCTTTCGGATCTCACGCAGCAGGCCTGGACGACCACGGCCAATCCCGGCTTGGCCAAGTCCTTTGCCGCCGAGACCGCGCCGCATCTCTATGTCCTGGACGTGGGCGTGGCTGGACCCAAGAACCTCGCCCTCGGCCCGGTCATGCTCTCCCGGGAACAATTGGGTAACAACGGCAGCCTCACACTCCAGGTCGATGTGGAAAGCCTGGGTATGGCTGGCACGCGACAAGTCGGCGTGTACCTCGAATCTCCCGATTCCGAGCTGCCCATGATCGTGGATGGCGAGGTGCGACTGCCTGCCGAAAAACTGCGTGGCCAGCGAGAGTTGTCCCTCGATCTGGACCAGTCGCAATCGGTCGAATTCACGGTGGGAGGACTCGACATGGGCACGCTCCACGGTCGGATTCACCTGGCCGGCGATGATGGATTGGCGGTGGACGATACACGCTATTTCACGGTCCGAGTCCATCCGCCCTGGCGGATATTGGTCGTGGCGGGGCCCGCCGCGATCCCCGCTACCTCGTCGAGGCCTTATCGCCGTACGCGTTCCGCGCGGGGTCAGGCGATCTTCGCCTGCGACGAGATTGCGGCGGACAAGCTGGCGGAGACCGATTTGACTCCCTTTGACGCGGTGTCGCTGCTCGATCCGCCCCCCTTACCCGCGGCGGTCTGGCAGAACCTGTCTGACTTCGTCGACCGCGGCAAGGGTGTGGGCCTGTTCCTGGGGCGGAACGCGAAGATCGGCGATTGGAACCAGCCCGTCGTCCAGCAACTGGCACCCGCCACGATCGCCAGGATCTGGCGAACGGGTCCGGCGGGTATCTCCTGGATGCTCGGCAGTGATCCGCACCCGATCCTCGAAGTGCTCAGACCGCTGCAATCCACGGTGCCCTGGTCCGAATTTCCCGTGCTGCGTCACTGGCAGGTGGGCCCGCTCTCCCCCGGCGGCCTGGTGGTGATGAGGTTCGGAGATGGACAACCGGCGATCCTGGAACGCGGGATTGGCTTGGGGCGTGTCCTCATGACCACCACGCCGCTGTCGGACCCGAGCAATGAACACGGCCGCACGCTCTGGAATCGCGGACTCGACTCATGGCCCTTCGTCGTGCTCGTGAATGAAATGCACAAGTACCTGGTGCAAGGCAGTCAGTCAAAATTGAATTTCGACGTCGGGCAAACCGTTCGGCTCGCCAAAGCGCCGGATGATCCGAGTGAATACCAACTATTTACCCCTTCGGGTACCTGGCAGACGTGACCGCCGTGGATCGGTTCTTCTCGATCGTGAGTACCCGCGAGCCTGGAACCTATCGCATGAAGCCCCTTGAGCCGATCGGCGAACCCGAAGGCTTTTCGCTGAATGTTCCTCCCGAGCAGACCGATCTGCGGCGATCGAGTCGGACCAGCTTGACGAACTGCTCGGCGCCGATCAATACCAATTGGCTGCGGATCGCTCGGCGCTTCATCGTCAAATCGGAGAGGCGCAGCCGGGCCACGAGTTTGCGCGTGGGGTGTGCTCGGCCTTTGCGGTCTTACTGGGGCTGGAGCACTTGCTCTCGAATCGTTTCTATGCGACCGCCGGCATCGAACGCGGGAAACGATAATGGCTCGTTCGACAGTCGCACCGATCTTTGACAGCTACCTGCTCGTGGCGGTAGTCATTGGGTGCTTGCTGCTGCTGCTGCTCGTCGGACCCAGCCAGTCGGGGCTGAGCGTACGCCGACGAGGCCGGCTGCTTGCCCTCAGGCTGCTCGTCATTCTGCTACTGGCGCTGGCCATGTTGCGTCCCACCTGGATTCACGTTGATAAGCGGCGACAGACAGCCACGATCGTATTCTTGCTCGACCAAAGCCGCAGTATGAATGTTCCCGATGCCGCTGGCCGCTCTCGCTGGATCGCGCTCCGCGAGACCTTGGGCGGGGCCCAGAAACAGATCGACGCCCTGCGAGAAAATTACGAGGTCCGCGGATATCTGTACGATAGCCACGCGCGGCCGATCGAGGACGAAAATGATGCCTGGTCTTCTCTGCCTCGATTGCCGGGCGGAGATCAGTCCGATATGGAGGCGGCGATCGATGATGTGCTGCGCCAGGCCGGCAAGCGACTGGCGGCGATCGTCCTTCTGGGCGATCAGGGCCCAGCGCGTGATCGAACCACAGATGGAACTGCAACGACCGGTCCGGGAAATCGCCCGCCGCGGCTGCCCGCTGATTTGCGTCCCCTTTGGAGAATCGCGAGACCAGAGCCAGGTGCGTGACGTGGCCGTGCAGAATTTGCCGGATCAATACACCGTCTTTATCAACGACGAGCTGGCGATACGGGCCCTGCTGCAGATTCGCGGCTATGCGGGAGGGCCATTCCCGCCGAATTGCTCGTCACGGATCCCGACGGCAAGACGGAGCTCATGGGACCGACGTCGACCAGCGTGGAAGGTCAGGACGAACCGGCGCACGGTCGAATTCACTTGGATTCCCCGGCGGGCGGGTCAGTATCGCTTGCGGCTGCGCGTGCCGCCCCAGACCGGCGAACAGGTCACTGAGAACAACGAGTTGTCCTCCTTTGTCACCGTCCTTGATGGTGGCCTGCGGGTCCTCCTCATCGATGGCAACCTGGGTTGGCAGGAAAGTCAAGTTCATCCGCCGTTCTCTCGATGAATCGCCCGATATCCAACTCGATGTGCTGTTAGATACCCGCGGCAACAAGACGGAACCGTTGGTGCTGCCTGACCGCCTGGAAAAGGACTACGACGTGATCATCCTCAGCGACATCGATGCGGATGCCCTCGGAGATCAGAACGCGCTGACGCTTGCCAATGCCGTTGGCAACGGCAAGGGACTGATGATGCTCGGCGGCGTGCAAAGCTTCGGTCCGGGCGGCTATGCCCGCTCGCCGCTGCAGCCAGTGATTCCCGTACTGATGGAGCGCGTCGAACGACAGATCCCCGCGCACCCATACGGCTGGATGTGCATCTGCAGGGCGAACTGACCATGGTCCCGACCAGGGACTACTTTGTGACTCGCTTGACGGCCCCGTTGGAGAACGCCACGCGGTGGCGCAGCTGCCGCCCCTGCTGGGGGCCAATCGGCTGCGGGGGCTGAAGCCTGGCGCCGAGGCACTGCTGGAAACGAGCGATGGGCAACCGCTACTCGTCCGCGGACAGTTTGGTGCCGGCCGCGTACTGGCCTTTGCGGGTGATTCGACCTACCGCTGGTACCGTCGAGGCCTGCAGGCCGAGCACAAACGGTTCTGGCGACAAGCCGTCTTGTGGCTGGCCAAGAAGGACGAAACGCAGCAGGACGAAGTCTGGTTGACCATGCGGCAGCGGCGGTTCCAGCCCGGCGCGCGAGCCACCTTCACCGTCGGTGCCCAGGACACCTCGGGGGAACCGGTCGATGACGCCGTCATGGAGGTCCGCTTGAAAGGGCCGGATGGCCTGGAAATTCCGGTCTCGATCAGCCGCGGGGCCGACGACTGGACCGGCAAAACCGATCGATTGGCCGCGGGCGAATACGAACTGATCGCCACCGCCACGCGGAACGACGTGCGGCTGGGCGAGGCGCGGGGCAGTTTTCAAGTCCGCGATCTGGACCTCGAACTTTCCGATCCGGCCGCCAATCCGCGACAGATGCAGGCCCTGGCCGAGATGACGACCGATGTGGGAGGCGCAGTTCCTGGCCAGCGAACAACTCGCGGCGGAGTTGGCCGCACTCAACGAAAAACTGCTCGACGCGCAAATCGAGGTCGAATCCAAGTGGCAGTTGACCGATACCAATCTCGATGCCTCGGCGCTGTTCGGCACCCTCTTCGTGTTGCTGGTGCTGGAGTGGTTCCTCCGCAAACGCTGGGGAATGGTGTAGCTAGCGCAGAAAAAACACCCGCATGGCGAGCATACGGGTGTTGGATTTTTTATCGGGCGATCGACGCGGACTAGCGACGGCGAATGGCCACCAGCAGCGTGCCGAGCACTCCCAAGATGGCGAAGCTGGTCGGCTCGGGAATGACCGTGCCGAGATTAAAATATTGTCGAAGCGGTTGTTGCCCGTCGCGCTCGACGCGCCGTCCAGGGTAATCCGAAGACGACGTCCGAGTTATCGGCCAGTCCCGACACGGCCGTCAAATCGGGCGATTCCACGGTCCAGGTGATAGTCAGTACACCCGAGTCACCCGCGAAGGACACGTCGGTGAAATTCGCACCGCCATCGGTCGAGTAGGCAAAGACGCGGGAGGTGAATCCCGTCGAGGTTCCCCGTTGTGCCCAGGAGACACTGATATCCGTAAAGCCGACGGTGGAGGCCGATAACAACATCTGCATGCCGTTGTTCGACTGGGCGCCGTTGCCATCATCACCGCCTTGCGGCGAAATCGAGCCACCGGAGGGGTCACCGTTTTGAGCGTTTTCGGTCGTCCCGCCAAAGCTCGCAATGTACGTGTAGGCACCGTCGACGCCGCTGGTGCTCATGTCGAAGTTGGCCAAACTCAACTCGCCATTACCGAGATCGGCGGCCTGGGGGAAATCGGTCGGCGTAAAGCCAAATCCACCGCCCGGCAGATTGTTGCTGTTTTGATTCCAATAGGCGATGGTTTCGGCGCTGGCGGATCCAGCAAGCATGGCGACCAGGGCGAACGTTGCGAAAATCTTGCCACTCATTGGCGTGCTCCTTTTGAGACTGAAAACGGAACAGGGAAAAATGCGATCGGACCGCTTTCGGCGGCAACTTCCCCAGATTAACAAAAAGCAACCCACGGTTGAAGGCTCTCGTTTGGAATTTCTCCCTAAATTAACAATGGTGCGGTGATCGCCGGTTGGCAGCGTTTCTCACGGCGGACCCTATTAGCACTTATCAGCGACGATTAGCGGTACTTATGCCCCGCGTGGATATTGAAGGACGTGCTGCGGGGACCCACACCGTTCGGTGTCCGAGGTCCCGCGGATCTACCCTGGTAACGCCTGTGGCAACCGTGCCGTTTGCGAGGGCCGAGCCTAGTCCCGGACGGGATGGTTGGCGGGAGGTCTATCCCACGCTCCGATCGAGGGTCCTGACGGTGCAGGGGAACGGGTCCCGCGGACCGGCCGGGTAGGACGCGCGGTGGATCTCCGTCCATGCGGCCGGGTCGAGCTGCGGGAAGTAGGTGTCTGCTCCCTCGATCGTGGTAGTCGACCTCGGTCAGATAGATACGATCGGCGTGCAGGCAGCGCCAGCTGATAGATCTCGGCGCCTCCCACGACAAATGCCTCGTCGACGTCGCCGGCGGCACGGCATGACTCGGCAGCCAGGGAAACGGCCTGTTCCCACGTGTGCGCGATGTGGGCGCCCGGCCAGTCAAAAGCCGGGTCCCGTGTGAGGACGATCGTCGTGCGTCCGGGCAGCAGGCGGCCAATCGACGCGAGCGTCTTCCGCCCCATGATCAGCGGGTGGCCCATTGTGAGTTGCTTGAAGCGTTGCAGGTCGCCGGGCAGCCGCCAGGGGAGTTGCCCGTCGCGACCGATGACGCGATCGTGGGCCTGGGCGACGACGATTGAGATCCGCATGGGCACTCCGTGGGATAGGCCTCCGGCCTGTCATTCCTCAAAGTCATTAATGGCCTGATCGGCGTGATCCCACGCGGGCAGGCGATCGCCGACAGGCTGGAAGCCTATCCCACGCACCCGGTCACACCGCCACGGGGGCGCGGATGTGCGGATGCGGGTCGTAGTTTGCGAGTCGAATGTGCTCGTAGCGAAACTCATCGATCTCGCGGGGTGACGGGTCGAGCGTCAATTGGGGCAGCACCGGGGAGTGCGGGTCAACTGCAGCTCGGCCTGTTCGCGGTGATTCAGATACAGGTGGGCATCGCCCAGCGTATGGACAAACTCGCCGACTTGCAGGTCGGCCGTCTGGGCCACCAGATGGGTCAGCAGTGCGTAGGAGGCGATGTTGAAGGGGACTCCCAGGAAGACATCGGCGCTCCGCTGATACAACTGGCAAGAGAGTTTGCCGTTCGCCACGTAGAATTGGAACAGGGTATGACAGGGGGGCAGCGCCATGAAGGGAAGGTCCGCCACATTCCAGGCACTGACGATCATTCGTCGTGAATCGGGATTGGTGCGGAGCGTCGCGATGACCTGTTGCAGTTGATCGATGGTCTGGCCATCGGGACCGGCCCAGCAGCGCCATTGCGATCCGTAGACCGGTCCGAGTTCTCCAGTTTCGTCGGCCCATTCGTCCCAGATCGAGACACCGTTTTCCTTCAAGTAAGAGATGTTGGTTTCACCCCGGAGGAACCACAACAATTCATGGCAAATCGATTTCCAGTGCAGCCGCTTGGTGGTCAGCAGCGGGAAGCCGGCGTTCAGATCGTAACGGGTCTGGTAGCCAAAAACGCTGAGCGTTCCGACTCCGGTACGATCAGACTTTTCGATACCCTGATCAAGGATGTGGCGCAGCAGGCTTAAGTAGGACTCCATGGCGGATCGACTCGTTGCGTGGGCGGGGCAGTGAGGTATACATGTTTTGCCCGGACAGGCTACTGCTTCGCCAGCAACTCTTCAACGACCTTGACGACGAGCGTCGGGTCGTCCTTCTTGCGGAGATACTCGATCCGATCCGGTTTGACCCCCACTTTCTCCAAGTGACTGACGATCAACTCCCATTGACGATGCCGCTTCTTGCCTTCGGCCAGGTAGAGTTCCGTGGCCAGTTCTTGCAGCCGCTGGACGGAGATGGCCTCGCGATTGTCGTAATAGTTCTTGATGATCTTCTGTTGGTAACGAGAATGGTTCGCCATGTGGGGGCCCTTTTTTGCGGGTCGGTCGATGGAGGATCCGTCTGGGGAACAGGGCCGCAACGTGCGGCCTTGATCGGTGGCGGCGGGGTGGTGGGAATCCAGGCCGAAAACCCCTGGTTTCTCCAGCGGCAGGCGGCTACGATATGCTGCAGTGTATCGTGTTCTGGCGTACTTTTCGCTAGTTTTTTTAGCCCTTTCTGCTCTGCGGATGGTATTCATGCCGATCGTCAAATTCGTCAAAGAAAAAATTGAGGTCGAGGTTCCCGTCGGTGCCAATTTGCGGAAGGAAGCGCTCAAGGCCGGTGTCAATTTGCACCAGGGTTTGAACGGTTTTGGGGCGGGCTTCAATAAAGTGCGTCAATTGCAAAGGCTTCGGGCAATGCGGGACGTGCCGAGTGAATATCGTCAAAGGCGCGGAGAATGCGAGTCCGATGGGCTTGCTGGAAAAAACACGTTTTCGCGTCCCCATCCCCACACCGATCACTCCCGGCGGGTTTGACCCCATGCCCTGCATGGCATTTATCGGCAACGAGGAAGTGATGCGACTCGCCTGTCAGGTGCGGGTCGAAGGGGATATGGAGGTTGAGTCGGGACCGGAACTCAACCTGTTCGGGGAAAATTTCTTCAGCTAAGTTCCCTGCACGTCCCGGTGCCGCAACCGGGCCTGTCCTCCGCCCGGCGAGTGCAACCGTGAAGCAGATCATCGCCATTGTCAAGCCTTACTTGGCCGAACGGGTACTCGACCGGTTGGCGACGGCCCCGCTGGAGGCCCTTTCCGTACAAGCCGTGAAGGGGTTCGGTCGGCAGAAGAGCTACCTCGATCAGTACACGCAGACGGAATACGACAGCGCGTTCCTGCCCAAGGTAGAGATCACGATGTGGATCGAAGACACCCGTTGTCAGGAGGTGCTGCAACAAGTCATCTCGGTCGCCCGTACGGGCCGCATCGGCGACGGCAAACTGTTTGTGCTCTCCGCCGACATGCCGCTGACAGATGTGCCGCCCCCGCCCGCCGATCCGGCCACGAACGGCGACGCGGGGATGTGACTTGTGCCTCCCCTGGCGGCCCCTGTTGTCTTACTGGACGATCGACGTCTGGTCCCACAGCACGAAGCCCTCGATGGCTTCATATTCGGCCAGGCCCAGTCGATCGTAGAGCGAAGCGGTTTCGGCGTTGCGATCTTCGGCTCGCTTCCAGAATTCGCGCATATCCGGGCCGGGAAAGAGGCCTCGATCCTTTTGCGATTCGTGCTTGAAGATCGCGTTCCGTTTCCGCCGAACTTCATCGGGGCTGAGCGGCACCGCCATATCGATTTCATCCGGATCCCATTCGTGCCAGGCGCCTCGATAAAGCCAGATTTCGCAGTGCGGATACCAGGCCGCGTCGCGGCAGCGTCGAGTGGCTTGCAGGATGGCATTCAGGCAGGTGCGATGAGTCCCGTGCGGATCGGAAAGATCGCCGGCGGCATAAACCTGGTGTGGCTGGATGCGTTCCAATAGATCAACCACCATCTGGATATCTTCCTCGCCAAGCGGCTTTTTCCGCACGCGCCCTGTTTCGTAAAAGGGCATGTCCATGAAGTGCATCCGCTCGTAGGGCAGGCCGCAACTTCTTCCGGCGGCACGTGCTTCGCTGCGGCGAATGATGCCTTTGATCATTTGCACCGCCGTGCTGTCGACCTGGCCCGGCTGCTTGTTTCGCAGAAACTCCTCGACGTGGGCCTCGATTTCGGCCGTGCGTTCGGGAGACACATCAAAGAAGCGATTGAACTCGTCGACGAACTCGGCATAGCGGATCGCGTCCTCGTCAAATACCGCGATATTACCGGAAGTCTGATAAGCCACATGGACTTCATGCCCCTGGTCGACCAGTCGAATGCAGCGTTCCACCCATCGAGATCACATCGTCGTCCGGATGGGGTGAGAAGATCAGCACCCGCTTGGGAAAGATATGGTCATGCGGTTGAGGCCGATCCCCCGGCTGCTTGATCTGATCCGGTTTGCCGCCCGGCCAGCCGGTGATCGTCGCCTGCAGGTGGCGGAACACGCGAATGTTCAGCTCGTATGCGGAACCGCTCTGCGCCAGCAGATCCTGCAGGCCCTCTTCGTTGTAATCCTCCGTCGTCAGCTTCAGGATTGGTTTATCGAGATGTCGAGCCAGCCAGATGACGGCCTTCCGCGTTTTCGCTTCGTCCCAATCGACAGGTCCCAACAGCCAGGGGGAAAGAGATCGTGTCAGGCCCTGGGATGCGGCGTCGTCGAGTACGACCGTGGCCCGCGGATGTTCCTGCAGGAAACTGGCGGCGATGGCAGAGTGGATTTCCCCCTCGACCGCCCGCCCGACGATCGGTGCCTTGTGTTCTCCGAAGGCCAGCATGAAGACCTCTCGTGCCTCGAGAATGGTTCCCACGCCCATCGTGATCGCCTGCAGCGGCACGTTCTCCTGGCCGAAAAAGTCACTGGCCGCGTCAATCCGCGTCACGCGATCGAGCGTAATCAGCCGCGTGCGACTGGTCTTGCCCGAGCCAGGCTCGTTAAAGCCGATATGCCCGGTACGTCCAATTCCCAGGATCTGAATATCAATCCCCCCCGCCTTGGCAATCGCCTCTTCATATCGGTGGCAATACGCATGTACGTCCGCGGGGGACACGGTCCCATCGGGGACATGCCAGTTCGCTGCCGGAATATCGACCAGATCAAACAGGTGCTCGCGCATGAACCGACAATAGCTCTGCAGCTCGTTCGGCTGCATCGGAAAGTACTCATCCAGGTTGAAAGTGATGACGTTCGCAAACGACAAGCCATCTTGCTGGTGCATTTTCACCAGGTTGTCGTAGATACCGACCGGGGTACTTCCCGTGGCCAGCCCCAACACACAATGGCGTCCCTGGCCGGCTCGTTCTCGAATGAGCTCGGCGATGCGGCGGGCGACGGCGAGACTGGCGTCGGCTTCGTGCGGATAAACTTCGACGGCGACTTTTTCGCGGGCCGCCATCGGATCCTTTTTCGAGGTTGATTGATGCATCAGGGGTCGCCTGTGGGTAGGGAGAGGCAAAGTGCTTGGGCCAGGATCGCGATCAACGCCAGTTGCCACGCGGGGCATACAGCGGAGTCGCTTGGCGGGCCCGCTCGGGGGTGACCGATCGCGGATGGGTTCTGGGGATTCTCGCAAACGCTCGACCGATTTTCAATCGTCGGGCCGGCCGTCATTCGTCAAACGCCACGCGGAAAAGTTTTTTGAAACGGCGACGATTCTCTTCGGTATAGCGGCCGCACATGCGCAGCGGCGCCTCACCCCCCGTTTGATCGAGCAGATAAGCCAACCTTGCCAGCGATTCCTCGTCCTGCGGCAGATCGTGGCGAGCGACCGTGTTCATCAGCCGCAAACGCGATTCGACCATCCGCAGGAAGCGATACGATTCCGCGAAGAACCTGGCATCGTCTCGCGACAGGGTGCCGCACGATTCGAGCACCTCGATCGCCGCCAGCGTGCCGGGTACCAGTACTTCCGCATGCTTTCCTACATGGCTGAGCTGCAGCATCTGCACGGAAAATTCGATGTCGACGTTGCCTCCCGGACCCCGCTTGAGATTGTGCTCCGAGGCAGTCGCCTGCATGCGCCGACGCATATCGACGATCTCGGACGCGTATTCCTGCCGCCAAGCCGGTTCGCGGACCGCGGTCCGCACCAGTTCCGAGGCCGCCTGCCGGCCGGCATCCGAGCCGAACACGGGCCGCGCCTTGCAGAGCGCCTGCCGCTCCCAAAGTTGCCCCTGTCCCGACTGGAAATACCGCTGGAACTCGTCGAAAGAAATGGCCAAGGAACCATTCTGGCCCGTGGGCCGCAGCCGCGGGTCCATCTCGAACAACCGACCCAAGGGACTCAGCCGCGTGACCGCCTGGATGATCCGCTGTGCGAGGGTGCTGAAAAAATGCTGGTTGGTCGTGGCTTCGCCCGTGGCGTCCGGGGGAACTCGAGTTCGGCCATTTCGATCGAAGAGAAAAATGACATCGAGATCGCTATGGTAGTTCGGCTCGCGTCCGCCCAGTTTTCCCATTCCCAGGATGACCAGCTCGCCGGACGGATGCCCCAGTCGTTCCCGCAAGCGTCGCGATTCCCGAGCCGCAATCACCCCCAGACACGCTTCGGCGATATCGGAGAGGGTCCGCGTCGTCATGCGAACGTCATCCTTGCCCATGATTTCGCGAACGCCCACCATCAGGTGCATGGAATTCTTGAAACTGTGCAGGATGGGGACGATGTCCTCCGCATTGCGGCAGCGATCCTCCAACTGCGTAAAAATCTCCTGCCGATTGGGCAGCCGATCCAGGAGCAGCGAGTCGAGCAGCTCGTCAATCATGCCCGGATTCGAGATTAAGATCGACGCCAGGTAGGGGCTGCCGGCGCATAATCGCACGTACAGCCGCAGTGCGGGGGGGCTCTCACTGAACAGTTCCCACAGCACTCCTTTGCCACCCAGCGAATCGCTCACCTGGCCCAGGCTGATCAGCGCCGCCGTGGGATTGGGTGTGGAAGCGATTTCGGTGAGGAGACGACGGATAATGGCTGCCAGGAAATGCCGGCACCGCCTGGTGGAAAGGAAGGGGAGCTTTTCATCGGCTAGTTCGCACAGGTGACGGTAGGCGGCCCCGGTGTCTGGCAGGCCGTAGGGTGCCAGGACACGCTCGATCGTCTCCGTGGTGGGTGACGGATCGAGAATCAAGTCGGCTTCCGGATCCACGGCGGGACCGTCTTCGAAGGCATCATGGAGCAAGTGATTGAGGATCTTGCGATTCGTATTGCATCGCTCACGATGCTCCGCGGTAAACAGCTGGTCGGCGTCGCGGCCGCCCTGATTCTCAAAGCCCATGCGGATCGCCAACTTTCGCAATTCGCTCTTTCTCTCGGGCAAGGAGTGTGTCTGCAAGTCAAACATGATCTGCAGACGGTGTTCCACCCGGCGGAGAAACGCATAATTCTCTTCCAGGATCGCGGACTCCTGCATCGTCAAGCAGCCCGTCTGTTGCAATCGTGAGATCGCTTCCAGCGTATTCGTCGTACGCAATTCCGGCAGCTCGGCTCCGTTGAGCAGTTGGAGGAACTGGATCGTGAACTCGATGTCGCGAATCCCGCCTTGACCGCTCTTGACATTCACCAGCCGCTCGCCCCGGTCGTCGGCCGACCGTTCGATGCGTCGCTTCAGAGCCTTGATGCCCGTGATGTCGGCTCGACTGAGATAGCGGCGGTAGATCCAGCTGGAAATGTCATCGAGAAATTCCCGGCCCAGTGACAGGTCGCCAGCGATCGGTCTCGACTTGACAAAGGCTTGACGCTCCCAGGTACGCCCTTGATTTTCGTAATAGCGGAGGGCCGCCTGGCGACTGAGTGTAATGGGGCCTTGTTCGCCATTCGGGCGGAGTCGCAAGTCGACGCGGTAGCAAAAACCACGGTCCGTTGATTCCGATAGGAGTCGTGTGACAAGCTGCGAGAGCTTCCCGTGGTATTCCTCGCAGCTAACTGACTTCGGGCCATCGGTCTTGCCTTGGCCTTCAAACAGATAAATCAGGTCAATGTCGCTCGAATAGTTCAGTTCCAGGCCCCCCAGTTTGCCCATGCCGAGCACCACGAACCGGGCGGGGTGTTTCGCGTCGCTCACCACCTGTCCATACTTCTCTCGTAACAACAGGCGGGCGGCCAGCACGGCGGCTTCGCACAAGCAGTCGGCCAGATAGCTGATTTGCCGGGTGACGATTTCGACGCGTTGCGAGCGGACGATGTCGCCGTACATGATCCGCGCGGTTTCCCGTCGCTTGTAAGATCTGAGGAGCCGCTGTACGGCCAACTCGCCGGGGGCGGCGCGAATCTCGTTACGCAACTCCTCAACCAGGATCTCGCGTGATACGGGCGTGCCTTCCGTGATCCGCAGTAAGTCGTACGTATCCGGCTCCTGTGCTAACAGATCGCTCAAGTGCTGGCTGGTCGAAAGCATCTGCAAGAGAATCGGCAGTGCCTGTTCGTCCCGCTCGAAGAGCGCCGCCAGGGACCGCGGGCTGCGCACCGCGCGGAGAAAGCTCTCCAAGTTTCCCAATGCCATGTCGGGATCGCTCAGCGTCGGTAAAATGTCCGACAAAGATTCACATAAACCGGCAACGATGGGCAGCGGTAGCCCACCTTGGGAGATGCGTACCAGGCAGGCATGCGCGCGGGGGATATCGACCAGTCCCAACCGCCGCAACCACTCCTCCGCGGTGGGCAGGTGTTCCAAGTACTCGCGCAGTTGTTGGGCGGCAATCGAAGTGCTCATGGTCGCATATCCGCCTGGAGCGGGGTCTGGGCGCTGTGCCGACGCGCCTGCTTGCTACGTTCACCACGCGGGTTCGTCGGTAGAGCCCCGTGGAGCGTCAAGTTTCAATGTTGGGGTTCGCTCTCCGTGGCTGGGGCATCTGGCACCAGTCGACTGCGGCTGGAAGCCCCAGCCACGGACGACTGCGGCTGGAAGCCCCAGCCACGGACGACTGCGGCTGGAAGCCCCAGCCACGGACGACTGCGGCTGGAAGCCCCAGCCACGGACGACTGCGGCTGGAAGCCCCAGCCACGGACGACTGCGGCTGGAAGCCCCAGCCACGGACGACTGCGGCTGGAAGCCCCGAGCCACGGACGACTGCGGCTGGAAGCCCCAGCCACGGACGACTGCGGCTGGAAGCCCCAGCCACGGACGACTGCGGCTGGAAGCCCGCACGGACGACTGCGGCTGGAAGCCCAGCCACGGACGACTGCGGCTGGAAGCCCCAGCCACGGACAACTGCGGCTGGAAGCCCGAGCCACGGACTTGACCAACCCTGAGTCCCTGACACTTGACGCTGCTCTAGCCTACCAAGCCGCTACGGCGAACTCCACTGCGACAGCCGCTAAGAGAGCGAATACAGTTCGGGGCCCACTTGCTGCGTGACCACCTGGCCAAACAGGGTGTGCGAGTGGGCATCGTAAATCGTGATCGGGACAAGCTGACCTGCCTGCCGCTGATTTCCATCAAAGACCACGATCCGATCGCAATGCGTGCGGCCCGTCAATTGTAGCTGCGGTCCCTCGTCGCCCCGCTCGCTCGCCGCCTTACTCGGCCCCTCGACCAGCACTTCCACATCCTGGCCGACGAATTGCTGATTGTCCTCACGGCTGATCCGATTCTGGATGGCCAGCAACTGATTGTTGCGTCGTCGCTTGACCTCGGTCGGCACGTCATCCGGCAGGTCTCGTGCGGCCCGCGTCCCCGGCCGCTCACTGTATTTGAAAATGAAACTGTTCTTGAAGCGGCACTCTTCCACCAGATCGACCGTCTGCTGGAAGTCGTCGTCGGTCTCGCCACAGAATCCGACAATGAAATCACTCGACACCGCATAGCCGGGGACCTGCTCCCGAATGCGGGCCATCATGTCGCGATACTCCTCGATCGTATAGCCGCGTTTCATGGCGGCCAGCATGCGATTGGAACCGCTTTGGGCAGGGACATGCAGGTACGGCGAGCACTTGGGGAGCTCGCGCACCGCCGTCAAGACATCATCCGTCATGTCCTTCGGATAATTCGTGACGAATTTGACGCGAAGGATCCCCTCAATCTCGTGTACCTGGTAGAGCAGGTCGGCGAAGGTCGTCGTTCTTCCTTCAGTCCGATGACGGTAGCTGTTCACCGTCTGGCCCAGCAAAATCAACTCCCGACAGCCCTGGTCGGCGAGCATCCGGGCTTCGGAAACGATCTGTTCCGGCGGCCGTCCCTGTTCCGGGCCGCGCACCATCGGCACGATACAATAAGTGCAGAATTTATCGCACCCAATCTGGATGCGGACGTAGGCTTGCCACGGCGTGGGTCGCATGGTTGGATCGCGGAGTGGATCGAAGCTCTCGTGGCTGCGCTTGATCGAATCGACCGAGCCGTCCGTGCGTCCGAGGCTCACCTGCAATTGCTGGCCAGCGCCGCGCTCGACCTTGGCAATCAAGTCGGGAATCTGGTGTAACTGGCCGGGACCGACGACCAGGTCGACATAGGGGGCGCGGTCGAAAATCAGCCGTTGATCCTTTTGGGCCATGCAGCCCATCACACCGATCACCTTCTGGGGAAACTGTTCCTTCAGGCGTTTCAGCCGACCGAGCGAGCTGTACACCTTGTCCTCGGCTCGCTGCCGCACGCTGCAGGTATTGAACAGGATCGTATCGGCGGCCGACGGATCGCTGGTTAGATCGTACCCACGTTCCCGCAGGCTGGCGACGACCAGCTCGCTGTCCAGCAGATTCATCTGGCAGCCGACGGTTTCGATGTACAATCGTTTGGTCATACCGGCCGTCTGGTTGTGAGGGGTCAAGGCGTCGCATCCTGAGACGTTGAGGGAAAGCCGCGCGGATCACATCGCGACGCGGGAGCTCATCGTAACATGACCCGCCACCGTTGCGGGAGGGGAAAAGTCACTCGTGGACCCACGCGTTTCCCCCTGCCTGGCGGGTGGTGGAGGGTCGGCCGGACGCCCTCCGCCACAAGTTGCCCCTCATTGCCAGCCACGCCCTCAGGCAGCCCACCGGTGCGGCTGCCTAATCATGGCAACCCGCATCGTCGATACGGTGACTTGCACGTACAATACGGGTGCCGCGGGAGGGCGAGTGACCGGAGTTCTGACGCGTGGCCGGTGCCAGCGAGCTAACGTTAGGCAGGGCAAGGTCCTAGGGCCTTCCATTGAGCGTACGAGCGGAGGAGTGACGTGACAAAGGTTTTAATTGCCGCCAGCGAGGCCATACCGTTTGCGAAAACGGGGGGGCTGGCCGATGTCTGCGGTACCCTGCCGCGGGAACTACATCGTCTCGGGCACGCGGTGACTCTGGTACTTCCCGCGTATCGCCAAGTGCATGCTCGCGGTTATCACTTGGAGGACTGCGGAGTCACCCTGGAAATTCCGGTCGGCAATCAGAGTGTTCAGGGCCGAATCTTGCGTTTGATCCACGAAGGCAACGGCGATGGCGTCTCGGTCTATTTCATCGAGCAACGGAAATACTATGATCGTCCCGAACTCTACGGGGAACGTGGGACCGATTATCGCGACAATTGCGAACGATTCGTCTTTTTCAGTCGAGCGGTCCTGGAGGCCATTCGGCTGTTGGAACTGGACATCGATATCGTGCACTGCAATGACTGGCAGACGGCACTCATTCCCGTCCTGCTCGACGCCGAGTATCGCTGTGCGCCGGGTTATGAACAACTCGCCTCGCTGCTAACCATTCACAATCTGGCGTACCAGGGTCGTTTCTGGCACTGGGACATGCTGCTCACCGGACTCGATTGGCGTTATTTTGACTGGCGACGGCTTGAGTTTTACGGCGACTTGAATCTGCTCAAGGGTGGGATTGTCTATGCGGATGCCGTGAATACCGTCAGTCCAACCTATGCCAAGGAGATTCAACGCACCCCGCTTGGCTGTGGACTGGAAGGGGTCCTC
The DNA here is from genome assembly GCA_963700865.1 of uncultured Planctomycetaceae bacterium. GTDB lineage: Bacteria > Planctomycetota > Planctomycetia > Pirellulales > Pirellulaceae > CAVOGJ01. The sequence goes on along the minus strand of CAVOZC010000018.1, from coordinate 58,827 downwards.
TTCCAGCGGCGACAGGATGTTAGCGGCATTCTGAACGGTGTGGACTATGGGGAGTGGAATCCCGCGAGTGATCCGCATCTTGTGCAAAACTACGATGCCACTTCGTGGCAAGCGGGCAAGGCGACCAACAAGGGCAGAGCTGCAAGAGCAGTTGGGATTGCCCGTGGAACCCCATTTGCCGCTGGTGGGTATCGTGGGCCGACTGGCCGAGCAGAAGGGCGTCCACCTGGTGGCGGAGATCATGGGGCATTGGCTGCCCACCGAACCGGTCCAATGGGCACTGCTCGGGTCGGGACAGCCAGAGCTGGAGGAGCAGTTACGCGGGCTGGCGGCTGAGTTTCCGCAGCGCCTTGCCGTGCGGACCGAGTTTTCCGAGCCGCTGGCCCACCAGATCGAAGCCGCCGCCGACCTTTTTCTAATGCCCAGCCGTTACGAGCCGTGCGGATTGAACCAGTTGTATAGCCTCAAGTATGGTGCCTTGCCGTTGGTCCACGCCACGGGCGGACTCCGCGATACGGTCGAGGATTGCACGGAAGATTCGCTCCTGGCGGGAACGCCGACCGGTTTCTGCTTCTATGAGTTTTCTGCCGCGGCACTCGACGGTACCCTGCGGTGGGCCATGCAAGTCTACCGGGAACGGCCCGCGGCCTGGCAGCAGATGGTCGAGCGGGCCATGGCGCAGGATTGGTCGTGGAAGCAGAGTGCCCAGGCCTATGTGGGGCTCTACCAGAAGACGATCGCCCGTGTAAAGCAAACCGTGTGCACCTGAATCCGTGCCCCTGGCAGAGGGCGGGCGAGGCTCTGGCGGCCCGCGGCCGGTGCGCTACCCGTCCCCGCCCCCCACACACGATTTGACTCGCCCCCGATGTCGTACTTTGCTTAACCTGGAAAAATTGTCAGAACGGGTCTGATTCAATTAGCTAATCCACTCCGTACCCTTTGACACCACTGCGGACCAGCACTATCACTGGCATGTAGAGATCTTGCCAGGAGTTGTCGGTTTGGCCGGATTGGACCGCGGCAAGAGCTTTCCGCGCCATCCTGCGACGCATCAACAGGCCGCACGATGCGTACGTTCCCGGTGACTGATACCGGCGTCGAACACCGGTAGAGTTTTTGGATTAGAAAAAGTAAGTAGCCTGGGTGGACTTTGCCGATGTCCCCATCGTCGTCGACTGCTGATGCCAGCATTGATGACATGATCATTGGTTCCAGCCTGTCATCCCGCCATGAGTAAGTAGCATGTCCTATCCGGTTCGCCTTTGCCTGACACTTCACAACCATCAGCCTGTCGGTAACTTCGACGGCGTCTTTCGAGCAGTCGTACGTTGACAGTTATTTGCCTTTCTTGGATGTCTTCGACCGGTATCCCGAATTGCGTATCTCGCTCCATACGAGCGGTCCGCTGGTCGAGTGGCTCGAGGCCAACCATCCGGAATATCTCGATCGGCTGGCGGCCCATGTGGTCGATGGGCGGATCGAGATCGTGGGTGGGGCCTTTTACGAGCCGATTCTGGCCATGATCTCTCCGCGGGATCGAGTTGGTCAGATTCGCAGCTTTACGAAATGGCTCGAGCAGCGACTCGGCGCCGACGTGAAGGGGATGTGGGTCCCGGAACGCGTCTGGGAGCAGTCGATGACTTCGGACCTGGCGACCGCCGGTATCCAATATACGATTCTGGATGATTTTCATTTTCGCAACGCGGGGCTGAATGAAGAACAGTTGTTCGGCTATTACGTGACGGAAGACAATGGCCGGCTGGTGAATGTCTTTCCCGGCAGCGAGCGGCTGAGGTACCTCATCCCCTTTGCCGATCCGCAGGAAACGATCGATTACTTGCGGCAAGTTGGCGAGCGGCACGACAACGCGGTCGTCGTCTTTGGCGACGATGGTGAAAAGTTTGGCACCTGGCCCGACACCAAGAAGCACGTCTATGAGGATGGCTGGTTGGAACGATTCTTTCAACTGCTTACGGACAGTCGCGAGTGGCTGCTGACCACGACCCTGGCCGAGGCCATCGAAAACACGCATCCGATTGGTAAGATCTACTTGCCTGAAGGCAGCTATCGGGAAATGACCGAGTGGGCCCTCCCCACCGGACTGCAGCAGGATTATGAGGACATCTGCCACGATTTCGAGCATGACGAGCGCTGGCACGCCATCAAGCGCTTCGTCCGCGGCGGCTACTGGCGGAATTTCAAAGTCAAGTACTCCGAAACCGATGAGATGTACTCGCGGATGATGGCCGTCAGCCGCCGCCTGGAGCAGGCAGAGCGCGACGGTTGCGATGATACACTTGTCGAGTCGGCTCGCCGCGAACTCTATCGGGGCCAATGCAATTGCAGCTACTGGCACGGGGCGTTTGGCGGCATCTACCTGCCCCATCTTCGCAACGCCGTCTACAACCATCTGATCGCCGCTGACAATCTCCTGGACCAGGCCTTCCAGCGTCCCCACCTGTGGGTCGAGGCGACCGCCGCCGATTGGAATTACGACGGCAACCAGGAAGTCCGGCTGGAGAATGACCGACTGATCGCCCTGCTGAATCCGGCCGCCGGCGGCCAGCTGTATGAGCTGGATGTGCGGGCGATCTGCCACAATCTCCTGGCCACCCTGGCGCGTCGGCCCGAAGCCTATCACCGCAAAGTCCTGGCCGGTCCCTCCAACCACGAAGGCGTGGCGAGCATTCACGATCGGGTGGTGTTCAAACAAGAGGGTCTGGACCAGCGACTGCAGTACGATCATGCACCGCGGAAGAGCCTGATCGACCATTTCTACGAAGAGGGCGTGGCGAGGGACGATGTGGAGCAGGGCGTGGCCCAGGAGCTGGGCGATTTTGCCTTGCAAGAATTCCAGACGCGATTGCGCCGCAACCCACAGCGGATTCAAGTGATGATGGAACGCTCGCGGGCAGGCGGCCGGCCTGCCGCTGAAGATCACCAAGGGGGTCACACTCGAGGCGGGCAGTTCCACCCTGGAAATTGCCTACCTGCTCGAGGGCTTGCCGCAAGATCGAGCGCTGACGTTTGGCGTCGAGTTCAACTTTGCCGGACTGCCGGCGGGAGCCGATGATCGCTTTTTCTATGACGATCAGAGTGAACGCCTGGGACAGTTGGGACTGCGGTTGGACCAACCCCAGTCCACCTTTCTCGGCCTGGCCGATGAGTGGCTGGGCATTCGAGCCGCGTGGCGTGCGGATCAACCGGCCACGCTGTGGACGTTCCCCATCGAAACCGTCAGCCAATCGGAAGGTGGCTTTGAATTGGTTCACCAATCGGTGGTGGTTCAACCGGTGTGGCAGGTGCGGGGAGACGAGGAGGGTCGTTGGAGCGTGCAGATGACGCTCGACCTCGATACGTCACTGGCGGAGAGCCGTATGCCGACCGAGGCGGTCGACTTCGTGCGGTCGTAAGCGGCTTCGGTTCACATGGGGCTTCCCGGCACCCAAGTCCCCAGCCTCGAGCCTTCTCTGCAGCGGCCCACGCCCGTGGCGTGGCCGCTGCCGGCCGTGCGGCGTGCAGTGGCGACTACTTCTGCCCGTCCGGGTTGACCTGCTTGAGGAATTTAAACACGTCGCTGTCCGTGGTCAGGATGAGCGTGCTTTCCTCGTCGAGTATCTGCCCATACGATTCCATCGTCTTGACGAATTCGTAAAACGAGATCGACTCGGGGCTCTGGTTGAAGGCGTCGGCGTAAATCTGGGTGGCCGTGGCGTCGGCGACACCGCGAATTTCCTGTACCCGCTTGTAGGCCTCGGATTCGATCTTCAACAAATCGCGTTCCTTCTTACCGAGAATTTTCGCCGCCTCGCCCGCTCCCTCCGAGCGAAATCGCTCGGCGATCTGCTGCCGCTCGCTGATCATCCGCTCGTAAATACGGCTTTGAACGCTTTCGTTGTAGTTGATCCGTTTGAAGCGGACATCGAGCAGTTCGATGCCAAAGTCGTCCAGCTTGCTCGCCGCCTTGGCAAAAATGGCCGCTTCGATCATGCCCCGACCCTCGGTGATCGGATAGAGGATGCCGATATTTCCCTGACCGTCCAGCAGCACGGCGTCCCGCTCGGGTACGCGATCCTTGGTCGTGCGGATCACCTCGATCAGCTCATGCTTGGCGATCGCGTTCCGTGTCTCGCTCCCCAAAATGTCGTCCAATCGCGACTGGGCGCTTCGTTCATCGCGGAGGCGGAGGAAAAACTGCTTCGCATCCTTAATCCGCCAACGTCCAAACGTATCGACCACAATGTAGGTCTTGTCCTTCGTCGGCATCTCATTGGGACGCCCGTCCCATTCCAGGATCCGTTTTTCGATCCGACTCACCTCCTGGACGAACGGCACCTTAAAATGCAGCCCGGCATCACTCACCGGCTCCCCGACCGGCCTGCCGAACTGGGTGATGATCGCCTGTTCGGTTTCCGAAACGGTATAGGCCGCGCTGTAAATCAGAAAAACCACCACGATCGCCGCGATGATCGTAAAAGGCTGGAACGATGTTCTCATCGCAGGTTCCTCTTCGCTTCCGGTGTCAGTTGCAACAGCGGCAGGACCTGGCTGGCCTCGCTGTCGATAATGATCTTGCGGCCCATTTGCGGGACGACCTCACTCATGGTCTCGACGTAAATACGCTGTCGAGTCACCTCGGGTGCCTTCAGATACTCGGTCAACACCGCGTTGAATCGCGACACATCCCCCTCGGCCTCGTTGACGCGCTTCAGGGCATAGCCCTCGGCGGCCTGGATCTTCTGCTCCGCCTCGCCACTGGCGCGGGGAACCACCTTGTTGTATTCCCCATTGGCCACATTGATCATCTTCTCCCGTTCCTGCTGAGCCTGATTGACCTCGTTGAAGGACGATTGGACCGGCAGCGGCGGATTGACGTTCTTCAACTGGACCTGGTCAATGCTCAAACCCAACTCGTACTTGTCCACCAAGGCCTGCAAGTTCACCAGTGCCTGGGCCTCGATGTCCTGCCGGCCAACGGTAATGACTTCGTCAACCGTGCGATCACCGACCACGGTCCGCATCACCGATTCGGAAATGTCACGCAGCGTCAGCCCTGGATTGCGGACCTTAAACAGATACAATTCGGGTTCTCGAATCCGGTATTGAATGATCCATTCGACCGTCGCCGCATTCAGATCCCCCGTCACCATGTTCCGCTCCTCGTCCTGCTCGTTGGACGACTGCGTCGGATTCGTGCTGTTCGGGCTGCCAAAGCCAAATTCCTGTTTCAATTGCCTCCGCACCGGCAGGATCGACACCTGGTCAATACCGAACGGCAGCTTGAAGCGTAAGCCCGGATCGACCGTCTTGGTGTATTTGCCGAACCGCTGGACCACGCCCTGCGATTCCGCCTGGACCGTGTAGATCGATGTGAAGACCATCGATGCCAGCAAGATCACCAGGATGGCCCACAGGATGTAAGACCCGCGCATTTCCACGTTCCGCCACTTTTCAAATTCTGCATTCATCGTTGAGACCGTGCGTGTTTGTTGTGTCGCGAAAGGACCGGTCGCCAGTTCGATCCGACGATAGGCCCGTCGCCCCCGCTGCCGGCGACCCTCAGTGGTAGCTTAGCCCATTCCGGCGGTCCATGAAGGCTGGGGGGTACGGGAAGAGTAGCGTATCCGGCGTTCGACAGATCGAGAAAGCAAAAAAAACGCCCGAAATTCAAGGATAGGTCACGCACGGCTCGACGGAGAGCTTTTTTTTGCGCTGGCTGTCTTTTCTCACCGAGGCACGGAGGAGGGAGGGACCCGGGCGAATGGAAAAAAGTTTCCTCACGATCATCTCGTGTTCGTCAGGCAAATCGTACGAGTTCGCGGCCCAATCGCGACTTACTCACCTCGCGGCTGACGAGCAAAGCGATGGAGGCGGATGCGCCGACAGCGCGTTTTCAAATGGATCATCGATCCGCGGTAACGCAGCGCAGGGCCAGACGTTTCCATGCACCGCTCGTTCAGCCCAGCAGATCGCTCCAACGGTGATCCCCCGACAGACGTGTTTGCCCATGGCCCACATGCGCGACGAGCCGCTCGGGGCACCGTCGTTGTAACGCCTGCCAATTGGATGTCTGACTGACGTCACTGTCCCGCGGGGTCACATCATTCAGCACCACCCCGGCGATGGGGGTCCCCCCCCGATACGTCTGGATGGCCAACAAGGTCTGCAGTGTGTGATTGATCGTACCCAATCGATTGGCGGCGACGACGAGCACCGGATAGCCCCATGTGGATGCGAGATCGGCCACGAGCGTCTGCTCCGCGACGGGAGACAGATAGCCTCCGGCACCTTCGACGACGACCACGTCACACGCGTCTCGCCATACTTCCAGTCCCGCGACGAGTTGCTCTCGGTTGACCTCGGTGCCGGCTTGTCTCGCTGCCTCGTCGGGCGCCACCGACGCCAAGAACATCTGGGGGCAGACGGCGGAAAGGGGCAACGGCGATTGGGCGGCCTGCCACAGCCGTTCCGCGTCTTCGCAAACGCAACGTCCGTTCACCAGGCGTCCGCCGCTGGCGACTGGCTTGTAAGCACCCACACGCAGACGTTCGGCGAGCAGCGCCTGAATCAACAGGCTGGCGACATGGGTCTTGCCGACTTCGGTGTCGGTACCCGTCACAAAGATCCCCCGAGCTGGAAACCGCGGCGTCATGCTGATTTCTGGTATTCCCGGCACGACCTGTTTGGTGAATTCAGATCAAAAAGAATTCTTCAAAGGCCTCACGCACGACCGCCAGATCGGGGTCGAGTCCCGTCCACATGCGGAAAGCCACCACGGCTCGCTGCACCAGCAAGTCGAGGCCGTTGATGACTTCACAACCCATGGCCTCGCCATGAATGGCGAAGGCCGTTTGCGGCGGATTATAGACGGCGTCGAGCAGCAGCATCGACGGTTTGAGACTTTCCAGGTCCAGCCGCAATGTATCCCCGGAATCAAGTCCGCTGCAACTGGTTGCTTGAATGACAATGTCGACATCGGCATGCACGCAGTAGAGACTGGCCCATGTCTGCAGGTCGATCTGGCTGCGGACATGCGACTGCAGACGTTGAGCCAAACCATCCCCGGCTGCGTCATTTCGAGCCACGACCGTGATGCGCTCGGCATCCGCCAGCCCCACGGCCATGGCGGCCGCGCGGGCCACGGCCCCGGCGCCAAAAATCACCGTTCGCTTTCCGGCCACGTCGGTATGGCGGGCGAGCGTCTCTGTGATCGCGGCAAGCAGACTGGATGCTCCCACCAGGTGACCCTCATCGTCAGCAAAGATCAGGTCGACCTCACCCAATTGGCTCGCCGGTTCGGTCACCTCGTCCAGCAGGCCGACGGCCGCTTGTTGGTGAGGTGGTTCGACGACGCCGCCGCGAAATCCCATGGCTCGCATCCCGCCGATCGCGGCCGCCAGATCCTGGGGAGCGACATCCACCGTTAAGCAACGTGAATCGAATCCGGCGGCGCGGAACGCTCGTTCCATGACAAACTGGGTCGGATTGCCAGCGATAGGAAAGCCGATGCAGGCGATGATTTCCTGTAGTGATGCGTTTGCCAACAGTCCATCCGCTCCGGCAAGATTCCCATTCGTTTCCTCTGGCGGCACGACCTATATTATGGCCACCGGCCGTCAGGGCAAGGTCGGGCAGCCTCAAGAGGCTACTGCCGCGGAAATAAATCGACCCAAAACGGGTGACTCGACAGGCCCCCTCGCGATCGGCCCATCCGTTTCGGCTCGCTCATGCCGGCCAGGTCGGCACCCAAAGTTTACCGCCAGGAGCTGAAGGCCCGCCGCTGCTGACGACGCGGCGGGCCTTCAGGCGGACGTAAGGAGCGATGTAGTGGCAGCGATGCGCGAAGGTCCCCGGTTCGGCTTGGGGGTCTCCATGCCAGGGTTCCGCCACATCTTCAATCACGAAACCGTGGCGACAAAGGCCTCCCAGCAGCGATTCCCAGCGATGGAGATACTCGATCGTCCCCGTCTCTCGAATACGACTCCTGGCGGCGGGTGGTAGTGGCCCCTGGTGGTAGTAGGCCGTCTCCAGAACCCAGCCAGCCGTCGAGATGTTCGCGTTGACCTGGAGACTGGTGGGCGTTTTATGCTGACTGACGTAGAGCCCCTGGCACCGCAGCACACGGCCAATCTCGGCAAACAGGCGATCGAGACGAGGCACATAGCAGGAGCTGACCGGCTGCGCGACGATGTCGAAGCTGGCATCGGCGAGCATTGAGAGGTCTTCCATCGAGGTCCTGACCAGTCGGACGGCCAACCGGCGCTCGGCCGCCACCCGGCGATCGACATCCAACTGCCGATCGCTGATGTCCACCACCGTCACTTCGGCCCCCGCCGCGGCGTAGAGCGGGCCCTGGCGTCCTCCGCCCGCTCCCAGGCAAAGCACGCGGGTGCCCGTGAGGTCGGCACCCAGCCAACCTTGACCATCCAGCGTCGCGAGCGGCTGCTGGAATTCCGCTTCGGAAGGGGGGCGGCAAAAAACGTGGCCCTCGGCCGCCAGTCCGTCCCAGCCGCGCCGATTGTGATCCAGGTAGGTCATGATCCGACTCGTCAAATCCTCGTGTTCGCTGCCGCCGGCACACGCCGCGTTGTACCACTCTCCCCGCTGATCATTGCATCCGCTCGTTAGCCAGCCCGACCCACCGCCAGCTGTTTCCCGCCGCACTGGCGGCGGAGGATCCAGCACCAGGGCGCGGCCAGCAGCCAGGCACCCGTTGGTTCGGGGACGATTGCCAGTCGGCGATCCATGGTCGACCGGGTACGGTCTGTCCATAGCGGGCCCGGTCGCGGGTAACGACCGCCCACCGCGTCCAGATCAAAGCCGGCCGTTCCCGTGGGTGTCGTATTCCAGGGGTCGAGAATCGGGTTCCCCTGGGAATCGACGTACGCCGGTTGCCCCGCTGGATCGACCAGCGGTGTGGCGAAACTGGGGCTGCCCGGGATATCCACGATGCGGACGAAACGAATCCGCTGCAGATCGACCTGTCCGCGGAGGACGGGTTCGCTGGTCGATAACTGGGCCAGATCAAAGGCCGTCCCCTGACCGGCCGGGTGCTTGCCGGCCAGGTTGTGAACATCGGTCGGATCAATGCCCGAGAAGGCCGTGCCAAAGCCGATATCCAGCCGTTCGGTCGTAAGCGAGGTCGAGGGAAAACGGGCAAAGTGCTCGCCGTCGTCAGAAACCTCCACGTACGCCAGTTCTCCAAAGACCTGACCATTGGGCGACACGGGAAAGGCGTTTTCGAACACTGCCAAATCCCAGCCAGGCCCGTCCAATATGGCTCGACGAAATTGCACCGTCATCGTTCCCGCCGCCAGGCCCGCGGACAACTCGGCCTGGTCCCGATCCCCCAGTGAGACGGTGATACCGTCGGGCCGACCGAGCGCCGCGAGTGGTGACGCGTTCGTCTGGACGCCGCTCGCCGGCGCATAGTGTTGGATCTGATCCGCCCAGAGGACGAACGCCGCGTCCGTTGAGAGAATTCCTTCGTCGAGAAAGGGGCCCGCGTCCAGCGGAACGCTGGCCGACGCCAGACAACTCAGGAATGCGGCGGCGAGCAATGGGGTGGGAGCGAGGCGTGTCGTTCGACCCATCACGCGGCTCCCCGCCGCCGCCAGCAGCCACCGGCCGTCGCGATCAGGGCAGCCAGGAACGCCAGGCCGGTAGGTTCGGGGACGACGCGGACCGACATTTCGTCCAGGGCGAAATAAAGCGGCGTGTTGGGGCCAAACATGCCCACATCCGTGGTCTCCATGTCGAATTGGAGCGAGTTCACTGGCCCTAGCGGCGTCAAGTCCACGGTTTGCCACTGCTGAACAATGTAGTCCAGCGCATTGTCAGTGAAGCGATAGTCCGCCAGGTAAAAGTCGACGCTTCCTGTCGTCGTCCCTGCCACATCCTTGCCGGTTATGATCAATCGCAGATAATCCGGATCGTTGCCGCTGGGGCCCCCAAACCGCTTGGCGAAACTGTCTCCATCGCGCATCGAGAGCGCGGTGTAGGTCGTGTTGGTCACCGCCAGCGTTGTCGGCCGTACCGGTTGTGAAAAGAGGGCGGTCGCGACAATGCCGAACGCGGGATCGGAGGCGTAGCCGACCGCAAAATTGCCTTGTCCGCCGAATCCGCCGCCGGCGAAGGAACCGTACTGGTTAAGAAATCCGGGAGTTGCATTGTCGGTTCGATTCGAATAGGCAAAACCGCTCCATGATCCAAAGGCCGCGTCGAATTGATTTGCAAATAAAACACCTCCGCTGTCGAATCCACCGGCCCCATCGCTGCCGTTGTAAAAACTCTCCGCGGGCAACGGTAGATCCTCGAAATCGACGGTCTGGGATTGGGCAGCGAGAACCGGGAGGAGCAGGGGGGTGATCAGCAGGGCCAGGAGTTTTCGCATCGTGTTGTCTCTCGTCAATGAATCGGAAGACCGCCGGGCGGCGGCGTGGAGTCGGATTCGGCAGACTACGAACCATCCGGTTCGTGGCCTGCGCGCGTGCAATACGCTGCCAGTACCCATGGATCGAGTGTCTCGGTCAGGAAAATCACACCCCCATCCGCCAAGAGGGCTTGTGCTCCCCCCGCATGTTCGCTGCGAATGTCGTTTTCCCAAGCCGGTGCCGCGTTGATGGGATAGGCCTGATCGAACAGGTTACGGCCATTGATCCACTGCCCATCCACAAAGCCGGTATCCTCGGCCACCAGGAGCGTTTTGGACAGACCGTCGGGGATATGCCGGGCGGCCAGTCGCCGATCGTAGAGCATCGCTCCCTTGGGCGGCTGATTGGCAGAGGTGATGCGTTCACCGAAGATACCCCCGTAATCACAGGGCCCGCGGCCGTCCACCTCGCGGAGCCCGCGGCTGCCGGCAGGGCAGACGAAGACGGGGAGCAAGGCGGCGGCCCCCGCCGCGTTCGCGGGACTGTCGAACGGTTGCTCGAGGTCCAGTGAGTCGTAGAGGGCGGCTTCCTCGAGGAAGGGAAGTAGCCACACACACCAGGCCAACTGCCGCTTGGTTGTGTTCCCATAAGGCCGCCACTCGATCCCGCCGGGCGGGAAGGTCCCGTGCAGCGCAAGATGGCCGTGCATGGCGAGACCGATTTGCCGCAGGTGAGTCTGGCAGCTGGCCCGCCGAGCCGCAGCCCGCGCGGCCTGGACACTTGGCAACAGGATCGCGACGAGGGAACCGATGATGGCCATCACGACCAGCAGCTCCACGAGCGTCATGCCCGGTCGGCCATGAATTGCCTTTGGTACATGCACGGTCATCCGACATCCGCGCTGCGACGAAGCCAGGGCTTGCGCCCCAGTCGAGGCGCAAGCTCCCGAGGGGGGTCGCCGCGCCTGTCACGTCGTATCAGCGCCGATTAGCGTCGCCAGGTTTGACGATGTTGAAGCCAACTCGTCCCGCGCGAGATGGGCATCACCTGCGCTGGCAGGTCTTCTGACTTCAAGGCTCACTCCCACCGCCTTCTCGGGGTCCCGACGGACCACAATGGCGTCACAGAGATGTGGGAATTCTTCACCAAGTTACAGCGGCGGGGCCGTCTCGGATTCGCACCGAGTTCCCTTCTTGTCGCCAAGGCAAGCTGCCTTGGCGAGCACCAGCGCCCAACAGTGGGCGAGCATAATGGATGGGGCCGCTGTCGTCCAGGTCCAGAGGCACAGAAGGCACTGAGCCTCGCCGCGCAGGGCACGCGGGAGGCTCAGTCGTTACTTTTCTATGAAGTTTTTTACCGGCGGAAGGCCGGGAGCGGGCTAGTCGAGGAAGCCCACCAGCTCCTGACTGCGGCTAGGTTGCTGCAGCTTCCGCACCGCCTTGGCCTCGATCTGGCGGATCCGCTCACGCGTCACCTTAAAGATATGCCCGACCTCCTCCAGGGTGTAGCTGTAGCCGTCTCCCAGCCCATACCGCAGCTTGATGATCTCGCGTTCGCGGTAGCTGAGGGTTTTCAGGACGCGGTTGATGCGAGAGCGAAGCATCTCCTGGGACGCACCGCTCGACGGATTCTCCGCTCCCGAATCCGGTAGTAAATCACCGAACTGGCTATCTTCGCTGTTACCGACCGGACGATCGAGACTGATCGGGTAGCGGCTCATCGCCAAGACGCGTCGAGCCTCCTCGACCGTTGTCTGGGCGCGGCGAGCCGTTTCCTCCATCGTGGGCTCGCGGCCCAACTCCTGGAGAAGCTGGCGGGCGACGTTGCGGACACGCGACATCGTTTCGACCATGTGGACGGGAATGCGAATCGTGCGGCTTTGGTCGGCCACGGCCCGAGTGATGGCTTGCCGAATCCACCACGTGGCATAGGTGCAAAATTTAAAGCCGCGTCGGTATTCAAATTTGTCGACGGCCCGCATCAAGCCCGCATTCCCTTCCTGGATCAGGTCGAGGAAGCTCAGCCCCCGGTTGCGGTACTTCTTGGCGATGGAGACCACCAGCCGCAAGTTCCCCTCGGACAACTCGCGCTTTGCCTGCTGATATTCGGAATAAACACGTTTCAGATACTTCACCGAGTTTTTCAGGCTGGTGGGGGACGCGAGGGTCGCCAGCAAAATCGTCCGATATTCGTCTACCAGTTCCTTGCGATCGGCGGGCGAACCCTTCGTTCTCTTGTGCTGATCGATCTTGGACTTGAGCTCGGTAATCCGCGCTGTGAACTGCTCCAACACCGGGATCATCGATTCCAGCCGGTGGGTACGCAAACCAAGTTCTTCAATCAACCGCACGGCTCGCCGACGCCGATGAGAGACGCGCCGCCAGGCATCTCGCCGCTCGGACTTCTTCGCCGATCGGCTCATTGCCAACAGATAGTCCCGCCGATTCTGCTTGAGAAGAATCTCAACCGTGCGCAGGTTGTGGGGAAGTCGCCCCAGGATTTGTTCCTTTTCCAGACGGTCCGTGACCGACACCTGCACCGTGCGGTCGAAGGGAAGTTCTCCCTGGTGGACACGCCGCAAGATCTTAAACGCATGCTGGATGACGTAGTCATTTTCCAACAAGCGGCTGCGGAACTGTTGCCGAGTATCCTCAATTTTCTTAGCCAGCCGAATTTCTTCCTGTCGCGTCAGCAGAGGGATCTCACCCATTTGCGTCAGGTACATGCGGACCGGGTCGTCCGACCAGGAATCGATGTCAGCCACCAGCTCATCCGGCTTGGTATCTTCATGATCATCGTCGTCTGTGTCGATGTCGATCTGCGAATCGATAGACTCGGCGTCGGTCGCGAACTTGGTGGAATCGGTCGTCGTCCCGGTTGCGTCGTCTTCGAAATCATGATCGAGGAGAATCGTGTTATGCAATTTTGGGTGCTCCTAAATTGTCGCAGCTGCGCTGCAACGGCTTTCTCACGGTTGTCTTCATCCGGCCGGGCAAGCTCCCTCAGTGTGATGTCGCGGAGGCCCGATTCGTCCCTCCCGCATTCAGCCACCATTCGCCTGAAAAGTGCCCCGTATGTGCAAATCTACATGCGCCTTTAATATTGTCTCGCTCCGAAAATCATTTGCGAGAAAATTGCGCGCCCAACTTCTCTAGCGATCCCTGTGACTTTTCCGGTCAGTGAAGGCTGGTAGGGAAGGCATTGCCGGCCAATGGCTCGCCGGCTAGGTCGATGGAAACCACCAATCGACTCGCATTCACCTCCCGCCGGGGTTTCCCCAGTAAGACACATTCAGTGTTGGCCCGCGCAGAGAGCAACGGCAGGGTAGGATCGTGGTCGTGTCGCTCTCTCGTGTCGTTTTCGCGAAAAGGCAAACCAGGACGGTCGGATGGGCACCGGCCTCGCCTGCCTTCGTTAAAATTGTAATCACGCTGCGAGTCGGGTCTAGTGCCGGAAATGACCGAACTCGCAAGTTCCCTCCCTGGATCGAGGGACCGCCCGCCGAATCCCCGCCAGTGACCGTCGTCGCAAGCCGGTTGCTGGCACTTCCCCGCCCGATTAGCATCACTGCCTGGAAGTTCCCCACCGTCCGTCCGCCCAGCCGAGTCCCTCTCCCTGGCGAGCTCTCGTTGTCAGCCGCGAGTTTTTTGCATGAGTGAGCAGTATTTGCTTGAATGTGAATGTGGTCGCACCATGTTGGTTCGACCCAGGCAGGCGGGCGAGACGCGAGAGTGTTCCTGCGGCCGCCGACGGGAGGTACCCAGTCTGAGGGGGTTGCAAGCACTGCCTCAAGTTGAGGAAGAGATTTCCGCCCAAAAGTCGGCTCGTCGCTGGACGCTTGGTCATGGAGTCGCCTTTGCCATCGCGGTGCCGATGTTGCTGGCTGCGGCGGGCGTCGCGGGCCGCTCCCTGTATCTTTATCAGCGGTTGCAGATTCCGACGCCAACCCTGCAGGACGTCCTGACCTATCACGATGACGCGATCATCCGCGCGGAGATCGACCAGATGACGGCCAGCCAGACGATGGAAGAGGTCTGGAAGCCGTTGCTGCAGGTCAAGACCTTAACGCGGATGACGCCTCCGCATATTGTCCTCGCCCAGCATCGGCAGCAGCTCTGGCGACAAGCCATGGTGTGCGTGGTGATTGCCGTGCTGAGCTTGCTGGTCATTGCCGTCACGCTCGTCAGTGGCGCCGGTCGCCGCGGCAATTAGTCCACGACGGCCAGGTGCAATACGGCAAAGTATTCCCGTTCGTCGGTCCAAGCTTTGCGTAGCGTCAGCCCGGCTTTCAGCGCCAATTTGGCGAAACCGTCGATCGTGTACTTGTGGGAATACTCCGTGTGCACAAGTTCGCCCGCCGCGAAGGCAAATTCCCGTTCCTCGATCTGCACCGTCTGCTCACAGCGGCTGCGGAGATAGATTTCAATCCGCCCGCGGACCTCGTTGTAAAAAGCATGATGCTCGAATTGGTCAACGTCGATCTCGGAATCCACGAGTTCGCGGTCGATGCGATGCAAGAGGTTGAGGTTGAAAGCCGAGGTCACGCCGTGGCGGTCGTTGTAAGCCGCCTCCAGCACGGCGCGATCCTTTTGCAGATCAACACCGATCAGCAACCCGCCCGCGTGGCCACACAAGCGGGCGACCTGAGCCAGGAGGGCTTCGGCTTGCGCCGGCAGGAGGTTGCCAATCGTTGAGCCGGGAAAGTAGACCGCGGCATGGGTGCGGTCTCGTTGTGAATTGGGCAGCGGAAATGGCTTCGTGAAGTCCGCACAGACGGGCAAGACCTCCAAGTGCGGATACTCGGCGGCAATGCGGCTGGCCGCCTTGCCGAGGTGTCGCGCGGAAATGTCGACCGGAACATAGGCGACCGGGTCAGGGAGATGGTCGAGCAGGATACGCGTCTTGTGGCTGCTGCCGCTGCCGTATTCGACCAACATAACGCCGGGCCCGATCTGCTCGCCCATTGCGCCCGCAGATCGCTCCATGATCCGTTGCTCGGTCCGCGTCAGGTAGTATTCGTCCAACTCGCAGATCTTGTCGAATAGCTGCGATCCGCGTTCATTGTAAAAGTGCTTGCACGGCAGCCACTTGGGATTGGCGCTGAGGCCACGCAGCACATCCTGCTTAAAGTCCTCGCGCATCGTCTGATCCGACGGTTTCTGTACGGCCAGCGAGTAGGGGGTTTTCACTATAATCTCCTCTCCGCCGCGGCGTGGCGGCCTTAGGGGTCGCGAAGACGTCGTTTGCGGTGCCCGATCGCAGGCGGGCGGGCCGGGCCCGTCGTCTCGATGCCGGCGGCCGGATTGGGTCAGCCGCCGGTGCCGGGCCGATCCATCCGACGGATGAGCAATGACGGAAAAACCGCGAACGCACACGCAGTATTGCCGATTTTCGACGCAAGGGTAGGAAGACGCATGATTTGTCTGGAAAACGTGTGCATGCGCTTTGGCGACGAAACCGTGGTTGATCAGGTCTCTTGCACCGTGGCCGAGGGGCAGACGCTCGTCCTGATCGGCCCCAGCGGCTGCGGCAAATCGACCATCTTACGATTGGTGGCTGGACTGCTGACGGCATCCAGCGGTCGGGTCTCTGTCGGCGGCGTCGCCGTGGGCCCCGAAACCCGGGCCGCCATTCGCAATCGGCTTGGCTACGTCATTCAGGACGGCGGTTTGTTCCCGCATCTTTCCGCGGCGGACAACATCACGATCACGGCCAGATTTCGCGGACTGTCCCCCGCCGAGGCCCGGCGGCGGCTGGCCGAATTGGCGGAAATGACGCATTTTCCGCGGGAAGCCCTCGATCGCTTCCCAGCGCAGCTTTCAGGCGGGCAACGCCAGCGGGTCGGGCTGATGCGGGCCCTGATGCCGGCACCCGATGTCCTGCTGCTCGACGAGCCACTTGGCGCCCTCGATCCGATGGTCCGCTACGATCTGCAGCGGGATCTGCGGGATATCTTTCGGTCGCTGGCCAGAACCGTGCTGTTCGTGACCCACGATCTTCACGAAGCCGACTATTTCGCCGACGAGATGATCTTGCTGCGCGCCGGCCGCATCGAGCAGCGTGGCACAAGCCGCGATCTGATCCGTAAGCCGGCATCCGAATTTGTCACCAGCTTCCTGCAGGCGCAGCGAGCCGCCGATTTCGGGGCCCCCTCATGAAACGCTGGGTACTGATCGGACTGATCGCCCTTGCCGGTTTCGCGCCGACCTACCGGCCGCGTACGGGTATCCGCATCGGGTCCAAGAAATTTACCGAATCGGTCCTCCTGGGCGAAATGCTCTCGGAACTGGTCCGTACCGCTGGCGAGTCCGTCCAGCATGTATCGGAACTCGGCGGGTCGAGGTTGCTGTTCGAGGCCCTGCGGTCGGGCGATATTGATGCCTACCCCGAGTACACCGGCACGTTGATGGAAGAGATCCTCGCGGCCGAGGATATCCGCAGTCGCCAGCAACTGGAAGCGGCGCTCGCGAAAGATCAACTCCGCATCAGCCGGCCGCTGGGGTTCAACAACACGTACGCTCTGGGGATCCGCCGCCAGCGCGCGGAGGAGCTGAAGATCGTCACGATTTCCGATCTTCGTCGACATCCCCAATTGCGATTCGGCTTCAGCAACGAATTCTTGCAGCGGGCAGACGGTTGGGTGGGCCTCAGGCAAGCCTATGGGATGAACCAGGTGCAGGTCACGGGCATGGATCATGACATTGCTTACCGCCAATTGCAGCAAAGCCAAATTGATGTCATCGATATCTACACCACGGATGCCAAAATTCGCGAGCTGGACCTGGCCGTCCTGACGGACGACCGCGGGTTTTTTCCCCGCTACGACGCGGTCATCCTTTATCGCGAGCGGTGGCATCAACGTCCGGATGTCGAGCAGGCGCTGACTCGGCTGGAAGGGAAGATCGATGCCGCGACGATGGCAAAGCTCAATTACCGCGTCGAGGTGGACGGAGTAGTGGAAGCGACCGTTGCCAGTGATTTCTTACGCGATCGGCTGGGCATCGGCTCGACGGTGCAACCGCCCACCGTCATCCGGCAGATCATCACCCGTAGCTGGGAACATCTCGATCTGGTGCGGCGATCGCTGCTGCCGGCGATCCTCGTGGGAATTCCGCTCGGCATCTTCGCGACTCGTCGGAAGTGGCTGGGGCAGCTCTTGCTGGGAGGCGTCGGCATCATCCAGACCATTCCCGCCCTCGCATTACTCGTCCTGCTCTTGCCCGTCTCCCATTGGCTAGGGATGGACAGCGTCGGCACCGGCTCGGGCACGGCGGTACTCGCGCTGTTTCTGTACAGCTTGCTGCCGATCGTCCGAAATACCCACGCCGGGCTGGAGTCGATGGACGCGGGCATGCGGGAATCGGCCGAAGTCCTCAACCTGCCCCCCCGTTTTCGTTTGTGGGAAATCGATTTGCCGCTCGCCTCGCGTTCCATCCTGGCGGGGATCAAAACCTCGGCGGTCATCAATGTGGGTTTTGCGACCCTGGGAGCCCTCGTCGGCGCCGGTGGTTACGGGCAGCCCATCTTGTCGGGCATCCGCCTGGCCGACACCGGGTTGATCCTGCAAGGGGCCATTCCCGCCGCCGTCCTGGCGATCCTGGTGCAACTGGTATTCGAGGGGCTGGAACGCTATTTCGTGCCGGCGGGGCTCCGCGGGTAAGCCATCCCGCACCCTTGCCATCCACCGACCTGTACCACCGCAGGGTATGTTGCGACCCGGTCGCGAATGCGGGTACCCTGGCCACAGACCGCGCGGGCGGTCGTAACGGACCAATGAGCACCGAGAGGATCACTCATGCCCAAGGCAATCTGGAACGGGGTCGTGGTGGCGGAGAGCGATGCCACCAAGCTGGTCGAGGGAAATCATTACTTTCCCGCAGCATCGCTCCGCCGCGAATGTTTTCAAGAGAGTCCCCACACGACGGTCTGTGGCTGGAAGGGAACGGCCAACTATTATGACCTCGTGGTCGCCGACAAGGTGAACGAACAGGCCGCCTGGTACTATGCCGATCCCAAGCCTGAGGCGGCCAATATCAAGGGGCATGTCGCCTTTTGGAAGGGTGTTGAAATACAGGCATGAACGGTTCAAGACCGCCGCAGACACTTGATCCGATCGCGACCGGCGGGGAACTGCTCGCCCGTTTTCGACGAGTCCGTGCTTTCACACGGCAGCTTGTCGCACCCCTGACGCCTGAGGACTGCATGATCCAGTCGATGGCCGATGCGAGCCCCACCCGCTGGCATCTGGCCCACACGACCTGGTTCTTCGAGACGTTCGTGTTGCAGGACTGCGGCAGCTACCGGCCTGTCAACGACCAGTTTCAGTACCTCTTCAACTCGTACTACAACGCCGTCGGCGAGCAATTTCCCCGGGCCCGACGCGGCCTGCTGTCGCGGCCCACGGTGGGCGAGGTATTGAGTTACCGCGAGCAGATTGACCAGACCCTGGAAGCATTGCTGATGGCGGGTGATTTGCCCGCAGCCCTGCTGCCGGTGATGGAATTGGGCCTGCAGCACGAGCAGCAACATCAGGAATTGATTCTGACCGATCTGAAACACGCCTTGTCCTGCAATCCGCTCGACCCGGCATACTTGCCGACGCCCCCTCGCAGCGGACCCGCCGGCGGTCCGACCTGGATTTCTTTCGCCGCGGGCGTCTACGAAATCGGGCAGGCCGGTTCCGGTTTTGCCTTTGACAATGAATCGCCGCGGCATCGCGTCTATCTGCCAAACTTCCAACTGGCCTCACAGCCCGTCACGGCGGGTGAATTCCAGCAATTTATTGACGCGGGCGGGTACCGCCGGCCGGATTGGTGGCTCTCGCTGGGCTGGCAGGCCGTGATGGAACACCAGTGGCAAGCGCCCATGTATTGGCAGTTCGTCGACGGCGAGTGGCATCACTTTACCCTGGCCGGGCGACAGCGAGTGGACCCTGCGGCGCCGGTTTGCCATCTAAGCTATTTCGAGGCGGATGCCTTTGCCCGCTGGGCGGGTGCTCGCCTGCCCACCGAGGCGGAATGGGAAGTGGCCAGCGGGTCCCTGCCGCTTGACGGACATTTCGCCGATACGCTGCTGTCCAGCGGTCGCGCCCTGCATCCCACCGGCGATGCTGTCGGGTGTTCGAGCACGGGCCCAGCCGCCAGCGAGGGG
Source organism: uncultured Planctomycetaceae bacterium (assembly GCA_963700865.1). Taxonomy (GTDB): domain Bacteria; phylum Planctomycetota; class Planctomycetia; order Pirellulales; family Pirellulaceae; genus CAVOGJ01. Next base: position 39,304 of record CAVOZC010000018.1, on the reverse strand, counting down.
CTGACTCATCTGTTTGGCAACGTCTGGGAATGGACGGCCAGTTCCTATGCCGCGTATCCCGGTTATCGGCCGCCGGACGGGGCGCTGGGTGAATACAACGGAAAGTTCATGTGCAATCAGTATGTGCTGCGTGGCGGATCCTGCGCGACCGCCTCGGACCACATCCGTCGTACTTATCGAAACTTCTTTCCCCCCGAGGCCCGCTGGCAATTCACCGGCCTGAGGTTGGCACGTTAGCCCGCATTTTTTACAAGTTGATGAGATTCAAGCCGCCTGTGGCTTTCGCATGATGAGGGGCTCGCCGTGATGAGCGGGTTCGCGTACGCCTGCGGCTAACGGTTAACCGAAATTTGCGGCTCGCCCCGGGCGTGCTGCCGTACACGCCTTGCCCGGTCTCCCGCCGTCACGCCAGCACGGTCTTGCTCGTCGCCCCCGCTTCCTCCACCACGAAGCGTGGCACGGCGTAACCCGGCAGGGAGCGGCGCATGGCTGCCACCAGTTGACGGCCCCGCGCGACCGGGACCTCGAAATGGGCCGCCCCTTGGACCCGATCGAGCTGGTGCAGGTAATACGGCATCACGCCGGCGTCGATCAGCCGCCGACTCAATTCGACCAGGGTTGAGGTACGGTCGTTGATCCCGCGTAATAAGACCGATTGATTGAGCGTGGGAATGCCGGCGGCCACGAGTCGTTCGAGAGACCCGCGGACATCCGGCCCCAGCTCCTGGGGATGGTTGGCGTGCACGACCAAGATCGTCCGCAGTCGGCTGCGGCGGATCCAGGCCAGCAGCCGATCGTTGACGCGGCTGGGGATCAGGATGGGCAGCCGAGTGTGAATCCGCAGCCGCCGGAGGTGCGGGATCTGGCTCAACTGCTCCGCCAGGGCTTCTAACCAATCGTCCGCGAGGGTGAGCGGATCGCCCCCGCTCAGCAGGACCTCTTCCAGTTGCGGATCGGCGGCCAGGGCGTCGAGCGTCGGTTGCCACCCGCTCAGTCCCGCTGGACGCTGTTCGTAGGGAAAGTGGCGGCGAAAACAGTAGCGGCAATGGACGGCACAGGTCCCGGTGACGACCAGCAGGGCTCGCCCCTCGTATTTTGTGAGTGCCCCGGCGCGCGTGTGGGCGGCCAGATCGCCCACCGGATCGGTCGTATAGCCGGGGAGCTTGTGTCGTTCGGCGGCTACCGGCAGCACCTGGCGGAGCAGGGGGTCGTCCGCATCCCCCGGCGTCATGCGGTCGGCGAATTCGCGCGGCACGAAGACCGGAAAGTCGTCGGCCGCCCGCCACGCCGCGCGGCCGGCGGGCGGGGCGAGCCCCACGTAGGCGCGCAAGGCGGCCACGTCCCGCAGGGCCAGCCGCATCGACTGTTTCCAAACATCCCCGGCGGACGCGGCACTGCTAGGGACAGCGGCGGAGTTTGCCGATAAAATGCCCGCTTCGAGATGGCTCACACAACAACCCCATTTGAGAAGGCAGCAACGGGTGGCAACTTATAATACCAGCGATTTTCGCAAAGGACTCAAGGTTCAGATCGACGGCGATCCCTATCTGATGATCGAATGCAATTTCGTGAAGCCGGGCAAGGGAAACGCTTTTTATAAATGCAAGCTGCGGAATCTGATTCGCAATACCGTCCTCGATCGGACCTACAAAGGGGGCGAGTCGCTCGAGTCGGCCGATGTCGAGGAAATTGACACGCAGTTTCTTTACCGTCAAGGCGATACCTTCGTATTCATGGATAACAAGACGTACGAGCAGTATGAGCTGACGGCCGAACAGGTTGATGACAATTGGCGGTATCTCAAGGAAAATATGGATTGCCATATGACCTTGTTCAACAATCAACCGATTACGATGAGCCCCCCCAATCACGTGGAGTTGAAGGTGGAATACTGCGAGCCGGGTGCCAAGGGGAACACCGCCACTAACGTGACCAAGCCCTGCAAGGTGGAAACCGGCGCGGAATTCCAGGCACCTTCCTTCATCGAAATCGGCGATGTCCTCAAAATTGATACACGTACGGCAGCCTACGTCGAACGTGTTCGCTCCTGAGATAGATCCTCGGCGGCCGCGGCACCTTCGGCAACGCATCGCATCTGGTTGAAGGGCCGGATGTGGTGCCCGACGCTCAGCGAAGGATGCCACTGCGGTCCTGGGAAATGAGCGAGCCATGGGCGAAGTGCCCGCCCGGCTGGTGGGAACTCATGGCCATCCCATCGTTCGCGTATTATTTGTCGGCTGGTTTTCCCGCCATCCGCTGCCCCCGAAAGTCCCCAGCTTGTTGACTCCTTTGGCACACCCGCCGAACTCGCATCCGTCTGCCAAGCCTTCGGCGCCAGCGGCTTGGCGACCGACCGCCTCCATCGAGACCTTACGGCGTCGAGCCGACTGCCTACGCCGAGTCCGCGCTTTCTTCGACCGCCGCGGATTCTTCGAGGTGACGACCCCCGTACTTTCCAGCGATACGGTCGTGGATTTGCACCTCGATCCCCTGCTGGTCACGCTCTACGACGATCCTCGACGACCCGGGCAAGGGCGGCAGTCCTTCCTGCAAACCTCGCCCGAATTCCACATGAAGCGGCTGGTCGCCGCCGGGGCGGATGCCATTTATCAGATTACGCCGGCCTTCCGCGCGGCGGAGCAGGGCCTCCTGCATAATATCGAATTCAGCATGTTGGAATGGTACCGCGTCGGAGACGACATGCAGCAAGGCATGCAGTTGTTGTCCGACTTCGCGGCCGATTTTTTTGCCGCGGGTGCCTCCACCCAAGTGTCCTATCAAGACGCCTTCGCGAGCGTCTGGGGCTGCGATCCGCACACCGCCGCCGACGGCGAACTGCTGGCCCGCGCGGCGGACCTGCGAACAACCACCGGCGGCGACGCGCGGGACGATCTGCTCGATTTGTTGTGGTCTCATGGGGTACAACCGGGCCTGGCCGCGGAGCAGCCAGTGATCGTGTACGACTTCCCAGCCAGTCAGGCGGCCCTCGCCAAGGTGCGTTCCGACGCGCAGGGGGACGTGGCGGAACGGTTCGAGCTGTACTTTCGGGGTGTCGAACTGGCCAACGGCTACCATGAACTCACGGATGCGGAAGAATTGAAGCGCAGAATTTCATTGACGAATCAGCAGCGCCGGGCTGCGGGTAAACCAGCCCTGCCGGAGGAAAATCGGCTTCTCGACGCCATGCGGTCCGGATTTCCCCCCACAACGGGCGTGGCGTTGGGGCTGGATCGAGCCGTAATGGTCGCGATTGGCGAGAGAAAATTGGAAAAAGTGTTTACATTCTCGGCCGGGAATGCCTGACAGGAATCTCGACGAACATTCCCGCAGGTGTTACAACGTAAGATTGCCGGGCATACGTGAACGGCAGGTTAAGACAGCGAACAATGAGAGCAGGCTTCATACCCGAATACTCGTTGGTGTTTCATTTGCAAGCTGGATGAACAGGAGTTAGATATGATTCGAGACATGCGGAAGGTATTTCGAGCTCGGGGCTTTACGCTCGTCGAGTTACTCGTGGTGATCGCCATCATTGGCATTTTGGTGGCGCTTCTGTTGCCGGCGGTTCAACAGGCACGCGAGGCGGCTCGCCGTATCCAGTGCACGAACGCGCTCAAGCAAATGGGCTTGGCGATTGCCAATTACGAGTCCGCGAACAAGGTGCTCCCCGCGGGCGGTTGGGTCGCCGACGTGAGCAACGAACCGGCTTCCCAGCGATTCTCGCACGGCACCTACAATCCGGAAAAGGGAAAGAAGTTCAGCTGGATCATTGCCGTGCTTCCGTTCATGGAAGAATCGGCGATCTTTGACCAGTTCGACATGACGTACGATCCGGCCAATCCGAACGGCCACGATATCCTGAGGCAAACGGGGTTGAATCCCGCGGATCCATTTAGTGCTCCGATGGCTCAGGTGCTCAACACACTGGTCTGCCCCTCCGATTCCACGACGAACCGTTTCTATAAGTTCGGAAATGTTTACCTGGCCAAGGGGAATTACGCGGCCTACACCAGTCCGGTGCACACCGAGCACGAAGAGTTCTACGCAGGAGCTTTGGGTGGGTTCGCTCCGGGTACGCCGAAAGGCCAGTCGCTCCGCAAGGTGAAAGACGGCACGACAAAGACCTTGGCGGTCACGGAGGTTCGCGCGAACTCCGACGAGCGTGACGTCCGCGGCACATGGGCTCTTCCTTGGGCCGGCGCTTCCATCCTGTCGCTCGACCTCCACTGCGATCCAAACGTTTGTTCCGATCCGAACGCGTTGAAGGATACGTACTTTCCGGATGCCTCGCAGCCAGCCTACTTGACGCAGTTGCCGAACAAGCAGATCACGCTCAGTTCGCCTAACGACATTGTGGTCGACCAGATTCGTGGTTGCACCGGCACCCTGCCGTCCTCGGCGCAGCTGGTGGGCATGCCGTGCCAGAACTACACCGGTCGAGGTTCGGGTTTCGCTTCGGCATCGCCGCGCAGCCGGCATACCGGTGGAGTCAATGGGGTGGCGTTGGATGGTCACGTCGGTTTCATTTCGGATGATATTGATCCCGTGGCTCTTGGTTTGATGGTCGCGGCCCGCGACGGTCAGCCGCTCGAAATCAACGAGTATCTCCAATAAAGAGCTGAGGGAAAAGAAAATGAAGAGTACGATCGCTGCTGTCCTGTTGCTGCTTGGCCTGGGGGCCATCGTTGCTTCCGCCTTCGTCGGCAACAAGGTCGGTGACGAGGCCAAACTGACGGAAACGCAGGAGGAGGAGTTCTCGACGCTGCTGACCTCCGTGCATCAGCCGACACGTCGCGTGGACCCGGAGCGTGAAGCCAAGTTGGAAAGACTGGGCGACATGCGACGGCAACTGGTGGCGGCGGCGGAGGCTCAAAAGAGAAAAAAGGCCATGATTCGTTATGCCGGTTTCGGCTTGGGTCTGCTGGGGATTTGCCTGCAGGTTTGGGCCTGGACCGATAAGCGGGCCTAGGGAAGCGAGTTCTTGAGGCGACGAGTTCGGCGTCATCCCGTCCAGCTCGTCACGAATAAGTCGTGCGGTAAATCGACACCAACGTAGCCCGTCGCGTTCGGCAACTGTTCATCCAGCTCTGACGCGCCGGGCTATTTTTCTGCGCCGCCGGATCCCCGGGCGGTCGTCGCAGGGCTCTGGACGGCCCGATCACACAAGCTGGCCACGATTCCCGCCGTCGGGACCAGCAGCACCCAGGCGGCAGGTGGGGTGAGTTCCGTGGTCGTCGTCATCGCATAAGTGATGCTGGACCAGGCGAGCCAGAGGGAGGAGCACAGCAGCAGCAGTGCCGGCCCAGGATGGCCGGGGCAGCGATAGTCGGTCGCCGTCGTCCGCGGCTGGCGGAGAAGAAACACGGTCAAGGCAACCAGCGAAAAGAAACTCCAGTAGAAGGGCGTTGAATAGCGGATCAACCGCTCGAATGCCCGGTCGTCCGGGCCAAACGCCAGGACGATGAAGGCGGCGACCAGGGTTTGCAGAATGACCGCCCGCGTCGGCGATTGTCGCATCGGGTGCCAGGCGGCCAGCCAGCGAAATAAGCGGCTCTGGTTACCCCAGGCGGAGTAGAGCCGCGATCCGGAGAGCATGGTGCCATGCATCGCGCCGAGGCAGGACAGGCAGATCAAGACATCAACCAGCCGAGCCCCACTGCTGCCGAACATCCGCTCCACGATTTCGTGTGCCACAGCGGGTGAATTCGCAAAGCCCGTGCGCCCCAAGGCGAGCAGCACGGCGATGTTAAACGCAACGTAAATGGCGGTGACCAGTGAAACGCCCGTCATCAGTGATTTGGCCGCGTTGCGCTGGGGATCGCGGATCTCACCTGCGACGAACGAGACCTCGGCCCAGCCACCGTAGGTGAAAAGCGTGAGGATCATGGCCAGCGACAGATTGGCCGTCAGGCCCGGCTCGGGCTGCCAAGTCAACGATTCGGCCGCGGCCCCGTTGCCGGTGGCCACCAAGGCGCTGGCGGTCGCAATGACCGCGGCCAATCCGAGCACTTTTACCGTGGAAAATGCATGCAATGTCCCTACCGTTGGCCGCAGGCCCAGGCAGTGGATGATTCCCAGGACCAGTACCGAGGCCAGGGCGTAGCCGGCAAAGCCTCCCAGGGAAGTCAGGGACGGGACGAGTTTGACCGCGTAGCGGGCCCCGACGTAAGCCATCATTCCCAGGTTGCAGGGCCGAATAATAAAGAAATCGCACCAAGCGAACAAAAACGATACGCGGCGGCCGTAGCAGCGGCGGAGATACGAAAAGTCTCCGCCCACGTCGGGAAAGGCCGTTACCAGCTCGGCATAACTGAGGGCTCCCGCGATCGCCAGGACTCCCCCGGCCACCCAGATCAGGACCAACCTCAGTGGGGAGCCGGCCAATCCCGCCACCATCGGGCTGGTTTCGAAGATGCCGGCACCCACAATAATGCCGACAATCAGCGAAATACAATCGCGATTCGAAAGGTGGCGGGCCGGCTTCATGCGGCTCCTCCGCCGCCTGCCTGTTGGATCGTCATCACGCCTCCCCCTGGCGAAAAACCCGCTCTCCTGGCCGTCCGGGCCTGGCGGAATATACACTTAAATGGACCGTCGGGGGCAGTTGATCTGGACGAACGCGGGCCAGACGTTACGATTCGGATTACGGCACAGCAGTGTGCCGGGCCGTTTTTTTATTGGAGGTTTGTGTGGGGAATAAAGAAGAAGCGCTCGAAGTCGAGGGCGTTGTTACCCAAGCGCTGGCAAATACGCGATTTCGCGTGCAACTCGACGATGGACCAGTCGTCATGGCCCATGTGGCTGGAAAAATGCGGAAGCACTTCATTCGCATTGTTCCAGGTGATCGCGTGCGCGTGGAGCTTTCCCCCTATGATCTTACCAAGGGTCGAATCACCTATCGGGAGCGCTAGGGCCTATATCAGGACGTGCCTTGGAGCTTGCCGCCTTTCCACTGTCGCTGTTAAGTCGTCATGGGTGCCACCGATCCTCAACGGTTGTCGCCAACGTCCGTGAGGCGGTTTCCCCTTCAGCCAAGATCGACGTGACGGCGTGCCATCTCAGATGCGTCGCGACAGGCCACAACTTTTTTCTCAGGAGAGCTTTGATGAAGACTGGTGTCCATAGCGTTGCCTTGGTCGTGCTCAGCTGGTTCGCGCTCGGCCAGCCACTTGCCGCGGAAGACAAGCCTGTCCTGCTGGTTTCCACCTCGGCCCTGGAGGAGATGATGGGTGATATCAGCTACATCGCCGAGGCACTCGGATTCGCCGAATACGGTCAGATGACCACCATGTTCGCGGGCCAGTACTCGGAAGGATTGGATGCCAGCCGCCCCATCGGGTTCATGCTAAGAACCAATGGTGAGGGTTTCCAACCCATGGGAATTGTTCCCGTGAAGGATCTTAGCGAGTTTCTGGCGGGTCTGGAAAATCAGGTGGGCGAACCAGAGGACGCCGGGGACGGTATCCTCGAGCTCTCGGGGCCGGCCCCGATCTATGTGAAAGAGCAGGCGGGATGGGCCTTCATTGCCCAATCGGTGGATGACTTGGCCGCGTTGCCGTCGGATCCGATCAAGCTGCTGCAAGGATTGAACACCACCTACGACCTCTCGATCAGGGCCTTCGTGCAGAATGTCCCGCAGGAGTATCGCGAGATGGCGTTGGAGCAGCTCAAGGAGGGGGTCTCCATGCAACTGGAGAATCTGCCGGATAACGAGGAGACGGCCCAGCAACGCGGCATGATTGAGAACCAGATCAAGCAAATGGAATCGCTGATGAAAGGAATCGATCAGATCACGCTCGGTTTCAAGATTGATGCCGCCGGGAAGAAAATTGTGGGCGATTCAGTGATCACCGCTGTCGATGGGACCAAGGTGGCCCGTCAGATGTCGACCTTCAAGGACGTGAAGACACATTTTGCCGGCTTCTGCAGCAAAGCCGCGGCGCTCTCCTTCAACTCGTCCACAACCATGCTCGATGAAGATGTCGCAGCCACGTCGACGTTGCTGAAGAATTCCAAGTCGATGATGAATGACGCCATCGACGATTCGGATGACATCACCAACGAGCAGATGCGCAAGACCATCAAGGAACTCGCCGGAGTGCTCGTCGAGGTCATGTCCGATACGATTCAGGGCGGCCAGTTTGATCTGGCCGGCTCGTTGAGTGTCGACGACGGGAAAATGACCTGGGTCAGCGGCATGCAGGTCGTCAATGGCGGCAAGATCGAGACCGCGATCAAGAAGCTGGCGGCCTCCGCGAGCTCGGACCCAGAGGCTCCAAAGTTTGACCTCGCCTACGACCAGCACGCAGGAGTCCGCTTCCATCGGGTGTCGGTCGCGGTGCCAGAAGACAAGGACGAGGCCCGCGACATTATCGGGGACAGACTCGATCTGGTCATTGGCATCGCCAGTGAAAGCGCCTACGTCGCCGCCGGTGCGAATGCCGATCAGGCACTCCGCAAGGCGATCGACGGGTCGAGTAACGAACAGGCGGCACTCCCTTACGAATTCCAAGTCGCCCTCACGCCGCTTGCCAAGTACTTCCGGCAATTTGACGAGGAGAACGACGGCCTCGCTGCCTTCGTGGCTGCCCTGGAAAGTGCTTCCGACGATCACATCGTGGCCCGCTCGAAACCCATCGACAAAGGCTTGGCTTCCCGCTTGGAAATTGCCGAAGGGGTCCTGCGAGCCATCGGCGAAGCGGTGCGTGCCTCGCAAGGGGAATTGATGGCGGAGTAAGCCGGCTTGCCAGATCGTTCATCACCAAGATCACGACGCCCGTCGACCTCGTCGGCGAGGCGTCGTTTGCTGAAATGAGGCCACCATCGATGAGTGTCGCCGAAAATAGCCATCGGGCCGCGGGTGCCAAGCGACTCCCCTTCACGTACGCGTTCTTGGAGCAAATGACCAAGTCGTTTCCGACGCCCTTCTATCTCTACGACGAACGGGCGATACGCGCCAAGGCACGCCAGTTGAACGCCGCCTTTGCCTGGAACGGTGGCTTTCGCGAGTATTTTGCCGTCAAGGCGACGCCCAATCCGCATCTCATCCGGCTGCTGCGCGAAGAGGGGTGCGGGGGTGATTGCAGTAGTCTGATGGAATTGCTGCTCTGTCAGGCCGTGGGTCTGGTCGGAGATGAGATCATGTTCACCTCGAACAACACGCAGGCCGGCGATTACGCCAAGGCACTGCAGCTGGGCGGTATCATCAACCTCGACGATCTGACGCATATCGAATACCTCGAACGGCATGTGAGCCTTCCGCAGACCGTCTGCTTTCGCTATAACCCTGGCGCGCTGCGGGAAGGCAACGCGATCATCGGAAAACCGGAGGAAGCCAAGTACGGACTCACCCGCGCACAATTAACCGAGGGGTATCAGCGGCTCCGAGACAAAGGGGTGCAGCGATTCGGGCTGCACACGATGGTTGCCTCCAACGAATTGCGCCGCTCGTTTTTCGTCGATACGGCGCGGATGCTGTTCCGCGTGTGCCTGGAATTGCTTGAGCAGTCGGGAATCCGCATCGAGTTCGTGAATCTGGGCGGTGGCATCGGCATCCCGTACCGACCCGAGGAACAAGCGGTTGATTTGCCGCAACTGGGGGAAGAAATCAGGCAGGTTTACGAGGAAATGATCGGCCCCACGCCGTTGCATCCCCTCCGCTTGATGATGGAAAACGGTCGCATGATCACCGGTCCCTACGGATACCTGGTGACGACGGCAATCCATCGCAAGGACACCTACAAACAGTACATCGGCGTCGATGCCTGCATGGCGAACCTCATGCGCCCCGGGATGTACGGTGCCTACCACCACATCACCGTGATGGGCAAGGAGCATCAGCCGCACGATCACCAATACGACATCGTCGGGTCGCTCTGTGAGAACAATGACAAGTTCGCCATCGATCGATCCCTGCCAGCCATCGAGATGGGCGATCTGCTGGTGATTCACGATGCCGGTGCCCACGGTCATTCGATGGGCTTCCAATACAATGGAAAACTGCGATCCGCGGAATTCCTGTTGCGTCCCGATGGGGCGGTCACGCAGATCCGGCGAGCCGAGACGGCCGAGGACTACTTTGCCACCCTCGACTTTCCCGGCTTGCCGTAAGGCGGCCTGCGGTCCGTGGCTGGAAGCCCCAGCCACGGAGGACGCCGACTTTTGGCTCACCTGGAACTTGGACCGCCGCCGATGAGAGCCTATACTGGGGGCTCTGGAGGCTTGTGAATTTCGTCACAAGCTACCCTAACATCCTGTCCACCTTTGACTTAGCAAGATTCTGCCATGGCGAAACAAGGTCCCCGCAAGAAGGTCCCCAAAGAACTGGCCGTCATCAATGCCGACAATTGCACCGGCTGCGAATCATGTCTGGAGGTCTGTCCGGTCGATTGCATCGAATTGATCACGCGCGACTTGGGCGTCAAGGGAAACCAGGCTTGGTGCGAGATTGATCTCGAGCGGTGCGTGGGCTGTGAAGTTTGCGTCCATATTCCACAGAAAAAGACGAATCCCTACGAGCTGACCGTCTGCCCCTGGGACGCCATCGAAATGGTGCCCACGGAAAATGTGGCCCAAGTCGTCGCGCAAATCGGCGGCCCACCCGAGTACATCGCCGAGAACTGGGAACGTCTCGTCACCACGGCCCAGCATCTGGCCGAGTTGCGGGCCGGCAGCTGACACCCGGTCGCCGAAGTCGCCAGACGTTGGTTGAGCCGCCTTGGCGGGAAGCCCAGCCACGGCGTTCGCTTCGCGTATTCACCCATTATTCCACGCCCGGAAGCGGGCGCTGCTCGTGACTTGGTTTTGGCTTCCTTTGTTTGGGCCGAGTTCCGCTCGCCGCCGCTTCCAGACGCCGGCCGTTCGCCGTGTCGGGCGCACTGACCAGCGGCTCGGGGGCTCCGGTCAGCCGATCGCCCGCCTCGATGGTCGCCAGTCGTGCGCGGATCCCCCGCGCGTATTCTTCCGACATCTCGAACGTGATGAAGTCGCGGCCAAGTTTCTTTGCCACGGCCGCGGTGGTGCCGCTGCCACCGAATGGATCCAGCACTAGTTGGCCAGGGTGACTGCAGGCGCGGATGATTCGGCCCATCAGTTGTTCGGGCATCTGGCACCCGTGCCACCCCGCGCGCTCCTTGAATGTGCCGGCCACGCGCGGAAAGTACCAGGTGTCCTCGTCGGCTTGAAAGCCGTCTGGCAAATCATGAGGTCTCAAGATCCACGTATCGTCCGGGAGTCTCCCCCTTGGATTGGCCCGCTTGTCGCCGTACACCAGCTGCCGCGCCGAGGGCACGCGGATGGTTTCCGTGTTGAACGTATAGTCCTCCGGATCCTTCACCATATGAAACAGATGGGCATGCGATCGGCTGAACTTCTGTTTACAGTTCACGCCGAACGTGTAGTACCACACGACCCAACTGCGACAAGTCAGCCCATGCACGCGCTGCATTTGCACCTTGAGTTCCGCCGCATACTCATCACCGATGGCCAGCCAGAAGGTGCCATTCGGTTTCAGCACGCGTAAGGTCGCGGCGATCCACCGTTCGCACCACGCGAGGTACCTTTCCGATTCCAGCCGGTCGTCGTATTCGTCGTACTGGTATCCAATATTGAAGGGGGGATCCGCAAAGGCCAGGTCCACCACCTCCGAGGGCAGGGAAGCGAGCCCCGTCAGGCAATCCAGATGATGCACGCAGTTTGTGTCCATGCCTTTCCGTTCCTCAGCTTTCCCCTAGAAGTCGATCACTTCGGTAATCGCGACGGTCCCATACTCCGCAAATCCTGTCTTGACAGTCACATTCGTCAGTGGTTGACAGGTGCCTCCGCCGTGCGTGTGACCGCACAATACCGTTAGCCGTTTTTGTGGTTGCTTACTCATCACGTCGCGGATCGCGTGACCGACGGCCATGCAGGAGAAATGCGGCACCCATTCATCGTCCGAGACGCGACCGTCATACCAGCAGGCCTCGCGAAACGGCGGGACATGCGTCAGCAGAATCACCTCGTCAAATTCCCGCACGGCGGCTCGCAGTAAGAGTTCGATATGATCTCCCGCCTCGTCCCCCAGCCGTTGCAGCTCCAGTCGTCGGCTCGCCTTGTCATGGTTTCGCAGTTCGTCGATCAGCCGATAGTCGTTCATCATCACCAGAGATCGCAGGTAATCACCGGCCCGCGCATCCGCCCAGCCGTCATGTCCGATCAGGCCCACGCCGGTCGTAAGTTCCAATGGAGTCGACTGGACCGTCAAGTAATGCAAATTCGTGCTGGCCTCAGCGATGGCCCGCGCCTCCTCGCGGACGCGTTGGATCGAGCCGCCGTAGAAATCGTGATTGCCCAGCACAAAATAGATCGGACAGGTCCACGCGGAGGCAAGTGTCTCCAGCAGCGTCGCCACCGAGTCGGCTTCGCCAATGTCCCCTCCCAGCAAAATTGCGTCTGGATGCTCCCGTGGAACCAGCTCGATCAGCTCCGCAACCTGATCACGGGAAAGGAAATTCAAATGGATGTCGGTGATCCAGACGATGCGCACCATTCCGGGAACGTGGGGGTAAGACATGCTGGAAAAAAAGGCGTTGCCCCAGAAACAACGGGCATGGACGAGTTTTACTCGATGACCCGTCTCAACGCAATTCGCGGGCTGAGCCTGCTGGGCTGGGAACGTCTTCGTCCGTCCCAAACTGCTGCTCCAATTGTTCGGACAGCGCCTCTAATTGGGGCGACCATTCCGCTTCGTCCCACCCCGCTGTGGTCGCTCGCATCAACTGAATCATATTCAGCGCCCGCCGCGGCTCGCCACATTCGACCAAGGCCGCTGCCAGACCATATTTCGCTTCCCACCACCAAGGCGAACCGGAAGGAGCCGCTGCCAGGACTTCTCGCCAGGCTTGCAACTTTGCCTCGCAGGAACAGGTTGTGTCTTGAGCAACGGCGCGGGCGTACGCGGCGGCGATGTCGCCGTTTCGTGGCTCTGCCCGCTTCAAGACCGCATACCGCTCGGCCGCCTGAGCAAAGTCGCCCGCCTCGGCCAGCGCCTGGGCCTGCAAACGCTGCCAGCGGCTGGCCTCGGCCTTGGAAAACGTCACTCCCCGATCTCCGATTTCCCGCATCGCCCTCAAACGCCACTCGGCCGCCTCGCGGCGGGTTGACCCGTCTGCGAGGCGCTCAAAACAAGCGATCCATCGCTTCGCATCCGTATCGTCACATTCCTGCAGATGTTTCCAGGCCTGCTCCCATTCGCCCTGGCGGAACTGACCCATCAGGAGAGCCCGCTTCACATCGGCGCTGGGGGCGAGCGCATCCAGGGTCGACAGCAACTGGCAAGCGGTCGAGACGTCGCGATCCAGCGACAGCTGCGCCTCGACCAGCGCCACGGCGGCTGCCTGGCGGGCCGGAATTCCGGTATCTGGCTGCAGCGGCGATCGCTTGCCAGCGTGCCATCGACCGATCCGCTTCGGCCAGCATGGGCGCCGTCTTGTCACGAGCCAAGAGCACGAGCAGACTCGTCCTTTCGGAATCAATGGCCGTCGCGAGTCCCGCGGTAGAGTCGTCAGCGACTTGACGCAATTCGCGGACGGCCTGCAAATGGTCTCCGCGGTGCTCGAGGTAACGTCCCAGCCAGAGATGCACCTGCGCCGCGAAGGGAGTGGCTGGCCACGTGACCAGATGCTCGCGCAACGCTGCGACGTAAGCGGCGTCGCTACTGTCGGTCGCCTCGTCGGGTGACGCCAATCGTTGGCCAGCCATCAGTTTCAGGGCCATCAGATGCGTCGCCGCCGCCGCGGGTTCCGCGGGCAACTCCAGTGCCACGGCGCGCAGTCGCGCCGCCGCAATCTCGGCGTGGGCCTGCCGCAGATCAAGCCCGGCGAGGGCCCGCATGGACTGCAGCAACAGGTCGCTTTCGCCTCGATCACGAGCCGACTTCGCGGCTCCCTCGTAGGCCAGCCGAGCGGCCTGCCACCGTTGTTGTTGCAACAGCCCTTCCGCCGCGTGCAAATGCAGCGTCGTGCCCGCTGCCTGAGCGGGCGTGCCGCCCGCTCCGCCCGCATGGGCCCACAATCGTTGGGCACGCCACAACCAGTGCTTGCCGTATTGAGCGCTGGCTTTGTCGATAAGCTGACCCGCTCGCTGCTCCCAATCGGTGGCCTGCGTCGTCTGGCCCGACTGTCGCGACTCGTTGGCAAGCGCCAGATAAGCCTCGAGCGCCGCCAGCGACGCCTCATCCCCGAGCGGACCTTCGGCCGGATGTCGAGCTACCAGTCGCGTGAGGCGCTCCCAGTCTTTTCGTGCGATCGCGATGCGAATCAATTCGGTGGTGATGGCCGTCCGCTCGGCCGGCGATAACCGCATGCCTTCCAGAATGCGCACCTGGGCTCCGCAAGCCGACCAGTCGGACCGCATCCGCAGGCTGGCGATCAACTTCAGACGGCTGTCAATCCAGAGTTCCGAGCTGAGCGCGGTGGGCGAGAGCTTTTCGAATTCCGCGGTAGCACGCCCAGCCGCGAGCAAGCGATCCTCGCTGCGATTACGGTAGGCTTCGGCTTGTGCGAGAAACGTCACGCCCAGCTCCAGACCGACTCGGTCCCGCAAGTTACGCAACTCGCGCTCGGTCAAGTAGCCGACTTCATGCGAGTCACGCGGGCGGCGCTGCCTCAACTCCGCGTCCAAGTTGTCCGCCAGTTGCTCGAGCCGGCGAATCGTGGCGCGCACCTTGCCCAGATTTTCCTCGGCCGATTCGTTCGCGGAACAAGATTCAGCCGCGAGTCGCGGCAGAAGTGCCTGCCGAAACGCCACGAGAAATCGCAACAAGCTGTCGGTGTCGACGCGTGTGTAATCCTCGGCGACTCTTTCGGCCGCCGCGAAATGAGCCGCCGCCGACGCGCCTGCCTCACGCCTAGCGCGACCGGACAGCACATCCATCAATTCCAGCGTCAACGCACTGCGGGCGGGCAGCGGCAGGTTGGAATCGGACAGCCGTTCGCGGCAGTAGAATTCCGCTTCGTCCACCTTGCCGGCGGCGACCAGTCGTGCGATCGCCTGCCGGTCGGACTGGGTGTCGCCCCAGGCCTGCAGCGTTAGGGCCAACATCAGTCCCAAAACGACGCCCACCGATCGCCGAGTGAGGTTCTGTTGCCGACTGCGGAAGCGTGGAGGTGTCGCGGAAGCCATGCGTACGTTATACCCTCTGGGATCCCCACGTAACTGGGGCTTCCAGCCACTGTCCTTCCCCGCCAAACCTCCAACGTCTGGCAACTTCGGCTACCCTTTGTCTGGAAGCCGGTCCCACGCTGAAATCACCCAGCCCTTCACGGGGCGGAAACAGTATCCGCGGCAAACTGCACCGTTGCGAAGCCGATCCGTCGGGTGATGTCGTAGACATCGATAATGTGGCCCAAGGGAACGTCGTTACCCGGATCGA
Organism: uncultured Planctomycetaceae bacterium; assembly: GCA_963700865.1. Taxonomy (GTDB): domain Bacteria; phylum Planctomycetota; class Planctomycetia; order Pirellulales; family Pirellulaceae; genus CAVOGJ01. Next base: position 23,892 of record CAVOZC010000018.1, on the reverse strand, counting down.
CGATGATTGGGACATCCCGTTTGATACGGGCGATTTCGGCTAGTTTCGCATATACGTCCGTCTTGGAGGTGGCCCATTGATCACCGATCTGCCAGGTCGGCGCTTCGGCTTGCCAACCTATCCGAATCACGATCGGATCAAAGTCTACCTGCTCACTCACGGCGTCGGTGGTGCCCGCTGTCAGAGGCTTTTCCGCAAGATGACTTGGCAGCCGTTCCTCGGGAAGTCGAAAGCTCGATGTCCAGAGGAAGAAAATCAGCAACAAAAAAACGACGTCGATCATCGGCGTCATCTCGACCTGCAGTGGCTTTCGCGTAATGGCCACGGAGGGGATTTTCATCGAGGCAGCTCTTCTCGGATGACGGCGAACGTGACGTTCCAGATTCCGCTCGTCGCGGCGGCCCGCAGCACGGGCGAGACGTGTTCGTAGATGACATGGCGATCGGCCCTGATCCGCAGTTCCATCTCCGAACCCTCTTGTTGCCGGGCCGCCTCCAATCGTGACACTAAATCGTCGTCACCCATCGGTCGACCGGCCAGGCTGAGACTGCCGTCGGAGCGAATGTTGATCGTCAGCCGTCGCTGCGTATCGTCTTTTTCCAAGTCGCCACTGCTGGCCGCGGGCAAGGCCAGCTGCAACTCATTCTCGCGGCGGGCAAGATGACTGGAAACGAGGAAGAAGATGATCAGCAGGAATACGACGTCGATCATCGGCGTCATGTTCACGCCCCAGCCTCCCCGCCCGGCGGCCTGAGGCAGTTTCATCGTCGCGTCTCCGGAACGACCGGTGGGGCAGGTCTTGGCGGGGGTTGACGGGGCAGCCGCTTTAAGGGCGCGAGCGCCGGAGCGCGGCATGCGCTGCCTCGGCGACCAGCCCGTCGACTCGATTCCGCAAGATGGCGAACGCGCCCAACGCGGGGATTGCCACCAGCAGGCCTCCCACCGTGGTGACCAGCGCCTGGTAAATTCCCTCGGCCAGATCCGCGGCTCCCGCCGCACCTTGCGTGGCTGCCACCTGCTGAAAGGCGAAGATCATGCCGGTTACGGTTCCTAACAATCCGACCATGGGGGCCAGATTGCCGATCACCGACAGGTATTCAATTTTACGGAACAGTCGCGCGGCTTGCTCGGCGAGTGATTCTTCGACAGCCTTCTCGACTTCCGTCCAGCCGCCTTCCGTCTCGGCCAGCCCGTTGGTCAGCAGGAAGGAAAGGAGACTCGGCTGCTCGCGGCACACCTGCAGGGCCGCCGCCAGTTGGCCCGCCGCCAAGTATTGCTTGACTTGGGTCGCCACGTGTGCGGGGATTAATTCGTCACGTCGCAGCAACATGAGTTGCTCAAAAATCAGGTAAGCCGCCGTGAGGGACAGGGCAAACAGCAGCAAGACGATCGAGAATCCGACCCATCCGCCCGCGAACAGGATCTCCAGGAATCCCCGAGGATTCGCCGCCGGCTCGGTCGCCTCCGTGGCGATTTGCGCGAGCAGCCACGCCGTCGCAGATAACATGGACCAGATGGATATCATCTACGCACGTGCTCCCTGTCAGCGGCCATCATTGCTCACGGGCGGCGCACCGGCATCGCTTTGCCTATCGCCCATCGGGCAGCTGGGAAATGTCGACATACACATGCTGCCCCCCATTTTGTTCCGCCAATCGTACCAGAAAGTTGTTGCGACTTCGCTGCGGGCCAAAGCCGAATTCCACGGCATAGATCGCCGTGCCGCTGTTCATTCTCCGGATGCGCGAGGTCGGTCGCCGACAACGAGGGTTCGTCGGCATCCGTCAGGAAGAAGACCACGTCCGGTTTCATGCCGAGGGCCACACGGAGCGCCGCCATGTGACTTGTCCCTCCCGCGGCCGCAATGCCGTCCAGAAACGCCAATGCCAGCCGCTTGGTCGCCTCGTCGCCCCATTGCAAGGTCGCCCGTCCACCATCGGGATTGAAAACGCTCGGCCGTTCGTTGTAGAAGATAATCTGAAATTGATGGATGCGATCCAGATCGCCCAGGCTCTTGGCCAGCTCCGACTTAGCCGCCCTCAGGGGGCGGCCGCCGAATCCTCCCATGCTGCCGGAGTGATCGAAGACATAGACAAACCGATTCCCTTCGCCGTAGACGCCAAACACACCGGTACGCGTCTGGCCTCCCAGGTCGAGTGAGGCAGCCGTGCCGCCTCCCAACTCGTCCGCTCGCACAGCCGCCGTGGCCGTCTCGGCCGCGGCACCGGTATCTGAAAAGCTCGGCAGCAGCTCCCCCACATCGACCGTCAACTCCTTGGCCGACGGAAAGGGCGAATCGGTCCGGTCCCCCTGCGGAGCCAAGGCTGCCTCGGCAGGCGGATCCTCGGCCGTCAGGAATTGCTCCTCACCCTGCGACCGATCGACCAGGACAATCCCCGTCGTCCGATCGGGCTCCACCGCAACACCGCGGGGGGCATACCGCAGCGATGCCGCCAGCGAAACGACCAGCAGCAGATGCAAGGCCAGGGATAGCAGTCCAGCCGACAGCTGGCGATCGGGAAACCATGGCTTCCCCCCGGCGATTCGATCAACGGATGAGGCGGACCTCCTCATGGAAACAACCCGCTCCCGGCCTGACTGCGGATGATGCACTACGTGTTCGCCCTGCGTGGCTCTATAATTGTATCCTCCGCGGGGGTCCCCACCAGGATCGGGCACCTTTCGTGCCCGATCGCGCGGCCGAAGGGCCGCCATCCGGGCAAGTTGCGACCGCGAGCATCGATGTTTTTCCGTCCCATGAGAAGGAACCGGCGTTGGAAATCGTGAAGTATCCCCATCCGACTCTGCGGCACAAGTCCAAGCCGATACGGCGTGTCACGCCCGAGTTGCGCGGCATGGTGCGCGAGATGTTTGAGCTCATGTACGAGGCCAATGGGATCGGTCTGGCGGCGAACCAGGTCGATTTGCCGTTCCGCTTGTTCATCGTCAACCTCTCAGGAAAGCCCGATGAGGGTGAGGAACACGTTTTTATCAACCCCGTGATCAGTCGACCCAAAGGTACCGATGAGAAGGAAGAAGGCTGTCTCAGCCTGCCAGGTCTTTACGCGCCGGTCAAACGGCCGGAACGCGTGACCTTCAACGCCTATGGGTTGGATGGAACTGAGTTTACCGCGGAACTGGATGGCTTGATGGCTCGTGTCGCGCAGCATGAAACCGATCATCTGGATGGCGTCTTGTTCATCGATCGCCTCTCGACGACCAACGAAATTGTCGTGGCCGAATCGGTAGACGAATTTGAAAATCAATTCACTGACGCCTGCGAGCGCGGTGAAATTCCCAAACTGCAGGAGATCGTTCAGCGCCTGCGGACCCTCGAAGTCGAATATTGCTAGGCTTCGCTGAGGAGTGCATCCCAGGCATGCGAATCATCATGATGGGTACCGGCCCGTTTGCGGTACCGACTTTCGAGCACCTGATCCGATCATCCCATGAACTGGTGGTCCTGGTGACGAGGCCTCCCCGCACGGGCCGCGGGAAGCATCGTCCTCAACCGAATCCGATGCAGTTGGTCGCGGAGCGGGAGCGGGTGCCTGTCGCCATGCCGGTGTCCATCAACTCGTCCGAGGCCCACCAGCTTCTCAGGGGGTATGCCGCCGATCTGTTCGTCGTCTGCGATTACGGTCAGATTCTCTCTGCCGAAACGTTGGGACTCGCTCGCCTGGGCGGCATCAACCTGCACGGCTCGTTATTGCCGGCTTACCGTGGTGCGGCACCCGTTCATTGGGCAATCTTCGATGGATGCCGTCAAACGGGTGTGACGGTGATCCACATGACCCCGCGGCTGGACGCCGGACCAAGCCTGGTGCAACGCAGCATTGAGATTGAACCGGGCGAGACGGTCGTGGAACTGGAGGAACGGCTGGCTGCGTTGGGCGTGGAGGCGGTCGCAACGGCCCTCGAGATGCTGGCGACATGGGACGGTCACGCGCCCCTGGGAACACGACAGGATCCGCAACAGGCGACGCGGGCACCGCGGCTGAAACGCGAGGATGGCGAAATCGACTGGTCACGAACGGCCGAGCAGATCACCAATCAAGTGCGTGCTTTCTGGTCCTGGCCCGGATCCTACAGTCATCTGCTGCGGGACGGGCATCCGCCGCTACGCGTGATTTTCGACACAGTGTCTGCGATTCCTGTTGCCGATCCACTCACTCCCGGTAGAGTCGTCGAGCAGGGAGGGAAGCTGGTGATCGGCACGGGCGACGGGGCCCTGGAGGTCCTTTCGATCCAGCCCGCCGGCAAGAAGCGTCAGCCCTGGGAGGCCTTCTTGCGCGGCTATCGGGTCCAGCCCGGCTGGCTGTTCGGCCGCGGCGATTGAAAGACCCATGGGATGGGCGGCGGCGTCTTGGCGAGCTGTCGTGATGATCCGGAGAGACGATCCATGCCGCACAGGACAGGCTGGCTGTCTATCCCACACGCCGCGAACGGGCCGCGAATTCGTACAGCACTGCATTCCCCCGTTTCCCCACCTGCTTGACGGCTCCCATCTTTCGCAGGCAATAGGCGATCCGCTGTGCGACCCAGCGTTGCACCTGAAGTTTCTCCGCCAGCTGACCCGTATCGAAAGGCTTCGGCAGCCCGGGCGGCACGATGCGAATCAGATCGCCGGCCGAGCGAAAACGGTGGGTTTCCCGGATGCCGGCGAGCAACCGGTCCTGCACCTCAAAATCGTCCTTTCGCCAACGCCTTCGGCGGCCATGGCCCGGATATCGTAGCTCTTGCACGTCCACGAGCGGAACTTCGAGCAATAGATTCGGATGCGGAAAGACACGGGTAAAGTAGATCAACTCGTCGAAAATATCGAGCAGGCTGCCCCGCTTGGGGCTCTTGCGGCGACTGACGACGCGTCCGTCCCTTTTTTCCAGCCGTATCAGTTGCTTCTCGATCAAGATGGGTTTCACGACAAGAACTTTGTGGTCCTTGAGCAGCTTGCGAACCTTGTCGCGAATGGCCGACAAGGACCCATGTTGGATTTCGACCAGCAGCCCGGGTTGGACCACATCGATGCGATAGTCACCCAGCACGACCTCCATCGCCGCCGTCCCATCGGCATAGGCGTCTTTCAATTGTCGATGGAGCGACGTTTCCATGGCTTCCGAGTGGGCTTAGCTTTTCGGTTCGATGCCGAAATCACGCACGGTGAAGAGCGTGGTCAGCGGATAGCCTCGCGACTCGAACGCCTCGCGGCCACCTTCCAGCCGGTCGATAATGGCGGTGACGCCGATGACTTCCAGCCCAAATGCCTCGCATTGTTCAATCGCCTGCAACGAACTGCCGCCGGTCGTGACGACGTCCTCCACGATGATGACTTGATCGCCGGGATGGACGGGGCCCTCGATCTGTTTTCCTTTTCCATGTTCCTTGGCTTCCTTGCGGCAGAAAAATCCCCGCAGTTTGGCCTCGGGTCGAATTTGCCCCGCGATCGTGAGAATGGCCGCCGAGATCGGAACGGCCCCCACCGCCATGCCGCCGACGGCATCTGGCCAGGTCTCGGGCCAGGACGCCAGCATGCCTTGGGCAATCTGGTTGGCACCTTCGGCATCGAGCGTCACGCAGCGGCAGTCGAGATAATAGCTGGCCTTCTTGCCGGAAGCCAAGGTAAAGTCGCCAAACTGCAGCGCCAGGTCTCGCAGCAGCCGAGCCAGCAGGTCGCGATCGTACATGATGGGACTTTCCAGGAACGACGAGTCATGAGATTGCTCGTGACAGGTTATGGCAATATCACGATTTGCGAGCCGACGCCCAGAATCGCCTGTAAATCGTCCGCATTGTCACTGCTGACACTGATACAGCCGCGCGTATCGGAGGCCTCGACGTTACTCCCCACCGAATGCAGGCCCAGGTTCGTTTGCTGGCCGTAACCCGCGGAGAGGCCGATCCAGTGGTTGCCGTACGGATTATTCGCCGCGGCCGCCGGAATCTGCTGGCCGCTCGTCGGATCCACATACGTGCGGGCTCCCGCGATTTCCACCACCTGCAGGCTCGTGAGCTGCTCGGGAAAGTCACGACCAATCGCCACATTGAAGCGGCCCGCATAGTGTGGACCCACGAACAAGGTCAACTCGCGGCGGGAACGACTCAGCTCGCCGCGGAAGGGACCCTGCACGACCTTCAGCGATTGTCCCGCCGAGAGCGGCTGGTTGATGTCCCGTCCATTGACTCGAGCCACAAAAGCGGGCGGCACATCAAAGCGACCCGCTACGTCGGCCAGTGTTTCGCCGTTTTGTACCACATGGGCGGACTGCATCAGGTGCTGATTGGAATAGATGACCGTGCCCGCCAAAGGGTCAAGCAGCGAGAGCAATTGGCTCCGCTGGGCGGTGTCGAGCGCCGGATGATTGTAGACCATCGACAACGAATAGAGGGCCTCCGAGTAATCGCCGGCCTGAATCAACTGTTGCGCGGCCGACCAGGCGGTGTCAAAGGAAACCGTTGTGTTGCCTCCCAGGTTCTCCGTATGCGACACCAATTGGTTGCCTGCGATCGTTGCCGCTGGCGGAACCGGTGTCATCTGGCTGGAGGGGGGTTGAATCGGGGGCATCGAGGACGAAGCCGCGGTCGTCAGGGTGCCGGTCGCCTTCGTCGGAGTTGCGGTGGGCGGCATCGCCGAGGTGGCACCACCGAACGGCAGGTTGGTTTCCGGAACGGAGGGACTGCCCGCCGAGGGGCTCACGGGCCCCGAAGGAAAGCTGTCCGCGGCCGGCGGTGGGTCTGGCGCACCGCTGTCGGCCGCAAACGGGTTTTTGTTTTCCGGGTCGACCGCGTCCAAGTTCGAAAGACTGATCTGCGGTTCGCCTTGTACGGGTAAATCGTTAAACGCGGGTGAGTCCCACAAGGTCGATGGCTCGAACCCCGAATTCGCAATCGGCTTGTTCAGCACAATATTGGCGCCATAACCGACGGCCAGCAGTGTGGCAGTGACAACGATCGTTTTAATGGTGTTCATCTTCGCTTCCCTGACGAGGTTGCGTTACTTGGCTGTGCAGGTGATTCACCCGTCAGCGCTGCCCGCTGACATGGCCACCCCGTGTGGTGAGAGAATCTCGTGGTGTCCACCCAGGCGGCTACCGAGTCCTTGGTCCGGCCCGAGGTTACCGCGAACAGGCCGTTTCCGCGAAGAGCGAAAAGCAACGTTCGGCACCGAGGATCGGCAATCGATCAAAGTCCCCGACCGGACGCCTGTCGAACGGGCAAAGGCGGCCACCGCCCCAACCGACGCACGGCGAGCCGCCGCTCAGCAGTCGCCCGGATGATGGCTCCGCGGGAAAGGTTGGCGAGTCTCAGACATCACCCGGGTTTCGTGCTTCCCCCAGCTTTCGCCGCACCTCTTCCAGCCGCCGCCCGATCTCCCGCTCGGCACCACGCTCCACCGGCCGGTAATACTGCCGTTCCACGCCCAGGTAATCCTGGCTGGCCACGCCATCCTGGGCGTCGTGGGAATATTCGTATCCGGCACCGTGCCCGAGGGTTTGGGCACCCGCGTAATGCGCAGTCGCGCAGATGGACGGGAACGGGCAACAGCCGTCCCTCGCGGACATCCCGCGTGGCCTCGTCGATGGCGATCGTCGCCGCATTGGATTTCGGCGCGCAAGCCAGATAGCTGACCAGCTGGGCCAAGGTCAGTCGACATTCGGGCAAGCCGACAAACTCGCAGGCCTGCATCCCTGCGACGGCCAATGGCAGGGCCTGCGGGTCGGCGTTCCCGATGTCTTCGCTTGCCAGGATCACCAGCCGTCGTGTCAGGAAACGCACGTCCTCGCCCCCTTCCAGCATCCGCGCCAGCCAGTACATGCCCGCGTCGGGGTCGCTGCCGCGAATGCTTTTGATCAGCGCGCTGGCGGCATCGTAATGCGAGTCCCCCGCGATATCGTATTCGATCGCCTTGCGTTGCATGGATTCGCGGATCAAGTTCGCTGTCAGCCGCACCGGGCGCTCGCTGGAGGAAAGGACGGCAATTTCCAACGTATTCGAGCGCTCGTCGCGCATCGCCGTCACACACCTGGGCCAGGGTTTCGATCGCGGCCGCATCGACTTCGACCGGCACGTCACCCAAACCTCGCGACTTGTCCGCCAAGGCCCGCCGCAACAGCGTGGCGACCTCGTCCGCCGCCAGTGGCTGAAACTGGAAAATCTGGCTGCGGCTGACGAGCGCCTGTTGACGGCAAAAAAAGGGTTGGCGGTGGTGGCTCCCACCAGAATCACGACTCCGTCCTCGACATCATGCAGGAGCACGTCCTGTTGTGCCCGATTGAAGCGATGGATTTCATCGACGAACAGCAATGTTCGCGGCCCACCTCCCCGGATCTCGTCCTCGGCCCGCTGCAGGATTTCGCGGACCTCCTTGACGCCGCTGGTCACGGCGCTCAGCCGTTCGTAGTGGCTGTCGGTGGCGTTGGCGAGCAGCCGAGCCAATGTTGTCTTGCCCGTCCCGGGCGGGCCGTAAAAAATCACCGAGCCCAGACGGTCCGCCGCCAGGAGCCGAGTCAACAACTTGCCTGCGCCCAGAAAGTGGCCCTGACCGCAGAATTCCGCCAGCGACCGCGGGCGCATCCGAGCCGCGAGTGGCTGGACGCCGCGGAGATTCTCGTTCTCGCTGGAGGCAAATAGTGACATGAGTGAGGCGTTCGTCTGAAATGCGGACATTCATCCGACCAAGGGCGACCCCGTGAGTTGTAACGTGCCGGGCGGCCGCTGCCCAGCAGTGATCAGAAGCCTCATGCCGGCGGGACGTCGCCCTTCAAAATAGCCTCAACTGCTCCGGATTCCGGTCGGGCCGTCGGAACTGACTGGCGTCCAACGGGGGCAGTTGACGATCCAATCCCTGCTGCCTGGCGCAAACGTGAAATAGCTGCCCGATTTGATCGGCGACGGCCCCACTCCCGCGCATCCGTTCGCCCCAGGCGGAATGACTCAACTTGCCTCGGCGCGTGCCACGAATACGGCTTTCAATCTTGGCCCGTTGGTCGGCCTGTGTCCGCCCCAACCATTCCAGAAAGACCGGCTCGACCGTCAGCGGCAGACGCAGCAGGAGGAAACCCGCCGTGTTTGCCCCGGCCTCCTTCGCGGCCGCCAGAATCGCCGGGATCTCCGCGTCGTTCAGGCCGGGAATAATCGGGGCCAGCATGACGCCGACCGGCACCTGCGCCTCGGAGAGCATCTTTACGGCCCGCAAGCGAGCCGCCGGAATGCTGGTTCGCGGTTCCATTTCCCGGGCAAGTTGCGGTTCGAGACTGGTGACCGATAGGAAGACGTGGATCAGGTTGCACCTGGCCATCGGCTCGAGCAAATCGAGATCACGCAAGACCAGGGCATTCTTCGTAACAATGCTGACGGGCTGTCGGCACTCCCAAGCCACTTGCAGGCATTGCCGCGTCAAGCGAAAGGTACGCTCGGCCGGCTGGTAGCAGTCGGTCACCCCGGAAAAGGTGATCGCTTCCGGTTGCCACGACTTGCGACCCAGAAATGCTCGGAATAATTTCGGGGCGTCCCGCTTGACCACGATTTTCGTTTCAAAGTCCAGGCCAGCGTTGTAACCGAGGTACTCGTGCGTGTTTCGCGCGTAGCAGTAGGGACAGGCATGCGCGCAACCCCGATAAGGGTTCAGGCTGTAGCGGAATGGGATATCGGGCGAGTTGTTCTCCGCCACGATCGACGTCGATTCATCGAACAGGTATTCGATGGGTCGCCGCTCACGTGCCGCGAGATACTCCTGGTCCCAGGAGAGGTGTTCCAGATCGTCTTCACGGCGTACCGTTTCAAAACGATTGGGTGGGTCCAGGTTCGAGCCGTGTCGCATGGGGAGTCGCCTGCAAGCGCGCGTTTGTCTATCAAGACCCGTTATCCCACACAATCGCCACTTCGCGAAGGAGGCCGGGACGGCCACGCTACGAACGGGCCGCGCGTCCGTGGCTGGGGCATCTTGCCCCAGTCGGTGCGTGGTTCGGGCTTCCACCCGCTTCGGCCTGCCGGCGGCGTGGAAGTGCTTCGCGGCCGAGACGGCCACGCTACGAACGGGCCGCGCGTCCGTGGCTGGGGCATCTTGCCCCAGTCGGTGCGTCGTCCACCCGCTTCGGCCTGCCGGCGGCGTGGAAGTGCTTCGCGGCCGAGACGGCCACGCTACGAAAGGGCCGCGCATCCGTGGCTGGGGCATCTTGCCCCAGTCGGTGCGTGGTTCCGGCTTCCACTCGCTTCGCCAGAACGCACGGCGTGGAAGTGCTTCGCGGCCGGGACGGCCGCGCTACGCACGGGCCGCGTCCGTGGCTGGGGCATCTTGCCCCAGTCGTGGTTCCGGCTTCCACTCGCTTGGGCCGACCGCGGCGTGGAAGTGCTTCGCGGCCGGGACGGCCACGCTACGAACAGGCCGCGCGTCCGTGGCTGGGGCATCTTGCCCCAGTCGACTGCGGCTGGCAGCCACAGCCACGACTTTGACCAACACGAAGTCCTCAACGTGAGGTGACGCTATGCCGCCCGGCGGTGCTGCTTGCGGCGGAGCTTTCGCTGCTCGCTCTTGGAGAGCCGTGGGTCGGTCAGCCGTTCCAGTTCGTCATCTTCGACATCCTCATAGTCGTCGTCGCGCACGCTGCCCGCGAGCTGTTTCCGGTTGCGAACCTCGCCGTCCGCACCTTCGTCCACGGATTCCTCTGCCTCTTTTCGCGGTTTGCGGCGCCGTTTCCAGAAGCGGAGCCATCCGCGTTCGGCAGGTTCCGATCGTTGCTTGCTCGCGCGCCGTTTTGACGTGGCCTTACCGATTTCGCCGGCCGCCTCCAGGCACACGTAGCGGGAATAACACAACAGCGAAAAGGTCAACATGGCGTGAGCGGACATCAGCAAGGCGACGTAGGCCATCATATCCACTTCACCAGGCCCGACCTGAAAAATGCGGAGATAGAACAGAGCCGTGGCCGCATACAGGCTCGCCATGACGAGCAGTGAGACGACGGTGCCACGGCTGCGGCGGACGTCAAACATCATGCGGATCAGCAACGCTCCGCCCACCAATCCGTAACCCCCAATCCACCAGATCGATCCGTCACCCCACAAGGCGTGGCCCGTGAGATGCGTCATCAATGTCTGGAACGGGCGGTGCAGGGCGGCCACCACATCCAGACTGCAGGCCAGGCAAAAGGCGGCCACCCACAACCACAGCCGATAGCCGCCCCGATAATCATCAAGCTTGTGTCGCCGCACGCTGAAGATGGTCAAGGCAACGCCAGCGGCGAGTAGCAGCAGCAGCGTGGCCAGCCAGGTAGCCAGCGTGCCCGACCCGACCATCCGCAGGGCGCGGGTCTGCTCCAAGGCAAAATCAGACAGTCGCTCGGTGCGCCAGATATACAGTCCCTCCACCACCGCCAGCGGCAGGAACAGACAGAGACTCCAGACGAGCAGTGCGTAACCGCGACGTGGGATCAGATCCGTGATTCGCGGCTGGGCGTCAGCGACCGCTCCGTCGACGTACAATTGCAAACGGCCGCCGCCACCTCGTGACCGCGTCGCGGACAGGGTGGAACCCGCGGATTCGTCGCGCAGCACACGCCGTCGCCGCGTGTCGCCTTGGCCCTTCCTTCGTCTTTCCATAGGTCTGGCCTGCCCGTCGGTTCCGTTCCCTCTGGCGGTCGTCTTCCCTCCGCGCGTACCGCTCGCGCGACGCTCCTTGGTTCATCGGCCATTTGAGGGCCGTGGCTCAAGTCGCAATTGCCAAGTCCCACATTCCGCGGCGTTGACCACAGCTCAGCGGGGGATCGATGGGACGCGCGGCTCGACCGATTGGCATGTCGGGCAAAAGTAGGTCGACCGTCCCAAGTCGCCTTGTCGGCGCATCTGAACCACCGTGCCACACCGCAAGCAAGCCTGGCCACTGCGTCCATAGACCCATTTGCGGGCTGCCGTCGCGACCAAATCGAGTCGTGCGTGGATAGCCCGACAGGTTGCGACGCATCAACTGTCGCGTGCCGATCAAACAGGCTTCGCCATGCTGCGTCCGCCAATGAATCGACGCGGGCGAATGGATTGACTCTCTCCAGAAACAGCACTTCCGATTTGTAGACATTCCCCGCGCCGCAAGCCACCGATTGGTCCATGATCGCGACTCCGATCGGCGTCGCGTCGTGGACGCGTAGCCGAGACAGCACTTGCTCGACGTCAAAGTCACGTGCCAGCAGATCCGGGCCCAGCCGGCTCAGCCAGCGGTGCCGCCGCAGACCCTCGGCCGAGAGGAACTCAAGCGTCTTGGGGCTGAAGAGAACGACGGTCCGACGGTCATCCGTGTTGAGGACCAACGCCGCCTGGCGGGTCGGCTTCCGCCATGACTGTCCCGCATGATAGATATGCCAAGATCCTGTCATGCCCAGGTGCGAGTGAATGACCTGACCACTTTCCAGGTGAACCAGCAGATGCTTGCCGCGAACCTCGACGTGCGAAACCAGGACGCCGGTCAGGTCTTCCAGGGGCCGACCGTGTTCGCCCTGGGCCGCCAGCAGGCGGCGACCGTCGAGGACCGAGCGGAGCGCGGTGGCGGTCCGAAAAAGTGTGTCTCCTTCAGGCATGCGATCCCTGTATGCAAGATGAAGGACGGTGGGTGAGCGTGGGCTTCCGATCATCACTTTAGACAACCCGGGGCAGCGTCGACAACCGGACGTGGGATACGGATCAGGAGCGAGGAAGCTCCCCGGCGAATTGGTCGGCAGGGTACCTGCCGATCGCATATAATCGGAGGGTCCGCTCCGCCTGCGTCGCCCGGTGGCACCGACCGTTTCCTCACCCCCGTTTTGGCTTGCTCGCTCATGGACTATTCATATCGTGGCGATGCCGTGTGGATGGTGATCGCGCTCATGTTGGTCAGTCTGGCGGGCTGCCGGGACGAATCGGGCGGTCGCGGAGCTGCGGAAAAGGCCGCCCAGGCGCCGAAGGCCGACCCTAAGCCGGCACTCACCGCCAAGGCCTCCCCAGACGCTTCTCCGTCCCGGCCGGACGACGTCGATCAAGGATTTCAACCTGGCCCCATTCAGTTCCGGGATGAAGCCGCGACCAGGGGGTTGCAGTTCGTACATCGATCTGGCGCGACCGGTGCCTTCACGTATCCAGAGATCTTGTCGGGCGGAGCCTGTCTGGCCGACCTCGATCGGGATGGCGACCTGGATGTATATCTGCCGCAGGGAGGTCCCGTGCCGGGTGCCGACGGAGTGCCCGGGCGCAACGCTTTGTTTCTCAATGATGGGGATGGCCACTTTCGTGATGTGTCGGCGACGTCTGGCGCGGACGATCCGGCCTACGGCATGGGCGCGTTTGCCGCGGATGTGGACGACGACGGCGATCTCGATCTACTGCTCACCAATGCGGGTTCGCTCGGATTGCTGTTGAATCGAGGCGACGCGACGTTTACGGATGGGACGGCCGCCGCCGGGTTAGCCAACCGAGACGGTTTTTGGCTGAATGCCGCCTTTGCAGACCTCAACGGTGACGGTCAGTTGGATGTTTACATCGCCAACTATACCCTGTGGCACCTTGGCCTGGACCCACGGTGCGCCGCGGCCAGTGGGGGCCTCGATTACTGCAATCCGACCAGCTACGACGGAGCCTGCGACCTTCTGCTGCTGGGACGTGGAGATGGCACATTTGAGGATGCCACGGAGGTCAGTGGGATTGCGACCGCCGCCACCCGCTCCATGGGCGTGCTGCTGTTTGATCCCGATGACGATGGTGATATCGACATATATGTTGCCAATGACGGCGAATCGAACTTGCTGTGGATCAATGATGGTACCGGCCATTTTCAGGACGAGGCATTGTTGCGGGGTGTCGCGCTGAATGCGGCAGGCACCCCCGAAGCAAGCATGGGTATTGCGACGCATGACTTGGACGAAGATGGGGATGAGGATTTTCTCATCACCCATTTGGTACGTGAGACGCATACCCTGTATCAAAACGACGGCGGGTTTTTTCTGGATCAGACGGCTCGCGCCGGCCTGGCCGGCTGGTCGCGACCTGATACCGGATTCGGCGTCTGCTTTGCCGATTTTGATCTCGATGGTGTCACCGATCTGTTTGTGGCCAACGGAGCGGTCGCCCGCCCGACAAGTCCCGTCGATGCCGCAGCCCCCTATTCCCAGCCGGACCGGGTGGCCCGCGGAGTTGCCGGTGGTCGTTTTCCCGTCGCCGAGGTAATCGCCGATGATCGACCGAAGGCTTCGGAACACACACAGCTCGCTTCCCGCGGCGCGGCGCTGGGGGACGTCAACGGAGATGGCCTGGTCGACCTGCTGGTCGCCGCCAAAGATGCCCCCGTGCGGTTGCTCATCAACCGCACCGGCTCCAACCGGCCACTGGATCGCCCTGCGGCCCACCGCGGCCCCCGGTCACCCGGCCACGATCGGCACGATGATCCGACTGCTCGCTCAGCCGCAACCTCGCCTCGGCAGCGTACGTCCTCATGGCAGCTACCTGGGATCGAGTGAGGATGTCGTGCGGTTCGGACTGGCCGACGCATCCACCGACGTAACCGTGCAAGTCATCTGGCCCGATCGCGTGCGGGAACAGTTTGCCGATCTTGCCGTCGATACACTCCATGAACTTGTGCGCGGCACAGGGACTTCCGTGGACGCCGCCACGACCGAGCAACTCGCCGAGGCCGGCTCGCGGCGAGTTTCGGTAGACGAGGCCACGCCTGCCGCCGCACATCTCGCCGCCCGCTGCTTCGCCCGCGACTCCTGCGTCGGTCGTGCCCGAACAACTGGGGCCCATGCCGCCGGTTCGCTTCGAGCCGTTAGAGCCGGCTGGGTTTGCGGTGCAGATGGATGGCCCACGATTGGCCGCCTGGTGCCGTGAGGCTGGCTTACCACCACCTCCCGCGCCCAGCGGGCTGGACAACGCCACCTGGAAGCTGGTCATCCCCGCCATCGAAGCCGCCGCACGACAGCCTTCGATCGAAACGCTGGGGGCCCTGGCCATGTTTTACGATGGACATGCGGCCAGCGAGTCGGCCAGGGAGTTGTATCAGCGGATCGTCAAACTGGCTCCCTACGATGCCAAGTGGTGGCATCTGTTGGGCCGAGTCGATTTCGAATTGGGAAGCATGGATCAGGCCGTGAGCGCGTTTGGTCGAGCCACAACGCTGGCGCCTCGAGCCGCCGAAGGTTGGGGTCGACTCGGCGAGGCGCAGTTAGCTGCCGGACAATGGCTTGAGGCCGCCGTTTCATGGCGGCAATACATCGATCTGCGTCCCGAGGATCCGATCGGCTACACCGGCTTGGCGAGAACGTTGGAGCATACCGGGGACTTTGAGGGTGCGCTGCGGGAAGCGGAGCGAGCGGTCGAACGCGAACCTCAGGCCCGTCCGGCACTCGTTGTCGCCGCCCGCGTCGCCGCCAGAATGGGCAACGCCAAAGCTGCGGAAGCGTTCCGTCAGTCGGCTGATCGGCTGAGTCCCCAGGACGACCCTATCATGGCGGATTCCGTGGACCTCGCGATGCGCGAGCACGCCCGCACGCTACCGTATCTGCGCAAGGCAATCGATTACTATAAGAACCACCAACAGTATTCCGAAGCCTATCGATGGGCGCTCCTGCTTGCCGAACGTCGCCCGCAAGAAGCCGACAGTTGGAAGTTGCTCACGTGGTCTGGCTCTCGCACTTCGACAAAATCAAGACGCCGCCGCCACGGCAAGACGGCACTGGCACTCGACCCGCAGTTTGCTCCGGGATATGAAGCCATCGCCCGAGGCTACATCGCCGAGCGCGACAATGTGAAGGCCCTGGCAGCCGTCGAACGGGCCCTGTCAATTGACCCGGAATTCACGCATGCGCTCGTGACCCGAGGGATCATCCTGGCCGGCATGGGGAAGTGGCCATCGGCTCTCGAAGATCTTGAGAAGGGGCTCAAGCTGCACCCCGAGGATGTGGAAGGGTGGATCATGCTCGCCGTCTCCCGAGCCAATACGGGAAATCTGTCAGCCGCGCGAGAAGCGGTTGCAAAAGCCCTGCAGTTGGCCCCGAACCATCCCCTGGCACTCAGTCTGCAAGCTAAGCTGCAGCCGAAGTAGTCAGGTTGCTAGCGTTGCGTGGGATCGGCTCCACGCCAACCATGTTCGGAAAAAACACGCGGTGACGTACAAAGTGCAATGCACATGTTGAGATGCCCGCCGCTTGTCGGCGGGAATTTCACGCTAGCTGGCCACGTCGCCGCGAAAGGACGGGGAAACCGTCTCTAGCCCGCGACGGTCGTGCCGATCCGGCCGCCACTCCCAAGGACCACACCGCGATCATAACTTTCGAGGCGAACACGATTGACTTTCAGCCTCTTCCACGCATCCATCATCTGGCCCTGACGGGCCGGATGTGGAGCGAATGCCAGCTGACCCGATGGCGTCGCCCCTTTCTCGGCTTGGCTGCCGTTGACGCTGAACGCCTCGGTTTCTATGATCCCGCCCGCTTGGAGGATAGAAGTCCGTACGGCGCACCACCGCCCTCGTACGCGTTTGTTCGTTTCATAAAGCCGGGAAGCCGCTGTTATGCGAAAACCGCAATGTTCCTTCGTGACTCTGGCAATCATGTTGGCCGTGAGTGGATGTCGTTCGGGACAGAAGGTCTCGTCACTCCCCGGAATGGGTTGGCTCGGCAATTCCAAGGCAGCGGCCACAAATCTCGATCCTACCGAAAACTACCCGCCACCTTCGGCGGCCGAAGCACCCGTTTCGCTCTCGTCATCGGACGCCCATCGTACGCAAGGGCCAACCAACGGCGTTTCACCGACGGCGGCCACCCAGGGGATGACGGCTCAAAACCTGCCAGCCTATCCGGGCACCTGGCCCACCTCGGCTGGGTCGGCAAACGGTGGCTCGTCCCCCGGCTCGGGCTTTGAAGCGCCCCCCTACGGAAACGTGGCCCAGAACAGTCCCGCGGCGGGTGTCCAACAGGGTCCGTATTCGGCCACGGCCGTGAATGCTGCCGCCGGCCCGTATCCCACGACCAATCCGCCTGCCGCGAGCGCTTCCCCGTATGGGGGGCCGCCGCAGGTGGCGGCTGACTTCGCATCCTCGTACGGCGGTGCCTCGCCGCCGCAATCTTACGATCCCGCGGCCTATCCTGCCACGGCCGCTGGAAACGAGACACCGCTCGTCGCATCTCGCAGCAGCCAATTCCCCGTTCCGGCCAACGCGGGCTCGGGATATGGCTCGCCCGGCGCCGACTATCAACCAGCCGCCTACGCCAACGAACAGGTCGCGGGAGGCACGGGGGCGGCGACGATGATTCCCGTCTCCGGCGGACCGGCTTCGAGCAACGTAGCCGCCGACTATGCCCAAATGCCGTATGCTCAACCACCTTACGGCACGAACGGCTCAAGCGGGCAGGCGGCCACACCGGCCGCTGCGGCTCAAGATAGCAGCAGCGTCTACGATATGCCGCGAACGGCCGGCACCTGGCACCCGGGCAGCACGACCGAACTCTAAGATGCTGGCAGAGCGGCTGGGGGCCGGTCCCCTGGTCATGGCCCACATTCGCTACTTGGGTGGTGTGCTCACCAGCGACCGGCATGGTCGCGAAATGCACGACGCGGGAACGCAGCCCTTGTTCCCGCAGCTGCTGGGCACAGCAGCGTGCCGGTTCGGAATCCTGAAAGCTCGCGTAACGCTGCCAGACGGCATCGTTGGCTGTCTGGAATTGCACTCGATAGTGACGCGCCTGGCCGGCGCAACTGTAGGGTGCCACGGCAGAGCGGGGCGGTATAGTGGCCATTCTCTGACTTCCTTGTTCGGGAGAAGGCGAAGATTGCTTTGCAATTGGCATGCTGCGGCACCTGGACCGGGCCGAACCAAGTCGGTGCCGGTTTCTCAGGATGCGGCAGATTCGCCACGACCCCGGTTATCGTTGACTAATGTCATCGAACGTCGCAATAGCAACGATGAGAGAATCTGGAAAAATTCGGAAGGTATGCCCGCTCCCCAAGCCCTGGCTGGCAACCCGACTCACCAGCCCATCACCATGTTCGACTCGATGACCTTCCGAGCCCGATTGAGGTCCGTTCCCGTTTCTTGCATATAAAGCCGTATGGCATGCACCTTGTCACCGGCCGCTTTGGAAAGACAATCGCGTGCCATCGAGCAAGGATCCGAATCGCCCGTGATCCCCAAGGCGGCCTTCGAGATCACCCAGGTGTCGCGAGGGCGTTTCGTCATCCGGATCAGTTGATCTCCCGGATAGGCGTCGACCACCACGGCCTCGGCCGCCGACTCGTCGTTGGCCCAGGTGATGATGATGTGTGCGTCGGTTTCAATTTCAAAAAGTGGCATCTTGGGTCCCTTTCTAGGAGCGCTGCCGAGGCAGCGTAAAAGCGGCTGAGAACAGGCCCGCTGGAACAGTTGCAGGATCCAGGAAATCGTAGTGGATTTGGCAAACTGCCGTCAATGTTGCCGAGAAGTCGATTGCCGATTTCGTGCGATCAGGCGAGAAAAAAACAGGCGATTTATCTTTGAATTTCGACATCTCACCACCGTCGGCCTGGCTGGTGCGGGAATCCCCGTCATCCGAATTCCATGGTTGCTTCCCCGACCCGGCCCGCTCCGCCCGCGAAAGAGCGGCTGGTGGCGACTCGCGGCAGTTGGCTGGGAACCACACAACTGCTACAAGAAAGCTCATGAGCGCCGCATACCCTCCCATCGCCGGATTACCGCGGGAGCAACCGCCCCGCACGCGGATGGCCGTCGTCGCGGTGGTGGTCACGCTCGTGCTGGGACCAGTACTGCTGTACTGGAGTCGCGGAGAAGTCGCCAAGTGGTACCGCGCCGCCGCGCGACAAGGCATGTTGACGGGCGATTGGGACCTTGCCTTGCGTAACAACGAGCGGGCCGCGGCGTGGGACCCGTCGAATCCCGAAATCTGGCTCGAGCAATCCGAGCTCTATCTCCATCGGGCCGACGCCGTGAATGCCGTTTCCGCCGCGGAGAAGGCCCTGGAAATCACGCGGGCCGCGTCTGAGCAGCGGAGCGACACGGGGCTGCTCATCAACGCCCTGAACAGCGTCGCCTATTCCCGGGCGCTGGCCCGTTCCGACCTGGCACGCGGTTTAACACTTGTCGAAGAAGCCCTCCAGCTGGCAGGCGATTTGGAGGTGCCGGGAATTCTCGACACCCGCGGATACCTGCATTACCTGAACGGCAATTACGATCAAGCATTGGCCGATTGCGAATCCGCCGTCTCGAGCGTGGAAAGATCCTACAAGCAGCAGCTGCACGAGGTGCGACAAGAAGCCCAGGCCTTTGTCGACAAGTTGCCCTTCGAAGCGGGACAGCGGCGCATCACGGAAGGACTTGCCGTACTCTACCAGCACCGCGGACTGGCCCTACAAGCCACGGGGAATGAGGAAGCCGCGACTGCCGACTTCGCACGTGCCGACGAGTTTGGCTACGATCCGGAGCACGGCGTCTGGTAGGACGCCTGACCGAAGATCGGCGATCAGAGGTACAGGGTTTCGAGTCGGGCGGCTTCGATGCGGTGCCCCGTGTGTCGAAAGACGCTATTGCCGCCGGAAGACTTGGCGGCGAACACGGCGGCCTGCACCCGCTTGATGAGGCTTTGCGAATTGTCGTCGTCGCGAGCCGCGGAAACGCCGATGCATACGCTCAGCCCCAGCGAATCCGTAATGCTGGCTTGCAGCCGTTGCGCGAAGATCTGGGTGCCTTTGAGGTCGGTTTCGGGCAGCGCGATGGCCAATTGGTGGTTCGGCAGCCGAAAGACGAAATCAGTTTCGCGGACCGAATCGACGACGACACCCGCGATGTCGCACAACGCCGCGTTGGCGGCCGGGTCGGCATGATCGGACTGTGCGGGGGAATGTCCGTCCATCTCGACAATGGCGAGCGAGAAGATGCGGCCATATCGCAGCATCAGACCAAACATCATCCGCAGCCATTCGTTCATGGTGAACTCGTTGCCAAGTCCCGTGACCGGGTCGGTACGAAGCGAGGTGCCGTCGCTTGCCTCGCGGAGGCTATGAACCGTTGAGGTGACCTCATCATGAAGTCTCAGCGCCGTGCGGAGGTCCGCGCACACTTGTTGCAGCAGCGAAGGTGCTTCTTGTGACGGCGCGTCGAGCGTCGCCGCGGCATGTGCCAGGGCGGCCCGCTGGCTGGCCAGTCGCGCGAAGAGTTCC
Source organism: uncultured Planctomycetaceae bacterium (assembly GCA_963700865.1). Taxonomy (GTDB): domain Bacteria; phylum Planctomycetota; class Planctomycetia; order Pirellulales; family Pirellulaceae; genus CAVOGJ01. The sequence goes on along the minus strand of CAVOZC010000018.1, from coordinate 3,732 downwards.
TGGTTGCGATCAAGTATGCCCGCGGGAGCCGCCAGAGTTGACGTGTTCACCGGCGTTTCGACCGGTTGATAGCGCTGGATACCGCCGCCTTTCGCGGTCCGCTGGCGATCGAGATACGATCCGATCCAGAACAGATAGGTGCAGGATGCCAGCGAAAGCCAAGGCCAATGAGCATGCATGATCGACGTTTCCGATAGTCTTCAAAGTTTCCCGTGTGGGGGGCATGGATGCGCCCCTGCGTGGCTCAAGTCTGGCAGCGCGACGGCGTTAGAGCCGACTGTTCTTGCCAAAACCCCGCAGGGAGACGAAGGCGATGACCACCACCGCGATGCCAATGAACGCCCATTGATCCTTATTCAAGCTCACCACCCAGTGATCAATTTTCTGGATCATGGCAGAGAAATAATGAAGCATGGGATCGTTCTCCAACCGTCGAGGGGGCCGTAACGCACTGCTGAAATCTAGCTTGCGCCGGGGCCGAGTCGGGTCGGGGGGTGATGGCGGGGACCAAGAATGGCGGTTTGAGTCGCTACAATGGCCACAATCGTCAAATAGGGGCCGCTCGGGGGGGCCCGGTGATGAGCCGGCGGGCCCCGGGTCGATGCTCGTGGTTGTGTGCCAGAGTGGCGGACGGATCTCGATGGACCTTGCAGCCATCCGGGGTCCAGATATAATTCGGGACTTGCCTCGCACGGGGCAGGTAGGGGCCGTAGCTCAATTGGTTAGAGTACCGGACTGTCGATCCGGTGGTTGCGGGTTCGAGTCCCGTCGGCCTCGCTTGGAAAACCTCGTGAAACGCTTTGTTCTCGCGAGGTTTTTTCGTGTCGCGACCCAGTCGACGAAATCGGCGAATCTTCTCCAGTTTGCTCACGTTTGCCTGAATTTGCGTGAGCGGGTGCCCGATTAGGTGCCTCCCTTCGACAATTCTTTCGAGCCTCTCCCGTGCCGGTAGCCATCAGCGTCTGATGGTCGGCGATCGTCGGCAGCGATTCGACGGCACCCACCACATCGACCAATGACGCATCGACGTAGGTATTCATGGTCAACTCGATCTTCGAGTGACGCATCGCCAATTGGCTTTCCTTGGGTGTAGCTCCACTTTTGGCCAGCATGGTCCCGAACGAATGCCGCAAGGCGTGGACGTCGATTGTCCGGCCGCGATCGTCACGCTTGGGGATGCCGGCCGCGATCAGGTCCCGGTCGAGAATCTTCACCAGTTGTGCCGGGACGTTAAATAACTTGGTCGACGGGTCCACACGTCCGGCGTTCGCCATGGAAAGGACTGGTTGGCTGTGGGGCTTCTCATCTATCCAGGCTGTCAAGAGGACCGCCAGGTCGCGACGGAGCGGAATCTTGGTCCCACGTCCGCTTTTTTCATCGGCTGCATTCAGGTCGATGTAGGGTGGATTCGCTGACGTGTGGACTTGCGCGACGGTGATCGACGCCAGCTCGTTTTGGCGGAGTCCCGTAAAAGCCAAAGTCCGATAAATCAATTCACGCTCACGGCCGAGCCGCTGCAATCGAACTTCGGTTTTGGGTCGGACTTTTGCAGCTTGCTCCCCTTTGTTTGGTCCACGCCTAACGGTCTTGGCTTCGACAAGTGGCCGAATGCGAGTCGCACGGAACAAACGCCTCAGTTCCTTCTCCGACAAGGCGCGTCGTTCACGCTTGATATCTGCCTGGACGTTGGCTTTCGGGATACCGGAGAACGGGTTTTCAACCAATCGCCTGACGCCTGACGAAACGCACCAATTACAAAATGCTGAGCCATGTCCCGCGATACATGTTGCGGGTACGGGCGGACATGCCGGCTTGGAACCGATCATTCAGCCAATGCTCCAGTTTTGTCGGATCCAGGTCGGCCAGCGTCGCGAATTCACATTCGTCGATGACGCAATCCAATTGACGGACCACGTTGGCCCGGTGTCGCGGATTTGGCTTGCTGCCACGCTTGGTTCCCGCGTCCAGGTGAGTGAGATAGTCCGCCACGTGTTTTGAAATTGGTGCCTTCAGGTGGTCCGCCGTCTTGAGTCGCTCGGCCGAAATCATGCCTGATCGGATATTTTCCTCACGTGTGAGCCAATTGGTAAGGACGGCACGCGCCGCCGTTTCGTCGCGACATCCGGTCGACTTTCGGACTTTCCGCCCATCGGCCGTTCGGTAAATTGCCGTCCAAGTGGGCGAGTGGACCACGACGCCGGCACCCGATTTATTTAGTCGGCCGGACCGAGACTTACCTTTTGACGACCATTTGGCCCACAGTTCGCCCCGTCGGGTGACAATCTTCGCATCTTCCGGAAGGGGAATGGTCTTCGATTTTCGGTACACCGTGGCCATGTTTGCAAACTCCCGTATTCACAATCCCGAAGTTGAAACGTCACGGCAGCCAGTCGGGAAACTGGTTTTCGGCCGCTAAACCTAGCCGTGACAATTCAACAATACCAATTCCCTCACAGCGATTCACCCCGCTATGGGGCTAACTGCACCAGCTGCCCGTATTTAGCCTCTAACGCTCCCGACTGTTGAAGGTAGTTCCCGTCGCGTCGATCCCCGCACGTGCGTTAGCGTCGACGTGGGGATCCCGATCTTCTGAAACGGTAGCAATATGACGTCGGGACCGCGTCCACGACAATGATCGACCCGGACCAAGCCGGCTTTCTCCATCTTCGAGAGGATTGTCCGTCCTGTCTCGGCGGTAACTCCAAACTGGCGTAGTACTTTGGAAGTGAGCCGGACCGGATTGGTTCTTTTCATACCCACCAACCACCATAGAGCCAGGGCGACATTAAGAGCTTTTAGCCCCAACGGAATGCAAGCCTGGAGCCAGTCACACGGAATCGGGCCACGTACGAAACGTTCACCCCGTTGGTGCTTGGGTATCTCGTACTTAGTCCCACTTGGCTTCGGACGGACCGCTGACGAATCACAGCTTTTTCCGTTCCAACGATATCGGTCCAGGTCGATCATCCTACTACACACCACATATATTCATGAAGAAAGATACAGATATTTTAGATAGAGGTACGGGTGACGAGCGAACCGGTGTTCTTACCCGGTCCGACCCGGAAAAGGTCGCGATCCGGCCGGCTTTGTTCGGGCTGTATTGGCGACCAAGTTAGCCACCTTGTCCCACATCGTTCGACCCCGTCCTTCATCAAAGTAGCGATCCGGATATCGGACAATCTTGGCGTCCGCTGACAACTCGAATCCATCCAGAACGATTCGCGACGCCTCCCGCATCGTGGCTTGGGTCCGCTGGACAACGACGTCGATATCTTCGGCCGGTGATTCGACCAGTATTGCGTCATGCACCGGACAACAAACACCGATTGCAGCCTCGGTCGCCAGGCTACATGCCAGCCGCATCATTTCGGCCCCGTTGGCTTGCATTGGAAAGTTTGCCAGTGATCGTGGATTCGCCGCCGAGGTTGTGTCAGCCGCCAACCAAAGACCGTTTGCATGTAGCCTTGTAGCATCGCGACGTCGACTTGCTCTTGCGACCATTTCCAGAACCGCGGGTAGGTTTCGCGGTGGGCACTTAGCAAATTGCGTGCAAACGCCACGGTTTTGTTGAGCGAGCCGGCTGAGCCCTATTTCGGTCATACCGTACTGGACCGCCAGGGCACACACTTTGAATTGGCCACGTGCGACCGGATGGCTTGCCTTGCTCGCGGATTGGGGGACCGCCCTGGCTTGCTTCGCAAATGCTCAGTAAGGGTCGCCAGACCGATA
>CAVOZC010000017.1:0-300754 GCA_963700865.1 uncultured Planctomycetaceae bacterium | reverse complement strand
TCGGCACAATCGTCGGCCTTGCGTCAGATTGGCAAAAGGTGTCCCACGATCGGTCGCGGGAGAATTGCATGCTCGCCGGGAGAATCCATAATGAACAACTTCCCCTTACTTTGGCCATGGAGCGACGGGGCCCCCGATGTGTGCGATGCCTGCTGACTGGACGCCCCATTCCTGGCAGACGAAAACCGTCCGCCAGATGCCGAAGTATCCCGATCCGGCCGCCTTGCAGGCGGCGCTGACACAGCTCGCCAAATTGCCTCCCTTGGTCACCAGTTGGGAAATTGAACATCTGCTCGCCGATTTGGCCCAGGCAGCGGCGGGAGAGCGTTTCATCCTGCAGGGCGGCGATTGCAGTGAAAATTTTGACGAGTGCGAATCGTCGACGATCGCCGGCAAACTAAAGATCCTGCTGCAGATGAGCGTCATTTTGATCCATGGCAGTAAGAAACCGGTCACGCGGCTGGGACGCTTCGCCGGCCAGTATGCCAAACCGAGATCATCCGATGAGGAGACGCGGGACGGTGTCACGTTGCCCAGCTATCGGGGCGATCTCGTGAATCGGGCCGCCTTCACCCCGGCGGATCGCATTCCCGATCCCCAGCTGTTGCTCCGTGGGTATTACAACGCCGCCCTGACGCTGAATTTCATTCGCAGCCTGATCGATGGTGGCTTTGCCGACTTGCATCATCCGGAATACTGGGAGCTGGGGTTTGTGGAGCACGCCTCGAAACCGGAAAAGTACCAGAAAATGGTGGAGGAGATCACGGAATCGATCAGTTTTCTCGAGGTGGTCAGCGGCAAGCCGATGAGTGATTTCAGCCGCGTCGACTTTTACACCAGCCACGAGGGGCTGCATCTACACTATGAGCAAGCCCAAACGCGCCGCGTGCCGCGCCGCGAGGGATGGTACAACCTGTCGACCCATCTCCCCTGGATCGGTGATCGCACCCGCACGATCAATGAAGCGCATATCGAATATTTTCGTGGCATCTGCAATCCGATCGGCGTGAAGGTGGGGCCGAGCATGAAACCCGCGGAGCTGGTCGAGCTGATCGACGTCTTGAATCCCCAGGATATTCCGGGTCGGCTGATGCTGATCCATCGCTTTGGCGATCAGAAAATCAAAGACTGCCTCCCCCAGCTCGTGGCGGCTGTGCAAAAGGCGGCGAAGACGGTGGTTTGGTGTTGCGATCCGATGCATGGGAACACCGAGTCGGCGGGCCAATATAAGACCCGGGACTTTACCAAGATCCTGAGCGAACTGGAGCAGGCCTTTGATGTCCACGCGGCGCAGGGGTCCCATTTGGGGGGCGTGCATTTCGAATTGACGGGAGAAGATGTCACCGAATGCACGGGTGGCGCTCGAGGCTTGAAGGCGAACGACCTGGGTCGCGCCTATCGGACGCAAGTCGATCCGCGCTTGAATTACGAACAGGCGCTCGAGATGGCACTGCTGATTGCTCAAAAAATGCGATCGTGATCCCCGCGCCCACGGCAGCACGCCGGTGAATTCTCGCTAGAATGGGGCCACTCCAGCCGAGCAGCCCGCGGGTCGATACCGCGGTGACCGCTTTGTCCCACGCAGCGCACAGGAAACCAGGGGATCGTTATGGATCGTGTCGTCAGCGGAATCGGACTGTTCGCTATGGTATTTTTCGCCTGGCTGATGAGTTCGCACAAGAAACGCGTGGATCTCCGCGTGGTGGTGGGCGGTTTACTGCTGCAGTTCGCCTTTGCGATCCTGATCCTCAAGACCGTTCCGGGGCAAATCGTATTCCGTTCACTCGGGGAGTTCTTTCAGAACATCCTGAGCTTTGTTGATCAGGGGTCGGCGTTCCTGTTCAATATCTATCCGCGCGATGATCAGGAAACACTGCCGGCCACCTATACGCTGTGGCGGTCATTTGCCTTTGGCATTCTTCCCACAATTATTTTCTTCTCGTCCCTGATGTCGATCCTGTACCACGTGGGCCTGATGCAATTGATCGTGCAGGGGTTTGCGTGGGTAATGCGAAAAACGCTCGGCACGTCGGGAGCGGAAACCTTATCGGCCGCGGCGAATATCTTCGTGGGACAGACGGAAGCCCCGTTGGTGATTCGACCTTACGTCAGCGAGATGACGTTGTCCGAGCTGAATGTCGTGATGGTGGGCGGCTTTGCCACGATCGCCGGGGGCGTGCTGGCCGCCTTTGTCAGTATGGGAATCAATCCGGGGCACTTGATCACGGCTTCCGTAATTTCGGCACCGGCGGCACTGCTGATTGCCAAGGTGATTCAGCCCGAGACGGAGGTTTCCAAGACAAGGGGCGGCGTCCATATTGAGGTAGAACGAGCATCAGTGAATATCATTGAGGCGGCGGCGGAAGGGGCTTCCGCGGGACTGCAACTGGCGCTGAACGTCGGCGCGATGCTGATCGCCTTTGTGGCCCTGATTGCCATGGTGGACGCCTTTGTGGGCTGGGTCGGTCACGTGTTTGCCCTTGGTACGGGCTATGTCGCGGCCGAGCAAATGTCGCTCGAGTTGATCTTCGGTTATGTCTTTGCCCCCTTCGCCTGGTTGATGGGGATTCCTTCCTCCGAGTGCTTGCAGGCGGGGGAACTGCTGGGAACGAAGATGGTCGTGAATGAATTCGTGGCCTATGTCGGTTTGGCCGAGATGAGAAGCGAGTTGAGCGAGAGAACGTTCACCATTTTGACGTACGCGCTGTGCGGTTTTGCCAACTTCAGCTCGATTGGCATTCAATTGGGTGGCATCGGCGGGATTGCGCCAGAACGGCGGAGCGATCTGGCAAGGTTAGGTTTTCGCGCCATGCTGGGCGGCACCCTGGCCGCCTTCATGACTGCCTGCATTGCCGGCGTCCTGATTTGAGGGGCGAGTCGCGACCAGCCGGCGGCACAAACCGTTATGCCCCTTCGCCGATATCCTCATGCCACAACTGGGGGTGGTCCGCGATGAAGGACTGCATCAGTTGGATACATTCGGGATCGTTCACGATCTCGATCGCAACGCCCCGTTCGCGGAGGTAGTTTTCGGGGCCTTGGAAGGTTTGATGTTCGCCGATGACGATCTTGGGGATTTTATAGAGCAAGGCCGTGCCGCTGCACATGTCGCAAGGAGAGAGCGTTGAGTAAAGCACGCTCCGCGCGTAGGCGCTGGCCTTCAGCCGGCCGGCGTTTTCCAGGCAATCCATTTCCGCGTGGAGGATGGGACTGCCTTGCTGCACGCGTCGATTGTGGCCGCGTCCCACGATCTGCCCGTCCACGACCAGCACCGAACCGATCGGAATGCCTCCTTCGGCCAGTCCCTGCCGAGCCTCTGCCAGCGCCGCTTGCAGAAAAGGATTCATGGGATCCATCAGCCTCCCAGTAATGTGAACTTGAAGCTGCCGGGCAGGAGCTCCTCCAGCGTGGTTTCCAGGATATCGGCCGGTGCGACCGGATCGACCAGGAAGACGCGGCAAGCGGAGCCGAATTCCGCCAGGACTTGCCGGCAGGCGCCACACGGCGTGATCCGTCCCTTGCTGGCCACCGCCACGGCCAAAAACTCCCGGTGGCCGGCGCTGACCGCGGCGCAGATGGCCGATCGTTCGGCGCAGGTCGTTAAGCCGAAGGAGGAGTTCTCGACATTGACGCCATCGAAGTAATCGCCCGTCGCGGTCAATAAACTGGCGCCGACGAGGTAATTGGAATAGGGTGCGTAAGCGCGTGTTTGAACGGCACAAGCGCGTCGCACCAGTTCCTCGCGCTGCCGGGGCGTGATGGCCAAGCCCCCCACTACAGCAGTTCCGCCACGGCTTCTCGCTCCTCCATCAGCTCTTTCATCGTGGCGTTCATCTTGTCGCGACTGAAGTCATCCACCTCCAGTCCCTGGACGATCTGGTATTTGCCACCCTGACAGGTCACCGGGAAAGAGTAAATCAAATCCTTGGCGATGTCATAGCTGCCATCACTGGGGACGGCCATGCTGACCCAATCTCCAGCGGGCGTGCCCATGACCCAAGTTCGCACGTGATCAATCGCCGCATTCGCTGCCGACGCGGCACTTGATGCGCCACGGGCTTCGATAATGGCGGCTCCCCGCTGTTGCACGGTCGGGATGAACTCCTTTTGATACCAGGCGTCTTCGATCAATTGTCGGGCCGGCTTGCCCCCCACGGTGGTGTGACTGATATCCGGGTATTGGGTGGCTGAGTGATTGCCCCAGATCGTCATCTTGGCAATCGTGGTGGCGTCGCCGCCCGTCTTGGCAGCCAATTGGCTGATAGCCCGGTTGTGGTCCAACCGGGTCATGGCCGTGATGTTGGCCGGATTCAGGTCAGGCGCATTGGCCCGTGTGATGAGGGCATTCGTATTGGCCGGATTGCCGACGACCAGCACCCGCACTTCCTTGCTGGCATGGTTGTTGAGCGACTTGCCTTGTACCGAGAAGATCTCGGAATTGGCTTTAATCAGGTCCTTTCGCTCCATTCCTTTCTTGCGCGGCATGGCGCCGACGAGCAACGCCACCTCGCAATCTCCAAACGCCTCGTCCGGCTCGCTGGTGGCGACGATTCCCTTCAGGAGCGGAAACGCGCAGTCATCCAGTTCCATGACGACCCCCTGCAGGGCGTTCATGGCCGGGGGAATTTCCAGTAACTGCAAAATCACAGGCTGATCGTCACCGAGCATATTTCCGGCGGCGATGCGAAAAAGGAGTCCATAACTGATTTGTCCCGCGGCTCCGGTGACGGCGACTCTGACTGGAGGTTTCATTTGTCTTTCCGATCTGGTTTGGCCAAATAGGCAATCTGGCGATTCTTCAAAAACGATCATTCGCGTATCGGCTAACGGAAAATATCTCGCAGACGCTCGACGACCGCAAGTGGGTGGCACCCTTGGGGGGGCCTGTCAAAATCCCGAGACAGGGCTGGGACGATCCGCGGAAAAGTGTGTGCTGCGGGGCTGGATCCTGGTGTTCAAGAGGAGCCAGGCATATTGTCCGCAGTTGGCCGTTGGCGATCGCGGTGGACGGCCGGTGGCGGCAGGAGAAGTGGGAAGAGGCTGCCGTTGACGCGATTTTGACCGTCCGCTAGATTCCGCTCCTTATGCGTGACTCGCCCTTCCGTTCAGGACTTTGGCACGCGAATGGCAAACGTCGGTCAAGACTTCCGATACAGGTCGTCGTTGTCATCATACAACCCATTTGTCCTGGTTACACGAAGCTGGGACAATCTAGCGCAACGAGAGCATCCATGAATCGCATTGTCGAGCCCCAGTCCGATCAAGCGCTTCAAACTTCCCAACCACGCTCCTCCATCGCATCAACGGCCGCCAGGCAAATCAGCTCGCCCGGCATTGCCTACAGCCTTTTTGGCCCGCTCCATTACGAGCCAAATTATGCGTATCCGCTGATCGTGTGGCTGCATGGCGCTGGCGGGGACGAACGTGAGATGCAGACGGTGATGCCGCACATAAGTCTCCGCAATTATGTGGGGGTTGCGCCGCGAGGAACGACGCGTCGCGAGGTGCTTTCCGATGGAACGACGACTTATGCCTGGCGACAATCTTCCGACGAGATCCTGACCGCGCTCGATCGGGTTCTCGATTGCGTCGAGATTGCCAAAGCGCGCTTTCATATCGCGGATCGTCGCGTTTTTCTGGCCGGTTTCGGTGCCGGCGGGACGATGGCCTTGCGATTGGCGCTCGCCGAGCCGCAAGCCTTCGCCGGGGCCGCGAGTTTTGGCGGTCCCCTGCCACGCCAGCATATGCCGTTGCGAAATATCCAACAGGCGCGAAAAATGCCACTTATGTTGGCCTATGGTCGCGACGCCCAAGCCTACGGTGAGGACAGCTTATGTCACGACCTGAGGTTGATGCATATTGCTGGCCTGAAATCACTCAACATCCGCCAGTACCCGTGCGGCGATGACCTGGTGACGCAGATGCTGAAGGATCTGGACGCCTGGGTCATGCAGTTGGTGACGGGGACTTCCATGACGGCGTCGACGGATTCCGCCGGTTGCGGCCGGGAAGAATGGAACTGAGCGGGCGGCTGGGATTGACTGAGAAGTCTCCCGGAAAGTATCGATGTCGACGTAGGTCAGCATCTGGGACTGGTCGGCTTGATCTGGCGAATCGATCAAGCTGCCCGAATAGGCGAGATTCCGTTGGCGGACCCATTCTTCCAACTCAGGTGTCGAAAATCCAACGTTCCCTGACAGCATTATGTCACTCCAGAACCGACTCCCGCCTGGTGCCGACCGCTGCCGGCAGAGGTTGTGCACGTCACAGAAACGGCAGATCGTACTGAACCGACCGGCCTTTCGCCGTGCCTGCGAGGAAGGATGCCGCGACAGACCGGAAACCAGTATGAACACTCGCACCGCGAAAGTCGTTCACCGCGATCCGCAGAGGTACGCTTGGGCAGTGACACACCGCACCCGACCACCAAATCTGCAGCCGGTCTCTTCGCCGCTAACTCTCGCTGGGGAGCCACCCGCTGGCGCTGGTTTCGACGCCACAGGCTGAGGATGCCAGCGCCAGCAAGCTGCCGACCGGTCTCCGTGGCCGCCCTCTGAGAAAAAAGCGGACCCCATTAGTTGGACCGCACAGAGGTCGCAGAGGTGTAGCCAATCGCCGCCAGCAGCTGACAACCGGTCTCCGTGCGCACCGGCCGCAGTGGCGGTATTCCACACAGATGGGCTAAGACACAGACCTTGGGGGAGGTCGCGGTGGTTTCGGAAGACTTGCTTGGCAACCTACGAATTGGCCTCCACGGCGCGAGCAAGGTGAGTCGTCGTGAACGCTTCACATATGTATCGCAATGCACGCCACGGAATCCTGATGCGAAGCGTGGGGGCACGTGCGCTCCGCCACACGCGATTTTACGGAACAAGCCGAGCGATTCCGACGCATTCGCTCCGAGCCTGTGACCGCCACAGGGATACAGGGTGCGCAAGTGACGGTCGATTGTGCACCCAGTGACTCACGGATGGGAACTGTCCGGCGACGTGCGTCGTCCGAGAAGGTGCTGCCGCGTGCGCTGGCAATGAGCCACCGTTCCCACGGGTTCTCGACGCAACTCTGAGTCCCAAGCCAAATCGTGACCGTTCGGCTCTGACGCTAGCGTCGTCGGGCAAGATCCACAAGTGGGTCAAGACACGGCTAGAGGTGGGCTAAGACACAGACCTTGAGGGGAGAGTGTGGGTGGTTTGGGAAGACTTGCTTTGGGCGACCTACGAAGTCAGCGCCGATCCACGGTCGCGAGCAAGGTGGTGAGTCGGTCGTGAACGCCACTTGTCGCGCGTATTATCCGCAAGGCACGCCCGGAATCCTGATGGGCGTGGGGGCAGTGCGCACCGCGAACGCTATTTTACTGAAGAATGCCGAGCGTCCGACGCGTTCGCACCGTCAGCCGTGACCAGCCACCGCGTGCCGTCGTGCGGCCAAGCGGTCATTGTGCAAGAGACTCCACAGCGATTGGAGCCAGTTGCTGGTTTCTACGTTCAGTCGCTCAAGTAGCGGCGCCGCGTTCGCTGGGATGGCGCCACGTTTCCCCTGACGCAACATTCGCCCCAACGTATCGAGTAGCGTCAGATATTGATCGAGTGTCGTGGGCAAGAATCCCTTGTTGGAAATGCGGGATGAGCGGGGCGGATTGTGCCTTGGCCCTGCCTCTGGGCCGTCCGCACCTGTCTGTAGCTGTTCCCCGTAGGCGTCGGCCCGTTCGTCGAGAAAAATCGGCGCCAGCCACGCGTCGGCCTCCTCCGACTCCGTGGGCAAACCTGCCGACGTGCCCAATTCGCGCCCCGCCCGCTGCCAGCGGGCGCGAATGCGATCACAAGCGGACGTGTAGAACGACTCCTCTGGAGTATCTGCCATGCCAGCACGGATCCAATTCAAATCGACGTAGATGCTGCAGGCCAACACGTCCTCCCACGTCTCCAACCGCTCGCAGTCAAAACGCTTGGCAAAAAAGCGACCGTCCACGTCGTCTTCCCGGTTAGCTCGACGGGCGATCGGCTGACACGCGAGCCGCATCATCCAGGAAATATCCGACAACCGTTTGCGGAATTCGTCGGCCTGCTGCAAGTAAAGTCCGATTTCACACGGCTTGGGGTCGGGAATCGAACCATCCTCATTCCTGCGGGCTGGGCAAACATACCACCACCGCCGCGCCACCTCCTCGTCGGACCAGCTCCCCACGATGTCGGGCCGGTTTCTCAGAACAACATGCAAATGGTTATCGAGAATCGCATAGTCGAGAACCTCCACGGCCATGGAACCGGCCAACTCTTTGAGTCGATCTCTTAGCCAGTTCTTTCGATAGCTATAGTCGATGCCTGTCAGGGTATCGAAGCCAAACAGATGCCGTCTTCGCACCAGCCGATTCCAGCAATGATAGACGCCAACCTCCTCCGGATCGAATACCTCAGAACGTGGCTTGGCTGGCACGGCACGGCCCCCCGTGGTCTGACTCGCAATGGGTACATGCGTATAGTACTGCATGTGCGTATACTTAACAACATCTGGCCAGGAAAAGCCCGAGGCTTTCCTGATGACCCCGTGTGAAAACCACCCAAACCGCCCACTTGCCCCCGTCAAGGTCTGTGTCTTGGGGTGGGGTTGTCGTCACAGGCCAAGGGAGTCGCGACCCGGTCTCTGGAGTGGAGTCGGTATTGCGGACCCAAGGCTCACTGCCGTACGGTGAATCACGATGGCGAACAACGACGTCTAATTGCGTGCCCAGTCTACCTGCCTTGCTGGCCAGCAAGTTAACGCTAGGCGATCCATTGCCGTGGAAGTCAATAACTGGACCCGTCCCCGTTGCTTCGTCCCCATCAGCGTTCATTACGCGCTGCATCAGCGGTTCACAAATCCACCGTTTTTCGAACTCCAGCCAAGTAGCCCTCGCGGAACCCTGGGGGCTGCTTCGAACCTGAAGCCAAAATCGGAACGATCTGTTCCCCGGAGGAGTCGAACCAGAATCTGGGCGGTTGGCGTTGCTTAGCCCGACAACCGCTAGCGAATTCGGCGACTCGCATCCCGAATAGACCAAATGCTTGCGAATTTTGCGACTCGTATTCTGGTAGCTGAGGCGGCGCGCGGGGGGAGCGACGGCGAGACGATCTGTCGATTGACAGCTGCTTCCGCTTTCGAGTACAAACCCGCCGCTCGCCAGCTTTCGGTGGCGACTCTCGTCCGTGGCAGTGCCGCAGCGAAGGTGGGCTGACTGCCGCTCCAGGAACGCCCGAAGGCCAACCATGTATCAACGGACTCTGCGTGAATGGCGCCGGCTTTCTCCCACCTTGCGATGGGCCGTACTCGGCGTCGCGGCGGTGGCGCTGATCGCCGCGAGTGTGCTCCTCAATCAGTCCCGTGCCGGCCAGCAGTTGGTTTCGCTGTTTGGAGAACGACAACTTTCGCAGAGCGAGCTGAGCACAGGTGCAAGCCGTGTTTGCCAAACAGGGGCTGGGCCGGTACGAATTGAGGGAGCGGCAGGTGCTCGTACCTCGATCCCAACGGAATACGTATCTGGCCGCGGTCGTCAAGGCAGGCGCAGCACCGGCCGAATTGAACGCTTCTCAGCAGGAAGCCTTTGGCAAATCGAACCCATTCGAGTCGCTGCAACAACGAGACGCCCGGCTCGAATTCGCACTGGAAAAGGACCTCGCCGTTTGCATTCGCAAAATGGCCGGCATTGAGGATGCGAGCGTGCACATTGACCGAGCCACGGTCGGTGCTGGATTGCGGCGAGAGCAGCGCCTGAACGCCATCGTCGTGGTCCAGCCGTCGCAACCTCTTTCGTTGCAGGCGATTTGTGGGATTCGACAACTAGTGGCTGCGGCCAAAGTACAGCTCGCACCACAAGATGTTACTGTCACCGATCTATCAACCGGCATCTCTCATGAGGGGAGCGATCAACAGTTGCTCGCGCGACATCGGGCCTCCGACTATCCGCGGCGGCAAACTGGAATGTGAACGGCATTGGAATGAAAAGCTGCGGAGCGTGCTCGATTTTATCCCCGAGCTGCGCGTGGCAACCAGTGTGGAGTTTGCCCCCGAGAAATCGTCCGGAGAGGCGTCCGCCGTGGAATTTTCTTCCCTTTCCCCGGGCGAAATACCGGCGGATATTTCCGTATCGATCGGTATTCCCGAGGACTACCTGCGGCAGATTTGGAGAAGCCGACAGGCGGAAGGCGGCCGTCGCGGCACCCAGCCGACAGCAGACGCGTTGGCGGTCATTGAGGAGGAAACTCGGCAACGGATCACGCTGGTCATTTCCCGACTTCTCCCATCCGATCCACAAGCCGCCGGCGAACATATTACCATCGCCACGTTTCATGATGGCACACGTCACGCAGGAGACCTGGGGCAGGGTTGGAATCCACCCTGGTGGAGTTGGGTCCTTGCCGTTGCAGCGGTCGCCTGTTGTCTCGCCACGATTGCCCTCCGTGGTCTCGCCGGTGATATGCGCGGCCGTCCGTCATCATCCGCCGCCTCGACTCCTGCCACGGCGCTGAAACTGGTTGGCCATCCCGGCCATCCTCCGTCTCCCTCGGTGGCGCCAAGCCCCAAGGGTTCGACCAAGCCGCCTTCACCATTTGCGAGTGAGGAGGTGACGGCTGGCGAACTGGCCGAGCGAATTCGCGAGAATCCACAAGGGGTCGCGGATTTGCTCAGGGAATGGGTGGACCGAGCCGGTTAAGCCGTACGGAGAAGACGATGCACGCGGATCAACTACGTCAAATTGCGATTTTGGTGGATAGCCTCGATCGAGTCACGGCGGATCGTCTCCTAGAACACCTGCCAGCGGAGGAGCAGCGCATTGTCCGAAATGCAGTACTTGCGCTCAACGCGGTGACGGAGTTCGAACGGGCCGATGTAGTACGTAAGTTTTACGGCCGGCTGGGTGCGGATCAGGAGGCCAAGGCGGCTGGGCCAGGTCCGAGTTCTGCCACTTCCGCCGCGGATGGTGATTTCCTCCCCAGCGACTCGCCCGCATCCATCGCTGCTCACACGACTTCCACAGCCGCGCCGCCGCGACCACTGGCAGCCATGTCCAGCCTGCAGCCGCTCGCGGTGGCACTGCGCAATGTGCCGGTCGACTCGCTGGTCCATTCGCTGGCGGGAGAACGTCCCCAGGCGCTCGCGGTCGTCGCCGCCGCGCTCACCGCTGAGCGGGCCGCCAGTTTTATCAGTCACCTGCCGCGCGACCAGCAGCCGGACATCCTCCGCCGTGTGGCCAACCTGACGGAAGCGGATCAGCCCGCGATCGAGGTATTGCAGGAGGCCCTCTTTTCGCGACTGGCCGAGCAGCAACAACAAGTCGCGCGGCAGCAGCCAAATCTGGGCCGCGTTCGCACGTTGATCGGGCACATCGATCGTTCCGCCCGCTCCCGCGTGCTGGAAAAGTTGGCGGAAGCGGACCGAGGGCTGGTCGCACAATTACGAGAAGGTACGGAGGAAGCACGCGGCCCAGCTCCCCTGGGCGACCCGCACGCGGTGGCGTTGGCCATGGATCGACTCGTTGACTGGGAGCCGGCTGATCTTACGCAGTTGTTCACGGAAATCGCCGATAACGTTGCGGCACTGGCGCTGTTGGGAGCAAGTCAGCCGTGTTGCGATGAGTTATTGGCCCGAGTGCCCGCGGATGTCGCGGAGTACCTGCGGGCCGCCATGGAGGGACTTGGTTCGTGGCGATTGAGCGATGTGCGGCAGGCACAACAGATACTGCTCGCGACCGCCCGGCAGATTAAGGCGGATCCCGAACACGACACACAGGCCCATCTCAAGTTGATGGCTTGAACGAGCCGTGGCGGCACAGGGCGCTCCATCACCGACGTCGCATTGGCAAAATTTTCTTGGATCTCTAATATGTCACGCATCATTCGGACCTCGCAATCGCAAGGGCCAAACCTCGCCCTGCATCGCGAGGCGTCGGAAAAGGGCAGTGAGCAAACCGCCGCCGACATTTTGCAAGCTGCGTACGAGGAGGCGAGGCAAATTCGCGCGACCGCGGAGGAGCAAGCTCAACTCGTCGCCGAGGAATCGCAAAAACTGATTGAGCTTGAGAAAACGTCCGCCGAAAGTGAAGCCCATGCGGAACTGGAGGGGATCGTCTCGGCTGCCCGCGAACAATTGGCCAGCTTGTACGTGAAGTGCAGCGGCAGCGCGAAGAACTGCTGGCACAGTTGCCGCGAGAACTGATTGACCTGGCCTTGGCGATCGCCGGTCGTGTCGTCAGGCGTGTCGTGCGAGCAGCCGACGACCTGCCAGTACGTTTGGCCGACGAGTCATTGCGGCTGGTCCACGGAAGTGGCAAGGTGTCCGTCCGGATGCACCCGTCCAGCCTGGAGGCGCAGCGCACCCGCCTGGAAGCTCTGGTTGCCGATTTTGCCTCGCTGGGCAATGTGTGCCTCGTGCCCGATCCGACCGTTACTCCTGGCGGTTGCATTGTGGATACGGAATACGGAACCATCGATCAATCCATTGAGACCCAACTCGAACGCATTGCCCAGGAGTTGCGGTATGAGTAGCCTTGTCGATTTCCAGCGTCGCCTACGGGCCACCGTGCCGGCCAGCATTACCGGGACGGTGGTGGAAACCATTGGGATGACGATTGCGGTCGCGGGATTGCCCGTTCCCATCGGCGCCTCGGTGGTGATCGATCGAGTCGGTGGCGAACCTCTTCTGGCCGAAGTCATCGGTTTTCGCGACGAGTGGACGCTCCTGTTTCCGCTCGACCATGTCCGTGGCGTGCGACGCGGAGATCGAGTGCGGTTGGACCGGACATCCCATGATGTGGCCGTCGGGTATGGGTTGTTGGGACGAGTCGTCAATGCGTTGGGGCAGGCCATCGATGGTTCATCAGCGCCGGTCCGATCGAGCCGCGCGGATTCTGGACGCAGATCCGCCCTTGGCCACGGAACGGCCACCGATTCGCCATGTCTTCGCCACCGGCATCCGCGCCATCGACACCCTGCTGACCTGCGGGGAAGGCCAGCGACTCGGAATTTTCTCCGCCGCCGGTGTGGGTAAAAGTATGACCCTCGGCATGCTGGCTCGCCATGCCGAGGTGGACTACAACGTCATTGCCCTGATTGGTGAGCGGGGTCGCGAAGTGAACGAATTCGTGACGCAACAGCTTTCCGAAGAAACAAGACGCCGCACGGTTGTCGTCGTTGCCACCAGTGACCAGCCCGCAATTCTGCGGGTGCGGGCTGCGCCAGCCGCGACCACGATCGCCGAGTATTTCCGCAGCCAAGGGAAGCGAGTCTTGCTGCTGATGGATTCGCTTACCCGCTTCGCCGTGGCGGCGCGGGAAATTGCCGTGGCGGCCGGCGAACCACCCGCTTCGCGCGGCTTTCCCCCCTCCGTCTTCGCACAGCTGCCGCGGTTGATGGAACGATCGGGGTGCAACCGCGAGGGGAGTATCACCAGCTTCTACACCGTCCTCATGGATGGTGAAGTGCAGGAGGACCCGATTGCCGAGGCGGTGCGGGGATACCTCGATGGCCACATTGTGCTCTCGCGGAAACTGGCCGCTGCAGGACACTACCCTGCCATCGACGTGCTGGGAAGCATCAGCCGAGTCATGCGATCGCTGGTCGACGAACGTCATCAGCATGCTGCCGAGTCGATCCGCCGTCAGCTGGCGCTTTACGCCCAGCACGAAGAACTGATTACTTTGGGAGCCTACCGTGGCGGCAGTAATCCGGCGCTCGATCGGTGCTCGCCAGCTATCCCCATATCATGCGATTCTTGAAACAAGATGCCTCGATCTCCTTTGATTGGGGCGAGTCGTTGAAAGAATTGCACAACCTCGCGTCGATGGAATTATAAGAAGCAGCCGGTTCGCTGCCGCCTACGGCAGTGGCCGACCCACGGCCGTAGACGAGCCCATCCGGCGAGGTCTTAACAACAGGTGGTTTGCTCGATGAATAAACGCCGCTCCTCCACGTCGCTCGATCCGCTATTGAATATCAAGAAAGCGGAGCGCGCGGATCGACATCGAGATTGTGCGCGGGCTGAAGGAGCTGTTCGCGATCGCGAACAGGCGGCGGAACTGTGAGCGAAGCAGATCGAGCGGCTGGCCGGTGAAATGCAAGCCGGCTCGAAGCGGTCCCCGATCAACATGCACGCACTCCGGCAACTGGACGAACTCACCGACCTGCTCCGGCGACAACAGCGGGAATTGGTCCGGCAGGCCCAGGATGCCCAGGAAGTCCTGCAGACGTGCCAGGACGAGTTGCAACGTGCTGATCAGACCGTCAAGACATTCGCGCGGCTGAAAGAGATCCGCGCCGCTGACGAGCAGCGACGTCTACGTCGCGCGGGCTGAACCTGGCAAGTCCGGATCCGTGCGCACTGCTGTCGGGATGGGTGATCATTTCGCCATCACCACGACCTGGCCATCGTCCGCCGCGGCGGGGCGTGGGACGGCTGTGCGCCGACTTCTGGTTTGCTCTTGATCGACCGGGTGAATTTCGCGACAGTCCCCCGACTTGGCCACGATCGCTTCTCCCGCTGGATGTATTCTTTCATCATGGTTCGGCAAATTCCCGCAGAGTCGTCGGCGATGCCAACCGAGGTGTTGCCCCGTGATCAGATACCGTCACGCGCGGACGAGACGCGCGACGAAGACCGAAATCAGATTCGCCCCTACGCCCTTTGCGAATTGGAAGCAGCGGCGGATGCCGAGCCAGGTTTGGCGGAAACCGGCGAATGTCTGGTACGGATTGAGTTTGGTACTCGACAGATGACCGTGGCTGAGGTCCAGCGGTTGCAGCCCCAGTCCTTGTTGGCACTCTACGAACCCCATGAGGACGATGCACGCGTGACCGTAAAGGGAAAGGTCTTGGCCACCGGTAAGGTGGTGATCGTCGATGGAAAAATCGCCGTGCAAGTGACCTCGCTAGGCTGCCATCATGGTGCCGGCAGGGCAGGGGGGCAGACATGATGACTCACCGCCTGAGCTGCGAATCCTGGATGACTGCCTGGTTGTGGGTGGTGGGTTGTCTGCTCGTGACCCCCGTGCTGGGGCAACGCGCGTCGTCGTTCCAACATCCGTTGCCGGATGTCGCCACACCATCGCCCTCCACCGAAGCCCCGCTGGCCTACGCGCTGCCAAGCGAAATGCAGCTGCCGATTCCCCTTTATTTCGAAGCCGATGTGCCAGCCGCAGAGCCGCGTCGGCTCGTGGATACAGTGGCGGACCGCGCACGACTTGGGGAGGGAACGGTTCAGCAAGCCGGGTATACCGAGGAGTTAGCGGGCAGTTTCCCGCAGCGGATCAGCAAATCGGCACGGGCGCCGCGGAAGTCCAGTCGCCAGTCGCTGTCGACCGTGGTCGGCGCGTTGGCCATGGTGTTGGGGCTGTTTCTCGGATTCGTCTGGGTGTCGCGGAAATCAGGACGCCTGGGGCGCGGTCGCCTGCCGAGCGACGTCGTGCAAACGCTGGGACGCTTTCCACTCGGGCACCGTCAGGAACTGCACGTCGTCCGTTTCGGCAGCAAGGTTCTGGCGCTGGCGGTATCGGCGACGAAAATAGAACCACTGGGAGAGTTGTCCCATCCCGAAGAGGTGGCGCGGATCACGCGGGCCTGCTTGTCCGGCGAACCAGCGGCTCCCGAAAATATTCAGGACATGTTGGCTCGGCTCGCTGCCGAGTCGGGCGAATACCTTGCCGAAGACCACGTTCGCCAGGCCGGCTGAGGGGAGATGTGACGCCATGCTACCGAGACATTTCCTCACGATCGTTGTGGTCGCCCTTGCCGGCTGGCTGGGCAGTGCTGCCGTGGCGAACGGTCAGGCGACGAAAGCGGACGGTCCATCCTTTGTGGAGCCGCCCGTTGCTTCGGCAGAGGAAGCCGCTGCGACCGATCGTTGGATGCAGGCGGCCGATATCGACCGCTGGACGGAACCCGGTCAGATCGAGTCATCGATCAAGACCATCGGTTTGTTGACGATTGTCAGCCTCGCGCCAGCGCTCCTCCTGATGACCACCAGTTTTGTGCGGATCTCGATCGTGCTGGGATTACTGCGGCAGGCAATTGGCGCCCAGTTACTGCCGTCGAATCAAATCATTACTTCTCTGGCCATGTTCCTCACGTTTCTTGTGATGACTCCTGTGTGGCAGCAAGTGTATCGGGAGGCGATCCAGCCTTATGCCGAACAGACTTCACCCATGACACCGACCGAGGCTTGGCAAGCCGGGATTCGGCCAATCCGGCAATTCATGAGCCGGCAGATTGAGCTGGCCGAAAACGGCCAGGATGTGTTGCTCTTCTACGAGTATTTGCCAGCCACGAGTCAAGCACCGCAGTCTTACGAAGACGTGCCTCTGCAGATTCTCATGCCGGCCTTTATGTTGAGCGAATTGAAAACAGCGTTTCTGATCGGTTTTCAGATCTACTTGCCGTTTCTGATTCTCGATCTTGTTGTTTCCAGCGTCACCGTTTCGATGGGGATGATGATGTTGCCTCCGGCAATGGTCTCACTCCCCCTCAAGCTGCTATTATTCGTGCTGGTCGATGGCTGGCATCTCGTGGTGGGCATGCTGCTGCAAAGCTTCAGCGGGATCACCTGACCCTATTTTCGGAAAGGATCGTGATGCAGGTTGACGTTGCCATCGATGTTACCCGGGACGCCATGTTCCAGGCGTTGCTGCTGGCCGGCCCCCTGTTGATTGTAGCGCTCGCGATGGGAACCGTCGTCGGCGTTTTGCAGGCGATCACCCAGGTGCAGGATGCGACCATTTCGCTGGTGCCAAAAATTATTGGCGTGCTCTGTGCGGCAGCCATCCTGCTCCCCTACCTGTTTGGGCACCTGTTGGAATTCTCGGAGCGGCTATTCGGGACGGTGCCAGGGTTTCTCTATGGCGGTTAGCTAGGGAGCAGTGCCTGCGACGTGGATGAGTTTTTCGTGATCAGCCGCCTGATGGAACCGCCCGCGATGGCCACCGCCGGCCTGGTAGCGGCCCGTCTGCTCGGGATACTGGCCACTTTGCCCGCGCAACTGGTCGAGCGGTCGTTTTCCTGGCGTTGGAAGTTATGCCTGACCGTAGTGCTGGTCGCAATCCTGACGCCGGTGGTGCCGGCGTCGCCGACTGCCGAGACGGCGACCCTGTTGGGCTTCGCCGTCGTGCGAGAGGCCCTGATCGGCGCCTTGCTCGGCACCGGTGTGCAGGGACTCCTGTTTGGAGTCCGAGTCGCCGGGCAATTGGTCAGCCAATTAGCGGGCCTGTCGATGAATAGCCTGCTCGACGGGGGCAGCAGCAGCGGCGTCGCGGCCTACACCCGCTTTCTCGACCTGGTCACCATGAGCGTGTTCTTTTTACTGGGCGGGCATCGGCTGGTGGTCGGATCCCTCTTGAGTACGTTTGTCACATGTCCCGTCGGAACCGCCATCTGTGATGAAGCGGCCGTGACGCGACTGGCACAGCTCGTCACGGCCAGCATGACGCTGGGCCTGCAATCGGTAATGCCGATTCTGGCCGCCCTTCTCGTTTCCAATCTCGTGGCCGGGATGTTGGGGCGAATCATGCCGCAATTTCACGTACTGCTGCTGAGTAGTGGACTCAACTCGCTATTACTCATGGCCTCCGTACTTCTGGGTGTGGGGACCACGGTCTGGGCGCTGGAAGGTCACCTCCAGCCGCTGGTGGTGCAAATGGTTCAACTATGTGGTGGATAAGCAACCGTGTCTGAAGAACGTCAATTCAGCCCGACGGCCGAGCGCCGCATCGAGGCTCGACGCAAGGGCCAGTCACCCCGCGGTCACGACCTGACCGCCGTGGCGGTCATCTTGGGGAATATCCTGTTCATGATCCTCGCGGGCTCCTGGTGGCTGCAGCGTCTTCGTGAGATGCTCGTTGCGGGGCTATCGTCCTCGGTGGCATTGAACTGGCATCGGGGCGACGCTGAACAACTGGCAGTCGACGCGCTTGCTTGCGTGGGACTGGCCGTATTGCCCATCGCCGCCTTGGCATGGTGCGTGGCCGTGGTGACGCAGTTGGCACAGGGAGGCTGGAGTTGGTTTCCCGCACGCATCCTGCCTGATTGGCAGCGCATCGACCCGGTTGCCGGTTGCGGGCGGCTGTGGCAGGGTCGCATCGTGATCGAGGGGCTGCTGGTGATTCTCAGGCTGGGATTGGCCACGACACTGTGCATGACAACGCTGTGGTTGATGCGGGACCAGTTGGTGCTTCCGTCCGGTGATCCGGAGCAGAGTCTGGCTGAGGTGGCCGGTAGCATCCTCTTCGTGCTGGCGGTTGTGTGCGCGACCTTCGGCGTCGTCGCCCTAGCGGAATTCGGTTACCGCTGGTGGATCTTCGAGGACAGTCTGCGGATGACCGCCGAGGAATTCCGCACGCATCAACGAGAGCAGGAGGGGGATCTGCGGGTGCGCGCCATGCAGCGAGGTGCTCACCAAGAATTATCCCGGCGGCTGGCCGCCGTGCCAGGCAGAATCGATCAGGCCGCCACGACTTCCCGTGAGTAACCAAAATGGTCGATGTAGTCGCCACATTTTTCGAGGATTTCGTCACTCAGGTCCTTGGGAAGCCCGTGCTGGTTGCCCTTATAGCTGCGTGACTTTTCCTTTTCGGCCTTGAGTGGCTTGAGCGCGTATTGCTCAAAGCCGTCAATATTCAGTTGTTCGTAAACCTGTCGCATGGTGCCGGCATAGTCGCCGACGAGGTCCTCGAACCGCAGTTCGACAAAATTGTGGTCACCCAACAAGTGGCGATCCCGATGAAATCCGTCGTAGAGACGCTTGTAGGAATCGAAGACGAACTGTCTCAGATTTCTATTATGAGGCGTTTGCAACGCATTGGAATGATCGAGCGCCGCCCACATGTGGATCGTCGAAGGAATGAACTTCATCGGATTGCGGGTGATGTGGATGAACCGCGCGTTGGGATACATGTCCAACAGCACACGAATGCGACCGGTATGCGGCGGTGATTTGAACAGCAGCCTGCGATCGACATAGTGGTAATTCAGGTAGTCGACGAAATCGTTCAGACCGCTCTTCCATCGCTCTAGCTCCGGTGCGGGAATTCCCTCCATATTCAGATAGTCCAAATGGCGCGGGACATCATTGGGGAACGCGACGCGCCGATAGGTTGTCGGCAGGCCCATCGTCATCAGCGCGAATTCATCCTCCATGGGAGCATTCCAGCTCATCCGCATATTATCCATCGGCCGCCGCCGCGGCAGCAGGGGCCAAGTGAGCGGTTTCAGCCACCACTCGGCAAGCAGGAAGCCCTTGGGCGCGAAGCACTGAAAGGTGTTGGGACAGACGTAACGGTCGTCCAGCGTCATGAGTTCCTGGACGAGCGTGGTGCCACTCCGCCAGTGGCCGATCACGAATAACGGGTCTTCCACGAGTGGCTTGTCAGCGCACTTGTCGTGATAGAACCAACGCTGCAACGGGTTGACAAGCGTGGACGCGGCTGTGGCAAGCGAGATGGAAACGGCAGTGGGCCAACGGTCAATGCGATAACGGTGCTCCGAGATCAACTTTCCCCAATCCCGCGTCTCCATGCCGTGCCAGAAACGAGGACACCAAAATGGCACCGGATTGAAAGGCGCTAATTCGGGGGCCTCGTCTCCCAATTCGAAATCGTAAGGGCGCCTGTTCATCCGGAATAATCTGGGGTAGCTCAAGGCTTCACCATCGTCGAGCATGATTGCGGTGCTCAGCCATCAATCCGTTGATGGCCCTCGCGAAGTCTCGGCGTTTTTTTTGGCTCGGCTTGAGGCCAGGAGAGCAAATTTCACAAGGAAGCAAAAAAATGGCAATGCCGTCAGTGGTAGCGGTCGACGATCCCCCCGCGCTTGCCTGTCTGCAGAAGATCCTCCGGCGGGTCGGCCGCACGACGAATCCGACAGCCGCCCCACGGTCGGGCGGCGCGATCCCACAGCGGGAAAGCAGGGATACCACCGTGAACTGCTGGCGGTTTCCATACCTTGTCTGAGTATATCAGCCGAGCCGGCAAGACGCTGGTGCGGTCCGCCGGTTTTTCCCGCCAGCCCCCAGGTCGCGGGCCGCGAGAGGCCGACGCGCCGCTGCGCTGGGGCCGCCCCGTTCCCTAGGCTGGTCTGGACGTGCCGCGGGGCGTCCGATACGATGCCGCCGCTTTTCAGGTGAATCTCATCGCAAAAACGCTTGACTGAAACGGCCGGCGGGTCGATCCGAGGTAGTCCATGACGGCGATTTCTCGAGCCCAACGACTGGCCCTTCCGCTGGCGTTGGTGGCCAGCGTCCTGGTCATCCTGGTTCCGCTCCCCCCCCTGGTGATGGACCTGCTGCTGGCGGCCAACATTGCCATGGCGGTCCTGATCCTGTTGACGACGGTGGCGGTCGAGACCCCGTTGGAGTTCAGTGTCTTTCCCACGGTACTGTTGTCCGCCACGCTCAGCCGCCTGGTGTTGAATGTGGCCACCACGCGGCTGATTCTCACCGGTGCGGGTTCGTCGGGTGCGGCGGCGGCGGGAGAAATCATCGATGGTTTTGGCAGTTTCGTGGCGGGTGACCAGGTGCTCGTGGGCCTGATTATTTTTGTCATTATTGTGTTGATCCAATTTCTGGTGGTGACGAAGGGCGCGACGCGGATCAGTGAAGTGGCCGCCCGGTTTGCCCTGGATGGCATGCCGGGTCGTCAGATGGCCATAGATGCCGACGCCGCTGCCGGGTTGATCGATCGGCAGGAAGCGCGCCGCCGTCGCGAGGAGCTGACGCGGCACGCCGACTTCTACGGGGCGATGGATGGTGCCAGCAAGTTTGTGCGAGGGGACGCCATTGCCGGCATCGTGATCACCTTCGTCAACATCGCGGGTGGCTTGTTTCTGGGCGTCACGCAGTATGGCATGTCCGTGCCGGAAGCCGCCGGAATCTTTACGCGGCTGACAATCGGCGACGGACTTGTCAGCCAATTGCCGGCTTTCCTGATTGCCTTGGCGGCTGGCTTGCTGGTGACACGCACGGCGCAAAAGACGAACCTGCCGGTCGAATTCCTGCGTCAACTGATCATGCGGCCCGAGCCGCTCGTGGTGGCGGCGACATTTCTGGGAGTCCTCGTCTTCACGCGTCTACCTGCCATTCCCCTCTTGATGGTCGGCGGCAGCTTTGCGGGCCTGGCGATCGCGCTAACGCGGAATCCGACACTACTCGATGACGAGCCACCGCCCGAATCGCCAGCGACTCCGCAGGCGGAGAACGAACGCAAAATCGAAGACTTGTTGGCGGTGGACCCGATTGAATTGGAATTGGGGGTGGGGCTGCTCCGATTGGCCGACCCGCAGCGTGGCGGCAATCTGCTGGATCTCGTCTCTAAGCTGCGACAGCGCGTAGCGGGAAAACAAGGAACGGTACTGCCCAAGGTACGAATTCGCGACAATCTGGGGCTGAACGAATACGAATATCGATTCAAGATCTATGGTGATTTGGTGGCAGCAGGCCGTGCCTATCCACTGCGGGTGCTGGCCACGCCCACGAGTGAGGCCAGTGCGGAACTCGAGGGGATCGCGTGCGAAGATCCGATTCGCGGTCGCGATGCGTGGTGGATTGATCCGACGCTCGAAGATCAAGTCCGCCGGCAAGGCTATCTGGTCACCCATCCCGTTGACGTAATCGTCGGGCATCTCCAGCGCATTGCCATCTGCCATGCCAGCGAGCTACTGACCCGCGACGCCACGAAGCGCTTGATCGATCAGGCGCGGCACTCGGCCCCGGCGATTGTCGACGAGCTGGTCCCTGAGATCCTATCGATCGGTAAGGTCCAGCAGGTTTTGCAAGGCCTCCTGGCCGAGCATGTATCCATTCGCAATTTACCTGCCATTCTGGAGGCAATCTCCGACGCGGCTCCCGCAGCGGAAGACGCGGTCGCATTGATCGAACATACACGGCAGCGGCTGGGGAGATCGATCTGTGCCCGGTATGCGGACGATCATGGGCAACTGAATGTTCTCACCCTTGATAGCGACTGGCAGCAACGGATCGCTGACACGGAGCACTGGATGGAGCTGCTCAATCCCAGCGAAATGGAAAAATTGATCACTGATATTGAACGGGCGGCCCATCCGCTGTTACAAGCCGGCTCGCCGGTCATCGTCCTGGTCGCTTCCGAGTTTCGTCAGCGGGTGCGGCAATTGACCAAATCGGCTCTGCCGGAGGTCATCGCACTCGGTTATCGCGAAGTACCCCCAGAGGTTCCCGTGGTGCCCGTCGGCGTGGTGACGTCGCGGCACGCCGAGGGCGATCGGTAGAGTCAAGTAACTTTTCCCACAAGGTATACGTGACATGGATGTCAAATCGTATCGTGCCAAGACGCTCCGAGAGGCGCTGTATCTGGTGCAACAGGATCTCGGTCCCGAGGCCGCGGTGCTTAATACGCGGCAGGTGTGGGACGGCATGTGGCGTGGGCTGTTTGGCCGCCGACAAGTCGAGGTGACCGCCTCGAATTCGGTGAGCGTCCCCAGCCGATTTGCCAACCCAGCGCCTCAAGCCGAACCGTTCGCTACGCGTGAGGATCTGCCGTCTGACTCGCCGCTCTCCAAGTTGGCTGCCGCTCCCCCCCAGGACGCGCACCCGGTCGACGCGTCCCCCGCACCCCGTTTTTCGCATCTTGACGCCGCCGCTCCGCTGCCAGAAGCGTGGGGTGATTGGCTGCCGCGACGATCTCCGCTGACCGAGTCGCCGCGGGAGTTGAGCGGAACTCGCGAACTGCCGCAATCTCTGTTCAACCTCTTTACCGATCTCGTCGATGCCGACGTCGATGAGGACCTGGCCAGGGAACTGGTGGGGCGGCTCAAGCATGATAAGGTCTGCCAGTCCAGTGCCCGAGACCTTCATGCGCGGGCGATGGAACTGCTGCAGGCGGAAATTCCCATCCGAGGGCCCATCGAGGCGGCCGGCGGCATGGGCCATGTGGTTGCGTTGGTGGGCCCGACGGGTGTCGGCAAGACGACGACGATCGCCAAATTGGCCGCCAATTTTCGCTTACGTGAAAAGCGACGCGTGGGCCTCGTGACGGTCGATACGTATCGCATCGCTGCCGTCGAGCAACTCCGGACCTATGCCGACATCATCGACTTGCCGATGGAAGTCGTGTCTTCCCCCCGCGAGATGAAGGACGCCGTAGCCCGTCTGGCGCACCTCGATCTGATTCTGATGGATACCGCCGGTCGCAGTCCCCGCGATGAGATCAAGATACGCGAATTGAAGACCATTCTGGCGGAAGCACAGGCGGATGAGGTGCATCTGGTACTCAGCGCGACTGCCAGTGCCACCACATTGACCCGCACGGCGGCCCGCTTCGCGGACGTGGGGACGACGTCACTTATCGTGACCAAGCTCGACGAGTCGACTGGGTTGGGCAACCTTTTGCCCCTCTGGCGAGCCAGCAAATTGCCGATGAGTTACGTCACCAACGGCCAAAACGTCCCTGACGATATTCAAACCGCCGATGCCCGTCGGCTGGCCGAGACAATCCTCGGATACGGTCACTAACCACACCATCTCAGTTTGCGGCGGGTTCCAACCCCGATGTCCCATGATGAATGATCAAGCCCACACCTTGAGGCGATTGATTTCGCAAGCGGCCCGCCCGCACCAGCGCGCGGCGCGGCTGATCGCGGTGGCCGGGGGCAAGGGAGGAGTCGGTACCACCACGATTGCGTATCTCATCGCCGAAAGTCTCACACTGGCCGGGGAACGAGTCGTCCTGGTCGATGCGAATCCGGTGGGCGGTCATGTGGCGGCTTGTTGCGGCATCGTTCCCTCGGCCTCGGTGACCGACGTGTGGCATAAGCAAACGCCAGTGAAAGAAGTACTGCAACCGGGACCCCAGGGGATGCTGGTTTTACCCGCGACCTGGACCGAAAGACCCGATGCACCGATCACGCCAGAGAAAGCGCACCGCTTTGTCAACGAACTGAGTGGTCTGGATCAAGTCAGCAATTGGATTATCGTTGATGTGGGATGCCAGGCGAATGTGCGCAGTTGGAACGAACTCCTTGCGGCGGCCGATGAAATTTGCATGGTGACTCGCCCCGATCCGGCCTCTGTGATGGATGCCTACGCGGTCATCAAGCACTGCACGCGCCACGAGATTCGGCATTCGTTGACGGTCATCGTCAATTACGCCCGAAATATTTCCCAAGCCACCGACGTTCATCGCCGCATGGCTCGCTCCTGTCGTCGTTTCCTCGGGATCGATCTGTTGTGGGCCGGCTGGGTCGCGGCGGACCCGAACCTGGAGTGCCTGGATCAGACGAGTCGGCTACCACAAGATCACCCCACCGTCGTTGCCCTCCGCGCGATTGCCGCGGACCTGCAACGCCGCCAGCAGACCGTAAGTGCCCCGTCCGGTCGGCCAACTCCCGACCACGACGCGGCGGCGCCTGGCATTGCCAAGCGCGATTGAAGCAATATTTATTTTTTGTTGATGGCGGGCAGGCAGGAGTGCCGATGCCGAGGAAGGACCGACTTTGTCCGCGCCAACTCGCGTTAAGCTGTAACGCTTGGCGAGAGTCTAGCGAACTGGCGGTTAAAACGGCAAAGCATGCAAGCGGGATTGGGCAAGCGACTCATTCCAGCTTGCCCGATTACTGAGGCGATGGCAACTCGGATGGTGTCATGCCCGCTTGTTGTAAGCGAAGCTGAATCACGGAGGATTGTATGGCGACCGTTGTAGCCAAGGAAGATCGTGCAGAACTCTGGAAGAAGTACAAGCAGAACCCGACGGAAGAGCTGCGGAATGTCCTGCTCGAAACTTACCTCCCACTCGTCAAATACAATGGCGAACGAATCTGGGCCCGCTTGCCTGACGGCGTCGAATTAGACGATCTCGTCTCGGCCGGCATCTTTGGGCTGATGGATGCCATCGATGCCTTTGACCTGTCGCGGGGCGTCAAATTCGAAACGTATTGTGTGCCCCGAATTCGTGGCGCCATGCTGGACGAATTGCGGACCATGGACTGGGTTCCGCGGCTGGTTCGCTCCAAAGCCAGCAAGCTGGCCGAGGCCAATCGCGTGCTGGAGGCCAGGCTGGGGCGACATCCGACCGAGGAGGAGCTGGCCACGCAATTGAAAATCAGCGTGCCAGAACTCGAAAAGATGCTCGTCGATGCCAACGCAGTCGGGCTGATCAGCCTGAATAAGAAGTGGTACGAGACCGACAGCTACAAGGATGTCCGCGAAATCGACATCTTGCAGGACAAAAAGGGCGAAGATCCCACCCGGCGGGTGCATAAGAATGATCTGATGCGGCTGGTGACGAAAGGGCTGAATCGAAACGAACGGCTGATCATCATCCTCTATTACTATGAGGAGCTGACGATGAAGGAAATTGGGGCCACCTTAGACCTCAGTGAAAGTCGCGTCAGCCAGATGCACAGCAGCATCGTGCAACGACTGCAATTGCAGCTGGGTCAGCGTCGTCCCGAATTCGCTCAGACCGGTACCTAGTCGTCATGGTCGACCAAGCCAGCCCGCGGGACTTATCGCAGGCTGGCGAGCGCATAAAGGCCGCAGCCAAAGAGCGTCAGTAGCAGTAAGCCGACAAACCACTCCCAGCGGACAAGCGGATAACGACGGATGTCGGGGTCCCCGTCCATGCCGCTGGCGTGTTCATAACCACACTCGCCACAACGGCGAAAATATTCCGCCGCAAAAGGCTCGTCGCAGGTGGCACACAGAAGCAAGACGCCACGATCGGACTCCTCCGCGGAACCTTGACGAGGTTGTGCCGCTCCGTGCCGCGCCAGCCCGGAAGCGATCTGCGAAACCGTGATCCCTTCGGGCAATTCTCCCCGCGGCATATCGAAACCGGCAGTCTGGCAAACCGGGCACATCGTCAACCGCCGGCGACCGCATCCCAGGCACAACGGCCAGTCCGACGTGCCCCGCAGGGCGCCGTCCGAGTCGGCTGCGGCCGGCCGCAACGCCTTCCTTCCGACCGCCAGCACGTTTCGTTCGAAGATCTCCACGATGCCTGCGGCGAGCTCCGCATCGTCAACACCGACGATCACCTGCGATGGATGGGGCACTTCGCTGGAAGATCCCTCCAGCACGTGGGCTTCGATGCCGTGCTCGACGAGCAAGTCGCGCAGCATGAAGGCCAAGTAAGCATGGGTTGTGCGGTAGATGGAACGCGTTGGTTTCACGCTCGTAGTCTAACACACGTGGCCGGTGGGCAGCCTGACCGCTGAGCCCGCCGCGGGCAAGACGCCGCGGCGAATCATGGCCAGCGAAGACGCCGGGGCGGCCCGATGACTCCACCGGTGTACCACCTCTTCCAGGCCTTGGGTAACCGCCTCAGAAAAGTGCAGAAATGAATCGAGCGATACACGAACTCGCTGTGGGTCGCTCACTTCTGTCAGCACGAATGCTAGGATCGGCGTGGATTTCAGGGGATCCATGGTTGCTCTTCTCCGCTCAATAGGACCGGCCGAAAAGGAAGAGAGCCGGTCGGTGGTCTGTTCCTACCCTCATGGTACGCAGACAAGCCACGGCAGTTCGTGGTTCGCCTTTTCCGCTGGCATGGCTCGCATAAGTTCGTACCGGACATTTACCAACCAGGAGCGATCTTCTGGCTGAAGGGATCATCGGGATCCGCTCGCCCTGGCATACTGTGCAACTTGAAACAAGCGACGCGATTCTCAGGATTTCCCGTCTCTGCTGAGCAAACCGCAGTCCCCATTCCGCTGGCAACCCGGCCATCCACCCCGGTCCTCGGGATCGTTCTGGCATTGCCCTGCGGGGTTTGTCGAGTCACCATGGGGCGGCCGGTGGCGGTCGGGCAGCTACCCTTGCCGCCGATTTTTCGATGTCTCTATACTCCCTTGCGGAAGCCGGGGTCCAAGTCAACGGAGATTTATTTTTTTTCGAACCAATCATGCTGACCTGCGTAGAGAGAGGTGTTGGCAACGAGCTGCGATGGCCTCTTCGCCAACCCCCTTTTCTTTCAAGCCATCATCAAGCGGAAAGGAGTCCGTTCTCTGTGCCTCAGCCCCAACCGTTCGGGCGAGTGCGGTGCGGCTCTTGCGAGAGGCAAGGTTGCCCTGTCGGCAAGGTCGACTTAACGTACACAGACGCGGATTTTTGCGGCAGTCGTTAGGAACGGTACAGGAGACAGCCCAACCAATTTGATACAAGACGCAAAGCGTTCTCGTCGATGAAGAAGTTGCTCGTCAGAGCAAGCAGACAAAAGTCGCCTTCTATTGCGATGGAAGCCTCCCACGACACGGAACGTTCTGCGCGTGACAATCGGAATCGGCAACTGTGGGACGGTTTACCAGTTCGCTGCGGTACATGCCCGCTGGGCATGACGCCTTCGCAGAGATCTTCCCGTGAATCGTCTCGAACGTTTCGGAGACTTTACGCTACCCACGCCTCGGCTGGTGCCGCGTTCAACCCACGGGGGAGTTTTATCATGCAAATCAACGGACCAAGCCACATTCACGGACCTCAATCGTTAACGGGACCCCACCGGACCCAAGCCGCGGCGCCGCAGCAAGCGTCGCAGCCGTTGCATGGTGCCGACCAACTGGACATCTCTTCCGAGGCTGATCTCGTCAGCCGGGTGAACGAGCTGCCCGACATGCGCGCCGATCGCATCGCTGACATTCGCAGCCAGATCGCAAATGGGGTCTACGAGACGCAGGAGAAACTCGACGTGGCGGTCGGACGGCTGTTCGACGAGTTGGCCGGATAACGGTGCGGTGACGCGAGATCCAGCCGAGTTCGTGCTAGGATGGCACGCGGCTTGGATCGTAGCCGTCGTCCCCGTACTGCGCCGGTCAGGTCCAGCCACCACGCGCCGGCGCGTCACGATCGATTCTCTCAAGGCGTCGATTTCATCCGCCATCACCGCGTCGCCCCTTTTCAGGCGCGCCGTTGCCAGCTTGCCCTGCGACCAACTAGAATACAGTGGACGCCGGTATCCGGCTGTGCGTGCCGTCATCGCCCTCTGGAAGCGGATGCCCGACGTTCATCTCCTGCTCCATCCGCCTTGGTTCGATCGCCGATATGTCCGCCTCCAGCGAATTTTCACTTGGTGAAGTCCGAGTTGCCCTGTCGCCGGTGGATCGCTTTGAAGAGTTCCTTTCCAGCCGCGGCAAACGGATTACCCAGCAGCGAAAATTCCTGGTCGAAAAAGTATTCAGCCGGCACCAACACTTTGAGGCCGATGATCTGGTGGAAGAACTGGCCCGTAGCGTTGAAAGCGCCAAGATCAGCCGGCCTACGATCTACCGAACGCTGAGTGAGATGGTGGACGCGGGGCTATTGCGTCAAGTCAGCTTGCCGGGGCGTAATGTCTACGAGCACGATTATGGGTATCCGCAGCATGATCACCTGCATTGTCAAGATTGCGACACGCTGATCGAGTTCCAGAGCGACGAACTTGTCCGGATTCGAAAGGCAGTCGCCCGGGAACATGGATTTCTCGTGCATGGCTACCGTCTGGTGATTACCGGCATCTGTGAAGACTGCCGTAAGAAGCGACGTCGCCCGAAGCGGCCGGTCGATCTCGTTTGAGGCATCGATTCACCCGCCCAGGGATGGCCAGACCCCTTGGCGACCCGTTTAATCGTCAGGCAGCACGCCATCTGGGATGTTGCCCCCGTCGGCGATCGCCGATAGGGACTGAAAGACATTCAGCTCGAGGTCATAAAGAAGCGGCGCGATGTGGCCATCGAGAAGCACAAAGTGACAGAGCGCCGCATGCTCGCTGCCAAATTGCCCCGGGTAGGGATCGTTGGGGTCATCCGGAAATCCCGCGCTGCTACGTCGGAAAATCGTGTGCCGTGTATCGCCTGAGAAAAAGGCGGCGTCCCCCTGCAAACGGTGTTCGGTGCCAGGTGTCGCGTCCACGGGAACGGGGGGCATATGTTTCTCGCCAACGAGCAGGGTTTTGGACAGTCCATCCTTCACCTGCCGCGGCGATATTCTCGAGAAGCTGAAGATCGGCCCCACTCGAGTCCGGTCTACCCGAGGCAGGGGCTGAAAGTTGCGATCCATGCCATGTCGGGTGCTGGTTCCCGAATTCGCGGCATAATCGCTGCCGGCCGCCACGCCTCGGACACGTGAGGGATTTTCGTCGTCGTCAAAATCCCGATCGGCTGCCGGGCCGCGGCGGCTGGGGCAATAGAAGACCGAAATCGCTGTCCGCATGGCCGTGGCATTCCCATCGGCATCGACCCGTTCTCTTGGCAGATGGCTTTCGAAGATGGCCCGCTCTTCCAGATACGGTAGCAAGTAGAAACCCCATGAGACGGCGAACTGGTCGGTGCCGGCACGCCCCGTCGGATACTTGCGAAAGGAATCGGTATGCAATTGGACAGCCAGGCCGATTTGCCGCAAATGATTCTGGCATTGTAATCGCCGGGCCGCCTCGCGGGCTGACTGCACGGCGGGCAGTAACAGGGCCACCAGCAGGCCGATGATCGCAATCACGACGAGCAGTTCGACCAGGGTGAATGCTCCCTGCCGCTTACGACGCTGGATCATGGTAAATAAACCTCGGCATTATTCACGGCGTTTTCTGTTTTCTCGGTGAGATGTCTCCGAACGGAAGCTTGGTTGGCAGCGGGCTAATTGAGTTGTCTCGCCCTCAACCCGGTGGCCGTCGCCAGCACGGCCGAAAGACCCGCATAACACCAAGGCAAGGCTGCGTAGGCTTCCGTCTTTGGGTTCATTCCCACCAGCGCGAATCGCGCGATCGCCATGATAAACGTTAAAGAGAGTCCAAAGTAGAGCAGGAACTGCATATCTCGTGTCATCGACGGTGTCCCCTGTGGGTAAGATGTTTGATTCCAAGTCCTCCGCGTTGCCTTTGACAGCATAAAACGCACCGCATTGGCGAATTCCGATAGCCGCCAACGACCGTACTCGGAGACGACTAACCGCAGTTTGCGTCCGGTGGAAACCACATTTCGGCCGTGCATCACCCGCAGGCCGCGACGGCGTATCTCGACGCCGATTTCGTGGTAGACTTTTCCTGCGGTCCGAATCGCGAAGCGGACCCGCGGTGGGAGGCAGGCGTAGCCTCGCGCCCCGTCAGCGTAGTGCTGATCGGCGAGTCGCAGTAGCCGGTCGATCGCAGGGCGGATTGAATGATCTTCGGGGCGGGGGTCCACTCCGGGGCTTGGTGCGCCCCAGCAGGTAGGCAGGTAGCATCGCCCCCGCTCCCAATCTTCAGCGACATCGCGGGCGATATTGGTCATTTGCATCGCCATGCCAAGTGATTTCGCGTGGCGAAAGGCATGGGGATCATCGACTCCGAATAAGCGGCACATCATCAAGCCCACCGTTCCCGCGGCTCGATAGCAATACAATTCCAGGTCCTGCTCCGTGGTGATCGGAGCGGCCTCGATGTCCATCCGCATGCCCGCGAGCAGATCGAGCGGAAGCTGGCGGGGTATCCCATACTTCGAATTCAGTTCGGCCAGCCACCGTGACGCCGCATGTCGGGGAGTGGCCCCCGCATAAACGCGATGCACGTCTTCCTCAAGCTGACCGAGTCGCTGCCGAGCGTCGGACGGATCCAACGCTTCGTCGACGGCATCGTCGCACCAACGGCACCAGGCATACAGCTTTTGCACATCCGATCGAATGTCCGCGGGAAGGAATCGCGCGGCTAAGGTAAACGAGCGGCTATGGTGTTGTATTACGTCACCATGATCCCGAGGGATGTCCTGGAATCGCTCGCGTGCTACTTGACGGGATGTTGGCGTGCTCAGCTTCAAGCGACCGTTACTCCATAATCGGCGGCGATCACCCCCACGGTGGCCTTGGCGGTGTTGACCACGCCAGGTACCCCGGCTCCGGGATGCGTTCCCGCGCCGACGATGTACAGCCCTGGGATTTCGCTGTCTCGATTGTGAGGACGGAAGAAGGCACTCTGGGAAAGCTTCGGGGCGACGGAAAAGGCTGAGCCTTGGAAGGCGTTCAGTTCCCGTTGAAAATCGACCGGTGTGAAATGCCGGCGTGTCACGATCGAGTTCCGCAGACCGGGCAGATAATCTTCGAGCGCGGTCAGAATCACGTCTCCGTAAGCCTTTGCCGTTCGATCCCAGTCAATGTCGGCCTGACCAAGGTGGGGGACCGGACTGAGTACGTAAAAAGCCTCGCACCCCTCGGGTGCCATCCCCGGATCGGTGACGGTCGGGGCGTGAAGATAAAGACTGAAATCGGCAGGTAGGGTATGACCGTAAAAAATATCCTTCAATAGCCCTTGGAATCGTGGTCCAAAGAGGATCGTGTGGTGCGCCAGACGGTCGAATCGCTTCCGCGTGCCAAAGTACATCACGAAGAGCGACATGGACCATTGCATCCGCTCCAGCTTCCGGCGGCGGCGATCCGCGGCGGGATGACGAGCGTACAGGCGTGCGTAGGTGTGGTGAACATCCGCATTCGAGACGACCAGGTCGAACCGGCCCGTTTCGTGACCAGGCGTTTGAACCGCGTGTTGCACGGCGAACGGATTCCGTTCATTTTGGGAGGGTACGAGTTCCACCGACTCCACCGGCGCATTCAGTCGCAACTCGCCACCCAAGTCACGAAACAGCCGGACAAGTGCTTGCACCAACGCGCCAGTGCCGCCGCGGGGGAAAAAAACACCCCATTCACGTTCGATCCAGTGGATCAGTGTGTAGATCGAACTGGTTTCCAGCGGGTTGCCTCCCACAAGCAGTGGGTGAAAGCTAAACGCCTGCCGCAAGTGTTCGTCCTGGATAAACCGTGAGACGGTTCGATAGACACTGCGGTCTGCCCGCAACCGCATCAAATCGGGCGCGACGCGGACCATGTCACTGAAATGCAGAAACGGAACCGCTCCGAGTTCCACGTAGCCCTTCTGAAAAACACGTTTTGTGTAGTCCGCGAACCGCTTGTAGCCATCGACATCGGCTGGGTTGAGCTTGCGAATTTGCCGCAGCAGCCCTGCCTCGTCGCCCACGTAATCAAACTCAACACCATCCGACCATCGCAGGCGATAGAAGGGAGTGACGGGCAAGAGGGACACATAGTCCGCCATGGACTTTTGGGCGACGTCAAACAGTTCCTCCAGGCAATGTGGGGCGGTAATGACCGTTGGACCGGCGTCGAAGGTGAATCCCTGTTCCTGATAAACGTAAGCCCGTCCGCCCGGCTTGTCCCGAGACTCGAAGCAGACGGTCTGAATCCCCATGGCCTGCAGGCGAATTGCCGTGGCTATTCCTCCGAAGCCGCTCCCGATGACGGCTGCCGTCAGTCCCGACGGACGTAACTGCATTTGGGAAGGCCTTGTCCATGCGGATTGCGGAGCTCCCGTCCTGATCGAGTCGACGTCATGCATAATTTTCCTCAAGCTGGGCGATTATGCGATCGAGACGGCG
Source organism: uncultured Planctomycetaceae bacterium (assembly GCA_963700865.1). GTDB lineage: Bacteria > Planctomycetota > Planctomycetia > Pirellulales > Pirellulaceae > CAVOGJ01. Next base: position 268,388 of record CAVOZC010000017.1, on the reverse strand, counting down.
AATCCACGTATTGCCATGGTGAACGCGCGCGAGATCGGCGACCGCCTCCTGCATGGCCCGGCGGACGCAATTCCGGCCGCGACGCTCGACGCGCTCGAGCAGCTGCCGGGCACAGGCTTGCAGCACTCGATCGCCGTCACTCGTTGTCGCCCACGAGGCTCGCAGCCGCAAAAATTCTTCCGTCGTGGCGGACTCGGCGAACCAAGCCCAAGGCCAGGTGACCCGCGCATTGGCCAGATCGTCCCAGCGCGTTCCCCCGGCGACCATGTTTCGTAATTCGACCAGGTCGTTCTGCATCTGCAAGGCGGTTCCCAATCGCATGCCAAAATCGGCAAGGTGATCACAGCAGGCGTCATCCGCATTCGCCGCCATGGCTCCCAGCCAGGCCGCCAGGGCGGTAAAGGCGCCCGTTTTTCGCCGCGAAATCGTCACGGCGGTCGGCAACACCTCTTCGGGTGACAGCGAGTCGATACGCACCGCCAGATCAAGCAGCTTGACCCTCGTGGCAGCGACGAATCACCAACAGGGCTTGTCGGACCATCGTCAGACAGCGATCGGCATCGATGGCCGCCTCGGCAAGTTGTTCAAGGGCGGAAAAGTACATCCAGTTTCCGGCATTCAATGCAACAGGCAACCCAAAAACGTGATGCAGCGCGGGCTCACCGCGACGCTCCTCCGAGCCGTCCTCGATGTCATCTACCACCAACGAGCCCGCGTGCATGAGCTCAACAAATTCCACGACGCCAAGCGGTGCGGAGCCGATGCCCCCTGCAAGCGCGTAAGAAATTTGCACCAGCTCCGCGCACACGCGCTTGCCAGGCCGCCTGAGAAAATGACGAAGGGGTTTGTCAAGCGATTCTCGCCACAGCCGGTCCGGAACCGTCGTTTCGAAGACGTTCCTCCATGGAGCCGTTCGTACGGTTTGCCATCGGTCTAAAATGCAGCTGGACATGGCACGGCCTCGTAGGACTTGAAAAAACGAATCGGGGTTAACCCTGCCGGAGGAATGCCGATCAGCAACTTGGCCGCGTCGCCCCTGGTGAATTCGTGAGCGTAAAAGCGGGCAATCGCCTCCTCGCTCAGCACACGATAAAAGCGGCGAAAAATCTGCCACCTTGTTTCTGGTCGGACCATCCGGAACAGCATGCGATTCAGGAACCGCGCGAACCGGCGGCGAAACTCATGCTCGGCGGCGAGGTCACGAATTCGATCCAGCACGTCGGCGGACGAGCTGCTGGCGACCGCCTCCGCGAAGCGGACGGCGAGCGCGAACGAATAACCCGTGGCCGCATGGAACCATCCGCCTGCGTAGCCACCCCGCAGCGGCAGGGTTGTCTCGAGGGGCCCCAGCCGTCCGTAAGGCATGGGCAGGCAGCCGTACTCTTCGCGAATGATCGCTTCCTCGTCGATCCCCTGCTGATGCAGATACCTGCGTGACTGCCGACGACACTCCTCATGGTCGATCCACCGATGGTCGGAAAAACAAGTGTCTTCGACCAGGACTCGCCGCCGTGAAAACGGCAGTACGTAGCGAAAGCGAAATCCGTCGGCCTGCGAGATGCGGCTATCCATCAAAACCGGCGTCTCGTTTGGCCAGTCTTCGCCGATGAGGACTTCGATACCGTGGAATTTTTGATAACCCAGTTCGGAACTTGCCGTGGTCCTCGTTTCAGGAAGGCCGCGGCAATCCACGACGACCGCACCCTCATAGTTCCGCCCGTCCGCCGTGTTCACCTGGTGGGAGGTCAAGCGGGTAACCGTTTGCTCCGTGAGCACCGTCAGCGGACGATCCTGGGTTGCGGCGGCGGCCTGCTCGTGGATCGTTTCGGCAAGGTCGACGGAATGGATCGATCCGTAGCTCAGGTTCATTTGCCGCTGAAAATCAGGAAACGCCACGGAATAACCATTCCAGTACCTGGCCGGTAGGTCGGCACACCAATCGCGGGAAACTTCGGGGATGTCGGTCGCGTGGAACGACCAGGTGTGATTGCCGCCCAGTTGGGCTGCCTTTTCCAGGACAAGCACACGTGCGTGAGGGTGATGATGCCGAATCGCGAGTACCAACAGGCCGGCCTGGAGACCTCCTCCCACCAGCACATAATCATAGCGGGCTGCAGCACTCATAAAGTCGCACCCGTGGTAGGTTGAACGCGTGCAAGCGGAGAGATACAGACGCCATCGGCGAGGATGTGCAGGAGCAAATGCGGTACGGCCACGGCACTCAAGCCGATAAACACCGTCCGCAGCGCCGCGTCACTGAGGGACTGAACCGTCTGCCAGTAGACAAAGCCCCCAAGGAAGCACAGGATCGCCAGAACGGTAATCGGCAGGAGACTACGGAACAACCCGGATGCCGATAGTTGAAACTCGTCCCTTAAGTGCAGCAGGCCCCGGATCGAGTGCCAGCCACAGAAGTAGACTCCGAACGAAATCAGCGGCGGGGCGGTCGCGAACAAAACGGCAAATGCCGCGATCCGCGCCACGCCTGCCCGGCGAGCAACCGCCGTGCTTCCCGTCGACTCGGCCGTCGCGAGGTAAAGTGAAATGATGTCCCAGCACGCGAATACCAATAACAACGGCGCCAAGCAGCGGATCGCCGTAACGATGTGACTCGACGTCATGATCGATCCTGCGGGAACAATGCGGATGAGCAGTGACTCAACGGCTGCCGGCTGAAAGAGCATAGGGACCCAGATCACCATCCCGCCCCTCGCCACGAGGCCAAGCCAATTCGCGACCGTCGGTCGGTTGGCAACCCACGCCGGTTCTTGCTCTTCCAACCCAAAGTGCCATGCGGAAAGTGCAAAGAAGACCAAAATGGTCGCCAGTGGGAGTAGGTACCAACCCGCCACCACCACCGCGACAATCAAGAGGTAGAGGAATGCGAACATTGCCATGTTGGGAAGATATCCTCGTGCGACAAGTTGTCGACCGGTCCAATGGTCCAGGCCGCCATGGGGCAACCCGAGTACAAGCACCGCCACGCTCAACATGGCAATCTGTGTCGAAAGAGAAAAAACCGCGCTTGCCTGGCAGGCAAGCGCGAAAAGTAGCGACAGTCCGGCGATCATCGCAGAGTGCATCGTCGCGCTCCTAAGCGGGGGATGGCACTGCATCGAGGGCGATTCCCTTCGACAAGTCCTCGTTGGTTTTCGCACGGGCGATGAAATAGATCAGGACCCCGAAACCGGCTTTCGCGGCCATGTCAGCAATTGCATACCCTACTTGCAGACCCACCACCCCACTGGGGTCCACCGCTCCGCCTGCCCGGGCGGTCAAAGCCGCGGTAGTGCTGCCCAAACCATAAGCGATCGGGTAGACGAACCACGTGATCAAGATGACCCAGCGAGCGAGCTGAATGAGACCTCTTGCTGACGCCGGCTGAGTCTCGAGTGACCTTGTCAGCTCCACCCACAGCACGTAAAGAATGTAAACGAACGGAATGCAGGAAAGGCCTCCCCACACCAAACGCATCGTCTGCCCCTCGGGGGATGAGATCACTTCCCCAGGGTAGCCCAGAGCGATCATGGCGGCTGCGGCGATGACCAGTCGCGTCAGTAGCGAACTGGCGCGGTCCTTCGACAACCGCATGACCACGACCAGCTCGACCAACAAAAGCGGCACGGTCAAGATCCAATCGGCGTAGCGATAGAAGTCATTGAATGCCGCGCCGGAACCGACATAGCCACCTTCTCCCAGGGTGTAGGCGTCCTGCCAGCTGTGTCGAATCATGAAGTAGTGGTAACACGCGATGGAAACGACGATGCCGGATACCATCAGTGCCGGACGGTAGGCAGACCCGATTGAGGAACGAGAGAGGAAGAAAAATAATGCCGCGGCTCCCATGGTCGCCACGGTCATCGAGAACACATTGTCAACCAGACTGTATTGGAATACAGAAAGACCTGGCATCGCAGCCAACAGCGTCAACCCACTCATTGGAACCTCGAAACGAATGATTCTCCCCAGGTCTACGGGAAACGCCGGGGACGTGCCAAATCGCTTGCCCGTAGCCGGCAAACCGAGTTTTTCGCCGCGGCTTAACTTGCCCGAACCGCTCCGCCCGCCGTTTCCAGCTTGTCACTGCTTCCCCGTCCGGGCAGATGTCGTCTCAGCGGGCCAAGCGTTCCCGCCACCGCGCTGCCGAACGGTGACTTTCCGTGTGCGGACACGCCCTGTGGTCAGCTCATCCATTGCTCATAGGCCGCTTGAACCTGGTCACCGTCGAGCGTCTCGTGAGCCAGCAGTTCGTCAACGATGGCGGCCAGCGCCGCCCAGTGCTGATCTTCCGCGAGCCGGTGATAAATTCGCACGGCGATGCGTTCCAGAAAGGCCAGCCGGGCCGTTTCCTCGGGGACGAGTTCGGCCGCATCTTCCCACGCGGCACGCCAATCGGCCGACCACTCGGCAACGAATCCCGGATGGTATGGCTCGCCCGTGTGGATCATCTCGGCGACGGGACCCGCGAGCACCACTTGCACCGCCACTTGTCGCAACTGCCGCCGAGAGAGATTCGCCACGGGCCATTCCACCTGGATATCGGCGTAACGTTGTGGCCCGTCATCCCATTCGGGTTCAATCGTGATCGAACGGACGCGACCACCGAGATAGAGCGCCATGAACGCATGCCCTGCTTCGTGATAGGCCGAGACGTCCGACATCATCTTGCCGCTTAAATGCCTTGGTTCATTTGCCAAATCGCGAAATTTAGCATGGCGGCAAAGCTGACCCACGCCAGGTAGGGTGCCAACAGCCAACCGGCGGCGAGAGACCGGCGAAAGAAGAAAGCCATCGTGATGGCAATCGCCAGCCACAGCAGGAGGATCTCCAAAAAGGCCCAGCCAGGTTGGTGCAGGCCAAAGAAGATCCAGGACCAGGCAACGTTGAGCAGCAATTGCGTGACAAACAGCGCGAGGGGAAGCGACGCGGCTTTCCAGCCCCCGCGACGCCACACCAACCAGCCGGAAACAGCCATCATGAGGTAGAGCGTCGTCCAGACGGGACCGAAGATCCGGTCAGGTGGGTTCCAAGCCGGTTTGGCAAGCGTGCGGTACCAGGTATCAATTTGTGGTGTGGTGGCGACGGCACCCAGGCCACCCGCCATCAGGCAGAGCACCAGGAAGACGACGAGTCCGCCCCAGCGGGCGCGGGAGGTCATCTCACGAGACACCGGCGTGCTCCAGCGCATGGGCACAATCGGGACACGTGGTATAGCGGAGCTCGGGAACCTTTGGCGTTTCAGCCAATTTCAGCCGCGCGGAAACGTCTTCCATTTCCAGCCATCCCGCGGGCTCGACGAGGGCTCGCTTACAGCAACTGCACATCGTCAGCACCGCATGGGAACGCGGGGTAGTCGCATCCAGGGCATTCAGGGATCGCTGCGGTTCGACGCGCAGCAACTGGCTCTCGTACATCAATGCGCCGTCTTTCGCAGCACGAATGGTCATCCGCATAAATCGCTGCAATGAGGGAGAATCACAGCGGAACGGCAGCACGACGGATTTGCCACTAGCGCGGACTCGCTTATGAATGTCCCGATAGCAATTCCGCGTTTCCTCGTCCGCGAGAAAGTCCCACAGGCAATGGCCGAGTACGGAACTGGGCGTCAATTCGGCAGCGCCGTTTTCCTCGGCAAACGCGATCCAGAGGCGATCCACCCATTCGAGTTCGTCGGCCGCGTTGACTCGGTATCGGTACTTGACTGCCTTGGACAACATGATGGCTCGCCGGGGTGCAAGGGAGCGCGGGGGTGACAGAGAGCGCCTAATGGATCGGAGTGATCGTTACCCCAGATCCTACCAGATCCCCCACGACTCGGCCAGAATTGCCAACGGTCACCTCCGCGGTCGGCACTTGGAAGAAATGTCCGGAACGGCTCGGGCCAGGCCATCGGTTGGTTTCCGCCCCTGGTGGCTGGCGTCCTAGGGGGGATCGCTGGCGGAAGGGTGTTCGCCGACGGTCGCCTGATCGTGGGTGGCGTTTTCGGCCGGGAGCGGCAGTCGGAACTGAAAGCGGCTGCCGCTGCCGGCCTGCGAATCCACCCAGATACGGCCGCCGTGCCGTTCCACAATCTTGCGACAGATCGCCAGACCGATGCCGGTGCCGGGAAAGTCATCCTTGGCGTGGAGCCGGGTGAAAATGTCGAAGATTCGCTTGTGATCCGCCGCATCAATGCCCATGCCGTTGTCGGCGACACACAGCACGCAGTGCCGCCCGTGCCGCTTGGCGGAAATTTGAATCCGAGGATCCTGCGAGCCGCGGTACTTCAAGGCGTTGGCCAGCAGGTTTTCGAAGAGTTGCACAAGTTGCGATGCATCACACAAGACGAACGGTAAGTCGTGAATCGTAATTGTGGCGCCGGTTGCGTCGATCAGCCCCTGCAAATTTGACATGGCGCGCTGTACGGCGTCGCTGGCGGATACGGGTCCCGGCGGTTTCGTTTGCTTGTCCAGACAGGCATATTTCAGCAGTTCGCCGACAAGCCGTTGAGCTTGTTGAATGCCGCCGCTGACTTTCTCCACAAAATCCAGCGTTGGAGGGCTAAGCTCTTCCCGATGATGGCGTTCCAGCAGATCGCAGTAGCCTTTCACCGTACTGAGCGGTTGTTGCAGGTCATGAGCGACCACGGCCGCGAATTGTTCCAATTCGCGATTCGTGCGCTCAACCTCCTCCATCGCGCGTTTCAGGTCGGTGACATTCTTGACGATCTGTGCGATGCCCAGCGGTTCTCCCGATTCACCGGTCAACAACGAGATGGTCGCCAGAACGCACAACATGTTTCCCCGTTTGTCCGGCACTTCCACTTCAAGATTACGGATCGGTTCACCGCGGAGGCAACGCTGCAGCAGGTCCTCGAATTTCGCATGCCACTCTTCTGGCAACGCGGCGAGGGATAACTTACCGATAAGTTCATCGCGGGACCAACCATACGTCCGCTCGACTTCATCATTCACCTCGACGATCCGACCCTGGAGATCCCGAATGATAATGGGGTCCGCGGCGTCCATGAACACCTTGGTCATCCGCTGCAGTCGAGCTTCGAGCAGCTTCAATTCCGAAATATCCCTGATATTGACGGCGACCGCCGACGTATTTCCGGCCGCGTCCGAAATTCGGGCGAAGGTCAACGACACGGGATAGGTCTGACCGGTTGCCGTTTGCCGGACACATTCGACATTGCGGATCGCCTCGCCGGCTCGGCAGCGCGTCAGCAAATCGTCGATTTGCTCGTGGCGCTTGGGAGGGATGAAGTTGTGGAACGGCACGTTCTCGAGCGCCCGTCCATTGCTGCCCAACGTCCGCTGAGCCGCCGCATTGGCCCATGTGATGCGACCTGCTGGATCGAGCACAAGGGCCGGTTCGTCCTCCAGAAGCGGGGTGGAGAGTGGCCGCAAGTCGGCCGATACGGACTCCGCTGGAGGTGGCTGCGAGGCGGGCTCGTCGGGCATGATCGGATGCTCTCCGCGGACAGGTTTTTGATTTGCCGACGGCGATCGCCGCCGGGCGACGAACTGGCACCGGCGGATTGCTTTTTTCAATATATCCCGTGCAGGCACGGCTCGAAACCGAGATGTCCGCGAAATCTCCGTGTGACCGACCGCTGCGGATGGTCCACGTCGCCACTCAACAACCGCGGCCCAACGCGGATGGTCCGATCTATTCTCCCAATCCGACCAGCTCCAGCAGCTTGAGCGCATTCGTGGTGGGCGAGACGCCTGCGCGGAGCACATAGTCAAAAGTCATTTTCCGTTCGCCGGCGACGGTTTCAAATTGTTCGCGAAAGTGCACCGTTTGACAGTGGCCGGATAATTCGGGTGAGCGAGCCAGCTCGAGATCATGGGTCGAGACGGCTCCCAGCGTCGGTTGGGCAACCAGAAACTTGATCACGCGGGCGACGGCAATGTGTCGTTCCGCGGAATTCGTGCCCTGCAGGATCTCGTCGAGCAAGAAAAGCTGGTGCCGATGGTCCGCCGGATCGGCCTGGCGGGCGTCATCGACGATCGCCTTCAGCCGCTTCAGCTCGGCGAAGAAAAACGAAACGCCCTCCGTCAACGAATCGGTGACGCGCATGCTGGTGGCAATCCGCGCGGGCGGCAATCGCAGTTTTTTCGCACAGACATAGCCGCCGGCCTGGGCCAGCACCGTATTGACGCCAATCGCGCGCAGGAGCGTACTCTTGCCGGACATGTTCGAGCCCGTTACCAGCAGAAACGTCCCGCTGGGGCCCAGCCGGACGTCATTGCGCCGACAACGATGAGGAGGGAGTAGCGGATGGCCGAGCCCCATTGCTTCCCAGGTCGGCTGGCCAGGGATCACTTCCGCAAGTGGCCATGACGGCTGGTCCGCCCCGACCGTGGCTGAGCGAGCAGAGGGCTTCCAATTCATAGACGGCGTCATACCAATGCCGCACCGAGCCCCCGTTTTTTAGCTGCCACCCCTCCAACCATTGCAAGATGTGAAAATCCCAGAAGAAAAGGATCTGGATAGCGACATAGGGCACGCCCCATATGGACGAACGGCGGCCGCCAGCCAGTTTCATGATTCGTTGCAGTTCACCAAGCACCGGACGAAAGTCCCTTCCCCCGCTGGACATCTGCCGCTGGAGTTGGCCCAGCAGCGGTGGTTCCGCCGGTAGATTGTCGACCATCTCAAACAATCGTGACGAGTGAACAAGCTCGTCCTTGCCCGCGGTAATCCGATTGAACAGATCATGGACACCACCCACATAGATGGCATTCACGATCACATGCACACCAACCTGTCCCAGGACGACCATGATCCAGGCGGGCGGAAGAATGCGGAAGAAGATCAGTCCCGGTAGCAAGACCATCAACAGTGTCAGAAGACGTACCATCCATTGGAGGGTGTGGCGGGGCGCGTACCAGCGCGGCGATTCGGCCCAGGCAACCAGGTCCTCCGGGCCAGTGTCGCTACGGGATAGCAGCCGTGCGTGCAATTCCAGATCGTCGCGAAGCGTTCGCTGGGTTGCCAGGGCCCGGACTGCCGCTTGGCGTTCCCGCAGGGTATCGACGTGACAGGGCACAAGTAACCAGTCTCGCAACCGCATCTTGCCACCCACGGTGCGGGCGCGGCAAAGCCAATGATAGAGGCTACCCTTGCCGAACAGATCGAGGTCCTCGGCCACGGCGCGGTAGCTCCGGGCCACCTCGACGGTCGGAACGGGCACCTCGGTCCAATCTCGTTCATAACGGGCCCATTGCTGTCGTTGCAATTCGGCCCGCAATTGCAGCACCGCTCGCCGACTGGCCAGCTCGTCGTGCCTGCCGACTACGGCCACGAATCCCAGGAAGAGGAGGGCCGCCAGCAGATACCACACGGCCGCGGCAGGGGCGCCGGCCCAGCCGAGAAAGGCGCACAGTAGCGAGGCCAGAAAGACACCACCCCGCGCACGAGAGAGCCAGGCCTCGCGGTTTCGTAAAAGGGCGACTTGCCGCAGCAATTCGCTGCGTTGGGATTCGTAGGCGCTCGCGATCGCGTTGCTCATAGGGTGACGTCACCCTCCATGGCAAGGGCGTCCGCGAACTGCTGCCGAAGCGGGGCGATGTGTTCCGCCAGGAACTCATCGACCTGCTGGGGCGCGCGTCCCACGAATTGTTGTTCGTCGACGAGTTCCGCCAGATCAAGTCCGGCAAAGGCCGGGTCGGCGGCCAGTCGTTGCAGCAAATCGTTTTCCTTTCCTTCCTGTTTCACGACCAGGGCCGCGGCCTGACTGTGCTGACGAATGACTTCATGCAGCTCCTGGCGATCCCCACCCGCTTCGACGACCGCCATCAGGATATTTTCGGTTGCCATGAACGGTAGCTCGCGCCGTAAATTCGTGGCAATCACCCGCGGATAAACGACCAGCCCGCGGGCCACATTCTCATACAGCATCAACACCGCGTCCGTGGCGAGAAACGCTTGCGGCAAGACCAGGCGGCGATTGGCACTGTCATCGAGGGTCCGCTCCATCCATTGCGTGGCCATCGTCGCCGCGGGACTCGCTTGCAAAGTCATCACGAAGCGGGCGAGCGAGCACATCCGCTCGCAGCGCATCGGATTGCGTTTGTAGGCCATGGCCGACGAGCCAATTTGGTCCGGCTCGAATGGCTCTTCCATTTCCTTGCGGTGGGCCAACAACCTCAAGTCCGTGCCCGCCTTGTGCGCTGATTGGGCGATGCCCGACAGCACATCGAGCACCTGGGCATCGATCTTGCGGGGATACGTCTGACCGGTGACCGCGTAGCACTGCTCGAAACCCATTTTCTCGGCGACCAGCCGCTGCAGGTCCCGCACTTTCGCGTGGTCGCCGTCAAACAGCTTGAGGAAACTAGCCTGGGTGCCTGTGGTTCCTTGAATACTCCGTGCCGCCAACCGCGCCAAGCGATGCTCGACTTCGCTCAGATCGAGCACCAGATCGTAGGCCCACAGGCAGGCCCGCTTGCCAACGGTCGTCGGCTGTGCCGGTTGGAGATGGGTCAGTCCCAGGCAAGCCAACTCGCGGTGCTGCGCCGCGAACGTTGCCAGTCGGTCGATGACCGCGACCAGCCGGTCGCGAATATGGGTAAGCGATGCGCGGAGCAGAATCAAATCGGTATTGTCGGTAACGAAGCAGCTGGTGGCCCCCCAATGGATGATGGGGCGGGCCCCCGGGCACTGATCGCCATAGGCGTGTACGTGCGCCATGACATCGTGCCGCAGTCGATGCTCGTGTTCTCTCGCAGCATCCCAATTAATGTCACTGGCGAATCGCCGCAACTCCTCCAGCTGGGCGTCGGAAATCGGTAAACCCAATTGCTGTTGTGATTCGGCCAAAGCAATCCACATCTGCCGCCAGGTTTCAAATTTCCGCTGGGGACTCCACAGCCGCGACATTTCCGGAGAAGCGTAGCGGAAGACCAGTGGATTTTCGTAGTGCTCACGTTTCATGGGTGTTGGCTGCCCTTCCGCAGCGTGTTGGTTGGTGGGGTAGGTGCGTCTTGCCGGGCGAATTGGCCGCGGGCAACCCGCGACCGGGCCGGCATCAAGCAGATCGCTCGTCACCGAGACCCAGGACATCCAACATGGAATACCGTCCTGGTGGCTGGTGAACCACAAACTTGGCGGCTGCCAGCGCCGCCGAGCGCATAGCAATCGCGGTTGGACGCCTTGACCGTTATTTCCAGCGTTTCTCCCAGCATGCCAAACACAATCGTATGCTCGCCCGGATTATCGCCGCCACGTACGGCGTGAAAGCCAATTTCGCTGGCGGTTCGCGGACCGGTGCGCCCGCGTGCCCATGGACGGCCTCGGCATGTCCCAGTTGCTCCGTGATGATTTCGCCGAATCGCAACGCGGTACCGCTGGGCGCGTTCCTCCTTAAAGCGATGGTGGCGTTCAATAATCTCCACGTCGACTCCCGTTGCGTGGCCCCGCAAAGCTCCCGCCGCGATCTGGGTTAAACGCATGGCCACGTTCACCGCGGGACTCATGCTGGGCGCCCACACGACGGGAACGACTCGGGCCGCGGCGTCAATGTCGGCCTCTTCGGTGGTGTCCAACCCGGTGGTGGCCAGGACCAGTGGGATTGCCAGGCGTGCGCAGCGGCGGGCGATGGCCGCCGCTGCGGCGGGTACCGAAAAGTCAATCACGACCTCGGTCGTCGTGGGCAAATCGCTGCTGAGCGGCAAGCCGAACGGTTCCAGGTGGGCAACTTGCCCGGCATCTTCGCCCAGCCGCGGGTGGTCTGGCCCCTCCAGGGCGGCGACGATTTCGACGTCGGCGTCCTCGCGGCCCAGCGTCAGTAACCGCTGCCCCATGCGGCCCGCGGCACCATGAATTGCGATGTGGAGTGGCATCCTGTCATCCTCGTTCCGACTCGCGTTCAGATCGTGTATTCCATTTCTATTTGATCTTCGGGACGAACCACACAGCCGCCAATAGCCAGGCCGCCGGCGATGTGCCAAGCCCGTTCAACACCGAGGCGACGGACGATTTCCGCCGCTTTGCCACTGCGATTTCCGCTGCGGCAGATGAAGATCAAGTCGCGATCCGCGGAGCCGTCACCCAACAGCAAGGACTGCAGGAAATCGCTCAAGCGGGTCAAGGGGATGTTTTCCGGCGGACCGGCCAGCCCGAATGACTGCCAGTCCTGGGAAAAGCGAAACTCGTGTGGCTCTCGGACGTCGATGATGCGGGATGTCCGATGTTGCTGGAAGAAATCGTGCAGCTCATCGGGGCGAATATCGATCGAGGAATTCTCGGGTTTCGCCATCTGGATGCGTCCACAGACCAGCTCGCAATTTGCCGGATCATCGATCTCTTGATCGATCTTCAGTTTCTCGGCCAGAAAGTCGGCTAAGGGGAGCGGCGGCTGGTCGCGGAGGATGTGATCCAGGAAACGGTTGGTGGCTCGCTCATGGGCGAGCGTCGTGCAAAACCCGTTCGAGTAATCATGGGTTGGACAGATGATGGTGTGCGGATCGACGATGCGCGCGAGCTTTCGCAGCGAATCGAGCATCTGCTTGGCCGAACTGGTTTCGAAATCGGTGCGTCCAATGCCGCCAATCAGCAGGGTGTCGCCGCTGAATGCGAAACGGGTCCGCGGCGGTGCCAGGCATCCCGCCTCGTCCGGCGTTCCCACGAGAAAGACCTGGCCGTCGACCGTATGTCCGGGCAGAGCCGCCTTGGCCACGACCGTCTCGCCGGCGAATCGCAGGGCGGGAACCTGCGAGCCATCCCCCAGGGTTACCTGCAACGTCGTATCCACCGGCCAGCCCAGGATATCGGTCGCCGCCTGTGGGCTGACCAGATAACTTTGCAAAATGTGGGCCAGCAACCGCCGTGGCGATTGATGATCAACGTGCCGATGCGTATCCAGGATCGCCAGTACGCGGCTTTTCTGGCAACGGACAATGCTCTCGATGCGATCAGCCAGCTCGGCGAACGGATCAATAATGAGGCAATGCCTGGTGGCTGCGTCGAGAAGCAGCCAGGAGCACATCGAGCCCTTCTTGAGCTGGATCAGACCGTCGATCGGAGCGCCCGCCTCGCCGGCATCGTTCGAAACGACCAGGCACGAGTGCGACACGCGCCGCGACCCGCCTCTTCGATCCGGGTGCACGCCTGGTCGATCTCATGCATTGTCGTCGCCGGACCGAACGAAACGCGAATCGCTCCCTCACTTCGCCATTTTTCCAGCCCCATTTCCTCGAGGACGAATGAGCCCTGGATCGCCGAACCGCATGCCGAACCGGAGCTGACACGAATGCCCGCCGCGTCGAACAGATCGAGAAGTTCCTTCGACGCCAGCCCCTGGACGGCGAAATTGATCGTCGTCGGCACTGCGGTTTCGAAAGGCGTGTTGAAAACGATCTTGGGAAACGCGCGTCGCAGGCTGGCAACCAGACGATCGCGGAAATCGGACAGCACCTGGTGGCTGCGGAACGTAGTACCGTCGGTGTCTTGCAAGGTCCGGAGCACGGCACCCATGGCCGCCACACCAGGCAGATTCTCCGTGCCGCCACGGGCACCCCCTTCCTGGCCACCCCCCGCCAGCAACGGATACAGGGGGACTCCGTCGCGCACGTAAAGCATACCCACACCCTTAGGGGCATACATCTTGTGACCGCTGATGGCCGCATAGTCGATTGTCGTTTCCGACAACCTCAGGTCGATCTTGCCCACGGCCTGCACGGCGTCCACAAGCCACGGAAGCGGGCGTCCGACGGCGGCGATGATCTCGGAAATGACGGCCAGATCGTGGATCACTCCCGTTTCATTGTTGACCGCCATCGTACATATCATGCTGGCCTGGTCGATGTGCTCGCGGAGAAATTCCAGATCGAGCGCACCTGACGCGTTAACCGGGATCTTCACGACCTCGTTCCCGATATCGAGCAGACGATTCCAATGTTGCAGCGCTTGCGGCACCGCCTTATGTTCCGTGGCGCCGTAAAGCAGCAGTCGTGACTCGCGTGTCGCGACGGAATCGTGCGTTTCCTGCCGCTCCTTCTTCAGCTGGCAGAGCGCGGAAAAGACGCCCGTTTCGATGGCCTCGGTCGCGCCGCTTGTAAAGACAATCCGGCCCGTCGTCGCGCCGAGCACGGCACGTGCCAGCTCGCGCGTCGATTCAAGAATGTAGCGGGCCCGCAAGCCGGTAATGTGGGAACTGCTCGGGTTGCCGTACAGATCTTCCATGGCGTCGCGGGCTTCTTCCGCCGCCAGATGCAACACAGGCGTGGTGGCGTTGGCGTCCAGGTAGATCTCGCTGGATTTCGTGCGCGACATGAATCATTATCCCCACGATATTGCCCACAGTTGAAATGCGTCGAGGCCGCCAGGTCGGGGTTCGCTCGATGGCTCGATTTTGACCCACAACAGAAGCGGGCGATAGACCCTAAGACGGCGAGAGGAGCGGGTGGCAGCCGCGGCGGGCGGCGATCGTCCCTCAGGAATAGAGTTGGATGGCCTTGATGATCTCGTCCAGGTCATTCGGGACAGGAACCGCGCGATTCGCGAAGGAGGCACGGCTGACGCCTCGCGACCCAAGTACCTGATTGAATTGGTCCTGATCGGCCGTGTGATAAGCCACCGTGGCGGTCGGGTCCTTGAGCAGGTGACCGGTAAGGATACAGACCACACGATCGCCGCGAGCGATGATGCCTTCCTCCCGCAGTTTTTTCGCCCCCGCCACGCTGGCGCCGCTGGCCGGCTCACAGCCGATCCCGCCGGCGCCTACCTGCGCCTTGGCATCGAGAATCTCCTGATCCGTGGCCTCGCGGACGACGCCGTCGCACACATCGAGTGCCCGCAAGCATTTTGAGAGATTGACCGGACGATTGATCTCGATGGCACTGGCGATGGTCGAGGCCTTGGTCCCGCTGGCGTCCAGTTGCTGGTAGTAACTGCCCGACACGCTGTGGTCCCATAGCCCGCCCTGCCAACGCATGCCTTGTCGATGATAAAGCTCCAGCAGCGTATTGGCGCCCGCGGCGTTGATGACAGCCAGTCTGGGGACGCGATCGATCAATCCGAGTTGTTTCAGTTCCAGAAATGCCTTGCCGAAGGCACTTGAGTTGCCCAGATTGCCTCCCGGGACAACGATCCAGTCGGGCACTTCCCAATTGAGGCTTTCGAGCACCCGATACATGACGGTTTTTTGCCCCTCCAGGCGAAAGGGGTTGACACTATTCACGAGATAAATACCCAGTTGGCTGGCCACTTCGCGGACGCGGGCCATCGCGTCGTCGAAATCGCCCGCAATTTGCACCGTCAGCGCGCCATACTCGAGTGCCTGCGACAACTTGCCGTAGGAGATTTTCCCGGAACCGATAAAGATGATCCCCTTCATCAATCCCGAAACCGCGCAGTACATGGCCAGGGAGGCACTGGTATTTCCGGTCGAGGCACAGGCGGCGCGCTTCGCGCCGATGCGTCGCGCATGCGTAAAGGCCGCGGTCATGCCGTTATCTTTAAAGCTTCCCGAGGGATTCATCCCCTCGTATTGCAGATACAGTTGACCGCGGTCGAGTCCCACATAGTCGGCCACGACGTCGGCTTGCTGGAGCAGCGTTTGACCTTCGCCGACCGTCACAACGTCGCCCGGCCGCGGAAAGGGAAGGAGTTCAAAAAACCGCCAGACGCCGCTGAAGCAAAGCGGATCGCTGCGACGCGTCCATTTCTCTTCAAAATCACGCAGGGCGCGCGGTACCGGCAAGCGATCCCAATCGTAGGCGACATCCAGGAGGCTGCCACAAGCGGCACACTCGACGCGCGACTCGTCGAGCGAGTACGTCGCCTCGCAAGCGGGATGGATACATCGTTGAAAGGCGAGTTCTGCGTTCACTGTCATCTGTCTCAATCGACCGGCGGGTTCACCAGCGAACCCCTGCTCAACTTTCGGCATTCTCGGAGTATCTGGCCAGGGGAGGCAGAAAAAAGCCTTGTCGCTGACGCGTGAAATCGCTGCCGTCCGAACGAACCAAACGTCTCATTCAGCCAGCGCTCGTCCACCTGACGGCGAGTTAACCCGAGCACCTGCAACGACTTAACCGCGTCTGCATTAATGATAATCCGTCTGGAAGTTGTTTGACAGCCACTCGGGCTCTCCGTACCATAGCAAGTCTGCGCTCACGAAGAAGTACGTAAACAGGAGCAACATGAATGCCTTCCAGGTCGCCTAAAAAGCTGACGAAAGCCGAAACTAAGGCTTATAAAGAACTTCTTTTGGCAACGCGGGCCCGCTTGCGTGGCGATGTAAACGCCATGGCCGATGTGGCCTTGCGGAAGCGTTCCGACACCAGCGGCGATCTGTCGAGCATGCCGATCCACATGGCGGATATCGGGACGGACAACTTCGAGCAGGAATTTACGATCAGCTTGATGCAGAGCGAGGAAGAGACCCTCGAACAGATCGAATCCGCTCTTGAGCGGATTGAGAGTGGCGATTATGGTCGATGTCGGGAATGCGACGGAATCATTCCCAAGACCCGGCTGAATGCCATCCCTTACACACCCTTCTGTGTCACGTGCGCCGCCAAGATCCAGGGCAGCTAGCCTCGTCCGACTCCCCCATGGCCGCGTCGGGGCGGTTCGGGGCGTGGGTAAATGTGATTCTGGCGGGCGTCCTGGCCGGAGCGGGATGTGCGATCGATCTCTGGACGAAGCAAGCCGTCTTCGCCGCACTGGGTCCACCCGGTCCCGGGAAAATCTATTGGCTCTGGCCCGAGTACGTAGGCCTGGAGACGTCGATCAACACTGGCGCGCTTTTCGGTCTGGGCCAAGGACAGGTTGCCTTTTTCGCGGCCGCCTCGTTCGTGGCGATTGCCGGAGTCCTCTGGTGGCTGATCTTCGCCGGCGGCAGCCACAGTCGTTGGCTGTCGGCGACACTAGGCCTAATTCTGGGCGGCATCCTCGGTAACCTGTACGACCGACTGGGCTGGTGGGGTGCCGAAGGCGTTCGCGACTGGATCCTCCTCAAATACGGGGACTTTATCTGGCCGAACTTCAACATCGCAGATAGCCTTCTTGTGTGCGGTGCCGCCCTCATCATGTGGCATGCGTTGCGTCAGGACGCAACCTCCTCCTCCGATCACTCCTCCCCCGTGGCCAATCATGTCGGATGACGCCGAAATCCTGGCACGCTTTGCCGTGGCCGAGCGCGTGGCTGCAGCGGCCGGTCAACTCACACTCGATTACTTCCGTCGCTCCGTAGCCGTCGAACGCAAGTCTGATCAGTCACCGGTGACGATTGCCGATCGCGAGGCCGAACGCTTGCTGCGGGAGCAGATCGCGGCGGCCTTTCCGGACGACGGAATTCTCGGCGAGGAGTTTCCCGAACGGGTCGGATCGTCCCCCTTTCGCTGGATTCTTGATCCGATTGACGGCACTAAGTCCTTCATTTCCGGAGTCCCGCTGTATGCGACCTTGGTAGCGGTGGAATTCGAAACGCGCCGCGACCATCGGTGTCATCCAACTGCCAGCACTCGGCGAATCGGTCGCCGCGGCGGAAGGGCTTGGCGCCTGGTCGGTCAGTCCCCGAGGGGAGCGGTCGCGAGCCCGTGTAGGGAATGATCGGGGGTTGCGCGACGGGCTGTTCTTGACGAGCGAGCGAAAGACGTTCGAGGAACGAGGAGCCGATCACGTCTATCGACAACTCGAACAAGCCGCTTGGTTCACGCGAACCTGGGGCGACGCCTACGGATATGCGCTCGTAGCCACAGGGCGGGCCATCGTGATGGTCGATGCCGTAATGAATGTCTGGGATGCCGCGGCGATCCAGCCGATTCTCCGCGAGGCGGGTGGGGTCTTCTGCGATTGGCAGGGCGAGGAAACCATTCATCATGGGGAGGGAATCGGCACCATCCCCGAGGTATTGGAAGAGGTGCTGCAAATCACCCGTCCTTTTTCTTCGTTTAACCGTTAGCCGGAGAAGCATGCCGCGAACATCGCACCACGCGTCGTGACGCACCGGCATGCTTCGGCGGCGGACGCGCGTACGCCGCCAGAAATCGCGGCAGCCACGTCCCACCGATCGCGGTTTTTCCCGCGATTTCTTCGGACTGATGGTTAAACGACGCTCGTGAAAAGTGGGTGATGACAAACTCGCCCGAGTTGGGGGGGCGAACCGATCGTGACCGCCCAGCTATCCCACGCGATCGCAACGCAGAAAATCGATGGGCAAGTCGCTGTGTCCGCTCATTGCCAGGTCTGCCAATGCTTCGCCGATCACCGGGGCAAACTTGAAACCATGTCCGGACAAACCGGCGGCGATGCAGACCCGCGAACTCCCCGGTAAGGGCCCCACATAGAAGTGATGATCTCGGCTCATCGAATAAAAACAGACATCATGCGCCATCCGATCGGTTTGCAATCCTGGCAGTGTCTGTCGGAGAAATGACTCGACGCGCTCTCGATCGGACGGATCGTCCGCGCGCGATACCGTCGTGACATCACCTTCCACGGGATTCCCTCCCGTGTGCTCCGCCACCTTGACTCGTCCAGCCAGCGCCGGAAATCCGTAGAAGATGCCGTTGTCGTCTTCGAAAAGATAGATCGGGCATCCGGCATTCGCATCCAAGCGCTGGTCATGGTTGCGAAACCAGTGCAGGTGCTTGGCAAGCACTCGTATCGTGGGAAAATTAGCCGGCAACAAACTGCGGGACCAGGGACCGGCCGTGATCACCAGACGATCCGCGTGCAGCCGTTCCTCGGTCGTTTCCACGGCGACCCCGTGTTCCGATTCCGTCCAGCCCACCACCTGTGCGGCCCGCCAGCGACCACCGGCGGCGAGGGCCGCCGCGACCTGCGTCTGGACGCAGGCTTCCACCCGCAGGTATCCGGCGGCATGCTCATAGACCGCCGCGGCAGCGGGAGAAAAACGAAAGGCGGGGAAACGGATCGCGGCTTGCTCGGCGTCGAACGAAGTCACCGGCAGCGCGTGTTCGGCGGCGGCCTGGAGCACGCCGCGAATGACCGCGCCGTCCGGTGGGCCGGCCTGGAGTAATCCTGTGGTAACCAACAGCGAACATCCCGTGCGGCATTCGAGTTCACGCCACAATTCGTAAGCGCGTAAAGCCAGCGGCACGTAATCGGGATGCTCGAAATAGGCCTGACGAATGACGCGGGTTTCGCCGTGCGAGCTGCCGCGATCGTGACCCGGGGGAAAGCGGTCGAGTCCTATTACCGAGACACCCCGTTTGGCCAGCTGAAACAGCGCGGCGCTGCCGACGCCGCCGGTCCCAATCACGATGACGTCCGCGTGTTGGCCAGCCTGCATGATGATTCCATGTCGTATCTTGCCACGGCGAACGCGGCATATTTCGCCTGACCGCTGCGGTACCCGCGGCGGCAAGGCCCTGGTAGGATCGTGCTGCCCGCGACAGCGGGTGATCTGAAGCTGGATTGTCGATACGTTTCGGATCGAGAGCAAGCGGTCCGCGACCACGGAGCGATGGAGAGAGGTATGTCGTTGATTGAACCCGAGAAACGGTTGTTTCTGCTGGACGGCATGGCACTGATCTATCGGGCTCATTTCGCGTTGATTCGCAGTCCCCGCTACACTTCGGCCGGCAAGTGTACTTCGGCCGTGTTCGGTGTCGCCAACACGCTGCTCGATATTGTCGCCCGTCAGCAGCCGACGCATCTGGGCCGTCGCGTTCGATACGCGCGAACCGACGCACGCCACGAAGCTGTTTCCGGAATACAAGGCGCAACGCGATGAACTGCCGGAGGATATCGCCGAACAATTTCCGCTGGTCGATCGTCTGTTCGACGCCTTCCGCATCACCGATCATTCGCAAACCCGGGTTACGAAGCCGACGACATCATCGGCACGCTGGCCCGGCAAGCCGAACCGCAGGGGTTTCAGACGCTCGATGGTCACGCCCGACAAGGATTTCACGCAGCTCGTGACCGACCAGTCACGATCTACAAACCGGGTCGGCAAGGGCTCGGAGTTTGAGCTGCTGGGTGTAGCCGGAAGTGCTCGAAAAATGGGGCATCGAACGAGTCGATCAGGTGATTGATATCCTGGGGCTGATGGGGGACGCCAGCGACAACATTCCGGGTGTTCCTGGCATCGGGGAAAAGACGGCTCAGAAACTGATTGCCAAGTATGGCACGTTGGAGAATCTGCTGCAGCACACCGAGCAATTGAAGGGCAAGCAGAAGGAGCGGATCGAGGAACATGCCGAACAGGCACTGCTATCCAAACAACTGGTGACCATCGACGCTGATGTGCCGCTGGATGTGGACGTGAAGAGTCTTGCTTGGACCGGACTATGACCATGAGGCACTGCAAGCACTGTTCGTCGACCTCGAATTCGACAGCCTGGGCAAGCGGCTGTTCGGCAAGTCGTTCACCGCGGCTCCCGCCCGAACGGCCGTCATCCGCGAGAAGCGGGAGAGTGGAATCCAGGCACGCCTGTTCGACGAACCGGTTCCGAAGAGACAACGATCTCCGACGTGCCTCACGATTACCAAATCGTTTCCACTTCCGCAAAGCGAGCCGAATTGATCGCTCGCCTAGTCAGCAATCGCGGATCTGTTTTGACACCGAGACCACGGGGCTCGATCCGCGCGAAGCCATCCCGCTGGGATCTGCGTTTTCGCTTGGACACCAGCACATGGCCTATTACGTCGTCTGCCCCGACGATCAGGAGCAGGCTCGCGCAGAGTCCTCGCGGAATTTCGACCCATTTTCGAAAACGAAGCCATCGAGAATAGTCGGCCACAATCTCAAGTACGACTTGACGTTGCTTCGCTGGCACGGCATCGTCGTGCAGGGCAAACTGATCGACACGATGTTGGCCCATTCCATGAAAGAGCCCGAGATGCAGCATGGGCTGGATTATCTGGCCAAGCTCTATTTGGGCTACCGACCGATTCCGATCGAGCGACCTGATCGGCGAAAAGGGCCAGCCAGCAACGAAACATGCGCGACGTTCCGCTCGAACGAGTCTTGCCGAATACGCCTGCGAAGACGCGGATGTGACCTTGCAAGTGGCCGCAGGCCATGCGACCGGACATTGAAGAGCAGGGCGTGGCCCAGGTCTGCTACGAGGTCGAATGTCCCGCTGATTCCGGTGCTGGTCGACATGGAATACGAGGGGATTCGGCTCGATGCCGATGCTCTCGAGTCAGTACTCGCAGCGACTGGCGCGGGAAATTGACGAACTTCGCGGCAAAAATCTTCGCCGCCGCGGGACACGAATTCAATATCGATTCGCCCAAACAATTGGGCATCGTGCTGTACGAGGAACTGCAACTGGTCGAGAATCCGCAAAAAGACCGCCACCGGACAGTATTCGACCAGCGAAGCCGAGTTGTTGCGACTGGCGCCGCAAGCACCCGATCGTGGCCGACGTGCTGGATTATCGAAACGCCGTCAAACTCAAATCGGTCTACGTGGATCAACTGCCAGACGCGGTCAATCCGCTACACCGGACGGCTGCATACGCATTACAGTCAAACCTGGACGGCGACGGGCCGCATGCAGTCGAACGATCCGAACCTGCAGACCATTCCGGTCCGCAAAGAGCGGGGACGCGAAATCCGGGCCGCCTTTATTCCCCGCGATGACAACTATCTGATCCTGGCGGCCGACTATTCGCAAATCGAACTGCGGATCATGGCCGCACTGAGTCGCGACGAGGCGATGCTCGAAGCATTCACTCCAGGGCACGGATATTCACACGGTCACCGCCGCCAAAGTCTACAAAGTCGGTCTGGAGGAAGTCGATCCGCGAAATGCGAGACAAAGCCAAAATGGTGAACTTCGGCATCCTCTACGGCATCTCGGCGTTCGGCTTGCAGCAACGACTGAACATTCCCCGCGCCGAAGCCAATGAACTGATCGACAACTACTTTGAAAAATATCCGGGAGTTCGGCATTACATTGACCAGACCACGATTCGCCTTCGCCCAAGAGCACGGTTATGTAAAAACCGAAACCGGACGCCGGCGATACCTGCGGGATATCAATTCACGCAACCGTTCCTTGCAGAATGCGGCGGAACGACTGGCCATGAACAGCCCGATCCAGGGGACGGCCGCCGACATGCTGAAGCTGGCCATGATCAAGGTCCACCAGCACTGCGGCCAGGGCGGATTTCCAAACCAAAATGCTGCTGACCGTCCACGACGAAATCGTGTTCGATTTGCACAAGGACGAATCAGAGATCGGTGCTGCCGATCATCGAAGAGTGTATGAAAACGGCGTTGCCGATGACGGTGCCGATCGAGGTTGAAATGGGCGTGGGCGCCAATTGGCTCGAAGCGCACTGAGCGTCCTACCCTGGGCGTCCCCCGAATTTCCTGCGGTGTCTGAGAACCGCTCATGGACGCTCGGAAAGCGCTCCGGGGGACCGCTCATGGACGACGAATGAGCGAGCACAAACGGCTGGGGACACACGCAATCCCGTTTCATTTATTGGCGCAAACTAGCGCTGATTGGCGGTTTTTCGCGTTCCAGGGCGGCTGGGGACACGGCATCGTGAGGCGGCCGCGAATCAAGCGCTGTTCCTGACGTTCAACTTTGATCCCTTCCCCGGATCAACACGGCCAGTCTTACGGCGAACGCGATTGCCGGAAGCCAGTCTCGCTGACCCTGCCAGCCCCAATCCAGCAGCCCATCGGTTGCCGTGTTGACGACCGTCGCGCATAGGGTATACATGTATACACTTTCAGGGAGATGCCATGCCCACCACATCCCACCGCCATCGGCGGATCGTCCGCCAAGCCGCCTCCGGCGACGATTTTTCGCCGGCCGCGCTGGCCAATTGGCTCGGCGAGAAACCCGAAACGCTGACACCCCAGGCGATGGACGAGCTGGTACGCGATGGCTGGCTGACTTTGGCCGAACCGCATCCGCAGCCCCGTTACCGCTGGCGGAAATCACCGTCTCCACAGGAGCTGGATGCCTGGATAAAGCGACTTCTCCGCAAGTCGCACCGGGCAACGGTCAAGGACGGGCCGGTGGCAGATCGGCCCCGCGAACGTCTGTTGGCCCGAGGAGCCGCCGGGCTCCGCACGGCCGAACTGCTGGCCATCCTGATCCGCTCCGGCCGTGCCGGCGAATCGGCGCTCCAGGCGGCCGAACGCGTCGCGGCGGCCTATGCCCGCTCACTGGAACGGTTGCCGGCGGCGGGGCCCGGCGAACTCAAGGAAATTTCCGCTGCGATCGGGCCGACCGCCTTCTGCCAGATTATGGCGGGCATCGAATTGGGGCGACGCGTGGCGGCTCTGACCGACGCGAACCGTAAAGTCACGAAGATCACCAGCAGCCGCGATGCCATGGATTTCTGTAAGAGCCATTTTGCGCGATTGGCGAGCGATTCCCGCCAGGAAGAGTTTCACATCGTGACGCTCGATACCAAGAATCAAATCATCACCACTTACCAGATCACTGTGGGGACCTTGGATGCAAGTTTGGTCCACCCGCGCGAGGTGTTTCGACCCGCCATTCGCGACGCCGCGTCTTCGATTATCCTCACGCACAATCATCCCTCGGGGGATCCGACGCCCAGCCCGCAAGACTTGGACGTCACCAAACGGCTGGAAGACGCGGGGCGGCTGTTGGGAATTGACGTATTGGATCATATTATTGTGACTCCGCGTGAGGCAGTCAGTCTGCGAGAGTATCGCTGACAAGCGTCTTCGTGGTGGCGGTACGAGATCGTCTGAGACAACGGCGCCGAGGGTAAAGCTTATGGTCGGTTCATTGAGGCATCGTGGACGTTTTTATTTCGAGCGTCCAGGCGTGCTTGCCATGGTGTTCCTCCAGCTCCAAGTCGCGATCGGAGTCACGCTTGGTGATTCCGTCGCCGATGGCGTGCTCCTCCACGGCGCGATCGTGACGATGGATTCCACACAACCCCAGGCCATGGCCCTCGCCTGGGCGGACGGCCGGATCGTGGCGGTCGGTTCCGACGCGGAGATCGGCACGATGGTCGGTCCCCATACCGCGGTCATCGACTTGCGGGGCCGACTGGCCATCCCCGGATTCATCGAATCGCACGGTCACTTTTCCTCGACCGGTTTCGCACGCATGCAACTGGAACTGCGCGACGACCCGTCGTGGCGGGCGATCGTTGTCCGAGTTGCCGAGGCGGCCCGCACGACGCCGCGCGGCCAGTGGATCACGGGGCGAGGTTGGCACCAGGAAAAATGGAGTGAGTCGCTGGCGGCGGATGTCGAGGGATATCCGCTGCACGACGCATTGTCGGCGGTCACTCCTGATCATCCAGTGGTCTTGACGCACGCCAGCGGTCACCTGGCAATTGCCAATGCGCGGGCCTTGCAGTTAGCTGGGATCGATGAACATACGGCCGATCCGGAGGGCGGCATGATTCTGCGCGATGAGCAGGGTAGAGTGACCGGTGTGCTGAGGGAAACCGCCATGGAACGCGTGACCCGTCTGAGCGATCGGGCTGCGGACAGTCCTACGATGTGGAAGCAAGCCATAAAGCTGGCAGCGGAGGAATGCTTGATCAACGGGATCACGAGTTTTCAGGACGCCGGCAGCTCATTCGACGAAATCGACCGCTACCGGCAGGCCGCCGCCGCGGGCGAGTTGCCGATCCGTTTGTGGGTCATGGTCCGCGACGAAACGCCCAAGCTGCAGCGGCTGCTGAGTCAATATCGCATGATCAATGCGGACGATGAATTCCTGACGGTGCGAGCGATAAAGATGGCCATCGATGGCGCCCTGGGCTCGCACGGAGCCTGGCTGCTGGAACCGTATGAAGATCTTCCCTCTAGCACCGGTCTTAACACCACGCCCCTGGACGAGCTGGAAATCGTAGCCCGGCTCGCGGTGAACCATGAGATGCAACTGTGTGTGCATGCGATTGGTGACCGCGCGAACCGGGAGGTGCTGGATCTTTACGAGCGAATCTTTCGCGAATTTCCCAGTGATCACAGCTATCGCTGGCGGATCGAACATGCCCAGCATCTTGACCCCGCCGATGCGTCCCGCTTTGGTCCCCTGGGCGTTATCGCTGCCATGCAGGCCGTTCACTGCACGTCCGACGCGCCATTCGTGACGCCTCGACTGGGCATGCGACGGGCCGCCACGGGGGCGTATCGCTGGCGAGACCTGCTCGCCTCCGGAGCCGTGATCTGTAATGGGACCGATACGCCGGTCGAACACATGGATCCCATCGCCTCGTTCTATGCCAGTGTGACGCGAAAGACGAAGGATGGATTGGCGTTTATTCCCGAGCAGTCGATGACTCGCGAAGAGGCACTGCGGTCGTATACAACGAGCGCCGCCTTCGCGGCGTTTGAAGAGACACAAAAGGGATCGCTTACGGTCGGCAAACTGGCGGATATCGTGGTGCTTTCGAAGAACATCATGACGTGTGACGAGGAACAAATCCCCACGGCGCAAGTCGACTTGACCATGGTGGGGGGCCAGGTTTGCTATCAACGGTCGCCAACAGACGAACCGTGACCCGATCCGCGCCGGTCGCATGCCAGCGACTGAGTACAGGGGGCCCCATGAAGGCCATGATTTTGCCACGCATCGTGTCCCTCGCGGAAACCGCTACGCCGCTGGCACTGGTCGACTTGCCCATACCCGAGCCGCGAGCCGGCGAATTGCTGGTCCGTGTATCGGCCTGCGGCGTCTGTCACACGGAGCTTGACGAGATCGAAGGCCGGACCGCACCGCCTCGCTTGCCGATCGTGTTGGGACATGAGGTGGTCGGGACGGTGGCTTCTCTGGGCGCGGGTGTGCGAAGCTTTCACGCGGGCGATCGCGTGGGCATCGGCTGGATTCATGCCTCGTCGGGTGAGTGCGACGAGAACATCAGCCCCCAGTTCGTCGCGACCGGCCGCGATGTCAACGGCGGCTATGCCGAGTTCATGACGGTGCCCGAACGATACGCGTACCCGATCCCTGCGGCATTTTCGGATGTTCAGGCGGCGCCGCTTCTCTGCGCCGGGGCAATCGGCTATCGAGCCTTGCGATTGACCGGAATCGTCGACGGCCAGTCGTTGGGATTGACCGGTTTCGGCGCGTCCGGAAATCTGGTGTTGCAACTGGCCCGGCATTGTTTCCCGCGCACCCAGGTCGCTGTGTTTGCCCGTGATACGGCGCAGCAGGAATTCGCCCGCCAGTTGGGCGCGGCCTGGGCGGGACCGACGAATGATCGGCCACCTGAGCCGCTGCACGCGATCATCGATACCACACCCGCCTGGCAGCCGGTCCTGGCCGCCCTGGAAAATCTTCGGCCGGGCGGGCGGCTGGTCATCAATGCCATCCGCAAGGAGGACGGCGATCGTGAGTGCCTGCAATCGCTCGATTACCAGCGGCACCTGTGGATGGAGAAGGAGATCAAGACCGTGGCCAATATTACGCACACGGACATCGCGGAGTTCTTACCGCTCGCGGCCGAGATTCCGCTCCGCTCCGAGGTGGTTGTCTATCCGTTGGAGGAGGCAAATACGGCGCTGATGGAGCTGCGCCGCGGCGGTCTCCGCGGGGCCCGTGTGCTAACCATCGCCTGATGGCGGGCACCCGACATCGCGTCGCCGTCCTCGGCCGCGAGGAGTACAGTACAGCTTCTCGACGAGGTGGCAGCCAGGTTCCTCGCGAACATTCGATCCGTGGGGCCGTGAGTTGCCGAGGTTCTTCACGTCGGGACGGCGGCGCTACATGAGTCGTCGCCGTCCGAGCCGTCACAGCCTACCAGCGCGCGCCGCAGAGCGCGCTGCGTGCGGTTTGGGTACTGTTGTGAAGGCATGCACGAGCTCGCTGGCCGCGGAGGAACGTTCCAGCAGGAGCCCCAGCCTGCCGCCGCACACCTGGCCATCGCGGCGGAAGGCGGCACATCGTTTGCACCATTCAGCTTGCATGACACGCGAGATTAGCCAAGCCGACAGCGACCGATGGCGGTCGCTGTCCGGTTGTGGGGCCCTGGCGGCCTGGATGGCGGTGGCGGGAGTATTCCTGTCTCCACGCCTGGGTGAGGCGGAGCAGCCCCGGGCAATCGTGCTCGAATTGTATGTGCGTCCCGATTCGGACCAATGTCGGCAGGCGATTCAATTCGTAGCTGGGTTGAAGTCGCGGCACCCGGGACTCGCAGTCCGTACGTACGACATTCTGGAGGATCGTGAGGCGCTGGGGCGTCTGTGGCAGCTGAGCAGGAAATTCGGCCACGAGAAAGCCGGGGTCCCCGCGGTCTCGCTGGCCAGTCAATTGGTCGTTGGCTTTGCGGATGCGGAAACGACGGGGCGACGTATCGAGGAGCTACTTCGCATTCGAGCATTTGTCCGCTCCGGTTGTCGCCATTGTGAGGAGGCCAAACAGTTTCTCGATGGACTTTGCCAACGTTGGCCCGCGCTGACCGTCGAATACCACGACGTGCTGGCGGACTCGGCCGCGCGAGCTGAGGTGGCAAGACTGGCAGAGAAGCATCGCATCCGCGTCGCGTCATTCCCCTGCATCGAAGTGGCCGGGCGTCTTGTCGTCGGTTTTCAGGGGTCGGAGATCACCGGTCGCAGCATAGAGGCCCTCTTTCAGATTTCGGCCACGAGCGTCAACGGGACGAGCCAGCTTGTCCCCAGTCGTCATGCAGGTACCGCGAAGGAACGAGATGTTGACGTCATGGCGGATGCCTTG
Source organism: uncultured Planctomycetaceae bacterium (assembly GCA_963700865.1). GTDB lineage: Bacteria > Planctomycetota > Planctomycetia > Pirellulales > Pirellulaceae > CAVOGJ01. The sequence goes on along the minus strand of CAVOZC010000017.1, from coordinate 240,781 downwards.
ATCGACCAAAAGACGCCCCATCGTGTTCGCCTACCCGTCTTTATGATGATCATGACGGAACTTCCGTTATCGCGTTGGGCATCCCGCCTTGCGCTCGACTCCTTGCCGGGTCCCGTCGCCCTGAATCCGCCGCCCGAGGTGGCGACCCAGGCAGGCAGTCCTGACGAGGTTCCTCTGCCTGACGAGATTCCTCTACCTGACGAGATTCCTCTACCGGATGAGGTTCCTCTGCCTGATGAGGTTCCTCTGCCTGATGAGGTTCCTCTGCCTGATGAGGTTCCTCTGCCGGATGAGGTTCCTCTACCTGACGAGGTTCCACCCCCGGATGAGGTCCCGCTGCCGGATGAAATGGCCCCCATGGATTCGGACGCGTCGGATGTCGAGACTAGCGTGGAAGTGCCGCTGTTCGGTCGGTTGAGTGTGCAGGAGCTCGGCTTGCCCGCCTTTACCGTACTGATTGGCTTGGTGGATGGCTTCAATCCGTGCGCGATGTGGGTGCTGGTATTTCTTCTCTCGATCCTGGTGAACATTCGCGAGCGAAAGAAGATCATTGCGATTGCCGGGACGTTTGTGGTGGTCAGTGGGCTGGCCTATTTCGCCTTCATTGCCGCCTGGTTCAATGTCTTTCAGCTGATCGGCCTGCTGCGTCCGGTGCAAATCGGGTTGGGGTTGACCGCCTTGTTCGTGGGCGTGATCAACATCAAGGATTTTCTGATCTTTCACCGAGGCGTGACGCTCTCGATTCCTGAATCGGCCAAACCTGGCATCTATCGTCGCGTACGGGAGATCGTGGCCGCCAAGCATCTAACGGTGGCGATCGCCGGAGCGGCCGCGCTGGCCGTCGTGGTCAACATCGTCGAACTGCTTTGCACCGCCGGGCTGCCGGCGCTCTACACCGAGATCCTGACGCTCCAGCATCTGCCCACGTGGGTCGAATACTCGTATCTCGCGCTCTACATCGGGGCCTACATGTTCGATGACACGCTGCTCTTGACCGTCGTGGTCGTGACGATGTCCCATCGCAAGCTGCAAGAACGTGAAGGCCGTTGGTTAAAGCTGCTCAGCGGCAGCGTGATCTTCTTGCTGGGTGCGGCCATGCTCTTCAAGCCCGAGTGGCTGGTCTGACGCGGCAAGACCGTTGCGTTGTTGTCGCGTAGCCGTCCACGGCTGCGTGGGGTGGGTGCGGCTGGTCGAGCCGGGATGGATGGGCGTTTACGGATTTCGATCCTCCGGCGATCTTTTTCGGGAGCATCAAGCAAGCGAAGAGGCACCTGAACTTTTCGCGCGCGTGGCAGGGTACGGCTGTGACGCTGGCAACGATTCTGCCGCAAGGCCTCGACCGCCCAGGCACGGGAATCCCGATGGTGGCGGGTGGCCGCAAGGTACATTGCATCAAGGTGTGATCGGCAACGCGGACCCAGGGAGCCCGTCATGATGGAACCGGAATGGAGCGTAGCTGCAAATCCAGCAAGTCCGACAGAGGCAACGTCGGAGGCGCGCTTGCCGTGGCATGTATGGGTGCTCGCCTGGCTGTGTACTTCACTGACGGGAGGCTTCTTTGGCGCTATGTTTATGCTGCTTCAAGGAGGGGCTGTGGCCGCGGCCGGTGCGGGCTTTTCCATCGGATTCTATTTGGCAGGCCTCTTCGGCGCCGCCATCGTTCCCGTTTTTGGACTACTGTCCCGACTGATGAGGTTGCGCGGCGGCAAGTCGCTTTTTATGATGACCGTCGCCGGCGGAACCACCGGCTTGGTGTCCGGTGTGATCTTGGGTCCGCTCTGCCTGTTGACTTGCGTGTGTGGGGCCTTTGGTGCCGCGCTTCCCGGAAAACTCCATTTGCAACGGGCTCGGCCTGGCGGATGACCGCAGGCACCTATTGGCATGGGAAGTCGTCTGGCACTTAGGATCGCTGCCGGAAAGGGGCCTCGCCACAAAGGACGGCGGCGCTGCTTGCCAAGCGGTATTTCCCCATCGGCACTCCCGTCCCCCGTGCGTCAACGGCGCCATCGCGGCACGAAGCGCCCGGTCCGCCGCATGTAATCCTCATACTCCCTTCCAAAACGCTCGATCAGCTTGCGCTCCTCGATCGAGGTCCGTGCGACCAGGACCCGAAAGATCGCCAGGCCCGTCACCGCGAGCATGGCATTACCCGTGATCAGCGTGATGGCGATCAAGGCCAGCGCAAAGGCCACATAGAATGGATGGCGCACCCAACGGTAAGGTCCCTCCGTCACCAGATACGCTTCGTTCCGCGTGACCACCGTATCGGTCAAATTCGGGCCGAGGCTGCGAAAGGACCATCGCAGCAGGCTGCCCGCGCAAATTCCTATCCCCACGCCCAGCCACCGAAGAACGGATGGCAGAGGAAGGGCCGACCAGCCCATCCAGGCCGGCTCGATCAAGAAGACGATCAATCCCACGAGGTAGACCAATGCCAAAACGCCGAGCCCGACCAGGATCCACAGTCCCTCCTGCCACCGATCCAACTTTTCGCCCGTGTCCGATCGGAACCGAAAATACAGGCCCACCGGCAAGATCACGAGGATCCCCAACAGCAGCAGCCAGCGGGCTTGGTCATCGGTCATCGGTCATCACGGCTCGAATTCGAGTGGCATGGCGACAGGCCTTGGTGCAACGCGGCGTCGAGTTCGGCTGGGGACATCAGCTGCCGCGATAGGTCGAATAGCCGAACGGGCTGATGAGCAAGGGCACATGGTAATGCTCGTCGGTCGCGGCCACTTGAAACTCGATCGTGACCGCCGGGTAGAAACCGTCCGTTCCTTGCGATGCGAAATAGTCCTCGGTATCGAACCGCAGGCGATATGCGGTCGCTTGAAGCGGTTCGTCGGTCAGGTCGTGCAGGCGGCCATCCTTATGGGTCGCGCCGGAACCAATCATCTGCCACACGCCGTCGGCGGCTCGGCGATCCAGTTGCACGGCGATGCCGCCCGCAGGTCGCCCACGAGACACGTCCAGCACGTGCGTCGTAATCGGATTTTTATTCGTTTTATCGGTCATGGGACGAGCTTCCGTAGTCTTAATTGCATGATCTGTGCCTGTTCCTCCGCCGCTACCTGTAACTCCGTTTCCGGATCGTTCCGCAATCGCCGTTCCAGCGCCATCAGCATTTCAGCCGCCGTCTTGCCAGAAGCGGAGATGATAAAGATGAATCCGAACTTTTCAAAATAGGCGTCATTGCCGTGGGCGAGTCGCTGCAGTGTCAACTCGTCCGCAGCGGTGGCGCCGGCCTGCTCCTGGCTGGCCCACGACGCGGTATGGGCGAATTTGGCCCGAAGTGATTCCAGATCGCCGATGCGAGGATGCGCCGCGAAGGCGGCTCGCCAGTCCTTCGGATCCAGCCCCCACCAAAGGTGCCCGGCGAGCGTTTCGACTTGCTCATCGTTTGCGAATGGAGCGTGGTCCTGCATTTGCTCCACCCAGGCCTCGGCAGCGCAGCATTGTCGCAGCGCCGCCCTTAGCGCGGTGCCGTCGAGTCGATTCAGGGTTTCCGCCAAGGTGGTCATGCGTCGGGTGGGTCCGTGCCGGGATGGATCGTTCAAAGCGTGGTGCCGCGAGGCGGATCATGCGGCGTAGCGAGTCGGCCTCGCAGGTAGGTCCGCTTCACGCGACCCCACAACGTTTTTCCCGCGTAGGGCGTAATGCCGTGCCGATGGTACAGTTCGCTGCCGAGCACCGTCCAGGTCTCGTCGGGGTCCCAGAGACACAGGTCGGCCTCCAATCCCGGAGCAATGCGCCCCTTGCGATCTTGCAGCCCGACCAGCCGTGCCGGCTGAGTCGAAAGCAGGCCGGCCATCCGCGCGAGCGAGATGCCGTGCTCGCGGGCGGCGGTCCAGAGTGCCGGCAAGGTCAGCTGCAAACCGGCGATGCCGCCCCAGGCCATCCGCAGGTTTCTGTCGTCGAGCCGCTTCATTTCTGGCAGGCAGGGCGAGTGGTCCGAGCCCACGGTATCGATGAGTGGCCCCAGCGGTCCCGTTGCGGGTTGTGCCACCGCGGAGACCAATTCCCGCCGGTTGGATTCCGAGCGAATGGGAGGGGCGCATTTGTAACGCGGGTCGCCATCCGGGATCCGTTCGGCTGCGAAGAACAGGTAATGCGGACAGGTCTCCACCGTTAACGGCAACCCAAGCCGTTTGGCGGCCGCGATTTGGGGCAGGGCGGTGGCGGTCGACAAGTGGACGATATGGATGGCCGAGTCAAACTCTTCGCACAGCCGGATGAGCAGGTCGATCGCCGCCGTCTCGAAGCGGTCGGGGCGCGACGCCAAATACTCGGGGTAGGAGCGATCATCGGCCACGGCGGGCGTATCTGCGTCAACGCGTTCCGCATGCACCAGCAGCGGGACCTGATGTCGTTTCAAAATTGGTAGCGCGGCCCGCAAGTCGGACTCGGTGACCGCGGGAAAGTCATCCAGTCCCGAAGCGCACAAGAAAGCCTTCACGCCTCGGACGCCCGCTTCGAGCAACGGCCCGATTTCCGCCAGGTTTCCGGGAATCAGCCCGGCATAAAATCCCACGTCGCACGCGCATTGGCCGGCGGCCGCGGCCCGCTTCGCGGCGAGCGCGGCGAGCGTCGTGGTCACGGGCCGGCTGTTCAGTGGCATGTCGATCAGGGTCGTGACGCCGCCCGCGATGGCCGCTTTCGTGGCGGAGGCGAATCCCTCCCACGCGGTCCTACCAGGTTCGTTGATGTGAACATGAGCGTCGATGATGCCGGGCGAGATCACGAGGTCGCCAAGTTCCTCGCATGACATGCCGTCAAGATCGCAGGGCGTGCCGGGCGGATCGTCGGGCCAGACGCCGCGGATCTTTTCCCCGTCGATCACGATCGTGGCGGCTATTTCGCCGTCCGGCGTAATGACGCGGTTGCTGTGCAACGCGAAGCGAGTCATCGCATCGTTCACGTTGTCACCCCGTCTCGGCGCAACGTGGCGGAAATCATGCCAAACGGCTCACGGGTCGGCACGAAGACCTCATTGGGATTCTCCAGACCGAGTGGGCCGAGTTGTGCCAGCAGATGATGCTGATTGGGCATCGCGAGTGTGATCTCGTCGATGGCGGAGCAGGCGTCAAAGGCGGCCGTGGCCATCTCGAAAAGGGTTTCCTGAACGGAGCGACTGAAACGATCTGCGAAGACCGTCAATACCGCATCGCGGATCGTCTGGCGGTGGGCGGTCCAGTCAGCTCCAAGGTCCTGGCACGGCCAGTGGGCGGTGATGGTAGTGGCAAAGATGCGATCGTCGACCTCAGCCAGCGTCGTGTATTCGTCGCGGAGGAAGCCCGCGAAACCGGAACCGGTCGTTTTGAGGACTTGCAAGCCTTCGATGCCCGCCTGCAGGGATGTCCTGGAGCGGTCGGCCATCACGCGGCACGTGGGTTGCTCGCTGCCACCGCCGATAAACGCATGGGGATGTTCGCGGCCGTGGACGAGTTGACGAGTCCATAGTGTTTCATGGGCAGTCACTTCCGCCGCAGTCACATGCGGAAATTTTTCCAGAAAGTGCGACGCCAGCCGCAGGGCGAAGACTTCGCAGGAGGGCACGCCCTCCGTTTTGGCCAGGGCATACACCGTATTCTTCATCGTGTCGGTGGGAATGACCGCCTGATTGTTCCCATCGGTGTACGCGGCGTCGAAATTGCCTCGCAGCAAAAGATCAACGGCCAATTCGGTAAATTCGTGTCGTGCCGCGGTCCGCGTGATCCTGGAGACGCGGACCCGCGATTTTCCGTAGGCCTGATCCGCAAGTTGGTGTGCCATGTGTCTGCCTTGGTGTTACGTGGAGAGTCGAGTCAGGGTACGGGCGAGGACTTCAATGCCGGCCACGATGTCTTCCGGTTTGCTGAATTCGTCCGGACGGTGGCTGATGCCATCACGGCAGGGGATAAAGATCATGGCCGACGGACAAAGTAGCGCCATAAACAGACAATCGTGGTAGGCGCGGCTGATCATATGTTGCTGGGTCATCCCGGCCTCTTGGCAAGCCGCCTCGATCGCCGCCACGACTTCTGGGCCACAACGGGCGGGCGGATCCTGGCTGATGATTTCCAGCCTGGTCCCTTGTCCGTAACGGTCGCCAATGGCCTGGGCGGCAGCCATCACGCGCGCCAGGACGCGGTCGCGACGTGCGAGTTGCGTGTCACGAATGTCGATTTCCAGATGGGTCCGCGCTGGAATGCTGTTGATGGCTCGCGGGAACACATCGAGAATTCCCGTGGTTGCCACCGTGTCGCGGCCCCCCTCGTCCCGAGCCGCGGCGGCCACCGCCAGGGCGAGCTCGGCAGCTGGCAGCAGGGCGTCACGCCGATCCGACATCAGCACGGCACCCGCATGCCCGCCTTCGCCCTGGTAGTCGACCCGCAGGGCGGCGGGCGCCGCGATATCGGTGACGATGCCGATGGGAGTTTGCGATTGCTCGAGCTGAGGGCCTTGTTCGATGTGAAGTTCGACGAACGCGTGCAGCTGATCCGGTGCGACTCTCACCGTGGCCAATGGGGCCGTGAAACCATGGGCGGCTCGCGTGGTGGCAAGGGTTTGTCCCGCTTTATCCGTCAATTGATCGGCAGTTTCCGGATCGAGCACCCCGGCCATCAGACGGCTCCCCAGGCAGCCGATGCCATAGCGGGTAGGTTCTTCGGCTGTGAACATGATCAATTCGATCGAGCGCCGCGGCTGAAATCCTGCCGCTTGCAGGGCCCGGATCGCCTCCAACCCGCCCCACACGCCGACGGTTCCATCGTAACGGCCGGAGTGCGGAATGGCATCGCAGTGCGAGCCAGTGGCCACGACGGCGGCGTGCGGATCGCTGCCGGCCCAGCGCGCGAAGAAGTTGCCCACGGCATCGCTACGTACCGTCAGACCGGCGTCAATACAGGCCGCCTGCAGGCAGTCCCGCGCCAGTCGATCGGCTTCCGTGAATAGCACCCGTGTTACGGATGGGGCTGGAGTTGCGGAAAATTGCGCGAGCGCCGCCAACTCCCCTTCGATCCGGTTCCGATTGATCGTCAATGCTAAGGAGGCCATGCGGTACTCTTCGCCTTTTGCTCGCGGCATCACGCCCTGGTGTCCAGGCAATGCTGGTCGCGATGAATGTCTTTGTAGTAGATGTAACTGGCCGGTCGCTTTCCCATGGCCACGAACCATTGGGGGCAAAACGAAGCCATCCAGATGACGTCACCGGCGGTAACCGGGTAATAGTCATCTGCCAGGCGATAAACGCCCATGCCGTCCAGCATCATGAGTCCATGCTCCATCACATGGATTTCGACTTGCGGTAAGGTAGCTCCGGGTTGATAGGTAAAGATGTTGACCGCCATGTCGAATTCGGGCTCGATCGGCAATAGCGTCTGCAGCCGCGCGTCCGGATCGTCCTGAAAAGGCTCGCCCATGATATCCTTCGCATGACCAATCAAGGGCTCGGGATGTCGCAGCCCGCCCTCCAGGACGGCTCGTTTTTCAAAAACCAGCAGCTTTGCACCATGACGCGAAGCGATCGTATGCGGATGATCGACCGGCAGGAAAGCATATCCTCCTTCATCCAACTCGTTCTGACGTGAGTTGGCCGCATCAGCGGTCGTGATGCAGATGTTCCCTGACAGCACGTATAAGAATCGCTCCACTCCCGGCTGCGGCCGGATGCCGCTGCCGCCGGCTTCCAGGTGCGCCGTAAATTGCAGGAATCGAGCGCCCAAGTGCGGCGAAATGTGGACCACTGCCGTGGCCTTTTCCCACCCGAGCAGCGGAGATTCGACGTGCGTATCGGGAGTGATCAGTGCGTAATTGCGAGCCATGTGGCTGCGGGTGTGTCCAAAAACGTCCATGCTTGTTCCCGGTCTAAGATGCAGATTGATTGATGCGTAGTAGGAAACGCACCATCACGTCGAGTGCGTCCGTCACGTCGGAGAGCTCCGTGTGCTCATCCGGATGGTGGCTGATGCCGCCCCGGCAACGAAGAAACAACATGCAGCTCGGTGCCCGCCGAGAGATCACCATCGCGTCATGGCCGGCACCACTAACGAGGGTGTGTCCGGCGAGTCCTGCGTCTTGGCAGGCAGACCGTAACTGCTGGGTGAGATGTTGGTCGAGGACGACCGCGGGTTGCTGCTGGATATCGACGACTTCGGCGATGACGCCCCGTCGTTGCCCGCACTCCGAGGCATTTTCCCGCAGCTTCGCATAGGCAGACAGCCGTACGGAATCATCGGCGTGCCGCAGGTCCAACCGCAGACGAACTCGACCCGCCACGACGTTGCTAAGATTCGGTTCGACCGTGAGTTGACCAACCGTCGCGAACAGCCCTTCGGTTTGCTGGCCAAGTTGCTCGACATAAGTCATGAACTCGGCGGCGGCGGCCAGGGCATCTCGACGTTCGGAGTGCGGCATGGTTCCGGCATGACCCGATACGCCAGTGAATTGAAACGTGGCCCGCGTCTGGCCGGCGATGGCCGAGACGACGCCTGCCGCCTGCTCCCACCGCTCAAGGCGCTTGCCCTGCTCGATATGGGGTTCCAGAAATCCGAGCAGCGATTCTCGGGAATAACAGGCTTGTGCGAGTGCGTCGGGATCCGCGCGAAATCGAGCAGCGCCTGGCGAACCGTACCGCCCTCGCGGTCGACAAGCTCGAACAGTTGACGATCGAAGTCGTTCACGATGGCTCGCGAGCCGAGAAAGGGGGTGCGAAAGCGGACGCCCTCTTCTTCGGAAAAGCCCACGACATCCACCGCAAATTTCAACTTCGTGTGTGCCTCGCTGAGCAACTCGACGGCAGCGAGACCCAGTAGCACACCGAGCGGCCCGTCAAATCGCCCCGCGTCGATCACGGTATCGAGGTGCGAGCCGATTAAGAAGACCTTCTCGTGGGCGGTCATGGATGGCCAGCGGCCCACGATATTGCCCGCCGCATCGAGGCGAACGGTCATCCCGGCTCCGTGCATCCATGTCCGCACGAGCGCATGGGCTCGCTGCATCGCTTCGCTACAAAACGTCCGGGTCAACCGCCCGGCTTCCTCGCTGCAACCGGCCAGCTCGTCGCACCGCTGCAGCACGCGACATGCCGCCTGGCGGACGGCAGCGGATGCGGACGGGCAGTCCTGATTATCGAGCATGTTGCGAGGTTACGTTGAAAGGGTTGAGGGCCGTTGCCAGGGTGCGCCCGCGTGTCGAGGGGGATACTACCAACATCCGCTGCCGTGTTCGCGCTGATCGGTGTTGCGTGTTTGCGTAGGAGAATTCTCCTGGCTGGAGTATATTGGCCAGCAGACTCTTTTTGAAGACAACTGCTCCATGAAAGTAGCGGGCATGCGCGATCACATTCAATTGCATATCAACGGCGAACCGGTGATCGTCAGGCGTCAGGATGCCTTTTTGACGCTTTCCGACTACCTCCGCACGCGTCGTCGTTTGACCGGTACGAAGATTGTCTGTTCCGAGGGCGATTGCGGTTCATGCTCTGTACTCTGCGGCCAACCCTCGCCGAGTGGCATCGATTATCGTCCGATCGATTCCTGCATTCGATTCATGTTTCAGCTCGATAACGCGTACATTGTGACGGTCGAAGGCCTGCGGGAGTCGGGCGCGTTGACGGCCATCCAAGCCGCGCTGGTCGACTGCCATGGCTCGCAATGTGGCTTTTGCACGCCCGGCTTCGTGATGGCCCTGGCGGGAATGCGGATCTCGGCGGATTCGGTCACGGAAGACGACCTCCGCCACCAACTCACGGGGAACCTCTGCCGCTGTACCGGCTACAGCCCCATCCTCGCCGCTGGCAAGTCCGCGGCAGAACAGGGGGCCCTGCGACCCTTCCTGCCAGACAATGGAGCCATCCGCCAACGCCCGGCAGGGGAGCCGATCGAGATTACCGCGAACATCGCCGGTGTGGCTTGTCGGGTTTACTGCCCCACGACGATCGAACAGGCGGTTACCTTTTTGGCAAGCCAGCCGCGGGCCCGCATTGTGGCCGGAGCAACCGACCTGGGCGTCCAGTTCAATAAGGGCCAGTTGCAGGCGATCGATTGGCTGGACCTCAACCGGATCGCCGAATTGCGAAACGTCGCGGTCGCTGGCGACGACCTGATGATCGGGGCCGGCGCGACGTGGTCCGAGCTGGAGCAGGTGGTCGAACGCCGCTTGCCCGAGTTTCACGCCATCATTCGCGTGTTCGGATCGCCGCAGATCCGCCACGTGGGTACGGTGGGTGGCAACATCATCAATGCGTCTCCCATCTCAGATGCCGTGCCGTTGCTGTTTGTGTGTGAAGCCGAATTGACTTTCGTGAGTGGTACGGGTGAGCGGACCGTCAATATTAATGACTTCTATCGGGGTTATAAGGACTTTGATTTGCGGGAGGGCGAGTTGCTGACACAGATTCGTCTTCCCCTGCCGCCGCCGCAGCGCCAGCTGCGACTGTACAAGGTCTCCCGGCGGCGCGATATGGATATCTCCAGTTTTACCGCCGCGATCTGGGTCGAGCTGGCCGGGGACACGATTCGCGACGCCGGCATCGCTTATGGCGCCGTCGGACCCGTTGTCCTCCGCTTGCGGCGCACCGAGTCATTCTTGCGTGGCAAGCCTTTTACGCTCGACACCATGATCCACGCGGGAGAGATCGCGGTCGACGAGATTACCCCCATCTCTGACGTACGCGGACAAGCCGCCTATCGCTGGCAATTGGCCCGCAACGTCTTGCGAAAGTTCTACTATCAGATCGATCAGCCAGCTGCGCCGTCATCTGCATCCGCCTAGCGTCCTGTCCCGGGCCTTTGCCCGATTTCGTCACCAGTTTGCGAGTCCGCCAGCATGCCTTGGGTAGGTACCACGATTCCGCACGACTCGGCCGTCGGCCACGTCACGGGTGAAGCGCCGTATCTCGATGACGTTCCGCTCAGGCAAGACGAACTGGTCGTTGGATTTGTGGGAAGTCCCGTGGCGAGTGGCCGCGTGTTGCGGATCGATCTGGAGCAGGCCAGGTTGGTACCGGGAGTCGTCGCCGTCTTCACGCACGACGACGTGCCTCACAATCTTTTTGGCCCATTGGTCAGCGACGAGCCCTTCCTGGCGGATGCGCGGGTGCTCTATGTGGGCCAACCGATGGTGGTCATCGCGGCCGAACATCCGCGGGCGCTGCGGTTGGCCCGCAAATGTGTCTCGATCCACGTTGCTGAGGAGAAGGCGATCTTGTCGATTGATCAGGCGATCGAGCAAGAACGCTTTCTCGGTCCGCCGCGGTTGATTCGCCGCGGCAATGCGCAGCGTGCGATCGCCTTGGCCGACAACCGACTGGCTGGCGAGTTTCGTTCCGGTGGCCAGGAACAGTTCTACCTGGAGTCCCAGGCAGCGATCGCCTACCCGGGTGAAGAAGGGCAGCTGGTGGTGCATTCTTCCACCCAGAACACCACCGAAATTCAGACCGTCGTGGCGGAGGTGCTCCACTTGTCATTGCACCAGGTGGTGTGCATCTGCAAACGCATGGGAGGCGCCTTTGGCGGCAAGGAGACGCAAGCCGCCATTCCGGCCTTGATGGCTGCCCTGGTCGCGCACAAAACGGGTCGCGCCGCACGCGTCATCTATAGCAAGGATGACGATATGTGCGTGACTGGTAAACGGCATCCCTATCTCGTCCGCTGGCAAGTGGGCTTCACAAGGAGCGGCGTGATTGCCGGGCTGCAGTTGGATTTTTTCTCCGACGGTGGCGCTCGCGGCCGATCTGTCACCATCGGTGATGGAACGATCCATGCTCCATGCGGAGAACGCCTATTTCATCGCCGACATCGAGATTCAGGGCCAGGTCTGTTTTACGAATTACCCCCCCAATACGGCTTTCCGCGGCTTTGGTGGACCGCAGGCCGTGGCGGCGATGGAAAACATCATTCAGCGGATTGGCGAACACCTGCAACGGGATGCCTTCGATGTGCGGCTGCGGAATCTATACGGGAACGACGATCGCAATACGACGCCTTACGGCCAGGTCTTTGTACGGAACCACCTGCCGGAAATCATGAGTACTCTCGCGGCCAGTAGTAGCTATAAGCTGCGGCTGGAGGAGATTACCCGCTTGAATGCCACCGACAACATGGCTTTACGTGGCATCGCCATGACGCCCGTCAAGTTCGGCATTGCCTTCACAGCGAAATTCCTCAACCAGGCCAACGCACTGGTCAACGTTTATACGGACGGGTCCGTGCAGGTGTCGACGGGTGGAACCGAGATGGGGCAGGGGCTGAATACGAAAATCCGCCAGCTCGTCGCCGACGAATTGGGGGTCGGCTATGCCCAGGTGCTGCTCATGCCGACCTCGACGGAGAAGAACAATAACACGTCACCCACCGCTGCCTCGGCCGGCACCGATCTGAATGGTGCCGCGGCGATCCACGCCTGTCGCCAGATCAAAGCGCGACTGGCGGATTTCGCCGCGGAACTACTGGCCTCGCAGGAGGAGGGGCTCGTTAAATCGCCCGAGCACATCGTATTTCTTGATGGCCAGGTGTTTGACAGTCGCCGGCCCGAGCAGCGCCTGCCCTTTGGCGAGCTGGCGAAGCGCGCGGCTGGAGCGGATTGATCTGGGAGCGCGGGGTTTCTTCAAGACGCCGGGGGTGGATTACAATCGCGAAACAGGAAGAGGCCATCCGTTTCTCTACTTCACGCAAGGTGCCGCGGTCGCCGAGGCGTTGATCGATCGTTTCACTGGCCAACTCTCGTTTCCGCGAGTCGACTTGCTGATCGACATCGGCCAGTCGATCAACCCGGGGGTCGACATGGGGCAGATCACCGGTGGATACCTGCAAGGACTCGGTTGGGCCACGATGGAATGCCTGGTTTACGATGCGGCAGGCCGGCTGCTGTCCCATTCTCCCACCACCTATAAGATTCCGGCGATCACCGATGTGCCGAGCGAATTTCATTGCCAGATGTTCGACAACGACGATAACGTACTCAATATCCGTCGCAGCAAGGCGGTCGGCGAGCCACCGCTGCTGCTCGGTGTCTCGGCCTGGGCCGCGGTACGTCATGCCCTGTCGCAGTTGGCCGGCCATGGCGATTTTGAATTGCAGTTGCCCGCCACGGGCGAAGAAATTCTCCGTTGTATCACAAGTCTCGAATCCGCCACGGTCCAACCGAGATGACCCGGACTTACATCGAACAGCTCGCCCGGCTGGCGGCGACCGGACAACCGTTCGTGTCGGTGACGCTCGTCGAATCGATCGGCAGTACACCGCAGGATGCAGGCACGAAGATGCTCGTGACCAGGGATGGTCTGGCACACGGTACGATCGGCGGCGGCAAGGTCGAGTTCAAGGCGATCACGCAAGCAGAGCGGATGCTGGCGGGAAGCGAAGGCCAGCCACGATTGCTTGTGGAATGGAACTTGCAGACCGATGTCGGGATGACGTGTGGCGGCGTCGTCAAACTGTATTTCGAAACATATCATCTCCACGATTGGCACATTGTCATCTTTGGCGCCGGACACGTGGCTCAGGCGCTGGTCCAGTGCCTCGCCGCATTGGATTGCCGCATCACTTGTATCGATCCGCGGCAGGAATGGCTGGATAAGCTCCCGGCGGTCGCGCGACTGAGGGCTATCTGCCCGCAGGAACCGCGGACGGAGGTCGAGACACTGACGGCGGACGACTTTGTGGTCTGCATGACGATGGGACATGGAACCGACCTACCCATCCTGGGGGCGATCGCCCACCGCCCGTTGCGGCCAGCCTATCTGGGAGTCATCGGCAGCCGCGCGAAACGAAAAGTCCTGCTTCGGGAACTGGCGGAGCAGGGCGTGACGGAGGACATGCTCGGCCCGCTGCGGTGCCCGATCGGTATCAGGCTGGGCAGCAATCAACCGGCCGAAATTGCCATCAGCATCGCCGCGGAGATGATCCAGGTGAGGGAAGCCCTCCGCACGTCACGCGGGGCCCATCGAGCGACGATGCCATGAGGCGGTCAAGTCGGCTTGGGCGGTCCCTGTCGGCCGTTGTAGACGAGCCGACCGCTCGCGCAAAAGCGCGAAATACGTCACAGGCTTCGTCTCGCAGTAAGTCGTCGATGACGTCAATTCCCCGCCGTTGCAGTTCGTCCTTCCAATCCGGATGCAGCGGGCCTTCATCAAAGCCGGTAATCTGCTCCAATTGATGATCGCTGCCGGCGATGACCAGGGACCGCACACCGGACCAGATCACGGCGCCATAGCACATGACACACGGCCGCCAGTTGACCACCAGTTGATGGTGGGGCATCTCGGTACCCCCCAAGTCATACACTCCCAGCGACTGTTGCGCGAGTGACAGCGCTACCACCTCGGCATGCGCGGAAGAGCAACTGGTGGGAATGACTCGATTGACGCCCATCGCGACGAGCCTTCCCGTGTCTTGTTCGAACACGCCTGCGGCAAAAGGCCCGCCCGTGTCGTGCTCGAAATTTCGCCGCGCAAAGGAGATCACGGTCCGCATCCGATCGTCCAGCAACGGCAACGGAGGGAGTTGCCTAGCCGCATCGCGAGCCCAGCTGGGCAAGGAAATCGAGACTTCCATCGGCAAATTCCCCTCCGCCAGTAGCTGCCCGGGCGCACCACAACCTCGGCGGCGATGTGGCTCGGGAAAGCCAATCTCGCTCCGAGGTTGCTGAGCCGGTGGACGTCCCTGCCTCGTTACTGACCCTTATCGCTATCCTTCGGTTCGTCCAGCCTGACCATCGTCCACTGTTGCGTCGTACCGTCCTCGAAGTGGACCAAGGCGCCGGCTTCGTTCTCCGTCAGATTGTAAACGCCGGTTTCCATGATCGGCCACGACTCACCCACGGGCCCCCAAGCGGCCCGCTGACTCTCCTTATCGATCGTGCCTTCGACTTCGAACGATTTGTCAGTGGCCGTGTTCTGGAACGTGCCGGCGATGATTCCCTCTTTACTGATCGCCAATTGCAGGAACAGCGTCGAGTCCTCCACCGAGCTGTCCTTTGGGGCCAGCGCGAAGACGCCAAGCGGCATCCATTCCACAGTCTCTGGCGCCACTTCCGGGACGGCCGCCGCGATGGCTTGTGCCTGCTCGGCATACTCCTCCGTCGACGCCACCGGCTGCCCGTCGTAATAGACGTTATCGCCTTCGTAATAAAGATTAGTCCCGTAGTCATAATAGACCGGCTGGTTGGGGATGCCCCCGGCAACCCATCCGGTCAACGCAATGGGAGTGGTCCAGGCCCACCAGTTGACGGGGTAGCGTCCCCAGCCCCAACGATAGTTGGGATAGCGGCCCCAGTAACCGCCTCCATAACCGGGCCAATGTCCCGGATACGGTGGACGATACCCGGGCGGGCGATATCCGGGTGGACGTTGGCCTGGGGGACGGTACCCCGGGGGAGGCCGATATCCAGGAGGACGCTGTCCGGGACCCTGGCCCCAGCCCGGCGGTCGGTTGCCCGGTCGGTCACCGATTCCCGGTCGGTCTCCGGGTCCGGGTCGATTGCCCGATCCGGGTCGGTCGCCTGTTCCGGGTCGATCACCGGGTCCGGGTCGATTGCCCGATCCGGGTCGATCACCGGGTCCGGGTCGATTGCCCGATCCGGGTCGGTCACCGGGTCCGGGTCGGTCGCCTGTTCCTGGTCGATTGCCGGGTCCGGGTCGATCACCTCCACCGGGCCGTTGGCCGGGAATGGGTCGCGTGCCGGGGGCGGGCCGATTTTGCAGAAAGTCGCCAGCGGCTCCGCCACCGGGACGTGTGCTCGGTCGGGCGGATCCACCAAGATCCAAAAAGTCGTTCAGTTGGCCCTGCGAAGGCCGCTGGACGGGACGGCCACCAGCAGGTCTGCCCGAGCTGGGCCGTCCCGGTGCGGGTCGTGTGCCGGGTGTTGGTCGTGTGCCGGGTGTGGGTCGTGTACCGGGTGAGGGGCGTACCGGGTGAGGGGCGCGTACCGGGTGCGGGTCGTCCGGTCGATGGTCGGCTGGGAGACGGCCGTGTGCTGGGACCCGGTCGTCCGGTCGATGGTCGGCTGGGAGACGGCCGCGTGCTGGGACCCGGTCGTCCGGTCGACGGTCGACTGGCGGATGGCCGGCTGGTCGCGGGGCGGCTCATTCCGGGGTTCGGGCGCGGAGCCGGTCGACTCATCGACGGCGACCGTCCGCCGGCAGGTCGACTCATCCCCCCGCCCGTTGGGCGGCTCATTCCACCGCCACGTCCCCCGCCACCGGCGGGTCGGCTCATCCCGCCCCCACGTCCTCCACCGCCGCGTCCTCCACCGCCACGTCCTCCGCGCTGGCCGAAGGTTTCGCCGCAGAGCCAGAGTCCGGTCAGCAGCAGGCAAATAAGGCAGATGCTCTTTTTCGTGATGGGTTTCATACGGTAGCTCTTGAGAGAGAATTCTTGTTGACGGGGCGAATGATCGCGGACTGCCATCACTTCCGCCGGATGATCACCTCATCCATGTTGGGGAGCAATTGGCTGTCGATCACTTGATTGACTTTTTGGAAGCTGAAACTGTTCTCGTCGATTGGTCGTAGGATGCCGGTGTACGAACCGGCGCCGCCGTCCGCCAGCGTCGCGACGGCCTGGACGGTCCAATGATCTTCTCGTTTGCTCCAGGTGGCTTCGACAAACCCGCCATCAGAGTCAAACAGCCAGCTACGAATTTGTTTCTGCCGAGGGTCCCAGCCGATGATCTCCAGGCCGGACAATTCGACGGCATCGCCGCTCGTCACCTTAAAGCGGCGGCTGATATGGTTTTGGTTTTTCGTCCATTGGCATTCGAGTTCAATAACGCCGCTGTCCGCCTCATCCACCCACTCGCCGATCATCCATTCCAGGTCCCTTAGGTGAGAGTAATTGGACGGTGGCTCAGCGATCTCGTCTTCCCTGACGCGATCAATCAGCCATGTTCCATCCTGCTTGACATAAATGACGCTATATTCGGTTTCGAAGAAGTCATCCTCCGAATGCTTGACGGTGGCGGTACCCCGTTCGACGGCGACGTTTGGCGAAACGAACTCGATCGACGCAGTGTTCACGGCCAGGATGGGCACGCTCTCCTGGGAAAAATTGGCAATAAATGACTCACGCAAGGCATCATGACCGACCAGCGCTTCGCCTCCCCGGCGGCTGTGATAGACGCCTTCGGGTGACCAGAGAACGATCAGCTGCTCGACATCCCGATTGTTGAAGGCCTCGACATAAGACTGGATCGCGGCTTGGATGGCAGCCGTATCGTCCGTGGTCGCGTCTATTTCGTTGCCGGCGGCCGCGCCGCCTTCCTGCGTCGTCTCGCGGGCGTTTCCGCTTCTTGTCCCGTACAGAACTGGCAAGCGAGTGCCAGCCACAGTAAAACGACGACGCGGGCGAACTTGCCGAACATGACCAAACCTCCAAGCGTGCAGTGGGAAGCGAGCGAGTGGACTACCAGGGGCCCCGCTATTCTACCGAATTTTGTTGCAGCAGAAACGCCCCTCCAAGGGCACTCCCTCATGAGCCAATCTTCCGCGGAACCCACGATGTCTTCACGTTTCAGTGCGATGACGCGCGTTTTTCGCCACGCCTGGCCATCGCTATTGCTGACGGGACTTCTGTATCGCGGCTTGGCGCTGGTGTTGCTCGTCCCGCTGTCGCTGCTCCTGTTTCACTGCGTGTTGGCTTGGTCTGGTCGTGCCTTCCTGGCAGACCAAGACATTCTCTTGCTGGCCACGGGGCCGCTGGGATGGCTTTGTCTGGTGGTCGTGGGAGCCTGCTGGCTGAGCATCAGCGCCCTGGAAGTCGCCTCGCTACTGGCGATCCTGGCGTCCGACTCGTCGAAGCCGGTGAGGCCCGTCGCGGCCATCTGGTTTGCCGTGTTGCATGCCCATGCGGTCCTGCGCGTTACAGCGCGGATCGTTGGCTTGACGTTGTTGACCGCGGCGCCCTGCCTGGCCTTGGCGGCGGTTGTTTATTGCACGCTGCTCGGGTCGCACGATATCAACTTCTATCTGAAGGAAAAACCGCCTTCCTTTCTGGCTGCCGTCGGTATCGGAATCCTCTTGACGCTGGTCCTCGTGGCCGTGCTGTTACGACTCTTCACCGGCTGGTTCTTCGCGTTGCCTCTCGTGCTCTTCGAGGATGTCCGTTCGGCAGCCGCGCTGCGAGTGAGTCGCCAGCGGGCGTCGGGACGTCGACGAACGGTGTTGACTTGGCTGCTCGCCTGGGGGGTGGCCACGACGATGGTCTCTTTGCTGGTGTCGTTCACTCTGATTGGATTGGGACGCCTGATTGTTCCCCGCCTGGCAGGCTCATTGACGCTGCTCACGATGGCCATCGGAGTCAGCCTGCTCGTGTGGGCCGTTTTTCAGCTGGTGCTGCGACTCCTTTCGGCGGCGACCTTCGCGACCGTGCTCTGCGAACTGTATCAGCGGTCAGGGGGCGCCGGACGGAACAACATGCGGAGCAGCGAACTGAGAGCGGTCCCACCTCGGTTCGCAGGCTGGCAGCTGACGACGGGGCGGTTGATGATGTGCCTTTTCCTCACCATTCTGGTTGCATTTGGCTTCGGAGCTTGGACCGTTGCCAATATCCCGCTGGAAGATGACGTGGCGATCATCGCACACCGCGGGGCCTCGCGGGCGGCTCCGGAGAATACCTTGGCCGCGATACGACAGGCGATCGCCGACGGCGCGGACAGCGTGGAAGTCGACGTGCAGGAGACGGCTGATGGGGAGGTCGTCGTTTTTCACGATAGTGATTTTATGAAACTTGCCGGCCTGGATTTAAAGATCTGGAATGCGACGCAACTCGACTTGCGGGACATTGATATTGGCAGCTGGTTTGATGCGAGCTTCAAGGACGAACGCGTACCACTCTTGCGCGATGTTCTGGACGCATGTCAGGGCAACGTGCGGGTCGTGATTGAACTGAAGTACTACGGGCACGATCAGCAGCTCGAAGAAAGGGTTGTGGATTTGATTGAATCCCGCGGCGGCGTGGATGATGTGGTATTCATGTCACTCAAGTTGGATGCCGTCAAGAAGATGAAAGCACTACGGCCCGACTGGACGGTCGGTCTGCTGATGTCCGTTTCGGCGGGAAACCTGCCGGGGATCGAGGCTGACTTTGTCGCTGTCAACGCGACGTTCGCCACGCCCAGCTTCGTGCGCGCCGCGCGACGGTCTGGGCAAAGAGGTCTTCGTTTGGACGGTGAATGATGCCGTGAGCATGTCGACGATGATCGGCCGCGGTGTGCAGGGGCTCATTACGGACCGGCCGGACGTGGCGCGCTCGGTGCTCGTCCAACGGGCCGAGATGAGTTTGCCGGAGCGTCTCTTGATCGAGCTGGCGGGGACCTTTGGTGTGGTGCCACGTGGGTGGGGACAATGAATCCCCCGACTCGAAATCGCCAGACTTGGTGAGCGTTGACTTGGGGTGGCTGGCACCAAATTCTTGCGAATTCGGCTACCCGCATTGCTCCGCCGCGGCCGCCGAACTTGGAACAATGACAGGCCGGATGCCTGTCCCAGGCTAGAGCAGCGGGCTGACCAGGCGGAGCGTGTTTTCCAGCAGTCGACTGCCGAACGAGCGCGCCGCCCACGTCTGGGGATCGAGCCGCAGGGAATCGTCGAGATAAGACTGTTGCAGCTTCCGCAGTTCCCGCGAGAACTCCTGGTCATACACAAACAGGGCCACTTCATAGTTCAACCAGAAGCTGCGGAGATCCAGATTGACCGTGCCGAACATGGCCAGGTGATCGTCGACCGAAATCGATTTGGTGTGCAGCAGACCGCCCTTATACAAGTAGAATCTCGATGTCCATTTCCAACAGATCATCGTAATACGAACGGCTGGCATACCGAGTTAACACCGAATCGACTTTCTCGGGCACGATCAGGCGGACGGCCACACCACGAGCCGCCGCGCCACGCAGGGCGCGGAGGAGCGAATCGTCCGGCACGAGGTAAGGTGTCGTCAGCACGAGTTCTGATTCCGCGGCGTTGATGAGCGCCAGAATCATCTGTAGCAGCCCATCTTCTGATTGGCCCGGGCCGGACGGTACGACCTGAATGTCGGCCGTGCCTTGGGGTTCGACCAACCGTAACCCGTTGCGGCTGATAATGTCCGCCATCGGTTCACCGGTTTCCAGGATCCAGTCGCTGATCAGGACCGTCGCCAAGGCCGCGACCACGGAGCCCTCGAGTCGGACCATGGCATCGACCCATTCGCCGACGCCCGAATTCTGCTTGAAAAAACGGGGATCCACCAGGTTCATGCTACCGGTCCAGGCGGTATGTCCGTCGATCACCACAATCTTGCGATGCAAGCGCAAGTCGGTGCGGCCGACGAGCGTCCGCAGCAGCCCCACCGGCAGGGCGGGGCGTACATGCACGCCGGCCGCGCGGAGGCGACGGGGCTGTTTGCCCTTCCACCAGGGGCGGGCGCCGAGTGCGTCGATCAGCACGCCGCAGTTGACACCCCTTTGCGCCGCACGAATCACGGCCTCCAGGACTTCATCGGCGCGTCCTCCCTCGTTCCAGATATAGAACTCCAACAAAACGCTGGTCTGCGCGGCATCAATATCCTTGGTGATCGCCTGCAGAGCAGCTTGCGTGTCGGAAAAGAGCTGAAAACGGCTGCCGTGGACGGTAGAGAGTCCCACGATTTTCTTGCCCAGTTGATCCATGCCGCGAGCGGCCCGGGAATGGCGAGACCAATCGACCGCCAGTAATCCTTCCGAAATGGCTGACTCGAAGATGCTCCGGATATCCACCCGCAGCATCCTGAAGCCGCGTGCACGGCCCCGGCCGATACGCCGCTCGCCTATCATCAAGTAGATCAAGCCTCCCAGGAACGGGATGGCCGAGATGAGCAGCAACCAGGCCAGCGCCACGCCGGTTGGCGGGCGTTTCATGATGACCCGCAGGGATAATAGCACCACAATCAGCGTGTGAGCGACCAATAAGAGCGAGGCAGGGTTAAAAAGTGCATTGGCAAGCAAGCGGGTGACTCCTGAACACGGGACGCGTCATATCGTGTACGACGGTGGCTAATCGAAGATCTCATTGCGGGCCTGCTTCACGATTGCCAGGACGGCGGGATGATTCACCCGCTTCTCCACCGAAATGGCGTAGAACGTGTCTTTCACCTGTTCCAGGCGGCCGACAAGCTCCACTCGATACTGCTTTTGCACCTCTTGCTCAATGGCCATGGGGACGGGAAAGAGGCCTGCTCCCGACTGACCAAAAACTTTCAGAAGTGCGCTGTCCTCGAACTCCGCGACCAGAAAGGGATGCACGTCGTGCTCTTCCAGCCAGCGACTGAGCGTCCGCCGCATGGCCGTATGATTGGTCGGGAGCAGGAACGGCGCCCCATCGAGTGACCGAGGAAAGTCGGCACTATATTTCTTCGCCAGCTCCGGGACAGCGAGCAGGGAGATGCCGCACTCGCCCAATTTGTGATTGTAAACACGCACGTCCACGCTGGGTGGTGCCGGTGAATCGGAAAGTACCAGGTCCAGGCGATGCAGCGCCAGATCGGCGAGCAGTACGTCCAGCTTGCCTTCATAACAGACGATTTGAGGACGTTCGGCCAGATGCAAGGCGGGTTTCAGTAATTCAAAGGCGATGATCTTGGGCACCACATCGGGCATCCCCACGACAAAGCGGCTGCGCGAAGCCCCCTGTCCCGAACGCACGAACTCCTTTAACTCGTTGCCAATCGCAAACATCTCATCAGCATAGACAAAGACCTGTCGTCCGAATTTGGTCAGCTCCAATCGCCGCCCTCGCCGCTCCAGGAGCGGCTGGCCGACCGATTTTTCCAGTGCTCGCACCTGAGCCGTCACTGTGGGCCGTGCCAGATGGAGAGTCTGGGCGGCCGCGGAAACGGTTCCCTCCTTGGCGACGTGCCAGAAATAGAACAGGTGGTGGTAATTAAGCCATTCCATGGCCAAAGAATACGTCGTAAAATTCTACGTGTCTATGGTGAAAAATCTGCTTTTTCTCCCTGTCGATGACGCCGTATATATAATAGTGGATGGAAAAATCGTGTGGCCGGGTCGGTTTTTTCCTCCCGGTTCGCCGGGCAGGGGCCCGACCCCAATCGCTTACGAGGAGTCTTGCACCATGGAGATTCATTTTGTTGACCGTGGCCAATTGCTCACCGACGCGGATCGGCAGGCAGCGACGCGAAGTTTTCTCTTTGCGCTGTCGCGATTTGGCGAGCAGATTCAACGAGTCACGGTGCTCACCGAAGATGTGAATGGCCCCCGGGGAGGCATTGATAAGCGGTGCGTGGCCCGCGCGATTCTGCGGCGACAGGGGACCGTGGAAGTGACCCAGCAGGCGGCCGAGTTTGGCGAAGGCTTTGCCCGCATCGCTCGCCGGTTGGGGCACTCGGTAGCCCGCAAGCTGAAATTTCAATCCGAGTACTCGCGCGACAGCATTCGCACCTTCCATCAGGCATAGCTTTCGACCGTCGTGCGCGACGACCCTCCATCACTATCGGTTGGAACGCCACTCATGAAGCAAATCAGCGACTACGAAAAGTCTCAGGCCACGAAGACTGCCGCCCGCGTCCTGGAATTCTTCGCTGGCAGCTCGCGGATCTCCTTTGATCGCCCCGTTGCCCAGCGGACGATTGCGGAGATGGTGCGGGCGATTCCGGGTGACGACTTCCGCGTCTGGGGCCAACGCTTGGTGGAAGCGGGGGAGAGCCTGAATCTCCGTATTCGCAGTACCGATTTGGCGCTCGCCGACGTGCTGCGGTTGGTGCGACAAGGCATTCCGGTCGCCGTCTGTTTTACCGCCGACGACGAGTTGGCGGCGCCCACCGTGGAATGGCTGGCCTTGGATCAGGTGCGCCGTGGCCGAGTTCGCGTGCTCGACTTCCATGAAAATCAAGAGGAATGGTTGTCCATTCGTCAGCTGCGGAAGCGACTTGCGCGGGGCGGCAAGCGAAAGGAGTTGCGGTGGATCTCCGGCCAAGCCGCGCTGCCATGCCAGCTTGAACGCCACGATGCGTCCGGTCACAAATTGCCGATCAAACCGCTCGAACGACTCCTGGGACTCATCCGGGCCGAGAAGAGTGACCTGTGGGCTGTTGTCATCTTTTCGATCGTCGTCGGCATCCTTGCCTTGGCCGCCCCCTTGGCCGTCGAAGCGTTGGTGAACACGGTGGCCTTCGGGCGTTATCTGCAACCCGTCCTGGTCCTGTCGTTGATGCTGATGACGTTTCTCGGTTTTGCCGCCGCCATTCGCGCGTTAAACACGTTTATCGTAGAAATTATTCAGCGTCGTTTGTTTGTGCGTGTCGTCGAAGATCTGGCGTATCGCTTACCTCGCGTCGAACAGAAGGCGATTGACGGCTACTTGCGCCCGAGTTGGTCAACCGCTTCTTTGATGTGGTCACCGTCCAAAAAGTTGCGGCCGCGCTGATGCTGGACGGCATCACGATCGTCTTACAGACTGCCATCGGTATGGCGGTGCTGGGGTTTTATCATCCGTTTCTGCTGGGTTTCGACGCGTTTCTGTTGCTGGCGATTGGATTCATCGTCTTTGGTCTCGGTCGCGGAGCGGTCCGCACTTCCATCCGCGAGTCGGCCTGTAAGTACGAAGTCGCCGCCTGGCTGGAGGAGCTGGCCCGTCATCCGACGGCCTTCAAGCTTCACGGAGGTTCCCAGTTCGGCCTGGATCGGGCAGACAAACTGGCCGTCGACTACCTCGACGCCCGGAAGGCTCACTTCCGCGTCCTGATACGGCAAATCCTGTTCGCGCTCGGCCTGCAGGCCGTCGCCGCGACGATTCTGTTGGGACTTGGCGGCTGGCTGGTCATCCAAGGCGAATTGACGTTGGGGCAGTTGGTGGCTTCCGAATTGATCGTCATGACGATCGTCGGTTCGTTCGCCAAGGTCGGTAAGCATCTGGAAGGCTTTTACGACCTGCTCGCCAGCGTGGACAAACTTGGCAAACTGTTTGATCTGCCGATCGAGCAGCACGACAAGCTGTTCCATCTGGAGGACGCCACGGCAGCTTCCTTGGCCTTCCGATCCGTTTCGCAAACCGTGGGCAAGTCCAAGCTCCACAGCGGACTCACCTTCGAGCTGGCACCCGGAGAGAGTCTGGCCGTGGTCGGTCCGGCGGCAGCTGGCAAGAGCGTGCTGCTCGATCTAGTCACGGGGGTTCGTCAGCCGAGTGAGGGGCATGTCACGTTGGATGGGATCGATCTCCGCGAGTTGCGGCCCGATTCGCTGCGGGAACATGTGTCGCTCGCGCGGGGATCGGAGGTGTTTCGAGGCACGATCGAGGAGAACGTGCATTTGAACCGTCCGCAGATCAACGCGTCGGATGTCCGTGAGAGCCTGGTGGCAGTTGGCTTATTGGACGAAATCATGCGACTGCCGGATGGGTTGAGCACTCGTGTGCAAACCAACGGAGCGCCTCTCACCGACAGCCAGACGCGACGCTTGATGATCGCGCGGGCCATTTGCGGCCGTCCACGGCTGCTATTGATCGACGGAACTTTGGATGGCCTGCAGGATGAGGTATTACAGACCACCTTGGACAATCTGTGCGCACGAACGCGTCCCTGGACCCTGCTCGTGGCCACGGGCCGCCACGAGATTGCCGCTCGGATGGAGAGAACGCTCGACCTTTCCGACCAAGCTATCCGTTCGAACCTGGTTGCCTCGGAGCAAAAGTCACGATGAGTACACTGCTTCAACAACGGACGTCGACCAATCCCTTCACGCCGAAAGAAGAACTTTCCGCGTTGCGGCTCGTTCAATCTTCGTTGATGGCTCGTCGGTTGGCCAACGCCATGCTGTTTTTTATGTTGGTGTCGGTCGTCGCCATGCTGACCTTGCCCTGGCAACAATCGGCCAAAGGGACCGGCCGCGTAACGGCTTATGTCCCGCAGGAGCGGCAACAGACCGTAATGTCACCGGTCAAGGGGATCGTGGAGGAGGTTGCCGATGGGTTGCGGGAAGGGTCCCAAGTCAAGCGGGGCGATGTCATCCTCGAATTGAAGCCGGCGGCTGAGAATATGGTGGAACAAGTCGACGCCCAGCTGGAAGACCTCAACGAAAAGCTGCGGACGGCGCAAGCCAAGGCCATGGCCTATGAGATGAATGTCAGCGATTACGCCGAAGCCCGCGATTTTGCCGTCAGCGCCGCGGCGGAGCTCGTCGAGGCCGCCCAAGCCAAGTTGGAGTCGAAGGAACAACTGATCGCCGCCTACGAATCGAAAGTGTGGCAAGCCCGCCTGAATCTGGAACGTCAACAACGTCTCGAAGAGAAAGGCATCACACCGCGGAAGGAAGTCGAAAAGCTTCAAAAAGACTACGAAGTGGCCAACGCGGAGCTGGAGTCGGCCAGACGAGATGTCATCACGGCCCGCAATGAATTGGAAGCCAAGAAGCAACAGCAACAGGAGAAATTGAAGACAGGCCAAACCAAGGTCGACTACGCGAGCGCCATGAAACAGGATGCGCTCGGGATGCAAGCCACCGTCCAAAAAGAGATCCGGGATCTTGAAATGAAGCAGTCCGAGTTGGAGCGGATGGTCATTACCGCGCCACGCGACGGCACGATTTTCCGCATGCCAATCTTCGAACGAGGCCAGACCATCAAGGAAAGCTCGGAATTGTTTACCATCGTCCCCGATACGCAGGATCTGGCCGTCGAGTTATGGCTGGCCGGTAACGATGTGCCGCTGGTCCGCGTCGGTGACCATGTCCGCTTGCAGTTCGAGGGCTGGCCCGCCATCCAGTTTGCCGGCTGGCCCTCCGTCGCCGTGGGGACGTTCGGCGGTACCGTGGCGGCGATTGATGAGACGGACGATGGAAAAGGCAAATTCCGCGTGCAGGTGAGACCCGGTGAAGACCAGGAGTGGCCCTCGCACCGCTTTCTCCGGCAAGGCGTGCGGGCCAACGGCTGGGTGATGCTCCAGCGGGTGCGACTGGGGTATGAACTGTGGCGGCAACTCAACGGTTTTCCACCCGTCGTCGCTGACGAGGAGCCTAAGGGGAAGTCCGACGACAAGGGGAAGAAACCCAAGCTGCCCAAGGGTTAGGTAAAGGTCCAACGTCTGGCGACTTCGGCGACCTCAAAGCTAGCGTTGCCACGTCCGCTGACTTTGGCTGAGACCGACGCAACGCCCATCCGGCGGCCCGAAAAGCCTCTCCCGCGCCCGTCGCTCGACGCAATGAATCCGCACGCTAACCGTCGCTTGGCAAGCTGTAACGGTTAGCGAACTTTTGCCAACGCCGGCCGGAAAGATGATCCTGCCGCGACGGATGTAACGATTGTACGGATAGCCGGGGCTGTCCCCGTTCGTTCCGTTCCGCCCGTCCAACTGACTTGGCCCGTTGGCTCGATGACCGCATCCCACTTCAATAAGATCCAAGGGGCACTGCCAGCGATGGGGCGGGGGCTGATCTGGTTGCTGCTCTGCATCTCGGTCAGTGGTTGTGCGCTGCGGCGACCATCATTTCCCGGCTGGTTGATGGGCGAAAAACCCGAGGTAATCGACGAGCCGGATGCGTACTTCACGGGCAACCCCCCGGTGTGGACGCCGTCCGCCGATGTTCAATTGACGGCGGCTCAAGAGCGCCTGGATCGAGCAACGACGCCGACCAGCAGCGAAGATCTCCCGCCTTCCCCCAGGGCGTTTGCTCCGCCCGGCAGTCAGGCCGCACCGTTCGATCGGGCCCCGGCCGCTGAATCGGTTCCGTTTGACCCGCAAGTCGAGGACGCCTTGCGGGCGGTGGAGCAGGAGGCGGAGCAGGACGCAGCGACGTTGGGGGACGAGGCGAGTGGCAATCGGTCCGAAAATATCTTGGAACTGCTGCCTTCACCGAGCACCCGCAACGACGCGGGTCAAAAGCTGACGCTGGAGAACGTGTTGGCGGCGGTGGCGGACAGCTATCCGTTGCTGGAAGTCGCCCTGGCGGAACTGGCGGCCGCCGACGGGAAGGCGCGTAGCCGCCTGGGGTAAGTTCGACACCGGCATTTTCGGCGATTCTCTGTCGACACCGGTTGGTTTCTACGAGACGTTTCGCAATGGCCTGCTGGTTCGTCAGCCCTTGATGAATGGCGGCGAGCTGTACAGTGGGTATCGTATTGGGCGCGGCGAATTCGAACCGTGGTACAAGGAACGGGAAACCAACGAGGGAGGTGAGCTCAAATCGGGGTTCAAGCTGCCTTTGCTGAAAAACAGGGCCATTGATCGCCGCCGCACCGACGTTGCGACCACGCGCCTGCAGCGTTTACGATTGGGACCAAACGTGCAGACACGGGTCATTGCCTTTCAGCGCGATGCTAGCCTCCTCTACTGGCAATGGGTGGCGGCGGGCCAAGTCGTCAAAGTCCAACAGGAAGTTCTGCGATTGGCGGAAGAACGAAACAAGAATCTGTCCATCCAGGTGGCCGAAGGCGATTTACCGAAGATTACCGAAATCGACAACGGGCGATTCATCGCGCAGCGGCGAGCCAAGCTGCTGGAATCGGAACGCAAGCTGCAACAGTCGGCCATCAAACTGTCTCTGTTTTATCGCAACGAAATGGGACAGCCGGTGGTAGCGGACGATCTGCAATTGCCGGCCGATTTTCCGCCCGCCCAGATGCTCGAATCGCTGGCCGTGGAAGCCGATGTGGCACGGGCCATCGCCACTCGTCCCGAATTGCGAGAGCTGGAATTCCATCGGCAACAAGTCAGTGTCGAGCTGGCATATGCCCAGAATCTGCACCTTCCCAAGGTCGATGCCTTGGGCGTGGTCAGTCAGGACCTCGGAGGTGCCGCGACATCCTCTCGCGACAAGGGCGAATTTCAGGTGGATGTCGGTTTGATCCTGGAGGTCCCCCTGCAGCGACGGGAGGCCGCCGGTAAGACTCAGGCGGCGCAGGCCAAGCTGGGGGAGATTGCCGCCAAGCAGCGCTTCATGGAAGACAAGATCCGCTCGCAGGTCCAGGATGCGGTCTCCGCGGTCAATTATGCCTTGCAGGGAATTGAGCAGAATCGCCAGAATGTGACTCTGACCCAGCAGTCGCTGCAATTGGGGAGAGCCCGTTTCGACGAGGGCGATATCGACATCATTGAACTCAATATCTACGAGACCTCTTTGCAGTCCGCGGAGCTGATGTTGATCGACGCCGAGCTGGCTTTTTTCTCGGCGCTCGCCGACTACCATGCCGCCCTGGCCATCGATGAATTCCCTTAATTTGCGCAGCGAAAGATCGACGTTTCCGCGGGAGATCGCTTGAGCCGAGCCGTGAAAAACGGTAACACAACGGAACAAACCGTTGGTGCTTCCCGGTCTCTGGATGGTGAGGAATCGGCATGCAAGACCCGTCAGCAGCGGATTTCGAGGGTGATCTGACCGAGCAATTTCGGCGTTTACAGGCCAGACTGCCGGAACTCTTCATGCGGATTTTTCCCAATCCACGGGTGGCTCGCACCGTCGTGGTCGTGCCCAGTCTCACGCTCGATACCGAACAGTTGCAGAAAATTGAGGGGGTGTGTCACTACGAGGAGCGGATGCTGTTTCTGTTAATGCTGCTGCAATTGCCCAATACCAAACTGGTCTACGTAACGAGCCAGCCGATCCCCCCGTCGGTGATCGATTATTTTTTGCACCTGTTGCCGGGGATTCCCTCGATCCACGCCAAGCGCCGGCTCACCATGCTGCCTTGTTACGATGCGTCCTCCATACCGCTAGCGCAGAAGATCTTGGATCGGCCCCGCCTGATCCAGCGGATTCTCTCTGCCATTGCGGTCACGGAAGATGCTCACATGAGCTGCTTCACCACGACGCCACTAGAACGCGAGCTGGCTTTGCGTCTGGGCATTCCCGTCTATGGCAACGATCCGGCGCTCTCGTTTCTGGGTAACAAGAGTTGCGGTCGCGAGCTGCTACGTGAGGCCGGCATTCTGGTGCCGGATGGTTGTGAGAATCTTCACAGCGAAGAAGAGATCGTGGCCGCACTGTGCGAACTGAGAGAGCGCCAGCCAACGCTGCGGCGGGCAGTGGTTAAGCTGAACGAAGGATTTTCAGGGGAAGGGAACGCCGTTCTCGACTTGACCGACTGCCCATCACAGGGTCGAGCCGCATGGGTCACGCAGGAGTTGCCGCGACGCATTTCATTCGAGGCCAAGACAGAACAGTGGGAACATTACCGCGAAAAATTTCAGGAGATGGGAGGGGTGGTCGAGGCGTTTGTCGAAGGCCAATCGAAACGATCTCCTTCCGTGCAATGTCGCATCAATCCCGTGGGACAAGTTGAGGTCGTGTCGACGCATGACCAGATCCTGGGCGGACCGTCGGGGCAAATTTTTCTCGGCTGTACCTTTCCCGCCGATGTATCCTATCGTCGGGAAATGCAGGCAGCGGGGCGACAAGTCGGCGAGCTGTTGCGCGACCGAGGTGTGATCGGTCGCTTCGGCGTCGACTTTGTTTCGGTGAAACAGGGCGATCGATGGGAGCATTACGCCATCGAGATCAACCTCCGCAAGGGTGGCACGACCCACCCCTTCATGATGCTCCAGTTCCTCACGAATGGGGAGTACCACGAGGAGGATGGCATGTTTGTCGTGCCGGGCGGACAACCACGTTATTACCTGGCGTCCGACAATGTCCACAGCGAGGCGTATAAGGGACTCTGTCCGGAGGACCTGATCGACATCGCCGTTCAGGAGAATCTGCACTTCCATCGCACGATTCAGCAAGGCGTGATCTTTCACCTCATCGGCGCGCTTTCGGAGTTCGGCAAATTCGGAGTCGTCTGCATTGGGGACTCGCCAGCACGCGCACAAGCCTTTTACGATCAAACGATCGCCGCCTTGAACAACGCCTAACGCCCCAGACAGTAGAGGAATTCCTGACGGCTTCCCGAGCTGCTATCGGCGACGCGCATCAACAGCCGATCCTCCACCACGGCGAGCGAGGCAAACATTTCGTCCCCCAACTGGTTGGTGGCCACCAGGTCGAACTTTTCACGGTTGGGACGCAGGATCCACGTCTTGCCTTCTTCGTTGGTCACATAGATCTTGTCGCCCGCCAACACCGGTGAAGCACTCTCGCTCCCTCCGAGCCGTTCGACCCACCGTTCCTCGCCAGTCGACGCATCCCAACAGTAGAGGACGCCCCCCTCGGCGAATCCATACAGGCAATCATCCACCACGAGCAGCGATTGCTCGTAGCACTTGACCCGGTTCTCCCATACCACCTTGCCGGACCCGTCGGCAGCGATCGCCAGCGTCTGTTTGGTCGGATAGCCGCCACTCGCATAGACCAGACCGCTCGCCGGATGCCAGACCAGCGTGCCGCAGGCCACGATCCAGGACGCGTCGGCCGTCCACAGCGTCTTACCACTCTCCGGGTCATAGCTCGATACGTCCTGCCCCCCCGCCTGCAGCATTTGCTCGCGTCCGTCAAGGTTCACGACGACCGGTGTCCCGTAACTCGTGGCGCGGGGCCGCTCGATCTTCCACACTTGCGAGCCGTCGGCCGGATCGAGAGCCACCACCAACGGCTCGGTCTCTGACTCGGTCGTGACGATCAGTTTTCCTTTGTGGAAAATAGGAGATTGCCCGAAGCCAAATTGATACCTCGTCGGTATCCAAGGGGCCACTCGTTTCTGCCAGACGATCTTCCCGGCCAAGTCCAGGCACGTGACGTGGACGCTGTCATCATTACAAAAGACCGCAAACACGTGATCGTTGCCCACGGCCACGGATGGCGAGGCATGCGTGTTTTTGGGGTGAATGCGTTCCAGAAAGTTGCCGGCATGACATGGGGTCATCCACAAACGTTGCCCCGACTGGAGATCGAAACACAGGACCGATTGGGTCTCGGCAGCTTCGTCCGCGGTGGTCAGAAAGACTTTTCCCGCCGTCACTACCGGCGATGAGTGTCCCCGCCCGGGCACTTTTGTCGCCCACAGGACATTTTCGTTCACGGACCACCGTTCCGGCACGTCTTGCCCTTCGGCCGCCACCCCGTTTCCCGTGGGGCCTCGCCAGCCCCAATCGTCGGCCCAGGTTGCGGCAGCGAAAACCGCACTCCCACAGAGGATCAGGTAGATACATTTCCATTGTCGTGGGATTCGCATGAGCTGTCGATTGCTTTCTAACTAAGCCGGGAAAAGAGCCGGCGGGTTGGCGATCGTCGAGGGGGATCCGCGGCATGTGCTGGATCGCACGTATTGTTGGCCGCGGCACGGTTGCTGGCAATACGACGGCGGCCACTCCAGGCCGCTTCCATCACCCATTGTTCGTCCGCAGGCGGGAGGCTCCCGCAAGGTCTTCCTGCATCGCCGCAGACCCCCAGCGGTAGCGTGCCTGCGACCGCTGGTTGCCGTTTTGGGGCCAACTCTTATATTGTGGGCTGACGAAAAACCGGGACGGCCGCATGTTACGAACAGAACGGCTGCCCAGCTGGACGAATCGATCCTACCAGGCCCACCGCACGTTTGAGGTGGCCAGAACAAGCGACGAGCCGTACGCCGATTGCGCGAAGGCTCCACCCATTTTCGACGAAGGAATGTAATCATGACGCGGATCAAAGACATGTTGGGCAGCGAAGCGGAATTTCTGCTCGGACACACCTGCAAAACCATCTCCCAAGAACACCTGCACCTGCCTTCCCCCGACGTCGTGGAAGGACATTTTGGCCCTAGCGATCGCAATGTACGTGTACTGGGTAACCTGCAACGGCTTTTTTCCAACGGACGCCTGGGCAATACGGGCTATCTGTCCATCCTGCCTGTGGACCAGGGGATCGAGCACTCGGCCGGCGCGTCATTCGCTCCGAATCCGGTCTACTTCGATCCGGAGAATATCATCCGCCTGGCGATCAGCGGCGGTTGCAACGGTGTCGCCTCGACGTTCGGCGTGCTGGGGGCCTACGCCCGCCGCTACGCCCATCGCATTCCCTTCATCGTGAAGATCAATCACAACGAATTACTGACGTATCCGACCGCTTACGATCAGGTGATGTTTGGTACGGTGAAGCAGGCGTATGATATGGGTGCGGTGGCCGTCGGGGCCACGATCTATTTCGGTTCGACGGAATCACGTCGGCAGATTGTCGAGGTGGCCGAGGCGTTTGCCCACGCCCACGAGCTGGGGATGGGCACCATCCTCTGGTGCTACCTCAGGAATTCCGCCTTCAACAAGGATGCCGACTATCATGTGGCTGCCGACCTGACCGGACAAGCCAACCATCTGGGTGTCACGATCCAGGCCGACATCATCAAACAAAAATTGCCCGAGAATAACGGCGGTTACAACGCCGTCAAGTTCGGCAAGACCTCTCCGCTGGTGTACGAAAAGCTTTCGTCAGATCACCCCATTGACCTGTGCCGCTATCAAGTGGCGAACTGTTACATGGGACAATGCGGGCTGATTAATTCCGGCGGAGCTTCGTCGGGAGACACAGATATGGCTCAAGCAGTGCGAACGGCCGTGATCAACAAACGGGCCGGTGGCATGGGCTTGATCAGCGGACGCAAGGCGTTCCAGCGACCCATGGCCGAGGGGGTCCAACTGCTCCATGCCATCCAGGATGTCTATCTGGACGAGAGTATCACGATTGCCTAGGGACGGAGAGGCGTCACGAGAGCCGATTTATCGAGGGAGGCACCGAGGCCGCGCTGGCTGCCTCGTGCCTTGATGGGGCTGTCGTGGATCGCGGCGCATCATTTCTCGTGGCACCGATCGTGAGCGTGGAAATCGACAGGCGGGATACCTATCCCACCGTCGATCCTTCCAAGTGGGCGCGGATCAAGGCCTGTACTTTGTAGGGCCGTTCCAGGTGAGGAGAATGGCCGACGTCGTCCAGTTCGTGTCGCTCGACCGCGCCCCCCTGCCGCTCGTAGGCGTCCAGGGCGAACTGAACTTGCGTCCGCAACGGTTGCGGCGGAAAGACCGATTCGCCCGGCCAGCCGGGACGTAGTTTCAGCAGGCCTTGCTGACCAGGGTCCGAGAGCGAATGATCCGCGACAATCGCATCCTCGCTTCCGCCGATCCACAGCAGTCGCGGTTTGGACCGGGCCGCGATCAGCCGCTCCAAGAGCCCTTGGTTGTAGCGGGGGGAGAGGGCATTGATGGGTCCGCAGCGACCGGGAGCGAAGCCAGGCCAGTGCGGGGAAGCCACGAAGTCCCCCGGAAACTGCTGCGGTCCCAAGTGGACCTGCAGCATCGCCGTCAAGAATGACTCCTCCCGCTCCGGCCGAAACGGGGGCTTCCAATAGGCGCGATTCATCACCGCCCGCGGTGAAAAGAGCGGATCCGAGATGTCGCGTTCACCGGCCTGCAGGCGCTCAGTAAAGCGGGGATGGGTCAGGCCCGCACCCGATCCGGCTCCATCCGCATGATTTGGCGTGCCGCGCTCCCCGTGGGCTCCTGGGAAGCCGCCCGGAGGCCCTGGCGCGATGAGCGTCAGGCTGAGCAATCGCTCGGCATGGCTGGCGAGCAGCGCCCAGCCGACGCAGCCACCCAGGCTGTGACCCACGCAATGAAATTGCGACCAGCCGAGCCGGTCGGCCAGGGCCAGGGCGTCATCGGCCCAATCGCCCATGCCACGCGTGGCATCGATGTGGGCGGCCGAGTCGCTGAGGCCGAATCCGCGTTGGTCCGGCGCCACGGCCCGATAGGCGGGCGGAAGCGCCAGCATGGTCTCTTCCCAGAAGGTGGCTCCCGACAGGTTGCCATGCAAGAACAGAACGGGCTGGCCGTCGGCGGGACCCGCCAGCAACACGTGAGTGTTCAGCCGAGTGGTTTGGACGCGAGAAGCGGCGATGCCCGGCAGATGGGGAATCGGATCGCGGGGCGGGGGCGATGTTTCGCCAGCGTTGGTAGCGTGCTTTCTCATGCTGGGTTGCCTCCGTCCGTCGCAGCGATATCGAGGATGGACGGCGCGGGCCGACGCGTCGGCCCGGCCGCCAGGATTTGGTCGGCCACGTTCCGCAAGGCCGGTTTGTCGATTTTTCCCGACGGGCCCAGTGGCAGGCGAGACATCACGATGCACCGTGCGGGTCGCTGGAAGGCAGCTAAGTGCTGTCTGCTCCATGCCAGTAACTCAGCAGCGGATAACGAGTCCTCGTCCTGGAGTTGGACAAAAGCCCAGCCGGTCTCGCCC
This sequence comes from uncultured Planctomycetaceae bacterium, assembly GCA_963700865.1. Lineage (GTDB taxonomy): Bacteria > Planctomycetota > Planctomycetia > Pirellulales > Pirellulaceae > CAVOGJ01. Next base: position 206,704 of record CAVOZC010000017.1, on the reverse strand, counting down.
CACCGTGGATGGGGCATGGCCAGGACGGCGGCCAGTCCCACGTGCGGATGGGTGAGCAGCATCCGTTCGACCTGCACCGGGTAGACATTCTCACCGCCGCTGATGTACATCTCTTTCTTGCGACCCACGACAAAGTAGTAGCCCTCCTCGTCGCGGGTCATCAGATCTCCGGTGGCGAGCCACCCGTCGTGCAGGGTTTCCCGCGAACGCGGCTCGTCGTTCCAGTAACCGGCAAACAGATGTGGACCCCGCATCCGCAATTCACCCACGCTGCCGCTGGGCACCTCGTGACCCTCGTCATCGACCAGTCGGGCTGCAATGAAAAAATTGGGGAGTCCGATCGATCCTTGCTTACGAACGGCATCTTCGGCAGGCAGCGAAAAACAGTTGGGACCCGCCTCGGTCAAGCCGTAGCCTTGGCGAATGGCGACTCCGCGGCGTTGGTAGGTTTCGATGATGGGGAGCGGACAGGGCTCGCCGCCGCAAATGGCAAACCGCACGCGCGACAGATCGGTGGCGGCAAAGTTCTCGGCTTCGCACATCATCCGCAACATGGTGGGCACGCCAAAGAGAATCGAAATGCCGGCGGGGCCGATCTGGTCATTGCAACGCCGGGCGTCGAAATGGGTTTGCAGGATGACACGCCCTCCCACCAGCATGAGCGGCGTGAAGAGGACGTGCCAACCGCCTGTGTGGTACAGCGGCATATTGAGAAGGCGGTATCCTGCTCGGTCAGTTGCAAGCCGAGGAGCGTGTGCAGGGCATTCCAATGGATTTGCCGCCACGTAATCATGGCTCCTTTTGCCTTGCCGGTGGTCCCCGAGGTGTAAAGGATCATGGCCACGTCATGTTCGTCCGCCGGCGAGGCGGTGAACTCGCGTTGCCCATCGGCCGAATTGGCGGAGCGTTCGATGGGGAGCGTGCGAAGTCCCGCCATGATGCGCTGGGCCGTGGCGGCTGTTTCCGCGAAGGGCCCGCCATGGAGCAGCAGTTTCGGTTGGCAGTCGCCGAGCAATTCCAATACCTGAGCGACCGGCAGGCGAAAGTTGAGCGGTACGAGGATCGCCCCCAACTTGCCGCAGGCGAAATAGAGGTCGAGATACTCGACACAATTTTGGGCCAGGCAGGCGACGCGATCCCCTGGCTGAATGCCCAGCGTTTCGCGGAGATGAGCGGCCAGGTGGGCCGCCCGCGTTTCCAGTGCCGCGTACGTGTACTCACGCCCGTTCGAGTCATCGACGACGGCGATACGGTCGGGCGTATAGCGGTTGCGGCGAACTAACCAGTCGTTGAAGTACATGTCACAAGTCAGTCTTCCGTGGACAACAGCGCGGTCGCGTGGCCGGCGATCTGGTTGCGGTTTGCCGTGCGACGCGGCTCCATTCAGGTCATGGTCGTCGGTTCCTGCGAAGAGCAGGCGGAGGGTGCGCTGGAAAATCTCCTTGGGATTTCCGTCGGCCTTGACGCGACGCAGTCGTTCGCTCGCCTCATAGAAGTCGTTGAGTGGCCGGGTTTCGTCCTCGTAAACGCGGAGCCGAACGCGGATCGCTTCCGGTTGATCATCTTCTCGCTGGATGAGTGGTTGCCGGCAATGGTCGCAGACGTCAGGGACGGCTGGCGGTTGGGCCGACGTATGAAATACGGCCTTACAGGCGCTGCAGGTACGGCGACCCGAAAGGCGCGTGACGATTTCTTCCAGGGGAAGTTCATAGCAGATTACCGCATCCAGGCGCACGCCCAGGTCGTCACAGAGCTCGTCGAGTGCCTCCGCCTGACGGACGGTCCGTGGAAAGCCGTCGATGAGAAAGCCTCCCTGGCAGTGCAGGCAGCAAGATCGTTCTCGCACCATGGCAATGACCAGCTCGTCGGAAATCAACTCACCGCGGTGCATCGCCTCCAGGGCTTCTCGCATGGCGGGAGATGCGGAACCGTCGCATTTGGCGGCGCGGAACAAATCGCCGGTCGAAAGATGGCAGGTCCGCAGCTTTTGGCAGAGCAGCCGTGCCTGGGTTCCTTTCCCGACGCCAGGCGGCCCGAGCAAAACGAAACGACTGGGCGAGTCGCGTAGCGGTGGTACAGGATCACAGGGCATTTTGCCGCCAGTGAACCAGCCGGTTTTATCAGGGTGCATGATCGTCTCTCAGCACAGGTGGTTGTCTTGGATCATCCAGAGCGTCGGCCGCTTGAGCGCGATGCTTCTTCCATCGTCAGTATCCGTGGCTGGCTTTCCGCCGCGGTGCCAACGGCATCCTCTGTTCGTCATTCGAATTTCATGATCGGTTGGTCGACGGCCAGCGTCTCGCCGACCCCCGCCATAATCTCTTGTACTTTTCCGTTGCGTTCGGCGCGTAACACATTTTCCATTTTCATCGCCTCAACGACTGCCAGATCCTGTCCAATCGTGACTTCATTCCCCTCGGCAACTGTCAATTGTTTCAGCAGTCCCGGCATCGGTGAGAGGAGAAACTGCGACGTATCGGGGGGCGCCTTGACCGGCATGGCCGACAGCAGTTCCGCCGCCCGCGCGGTAAGTACCATGATGTCTACTTGCGAGCCCCAATGGAACAGTCGATAGATCAGATTTCGACGTTCCACCTGAATGCAGACCCGTTCGTCATTCACGGTGCCACGAAAGAGTGGTTGACCGAATTGCCATTGGCTGCGGACCTTGTACGATTTGTCTCCGTAAATGATGTCGTGGCCCCCTTCGACGGGCCGCATCTCGACCGCATGGCTTTGTCCATCCAGCACGATGACCCAATGGTCATCAATTTTCCGCTCAAACCCGGGCATTTGTCCGCTGATCCCCGCGGCTCGATCCAGGTAACGGCGATGGATGGCCGCGGCGACGGCGACCAACAACGCAGGATCATCGTGAATGAGATCCGCCGGATGGAAGCCGTCGGGGATACTCCTCGGCGATCAAGTTGGTGCTCAGCCGCCCTTCGCGAAAACGCGGGTGTTCGATCAGCGCTGCCAGGAAACTGATGTTGTGCGATACGCCACGAATGTAGAACTCGTTGAGCGCCTCGCGCATGTGCTCGATCGACTCTTTCCTGGTCGCGCCGTAGGTAATCAGTTTGGCGATCATCGGATCGTAATGCATCGAGACTTCGCCCCCTTCGTAAACGCCGGTGTCTACGCGGACCGATGACGATTCGGGCGGCGGCAGGTAGCGGACCAGTCGACCAACCGACGGCAGGAAACCACGGAATGGGTCTTCGGCATAGACGCGGGCCTCGATGGCCCAGCCCTCGAGCCGCACATCGGCCTGGGACAGTGGCAGCGGTTCGCCGGCAGCGACTCGAATCATCAACTCGACCAGATCCAATCCGGTCACGAATTCGGTGACCGGATGCTCGACCTGCAACCGCGTGTTCATTTCCAGGAAGTAGAAATTACGCTGCGGCGTCGACGATGAACTCGACGGTCCCGGCTGATTCGTACTGCACGGCTCGCGCCAGCGCCACGGCCTGGTCCCCCATGGCGGACCGAGTGGTGGGCGTCGAGCAATGGCGAGGGTGCTTCCTCGATCACCTTCTGGTGACGCCGCTGCAGCGAACATTCCCGCTCGCCCAAGTGAATGACGTTGCCATGCTGATCGGCCAGCACCTGGATTTCGATGTGCCGCGGCTCTTCGATATACTTCTCCAGAAAGACGCGCTCGTCGCCAAACGCCGTGCGGGCTTCATTGGTGGCCCGCTCAAAGCCCTCGCGGCATTCGTCGTCATTGCGGGCCACACGCATGCCTTTGCCACCCCCGCCGGCGCTGGCTTTGAGCATCACCGGATAGCCGATCTCGCGGGCGATCTTTACCGCGTCGTCCGACGTAGGGATGATGTCCGCATGACCGGGGATGGTGTTGACACCCGCTTCCCGCGCCAGCTTCTTCGAGGTGATCTTATCTCCCATGCACTGGATGGCATGGGCTTGAGGGCCGATGAAGGCGATGCCGGCATCTGCCAGTTGTCGCGCAAAGTTCGCGTTTTCGGAGAGGAAACCATAGCCCGGATGCACCGCCTGAGCGTCGGTGTCGAGACAGGCCTTCACGATTTTCGCGGCATTCAGGTAGCTCTCGGAGGAAGCGGCCGGTCCGATACAGACCGCTTCGTCCGCCAGGGCCACGTGCAACGCGTCGCGGTCGGCCTCGGAATAAACGGCCACGGTGGCAATGCCCATCCGACGGGCCGTTCTGATCACGCGGCAGGCGATTTCCCCGCGATTAGCAATGAGTATTTTTTTGAACATGGGTGTCGTGCCTATGGGCTTGCGTCAGCTCACGCTTCCGACCCGACCGTTCGGGCGGAGGACAGCGATGGATTACCAACGCCAATCAAGGAAACGGACAGGGCGAACTTACAAGGGAATATTTCCGTGTTTTCGCCAGGGGTTTTCCAGTTTCTTATTTCTCAGCATGGCCAGGGACCGACAGATCCGCTTCCGCGTCTGCCGCGGCATGATGACATCGTCGATGAAGCCGCGCCGTCCCGCGATGAAGGGATTGGCGAACTTGACCCGGTATTCCTCGGTCAATTCCTCGATGCGGCCGGCATCATCCAATTCCTTGCGGAAGATGATCTCGACGGCGCCCTTGGGGCCCATGACGGCGATTTCGGCACTCGGCCAAGCGATGTTGACATCCCCGCGGAGATGTTTCGAGGCCATCACGTCGTATGCGCCGCCGTAGGCCTTGCGCGTGATCAGCGTGATCTTCGGTACGGTGGCTTCGGCATAGGCGTAAAGCAGTTTCGCGCCGTGCTTGATGATGCCCCCGTATTCCTGAGCCGTACCGGGCAGGAAGCCGGGCACATCCACAAACGTCAAAATGGGGATGTTAAAGGCGTCACAGAAACGCACAAATCGCGCCGCCTTGATCGAGGATTTGATATCCAGGCAGCCGGCCAGCACCAACGGCTGATTGGCCACGATACCGACGGGATACCCTTCCATGCGGGCAAAGCCGACAACGATATTCTTGGCGTGTTCGGGTTGGATCTCGAAGAAGTCGGTATCGTCGACGATCTTCAGGATCAACTCCTTCATGTCGTACGGTTTCGTCGGCGACATCGGGATCGAGCGTATCGAGCGAGGGTTCGATACGATCCCCCGGGTCCGGTGTGGGACGATGGGGCGGAGCCACCCGATTGTTGGCGGGCAGGTAATTGATGAAGCGTCGCAGCATCGCCAGCGCCTCGACATCGTTCTCAAAGGCGCGATCGGCGACTCCCGAAACCGTGGAATGCGTGATGGCGCCGCCCAGTTCCTCTTGCGTCACTTCTTCGTGCGTGACGGTCTTTACGACCTCGGGACCGGTGACAAACATGTACGAACTGTCCTTGACCATGAAGATAAAGTCGGTCATGGCGGGAGAGTAAACGGCGCCTCCCGCACAAGGGCCCATGATCAGAGAAATCTGCGGCACCACGCCCGATGCCAGGACATTGCGCTGAAAGACATCCGCATATCCGCCCAGCGAGGCGACTCCTTCTTGAATCCGTGCGCCGCCCGAATCGTTGATGCCGATGACCGGCGCTCCCACTTTGATGGCATGGTCCATGATCTTGCAGATCTTTTCGGCATGCGCCTCGGAAAGCGATCCGCCAAAGACCGTAAAGTCCTGGCTGAAGACAAAGACGACCCGACCGTTGACGGTGCCGTAACCGGTCACGACGCCATCGCCGGGGATACTCTGCTGGTCCATACCGAAATCGTGGCAGCGATGCTCGACAAACATGTCCCATTCCTCGAACGTGCCCGGATCGAGCAACAATTCGATGCGTTCCCGCGCCGTGAGCTTGCCCTTTCTTGTGTTGGGAGTCGATCCGTCGTTGCCCGCCGCCCAGCTCCGCGGCGGCCCGTTTCTGTTCTAATTGCCGGACAATGTCTTGCATGGCTCGTTCTCGTTGTTGCGTCAGTCGGGCTCTACTGAGCACCGTTGGTCGTTCATTCCATCCTGCTTCGTCGTCGCATGTTCCGCAATCCACTCCACCGCCGCGGGCCACAGTTGGCGATGCGCTTTGCTGCTGACCGCCAACCCGATATGTCCCGCATCAATTGTTTTCGCTTCGATGTCCGACGATCGCACGCGGGGAGCGAGTGCCAACGTCGCCTGGGGGGGCACGAGGTGATCCTGGTTCGCGACCAGCAATAACAGTGGGCAAGTGATCTCCGCCAGCCGCACGGGAAGTCCGTCCAGCGTCATTTGTCCATGGATCAATTCGTTTTGCTGATACAGTCGTTTGACAAACTCGCGAAACGTCTCACCCGCTACCGGAATGCTGTCATTGGCCCATCGCTCCATCGCGAAGAAATTGTCCAGGAAGGCCTCGTCTCCTAATCGTTCACTCACGCGGAGATACTTCTCCACAAAATTTTGCACCGGCCGCATCAATTGGAAACAGTGTTGCAGGAACTCGCCGGGACAATTGCCATACGTATCCACCAGTCGGTCGACATCAAAATATTCGCTGCGGGCCCAAACGTTGAGCAGGCCATCATGTCCTTCAAAGTCGATGGGTGCGGCCATCAAGATCAGATTTCGAACCCGCTCCGGATAAAGAGCCGTAAACATCGTCGATAGGGTTCCGCCCATGCAGTAGCCAAGTAAATGGAGCTGGGGGCTGGCGGACTTGGCACACACAAATTCCACCACATCGCGGAGCAGGCGGCGAACATAGTCACTCAGCCGCAACGTGTGATCGTCCGCCGTGGGGACTCCCCAATCGATCAGGTAGACATCAAAGCCGCGTTCCAGCAATCGCCGCACGACGCTACATTTGGCCCGCAGATCAAGAATGTAGGGTCGGTTGACGAGGGCGAAGCAAATCAAGACCGGCTCGACGAAGCGGGCGGGCTCGTCACGATCGTAACGCAGCACGCGCAACGAGCCGAGCTGATAGACGACCTGGTGCGGCGTGGCCCCCCGCGTATCTTGCTCCGTCGCGCCGGCGGGATGCAGGGCAGATAGGAAGCGGTCCCAACCCTGCGGGCCGATCGTCGCGTCCACACCAGGTGCCAGGGCGGCCGTCGGCTGTTCGAGTTGCCGCAACTGACCCTGCAGCGCCTGTTGCAGCCGCTGCCAGCGTTCGGCAAGGTCGGGCTCGCGACTGGCGGCTGATGGAGCCTGTGCGGCAGTCGGAGCGGCGGCTGAGGGAGGACGCTGCCCCACCTCAATCAGCGTGTCGATGTGCGTCTTGAGCATCCGCAAGAAGGGCGGGCTGCGGAAATAGGCATCCGTGCTGTCGCTGAGGGTGGCAAACCACTGTTGCCGCCAAGCCTGCGGGTCGCGGCAAGCGGCAAAATCACCGCTCCGCTGCATCGTCGCCTCATTGGCGTGCTGTACGCAGCTGACCCACTGTTCCACGAACGGTTGGAACGTGGGGCCCTGGAAGCTGGCGTTCTGCTCATGTTCGGTCATCGGCTCAGGGGCTACGCGGCAGAGGATACTCCATCGTGTAGTTCGTCAAGGCTTTCATGTAGTTGGCCCGCTCCAAAGCGCTGGGGTCGGGACAGTTGCCACGACTCATGCTGCCCTTCATCTGTTCGACCGATTCGTACTCGTTTTCTTCCAACCACGCGGCCATCTCATCCAGAATCGTGGTCAGAAGACCCGGACCCTTCATCAGCAGGATACTGGCCATCATGGTCACGTCGGCACCGGCCAGCAGCAGCTTGATCGCGCCTTGCAGCCGGTGAATGCCGCTGGTGGCGGCGAGCGATGCCTGCAACTGATCGCGGAGGATCGCGATCCAACGAATGGGGACCCGGGCCTCGTGGCGATTGCTCAACACCAGATCGGGCTTGATCTGTCAGCGTCTCGAGATCGATGTCGGCCTCGAGATAGCGATTGAACAGCACCAGCCCGTCGGCTCCGGCCGCCACCAGATGCTGGGCGAAATTCGGCAGGCTGGTGAAGTTCTGCCCGATCTTCACGGCCAGGGGAAGCGAAACCGATTGTCGCACTTCGGCGACCAGATCGATGTAACGCTGCTCGACATCGGCCGCCGTCATGTCGGGGTCGGTCGGCACGAAGTAGATGTTCAATTCCAGCGCGTCGGCGCCAGCCTCTTCGATCATCTTGGCGTAGCGAATCCAGCCGCCCGTCGAGGCACCGTTCAGGCTGCCGATGATCGGAATCGAGACGGCCTGTTTGGCCGCTTCGAGATGGTTCAGATAGTCCTTGGGCCCGGTATTGTATTCCTGCATCTCCGGAAAATGCGTGAGCGATTCGGCGAACGATTCGGACTGGTACTCGAACAGCCGGGTGAACTCCAGCTCCTCGTGTTCGATCTGCTCCTCGAACAGCGATGGCAGCACGGCGACGGCGGTACCCGCATCCTCCAGTCGCCGCAAGCATGTCGAGGTTGCCGGTCAACGGCGCGCAGGCCGCCACGCCGAGCGGATTTGTCAGCTTCAGGCCCAGATAGTGGGTGGTCAGATCGACGCTCATGACTTCCGCCTCCTTGGTCTGATTCGTGATGTCTCGTTCGACGCCCGCCATCTGTTCGTAGTAATGCCACTGGTCGTCGATGTCTTTTTGAGCCAGCGCGAACAGATCCTCGGCGTGCTCGGGATCGGTCCGCGCCAGCATGGCGAAGCGAGCCTCCTGCATGGCAAATTCTTTAAACGGCTTGCTCGGCTTGCGGCTGTCGAGGTGGAACGGATGTTCGCCCGCCCGGGCCGCCCGCGGGTCGTAGCGGTACAGCGGCCAGAAGCCGGATTGCACGACGTCCTTCTGATGCGTCATCGCCGTCGTCATGTTGATGCCGTGGGCGATGCAGTGGCTGTAGGCCAGGATCAGCGACGGCCCGCGATACGACTCCGCCTCGCGGAACGCCCGCACCGTTTGGGCCGGATTGCTGCCCATCGCGACCTGGGCGACGTAGACGTTGCCGTACGAAACGGCCAGCATGCCCAGGTCCTTCTTGCGAGACGGTTTGCCGGCGGCGGCGAATTTCGCCACCGCCGCCCGCGGCGTCGCCTTGGACGCCTGGCCGCCCGTGTTCGAATAGACGCCCGTGTCGAGCACCAGGATGTTGACGTCGCGGCCCGTGGTGAGCACGTGATCCAGTCCGCCGAAGCCGATGTCGTAGGCCCAGCCATCGCCGCCGACGATCCACACGCTGCGTTTGACCAGCACATCGGCGATGGCGGCGAGCTTGTGCGCCGAGGGTTCTTTGGACGCGGCCAGTCGCTGCCGCAACTGCGGCCACCCGCTCGCGTTGCTCGACCGATGTCGGCTTCGTCGTGCTGAGGTGCCGTCAGCAATTCCGTCGACCAGATCGTCTCCCGACGACGGCTGCCAGTCTCACGCAGCAGGAATTCGGCATACTCGCGTTTCTGATCGAGCGCCAGACGCAGCCCCAACCCAAATTCCGCGTTGTCCTCGAACAGCGAATTGTTCCAGGTCGGTCCGCGGCCGTCCGCGTTGGTGCGTCCAGGGTGTCGTCGGCAGATTGCCGCCGTAAATCGACGAGCAGCCGGTGGCATTGGCGATCAGCGCCCGATCGCCGAACAACTGGCTCATCAGTTTCAAGTAGGGCGTTTCGCCGCAGCCGGCACAGGCACCGGAGAACTCGAACAGCGGCTCGAGCAACTGCGAGCCCTTGACCGTATCGAGTCTTGATCTGCGTGCGATCCAGTTCGGGAATGCTCGAGGAAGTAGTCGAAGTTCTCCCGCTCGCGTTCGAGATGCTCCTGCTTCGGCTCCATGTTGATCGCCTTGTGCTTGACGACCTCCTTGCTCTTGGCCGGGCAGACGTCGACGCAGACGCCACAGCCGGTGCAGTCGTCCGGTGCGACTTGAATCGTCATGAGGTGGTCGGGCAGCTCCTTGCCCTTCCACGGCCTTGGACTGGAAATCGCCAGGTGCGCCGTTGAGCGACTGGCGGGGATAGGCCTTCGAGCGGATCGCCGCATGCGGGCAGACCAGCGCGCACAACCCGCACTCGATGCAAATCTCCGGATCCCAGATCGGAATCTCGTGAGCGATGCTCCGCTTTTCGACCTTGGCGGTGCCGGTGGGAAACGTGCCATCGACCGGCAGGGCGCTGACCGGCAGCAGATCGCCGCGGCCGTCCAGCAACATCGCCGTGACGCGTTGGACGAAGTCGGACGTCTTCGCCGAGACCGGCGGCAGCCGATGCTGATCGCTGCGTGACCTGCGTGGGATACTTGCACTTCGATGCAGGTCGGCCAGCGCCGCATCGACGGCGGCAAAGTTCCGTTCGCAGAATCGATTCGCCCCGTTTGCCGTACGTCTTGCGGATCGCCTTCTTGATCTGCTCGATCGCCTGGTCGCGCGGCAAGACGCCGGCAAGGCGAAGAAGCAGGTCTGCATGATCGTGTTGATCCGGCCGCCCATTTCCGTCTCGCGGGCCACCTTGAGGGCGTCCACGACATAAAACTTCAGCCGCTTTGTCGATGATCTGCTGCTGGACCTCGTGCGGCAGCTGGTCCCAGACTTCGTCAGGCCCATAGGGGCTGTTCAGCAGGAACGTCGCACCCGGCTCGGCGACCTTCAGCACGTCGATTCGTTCCAGGAAGTGGAACTGATGGCAGGCGACGAAGTTGGCCCGATCGATCAGATACGTCGAGTCGATCGGCCGCGGGCTGAACCGCACGTGCGAGACGGTGACCGAGCCGGCCTTCTTCGAGTCGTAGACGAAATAGCCCTGGGCGTACATCGGCGTGTTCTCGCCGATGATCTTGACCGAGTTCTTGCTCGCCCCGACCGTGCCGTCGCTGCCCAAGCCGTAAAACACCGCCCGCGTGACATCGTCGGCTTCGGTGGAGATTTCTGGATCCCACTTCAGGCTCAGGTGCGTCACGTCGTCGATGATGCCGATCGTGAAATGCCGTTTCGGGTTGTCGGCCTCTAGTTCCTCGAAGACGCGCGCCGCCATCGGCGGGCGTGAATTCCTTCGACGACAGTCCGTAGCGTCCGCCCATGATCGTGGAACAGGTCCGCTCAGCCGGCCACGCTTCGACCAGTGCCGTGACCACATCCTGGTACAGCGGCTCGCCGATCGCGCCCGGCTCCTTGGTCCGATCGAGCACGGCGCAGTTTGCGGACCGAAGTGGGCAAGGCCGCGGCGAAGGCGGCCGTGTCGAAGGGGCGGTAAAGTCGACCTTCAGCAGCCCGACCTTCTCGCCGCGAGCCGTCAGTCCATGCGACGGCCTCCTCGGCCGCGCCCGAGCCGGAACCCATCATCACGATCACGCGCTCGGCGTCGGGTGCACCGACGTAGTCGAACAGGTGATACGCCCGGCCGGTCAGCTCGGCGAAGCGATCCATCGTCTTCCTGCACGATGCCCGGAATCGCGTCGTAGAAGGAGTTGGCCGCCTCGCGGGCCTGGAAGAAGACGTCCGGATTCTGGGCCGAACCGCGCAGCACGGGCCGATCGGGATCCATGGCCCGTTCGCGATGAGCCCGAATCGATTCCGTCGTCGATCATCGCCGGACGTCGTCCGGCGAAAGCTGGGCGATCTTGTTGACTTCGTGCGACGTGCGAAAGCCGTCGAAGAAATGCACGAACGGCACGCGGGTGCGGAGCGTCGCCGCGTGCGCAATCAGTGCCAGATCGTGGACCTCCTGCACCGAATTGGACGGCCAGCATCGCCCAGCCCGTCTGTCGCACCGCCATCACATCGCTGTGATCGCCGAAGATCGACAGGGCATGCGTGGCCAGCGTGCGGGCGGAAATGTGAAAGACCGTCGGCGTCAGTTCGCCGGCGATCTTGTACATGTTGGGGATCATCAGCAGCAGGCCCTGCGACGCCGTGAACGTGGTCGTCAAGGCCCCGGCCTGCAACGCCCCATGCACGGCACCCGCCGCCCCCCCCTCGCTCTGCATCTCGATCACATCCGGCACGGTGCCGAAGATGTTCGGGCGTCCCTGCGACGACCAAGCATCGGACAAGCTCGCCCATCGGCGAGGCGGGCGTGATCGGATAGATCGCAATCACTTCGTTGGTTTGATGCGCGACCTGGGCGGCCGCCTCATTTCCATCCACCGTGACGAACACTTGCTGACCCACCGTCGACTCCTTTTTGCGTCAAAACTCCGTAACGACGCCGCCGAAACAACGTTCGACGCCACGTTCCGTTTGTACGATCAAAGCCCCCTCGTCGTCGATCCCCTGACAATCGCCCTCAATGCTGCGCGTGCCGAGTTCCACCCGCACCGGGCGCTGCGTCAACAAGCATCGCTCACGCCATCGCTGACGCAGATCGGCTTCCCGCGACTCGATCCCCGCCAAATTTTCGGCGAGGCGCAGCAACACCCGCTTCAGCACGTGCGCGAGGGATAAGTCGCGTGCAGCCACTTCGCACAATGCAATGGTCGTGCCATTCAGTTCGGGCGGCGCCTGGGCGATCGCATTGTTGACATTGATGCCGATTCCCACAACCAGCATCCGGGGCTGCACGGCTGGAATCTCGACCAGGATACCACTCACCTTGCGCCCTGGAGGTACACATCGTTGGGCCACTTCAAACGCGGTCGGGACGTGTCGATGACTTCCTCGATCGCCTCGCAGACCGACAGCCCCACATGCAGGGACACCTGCGGCCAGCGGCTCTGGGGAAGTCGCGATTGCTCCGCACCGAGTAAGAGCGAGAACGCGAGAGAGCCCTCCGTTGCCCACCAGCGATTCGTACCCCGTCCTCGACCTCCCGTTTGCTCGTTGGCCACGATCAGTAGCGGTAAACAACCGGCTTGGAACTCGGCCGATTGGGCAACTTGCAAGGCGCGGTCGTTCGTGGAAGCGAGCTGCTCATGCAGCTCGATTTCCCCCACAAACGTGTCTGCCTGGACCTCGGCGAGGTCGGACTGTATCAGTCGCCTGCCGGTCAGACCATCGAACGTGCGACTCATCAATCGGCGTCAGAATGCAACCATCCTGCCCTCTAGACCCGCGGATCCTGACCGCGGGTCGGCCATGCGAGATATCCGAATCCTAGGAGGCCGACTTGGTGGCCAATTCGCTCCACTTGCTGACCGCTTCCTGGAATTCCTGCATCTGCGTTTGTGAGACCTCTCGCATGCAATCGAGCGTCTTGCGGCACAGTTGCTCGGTCCGCTGGCGAAATTCTTCCGGATTGCTCGCCTCGCCCACGCGGAGGGCTTCCTCAAGCGACTGCAAAGCCGCCTGATATTGCTTGTCCAGCACCTCGCCGTGCTTCCGGGCCAGATCGGCGACGGTGGTCGCCCATTGACGCTGGAAATCACGCAGCTTGTCGACCCAGGCCGTCTGCGGATTGCCAAATCCGGGCCACATGGTCGTCCATTGCCGCAGCATGTCCTGCTGCAGCTTCAAGTTCGACTCGGCCGCCTGCCGAATGTTCTGCAAAACATCCCCGTAAAGATCGTGTTTGGTTTGTGTGGCCATCTTCATTTCTCCTCTACCTGAGCTTTTCTACCGTGCGGCGGACACTCACGTGGGTGCCCATCCACTCCTAATTTTCGGCTTTTCTGGGCCGAAGTCAATCCGTAATTGCTGCAAGTGCGAGATTTTGCAAGCAATTGTTTTCAAACGACTTGGAGCAAGATTCGTGCCGATTTGGTGCTGTTTTTGACGCGACAGTAGTATTTTTGATTCGTCCCGGTGGCCGCGGGGCGTACAATACGCCAAGCCGGCTTCCCATGTCCCCGTGTCGAGGCGTCGATCCATGGCCGAGACCCCCATCCAGATCAAGCGCTACCCGAATCGTCGTTACTATTCGCGGAACACGAGTCAATACGTGTCGTTATCCGAGATCGAGGACATGGTGCAAAGCGGGCAGACGGTGGAGATCCGCGACAGCCAGTCGGGAGAGGATCTGACGCGCACGGTGCTGACGCAGATCATTGTCGAGCGGCAGCCAGAAAAGATGTCGTTGTTTCCCGCCGACATGCTGCACTTCATCGTCCGTTCCAATGACGCGATGTCGGATTTTCTCCGCGACTATTTTCGCCAGTCGCTCACGTATCTCGATTACCTGCAGCGTCACAGTACGGCCACTCCGCTGACGCAGCCGATGCACTGGATGAAGGCCTGGCTCGACGGGATCTCACCCAAGGCCACGCCGCCGAGCGAGGGGGGGCGCCGGTGCCGAATCCGTCGGACCGCGAACTCGAACAGCGCGTGCATGAGCTGGAGGCGCGGATTCGCGAACTCGAAATGCAGTCGGCGGAAAAATAAATCGCCCGCCGGCGAACGCTCCCTTGCGAGAGCATCCACCGACGGGCGACCTGGCGGCAACGCTCGGTTGCCGCCGCCGTCGTCGCTCCGCGCTACGCAGGCGGATGCCAGCCGGCATCGGCCCACAGTTCGCCGCTGACCGCCGAGTTGGAAATCATGAAGCAGATCGCATCGGCGATCTCATCCGGGCGAATCAGGCGACGCAGCTGTGTATAGGGCAACACATTCTTCGCCAGGAAATCCTCGCCGAGCGCCTTGGCCATGGGCGTATCGGTGAAGCCCGGATGGATGATTCCGCAGCGGACGCCGTGGAAGATCGCTTCCTTCATCAGCGTCGCGGCGGCACCTTCCAGTCCGGCCTTGGCGACCGCATAGGAGATTTGTCCCTTGTTGCCTTGCGACGAAACCGAACCAAGAAAGACGACCGCGCCTTGCACTTCTTCCTCCGGCTCCCAGCGCTTCAGGCCACGCTCGCGACGATCCTCGGCGATGCGGGCCACCATCTCCATCGCCCAATAGATCGGGGCAATCAGATTCACCTCGGTGACCTGACGGAAGGTGTCCATCGGATACACGTGCGCCTTGCCGGTTTCCTTGTCAACACGGACCGAGAGCCCGTCGCGCGTGATCCCCGCGGCGGGGACGCAAATGGTCACGACACCAAACTCTTCTCGCGCCTCGTCGAACAGCCGCTTGCGGAAGGCGGCATCCGTCGTATCGCCGAGCTTGGTGACCGCTACGGTGCGGCCCACCGTTTCGTTAATCACGCGGACGACATCATGGACGTGCTCGCTGCGATCCACCATCAGCACGGCCTTCGCGCCGCGCAGAGCCAATTCGCGGGCGACCGCTTCGCCAATGCCACTGGCGGCACCAGTCACCACTGCCACCTTGTGGGCGATGTTGCGAGTCGCGGCCAGATGTCGTCCGACAATATCTCGTGGCTCGGGCGTCACCGCGACCGGTACGACCGGAGTTACCGGTGGCGCTGGTTTGGGAACCGCCGCCGGTTTCGGGGCCGCCTCGGCGACTGGCGCCCCATTCGTGGGCTCGCCGTTCCCAAAAGCCAGATCAAATGTCTTGAGTGCCACATCAAATTCCTTCACCAACAACTCGCGCTGGCGGCGAGCCATCTCCTGCACGGTCTGCGACCACTGGTCGCGGACATGCGTCAGCGGGGTTGCCGAGTCGGCTGGCTGGCGGAAGAGGGCCGGCCAGAGGCGGGACCAGCCAAAAAACATCTCCCGCTGCATCTCCAGGTTTGTTTCCCCAATCTTGTAGGCGTTCTGAAAAAGATCATTAAGAACACGACTGCTTTGACTCAACATGGCTCTGTCTCCTCGATGAGAGGCCCGCTTACATGTGCTGGAAACTGGATTCTCGCTCGCTCTCGCCGGAGAGGATGCCCGCACATATTGCTGTAAGTGCACTAGTTTGCAAATCGTGTACCGATGGCCGCTAATATCAATGAAAAATGGTTTTTTTCGGTTTTTTCACCCTGGGCGAGTCGGGATTAGAGAAAGTGCATGCTGTGATTGCACAAAAACGTGAGGGAAGGGGGGGAACCGGCGGGCCGAGACGGCCCGTAGAGGCGCGCTTCGGCGACCACCGCACGCCCCAGGCGCGCCGTATCGCACGCGGTTTCAGTGCGCGTCCGCAACGCCTCCAACGGGGAGACGCAACGGCCTTGTTACTGCCCGAATTCCGCCCGTTAGCGCTAATGGACGCTAATAGACGCACGACAAGCCGGCGGAGGACGATCAGACCGACGTCAGCCGCAGGCGGCTAGCCTCGGGCAGCCACCGGGCCTCGCTCAGCTCTGTTCTTGCCGGCCGTGACCACGGGACTGCCGCGGACCGCGGCGTTTCCTGGTGGCCTCCCTTGGTCCCCGTGGGCCGTGGCTGCGGCATCCTGCCCCCGTCGTGGTGCCCCGGCCGGTGTCTGCCCATTCTCCGACCCGGTCCTGCTGCACACCCGGCGGCTCCTTGACCCATGAGACAAAAAGCCGTCACGCCGGGTGCGGTTTAGTTGAGGGAAATTTGGTGGCAGGTCCGCGGCGAGTCCACCTGGTTTGCGGAGTGTCCTTCCGGCAAGGCTGAAAAATATTCTGTGTGGGCGGACTTGGCAGGCACTATCGACACGTGCTTGTGCTCAGCGCAGCGGTGCTCGTGCTCGTGCTCGTAATCGAACACTGCAACGGAGGAGGTGCCGCGAATGCGAGCTCCCCACGTTTGATGGCCGGTCGTGCCGATCACAAGACCGGCTCCAAGACACAGACCTTGACGACCGGCTCCAAGACACAGACCTTGACGGGGGCAATTGAGCGGTTTGGGTGGTTTTCACACGGGGTCATCAGGAAAGCCTCGGGCTTTTCCTGGCCAGATGTTGTTGTATACGCACATGCAGACAACGGCTCCAAGACACAGACCTTGACGGGGGCAATTGAGCGGTTTGGGTGGTTTTCACACGGGGTCATCGGCTCCAAGACACAGACCTTGACGGGGGCAATTGAGCGGTTTGGGTGGTTTTCACACGGGGTCATCAGGAAAGCCTCGGGCTTTTCCTGGCCAGATGTTGTTAAGTATACGCACATGCAGTACTATACGCATGTACCCATTGCGAGTCAGACCACGGGGGGGCCGTGCCGTGCCAGCCAAGCCACGTTCTGAGGTATTCGATCCGGAGGAGGTTGGCGTCTATCATTGCTGGAATCGGCTGGTGCGAAGACGGCATCTGTTTGGCTTCGATACCCTGACAGGCATCGACTATAGCTATCGAAAGAACTGGCTAAGAGATCGACTCAAAGAGTTGGCCGGTTCCATGGCCGTGGAGGTTCTCGACTATGCGATTCTCGATAACCATTTGCATGTTGTTCTGAGAAACCGGCCCGACATCGTGGGGAGCTGGTCCGACGAGGAGGTGGCGCGGCGGTGGTGGTATGTTTGCCCAGCCCGCAAGAATGAGGATGGTTCGATTCCCGACCCCAAGCCGTGTGAAATCGGACTTTACTTGCAGCAGGCCGACGAATTCCGCAAACGGTTGTCGGATATTTCCTGGATGATGCGGCTCGCGTGTCAGCCGATCGCCCGTCGAGCTAACCGGGAAGACGACGTGGACGGTCGCTTTTTTGCCAAGCGTTTTGACTGCGAGCGGTTGGAGACGTGGGAGGACGTGTTGGCCTGCAGCATCTACGTCGATTTGAATTGGATCCGTGCTGGCATGGCAGATACTCCAGAGGAGTCGTTCTACACGTCCGCTTGTGATCGCATTCGCGCCCGCTGGCAGCGGGCGGGGCGCGAATTGGGCACGTCGACAGGTTTGCCCACGGAGTCGGAGGAGGCCGACGCGTGGCTGGCGCCGATTTTTCTCGACGAACGGGCCGACGCCTACGGGGAACAGCTACAGACAGGTGCGGACGGCCCAGAGGCAGGGCCAAGGCACAATCCGCCCCGCTCATCCCGCATTTCCAACAAGGGATTCTTGCCCACGACACTCGATCAATATCTGACGCTACTCGATACGTTGGGGCGAATGTTGCGTCAGGGGAAACGTGGCGCCATCCCAGCGAACGCGGCGCCGCTACTTGAGCGACTGAACGTAGAAACCAGCAACTGGCTCCAATCGCTGTGGAGTCTCTTGCACAATGACCGCTTGGCCGCACGACGGCACGCGGTGGCTGGTCACGGCTGACGGCGCGAAACCGTTGGGCTCTCGCCGCGTTCCCCTGGTCGACTGTCTTCGCGGTGCGCACTGCCCCCACGCCCATCAGGATTCCGGGCGTGCCTTCTTGATAATATGTGCGACAAGTGGCGTTCACGACCGACTCACCACCTTGCTCGCGACCGTGGATCGGCGCTGACTTCGTAGGTCGCCCAAAGCAAGTCTTCCCAAACCACCCACACTCTCCCCTCAAGGTCTGTGTCTTGACCCTTATGTTGACCCTTATGCAATGCACTCTCCCATCAAGGTCTGTGTCTTGACCCGTACTCTGGTCCCAAACTCCCCTCAAGGTCTGTGTCTTGACCCTTATGTTGACCCTTATGCAATGCACTCTCCCCTCAAGGTCTGTGTCTTGACCCTTACTCTGGTTCCCAAACCACCCACACTCTCCCCTCAAGGTCTGTGTCTTGACCCTTATGTTGACCCTTATGTTTATTCAAACCACCCACTCGCTCCCGTCGAGGTCTGTGTCTCTGACCCTTGCCGCAAACCACGCCACACTCTCCCGTCAAGGTCTGTGTCTTGACCCTTACTTCTTCGCAGTGCGCACTGCCCCCACGCCGAACAGGATTCCGGGCGTGCCTTGCGGATAATACGCGAGACAAGTGGCGTTCACGACCGACTCACCACCTTGCTCGCGACCGTGGATCGGCGCTGACTTCGTAGGTCGCCCAAAGCAAGTCTTCCCAAACCACCCACACTCTCCCCTCAAGGTCTGTGTCTTGACCCTTATTGCTCTCAAGGTCTGTGTCTTGACCCTTATGTTGACCCTTATGCAATGCACTATCCCCTCAAGGTCTGTGTCTTGACCCTTACTCTGACTTGACCCTTACTCCCGTCAAGGTCTGTGTCTTGACCCTTACTTATTATTGACCCTTATTGTTAATTCCCCCAGTCGATCCTGACTGCCGACTGGGGGATCGCCTCAATCGCAACCGTCGATCCCATGATGTGCATACGATTGATGCCGTCGCCGCCCATCCGTTGGGCCCCATCCGTGTGGGGCCCGTTTCCCACCTTCGTTTTCAGCCCTGCTTCCCAGGTGCCGAATTCATCCTGACACCGCTGCCCGACCCTCGCTACAATGCGGGCGCGGCCAACGGCTTGGCGATTTCCAACGCCAGTCGCACACCGCGACGGCCCGTACTGACCGCTGCCAACGATGAGAGGGAACGCGGCGTGAATCTGCACACGTATGTCATCAATCTGCCGACTGCGAAAGAACGCTGGCGGATCACGCAACAGAGGCTGCAGGCGGTCCATCTGCCGTACACGCGGATCGAGGCCGTCAACGGCAGGGCGCTGGCGTTACCCATCGCGGAGTTTGATGAAGTCGGTCATCGGCGTTGCGCCGGCCGGCGACCGATCTTGCCGGAGATCGGTTGCTATCTGAGCCATTTAGTTGCTCTGCAGGCCTTTCTGGCATCGAATCATGAACTGGGACTCATACTGGAAGACGACGCCAAGTTCGATGATGGTTTGCCACAGGCGATTCGGGACGCCGTCTGCTATCGCGAATGGTGGGATATCTTGCGTTTGTCGTCGGTCAATCGGGATCGATATCTAAGACTACTGCCATTGACCGGAGGGCGGCACCTGGGGATCAGCCTGACGCGTAGCAAGGGCACGGCCGCCTATGTCGTTAACCGCAAGGCGGCTCAGGTCCTTGTCCGCAGGCTCGTGCCGATGCGACTCGCCTATGATCTGGCCGTTGACCTGGAGTTTTTCCACGGACTGAGGGCGTTTGCCGTCACGCCTTTTCCCGTGCGGCAGGATCGTCAGTTTGAAACGCAAATCCAATCCGAAATCCTCAGCCACAAGTTACCGGCCACCCGCTACTTTACGGTGTTCCCCTTTCGTGCCTATGTCGAAACGGCGCGATTTCTCCGCCGGATCGGTCTCGTCCTGACGACGCGTGCGCGATTATCAAGCCTTGGGCAGCGTGTGTTGACAAGGGTGCCGATTCCAGAGAAGGGCGAGGTGACGATGATCAGGCGGCATCCTCGCGCGGTCGAAGCTCGGGCCGTCCGGCACGGGAGATTGTGAGTGCGAGCGGGTGCGCGTTCGGGCCACTTCGCGTCTGCCGATGCGGGTGGCCATGGAAGACGGTAAAAGGCCCGAAGACCGGTCAACCGTTGGTGACTTTGGGCCGTTGACGGCGGGGCCTCAAGGCCCAGGTCCGATTCGAAGTTCTTCTCCCTCTCGGTCGCGAGCCCATGCATATCTTTTTGAGGCAACTCTCCGCTACCCATGATTCCATGCCGTCTTAGTTTCGCTTTGCGTCACGGGCACGCGCGTGGGGAATCGCCACGCGTTGGTTCTTCATTCTTTGGACGCTGGGTTGCCTCACCGGTTGCAGCGGAAACCGTGCGATCGATTCGGCTTCGTCCGCCGCCACCGCGAAAGGGAATACGGATGACCCGACAAACGGGGCGCCTCCGTTCTACACGGTTTCCACCTACGACTCCGGGGTGGATGCGGCCGCGGCTTTGAAGCAGACGGTGGCACAGGCAGTGCGGAACAAGAATTTCTGGACACCTGGAAGCCGTAACCACTGGGTAAGTGCGTTGGCTCGGGATGGAGGGGCGAGCCAGCCTCGTTGCTTTGCCATCGAGATGGGCGCGCGGGCGAGCGTTTCCACCGCCGCCCCGTAGCCGAGGCCGGCGATGCGACGTGGGATCGCCGGCAGCGCTTGCCGGCCCGCGTGACTAAGGGGACAGTTGCGACCAGAGGACGCCGGCGGCGATGGCGGAGCCGATGACACCCGCAACATTGGGTGCCATGGCGTGCATCAGGAGGAAGTTGTTCACATCAGCTTCCTGCCCGACCATCTGGACCACGCGGGCCGAGTCGGGAACGGCGGACACACCGGCAGCGCCGATCAAGAGGATTGATCTTTTCCGTCAGAAAAAGATTCATCAACTTGGCGAACAGCACACCGCACGCCGTGGCGATGGCGAAGGAAAGGGCGCCCAGCCCAAAGATCAGGATCGACTTGGCCTGCAGGAAATGCTGGGCATTGGTGCTGGCGCCCGACGCAAAAACCGAGCAAGATCGTGACGATATCGATCATGGCCGAGCGGGCGGTCAGGGCCAGTCGATCGGTGACCGCACACTCCTTCATCAGGTTGCCGAAGAACAGCATCCCGATCAGCACGATCGCTCCCGGGGCCAGCAGCGCACAGATCAGGAAGGCGGCGATCGGAAACACGATCTTTTCGTGCCGCGAGACCTGTCGCGAGGGCTTCATGCGAATCAGCCGTTCCTTCTGTGTGGTCAGCAGCTTCATGATGGGCGGCTGGATGACGGGCACCAGCGCCATGTACGAGTAGGCGGCGATGGCGATGGCGCCCAGCAGATCGGGAGCCAGTCGCGAGGCGAGGAAGATCGCCGTGGGACCGTCGGCCCCGCCGATGATGCCGATCGCGCCGGCTTCCTGGGGCGTGAATGCCAATGTTAAGGCGCCCAGGTAAGTCAGGAAAACGCCGACCTGTGCCGCGGCGCCCAGCAGAATCAGCTTCGGGATTGGAGAGCATCGTGGAGAAGTCAGTCATCGCGCCGATGCCCAGGAAGATCAGCGGCGGGTAAATGCCTTCGCTCGACGCCAAAGTAAAGATAACGCAGTACGGTCGCCTTCGTCGTAGACGCTCAGCGTCATGCCGGCCGCGGCCGGGATATTGCCGACGATGATGCCAAAGCCGATCGGCACCAGCAGCAGCGGTTCATAATGCTTGGCGATCGCCAGATAAATGAAGCCGATGCCGATGACGATCATGATCACGATTGCCGATTTCCAGCCCGGGAAACGCCGTCGTCTGGAACAGTTGCGTCGCTTTGGTCAGACAGGTATTCCATGCGACTCTCCTGTTCTTGCTGGGAAACGTTCAGGAACGCATGTCGGGCTCGCGCACTTAACGTGTTCGGCGTTGAATGCGGTGTGACTGGTGGTGCTGCATGCGTCCTTCGAGCGACCAGCCAAGATCCGCGGGCGTCAGACCGCGTGATTTTGACGATCCGATGCGGCTGGCCCATCGTGGCCGCCACGGCCGCCGCGATCACGGCCACCGTTTCATCGGACAATTGATCGCTCGTCGATCAGCAAATGCGAAGTCGCCGTTTGCTTGGCCGCGACATGACTGCCGGCAAGATGCGGGGCAGCAGGTTGATGAAAAACGATGATCAGCGAGAGGGCGATAAAGACGACCAGCATGCCCATCACGGCCAAGTGGGATGCCGTATTCCTCGAACAGCGGAGCCAGCGTGAATTCGAAGCAGCGGCTGCACGTCACTGTTGAGCCCAGAGCATGTTGGCTCACTCCAGCACGACCAGTACGTGCGACTTCCTGCACCGAGTCGCCTTCCTTAACGTCGAACCTTTTGCACCGTGCCGGCCATGGGAGCCGTGATCTGATTCTCCATTTTCATCGCCTCCAGAATGACCAGCGGCTGCGCCTTGTTTGACGGCGTCGCCCGCCTTGACCAGCACCGCCTTGATGACGCCCGGCCATGGGACTGGTCACGGCGCCGGCGTCGATCGGCAAGGGGGGCCGCGCCGTTGGGCGCTCGCCGGGGCTGAGGCGGCGGGCAGGGCGGACGTGGCGGCAGGGGGGAGCCGTCGGCACGTTGGTGACTCTGGTAGGAGTCGTCCTCGGTCAAGTCCTCAACCGTGACATCGTAACGACTTGTTGCCGATCGTGATGCGTAGCTTTTTCATAGGGGAATCAATCCATGTTTCTTGGGTGGACGCGTCTCACTCTTGGTCAGACGTGTTCCGCAGGGCCAGCGACACGACGCCCCGGGTCTGGGCCGGCGAGATCACATCGGTGATCATGCCGTGTGAGGCAGCCATGTAGGGCGAGGCAAAACGGTTCACGGTACTCGTCAATGAACTTCGCCCGCAGCGCCGCTTTGTCTTCCGCCTCGGCGAGTTCCTTGCGATACAGCACATTCACGGCACCTTCGGCCCCCATGACGGCGATTTCCGCCGTCGGCCAGGCGAACACCATGTCGGCCTTCAGGTCGCGACTGCACATCGCCAGGTACGAACCGCCATAGGCCTTGCGGGTGATGACCGTGATCTTGGGCACGGTGGCCGAGGAATAGGCGAACAGCATCTTCGCGCCGTGGCGGATGATGCCTCCTTGTTCCTGCGCCACACCGGGCAGAAAGCCGGGCACATCCACCAGCGTCAACAGGGGAATATTAAACGCATTGCAGAAGCGGATGAAGCGGGCACCCTTGTCCGAGGCATCGATGTCCAACGTTCCCGCCTTGACGCTCGGCTGGTTGGCGATCATGCCCACCACCACGCCATCGATCGCGAGCCGAAACCGACGATAATATTTGGTGCAAAATCACGATGCACCTCCAGGAAGCGGTCTTTGTCGACGATCCGCTGGATCACGTCGTACATGTTCATCGTGCCCTTGGGATCTTCGGGCACGAGTTCGTTCATCCCCTCATCCGGATCGAGCGAAATCGCCTCGGTCGGCGCGTGGGGCGGGTTTTCCACATTGTTTGGCGGCAGGTAGGAGAGCAAGTCGGTCACGATCCGCATCGCATGCTGGTCGTCATCGGCCACGAAGTGAACATTGCCGCTGATCGAGGCATTGGCGGTCGCGCTGCCGATTTCCTCCATCGTGCAATCGACGCCAGTGGCTGCCTTGATCACCTGCGGACCGCAGATAAACATGTTGGCGTTTTCCCGCGTCATGATCAGGAAATCCATCAGCGCGGGGGAATAGGCGGCTCCGCCAGCGCAATTGCCGGCAATGACACCAATCTGCGGCACGCAGCCGGAGAGCAGCACATTGCGATAGAAGACCTGACCGTAGCCCGAGAGCGATTCGACCCCCTCCTGGATTCGGGCTCCACCCGAATCATTCACCGCCACGAAGGGCATGCCACCTTCAAGCGCGTAATCCATGATGTCGCAGATTTTCTTGGCGTGCCGCTGGCCGAGTGCGCCTCCCCCGACCGTGGCATCCTGGCTGAACGCGGCTACCGGTCGCCCGCCAACGCGTCCCACGCCCGTGACGACGCCGTCGCACGGCATTTCCTTGTCCTCCATGCCAAAATCATGGCATGCATGCTCGACGTGCATGCCCCATTCCTGAAAGGTGTGGGGGTCGAAAAAGAGGTCCAGCCGTTCCCGGGCCGACAGCAATCCCTGCTCCCGCCGTTTCTCATGGCGTGCCGCTCCGCCTCCGGCCCGCAAGGCGGCTTGACGTTTCTCCAGCTCTTTTAGCATTTCTTTTCGCATACTCATGGCGTGAATCAATTCTCCCGCGGCCTGAGAAAGTTATATCGCTTGGATTTCCTTCGTAAATCGGCGCCCGTCAGCGTTATGACGACTGGCAGCCGAAAAAACAACGGGGGCCCACCGGCCACCTGCCGGCCTGGCTGGGCATGATAAGGTGCCCCGTCGGTGACTGGCGGCGTCCCCGCGGGTGTTTCCTCGTGATTTTTGCCTGCCACTCATTCAATCAGCGTCCTGCCAGCCAAAGGCCTCGAGGATTTGCCGCGCGGCAACTTCCGGATGCAAGTTGCCCGCCAATACCGCCGATTCCAATTTGTGCCGGATCGCACGCACTTGGGGATGATCGCGGACCGCATGCCTGAGGCGGTCGTCGACCGTACTCCACAGCCAGCGCACGCCTTGCGCCGCCGCCGGTCGATCAGTTCGCCGCTCAGTCGCAGTCGTTCGTAATGTTTTGCGATCGCGTTCCAGACCGTCGCCACATGCTCGTGATGCAGGGCGCTGCAGGTCATGACCGTGGGAATACTGCCGTGCCGGCCGAGCAGGGAACCGAGCGCCATCTCAAACTGGCGCGCTGCCAATTCCGCCGCGGTGCGGGTGGCGCCATCGGCCTTATTGACGGCAATCACGTCCACCAGCTCCAGCAAACCGCGTTTGATTCCCTGCAACTCATCCCCGGCGCCGGGCAGCATGAGCGCCAGGAAGCAATCGGTCATGTCCGCCACCATGGTCTCCGATTGCCCCACGCCGACCGTTTCCACCAGCACGATATCGAAACCAGCGGCTTCGCACAGCAACATGCTCTCGCGTGTCTTGCGGGCGACGCCGCCCAGGGTTCCCGCCGAGGGGGAGGGGCGAATGAACGCCTGCGGCTCGGCCGATAACCGGGTCATCCGCGTCTTATCGCCGAGGATACTGCCTCCGCTGATGCCGCTGGAGGGATCGACGGCGAGCACCGCCACGCGGTGGCCCTCCGCGAACCAGATGCAGCCCGACGGCCTCGATAAATGTGCTCTTTCCCACACCGGGTGCGCCCGTGATCCCCACCCGCATCGCCTGTCCGGTGAAAGGCAGCAGTCGCGTGATCAGGGCCTCGGCCTGTCGTTGATGGCGTGCCAGGTTGGATTCGATCAGCGTCAAGGCGCGGGGCAGCACGGCGATATCACGGCTGCGTACGCCAACATCGTATTCGTCCAGCGTTAGCTCCCGGCGGCCGGGCGTCTCGCGGGTCATGCGCGTCACGGGTCAGGCTTCCGCTGCCGTGGCCGCATCGTCGAGGTTCAGTCCCAGGCGGTCGGCGAGGTCCCGGACCAACTGCACGGCAGCGGCGCCGATGACGGTGCCGGGGCCGAAGACGGCCGCCGCGCCGGCTTCAAGCAACCGATCGCGGTCGTCGGGAGGGATGACGCCCCCGGCCACGATCATCATGTCGGGCCGCCCGAGCGCGGCAAGTTCGTCGCGCAACTGGGGCACGAGCGTCAGATGACCGGCCGCCAAGGAGCTGACGCCCACGATATGTACGTCGTTTTCCACGGCCTGCCGAGCCGTCTCGGCGGGAGTGCGGAAGAGCGGACCGATGTCGACATCAAAGCCCAGATCGGCGAAGGCGCTGGCAATCACTTTTTGTCCGCGGTCGTGTCCATCCTGTCCCATCTTGGCCACCAGGATGCGAGGCCTGCGGCCTTCGAGCTGTTCAAACCGCGCCACGAGGCGCCGAACTTCGGCGGTCGCGTCGTCGTTTTCCAGCGCCGCCGCATACACGCCTCGCACCGATTGCACGGGGGCCTCGTAGCGGCCAAAGACCTCTTCCAATGCCGAACTGATTTCGCCCACGGTCGCCTTGGCTCGAGCCGCGTTGACGGCCAGTTCCAGCAGATTGCCTGTTTTGTCGCGCGCCGCCGCCGTGAGTGCCTGCAGAGACTGGTCCACGAGTGGTTGATCCCGTTCTTCCCGTAAGCGGCGCAGGCTTTCAATCTGCGACTCGCGGACCGCCGTATTATCGACGTGCAGCACGTTTAGCTTTTCCTCGGCGGTGGGGCGGTATTTGTTCACGCCAATCACGGTCTGCTGTCCGGAATCGATACGTGCCTGGGTTCTCGCCGAGGCTTCCTCAATTCGCATTTTGGGAATCCCCGCCTGGATCGCCTCGGTCATTCCGCCCAGTTCCTCAACTTCGAGGATGTGGCTCCACGCCCGCTTCGCCAGATCGTGCGTGAGGCGTTCGACGTAGTAGCTACCGCCCCACGGATCGACGACATCACAGGTATCGGTCTCCTGCTGCAGGAACAGCTGTGTGTTCCGAGCAATGCGAGCCGAGAAATCGGTAGGCAGCGCCAACGCCTCATCGAGCGCGTTGGTATGCAGGGACTGGGTATGCCCGTGCGTGGCGGCCATGGCCTCCAGGCAGGTACGCACCACGTTGTTGTAGACGTCCTGGGCCGTAAGACTCCAACCGCTCGTCTGGCTGTGCGTCCGCAAGGAGAGACTCTTCGGATTTCGCGGATCGAAGGTTCTGATCAACTTGGCCCAGATCATCCGCGCCGCGCGAAGTTTGGCGACCTCCATGAAGTAATTCATGCCAATCGCCCAGAAGAACGACAACCGCGGGCAGAAGGCGTCGACAGCCAGTCCCGCTTGTTGACCGGTGCGGACATATTCCAGACCATCGGCCAGGGTGTAGGCCAACTCGAGGTCGGCGGTGGCTCCGGCCTCCTGCATGTGATATCCGCTGATGCTGATGCTGTTGAACTTGGGCATCCGCTGGCTGGTGAACTCGAAAATATCCGCGATGATACGGATGCTGGGAGCGGGCGGGTAGATATACGTATTGCGGACCATGAACTCCTTTAGAATGTCATTCTGGATCGTGCCGGCCAGTTGTTCCGGCGGCACGCCTTGTTCCTCGGCGGCCACGATGTAGAGCGCCATCACCGGCAAGACCGCGCCATTCATGGTCATCGAGACGCTCATGCGATCGAGGGGAATGCCATCGAACAAGGTCCGCATGTCGTAGATGCTGTCGATAGCGACGCCGGCCATGCCGACATCTCCGGTGACACGCGGATGGTCCGAATCGTAGCCGCGATGGGTGGCCAGATCAAAGGCGATACTCAGGCCTTTCTGACCCGCTGCCAGATTGCGCCGATAGAAGGCATTCGAGTCCTTAGCGGTCGAGAAGCCCGCATATTGCCGCACGGTCCACGGGCGTTCGACATACATGGTCGCATACGGTCCGCGGAGAAACGGTGGCATGCCGGGCATCGTATCGAGATGGTCCACCCCCTCCAGGTCGGCTGCCGAGTAAAGGGGCTGGACCGCGATCTGCTCCGGGGTCTGCCAGACCAGTTTTGCGGGCGATTCGTGGATCGCGGCCAGCCAGGCATCGCGCCCGACGTGCGACTGGCGATCGGCACGAAGGGGTACATCGGCAAAGTTGGGGATCTTCTGCTTACTCATCGTGTGCGGCCTCCTGCGGCTGCCAGACGCCCTCTTCCCGCAAGAGTTCGCGGAGAGTCTCCAGGACATCGCATTTCATGTAGATAAATCGATCGACTCCGGCGGCTTCCCAGGCGGGCGCCTGGTCCCCGGGAAAACCGGCCAGCACCACGGTGCGGGCGCCGGCCTGCTTCAATTGCGGTGCGACTTGGGGCACCATTTCGGGATACAGTTTGTCCGACGAGCAGATCACCGCGATCCGGGCGTCGCTTTTCTTGAAGGTCGCCGCCGCGTCGGCCGCGTCGGCAAATCCTTCGTCGCCGATCACCTCAAAGCCACCCGCCTCGAAGAAGTTCTTGGAGTACGAAGCACGCGCCGTGAAGTGGGCCAGGGGTCCCATGTTGGCGAGGAAGATGCGGGGACGGTGCCCATGCGATTCCTGCCAGGCGTCGCTGGCGTCCCGCAATTCCTCGAACGGTTCGGCAAAACTCCTGGGCTCCAGCGGCGGGATGGCGGGACCGGGAATTCCATGGAAGCGGAGCGCCGCGCCATCTGTCCGACGGTGGCGCCGGCCGTCGCGGCCGCCACCAGGTCCGCGGTGCAACTGTCCGGAGTTGCCGCCACCGATAGCTCGATATCTTCCTGGCGAGTCAGCGCGGACGCGGGCCGTCGCGGTCGACCGCAGCGTTGCGGGATCGGGAGCTGGATGGGCCACCCGCGGCTCGCTCACATTGGGGAATTCGCTGACGCCGGTGATGCCCTCCTTACGGCGGGCGATGTCCTTGGCGCGGGGCGCGTAGGCCGCGTCGATTTCGCTGGCCACCCAGCCCTGTTCCAAGGCCGCCAGCATGCCCCCTTGGCGTTCGACCGCCTGCAGGATCTCCCAGGCCTTTTCAGCCAGCTCTTCGGTGAGTCGATCGAGGTACCAGCTGCCGCCGGCCGGGTCGATCACTCGATGCAGATGCGCCTCGGCTTGTAAGACGAGGACCGTATTGCGGGCGACACGGCGACTGAATTCGTCCGGCAACCCGGTGAGTGCGTCGAACGGCACGGAAGTAATGGCGTTGGCGCCGCCCACGCCTGCCGCGAAAACAGCCACCGTGTTGCGAAGCAGATTCACATACGGATCGCGGCGGGTAAGGACACGGCGGCTGGTGCGGGCATGAATTTGCATCGCGGCGGCAGCCTCGGAGCCGCCACACGCCTGGACGATCCGCGACCAGACCTGGCGCGCCGCCCGCAGTTTGGCGAGCGCCAAAAAGTGATGCGTGCCCAACTCGATGCGAAACACGATTTGTCGAGCGGCCTGATCGATGTGCAAGCCGCCGCTCGTCATGGCGCGCAGATAGCTCGAGCGCCGTGCTCGCGCCGAAGGCGATATCTTGAGCCGCGGTGGCACCCGCATCGTGATAGGGGGCCGTATTGACACCCACGGCGGTGACCCGCGGGTAATGCTCGACGGTCCAACTAGCCAGGTTGGCCAGCAGCGTCAGCGCCGCGGATGGCTCAAGCGGCAGTTGGCCTTGTCGCGCCAAAGTCCCTAGCGGATCGGCATTAAATGCGCCTCGCGCCTCGGCCGGCTCCACGCCACGTCGCTCCCATAGGCCGACCAGGATGGCCGCCGCGGGGAGGAAGGCGGCGCCGGCATCGAGGGCCACGCCAATCATGTTTAAATGGGCACCGGCCAGGGCCGCATCGAGATCATCCACGCTGTACACCATCAAGCCGTCCTGGCCCGCCAGTTCGGCAGCCTCCTTCTCGTCCGGATCGCGTCCCTGACAGGCCGCCGCATCGAGGTAGAGGAGCAGGGAGGACGCGCCTCCTTCGAGGTCCTCGAGGATAGCGCGGTTGGTGGCGGTCAGATCGGGGTGGGCGTGTTCGGGCCGCAGGTCCCAACCGTCCACCACGGCCCCCAGCGGTTGTCCGCCGCGAACGTAAGGAGCGAAGCCCGGAAATCCGAGCGGATCGTCTCCGCCGATCGCATCGCGACGACTGTAAAGCGGCTGGACATCGATCCCTTCGTAGGTGTGCGTGACCAGTTTTCGCTCGAAGGGGGCTCCTTGCAGGGCTTCCTCGACCAGGGACCGCCAAGCATCATAGGCGACCGGCGGAAAATCACCGCGGATCGAGAATTCGTCGGGGAGTGTCTTCGTCATGCGTCTCTCGGCATTCCGTGATTATTTTTCCGCCGGGGCCTGTCCGGCCGGCATGGGTTCGCACAATTCGGTCAGGACTCCGAAGGTGCTCTTGGGGTGCATGAAGGCAATCTGCATGTGGTGAGCGCCACCGCGTGGGGTGTCATCGATCATGCGCAGTCCCGACTGTTTTAACTCATCAATGCGGGCCTGAATGTCTTCCACCGTAAAGGCCATGTGGTGCAGTCCTTCGCCCCGATTTTCCAGGAACTTGGCGACCGGGCTATCGGGCTGGGTTGGTTCCAGCAACTCGATGCGGACATCCCCGGCTCGAAAAAAGGCAACCCGCACTTTCTGACTGGGTACCTCTTCCAGCCCTTCGAACTCCAGTCCCAACGACTGTTGGTAGTAGGCCTGCTGATCGTCAATGGAGCGGACAGCAATGCCGATATGATTGAGGGATTTGACAGTCATGGTCACTCCTGTGGTAGGGGAACGGCGTCGGGATGGCTGCCGGCCGCCGTTTCGCCGTTCTGAGGCGACGGTGTGGGAGCGTCGCTCCTCAGGCGGGTTTCCCAGCGACGCACGCACCCCTCCAGGATATCGAAGGCATGGCCCGTCCAAAAGCGGGCCATGGTGGTGGGATAGCTGACAAGCGTGTCGGTCAAGTCCTGGTTCGAGAGTCGGGTGGCGAAATCGCGAGAGGCGGGCCATTTGACCCATCGCTGGGGCCATTCTTCCGCGAAGTGGCGGAGAAATTCCAGGCTGAGCGTCTTGTCGATTTGACCGCTGCGTTCTCCGACCTCGGCGACCACCCCCTCGAGCGTATGGAGCGACTTACGGAAGAGCATCAAATCCACGCTCACTCGCAGCCGCGCCGTCTGGACCGCGTCGTCCAGCATGCCCATCAGCCATCGCAGGCCGGGAAACTGGCCGCGGCGTACGCGTTGGATCCAATGTTGCACCACGCCTTCGGTCGCCACCGCGTCCCAGCGTTGTGCATCCGCCAGCCCTGCCAGGACCGTGACGATGCGTTGGGTGTCAAGCGTCATCGCACCCAGCAGGATCTGTACGATGGCCACGCGTTCGGGGACCCCCAGCGAGCCTACCAGGCTCCAATCGAGGATACCCAGACGTTCGTCCTGGGTCAGGAACAGGTTGCCGGCGTGCGGATCGCTGTGAAACAGAGCGTGGCTGGACTGAGAAAAAACCGGCTTGGCGATCAGCGACTTGGCGATCAGCTTGGCCAATCGTCGCTTGCGGCGAGGACCTTCCAGACAGTGGTCGGTGACTTTGCGTGCCGAACAGCCGCTCCATGGAGGTCACCCGCGACGTGCAATGGTCAAGCAGCGCAGGGATATGAACCCGCGGTTCGTCGGCGAAATACTCGGCTGCCTGGATCAAGTGCCGTTGTTCATGCTTCAGCTCCACCTCTTCGGAGAGCTTGTTCCGCACTTGTTGGAACGATTCTTGATAATCGAGGTGGGGAATGCCCAGTTCCTCACAGCGGTCATCCAGGTGTTCACCGACGCGTTCCAGCAGAACCAGTTCCTGCTCAAGCTGTTCTTCGATGTCCGGTTTGAGGACCTTGAAGACCCCTTCGGGCCCCGCTGGGTCCCAGTCCGTGGTCGTCTTGCCGGAAGGGAATCACCACCGCCACACTCGCCTCGGCGATCGCGGGGGGGAGGAGCGTGATGCCCCGCGCGCTCAACGAGCCCAATTCCGTCGCCAACGTCTGTTGGATCGATTCCAGGGGAACGGAGGGGGGCAGCGATTCGAGGGCCCGCAGGTGAACGCGCAATTCGAGTGCCAGTCGCTGCTCGCGGGCCAGGATCTGGCCCAGCTTCTGCAGGACGGGCGAGGATTGCGCCAGCAGTCCGATCCGCTGCGAGAAACCGGCGGTGGCTGGCAAGCCAGCCTGGGCTCGCAGGATGGCCGCTTGACGGTCACGGGGCAGTCCGCTCAGGAATAAGCTCAGCCCGTCCCGAATGGGACGGGCGAAATGCACGAATTCCGCCGGCAGCACGGCCGCGAGTGCCGACTCGTCCAGCAGAAAGTCCCATGTTGCCGTCATAGCCTCTTAATCCGAGCGGGCTGCCAACCAGGCTTCGATGTGGGGCCAGGTGTTCTTTTCCGCTCCACGGCCCGCCATGATCCCGATATGTCCTCCGCGGACGCGGAAGATTTCCTTATCCTGGCTGCCGATCAAATCCATGATCCGCTCGGACTGGCAAGGCGGCGTAATGTGATCCGCTTCAGCAATCACGTTCATGACATTGGCACGTAACTTGTTCAATTCGATCAACTCGCCGCGGAGCTTCATCTTGCCTTCCATCAGGCGATTTTCCTTGTACAGCTCGTTGATCAATTGTCGATATGTCGCGCCCGCCATGGGAATGATGTCGCGGACCCACGTATTCATCGCGTGCCAGGCTTCCACGGTGCCCGGTTCTTCGATGCGGTCCCACAGCATCGTGTAACTGCCGAAGTAGTTTTCGATCGGTTTGAGCATTTTCGCTCCACTATCGATCATCTCGCCCGGCACGTTGCCGAATTTCTCGGCGATAATGTCGGCATTGAAGGCCGGATTGCTCGACCAGCGGCTAAAACCGCCTGCGGTTTTGTCCGCAAAATCAAGGGGTGCCGTGAGCAGCACCAGGTTCTTCAGGCCGTCATCCGGTCGCAATGCCGCGTACATCGTGCTGATCAGGGCGCCCAGGCACCAGCCCAGCATACTGAACTCGTCCGAGCCCGCCACCTTCTTCAGTTTACGCACGACTCGAGGCAGGTACTCCAGCGTGTAGTCGTCGAAAGTCAGATCCTTGTCTTCCGGACCGGGTGCGCCCCAATCGAGCAGATACAGGTCATAGCCATGCCGCAACATGTACTCGGCGAAGCTATGTCCGGGGCGAAGGTCGAGTACGTGGGGCCGGTTCATGATGGCGAACACCATCAACAGCGGCACCCGCTTCCGCTCGGATTCCGGGACCACGGGGATGAAGCGATACAGCTTGGCCTTGTTGAGCGTCCAGACCAGTTCCTTGGGCGTCTGGGCGACCTTGGCATCGGTCGTCAACAACCGATGGAACTTCTCCATGTTCTCCGCCGCCTTGTGCCAGCCAGCGCACAGGTCCAGAAACGTCGGCACTATGGAGGGTGCCTCGGGGGTGGGGGCCGCGTCGTTCATGATTGGTGATCTCCGCTGTGCGCCGGTCGAGCCATCTCGTCCAACTTGGCGTCGAGGTCGTCCAGTCGCATCTCAATGTTGGTGAAACGTTCGGCGAGGTGCGTCACGTCATCTCGGGTGGGCAGATTCAGGGATGCC
Organism: uncultured Planctomycetaceae bacterium; assembly: GCA_963700865.1. Lineage (GTDB taxonomy): Bacteria > Planctomycetota > Planctomycetia > Pirellulales > Pirellulaceae > CAVOGJ01. Next base: position 173,645 of record CAVOZC010000017.1, on the reverse strand, counting down.
AACGTCTTGGCCATGCCATCTTCCAGGGCCTTGCGAAAGGGGCCGGAGGTCACCAGCCACGCATCCAGCATGGCTCCCGTCGACTCGGCATAAGCGTCGGTGCTGACAAAATCCACCATCATTTTCGCCCAGGCGTCCATGTTGGCGTCCCGCATGCCTTTCAGCATGCCGGTGGGATCAAAGGGGTTGAATTCACCATTTTTTTGTGTCATGCCAGGCCTCTTTCCAGTCTAAGTCGATGCGTCGAGCCATCGCGTCTCATGAAAAACGTAGCACATGCTGCCTGCCCGCCTCGACGAATCGGCCGTTCGGTGTCGTACACCCATCGCAAACGTGGCGGGCGCAGATTGCCATCAAGCAAGCCATGCCTGCCGTCCGCCGCGCGGCGAGAACTCCACCGCGCCGCGGCCCGTACGAAGGGCGCGCTCCAAAGGGCGCGCTGCGGATTACATAAAGGCACCACCGTTGACGTTAATTTGTTGTCCCGTGATGTAGTCGCCATCGGCGACCAGAAAAATGACCGCTTTCGCAATTTCCTCGGGATGGGCAAACCGTCCCATCGGAATGCCACCCTTAATCTTCGTCTGCAGGGCAGGGGGGACGGCAGCAAACATATCGGTTTCTGTGTAGCCGGGAGAAACGGTATTGACCGTAATCCCCGAGTGCACCAGTTCCGCCGCCGCGGTCCGGGTAAAAGCGATAATGCCGCCTTTGCTAGCGCTATAGTTGGCCTGCCCGATCGCCGGCACCTGACCGTTCATGGAACTGATATTGATGATGCGGCCGTAGCTTTGCGCCGTCATGAAGGGAATGGCGGCCGAAGTGCAGAAGAAGCAGCCATTAAGATTGGTCTGAATCACGTCGACCCACTGCTGGTCGGTCATCCTGGGCAACAGCGAGTCCCGCGTAATGCCCGCATTGTTGACCAGCACATCCAAGTGCGTGAATTCTTTGGCCACCTTCTCCACCATGGCCCGCGCCTCCTTGGGATCCGCCAGATTGGCTTGCGCCAGCAGGCACGTGCCTCCCAGCCCCTTGATCTCGTCCGCGACCTCCTGTGCCTTGGCTTCACTGTGCGCGAAGTTAATTGCCACCTTCGCACCCTCGCGGGCCAATTCCACGGCAATCGCCCGCCCAATCCCTCGCGAACCGCCCGTGACCAGCGCCGTCTTTCCTGCCACTCGTCCCATAGAAATCTCCTCGTGGTTTTTCTGCTATCACGCTTGGCGCGTGTGAAATTGTGTTCCCCACCGACCCGCACCTGGTGCGGGTCGGAAGCTGCCCCCTTACGCGTGCTCAAAGATGGCGGCAATGCCCTGGCCACCGCCGATGCACATGGTGACCAACGCCCGTTTGTTTCCGGTCCGATTCAACTCGTAGAGTGCCTTGATCGCCAGGATCGCGCCGGTGGCCCCGATCGGGTGTCCCAGCGAAATGCCGCTGCCGTTCGGATTCGTGCGGTCCATCGGCAACTTCAATTCCCGACAGACGGCGATGGCTTGAGCCGCGAAGGCCTCGTTCACCTCGAACACATCGATGTCGTCCAGTCCGAAGCCGGTCTTTTCCAGCAACCGTTTGACCGCCGGCACCGGTCCCATCCCCATGTACTTGGGATCGACACCGGCGTAGCTGTAATCGACAAGCCGCCCCATCGGTTTCAAGCCGTGCTTTTCGGCATACTCGCGGTCAGCCAGCACCACCGCCGCCGCCGCGTCATTGATGCTCGAAGCGTTGCCCGGGGTGACCGTTCCCGCCGGATCGAACACGGTGGGTAGTTTGGCCAGTTTCTCGACCGTCGTGCCATAACGGACCGTTTCGTCAACCTCGAACGGAACCAGGTCGCGTTTGACCTTGATCTCGATCGGGATAATCTGCGCCTTGAAGTAACCATGGTCGATGGCCTCGCCGGCTCGGCGATGACTCTCCACCGCCAGTTCGTCCTGGTCCTGTCGAGAAATGTTGTATTTCTTGGCGACATTTTCCGCCGTGACGCCCATGTGACAATCGTCGAACGGGTCGCTCAAGGCACCCACCATCATGTCCACCAACGTCGTATCGTTCATGCGGGCGCCAAAACGCATCGCCGCCGACGCGTAGGGACTACGACTCATATTCTCCGCGCCCCCGGCCACCGTCACCTCGGCATCGCCCAGCATGATCGTCTGAGCCGCCGTGATGATGGCCTGCAAGCCGCTGCCGCACAGCCGGTTCAGCGTCAATGCGGGGGTTTCGTGAGGCAGGCCTCCCTGAATACCGGCGACGCGGGCCAGATAATGATCGTGAACGTCGGTGTGAATGATATTGCCAAACACCACGTGTCCGACATCCGCAGGCGAGACGCCCGATCGCTTCACCGCCTCACGGACGCATTTTGCCGCCAGCGTGCTGGGGGGGATGTCCTTGAGACTTCCACCGTATCCTCCAATCGGCGTTCGCACGCCACTCAGTACTACCACTTCACGCGTCATCTCACCTTCTCCCTAAATAGCGCCACAGAATTAGCGTCACGTAAACCAGCGTTACGGGAACATCCTTGCCGGCAGCCCATGGAAACGCGGCCGCGAACGCGCGGCCCAACCCCCACCTGGCATCAGAACCCAACCCCCCCCATCTGCCTCAGATCAACCGCTGAATGCATTGGGATGCCGTCGAGAACGAATCGAGAGAACACACTACAAAAGCGACCTTCTCAGCCGACATGCTTGAGCAACTACCATACCAGTTTTTCAAGCCGTTGACTGCTGGCCGACCGGGGTGCTTTCTCGCCAAATTTTGCCTTCCGTCGCGGCGGTCGGCCTGAATGGAATCGTCACGCGCGCTTGCAGTGTGCGATTATTCGCGCGATTTCAGGGTCCGCTGTGCGAATGATCGCGCCATGGCGGGCGTGACTGTGCGATTACTACGCGCCGTGCGCGCTATCGGTGTGCGAAACCGCGCATCACGCCACGGCGGCTCGACCGTTCGTTCCGCGGGAGCTGACGCTTGTGTTCGGCAACTGGGCACTGCCGCGTAGCGCGTTACACTTCTTGGAACACACGATTTTGCATGGGAGGAAGTTGAGCCCTTCCGGTGAACGGTGGATATCGCGGCGATCCCCTTCCTCGACACGGCAGCGAGGCGCTCTGATGACGCTCCTTTACCACGATCCGATCTTTCTCGCCCATCAGACGGGCCTTCATCCGGAGCATCCGCGTCGTCTGGAAGCCATCACCCGCCATCTGCGGGCTCGGGGGCTGGAGGCCCGTTGCGCTCGGCCCACATGGGACCCGGCAACCCTTGCCCGGCTGGAGCTGGTCCATCCGGCTGCCTACGTGCAGCAGCTGAAGAAGTACGCCGAGCAAGGGGGGGGCCGGATCGAACAGGACACTGTCGTGTGTCCTCGCTCCTACGAGGTTGCCTTGTGGGCGGCGGGGGCGGTGGCGGATGCGGTGGAGCGGGTCGTTGGGGGCGAGGACCGGCAGGCCCTGTGCCTGGTGCGACCGCCGGGCCATCACGCGTTGACGCGCGACGCCATGGGATTCTGTCTGTTCAACAACATTGCCGTCGGAGCACGGGTGGCGACGCACGAACTGGGGTTGGATCGCGTGTTGATTGTCGATTGGGACGTGCATCACGGCAATGGAACCCAGGCCATCTTCTGGGAGGACGCGCGGGTCGGCTTCCTGTCGATCCACCGTTTTCCCTTTTATCCGGGGAGCGGGAGCGAGGACGAGACGGGGGCCGGACCGGGACTCGGCAGCACCCTCAATCTGCCGGTGGCCTGGGGGACGTCGCGCCGCGATTACCTGGACCGCTTCGAGCGGTCCCTCGGACGGTTCGCCGCCCAGCTGCAACCCCAACTCGTGTTCATCTCCGCCGGCTTTGACGCCCATCGGGCGGATCCGATCGGGTCCCTCGGTTTGGAAACGGAGGACTTTGGCGAACTCACCCGGATCGTGCTGGGGATCGCAGCCGAGCATGCCGAGGGGCGGCTCGTGAGTGTCCTGGAGGGAGGATACGATCCCACGGCCCTCGGCGAAAGCGTGGCCTTGCATCTGGAAACGCTATTGGACCCATCGGTGGATGGGTAAAGACCAGGGCGAAGCGTGTCGCGGGCTACCGTCCCGTTCCGGGAGCCGGCTCAGTCTGACTCGATTTGCACGGAGGGGAGGGCCATGCCGCTCAGATTGAGCAGTTGCAGTCGAGTGGCGCTGAGCCTCTGCGCAAGTGCCACGGCCACCCGCTGCATGATCTCGAGGCCGAATTTCGGGTCCTCGCTACACTTGGCCAGGAGCGCTTCGCCGTCAAAGGCCAGCGTCTTTACAGCGGTGAGGGTGTGGGCCGTGTCTGTCAGGTGAGCCCGTCCGACCAGCGGCGACCAGCCCACGAACTCACCATCCCCGACCTCCATCAGTTGCCGACAGCCGACTTTGGGCTGGCAAATCACGAGCGATACTTGACCGCTGATGATAACGTACACATCCTTGGCAACGTCGTGTTCGCGAAACATCTCGGTATTGGCCGGGAATTCGGCCGGGCGGGCAATCTCGGCCACCCGTTGCAGGTGTTCGTCCGCGATGTCGCGAAAGAACTCGACACCACGTAGCGTTTCCAAAATCGCTGGGTCGCTCATAACTGCTCGCTCCTGACTGCTCGCTGGGGACTGCTGGTGGACGGATCGCTGCTTACCAATCGGTGTCGACGGATCGTGGTGGCAGCCCACCGGAAATCGTCGCTTCTGGAGAAAACTGGCACCATGCTCCCAAGCATAGCGTCGACCGACCGATTGGCAAACCGGACCGTGGGTTGGCCTTCGCCCCTGGCTTGAGATCTGCGGCTAGTGCCTCACCTCGATGCGATTTTCGACTTGCATCACTCCCTCGACGCCCTGCACGGCCGCCTGGGCGACTTGTTTGAGATGGAAACTCGGCAGGTCCCCACCGATCGTCAAGACTCCGTCACGAAAGGTGCAGGTCAAGGATCGAATGGGGGGGTAGGCGCTGGCGCGAAGGATCTGATTCGCGATGTTCGCCGGCGATTCGCTGGAAGTCATGGGAATTTCTAGGATGTTGCTGGGGAAGCCGTCATGGGGGACAACAAGGAGGAGGGTCCGCGGCCTTCCACATTTCGATTCCCAAGATGCGCCGCCGGGGAGCAAATGCCGCCGTTCATTTCAGCCCTCGCTCGTCATGATAAACAGCGGTTGTCGATCAAAGGTCTCGTATTGCGGCCGCAACCGGTCGGGGTGGTAATACTTCGTAACGTCGACGACCTTCTTCGTGCCCGTGATCGCTTCGATCGGCACGTTACTATAGATACCATGTCGCAGACAGACCAAGCGTCCCGAGGTACCCTGCAGGATCAAGTCGAGTGCCAGATTGCCAAAGGCCATGGGCACGATCGAGTCGATCGCATCCGGTTCACCGCACCGCACGAGATAACCGAGTCGCTGGCTGACGACATTCACCCGCTCGCCCTGGTTGTAGGCCGGTGAAAGTTCCTTCAATTTTGCCGATACGCGATCGCCGATCCCTCCCAGCTTGCGGTGCCCGTACTGATCGGTCTCCTGTCCTTCAAACGACATATCCGAGTCGTTTTTCAGAGTGGCGCCTTCAGAAACCAGGGCCACCGCGTATTTGCTGGGATGATGCCGACGGTCAAAGGACAGCAATTCCGCCAACCGTTCCATCTCGAACGGATACTCGGGAATCAAGCACCGGTCGGCAGCGCCGGCCATGGTGGGCAACAGCGCCGTAAAGCCGGCGTAGCGTCCAAACACCTCAATCACGAGGAAACGCTCATGCGAGCCGGCGGCGGTCCGCAACCGGTGAGTCAGTTCAATCGTGCGCGTGACGCAGGTGCTGAAGCCGATACAATAATCGGTACCGGGCACGTCGTTGTCCATCGTCTTGGGAATGGCGACCACGTTGACCCCTTCCTCATGCAGCCGCTGCCCATAACTGAGGGTATCGTCTCCGCCGATCGGAATCAGATAGTTGATGCCCAGGAATTCGAGATTCTTGAGCACGTGAGGGGTCACATCGTTGATCTCGTTCGCATAGCGGTCACGGAGATGCGGCGGCACCACGGCCCGCGGGAGATGGCTCGGCCGAGTCCGCGAGCTGTGCAGAAACGTCCCGCCGGTCCGACCGGCTCGGTTTACCAACTCCTCGGTCAGTACCTGGATATGGGAAGAATTGTCGGCCCCCTTGTCGGGGATTACCTCGACCAGGCCGGCCCATCCTCGGCGAATACCCAAGACCTGATACCCCTCGCGCAGTGCGCGGAACATGACGGCTCGGATGGCCGGATTCAATCCTGGAACGTCTCCTCCGCCCGTCAAAATACCAATCGTACCCTTGTGCTGACTCATACTTCCCCTCCCCAGGGCGGTCACCCCGGGCCTCCTCATCCGGTTTTCCCGCCATGGGGGCCCGCCGCGCCCCACGGCACACTAAGCGGTGCGGAACCGTTCCGCCCCACTTTTTTTTGGAGCAAAACCTGCCTATGCTGTCGGCCAACTTTCGTTCCGAAACCCTGGGTGTCGGAAGGCCCACTGCCGCGAGGCGTTACGCCCTTCGGTGCCTGCGGAAGAGAGACCCGCTGGTCTCCCGATCAGCCGGCATCGATTCCCGCCACCGAGTTTCGAGACCGATTCCATCGGTAGCAAGGCGTGTGCCGTTGGGCTGGGGTTCGGCTCGGTTGATGGGACGGGTGTCGACCGCCTCCCCACGCTGGGGTTGCATTGGCGACTTCCCGACGAGGTGGGCAAAAAACTGGGTGTGTGGCCGATGATCGTAAAATTGAGGACTGTGCGAATGAGCACGCCTGCTGTGCAGCGCACGCGAGGGAGCAGAGACCAAGTATGGCCGTGAGTACACCGCCGCTGCGGGGCTGGTTGTCGCAAGAGGGTTCTCCGAACCCATTAGGTGTCACCTGGATCGAAGAGGAGCAGGCCTACAACTTTGCGATTTACTCGCAGTATGCGGATGCAGTGAAGTTGTTGCTCTACGACCGCCAGGACCAGACGCGGCCCTGTTTGTCGGTGGAATTGGATTACCTGCGGAACAAATCGGGCCGTATCTGGCACTGCCGCCTGCCCCTAAAGCGGCTCGGCAAGGCCTGCTATTACGGATGGGTGCTCGATGGTCCCGCGGCGACGGGGCTACATGGCTGGCACGCCTTTGACCCCGACAAGGTCCTGCTCGATCCGTATGCCAGATCCGTCTTCTTCCCGGACGGTCATGAGCGGGATGCGGCCGCCCGCCCGGGATCCAACGCGGGGCATGCCCCGCTGGGCGTCTTGATGGCGGATGAACCGGCCTTCGACTGGGGGGAAGAGCGTCGGCCCCATCATGAATCGGATCTCGTGATCTACGAGCTGCACGTGCGGGGCTTTACGCAGCGCGCCAACAGCGGGGTCTCACGCGACAAACGAGGCACCTTTGCGGGCCTGGTGGAACGGATACCCTACCTGCAGGAGCTCGGCGTGACCGCCGTCGAACTGATGCCCGTCTTCCAGTTCGATCCGGATGAGGATAACTACTGGGGCTATCGCACCCTGAATTTTTTCACACCGCACAGTGAATTTTCGGCCACGGACGATCCCCTGCAGCGGTCCAACGAATTCCGAGCCATGGTCAAGGCCCTGCACAATGTGGGGATCGAGGTCATTCTGGATGTTGTTTACAACCACACGGCCGAGGGGAATCATGACGGCCCCATCTTCAATTTCAAGGGAATCGATAACAGCAGCTACTACATGTTCTCGGGGGATCCGGAAGATCCGTACGCAAACTACTCAGGCACCGGCAACACGCTGAATTGCGGCAATCGCTACGTGCGGCGGATGATCCTCGACAGTCTCCGCTACTGGGCGGTCGAGATGCATGTCGATGGCTTTCGCTTTGATCTCGCATCGGCCTTTGCACGCAACCCGAACGGCTCGATCAATTGGAGCGACCCGCCGATTTTCGCCGAAATCCGCGCCGACCCGAGCCTCGGCCAGGTGCGGTTGATTGCCGAGCCGTGGGATGCGGCGGGGGCGTACCAACTGGGCGAGTCGTTCCCTGGCATGCGCTGGCAGCAGTGGAATGATCGATTTCGCGACGATGTGCGGCGTTTTGTGCGCGGAGACGCGGGGCTGGTGGGGGCACTCATGTACCGTCTCTACGGTAGTGACGACCTGTTCCCCGACGATCGTCTGCACGCCTATCACGCTTACCAGAGCATCAATTACGTCAATTCGCATGACGGCTTCACCTTGTACGATCAGGTCTCGTACAACCAGCGGCATAATTGGGCCAACGGACACGACAACACCGACGGCCCGCGGGCCAATTACAGCTGGAATTGTGGTCATGAAGGGGACCACGACGTGCCCCAGCCGGTGGCCGAATTGCGCCGCCGGCAGGCGAAAAACTTCTGCTGTCTGCTCTTTCTCGCTAATGGAACGCCGATGTTTCTGGCGGGCGATGAGTTTCTGCAAACGCAGTTCGGCAACAATAACCCTTACAACCAAGATAACGAGACCACGTGGCTCGACTGGGACCTCCTCAAAGTCAATCACGACTTCTTTCGCTTTTTTCGCCTGATGATCGCCTTTCGCAAGTCCCATCCCTCCCTCTGCCGCAGCCGCTTCTGGCGAGAAGATGTGCATTGGTATGGCTGCCACCGCGATGTTGATATGTCGTACGAATCGCGGCAACTGGCTTTCTTCCTCGATGGTCGCTCGGAGCAGGATGACGATTTGTACGTGATGATCAATGCCGCCCCGGACGATCGCACATTTTCCATCCATGAGGGACAGCCCCGTGCCTGGCGGCGCGTGATCGACACCAGTCGCCACAGCCCCCACGACTTTTGCGAGCCCGGCAGCGAAGTCGTCGTCCGCTCTTCCAGTCTGCTCGTCAGCGGCCGCTCGATCGTGGTCCTGATTCGCGGGCGGTGACCCATCCCCCTCCGCGGGGTCGCCAGGTGCCGCCACGACTCGCAGCCGCACATGTGCGGCTGCGGAAGAGACTTGATCCGTGCGGAGCCGCGCACTCTCACCGGCAAAGTGAGCGGTTGGGCGCACCATGGCATCGTAAGAGAGGCTGCTCGCCTGTCATTGGGCCTAGTGAGATCAGCCGAGAATCGAGCTACGGCACCGGTTTTCCCCGTGGGGATTCCGATCGTCGCCGGCACGACCGTCCCGGAGAGACGCAGTGTCCCGACGTTTCGTGCCGCCGTGGCCAGCGAACGTGAAACGCCGGCCCCAGCGTCACGTGGGGCACGCCTAATCCGAGAGGAGCCACGTGAAGTGCCACAGCGGATTGCCGCAGCAACGGCAGATTTCGTCGTTTTCGAGCACTCGGCCATGACACTCGCGACAGTCGCTAATGGCGGGCAGCAGTCCCGTTTGTTCGTCACGCAGCAGTTCCGCGCGGATGGCATCGCCAAAGGCAATGGCCGCCATGATGCGGACCGAACGAGGGAACAGGCGAAACAAAACCAGCGGTGCCCGTTTACTCTCCGGCATGACCTCTTGCAGGATGGACACGAACTTCAGCCGCCGCTCCTCAATCGAGCCGCTACGGTAGTGTTCGACGCGTTTCTTGAAGATCGATTCATAACCGCTGCCCAGTCGCAGCCCGCAGAGCCAATCAAGAATCCAGGCATCCGTAATATCCCCATGATCCTGTTGGGCGATCTCCTCGGCGGCCACGATGCAGGAATACGCCTCAATCTCAAACTTGGCGTGCCGTGTCTGGCGTTGCATGCTGGAGAGCGACGTTGCCAGGCTGGTATCCACTCCATAGGCCTGCTGTACGTCATCATGGGCACGAACCATGAGTAGATCGCGGAGATGGGTCAGTCCCACCGAAAGGCTGTCGACCGCTTGCCGTGCGTGCCTGCCGATACCATGGGCTTGCAGTTCCGTAGCAGCGACTTCGCGCCGTCCCGACCTTTGTTTAGTGATCATCTCCGCACAACCTCCCTTTCGGCCATCTTCTGGTAATCAGCGGAACGCAAGCTGGCGACTCGCGCGATGACCCGCGGCGTCTCCAGCTTAGAGTTTCTTCGTGGAGAAACAAATCCCCTGTGCGGCAAACACATCCGTAGGCGAACTGGCGAGCAAATCGCATGCCTTGTTTCGAATTCCGCTGGCCCGCGGCTGGCCGGTCCAGCGTTTGCACTCCTTGCTCAGCCGTAATGGCGTCTGCGACAATCAGCACCCGTCCAGCGCTTTTCCCGCCGCGATGGTTTCGCCGAGCGGCAGAGCCCGTATACGTTGGCTCGCGCATGTCGGCAATCGCCAACCGCGATGGTTGCCCATCCTAAAGCCGCGCATCTCAGGAAAAAGAAGATGGTTTCGCAAAAAATGACGAATATCACCTTTGCGGACATCGAGATCGGCGCATCAGCCAGCCTCTCGCGCACCCTTTCGCAAACTGAGGTCGAGGTGTTGGCGTTGCTATCGGGGGACGTCGATCCGTTCGTCTTGCAAGGCAACGGTCTGGAGCAAATCCGGCCCGATGCCAGCACGGCCGAGGCGGCGGGCGCCGAGGCGTTGATTGCGGCGTTGCTTGGTACGAAGCTGCCGGGGCCTGGCATGCGGATCGTGCGGCAGGAGTTGTCGTATCAGGGCACGTTGAAGGCCGGGGATCGGCTCACGGCCACGGTCAAGGCCCTGGAAAAGCGGGCCGACTCGCGGCAAATCGTCTTTGAGTGCCGTTGTGTCGACCAGGACGGCGTGGAGCTCGTCCAGGGCCAGGTGACAGTGACGGCTCCCACCACACAAGTGACTTATAACGAGGTCGCCCCGCCCGAATTGGCACTCCGCCGCGGCGACGCGTTTATCGAGCTGTTGCGAGCCTGCGAGAAACTGTCGCCGGTGCGGTGCGCAATCGTGCATCCCTGTGACCGCGATTCGTTATTGGGCCCCTTGGAGGCGGCGCGTCGAGGAATCATCACGCCGCTGCTCGTCGGCCCCGCAGCCAAGATCCGCGCGGTAGCGGCCGCTGCCGAGGTCGAACTGGGAGCAATTCCCCTGGTCGATGTTCCGCACAGCCACGCGGCGGCGGCGAAGGCCGTTGAGCTGGCTCGGGCCGGGGAGGTCGAATCGTTGATGAAGGGGAGCCTGCACACCGACGAGCTGCTGGCTGCCGTCGTGCCGTCGGCGACGGGACTGCGCACCGCGCGGCGAATGAGCCACGTGTTTGTGATGGATGTGCCGAGCTATCCGCGTATCTTGCTGATCACCGATGCGGCCATCAACATCTATCCGAAGCTGGAAGAGAAAGTCGACATTGTTCAAAACGCGATCGACCTGGCTCATGTCCTGGGGATCAAAGTTCCCAACGTCGCGATTCTCTCCGCGGTCGAGACGGTCAGTCCCAAGATCGCATCGACACTCGAAGCCGCGGCGCTCTGCAAGATGGCTGACCGGGGCCAGATTACGGGAGGCGCCTTGGAGGGCCCGTTGGCCTTCGATAACGCCATCAGTGTCGAGGCGGCCCGTACCAAGGGGATCGATTCTCCCGTCGCCGGCCGGGCCGATATCCTCATCGTACCGGATCTCGAATCGGGCAACATGCTGGCGAAGCAGCTGTCGTACCTCGGTGGGGCCGAGGGGGCGGGTGTCGTGATGGGGACCCGCGTTCCGATCGCGCTGACCAGCCGTGCCGATTCGGTCCGCACGCGACTGGCCTCCACGGCCGTGATGGCCATGGTGGCGAATGCGCGCCGCACTGCCAAAATGGAGTTCAAGTAATGTCGCTGGCCGCCGCCCTCGCGGTCCTGAATGCCGGGTCTTCCAGCCTGAAATTCTCCGTCTACCCGCTCGCGGACGACGACCCACCCGTTGCCTGCCGCGGGCAGATCGAAGGCCTGCTCGGTGCGCCTCGTTTCGAGGCGCACGATGCTGCCGGGAATCGGGTGGGACAGCACTCCTGGGAAAAAGGAAGCCAGCTGGGACATGCCGGGGCGGTCGAATATCTGCTCCGTTGGGCCCGCGAAGGTCCGCTGGCCGATTATGAGTTACGGGCCGTCGGGCATCGCGTCGTTCACGGCGGCTTGACCTTTACCGAACCCACGCTCATCGATCTCGACGTACTGGCCCGGCTCGACGCCCTCGCACCGCTGGCGCCCCTGCATCAGCCCCACAATCTGGCGGCCATCCGCGCCGTGGCCGCGGCCGTGCCCGGCTTGCCGCAAGTCGCCTGCTTTGACACGTCTTTTCATCGCAGGCATGCTTGGGAGGCCGATGCCTTCGCGTTGCCGCGACACCTGAGCGAGGCCGGGGTCCGTCGTTACGGCTTCCATGGACTCTCTTACGAGTATATCGCTTCGCAACTGCCAGCCCTCGATCGTCGCGCGGCCGAGGGCCGCACGGTGGTGGCGCACCTGGGCAGCGGCGCGAGCATGTGCGGTTTGTTGGCCGGCCGCAGCGTGGCGACGACCATGGGATTTACCGCCCTCGACGGTCTCCCGATGGGGACCCGTTGCGGCTCGCTCGATCCGGGCGTCCTGCTTTACTTGATGGACCAGTACGGCATGGACGCCCGCGCACTGGAACGGTTGGTCTATCAGCAGTCAGGTTTGTTGGGAGTGTCCGGTATTTCCAATGACATGCGGGTGCTCCTGGCCAGTGACGATCCGAGAGCCGCCGAGGCCATCGATTTGTTCGTGTATCGTATTGGCCGCGAGCTGGGGTCGCTCGCCGCCGCGTTGGGTGGACTCGACGCGCTCGTATTCACGGCGGGGATTGGCCAATACGCCCCGGCGATTCGCGAGCGGGTCTGCCGCCAGGCCGCCTGGTTGGGATTGGAATTGGACGAAGCGCGGAATCGCGACGGCCAACCATGCATCACCTATTCCACCAGTCGCGTGTCGGCCTGGATTGTCCCCACCGATGAAGAACGAGTGATCGCTCGGCATACCCGACGCCTGCTCGCATCCCGAAATGAGGTGCCCGATGGAATGGATCGAAAATCGCATCTTTGATGAGATTGAGATTGGCGAGTCGGCAAGTCTGGTGCGGACGCTCACCAAGGACGATATCTTGCTGTTTGCCGCGGTCTCGGGTGATGTGAATCCGGCGCACGTCGACGAAGAGTTCGCGCGCAGCGATATTTTTCAAAAGATCATCGCCCATGGTATGTGGGGAGCCGCCTTGATCTCGACCGTGCTCGGCACCAGCTTGCCCGGGCCGGGTACGATCTATGTCGGGCAAACGCTGAGGTTCCGCCGTCCCGTCGCCATCGGCGACGAAATCACCGTCACCGTCCGCGCCGAGACGAAGGATCCCGAGAAACACCGAGTCATGTTTGCCTGCGACTGCACCAACCAGCAGGGCGAGGTAGTGATCAGCGGCACGGCCGAAGTGATCGCTCCGCGCGAAAAAATCAAGCGGCCCAAGATGGCGCTCCCCGAAGTCCGCGTCTACGACCGCTACGCACGCTACCGGCAACTGCTGCGGCTGGTCGAGCCATTCCCTCCCATCCGCATGGCGGTCGTCCATCCGGCGGATGCATTGTCCATCGCTGCCGCGCTGGAGGCGGCCAAGGCAGGATTGATTGAACCGGTCTTCGTCGGTCCGGAGGCACGGATTCGCGCGGTGGCAGATTCCCATCACCGGGACCTGAGCGGCTGGACCGTCGTCTCGACGGCGCACAGCCACGAATCGGCCGCCCGCGCGGTGGCGATGGCGAAGCACGGCGAGGTCGATGCGCTGTGGAAAGGGAGCCTCGCCACTGAGGAGTTGATGCAGCAAGTGGCCGCTCCCGAAAACGGGCTGCGGACTGCGAGACAGTTGAGCCACGTGTTTGCACTCGACGTGCCCAACTATCCTCGACCGATTTTCCTCACGGACGCGGTCGTCAATATCCGTCCCACGGTGTTTGAGAAACGCGATATCGTGCAAAACGCCATTGACCTGCTGCTGGCGCTCGGCGAGTCGCGACCCAGGGTGGCGGTCCTGGCGGCCTTCGAACGTGTCGAACCCGAGATTGCCTCGACGATGGAGGCGGCGGCGACTTTGCAAGATGGCCGATCGAGGACAGATTACCGGCGGTCAGCTGGAAGGACCGTTGGCATTTGATACGGCGATCTCGCCCACCGCGGCGGAAGAGAGCGGCATCCATTCCTCGGTTGCCGGTCAGGCCGATATCCTGCTCGTGCCTGATCTCGAGGTGGGACAGATGCTCATCAAACAACTGGAGTCGCTGGCGGGCGTCCGCACCGCGGGACTGGTGCTCGGTGCTCGCGTGCCAATCGTCCTCTCCGGACCGAATGACACGGAACGGACATTGGCCGCATCCTGTGCGCTGGCCGTCCTTTCCTGCCACGCCAGCAAGGAGGTGGCCGCCATCGGCAAGCCATTGCGCTCGGTCCCCTCGGCCTGATGCGGTAGCCGAATTCGCCCGACGTTGGACATCGGAGCGGCATGAGGATGTCACGACTGTGGCTGGAAGCCCCAGCCACGTCGTCGACCGACAGGATGCCCATGCCGCGGTAGCCGAATTCGCCCGACATTGGACGTCGGAGCGGCATGAGGATGTCACGACTGTGGCTGGAAGCCCCAGCCACGTCGTCAACCGACAGGATGCCCATGCCGCGGTAGCCGAATTCGCCCGACGTTGGACGTCGGAGCGGCATGAGGATGTCACGACTGTGGCTGGAAGCCCCAGCCACGTCGTCGACCGACAGGATGCCCATGCCGCGGTAGCCGAATTCGCCCGACGTTGGACGTCGGAGCGGCATGAGGATGTCACGACTGTGGCTGGAAGCCCCAGCCACGCCGTTGACAGGCAGGATGCCTGTCAACGATATTACGTCGACCCCTTCCCGCCGGGAGGGAACCGTCGGTGGTGATCGGTGAGACCGCGATGGCGGCGATCCGCGTCATTGAGAGGCGAGCGACACCGACGGAGTTGGCAACGAGACGTCTCTCAGGAGTGCAGGCAATATGATTACGGTCGGGATGAATTACCACGTCATCGAGGGCAAACAGGCTGATTTCGAACAGAAATTCGCGGCCGTCATCGGCGCACTCTCGACGGCGGAAGGGCATAGCCATTCGAGGCTGTGGAAAGACGTCAGCGATGGTGCCTCGTACCTGATCACGAGCGAATGGTCGGACGAACAGGCGTTCCGCGACTTCATCCAGAGCCAGGCGTTTAAGGACGTCACGGATTGGGGCAAGGAACAGATTCTCTCGGGGCGGCCTCAGCATAAGATCTACAAGCACTGAGTCACATCCGAGGCTTTTTTGATCGCCCATGCTCGTAGCCGAAGTCGCCAGACTTTGGTGGTTTGCGGTTGGCCCATGGGAGCGCGTTCCCGTCCGCTTTCCAGTTCAGCTACGCGGTCCGCAACGCGCGACGGCGGGCGAGCATCGTGACGGCCACGCACAGCAGAGGCTGCCACAAACCGCTCGGTTCGGGGACCACACTGGCCGGCAACGTATATCCTCCGGGAATGGAATTGCCGAAATTCGCGATCCACACATCGTAGTCCTCCGGCCCCACCGTGCCACTGAAATCGCCATCGGCCCGCAAGTCGCTCGTCGAGCCCAATGTGTTGCGCCAGACCGTAAAGTCGCTGCCGTCCACGATGCCGTCGAAGTTGTAGTCTCCCGTGAGCAATCCGGGAAAGACTCGCTGGTCGAAAAAATCGGGATGCAGACTTTCGACCAGCCCGAACAACAGGAACAGGTGATCCACCAGTCCGGCATCGTAGGGTACCCAATCCGGTTGGGTTGCCGACTCGCGGACCAGCCCATACTGGTAGCGCGGATCGGATGTGGGGTCCTGCTGCAAATAGAGCTCCAGAAAGGTGTCCATGTCTCCCCAGGCCGCGACGGCTTCGGGTGAGAAGACGTTATTTGGATGATTGAAAACGCGATCGGCATGATACCCTTGGGGGCTGACACCCGCCGTCAGTCCGTAGCGTACCGACTGGCCGAGCGCCGAACCCGAATACAGCTTGTCGACCTGTTGTTGGTTGGCGAAAAAAGTCTCAAACTCGGGGCTGTGCAGGAAATCGCCGTTGAAAAAATGCATCTGCTGTACCCAGAACGCCGGCGCGAAATTACCCGGACTATCCGTAAGGGTGGGAAATGAACCGATTGTGACGCGGGGCAGGTTATCGGTTCCCAGCCACTTGTCCTTCACGGCCACGGCCCGCTGGTTATTGGGCTGACGCAGGGCGAGACTCTCGACCAGCATGTATTCGTTCCAGGGCTGGACGGTACCACCGCTGCCGCCGCCATTCTTGGTCATATCGAGATAGATGCGTCCATCCAGGCTGGGATGGATGGCCGCGTTGAAGTCGATGCTGGCGGTGAGCTCCTGCGTCAATGATCCGATGGCGGCATTCCCGGAGAAATGACGCTGCGCGAATTGTGCGCCGGCCACCAGCAAGGCGGAACCAATCGGGCTGTACGAGGCGTCCCAGCCGCCTCCGGCGGCGGCACCCGTGTTGATGTTCATGAAGTGGATGTAGTGACCATCGGCCGATCGTTCCGGTTGCACGCCCGGCGTATCGCCGGTGTAAGCGGACAAAATGTTCTCGGCGAGCGTGGCCGCATCCGGCAGCACGCCCAGTTGATCGAACGCGCTGAGCGCCACCAGGGCAAAACCGGCCGCATCGGGAGTCGCGGGGTGGAAGCTGGGAGCGTTCAGCACAACCGAGTCGCGGACCAGTCCCGAGGGCATGATCGCCTCGGTGACATAGTTTCGCAGCCGCAGGATCTGGTCATTCCGCGCCTCGTCCAGCGTTTGAGCCTGGCCGTTCGGCACTCCGAGTTGCAGCAGAAGGATGATGGGGAACGCAACAAGATGCCGCCACTTGGAACGACGCACACCCAGCCAACAGCGGTGAATATTCATGTCAGCGATTGCCATAAACCTTGTCTTTTTCCTTGAGGATGAAACGCCACGCAAGCGAGCGACGGTTCATACGTGATTGCCTGCGACATGCCGCGGCCCTTGTTCGGCCAGACGATGTTCGGCCCATTCGGCTCAGTGGGATTCGACGTCCTTCAGTATAGGCTCTATTGCATCCGCGTCGCGTACTTTCTTCAAGCCGGCTTGGATTTCGTAACAGCGATCTTCGGTCAGCGGGTACCCGAGTGTCAGCAACAGCGAGACGACGCTGAGCAGGAGCGGCAACCCGATTTCGACCAGCCGCAAGCGAAAAAGGGTCGTGGGGGACTGATGTTTCAACAATCCAGTATCGCTCGTGAGCTGCTCGACGCGGTCACGGTACTGTTTCGGCCTCATGGCGAGTTGGGTCCGCTCTGCCCGCAGGCGCTTTGCCGACGCATCGATCGCAGATAGTTGGTCGGCCAATCGCTGCGTATGTTCCGCGACACTCGGATTCGTCCGCAACCGTTCGGCAAAATGGGCTTGCAGCTTTTCTGCCTCGCTGATGGCTTCGCCGAGGCTGGCGTCAAACGTCGCGGTGGGCCACTCGATCTCCGCAGGTAGGACTTCCCAGTTCTGTACTTCCGACTGCAGAACCGCTAACTTTCCACGGAGCGCATCCACGGCCACGTTCTGTTGCTCATCGAAACTGGTAAAAACCAGCAGCGCCCCGGTGACAAAGCTGGCGAAAGCCGTGCCCATCTTGATGAACCACCAATAAACGGCGTAGTAGCTCCCTTCCGAGCGCGAGCCCGTCTGCAGTTCGTCCTCGTCGCAAATGTCGCCCACCATGGAGGAGCCGAGGGTGAAGAACATCAGCATGCCGGCGGAGAGGCACACCGTCGGAATCAGCACCAGGTACGGGAGCGCCGGATTGTAACAGACAATCTTGGAAGCCTGTGCCAGGCACATCAACAGGATGGCGATCATGAGCGTCTTTTCCTTGCCCAGCCGCTTGCTGATCCAATTCAAGGGGAAAACCGCGATCAGTCCCGTCACTGCCCAGAGAGTACCGTTGATGCCCAGTAACATGCCAGCTCGTACCGTATCGCCGCCATACAAATAGAAAATCGTGATGTAATAATTGAAGAGGGCGACAAAATTGAATCCCATGGCCAACGTAAAGATGATCAGCACCAGGCGCAGAAAGATGGGATTGCTCATCGTGGTTCGCATCTCCTGCCAGAATGCTGATTTTCGCTGCTGTTGAGCGGGTGCCAGGACCGGTTCCCGCAGGTCGCGGAACCACCAGAACGTCAAGGGTATCAGGCCAGCCGCGATGAAGATCGAGACATAACGCATGCCATCCGTCAGATCACCGTCCTGCCCCTTGAAGAAATCGCGACCAGCCAGATAGATCAGCCAGGGTGTTCCCATGGCGAAGAGATTGCCGAGGAAGCTCTTGGCACTGAACAGACGCGTCCGCTCGTGATAGTCGGCCGACATCTCCATCCCCAGGGCGCCGTGCGGGATTTCAAAGACCGTGCAGGCCGTGAAAAAAATCAACAAGGCAGCGAGAATGCACCCGAGCTGGAACCAGTTGTAAGCGGCCTCGCTGGCGAACATCGCACTCACCGCTTCTCCGCGGGGTACCCACCACATGCCGACAAAGCTCAAGGCGACCGCGATTCCGCCGATCAGAATATAGGGGCGTCTGCGTCCCCAACGGGTACGAGTGTTATCCGACAGGTGACCCATGACCGGATCGGAGACCGCATCCCACAGCCGCGGAATGATCATGATGGTGCCCAGCCAAAAGGCACTCAGTCCCAAGGAAATGTTGCCCAGCAGCCCCATCAGTTGCCCGGCGATGTTGAAGAGAGCAATCGGGATCAGGCCGCCCATTCCGTAGGCAAGCAGTTGATTCCACGGAACCCGGTCTTCCGCCGCCGTTGTGTGATGCGCTGGTCTTGGCAAGGCTGGTGACGCAAGTCCGTGACCGATAAGAAATTTGAGAAACTGACAATTCGTCCTCGACTCGCCAGGAAAAACCGAGGAAAATGGCAAAGAGGGGCGAATCGTTCGCGTGTTGCGGCAGGTGCCGAGGTTAGCGTATTCTGCCCTGAAAGCGCTGTCAATCATGACGGCAATTCGGTCGGACGAGGGACGACTTATGACAGTATCCATCGAGGACGTGGCCAAGAAAGCCCAGGTATCCATCAGCACCGTATCACGCGTGGTGAATCGCCGGAACGTCGTGAACGAGAAGACACGGCAGCGGGTCGAGCGGGCCATTCTGGAATTGGGCTACGAACCAAATGTGTTTGCCCGCGGGTTGATGTTGCGGAAGAGCCATATCCTGGGGTTGATCCTGCCCGACCTGCACGGGGAGTTCTATTCCGAGATCATTCGAGGCGCCAACACAAAGGCTCGAGAGTTGGGATACCACCTCATGATCTCGTCCGTGACTTCGGAAGAAGATGGCACGTCGGTCCTGGCCGCCGTCGGCAATCACGGCCTGGTCGATGGCGTGGCAATGATGGTGTCCGAAATGAAAATGCAGGCACCGGAGCAGCTGGCCCGGCTGAAGATGCCGGTCGTCATCCTGGACGGCGATGTCCCGGACCTGAAACACGACAGCGTGGTCATCGATCAACGGCAGGGTGCCACGGCGATGATGCGGCACCTGGTCGAGTCGTGCGCTTGCCAGCGGATTGTCTTTGTCGGGGGGCTCGAAACAAATCTGGATACGATCGAGCGATTGCGTGCCTGCAGCGATGTACTGAACAGCCACGATCGATCCCTCCTGCCCACCGATATCCACCATCTCGACTACTCCTATGCCACGGCCTACGAATTGGGAACGCAATCTGTCCGAGACTGGGCTGCCGATCGTTGCTGTGTCTTCGCCGCCAACGACGAGATGGCGGCCGGCATTATTGACGCCGCCCTGGCAGCCGGGCTCTCTGTCCCCCAGCAATTGGGCGTCGTCGGATTTGACGATACGCGGATTGCCCAAATGACTCGACCCCGTCTCACGACGGTCCGCGTCCCCATGTCCAGCATGGGAGCTGCCGCGGTCGAATTGCTCTGCCAACGTCTGGCGGAACCCGACCGTCCCCCGGTCAGACTGACTCTGGAAGCGGAGCTGGTGATCCGCGATTCGTGCGGCGTGACGTGAACGTTGCACGAACCCAGGTTCGCGGGGCCATTGACTCGACAAGCCCGCTTGGCAGGCTACCGCAACGCCACCGAACCGGTACGATGGGTCGTCAGACCATTAGCCCATTCCGTCGGACGGGCACGAACGGCAGCCATCACGAGTCAACATGAACCAGCCTGCGTTGATTACGGTCCCTGTGGCGGAGTGCCAAGGCGACGATTCTGACGAGATTCCCTCGCTGGCGACCGTGCTGGGGCAGGGTCCCTATGCCACGGTGCTCACGGCCTCCGGCACGGGGTTTTCGAGCTACCGGGGGCAAGCCGTGACGCGGTGGGTGGCCGATCCCACCCGGGACGCCGCCGGCTACTTCATCTATCTCCGCGATCTCGAATCGCAGCGCTACTGGTCCCTCAGCCGCCAACCGACAAGGCGTCCACCGGCGAAATGGTCGGTCCGCTTCTTTCCGGGGCATGTCGAATTCATACGTCTTGAGGAGGAAATCGAAAGTACGCTCACGGTGTGGGTCACGGACGAGGGGGTCGAATTCCGCCGCTGCCGTCTGAAGAATCTGGCATCCCGGACGCGGCACCTGGAGCTGACCAGTTATCTTGAATTCGTGTTGACATCGGCTCGGGCAGATGCGGCGCATCCGGCCTTTGCCAAGTTGTTCATCGAAACGGAATTCGATCAACCGCGTCGAGCCATTCTGGCTCGGCGTCGACCGCGGGAAAAGGATGAGGTGACCATTTGCGGAGTTCACTTTCTCGCCGGCCACGGCGCGACAGCGTGCGAGTTGGAAACCGATCGCAAGAGCTTCTTGGGGCGGGGGCGCGATCCGTCTCGACCGTGCGCCTGGAGACGCGCGAACCGCTGATCGGTCATGTCGGTCCGGTGTTGGACCCGGTGGGCAGTTTGCGGCAGGTTGTTTCCTTGCCGAGCGGTCAGACCGCGGAAATGACCTTCGGGCTTACGGCCGGCACGGACGTGGACGCGATGTGGAAAGTCGCCGAGCACTGGCATGCGGACGATCGCCGAGAGGCTTCGCTGACGGCAGCCACCCAATCCTGCTCCGCGCGCTGGGCCACGTGGTCGCTATCGCCGGAGCGGCAGCGGTCGGTGTTGCAGAAACTCGGCAGGGCGATCTTCGATCCGGAGACGCTTCGCGAGCTGCCGGGGTCGTCCCCGCCGCTGGCCCTGCCCGAGGTGTCCGACTGGTTGACGAGCGCGGTTCGGTGCGTGCTGGCAGGACCACCGTCCGCTGCGGAGCCTTTTCCGGCAGCGGAGGAGGGGGACGGGCCCGCCGTGTCCCGCCGCGCCACTTATCAACCGGCTACTACCGCCCCGACCGCGCACGAGGGTGCCCCCGGGGCTGAGGAGGCCGATTTGCTTTTCGCCAACGGCTGGGGAGGTTTTACGCCCGATGGGCGGGAATACGTGATCCATATCCGCCGGGACGCGGAGGGAAGTCTGCGACTGCCGCCACTCCCCTGGTCCAACGTGATCGCCAATGAACAGGCCGGCTTCATCGCCACGGAAACCGGGGCCGGATACACCTGGGTTGGCAATAGTCGATTGAATCGTCTTACCCCGTGGTCCAACGACCCGGTCTCCGATCCTCACGGCGAGGCGTTTTATGTCCGGGACGAGTCGCGAGGCACCTTCTGGTCGCCCACCCCGGGGCCAGTGCCGGGAGCCAATGACTACGAGATCCGCCACGGATTTGGCTATACCTGTTATCGGCATACCAGCCAGGAACTGGCGCTGGAAACGATCCAATTCGTACCACGGCACGACCCGGTCAAGATGACCCGCGTCGCGATCACCAACGACAGCGACCAACCACGCCGGCTGTCGCTCTTTGCCTACCAGCAATGGGTGCTCGGAGATTCGGCCGCCGAGACGCGTCGGCAGATTTCGCTGCGGGTCGACGAGCCGCGGCGAACGATGCTGGCCACCAATCCCCACCGTTCGGAGTTCGCCGAGCACGTCGCCTTTTCGTCGGCGATTCCCTTGAGCGGCGTCGCGGCGACGACCTGGTCCATGGATCGACAGTCCTTTCTAGGCCGCCATCGCGACGTGGCGGCGCCGCGTTCGCTGTGTCACGATGAGCGGCTGGCCGGTGAGGAGAAGCCGACCGCCGACCCCTGCGCGGCTTGGCAATTGCAAGTCGAGTTGGCGCCGGGTGCGACCTTTCACTGCGCCTTCCTGCTCGGCGAAGCGGTTTCCGCGGACGCAGTGCGGAACCTAGTAGAGCGGTATTCGCAACTTGAACATGTCGATCAGGCGCTGCGGGACGTAAAGGCGTTCTGGCGAGATTTTTTATCGAGCGTCGAGGTGGAAACGCCATCGACCGCGATCAACTTCCTGGTGGGAGGTTGGCTCCCCTATCAGAATCTCAGCTGCCGCATGTGGGCACGCTCCGCCTATTATCAATCCGGTGGAGCCTACGGTTTCCGTGATCAGCTACAGGATGCGGCCGCCCTGCTGTTTCATGCGCCGGAATTAACGCGGACCCAAATTGTGCGACATGCGAGTCATCAGTTTGTGGAAGGCGATGTGATGCACTGGTGGCACCCGCCGCGAAGCCTGGGACTGCGAACGCGCTTTTCGGATGATCTCCTCTGGTTGCCCTGGATCGCGGCGCATTATGTGGACTCGACGGGCGATGAATGCATGTGGGACGAAGCCATCCCGTTTCTGGCGGCGCCGCAACTGGCCGAGGGAGTGCAGGAGGCGCTGCTCGAGCCTCGTGACTCGGGGACCGTGGGAAGCCTGTTCGAGCATTGCTGCCGAGCCATCGACCGCTCGTTGACTCGGGGAGACGCATGGCCTGCCATTGATGGGTTGCGGCGATTGGAATGACGGGATGAACCGCGTCGGGATTCGTGGCCAGGGGGAAAGCGTGTGGCTGGGCTTCTTCCTGTTCCTGATTTTGGAGCGTTTCATTCCCCTCTGTCACGAACGACAGGACGACGATCGCGGGCGCCGCTATGCCGAGTTTCGACAGCAGCTTGGCGAGTCGCTCAATCAGGATGGCTGGGACGGGGAATGGTATCGGAGGGCATTCTTCGACGATGGCACGCCGGTCGGCTCGGCCGGGAACGAGGAGTGCCAGATTGATGCCTTGGCCCAGGCCTGGTCGCTGCTATCGGGTGCCGCGCCACCCGCACGCGCTGCCCTGGCGCTGCGATCCGTCGAACGACGACTCGTGTGCCAACATGAGCGGATGATCCGTCTGCTTGCCCCCTCCTTCGACCAGATGGCGCACGACCCCGGTTACATCAAAGGCTACTTGCCCGGTATCCGCGAAAATGGGGGCCAATACACGCACGGGGTGCTGTGGTTCGTGCAGGCCATGGCTCAGTCAGGCCAGGGGACACGCGCCGTCGAATTGCTGGAGATGCTCTGTCCGATCCTGCACGCCCGCACGGCTGAGGAGGTCGCCCGGTATCAAACCGAGCCCTACGTGGTGGCGGCAGATGTTTATGGCGAGCCACCGCACGTCGGACGTGGCGGTTGGACCTGGTATACGGGCTCGGCCGGTTGGATGTCGCGTGTCGTCGTGGAATCGATCTTTGGCCTGCGCATGCAGTCCGGCACCTCCTTGCGTATCGACCCGCGGATTTCGCGGGATTGGCCCCGCTGTGAACTGCGGTTACGGCTGGCCGACCGTCGGACCCGCTATCACCTCGTGATCGAGAACCCCGATCGCGCGGAGCAACAAGTCACCGAGGCGCGACTGGACGGCGAGCCGCTGCCGATCGAGGCGGGCGTGGCCACGGTTCCGTTGTCGGAGGATGGCGGCACGCACAAGGTCTGGCTGCGGCTGTAGCCCCGTTTCGCGAGCCTCTGCGTTGATTTCCGGGTTTTCCTTTCCCTTCCGCTTCCCGTTATCGTGCTCGTGCTCGAGTCCGAGTCCGAGTCCGAGTCCGAGTAGCGTTCCGCCGAGCACGACAACGATGACAACGAGTGGCCCGAAAGGTGCGTCAGGACTACGGAGTTGGACCCTTTCGCCGGCCGTTTTTGCCCGGCCCGAGGCGGATGGAACGCGGGGGGTCCGCGAGATTGAAAGCGCTTGCATTTTTTGCCTCTCGGGGATAGGATGCAAAGATGGTTGCAGCGCCAAGAATTATTATTAGGCGCATTCGGCGATCCGAGGTTGCGGTGGCTGGTGGGGGCGACTGCTACCCTTGTGCCGCAGGCGGAGCCCACGTGGAGGTTGGCAGTATGCAAGTCCCTCGTCAGCGTTGTCTCGCGTTCACGCTCGTGGAGCTGCTGGTGGTAATTGCCATCATCGGGATTCTGGTAGCGCTCTTACTGCCGGCCGTTCAGCAGGCCCGCGAGGCGGTGCGCCGCACGGCCTGTGTCAACAAGCTCAAGCAAATTGGCCTGGCGCTCCAGAACCATGTCAGCAGCCTGCAGGTCTTTCCCACGGGAGGCGACCAGCCCAACAATACGATCGCTGATTACATGTCGGGCGGGACGAGCAACCCTGGGATACCGAACGGTCCCAACAAGCAAGGGTTGGGTTGGGGTTACCAGATTTTGCCGTACATCGAAGAGTCGGCGGTGAGGGGGATAGTCAGTCAAGCCCAACTCCAGTCCTCGGAAATTCCACTCTTCAATTGTCCCTCTCGTCGCTCGCCGACGGCGGGCGCCACGGGCGGTCCGAATGCGCCCATCCTCAGCGATTACGCGTCTGCTCAGCCGCTGACCAAGCCGTGCGGCAGCTTCAATTACAACATTACGCAAACCTGGAATCCGTTTGATCCGACCCGCGGTTCGATGACGTACGCCTTGTTGTCCTATTGGTGCATCACTTCGGGGCCGCCACGCAACAATGCGACATATGACGGGGTCATTGTGCGGACACCTTGGCGCGTCAATGGATGCACCGGTACGTGTCGGCACGCGACGGCCACCATGCCGGCAGTGGGTGAGGAGGTCGTGGGCGTCCCGCGGGCCATCAAACCGGGCAAGATCATTGATGGAACGAGCCATACGCTGGTGATTGGCGAGAAACTCGTGCGGAGCGATAAGTACGCCGGTGGAGGTCCCTCCGATGATCGTGGGTGGTCGGATGGCTGGGATCCGGACACGGTGCGGACGACCGCCTTTCCACCGCTGAGTGATCGGGACGGCGGCGTATGCTACAACACGAACGTGCAGATTTCCAAGTACTGTACCGGCGAACCGTTCGCGGACGTGCTGTTCTTTGGATCGGCTCATAGTGCGGGGATGAATGCGGCCTTTGCCGATGGTTCGGTTCAGTCGATCAGCTTCGACATCGACCACATCATCTTCAACGCCATGGGTACCCGAAATGGGCGCGAGGTGATTAGCGGGTCAAATCTTTGAGCACCAGTACTGGCCGACCGCTGTGACCCGCCCGGCCTTGTCTGGCGAGGCTGCGGTTTTCCGCGGCGTGCGTCGCCACGGACACGATTCGCGGACGGTTCATTTCCGAGGGGAAGCAGTCAGCAATGGCCCGTGTTTCATGGTTGCTTCTTGGCTCGGCCGTTTTCCTTTTCTCAGGCCCGCTGTCGTCCGTCTGTTTCGTGCGGGGTGCGGAAGAGTCCGTCGCGAACCGGCCACCCTGCGCGTGTCTGTCGGATGGCATCCCGCAGGAAACGGGGGTGGGGCTCTCACTGACGGCCACGGGGCAAGACAGTCGGGTGGACCTCGTCTGGCTTCCCGGGCAGGGAACGCATCTCCGCGGTTATCACATTTACCGTGCCACCGCTCTGGAAGGGCCGTTCGCCAGGATCAATGCCCGACCGCATCCGGTGCCGGTCTACAGCGATTTTCTCGGCGTGAATGGCGGTACCTTTGTCTATCGCATCACCACGGTCGACGAGCGGGGGATTGAATCCGCACCGTCCGCCGCTGTGGCGGCGACGCCGATGGCGATGTCCGACGACGAGCTACTGACGTCGATCCAGCAGGCCGCCTTCCGCTATTTTTGGAATTTCGCGGCCCCCGTCAGCGGACTCAGCCGCGAAGGCTTGAACCACCGTTGTGAAATCACCACCACGGGAGGCACCGGATTTGGCATGCTGACCATCATGGTGGGAGCCGAGCGGGGCTTCGTCACCCGCGGCGAGGCGGCCGCCCGATTGCTGAGAATGGTGACGTTCCTGGAAGAAAAGGCGCACCGGTATCACGGCGCCTGGTCCCACTGGCTGGATGGCAGCACTGGGGAAACGATCCCCTTCGCGGGGGAGGCCGACAACGGTGGGGATATCGTGGAGACGGCCTTTCTGGTGCAAGGCATGCTCACCGTGCGGCAATACTTCGATCGCAACGATCCGCTTGAAAACGAATTGCGGCAACGCATCACGCGATTGTGGGAAGAAGTCGAGTGGGATTGGTATCTCCGCGAACCGGGCAATAAGCGGCTGTACTGGCATTGGTCCCCCGATCACGAATGGAAACTAAGCCATCAATTTGTCGGATTCAATGAGTGCCTGATCACGTACTTGCTGGCGATTGCCTCGCCAACGCATCCCATTCCGCCCGCATGTTATTACGAAGGCTGGGTCGGTGATCCCCGGGAATACGCGGACGGGAACAGTTATTTCGGCCTGACCAAGCCGGTTGGTCGCCGCGAAGGCCAGCCCTTGTTCTTCACCCACTATTCGTTTTTGGGACTGGACCCCCACAAATTTTCGGATCGTTACTGTAATTATTTCAAGAACAACCGACAGACGACACTCATCAACCGCGCCTACTGTCGCGAGAATCCGGGCGGTTACAAAGGCTATAGTGATTTGGTCTGGGGGTTGACCGCCAGTACGAACCCGCAGGGTTACAAGGCGCACGCACCGACGCTCAACCAGGATGATGGCACCATCGCGCCCACGGCGGCCATTTCGGCTATTCCGTATACGCCCGACGAATCGATCGCGACCATCCGTCATCTCTACCACGTCTATGGCAAACGCCTCTGGGGCCCTTTCGGCTTTTACGATGCCTTCAATCTCGATCAGGACTGGGTATCGGATACGTATCTCGCGATCGATCAGGGGCCGATGGCACCGATGATCGAGAATTATCGCAATGGACTCTGCTGGAAGGCGTTCATGTCCAATCCGGAAATCGGCGTGATGTTGGCCAAACTCCGCGATCTGTCGGCGGCCCCGACTGGGGCGACGTCGCAACCGTAGTGCATCCCGCTGCCGGCCGGCCGCTGGCCAGGAGGCGATCCGTCGGGGAGCCCCGTCGGGTGGTCGGCGCGTCGAGGATGGTTGCCGCCTTGGAGCTTGACCGCTGCGGCCCGGTCGCGGACGGCGAGGTCCTGGGTTCTCGCCCAAAACCAGATGAAAGCGCTTGCAGTTCTCGCAGGCGGGATTAGAATCGGAACAGCGGGAAAATTCTTACGCATTCCTTGCGGTGTGATGCGCCAACATTCAAGCTGAGGCATCGGTTTCAGGTGGGATTCGTCGCTGAGCGCGGATTGTCGATCGATGACAGCTTCCTCGACTCGTAACGAACGTTGATGTTTATTGAAAGAGCATGAAGGAGTTATGGGTCATGAAAAAGACGCGCGTCGCGGTGTGGAGTTGGCTCTTGGGACTGTTCGTTGTCGCAGTAAGCCCCATCGGGGCGGTCGAGTTATTGACGAATGGAGATTTCGAATCGCCTCCGGGACCACCGCCAGGCTGGTCGCTGGCCGAGTTTCCTTCCACGGGCATGGGAGACTTCGATACGGCATCGCAGGTCGATTTTGCCGATAACGGGTTGGGCGAATATGGATTGTGGCTGAAGCCCTTTGCCGGAGGCGCTGCCGCGCCGGGAACGCTTGTCAATGCCGTCCTCTCCCAGATCGTCCCGGCCGCGCCAGGCGAAGGATACTCCTTCTCGGGTTGGTCCAAGTGGGAATTGTTCTATGCCGGCGGCGTGACGACGTTGGAAGCCGCTTCGCCAACGGGAGCCATTCCGTCGCCGACCCGCACCGAAATGGAGCTGGCATTTCTTGACGCTGCCGGTAATGTCATTGGGTCGCCGCAAACGCTCGATCTCCGTACCGTGCAAAACAACTTCAATGTCTGGGTCCAACATGACTTTGACAGTCTGCTAGGAGGTGGTTCGCCCATCGTGGCACCGGCGGGAACCGCTAGCGCACGAGTTACCGCCTCGATGATCGACGGCGCCTACAATGGTCCGACACCTTTCGATCCCCAGTCCGCATTCTTCGATGACTTTTCGTTAGTCGCGGCGAGTGACCCCAGCACGCAATTGTTGGCCAACGCTGGTCTTGATATCCCACCGTCTCCCATCACCGGCTGGGACGTTATCCAGGATCCCGTCACGGATACGTTTTCCTTGGAAGGCTTCGCACAGAATACGAATACCTCGGGGTCGGTGGGTGTGTTCTTGAAGCCCTTCATCAATTTGGGGTTGGTGGGAAATCCGAACGATGCGATTTTGAGTCAGACGGTGGACGCCGTGGCCGGCAGAGACTATACGTTCACCGGCTGGTCCTTTTTCGAAGGCAATTACTCCGGCGGCGTGGATACGCTGAGTAGCATGTCCCCGAACGGCGCCGTCCCGTCACCCACCGAGACCATCATGGAGTTGGCGTTCTTGGACGGCAGCGGAGTCGAAATCGGCACGCCGCTGCTGCTTGATCTGCGAGCGGATCGCGAGCTCCAAAGTGGAGGCTCGGCAAATGATCTGACTTGGCGTCAGCACACGCTCAGCGGCACGGCACCCGCGGGCACGGCACAGGTGCGTGTCACCGGGGCCATGCTGGACGGCGTCTTCAATACCGATCCAGCACAGTCGGCGTTTTTTGACGATTTTTCCCTGATGGAGTCCTCGGGTGGCGTGACGGGGGACTTCAATAACGACGGAATTTGGGACTGCACCGATATCGACGCGCTGACGGCGGCCATCGCCGGCGGCAGCACCGACCTGTCGTTTGACATGAATGGCGACGGTTCGCTCACGCTGGCCGACGTGACCGACGCCAATGTGGGCTGGCTGGCCGTGGGTGGTAGCAATAACCCGGGCGACACGGGTGGCAACCCGTTCCTCGTGGGTGATGCCGACCTCAGCGGTGCCGTCGACGTCTCAGATTTCAACATCTGGAACTCGAGTAAATTTAATTCCGCCGCCTGGTGCTCCGGGGACTTCAATGCCGACGGCCTGGCCGACGTCTCGGACTTCAATGCGTGGAACAGCCGTAAGTTCCAAACATCCAGCGGAAGCGGGCTGGTTCCCGAGCCGGCGACCGGGCTACTGGGTATCGTTGGCGGATTGGCCTTCCTGGGTGTCCGCCGCCGCAGGTAATTGGAGCGCAGCGGTGACCCGCATGCCTGGGGACACGTGACCGGACCGGTATCAACGACCGGTCCGGGCCACGCATGCTGGGGAGACTTCTCTCGGTCAGGCCGGCGTCCGCCGCCGGGTGCGCGCGTGCGTTAGCCGAGTTCGCTCCCGCAGGTTTCGGTCTCGGAACGTGTGGCTCGAGTTCACGTTGCTGGCTCGATCGACGGTCATTGCCACGCGGCGGTTTAGCCAAGGTTTCTTTCAAAGCCACAGAGGGAGAGCGCCACAGGGACGATTTTCGTGATCTGCTCACGGCTCCAGCCTGCACATCCGCCTCCGCGCCTGCGTGAGAAACAACCTGCTTCCCCCGGCCGATGTGAGACGCAGGAAGGGTGCCCGCGTCCACCGGGGGTCGTCACGACGGATTCGGTCATCGATTCACCCCGAAATGGGGCAGGCGTCGTTGCCCGTTGTGGTTCGCGCGAGAAAATGGTAGCGAGCCAGCGCCTTGGACGGTACGCTGAAGGAGTCTTCCTTGCAGCAGGTAGCTCGCGCAGGCAGCCAAGGTTGCCTGGAAACATCGTTCCTTGTCCAGCGCCGAGGAATGACCTTCCTGGAGGCAGCCCGCTTTTTGCCGACGTTGCATCACCCCCCGGATTCCCATGACACACAAGAACGCTTCCTTTTTTCGCCGGCATCCATGGTCCGCTGTGTTATGCGTCGTCTTGAGCATTTCGACGCAGCGTGCCGTCCATGCGCTGGACGGCGGAGCGCTCCGCGTGAACCCGCGGAATGGCTGGCAAGCCTTTGAGGTGATCTCGGTCGACGACGATCCTGCTGGAGACGGATTTTCCTGGGCCATGCCCGGCACGTTCGACGGGATCGGTGCCTGGCTGCCGAATTCCGACACGTTGCGGTTGCAGGTGAATCATGAAACCAGTGACGCCACGATTAGCGAAGTGGATCTGCGGCTTTCGGACTTTAAGACGGCGATTGGCAACATGATCGATGGTGGTACGACCGGAGGCATCCCTTTTGTGGCGGCAGCGAGACAGGCATATGATCGCTGGAGCGATGATGGCGGCCACGGTTGGACCAGCACAACGAACGCGGCAAATACGAGTTTCTCGCGATTCTGCTCGGGTCAGTCTTACGCCGCCGACACCTTCGGAGTCGGGCGGGGATTTGTCGACGCGATCTATATCACCGGCGAAGAAGTGACTTCGGGTCGGCTGATGGCGGTGGACCTTCAGGGCCGAGACCTTTACCAGCTCAGCGGTGTGAGTGGCGCGGCGGGCGGCGGGATTGGTGGCATGCCCCGCGATTCTTGGGAGAATGCGGCCCTGCTCGACACGGGAGAGACCGACCATGTGGCGTTACTCTTGTCTCCCGACGGCGGGTCGCAACGGATGAAGATCTACATTGGCGAGAAAGGCAGGGATGCAAGTGGCAACCCGTCGTCCGACTTTCTGGCCCGCAATGGTCTGGCATTTGGCAGCTACTACTATCTCCAGGATGCCTTGCCGATGAGCGGCACGTCGACCGACGGCACGTTTGGCACGTCAGCGGCGGGCGCGCTGACTTCTTTCAAACTCGAGGACGTGGACACCCGTCCCGACCAGCCGACGCGAGCCGTCCTGGGAGATCAGGACTCGGGCGTATTCACCTTTGATTTTCATCTGGTTTTTAGTGGGGGCAGTTTCCTCGCCGGCGATTCGACTTTCTCGATCACGAAGGTCCACAACCACGTCACGAATGTCTTGGGACAAATCGGTGATGCGGACAATGTCGACTGGACGGAAGCAACGACATTGGCTGGCGTGACCCATGCGGAGGGTCTGATCTTCGTCAATGAAGATAACGTCAACGGGGAAATCTGGGTGAGCGAACCGGATGGGAGCGGCTTGACAAAGATCGGCGATACCGCGGGACTGAGCGGTTCGACCGAGAGCTCGGGCATTCTCGACATTTCCTCACTGTTGGGCTACGTTCCTGGCAGCATTGTGTTGACGAGCAATCAGGGGGACGATGCCTCACTGACCGTGCTCATTCATCCGGCCGCGGCGCTGGTTCCCGAACCGGCCAGTTGGGCCGGCGCCGTGTGGGGGTTGCTGGCCTTCATCTGTCAGAGGTCATTACGACGCCGGGCGTAAATCAATACAACGGCGGGCGTCCAATCCCCAGGCGAACCGGCCGGCGTCAGCCGCCGGATGTGCGACGTGCCGATGCGACGTGCCTAGATCACGCCGGCCGCCGAGGTGCCTGACTATTTTTTTCTCACGGAGGCACAGAGGCACGGAGACCATCCCATGATGTTTATCTTGAGCTAGGTGCTGGCCCGATGGAGCCTCCCGTTTGTCAGACTCCCACGAGCTTGCTCGTGCGGTGAGTATGGTCTTGAGCTAATGCGACGTGCCTAGATCACGCCGGCCGCCGAGGCGCCTGACTATTTTTTTCTCACGGAGGCACAGAGGCACGGAGACCATCCCATGATGTTTATCTTGAGCTAGGTGCTGGCCCGATGGAGCCTCCCGTTTGTCAGACTCCCACGAGCTTGCTCGTGCGGTGAGTATGGTCTTGAGCTAAAGCGACGTGCCTAGATCACGCCGGCCGCCGAGGCGCCTGACTATTTTTTTCTCACGGAGGCACAGAGGCACGGAGACCATCCCATGATGTTTATCTTGAGCTAGGTGCTGGCCCGATGGAGCCTCCCGTTTGTCAGACTCCCACGAGCTTGCTCGTGCGGTGAGTATGGTCTTGAGCTAATGCGACGTGCCTTGATCACGCCGGTCGAGTCAGAGACGTGATCTCGAATTCGCTTCTGCGAGAGCGAAACCCGAAGGGTTGGCCTCGGCTCCCGCACGAGTGACAACCTCGCTCGCTCGGCTGCGACGTGCGAGCGCCAACAGGACAAGCCCCGCGGTCCACACCACCGCCGCCGTCGGTTCCGGAACCAGCAGCCCAGGCCCGTTCGGCCCGATCGCCCTTGCCGGTGGATCCTCTGCCGCGAACGGCGACGTCTCGGCTCCCAGTCCAAACGTCGTCGGGTGTGGCAAGGAAAACAGCGCCGTCATCGTTCCGCGAATGCGAAAGAACGCGGCCGGACCCGCACACGGCGTGCACTCGCCTTCCACGGTGAGCAGACCGCCTCCCAAGACGCGCAGATCGGGCGGCACGAGCGGCAACTCGACGGTCTCAAAGAGTCGATTGTCAAAGGTATCGGCCTGCCACCCCACATCGAGGCGGTCAAAATTCTGTGATAGGACACCGCGGGCCCGATTGGCGCGGCTGACAAATCCGTAGCCGTCCGATCCGGCAAAGCCAAAATCGTTGCGGACCTGGATGTCGAAATCGGGGTCATGGAACGCCGCTCGGAAGAGGGTTCCGCCGACCTGGACGACCATGCCGTAAGGGGGCCGCGACGTGATGATAGATGCCCTGCTCACCCTCACCATACGGCTCGCCCGTATTCGGCGCGTTCGAGTTGAAGACGTAAAAGCCCGCATACGAACTTCCGGGTGTCACGCTCGCAGGCAGCGTGCCGAGACCGTCGAACACTTCAGTGACGATGCCTTCAAAGCCAAAGGCAATTGGTCGGGCGGGGGCGAGGCTGGGGATGGCCGCGAGGAATATGACGCCGACCACCGTCGCCCACGGCCGTCGATCCAATGACCATCGTCGCATGAGGCAAACTCCCCGCCGCGGAGACACCGTCCATCGACAGTGTATCGATCGGTGATCCGGCAGGCAAGCAAAAAAACCGTGGATCTAAAGCCGCACCTCAATGATCGAGAAGTCATCGTCAAGCTGCGTCGGACCCGCGCATTTGCTTTACATGGGCGAACAGGCGATCCATCACGCCCGGAGCCGCATCCGCCGGCTGCGACGAGACGAAATCGACAAACTCGTCGAATGCCCACTCGCCTCCGTCAGGCCGCTGGATCTCGTGGACCCCGTCGCTGTAGACGTACAAGCGAGCCGGCGATTGGACCTGGTGCTGACCAATCTCGAATTCGGGCCATTCCATCATCCCCATCATGGGTCCTTGAGATTCAAGCTTCACGGGTTGGGTGGCATCCCCCTCCAGCAGCAGGGCGTCGGGGTGGCCTCCGCCGGACCAGCTGAGGGTGGCCGTCGATCGTTGGTAGACGCCATACCACATGGTGAACAATTTGTCGCCGTAGTCTTCCATGGGAAAGGCCTGATTGAGCGCGGCCATGACCTGACCTGGGTGGCAAAAATCGGTATTGGCCAGGGACCGCGAACGGAGCACGTTCATGATCGTGACCGACAGCAAGGCCGAATCGAGACCGTGGCCGGTGACATCGATCAGGTACACGGCAAAGTGGTCGTCGTCGATCCAATGGTACCCGAGGGTGTCTCCTCCGAGATCGGCGGAGGGAACGTATCGCCAATCGACGTGGAGCGGCGACTCGACCGGGGCAGGCAGCAGCGCGAACAGGTATTTCTTGCCGGCTTCCATCTGTTCGGCCAGCCGTTGGCGACTCTCCGCGATCACGTCGTAGGCGGCATTCCTCTGCAGCAGACTGATATAGCCTCGCGAATGGTAGCGAATGCGGGCCACCAGCTCGAGCTGATCGGGCAGCTTGACCAGGTAATCGTTCGCGCCCGAGCGCGAAGGCCTGGGCCTTGGTTTCCGCCTCTTCTTTGGTACTCAACACAATCAGCGGCGTATTTTCCGTGGCGGCCTGCGGCGCGATACTGAGGTACCAGGTCCAGGCCGTTGATCTCAGGCATCACGAGATCCTGCAGGATCACCGTCGGCTGGACCTCGGCGGCGCGCGCCAGTGCCTCACGCGGATCCTGGCAGAAATGGAAGGTGATATCTTCGTGGGGGACGAGCATACGGCGGACCGCCTCGCCGATGATGGCCTGATCATCGACGAGCAGAACGACAATGTTCTGTGCCAATTGCTGCTCGATGTCGCCGATTCGCGGCGGGTTGTCTGGCATGGGTTGACTCCATTTCCATCGATCATTGATTTGCTTATTGCCGAGCGACTAGCGGTGTGCCTTCATCAGTCGCGAGATGGCCGGACCGATCTCTCCGAGCGGCAGGACCAGCTGGGCGGCTCCTAATTGAACGGCCGCCCGAGGCATGCCCCACACGACGCTGGTGGCTTGATCCTGGGCAATGGTCTGCCAACCGGCCTGCTGCAGGGCCAGCATGCCGGCGGCACCGTCGCGGCCCATGCCGGTCAACAGCAGGGCCACACCCGCCGGGACGCGTGCCCGTATGAGGGAGTGGAAGAACACATCCACCGACGGACGATAGACATGGTCGGCCGGCTCGCGGACGTACTGGAAGTCACCCCTGGCGGTGAGCACCAGATGATCCGAGGTACACGCCACATGAATCGTGCCGATTGCTGGTCGTTGACCGGGCTCGATCGCTGCCAGCGAGGTGCCAGTTTCCCGGGACAGCCATTCGACCAATCCGGGTACGAACCATTGGTCGAGGTGTTGCACGATGACCACGGCATAGGTCAGCGGTTCATCCAGCTGCTTGAGCACTTCGGCCAGCGCTTGAGGTCCTCCGGTAGAAGCCCCGATGACGAGCAAGGGGGTCGTGTGGGGTGCGGAGTGCGGAGAGGTCCCCGTGACAGCCGGCGGTTCCAACGGCCGGGCTTCCAGCCCCGCGGCCTGGCCGCATCGCAGGCGGACGATATCGCGAATCTTGCGGATCAAATCGTCGCCGCCCTGCAGATTGCCATCACGCCCGAGGATGGGTGTGTTCACCGCGTCCACGGCGCCATGGCCGAGTGCTTCGAATACCTTGTCGCAATTGCCGGAGACCGTGGCCGTGACCACCAGGATCGGGCAGGGGCAAAGTTGCATAATCTGACGAGTCGCCTCGACGCCGTCCATGACCGGCATAATCAGATCCATGAGAACCAGGTCGGGGCGATTGGCCGAGCATTTTTCCAACGCTTCCTGGCCGTTTTCGGCGATCCACGCCACCTCGGCATGGGGCAAAGAGACGACGATGCGGCGAAGGACTTCGAGCGCCAGTCTGACGTCGTTCACCAGTCCCACACGTATCACTCGGTCTCTCCAATCAGATCGGCCACCGTGCCGATGAACGAGTCATCGTGAAAGCTGCCTTTGGTCAGGTAGGCGTTCGCGCCGGCCTGAAAGCCTTGCAGGCGATCTTCCTCACGGTCCTTGTACGAAACGATAATAATCGGCAATTGCTGAAACCTGGTATCTTGCCGTACCGTGCGAATCAGTTCGATGCCATTCATGCGGGGCATATCGACATCACTGACGAGTAAATCATACGGCTTGGCCTGCAGCGCATGCCAGCCGTCTTGCCCGTCGACCGCCACGTCGACCTCGTATCCCTGGGCTACAAGCAACTGCCGCTCCACTTCCCGTACGGTGATGGAATCATCGACGACCAGGACCCGCGGCCGGTTCTTCTGCTGGTGCATGGCCAGCGAGCTCATGCCCCGCAAACGCCCTTCGCCCAGCAGCTGTCGGATGGAATTCAGCAGGTCCTCGACGTCGACGATAAGGAGCGGATCGCCGGCCTCGGTCACGGCGGCTGCCGAGATGTGCGGGACCTTGCCCAGTCGCGGGTCGAGTGGCCGCACGACGAGGTCCTGTTCCCCGATAAAGCGGTCGACCACGATGCCGCACAGCGAATGGTCCTGTCCCACCACCACGACGCTTAGCACCTTCTCATCCTGAGCCGCGGCACTGAGCTTGAGAATGTCAATGCCGCGCACCAGGCCCACGGACATCTCGTCCAGTGTGAATTGCTGCTTCCCTTGGACCGGCCGGATTTCCTCAATCGGTACGCGCACAATGCGTTCCAGTTTGGCGAGAGGAAACGCGTACAGCTCGCCCGCAATTTCGGCCAACGCCGCACGCATCACTGAAAGCGTCACCGGCAGTCGCAAGCTGAATATCGTCCCGCGCCCCAGTTTCGAATCGACGCGGACCGACCCCGAGACTTCTTGCACCAGTGTCCGCACGACATCCAGTCCCACGCCGCGGCCTGAGACCTCGGTCACCTCGCTGAGCTGTCGAGAAGCCGGGCAGGAAGAGGAATTCAAAGATTTCCGCATCATTCAAGTCGGCGGCTAATGTGGCATCAATCAGCTTGCGATCGACAATTTTCCGACGCACCGATTCGACGTCGATGCCGCGGCCGTCGTCCCGAATGTCGATCGTCAACATGCCGGCGTGGTGCCGAGCCTCCAGCGTCATGCGTCCCGTCTCGGGCTTGCCAGCCGCTCGTCGTTCCTCGGGGGTTTCGATGGCGTGATCGACACCGTTGCGGAGAATATGGTTGAGCGGCGCTTCCAGCTTGCGGAGGATATCGCGATCGACAGCCACTGGCCCGCCCCGGATCTCGAACGAAACGCGTTTCCCCAGCGCCTTGGCGAGATCGCGGATCATGCGGGGAAAGGCCTGCGTCCCTTCCGAGAACGGCCGCATGCGACTGTTGATCACCTGGTGATAGAGGGCCGTTGACGTCCGCTCCGCGCGCCACAGGCGCGCTCCAGGCGGCGGGCATGGTCCTGCAGGATCGTTTCGGATTTGCGGTGCAGCGTTCGCAATTCATCCAGTTCCCCACGCTCCGACGTCGACTGGGACTTGCCGAGCCGTTCCAAAGCCTGGGAATGGTTTCGCTGAATCTCACGCAGGGCGGTAAGTGATTGTTGCATCGATTGCAACTGACGCGCTTCCACCATCGACTCACTCGCCAGCCGCATGATGCGGTTCAGATTGCTGGCATTGACCGGAACCGTCCGCTGTTCGGTCGGCGGCTCGGTCTTTCCTTCCCCGAGCGGCGGCGAGGTCGCTGGTGACAGGCTGTCGGGTGGTGGCGCTTCGGCGGGCCGCGTGACCGGTGGCGTGGTGGCGGCGGCAGGGGCCTCCGCGAGCCCGTGACTTACCTCGTCCGCTGGCGGCGGGGACGGAATT
Source organism: uncultured Planctomycetaceae bacterium (assembly GCA_963700865.1). Lineage (GTDB taxonomy): Bacteria > Planctomycetota > Planctomycetia > Pirellulales > Pirellulaceae > CAVOGJ01. Next base: position 136,424 of record CAVOZC010000017.1, on the reverse strand, counting down.
GCGGCGGCCTCGTCGCGAGGCTCGGTCCGGGATGGCTCGCTTCCGCGCGACGCGACTGGCGGCTCCGGGGCAGCCTGTCGCAGGGAAGCGGTTAGTTGTTGATAGCGGGGTGTTTGTGCCGCCAGCCAGTCATCAAGTTGGCTCTCGGCAAGTTGCGACAATTCCTGAAAGACGTCGACGCCCGCCAGGAGTTGATCCACCCGTGTCGAGGTGAGTCGTTCCGTTCCCTTCTGCACGGCGACGAAACAGTCCTCCATGGCATGCGCCAGCTCGACAATGACGTCCATGTCCACGATACGGGCGGCCCCCTTGATTGAGTGGGCCGCCCGCATGAGCTGCTCGACGTGCGACAGGTCCGCCGGATTGGACTCGATGGCGAGCAGACCATCGTTCAGGGCCGCGGCGTGCGATTGCGCCTCGGTCTTGAACAGTTCGAACATCGAAAAACCAGACAGATCGCTCATCGTAACGCCGCCTGCAAACCTGAAAGGACTCGGTCGACATCCAGCAGAACAACCAGCGGTCCATCATCGGTAACCAGGCTCTGCGTGTAGCGGGACAAGGCCGCGTCGACCGTAATGGGCGGCGGCCGAAAGGTGTCTCGGACGACAGCGGTCACTCCCTCAATGGCGTCCACTTCCACGACCCAACGATTCTGCTCATTTCCCAGCACAATCATCCGCGTTCGGGATGGTTCGTCCCGTGCGGGACGCGGGGTAGGTTCCAGTTCGAGCAGTTGGGCCAGATCTCCGCACAGCATCAGCTCGCCGTCCAGATGGCAAAGCCCGCGGAGTATCTTGTTAGACCGGTGGGGGATCCGGTGCAGCTTGCTGGCGCGTGTCACCTGGTCCACCTTGACCGATTCAAAGGCCATCCGCTCCTGGCCGAGCTGAAACACGAGCAGTCGCACCAGACGTTGTTCCTTCAATTCCAACGGGTGCGCCACGCGATCGGTCGCCTCCCGTAAATCGTCAGCGGCGAGTGGCTTATCCAGAAGTCGCAAGATGGCCGCGCCATCAAGCGTTTCGTCCTTACGGATCAGGGAATTCGGTTCGGCCGAGTCGTGGGGGTCTGGCATGCTTTATCTACGGTTGGGGTGGCGTGTTTTGCAAATGAGCCCGCGCGGCGCGGCGGCGATAACGGGCCGCCTGCTGGGGCTCGCCCAGTTGTTCGCTGACGACGGCCATGTGCAATAGGGCCGTTTCATGATGCGGATCGAAATACAATACTTTTCGAAACGCATCCCGTGCTTCTTGCCATTGTCCCCGGCTGACTTGGATGCTTCCCAGCAGATCGTAGACGTCCGGCAGCGGCGACTGGATGTCCTGTAGAACCGCGATCGCGGCGTCGACCTGGCCCGCATCGGCCAGGGCGCGGGCCTCGGCCAGCGTGGCTGCGGGCTGCGGGGCGGTGCTGCGGGGCAGGGGAGCCTCGGGGCGTGGGGGGGCTGGCTGCTTCCGCGGCGGCCGCACCGGGGTCGGTGTCACGGTCCGCGTGCCATCGGGAGGATTGAGGCCTGGCGGCTGGGAGGATCGTTTGGGCCGCAGGGCGAAGGCATGGCTCACCTCGGCCAATGCGAATCGGTCGGTTGGCAGGATCGCACATTCCGCATGCCCGACAAACAGCAGACCGTCGGCGGAAAGAAGGTGAGAGAGCCCATCGACGAGCATGCCGCGGGCCGTTCCGTGGAGATAGATGAACAGGTTTCGGCAAAAGACGACATCGTAAGTCGTGCCGTCGCCCGGTCTCTCGGCCTTCAGCGCATCCTGGCAAGCGAAACGTACCCGGGCGGCCAGCCGGGCGTCGACGTGTGTGTCTCGCGCTTCTCGCCGCAACCAGGGCTCGGCCCATGAAGGCAACGGTTCCCGGAACGAACGCTGGCGATAACAGGCCGAGCGGGCGATCGCCAGCGACGGCTCGTGACGATCAATGGCGTCAACAAGGATGCGATCGAGGGGCCATCCCGCCTGGGCCGCGGCCATCGCCATGCTATAGGGTTCTTCGCCCGTGGCGCAGGCGACGCTCAGCATCCGCAACGAGGCTCGTCGCTCCTGCCACAGGCGGGCGGCATGGCGGGTGAGCAATTCGAAGGATGCCGGGTAGCGAAAAAACCAGGTTTCCGCGACCGACACCTCCTGCACGAGGCGATCCAACTCGTCGGGGTCGCGGAGAACCAGTTCCTGGTACGCCTTGGGATTGGGCAGTTTCAGTTCGCCACAGCGCCGCACCACAAAACCCTCCAAGGCGGGCCGATCGAGCAGATCGGGGGCGAGGCCTGTCCGTTCGGCTATCCGCTGCGGGAAGGTAGGTGCGTGAGGTCGGGTCATCGCTGCAGGGGGCATGCTATTGGTGGACCACCGGGAAGCGGTGGGGGATGGTCAGTTGTACCGTACCGCCGTTGGTAAGTGCCACGGCGCCCAGGAATGCCAGCGCGGGAGATGCAGGCTTGGGATGGGCGGCTCGCTCGTCAAATTCGAGCGTTTCCACCCCCAGCACGTGCTCCACGACCAGCCCCAGGCGATACGGCGGCTGGGCTTCGATCTCGTCGACCTGCATCACCAGGATGCGGCTCGACATGCGTATCTCGCTGGCGTCCTGCCCCAGCAATCGCGACGAATCGAAGAGAGGAAGCAGGGTACCGCGATAATCGAACCATCCGACCAACCAGGGCTCGCGGCCTGGGATGGGTCGGGAATACACCATGGGAATCACCTCGACGACAGCGGACGATGGCGTCGCATAGCGTTGTCGCTTTGAAGTCCAGATAATGACTTGCATGTGCGAGGCCTGAGGGTCACGGTGAGAGAGCAGTTTCAGCCCTTAAGGTGGAAGGATGCGACCGAGGATTTCAAGGACTCGATCGCGGTTTGCAAATCAGTGGCGGCCCGCGCGTACTCACGAATCGCCGCCGAGCTTTGCGCCGCATGGGTGGTCAGTTGAGCCATGGCGGTACTGATTTGTTCGGCGCCTTGAGCCTGACTCTGCATGCTCTCATTCACATTCTCAAAACGATTCGAATTGCTGTTCACACGTTCGATGATGTCGGCCATCTGCAGGCTGATGGCCGCCACGTCATGCACATTGCGACGAACCTGATCGGTGAAACGGTCCATCTCCATGACGCCTGCGGAAACGGCCGACTGCATCTGCTGCACCATTTGCTCGATATCCAGAGTGGCGGTCGCCGTTTGATCGGCCAGTCGACGAATTTCGCGGGCCACGACGAGAAATCCCACGCCGTACTCCCCCGCTTTTTCCGCCTCGATCGCCGCGTTGACAGACAGCAAGTTGGTCTGGTCGGCGACCTTTCCGATCGTCGTGACAATGCCCGTGATGTTGGCGGCTTTCTCGTTGATGGCGGCGAGTTTTTCACCGATCGAGCCCGTGGCGTGGTCCAGGTCCCGCATGTTGTCTTCCATGCTCTGCAGGCTGGAGCGGCTGGCGGTCGCGGTCTCCGCGGTGCCGGTGGCGACGCGGTTCACTTCTTGCATGGTGTCAAGCAACTCCGCATTCGTGGCCGAAATCTGCTTGGCGGCTGCCGCGATTTCGTTGGCCGAGGCGCCGAAGGAACTGACCGTCTGCTCCTGTTGGTGGCTGGTTGCCGATAGCTGCGTGGCGGTTGAATTCAGCTGAATGCTGGCTTGTTTGACATTGCCGACCAACAGGTTCAAATTTTCGGTCATTTTTCCGATCGACCGTAATAAGACGCCCGTCTCGTCCGAGCAGTCTTCGATCTGACAGGGAGCGGCCAAGTTGCCATTCGCGACTCGCTCGGCGGCGGCGACGGCCAGGTTGATACGACGTGCCAGCTGCCACGCTGTGATGATCACGAGGGCGACAATCATGGCGAGTCCTGTCAGGCCAAGTCCCAACCGTGTGAAGAGTTCGGACCAGATCGGCGCGAGTACCTCTTCTTCCGAGTCGCGGACGACGACCAGCCAATGACCGGTCTCGATCGCAACCGCGGCGAAGTAATATCGTTCGCCGTCCGTGGGATCGACTTCGAGTAACGGAGCGTCCAGCGAATCGCCTTGCATGAAGCGGCCAAATAGCTCGGCGGCCCCCACATCCGTTACGTGGCGGGTCTTGAGATAGGTCCGCCCCGACTTCGGATCTCCGTCGAGTGGATCGGTTGACGCGGCAATGAAATTGCCCTGTGAACTGATCAAGTAGATGTCGAGGCGTTCGTCGGCCGCAATTCGTCGCAGATTGGCTTCGATGTCGGCCAATGCAAAGTCGACACCGGCCACCCCTTTGAACTCGCCGTCGATCACGATCGGGTAGACTTGCTCGGTGATCATCTTGCCCTGATAGACATAGGGCTCTGTGATTTTCGCGGCAGCGACACGAGTTTTCTCGAAGTCCTCTCGCAGGCCCTGGTAGTAGAGACTCGTCTCCATATTCACCAGCGGTTCGAGTTGGATATTGCGCTGTTGGGACGACTTGACAAACCAGTACGGAATAAAGCGGCCACTGGGGTCCATGGCCTCGGCCGGCAGCTTGCCCAGGGATTCGGCATCCTTGCCGTCGGCGTTTGGTTCATAACCGAAGTAAGCGCCCGTAATCTCCGGGTATCCCTCCAGCACCTTGCGAGCGAATGCCAAGGATGTCTGGCGGTCCCCGAACATGCCAGCCACCTGCGCTTCGGCCATCCGCTGCGCACACGTCACCGCCGTCTGATTGAGGTCTTCCACCTGAGCCGCGATCAAGCGAGCCTGTAATTGAATGCGTTCCTCGGCCGCGTCGCGCAGATTGCGGAAACCCGAGCGGAAAGCCAGGAACATGATGACCGTGATGACGGCGATGACCGGGAGCACAACGAACAGCAGCATACGGCCGACAATCCGACGGCGCAGCTGACGCAAAAAGGCGAGCATGAGAATATTCTGGGGAGGAGATCGGTGAGAGTGACGCGCACAGAGACGCTTTCCATCCTAATTGGCCCTCGGAAGGCGAACAAGCAAACCCCCATGCTGGCCGCGTGTCTCCCTTCAACGACAGCCGAGGGGAATGGGCCGCTGCGATCGACTATGTCGGTTGTGTCGATTAGCGGTCGCCTTCGACGCGGTTAACTCAACAGACGCAGACCCTTGGGCAAGGCCTCGCCAAACACCTGATCCCGTTCTTCCGAGGCGAGCGTTCCCCCGTCACGAACGAGTTCCACCAGGTGCGGTGGTGCCTGTGCGTCGTCTAGCCAGTCGACCACCCGTTGCCGCAGGCCTTCGTCCAGATCGCGGTAGCGGTCCTGCGTGCGGCGACTCAGTTGCATGGCCGCCAGCTGCGATTCGGAGTTGGCGACTTCCAGCCGCATAAGTACTTCGCACCACGCGGCGGCGGCCGCCGCCGGCACGACCGTGTTAAGTGGTCCGTAAAGGGGTTGTCGTTGTCCCAGGCGACCTAGCGCCAGACCATCGGGCCTCGCACCTTTTCGAATTTACGCTTTGACAAGAGGTCCACCATCATGTCGCCAAGTTGAACTTTCACGGTCACGTCGAGCCATTCTAGCGATCCCAGCAGCCGCCATGCTTCGAACGACTCGTGGAGGGGGAAGGTGGGAGTCCCGCGTGGTCGTTTCCCGGTCATGGAGATGACATGCGCTGCGCGGAGCGAAGAAGTCAGCGGTTCGGCGAGAGCCAGCTGTTGTCCAGCGGACAGGCCGCCCGCGATCCGTCGCCATAGGATCAACGATTCGACCTGGCTGGCTCCGGCAAAGGCCAGCTTGTTGCGCACGTGCCTCCAAGTCTCAGCCACGCGCCAGTCATCAAGGGCCAGGCCATAGCCGGGCCGCAGCGCAAAGCCCAGCAGGTTCAGCCAGCGGGCCTCGTGGGCGGCACTGCGTCGACGACCTTCCTCAAGCTCCATCAGCGTTTCCCACATCCGCCGCAACAAGGAACTTGGCCATGCACTTCGTTCCGTGCCAAGTGTTTCCGTAAGGAGTCTTATTAGTCGACTCGGTTTTTCCTCGCTCTGTTCCGCAAACACGTCACGTATCCGCGCATCGCATTGCTGCCAGGTGGCATCATCCACAATGCCTTCCGTCTCGGCGTCCGTGTCATGAGCCGCGATATCGGTCTGAGTCGCGGAACGGACATCAAATTGCAGTCGCCAGCGGCGATCGGAATCGACCGCCTGGCACCACAGGTCGATCGTTCCGATCTCGCTCAGGTGGGCATGCAGGGTGACAGGGACCTGACCCGCTTCTTTCCGTCTTTCGCCGCGCAACACCGTACGGATCGGGGGGAGAGGCTTCATCTGCTCCGGCTGGACGGTCACCAGATCGCCCGGGCGGTCCGCCAGCCGCGTACTCGAATAATAGAGTGAAAACTCGACCGGTTGCGAGACAGTCACTTCCAGTTGGCGTCCGGGCAGATCGAGTGCCTGGCCCGGCTGGGCGTCTCCCGGCACGAGGCACATGGCCTGCGCCTCGGCCGTGCCGCGCTGGACCTCAACGTAGTAACAGCGGGCCAGGTTTGCGGCAATACGGATGCCTTCTCCCCGGCGGACCATGCCGTAGTAGGCGGCACCCCTGGCCACGGCCAGATCGAGTCGATCGTTGTCCAGGACCCTCGGTTGCCATCCGTCGACCGATGTCTCCGTGAACCAGCTCGTCAGGACCTCGAGCAGCCGCGTGCGGAGGACGTGTGAAGCGAAGAAGCCCCCGTTGAAGAGGACAATATCGGGGCGCGCTGTCGGACGCAACGCATTTCCGTCCGGATTGACTGCCTCGCCATGCGCACGCAGGAAGGCAGCCAGGTGTCGCGTGATGGCGGGATCGCTGGCGAAGGGCAGACCGAATTCGCGAAACCCTGATTGGCCGGAGTGGGGTGGCTCGTCCAGTGATGTCCGAGGCAAAAACCCCTCGATCAGTAATTGTTCGACTGCCGCTCGAGTCACTTCGGCCTGCAGACCTGTTCCAATCAGTTTGGTTCCCGAGCCTGGAAGATGCACGGTGATCCGGGGTGGTGGATCTTCACCCAACAAGGTCTCTTTGACCCGCCGACAGCTGCGGACGAGCACATCCCACTGGGACGGAGTGAGGGGACGGTCGCGGGCGAGTTGTTGTTCGAGGTGATGGGCGAGAGCAAGGTCAAGATTGTCGCCACCCAATATCAGGTGGTCGCCCACGGCCACGCGATGAAATTGGACCCGGTGACCTTGATCCGCATCGGTCGACTCGGTTTGTCGCACTTGGATCAGCGTAAAGTCGGAGGTACCCCCACCGATGTCACACACGAGGATCGTGTCGCCGGCGGCCACGCGTTGCGGCCAATCGTCGGTATGCTTATGCACCCAGGCGTAGAAGGCGGCCTGCGGCTCCTCAATCAAGACGACTGCCGGCAAGTCGGCCAGCGCCGCCGCTTGCACGGTAAGTTCCCGGGCCACTTCGTCGAACGAGGCGGGCAGGGTGATCACGAGATCCTGCTCCGCCAGGGGGGCGTGGGGAAACGCGGTATTCCAGACGTCACGCATGTGACTCAAATAGCGGCTGCTCGCCTCCACCGGCGACAGCCGTTCCACGTCGTCACTTGCGTGCCAGGGCAGTAGCTTCGCTGCTCGATCGACGCCGGTGTGGCAGAGCCATGACTTGGCGGAGGCAACCAATCGTCCAGGGGACTTCATGCCTTCTTCGCGGGCCAGGACACCCACCATCCAGGAGCGGTCGTCTTGATCCCAGGGAAGCCGTAGCCCGCCGTCCGTGACACTTTGGGCGAGTGGTTGGAAGTGGAACGAAGGCAGCGTGTCCCGCGCTTCGACCTGGCCGCGATCGACCCATTGGGGAATCGGCAAGTGGCGAACCTGCCACGGCGATTCGGCCGTGTCGACGTACATGACGGCGGAGTTCGTGGTGCCCAGGTCGATACCGACGACGTAGCGAGCCGGCGCCTTGTCGACCAACGGATCGAACTCGCGGGACTCAAGCGCCACTGCGTTCCTCCGCACCGTCGCGCACGTTGAACTCGAGCTTCCAGCGGCGATCACTGTGCGTGCTGACACACCACAACTCGAATAAGCCCAGCTCGGTGATCCGCGACTGAAAGCGAACCGGCACATACGGTTCGTCCACCGTATCGTCGGCCGGGAGCGTGGCGGACAAGGGGGCCGTTTCCGCCAGTTCCCCCTCCTCCCATTGATGTAGCAGGTCTCCGGGGCGATCGTCGTGCCGCACGGCCGAGCTGAAGAAGCGAAATTGGGCCGGTTCGCCGTGGACCAGACCGATCTCCGCGGAAGGAACGTCCGCCTCGGTTCCCTCTTCCATACCAAAGGGGACGACGCACAGCGCTCGCAGGGGCCTTGCCGCGCCGGGGATCGCCAGCCCCGCGGACTCGATACCAATATAATACGACCGTGCGACACCACCGCGAATGCGCACGCCGCCATGGTGTTTCGTCCAGCCATAGTGGGCGGCGCCGCGGGCAACGGCGTGATGCAGATCGTGGGTGCCGGCCAAGGGCCGCGTCGCGGCGTCGTCGCCGCGCCATGCGCCGAGGACTTCCATCAAGCGGCGCCGCAATGCATCGGCCTGGAAGACACCTCCGTTGAAGAGGACATGCGTGGGGTAGGTGGGGGCGGTCCCTCCGGTTTGAGCCGCCAAGAAGGCGGCCAGATGTCGAGTGATCGCCGTGTCTGAAGCAAAGGGCAAGCCCAGTTCTTGAAATCCGGATGCCCGCTGCGCGAGGGGATGATCCGTGGACGCGCAGCGTGGAAAAAAGCCGTCCACCAGTAAGTTGGCAACTTGCGCGCGATCGACCTCCACCGATACCGTGCCGCCGATCAACTTGCTGCCGCGGCCAAGCACGGAAATCGTCTGCGTGCCGGGTCCATCGCCAGCCAGCAAGGCCTCCTTGGCGTTGCGGCAGGAATGCCACAGCGCGACCGACTGCCATGGATCGAGTGGCACTCCCTGTTCGGAAAATTGGCCGGCCACGAAATGGGCGAGTGCCAAATCCATATTGTCGCCACCGACGAGCAGATGGTTTCCGACGGCCAGTCGCTCGAGGAACAGTTCGCCCTCCTGCTCCTTGATGCCGATGAGGGTCAGGTCGGTCGTCCCCCCGCCGACGTCACAGACGAGCAACTGGTCACCCACCTGCAGGTCCTTCCGCCAGGCGTCGCCCATGTCAGCCAGCCACGAGTAGACGGCGGCTTGCGGTTCCTCGACCAGTACGAGGTCTGTCGGGAGCCCAGCGGCCAGGGCGGCTTCCCGGGTAAGTTCTCGCGCCACGGCGTCGAACGAAGCCGGTACGGTCAGCACCACCTGCTGCTGGGCAAGGGGGGCCGTCGGGAATTTTGCATTCCAGGCGGCGACCAGATGCGCGAGGTAGCGCTCCGCCGCCACAACCGGGGAGATCTTTTCCACGTCGGGGGGCGCCTGCCAGGGAAGGATAGAGGCCCGGCGATCGACGCGACGGTGCGACAACCAGGATTTGGCGGCGGCCACGGTTCGATCGGGAGCATCCGCGGCCTGGCGGCGTGCGAATTCCCCCACACAGTACGTCCGCTCAGTAGCCCAGGGAAGGTCAAGGCTGCCGGCGGGCAGGCTGTCGGGCGCCAAGAAACAAAAGGAGGGCAAGGAGGAACGACTCTCAATGGTGTTCCGATCGACCAGTTGCGGGATGGTAAGCAATTCCACCTGGGGGCGGTCCGCATCCAAGGGCGCGTACGCCACGACCGAGTTCGTGGTTCCGAGATCGATTCCCAATACGTAGCTTGCCGTCACCGCGTTCTCCTCACGATTTGACTTCGACCTCTGCCGCTGCGATCACCTGGGCGGCCGACGGGCTGCCGGTCCATTGGGGCAGGTCGCAGCGGGTGGCTCGCCAGCCGGGATGGGCCAGGGCACCGGTCCAGGGAGGTTCTCCCGAGGGACTTCCAATCACTCGATATGAGGCCGGATCAAATCCCGTCGGAATCTCGATCGGGCTGCCTTCGTCCGCCGTGACGACCGGTTCCAACTGGAAGATCCGATCCAGGACGACGCCACAGTCGCGAAGCACATTCCGCGCCGCCGCGCCCACCTGCTCATCCGAATATTCGGCCAGCGATTCTTTTACAATGTCGATCAACCGCGCTTCGCGCTGGAGCGCCGCCAGCAGCGTCACGGCATCGCTCCTGGTGGAGGACGTCGAACGGTTAACCGCGGCTGGCTTATCGCGCGGTTCCGAACCGGTCTTGGAGGACGCGACGGCCGGCGCGACAACGGGCGTTGGCAGGGCCGGCGGCGAGGGGCGGACCCAAGCGGCGATGGCGAGTCCGGCGAGCGTCCAGCCGACGATCACGTCGATCATGAAGGCCAACGTATAGTCCCACGGGAAGTGCATCCAATTCCAGTAGCTGGCGTGGCCAATGAGGGCCACAAAGACGCCAAGTCCGGCGACGCAGCCCACGCGGCAAGCATAGCGGCGACCGCAGTCCCCCAGACTGGACACCAGCCAGGCGGCCAAGGTGGCGGCGAGCAGATCAATGACGAATCCCACGCCCAAGACGCGGCTATTCATGGGGGCCGCGCCCTGTTGCTGGTAATAGATCGAAAAAATGGGCCCAGCCAGATGGTTCTTCATGAACGTCGAATCGGGGTCCGACATTTCACTTGCATTGTCGGACCAGGGTGCGACATAGACGCCCGTTTTCAGATCCTGAGCGGTCAGGGCCTGCGTCACCTGGCTTTCGGCCGGAAGTCCATGGACCGTCGGAGCGTGTAAGGGCAAAACCATCCAGGCCAGCATGCCCCAGACAAAATAGACGACGGCCCCGGTCACACCGGCAGCAAGGATCCGCATCATCTCCACTCCTCGTTCGATTGGTGGCCATGGGCCCCGTTTGCCGGGGTCCGGGACGGGCTCCGTAACCTCATGGAACCAGCTCACCCGCTCAGAATAAACCATGGAGATAGTCAGCAGAAGACGCCTCGACCCAATCGAGTAAGCAACTCGGTTGGCTTGCCGGGCCTTAATGCAAACCGTAGCGGCTCATTTTATAGTGCAACGTTCGCACGCTGATGCCAAGCGATTTTGCGGTCCGCTCCCGATGATAGCCGGAGGCGACGAGCGCGGCCTGAATGGCCTCTTTTTCCGCGTCTTCCGTCACGAGTGCCAAGGAGCGAATGGTCCCGGCGTCATTGGGTTCGGTCGGATGCACCTCGGCGGGCAAATCAGCGGCCGCCACGACATCATCATGCACCGTGACGACGAGCCGCTCCATCAGATTTCGCAACTGGCGGACGTTGCCGGGCCAGTGAGCCGCCACGAGCAGCCGCATGGCCGCATCATCCATCCTTTTTTCCGGTCGGTGGTGACGCTGGCAGAAATGATGCAGAAAGTGTTCCACCAACAGGGGGATGTCTTCGCGCCGTGAACGGAGAGGTGGGATGTGAATGGGAACGATGTTCAGGCGATAGTAAAGGTCCTCGCGGAAAGTATCGTCTTCGATCAACTGCCGAATATCCTTGTTGGTCGCGGAGACAATGCGTGCATCGGAACTGAGTTGTGTTTCGCCTCCGACACGCGTGAACTGTCCCGTTTCGAGTACGCGGAGCAGATCAACCTGGCTTTTCGGTGGAATTTCCGTCACCTCGTCAAGAAATAGCGTGCCCCCGCGCGCCTGCTCGAAACAGCCCGGCTTCTGCCGCGTGGCGCCGGTGAAGGAACCTTTTTCGTGCCCGAACAGTTCGCTCTCGAGGAGCGTTTCGGGGAGGGCTCCCAGATTGATGGCGATGAACGGACCGCAGCTGCGGTTGCTCAGATCGTGCAGGGCCCGCGCGATCAACTCCTTGCCCGTTCCACTCTCCCCCTCAATGAATACGGTCGCGTCGGTGTTGGCAACTTGTCGGATTTGCCGATAGACGTCCTGCATCGCCGAGCTGGCGCCGATGATGCCGGAAATCTCACCCGCGTCGGCCAGCCGATCCTTGAGTTCTCGGTTTTCTGCCTGCAACCGATGATGTTCCAGGGCCTTTTGCACCTGCTGGCGAATGAGATTCAAGTCGACCGGTTTCGTGATAAAGTCAAAGGCACCCCGTCGCATGGCATCGACGGCAGTCTCCACGGTGCCGTGAGCCGTAATCACGATGACGGTCGTGTCAGGACGGCGTTCTCGCAGCAAGGAGACCAGGTCCAGTCCGTTGTGCGTGCCGGGCAAGCGGACGTCGGCGATGACGAGCTGAAAATCGTTCGCGTCGAACTTCTGCAGTGCCTCGTGGACATTCTCCGCGGTCTCGATGACGTCCGCCGTTTTGGCAAGCCCCAGCGCCAGTCCCGAACGAATGTTTGGCTCGTCGTCCACAACCAGGATATGGAATTCGTCGCTCATGCGGGGATATCTCGAGTCATGCTTTCGCTCGAGGGAACGTCGACGGGTAAAGTGACTTCAAAGGACGTGCCGCTGGACGTATGACCCAAGGCGAGATGGCCGTGGTGCTGACGGACAATCTTTTCGCAGATGGCAAGTCCCATGCCAGTCCCCGCGGATTTGGTGGTGAAATAGGGATCAAAAATCTTGTCGCGGAGATTATCGGGCACGCCGGGCCCGGTATCGATGACTTCCACGACGAGTGATCGCTCCTCCGCCCTGACGCGTTCACTGACCCGCACGGTCAACTCGCCGCCGTCAGGCATCGACTCCATCGCATTCAGCAAGAGGTTCAACATGACTTGTTCCAGACGCAAACAGTCGGCGTTTAGCGACGGAAGCGGTTGCGAGGGCCATTCGATCCGCACCTCCACTCGTTGCCGCTCCGCCTGGGGCCGAATCAGCGTGGCTTGCCGCTCAATGAGACCGGCCAAGTCGACTTCGGAACGATTCAACTGGCCGACCGAGGCGAAATCCTGGAAACTCTCCAGGACACCCCCCACCCGCTTCACCTCCGTCTTGATGATCTCCAGCATGTCCGACACTTGCGGGGACGAACCGTCCTCGTCCAGCTTCTCCTCGAGCAACTGGACATGCAAAGAGAGTGCCGCTCAGCGGATTTTTGATCTCATGGTGCAAACCGGCCATGAGGGAGCCGAGTCCCATATAGCGTTCCATCCGCCGCAGGCGGTCATCCACCAAGGCTCGTTCCGTAATATCCCGCAGCTGCACGATATTGCCGATTTCCACATCCTGGTGGTCCCGCAACGACTGGCAAAAGCCGCGTAGCGCGCGCGTCGCATTCGACGTCTCGAGGGAAAAATCGCGGAACAATTTTGACGAACCGCCTTCTCGGGACGCGCGGCGGAATGTCTCGAGAGGCAGGCTGTCGGAAAGGGTTTGCAGCGGCCGCCCCACGCAATCGTAATCCAGTTCCAGTAATTCGAGGCCACAACGATTGATGCTGGTGACCGTTCCCTCGGTATCGGTCGTGATGACGGCCAGGTCCATGCTGCTCAGCACATCGCCGGCCAGCGCCGTAATATCCCGCAGCGATTCTTGCGAGATACGGTAAGCCCGCCACAGGAGCGCCAGGGCAAAGCCGGTCACGACCAGATTCAATACGACCAGGGTGGTCAACCGAAACTGCCAGCGAAGCTCGCCCGCCAGCTTCTCGGCGGAGGCCGCGGCTGCGGGCGGCAATTGGCGGATCAAGGTGCGGACGATCTGCTGCTCGCGCAGCAGGTCGGCCATGACCCAGATCGTGACCCCCAAGGCCGCACAGCTAAGCACGAGTAATCCAGCGATGGCCAGCCGATAGACCCGGCCTGTTTCCGTAGGTTGAACGCGAAACATCAAATTAGGGGAAGGATGCGATCAGGATCAGATGCAGGCACCGCAATGTCCTCAATGGGTAGGAACTGCCCTTTGTCGGGATCGTACGCAAATACCTCGCCCGTTTCGAATTTATAGACCCAACCGTGCAGTTTTAACTCGTGCCGACCCACCGCGGCCGCCACAGCGGGGTGCGTCCGCAGGTTTTCCAGCTGCACCAGGACGTTCTCCTCGACGGTGAGCGTCAGCCGCCTCTCGGGATCACGAAGATGCTGGTAGTTCTCCGCGACAATCCGCCGCGTCGCCTCGGCGTGCGCCAGGTGAGCGCGGACGGCCGGCATCCCCTCCACGCTCTCCGGATTCAAGAGTCCCGCCATCGCTCCACAATGCGAGTGGCCACACAAGATCAAGTCCCTGATTTTCAGGGCCGTGACGGCGTACTCGATCGTAGCCGCCTCGCCACCAAAGACCGCCCCATAGGGAGGAATGATGTTGCCCGCCGTGCGCTGAATGAACAGCTCACCCGGCTGGGTTTGCGTCAGTCGATTCGGATCGATCCGCGAGTCGGAGCACGTGATGAACAGAGCCAGTGGATTTTGACCGTCAGCCAGCGTCTCGAACAACTTGCGATCGCGGCTGAAATGATCCCGCTGAAAGGCGTGAATACCCGCTACGAGTTTCTGCATACGGAATTCCCTTGCACGGAGAGTGTGCAGGCCTTTGCAGGAACTCTGCAAGACTTTGCACTGTCGTGGGTGGGGCGAGGCGGCCCACTCCCCCTTTATCATACCAAAAGCTCAAGCCCTCCGTGGGGCGCGTATCATCCCCAAACTGGCCGTCGGGAGCTTCCGGCGGATCGGCGGCCCGTATCCCGCCGTTCGCGGCAGCATTCAAGCTGGCTAATTGTCTTTCATGACCGCATGTCGTTTGCCGCACACCCTGGGCTGGAAGCCTGTTCTACCTCGATGGCCCGGTGCGTGTGCCGCGGGCGAGTGGGTTCTTTGGCACGCTGATTGCTACATTGCCTGCCTCGTGGATATCCCCCCCCCGCCAGTCGCTCGATCGAGCGGCCCGACAGAGCAAGAGACGGTAGCAGCGTGTCGATCGAAGTTGAAGACAAACAGACATCTCGGCGGGCGCGTTCTCACGACGACCTGCGTGATGCGCTTGAGCATGCGGCGCACCTGCTGCCTGCGCAGGGGCCGATCACGGTTTTCGTGCATCACAACACCCTGCATGCGTTTGAGCAGCAGACGTTTGATGGGGGCGTGCGTGCGGGGGCCAAGACGTTTGGCTGCCACTCGTACTTGCCGGAGTCCCGTTATCGTCAATTGCTCGACAAGGGGCGCATCCGCATTGCCGATCTCGAATCGGTGCTCCTCGACGACCTGGGCGATGACGCGAGTGCCTTGGTGGCATGCTTGGGCACGAGGTACTCGTTGCGATTGGCGATGTTACAACAGTCGCTGGTGGTGGGCACCGACGCGGAACTGGAATGGGCCTTGTATGAATCGGACGCGCTCCACAAATTTCGGTCTGATTGTCCGCCTCATTTCTGCGAGCAGATGTTGGCGAGCACCCGGCGTTGGGTGATGCGCGATCTGCGGAATGCCGATCGGGGCGTGCTGCAAAACGAGTCCGGACTGGGTGATCTGGTCGAGCAATTCGACGAGTCATCGATTGAATCGTGGAGTGACTCACGCTGGGAGGCGATCACGGTCGAGCTGCTGTGGCGGGCATGCATGTTAGGAGTCGATTGGGCTGCGAGTTGTGAAGATCGTCGACCGGCGAGTGTCATGCGTCATCGGGACGCGATTCGCGAACTGACGGATGTGGACACGGACGAACTGGTCCACGAGGTGATGATCCGTTTTTGTTCCGTCTTTCTCGATCAGGGATTTGCGCACTGGCAGCTACCGCTGCGTGGTTCGGGCTTCTTGCCCTCTTTTTGCCAGTTGTATCGCGATCAGTTTGTCGAGCCGACCCGCTGGCTGCAGGGTTTGGCGAAGGAATTGCAACGCGTGACGGACGAGCAGATCAGTCCCTTCGATTCGATCAACGAGTCCTTGGCGGCTTTGGGAGTGAGCCGCGAAGAGCGGGATGAATTCCTCACAAAATCACTGTTGGCGTTACCGGGTTGGGCTGGCATGGTGTGGCAAATGGAGACGAACGCCGATTGGGCTCCTCATCCCGCCCCGGCGGACAGTCTGGCGGGTTTTCTAGCCGTACGGCTGATTCTCGAGCGGCTGGCGATCCAGCACGTGATTTCGGAACACCTGGATTACCAGGGTCCCTTGCGCGGCTTCCGCAACTTTGCGGAACAGCAATTGCGGCAACGAGCACGCGGCGTGCTGCGGCCGCGCGCGTTTCACGTGTTTCAGCTGGCACAACTGCGCGGCTGGAGCCCACAGCAACTGCTGGAACTCTCGCCGCCGCAATGGTCTCGCCTGATGGGTGAGATTGATGCGTTTTCGAGTGTCGAGCGTCGTCGCGCCTATCAGTTGGCGTTCGAGCGCAAGTATCGCAATGAAGCGCTCGACTCGGTGTCGATTCACGCGCAGCGTGTCCGCGGTGGCTCGACCCCGGACGAGACGGCTCCAGCCGTTGTCGGTCCGCGGCCGGCCTATCAGGTGGTTTGTTGTATCGACGATCGCGAGGAGTCCTTCCGTCGTCATATTGAGGAGTGCGATCCAGAGTGCGAGACATTCGGCGTAGCTGGGTTTTTTGGCGTTGCGATGTATTACCGCGGAGCGACAGAGGCTCATTTTCGGCCGTTGTGCCCGGTGAACATCAAGCCGCGGCATTTTGTGGTGGAAGAGCCGGTCTATTCGTTCGAGCAGTCGAGTCGGCGGCGTGCCGAGGCGCGGCGGCGGATCGGGCACGCCACGCATCGCACGCATCTGGGCACGAGGACGATTGCCGGCGGTCTGCTGGCCGGGTTGCTGGGTTCGCTGGCGGCCTTTCCCCTCGTGGCTCGCGTTCTCTTTCCCCGTATCACGGCGCGGATCCTTCGTACCTTTGGGCGGATTGTCCAGCCACCGGTCACCCAATTGCGACTGGAGCGGATGGAGGCCGAACCGGGGTCGGAAAACGGCCAGCTGGGCTATTCGGTCGAGGAAATGGCGCGGATCGTCGAAGGCGGTTTACGGGCCATCGGCCTTGGCCAAGGCGAGTTATTTGCCCCGCTGGTCGTCATCTGTGGTCACGGCTCGTCCAGTCTCAACAACCCTCATGAGGCGGCCTACGATTGCGGTGCCTGCGGCGGTGGTCGGGGCGGTCCCAATGCGCGGGCCTTCGCCCAGATGGCCAACGATGCGCGGGTTCGGCGGCTGCTGTCCGAGCGGGGCTTGCCGGTACCCGAAGATGTGATCTTTGTCGGCGGATACCACAATACGTGCGATGATAGTGTGACCTGGTACGATCTGGATCGGATCGCGGTCACTCATCGACAGGTCTTCGAGCGGGCCAAGGATGCCTTGGAACAGGCGACGGTTCGTAACGCCCACGAGCGATGTCGCCGGTTTGAATCCGCCAGTCTGACGCTGACGCCCCAGGAAGCGTTGCGGCATGTCGAGGGTCGCGCCGCGGACCTTTCGCAGACACGACCGGAACTCGGCCATGCCACCAACGCCCTTTGTTTTGTCGGAAGACGCGAGTGGAGTCGTGGGCTGTTTCTTGATCGTCGTGCCTTCTTGACTTCGTACGATCCCCGGCAGGATGACGAACAGAGTTCCATTCTGGAACGGCTGCTACAGGCAGTGATTCCCGTGTGCGCCGGCATCAATCTCGAATACTACTTTTCCTACCTTGATCCCTATGGGTATGGCTGTGGCACCAAGCTACCGCACAATGTGACGTCATTACTGGGAGTGATGGATGGTGCCGCGAGCGACCTGCGACCCGGTCTGCCATGGCAGATGGTCGAAATCCACGAACCGCTGCGGCTGCTGTTTGTGATTGAGTCAACGCCTGCCGCCCTGCAACGGATCATCGCCCAAAACGAGGCGATTGCGCGGCTCGTGTGCGGCGGATGGGTACAACTAGCGCTGCTCGATACGGCCACGTCACAAATCAAGCTCTTCGAGGACGGTGACTTTCAGCCGTACGTGCTCGAGTCGAACGATTTGCCGATTACCGATTCCTCTTACAGCTGGTATCGCGGCTGGCGCGAGCATCTTGGCTTTGCGTCCATCAAGGCCGCGGAATTGGCGGCACAATGATGAACAGCGAATTTGTCTTTTCCCTGCTCGGCTTGGTGGTGGTGGCCAGTCCGGCACTGTTGCTGATGGTCTTCGGTATCAGTTCACTGCTGGAACGACCGCTGACCGAAAATTCGATGGCGCGGTGCACGGAAGTGGCGGTCGTTTCCGGACTGTTTGCGTTAATCATCACACTGGGGCTGATGCTTCGTCTGGGGCTCCGTGATGTGCCCATCGAATTGGGTGATTGGGTAGTGATTCCCGAGCAGCATTTTCACTTCCATCTGAAGTTTGTTTTTGATCGCCTGTCGATTCCGTTTGTCATGCTTTCGTTCGTGTTGTGCGGCGTCGTCGGAGCCTTTACTAGTCGATATCTCCATCGCGAGCCGGGCTATCGGCGGTTCTTTCTGTTTTATGCCATTTTTTTGCTAGGGATGGTCGTCTCCTCCCTGGCGGGAACGATCGAGACGTTATTCCTGGGTTGGGAGCTGGTCGGTCTATCTTCGGCACTGCTCGTCGCCTTTTTTCATGATCGCAGGAATCCGGTCCGCAATGGAATCCGCGTATGGAGTATTTACCGCATCGCGGACGCAGCATTTCTGGTCGCCGCACTCACGCTGCACCATTTAACCGGTGCAGGCGATTTTGAAGGGCTGATGGGAACCGGGCCATGGCCTGAAGGCGTGGCGACCATTTCGTCAAGCCATGCGCTGTTTGTCGGATTGTTGCTGTTGGTGGCGGCGGCCGGCAAATCGGCGCTCGTCCCCTTTTCGGGCTGGTTGCCGCGAGCGATGGAAGGCCCGACGCCGTCGAGTGCCGTGTTTTACGGCGCACTTTCCGTGCACTTGGGCGCCTTTCTGCTCCTCCGCGTCAGTCCGTTGCTGGAGGCGTCCCTTCCGCTGCGGGTGGCGGTCGTTGCCATTGGCCTTGTTTCAGCGGTTTACGGCTCTTTTGCGTCGCGTGTGCAGACCGATATCAAATCTGCCCTGGCCTTCGCCTCGCTGACGCAGGTAGGCATCATTGTCGCGGAAATCGGATTTGGCTTCCGCTACTTGGCCTTGATTCACATCGTGGGCCATGCCTGCTTGCGGACCCTGCAACTGTTGCGGGCACCGAGCATCCTTCAAGACTATCACTCGATGGAGGACGCCATCGGTGCGCGACTGCCTCGAGAGCCGTCGTTGTGGGAACAATGGCTGCCCGATCGAGCGCTCAATTGGCTTTACCGCACGTCGCTCGAGCGCGGCTATCTCGACGCTTTGTTGTCCGAGTACATCGTTCAGCCATTCGTGCGGATCTTTCGCTGGTGCGATCGTCGAGAACGGCAGTGGACCGATCTGCTGTCGGGACCGGAGCGTGGCGAGTCCGAGCTGATTCCCCTCCAAGCAGCCGTTGAGGAAAAACCAACGTGATGGCCGAAACCCATTTTCCCTGGCTCGAACTGGCCATTTTATTGCCACTTCTCGCCGCCGTATGGATGGTCTTCATCCGCGACCCCGAGCGGGCGCGTACACGAGCGATCGCGATTTGCGGAATCACGCTCGTGCTTACGCTTGGCGAGTGGCTCGATTTCCACTTCCTGCATACCTTCGAGGCTCACGATCACTGGGACGTGATCGAGATGATCTTTAATCAAGATATCTTTGTGATTGATGAGCTCAGCGCCCCCTTGCTGCCGTTGGCGGCACTGATTTACCTCATGACCGTGCTCTCTACCCTGAGCGCCAAGGTCAATCGCTTTTCTTTCGGCTTGACACTGATTTCCGAGTCGCTGCTGCTGGCCACGCTCAGTTGTCGCGAGCCGTGGGTCATCATTGGTCTCTTGTCGATCGCCACGATCCCACCGTGGATCGAACTGCGGCGCGGAATCGATCGACACGCGTCTATACCCTGCATATGGGGTTGTTTGTGTTGCTGATGGTTTCAGGCTGGTGGTTGGTGGACACTTCGGCGCGCGGCCCAACCTGTCCGCGCTGGCGGGCGCCCTGTTGACCGCCGGCGCGCTTCTCCGCACCGGCATCGTGCCGGTGCATTGCTGGATGACCGACCTGTTCGAAAAGGCGACGTTTGGCACGGCGTTGCTGTACGTCACGCCGATCATGGGTGCCTACGCCATCATGCGACTTGTTCTGCCCTTTGCCCCCGACTGGGCATTGCAGAGCATCGCCATCATGTCACTGATCACGGCCGTCTACGCGGCCGGCATGGCGCTCGTGCAAGTCGACACCCGCCGTTTCTTTTGCTACCTGTTTCTCAGCCATTCGTCCCTCGTGCTGGTGGGTCTGGAACTGGCGACACCCATCGGGCTGACGGGCGCGCTGTTGGTCTGGCTCTCCGTGGGACTCTCGCTGAGCGGCTTCGGGCTGACGCTGCGGTCCATCGAGGCGCGAACGGGTCGCTTGCGACTGACGGATTACCATGGACTGTACGAGCACACCCCCACGCTGGCCGCATTGTTCCTGCTGACCGGACTCGCCTCGATCGGTTTTCCAGGCACGATCGGATTTGTCGGCTCCGAACTGCTCGTAGAGGGTGCGGTGGCGGTCTATCCGTACGTGGGCACGGCGGTGGTGATTGCCGCCGCGCTGAACGGCATCGCCATCCTACAGGCCTATTTCCACATTTTCACCGGCGCGCGGCATCCCGCCTCGGTGTCCCTGCGGGTCCGTATCCCCGAACGTGTCGCGGTGCTGATCCTCACCGGCTTGATCATCGGTGGCGGACTGTACCCGCAGCCGGGAGTGGCCTCGCGCTATCACGCCGCCATGGCCCTGATCCGCTCTCGCGGTGACCAGACACCACAACCCGATGACTCGCACCAGGCGGCGCGAGCCGAGCCGTCCGTGATGACTTTACCGAACCTATCCTTCGTTACTCAACGGGAATCGAACGATGTCCACTAATTCCGGAACCCTGGAAATACCACGCGGCAACGCGGCAGGGTTTATCAAGTACTTCAAGTACGACGTGGTGTCTGGTTTTCTGGTGTTTCTGATCGCGTTACCCCTCTGCCTGGGTATCTCGCTGGCCTGCGGTTATCCGCCGATTGCCGGTATTTTTACGGCCATCATCGGCTCGATTCTCACGACGTTTATCAGCAATAGCGAACTCACCATCAAGGGACCTGCCGCCGGGTTGATCGTGATCGCCATCGGCTGCATCGAGGACTTTGGTGGGAACGGCATGACGGGAGGCTGGACGGAGACCGATCTGGCAGCCTACAAGGCGGCGTTGGCAATCGGAGTCGCGGCGGCCATCCTGCAGATCGTCTTCGGTCTGGTTCGCGCCGGGATTCTGGGCGAATTCTTTCCGATCTCGGCGGTCCACGGCATGTTGGCCGCCATTGGCGTCATCATCATCATCAAGCAGTTTCCCGTCGCGCTCGGCGTTTCCGCGAGTGGCGAGCCCTTGCGGATGTTGCAACAGTTTCCTCATTACATTGCGGAAGCGAATCCGGCGATCGCCGCCATCGGGATCGTCAGTATGCTGATCATGTTTTGCTGGCCGCTGCTGGCCAAGCGGATCACACTGCTCAAAGTCATTCCGGCTCCGCTGGTCGTGCTACTGGTGGCCGTCCCGATGGGAATGGCTTTCGACTTGATGCACGAACATTCCTACACGCTGCAAGCCCACAAGTATCAACTGAATGAAAATTACCTGGTCAAAATGCCCACGGAAATCGGCGGCATGTTCAAGGACATCACCTTTCCGGAATTTTCGGCACTCAAGCAGCTTAAGGCCTGGAAGTGGGTCTTCATGTTCTTCATTATCGGAAGCCTCGAGTCCCTGCTAAGCGCCAAGGCGGTCGATCTGCTCGATCCCTGGAAGCGCAAGACCAGCATGGATCGAGATGTGCTGGCGGTCGGCGTTGCGAATCTGTGCGCCGCCAGTGTTGGTGGACTGCCGATGATCTCCGAGATCGTGCGTTCCAAGGCCAATATCGACAATGGAGCCCGCACGCGTTTTGCCGACATGTGGCACGGGGTGATGCTGCTGTTGTGCGTGGCGTTGATTCCCACCGTCTTGCACCGAATTCCCCTGGCGGCTCTCGCAGCCATGCTTGTGTACACCGGTTATCGACTGGCGCATCCCAACGAATTCGTCCACGTCTATCGCATCGGAAAGGAACAACTGGCGATTTTCCTCACGACATTGATCGTCGTTCTGGCAACCGACCTGTTGGTCGGCGTCGCGGCTGGGATCGCCCTCAAAATGATCATCCATATCTACAATGGCGTCCCGCTCAAGTCGTTGTTCAAGCCGTTCCTTGAAATTCAGGATGTCGACGACAATACGAGTATTATTTTGGCACACCACTCGGCCGTCTTCAGCAACTGGATTCCGTTCCGCCGCCAGATCGAGCAAGTCGGACTGGTTCAACACCGCAACTTGATCGTCGACGTCTCCAATACCCAGCTGGTCGATCATAGCGTGATGGAGAAATTGGACGAGATGCAGGACTTGTTCACGCAGGAGGGGCTCAAGTTCGAGGTCCGCGGACTTGACGCCTTACAGCCTCTGGCCGACAACGCCCACGCGGCTCGTCGCCGTGGACTCGCGTCCGTCCGCCGCGTGACCGTAATCGCCGAAAAGTCGCTCGAGGACTGGTTGGAACAGGAAATCATCAGTTGCGGCGCCAGTGGCTATACGGCAACGCCCTGCTATGGGGCGGGTCGACGGAATCTCGAAAATGGCCAGCCAACCCAATCCGAGGTGGTGAGAATCGAGGTCGTGGCGCCTAACGATGTTTGTGACAAGATCCTTGATTTTCTCCGCCGTGAAATTCGACCCGAACATCGCGTCACGGCCTGCGTCGAAGCGGTGCAGGTTTCGTGTGTCGGCCACTTCACGCCACAAGTCGAGGAGCGACCGCAGATGACCCCCGTTTAGTCGCTCGAGCTGCCCGCGTCGTAACCGGCCGTGGGCGGGTGACCTCGCGGCCGCATGCTAAGGCAGCATAGAGGTCAAGAGTTGAGACGCGGCCGGTGTCGTCATGTTGGCGAACACTTGGCCCAGCATCCACAACACGAGCAGTGAACGTGCGGTCCAGGCAAAGGTACGATACCAGTTGCCAATCACGAGACGCTTCTGCAAGTCGGCGTCATACGACAACACAAGCGATGCATGCTGGGGCACCTGGACCGTGTAGGTCATGAGCCAGATCGATCCGAGCAGGCCCAAACCCAACCAGACTTCGGTCATGCCGACACCTGCCGGACGCCACCAAAGCATGAGGATGGCCGTCGCGAGCTCGGTCAGCATGAGAGGCGCCACGACGAACGCGGTCAGCCGCTGGTGGTCCATCTCGTAACGGCGGAAGGCGTCGCGGCCTACTTGCGCGAAGAGCGGATAATGCACGATCTGAACGAACCAGATTAAGCCCCCCATCGCCAGTGTGGCCGCCAATTGGAGCAAAAGTATCCACTGTGTGATTTCGTCC
This sequence comes from uncultured Planctomycetaceae bacterium, assembly GCA_963700865.1. GTDB lineage: Bacteria > Planctomycetota > Planctomycetia > Pirellulales > Pirellulaceae > CAVOGJ01. Next base: position 113,105 of record CAVOZC010000017.1, on the reverse strand, counting down.
ATCATATTGCCGTTGGTGCCAGGGGTTAAGGTAAATGGAATGCGACAACTCGTGCGGGGCCGGGCGAGGTTTCGGCAACTCATGGTTGCCGCCGGTTGGCTGACTGGGCCGGGGGTTACGTCGGTTTTAAGCGGGTTGGCAGGTGGGGCAGGCGTAGATTTTACGCGACCCCAGCAGCCAGGAGGCGATCTCGCTGTCGCAGCGTGTACAGTATTTCCGCTTGTAAACCAAGAGCCGTTCCTCGCGATTCATACGGCTGCGCGGCTTTCCGACGTCGTCTGGTTCCGCAATGATAATCCGATTGTATCGCACGCCGATTTTGAGCAGTGATTCGATCTTCGACCAAAGTGCCGCGAATTGATGGCGCGTCAGACCGTTACCCGGCGTCTCGGGATGAATGCCGAGCAGGAAGAGGACTTCACTGCGATAGACATTGCCCACGCCGGCAATCACGGCCTGGTTGAGCAGCAGGCTGCCAATGGCGGCACGACTGCGGCCGATGCGATTCCACACCGCGTCGGGATCGCTGTCCTTTCGTAGCGGATCCGCCCCCAGCCGAGTTTGCAGCCGCTGCCATTCGGTACGCGTGAGCAACTCGCACGCATTGGGCCCATTCAGATCAAAACCGACCTCCTCGCCCAGGACGCGCAGCCGCACTTGGCCGCGGGGTGGGGGAGCCGGCAAGCGATGCCGCCGAAACTTACCGTACAGCCCAAGATGGATGTGCAGTCGCTTGCCACCCGACCAGTGATAACAAAGATGTTTTCCGTGTGCCTCGACCGATTCCAGCACCCGCCCGTGCAACCGTTTGGCCCCATCGGCAAAACGGCCCTGGGGCGACGACACCGCGAGCGTTTGGCCCACCAGATCGCGCGTGTGGTCGCGCGCGAGGCGATGAATCGTATGTCCCTCAGGCATGCAAGTCACTCGATCGGGTGCCGCGGGGTGCAGCCACGGTGAGCAACTCACCGTGGCGGAAATACTCTCGGCCTAGGTGGGCAGTTGCTCGTACTCGTGCGAGAAGAACTCTCGGCTTTCCAACGGGTTGGGCTTAATCGTTTCTTTCCCACGCTGCCAGTTGGCGGGGCAGACTTCCCCGTGCTCCTCGTAAAACTGCCAGGCATCCACCATCCTCAACGCTTCGTCGATGCTGCGTCCGAGCGGCAGGTCGTTGACCAGTTCGTGGCGCACGATACCCTCGCGATCGATCAAGAACAGTCCGCGGAGTGCCACCCCATCTGGTAGCAAAATGCCGAACGCACTGGTGATTTGTTTACTCAGATCGGAAATCAGCGGATAGCGAATGGGCCCAATCCCACCTTCCTTACGGGGCGTGTTGCGCCAAGCCAGGTGCGAATAGTGGCTGTCGACCGAGACCCCCAGCACTTGGACGTGCCGCTGTTCGAATTCGGCGATGCGATCTGAAAAGGCAATGATTTCCGTCGGGCAGACGAAGGAAAAGTCGAGTGGATAGAAGAAGAGTAACACATACTTACCGCGATAGTCCGCAAGCTGGACTTGTTGGAACAAGCCGTCAGGCATGACGGCTTCGGCACTGAATTCCGGTGCCGGTCGTTGAACGAGTGTGGCCATGATGATGCCCCTGTGGGTAAAGAGTGAATGGGTTAGCGAAAGTTGGCCAGCAGGTGCTCTCGGTTGAGTTTGGCAATCCAATCGAGGCTGATCTCCTTCGGGCACACCGCTGCGCAGGCGCCTTGGTTGGTGCAGCTGCCGAACATTTCGGCATCCATCTGGGCCACCATCCGTTGCGCCCGTTGGCTGCGTTCGGCGGCTCCCTGGGGTAGTGTCGCCAGGTGCGAGACTTTCGCGGCGGTGAAGAGCATCGCCGAGGCATTTTTGCAGGCAGCCACGCAGGCGCCACAGCCGATACAGGCAGCAGCGTCCATCGCGTCTTCGGCCGTTTCCTGGGCGATAGGTATCGCATTTCCGTCCGCGGCTCCACCGGTGTTGGTGGAGACAAAACCTCCTGCCTGAATAATACGATCAAAGGCACTACGATCAACCACCAGATCCCGCAGAATGGGAAACGCGGCGGCTCGGAACGGTTCCAAATACAGTTGATCCCCGTCCCGGAAACTGCGGAGAAACGTCTGGCAGGTCGTCGAGGCTTTTTCCGAGCCATGCGGCACACCGTTAATGACCATCGAGCAGCTTCCGCAGATTCCCTCGCGACAGTCGTGATCGAACGCAATCGGCGCCTCTCCTGCCTCGATTAGCCCTTCGTTGACCTGATCAAGCATCTCCAGAACCGACATATCCGGAGTCACGTCCCGAGCTTCGTAGCGAACCATGCGACCCGGCTGGTCGGTGCTGGGTTGCCGCCATACGTGGAGCGTCAAGTTCATCATTGGTAGTTCCTCACGGCCAATTCGACTTCCTCCATTTCCAGAGGTTCGACATGCAGTGCCGGCGTCACGCCCGTACCCTGAAAGGCCCAAGCCGACACGTTGCAGTAGTTGGCGTCGTCGCGTACCGCTTCACCGTCTGCCGTCTGGTGTTCAACGCGAAAATGGGCGCCGCACGATTCGTCACGCGCGAGGGCATCGTGACACATGATCTCCGCAAATTCCAAGAAATCCGCAACACGCCCCGCGTATTCCAAAGCGGTATTCCAGCCATCCGCCCCGGCGGGGACGGCCAAATCCCGGTAGAACTCTTCTCGTAAGCGAGGAATGCGACCGAGCACGTCTGTCAGCCCTTCCTTGCTGCGAGACATGCCGCATGCGTCGATCATCCATTGACCCAATTCCCGGTGGAAGCTGGTCGCCGTCCGTTTGCCACTCCCCCGCAGAAGCCGATTCATGCGGGCACGCATCTCAGTTTCCGCTTCCTTGAACTCCACGGCGTCCACGGAAGCTTTTTCGGTGCGATGCCGTGCGAGGTAATCGCCGATGGTATAGGGCAGGATGAAGTAGCCGTCGGCCAATCCCTGCATCAGTGCACTGGCGCCCAGTCGATTGGCTCCGTGATCCGAGAAGTTCGCTTCGCCAATCACAAACAGACCGGGTACGTTACTCATCAGGTTGTAATCGACCCACAAGCCGCCCATCGAATAATGAGGGGCCGGGTAGATTCGGAGTGGCGTCGCGTAGGGATCTTCTCCCGTGATTCGTGCGTACATGTCGAACAGGTTGCCGTATCGCTTGCGAATTTCGTCGCTTCCGACACGGCCGATGGCGTCGGCGAAATCCAAGTACACGCCTCGACCGGTCGGTCCGACCCCGCGACCTTCGTCGCAGACTTCCTTGGCCGCTCGCGAACTGATGTCGCGGGGCGCCAAGTTGCCGAAACTGGGGTACTTCCGCTCCAGATAATAATCTCGTTCCGCCTCGGAAATATTCGCGGGTGGTCGTCGATCGTTGGCCTCAATCGGCACCCAGATGCGGCCGTCGTTCCGCAACGACTCGGACATCAGCGTCAGTTTCGATTGGTGATCGCCGCTGGCCGGAATACAAGTAGGGTGAATTTGGGTGAAGCATGGATTTGCGAACAATGCACCGCGCTTGTAAGCCCGAAACGTCGCCGTCACGTTGGAGGCTTTGGCGTTGGTCGACAGGTAATACACATTGCTGTAGCCACCCGTTGCCAAGACGACCGCATCGGCCGCCCATGACTCGAGTTTGCCGGAAACAAGATCCCGCGTGACAATTCCACCCGTGCGACCTTCGACCACGACGAGGTCGAGCATCTCTGTCCGCGTGTGCAGCCTCACGCGGCCGTCCGCGATCTGGCGGCTGAGGGAGGAGTAGGCGCCAAGCAACAACTGTTGACCGGTCTGCCCGCGGCAATAAAAGGTGCGGGACACCTGGGCTCCGCCAAAAGATCGGTTTGCCAGCTGACCACCGTACTCACGAGCAAAGGGCACTCCCTGGGCGACACACTGGTCGATGATGTGGTTGCTCACCTGGGCCAGCCGATACACGTTGGCCTCGCGGGAGCGGAAGTCGCCTCCCTTGATTGTGTCGTAAAAGAGACGCCAGACACTATCGCCGTCATTTTGATAGTTCTTGGCGGCGTTAATGCCGCCTTGAGCCGCAATGCTGTGAGCCCGTCGCGGACTGTCGTGGAAGGTAAAGGCGTCGACCTGATACCCCAGCTCGGCGAGCGAAGCCGCGGCTGACGCGCCCGCCAGACCGGTGCCGACCACAATCACCCGCAGCTTCCGCTTATTATTGGGACTCACTAACTTCATCTCTGACCGATGACGGTCCCACTTGTCTGCCAGTGGACCTGCGGGGACCTTCGCGTCCAAAGCGAACGAAACCGCACTCATGGTGACGCTCCTTCCAGGGGCAAGCCAACCAGCCCCAACATGACGGAAATCGGAATCGACATGTTTCCCAACATGATCAATGCTGCCAGCGCCAGCCCGGCACGCTGCAAAAGTCTCCGAGATGACTGGTTGGCCAGGCCAAAGGTCTGAAAGATGCTCCACGACGCGTGGCTGAGGTGCAGGCCGAGGAAGATCATCGCTACAAGATAGCCGGCCGAGACATAAACGTTGCGGAACCCATAAATGACCATCGAATAGACGTCATGCCGTCCCGCGGCGTCCGTTAACTCGTGATGCGCAGGATCCGTAATCCCGAGCGTAAAGTGCAGCAAGTGATAGATGACGAAGGCAAAGATCACGAGTCCGCTCGACAGCATCGTCCGCGACGCCAAAGTCGTATCCACCGGGTCGCTGACGACGTACTGGAACGGACGAGCGCGGCGGTTGATCCGTTTCAGGTAAAACGCCAGTCCGAGATGTAAGCTGAAAATGGCGAGCAGCCCACCGCGAGCCGTCCACAACAGCAGCGGCATGCTCTTCAGCTTCTTCGCGTAGTCGTTCAATGCATCTTGGCCGAGATAAATTTGCAGATTTCCCAACATATGGATGGTCACAAACAGGATCAGCCCCGCGCCCGTGACCGCCATGAGTGTCTTGACGGTCACCACGGAGAACCGAGAGGATGCCTCCGGGGCCAGCAAAGACGGTTTCTCTTGCGTCAACCGCGCGGCAGATGGATGTTGGACTGCGGGGGCCATCCTGGGAAGGACTCCTGGGCGTGCAATGGGACGACGAAGAAAGCCTGCGCGACGCGGATGGAGAACATCCACACGTTGAACCCGGGCTTCGCGAGAGAAACCCGGCAACTAACACGCGTCACTCGGTGACAACCGAAGCTCTTCCCCAGCCGTTAACGACCACCCCCGAGGTCAGTGAGGCGGGGTGAAGACGGTTTGCGCTGGGTGGCGGCCCGAAGGATCGCGATCGGTTGCAGTTGCAGATGGGGCAGTCCCAGCCAGCGCCAGCGGCTGGTCCTCACCCCGGCACCCATCCGGGCGACGGTGGCCTCCTCAATACGCATCTCGACGGTGAAGGCGAGGGCGTCCAACCATTGTCGGGCGATCTCCCATCGAAGCTTCCGGCTGCCGCGAGGGGCGAGCAGCCGCAGGGCTCGCCAAGCTGCCGAGGCGCTGGGGAAGTTGATCACCAAATTCCGTGCGGCCGTATGAATCGTGATCGCTTGGCCCTCAAGTTCGCAATCAAGCTGAGCATCAATGCGAAGGTGCGTAAGGTCCTGGCTCATGCCTGCCCCTTGTCGGCCGCACCATTTTGAGTCGAGATGCGAATGGTACCATTCATCTTCCAGTGAGCGTGCTCGGCATCACTGGCAGTTGAGCTAGGAATGTAGAGGTCGAAATGATCGAACTGGTAGGTGATCTGAGCGTCCCGACCCGTAAGCTTGTCGTACAAACCAATTGCCAATTCTGGCCAAGTCCGCGTGTCGCCTTCATGACCCATGTCTGTTTACTCCTGAAAATCGTCAAGTGTGATCCCACGAGGAGAGATCACCTTGACACTCGAGAATCGCCCCACTCGACGGCGTCGAGTGAGTCAGAGCGGAAAGAGATCGAAAGATCGCCTCGTTGCTAAACCCTCCCCTCTGCGGTCTTAACCGTAATAGAAGTCTGGTCTAAACGATGGCGAGCAAATATGACAACAATAGCAGTCGAGCGTGGCGGTTTTGTGATCCTGGGGGCTTCGGGAGGGATTGGCAGTCACGTCGCGCGTCAGCTCAAAACGGCTGGTCACCAAGTCCTCCTGGCGGCCCCGGCAAGCGAGCGGCTAGACGGGCTGGGTCACGAATTGCAGGCCCCCACTCTCGTGGTGGACGCGTCGCAAACGGCCGAGGTCGAGGCTTGCTTCGCACACGCGTCGGAGACATTCGGCCGGCTTGACGGTGCGGTGAATTGCGTGGGTTCAGTCCTGCTGAAACCCGCCCATCTGACCAGCGACGAGGAATGGCAAGAGACGATCGCCTTAAACCTCACGTCCGCCTTCGCCACCGTCCGCGCGGCCGGAAAGACCATGAAGCAGCAGGGTGGATCGATCGTCCTCATGTCTTCCGCTGCTGCCCGCATCGGGTTGGCCAACCACGAAGCGATTGCCGCAGCCAAGGCTGGCGTGATCGGTTTGACCCGCGCCGCCGCGGCTTCTTACGCCGCCCGCGGAATGCGTTTCAACGCGGTCGCACCCGGTCTCGTCAAAACGCGTCTCACGCAGAAAATCTGGGAAAGCGAGCGGGCGGCGGCGATGTCGTGCAGCCTGCATCCTTTGGGCAGATTGGGTGAGCCGGCTGAAGTCGCATCGCTCATCGTGTGGTTGTTGGATCCGGCGAATTCGTGGGTCACCGGAGAGGTCTTTTCTATCGATGGCGGCCTAGGTGGACTAAAATTGAGTCCACGTACATCTGCCGGCTAAACGCCCGGCCGGCAAAGCCGAGCCTCGTTCTTCCCCATTCCCGTCCTGGGGCACATCCCCGACCTGCGCATGGTGTCCGCCGATCATCCGCCGTCGATGCCCTATGAACGGTTGATCATCAATGCCAACTGGTTGATGAAGCTGCGTTGGGTGGCCGTGGTCGGTCAGCTAACGACGATTGGGGCGGTCGCCTGCTGCTTGCGCATTCCAGTGCGGCTCGCGCCATTACTCGTGGCAGTGACCGTGACTTCCGCGACGAATCTCGTGTATACGATTTGGCTGCGTCGCCTCGCCCGCAACCGCGTGCGGCCGCTGCAGACGACTCACTGGTATCATGTGTTCACGGCATTGATGCTACTTGACCTGGTGGTGCTTTTTTCCTTGCTCTACTACACGGGCGGTCACGCCAATCCTTTTTCGCTGTTCTACTTTGTCAACCTTGCCCTAGCGGGAATGCTGTTGCCGGCAGGACGGGCCTGGCTGCTGAACGCCGTGACGATCTTGAGTTTTGCGGCGTTGTTTGTGTTCCATGAACCCCTTCCGGAGTTGCAACGTCCAGAGACACTCCGCAAGGTCGGCCAGCTATCTGATATCACGCTGGCGCAAGTAGGCATGATCGTGGCCTTTGCCACTTGCTCCTCGGTGATCGTTTATTTCGTCACCCGTTTGACGTCCGAAGTAAAGGTTCGCGATCAAGCCCTGCGTCAATCGCAAATGCGACAGGCGCGGAGCGAGAAATGGGAAGCCCTGGGAACATTGTCCGCGGGAGCGGCCCATGAATTAGCAACGCCGCTGACAACGATTGCGATCGTCTCCAAAGAAATGGAACGTGAACTCCAAGGGCAAGGGGTGTCCGGTCAGGCCTTGGCCGACGTCGAAGTGATTCGAAAGGAAGTCCACCGTTGTCGAGCCATCTTGGACCGCATGTCGATTGATGCCGGCCATGCAACGGCGGAAGCGATGGTGATTCTGAATGCGGAGGAGCTGATCGAATCGGCCATGAACGAACTGTCGCTGCCCGCCGACCGCGTTCAGATTTCGATCGACAGACAGGCCAGGGATTGCTGCATCCTCGTGCCATTGCAGAGCGTTTCGCAGGCCCTGCGGGGCGTCTTACAAAACGCGCTGGACGCGTCGCCGGAACAGCCTGTTACGCTTGGGGTCACTCGCGATCGGGCCCATTTGCGAATTGCGATTTGCGACCGCGGTGAGGGGATGACGGCCGAGGTGTTGCAGCGGGCGGATGAGCCCTTTTTTACCACCAAGGAGGCCGGAAAGGGGATGGGTTTGGGCCGCTTTCTGGCAAGGGCGGTCTTCGAACGCCTGGGGGGAAGCTTCGAAACCGAATCGACCCCGGGTGTTGGGACCAGCGTGTTTGTGCGGGTACCTTTGAGCGAGGTTGCGAGTCGCGTGCCCCGTCCGGCCCAACGGCAAGGCGAATCATGAGTGAACAAACACTGCTGATCGTTGACGATGATGAGATGCTGCGTCTGCAGTTGTCTCGCGCCATTACCGCTCGCGGTTTACGCGTAATCGCCGCCGCCAACGTCGATCAAGCGGTGGAGCAATTGGGCGTCGAATCGCCCGACTTGGCGGTCGTCGATCTGCGTATGCCGGGCGCGTCTGGCTTGGAAGTCTTGAGGGAAATCAAGGATCGCTCTCCTGCCACCAAGTCGATCGTCTTGACCGGGTATGGCAGCATTGCCAATGCGGTCGAGGCGATGCGGCTTGGTGCGGTCAACTACGTTACCAAGCCGGCAGACGCGGACCAAATCCTGCAGGCGTTTCAAAAGGAAACTTCCGTGCAGATGGAGATGGATGCCCTGGCCAAACGCCCCTCGCTGGCGGAGGCCGAATGGAATCACATTCAAAAGGTCTTGGTCGATTGCGACGGCAACATCACGCACGCCGCGAAAATTCTTGACATACCGCGCCGCACGTTGCAACGAAAGCTGAAAAAGCGTTCGCCGTGAGCGAGAAATCTGCGGCAAGTGTTGCTCTCAGGTGCGACACTAAAAAGTCATTTGTGGATCTCTCTCGGGCCGCGTCATTTTGTCGCACGCGGTCGCTGGCCCTCTCGGCTTCGACAGTGATCGCCGCGATTACGCGACTATTTGACGCGTGGTTCCGCTGAGCGACCGCCACGTACCATGCCCAGAACGCCAACCACGCGAGACATCGCGTTGACCACGGCGTATCCACTGCGGTTTTCTCCCCGACACAAAGCAGCCGACCACGGATAAATCGACTTATGGATCGCTTTCAATTCCCCGCCTGGGTCAACCGACTCGGACCGATTGCCATCGCAACGGTCTTACTGGGATCGGTCTATACGCTTGCCGTGGGCGCCTATGGTACGGCTCCCACCACGATCAACGTGGGTTACTCGCCCAAACAGCCCGTGCCATTCAGTCACAAATTGCACGCGGGAACGCTCAAGATGGACTGTCGATATTGCCATTCGACGGTCGACGTCGCCGCACATGCGGCCGTGCCGGCAACGCAAACTTGCCTCAATTGCCACAGCGCGGCCAATCCGGATGGCTCGGTGGCGAACTCCGCCATCCATACGACCAGCGAGAAGTTAGTAGCGGTGAGGGAGAGCCAAGCGACCGGCGAGCCCATTCGCTGGAAGCGAGTACATGACTTGGCGGACTACGTGTATTTCAACCACAGCGCCCACGTAAACCGTGGCGTCGGTTGTGTCTCGTGCCACGGTCGTGTGGACAAAATGGAGCAAGTTTACCAGGCCGAGCCACTGACGATGTCGTGGTGCCTGGACTGTCATCGCAACCCGGAGCCTCACTTGCGTCCGCGGGAATTCATCACACAACTCGACTGGGAGCCCGACGAAGATCCCGCCGTTTTGGGCGCACGGCTACGCGACCAACTAAACATCCATCCTTCTACGAATTGTTCAACATGTCATCGATAACCCCGATTCAGGGCAAGGCCTATTGGAGAAGTCTTGGAGAACTCCAGGACACACCTGAGTTCCGTGAGTTCGTTCACCGCGAATTTCCCGTGGCGGCCTCGGAGTTTCCCGAGGGCGTCTCGCGCAGGCGGTGGATGCAATTAATGGGGGCCTCGCTCGCGCTCGGGGGTTTAAGCGGCTGTCGGTGGCAGGTCGAAGAGATCGCTCCGTTTGCCATGCGTCCTGAGAATCGGATTCCTGGCAAGCCAGAGTACTATGCGACTTCGATCGAAATCGGCGGCATGCCACGTCACCTGCTTGCGACGTGCTTCGACGGCCGCCCGGTAAAGATAGAAGGCAATCCAGAACATCCGGCCTGCAAGGGCGGCACCGACGTCTTTGCCCAGGCCAGCATTTTGGGACTGTACGATCCGGATCGGAGCGATTCGTTGCGGGAGCGGGTGGGTCGACAAGATTTTCGCCGTACGTGGCCGGAGTTCGAGCGTTTTTGCGAGAGACATTTTGCCGCGAAGCAAGCGGGCGGCGGCCAAGGGTTGGCATTGCTGATCGAGCCCACGTGTTCGGTCACGCTCCATTCCTTATTGCGACAGTTCCGGCGTCGTTTTCCCCAAGCGCTCGTCTGCGCCTACTCGCCCCTTGCGGACGACCAGGAGTTGTCAGGGATCCAACTGGCGTTTGGTCGTCCGCTGCGGCCCCGATTTCAACTGGAAAAAGCCAAGCGATTGTTTTGCCTGGATGCGGATTTGTTGGGTATTCATGCCGCTGCGCCCTTCCACGCGCGAGGATTCGCCTCCGGCAGGGAGCCGGGCGACGGAATGCATCGCTGTTATGTCGCGGAGAGTCAATATTCCGTCACCGGGGCGGCGGCGGATCACCGCCTGCCTGTACCGTCACACCAGCTGGGGTGGTTGCTGGCTCACGTTGATTCCCTGGTGCGTCAGGGGCTGGGCCTGGCGGGAACGAGTGGACTGGAGCCGCTGCCGCCAGCCGTTGAGCGGTTTGCCGCGGCGGTTGCCGACGATCTGGTTGCCCACCCGGGCGAAAGTCTCGTGGCGGTAGGGCCCGGCCAACCTGCCGACGTACATGCCTTGGCGATGGACCTGAACGCTACTCTCGGAAATATCGACCGCACGGTCGTGTTGTTCGACCGTTCGCACGAGGCCCCCACGTCTTCGCTCGCGGAGCTGGTGGCCGCCATGCGTGGGGGGGAAGTCGACACGCTGGTCATGTTGGGGGGCAATCCGGTTTATGACGCGCCAGGTGCCCTGCAGTTCAGCGAGGCTTTGTCGCAGGTGGCCACGACCGTTCGGCTGGGACTGTACGATGATGAGACGTCGGCAAAATGCACCTGGGCGTTGCCCGCCGCCCACGCGTTCGAGTCATGGGGCGATGCCCGGGCCTGCGATGGCACTTTGAGTGTTCGTCAGCCGCTGATCGAACCTTTGCTAAACGGTAAGTCACCCATCGAAATCCTTGGATGGTTGTGTGACAATCGACGCGACCCGCAGGAAATCGTCCGCGAGTCGATCGCTGCCGCCGCTGGCCGAACACTTTCCCAAGCGGAGTGGGGCCGACTGCTGCACGACGGCTTTCTTTCCGCCACTCAAGCGACAGTGGCGGCGCCCTCTGACTTCGCTCGTCATCGCGCCTCCATTCTCGGCCGGCTGGCCAAGCCCGCGAAGAGCGACCTGGAGCTGGTATTCACGGTCAGCGATTCGGTGCTGGACGGTCGTTTTGCGAACAATGGCTGGCTCCAGGAAAAGCCCGACTCGTTGACTAAGCTGGCTTGGGACAATGCGGCGATCGTCAGCCCTGCCACGGCAAGTACCTTAGGTGTGGCACATGGCAATCTGGTACGTCTGGAATGTCATGCAGCGGCCATCGACCTTCCCGTGTTCGTATTGCCGGGGCAGGCCGCGGGCTCCATCGGCGTGGCCCTTGGCTATGGCCGTCGTGCGGCCGGAGTCGTCGGTGGCCACGCGGACGGTGGTGTAGCCTCGGTCGGTGTCGATGTGAATCCGCTGCGGACTTGGGCGGATCAAGCGTTTACCACGGAGCTCCGCGTCACGCCTCTTGGCGGCCGCTACGAGTTTGCGACAACGCAGGATCATCATGCGATCGATACCGTGGGGTTGGCTGAAACGGGTCGACGTGTGGGGGAACTGGTCCGCGAAGGGACGCGGCAGGAATATGAGGAGCACCCCGACTTTGCCCAACACCGCTCACATCACAATCCGCTCGAATCGCTCTGGAAAGAGCCTTCGTATGAGGGGCACGCCTGGGGGATGGCGATCGATCTGAACAAGTGCATTGGGTGCAGTGCGTGTGTGATTGCCTGCCAGGCGGAGAACAACGTACCCATCGTCGGCAAGGATCAGGTGGCGAAGGGCCGCGAGATGCACTGGCTCCGTGTCGATCGATATTTTCAGGGCGACGTTGACAACCCGCAAGTGGCAAATCAACCAGTGGCCTGCCATCACTGTGAAAATGCCCCTTGCGAACAGGTCTGTCCCGTGGCGGCCACGGTTCACAGTGACGAAGGCCTGAACGACATGATTTACAACCGCTGTGTTGGTACTCGCTACTGCGCCAATAACTGTCCCTACAAAGTTCGTCGCTTCAACTTCTTTGACTACAACAAGCAGTTGGAAGAGCCGAATCGACAACTGGCGCAACTGTTGATCAATCCCGAGGTGACCGTCCGCAGCCGCGGCGTGATGGAAAAGTGCACCTACTGCGTGCAGCGGATTCAGAGCGTCAAAATCGACGCGAAGAACGAGCGGCGACCCATTCTTGACGGTGAAATTAAAACAGCGTGCCAGGCCGCTTGTCCCACAACAGCCATCTCCTTTGGCGACCTCAACGATCCCGCCAGTATCGTCAGCCAGGCGCATTCCGACCCGCGTGCCTACGGGATGCTGTCCGAGTTGAACGTCAAGCCGCGCACCAAGTACCTGGCCCGTATTCGCAATCCCAATCCCGTCTTAGTCGACTTGACGAACTCTAACCACGAAGAGCACCTTCATGGCCACAGCTAATCTCGCCGCATACGAACACTCCCTCGCCCCGATTGCCGAGCGACTGATCGATGGCAATCACGACTATGGATCGATCACAGAAACGGTCTGCGGCATTACTGAGCGGCCCCAACCGCCCCGCGCCTGGTACGTGGCATTCGCCGTTTCTGTAGTGTTGACCCTGATGTTTTTTGGGCTGATCGGCTACGTAATTGCCACGGGCGTCGGGGTCTGGGGAAATAACGCGCCCGTCTTCTGGGCCTGGCCCATCGTGAATTTTGTCTTTTGGGTCGGCATCGGCCACGCAGGCACGTTGATCTCGGCAATTCTGTTCCTGTTCCGCCAGAATTGGCGGACCAGCATAAATCGTTTTGCCGAAGCGATGACGATTTTCGCGGTCGCCTGCGCTGGGGTCTTCCCCGCCATACACATCGGCCGCGTCTGGTTTGTTTATTGGCTGGCACCATACCCTAGCCAACATCTGGCGATGTGGCCGAACTTCCGCAGCCCGCTCCTGTGGGACGTGTTCGCGGTATCGACGTATGCGACGGTTTCGCTGCTTTTCTGGTACATGGGCATGATTCCGGATTTGGCAACACTGCGTGACCGTGCCACCTCGCGGGTGCGGCAATTCGCCTACGGTCTGTTTGCCCTGGGCTGGACCGGCTCAGCCCGACAATGGAGCGTGTACGAAAAGGCGTATCTGCTGCTTGCCGCGCTTGCCACTCCGCTGGTATTGAGCGTCCATACCATCGTGAGCTTTGATTTTGCCGTGTCGCAGGTGCCCGGCTGGCACACAACGATTTTTCCGCCGTATTTTGTTGCCGGCGCTGTATTCAGCGGCTTCGCCATGGTGGTAACGCTGATGGTGCCAGCGCGGGCCTTCTTCGGCTTGAAGGATCTGGTCACTCTGCGTCACTTGGAGAACATGACGAAGATTGTATTGGCGACCGGAACGATGGTGGGATTTGCTTACGGCATCGAATTCTTCATCGCCTGGTACGGCGGGAACGGCTATGAGCAATTCGCGTTTCTCAACCGGGCGTTCGGTCCGTACGCCTGGGCCTACTGGACGATGGTCACTTGCAATGTTGTGACACCGCAATTGTTCTGGTTCAAGAAGTTTCGCACGACCCCCTGGTTGATGGTGGTGGTCTGCGTGTTTGTCAATATTGGCATGTGGTTTGAACGATTCGTAATCACCGTCACCTCGCTCAGCCGCGATTTCTTGCCTTCCAGTTGGGGATACTACACTCCGTCCGCGATCGACGTACTGATGTTTCTGGGCAGCTTTGGCCTGTTCTTCACCCTCTTCTTGTTGTTTTGCCGGTATCTACCCATGGTGGCCATGGCCGAGGTCAAATCGGTCATGCCGCCGCCAGGTGAGGGAAGCGATATCCCCTCGCGCTTGCGTCCCGTGCCCGAACAACCGGATGCGGCACGGGAGCCCGTCTTCGCGGGGCAGGAGGGGTAACCATGAACGTCGCTGCCGAAAAATCCACCGATCGTGGCAACAAGCCGCTTGGCGTGTTGGCCGAGTTTCCCACTGCGGCCGACCTGATCGCCGCGGCCGTCGACATGCGGAAGAAGGGTTACCAGGAGCTGGACGCCTTTTCGCCATTTCCCCTCCATGGGATCGATCAGGCCCTCGGGGTGCGGCCATCGCCGTTGGGATGGCTGGTACTCGTGGCAGGTGTGGTCGGGGGTGTTTCGGCGATTGCTTTCCAGTGGTGGACCAATGCCGTCGATTACCCCTTCCTGATCAGTGGTAAGCCTCGTTTCAGCTTGCCCGCAAACATTCCGGTCACCTTCGAGGTCATTATTCTGGCGGCTGCCTTTGCTGCCTTCTTTGGGATGTTGTTTTTAAATGGTCTGCCAAGACTTGCGAATCCGCTCTTTCGCAGCGAACGTTTTCGCAAGGCCACCAACGATGGTTTTTTTCTGTTTGTCGCGGCCAACGATGCGAACTTTGATCGCGCCGTCGTGAAGGATCTGCTGCGTTGCGCCCATGCGAAGCACGTGGAGCTGCTCGCCCCTGATGAGGAAGCGTCGCAGCTGCCTCGTGGCTTCCTCCTGGCTGGTGTGGTGTTGGGGACGCTGGCTCTCTTGCCCCCGGTCATGATTGCCAGCGTCCGCGGGACGACTTCAGACAAGCCTCGGTTGCACAACTTTTTCGACATGGACTTCCAGCCAAAATTCAAGTCGCAGACCACCTCCCCCTTGTTTGCGGACGGACGTTCCATGCGTCCGCCCGTCGCGGGCACCGTGGCCCGAGGTCGACTGCAGGAGGATGCGGTGTTCTTTCGCGGCATGCAACCGGGGCCGCCGCCAGAAGCAGGATCGGCGACGCGGAACGGCAGTCTGACGACGGACGAACGGATCGCGGAAAATGATCTGGCGACCACCGGTACCCTGTTGGCCGACGAGCCATTGGTTGCCGTGAGCCTGCATGAAACGGCCTCCGACAAATCTCATTGGGTGACAGAGATTCCGCTTCCCGCCACGGTGGAGATGATGGAGCGGGGCCGGGAACGCTTTAACATCCACTGCGCCATTTGTCATGGCCGAGCCGGAATGGGGAATGGCCTCGCATCCCAGCGGGCTTTGGAATTGGAACAGGGAACGTGGCTGCCTCCCACCTCTATTCATGCGGACCACGTCAGGGAGCAACCGGTAGGCCAGTTGTTTCACACGATTTCCCATGGCGTCCGAAAGATGCCCGCCTATGGGCATCAAATCGTACCCGAGGATCGCTGGGCAATCGTGATGTATTTGCGGGCCTTGCAACGCAGCCAGCATGCCTCGATCGAAGACGTGCCGGAAGAAATTCGACCGACATTGCGTGAAATGAACTGATTGGACGGGCAATGAGCACTACCACCGCGGAACACCAGTTCGAGTTATCAAGAGCCCCCTTTGCGCCTGGTCGCCTGCTGCCAGCGGCCTTGGCGGTGGGTGGCGTTGTCACGCTCGGGGTGGCCGTCGCTTGCAGCCTTGCGTCAGCGAATGGTGCGGCGCGGCTGTCCCATGCTTACCTCTTGGCCGTGACGTTTTTCTTGAGTATCGCCTTAGGGGCTCTGTTCTTTGTCGTGCTCCAGCATCTGGTAGGTGCGCGTTGGAGCATTGTGACCCGGCGCCTTGCCGAGCTGTTGACGCAGATGATGCCAGCGTTGGCCGTTCTGATGTTGCCCATCATCGTGCCCTTATTTTTTGGCAACGGGGCCCTCTACACGTGGAATAGCCCGGAGCTGCGGAACTCGGATGGACTGATCCAGGCCAAGGCCGCCTACCTGAATCCGCCCTTTTTCGCGATCCGAGCTGCCGTCTATTTTGCGGTGTGGATTGGCTTGTCTCGCTTCTTCGTTCGGCAATCTATCCGGCAAGATATCACGCACGATGCCGCCGCCACCGACCGCTTACGGAGGGCGAGTGGCCCTGCCATGCTCGCCTTTGCGATCACCACGAACTTCGCGGCCTTTGACTGGCTGATGTCGCTCGACCCCCATTGGTTTAGCACCATTTTTGGCATCTACTTCTTTGCCGGTTGCGCTGTGGCGTTCTTCGCGACGCTACCGCTTATGGCCGCAATCGTGCAACGGCTGAATTATGCGACGCAGGAAATCACGGTCGAGCACTATCATGAGATGGGGAAGCTGCTCTTTGGTTTCATCATGTTCTGGGCCTACATCGCATTTTCCCAGTATCTCTTGATCTGGTATGCAAATATTCCTGAAGAGACCCGCTGGTTCCTGATTCGACAGACCGGAAGCTGGCGTATGGTCAGTCTCCTGCTCATCATCGGGCACTTCCTGCTGCCATTCTTCGGGTTGATGTCGCGTAGCTCGCGTCGCGATCTGAGATCGCTGCTGTTCTGGTCGGCATTCTTACTTGTCATGCACGCGGTGGACCTGTTCTGGTTGGTCATGCCTGGTGTCTCGACTCAAGGATTACCACTGGGGTTGATCGAGCTGTTTTGTCTGGCAGGTGTGGGCGCCGTGTGCGCGGCCGCAACGTTACACAAAGCCGCGGGAATTCGGTTTGTTCCCGTAGGAGAGCGAAATCTCAACCAGTCGATTCATTTCCATAACGCTTAAGGCAACTACCCATGATCGAGAAAGACGATTTCAACGTCACCACGATCGCTGCCGTGGGTGCCATCAGCGTGTTGCTCACCATCGCAACGATTTTCGGCGTACGAGCCCTCTATGTGACCTATGCTAATCGCGAGACCCAGCGGAAGGTGATTGACGTGCCGACGCTCGACAGTGACAGCAAGCTCGCCGAGCAAGAGGCGAAGTTGAATCGCTACGGCTGGTCGAATCGCGAGCAGGGAACGGTGACGATTCCGATCGACCGAGCGATGGAGATCGTGGCGCGAGAATTACGTGCCCGCCAACGCCTCGCAGTACCGTCCGCACGGCCACTCCAGGCAGTGAGGAGTGAATAATGCATGTTTGGGTCTTGTTCATCCTGGCCTGGGCCATGATCTTCCCCTCCTGCGCGGTCGGGCAGACCACCAGCAAAGTCGGTGCCCTGGAGGGAGTGGGTATTGACGAGCATCTGGGCGAGTCGCTTCCGCTGAATCTCACCTTTCGAGATTCGCGCGGACAGGCGGTTTCCGTGGCTTCCCTGTTTGACGGCAAGCGACCGGTCATTCTGTCCTTGAATTACTCAGACTGTCCGATGCTGTGCCAGCTGCAATTGAATGGCCTTGTCGATGGCCTCAAGGAGATGAAGTGGAATGTGGGCGACGAGTTCCGCGTGGTGAGCCTCAGCATTGATCCACTCGAAACTCCCCAGCGAGCCCGTCAGACAAAACAACGCTACGTGCGGGCTTACGGGCGGCCACTGAGCGCCGCTGGCTGGTCCTTCTTGACAGGTGACAAGGCGGCGATCGATCGATTGGCGGACGCCGTAGGCTTTCGTTATCGGTATGTGCCAGAGCGGAAGGAATATGCGCACGCCGCCGCCATCATGGTCTGTACTCCGTCGGGCCGCGTCTCGCGTTATCTCTACGGTGTCCTTTATCCGGCCCAGACGCTCCGGTTGGCCCTGGTCGAGGCTGGAGATGGCCAGATTGGCTCGACGATCGATCATGTCCTGCTCTTCTGTTTCCATTACGATGCCACTTCTGGACGCTACGCACCCGTGGCTCGTCAACTCATGAAGCTGGCAGCTGCCGCGACATTGGTCGGGATGCTCGTCGCCTTTGTCCCGGCCTGGTTGCGTCGTCGTCTCCCAACCCGGAGCGAGGCGGCAGCGGAGCCACTGAGGGGAGGATCCGCATGAGTGCCTTAGCCGTTTCGTCGTTGCGTTCGACAAGCCAACTGCTGGCCGCCACGGGCGGTTCGTTGTTTCGGCCAGCCAGCTCCACAATGGCCGGCGAGGTGGACGACTTGTTCTACTTCATCCTCGCCGTCTGCGCCTTCTTCTTTGCCATCATCGTGGGTGTGATGGTGCTGTTCCTGGTCAAGTATCGAGAACGGCCGGGCGTTACGATACAGCCGTCACCCGCCCACAATAATTGGCTGGAAGTGGCATGGACGGTCGCGCCGGGCGCGGTGCTCGGTGTCATCTTCTTCTGGGGATTCCTCAGTTATCTCGATATGCGGCAACCTCCGGACGGCAGCTATGAAATTCAAGTGATCGCGAAGAAGTGGAACTGGAGTTTCGTTTATCCCAATGGCCACATCGACAACAACCTGCACGTCCCGGTAGATCGCCCGGTGCGGTTGGTGATGTCGTCCGATGACGTCATCCACAGTCTGTACATTCCGTCTTTTCGCCTGAAGATGGACGTCATTCCTGGCCGCTATTCCACGACGTGGTTCGAGGCCCATGCGTCGGGCGAGTACACGCTCTTCTGCGCGGAATATTGCGGGACCCAGCATTCCAAGATGTTGGCCCAGGTCGTGGTTCACCCGGCTGGCGAGTTCAACAAGTGGCTCGCGGATGCGGCAAACTTTCTCGATCGGGTCACGCCCGTCGAAGCAGGTCAAATCCTCTACCAGCGGCGAGGTTGCGTCCAATGCCACTCGCTCGACGGCTCTGCCAAGGTGGGACCCTCCTTCCGCGATACGTTTGGCTCGCAACAGGCGCTTACCGATGGCTCGTCCGTGACGATTGACGAGAATTACTTGCGGGAATCGATTCTGGAGCCCCAAGCGAAGGTACGAGCCGGCTACAAACCGGTGATGCCCACCTATCAGGGACAGTTAAAAGATGAAGAAATCGCCGCACTCATCGCATTCATCAAGAGTCTGAGCAAGACAGAAGAGGTCACCCCGTGATTGCCAACCACTCCGTCGTTCAGTCCGTCACCGTGCCGCTGGCGGAACGCGATAATTACCTGACCCACACGCGTGGCCTGCGTTCGTGGCTGTTCACACTGGATCACAAGCGGATTGGCGTGATGTATCTGGTGGGAATTCTTACCAGCTTCCTGTTAGGCGGAGTAATCGCGCTGACTCATCCGCGCGGAACTGTGGACGCCGGGCAAGGCCTTCTTGAGCGAGGATCGCTACAACGAGTTCTTCACGCTCCACGGGGCGATCATGACCTTTCTCTTCTTGATCCCCAGCATTCCGGCAGCCCTGGGGAATTTCTTGCTGCCCATCATGGTGGGAGCGAAGGACGTGGCCTTCCCCCGCATGAACCTGGCTGAGCTTCTACCTTTGGGTGGGAGGTGCCATTTTTTTCCTCTTGGCACTGGTGCTGGGCGGTCTGGATACCGGCTGGACGTTCTATACGCCCTACAGCACGACGACCAGTTCGACGGTGATTGCCGCCACCCTCGGAGTCTTTATCCTAGGCTTCAGCTCCATTTTCACCGGTCTAAATTTCATCGTGACGATCAATACCATGCGGCCGGCCGGCATGACGTGGTTTAAGATGCCCCTCTTCCTGTGGGCCCTCTACGCCACCTCGATTATCCAACTGCTGGCCACCCCCGTTCTAGGCATCACCATGGTGTTGCTGACGGCCGAAAAAATGTTGGGAATCGGCATCTTCGATCCGGCACTCGGCGGAGACCCGGTGCTCTACCAGCATTTCTTCTGGTTCTACTCCCACCCCGCGGTGTACATCATGATTTTGCCGGCGATGGGAGTGATCAGCGAGCTGATCAGCGTCTTTAGCCGCAAGCCCATTTTCGGATATCGCTTCGTGGCCTTCAGCAGTATTGCGATCGCCCTGCTGGGTTTTCTCGTATGGGGACACCACATGTTCATCAGCAGCGATTCGCCGCTGGCGGCCGTGATCTTCAGCGCGTTGACGTTCAGCGTTTCGATCCCTTCGGGCATCAAGGTCTTCAACTGGTTGGCCACGATGTACAAGGGTTCGATTCGGCTGGCGACGCCGATGTGCTACGCGCTGTCGTTCATCCTGCTGTTCGGCATTGGTGGTCTGACCGGTCTTTTCCTGGGAGCACTCGCCACCGACGTCCACTTGCACGACACTTACTTTGTCGTCGCGCATTTTCACTATGTGATGATGGGCGGCACGCTGATCGCGTTCATCGGCGGGCTGCACTACTGGTGGCCCAAAATGTTCGGTCGCATGTACAACGAATTTTGGGCCCGTGTCGCCTGCGTGATCATCTTCGTCGGTTTCAACTGGACCTTCTTTCCGCAATTTCTGCTAGGCACTCAGGGGATGCCTCGTCGCTACGCCCGCTACGAACCAGAGTTCCAGTCACTTCATCAGGTTTCCACCACTGGGGCCATGGTGCTTGGTATCGGGCTATTCCTCTGCGCCGCGGTCCTGGCCTATTCGCTCTTCCGCGGACGCCGTGCGCCGAGTAACCCGTGGGGGGCCGCGACGCTGGAATGGCAATGTAGTTCGCCTCCACCCCACGACAATTTCGCCGTCACTCCGACCGCCTGGGACCCATACAACTACGACGATCTGGTCTTTGACGCAGTCGAAGGCGGGTATGTGCGGCGTCCTGTATCTGCCCCTGACACCTCGGACGAACCGCTCGATGAGCCCGTACTCGTTTAGCCGGTTGGGAGAACACCCATGGTCACCACGCTGCCGGCCCCGCGGCCCCTTGAAACGCCTCACATGTCGCACGGGGAGAGTTCCCCGGTGGCCCATCACTTCGAGTCGGCTCAGCAGCAGTTCGACGCGGGAAAGCTGGGCATGTGGTTGTTCCTGGTGACCGAAATCCTGTTCTTCAGCGGATTGTTCGTTGCTTACGCCGTCTACCGCAGCAACCACCCCGAGGTGTTTGTGGAGGCTCACCGTTATCTGAACACGACCCTGGGTGCATTCAATACCATCGTACTACTATTCAGCAGTCTCACGATGGCCTGGGCGGTGCGGTGCGCCCAATTGGGTCAGCAGAAAGCCTTGACCTGGCTGTTGGCGGTCACGCTCGCCTGTGCCAGCCTGTTCCTTGGCGTCAAGGCGGTCGAATACAGCCATAAATGGGGTGAAGGCCTGCTCTGGGCCGCCGCCTTTTCGGCGGATCAGGCGGCTGAGCACGACCATGAACTGGTCCATCAGCAGACGCTCCGAGCCCTGGCTTGGCTCTCGTCGCCAGCCGCCCTCTGCGTTTTCCTCACGGCCATTTGCGCCCTTTGGGCATGGCGACGGCAATCGCATCGCTCGCTTGTTCTCTGGTCAGGGCTTCTCGCCGCGTCGCTGGCCTTTTTCCTGGGTGTTGGGACGGGCGAGTTCGTACAGGCGTGGTCAACCCCTGCGGAGCCCCACGCCGCGTCCCACCTGGTCGGCCAGACGGCTGCCAACCTCCCAGCGGCGGAAACCGGGGTGACGACGGAGATGACGCCAGGGGGCATGCCCGCCACCCGCTCGCTGACCGGTGTTTTTTTCAGCATCTACTACGTGATGACAGGCATCCATGCCGTGCACATCGTCGTCGGTATGGGGGTGATTGTCTGGTTGTTTCGTCGCTCCCTGCGGGGTGACTTTGGTCCCGACCATTTCGCGCCGGTCGACTTTGTGGGCCTATACTGGCACCTCGTGGACCTTGTCTGGATCTACCTGTTTCCGTTGCTCTATTTGATTCGTTGATCTTGCCATGATCACTGCCTCCACCACGATCGCCGAACCGCCGTCGCAGCACGCACACGTCACTCATGTGATGTCGGTACGTATGCTGGTGACCGTATTTACCGTCTTGGTGTTGCTCACTTTCCTGACCGTCGCGGCAGCACAAATCTCCTTTGGCGCGTGGGAAGTCTGGGTCTCGCTAGGTATCGCCAGCGTCAAGGCGAGCTTGGTGGCGGCCTACTTCATGCATTTGCGATACGACAAGTCATTCCATGGGCTCGTGTTTATCTCCTCGCTGCTGTTCGTGGCGTTATTTCTGGCGCTGACGCTCATGGATCTCCACACGCCGCCATCACCGTAAGAAAGGCAGGAAGCCATTGATGAACGCTGCAGCAACAAAAGTCGCTCTGGTGACCGGCAGTGGCCGCCGCCGCGTCGGCAATGTGGTGGCTACGTCGCTGGCCCACGCTGGTTACGCCGTGGCTCTGCACTACCACACCTCCTCGGAAGAGGCAGCGGAAACGCTGGCGGAGTTGCGAGCGGACGGGGTCGATTGTGAAGCCTTTTCTGCCAACGTGGCGGTGGAGACTCAGGTCGATGAGATGTTTGACGCAGTCTTCAGTCGCTTCGGTCGTCTCGACGTGCTCGTCACGACTGCGTCCATCTGGGAGGCAACTCGACTGGAGGACGTGACGGCGGACGATCTGTGGCGAAACTTCAACGTGAATACGCTGGGAACGTTTCTCTGTGCAAGAAGAGCCGGCTTGCGAATGGTGGCCCAGAAAACCGGAGGCACGATTGTCACCATCGGTGACTGGGCCATCGAGCGACCGTACCTGGACCACGCCGCTTACTTCATTTCCAAGGGGGCTCTGCCGACGCTGACCCGCACCTTGGCCGTCGAACTTGCTCACCGCAACCCGAATGTCCGCGTCAACTGTATCCATCCGGGCCCCGTCATGTTCCCCCCCGACACGAGCCCCGAGGAGCAGCAGGAGTTGATCGCATCGACACTGGTTAAGAAGGGAGATGATCCGCAGTCTATAGCGGAGACGGTGATGTTTTTGATTGCAAACCCTTTCGTGACGGGCTCGTGCATCAACGTGGATGGCGGCCGCACCATATTTGCCGGCGAGGCGATGTCGCGGCGACGGCCGATCTAGGGGGGGCGGATTCCGAGAGGACCAGAAGATGACGTATGCCCGCGCGCGGTTGTATTTGGGCATCAGTGGCGTAGGGACGGCGGTGATGGTCTCGCTGGGTCTGCTGCTGTGGCGAATACCGGAGCGGTTGTTTTCCACGGGCGAGGAATGGAGCGCCGCCGATGTCTGGGGCTTCGTTGGTTTCCTCGGCGGGTTTCTGCTCTTGATGTTGCCCTTCGACCTGCTGGGCGGCTACCTCCTTCCTTCTCGCTTCGGACGCTCGACCTCCACGCTGCCGGCGTTTCTTTTCCGCTGGGGCATCGGCGTCTCTTGGCAAGCCGCCCTATTCGTGCCCACGGGTTTGGCCCTGCTGGCGGCCGGGCGACAAGCCGGCCTTGGTGGCGTGTTGGCGTTGCTCGCTGCTATCATGTTCGGTTATGTGGCGGTCCAGGCAGCGTTAGCGCGTCAGTTGATGGCCGGAACCTGGAGTCCCGCTGCCGAACGACTGGATGCCGCCTGGGGTGAGTTGGCTGGCTGGGGATACGAGCGGCTACCGACCCTGATTGCGGACCACGCGGACGAGGGATTTACGGGGGGGATTGTCGGTTTGCCGGGCCGCGACACGATCGTCCTGCCTCGTTTGTGGGCCGACTCACTCTCTGTCCCCCAGTTGTCCGTCGTCCTTGCCCGCCGAGTCGCCGCCATCACGTCCGGTCAACGACTGCGGGGACTTCTAATCGCCGCCGTCTGGACGCTCGTGGGTTTTGGTGTCGCGTCCCTGCTGCCAACGGCGGGAGTCCGCAGCGTCGCCCAGTTGATCGCCACCATTTGCGGATTCACCTGCTGGACATTCCTGGGGCTGCTCGTTTTGCCAACGATCAGCCGGCAGGCATCCTTCGCGATCGACGGACAGGTCGTTCGCGACGGATTGCCGCATGATTGGCTCGTCAGCGCGGTATCGGTCTTGGACCGTTTCCAGGACGACGAGCCACAGCGGCCTGGAATAGTGGAGACGATCTTCCACCCGGTACCGAGCGTCGGCAATCGGCTGGTGGGTGCCCCGCGAGGGACGTTTGGGGCCTGGCATGTGGCGCGGACGACGCTTTTTCTATCCTGGGCTTGCCTGGGGCTTTTGTCACGAGCTGTGCACTGCAACGCCGGCCGTCCGGAACTGTGGGTCCTCTTACCGACCGATTAGGACGTCGCGGACTTGCACCGCAGCGAGGGTGAGACGTCATATCCGCCAAAAGTCGAGTCCTTCGAGGACACCTGCCGCGTGGGTATGTTGGGCCTGATAGACGCATGGCGAATTGAGACTTCGCAACTCCGGATGTGCATTTCCCACCACGATCCCTCGAAAAGCGTGTTGGAACATGGCCAGGTCATTGCCACTGTCGCCACTAACCACGACCCGATCAACGGGGACTCGCCACTGCTCCGCCAAAAAAGCCGCTGCCGTGCCTTTGTTGACACCGCGGGGCAATACATCGAGATCACGGTGGGAACTGTAGATCAAATCCACTCGGCAGTCGGCAGCATCGAGACGCCGCTCGATTTCTTGAATCCGACCTGGCGGGAAATTTCTTGCGAAGTAACTGATCTTATGGGGTGCCAGGAATTCTTCCGGTTGCAGTTCGAGATGCTCGACTTCCGCCAAGGCAGACATGATCCGCACGGGATACCAGCCAGGTGTGTCTTCCAGCCAGCCCGGCAAAGGGGTTTCGCAGGGGAGAGTGCGGATTTGTGTGCCGACGCCCCCAATCACGGCATCTGGGATGGGCAACGCCGTGGTAGCCACGGACTCCATGACCGAATCGAACAGGCGACCAGAATTGTAGACCAGTCGCAGATGATCTCGCCGGGACTCGCACCAGGAGGCGAATTCCTCGAGCCCTCGATCATCACCTAATAACGTACCATCGACGTCGCTTATGATGACGAAACGGTTTTCCACAGTTCTTCCTCGGATGGGTCAACCGCCCACGCGGCGCGGGGGCCCGTGGGAGGCGTTGCATCCGAGTCGACGTGCAGCCGCGGTTCGGCCATCTCCAACAAATGAATGACTTGGTGCGCGACGCCCGTCCAGGTAAACCGAGCGCGAGCCTTTTGCGATCCATGCTTTGCCAGTTGGGCAGCGACTTGAGGATACCTGAGGATATCGGCAATCGCATGCCCATAGGCTTCGGGATCGAAAGGGTTGGCGTAGATTGCCTCAAGCCCCCAGATGACATGTTCCCAAAGTCCACCCTCCGTGGTGACGACGGTTGGTGTGCCGCAAGCCATCGCTTCCACGGCGGTCATCCCGAAGGGTTCGTAACGGCTGCAAAGCGCGAAGACGTCGGCGACCCGATAATAATCTGGGAGCAAGTCATCGGGAATATAGTCGTGAAAAACAACGGCCTTCTCGATGGCGAGCTCGCGGGTGAGTTCGCGAAGTTGATTGATTTGGTCCAATTCGGCCGGATTGGGATCGGTGGAACCGACGGCCAGCAGCAGCCGCACATCGGGGATCCGTTTAAGCACGATCGGCAGGGATCGGATCAACAGGTCGTAGCCCTTGTTATGCGCCATTCGTCCCAGGGCCAGAACCACCGGTCCTTCCGCATCCAAGTTCTGCTTGAGCGCCTGCCGAGAGGCGATAGAAACCGGGAAGAATCTCGAGTCATCATAGCCAGGCGGAATGACATGGATTTTTCCAATCGGCACATCGTATTCGCTGGCCTTGAGGATGTCACGTTGTTGCGGTGTCGTTGCGATCAGCACATCACACTCGTCGTAGATGACTTTTTCCTCGCGTATGCGTCGGCGAAAGTTGTATTTGGCTTCCAAGACCGCCGGATCGCCGTCCATATTGTCTCGTTTCCAGGCACCAATCGAGTGGGGGGTATGCAGGTGAGGAATCTCCAGTTGGTTCGCTAGAGCCTGACCAGCGAGCCCGGCATCCCAGTAATGGCTATTAATAAACGCGTACCGCAGGCGATTGTCTCTGATAAATTCAGAGGCGTTTTCGACCCACTCGGGTAAGTGCTCGCAGAGCGTTTCCTTGGGAATAAAGGCATCGCCACCGCAAGGAACTCGCAGCACGCGTACGCGTTCATTGATGACATCTTGCTCGGGTTGATCTTCAAAACGGCGGGTATAAATGTCCACCTCATAGCCCAATCGCGCCAGGCACTTGGCTAATTCCAACACGTAGACGACCTGTCCGCCCGTGTCCGGTTTCCCGAATTCGGGTTGGGTCGACACATATCCATGCGTCGAGATCATCATAATTCTGCGGTACCTCTGAGTGTCCACAGGTGACCTCCTTTCAGAAGTGTGCATTGATTCCGAGGTTGCGTGGCGACGACGGAATCATTGGAGCGCCGCGCCGAGGCGAGCGATGAGCTCGCTCAGCGACAATTCCCCGTGATGATTGCGACCGTGCGGTAATCACTGGGTGCGGGCAGGAATCGCGACGCTAGCCGCTTGAGTAAATCGCCCGCGGACAGCCATGTTCCACGACTGACTTCATTATGCGGCTTTGCGGTCGTGTCGCAACCCACAGTTGGTGCGGAATCGGCAGACCCGACGCGGATGACAAGAATTCACCGTGGGATAAGCCCTGTATTGTGGTGCATGGGGGCGCGACGCGTTCGACAACTGAAGTGAAAAAAAACTTCCCACCTCCTGCTACAGGTGGTCATCGATGTGTTCGGGATCGAGATGCAAAGCGTGGCAGGCCTTGACAAAACTGGCCGCGGACCAGGTTTGGAACGCCTTGCCCATGGGGCGACCGGTTTCCCCATGGTGCCATTCATTAAATTCCCACTCCTGGGAAACGCCCATCGCGCACAAGCGTGCCAGGTTCACCAGTTCGCGGCGGGCGATCTGCGGCATGCCGAGTTTGTGGATGTACCGTACCCACAAGCCGCCAATAAATGGCCAAATGCCACCATTATGGTAATGGTTCGGTAGATTGAGCATATTGACCGTGAAATAAGGCCGCCACTCGGGGTCGCCTGCCTGAACCGGTGGATACAGACACTTGACGGGACCTGGCTGGTTAGCGCCGACGCCCCACAGGAAGCGAAAGGTATTCATCGCTCGATCCTTGTCCAAGGTGTTCGTCAGGAATGCCAGCAAATTGCCATACACATCGCAGCGCCAGCTGAAACTGAACGGTGAGATTTCGGCGACGAGGTATCTTGCGTCGCCTAAGGCAAACTGCACGTCGCTGAAGCTGGGCAAGCCATCGTCTTGATTTGAATTGGTCGAGGGCCAGAAACTGCGGAGGATAACCCGTCGCACGTGCTCCGACCAGCGCTCGTAATCCGCCGCTCGGTCGCTATCGCCAAAATGCCGTAAGATATTGGCGTAACAACCCAGGCAGCGTTGCCATAAGACTTCGTCATAGAGCACGTGATAACTGCGTGCGAAGAGGTCTGTCCAATCGCCCGCCTCAGGAATCTCCAGCAAGCCACAATTGTTGGAATCGTGGCGCTCAGCCAGTCCATCGTGCGTTGGAGCTGATGGCGAAATTCCTCGGCGATGGACCAGTCACCGGTTGCTTCGGCATACTGCCACACGGCCAACAACAACCAGAGACCACTGTCGATGGAAGTGATGCCGCCCACACCCGCATATTCGGGCTGTTCATTATCAATCGTCACATTGCTGGGTATCTGTCCGCTGGGCGCTTGGTGTGACAACAGCGTACGCAGCGTCGCCGACTGACATTCGCGGATATCGGCATCATCCAGATCAAGCGTCCAAATAATCGACTTGCAGCCATCGCGTGCCCACACGGCTCGATAATTCACGTCGGTGCCGTAGACTTGATTGTCATTCAGTGAGCAAGCCGTAAATCCCTTCGCGGTGAGGTTCTTCCTCAGTGCGTCGATGGCCTTGAGATAACCCTGCTGCAGCAGCGCCAGTTCTTCCGACGTCAACTCGCGATAATCTGCGTGATCAAATAATAATTGCTTCGCCATTTACGCCCATTCCTTCCCTTGATGTGACCTGCTTGGCCTTAACGCGTTGTAGCCGTTTCGGGCGATCGACGAAAGGCTGGTTGGCCCATTGACGCCAGGTGGCTTTCTCGCTTCGTTGGCAAGCGAGTGACATATCGTGGGTACGGCGGCGTTCGTGCGTTGCGGCGGACGATGCCTGCCACAGCGTAAATCGCGAGATTATGTATGCGATCGCGCGTTGCGAAAAAGACCGTCGCATTCCTCGGCAAGAACGCCTCCTTCGATTCGGCATGACGTGAAATCGGCGGCTAACGCGACTTGCTCGGCGCGCAAGTGCACTTGATCCCACCCGAGTTCGATCAATCGTGGAATCGAGGTCCCATAAATGACTTCGGGAATACGTGCCCACAGAATCGCTCCCATACACATACAGCAGGGCTCGGCCGTGGTATACAGACGCAACTCGGTCCAGCCGGTCTCGCCGGAACGTGCATAGCGCTGGATGGCGTCCATCTCCCCGTGCAGAATAGGACTCGACTTAGATTGATTCAGGCCTTCCGCCACGACCTCTCCGGTATTTCGGTGGATCAGGATCGCGGCGAACGGAGCTCGCCGATTGCCGTTGGCGAGGTTCACCGCCTGCTGCATGAATGCTTCGTGCGTCTGCAAGCTATTTCTGCTAACTCGAGGAATGGATGTCTGCGCATGCCATCGTTGCCCCTTCTCAGGATTCAACCGTTAAGGCGAAACGACCTTGTGCGGGAACTAAGCATGCGTCCGCAGCTTATCGCCGATTCGGCCATCCGCAAGGGCCGTCCTCCCGGAATAGGTTGCGACGATGCTCCGCCCGCCAGACGAACGGCTGGTGGTCATGCTGCCCAGGATGCGTGAGAATGAAACCGACACGCGTATTCGATCGCAGTGTCTCTGGTAAGGCAAACCCCTAATGGTAACCTCCCTGGCCGAAGTCGTCCGCGTGTTTCCCGATTGGCTGGGGGAGCGGGCGCGGGCGTCAACGCCGCGTCCGTGAAGCGCGGCGAGTATGTCCTCTATTGGATGCGAACCGCCCTCCGGGTTGACGAAAACCCCGCCTTGGACGCCGCCATTGCGGTCGGCAATGCGTGGCGGTTGCCAGTCTTGGTGTACCAGGCCCTTTCCGAGCGCTATCCCTATGCCTCGGATCGACACCATATCTTCCAACTGGAGGCAGCGCGAGACGTGCAAGCCGCAATCGTGGCCCGCAACGTCGGCTATATCTTTCACCTGGAGCGGACGCGGCGCAGCGTGGTGCCTATCTGAAGGAGCTCGCACTCCGCAGTGCCGTGATTGTAACCGAAGACATGCCCGTCGAGCCGCTCCGCAGCTGGGCCATGGCCCTCGGTCGCCAGACGCAAAGACCCGTCATCGCGGTCGACACGGCCTGTGTGGTGCCCATGCAACTGGTTGGCAAGGCGTACGAACGGGCGTTCGCCTATCGTCATGCCACGCAAACTCATTACGCCGAACGCATCTCACGGTCGTACGTTCCCATCGAATCCCAGGTGGGCCCGGTATGGCCCGGCAACCTGCCGTTCAAACCGCTCGATCTGCAGAAAGCGGACCTGGCGGAACTGGTCAGCCGTTGTGCGATCGACCACGCGATCGGCCCCGTGCCGCACTCGCCGGGCGGATCGACCGCCGGTTATCATCGTTGGGAGAAATTTAAGCAGCGCGGGTTGGCCGATTATGCGCGGCTGCGCAACGATGCGCTTGTCGATGGCGTTAGCCGCATGTCACCGTACCTGCATTACGGCATGGTGTCTCCCTTCCGCATCGCTCGCGAGGCGGCGGCCTGCGACCACGAGGGTGCCGAGAAATTCCTCGATGAACTGCTGATCTGGCGGGAGATGGCCTATCATTTTTGCTTTCATCGACCTGATCACGGACAGACGTCCGCGCTGCCAGCCTGGGCCTTGGCGACGCTCACCGAACATGCGTCGGACCCGCGACCGGTGCTGCTTTCCTGGGAAACGTTGGCTCGAGGGCAAAGCGGCGATCCCCTCTGGGACGCGGCCCAACATTCGCTGCTGATCCACGGCGAACTGCACAACAACGTACGGATGACCTGGGGCAAGGCGCTTCTCCACTGGACCCCCAACCCTCGCTCGGCGTTGTCCACGATGTTGGACCTGAATCATCGGTACGCGCTGGATGGTCAGGACCCCGCGTCTTATGGCGGCATCCTCTGGTGCCTGGGTCAATTTGACCGCCCCTTTCCCCCGCCGCGACCCGTGTTTGGCACCGTCCGCGATCGCTCGACCCAGCAGCACGCCACGCGGCTGGATCCTCAGAAATATCGCCGGCTCGTCAAGCGGCCGCTCCGCGAGCCGGTGCCCCGCGTGGCGGTCGTCGGAGCCGGCCTGGCAGGGCTCTTCGCCGCCCGTACGCTCGCCGATCATGGCTGCCAGGTGACGGTGTTTGAGAAGAGCCGCGGGGCGGGCGGGCGCATGGCCACCCGTCGGACCGCAACGGGACTGCGATTTGATCACGGTGCGCAGTACTTTACCGTCCGCAATCCCCATTTTCGTCGCTATGTCGAATCGTGGGAACACGACGGCCTGCTGCGACCTTGGCGGGGCCGTATCGTCGTATTGAACGACGGGCGGGTCGTCGCCGAAAAGTCAGCCACGACACGCTATGTGGGCGTCCCGACGATGAACCGTATCTGCCAGCATCTGGCAGCGGGACTGGACGTGCGGTTGGGTACCCCGGTGGCTCCACTGCAGCGAATCGATCATGGCTGGCGTTTGGCGGCCGAGGACGGCAGCGAGCTGGGCGAATTCACCGCCGCCATTGTCTCTGCACCTGCACCGCAGGCGGCGAAACTGTTGTCCGACGTGCCTCGGCTGGCCGAGCGAGCCGGCTCGACGCCGATGCTCGCCTGCTGGGCCGTCATGCTGGCTTTGGAAGAGCCGTTGCCGTGCGATTACGCTGCGGCCTTTGTGCAAGATTCGCCGCTCGCATGGCTGGCCCGCGACCGCAGCAAGCCGGGACGAGCCGCGGTCGTTGACACCTGGGTGCTCCACGCCTCGCCGACGTGGAGCCACACGCACCTGGAGGACGCCGCGACCGACGCGGCGGACCACTTGACGAAAGCCATGTGGGAGGCAACGGGGCTGCCACCGGTCGCCGTCAATTCCTCCGCGGCTCATCGTTGGCGATTTGCCTTGCCTACCGAACCGCGGACCGAAATGTGCTTGTTCGACCGTCTCGGGCGGTCGCCGCCTGTGGCGACTGGTGCGGGGGACCACGCGTGGAAGGTGCCTTTTTGAGTGGGATGGCGGCGGCCGGCAGGATGTTGGGGCTGTTCGCTAGCGCCACCAAAGCGAGAACGGCTGGCGGTTGCGAACCTTGCCAGCCGTTCACTTCAAGCGGAGAAGGTGCTTAACCCTTGACTTTGATCTTCTTCGCCTTGACCACTTCGCTCTTGGGAACGGTGATCTTCAAGATGCCATGCTCAAAGATCGCGTCCACCTTGCCTTCATCCACTGGCACGGCGAAGGGAATCACGCGACGGAACTCGCCCGTCCGGCGTTCGATCTTGTGGAAGGTCTTTCCCTTCTCCTCCATCTCCTCCGTTTTTTCGCCGCTGATCCACAGGCTGCCGTCACGGATTTCGACATTCACTTCTTCCGGTTTCATGCCGGGAAGCTCGGCCGTCACCTCAAAGCCCGTCTCGGTCTCGGCAAAATTAACGGTCGGTGCAAAATTGCCGACGTTCCAGCCGTTACCCGCTTGGTCAAAAAAACGTTCCATCAACTCTTCCATATCCTCGCCAAATCGCGAAAACGTGGACGGAATCCTCTGCCTCCAAGGAACAATTGACGGTAACATCACACACCTCCTCCAGGCGCTGACCTGGCCCTGCATTGCTCTGGCTCACCCGGATGACACCCTGTCATCCGCGGCCGTCTCTCGCAAGTTCAATCATGGGCAAACGTCGTGCCAATCGCGCCCAGTGCGCAGCATGATCAGGACGTCCTCAGATGCCGCCATGCGACGCGTCGCAGGTCTGCGAGCGAGCGGGGCGCTGTGCTCCATCGACACACTCGGGAGCGCGCTCTTTTCGTGGCTGGGGCATCTTGCCCCCGTCGGGTGCGGATGACGGTGTGGCGGGGAAGACTGTGGCTGGAAGTCCCAGCCACGGGCA
Source organism: uncultured Planctomycetaceae bacterium (assembly GCA_963700865.1). Taxonomy (GTDB): domain Bacteria; phylum Planctomycetota; class Planctomycetia; order Pirellulales; family Pirellulaceae; genus CAVOGJ01. The sequence goes on along the minus strand of CAVOZC010000017.1, from coordinate 81,083 downwards.
GGTAGCCGAAGTCGCCAGACTTGGGAACGGGGTAAGGACTGTGGCTGGAAGCCCCAGCCACGGGCAGGTAGCCGAAGTCGCCAGATTTGGGAACGGGGTAAGGACTGTGGCTGGAAGCCCCAGCCACGGGCAGGTAGCCGAAGTCGCCAGACTTGGGAACGGGGTAAGGACCGTGGCTGGAAGCCCCAGCCACGGCGCAGAGGGTGGTTGGCAGTCCCAGCCACGGCGCAGAGGGTGGTTGGCAGTCCCAGCCCCCGTCGACCAAGCCGGCCCACCACCAGACGGCCAAACTCGTGCACTCGCCGGCCCAACCCGCGTACTGGCCAAAGCGGCGAAGGATCGCCGCACTCCATGACCGTGGCTGGAAGCCCCAGCCACGGGGAAGACTTTGGCTGGAAGCCCCAGCCATGTTTAGTGCTGCCACGCCGTCCACCGTTGTCGGTCGAGGTGGTGCAAGTCGGCTGCCAGCAGCATGAGCGGAGTGTCCGGTCAGACTGCCCAGCCGCGCCGCAGTCGACCAATAAAGCAGGCCGCGATCAGCGCGAGGAGCCCGCTCGACGGTTCGGGCACGACGCGAAAGCTGAAATCATCAAAGAAGTTCTTGCCGCCCACGCCCAAAATCGTTTGATCGTCCAGCCACCAGCGCAGTCGCGTCAGGTCCGACATGGGATTGCCGAGCGGAGTTCCCGCGGCGGCCAGCGTCGAAGTCAGGCTGGTCGACACGTCGAAATAATTCAGAGCAAAGGTGTTGTTGTTCAAATTGATGTCAACTTGAAACCCGTCGTAATTCGTCGAATCGGCTTGGATGCCGGGGTAGTTCCAGGCGCCCGAGCTTCCGGGTCGCCAGTAGACTTGGTTATCTCGCGTGTAGCCCAACTGCATACCGATGCTGCCACTGGTGTCGACGAACGACATGATGAACTTCTCGGTTGAAAACTGATCGACAGGGTTGGGACAGAAATAAAAGTTTGTCGAGACGATGCCACTGTTGGGGATCGGACCGCCAAAGTCATACGTGTCGAGATAATAGTCGTACTCCAGGGGGCCAATCGGAGCCACCGTATCGTTGCGGAGCGCAAGCGCTGAGAAACCGGTGCGGCCGCCGAAGTGGTTCCCCACGATGTAGACGGGTGTCCCGAACGGTCCCACCGAAGCGGGGTAGGGGGGCGTCGCGCCCAGCCAGGCATTGCGAATGGCCGATGTCTGATAGAAGGCGCCCGGCTCGGAACGAAGCCGCCAGCCACCCGTGTTAAATGGAATCTGGGCTGGCAGGCCTCCGCCCGCATTGGCGCCGGATTGACCCGCGTTGTAATAAGTGACGTCGGTGAAGACCGACGGCGGTGTGCCGGGAATCGCAGACAGCGTGTAACCGTCGGCCGGTTCAAAGCTGCCCAAGTAACCGAATGCCGCTGGCGTTTTAAGAACGCACAAGGAGCAAATCAATAACAGGGTTCGCGTGAAGATCTTCATTTTGCGACTCTCTTTCTTTTTGAGGAAAAGTTTCCGCTGGGGTTCTGGTTGCCCACCGGCTAAAATCCGGTGGTGTTCTTTCTTGACGATCGAACAACGCACGCCGCTCATCACAGGGTCCGGCTGAGCCGCCGGCGGACAGCGCCTGCGCAAGCCATCGCCAGGCCGAGCAACGAGCCAGCCTGCGGTTCGGGAATGGCGACGATGCTACCTGACGAGCCAAGGGCCCCCGGGATATCGATCGAGGCCGAACCAACACCGAATGAGACAAAGGCGTCCGGGGGATAGTTCAACAGGTTCGAGTAGTCCTGCAGCACGAATTCCCATGTCTCGCCTGGGTCAAACAGACCATTGGGATTGCTCTCAAACAGCAACGGATGATGAATGCCGTTGGGATCCGATATTGCGTTGTCGATGCGGAACGCGTAATTGCTGATGGGCACGCCGCTATTGGCAATCGCATCATCTTCGGCAAAGCCGTCGACGTTGGAAATCGTTGTCTCGCGGTCGGCGATGTACCAGACTTGCGTAAATGTGCGATTCGTGAGGTTCACAATCTTCACGAGCGCATCGGGGACCAGTGGGTCGTCGGTCGGACAGACTGCCACCGGCGACGGGCCCAGGTCCTGGTGATCAATCAGCTCGTCCCCAGGAAACGGCACAATCGGTGATCCGAGTTCATCCACCACCTGCGGGATGAAGAGCGGGTCGCAAGTCGACACGTCCAGATAGGCGACCTTGGTCGGCGTGGCCAAACCGGGCGAGACCATCAGGCCGGTGGCGACCGTGAGGGCGGCGATCGAACAGCCGGAGAAGCAGCGATAGGACATGGTTGTCTCCTTCAAAAAAGCAAAAGGCAGGGAAAAAACGGGGAAATGGTGTCAGCGAATCGAACGCACGCGTCGGCGATGGGCGCCGTTGAATGCCGGTTTGTGGCGGCGCTGAGGAGCAGTTCGCGTCGAGCGATGCAAGGCGCAGTTCACGCGACTGGACGCTACCGGCATCGCGGCCCGGGCTTCGTTGCGGAACTTTTCAAAATCTTCCAAGTCGATGTCTTCCCAGGGAATCTCCGCTCCCATTCTTGTCAGGTCTACCACTGGCGCATTCCTTTAACGTGTTGGTGAAATGTGAGTTGATTGGCCGTTGTGTGTCTGGTACGTATCTGATTCCGCCCATCTGCCGCCCATGAATCACGAAGCGGGAGGTGCGCGTGTCGCATCCCGCTTGGTGTGGTGATTTGCCGAGTGCTGCCGCGGCTCAACGGCTGGCGGAATGGACTCGTCCCCGTCGCTCGCGCGTTGCGGACGCATCACCGGACGCATCACCGAACGCAGCAGGCGACCGAGCCACAGCGCGTCGAGCGGGCGACATAGATACTTGACGCGCATGAAGCGAAAGCAGAGTCGCTCTTCATTTGCGTCGTATTCGTCCGCGATGAGAAAATAGCGGGCATCTGGATAGAGCGCGACGAGCATTTCGATGCAGTCGATGCCGCGCATATCCGCGAGCTGGTCGTTGACCAACCAGAAGGAAGGCTCCAGCGGCGCCGAGAGTCGCAGCGCTGAGCGACCGTTCTCCAGTAAGATGAGCTGCACGCGTCCCTGGTCTTGCAGGTCAGCCAGAAAGGCGTAGCGATGAGGATTGCCATCCACGACGGCAACAACTGAGGGTGTTGTTTTCACGAGCGTCATCTCGAACGGTGTATGGGAAGAAGTGAATCCGAGAGAAAGCAATCGGCGCGCCATTCGCCGCGGCAAGTGGCAAAAATGTGGCAACGGCTGTCAGAAGCCTTTGCTGGTGCAAGATCCTGGCTTCCACGTCAGCGGATCACGGGCCGATCACAACCGGCTCTGCCGCTCAGATTCAATCGCCGCGCAAAAATGAGCGGCCTGGGTGGCGGCGGATCGCTCGGAAGTGAGCGGTCGGAGGTGGATCCGCCGCGTGCGCGTTGAGAACGCGGTAGCCGATCTCGCCAGAGTTTGGACGGCGAACGATTGAACGTAAACGATCGAATGCGACCGATGGAACTCGGACAATGCACCAGGCAGAAATCCCCTGCGCACATCATCTCCCACCACAACGTCCCAGCCGACGCGAGGCTATTGCTTCCAACTCACATCAGCCATCCGTCGCGGATCGGCCGAGTTGGCAAAGTAGCGGATGGCGCCGCCGCCACCGGGCGCCCAGGCGTAAGGATGTCGACGAAAGCCGTTTTGCAGCGAAGTGGCTCGATAATTGGTGAATCCCGCCTGAGAGATTTCCGGGCCTTCCGCCGCGATGCCTGCCAACGACTTCTCGCATGGCGCGATGATGGCGATGTGCCCGGCCACGGTCGGCTGCGGGTTCTTCACGGCGGCGACCACGAATTGCCCCCGATTGGCCAGTCGCTGAGCCTCTTCCGCCGACTGCACCGGATACCATCCGGCGTCCCTGGCCGAAGAACCACCGAGCCAGTCGAATTGAGCATTTGCCAGTAAAATATGCGAGTGGTCAGGTGGACGCAGGATGTAGATGCCCAGCCGTTGGGCGGCAGCAGCGACAAAGGCACTGCAATGCGTCTCGTCCTTGCCTAACGGCTGCAGCCGCTGTCCGTTCAGGAATTCGTACGGTTCACCCGTCTGCCAGCGAATGCGATCATGACTTCGCAGCCAGTACTGATCGACGGCCATCCCATCCAGGAAGCCGCGGAGCACCCGGCCGTCATGAGTCACGGGCAGCAGCCGTGGCACTTCCTGAATGGGCGCTGACGCATGCTGCCCCAGTGCGGGGGCCAGCCTCGACACCACGACAGCCAGCCAGCCGACGGTTAAAATCAGGCGACGCCGCTTCGCGCGAGGCACGCCCCCTGCCAACGTGTCGTCGGGCATGAGATCAGGAAAGATCAGGCGGGCCCGGCACATAGGGACGACTCGCGACAATCGTGTGTGGGATGGAAACCAACGGGCGGAGCAGAAAAGCGGCAGGCCCTATTAGAGACGCCCCTGGCGGCCGCCCGCAACTACCTTGATCGGAACCTACACGGTGTCGGCTGCTTGGCGGAAATATCCGTTCACGATCGTCATGCTGATCCTGCTGGTCCTGGCGGGTATCTACGGGCGGTCGCATCTGGGCGAACTGGATGCGGTGCTGCACGAGCAGGCCGGGTATTCGCCCCGACATCTTTGGGAAGGTCAACTCCATCGCATCTTTACCTCGCTGCTGTTCACGGCGGGCGGCCGCCGCTTCTATGCCTCGCTGCTGATGTTCGCGCTCTCGGTCGGTTGGATCGAGAGGGAGTATGGAACGCGTGGTGCCATGTTGACCTTTTTCGGCGTCCATGTGGCCACGCAGCTGATCCTGGCGGTGGCGGTGGCCGGCCCGCTCGTTGGCCTGGGGACTGATCACGGCCGTTTCCTGCTGGAGGCCCGAGACGTCGGGCCCTCGGCTGGCTATTATGGTTGCCTGGGTCTGGCCAGTCGCCGGCCTCTCTGGCGGAAAACGTGGCCTCGTCGTCGGCTCGATCCTGGGGATTCTGGTGATCCGCGCCGCTTGGTCCACGGCATGGTTGCCCGAAGCAGGGCCGCGTGATGTCCGCCGATCTGGCTCATCTGGTAGCCTTCACTTTGGGATGGTTGCTCCGCGGGAGTCGATTCCCGTTGACCGAAACCAAAAACTAGTCGAGTCCCGCGGGCATGAGGAAGTATCTATTGGCCGCCGCGGGTCCCTTATTGGTCCTCGTCATTCTCGTCGCAGCACTCATCATGCTGCACCATGAACTCAGGCAATACCATCTGCGAGATTTTCTCGACGGATTGGCCGCGATCCCAGCGGCACGCGTGTGGCTGGCCGTGATTTTGACGCTGCTGAATTATGTGATCCTGATCGGCTACGACATGCTGGGTGTGCGCTACGTCGGCCAATCACTGCACGTGGCCAAAGTGGCGCTCGGCTCACTCCTGGGCTATGCCGTTGGTAACAACTTTGGCACGCTGCTCGGCGGCTCGACCATTCGCTACCGACTCTACTCGTCCTGGGGGTTGTCGGGAGTCGACATCGTAAAGCTCGTGCTGATCATCGGTCTTTCGTTCTGGATCGGCGTGTTCGGGCTGGCCGGGTTCGTCTTTCTCTGGGAGCCACTTCCCATTCCGACTCAGTTGCACCTGCCGATGTCCACGACGCGGCCGTTGGGCGTGGTGCTGATGGGACTCGCCCTGTCTTACCTGGCACTCTGCACGTTTCGTCGCCGCCCGATACGGATCGGTAATTGGGACTTCAAGCCTCCCTCAGTCACATTGTCGCTGCTGCAGTATCTGGTCGCGACACTTGACTTGCTCGTGGCCGCGGCCGTGCTCTACGTCCTCCTGCCCGACAGCGTGGCCACCAGCTACTGGCAATTCCTGGCGATCTATTTGTTGGCGCTGGTCGCCGCGTTCGTCAGCCAGGTACCGGGAGGTTTGGGCGTTTTGGAATTGGTGATTCTGGCCGTACTGGATCCGGCCGAACCGCATGCGGTGATGGGAGCCTTGTTGGCGTATCGGGCCATCTACTACCTGGGCCCGCTCCTGTTGGGGCTGTTGGTACTCGGTGGTCACGAAGTCTGGCTGCAGCGCAAGTCGTCGCCGCGAGCCTGGGAGGCCGTCGGGAATTGGGCTGCCGTGATCGCGCCCCGGATGATGGCCTTCATGGTTTTTCTAGCGGGAGTCGTCTTGCTCTTTTCAGGAGCCACGCCCGCCGCCGCCGGCCGCATGGCCATCTTGCGACGCCTGTTTCCACTTCCTGTCATCGAGGTGTCCCATTTTTTCGGCAGTCTGATCGGTGTGATGCTGCTGGTCCTGGCACGGGGGCTGCAACGACGAGTCGAGACGGCCTACTACGTGACCATCGGTCTGCTGGCGGGCGGAATCGTCACATCGCTGCTGAAGGGTTTTGATTATGAAGAAGCGCTGATCCTGGGGACCATGCTCATCGTCTTCTTGCCCTGTCGACCCTACTTCTACCGCCAGGGGGCCCTCCTGACGCAAGCATTCACACCAGGCTGGACGATTGGCATTCTGGGCGTCGTTGCCTGCACCACATGGCTGATGCTGTTCGCCTACAAGCACGTCAACTACCAAGATCAACTCTGGTGGCAATTCGAGTTCTCTCGCGACGCACCGCGCTCACTTCGTGCGCTCGCCGGCGCCGCCATCGTGACGATGGTCTTTCTCACCGCCCGCGTGCTCCGTACGCAGGGTCGGCTGGGCGCGATGCCCTCGGAAAGAGACTTGCAAGACGCTCTCCAGATCGTGCGGACATCTCCGCGGACGGCAAGCCATCTGGCACTGCTCGGGGATAAGCGATTTTTTTTCAATCACGATCGAACGGCGTTTGTCATGTACGGCGAAGAGGGTCGCAGCTACGTTTCCATGGGTGATCCGGTGGGCAGCCAGGATGCCGGAAGAGAATTGGCCTGGGACTTTCGCGAACTCTGTGACGTGGAAGGACGCCTGCCCGTTTTTTATCAGGTCGATGAGGAGCATGTTGCCAACTACGTCGAGATGGGATTGACGCTGCTCAAGATCGGCGAAGAGGCACGCGTGAGACTGGTCGATTTTGGACTGGAGGGATCGGCTCGCAAGAATCTGCGTCGCACCCATAAGCAATTCACCGAGGCTGGCTGTGAGCTGGAGATCATCGAGCCTCCGGCCGTCACCGCGTTACTGCCGACGTTGAAAGACATTTCGGATGCCTGGTTGGGCGACAAAACGACGGCGGAAAAAGGTTTTTCCCTGGGCTTCTTCAAACCCGATTATCTCGAGCAATGTGCGATCGGGCTGATCCGGGTTGACGGACAAGTCGTGGCTTTCGCGAACCTTTGGCAGGGCGCGGGCGGAGAGGAATTGTCGATCGACCTCATGCGGTTTCTCCCCGCGGCTCCGCACGGTGTGATGGAGTTTCTCTTCATCCAACTGATGCTGTGGGGGAAGGAGCAGGGTTACCAATGGTTCAATCTGGGCATGGCTCCCCTGGCCGGCATCGAGTCGCAGCGGCGGGGTCGGCTCTGGAACCAAATTGCCGCCCTGACATTCCGTCACGGTGAGCACTTTTATCATTTTCAGGGATTGCGTGCCTACAAGGAAAAATTTCATCCGGTATGGACGGCCAAATTTATCGCCGCGCCAGGCGGCTGGTCGTTACCCGTGGCGATCGCCAACGTGACGACGCTCATCTCCGGAGGGCTCGCCGGCATCCTGAAGAAATGAGCCCGTATGGAGTGCGGCGATCCTTCGCCGCTGTGGCCGGCGGCGGAGCCGCCCCCTTGGCCGGATGGGAAATGCGCATCGTGGCGGGGGACTGTGGCTGGAAGCCCCAGCCACGGGCGGGTAGCCGAAGTCACCAGACTTGGGAACGGGGTAAGGACTGTGGCTGGAAGCCCCAGCCACGGACGGGTAGCCGAAGTCGCCAGACTTGGGAACGGGGTAAGGACTGTGGCTGGAAGCCCCAGCCACGGGCGGGTAGCCGAAGTCGCCGGACTTGGGAACGGGGTAAGGACTGTGGCTGGAAGCCCCAGCCACGGGCGGGTAGCCGAAGTCGCCGGATTTGGGAACGGGGTGAGGACTGTGGCTGGAAGCCCCAGCCACGGGCGGGTAGCCGAAGTCGCCGGACTTGGGAACGGGGTAAGGACTGTGGCTGGAAGCCCCAGCCACCGACGGGTAGCCGAAGTCGCCGGACTTGGGAACGGGGTAAGGACTGTGGCTGGCAGCCCCCGCCACGACAGGACGGTGGCTCACTGCCCCCCGCCAGGCGTCGCGTGAGGGTCAGCCCCGCCGCGGTGCCGATAACCGGCGACGGCGGATGATCGACGCGCCGAAAGGAGTGTCGCCAGGGCGAACATGGTAAGCGAGCCTGGTTCCGGGACGGCGAACGAGACGATCGCGTCGACGCTGGTCGCCCCGTCAAGGCTGTCGAGATCCACCCCAACGTAGACCAGGCCGTTTTCCGCCAGATCGAGTCCGGGACCAATCACCGGGCTGGCGTTAAAATCCGTCACCACCCAGTCGGGCAGGCCGTCGTCATCGATATCCAGCGTATCGCCCACGCTGGCGATTTTCTGAGCCGCACTCAGGTTGGCAGCGTCCGCGGCGAAAAAGAGTGTCTCGATGTCACCACCGGCATCGTCGATGCTCCACACGAAGACGCTCTGATTGAGGTTGTTGATCGAGACCGCATTAACCGATCCATCGAGTTGACCGGCCGCAATGACGTCCCCTTGCCGCAGCCCAATCACGCCGTTGTAGGCGATAAACTCGTCCACGCTGGAGTCGCCGTCGGTATCACCCGAAAAGACATAGTTACCAGCGTTGTTGATCGACGAAATATCGAAGTTGTCCCAATTGTCTCCCTGGCCGGTCGGCGACGCCTCGGCAGCGACGACCACGTTATTCACCAGAACGCGTCCATCATTGGCAGTGGAACCCGTATCGAGGTTGACCTCAACGATGACATTCGCATTGTTGCCCGATACGTGGTAATCAAACCCCACGGCGCTTCCCAGGGCGATCGGCAAGCCATCAATCATGTCGCCCGCTTTGAGCAGCAGGTCGATCGAGGCATCGGGGTTCTGTCGGTAGAACATGCGACCGATGCTGGCTGTCCCTCCCAAGCCGTCGTTGAAACCGGAAATCCAATAGGCCGAGCCATCGTCCGTCATTTGTGGCCGAGAGTTAAATGTGGTCTCGACTCCGGCTGGAAAGCCGGGTGCTGGTACGCCGTCGCCCAGACGCAGCCCATTCTGACCCCACACGGTATCGCCGCCGTCGGCCGATGGGCTATAAACGAACTCGCCCGCGTTTCCGACCCCCATCGTACTCTCGCCACCGGTGAGCACCGTGGGGAGCGCGTCGGCGGAATTAAAGATCTGGCCTCCGTTGAACCAGATTGAGCGGCTGCTATCCTCCAGCGCCACGACCAATCCGACTTGGCCTAAGCCATTGGTAAAAGGTGCGTTGACAGACGCCACGGTCGAGCCGCCCAGGGCATCTCCCTCCTTAATCACCAAATTGGCAGCGATTTGTCCGTGACTGGTCGTTACACTTACGACACCCAAGAGTGTCACCGCAATCATGGTCCAACGCATTAGTACTCCTCCTGGCAAGGTGTTTGGGAAGTTGGCCGCTATTCTAACCGCTCGAATCGGTAGCTCAAGCGATTTCCGCAGCCACAGGCGAACGTATCCCGATAAAACCCAGCGATTTGCGGCTGTTGCTGGCGAATGGGCATATGTCTTGGCCCTGGCAACGCAGCGTTGATCTGGCTCAGGGACGTGCGATTCAAGCGGCCACGACCCTGCTTCTAGATTCCGGATAGGGCACCCGACGAAGCGACGCGAGGTGTTGATGAACAATCCTCCGCCGGTGCCCCCCACACGGTGAACGCCCATCGCCCCGCCGGACCAACTTGCGGAGTGATCGGACGCCAACCACAATCAGGCACTGAGGACTGCTTGCCACTCACGCCAGGAAGACCACCCCATGTCTGCGCGTTTCATCCCTCTCATACTAGCGCTGGTCACCCTTACCGCCTGGGCAACGGCCGAGGATCGACTTGAGCATGGTGACTGGCCCCAGTTCCGCGGGCTGCGTGCCAGCGGCGTGGCCGAGGCCCAACATCCGTCGACTCATTGGGATGTGGCCACGGACGTCAACATCCGCTGGAAGACGGCGATTCCCGGGTTGGGGCACGCGAGTCCCATCATCACGGGCAATCGTGTGTTTATCGTGACGGCCGTGGGGAGCGAAGAGAACCCGGGCCTCGAAGTTGGACTGTATGGCGACATTCGTCCCGTGCCTGACGAGGGGCTGCAGTCGTGGCGACTCTATTGTCTGAACAAGCAAACGGGTCACATCGATTGGGAGCGGACGGTGCATGAGGCGGTTCCCGCCATCAAACGCCACACCAAGGCCACGCACGCCAATTCGACGCCCGCGACGGACGGTCGGTATGTCGTCGTCTTTCTGGGATCGGAGGGTCTGTATTGCTACGACCTGTGTGGACGGCTCGTTTGGAAAAAAGACCTGGGCGTCCTCGACTCGGGCTATTATGTGGTGCCCGCGGCACAGTGGGGTTTTGGGAGTTCACCCATCATCTATCAAGACATGGTGATCGTGCAGTGCGATGTTCAGCAAGACTCGTTCCTCGCTGCCTTTGACATCCGGCAGGGGGACGAGTTGTGGCGGGTACCGCGGGAGGATGTTCCGACCTGGAGTACTCCGACAATTGTCGATGGGGCTCGCCCGCAGTTGATTGTGAATGGTTGCCGGCATGCCGGTGGCTATGATCCGTTCACGGGCCAGGAGTTGTGGCGGCTGGCGGGTGGCGGCGACATCCCGGTTCCCACGCCCATCGCGGCTGGCGACTTGATCTTCTTGACGAGCGCCACGGATGGCTCGCACCCCTGTGTGCGGTGCGGGCGGATGCCGAGGGCGAGATCAAGGCGCCGGAGGCATCGGGCAAGCAATACCTGGCCTGGCATAAACCACGCGATGGGATTTACATGCAGACCCCGCTGGTCTACCAAGGCCTGCTGTATGCCTGCCGCGATAATGGGGTCCTCAGTTGCTATGAAGCGACAACGGGCAAGCGGTTGTATCGCCAACGACTCGATGCCGGTGTCGGCTTTACCGCCTCGCCCGTGGCGGCGGACGGCAAAATTTACTTTACCAGCGAAGATGGCGAGGTGCTGGTGGCACGGGCTGGACCGACGTTCGAGTTACTGCAGCGGAATTCCATGGGCGAAATCTGTATGGCCACGCCGGCGATCTCCGACGATATGCTGTTCATTCGCGCGGAGCACCACGTCTATGCGATTGGGGAACCGCCGTCCGCGCATCCGCCGGTTCCGAGTGGTCTTGCTGACACCCAGGTGATCGCTTGTGCCAAAGTCACCTGTCAGCCCGTCCGTTGCGCCCACGGACGGCGCTGCGGCCGTCATCGGCGTTGTCGTCAGACTTCCACGAGGTAGCCGAAGTCGCCAGACTTTGAGACTGCGCAGGCAGGACACCTATCTCACGTGGTCGTCCAGAAATCCCTCCAGCTGGCGGCACACTGCGGCGGAACTCAACTTGCGGATCGCATGGCACTCGATCTGCCGCACGCGTTCCCGCGTGACGCGGAATAGACTACCTACCTCTTGAAGCGTGTAGGCCTTGCCGTCGGCCAACCCATAGCGGAGGCGGATGATTTCCCGCTCGCGTTCATTCAGTTTTTGCATCACCAGGTCGATGCGACCCCGCAGGGCTTCCTGATTCGAATCAAAGTCGGGGACCTCTTCCCGCGGGTCCTGAATGATTTCTCCCAAGATCCGGTCTTGGACGGGCTGGTCGAGTGACAATGGCTGGCGGGCCGTGTGCAGCACCCGTTCGACGACCTTACGAGACAAACCGCTGCGAGCGACGACTTCCTCCATGGTAGGCTCGCGCTCGCATTCCTGAGCCAGCTCACGCATGGCATTGCGCACCTTCTTGAGCGGAGCGCCGTTATGCACGGGAACGCGGATCGTCCGACATTGATTGCCAATGGCCCGCGTGATGGCTTGCCGAATCCACCAAGTGGCGTAGGTGGAAAACTTATAGCCCAAACGATGGTCAAACTTGTCGGCTGCCCGCATCAGCCCCGCGTTTCCTTCCTGGATAAGATCGAGCGCCGACAAGCCGTCAGCCGAGTACTTCTTGGCAATCGATACGACAAGACGCAAATTGCCGACGGTCATGCCTCGAACGGCCGAGCGATACTGACGGCGAAACTGCGCGGTTCTCTCCTGGCGACGGCGAACCGTCGCGGGGCTCTCCAGAGTCGTTGCCATCAGGGCTCGCAGCTCGGACTTCGCCGAACGCCACGCTGCGTGATCGAGTTGCTGGCTGTTCCGGGCAGAAAGTTGCTGATGTAGCGAGTCCATCCGCTGCGAGGCCTGGCTCAAATGCGCAAACCAGTGATTGAGAATTTCCGTCCGCAATTTCAGTTCTTCGACCAGGCGAACCGCTCGGTAGCGGCGGCGAATCAGGCGTTTCCATGCCGCCCGACGGTCCGCTTGGGGTTGCGACCGCCGGACGGCGATACGGAAGTCGCGTTGGTTCTGTATGAGCAGTTGCCGCAGCGTGCTGAGGTTGGGACCGAGCCGGCTGAGCAGGCGGTTTTTCTCCGCTAAATCGGATACCGAGACGTCAATAATCCGGTCAAAACGCAATTGGCCCGACTGTACCTTGAGCAGTTTGTTCACGGCACGCTGCAGGACGAAATCGGATGCCAGCAGGCTTGTCCGATAGCAACGCCGTCCATGATCGATTTGACGGGCGATGCGACGCTCGTCGCTGGAAGTGAGCCGGGCGGCTTTTCCCATCTCTTCCAGGTACGTTCGCACCGGGTCGTCCGATCGGCTTGCCGCGGCCCCATTCGTGGCTGAATCCGATTCGATCCGATCGTCGCCAGCTGCCGACTCGTCGGCGGGCCAGCTCCCGTCGGTGATCTCGACCTCGATCAGACCTGACACGAAAGGGACCGGGCAGGGTGCCAGGAGGTCCCATGTCGTATGTGCGTTTTTTTCGTAATTCACAATCCATTCTCCCACTTGCCCATCTTGCTTCGCAAAAAAAGGTTGCATTCTGCGCCATCCATGGATTCCACAAATCGAGACGTGTCACCGTTCGCCACGATCCTGGCTACCGCCCGCAGGAAGGGTCGGAGAGTCCTTTTTTTTTCTGTGGGCGCAGCATCGAGGCCCACACCGCGTTTCCAGTTTCGGAGCGGCGGCGTGCTGCGAAGCGAAGGCACGCCGCGTGATCCTCACTTTCATTGCTGGCGGGCGTTCTGAACGGGGGTCGTCGAGTCTTGATTGGCATCACATGAGTCTTTCCGCGGAGACTCGGCGGCCCGTTCAGGTCGCGGCTGATACGTCCGCGGCATCGCTGGCCAGCCGGCCGCGGCGTGCGTCTCGCTGCCTCCGCCGGCCGGCCGGCACTCCCGTTCATTGACACGAGGCGCCAGCAGCGGGCAAAATGAACGTTCTGTCAGGCGGGGAGTTGAATTCAATCTCAGGAATCGGTCGCCGGCGGATCCCACGTGCATCCATGCACCGATGTGAGCTTTCCCATGGCCCGCTTCCCAACGACACAATGGTCACTGGTGCGGCGGGTTTGTCAGGCATCCCCGGCCGCTTCGCGGGATCAGCTGGGGCAATTGCTTGATGCTTACTGGCTGCCCATGTATGCGCACGTGCGATACAAGGGATTGGGGCCGGAGCAGGCGGAGGATTTGATTCAGGATTTCATGCTCGAAATTCTCGACAAGCGGCTCTTGTCAAGCGCTGATCCTTCTCGCGGCCGGCTACGAACCTTATTGCTGACAGCCCTGGACCGATTCGTGATCACACAACACCGCCGCGCGACGGCTGCCAAACGCTCGCCCGGCCAGATATCGAGTCTTGCGAGCCTCCCGGACGACATCCTGTCCAACTCGACGCCTTCCTCGGCTGAGGCGTTTGATCGCGCCTGGTGTCTGGATGTACTCGCGCAAGCCTTGGCGCGTATGCAGCGTGAATGTGAGGCCCGCGATCAGATCTTGCGTTGGAGGTTATTTGATCAGCGTGTGCTCGGTCCGCTGTTCGATGACGTTCGGCCACCGAGTTTTCGCGAGCTGGCACAAGCCTGCGAGCTGGCTGATGAGAAAGCTGCCATGAATCAGCTGGTAAGTGCCAAGCGGCAGTTTGCCCGTCAGTTACGGCAAATCATTCGCGAGTACATTACGCATGATGGCAGTGTCACGTTGCCGGAGAATTCAGAGACTCGGCCGGAGGATCATTCCGCCCAGGGGGGGGCGTCGGCGGTGGACGCGGGTGATGCCCTGGCTGAGTTGGCGGTGCGGCAGGAAATCGAACGGGAAATCAACGAATTGAGGGCGATACTCTCCAAGACGCGCTCCGTTGTCTCACTGACTCGAGAGATCCCGGCCGGCACCGAGCCACTCGATCCGCTCAAATCTGATTTCTGGCTCCGTTTGACTCAGCGGCAGACGGTGGAGACCACCAACCTTGCCGATATGTTTCAGATGGGTAGCGGCGATTCGGCGGATGAGCCGGTCGCCGAAGAATTTACCGACATGATGAATGCACCGCTGCGCGATCTGCCGGGTCTGGAGTATGCGGGACCGGGAACGCTGCGGGAATTGATCTGGGATCCGGCACCGCCCGTGGAATTGCTGCGGCGGGTGAAGGATTGGGCAAACGTCGGACGCCTCGGGCAAGATGCCCTGCTGCCAACCGCGTTGGCCAACGGGATTTACTTTCTCATCCTGGCAGCAGCGCTGGAGCATGCCGGCGCGAGGATCACGGGACTGCCCGACAGTGAGCTGCGGGCGGGCTTCGAGTGGTTAGATGAACAAACGTGGTTGGAAAGCGACTTCCATCCACTCGCGCGGCGAGTCCTCTACAGCATCGGTAGTTAAGGTCATGCCACGTCCTGAGGATGAACGCGACCCGACCGAAGACTTGCCGCGAGCCGCATCATCCGCCCGTCCCGATGACGCGGAACTGCCGCAACC
The DNA here is from genome assembly GCA_963700865.1 of uncultured Planctomycetaceae bacterium. Taxonomy (GTDB): domain Bacteria; phylum Planctomycetota; class Planctomycetia; order Pirellulales; family Pirellulaceae; genus CAVOGJ01. The sequence goes on along the minus strand of CAVOZC010000017.1, from coordinate 66,065 downwards.
GCAGCCTCATGACGAGCCGGGAGCTGACGATCGCAAAATGTCGTTTGGACGTTATCGCATCCTCTCCAAATTGGGAGAAGGTGGCATGGGCACTGTCTATTTGGCTGAGGACGAACAACTGCATCGCCGCGTCGCACTAAAGACGCCGTTCTTCGAACGGGCAAATGATCCGCTCACGATCAAGCGGTTTCTGCGGGAAGCCCGTGCGGCCGCGACGATCCAGCACCCCAACGTATGCCCGGTTTACGACGTTGGCGAACAGGAGGGCCGCCACTTTCTCACGATGGCCTACGTGGATGGCTGTTCTCTGGCGGATTGGATGCAGCGGTCGTCACAAGTGTCGGTCGTGGAAGCCTTGGAAATCGTCGAGAAATTGGCGGACGGTCTGCAGGCAGCCCATGACGCGGGGGTTCTGCATCGAGACCTCAAGCCCGGCAATATCTTAATGGATCGCCGGGGGGAACCCTATCTGATCGATTTCGGCATGGCGCGACGCTTGGACGGTGACGAGACGCTGCTGACCGTGACGGGCGTGGTGGCCGGCACACCCGCCTATATGGCGCCGGAACAAATCGGCGGCGATGATGAGCAAATCGGGCCAGCGACCGACATCTACAGTTTGGGAGTCATCCTCTATGAGCTACTGGCCAGCGCGGTCCCATTTTCAGGGAACCTGGCGACGATGTTGGGAAGCATCGTGGCGAGTCGCCCCGCGCCGCTGGCAAGATTTCGAGATGGTCTCGATCCTCAAGTCGAGCAGCTTTGTCGGCGCGCGATGGCAAAATCCCCGCAAGATCGCTTTCCGTCCGCACGGGACTTTGCCGCAGCGATTCGAGAGTACGTGGGCCGTTCGCCCGCCACGCCCGTCCCCCATGAGCCAACAACGCGAGAGTAAGCAATATGGCAGGCGAAGCAGACAAATCGTCGGAGCACCGAGCGGTACCACCCCCTGGCACTGCGCCGCGTCCCGAGTCGCTGGCGGATCAGACGACGTTTCCCGCGTCGGACGTGCATCACGAGACGCCGGCCAATCGGGTGGCTCCTTTTGCGGAACCGCCGGCCTCGATCGATCACTTTGAAATTCGTCGCCTCTTGGGGAACGGCGGGTTTGGCTCGGTATTTCTCGCCCACGATGTCAAGCTGGATCGCATGGTGGCTTTGAAGCTGCTTGATAAGCTGGACAAGCAGGCCGCGCGGAAGATGCTCTCCGACGAGACGCGTGCGGCGTCCAGTCTGAGGCATCCGAATCTCGTCACGGTCTTTCAAAGTGGCGAAGACTCACGCGGATGCTACATCGTCTTTGAACATATTCCCGGACCCGACCGGCAGCGCGCGCACATTGCGTGAAGTGCTGAAGGAGCAGCAACGATTACCCGCGCGTGAAACTGTGGCCATCGTGCGGCAGATCGCCGAGGCGCTGGTTCACGCCCATGAAACGGGTGTCGTGCATCGCGACATCAAGCCGGAAAATATCCTCCTCGATTTCAAGGGGGCGGCATTCCTGGCCGATTTTGGTTGCGCGCGCCGTAGTCGTCGGCACACCGATGCCGTGCGGTCCTTTGTCGGGACGCTCCCCTACATGAGCCTGGAGCAGATGGAGGGATGTTGGAACGCCCGCACGGACCTCTGGTCATTGGGAGTCATGCTCTACGAGATGCTGTCGGGCACACGACCGTTCGCCTTTGCTGAAAAGACCAAGTCACGCAGCGCCGCCGAAGCCACCTTCAGCTTCGCGGCGGCAATCGCCGCCTCCGATGAACTGCCGCCGATTCCCGGGGTGGATCTCGATCTGAACGCGATCTGCCGGAAATGCCTGCAGAAGGAGCCCAGCGATCGCTATGACTCGGCCGCCGCGCTGGTCGAAGACCTGGCTCGCTGGCAACGCAACGAACCCGTCTCCTGCCGGCGAGTCGGCGTCGTCGAACAGGTGCGTCGCTGGGCCCAGCGCAATCCCACGGTTGCCACACTGCTGGCCGTCGTGGCGCTGATCCTGGCCATTGGATTTGGTGGTTCGACGTATTTCGCTGTCCAGATGTGGACCGCCCGCCAACGTTATGTCGACGAACAACTTGCACAGTTGGATCAATTCGACGTGCCGACCTTCGATGCGGTCGTTAGCAGTCTGCAGCATCCACCTTTTGAGCGGATCGCCGTTCCGTCGCTGTCGTCGCAGTGGCGTGACCTGGCCGGTACGACGCGGCAGCATAAACGTCAGCATCGGCTCGCGATGGCCATCCTGGCCATGCAACAAGCCGACATCGATCCGCCGCCAGCCCCGGCGCTGGTCGCCGCGGCGCACCGGCAACTGGAATTGGCACTCTTGAGCACGGAGACGCCGGATGAGTTTCTTTTGATCCGCCGGCACGCGGCGGACCTGGGGGGGACTCGCGAGTCCGACCGCCCGCGGCTTGTCGCGACGTTGTGGGAGTCCGCTCGCGACAATGCCCACCCGGCCGCGCAGTTTCGCGCAGTTGTGCGCTCGCCGCCTATGATCCGGACAACGCGGCTTGGAAAGACCTGGTGGCTCCCCTTTCCCAGCGACTCCTTGATCAAGAGACGGGGCGGATCGCTGGTTGGGCCCAATGTATCACGAGGCTGGCCGATCGCCTGGCACCGCTCCTCAAGGTGGAAATGGACCATTCCACGGAAACCCGCAAACGAAGGGCAGCCATCGCCTATGCGACGCTGGCCAGTACGCCGTTTGAACTGGCACGGCGGATCGACGCGGAATCATCTCCGGGCGTTGTCCGCGAGCTGCTGTTACAGTTGCAACGCCGCCTGACCTCGCCACAAGAGACGCGGGAATTTCTCAGTCAATGGCCGCCCATTACGGACGCGACCCCCAGGCAACTGGCGAATCGATCCGTATGCGAACTCATCCTGTGCGGCAGTGAACTAAGCGATCGATTGACCATCTTCCAGTCCGATAATGACACGTTGGCCCGCTGCCTGGTCGAAAAGGACGCGGCCGCCTATGGCTTGGCACCTATCACGCTGTTGAGCTGGATCACCAGGTTGGAGGCAGGACATGCGCCGCGAGAGGCCCTGCGGACCGCCGTACAGGCGCTGGGAGGGTCCGACGTGGCCCAGCTCGCCGAAGAGGATCGGCAACCCATCATTGACGCGATCACGGGCCTCTACCGGGACCACCGAAGCGCGCGTGTCCACGCCGCCGCGGAACGCGTCTTGCGACAGTGGCACGTTGAGTTGCCGGAGGTTGAAAAAGCCCCGGATACGTCTGGCGACGATACCTGGCGGATCAACTCACTTGGCCAGTGTCTGGTACGAATCACGTTGCCGGATGGCAGGCCCGTGGAAGTCACCACTCACGAAGTTACCTTGGGAGACTATGTCGCCTATGTTCGCTCACGCGCGGCGCACTATCGGCCCGACGAACGGCGCTCAGCTGGCTCCGCGAACCGATCAAACGGCAACTGGTCGAGTCGTCGGGCCCGCGCAAGCCGGCCGCCGCTGCCGTGGTCGATCTTCCCGAGAACTCGTTGTCCGCACGGCAGTTGCAGTTGCCGGTCAGGCATATTTCCGCACTGCAGGCGGTTGCTTATTGCGTCTGGACCAGCCTTCAGGAGGGGATCCCCGAGGACCAGTTGGCGTTTCGCATCCGCGCCCATCTACGCGACGACCACACGTCCTTGTTGGAAGGGCTGGAACAGCAACTGGGAGAGAGCTCCAGCCCGCTCGAACGCTGCGATCGGCAAGCCCGCGGCTATCGTTTGCCGTTTTCCGACGAATGGGAATGCCTGTTTGATGGGCCCGCTTTGTGGGAATTCAAGGACGACCAGCTCCGCGACGAGCTAGGCTGGTACCGTGGCAACTCGCAGTTGGAGCTACATCCGGTGGCCGGAAAAAGACCCCATCCGCTCGGCGTGTTTGACGTCTGGGGAAATGTCACCGAATGGACCGTCGCGGGAGTACGAGAAACGCACGTGCCGTTCGAAACGCTCGGTTCGAGCTATGAATCCGCGTTGGGGGTCATGCGGCCCCTGGTACCGGGGATCGAGGTCTTCGGGGGGCACCGAACCATTGGTTTTCGCATGCTGTGCGTCCCTGAATGACGATTGTAAGACTTGTGCGAAGGGGATTCTTGCGGGAAAGCGTGCGATGTCGATGAAATTTCTCGATGGTCTGACTACGTTGGATCGTGGAGAGCCCCCCATGTTATTCAGATACCGATCAGCGACCGTCAGAAGCGTGATGCTGGCAATCTGCGGTCTGATGGCCGCTCCGTCCGCAACGGTCTTTGCCCAGCCACCGCAGGTGACCGTGGAGCCCGAGCAGGCTTTTGCAAAGTTTGTCCGCACCCAGTGGGTGCTGCTGGACGAAAAAAACGGCATCAACGGCGCCATCGGAACCTTTGATCTGATCACCGGCCGCTTGAATCCCATGGCCTCGATGCGTCTTAGAATTTATGACGCCCGGGCCGCACTGGTGAAACGAATCACCACGGGGCCCGCTGGACGATTTCGCATCGACGATCTCCCCGCTGGTTTGTACCAGTGCATTGCGGACGGCGACCGCGGCGTGCTGGCTTTCAGCCTGTTTGCCATCCAGCGTGGCGACTCGACCAGCCGTGGGGCTCCCGCCGTAACGACCAGACTGGTCCAAGCTCCGCTGCAAACGGCCGATCGGCTTGAGATCTTTTCCGCGGCCGTACCCCCGACCTTTACGCAATTGAACGCGGTCTTGCGGCTGTACTACGGTCGCACCACGCCCGACTATTTTGGTGGATCCTCTGTGTCCGCAACCACCGCGACGCGGGCCGCGCACCGACCTGCGGACGGCGAATGCCGTCGATGGTAAGGTCGCAGGCAACGCCTCGGCGATTCGAGCATACGATGTGATTCTGCAAGCCGGCAATCGGATGGTTGGCCGCTTGTATACCATGCGTCCGGAGGATGGCTCGCCGCAGACAGTTTCTGAAGTCTACGTCCATATCATCCGTGAGGATCGCTTGGTGGGTCCGCCGATTCCCGTGAACCGGGAAGGTGTGTTCGAAGTGGAGCTGGTGGACGGTCCCGGCCCCTATTCCATTGTGGCTGCCGGTAGCGGCGGCTTCGGAGCTTGCAGTTTTTACGCGCGTCGAGGCGAGGAGCCCGCCGCCGCGCCGTCCATGTCCGTGAGCATGGTCAGCCAGCAACTGGCCCAGGCGGCGGGGAACCCCCTGGCCGGAGGTGCGCCGCCGGCGTCGCCCTATCAAATCACCCTGTCGCTTGTCAGTGACCCCGCCGTCGTGTTGCAGGCCTTTCCAGCGGCCGACGCCCCACCCGATGCGGGCAGTTCTGCGGCCGGCGGCGGTTTTGGCGGGGACGCCGGACCGTCGGGGGGGGGAGCTGCTCCGGCCGCGGAGGGCAGGGTTGCCGGAGGGCTCTTGGCTGGTGGACTAGCCGCCGGCATTACCGCCTTGGCCGTGGGCGACCAGGGGCAGCCGCTGGTCAGTCCCTTCGCGCCGTAGATTCGGCGATTGTGGGTCCACCGCCAGACACGCTGGCCGGCGATTCCCTCGCATGGGGATTAAAATTGGGGTCCGCTTTGGACTAGAATCCCTGTTTCCTCGGAAGAGGAACGCAACTCGCGATGCCACGGCGAGACCTCGTGTCGAGGATGGGGTCGGCACGATGTCTCAAGGGAGCGAGTGACGCCTGTCACTCTGGTGGATGCCAAATGAAGAACTTTTTCCCGCTGCCAGCCAGCGATATCGTGTTCATGGCGTCTCTCATGAGCCTTGCGGTATTCGCTTTCTTGCCCTGGTCGCGTGAGGTCCACTGGCACGGCATGGCTGTGCAAGGCTGGATGATGGGGCTCTTGATGGTACTGTCACCGATGATGGCTCTCGTGCGATTGAGAATGACCCACCGGCGATCGCGGCCCTCACGGGAGACGCGCGCGTGATCGAACGACTGCTTGTCGCCGTCTATCTGATGGTCTGCATCTTGATTGGTATCCTGGTATCGAGAAGGGTGCTGACGTCGCGCGATGAGTATTGGGTCGCGGGGCGAAGCATCGGGCCATGGGTGAATGCGCTGGCCATCATGGCAGCGCTGGCGAGCGGCGGATCGATCCTGGGCGTCATGGGGTATGCGTATGCCTGGGGAATTCCCGCGACGCTCTCACTGTTCGCGGGCACCGTCATCGGTTTTCCCCTGGCGTCGGTCCTGGTGGCCCGTCCGCTGCGACATTTTGGAAAATTCACGATCACGGATTTTTTGAGTTGGCGGTATCCTCATCCGCTCATCCGCGTCGGTGTTCCCATCTTGATCGTCGTTACCTTCACCATGTACATCGTGGCTCAAATGAAGGCGGCCGGGATTACCGCGGAAGTGCTGCTGGATATCCCCTACGCGGTTGCCCTGACATTGGCGACGTTGGTCTTCGTGGTATACGTCTCGATCGGGGGTATGTTGGCCGTGACATGGACCGATGTCGTGCAAGGGGCACTCATGGTGGCAGTCGTCTTGGGTACCGCGGTGCTGCTGATGATTCGCAATGGCGGTCCGATCGCGTTGTTTGATGCCAGTCTTGCCGCGGCCCCCGAGCTAGGTGCCGCACAGCAGACCTCGTTGGCCACCGATCTGGGCGCTTTTGTGATTTGGGTGGCTGCCATTCCGATTATCCCGCACGTCGTCATGCGAGTTTACACCGCACGCGATGCCGCGAGCGCCAGGATCTCGCTGAATCTGGCGATGGTGATGTATGCGTTCGTGATTATGTCCGCCACGATGGTGATTGTTCCGGCGGGCAAACTGCTCTTCCCGACGCTGGCCGACAATGATCAAATATTCTTGAAGATCATGGAGAGTCAATTTCATCCGGTGATTCGCGGGTTGGCGGTGGCGGCCGTGCTGGCGGCCGTGATGTCGACGACCGATGCACTCTTGCTGGCGTGCAGCTCGGCGATTGCTCACGATCTGATTGCCAACGTTTGGGGGCGTCAAATGAGTGATCGAGCCTTGGGACGCGTGAATATACTGGTCGTCTGGATCGTCGGATTGGTAGCCATGGTATTCGCCTACAACCCGCCGCCGTTGATTACCGGCTACTACACAGACGCGATCGGGGCCTTGAGCGCGGCCCTTTTTGTACCAGTGGTGGCGGGCTTGTGGTGGCGGAGGGCCAACCTCGCCGGCGGACTGGCTGCCTTCCTGGTTGGCCTGTGCGTCTATGTCGGCATGATCTTTGTGCCTGGGGCGCCCCAGCGGAGCGGCATCCTGGTTGCGCTGCCAGGCCCGCGCGGCGGCCATGTGGTGCGCGGGACGGCTGGGACGCCCCGAGCAGCCGCAGGTCCTGGAGGCCATTGGCCTGCTGCACGAGCCGGGCTCGTCAGGGCCAGGATAGGCGACTGGAAGGGGACAGAAATATTCATCGCCATGGAGGACAACGGGTCGTTCCGAGTGGCAAATAAAGGAATCGCATGTCATATCCGCCACCTGAAGAAATCAGAATTACCTACACCACGGCTGACGTCGATCTGTCAGCGTTTCATCACTACTTTGACGAGGCGCTGGCCCGCATCCGGCAAGATTTTGGCAAGTTGCATCCGATGTTTATCGATGGACAAGCCGTCACCGCCGCGGCGCCGCCCATGGACGATACGTCTCCGATCAATACAGATTGGGTGCTGGGGCGGTTTCAAGTGGGTACGCCGGCAGAGATCGATCGAGCCGTGTCTGTCGCCCGCGCGGCCCGTCGCACCTGGTCGGGCATGCCGTGGCGGGAACGAGTCGCCTGCCTGCGGCGAGCCGCGGGGCTTGTGCGACAGCGGAAATTTGAAATCGCTGCCATCATGAGTATCGAAGTCGGCAAGAATCGCTTCGAATCGATTGGGGACGCCGAGGAGTCGGCGGATTTGATCGATTACTATTGTGACCAGATGGAGCAGGCCGATGGCTTCGTACGCGAAATGAACCGCATAACTCCCATCGAAACCAACACGGATATCCTCCGACCCTATGGTGTGTTCGCCTGCATCGCTCCCTTCAACTTTCCCATGGCCCTGTCCTGCGGCATGTCTTCGGCGGCACTCGTGTCCGGTAATACCGTCGTGTACAAACCGGCCACCGATACGCCTTGGACGGGACTCAAACTGTACGAAGTCTACCGGGACGCCGGGGTGCCGCCGGGAGCCTTCCAGTTCGTGACCGGACGCGGAGCCGTGATTGGAAACGCACTCGTGGAGCACGAGCACGTCGACGGGATCGTCTTTACCGGATCCAAAGCGGTGGGGATGCAGATGTTTCATCGGCTCAGCCAGCGGTGGATCAAGCCTTGCCTGGTTGAATTAGGCGGGAAGAATCCGACCATTGTCATGGAAAGTGCCGACTTGGATGCGGCGGCCGAAGGTGTTGCCAAGTCGGCTTGGGGACTGCAGAATCAGAAATGCAGCGCCTGCTCGCGCGTCTACGTCCACTCGGCCGTCGTGGATGAATTCGTGGATCGCCTGCTGGACCGGACGCACGGCATCGCGATCGGCGATCCGACCGACGCGGATGTCTATTTTGGGCCGGTAATTAATCAGGCGGCCGTGACGACCTACGAGGGTGGCGTGGACCAGGCGAAGCAGGATGGTGAGATTCTTGTCGGTGGCCAACGGCTGACCGAAGGTGTACTATCCAAAGGGTATTATGTGGCGCCGACGGTGGCCAAGGCGCCCCTGCACAGCCCCGTGTTCACCGAAGAGTATTTCGTGCCCCTCCTGGCGGTGGGGACGGTGCAGAGCCTGGATCAGGCTCTGGTAGAAAGCAACAAGGTGGAATATGGCCTGACGGCGGGCCTGTTCAGTCGCAATGAAGACGAGATCGCTCGCTTCTACGACGAGATTGAGGCCGGCGTGACCTACGTCAATAAACGTAGCGGAGCGACCACGGGAGCGTGGCCCGGTGCGCAGCCTTTTTGTGGCTGGAAAGGGTCCGGAGGTTCCGGCAAAGGTGGCTGTGGGCCGTATTATGTGGCTCAGTTCATGCGAGAACAGTGTCGCACCAGAGTCAGAGAGTAAGCATACTGGTGCCGTGTCAAGTGTCAGACTTAGGGTTGGTCAAGACCGTGGCTGTGGCTTCCAGCCGCCGACTGGGGCAAGATGCACCAGCCACGGTGAGCGAACCCCAAAATTGAAACTTGACGAAGTACTAGTCGCATGCCCTGATTGAGAAAGTAGCGATCCTCGACGAGTGATCGATTCGTTTGACGGAGATACAACAACGTGAGCAGCAATCGTCCATCAAGTACGCATTCCGCCACCGGAGCCACCTCCACGGCGACACCCGCCACGGCGCCGCGGACCGGCCAGGTGGACGGGGCGTCGCCCGCGACGAACGTGCACGCGGTCCGCTGGGAACAGCCCCGGGCGTTCGGGGGCGATTATCCGCGGATTCTCGTCACGCCACCAGGTCCCAAATCGCAACCCGTAATCGACCAGGACGCCCAGTATTCCTCCACGTCCTACATCAAGGAATACCCACTTGTCGTTTCGCACGGCCAGGGCCCGGTGATCGAGGACCCGGACGGGAATCGCTATCTCGACTTCATGGCGGGCATCGCCGTGGCGTCCACCGGCTATAGCCACCCGCACGTGGTGGCGGCGGTCCGCGCAGCGGCGGGAGCTTTTTTTCACATCTGTGGTACCGACTTTTACTATCAGTCGATGGCGTCTCTCTGCGAACGATTGGCGAATCTTGGTTTGGGTGACAGCAAGAAACGCGTCTTCCTCACGAATTCGGGCACGGAAGCTGTGGAGGGTGCGATCAAGCTGGTTCGCAATTCAACCGGGCGGAAAGACCTGATTGCCTTCCAACGGGCCTTTCATGGGCGCACATATGGCGCGATGAGCCTGACGTCCAGCAAGGCCAAACGGCGCTCCACCTTCGGGCCCATGGTGCCCGGCGTGCATCATGTCCCCTATCCGGACCCTTATCGGCACGAGTCGGACATTCATGAAGTGGGTGCTTTCGTACTCAAACGAATTCATGACCTGCTGGCTCGCCACGTCTATCCCAAGGATATCGCGGCAATTTTCATCGAGCCCATGCTGGGGGAAGGTGGCTACGTCATTCCGCCCAAGTCCTTTATCGAAGGGTTACGAGCTCTGTGTGACGAACATGGTATTCTGCTGGTCTTCGACGAGGTGCAGACGGGCGTTGGACGCACGGGCCACATGTGGGCGGCCGATTATTTTGGCGTCGAGCCCGATGTTTTACTAACCGCTAAAGGCCTGGGCTCGGGCATGCCCATCGGCGCCATCATCGCGCGGGAGTCGGTGATGCGGTGGGCTCAGGGATCGCATGGGAGCACCTTTGGTGGAAACCCGGTTAGCTGCGCGGCAGCCCTCGCCACACTCGACCTGATCGAGGGGGGCTTGATGCAAAACGCCAAGGTCGTGGGCGATGTGATGCTGGAAGGATTGAGACGCTTGCAGGAGAAGCACGCCTGTATCGGCGACGTCCGTGGCACCGGACTGTACATCGGCGTCGAATTCGTGAAGGATCGGGAAACCAAAGAACCAGCAGCGGAACTGGTGCATGATCTCGGACAACTCGCCTTTACGAAGGGGCTGTTACTCCTCTCCTGCGGTGAGAGTGTCATCCGCATTGCACCGCCGCTGGTGATTGACGCGAACGACGTGGCGATCGGCCTGCGGATTCTGGACGAGTGCATTACCGAACTCACCTCGTAGCCGAGACACACCTGGCGTACCGACCGGGTGAAATCCCGTCCGCCCTTTTACAGTTCGGAACATGAGCGATCGAGCCTACTATCACACCTGGGGCTGTCAGCCGGCGGCCGAACCGTTTCGGGTCGAGCGGGCCGAGGGGGACGAATTTGTCCTGGAGGACGGACGACGCATTTATGACTTCATTTCAACCAGCTTTCAGACCAATTTCGGGCACAGCCACCCGCTGATTCGGGACGCCGTCCGTCGGCAACTCGAAACCATGCCGATCGCCTCGCCACGCGCGGCATTCGAACTGAAAGAACGGGCGTCGGCACGACTGAACGACGCCGTCGGCCTTCCCGGTGGAAAGGTCTTCTACACTGTAAGCGGATCGGAGTCGGTCGAGAATGCACTCAAGATGGCCAGGCAGATCACGGGTCGTACGAAAATCGCGGCTCGGAAAAAGAGCTATCATGGGGCGAGTCTCGGGGCGCTCTCGGTCACGGGCGATTGGCGGAATCAGCCACACTTTACGCTCGACGAACAGACGGTGCGGATCCCCGAGCCCGACGAGGATCCCGACTTGGAGACCACGCGGCGGATCTTCGCCGAGGTTGGCGGCGACCACATTGCCGCCCTGATTCTCGAGACGATCAGCGGTACCAATGGCGTGGCGATTCCTCCCCAATCCTGGTACGACGGACTCACCGAACTTTGTCGGGCGCACGGCGTCCTGCTGATCATTGACGAGGTCCTCTGCGGTTTTGGCCGCACGGGCCCGCTCTTCGCCTTCCAGCCGTACCAGTTGCAGCCGGACCTGATTTGTATGTCGAAGGGGATCACGGGCGGCTATATCCCTTTCGGCGCCGTCTGGACGGGGCCGCGGGTCGTGGACTATTACGGCGTCGAGCCGTTGACATGCGGCTTGACCAGCTACGCACATCCGCTCGGCTTGGCGGCGCTCGACGCGGTCATGGATATCTTTTCGGATCAGGCCTTTCAGCAAAACAAGTCGGCTCTGGAGAACCAGTTGGCTCAGACGCTGGACGAAGTGGCAAATTGGGAGAGTGTCCGCGAGGTGCGGTGCCGCGGTTTACTGGCGGCCATCGAGCTGGATCGTCCCGGCCCGTCCTGGGATGTCTTGTTCCACCATGGGTTGCACGCCTACAGCAAGAGCAACACTCTCATCATTGCCCCACCGCTCGTTTCGACGCCACAGCGTCTGGCGCGGGCCACGCAGACGCTGCTCGATTTGCTGCAGGGATCGATGGTGGTTTGACATGATCAATCAAGAAGATTCCAGTGCCCGAACCGGGAAGGTCTATGCGGATGCCCAGTCCGCGCTGCATGATTTGCGGGATGGTATCCGCTTGATGAGTGGTGGGTTCGGTTTGTGCGGCATTCCCGAGAACAGCATCAAGGAAATCAGGCGGCAAGGCATCAAGGATATCCACGCCATCTCGAACAACATCGGCAACTCGGGGCGCGGCCTGGCGCTGTTGCTGAAACAGCGACAAATCCGTGAAGCCACCTGCTCATTTGTGGGCGGCAATCCCGACCTGGAGGAACAGATGCTGGCCGGTGAGGTCAAGGTGAATCTCGTCCCCCAAGGCACCTTTGCTGAGCGGATTCGAGCGGCCGGGATGGGAATTCGCGGTTTCTACACGCCGACCGGCTATGGTACGATCGTCGCGGAGGGGAAAGAGGTGCGCGACTTCGATCGACCGTGCCTGCTGGAACTTCCGTTGGAGGCGGATGTGGCCATCATCAAGGCGCAGAAGGGGGATCCTTACGGGAATCTCTGGTTTCAGGAGACGGCCCGGAATTTTTCGCCTTTGATGGCCATGGCTGCGAAAACCACGATCGTCGAAGTCGAGCAGCTCGTCGCGCTGGGCGAGATTCCGGGCGAAGATGTTCATTTACCAGGGATCTTCGTGCAGCGGATTTACCAGGGGCGAGACTACGAAAATGTCATGGAAATACCGGTCTACGCCGAGGATGAGCCGACCTAGCGCCCGAAAATAATGGCTGCCGCCGACGCGGGGCATGTTGGCGTGACGTTCCGCCGCGTCCTGGCTGCCGATCGGGGCGTTTTTCCTGTTGGGACGGCGGACCGGATGCCATTTTTCGTTTTGCCGCAAATATACTAAGTGAGACATTTCGCGCCGCACGTGAGTCGAAACCATGCTCCAAGCCAGACCATCGATGGAAATCCTTACGCATCGCGCCTTTCGCGATGATGAGTTCTGGCGGGCGATCCCCGGCTGGAGCGATATTTCGCGCGAGGAATTTGGCGACTATTTGTGGCAAGCACGGCATAGTGTGATCAGCTTGAAGCAGGTCAAGGAAGTGCTCCAAGATCGACTGAGCGACGCGTTGGTCGAGGATATCGAGGCGGGGCTGCGAAAAGCGCCCATGAACATTCGGATTACGCCCTACGTGTTCTCCCTGATTGATTGGGACAAGCCGGTGGATGACCCGCTGCGAAAGCAGTTTCTGCCGCTCGGTTCGCAGATGTTGCCGGACCACCCGTTCTACCTGGCGGATTCACTCAGCGAGGACGAGGACGCACCCGTGCCGATGATGACGCACCGTTATCCGGACAAGGTCCTCTTTCTGCCGCTTACGACTTGTCCCGTGTATTGCGCCTACTGCACCCGCAGTCGCATCATCGGTGGCTCGACCGATTCGGTCGAAAAGGATACTTACGGCGCCAACATGGCAAAGTGGGAACCAGCCTTTGATTACCTGCGAAACAATCCTCAGATCGAGGACGTGGTGATCTCGGGTGGCGACGCGTTTAACATGACGGCCAAGCAGATCACGCACATCGGCGAGACGCTCCTGGCGATCCCGCACATTCGCCGCCTGCGTTACGCGACGAAGGGAATCGCGATCATGCCGATGAAGATCACATCGGACGAAAAGTGGATGGAAGCCATCCTGAACGTCCACAAACGCGGTCGCGACCTGGGCAAGCAAGTCGTGATACATACGCACTTTTCGTCGCCCCGCGAAATCACCCGCTGGAGCCAGTTGGCCATGGATCGGTTGTTTGCCGAGGGCCTGATTGTCCGCAATCAGGCCGTGCTGCAAGAAGGCGTCAACAACTGTGCCGAGACGATGATTCTGCTGACCAGACAATTGGCCTACATCAATATCCACTCGTACTACGTCTATATCCACGACATGGTGCCCGGCTGCGAACATCTGCGCACGACGATTGGTGAGGCAGTGGAGATTGAAAAACGCGTGCGGGGCACCACCGCGGGATTTCAGATTCCCACATTCGTGTGCGATGCGCCCGGGGGCGGCGGCAAGCGGCATGTTTCATCGTACGAATATTATGACGAGGAAAATGGGATCTCGGTATGGCGAGCCCCCAGCGTCAAACCGGATGAACTATTCCTGTACTTCGATCCTCTGCATCGACTCTCCCGGGAAGCCCAGCAACGGTGGGAAGTCGCGGCCACCCGCGAGGCGATGGTGCGGTCGGCGATCAAGGCCTGCGGGCACACGATGCCACAAGAAGCAAGTGAAAAATTGGGGCGGCGGTTGGGGATCGCGCTGGTCTGACGGGCATGCCGGCAGCCAGCCTTCGGTCGGAGTATTCGAGGGTAGCACGTTGGATCGAGAACTACCTGCAGGCTGGTCCCAAGCCGAGATGGCCGATCAGATTATTGCGTCGCTCAGCGATGGTTGCAGTCTCAATCTGGGGATTGGCATGCCGACCCTCATCGCGCAGCGGATGCCTCCTGAGAAAGAGGTCTTCATCCATTCCGAAAACGGTGTGCTCGGTGTCAAGGGCCGACCCACTCGCCAGACGATGTCACCGACACTCATCAACGCCGGCAAGGAGAGTATCTCGGTTCGCGCGGGTGTCAGTTATTTCGACAGTGCCACCAGCTTTGGCATCATTCGCGGAGGTCATATCGACTATTGCGTCCTGGGAGGCATGCAGGTCGACGTCGAGGGGAGTCTTGCGAATTGGATGGTGCCCGGCAAAAAAGTGGCCGGGATGGGAGGCGCGATGGACCTGGTCAATGGCGCGAAACACATCATCGTCATGCTCACGCATTTCTCCAAGTCGGGCGATTGCAAATTGATGAAGCAATGCGACTTGCCTTTGACTGGAAAGCAAGTCGTGACCACGGTCGTGACCAATCTGGGAATCTTTGAGCCCACCGGGACTCAGTTTCGTGTGGCAAAATTGGCGGCAGGCGTGACGCGCGGCGATTTGGGAATTGAGGCGACACTGTTGGCTTAGTCGCGAGGCCCGCGACCTGCGACGCGCCACCTCAAGCCGACGAGCCCCGCGAAGCAAGAGGAACTGATGAATCAAGCCGTCTTTATCGCCGGAAAACGCACCCCGTTCGGCCGCGCCTTCAAAGGAGTCTACAAGGACACCCGCGCCGACGATCTGCTAGTCGAACTACTGCAGACACAGGTCGACACCCAGCCAGCTCTGGTGTCGGCAGGCATCGATGATCTGATCGTCGGGACGGCCTACCCGGAAGGGGAACAGGGCTTCAACGTGGCCCGTATGGCAGCACTGGGAACCCAGCTGGCCGTCCCCGCGGCCACGGTGAATCGGCTGTGCGCAAGCAGTCTCGAGGCGTTGTCCATGGCCGCTGCCTCGGTCGCTTGTGCCCGCGGTAGCATCTACCTGGTGGCCGGTATCGAATCGATGAGCCGCATTCCGCGGCGAGGTGCGAATTTTTCTGAGTCGGAGCGAGTCAAACAGGTTTCACCGCGGGCGTATATCAATATGGGGGAAACCGCCGAGGAGGTGGCTCGACGTTATCCGCATTTGACGCGATCGCTCCAGGAGGACTTGGCGGCGGCCAGTCATGAAAAGGCACATCGAGCCTATGAGCGGGGAGACTGACGCGGCAGATTCACCCTTATCTGATCGATCGTGACGAATTTATCCGCTATCCGGCGAACCGGGAAAAAATGGCCAGCCTGACGCCGGCCTTCGGCGATGACGGCATCGTCACGGCCGCGACCAGTTCACCGCTCACCGATGGCGCGACAAGTGGCTGGGTCATCGAATCGCAGACGGCCGAACGGCTGGGCGTGAAACAGGGACTGGAGATTGTCGACAGCGTCGTGGCTCATGTGGCTCCAGAAATCATGGGGATGGGGCCGGTGCCGGCAATTCAAAAGCTATTCGCCCGCAACCAGGTGGGTCCTCTCGACATCGCGGCCTACGAGATCAACGAGGCGTTTGCA
The DNA here is from genome assembly GCA_963700865.1 of uncultured Planctomycetaceae bacterium. Lineage (GTDB taxonomy): Bacteria > Planctomycetota > Planctomycetia > Pirellulales > Pirellulaceae > CAVOGJ01. The sequence continues at coordinate 50,170 of CAVOZC010000017.1, read as the reverse complement.
ATTCAGGTGCTGGCCTCGGCCGAGGAGTTAGAGCTGCCTCTGGACCGTATCAACGCCTGGGGAGGCGCCATGGCGGTGGGACACCCGCTGGGTGCCACCGGCTTGCGGCTGGTGATGACCTTGCACGATCGGCTCTTGCAGCGAGGCGAAGCCGATGCACTGGGAATCGCTAGTTTATGCGTGGGAGGCGGCCAAGGTATGGCGGTGTTGTTTCGGTACCGGTCACACTAGCCGCAATCTCGAGGCGCGGTCAGACGAGCCGCAGTTTCGAGGGCCGTCTCGCTCCGTGGCTGAGCCCCCAATGGTCCATCGAAAAGGAGCTTCTTGGTGAATTTCGGATGAGCAGCGGTAATACAGGCCGCATCCCCGGGGTCGTGAAGGGGCTGGCCAGACTGATGTCTCTCCGTCATTACCAACAGCTTTGCTATGGAACCGGGTTGAGCCATAGTGGGCGTGCTGGGGTTGGGCGGTTGATACTGAAAAGTGCGGCCTTGCAAGATGTAGTCCATATTAGACGATCCTTTCTTCAATGGAATGCTTGGCATCGCGGCCCGATACATTAGCGCCACGGTGCCGTTCTGCTTCATTGGCAAAGACGCTGGCGTAAGCCCTTTCATAGGCCACCACCATCGCCTCCACGGAGAATCGCCGCTCGACGTGCGCACGACAGATGGCAGCGTCGATGGATGGGATTTGCCGCAACGCTCGGACCGCTTCCTCGACGCTGTGGACGAGGATGCCCGTGCGCCCGTGATCGATCACTTCCCGACACGACCCCAGGTCCATGGCGATTACTGGCACGCCGGCGGCATTCGCCTCGGCCAGGACCAGTCCAAACCGCTCGGGGATCGTATTCAAGTGCAGCAACCCGAGTGCGCTGGCGAACAAAGCGTTCTTCCCTGCGACGTCGACCGGTCCGATGTAACGAATGTGTCGATCATCGAGATGGGGTTCTACCTGCTCCTGGAAGTAGGCTCGGTCCTGAATGATTCCCGCAATCAGCAACGGAAATCCGCTCTGTCGAGCTACCTCAATGGCCAGATGCACGCCTTTGTCAGGATGAATGCGACCGAGGAAAACGAGTTGGTCGCCTCGCCGTTCACGCAGTGGATAAAGGGAGAGATCGATCCCGTTGTAGACCGTGCCGACGTAATTTAGTCCGGTGCGCTCGGTCTGAATCACTGATGGATACGAAGTAACCATCCCGATACTTCTCATAGACCGGCATGATTCGCGGAGAGGAAAAGCCGTGGATCGTGGTGAGGACCGGGGTGCGGACGAGCCGTGAGTAGGTCAGCGCCATAAAATCGTAATGGCTGTGAATCAAGTCAAATTCATCAGCTCGTTCAAAGGCAGCGGAAATATGCAGGTACTCAGCGACCTTCGCGTCGATATCCGGGTCTTCCTCGTACCCGCGGGGAATCACCGCGCTTAGCGTGGCTGTGGTAATCGAATCGCCGGTGGCGAATAACGTGACGTCCCAACCGCGAGCGACCAGCCCTTCAGCCACATTGCCGGCGACGGTCTCCCAAGCGCCGTACTGACGCGGTGGCGTCCGCCAGGCGATGGGTGAGAGAACCGCGATGCGCTTTTGCCGGGTCGCCATCCGTGTCATCCTTTATCGTGATTCATGGCGGCCAGGACATCGTCGACCGGCACCGACGCAAACCCGGTCGCATGATCGGCCAAGCCGTACGGAATGATCAGCTCGTCCTGATGCAACAATGCGCCGCACGTATAAACCACGTTCGGCACGTACCCCTGGCGTTCCTTCTCGTTGGGCGCCAAGAGTGGCTCACGGAGTCGACCGAGCACCTTGCTCGGATCGTCTCGATCCAGCAGGAAAGCTCCGATACAGTATTTCCGCATCGGACCGACACCGTGGCTGAGTACCAGCCAGCCCGCTTCCGTCTCGATGGGTGAGCCGCAGTTTCCAATCTGGATCAGTTCCCAGGAAAAGGACGGTTTGAGCAGCAGCTTGCGTTCATTCCAGAAGTGTTCGTTATCCGAGAAGCTGAGATAGATACTTTCGTTGTCTTGCCTGGCCAGCATGACGAATTGCCCATTGATCTTGCGTGGGAACAAGGCCATTCCTTTATTCTGGGCAGCGGGTCCATTCAATGTGCAGAAGCGAAAACGAAGAAAATCATGCGTTTCCACGAGCTCAGGCATCACCACCTTCCCATCAAACGCGGTGAACGTGGCGTAGTAAACATAGCTACCGTCGTCGTTTTGAAAACGGACGAATCGCGCGTCTTCAATGCCATTGACTTGGGATGGCGTGGCGGGGAACAAAATGCGTTCCGACGTCAGTTGTTCGTGCTCGAATTGGACTTCGTAGTTTGACCTGGCCAACAACCACATGCCATGAGATGTGATCTGGTCGTCTTGCAGGATTCCCTCCGATTGCCTGGCGTGCTCCAATTCCGCGTCGAGGCTGCCGCGGAGCATCTGTAAGGTGAAGGAATCGTCGAGTCGTCGCATGACTCGATCCGCAAAGTCGCCCGCCAAACCCAATTCCTGAAGTTTCCGCGCGAAGAGTTTTTTCACATAGACCGAGTTTGGGATTTGGCGAGGCTCGGTGAGGAAGCCGGCGGGCGGATGAACTTCCACGTGGTGATCGCCGTGAATGACGCCCGTACGGAAGGTGATGGAAGAGATGTGACCTTCTCCGGTGGCGCGGAGGCTGAGAATGAAGCGCAAGGCCCCGGGAGCGAGGTCTGTCTGGTCCGGGTGTGGAACGATCGAGGGATTGAAGAGCGCGGCCGATTCGAGTGAATACTCGGCAAGGAAGTAAGCCCCAATCAATAGGCGTCTGGTCTCGGATAGTGTGCTGTCCGAAATATGGTTTCCCCGCACCTGATGGTATCGCTCCAGACAGGTGCGATGAACCTGTCGATGACGTTGGGAAAAATCGATGGAGACTTCTTCCCATAACAAATTGACTTGGTGTTCCGGAAGAGACATGATGCGGCTGATGATCCTGCCAGCCCGTGTGGCATCTCCCGGATTGAAGGGACGCAAGAGGACGCGCGACTGATTCGGTTGGAGCAGGGTCGTCGTGCGGCGGAGGTTGATCGGTTTTTGGTTCATCAATACTCGGCAAGTCTCAAATGTCAAAAAAAGAGCGCGGTGGGAAAAGTGGCTCGTCGGCTGGACTACCGGCCGATCAACGAAAGCCCGGGGGAAAGACGTCGCTCCAGTTTGGCCTGGTTGCGACTTAATTCGGTCCACAAATAGGCGAGTGTCGATTCCGCCCCCTGATTTCGATTGACACCCGTTTCTTCCAAACCGTCACAGCAAGCCCCGGACTCCAGGTCGACGAGCGACTGTCGAAGACTATTGTCACCCAGGAACCAGGCATGTGCCCGGTGGAAGATCGACAAGTATTTCGTGTCCGCCCGCTGCCGATAGGCCGCGAGCGCCGTGGCGGCCATCGTGGACGCCTCGAGAGGCTGTTGGTCATAGAGCGATTTTGTTTCCCCGTGGGAATACCAGTCATCGTTGCCAATCGGCCAGAAGATGTCGTCAGCCGTCGTCACGAGGTTGAGGAAGCCGAAGCTCGACTCGGCGATGGGATAAAATCCCCCTTGTGGCCAATGCTCGGCCGCATCAAACAACGCGTGCGGTAAGACGGCGTTGGCATACGTCATTCGTGATTCGAACCAATACCAATCCGATCGCTGGGATCTTTGATAGCATTCGACCAATCGATCCGCGGCGAGACGCGCAACGTGGGCCAGAGAACCGATAGGCTCGACGCCGGCACGCTCGAGCATGGCCCATGCCTGAATCACATAGGCCTGCGCCCTGAGACTTCTCAATTGACCCAAGGCGGGCAGCACGCTTTGAATGAGTTCCCGAGCCAATCCGCGAAAGCCGGCAGGCAAATCGCAACACAGCACCTCTGCCAACGCCAACACGGCTTGCCCCTGGCAGTCTCCGGTGCCGCCGGTATCCAGCCAATCACGTTGATAACTGAGAAAGTTGTGAAACCCCCGGGAGGAGCACCGCGCGTGTTCGAGAAAACTCAAGTAGCAGGAGACACGTGAGAGCAGCGGCTCGTCCGCTTGCTCGCTCCACAGTCGGGCACACAACCGCAGGGCACGGGCATTGTCATCGGTCGTATAACCGCTTTCGCGACGCGGAAGGCTATAGATCGCATGTTGGATCAATCCCGTCGAATCAGTCATCCGGTCGAGGTGCGTAAGTGGCAGGCCAAAGGCGTTGGACATAAGGGGGCTTCTCGTCATAGAGCGGTGCGGGGATGGTGACTATTCGACGGCGAGCACAAGCCCGTCGTGGGGGCCAACCGAAGGTCGTTGGCAGCCACGATCTCTTCGAACAACTGCAGGTACTTGTGTCCGACATTCGGCCAGAACATCGGCTGCGCATACTCGTACGCACGAAGCCGAGTGGCCGTCGCGAATTCCGTGTCGGTTAAGAGGCGGAGCGTTGCTGCCGACATGGCTCGGCTGTCAGCGAACGGTACGAGTAATCCACGCCCTTCGGCAAGCACTTCCTCCGCATAGAGATAAGGCGTGCTGACCACCGCGCCGACCGCTGCCATGGCGTACGCCATCGTGCCGCTGGCAATCTGATCCTTGCCGGGGTAAGGAGTGACAAATACATCGCAGGCCTGCAGATGGGCTAGAAGTTCTGCCAGTCCAAGGTACTTATTGACAAACTGCACATGTTCACCCACACCCAGCGACGCCGCCATCTCGACCAAGGCTTCTCGATAAGACTCGCCCTCCCTTCGCTTCACGAGGGGATGCGTTACGCCGACGATCAGATAGATGGCTTCCGGACACTGCGCCACGATCGCCGGCATTGCGCGGATCATGTGCTCCAGACCCTTGCCCGGATTGATCAGTCCGAACGTGCAGATGATTTTCCGGTCGGTCAGTCCCAACTGCCGTTTGTGCCGTCCGTCGCGGGCGAACGGCACGACGGGCACACCGTGCGGGATGACCACGACCTGGGAAGGCGCGACGTCATAGACTGTCGTCAGCAATTTCGCGGCAAGGCCGGTCATGACGACTAACTTCTGACTGAGCTGGGCAATGTCGCAGATCAGTCGTCGCGGCACTTCTTCTGGATGAGTCAACAACGTATGCAACGTGGTGACGATCGGTTTCTCGCAACGCTGCAGAAAATCCAGGATGCGGTTGCCCCACGCATCCGGATACAAACCGAATTCGTGCTGCAGGCTGACGACGTCATACGGTCCCTCGTTGGCCGCGTCCGCCGCCTCGACATAGGCACGTGGCCTGCGATTATCCACGACGTGAACGACTCGTGGATCATCTCCTACCACGGCCAGCGTCGATTGGATGGCAGCGATCGACGACACATCGCTGCCCGCTGCGATGTCCACAGCATCCGCCAAGTCCTTGCTGAAGGTGGCGATGCCACACTCTTCGGGGGGATAGGTGGATACGAACAGTGGCTTGACAGTTTTCACGGCACAGCCCTCCTACGGCTTGCTGATGCGGTGACCGAGAAGACGGTCCACGTTGCCAGCATCAAAATGACAACGTCGCTTAAGAACTTGCTTTCCCAGGCAAGTTTCGACAGAAAAGAGAATCCGGCACTCCTTGGACCGGTTGGGAAACGCCCTCGTCTCTCTCTGGAGACAGGCGCCGGTTCGTACCGCTGCCTGAGCAATAGGTAACAAACGTTCACTGCATCATACCACTTGGACCGACCAGCAGTCAAGCCCGTAGTGGTCCGACATGGCAGCCCTTCATCGCCGAAGTCACCCGACTTGGGACGATTCGGGTGGCAGGATGGGCGGCTCCCAAAACGTCCGCAAATGCGCCGGTCCCTCGGTCGCCGAAGTCGCCAGACCTTGTTATTACCCACCCGTTCACGAGCGTCGTTTTAACCGTCAGCCAGAAGAAATCGCGGGGACAAACGGCGATCGGTGGGAAGTGGTTGCCGCGATTTCTGGCGGCGTACGCCGCCGAAGAATGCCGGTGCGTAACGACGCGTGGTGCGTTTTTAGCGGCATTTTTCTCTGGCTAAAGCGTGAACGAAGAAGAAAGGTGGGCAATGACAAGGTCGCCAGACTTCGGGACCGGGCGCGAACACGATTTCATTGCTGCGGATGGCTGGCTGGTGTAGAATGCATGCATTGGACGTCATTTTGGCTTGGAATTACCGTTCCCACCCCGAGAGATAAGATGAGTCGTTCGCACAACATCACGCAACGCAAGAGCCGTTCCTTGCACGGTATCGAGCAACTTTCCAGCCGCCTGCTGTTGGCGGGTGATCTCGAGTTTCGATCGTTCGATGGATCGGGCAACAATGAGCTAAACGAGGATTGGGGAGCCGCGAATACGGCGCTGCTGCGGCTCACGACGGTCGCCTACGGAAGTGGCATGGCCGGCGATTTTCCGTCCCTCGCTCCGCGGCTCGATGCCGCCGGCAACACCATCAATCCGCGTACGATCAGTAATGCCCTTTTTGATCAAGACCAGTCTGTCTTGAACGATCGAGGCCTGACCAGCTTTAACTTTCAATGGGGTCAATTTATCGATCACGATATGGATCTGACCGAGGACTTCTTGCCCGTGGGCGAAGCCACGATGGATGGGGAGTTCATTCCATTTTTCGTCACGGATCCGACCGACGAGTTGCCGCTAGGGACGATGATCCCCATGCTCCGTTCACGGTTTGAGCTGGACGCGGATGGTGTGGCTCAGCAAATCAACCAGATCACTTCCTATATTGATGCCTCTAATGTGTATGGTTCCGATGCGGGTAAGGCGTCGGGCTTGCGGGCTCATGTGGGCGGTTTCTTGCTAACCAGCGACGGGGTGAGTAATCTCGCCGACGGCAGTGGTGAATTCCTGCCGCTCAATACGCTCGGCCTGGAAAATGCCGCACCGCCGACGACGGGCACCGGAGTCCCGCTGGCTCCCGAGTCACTTTTCGTGGCCGGAGACGTCCGCTCGAATGAGCAGCCAGGGCTCACCTCGTTGCACACGTTATTTGTCAGGGAACACAACTACCAGGCCCGGCAGATCGCCGACCGGCTTCATATTCCTCCGTCAGCGCTCGCCCATCCGCTGGTCGACGAGTACGTTTATCAGCTGGCCCGCGCCATCACGAACGCGGAAGTCCAGTCGATTACGTACAACGAATTCCTTCCCTCCGTGCTCGGGCCCGACCAACTGGCTGAGCTACGATGCGTACCGATCGGACGTGCAGGCCAGTATCGCGAATGTCTTCTCCGCATCGCTCTACCGGTTCGGACACAGCATGTTGCCCAATGAACTGCTGGTCCTGAACGAGGATGGCACCCCGGTCCCCGACGATCCCGATGTGCTTGGTGCGTCGGTCGAGAATGGAGAGGTCAATCTTGGCGAGGCCTTCTTCAACCCCGAACTAGTCACGCAATTTGGAATCGAAGCCTACTTGAAAGGCCTGGCGACCCAGCAAGTCCAGGAAGTCGACCATCTTGTGGTCGACGGGGTGCGGAACCTGCTCTTCGATCCCCCGGCGGGAACCGACCTGGGGGCCACAAATCTGCAGCGGGGCCGCGACCATGGCCTGCCAGACTACAACCAGGCCCGCGTCGACTACGGCTTGGAGCCCCGTGCGAGCATCTCGGAGATTTCTCGAACGTCCGGAGGTCGTGGCCGGACTGGCAGCTGCCTACGACGCGGCGAATGACGGCGTGAATGGTTACGAGGCGGTCAACAACATTGATGTCTTTGCCGGGTGCTCTCCGAAGACCATATTGCGGGCGGTAGCGTCGGCGAACTGCTGCATACGGTGCTGGTCGACCAGTTCACCCGCCTCCGCGATGGCGACCGTTTTTATTACGAGAACGTCTTTTCCGGGACGTTGCTCGACCAACTGCAAAACACGCGGTTGTCCGAGATCATCCGACGCAACACCAACTTGCAGAATGTACAAGACGAAGTCTTTCGCGGTGCGAACGTCTTTACCTATCGTGCACCCGAGGGTTTCCGCGCCGCAAATATTTCACTCCGTGTCCGCGGCGACGAATTGCAAATCGTGAGGGGATCGTCGAACCGGGTCCTCGCCTCGCAGGCCCTGGCCGACACGAGCATCGTGGTGATCTACGGCACGTCAAGAAATGACAACATTCGCATCGACAAGAGTGTCGCGGACGCGTACCGCGGCTCGGTGGAGCTGCACGGCGGAGGGGGCGGTAACGATCGGCTGCTTGTGCAGGGGCGGCACCGGGCCGACCATGTGCAAGTAACGCCGACGTCGATTGCGATCGACGACCTGTCACTGTACTACGGAAATTTCGAGCGGGTCCGCGTACCAGGTGGTCACGGCGGTTTCCATCTCGAACCGCAGGAAGTGGGTTGGGTGGTTGGCGCCGCGGTCGCGGGCGGACGCGGATGGGACAACGCAGGTCTCACCGGCCAGGGGCGGCTTGCCCTGCCGGGACGCACGCTCCCCGCAAGCTGCCGGGAGCGGCGAGATCACGGACAATGGCCAGGCAGCAGTCCCTCACCGCTGTCGCGAAGGTCGTGGACGGGTTGCGAGCCGGCGACGACGCATGCGCTCCGTCAAGATCGACGTCGATCGCCGCGACGAGGATGCGGCGGCCGTAGAGCCGAGCCTCATCGATCAGGTCTTTGGGGTCTGGGGAAGTGGCCATGCCTGAGGTGCCTAACCGGGCTGGGACGCGTATTAGGTCAGGGGAAGGGATTCGTAGGGGGCCGTTTAGGGCGGATCCTGGTGGTCCTGCGTCCTCCCCGACCGATTTCGAGGGCGAAAAGTCAACCTAAAAGGTTGTTTTCTCCTAGTCTCTTGATTACAAGGAATAACTTAGGGATTTCCCCCGTCTCGTCCGACACGGTGGCAACGGATGAATTTCAGCCACCCGGTTGCTTCCTCGGTTTGGGGGGGCGAGCGTAACTAGAATGTTTGTGTGGCAGCGTGTTCGTGTCGCGACATCGAATCCAACGGGTTCGATGTGTGCGAATCTTTGAACCACGTGCTTCTGTTTTTTGGTTCTTTGGATTTACTTGTGGAGAAGACTAATGAAGAGACGCTTCGAAAAGAGATTAACCACATGGATGGCGGTGCTGTCCGTTGCCTGTTGGGGCGCGACGGCCATGGCGAGCAGTGTCGCGATCCTGAATTCTGAAGCGGTCAGCTTTACCGGCATCGACTCGGTCGGGCCTCTCGGTGATGCGGCGAATATCACGACGATGGCGACGCTGACGGGCGGTTTTGCGGCCAACAACATAATCGTGACCGGTACCCTGACCGAAGTGCAGACGGGGACGTTTGCTTCGGAAGCCGATATTGCCATCACCGCCCCCGGCGGCTCGGTCACCGCCAACGGTTCCACGACGGCGAGTTATACAGGCACGATCGCGACGGGTCCCACTGCCACCACGATCCCTACACCGTTCGATCCCGCCGGTCTGGTTTCCTTCGAATTCTTCGAATCGTTTAACGATGGTCCAGGTCCGGATCAGACCTGGGACGACGTAACCATCGAATTCCAGGAGATCGGCATCATGAATGGGATGGCCGACCTGGGAACCTTGCCGAGTGATGGCACCATGGTCACCACGTCGGGTTTCAACGTGTCCGGCGGTTTGGACTTTTATGATTTTGTCGTGACCGCCCCGGGTGTTGCCGCGGGCGGATATCTGAACATCCAGACGTTCGACAATGGCACCGGCGACACGATCGATTCCGAAATTGGCCTCTTCGACTCCGCGGGCATCCTCGTCGCCTTCGATGACGATGGGCAAGGCAGCGCCGTGGTACGCTATACAGCATGCTTTCGTTCGGCGCGGCGGACCCGTTGACGCCCATGCCGCCATTCGGCAGTGATGCCCTTCCCGGTGAAGATGGAGCCACCTTACCTGCGGGTGCCTACACGCTCGTCGTGGGTGGCTTCGATACGAACTTCGAAGACCTGACGATCGGTGTCAGCACCATCGGCGAGGTCACCGCCGGCACCAGCTCCGGGGATTACGGCCTGAAGGTGACGTATCAGGTGCCGGAACCGGCAGCTGGGATGATGACGCTGCTGTTGGCCGTCCTGGGTTTGGCCCGACGCATTCGTCGTCGCTAAGCTCGCTGCGGTGCTTCCGGTTTTGACGATTTGTTCGGCCACGCTTCGCGTTGCGAAGCGTGGCCGATGTTTATTGATCCACCGAACTGGACGGGCTTCAAAACGAAACCCCGTACTTCTCGGTCATGCGATCCCGCATGTACTGCTCTTCCTGTGCAAACGCATCCAGTATTTTCTGAATCTCCTTCTTGCCTCGGGCCTGTTCCTGCTCGGCGATCTGATCGTACTCCTTGCGGGCTTCGGCATAATCCAAACGCTGGCGATACATGGGAGCGTATTCGTAGACGCGATACGTCCCGTACATGGCTCCCCGACCCCAGGCTCCGTAACCCCAGCCGACAGGTCCGCCCGTCGTGTAGCGCTGGACCGGCACCTCAAACATCTCGACCTCGCTGGTGGGATCGATCTGCGAGGCCCGATAGTTGATCTGTTCCTGGACGCCCTCCAGAATGCCGACAATCTGCTGGAACGAGCCAGAAATGTACTTGCCATACTTCGTCAGTTCCGGATCGACATTCGACCGTGACAGCCGACTGATGCGGCGTGCGTAATTTTGCAGCCAGAACGCGATATCGGCGATGTCTTCCGGATGATTATTGATGACGTCGTCCACGTATTGGTTGACCGCGTTGAAATACTTCAGACAGGCGTCGCGACGGCGCTGTTCCTGCCGTTGCCGGACGACTTCCTTCGATTTGGCTCGCTGCGCTTCGACGTCCGCTGCGTCGGGCGACGCATGCTGCGGCGTGGTGCCGTCCGCTGTCGGTTCGCTGGCCCCCTCGCCGCTGACCGGCGCACTTCCTGTCTGCAGCATGGCATCCAGAGAAAAAAGGCTGAACATACGCCGCATGCTGGCTTTGGTCATCTCGCCGGTCAGCTGGATACGATTTCCGGCGACCGTGCATTTCCATTGTTCGAATTCACTCAAGCTGTGCCGGCCTCTTCCATGATTTGCAGGACCAGCGTGCGGCCGACCTCCTTGAAGATGTCGACATCCTCCGCGAAATCGAATTTCACGGCTCCATTCAGCTTGTCGCGAACCTTACAGCCAAAGGTGACACCGCGGATGCTGGCCAGGCGACGGGCGCAGGTTTCGACGTCCAGACCATGCAGGAACGGTGACGCTTCCACGATCTGCTTGACATGATCGACGCTGAACACGCTGGTCAAATCAATCGCCAGAATTATCTCGGATGCCTGGCCTTCGGCGTAGACGGCGGCTTCCCGCAGGTAGGGTGACAGATGGGACGGCGTCTGGTCGCCCCAGTCGCCGATCAGTCGGCTGGCGGCCTGCCGCGACAAGGGGGACATAACGATTGCCTGGGTATCCGAGTTCAGAATGATGGCCGCGTCAGGAACCCAAACGACTTGTTTGCCTTCGATCTGGTCGAGCACGCCGTCCCATTTCGCGACAATTCGCTGCGGGTCGATCTTGGCCGACAGGTTCATCGTGGCCATTTCCCAGACCGGCACCATTTGCGGGATTTGCACTTCCGCGGCCATCACAAATTGCTGGGCGGTGGGAGGGAGCAGCAGCGGCTTCACCTCAAATTCATCCGCGTACTTCTGTCGCCAGTTTTCGCGCTGGGCGATGTCACTGGAAAACAAATTGTCCGCATGGACCAGAATGATGGCGTTCGCCGAATCTGGAATCAGCTTAAGCAACTCGGGGAAATCCGCCGCCACGACGGACGCGGCCACGGCAAGGACGGTCGCTGTCACGCGGAGCAGCAATGAGGAAAGGCTCGTGAATGGGTTCATGGAAAATGCCTTGGGTGGAAATGTGTTTGCTCGACTGCCAGCAGGCTCGCGGAGGCCAAGCCTGCCTGCGGATGACGCCGGGAACGACGCTTCGCCATGCTCGGCCGATGTCAGGATCGATAGTTTAGCCGATTTTTCGGCCGGCGCGGACGCCCTTTGGAGCGCGGCGATTCTTCGCCGCTTTCGCCCGTGGCCTTTTGGGAGTGCGGTGGTCCCTCGCCGCCTTTGCCTCTGGTCGTATTCCCGGCTGGTAATTTCTCGTGCAGCCTGCGTCGCGAGCCGATGATATCGGTCCCGTAGGAAGGACGGACGGATGCCACGGAGAGCCACGGAGGTCGGGTTGGTCGGCTCTGCGAGAAACAAACAAAGGGGCCGCCGCACGTTGCTGCGCCTCCAGTTGCTGTGACCCCGTCGATCACAAGACACCCACGAGCTTGCTCGTCGGTGAACGTGGTCCTCCGCGACAGGCACGGGCCCAAGAGAACGGTCGGTCGAGCCTGCGATGTGAAGTTAGTACGACCGTCCCGAGACCGAAACGGAAAGGTGCGGACTCGGACGCCAAACGTGGCCGCCGCCACCCCGGCTGACGCCCGGCGGCTGACGCCCGGCGGCTGACGCCCTGCGCTGACGCCGGCCACTGCGCCCCTCATTCGTCTTCAAGCCACCATGGCACCGTTGTATGACACGGGCGTGCGATATCGCACAGTCGTGGCGCGCCGTGATCGCACGCATGCCAGGATAACGCCGTTCTCACGCGACTCGAGACCCGTTCCGAGGCCACGGCATGAGGCTTGCATCTTGCCCTGCCGATGTGCGGAAACGGCGCTGTGGCAAGACGGGCCCAGCACCATCCGCGGCGTGATACACGGGCACGGCGGGTGAGGCGTACCATGAAAAACCATCGCTTGCTCGGGCTGGCACTCACCGCGCTGGTCGGGTTGGGTTGCAGCCGCGAAGCTGTCGTCGACGAACCTCTCTTGGTGGCGGAAATTCCGCCGCCGGCAGCTGCGCCGTTGACGGCGCCGGTCGCCACACCGTCCGCCGTCGCGTCGGCGAGCCGCTCCCCACAGAAGGAGCTGCCCCAGCCGGTGTCCCTGACGGATGAAGATTGGCCGCAATACCGAGGGCAGGGGCGCGATGGGCATGCTCGCTCCAGCGGCTTGTTGCGTGAATGGCCGGCGGAAGGGCCCCCCGTCCTCTGGCAAACGGAACTCGGTCCCGGTTACTCCGCCCCCTCCGTGGTGGCCGGGCGCGTCTATATCAATGACTATCGCGAGGCGGACCAGGTGTGGATGGTCCGCTGCCTGGCCCTCGACGACGGCCAGGAGCTGTGGCGTTATCAAGTCAAGAAACGCATCCGTCCGAACCATGCGATCACCCGCTCCGCACCGGCCACGGATGGCGGTTTTGTGTTCGCCATCGACCCGAAATGCGAACTGCACTGCCTCGACGCGCGCGACGGAACATGCCTCTGGAAGAAGTCGCTGCCCGCCGAATACAAGAGCCCCATTCCGGCCTGGTACAACGGCCAGTGTCCACTGATCGACCACGACCGCCTAATCATTGCCACTGGCGGACGAGCCTTAATGGTGGCCCTGGAAAAAGAAACGGGCAAACCCATCTGGGAGACGGAGAATACGGAGCAATTCCTGCTTTCCCATTCCTCGATCACGCCGGTCGAGATCGAGGGCGTTCGACAATACACCTACAATACGCTCAAAGGAGCCGTCGGAGTCGATGCCCAGTCGGGAAAACTGCTGTGGCATTTCCCGTGGAAGTTTAATACCGCCGTGGCCTCGACGCCGCTCGCTCTGGGGGATGGCAAATTTTTCCTGACCGCCGGTTACCATGCCCAGACAGTGGTTTGTCACGTCAGCCGCGACGGCGACGAATGGATCGTCGAGGAGCAGGTGGCCGCGCCGCCGCCGACCGAGGGCTGGAATTCCGAGGTGCAGACGCCCATTCTGTACCAGGATCACATTTATGGGATTGGCAAGAAGCAGCGAGGGCTGTGGACCTGTCTTGATCTGGAGGCCCATGAGGTGTGGACCAGTAAAGGGCAGGCCTCGTTCGGCATGGGCGGTTATGTCCTCGCCGACGGCATGTTCTTCGTGCTGGAAGGGAAGACCGGCGTCATTCGCGTCCTGGATGCCGACGCCGATCACTACGTCGAGTTGGCCAGCGCTCGGTTGCTCGAAGGTCCCGATGTCTGGGCACCTCCCGTTGTCTCGCGGCGCAAATTGCTCATGCGCGATCTTGGCAAGCTGATTTGTCTTGATATTGCTGACCCGTCCGCGGGCGCCGTGCCAACGGCTCCGTCGGCCGGTGGACCGCTCTCCACACAGATAAGGTGAACCGCCATGCGGCTCCGTCATATCCGCTCCGTCAGCGGCAAAGGCCAGCGGCCCGAAGACTTTCAAGTCCGACTGGCCGGGATCGCGGTCGATGCTACCAATCGACTGCTGGCCGTGGGTGACCGCGCGGTCAAGCGTTTCTCCGCCAGCGGCGAGCTGGACGTCCAGTTCGCTACCCGTGACGCCGGCTGGTCGATCGCGGTCGACGAGGACGCAATCTGGGTGGGGATGGAAGGCACGATCGATCGCTTCGATGCTCGCGGCGCCTGGCAAGACCGCATTCAGGACCCGGACCACCTGGGACGGATTACCGGCCTGGCCGTGAAGGGCGATGTCGTGTTGGCGGCGGACGCCACGCATCGCACGATTCATCAGTACGGGGCAGGGGAGTGGCAACGGGAGGTGGGCCGCGACGTGAATACTCGGGGATTCATGCTCCCCAACGGCGTGCTCGACCTGGCTTGGGACGTCTCACAGACCTCATTCGTCGTCGCCCATCCGCAGAAACATCGTGTCGAGCGCTACAACCTGGAGGGCGCCTTGACGCAAACGTTCGGGCGTTTTGGCATGGACGATCCGGCCGACTTTGGCGGCTGCTGCAATCCGACCAATATCACGGCGACCGCGGGCGGCTTGATCGTGGTCAGTGAAAAGGCACCGCCGCGTGTCAAGGTCTACACAGGGGACGGTCAGTTTGTTTCTCAGTCCAGTGCAGCCGTCTTCGCCGCGAACACGAAGAATATCGATCTGGCAGCCGATCAACATGGTCAAGTATATGCCACCGATCCCGTCCGCTGCACGATCGAGGTCTTTGAGCTTGACGCAGGGAATCACTGAAGGAGGTGTGTGGTGAGCGATTCAAACCGGCGTCAGTTCCTGCACCGCACGGGGCAAACGGCATGTGCCGTCGCCCTCGGGGGCACCGCCTTCGTCCTCGGAAAGCGTGCCTGTTCGGGGGACGCATGGGCCATCGTGCCCGACAAATGCATCAACATTCGCCTCGGAGTCACGGGCGCCAATCAGGTCTGCGACGTCTGCGCGACCGAATGCGTCTTGCCGCTATCTGCCGTGCGAGCCGTCAACGACCACGCCCACTGTGGCCGCTGCTGCATCTGTCCGGCGTACTTTGACGTCCGCAGTCCGATCGGGCCCGATGGCTTGCCCACCAAGAAGCTCTGCCCCCGCGACGCGATCCAGCGCACGGCGATTGGCGAGGTAGACCCTTACGATCCCCTCAACAACTTTTACGAGTACACGATCGACGAGGCCAGGTGCAATGGCTGCGGGCGGTGCGTGATGGAGTGTAAGGATCCCGCGGGACTCGGTTCCATCCGCCTCGAGGTGCGCTGACGATCTGTGCCTGCGCTGCAACCGTTGCTCGATCGCGTCCCACTGCCCGGAGGACGCCTATTGCCGCGTGGGCCCGCAACCACCGCCGAGAGGCCAGCTCGCAGGTGTCGCCGGATGAAGGCCCTGCCAGGTGTCCGCCGTCGACGCCAGCCGTCATTCCCATCGGGCTCCTGGGGCGCGACCATCGTGATGGGCACGTGGGCGTTGACGCTGTTCCTTATTCTGCCGATCTGCAGTCAGCCACCCGCCCTGGCGCAAGACGCCTATTCACGTCCGGTCACGAACGCACCTCAACCGCAAGACATTGGTGACGATTACCAGCTACCCGACGTGCAACGCGTACCGCCTCGTGCCGGCTGGTGGTATCTGGTCGACGTGCTGCTCCTCACGACCGCCCTGATCCTGGCAGCGGGGGTGGCCCACCGCTGGCGGCGGCGCTGGATGGCGGTCGCCATCACCTGCGGCTCGTTGGCCTATTTCGGGTTCTTTCGTCAGGGCTGTGTCTGTCCCATCGGGGCCATTCAGAATGTCACGACAGCCCTCGCCGATCCCACGTTTGGCCGTGCCGTTCGTCGTGCTCCTCTTCTTTCTCTTGCCACTGATCGCCGCGCTGCTGGTCGGTCGGGTGTTTTGCGGGGGCGTCTGTCCGCTGGGGGCCATCCAAGACCTGGTGGTGCTCCGACCGGTCCAACTGCCACGGGCCGTCGACCGCTGGGGTGGAAAGTTCAAATACGTCTACCTGATCGCCGCCATCTGGTTTGCCGCCCAGCCTGAGGCGACACGCGACTTTATCATCTGTCGCTTCGATCCGTTCGTCGGCTTCTTTCGCCTGAGCGGCGCCGCTTGGATGTTGACCCTTGGTGGAGGTCTCCTCCTGTTGGGCACCGTCATCGGTCGCCCCTACTGTCGTTTCCTTTGCCCGTACGGCGGCTTGCTGGCCATCGTGGCCCGCTTCGCGATGAAGCCCGTCCGCATCACGCCGGATGAGGAACTCGATTGCGGACTGTGTGCGGAGAGTTGTCCCTTCGGGGCCATTCAGAACCTGCGGGCAGATCCGGCCAGTTGCTTCGCCTGCGCCCGCTGCTTCGCCCACTGCCCACGGCAGCGCTACCAATGGGGCGAAATCGAGTTGATTGAAATTGCCGAGCTGACGAAGTCGCAACCGGCGGAGGCAGTATCCGCAGCGGAGCCGCTCGTATGAATTCCCAGCGAACCACGTGGATGTGGCGGATCGCGATGGCAGTCGCCGCGGCTTGCCTGCTATTGGCGACGTTTTTCCTGGCGGTGGATGCCACGTTGGAAACGGGCCATGCCCCGCGACGGGCCGATCGCTTGCAACGCTTGGAAATTGCCGCCCGCGAAGACCCGGCCGCCGCCGCGGGACTTGCAGCAGAGGTGAGACGCCAAACCGACGACTCCCTGGTTCGCCGTCAACGCCAGCGGCTGGCCAGCCTGACCGCCCTGATCGCGGCGGGGGCGTGCCTCGTGCTGCTCAAATCGTGCATCTCCTCCGTACCTGAAACGCCGCGGCTGGTGGCCGAGGCCATCTCCCGCCGCGCCGAGGCGCTGCCCATGGAGGACCCGGTCGAGGTCGACCGCACCGAGACGACGGTCTTGCCTCCCGTGGATTTGTCACCCGTCGACCGCATTGTCGACCGCATCGGCCCCGAGCCGCATCAGTTGATTCCGCTCCTGCACGCGCTCAACCACCACTATCACTACCTCCCGCCGCCGGCCTTGGCCAGACTTGCCGCCGCCACCCGCATTCCGCACGACCAGATCGTGGGGGTCGCCTCGTTTTATGCCCAATTCCGCAGTCGACCGCGGGGCCAGCACGTGGTGCAAGTCTGCCGGGGTACGGCCTGCCACGTCGCGGGGGCCGACCGTGTCCTGGCCGAGCTGCGGCGCGAACTGGGGATTCCAGCCGGGCACGACACCGATCCGGCCGGCATCGCCACCATCGAGGCGGTCGGTTGTCTCGGGTGCTGCACGTTGGCACCCGTGGTCGAGATCGACGACCGGATCGAAGGCCATGTCAGTGTCCACCAACTGCCACAGCTGCTCGATTGGAGTCACCGTCGGCGCGATGCGGGTGACGGCGCTGGCGAAACCATTCCAGCCACGAACGGCCGTTCCGCATCTGCGCCGACCGCGGCACCGGTCGAGATTCGTATCGGACTTGGGTCGTGTTGCGTTGCCGGGGGCAGTCGCGCTGTGATGGACGCTCTGCGAAAGGAGATCGCCGCCCGTCACCTGCATGCGGTCATCAAGCCGGTGGGTTGTGTGGGCATCTGTCATTTAACGCCCTTGGTGGAAGTGGTGGCCGCGGGTGCTCCACCCCTTGTCGCGACCAGGGCCACGCCGGCGGATGTGCGGCGCATTCTGAGCGCACTTCCCACGACGGCCTCCTGGCCGCGGCGGTGGCGAAATCGACTCCTGGATGTCTGGAGTCGTGACGAACCGGCTGAGCATGGCGACGCGACGGCCTGTCACCTCTGTCCCACCACCGACACTCGACTCAGCCGCTTCCTCGACCCGCAGGTGCGGATCGTGACCGAACATAGCGGTCAGATGGATCCGACCAGCCTCGCCGAGTATCGCCGCCGTGACGGATGCGTCGCCCTGGAACGGTGCCTGCGGCAGCGGCAGGCAGGGTCCATCATCGACATGATCGAGCAGAGCGGGCTGCGCGGTCGCGGCGGAGGCGGGTATCCCACGGCCGCCAAGTGGCGCCAACTACATCAGGCAGACGGGGAGAAGTTTCTCATCTGCAACGGCGACGAAGGAGATCCGGGAGCCTTCATGGATCGTATGGTGATGGAGTCGTATCCGTACCGCGTGCTGGAAGGGATGGCCATTGCCGCCTATGCGGTCGGCGTCCAGCGGGCCTTTATCTACGTTCGCCACGAATACCCGCTGGCCGTGCGGCGGCTGGGGCAGGCGATCAATCAGATGACCGCCGCAGGATTCTTAGGCGCGGACATCTTGGGAACCGGATTCTCGCTGGAGGTCTCGGTCGTCGAGGGAGCCGGCGCGTTTGTCTGCGGCGAGGAGACCGCGCTGCTGCAGTCGATGATGGGCCAGCGCGGTATTCCCCAACTGCGGCCGCCGTATCCGGTCGAGCGGGGACTGTTCGGCCGCCCCACGCTGATCAACAACGTCGAGACGTTGGCGAATGTTCCCTGGATCATCCGCCATGGTCCCCAACGGTTTGCCGCCCTGGGAACGAAAACCAGCAAGGGAACCAAGGTTTTTTCCCTGTCGGGCAAGGTCCGCCGCGCCGGCCTGATCGAAATCCCACTGGGGCTCACCATTCGCCAGGTGGTGGAGGAGATTGGCGGAGGCGTGGCGGCCGGTAAGCGTTTCAAGGCGGTCCAGATCGGCGGGCCCTCGGGAGGCTGTGTTCCCGCCGCACTGGCCGACACACCCATCGATTATGAACATCTGCAGCGCAGTCGGCGCGATTCTGGGTTCAGGAGGACTGGTGGTCCTCGATGATGATGACTGTATGGTCGACGTGGCCCGCTACTTTCTCGAATTCACGCAGCGCGAATCGTGCGGGCACTGTACGTTTTGTCGCGTAGGTACCCGCAAGCTGCTGGACATCCTGGAACGCATCTGTGCCGGCCACGGCCGAGCGAGAGACCTGGACGAGTTGGATTCGCTGGCCCACAGCGTTTCCCGCGGCAGCCTGTGCGGGTTGGGCAAGACGGCACCTAATCCAGTCCTCTCCACCCTGAAGTATTTTCGCGACGAGTACCAGGCGCATCTCGATGGGCATTGCCCGGCCGGCCGCTGCAAGGCACTCATTCGCTACGAAGTCACCAGCGATTGCGTCGGCTGCACCCTCTGCGCCCAGCATTGCCCGGTGGGAGCCATTCCCGTTGACGCCTTATCGTCAACACAGTCATCGACGCGAATCTCTGTACGCGTTGCGACGCGTGTCGCGGTATTTGTCCCGAGCAAGCCATTACGGTGAACTGATGGTGCAGTTGCAAATCGATCGCCGCAACGTCCATGTCCCCGCCGGGCAATCGGTCCTGGCGGCGCTGCGGCAGTTGGGAATCGATGTTCCGGCCATGTGCTGCCACGAGGGTCACGCGCCGCACAACTCCTGCATGTGTTGCCTGGTCCGCGTCGATGGTGCCGCCGGCGTCGTCCCGTCCTGTGCGACGATTGTGCGGGAGGGCATGTGCGTCGAGTCGGAAACGGACGAGCTGCACGAGCTGCGTCGCACGGGCATCGAACTTTTGCTGGCCGACCATGCCGGCGATTGTCATGCTCCCTGCGAAAACACGTGTCCCGCCCACATGGACGTCCCGAACATGCTTCGCCACGTGGCCGAGGGGGACTACCGGTCGGCCATCGAAACGGTGAAGCGCGACATTGCCCTGCCCGCGATTCTGGGGCGCGTCTGTCCGGAAGTATGCGAGCACGCCTGCCGCCGTGGCCAACATGATAGCCCCGCGGCCATCTGCAAGCTCAAGCAGTTTGTGGCCGATCAAGATCTGTCGTCAGCCACTCCCTATCGCCCGCCCGTGGCGGCCGCTACGGGCAAGCGAGTCGTGATTGTGGGTGGCGGGCCGACGGGTCTGACGGCCGCCTATCATCTGGCCCAGCGGGGCCATCACTGCGTTCTGATGGAACAGCACCCACAATTGGGCGGGCGGCTGCGCGTCGAGTTTTCCGAAGACGAGTTGCCTCGCCAGGTATTGCAGCGGGAAGCCGAAACGGCACTCCTGGATTGCGGCGAGACGCGGCTGGGGGTGCCGTTGGGAGAGCAGGTATCGCTCGATCAACTGGCGGACGAATTTGATGCGGTGCTGCTGGCCACGGGCCGAGGCGAGGTGGAAGGGATCTCCGAGGCGGGCGTAACGATGACCACCAGCGGCATCCGTGTCGACGCGCGATCGCGGATGACCAGCCGCGAGGGTGTCTTCGCCGCCGGTAACGCCGTGCGGCCCTATCACTTGGTCGTGCAGTCCGTTGCCGAAGGCAAACTGGCGGCCCAGTGCATCGATGCCTGGCTGCGCGGGCTCACTCTGCCCGATCGCCAGCACAAGTTCGAGACCCGCTTGGCGCGGCTGACTGCGGGCGAGCTGTGCGAATTTTGCGAAGGTTCGCCAACGATCCCCCGCATCGATGGCGATGTGCCCGTCGAGGATTTGACCGACGCGGAGGCACGGCGTGAGGCCGAACGCTGCCTGGGCTGCGATTGCCCTGCGCTCGACACGTGTCGGCTGCATCACTATGCGGCCCTGTACCAGTGCGACGCCCATCGTTTCCGCGATAGCGAGCGACGGTTTGAGGGACGGATCGTGGGCAAGGAGGTGGTGCTGGAACTGGGGAAGTGCATTCTGTGCGGCATTTGCGTCGAAATGGCGCGGGAAGCCGAGGACGCAGTGGGCTTGTCATTCCTGGGACGCAGTATCGAGACCCGCATCGGGCCTCCGCCCGGCGTTACCTTGGACCAGGCGCTCGGCTCGGCCGCCGGGCGATGTGCGGCCGCGTGTCCCACGGGGGCCATTGTGTTACGACAACGGTCGTAAATCGGCCCGAAATCGTGCGGGTTCGTTTTGGCCCGTCCGTTCACCGTCCGGGTGCGAAATCGTGCCGGTCTTCGTTGCCGCGCGTCCGCACGCCAAGGGCGTGCCTCACCGTAGCCTGGGGCCAGCGCGGGCGAGTTCCACGAGCCCCAGCGCCGCCCCAGGTATCGTGACCGCCACACCCCCGGCCGAGCGAGCGACGTGGCCTCGGTGCTCGCGCTGCCGAGGCCGCACGTTGGCCCGCGTCCCCGCCGTCCCCGTTCAAGGCGCGAAATCGAGGGGGTTCGTTTCGGCCTCGGCACGTGCTTCCGCCTTGGATGCGCGGGTGGCTCGGCCGATGTCTCCTGGTGCGCGTGCCCTAGGGCGGCGCGTTCGTTCGTGGAACTCACGAGCGCTTGCCCCAGGCTACGATGAATATCGCCTGCGGCGAAAACATCATGCGGGTTCGATTCCGCCCCCCCGATCGACCACCGCCATTGCCCGCCATGGCACGAATTCGTTTCGTCCCGCCTCCGCCATCCGCCGTACGCCGCTGCCTACCCGCCCACGTTCCATCGCCGCAGCCATCCCAAAATTTTCTTGCTATTCGGCGTCAGCTTCGTGCGATTGAATTGATCCCCCAGCTTGCGAATCGCTTCCGCCTGCGTCGGATAGGGATGAATCGTGGCGCCGATCTGGGAAAGTCCCAGTCCATTTTGCATGGCGAGGGTAATTTCGGAAATCAGGTCTCCGGCATGTTCGGCGACGATGGTCGCCCCCACGATCCGATCCGTACCCCGCCGGGTGTGAACCTTGACAAACCCCTCTTCCTGGCCGTCCAGGATGGCTCGGTCCACTTCCGAGAACGGCTGCACGTACGTGTCGATCGCGACTCCCGTGCTCCTCGGCGTCTCGTTCGGAGAGTCCCACATGCGCCAGCTCGGGCGACGTATACGTGGCCCAGGGAATGATCAGACGGCTGGCCCTCTTTCGGCCCAGCGGTCCGAGGGCGAACAGCGCATTCTGAATGACGATCCGAGCCTGAAAGTCGGCCGCGTGCGTGAACTTGTACTTCGAACAAATGTCGCCGGCCGCATAGATGCGAGGATGCGTGGTTTGCAAGTAATCATTGACGACGACGCCGGACTTGTCGTACTTCACGCCGACGGCATCCAGCATCCAGTCCGCCGATGTTCGGGGCGCGACCCACCGCCACCAGCAGCTTATCAACCACAATCTCGACAGATTCACCATTTCGCGTCACGTGGACTCGGATCGTCCCCTTCCCGGCCGGCTCGAGTCGCATCTTCCTGACTCTGCAACATCAGGCTCACCCCATCTCGCTCGAACTGCCGGGCGACGATTGCCGCCGCGTCGGCGTCCTCTCGCGGCAGTATCTGGCCCTCGCGCTCGAACAGAAAGACCTCGCTGCCAAACCGCGCGAACGTCTGGGCCATTTCGGCGCCGATCGGTCCCGAGCCGATGATCGGCCAACCGCCGCGGCAACTCGGTCAGCGAGAACAGGCTCTCGTTGGTGAGGTAGTCAACCGTGTCGATGCCCGGAATGGGAGGCGCCGCGGCCCGCGCCGGTGGCGATCACTGCCTTGCGGAACGTCAATTCCCGCACCGAGCCATCCGTCGTTGTCACCGTGATCGTGCGATCGTTGACAAAGGTGCCTTGGCCAAAATAGACATCGACACCCAGATCCGAGAAGCGTTGGGCCGAATCATTGGGGCTGATGCCGGCGCGCAGTCGCCGCATCCGCTCCATGGCGTTCGCCGAAATCGACGTGGACGTCGCCGCCGACCGTGACGCCAAAGGGGGCCGCGTCTCGCACGGTCGCCGCGACGCGGGCCGCCCGAATCACCGCTTTGGACGGCACGCAACCGACGTTCAGGCAGTCACCCCCCATCAGTTCCCGTTCAATCAGCGCCACCTGCGCGCCGAAACCGGCGGCTCCGGCGGCGCAAACGAGTCCCGCCGTGCCGGCACCGATGACAACCAGCTGATACGGCGCTCGCGGCTGGGGATTCACCCAGTCGGCCGGGTGGACATGCGCGGCCAGCGCCCGGTTGTAGACATCTTGCGGGTGCAGCGGCACCCCTTGCGGTTTCCATTATCGTGGTTTCCTCATCGTAATTCTCTGTTCCGCGTGGTCGCTCTTGGCATCGTCCGGCTACGAATCGTGGTGGTCGGTCGGCGAACCGGCCGGCGCGAGGACTCTGTATTCCACCGCACAACGGCGGCTACCAAAAATCGGACGATGAAGGGGAAGATGCCCAGCAGGGCAAACGCGACGAGGAGCTGCGTCAGTTGCGAGGGACTGAAGACCGCCTGGATCCCCTCGTCGGCCAGTTGTCGCAGGTGGGGCACCCGCGAGCCGGCGTAGACGTAAACGATGGTGCCGGGGAACATGCCCAGCTGGCTGACCCACCAGAACGTGCGGGCGCGGATCGGTGTCAGCCCCATGACGGCGTTGATCACGAAGAAGGGAACCGCCGGGATCAGCCGTAGCGTGAACAGGAAGAAGGGACCTTCCTTCTCTAGCGCTTGATTGAAACTCTGCAGCCGCTCGCCGAAGCGCCGCTGGATCGCGTCACGAAACAGGAAGCGGCTGAGGAGGAAAGCCAAGGTGGCGCCGGTCGTAGACGCGAAACTGACGAGCACGATTGCTCGCCAGAAACCGAAGTACCAGCCAAACACGAGCGTCATCGCCGCCGCGCCCGGCAGCGAGAGACCGGTCACCGCGACATAAACCAGGAAAGCCACCCCGTAGACAAGAAAGGGATGCTGCTGCTGGAACGATCGCAGTTGTGCTTCCTGCTCGGCGAGGTGGGCGAGCGTGAGTCGTGTCGCCAAATTGCGTGTATCCGATCACGGCCGCGCCACCGACGAGCAGGAGCACCATGGCCTTGGCGAGCCATGCCGGGCGATCACGTCCCTGCACATCGGAGCTGTCTGCCATGCGAACCATGCTACCGACGTAAGGGCGCGGATGTGAATGAATGCGATACTTCCCGGCACACTTGGCTTGCCGCAGGCGGGTGGGTGAACGCAGCGCAGGCTAGCGTGAACACCGCCTCGAGCGTGAGACGACCAGCGAAGCGTCATTATGCGGGTCATTCCGGCAAGCCGTCAACGTGCAGCGCGCGCGGGTCGTTGGGCGCGTCACGTCTCCCTCCCCCCGGAAAAGCGGATGGGGTCGCAACTCACCCGAGCCACTCCGGTCACGGGAACGCGTTACTTCGGGCTGGAAGCCTATCCGGGGTGAGTCGGATCGATTTGCGGAAGGAAGACGAGGCACGCTGACAGGCTGGAAGCCTGTCCCACTCATCATCCGCCGGCTTCATGCGTCATGTTGACAAACGGATTGTGGATGTCGACCGGACCGCCGCCGTAGCCTCCGATCTTCCACTCCTGTTGGTGATTCTGACTCGTGGCATGGTACAGCCGCCACACGGGGCCGCCGCCGCGAAAACCGAAGCCACCGACAGAGCCTTGAGAAAAGCTCGACTGGCGCGTCATCCAGCCGCGAATGGTGCGCGGGGGAAAGGACCGTTGCTTGGCTAGATACGTTTGCAGTCGATTCCAACGCAGGCACCACTCAAAGTAATCGTCACCTTGCAGAATTTGCTTCGCCACGAAGGGCTCCAGTAACTCTTGCGTGGGACCCAGCAGGGCTTCATTCGTCACGATCTGCCCATCCGCCAGAATCGTTGACCCGCGTACGGCTTGCGCGTCGTCACGCACGTCGTTGCGGATCGTGGGAAGCCGCTCCGGCCAGACTTGAGCGGGCAGGGCAGGGGGGAAACGCACCAGCCGCAGAGCAACACGGAAACGATGAGACGTCGGAACATGTAGGGTCCTCCGATCAAGAACAGAGGTGGTGACTTCTCTTCCCGTCCCAAAGCCACCACAGCTCGGCGCCTGGCGGCTGCTCCATCTCGCTTCTGTCCGGCCATATTCTACGGCAAATTTCCAGGTAGTGCGCTCAGTAGCCCAGGGTTTATTCCCAGGGGACACGTTCCTGACCGCGTTCCGTGTCTGAATGAACGTGCGGTGTCCCCAGCACGCCCAGCATGATCGGGGCAACGTCCCGGCCATGGTAGGCGTGGCCGTCCCGGCCGCGACGCCTGGCGGGACCGCGTGGCGTTGGCTCTCGCAGGCCAGCCCGCCTTGGCCGCATCCACCGCCGCTCCGAAGTGAAGGGCCGTCCTTTGCAGCCGGGACGGCGACGCTACGATGGTGGTCGTCGCCGGGCGCAGGTGCCCAGGCAAGCGTACCCGTTGCGCGACATCCGACAGATCGACTTTTTTGGGGAGCCATCCCATGTGCCGCACCGTAACCCTTGTGCTTGTGGTGGCCATGGCGATGGTCTTCGTCATCGCGCTATCATGCGACGTGGCCGCGGAACCACCTGCCAAGGCGAGCCCGCCGCTGGATTTGGGTTTCGAGGCGGGTAATCCGGGCGAGCTTCCGGCGAAGTGGTTCGTGCCGACCACGGGTTGGCAAGGCGAGTTGTGGGACGAGGATGCCAGTGACGGAAAGCGGTCCGCGAAACTCTCACCATCGGGCAATTCCGAAATCGCCTTCGGCAACTTGATGCGCGTCGTGGACGCCAGCGAGTATCGCGGCCAGCAGGTGCGGCTGTCCGCCCACATCCGCGTGGAAGGGGACGGGGCCAGCGCCATGATGTGGCTGCGGGTCGATCGGCCCGGGCAGCAAATGGGCTTCTTCGACAATATGGCGAACCGTCCGATTCGCAGCTCGCACTGGACGGAGGCCGTGATTGAGGGGGACGTCGCTGCGGATGCCATTCAGTTGGCGCTGGGAGTCATGTCGCTGGGCGGCGGCACCGTGTTCATCGACGACGTCAAACTGGTAAGCTCCGGGGCTGCGTCTGTCCAGGCGGCGACACCGGCGAGGGCGGCCACCGCCCGTGGACTCGAAAATTTGCAGGCGGCTGCCCGCTTGTTGGCATACGTGCGCTTCTTTCATCCCAGCGATGAGGCGATCGCCGTGCAAGACTGGGATCGGTTCGCCGTTGAGCTGATGGAAGCGGCGGAACCGGCGGAGAACGCGGAGCAGTTGGCGGAAGCGCTGCGACGCATGTTCGCTCCGATCGCCCCCACCCTGGCGGTGTGGGCGGGTGGCGTTGGCGACGCGCCGAGGCGGCTGCCGATCCCCGCGGATGCGCAGTACCTCCGGTATTGGCGCCACTACGGTGCCGGTCGGGTAGCGACGGGACAGAGCCTTTATCACAGTCAGACCAAGCAGCTGCGCTTGCCGCCGCAACGGGATGAAACGGCCATTACCGCGACGCTCGCAACATGGGCTTCCCAGGAACTGGGCGGAAAAGATGCACGTTCGGCGTTTGAATCTCCCGATCTGGTCAAGGACTTGGGAGGAGGCGTCTCTTGCCGCCTGCCGGTGATGGTCTTTGTCGGCAACAACGGGTCGCTACCGCGTGGCACGCAAGAGAATCGGTGGGCCGCGTCCCAGCCGGGACCCAGGCTCACCGCGCTGAATCGGTCCACGCGCCTGGCCGGTGTGACGATCTGCTGGGGAGTGATGCAGCACTTCTATCCCTATTTCGACGTCATCAACACCGACTGGGACGCAGTGCTGCCCACCGCGCTCGCCCAGGCTGCCGAGGCGGCCGACGAAGTCGCCTATCTGCATGTGCTGCAGGAACTGGTCGGCCAACTGCACGACGGGCACGGCAATGTGTATGACTCTCGCGCTCGCAGCCCCTTGGCGCTGCCGCTAGCGCCTCGATTGGGCAGGCGCCGAGTTGGTGGTCATGGGCAAGCACGCATCGGTGCCCGCACAAGTCGCGGTGGGCGACGTCGTTCTTTCCATCAATGGCCAGAGCGTCGAGGATGTGTGCGACCGACTCGCGCCGCGGATTTCCGCGGCGACGGAGGGTTGGCGGCGGCATGTGCTCAGCCTTCGCTTGCGAACGGAGGCTTCCCAGGTAGATCCCTGTCCCTTGCGACTTCGGAAACCGGACGGCACCGAATATGGGACAACGATGGCCCTGTGTTCGATGCAGGAGCCGATCGAAAGCGGCTTGGCGAAACCGGCGAACGGGGCGGAGCTGGCGGCGGGCATTGTTTATTTCGATTTGAATGGCGCGGGCACGGATGCGCTGGACGAAGTCTTCGACAAGCTGTTGGCTGCCAAGGGGATCGTGTTTGACGTACGCGGCTATCCCAATGACGCCGCCATGAAGGTATTGGTGCACTTGCGCGACAAACACACGGCGAGTGCCCGTTGGAATGTACCGATCGTTGTGCTGCCAGACCGGCAGGGATGGAAGTGGCAGGAAAGTGCCTGGGATTTGCCGCCAGTAAAACCGCGGCTGTCGGCAAAGATCGCGTTCGTGACGGACGGCCGCGCGATCTCTTACGCCGAGTCGATCATGGGGATTGTCGAGCACTATCGATTGGGTGAAATCGTCGGCGGCACCACGGCCGGGACGAACGGCAATGTCAATCCGTTTTCGTTGCCAGGCGGTTTTGCTGTCGCGTGGACAGGCATGAAAGTGTTAAAGCACGATGGCTCGCAGCATCACGGGATTGGCATCCTGCCGACTGTCGCCATCGAGCCCACGCCTGCCGGCATCGCGGCCAATCGTGATGAGGTTTTGGAAAAGGCCACAGAGGTGATTTCGGCACAGTTGGTAACGCCATAACGGGAGTGCCTTGCCGCGGCGAGCGGTGAAAGGGTGTCACCCTGCTGCGAGACACCACGATCTAATCACGGCTATTCCAGGGATATTGCACTTCCGCTTAGCCACAATCGTCGCCACGCAGTGTCCACGCTGCCCTTGGCAGGTGGAACGATCGGGCGTACGGTGGAGGCTGTCGTAGCTGGCGTCAACTGGGTTTTGCGGACCCCGGCGCACTGACACGTACAAGTCGAAATGGCACGTCGGTCCACAGTCGAGGATACAACGCGCGGGCAGCTTGCGTTGAAGTCCGCACGGAGGCTTCGGCTTTTCATGTGGGACACGGGGGGAGAAACGAATGAGTGCGCAGACTCCAGGGACCATCGGCGAGATCCATGCGGAGGATTCGCTGAATCGGCGTGCGTCCGGGGCGGATAGCGCACACTCGGGCAGGTGGTGGTTGCTCGTCGCCCTGGTGTGCGGTCTGGGCGGGGTTTGTTCCCTGGGATTCATGTCGCCGCGGACGCTCTTCTCGCTGGCAATCCTCGCGGCGCTCATGTGGGCTTGCCGCCAGTGGATCTCGTGGCGCGTGCCCCTGCGATCAAAGTTATGGGCGCTGGCGGGTACCGTGGTCTTGCTGCTGCTGGCGGCCGGTGCCGCGGTTTATGGGTACTTTTCGCAGCGTTATCGCAGCGCCGACATCATGGAGTTACCGATTGCCGAATACGGCAACGCCGAATATCCCGAGGACCCGGCCCACCTGGGCATTCATTACGGCAGCTACAACGGTCGGAAGCTGACGCTGATCCGCAAGGACGCCACGCACTTCGATTTCGTGCTGGAGCCGCTTCATCCGCACATCGCCAAGGTCGAAATTCGGAATGTCGATGTCAGCTTGATGACGCCCAGCCTGCCCGAGTGGACCAAAGAGGACGCGGGTCTGCGCCGCATCGCCTTGACCGACCGGCAGTGGAACCGCCAACAGGTCCGTTTTGACGTGGGCTCGCCCGACATTGAGATTTCCGGCGGCGATGGCTGGGAGAAAGAAAAGATCTTCAGCGTCGAACTGGCCAAGAACTGCTTGAACGCCGGGCTGTGGGAAATTCTGCTGTTCGAGAAAGACCAGGACGGCAAGGCCCTTTACTACCATGACTGGTTCACCTTCCCCCTCGGGCACTACCGGAATCTTTTCGAACAGAACACGGGCCTCGACTATGCGCAGCATTGGTATTACCTGGAGCATTGGTCGGACCCCGTGGGGACGATCGTCGCGATGGAGAAGCTGCGGAAAGTGCTCGACGAGCGCGAGGTACCGACCGTGTTTGATGGCGACGAACGAGTCATTGTGGCGGGGGAGCAGGTCACCAAGCGTCGCACCACGCTGGCGGACAACGTCTGCGTCTGGAACGACTTCTACGATGGTCGGCTGGTCCAGCTCGCCTCCTTCGTACCGCCGGGTTGTTACCGAGTCGCTGTCCCGCGGGACACCCAATACTCCCGCCTGGATCGCTTCGAAAAGGCGATACTGCGACAGGTCCAGTCGCCCGCGACGAATCAGCCGCTGGCCGAATTGGAGCTGGTATTTTCCAGCAGCAAGCAAGCGGGAAAATGTCGCTTCTTCGTGAGCGGCTTTGATCTTGCCGCCTTGCCGCAGCTGCCGATGCAAGACTATCCCCGCGGACTCTACTTGCCCATGGGGATTGGCACGCCGCCTTTCTTTCAGACCTATGACCAGTTACAGCAGCATCCACCTCACACGATTCCGTACGTCAGCGTGCTGTTGGATGAAGATAACGGCTGGATTGATCACCATAGCGTCGGCATTGACGGTCCCGTCATGCATCTGGATGAAAACGACGCGACCTTGCTGCATGTGTACCTGTTGTCCTACGAGCGGCACACACTGGTCGCCCATTTCGTGATCAACGTGGCGCCCTGAGTTGCGAATCGTGTTGGTGAGGCCGGGGCAGCCAGGGACGCTTTCTCGAAATCTCATCTCCGAGACCAAAAACTGAACGGGTGGCCTCGGATCCCATACGCGGAGCGACGTCGTTCGCTCGGCCCCAGGAGACGGACAGCTGGCCTTTTAGCTGATGACCACGTTCACCCACGAGCCAGCTCGTGGGGGTCTCGTGGCCGCGATGGCCAGCTGGTCCTTTTAACTCCCTCCCCCGGAAAAGCGGATTGGGTGGCAGACGACCAGGCCCGTTTTTTGCCCCCCCGGCGAACCGGCCGGCGTCAGCCGCCGCGTGTGCGCTGAGACACGTGTGTGGCAGCCAAAGTCTTTCGTGATGGTCACGGTCTCGGGACGAGGCAAGAAAGACGGGATAGAGAGACGGGGACACATTATCGTTCTCCGAGCGATCGTGACGTTCTTGGCGAATCACTGGCACGCCGACCCAGCCTTCCCGGCGGGGCCAGGCAATCGCCTGGGCCTGCGGCCCGAAGAGCGCAGCTGAGGACGTCAGGCGTCATTTACCTCGATCCTGGTGCTGCGGATTCAGCCCGACGAGGGTATTTCGCTCGCCTTCGAAGCCAAACGGCCAGGCATCATCGTCTCGACCGATTCGGTGAGGATGGATTTCAGCCATAGCCAGCATGTTGGACCTACCACCTTTGTCGGCTACGAAACACTATGATATGATTGCCTGACGGGAGACCAGACGCTGTTCCAGCGCACGGATTTCGTGGAAGCCGGCTGGCGGGCGATCACTCCCATTCTGGATGCGTGGTCGAATCTGCCGGCCCGTAAATTCCCCAACTACGCCGCCGGCAGTTGGGGCCCGAGCGACGCCGACGGACTGCTGATGCGAGACGGCCGCGCCTGGCGGCGTCCATGACGATAGGTGCCACGCATCACGTCCACCAGGAACAACGAACATCCCGCGATTTAGGGGCAACCTCCATGTCCAGACTCGCCAGCCAGGCGGTGGGCTATTTATTGATCTCAGCCGCGGCACTCGCCGTGGCCGATGACGGAGCGCTTGCCGGGCATCGGCATCGCGTGGTGGTTTCCACGGACATAGGCGGGACCGATCCGGATGATGTCCAATCGCTGGTTCATCTGCTCACCTATGCCGACGGCCTCGACCTGGAGGGCCTGGTCTCGTCGCCCTACGGACTAGGACGCAAGGAGCATTTGCTGCAAGTCATCGCGGCCTACGAGCAGGATTTCCCTCACCTTAAATCGTATTCTGACAAGTATCCGACGCCGGAGGCGTTACGCGCGATCTGTAAGCAGGGCGCGCTCGACACTCCGGGCCCCTCCGGATTCGGCGAGTCGACCGAAGGCTCGGCATGGATTGTCCAATGTGCACGGCGCGACGATTCGCGACCGCTGCATGTACTAGTTTGGGGCGGCATCGAGGATCTGGCACAGGCGCTACACGATGCGCCTGGCATTTTGCCCAGACTGCGCGTTTATTTCATCGGAGGTCCGAACAAGAAGTGGAGCGTGGATGCCTATAACTACATTGAACAACACCATCCACAGCTCTGGATGATCGAAGCCAATGCCACCTATCGCGGCTGGTTCGTGGGCGGAAACCAGCGGGGCGAGTGGGGCAATACCGGCTTTGTGACGGCTCACATCGCCGGGCACGGGGCGCTTGGCGATTTCTTTGTGCGGGCCAAGCCGTCGATCAAGATGGGGGACACACCCTCGGTCGCTCGACTGCTGCGCGGTGAGTCCGAAGACCCGTCGCAGCCGAGTTGGGGGGGCCAATTCGTCCGCACTTGGGACGGGCGAAAAACCGTCTTCAATCGCCTGACCACCGCTGCCGACAAGGCGGAAGTGTTTGGCGTGACCGAGTTCGCGCTGCCCGTGCCGGCCGGTTTTTCAAAGCAGAATAGCGCCACGATGATGTTTGCTGGTAGCCAGCCTTCCCCGGAAGGAGTCGGCGAGGGAAACATCCTTCGCTTCCGCTTTTCGCCCCGCGACGCCAAGCTGTGGTCGTTTGTGATCCACAGCGATTTTGCGGGACTCGACGGACAGTCGGGTCGCTTTACCGCCGTTCCGCCCCCGATCGTAAGGACGCGCACACCGTCCGCATCGCATCCCCGCTGGTGGACGGACAACCCGGATTCCGCGGCGGCCGAAGGCGTTCATCCGGGCGCGAAGAGTGTGAACCGCTGGCGCGAGGATTTTCTCCGGCGACTTTGCCGAGCGGATGGACCGTTGCCGGTCAGCCCGCGGCGAGGTTTCACTGGCCCAGCGCTCGTCTCCAAAGAAATGGGGCAACGGCTTCCTCGAGCAGCCGCCGGAGTGGTATGCATCTGCCGAGGCTCGAGCCGCGGCCGATAGTGTCATTCAGTACCAATCGCCGCAGGGCGGTTGGCCCAAGAGTACCGATCTCGCTCAGCCGCCCCGTTCCGCCGCCGAGATTCCTCGGCCTGGAGAGGGACGAGCCAACACGATCGACAACGGTGCCACTACCCTGCCGATGCAATTTCTCGCCCTGGTGGCAGATGCCACGGGCGATGCGCGATACCAGGATGCGTTCTTGCGCGGCCTCGATTATCTGCTAGCCGCACAGTATCCCAACGGCGGCTGGCCGCAGTTCTATCCGCTCCGGAAAGGCTACTATTCTCACATCACCTTCAACGACGGCGCGATGATGCACGTGATGACGGTGTTACGGGACGTTGCCAACAGCGAGCCGCCCTACACCTTTGTCGATCCGTCGCGCCGCGCGAGGGCGGCTGCAGCCGTGGCGCAGGGAATCGACTGCATCCTGCGGACGCAGATCAAGCAGCATGGCAAACCGACCGTCTGGTGCGCACAGTATGACGAGCAAACGCTTGAACCGGCCGCTGCGCGAAATTACGAAGTTCCCTCACTATCCGGCAGCGAAAGCGTGGGCATCGTCCGTTTCCTGATGGAAGAAAAGAATCCGTCGCCGGAAATCATCACCGCGATCGAAGGCGCAGTCGCCTGGTTCAAGGCCGTTCAAATCAACGGTGTGCGTTATCGGCGTGTCAGAACGGCCGATGGTCAGCGGGATGGCTTGGTGGAGTCCGATCCGACCGCCGGACCGTTGTGGGCGCGCTTCTATGAAATCGATTCAAACCGCCCCATCTTCGTCGGACGCGACCAGGTGATTCACTACTCGCTGGAAGAAATCGAGCGGGAACGTCGCGGCGGGTACGCCTACTATGGCGGTTGGGCCGCCTCGCTACTCAGATAAGAACTATCCACGCTGGCAAGCCAAACACCCATCGACCACGCCACCTTCGTCATCCCGGAAACCATGAACGACCGTTCGACGCTCAACCTGTAGGTCGTCCTTTTTTGAGAGTCATTGGGGGCGTAGGACCGCCCTCACAACGGTGGCTTGCGGACGAGATTGTCAAACCATAGGGTAGTTTGCTGCGAGGATTCGGCCTTCGTTGATGGCCGAAATCGAATCTGCTGAAAGTCCAGGTCATGCAAAAGACGCAAACCATCTGCTTAGCCATTTTGACGACCATTGCAGTCGGCTTCAGTCTGTTCTATCTGAAATCGGTACTGTTGCCGTTTGTGATTGCCGTATTCTTCGTGATCGGTTGTCGGCCGATCCTGGAATTCGCGGAAACCAAACTGCGACTTCATCGCCTGGTTGCCTTCGTGGTCACGTTCTTGATCGGCGTGGCATTGCTCGTGGGATTCGCGGTCTTAACGTGGCTCTCGATCGCCGACCTGGCCAGAAATTCAGCATCCTATGAGCAGCGCCTGACCTACCTCGTCCATTGGACGATAGAGCACGTTCCTATTTCGGTGCCAGCGAAAACGGCATCCCAGCAAGACGTTCGCTCCGAGCGTGATTCACCAGCACCAAGTGAAAGAAATCCGGAGCAGGCCCTGCAGTCCGACATCGGCCGCGAATTCGAGGCGCTGCTGACCTCGGCCACCAGCTACGTGCAAGGTTTGTTGGTGCGGTTGGCGAGTGCGCTATCCAGTTTGTTGTCGAACGGCGTGCTGATTCTCATCTTTGTCTTCTTTCTACTCCTGGGGCAGGAGGGAGAGCGGACAGAGCCACTCATCCTTGCCGAAGTGGAAGATCAAGTTCGACAGTACCTGGTGATGAAGACGATGATTTCCGCGGTCACCGGCCTGGCATTTGGTGTCGTTTTATGGTTTTTTGGTGTGCCGCTGGCCATCGTATTTGGCTTGTTGGCGTTCTTGCTTAACTTCATTCCGAACATTGGGCCGTTGATCAGCACGATCATCCCGGTGCCGTTCCTGGTGCTCAACGATCAGATGTCACCAGCGACGGCCATCATCTGTTTTGCCCTGACGGCCGCGATTCATTTCGTCAGCGGCAATGTCATTGAGACTCGGATCATGGGCAAATCCTTCGATGTTAGCCCGGTGGCGCTATTATTGGCCCTGATGTTCTTCGGGCTCGTGTGGGGAATCATCGGAATGTTCCTGGCAACGCCGATCGTTTCCATCCTCAGGATCATTTTGGGGCAAAACGAAGCGACTCGACCGATCGCCGAGCTGATCGCTGGTCGTTGGGTGGGTCCGCAAGCGGATGCGCCCGGCAGCGGCTAATGGTCATTTATTTCCGGCTGCTGCATTCAAAACCGAATCGGGAGGAACATCTGGTGGGGCCAACTGGGCGGTATTTCGTCCCAATTCACCCAGCCAGCGAAAGATCACAAAGAAGGAGGGTACGAATATTAAGGAGAACAGCGTCGCCGCGATCATGCCGCCGACAACCGCGTTGCCTACGGCCTGCCGACTGGCCGCTCCGGCTCCGGCAGCAAACAGCAGCGGCATGAAACCCAGGATGGACGAAAATGCCGTCATCAATATCGCCCGAAATCTCAGCCAAGCTGCTTCGGTGGCAGCATCCTGCAGAGTCAGGCCTTCGCGCCGTTGTTCGTTGGCAAATTCGACAATCAGAATGGCGTTCTTGCTGGCCAGGGCAACCAGCAACACGATACCAATCTGGGTATAAACATTGTTGTCCGCGCCGCGCACCAGTAATGCGGCCACCACGCCCAGTGCGGCCAACGGCACCACCGCGATGACGGCGGCTGGCATTGTCCAGCTTTCGTATTGTGCGGCCAGCACAAGAAACACCGCCAGGATCGCCAGCACGAAAATCGTCGCCTGGCCCCTGCCTGCCGTTCCTGGTAAGAGATTCCCGTCCATTCGTAGCCAAAAGAACCGGGGAGCGTCTTGTCCGCCAGTTTCTCCATGATCTCCAGCGCCTGACCGGAACTCGTGCCCGCCGCCGCCGAACCGTTGATGGAAGCACTCGGGTACAGTTGTAACGGCGAATCACGGACGGCCCGAATTCCTCGCGAATGCTGACCAGCGACCCCATGGGGATCGCGTTTCCGGCTCGATTTCGCACCTCCAGATCGAGAATGTCTTGCCGCTGAGCGCGATACCGGGCATCTGCCTGAATACGAACCTGGTACGTGCGACCTCCATAGTTGAAGTCGTTCACGTAAGCCGACCCCAGGTATGCCTGCAGCGTGGAAAAGACGGAACTCAACGGAACGTCCTTGGCTTTGACTTGTACCCGGTCGATTTCCACAAAAAACTGCGGGGAGCTTGCTCGAAACGTCGAATTCAAGCCTTGCAGGCCGGGTTGTCCCGCGCTTCGAGAACCAGGTTTTCGGCAGCACTTTGCAACGCCTGATAGCCGACATTGCCGACGTCTTCTACTTCCATCTGAAAGCCACCCGCATTTCCCAGCCCATCAATGGGTGGGGGGATAAAGGCAAAAGCCAGTGCCTCGTCTATGGCGTTCATCGCCAGCTGCAACCGTTGCACAATGGCTTCCTGGCTGAGCGCGGAAGTTTTTCGATCCTCCCACGGCTCGAAGATGACCGCAATGAAACCTACGTTGGATGCCGCGTTTCCGCTGAGCAGCGAATAGCCCGTGACCGAAACGTAATTCGCAACTCCTTCCGTATCCGCGTAGATCTTGTCCAATGCTTTCATGACCTGGATCGTTCGTTGTTTGGATGCGGCATCCGGCAGCTTCACGTCAACAAAGACGTAACCTTGGTCTTCGGCGGGGATAAACCCAGTGGGCAAAGTGCTAAAGCTCCACCCGGTCAACGCCACTAATCCGCCGAAGATAAGCATGACGATGAGAAGCAGCCGCACCGACCACCGAATGATGCCTTTGTAGGCGCCGGTGGTGACATCGAACAATTGATTGAAGGCGCGAAAGAAAAAGAACTTGGCTTCCTTGGGTGCCCGCAACACAATACCGCACAAAGCAGGGCTGAGCGTCAAGGCATTGACCGTGCTGATAAGGACGGCGGCTGAGATCGTTAAGGCAAACTGTTTGAACAATTGTCCCGTAATTCCGCTCATGAATGCAGTTGGCACGAACACGGCGAGTAGCACAAGGGTCGTCGCGATCACAGGACCGGTTATTTCGCGCATGGCTGTAATCGCGGCGTTCTTGGGGCTCAACCCCGCGGCAATGTGCCTGGATGTGCTTTCCACGACAACGATTGCATCATCCACGACAATCCCGATCGCCAATACAATGCCGAATAGTGATAGCATATTTAGCGAAAAGCCGAGCATGGCCATGATGGCAAATGTCCCGACCAAGGACACGGGGATGGCTACGACAGGTACGATGGTCGCCCGCCAATCCTGGAGGAAGATAAAGATCACCAACACAACCAATGCCGCGGCTACGAAGATCGTGGAATAGACTTCCTGAATGGCGGCTTCGACGAAACGTGTCGTGTCAAATGGGATATCGTACTTCAATCCTACGGGCCAATTCCCACGTTCAGACAGTTTCACCAGTCGCTGGCGGACCTCCGTCGCCACCTTGATCGCGTTGGCACCAGGCAACTGATAGACGGCTACGGTGGCGCTAGGTTGACCATTGAAGTTGGAATTGAACGTATAGTCCTTGCGCACCCGCTCGACGCCGTGCTGCAACGTTCCCTCGACTTCATGGGGATCGACGACGACATCTTTTACGCGAACGAGCCGACCCTCTTCACCCGCCTGAATAATGATATCCTCAAACTGCTTGACTGTGTCCAAACGGCCAAGTGCGTTGACGGTGAATTGAAACGCCGTCCCGGGGGGCGCAGGTGGCGCACCAATTTGCCCGGCCGCAAC
Source organism: uncultured Planctomycetaceae bacterium (assembly GCA_963700865.1). Taxonomy (GTDB): domain Bacteria; phylum Planctomycetota; class Planctomycetia; order Pirellulales; family Pirellulaceae; genus CAVOGJ01. Next base: position 13,322 of record CAVOZC010000017.1, on the reverse strand, counting down.
CTGCACGTTTTGTTCACGAATCGCGTTGGCCACATCTTCCGTTGTCAGGCCCCGCGATTTGAGTTTACGAGGATCCAGCCAGACGCGCATGCTATAGTCGCCTGCTCCAAACGACCTGACCGAGCCGACACCGTTGATGCGACTCAATTCGTCCTTCAGATTAAGCGCGTAGTTGCTTAAAAACAGCGGATCCATGCCCTCCTGATCCGAAGTTAAGTTGATCATCTGCAGAATCTGCGTCGACTGTTTGGTCGTCGTGATCCCTTGTCGCCGAACTTCCTCCGGCAGTTTTGGCGCGGCAATTCCGACTCGGTTTTGCACCATCACGTTGGCCATATCCATATCGGTCCCTAATGCAAAGGTGATTTGCAGCGTATAGGAACCGTCGTTGGCGCTCGTCGACGACATGTACAACATGTTTTCGACGCCGTTCACTTCCTGCTCGATGGCGGTAGCGACCGTCTCGGCGATCACTTGGGCATTCGCGCCGGGATAGACCGTACTGACTTGGATCGTTGGCGGCGAGACCTCGGGAAACTTTGCCACCGGCAGACTGGTGAAAGAAACGACACCAGCAATCACGATGACGATCGAAATCACGGAAGCAAAAATCGGGCGATGGATAAAGAATTCCGACATGGTTCGGCAATGGTCCCTGTTACTTTGCGTCCCTGATAACCGCTACGATTGCCAGCAAAGAGTGTATCCTGACATCCAAGCCCGGCTTCAGGTCTTCATCTAGCGGGGATCGACTTCGATACCTGTTCGCACACGCTGGATACCATCGACAATCACCGAGTCACGGGGATCGAGGCCGGATTCGATAACAATCATGTCCTCATGCTTCGTCCCGAGCTTAACATTCTTCCGTGCGGCTTTGTTCCCTTCATCAACGACGTACACAAACGTCCCAGCTTGATCGCGACCGATGGCGCGCTCCGGGACGAGAATTGCGTCTTCGTACGTGCCGACTTGAATTCGGACGCGCACGAACAAGCCCGGCAACAAAAATGAATCTCCGCCAGGAGGGTTTTCAAAAATTGCCCGCAGCTGTAATGTTGCTGTATCTTGGTCGATTTTTGGATCGTAATAATCGAGATGTCCTTCGAATGGATATCCGGCATCACCGCTGCGTTGAAGTTGAACCTTGACTTTTGTCAGATCGAGGGACTGATCCTCCTGCCGTCCGGAAGCTCTTTCCAAATCGAGCAGGAAGCGCTCGCTGATATTGAAGCTGGCCCAGATCGGATCGTTCTTGACGATTTCAATGAGTGGAGTGCCATTTTCCACGAGATTACCTCGTTTCACCATCGTCTTGGTGACTCGCCCACTGATCGGGGCGTGAATCACCGTCCTATCCAGATTCAATTGAGCTTGCGCGAGGTCTGCCTCGGCCTTGGCGACTTGGGCCTGGGCGTTGGCGATTTCTGCTTGGCTGGCGACCTTTGCGGCAATCGCGCCCTGCTTGGCGGCGGTGGATGTTTCCAATTGTGCCCGGGCCGCGTCATAGTCGCTTCGCGAAACTGCCTTACTGGCCAACAGACTTTCCATACGTTGAAATTCGGCTTGTGAAACTTTGATCGCAGCATCCGAGGCCGCGATTCTTGCATCTGCCACGCCCACAGCCGCCTCCGCCGAGGCCAGTGCCGCCTGCGCGAACTGACCGTTGCCTCCGCAGACTTTACGGCGGCCAAATACTCCTGTTGTTCAATCAAGAAGAGCGGGGTGCCTTCGGAGACAAGACTGTCGGGTTTGAAGCGGATTTCCTGGAGGAGTCCTCGCACGCGCACCTGTACCACGGCCTGTTCGACGGACTCAGTTTGTCCATTCTCCACGAGATAGACAGGGATCGTTTCCACCACCGGTTTGACAACCGTCACTCTTGGAGGTCCGGACATCTGGAATTCAGGCTTCGGCCTGCAGCCCAAGGCCAGGACGGTCATGCCAACGAGGAACCCAACTGTTAATTTAGCCCGCTGCATCCGTCTGCCACCCCTTCGTATCTTTCGTAGCGTCTGATCGAATTCCCGCTCCAATGTACCAGAAAGGCTTTGCCGACGCCGCTGTCACCTTGGCCCGAAAAGTGACCGTAGTCGCCAAAGTCCGACGGTTCGAACGCCGCATAAGCCACAGGGTATCGATCGACAGGGGGAGCGTGCGCTCGGAATCGGGCGCGGGACCACCCGGTCCAAACTGAGCTTGGCGTGGCTGGCCGTCTGGCTGAAGATGATCTTCTGATTCAGAGCTTGGGTTGCGGCGGGGTGAGCACGGCCGACGGAATGGCCTGACCTTGGAGCTGCCAGAATTTGTCGACCAACCGATCGGCAAAGACATCGAACGTCGCTTCCATCTTCAACCTCGCGCTCACCCGGTATTGCCTGCGTGGCTACCAAAGTGGCTGCGGGTGGACTGAATCACAGCTCGCCAGAGGTCGCCATCCACCTCCATGGTCTTGGTCTGGGCGACGACCGTCGGGATCGGCACGTGGACGATGTAATCGGACGCCGAGCCAATCATGACGCCTGTCTTGCCCGCCATCGCGGCATGTACCGCGTTTCGCGCCATTTGGTCGCACAGGAACCGATCGTAGACATTCGCTGGGACGCTACGAATATAGTAGCTGGGATCCAGATATTTCAGCGCGACCGGTTGCGATCGATGCAGGAAATAGTCGCTGATCTGGTCGCGCAAGAACGCGCCGATGTCCTGGTGAAGTAGATTTCCCGATGCGTCTCGACGCTGGCTCTCCCCCAGAAAAAGATGTTGGCCGGCCCCTTCGGCGACCACAATCACCGCATGTCCGGCGGTTTCGATTCTGCTTTCCAAAGCGGCTAACAACCCTCGGTCGCCCTCCCAGGGGAAAGGGATCTCGGGCACGAGCGTAAAGTCGACTTCCTGACTGACAACCGAAGCCCCGGCAGCGATAAAGCCCGCGTGTCTCCCCATCAGCTTGACCAGCCCGATACCGCGGATTGCCCCGCGGGCCTCGACATGCGCAGCCTGAATGACTTCGGCCGCCTTCTCCAGTGCCGTTGCATACCCGAAAGCGAGCTTGACGAAAGCGATATCGTTGTCGATCGTTTTGGGGATGCCAACGACCGCCACCGGCGCTGCTCGGCGCTGCAGCTCTTGGCTGAGCGCAGTGCGCTCCGCGCTGCGTGCCGTCTCCGCCGACGCAGAACAAAATGTCGATCCGATTGTCTTGCAGGTAGTCGGCCATCGCGGCAGGGGGCTGGGAACCGCGAGAGCTGCCCAGCACCGTCCCACCGAGCTTGTCAATCGGCTCCACAAACTCCTTGCTCAGGGTAATCGGTTCCAAGCCGGCTTCGGCGTTCAGCCCGAGATAACCATTTCGAATTCCCAGGACGCGTCGCACGCCGTAGTTTTCAAAGAGTTCATAGAACAACGAGCGAATTACGTTGTTTAGCCCCGGCGACAAGCCACCACAGGTCACGATGGCAGCCGTCGTTTGGTTTGGCTGAAAGAAAATGCGTTGCCTTGGCCCAGCTATTTCCAGCGACAACGAGTCGCTGGTATGGTCGGGCTGGAGAATGACGTCGAGCCGGACTCGGACCGAGTCGCTGGCAAAGTAACTCGCTTGAGGGACGCTGGCCGATGCGAGACGCAGCGGCGAAGCGTATTGGCACGAGCCAAGTGATGTTACCGTGAAGTCTTGTTGCTTCAACATAGATGCTCCTTCATGAGCGGGCATCGTTGCTTCCAACGAGCTGCGATCCTTAACAAAGCGTCACCCCTTGCAGAGTCCACCACCATTCTCGCGACATCCTTGACCCAAGTGTGCCGTTTGACGAGCGATACCTGCAAGTTTGCCGTCGCTCGCTCAGTCGCGTAACGTCGCAGCTTCCGGTGTCCTGCGACCTCTCAACTGGCAATCCATCTGCTCCAACTCTCCTCGCTGTTCTTTTTGCCCGGTTAGAGCGTTGGTCATTCAATCAAGTATCCCACCCCCTCGTTTGCCCGGAGTTATCGTATCTCATTCGCACTCTCAAAGTCGACACGTACGTGCCCTTCCAATTGGAATCACGTGTTATCGAGAAGCGGATGCATTTTCCCAGCGGGCGATTCCTCAGCCGGCCGCCCGCGGAGGAAAATAGGCCGCACTGTTTGTCACGGATTGCCGTCGATGACGTGGAGGCCTCTACGATCTAAGGCGTATCGTGGTTCTCGGACATAGCGGGCACCTGTTTCGCCATCAGCAGCGCCAGCGGCAGTAGAACGACGAGTCCTGTGAGCGTGGTCACGATGACCATTACCGACACATTGGGGTCCGTGAAGTTCTGGACGCTGACGATCAACGCCGCGGGGAAACTACGAAATCCCGTTGCCAGGCCAAGAACCGTCCGCTGTGCCGCGTTCCTGCCGCCGAGGAGCCATCCGGTGAGCGCTGGCAGAATGGAAAACAGAAGAGCCGCATAGATCGCCCCGGTGCCAAAAATATGTAGCAGGCTGCGAAAATGCAGGGCAATGATGAGGATCACCGTCGCCAGCAGGGTGACGCCAGATATCCGCGCGAGGACCGGTGCCAGCTGAGCGGCGATTGACGACGACCGCGCCCTGATGACCAAGCCGATTATCAAGGGCAGGAGAATCAGCAACAGGAGTAGTCGCACGATCTTCGTCGGGTTGACTTGTGTCCCCGTGACGAGCAGTGGCAGGGCGACGGGCAGAAAAACGATCGTGCCGATCATGAGCATCACGAGCAGCCCGACCGCGAGGGCGACATCTCCCTTGGCCATGCCGGCGATCTTCGGCATAAACGGCGCACCGGCTGCCAAACCGAGTAACAGCAAACCCATCGCCAAAGGTTGGTCCAATCGCAGCAGCCGGGCAATTCCCAGGGCAAACAACGGCGCGATGATGAAGTTCGCGAGCAAGGCGGAAACGACCAGCCTGGTGTTGCGGAGCGGCGCCGCAATTTGTTGCAGCCTCAGCCCCAGACCAATCTCGGACATGCTCGAAACGAGAAAGACGAAAACCGAAAGCTGCGCGACGGCTGCGAATAGTTCGGTCACAGGCGGGTTTTCGTGTGTTCAAAGGCGCCTCTTGAGGAAGCAAGAGTCCGAGCCGTGTAGAACGTTAGCGGGCCAACTTGATGAACGACGTGTGTGAGATTGAAAATCATGATGTTATGGATCCGAATCCCCAGGCGAAGGACGCTACCTGGAATTTGGTATTGTGCTCAACGTCTGCCGGATCGTCGCCTGAAATTCATGATTGTCCGGTTCGGGGCCGCGCAGTGCATCGCGAGCGAAGATAAAACGAGTTTCGATGTCCGACACGAAAGCGAGTTGCGAATATCAACGGCCAGCCACCTTTTCCCCCAGCCTTTACCCACCAACGTCGGGCCTTGCTACGGCACCAGGATCCGCTCGGCGTCGGCGCTGGTCGTCACTCCCTCGACGAAGATGGCGTTATCCGGACCATCGACTTGATTCGTTTCATAATACGTGTCCGGCTCGTACGTCCATCCACTCTCCAGCCGTTGCTCTTCCCGACACAACGCGCGATAGAGGCGGCGGCCAAGGATCGGCGCGGCCCGCCGAGCTCGCGCGCCGAACTCGTCATACAACTCGGCGAGAATTTCAGAGATCAACTGAAAGCGGTGGGGGTCGTCGCGGTAACGCTCAGCCGCTGCCCACAGGACTCCCGCATACCGTTCCGGTAGGTTGGCGGCTTCGTGAGCAAAGCGCGCGCGGATCCGCGGATCGGGATGGTTCTTGTGGCGTTGCCAACCACGCAGCGTGGTGCGCACGATCCGCACGACACTGGGGCCGTTGATGGTGAAATCCCGCTCGAAGGCACGCAGGAGAAACTCGCCTTCCTGACCGTCCTTGATGTGGGGGTGCCGATAGTTGAACATTGCCTGTCCGTGGATGTCCGGCACCGCGACCTCCGTAAAATTCTTCAGCGCCGCTTTGGCCTCCAGTTCGGCGTACAAGGGCGTGCCAGGGATCGGCGTATAGAGCATGAACTGGTGGAAATCGCTGTCGTGGCTGACGGCGTGCTCAATCACCTCGTCGATGTTCTCCGGCGTGTGGTCTTCCAAACCGATAATGCTCGATCCCAGCACACGGATGCCGTGAGACTGGAGATTGTGGACGAGTTCCACCGAGTCAGTACCGGCGAGCTTGGTGTACCGCGAGTTCTTGCCTTCCAGCCCGATCCAGACCCAGGAGACTCCCAGGGCCACCAGCTGTTCCATGGTGTACTGCCTGAGGATGTTCGCGGAGCTGAAGAGGAAGAGCGACCATGGCTTATTGTGCGTTTCCATCAGTTCCAGGAGGCCGAGCGCCCGCTGCTTGTCCACCAGAAAATTTTCGTCCATCACGAAGAACGAATGGACCCGCAGGTTAGATTCCAGCGCGGTCATGATTTCAAACATCTCTTGACCGGTGTCGTAAAACTTGACGAACTTTCCCTTCCCGCCGAACATCGCCGATGTCGAACAGAAGTTGCAGCCCATCGGGCAGCCCACGGATGGAATCAGCGTCGCGAAATGATCCCCAGGATGGTTGTGCAAGTTGACACCCATGATCCGGGTGCCAATGTTGCCCAGGACCTGCGGATGACGGATGGGTTGTTCCTCATCTTCGCCAAGGTATCTACGCATCCAGCGAACGCCATCGCCTCGTACGACGTAGTCCATGTCGGCCCATTTCTTCAGTTCCGGAGTGTTGGCAATGTGGCCGCCCACGACAATCTTTGCCTGCGGTTGATGCTTACGGATCAGCCGGCACATGCGGCGTACCTTGAGCAGATTCGGCATGATCGAACTGATGCCAATCACGTCGTATTCACGCGTCTTGAGTTCTTCAAGAAAACGCTCCTGAGACGGGTAGTCCAGCAAGGTGCAGGGAGCCTTGATGTTGATCTGGATCAGCATCAGGCCCCAGGAGCGATTGAACGTCCGCAGGGAAAAAGCCTTCTGCACGCGGGTCACTTGATTGTGAAACAACTCCATCGGGTTGATCAGACGGCTGCCGTAGGGATCGTCCTGCGCGTAGGGGCCGAAGACGCTGACCAGCAAGACTCGGGCATTCGAGCCGAGCGGGTGGACGTCATGATCCTGAGTAGGAGTATGCATTCCGTTCTCCTTATTGCTGAAGCGTCGCTCACAACTCGCGTCGATCGGGCAGCGTGCTGGGACGAATCGGCGCTGTGAGACGACGCCTTCTCTGATGCCATTGCTGCGACGGCTGGTTCGCGCTCCTGTCACGTAGTACCAAACACATGATGACCACGCATGTGGCGAACCGTTCCAAACACGTCGTCATGTGCGAGCGACAACCCCGGGTATTAGCCACGTTTGGAGGCCTTCATCCATCGTTCAGTCTATCGCAGCGAATCGAGGTCTTAAAGATCATCTGTCGGCAAGTCGTTCTGGACTTGTGCGACGGATTTCCGAGATTCAGATCGCGTGAAGTAGTGTGCGGAATCGCCGATTTCGCAACAGGGCTCGAGTTTCCCCCGGGAACTGTGAGGGGCGTGGTCGCATACGCCTTGGGGGTATTGAGGCAAAACGGGGCAAAACCCGATGGCTGCTCGCGGCTTTTCGACTCAATTGTGCCGTACCACAAGTTGGTAACCGGTCGTGTTTTTCGTGCTTGCCCCAGGATCGAATGGTATCACGCGGCTCGAGACAGGTTACTAACCTGTCCTACGGGGGCGATGACGGCGCTTCCGGCAACTGAACCAGGAGCGGCGCAGGCAGCGGAACGTCGGACGCATCGAAGGGGGGCGCGTCCCAGTCCAGACCGAGTTCCGCCAGCTGTTGGCGGATGGCGCAAATCCCAGACATACAGCTGATCGCTCTGTTGGCCGATTGCCATCAGATGCGTTCCGTCCGGCGTGAAGCACTGGGGTCGTAAGTGAGTTAGTTCAGGAACGCTCAACCACGCCACAACCTGTCCCGTGCCGAGATCCACGATTCGAATCTTGTGTCCGGCGACGGCCATCAATCGACGCGGCGGATCAAAGGCGACATCGTTGACACCTCCTGGGCCTTCAATCGCGGTCGTGGTAGGGCCGGGTTCCCAGGAGCCGACCCGCCAGAGCCCGACACCGCCGGGAATTTCACCACACAGAACCGCCAACCAGCAACCATCCGGGCTAAAGCAGGGGACCCCGGGGGCCCGCAACAAATCCTTGATCCGCCAGCCAGTGGCAGACTCCCAGACCGTGACCGTCACCCGCCGATCCCAAGCAGGCGACTGCGCATACTGCAGGCTGCCGGTCGCCACCCAGCGACCGTCGGGACTGACCGAAGTGTATCGAGCTTCATGCTGAGGCTCGAGTGCTACCTGGCGGTAATCGTCGGTCGGTGAACCATTCGTCGATCGCGCTACCAGCACGTTGGCCCCGTCACCCATGTCAGGCTTGGCCACCACGCGTCCATCCGCGCTGGCCGACCAATTGGAAAACACATCATTTTCAGATTCCATTGGGATAAGTTGCTGTTTTTCCCCCACGACAAGACGGTCTGGATCGAGAGGATCGGCGATGATGGGCCAGCGAACGACCCCTTCGGGCAGTTCGCCGCAGGTTAGCAGTGAGCCATCAGGTTGGAATGACAACGGCTGCCGATAGCCGGAAATGACGGCCAGTCGTTCGCTCCGCAAAATGTCCCATAGCACGATGCCATCGCGCGACGCGGTTGCCAGGATGCGGCCGTCCGGATGGAGTATCGCCCGCGCAAAGCCGGTATGTTGCGGTGAATCCAGCGGAAAACGACGCAGTTCGCTACCGCCGGCCACGCGCAGCAACCGCAGCTTGGGAGTCACACCGCCGGTGGCAGCGAACAACTTGTCGTCCGGGCTAAACCGCATTGTCGGCACGCTTGCGGCGTCCTGATACGACATCCGGCCCGACCAGACATCCCAAAGACGAACATCACCGGACAAGTCATGACTGACGATCACGTCACCACGGTGGTTGAACGCGAAATCGACGGGCTTCGCGTGGCCTGCCAGCGTGGTAAGGGGCCTTCGCCTGATGACATCCCAACGTCGAATCCGGAAATCCGTATCGCTGGCGGCCAGCAGTTGCCGTCCGTCGGGACTCCACTTCAGCCGCGATGTATCGGGCTGTTGCCAGCGGGTGACTTCCAAGCCCGTGTGGACGTCAACGATGCGTATGGCCGTTGAGTCGGATATTGCCAGTTGCGGCAGCGTGGGGTGCAAGGCCAGCCGCGCGTTCGCGTTGACGGGCAGGGGGGGCCCACATTCACTGCCCGACGGGACCTCGTAAACACGAGCCCACGACTCCGTGTCGGCAAGCGCGGATTCGGACAGCGGCAGGTCGGTCGTGACCACGGCGATCTGCCGGCCGTCGGCGCGAAATGTCGACGTTTCCACCCCCCAAAGCTCGAGTACGACTTTCGGATCGGCTGCTGACAGGTCCCACAGGCGTAGCCGCGCCTGACGGCCATCGTCCTGGTCGTCATGCTGCAGTAAAAATCGCCCGTCGGGGCTGAAACGGACCCTCGTCGCTCCTGCCACCGGCTTTTCGGCAGTGGCCTGGGGCAATCGCTGCAGAACGCGATTGTCCGTAACATCGTAAATCGTGACGCGTCCCGTGTTGTCGACCCGCACGTATCGCCGCAGTGTCGGGTCAAAATCAACCTGTACGGCGTTTCGCGGAAAGGCATCGAGTTCCTTGGCCGTTTCCATATCGGGCAGACACAACGCCGCGATCGCTTCCGTTCGCAGTTGGTCGAACGCCGCAGCGGGCAAGTCCAGCTCGCGGGCGATTCTTGTGGCCCGCTGCACGGCTCGTAATGTGCCAAATCGCTGTTTTCCTACACCGGTCTTCCATGTGGCCCCTGCCTGCACCAACAGTGAGTCAAAAAGTTTTTGCCTTCCCTCGCGCTGTGCGGCCCTCGTGTTCGCGAGTTGCTTACCAAGTCGAATGGATGCCACGGAGGAGACCACGGCAATGGATAAAAGCAACAACAATGACAGAGACAGCAATCCGGCGAGTGCCTTGTTGCGCTGGCTCCACCGCCAAAGAACTCTCCCGTAACTTGAGCGATGAGCCAGGATGGGACGGTTTGACAGGAAGCGATCGAGATCCGCTGCCAGCAGATCCGCTGTCGCATAGCGCTGGCCAGGCTCGTGGGCCATGGCCTTCAACACAATCGTTTCCAGGTTGCGCGGAATGTGCGGATCGATGCGGCGCGGTGCCACGGGCCGCGTATTTAAAATGCTATCGATCAGTCGGGCTCGCGTGCTCGCCGCGAAGGCCGGCACCGTTGTGAGCAACTCGTAGAGCGTGCTGCCCAAGCTGTAGATATCTCCCCGTTCGTCAGCGTGCCCTTCGAAACGCTCGGGCGGCAGGTAACGCAACGTGCCCACGACGTCGCCGGGCGAGGTCAAGTCGTCCAGACCTTCCATGTGCGCCAGACCAAAGTCCGTCAGCCACACGACGCCCTCCGCGTCCAGGATCAGGTTGCCCGGCTTGATGTCCCGATGCAGCACGCCTTGATGATGCGCGTGTGCCAACGCCGCGGCCACCTGCCGGCCGATCATAGCGATGCGACGGTAATGCGTGGCAGCCACTCCCGTGCAACTGCTGGGCGGTTTCGTACGCGAAACGCCCTCTGTGAGCGCTGTCGCGTCTGGCAACGGTCGGTTCAAGGACCGACCGTCAATGTACAGCATGGCATAGTAATAAAGGCCGTCGGCTTCTCCCACATCAAAAATCGGGACGATGTTCGCGTGACGCAAGCGCGCGGCCGCCCGCGCTTCGCGTTGAAATCGTTCGATGTGCCTGGCATCCGGCAAGTTTCCGGCGGGCAAGACCTTCAGCGCGACACGCCGCTGCAGCGATTCGTGGATGGCCTCATACACGACCCCCATCCCGCCGCGTCCCATCTCGCGAACGATGCGATATTCGGCCACCTGTCGCGGAGCCTCAACCCGGAGCGGGGGAGCGGTACCCGAGGCAAACTGCCCCGAGGAAGTTGACTGCCCTTCCATCACCAACAGCATCGGAAACAGGTCCCGGATCTCGTCCGCCAACTGGGGACAGCGGCCGGCATAATCGTCGATCGTGGGGTGCTCGCCTTGACGAAGCCGCTGACAGAATTCGTGGGCCAGTTCGTTCAGTAGGCTGTTTTCTTTCATGGGATACTGTGTGGACCCCGGTGACGCGCCAACTTGCTGTTCCGCGGAAGGGCGAACTTGACGAAGTTCTCACGTGGTGGAAATCTTGGGGAGAAAATCATTCTATCCCGTCGTGCCGCAACGGTGTATGATGCATCAGCGGGTCTTGCAGCTCGGCGCAGGCTTAAGACATGTGATCGATGATGGTAGAAAAGGAACGAGGCGCCAGAACGATGGATGCGGAGGAAACGAGCCAGATTGTGCAAGCTGCGAGGGCCGGCCAACCAGGTGCCCTGGAGCAATTACTGGAACACTTTTCCGCGCGGCTGGCGCGTTTGATTACCTCGCGGCTTGACCCCAGGATCGCCGCGCGTCTCGATGTCGAGGACGTTCTGCAGGAAGTGCGTCTTGCAGCCTGTCGTCAGAAGGAAGATTTTCTGCATCAGCCCGAAATTCCGCCTTACGTTTGGTTGAGGGCGGTGGCGCTCAAGAAACTACTCGAATTGCATCGCTATCATCTGGGCACGCAGAAGCGGGACGCACGACGAGAGGTATCCGTGGATCGCCCGTACGTTTGTGAGGCGTCGACCAGCGCCATGGCAAATCACTTTGTCGACAGTGGGACTTCGCCGAGCCGCTTGGCGATGCGGGCGGAGCTCAAGTCGCGGCTGGAAACCTGCCTCGATCAGCTGCCCGCCTGGGACCAGGAGGTGTTAGCGCTGCGCCATGTCGAACAGTTGGATCCCAAGGAAACGGCGCAAGTATTGCAACTGACGGAAAAGGCTGCCAGCATGCGTTACTTGCGCGCGTTGCGAAGACTGAAGGCGTTGTTCGATGCCCAGGGTGGCAATTCGTCAGCTTTGCGATGGACCAGCTGACTTCGACATCGTCACGGCTTTCGAGGTATGCCGCCGCCGAAATATGCCGCTGAAGAGTGCGCTCGCCATCAGGCCTGCTAGCGCCAGCGAGTTGGATTCTGGCACTGGCGTGGCCAGAAAGCCATGACCATTTCCGTTCGCGTCCTCGTAGTAGCCCACAATCTGTCCCAGATTGTCGATGCCATAGGCTTGAGTCAGCGTCGCCCCCGGATAGTCCAAAGTACTGTAGGTGCCACCGTTCAACAAAAAGCCGTGAAAGTCACCGAGGCCGTCGAGATACAAACCCGCGATCTGCCCCGAGTCATTGATTCCTTCGGCCACCGTTAAGCTTGCTCCCGGTACATCCAGCTGTGTATAGGCACTGCCATCGTAGATATAGCCGTGCCTCAGCATGCTGCTCACAAAAGTGCCTACGACGTTGTCTGCGTTATTGATGCCAATCGCGGTTGTCGCTGTGGAACCTGGAAACACGAGCGTTTCATAGCTGCTGCCATCGAACAAGAAGCCCTGCGGAACGTTGCTCGCGTTCCGGTACGAACCCACCACATGGCCGGCATCATTGATGGACAAGGCCTGCGTGAATGACGACCCGGCGAACGGTATCAGATCGGAGTAGGTACTGCCGTTGCGGATATAGGCTTTCGTGACGGCGCCCACGTCATAGAGGCCGACGATTTGCCCGCTGGCGTTGATTCCGTTGGCGCTCGAAAAGCCGGTGGACGTTGGCACGTCAAACGACGTGTACACGCCACTCGACAGGGTGAACGCGTGCGTCACGGCGCCGACGGTATAATCACCCACTATGGTCCCGGTCGGACCAATACTGTTGGCGTCCGTGGAATCGGCTCCTGGATAGTCGACGGTTGAATAAACGAACTGCGCCGGCAATCCGGACGACATGCCGCAAACGCAGCACAGACTTACGAGGACAAAACGACGATACGACATTAGAACTCTCCTTAGGAATGAAGGAAATGCGGGCCGACAGCCGGAGCAGGTAAGGTCATAACCGTTGGCAATAGGAAGTTGCCCAACCTACTAATTGCGATTTGCGCCGTCGGGTAACAGCCGCCGAGGTGACTTTCCTTCAAGGCCGAGAGAAGTTAAAGATGTTTTCACCCCAAGTCCGTGGTCAGACTGCGGCAAAGGGCTCCGTTAAAGCCCTTTAGGGGCCGAGAGAAATGATCGAAGAACCGGCCCACACAAACGGGAGAGGGGTTGATTTGGTAGCTTCACGAGACGGGGGGCGCTCGCGATTCCGGAGAGTTCTCCCAAACTTCCCAACCTTTATCCGCCAGGTCTGTGTCTGCCCTTTTCCTTC
>CAVOZC010000016.1:0-253963 GCA_963700865.1 uncultured Planctomycetaceae bacterium | reverse complement strand
AGAGCAAGGCGCGCGCCGGTAATTACTCGGGCCGCTGAGCTAAGGCGTTAGGCCTTGTTGCCAGGCATTGACGTAACTACACACTGTCACTACACTCCGTGGCATGGACTTCGAGTGGGACGAACGGAAGCGCCTCACGAACCTCGACAAGCATGGACTGGATTTCGTCGAGGCCGAAGAGATGTTCGAAGGGCCCATGTTGGCGGCCCTGGATACGCGAAGTGACTATGGCGAAGATCGTTGGCTTGGTCTTGGTATGTCTCAAGGACGAATTCTCGTTCTATCATTTACCGAGCGAGACGATGGCCAGACGATTCGTATTATCTCGTTACGAAAAGCCCTGAAGCATGAACAAAAAGCGTACGAAAAGATCATCGGCGACTGATTGGAAACGCGTGGACAGTGTCCGCGATGCAGACGTTGATACTTCTGAAATAGCGCCACTGAGATAAGTCGTTCTTTATGAACGCAGAGCTTCGTCTTCCTGGCCCGAAGAAGAGTATTACCGTGCGGCTCGACGCGGACGTGCTGGAGTGGTTTCGAGCTCAAGGGAAGGGTTACCAAACTCGAATTAATGCAGTGCTGCGCTTGTACATGGAGTCGCAAAACGATGGGGCGGCCTAACAATGCGCTGCAGCCCACGCTTGACCCTGCCGCCCTTCGCTACCGCCAAGGCCCCGTCAGCCTCAAGCGAAGCTGAGCTCGAGTCGTTAGGCCTTGTTGCCAGGCGCATTGACGTAACTACACACTGTCACTACACTCCGTGGCATGGACTTCGAGTGGGACGAACGGAAGCGCCTCACGAACCTCGACAAGCATGGACTGGATTTCGTCGAGGCCGAAGAGATGTTCGAAGGGCCCATGTTGGCGGCCCTGGATACGCGAAGTGACTATGGCGAAGATCGTTGGCTTGGTCTTGGTATGTCTCAAGGACGAATTCTCGTTCTATCATTTACCGAGCGAGACGATGGCCAGACGATTCGTATTATCTCGTTACGAAAAGCCCTGAAGCATGAACAAAAAGCGTACGAAAAGATCATCGGCGACTGATTGGAAACGCGTGGACAGTGTCCGCGATGCAGACGTTGATACTTCTGAAATAGCGCCACTGGATGAGTCGTTCTTTATGAACGCAGAGCTTCGTCTTCCTGGCCCGAAGAAGAGTATTACCGTGCGGCTCGACGCGGACGTGCTGGAGTGGTTTCGAGCTCAAGGGAAGGGTTACCAAACTCGAATTAATGCAGTGCTGCGCTTGTACATGGAGTCGCAAAACGATGGGGCGGCCTAACAATGCGCTGCAGCCCACGCTTGACCCTGCCGCGCCCTTAGCTACCGCCAAGGCCCCGTCAGCCTCAAGCGAAGCTGAGCTCGAGCGTTAGGCGGCTCGGACGCCTAGGTGCGAATCCTCCGACGGCCGGCCTTGCCATTGATATCAATAGTGATATCATGCGTCGGTGGCTTCTATAGACGAAATAGTGGCGAAGATGAAGCAGAATCCGAAAGGTGTTCGCTTCAACGATCTACTCTTCTAAAGTATGTGACCATTACTTCGGAAAACCGCGGTCTCGCGGCACCAGTCACAGGGTGTACCGAACGCCTTGGCAGGGCGATCCTCGCGTCAACATTCAAGACGCGAAAGGCAAAGCCAAGCCTTATCAGGTGCGGCAGGTACTGTGGGCAATTAAACGACTCGAGAATGAAGATGGCAAAGGCAGCTGATCGCTATACATATCGCGTAACCTGGTCTGAAGAAGACAACGAGTATGTTGGGCTTTGCGCAGAGTTTCCGAGCCTAAGTTGGCTTGAGGCTTCTCCGGAGGAGGCGCTGTCCGGTATTCGCGCTCTCGTGAAAAAAGTAGTGGCCGATCTGAAGCGCAATAAGGAAACGGTGCCAGAGCCAATCTCCACGCGGCCGTTCAGTGGCAAGTTCATGGTTCGCGTTCCCGGAAGTGCACAGACTTCTTGCTATTCAGGCGGCAGAGTCGGGGGTCAGCCTTAATCGGTTAGTTTCGAGCAAGCTGTCGTGACGCCGCCTAACAATGCGCTGCAGCGGACATCCCGAACTGTCACGCCGCTTGCGTCCGCAACCGGCACGCCATTTCGGTCTGCCGCTGAGCTCGGCGTAGACGTCAGATTGACATGCCCTACTATGTAGTTACACTGTAGGGATGGATGGCCTCCGATTCGAGTGGGACGAGCGGAAGGCACGGGACAACCTCAAGAAGCACGGGATCGCGTTTCAGGAGGCCAAGTCCGCGTTTCTAGACGAGAACGCTCGTGTCATTTCGGATCCGGAGCACTCTGATGATGAAGATCGCTTTGTCCTGCTTGGTCTCAGCGTAACGCTTCGGCTCCTTGTTGTGGTCCATTGCTACCGAAAGAAAGAGCAGCTCATCAGGATAAACTCCGCAAGGAAAGCGGATCGATCTGAACGACGTCAATACTCTGAGTTCCTACGATGAAGAAATCCTATGACTTCTCGAATTCCGTCAAGAATCCGTATCTGAAGAAGCCGAAGAAGCAGCTTACGATCCGGCTGGACGAGGACACGATCGCTTACTTTAGAGCCCTGTCTGAAGAAAGCGGCATTCCCTACCAGAGCCTCATCAATCTGTACCTTCGGGAGTGTGCCGCCGAAAACAAGAAACTTCATATGAAGTGGGCATCTTGACGTCTAACATTACGCTGCAGCGGACCCGAGGTGCCCGTCACGCCCCGTGCAGAGCAAGGCGCGCGCCGGTAATTACTCGGGCCGCTGAGCTAGGGCGTTAGACGGCGCTGATAGCCTGTCGCGAGCTGAAACGGAAGCACCTTGCAATTCGTATCCTGTGGGATACAATAGGTTGTGGCTGCTCAGATCAAAGCAACCTACGAATTCACGGAATGGCTCGACGGCCTAAGGGATCGGAAGGGCCGCGCTCGAATTCAGGCAAGAATCGAACGTCTTGCGGCTGGCAACCCTGGCCAGCACCGGAACTTAAAGCGTGGTTTATCTGAGCTCAAGGTCGATATTGAGCCCTGGCTACCGCGTGTATTACACGCGTCGTGGGGGAACGCTGATTCTTCTACTCTTGCGGTGGCGCCAAATCGACTCAACAGTCAGATATCCGGTTGGCCTACGCAATGATTAACGATTTGGAAGCGTAACTGTGGCGACAAAACTGAAAGACTACGATGTTTCTGACCATCTTAGGACGCCTGAAGAGATGGCGGCCTACCTCGAGGCATGCATCGCTGAAGCGGACGGAGATACTTCGTTTGTGGTAAAGGCGCTCGGTGATATCGCCCGCGCGAAGGGCATGACGCAGATTGCGGAGGCGACCGGTTTGGGTAGGGAGAGCCTCTACAAGGCTTTGTCGGCGGAAGGGAATCCGCAGTTCGATACGATCGTTCGAGTAGCCAAGGCGCTTGGGCTAGAAATCTCGGTACGTCCGGCGGCTTGACGACCAACATGGAGTCGCCATCTAACAATGCGCTGCAGCGACCGAGGTGCCCGTCACGCCCCTTGCAGAGCAAGGCGCGCGCCGGTAATTACTCGGGCCGCTGAGCTAAGGCGTTAGGCAGTCTAGCCGGACGTTCTTGTAACCTGTAACGGTATGGGTTACAGTAGGACGCGTGATCAAGCGATTCAAGCACCGCGGCCTTGAGAAATTCTTTCTGCAAGGCAAACGGGCCGGGATTCAGGCCGCTCAAGCCAAACGAATTCGCTTGATCCTGGGTTGGCTTCACGCGTCGCAGTCGGCGCGGGACATGGCCTTACCGGGTCTCCACCTGCACGAACTGAAGGGTAAGCGTCGCGGCACATGGGCAGTCCGAGTGAGTGGCAACTGGCGGATCACTTTTCGTTTTGAGGGTGTCGATGCCACTGACGTAGATTACGAGGATTATCACTAGGTAATGAATATGAGGATGCACAATCCGCCTCATCCGGGCGAGATCTTGAGGGAGCTGTGTCTGGAGCCGCTAGATCTGAGTGTCACGCGTGCTGCAGAGGCTCTCGGTGTAAGTCGTAAGACGCTCTCGGCGATTCTTAACGGCCGGGCGGGTATCAGCCCCGAGATGGCACTGCGTCTATCGCAGGCTTTTGGTACGTCGGCCGAGAGTTGGCTGAATCAGCAAATGCAGTACGACCTGTGGGTGGCTGAGCGGAACGTGGGTAAGCTTGATGTCGAGAAGCTGTCGGCTGCCTAACAAATCGCTCGAGCGCACGCGGGATGCATAAAGTGCCAAAGATTTCCGTCAACGCGCGCGGCGCTCAGCTCAAACGTTAGGCGGCTCGGACGCCTAGGTGCGAATCCTCCGACGGCCGGCCTTGCCATTGATATCAATAGTGATATCATGCGTCGGTGGCTTCTATAGACGAAATAGTGGCGAAGATGAAGCAGAATCCGAAAGGTGTTCGCTTCAACGATCTCTCTAAAGTATGTGACCATTACTTCGGAAAACCGCGGTCTCGCGGCACCAGTCACAGGGTGTACCGAACGCCTTGGCAGGGCGATCCTCGCGTCAACATTCAAGACGCGAAAGGCAAAGCCAAGCCTTATCAGGTGCGGCAGGTACTGTGGGCAATTGAACGACTCGAGAATGAAGATGGCAAAGGCAGCTGATCGCTATACATATCGCGTAACCTGGTCTGAAGAAGACAACGAGTATGTTGGGCTTTGCGCAGAGTTTCCGAGCCTAAGTTGGCTTGAGGCTTCTCCGGAGGAGGCGCTGTCCGGTATTCGCGCTCTCGTGAAAAAAGTAGTGGCCGATCTGAAGCGCAATAAGGAAACGGTGCCAGAGCCAATCTCCACGCGGCCGTTCAGTGGCAAGTTCATGGTTCGCGTTCCCCCGGAAGTGCACAGACTTCTTGCTATTCAGGCGGCAGAGTCGGGGGTCAGCCTTAATCGGTTAGTTTCGAGCAAGCTGTCGTGACGCCGCCTAACAATGCGCTGCAGCGGACATCCCGAACTGTCACGCCGCTTGCGTCCGCAACCGGCACGCCATTTCGGTCTGCCGCTGAGCTCGGTCGTTAGGCCTTGTTGCCAGGCGCATTGACGTAACTACACACTGTCACTACACTCCGTGGCATGGACTTCGAGTGGGACGAACGGAAGCGCCTCAAATTTTTACCGCGGCCCTCGAGAAATTCTTTCTGCAAGGCAAACGGGCCGGGATTCAGGCCGCTCGAGCCAAACGAATTCGCTTGATCCTGGGTTGGCTTCACGCGTCGCAGTCGGCGCGGGACATGGCCTTGCCGGGCCTCCACCTGCACGAATGATAGGGTAAGATCGCGGCTTGGTCCGGGTATGTCAAGGCGATTTTCTTTCCGAGCGAGACGATGCCAGACGATTCGATTATCGGTAATGAAATGAGCATGCACAATCCGCGTACGAGATCTCGGACTGTTGGAGACGCGTGACAGTGTCCGCGTGCTGAGTTGATATTCTAAATGCGCCACTGGCTGAGTGTCTTGAACGCGAGCTATCGTCTTCGGCCCGAAGACCAGAGTTTACGCGGCTCGGCGTCGTCCGGAGGTTTCGCTCAGAAGGACCAACCGAATTAATCCAGTGATGCGCTTTCAGATGGAGTCCCAAAACGCTGGGGCACCTAACAATTCGCTCACACGCCGACCCTGCCGCCCCTTGCTGCCAACCCCGCAGCCGCCGGTGAGCTCAGCGTTAGACGTCAGATTGACATGCCCTACTATGTAGTTACACTGTAGGGATGGATGGCCTCCGATTCGAGTGGGACGAGCGGAAGGCACGGGACAACCTCAAGAAGCACGGGATCGCGTTTCAGGAGGCCAAGTCCGCGTTTCTAGACGAGAACGCTCGTGTCATTTCGGATCCGGAGCACTCTGATGATGAAGATCGCTTTGTCCTGCTTGGTCTCAGCGTAACGCTTCGGCTCCTTGTTGTGGTCCATTGCTACCGAAAGAAAGAGCAGCTCATCAGGATAATCTCCGCAAGGAAAGCGGATCGATCTGAACGACGTCAATACTCTGAGTTCCTACGATGAAGAAATCCTATGACTTCTCGAATTCCGTCAAGAATCCGTATCTGAAGAAGCCGAAGAAGCAGCTTACGATCCGGCTGGACGAGGACACGATCGCTTACTTTAGAGCCCTGTCTGAAGAAAGCGGCATTCCCTACCAGAGCCTCATCAATCTGTACCTTCGGGAGTGTGCCGCCGAAAACAAGAAACTTCATATGAAGTGGGCATCTTGACGTCTAACATTACGCTGCAGCGGACCCGAGGTGCCCGTCACGCCCCGTGCAGAGCAAGGCGCGCGCCGGTAATTACTCGGGCCGCTGAGCTAGGGCGTTAGACGGCGCTGATAGCCTGTCGCGAGCTGAAACGGGAGTCCTTGCAATTCGTATCCTGTGGGATACAATAGGTTGTGGCTGCTCAGATCAAAGCAACCTACGAATTCACGGAATGGCTCGACGGCCTAAGGGATCGGAAGGGCCGCGCTCGAATTCAGGCAAGAATCGAACGTCTTGCGGCTGGCAACCCTGGCCAGCACCGGAACTTAAAGCGTGGTTTATCTGAGCTCAAGGTCGATATTGGCCCTGGCTACCGCGTGTATTACACGCGTCGTGGGGGAACGCTGATTCTTCTACTTTGCGGTGGCGCCAAATCGACTCAACAGTCAGATATCCGGTTGGCCTACGCAATGATTAACGATTTGGAAGCGTAACTGTGGCGACAAAACTGAAAGACTACGATGTTTCTGACCATCTTAGGACGCCTGAAGAGATGGCGGCCTACCTCGAGGCATGCATCGCTGAAGCGGACGGAGATACTTCGTTTGTGGTAAAGGCGCTCGGTGATATCGCCCGCGCGAAGGGCATGACGCAGATTGCGGAGGCGACCGGTTTGGGTAGGGAGAGCCTCTACAAGGCTTTGTCGGCGGAAGGGAATCCGCAGTTCGATACGATCGTTCGAGTAGCCAAGGCGCTTGGGCTAGAAATCTCGGTACGTCCGGCGGCTTGACGACCAACATGGAGTCGCCGTCTAACAATGCGCTGCAGCGGACCCGAGGTGCCCGTCACGCCCCTTGCAGAGCAAGGCGCGCGCCGGTAATTACTCGGGCCGCTGAGCTAGGGCGTTAGGTGCCATGGAAGCGGTGACGATTTGGGACACGAAAGACGCCGGCAACGGACACCGCATACTGTCGTTTGACCTAGTTGATATTCTCAAGCTCGTTGAGCCAGAACTTCCGGGCTCTGAGTGGTACGTAGAGAGCGTCGAGGCGGTTGGCGAGGCAGGTGGCGAATTTGACAGGCTCTCTCGAAACCGGCCAATCAGTAAGGGGTCCGGAGCTACTCGCTCTTGCGGCTCGAATTGACCAGATTATCGACGGCGATTTTCGCGGCAGTCGTTCCGGAAATTTCTGGCTCAGAATTCGTGCAAATCCACAGCACCGAGTACTGCCGTAATTACCAGTGATGAAAGTATTCTGTCCCGCGTCAGAGACCGGTTTTCAGATGTGCGAGAGTCACCCGAAGATGCACGCTGGTATGGCACCTAACAAGTCGCTCCACCGGACGCCGGACGCACCTGTCACGCGGCTTGCGGTGGCAACCCGCGCGCCAGCTGCTGGCGCCGGTGAGCTCAGACGTTAGACGGCGCTGATAGCCTGTCGCGAGCTGAAACGGGAGTCCTTGCAATTCGTATCCTGTGGGATACAATAGGTTGTGGCTGCTCAGATCAAAGCAACCTACGAATTCACGGAATGGCTCGACGGCCTAAGGGATCGGAAGGGCCGCGCTCGAATTCAGGCAAGAATCGAACGTCTTGCGGCTGGCAACCCTGGCCAGCACCGGAACTTAAAGCGTGGTTTATCTGAGCTCAAGGTCGATATTGACCCTGGCTACCGCGTGTATTACACGCGTCGTGGGGGAACGCTGATTCTTCTACTTTGCGGTGGCGCCAAATCGACTCAACAGTCAGATATCCGGTTGGCCTACGCAATGATTAACGATTTGGAAGCGTAACTGTGGCGACAAAACTGAAAGACTACGATGTTTCTGACCATCTTAGGACGCCTGATTCCGCCGCTTGAAATATCATTCGCCGCCGCGGGGTGATTCCGACGGGTTCATGAGTCAGCCACCTGCCAAGACGGGTGGCGTTTTCCAAAAAGGCCTGCAAACCTTTACCGCGCACGTCGGCCGTTTCGCGGGCGGCCGCCGAGGCCAAAGCGGCGGCCGCGATTTGCGGCACCAGCTCGGGGCCAGCCGCCCTCCGCAAATTGGCCTTACTGGCGGCCAGCGCCGCCGGGGATGCCGCGGAGCATCCCCTTGATCCAGACCGCGGCGACTTCTTCAAATTCTTCTGGCTCGATTACCTCGTGACACAGGCCCCACATCGCTGCCGCTTCGACACCTAATGGTCGCCCCGAAAGCAAGAGCTGGCTGGCCGGGCCCGCGGCCACGCGAAAGGCCAGCAAGGGCGTTACCATCGCCGCGGTGATGCCCCGCTGCGGTTCGGGCAGTGAAAAATACGCCGCCTTACATGCGAGCACGATATCGCATGCGAGCACGATGCCCATGCCGCCCGCGAGTACGGGTCCCTTCACCTGGGCCAATACCGGAAACGGAGCTTCGATTAACTCAATCAGCACGTCGCGAAACAGTTCGGCATCCGTCCGCCATTCGTCTGCCGCGTTGGCCGCTGCCGCGCGGGCTTGCATTTCGCCCAAGTCCATCCCAGCGCAGAAGACGGGGCCTTCGGCTGCGATCACCAGCAGCCGAACGGAATTCCGTGCTGCCTCGACCACCTGCTGGCGAATTTGACGCAGCATGTCGCGAGTCAATGCGTTACGGCGGGAGGGCCGATCCAGCGTCAGATGGGCCACCTGGTAATCGTCGATGGTCAGGCGAGTCAGTTCAGACATCGGTCTGGGTACTCCGGGTCATAAGGTCGATATTCTCGGGACGCGGTAACGTCAATTCGCGAATCGCCACTCCCAGAACCTTACCTTGCGAATCGGTCCGCAACGAACGACTCGCGCCACCTTGGAGAACGTCGTACAGCAGGAAGTTGAGTGCTCGAATTCCCGGCAATTCGTAGCGCTCGACGCGGGTCGGCGCGAGTCCCGCGAAGAACTCCGCCACGATCGTCTCGGTGAGGGCTTGTTGCAAAAACGCATAGCCGGCATCCGTGTAGGCGATCACCCCGACATTCGCGTGGTTCCCCTTGTCACCCGACCGAGCGTGCGCGATTTCGCCCAACCGCAGCGTGTCCGGCGTTTCCCTCGCTGCCGGTTGCGGGGCGGTCGTTTGCGAAGCGTCCTGTTGATTCATGCCAACCACTCCTGGGCCGTGCGGACGTCCACGGTGGCCTCGACTTGAGTTCGAGCGATACGCGACGGCCAGTAGGAAAGCACGGGACGGGAGCGGTGCGGCGTGCCTGTATAACCGGTCACCCCGGGCGGCCCGGCGGTGACCAGCGGTGCGAACTCGCGGGTCAATCGCTCGATCGCCTCCCGACGTGGATCCCAGGCGGCCACGCGGAGCGTGACTTCCGCGATCTCACGTTGCCATAGCGCCAATCCGGGGAGCGTGTCGCCCGCGCCCAGGCATTCGTATTCAAAACGGGCCAGCTCGTACCCACCCAGCGCCACCCGGTCACGGATCGTTTCCGCACACGTCCGCGCCTTGCCCACCGCATCCGGCCCGGTCACGACCAGGGTACCGGAAGTGGTGTATCCGTCGTAATAGGCCATCGATACCTTGAGGGTCTCCGGTGCGGCGGTTCCCGTGCCACCCGTTACCTGCACGCGATCATGGCCCAAGGACCGCACCCGCACCTCGCGAAAGTCGGCCACCACATCGGGAGTCATATAGCGGGCCGGATCGCCGATCTCGTAAACCAATTGTTCCGTTACCGTTCCTACCGAAACAAGCCCCCCGCTGCCGGTCGGTTTCGTAATTTCACACGTGCCATCGGCTTGCAGAACGGCAATCGGGTATCCGATATCGGCGAGCGAAATCCCGGGTTGCCAATCGGAATACATTCCACCAGTAACCTGAGCTCCACATTCGATCAAATGCCCGGCGACCGTAGCAGCACCCAGCCGCTCCTCATCCGACCAGTCCCAATCGAAGGCGTGGACCGCGGGTCCGACGACCAGGGAAGCGTCGGCCACGCGGCCGGTCAAGACGATCTGCGCATCCTGCTGTAACGCGTCGACAATCCCGCGAGCGCCCAGGTAGACATTGGCGCTCGCCACCCGGTCTCGCAACGCGCCGAGCGGCTTACCGTCGTCAAAGTGGGGGAAGGATTCACCGGCCGCGATGAACTTGTCTAGTCGCGGGAGCAGGTCGTCGCCCGCCACCGCGGCGATCCGCACCTGCGGTAGCCCACACGCGACCAGCACCTCGGCCGTGGCCCGAGCGAACCGGCCGGGTGCATGCCGCCGCCGTTGGTCACGAGTTTAAGCGGGGATGCACCGCGGAAGTGCGGGGCCAGCTGCCCGGCGACCCGTGGCACATCGGTCACAAAGCCGGCGTCGGGATTCTTCGCGCGTTGATGAGCCAGGATGGAGAGCGTCAGTTCGGCCAGGTACTCGAGGGTGAGATAATCGAGCTGCCCCGAGTCGGCGAGGCGAAGCGGGCGCATCGAGATTGTCCCCCCAGAAGCCGGCGGCATTTCCGATACGAATTTCATGACGCATAGGACTGATCTGCCTTCACGTTGGGTCGCCGAGTCGAATGGTCTCGAGAACGTCGCCGTTCATGACGCGTTTGCATTCTACCCGATGGTTGTGCCGACGGGTCTGGCCAGCTAAACCTGCAGCACGCCCGTTACGTAAGGGCGCAATTGGACGTGCCTGGTGGCCACCGTAAGCATTCGTATCAGCACCGCCCGTGTGTCGTCGGGTGCAATGATGCCATCCACCCAACCACGGGAAGCACCATAGCGGATATCGGTGGTATTCTCATAGGCCTCGGTGACCTTCACTCGTAATTGCTCCAATTCGTCCACCGCCGGATCTTGGCCCGCGCGGTGCATGGCGGCGAGGTTGATATCCAACAGCGTCGCCGCGGCCTGTTTCCCCCCCATGACCGCGTAACGGGCGTTGGGCCAGGCGTAGATGAAGCGCGGATCGAACGCCTTGCCGCAGAGCGCATAATTGCCGGCCCCGTAGCTGCCGCCGGTAATGATCGTCAGCTTGGGCACGCGGGCGTTCGAGAGCACGTTTACCAATTTCGCGCCAGCGCGAATGATACCGCCTTGCTCCGAATCGCGACCGACCATGAATCCCATCACGTCCTGGAGGAAGACGATGGGCAACCAATTCTGATTGCAATCCATGATGAAGCGGGCGGCTTTGTTCGCGCTGTCATCGTAGATCACACCGCCGAATTGAAAGCCCTTGTTCGGCGTCCGTACCTGGCAATGCTGATTGGCGACGATGCCCACCGGGAAGCCGCCGATGCGGGCGTAGCCGCAGACCAGCGAGCCGCCATAATCGGCCTTGTATTCCAGAAACGTACCCGCATCGACGAGACACTGGCACAAGTCGCGAACGTCAAATTGAGTTTGCGCGTCGGTCGAGACGATATCGTACAGCTCCGCGGCCGGACGAGCGGCCGGCGTGGGTGTTTCGCGTCGGAACGGCGCGGCGATCTCGTCATGTGGCAGCGTCTCGGCCAGTTGACGCAGCCGTGAAATGCAGGACGCGTCGTCGGCTTCGCGAAAATCAATGGTGCCGCTGATCTCGGCGTGCATTTGCGCGCCACCCAATTCTTCGTGCGTCACCTGCTGCCCAATGGCACTTTTCACCAGCGCCGGACCCGCCAGGTACAAACCCGAACCCTCGGTCATCAGCAGTTTGTCGCAAAGGACCGGCAGATAGCCGCCGCCGGCGACGCAGTTCCCCATGATCGCCGAGATTTGCGGAATGCCCATCGCGCTGATCACGGCGTTGTTGCGAAAGATGCGGCCAAAATCGTCCTCGTCCGGAAAGATCTCGTCCTGGAGTGGCAGAAAGACACCCGCCGAATCGACGAGGTACATGAGGGGCAGATAATTGTCCATCGCGATCCGTTGAGCGCGAAGGACTTTCTTGACCGTCATCGGAAAGAACGCACCTGCCTTGATGGTGGCATCATTGGCGATGATCATGACTTGCCGTCTGGAGACCGACCCCACACCGCAGACCACGCCCGCCGAGGGGGCACCGCCCCAGTCCTCGTACATCCGCCAGGCGGCCCACAAGCCCACCTCCAGAAAATCGGTGCCGGGGTCGATCAGCGCGTCGATTCGTTCACGAGCCGTCAGGCGGTTTTTTTTGTGCTGTCGCGCGATCGCCGATTCGCCGCCGCCGCGCTTGATTTCCGCGGCTTGCTCCCGTATTTCCTCGATCAAACCTTGCCAACTCATCGGTACTCCCGGAAAATTCAAACGGTGGCTCGCGGATCGGCCTGGCGAGCGTTGCGATCACAGGTGCCTTGCGAACGATCGCCAAGGTTCCCCCTCGCCACGGCGGACGTCATTATAAGCTTGTTGCCGATCTGCCTAGCCCGGCCTATAACCGGAAGCAACGCGCTCCCCAAGGAGGTCTCCCATGAATGACGCTTTCGTCGTTGCCGCCGCTCGCACTCCGATCGGCGCCTTTTTGGGCTCGCTCAGCCGACTGGCGGCGCCACAGTTGGGGGCGGTGGCTATCGCGGCCGCCGTCGAGCGATCGGGCTTACCGGCCGAACAACTGGAAGAAGTCATCATGGGGAACGTGGTGCAGGCGGGCGTTGGTCAGGCTCCGGCCCGACAAGCCGCTCTGTTGGCCGGACTTCCACCGTCCATTCCCGCTGTGACCATCAATAAGGTGTGCGGTTCGGGGCTGAAAGCCGTCATGTTGGCCGCCCAGGCGATCCGTGCCGGCGACGCGCGGGCCATCGTCGCGGGCGGCATGGAAAACATGTCCCTGGCCCCGCATCTGGTCCGCGGTGTCCGCAACGGACAAAAACTGGGTGATCTGCAGCTGCAAGACGCGATGATTCATGATGGCTTGACGTGCGCCTTCGAATCCTGCCACATGGGAGTCCATGCGGAGCATGTGGCGACCACCTTCTCGCTGTCGCGGGAAGAGCAGGATGCCTTTTCCGCGGAAAGCCAGCGGAGGGCCGCCGAGGCGATCGCCAGCGGTATGTTCGCGGCCGAAATTTCGCCGGTCACCGTGGCCAATCGGCAAGGCAATAGGCAGGTCGACACCGACGAATGCCTGCGTCCGGAAACGACGGCCGAACAGCTGGCAGGCCTGCGTACCGTTTTTAAATCGGACGGCACCGTTACGGCTGGCAATGCATCGACGCTCAGTGATGGAGCCGCCGCCGTGGTGGTCACCGATGCTGCCACCGCCGACGCCTGTGGTAACCCGCTCACCGCGCGGATCGTCGCCTATCATACCAGCGGCCTGGCCCCAAAAGATCTGTTCATTGCCCCGGTGTACGCGGTGCAGGGCGCGCTGGCCAAGGCCGGCCTGTCGCCCCAGGACATCGATCTGTTTGAAATTAATGAAGCCTTCGCGGCCCAGATGCTCGCCTGCTTGCGGCAATTGGAAATCCCGGAAGACAAAGTCAACATCTACGGCGGCGGCATCTCGCTGGGACATCCGATCGGAGCCAGCGGGGCCCGGACCCTGGTCACCCTGCTGTATGCGCTCGAGCGACGGCAGGCCCGTCGGGGTGTCGTGAGCCTCTGCCTGGGCGGCGGCAATGCGGTGGCCATGGTGGTCGAGCGGTAAGGTCCATCGAAAGGGGTCCCGACCCCCACAGTGTTCCCGACCTTGTTCCCGCCTGCCTGCCGTGGCCAGCGAACGTGAAACTCCCGCCTCTCCTATCTGCGTCCTATGGGGATGGTCCCAATGAGGGGCTGGAAGCCTTCGCAAGCCAGGCCTTACCTTTTTACCCGCCGATCCGCCTCCTCGTCGGCGGAAGTTTGATAGTTGGGCAGCACCGGCGCCTTGCGGAACTCGAAAATCAGCGACGTTTCGATATGCGCGACTTCATATCGAGAGGTGAACGTATCGACCACCACCGATCGTAGATGGGCCACGTCGCGGACCGCCACGTGCACGAGGAAATCCGTTTCCCCCGCCAGCAGATAGACGTTGACCACCTCCTTGATGCGGGACATCTCCTGCAGCAAGGCGTCAAACGAGATCTTCGCGTGCTGTCGCAAGCGGATCGAGATCATGGCCTGCACCGAAATTCCCAGCGCCTCCGGTGCCACATCGGCATGAAAACCACGCAGCACACCCGATCGCCGCAGGCGGCGAAATCGCTCCAGACACGAAGACGGCGACAGGCCGACCGACTCGGCCAGATCCTTGTTCGAGGTCCGCGCGTCGCGCTGCAGGGCTGCCAGCATCTCGAAGTCAATTCGGTCAAGGTTCATTTAAGCACTCCAAATCGCGGAAAATTCTGTTTTTCCATCATACACAGTATATCATTCGGCTTGTAGAACTTACTGTAGAATGTTCGATAAGATATGGTCATCCTCACCGCAGATGATCCGACTGCGGTGGGCCACCCATCGCTGGCGGCAGCGGTTGGGGTCGTCGCCGCCCCGTTTGTCCGGGACAGCAAGGCGGGGCATGGCCACGAGATCGACGGTACCTGGACAAGGAGTCACACATGACGAGCCAGCAGATGCGGAAAACGATCAACCACGTTGACTTGCTCAAGTTGATGTACCTCAGCCGCGAGGGCGATCGCCGCGAGGGGGTTTTGCTGCGTCAAAGCAAGGGCTGGTTTCAGGTCGCCGGCATGGGTCACGAGACCCTGGCCACGATTGCCTTGTTGATGGAAGACGAGGACTACCTGTTCCCTTACTACCGTGACCGTGCCATGACACTTGCGCGGGGTGTCACCAACTATGAATTGGCGCTGGCTTATTTCGCCAAGCAGAGCAGCAGCAGCGCCGGTCGTCAGATGCCAGGCCATTACTCATCCAAATCCAAGAAGATTTGGAGCGTTCCGACTCCCACAGGTGCCAGCCTGCTCCCGGCGTGTGGTGTCGCCTGGAGCATGCAGCTAAGGGGGCAGTCGGGAATCGTGGTGGCCACGACCGGCGATGCTGCCAGCCGGCAGGGCGAATTTTACGAGGCGGTCGCGTTTGCGGTCGAGCGAAAACTGCCGATCGTGTTTGTGGTGGAGGACAATCGTTACGGGATTAGTACCTGCACCGACAAATTTAATCCGTTCAAGCTGGGCATCTTCAATGACTCGATTGGGATCACCCGCGTCGACGCTCGCCATCCGGATAACGTGCATCACGCGGCCGAACCGGCCTTGCAGAAAGCGCGCGCGGGTGAAGGCCCCACAATCCTTCTGTGCGAAGTTGATCGGCTGTGCAGTCACACCAGCAGTGACGACCATCGCGTCTATCGCGAGCCGAAGGAAATTTCGGAGATGATGGATCGGGATCCGATTCATGTTTTGGCAACGGAGCTGATCGAAGCCGAGATGTTGAGTCAGGATCAATGGGAGTCGATCCAGGCGGAAATCGACGAGCAGGTCGATCGCGAATACCGGCACGCCGAACTGGCGGACGATCCACAAGCCGAGCACGTGCTGGACGAGTTGTTGGGACCGCCGCCGGTTGCCGAAGCGCCTCCCCTGGTCGGTGGCCAGCGGATGCGGATGGTGGACGCCATCAACGACGTCTTTCATGCGTCGCTGGAACGAGACCCGGATCGCATCTTTTTTGGCGAGGACATCGCGGATCCCAAGGGGGGCGTGTTTCGTTTGACGCTGGGACTTTCCGAGGCCTTTCCCCAGCGCGTGTTTAATTCGCCGCTGGCCGAGGCCACGATCGCTGGCGTCGCGGTGGGCATGGCGTGTGCCGGGATGAAGCCGGTATTTGAAATGCAGTTCGTCGATTTCGTGGGGCCCGCCTGGAATCAAATCTCGCAAAACCTGGCGACACTCCGCTGGCGGACCCATGGTGACTGGAAGTGTCCGGTCGTGATCTATGCACCGTACGGCGCGTATCTCCCAGGCGGCTCACTCTGGCACAGTCAGGCCAACGAGGCCTGGTTCGCCCATACGCCGGGCCTGCGAGTCGTCGCACCAGCCACGCCAGAAGACGCGGCCGGAATTCTCTGGACCGCGATGCACGCCGAAGATCCCACGATCGTGTTGCTCCCCAAGCACCTCATCCGGCAACCGGTCGAGGTCGGCGAGCAGATCCTGCCGGTACCCTTCGGGAAGGCGCGGATCCGCCGTGAAGGCAGCGACGTGACGCTCGTCGCCTGGGCGAACTGCCTGGAGCTTTCGTTGCAGGTCGCGGATCAGATGGCCGAGGAAGTCTCCGTCGAAGTCATCGATCTGCGCTCGATTCAGCCCTGGGATAAGGAGGCCGTGCGTGCGTCGCTGGCCAAAACAGGCCGGCTGATCGTCGTACAAGAGGACTCGGCGTCGTGCAGTGCGGGGCAGATGATCATCTCCGAGATGACGTCGGAGGATGACAGCTTCTACAGTTTCAGCAGCCCGCCGCGGCTGGTCTCCAAACCCGATGTGCATATTGGCTATAACCCGATCTACGAATATGGTGCATTGCCCTCGGCGGACGATGTCAGGGAAGCCATTCATCAGGTCATGGAGGCGTAGCGGATGCCCGTTGTTTCGGTTCGAATACCCCAACTCGGCGAAGGCCTGCAGGAGGCCCGTCTGATCGAGTTTTTAAAGCAGCCGGGAGATACCATCCGACGCGATGATCCGATCTACGTCATGGAAACCGATAAAGCGACGACGGAGGTCGAGTCGCCCTATGACGGTCGGCTGCTCGAATGGCTGGTCCAGCCCGACACGGTCTTGCCGATCGGCGCGGAGATCGCCCGCATGGACGTCGCCGCCGGCACGCGTGAAATGGCGTCGGACCACCATCCGCCGGCGGCCCAGCCCCGGACGCCGGCACGCGTGCCTCGCGCCGCCCCGACGCCACCGCCACCGGTGGTGATTCACGAAACAGGCGCACCGCCCGAGTTGCCGCCCGACGGATTCGCGACCGGGACGCCGTCTTCGACCGCCACCGCGACGCAGGGCCGACGTCCCGTCCGCGCCGCCGCGGGCGTCCGCGTCCCACCGCGGACGCGGCGGTATCTGCTTGATCGGGGACTGCTCGAAATCGCCAACCATATTCCGGCGGCCGGGACGAAGCTGATGCCGGCGGACGTCGATCGGTTTGTCGATGCCGGCGGACCCGAGAAGGTGGCCGCCACGGCGGAAGCGGCCCGGCGACAAGCGAGCGAATACGTCGAATCGACACTACCCGGCGCAACAAACTTTGAATTACCGCATGGCTCGCGGGGCCCAGGTCGCCTTGCCCGCGGTACTCGAGACCGACGTCGATTGGCAAGCCATTGATGCGGTCCGCACCGCGACGCGCGAGGCGGGTGGACCGACCGGCTTTGCCATGCTGCTCTGGTGTATCGTCCAAGCCATGCGGGAACACCCGGCCTTCCGCAGTTCACTCTCCAGTGACGGCAAGACGCTGCGGACGTACCATCATGTCAACCTGGGTGTCGCCGTGTCGCTACCGGGTGACGTGCTGAAAACGGCGAGTGGTGCGGCATGCCGACACGCTGACTCAAGCTGGATTTTTTGCGGAACTGGCGGCCCGCGTGGCCGCCGCACGAGACGGCCAGGACCAGATCGACGCCACGACAACGGTGTCGGTCTCGAACATCGGCGCTTCCGGCATGCGGATGGGCATCCCGGTCGTCGTGACGCCGGCCGTGGCGACGCTGGCGCTCGGCGAGACCCAACTCGTACCGCTACCCACCGACAACGGCATCGCGTTCCGGAAGCGGTGTGCCCTGACGATGAGCTTTGATCACCGCCTGATGAATGGAGTTGGCGCGGCAAACTTCTTGAACGACATCCGTGACCGGGCCGCAAAATTTCAAATCACCGGCGAGGGGAAC
Organism: uncultured Planctomycetaceae bacterium; assembly: GCA_963700865.1. Taxonomy (GTDB): domain Bacteria; phylum Planctomycetota; class Planctomycetia; order Pirellulales; family Pirellulaceae; genus CAVOGJ01. The sequence continues at coordinate 236,037 of CAVOZC010000016.1, read as the reverse complement.
TAACCCACGGATCGCAGTCGAAACGAACCAACCAGTCAGCACGAGGAGGAATTCGTATGGCTACCGCGCATCAGACTCCCCCCCAACCGTCGTCGCTCCCCGTGGCCAGCGGCTTGACCACGACGAAAGCCCCGTTTATCGAGCAGGCTCAGCGCAACGGGCAGCTATACATCCAGCAACCGTACGAGCTGTACAGCGAAGAGAACCAGGAAACATGGCGGCGATGCTATCGAGCCATCCGTCCCAAGTGGGAAAAGTACGCCTGTTCGCGGTTCATGACGGGCGTCGAGAATTTGATGCTTAAACCGGACGCCATCCCGCGACTGGATGAAATCAACGCGTTTCTTGCCCCGCTGAGTGGGTTTTGCGCGAAACCGGTATCCGGTTATGTACCGGCCTATCTCTTCTTTGACTGTCTCCGCAATCGCGCCTTTCCCACCACGATTACCATTCGTGACGGCAGCAATCTGGATTATTTGCCCGAGCCCGACATCTTTCACGACATCGCCGGCCATGTGCCCATGCATACTGACCGACGCTTTTCAGACGTACTGGTGCGGTTCGGCGAGGTCGCCCGCTTTGCCGCCATCCGGCGCGGGCCTTGACCTCGGACCGGGCAGAAGTGACTCGACGGGTCGAGAGCAACATCAAGGCGATGGCCCGTTTCTTCTGGTTCACGGTCGAATTCGGGCTGATGCAGGAAGCTGAGGGCATGAAAGTCTACGGCAGCGGGCTGCTCAGCTCGATCGGCGAGATCGAGTACGCGGTCACTTCCGACCAGGTGCAACGCTTTCCCGCTCAGTTGGAATGGATGATCAACCAGTATTTCGAAATCAATCACTACCAGCCGCTCCTGTTTTATGTCCCTTCCTTTGATCACCTGTTCGCCATGGTGGACGACCTTGAGCAGTGGTTGAAGGAGGGCCGTTTGGACAACGTCGCCCCCGGCGAACCACTGGTGAATCCAGCCGACCTGCAGTCCTTTCTCGATGCCGACCTGACCTCCTGAGGCGACCGATGACGGTTCGGTCGCCCCACGTTGCTTTGTCAGCCGCACACCGGGGCGGTCCCTGACGACGGGAAATCACGACGATGACGCTCCCCACTAAAACGAGCCCACTACCGGTATGTGTCGTGACCGGTGGGTCCTCTGGAATTGGCGAGGCGACGGCCGCTCGTTTCGCCGAGGCGGGATATCAGTTGGCGATCTGCGGGCGGAACGCTGAGCGGCTGGCAGCGGCCATCGACCGCATCGGCCACGCGGATCGCATCCACACGCACGACTGTGATGTGGGACAAATCGCTGAAGCGCATCACTTCATCCAGTCGGTCGGAGAACGCTTCGGCCGCGTCGATGTCTTGATTAATAATGCAGGCCGGGCGCCGCTCGGTCCGGTCGCCGAGATGGCGATGGATGATGTCCAGCGGCTGATCGATGTCAATATGCTTGCGGTCCTGGCCACCTCCCAGGCGGTTTGGCCGCTGATGAAGCGTCAGCGACAGGGCGTGATCGTGCATGTCTCGTCGCTGGCGGCCGTGGATCCCTTTCCGGGATTAGGCATGTACGGGGCCTGTAAGGCCTGGGGCGAGTCGTTGACGCTATCCCTGCGCGAGAAGGGAAACCCCATGGCATTCGCGCTTATTCGGTACGGCCGGGCGCCGTCGAAACACCACTCCTGCGGCGTCTCTTTCCGGACTTTCCGCCGCAGCAGTGTCTGGCGGCGGACGAGGTTGCCGGACTGATCTTTTCCATCTGCGGTCCTGACTTTGCCGCTTGCTCGGGACAAGTCTTCGAGGTCGCGAAATGAGTACGGTCGGCATGCCGACGTCGGCCTGCTTGACGCGCGAAATTCGCCTGGCCGTCCGCCTCGCGGCGGGGCGCTTCCAGCTGTCCGCCGATCCGCCGCGAAACACGTGGAGTGGCAGTCGCGGCGATCCGCTCATCTACCCTTTTCTGCGGATGAGCGGCACCGTTCGAGGCCCGATCGCAGCCCCTGCGGGATGCGTCTGTCTGGTCCAGGAGTTGGATCGTTGGCTGCGATCGGCGGCGGCCGCTGCGCTCGATGACACCCCGTTCGACACGCCGCTGCATGGCATCCTGGCGTCCGCCTGGGAGCAACTGCGGACCACGCTGGCTCCCGGCCTGCAGCTGGTCACGTTGCAGCTCGAGGCTTCCCCGTATGTTCGTTACGCACGTCGCGCGGAGGAACCGCAGATGTTACTTTTGACCCAACAATTTGAATTCTCGGCGACCCATCGCCTGCACGCGCTGGAGCTGGAAAACGATGAGAATCGGATCCTCTTTGGCAAATGCAATCGCCCCGGTGGCCACGGGCACAATTATGTACTCGATGTCACGGTGCGTTGTCGGCCGGACGACTTATCCGGGCAGGCGGACGCATCGCTTTTCGGCCAGCTCGAAGCGCCGTCCTGGAACGAGTGATTCGCCGTTTTGACCACACGCGGCTGGATACCGACTGTACCGAATTCGCCCAGTTGAATTCGACAGTCGAGAACATTGCCCGCGTGATCTGGCAGCTGCTGGTCGATCAACTGCCGGATAACACAGCGCTGCACAATGTGCGGGTGTACGAGACGCCCAAGACGTGGGCTGATGTGGGGCCGTGAGCGGGCGAACCGAAGCACCCCGATCGTTCGTACGACCACGTTTTGGTGCCACAACCGGTCCGCGTATCAATTCCAGCGCCAACCCGGTAGGGATTCGTCCGCACGGATCGGCCTGACGGTGGTCAGAGCCGGGACAACTTCGGTCTGGGCGGCGACCGACCAGCTATCCACGAGAACTCCACCCGACGCCGTAACAATATACTCACGCCCCTTCTTCACAAAGCTGCTTTGCGTGGCGACCGTCTTGGGCACCCCCCAGCTCTGCGTCGTTAAGCGGCTATCGCTGGCGTACAGCAGCGGCAGTTCGCAATCGGCCTTGGCCAGCAGCCCCTCTTTGTCGATCAGGGCCGCGATGACACACAGGTCCATCAGATTCCGCAACTGGGCAAATACCGGTTCGTGCCTGGCCAATTCACCGTAATGGCTGGTCATGGAATTGGCCCATTCTTGTGCCACGGGATTAACGTTTCCTGATCCGGCGACGGAACCGTCAGCGGCCACGATTTCATCCTCGGTCATTACTTTGACGCCCGGACCGCGCAGCTGCCATGACAGACCATCTTCGCTGCGGGCAATGGCTTCATAATCACAAGCCATCCACCAACGCGGCATCATATTATTGAGACCGCCGCGGCGGGTGCGGATCAACTCGAGGAATCCGGGCATATCCTCCACGGGGGAAGTTTCCAGATTCATGGCGAGCCGCTTCATGCGAAAGTCGCTGGCCACGAGAATCTGTGCGAAATGACTCTCCGCGGGAACTCCGGTGATCGTAATTTCCTGAGGCCCCATCACCTTTTCAATGGCCGACGTGACATTGGGGCTGAAGCGTTTTACCGTGCGGAGAAAGGCATCCAGTGCCTGTCGGCCCTCGGCGGTGGGATCGATCGAGCAGGAGATGCCGACTTCGGCCGCCGCCCGGACGGACCGCAGGGCCACGATCAAATCGTCCAATTGCAGGACCGGCATCCCGGTCGTGACTCCCACGATGTCTCCCGTCGGTCCGACTTTCCAGCCCTCGGCAGGTCCGGCGAGCACGATATCGTTTTGTTCAGGGTAGAGAAAGACGTACTGCACTCGCTGCAGTCCGGCCAGGTATCGCGCATCCGCCGGAATCGGCTCGTCGCGATCCAGGGCGGCTTGCAGGGCCGCTTGCAGTCCGGACAAGGAGACCATCCGCAACGGAACGCCATTCTGCAGATCGCCGGGGGCAACGGCCAGCTGCTCCCGGAGGCGATTCGCCAGCGTCGTCCGCTGTTGCTGGGTGAGTGCGTTGATCTGGCCCTGGGCATCGATGGAAACGCCACCGACCGCCGTGGCCACCACTTGGGCCTCAGCGCGGGGTGCCGTGACCGCTGCCAGCAAGGCCAGCGCAATAATGTTCAACATGAACCGTCGCATGGTTCGCAGACTCCTCTGTTCCTCGTGGGATCGACACGGATCGGAAGTTTTCCCCACCGATGCCGCCGACAGTGTCTAAAATGTAGTGCACTCACCGCCTTGTGCAGGATAATTCGCGGCGGACCAATTTGCAAGAAAATCAAGCGGCTGAGGGACTTACGGCAAGGAACACCAACCCGGATAAGACGTTGGGGCGCTCGTCAGGTGGGCGAGCGGCGGTCACCGCGCGATCTCGGCGAGGGTTTGTAACGATTGTAAGGTATGGGCGACCGCGGGCAGGCCGCAGGTGGGCGGAAGGTCGGGACGCGCGCATCGAGTACCCGTTGCGGGCCCGCCCCTCAGCGGGTTAGTTTTAACTGACGGTTTAAAGCACTTTTCCAAGCGAGGCCACCCCAAGCAATGTTGGCGTATCTGGTTGTTCGCGAGGGTCCCAAATGGACCGATGTCTTTCGGCTTGTCGAAGGCAGAACCGTGACCATTGGACGAGCTCCAACGAATCAGATCGTGATCAAGGATGATCGTGCCAGCCGCAATCATGCCGAAGTTTTTTCCTCCAAAGGTCAGTGGACGCTGCGGGACCTCGACAGTCGAAATGGCACGGAGATTCACGGGGATCGCATCCGCGGCGATTATGTCTTGACGCCAGGGGATATCTTCCGCGTGGCCCACGCACAATTGGCCTTTGTTCATGATCTGTCCACGGCGTTTCCCGACTCATCCGCCGTCGATGAACTCGACTCGCTCGAATCCCCAACGGATCCCGCCGAAGAGAGCGGCAGTTCCGAGGATGAATCGAGCATTCTGTCGGTGCACGAGCCGACAACCATCACGCACCGACGCGTACATACGCGGTACCTGAAGGAAGCGGAAAAGCCGGAAGATGTCGAAAGTCCGCGGCTCAGCCAGGCAGCCACCAAATTGTGCAAGCTGGCTTTCGATCTGGGGCAGTGTACCGACATCGATGAAGTCGCCCAGTTGGCCATGGATTGCCTGTTTACTGGTTCGAGCGTCGATGCGGGTGCGATCTACCTGTTGCCCCGCGATTTCACCGGCGACCCGACCGGCAAGCAGCTGCGGGCGGTGATCACACGTTCGGATCGCAAGCCCAAATACCATCGCCTGTCGAAGTTCCTCCTGGCCACCGTCCTGCGCGAAGGAGAGGCCGTCCTGGCGAGAAACGTCGAGGATGACAGCACCCTGGGTAGTCGGGACAGCCAAGGCGAGATCCACGCTACCAGCGTTATCTGCGCGCCGATTCGTCAGGACGGTCAGATCATCGGCATGATTCACACCTATTCGACCGACGAATCCAAGCGTCCCGATCCGGACGATCTGGAGTACACGTTAGCCGTCGCCGACAATGTGGCGCTGGCGATTAAGAATCTCAGCCGCACGCAGGAGCTGAGCGAAAATCTCTTGCAGCGGCGGGACGAGATCCAGCAGCTGCGTGAACAGCTCGGTGAAGAAAGCCAGCTGATCGGTTCCAGCAAGGCCATGTTGGAAGTGCATCAGGAGATCCTGCGGGCGGCGCCCAGCCGGGCCACTGTCCTCATCCGGGGTGAGAGCGGAGTGGGAAAGGAACTGGTGGCGCGGGCCGTCCACTTCGCCAGTTCCCGTCGCGACGAGGCCTTTGTGTGCCTGAACTGCGCTGCCCTGTCGGAGACGCTGCTCGAGAGCGAGTTATTCGGCCACGAGAAAGGCGCCTTTACCGGGGCAACCGAACGCAAGGCGGGCAAGTTCGAGGCGGCCAACGGTGGCACGTTGATGCTGGACGAAATCGGCGAGATGAGCGAATCGATTCAAGCCAAATTTCTTCGCGTCCTGGAAGGACATCCCTTCGAGCGGGTGGGCGGCAGCGAAGCGATCAAGACCGATGTGCGGGTGATCGCCGCTACCAATCGCGATCTGGAAAAGGCGGTGACCCAAGGCGAGTTTCGTCGTGACCTTTACTTTCGCCTGAACGTCGTCGAGATCGTTGTGCCGGCGCTCCGCAAAAGGGGCGAAAACGACATCATGGAACTGGCGGAACATTTCCTCAAACGCTACAGCGCGGAAACCGGACGACGTCTAAAAGGCTTTCTGCCGGAGGCCAGCGCCGCCCTGCGTACCTATCGTTGGCCCGGCAATGTGCGCGAGTTGCGAAATGTGGTGGAACGAGCCGTGCTGCTGGCGCGAGGTGATCGCGTCGCGCTGGAGGACCTGCATCTCTCGAATCTCGCCACCGTCGGCGATTCGGCCGTCCTCTCGGCTCCCACGTCGAAGGAGTTCGCGCCGATGACGCTTGAAGAAGTCGAGCAGCAACATATCCTGGCGGCACTCACGGCCAATGGCTGGAACAAGAGTCGCACGGCAGGCATTCTCGGTATTGACGCTCGACGCTCGATCGAAAGATTCGTCGCTACAAGATCCGCCGCGGTAACGACAGCAACTGACGCGCGGCCAGCGTGATAAGCGGGCCGTCACCCCGGCGGCGATCGACTCTGACGGGTACCTCCCACAGCGGCCGCGGTGATCAGCGTGGCCACCCTCGTGGCTGGCCCGCCCGCGGGGCTGTGTACCGACCGCTGGCAGAAACGCTATATTAGTGGTCTTTGTCGACGCCCCCGCCTCCGTGGAATCGCTCAGTATGAACACACGAATTCTTCTCACGACGGTTTGCCTGCTCATGATTTATCCCCATTGGACCCGTGCCGACGAAGGCATGTGGCTGTTTAATGATCTGCCTCAGGCCGAGCTTCAGTCCCGCTACGGCTTTACCCCATCGGCCGATTGGGCCCGACATGTGATGCTGTCGTCCGTCCGCTTCAATTCGGGCGGTTCGGCCTCTTTCGTCTCGAGTAACGGCCTGGTGATCACGAATCATCATGTCGCCTCGGACACACTGCACAAGATTTCGTCGCCCGAGCACAACTATCACGAGGATGGTTTCCTCGCCCGCTCGTTGGCGGAAGAAATCGCGGCCCCCGATCTGGAATTGAACCAATTGGTGTCGATTGAGGATGTGACCGATCGGGTGAATGCCGCGGTGAAAGATGGAACGTCGGCAGCCGATGCCTTTAAGGCGCGTCGAGCCATCATGGCCGAGATTGAGAAGGAGTCGCTCGATGCCACCGGCTTTCGCAGTGATGTCGTGACGTTATTCGGCGGGGCCAAGTACCATCTGTACCGGTACAAGAAGTACACGGACGTCCGCGTCGTCTGGGCTCCGGAAGCCAGCATCGCGTTTTTCGGCGGGGACGCGGACAACTTCGAATATCCTCGCTACAACCTGGACGTCTGCCTGTTTCGCGTGTACGAAGATGGCCAACCGGCGAAGATCGAACATTTCCTGCGTTGGTCAGAGCACGGCGCGGCGGACGGTGAATTGGTCTTCGTCTCGGGCAATCCCGGGCGGACTCAGCGGATCTTTACGGCAGCGGCGCTCCGTTTCCTCCGCGATCATCGTCTTCCCTACGTACTGGATTACCTCCGCCGCAAGGAGATTCTGCTGCAGCAATACAGCCTGGAAGGGGAGGAGGAGGAACGGCAGGCAAGGGACGAGACGTTGGGCGTGCAAAACTCGCGCAAGGCGTACACCGGCATGATCCAAGGCCTGCAGCGTCCAGAGTTTTTTGCCGACAAAGACATGGCCGAGGCCCGCGTGTTGGGGGAGTTGGCCAACATGGGCCAAGGTGATCTCGCGGAAGCCTGGGACGAAATTGCCCAGCTGCAACCACGCAAGCAGCAACTGCTGGGCAAATCGGCGAGCTTTGACTGCCGGTACTACTCGATCGCCGAAACGCTGGTGCATATGGCCACCGAGGATTTGAAGCCCAGCAATGATCGGCTGCGCGAGTTTCGTGACTCGGCCCGCGATTCACTGGAACAAGGACTCTATTCACCGGCGCCGATCTACGAAAAGCTGGAACGGGCCAAGCTGAGCCGACTCGATCGCGCACTTCGTGGAAATGCGCGGCGGCGATGATGCGTTGGTGCAGGCCGTCCTGCAGGGCAAGGGCCCCCGCGAACGCGCCGCCGAGCTGATCGCGGGCACCAAGCTGGGCGAGGTCCAAACGCGTAAGTCGATGGCGGCTCTGTCGCCGGCCGAACTCGAGTCGTCCGCCGACCCGATGATCCAATTGGCCCGCCGGATGGATACCGAGTACCGACATTTACGCGAGTTGCAGGATGAGATCGAGGAAACCGAGCGGCAAGCGTACGCCAAAATCAGCGCAGCGACGGTGGCCGTGCAGGGGACGTCCACCTATCCCGACGCCACCTTCACACTCCGCTTGGCTTTCGGCACCGTCAAGGGTTATCGCGAAGATGGTCAAACGATCCCCCCCTGGACCACGATGGGGGGCGCGTTCGAACACGAGAAGGTTCACGGCGGAAAAGAACCGTGGGTCTTGCCGACAAGTTGGACAAGTCGTCACGACAACATCCCGTTGGCCACGCCCTTTAACTTTGTCTGCACGGCCGACATTATCGGGGGCAATTCGGGAAGTCCCGTCATCAATCGCGAAGGGGAATTCGTCGGCATCATCTTCGACGGAAATATTCAATCGTTGACGGCCGATTTCTTTTACTCCGATGAGGTTTCACGAGCCGTGTCCGTACACAGCTCGTCCATCCGTGAAGCCTTGAAAACGATCTATCAGGCGCCTGAACTGGCAGCCCAGCTGGGAAGCTAGGCGCCGCAGCGAAACCGCACCTTTCTCGTTCCCTTTGTGGGAAAAAAGGAGTGGGAGCGATTGCTGTTCGTAGTTAAGATAAAGGGCCGCCGAATATCGAGCGGTCTTTTTTTACGTATCATCCTTGCTTTTCTTACAGGGGAGCTTCCCTATGAAGCGCAATCGCGTTCCACGGCGCCGTCAGCTGAGCTGCGAGCATCTCGATCCACGTTTGGTCTTATCGATCAATCCCACGATGGTCGATGTGTCCGGCAGCTGGGGCCCTGATGCCATCGCGGAAAATTACCCCGATCGGACTTCGTTTCTGCGCCTGAACGTGCCCACACTGGACGCCGATCCCGCTGTAGCGGCCGAAAATTTCTTGCGTGCCTTTCACACCGAATTAGGACTGCCCGCGAACGTCGCGGACCATCTGGACGTCTTGGAAGTGAAGCACGGCCTGGCCAGCACGCACGTGCGCTTCGCACAGACCGTGGATGGCATCGCCGTGAATAACGCCTTTGTATCGGTACACATGAACGGGCAAGGGGTCGTGCAGACCGTCCACAATGCTTATCGCGATTTCGAAATCACCTCGGCGCGTCGCTTGCCCCAAGTGGACCTGCCGGCGGCGATTCTGGCCGCCGAGGACCATGCCGGTATCGAATCGACGTTTGCCCCTCCCCAGAGCGAATTGGTATGGAACGTCGGCAAGGATGGTACCGCCTCGTTGGCCTGGCGGGTCACCGTCTTCGGCAATCAACCGACCGGGGACTTTTTGACGCTGGTGGACGGTGCCTCAGGCAAGGTGTTGCAGCAGGAAAATCGGATGGATTTCGCCACGGGCAGCGGCGACGTATTTGAACCCAATCCTTACCAGACGCAAGGGAACGGGGCCGGATTGTCGGACAGCAATGACGCCAACAGCTCGGCCCTCTCGGCGCAATTGGTCTCGGTGACGCTGCAGGGGTTGGATGAGGGGACCGGCCTCTTGCGGGGTGAATTCGTAAACCTGTCGTCGCTCAACAGTCCCAATATCACGGACGTCGACGCGAACGAGCCAAGTCGAGTGTACGAATATACCCGCGACGATCCACGCTTCGAACAAGTCGTGGTCTACCACTCGGTGGATCAAATCAATCGCTATTTCCACGCGCTCGGTTTCGATGATGACACGGGCGTACCCAATGGTATCCGCGACTTTCCCACCTTGGCCAACGCCCATTGGTACACGGCCGACAACTCGTTCTACTCAACCGGTGACGACGCCATCCACTTCGGTGATGGGGGAGTCGACGACGCCGAGGACGCGGACATCGTGGCTCACGAATACGGACACGCCGTCCAGCACGATCAAAACGTGCTCTGGGGTGGTGGAGAGATGGGCGCCATGGGTGAAGGCTTTGGCGATTACCTGGCCGCCACCTTTTACGCCGATGCGGGCAACGGTCTATTCCAGGCCAGCAACGCCGCGGCGGTCGGGGAGTGGGACGCCACCTCCTACAGCTCCGACAATCCCCCCAATCTCCGCCGCGTCGATGGCAACAAGATGTATCCGTTCGACCTTGTTGGCGGAGTTCATGCGGACGGAGAGATTCTGGTCGGCCGCCCTGTGGGACGTACGGGCCGCCTTGGGGGCCACGACCGCGGACACGTTGATTCTGGAGAGTCACTTTGCGCTTCCCGGTGGCGCCACCATGCGTGACGGTGCCAACGCCATCCTGGCGGCCGATGCAAATATCAATGGCGGCGCCAATGCCACCGACATCACCTTCTGGTTCGAAGCCCGAGGGATTCTGGGTGACCTGCCGGATGATGATCACGGTAATGATTTCGCCTCGGCTACGCCCGTCGCCGTACCCAGTACCACGGCTGGCATTGTCGGCTTCTCGGGCGACGTCGATTACTTTGCCTTCGACGCAGCAGGGGGCCAATCGTATGTCTTTACTGTGCAATTGAATTCGCTCAACGATAGCACGCTTACGCTCTACGGGACCAACGGAGTGACGCAACTGGCCTTTGACGATGATGGCGGTCCCGGACTCGCATCCCAGATCGCGTGGGAAGCACCAGCCAATGGCACCTATTATCTGAAGGTGGCCGGCTACTCGAGCAATGCCGGTTCGTATGACCTGGACGTGGATATCTCGTCGGGCGGTACGGACGACTACGGGAACTCTGCGTCAACCGCCTTTCCCATCGCCTTGAATTCCAGCCTCAGTGGCAACATCGAGACCGGAAATGATCAGGATTGGTTCGCCTTTACCGTTCCGGGCGGCGCGAACGTCATGCTGGCGACTTCCTTGGGATCGCTGGGTGACACCACGTTGCGCCTGATCGACACCAACGGCACTTCCCAACTTGCGTTCGACGACGACGGTGGCTCCGGCCTGGCCTCGCTCATCACCTGGACGTCGCCTGCACCCGGCACGTACTACGCCGTGGTCGAGAGCTACGGTACGGGGACAGGCAGTTACGGCTTCGCGGTCAACTCGGATGCGACCGGTGTCACGGGTGACTTCAATGGCGACGGCAATTACGACTGCGACGACATCGATGAACTCGTGCAGACCATCGTGGCCGCCAGTGACGATGCGGCCTTCGACCTGACCGGCGACGGATCCGTGAACGGCCTCGATCTGGATGCATGGCTGCTGGAGGCGGGTGAGGCAAATCTCGGCAGTGGTATCTCCTACCTCTACGGCGACGCAAACCTCGATGGTGTCGTGGATGTCAGCGACTTTAATCTCTGGAATGACAATAAGTATCAGCCGACAGGCACCTGGTGCCAGGCGGATTTCAATGCCGATGGCTCGACCGACGTATCGGACTTTAATATCTGGAACGACAACAAGTTCCAATCGGCGCTGCCTTTGCAGCGAGAGGAGGTTCGCCAGCCATTCGCCGCCGGCCGCGGCATCCAAGTCGACGTGGCATACGCCGCCAACGACGTCATTCCCAACCGAGCTCAACCCATGGCACTGATCGCGCGGACGAACAACGGGCTGGTCGATGCCCGAGATCGGCTCCGCGCGGTTCGCAGCGCACCGAGTCCCGTGATCGAACGCGTGTTCGAGGATTTTGACCAGGCGTAACGCGGCCCAGCGCTGGCTGGCGGTGGGACGGGCCGAAAGGAGTTCCCGTTTCCTCTCCCTGATGCGCGCGAAAAAATCCGGCCGCGAAGTAAGATTCGCGGCCGGCTAACCTCACCGGCTGTTGGCTGTCGACCGTCTCGACTAGCTGGCGTGCGCCGGCACCGGTGGCATGAGCACGGTGTCGATCACATGAATCACACCGTTCGTGCATTCGATATCGGTTCGCTCGACACGCGCCTTGCCGACCATCACCTTCGATCCCTCGACCTGAATGGCCAGAGGATTGCCTTCCACCGTTTGGGCCTCGCTCATGTTCGCCACGTCTTTGGCCAATACTTTTCCGGCCACCACATGGTATTTCAAGATGTTTGCGAGCTTGGCCTTATTCTGCGGCTTGAGCAGGTCGTTTAACGTTTCCTTTCCGAGTTTATTGAAGGCCGCATCGGTCGGTGCAAAAACAGTGAACGGTCCCTTTCCCTCCAAGGTGGCCTGCAATCCCGCCGCCTTGATCGCGGTAACCAACGTCGAGAATTCTTTGTTGGCGGCGGCGGTTTGAACGATGTTTTTCACCTCCGCTTGGGCCATCGCCGAACTTAGCAGGACCAACGCCGCGCAGCATCCGAAAACTTTTCCTCTTAACATAATCTGTCTCCATTCGTCGCAAATGATCGATCTGTAAACGTTGGGGCCCCAACGACCTGCGCAGACAGATGCAATCGGTGTGCCGGTGCGTCGCCGCCGGGACGACGGCCGCTCCCCCACCAAGCGGCCTATTCCGGCAACCAAGGGTCTTCCCGGCCAGAAACGCCCCGCGAGCGAACCTGCCTGGCCGCTGATTCCCCACAGATCGCCAGCTCGCTCCGCCAGACTCCGCCAATTAATGGTCGACTTGGACAGAATGTGGTCGCCACGGACCGCTTCCTCCACTCACACGATCCTCATCGCGGCGTGAACAGCGGAATGTCTTCTCCGAATACGATATCGACCATCCGGGTCCTCCGCGGGATGGGCCGATCTTCCAGGCGATGCCAGACATCTTGCGGAAGCCCCGCTGCCGGGAGCGGCGACGACCCCGGTTCGAGTACGGGCACGTTGCGATCACGCGCACCGGCCGGCTCAGCCTCCGGGGCAGGACGGGGCACCACAATCGGTCCCTGGAATTTATTGGCGTTCCAGATATTGAAATCGGAAGTGTCGACAACTCCATCCGCATTAAAGTCCCCATGGCACCAGCGGCTGTCTACTAGGAACTTATTGGCATTCCAGATGTTGAAGTCGGACGCATCCACGACGCCATCCAGGTTGGCGTCTGCTGGTCGGAACTTCAAATGAGCTCCCAAGTTGGCGTTACCCGCCACCAGCAGCCAGGCGTCCAGGTCGGCTCCGTCCACCGCCCCGTCGAGAGTCATGTCAAAATGCGGATTGTGCGTCATGCTCGCAATTTCCGTGGTCAACATGTCGATATCGTCACAACTGTAGATACCATCCGCGTTGAAGTCTCCGTCAGGAGGTGCTGGTTGCCGTTCGACCGCTCCGATATCGATGCGTCCATGAAAGATGCGTTGGTAGGGAGCCTGTCGCTGGTCGTGACTGGGGGACCCCGTGAAGGCCGGGTCGCCGACGTCGACGGCGGGACTTGCCCCCATCGGCTCGACAGTCGACGTGGGCCCGCCGTTGTTCATGAGGCCTCCCAGGAGTGGATCAACGGGAGCGAATATCGAGCCGATGATATTTCCACTGGCATCGGGATGAGCCGCTGCGAAAGCGGTTCCGCTCTGACTACCGATCAGGCTGAACGTCGCGGTCGTCGCGGGCAGGGCGAGCGAGTTGGGCCCGTCATAAAGATCGGGACCGCCTAATAGGTTCAGGTTGATATTCGCGGCGACGATGGTGTGCGACAGCGCCAGCTGCAGCACATTGTTGGGTGCGGCCTTGATGTGGATACCTCCGCCGTAGCTGAGTACCCCGGCGGCACTCACGGAGTTTTTCGTGATCGTCGTATGTGCCAGGGTGACTTGTGCCGGTGCTGCCGCGAACAAATACAGCCCGCCTCCCTGATTAGCGGAATTCCCGTAGAACGTATCTTGCAGGAAGTTCGCCGACGCATTCCGCAGGTAGACGCCTCCGCCAGCGGAGGCGGAATTCCCGGTTACGCTACTGTCTCGCACATCAACAGCCGCGGCCTTGTCGATCATAAAACCTCCGCCCAGGTTATCTGCGCGGTTATTGGAAATCGTCGTCTTGGACACGTCGAGAACCACCGCGTCGCCAGCCCAGACGCCGGCGGCATAGGCGTCAGATCCGTAGCTGTTCATGATCGCCCGATTGCGACGAATCTCGCTTGCCGTCACCGTTGTTGACTGCGTCGCGCCAGTACCTCGCGATGACAGGTACATACCACCTCCACGCCCTTCCGTCCGGTTCGCCAGGAGGAGGCTGTCGTCTACCTGCAACCGCGAATCGGGTCCAGCGCTGATTCCGCCTCCGAAATAGGCGGCGTGATTATTGGCAATATCGGTGCCAGATATCGTGGTGACGTTCAGCCCGCCCAGCGCGTTTCCGGAGAGATAGAATCCGCCGCCGTCACCGGCATCGTTCATCGATACTTCTGAATTCGAAATGTCCAGTTGAATTTGTTCCTCCGAAGCGATACCGCCACCAAGGAATAGCGACTGATTTTCAAGGATTTGGCTGTTGGTAATGGTCACGACCGAAGCAGCGCCGCTGCCAAAGGTCGTGGCAAATAAACCACCCCCCGCGATCAGCGCCTTGTTATCGCGGATGAGGGTTTGGTCGATGGTAAGGTCCGTGGCAGCTCCCACACCGATGCCGCCACCGCGTTCTCCCTCGATTCGCTGCGTAAACAGTCCATAGTTGTTGCCCCGGATGGAGCTATTGCGAATGTCGACCGTTGGCCCAGCGCCCGAGCCGAAGTCTCCCAGATAGAATCCGCCTCCGGTGCCATCCGCGGAGGAGAGATAATTCGAGTTGTCGTAGACCTGAGTGGAAGCCACGGTTAATTGAACTCCCGCGGCGGCGGTGACACCCCCCCCGAACATCTCGGCTCGATTGTCGTGAATCTCGCTGCCAAAGATATCGGCCGTCGCGGCATCGTCCAGGTGCAGGCCTCCGCCACTCCGCCCCGCGTTGTTGGCATACACCATCGAGTCCTGCACGAGCAGTTGGCCTTGGCTGTGAAAGACACCACCCCCCGCATCTCCCGCATGATTTTCCAGCACGCTTGAGTTGAATAGCTGGGCAATGCTGCCCGATTGCGTGGCCATGCCTCCCCCAAAGCCCGTTGCCATCGGCGCCGCCGGATAGTTGGCGGTATTGTCGATGAGACTGCTATCACGCAGTACCGTCGTCGCGGCATTCCCGGTGTAGATACCGCCCCCAAAAGTGTCCGCGAGTGGATTGGACGCTTCATTATGGATGAACACCGAACGGTCGATTTCGGCCCTTGCCGTTTGACCAAAGGGGCTAACGCCATTGAAAAGCCCTCCGCCGGACAGCGATGCGGTGTTTCCGTCGACCTGCACATCGTCGAGTCGTACGATCCGATAATTGGCGATGCCGCCACCGTTGACCGCCGAATTGCCTGTGACCACCGAGTTTTTCAGCTCGAATTCCTCGAAATTGAGCACGGCACCGCCCGGTCCGATCACGGCACCCAGTTCCAGGCTGAGATCATTCATGTCGACTTGCCGGTCGACGAGCGGATTGAAATCATCCACCAGGAAAATGCGGGAGCCGGGCGAGGCCTGAATCGGAATCGGAATGACATTGGCCGTACTGCCGTCAATCACCACCGAATCGTTGACGACGATTTCGCCGAAGTACAGCGCGACTCCGGCGATTTGCGGTGCAAAATCAACTCGATCCGCGCCGGCATCGTGATTGGCCTGTTCCACGGCCGCTCTGAGGGTACAGCTACCGGACAGCGTCGCGCATAGGCCGTCGGTCAGGTCGGCGTCGAAGCCATCACCCGGATGGTCCACCGTGAAGGTCGTCAACATTTGTCGCTGCTCTAATGATTCCAGGCCTGCCAGGCGAGTCGTGCGGGCGGCTGCTGCGTGGGCGGAACCGGTGCGGCGAGTACGACGCTGCGTTCTGGGGAAATTCTTGGCCATCGGGACGTGCCTCCTGATTTTGTAGAACGGAAATGGGCGAACGGCCGGGAC
This sequence comes from uncultured Planctomycetaceae bacterium, assembly GCA_963700865.1. Taxonomy (GTDB): domain Bacteria; phylum Planctomycetota; class Planctomycetia; order Pirellulales; family Pirellulaceae; genus CAVOGJ01. The sequence continues at coordinate 220,077 of CAVOZC010000016.1, read as the reverse complement.
GGCCGCCTTCCCAGCGGCTCGGGTGCTCGCCAGCTAAACATCACGCGGCAGCCGCGCCGTTGGGGGGCAAAAGAATCTTTTTTTTCCGGTGATTTCCGGACCCTCACTCGCTATCCGGCGTTTTCCATGTCAAAATCCGCGCTGAGGCGGTGCATGCGATCGGCCCGGAGGTGTGCCATGGGTGAGCTCGAAATCGAGCGAACGACCGACTTGGTGGCTCGGCTGCAGGAGGGCGATCCCCAGGCTAAGGACCAGTTGCTGTCTTTGTTGTATGAAGAGCTAAAGCGGTTGGCTCAACACTTTCTGAATCACGAGCGGCCCGACCACACGCTGCAGGCCACCGCCCTGGTTCATGAAGCCTATTTACGTCTACTGGGGCAGGACCGCTGTGAGGTGACCGGCAAGTCACATTTTCTTGCATTAGCGGCCCGCATGATTCGCCGCGTGCTGATTGATCACGCGCGGGCTCAAACCGCACGGAAGCGGGGTGGCGACTTTCAACGCTTGAGCTTGCACGACCATGTGCAACTCGCTCACGGCGACGCGCGGCCGATTGACGTGCTCCAATTGCATGAACTCCTGGAGCAGTTCGAGTCCCAGCATGCGAGGCAGGCCCAGGTCGTGGAGATGCGTTTTTTTGCTGGTCTTTCCGTAGAGGAGACAGCGGCAGCCCTCGGCGTTTCCCCGCGAACAGTCAAGAATGACTGGAAATTCGCGCGGGCCTGGTTTCAAGCCAAACTGAGCGAGGACACACTGCCATGAATTCCCAAGAACATGACCGTTGGTACGAAGACCTGGGCGATGCGAAGCAAGCAGAGCAATAACGCACCCAGTTGTCGAGCGGGTTAACGGCCAAATAGTGGCTCGCAGCGGACGCACGGCACCGCCGCGCAGGCCGAGGGAAAAAAGGCATCCACCAATCCGCTGCGTGCCCACTCCTCCGCATCATCGCTGGTCGACCCCGCTGACTTAAGCAACACCAATTCGTCGGCGGCGACCCCCACCGCCAGCCAGGCAGCGATACTGTCACTCGTGACGTCCCAGCTCGCCGGCAACGCCTGCGGGACCGCACGCCAGAAACCATCCCCTTGCAGCCACTGCCAGGGATCAATCACCGCCACGCGTTCCTGGCGGGTCCGCCATCGCGCCTGACGAGCCGTCAGGGGCTCTTCAAGTAAATCGCAATCCGGTAGACGCGCCGCAACCCAGCGTGCCGTGACACTCATGAAACCAATGGCTATCCAATGCGACGCCGTGCCGGGAAAATTCAGCCGTTGATCCAACACACGCAACCGATCCACCCACTCCCCGCCGCCCACGACGAGCAGGTGATTCGCTTGGCGCTGAAGGCCAAACCAGCGTCGCAGGGCGGTCGGCCAATCGGACCGCCGCAGGAGACTGCCCCCCAGCTTGACCACGCGCAACACCGGTGGCTGGTTCATCGATACATACCCTCTTTCGCCAATACCGCCAACGCGAAAGCCGGTGCGGCCACGGAATGCCGCGGACCGAATTCCTTGGCACACGACACCATGCGTGACGACCAACCCAGCCGCTCCACGATGCGCGACGCCAGGAACTCCCCCGCACCACTCACCACGACGACTGCTGGGATGGTGGCACCTTGTCGCGTCCAAACCGTGGTCGCGGCCTGCACGAGCAGGTCCAATTGCTGATCGGCAATCGAGCGGGCCATGGCAATCGCATCCCGATGGTTAAAGGTGTCACTGTCGGCACAGATCATGCGAGCCAGACGGGATCGAGAAAATTTCTTCGTCGCAGGTCGACCGTCTGCCGTCCAGAGCGAGGTCGCTTCTTCCGGGAGGTCGCCCAAAATCACGTACACGTCCCGCATCGTGGCGAAAAGCTCCTGGGCGATCGGCAACTCCCGACCCCGATACGGAACCGAGCGGGACACCGCGCAAACGGGGCTGCGCGACGTGCCAGTGTAAGCCAATTCGCCGCTTGCCAGCCGCTCCGTATCTTCACTCCCTTCGGAAAGGGGACCGGCGGGCGTGATGCGGATGACATCCGTCGTGGTCGAGCCGATATCCAGCAGCAGCCCCACGGACGCATCTGGGACGTATCGCGCGGCGAAGCTCGCTAAAGCGTGCCAGTTGGACGCAGCGGCCAGTCGCGCGTCCCGCATCGCGACGCGCCCCGTCACGAAGGTGCCGTTGGTCAGATAGAAACGCGTATGCCGCCCATCGGCGGCCTGCTCCACACTCCGCACGATCGAGGCCACGCCTTCTTGTTTGGTCGCAAAGCAATCGGCTAATTCGCCCGTCATCGTCACGGCCAACCGTTGCGCCGGGGCGCTTCGGCAATCATCGCGCCAGTTCTTGTGCCAATTCACCAGGACGCTCCCAGAGCGCGAACGGTCGCGAGCCGGACCAACCGGCTCCGTCCGACGCCTTCAGATGGGCGCCTCCGACATCCAACGCTAACCACGCCACGCGCACTCCTCCAGGGCACCCTCCTCGGTAAAGCCGCATGGTAGCCGTGAAAACGAAATCTCCCAACGACTTCCGCGCGCGATCGCCAGCATCGCTTCCGCCAGATTCACCGACGTCGCCGCCCGCAGTCCCACATAGCTGGTGGTGAGACGGGGATTGATTTCAATCACCACGTCCTGCGAACCATCCTGGGCCTCACCCAACACGAGATCGATTCCGACATAGCCGATCTGTCCCTCGCATAAACGCGTCGCCAACTGCTGCGCCAGGCGGCGGGCACGATCGGCAAGCGGGCCATGCTCCATCACGCTGCCACCGTGATAAGTGATCGCGCCCGCCGGACTCTCCGCAAGCTTCTGCCAGCAAGGCTGGAGCACTTGCGTCCCGTTGGGCCCCAAGAGCAGCGCGACGCTGGCCGCTCGTCCCTCGCAAAACGTTTCGATACGTCGCGGAAACTGGGCGGCGGCGAACACCGTTGATAATTGACCGGGGCTCCTCGCGATCATCACTTCAAGACTGCCCGCGCCGTTGACCGGCTTGATCACCAGCGGCCCATCAAAGCGGCTCGCCATGTCATCGTCCCACGCATCCCGTCCGGAAAGGATCGTCCCTCGTGGATGAGGCAGGCCGGCTTGCCCCAGCCGCAGGGCCGTTTCCTGCTTGTCGGAGGTCCAGGCGAGAAAGTCCGCCGAGGGACCGATGCGTTCGGGCGAGTTGCCATCCACTAGCCGACAGATCCGTTTCAAGTGCCCAGCGAACTCCGGGGCGATCACGATCACTTGATCCGCATCGTGGGCCAGTTGCTGAATCGCCTTGTCATGGGACGTCAAGTCATCGACGCGGGTCATGATCCATCCCGACCGCGGTGGGAAGGCTAGCCGCCGATCTCGGGTGGATACGACCTGGCAGTGGGGCATCTCCAACAGATCGTTCGCCACCGCGCGGAGCATTGCCATCCCTTCGCGCAACAGACTGCCACCAGGCGGGTCGGACTCGTCGATCAGGCCACCACCCGTAATGAACTCATATAGAAGATCCGACGAGCCGCGGAAAACGATGGATGCATCATGGGTAGCCAGCCATCCGCGCGAGCATCTACTCCTGCCGATTCGAATCGGCGGCGTCGGCCGCCTCGGCGCGCGGGTGCTCCGCAACGGCCGCCGAACGCTCTGCTTCCGCAGTCGATGGCTCGCGGACCGTCGCGTTGGGTGGCCCCGCGTCGGACGCGTCGCCTTTCGGCGACTCGCTCGGCAGCGTTGGCTTGGGAGCGTGGCCAGCTCGTGGCGCGAATAGCAGAACGCACACCGCCCCCGTGATCAGCATGATCAAACTCCCCAGAAACCAGCTGGTGATCTGACCGAACTGACCGTCTTTGAAATAGGACTGACTCATGCTGATGATCGTATTGACGACCGGCGCTCCACCAAAGACGAGCGGCATGACGAAGATGGGACGGCCCCCATAATTAAAGGCCATGATGATGCCGAGAGCCCCGATGGCCCCGACGCCGCCACCGAGCATCGACCAGAAGACGCCAAAAAGTGTGTAGTGGGAACCGTCGTCGGCTCGTGACAGGATGATCATGGGCACGAGGACGGCAATGACAAAGTAAGCCAGACCCACACACACGAAGGGCCGCAGTCGGCTGCCTTCCATACCGGCCTGACCCTTGTGCAGGATCGGACCGTAGGCACCCCAACAAGCGGCCGTCATGGCAATCGCGAGAAACGCCTGGATGCCGGCAAACCAACGGCGGCTGGGATCTGCCGGCCCGCTTTCCGATTCGGCCGCTGCCACTTCCCCGGCTTGGGCGCGTATCATCCCGGAAAGTGTGCCGCTGGGGGCAGCGGCGGAATCATCCGGTAGCAGGACCGCCGCGGCGGACGTCGTCGGTTTAATCGTGACTTGCGGTTTGAACACGAAAACGCCGGCCGCCCCAAGGGCGACGAGCAGAATCGCCAAGTAAAATTGCAGCGGAGGTGGTTCGTGGGCGCGGTTCATCCCCATCGTCACGAGGGTGTTCACGACCGGCGCGCAACCGAACACAATCGGCATGATGTAGACCGGCTTTCCGCCGTACTGAAAGGCGAGGATGATGCCCAAAGCTCCCAGCGCACCGACCGCTCCCGCCACGAGGGACCAGACGATTCCAGTCAGCGTCCAGCGACCCGATTCGCGGCGTGCCTGCAACAACAGCAGTGGAACCACAACCGCCACCACGAAGTACGCCATGCCGACGCAGATGAAGGGCCGCCAACGGCCATGCCCCATCGCCTCTTGTCCGATATGCAGCACGGGCCCGTACGACCCCCAGCAGATGAACGTGAGGACGACGAAAAAAAGAACCGCGGGAAGTCGCAACATGGTGGACAGGCTCCGTGGAGCGGACGGATCAGGTGGACGGCTGGACCGCGGAAGGGGAAGGTGGGTCCCGGATATCGGTCTCCCCGTCCCGGGACAACGGGGAAACCGATATCCTTCAAGAAGTCTAACGGACGGATCTGTGCGGGTCGAGAGTGGCGAATGATGGCGCGTGAGCTGAGCACCAGAAGAGACACGCTGATTTGGCGGCCAAAGAGGGATCGCGGAAGACAAATCGCCCGACGCCCCCAACGCTTTCGGAGTCGCACCTGACCGAGCTCCAGGCGAATCCCACAGCCACCGGTCCTCAAAACGCCTCACTGCGACGGCAGCTATTCCGCACGCAAGGCCGTGATCGTATCCACTCGTCGAGCCAGCGCCGCTGACAGATAGCCGGCCAGCAAGCCAACCAGCAGGACAACTCCCAACAAGGCAGCCACGGTCGCAAAGGGGAACCTGGCCTCACCGTAGATGGCATGGGGAACGACTGCCAGCAGTGCCGCGACCAATCCGATCCCCAAGCCTGCCAGTAGCAGTGCGCCATTTTCACAGATCAATTGCCGTTGGATCCGTCGGTCGGTGAAACCGACGGCCGACAGGAGTGCCAACTCGCCGCCGCGTGTCAAAACGCTACGGCATTGAACCGCTGCCAGTCCGAATGTCCCTAGTAACAATCCCAGGGCCCCCAGCATCTGGAATGTGGACAGATACGTATTCTGGACCGCAAGTAACTCATCCAGCAACGTGCGACAGAAGCGGGCGTCCCATCCTTCGTCTCGAAATCGTGTCTCCAATAGCTTGCCCGCCGCAATCGCACGGTCAGGTTTCGCCGCGCCGATGAGGAACATCTGATAACCACTCGTGTCGGGAAAGACCCGCACGAGATCATCTTCACTCACGAGCAAACTGCCTTGAAAAATAGAATTGGCCAATAAGCCGACGATCCTGAAGCGGAGAGGTTGATCGAAATCGAGCGAAAACTCGTGGCCCAGTCGGGCTGGCAGATGCAGACTGTACATGGCCGTGTTCTTGTCGAGGATCACGGGGATGGCATCGGCCGACGAGTCATCCTGCAGGCACCGCCACGGATTTGAGATCGCCCCCCGGCTGGGCAAGGGCAGTGCGTCCGTTGCCAAAGCGAATTGATTCGGGTGTCGATCGAAGTAGTCGAACATCTGTTGCGAGACGCCGAGCATGCGCGGCTGCCGAGCTTGATAGAGATTGCGACAGCTTGCGTCGTCGCCGGCGCGGACCCGCAGGCCGAGGATCGTCACGTCCCGCAGTTGCTCGGCCTGCCTGCCAAACAGGTCGCGACGCACATCTGGATTGGACAAATCTCGATGCACGGGCTGATCGCTCTCGGCCAGCAGGGTAAAGCCTCCCGTGCCGCTGACGGCGGGCGCCAATCGGAACGCGGCGATGGCGGCAATGACGAACGTCGCGGAAGCCATCAGCCCGATCGTGAGGACGCTCCGCCGCGGATGACGTGCCGTGGTCCGCCACGCCAGCGTGAGCGGTCCAAAGTGGGCCGCCGAGGCGTTGACCGAGGCGGCGGCTCGCAGGCGGCGGGACAATCCGACCAGCAAGCCAGTTAATGTCACGGCCCCGGTGCCAAAAAACAAACCGGCCTGTATTTCCCCTTCCAGCCGCGTCCCCCAGACAACCAGGAGCAGAGCCACCATGGCAAGTCCGACTCCCGCCCAAGGCCATCGTCGCGGGCGCCCGCCCGGCTCGGTATCGACCTGGCCAGCCGTCACGCCCCGCCGCTGGCCGGTGGGTTGCGACCGGCGATCGGGCGACTCAACATCAAGCTGTCCACGGAGCATTTGCACGGCCGAGCACCGCTGTAAACGGCGGAGGCTGAGCAGCACCACTCCCAGGGCCATGACGAGACTGAGCGTACTGCCGACGAGCAATGAGGTCGGCCGCGCGTAAAAGTCCAGAAAAGGGGTCACGATCGCCGCCAGCCACCAGCCGCGCAAGCCGATGATCATCAGTTTCGCATAGCCTATCGCCAATCCGATTCCGCAAACGACTCCCGCAAGCGCTACCAGTCCCGCTTCCGTCAGCACAAGACGCATGATTTCTCGCGGTTGCCAACCCGTGGCCTGTAGCGTCCCCAATTCCTTTGCTCGCAAATCGACACCCAGTCGAAAAAGAACGCCTATCAGCATCAGGGCGGCAGCGATCAAGAACATGCTGAAGCCCAGGAACAACGCCGCGAAGGGGGTGGTGCCCTGCGAGGCCCGCAGGCTCTCGCGGCGGATCGGCTGAAAAGATAAACCGAGATTTGCCGACTCCGCACGCAAAGCCTGGCTCAATCGCGAACGCAACTGCGCTTCATCGACATCTGCCTGCAGCGGGATACGAAAGCCGCTGGCATCTCCAAACCGACTGCCCCAGATCCGCTGGCCGTCCGCCAGCGACAAGAAAGCCTTCGGCGTCGTGCGAAAGTCATCCCAGTAGGCGTCATCACGAGGTCGAATGCGGCTCTGGTCAAACGGAAAGGGGGGATTCCAATCGTCGATCGAATCCTGATCGGTGATTCCTTCCACGGTGGGCGTTAGATGCGTGTCGTTGGCAAGTGTGGGACGCGTGTCGAACACGGCCGGTCGACGTCGACGGAAAGGCTGTGCGGGAGTTGTGAGTGGAGTAACCAACGCCAGGCGAAAGGACTCAGCCGCCTCGACGGCCGCCCCATGCGTGGTCTCCGGCAGGAAATAACGAATGCGGATGGTGTCTCCTGGCTGTGCGGACAGCTCATTCGCCGCCCAGCGGTTGAGCGCGATTTCGCCCACCGCCAGCGGCGCCGCGATGACACCGGCCCCGGTGGTCAATGGTCCCAGACGTGGATGGTTGTCCGCCGCCGTAATGGTCGAATAGGGCAGGGGGATCGGCGTGGTACCATCGGTGCTCGCACTTTCGATGGCAATCGTATTGGCCATATAGGTGAACAGCTCTTGGAAGTCGATCCCCGCCAGCGCCCGCAAGGCGGCTCGTCGAGTCGCCGGGTCCCAGAGCAACCGGTCATTGGTGAGCAGGAAATAGTCCCAGACCAACGTTGTTTCGCCCGAACGTGGGTCGGTGAAGGACATCGATGGACGCGTGAGCTTGATGCCACAATCCTCGAGCGTCGGCCGCAGCGCGTCCGCCAACGGCTCGTCCAAGACCGACTCGGCCTGCCCCTCGGCCGGTGCCACACAGATCGCGTTGACGCCGTCCCCGACTTCGAGCGCCGCTTGCCATCGTCGCAGTGACACAAAGACGTTGCGAGATCGAGCCTGCGTGGGATGCAGCGTGAATTTTGCGAGACCTTCATCGGGAAGAATCGCGGTCAAGACAAGCGACGTCAGCCCCACCGTTCGACCCTCCTTGCGCCCCAGCGCGCTATCGGCGGGAACCTGATTGGCCGAGGGCAGACGAATGGTGATTTGATCCCCAACAGCAAGGTCAAGATCATCCGCCAGCGCCTGATTGACCGCCACGCGGTCGTCCGGCGGAGCTGCGGCGGCCAAATCGGCCGGCGATTGGCTGACCCCTGCCGGATCAGCGAGTGACCAGAACTCAGGGCCGCTCGCGATCAAGAAAACTCCGCGCGCTCGATCGGTGGCAGTTCCGCGTTCGGTCCGTTCCACCGTGACCGACGGCAGCATCCCGACGGGCACGATCGTCGCGTGGGTCAACCGCGGATCGGCCATCAAGGCACGCACGGTATCGACCGACAAATAGCGATTCGCCACAAGCACATGCGAGATGCGGCCCAATCGTTCCAAGGTCAACTGCCGCAGGCTGCCACGGACCGAATCACCCACGATCAGGGCGCCCGTAAGAACACCGGTGGCGACGGCGACCGCCAGCAGCACGGCGAGATGCGTCCGCCAGTAGTGCGCGAGACTGCGGACGAGATATCGCCAACGACTCATGCCTCCGCCTCCACGAGTCGACCGTCGCGCAACGTCAGACGCTGGCCCAGACGACAAGCTACTTCGTGGCTGTGCGTGACGACGATGAGAATCGGTGGCTGGTCGACTTCATTCTGCCTCAACTGCAAAAGCAGATCGGTGATGGATGCCGAATTGGCTTGATCCAGGTTGCCCGTCGGTTCATCCGCCAGGATCAGATCGGGCCCCATCAGCAGGGCCCGGGCCACGGCGACCCGTTGCCGTTCACCGCCGCTCAACTCCGCGGGACGGTGGTCACTACGGTCTGCCAAACCGACTCGGTCAATCAATGCCTTCGCCCGAGCGACCATGGAAGAGCTGGCGGTACCGTGCGCCAGGGCGGGAATCAACACATTTTCCAGCGCCGTCAGATGCGGCAATAAATGATGGTCTTGGAAGATGAAGCCCACGTGTTTGTTCCGCCAGTCAGCCCGTGCGGACACACTTAAGTCGAAAGGATTCCCCCCAGCGAGCGTGAGGTTTCCGGAGGTTGGCCGGTCCAACGTACCCAAAATGTGCAGCAACGTACTCTTGCCGGAACCGCTGGGGCCGAGAATCGCGAGCGATTCTCCGGCGGGCAACTGAAACGAGATGTCGCGGAGTACGACCAAGGGCTCGACCCGGGTGACATATTCGCGCGTAATCTCCGAGACGACGAGCATGCGGTGAGTCCATCCTCAAGGAGAAGCGGCTGCGTCGGAATCTTCGACGTACGGCAAGATGACTTGTTTGATTGACTCCGGAATATGCACCGACGCGGGCGCTTGTCCCTCCGTAAAACGGCAGCAGACCGCCACGAGATTCCCGGTGGCCACATGCCGCGGTCCGATATCGAAATCGAATTGAAATCGCACACTCTTGTTGCCAATCGAGGTCAGGCTGAGCGAGATATCGAGCACATCCTCGAAGCGTGCCGGTGCGGCATAATCACAACTGGCCGAAACCCTGGGCCAACTGAGGTAACTGTCCGCCACGTCCCCGGGCAGCATCACGCTCAAACCCAGGTGACGCCAAAATTCATGCTCGACTTGCTCCATGTAGTTGAAAAAGACGGAAAAATGCATGATCCCCGCGGCATCCGTATCGCGGAATTCGACGCGGCGCTGGGTCTGGAATTTGCGGCTCACGAGAGAACTTGCGGGTTGACGCGTGGGACTGGCTTCCAGCCTGTCATGGAGACAAGCCTGGAGCTAAGCAGAGAAACGATGAACGGCGAAAAGCCTGGCCCATTTCCGGGGCTTGACAATTACCGCCGATCACGCCGAACGCGGATGCAGCGTCAATTGCCGACGTAGGGCATCAGGGCCATGAACCGTGCCCGCTTAATCGCCTTCGTGACGGCGTGCTGGCTGGCAGCCGTACAACCGGATTTCCGCCGCCCGACGATGCGCCCGTGACGATTGACGAGCTTCTTCAACAGCTCGATATCCTTGTAATCCACGTACATGGGACGTGGCTTCGCGCCGTCCACAAAAATGGGATCTTTTTTCGCGGCCCGTGTGCGAGTCACGGCCTTCTTACGTCTTTGCGGTCGACCTCGTCCCTTCATCACCGTCACCCGTATCCTGTCTGGTTGAAATGCGCTCATTCACCAACCGTACCGCCAGCTGGTTCCTGGAGAGCCCCTTATTCTATCGTCAACTTGCCACTTCGCAAGACCAAGGGGGCGTTGGCGAGGCGGGTCCGCCGCCGCCCCGCAATCGCCCGACCCTGCCCCCCATCCATCAAAAACGGTAGGATTGAGAGGGTCTCGGCTGCTGCCCCGGCAGCCCCCCTGTCACTGCCGCAAACGGGCAACGTTGGCCATGAATTCGCAACCTTCCCCGTCCGACGCCTCCGCGGAGCCACGGATTTTGGCCGGTGGGATGGCCGCCCTCCCGGATCTCACCCCGGAGCAGGAGAGCGCCCTCCACGCGGCGGCCAGTGAGTTTGTCTGTGCGACGGTCCAGCAGCGGGATGTCCAATTGCCGGACGCGACCCTTGGGGGCAACCGGGAGATGACCGTCATCGGCGCGTTTGTAAGCCTCAAGCGGTCGGGGCGCCTGCGCGGTTGCTGCGGTTTTCTCGGCAGGAATACGCCCCTGGGCGACGCCATCGAGTTGGCCAGTCGCCGCACCGCGACGGAAGACACCCGCATGCCGGCGGTATCTCCGAGCGAGCTTCCCTATTTGCACCTGGAAACCTGGTTACTCAACCGCCTGGAGTTGATCCTGGCTCAGGGTGAGGCGCGTGCGAACGAAGTCGAGATCGGAAAACATGGATTACGGATCAACCTCGGCGAACAGGCGGGCCTGCTGTTGCCATCGGTCGCGATCGAGCAAGGATACTCGGCCGAACAGTTTCTAGCAGCGGTATGCACGAAGGCCGGCTTGCCCGCGACGAGTTGGAAATTACCCGAGTGCCAGCTGTTTCGTTTCGAAGGTCGCAGCTTCGGGGGTCCAATCGCCGCCGAGGCGATCGCCCGCGGCGGCATCTCGATCGGCGAGATCCTGAACCGCGACGATTTCCGACAGCTCACGCAATTTTGTTACGACGGCATCCAGCACGGCCTGCGGGGCTCGGCGTCGAGCTATTTCATACCGGGAGTTCCGGATGGCATGGTGAACGCACTCGCCGTCAGCCTGCCGGGCGTCGCCGGCGGCGCCGTGCATGTCATGCGGCTTTCCCTTCGCCCCGGGGTGCCACTCCAATCGACGCTGCATGCGATGTCGACCGCCGTTGCCGAAAACATCAAACAAGGCAGCTTTAATCCCGCGGACCTCACCGGCAACTTCGGAATCACGGTGGGGTATGACCCTGCGATGCACGGACTGGCCACCGAGCCGGACTTGAAGGGCGTTGACACCAGCGAGCGATCGATCCTGGTGATCGAGCAATCGCGAACCGCCTGGATGTTCGATCCGAGCAAGAGCCCCGAAGCACTGGTGGCGATGGCCCTGGAGCAGGCTGGAATTGACGCACCGCGGCGGGCGAACGTCTACAGCTTGCGCACTCAATCGACGGGCAACAGCGCGTCGATCGTGAATCGTCCCACGCCGGTGGTGGCCAGTGAAATTCGCAGCCCTGCCGTCGCCGGCACATTCTATCCGGCCGACGCGACGGAGATGTCGTCTCGAGCTGGATGCGCTCTTTCCGCCCAGTTCCCCCTCTCCGGCTCGCTATCGAGCCGCACTGCTTCCCCACGCCGGTTGGCAATTTTCAGGCAAGATTGCCGCCGCGACGCTGGCACGTATCGCCATTCCCGACTCGGTCATCGTGTTGGGTCCCAAGCACACCGCATTAGGCGTCGATATGGCAATCGCGCCTCATGCTGGCTGGGAAATACCGGGGGCCACGGTTGATGCCGACATTTCAATGGCACACACGCTCGTCGATTGCTTGCCGGGCTTCGAGCTCGATGCCGCGGCCCATGCACGGGAGCACGGCATCGAAGTCATGCTGCCCATGATCCACCGGCTCGCCCCGCAAGCCCGTGTCACCGGTGTCGTCATGTCAGCCGCGAGCTTCGATCAATGCGAACGGATCGCCAGCGGGCTGGCCCGCGTCCTCAAGCAACACCCGGACGTACTGCTGTTGATTTCCAGTGACATGAATCATTATGCCAGCGATGCCGAAAACCGGCGACTGGACGAACTGGCGATCGCAGCGTTGACGTCCCTCGATCCACAGTCGGTTTACGAGACGTGCCAGCAGCACAAGATCAGCATGTGTGGCCGCGTTCCGGCCGTGGTCGCACTGTTGGCCCTCAAGCAGTTGAAAAAATTGCGGGCCGCCACGCGCGTTGCCTACGGCACCAGCGCCGACGTTTCGGGCCAAACCGACCGCGTCGTCGGATACTGTGGCATGCTTTTCCGCTAGGATGCTGGCCTTGGCTTTTGGCGGACCGAAGTCCATTCCGCGGCGGCGGCATCCGACATCAAGGCTGGCCGCCATCATCGGGCTGGCCCCCACCGCTGGCGACCGTCGTCGGACCGAGCCAGGCGAGACGCCGCGACCCGCCAAATGCCACTCGACTGCCATTCGCGAAATCGTCGCAGGCAGGTCGAAACGGATGGATATTGCCGGGGCAGTTCTTCCCACTTCCCCTCCCGCGCACGCACCCACCAGACCGCCTCGAAACACGCCCGTGACGATGCCCGTGGCCGACCGCCAAAAGGACCTGGCGGCGGGTCGAAGAACAGGTAGTCGATCCGGTTCCACTCGGCTTCTCTCAAACCCGGGTCCGCCGTGCCATTCGCTCGATTCGTCCGCATCGCTCCACCTCCAGGTTTCGCAAGTCGTCGTCGGCCCGACCGCTGCTCCGCAGTGGTCGGCTTGATCCAAGCCAACGCCCGTTAGGCACCGAGCCGCTGTATCCCGTTGGCAGCCAGTCGGTCCGACGAACGAAAACACTCCGTCAGACAACCGCACCCTATCTCATGAACCTACGCTCCCGGCCGGCGAAGGGTTCAGCAAGCGGGCTCGTTTTTTTGGACCGACCGTAGTCGTTCCGTCCCGACGGAGCGGAGAAAAAGTCGCTGGCGGGTAGCAACGGTCGGCGGGTCGGAACCACCGACGGCCCGCTTGAACAGGTTAGACACTCATCCGCGACATCTTCGCCAGCAATGACAATCCGTGGCGGGATACCAATACCAGCACGATTGCCAGGGTGCCGATGAACACCCCACCGCCCGTCAGTAGTTGATGCATGGCCGACTCGAGCGAAAGACGCTGCAGCAGGGCGAGCGTCAGGATCGCTGTCGTGCCGGCGGCGACAATCGGCACGGCCGCCGAATTCCAGATGGCTGCCAGCGGAAGTGCCAGCCAGCGCATCAGGAGCATCGCTTCGATCAGGCCGCTGACGGCGAGGTAAAAAGCGAGCAACAGCGTCAGGACGTTAATATCCGCAAAACCGGCAATCGCGGCCGCCAGTGTTGCGGCAATACCCAGGCCGATGCCCCTGAGCAACACGGCAACCGTCCAAAGCCGAAACTGGCCGCGAGATTGTGCGAGAGATTCGCAGAAAACCGATACCAGATGGATTGGCATGGCGAATGCTAATAGTTGGAGCGGCACGGCCGATACGGCCCACTTTCCGCCCCAAAGCAGTTCCAGGAGCGGACCGCCTGTGACCACGAGCAGCATCATCAGGGGAGCCGCCACGATACCGAGAAGCGTGCCAGCATACGTCAGGCTCCGCTGTTCGCGCTCCGCGTCACCAGCGACGCGGGCAAACAGCGGCAGGACCACCTTGCGGAGACTCTCACCGATCAGTTGTACCGGCTGAATGGCTAGTTGAAACGCGAAGTAATAAGCGCCGACGACCGACGTCGGAACCAAAAGCCCCAACACGGCATAGTCGCACTGCCGCAGCAGGGCGGCCGAGAAAGAACCTGAGAGGGACCACTTGCTTTGCTTGAACACGTCACCAGCCGCCGACCAGGAAAAATCGGTACCGCGCACCGGCAGTCGCGTCCACCAGGCGAACAGCACCAGTTCGAACGCGGCCACGAACAGGACTGGCCACGCAAAGCTGAGCGGGCCCCAGCCACGGGCGGCAAGCAGCACGGTGAGCCCGTAGCGGAGATAGCCCGACACCAGCTTGATGGTGGCCATGGTCTCAAAGCGCAATTCGACCTGCAACCGTGCCTGGCCAACGATGGCATAAGCGCCCAAAGGAAAGGAAGCCGCCAGGACCAGCAATACCAGACTCACCTGCGGTTCGCCATACAACCAGCCAATGGGGTAAGCCACCGTGGCGAGCAGTGCGCCGACCAGCAGGGAACTGGTGAACGCAAGGCACATCGCGTTACCCCGCACGCGCTGGAATTCATCGGCCGTCATGCGGCCCAGCCAATGGGCCACGCCTCCATCGCGAAACACTATCACCATATTGGCACAACTGATGGCGATGGCGTACACGCCAAAGTCACGAATCGAAAGTAAGCGTCCCAGAAAGAACTGAGCCACAAGAGAGGCGAGCATGACAAGCAGGCTGGCCATCAAGGACCATCCGAAACCTCGGCTGGCCGTCGCAAAGCTGGTCGTTCTGTGCCGCAAGGAAAAAGCTCCCATCAACATTCCGCGAATGCCTGGCTGGTGAGCCTAGCGGAAGCCGCCCTCGAGAACCAGACAAACTCTCCCCTGCCATGCACGCCTCGACCATACATCCCTGCGTTTCCCTTGAGCCGGCGACCGGACCCGCCGACGGGGCGACAGGCGCCAGCGGAGGGCAGCCCCGTATCCTCTGGCTTTTCAATTGCGTCGGCACGCCGGAGAGTCTGCTTTACTGGAACCGCCTGTTGCCACCACTGATTGATCGCTTTCCTGCCAGTCAATTCTGGAGTGCGTTTCCTCCCTCGAAGCCGGTTCCGGGCACCGATCGAAAGATCGAATTCGCGGGGGCGTGGCACTTGCCCCTCGGCAAACGAAAGAACTCGTACCACCGTCAGTTCGTGATTCCGACCCCCACGATCTTGGGGCGGATTCGCCGCCTGCAACCCGAGGTGATTATCGTGCAGGAACTGCTGGGGCTTGCCGTTTATCTGGCCATGTTCCGCCCGTGGCTGCCTCGGACGCGTATCCTGGCTCTTATCGAGGGAGATCCGTATCAAGGTGCGACGCGCCGCCCCCGTTGGCCGATTGTGGCCCTCCGCCGTTTCGCCTGCCGCGGCATCGATCTGTTTCTGACCAGTAATGCGCAAGGCGCGCTTATCTCGAGACCTTGCTGCACGTCCCCGCGGAGAAGATTCGCGTGGGCACGTTTCTCGTGTCAGATACGACCGGAGTCGGCCACGGCTTACAGGAGGCAGCGCCCGCCATGGAACTGCCGCCCCGCCGCGGCAGGCTGCGACTGATGTATGTGGGGCAGCTCATCGCGAGAAAAGGTGTGGCGCAGCTGATTGAGGGAGTCGCCCGGTTGCCGATGGCCGTGCGAAACGAACTTGAGTTGTGGCTGGTCGGCGACGGCGAACAACGTGAGTCACTGGAACAGTTGGTAGCAGCGCACAAGCTCGCGGAGGTCGTCACGTTCTTTGGCCGCCAGCCGTACGAACGGTTAGCCGCTTTCTACGAGTCCGCCGATGCGTTCGTCATGCCGACCTTGGATGATTATCGTGCGCTCGTGGGCTTCGAGGCGCTCGCGCACGGATTACCACTACTCCACTCACGCTACGACGGTGCGCACGGCGAGGTCCTGTGCGACGGCGAAAACGGCCGGCTCTTTGATCCGTTGAGTCCACGCGACATCGCGGACAAACTCACTTGGCTTGTCGAGCGGCGGGGGCAACTTGCTCACATGTCCGCAGTCTCTCGCGAGCGAGCGAAGCGTTTCACGCCCAGTCGGGCGGTCGACACCATGACCGGCGCCATTGAATTTTTGCTGAACGATCACGATCGATTGTCGAATCGACGAGGAACCGATGTCTGAATCCCTGCTGGCGTATTCCGCACTTGTTTTGCTCTTTTCCTCGTTCAGCTACACGATGGTGGATGATCGCTTTGCGTCCTCTTCGGGATTGTCGACGACATTATTGTTCGCCCGCGTCTTGCCCATGATGTTCGTTTCGGCCGTCTGCGTGATCGGCGTTCCCGTACGCCGCTACGCGGCGCTGCTGAAGGCGCTCGGCACGCCTCCCTTCGTCTTTTGGAGCTGGTTTGCGGCCGTCGCCGCCATCAGTGGGCTCGTCAGCGGACTTGCACCCGAGTGGTCACTGTGGAAGTGTTTGGAGCTATTCGTGATCGTATTCTGGGCCGCGGCCGTCTCGGTGCATGTGCAGGATCATGAATCGAGTCGTTTGCTCGAACGCATTTTCGAATTGCTGGTGATTGGCTGTTATGTCATCTGCCTCTGGTCCATCAGCGAGATCTTTCGCGAGGGGGAGACGCTCCGCGATTATGTGCTGCTCGGTCATCGACTTGATACGACCTGGCCTCATATCAATTCGATCAATCTCTGCGTGATGAGTCTCTTCGCTATTTTTGGCGTCATGTTATTGACTCACCGCATGTCCTTTCCGGCGCATCGTCCTGCTCGTGCCGCTCTTCACGGTTTTTTGCCTCTCTCGGTCACGGACCGGGTTGTTGGGGCTGCTCGTCGTCGGCGGGTTTTCGGCATTGACGAGTAACATCTCGCGGGGCCGCAAGATCGCCATTCTCCTCGTGCCCGCCTGCTTCTTTCTTATTCTGTTATCCAGCCCGGAAATTCGCGAGTACATGCGTGTCGACTCCTGGGAGGAGTTAGCGCGTGGTGCGGGCCGCTTGCAGACAGAGGATGGAAATCGATCCGGCTGGGGCGAGACGGTACAAGTGATCAAAAAATCACCGGCCATCGGCTGGGGCTATGTCATCGTGCGACGATTCATGCAGCACGATCACGCGGCCGTCGACAATTTCGCGCTCCAAGCGCTGGTGGCCGCGGGCGTCATCGGCGCCCTCCCGATGATTTTCTACTCGCTCTACGTCTTTCTGCGGTGGCTGATTGGGCTGCATTTTCCCGATGCGGAAGCCCGTCGGATTGGCGAGATGGGAGTCTTGGCCACGTGCCTTGGCTTTGTGAAATCGCTGACCACCAACGGGATCAGCGCATACGACTTTTCACTCATCCTGTTCCTCTTTGGGTGTATTTCCATGCGATTTGTACTCTACAAGCAACGCAGAACCCAACCGACGCCCGAAAAGATCGACCAGCCACCACCGCGGGTGGTCGAACAAGAGCTGATCCACGCCAACTAATCGCTTCTCGAATTCAAAGTTCCCACGCATGCGCGTCCTGTCGATTCACAATTCCGGGTCACCCCATCTGCCGTCCGGCGAGACGGTCGTTTTCGACATGGAAGCCAGGGCGCTGCGAGACCGTGGCGTCGTCGTTCGCACGTTTCGCGCGGTACCACCCACCGGACGGTTGGCGAACCTGGAGCGAGCAAATGTCTTCTTTTCTCGTCGGACCGAGCACACCGTGCGGCGATTGTTGGCCGAATTTGCTCCCGATATCGTCCACGCGCATGCCGTTCTGCCCGACCTGACGGTTTCCGTTCTGGCGGCTTGCCACGCGGCGAACGTCCCCGTCGTACAGACACTGCACAATTACCGCTGGCTGTGCGTGGAAGGCGGACTCTTCTACCAACAGGCTCCCTGCGATGCTTGCGTGGGCCATGGCGGCCGCAACGGTATCCTGCGACGCTGTGCCCGTGGCTCGCTGCTGGCCAGCTCGGCGCTGACGCTGAATAATCGACTCCAAGTCGACACCGGCCGCCTGTTTCGTTGGGTCGACCGCTTCCTGCCCGTGTCTGAGTTTGTGCGAGACGTTCACCTGCGGGGAGGATTTCCCGCGGACAAGCTGACGGTCAAGTACAACGGCGTCCCGATTACGCCACGACAGCCGGCCCAACCCTATGTCGCCTTCGCGGGACGGTTGGACGTGGCGAAAGGCACGCCGCTGCTTCGCGAGTTGCCAGCGCTGTTGCCCGAAATTTGCTTCAAGGTGGCCGGAAGCGGTCCCGACCTCCCCAGGCTGACGGCGGACATCGGCAGCCGGCCCAACGTCGAGCTACTCGGTCACATTTCGTCCGACGCCGCACGTGACCTGATCGCGCGCCACCTGCACCATTGTGCCTTCGCTGGTACCCGAATCCTTTGGACTGGTAGCCGCCCAGTCACTGGCCGCCGGCGTGCCCCCGATCGTCAGCCGCCGTGGAGGACTCACGGAACTGGTGGAAAAGAGCGGTGGTGGCATCGTCGTGAACCCCGAACTCGGAGCGGCGGCATTCGCCCGCGCCATCCGCGACATTTTTGAGCATCCCGACCAGGCGGCGGCCTGGGGATATTGCGGCCAGGCGTTTGCCCGTCGCCACCTGGATCTGAACCGCACTACCGGACAATTGATGGACATTTACGCCCAAGTCGTCGCATCGCGACGGCAGCCGGCAGTCGTGTGAGACGACAAATGATGAATCCGTGGCAACTAACCCAGCACGAGCGATGGCTGTGCGACTGTGTGCAAGCCAGCGATCCGGTACGGGCACGCGACGCGGCTCACTCGCTGTTGGAGGCGGTCGGCGAGTCGACAGCTTTCGAGCTGGCCAACAAGAATGAAATCGCACCCCATGTGGCCCACGCCTTGGGTGACGAAGCCCCGGCGACGTTTCGAGCGGCACATGACGCAACTCGGATGCGACTCGACGCCATGCTGACTGAACTCGATCGCGTCGGCGATCGACTCAGCCAGCTTGAAATCCCCGTGGTCGCACTCAAAAACGCGGGGATTGCTCGAGCGCTGCACGCGTGTCGAGGTTGCAATCCGATGGGAGACCTCGACCTGCTGGTGCGCAAGTCGGATTTCGTGCGGGCGCACGAGGCACTTGTGCAGGACGACTATGTCTTTCAGTTTCGCAGTGAACTCGAGGAACACAGTCTCGATGCGGCGTTCGCCCAGGGAGGCGCCGAGTATCGGAAGCGGCTGCCCAATGGCGAGACGTTGTGGCTGGAACTACAGTGGCGGCCCGTCGCCGGTCGGTGGATCCAGGAGGATCAGGAACCGTGCAGTGAATGGCTCATGCTGCGTTCGCTCCCCATCGCTGACTCATCCGTGCGTCTGCTCCAGCCAGAAGACAATCTACTTCAAGTCGCCTTGCACACGGCCAAACATTCCTATGTCCGGGCTCCCGGCTTTCGTCTGCATACCGATGTCGATCGAATCGTGACGGCTCAACAAATCGACTGGAATTCGTTTTTGGCGCTGACCCACGGTACGCGACTGAAGACCGCCGTCTATTTTTCGCTGCAATTGGCTGCCGATCTGCTCCACACTCCCATCCCGGCGGACGTGCTGTCTTCGCTGCGGCCGCCCGCGTGGAAGCGTTCCTTGCTCACCCGCTGGATCCGCCAGGCGGGCATTTTCGATCCGAACGTCCGCAAGTTTCATCGCTGGCGGTACCTGGCTTTCGTGTGCCTGCTTTTTGATGGCCCGGTCGATCTCTGGCAAGGGATTGCTCCGGCCCCGCAGCGGCTGTTGCGGCCGGGCGAGTCGGTCTGGTCGCTCCCCTGGCATTACAGCCGCCGCTGGTGGGACCTGGCTCTTCGTCGCCATCACACGTAGCCGTAACCTATTTCGTTGAAATAACTTGCAGCGAATCGCCCCTCATTCTGCCCGGGTCGCCCTGGCCGCCCCGGTTTGCCCGAGGGCGGGGGCCGAGTGATCGGGAGCCCTGCCCACGCGGCCTGGCGAAAAGAATTTCAGAGAAAATGACCCGAGGGGGTTGACTTGCTGGTGATTGGCCTCATAATGCGGTTGTTCAGTAACTCATTTGAAAGAGCTCGTGGCCCTTCGCAACTAGACAGCAACCTTTTCCCAGCGGGATCGGTTCGTCTATTTGCGAAGGGTCATTTTTTGCGCTAGCCGTGAGAAATGACTCGGCTTCGCCGCCCGGCGAAGCCGCTGCAGACGACGCGAATATTTACCACAACCCCAACACATCGAGAGCTCGTGGCCTTCGGCAACTGACAGTCCACCCTGCGTATGGCAACCGCGTTTGATGCGTGGTGATCCAGCCGCGAGTGGGGGCTGCTGTCGCCGCAGGCCATTTTTTATTGGCCCTGTTCACAGGATGGATGCTGACACCAAACGCAATCGGTAACTCGTTTTGGTCAGCTTTGTAGGCATCGTAAGAGGTGATTAATGAGACTACGTGGTTTCTTGAGTTGTTGACAACGTGTCAACAGGGAAATTGTCTCGTTCAAGAGGATGTTTAATGAGCGCAGGTTCTTCGGAACCAAACTTGTTTCACTTTTTGTAAATCACTTTTTGTCGACCAACAAAGCAATACACCATTGGAGTCTACCAATATGCGTACTAATCAAATTACAGCTTCCGTCCTGTTTGTTTTCTGCCTGTCCTTCAATGCTTTCGCGGGCTTCAGCCCTGTGGAATACTTCGACTTCACCGGCTGGGATCACAATCTGATTTCCAACGGCGGCCAAACTTTCGAGAATATCTGCGGTGACCTTGATGTCACCGTAACGTCCATCGGCGAATTCGACGCACCGACGCAAATCGGCATCGCTGGCGTCACGATCACGACGTTTCACGCCGTGCCCGGTTCCAACTCGCTCAGATTCAACTTCAGCGAGCCGGTGAAACTGGTCATCGCCTCGAAGACCGTCGATGCCAATGAGAAGCAGAGTATTTATACGGCAGGCACCGAAACTTACATGAATACTTCCGGGGCCGCGCCCATCGTGACTCCGAATGGAAGCGGGATCACCATCATGGGTACCGCTTTCCGCATTACGCCCACGGGAGCTTCCTTCGGCGAAACGCTCACCAGCCCGGTATCCACACTGACACTCGGCTACGAAGCCCTGGCGATCAACAAGTACGGACAGTGGATGGTGGGCAAGCTGGTTCCCGAGCCCAACTCGATTGCCCTGCTCGGAATCGGCGGCTTGGGGCTGCTGATGCAGTTCCGCAAGCGTAAGTAAGCCGTCGGGACGACCCGCAACGCAGATCACATGGCGAGGGCAACATGCCCTCGCCATTTTTGTTGGAACCGGTAATATCGGAACGACCCACCCCCCGCGCCCCCCCGCCGCTCACTGCCCAACACGAATGCTAGACTTGCTCGTGCAGTTGGGACTTGAACGACGGAACAGGTCATGAATATTTTGCTGAGCAGTGCGGGTCGGCGCGTCGAGTTCGCGCGCAGCTTTCGGGCGGTTTTGGACCGGTTACCAGACGGCGGGTTGCTGGTTGGCACCGACGTCGATTGGCTGGCCCCAGCCCTGCAGATCGTCGACACGCCCCTCCGCGTCCCCCCGTTTGAACATCCCGGGTTTGTGGAGAGTTTGCGGGACATCTGTCAGGAGCAAGCGATCGATCTGCTGCTGCCGTTGAACGACCGAGAGATCGGCCTGTTGTCGGCAGCCCGCGACCAGTTCTCGGACGTGGGGACGCAGCTCGCCGTTTGCCCGCCAGCCGCCGCCAACATCTGCGGCGATAAATGGCTCACCTACCACTTCTTTCGCCGCCTGGGTCTGCCGACTCCGGTAACCTGGCTGCCGGATTTGCCAGGCAACGAACCCTGCCAATGGCCGGCGTTTATCAAGCCGCGCGACGGAAGTGCCGGACAAGGCGCCTTTGGCGTCCGCTCGGAACGCGAGTACGAATTCTTTCGCGATTATGTCCGCAACCCCATCGTCCAGGAGTTTATCGCCGGACCTGAGATCACCTCGGATGTCATCTGCGATCTGCAGGGCGAAGTGCTGGCCGTGGTCTCTCGCCAGCGGATCGCTGTCCGCGGCGGCGAGGCGATCAAATCGGTCACGGTTCGCGACGAGCGGATTGAGCAGGCTTGCCGGGAAATTGCCGCGGCCTTGCCTGCCTGCGGGCCCATCACCGTACAATGCTTGCTGAAAGAGGGCGAGCCGCACTTCGTGGAGATTAACGCACGATTGGGCGGAGGCGTTCCATTAGCCATCGCGGCTGGGGTAGATGTGGCACAGCTTCTCGTGCAGTCCGCCAGCGGCTTCCCCATGACGCACTTGAATCGCACGGCGGTCACTGGAATCTATATGACGCGTTGCGATGAGTCATTCTTTTTGAAAGCGACAAATAGTGAAATCCTGGAAAGCCATCATTTTCGATCTTGATGACACGCTCTACCCCGAGCTGGCGTTCGTCAAGAGTGGCTTTCGGCACGTGGCCGCGGCCTGCGGTGAACGCTTCGATCTCGATCCGACGCAGGTCTATGCCGAGTTCTTCCAACTCCATCAATCGGGAAAGCGGGGAAAAATTTTTGATGCGTGGTTGGAGACTCACGGTCTACCCATGGAGCCACATCGTGATTGGATGGTCACCGCGTATCGCCTGCATGATCCCACGATTGCCTTGCATCCCGGTGTCCCACAATTGCTCAGCCAGCTCCGCGATGCGGGTCTCGCCCTGGGCGTTATCAGCGACGGCCCCTGGCGAATGCAGCGAAAAAAATTTGCCGCCCTGGAGCTAGCCGCATATTTCGCCCAAGTGCAGTTCACGGACGAGCTGGGACGTGACCGGTGGAAGCCTCATCCCGCCGCATTTGAAATCGTGCTGGCCCGTCTGAAGGCACGCGCCGAACAAGCAGTCTACGTGGGAGACAACCCGCAAAAAGACTTCATCGGGGCGAGACAACTCGGTTTGGGCACGATTCGCGTAAGATACCCCGGGGGCGTTTACACCGAATCCGAGCCTCCCACGGACCAGCATGGGCCCGACGCCGAGATTCCGAGTCTCACGCATTTGCCCGCCGTGTTGCGGAATTTTTCCCGACGGATCGTCAATGTTCCCCCCCTTAAGACTTAATTTTGACAGGGCATTTTTGCGGTCGTAAACGCCATCGCTTGCGTGGTTCGGGCTCTCTGTTATGCTGAAAGAGCAGGGTGGCAAGGGGTCCAGCCGGCGGAGGTATCTATCTTGTTCGACCCGCGGGTGGGCGAAAAAGTTCAACAAGCAATGGCGATACGCGTCCTTATCGCAGATGACCACGAAGTTGTCCGTTCCGGGCTGAAGAGTCTCTTGCAGGGCCCGCAAGTCGAAGTGGTTGGCGAAGCTGCCACCGGCCGAGAGGCAGTCGACAAGGTGGTCCGTTTGCAACCCGATATTGTCATTCTCGATGTGCGTATGCCCGATGGCGACGGGTTGGCGACGCTCGGGCGCATCAAGCTTGAGTGCCCCGAATTGCCTGTACTCATGTTATCGACCTTCGATAATCCAACCTATGTCGCCCGCTCGGTCGCCCTCGGCGCTTGTGGCTACGTCCTCAAGACGACGCCACGGGAACGATTGATTGATTCCGTGACACGGGGCGCACAGGGAGAGAGTGTCTGGACGCGTGAAGAACTGCGGAAGGCCACCGGTTCGCTCTCCGCGCCGCGACTAGCGAGCGATCTGGACGTGCAACTGACGCAACGGGAAAGCGAAGTTCTACTGCAGCTGGCGTTGGGACTGACCAATAAGGAGATCGCCAACGCACTGGAAATCAGCTACGAGACCGTGAAAGAACACGTGCAGCACATTCTGCGAAAAGTCGGCGTTTCGGATCGAACGCAGGCCGCGGTGTGGGCCGTGCGGAAGGGTCTGGTTTAGCCCGTGGCAAGGAATTTCCTTTGAACTTCGCGCGTCATCTGCTGCCGATCATCTTGGCACTGTTCTGTGCGATGCCGGCTCCCAGTGCCGAGGTCATCTTCGTCAAGCTTCTCGTGGACGAGGAAGAGGCCACGCACGAAAACGCCTGGCGGCTGCGGTTGTCCGAGCGGTTGAATCAGGCCTCGGAGATTATTTCCCGCTACGCCGATGTCCGCTTTGCGGTGATCGGCTTTGGCACCTGGCAATCCGACAATCGCATACAGGACCTGTCCAAATCGCTACACGAATTCGAGCAGGAGGTTGATCCAGGACAAGCCCGCATCGCCATCGGCTTCAGCAGCCAATATCAATTTCAAAATGGCCACAACCATCTGGGAGGAACCCGGGGCCCCATGCGGTCGCATATCCTGATTCGCGAAAATGCGCCCTCCATCCGCGAACGGGAACGGCTGGAAGTCCTGGTACATGAAATGGGGCATTTTCTTTGTGCCGCCCATAGCAATGCGGCTGATTCGGTGATGCGTCCCGTCGTCGGTGACGGACAGGCCCGCGCCACTTCGTTTCGCATCGCGTTCGATCCCTTCAACGCCAAAATCATGCGTCTGGCCGCCCGCGAAATACGCGACCGCCATGTCACCAAGTTCCAGCAGATGTCAACGACGACGCTCGTTCAGCTGCGCACACCGTATCAGGAACTGGCCCGTCGTTTACCCAAGGATCCGACGGCACTCAGATATCTGGCCGTCATCGATGCCATCCTGCAGCAGACGCCCCCCCTGCCGGATCCCCGTCGATTCATGGTCCTGCCGACGTCGCGGGCGGAACAATAACCGCCCAGATGAGACGTACGCGGCGGCGCCGGGCCTAATTGTCGTTGAAAATAATCGGCGATGGCGTGTCGTTATCATCCCGCCGCTCCCATTCGCGGCGGATCTCCTGCAAGCCATAGGCACACAATTCAAAGCGACAGCTCAACCGCTCCAATACACTCGCGGGCGGACACACGTCATCGCCCGTCTCAATGCGGCTCGCCACCCAATACGCATGCTTGCCTTGCTCCTGATAGTCCACAAGGCAGTCAATCGAAGCCTCCCGCTTGCGAGCCACGGATTCGGGGTAGAGTCCCGTCCAGAAGAGGGTAAAGTCGCCAATATGCCGATGCAACTCGCGCTTGGCTTCTCCCACCCGCTGCTCCGCCTCAAGCAACATCTCGGCCACATGTTCGATGTGGCGGCCGCGGCTGTCCCGTACGCGCGTCAAAGCATCGCTACGCACAAAACGCGTCAGCAAATCGCTCACGTAGTCCACCAACGGAGGGTCGACGACCCCCAGACGGGTGTGAAAGGTGTACTCGGTGAGTCCGGAAAAAAACCGGTGAATCGGTTGGGGACCATTTGGATGCATGCCGTAAACTCCTTGCGCCCGTGCTTGTGCGAAGAAGCCTTGCGCCGCCCGCGGGCGACCGAGGACCACATGTCCTCCACCCCAGTCTACTTTTCACGGCGAAAAAACGTCAAGTTTTTCTGGTTTTTTTGCCCGAGAATCGGCCGCAGCCACCGGTCGTTCCGCCCTCATTCCTGTTTGCCGCACGAAAATATGGTCCGCCAGGCCTCGGCCCACCGCTAGCAGCCAGCCGCGACACCCGGGATCGCCAAGCCCCCGTGTCGTGGAACCCTCCACGATCCCCAACAGACTTGACAAACAACGTGACGAGGGGACAAGAATCCAACAACTGATCGCGGATCAGCGACGATGGTCAAAAAATACCCAGTTGATCCCGGGCATCTTCGGTCATCTTGTCCGGTGTCCAAGGAGGGTCCATCACAATGCGGACCTCAACACCCTCCACTTCGTCCAACTGACTCACCACATTCTTGCTATTGGCGATCAGTTGCGGACCTGCGGGACAAGCCGGACTGGTCATGGTCATCTCAATGAGCACGTCGTACTTGCCGTCTTCGCGGAGCGTCGGATCGACCACATAGATGAGTCCCAAATCTACGATGTTCACGAACAATTCGGGGTCGATCACCTTCTTCAGTTCCTCTCGGACGCGATCCTCGGAGAGCGTGCCGGGCAATTCATTCGCAACGCTCGTCGCCGGTCGCGTCGAGTCATCGGGGCTGAGCAAACGCACGAGCACATCCTGACCGTCGATCTTTGCCTCGTAGGCGCGCGTATCCTCGGTCGCCGGCATCGTCAGCGCCTTGCCCGACCGGATATCAAACTTGGCGCCGTGACGTGGACAGGCAATTTCGTAACCCGTCAGCTGGCCTTCCCCCAAAGTTCCCCCGTCATGCGTGCAGACATCTTCCAGGCAATAAACTCGACCGTCCACGTGGAACACGACTACCAGTTGATCGTCCACGTCGACCAGCAGCTTGCCCGGATCGGGCAGTTGGTCCAGTGTCGCGACTTTTTTGAATTCAGCCATCGTCGTTTCTCCTCAAGCGATACCGCGGAACCAGCCACCTGCTGGCGTCGCCGCCGAGGGCAGGGGGTGCGGCCGAGAATAAATCAGCCGGCCCGTCGCGGCGATTATTCATAATCGCGAACACGCCGCGCGATGGCCAGCCCCAGGGCGTCGCGCACGCTGTCGATCGTGATCCGATCGAAGATCTGCTGGAAGAAACCGGTGACGATCAAGCGAATCGCCTCCTGGCGGGTGAATCCACGATATTGGGCATAGAAGATCAGTTCTTCATCCACCCGCCCGGAGGTCGATCCGTGCGTACAGCGAACATCGTCCGCTTCGATTTCCAAGCCCGGGATCGAATCCGCTCGCGCGGTGTGGGAGAGGAGTAGATTATCGTTCCGCTGATAGCCATTGGTTTTCTGCGCCTTGGGATCGACCTTGATCATGCCCCGCCATACGGTGCGCGATTGATCCTGCAGAGCGGCCTTGTACAGGAAATCACTCCGGCAGTGCGGCGCCTGGTGGTGCTGCAAGGTGTTGTAGGACAGATGTTGCCGTCCTTCCGTGAACATGACTCCGTTGACCTGCGATTCCGCACCCGCACCGGCCAGGTCCACGTGCTGGTTGACCTTGGCCAGACGCGCTCCAATCGCGGCGACCGTCCATTGCAGCGACGCATCTTTGCCCACGATAGCCTTCTGGTGTGCGAAGTGCCAAACCTGATCGCCCCAATTTTGCAGGTTCACGAATCGAAGCCGCGCACGATCTTTCACAAACAGCTCGATCGCTCCGCAGTGAAATCCACCCGAAGTGGGTCGGTCACTTGCGGTCTCGGTCATCAGCGTGGCCTCGGCGTCGTCATCGATCACAACCAGGATGTGACCCAGATCGGTGTCTCCATCCTGCATCGCGGACAACGCGTGCAATGGCTCATCGACCACCACACCCTTGGGAACGTGTAAAAAATGTCCCCCGGACCAACAGGCCGCGTGCAGGGCGGCGAACCGGTCGCAGGCGGGGTTGACGGCTTTGGTGAGGAGATACTCGCGCACCACTTCTTCCCGCTCGCTCGCCGCTTGTTCCAGGCTACCGTAATAGACGCCTTTCGCCTTCCACTTGTCGGCCAACTCAAAGCGGGAACCGCCGGCCGACGTGGACCAGCCTCCGAGCGCCACGCCTGAAGCCAGCAAAGGTTCGTATGGTCCCGCCGGGGTCGGACCGATCGGCAGCCCGAATTTATCGAGTTTGAAGAGCCGAATGTCGGTGCGGATCCACTCTTCCTCGCGCCGTCCCGGCCAGTTCATCGTCTGGAAATTCGCCCACGCCTCCTGCCGCCGTTCGGTCAGCCACGCGGGCTCGTTCCGAGCCTGCAAGAAATTGCGGAATGCCTCTTCCGTAAACGAGGGCGCCATCGTTGATTCGGTCATAAGTGTTTACTCGTCCGTCGCCGCTCTGGGGAGGCGAAAAAGTCAGTCAGCAGTCGGTAGGGAGCACGGTTCGGGAAAGGTTTATCCCACGGAGCCTTCCATCTGCAGTTGGATTAAGCGATTCATTTCGACGGCGTACTCCATCGGCAACTCCTTCACCAGTGGTTCGATAAAGCCGTTGACAATCATGGTGCTTGCTTCGGCTTCACTGAGACCGCGGCTGAGCAGATAGAACATCTGTTCTTCGCCGATCCGTGAGACGCTCGCTTCGTGACCCACCGACACATCCTGCTCGGAAATTTCGATGTACGGATAGGTATCGCTGCGGCTCTCGGGATCGAGAATTAGCGCGTCGCAAACCACATTACATTTCGAATTGACGGCTCCTTTTTCGACTTTAACGAGCCCCCGATAGCTGCTGCGGCCGCCGTTCTTCGAAATCGATTTAGAGATAATCTGCCCGGTGGTGTTGGGCGCACAGTGAACCAACTTGGCACCCGCGTCCTGATGCTGGCCGGCGGATGAAAAGGCGATCGAAAGGATCTCTCCCCGAGCCCCCGGTTCCATCATGTAGACGGCCGGATACTTCATCGTCAGGCGGCTGCCCAAATTGCCGTCGACCCACTCCATCGTGGCGTCTCGGTACGCCATTGCCCGCTTCGTCACCAAGTTGTAGATATTGTTCGCCCAGTTTTGAATGGTCGTGTAGCGGCAGCGGGCGCCGCGCTTCACAATGACCTCGACAACGGCCGAATGGAGACTCTCCGTGCTGTACATCGGGGCTGTACAGCCTTCGACGTAATGCACCTGAGCTCCCTCGTCGACGATGATGAGCGTCCGTTCGAATTGGCCCATGCTTTCAGCATTGATGCGGAAGTAGGCCTGCAGGGGAAACTCGATTTTCACCCCGGGGGGAACGTAAATAAACGAGCCACCCGACCAGACGGCCGAGTTGAGGGCGGCGAATTTATTGTCCTCAGGGGGAATCACGGTGGCAAAATATTCGCGCAGCAACTCGGGATGCTCGCGTACGGCCGTGTCGGTATCCGTAAAGATAACTCCCTTCTTCGCCAAGTCTTCCTGGAGCGAACCGTAGACGACCTCGCTCTCGAATTGAGCCTTTACGCCCGCCAGAAACTTTCGCTCGGCCTCGGGAATGCCGAGTCGTTCGAAGGTATCTTTGATCTCCTTGGGCACGTCGTCCCAGGTTTTGCCTTGATGATCCGTCGGCTTGAGATAGTAATATACGTCCTGAAAATCCAAGCTGATGTCGCCGCCCCATTTGGGCATCGGCTTGGATTCAAAAATCTCGAGACTGCGCAAGCGAAACTCGCGCATCCAGTCCGGCTCGCCTTTCAAATCCACGATCTGGTTAACAATTTCCGCATCCAAACCCTTGCGGGCCTTGAAGACACCCGTGGTTTCGGTGCGAAAATTGTACTTATTGATCTCGCCAATCTCTTCCGATGGCGTGGTAGTTGTCACGTCCGTTGCCATGGTATCTCTTTTCTTAAAGTCGTGCGTTGCTTCGCGTACCGATAACGTCCCGTCCTCATCGACTACGTCTCAGCCGTCGCCACTGGTGATTCTTCTTGATCCAGCATGGCCCGATTGTCCGCTTCGGCATCCGGATAGTCCGCGCGAACACGATCGTAGCCCTGCGTGTGCAACTCATTCGCCAGCTCGACGCCTCCTGTCTCGACAATGCGGCCTCCCAGCATGACATGCGTGTACTGGGGTGGATTGTGCTCAAGCAATTTGTCGTGATGCGTGATGATTAATAATCCCATCTTCTCGCCGCCAATCTCGGCAATACTCTGACTCGCCAGACGCACGGCATCGGCATCCAACCCGCTGTCGGTCTCGTCCAGAATCGCAAACTTGGGTTGTAGCATGGCCAACTGGAGAATCTCCGCACGCTTCATTTCGCCGCCGGAAAAACCTTCGTTGACATAACGGCGAGCAAATTGCTCATCCATCCTTAGCTGCTGCATCCGCTCGCGCAGTTCCTTGCGGAATTCACGCATGGGGATCAAGTCCTCGCCTTCCTTACGGTCGGGGTTTCGCACATTGGTGGTGGCGTGCCGCAGAAAATCGGCCATTTTAACGCCTGGGATGGCGACCGGCCGCTGGAAGGCCATGAAGATGCCCTTGCGAGCCCGCTCGTCCGGCCCCATTTCGACGATGTTTTCGCCGTTCAATTCGATGCGTCCCTCCGTGACCTCGTAACCGGGATGGCCCATGATCGCCAGACCGAGCGTACTCTTTCCCGAGCCGTTGGGACCCATCAAGGCGTGCGTCTCTCCCCGCTTCATGCTGAGATTCACGCCACGCAGAATGGGCATGCCGTCTACCGCGACGTGCAGGTCGATAATCTTGAGTGTGTCTGACATATCGCTTCCGCTTCGCTCCTGTAAATTGCGGGCCGCCTTGCGACTCCGCGATGGAATAACCGACGCGACACAACGGCCGCTATGGGTGCCGGCGGCAATCAGCCGGTGATCTTTTGATGATCCAAGAGTGGCTCCTGATCCGCGGGGGCACTAACGAAACCGGAATGATGGGGAATTGGCAACTCGTCGTCGAGCTTGACACCAGGCGCCGAACCGGGCCGATGCCCGATCTTGTGACCCTTAATCTTATCCTGGATGCGCATCAGTCCTTCCAGCAGCGATTCGGGCCGCGGCGGGCAACCGGGCACGTACACATCCACAGGCACCACCAGATCGACCCCCTTGACCACGTGGTAACCCCACTTGAAATAGGGCCCGCCCCCGACGGTACAAGCTCCCATGGCAATCACGTACTTGGGATCCGGCATGAGGTTATAAAGTCGCCGCACGCGACTGGCCATCTTGTACGTCACCGTGCCAGCCACGATCATCAGGTCGGCTTGACGCGGAGTCGCTCGAAAAGCGCCAGCGCCAAAGCGATCCAAGTCGTAGCGGCTTGCTCCCGCCGCCATCATCTCAATCGCACAGCAAGCCAGCCCGAACGTCATTGGCCAAATGCTTGACTGTCGAGCCCAGTTGATCGCTTGCTCGACCGTGGTCGTAATCACGTTCTCTTCAAACCGACCCTCAATCCAAGGTTGTGTCATCCTTCGTTCCCATGTTCTGAAGTCATTCCACCGGGCAATTCCGGTTATTCATCCACCGCTCAACATCGACCGTTGAACGCCCAGCCACCCGGTCGCGGGCATCCGACTGGCCCGAAGGCCGCCGGCCCCCCAGACTCAATTCAACTCAAACGTACAGCATGTTTCGCCATCCAATCGGCATTGGCTGAGTACCAGCCCAT
Organism: uncultured Planctomycetaceae bacterium; assembly: GCA_963700865.1. Lineage (GTDB taxonomy): Bacteria > Planctomycetota > Planctomycetia > Pirellulales > Pirellulaceae > CAVOGJ01. Next base: position 189,079 of record CAVOZC010000016.1, on the reverse strand, counting down.
GTCCGACAAGTTCCGCGAACAGCATTTTCTCCATGGAGCAAATGGTACGGTCCATATTTGCGATCTCAGTATACGGGCAAGCCAGTGCCGTGAGGACCGGTAGTTGCTCGTGATCCTTCTGCAGATTCCGGACCTCGAAGGGGATCTCTTTTTCGGAAAGCAGTGTGGCGATCGATTGCATTCGCTGCCGCGGCGTCACCCCCTCGATCCGCCCTCCATATGCCTCGGCAAGCCGCCGGGAAATTCGCTGCAGGAGTCCGCGTCGCACCTCGACGTCCTTGATGGAGCCGCACCTCCTGCCAGAGAGCCACCGCGAGATCGCCTACGTTACTTCCCGATTGAGCACGCCCCTTCTCGGTAAGCCGGTAGCGATGACTGGGGCGACCGCGGCCTGCTGTTTTGGCCTCCCGCTCGACCAGACCCGCCCCCATCAGCCGCGTCAACCGCTGCCGGACGGCGGTTGCCGTGACGCCCATCCTGCGCGACAGATCAGCGATCCGCAGCGCCGGTTCGCGCCGCAACAGGTCCATCAGACCCTCGTCAGAGCTGGTTTCCGGGGCTTCGGTCCGAGACATGTGGCTGATCCTTCCGCTTGGCTGCCGGGCGATCCCAGCACGTAATTCGTCCGACTTATTCTATCGCCGCCAGTATTTTTGACAACCCGAGATGTTAAAAATACCCGCTGGCCAGAGCCACCGTCCTATCCGGAACCGAGAGCGGTTGTCGATCAGGGGGGCGTTTCGAGCGGTTGGGACGTGCGGCGCTGCGGATAGGCCCCTCGGAGGACCGGTGTTATAGTGGGCCCTTTCCGAGAGCTCATCAGGGGGAGAGATCGAGTGACGCAGCGTGAACAATGGGGCTCCAGGATTGGCGTCATCCTCGCAGTGGCTGGTTCGGCCGTCGGGTTGGGCAATTTTTTACGTTTTCCGGGCCAGGCGGCACAAAACGGCGGCGGTGCGTTCATGTTGCCGTATTTCATCTCGCTGCTGGTGCTGGGGATTCCCCTCTGCTGGGCCGAGTGGACGATGGGACGCTATGCCGGCACGCGCGGTTTCAACTCGGCGCCCGGCGTCTTTGCGGTGGCTTGCCGCTCACCGCGGGCTCGCTACTTGAGCGTCTTCGCGTTGCTGATCCCGCTCGTCATTTACATGTATTACATCGTGATTGAAGCATGGTGTCTGGGATATGCGTTCCACTACGCGCGGGGGACGCTCATGCTGGGCAGCGATCCGGCGCGTTACAATCAATTCTTTGATGCCTTCGTGGGCAATCAGGAGAACGGCTGGATCTACGGCGGAGGCCGGCAGCTCCTGACCTTCATCGTCATCACGTTTGTCTTGAATTTCTTCTTGATCTATCGGGGCGTGGCGAACGGCATCGAGACGTTTTGCAAATTCGCGATTCCCCTGATGATCGTCTGCGCCTTGTGCGTGCTGGTTCGCGTGTTGACGCTTGATAGCGAGGATGTTCGCGCTGGACTGGGATTCATGTGGAATCCCGATCTTTCGGCCCTGAGTGATCCGAAGACGTGGCTCGCCGCGTCGGGGCAGATCTTCTTTAGCCTGTCGGTGGGGTTTGGTGTGATCATCAATTACGCCAGCTATCTTTCCAAGAAGGACGACGTGGTGCTGAGTGGCCTGACGGCCTGCAGCATGAATGAATTTTTCGAAGTTTGCCTGGGGGGCCTGATCACGCTGCCGGCGGCGTTTATATTTCTCGGTGCCTCGGTCGCCACATTTGGAACCTTTTCACTCGGCTTCAATGCCTTGCCGAACGTCTTCGCTCAAATGCCGGCCGGGCAACTATTTGGCTTTTTGTGGTTTGCCATGTTATTTCTGGCGGCGATTACGAGCAGCCTTTCGATGCTGCAGCCGGTCATCGCCTTTTTTGAGGAAGGCTTTGGTTTGCGGAGGCCCGCCTCGGCCCTGTTGCTGGGCATCATGTCGCTGGCCGGTGCGGCCTTTGTGGTGTATTACTCCAAGGGCCTGAAGGCACTCGACACATTTGATTTCTGGATCGGTACGTTCTTGATCTATGTGCTGGCGATGATTCAAGCCGCCATTTATGGCTGGGTCTTCGGCATCGAGCGGGGTGAAATCGAGGCCCATCACGGGGCGCAGATGCGGATTCCCCGCCTGGTCCAATACATGCTCAAATACGTCGTGCCGCTCTACCTGGGGATCATTTTCATCATGTTTTGCGTGCAGAACCTTCCCAACAAGGTCAATCCTGAGACGCAGGAAACCACCTACGGCTATATTCACCAAATCACCAATGATCCGGTGGCGTTCCGCTCGGTGGCCTTTATCGGCCTGTTCCTGGCACTACTGTTGGTGATGATCCATTTTGCCGGCGTGCGTTGGGAAAAGCAGGGCAGATTCGCTGCCGCATTCGCCAAGGAGCCCAACTGAGGATTTTGCCATGCTCGACACCTTTTGGTTGTTAGCTCAGGTTGAGCAGCCGCCTCCGACCACGCTGAATGCGGCCGGCTTGACGGTGATGTGTCTGTCCGTGGGTACGGTTCTTACCTTGCTCGGTTTTTGTCTGTACCGCGTGTTTACGCTGCCTCCCGTGGAAAACGAGGAAGACGAATACCATCCTCCGCGGTCGCTCTCGATGTAGTGTTTTCGCGAATCCACGATTCGCATCAGTTTCCCTTCGCGAGCGCAAGCGCCCGCGGTGTTTCGTTTCCGTTGCTGATGATCGTCTGAGATGCACCCATGACGCGCGTCTTTTTAGGGCTTGCCATCTCCTCGCTGGTGCTGCTGTGCTTCAACCTCTACCTGGGTCTGACGGGAGGTGACTACAACGGCGTATCGGCGGAGTACCGTGTGGCCCAAGCGGCATGGGCGGCGGCCCGCAATTCGATCGACGCCACCCCGGCCAGCGTGGATGATTCGCAGGCAAAGCTGCGGAAGGTGACCGACCAGTTGCGGCTCGTACAGGAGCGGGCGCGGCTGCATGGACTGTGCGGCGTGTTGGCAGCGCTCGTAACGGTCCTGGTGAATAGCCTGTGCGTGACCTATTTCATTGGCACCGGCAGATGGTGCCGCGAAGTCGCTGAAACTTACGAGCTGGCCTCGACCTTCGACAACCGAGCTGCGGCGCTGAAGCGGAGGACCTTTCCCTGGTCCATTCTGGGCATTGTCACGGTCCTCACTATCTCGGCTCTCGGAGCCGCGGCGGACCCCGGCACGCTGCGTGATTCAACGTCGGACTGGGTGCGGCCTCATCTCGTCGTCGCCTGTGGCGGCACCATTGTCATTGCGGTGGCTTGCTGGTTTCAATTCCTGGGCATCGAACAGAACTACCGGCTGATTTCAGATATCATGCAGGAAGTTCGCAACGTCCGCTCGGCGCGAGGGCTGGCCATCGAACCGGACACCGTGCCGGCGGAACCGTCATGAGAGCGTGCGTGCAGCGGGTGCGGCGCGCCGTCGTGCGCGTGGGGGACGAGGTGGTGGGAGAGATCGAAAAAGGTCTGTTCGTGCTGCTGGGCGTCGGTCACGAGGATACCGCGGCGGACGTGGCACAACTTGCCAAGAAAATCGCCCATCTGCGCGTGTTTAATGACGCGGACGGAAAAATGAATCTCGGCTTGCTGGATATCGGGGGGAGTGTGCTGGTGGTCAGTCAATTCACGCTCATGGGTGATTGTCGCAAGGGACGACGCCCGTCGTTCGTGGCGGCCGCGGATCCACCGCGCGCCGAGGAGTTGTACGAACAATGCGTCGCGGCCATCGCCGGCTTCGGCGTTCCCGTGGCCACGGGGATCTTCCAGGCGAACATGCAGATCGAACTGGTCAACGACGGACCGGTGACGCTGTTGCTCGACAGCCAGAAGTTGTTTTAGCCGCCCAAGCCGGCTCTGGCGGAAGTGCTGGCTGTGGCCGCCTGAGTCGGCAACGTGGCATTGTCGTCCTGCCGATCAGCTTCGTCGTCCACCGCGTATTCGCGGAGTACCTCAAGATCAACGAATTCCAGCATCGAGATATGTGTGGCTTCCAGAATGACTCGTGGTGCCTGCCCCGCCTCATACGCCTCTTTCCAGCGCAAGGCGCACAGGCACCAGTAATCGCCCGCTTGCAGGCCCGCAAAATCGTAAAGCGGATTGGGCGTGCTCAGGTCATTGCCGCGTGATTTGGAAAAGGCCAAAAACTCGTCGGTCATCTCCGCACACACCAGATGCAGCCCGACATCCTCCCCGCCGGTATCGCAGCAGCCATTGCGGTAAAAGCCGGTCATTGGCTCCACACTACAAGGCCTCAATTCGGTTCCCAATACGTTTCTGGCCTTTGACATCTTTCGTGTACCTCGCCCAATTCCTGCTCTGTCCCGCGTCGGGGGCCCCTCGCTAGTTATCCCGCGCCACCGTACCGCCTGCCGCCTCGTCATCCAACCGGGCAAACGGAAACTCCTTGGAAGGTATATGTTGGCGCTGCATTTCTGCCAACATTTTTTCAACAACGGCTGGATTTTGCGGGGCCACGTTGACCGTTTCGGCTGCATCCGACGCCAGGTCATAGAGCTCCACGGCTGGCTCGAGGGCGGCAGCGCCGCGTTGCAAACCAGTTCGCACCAGCTTCCAGTCGCCACTTCGCGCGGCCTGCTGGCCCCCATACGCGGGAAATTCCCAGTACATCAGCTCATGCCGCGGCTGGGGCGCTTCGCCGCGGAGCGTCGCCGCGAAGCTGATCCCATCCGAGGGCACGGTATTCGTCGGAAGGCCGACCAGATCCGCCAGAGTTGCCGTCATGTCGCAGAAACCGGCCACCTGATCCGTCGTCGTTCCCGCGGCTACCTGTCCGGTCCACTGCACCAGCAGCGGCACCCGTAATCCCCCCTCGTAGACACTCCCCTTACGACCGCGCAAGCGCCCCGCACTTTGAAAGAAATCAGAATCCGAACCACCCAGGCGGTCGTACGTGGGGCCATTGTCAGACGTGAATATGACCAGCGTCGTTTCGTTCAGAGACAATTCTTCCAGCAGCGCCAGCAGTTGGCCGACGTCGCGATCCAGATGGGAGACCATGGCCGCGTAGCCGGCTCGTGGGTACGGATGACGCCGGTAGCCACGATGTTCGTAATCGGCTTCCGGAATCTGACCGACATACTCGGCCAGCGACGCCTCGGGTACCTGAATTCCCAAGTGAGGCACGGCGAAGGGGAGGTAGAGGAAAAAAGGCGTATCCTGATGCGACCGGATAAAGGAGAGCGCCTCCTCACGAAAACGATCCTGCGCATAGCTGGCACCCGTGGCGTCGCCGGTGTTTCCGTCCAGCGCGACACGAGTCGAATTCCGCCTGAGAAAGCGTGGATAGTGATTGTGCGCGTGGCGCTGACAGTGGTAGCCGAAAAACAGGTCGAACCCCTGCCGCTTGGGATCGCCCGTGGTGTCGACCATGCCCAAGCCCCATTTGCCAATCGCGGCCGTGGCATAGCCGGCCGAATGAAACCGTTCCCCGAGCGTGATTTCTTCCGCCGGCAACGGCAGCTGCCCCTCGGGCTGCATCTCACGATTGTCGCGCACAAACGCGTGCCCCGTGTGCTTGCCGGTCAACAAGACGCAGCGAGAGGGGCGCACACCGGGCTGCCGGCGTAGAACTGGGTGAAGCGCATCCCCTTCTCGGCGAGCCCGTCAAGATGCGGTGTCTTGATGATGGCCTGACCGTAGCAACCAAGTTCCCCGTAGCCCAGGTCGTCCGCGACGATCAAGATGACATTCGGCCGGCGCGTGACAGCGTCGGGTCCGGCCGCGACCTGGTGCACCGAGAGAAGGGACCAGACTCCCAGCATGAGGAGGCCCGCGCTGCGTGATCGCCGCTGGCTTGTCGGAACCGCTGGGTCATCCTCTCGCATGTCCTCGTTCTCCCCGGTCAGTTCCCTCGATTTCAACGCGAACGAATGCGTTGGCGGCCGCGTATCGTCGGGTACGCACGTTTATCGTACAATGCCTGAACGTCGTGGGCAGCTGGCATGCATTTTTTTCAAAGCACATCCTTGACAATTTCTGCCAATTCTCGATTCCATCTGGTTTGCCGCTTGCTCGCCATCGGTGCACTCTGTTGCGGCCGAGTCCAGCCATGTCAGGCGGGCGGCGGACCGGAAAACGTCTTTCTCGTCGTCAACAGCCGTAGTTGGACATCGCGCGCCATCGCGAATCATTACTGCGAGTTGCGATCCATCCCCGCGGCAAACGTGCTGTTTCTCGACTGGTCCGGTTCGGTGGAGAAAACGGACATCGCGACGTTTCGTTCGCAAATCCTGCAGCCGATTATCGATACCATCAATAAGCGCAAGCTGGGTGATCAGATCGATTACGTCGTGTACTCGGCGGACTTTCCCTACGAGATTGACTTTTCGGCCGAACAGACGGGAAAGTTCAGGTCCGGGTCGATCACCGGATTGACGTTCTTGTACGAGTCGGTCCTCAGCCGCCAGTCACAGGATCTATGGCGGCCGAATAACGAATATGCCTCCACGAGCGTCGCCGCGGATGCCAGCCGGGGATTTTCCAACACGGTCCGCTGGGCGGCGAGCCGGCCGGCGGCCGGGGGACGTCGTTATCTGCTTTCCACCATGTTGGGCTACACCAGTGGACGCGGCAACAGTTTGGAACAAGTGATCGCTTACCTCAAACGGAGCGCCCAGGCGGACGGGACACGTCCCGAGGGCACGTTTTATTTCCTGGCCAACGGCGACATACGATCCAAGACACGGTCACCCTATTTTGACGACGCGGTCGCTGCCCTACGGCGGGCAGGAGCCCGCGCGGAGATTCTGGATGACAAGGTGCCACGCCAGAAAGACGATGTGCTGGGCGCGTGCCTGGGAAAGGCCGCTTACAATTGGGCGTCCACCAAGAGTCGGCTGCTGCCGGGAGCCATTGTGGATAATCTGACGAGTTTCGGGGGTATCCTTTCGGAGAATGCCACGCAGACGCCCTTGTCCGAACCGCTCAAGTACGGCGCCGCCGGCAGTAGCGGTACGGTCATCGAACCCTATGCGATGATTGACAAGTTCCCGCATCCGACGATGTACCTCCACTATTTCCGAGGCTGCTCGCTGGCCGAATCGTTCTATCTGGCCGTTCGAGCCCCCTACCAGTTGCTGCTTGTGGGAGATCCGTTGTGCCAGCCATTCGCCCGCATCCCCGTCGTGGCCACGGACGATGTGCGGCCCGGGCAGTCGGTTTCCGGGGAAGTCACCCTGACGCCCACGGCACAGGCGAGTCCCAACGCGGGAGTGGCCCGCTTTGAGATCTACATCGATGGGATTAAGCGACACACGGGTCCTCCCGGAGATACCTATCGCTTTGACTCGAAAACCATGCCGGACGGATACCACGAAATTCGCGTGGTCGGCATCACCGACGACCTGATCCAGACCCAGGGTCGTTTGACGATTCCGATCGAGGTCGCCAACCGAGCATCCACGATCGAGGTCAAGCCGCCCGCTGAGAACCGCATTCCCTGGGACCTGCCGCTTGATCTCGAGGTGGCGTCTCCTCAAAAGCAACGGATCGTGGTGTTCCACCAACATCAGTTTGTCGGAGCATGTCCGGGTGACCAGGGAACGGTGCGAGTGCCGGCGGTTACGCTGGGGCTTGGCCCGGTATCACTGCTCGTCGCGGGAATCAGTGACGACAAGTTGGAGAACGTGTTCGCCCCCCCGGTGCGTCTGGACGTGCAACCGGGTCAGCCGCTTCCGGCTCGACCGGCGGCCGTCGGACGGGATGCCCGACCCGGCGTGTATTTGACGCTGGCCGACGGCAGCCGTCACTCGATCGGCTCGACGGGTCCGGCCAATTGGCTGGAAAACGCCGGCGTCCAGCGCAATGAATCGATTACACTGCAGGCCTCGTTCGATGTTCCGCATACAGGACTGTACCAATTCCAGATCGACATGCTGGGAGGCTTTGAACTGTCGGTGGACGGCATCGTCGCCCTCCGCCTGTCTCCGCGCAAGCAACGGGAGCGAGTCGAAATCCCGCTCAATCTGGCAAAGGGAATTCATCGCCTGCGTCTGGCTGTCAGCTTCGTGGGACGGCCCCGAATGCGGATATCGTTTGGTGACGTCGGCACGCAAGCCATCGCGGGGCCTCTATTTTTCCATTAAAACAACTCTTGCCATTTGTCTGCCATGCCTTCACAGTTTTGCACTGCGTTTCGTCCCGGCCGTTATTGGCGGGGGACCTGGGCGGGTCTATTTCTCACACTTCTCGGCCTACGGTGCCTGCTTGGCCAAGAGCCCGCGGGCACGGAGGAATCGCCTCCGCCGCGGGCCGCCCCGGCGAACCAGCGGCAAACGGGACTTTCCGTGCCCGCCAGTGTGACGCCTACGTTGGGCGACGGACAAGTGCTGGAGGTCCGCACGGCCGCCGGCGAATCGACAGCCCTTCTCTATGCCGATTTTGGCCCCCAGAAGCTCGTCGTACTGCCCACGGGCGAGATGGAGATGTTGGCCGCCAGTCGCGTGCGAGACACGGATCAGCCGCTGGGACGCCCCAGCAAGAACGCGATGCGGCAGGCACTGAAAGCCGCCGGGTTCGGCGACTTCAAGGTCGAACTCGCCAAGCCTTACGTGTTTGTCTATGCGTGTAGCGACGCATTTTATTTGCAAACGCGCATCCATCCTCACGTCCATGTATCCGGGCGTGGTGCGGCAATTGATTGCCTGGGGCTTGCCCTTGCAACCGCCCTCGCTGCCGCTGGTCGTCGTGATTATGCCCAGCCGGCAGGCCTTTGACGATTATCAGCATATGCCTCGGGAAGTTGTCGCTTACTACAGCCAGCTCAGCAACCACGTCATTCTTTATGAAGACCTCGAATTGTCCGACGCGGCACCCGAATACGCATTGAAAGAGGCTGCCTACACGATTGCGCACGAAGGAATTCACCAATTGCTCGCAAACACGGGGGTCCAACTGCGACTCTCGAATTGGCCGATGTGGATTAGTGAAGGGTTGCCCGAGTATTTTTGTCCGCTGCGGGTCAATTCGCGTCTGGTCCGCCAGAACGGGAGCGAAATGCCCGAACGAACGTTGAAATGGAATCAAGCCGGCGATATCAATGACCTGCGGATGCGGTCCCTATTGAAAATGAAGGCCGACGGGAAGCTACTGGCCGCCACCGTGAACACCCAGGACCTGGACGCGGACGGGTATGCGGTCGCGTGGGGACTGGTGCATTATCTGGCCAATAAGGAGCCCGACGCGTTCGCGGCATACCTGGCGGATGTCTCTCACAGCAAGCCTTTCGAGAAGGAACCCACCGAATTATTCGACAAACATTTTGGTGACAATTACGCAGAACTTGAGCAGCATGTCGGTGAGTACCTGACGAGCAAGAAAATGTTGGAGCGATATGTGGATCCCATTGCGAATCAGACGCATTACGTGGTCAAGTCAGTCGTCAAACGGGGTCGGGCCTTTCAAATTCAGGTGATGAAGACCACGTCTCCCGATGGGGCTCGCCGCTGGCGGGAGGCCATGGAGGCCCAGGAAAAGACGGCCAAATTCTTCTCCTTTATCTGCCGCAATGAGCGGGAGGCCGACTACCAGATGGCCAAGGTCAAGAGCCTCGGCCGCTAAGCCATTTGGCCGTGCCCACGGGGCGGCACCCACTTCGCACAGCGTGGCACGGATTCGTCGTTTCGCATCGGGCCGATTGTCGGGCCTCGATCGATCATCGGGACGACGACCCCAAGCGGGTCCCTGCTATCTCATCACCATCGCCCCCAAAACGGCTTCGAATTTGCGGGTCGGGTCGGCCATAACGATTACAAAACAACGGTCTGATCGTGCCGCGTGCCGCGGGGCGTCTGTGAGAGATGTCGCTGAGCTATGTTTCTTTGGCCGCACTTCGACGGCTCGGCCACCCCAAGCTCGCCCCAAGACTTCCCGCCTCCTGAGTCTGCCATGTCGCTACCGACTCCCACAGCCTTCCAACATCAGACTGCGCTTGACAACCGGTTGGACTCGCTCGATGACTTGCTGGCTCTGGTCAGGGGCGAATTGCGAGAGCCCGTTGAGAACGCCGTGCAGCCTCGGTATTCGTACGTAGTGCCCGTGCATGACGAAGACGAGTCGATTGAGACTCTGTTTCATCAGCTCTGCGAAAACACGCCTCACGATGACAGCTACGAAATCATCTTTGTGGACGATGGCAGTCGCGATCGCTCGTGGTCGATCATTGAGCAACTGGTGGCGGAGCACCCGTCACGTGTCCGAGGCCTGAAGCTGCGATACAACGCGGGCAAGGCCACGGCGCTGGCTGCGGGCTTTCGTGTGTCACGGGGCGAAATCGTCTTTACGCTGGACGGAGACCTGCAGGACGACCCGCGTGAAATACCGCGTTTTCTGGCAAAGCTGCAACAAGGATTCGATCTGGTCAGCGGTTGGAAGCGAGTCCGACACGATCCCTGGCACAAGGTGTTGCCCAGTCGCGTCTTCAACCGCCTCTTGAGTTTCTTCGGTCAAGTCCGGCTGCATGACCATAATTGCGGTTTCAAGTGTTACCGCGGAGAGCTGGCTCGTCGCCTCACGCTGCACGGCGAACTGCACCGGATGGTCCCCTGCCTGGCCAACATGCTGGGCTTTCGGTCGGCGGAGATTGAGATCAAACATCATCCGCGGCAGAACGGGCGGAGCAAGTATGGTGTTGAGCGTTTCTTGCGCGGATTCAGCGACATGCTCTCGATCGGCTTCTTGCTGCGGTATCGCTACCGACCGTCTCATTTCTTCAATACGGTGGCGAGCGTCTATTTTCTGATCGCGACTCTGCTGGCGACCTGGGCGTGCTTCCAGCCCGGTTCGCCCACAATCGCCATGGTCAAGATGTTGACCGCCGCCATCTTTGTGGGGATGGGTGTGGCCGTCTGCCTGGCGGGTCTTGTCTGCGAAATGATCCTGCGGGGTCCCACCAGAGCGCAAGCGCTCGCTACCCATATCCATCGATACCGGCATTGCGGCCGCGGCAACCCGACTCCCTCACTGACGATACTTACCGTGCCTACGATTTTCCGAGCCACCATGCCTATCCATGCGACCTCTTTTGTGCCGGATGCCGCGACAACGTTGGCCGCTGACGCTCCGACATCGCTCAAGGTGGCCGTGATTGCCTCGACCTATCCGCGGCATGAGGCCGACTATGCGGTTCCCTGGCTGCGGGAATCGATTCGTCACCTGGTCGACCGCGGACACCAAGTGACGGTGCTGGCGCCTTCTTACGAAGGACTTGCCGACCATGCGATCGATGGCGTGGCCGTCAAGCGATTCCGCTACAGCCCCCGCCGCTGGGAACGCTTGACGCATGAGCAGGGTGCGCCAATCGCATCCGCAATCCGTGGTACCAACTGCTCGGAGCCCCGTACGTTCTCATGGGCTGCCTGGCGGCCCGACGGCTTGCCCAATTACATTCCTTTGACATCGTGCATGTCCACTGGCCGTTTCCCCATGCGCCGATAGGCGCTGCCGCGACCGCGATTTGCGGCGCTCCGCTGGTGATGACCTGCCATGGCGCGGAATTCGCATTGGCACGCCGCAAACCGTGGGTCCGCGCCTGTTTGAAACGGGCGCTAATGCGGGCTGATATCTTGATCGCCAATAGTAGCGATACCGCGGCCAAGATCAGGGAACTGTCGGGCAGAGAGGCTGAAGTGCTGGCGTTTGGCTCGACCGTCGAACCCCAAGCGGAATTCCACGTCCCCAACGAAGTGCCGCGAATCCTGTTTACGGGCCGCTTGATACAACGCAAGGGCGTCGAGTACCTGCTGAGGGCCGCTCCCCGAGTCCTGGCAGCGTTGCCGGCCAAATTCATCATCACCGGTGACGGGGATCAGCGGGCCGCATTGGAACGATTGTGCGACGAACTCGCTCTCCGCGACCATGTGGAATTCCTGGGCTTTGTCAGCAACGAACGACTGAACGAGGAGTATGCTCAATGCGATCTGTGGGTGAATCCCTCCGTCGTGGACGACCGGGGAGACACCGAGGGGCTGGGGGTGGGCGCCATCGAGGCCTACGCCCATGGCAAACCGGTGGTCTGTTCTGCCGTGGGAGGTATCCCCGATGCGGTGGTCCATGAGGTGACCGGGCTGCTGGTCCCGCAAAAGGACCCGGCGCGATTGGCCGAAGCGATCCTGGCCCTACTGCGAGACCCCCAGCGAGCCCAACGGATGGCAGCGGCGGGCATGGAATTCGCCCGTGAGCGATTCTGCTGGAGTCGCATCACCGAGCGGCTGGAACAGATCTATCTGCAAGCAGTTGCGACAGATCGTATTCCGTCGCCACATGCGAAACGATCGCCGGAGCTATCATGCGTAGCGTCGACCTGACCGCATGCAGCCCTTGGCTGAAACGCTTGCTTACCATCGCGATCGTGGCCGTGATTACCACCGGGATGTCGGCCGCGTTCGCTGCCTGCTTCCAAGAGCTGGCCACCAGCCCGGGTCCCGTTCGCCTGCTCCCGATTGTCATGTCACTGGCGTTATATTTAACTTACTGCCTGCTGAATGCCTTCGGCTGGACGCTCGTTTTACGGTTGCTACAAGCGCCCATCAATGTAGCGACCGGCATCACGCTCTGGCTGAAGTGCGAGGCGTGTCGCTGGATTCCTGGAAGTGTGTGGAATCTGGGTGCCCGCTCGGTGGCCGTCACGCGGCATCAAGTGCCACTGGGAGTCGGCGCTGCGAGTCTGGTGGTCGAACTCGGTTACACTCTGACCAGCTGGTCCCTACTCGCCGGCTGCGCAACCTTTTTCTACCGACGTCCGATGCGAGAAGGGCTGCAACATTTGCCCCCCCAGGCAGCCCGTTTCGCACCGTGGCTGGCCGCGTTGCTAGTGGCCTGCGGTGTCCTGGCCCTCCTCTGGCGGCTCCGCCAACCGTCGGACCGGGAAGCCGATCTACGGAGAGCCTTGGGGGTACCTCGAACGCATCCCTTCCGCGCGCTGGGCGTGGCTTGTTATTACATCTTCATCAACAGCTTGAATGGGCTGGCACTCTACTGCCTGGTCAACGCCTGGAGCCCGCAATCGACGGTGCCTCTGCTGGCCGTGGTGGGAGGCAATGCCATTGCCTGGCTGATCGGATTTTTTGTCGTCATCGCACCAGGTGGGATTGTGGTACGTGAGGCGACTCTATCGGTTGTGCTGATGAACTGGCTGCCTGTCGAACAAGCCGTCTCGATTGCCGTGGCGTGGCGCGTGCTACAGTTGGCTGGAGAAATTTTGCTCTTGCTTGCCATCAACCTGCCGCCGCTGAAATCATACCTGGAGTGGCGTTATCAATGACTGCCCATCTCAGCACCTATCATCCGCATGAGAAATGGGTCCGTGTTGCCGAAATTGTCTGGCGGGCGCTCAAGCACTTTCTTGGCATCGTATTGTGGCTATGTCTCGCTAGCGCGACCATTGCCGCTTCTTACTTCGTGCTCCGCTATATTGCCTGGCCAGGCTATGTCGATCCCCAAAGTCGCATGTACACATCCCGACTTGGCTACGCAGCATTGTTGCGTCAAGAGGGCACACCGCTGCCGGTCAGGACGGCTACCCCTATTCGCGGCAGCTTGACCCAATACTTCACTGGCGAAGGTTTCGTCCGCTCCCAACCCGTCTTGGTACCGATCGTGCCTCTGGGCGCATCCATCGCGTGCACGTGGAAGTGGGCGAGGAAGTTCGTCAAGGCGACCTGCTGATCGAACTTGACAAAACCCAGGCCCGCTTGCGACTGGATGCTGCCAAAGTCGCCTGGGAGATTGCTCAGGCGGAGTTGGCCCGCACCAAGATCGGGACCGTTTACGTGCTGGGGCAGGAACAACCCGTGCATGATGCGATCGAGGCCACCTCGACGAAGGAACAGGCCCAGATCAAGCAAGAACTGGATCGGCGTGCCGAGGAACTCTATCGCGAAAAGCTCATCAGCAAAGAGCAACTGCTGCACCGCAAATTGGAAAACATCAAGATCTCCGCCGAGGTAGAAAAAGCCGAGGTTTCACTGCAAAAGTCGCAACTTGGGCACGAGCAAAGCATCCGCATCGCGGAGGCCGAATTGCGTGCCGCCGCCCTGGCCTATGAACAACGGCGAGGCGAGCTGGCCGACCACGATATCTTTGCCCCCGCGGATGGGATTGTCGAACGCCGATTGGTCAATGAGGGCGAATACAACCAGGACCCAGGCCGCCCCGCACTGGTGCTGGCGGTCGGCCGCTGGTTCGAAGCGCATTACGACCAGACGGTCATCGGCAGGATCCAGCCGGGGGATGCGGCCACGGTCCAACTGGAAGCGTTCGCCGGCGAGCCCTTCCAGGCCCGCGTCACCGGCGTCCAACCCATCGTCACCTTCAGCGGCAGCGGACCCGAAGTCAACCGCCCGATCCGTCCTTCGGGAACGGGAGCTCCCGAATGGCCCTCGTCGTTTCCCGTGCGGTTTGCACTAGCGGCCGACAAGCCGCCGGTCGCCATCGGCTTGTCGGGATTCGCTCGAGTCCGCAAGCCGCTTGAGTCTTTGTTCGTGCCTTCGCAGGCCGTCGTTTCACGTTCGGCGGGGAAGGGTGTGGTCTACGTTGCTTGCGAAGATGGCTTCGTAAAAAAGCAGGTCGTGCTGGGCGATACCGTGGGACGTTGGTCCGAAATACGCGCGGGCCTGGATGAAGATGAAAGAGTCATTGTCGACGGCCACTTCGCGCTCCTTGACGGTGATCTGATCGCCGCCGAAGAAGCCAACAACATCGTGCGGGCACAGTGGGAAGCCGATCAATGCGAAAACTCCTATTGATCTTGCTCGCCCTCTCGGCCGGCGGTTGCCTCGTTCTGTGCGGCGCGCGACCCTGGTTTCAGATTCCCACCGCGGAGGACGGCGGCGGGCTTCTCATTCGAGCCCGCGACTTGGGAATCACGCTCGCCTTTCAGCGGGGAACACTAGCGCTGGCTGGCATGGCGATCACGAGCTGGTTGCTTGTTCGCCGATCCAATCCCGCGACGGTGATCCTGGTGACGTCGAGCCTGCTCTTGACGCTGGCGTTTCCCTTCGCCGTGCTTGCCTGCGAGGCGCCGACCGCGGCGCGAGCTGCCTGGTTGCAAATGCAGCATGAGAATCTTTGCTGGCTGGGCGGGGACATCTACCGCTCGCGGGAGTACAAGGACCTCCCGTCGCAGATGCGGATGTTCGTTGCCGATTCGCCTCGACAGGTCATGATTACGGATTTGCCGACATGGTCCGTGTCCGAACTCCGCTTGACTCGACTACCAACTCTGGTGGACTGGCTGGGCTACAACAACACGTTCTGCCAGTTCTTTGGGGCGGGCTGGGCCCTGGCCGTGACGGGTACCGGACTGCTGTTGCTGACGTGTCTGTTCCGCCATTGGCAACTCGACGTGCGCCTGGTGCAGATCGCCGTGCGCTCGCTGGTCATCGGCGGTCTCGTACTGGTCGGCTTGATGTGGGTGCGGCCATTCGCGGCCAGCCGAGCGGTCGCCTCCGCCGCCGAGGCGACGCATCGAGGTCAGCATGACGTTGCCATTCGATATCTTGAAGAGGCGGCCGACCTGTGGCCACCCCTACGACAAGATACCTGGTACCTGTCACAACGCGGTCTGCTCGAACGACATGCGGGCTACGGCACCCTGCTGGCTCGCCTGCAAATTGCCAAAGAACATGAGCGAATGAAGCAACGAGATTTGGCCGAGTCGGAGTACTTGGCAATCGCTGCCGATGACGCCTCGGCTGGGCCCCTGCGGCGCGAGGCGTGCCGTGGCCTGATGCGACAGGGCATCCACGCCTTGAATTCCGCCGAGGTTCATCGGGCCGAGAGGCAGTTTCGTCGCGTGTTGCATTTCGACCCCTGCAGCCTGAAGGCGCTGTACGGCCTGCAACTCGCCTCATTGCAGCTAGGGAATCGTGACACTCTGTCAACTGCGTGCCACCAATTCAACGCCGTCTACGACTCCTTGCGATTTCCCGACAAGAAAATCGTGCTCGCGGCGGCCGATGAGATGTTCTGCGCCGGTGATCCCACGGCGGACAATCTGGCACTGGTGAAACCATGACGCGTGGCGCTCACGGAAAAGAACCGATCGGCCAGTCCAGTTTGCGCGAACGGCGCAAGCACTTGCCGCGTGCCCTGCGTGGCTTGTTCGTCGTGGCCACCCTGTTCGGCATCGGGGCGGGCTATGTCCTGCACCGCGGCCTGGAAGCCCGACGCCACCCGCCGCGGCCCGCCACCATGCACGGTTCCTGGATCAAGTCGCCGGGCCCCGACTCGTATGCCGGCTATTTTCGCTATTCGTTTTCTCTGGACCAATCCGCTGCCACGGCCTGGGTCCGCATCGCGGCGCGCGACGGGTTCGAGGTGATCGTCAACGGCAATCCGGTGGCGCGGAGCTACCTCTGGCGTCCGACACGACCGTTTCAAAATGGCTTGAGTGAGAAGGGCCAGCGAGTCAACGATGGCGAGTCGGCGCTGGCGCTTAACTTTCCCCGCGAGTACCAATGGTCCGGGCACGACTCGTTTCGCTTGCCTACCATGATCGATGTCCGTAGACACCTGCGGGCAGGGAAAAATGTAATCTGCGTGAGCATCGAATCACGCAAGGCTCCCGCCAGCTTCGTGCTGGACGGCGAAATTACCACGCGCACGGGCGAAGCGATTCCCCTGCGAAGCAGTGTGGACTGGAAGGCGGCCGCCACGCCGGTCGGTACCGCGACCGACACCTGGGAACAACTCGCCTATTCGGATACCGCATGGGACTCGGCAGTCGTGGTCGCGGCACCCCCGGGGACACTTTGGCAATCGTGCCCTCTGCCCATCTACCGCGATCGCTTCGCGGGCGAGTGGGTTCAGCATCCGCTGGCGCAAGCGGAAGACAGCGTCTGGCTGCGAGGCACCTGGCAACTGGACACGTCGCCAGAAGAGGCTTGGCTGCGAGTGGTCACCAATCGCTATTTCGACCTTTATGTCAATAACACTCGGGTGCATTTGCCGCATCATTTCCCTCCCGATCTCGACTCGGGGCAGTGGTTGCTGGAGCGCCGGAGAGGACTTGATCCGCAATCACGACCCACGCTGCTTGATCCCGACGAACTGAATTCGCCATTCGTCGGCCACGAATTTGAGAATCCACCCTCGGGAGATCCGACAACGCACGATTTCCGGTGGATGGCCACCGTGGACGAGATCAAGTCGCAGGGGAATTTTGGGAATAGACAGTTTCTCGAAAAAACCGCGCAAGTCGGCCCCCAGGACGCCACTGGCACGTGGGACCCACAATTGCCCTCGGTGCCGAACGCCATCCTGCCCCAATCGTCTCGGGTCAACCGACACCACGGCGGCTTCATGGCGTACGACGTCTCTCGCTTGATGCGACGTGGCCAGAACCTGGTGGAAATTCGTCTCGCAGAACCCGAAACACCCGACGCACCGGGCTCATCGCCGCGGTTGTCTTTGGATGGGGGTGCCGTCGACGGCCGCGGGAATGTCACGCGATTGGTCACCGACCGTCGCTGGCTCGCGCGTCGAGGCAGTGACGCGCTGACCGCATGGCAACCGGTGGCAAGCCTGACAAGTACGGCAACGGCCGGCGGAGAACTTCCTCAATTGCAGTATCGTGGCACGGCAAAATCCAACTGGGATGACGTCCAGAGCCTTACGCGCCGCCAGCTGGCTGCCATTTCCACTTGCTGGTTGATCCTTGCATGCGGGCTAATCACCGCTGGCATGGCGACGCATAAACGCGCCTGGAAGTGGCGAGTTATCAAACGAGCCCGACGAATGTACGGAGCCATCGCGGTCGCTACGACGGTCCTTGTCGCCCAATTACTGGTGGCCTGCAGTTTTGGCGAGCGTCATGAAATCCTCTGGTTGCGGCAGCCCGGATATTGGTTTGGCGTCGGGTCACTGGCGTGTATGTTGGGGGTTTTCGTGTTTGTGGGGAGCATTGATCGGCGGAAGCGCGGGGAGGGCTGGCAAGCGAACTCCACCCCCCGCGGTTCGCGTATCTCCTGGCGCGGATTGCCAAAGAGCCCATACTGGCCTTGGCTGATTTACGGTGTCCTCCTGCTGGCCTTGTTCGTGCGGGCCTATCGACTCGACTTCCAACCTCTCGATGACGACGAATACGCCTCGACGCAGGCGATCGTCGCCATTGTGGAAACGGGGATTCCGCAATTCGTACCACGGAACGTCTGGTACACGCCGAAGTCCGCTCTTTCATTACGCCGTGGCGGCCGTCGCCTGGTGCTGCGGCCCCACGTTGTGGTCGATGCGGCTGGTTTGCGTGACGTTCGGCGTCGCGACCTGCTGGCTCACTTACCTATGCGGTTCTCGACTGTTGAAGAATCCATGGCTGGGGCTGGCAGCCATGGGCCTGTTGGCGATCCATCCGTTCGAGGTCTACACGTCGCACGTGATCCGCTTCTATCAGATGCAGCAATTCCTGGCAGTGCTCACGGTGTATTGCTTTTGTAAGGGGTTTGTTACCGAACAATCACAGACGTATCGCTACGCCACGATCGCCGCGTTTCTCGCGACGACGCTCACCCAGGAAATCAGCGGTTTGATGGGCATTTCACTGCTGCTCGGCTACCTTGTCTTCGCCAAAGACAAGGGCTGGCAGGACAACGTGAAGTTGCTTTTCGCAGCGGCGTGTGCCGTTGCGATCATTGCCCTCGACTATCTTGTCTTTCAGACACGCTGCATGACTCGCCTGGAAGGCATCTCCCCGAATCTCGAGGCGACGGTCATGCTGCATTTCTGGCATCCGTACAATTTCCTCTCTTTGTTCATCGGCTATTCGCGGCTGCACATCGTGGGCAGCCTGATGCTGCTCCTCGGTCTGCCATGGATGTGGCGGCGACGCCACCCCAACACGATGGCGCTGCTGCTGATGCTGTTCTCCGGGGTGTTTTTTACGAATATCCTGGTGACGCACATCAGCCTCCGATACCAGTACTGGCTGATTCCCATCTGGCTGCTCCTGTCCTTGGAAGGGGCTCGTATTTTTCTGTGGCGAGCCGCCGCCTATGGAGTCGACCTGATCAAGGAACCCCGTTTTCACGCCCGGGTCGTGGCCGTCTCAGCCGTCGTGCTTGTTGCTGCGATGATCCTGTCCTTCTCGCCGTGGCGAATGATCGACAGCTATAACTTAAAACTCCTCGGGGACTCAACCGGAGCCATGCAGTTTATCGGCCGCCATCTCCGTCAGGGGGACGCCATCATGGTTACGGAACCGCACACGCACGCCGCGCTATTGGAGATAGGACGAGTCGACTACGACCTTTCCGTGCCGCTTCTCTACGACTTCGCCATGCTGCAGGACGGAAAACTGATCGATCGCAACGGTGGCGCGGAAGTCATTGGTAATCTGGCTTCCCTCAAGGACGTGTTCCAGAACCAGCAACGGGTCTGGATTGCCGTGAATCGCGAGAAATTCCGCAGCCGCGGGGTCAGTATCCGCTGGGAATACCCAGCTGCCCGCGTGGAGCAGTATCTGCGCCGCAATTGCCAACTAGCCCATCAGAGCTATCTATGGTCGGTCTACCTGTGGGACGCCGGCCAGGGACGATACGCACCTTTTCGAGAAGACCGACTTTAACGGGAACCCGCACGAACACCGCGCCCCACGACTTTCCTTCCAACAACCTTCCTTACGCAATGAGCCCCGAATATGAACACCACACTCGCCCCATCCACAACTCATTTCCCCACCTTCAGCACCGTCGTCCATAAAATTGGTGGCTCGTTGTGGTTTCGCGGCACGAAGGATTACTGGGAACGTCGCTACACGGCAGGTCGAAACTCGGGAGCCGGTTCTTATGGTCGCCTGGCCGAATTCAAGGCCGAATTCATCAACGGGTTCGTTCGGACACACGCCATTCAGTCGGTCATGGAATTTGGCTGCGGCGATGGGAATCAACTCGGTCTGGCGGAGTATCCCAATTACATCGGCTTGGATATCTCGGCGGCGGCCGTAGCGATGTGCCAACAGCGGTTTGCCGAAGACGCGACCAAGCGCTTCGCCGTGATCGCCGCTGACGCCGCCTCCACTCGCGATCTACGTGCCGACCTAACGCTATCTTTGGACGTCATCTATCACCTCGTCGAAGAAGCTGTTTACGAGGCCTACCTGAGTCAAGTTTTTGATAGTGCCGACCGGTTCGTGATCGTTTACTCCTCGAACTCCGATGCGATTCCGGCCAGCCCCCATGTCCGGCACCGCGAGTTTACGCGATGGGTGGCGACCGAGCGCCCAAACTGGCAACTGGTCGAGCACGTGCCCAATCGCTACCCCTACAATTCGCGCAACCGATCCGAAACCTCCTTCGCGGATTTCTTCGTGTTCGCCAAGTCCGACGCGGCACCGATGTAGGCGGTTTCGTTTGGGCTGAGCCGCCTTGATGGACTGGCCGGGCAGCTGTTGCCCTAACGCATCAAATGCGCGCCATGTTGCTTCAAATCATCAGGCTCGCTAGGCGGATTCCCTACCGAAGTCAGCAGGCGTCGATCGCGGCAGGCCGGTCGGCAAGGCTTTCTCCACGGTCTTTTGACCGCATTTGTACCGTGACCTATGCTTGCTTGGCCACCGAACTGCGCGGATCGGCTTGCGAGATTCACCGCGGCGGCGAACAAGGCCCTGACGATCCACGCCTTGTTGCATTCGCGACCCTGTCCAAAAACACTCATTGCCCATCCTATGTCGATCCAGAAACGCGCCCGCCGCCGACTTCACACCGAGTCCCTCGAATCGCGCTGCGTACTCGCGAGTCTGGCTGGACACGTCTTCAACGATTTCGATACCTCCGGAGCGTTCGACAACAACGATGTGGGCCTGGCCGGTGTGACGGTTGAATTGAGGGATTCGGGGGGCAACCTGCGTACCACGACGACCGATGCGAACGGCGCCTTTCTGTTTGACGGGCTGCCGAAGAGTACCTATTCCGTCAGTGCCGCGCCACTGAAAACCATGTTCGACGGTGGCGTCACGATTGGCGACGGAAAGGGTAAGCTCAACGGCACCACGGTCACCGGGATCAAGTTGAACGGCAACAAGCAGGCCGAAGGATACCATTTCGCCAAACTGCAGCCTGCCGGCCTGAGCGGTTTCAGCTATTTGGACCTCGACCGTGACGGCAACTACGACGCGGGAGATACGCCGCTGGCCGGCACTTCCATTCGGCTTACGGGAACCGACGATCAAGGTCGTAGCTATCTCAGTTCCACGACGACCAACGCGGATGGACTTTACAACTTTCCGAATTTGAGGCCCGGCACTTATGCCGTATCTGCCAGCACGCCCGCGGTTCTGGTGGATGGACGAGACAATCTGGGCTCGATCGGCGGCGCCATGCTGCCGATACCCAATCGAGGCGTGCTGAACAACGACTCTGTAACGGGGATCCAGATCTTCGCCGGTCAGACGGGACGGAATTATAACTTTGGCGAGTTTGACCCCAACGTGACGCAGGGGGTGCTGGCGACGACCTTTGCGCAGACAATTGTCGTCAAGGGATCGTCAGCGGACGATGATTTTGAATTCATCGCCGGAGACACCACCCATCAGGTTCTGCGGAACGGTCAAGTGGTCGAAACCATCGACGCGTCGATCAATACGCGAATTGAGATCATTGCCTATGGCGGCGTCAACACGGTACAGCTTGTGGGTGGCCCAGGCGTCGACCAGGTGGAATTGAGGGAGCGGTCGGCCAAGCTGACCGGCGTCAGTTACCAGGTGCTCGTCTACAGCAGCCGGCAGACCACGGTGCAATCAGGCGGGGGAGAAGACCGGGCCCTGTTCTACGACACCGCCGGCGACGAGACGTTTTACGCGGGTCCCCAATCGGCTCAGTTGGTGGGAGCCGACTTTACGCATACGGCGAATGACTTTCATCGTGTCTTTGCCTATGCCACGGAGGGCTATGACGAGACGTTCTTCACCGGGACCGACGGTAATGATCGTTACGCGGCCCGACCAACGAATGTAAGAATGTATGGGTCGGGCTTTTTCAACTATGCCAGCGGTTTTGACGTGACCCACGCCGAAGCGCAAGGTGGCTACGACGATCGCGCGTACCTCTACGATTCGGCCGACGATGAAAGTTATTATGCCAGCGGCAATGAGAGTCGCATGGAAGGAGCCGCTTTCACCAACTTCGTGAGCAGTTTCGATCGGGTCTACGCTTTTGCCAGTGAGGGCAATGACAGCGCCGTCTTTAACGACACCGCGGGAACGGATTACTACAAGGTGGACGGAGCGGGAGCCCGCATGTATGGCTCGGGTTATTACAATCGGGCCGTCGGCTTCCGGGAGCATGACGCCTACTTCTCCGCCATCGATGGCCGAACCGACAAGGTTCTTCTCTTCGATTCCGCGGAAGACGACTCACTCGACGCCAATTCCAATGAGGTCCAATTCGTTCGCAACGGCGTGAACCACCGAATCATCGACGCGGACTCCGTCGAAGCGCGGGCATCCTTGGGCCAGAATAAAGCGAAAGTGAATGCCAGCCTGACCTTTTCTCTCTTGCTGGAAGGCGGCTGGGAGTAATCCGCCCGCCGCGGCGACTTCGGCACGCCAGCTCCCGGTGATCTCGCTGATACTCCCGGCAATCCTCGCCCCAACGCCAAGATGCGGGCTTGACGTGCGAATGTTACACTACGCTGTGGTGTGACTGGGAGCCCTACGCTTCCACCTGACGTGTTCAGAGCAACGAATGTGCGCATGCGGTTAGCGACGGGGCAGGCATGATTGAAATCGATCGCGTGCGGAAGCAGTTCGGCGAATTGACGGCCGTGGATGATCTCTCGTTGCGCGTTGCCAGCGGGCAGTCATTAGGGCTGTTGGGACCCAACGGTGCCGGCAAGACAACGACGATCCGCATGCTCGTCGGGACACTATTGCCCGATCGCGGGTCGATTCGCATGGATGGGCAAGACACGCATCGTGCCGAAATCCGCCGCACGATCGGTATGCGCCCGAATCGCTCGCGCTCTACGACGACTTGACGGCCCGGGAAAACCTCAACTTCTTCGCGTCACTCTACCGGCTCTCCGTGACAGACCGGCGTGATCGGGTCGCCTGGGCGCTCGACTTTGCCCAATTGACGGGGGCGCGGACAGCCGCGTGAGTGATTTTTCCGGAGGCATGAAGCGGCGGCTGAATCTGGCTGCCGCCTTGGTGCATGATCCTCAAGTCCTGCTACTCGACGAACCGACCGTCGGAGTCGACCCCCAATCGCGTAATCATATTTTTGCTTGCATTGAGCAATTGCACGCCGAAGGTCGCACAATTATTTATACGACCCACTATATGGAAGAAGTAGAACGGCTGTGCGACCAGGTCGCCATCATGGACCACGGACGCTTGTTGGCCGTCGATACGGTCCCCAGTCTGATCGCCGCTCATGGCGAGACGTCTTATGTCCAGGCCGAGTTGGCCGAACCACCGCCGACCCAAGCCGCCTTGCCCGGAACGCTGACGGGGCTACAGTGGCAGTTTCACAGTCACGAACCGTTCGCCGAAGTGGCCCGTTCCCTTTCAGTGGGACTGCGGCTGGCTTCGCTCAGCGTGTCGCGACCAAACCTGGAGAGCGTGTTTCTCAACCTCACGGGCAGGAGCTTGCGCGACTGATGCACCCCATCTGGTCCATGGCGATCAAGGATTCTCAGGCTCTTGTCACGCGACAAGATGGGCCTGTTCTTCATACTCGGTTTTCCCCTGCTGATGGGACTTTTCTTCGGCTCGATCATGGGTGGTCCCAGTAGTGACGGTAAGAATGGCAAGTTGCGACTGGCGATGGTGGACGAGGACCACAGCGAAATGTCCCAACAATTTGCCGAGCGACTGGCAGCCGTACAAAGCGTGGAACTCCAGCCCATGCCCCGCGGTGAGGCACTGGAAGAGGTTCGTAAAGGACGGCTGGTGGGTTTGATTTCGCTACCTGCCGGCTTCGGGGCGTCCGCCGGGCTCCCCTGGAAACCCCCGCCCACCATCGAAATCGGCATGGACCCGTCACGAGGTGCGGAGGCGGCCATGGCCGAGGGCTTTGTCATGCAGAGCATGGGGCAACTGTACGGCGATCGACTTTTTAATGCCGGGGCCATGCAACCTTTCCTGAACGACTTACGCCAGACCCTCGCCGCGGAGGAATCGGACGTGCCCGCATCACTCCGGCCCGCGTACGCACAATTGACCGACGCCTTGGATCAGCTTTACACGTCCCTCGACGACTTGGAAACGGAAAACGCCACGGACGAAGCGGATGCCGCCGATCCAGCCGACTCGGCCCCCACCCTTCAATTCGCCGATGTTCAGCGGATCGACGTGACGCGTCAACTGGAGAAGGGGAGTCGAGCCGAACTGTTCTCACGTGTCCGGTCGACCTGGGACATTGCCTTTCCGCAGGCCACCGTGTGGGGCATCCTGGGATGTGTCGCCGGCTTTTCCGTCTCGATTGTCCGCGAACGCGTCCGCGGGACACTGCAACGGCTGGAAATCGCCCCGATTACAAAAACCGACATCCTCATGGGCAAGGGACTCGCCTGTTTTCTCGCCGTCGGTTTTGTTGTCACGGTCATGACCGCCTGCGGATATGGACTCGGCATGCGGCCTGCAAACTTCCCGCTGCTGGCATGCTCGACCCTGCTGATCGCGTTTTGCTTCGTCGGCATCACATTGTCGGTGGCCGTGATCGGACGGACCGAAGAGGCGGTGGGAGGCACCGGATGGTGCGTCAACATGGTCATGGCCATGCTGGGAGGCGGGATGATTCCGCTGTTGTTCCTGCCGGCGTTCATGCGTCCGCTGAGCAGTCTCAGTCCGGTCAAGTGGGCGATTCTTTCCATGGAGGGCGCCATCTGGAGAGGCTTTACACTCGCGGAAATGGCACTTCCCTGGTCCATCCTGCTCATCGTCGGCCTGGTCGGTATCGGCATCGGGTCGTACCGCTTCGGTCGTGAATAGCGAACGCCCGCGGGAAAACATTTGTGCTAAACTGTGGGCGTTCAGCATCGATCCGCCTGGGAACATCACCTGATGAAATTACTTGATCGCATGGAAGCCTGGATTCGCCCCTTGGCGATTCCCAATGTCATTAGCGGCATCATCGCACTCCAAGTGATCCTGTTCCTGCTGATCCAGACCAATCCGGATTTCGCCCAAGCCTGCATCATGGATGCGCAGCAGGTGCTGCAAGGGCAAGTCTGGCGATTATTCTCCTTCCTCATTCTGCCGCCGCTCGGCATGCCGGTAATTTTCCTCTTCTTCCATTGGTATCTGCTGTACTTGATGGGAACGGCGCTGGAGCAGCAGTGGGGCGCGGCGCGTTTTAATCTGTTCCTGCTCGTCGGCTACGTGGCCAATCTGGCGGTCGCTTTTGTGATCCCGGCCGCGGGAGCCACGAACTTGTTTCTTTACGGCACGATCTTTCTGGCGTTCGCACAACTGTATCCCGAATTCACCCTGATGCTGTTTTTCGTGCTGCCGATTCAAATCAAGTGGCTGGCCCGCCTGACATGGGTGCTTTACGCCTGGCAATTCGCCACGGGGAGCAACCTGGGGCGTCTCCAGATCCTGGCCTCGGTCTGTAATTTTCTATTATTCTTCGGTTCGGATATTTACCTCCACCTGAAGGGACGGCAGCGCAAAATTCGAAATAAGATCCTGACCGCTCAGGAGGCGAGCACGCCGCGGAACACCTGCGCCGTCTGTG
Organism: uncultured Planctomycetaceae bacterium; assembly: GCA_963700865.1. GTDB lineage: Bacteria > Planctomycetota > Planctomycetia > Pirellulales > Pirellulaceae > CAVOGJ01. The sequence continues at coordinate 163,378 of CAVOZC010000016.1, read as the reverse complement.
GTCTGAACAATCTGCAAGATCCGCGTGCCGAATTCCGCTATTGTTCCAAATGCTCAGGCGATCTCTGCTACTGTCTGGAACACCTTAAGTCACATGAACATGTCATTTCGGACAGCCGGCCACTGGCGAGAGATTAGCCGACGGCGCTCGCCGCGGGCAGCATCTCACGGGTCAGTCGACGGCGCTCGCCGCGGGCAGCCCCGGTGAAACCGTCGGGGTAAAGCCGAGCGGGCCACGGCGTTCCGGCCCGCGGCTCACGGGTGGTCGTGTTTCGAGGCACCCTTCTCCGCAACGATTGACTTCTTGATGCGGTCGAAGCTTTCCTTAATCTCCCCGGCGACCAGCTTCAGCGACTCGAATACGTTGCCCGCCGATTCTTCGACGGCGTCGCGAACGGGCTGATATTCCTCGGAGAGCTGCGACAGCTTGGCCTGCACCTTCTCCCACTCGTCCTGCGCGTCTTGCTTGCCGAGATGAATCTGCAGCGCCAGCTCGTCCCGCTGTTGCTTCAGTCCACGAATCAGGTCGTCCATCATGCTTTGTTTCTCGCCCATGCTTCGACTCCTTCAAAAATCGATCGATACGCTAATAGTTGTCCGGTAAGACCGGCGACTACCCTGAGATTATCCGCGCTACGAGCGATAGTCTACCGTCTCACGAATGACATGCGGGGAATCGGTCTTATTGTGATTGACGGGGCTCGTGTCTGGCCTCTCATCCGACTCAATCAGGTCGGGGTAAATCCCCTGTCGAATGAGAGCCATGCGTTCTTGATGTCTTTGTACGAGCTTTGTGAACTCGCAGATGCCGTTCACAAGAAAGTAGGTGATCGGGATCAATACCCAGATCAAAGCCGGATTGGTGACAACTTGCTGCGGCAGCTCCAAGCGATTTCGCCCCCTCAGAAGCACGCGAAGCCCGTGGACGGGCAGCGAGATTGTCAGCTATTCGCCGATGAAAAGCAAATCTTGCCTCAAATCGCACACGTGATTCGCAGGAACAGAAACTCGGCTTCGCGGCGGGCGGTTTCCACACCGTTTCGAGGGGGAGGCTTTTGCATTACACTGTCGCCCAATCTTCCGCACCCTTTATGGAAATGCCGATGGCCGCACGCTCCGACCAAGAGACTCGCAAAGGCGAACTGATTCGCCGCGGACCGTATCCGGAAATGACGTGGTCCGCGGTCCTGGTGGGCTGGTTCCTGGGATCCCTGATTGCCGTTTCGATCAGTTATGCTGCCCTCATTCTCGGCTTTTCGATTGAGGGTTCGGAATTAGCTGCCATCCTGGGATGGGGCATCTTGCGGGGTTTGATGGGCCGCACGAGCATTATCGAGAATAACATCAACCAGACGATCGCCTCGGCGGTGAATGGCGCATCTTCCGGAATCATGTTTTCGGTGCCCGCCCTGTTGATTCTCAGCCAGCGCCCCGGGCTTGAATCGGTGGCCGACTTCGACGTCGGCCTGATGATCTTCGCTTGTATCGCCGGCGCCTTTATTGGCCTGGCCTTTGTGATCCCCCTCCGCAAGCAGATGATTGATTTCCAACGTCTGCCGTTTCCCGGCGGCATCGCGGTTGCGACGATTCTTAAATCGCCAGGGGCCGGGATGAAAAAGGCCTGCTTGTTGTTGGCGGCCAGTCTACTATCTGCCGTCGTCTACCTCTGGATCACCCGCTTTGGAGTCAGTGACGATCACGACTTCTACGTGGGCCAGAGATTCGGTTGGCCCTCACTCCTGAACATCACGTTCTACGGATCGCTGATGACGATTGGCGTAGGATTTCTCTCCGGACGCGGCGGTTTCTGGTTTGGTGCGGGAGGCTTTATCTGCTACTGGTTGCTGGCCCCGATCATGTCCCAGTATGCGGCCCCCGATGTGCGGCAGCTAATCAATCCGGATATCCGCTCCGCGGTCGTTACCGATAGGGACCTGCTGCAACAAGCGTACACGCGGCTGGGCGATCGGCCCGATTTGGTGGATCGACTCGTGCAACAGACGGGCATTCCGCGTGCATCGAACCCGATGGAAGCGGCCGCCGCGGAAGCCCCGCGGAATGGCATGCCCCCATCCGACGCGGAACCCGCGGTCGATTCGAACGGGCCCCCTTGCCTGGGCGACTTGCTCGATGTCCCCCTGGCCACAACAATCGTCGCCGCGATGCAGGGCATCGAGACAAGCTGGCGAAGGGATCAGGGGCGGGAACCGTTCGACCCGGCCGCTCCGACCTATCTTTGCCCGTTGTCGGTGGCGTTAAACACTCATACGCGGGCCCCCGACATTCTTTTGGCCGAGAAGGCGCTGACGAGCCTGCCGGCCTCGTTGGCCGAACGCTTGCGGTCGACCTCGAACGCCCGAGCGCTGCTGGATCTGGTCCAATCCGAACCGGCGCTGGATGCCGCATCTCGACAGCAGTTGTTGTCGGTAAGTGCCGCTGCGGAGCGATACGAGGGGGTCCCCTCGGCACTCAATAAGTCGTTGTTCAAACCCACGGGCATCGGCATGCTGATCGGCGCCGCCTTGGGCGGCATCCTGGTCGCGTTTCCACTCATCCTCAGTGCGGTCGGTTCGATGCGTCGAGCCGGCGCCACGGCGGGGGAGGGGGGGCAGTCATCCCAAGACGAAATGCCGATCTGGATACTATTGCTGGCCGTCGTCCTGGGTTTGCTGCTGCTCATCTTCCTCGCCGATCGTTCCGTGCCAGACATGACTTGGCGACTCGCCATCCTGATGGCCGTCCTTGGAACGCTTTGGATCTGGATTGCGGGTGTCATCGTGGCCGAGTGTATTGGGCGCACGAATTGGTCACCCCTCTCGGGCATGACGCTGATCGCGGTCACGATCCTGATCGTCATCGCTCAGACGGGACTGGATAAACCGGGCACGATTCTCTCGTCCCTGGTGGTGGGTGCCGCTATTTGTCTCGCGATTTCGCAGGCCAGCGACATGATGCTCGATCTCAAGTCAGGTTATTTGGTCGGAGGCACGCCGCGCAAGCAACAAATTGCCCAATTCATCGGGGCCTGGCTGGGGCCGGTGATCGTCATTTTTCTGATGCTCACGCTACACAAGACGCGGGGAATTGGCTCGGACGATCTGCCGGCGCCGCAGGCCAATGCGTTGGCTTCAGTGATTGAGGGCATTGTTAACAAGGATGTGCCGGTCTACCGCTATGTTGCCGGGGGGTCACTCGGCTTTATGCTGGCCGCCAGCGGTTTGGGCGGGATCGGCGTGCTCATCGCCCTCGGTTTCTATATGCCATTCAATATTGTGCTTACCTATTCGATTGGCTGTTTACTCCGCGTCGCCTGCAACCGTTTCGCGGGTCATCGTTTCAGCGAGGAGGTAGGTATCCCTGTCGCAGCGGGCTTGATTGTCGGCGAGGCATTGGTGGGGGTGGGCATCGCCATCTTTAAGGTCTTCTTGCAGAGTTAGGCGGACATTCATGAACGTGCAAGCGATTGCGGGACAGCTGTTGCTGTGGGGAGGCTTCCTGTCGGGCTCCTTGGCAGCCGTATTTCAGGTCAAAGCAGTGCCCCACGAATGGAACACCATCCCCTGGACCTGGTTCCTCTGGTCACTGGCCGTCGGCGTCGTGGGCATCATTTTATTTCGGACCAGCCGCCTTGCCTTCACATCGGAAGAGTCACAAGCCGACGTCGATTTTGCCTCGCTGGCTCCGACCCTCGAACGCCTGCGTCAATCCATCGTTCAACTGCAGGTCGATTTGCCGCAACTGGCACCGAGCGAAATCGTCGCGCGGATTGACGATTGCTGCGCGGAGGATTTCAATGAATTCGTTGAATCGCGCGAGAGCATCATTCGACAGCAGGGTCTCACGGCCTATGCGAACGTGATGACGGAATTCGCCGCCGCGGAAGTCGCGCGGTCAATCGCGCCTGGTCGGCCGCGGCAGACGGTTACCTCGATGAGGTCGAGATGTGTCTGGAGCGAGCTCGGCTGCTGATCGTTGATGCCCAGCGGCAACTTGACGGCAACGCAACTTCCTAGGTTCCCCCGCCATGGCTGCTACGTCCCGGAGTCTGGATTTCCCACTTTGGCGATTGACGATGCGACGAGCCTGGTTTGGCCTGCTGCTGCAATTCATCGTCTGCACGTCGATCGTCACTTGCGCGCCAGCCGAAACCACAACGGCTGGCGGTTTGGACCAGGTCCTTTTTCTGCCGGCAGCCGGTGCCCCGGCCCAGCCGCGGCACATCGTCCTCATTTCGGGGGACGAGGAGTATCGCTCCGAGGAATCGCTGCCCATGTTAGGCAAAATTTTTAGCCACAAATATGGCATCGATTGCACGATACTGTTTTCCTTCGACCCTGATGGCAGCTACATCGATCCCAATCACCAGGAAGGGCTGCGAGGACTGGAACGGCTCCAGCAAGCCGATCTCATGATTATCGCGACACGCTTCCGCCGCCTCACATCCGAACAGGCGACGCATATCACCGAGTTTCTCAACGCGGGAAAACCAGTCATCGGTTTGCGGACCGCGACGCATGCCTTTGCGGGCGACGGCACCTTTGGTGAAACTCTCTCTCAAGCCGCCTTTGGGCGTCGGGTGCTTGGCGAGGAATGGGTTTGCCATCACGGACAACACAAGGTGCAGGGCTGTCGAGCCATTCTGGAGCCGCTGCAGAAGGCGCATCCTGTCCTCCGCGGTGTCAGATCCTTCGTCACGCCTTCGGACACGTACGGCGTCACTCATCTGACCGCTGACGATACGATTTTGCTCCGGGGGGCGGTCACGGAATCGCTGGCGCCGGACGCGCCCAATGTCCGCGGCCCCCTGAACGAACCGCCCCAGCCACTGGCTTGGCTGCATCGCTATACAGCGCCGAACGGAAGCACGCAGGGGCAGTCATTCTGCACCACGGCCGGGGCATCGGTCGACTTCCTCAGCGCCGATCTGCGGCGTCTGATCGTCAACGCGGCTCTCTTTCTGCTGGGACAAGACGTGCCCGCGCAAGCCGACGTTGATTTTGTCGACCCCTTCTATCCAAGCTTCTATGGCTTTATCGAGGACAATCGATATTGGGAGCGGCGACGGCTGAGCCCGGCCGACTTTGGGGTGGGCAAGACAACCATGCCGTTTGATCCGCCGGGCAGCCCCACGTGGCCATACCGGCCTCAGCCTGCCAGCCCGAATTAGCGGGTTGGCAAAAAGACCATGCCAAACGTGGATCTCAGCCTTAGTGATAGCAAGAGCGGCCAAAGCCGTTTATACTTGATCCTGCTTTTCCTGCGGCTGAGTGCCTGTCGCTGGCGGCGGCAAGGGGGTCGTGATCAACCACATCGGGGCGACCGCCTCTCAATCGGCAACCTATCAAAACGTAATTCCGTGCGTGCTCTCGACTACCATCTTCCGTGCTGCGGCGTCCTCGTCGGCATGACCGTGTTCCTGGTCCTGTCGGTGGGATGCGAGCAATCCGACCACTGGGATCGCATGCCGGTGACCGGTCAAGTCACCCTCGATGGGAAACCGTGGTCCGGCAGCATGACCTTACGCCCGGTACGACCCGTGCGGGGGCCCACGACCTCGGTCCAGGTACTCGACGGCTCGTTTCGCTTTTCCACATCAGATGGACCGGTGGCGGGGCGGCACCAGGCGATTCTGATGCCCAAATCCGAATTCGGCCGCCCGGACGCGTCGCAGGTGGAAACTCTCGTCGACGTCCCGACCACGGCGCCATTCGAGCTGCAGATCGATTTCGAATCCCCGCCCATGGACAATGACGACGCGGAACAGGCATCCGCTGCACCCGACGAATCTTCGAAATGAGCCCTGAGGTATTTATGAAGTCTGGACCATTTAAGCTTCGAACCGCCTTCACGTTGGTGGAACTTTTGGTGGTGATTGCCATCATCGGCATTCTGGTGGCTTTGTTGCTGCCTGCCGTGCAGACCGCGCGGGCGTCAGCCAGACGCTTGCAATGCGTCAACAACAATAAACAGATCGGCTTGGCACTCCATAATTATCACGGCACCAAAAAGCGACTTCCCAACATCGAACTCGACTGGAAAGTGATTCCCGGGCGCAATCCAAAAAACGAATGGTCATGGCGGACCGACATTCTGCCCTTCCTGGAACGACAGAACGAATTTGATCAAATTGATTTCGACCTCAATTACGTCAGCTACTTCCGCCGCCCGGACCAGTCGCTATCGGACAACATCATTCAGGATTTTGCCTGCCCGAGCGATCCACAGAGCCAGACCATTTATCGTTGGAACGAAGCCAATATCATGACGCCGCTGGCGGACTATTTCGCGTCCGCGGGGACCTGGGGCACGATCGGCGGGGCCGCAAGACGCCAACTCTATGACGGCATATTCGTCACCAACGACAAGGGCCGGGCGCCGAGGAATCTGCAGGATGGTCGGCACGGGCGGAAACGCATCTCCTTCAAACATGTGACCGACGGCCTTTCCTCGACCATTGCCGTGGGGGAGCGGGGCTTGAGCGAAGATGCCTATTGGGGTTGGACCTTTGGTCCGACGTACCATCGGGACGCCTATCTCGACACCCGATTGGGTCTGCTACCCGGTTCTCCCGACGGGACACACGACACGCACTATTGGAGTTACCATCCGAGTGGCGCGGTATTTCTGTTCGCGGACGGCCACGTCGAATTGCTGGGGTACGATATCGAAACGACCGCCTTCGAGTCGCTATGTTCGCGGGACGATGGGCAAGCCGTGACGGCGCCGTGATCCTCGTGGCTGGGGCTCCCAGCCACCGTCCCCCACCGCTTCGTGTTCGTCGTGCCCTGCGTGGTGGATGCAGACCCCAGCCGGCGGGTCGGGGAAAGCGACGCAGGATCGCCGCACTCCATAACGTGGCTGGGACTTCCAGCCACCGTCCTGCCCGGCGGGAAGGCCGCGCCAGTCGGATCGCCGTCCTGGCCCCGTCAAATTTCCGGAATTGATTGCCGCTTTTTCAGTCCCTGCCGGCTCTACCTGTCGGAGTTGGCGCGGTACTCTACAACGTTTATCACTACCACGCATCATGGCCACCGCATCACCGACGGGAGCAGACACACATGAACCTCGCGGGAAAACGAGTACTCATCACCGGCGGGACACGCGGCATCGGGGCGGCGATTGCCCTGGACGTGGCGAAGGCAGGAGCCCACGTTGCCATCAATGGGCGGCAACGGGATGACGACGCCGAGCGCCTCTTATCGCGTCTGCAGACCCTTGATCACCAAGCGGTCCTGATCACGGCGGACATGGCCGAACCGGACGAGATTGAGCGGTGCGTGGCGGAAGCCGCGAAACAACTGGGGGGCGTGGACGTGCTGATCCACTCCGCGGGTGGACCGTCGCCCGGATCGCTCGCCGAGGTCACTCCTGCTCAATGGCGTGAGACGTTCGCCGTGCATGTCGACGCGGCTTATTATCTTTGTCGCGCCGCACTGCCGTGGCTGAAGAAAAACCAGGAAGGCGCGATCCTGCTCATTTCATCCGCGGCCGGTATCCGCGGTTGTCCAGGCGCCCTCGCGTATTGTACGGTCAAGGGCGCTATTCTCCAATTCACCCGGGCTCTAGCTCGGGACTTGGCCGATGACAACATTCGCGTCAATTGCCTGGCTCCTGGCATCATCCGCACTCGGTTTCATAGTGGCATGACGGATGAGCAACAAGCCCACAACTTATCGCAACGGATTCCCCTGCATCGTGAGGGGACCGTGGAGGACGTCGCGGACGCCGCGCGTCTTTTGTTGACCAACGAGTTTATCACCGGCGAGTCGATCGTGATCGATGGCGGCATGACGATGCAAATCGTACGCTGACGGCTTGTGCTGACCGAGCGGTTGTTGGCCTTTTGGAATTTGTTTGCTTGATCTAAACCGAGGTATCTCGCATGTCGTTTGACCCTGCACGTGTCGCAATGGACCGCCAGCGGTTGCTGGCCGCGGAAGAGGCCGGCGGTTGGGCCAGGATCAAGACATGTATCGGTCTATCGGGCCCGGGGTGGTTACAGAGCGCGTTGACACTGGGCGGTGGTTCGCTCGGGAGCAGCCTTTACCTGGGAATTCTCGGCGGCATGACGCTCTTGTGGCTGCAGCCGTTCGCCATGATCCTGGGCGTGATTATGTTGAGCGCCATCAGTTATGTGACGCTGTCGACCGGAGAACGGCCGTTTCGAGCCATCAATCAGCATATCAACCCGGTGTTGGGCTGGTCGTGGCTGGCCGCAACGCTCGTCGCCAATATGGTCTGGTCCCTGCCTCAGTACTCACTCTGCTATGCCGTTTGTGAGCAAAACTTCTTTCCTGGTGTGTTCACGGGCGACGGACCGCTGGCCGCGGGAGAATCCGGCAGCGAATTGGGGAAATGGGTCGTCTCCCTAACGATTCTGGTCATCTGCACGCTGGTGACCTGGAGTTATGGCAGCGGCAGCGTGGGCGTCAAGATCTACGATCTGGTCCTGAAAGTCGTCGTGGCCGTGATTGTGGCGAGCTTTATCGGCGTGGTGATTCGCATGTCGCTGGTGGAACAGGGCATCGACTGGTCGGCCGTCATCAAGGGCTTTATCCCCAACCCGCGACAGTTCTACGCGCCGGCAGCGAGTTTTCAAGGCTTTCTGCAGGCGATCGAATCGCCCGCGGCGCGCGCCTACTGGAGTGATTTGATTGTCAGCGAACAACGGGATGTCATGCTCAGCTCCGGTGCCGCGGCCGTGGGAATTAACATGACCTTCATGCTACCGTACACACTGCTCTCGCGAGGTTGGGATCGGGCGTTTCGCACGCTGACGATTTTCGATCTCTCGACAGGCACCTTCATTCCCTTCGTGTTGGCCACCTGTTGTATCGTTATCGCGTCGGCTCAACAGTTCCATGCGAAAGCACCGGCGGGCTTTGTGTTTTCGGAGGGTGAGGTTCAAGCTCCGCCCCATTTCGAAAAAGCCTACGAGAAATTGCTACAAAACCGGCTGGATGCCGCCACGCTGCATCCCGAATTGCCGGCCGACGTGATCTCGTTACCAGAAAAAAAGATGGCTGCGGTCCTTGTGCGGCGGGACACCTTTGATTTGGCCGCCTCTCTGCAGCAGCTGTTCGCGGACAAGGATGGTCAAGGGGGACGTTTCTTTTCGAATTTCATTTTTGGACTCGGTGTTGTCGGCATGACACTCTCCTCGATTTCGCTGATCATGTTGATCTCGGGATTCGTTGTGTGCGAAGTGTTCAACCGACCCAGTCAGGGCTGGCTGTTTCGAGCCGGCTGTATGGTTTCGGCCACGGGTGCCTTATGGCCGCTGGTGTGGACCGGCGAAACCCGCGCCTGGCTGACGATTGTGGCGGGCGTATTCGGATCGATGCTGTTGCCGATCGCGTACGTCACTTTTTTCGTGATGATGAACAGCCGGAAGCTGCTCGGCAGCGACGTGCCACAAGGCTGGCGGCGGTGGTTGTGCAACGGCCTGATGGCGGTGGCGGCCACCGCGGCCACCGCGGCCGGCGTTTCTGCCGTCGCGAAAATGGCGGGCAGACCTGGGCTGATGGTTGTAGCTGGCTATCTGGTGGTACTGATCGTGGTACAAGCCGTGAAGGCGCGTGGAAACCTGGCCCGCGAGTGATCATCGAACTCGGCCGCCGCCGCGCCGCTCTGTGCGCAGGACAGACACGCCTCGTCAGCTGCGCCCCACCCCCAATGCTTACACTCGCTCGGCTGGTCGCGTTTGCAGCTCGACCATTTCACGGTACTGCCCGTCGGCGGCCATCAGCTCTTCGTGGGTGCCGATTTCGACGATCTGTCCGTCGCGGAGCACGACAATCCGGTCGGCATGCGTGATCGTACTCAAACGGTGGGCGATGATGAAGCAGGTGCGGTCTCGGGTCAGCAGCTGCAGGCTGCCCTGAATCAACCGCTCGCTTTCCGTATCGAGGTTGCTCGTGGCCTCGTCCATGATGAGAATCCGCGGATCCGCCAGCACGGCTCGGGCGATGGCAAGTCGCTGCCGCTGGCCGCCACTTAATTTGACGCCCCGCTCGCCAATGACGGTGTCGAAACCATCCGGTAGAGCTCGAATAAACTCCGACGCGTTGGCAACGTCAGCCGCCCGGCACACATCTTCGTACGTGGCGGCTCGATCCGCATAGGCAATGTTCTCTGTCACGGTGCCATCAAACAGAAACACGTCCTGCTCCACGATCCCAATCAATCGCCGATAACTCTCGACGTCAAAACCACGAATGTCCTGCCCGTCGAGAAGCACACGGCCGTCGGTCGGGTCGTAGAACCTGGCGACCAGATTGCATAAGGTCGTTTTCCCAGCGCCACTGGGCCCCACCAGCGCGATGGTCTCGCCAGGCTCGACGATCAGCGATACGTCCTGCAGGGCCAGCGTCTCCGCCTTGGGATAACGGAAGCTTACGTGCTCAAAATGAAAGCGACCGACGAACTGCTCCTCACGCATTCTTAAGGTTGGCTCCAGCGACTGCATCTCACGCGGTTCCGCCAGCAGATCCAAGATGCGATCAAAGCCGGACAGACTGTTCTGAAAAGCGGCGGTGCTCTGAGCCAATACGGCCAGCGGTGACAAGAGCATCAACAGATAGACGAGGAACATCATTAAATCGCCGATGGTCAGCTCACCTTCGAGCACTCGCCAGCCCCCGTACAGCAGCAAGGCGGCTGAGGCGAGTGGCATCAGGGTCTGCCACACAATCTCCACGGCACGCATCCACCACCACGCGTACAGCTCCTGACGACCCATGAGGTGGTTGCCGCGCATGATGCGGTTCGACTCGGCCCGCTGACGACTGAACGCCCGCACCACGCGACTCCCACCAAACGCTTCCGTCGCCAGCGCATCGACTTCTTCCCGTTGGGCGCGGACACTTTTGAATTGTGGGCGAATCTGTCCGATCCAGGTGCGATGAGTAAAATAGACAAGCGGTACAAGCACCAAGGCACCCAGCAGCAGTCGCCAGTCAATCCAGGCGAGAATGATCAAGCTTCCCATCAACTGGATCACGGCCCGCCAAGGGTCGTAGAGCAATCCGAACACGAGGTCGCCGACACTGCCGGCATCCTGCCGCAAGATGCTTGCCGTGCCGCCCGATTTGAGCTCCTGGACGCGATGCAAGGGCAGCCGAAGCGCCTGGTCGATCACTTGGCGGCGGACCGACATCTGCAACAGCTTCGTGACACGCGTTGCGTGCCAGCGGCCCCAGACATGCAACACGATTTCGATCACGGAGATCGCCAGCACGACACCGCAAATTCCGAGCAACAAGGGCCACGGCTCCCGTGGAATCCAACTTGGCACCGAAGCGGGCAGCGGTGTTCCGCCCAGCACGTTATCCACCACAAACTTTGTCGCCGCCGGTGGCACCAACGCCAGTAGTGTGGCCACCGTCAGCGTGCCCAGTGAAAAGACCATGCTCCAGCGGTGGGGCCGCAACAGACGCAGAAACTGGCCAACCAATTCGAGCGCGGTGCGATCCCGCACGTGGGCATCCGCCTGGCGACCGCGGTGATGGTCCGGGCGCTGACGTCGCTGAGAAAAGTCGGCTCGATATTGCTCGAACCGCTGGCGTGAGGGCGTACTGCTTTTCATTGCGGCGGGGGTGCTCCTGCCAACGAGAGATGGGTCAATCCCCTATTCTACGCCAATTGGGACGGGGGGAAGCAGGCATCTCGTTTGCAAAGGACCGCGGCCGTCCTGGGCGGCGTCCGGAATCAGAGTATCTCGGGGCACCGTTGTGGTGTCGCACCATGTCTGGTGCTACGTGAAAATTTCTTTCGAGTTTCCGATTCCGGCCAGTGATTGAATTCGTCAAAAATAGGACGTCCAACGTCTGGCGACTGCGGATACCGGCAACTCTAATTTCCAGCGGTCACCATGCACTACCGCGGGCTCGTCCGCAGGGCCCGCAAGGCCTCGGGCAAATCGACATTGCCATTCTGGTCGAGGTCTACCGCCGGAAAGGCCTCCCGCACATGCGGATGCCGTTCCGACTCGGCACGCGTCACGCGGCGATCTCCGTCTTCGTCGGCCAGATCAAACAGTCCCACCACATCCGGGCCGGCGGTGACCAGTTGATGCGCGGACCGGCGATCCTCAGCGACGGGCACGATCAGATCGCAAAACCCGATCATCATTTCGTCCCACGACTGCTCACCCCAGCGGACCGATCGCTCCGGATCGGGGTTGGCCAGGTTGGCGGACGAGTTGTCGAACGTCGCCCGACAATGCAAAACCGATCCTCGCATCAGCGGGCGTGGCTCGGAGAGCACATAACAGGTTTGCCAGTTAAAATCATACCGCGGAACGTCGAGCAATACCTCCCGCTGGCCGTCGGGTGCCACCCATTCGTAGCGGAACGACTTGCCCCGCAAGTGCATATGGGGCGACAGCGAGAGCAGCCGCACATCATCGTGCTCAAGCGGGCGACTGGTCGCCGTCACCACCACATCCGCCGCATGAGGCGGGATCTCAAATTCGTCATTCGTGATATCCGCGGTGAGCACTTCGTGCGTGATTTCATTCGGATCGGCGTAGATCAGTCCCAAGCGGCTGAGGTCGGACTGGACGGACCCCACAGGCGTGTAGTGCATTTCAAAGATCAATGTGGCCGCGGCCGGTATCCACTTCGCCGCCTTGGCCGGCAGTGGCTGGTTCCGCAGGCCTGGCACATACGCGGTCAAGAAAATCCAGTCACGGCGACGGCGTCCATTGGGCGGTGCCGCGTAGACAATAATGTGATGTACCACGGACTTGTTCCCCGGTTGTACCTCGGCCGCCTTGATCCATCGATCTTGCGGAAAGCCCGTCTTGACGGCGAAATACTGATACGGCACGCCGGCCGGTCCGGCATCCGCCGGCACCTCGAAAGGGGAATCTCGCATGGCGATGATTTCGTCCGGTTTCCGCGGCAGTTGCCAACCGTCGGTGAATGGTGGGGGGGGAGGCAAGCTGTCGGTCGAGCCCCGCGGGCATCCATGCTCCACCCAGGCTGCCACCTGCTGTCGCTCCTCAGCCGTCAGGCTCGCGTCATTTTGAAACGAACCGTATTCAGGACTCGCATGCCAGGGTGGCATGCGCCGTTGTTCGACGACTTCCTTGATCATCTCTCCCCAAGCAGCTGCTTCCTCGTACGAGGTTAATTCGAAGGGACCGATGTCACCCTTGCGATGACATGCGACACAGCGGCGCTGAAAGATGCGGGCGATTTGCCCGCCGTAGGTGACCTCACTGGTTTCGTCCGGCTCCCGAGCCCGCCCCAGCAGACAGCCGACGGGTTCGGTCCGCGCGATCGCCGCGGGCTGGCCAGCCAGCAAGCTGTCCAGCGCCATGCGCAGCTCCTCGGATGTCGGACGATCTCGCGTGACTCCCACGAGGTATTGATCATCGATGCGTCCGCGGTAGCTGACCCGGGCCTCGCGATCGATCACGATCACTTCCGGCGTGCGCTCGATATGCAGTTCGTCCGCCAGCTGGTTTCCCAAATCTTTCAGCAGCGGAAAGCAGATGCCATGTCGCCGAGCAAAAGCCGCGATTTCGGCGGGCAGATCCTGCACGTTCGAGTGGATACCGACGAATCGCACGCCTTGCGGCTCGAAGGTGTCGGCCAACTGCTGCAGTCGTCCAGCGTACAGCTTTGCCAACGGGCATTCGGTGCCCAAGAATGCCAGGACAAGTAGTTTGCCATCGCGATACGCCTCCAGTTGCTGGGGCTGACCCAAGGGATCGCGCAGCCTCACTTCTCGCGTGAAGCTCAGCGGCTGATCGGCCAGGACGAATCCGGCAATAAGTACCGAGATCACGAGCGAAGAGTGGCAGATGCTGAATTTCATATCGCTACCGTTCATTTGATTGTCGCCGGTCCGGACCATGGTACTCAGCAGGTGTCGCGTGTTGGGCGATTTCCGACGTACCGGGTGTGACGACGGTTCATTCTCCGCGCCGCCGTCAATAACATCCACCAGCCGTGGGGCCATCGCATGCGAGCGCCGAATGCGCCAGACTTTGGATACCACTGGTCGAGCCTGATGGCGATCGTCGTTAAACTACCGCCTTTCCAGCTGGTTGCGACGGGGTGAGGTACTGCATGCGGACATCTTCTCAAAATTTTCAAGGTTTCGCGACTGCGACGAGCCGGCGGCGTAGACCAAATGGGTGGTTCCTTCTCGCCATCGTCCTTATTTTCGCGAGCCAACGCGACACCGTTGCCCGCGCAATCTCCGGGGAATGTCCTGTCCAAACCACCGTCACCCCTTGATCCGGTGGAAGAAGATCCCACGCTGCCCCGAATCCTGCTAATCGGCGATTCCATCTCGATCGGCTACACATTACCGCTGCGAGCCAAGCTGAACGGCGTCGCAAACGTCGTGCACCCACCAACGAATTGCGGTCCGAGCCGTTCGGGTCTGACTCACCTGCACGAGTGGCTGGGGCAGCGGCCTTGGGATGTGATTCATTTCAATTTCGGGCTCCATGACCTTAAGCATGTCATGCCAGGGACGGAGACGATCGTCGCCGTGGGCACCCCGGGAAGCGTGATCCTCACGGGACCCGCCGAGTACGAAAAGAACCTGCGGCAAATCGTAAAGCGATTGCAGCGGACGGGAGCAAAGCTGATCTGGTGCTCGACAACGCCTATACCTGAGGGGGCCTTCGGACGGGTTGCCGGCGCCGAGTGCCCTTACAATGAGATCGCCAATCGGATCATGACAGAAGCAAACGTTGAAATTCAGGACCTACACGCCATGGTGCTCGCCGAACCTACCTCGCGGCAACGGCCCCGCGACGTGCACTTCACCGCGGCCGGCTCCCAGCGGATTGCCGAACTCCTCGCTCCTCGCATCCTGCGTGCGATCGCGAACAAGACGCCCAAGTAAGCCCTCGGTTGCGACCGCGACGCCCCTTCCGCGTCAATCGAGTACTTTCACACGTATCTTCCGAAAGCGCACCTGGAGCGGCTCGGACCGCTCACCGACGCCGTGGACTTGCAAGGCCACGAAGCCCCGCCGGGTCCAATCGTCATGGAAGTCCGCCCTGGGCTGGCCATTCAACCAGGTACGGATATGGTCGCCCCGGCAGACAACCTTCACGGAATTCCAATCCTGGGACTTGTACGCGGCCTTGCCCTGTTTCGTGAAGGCCTCGGCATCGCCACCGCAGGTCCCCGGGTAGAGCCATCCGCGTCGGGCCTCGTCGTAAATCCCACCACACCACAGTCGGTCGGGTTTGTCGGGATCAATTTCCACTTGGTAACCGTGGACACGGCCTGGCGGAATCACGATTGGTTTGGCGGCCCGTTTGTCGGTCGCTTCCTGGTCAAAATATTGGCTGCGAATTTGCACGCCCGAATTCAGCGCCGCGTCGCATTTGAATTCGTATTCGAGCGCGAAATCGCCGAAGGTTTCCGTGGTGCAGAGGAAGGTGTTCGGCGAGTTGGCGGCCGAAGTGCCCACGATGGCGCCCTCCTCGACTCGAAAGGTCGCCAGCCCGCCCCGTTGCTGCCAGCCGTGAAGCGTCTGCCCGTCGAAGAGTGGGCGAAATGCGTCCTCGGCCCCAGCCGACGACGTAAGGATTCCGAAAAAAATGCACAGCCGGCCGAACCTTGCCCATGAAAGGTTCATCGTATTTCTCTTTGTCAAAGTTGCGTTGTGAACCCGAACCAACGTCGCTCGAGTCACACAGTATGCCGAATGCCGTCACGGGGGGAAACTCCGCCCGTGGATGATCTCTGCCGCCGCCGCCAACATCACCTGGTCGGGCGCATCGCGAGCCAAGGCAGCCGCGTGATCACGGCCGTCAACAGGCTGAACGCGGCTCGGCAGCCATCTGAGTTCGGACCGACCGGTTGGGAGCCTCCTCGGTGGATACGCACCGCTTTTCGATCTCCAGGCATGGAGAGCGGCGCGCACCCAAACTTCCTGCGTGGCCTGCGTGCTCTATGGGGTTCCCTCCGGAACTGCCCATGAGCCTGACCCCACGGGCCTTGCCATCACTAGTTTGCGGCAATTGGTGTGGGCAATTGGTGTGTCCCTGTTGACCATGCTCTTCCTATTTTCCGTGGCTGGGGCATCTTGTCCCAGTCAATGTGGGTCCCCATTCCACGCCGGCCGGTCCTGGCCGAGTCGCGTGGAAGTACGTCGCGGCCGGGACGGCCACGCTACGTTGGATCAACGAGGGGTGTCCCCGTCGGGCGTTCTCTGTGTGTCGATATTGGCGTTTTTCCATTGGCGTTTTTCTCCATGGGCGTTTGTGCATTCGCAAGCCAAGGGCGTGCGTCACCGTAGCTTGGGCCAGCGAAGGCGAGTTCCACGAGCCAGCGCGCCGCCCCAGGGCTTCTTTGCCCTAGGCGACGATGAGCTACGCCTGCGGCGTAGAAAACGACGCCTACCTGGTGACCACGACGGCCCGGCAGTCTTGCCGATGCGTCCGCACAGCGGCTGACGCGCGTCAGGCCGCAGCTGGTGCCCGATCCCCTCGCAGGCAGCCCGATCGACGCGGCTCGCCGCATATTTCTACATCAATAAATGCCAAATCGACCTCTAATGTAGCGGCGAACGGCCAGTTCCTGGATGGCGCAGCGACAGGCGGCTGGTGTTGAAGGCCGTTCGGACTTAACATCTGCTGTCCGAAAAGTACATACAACATAGCGGGCGTCGCGACGACCAGCAGTGCGGATCAAGGACTCTGGCACGCCGTTGCGATCAGCGCTGGTCTCAAGGAATTCTTGACGGATGTTGAGACATGAAGTCGAGGGCCCCCTGGCCCAAGAGCCGTTGGCGATCGTTGGTATTGGATGTCGGTTGCCAGGCGGCGTGGTTGACACGGAATCGTTTTGGCAATTGCTGGCCGCGGGTCGGTCGGGAATCGTCGAAGTGCCCGAGGATCGCTGGACGCTCGATCGCTACTTCCATCGCGACCCGGCGGTGCCTGGTCGGATGAACACGAAGTGGGGCGGCTTTACCGACAAGCTGGCGGAATTCGATGCCCGCTTTTGGGGGATTACTCCCCGCGAGGCACAACGCATGGATCCGCAGCAGCGTTGGCTGCTCGAGGTGGCTTGGGAAGCCATCGAGGACTCAGGCTCGGCGCCGAGCAAGCTACGCGGTCACAAGATCGGTTGCTTCGTCGGCATTTCGACGCATGATTACTCCGGGATTCAAGGCGAGACGATCACGAATAGTGATGCCCATACGAATAGCGGAATCACGCTCAGTATCGCCGCCAATCGAGTTTCGTATCTGCTTGACTTGACCGGTCCCTCGCTCGCGGTCGATACGGCGTGCTCCTCATCGCTGGTCGCGTTATCGATTGCTTGTCGCAGCATCTGGGCAGGCGAATGCGACGCAGCGTTAGTGGGTGGTGTGAACTGCATGTGCACACCGCACCCCACCGTCGGCTTTGCCAAAGCTTCGATGTTGTCACCGGATGGTCAGTGTTTCGCGTTCGACGCGCGGGCGAACGGTTATGTGCGTGGCGAAGGTGCGGGCATGGTATACGCAAAGCGCTTGAGCAACGCGATCAAAGACCGTGACCGCATCTACGCGGTGATTCGCGCGGCCGTGATGAACCAGGACGGCCATACGTCGTCGATGACGGTGCCCGGAGCCGACGCACAGGCGACGATGCTGCGGCGTGCTTACCGGGAAGCGGGTCTTCATCCGACTCAAGTCGCCTACATGGAAGCGCATGGCACCGGGACTCCCGTTGGCGACCCAATCGAACTCTCCGCTTTGGGCCGCGTGCTTTCCAAGGGCCGAGCCGAAACCAATCCATGCCTGATTGGGAGCGTAAAATCCAACATTGGGCACTTAGAGGCGGGTTCAGGCATCGCCGGTTTGATCAAAGCCGCGCTGGTACTGCACAAGGACATGGTTCCACCGAACGCCAATTTCGAAACACCGAATCCTAATATTCCCTTCAGCGAGCTAAAGTTGGAGGTTGCCACGAAATTGCAGCCGCTGCCTCGAGCGAATGGCAACCTGCCAGTGGCGGCCGTCAATTCATTTGGTTTTGGCGGCACCAACTCGCACGCCGTGTTGCAAGCTCCTCCGGTTGAGGCGGCGATGGGAACAGAGAGTCGCTCCCGCTCAACGTGCGGATCGCCCCTTCGTCCTGCCCATCAGTGCGCGGGAGCACGCTTCACTGCAGAGCTACGTGCAGGAATACATTGACCTTCTGGCCGCATCCGACGAGTCGTTGGCCGACATTTGTTATTCGGCAGGCGCTCGCAAGGAGCATCACGCCGAGCGTTTGGTTTTTGTAGCACCTGACAAAGCGACCATGCGTCAGCGGCTACAAGACTGGCTGGAGAACACCGACGTGGCCGAAGGGGAGAAGCCCGCCGAGCTTGTCGGCGTTTACGCCGGCAAAGCGGTTACGGATGCGAAGCCGGTGGTATTTGTCTTCACCGGACAGGGCGCACAATGGTGGAAAATGGGTCAGGACTTGCTGCAGCGCGAGCCGATTGTTCGCTCCACTCTGGAACGTATCGATGACATTCTAAGATCTTTTGGCGACTTTACGCTGCTTGAGGAAATGAATCGCAGTGAAGAAAAGAGTCGCATCAATGATACCAATATCGCCCAGCCCGCGATCTTTGGACTGCAGGTTGCCTTAGCCGAGCTGTGGAAGTCATGGGGTGTTCAGCCAAGCAAGGTCGTCGGACATAGCGTGGGCGAAGTGGCTGCTGCCTACGTTGCCGGAATCTACAGCCTGGAAGACGCGGTGAAGGTGATCTACCATCGCAGCCGCCTGCAGAACACCACGCAGGGCCAAGGCAAAATGATTGCCGTGGGTATGTCGTCGAGAGAAGCCCGCGAATTGATCGGCAACCACGCTGCCGCGGTGCAAATTGCTGCCGTCAATAGTTCGAATCTGGTCACGATCGCTGGCGAAACGGCTCCTCTCATGGAGATCGAAGCCAAACTGAAGGCTGACGGCACATTCCATCGAGTGCTACCGGTCGACTATCCGTTTCATACCCACATTATGGATCCGATCAGGGACGAGTTGCTGGAAG
This sequence comes from uncultured Planctomycetaceae bacterium, assembly GCA_963700865.1. GTDB lineage: Bacteria > Planctomycetota > Planctomycetia > Pirellulales > Pirellulaceae > CAVOGJ01. Next base: position 144,366 of record CAVOZC010000016.1, on the reverse strand, counting down.
TGCTGGCAGATATCAAACCACGACCAGCTCAAATCCCGTTCATCTCAACCGTCACGGGCGGCGTCTATCAGGCCGAATCGATGGACGCTAGTTATTGGTGGGCGAATGTGCGGAATCCTGTGTTGTTCGCTCCAGCCATGAAGAATATTGTGCGTGGCGGTGATGCACTGTTTCTGGAATTAGGACCACACCCGGCTCTGCGTAATCCGCTGGACGATGCACTGCAGGTTTCCGGCGTGAAGAGGTGCCGTCTTCCATTCGCTGATGCGAAAGACGGACGAGTCGTACAATCTGCTGCAGAACCTCGCCGGACTTCACGCCTACGGCATCGAAATCGATTGGGCTTCGCTCAATCAGTCAACCGGCAAATTCGTTCGCTTGCCGCGGTACCCTTGGAACCGGGAACGCTTCTGGTTGGAAGGTGAATCTGGACGCGTCAATCGCATTCAACCAGACACGCACCCGCTGCTTGGCAAACGATTGGAGAACGGAAATCCGACGTGGGAATTTCAGATGGACCCGCGGGTCTACACCTACCTGGAAAGCCACCGTTTCTGGGGCAGCATTCTCTTTCCCGCGGCCGGTTACGGCGAGATTTCACTGGCACTCGCCCGAGCGGTTTATCCAGATCAACCATACACCGTCGAAGACATGGTGGTGAAGAAGGCGCTGTTTCTCAGTGAAGAAGCGGTGCCGACGGTGAGGATCGAATTCAATCCCATTGATAAGAGCTACACGATCAAATCGAGTACCGACCTTAAGGATTGGGACCTGCATGTCGAAGGACGTTTGACGCTGTACCAGTCCGACGCGCCCGACAAGATCGATTTGGAGGCGCTCCAGGCCAGCTTGCCGCGTCATACGGGCCACGATCAATACTATCAGGAACTTGATGACGCTGGCTTCCACTTCGGACCGCATTTCAGGCTGATCAAGAACGTTTATCACGATCGTGGCCGAGCCATGATTGAAGTGATTGTGCCGGACGGGACCGTTGGCCCCACGGGCCAACCCTATCCTAAAGACGCCATCGTGGACTGCGAGCCGGGGCACCACTTCCATCCGATCCTGCTGGACGCTTGCCTTCAAGTCGGTAAAGCCGCCATCAACGCGCCGCCGACGCATAACGCATCGAAAAATTTGTACTTGCCGCGACGACTGGGTCGAGTCCGGCTGTACCGCGACCACATTCCGGCTCGCTTTTGGGCTTACGGAAATCAAAAGCTATTCACGGATGACATGATCAGCTTCGACATCGAAGTCTACGATGACAACGGCGAACGCATCGCCGACATTCTCGACTTCCGCACCGAACCCATGGAACATATCCGCGACGACGACGATGTGGAAGCGAATCTGTATCATTACGTTTGGCAATCGGAAGAGGACTTGGCCCGTGGCGATGGCTCGGAGACCACGACACAAGTGGCCGATGATGGCGTTTCCGCCGCCGCTCGACCATCGATGGACGTCGCGGAGTCGAGCCCCGCTGGCATCGACGGAATCGGCCGCGGACGCGTTCAGGGATGCGAGCTACGCCGATCTTCATGGACGACGCGGGCGTGGCGGAGGCGGTGGCGACGGAATTGGAATCTCGTGGGGCCACCATTCTGCGTTTGACGATCGGCGGTGAATTTAACGCCGCCGCGGACGGCAACTTCACGGTAACTCTTGACAACGAAGAGGACCTTGGCATCGCGCTGGCCAGCTGGGACCAGCTTGACGGCGTCATTCACTGTTGGTCGCTTGAGCATGGTTGCCATGCGGACTTGACCGAAACGGATATCGAGTTCGCACAGCAAACAGGAGTACTCACCGCGCTGAAATTGTCGCATGTCCTGGCTCGGCTTGGCACCAGCACGACGGTTTACTTCGTAACGCGGGATGCACAGGCCGTACTGGACGGTGATCGCGTCAGCCGCCACCTGTCGTCGGCCATCAATGGCATGCTGCGCGTTGCGTTTAATGAAAATCCAGATGTCCGTTGGCGGACCATTGATCTCGATCCGACCCGGTCCGACAACGATGCAGCTCAAATCATCGGCGAAATGTCGTTGCTGGAACCTGAACCGGAAGTGGCGTATCGGCGCGGTCAGCGGATGCTGAAGCGGATCCAACGTGTACGTGCCACCGATTTCCCGCGCCGTCTGAAGAACGCGATTCAGCCGGATGGCAGCGTCGTGCCGTATCAACTTCAAATTGAAACGCCCGGTATTCTGTCGAATTTGTCTCTCAACGAAACGCGCCGGCACGCACCGGGACCTGGCGAGATCGAAGCTCGCGTGATTGCGGCAGGAATTAATTTTCGCAATGTCATGAAGGCGCTCGGGATGCCGATCGGCAATACCATGGCCTTCCCCGGATTTGGAGAAGATTTTGCCGGGACGGTTCTGGCGGTCGGCGAAGGGGTGAGCCACCTGCAGCCGGGTGACCATATCCTCGGGATGGGGTCCGGCACGTTCCGCGGCTATGTCACGACAGACGCGCGTGCCGTCTTTAAGAAGCCGGCTGCCATTTCGTTTGCCGACGCGGCCACCATCCCGACGGTGTTCTCGACCGCGTACTATGCGCTGGTGTGGCTGGCAAACATGCGAAAAGGCGAGAAGATTTTGATTCACGCCGGTACCGGTGGCGTTGGCCAGGCAGCGATTCAAATTGCGAAAGAGCTGGGATTGGAAGTATTCGCAACCGCGGGCTCGGCCGAAAAAAGGCAACTACTCGTGGATTTGGGTGTCGACCATGCCATGCACTCCCGGTCACTCGACTTTGTTGATGATGTGATGCGGATTACTCACGGGAAGGGTGTCGACTGTGTGCTGAATTCGTTGGCCGCCGACTTTATCCCCAAAAGCCTTTCGGTGCTGGCTCCTTTTGGTCGGTTTGTGGAAATTGGCAAGGTTGATATCTTCAACAACACGAAAATCGGTATGGAGTTGCTGAAGGACAATATCAGCTACTTCATGTTCGACCTGATTGAATACATTGTGCAGCGTACCGACCATATCGCTGAAATGTTCGTCGAACTCGGTGAAAAATTCGAGCAGGGGATCTTCCGGCCGCTGACGCACACTGACTTTCCCATCACTCACGTTGAAGAAGCGTATCGCTTCATGGCTCAAGGCAAACACGTTGGCAAGAACGTGCTGACGTTTGACGTCAACGAAATTCCGATCGGGACGTGCAACGAAGATGGTTATCTGTTTCGCAAAGAAGGTAGCTATCTCGTCACCGGGGGCGCGTCGGGTTTTGGCTTGGAGGTCGCCAAATGGATGGCCATGCATGGTGCGGGCCATATCGTTTTGATGAGCCGAAGTGGGCCTCGCGATGAGGAAGCGAAAGCCGGAATAGAAGAAATTCGGGCCTTGGGTGCCTCGGTGACGGACGCCCGCGGTGACGTGTCGAAGCTGGCGGATGTTGAGCGGGTAATTGACGCCGTGGGCAGGGAGGGCCATCCGCCGCTGCTGGGCGTAATCCATGGTGCCATGGTACTCCGCGATGAATTCATCTGCCGACCTGGACGACCATTTGTTCCAGACCGTGCTGCGCCCGAAAATGAACGGAGCCTGGAATCTACACGTGGCAACGCGCGCGATGCCGCTGGAACATTTCATCTGCTTCAGTTCCTTCTCCGCCGTCATTGGTGCGCCGAAGCAGTCGAATTACAACGCCGGCAATGTCTATCTCGAAGGATTGGCGCATTATCGTCGCAGCCTGGGCTTGCCGGCTTTGACCATCAACTGGGGTGCCTTGTCGGGAGCCGGTTTTGTCGCTCGCAACGAGAAAACAGCGGCCTACCTCGACGCCATCGGCATGAAGTCGATCAAGGTCGAAGAGGCCCTGCGAGTCATCCGACGTTTGCTGCAACATCAGATGCCGCAAGTGCTGGCGAGCCGTGCTGACTGGCGGCTTTGGGGCAAAGCCATCGCTTATGTCGCGCAGTCGAACACGTTTTCGTCGATGCTGAAGGAACAAGGCGAAGAAGCAACCGGCGGCTCCATCGGACCTCGTGTCATGGCGGCGGCGCCGGAAGCTCGAGCTCCGATGCTGCAATCATTCATCGCCGAGAACATGGGGGCGGTATGCAGTATCAATGTGGATGGCATCGACTTCGATACACCATTGACGAGCCTGGGCCTTGACTCGTTGATGGCCGTGGAACTGATGAATCGCATTGAAGGCGAAATCGGCCTGAGTGTGCCGATGGGTAAGGTTCTGGCCGGACCGAGCATCCGGGAACTGGCGGACATCATGCTCGACATGATGATCGGCAGCGGCAATGGCGAAGAGTCCGAAGGTGGTCAGGCGACCGCCGCGGCCGCGGCGTTGAAGCCACTTGAACACACCCAGCACAAGGCCGTGATGGGATTGTCAGCCAATCAACAGCGGTGGTGGACCGCTCATCAGAACGACCCGACGAGCGTCGCCAATATGGTGGTCTTCGCGACACTCGTGCTGCCAGGGCTGGACGCGGAATTCGTGGCGGCGGCAGTTCGCGAAGTGACGTCAGCGCATCCGATGTTGCGCACCACCTTCCAGGTAACCGCCAATGTCGCGCAGCCCTGTCAACGGTGGAACGCCGAGATCGAGTGCGAATTTCACGATCTGACCCAAAGATGCAACCAGTGACGTCTCGCCCATCGTCGCGCAATATGCCACTCGCCCGTTCCAGTTGGAGAAAGCCGCTACACGGTTCGGGCTGATTCGGACCGCGACCAATGGCGACGTGCTCGTCTTTGCCTGCCACCGCATAGTGGCCGACCGTCGTAGCGCGACCATCGTCATGAACGATTTATTGGCCAGCTATCACAATTTACAGCAAGGTGACATTGGGGATTTGCCTGCTACAGGAATATTCGTTCCACGATTATGTCACCTGGGAAGCAGAGTACCTACCGTCAGACTCGGCTCGCAAGAACTACGAGTATTGGCGAGACCAGTTGTTGGGCGCTCCCGCGGGCATCGACATCCATGGCGAATTGGCGCCGACCACGGAACGGGTGGTGGCGCGGAGTGTTCACCGATTCCAACTAGATTCCGCGCTCAGTCAGCAATTATTGGCATTAACCGCGGAGCAGGAAACGACGCTCTACAAGACCGTGTTGGCCACTTATCAGTTACTCATGCACTCCGCTTGTGGCCAGCAAGATATGGTCATCGCTTGCGATTTACCCAGGACGACAGCACCCGGAACTGTCGAAGGTGGTCGGTCCGATCCAGAACGAGACGGCCATTCGCAGCACCGTCGTCGACAATCCTGATTTTACGCAATTCCTCGCGCGCTCAGGCGATCGCGTTGACACCGCAGCTGCCAACCAGCAGTATCCATTGGTCCGAGCGTTGTCGCGAATGGATGTGCCCACGGGTCTTCCCATCCGTTTCCACTTCCAAATGGAGCCCGAAACCGATCTTGATCCGAGAGGTCTGTCGACGTTCCTGCTGGGTCCATCCGGGCACAAATTCCAGATCGGCAAGTCCGTCTTTCACACAATCCAGCTACCCTGCGAAGTGGCCAATTGCGATTTATCGCTGTCCATGGAAGAAGCCAGTGGCTCGATTTTCGGTGCCTGGCATTTCAACGAGCAAGTCGTTGACGCCGAAACCGTCAGAGCCCTCCATGATCGATTCCAGGACATGCTGGTGAAGATTCGCGAAAATCCTCGACTTCCGATCTCCGAATTGGCGCTGGGCACCACCCGTTTCGCTGACTGGAAGCCGGCGGCAGCCAACGATCTGACGTTCCAGGCAATGGCCGATGATGTCGATCCCGTTGTGGAATCCGGATTGGACGAGTCCATTCGTTGCGACGATCCTTCCTTCGATTTTGCCAGGTTTGACAAGGTATTTCTTACGGGAGCGACCGGCTTTGTCGGCGCCTACCTTATCGATGCGTTGCTGAAGACGACGGCCGCTGAAATTATTTGCCTGGTTCGTGCCGACAACCCGCAGCACGCTCACGAACGGCTGATCGCGAATCTGACAAAAGTACGGCTTGGACACCGGCGAGCGGGTGAATCGACTTCGGGCAGTTGTGGGCGATCTGACGCAACCACGTCTCGGAATCGCTCCTGACACGTTTGACAAATTGTGCCACGAGGTCGATGTGATTTATCACAACGGCGCCGACGTGAACCTGGCGGGCAATTATGCGACGTTGCGGGCGGTCAACGTGAACGGTACTCACGAATGTCTCCGTCTGGCACTGACACACCGCGTGAAACCGACCCACATTGTCAGCAGCTTTAGCGTATTTGCAAGTCATGATAAACGCGCCGGTGATCTGGTGACGGAGACTGACCCGCTTCCCAGTTTTGCTCATTTGCAAAATGGATACGCAAAGACAAAGTGGGTCTGTGAATTGATGGTGGCCGAGGCACGTCGCCGCGGGTTACCAGTCAACATCTATCGCCCGGGAAATATCACGGGGCATAGTGTGACCGGCGCGGCAAACACGAACGATATCATGCATACACTGATGCTGGGCATCCTGCACGTGGGCAGCGTGCCGGAAATCAACATTCAAATTGATTTGACTCCGGTCGATTTTGTGGCGGATGCAATCGTTCACATTTCGCGGAAGCAAGCGTGCCTGGATAACGAGTTCAACCTGCTCAATCATAAACCGCTGAAACTGCATGGAATGGCCAAATGGCTGCAGGCCAACGATTTTGCGATTCGCGTGTCCAGTTTGCGAGAGTGGCGTGCTGCCTCTGGCCGAGTTGGCCGACAGCGTTCCCGCAGAAGTGGTTGGACTGCTGTCGGAAGTACTGGCCGAAGAAGGCAACGAAAACGACGACTTTATTCCGCCCGCGTTCCAGATCGACTTTGACTGCAGTAAGGCTCGAAGCGCCCTGGCCGACAGCAGTATTCGCTGCCATCCGGTCGACGAGGAGTTGCTGGACTGCTACCGCGCAAATTTGGACAAAGTCGGCTTCTTCGATCTCGTCGGAGACGCAGCCGGGTAGGTATTCGATGGCGACGGTCTTTTCGCTCAGTATCCTGCTCGTAATGCCCTTCTGGCTGCTGATGATCTTTGTCCCCCAGGGACGGTGGACGCGTCGCATCATGACCTCGCCGTCGGTCGTCCTGCCCGCGGCGATACTCTATGCCGTTTTGGTCCTGCCTCATGTTCGAACCGTCTGGCCGGATTTGATGAATCCCAGACTTCCGGCGATCGCCGCATTGCTGGGCACCGAGCATGGCGCAACCATTGGCTGGGTGCATTTTCTGGCCTTCGACCTCTTCGTGGGTCGCTGGGTTTATCTCGACAGCCGCGAACGCCGCATCAGCGCCTGGTGGACGTCGCCCATGCTGTGTTTCGTGTTCATACTGGGTCCTTTGGGCCTGCTACTTTATTTAGTTGTCCGGCAGCTGCATGGCTGGCGACGAGCGCAGAAAGTAAGTCCCGGTTAACAGCGAGAGCCACATCGCGTTGGTAATTCGATGCCCGCGCGATGCAGGATTGAGCCTGACCTGCGGACTACGGGACCAATGCCGCAGTCCCTGCCTGGAAGCGACTTAGAACCACATCCGCTCCAGCCCGGCAGCGCGGCGAGCATCCGCCAGTTGCCCCCGGTGCATGTACCAATGGTCCGCCACATATTGGAAGCAACGACGGTACGTGCCAAAAAGGTCTGCCACGCCCTCCGGGACCTTCTGGCTCGCCCTGTCCAGTTCCGCCTCGGTGAACGAGTCAAGCCGGTTGATCGTCGAGACGCGCGCCTGTCGGCACGCCTCCAGGACCTGATCAAACGGTGGGAATCGCTCCCTGTCCCCGACCACTTCCGCCCCGTCAAATCGTTCCTCCCAATCGGCCAGGGGGTTCATTTGCCCAAGCATGAAACGCTGGATCACGAGGCCTTCGATATACGCCAAGTGCCCAAGAACCCACAGGGTATGACAACCGCCTCGCGGAGTGGGAAAAACCACGCAGTGGTCCCGCATGTCCTCGATGCGGGCGAGTACAATGTCGGCGCTCAGCCTCAGGTTTTCCCGAATGAGGACGATTGATTCCATATTTTACATACCAGATGTTTGCGATCGCGTGGGCAAGCCAGATCGGAAGGTGCTTGCGTGGCACAAAACCGATTGTCGAATCGGGGCCCATTGTTGCCGGGATACTTCCAACGTCAAGTGTCAGCGCCGTGACCCACGCCTACATCAAGGCTTGGATCGGATCCCTGCGTAACAAACGGTCGTTTTGTGAACCGCTGATGCGCACTCATGGACGCTGATGGGCAGCTGACACGCCGGCAAGGGACCACCCACATCGTCGTCAGCCGTAGGCGGCTAGCCTCGGGCAGCCAACGAGCCGCGGGCTGCCTCTCCTTGCCGGTCATCACCACGCGGCTGGAACACCCGCCCGTTGCCGACACGGGGCCCGTGCAAGAGATGTCAGTTAAAGACCGAAACGCGAACGGACGGGACGACATCCACTCGCTTAGGCCCGAGGCTAGCGCCTACGGCTGTCATGTCACTCCAGAATTGACTCCCGCCTGGTGTCTGCCTGCCTCCGTGCCCTCTGTGAGAAAAAGAAATGGCCTGCAGGGGCCGCTTGGAAACCAACCACCAAGACCACGGCGGGCAACCGGAAAACGGTGGTCGATTGAACCGCTGATGCACGCTAGTAGAACGCCTGATGGGGGTGACTGACACACCGGCGGGACCACCACATCGTCGTCAGCCGTAGGCGCTAGCCTCGGGCAGCCACCGGGCCGCGGGCTGGCCTCTCCTTGCCGGTCGTCACCACGCGGCTGGAACACCCGCCCGTTGCCGACACGGGGCCCGTGCAAGAGATGTCAGTTAAAGACCGAAACGCGAACGGACGGCACGACATCCACTCGCCTAGGCCCGAGGCTAGCGCCTACGGCTGTCATGTCACTCCAGAATTGACTCCCGCCTGGTGTCTGCCTGCCTCCGTGCCCTCTGTGAGAAAAAGAAATGGCCTGCAGGGGCCACTTGGAAACCAACCACCAAGACCACGGCGGGCAACCGGAAAACGGTGGTTGTTTGAACCGCTGATGCACGCTAGTAGACCCTGATGGGGGGATGACAAGCCGGTAAGGGACCACCCACATCGTCGTCAGCCGTAGGCGCTAGCCTCGGGCAGCCACCGAGCCGCGGGCTGGCCTCTCCTTGCCGGTCGTCACCACGCGGCTGGAACACCCGCCCGTTGCCGACACGGGGCCCGTGCAAGAGATGTCAGTTAAAGACCGAAACGCGAACGGACGGGACGACCTCCACTCGCCTAGGCCCGAGGCTAGCGCCTACGGCTGTCATGTCACTCCAGAATTGACTCCCGCCTGGTGTCTGCCTGCCTCCGTGCCCTCTGTGAGAAAAAGAAATGGCCTGCAGGGGCCGCTTGGAAACCAACCACCAAGACCACGGCGGGCAACCGGAAAACGGTGGTTGATTGAACCGCTGATGCACGCTAGTAGACCCTGATGGGGGGATGACAAGCCGGTAAGGGACCACCCACATCGACGTCAGCCGTAGGCGCTAGCCTCGGGCAGCCACCGAGCCGCGGGCTGGCCTCTCCTTGCCGGTCGTCACCACGCGGCTGGAACACCCGCCCGTTGCCGACACGGGGCCCGTGCAAGAGATGTCAGTTAAAGACCGAAACGCGAACGGACGGGACGACCTCCACTCGCCTAGGCCCGAGGCTAGCGCCTACGGCTGTCATGTCACTCCAGAATTGACTCCCGCCTGGTGTCTGCCTGCCTCCGTGCCCTCTGTGAGAAAAAGAAATGGCCTGCAGGGGCCGCTTGGAAACCAACCACCAAGACCACGGCGGGCAACCGGAAAACGGTGGTTGATTGAACTGCTGATGTGCGCTCATGGACGCTGATGGGCAGCTGACACGCCGGTAAGGGACCACCCACATCGTCGTCAGCCGTAGGCGCTAGCCTCGGGCAGCCAACGAGCCGCGGGCTGGCCTCTCCTTGCCGGTCGTCACCACGCGGCTGGAACGCCCGCCCGTTGCCGACACGGGGCCCGTGCAAGAGATGTCAGTTAAAGACCGAAACGCGTACGGACGGCACGACATCCACTCGCCTAGGCCCGAGGCTAGCGCCTACGGCTGTCATGTCACTCCAGAATTGACTCCCGCCTGGTGTCTGCCTGCCTCCGTGCCCTCTGTGAGAAAAAGAAATGGCCTGCAGGGGCCGCTTGGAAACCAGCCACCAAGACCACGGCCGCGCGCAACCGGAAAACGGTGGTTGTTTGAACCGCTGATGCGCGCTCATGGACGCTGATGGGCAGCTGACACGCCGGCAAGGGACCACCCACATCGTCGTCAGCCGTAGGCGCTAGCCTCGGGCAGCCACCGAGCCGCGGGCTGAGCCTCTCCTTGCCGGTCGTCACCACGCGGCTGGAACACCCGCCCGTTGCCGACACGGGGCCCGTGCAAGAGATGTCAGTTAAAGACCGAAACGCGAACGGACGGGACGACATCCACTCGCCTAGGCCCGAGGCTAGCGCCTACGGCTGTCATGTCACTCCAGAATAGACTCCCGCCTGGTGTCTGCCTGCCTCCGTGCCCTCTGTGAGAAAAAGAATGGCCTGCAGGGGCCGCTTGGAAACCAACCACCAAGACCACGGCCGCGCGCAACCGGAAAACGGTGGTTGTTTGAACCGCTGATGCACGCTAGTAGACCCTGATGGGGGGATGACACACCGGCAAGGGACCACCCACATCGTCGTCAGCCGTAGGCGCTAGCCTCGGGCAGCCACCGAGCGGCGGGCTGGCCTCTCCTTGCCGATCGTCACCACGCGGCTGGAACACCCGCCCGTTGCCGACACGGGGCCCGTGCAAGAGATGTCAGTTAAAGACCGAAACGCGAACGGACGGGACGACATCCACTCGCCTAGGCCCGAGGCTAGCGCCTACGGCTGTCATGTCACTCCAGAATTGACTCCCGCCTGGTGTCTGCGTGGCCCCGTTGCCTTCTCCCTGCCGCCTTCCTGGCCGATCCCCCCACTCACCCAGGCACCTGACGGTGCCGGTTCGCCGCTGGCGGGAAGGGACCCTCTGTGATGACTGATGAACACCGCGAACAAACAAGAGCGCACGCACGGCGTCTGAGAATTGGCGTACAAATCGAAACATTTTCGTTGAATCATGGCGATCCCGCACGCAGCGTTCCGACGTCACAATCTCGTGATTCCCCCGGGCACCGATCATTTGCCAAGTTCCCTCGCCCTTGGCAGTCTCACCGACGCCTCGCAGTGGAAGTGGCTTCCGGGGCGGTTGGGCGTTACCATGCAAAGCAGCCCCCCGAGTCGTGCGCGGATGGCTGGCTTCGTTGGCACGCGGTGGACGGTACGCGTTTGCGTCCGTGACAATGCGTTCCTCCGTCGGCGGACTCCTGGATCCCACCTATGCGACCACCTACCGCAGCTGCGTATTTCGTGCTGAGTGGGATGACGGTCTTCGCGTGCGTGTCGGTGTATGCCGAGTCGAACTCGGCGAGTCCGGCTGATGGGATTGCCTTCTTCGAGTCCCGCATCCGACCGGTACTTATCGAGTCGTGCTACGGCTGCCATGGGGTGAAAGCCGCGACGATCGAAGGCGGCTTGCGGCTGGATAGTCGAGCCGGCATGCTGGCCGGAGGCGACCAGGGTCCCGCGCTCGTGCCGGGTCAGCCGGAGAACAGCCGACTTCTGGCGGCGATCCGTTACGCGGACGACGACCTGCAGATGCCTCCGGCCGGTCCCTTGCCACCGGCGGTCGTCGATGACTTCACTCGCTGGATCGCCCTCGGCGCGCCGGCGCCGCGAGACAACGGGCCACCCGCCACCGGGGGGACGATCCTGCAGCGTGCGCAACGCCACTGGGCCTTTACGCCTCCTCAGGCCATCGATCCGCCCACGTTGCGGGACGACACATGGGCCCGCGAGGAACTCGACCAGTTCGTCTTGTCCGACTTTGTTCGGCAAGGCTTGCGGCCAGCGCCCACGGCAACCGCACGCACGCTTTTGCGGCGCGTGCATTACGTGCTGACCGGTCTGCCGCCGACTGCCGAGGACTTCCGGGAGTTCATCGCGGACCCCTCGGATACGGCCTATGCGGCGATCGTCGACCGGTTACTGGCGTCGCCTCACTTTGGCGAGCGTTGGGGGCGGCATTGGCTCGATCTCGCCAGGTATGGCGATACCAAGGGCTATGTGTTCGAAGAGGATCGAAATTATCCGCAGGCTTACAAGTATCGAGACTGGGTGATTGCCGCCTTGAATCGCGACCTGCCGTACAACCAGTTTCTGAGCCTCCAGCTGGCGGCCGACCAGATCGTCGACAAATCGCACCGTGATGATCTGGCGGCACAAGGGTATGTGACACTTGGGCGTCGCTTTATTAATAACCCGCACGATATCATTGATGATCGCATCGATGTGGTCTTTCGCGGCATGATGGGATTGACCGTCAGTTGCGCTCGCTGCCACGATCATAAATACGATCCGATCAGCACGCGCGACTACTATGGGCTGTATGGTGTGTTCGCCAGTTGTGAGGAACGGCAGGATGAAGACTTACCTTTGCGGTTGGTCGATACCGCGGAGCCTCACGACGCGGCCGTCTTTCGTCGCGGCAATCCGCATGAGCGCGGGCCGTTGGCCCCGCGCAGGTTTCCCGTATTTTTTTCCCGGGCGAGTTCGACTCCGTTCACTGAGGGGAGTGGCCGTCTGGCATTGGCCGCGGCCATCACGGATCGCAACAATCCGCTCACGGCGCGTGTATTTGTCAATCGCGCCTGGTCGCATGTCTTTGGCGAACCCCTGGTGGCAACGACGAGCGATTTTGGGCTGCGGAGTGATCCGCCCACGAATCCGGAATTGCTGGATCATCTGGCGGTCACTTTCATGGACGATGGGTGGTCGATCAAACGACTGTTACGACGGATGGTTTTGTCGAGTTCCTTCCGGCAGTCGAGCCACGCCGCCACGAGTACGGTGCGGCGGCGGCGTCTGGATCTGGAAGCCATGCGGGACGCGTTGCTGACCGTGGCCGGCTGTCTTGACCGCAGCGTGGGAGGTCCCTCATTCGACATCGAAGCCACGCCCGCGGTGACTCGTCGCACCCTTTACGCCCACATCGACCGTCAGAATCTACCGGGTCAATTTCGCACCTTCGACTTTGCCAACCCCGACAACCATGCCGCCCGCCGCCCCGACACGACGGTTCCGCAGCAGGCGTTATACCTCATGAATAGTCCGTTCCTGCAGGAGATGGCCATGCGGACGGAAGGCCGCGTCGACTCGACGCGTTCGTGCGAGGAGCGAATTCGAGCCGTCTATGGGATGGTCTATGGGCGAGACGCCACGGATGAGGAACTTGGCTGGGGACAAGCATTCCTGGACCGTGGTTCGCGGGAAGATGTGCCTGTCTTGAGCCCCTGGGAATTTGGCTATGGTCATTCCGATGAATCGTCCCCTAGCGTCTTCACGCAGCTACGACATTTCACAGGGACGCAGTGGCAAGAGGCGGAAGAATTGCCGGGTGCCGCCCTTGGCTGGGTGATGTTAAATGAGGCGGGTGGCCATCCGGGCGGCGATCCGCAGCATGCGGCCATCCGACGCTGGACGGCGCCCCAGGCCGGGCGACTCACGATCCGCGGACAGTTGCATCATCCGGCAGAGCAGGGGGACGGCGTGCGGGCCCGCATCGTTTCCGACCGGCAAGGTCTGCTGGGCGAATGGGTTGCCGCTCATGTGGCCGTCCCGACGATGGTGGAGGTCGACGCGATCGCCGAGGGAGAGGTAATCGACTTTGTCGTCGATTGCCGAGAGCACGAAGAGAGCGATTCGTTCGTTTGGGATCCGGTGCTGACGATAACCTTGTCGACCGGGTTCGGGCGGGAGTCGGTCTGGGACACGCGCGACGGTTTTCACGGTCCCCTCAAGCCGATGACGCGTTGGGAACAGTTTGTCCAGGCGCTATTGATGTCCAACGAGTTTCATTTTGTCGATTGAGTCAGAAACCACGGGGCGAGACATGCAAACGCGACGTGAACTCTTAGCTCGAGTCGGCATGGGCCTGGGCGGACTCGCCTTGCGTCAGCTACTGGCCGGCGATTTGGCCACCGCGGGCGTTCCCAACTGGGCAAGTCATCCCTTGGCGGCCCGCAGTCCCCAATTTCCAGGACGGGTCAAGCATGTCATTCATCTGTTCATGAACGGCGGCCCCTCCCACATCGACACGTTTGATCCCAAACCCGTTATTGCACAAGATCGCCGGACAAGATCTGCCCGGCGGCAATCTGCCCACCGAGCGCCCCACCGGGACCGCCTTTCCATCTCCCTTCCGGTTCCGTCGGCATGGTCAAAGCGGCATCGAGGTGAGTGAGCTTTTTCCACACGTGGCCGCCAACGTCGACGATTTGGCGATCATTCGTTCCGTGCATGCGGATGTCCCCAACCACGAACCGTCGCTGCTGTTGATGAACTGTGGAGAGGCCCGTCTGATCCGTCCAAGCATGGGCACCTGGATTACCTATGGTTTGGGAACCGAGAATCAAAATCTGCCAGCCTTCGTCGTGCTGTGTCCAGGCTACCCGATACAGGAATCGCAAAACTGGCAAGCCGGTTTCCTGCCTGGCGCCTTTCAAGGCACACACATCGACACTCGTGAAACGCGGCCCTCGCACTTGCTGGAGCATGTACAGAATCACCGGCTGGCTGCGAGCGACCAGCGGGCTCAACTTGACCTCGTGCAACGTTTGAATCAGCAACATCTCGCGGAACGTGATCACGACCCGCAGCTTGAAGCTCGGATCCAGTCCTTCGAATTGGCTTACCGCATGCAGATGGAGGCGACGGACGCCTTTGATGTCTCGCGCGAGCCGCAACATATCCTGGATATGTATGGCCCGGGATTGCAGGCCCGGCAAATCCTGATGGCTCGGCGTTTGGTGGAACGAGGCGTGCGGTTCGTGCAGGTCTGGCATGGCGGCGGACAACCCTGGGATAGCCACGACGATCTCGAAGTGAATCATCGCCGCCTGGCTCGAGAGTGCGACCAGGCCATCGGAGCGCTGATTTGCGATCTGAAACAGCGTGGGTTGTTCGAGGAAACGCTGATCATCTGGGGCGGCGAGTTTGGCCGCACGCCCACCGTTGAGCTACCCAAGGAGGGGAGTAACCAAGGCAAGGTGAATGGAAGGGATCACAACCACCACGGTTTTACCATGTGGCTGGCCGGCGGAGGCGTGCGTGGTGGTTACGTGCATGGGGCCACGGATGAATTTGGATTTCGGGCGGTCGAGCAGCCGGTCCACGTACATGACATTCACGCGACGATCCTGCAATTGCTGGGCTTCGATCACAAGCAATTGACCTTCCGCCACGCGGGCAGAGATTTTCGACTGACCGATGTGCATGGCCACGTGATTCAAGACGTTTTGACCTAGTGCTTCGTCAAGTTTCCATTTTGAGGTTCGCTCACCATGGCTGGGGCATCTTGCCCCAGACGACCGCGGCGGGAAGCCACAGCCGGGGTCTTCACCCAACCTACGTCTGACACTTGGCGCTGCACTCGCAGACGACGATCGCTGCGCACGACCCGCGCCTCACCACCATCGGGCCGACCGGTCTCGTCGGGCAGCGCCGAGCCACCACGCTCCCCGCCATAAAGGGCAAGCATTCCGGCCAAAATCGCTCGGTACGGTCGCTGGCTTGTCCTGTCGATGGTTCAACGACGGGGTCCGAATCGGTTACCATGGAGGCACGGAGCGTCGTCGTCTTCGTTTGCCGCCCATGCGTCCTCTCCAGGCGTAATACCATGACACGAAGGTGCCACTCGTGGGGTCTGTTGATCGGGCTCGTCGCCTCGTCTGTTTTTGCCGGTGACATCACGTCGGACAAGCCGCTCAGTTTTGTCAGGGATGTCCGACCGATCTTGCAGCAGCACTGTCAAGGTTGCCATCAGCCGGCGAAGCCGCTCGGCGGTTACGACGTGACGCGCCCTGATGCACGCACCCTTGGGGGTGAGAGTGAGCAGCCCGCGATCGTGCCGGGTAAACCCGAGCACAGTTACTTGCTGCAGCAGATCACGCCAACGGACGGCGTGGCCGAAATGCCTAAGAATGGTCGGCCGTTGTCGGAAGACGAAATCGAGTGCGTTCACCGCTGGATCGTCCAAGGGGCCGTGGACGATTCACCCGTTGAGACTGCGCAATTCGATAACGACCATCCGCCGCACTACACACGGCCGCCTGTCATTACATCGCTCGATTTCTCGCCAGCTGGGGAATGGCTGGCCGTCGCTGGCTACCATGAGGTTTTCTTGCATCGGCCCGACGGGTCGACAAGTGGCAACCCCAGCGGCCGCTTGATTGGACTGTCCGAACGGATTGAGTCGGTTCGCTTCTCGCCCGACGGTTCGTTGCTCGCCGTCACAGGCGGGTCGCCAGGGAAAATGGGTGAAGTTCAGGTGTGGGACCCAGCGACGCAGGAACTGATCTTGTCGCTGCCCGTCACTTTCGACACCGTGTTCGGCGCCAGTTGGTCACCCGACGGCGAATTGCTGGCCTTTGGAGGTACCGACCATACGGTCCGCGTGGTGAAGGCCAGGACGGGGGAGCAAGTGCTCTTTCAAGCCGCACACAGCGATTGGGTGCTCGACACCGTTTTTTCCGCCGATGGATCACACCTGGCGTCGGTCGGGCGAGATGCGACGGCCAAGTTAATCGAAGTTGCCACCGAACGATTCGTTGACAACATCACATCCATTACGCCGGGGGCGTTGCGTGGGGGTATTCACGCGGTGGCTCGACATCCGCAGCGTGATGAGATTCTCTTCGGCGGAGCCGACGGCGTCCCCCGCATTTACCGGATGCACCGCACGGTCAAACGAGTCATCGGGGACGACGCGAATTTGCTCTGGGAGCTGCCGCCGATTCCCGGGCGACTGTTTGACGTGGATTACAGTTGCGATGGACGCGTCCTGGCTGCCGTGAGCAGCCTCGACGGAAGCGGGGGACTCGGCATTTACGGTATCGACCCGGCGGCGGCGATTCCGGATGACATCGTGGCCATACTGACCAAGCCAACACACGAGCGGACGTCTGAGGAGCGGACGCGGCTGGCCGATCACTTTCGCGCCGGTGTCCGCGTCATCGGTCAGCTGGCCTTCGATGACGGCGGGCTGTACGCGGTGGCGATCAACCCGTCCGCCACCCGCGTGGCCGCCGCCGGCGCCAATGGCAACATTCGCCTGGTGGATACCGCAAGTGGTAACGTCGTGGAGACGTTCACCGCGATCGACGTCGATCCGGCCGCGGACGATGGAACGAGCTTGGCGGCGTCGCCACGAGAGGTACCGGCAGCTCCTTCCGTCCGCGAAAGCCTCCCCACCAGTGAGACGTTGGATGTGCCGCAGCGCGGGCAACTGGAACAGCTGTTGATTCAGCCGCGGGCGATCCAACTGCGCGGTGCCAGCGACTACGTGCAGTTGATTGTCCTGGCAGAGTATTCGCATGGCGAGCAGATCGACGTCACGCGGTCGACGACGTTCCAGGCGGTCGGTTGCTGTGCGATTTCCCCGTTCGGCCGGGTCAGTCCGCAACAGGACGGGACGGCCATCCTCACGGCCACATTCGCCGGCAAAACCGCCGAGGTCCCGGTTGAGGTGAGCGGCCTGTTGGTTTCCCCACAGCCCGATTACGTCCGCGACGTAGCACCCATTCTGGCTCGAGCAGGATGCAACACCGGCACGTGTCACGGGGCCCAGGACGGCAAGAACGGGTTTAAGCTCTCCCTTCGCGGCTATGATCCGCTCTTCGATGTCCGCGCTTTGACAGACGATCACGCCTCGCGGCGTACCAATCTTGTCTCGCCCGCCGACAGTCTCTGGTTACTCAAACCAACCGGTGAAGTGCCTCATGAGGGTGGCGTCGTTATCCCCGCGGGCAGTGATTACTACCACACGCTCTTGGCCTGGGTGCAATCCGGAGCCCACTTACGGCTTGGCGGGCCACAGGTCACGGAAATTGCAGTGCAGCCCCTCAATCCGATTATTTCCTCCCCGGGGACTCGTCATCAAATGCGGGTGACCGCCACCTACTCGGACGGTTCACGCCGAGACGTGACTCGGGAGGCATTTATCGAAAGTGGCGATGCGGAGATTGTTCGCAACGTGGACGAACACGCGGGACTGATCGAGGTCCTCCGTCGCGGCGAGGCTCCGCTGCTGGTTCGCTATCAGGGGCACTATGCCGCCACGACGGTCACGGTCCTTGGCGATCGCGACGGGTTCACATGGCAACAGCCACCTGTCAACAATCGGATCGACGAGCTCGTCGGTGCGAAATTGGCACGAACCAAAACCGACGTCTCGCCGTTGTGTGATGATTTTACGTTCGTGCGACGGCTGTATCTCGATCTGACCGGATTGCCTCCGTCCCCCTCACAAATAGAAGCGTTCATCACGAATCCACGCGATTCGCGTTGGAAGCGAGAACTGCTCATTGACGAACTGATTGGTAGCCCCGCTTACGTCGAGCATTGGACGAATAAGTGGGCCGACTTGTTGCAGGTCAACGGCAAGTTTCTCGGTCGCGCGGGGGCCGCATCGTTTCGAGATTGGATACGCGGCGAAGTCCGCGCCAACACGCCTTACGACCAACTGGTCCGCAAACTGCTGACCGCCGAGGGATCCAACCGCGAGCATCCCGCAGCTTCTTATTTTAAGATTCTCCGCGAGCCTGCCGCCATCATGGAGAACACGACGCAGCTCTTCCTGGCCACGCGCTTCAATTGCAACAAATGCCACGACCATCCGTTTGAGCGGTGGACGCAGGATCAATACTATGCCCTGGCAGCGTTCTTTGCGGAGGTCGCTCTTCAGCCCGACCCGGCCAGCGGCGGTGAAACCGTGGCGGGAACGGCCGTCGAGGCTGCCAAACCACTCTACGAAATCGTGACCATGAACCCCGCCGCCCGCGTGACTCATCTCCGCACGGCGGAACCGGTCACGCCATCTTTTCCCTTTGAATGCGACTATGCAAGCGCGAGTGACGCCACCGCGCGACAGCGGTTGGCAGCCTGGATCTCTTCCCCCGATAACCCGTATTTCGCCAAAAGCTACGCCAATCGCATTTGGGCCTATCTCACCGGGCGCGGGCTGATTGAGCCGATCGATGACATCCGGGCCGGCAACCCGCCTTCGAATCCGGAATTGCTCGAATGGCTGACGGCGGAATTCATCGATAGTGACTTTGATGCTCGACATCTGATCCGCATCATCTGCCGCTCACGGACCTATCAGTTGGCGTTGGAGCCGACAACCTGGAATTCGACCGATCATCTGAATTACTCTCACGGGCGTGCCCGCCGATTGCCAGCCGAAGTCCTTTACGACGCCATTTACCAGGTCACCGGTGCCGTTTCGGCGATTCCTGGCGTTCCCGCGGGAACGCGCGCGGCGGCACTGCCCGACGTCGGCATCACGCTGCCCGACGGGTTTCTCAACAACCTGGGCCGACCCGTGCGGGAAAGTGCTTGCGAGTGCGAACGCTCGAACGAGCTGCAAATGGGTCCCGTGATGGCACTGATCAATGGTGCGACGGTCGGCGAGGCGCTCGCCCAACCAGGGAACGCCCTCCACGGGATCCTTGAGGAAGAGACGGATGACCGACGCGTCATCGAACAAATGATTCTGCGGATTCTTAACCGCCCCGCTCAAGCGGTCGAGATCGACGATGCCTTGCAAGCCAGCGAGGCGATTCGCCTCGATCATCAGCGGCTGGTTGCCGAATTCGAACGCTACGAGCGGGATCTCCAGCCGCGTTTGGAAATGCGGGAAGCGGAGCGCGTGGCAACCCTTGCGGAGAAGAAAGACGCGTTGGCTCGCCACCGTGCGGAAAGCGCGCCGGAGCGCGCGCGTCTGGCGGAGGCACGACAGGCAAAAATCGACGCAGCCGCCGAGCGGGTTGCGTCGCTACGCGCTGAATTGCTGAAGCAGCTGGAAGCCTGGGAAGATGCAGCTCGCTCAGCCACCCATTGGGAGACGCTTCGCCCTGTGGAACTCGCGTCGGATATTGGCGAGGAGCTGACGCTGCAAGCCGATGGTAGCATCTTTGCCACGGGTGCTTTGGGAAAAACCGGCGCCAACCAGTTCACGGCGGTCATGGAGCTGACCGGCCTGACGGGCGTCCGACTGGAGGCCCTGCCGGACGATCGCTTGCCGCAGAAGGGGCCGGGCCGCGCGGGCGACGGCAACTTTGTGTTGACTGAGCTCCGATTGTGGTTATTGCCCGCAGCGACGGACGTTCCAGCGTCGGCGGAAGAATCCAGCTTGGTGCGACTTGTGAATGCCCAGGCCGACTTCAGTCAGGACGGATTCCCCATCGCCCATGCCATCGATGGTCAAACCGAGGGAGATGGAAATGGCTGGGCGATCAGCCCGCAAATCGGTCGAGCGCATACGGCCACGTTCGAAATTGCGAGGGACAGGGAACTGACTGGCCCGGGCCGCGTCCGAGTTCAAATGATTCAGCATTATTCGTCGGGAGAGCATCGTCTGGGCAGATTTCGCATCGCAGTGACCAGAACACCCGGCGCCTTGCAGGAAGGACTTCCCGGCGACCTGTCCGACATCGTGCACCGTGAGCGAGCCGAACGCACCGCGGAGCAACAGGCACTGTTGGAAGACCATTACTTGCAATTCCAACCGGGATTTGCGGAGGCCACGGCCGCGTGGCAGGCCGCGCAAGCCGATCTGCCGCCCGACCCGCTCGTCGAACAATTGGAACAACGGATCGCGGAACTAAGTCAGCCGCTGCCAGCCGATCCAGAGTTCGTGCGTTTACAGCGAGCCGTTTCCTTGAGCCGCGAACAGTTATCGCACCGCCGACTTACTTTTGCCCAGGATCTGGCCTGGGCGCTGATCAACAGTCCCGAATTCTTGTACAACCACTGACATCATTCGCGGCCCGCCGCGACCATCTTCCCTGGGGGCAGGACATCATGTTTCGCATTTCCGGCGGCTTGGCCAAAGACCTGTGCGACCCGCAACTGTTGCCGACTCGGCGCGACATTCTCCGCGTAGGGGCGCCGGCATGCTGGGTCTGACGCTCGGTCCGCTGCTTGAATTGAGAGCCCAGGCCAGCGCGGCGGGGCATATCGGCGGGGCAGGGTGGGGGAAGGCACAAAGTATCATTTTGGTGTACCTGCAGGGGGGGCCGAGCCATCTTGACTTGTGGGATCCGAAGGAAAACGTGCCGGATAATGTGCGGAGCGTCTTCCAGCCAATCTCGACGAAAGTGCCCGGCATCAAGTTTACCGAGATCCTGCCACGGCTGGCACAGTTGAACGATCGCTTTACGTTGATCCGTTCGATGAGCTATTCACCGAATGGGCTATTTAATCACACGGCCGCGATCTACCAGATGATGACCGGCTATACGACGGATAAAGTCAGCCCGTCAGGCCAGCTCGAACCGCCCAGCCCCAAAGACTTTCCAAATTTTGGCTCGAACATCATCCGCTTACGCCCGTCTGACGAGCCAATGCTGCCCTTTGTCATGCTACCCAGGCCTCTTCAGGAGAGTAACGTCATCGGCAAAGGCGGCACGGGAGGCTTCTTGGGCAAGTCGTTCGACCCTTACACGCTCTATCCGGAGGGGGACGACATGGATATGCGGAAGATGGACCATCTGCGGATTGACGATCTGCAAATGCGGCCCGATATGTTCTCGGTGCGATTACAGAGGAGGGCACGACTGCGAGCCCAGATCGCACAACGCGCGGTCGCCATCGAGCAAGCGCTGGAGGACGAGAAGCTTGACCAATACTACGAACAGGCGTTGAACCTGATCCTGTCAGGTCGAGCTCGCGAGGCCTTTGATCTGGGGCGGGAATCCGGAGACCTTCGGGACCGCTACGGTCGGAACACCTTTGGGCAGAGCTGTCTGATGGCTCGACGGCTCGTCGAAGCCGGTACGCGAGTCGTGGAGGTTGTCTGGCCCAAGGTGGCCAACAGTGACAACCACTCGTGGGATCAACATGTCGACCTTTCCAAACGCATGCGCAACCAGTCGGGCCCCATGTTTGACGCAGGCTTTTCCACTTTGCTTGCGGACCTGGATGATCGCGGACTGTTGGCGGAGACGCTGGTCGTTGCCGTGGGCGAATTCGGCCGCAGCCCGCAAAAAGGCGTAAGCACGAGCGGCAATGACAACAGTGCCGACGGCCGCGATCACTGGCCCTATTGCTACAGCGCGATCGTGGCCGGAGCCGGCACGAAGCGCGGCTATGTCCACGGGAGGAGTGATGAAACGGGTTCGGCTCCCCTCGACGATGCGGTCCACCCGGGTGAACTACTGGCTTCGGTTTATCACAGTTTTGGCATTGATCCAGAAACGCTGGTGATGAACCACCTGAATCAGCCCCGTGAACTCGTCAAGGCCAAGGCGGTCACGGCCCTATTCGCTTAAGCCGCCAGTAACGCGAGCGACGCTGGCCCTGGATGTGGTTACACGTCCACGAAACTCATCTGCACGCGAATGATTTCCTCCGCGCCGGCGAAGAACGCATCCAGGATGTGCGGGTCGAACTGGGTCCCGCGGCTCTCCGCCATAATGGCAAAGCACCGTTCCCGCGGCAGTGCTTCTTTATAGGGGCGCTCGCTCGCCAAGGCATCGTACACATCCGCCACGGCGGTGATACGCCCTTCGATGGGAATGTCGGTACCCGCCAAGCCGAGCGGATAACCGTTGCCGTCCCAATGTTCATGATGCGTTTGCGCGATACGGGCTGCCATCGTAAGCATGGGAGAACTGGGAAGTCGCAGGATCTGCTCACCGGCCAGCGTATGGTTGCGCCACACCTGGGTATGTTCGGGCGAAAAGGGCTGGATAATCTCGCGACCTAACGTGCAGTGCTTCCGCACGATCGCGTATTCTTGAGGATCGAGTTGGCCTCGTTTGAAGAGAATCGCGTCAGGAATGGCGATTTTTCCGACATCATGCAGTTGGGCAGCCTGCTCAATCATTCTCGCCGATCGTTCCGACCAATTCAGTTGCCGGGCGATCACTCCCGCAAATGCGCCGACGCGGAGGACATGATTACTCGTCTCATTATCCCGATGCTCGGCGGCGCGTGCCAGGCTGAGAATCAGCTGCTGTCGCGATTGAGATAGCTCGGCAGTACGTCGTTGCACTTGTTCTTCCAGCTTGGCCGCTTGATGGGCCAGATGGTCCAAGTGAGACTTTACGACCAATGCGTTGCGAACACGAGGAATCAGCTCGCTCAGGTCAATCGGTTTATTGAGAAAATCGGTCGCCCCAAGGTCCAACGCCGTGCGTTTCAATTCAGGATCCGTGGCCGCCGTCAGGATAATGACGGGGATGCACTCCATTTTCGGCGAATCTTGCAACTTGGCCAGGATGTCGAGTCCACTGACGTGCGGCATCTTGACGTCGAGCAGAATCAAGTCGGGATGTTCGGATTGGACCATCGCCAAGGCGTCCCGCGAATCGCAGGTGGTGACGAAGTTTGTGTAGCCCTGGCGAATCAGGTACTGACGCACGGTCAGCACATTCACCTTTTCGTCATCCACGATCATGATCTTGGACAACTTGAGATCGTGGCCGGAAAAGAGCCCCTTTGCTTCCAGGAATGCCGGCGCGGCTAGGGGGACCGCCTGGACGGGTTTGTCTGCGAGTGACGGCTTGACCGTTGCCAGGGGGGCAGCGACCGCCGTCCCGTCCGGAGTCAAGTTATTAGTCGTCATCACTTCAAGCTCCAAAATCCTCGTCGAGGGGGTTCCCGCAAGGGTGATCGACGCAACGGTCGCCAAAGCTGAATCCGATTTGCCAAACGTCTGGCACCGATTTCGCGTTCCGGTCAGGCAGACGCAACTGACAGCAACCCTGCCGATTGTTCGGGATGTTCCATCCGTGCGGCCAGGGCCCGCAATTCCTCGACCAAGCACCGGGCACGTGAAAAATCGCCCTGCTGCGCTGCCTCCTCAAGCTGCCTGGCGGGTGCGGTGAATTCCGCAAAGCCGACGGTTCCGCCAGAACCCTTCAGCCAATGTGCCAGATCGGCCAGCGCCTCGCCCTGCTGCTGTTCACACGTTAACTCCATTTGAAGCAGCTTTTCGTCAATCATCTCGACAAACTGACAAACGATCGATCGAAATTCCGGGTCGTCGATGGGAAGTGTCGAACGCAAGACGCTTTCCTTCTCTTCGGCCGCGGGGAACGACGGTGCATCGCTGGGTACCGGCCGCGAGGGGGGGACATCGGCGGCCGATCCAATATCCGGGAGACCCTGCCCGGACGATTCGTCAAAGCCAAGCTTCTCACCGAGCACGCCAATCATGCGGTCCATGTCAATCGGCTTGGTCAGGTATCCGCTACAACCGGCCTCCTGGCACCGTTCTTCGTCGCCCTGCATGGCATTGGCGGTAAGGGCGATGATGGGTCGGTCGAATCCCTGCTCCCTGAGTAATGTCGCGGCCGTATAGCCATCCATGACCGGCATTTGCATGTCCATCAGCACGAGATCAAAATCGCCGGCCAAGGCCTGGGCGACGGCGAGTTCCCCATTTTCCGCCTCCTCGACCTCCAGTCCTAACCGCGTGAGCACGATGCGAACGAGGTTCCGGTTTGTCTCGCCATCGTCGACAAGCAGCACCTTGGCTGGACGAATCTTGCAATTTTGGGTCTGCTTCCCCTGCTGTCGACGGTTAGCGATCAGCGTCATGGCATGTTCCTGATCGATCAAATCACACCCTTCCGCGGCGTGGCAGGGGAGCAGGACACTGAATGTACTTCCAGCCCCCATCGCACTGTGGACGACAATTTCCCCGTTCAGCGCCTCGACAAATCGTTTGCTGATCGAGAGTCCTAAACCTGTGCCACCGAATTGCCGTGTCACCGACGAGTTGGCTTGACGAAACGGATCAAAGATATGCGTGATCTGCTCCGCGTCCATACCAATACCGGTATCAACCACATCAAACCGAATCCGGTGTTCGCCTTCCAACCGACAGATGACCTCAACCTTGCCTTGTTGACAGAACTTGACGGCATTACCCACCAGATTGATCAGCACCTGTCGCAAGCGTGTTGGATCGGACTTGATCACCGAGGGTATCCTGCCCTGAATGCGAAAATCAAACTGCAGCGCTTTCTCGTCAGCGCGGACTTGCAGCACACTCATCACATCCGCCACCAATTGATGGGGCTCGCAATCGGTAATTTCCATTTCCAGTCGGCCGGCCTCGATCTTTGAGAGAATCCAGAATATCGTTGATCAACTCGATCAAGTGGTTCCCACTGGAATGGATGGTGTTGAGATACTCCATCCGCCGTTCCGGATTCTCTTCCATCCCGCGGCGCAGCACGTCGGTGAATCCCAATATCGCATTCATGGGTGTGCGAATCTCGTGGCTCATGTTGGCCAGAAAATCGCTCTTGGCCCGATTCGCAGCCTCCGCCGCATCTCGGGCCGCACCAAGTTGCACCGTCTTTTCTTCGAGTTCCGTGACATCATCGAACGTAATCATGACTCCTGAATATTTGCCATGATGCCCGAGGAGTGGCGAGCAATTGATACTGAACTTTCGAGATTCGCCGTGAGGGTCCACCATTTCCATCCGCGTGTCGGAGATCGGTTTTCCTTCACTAAGGGCTCGACACCAAGGCGTTTCGCGAGGCAATCCCCCGGCTGCAACCAATTTCAAACCAAACGATCTGACTCTCCGTCCAATTAAGTCCTCGGCGCGACTTCCCACGGCGGACGCAAAGGCCGTATTCGCGAGTAATACCGTTTCGCGAGTATCCACGATCAACAGACCTTCCGCCAGGTTATCGAGCGCGTCGCGAACTCGACGCGGCACGGCTTTGGAGGGGTCCAGGTGCTTGAGCACCAACCGCAAAATGTACGAGAAGAGCAGAAAGCACGCGCTCGACATACCCGACATCAGCAACACGGGTCGGGATCGCAACCAGCCGTACCAACCGGGGCCACGCAGGGGCCGAAAGTGGACCTCGATCGTCCCCCATTTGTCTGTGCCACTTCGGTACAACGGCACTTGCATCTGTTCCGCGGTCGATTTTCCGTTTGCGAGGGGCAGCCAGTCAGCCTCGTGTTCGCCGGTCGAGCTGAACAATCGGCCATCGGGTCGGCGTACGCCAATCGAGAGAATATCCGGGTTGCGGTCCACGAGGGCAGCGAGAATTTGCGACATGCCTTGAAAGTCGCCCCGCACCAGCAAGGCAGAACTTGTGAGAGCCGTCGTTTCACACAATTCCGCCCGCGCCTGCGCCTCGCTATCTTCCATATTGGGCAGCAATCCGATCAGGCTGGCGCAGCATAAAATGGCAACGACGGCGCCCGAGAGTCCTGCCGCGATCCGTGTGTGGGGGGATAATATCTTCATTCGTTGAGCCTTCTCATGGATTACGAATGCACGGCCTGCGCCGCCGCATCGTTCGTCTGGGCATCTTGGACGATGTCGGTGAGCGACTCGCCATCCTCCTCGTCATCGCCATCCGATACGGTCATGATGACCGTAGGGTCAATCAGGGTCCAAGCCGGCATCGAGGCCACGACGCTGGAAAGTAGCAGTCCGCTGCGCACCACCCAGATCACGTAACCCACCACCAGACTGCTCGATAGCGTGCCAATCGATCCGACGACCATTTCTTCCATGGATAGCTTCGTACCCATCGCGTCTTGGAACGCGTCCAGTTCGTGCCACATGTCACCCGGCCCCATGATCGCGGCGAACACTTCGCTGGCCGTCTGATTGCTAAAACTGTTCAGCGTCACGATCGAAACGGTTGCGTAAGAAAGGACATCGGGTCGAGTGCCCGTCGCATCGGTAAGCTCGCGAATGGCTTCCAGTTCGGCAGCTTGACGCTCCATCACCAACACCAAATCACCGCTCCCTGATTCGCGGTCGAACGCCTCATTGGTATGGCGGCGTTGCGGAACATATCCTTCTAAATCGTCATCATTCTCCGACGACGTTGGTGCCACGACACCTAACAAATTGATCGCGTCCTGGTCGCTCGCCGTATCGCTCGTCGGTTTTGGGGACGTCTCCGCTGTCGCGTCCGCCGTCGTAGGCAGCAAAGGCAGTGAAAACGCCTGGATGGCTAACTGAATGGTAGCCACGTTGCTGGGACTGACTCCATCGTCAACGAGGACAGAAAATGAATCCGTCCCCGTAAAGCCAGCATCGGGAATGAACTCGTACGTCCCATCCGCGCGGAGTGTGACGCGACCGTGGCTGGGCGCGTTGACGAGTTGCACCGTCAAGGCTTCCCCATCCGCGTCAACCGATTGAGAGATGATTGGACCACGAACCGGGTCTGAACCGAAAACCGTAACCGATTGATCATTGATCCGCACGGTATCGTTTGCTGGTGTCACGTCAATCGTGATGCTCTTTTCGACAGCCAACCCCGCCGCGTCCGTTGCGGAGATCACTACAGTGCCGGATCCATTCCTGTCCGGCTGGAGTGTCAGCTTCAGAGTGTTCGCTTGCTGATCAACCGCCAGTTTCTTGAACAATCCCGCTGTATGATCCTCCTTGATCTGATACGTTAAATCGCCGTCCGATCCATCCGGATCACCGAACCAGCTTGTTAAATCGACGATCGTCTCCGCGGCGTCCTCGACGAGCGTCAGCTTGTTCGTTCCGCGGACAAAGGGCGCCTCGTTCGCGTCGCCCACCGTTAACAGGTAACTCGCCGTGTCGCCCAGTCCCGTGACCGTGTCGGTCACCACCACGTCCACCGCGTAACTACTCTGGGTTTCAAAGTCGAGTACCGTACCGGCTCGTAGCCGCAACTGGTTCCCCACGATCTCGAAGACAGCGGCGTCCGCGCCACTCAGGCCGAGGCCATTCGTGCCCAGCCCATCATCACTGATCACGAGATCGGCCACGCGAAGGGCCGTACTCGTATCGGTCCCTTCCGCCAGCGTGCCCACGATGTTCGTCAGCGTCAGCGCCGGCGCCTCGTTCACATCGCTGACCGTTAGCAGGTAGCTTGCCGTGTCGCCCAGTCCGGTGACCGTGTCGGTCACCACCACGTCCACCGCGTAACTACTCTGGGTTTCAAAGTCGAGTACCGTGCCGGCTCGTAGCCGCAACTGGTTCCCCACGATCTCGAAGACAGCGGCGTCCGCGCCACTCAGGCCGAGGCCATTCGTGCCCAGCCCATCATCACTGATCACGAGATCGGCCACGCGAAGGGCCGTACTCGTATCGGTCCCTTCCGCCAGCGTGCCCACGACGTTCGTCAGCGTCAGCGCCGGCGCCTCGTTCACATCGCTGACCGTTAGCAGGTAGCTTGCCGTGTCGCCCAGTCCGGTGACCGTGTCGGTCACCACCACGTCCACCGCGTAACTACTCTGGGTTTCAAAGTCGAGTACCGTGCCGGCTCGTAGCCGCAACTGGTTCCCCACGATCTCGAAGACAGCGGCGTCCGCGCCACTCAGGCCGAGGCCATTCGTGCCCAGCCCATCATCACTGATCACGAGATCGGCCACGCGAAGGGCCGTACTCGTATCGGTCCCTTCCGCCAGCGTGCCCACGACGTTCGTCAGCGTCAGCGCCGGCGCCTCGTTCACATCGCTGACCGTTAGCAGGTAGCTTGCCGTGTCGCCCAGTCCGGTGACCGTGTCGGTCACCACCACGTCCACCGCGTAACTACTCTGGGTTTCAAAGTCGAGTACCGTGCCGGCTCGTAGCCGCAACTGGTTCCCCACGATCTCGAAGACAGCGGCGTCCGCGCCACTCAGGCCGAGGCCATTCGTGCCCAGCCCATCATCACTGATCACGAGATCGGCCACGCGAAGGGCCGTACTCGTATCGGTCCCTTCCGCCAGCGTGCCCACGATGTTCGTCAGCGTCAGCGCTGGGGCCTCGTTCATGTCATTTACACTGATCGTGAGTGACTTGTCGCACACGTTGCCGTAGGCGTCGATAGCGCGCACGACCACTTCATACGTAGCCTGGGCTTCAAAATCGATTAGCCCCGCATCGATCACCAGGGTGTCGCCCGTCCCGGCATCGATTTGAAAGAGACCGGCATCCGCGCCGCCCACGATGGACCAGTTGTGCGCGTTGACCAGATCGCTGTCGACCGCCGACAACACGCCAACATTGGTGCCGCCCGTTGTGTCCGTATTCTCGTCGATCGTCGCATTCGAGAGCAGGATGTCGGTCGGTGCCTGGGTGAGCATCGTCAGGGTCACGGTCGCGGTGAAGGATACATCCCCGTCCATGTCCGCCACCGTATAGGAAAAGGAGTCGCTCAGCTGCGTCGAGCCATCATGGGTGTACGTAATTGTGCCGTCGGCCTCCCAAGTGACTGTTCCGTGAGCGGGTCCGGCGACGATTTGCCCCGATGTGATATCCAGCCCTGCGTCGAGCGGCACGTCATTGCCGAGAATGTCCAGATTCAGAGAACCTCCTACGGGCACATCGAAGGCATCATCGACGACTTGCGGCCTGCCAATCACCTCGAAGGAGACCGAGGCAAAATCCTCACTGGCGCCGAGGAACACTTCGCGCACTTCGCTTTGCGCGAGAGCCCGCGTGTAGACCATCAAGTCGTCCAGCCGGCCGATCATACCGGTGGGCAGGCCTGGCGATGTGGCACCCATCACGGTCGTGCCTGAAGCGTAGTTGATCGTTCCCGAGTACGCACCACTGGCAACTTCGATCCCGTCGATATAGAGAGTCATGGTGCTCGACGTCGTATCAACGGCGAACGCCACGTGGTGCCAACCCATGCCGACGAGTGACTGGTTCGACATGATCAGTTGTGTAGCGCCATCCCGCACGATGCCCGCGAGCTTGCCATCCGGGCCAACTTCCAGTTTCACTCCGTCACCAATCGTGACGATGTTGCGTCCCGCGTCGTTGGCCGTATTCAGCCGCATCCAGGTGGCGACCGTAATACTTGGCGGTTGCCCGAAATCACTCGGAATCACCAGGCTGTTGGTGCCATCCAGGCGGACAACCGGCCCGCGATTCGCATCAGCGATCGCGACCACACTGGCGTCCACGGCGGCGTCCAGATTTCCCTCCGCGTCGACCCCCAGCGTGCCGGCCGAGTCAAACTCGAATCGGCCGACGCGATTCGCATGTACGTCGACCGTCAAATCGAGTTGGTCACCGCCCGTGTAACCCGCACCGGGTTGATAGCTCAGTCCATCGAGTGCCGCATTCAGGGCTGATTCCGTCCCGATGATGATCATCTGGGCCGATGTCGCCGCCCCCGTCTCGAACGTGATTCCTGCCGTTCCGGCCAGTGTCAGGGTGCCGTGTTGTACGGTGAGTTCCAATCGCAGCAGGGCATTCGCGGGCGTCCCGTCGCTCACGGTAATTGGGTTGGCCCCGGCCACTGAAAACGACGTACTTGTACCGGCATCGAGCATGATGGGCCCGCCCGCGGGCACGTCCACGTCGACGCCCCAGGGTGACTCGACTTCCAAGGTGGCTTCACCAACGACGGCGCTGAAGGCCCCGTCGAGCGTGTACGACGTATCAACGTTCGTGTTGCCGTTGACGCCTTGTGACTGGTCCCAAGCCACAAACGCGAGATTGCCGGCGTTACCGACGTAGCCACCGTTCGGGACAAAGCGGACGCGGGCATTCGCGTCCAGCAGCACGGCCTGCGTCGGTTCGGGCGTCCCATCGTCGGATACGCCGCTCGCCGCGAAGCTCGTCCAGGTGTTGCTCCCGTCGAGCGAGTATTCCCAGATCCCGAATTGGTCATCGACCGCCACGACCGCGATTCCCAAGGGATCGCCGTCGTTATCGGAGGCGGCTCCCGGGCGAGACTGCAACAAGCTGGCCACGGTGTTTCCGGCCGGCTTCGTGTTTCCCGCGACCACATTGGTCAAAGCAAATGCCGACGTCGCATCCAACTCGGGTGCGTCATTCGTGTATTGCACGTCAAAATAGGCGTTGCCAAAGTCAAAACTCCCCTGGCTATCGCTGACCTTGTAGAGCACCACGTCGGTGCCGACAAAGTCGGCTTTGGGCGTATACGTGAAGCTTCCGTCCGGCTGCATGACAATGCTTCCGAACAGGGCCGAAGCGGAAACGATCGTCAGCGAATCGCCATCGGGATCGCTATCGTTGGCCAGCACGCCAGCCGCGACGTTGACGGTCAGGGGTGTGTTCTTGTCGACCACGTACGATTCGTCGTTCACCGTTGGTCGCCGATTGGTATTCAGCGACGCGACTTCGACGTCGAAGGGACCATTTTGCGAAGCTGCCAGGTCGGAAAAATTGGTGGTCGTCGTGTCAAAGCGGCGGATGCGGTCGGCCTCGCTCCAGATCATGTCGCCGTCATCATCGATCGTGATTCCCTTCGAGGAATTGATCGGCTCAGTGAGTATCTGACGATTCGAGCCATCCAGATTGGCACGATAGAGGCTGCCCGTTCCACTGGGAAAGGGAGACGTCGTCCAGTAGAGCAGTCCATTGGACTTGTCGATATCAATGGCCACTGGCCCGTGCGTGAAGCCGCTGGAGATCGTCGTGACATTGGAGCCATCCAGACGAGCCGCCTGGATCCGCTTGCCGAAATAGTCGGTCCAGAAGATCTGGCCGCTCGCCTCATCGACGACGATGTCCCCGGGCGTACCCAGGTCGGCAATCGGCAGGTTGATCTGGCCACTTCCATCCAGATTGCTGACGACGACCCGTGGACTAGGAGTAACGAACGACGTATCGATCACCACCACATACAGCTTGCCATTTTGCGGATCGACATCCATGCCATACGGGCGCGGGTTGACCCGCTCACGGTGTAGAGCACCTCCTGACCGGTGCCATCCAGGTTCGCTCGATTGACCGTCTTGGCGGCCGAATCGGCCCAATAGATCTTGCCGCCACTCAAGTCGACCGCTACTCCCACCGGATCATTCAGTCCCGTCACGATCGTCTGATAGCCGCTGCCGTCGGCATGCGATCGCCTGAGCACGTTGTCCGTCCGGTCCGACCAGAAGAGGACGGAGGGCGTGAAATCGGATTCGTACGCGCCGATATCGGCGATCCCGTTACGGCCCTGATGCCGCGCGTCCAGGGCAGGACCGGCCGTCCCCCCTAAATCAATGGCCACACTGCCCGCCAGCAGGGCATGTGTCTGGACGAAGCCCCCGTTGTCCGCCAGCACGTCGAGCAGCGGGTCGACGTTGGAGAGGTCGGTCCCCTGTGTCAGTCCGGCCGTCCCGTCATCATCGATATTGAAGCCAAGCGACGTCACGGGCCCCTCGGCATTGGCGGCGACACCCGCCGCCAGGTTGTTTGACAAGATGGAATTGTAAAGGGTCAAACTGCCGTTAGCTCCGTGAATGTCTACGCCGGCTCCGTCCTTGCCCGACGTATTGTTGGCGATCGTGACGTTCGTCGCGGTCACGGGTCGACTGGCAAGCAAGCCGCCCCCCTCGCTCCACGAATCGTTGCCACTGATCGTCACATTTACCATCGTCAACAGCGACCCACCCCCTTCGTGATTGATGCCGCCCCCCTTGTCGGCCTGATTGCCCGCGATGGTGACATTGACCAGGCTCGCGGTACCAGCGTTGAAGATGGCACCGCCCTTGTCATACGCCAGGTTGTTCCGCAACATGACGTCCGTGAAGTCGATCTCGCCACCGTTATTAAAAATCGCCCCGCCGTCCTTATTTGCCTCGTTGCCCTCGACCCAGACACGATTGAGGACCAGTCGTCCTCCGTCCATCCGAATACCGCCGCCATCTTCGCCAGCGACAAAACCACGGGTCACCGTCAAGTCGCTCAGGCTCAGCTCGACGCCCGCGGCGATGTCGAAAACTCGATCCTTGAATTCCGCGTCGATAATCGTGTCGCGCATGCTAGCGCCACGGATGACCAGATCACCCTGAATGTCCAAGTCGCCTTTCGCCGACAAATCATCCTTGCCACCGATCGACCGACCAAAAATCCCCACGCCCAGCAGGATCTCATCGGTTCCACCGGTATTGTTCGTGGCAATTACCGCTTCCCGCAGCGAAACGACTCCATCGGCTCCCGGGTCTGCCAGGAGGGCATCAATGGTGGAGAGGTCGGCCGCGTCGATCACATCGTCGGTCGTTGTCACCACCACCGTTTGCAGCGTTCCCAGCCAATGTGCCTGCGTTGACGTGGAATACGCGACCTGCGAATCGAACGTGCCGAAGAGGTATTCGAAATCCCAATCTCCGCCGAGCGACACGTGGCCCGTCACGTCGTCGCTGGCCGCGACATCGGCTTGTGCGAGGGCTCCGAGCTGATCGACGAAATCGCGACCCGCGGCAGTTGCGGCCAAATCACAGCCGTAGAAGAGCAAGTCGGCGTCGGCGGTCAGGGCATCCTGCCAGCCGGTGATCTGAGCCGCGTAAGCCGGCAAGCTGGACTGGTCGAGAACAGCAGTGCCCAATTGCAAGGAGCCGTCGTTTCCGTGAGCCACCACGTGGAGGGAGGCGACTTGGTCGAGTCCGGCCAGAACTTCCGAGATGCGTTCGACACCATCCTCGTCGTTCGCGATCTCGTAGAGTTGGAAACGCACGTGGGCGTCGGTACGGAGTCCTTCCAGCGCCAATAGTTTCTCGCGATCTTCCACGGACGCGTCAACGAAAATCACCTCCAACCGAGTGTGAGCGTCGTCGGTCGACTGGTCCGCGGTAGGCCCCAAAGGTGAGCCGTCGAGCGACTCGGCATTCAGCGAGTTGTCGAGCTCGGTAGGTTCGACGCCGCCCCCGGCGTCGGGCGGCATGGCGATCGGCGACGCACTCATCAGAATGCGTTCCTCGAGCTGGGTCAGGTCGGATGAGGCGCCGCGCGCGTTGGTTGCGTCGGCCTCGATCATCATCCGCAGATTGCCGAACGCCTCGTGGACAAACAGCCGTCCTTGCTGCAGCAACGTACGAAATTCCGGCGGCATGGTCGCCCTCTCCATGTGTTTGGCGAGACTGGAAACCCGCGGATGGATCTCCCTCGGCTGAAAGCATAGCTTGCACCGGCAGCACGGATGGCGAAGACAGCTTCACACGCACATTCGGAAGAGTCGCCTGAGAGCGGCTGAGTGCGCGGTTGAAAGGGACTTTCTGGTTTCAGTGCCTGCTCCGGTTATTCCGATTTCTCCAACAGGAACTGGCCATCGCGGTCGCGTTCCCGTCCGATTTCGCGGCCATCGCAACGCACTCGAGGCTTCCGTTGAACGTATTTTGGCGACAACAACTGCTGGTTCCCCTTGCGGCGGTGGCGTTCGCCTCGGTGATTGCGGACGCGCAGACCATGCCGGAACCGTCGGGATTGGCCAGCCTGATTGTCGCGCCCCCGCGCCGGACGTCTCGCCGGTGCCTCTGCCGCATCTCTATGACGCGCCCGTTGCCGCGACTTGTTATTCCCAGGCAAATCAAGACGCGGACGCCCAGGGCATGTTGATCCCTTTTTACGACAGGGCCTCTCACACGCTGGGTCCGGCCGATGCGGGGTCGGCCCAGTCCCCGCGCGTCTATCAGGTCTGGTGGGATCCGCTTGTGCGGTCGCCGGTGGGACTGGCTCCGCGGCCGCTACCGGTCGACGTGGCAACCCTCGTTCAGTCCGCGCCTCCGATTTTCGCCGCATATCAAGTCCTTCGAGGTCGATCCGGCGATTCAGCGGACGTTCTTGGCGGAAGAAGCCGCCGCCTTCGACTGGCGATCGTTCATGGAGCAACGCTACGACAATACCAACGACCCGGTCGGCAACGATTTGACCACCGGCAATGCGAACACGCGGTTCATCCAGGAGGAGTGGTTGGGACGGAGCGGGCTGCGACGACGAAACCGTGTGGGGGGCGAATTTGAAATCTCGCAACGCTTCGGATACCTCGACAACAACTCGAGATTTCTCAACCCGCCGCAACAGGGCAATTCTCGTTTAGAACTGAACTACACGCAGCCGCTCCTTAACGGGGCAGGGCGGGCGGTGAACGAGAGCCTGATTGTGCTGGCTGACGTGAACTTTCATGCGGCGGGTGATGAATTCGTGGCGCAGCTGCAAGACCATTTGCTCCAGGTCACCGAAACGTATTGGGAGCTGTATCGGGCTCGGGCCGAATTTTTTCAGCGCCAACGTCTGTTGCAAAGCGCCAAGATGATCTTGGCGAATCTGGCCGGTCGCACGGAAGTCGATGTGTTGGACCGACAAGTGCTGCGGGCCAAATCGGCCGTGGCCAATCGTCAATCCGAGATCGTCCGCGCGAAAACCTCCATTCGCAATGCCGAATCGCGGTTGAGGCTGCTGGTCAACGATCCGGCCTTGCTGCAGTCCTCGTGGCTGGAAATGACTCCCGTCGATGTGCCGATGGTTGGCGACTTGCCGATGACTGCTGCGGATGGCATTGCGACGGCACTGGCCAATCGCCCCGACATCTCGCAAGCCATACGCGAATTGCGCGCGTCCTCGGTAAAACTGGGCGTATCGCGTAACCAGCTGCTCCCCCAATTGGACTTGTTGCTCAACACGTACGTGGCTGGACTGCAGGGCGACGCCGAAGTGCTGCAGGCCTTTGTCAATCAATATAGTGACGGTCGCCCGGGATTCACCGTCGGACTGCAATTTGAAATGCCGCTGGGCAGGCGAGCGCCGAAGGCTCAGTTCGAGCGGCGAAATCTCGAGATGTCCCGGGCCCTCAGCCAATTCCGCGCCACGGTTGAAACGGGACTTACCGAGGTCGAGATCGCACTCCGCGAGGTCGCGACGACGCACAACGAGATGCAAGCCCGTTATCAAGCCATGCTGGCCTCATACAACGAAACGCAGTTTCTGGTGGATCGTTGGGAAACGCTGCCTGGCATCGATGATTCGTCCACATTGCTATTGGAAGATCTGCTCGATTCGCAAGAACGGTCGGCCGGCGAGGAAGCGGCTTTTGTTCGCGCAGGTGAACTACGCGATTGCGATGGTGCGACTGAGAAAATTCATGGGAACCTTGTTTCGCGTGACACCAAATGAAACATCGGTGGCTCAACAAATGGAACTTCCCACGGCTTTGTACAAGCAGGCGGACACGCCGAATCCCTAGGCTCTGTCAAGTGAACATTTTGCGGTTCGCTGTGCGCGGCTGGGGCAGCGAGCTCCAGTCGACCGCGGCTGAAAGCCACCATGCTTACCAACCTCAAGCCTTGAGCTTGTCGCGACACCGGTGGAGGGAACACCAGCAACTTTGGCGCATCGCCCGTTGATTCACCATGAGCACCAGAGAATCGTCATTGCTGATCTCCGCCGCTCCTCCCAGCGTGTTGCCGCCGGGGGACCACCGTTTTGTCACAAGTGTGCGTAAGCAAGCCGCTCGCTTACGCAATCGTTCCGATTCACAGCTACAGGCCATGGCGGCTGATCTTCGCGAAACATTGGAACGCTATGAATGGCCTGCCACCGCCGTCCCCGAGGCATTCGCGGTCGCTGTCGAGGCAGTGCAGCGGGTGCTGCATGTGCAATTGTACGACGTGCAACTGATCGCGGCTCGAGCACTCGTGGGACGCTCCATTGCCGAAATGCAAACGGGAGAAGGCAAAACGTTCGCAGCCGCGCCGGCGGCTGTGGTCCTTGGCCTGGCAGGACATGGCGTGCATGTCGCTAACCCCAACCACTACCTGGCTCAACGCGATTTCGAGCAGTTGCGACCCGTGTTCGAACTTCTCGGACTGACCGCCGCGCTATTACCCGAACAGGCCTCCGCCGCCGAAAAGCTGCCCGCTTATCGGGCGGATATCACCTATGGCACCGGGTATGAATTTGGATTCGACTATCTTCGCGACCAGCTAGTCCGCCGCCGCGGTCATTCAGAGCGACTGGGGCAATCGCTGATGGCCTCTCTGCAGGGCCACATGTCCGACGAACGGCAAACCATGCAACGTGGTTTGGCCGCTTGCATCGTCGATGAAGCGGATAATGTACTGATTGATGATGCGTCATCCCCCCTCGTACTCGCACAGTCCTCTGGCCTCCCCGCAGCCGATGGCGACGCCATCCGGCTGAGCTCGCATTGTGGCCGGGCGGCTGACGATTCAGACCGACTATCGGCTGTTGGGACCGCAATCGCTGGAATTAACACCTGCCGGCCGAGCGCGGATTCATGATCCGGAAGTGGCCATCCCGGCCGAGCAGTTGCAGCGAGCATGGACGAGCTACGTCGAGCAGGCACTGCGGGCCGAGCATCAGTTTCGCCGCGATGTGCATTATGTACTGCAGGGCGACGGAGTTCAGATCGTCGACGGATCGACCGGCCGCATCTTCAGCGATCGAACGTGGCAAGGAGGACTGCAGCAGGCCATCGAGGCGAAGGAAGGGCTGCCACTGACCAGCGAAAACCATACGCTGGCGCAGATTACCCGCCAAAGATTCCATCGCCTTTACACACGCCTTGCTGGCATGACCGGTACGGCGGCCAGCTGTGCCCGAGAACTGCGCGCCGTCTATGGCGTTGAAACGATCGCGATTCCACCGCGACTGACCTCCCGGCGGGCGCTGTATCCGCTACGTGTCTTTGCCACCGAAGAGCATAAATGGCAGGCCATTGTGAGCTCCGTGGCCGACATGCACCGCCAACAACGGCCCGTACTCGTTGGCACCCGCAGCATCGTCAACAGTGAATTGCTGGCCGATCGAATTCGTGCGGTGGGCATTCCCCTGGCGCTCTTGAATGGCCGGCAAGATGCCGATGAAGCGGCGGTGGTCAGCCAGGCGGGACACTGCGGCTGTGTGACGATTGCGACCAACCTGGCAGGTCGCGGCACCGATATTCGGCTCGGTCCCGGCGTGGCGGAACGAGGCGGATTGCACGTGATTGTGTCGGAGTGCCATGAGTCCGCGCGGATCGACCGGCAGTTGGTCGGTCGCTGCGGCCGGCAAGGCGATCCGGGATCGGCGCAGACGTTCGTGGCCGCCGACGATTGGCTGCTGCGAAATTTTGGCGGCTGGTTGACGACGGTCATCCAACGCGCCGCCAATCGACAGGGCGAAGTCACTCTGCGGCTGGAATCACGCATTCGCCGCATTCAGCAGGCGGCCGAACGCCATCACTACGCGGCGCGGGCGGCGTTGCTGAGACAAGACATGGTGCGCGATCCGGATAGCCGACGGCGCGTAGCCGCGGGCAACGCCGGGCCGATGCCCGATAGCCGACGGTGCGCTAGCCGCGGGCAACGCCGGTGCCAACGTTATCGAGCCCTGGCAGCCCTGGCAGTCTGACGAGCGCTCCGGCCCGAGGCTAGCGCCTACGGCTCACGCGCGCTTACGATCCTGACCTTCCGTCACATACTGGAACGCGGCTTGGATGTCCTCGTCCGTATCTAAAATTTCAACATAACCACCGCGCGTCCATGTGCGGGCTGCCATCAACGGTTTCTCCTGCTGTCGCAATCGCCGCGTGCAATTCGCCTTCAGCTGATCACGGACTTTGTTTGGATGCAGCGCGGCAAATACAATGACATGCACATGATTGGTACGAGCGTTCGCCACGAGCAACGTCCAGCCACGCACATCACAATGTTCCTGACAGGCTTGCTCAACCGTTGCTCGATCGTCGACCGCGAGCAGAACCACCTCGCCCTTCATTTGCTCGCGACACCAGCGCTCGAGCAGTGGAGCCGGTATCTGCGTACCACCTCGCCGTTTCCGCCAGCCACGGACGTCCCCCGGTAGCCAAGTACCGTAGGTGGTCCATGTAATGAAATAGGCGTACACGTCCGACATAAGGACCATTCCCTATATCATGACCAGGATGAGCACACTCAGGACATCATTTTGAGTAGCATCACGAGATGGCGTTAATGTGTCAACCTGATAGAGGCCCGACGGCGATTTATGGGGCCAGCCATTTCGTCAGCCGACGGTTCACGCGCCGAGGTATCCGCAGCACCCGATAGCCGACGGCGCTAGCCGCGGGCAACGCCGGGATGCCGCAGCGCCCGATAGCCGACGGTGCGCTAGCCGCGGGCAACGCCGGGATGCCGCAACGCCCGATCGAGCCCTGGCAGCGTGACGAGCCTCCGGCCCGAGGCTAGCGCCTACGGCAACGCCGGGATGCCGCAACGCCCGATAGCCGACGGCGCTAGCCGCGGGCAACGCCGGTGCCAACGTTATCGAGCCCTGGCAGCGTGACGAGCACTCCGGCCCGAGGCTAGCGCCTACGGCTCACGCGCCGGGATGCCGCAACGCCCGATTGCCGACGGCGCTAGCCGCGGGCAACGCCGGTGCCAACGGTATCGAGCCCTGGCAGTGTGACGAGCACTCCGGCCCGAGGCTAGCGCCTACGGCTAACACGCCGGGATGCCGCAACGCCCGATAGCCGACGGCGCTAGCCGCGGGCAACGCCGGTGCCAACGTTATCGCCCTGGCAGCGTGACTCACGCTCCGGCCCGAGGCTAGCGCCTACGGCTAACACGCCGGGATGCCGCAACGCCCGATTGCCGACGGTGCTAGCCGCGGGCAACGCCGGTGCCAACGTTATCGCGCCCTGGCAGCGTGACGAGCACTCCGGCCCGAGGCTAGCGCCTACGGCTAACACGCCGGGATGCCGCAGCGCCCGATAGCCGACGGCGCTAGCCGCGGGCAACGCCGGTGCCAACGGTATCGAGCCCTGGCAGCGTGACTCACGCTCCGGCCCGAGGCTAGCGCCTACGGCTAACACGCCGGGATGCCGCAACGCCCGATAGCCGACGGCGCGTAGCCGCGGGCAACGCCGGTGCCAACGTTATCGAGCCCTGGCAGCGTGACTCACGCTCCGGCCCGAGGCTAGCGCCTACGGCTAACACGCCGGGATGCCGCAACGCCCGATTGCCGACGGTGCTAGCCGCGGGCAACGCCGGTGCCAACGTTATCGAGCCCTGGCAGCGTGACTCACGCTCCGGCCCGAGGCTAGCGCCTACGGCTAACACGCCGGGATACCGCAACGCCCGATAGCCGACGGTGCGCTAGCCGCGGGCAACGCCGGTGCCAACGTTATCGAGCCCTGGCAGCGTGACGAGCACTCCGGCCCGAGGCTAGCGCCTACGGCTAACACGCCGGGATGCCGCAACGCCCGATAGCCGACGGCGCTGCCGCGGGCAACGCCGGTGCCAACGTTATCGAGCCCTGGCAGTGTGACTCACACTCCGGCCCGAGGCTAGCGCCTACGGCTAACACGCCGGGATGCCGCAACGCCCGATTGCCGACGGCGCTAGCCGCGGGCAACGCCGGTGCCAACGTTATCGAGCCCTGGCAGTGTGACGAGCGACTCCGGCCCGAGGCTAGCGCCTACGGCTAACACGCCGGGGTACCGCAACGCCCGTCACTCGCCAGCAACGCCGGCGCAAACGGTACGGCTGGCACAAGCGTTACTACCGTATCCTCAACCGTAAGCTATGGTTCTCACAGGCGTGGACTGCATCCAAGCGGTCACGATGACATGACACTCCACGAGTGAGGACCCCGTGATGCGTCGTTTGCTGGCATCTTCCGGAATACGTTTTTTATTGGCGATCGGAGCGGCATGCTTTGCCACGAACCGTCACCAGGAAATACAAGCGACCGAGATTGATGGATTCGCCGAACCGTACCGCGAGATTGACGTGGCGGCGGCCGAGCTGGGCAAACTTGCCTCGGTGGAAGTCAGCGAAGGGGACACCGTGGTTGCTGGGCAGATTCTGGCCAGCCTCGATGATGAGGTGTTACGGGCGTCCCTGGAGATAGCCAGATCGAACGTCGAATCCCAGGGGCAGCTGAACGCCGCGCGGGCCGAATTAAACTTGCTCGAGACGAGGCTGAACAAACTTGCGGGCTTGTTGGATCGACATCATGCCAGTCCCGTCGAAGTCGAACGCACGCGGATGCAAATGGAGGTTGCGAAGGCGCAGGTTCAAGCGGTCGAGGAACAGTTGCAAACGAAGGCCATGGAATGCCGACGCATCGAGGCTCAATTAGAGCAGCGTCGCGTGCGCTCGCCCATCTCTGGCATTGTCACGAAGGTTCTGCGCGACGCCGGGGAATTTGTCTCGGGCAACGAGCCCACGGTGGCTCGTGTCGTACAGCTCGACCCGCTGCTCGTCGTCTTTTCGGTACCCAAGGAACTGGCCAGCATGATCCACAAGGACGACACCATGAAGGTCGAGTTCCCTTTGTGCGACGAGACCGTAAATGGTGTCGTCGAGTTTGTGTCGCCAACCGCCGACGCGCAGAGCGGTACGACGCGCGTAAAAATCCGCGTTCCCAATTCCGATCACAAGCTGCTCAGCGGCGATGCCTGCCGTCTGATCTTGTCCCAACATCTCGAATCCCTGGTGAAGAAATAGTTACCGCCGCGTTCCTACCGCGGTCAACCCTCCCGTCCCACACGCCCACCAACCATCCCGCCTGTTTCCCCTGCCCGCTTAGCCACGGCCGCCACCCGTTCCACGTAACGCCAGCGACCGTTTTCAAGAACGCGACGTTTCGGCATGGCCGTCATCCCAACCCATTCGCAGGCTGGCTGCCCGACCCCGTCGAAGGGAGGGACCACTCCCGGCGCACCTGGGACAGCCCCCACTTTAGTGGAGGTGTGCGGCGAACTGCAGCGGCTGTTTGCCACGGATCCGGCCGAGGACGAACTGCTTGATCGGCTGGCCCGGGTGTTGGCCCATCATGGCCATGCCGATGTCGTCGCCCATTATCGGGCCGGGCGACACGCCGACGAGCCACCGCGGTTACAGCTGCTGGCCAGCAGCGTGGAGCAGGTGGCGGAGAGCATCCAAACGTGGTGCATGAGCTTTGCAAGTCACGCGGTGGCCGAGGGCGCGCTCTCAGCGAGCATGACGCGGTGCGGGCAGCCGTTCAGCTCTTCGCCGCCCCGCTGGCGACCGGCCCACAGGAAAAGGCGGCTGCCATCGTGGCCCTTTTCGCCACACCAGCCCACTCCACCGATTTGCGACCCGTGATCCTGCAGCTGGTAGAATCCCAGCTTGCCGCCTGGAATGCGGCACGGCAGCAAGCCATGGCGGCCGCCGCTACTGAACGCCTGGCGGCCATCACTGACCTGGTGGCTCGGGTGGAGGCCTCCGATCACAGCCAGGCCGCCTGTCAACGACTGGCCGAGGAATTGCGGCATTATCTGCAGGCCGAGCACGTCGTCGTGGGACTCTGCCGTCCACCCGAACGGCTGTGTGATATCACATCGATTGCCGGCCGTACCGGCTTGGAGCGGTCGAACGATCCGCACCGTCTTCCCCAAGCTGCCTTGCAGGAAGCGATTTGTCGAGGGACGGTTTGCCGCTGGCCCCCCGAGCCGGACGACAGGCATGGCTTGTTGGCCCATCGACAATACTTCGAGTCGACGGCGTCGTCGACCATTGTCAGCGCGCCGTTGCGCGACAGCCAAGGCCACTATCAAGGCGCCGTGTTGGTCAGCCTGGCTGAGACCGCAATCGGGGGGCTTGCCGGCAGCCGGGGCGACGGCTCCGCGGCCGTCGAACAGTTGTTGACAGCGGCCAGTGGACCGATAGCCTGCGCGTTGAGTTTACTCAGGCGGGCCCAGCAGAATGCCTGGTTGCGGATTCTGCACGGATGGTGGGAAAAGATGCGGGCTGGGCGAGCCAATACGGCTTTGGGGATCTCCCTGGCCATCTGTGTTCTGCTCCTGGCACCCTGCAATTATCGCGTGTCGACGAAAGTCGAGTTACAACCGACGGGGCGACGGTTTGTGGCGGCTCCATTTGACGCCAGATTGGACACGACGCTGGTCAAGCCGGGCGAAATCATATCCCAGGACCAACCGCTGGCTCAGCTTGACCCTCGCGAAGTCCAATGGGAATTGGCGGGGGCGACGGCGGAACTGGCCAGGGCGACAAAGGAACGCGCGGGGTATGTGGCGCTGCACGAATCGGGCAAAGCCCGCATGGCTGAGCACGAGATCGAACGGCTGCAAGCCAAAATCGATATCTGGCAAGACCGCGCGGCTCACCTCGAGAATCCGCAGCCCGATTGCCGGCATCGTGGTTGCCGGAGACCTCGCCAAGTCGCAGGGAGTGCCGCTGACGGTGGGACAGACTCTCTTCGAGATCGCACCGCTGGAAGCCATGATCGTGGAAATCGCCATTCCCGAGGATGACATTCGCTTTGTCACATCGCGGATGTGCGTTGACATTCGACTGGATGCCTTTCCCTTTGAACGCTGGAGCGCGACATTGGATCGAATTAGTCCTCGCTCGGAATTGAAGGACAATGAAAACGTCTTTATTGGCGAAGCGACGATTCCCAACCCGGGAGGCAAGCTGCGACCGGGCATGCGCGGAAAGGCGCGGATCACGACCATTCGGCGGCCGTTGGGCTGGAACCTCTTTCACAAAGCACTGGCCGCGGTCGCCGGGTGGATGGGATGGTGACGCAGTCATTTGATCGATTCACGGTGGACTTGAAGCGAAGCCGAGTGCGGCTGGTCGAGGAACTTGTCTTTGTGCCTCAGGTCTTTGCAAATCGCACGCATTATCACATCGAATGCCCTTCCAAGTCGCAATATTTCCGCATCGGATTCGAAGAGTACATCTTTATCTCGCTCCTGGATGGCAACACAAGTTTCGTGGAGGCCTTGGCTCGTTCATCCCGGCGGTTAGGTGCCCAGGCGCTCGACGAAGCCCGGGCCTTGCAGATCTACGGCTGGCTGTTGGAGAACGGACTTGCCAGGTTCGCCGGGGACGACATGGGGTTCGTCAGCGATCCGACTCCGCCAACGGCAAGCCTTCTCGCGCGGTGCAACCCGTTTTGGATACGGATTCCCTTGGGAAGTCCGGACCGAGGCGCTCGACGCTCTGCTTCCGGCACTCGGCTGGCTCTTCCACCCCGTCACGATAACGGCGGGAGTGTTGTTGATGTTGGTGGCGTTGGGCACGGCGCTGTCACACGCCGATCGTTGGATCGCATCATCACGTACCTTGGTGGCTCCCCATAATTGGGCCTGGATGCTGGTCAC
This sequence comes from uncultured Planctomycetaceae bacterium, assembly GCA_963700865.1. GTDB lineage: Bacteria > Planctomycetota > Planctomycetia > Pirellulales > Pirellulaceae > CAVOGJ01. The sequence continues at coordinate 100,429 of CAVOZC010000016.1, read as the reverse complement.
GTGGGTCCTGTTGAAAATGGTCCATGAGTTGGGTCATGGACTGGCATGCAAACGATTTGGGGGCCGGGTGAAGGATAGTGGAATCATTCTGTTGCTCTTAGCGCCCTTGGCCTATGTCGACGTCACATCGACGTGGAGTTTTCCCTCGAAGTGGAAACGGATGTTGGTGGCGGCCGCTGGCATGTATGTGGAACTGATCATCGCCGCGCTCGCCGTGTTGTGGTGGGCCCACTGTGAGTCCCGTCTGGTCGCACACCATCTATTTAATATCGTCGTCATGGCGAGCATTTCGACCGTGCTATTCAACGCGAACCCTTTGATGCGCTTCGATGGCTACTTTCTGATATCCGACCTGCTGGAAATCCCCAACCTGTATCAGGAGGGCAATCAAGTCGTTCGCGCCTGGTTGAACTGGTTGTTCCTGGGCGTGCGTGATGGTCGACCCCGCCACCACGGATGGCGGAATGGGTTGGTACACGTCTACGGTTTTGCCGCCGTATTCTGGAAACTGCTGGTTTGCGCATCACTCAGCATTACCGCCGCCGCCATGTTCCATGGCGCCGGCATCGCGTTGGCCACCCTGGGCATCGTGTCATGGTTTCTGAATCCGTTGCGACAACTGAGCGAGCGCCTGCGACAGGCCTATTTCGAATCGCGGAACATGTTTTATCGGGCGATGCTGCTGACGGCGATCGTCGCCTTTTCGGGTTGGCTCGCTTGGAGCTATCTGCCCAGTCCCGCCGGAATTGCCGTCCCGGGCATCATCGATTTTCAGGAAGCCACGGTGGTTCGCAGCCCTGCCGACGGGTTTATTGTTGAGTTGTTCGTGCGCGACGGTCAGCAGGTACGGACGGGTGATCTTCTATTACGAATGGTCAATCCGGAAATCGACGCCGAGCTGGCGGAACTCGACGCGGCGCTGGGAGAGAGCCAGGTCCGAGCGAATATCGCGCGCGACGCCCAGCAGCCCGCCCAGGTTCAAATTGAACTAAGGCAGCAAGAATCGCTGCGGAGCAAACGACGACGTAAGCAGCAAGAGCAGCAAGCACTGCAAGTCGTCGCCCATCTGGACGGACAAGTCATTGCGCACACCCTTCCGCAGCGACTTGGCTGCTACGTCCAGGTGGGTGACGAATTGCTCACGATTGGTGTCGAGTCACGGAAGGAGTTGGTGCTGGCGGTCAGTCACGACGACTTTGACGAAGTTCTGCCGCGCGTCGGACAGACCGTCGTGCTGCGCATCGGTTCGCGACCGCGGATCCGTGCGCGGCTGGCCCACATGGACCCAAGGGCGACCCTCGAGTTGCCCCATCCTGCGTTGGCGGCGACGGCCGGCGGCCCTTTGGCGGTCGAAGGAACGGGCGCGTCCACCGCTCGCGAGGGCGAGCAGGGCGCGACCGCCTCACTGTGCGCACCGCGATTTCGCGCCACGATTGAGCTGCCGGCAGCGGCAGCGGCCACGCTTTTTGCCGGCGAGCGCGGCTGGGCCAAACTGGGTCATCGTCGCGAGCGACTGGGACAGTGGATCACGTTGGGGGCCTACGAGTGGCTGGCGAACAAGATCGCGGCTGCCTCGGCGGCCGCGTCCGGTGACCATTAGAGGTAGGTCTGGCGACTGGTCCGTGACATCAAGCTCACCGCCTGGGCGTCGTTCACAAACGACTCGACTTGGGGGTCCCATGTCAGCTCGCGGCCCAGCATCAGCGCGATATTGCACAAATGGCATGACGTCATGATGCGATGATGTGTCCAGACATCCGAGATGGGCTGTGAGCGATCCTCGACGCAAGCGAAAAAATTACCCATGTGGTGACCGGGAGCCTTGCCTTTGCAGAGCTTCAGAATGGCCGCGTCCAGTTCCCGCTGATCGGCTTCCGTTAGTGACTCGATCGGAAGCCCGGACAGTCGTTCTCGATTGACAAAGATGCGGCCTTTTTCACCCTCGAAGAGAATGCCGTTTTCAAATTCGGTGCCATCGTCTTGTCGATAATAATCATTGACGTTGATGACCGAACCGTTGCCGAACTTGAGATCGATGCTGAATTGCACTGCCGTATTAAAACCATTGGGCAACTTGGCATTGCCATCCAGAAATACCTTCCAATCGAGATCCGCGGGAACGATCTCGGGAAATTTACCCTCGCGCCGCAACCGACACAGGGCCGGAATCGGCAAAGCCCAAGGCCCATTGGGCGATATCGATATGGTGGGCCCCCCAGTCGGTCATTTTGCCGCCCGAATATTCGAACCACCAGCGAAACATTCGCCGCCGCTCCTCGCAATAATCGACCGCGGGGGCAGGGCCCAACCAGCGGTCCCAATCGATGCCTGAGGGCACGGGCGTGTTGGGGAAGGGACCTTCCCCGGGTGCACTACCGATCGCCACATAGGCATTGACGTCTTTGCCGAGTCGGCCACTCTGCACCACCGCGACCGCCTGCAGAAATTTGCGATCATACTCGCTCCGTTGCTGCGTGCCGACTTGAAACACGCGCCCGTTTCTTCGACGACCCTGCAAATCTGCTTGCCTTCATCGATCGTCAAGGTGAGCGGCTTTTCGCAATACACGTCACAACCCGATCGCAACGCGGCGACGGAGATCGGAACGTGCCAATGATCGGGCGTGCCGATGGTGACGATGTCGGGCTTTACTTCTTCCAGCAGTTTGCGATAGTCGCGATACGTTTTGAGCTGGCCCCCCATCTCGGCGTTGAATTCCTCAGCATGTTTATCGACCACCTCGCACACGGCCACCATGGTGCCCAGCTTTGCCGCCTCGCGGGCAATGTCGCGTCCGCGATTGTAGCGTCCCATACTTCCGCCAACGCCGATCGCCGCTACGGTCGGCCGATGGCTCTTTTCCGTTGGCAGCTGGCCCCAACTCGCCGTGGCCAACATCGACGAGCCGGCTGAGGCAGCGAGAAGCGATTGCTTGAGAAAATCACGTCGGTTCCTGACCATGGGATTACGCTCTCCAAACGTGGGAAATCGAAACAAAGTCCGTAGCCCGCCAGACCGCCGAGTATGCGGCTTGCGTAAGTGTACTCGGAGAGCCGCGACGATGCACACCACGGGCCTGGGAGCTCAGCGGGCCACACGCACCAGGACGCGCTGACGGGAACCGACCTGCACGCCCCCCTGGAAATCGCAAGGAAATCAGCTGCCCGTCGGTAATTGCAATTCCGCGAGCAAGCAAAAGCAATTAGCCTTAATGGCGTGAAGGCACGCCGTGCGCACAGTCGCTGGCTGCTGGCAATTCGTTCTCCTCGATTCGGTTTCCATGATCCCCCCGCGAATCCATCGTCGGCAGCGAGCCCTTCTGGCGGGACTCGGCGTGGCCCTGCTGGCGACCCCCTTGTTCAGCCAACAGCGGGCCGAGGATCCGTATCAGCGTCCGCGGAATCAGCTGGTCGACGAGGCCGTCGTCGGGGGTGGCATTCGCAATCCGCGGGTGATCTCCGCCATGCGGCAGACGCCGCGGCACGAATTTATTCCGGCGTCGGTACGACGCAACGCGTATTATGATATGGCCTTACCCATTGGCGCTGGACAGACCATTTCGCCACCGTACGTCGTGGCGTTCATGACCGAAGCCCTCGATCCTCAGCCCACGGACAAAGTCCTCGAAATCGGCACCGGAAGCGGCTATCAAGCCGCTGTGCTGAGCCCGTTGGTGGCGGAGGTTTACTCAATTGAAATCGTCGAATCGCTAGGAAAACAAGCGGCGCAGACGATTTCTCACCTAGGGTATCCCAATATCCAGACGCGGATCGGGGATGGCTTTCTCGGCTGGCCTGAGGCGGCTCCCTTCCAGAAAATCATCGTGACCTGTTCGCCCGAAGCCATTCCGGCTCCGCTGATTGAGCAATTGGCGGAAGGCGGACGGATCATCATTCCGCTCGGCGAACGTTTCCAGCAAAATCTCTACCGCTTTGTCAAAGAGAAGGGAGAATTGCGTCGCGAACCGCTCGAGGCGACGTTTTTCGTACCCATGACGGGAGAAGCGGAGGAACGCCGTGAGCAACAAATTGATGAGCAGACTCCTCGGCTGCGACACACCAGTTTCGAAGAAGCTCTGGGGGATTCCGACGACCCCCGCGGATGGTTTTACGCCCGACAGGTCTCGGTGTCCGACAAGCTTGGCGCCACGGATGGACAACAGGCGGCCGTCTTTGAAAATCGCGAACCGGGTCGTCCCGCCCATCTGATGCAGGCGTTCGGCGTCGACGGCCGCAAATACTCGAAGCTGAGGCTGAAATTTCACGCGAAGGGAGTCAATCTCGAGACGGGCCGTCATTCACGGGAGAATGCCCGCGTCATTATCGAATTCTACGGCGAGCGGCGAGCCCCCGTCGGCTCGAAATCGCTGCCCCCATTTACAGGCACCTTTGATTGGCAGAGCCGACACTATACGATCTCGGTGCCCCAAGAGGCGCGTCTGGCGGTGGTGGGATTGGGATTGTTCGGAGCGACGGGCACCCTGGCCATGGATGACGTGCGCGTCGAGCCCTTGGCCTCTCGCACCACGGAAAGCCCCTGAATGATCTTAGCGCACATAACTCCCGCAGCGACGGAAAAGGCAGCGGTCGCCAGGGGGAGACACGGTGTCCGCCGCAACGCGGTCGCGAACAGCTACCTGGCCTGGAGATGTTGTCTGGTCTGGAGTTGTTGCCTGATCTACGGCGGCCCGGAGTTGTATGGACAGGAAGCCGTCATATCACCCAGCCATTCCGTTCGCGTCACTCGGCACGATCCAAGCACATTTTCTTGCTCACCGATGTCGATCGCTCCGACGCGGATCGATCGCTGCAACAGCTCGAGCACGAATTGCGCGTCATCTCTCGCTATTGGGCAGCGCCGTTGCATTCTCCGCTGGAGTGCTACCTGGTCGACGATGCCGAGCACTGGCCGCCGGATTTGCTTCCCGATCCCCAGGCGGCCATTGTGCTCCAACGGGTGGGTGGCTACGCCACGTCCGGCCCACTGCCCGGTCATCAGCATGTGCGGATGTACGCGACGACCGCGTCCTCCGTGGCTGCTCACGAACTTGTACACGCCTTTTGCTGCATGGCCTTTTCTCGACCGCCACCTGCCTGGTACGCCGAAGGAATGGCCGATTACTTCGCCCACGCCACGTGCCGTGAGCGGGGGCTGCAGCGTTCCGAACCATTCTTATCCGCCCTCCGGCGAGGCCCGGTGCGCACGGTGGCAGAGATCGTCACGAACGCCGATTTCACGCAACCGATCGCTGACTCCGTACACCGCCTTACAGGCGACGGCCGCCCGGGCGACTGGCTCGAGCAGGACGAGCGGCGACTTGATGACGCAAAGCTCAGCTATTCCTGGGCATGGGCGCTGTGCCATTTCCTGGCAACCAACGACAACTATTCCGCCCGTTTCCGCCAGTTCGGTCGGCAACTCCGGGAAGGGCACGACGCTTCGTTTGACGCCACGTTTCGTGAGGACCGATGGCAGTTAGACGCGGAGTTCGCTCACTTCGTGCGGCATGTTTTTCCCGGCTATCAAGTCGAACGGTGTCGCTGGCTGTGGCCAGCTCAGGTGCGCGAGCCGCACTCATGGAGCGCTGCGGAACAGCTGGTCCGCGCCAATCGCGGCTGGCAGTCGGCCGGCCTGCAAGTCGCCCAGCACGCGGAGTACAACATGACGGCGGAGGGGAGTTGGCGCACATCTGCTTCCACGGCGACCTGCGGGGCCGCGGGGGATGCGGACGGCAGCGGTCGACTCGTGCCAGGCGTGTTGACGTCGGAAGGGGTTACCGAGCTGGAATTCTCGGCGGACGGCAACTTCATCGCCCCGCATGACGGAATTCTCTTTCTGCGGTGCGCCGAAGACGGAGATCGCCTGGCCGACAACGACGGGGCACTGCGCGTGCTGGTGCGGCGCGAGTCACGCTTGTCGCCCAAGGAAAGCAAGCCTGAATCAGCGGCGGTACCCTGATTGATCCAAGACCCTATAATGCGGCTTGTCTGTCCACTCGCGCGTACGAACGGGACTCGTCATGCTGGAAGCCCTGCTGCAACGACTTGCCACGATCAGCTTCGATGACGCGCTCCTGAAACTCGCCATCGTGCTGGTGGCCGGGATCGTGGGGGGCGAACTCGTGGCCCGCCTGCACTTACCAAAGGTCACCGGTTGGATCGGGACGGGAATTCTCCTGCGTGGGCTGCAAATTCCGGGGCTCGATCCGGACTCGATCGACGACTTTGCTCCGTACATGAACTTCGTGCTGGGGTACATCGCCTTCACCGTCGGCGCGGCGCTTTATTTTGCCAGTCTGCGAAACGCCGGCAAGCGACTTGGGTTTTTATTGCTGGGAGAGGCGCATCATTACGCCGGCCTTGGTGCTAATGGCCTTTCTCGTGCTGGCGCCCGTGTTGAATCTGGGTCAAATTGGCACCCGCGCGGCGCTCGTTTTGGCCGCGGTGGCCATTGCCGGCGCGCCGGGAACAACGGTCCTTGTGGTCGGCGAATCGCGGGCGAAGGGCATCCTGACGCGTACCTTGCTGGCCGCCGTGGCGCTGATCGACATGGTGGCCGTGGGTGCGTTTGCCTTCGCATCTTCCTTTCTCCGCGAAGACTCCGTCGAACTTAGCTCGTGGCACACGGCGATCGCCTGCGTGGGTGTGGAATTCGGATTGGCGTTTATGTGTGGAGCCTCGGTGGCCTTGCTGGCCCTGTTGCTCAATCGAACCATCGTGGGTCCCGCCTTCCTGGGTCCAGTAATGGTGGCGGTGATTCTGGGCGCATGGGGGACTTCGGTCGGCCTGGGCGCGTCGGGTATCCTGGCCTGCACCTTTGCCGGTATCACCCTCACCAACGTGTGGCACGACAGCGTCCGTTCGGCAGAGGCTTACCTGCATTCGATTGGCGGAGTCCTGTTCGCCGCGTTTTACACGTTTGCCGGCATGAAACTCGATTTTGGTCTGGTGCTACCCTTGGCCAGCCTCGTCGGGCTGTATTTCGCCGCGCAGTTTCCTGGGCAAGTATATGGGGGCTTTTCTGGCCATGCAGTTGGCGAACGCACCCAAGGTCGTACGCAACTATCTTGGCTTGGCGCTGCTGCCACACGGGGGTGTCGCGGTAGGCCTGATTTTGTTGGCCCAAGGGGACCCCCACATGAAAGACATCGCGAATGTGGTAACGACCGTTGGACTTTCGGCGTTGGCAATCAATCAGTTGCTGGGGCCGAGTGCGGCCAGGTTCGCGCTGGTCCAGGCCGGGGAAGTCGGGCTGGACCGGGAGCGACTGCTCGATTTTCTCGGTGAACAGCAGATCAACGTGGGGCTGGTGGGAGATACCAAGCAAGCCGTGGTGAACACGCTCGCCGAGCAGTTGTACGCCACGTCGACGCTGCCCATTCCTCAGGAGGAATTCATGACGAAAGTCATGGAGCGCGAGGCGCTCGAATCGACATGCATGGGTGACGGTCTGATGATTCCCCATGCCATCCTGGATACCGGCGATGAAGTCAAGGGCGTCCTCGGCATCAGCAGTCCCGGTCTGAAACTACCGACGCCCGACGGACGCCCCGTGCACGCCGTCCTGTTGCTCGCGACCCCGAAGGCGGAAAGCAAGCGACACCTCGAAGTGCTGGCGGCTTTCGCCAAGGCCATTACGGGTGATACCAACCTTTGCGAACAGCTCTATCATGCCCGCAGCCCGGCCCACGCCTACACGATCCTGCACGCCGAAGACACGGAAGATATTAACTACTTCCTCGAGGATGCCCTGGAACGGGCGGGCATGTTAGACCTCACCGAGACCAACAAACTTGCATCCTGAATCCGTCTGCATTTCGTCGCTCACGTCGCGCGAAGCAGCCTTGCCTTTCGTCGCTCTACGCCCTCCGCTTCCATGCCGCACGAATCCGACTCATCTTCCTGGGCGTTTGAGCAACTACGGCATGTCTGGATGCCGTATTGCCAGATGAAAACGGCGGGGGCCCCCCGGCAGGTCGTGGGCACGCAGGACGAATTCCTCCTGCTGGCGGATGGCAGCCGTCTGATCGACGGAATCGCCTCGTGGTGGACCGCCTGTCATGGCTATAACCACCCGGCCATCATCGATGCCATTACGCGGCAGGCGGAGCGGATGCCTCACGTAATGTTTGCCGGCTTGTGGCACGAACCAGCGATCCAGCTGGCCGACCGGCTGGCCAACGCCTTGCCAGCTTCACTCAATCGCGTCTTCTTCTGTGATTCGGGTTCGGTGGCGGTGGAAGTTGCCCTGAAGATCGCCGTGCAATACTGGTTGAACCGTGGCCAATCTGGGCGGCACAAATTCGTGACCTTTCGGCATAGTTATCATGGGGATACGACGGGCGCCATGTCGGTCTGCGATCCGATCGACAGCATGCATGCCCACTTCAAGGGCTTTCTGCTGGAGCAGTTTCCCGCGGAGCTGCCCAGCTCCGAGGCCCAGTTTGACGGTTTGGATCAATTCCTGGACCAGCAGCGGCATCAGCTCGCCGGGGTGATCCTGGAACCCCTGGCACAAATGGCCGCCGGCATGCGATTCCACACGCCCGCCACGCTTCAACGGATTGCTCAGCTATGCCGAAAGCACGACCTGCTGTTCATCGCCGACGAGATTGCGACCGGTTGCGGACGGACCGGAACGATGTTCGCGGTGGAGCAAGCGGGCGTCTGCCCCGATCTGATCTGTGTCGGCAAGGCGTTGACCGGCGGCAGTCTCAGCCTGGCCGCCACCGTGGCCACGGACGAGGTCTATGAGGCGTTTCACGACGACGCTCCGCAAGCCGCCTTGATGCATGGCCCGACGTACATGGCCAATCCCATCGCCTGCGCGGCCGCGCTCGCATCACTCGACTTGTTCGAGCGAGAGCCGCGTTTACTGCAAGTCGCAACGATCTCTGAACATTTTTGCCGGGCCGCTGCCGAGCTGAACGAGTTACCCGCCGTGGCGTCCGCCCGTAGTCTGGGGGCAATTCTGGCGATCTCTTTCGAGCACCCCTGGCGCGGGACGCGACGAGCGATTGGTTCGTGCAGCATGGGATTTGGCTCCGCCCCATCCACAACGTGCTGTACGCCTGCCCCTCGTTCACCATGCGGCCAACTTCGTTGGAGCACCTGCTGCGGACGCTGCGAACGTTTGCGGAGACCGGGGACGAAGTGCGCAGTTTCGCGTTGATGGCATGGAAGGCGCGTTTCGCGGTCACATCCTGGCTGCCGCCTGAGTAAGGATCGCGGGACGGCTCGAATTTAATTCTTGACATGCCAACGGGCGACGACGCTTGCCGCGGCAGCGGACATTTCTCGAATGGCTCGCGAGTCGGCTTTCCAGCGGACAACGGGACAGCTTAGAATCGGTCGTCGCGGGACTGCCGCGTTACCCTTCCGCTTTTCTGCTCGGCGAATGACTTGACGATGAAGTCGACATCTGGAACTCCTGCCGAAGCATCCGCCGCGGGCAATCCGCGGGCCACCGGCAGCCCTGAGTCATCGCCAAACGCGTTATTTGCGAATTACGATTCGGGCGGATTCTACGACGAGATGTTCACGCCGGACGGTCAGCCACGCGAGGAGTGTGTGGCGCTGTTCAAACGTCTGGCGATGATGACGAATGCGGATATCGCCCGTCGCCAGTTCGCGGCGCACCGCACGATGGTTCAATCGGGCATCACGTTCAATGTGTATGGGGACCAGGAAGGAAGGGAGAGGATCATTCCCTTCGACATACTTCCCCGCATCATCTCTCGCAAGGAATGGGAGTGGATCGAGCTGGGGCTGATCCAGCGTATTCAGGCGCTCAACAGCTTTTTGAATGACATCTACGGCGAACAGCGGATTGTTAACGAAGGCATCATCCCCAGCCACGTGATTGAGACGGCCAGCTCATTCCGGAAGCAGTGCATCGGCTTGCGGCCTCCGCGGGACGTCTGGTGTCACATTACGGGAACCGATCTCGTGCGCGATGACCAGGGGCAGATGCACGTGCTGGAGGACAATCTCCGCTGCCCTTCGGGCGTCTCTTACGTGTTACAGAATCGCCAATTGGTGAAGAAAACATTTCCCCAGCTCTTTGGGCGTATTGCGATCCGTCCGGTCGACGATTATCCGGGCAAGCTGTTGGGGGCGCTGCAGCACCTGATGCAGGACCGTGCCGTCCGCCCGAATGTGGCTCTCCTTTCACCGGGCATTTACAACTCGGCCTACTTTGAGCATTCCTATTTGGCGAGCCAGATGGGGATTGAGTTGGTAGAGGGAAGAGATTTGGTGATCGACGACAACGTGGTCTTTAAGAAGACCACCAAGGGTCTGGAGCAGATCGATGTCCTTTATCGGCGGATCGACGACGACTTTCTGGACCCCAAGGCCTTTCGAGCCGACTCGATGTTGGGTGTTCCTGGATTAATGGACAGCTATCGCACGGGTCGCGTGGCGTTGGCCAATGCCCCAGGGTCGGGGGTGGCGGATGACAAAGTCGTCTATGCCTTTGTGCCGGAGATGATCCGATTTTATCTGTCGGAAGAACCGCTTTTGCCCAACGTGATGACTTACCTGTGCTACGACGACAAGCAGCGGCAGCATGTCTTGGCCAACTTGCAGGATATGGTCGTCAAGCCGGCGAACGAAGCGGGTGGTTACGGCCTGTTTATTGGCTCCCATTCCACGGCGGCGGAGCGCTCGGAAATTGCTGCCCGTGTTGCCGAGAACCCACGGGGGTTTATCGCTCAGCCAATTTTGTCGCTTTCGCGGGCCCCCGTCTTGGTCGACGATGGTGTCGAGGGACGGCATGTCGATCTCCGACCGTTCATCATCTACGGTTCGGAAATATTCGTGCTCCCGGGAGGACTCACGCGCGTTCGCGCTCAAGAAGGACTCGCTGATCGTCAACAGTTCGCAGGGCGGCGGCAGCAAGGACACTTGGGTGGTATCGTAAGTTTTGAGGTGTGAGAGTTTTTCGTTTGGTCAGGGAGTCGCCTGGATGCTCAGTCGTGTTGCGGATTCCGTGTATTGGATGAGTCGCTATTTTGAGCGAGCCGAGAACGTGGCCCGTTTTATTTCGGTCAACCTCAACCTCAGTCTCGACATGCCGGACGAGCGGGGCGAGCAGTGGTGGCCGATGGTAGCCACGACGGGGGATGATCAGGCTTACCTTTCAAAGTATGGCGACTACGCGCGGGATAACGTGATCCAGTTTCTCACCTTTGACGAAACGCATCCCAATTCCATCTTGTCTTGCCTGTTCAAATCTCGCGAGAATGCCCGGTCCGTCCGCGAAGTGATTTCGGCCGAAATGTGGGAACACGTGAACCGCTTTTACCTGATGGTGAGGGACAGCGGCGATTTGACGTCGGTACTCGATAATCCCTACGAGTTCTTTGCCAACATTACGGCATCGGGCCAGCAATTCCAGGGAGTCACCGATGCCACCATGACGCACGGCGAAGGCTGGCATTTCTGCCGACTGGGCCGGATGCTCGAACGCGCCGAGAAAACGTCGAGGATTCTCGACGTCAAGTACTTTATCCTGCTGCCTCATCCGCACGATGTGGGCACCCCCCTGGACGACATCCAGTGGTTAGCCCTTTTGAGATCGGCCAGCGCTTTGGAGATGTACCGTCAGCGTTACGGCCCGATCACGCCGAAGGATGTCGTCCAGTTTCTCGTATTGGACAAGGAATTTCCTCGGGCGGTGCTGCATTGCCTGACCAAGGCCAATCAGTCGCTGCACGTGATCTCGGGAACCGTACCCGGCAGTTTTTCGAACTTGCCCGAGCAACAATTGGGGCAGCTTCGCGCCGAGTTGGCGTACGCGAACGCTGCGGAGGTTATTTCCGTGGGACTCCACGAGTTTGTCGACGATCTCCAGGCGCGGCTGAACCGGGTCGGACGGTCGGTGTATGATACGTTCTTTGAGGTAACGCCGACTGAGGCGTTCAGCCCCACGGATCGGCGAACCTTTCTTGCTCAGCAGGCGATGAAACAGAGAGTCGCTTTGTCGTAAGCAGGCAACCAGCGACAATTTGGACAGCACCAGCTTGACGCCCACGTAGCGACCAGTGTATGAGAATCCCTCAGCAAGCTGGCCGCGGCCGGTCAGAGCACAACATAGCCGGAGGCGACAAATGACGTTCTGCTTGGGAATTCGGGTGCAGGAAGGCCTCGTGGGTATCGCGGACACGCGGATTACCACCGGGTCGAACTGCATCACGGCTCGCAAAGTCAACGTCTATCAAGACGAACAGTGGTCGATGTTCTTAATGACTTCCGGGTTGCGGTCCGTGACCGACAAGGCCCTGACGTATTTTGAGGAGACGTTTGCGGACGCCACACGGCCTCCGGAAAATAGGCTCTTCAAAACGGTGAACCGCTTCGCGGAGCAAGTCCGTCGCGTCGCGCACGAGGACAAGGAGGCGTTGACCGAATCAGGATTTCGCTTCAATATCCACGCCCTCGTCGGGGGTCAGCTCACGGATGATAAAACGCACAAGCTGTATTTGATCTACCCCGAGGGGAATTGGGTGGAGATTGGCGAGGGGACGCCCTACCACATCATTGGACAGTCCGGCTACGGCAAGCCGGTCCTTGACCGGACGCTGAAACATGACGACACCATGCGCTTCGCGTTGAAAGTTGGTACACTGGCCTTCGACTCGACGCGGATCAGCGCGGCCGACGTCGACTTCCCCATCGATATCGTCTTGTACGTGCAGGATACGTTTCAGATCGTGACGCACCGCTATGAAAAGCACGATTTGGCCGCGATGTCCGACTGGTGGCAAGAGCGATTGCGGACGTCGGTGCGGGAATTGTCGATGGCTGGCATCGATCCACTGCTCGCCCGCCTGCCGCGACCCGTCGCGCGATCGGCAGCCGTCGACGACGAATCGCCCGCGGCCCGCTGACGCGGCCCTTATCCCCTCAAGTGCTGAACGGAGTGTGCGATTTGCAATTTCATATTCGGCACATCACGGTGTACGAATATTCGGCGGCGGTGGCCCTCGCACCGCATGAATTGCGGTTTATGCCGCGAACCGGCGGCGGGCAATTTGTCGAATCGTTTGCACTGGAAATCACTCCCGCGCCCGTCACCACGACTGATTATGTGGATGCTGAAGGAAATGCGGTACACGTCGCGTCGTTTGCAGGACAGCACGAGCAACTCACCGTCGATTGCCGATTGCAGGTTCGCACGACGAAAGCCAATCCATTCGACTTTCCTTTGACCGCGGCAAATCAAATGCTCCCTCCGGCTTACACGCCGTACGACCGGGCTTGCTTGTGGCGCTTCCTGCGGCGGCATCCACCACACACGGGACCGGATGTCATCGATCGCTATGCGCAATGCCTGCTGGCCGAGTGCGGAGGGTTGACGCTTCCCTTTCTGACCACCCTCAATCGCCGTCTGTTCGAGGAGCATAAGGTATTTCACCGCCCAACTGGCTTACCTTGGCCACCGGAAAAAACCCTCCAGGCGGAGCAGGGCGCTTGTCGCGATCTGGCCTGGCTGATGGTGGACATCTGCCGCTCTGTCGGCCTGGCCGCCCGCTTTGTCAGCGGCTACCAGGAGCCCGACGAAGAACAACAAGAACCGGAACTTCATGCCTGGACCGAAGTTTATCTGCCCCATGCCGGCTGGCGCGGGCATGATCCGACGCATGGCCTGGCGGTCGCCGATCGGCACGTGGTGGTGGCAGCGGCTGCCGAGCCGCAGGCCGTGGCGCCGATTGTCGGAAACATCGGCATGCCGCTGGGCGGATCGGTCACCAGCCGCCTGACCTCCCGACTGAGCGTGGCCGTTGACCAGGGGGTGGTTGGCTCGGACTCGCGGTAGCCCGCACGTTGCGTCATCCTCGGGTTTCTATTCCGCACGATTTACCCGTAGAGGACCTTGTCCATGATGACCATCCCTTTTGTCGATGCCCACCATCATCTGTGGGACCCGCAACGAATGGACTATGCCTGGTTGGCGGAATTGCCAAGTCTCAACCTGCGGCACGCGATTCCCGAGTTCCAGTCCGCCGTCGGCACGTTACCGCTCGAACAGTCCGTGTTTGTGCAATGCGAAGTCGCTCGCGACCAGAGCCTGGACGAAGTCGCCTGGATCAGCGACTTGGCCGCAAGGGAACCTCGGATCGGCGGGATCGTGGCCTGGGCTCCGGTCGAATTGCCCGATTCGCTGCCAGTTTTGCTGGAACAACTGCGGAAATTCCCCCTCGTGAAGGGAGTTCGACGATTGATCCAGACCGAAGCCGATGATTTCTGCCGAGAGAGGAATTTCATCCGTGGGGTCTCGTTGCTGGCTGATTACGATTTGTCGTTCGACATTTGTATTTATCACCAGCAACTTCCCGCCGTGCTGGAACTGGTGCGAAGCTGTCCCCACGTGCGGTTTGTGCTCGATCATTGCGGCAAGCCCGATATCGAGTATCGTCAACTCGATCCCTGGCGGGATCGACTGCGGGAATTATCCTCACTGCCGAATGTGTGGTGCAAGATTTCGGGACTGGTGACCGAGGCGAATCAGGAATGTTGGACCCTTGACGACCTGCGTCCCTACGTCGCTCACGTGGTCGAGTGCTTCGGCTGTGAGCGACTGATGTTTGGCAGCGACTGGCCGGTGGTCACCTTAGCCGCATCCTATACCCGCTGGGTGGAGGGCTTGTGGGAACTGGTCGCCGACTGGCCAGCCGCCAACCAAACTCGGCTGTTCCGCGAAACGGCCCGCGCATTCTATCGCCTGCGCTAGCATCGCGGACTTTACGGGTTAGGCGAGCCGGGAGCCCGGAAAATTCGCCGCGATTGCCGGCAAACGCCCACGGCGGCAACTGTGAGAGTGTTCAGACAACGCCCAAGATGGTACAATTGAGGGGCGTGAGAGACCAACCCTCCGTCGTCGCTTGGAGTCACAACATGCAAAAAGTTCAGCTTGTCTCGCGGATGCCTGATCGCGGCAACATGGAATTCGTCGGCGAGCAATTGTGTCAGGTCTCCAGCCGGCAGGACACGACGCAGCGCGGCAGTCGCCTCTATGACTTGTCCGTATATCGCACGGAACAGGGACTGTTCGTGGCAGTGGTTGACTTTCAGTCGGCGGTGGCCGACGAGACGGGCGGCTTGCTCGCCGAGGAACTTGACTCGATCAAGGATGTGGAGGACTTTTACTTCGCTTTTGAGCCTGACGAGTTAGTTGACGAGCGGATGCGGTCACAATTGGATGCCGAGGACTTGCAATCGCTCTTGCAACGCTTATACCACCTCTATGAGGAAACCGTTCAGGACCTCATGTCGCAATTGGCCAAGACCCGAGCGACCCCCGCCCACCCCTAATGATCGAATGGAATGAGACGTTTGCCAACAGGGATGTTGATGGGGCACGGCCACCTGCCACGGCGTGACCTGCGTGCGGTCGGTGGCGGGACACCCGGCTTGGCGGTTCGCCGCCAGCGTCTCCGGTTCGCCGTGCCGCTCGCGATTTTGGCGCTGCTCGCGACCTCGGGTTCGATCTTCTCGCCCCTCGCCTGGGGTCAATCACCGCAGCGGCCTGGGAACAACCAGCGGATCGTCGCGCCTCAGCCGTCGCCGCAGGTTCCAGCGGTCGCTCCGTCGAATGCCGCGCCGCAGACACCTGTGCCGCCGGCACAACAGCCACCGGCAACAGCCACCGGCTCCGGTGTCCCCCGCCACGCCGCCGGCCACGGAAGCGCCGCCGGCGACGACGAACGTCCCACCCACCCCGCCGGTTGCCAGTGAGGAAGCGAGTCTCGACGAGTCGCTGACCGTGGAATCGGTCACGGCGAAGAAGGACGAGGCACTGGCCTCGGTGACCAACGATGAGGAATTGTCCAAGCGGCTGGGCACAACGTACGATGCGGCCTTGGATCAGATTTCACGTCGTGATAAGCACCTGACGCGAGCCAAGGAATTTGAAAACGATGTGGCTGGTCTCGAGTCGACAGTCGCATCCCTGAAGCAAGCACTCGACCAGGCGGAGAAGGCTACGCCGCAGGCGGTGCTAACGGGTACCGTGGCGGAACTCGAACTGGAACGGACGCGGCTAGACCAGCGGCTGGCCGAGTTGAAGAAGCAGCTGACGACGCTGGAAGCGCAGACCGCGACGCGGCCCAATCGTCGCAACGAGCTGCGGCAAAAACTGGCCAAACTGGAGCAGGACGCGACCGATTTGCAGACCGAATCGGCGGCACCGGCGGCCACTGGCGAGTCACCGCTGGTGTCCCGAGCCCGGGCGATCGAGCGTCTGGCGCGGAAGCAAGCCATCGCCGCCGAAGTTCCTTCTCGGCGAGCCGAGTTGGCGAAGCTGGACAGTTTTGATGCGGCCGGCGTGCCCAGTCTGCAGCGTGACCTGCTGACTCGACAAGTCGCCCTGGCGACCGAGGAACTGAAGCAAACCGTGGAGGCGCTGGAAAAGGCGCGCACCGCGGCGGCCCGAGCGACGGTTTCACAGGCCCGCCGCGAAGAAGATACGGCCCAACCGGGGCTCCGCTATCTCGCGGAGGAAAATCGCAGTTACGCCGAGGCCAATCAACGTCTGGCGGAGCAAATCAGCCGCAGCGAGAATGAGAAGAAGCGTGTTGGCAGTCAGCTCGAAGAAATTCAACAGCAGTATCGCCAGTCACGAAACAAGGTCGATACCGTCGGCCTCTCGACCAGCGTGGGTAAGTTATTGCGCAAGCAGCGATTGCTCCTGCCCAATACGAGTAAGCTGCAAGAGTCCGTGCGAGCTCGCCAGCCTCAGATCGATGAGGCTCAGCTGGCGCTCTTCGACTACAACGATGAGCGGGCCCTGATTGCTGATCCGGAACGCCGTGCGCGGCAGATCGTGGACAATCTCGATCCGAGCACCATCGCGGGCGTAACTGGAACGATCTTATCCGCGAGGCGACCGAATTGCTTACTCGGCGTCGGGATATCCTGGACCCTCTCATGCGTTCTCAAAACGCGTATTTCGATTCCCTGGCCGAAATCTCGGTCATCCAACAGCAACTGATCGATGTCACCGAAGAATTCTCGAACTACATCGATGAGCGAGTGCTCTGGGTGCGGAGCGCTGAGCCGTTGGCGCTGCGTCCTCCCAAGACCGAAACGACGTCCGCGTGGGAAACGGGCGAGGGCTGGCTGAATATCATCGAGGTCTTGCGGAGCGATGCGAGAGCAAGCCTTTTTCTGTGGATCGCCGCCGCCAGCCTGTGGATCATTCTCATCGGGCTGACGTGGCCTTGTTCTCGGCTTCTGGGACAGTTGTCGCGTATCTCGCGGCGCAGTTCCTGCCAGACGATGATGCCGACCCTGCGCACGTTAGGCATCGCGGTCATGCTCACGCTCCGTCTGGGCCTCCCGCTGCTCTTTTTTTCGTGGCGCTTAAGGCTGAACGCGAACGATCCATTTAGCGCTCAAGTGGCGGACGCCTTCGACCTTGCTGCCATGGTGGCCATACCGGTCGAGTTTTTCCGACAAGTCGTCTGCGTGAATGGCTTGGCAGACGCCCACTTCGATTGGTCCAATAAGACGGTTACCTATCTGCGGAAGCAGCTTCGCTGGTTTACGCCGGTCGCCATTCCGCTCGCCTTCATGGCTTCCCTTGTCACCAGCAAGGATAGCGTGCGCGGTCCAGGCTATCTGGAACGATGGTATTTTCTCGCGGCCTGCGTGGTCACCAGTTGGTTTGTGTATCGGCTGCTGCATCCTCAGCGAGGGATTCCCGCAAATTACGTGGCTCAAAACGAAAACGGTTGGTGGTCGCGACTTTCCGCGATCTGGTTTTCTGTCGCTGTCCTCCTACCGCTGGTCATCGGTGGTCTTTCGGCGGCTGGATTTGTTTATACGGCGGACCAATTGGCGTGGCGGGCGTTCGAAACCGCAGCGATGTTGGCGATCTTCGCCACCCTTCACGCCTTGGCCGCGCGAGCGCTGCTGGTCTATCGTCGGGCACGCTACATTGCCGAGGCGCGGAAGCGATACGCTGAAGCGGAGAGTCAAAGGGCGTCGGCGCCCATCGACGACGCCGCAAAGGACGCCGCGACGAAATCGTTTGTGGAGGAAATCGCCAAGCCAGAAGATGCTCTGGCCGATCTGCGTTCCCAGACCCTGCAGACCCGGCGACTGGCCGCGGCGATCCTCACCGGAGTGGCTCTCCTGGGACTTTGGATCATCTGGCGAGACGTGATGCCAGCCTTGGTATTTATGGAGCGCTGGCCGCTCTGGGAATCAACCGCCTACGTCAGCGACACGATCGAGCTCGAAGGGGGCGGTTTTGAGGAGCGCACCCGCCAGGTGCCCGATCCTGTTACGTTGGCCGAATTGATCCTGGCGATATTTGTCTTTGGCATTTCCTTGTTCGCGGCCCGCGATATCCCGGGACTGACGGAAATTACCATCCTCAACCGCTTGCCGCTCGAGAAATCGGTTCGTTACGCGATCACGACACTCGTCAGTTACGCCTTGGTCCTGGCCGGCCTGGTCATCGCTTGCAACTTGATTGGCATTCACTGGAACCAGATCCAATGGATGGCGACCGCCCTGACGTTCGGGTTGGCGTTCGGCCTGCAGGAGATGTTCGCTAATTTCGTGGCGGGGATCATCATCCTTTTCGAGCGCCCCGTGCGGGTGGGTGACATCGTCACCGTGGACGATGTATCGGGGGTCGTATCTCGCGTGCGCATCCGAGCCACCACGATTACGAACTGGGATCGGCAGGATTACATCGTGCCGAATAAGGACTTCATCACGGGCCGAGTCCTGAATTGGACACTGACCGATTACGTCAACCGGATCGTGATTCCGATAGGGGTCGCCTACGGGTCCGACACGGAATTAGCGAAGAGCATCATGCTACGCACGGCCGTGGATCATCCGTTAATCGTGGACGAACCCCAACCGTTTGTGACGTTCGAGGGATTCGGTGACAGCACACTGAACCTCATCCTCCGCTCTTACATCGCCATCAAGGACATGCCGATGCGGGTTCGCGTAATTGACGAATTGAATACAGCGATTGACCGTGAGTTTAAGCGAAGCCAGATCGAAATCGCTTTTCCCCAGCGCGATCTGCATATTCGTACGTTGCCGCCCGAGTTCAAACGGGACGGATGACCGCGGTCCGGCGCTGCGCCGAGCCGAGCCGCGGCACACCGAGATCAGGCCCCGCACCGAGCCAGCAAGTTCTGGCTGGACGCTAGCGCCGGGAACCACCCGTGAAGCGGTCCTCTGGCACGAGCAAGATGCCGCTGGGATCACGAGAGGGTCCAGCGATGAAACGGCGGCCCGCTTACTTGCGTTCGCTCGTTGCCTGGCACTTGACGCAGGTCGGGGTGAAGGGCAAGGCTTCCAATCGGGCCAGCGGAATGGGACTTTCACAATCCTCACAAATGCCGTAAGTGCCGTCGTCGATCCGCGCGAGGGCATCACGGATCGCCGTCAATTCGCGACTCTCGTACTCCGCGACGACCGAATTGACATTGGTGAATTCCGCCTCGCTCGCGGAATCACCCGAATCACTCACATCGGATGCATGAAACGACTCGATTTCCCTCCGCAGCGACCGCAGAAGTGCTTCTCTCCGCTCATGCATCACGGCCCGCATCTTGTCGAGGGACTTTTTGGGTAGCATTCGTAAATCCTGTCTCTGCCCTCAGGGCAGCCTTCCCGGTTCTAAGGTTGACGAATGAGCGGCCATGCACGCTGGCAGAGCGGATCGTTCCTTTTTGCCTCGGTCATTCTTCTTCATCCGACGCCAGTTCAGAATCGGTTTCGTCGACCTCTTCTTCCTCGTCTTCGTCCAGATCCCAGACATTCCAGCGACGAGCGGCCTCGCGTGAGCGATGTTCTCCATCGTGCACCGAACGCGTGCGCTCTTCTTCGTCTCGGAGCTTAGGTTTCCCCTTGGCCGGCGTCGTGAAACGTTTCCCTCGTCGACGGCGGGCTCGCTCTTCCGAGCGATCCTGGTCATCGTCTGAAAACTTCCCAGGCATTACATGACCCTCAAATGTGAATGAGCACGTGGGCACGTGCGTCGTTCGGATTCCTTCAATCTAATCAATGACTCGGAGCTTAGGGTTCTCAGCACGTGCATCAATCTCCTTCAGGCTAATCACTTCCGCGAAACCGTCAATTCATCGTCGGCCCGGCGAACGACCGGGCGCGAAATCGTATCCTGACAGGGGGGCTCTTTTCAAGACCGTAAATCGGGGTTTTCACTGCCGAAATGGCGTCCCAGCGGCCCGTTCGGCATGTCAGACAGGCCCCACCTATGTTCAAAAGCCGTTTCCCGTTTTGCGGTATCGCACCGGACGGACGAAATTTGCGATGGTCGCCATTCCCCAGCGGCGATGACGGGGACCGCTAGGGTGGCGTTCCGTCCGTGTGACCGTTGCCGCTCACCCAGCTCGAGCCGAACCAGCCCTTCCGCCAGAAGAGGGTGAGCATACCGCCCGCCAGACACAACATTCCCAATAGGACCAGCGGGTAGGCATAGGGCATGTCCAGTTCTGGCATGTTGCCGACCAGAGCGGTATTGAAATTCATGCCGTAAACACCACTAATAAAGCCCAGGGGGATAAAAATGGTGGAAATAATCGTCAGCACCTTCATGATCTCATTCATGCGATTACCGGCCAGGGTGAGATGGTATTCAGCCAGATCGCTGCACGATTCGCGATAGATCTCCAGCAGTTCGTTCAACTGCACGGCATGATCATAGACGTCGCGGAGGAAAAACCGCGTCTCCTCGGCAAAGAAGGGGGATATGTCGCGAACCAGCTTGTTGATCGCCTCACGATGGGGCCGAAGTGCCTTGCGGACAAGCCGCAGTTCGTTGCGCGTTTCGTGAATCTCGTCGACGACATTGCCGACCCCGAGGGCGACATTTTCTTCCAGAATGTCGAGTTTCTCCGACAGTCGCTCGGCGACCGGAAAGTACGAATCGATGACGGCATCGAGAATGGCATAGGCCAGGTAATCCGCTCCCTCGCCACGAATGCGGCCGGCCGACGTCGCGATCCGGTCACGGACTTGTTGCAGACAATCTCCCGGCCGTTCCTGGAACGTGATCACAAATCCGTGCCCGAGAAACAGGGCGACCTGCTCGGAAGCGAAAAAATCACTGACAACGGGCATCCGCACGACGATAAACTCGTAGGTTTCGAAAACCTCGACCTTCGCTCGTTGGTGTGTGTGCATGACGTCCTCGAGGGACAGGGGATGCAGTCCAAACCGATCGCCGATCGCTTGGACCAGCAGAGCATTTCCGAGTCCGTCCACGTTGATCCAGATGACTTTGCCTGGTAGCGCCCGCGGGGGCAAGTCGGCCAACGAGTGGATGGCGTGGCGTGTCATGTCCGCCGTATCGTACACCATAAGTTCCGCGCTGCTCGGCACGGCGTCTGGCCTCGATACCACCTGCCCGGGCAAGGCCGGTGTGGGCCTCTTGGGCAAGCGATGCCGCATCCGCCGCCGTTTCGATCGGGATCGTTTCGACACGGTCTTCCTCAATTTTAAGAATGTTCCCGCTGGGCTTTCGCTCGTCTCCGTCAATGGGACCGATATCGACAATCTTGGCGGGATCGCCTGGAAATGTATATCTCAATCTTCCGACCGAGGGCTCGCAACGGCTCACGGATGGCCCGTCAGCCCCGCGGGATGATGTCGTCTTCCCAGGAAACGAAAAATCAGCGACAACATGCAGATGAGAACCTTGGGCCGCTCGATCGGCCCACCGTGTGTCCACCGTGACAGCACCCATCCCAGCTCCGCAGCCACCACCCGCCCATCCATGGTAATCCAGCCGCTTCGCTGAGCTATCCGAGCCTTTCTTGACTGCTTCCATGCCCCGATGAGCGCGATGCTAACGATTTTGGGAACGACGGGCCTGCTGGTCGCCGCTGGCGTGGCGGAGGCGGCCTTTCATCGTAAACGGCTCAGCCAGATCCCGATCCGCATTCATGTGAATGGCACGCGCGGAAAATCGAGCGTCGCGCGGTTGATCGCCGCTGGGCTCCGCGCGGGCGGGATCCGCACTTGTTGCAAAACTACCGGCACATTACCCCGGATGATCCTCCCCGACGGTACTGAGTATCCCGTTTTTCGGCCGGCTCGCGCGAATGTGATCGAACAGCTTCGCATCGTCGATACGGCTGTCGAATATGGCGTCGAAGCGATCGTGCTGGAGTGCATGGCTCTCGTGCCCTACCTGCAATGGCTGAGCGAATCGAAGCTGGTGCGCGCCACCCATGGAGTGATTACCAACGCCCGCGAGGATCATCTGGATGTGATGGGACCCACCGAACGGGACGTGGCAGCGGCGCTGGCCGGGATGATTCCCATCGGCGGAAAACTCTTCACGGCCGAGCGGGACCATCTCGATTTATTTACCCAAGTCGCCGAGGATCGAGGCACGCAGTGTCTGCCCACGACCGAGCAAGATGTCGCGCGGATCACGCCGCTCGATCTGGCTGGATTCCCCTATGTCGAGCATGCCGAAAATATCGCCCTGGCCCTCCGCGTGTGCCAGGAAATCGGCGTCGATCGCGGGGCGGCGCTGGCCGGCATGTGGAGGGCTCATCCCGATCCTGGCGCCATGGTGGCTTATGAAATGTCCTTCTTCGGCCGGGAGGTCAATTTTGTCAACGGCTTCGCCGCCAACGATCCGGAATCGACCGAGCGGATCTGGCGGATGGCCCTGGAACGTTATCCCGACGTCGAGCATCGCATCGCCATTTTCAACTGCCGAGCCGATCGCCCCGATCGTTCCGACCAGCTGGGACGGATTGTGGCGACCTGGCCGCAGCCGGAACACTACCTGCTGATCGGCACGGGAACGTATATTTTTGCGCGAGCGGCCACCAAGGCGGGCATCGATCCGCTGAAGATGTCGTTCGCAGAAGGTCGCCGTGTCGACGAGATTTTCGAAATGGTGATTGAAAAGTCCGGCAAGAGCTGCCTGGCCATGGGCATGGCGAATATCGGCGGAGTTGGCCTGGAGCTGGTTCGTTATTTTGCCAATCGCAGTACGTTGAGGAAGATGGAATGATCGAACTATTGACCGTCGCGATCGGCGTGGGGCTGGCGGTGAGCCTGCTGTTCTCCGAGATGTTCGGTCTGGCCGCCGGTGGAATGGTCGTGCCTGGCTATTTTGCACTTTATTTGAACAAACCGATCGATATCATTCTCACGCTACTGGCCGCATTGGCAACCTACTTCGTCGTCCATTTGCTTTCGACGTTCATCATTGTCTACGGTCGTCGCCGCACGGTATTGATGATTCTCGTGGGCTATCTGATCCGCTTCGTGATGGGGCAGATGCCGCTCGATTCGCTGGCCTCGATCGACGTGTTGGCCATCGGCGACCCTTCATTTACCGTGATCGGATTCATCATTCCCGGCCTGATCGCCATCTGGATGGATCGGCAGGGGGTCATCGAAACGCTCAGCGCCTTGGTGGCGGCGGCCGTCGCGATTCGCTTGATTTTGATTCTTATCTACGGCATTGAACTGCAAGTCTGACGAACCACGTCGACGGTGACGGAAGGTATATCCATGAAGAAAGTCTATTGGCGTCCGAAAGCCGTGTCCCGCACGGCACTCCTGCTGATCGCGGGCTTTTCGCTCCTCGGCCTGATCATGGTCGAGTCATGGCAGGTCACGCGGGAGCGTCCCTTTCAAGCCGAAAAGCTGGCGGCCGCCCGGCTCGCCGCCGACGCGATGGAAACCCTCTACTTCGCCCGCGAGGAGGTCGGACCCGCTATCGACCGGACCATCGACCCCACGGAAAGCGGCTTGATCGGTGTCACCATGTCGCCGGTCACGAGCATTTCGGGCCACCTGATCGCCAAACAGACCACCATCAACCCCAATTTCGCCGCCGTCATGGTCGACATGTTGAAGCGGGCCGATGTGGGAGAGGGGGACGTGGTGGCCCTCGGCGTGAGCGGCTCGTTTCCCGCACTGAATGTCTGCACCTATGCGGCCCTGGAAGTCCTAAAGGCCAAACCGATCGTCATTGCCAGCGCCGCGGCGTCTCAATTCGGTGCCAATGTGCCAGACCTGCTGTGGATTGATATGGAGCGTGTCTTGCAGGACCAAGGGGTCATGAACATCCGCTCGGTCGCCGCTTCGATCGGCGGCTATGAGGATCGGGGTTTGGGCATGTCGGAGGAAGGACTGGCCCTGATCCAAAAAGCGATCGCTCGCAACGGCTTACTTCAGCTCGAGGCGGAAGAGTTCGAGGATTGCATCGAGGAGAGAATGCAGATTTACAAAGACTATGCCAAGGGAAAACCGATCAAGGCCTACATCAACGTGGGCGGCGGTACTGTTTCCGTGGGCCGCAGTCTTGGCAAGAAAATGTTTCATCCGGGTCTGAATCGAAGGACACCCGACAAGTTGCGCCTCGTGGATGGAGTAATGCCCCGGTTCATTGCCGAAGGGGTACCGGTGATTCACATGGTCCAGGTCGCGGAACTGGCGGAGCGTTACGGCATGCAAATTTCGCCCCCGACGATGCCTCAGGTCGGGGAAGCGACGGTCTTTTCCGGCTTTGACTACAACCGCTGGCTGGCGGCCACTATTCTCTTCATCGAAGTCGCCTTGCTCTATACATTCATTCGTTCCGATGTCGGTTTCCGGCTGCTGAGGATGTCGCCGCAGCGCAAGGAGCAACCCGCACCGGAGCCAATGGTCTAGCTGCTGGAAAAGAGGATGCCTCGCCAAGTGAACAGCGAACGACACTTACACGACGGACGGACCGACGGACTCAAACCGCTGGCCTCGTTTTCCCTCGATGACGTACATTCGTTCAGTGATCTGCTGCAACGGATGTCCCATACGGCCTTTGGCGGCCGGCAGCTGGGGCAAGCCTACGAGATTTTCCTCGAGATGGCCCGCAATCCGGCTTGCTCGGTCGTGCTGACGATGTCGGGCGCCATGACGGTTGCCAAGCAGGGGCGGCTCGTGTGCGACATGATCGATAAGGGGCTGGTACAAGCCATCGTGGCCACCGGAGCGCTGATGGCCCACGGGCTGACCGAATCGATGGGGCTGACGCACTATCAGTATGATCCATCCAAGTCGGACGAGACCCTGTTCGAGCAGGGATACAATCGTATCTACGACACACTCGAGATGGAGGCGAATCTGAATGACGTGGAACGACTCGTCCGTTGGGTGCTCGATCACCGATCGCCTGAGGGGGGCGTCTGGTCCTCGTCCAGTCTGTGCCACGCGATCGGGGAGCGACTGCACGAGTTGAATGAGGGTCCTGGCATCCTGAGGAGCGCCTTCGAGCGCAAGGTGCCTGTCTTCGTGCCTGCGTTCACCGACAGCGAGATGGGTTTGGACGTCGCCACCTGGGCGATGACGCGGCGTCTCGCGGAGCAGTCACTCGATCCTGCCCAGCTCTCCTCGGAACAGACATTTGACGCCGTCCCCGCCTTCAATCCCTTCCTCGACCTGCAGGCCTATGCCCGTTTCGTGGGCCATGCCCAGGAACTCGGCATCCTCACGATCGGCGGCGGCGTGCCGCGGAATTGGGCCCAGCAAGTCGCCCCCTATTATGATATTACCAACCATCGCGTGGGCACCCAGCTGAAAGGGCCCCGTTTCCGTTATGGCGTGCGGATTTGCCCCGAGCCGGTCCATTGGGGAGGGCTTTCCGGCTGCACCTATTCCGAAGGAGTCAGCTGGGGAAAATTTGTGGCGCCCCAGCAAGGCGGACGCTTCGCCGAGGTGTTCGCCGATGCCACGACCGTCTGGCCCCTGCTGATGAAGGCGGTCTTCGAATCGCTGTGACGGTTGCCAGCCGTTCCCCGTCGCGTCAGTCTTCCCGCGGTTCGACCACCCGCACATTCGTGGCCAGGTCGTCCTGCGCCTGCTGTCGCATCGCATCGGAACTGGACGCGAAATCCGCATGGGCCGAAGAGGTCATCTGGCCCAGGTGACAGACGGCTTCTCCCGTACTCACCGCTGGCAGCGTCGTCATGCCGATGACGATGCCTGCACAAGGCGCGATGAGCACGTTTTGTTCGTGTCCCAGCAAACTGGTATTGGTAGCAAGCGGCTGTCCTTCCTCGACATTTGCTCCCGGCGCTACGTGAAATTGCAGAAACCCTCCTCGATCCGCTCGTACCCATTTGGTCGACCGCACGTGGCAGGAGGCGTCGGGGCGATCCGGCGGCAAATCGATCATGTGTAGATCGGAAAGTACGTTTCGCACACCGCGCAAGATATGTTCCACGATGATCGGTTCGACTTTCCAGACTTCCCCGCCTTCAAAGGTGATTGTGGGATGTCCGGTACTGGTAGCCACGTGTCGCAGGGATCCCTTGGGACCTTCCCCATGAATGATCAGTTGGCAACCGAACGATTCGGCCAGCCACTTCGTGCCGGGGTGATCCAGGTTCGCCCTGACGTTGGGATAGTTCGTCCGCTGCGCGGCAGCGGTATGCAAATCGATGACCCAATCGGCCCGCTCGACCAGTTGACGATAAATGCGTTTGGCCAATCGGGCCGTGAAGCTCCCTTTGCCGGAACCGGGAAAAGCCCGATTGAGGTCCCGCCGATCCGGCATGTAGCGGGAATGGCTGTCGTAGCCGAGCATGTTCAAGACCGGCACCAGAATCAGCTTGCCACGTGCCAGCCGCATGTCGCGGTCCAATATCAGCTCGCGGACGGCACCTGTCCCATTCAGTTCGTCTCCGTGCAGCGCAGCCGTCACGAGGACGGTGGGCCCAGCCGACTCGCCATGCCGCACATGCACCGGAATGGAAACCGTGATGCCCGTCGACCGTTCGCCAATCAGCAGATTGACGTCGGCTGAGGTGCCGGGGGGAATATTGGTCAAATCCGCGGGAGATGTGGGTGTCGGGTCAAGAGCCATGCGCGATTCCTTCGGACATTTCACCAGCGTTTTCGGGCAGCACTTGGGCTTGGGCCGTCGTCGTTTTCGCGCTCGAGCGGGCACCAGTTGTCGCATGGCATCCAGCTTGCCAAAACAGAGAAGTCGATCTCCGCCTTCCAGCGAACGCGAACCGCGCGGGTTGGGAATGACAATGCCAGCCCGGTGTAACGTCAGGACATTGATGTCCTTGCTGCGAAAACCGCTCTCCTCAATCGTCAGGCCGACGTACTCCGATCCGTCATGAATGACGAGGTCGGCCACGCCATAGCCGCGGCTGACCGTCAGCCGCTGCCGAATATCAAGTTCCGGAAAGCTGACCTGTGCGGCCACATAGTCGATGACGGCGCCGGCAATATCCAGTTGTGTCGCCTGCTCGATGCCCTCCAAGCCAGGCGACGAGTTGACTTCGAGGACCTGCGGACCGACTTTGGCCTCGAGCATGTCGACCCCGGCCACCCGCAAACCCATGATCTGGGCGGCTCGGACGGCCGTTTCCCGGTATACGTCACTTAGCTCGACGGCCTCGGCACTGCCGCCACGATGGACATTGCTGCGAAACTCGTCGCCGCGAGCCGTGCGTCTCATGGCAGCCACGACCTGGTCCCCAACCACAAACGCGCGGATGTCCCGTCCTTTGCTTTCCGAAACGAACTTTTGAATCAACACATTTTGCTTGGTGACCTGCAGCGTCTCTATAATCGCTTGCGCGGTCTTGATCGACTCGGCCAGGATCACACCGACCCCTTGGGTCCCCAGCAGCAGTTTGATAATGACCGGCGCCCCGCCGACTCGTTCGATTGCCGGAATCACATCCTTGCGATCCCGCACAAAGGTCGTTTTGGGGATACCGATCTCGTGACGACTGAGGAATTGCAGACTTCGCAATTTATCGCGTGAATTGGCGATGCCCGCCGAGGAATTCGCGCAAAACACGTCCATCTGCTCGAATTGCCTCACGACTGCCGTACCGAAGTAAGTAATCGAAGCCCCAATGCGGGGAATCACGGCGTCATAATGGCTGAGCGACTTGGACGCGAAGTACAAGTCAGGCTCGTTCGCTTCCAGATCGATCGAGAATTTCATCGTATTGAGTACGACCGCCTGGTGGCCACGGCTGAGCGCTGCCTCTTTCAAACGCCGCGTGCTGTAGCAGTGGGCACTACGGGAGAGAATTCCAATCTTGATTTTTTCGGCCGGATGGGCCATGGCTTGTTTCTCCGCTGAGTTTTTGCTGAGCGACGATGCTTTGGAAAATAAACTGCTGACGATCTAGGCTTCCTGGGAGGGTAAGAGCTTGCCCCCATAATACGAGCGTCCCGGATCGATCAGAAAGCGGCGGCGGACGGCCTGACGCCCCAGCAGCATACGAAATCCCATCGTGTCACGCGGCGCCAGCGTCAACTCGATGGAAAAGATCTGCCCCGCCACGTAGACGGGCGTCACGATGACCGGTCGTTTGGCAATTTGGCCCGACGAACTTTTGACATCGCGAAATTCGAGAATCTCCGCCTGCACCGTCAAGACATCGCGGGACGAGCGCTGCACGGGATGGACCTGAAACCGGACAAATTGTTTGCCATCGCGGTGCAGCACTTCCAAGTGCATGGCGTGAATCGAGGACGAACGGGCTCCCGTGTCCACCTTGGCCTTAATGCGGTCAATCCCCAATTCCGGTAGCCGCACCCATTCGCGCCAGCCCAAGGTTGGCTTCACCTTTTTGCGTTTTTGAGGCCTGGCTTGTTCGTTCATCGATGTTCGTGCGTTGGGTGCGGCCCGTCCCGCCTTTGTCGCCAGCGAGAAGGCTGCCGGTGGGTAGCGTAACAGATTTAATGGCGGAACGCCTATTCCGGAAACTCCGGTCAGGATTCGGGCGGATCGGCCCGGTCAAATAAAAAACATGGCGTGACAGACGCGCTCGGGTATTGTAAACAAAGGAATTTTCCCCTGCTGCTCCCCCCGCCCCCAGTGCCGGGTCCGCCATGCTCAAAGCCCGTCAAAAATTCGGAAAGTACGTGATCGAGCGCCGCATCGGGCAGGGGGGATTTGCCGTTGTCTACCAGGCTCGAGACACGATTGAGGGGGTTCGCGTCGCGCTGAAGATCCCCTTTCAGAAGCTCGTCAATCAGGAAACCATGGCGTTATTCCATCGGGAGGCCCGTCTGGCGGCCAAACTCGATCACCCGAACATCTTGCCGCTGAAGTACGCCGACTACATCGATGGAAAATTCGCCATTGTGACGGCCTTGGGCGAGATGACACTGGAAGAACGGCTCAAACGACGCCTGGCGACGCAAAAGGCACTGAATTTTGCCGAGCAGATGCTCTCAGCGGTGGCGTATGCCCACGAGAATCGTGTCTTGCACTGTGACATCAAACCCGACAATTTTCTGCTGTTTTCGGACGATTGCATCCGCCTGGCGGATTTCGGCATCGCCATCGTGGCTCAACGCACCGTGCGCGGATCGGGATCGGGGACGATGGGGTATATCGCGCCGGAGCAGGCCATGGGACGACCCTCATTCCGTTCGGACGTCTTTTCGCTCGGCCTGGTGCTGTACGAAATGTTTGCCGGGCAGTTGCCCGAATGGCCGTTCGAACCGCCTTTGCCGGGCATGGAGCGGCTGCGGGCGCGACTTCATCCGCAGCTGATCCAGGTGATTCTCAAGTCGATCCAGGTGCGAGCGTCCGATCGGTATGCGACGGCGGCCAAGATGTTGTCGGCTTTCCAACGGGCCCCGAAGAATGGTCGAGCCAAAAAGGCATCCTCCAAGTCGAAAAACGCAAGTGGCGACTGGCGGGCGATGCGTCAGCGGGCGTTCCTGCGTGCCTTTGGCCGGCAGCTGGAGACCCGTCATCGATGTACCCAATGCCAGGGTCCGGTGGCCGAGACGATGCAGGCCTGCCCGTGGTGCGGCAAGGCCCGACAACGGCACTTGGAAGATGCCAGGTTCTCGGTCAGCTGCCCTCGCTGCCTGCGCGGCTTGAAGTCCGATTGGTCCTATTGTCCGTGGTGCTACGGGGCCGGTTTTGAGGTTTCTACCAATCGTGAGTTGACCGACAGGCGATACGTGGCCAAATGCGACAATCCAGGCTGCCAACGGCAACTTCTGATGCCGTTCATGAAATATTGCCCTTGGTGCCATCGCCGCGTGCGGCGGAAGTGGAAAATTGAGGGTTCCACCGATCGTTGCCAGTCGTGTGGTTGGGGAGTCCTCCCGCACTATTGGACCTACTGTCCCTGGTGTACAAAACCACTGAATAACAAATAGGGATTGTCGGCGAAGGCCCCGGGCGGGTGATTCGCGGCAATACGAGCTCTGCCTGACGGTGCGAACGATGACGTCATCAGTCCAAACGACCGTGCGCTTGTATTCGGGTACGCATCATGAGCAACCTGTCGAGCTGCCTTTTCTGAACGGCAAGGTGGCCGTGTTCAGCCGCCGGTCGCCGACCAAGGAAACCGTGAATCAAGATGCCATTGCGCTGGTCGAATGCGATGAGCAGCGGGGCGTCGTCGTGTTGGCGGACGGCTGCGGCGGCATGCCGCGGGGCGAGGAGGCATCGCGGATCGCGGTCGAGTCGCTCGCGGCGGCGATTACCAACGACGGCGGGTCGACCGGCTCCCTGCGGGGATGCATCCTGGATGGCATTGAAAAGGCCCATGCGGAAATCCGCGGTCTCGGACTTGGCAGTGGCACGACCGTCGCCGTCGCGGAATTCAATCAGGGTGCCATCCGCTGCTACCATGCGGGCGACTCCCTGGTACTGCACGTGGGCGGCCGCGGGAAAATCAAGACCTATACACGAGCCCACTCGCCGACCGGCTATGCCGTCGAGTCGGGCTTGTTGAGCGAAGATGACGCCATTTCGCACGAGGAACGTTACCTGGTTTCGAACTTCCTGGGAGCCGACGACTACCACATCGAGGTTGGCCGTAGCAAGCATGTGGCCGCGCGCGATACCGTGCTCGTGTCGAGTGACGGACTGTTCGATAACCTCTACATCGACGACATCATCCAAACGATCCGCAAGGGGCCGCTGGCAACCGTGGCCCAGGAACTGGCATCCACCGCTGCGACCCGGATGATCTCTGGCGATCCCAAGACCCCCTCGAAACCCGATGACCTCTCCTTCGTCCTCTGCCGGCTATAGCCAGGCCGAGTGTGCAGGCCCTTGCAACAGGCCCGCCGCCGATTCCGTCCGATTTCGCCGGGACCGCCGTCGAGACGACGGCCGGGCTCCCGCCCCGCCGCGGCCAGCCGAAATCTCGGGGTCCGAATGCGGTTGTGAGGCGTCCGCAAATCGCTATACTTGGGGATTCGCCAAGCTAATGCAACTTCCCTGAGGACGATTCCGATGGCTCGGATATGTGAAATTTGCGGCAAAGGCCCCCAAGTGGGCAATTCCGTCGAAACGCGTGGTAAGGCCAAGTACCTGGGCGGCGTCGGAACGAAGGTGACCGGGATTACGCGTCGTCAGTTTCGACCCAACTTGCAACGAGTGAAGGTGGTTGGTGCTGATGGCGCCACGCGGCGGGCGCGGGTATGTACGCAGTGCATTCGCAGTGGCGCGATCCGCAAGGCAGTGAAACAAAAGCCGTTTGAGTTATCGGCTGAGGCGGCGAGTTAAGCCTCGCCTGGAAATTGGCCCGCGAGCCCGGCGTTTGTCGGGCTTTTTTTGTGCCTCGGGGCACGACGATCATCGGCGGACCCCACCCCACGTGCTATCCCTGCAGACCCAGAAGTGAACGGGCCCTACGATGTTGGATCGAGAAACCGTCGAAAAGGTATCTCTCTTGGCTCGGCTACGCTTGTCGAGTGAGGAACTGGATACCATGACCGACCAGCTGGCTCAGATCGTCGCCTACATTGACCAATTGAGCCAGTTGGACACCGACAACGTGGAACCGATGGCGCATGCCTTCGCGGTCACGAATGTGTTCCGCGAGGACCAGCCGCGGCCCAGCCTGGATCGGGAACAGGCCCTGGCAAATGCCCCCCATCGCGACGCGGAGTGCTATCGCGTACCTGCTGTGCTGGGCGATTGATCAAGCTCCTCCTTTCGGACCGCCTCCGCGACGGGCTCTAATATGTCGATTACTTCGCTATCCGCTGTCGAACTCAAATCGAAGCTGGACGGCGGTGAGTTGACTTCCACGGAAGTCTGCCAGGCTTTTCTCGATCGCATGACGGCCTGCGATCCACAGGTGGGTGCCTACTTGTCGGTGGATCAAGACCAGGTGCTCTCCGCCGCGGCGGCGGTCGACCGCCGCCGGGCTCGAGGCGAATCGCTGGGGCTGCTGGCGGGCCTGCCGGTTGCCGTCAAGGACCTGTTATGTACCGAGGGGCAGGTGACTTCCTGCGGGTCGCGGATGCTCGCCTCGTTCGTGCCCCCGTACGATGCCACGGCCATTGCCAAACTCCGCGCTGCCGACGCGGTCCTGTTGGGAAAAACCAATCTCGACGAATTTGCGATGGGCGGGTCCACCGAAACGTCGGCCCTGGGCACGACGCGCAATCCTTGGGACTTGGAACGCGTGCCAGGAGGATCCAGTGGCGGGTCCGCGGCGGCAGTGGCCGCCCGCCTGGCCCCGCTGGCGTTGGGCACCGACACCGGAGGTTCGATCCGCCAGCCGGCCGCCTTCTGCGGTGTGACCGGGCTGAAACCCACGTATGGGCGGGTCAGCCGCTATGGCCTGGTGGCTTTCGCGAGCAGCCTTGACCAAATCGGACCGCTGGCGGGTTCGATCGAGGACTGTGCGCTGCTACTGGAGGCGATCGCGGGCCACGATCCGCACGACGCGACGTCGGCGACCATCGCCGTACCGCCGACCAGCCGGACCGTCAGGGAGCCGTTGTCGAGCCTGAGGTTGGGCATGATCCGTGACCACTTCACCGAGGGACTCGATCCCCAGGTCGCTGCCGCGGTCGAAGCGGCCATCGAGGAGTACCGCGGCTTGGGAGCCGAGGTGGTCGACATCTCGATGCCGCACAGTTCCTATGGGATCGCGACCTATTACATCATCGCCCCCAGCGAGGCCTCGAGCAATCTGGCTCGTTACGACGGGGCTCACTACGGATACCGATGCGATGTGGCGAAGATGTCCGCGGAACTCGCGGCGGAGCACGCGGCGGCGGTCGACGACAACCAGCGGGCGCGCATGGACAGCCCGCTCGTGCGCATGTACCGCGACTCGCGCAGCCAGGCATTGGGCGGCGAAGTTAAGCGGCGGATCATGTTGGGGACCTATGCCTTGAGCGCCGGTTACTACGACGCCTATTACTTGAAAGCCCAAAAAGTCCGGCGTTTGATCCGCGATGATTACGAGTCGGCATTTCGGCAGGTCGATTTTCTCGTCGGTCCGGTAACGCCGACCACGGCCTTTCGCCGCGGCGAACACGCCAGCCAGCCCCTCGCCATGTATCTTGGGGACTTGTATACGGTTACCGCCAACCTGGCGGGGGTAGCGGCGTTATCCCTCCCCTGTGGCTTTACGGCAGAGGGCCTGCCGATCGGTCTACAGTTACAGGGCCGGCCATTCGACGAGGAACGGTTATTGCGGGCCGGCCGGATGTATCAGCAAGTCACCGACTGGCACACGCGACAACCGAGGCTGTGAGAGGTGACTGAAATGTCCGTGAGCGAACGCGAAGTCATCATCGGGTTGGAAGTGCATGTGCAGCTGGCCACCGAATCGAAATTGTTCTGCGGCTGCAGCACGACGTTTGGTGCCGCGCCCAACACGCAGACGTGTCCGGTATGCACGGGACTGCCTGGCTCGCTGCCCGTCATGAACCAGAAGGCTTTTGACTTGTCACTGCGAACGGCCGTGGCGTTGAACTGTGAAATCCCCACGTTCACAAAATGGGACCGCAAGCAGTATTACTATCCCGACCTCCCCAAAGGGTATCAGATCAGCCAATACGACCTGCCGATGTCGCGGAATGGCTGGCTGGACATCCGCGACCCGCGGGACCAGTTCCCCCCCAAGCGGGTAGGCATCATTCGGGCGCACCTGGAGGAGGACGCGGGGAAAAGCATGCATGATGAAGCGGCTGGCAAGGCTGATTCACGGATCGATCTGAATCGCACAGGCACGCCGCTACTGGAAATCGTCAGCGAACCCGACATGCGCTCGCCGCTCGAAGCACGCACGTTCTTGAACGAACTGAAGCTGCTGCTGACATACATCGGCGTCTCGGACTGCAACATGCAGGAGGGGAGTCTCCGCGTCGACGCCAACATCAACTTGCATTTGACGACCGACCGCGGAAAGTTCGCGACGCCGATCGTTGAAATCAAGAACATGAATTCGTTCCGCGCCGTGGAACGAGGCGCTGGCTTATGAAGCCGAGCGGCAATTCGACGTCTGGCGGGAAACGGGGCACACCCTCGGAGACGCACCCAAACAGACCCGCGGCTGGGATGATGCGGCCGAGGTGACGCGCGGCCAACGCAGCAAAGAGGAATCGAGCGATTATCGCTACTTTCCCGATCCCGACTTGCCGCCGGTCACGGTCAATCCATCCCAGATTGCCGCCGCGCGGGAACGCTTGGGCGAACTGCCGGCCGACTTGCGTAACCGACTGGCGCTGGAGTGGGATCTGGTGCCAGCCGACGCCGAGATACTCGTCAACCAGGGTCGCGGCGTCGTCGACTATTTCCTGGAGGTCGCACAGACCTGCGAGGATGGCAAACAAGCCAGCAACTGGGTCCAACGCGACGTGCTGCGGCGGTTGAAGGACGAGTCGCTGGACATCGACGCGTTTCCCGTTTCGGCGCGCCGCCTGGGAGAGCTGATCCGCGCGATTGCCGCGGGCAAACTGCAAAGTTCACGTGCGGCCGACGTGTTTCAAGAAATGTGGACCGGAAATATCGACTGCGAGTTGGCGATGAGTCGCCTGGGAATCGTGCAAGTCGACGAGCAGGCAATCGTCGCCCTTTGCCGCGACTTGCTCGCGGCTCACCCGCAAATCGTGCTGGACGTTCGCAACGGCAAACAGCAGGCCGTTGGGGCTCTGATTGGCCGCGCAAAGAGCGTGAATCCGAATGTCGATCCGGGCCTGGTGCGGACGACGTGTTTAAGGCTGATTCAGGAGCAGCCGTGACCGTTCCCCGCAAGCTTGGAGACGCAGCGTGAAACAACTACAATTCGTCTCGATCACCTAAGGGCCCAGGGAGAGTAACGGCGTGCCCGGAAAGCTCAAAGCAACCATCGTGTCGATTTCGGAAGGTGGCGATTTGATCAGCGACTTGGCGGCGGAGGCCCTGGCGGAGGTGCCACGAGACGAGTCGGTGTCGATCAAATGCGGCGGCCACACGACCGCTGGGATTTACCCCTGGGACCACGACCAGCCCGAGTTGACTTTTCTGGCGGTGGTCGATCAAGACCAGCGACTGCTACTCACGCTGGTCGGCGAAAGTGCCAGCCAATTCCTGGGCATTCGCGTGGGTACACCGCTGCTGATCTCCTGGTAAAGGAAATTGTGATGAAAAACATGATTGCGTATGCGTGGTGCTGGATCGGCAGTGCATCGTTCCTCTTGGGTGTCGGAGCGCAGGCGGAGGACTGGGCACAGTTCCGCGGCCCCACCGGCCAGGGATACGCGGCGCAGACCGCCACCATTCCGAGCGAATGGACCGAGGATCGTCACATCGTCTGGAAAACGCCGATCAACGGTACCGGCTGGTCTTCGCCGGTTCTTCAAGACGGACAAATCTGGATGACGTATGCCCTGAATGAGGCGACGGCGGACCCGGAAACGGACGAACGACTTCAGGACGAATCGCCCATTCCACGGATGGCGGTCGACGATCTGACGCTGCACGCGATCTGCCTGGACCAGGCGACGGGGGAGGTGATTTACGATTTGGAACTCCTCCGTGAGGAACGCCCCGACCCAATTCATACCATGAACAGTTTCGCTTCACCGACTCCGGTCCTGGAATCAGGTCACGTCTATTGCCATTTTGGAACCAACGGCACCGTGTGCGTCGATACGCGGACGGGAGCGATTATCTGGACTAATCGTGAACTCCGCATCAAGCACGGTACGGGCGCGGGTAGTTCTCCCATCCTCTGGAAAAATCTGTTCATCGTCCATTGCGATGGCATGGACGAGCAGTACGTCGTGGCGCTTGACAAACACACGGGCCAGGTGGTTTGGAAGACCAATCGTTCCGGCAAAATGAATGCGAATCCGGAGATGCAAA
Source organism: uncultured Planctomycetaceae bacterium (assembly GCA_963700865.1). Taxonomy (GTDB): domain Bacteria; phylum Planctomycetota; class Planctomycetia; order Pirellulales; family Pirellulaceae; genus CAVOGJ01. Next base: position 64,321 of record CAVOZC010000016.1, on the reverse strand, counting down.
AGGCATTTGCGACCCCCTTGATCGTTCCGTTCGCCGACGGGGAGGCCCTTCTCTCGCCGGCGGCCAATTGGCTGTACGCTTACGACCCGGCCGACGGCACGGAATTGTGGCGCCACGAGTACGGTCGGCTGGGATTTTCCAACGTGCCCCGTCCGGTGCTGCGTGGTGATTTGCTGTATATCTGCACCGGATTCATGCCCGCGGAACTGCAAGCGTTGCGACTGGACCTGGACCATCGAGCCGCCGAGCCACAACTGGCCTGGAGTTATGGCAAGCAAGTCCCGCACATCTCGTCGCCGCTCGTCGTCGGGAGCGAGTTGTATTTTGTCTCGGACCAGGGTGGAGTCCTGACCTGCCTCGATGCGGAGAACGGCGAACTTGTTTGGCGGGAACGACTGCGCGGCAGCCACACCGCCTCTCCCGTGCTGGCCGAGGGCAAAATTGTCCTGCCTAATTGCCAAGGCGAAACGCACGTCATTCAGCCGGGTCGTCAATTCACATTGATCGCCACGAACGGGCTGGCCGCCGGCGCGCTCGCCTCGCCCGCGGTGCTGGATGATTCGCTCTATCTCCGTACGAAAGAGGCCGTTTATCGCATCCGCTAAGTCCCACCCGCCACGGACAGGTGCGCTGCGCGAGGCAGTCGACATGGGCGGCCATCCCCACGATTCGCACGAAAGGAGACGCGGTTGAAAGCACTGCTGAAAGCCTCCGCCGCCGAGGGCCTGACGCTGGTCGATGTCGATCCGCCACGAGTCGGCATCAATGATGTGCTGATTCAAGTCGACCGTACGGGCATCTGTGGTACCGACCTGCACATCTACAACTGGGATGCCTGGGCCCGCAAGACAATTCCGGTTCCGATGGTGGTTGGACACGAGTTCGTGGGTGAGATCGTCGAGGTGGGAAGCAACGTGACCGATTTCCATCCGGGCGACATCGTCAGCGGCGAGGGACACGTCGTTTGCGGGCGGTGCCGCAATTGCATGGCAGGCCGCCGTCACCTTTGCAAATCAACCAAAGGGATCGGGGTCAATCGCCCAGGTGCCTTTGCCGAATTCATCGCCCTTCCCATGACCAACGTGTGGCATCATGATCCGCGGCTGGACCGAGACATTCAGTCGATCTTCGATCCACTGGGAAATGCCGTCCATGCGGCGTTGTCGTTTGACCTGCTCGGCGAGGATGTGCTGATTACCGGCGCCGGTCCGATTGGGATCATGGCCGCCGCCGTCGCCCGGCATGCGGGCGCCCGCTTCGTGGTGATCACCGACGTCAACCCGTATCGTCTGGAGCTGGCCAGGCAACTCGACATCACCCGTGCCGTCGATGTGCGTCACGAGTCGCTGGCCGATGTGCAGGCCGAATTAGGAATGACGGAAGGCTTCGACGTGGGACTGGAAATGTCGGGCAACGCCGCGGCCTTTCGCGGCATGCTCGACAACATGTGCCACGGCGGACGCATCGCGATGCTCGGCATTCCAGACGGTGAAATCGCCATCGACTGGAATACGGTCGTGTTCAACATGTTGACCATTAAGGGGATTTACGGCCGCGAGATGTACGAGACGTGGTACAAAATGACGATCCTGCTGCAAACCGGACTCGATATTTCACCGGTCATCACGCACCGTTATCACTACACCGATTTTGAGCAGGGCTTTGCCGCGATGAAGACCGGATCGTCGGGCAAAGTCATCTTGTATTGGAAGGAAACGCCTCCGCATGAGTCATAGTATTCCTGAAAGCGTGCGGGCAACGCTCCGCGACATCAAAGACCAAGGGCTCTACAAGTCGGAACGTCGTATCAAGACGCCCCAAGCGCGCGCATATCACCGTCGCCGACGGTCAGCAGGTGCTCAACATGTGCGCCAATAACTATCTGGGCCTGGCCGACCATCCACAAGTGATCGCAGCCGCTCACGAGGCGCTCGATCGCTGGGGATTCGGACTCTCCTCGGTGCGATTCATTTGCGGCACCCAGGAACTGCATAAGCAGCTGGAGGCGAAATTGAGCGAGTTCCTGGGTACCGAGGACACCATCCTCTACTCCTCGTGTTTTGACGCCAACGGTGGCCTGTTCGAAACGCTCCTCTCGGCCGACGATGCGGTGATCAGTGACGAACTCAACCACGCATCGATCATTGACGGAATCCGTCTCTGCAAGGCCAAACGGTATCGCTACAAGAACCGCGACATGGCGGACCTCGAAGCCCAATTGCAGCAAGCCGACCAGGATGGTGCCCAGACCAAGCTTATTACCACCGATGGCGTCTTTTCCATGGACGGCTACATCGCCAACCTGCAGGGCATCTGCGATCTGGCCGACGCCTACGGAGCACTTGTGCACTTCGATGATTGCCACGCCACTGGATTTGTCGGACCCACCGGTCGAGGGACCCATGAACTGCATGGGGTCATCGATCGCATCGACCTGACCACGAGCACCCTCGGCAAGGCGCTGGGAGGTGCGAGCGGCGGTTACACGAGTGGGCGGCGAGAATTGATTGAGCTGTTACGACAGCGATCGCGACCTTACCTGTTTTCCAATACGCTGGCCCCTGCCGTCGCGGGTGGCTCGCTGGCGGCGATCGAGCTGGTCGAGTCGTCAACCGCGCTCCGCGATCAGCTTGCCGCCAACACCCGGTTTTTTCGCGACGAAATGACTCGTCGCAACTTTGACATCTTGCCCGGCGAACATCCGATCGTCCCGATCATGCTGGGGGACGCGGAGCGGGCCAGCCGCATGGCCGATCGATTGCTCGAATTGGGTGTGTATGTGATCGGCTTTTCGTACCCGGTGGTTCCGCTGGGCAAGGCGCGGATTCGCGTGCAGGTCTCGGCGGCCCACTCACAGGACGATCTGGCATTCGCGGTCGAGCAATTCGAAACAGCTCGCCGTGATTAACGCTTTACTGGGCGGAAGACGTGCTGCCATCGGGTGAGCCGCCAATCGGATAACCGCTCGGCAGCGGGCGGGCGGCAACCGTGAAGCCTCGCGCCGTGAGATCGTCCTTGAGCTGACGAAACTCCGGAAAACTGTCCGGATACGTCCAGATGGTGACGGTGGTCTGATCGGGCGGCCAACCTGCCAGTCGACGTTGGAATTCAGAGCCAGCCGTTAATGCCACTGCCACCGGTTCACCGAGAGTCTCGGATTGAGGCACCATGACGAACCGCTCAAGTTCCACCATCCGCTGCAGCCGTGGTCCGTCTTCGGTCATGACTCGCCGCTCGCGACGATGCAGTGTGTATTTCATGCGGTAGCCTTCCACCGGACCGATCGTTTCCGTGACCGCATCGGTACTGCCGAGTTTCCAGAGCTTGTTTTCCGCGTCTCGTCGCAGCAATTGCGTCATTTCGTTGATGGGCACGAAGGAGACCCGTCCGTGCAGCAGACGAAAATGTTCTTCGGCTCCAAAGACCGCCTTCGCGATCGGCGTGGGATGATGCTGCAAGATATTCGGCGCGCCCACCTCCGACTCAATCGCCGACTTCTTCGCCAGCAGCGATGCGAGTTGCACGCGATTTTCGTCGACCTGCCGCGACCGCGCCAAAGCCGTCTGCTGCCGTTCATCGAGGCCTTGTCGCCGCTTCTCCAGCGACTGCTCGGCCATCGACACGAGCAGTTGTAACTCGTTTCTTTCGGCTTCCGCGGCTTCGGTGAGTCGCTCGATCTCCTGAATGTGGGCGTCCATTTCCGCAATGTCCCGATGAACGGCGGTCGCCTTTCCATCAGCTTCGAGAATCGCCAGCCGGAGCCTCGCCAGTTCTTTGTCGGGCTCGCCTGCTGCCGGTGGATTGGGCAAATCCTCCGGCTCGCTGTCGGGGACACTCGCCGGCCTGGTGTCGGTGACCGTTCGCACCTGGGTCGGATCGGTAGCCTGCCAGGCGTCCCGCGCCCGCACGCCAATCACCATGATGAGGATCACCAGGATGCCCACCAGATTGGCGACGATGTCGAGGAACGAGTCGTAATTTTGCCCGTCGTGAAGATCCTGGGTCGCACGTTTCACCGCTGCATTCCCCTCTGGTTCCTGATAACCGCCGTCCATCGCGGCCGGCGTCTAGCGCCTGCGAATTTCTAATCCACTGTCGCGGAGCAGTTCGGCCATTTCCGCGAATTGCGGTTCCGCACCCGCTTCGACACTCACTTGCAATACAGGCTTCCAGTACACGCCAGGCCCCGCAATGCCCCAACGATCGATCTCATTCCAGATATTGGAGACCAAAGGTTGAATCGCTTCCCGCACCGAAGCGCGAAAGCCGATGGGCGAGACGCGCTGTCCCGCGCCGAATCGGGAAGCAGCGCAAGGCTGTCCTTCGCGCAACGGACAAGGATCGGCCGCGATATTCCGATGGCGCCCCGCGCCGCGTTGGGGAGTGCCCAGTTGTCTCCCTGCGTTTTGGCGAGGCTCTGCACCGATCGCTCTTCGCCTGGTTTCGCGTCGTGCGGCACAACTGCATGCTAAATCCCTGTGGCGTCTCCTGTCCTGAGGACGGCGGTGGGGCCCCCATGCTCCCCATACCAAAGCTGCCGCCAGCCCCCGCGGAAGGACTGCCGCCGGACACCAGAGGCGCTGACCACCATCGGCAGCTCCTCCGGCGGCGGAGCCACTGGACATTTGACCGCTCGTGGATGCGGTTCCTGGCGAGCCGGCTTGGCCGCCGCCTGACACGGGGTGGCGCCAGGTTGTGAGATTCGCTGCCCAGCAGTACTCCGTCGGGTGGCGGTAGAATATCGGGACCGCCGGGCCCCGCCGTTGCGCCGCTTCCCACAACATCCTGCGTCGGGAACGCACTGGCTCGGCCCCCACCGGTCTGCCCGCTGGCAGCCCGAGCGCCCGTGCCCGTGCCCGTGCCCGTTCCTGTTCCTGTTCTCCTGTTCCTTTGCCCGTGCCCGGGATCGAGTCCATCCCTCCATCCGCGAGCTGTCCCGCCGTTTGGCTGCTTCCGCCATGGCCGGAGCCGCCCCCGTGGCCGGCCGCCATGGACGTCGGCGTCGTGGCCGAGCCACCGCTGCCGCTGCCGCTGGACTCGGAACCCAGGTCGCCAAAAAGGTTGGCGGCGTCACTACCCGGACGCGTGCCGGCCGATCCGCCGTGAACGCCGGCGGGACCCGCCGCGCCCGCCGTGGGGAAGGGCGGCTGTCCACCGGCCGCCAACGCATCGCCACGTTCGCCAATGCCGAAGGAATCGCCGCCAGCGGCGGGATTTCCCGCGCCACGGCCGTGACCCGCGCCGGGTGGTTGGATGCCGGCCAGGGCGCGGGCCCGATCGACGGCGTTCCGAACAATTTGTCCCAGCGTGGTATCGACCGGCGGAAAAGTCAGCTCCATCTCCTCTGGCAGCAATTCATATCCGTATTCGTCGTCCCAGCCACTCAGGGCGTTGCGGCACGCCGAAAAGGTGCACACGCCTCCCGGACGGACAATCAGCAGCGGATAGGGTTCACCGACGCGGTCCGTCAGTCCTGCGTCCGAAAGATACTCACGCGTGGCTCGCAAGGCCACCGCCAAGGGATTATCGGGTCCCACGTTGGTCAAATCATCCACGCCGAAGGCAACGCCATCTGGTTGAAGCACCACCAGATCGGCCTGGCATTCGATGTAGATCGGCCGCCGTTTGGTACCATACGGACCTTCATAGGGGATCAGCGCGTACTGGCGTTTCCCACGTTCCAGTCGTTCCTGCGCCTTGGCCAGTGCCTGTTCCGTATCCGCAATCTCGATCCGCAGCGTGGCCAACTCCTCCTCCAGCCGTTCATCCTGGGGCGTGTGACCAGCTTCGGTCGCCAGCAGATCCGCGGCCTGCTTTTCCAGCACGTCCAAGCTTGCTGAAAGGGTGCGGGCCTGATCCTCGACGCGGCTGAGTTCCCCGCGGCGATCTTCCATCCGTTGGCGGGTATTTTCTCGCGAGATAACCAGTTGTTCTTGGGCCCACTGCGCGTCCTCCAGCGCCATCTGCAGCGCTTCACGCTCTTGCTCTAGGTCGACGGTCTCCGCCGCATCGGCCGGAGGCTCCGCCGCAGTCACCGGACTGGGCAGCGGCTCCTGTTCCGCGATTGCGGCAGGCTCGGGAGGCATCTGGGCTTGTTGCACGACGACAACGAGCAGCACGATGAGCGTTCCCATGGTGCAGATCAGCACGGCCAGAAACGGAAAGAGTGAAACCGGCGCTGCACGTAGCGAGTTGGACCGGCGACTCATGCGGCTCTCCGTTCTCCGTCACGATGAATTCGCACTCGTTCGGCATGATCGGCGGGAGCGCCCAGTCGCGCGTTGAGCAGATGAATTGCCGCCGAGAGGCTCATGACGGCCTCGTCGAACTTGCCAAGCATTGTCAACGACCTCAGATTCTCGTTCAGCGCATGCTGCAACTTGGACACCTCTCCGGCGGCATTGATCGACTGCAGCATCAGGTCGGCTTGCTTCACCAGTTCGACCTGCTGCTCGCGGACCACCTGCGTGTTGTCCGATAGCACGGACTGCAACTGTTCCCAACGTTGGGCGGACCGTTGTTCGGAGGCCTGTTCATGACGAGTCAGCTCGTGGGCGTGGTCCTGCAGCGAACGACGGAACGCAGTTTCCAGGCTGTGGGAAATATTCGTGCCAGCGACCTGGGTAATGGCATCCCACTTTTCCTGGCTCTGTTGCAGCGACTGATTCCACACCTCCGCCTGCCGTTCGACGCTGTCTTCGATCGACTGCAGAATGGCCTGACTCATATGGTGGATCTGCTGAACTTGCGGATCATCACTGCCGGCCCGTAGATCGCCGAAGCGGCCGATCATTTCGCGATTGACACGCTCGTCGACGGCTTCGAGCAACGCTGTTTCCATCTGGTTGGTGAGGAACTGCCCGAACATCAATACAATGGACAACGACAGGGCAACGGCGGTGGTGTCAAACGCCACGCTCAAACCGGCCAGCAATCCCTCCATCGCTTTCTCGGGCGTCGCCACCAGCGATTGCGGCGAGAGGTCTCCCAAGGCGAGCGTGATGCCGATGACGGTACCCAGGAAACCGAGCATCGGCGTGGCCCAGACAATCATGCGGACCAGCGCGTAGCTTTCGCTCTGTCGCACCGCGTCAAGATCGGCCTGATGCTTCAGTTCCTCTTCCAGCCCCGCGGACGATCCCTTGCGAAAGACAAAACTGAAGGTGGCCTCCAGCCGCCGCACGAGATAAGAATCTCGCACATAGCGAGGGAACTTCTTCATCCCTTCGAGAATGACACCCACCTGATCGGGCGTCTGCCCGCCAGCCGGTTTGGGTGTCAGTTCGATTTGATCCATCGTGCCAAACTGGCCCATGACGTTGAGTGCTTTCATCGCCAGCGCCGCGACACCCACGCCGAACATCCAGGCTTCGATGTATTCCACCGGGTGTCCCGCGAAGTAGCGTTCCAGCAACCGGCTGTGCACCACGCCATTGTGCAGGAGCGCGTAAAACGCGACGCACAGGAGCGTGCCCCACACGAGGGGCCAGCCGATCGCGGTGAGGATGACAGCAAAAAAGCTCTTGTTTTCGTACCTGGTCACAATCCGATTCCTTATCCACTCGAGGCTCGGCGCGTCGCTTCACACGTCCGCTGGAGTTTGACTGATTAGGAGAATCGGCGCATCGCTGGCTGAGAAATGAGTCCAATTATGTGCATTGTGCCGGTGGCGTAAGAAATGCCGACGCTAGCCGTACCCCGGCGACTTGCCCCAATCGGTGCAATCGCAAAAGATGACGAAAGTCTGGCCACCTCGGTGCCGATACATACTGCACGCGGCCGCTGGACGGCTGCTCGGGGCAGGCCCCCAAGCCTGCTAAGTTTCCCAGGGGGGATATGGTCCGGAGTCGGCAATCGTGCCGGCACCGGACTTTTTTTTTGCCATCCCTACGGGCAGTCGGTCGCATACGTCGCGTAGCAATTGGGGGTTTCCCACAAACGCACCTCGACGACCGGGTACTCGCGGCTGACCGCATAGTCATAAATGACCTTGGCGATATTCTCAGCCGTGGGATTCGAGTCGATCAGGAAGAGCGGCTCGCCCATCTCTTGCAATACCGGAACCACCGCGTCCTGGCGGTTGAGAATCATGCGGTGGTCCAACTGGTCGTCGATCCACTGGCTGATGTCTTTCTTGATGTCGCTGAAATCCATCACCATGCCGCGCTGGTCCAGCGACGCCGACTCGATGGTGATGACGGCACGACCATTATGTCCGTGCAGATAGCGGCATTTACCATCGTAATTCAGCAGGCGATGGCCATAGCAAAAATCGATCTGACGAGTCACGCGAAACATGAGGCTTCCTTCTCGGTAGAGGGACGTGGCGACCCGACCGCTCGGGTAAATCCATTGTAGGCCACGTCCCGAAATACGACGATGTTGCCCGCCCGGCGTGGGATGAGCATCCCGCCTGTCATGGCCAGACGGTATCGGAATCCAGCCCCGATCGAACCTTGCGGCCATTCAACAACCTCCTGCTGCCACGGCGTTTCAGGAAGTTGAATTCGAGATGGCAATTTGGATAAGCCGGGCAGTAGGCTGCGATGCGGGAGTGACTTAAGGCGACCAAGGCGACCCGAAAGTACAAATCCAACGATTCGATCTTGCGCTACCGTGGTCTGGTTGGGACGCTTCGGAACGGACCCTGCGCTGCTGGCTGCTTTTCTCGTAGAGGCACGGAGGCCGGCCGCGGTCGACACCAGGCGGGAGTGACGCAAAAGCCGTACGCTCGCCTCGGGCCTGGGCGAGGGACGTCGTACCGTCCGGTCGCGTTCCGTTTTTGGATCTGGGTGACATCTGATGCATCCATCGGCCGGTGGGTCACGGGCGGAAAGTAGAAGCGGCAAGAAAAGGGCCGCCCGTGGCCCGGTGGCTGCCCGAGGCTAGCCGCCTACGGCTGACGACGACTTCGTAGTCGTTCGCCAGCATGTCGTCCCCCCATCAGCGTTCATCAAGGATTAAAGACACAGACCTTGATGGGGACACCTAGGCAAAAAGGATTAAAGACACAGACCTTGCTGGGGACACCTAGGAAAAGGATTAAAGACACAGACCTTGATGGGGACACCTAGGCGGTTTGGGTAGTTCTCACGCGTTCGCGGGCAAAGCCGCGGATTTTTCCCGGCCAGGCATGGTGAAATATACGTATTTCCAGTACTATACGCATGTTCTCATTGCGAATTGGACTGCGGGAGGCCTTGCCGTGCCAGCCAAGCCACGTTCTGAGGTATTCGATCCGGACGAAGTGGGCGTCTATCATTGCTGGAATCGGGTGGTGCGAAAACGGCATCTGTTTGGCTTCGATTTTCTGACGGGCATCAATTATGGCTATCGAAAAGACTGGTTAAGAGACCGACTCAAAGAGTTGGCCGGTTGCATGGCCGTGGAGGTCCTCGACTATGCGATTCTCGATAACCATTTACATGTTGTCCTGAGAAACCGGCCCGACATCGTGAGCAACTGGTCCGACGAGGAGGTGGCGCGGCGGTGGTGGTACGTCTGCCCAGCCCACAGGAATAAGGATGGTTCGATTCCCGATCCCAAGCCGTGCGAAATCGGACTCTACCTGCAGCAGGCCGACGAATTCCGCACACGGCTGTCCGATATTTCCTGGATGATGAGGCTCGCGTGTCAGCCGATTGCTCGCCGAGCGAACCGGGAAGACGACGTGGACGGTCGCTTTTTCGCCAAGCGTTTTGACTGCCAGCGGTTGGAGACGTGGGAGGACGTGTTGGCCTGCAGTCTCTACGTCGATTTGAATTGGATCCGTGCGGGCATGGCAGCTACTCCGGAGGCAGTCGTTCTACACGTCTGCGTGTGATCGCATCCGCGGCCGCTGGCAGCGGGCTGGTCGCGAGTTGGGCACATCGGCAGGTTTGCCCACCGAGTCGGAGGAGGCCGACGAGTGGCTGGCGCCGATTTTTCTCGACGAACGGGCCGGCCGCCTACGGTGAACAGCTACAGACAGGTGCGGACGGCCAGAGGCACGGCCGAGGTACAATCCACCCCGCTCATCGCGCATTTCCAACAAGGGATTCTTGCCCGCCACACTCGATCAGTATCTGACGCTGCTCGACACGTTGGGACGGATGTTGCGGCAGGAGAAACGTGGCGCGATCCCGTCGGATGCGGCGCCGATACTCGAGCGACTCGGCGTCCATACCAGCAGCTGGCTCGAATCGCTGTGGCGTCTTTTTCAAGATGATCGCCTGGCCGAACGCCGCCGCGCGGTGGCTGGCCACGGCTGACGGTGCGAGACTGTCGGATTCCCGGCAGTTCTTAATAGCGATGGCGTTCGCCGTACGCCTGCCCACGCCAACAGGGTTCCGGCGCTGGCGACAACACGCGAAGCGGCGTTCACGACCGACTCACAACCTAGCTCGCGATCGTGGATCGGGGCGAACTCGATTGGCAGGCCAAAGCAAGTCCCCCTAAACCACCCAAACCCTCCTCCCAAAGTCTGTGTCTTTATGCTAGATCGTCGGATTCCCGGCAGTTCTTAATAGCGATGGCGTTCGCCGTACGCTGCGCCCACGCCAAGCAGGGTTCCGGCGCTGGCGGACGACACGCGCAAGCGGCGTTCACGACCGACTCACAACCTAGCTCGCGATCGTGGATCGGGGCGAACTCGATTGGCAGGCCAAAGCAAGTCCCCCTAAACCACCCAAACTCTCCTCCCAAAGTCTGTGTCGTTATGCTATTATGTTCATGCTATTTATGCTAATTCCCGATCCCAAGCCGTGCGAAATCGGACTCTACCTGCAGCAAGCCGACAACATCCACGCAAGACACAGACCTTGCCGAGGTGGACCGCGAGCCACAAGAGCCCGCTTGAGCAGGCGAAGCCAATCGCCCCGCCGAAGCAAGCGGGCTCTGACGGCGTGCGCGTTTTCGCGCCTACCCCAGAAACGCGCACGCCGACGAAGAATGCCGTTGACCTGGCCTGGCTCAAATACGCGTAGCCGAGCATTCTTCTTTGGCTCGCGGTCCAACGACGTCATACTGCCGGTGCGAATAGAAGGTGCGTGGCGGGCCACGGGGCAGTTAGAAGAGATGCGGGCACGGAATTCTTTCGCCGATGCGTCAGCGGATTTGAGCTTTTTCGATTTCATCGAGTGCGAGATACGCGGCGGCAATGCTCTCACCAGAAAGTTTTCTTCTCCACGATTCAGCGGATGTGTTGCCAGATCTCAGAGCGCGCCAGTAAAGCCAGAGCGAGGCAACGAAACCGACCGTCCCGACAACTAACGACACAATCAGGGAGTTTGGATGTAGCACGGCGTCGAATCCGAGGGCAACGGCCACGGGAATCCACATCAGCCACCACACAAACCCGATGATGACGCCGGCTCGCAGGTAGCCGGCTCGCAGGCTGTCGAGTTTACTGCGGATGTCGACCACGGATTTCGAGTAGTCGATTCTTCGGATTCTCGTGCAGACGAGTAACGCTTGAGATATCACGATCACGCCATACACGTGCAAAATGACTCCGTTCACGACGCGATGGGAAATCTGCGTAGTTCGAGCCCAGCACTGCACTCCCAGCACAATCAGTGCAATGCCAATGAGCACCTGCAGCACCTGTCCGCGGAAGAGCGGTCGCAGTGATTTTTCTACACGTTCCATAAGCTGACGACGTGTCAACAACATTCTGCCAGCGAGCTCTTGCTGTGCCAGACTTACGGAGAGGGTTTCTTGGTCATCCAGAGGTTGGGCATCGTAGGTAACTGTACGCGCAAGAACTGGATTGCTGGTTGAAGTAATCGATTGCACGTCAGACTTGATTTGGCTGGCCTTCTGATAGCGTCGCTGCGGCTCTTTCTCAAGCGTACGCAGTACGACTTCATCAAGCCGTACGTCGATTTCAACCCGTCTCCGACGGTGCTGGGAAACGTCCAATCGGGAGTTCCCCGGTCAGCATTTCGTAAAAGACGACACCTAGCGAATAGATGTCCGCGCGATGATCGACGCCGCGAGAGCCTTCAAACTGTTCGGGCGCCATGTACCGAGGTGTACCCATAATTTGATGCGTTCCTGTGAGCATCTCCTGTTGGCCCTCGTTTCCTAGTATCCGCGAGAGCCCGAAGTCGGCGATCTTCACGACACCATCCACGGCAATCAGGATGTTTTCAGGCTTGATGTCGCGGTGGACGATACCCTTGTCGTGTGCGTACTGCAGTGCATCGCAGAGATGCGGCACAATGGCAAGCGCATGTTCGGGCGACAGTTGTCCTGCTGAAACAACATCTCGGAGCGTTGAACCATCAACGAATTCCATGAGAAAGTAGTAGGTGTCTTCGACATTTCCGAATTCATAGACGGACACGATATTGGGGTGACTCAGTTTCGCCAACGTCCGCGCTTCCCGCGTGAAGCGCAGTGCGAACTTGACGTCGTGATCAAATTCTGCCGGGAGAATTTTCAGCGCAACGAGACGGTCGAGCCCCGATTGGCGCGCCTTGTAAACGACTCCCATGCCGCCGGCGCCGATAAGCTCGATGATTTCCAGCGCCGGGAAAAGTTCAGCGAGTCGAGCCTACAGTTGGTGGTTCAAAAACGCCTGCACATTCAGGACCGTCTTTTAGGGCGTCGTTGATTGCTTGTGAATTTTCCGGGAATCGATCGAGGTATTCCTGCTTGGTCGGCGTTTCACCGCGACGTCGCCGATAGTCAATGTCCAGAACGACGAGTTCCGCCAGCAGCGCGTCTCGCTCTCTTGGGGAAACATCTCCGGAAAGGACCGATTCGATCGTCGGTGGCTCGTTGGATTGCCACTTTCGTTCAAATTCCGCGCAGAGATCATCAATGCGTTCCAGAGCTGCGATCGGTAGTTTCTTCTGACGGATGCTCATTGAATTCGACCAATTCCTGCTGACAATTTTTCGCGAATCAGGTGCAGACGACGCTCTATCGTCCGCTCAGAGCAGCTAAAACGCTGTGCCAGTTCCGCGTTTGTATACCCTTCTAACTTGGCACCCGCTAAATCCCTAAGCTGCCCGACACCTAAATGAGAAAAAAGTTGTTCCACAGATTCCTGCATCATCAGCACCATTTCCGGTGACGGTTCGTCGCCAATCGCTTCAATGACTCTTTCATCGTCACTGGCGTGGTCCAATGAATGCAGCCTTACGTTACCGCCACGTCGCTGGCGCAGATCGTGCCTTCGCTTGTCGACCACTTTCCTTGCTGCCATTCGAAGTAAAAGCCGCCAAAGATCGTCTCGATCGGACAAATCGGGAAAACGGCCCTTTTCGGCCGCGGTGTAGAAGCTGTCAAAGACGCTCAACACGATATCTTCCTCGTCCGAGACGGCTGAATTTTGCCCACGCAACCGGACTCGAACCGAACGCACAAGACGATCAAAGTAGTGTTGCCATATGCGCAGTTGCCGCTTCCGAATCACCGGCCTTCACCAAATCAATCCAGTGGCTGACATTCGTGTTTTTGGACATACGGGCCGGCCGACAGATGCAAAATGGACGAGGAAACATGAGCATGCAACTTCAATGGTAACACATTCTCCCACCCCAATCGAACTCGGCTGTCGCCTGGCCAGATGGAGTGTGTAAACGGTCCGCCCGACAACTACGGTTGAATTCGAGGTCCGATGCCTTCCCAACGGGAACGCCACCCGTGAGTGATGTTGCGTCCCTCTGGCGTTCGCACACTGCGACGGAATTGCGTCGGTGCAGACACCTGCCGCGCGAAAGGGAACCACGAATCTGCGTCGGCCGAATGGATTTCCGTCGCGCTCGACTTGCTTGAACTGCAGACCTGGGAGCAGACCTCTGCAGATTCGCCTTTGGACGGACAACATCACGATGCTCGCGGTCGGGGCCGTGCTCCGCCGTTACAACAACAAGGGAAGACACAGACCTGGCGGTCTAACCGTTGGCGAAGTATCTCGGTGTGAAACACCCGCCGGCAGCGGTCAACATCAGGCGGGCATCGTGTCATGCCAGCCGTCGACGCTCGTCTCGGATCCAGGCGTGTGAGCGGGGTGCGTTTCGGAACCGCGACTTGTGGAAGGCGGGCCCGACGCCCTAGACTCAAGGCGTCCACTTGTCCGGCCTGAATCGATTCTGCCGCTCGTGCGGCCGGAATCGACTTAAGTCGCAATCTGTAACTGATTTAGCTTGAATCGCGAACGGCCCGTTTTAGAATGGAAACGCGGCGTCGTGGCGATGCGGCAAGTCTCAAAGGAGGAGTCTATGCGGAACACATCGCTCGTTATCGCCGTCGGAGCGGGCATCGTCGCGGGACTCGCGATGCATGCCAGTCTGGAGGTGACGGCTGTCGCGCAACGACCGTCGGCCGCGAATCCAGACCGTACCGAAATGATCGTTTCCAGTGCGAAGGCGGTGGACGGTGGGCAAAACCTGATTCTGGTGGATCCCCAGACACAGACCATCGGAACGTATCATATCGATGCCGCGACCGGAGGCATCACACTGCGAAGCGTGCGTAACATACGTTGGGATTTCATGATGGAAGAGTTTAACGCGGGTGTCCCCAAGCCCAACGAAATCAGGGCGTTGCTCGAACAGAAATAGGGCGTTGATGCATGGCAAAGCTGATCCCACTTGAAGAAGCCGCCTCAATGCTGGGCGTGACTCCAGAAAAGCTGACGGAAATGCGCAGCCGCGGCGACATTTTCGGATATCGAGACGGTGCGACTTGGAAATTCAAGCAACAGGAGATTGATCGCGTTGCCGGTCAGCTGGGAGTGGAGGTCGAGGACGCGATTGGCTCGAGCGTGAACTTGCCGCTGGCGGACGAGGCAGGGGAGCCTGTCAGCTCCATTGATGCCGACCTGGACCAACTTGTTGACCTGGATGCTGAGGAATCGCAAGACACAGATGGTCCCGATTCTGTACTGGTTAGCGAACATGAACTGGGCCAATCGGATCCAGGAGCCTCGAGTACGATCATCGGTCGGAACAAGCTCGGGACGCCGGATGATGATCTGGAACTGCGTCTGGAGGACGATGATAGCCGCGAGGAGTTGGTGGTTGACATCGACGACTTTGGCGACGTAGCGGGAGCCAGTGGTGTTCGTCTGAACGACGAGCCCGCGGCCAGCCCCCAGGAGGAGAGTGCGTTGAGTCTGGATGATGGCAGTGCGTTAAGCCTGGATGACGGCAGTGAGTTGCGTCTGGAAGAACCGAAGCACGGGGACGGTGGCGACGACAGTTTGCTTTCGCTGGCCGACGGTAGCGAATTGGATCTGGCTGCCAGCAGCAGCGCGTTGGACTTGGGGGATGAAGAAGCCACCGACGATTCACCTACGGCCGGAAGTGCACCGCGAGCCGCCGCCAAAGCCGATTCGGAAAGCGAGCTGGATCTCGATTTGGGAGACAGCAGCAGCGAGCTCGATTTGTCCAGCGACAGCAGTGAATTGGTGCTGGAGGGGGCATCGGATCTGAGTTTAAACGCCGTCAAATCGGATCCGGAACTCACCGATGCCGGCGGCGCTTCCGACGTGCGCTGTCGGCAAGCGACAGCCAGTTATCCCTGGATGCCAGTGACATCAGTCTTGCCAGTTCGGACATCGATCTCGACCTGGGATCGAGCACGGATGTCAAGTTAAGCGGTGTGGACAGCGATGTCACGCTACACGCCGGCGACAGCGGGATCAATTTGGCCAGCCCTCGGGACAGCGGGATTTCCCTTGAGGCCACCCCTTCCGAGCTGGTCGCTGGCGCGGAAGTCGAAGCGCTCGAACTGGGTGCTGCCGACGTCATTGATCTCGGAGATGAGGCTGTCGAGTTGGACGACGTCACCATGATGGGTGACGACGACTTTTTGCTGACTCCGGTGGAGAGCGGCGATGCGATGGACGACGACAGTGGGTCGCAGGTCATCGCGCTCGATACTGATGAGATTGACGCGGAAGAGGCCACCCTCATTAGCGAGGATTTTGAGGAAGGAGGCGCGATCGCACTCGAGGAAGGCGTCGAGGCCGTGGCTCCCCTGGGAGCGGCCGCTGGCGGGATCGCGGCGGCTCCCGAAGCAGCTTATTCACTCTGGAACGTCGTGGGATTGGGCATGTGCGCTCTGATGCTCGCTTTGAGCGGCATGATGATGACCGACCTGGTCCGCAACATGTGGAGCTGGGACGGCGCGTACTCGCTGAATAGCACGCTGATGGACGCCATCAGCGGCATGTTTGGCGGCTAAGAATCGTCCGGACGCGGCTCGGCAGCCATTCCTCTTGCCGCTGGCGCTCGCCACGCGTCATACTCACGGTCGCGCCCACCGCGCAAAAGCGGCGGGAACCAGACCGTTTCTCGCTGGAGTCGCCCTATGGAATATTCTCGACGCCACTTTTTATCGTCGGCCGCGCTACTCGGTGCTGGTTCCGTCGCATGCGGACCCCGCGTAGCCTGCGGTCAATCGCGGGGGGACGCAGCCGCGACCCGGCCCCCTTCGTTTGTCTCGACCTGGAGTTTCGGCAAGAGCACCAACGAGAGGGCTCTGCGATCCATTCAAGCTGGCGACTCGCTGCTCGACGCCGTGGAGCAGGGGATTCGCTCGGTGGAGGCGGATGCGGGCAACCAAACCGTCGGGCTGGGCGGCATCCCCAATGCGGCGGGGGTCGTGCAATTGGACGCGTGCATCATGGATGGGCCGAATCACCGCGCGGGCAGCGTGGCCGGCCTGGAGGGCATCTTGCATCCGATTTCGGTCGCACGACGGGTCATGGAACGGACACCGCATGTCATGCTTGTGGGAGATGGGGCGCGTCAATTCGCCCTGGAGCAAGGCTTTCCCTCCACCGAGTTACTGACCGAGGAGCAACGCGCCGCCTGGTTGCGTTGGCGGGCAGAGCGGGCACCGGGGAAGGCTCCTGCGGCGGCCGCGGGTCACGACACCATCGCCCTGCTGGGCGTCGACGCCGAAGGGAATATGGCGGGCGGCTGTTCCACCAGTGGCTGGGGTTACAAGATGCCGGGCCGAGTCGGTGATTCGCCGATCATCGGCAGCGGCCTGTATGTGGATAATGAAATCGGCGCGGCGGGGGCTACGGGCACCGGTGAGAACGTCATGCGGTACTGTGGCTGCTTCATGATTGTCGAGGCGATGCGGGCCGGCATGGATTGCACGCAGGCCTGTGTGGCGGCCGTCCGGCGGATCGCGGCGAAGGACCCGCTCGATTTCAGCGAGCTGCATATCAACTTTGTGGCTCTCCGCCGCGATGGAACCTTCGGCGCCGCGGGAACCGATGCGGGTTTTCAGATTTCCGTCACCGACGCGGGGGCGAGCCTGGTGCATGACGCCCGTCACATCATTGGCCCCGCCGACACCGATTAAGCCGCGACGCCCTTCCCAGGACGGCGCCGCCGGGCCCAGTCAGGCCGCGAAACCTCTGGGCAGCGGCGGGAGCGACGGGTCGGTCGCACGGGCTACTTAAGCGCCGCCCGCACCTGGCTCTGCGGAAACCGCCGACCGGCATAGATCGCGGTCTCGCCGAGCAATTCCTCAATCCGCAGCAGCTGATTGTACTTGGCCATGCGATCCGAGCGTGAGGCCGAACCGGTCTTGATTTGCCCGGTCGACATGGCCACGGCGAGATCGGCGATGGTCGCGTCCTCGGTTTCACCGCTACGGTGACTCGTCACGCTGCTATATCCATGCCGGCTGGCCAGTTGGATGGCGTTAATGGTCTCCGACAGCGTGCCGATCTGATTCACCTTGATCAGCACACTATTGGCAATGCCTTCATCGATGCCGCGCTGCAGGCGTTCGGTATTCGTGACGAATAGGTCGTCCCCGACCAGTTGCACCTTGTCGCCCAGCTTATTCGTGAGCATCTTCCAGCCTTCCCAATCGTCTTCGCTGCAACCGTCCTCGATGGAGCAAATCGGATACTTATCGACCCATGCGCTCAGGAAATCGACCATACCGGCCGAATCGATTTCCTTCCCATCGATCGAGTAAACTCCCTTTTTGGCGTCATAAAACTCAGTGGCCGCCGCATCCAGCGCAATCCAGACTTGTTCCCGCGGCTGGTAGCCGGCTTTCTCGATCGCCATCAAAATAAAATCCAAGGCCTCGGCATTGCTTCCCAAGTCGGGCGCGAAGCCTCCTTCATCACCGACAGCAGTGTTCAGGCGCTTGCTTTGCAAGACCTTCTTCAGTGAATGGAATACCTCAACTCCGCAACGCAGGGCGTCACTGAAGCTGTCAAAGCCCAGCGGCATCACCATGAATTCTTGCACGTCCACGGAATTGTCCGCATGCTGTCCGCCATTGACGATATTCATCATCGGGGCGGGCAACAGATTGGCACCAACACCACCCAGGTAGCGGAAGAGTGGTTGCTGCGTAAAGTCGGCTGCCGCCTTGGCGACGGCCAGCGACACGCCGAGGATGGCATTCGCTCCGAGTTTCTTCTTATTTGGCGTGCCATCGAGTTGGAGCATCGCGTCGTCAATCGCCAGCTGATCGGTGGCATCGCAACCGATCAATTCCTCGGCCAGGATGCTGTTGATATTCTCGACCGCCTTGAGCACGCCTTTGCCCGCGAACACAGCTTGGTCCCCATCGCGCAGCTCCCAAGCTTCGTGAGCCCCGGTGCTGGCGCCGCTGGGCACCGCGGCGCGGCCGAAGGACCCGTCGATCAGCGCTACATCGACCTCGACCGTGGGATTTCCACGACTATCCAGAATCTGACGCCCTTGAATGTTTGTAATGGTACTCATGACATGGGTCTCTTTGTTCTCAGGTCCCGCGCGATCTCCCGAGCTGGCCGGCTCGGTTCATTTTCAGTTGGCCTCTCCGCCGATATTTTGCCCCATCTGCGGCGGATTGGATAGAGCCGGCGGCGGCGATGGACGTTGCGTTTGTCCGCCACGGCTTCTACATTGCGTAGGTGCCCGAATGTCCGGTGAAAGAGCGTTCCGCGCCGTCGATCTCTGATCGAGCCGCGGGGGAATCGGCATGCCTGGGCCCCCGATATCCATGATCGCTGACACGCACGGAGGATTTGACGATGACGATGACGTTTGCCCGCGGGATAAGTCTGGCCGCATTGACG
The DNA here is from genome assembly GCA_963700865.1 of uncultured Planctomycetaceae bacterium. Taxonomy (GTDB): domain Bacteria; phylum Planctomycetota; class Planctomycetia; order Pirellulales; family Pirellulaceae; genus CAVOGJ01. Next base: position 45,279 of record CAVOZC010000016.1, on the reverse strand, counting down.
TTGGCTTTCGCGTGGCCCGCAATCCGCCCGTGCCAGGGACAGGTGTCGAATGGAGGCGAAATCAGCGATCTCCGCGTCGTGATCAGTACGACAAAAGGCGATATTGAGGGTGTTCTTTTCGCCAGCAAGGTACCGATGACCGTCGCCAATTTTGTGAATTTGGCGCAACGAAAATATTACGATGGCATCGTCTTCCATCGGGTGATCAAGGATTTCATGATTCAGGTCGGCGACCCTTTGACGCACGATCCGTCCCAACAGACGCGTTGGGGTTCCGGGGGACCCGGTTACGAGTTTAAGGACGAGATTCACCCAGCCTTGCGTCACGATCGGGCCGGGATCTTTTCCATGGCGAATGCGGGCCCGGGGACGAACGGCAGCCAGTTCTTCATCACGCATGGGCCGACGCCCCATCTGAACGGCAAACACACCGTGTTTGGTGCGGTCACCAAAGGACAAGATGTCGTCGATGCCATCCAGATGGGGGATCGTATTGTTTCCATACGGATCCTGGATGATCCTTCGGCACTGCTACGGGCCGAGGCGAAAAACATCGCCGCCTGGAACCAGGTGCTGGACGCTCAAGCCAGCCGGGCTCGAGCGACACGTTAGTCGAACCGTCCACCCTTCCTCCTTGTTCCCGCAGCCATCCCTTGACCTCGTGAGAGCCGCCGACCGCATGTTCACTGGACTTGTCGAAGCCACCGCGCCGGTCTCTGAATTACGGGAATGTGGCCCGGGAAAACGACTTACCGTGGCGGCTCCTCCGACCTTCGCGGACGCGATCGTGGGAGACAGCATCGCCGTGAACGGCTGTTGCTTGACCGTGGTCGATTGCCAGGTCGGCGAACCGAATTGCGGGCTGGCCTTCGAGGCAGGAGAAGAAACGCTGAGCCGAACCAACCTCGGCGAGTTGCGGGGCGGATCGATCGTCAACCTCGAGCGCTCGCTGAGAGTGGGCGAGCGTCTCGGCGGGCACTTCGTCACGGGGCATATCGACTGTGTCGGCACCGTGCGGCAGCGGCGTGACGACGGCGATTGGTCGACGTTCTGGTTCGATATCCCGGCGGACTGGCGATCCCATCTGGCCTCGAAAGGTTCGATCGCAATCGACGGCATCAGCCTGACCATTGTCGATGTGGACGAGACCGGACTGAGCGTGGCGGCAATTCCGCATACGCTGGCCGAAACAACCCTCGGTACGCGCATTCAGGGACAACGCGTAAACGTGGAAACCGATGTCCTGGCGAAATATGTGCAACGGTCGCTGCGGGGTTCGCCCTGAGCGCCGCCCGTGTCCCTTCTCACGAGAAATCCCATGCCTCCACAACGCCAGACCGCTTCGTTTCTGCAACGACGGTTTGCCGATGTCGGCATTCGACCGCAGACGCGTCACGGCCAGAATTTTCTCATCGATCTCAATTTGATCGATGTCCTCATTCGCGAAGCGAACATCGGTCCGCAAGATGTGGTGCTCGAGGTCGGCACGGGGACGGGAGCCCTGACGAGCATGCTGGCCGCGACGGCCGGTTTCGTCGTCACGGTCGAGGTCGATCCCCAGCTGTTCCAGCTGGCCTCGGAGGAGCTGTTTGGAATGGACAACGTCGAGATGCTGCATCAGGACGTCCTGCGGAACAAAAATCATCTGCAGCCGAATGTGCTGGAGACGATCCAAGCCAGGATGGACGACATCCCGGCGGCCCGCTTCAAATTCGCGGCCAATTTGCCCTACAACATCGCCACGCCGCTCATATCCAACTTGCTGCTTACGCCCCTCGTGCCTGTGTCGATGACGGTCACGATCCAGAAAGAGCTGGCCGAGCGAATTACGGCCAGGCCGCGGACGAAGGATTACAGCGCGCTGAGCATCTGGGTGCAAAGCCAATGCACGGCCGAAATCCTCCGTCTGCTGCCGCCATCCGTTTTCTGGCCCCGGCCGAAGGTGGATTCGGCCATCATCCACATCGTTCCCGACCCGGTACGACGCGCCGCGATTTCCGATCTCGGTTTCCTCAATCGCTTCGTACGCGCGCTGTTCTTCCACCGCCGCAAGTTTCTCCGCAGCGTCATGATCAGCGCCATGAAGGGTGAACTCGACAAGGCGCAAGTCGATGAAATCATGCGGACTGCCCAATTGGGCCCGGAAACGCGCGCCGAGGAGTTGCCTGTCGAGGAAGTGGTGCAACTCGCGGAGCTGACCCGCGCGATGTGCTCTCCGGCAGGTGCGGAATGAGTCCGAACCGGGTATGCTACGAATCGTTGGGAAAAGGGAGTGACCGCTGCCGCCGCTCAGCCGGCCACCCGCGGCGGTGCAGGTCGTGTCGCGTGCGAGGATAACTGATGAAGTTCATAGAGATGACAGGGGCTCGACTCAAATCGTTGTTGGGACCGGATGAACTTGAGCCGGCGGAACTAGCCCGCGCTGGGGTCGAAGACGATTGCGTCGTGCGCGTGAACGAACAGGGTGACATTGAAATCCGTCGCCCCGAGGGCTGGGATGTCGTGGGGGGATTATTGGGCGATTTCGCCGACCGCATCCGCTCCTCCACCGGCTATGACTGGGCATAGGCCCAGCGGCTCGGATCGTCGGTACTGGAAGTGCGTGCCTGCCTGGTGGCGGCCGCGGTCTTCAAAACCGTTGGGACCGTTCGTCAACCGTCGGTCCGGTGGGTTCGATTCCCATGCACTTCCGCTCCTTTTTTGTCTTGCCCCGGGCCCCGTGCCGATTGACTTCCGGCCGTCGGAAAACCCCACCCGTCCTCATCTGGTTGAAACTGGGCAAAAAAACCCGGTTTTTATCGATCTGAACGGTTGGCTTCCGCGTCGTTCCCTTGTTAGTGTAAAGGGGTTAGGCAGATTCTTCGGGTGGGTTCCGCCAAGCTGCCGGGATCATTGCCCGGAAAAATCCCCAAAGCGGATCTTCGACAGGCGCCCTGTGAGGTTCCTGGCCGAGTTTAGAGAGGTTTCGAACGGGGTGTACCATCTGAGAATCAAACAGGGAGACGACGGGCGGTGATACATAAGGGATTTACGCCGAAACAAAGTGACTGGCCGAAAGGCCAGGACTTTGTCGATCGCCTGCGTTGGCAGGTGGACCACCAAGGCGATCAGATCGCGTTTACTTATCTCGTCGACGGCGAAAACGAGGAAGAATCGCTGACCTACGTGGAACTCGACCTGCGTGCCCGCGCCATTGCCGAGGAGTTACTCGATCGTGGCATGGCTGGCGAACGGGCGTTGTTGCTGTTTCCCCCTGGACTCGATTTCGTGTCCAGCCTGTTCGGTTGCTTTTATGCGGGTGTCGTCGCGGTACCCGCTTTCCCGCCTCGTCGCAATCGCAATATGGATCGCATTCAGGCCATTGCGGGCGACGCCGACGCCCGTCTGGCGCTATCCGTGAGCGACTACGTCCAACGTGCCGAACGCCTGACTTCGGGAATGCCGGAACTGGAGCGGATGGATTGGATCGCCACGAACGAGATCCCCTCGGAATTGGCTAACCAGTGGCGGAAGCCGGAAATCAATGCGGGCACGCTGGCTGTCTTGCAGTATACGTCGGGATCCACGGGTGCCCCGAAGGGTGTAATGCTCAGCCACGGAACGATTGTGAACAATTGCTCATTCATCAACTCGGCCTTCAGCGCGAGCGAGCAAGATATCGGCATGTCCTGGCTGCCGACCTACCATGATATGGGACTGGTAGGGGGCGTATTGAACCCGATGTTCATTGGTTGCACCTCGATCTTGATGTCCCCGACTGCCTTTTTGCAGAAACCGGTTCGCTGGCTGAGGGGCATCACCAAATACCGGGTTTCGATCAGCGGCGGACCGAATTTTGCCTACGATGTCTGTACCAAGAAAATCACGTCCGACGAGATGGAATCGCTCGACTTAAGCAGTTGGACGTTGGCGTTCAACGGCGCCGAACCGGTCCGCCCGACCACGATCCAGAATTTCGCACGCAAGTTCGCGGCCGTCGGCTTCAAGTCCGAAGCGTTCTATCCTTGCTACGGCATGGCCGAATCTACCCTGATGATCACCGGCGGCACCCGGGAACAGCGGCCCCTGACCTGTTCTTTTCAGGGCCCGCAACTGGATGACGGGCTGGTACAACCGGTGGATACCATCGATCCGCATGCCCGACACCTGGTCGCCTGTGGCGTGCCCCCCGCGGATGGCCAACTGGCGATTGTCGATCCGAAAACAAACTCCGCCTGTCCTCCCGACGTGATTGGTGAAATCTGGGTCTCTTCCGGTAGCATCGGAGAGGGTTACTATGGCAAGCCGGACGAGACGGAACAGACCTTTGGGGCTCGACTGCGAACTTCCACCGGCCTATCGCCGCGGCGATTCATGCGTACCGGCGACCTCGGCTTTTTCCATCAGGGTCAGTTGTTTATCACCGGCCGACTGAAAGACCTGATCATCGTGCGCGGAGTTAATCGCTACCCCCAGGACATCGAGCAGACGGTAGAGCATTCCGATACGCGATTGCGGACCGGTGCCGCGGCCGCATTCGCAATTGATATGCACGGTCGCGAACAACTGGTTGTCGTGTGCGAGGTGGAACGCGTCGCCGAGAACAACTGGGATGAAGTCATTGGCGCCGTTCGACGAACCGTCACGGCGACACACCAGTTGCCGCCCGATGGGGTCATTTTGATTCGCGCTGGATCGATCCCAAAGACCTCCAGCGGAAAGATTCAACGCCATGTCTGCCGAGCCGGTTTTCTGGACGGCAGTCTGATGGTGATCGCCAAATGGCTGGCCTGGGAACAAGACGCGATGGCGTCCCCCGCATTCGCCGCGTCCACCAACGGTCACGGAAATAACGGGCACGGCTGCCCGTCCGAACCTGGCAGGTCTGGTTCCGACGCCATCACCTTGCCGACTGCCCTGGAGGCCGTGTACCAGGCGGTCCGAGATGTCGCCGGCAATCGCGCCTCGTCACTTGACAGCGACACCAATATCGTTGAACTGGGACTCGATTCGCTCGAGCGGTTGGAGATCATCAATCGACTCGAAGATCGCTTCGGAGGCACGTTCCCCGAGAGTCGCTTGCTGGAAATGGAGACTTGCCAACATGTCGCCCAGGGCGTCGTCACATGCCTGGGCAGTGGTTCTTGCGGAGGAGGCCGAGCCAGAACAAACGCGCCCGGTCCAGCCCGAGGATTACCAGATACGACTTTTTCCCGAGGTCGTACGGCTCCGGCAGTCCCGACAGGCCATTGAAGATTCCGGCCTGCAAAATCCCTACTTCCGTGTGCATGATGGCATCAACGGCGCCACCACCAGGATCGACGGCCGGACCTATGTGAATTTTTCCAGCTACAACTATCTCGGCATGTCCGGCGAGAACGAGGTCGTGCAGGCCGCCTACGAAGCCATGCAGCGCTACGGAACCAGTTGTTCCGCCAGCCGCCTGGTCTCGGGCGAGAAACCGATCCACCAGGAGCTGGAGCACGAATTGGCGCAGTTTCTGGGTGTCGACTCGGCGTTGACGTTTGTCGGAGGGCACGCCACCAATGAAACCACCATCGGGCGGCTGATGGGGCCGGGAGATCTGATCCTCCACGACGGATTGGCGCACAACAGCATCATGCAGGGGGCCACCCTGTCTGGCGCTCGCCGGCGACAATTCCCCCATAATGACTGGGAGGCACTCGACAACATCCTCAAGTCCATCCGCCACGCCTATCGACGCGTCCTCGTGATCGTCGAGGGCGTCTATAGCATGGATGGCGATTTTCCGTGCCTGCCGCGGTTCATTGAGATCAAACGGCGGCACCGGGCAATGCTGATGGTGGACGAGGCCCACTCGTTGGGCACCATGGGTTTGACCGGCCGAGGGATCGGCGAGCACTTTGGGGTCAATCCACGGGATGTCGATATCTGGATGGGCACGCTGAGTAAGGCCTTGGGAAGCTGCGGGGGATACATTGCCGGGTCGGAAGAACTGACCGAACTCCTCCGCTATACCGCGGACGGTTTTGTGTACAGCGTTGGCCTGCCTCCGGCCAACGCGGCGGCGGCGTTGGCATCGCTCCGCATCCTCCAGCAACAACCCCACCGGAGTGGCCGTTGCCGTCAAAACGCGGCCCACCTTCTCGAGCTGGCACGAGAAGCCGGCCTGAATACGGGCCTGAGCGGCGGCACGCCCGTCGTCCCGGTTATCCTCGGTGATTCGAAGCTCGCCCTCCAGCTCTCGCAGGCCCTCGCGGCCCGGGGGATCAACGTTCAGCCCATTTTGCACCCCGCGGTCGAGGAACGAGCCGCGCGCTTACGGTTTTTCGTGACGTCCGAGCACCAACCGCAGCAAATCGAGGCCACGGCCTGTGCACTTCGCGAAAGTCTGCGGGAACTGTCCGCCCGCAACGCGCTCCGCGTCGACCCGCCTATTCGCAGGCAAAACCGAAAAATCATCGGGTTGGAATCGGCCGTCGGCAGCCATACCCCGCCGGTGGACCGTCACCGCTAACGACGGCGGTAAAGTCGCCGGCATGGACGGCGGGGTGCTCGTATTGCGTGAATGCCCACGAGCGCTAGAATAAGGAAGGTTGTGCGTTTCTCGCCATTACCGTTCGGAGGTAGATCGCCTTGATTACAGAAGACCAGGTGCATCGCAGTTTTCGCAGCTTGTTCTCGAGTCCGGAAATCACGGAGGCCGCCCTGGAGAAAGCCGAGGAGTTGCTTGATGAGCTGCGGATGGAGAGTCCGTTGCGCCATCGGCTCTCGCTGGAATTGGAAGAACTGCGGGGTCTTGCCTCGCCCCGAGGCTAACAGGCAGAAAACCCAGGGGTTGATGGGTTCGTGGTTGCGGTGGCGGCTTCTTCGCCATACCGTGTGGGTTGTTGTCGCGACCCCGCCCGGAGCGTGCGCATCACGAGCCGCTCGTTGGTCTGCGGGAATACCCGACATGCCCGCACAGGTCGTGGGGCGCATCGACGCTACGCGGTCACCAAACCGTGCCTCACGCAACCGGGTAAGGACACGCTGTAAGGTCCCTTACCCGCCGTCGCCGAATCGTGTAACGCTTGGAACCGGCGACGGCCACGATTCGGCCATGTTAGCGATTGACCATCAGGCCAAAGGTCACACCGTGCATAAAGATGTCTTCCGACCGGTTGAGCAGTCCCATTGACGGGAGTGACCAGACGTTCGTATTGGCACTGCGGGTGATCCCGCCCACCACCGTGCCCTCCCAGGCGGCTTGCAGCCGGATGGCCCGTGTGAGGTTGAAGCTCCCCTGCACACGCAGCTCGCCCGTGGGACTGAAACGTTCCGTCCGCAACGTATTCACGAACTCGTTGCCGCCAAATCCCAAAGGTATTCCAGGCGTGTTTCCAGCGTTCGGGATCGCCGACGTCGTCAAGTGATCGCCGATGTAGCCGGTTTGACGGGAAGACATGAAGTTCGCTCCCGCCATAAAGCGACCCGAAATCACGGTCGACCAACGACGGCTCTGCTTGGCAATCCGGATGCCGAATTCCGGACCAATGACCCGGTTGAGCGCCATATTGTTTACGAGGGTGTCGGCCAGCACGCTGCCACGCCCCTGAAAGCTGAATCGGTCGTCAAGGTTGAGAAAGCGGGCTCCCAGCGTCATCTCGGCGACCGCTCCACCGTGCAACGGTGCCTTGCGACGAATCGCGGACAACTGCACTCCGGAAACACGGGTCGAGTTGGTGATGGTCGCATCATCATAGACGACACCCATTCGAATTTGATCGCCGATAGGAACCGGACCGATTTCGTTGAGGATACCGTTATTGTTCAAGTCTTCGGCAACCTGGTCGCCGTTAACGTCGGCAAAGCCCAACAACAGATTGAACGGGTCGTCGTAAAAGACCTGGACGGTGGTCAGCCCTTCGTCATACGGTATCCCATAAATACCTGCCACGGGCCCGACCGGGTTGACTGGATTGTTCGGATCATCTTGGTTGCCATCGACGCCATCCAGTCCCTGGGCCGCACCCAACTGGTTCAACCGCTTGTCGTCAAATCCCAGCAGCAATTGGTACCCCATGTCCAAACCACTGATGACGGAGATCATCCACCCGGTCGATCCCGAATGATGATGCGGTTCGCCGCCCACCCAGCCAAATTCAAATCGATTCCCCCAGCCACGAAGCGTGTAAGGAGTCGCGTCAGCGACGCTGTTGAATTGAAAGCCAAAACTGCCGCCGTCTGAATAAGGCAGCAGCACGAGCGGCGTATCGTTGGCCGGCGTGATGGGAAGGTTTCCCGCAATATCGTAGTACGCATAATCGACTTCGTTCGGGATAAAGACCGAAACCGGATTGTTTCCCGGGTCGTTGCCCACCGGCACCGTATTCGGCCGCGACATCCACAGGTGCAGTCGGTCGATGTTGAAGAAGTAGCCCTCCGATACGGGGCTCTGCTCATCGCAATCAAACGTGCCCTCGTTGAAAGGCGCGAACAACTGCCAATCGAACTCGGTCGGCGGTGGTGCGTACGAGTACCAATGTTGGGCCTGGGCTGCCACGCCGGTCAGAATGAGCAGCATCGTGACCGCGAAACAGAAGCGTAGACGGTGAAGTTTCATGGCAATTTCGTTGGCGAAAGGCGTGGCTGGTTTAGCATCCGGTTCACCACCAACGGTGGGCGGACTCACCTTGTGCCGGTAGTATCGGTCGCGCCACTCGCGTAAGTTGAGTAAGAACGGCGGAGGTTGAGGAAATTGCCGGTCCTAGCGAGGTAACCGGTCATTTCCACTCCCGCCAGGGTTGGTTGATTGATTTCTCGGGCAGGTAGCTCAGCCAGTTGTTTGGACAAGAGAGATAGGTTCAGGAACTGACAATTGGCAGTTTTGACAGGCTGGAAGCCTATCCCACGCTGGCTGCTGCAGCTCTCTGAAACGCGAGCAAGCAGAGGGACAGCGATCCACAAAAAAAGAGCCGCCCGAACCGGACGACTCCTTGAGTATCCACGCTGCCCGCAACGACCAACGATGCACGCGTATTACCGCTTCCGCCGATACGTTGACGAGATGGTCAACGCGTCCTGGCAATCGCGACTATTTGCCCGCGTCCTTGATGGCTTCGCCCGCTTCCTTCACGGCCTCGCCGGTGGACTCCATGACATCGCTGCAGCGGCCTTTTCCGTCGCCTTGGCGGCGTCCTTCGCTGCCTCCGAGGTGGCCTTGGCGGCGTCCTCGACAGCGCCCGCGGTCTTGTCGGCGGCTTCCTTGGCGGTGGCAGCGGCCTTGTCGGCGGCTTCCTTGGCGGCGTCACCAGCGTCCTTGGCGCCCTGGCAGCCCGCAAAACACAGCGATAGCAGTAGCACCATCGATAAACGAACCAAACTCTTCATAACATCACCTTTCCGTCACACGAACCGAGCGGCAGACGGTCCACGGCCTCGTGGTCCGCGCCAGTAAAATGGAACAACGTCAGCACGGAGAGCGTCCAGGCGACTTCCCCCCTTGCTTTAACGTTCGTCGTGGAAGACCCATATGTCAAGGCCCGCGCCGCCCTGGATGCAGCATTTTCGAGAAATGAGCACTTTCCTGACGTCCCACAACCGGCCCCCATCCAACACCGATCTCCCCATCGGCGTACCCATTGCGTATCGCCACTTGTCGGAAGATCATTGATTGACCAAACCCCATTGGAAATCGCGGAAGGCGAGGAAGTATGCGCAACTTACGTGACCGTTGTCGTACCTGTAACGTGGCAGTGCCGTTGAGCCCAAGCTACTGTCGGTGCCTTGTTCTGGTGATCGGCATGATTTGCGTTGCCTGGGGACAGGCGACGCCCGTCCTGGTGGAATCCGTTGCTCCCGACAAACCTGTCTCGCAGTACGTCCGTGTGGTGAAAAACGACGACGGTCAGCCCACCGCCTTGCAGACATCGATCCACTCCTACCGACTTGCCGATCGTGAGGACGTGTCGGTGGACCTGGTCGGAGCGATTCACGTTGGCGAGACCGCCTATTATGCCGAACTTAACAAGCGGTTCCGTGAATACGACGCGGTGCTGTACGAGTTGGTCGCGCCCGAGGGTACGCGGGTGCCGGCTGGCGGCGGCAAGTCGGCCTCGATCTTATCGAGTTTACAGGACGGAATGACGCAAGCACTTGACCTGGCGTTTCAGCTTGAATGCATCGACTATATGGCGAAAAACTTCGTGCATGCGGACATGACCCCCACAGAATTCGCGGCGAGTATGAGGTCACGCGACGAGTCTTGGGGCAAAATGATTTTTCGCTCGATGGGTCAATCACTCGCTCAGCAAGCCAATTCTTCCCAGCAGGCGAGCAATGGCGAGTTGCTTGCCGCTCTGCTGGCGGAAAATCGGACGCTGCGACTACGGCGGGCGTTGGCCAAGCAATTTGCGGATCTGGACGGGGCTACGCTGGTCTTTACCGGTCCTGACGGATCGACGTTGATCACGGAACGAAACAAAAAGGCCCTCCGCGTGCTCGACAAGCAGCTCCTGCGTGGAAAAAAGCGGCTTGCGATTTTCTTCGGCGCCGGCCATATGCAGGATCTGGCCGCGCGGTTGGCTGGCGAGTCCGGCTGGATGCATACGAGCACGCAGTGGCTCGACGCCTGGGACCTATCCTCGATGCCTGCCCGGGATCGATAGCCCCCCACTTCGGGGCAGCAGTCTGGTCCCACGACCGTCGTTGATTCTTTTCTTTACACAAATCAATGAATGTCCCATACTTCCGTTGGCGAACGTCGGCAGGCGAGACCGGGCCGACAGCGGAACAAGACAAGACGTCGATGAGAATGGGGGTTGCCCGAGGATGCGACTGGCCGTCAATCAGCTCACCACCCTGAGGTGGAGCCTCGAAGAGGATTTACATCATTTTGAGATGTTGGGAGCGGAGGGCATTGGAATCTGGAGACCGAAGCTGACGGATCTCGGTCGCCATCAGGGCATCGACCTTGTCCAGCAGAGCCGGCTGGCAGTTTCCAGTTTGCTATGGGCAGGAGGTTTCACTGGCAGCGAAGGCCGCTCGCACTCAGAGAGCATCGACGACGGGCTGGATGCGGTCCGCCTGGCGGCCGATTTGCAAGCCGGCTGTCTCGTTGTGTATTCCGGTGGCCGCGGCGGACACACTTGGAAGCATGCGCGGCGGCTGGTGATTTCCGCCATCCGCGAACTCGTCGACTTTGCGGACGAATTGGGTGTGACCATGGCGTTCGAGCCGACGCACCCTATCTGCGGGACCGATTGGGGGTTTTTCCACACGATCGACGACACGCAACGGTTGCTGGACACAATCGAGCGTCCATCGCTGCGCGTGGTCCTGGATACGTATCATCTTGGGCAGGAAGAGGACCTGTTGGGGAAGCTCGCCGCCATCACGCCTCAAGTGGCGCTCGTGCATTTGGGCGACGCCTGCCGCACGCCGGGTTACGAACAGGACCGCTGCCGACTTGGCCAAGGAATCGTACCCTTGCGCGAAATCGTCGCCTGCCTCCAGGCCCATGGATACGACGGGTTCTATGAAGTCGAGCTTCTGGGGCAACAGGTCGAGCAGTTCGAGTATGCCGACCTGATTCGCGACGCGTTCACAGCGATGCACGACATCGCGAGCGTTGCCAGTTAATCATCCTCTCGGAGCGGGTCGGAGGACGTGGCTGCAGCGCGTGCCACGCTCAGGAAATCCCTCGCACAGACGCCCCCGTTCCGGCGGCACAAACCACCTCCGCCGCCGGCCCTCACGGCACGGGCCGCAGGTCAAGACACACCAATTGGTTGGCTCCCCGCAAAAAAAGACCGCCGTGCGAGAGTACCGGCGCGGCCCAGGCCGGAGAGCCGAGAAGGCCCTGCCCGCGGTTGCCCAGATCCAGTTGACTGACCCGTTGGTACGACCTGGGATTGGCCTCCAGCAGACGCAGGGTGCCATCCTCGCTCAAACAGATGAGGTGGTTTTCGACGTAAAGCAGCGAAGCCCTGCCGAGTCCGGGCTGGTTCCATTGCACTTCGCCGGTCTTCCAATCCACGCACCGTAATTCGGCGGTCGCGGCGTGCCGACCACTGCTACCGTAGAGATACCCGTCGTGCCAGACCGGCGTATTCCAATGAGCCGCCAGCGCGCGTTCGCGTCGTTCGGGCGGATCGCGCCACACGACATCATAGCCACCAGGTCGGCAAGCCACCTTGCAGCCGCCCGGTCCGTAACACTCGGTCACAAACACCTCGTTGCCCACGACCACGGGCGTACTGGCGTTGACACTTTCCAGGCTACGGGCCCGCCAAGGCATTTCAAAATCGACGCCGCCGGCCCGTGGGTCAAAGCCCACCAGCCCCCCCCGGGCAAAAGCGAATCCCCAGTCCCGCCCGCCGATGCGAGCCAGCCGGAGACTGGCGTAGCTGGCCAGCTCATTCGTTATCTGGTACCGAACGCGCCCGGTCATTTTCTCAAAGGCCACGATACCCGATCCATTCCCGCTGACCCGATCGAGCTGGCCAGGAGCGAGCGATTGTTGCGCGGGTGGACTGCCGCCCACCATGACCAGCACACAATCGTCGTACAGAACGGGCGTGCTGCCGACACCGAAAAAGTTTGGCACGACGCCAAACTCGGTGTTGGTCTCAACCCTCCATACCCGCCGCCCGTCGACCACCGTGACACAGTGCAATTCCCCCTCGGCACCGAAGATAAAGACGTGTTCGCCGTCCGTTATCGGGGAACATCGCGGACCGTTGTCGTACCCGAATGCGTCTTCGTAGCGGGTCGGATAGTTGTACTGCCAGATTTCCTCGCCCGTGTCCCGCCGCACGCACCGTAATCGCGCCAGGTCCTTCATGCGATCGAACAGAAAGACACGATCCTCGTGGACCGCGCAGGTTGCATACCCTGATCCCAGGGCGACCTGCCAACGCACCGGTGGCGGCGCAGTAGTCCATGATAGATTCAATCCCGTTTCGCCCGAGCGATTGTTTCCCGTCGGACCCAAGAATGCGCACCAGTTCTCGCCGCGAACAATCGAGGATCCCATCGCTACGAGCCCGCCGGCCAGAGCGAGTGCTCTCGCGAGACGCAGCCCCCAAGATGTATTGATCCGCAACCAGGTAGTGAATGACATGCGGCCTTCCTCTGGGAGTGTGATCACGAACAACCGCCCGACGCATGACCGCTGGGCACTTCGCACCGGTGAGATATTTCCGCTTCCGCCGCCCTCATGGCGGATTATAGTCTTTGCCGCCGCGGCCGCCGCACCCCGCCGAGGTCGGTCTTCGTGCTCTTCGTGACTACCTGCGGAACTGCCAGCCAGACGGACCCTCCGTGACTCGGTGGGAAAGAAGATGTGCGGCCCGGCGTCAGGCAGGGTCTCGCAGTGTCGGGACGCGCCGCCGCAATCCCGACGGCTGACGCCGGCCGGTTCGCCGGGAAGTGCCCGCACAGGGAAACGCCGGCCGGGCGTGCTTGAAGAAGTCCGATGCGGCCATTACAGTGAGTAGATGGATGGGGCGACCGTCGCGCGGACCGGCATGCGCACTGCCATGATTGCGGCTCTCTTGAGTTTGTGCGTGCCATCGCCTGGTTATTTGTTACCTGTTCACTGGTCGTCCCCAGACCCTCGCGAAAACACCTGGCATGCTTTCTGTTACCCCTAAGATTCAGATCCCGTTGCGTGAATTGGAATTTACCTTTTCCCGCAGTTCCGGGCCGGGCGGTCAGAACGTGAACAAGGTGAATACCAAGTCCCAACTGCGCTGGCGGGTCACGGACACCGACGCCCTGCCGCCCGCCGTGAAAGAAAGATTTCTGATCAAGTATCGCCGTCGCATCACGAGCGAAGGTGACTTGTTGCTGACGAGCCAGCGGTTTCGCGATCGGGGTCGCAACGTGGCGGATTGTCTCGCCAAGTTGCGCGAGCTTGTCTTGGCGGTGGCCACGGCACCCGTCGCCCGAAAAAAGACCCGGCCCACGCTTGGCTCGCAACGTCGCCGCTTGGCGGCCAAACAAGCTCGCTCTGAAAAGAAACAACAGCGAAAATCGCCGCGGCTGGATGATTAGGTTACGTACGGGACGGCACGACATCATTTTCGCCGATCGTTGCGTCGTGGAAGTGGAAATCGCTGACACTGTTTAGAACAATTCGACCTGCGTGCTATAATTGGTGCGGACAGAACTCGTGGAGGGGAGGGTGCACCAGTATGAGTGATGGAAGAAGCCTCGACGAGGTTCTCTCGAGTTGGCCGTTCGAGCCGGGAGCGGTCAGCGTGCGTCTGGTCGAGATGACCAAGGATCGACAGGTCATTCAAATGCGGATCGAACTCGGCATTCTGCAGCTGGAAACCACGGGCCGCCCGGATGGCTGGAAACCCGAGGGTGCGGACAGCTACTTCGATCACTTGTTGCAGCTGGAAATTGCCAACGGCGATCTGGAAATGACGGAGGAGCAGTGTTTCGAGTGTGATCGTGAGTTTGTGCAATACTATCACCGGCGGATTTGCTGGTTGGCCATGCAGGAATATGAGAAAGCGGTCGCGGATGCGGACCACACGCTGGGGCTGATGGACTTCTGCCGTCGGCATTCCCCCGATGAACAGTGGACGCTCACGCACGAGCAATACCGCCCTTTTGTGCTCTACCACCGCATCCAGGCAGACGCCATGCGGCACTTGCTGGAAGAGCAGCCCGAGCAAGCGGTGCAGGCGATTAATCGAGGGCTGGAACAGCTGCGGTCGCTTTTTGTCGAGCACGAGGTCGGCGAGGATTTCGAGGACGACGAGCTGGTGACGCGGCTGGTCGAGTTGCGGGAATCGTTGCGTGACCGCTACGAGGTGGGTCGCACCTTGCCGGAACAGCTGGCCGATGCGGTCGCGGCGGAGCAGTACGAGCTGGCAGCCCGCATTCGCGATAAAATCCAGAAGCGAAAAAATCGTCATTAGCGGCGCTGATCGGTCGCCTTCGCCAGATCTTGCAAGTCGTGTGTAATTTCCGACTGTCCTGACGCTATCACGGAATCGTGCTGCAGCAAGGATTTTTCCGCGTGTTTATCGACATGCGGACGCATCCGGCTCATTCTTTTGACGTTTGGCACGCCTGCTGCATATTGTTTCCAGCACTTGTCGGCGACTCGACTGTCGCCTCTCGTCTTATCCGGAACAAAGGAGTGTGAGCCATGTTAGTACTGACTCGAAAACCAAGCGAAGAAATCCATATTGGTGACGGCGTGACGATTACGATTCTCCGCGTGCGGGGCCAATGCGTGCGGGTGGGCATCAAGGCTCCTGACGACGTGCGGATCGTTCGCGCGGAATTGGAAACGGCCGGGCAGGACGAAGCGCCGCCGGTGGCAGGGCCGGCCGAACGAGTCGCATCCCTGGCGTACGACGCCAACGACCGTACGCGGCCGCTCGTGGTCGGCTCCCAGGGGCGTGGCTGCTGGCCAACCCCGGGTCTGCCGAGTGGGCGGTCTCGCCGAGCGCGGCATACCTCGTTGCGGATGCTGGCGGCTCGCCGCCGAGAAGCACATCTCACGCAATCGATTGAACAAGTAAAGTCGTTTGCCGGGCAGTAGCGGAGGACCGCCCAGGGGATGAACGGGAGGTCCTTCAAGAGCCGACCGCGGTCAGACCCGCAATATCCCGGTAGGGTTGTTCCTGGTTACCCCGCGACTCGTAGAGATGCTCCAGCAGAATCCGCCGCACCTCTTTAATGGCCAGCGGGTGACGATGCACATTGACATGATCGGAGGGCACGACAATTTCCGATACGGCTCCGGGGGCTCGCGCACTGGCGATTTTGACCACACCGTCCGAGTCTTGCGCGACCGCCGAGATCATCGATTCACGATCAATGACTCCGATAATGTTATGAAATTTTACCCAGGGGGGCGTCGGTGAATTCTCGAGCAGTCGCAACAGGGGTGAATCGGACGCCAGCGACGCCACACTGGTCGTCTGATCGCGCAGGCTGCTTTCATCGAACAGGTGCGGATTGGCTTGCACCAGTCGTGCGCGTGTCTGGACCAGATCGTCAGGCAAATTGATCAGCTTTCCCCCTAGCCATTGCGTGGCCATATTGGAAAAGTTGCTGCCTTGAAAGGGGGTGGCGATGGTGACCACGCGTCGGACGGACGTATTCGGGGCGAAGAAAAAGGCATTACGGAGATTGGACTTGTCATCCTCGGACGCCACCAATTGTGAGAAGCCGCGTTCACTGACCAGCCGCCAAAAGCGATCGCCACTATCGACGGTTTGCAGCTTGGATACGAGGCCGCCCATACTGTGCCCGACCAGCACCATCTGGTCCAAAGAAGCGCGTTCGCGATACGGGTCGAGTGACTGCCGCGCCGACGCAAGTTGCTCTCGCAGATGAGCCGCCGTGAACAACGGGGGTACGCCGGTCGGGTACAGATAGAACCAGAATTGGTAATTTTCGCGAATTTCCGGGGAACCGCGGAGATCGTTGAACATCTCCATCCAGGTCACCAGGCTCGACCAGAACCCGTGAACCATGACCACCGGGACCTTGCGGGCATCGTATGGCTCGAGCAGGTACAGGCCACTCACGGCCAACGACTGTTCCTTGACGAGATTCTGCATCTGCACGTTGGCTCGCTTGAATACGGGATTATCAAGCGAATAGGCCAGGGGAGTTGTCAGGTCGGTTTCCAGCGGAATCCGTTTACCCTCAACCATCATTTCCGAATCGACCATCGGATCGTGGAGTTCGATCAGACACTGATGCCGGACGCATCCCTCCTCAGCCGTCGATTCCACAATCCGCATAAACGCCGTCACCGGGAAACTCATGCCGGGTGGATAGAACTGGTCGCCCGGTTGCTCGGCAGCGGAACGATAGACGGCGATCAGGGGAACGCCGAGCCCGTAGGTGCGGTAGACGTTCTTCAGATTTTCGACGTGGAAATCGGAGACGAACTTCAGTTGGCAGAAATTCGCTTCTTGCCAGGTGCCGCGGGTCGCGATTTGAAAGTCAAACACTTGATCGCCGGATGCGATTGTATGTACGCCACCGGGTTTCAGCAGGTCGAGCGAGTTGATGTACCGCAGTGCCGATTCCAATGAATTGTTATACAGATCGCAGGCGCGACGGAAGCGAGGATCGTACGGATTGCGTCCCTTCGCCAAGGCCTCGTCAAACAAATAGAAGTAGGCATTGGCGGCTGCCGTGGCATGCAGATTCAATGCCGACTGATGCTCGCCCGATTCTTCCAATCGCTTGGCACCGACATACGCCACTTCCGCGATCGCGTAGACATTTTCAGCTGTCGGCTCGCTGTAGGCGACTTGTTGCACATTCGCGATCAAGTCGAGAGGCGACTTCTCCAGATCTTTTTCGAGATCATTTCGACGGAGCATTTGCAACGTGCGGCTCGTCGGCTGCGGGCCTTGCCGTGAATTCAATTCCAATTGCTGAGCCAGCGGATTTAAGGGCGAACGCCGCACGCGGGCCCATTGGCTGCTGCTACAGCCCGATAACCCCAGCAGCACGATGACCGGGCCGATGATTGCCATCGCAAGGCGTCGCGAGTCATTCGCATGGTTGGACATGAAGCGGGATCGAATTGCGAGCAGGTTGGGACCGGCCACCGATGGAGATACCATTCCCGCAGCCATCGCGTCGGACGGCGGAGGGGAATCTGGAGAATTTAAGCGTGGGGGAAAGAGTAGGGGGCCGCCGCACTCGGCGTCAATGCAAGTGGAAAATGCTTCCTACGACGCGGAGAGCATCCGCTGAGCCGCCACCGCAGGCGGCGGCGGTGCTCAGCAACCGAGATCATGCCCGCAGCTCGCCCGACCGATCGGCCTGCCAGATGTGCTCGCTGTTGACATCGAGCGCGGTGAGCCAGCCGGTGCCATAGCAATAGGTATCGATGCAGATGAGTTGATCCATCACCAGGACTTCGCCATCTCGTTGGGGAGTATGTCCCAGGATGGCCCGTTTGCCCGACAGATGCATAGTTGGCAGATATGTCGTCAAATGTTCCCACAATAAGGCGTACTCCGGTTGCTGATCCAAGGGCAGCGTGGGCGTGTAATTCGCATGCACGAAGAAATGACGTTCTGTTTCGACATAGCGTTCGCAGGAGCGGATTAGCTCGATATGCCTGGCAGGTACGTCTTGCAGACTGCCACCGTACGACGCGAGGGTCTCCTCACCGCCGCAACTTAGCCAGAAGTCCAGCTCGCGCGGGTCGGCGATCGCCATGAGCATCATCGCCTCATGATTGCCAAGAAGTGTTCTGACTCGGCACACGGAACTCAATTCACAGAGCAATTCGAGAACGCCGGACGAATCGGGCCCCCGGTCGATATAGTCACCAAGTGTAATCAACGTGTCCTCTGCCGAGGGCGCGATCACATCGATCAACGCTTGCAGGGCCGCAAGGCAACCGTGAATGTCCCCAATGGCGATCGTGCGTCCAGGTGTCATCTTTGTCACGATCCTGTCTAGTTGATTTCGGGATCGTCGGGGAATTTGCGGAGATGCAAGGACGATCGCAACAGCGCTTCGCCGGCCAATGAAACGGCCTCTTTCCAAAACGATTCCAGGTCGTTGTGAAAGACCAGATCGGCCGACGCGGGCAGTAGCAGCCATCCGCCGAACCGTAGTTCCGCTTCCAATTGCCCTTCGCCCCAACCTGCGTAGCCCCAAAAGACACGACAATGCTGAGACATGGCGCTCAGGGCAAGGCGAATCCGTTCAGGATCGGTGGCCAGGTGGACACCAGGTACAAATTCCGTCTCGGACGCTTCTTGATGGGTGTGCAAACAGAGTACGTGGCCTTCGACCGGACCACCGAAATAGACCACCCGTTCCTGGTTTCCGAGCGAGAGCGACGCGTTGCCAAGCTGCTGCCACATCTCGTCGAGCGGCATCGTTGACGGACGATTCAAGACGACCCCCAGCGCTCCTTCCTGATGATGTTCAATCAGGAACACGACCGTCTGGCGGAAGTTCGGGTCCATCAGGTGCGGGGACGCAATCAAGAGTTGGCCGCGAAGTGAATCCATGTCGCCACTGCCGGACGGCAGCCAATCAAAAACCTGGCGAATTGAATCGCCCCACGATTCCGTCGTAAAGAAGCTACTGCGTCGTCAAGTTTCAATGCTGGGATTCGCTCACCGTGGCTGGGGCAGCTTGCCCCCGTCCACTGCGGCTGTAAGCCACAGCCACGATATGAACCAACCCTAAGTCTGACACTTGACGCGGCACTACCCACCGGACTTCGTCGCTGACTCACCCCGTCCAGGTCTCTTTCCAAAGACAACCTCCCCATGACCAACCCACACCAAAGCCAACGAGCATATTAATGTCTTCCGGCCGGAAAAGCCTCTTTTGACGATACTCGTGGATCAGCAAGGGCAAGGTGGAAGAGACGGTATTTCCATAATTCTCCAAGGAGATCGGCAATCGCGAATCGTCCAATTCCAAACGCTCCTGCAGTTGTTGCAGCATTTTCTTGGTGGCCTGGTGCAGCAGATAGTAACGAATATCATCCCGCCGCAGTTTGGCATCCGCCAGCACGCTGTCGATCAATTCGGGGACCGCCGCCACGGTAAAGTTAATCAGAGCCGGTCCATCCATATACAGGCGGCTTTTCCAGCGCTGACGATGGCGAGGCTGATGGGCCTGCTCGGCGGGTCGGGCACCTCCCTCGGTAACCAGCAGCGTGTCCGCGCCCGTCCCATCGGTGCCAAATTGATACGAGGATAGGGAAGGCGTGTCGCGGGGCTCAATCAGCGTCGCCGCCGCTCCGTCCCCAAAAATGGTGCGCAGGCTGCGGTCGGCGGGATCGATGTATTTTGAATAGGTTTCAGCCGTGACCAACAGCACGCGGCGGACAGAGCCGGTTCGAATCAAGCCATCGGCCAGGGCAACTCCGTAAACGAAGCCCGAGCACCCCAGGTTAAAGTCCAAGGCCCCCGCGGACGTTCGCAGCCCCAGCCGCTCTTGCATCAGGCAAGCGGTCGTCGGCAGAGGGTAATCGGGCGTTTGCGTGCAAAGCAGGAGAAAGTCAATGCTCCGCGGATCAACATCGAATTCATGAAACAGCTTCTGGCAGGCCGCCACTCCTAAGTCAGACGCACATTCACCCGGCGCGGCCACATGGCGGCGAACAATGCCCGTCTTGGATTCGATCAACGCCAGGTCCCAGCGTGGAAATTCCGCCGCCAACTGTTCATTCGATTCGATGCGCTCGGGCAAATGAACACTGATCGGCCCTATCGATGCATACTTCAAAATTCGGTCTCGTTGTGACGCGGTTCCAGTGCGAGTCAGCCACGGATGTCCACGATGGGTGAAGCCGGACGGGTTGGAAGCGGTTCAAAATAGCGGGGCAAGGGCGACTGGTCAATTCCAGCCCCCGTCACGCGTGATCTCCCGCCTTCTCTTCCCGGGCCTCTCTTGACTCGAATTCGCCTCCGCCATTACCCTCCTCGCCGCGAATCACCCCCACCGCAAGAGGAATGAACATGGCTCCCGATCCGGCGTTCACTGACATCCACTGCCATCTGATTCCCGGCATCGACGATGGGGCCCAATCGTGGGACGAAACGCTGGCCATGGCACGGCTTGCCGCGGACGACGGCACGCGCACGATTATCGTGACACCTCATCAACTGGGTGCCTACCGCCAGAATCACGGCGACCTCATCCGCGACCGCACCGTCGAGTTACAACAAGTCCTGGATGAACATGGGATTGACCTGCAAGTTCTGGCCGGGGGCGACGTGCGGATTGAAGACGATATCGTTGCCAGCATCGTGGCGGGCGAAGTCCTGACACTCGCCGATCGAGGAAAGCACGTCCTCTTGGAGTTGCCACATGAATTGTATTTCCCGCTCGAGCCCATCCTCAACGCGCTCGATCGCGTCGGTCTGAAAGGAATCCTCTCCCATCCGGAGCGTAACGCGGGACTCATGTCAAAACCGCAACTGCTCGCACCACTCGTCGATCACGGTTGTCTCATGCAAGTCACCTCCGGCAGTCTCGTCGGTTCGTTCGGCCCGGCGAGTCAGCACATGGCCGAGTCGATGCTCCGCCAGGGATGGGTCCATTTCCTCGCCAGTGACGGTCACAGCCCCAAATCGAGGCGACCGCTCATGGGTCGAGGGTTCCGCCGAGCCGCCGAGCTGGTGGGCTGGGAGACCGCGGAGCAGATCTGCTGTCGGAATCCACTTTGTGTGGCGGAAGGAAGAGACGTTCCTGACGGACCCTGCGTGGCGAAAAAAACAACGTCTTCGCTCTCGGGTTGGTTTCGAAAAGCGCGCTCAGCTTAGGCGTCGTAGCGGAAAGGCACGCCGATTCTTTCACTCGCAGGACTTATGACGTTCTTTCGCCGCATGCTCCCGATTGCTTGTTCGCTCACCTGGCTCGCCAGTTCAGTGCAGGCCGATTGGCCCTACCAGGCCACGCGGGATTGCTTTACGTTCCACGCCGACTTTCCGCTCGACCCGAACCAGCGGCTAATGGGCGATCTCGCCCAGATTAAGGAGGAATTGTGCGCAACGCTCAGACTGCCGGATCAAGGAGAATCGATCGATGTCTATCTGTTCGGCGATCGTGCTACCTATGAACTGTATTTGAAGCGCTATTTCGCGGGTGTCACGCCTCGTCGCGCCATGTTCATCAAGTCGAACAGCCCTGGCAACGTGTTTGCCTATGTGAGCCCCGAGTTTGACATCGATCTGCGACACGAGGCGACGCATGCGCTGTTGCATGCACGGTTGCCCATGGTGCCTTTGTGGCTTGATGAAGGCCTCGCTGAGTACTTCGAAGTGGCTGCCACCGCCCGGGCAAGAGAACATCCTTATCTCAAGGCCGTTCGACGCCGCACGAACTGGCAGCGACCACCGTCCCTGGAACGGCTCGAGTCCTTCACTCATATCGGGCAGATGGGACCCGACGAATATCGGGACGCATGGTCGTGGGTGCATTTCATGCTCCACGGGCCCCCCGAGGCTCAACAGGCCTTGCGGCATTACTTTGCCCAAGTGGCTCGGCACGAGCCACCAACACCGCTCAGCGTGGCACTCGCCAATTGCTTTGAGTCTCCCCAGCGGGCATATGCCGGTCATTTTCGATCCTGGCGGTAGCCGCCCGGTTCCCCACGGCAACGTGGGGGCTCGTGCGGGCCCGGCGATCCTCGGCTGCGTTTCCAGATGCCGGCCACTGATAGCAGTCCTGGCACGTGCCTTTCGCAACCTGGGCACAATCGGTGTCATCGAATCAATCCCACTAAACTTCAAGGATTGCTGGATTCCCAGGGTGGGAAGTCCGATACGAAACTTGCGGGAGATAAACCTGAGCGTGAAGCCACGTGGTGGAACTTTGTGTTTGTGTAAACGACTACGACGGGGATTTGATGATGAGTATGAGCTGGAAACACTGGATCGCCTGCCTGGCATGCCTGGGGATGATTAGTCCCATGGCTGCGTTCGGCGAGACGCCATCGTCGGAGACTCGCGCGGTCACCCAAGTAAGAGACGTCGCGCTGGGCACGGGCAACACACTTGTCGGACAAGTGGTTGATCAACAGGGTCATGGCGTGGCGAATGCCACAGTGCGGATTGCCAACCATACCGGAACCGTCGCGGAAACGTCCACCGATCAGGCGGGCTATTTCCGCGCCGCTGGCCTGCCAGGGGGTGTGTTCC
The DNA here is from genome assembly GCA_963700865.1 of uncultured Planctomycetaceae bacterium. Lineage (GTDB taxonomy): Bacteria > Planctomycetota > Planctomycetia > Pirellulales > Pirellulaceae > CAVOGJ01. The sequence continues at coordinate 22,660 of CAVOZC010000016.1, read as the reverse complement.
AAATTTCCGCGGCCGGCACCAACAGCCTTTATCGCGTCTGGGCAAATCAAACGGCTCCACCCTCCGCCGCGGAGGGCGTGCTACTCGTCCAGCGCGATGACCAGATCACCCGCGCTCAGTGCCCGGATGGATCTTGTGGTCCCGGTGCCTATCCGGTCGACCCGAACGCCTGCGGCCCGGGCGGCTACTATGAAGGCGTGCCCGGTCATGGAGCCGGACATGGTTTACTGGGACTGCTCGCCAATCCCTGGGTCGTGGCTGGTGCCGTAGCCGTCGCGATTGCTGTCCCTTTGGCCCTTGACGACGACAATGCCAGCTGAGGCTGGTGACCGCGAATGCCACGAATCGACCGCCAGCCGCCCTCATGATGGGCGGCTCTTGGCGTTTCGGGACCTAAATACTGGGCCTTAGTAGCGACGTTGACGAGCCTGATCCTGACTGGCGGCCTCATGAGCCTGCCACCAGGCTTGCCCCAATACCTTGAGGAAGCTGCTCAGCCAGAATCCCAACAGACCACCCAGCACGGCGCAAGAAAGCACGGCCAGTGTCACATTCGCCACGGTGGCCTTTTCCCAATTCAGCACCGCCAACAACCCGCCACCCACGATCGCTCCACCGAGCGCTCCCAAGATCGACAGCACAAGCAGCGTGCGGCTCACGCGCTCGCGGTGGCTCAACCGAGTCGACGGGGCGAAGTGATCGGTCACGCTCCCATCGGCAGCTCCGACGCGGCCGCGGCTCGCCACGGGCATGGACGCCGGCCCACGCTGTCGTAGACGGGTCCCCAGTACGTTTCCGGCCACGTGGGCGAAAATTCCCAGTCCGAGCAACGCCACAACAGCCGATATTTTAGGATCAAGGGCACGCGCCGACGCCAATACGACGGCGCTGAACGCCACGAGCCAGAAAAGGGATCGCAGTCCGAATGTCGGCGGTTCGAGGCCGCCATGCGGGTCGTCAGTGGGCGGGTGCTTTTCCACGCGTGGTACCATCGTTGCCAGGAATCAAGCGGGTGGAGGAATTATAGCAGGCAGCTGACACAGAATGATCGCGGGTTCGTGGTCGTTTCGCTGGAAACACGAACCGACAGGTCACACTGGCGGCTAACGGAGGCCCACCGCGCTCCGTTTCCGCTGCGGGAGGACAAAATGAATTGGCCGTTTTGGGTGGGCCTGCTGCTGATTACGGGCGGCATGGTGACCGCTTATCGCTATGGACTTTCCCAAGGCTATCTGGAGGGCCACAGCCAAGGCTACGCGGAAGGCAAGCGTGAAGGCTCGAAAGACGGTTCTCGTCGCGGTTACGCGGTCGGGTTCGACCGCGGGCGGCGACGAGCCTCGGAGTCGCAAGAAGAGGAGACGGCCGATTCATGCGGACGGGGGCGACTGTGGCTGGGCGCCATCGGGGTGTTCCTGGCGGGTTGCGTCTTTTTGTCGTTGGCGAGTCAGCCGCGAGATCCCGCACCGGCCTCCCATCAGCCAAGCGTCCTCCGGTCGCCGCCCGGTGAAGGCCCCTCGATCGACCGTCCACTCCCGGCTGCAGGGCAGTCGCGAAGTGCCGCCGGACCACGGATCGAATAGACGCCACCTACCTGGTCGACGCTTATTTGACGCCGGCCACGAGCCGGTGCCAGCAGTAATCCCAGAGTGTTGGGTGATAAAACAACTCGGACGGCCCTTCCGCGACCCGGGTCGCCATCTGGCCCGCCAGCGCTAACGAGATGGCTTGTTCCAACAACGGTAGTCCGGCTTCCAGCTGCAGCAGCGGATACGTGGCAAAATTGTCCTCCGTGCTCGGGCGAGATTTCCCGCTGGGCAATCACCTCTCCCGTATCGATGCCCGCGTCAAGTGTATGCACCGTCACACCTGCATGAGCCGCGTCCTTGCGAGCGTAAGCCCAGTAGGCACCATGCACGCCTCGGTATCTGGGAGTGATGCCGGCGTGTATGTTGAGAAACGTCGCCGGAATCGAACGCAGGAGCCTGGACGAGAGGATACGGGTGCCACTGACCACCACCACATGTGGCTGTAAGGCCTGCAATCGTTCGCGACAATCCCGGCCATTGGCCGAAGTGACGTGGTCCACTGGCACACCGACCGGCATCTCGGCGCGCCAATCATTTCGACCCATGATCTGCGACTTGCGCTTGCGCGATTCGAAAGCCAGCGCACGGCTGAACACTTGAAACGCGATCTGTCCGGCGACTTGCGTGAGTCCCAGGCGTTTCAGTCGACGACGAAGAAACGTACTCGTTGCTTCCCGCGACTCGATGATGATCGCCTGCAAGGGAAATTTCGCCGCCAGGCGATTCGCGACAATGCGGGTTGATTCGCCGTCCGTGGCCAGCATGACGATCGACATGGCTCAAGCGGCTTTCACCAGGTCCACGTACTCGGCCATCGTGCAGGAAGGAATATTCCGGCCGTCGGCAACGCGTCGAAAATGACCGAGTAGCTGACGCAAGGCTTGGATATTCTGCCCAATCTGCCGACCGAAATTGTGGGGATGCCACCATAAATGGAAGGCTCGACCCGCCGCAAACGAGTCGTCCATCGCCTTGATCAGCCGCTGCATGCGAAACGATTCCATCCCCGGCAAGCAGGGATCGAAGGCGCGGAAAAAGCGACTGGCTGGCACGTCCCACACACCGCCCCGCTGCTCGGCGATGACTCCTCGATCGGCCGTCAGCGGAAGGAATGAGTCGCCGAAACGCACGAGCCGTTGGGCCACCCGATTTACCTGATTCCCGTCCACATCATGGGTCCAGCGAGCTTGATTTCCACGGACCACCGCCAGGCCCGCATCACGACAGGCCTCGAGATAAGCTGGATTGCATTGATTGCGCGGAAACACGAGACTCCGCGGTGGATCGGCCAACTCGGCGATACGCTGTACTGAACGGTCGAGGTCGGCTCGGAATTGATCGACCGTCTGCCCCGCCTCCAGGCAGTAATAGTGGCTGAACGTGTGACTGGCCAATTCCTGGCCGGGCGTCAGCAAGATCTGGTCCACCAGGGAGCGACCGAAGTGCAGCGGATCGTCCTTTTCCGAGGTGCCGACGTCCTCAAGGTACGCATATGCCGAAAGTTGACCTCGCCGATAGCTCGGACGTAGGGTGGGCAGCGACCGCAAAAGCTCCCGCTTGGTGTCGTACATCAGCATGCCAACGGTCGCCCACGTGGCGTGAACTTCGAACTCGCGAAAGACTTCCAACATCAGGGGAATGGCCTGACGAGCCCCCAGGATGTTCGCCCGATAGCGGTCGGCGTACGGCGTGTCGCTCATCCCCCATAGCAGCTCGAAATCGAGGCTGATTACCAGAGCCGCCCGCGCTGAAGACCGGAACGGTTCGCCGCCACCCACATCCAGCGGCGAGGAAAGTCGCCGTGCGGTGGCGTCATCGGACAACGTCGGATCGGTTTCCAAGGCGGTGGTACGCATCAGTCGGGGCCCGGTGGAGTGGCGGCAAAACCCGTCATCAGGCGAGTTTTAGCAAAAACCGGTCCCTGGTCCGAGCGCAATTTTTAGCGGGCCGAGGGTCATTTGGACGGCGCGGGAGTGGCGGGCGGTTCAAAGTCGGGCGACTTCGGCCACCCCCGTGGCTGGGGCTTCCAGCCACCGTCCTTCCCAGCCCAAATCAGCAAACGCCCCGCGAGTTCAGAAACGGCTCCGACTGGGGCAAGATGCCCCAGCCACCGTCTTTCGTGGCTGGGGCTTCCAGCCACAGTCTTTCCCAGCCCAAATCCGCAAACGCCCCGCGAGTTCAGACACGGCTCCGACTGGGGCAAGATGCCCCAGCCACCGTCTTTCGTGGCTGGGGCTTCCAGCCACCGTCCTGCCGGTTACCCATTATCCCACGGCCACTTCCTCGGACCGGGTGACGCGAAAGCCGAGCTCTTCGATCATGCGATCATCGGCCTCAGGAGCCTGTCCGGCCGTCGTCAGATAGTCTCCGACGAAGATCGAATTGGCCGCGTACAGCCCCAACGCCTGCAGGCTGCCCAGATGCAGTTCGCGTCCTCCCGCGATCCGCAATTCGCAGCTGGGATTGGTAAAGCGGAACATCGCGAGCACCTTGAGGCAATAGCGAGGTGTTAGTCGGTCGATCCCAGCGAGCGGCGTACCGTCGATCGGGTTGAGAAAATTCACCGGAATCGAATGCACCCCCTGTTCCCGAAGTTCCAATGCCATCTCGACCACATCCTCGTCCCGTTCCCCCATGCCCACGATGCCACCACTGCACAATTCCATACCGGCTTTCCGCACGGCAGAGAGTGTGTTGACGCGGTCATCGTAGGTGTGCGTGGTGCAGATATCCCCGTAGAAGTTTCGTCCCGTGTTCAAGTTGTGATTCACACGATCCACACCACTCGCCTTCAGCCGTTCCGCCTGCTCATCGGTTAACAACCCGAGGCACGCGCAGATCTTCAGGTCAAATTTTTCTTTTATTTCCGGCACGATGCTCTCGACGGCCGCCAGCTCCCGCTCATTGGGACCGTGCGCCGATATGACGATACAGTACGTTTTGGATTGCCGCTCGTAGGCAAGCCGGGCTCCTTCGAGCAACTTATCGCGACTGAGCAAGTTGTAGCGCGGAATCTCCGACGTTGCGACTTTGGATTGCGAGCAGTAGGAGCAATCCTCGGGGCAGAGTCCGCTCTTGGCATTCATCAGAAAGTAGAGCTGGACGGTGTCTTCGAAGAAGCGACGTCGAATGCGGTAGGCGGCGGCCAGGATCTCCAGCACTTCACTATCATCCGCAGCCAGAATCTCCAGGGCTTGCTGATGGTCCAGCGGCTGCCCGGCCAGGACTTGATCGGCCAGGGCCAGCCAGTCGGTCGGCGCGCCGCGTCGGCACCGTCGGCCGGCTTTTTGTGTTTGTTGTATCGGTCATCGGTGCCTGCTCTCTCTGACATGTATCGCCAGGCGGGTATACTAAACATCCAAGGGAACAAAGCCAGACCGTGGCCCCTGCGACCGCCACTGGGCGGTGGTAGACGTCGGCCGGCCCCCCTGACCAGCCCCCTTAACGGGTCTGGCAAGTGCTGAGTATCGTATTCGATCGGCAAATCGGCAACATCCCCTTTCGGAACGCGGCCTGGTCCTGCTGCGACCCAGCCGCCCGCGCGTATGAACATCATCGTTTCAACCTGTCAGCTGGTTCGCGTCGGACTGCTGGGCCACGTCGGACGTTTTCGCGTGATCGAGGGCGTGAATTACCGGCGTGGGACGCGAGTTTTGTGCCGCACGTCGCGCGGACTGGAGGTGGGTGAGGTGCTGTCTCCCGCGCCGCAGGCCACGGGGGTCGACGATGCGGACGGAACCCTGGTCAGGGCGCTGACGGCCGAAGACGAGTTGGCCTATGCGCGGCGATTCAAGAACCGTGAGGAGGCTTACGAAGCCTGCAGCCGCCTGCTTGAGGAGCATCAGGTCCCCGCGGTCCTCGTGGACGTCGAGCCACTCTTTGACGGAAGTGCGCTCTACTTCTACTTCCTGGGCTCCGTGCCGGCGGAAGCGAAACCGCTGGTCGACGCACTGGCGGTCGCCTACGAATCGCGGGTCAAGTTTGCGGAATTCGTGGCGGCTGTCGAGCAGGGCTGCGGTCCAGATTGCGGCACGGAGAATGCCCCGGGCTGTGGTTCCTCGTGCGCCGGATGCGCGGTTGCCACCGCTTGCAAGTCCGAGTGAGGCGGCTTACAGCGACTGCAGGAACTCGCTCATCTCTGCCGCTGCGTGCGCGTCCCCCTGCAACCGGGCTTGTTCAATTCCCTCCCGCAAGAAGGATTTGGCCAAATCCAGGTTGGTCAGCCGAGCTTGCTGCTGGGCGGCCATAAAGTATGCAGGAATGTAGGGAGGATCGTCTTGCATGAGGCCGCGAAAAAGCTCCAGGCTCGGGTCATGCATCCCCTCCCGGTCCAACTCCATCCCCAGGCTGTAGCGGAGGAATGCGTCATGCGGCTCGTCCGCCAGCATGGCTTCGATTTTTTCGCGTCGAGTGGATGGATGCATCGGACCGCCTGACGAGCGAAAACCGGGTTGCGAATGGATTTAGGTGGCGAGCCGCGGCACAACACGGGTCGGGATCGTGCTTCGTCAAATTTCAATTTTGGGGTTCGCCCACCGTGGCTGGGGCATCTTCCCCCAGTCGACTGCGGCTGGCAGCCACAGCCACCGTCTTGACCAACGCCAGGTCGGACACTTGACGCTGCACCAAATTAGTGTGTGCAAACTTGGCCGTCATCGCAACCACCGTTGAATCTGATGGGGACGCCGCCCGGCGTCCAACCTCGAGGCAACAGGACCGTGCCTGGGCGACGGTTGGCTTGACCGTGCGGCCAGCCCGCTCAGCGGTGCCAGCGGCGCAATCCGGAAAATCGGCAAAGTTATCTCAACCAGACCGATCGGATCAGACGATACCAAGACCGCGACCGTTCCAATATACCTTCAGTCAGGATGACGCAATGCGCTACGCCGAAAAACACAAAATGATCGGACTCATGCTGCTGGCAGGGCTCATAGCCGTGCCGGCGATGGCCCAGGAAGCGGACGACAACCCGCCAAATCTCTTTCAGCAGGCCGTTTCGGCTCTGACACCCGCTGACGAGACCGGCCATTCGACTTGGGAAGGCATGGAACGCGACCCGGCGCTGCCGCAGGCCGAGAATGATGGCTCGATCAAAGGTGCCACGCTCGCAGAACGGATGAATTCGATCCGTCGTCGGGCCGCCGATAGCGATATCAGCCGACCATTCAACGCGACCGAGGCCGGAACGTTGCCAGCCGTGAAGCGTCGCCCCCTCGAACCCATGCCCACGCCTGAGCTGCCGGGATCGCCTCTGGCCGCCGCGCCGCTGGAGATGCCGGCGGCTCCTCCCATCGCGGGGCCAGCGGCAACCGCGCGACAGCAACCGGTGCGGATCGATACGCAACCACTGGCGGCTTCCCAACCGGCGTCCGATATGCGGATCGCTACGAACGTGGCCGCCGCGGGGAATCGGGGTGCACTCGCCATGCACGGGCCCCCGAGCGACATTTTGCTGACCAACGCGGCGCCCGCCTTGTCGTTTCAAACCGCCGGGCCGCGGAGCATTACCTTGGGCCGCGAGGCAAGCTACCAGGTGCAAATGATGAATCGTGGCCAAGCCGAGGCGCGAAACGTCATCTGTAGCGTCAAGCTGCCACTGTGGGCCGAAGTGATCAATCAGTCGTCGACCGTGGGCTCGCAACGAGTCGAAACGACGCGCGACAATGAACAACTTGTCCGTTGGGAAATCCCCGCCTTGGCGGCTGGCAACCACGAGACGCTTACCCTCCGCATCATTCCTCGGGACAGCCGCCCCTTTGATCTGGCAGTCGGCTGGTCATGTGCGCCGGATCGCGCCACGGCCCAAATTGAGGTCCAGGAACCGAAACTTGAACTGGAGCTGAATGGTTCCGAAGAAGTCGATTTTGGGGCCACCGATGTCTATACGATCACGATCAGCAATCCCGGCTCGGGCAATGCGGAGAATGTGGTGTTGAGTCTGATGCCGATGACCAACAAGCAGCAAGTGGCCGGCACGCGTAATCTGGGGACCATTGCTCCGGGCGAACGAAAGACCCTCGAGCTGGAACTGACCGCGCATCAAGCCGGTCGTTTGCAGGTGCGGGCCATGGCTTACGCCGACAATGGCCTGCGGGCCGAGGCCGTGCAGGACGTGCTCGTGCGGCGTGCCAACCTGGACGTGGTCGTCATGGGTCCGCCGCGGAATTACGCCGCCACCACCGCGAATTACAAGGTTCGCGTAGAGAACACCGGCAACGCGCTGGCCGAAGACGCCATCGCGACCGCGTCCCTACCCGCGGGAGCCACGTTTTTGTCGAGCACCGATGGTGGTCGTTACGACGAACAACGAGGGCTGGTCGAATGGGCGATCGGGACGCTGCGCCCCGGTGCGGTGCGAGTCCTCGAAATGAACTGCGAGCTGGCCAGCGCCGGCGAAAATCGCTTCGATTTCCAGTGCAGTTCGTCGCACGACGTGAACGTCAGCAAGTCCCTGGTGACAATTGTCGAAGCCCTCGCCGATCTGAAACTGTACGTGAACGACCCCCAAGGGGCGATTCCCGTGGGGGAGGATGCCGAATATGAAATCCGGATCGTGAACCGCGGTACGAAGGCCGCCGAGGACGTGGAAATCATGGGCTACTTCTCGCACGGCGTCGAACCAGAAACCATTCTGCGTGGTGGACGCGGCGAAGTCAGCACGGGACAGGTGGCTTTTGAGCGGGTTGAGAGCATCGCACCCGGTCAGGAGAAAATCTTCCGCATCCTGGCTCGGGCAATCGCCCCGGGGAATCATGTCTTTCGAGCCGAGTTGCAATGTCGCTCGCCAGAAACGCGGTTGGCGGCCGAGGAATGGACAAAGTTCTACTCGGAGGATGGCAACGTACGGCAGGCGAGTCGCGTGGAAATGCTGCCAGCGCATGGCTCACCCTGAGCACCCGTGGCTGGGGCATCCAGCGACCGGCCATCCGCCGACCGCCGTGGATCGTCCAAAGTCTGGCGACGTCGGCTACCCCAAGCGCCTACGTAGCCGAGCTCGCAAGAGCTTGGGGGAAGACGGCCGGCGTGGCGTCAAACGCCCAAAGTCTGGCGACGTCGGCTACCAAGCGACACCGCTTCAATTATTTTCCGAGCCGTCGTCGTATTTGCCTTTGGCCAGATGCCGACGGAGATAATTGGCCCGCTCGGAATTGCGGTCGGCCGAATCGAGTGCCGAGCCATGAATCTTTTGCAGGTGGGCTGGCTGGGTGTGAATGAACAGCTGATTGACCGTCGGCATTTCAATATCGTTGATCAGACCCAGATTGACTCCCATCCGCACGCTCGATAGCAAGTCCATCGTCTCTTCACTGGTAATCGTCTGGGCGGTACTCAGGATGCCGTAGGCTCGACTGATGCGGTCATACAGATCATTGTGACTCTCCTTGACCAGATAATCCCGCGCCCGGCGTTCGTAATCGATCAAGACGGGCACGACGTCACCAACCTGTTCGATCAATTCCATTTCCGAACGCCCCAAGGTGATCTGGTTGCTGATCTGATAGAAATCACCCATGGCTTGCGAGCCCTCGCCATACAGGCCCCGAACCGCCAGGCTGATCTTCTGCAGGCTGCGGAAAACTTTGTCGATTTGTCGCGTTATGACCAGCGCGGGCAGATGGAGCATCACGCTCACCCGCATACCGGTACCCACATTCGTCGGACACGCAGTCAGGTAGCCCAACCGCTCGTCGAAAGCATAGGTAATGCTGGACTCGATCACGTCATCCAGCTGGTTGATTTGATCCCAAGCCGAATGCAGGTCGAGCCCGCTCTTCATCAGCTGAATGCGTAAATGGTCCTCCTCGTTGACCATCAGGCTGAATTGCTCTTGGCGATCGATGGCAACGGAACGGGCTCCATCGCTATCCGCCAATTCGCGGCTGATCAGCTGGCGTTCGACCAGGAATTGGCGATCGACTGTTTCGAGCCCATCGACATTCAGGTACAGCAAATCCTTCAATTCATTTGAGCTGCGGAGATGCTCGTGCAAGGTGCGTTCGATCGTCGCGCGATCGATATCGGTGCATTTCCGAATGAAGGGAAAATCAGCAAGATTGCGGGCCAGCCGAATGCGGCTGCTGATGACGATATCCGATTCGGGGCCGGAGCCACGCAGCCACTCGCCACACTGCTGGGTGAGCTTATCGATATTTGAGTCGGACACCATCTTGTGCCTGCGTTTCGCGAGTTGGAGGGACGAAAATCGGGAAAGGGTCAAGTTGTTGCGGTGAGTGCCGAAGACGGCTTGGCGGGAGTCAGGACTTTTTCCTGAGCTGCTTCAATTTGTCCCTTAATTTCGAAGCCAGTTCATACTGTTCGTTCTCCACGGCTTCTTTCATCTGTCGACGCAAGCGGATCATTTCGGTCGATTCCTCGACGGTTGGCATCCGCCGTTTCGGCCGCTTGCCACGATGCTCGGTATCACCGTGGATATTGACCATTAACGGTTCCAACTCGTCCGCAAAGCAACTGTAATCGTGGGGGCAGCCGAGTCGGCCCTGGCTGCGAAATTCGTAGAACGTGATGCCGCAAACGGGACAAGCCCGCTTGTCCAACCGCGCCAGTTCGTCACTCGTCTGCCCGATTTTTAATTGTGCCGAGAGGACTCCGGCCAGCGGTTGAGGGCTTTCCGCTTCCACCGCATCCGACTGCGACAGGTATTCGCGGGCATGCTCCTCACACAAATGAAGCTCCTGTGGCTCACCATCCGCCAATTCGGTGATGTGGAAGGTCGCCGGCTTTTCACATTCCTGACATCTCATGATAGACCTGACCAAGCTAGTCTCAGGGGCGTTCCCGAACGCCGGACCTGGCAAACCAGGAATCCGCGCCGCGTGCCAGGGGAAAATCGAACGCCAGGAGAATTGCAAATCGTTGATAGAACTAGGTTTAGCACCCCGGCCGAATTCTACCGGCCGCCTCCCGACTGTCAAGATTGATCGCCAAACCTGCGTGGAGGGAAACCTGCTTCTAGCGTGAAACAAGCTGCGAAAGAAGCCAGTCTCGCTGTTCCGCGACAAGCGCCTCAAGCTTTTCTCGATCAACTCGCGTCGTCGCGTCGATGCGGGCTCCGCGACGCACCTGTCCCAAATCGTCCACCTCGCCAAACGTCGTGCCGAACATGGTGGCAACCGAGAGATCGGCGCCCCTCAGAATCTGACATGACAAAGTCGGCTCCGTCCAGGTCAGCTTCCGCAAAGCAGGCGCCACGCAGTCCGCCCCACCGAAACGAGCATTGGAGAGATTGGCCCCGCGGAAATTGCTGTTGCGCAACTTCGACCTGCGAAAATCCGCATTCCGCAACAACGCCTGGACGGCCTGTAAACCTTCGAGTTCTCGATCGGCAGCCGACAATCCCCGCAAATCACGAGCGGAAAAATCCCGACTTGCAATCAGCGCGGCCGCCTGCTGCCTGTTCAAGGAAGACGCCACATAACGCTGCTCAAGCCACGGATCGGCCGCGTTGTGATACCCGGCTTCGGCCTCCCAATATCCAAGCCGATCGGCCGGAAGCCGTTCAATCGTCTCCAACCATTTGAGGCTCTTGTAAAAGTACTTGCCGGGCACGATCATCCGCAGCGGCCCGCCGTGCTCGCGGGGCAGGGGACCACCATTGACGGACCAGGCGATGAACGCCCCCAAACGGATCGCTTCGGCCCAGGGCAAGGATGTGGAATGGCAACGATCGCTGCGGGCCTTGAACGATACAAAATCATCGAAGTCTTCGTCGAGCTCGCTCACCGGGGAAGAGAGCCGTGAGCGGAAGCCCCTCGAAACACATGTCGAATTTCGACCACCGCGTGACGCAGTGCACGTCACAAATCAGCTCTTGGGAACCAAGTTCGCAAGGCGTCCAGCGTGTAAATCCGCTGGCTACCTTTCTGCTTGACCGTGACTGTCCACGCCCGATCATCATTGCTCCTCGGAGAAGACTCGCCCACGACCGGCCACCGTTCGGAGCGGATGAGCTGCTGATTGGGTGGCAGTCGATTCGGCCTGGTGTTCATCACCGAGTTTTAGCCGATCAGCCCGCGAATGGGTAGCGACGAGGGTGAACCGTCAGCAGTGCCTAAGTGCCATCATTGCCCGACTCGAACTCGGATTCCTCGTCGCTGTCTTCATCCTCCTCGTAGTCGTCGTAATCGTCGACCACTTCCGTCGAACCCACCTTCAGGGACAATCCGAGCGCGATGGCCATCCAAGCCAGGTCCACCACTTCAAAGCTGTTGATGAATTTTCGCCGCGTCACCTCTTTGATGTTGTCGGTAAGCAAATCCGGTGGAAAGCCAGGCGCAACGGCTCGCAAGCACTTGCGAGCCGTTGCACTGGCTTTCCACCGGATTTGCTCACCGACAACATCAAAGAGGTGACGCAGCGAAAATTCATCAACAGCTTTGAAGTGGTGGACCTGGCTTGGATGGCCGTCGCGAATCAGGATATTCCCTGAAGGTGGGTTCGACGGAAGTTGGTCGACGATTACAACAATTACGAGGAGGATGAAACAGCAACGAGGGATCCGAGTACGAGTCGGGCAATGATGGCGCTTCAGGCACTGCTGACGGTTCACCCTCAGTCGCTACCGATTCGCGGGCTGATCGGCTAAAACTCGTGATGAACACCAGCCGAATCGACTCCACCCAATCAGCAGCTCATCCGCTGCGAGCGGTGGCCGGTCGTGCGCCGTCTTCTCCGAGGAGCAATGATGATCGGGCGTGGACGGTCACGGTCAAGCAGAACGGTAGCCAGCGGATTACACGCTGCTTGCGCAAAACTGGTTCCCAAGAGCTGATTTGTGACGTGCACTGCGTCACGCGGTGGTCGAAATTCGACATGCTCGAGGGGCTTTTGCGCTCACGGCTCTCTTCCGGTCAGCGTGCTCACGAAGACCTTCGATGATTTTGTATCGTTCAAGGCCCGCAGCCGATGGTTGGATTCCACATCCTTGCCCTGGAGCGATACGGTTTTCGGGGGCGTTCCTGGTCCGTCAATCGTGGCGGTCCCCTGCCCCGCGAGCACGGCGGGCCGCTGTGATGATCGTCCGGCAAGTGCTTACAAGAGCCTGCCAAATGGTTGGAGACGATTGAACGGCTTCCGGCCGATCGGCTGGATATTGGGAGGCCGAAGCCGGGTATCACAACGCGGCGATCCCGTGGCTTGAGCAGCGTTATGTGGCGTCTTCCTTGAACAGGCAGCAGCAGCCGCGCTGATTGCAAGTCGGGATTTTTCCGCTCGTGATTTGCGGGGATTGTCGGCTGCCAAATCGAGGAAACTCGAAGGTTTACAGGCAGTCCAGGCATTGGACCGCGATGCGGATTTCGCAGGTCGAGTTTGCGCAACAGCAATTTCCGCGGGCCCATCTCTCCAAGATGCTCGTTTCGGTGGGGCGGACTTGCGTGGCAAGTCTTGCGGAAGCTAGCCTAGACGGAGCCGACTTTGTCATGTCAAATCCAAGAAGGTCACGATCTCTCGGTCGCCACCATGTTCGGCACGACGTTTGGCGAGGTGGACGATTTGGGACAGGTGCGTCGCGGAGCCCGCATCGACGACGCGAACTTAAGGCATTCCTCGCGGAACAGCGAGACTGGCTTCTTTCGCAGCTTGTTTCACGCTGGAGCGGGTTTTTGCCTCCACGCAGGTTTGGCGATCAACTTTGACGGTCGGGAGGCGGCCACCGGCAGAATTCGGCGGGGTGCTGACAACCGTCTATCAACGATTTGCAATTCTCCTGGCGTTCGATTTTCCCCCTGGCACGCGGCGGGGCCGGATTCCTGGTTTGCCGGGTCCCTTCGGGAACGCCCCTGACTAGCTTGGTCAGGTCTGTCATGAGTCGATGTCAGGAATGTGAAAAGCCGGCCTGCACCTCACCAATTGGCGGATGGTGAGCCACAGGAGCTTCATTTGTGTGAGGAGCATGCCCTGAATACCTGTCACAGTCGGATGCGGTGAAACGGACAACCCCTCAACCGCTGGCCGATCCTCCGGCACAATTAAAAATCGACAAGCTACGAGTGACGAACTGGCGAGGTTGGACAAGCGGGCCTTCTCCCGTTGCGGCATCACGTTCTACGATTTCGCAGCAAGCCAACCTTCGGCTGCCCCACGATTTACAGTTGCTTTGCGGACAGAGTCGAACCGTTAATGATCGAGACATATCCACGGTGACGCCGAGCATCGTGGCAAGCCGGCGAACGGCAATGCCAACCGTCAGGAATCGACCGAAATGATCCACTTGCGTCGACAGATGAAAAAGAAGCCCGTGGACACCGAACAGTATGAACTGGCTTCCGATCAATTAAGGGACAATTGAAACAGCTCAGGAAAAAGCGCTGACTCCCACCAAGCCGTCCTCGGCACTCACCGCAACAACTTGACCCTTTCCCGATTTTCGTCCCTGCCTACTTCCGACTCGCGAAACGCGGCCGGATCATATTGCACGACTCGAATATGGATGAGCTTCACCCAGCAGTGTGGCGGTGGCTGCGTCGCTCCGGCCCCAATCGGACTAGTCGTCATCAGCAGTCGCATTCGGCTGGCCCGCAATCTTGCTGATTTTCCCTTCATTCGGAAATGCACCGATATCGATCGCGCGAGCATCGAACGCACCTTGCACGAGCATCTCCTCAGCTCAAATGAATTGAAGGATTTGCTGTACCTGAATGTCGATGGGCTCGAAACAGTCGATCGCCAATTCCTGGTCGAACGCCAGCTGATCAGCCGTGAATTGGCGGATAGCGATGGCCCGTTCCGTTGCCATCGATCGCCAAGAGCAATTCAGCCTGATGGTCAACGAGGAGGACCATTTACGCATTCAGCTGATGAAGAGCGGGCTCGACCTGCATTCCGCTTGGGATCAAATCAACCAGCTGGATGACGTGATCGAGTCCAGTATTACCTATGCTTTCGACGAGCGGTTGGGCTACCTGACAGCGTGTCCGACGAATGTGGGTACCGGTATGCGGGTGAGCGTGATGCTCCATCTGCCCGCGTGGTCATAACGCGACAAATCGACAAAGTTTTCCGCAGCCTGCAGAAGATCAGCCTGGCGGTTCGCGGCTTGTATGGCGAGGGCTCGCAAGCCATGGGTGATTTCTATCAGATCAGCAACCAGATCACCTTGGGGCGTTCGGAAATGGAATTGATCGAACAGGTTGGTGACGTCGTGCCCGTCTTGATCGATTACGAACACCGCGCGCGGATTATTTGGTCAAGGAGAGTCACAATGATCTGTATGACCGCATCAGTCGGGCCTACGGTATCCTGAGTACGGCCCAGACGATTACCAGTGAAGAGACGATGGACTTGCTATCGAGCGTGCGGATGGGAGTCAATCTGGGTCTGATCAACGATATTGAAATGCCGACGGTCAATCAGCTGTTCATTCACACCCAGCCAGCCCACCTGCAAAAGATTCATGGCTCGGCACTCGATTCGGCCGACCGCAATTCCGAGCGGGCCAATTATCTCCGCCGGCATCTGGCCAAAGGCAAATACGACGACGGCTCGGAGAATAATTGAAGCGGTGTGGCTTGGTAGCCGAAGTTGCCAGACTTTGGCCGATACACGGCAGTCGGCGGCTGGCCGGTGGCTGGAAGCCCCAGCCACGGGTGCTTAGGGCTCGCCATGCGCTGGCAGCATTTCCACGCGACTCGCCTGCCGTACGTTGCCATCCTCCGAGTAGAACTTTGTCCATTCCTCGGCCGCTAACCGCGTTTCTGGCGAGCGACATTGCAACTCGGCTCGAAAGACATGATTCCCCGGGGCGATTGCCCGAGCCAGGATGCGGAAGATCTTCTCCTGACCGGGTGCGATGCTCTCAACCCGCTCAAAAGCCACCTGTCCCGTGCTGACTTCGCCGCGTCCACCACGCAGAATGGTTTCTGGTTCGACGCCGTGCGAGAAGTAGCCCATGATTTCCACGTCCTCGGCGGCCTTCGTACCGCGGTTCACGATCCGGATTTCATATTCGGCATCCTCCCCCACGGGAATCGCCCCTTGGGGGTCGTTCACGTACAGTTTTAGATCGGCGAGGGCTTCGACAATGGTCACCAGGGACTTGCTGACGTTCACGTCGTGCGAGGAACTGCACTGGAAATCGAAGCGATTTTCGCCGGCTGTGGCCAGCTCGCAGTCCATTTCGAGGACTCGCACCGCACCGCGGCGAGGTCCCGATCGCCCATTCGACCAGCCCTCGTTGTTCGTGTGTAACGACACCATCGGTGCTCGACAAAAACGTGGCTCCCGCGGGTAGGGACGCGGTCGCGATGGCGTCTTCGGCCAGCGCGTTGCCGGTGTTCTCACGCGAACCTTGTAATTCGCGGTGGTGGCGGCGCATTCCGCGGCGGACCCATGACGACCACGTCCAGGTTGGCACGCCGACGAGCACGTCCTGCACGGCCTCGGCCCGCAGGCCATTGTCGGCGTAAGCCATGGCCCGCACCTGCAAACGACCGGCTTGATGCGCGGTCACTGCCAGCTCGAGGTCTTTCGTTCGCCCGGAGCAATGGTCCCCAGATTACGCGTGCCGGCCACTTGCTGCTTGTTGGTCATCGGCATCAGACTCAACACCACATTCTCCGCATTGCCCGAGCCGGGATTGCTGATCGTGATGGTATAGACATCGGTGGCCCCAAAATCGACTTCTTCGGAACCATTCAGCTCCAGTTCAAGTTTCGGTTCCTGGACCTCAATTTGGGCCGTGGCGCGATCCGGCGCACATGACCAGCCGACTGCCAGATCAAAGGGGCGGCTGTCCCGAGGAATGATGCGGAGGGTAAGCGTCTCGTGGTTGCCAGCCGCCAAGGCGGGGATTTCCCAACGGACAAGTTGTTCATTGTCGCGCGTCGTTTCGACTCGTTGCGAGCCCACGGTCGACGACTGATTGATCACTTCGGCCCACAGTGGCAGCTTGACGCTACAGATGACGTTTCGCGCCTCGGCTTGGCCACGATTCATCATTTGCACCTGGTAGCTTGCCTCGCGGCCCAAGGTAATGCTCCGCGGCCCGGCGGTTTGAAACGACAAGGCGGGCGCCGCGTTGGTCAGCAAAATGTCGCTCGGGGGCCCGTGCATGGCGAGTGCACCCCGATTCCCCGCGGCGGGCACGTTGGTAGCGATCCGCATATCGGACGCCGGTTGGGAAGCCGCCAGTGGTTGCGTATCGATCCGCACCGGTTGCTGTCGCGTGGTTGCCGCTGGCCCCGCGATGGGAGGAGCCGCCGGCATCTCCAGCGGCGCGGCGGCCAGAGGCGATCCCGGCAGCTCAGGCGTGGGCATGGGTTCGAGGGGGCGACGCTTCACGGCTGGCAACGTTCCGGCCTCGGTCGCGTTGAATGGTCGGCTGATATCGCTATCGGCGGCCCGACGACGGATCGAATTCATCCGTTCTGCGAGCGTGGCACCTTTGATCGAGCCATCATTCTCGGCCTGCGGCAGCGCCGGGTCGCGTTCCATGCCTTCCCAAGTCGAATGGCCGGTCTCGTCAGCGGGTGTCAGAGCCGAAACGGCCTGCTGAAAGAGATTTGGCGGGTTGTCGTCCGCTTCCTGGGCCATCGCCGGCACGGCTATCAGCCCTGCCAGCAGCATGAGTCCGATCATTTTGTGTTTTTCGGCGTAGCGCATTGCGTCATCCTGACTGAAGGTATATTGGAACGGTCGCGGTCTTGGTATCGTCTGATCCGATCGGTCTGGTTGAGATAACTTTGCCGATTTTTCGGATTGCGCCGCTGGCACCGCTGAGCGGGCTGGCCGCACGGTCAAGCCAACCGTCGCCCAGGCACGGTCCTGTTGCCTCGAGGTTGGACGCCGGGCGGCGTCCCCATCAGATTCAACGGTGGTTGCGATGACGGCCAAGTTTGCACACACTAATTTGGTGCAGCGTCAAGTGTCCGACCTGGCGTTGGTCAAGACCGTGGCTGTGGCTTCCAGCCGCAGTCGACTGGGGGAAGATGCCCCAGCCACGGTGGGCGAACCCCAAAATTGAAATTTGACGAAGCACGATCCCGACCCGTGTTGTGCCGCGGCTCGCCACGTAGATCCATTCGCAACCCGGTTTTCGCTCGTCAGGCGGTCCGATGCATCCATCCACTCGACGCGAAAAAATCGAAGCCATGCTGGCGGACGAGCCGCATGACGCATTCCTCCGCTACAGCCTGGGGATGGAGTTGGACCGGGAAGGGGATGCATGACCCGAGCCTGGAGCTTTTTCGCGGCCTCATGCAAGACGATCCTCCCTACATTCCTGCATACTTTATGGCCGCCCAGCAGCAAGCTCGGCTGACCAACCTGGATTTGGCCAAATCCTTCTTGCGGGAGGGAATTGAACAAGCCCCAGGGGTTAGGGGGACGCGCACGCAGCGGCAGAGATGAGCGAGTTCCTGCAGTCGCTGTAAGTACGCACTGCGCTCTTCGGACTTGCAAGCGGTGGCAACCGTGCATCCGGCATCGAGGAAGCCGCCAGACCGGGGCATTCTCCGTGCCGCAATAAACCCCAGCCCTGCTCGACAGCCGCCACGAATTCCGCGAACTTAACCGCGAATTCGTCAGGCGACCGCCAGTATCGACCAGCGACCGCTTCCCGCCGCAAGCGCGCACGGAGCCAGGAGGATGGGAGTTGGCGCCGCTACGTCAAAGAGTGGCTCGACGTCCACGAGGACCGCGGGGACCTGATGCTCCTGAGCCCGAGGTTGCCAGGCTTCGTCAAGCCTCCTCACGGTTCTTGAATCCACCGCGCATCGGCGAACTGGTCTTTCGGCATCAGCGCCCTGACGACCTTCACCGTCCGCATCGTCGACCCCCGCGCGTGGCCTGTGCACGGCACCGGAGACGGCGCGCCTCACCACCTCCATCCGCGCAACGTGCGGCACGAAAACTCACTGCACACCTGCGTACGCACCGTGGGTCACACGACGGAGGACGCACGACGTCGCGCCGGCGGGGTCCGACGCAGACCAGCTGACAGGTTGAAACGATGTTTCTCTCTTCATAGCGGGGCGGCTCTGGGTGCAGCGAGCAGCAGGACCAGGCCGTGTTCCGAAAGGGGATGTTTAATTTGCAACCGAATACGATACTACTGAGCACTTGCCAGACCCGTAAGGGGGCTGGGGGGCCGGCCGACGTCTACCACCGCCCATGGCGGTCGCGGGCGCCCGATTGGCTTTGTCCCCTTCGATGTTTAGTCTACCCGCCTGGCGATACGCGCTAGAGAGCAGGCACTCGCTCCGATACAACAAACACAAAAAGCCGGCCGACGGTGCCGACGCACGGCGCGGGACCGACTGGCCCTGGCGGAACATCAAGTCCTGGCCGGGCAGCCGCTGGACCATCAGCAAGCCCTGGAATACTGGCCGCGGACGATAGTGTGCTCGAGATCATGGCCGCGGCGTACCGCATCAGGCGTCGATACTTGGAAAACACCGTGCAGCTCTACTTTCTGATGAATGCCAAGAGCGGCCTGTGCCCGGAAGATTGCTCCTACTGCTCGCAATCGAAAGTCGCCACGTCTGAGATTCCGCGCTACAACTTGCTCAGCCGCGATAAGTGCTGGACGGCGCCCGGCTGCATACGAGCGGGATCCAAAACGTACTGCATCGTCATCTCCGCCGCGCCCAACGAGCGGGAAATGGCGGCCGTCGAAGCATCGTCCCGGAAATCAAACAGCAATACGAGCTGAAGATGTGTGCCATTGCCTCGGGATTGCTCACCACGAGCAGGCCCAACGGCTCAAAGCGGCGGGCGTAGATAAGTGTCAACACAAGTTAACACCAGACGAAATTTCTACAGAAGATTTGCACCACGCACACCTACGATGACCGCGTCACAACACTCACTCTGCCGTGCGAACGCCGGCCTGCAATTGTGCTGTGGTGGCATCGTCGGCATGGGCGAACAGATGAAGACGTCGATCGAGGCGCATGAAACTCCACGAGCAACGGTGGATCCATCCCGCTAAATTTCTCGAACCCGGAACAATCAGACGGGACGCCGCTCGAGGAGTTCGACCGCTCGACTCCGCTATTGCCTCAAGGTGCTCGCGATGTTCCGGCTTCTGAACCCAATTGCGAACTGCGGATCGCGGGGGGCACGAACTCCATGCTCGGCAGGCCCTTGCAGTTCGTCAGGGCTGTATGCCGGCGAATTATGATCTTTCGTCGGGGCGACTATCTCACGACGAACGGACAGGTGCCTGAGGCCGATATCGCCTGATCGAAGAGCTCGGCTTCGCGTCACCCGGTCCGAGGAAGTGGCCGTGGGATAGGCGGTAACCGAGCAGTCGTCGAAGCCCCGGCCGCGAAAAGCTGTAGCACTGGCGCTCTACCCGCAGTCGGAGCCGTTTCTGAACTCGCAGCGTGCTGCTCGTTCGGTGTCGGAAGGAGCGGTGGTTGGAAGTCCCAGCCACGGGGGTGGCCGAAGTCGCCCGACTTGGACCCCGCGGGCCCGCCCCACCGCCCCGCAACCCCCCTCGGCCCGCTGAACCCGCAAGTCGACCAGGGCCCGTTTTTTAAAACCCGCGATGACGGGTTTTGCCGCTTTCCACCGGGCCCCGACTGATGCGTACCACCCGCCTTGGAAACCGATCCGACGTTGTCCGATGATCACACCCCACCGCACGGCGACTCCTCGCCTATGGATGTCGGTCAGGCAGACCGTTCCGGTCTTCGGCCGGGGCCGGTAATCAGCCTCGATTTCATGCTATGGGGGATGAGCGAGCGACACGCCGTACGCCGACCGCTATCGGGCGAACGTCCTGGGGGTTCGTCAGGCCATTCCCCTGATGTTGGAAGTCTTCGTTCGCGAGTTCGAAGTTCACGCCACGTGGGCGACCGTTGGCGCCGTGATCTACGACACCAAGAGGTCGCTTTTGCGGTCGCTGCCCACCCTACGTCCGAGCTATCGGCAAGGTGACAACGGCATGCATACCTTGAGGACGTCGGCACCTGGAAAAGGACGATCCGCTGGCTTTTCGGTACCGTCGCTGGTCGACGGCAACCCTGACGCCCAGCAGATCGGCCAGTCACACGTTCAGCCGCTGCTGCCTGGAGGCGGGGCAGACGGTGGTTCAAGCCGACCTCGGACCCGTTCCGTACAGCGTATCAGCGAGAGTGGCCGATCCACCGGAGTCTCGTATTCCGCCAATCAATGTGGATAAGGTGCCTACTTAAAAGAGAGCCTGTGGTGATAAGGGCCTGGCGGTGGTCCGTGGAAGTGGCGACAATGGAAGCTCGCTGGACCCATGATGGACATGGGTTGATGGATTGCACACGGTAGTACGTTCAGCGGACTTCATACCTTTCACTGACCAGCCATCGAGGAGTCATTGCCGACGAGGCCATGCTGTTGGGACGTGCCAGCCAGTCGCTTTTTGCGCCACTTCGATCCCGCGCTTGCCGGGGATTGAATGGTTTCGCATGCAGCGGCTGATCAAGGCGATGAACAAGTAACTCCCAGCGAGTGGAGCATTTCATTCTGGTGCATCCCACAATTTCGGATCAGCGAGTTGGACGAATATCCGAGCCTTCGTCAGCTACTTCGGTCATTTTCGACGCGTTGCCAGGAACAGCGCGGAATACTCCTTCCTGCACGATGGCCGAGTACGTGGACCTGGTGAAAGCCGCTTCGGCCATCAATCGTCGTGTGGCCGAACAAGGAGAATCAACGCGCATTGTCGCGAATCGCCTGGCGGCGAAATTTCCCTTTGCAGGCGATCATCGAGTCGCGGAAGCAACGAGTACGTTTCTCAGCGCTCGACTGAAACGCCTGGAATCACGCAAGTCGCCGGACAGATCGCATTTCAAATGTTGGCCGGTGCACTGGCTTTCGATGGCGAGAACAGCAAGTCGCAGATCATGGGTCGAAATGATTCGCGCCATGCCGGTCGGTGTGCCGGTGGACCACGTCACTTCGGCCAATGGCCGGGATTGTCGCGAACAATTGCAGGCCTTACAGCCACATGTGGTCGTGGTGGAGTAGGCACGCGTATCCTCTCAGTCCAGGTTGCCTGCGTTCGATTCCGGCGACGTTTCTACGTTCGACGTACGCACCCGCATCACTCCGATACCGAGGCGTGCATGGTGCCTGCTCTCGGCTCGTCCTCGCCGCAAGGACGCAGCTCACGTGCGGTATGACCTAGGTGCATACACTTGACGCGGGCATCGATACGGGAGACGTGATTGCAGGCGGGAAATCTCTCGAGCACGGAGACAATTTTGCCACGTATCCGCTACTGCAGCTGGAAGCCGGACTACCGTTCTTGGAACAAGCCATCTCGTCACGCTGGCGGGCCAGATGGGCTCTACAAGGGTGGCCGGAAGGGCCGTCCGAGTTGTTTTATCACCCAACACTCTGGGATTACTGCTGGCACCGGCTAGTGGCCGGCGTTCAATCAGGGCGGCGGACCAGGGTACGGTGGCGTCTATTCAATCAGTGGTCCGGCGGCACTTCGGCGCTTCAGCCGGGAGTGGACGGTCGATCGAGGGGCCTTCACCGGGCGGCGGCGGACGCTTGGCTCGTGGAAGCCGTGCTGGATGTCGCGGCTGACTCGCCAACGACAAAAAGGCGACCCGCAAACACCCGATGGCCAGCCGGCCGCAGCCACCACCGCCTCCGCTTGAATCAGCCGTCTCCTCTTCTTGCGACTCCGAGGCTCGTCGCCGCCCGCCAAGATCGGCCTCCGACGCGTCGCGCGAACCGTCTTTGAGCCTTCACGCTTGCCTTCCGCGTAGCCTTGGCTGTGGCCTCCAGATACCCTTGGGAAAGTCCATGGCGATAAGCGGTCACCATCCCCGCCCGTAATCGGCGGCGGGCCGCCAAAACAGCGGGAACTAACTCTTTTCTCCACAGCGAGACCAAAACGCGAGGCACGGTCGGCCCTTGGTTCGCCCGCCGGTGTGACCTGTCGGTTGGTGCTGTTGGCGAAACGACCACGAACCCGCGATCATTCTGTGTCAGCTGCCTATAATTCCTCCACCCGCTTGATTCCCTGGCAACGACGGTACCACGCGTGGAAAAGCGCCCACTGACGACCCGCATGGCGGCCTCGAACCGCCGACATTCGGACTGCGATCCCTTTTTTGGCTCGT
>CAVOZC010000015.1:0-60159 GCA_963700865.1 uncultured Planctomycetaceae bacterium | reverse complement strand
ACGGGCAAATCCAGCCTGGCCCGCTGGCTTCATCGCCAGGGACCGCGCGCCACCCAGCCGCTCATCGAGGTGAACTGCTCGGCGTTGCCCGAGTCGCTGGCGGAATCCGAGCTGTTTGGCCACGAGCGCGGCGCGTTCACCGACGCGCGCACCATGCGCCAAGGGCTGTTCGAGGCGGCGCATGGCGGCACGCTATTCCTGGATGAGCTGCCGAGCCTCTCCCCGGCGGTGCAGTCCAAAGGTCCTGACCGCGCTGGAAGACCGCAAGATCCGCCGGGTGGGGGGCAACCGGCAGATCGAGGTGGATGTGCGGATCATCGCCGCCACGAGCCGCGAGCTGCGAGCGGCGGTCGAATCCGGCGAATTCCGCGAGGACCTGCTGCACCGGTTGGACCTGTATCGGCTGGCACTGCCGCCGCTGCGCGAGCGCGGCGAGGACATTCTCAGGCTGACCGAGCAATTGCTGGCCCAGCTTTGCCGGCAGCACCGCCTGCCGCGGCGGCAGATCACCGAGCAGGGCAGGCAGCGGCTGCTGGCTTATCGCTGGCCGGGGAATGTGCGCGAGCTGGCGCATGAACTGGAGCGAGGGCTGGTGTTCGAGGATGAGGCGGCGCTGGATTTTGCGCACTTGCCCGGCGGGGGACGGGTCGCGCCACCGTGGCGCCCGGCGATTGGCTCAACCCGGGCTTTGTGTTTCCGGAGCAAGGCTTCGTTCTCGAAGACGCCATCAATCGCCTGGTGCAACTGGCGCTCAAACAATCCGAGGCCAACGTCTCGCAGGCCGCCCGGATGCTGGGTTGTCAGACGGCTACAATGTTGTCGGCGGTGGCAATGCAAATGGGAGTTTCATCGCCACGGGCGATCAGTCGGGAGTCTTCGATCCGCAGCTATTGCCGCTAAGCGACAACGGTGGCCCCACGCCAACGCACGCCCTGCTGCTCAGCAGTCCCGCCCTTGATGCTGGCGACCCGACGGATGTCGCGGGGCAGGGAATTGTCCGCTCGTTCGATCAGCGTCTGAGCGGGTTCGACCGGATCAAGGGCGCGGCGATCGACATCGGCGCCTTCGAGCAAACGGCCGTCGATGCGCTGGTGGTCGACACGCTGGAGGATACCATCGACGGCGATTACTCGCCCGGCGACGTCAGCCTGAGGGAGTTGCTGGCCTTTGCCAACGCAAGTCCGGGGAATGACGCCATCAGCTTCGCGTCGACTTTGGAGGGAGGAACCATCGAACTCACGCAGGGCCAGCTCGTGATCACCGACGATGTCACCATCGACGGATTGGGTGCCGACCGACTCACCATCGATGCGAATGGTGGTTCACGTGTCTTCAACATCCTTGTGAATCAAACCGTCAGCATCGGCGGGCTCACGCTCACGGGTGGCAACGCTGATCAGGGGGGTGCGATTCGTAGTGGCGGAAATTCGGATGTGAGCCTCAATCGCGTTGTCATCTCGGGCAATGCGGCTGCCGGCAACGGCGGTGGCATCCAGAGCTATGGCAGCCTGTGGGTGTCCGACAGCACCATCTCCGGAAACACGGCCGGAGGCGACGGTGGCGGTGTGTGGATCTATAACGACTTCTTCACGCCGGCTGGGTCGAACATCGCCAGAATCTCGAACTCGACGATTTCTGGAAATACGGCCGGAGGCGAGGGCGGCGGAATCTACGCAACCTACGGTCGGACCCTCATCCGTCATAGCACGATCACCGAGAATACCGCCGCCAATGGAGGCGGCGTTTCGAGCTTCAATGATTACTTCGCTTACAACCGCACCGAAGTCTATTCGTCGATCATCGCTGGCAACACCAACAATGACGACGTGACGACCGTCGGTTTCGGAAACAGCTCGATTCGCTCCGACGGTTTTAATCTCGTGGGAGCTGGGAACGCCGCAGCGGTGTTCACTGGCGTGGGAGATCAAACCAATGTGACCGATCCCCTCCTCGGCCGCACTTGCCGACAACGGCGGACCGACACCGACTCACTTGCCGCAAATGGGAAGTTTGGCCGTCGATCGGGGCGACCCGGACGCGGTTGCCGGTGCGTCGGGGGTTCCGCAGTTCGACCAACGTGGGGAAGGCTTCGAACGTGTCTCTGGATCGAGAATCGACATCGGTGCCGTCGAGGTGCCATCCGCGGCCGTGGACGGCGATTTCAATGACGACGGGGTTTACGACTGTCTCGACATCGACGCCCTGACGGCTGCCGTCGCGGCGATGATGGACGACCCCGCGTTTGATCTGACAGCTGACGGTGTCGTCAACCTCCACGATGTTTCGGCATGGCTCGTGGTTGGGGGAGCAAACAATCAGGCCGCTACGGGAGGCAATCCGTTTCTGCCCGGAGATGCTAACCTCAGCGGAGTGGTCGACGTATCGGACTTCAATATCTGGAACAACAACAAGTTCACCGCCAATACGGCTTGGTGCTCGGGAGACTTTAATGCCGATGGGGTAGTCGATGTGTCGGACTTCAATATCTGGAACATCAACAAGTTCACGAGCAGCAACCCCGCAGCAAGGTTTGCCATCGGAATGCCCCAGACAAAGCTGCTGGACGACTTGGCAGCACGAGAGCGAGAGGGGGGAACGGTTGAGCCTGCGACGACATCCGTCATCGAGTCCGACGCCGAGGCGGAACTGTTCTCTTACGAGCGGCCAACAGTGATCGACCTGACTGCTAGGCCAGCCCTCATCTTGGATGAGGTCGTCGATGGCGAAGCGGTGGCGACCGAACATCTCGTAGCGGTAGATCGCCTTTTTCATTTGATTCTTTCTATATCGGAGTGGAAGTAACGACGAAGGAAACGGCGCCAGCCGTCTTTCTCCTAGTCCACTGTGAGGGAACAACTCAGACAGGCTTCGTTTCTGGACGTTTTGTTGAGTTCGTACGCCAGCACCCCATCATGTCTAGCGTGTACCACTCCATAAGTTGCCTACCTTCGTTGAGATGGGCTGGCACCGCACAGCCAACAGCGGCAGGTGCGCTGTGACTGCCGGCAGTTGTTTCTCACGGAGCCACAGAGATCGCAGAGGGTGCCAATGCCGCCAGCACGTTGCCAACCGGTCTCCGTGGCTCCGCGCCTCTGTGAGAAAACAAGCCAGCCGCCTTCGCGAAGCGACTTACGCAGACCACGGCCGCGCGATGCCGCAAAACGGTCGTTTTGTGAACCGCTGATGCGCGCTAATAGACGCTGATGGGAGGATGATAAGCCCGCAAAGGACCACCACATCGTCCTTAGCCGTAGGCGCTAGCCTCGGGCAGCCACCGAGCCACGGTGAGCCCCATTCTTGCCGGCAGTTGTTTCTCACGGAGCCACGGAGATCGCGGAGGGTGCCAATGCCGCCAGCACGTTGCCAACCGGTCTCCGTGGCTCCGCGCCTCTGTGAGAAAACAAGCCAGCCGCCGTCGCCAAGCGACGTACGCAGACTACGGCCGCGCGATGCCGCAAAACGGTGGTTTTGTGAACCGCTGATGCGCGCTAATAGACGCTGATGGGAGGATGATAAGCCCGCAAAGGAGCACCACATCGTCCTTAGCCGTAGGCGCTAGCCTCGGGCAGCCACCGAGCCACGGTGAGCCCCTTTCTTGCCGGCAGTTGTTTCTCACGGAGCCACGGAGATCGCGGAGGGTGCCAATGCCGCCAGCACGTTGCCAACCGGTCTCCGTGGCTCCGCGCCTCTGTGAGAAAACAAGCCAGCCGCCGTCGCCAAGCGACGTACGCAGACTACGGCCGCGCGATGCCGCAAAACGGTGGTTTTGTGAACCGCTGATGCGCGCTAATTGACGCTGATGGGAGGATGATAAGCCCGCAAAGGAGCACCACATCGTCCTGAGCCGTAGGCGCTAGCCTCGGGCAGCCACCGAGCCACGGTGAGCCCCATTCTTGCCGGCAGTTGTTTCTCACGGAGCCACGGAGATCGCGGAGGGTGCCAATGCCGCCAGCACATTGCCAACCGGTCTCCGTGGCTCCGCGCCTCTGTGAGAAAACAAGCCAGCCGCCGTCGCCAAGCGACGTACGCAGACTACGGCCGCGCGATGCCGCAAAACGGTGGTTTTGTGAACCGCTGATGTGCGCTAATAGACGCTGATGGGAGGATGATAAGCCCGCAAAGGAGCACCACATCGTCCTTAGCCGTAGGCGCTAGCCTCGGGCAGCCACCGAACCATGGGGAGCCCCTTTCTTGCCGGCAGTTGTTTCTCACGGAGCCGCAGAGATCGCGGAGGGTGCCAATGCCGCCAGCACGTTGCCAACCGGTCTCCGTGGCTCCGCGCCTCTGTGAGAAAACAAGCCAGCCGCCGTCGCGAAGCGACGTACGCAGACTACGGCCGCGCGATGCCGCAAAACGGTGGTTTTGTGAACCGCTGATGCGCGCTAATAGACGCTGATGGGAGGATGATAAGCCCGCAAAGGAGCACCACATCGTCCTTAGCCGTAGGCGCTAGCCTCGGGCAGCCACCGAGCCACGGGCTGGCCTCTGCTGGCCTTTTCTCTCCGGCCGTCACCACGCGGCTGTAATGGCCGCACGTTGCCCACACGGGGTCCGTGCAAGTGAGATGTCATTCAAAGACGGACGGTACGACGTCCACTCGCCTAGACCCGAGGCTACGCGCCTACGGCTGTCATGTCAGTCCAGAACCGACTCCCGCCTGGTGTCGTTTCTCACGGAGCCACCGAGACCACAGACGTAAGGGCATACGCCGCGCGCCAATTGCCGACCGGTCTCTGTGGCCCTGTGCCCTCTGTGACAAAAATAGAACTGGCGGACAAGGGCCGTTTGGAAACCACTTATCGAGACCACGGCCGCGGGACGTCGGGAAAGGGTCGGTTCTCGGTGCAAATCAGAAATCAGACGGAGGTCCGACGAGCTTCTGGGACGCCCATGCCGTGCCGACCGTCCGTCCGCTTGCGTGCCGAGGTGGTTTTCACCTCCGCGGATTCGCGTCGAACCGAACCCGCGTTGGCGGGTCCACCCGCTGCGTCGAAGCGGGGGGCAAAGTTGCTTCGGTGTCCTTAACCGAAGTGAGTTGGTTGATGGTCACAACCAAGAGCTGGCGTTGCATCTCGACTGAAGAGCCTGATGCGTTACGATGTCGATTGGGATTCAAGCTGGAGCTTGACCTAGGGAGACAGCGGAAGCCTCGAAGTGGTGCAATGCTGAGTACCAGACAGGTTTTGCGAGAATCGATACGGAGAAGCTGGCCGGAATCAACGCACGGCTCTTGACAACAAGTTGAGCACGGCAAATGGGAGTGGATGATGGCGACAAACAGGCCGGTGCTGGTCGTGGGTGGACGCATCACTGGCTTGATGATGGCTGCGGAATTGTCGCGACACGGCGTGCCGGTTCGCATTATCGACAAGTCGCCAGGGATCGACCCCCATGCACGTGCGACCTACTTGCGTGCGCGGACGCTGGAAATATTTCACGGCCTGGGCCTGGCCGAAGAGATCCTCGCGCGGGGCCAGCCTCTGAAGGCGATTAGCCTATTCGCCAATGGCAAACACGTTGCCACCTCCCCGGATCCCCCTTGGATTCTCCCTTCCCTTGGCGGGCAGCGTTTGCCCAGTGCAAGACCGAAGCCATTCGCGAACAGCACCTCAATCGCCTCGGCGTAAAAGTCGAGCGCAACACGGAACTGCTGGCCTTCGAACAGTTGGCCGATGGCGTCCGGGCCTGCATCAAGCAGCCAGATGGCTCCGAGGAGACGGTCGCCACGCCCTGGATCATCGGCTGCGACGGTGCTCACATTATCACCCGAAAGCTTATCGGTGAAGCGTTTCCTGGCGAAACCGATTCCACCGCCTACTTGATGGCTGACGTACTGGTGGATGGGCCCATCGCGCCAGATGTCGCCTACCTGTGCACGCATGATAAAGGAGATGTCTTCTTCTTTTTGCTGGATGAAGGCAGGCGTCAGATCATCGCCACTCTGCCGAAGAACAGCCCACGGACCGAAGCCCCCACGCTTACCGGCTTGACGCTGATGTTGCGTTCATGCGACGAGATTCTACCGACGTTGGCAAAGTCAGCCTGAATGGTGTGGTCATTCGCCACCGAGAAATCCCGCCGCCCATATGTGGAGCAGGTGTTGGTGGACAAGAGTGTAAATAAGTCGCTGGCCCCAGAAGGCGGGGCTCACGACGCCTGAACGATTTCCCGAATCTGACAGCGGTCGCCAGAAGGGAACGCGATTCAAGAACAGTCGAAGTCACGTCGGTTGCATCGTCCGAGGCGGAGGGTCTTTGCTGGCGGCACATCGATTGGGAGCGGAATCGCATCACGATCCATTCGCCAACGCCAGGACACCACGCGGGCCGCGACAAGCGTGTCCTCCCGCTGTGGCCCGAACTGCGTCAAGCACTCGATGAACGCTCGTACGTGGCCGAGAAGGCCGAGGAACTCATCTTGCCAATGCTGGAGGGTCGATCAAACGCGTGCTGCCGCATGCCAGTCCTGGCGGCGATCCGAGCCGCAGGCCTGAAACCGTGGCCGAAGTTGCTCACAGTGCTACGGACCACACGCGACACCGAGCCGCGGCGGTGTCAACCGTCGCACGTGGTCGATGCGTGGATCGGGCACGGTCAGAAGGTCGCCAAGTCCAACTACGCGCAGATTACCGATGAGGATTATCGGCTGGCCTTGCAAGGTGGGATCCAAAAGTGGGACCAGCAAGGCTTCGCGACGGTTCGCACGCCAGAACTCGCATTGTCTTGCACCGAAGTGACATATAATGGGCGCTACAGGACTCGAACCTGTGACCCCCTGCTTGTAAGGCAGGTGCTCTAAACCAACTGAGCTAAGCGCCCGAGCCGGCCAATATTAATGCCGGTGTCGGGCCAAGTCAACGCAGTTCGCGAGGTTGTGCGGCGCATCCGTCCCCATCGAACGGCAGTCGCCGGATTCTTGCCGTGGATGTAGGAAGGACTGTGGCTGGAAGCCCCAGCCACGGGGAGGGAGTCGGACGTTGGGTAGCCGAAGTCGCCAGACTTTTGGCCGCGGATGTCAGGATAACGACTGTGGCTGGAAGCCCCAGCCACGGGGAGGGAGTTGGACGTTGGGTAGCCGAAGTCGCCGGATTTTTGCCGCGGATGTAGGAAGGACTGTGGCTGGAAGCCCCAGCCACGGGGAGGGAGTTGGACGTTGGGTAGCCGAAGTCGCCAGACTTTGGACCGCGTTGGCGATAACGACTGTGGCTGGAAGCCCCAGCCACGACCTGACCCACGGGCCGTCGACGCAGGCGGCGTCTTGTGTCACACTCGTGCTCATCGGTCGAAGTTGGGACTCGTGGAGTGATGGCTGTGGCTACGTGGTTGTTCGCCGGACTGCTGTTCATCCATCTGGTCAGTGTCCAGCTGGCCGCGGCCGGTCCGCTGGCGGCGCTGCTTATCTGGGGCTCCGCTCCTGACGCCAGCGTCCGGTTGTCCAGGCGACTGCTCGGCCAGTCCCTGGGCACCCTCGGCGTCGGCGTGGTTAGCGGACTGCTCATGGGCTGGCTCGCCACGATCCTCGGACATCGTGACTATA
The DNA here is from genome assembly GCA_963700865.1 of uncultured Planctomycetaceae bacterium. Classification (GTDB taxonomy): domain Bacteria; phylum Planctomycetota; class Planctomycetia; order Pirellulales; family Pirellulaceae; genus CAVOGJ01. The sequence goes on along the minus strand of CAVOZC010000015.1, from coordinate 52,623 downwards.
CGGGTATCCTCACACGCTACTACCCGCGAATCTGGTGGGGTGGCGGAGAAGTGATCTTCAGCGCCTTGGTCATGACGGGATTATGGCTTCTATTGCCGCGGCTCAAGGGAGGGCGAGCCGGACGGGTGACGGCTTGGCTGCTGGCTGTCGCCACGTCGCTGAACCTGCTGTACCACTTCCCGCCGCTACTCACCATTCTGTCTCATGAGGTGCAAACGCCCACGCTCGCACCTTTGCCGCAGCGGGCAATCACGTCGGCCGAGTATCGCGGGATGCTGGTGGCACCGTTGGTTATTTCCAAGTCATTGCACTTTGTCATCGCCGCGTTCGCCACCACCGGTGGCTGGTTATTGCTCGTCGGAACACGGCCTCTCGACGACGATGCCGAGGAGAAGGCACGCGTGGCAAGCATCGGCGGCAAGATCGCGCTGACGGCGATTTCCCTGCAGATGCTGTCCGGCATCTGGCTCTTCCTCCAGCTGGACTTCCATGCGCGGAGCCGACTGCTCGGAGAGGACCCGGTCGCCGCCGGCGCGCTTCCTCGTGGGGATCATCTGCGCCTTCTACGCGCTGCAGACACTCGGCAGTCTGGCTCTGGGCGATGGAGAACCGCGCCGCCGACCGCAGGCAGCGGTCCTTATCTTCGCCGCGCTCTTCGCCATGGTGCTAGCGACGAGTCGCTTGAGCGGCATTGCGGATTGATACCGGATGACAGGTTCTCTGGGAACGAGTTGCCGCCCCAAGGGTGGTATTTCGCCCATTTTTCCTGGGGTGCTTCCTTTCTGCAAAATCAGTATTTACACAGCTCGCTACTTATTTCTACGATCCGAACCGCTGGGCGCCAGTCATGACCTCCGTCGTCGGTCGTGGGCCGCCGGGATGGTCCAGGCGCGCGATCTCAGTTCCTGAAGGAGTCACCACCATGCAGGCCGCTGCACTACTCATCGCCGCCGTGACGATGGGAGGCGATTTTGGCACGAGCGAGCCACCTCGTCGTGCGGCAACACCCTACGAATCGATCTTTCCCAGTTCGGCACCGCCACCGGCGCCAGACCGGCAGACGCCGTTTGGCGACATGTCGCGACCGGTGCTTCCACCCGTGTCCGCCGATGCGTTTCCGAATCGCGATGTCCCACTCCGTGCCGCGGGCGCGGACCGCCGGCCGGTGAATCCGGCGTTCGGGATTCGGGGGGTGCAGTATCAGCAATCCGTACCGCCTCGGGGTGTCGACGGCCTGGTGGGGCCTGGTAACCGCACGGCTGCAAGCGATCCCACGGCAGCCTACGATCGGGAGCTGTCTCCGGTGCCACCGGCCACGACCCAGATGAATGTCTATTCCGACCCAGCCGCGGCGGGCCAGAATTCGCGGGACTTCAATGCTCGCGCTCCGTCGTGGAACGCGTTGCCACGCGGCGGAATGACCGACGACTCTGACCCTCGTTCGCGTGAAGACGTGCGTTTGACTTCCGAGCGAACGGAGGGCTCGCCGCCGTACGCGAGTCCACCGGGACCGCTTTCTCCTCCAGGCGACGACGATTTTGAGATGGCACCGCAGACGAATTATCTGCCACCCCCCATGCCGGACTCCACCGATGGCATCACCGAGCGATCGCGGTTGGATTTGCCGCCGTCGTCCGCTGCCAGTCGCCAGGCCCAACTTCCGCCGAGCGCTCGGCCGAGCAACACAGCCACCGGGCCCCCGTACGCACCGCCCACGGTCCGCCAGACCGATGCCGCCGCGAATCGAAATGCACCGGCCAACCCGCAGAACTGGGCTCAGCCGGTGGGGAACACAACGGCGGCACCGGATCCCGCGCTTCGCAACATGGTGCCGCCACCGGCATCGGTCTCGCGATCGCCTGGCAACTTGCCCGCGGTCCCTCCATCTTCGAACCGTCCTGAGTTGCGATTGCCGACTGCGGATGAAGTCGCGAACCAGCTCAATCAACCAGGTGGCTCGTATTTTCTTACGTTGCTGGCTCTCTTCGCCTCGGTGGGGTTGAATCTGTATCTCGGCTGGATCGCCTGGGACACGTACAACCGGTATCAGGACCTGGTCGCGGACATGCGTCATGGCTCGCGCCGCGAGCGGGGCGAGCGACGCTTGGCGGAATCCGGGTTTTAGCGCGGCCGGCTCGGTTCTCAGGGGGACGGAGAGCCCGACTCTCCCGGCGGCAGAGTGACTGGCGCATGGTGGTTCTGGCTCGTGCCGCCACCTTCCCTCGCGCCCGTGGGAGGAGTGACATCAGGCTCGTGTTCGAGCGCCTGCAGATAGTGTGCATCAAAGTGCGGCAGGACCGACTCGAACGACGTGTAAAACCCGGGGGTGAACCCGAGCGAGGCGGCACCTTGTTGGACGCGTTCGCAGACGGCCCAGTCTTGCCGATTTGTCTGGTCCCAGAACTCGACGGCAGGCCCCGCGTCAAACCCGGGTGTGGCCAAGGCCGAGGGATGGAACAGGAATTCACACGTCACGGCCGTGGCGTCCACATCGTGCCGCTGGAGCCGATGAACCATCACATAATCGGGATGGGTGCTGATAAACATGTTGGGGAAGACGGTGTAATAGGCGACTTGTCGCCGTTCTTGCACCGAGAGACGGGGCAACGGAGCGGTGATGGCTTGGCCGCTGATTGACATCGTGGCCACGCCCTCGTTTAAACGCATCGGCCCGCCCAGGAAGGCACCGTCCAGCAGATCGTTGGCTGCCGACCGATATGGGGTCAAACGATTCAGCGCGGGATGGACCGTGGGGCAGTGGTAGCACTCGCTATAATTGTGAAAAAGCAGCTTCCAGTTTGCAGCGACCTCGTAGTGAAGCGAGGCGGCGATCCGTAACTGGGGCATGTCCCAGGCCTGCACCTTTTCCTGCAGCGGGGCGAAGGCCGCTGGCAAATCACCGTGGCCCGTCAAGTTCAGCATCAGGTAGCCATTCCATTCCTGGCAGGCGACGGCGTTCAGGCCCAAGGCAGACCGATCGTCGTCATCCAGCAGATTGGGTGCACGCATCAGCCGGCCATGATCGTCATAGGCCCAGGCATGATAAGGGCAGGTAACACAGCCGCCCGTCAGGGTACCCTGTGCTTCATCCACCATGATCGCTCCCCGATGCCGGCAGACATTGTGCATGGCTCGGGCGACACCATCCTTCCCGCGCATCAGCAGCAGGCGTGCGTTCTCGACGTTGGCGGTGGCATATTGGCCCGGTTGATCGATTGCCTCGGCGCGGATGGCACACAGCCAATGCGTGCGAAAAATGCGCTCCGTTTCCCGATCGAAGACGGAGCGGTGCGTGAAGTGATCGCCGGTCAGTCGCGCTGGGATCATGGTGCGTTCCGATCGTTGGACGGCCGACGTGGGTCGGAGGGGGCGAGGGCGCGGAACCCTCCCGGACAGCGATGGTGACAGTTTAGCGGAGGACGTGACGCAATTCATCCCGGCGCGGGGCTCTACCACCCGCCGCGGTCGCGGCAAACGGAAGGTTTGCGACCCTTTCACTCGAGACGGCATGGCTTCTATAATCGGTGGCTTAGCGGCGGGTCGAGGCGTGCAGCCTGACCTGGGAGGAGGTGGGTGCTTTCTTGCACCAAGGCCTCTGCCGCGGCGTTGGTATGGCTTTCCGCGGTCATGACCTGGCGAGCGAGGGACCGAATCAGGCAGTGATGACCGCAGGCATGAGTACAACGCACGAATCGCCGGACGACTATCTTGCCAGATTCGGGTTGCGCGCTTTCCGACCGGCTCAGCGAGAGGTCATCAACACGGTTCTTGCGGGCCGGGATTGTCTGTGCATCATGCCCACGGGCGGGGGCAAGAGTCTTTGTTATCAGCTGCCGGCTTTGATGCTGGGCGGATTGACGCTGGTCATTTCGCCGCTGATTGCGTTGATGAAGGATCAGGTCGATGCACTCCGCGAAAAGGGCATCGCGGCGACATTCATCAATAGTACGCTTTCGGGGCAGGAGCAACACGAGCGCTTGGACGGGCTGTTACGCGGCGAGTACACGCTGGTGTATGTGGCTCCTGAACGCTTTCGTAGCCAGCGGTTTGTCGAGATTGTGCGATCGGTCGGTGTGAAGATGCTCGCCGTCGACGAGGCACATTGCATCAGCGAATGGGGGCATGACTTTCGCCACGATTATTCCCGCCTGGGCATGTATCGCCAGCGCATCGGGGCTCCCCCCACCATCGCGCTGACTGCGACGGCGACTCCGGATGTGCAAAGCGATGTGGTGGAGCAATTGCAATTGTCGAGCCCCGCTACGTTTGTCGCCGGGTTCGCCCGCGAAAACTTGCGTTACCAGGTGATTCCGCACTCGAGTTCTCATGAAAAAGACGATTCGATCGACCGGCTGGTAAGACGGCACCAGGGTTCCGGCATCATTTATGTCTCGACGAGGAAGGCTTGCGAACTGGTGGCCAATCGAGCGGCCGTGGCGAGTGGCCGTGCGGTGGGCGCGTATCACGCCGGGTTGCAACCTGACGAGCGGAAGCGGGTGCAGGAAGATTTTATGCAGGATCGCACGCCGATCGTCGTGGCCACCAATGCGTTTGGCATGGGGATCGACAAACCCGATGTGCGGTTCGTGATTCACTACAACATGCCGGGAACGCTCGAGGCGTATTATCAGGAGGCGGGGAGGGCGGGTCGTGATGGCCAGGAGTCGGCATGTGTGCTCCTCTACGCGGCGGCCGACTTGCGAATTCAAAAGTACTTCATTGAGAGCGCGTACCCGGATAGCCGGGTTGTACGGCAAGTCTTCGACTACTTACGCGGCCAGACTGACGATCCGCTCGAGGTGACACAACAGGAACTGCGCGAGCGGTTAGGGTTGGATATCAGCAATGAGGGGGTGGGCACCTGCGAGCGGCTGCTGGAAAAGGCCGGTGCCATTCAGCGGCTCGATCCTCATCGCAACATGGCTGTGCTGCAGATTGATAGCGAAGCACCCACGATTGCCGAGTTTCTCCCGCCCAAAGCAAGAAACGCACGCCGCATTGCCCGGCTGGCGGAGCGCCTGGTCGGTGACATGCGGTACGAACCGGTCTACGTCGACCTGCAGCGGCTGATCGACCAATCCGAACTGTCACCGGCGGCTGTCCGCAAGGCACTGGCCGAGCTCTCACAGCTGGAACTCTTTCATTACGTGCCGCCGTTTCGCGGTCGAGCCATCCACGTCACGCAGCCGGACAAGTCGTTCGACGCGCTCGAGATTGACTTTGAGGCGATGGCCCAACGCAAGGCTTATGATTATGAAAAATTACAGCGGATGGTGGATTACGCCTTCACGCGCGGATGTCGCCAATTAGAGATTCTCAAGTACTTTGGAGAACTCTCGACTCAGCCCTGTCGGAACTGCGACATTTGCCGGGGGGATCCGGTCGCGGATCAAGCGATGGTGAACTTACGGGAAGACGCGGCGGTGCGGACCGTTGTTCGGATCGCGCTGAGCGGTGTGGCTCGGGCAAACGAACGCTTCGGCAAATCAACGGTCGCGGAAATGCTGTTTGGCTCGCAATCGGCCCGCCTCAAGAAACTTCGCCTGGACAGGCTTTCCACCTTTGGCCGATTGCGCGATCTTCGTAAGTCGGAAATCACCGCCCTGCTCGACATGCTGTTGCGATCGGGTTGGGTAGAGCAGTTCGAGTTGGAGCCTCATCGCCCGTTGCTGCGATTGACCGAACCGGGAGTCCGGGTCATGAAGGACGAACCTCACGAGACGGGCCGAGTGGCTCTGCCCAAGCGACTTGTGAAGAAACTGCGGGCGACCTTCGGGAGCGAGCTCGACACCCAATCCGTACCAGCCCCGACGGACATGAATCGGCCATCGACGGTCGAGAACAATCGGTCCGCTTCCTGCCTCACCGATCGCGAGAGGCTGCGGAACGATGAGGCCGATCGTCAAGCACCGCCTCCGCAGCTGGCTGCCACAGACCTACAGATGCCACAATCGGCAAAACCGAACGGGGGCTCGACACAGATCGCGGCCGGACCGAGTCGTTCGACCGTAGGGCCCGACCCGGCGATCCGCACGACCTACGATTGGACTTGGTGGCTGGTCGTCGAACATGGCTATTCCCTGGAGCAGCTCGAGGCGATCCGCAACTTGGACGCCGATACGCTGTGTAAACACCTGCAGCAGGCGGCCAGTCAAGGACGGCAGGTACCGATCGAACGCGTGCTGATGGCGAGCGAATATGCGGCGCTGGAGCGGGCTTTTTCGCCCCACGAGCCGGAACCGCGGGAAATGCAAGCCCGCTTGGAGACTCCTGTCAGCCTGGCAAAAATTGGTCTGTACCTGAAGTGTCGCGCGAATGCTGGGGAAAGAACCACTGGCCAGGAAAGCGGCGAAGAGTGATTCTCAGCGATATTTTCCCGTGCGAATTTCGGTTAAGCACTGAGTGATGTTCGATCAGCCGCAAAAATTGGCTAGAATACCCGGTTACCACTTGCGGCTACCCGGCAAGGACGACTTTCCCTTTGAGTGGCAAAGGTCAGGAAAGAGATGAATAAGAGCGAGAAAAAGAGCAAAGTCCCGCCCGAATCCGGATCGGCCAAAGAGCCAGGTGACAAGTCCCCAGGCGCGGAAATCCGAACATGTGGATGTTTATGGCGGTCGTGATGACCGTCATGCTGGCCTTGTTATGGTTTCAGTCACAGCAGACGTCAACGATCCGCGAGGACTTCTTCATTGAACAGCTGCGCGATGACAATGTGGCGCAGATCACTTTCGTGGCAGCACATAAGCTGGTCGGCTTGTTTCGCAAGCCACCCCCGACGCCCGCGAAATACAATGAAAAGGGCGAGCTGGTTCAGCCACCCAAGAAGAATAACGAAGTTGTACCGCTGAAGCAGCGATTTTCGGTCGAGCTGAGCGGAAACATGAGCGAGGATCGCAAGAAGGAACTTGAACAACTGCTGGCGACCAACAAGGTGCACCAGATCCACCAGTCAATCGAAGATCGCTATGGTCTGTTGATGGTGCTCGGCAGCGTCATTCTTCCTGTCTTGATTCTCGTATTCCTGTGGAACATGTTCCGCCGCACGCGTGATCAACTCATGGGAGGCGGCTTCCTCTCGGGGTTCAGTAAGAGCACGGCTCGGCGCTACGAGCATGGCGATGCTCGCATTACTTTTGACGATGTCGCTGGCCTGGAGGGCGTGAAGACCGATTTGCAGGAGCTGGTCGATTTCCTTCGCGAGCCAAAGAAGTTTCAGCGTTTGGGTGGGCGCGTCCCGAAAGGTGTGCTGCTCAATGGACCTCCGGGGACGGGAAAGACCTTACTGGCGCGTGCCGTCGCGGGCGAGGCGGACGTCCCTTTCTTTACGGTCAATGGCTCCGAGTTCATCCAGATGTTTGTGGGCGTGGGAGCGAGTCGAGTTCGCGACCTGTTCAAGAACGCGAAGGATGCGGGACCGTCGATTATTTTTATCGATGAGATTGATGCCGTCGGACGTCAACGGGGCGCCGGTTTAGGCGGTGGCCACGACGAACGCGAGCAGACACTCAATCAGATTCTCAGTGAGATGGACGGTTTTGCGCCGTCCGATTCGGTAATTGTCATGGCGGCCACGAATCGGCCCGACGTGCTCGACCCGGCCCTCTTACGACCCGGACGTTTTGACCGCCACATCACCGTCGATCGTCCCACTTTGAAGGGTCGCCTGGCGATTTTCAAGGTACATGTGCGCAATGTGCCGCTGTCGGACGATGTCGACCTTGAGCGTCTGGCCGCTGGTACGGTGGGGCTGACCGGCGCCGATATCCGCAATATGGTCAATGAAGCGGCCCTCTGGGCGACCAGGCACGATAAAAACTTTGTCAGCATGGACGACTTCGAGCATGCACGCGACAAGATCCTCATGGGACCCAAACGCGAGGAAATCCTGACCGAGGACGAGAAGGAAAAGACGGCCTACCATGAGGCAGGCCATGCGTTGATCGCCTGGTTGACGCGGGGCAACGACCGCGTGCACAAGGTAACCGTCATTCCTCGCGGCCGAGCCCTGGGCGTGACCCAGACGCTGCCCGAAGAGGATCGCATGAATATTTCCGAGCACGAGCTGAGTGATCGGCTGGCCTTTATTCTGGGTGGCCGTGCCGCGGAGAAGCTCGTGTATGACGAGTACAGCGCCGGCGCGGAAAACGATCTTGAGCGGGGTACCCAGATGGCTCGGCGAATGGTGACAAAATGGGGAATGAGTGATCGATTGGGACCGGTCAGCTATAAGATGAGCGACGATGATCCGTTTCTCGGACGCGAAATGCATCAGCAGCGTCAGTTTAGCGAACACACACTGCAGATCATTGATGAGGAAGTGGCGGAGATCCTGCACTCATCATCCGACCGAGCCCTGGAGTTGCTTTCGAAGCATCGCGACAAGCTTGATATGCTGGCAAACGCCCTCGTCGAGCGTGAGGAAATCAGTGAGAGTGACATTCGGGAAATGATCGGTCCGTCGGCACAGGAAGCCGAAGGTTCCAAGATCACAAAGCCGACAACGATTGCTCCCGAAGAGGTGACGTTATAGCTCGCTCGCGAGCCGTCTGATGGGAAAAAAAAAGAAAAAAGTTCGGGCCGATTTTCGCAAAAATCGCACCTCCCGTGCTCGCCCTGTCGATCTCACCAAGCGCTACGAACAAGACCAGACGAGCATGGACGACTCGGTGCGGCGGGAGCGAGTCAGCGGCAAGGGCGAATTGTCTCGCAAGCGGACCGTGCTGGCGGCGGAACAGGTCGAAGACGCGGACGGGGAACGATGGCAGCTGGCGGTGGACGAGTCCCAGTGCCTTGCCGGCCGTGTCATGAGCGTGCATGGGTTGGCGAGCGACGTTCGAGTCGACGACGGTCGACTCTTCCATTGCGCCACGCGTCGCCTGTTAAAAACGCTCAATACGGACCAGCGTCACGTTGTCGCCACGGGGGATCGCGTGCTGATACGCCTGGCCAACGAGCGGGAGGGTATCATTGAGCGGGTCGAGCCCCGCTACGGTTGCCTCTCCCGGACCAGTCGTGGTCGCCGACACGTGATCGTGGCCAATGTCGATCAGTTGTTGATCGTCATGAGTGCCGCCGAGCCGACCATCAAACCGCACTTGATCGATCGCATGCTTGTCTCGGCCGAGCAAACGCAGATTCGGCCCGTCATCTGCATCAACAAGACCGATTTGATTCGACTTGCTGATCTACAGCCGTTGGCGGGCGTCTATGGGCGTATGGGATATGAAGTGCAGTTCGTGTCGGCCAAAACCGGTTTTGGTATCGAGCGCTTGCGAGGCGCAATCGTGGGAAAGCAGACAGCCGTGGCCGGTCAGAGCGGCGTGGGTAAGTCGTCGTTGCTCAACGCGCTCGACCCCGCCGTCCAACTTGCCGTGCGAACCGTCAGCGCTGAGAACGAGAAGGGGCGGCACACCACCACTGCGGCGGTACTGTTACCACTGGCGGCCGGCGGCTATGTCGTCGATACGCCGGGAATCCGTACGTTCCAGCTGTGGGACGTCATCCCGGAGGAAGTTGCCGGGCTATTTCGCGATATTCGCCCCTACGTCTCCCAGTGCCGCTATCCCAACTGCACTCATACCCATGAAACTGAGTGTGCTGTCAAGGACGCGGTCGCTGACAATCGCCTTGACGCAAGACGCTATGAGAGTTATTGCCAGATGTGTGACGAGGTATAATGGCGGGCATCATGACCGACGAACCTCAGCCAGCATCCGCAGCCGCGGAAGATGAAGACGCCACGGCGATTTCGCAGCGAACGCCCGTTGCCGCCAGTGCCACGCCTGCCGCGCCGCTCACGATCGGCGACATTGGCCAGGCGCTAGTGGGTCATGAGCTGAGCCACTTCCGCTTGGAAGAGTTTGTCGGCGGTGGGGGGATGGGAACCGTTTTTCGGGGCACTGATCTGCAATTGGATCGCACGGTCGCGGTAAAAGTCCTCACGCACCGCTATGCGGACACCAGCGAAACGGTGCGTCGCTTTCGCGTCGAGGCACAGAGTGCCGCGCGGCTGAATCACGAGAATATCGCCCGCGTTTATTTCGTGGGCGAAGACAAAGGCTGGAATTTCATCGTTTTCGAATACATCGATGGCGAAAATCTCCGCGACCTGGTTGCTAATCGCGGTCGACTGTCCATTGCTCAAAGCGTGGATATCGTGTTCCAGATCGCCAATGCGCTCGATCATGCCTGTGACCGTCAGGTGGTGCATCGAGACATCAAACCGTCGAATGTCCTGTTGACGACGACCGGGCAGGCCAAGCTGGTCGACATGGGACTGGCTCGCTTGCGTCAAGTCGAATCGGTTGATGAAGATCTCACGGCGAGCGGCATGACGCTCGGGACCTTTGATTATATTTCCCCCGAACAGGGTCGGGACCCACGGGACGCCGACGTTCGCAGCGACCTCTACTCGCTCGGTTGCACCTTCTATTACATGCTTGCCGGTCAGCCGCCGTATCCTGATGGGACGGTGCTGCAGAAGTTGCTCAGCCACACCTCGGACCCGCCGCCAGACCCGCGCATGCTGCGAGCGGACTGCCCCGATGGAATTGCGGAAATCGTCTTGCGTCTACTGCAAAAAAATCCGCGGGACCGCTTTCAAACTCCGCTTGCGCTGATGGCCGCGCTGGGCCGAGTCGCCGAACTTGAGAATCTCGCACTTGCGACGACTCCCAATGTACGGCCTCTGTTCGCCCCGCCCGCGCCCTCGCCAGTTGTCGGGGCTCTGCCCTGGCTCGTTCCGCTCCTGCTGTTGATCGTCGTGAGTCTCAGCCTCGATTGGCTGTTGCCTGGCCGGGGCGGTGGCTCCGTCGACGCCGAGCCACCGCCATTGGTGGTTCCCACCACTGACGATACTGGTCCAACGACGCCTCCGCCTTCGGCAGAGCCGCAGACCGGTTCAGCGCCTACCCTTCGCTCTCCGTAAACTTGTCCTCGTGCATCCAGGCCTTCAAGACCGGGGATAAGATCAGGCACACCAGGCCGCATAACATGGCGGTCAGGGCCAGTTTTCCAAACACGCCGCCGTATAGATTCACGGTTTCGATCGGTGCCGGAAACGCGCTGGTGCTCGCGGTGTCCCCACCTTCGCTGCCGACGCTGGTGAACTGCGAAATGATCGCCGCCAAGTATTGGCTGAACGCGGTGGCCAGGAACCAGGCGCCCATCAGCGTGCTGACGAGATGTTTCGGGCTGAGTTTGGTCATTGTGGAGAGTCCGACGGGCGATAAGCAGAGTTCCCCCGTTGTCTGCAGCAAATATCCCAAAATCAGCCACAGCACCATGACCATGCCCTGTGCGTTCGCAAAGCGGGCACCGAGGTAATATGCGCCGAAACCAAGTCCCAACTGCACGAGACCGAAACCAAACTTCACCGGGGCGCTGGGATCAAGATTCCATGTGCGCAGCTTCGCCCACATCCAATTAAATGCGATGGCAAAGATGAGGATGAAGACGGCATTCACGGACTGGAACATCGAGGCGGGAAGCTCGTCCCGGCGATTGGCAATTCCCATGCCCACATTTTCCGGAGCGATGGTCCAACTGATGTCGAAAGTCGAGAATCTGCTGGTCCCCGTCTCCTGCACGACCTGGCGGAGTTCGTCCAGATCGGAAAGCGTGAACACTTCGCCATCGCGGATATATCCGAGCTGTGCTTGGGTCGGTTGCAGGCGAATCGTCTGTCCCACCATGTCCTCGGTGACGACGCGAGCTTCTTCGACCCGATCCACGTTTCGATCCGTGAAATTGTTGATGCTGCTGCCCGCCTGCTCGAAGAAGGCGAAGAACAGCATATTGAAGAAGATGAGGATCAGGGCGGCCAGCATCCGTTCGCGGGGCACCTTGTCGAGTCGAAACGTTTCCAGGAACAGAAAACCAAAAGCCAGGGCGCCAATGACGGTCAGCACCAATCCGGCCGGCTTGCTGACCTCGGCCAGAAACACGGCCACGATCTTCCAAATGCCGCCTTTGGCATCGATCTGTTCAATTCGCTCGGCATTGATGAACTGAAACGGCTTGCCTCGCGCCTTTTGCTCCACCTGAATGCCCACCTTCTTGACGGCCGCCACGACCTCTGGTGACAAATCGTACTTCTCGATCAGGGTGACTCGCTCGGCCATTCGCTCATCGTTGGTCTTAATCTCACTGCTACTTTTCATGAACGGGGAAAAGCCGCAGACGAGCAGGGCCAAGGTGGGAATGGCGAGTGCGATGCCCAGGTAGACTTTCCAATCGTGCCGTCCGTCGCGGCCTTCCGGTCGCGCACGGCCCATTTCGGCAGTCCGCCACGCGAGAGTGCGGTACAGGCGATCGTCGCCGAAGTCATTAAGCAAATCGCGACGAAAATATTGATGCCGATGGCCCAATTGTTGTCCGGGCGAAACAGGCAAAGCCCGATTGCCGAGGCCAGCGCCGCCGGTGAGAATCAGTGCGGAAGTAATGAAGTTGGGCATCACGAAGACCGCCAGTCCGATCAACATCCCGATCGTGGCGAGACCAAAACCGTAATGCCAGCCGTACGTTTCGCCGACGTAACCGCAGATGAGCGGGCTCATCGCCGCACCAAGATTGATGCCGGTGTAAAAAATGTTGAAGCCCGCGTCGCGCCGCGGATCGCCCGGCCCATAAAGGGCACCCACTGTCGTGGAAATATTTGGTTTAAAGAAGCCATTGCCGACGATCAGTAAGGCCAGGGCAAAATAGAAAGGCCAATCCGATTGAACCGTCATCAAAAGATGCCCCGCGGACATAAAGAGGCCACCAATGATGATCGCGATGCGGCGACCCAGGATTCGATCGGCCAGCATGCCGCCGATAAAAGGCGTCATGTAAACCAGGGCCGTGTAGGCGCCATAGACGGTGTAGGCCTGCTCGTCCTCGAAACCGAGAAAGCCCTTGATCATGTACAGCACGAGCAGCGCACGCATGCCGTAGTAGGAAAATCGTTCCCACATTTCGGCAAAAAAGAGCGTGTAAAGTCCCGTGGGATGACCCAGCAGGGTCGCTTGATCGTGGATTTCCGCCTTGTTCATCAAGTGTCTCCCGACGCCGCTGATGCCGCCGATGAATGTGTCCGAATCCGCGTGCCGCGACCAAATGGGCCGCGACAGGCCCTGTTTTTAGTGATTCATGATGTCCAACGCAAGATAACTGGCAAGTCGCCTGCCCCCACTTTACGCGGCCGGTCGACCGGGTCATAACCTGTCAGGGAAGGCCGGCCGGTAGCGCCGGCGGTGTCCCACCAACGGAGATGTCACGGCTCGATGCGCCCTTTGTTTCGCAGATGTACCGTGGTGTGGATGGCATCGGTGCTGCTGGTTGCCGCCGGTGAATGCTCTGCGGTACCGGTTGCCACCGTCGCGGAAGGCAGTCCGACCGGACAATGGCCCGATTTCTGGATGATGGTCGTCTTCGCCTCAGTGGCACTCGTCTTTTCGTTTCTCTGTTCCGTCGCTGAGGCGGTCCTGCTGAGCGTTTCGCCGGGCTTCGTGGCTGACCTGAAGTCGCAAGGCAAGCCGTTAGGGCGGCGGCTGGAGCACGTGAAGCACAATCTTGACCGCTCGCTGGCCGCGGTACTTACGCTCAATACGATTGCCCACACGGTGGGTGCCGGAGGGGCGGGGGCATATGCCGCCAAGTTCTTCGGGCAGAACCGAGTGGGCATCGCCATGACGATCCTCACGCTGCTGATCCTGTTCCTCTCCGAGATCATTCCCAAGACACTGGGAGCAACGTTCTGGCGAGTCCTCTCGGCTCCCACCGCTTACTTCGTCCAGTTCCTGAACCTTGCGCTCTATCCCTTATTGCTGCTCTCCGAATGGCTGACTCGGTTTCTGACCGGAGGCAAACGACTGCATGGATTGACGCGCGAAGAATTTACCGCGCTGGCTGATCTCGGAGCCGCCGGTGGACAATTGGATGTCAAGGAATCCCGGATCGTCAAGAATCTGCTTAAGTTTCCCTTGCTGCGCGCGGAAGATATCATGACGCCACGCACCGTGGTCTTCGCGCTGCAGCAAGATCAAACCGTGCATGGGGTCATCGACCGCGTTCGCGAAGCCAGTTTTTCGAGAATTTTACTCTACGGTGAAAACAGAGACGACGTCTCCGGGTTCGTGCTCAAGACCGACGTCTTACTGAATGAACGTGAGTCGGAGGGAGAGGCCACGCTGGCGGACCTCAAACGGGAGCTCCGGGCCGTCGATCCCGAGACCTCACTCAGCCACGTACTCGAAGAGTTGCTGGACAACCGAGCCCACATCCTGCTGGTCGTCGATCAATATGGTGGCATGCAGGGCATTGTGACTCTGGAAGACGTCGTCGAAACACTCATTGGTATGGAGATCGTCGACGAGGTCGATAAGATCGACGACATGCGCAAGCTGGCAAGAGCCCAGTGGATGGACCGCGTCCGGCGAGCCGGTATCGACGTGCGGGCGTTGCCAGCGGATGGCGAGCCGGAGCCGCCCGGTTCCGATGACTAGGGCCAGTTCCGCGGAAACTTGACAGCCTATCTGCCGATGGTTCTACTTACAAAAAATGCGGATGCCCCGCCCCTATCGTCGAAAAGTTGCCTTCCTTTGTATCCGCATCTTGACGATGAATCGCCGCGTTGACGCGGGTGCGGCCACACGCAACACGCCTGGTTTCGTTTCGGGTAACTTCGGAGGTCTCGGATGAAGAAGCTTGCTATGACCACATTGGTCCTGTTCTCAGTATCTGGCATGGTCTGCCCATCGGCTCGTGCCTTGCCCCCTTTTAAAAAAGCGTTCGGAGAGAAGTACACCGACAAAGAGACCAACCCGGAGTACTTTGATCTGGTGCGCAAGACCGGTTGCGAAGTTTGTCACGTGAAGGGTCAGAAGAAGAATATTCAAAATGCCTACGGTCGTGAATTGAACGCCCTGATTGCCGGGGATGCCGCGGACCGACTTAAGGAAGCGAGTGCCAAGGGACCGGAGGCCAAGGAAAAGGAGACGGCGGTCCTGCTTGCCGAATTTGATCAGGCCCTGAATAAGGTGGCGGACATGGAAAACAAAGACCACGAGAAATGGGGAGACCGGATCCACGCCGGCAAATTGCCCGTTCCCGTGGCCCAGGCCCAGGAGGACTATGAGGAAAGTGCCAAGGGAGAGGCGGACGGGACGTAGCCAAACCTTGGGTAGCCAGACTTTGGACCGCATCGGCGGAAACGACGGTGGCAGGAAGCCCCAGCCTCGGGGGCAGTGAACGACCGACGGAATTCGCGGTATACACCGTGCACGGCCGATGGTAAATTTCCGCTGGAAGGACAACGATGAAAATTTTGATTGCCGGTTCCTCAGGCCTCGTGGGTTCGGAGCTCATCCGGCGACTTGCACCAAATCACGAGATCACGCGACTGGTTCGTCGCCCTCCTGGCCCCGGCGAGATTCAGTGGAATCCGGAAAGCGGGCAACTCGCGGCCGATCAGCTGGGCGGCTTCGATGCGGTCATCCATCTGGGTGGCGAGAGCATTGCCGAAGGACGTTGGACGAGCGCGAAAAAGCAGAGGATTCGCGACAGCCGTGTCGTATCGACTCGGCTGCTGGCGGAACGCCTGGCTCAGTCCGCTCCGCGGCCGGCTTGCTTCATTTGTGCCTCGGCGACCGGTTACTACGGAAATCGCGGTGACGAGCTGCTCACCGAAGATTCCCTGCCCGGAGAGGGGTTTTTGCCGACTGTCTGCCAGGAATGGGAAGCAGCCACGCGTCCCGCGGCCGATGCAGGAATTCGCGTAGTCAACATTCGTATCGGCATCGTGCTCACCAGGAAAGGCGCCGCGCTCGCCAAGATACTGACTCCATTCAAGCTCGGCGTAGGAGGTATCGTCGGGAATGGTCGACAGTATTGGAGCGGCATCCCCTTGGAGGAACTCGTTTCGATTTTCGAATTCTGCCTGACTCACGACCAGGTTGCGGGGCCGGTAAATGCGGTGACACCCCATGCTCCGACCAATTTCGAGTTCACCAAAAAGCTGGGGAAACTTCTGGGCCGTCCCACTATTTTTCCGCTTCCTGGTTTCGTGGCCAAAGTGATGCTGGGTGAAATGGCAGACGACTTGCTGTTGGCGAGCGCCGGGTGGAACCGAAGAAGCTCCTGGCGAGCGGCTACGCCTTCAAGTATCCGGATACGGAATCGGCGCTGCAGGCGGCTCTAGCGTAATGAAATGCCCATAGCCGCCTGCGTCGGTAGCCGCCTGCGGCAGACTCTGGACGGTTTGAGCGATCGCGGCTCGAAATCTCCCCAAAGGTCGGCTATCATCCGCGGCATGCACGCATCCCATTCATCCCACGGCTTTTGCCTCGTGGCCGGCCTCGTCCTGCTGACTGCGGGTTGCGGGCAGCCGAGCGATCCACCCCACCCGGTCGCGGCGTCACCGCCGCCTGCCGCGAGCATCGCGGACCCAAGATTGGAGGATGGCGTTTATCCGGTTGTTCCGCCCGACGAACCACCGCCGCAGGGAATGAACGAGTCGGAGGTCGTCACCCTCGCCCAACTAACGACAGGTGACGAGGAGGAGCTGTCCTCGTTACGCATTGTGAATCGTCCCCTTATCCGCTTACGCCATGTTCCCGCGTTCGATTTTGATTTTGAGGGAGACGTCTGCACGCGGATTGGTTTCGAAACGACGGACGAGTTTCGGAAATACACGAGGGACCATATTGGCCGGCAATTGGCCATTGTGGTCGACGGGCAAGTGATCACGCAGCACAAAATCCGCATGCCGATCGAAGGCAAGTCGGTTCAGATCACATGTTGTATCGCTGGCACCGCGGACCGCTTGCGGAAGGCGCTGACGGAGATCAAGGTCGTGGCTCCGGTCGAGTCTTCGCCCTCTGCCGCGGACTAGACGCGCGGTGGGTCTTTTTCCGTCGCCTGGCAGACGGTGCCGGGCGTCTTGGGAATGTGTCCCCTGGTCGGAAACGGGCCGTGTCCTAGAATGGGACCTCTCGTGGACAGGCTCGCCCGGCCTGAGGTAGCCACTGGCGGTCGACATCGTTACCGTGGGCCCCCGTTCCCAAACCCCCAGGATCAGGCGTCCGGCGAACCTTTCCACTGCCTCCTCTGTCTGTCCTCCCACGTTGGCATGTAGTCGCACCTTTGCAGTCCGCATGCGTCCCCTTTCGCCTGACTGACGAGTCTCTCGATGACAACGATGGATGCGGTCGAACGCGAGGGTTCCTGGTGGCAGCGGGAAAGCGGCGGTGGCGAGGTACTGCGGGTGGCCTTGCCTCTGGTCATTTCGAGTCTTTCGTGGACGGTGATGACGTTCGTAGATCGGGTCTTTCTCAGATGGGTCTCGGGCGCCGCCATGGCGGCCGCCTTTTCGTCATCGGTCGCATGGTTTTGCACGATCTGTCTGCCGCTCGGCATCTGCGCGTACACGAATACCTTTGTGTCGCAATATTCGGGTGACCGCCGTCGGGAACGGATTGGTCCCTCCGTGTGGCAGGGCGTCTGGGTCGCGTTGGCGTTTACCCCGTTGATTCTGCTGGTCATTCCGGCAGCGCCCATGATCTTTCGCGGGGCTGGCCACAGTCAGGAAGCGATAGCGTTGGAAACGAGCTACTTTCAGATCTTGCTGTGCGGTGCGCCCGCCATGCTGATCGGCCAGGCACTGGCCGCCTTTTACAGCGGGCGGGGACTGACACGCGTGGTCATGTGGGTCGACGCGTTTTTCGCAATCGTGAATCTACTGCTCGATTACGCGTGGATCTTCGGGCATGCCGGCTTTCCCGCGATGGGGATCCAAGGTGCCGGCTGGGCTACGGTCCTTTCCCTCTGGCTGAAAGCGTCCACCTATTTGATTCTGGTCCTGCAACCGAGACATCGTACTGAATTCGCGACGCTGGCCGGACTGCGGTTCGATCGGGAACTCTTTGGGCGGCTCCTCTACTTCGGTGGGCCAAGCGGTATCCAGATGCTGCTCGACGTCACCGGATTCACGGTGTTCGTCATGCTCGTCGGCCGCCTGGGCGATTTGCAGTACGAAGCGACAAGCATGGCGTTCAGCATCGGCACACTTGGCTTTATGCCGATCTATGGCATCAGTCTGGCAACCAGCATTTTGGTGGGCCATCGACTGGGCGAAAATCGTCCCGATCTGGCTCACCGCGCCACCTGGACCAGCTTGAACATGGCGTGGGGCTATATGGCCGTCATTTCCCTGGTCTATTTGTTGGCTCCGGGAGTATTCCTCTACTGGTTCTTTGCCGGCACCGATCCGTCGAATCCGACAACGCGCGAGGTCTGGCGGCTGGCGGCAACCCTCTTGCGTTTCGTAGCGGCCTACAATCTGCTCGATGCCACCATGATGGTCTTCGTCAGCGCGCTGAAGGGAGCCGGAGACACACGCTTTGTCTTGATCGTGAGCCTGATCATGACACTGCTGCTGGCCGGATTGAGCTGGTTAGCCGTCGAGGTGCTGGCGAGTGGCGTCTATGGCTGCTGGTGCCTCGTCACCGGCTGGATCTGGGCGATGGGCATCGTCTATTGGCGACGGTTTCGCAGCGGTAAGTGGCGGGAAATGCGGGTCATTGAACGTCGGGACGCACCGTCGCCCGTCGCGGCGACCGAATGGGTGACGGCGGAATAATCGCTGGCAACTCGATTTCCACCGCGCCGTGCCACGATCACCGTCGGTGTTTGAATGCCCCGCTGGGGCCGACGAAGCGCGCTGAAGTGTGCGGATGGGCGCGCCTCGCGAGTCGCGGCGAAGGTTCCGGCCGGCCGCCACGCCACCCATGGCTGACCTGTTTTTTGGTGCAAACGGGCACCGTCGGCCGGCGGGATGCCCTGCTGGCATCCCGATTGCATCACTCCGTCCCTGATCGATCTGTCGTGATCCCCAACCCAGCCCCCAGTCGCCAGACGTTGTCGGGAGAGTGCTATGCGGAAAATCCAGCGTATTCTCTGTCCGGTCGATTTTTCCGAACCATCCGAAGAAGCATTTCGCTATGCGGACGATTTCGCGCACTGGATCCAGGCCGAGTTGATTGTCCTACACGCCTTCAGCCAGCCAGCGACGCATGACCCGAACGGTCAATGGACGCCTTCCGAACCGGGTATCCTGGAAAAACTGCACGCCTTTCATTCAAACCACCCGAACGCCAAGCTCAGGCATCTGGCGCATGCGGGCCTGGCGGATGAGGTGATCTGTTGGGCCGCTGACCACGAACGGTGTCAATTGATCATTATCGGCACCCACGGTCGCACGGGGATTCGCCATCTGCTCTTGGGGAGTACGACGGAGAGCGTGATGCGGATGGCACCTTGTCCGGTGCTGGCGGTTCGGCCTCAACAAAAAAGCCAACTGCTCGTCGAGCCGATGGTGGAACCCATGCCTACGCCCCGATCCATTTAGAGGAGTCATCCTATGTATTTCTACATCGTGGAAGTCGACGACGGCTATACGATCATCGAGGTGCCTGAAGGTGGAAGTCCGGCGGATCAGGCCGCGGCGATGGAGGGGATCATCGTCGACGAGCGAGCCTTTACTTCCTTTCAGGACGCCACCGACGCTGTGACCGAATTGGAATTCGATCCGCACGCCAACGAGCGGGCGGACTAGTGGGGGCTTGGTTCACCGACTGCGGAATGTTTCCAGTGCCGTGATCAAGTCCGTCATATCGGGCGGCAGGGCCGCCTCGATTTCCAGTGGTGCTCCACTGATCGGATGCGCGAGTTTCAGACGCAGCGCATGCAGAGCCTGCCGCTGGATGATGGGCGTGTCGTCTTGGGACGATCGATCCAGGTCGACCACGCGAATTTGGTCGTGTCCGGCGTAGAGTTTGTCACAGGCCACCGGGCAGCCGATGTGCGTCAGGTGCAGGCGTATTTGGTGGGTGCGGCCCGTCTTCGGAAACGCGTGCAACCAGGTGAATCCGCGAAAGCGCTTGACGACTTCATAATCGGTCTTCGCATCGCGACTCGTTTCGTGCCCTGCACGGATCGCCATTCTTTCGCGATGGTGGGGGTGGGCACCAATCGGTTGATCGATGCGATCCCGGTCGCGATCGATCTCGCCTCGGCAGATGGCAACGTACTGTTTGAAGACGTCGCGGGCCTCGAACTGTGACGCCAGCTTGCCATGGGCCTCGTCGGTTTTCGCCACCAGGATGACCCCGCTGGTGTCCCGATCCAAACGATGCACGATGCCGGGGCGTGTCACGCCGCCCACTTGGCTGAGTGAGGCGAAGTGATACGCCAAGGCGCTCGTCAGGGTGCCCGACCAATGCCCTTTCGCGGGATGCACCACCATCCCGGGTGGCTTATTGATCGCAGCGATATGGGTATCTTCGTAGAGAATTTCCAGGGGAATGTTTTCGGGGAGCGGTAATTGGCGAGGCATTTCCGCGGCCACAACGGTCACCCGCTGATCTGGAAGCAGTTTATAAGCCACCTTCGTGCGGACTCCATCGACAAGCACCGTTCCTCCGTCAATCGCGCGACGCAGGTGCGTGCGGCTGAACTGAGGCAACCGTTGCGCCAGAAACACGTCTAATCGCCGTCCCTCCTCTTCCGGAGGCACAACGAACTCGGCGGTCACGGATCGACCCGGCGAGTCCGATGGAGCTGTCTCGTCGGATTTGGCAAATGGGTCCGCTGGGCGTTCCATATCGGGTGGTCTCGCAGGCAGGTCGTTACGCGGCGGTTTCCTGGATGACCCGGTCGGTCTGGAACAGCACGGTGGGGATTAGGATGGCGTCCGCGGTCGCTCGCTCGAGCGGAAGGCGTCGGATGAGGTACTTATCTCTCCAGGATACTCTTTTTTCCTGGGCCGCGTGGCCGGTGAGGCCGAGCGAAGCCGCCCTCACCGCATGACACGGGCACGCGAGCGCACTTTCCCGCGACTTGGCCCCCACGGTCGAACCGATCGTTGGCCGTGATTTGCGCCATAGCGGTGCTTGGGAAGTTCGAGATCGTAGGATATCCTGGACTGCAAGGTGGATCTCGTCCGATGGACCTCCCGGGCTACCCTTCCACGGACGTTAACCGCGGGATTTGCATGCGGTTACGCCTTCGACCGAGGGCAGAGACCTTATCCTATGACTCACTGTGACGTTGATCGGCCGTTTTGGGCTCGCCTCACGCTGTATTTGGCAGCGGCTTACAATTTAGCCTGGGGTGCATTCGTCATTGCGGCCCCGCACACACTGTTCGAGTGGGCCGGTATGGAACCGCCCCGCTACCCGCAGATTTGGCAGTGCGTCGGCATGATCGTCGGAGTTTACGGCGTGGGATATTGGATTGCCGCGTCCAATCCCTTCCGCCACTGGCCGATCGTGCTGGTGGG
Organism: uncultured Planctomycetaceae bacterium; assembly: GCA_963700865.1. Classification (GTDB taxonomy): domain Bacteria; phylum Planctomycetota; class Planctomycetia; order Pirellulales; family Pirellulaceae; genus CAVOGJ01. The sequence continues at coordinate 31,301 of CAVOZC010000015.1, read as the reverse complement.
GTTTCTGGGAAAGATCCTGGGGCCGATCGGGTTCATTCAGGCGGCTGCGACCGGGGCCCTCCCTTGGAAGTGGGGGGCGACCATCTTGACCAATGATCTGATCTGGTGGTTACCATTTGCCGCCATCCTGTATCATGCCTTTCGCTTTCACAGCGATCGGTCGCGAGACACTGAACGGATTCCACTCACCGAAGCGATCGCGCTCCGCCGTAGCCACCGAGGGGCCACGTTGAGGGAGATTTCGGCCGGCAAGCCGACGCTTGTGATGTTCCTGCGTCACACCGGCTGCACCTTTTGTCGAGAAGCCCTCACCGAACTAGGGAGCAAACGGGCCCTGATCGAGGGTGCCGGGGCGGAAATTGCCATTATCCACATGGGCTCACCCATGGACGCTACCGTCAAATTTTGCCAGTACGGGCTGGACGGCGTGCACCGCTTTAGCGATCCCCATTGCGAGCTGTATCGGGCCTTTGGCTTGAAGCGGGGCACCTTTGGGCAGCTCTTCGGATGGAAGGTGATCCGCCGCGGGATTGCTGCGGCATGGAAGGGCCATGGCATCGGGCCGCTCGAAGGAGACGGTTTTCAGATGCCGGGCGTGTTTCGCTTACGAGACGGTCGCATCGAAGCCGCCTTGCGCGCGGGCACCGCGGCGGACCGTCCCGACTACGTCGAGCTGGCCACGGGCATGAAGGAAGAGGAGCTACGGAAGGCGTCCTCTGCCCCCGATCAGCTACGCCGTCACCGATTCGCAGGACGATTCGTTAACGCCGCTTGTTTAGCCGTCATTCGGAGCAGCGGTACCCCCGGATTGCCAGATCTCGGCAAGGGGACACGCAATCAGCCCGCTTTCCGCCGTATGGACGTTTGCCTTTCCGCCGGCAACGCCACTCTGGCTTGAGCGATGGATGGATCGGCGGTCTGCGTCAAGAGAGTTGGTTCGAAGCCGTCGGCGGCTTCCCAGCGGGCGTGGGCTGCGATCGACTCGCGAATGCGTTCGGCGACGGCGACGGCATCCCGTCCGGCGTGTCCACTCACGCATGGCGAGTTGCCGTGACGAATTGCGGCAAAAAAGTCGGCTTGCTCGTCGACGATGGGGTTGCATTCCGCCACGTCGACTTGCTGGTTAGGCAGGAGCACCTCGAACAGTTGTTCGCGTGCCAGGTTGGCACCCGCCTCGTCCAGCTGGCTTCAATTGGAGGTGGCCCTCGCCTGGTTTCGCGGAGGGGCGGACGACGTGCAGTGTGCGGGCGGAGAAGTCAATGCTGGTGTGGGATTCGCGGCAATAGATCGCCATGGCTCGCACGGCCTGAGGGGAGACGCGCGAGGCGGATAGGTGCGCGATGCAGCCTGAGTGAAATTCGAGCCTGGCTTGGGCCACATCTTCCTGGTCTCCCAGAACAGAGGCCCCCCACGCCTGTACGCGCACGACCTCGCTGTCCGCCAATTCAAGGATCAGGTCGATATCGTGGATCATCAGGTCCAGGACAACGCCCACGTCCATCGAGCGGAAGGAGCAACCGCTCCAGCGGCGGGCCTCGATATACTCCGGCCCACGGACATGCGCTTGAGCCGCGCGAAATGCCGGATTGAACCGCTCGATGTGGCCGACTTGCAGGATACATTCCTGGCTGGCTGCCAGCCGCACCAGTTGCTCCGATTCGGCCGCGGACGGCGCGAGCGGTTTTTCCATGAGCACGTGTTTCCCGTGCGCGAGTAGCGTTTGGCCAATGGTGGCGTGCAGGGAAGTTGGAGCGGCGACGATGGCGGCGTCGCAGAGGGGGAGAGCAGCTTCGAGCGTGGCGAACGGGGCGACTTGCAGTTCGGTGGCCATCTGCTGGCGCGCGGCGAGAGACGGATCGACGACGCCCACCAGTTCGGCTTGTGAGTGTTCCCGCAGCAGGCGGGCATGGATTTTGCCAAGATGGCCCGCTCCGACGACCACCACTCGCAGAGGCTGTGTCACGCGGCGGCTCTCCTTACGTCGCGAGCTCGGCCGTGCCGTCCTTCCTGCTGATTTTGCACGAAGCTGAGCAGATGGTTGACTTGAGGTACAAGCTGATTGTTGTTGCGAAGAATTTCTCGCGCGTGGTCCAATCCGACCTTGGCGCGATACAACAGGCGGTGGGCATCGGAGAGCGCGGTGATTGTTTCCGGCGGGAATTCGTTTCTGCGGAGCGCGACGACGTTGACGCAGCGGGGACGCGTCGGAACTCCTTCCACCAGCATGAAAGGTGGCACGTCATGCAGGACGCGGCTCACGCCGCTGACGAAGCTAAAGCTCCCGACGCTGGCAAAATGGTGGACGGCGACACCTCCCGAGAGGGACGCATGATCTTCGATGTGCACGTGTCCGCCCAGCATGGTGCCGTTGGCGATAATGACATGATTGCCGACTCGACAATCGTGTGCCACATGGGAGCATGCCATGAGGTAACAATGATCGCCGATACTGGTAATTCCGCGGTCTTTTTCCGTGCCGCGGTTGATCGTGACTGATTCGCGAATCACGTTGTGGCTGCCGATCTCGACGCGAGTCGGGCTGCCCGAATAGCTCAGGTCCTGGGGCTCACCTCCAATCACCGCATTGGGGTGGACCTGGTTGAACTCTCCCAAGCGTCGTGTGCCCTTTAATGGTGACGTGATTTTCGATCACGGTTCCGCGGCCGATGGTCACGTGTGGACCAATGAAGGTATAGGGGCCAATCCGAACATCGTCACCGATCGTGGCACGGGGATCGATGAAAGCGGTCGAGGCGATGATGCGCGTCATGATTGTTTCGGTGCCTTTACGCCGAGAGTCTGAACGCTGCGATGCGAGCGAAAACGAGCTTGAAGCATCGCGGCCAGGTCCGTGTTAAGCCGATGACCGGTCTTGTGAGCGACGATCTCGGCATTCAGGTCGAATCCGATGAGAGCCAGATCGCCCACGATGTCGAGGACTTTGTGTCGCACACATTCGTTGGGAAAACGCACTTGGTTGTCGATCGGCCCGTCGGGTCCAAAGACCAGCAAGTCCTGGTAAGAAAAGCCCTTACCGATTCCCTGTGCGCGGATAGCCACGGCCTCGCCCTCCAGCAAGAAGGTGCGGGCGGGAGCCAGCTCTTGCATGAACGATTGGGGATTGATCGACAGTTGGAAGAACTGATAACCAATTGAACTCGACGGATAATCCATCTCGTACGAGATGTGCAAGCCGGTATCCGAGGTGGGGCGGGCTTCGATCCATAGATCACCGTCACCCACTCGGATGGTTTCTTGAAGAGAGAAGACTTCTCGTGGAAATCCCTGTTCGATCGTGCCGGCGGCCGCCAGGGCTTTCGCAGCCGCCCAGCTCGAGCCATCATCGGCCGGCATCTCCGCCCCGTCCACGATGATTTCGCAATTGTCGATCCGCAGTCCGGCCAACGCCGCCAAGATGTGTTCCACCATCTCCACGGTGGCACCGTTTTCCGCCAGGGCTGTGCGGCGGACGGCGTCAATCCGTGTCTCGCTCGAAGCGCGCACTCGTGGCAGGTCTGGCAGGTCCTTGCGGACAAAGACCAGTCCCGTATCGGGTGCGGCCGGTCGAAATTCAACGGTGGTCCGCTGACTCGACCAATACCCCATCCCCTGGATGCGTGCCGTGCGGGCGAGGGTTCGCTGTTGTCTGGAAGGCTCAATCAAAGGAATGACACCATAGCTTAGCCGTCAACAGCCCTAACTGGTGACGAAATCCGCGGGATCAGGAACAGACTAACGAGGTGTGGTCGCAGGCGGATTCGTCGCGGTGCTCCGTCGTACGATCCGTTCCAGGACCGCGTCGGTAATGTTCAGGTTCTTCTGGTACACGACGGCCCGATTGACGCCTTCGAGAATCGAGTTCCGTTGATCCTGATCGATGTCCTCACTATTGAAACGCACGACGAGCCCAATTCCATACTGCTCGGCGAAGCGAGCCACCTCGGCTTGGATCTCCTGATACGTCGCGTAGTAGATCTTTGATTCACGCTCCAGAAATTCCTTCTTCTTGATGGCCGCTGCCGCCTGACCGTCCGCCTGCAGTTTCAGAATGCGTGCTTCCAGTTGCTTGTATTCGGCGCTGGTCGGCTTGAACTCCTGCATCTGCTCCTGCAGCTTTTGCATCTCCTCACCGCGAGCGCGAAGTTGATTCTCAAACGAGGTCACTTCCACCTTCATCGTCTCCATGGCTTGCTTGAAGCCGGGATGCTGTTTGAAGATGGCACTGATGTCGATGACGGCCACACGCGTGCCGGGAGGGCCATTCTGTCCGCAGACGAGCGCTGGGGTCGAGGCAAGAATCGCCAAGGAAAACGCCATGCATACGGCGCGAGAAACTGGGGTCTTCACGTTCAGCACTCCTTGCTGTTGGTGGTCATCCATGACCAGGTCAGACATTGTTCTTCACACTCGCTTCACTTTGGCATGATTTCTGGCAAAGTGGAACCGCATTGTGCGCGGGACGGCGTTTTCGGTAAAGCCCAGAAAGCGCGCCTCCCCGCTATACGCAGGCCGTGGCCGCCCTGCAAACAAGGCCGGCAGTCAGACAACTCGTAAATCGCGGTGTTCCGGCGGTAAACGGGCCGACGGGTCGACCCGGTGCATTTATTCAACTGGCCCGGATCACCGATGGCATCCAGCGGCGCTAGCAATGCTGGCAGCGGCTTGCTGGCGTTCCCGTAATTAAGCCGCGGGATGCACTGGCGGCATGCACGGAAATGGAACGTTGCCCCGGGAATTTCCCGCTCGAACGAAGATTTGACACGGTCAGTGCAAGCCGCTACGCTTCCCGCCCGCGCCACCCGGGACCATGTTTCACCAGGAAGCCCTGTCATGCCAATCCCCACCACCAAGGACGCGGAAACCAACTCCGCCGCCGACGTCCTGATTGTCAACGAGTCGTCGGATTCCTTCCAAGTCCTGAGTACGATTTTGCAGCGCCGTGGTTTGACGGCCATTGGCACTCGCACCGCGGCCGACGGTTTGCGGATGGCTCACGCCCGTCATCCGCGGGTAATCGTCTTGGACGAAGACCTCGCCGATCCCGACGGTCAGACGTGCCGCGAGTATCAGGCTGCGGCGAGCGAAGACGACGCGTGCCTGGTCGTGTTGGGGAGTATTCGCCGCCAGGATCGTTCGTCGCTCGTGGAGAAAATCGCCAAGCCCTACCATTTTGGGGCTCTCGTTCGTAGAATCGAGACACTGTTCGAGGAAACAAAACGAGCCGCGTGAAGGGGCACCCGCAGTGCCGTCACTCTTTGTCATCCAGGGTATGGATCAGGGTAAGCGATTCGAATTGAATCGCTCGGTGATCTCCGTGGGGCGAGATGTCTCGAATACCATTCGCCTGAACGATACGGAGATTTCCCGACGCCACGCGGAAATTCGGCAAGGGGAATTAGGCGACCATCACGATCTTGTGGACCTGGGCAGTTCCAACGGCACGTTTGTAAATAGTCTGCCGATCGAAGTACATGCGCTGAAGAGTGGCGATCGAGTGCAACTTGGTGGCACCTTGATGATCTACACGGGGCCGGAAGTCGTGTCGGATGCCAAAGTCTTGCGGGAGGTGGATATCCACGCCCGTGAGGAAGGCGAATCGCGGATTGTCAAGTCGCTCAGTAACGAAGAGGGAAGCCGAGTGCTCGAGGGTGACTCGGCGCACAGTCCCTGGCTGGCCCGCGCCCGCAGCAATCTTCAGGTCATGTACCGCACTGCGTTGGCAGTCAGTCACACGCTTGATATCGATCAGTTACTAGAACGGATCATGGAATTAATATTCGAGTGGGTCGAGGCCGACCGTGGCGTCATTCTGCTCGAAGACAAGGCGACGAAGGAGCTTACGCCGAAGGTGCGACGGAATCGACCAGGGGTGCGTACCGATGATCGGCTCTCGATCAGCCGTACAATTATTGATTACGTACTGCAGAATTCCGAGGGGGTCCTGACCAGTGATGCCCGCGAAGATCAGCGATTTGACGCCGCTCGCAGTATCGTCAAACTGGGCGTTCGCGAGGCGATTTGTGTTCCGATGCAAGGCCGCTACGGCGTTGTCGGCTTGATCTACATTGATACTTACACGCCGCCTGGACGACTGCTCCAAGGGGCCGCACATCGCTTCAATGAAGAACACCTCAAATTGATGATTGCCATCGGCCATCAGGCGGCGTTGGCGGTCGAGGATACGTCGTATTACTCGGCCATGGTGCAAGCCGAGCGGCTGGCCGCCATCGGGCAGACGATCGCTGGTCTGTCGCATCACGTCAAGAATATCTTGCAGGGTATTCGTGGAGGAAGCTATCTGATTGAGGAAGGGCTGAAGGCCGAAGAGACGGAACTGGTGCAGACCGGTTGGCGGATTGTGGAAAAGAACCAGGAAAAGATCTCACGGCTGGTGCTCGATATGCTCACGTTCAGCAAGGAGCGCGAGCCCGATATGGCCCCCGCGTCACTTAACCGTGTCGTCGCGGATGTCGTGGAATTGATGGCCAGCCGGGCGGCGGAATTGGGCGTTACGTTGTCAAAGCCCGCATTGACCGACATGCCGGAACTGACATTTGACGCCGAGGGCATGCACCACGCGCTGTTAAACGTGGTGACAAATGCCATTGACGCCTGCGAGCATGTCGATGATGGCACGATTGATATCACGACCGAATACGACCGCGAACAGCGCCAGGCTCGGATTATCGTGCAGGACAATGGGGAGGGAATTCCGGCCGATGATCTGAAACGCATTTTCGCGATCTTTGAGTCGAAAAAGGGCCATCGGGGAACAGGCCTGGGACTTTCGGTAAGTCAGAAAATTCTCCATGAGCATGGCGGTGAAATTCTGGTGGCCAGTCGCGAGGGAGAGGGGAGTTCCTTTTCGCTGGTGATCCCCGCCGTCTTGCCAGCGGCCGAGGAAGCACCATTTGTCACCGTGGAACGAACGCACGCGCCGTCATCCGAGGACGCTACCCATAGCTGATAGCGTCGGCGACACCCTCAGTCCTGCAAGTAGGGATTGAAGCGTTTCTCCTCGCCCACGGTCGTGGGTGGTCCATGGCCGGGCAAGATAATGGTGTCGTCCGGCAGCGTGAATATTTCCTGGCGAATGGCCGTCAGTAAAGCCTCGTGATTGCCGTCGGGAAAATCGGTCCGGCCAATGCTGCCACGAAACAATACGTCCCCGCCAATGACCACCCAGGGAACATGCTGCCGACTCAAAAAGACAACGTGGCCCGGCGAATGGCCAGGACAGGCCCGCACCTCAAATTCCAAATGAGCTGCCTGGTAAATGTCGCCAGCCTTCACGGTGGCGTCCGCCGCGGGACTTACCAGCGGCCAGCCATACATTGCCGAGAGATTCAGTTGCGGATCCGTCAGCTTGGCCGTTTCATCGACACCGATCACCAGCGGCGCGGTAGGAAACCAGGCCTTCATGGCCGCATTACCGGCGATATGGTCACTGTGCCCGTGCGTATTCACGATCGCCACTGGCTCTAGTTCCGCGGCTTGTAAGGCCTCTCGAATCTTTTCAGGCTCAAAGCCAGGATCAAAGACAAGGCATTCTCGTTGCCCCTTCAGATGAGCGATATAGGTGTTTTCCTCGAAGGGAAGCGATACAACGCAGGTCCAGGCAAGCATGTGTTTTGGCCCGAGTAAAAATGAAAAATTTGGCGGATGAGAGGCGGTGATGTCGTCCAGTGAGGGGGTAGGAGTCGTTCGGATTAGGCAATACTGGTATGCAAGGAGGCGTGCGGGTAATTTTCGACGAATGATTGGGCGATACTAGGCAAAGAACGCACGAATCGGCGAATTTTCCTCGTCTTGGATTCAGAGCAAGGACCGTGGCGGGCGAGTTCGCCTTGTCGCGATTTTTACCAAGTGCGTATTATCACCCAGGCAAGGATGTCACGGTACGGGGCAGACGCGCCGTGCGAAAGGAATATCGATCATGATTTGTTGGACTCGCGAACAAGTATGCACAGCCCTTGCGGTTTTTGTGGTTGCCGCACCGGTACTCGCCCAGACAACGGGACGCGAATCCCTCAAGAATCCCGTCTATCGTATCGAAAAAAACGGCGCGGCTGCTCAGCGGGCAGACTCAATTTGCCGCCGGCGGCATGGGGCCGGCCCCCCTGCGTCAGGTCTCGACGCCCGTCGCTGAGGAAATTTCGAGCCAACCCGCGGCGGAAATGGTGGCTGCCGAGCCCCGGACATCGGTGACCTCGACGGCGACTTCAGCCGCGCCGGTGGCCGAAATCAGTGTCGCTTCGCGTGAGATTGCCCCGGCCAAGCCCCCCCAGCCGACGCCCGGCGAGATTCTCGGCCAAGCCGTCTCCGACGCGCAGATGGTGCTGACTCATATCGATGGCAATGTACGGGATTACGTTTGCCATTTCGTCAAGCGTGAGCGAATCGACGGCGAGTTGTTGCCGGTGGAGCGGATTCGCTTGAAGGTCCGCAATGAGCGAGTGGAAAATGGAAAGCACATTCCGTTCAGTGTTTACATGAAGTTCCTGGCTCCCCCAGAAGTCAAGAACCGCGAAATCCTGTACGTGAAAGGCGAAAACAACGGCAAAATGCTGGCCAAGGAAGGCGGAACGAAGGGACGTTTTCTTCCCTCGGTTTGGATCACACCGACATGTGGACTTGCCATGAAAGCCAATCGCTATCCGATCACCGAGGTGGGCTTTAAGCGGCTGACTGAACGGTTGATCGAGAGCGCCATGGAGAACGATTCGGTGGATGAATGCCAGGTGAAGTATCTCCGCGGTGCCAAAGTCAACGGCAGCACGTGTACCTACCTTGAGGTCGTACGCAAAAACCCGAGACCAGGTCCGCTGGGTCCCAACAACATCTATCTGGCTCAAGTCTTCATGGATGAGGAGCTGAAGGTGCCCGTACGCTACGCCGCGTATGATTGGCCGTCGCAACAGGGTGGCAGTCCCGAGGTCGTCGAAGAGTACACCTACCAGAACGTCAAACTGAATGTTGGACTCACCGATGAAGACTTCAGCAAGGACAATAGTGCCTATCGGTTCTAAGTCCTTCCGCACCGCAGTCCGGCGAGACTGCTGATGGAATCGGAGGGCAGCTTGCGAGTTGGCAACCTGCCAGGAGCGGCAAGCGAGACGAACCGGCGATTGGTTCCGGGGACGCAAGACAGGTCACGGACCTGTCCTGCGGGCGATTTGCTCTACCGATCTGCAACTTCGGGTGGTTACGCCGCGCGCTCAATTATATATCGGCCAGGACGGCCACGAGAAAGGCGCGTGCCCGTTCCCCGATGCCCGTTGCGGAACTCTCGCGAGGTCCGGCCACGTTCAGGACCTCCAGGCCCGTGCGATCCAGCCAGGATTGGACTTCAGCCAGGTCGGGGTTGGCCGCCAGATCCACGAGCAGATGCGGCTTGTGGTGTTTCAGGGCCATGCGTCGCGTGTAGGCGGTGCCCCCTCCCAAAGCTCCTTCGTGGAGGATCAATGTGCCGTCGGCGTCGACCACATTCTGTTCCGTCCGCACGGCATAGCTCAGCGGAGTGAGTTTCCCGCAGTTCGTAACGAGCCGGAATGACTCCGTTCTCACAGCGACGACCCTTGGGGCACCAACCACCGTGTTCCAGTCCCAGCCAGATTGCCGCGTCGAGGGCCGCCTGATCAACGCCGGTCTGGCCTCCGGAAACGAGCCGCCGCACGCTTACCTTTGACATGAGAGCGGGATCCTCGTGATTCGTGCGGCCTGGCCTGCCCGGCTCAGGCATGGGGCGACTTCTCTTCGTCCATTTTCTTGAGTACCCGATGCAGGATCAGCAGCAGCGATTGCAAAAAAGCCAGCAGCATCGGTCCGATCAGGACGCCGATAGGCCCCAAAGCCTTGACGCCTCCCAACACGCTAAGCAGGGCAAAAAGCGGGTGCAGATTCGACTGCCCCTGAAGCACCCATGGCTTGATAATGTTATCGGCCATCGAAACGACCGCGAATCCCCAGGCGGCGAGCAATCCCGCCGCCAGGTATCTCTCCTCCACGAAGGCGATGTACAGACAAACGGGGACCCACACGGCCGCAGCGCCCACAAACGGGACCATCGCCAGGAGCGTCGTCAGGATCATCAGCACAAACAGCGATTCGAATTGCCAGACAGCGAAGTAACCGATACCCGCCAGCACGCCCTGCGCAATGGCCGACAGGAGGGTGGCAAGCACCACGGCTCGGCTGAGTTTCGCGAATTCGGCGATCATTTCCCGCTCGTAATGGTCCTCGATCGGAGACAGCTCGATCGCCGAATTCACCATTTGCTCACCATCCAGCAGGAAGTAGAACAGTCCAAATACCAGGACGAACAACTGCATCAGCATATTGCCCATCAGCGATGTCGTCTGGCCGGTGAGCCGCAGCATCCAACCTCTTAGCGTATCGGTGATCTTTAATTTCCAGCCGCGGACGCGCTCGGGGCTTGGATTCGCCACTTCGATCGCGGGTGCCCAGAGAACACCACCCAGTAATGACAATCGCATGGAACGATACGAATCACCGACTTCGCGATAGAGTTCATCGTACCGCCGCGCCTGCACGGGGTCCGCTTGCTTGTCGATCGCCTGCACCAGTTCGACCAGCTCACCGACCTTTCTTTGCATCGTTTCCAGATGCGGTTGCGCCTCGGCAATGCGACTTGCCATCGACAGGTTGCCGGGCGGAGCCTCGTCCGCCTCGGGCGGGTCGAATCGCCGAGCCAGCCGCTCCGTTTGCGCTTGCAGCTCACGAAGATCAGCGGCCTTAAGAGGAATATCGATGAGGGCCTTGTCGGTGTTTTCCGAAAGCTGCAGCGCAAGAAGTTGCAAGTCGATGGCCTCCAGTTCCTGCCGAAAGGGCATCTCGAGCCCCAGCGACTTGCGGAACACATCGAAACGTTCCGTAATCTTTTGCGGGTCGGTGTCGCTGGCCAGGTGAATGGCCTCTTCCACGCCAATCGAAACCGCCCAGCCGATGGGCGCGAGAACGACCAGCAATACTACGGCGGTCGTCAACCCGGCTGCCAGCGCTCTGCGCTCTCGGCAACGTTGGAGAATCCATTGGTGGACGGGCTCGAATATCACAACCAACAACGCCGCCAGAAAGAGTGGCAACATGAAGCTGCGCATCACCTGCAGCGACAAGACGCCGAAGGCGGTAATGATGACCAAGAGAACGATGAATGAAACGAGTCGGGTGGTACGCAGCGTGCGGTCGTCATGGTGGGCGTCCGCCGATGGAGATGAAGAGTCTGCCATGCGAGGTCTCTCAAACGAGTTAACCGGTATGCTGAGGAGGTCGCCGCCGAGCCCGGCATGGATCGCGCAAGCCGCGGAGTCCGCAGCTGCCCGCCGCTCGGGAGGGGACGATCTTTCCCGCTACGTTAGCCTGAAGGACCACGTCTGGGCAACATGGCGTTGTTCGCGGTTCCGCTTCCGGAAAGGCAGGGCTTGGTATACGATGCGAACGGATATCGACGAGTTGCGTATTCGACGTGGGCAGCCGACATGACCAACATCGCAGACCTGTCACACAGGCACGGGCCCGTCACGAGCCGCTTTCCGCAACCGCGCGAGCGGCGGGAATGGGAAGTCTATCGCTTGGATGAAGAGCAGCTCGATATTTTCGAGGATACCGGCTACATCGCGGGCATCCGCGTGCTGGATGACGAACAGGTCGCTCGGTTGCGGGAAGAACTCGAACAACTGATCCGTCCGGATCATCCGGGGAACGAGCTGTTTCACGAATTTCATTCGAACGAATCGGCCGACCCGTCCCGCGTATTATTTCACGCCCTCGGGGCGTGGCGAATTACGCCGACTTTTCATGATCTCCTCTGGCATCCCGCCTGGACGGTACCGGCCAGCCAGCTCCTCCGCGGCGCCGTACGTTTCTGGCATGACCAGTTATTTTGCAAACCGGCCAGAGATGGCGGCGTTGTTGCCTGGCATCAAGACTATTCGTATTGGACGCGTACCCAGCCGATGACGCACCTGACATGTTGGATTGGTTTGGACGATGCAACCGAAGCCAATGGATGTTTGCAGTATATTCCCAGCAGCCATCGGTGGCCCCTGTTGCCGGTCACGGGACTGGCCGGTGACATGACGGCGATTCGCTCCGTATTGAACGATGAGCAATGGACGGCTTTCGAGCGCCCCGTCTGCATCGAACTGAAGGCCGGCGAAGCTGCCTTTCATCATCCGCTGCTCGTTCACGGGTCTGGCGAAAATCGTTCCGACCTTCCGCGGCGGGCAACCGTACTCAACGCCTTTCGCGATGGGGTCAAGAGTGCGTCGGACGAACCGCTGTTGGCAGGGGTCCCGCCCATGGCGAGCGGGCAAGCGATCGCGGGCCAGTTCTTTCCGCTTCTCTACGATCCGAACGTGACTGGAGTGTAGCGATCGAATCGCACAGGTCCCCGTGCTCACATCGAATCAACGTCGGTCGCTCCCTTGGCTTGTCCTCAAATTGGCGATCATTGGCCTGGTCGTGTGGGGCATCTGCCGCTCGGTGGATAATGCGTGGGACGAGCTGACGCGGCAGCCGTTCAAGATTACTGAGATGCGCGTGAGTTGGCTCGCGCTGGCGGCGGCCCTCTATGCCGCCGGATTGTTCCCCATGGCCATTTTCTGGAATCGGCTGCTTGTCGCCATGGGACAACACCCGGGGATGTACGAATCGATCCGCGCTCACGTGATCGGCCATCTGGGAAAATATGTACCGGGAAAATTCATGGTGATTCTCTTGCGTACCGGCCTGATCCAGGGCCAACGGGTCGACGCAGCCGCCGCCACCATCAGCGTATTTGCCGAAACGCTGACCATGATGGCGAGTGGCGCCGGGCTGGCGGCGATCATTCTGCTGGTCGGCTTTCGCGATCAATATCTGCTCCAATGGCTCGCTGGCGGACTGATGCTCGCTACGGTTTTCGCGACCCTGCCGCCGATACTGCGACAGATTGTCAAGCGGCTGTTGACGCGAAACCGCGGAGCGTCCACCGACCTCGAACACGCGGCGGCCGAAATCACTTGGGGGCTGATCGCGCAGGGCTGGGCCTGGAATCTCCTGGCATGGTGTATGTTGGCATGCAGCCTGTGGGCGACAATTCAGGCGATTCCGGGGATTCCCCAGGTTGCCTTGTCTCCCTCGCTGTTTGGCCGACTGATCGCTTCCACGGCCCTCGCCGTCGTGGCGGGCTTCCTGTCACTCATTCCTGGTGGCCTTTTCGTCCGCGAGTGGGTCCTCGATCAACTGATGTCTCCCATTTATGGGGCCGCACCGGCATTGATCGTTCCCGTTGTGCTTCGCTGCGTGTGGTTGCTGACGGAACTCGTCCTTTCGATTATCCTCTATGTAATACCGCCTGCCGTCACTCATGCGGTGGCGGAGCCCGTTTCCACTTCTCGATGAGGGTGGCGTCGTGGGTGCGCCCCTCGCGGCCGCCAAATGCGGAAATACATGCTCTCGATTGTCATCCCTGTATTCAATGAAGCCGAGAGTCTTGCCGAACTGCAGCAAGAATTGCGGCAGGTGGCGGCGACGCAGGGCTACGAAATCGAGACAATCTTCGTGGATGACGGTTCGAGCGATTCGTCGTGGCTTATTATCCAGCGACTGGCGCAGGATGCGCGTGTGCGGGGTATCCGCTTGCGGAGAAATTTTGGCAAATCGGCCGCCCTCCGTGCCGGCATGCAACAGGCTGTCGGTGAGATTGTCTTCACGCTGGACGGGGATCTACAAGACAATCCGTGCGAATTGCCACGTTTTCTCGGCAAGTTGGCGGAGGGCTTTGATGTCGTCAGCGGATGGAAAAAGATCCGACACGATCCATGGCATAAGAAAATTCCGTCCGCGGTTTTTAACCGACTTGTCAGCTGGATGACCAAGGTCCGCCTGCACGATCACAACTGCGGTTTTAAATGTTACCGAGCCGGCGTCTTGGAGGAAGTGCGGCTGTATGGCGAACTGCATCGCTTCATCCCGGTCCTGGCGGCTGCCAAGGGCTACCGCATTGGCGAAATCGCCGTCGACCATCGGCCGCGGCGGTGCGGTCGTTCGAAATTTGGACTGGCACGCATTCCCAAGGGCTTCTTGGACTTGCTGACCGTCAAGTTCTTAACGGGCTTTGGGCAGCGGCCCCAGCATTTGCTCGGCATGATCGGCCTGCTTGGTTTTGGGGTGGGGAGCGCTGGCATCCTGTGGCTGACGTTTGCCTGGTTCGCGACGCGGCTGGTGGAATCGTGGCCAGACGTTCATTTGCATGAACGAGCCCTGTTCTTTTACTCGTTGGCCGCGATGCTGCTGGGATCGCAGTTCATGGCGGTTGGCTTTCTGGCCGAGCTGATCACGGCCGGCAACCAGACGGAACATCCACCTTACTCCATCGCGGAGGAGATTGGCGGTCCAAGTCCAGCGGCCCGTGAGGAGTTGCCGGCCGCCGCGGGCGGAGCGCCGCGAGACTCATGACGCCGGCTGCTCAACACAGCGAAAGGCCTACATCGCGGTCAGCGACCAGGCCTTTCTTCTCGGTTGCGGCCGCCTGCCTGGTCGTGTCGGCCCTGCTTTATCTCACCATTCGTGTGGTGCTGGTGACTTCTCGTGACGGACATACCCCCTTCCTCAGCGCGAACGATCGCAGTCGCTGGGCCGCCGCGGCCGCGCTGTTGACCGAGGGCACATTTGCCATCGATCACATCATGGTGCGACCCGGCTGGAATACCATCGATAAAGTCTCGCACTACGGTCGCGACGGCAAGCAACACTTCTATTCCAGCAAACCTCCCTGGATATCCGTCGTACTGGCGGGACAGACTTGGGTCGTGGAGCGAGTGGTGCGGACCCGCTTGCTTGAGCATCCCCATCTCGTGGGCCGCATCGTCATCTGGCTGAACAACGGGCCGCTGATGCTGCTGTGGAGCTGGCTCGCCGTCTTGCTTGCCGCCCGCTGGGGCGAGACCAGCTTTGGGCGACTTTTTGTCATCGCCGCTGCCACCTGGGGCACGCTGCTCACCCCGTTCGGGTCGACCATCAATAATCACTTGCCCGCCGCCGTCGCGACCCTGGCCGCGTTCTATTGCCTGTTGCGCGTCTGGTACGATGGCCAGACAGCGTGGTATTACTTTTTCGTGGCGGGTCTGGCCGCCGCCTTGGCGGCTGCCTGCGAAATGCCCGCGGTGGCGTTCCTTGCAGGTGTCTGCGCCGCGCTGCTGATTCGCTCACCGCGCTCGTTTGTGTTGTTTGCCTTGCCCCCGATCTTGCTCGTCGCTATCGCCTATTTTGGCATCAACTTCTGGGCCCATGGGACTTGGCGACCTCCATACACCATTCGTGTTGCGGGCGACGATTGGACCGGCAGCAACTGGTACAACTACCCGGGCAGTTATTGGCTGGATGGGCAAAGAAGGGGAGTCGATATCGGCGAGCCGTCCGTTGCCCGCTATGCGTGGCATTGCCTGGTCGGGCACCACGGACTGTTTTCCCTGACGCCGTTGTGGCTGCTGAGTGCTTGGGGAGTCGTGCTTTTGTTTCGGCGCAAGCAATACGCCAGCGTACTGGCGATCGCCGGTTTGACAATCGCATGTCTGGTATTCTACGTCTTGCTGCGACCCCCCATCGAGCGCAACTACGGCGGCGTCTCGTGCGGACTGCGGTGGCTGCTATGGCTCGTTCCCCTCTGGCTGTATGCCTTGCTCCCGGCGGCCGACCGCCTGGGACAGTCGACCACAGGTCGAGTCGTAACGCTATTGCTGCTTGGTGTTTCCATCTTTTCGGCCATTTATCCGGGGCTGAATCCATGGACCCATCCCTGGATCTACCAATGGCTGGACGTCCTGGGAAATAGACGGTGAGTCACTTTCACAGATGCCGCCGCTTGCCGGCGGCAGCGTGACGACAGCTGGCCACGATCGCCGCCCCACGAGCCAACGCTCACCTGCGCGGCTAAGGTTCGAGCTCGCGAAATGCTCGCGCTCCACTTCGCAATGTGACCGTCGTGACCACAGCGGACAGGCAGGTCACCGCGATGGCGCCGAATACAACCAGCGTCCAGGTCCCCAGTTGGAGATATTCCGTCCAGCCGGCGCCGGCCGGCACGTCGATCCGGCTGACGGGCGCCACCCAAAAACAAGTCGGTACGGCCGAGACGATGACGCAAGCCACGATAAAGGCGACGCTCATGACGAGCGTCAGCGTACCTCCGAAGCCGGAGGCGAGTCGTGCCGGTGATGATTCCCGCAGATCGGGCAGCCGGGCACCCATGCCCACGGCAATGGCGCACAGTCCCGTCGAGATGGCCCAGCAGGTAATCTGATGCAGCAGCACCACCCAGACCGATTGCTGTCCCAATTGCAGCATCAGGTCGCTCAAGAGAATCAGCGCCGAACAGGGTACGAGAGAAATGCCCAGGGCGAAGAGGAATTTGCCCCACAAGATGTCTCGACGTTCAATGGGCAGAGTTCCCAAAATCCAGAATTTACGACCCTCGAGGCTGATCAGGGGATAAATGAAGCGCGTGGTAAATGTGGCCAACAAGAGCCCCACCACGGATACATTCAGGTATCCTACGACCATCATCCAGGTCTCCGAAGCGGCTCCGAATTGCATCCGCCGCGCGTTAAGAAAATAAAACGTGAGCAGCGCGAAGAAGATTGCGAATTGCGACCACTGTAAGGCGTCTCGACGAAAGACCCGCAAGTCCTTGATCAATAACAAGCGCATCGCATGCGGAAAAGGCGCGGCGGCTCGCTGGGTGATGCCGTCGATCCAACCGTTGGCGGCACGTCGGCGGTTCGTTCCCATCTGACTGAGACTGGAAAACCCCTCGACGAAATGCCATTCGGCCATCTTGCCCAGCGCCAAGAACAGTACCATTGCATTGGACGCCAGCACGCAGAAAAAACCGGCGCTCTCGTGCCACGAAGTTTGCGTCGCCGTCGTGGCCGGATGGGCCGTTTCCAGCAAACCGCTGCTCAACCACCAACTAGGCAGCCAACGTTGCTCGCTATACTGCAATCGAGCGAGTGCCCGCTGGAACCATTCCAATGACACGGTGGGGCCCGAGTTGGCCTCGCGGACAAGCGTCCAGATCGCCAGTCCACCGCCCGCGATCACCAGGATGGCAATGGCCGCCACCGCATGGACCCGGAGTTGTGGCAAGTAGCGGACAACCAGCAAG
Organism: uncultured Planctomycetaceae bacterium; assembly: GCA_963700865.1. Lineage (GTDB taxonomy): Bacteria > Planctomycetota > Planctomycetia > Pirellulales > Pirellulaceae > CAVOGJ01. Next base: position 14,134 of record CAVOZC010000015.1, on the reverse strand, counting down.
CACAAGATGCCGCCCAGACAGACGGGAATGAAGGCAAACGCCACCATGAATGGGAAGAACATGGCGTAGTAGTACCAGGGGGCCGCCACCGTCCGACCATAGGCGACGAGCAACGGAGTCCCCAAGAGAAAAAATCCCCAGCAGCTCAAGAGGAGCGTTTCCTGAAACTTGAACCACACAATGCGCTGGACGCGAATGGGGCTGGTGAGCAGGAAGCAGGCTTCGCGGCTGCGGTAGAGCGAGCTATACAAGATGATGGCGGAGGACATGGTCAGCATGCCCAGCAACGAGAGAAAAAACACGTTGAAAATGGCGTGCACGGTTTCGACGCGGGTGCCCTCATGCGTGATCATGCTTTGCAGAATGCGGAAACCTTCCAGAAATACAAACAGCATGCCGACCCAGAAGATGATGGTCAACGCCACGATGAGGCTCGTCCTGAGCCGTGCCTGCTGTAAGGCTTGTCGAGCTAATGTCCACAAGATGCGTTGCCGCAACGCCCAGAAGACCCGCGCTTCGGCCCCGGCGCTTGGCAAATCGTAGCTGCGGGAAGACTGGTTCATCACGCCTGCCTGGACCCGGTTTCAGCCGGCAATGATGCCTCTGCGGCGGTAATTGCCAGGAACAGGTCCTCCAGGGTCGAATCGCCCAGCGCGAGTGTGTGCTCCAACTCGCTGACCGTTCCCAGGAAAAGCAACCGCCCTTTGTGAAATACGCCAATCCGGTCGGCGATTTCCTCGGCGACCGCCAACGTGTGCGTCGACATGAAGACGGTCCTCCCCGCGGCCGCCCGTCGCCGCAGGAGATCCTTCACCCATCTCATGCTCTTGGGGTCCAGCCCTACCATCGGCTCATCCAGCACAATGACGTCGGGATCATGCAGCAAGGCGGCCGCAAAAGCGACTCGTTGCTTCATGCCGTGCGAATAGTCCTCCGTGAGCTGATCGTAGTATTCTTCAAGTTCGAAGAAGCGGGCCAGTTCCGCAATGGCCGGGCGAGCGACATCGGCCGGCATCCCGTGCATGTCCGCCACGAATTGCAGAAATTCTCGGCCGCTTAATTTGTCGTACAGTTCGGGTTGGTCAGGTACATAGCCCAATCGGCTTTTTGCCTGCCTGCCTTGCTTCACGACATCGAACTCGCCAATCGTGATCTGCCCCGCCGTTGGTCGCAACAAGCCGACCATCATCTTGATCGACGTCGTTTTGCCGGCACCGTTCGGACCCAGAAATGCAAAGATTTCTCCACGCGGGATCTCCAGGGTCAGACGGTCAACCGCCGTTTTGGAGCCGTAGGTGCGGGTCACATCAGCAAAACAAATCATCGAGCCGACTCCTGGCAAGCGTTGGAGGGTTCACGGATAAACTCAAGGTCGACGTCGCCCAGTTGCATTTGCTGGCGCAAAACGGTGCCATCATCGCGGACCCAGAGTCGGCTGGCCGCCGGCGACGCGGATGTCACGCCGCTCCCTTCGGCCCCGGTAAACACCACGCGCATCACGGGTTCAATGTCCTGCTCCCAGGCCATCATTTCTTCGCCTTCCACGGTGGCCTGCATCAGGCGAAAGGGGTCGTGCGGAGGAAAAGCGCGATAGACACGGAATGTCCATGTTTGACCCACCCGCAGTCCCGACAAGCGCGATTGGGGCGTGAGTCCGTCCATGATCAGGGCATCCGCGGGTAAGGGGAAGGAACGCTCGAACAAGATGGCATCGGGCCCGCCGATGGAATCACCTGCGTCGGCCGAGCCGGGCTGCACCACCAGATGCAACTCCCCGTCGGTCGCCGTCCCGTGGAGCCGCACGAGCTCTCCCAGTGCCGCGACGCGAATCGACGAATGAAATCGCTGCAAGGCACCGAAGGGATCGAATTCCATGTGGCTCGACGCGGTGAACGAGACCTCCAAATCACGCTTCGGCGCGGGTACCATCCGCATCAACCGTCCCCCTCCCTGGAAGAGTTGACGAGCCATCTGCCCCGCGGGCAAGTGGTCAAAGACAATCAGGCTATCCACGGTTCCGTGCCCAAGCGGCTGTCGCTTCACGTCGGTCGTGGCTCGACCAATCGTGCGATCATTCCAGCGGATGCGCCAGCAGGTTTTTTCCTCGCGATGTTGCATTTCCGGGCGAAAGACCCGCTGATCGGGTTGTGACGCCGCGTACCACAACGGCACCATCTTGGTCTTGGCCAACCAGATCATCGAGGCGGCCCAGAAAAGAAAGATGATTGCCTGAACGCTGCGACGATCCATGGAGGGCCTTTATCAAAGCATCAAATGCCGGAACGCGAGAATTGTAGGCGTCCCACGCACCGCGACCAACGGCCAACGCCCCGGCACGCTACGCGTCCCAGGCGGTCGCCGAAACAGTTGCAACGGTGGTTACGTTCTTCGCCAGTCCCAACTGTCCCGTTGATGTTCGATTCTCAGGCGGAAACCGGGCCTTTGGCAATTATTCGGAGTTTTCCCCGGTTTATCCGCCGCCTGGCGGCTGGAATCGGGGCGGACGTGACGTCCCTCCCGTACCGCACGCGGCAAACCTGCGGCACCCGATGAAGGCTGCGATCTGTCACGGATCTGACGATGGGAGGCCAGCCAGTGGGCTTACTTTGTTTTTCGAGGTTGAATCTGGTACGATGCCGGGGCGTCGATGCGGCCGGTAACAGGAGGTGAACCATGGCAACGTACTTTTCCCAACCATGCCCGATCTGCGGAAGGTCGCTGGAGGTCCGTGTCCAGTATCTGGGGCGCAACGTCGTCTGCCGACATTGTCATGGTGAATTCGAGGCGTGCGATCCCGAAAGCACCAGTTATCCGCCCGAATCGTCCGGGATCAATTTGCTCGAGCGGGTGGAGAAGCTGCTCAATTCGGACTCGCCGACCGGCGAGTCGCCGCGGCGTTCGTAACCGGCTGCGGCTTCCAGCCGCAGTCATCTGTATCGTGGCTGTGGCTTCCCGCCGCAGTCGTGTGTGTTTCCTGGCTTCCCGCCTGGATGGTGCCTGAGCCCGATCTCCGACTGGGGCAAGATGCCCCAGCCACGAGGTGAATTGGCCGTCGTGGCTGCGGCTTCCCGCTACGTGAGACGCCCCAGCCACCTGACTCGGGAAAATTCTGGCAGAAAATGGGCTCATCTCTTGCGTGGCCCGAGCCCCGCGCGCAGAATCAGAGCAGCATGCTCAACCGGACAATACCCGTTCCATCGTCCGGAACGCGCGATCGAGCGTATCCTCCCCTGCAGGCGAACTCATGTGAGCCCGGAAAGCGAAGCCACCGATCCCGCCTGGGGAGAACGTCTGCTGCAAACTCAGGATCGGCTGGAACGCATGATCCACGTCCGCATGGACCCGCGACTGGGCGGGCGGTTGGACGCGGCGGACGTGCTGCAGGAGTGTTTTCTCGAAGCCACCCGCAGGCGGAAGGAATTCGAACGGCAGCAGAGTATGCCTCTCATTGTGTGGCTCCGCTTGCTGGCCCTGCAAAAGTTGGCGGAAATGCATCGCAAACACCTCCGCGTCCAGTCTCGTTCCGTCCTTCGCGAGATTGCACGCTCTGCCGATTCGGGGACATCGATGATCCTCGCCGCGCAGCTCTTGAAGCAGTTGACAACACCAAGTCATGCGGCGATCCGTAAGGAGTTGGAATGCCGGTTAATTGAGGCGCTCGAATCGCTGGACGTCATCGATCGAGAATGCATCGTGCTGCGTAATTTTGAACGCATGACCAACGCGGAGGCTGCCAGCGTACTCGGGCTGGGCGAATCCGCAGCCAGCAGTCGCTACGTGCGGGCACTGCAAAAGCTGCGTGAGATTCTCAATTCGATCGACGAGCTCAGCCGTTCTGACTGGCACCTGGGCAATGAATAGGAATCGCATATCATGAGCCCGACGGAATCCAGGACGCAGTTGCTCGCCAGACTTTCCGAAGACTATCTAGCACGAAGGAGACTCGGTGAAGCGCCCTGCATTGAGGATTATGCGGCTCTTCATCCCGATCTGGCCCAGGAGATTCGAGAACTTTTTGGCACACTGGAACTTGTCGAACAGTTCGGCGATGACCCTCGCTTTGACGGGGCGGACGCGAAGTTTGCCGACATTCCTGACAGGCTGGGAGAGTTTCAGCTGGTACGGGAAATAGCTCGGGGGGGCATGGGCATCGTCTTCGAGGCCAATCAGACCACGCTCGCACGACGGGTGGCCGTGAAGGTGCTGCCTCCCAGCCATGGCAAAGACGCCTCACGGCGAGCCCGCTTTCAACTTGAAGCGCGGGCTGCGGCGAACCTGCACCATACCAATATCGTCCCCGTATTTGAGGTGGGCGAGCAGGAGGGGATTGAGTACTACGCCATGCAGTTCATCGATGGCGATACCTTGGCGGAAGTGTGGCTGGAACTGGTGCGGTTGCGTGGCACCGATCCGGCGGACCGGTCCACCCTGGCAAATGCGAACGACCACACCCGCGCCCACTCGATCAGTCGCCACCTGTTCGATCCCCAAGTGGCAGCTGGACCGGTGGACACGGATCGTTCGACCAGAATTGCGGCCCCCGACACCCGGTCGACCTCATCGCCAGCGGCACGTCGTGTTCGTCCTTCTGGCGGCAAGTCGCCGCTGGCCCGATCGCGTGGCCCTGAGGGCTTCGCGGACGGGAATCGGCCGCCGAGCAGGCACGCTTCGCGCCACGACTATTTCGAAAACATCGCGGGAATCATGCTGCAGGTTGTCGAGGCGCTGGCTTACGCGCATGCCCATGGAGTCCTCCACAGAGATGTCAAACCGGCCAATGTCATTCTCGATCTCGACGGTTGCGCCTGGTTGACCGATTTTGGCTTGGCCAAGTTGGGCAGCGATCCGTTGACGATGGATGGAAATCTGCTGGGCACGTTGCGCTATATGAGTCCCGAGCGATTTTGCGGCCAGGTGGATCAGCGTAGCGATGTTTACGGCGTGGGACTGATGCTGTACGAGTTCGCTACGTTGCGGCCAGCCATTGCAGCATCGGATCACGCGGGACTGATGCATCTGATTCAACACGTTCATCCGACAGGTCCCAGGAACTGCGACCCCGCCATACCTAAGGACCTGGAAACCATTATCCTCCGCGCCATCGATAAGGAACCCGCCCAGCGCTATCCAACGGCCGAGGAGCTCGCGACCGATCTGCGACGGTTTCTGGAAGGTCGACCGCCGTTCGCTCGCCGCATTCCCTATCGAGAACATGCATGGCGGTGGTGTCGCCGGAATCCGCTCATTGCCACGCTGGCGACGGCGCTCAGCTGCGTCATCCTTGCTGCCTGGGCCGGCATCTACGTGCAATGGCAGCGCGCGGAAGCGGCCCGAGTTGAATCGCAAGCGCAGCTGGCCATCGCGGACTCGGTGAACGATTTTCTGCAGAAAGATTTGCTGGAACAAGCCGACATTGCCAACCAGCCGCTGGGGATCGAGCGTGACAAAGACGTAACCGTCCGTGAGTTGCTCGATCGAGCGGCCACGCGGATCGAGAGTCGTTTCTCAGACCAGCCGCTTACCGAGTCCGCGATCCAACTCACCCTCGGCAATAGCTATCTCGCGCTCGGCGAGGACGCGCGGGCCAGGCAGCATCTGGAACGGTCAGTCGAATTGCGACGAGACCTATTGGGCGCGAATCATCTCGACACACTCCGGGCTCTCCGTTCGTTGGGGATCGCTTATCTGGAGCAAGAGCAATACGACCGAGCCCGGCAGACATTTCAGCTTGCGGTCGATGGTTTCCAGTCGCAACGATCCGCCGCGGACCCGGACGTGCTCACCAGTCGCGAATGCCTCGCCATGGTCTACCGAGGACAGGGTGACTTCGTCGAGGCGGAACGGCTGCTCCGCGACTGCCTGGAACATCTGCGTACCACACCGGCCGAAGGCGAGGAGCTGCGTCTGAACATCATGCAGTCTCTCGCCTCGGTGCTGGACGATCGTCGCCAGGACGAGGAAGCCGAGTCGCTGTACCGGCAGGTCTGGGAGGCCCGCAAACGCGACTCGGGCGAAGACCACCCCGCGACACTGTCCAGCAGCGATGGTCTCGCGAGGGTCTTCTACAATCTAGGTCGTTTCGGCGAGGCCGCGTCGCTCCTCCAGCAGGCCGTCGACCTCCGCTCGGCCAAACTGGGCCCGAACCATCCTTCCACCCTGCAAAGCGTCGGCAACCTGGCCGCTGTCTACTTGCAACTGGGAGAATACGATCAGGCGGAAGCGCTGACAAAGCAATCCATCGAAGGCTACCGAGCCACTTCCGGTCTGGATCATAGTGACAGCCTGTCAGCCATGAATCTTCTGGCACTGATCTACCTTTCCACCGGACGATTCGAGGACGCCGAACCGCTCTTGCACGACGTCGCGGCGGGTTTTCAAGCGACCCTCGGCGCTGAACACCCAATGACGCTTACTGCCACCGGAAACCTGGCCTCCTGTTACATGGAATTGGAGCGATATGAGGACGCAGACCCCATCTATCGCCAGATTCTGCAAGTGCGACAGCGTCAACTCGGGCCCGACCATCTCAACACCCTGCACTGCCTGAACGATGTGGCCAACGTGTTGAATGCACGGGGCCAATATGCGGAAGCCGAGCCGCTCTTTCAACAGATTTACGCAGGTCGACTCGCCCAATCGGGTGCCGATCATCTGGAGACATTGATCAGTCTCAACAACCTGGCGATGATCGCCAACGAACTGGGCAAGCATGATGAAGCGGAACGCTTGTTTCGGCAGGCCTTGGACGGCCGCCGCAAAAACCTGGGGGCCGACCATCCGGACACGCTACGCACGCTGAACCAGTTGGGGGAACTGCTCTCGGAAGCCGGACGTTACGACGAGGCCGCACCGCTGCTGCGAGAAGCGGTGGATGGTGCGCGTCAGCGGTTGGGCGTGGCTCACCCGCAAACACAACTCTATCTGCGAAATCAGGCCTTGCTTCTCGACCGGCAAGGCCAACCGGAAATGGCCGAGCCCCTGTGGCGGGAATTGATCGATGCCTTGAGCGCCCGGTACGGGAATGAGTCGATCCGGTGGGCCGATGGGATGACGTTGCTGGCGGAGAATCTGCTGCGACAAGAGCGATTCGCGGAAGCCGAGTCAGTCGTCCGCCCAGCCTGGGACGTTCGTCGTCGGCTAGAGCCGGATGGGTGGAAGACGTTTGACGCGGAAGCGACCCTGGGAGCCGCCTTGCTCGGTGGTGGTAAGCCGGCCGAGGCCGAGACTCGGTTACTGGCAGGCTGCCAGGGATTGCATCAGCATCGGGAGCAGATTCCGCCCTCCGCCACTTCACGGCTGTCCTCTGCCCGGACCCGGTTGGTCACGCTGTATGAATCCCTGGGCAATGAACAGGAGGCCGCCCGCTGGCGGCAAGAGGAAGACTAACTTCCCACACGCCGAAGCCGTCGTGGGATAGGCTTCCAGCCTGTCATGGCTTCCCCTCGGCGGCGGCGCGACGAACGTCGAGGCGTAGGCTGCCAGCCGGAGTCTTCTTCCCCGGAGTCAAAGGACAGGCCAGCAACCGCCCCCCGACGAAGCCGCTGGCTGCAGGCGAGGGCGTGTCCACGCGTTTCTTGGGTCTTTTCCGCCAAACGGCTCGTTTTCCTTGCGTGCCCGGTCCTTCGTTGCGCAGATCTCACGGATAGGCGAACGACTCTTCTAGGGGACCACGATGACGCGAAACTCGAGTAAATCTCGTCGGCGAGGCCGGCAGGCCGCTTACGGACCATTAACGCGGAAGAGCAGGTCGCGAAGAGTAAGTCCCTTTTTCCGCCAGGGTATCCAAATCGAATCGCTTGAGCAGCGATTATTGCTATCGGCCACAACGGTCGCCCAACCATTCGTCTTGGGGATCGACGCTGCCGGCCAGTCGTTTGTCCAGGGGCAGGCGCTGGTCGCGATCCAGACTCCCACCGTATGGGAGAACCGCTCCGAGGTGGAGAATTTCCTGACGAGCCAAAACTGGCCGCAAGGGCTGCGAGACATCGTGGATGACTTTGCACTCTCGTACAGCTTTCAAGACTCCAGCGGCACCAATCTGGCTGTGGGCCGCTTCGATCTGCCACCGACGAGCAATACGCTCGACACGCTCGACATGCTCAACTCGCTGGCCTTCGTGGAATGGGCGCAGCCCAATTATTACATGCCGGTAGAACCAAACCTCGTCGTGAACGATACCCTGCGAGATCAACAGTGGTATCTCGACACGATCTCAGCACCCCAGGCTTGGGATGTCACGACTGGCAGTCGCAACGTGGTCATCGCAGTCTTGGATACGGGTGTGCTGACATCTCACGATGACCTGCAGTCCACTACGCGTTCCAATATCTGGACAAATCCTGGAGAAATCCCGGGTGACCATATCGATAACGACAACAATGGATTCGTCGACGATACCCAGGGTTGGGATTTCGTTTCCACGGCGCTCAATGTGACGCTCAACGGAGGCGACAACGACCCCTCACCTGTCCCCTACAAAGTGGGAGACACGACAAAAAGTGAGGATCACGGCACTGCTGTCGCGGGGACCGCCGCCGCACTGATGGACGATCATTACGGTGTGGCGGGAGTTGCCGGGGGAAAGAACGCCGGCACGGGTGTCCAGATTCTGCCCATTCGCGTGTTGGGGAGCGGCGCGCACGAATGAGTCCCTGACGCAGGGAATTGCCTACGCTGCGAGTTTCCTGGGTCCGGGCAAACCCCTGACCAGACTGATTGTGAATATGAGCCTCAGTTGGGAGACGGACGCTGGTTTTCTGGCGACGGCCCCCAGCGTGGCGACGGCCCTTGATATGGCTTACAACGCCGGTGCGTTAATTGTGAAGTCAGCCGGCAATGGCGGACCCGATGGGAAAGGCGATGCCGATCCGAAGGAGGCTCGTTTTGGCGAATGGATCAATGCGGCGGCCACCGACGACGACGACACGATCACCGGCTTTAGCAATTTCGGACGAGGCATCGACATCTCGGCGCCAGGAGAGTTGATTCAAGTACCTTCTTTTACAGTGGGTGATGCCAAAAATTGGGCGAAGCCCGCGACGTTTGTCGAGACCCACGAGTTCAAGAGCGGAACAAGCTTTTCGGCGCCCATCGTATCAGCGGTCGCGGGCCTGATCTGGTCTCAATTCCCCAACGACACGCGAGACCAGGTCGTCACGCGGCTGCTGGCGACGGCCGATCCGATCGACGCCGTAAGCGGGAATGAGTGGGTGGCTGGAGATCTGGGCGTCGGTCGCGTCAATGCCAATCGGGCCGTTTCCGATGTCGTGGCGGCTCCCATGGTAAATGAAGTGTCTTGGCAACGCGACCTCAATACGAATCGCATCACCGAAGTTCAGATCGATTTCAACGGCGCCCTCGACCCGGCGACGGTCAATCAGTTGGCGAATTACCAACTTAAAGGAGCCGGACCCGACAATCTGTTCGACACATCGGACGACACGACCCACACATTTACCCTTGGTTATAACTTGCCCGGCACGCCCACCGGTACCACGGTTCCGGTGCGGTATCGGATCGGCAGCAATGAAGTGGTACTGAGCGTGAACGGTGGTGGGCTGGCGGCTGGCGCCTACCGCTTGCGACTGAATTCGACAGGGCCGTTGGGACTGAAGAATGCCTTCAGTACGCCGCTGGCGGGAAACCTGGAATTTGTCCATACGGCGGTCGTCGACGGCCGCACAGGGGATGTCCTGCAGGTTGATTTGAAAAAGAGCTTCGGTGGCACCAGCTTCACCAATCTGACGTTCACTGGGTACACCCAGGTTACCGATGCGCTCGGTGACATCCATCTACAACAGTTCGCGTCGGAAGATGCGAAGGTCGTCTTGTCCACACGGGCGGAAAACCAGCCATTTGCGTCGACTGGGCGATTCTATCTGGTTCCCGCCGCGAACGGTGCGATCGTTGACTCGGATTTGAATGTCGCCGGGATTCCAGGGCGTCATTACCGGACAGATCACGATCAACGGGGTCGTGCGCGATTTTCTAGTCGAGGTCAAACGAGGCTACTCAACGTCGGGGGCTCACGTCGTGACGGGCGGCACCGATGTCGTTTCGCGGTTGCGGGCGCAACAGCGACTCAAACATCTCGGTTATCCCAGCGCGGATGGCCAGCCGCTGATTGTCGACGGCGTCTATGGAGAGCGGACGCAGGAAGCCGTGCGGCTGTTCAACGCCGCGGTGAATCACCAGGAGAAAAGTCCGTCCGACGCCACCGAGTTGTTGTTCGCCAACGAGTACGGGCCCGGGACGCTGAATTCCTCGGCCGCGCCGAGATGGGTCAAGCTCGTAGCCGGTGCGGGAGTCGACTTCGTCATGACGGATGGGGCGACGTGTGTCGCGTTGGGTCAGGCGGCTGGCTGTACCAACCCGGAAGTCTGGGGCACAAGTTGGGCCGCCGGCATTTTGAAGAATGCCGGTCAGCGTCGCATTGCGGCCAGTCAAACGCCGCTGCCGTTTCACTATGCCAGCACGTTCGTGGGAGGCGAGACGGGAATCCCGGCCACGCCAGCCACCAGCGCCACCCTGCGAGTCGCGCGGGAGGGTAACGTCTTTGACGGCGGCCGCGAAATGGCATTCGATGTGGTCACCGATGAGTTTCTCGACCGGCCGTTCTACAAGACGCGACTCGTGGCCGGAAATCCCGTGAAAGTGGCCGTGGCCAAAACCGCGCTCGATCCGAATGGCGACACGCATGTGATTCACCAGACCTCCGGCAAGTGGTATACGGTCGCCGGTACAACCGACACGCTGCAAGTCGACGCGAATTTTACCGCCGTTGACTTTGACCTACTTGCGAATCTGTACAACCCCAGTTTCCCTGCTGTGGTGGCGCTCAGCCCCGTTCTCACCGCGCGAGTGATCGCCATTAACTCGACGCAAAAAACGATCCGGATCGACAAGCAACTCGAAATCGATCAGGCGTCTCCGCAGGACTTCAGCATCTTCTATCCCGTTTCGCATAATGCGCCGCGCAACTTTTTGAGTGACGTGTTTCCCAAAGTAAACACGACCGCCGCCGAGCTACTGGCGATGCGCGATTTTTTCGTGGACAGTCCCGACCTGAACGGGGACGGAAACAGCAACGATCCCTACGTGCTGTCGGATATCTTGAGTCAGATCAACACGCTCGCGAAAGCTTCGTCATCCAGTGGAGCCAGCATTTCCTCGTTTTATTACAACGATCCGCGGACCTGGACCAGTTTTCCAGGCAACGCCTTCGAGGGTACGACACTCGACAAGCTCCCGTTCGTCTATTACTCGGCCGGACACTTTGGTCACTTTTCCGCATTCGTGGGTCGTCCCTCGTCGTCGGTCCCAATTCCACGTTCCGCCGAAGAAGGGCTGATGGGCGTGCTGGGGGCTGCGCAGAGCGCGCTCGATGGCATCCGTTCCTCACCAGAGTTTCAAGCACCGCTTCCGGCGCTCAACGGCAAGTCACTGAATGACTCTGTCGATCCCGCGAACTCGTTTCAATCGGATGTCGTGGTCCCAGTACACAATTACCTGCAGACAGGTGGCGAGCACACGGTGGACGGCCTGCTCGGACTCTTGAATTCGGGGCTTAACTCCAACGCAGGTGACACCGGTTTCCGCGAGATCGGCACGCAGTTCCTCTTCGATATCAACTTTACGAAGAACGTGACTGCGTCGGATGTTCCCCTGGATCTTGGTTTCGCTGCCAGTTCCCTGGGTGGAGCTATCGATCTATCGGTGACGGCCGATCTCGTGGGTCAGTTCAATTTCGACTTTACGTTGGGCGTCGACCTGTCGAAATTGGATGAACCTGGTGAAGCGTTTTTTCTTGTCGTGAACAACTTATCCGCCAGCGCCCGCGTCGATCTCTACGATGCCGATATTTCTCTTACGCTGGGATTTCTGGACGCGGGTGTTGAAAACGGTGTGGTCCTGGTCGACGCGACGCTGCAAGCCACCCTGCAGGATGCGAATCTTGACGGCCATCTCTCGCTGAGCGAGCTAACGGATACGCCATTGAGCGACCTTGTTGGAGTGGCGCTCACGTCCTCCATCGAAGCCGAATTGCCCGTCCACGCCAGTCTGGGCGGCTTCAGCACCTCCACGGTGAATCCGCCCACGATCGTGATCAACGATAACAACCTGTTCGACGGAACGCTTCCCAATGTGACGCTGCAGAATTTCGACCAGATCATCAATTTCAGTTCGTTCGATGCCGATTCGATCCTGGCCATGCTGCGCAGCCTGGCGACGCGACTCAAGGAACTTGGACAGTCGTCGGTGTTCAACTTTGAAGTCCCCTTTACCGACAAGCGGCTGGGGGATGCCGTCGACCTGGGGCTGGATTTCGTCGACCAGTTGGAGACGCTCGCCGGGGATCCCAGCTTTACCGGGGCCCAGTCGCTGGCCACCCAATTGGCCATGGCCTTGGGCGTGGATCCCGCGGCGATAAATCCTGTCTTTGATGTCAACTCTCGCGAACTTACGTACACGATCGACTATACGAAGCTCATCGATGCGGCAGTCGGTTTCCAATTTGACGCGAGCCTCGGACCGATCGCCAACGTCGAGGCGGCCGGAAACCTCACGTTTGGAGGAAGTGTCGACGTTGATCTGACGTTTGGTATCGATGTATCGCCGATTTCGGCGCAGATTATCGCGACGGCCGCCGCTCCGGCCAGCGGCAATTTTACCGGCGAAGCGATTTTTCAATTGCAGGTTGGCGGGGACGCTCCGGTCGAAGTACGGCTGTTCGGCACGGGGAATGCATCGATCGATGATCTGGTCGCCGACATCAATGTAGTGCTCGCAACCGCCGGTTTGGCCGCGCAAGTCAAGGCCGAACGGAACGGCAATAAGATCCAATTGGCCACGACCCAGATCACAGCCACCCCGACCCTCCGCATCACGGCCGCCGCTGCCAATCCGGCGGTCACGTCGCTGCATTTACCCGCGTCGTCGGATGCCTTTGACAACGTCGCCAATCACATTTTCATCAAGGATCAGGTGCTGGAAGCGTGCTTTGGTCTGAGTGGACAACTTAGCGCCGCGGCGACGTTCGGATTTGTTGGAATCAACGGGGGGCTGAACGCCGGCGGCGATCTCGAATTTTCGTATGCGCCGGCCGGTGGCGCTCGACTGGGACTTCTCGACCTCTACGAGGCCCTGACATCCGATCCGACCACGCTCGGTACGCCCGCGCTCAGCGGATCGTCCCGCTTTTACATCGACAACATCGCGGTCAACGCTTCGGGCATCGATTTGAATTTGCCGTCGACGATCCCTGCCGGTCAACACCAGATCAGCGTCACGGTTGCTGATTATGTGGGAGCGTTACCGCAATTGAATCTCAACCAGTCGCTGCTGGCCGGGCTGAATAGCTTCCAGGATATGGACTTTGACGACGTGCTGGCAGCGCTCCGCACGTTGGCTGACTCGTTGGTCGAGATGGCTAAATCGAAAATCCTGGGGGTGGAAATTCCCGGTGTGGGATTGTCCGCCGGCGATCTGCTCGGTTTTGCGGATGATTTTGCGCAGCTTGTGCAGGAGATGCAGCAGCCCGCGAATCGGGCAAACGTGCTGGAAGACCTCGAAGCGCGACTGCAGGTCGGGTTGAACCAGGTTTTGCCAGGTGTCATGCCGGTGCTCGACCTGTTGTATCAAGACCAGGCGCTCACTTTTCAGATCGATTTTTCTCGCTCCGTCAGTGAGGCACTCGATCTAAATCTTGACTTTGGTTCGTTGGGGCCGCTAAGCAACCTGCCCGGTGCCGGGCATCTGTTGGAAGTCAGTTCCGCGGAGACCATTCCCTTCCAGGGTGCGCTAACTTTCCATCTGAATGTGGGCATCGATCTGGCAAATCCGTTGCTGCCACGACCATTTGTCAGTCGTGATTCGACGTTTGGCGTGACCGCGAAAGTCGCCGCACCAAGTGTGAATGTGGATGTGACTGTTTTGGGAGCCCTGTCGTTGTATGTCCGCGGCGGCAGCCTGCTTCTCGACCAGGACGGAGCCGGTCCATCCGCGGCGCCTGCTGCGTTTACGATCGGATTCCCGGCCACCGCGCCGCAACGGATGTACCTGTCCGATATCCCAGCCTTGCTGAATCAGCTCGACGTCGACCTGAGCGGCGGTTTTCGGCTGCAGTTGCCCCTCT
>CAVOZC010000014.1:0-97413 GCA_963700865.1 uncultured Planctomycetaceae bacterium | reverse complement strand
CCAATCCCACGACACCGCTTGACGACGGGGTCGCCGGCACGGGAAACACGATCACCCTTACCGTTGCCAATTTAGAGCAACTGCTCAACGGACTGCTGACCGGCAACGTGCCTGCCGGCACCGTGACTGTGAACTCCGACGCGCCCGATCTGGTGGCGGCGGTCGGTCAACTCGATTTGCTGACGATCCTGCGATCCATGTTGGACGGATTTGAGTTTGTATTCGAACGCCTCGATGGGGCACTCGACAAAGTGCTCAACACCGAATTGCCTCTGGTGGGATTGCGACTGAACGAGCTGCCCGCCTTCGGGTTCTTTGACACCCTGGTCTCGTCGGGCCTGACAGGGTTGTCCGGTCTGAGCGGCAGCAGTTACACGTACGGCTCGGTGCGGTCATCACTGCAAACCGCGCTGGCGGCGGCCTTCCCCGGCGCCACAGTGGTCTTGGACCAAACGATCGCGGGCGAAGTCAAGTACCTCGTGCATGTGGGTAGCACCATCAACCAGTCGGTTCCGCTGCAGAGCGACTTAGGCTTTGCCGCCTTGGGGCTGGACATCGACACATCGCTGAATGTGGCCTTCACCTGGTCGGCCGACTTTACGATTGGGGCCACGCTGGATGGATTTTTCTTCGGCGTCAGCGCCTCGCCGGAGTTGCAGATGAACCTGGATTTAAGCCTCGCCTCCGGCGGCTCGATTACGGGTAACTTGGGTTTCCTGCAATTGCTGGTAACCAATGACGCGGCGAATCCAACGTTCCTGCAGGGGGGCTTCGCCGTGAACCTGCTCGATCCAGGGACGGGGGCTAACAGCAATGGCCGCTTGACACTGGACGAACTGGCGACGCTGGGATTGGCCAACCTCGGGCAACTGGTCGATGTGCAAACCACGGGCAGCGCCGCCGCTCACTTTGATCTGGAACTCAGTTCTGCCTACGACCTGGGCGATTTGCCGATAGCGCACTTGCCCAGGGTCAGTCTGCCGAAGATTCTGGCGGATCTCGACGCGACGTGGAACCTGAATGATGCCAGCCATCCCACGGTTGGGTTTGGCAATGTGCGGCTGGACCTGGGCAGTTTCTTCGCCGGCTTTGGTGGTGGAGCCCTTGACGCCATCGATCAGGCGCTCGATCCGATCCGACCCGCGCTGGACGTACTGACGCGCCGAATTCCGGTGCTCTCTGACATCAACGCAGTAAAGAGTGCCCTCGATCAGGACGGCGACGGTAACGTAACGCTGCTCGATGCCGTAGCCATGTTAGGCGGCACGTCCGATACACGGATGATCGTCGGACTGGATCATCTGGCCGATTTGATCGACGCCATCACCGACGTGAACACGGCGACGGGGGGCAATAACGGCTTCCTGATTCCGTTGCCAGGACTCGATCTCAGCGGACAGAATCTGCGTGTTCCCGGAGGTCTCGATCGCTTCCAGATTCCCAGTTCCATCGACGCCAATTTCAATTTAACGGCCGCCATCCATGGGCTGAATGGTCAGAACCCGGCCGTCGCCAGTGCGGCCAACGCCTTCGTGCAGGCCACCAACCAAGCCCCCAGCGGAATGTCTCTCTCGTTACCCATCTTGAAGCAACCGTCCAGCGCCCTTGGCCTGTTGCTGGGTAGAGATGTTGACTTGTTCAAACTGGACCTGCCGGCGCTCGATGTCCATTTCAGCATTGAAAAATCGTTTCCGATCTTCGGACCCATCGTGGGAGTCTTCGCCGGTTCGCTGGGTGTGCATGCCGATCTGGCCTTTGGCTATGACACGGTCGGCTTGCGCGAATTCAAGGAGAGCGGCTACAGCAATCGAGCCGCATTGGCCAACGGATTTTTCATTTACGATCGAGTCGATGGCCAGGGCAACCCTTCGCTCGAGGGGACCGACGGACCGGAATTAACGCTGTCGGGTGTCATTACGGTGGGTGCGGGCGTCGGTGTCACAGGATTTCAGCGCGACCGTCAACGGCGACCTGACGGCCCAGGTCACACTCGACCTGCCCGACGGCGATCAGAACACGCTGGCCGACGGGCGGTCGCGGTTCAGTGAGCTGGCGAATTGCGGCATCAACGTGGACGGTACGCTCTCCGCTGGCCTCGGAGTCAAAGTCAAGGTCGGTGTGTCTCCCTTTGACTTCACCGTCTACAAGAAAAACATTGCACGGGCCACCTTGCTGGACTTCAGCGCCGGATGCGTCGTGCCCACACCGCTGGCGACGCTGACCAATGGCATCCTGACGCTGAATGTAGGGACGAGCCAGTCCGAGAAAGTCGCTATCGCCGCTGCCAAGGACAAGAATGGCGTGGACGTGGTCCGCGTACAGATGTTCGGCGTGGCGCAGGATTTTCCCCGCTCCCAAGTACAGCGGATCGCGGCCAGCTTCGGCGGCGGCGATGATTCGATCTACATCGATCCACAACTCAATATTCCCGCCTGGATTGTTGGTGGGGACGGTCGCGACAGCCTGGCGGGCGGCGGAGGGAATGATGCTATCCTGGGCGGCCGCGGTTCGATCACCGACGACGGGATGGGGAATCCGATCTTCAACGGACAGAGTGGCGACAACAGCGACGATGAACTTTCGGGCGGCCCCGGCAACGACATCCTTGACGGTCAAGGAGGCAATGATCAGCTCGAAGGAGACGAAGGTAACGACGAGCTGTACGGCAACGTCGGTAACGACTCGCTGAATGGCGGCGCCGGCGACGATTACCTGCAAGGCAATACGGGGAACGATGAACTGCTTGGCGGCGAGGGGAATGACCGGCTATTCGGCGATCATGAGTTCGATGGCACGCAAACAGGCACGGATCGCCTGGAAGGCGGCGCCGGCAATGACACGCTCACGGGGGGCCCCGCCGCCGATTCTCTGTTTGGCGGCGATGGCGACGATCTCTTGCGAGGCGACACGGTCGGTGGAACCGTGCCCACCCCCGGCGCCGACGGTGACCTGCTGGCAGGCGAAGCCGGCAACGATACGCTCGAAGGGGGCGTTGGCCCCGATAGCCTCTATGGCGGCGACGGCGATGACACTCTCTACGGACAATCGGCCAGCGGTGCAGGCGATGATTCGGCTGCGGATCTTTTGGTTGGCGAAGCCGGCCAGGACGTGCTCTACGGCAACGCGGGCAACGACACGCTGCAGGGCAATGCAGGCGCCGACTCGCTACACGGCGGAGCCGGAGCCGACATGCTGTTCGGGGGCGAAGAAGCCGACGTGCTGGAAGGAGACGCCGGGGCGGACACGTTGCGCGGCGATGATGGAGATGACCGACTGTTCGGCCACTCGCAATCAGGCACCGGAGATGACTCGGCCGCGGATATTCTCTTTGGCGATCGAAACAACGACGAACTGCACGGCCAGGGCGGCGCGGACCAATTGCACGGCGGCGCGAACGATGACCTGCTCTTCGGAGACGCGGGCAACGATACGCTCGAAGGGGATGCCGGCTCAGACACGCTGCACGGAGGGGCCGACCAGGACCAGCTCCATGGCCACGCGATCAACACGGCGGATGATGATGCCTTGCCTGATGAACTGTTTGGCGATGCTGGCGACGATACGTTGCACGGCAACGCGGGCAATGACCGGCTGCACGGTGGGGCCAACAACGACACGATCTACGGAGATGCCGGGGTCGACACATTGGAAGGTGACTCCGGAGCGGATGTGATGTTCGGCGGAGCTGGGAACGACTACCTATACGGACACAGCCAGACTGCTGCCGGGGACGACAACGCGGCGGACACGATCTATGGCGATTTTGGCACTGGGCACGCGCTGGGAATGGCTGGCAATCCGCTCCTTGCCGGCCGCGACGAGATCTTCGGCCAAGGGGGAAATGACCAGCTTTACGGCGAGGAAGTCGGCGACGAGATCCATGGCGGCAGCGGAAACGACACAATCCGAGGTGGGGCCGGCGCAGACTATATCGACGGAGCCACCGGAGACGATCTGTTGTTTGGTGACGCCGATCCGGATCGCATCTTTGGTGGAGCCGGCAGCGATACGATTCACGGTGGCGATGCCGACGACCAGCTGTACGGACAAGATGGCGACGATGCCATCCATGGCGATGCGGGCGACGACCAGCTATTCGGCGCATCCGGTCAGGACCAGCTGCACGGGGGAGCCGGCAATGATCTGCTGATGGCAGGCGGTGGCATCGTCAATCAACTTTTTGGTGATGAAGGGGACGACCGATTGATCGGTTCGGATGATGGCAGCGACGATCCCAACCTGCTCGATACGACCTACTTCGGTGATATCCTCGTAGGGGGAGCTGGCGACGACACGATCTATGGGCTGGGTGGTGCCGACATCATCGACGGAGGTGCCGGGGAAGACTGGGTCGACGGCGGCGTGCGAGGCGATCTGATTCGCGGTGGCAGCGGACGCGACGTGATTTACGGCGCTCAGGGGAACGATACCCTGGAAGGGGGCGCCGACAACGACCAGCTCTTCGGCGAGCAAGGCATCGACACGGTCCGCGGCGAGGCCGGCAATGACTATCTCGATGGCGGCGTCGCGGCCGACATGCTGTACGGCGGCACCGGCAACGATGAACTGGTCGGCGGAGGGGGTGTGGGCGACCAGTTGTTCGGCGAAGACGGCAACGATGTGCTGCACGGCTCCGACGACGGGGCCGACATCCTGCAAGGCGGTCCTGGCCGCGATCGCCTGATGGGACATGGCGGTAACGATACGCTACGAGGCGGCGGCGATGACGATGTACTGCTCGGTGGCGATGGAGACGACCTGCTCGAAGGCGAAGCCGGCAGCGATGTGCTGGCGGGTGAAGGGCAACACGATACGCTCTACGGGCATAGTCAGAGCGGTACGGGCGATGACAATGCGGTCGATCACTTGTACGGGGACTTTGCCACGGGTGACAACGAACCTGGATCGGGACGTGATCGTTTGTTCGGTGGCGGTGGGAACGATTTTCTGTACGGGGAAGCCGATGACGATTTCATTGACGGCGGTGGCGGCACGAATAACACAATTGATTTTGGAGCGGGCGACGGGGCCACGCCCAACAACTTTGTGCCGCCGACTCCCACGGCGCCGCCGACTGTGTTGCCTCATGTTCCCCATGCACGGACGGATGCCTCGTTACCCGACGGCATCACCGAACGGGGCCGCTGGCGGCAACTGGCGGGTTCGGCCGCCGGATTGGGACTCAGCGGAAACCTGGCGGGAGCGGTGGACTCGCAGATTGCCGTTTCGCCCACGGGTCAGGTGTACGCCGCCTGGTCTGATGCCCGAAATGGGAATTATGAGATTTATGTCACGGAATGGGACGGAGCCGGATGGCAGGGACTGGCGGGCAGCGACCAGCATGGTGGTATCAGCCACAGCGACAGTAGCTCACAACACCCAAGCCTGACGATCAACGCGGCGGGGCAGCCCCTCGTCACTTGGGTGGAAGCGGGTGACATTTTCGCGGCACAGTTCGATCCCGCGGCAAACGCTGGCCAAGGCGCATGGGTGGCGCTGGGCAATTCGCTGAGCGCGGGTGGACTCAGCAGCACAGGTACCGCCGACGATCCCGTGATCGTGAACACGACGACCGGTCCGGCCATCGCGTGGCTCAACAAGTCAGCGACAACAGAAGTGCGCGTTCAGCGGTTTAACGGTTCCGCCTGGGTTGCGGTTGGATCGACTACCGTCGCCAGCGCGAGCGACTTGCGCGAACTGGCCTTCACGACCGATGGCGCCAAATTGGCCGTGGCTTGGACGCAATCGTTCGCCGGTGTCGACCGTGTCTACGCGCGGGAATTTGCCGGCGCGGCGTGGATGGAACTGGCGGGCTCGGCCAGCGGCCTGGGAATCAGCGCATCGGCGCTCGCTGCCGATCAACCGACGCTCGCGTACCTCAGCGGCACCCTGCACGCCGCGTGGCGGCAACACGTGCGGGCGGAGTCGAACGAGACGGAAATCACCACCGCGCGGCTGAACGCCGGGACGTGGGAGCAAGGGATCACCTCCGCCACCGGAGGTACCGCATCGCAGCCGCACCTGGCGGTGGGCGGCGGACAACTGCACCTGGCTTGGGCCGAAGAATTACTCAGCTCGGGCATCGGCAGCGGCACGACCGTTTACTCGATGCGCTGGAACGGCACCGAGTTCGTGGAACGTTTTGCGCAGTCTGGCGACATCGCCGGTGGCATCACGGGCAGCGGCGACGGCCTGAACGCGTTGACGCTGGCCGTCAATGCGGCTGGCCAACCCTTTGTCGCCTGGAGCAACTCGGCGGCGGGTTCGTCGCAAGTCTACCTGCGCGGCGACACGCTGGCGGTCAACCGCGTAATGGTCACCAGCGCGGGCATTCCGCTGGCGGGCGTATTGGAATCCAACACGATGCAGCCCGGAGATATCGTGGTGATTGACTCTGGGACTGAAACCGCTCCAGCCACGTTGTCCGCGGCCCACTCGGGCATATTCATTATCGGTGCGGGCACGCAACTCTCGCGGATCGAGGGCGTGTTGACGCTGACCGGTGCCAACGACGTGACCATCTCACGTGTGGACCTGGCCGGAGGAATAGCCGCCACGACCACGGACAATCTGGAGATCGTCGCCAGCCACATTGGCGGCAGCGGTCTGCTGCTGGATAGCACGAACCAGACGCGCATCATCGGCAATGACGTGACCAGCAGCGCGGTTGGCGTGACGTTGCTTTGCAATGTCGGCGTCGACGTGACCGACAATGCGATCTTCGGCGCGACAGCGGGCGTCTTGTTGGAGGCTGATGAAGCCGGATTGTATCTTGCCCGCAACGATATTCGATCCGCGGGCACCGGACTGCAGTTGGTCGCCGACCTGAGCGGCGACGCGATCGTGGAAAATGACATTCAGGGAAACACATTGGGCGTTGACTATGCGGGATTGGCCGAATTGACGAGTAACCGGATTCACGGCAGTGGAACGGGCGTCCGGGTGGCGGCGGGGCAGATCTTTGGCATGCGTGGCGGCGGCAACCAAATCTACGCCAACACCACGGGCGTCAACCTATTGGGTCGCATGCAACGCCAAATGGTTCACGACAATGTCACCGGCGTTACGGGTTCCGGCTTGCTGGGAGGCGAGAGCCTGGACCATGCCAACGTGATCCAGGACAACATGACTGGTGTCGATTTCACGGGTACGATTCAGTTCAACCGCATCTCGGATAACGTGACCGGCATCCGCGCCAAGGGGAATTCGCAGATCGCGCACAATGTGGTCACGAGTAACGAAGTCGCAGGAATCCTCGTCAACGGCGTTTCTGATGTGCAAATCGCCAACAACACGCTGTACGCGGAAACAGGCGATAACATCCGCCTGGAAAATACAGCCAAAGAGGTCGAAATTCGCAGCAATATCTTGTGGGCAGAGCAGGGGACCGACATTTACGTCTCCGATAACAGCCGCACCGGTTTCTATAGCGACTACAACCAGTTGCACGCAACCGGCACCGGCACGCTCGTGCATTGGATGAAAGATTTTACCGACGTTCTGGACTGGCAGGTGGACGTCAACCGTTACGACCTGCACTCGATCGGCGCCACGACGGTCCACGCGCTAGGTGCCGAACCGGCGTTTGTAAGTATGGCTCGCGACGACTTCCAATTATGGAACCTGGTTGGCGGACTGCGGAAGACCAACCCCAGCATCGATGGCGCCGATCCACGCAGTGACGTGGGCGTACCTCCGTCGTTTAGCAACCTGCTGGCCAATCCCAGTTTCGAGTCGGGCGTTACCGGCTGGACTACAAATGTCCAGGGTACCGCCGGTGCTCCGAACGGATCCGCCTTCGACGGTGCGGCCTACTTCGTGCCAGGAACCGTCGCCACGGGAGTGGCCGAGCAGACGATTGATCTATTGGCGGCGGGCTACGCGCCGGCTCAGCTCGATGCGCAAAATCTGGTCGCGGTCTTCGGTGGTCGCGTCCGTTCCAAGGCGGAGACTCCCGTGGATGCGGGGACGCTCACGCTCGTGTTCCGCAACGCCAGCGGCGGCATTATCTCGCAGCAGACACAGGACGCCGCGAATGCGAGCAGTCGCTGGGATCTGGTCGGAGATCGCTCCGCGATCCCAGTGGGCACGCGACAGATTACGTACCGCTTCGAATCGATTCGGGTAACGGGCACGACCAACGACGTGTACTTGGACCATGCCTTCGTGCACCTCCTCAGCGAGGACGTTTCGCCCGACCAGGGAGCGTTCGGTCACGTCGATGGCGAACTGGCCAGCGCCGGCGCCCATTGGCGCTGACCTATCCCGATTTGTACGTCGATTGGCAACGGGATGCGGCCAAGACCATTCGCTGGGAGTCTTACGACAACAGCACCAACTCGCCGGTGCGGATCGACCTGCTGAGGGAAGGCGTCCACGGCCCGCAGTTCGTGACCACGATCGCGGCTTCCACACCGGATGACGGGGAATTTATCTGGATCCCCGGCAATTCGGGCGTCAATTTTGACACGCCTGGACTGCGGATCCAGGTCTCCTATGTGGGCGATCCCTCGATCATGGATCGCGGTCAGGAGTCTTTCACGGTTCCCGACAACAGCACGACGTTCTTTGTGGATGACGCCAGCAATTCGAACGACGAGTACACCCTCGGCGCGATCGGTTCGAATCGGAATACGGGCAAGCGGGCCGACGTGCCCAAACCCCATCCGGTGAATCTGCTCAGAGCGTACGACTTGCCGCCAGGAGCGGTGGTGTCGATCGACACAGGTTCGTATCCGCTCTTCGACGCCATCCGCCTATCGGGAACGAGCGACCTGGGCCTGGGAACGGAAGAAGGTTTTACGCTGCGCGGTCCCATGGACCCGGCGAAGAATGTCACCATTAGCTGGATTTATCCCGACGGACAACCACAGGCGCTGGTCGAGCTGAACGACGCGGACTTTATGACGATCCGCAATCTGGAGCTGATCGGTTCGCAGCGTGGGCTGTGGGTCACGGGAGGCAGCGATAGCTTTTCGGCGAGCTACATCACGGCACGGAACCAGACGCTGGATGCGATCGATATCACTCCCAACAACTCGGCGGCCAATTTTGTGGGAATGGTGGCGGAAAACGCCGGCCGGCACGGCATCGTGATTACGGGTCCATTCGCCAGCCTGTCGGATGGGCGAGCCATCAACAACGTGGATCGCGGAATTTACTTGACCGGTTCCGGTAACGCGCACATCGAAGCGATGGAAGCCTCGGGTAACCAATACGGAATTCATTTGACCAACAATGCGGCAGGTACGCGCACGGTCGTTGGAAACGACGACTTGTCACTGGGTCGCGGCAACTGGGTACACCACAACAACACGAGTGGCATTCTTGCCAACGCGCAGAATTCGACGGCGATCGTCGTGGGCAATACCGCGAACACTCATCGCTCGTCGATTTTCAGCACCGGAATTCAGGCCAGCAACGGCGTCGAAATCGCCCGCAATGTGGTTTACGACAATTGGACGGGTATCAACACTTCCGGTACATCGCCGGTCCGCGAGAATCGCGTTTATGGCAATGTGGGAACGGGGATCAACGCCAACAATAATCCGCTTACCGCCAATGTAATCTACAACAATCCCGCGGGCATTGTGGCCACGGCATCGCAAGCGCTGATCTCGAACAACCTGATCTATGCCAACACCACGACGGGCATCCGAATCCCGGGAGGCGGTCCCGATCTGGTCAACAACACGATCTACCAGTCGGCGGGGACGGCCCTACGGCTGGAAGGAAGTTCGGCCCATGTCGTCCTGCGAAACAATATCATCTGGGCCACGGGCGGCACGGCCATCAGCATCAGCAACGACAGCCAGACCGGTTTCGCCAGCGACTACAACGTGCTGTACGCAACCGGTACCGGCATCGTGGGCAACTGGCTGGGCGCGAATCAGGCCACACTGCAGCAGTGGCAGATCGCCACGGGCCGGGACACGAACAGCCTGGCCAATGATCCGCTGTTTGTGGACATGGATGGAGCCGACAATGTGCTCGGATATGTGGCTGGCAGCACGGACGGCAGTGACGACGATTTTCATCTGCAAAGTCCGTTTGGAAGTCTGCATGGTGGCTCGCTCGCGCCCCTGCGGAGCGTCGCTACCGGGTTGCCGGTATTCCCCGTTGGCAGCTTGACGAATGACGCAGCATTGTCTCCCGCGATGGACCGAGGTGCCCCGACCGATTCATTTGCCAACGAACCTGTTCCGAATGGCGGCTTTGTCAACATCGGCGCGCACGGCAATACGGCTCAGGCCTCGCTCAGTCCCGCGCAATTGCTGCTGATGTTCGATCCGAACGGCGGCGAAATCATCTCGCAGGGATCCACGTTCCCGATTCGCTGGCGTGCGAACGGGTTTGCGGGCAACGTGAAGCTGGAGGTTTCCAGCGCCGGTCCACTGGGTCCTTTCCAGGTATTGGCTGCCAACGAAGCCAACGACGGCGTCTACAACTGGCTGGTCGACGCGGGCAGCTTCCCGGCCTCGACGGCTTATTTTCTGCGGATCAGCTCCGTCGGTCAGCCCTTGATTACCGATGTCTCCGATGCCGCATTCGAAGTGTCCGCGCCAACCCATGCGTACTACGTCAATATTGCCGGCGATGTGGACTTCACCGACAACGAGTACACCACTGCCGCCGGCGGTGCGGGCAATTCGGGGATCAGCGCCTCCAGCCCGCTGGCGTCGGTTCAGGCCGTGCTCAACACGTATGACCTGGAACCCGGTGACGTGATCTACGTGGATACGGGCAGCTATGCCGTCACCACCAACATCTTCATCGGCGCCGGCGATTCTGGCGTGCGGATCCAAGGACCGGTGCAGTCGGGGCATCGCGCGTTGCTTAACCGCGGCAGCACGGCATCCGGCAATTACGTATTCTCTTTGTCGGATGCGACCGACGTAACACTCGATGCGCTGGAAATCTTGGGCGGAAACGAGGGCGTGTACGTTAATCTGGCGAGTCACGACCTGACGATCAGCAACTCGATCGTGCGGAACAACGCGGCGTACGGAATCCATGTCACGAGCACGGCCAATCGAGCCGAGGTCTTCGACAGTGAAGTTTATAGCAACAACTCGGGTGGCATCTTGGTTGAGGGTGATGATGCGATTATCCGTAACAACATCATTCGCAACAACAGCCTGGCGCAAGCCGTGGGATCGAGGTGGCGAGTGCCGCGGCCAATACCCTGATCCGAGAAAACGACATATTCAGTAACCCGATTGGTATCCTGGCCACTCAGCCGGCAACGTCTGTCTCCGGGCTGCGGATTGAAGAAAACAGCGTCCACGGCAGCAACAACGCCGGCATCTCGGTTAACGGTGGCGGGCTGGTGTTGAATAATGATACGTACGGCAACACAGGTGGAAATGCGGTGGCCGGCATTTCGCTCAGTGGCGACTTCGTGGAGGCTCGTGACAACACGTCCCACGGCAACCAGAGAGGAATCAACCTGACCAGCGGCGCTATCGCCCGCAATAATCGCGTATACGGTAATACCGTTTACGGCATGCAATTGAGCGACGGCCAAGCCTACAACAACCTGATTTACTCGAACGCCATCGGGATGTACGTCGGCGCTTTCGGGAATCAAATCGGAAATAACTTGATCTATGGCAACGCTACCGTGGGCATCGACCATAACTGGCAAACGTCAAGCAATGTCTTCAACAACACCATCTATCAACACACCGGGGACGCGATCCGAGCGACGACTTACTTTGCCCCGGCCACCGCCGTTTCCGCCTCGAACAACATCCTGGTGGTCGCGGCGGGATCTGCGTTCAATGTCGTGGCTCAGAATCAAGCCACCTTCAGCAGCGACTATAACCTGTTCCAGCTTACAGGCACGGGCAAGATCGCCACGTTCGGCACCACTTTCAGCAATTGGACCGATTGGCAGTTCGCCACCGGCAACGACCGACATGGACGACAAGCGGACCCGCTCTTCGTCGATCCGGACGGGGCGGACAATACACTCGGTACTCTGGATGACGATTTTCACCTGGGCGTGGGATCGCCCGCGGAGAACGCGGGGAATCCGTTATTGATGTACGGCGGTGAATCCGCGAGCGGCAGCTTGTCCGACCTGGGTGCCTACGGAAACACGCTGGACGCCTCCGTCAGTGCGGGCCAGTCCATTCGGCTGGTCGAACCATCCTCATACGTGAAGCTCGAAGTTGGACAGCCTGTTCCGCTGAAATGGGTATCGTCCGGACTGACGAATCCGGCTCCCGTCCTGCTGATGAACGCCGGCGGAGGCGCAATCTACGACGTGACGAGCGGTCGTTGGAGTGCGGATGCGCCGAATTGCGGGCGGCAGCGGTTCCTTTTCGCAGGCCGTCGATGTTTCGGCAGTCACGAATCCGCCACCCACAAGCGCGTTGCAGACGTTTGTACAAAACAATAGCAGTGCAGCCCTGATGGGCTACGACCTCCCGCTGAGCCGACGGCGACTACCAGGTTCGCTTGTTCTTTGTCGACCCAACGGCTTCCGCGGCAAACCAGCGTAAATTTGACGTGAAGCTGCAGGGACAGACCGTACTTGCGAACTTCGATATCTTCGCCAATGCAGGAGCCGTGCGAAAGGCAGTGGTGAAGGCGTTGGATGTGACGGTTGCCCAGGGTGGCGGTTTAAGCCTCGAATTCATCAACCGTACCGGCGCGAGCTGGCCGGCCCTGATCAACGCGGTCGAGATCACGCGTGTCGAAGCGGGCGCACCGACCAACTACGGCGTCAACCTGGAATTCTCGCCCGACAACGGACAAAGTTGGTCGACGATCGCGACCGACCTGCCCGCCAACCGCTTTGGTGAAGGACAATTTACGTGGACCGCGGACCAGGCGACTCAGGGCCCTGCCGGCATCTTCCGCGCCACGGCGGTTGGCGGCGGGCTGACAAATGTCGTGCATACTTCCACGCGCGGCATCTCGGTGGCCGCGGACACAAACGATTACTACGTCAACACCGCTGGCGACGCGGATTTTGCGGACAACGAGTACACCTCGGCCGCCGGCAATGACTTGAATTCAGGCGCGACCCCGGATGCGCCGCTGGCCAGCCTGGCCGTGCTGCTGCGCAGCTACACCCTCAGCCCCGGTGACACGATCTATGTCGACAGCGGCACCTACAATTTGTCCGACAACATTGATCTGACGGCGGCCCACTCGGGTATTCGTCTTCAAGGCCCACAGAGCGGCAGTCATGCAGCGGTCTTGAATCGCGGCAATACCAATGCCGGCAACTATGTCTTCAACCTGAGGGACGCCGCAAACGTCACATTCGACTCGCTGGAACTGACGGGGGCCGAGCAGGGGCTGCGCATCGACCTGGCGAGCAACGATGTAACGCTGTCCAATAGCGTCATCCGCGGCAACACCTTCGGCGTCAACATTCTGCCCACGGCTCAGCGAACCGTGATCGTCGGCAACGAATTCAACGGCACGGGAGCCGCCAATTCGCAGGGTCTGAATATTCAGGGGGACAACGTCCGCGTCGAGCAGAACTCGATCCATCATCATGTGCAGGCAGGCATCGAACTGGTGAGCACGGCTGCCAACGCGGTCATTCGTGGCAATGATCTCTTTGCCAACAGTTCCTACACCATCTATGTCAATGGCGCGGATAACACGCTGGTTGAGCAGAACACTGTCCGCAACAATCCGGGTGGCACGTTCACCAATGGAATGATCTTTGCGAACGACGCCACGACGATTGTGCAGGACAACCTCGTGTTTGGCAACAGCCGGCCGGGTATCAATGTGACGAATGCCGCCGTTGTGGTCCAACGAAACACGGTCTACGACAACTTGGAGGGCATTACGGGGACCGGCATCATCCGCGACAACCGCATCTTCCACAACACGCAGGCCGGTGTGCGAATCACCGGATCGAATCCCGTGGTCAGCGGCAATGTGATCTACGCGAATGCCACGGGCATCGTTACGGCGGCGGGTGCCGGGCAATCCGCCACGATTGCCAATAACGTGATCTACGACCAGACGGCGTTTGGCATCGATATCGGCACGGGGTTGACAGGGTTGCGCGTGCTGAACAACACGATTCTCGAGCCCACCGGCACGGCAATTCGGCTGAATGCCTCGGGAAACGCCGACCTGCGCAATAACATTCTCGTGACCGATTCCGGGACACTGCTGAATGTGGCGAATCATGCGCAGGCCGGTTTCACCAGCGACTACAACCTGTGGCAAGTCACGGGCGCGGGTCAAGTCGGCACATGGGGCGCTGTCCCCCTGACCGATCTGACGCAGTGGTATTATGAAGTGGGAAGGGATGGACACAGTCTCGCGGCCGATCCGCAGTTCATTGACGCAGATGGTCCCGACGGCCGCCGAGGCTACGATCTGGCAACATCGACCGATTACGGCGTGGACGATGACTTTCACGTGGCAAGTGGGTCGCCAACCATTAATGCGGGCGATCCTCTCTCCTTCTATGCGGCGGAGCCCGGCACGGGGAGTCGCGTCGATCTGGGAGCATTCGGTAATACGGCTGAGGGGACCGCCAGCCCGGCACAAGTGATCCGGTTGACCGAGCCGGGTATTCTCAGCAAGTTCGAAGTAGGTCAACCAATCACGCTGAATTGGACTTCGGCCGGCTTTACGAGCACCCAATCGCTGGCGCTGGTAAACGCGGGAGGAAGCGCGATTTACGATACGGCGCTGGGCGCTGGAGTACGGATACGTATCGCACGGGCGGCACCAGCCGCACCGTCACTGGCACGATCGATATGAGCGGCGTCACGAATCCTCCACCGGTCGCCGTGCTGCAATCGTATGCCGATGTGTTCGCCAACGGTGCGAACGGCGCTTCACTTCGCTATGACCTTCCGTTGCCGGATGGTGCGTACGATGTGCGGCTGTTCTTTGTGGAGCCGAGCGGCGGCAACGTGCGCCGGTTCGATGTGCGGTTGCAGGGCCAGACGGTACTCGACAATTACAACATCCAGGCCGATGCCGGCGCGGTACGAAAGGCGGTCGCCAAGTCGTTTGCTGTCTCGGCAACCGAGGGGCAAGGCCTTACCCTGCAATTGGTTAATGACGGCACGGCGGCTGGCTTCGATGCGGTCATCTCCGGCATCGAGATCACACGCGCCTATCCGGCGGCACCGGCGACGTTCGCCGCGAATGTGGAGTTTTCAGCCAACAACGGTCAGACCTGGTCAACGATCGCCACCAATGTGCCGGCCAACCGTTTCGGTGAAGGGAGTCTTACCTGGAACGCGACAGCCGGAACGAATGGCAACACGGGCCGTTTTCGCCTTACGGCCCTCGGCGACGGGGTACCCGGTGTGCAGCAGGTTAGCGAGACGTTCTCGGTCAGCAACAATGGCAATGCTTTTTACGTCAACATCGCCGCCGACTCTGATCTGAGCGACAACGAATTCACGACCGCGTCTGGCGACAATTTACACACGGGCAAGTCACCGAACTCGCCGATGAAAAGCCTCGATGCTCTGGTGCGGGCATACGACCTCGACGCAGGGGACACCATTTACGTCGACAGCGGCACGTACGGTCGCCTGCTGACCAATGCAACGTTGACGGCTGAGGACTCGGGAGTGACCCTGCAAGGTCCAACTCAGTCCGGCCACGCGGCCGTATTGACTCGCGGCACATCGGCAGTTGGCAGCGCCGTGCTCGAGCTTACGGGTGGTGTGACGGACATCGTTGTGGATGCGCTTGAATTGCACACGGCCGAAAACGGCATTTCCCTCGTCAGCGGTGCGAACATTGAGATTCGCAACAGCGTTATTCGCAATAACTCCAATCGCGGCATTGACGTCAACTCCGGCGCATCGAATGTCCGCATCGTGAACAATCAAATCCGCGAAAACACCAGTCTCGGCATTGAGACTCGCGGTTCGCAGATCACAGTCGAGAATAACCTGATTCGCAACAGCGACCGGGGCATCAAGGTGAATGGCACGCTATTCGGAAACGTCGTGATTCGGGACAACGATATTTTTGGGCATAACGTCGGTGTGGAAACCTCCGGCATCAACGTCGTCGGAAATGTGATTCAGGGTAACACGATACACGACAACGCGACGCACGGGATTTTTGCCTCGGGAGGCTCTGCCGGCGGCCTGCAAATCGTGGGGAACGAAGTCTATGGCCACGCGGGAACGAACGACGTGGGCATCTTCTACAGCGTCAGTGGCGGATTTGCCATGACCATTAGTGATAACCTCGTACACCACAACTATTTCGGTTTCGACATTCCGTCCGTGACGGGCACCATTCGACGCAATCGGATCTACGCCAACAGCAGCGCCGGCATCCGGCAGTCGGGCACATCCAATGTCCTCAATAACCAGATTTATTCCAATGCCACGGGCATCCTGTTGACGGGGACTTCCACGACATCGACGGTTCGCAACAACTTGATCTACGACAACACGAACGTGGGAATCGATGTTAGCAACGGAAACTACCTGATTACGGACAATACGATCGTTCACCCGGTGGGAATCGCGGTTCGATTCACGGCAAATGGTACGGGACGGCTGAAGAACAATATTGTCCAGGGCGACGTCGGTACGTTGGTCAGTGTTGCGACCGGGGGCCAGGCGGCCTTCGTCAGCGACTACAACCTGTTGTACCCAACGAGTGCCGCGGCCAACGTCGGCCTCTGGGGCAGTACTGTCTCCCCAGAACTCGGCGACTGGCAGTCGAGCAGTGGCCGCGATGCAAACAGCCTCTCCGCCAATCCGCTGTTCTTGGATATCGACGGGGCGGACAACGTCTTGGGCGAGCAGGGAGTGCCCGAAGGAAACGGGTTTGACGATAATTTTGGGCTGCAGGCTCACTCGCCCGCCATCGACCGCGGGGAAACATGGAATGCCAGCGTCACGGATTTGCTGAACCGATCGCGCCAAGATGACCCTGGCACAACAAACGCAGGTGCGCCCCGATACGTCGAAAGTTCGCTGGGGGCCAGCCTGTTCGCGGCTACCGGCTCGGCCCGGAACTGGCGGGCCAATGATTCCGTCTTCACGCTGGCCTTCCCCGCCGGCTTCACGTTCCCCTTCTACGGAACCAGTTATAGTTCGGTCTTTGTTTCGACGAACGGACTGCTTCAGTTCGGGGTAAACACCAGTGCCAACGACGCGTCGAACACAACGGCAGAGCTACTCACGCAGCGGCGGATAACGGCGCTGTGGGATGACTTGACCACAGCCCTTACCGGCGATGACATTTTTGTCGATACATTGCTAACCGATCGAGTCACGGTCCGCTGGAATGCCTCCCGCATCGGTGACAATAGCGATGTTCAATTTGCAGTCACGCTGGTGAACACCGGCGAGATCCAATTCCACTACGGGCCGGGCAACGCGAATCTTTCCCCGACCGTGGGAATCTCGGCTGGAAACGGGGTCAATTACGAACTGTCTCCCTACGATGGCCAAGCTGGTCTCACGGCCGTGAACTCTCGAGGCTGGACCCTGCAGCCAGGGCTCACCGACATAGGAGCCTTTGAGTTTCAGGGCGACAGCAGCGACGTCACGCCTCCGACCGTCACTGGGATCACGCCCGCGGGAATCGCGGCCGGCGGCTCGGTACTAGCCCCGGTGACCGGTCTGGTCGTGTCATTCAGTGAGCCCCTGGATGCGGTGAGTGCCCGCAGTTCCAATGTGTATGAGCTGCTTGGCGATGGGCTCGACAATCAATTTGATACGGCCGACGATCTCGTCATCGACATTGACGACTTGGCGTATACCGCGGGTTCGCTGGACGTCAGTCTGACGTTTGCTCAACCGCTGCCGACCGATCGCTATCGCTTGTCACTTATCAGTCAACCCGGGCAATCGTTACTGGATCAGGCAGGCAATCGGCTGGACGGTGACGCGAACGGCAGTGCCGGCGGTGATTATCTACGAATCTTTCACGTGGTGACGGGAGTTGGAACGATTGCGGATGCCAACGGGGCTCCTGACCAGGTCGCGGAAAACTCGACGCCGGGGACGCTGGTCGGGATCACTGCCGCGGCCATCGACCCCGATCCGTCCGACACCGTGACCTATTCTCTGGACAACAACGCGGGTGGGCGATTCGCCATCCATCCTACGACGGGCGTGGTCACGGTGGCGGGTGCACTTGATCGCGAAGCAACCAGTAACCAGACAATTCTCGTGCGCGCCACCAGCACCGACGGTACGGTGGCCATTCAGCCCTTTACGATCGCCATCCTGGACGTGAATGAATTCAACGTCGGGCCCATCAGCGATGCGAATCCGGCCCTCGATGCAGTGAATGAAAATGCACCGCATGGAACAACGGTGGGCGTCACCGTGCTGGCAAGCGATGCCGATGCCACGACAAATGCGATCACGTATTCGCTGTTAGACAGTGCGGGTGGTCGCTTTGCCATTGATCCCGCGATCGGCGTCTTGTCAGTCGCCAATGGATCGCTTCTGGACGCCGAGTCGGCCACTTCGCACAACGTGACCGTGCGGGCCTTGTCGGCGGACGGGTCGCATTCGGATGCCACGTTCACGATCCAGGTGCATGACGTGGACGAGTTTGATGTGGGATCGATTTCCGATCTGGATGGCGGAAGCAACCAGGTAGCGGAACATGCGGCGAACGGCACGCCGGTGGGAATCGTGGCCTTTGCCCGTGACGCTGATATCACGACCAGCGCGGTTGTGTATACCCTGGACGAAAATGCGGGCGGGCGGTTCGCGATCCACCCGACGACCGGCATCGTGACCGTCGCCAATGGAGCGTCCATCGACCTTGCGAGTGCGACTTCGCATGCCATCACGGTGCGGGCGACCTCGGCCGATGGATCGACCACGAGCCGGGGATTCACGATTAAGGTCGTGCGAGCGGGCGATTTCGACGGTGACGGCACTCTCAGCGGTGATGATATTGATGCGCTGAGCGCCGCGGCGATCGCTGGTACGAATGACGGGCGGTTCGATGTGACTGGGGACGGTCTCGTCACGGTCGCGGATGTGCAGTCCTGGATCACTCAACTCAAAGGGACGCTCCTGGGTGATGCGAACCTGGATTTTGTGGTCGATACGTCCGACTTCAATCTCTGGAATGCGCATAAGTTCACATTTGATGGCCGCTGGACTCATGGTAACTTCAATGCCGATGCGGGTATCGACAGCAGCGACTTCAATGTCTGGAACGCGCATAAATTCACATTTGTTTCGCCGCCGCGCCCTGCAGACCCGGATGAGGATGAATGGACGAAAGACGTGGATCGTTTCTTCGAGGGGACCTTCGCGTCGGCCGAGTGGTAACAAGAGGCGGGAAGAGGCCGGAATCTCGTCTTGAGCAGCCGCGGTCCGTCGCGGCGGGGGCTCACCACGTCGGGCATCGGCACCGAAAGAGATCGTTGGTTGCCATCCGTGGCGGCTGAGATTACGCTGTGGGGCAGTGGCTGGCCGGCACGGATGGGCCAGGGTGCATTGGATGGGTTGGCAGCTTGGGAGACGCAGCTTTGGGACTTGAGAACTGGACGGTAAAGGCGCGTAAGGCGCTAGGGAAATTCAAGGACTCAATCGTTCAGGATTGCCCGCCCGAGTACTACGCCTGCGAGGTGTGTGGGAAATTGGAATGCAGCAATATAGAGTGGCTCACTTGCGAGAAGCGACTGCGAGCGGCTGAATACATGCAATCACTAGCCGACGCACGGACCGAGACAAAGCTGCACCAAATCGAATGCCCGCATCACGATTGAGTCCCTTGCGATCAGCTTGCGAAGGGGTAGGCTTCGGCTCCCGGAGCGCGATGAAAACAACATCATCGATCGTGATTTGACCGATTCACTCGTGCGCAACCGTCCGGCACACGCGGGCCAGATCGTGAAAAAACTCCGGATACGTTTTGGCCGTGCAGCCCGGATCGAGGATAACGATGCCCGGCTGCTTCAGGCCAATCAACGACAGGCTCATTGCCATGCGATGATCGTCGTAGGTCTGGATTTCCGCGGGTCGCAAGCAACCTGGCACGATGGTCAGGCCGTCGTCGTGCTCTTCCACGCTGGCGCCGACTCGTCGTAATTCGGTGGCCAGATCGCCGATGCGATCCGATTCCTTATGACGGTTGTGGCTGACATTGCGAATCCGCGTCGGTCCATCGGCAAACAACGCGACAACCGACAATGTCTGCACGGTATCACTGATGGCGTTCATGTCGACATCAATGCCCCGCAGTTGTCCACCTGTCACCCGCATGCTACCGACCGCTTCCGTGACCTGACAGCCCATCCGTTCCAAGCAATCACAAAAGGCCACGTCCCCTTGCAAGGCACCACGGTCGAGCCCTTCCACAACGACCGTTCCACCCGTGATTGCCGCCGCGGCCCAGAAATAACTGGCCGCCGTGGCATCGGGTTCGACGGCGTAGGTGCGGCCAACATAAGACTGTCCCGCCGGCACGAAAAAGCCGTCGCTCATCGCCTCCACGGTCACGGAGAAGGAACGCATCACTGCGATGGTCATGTCGACGTAGGGTCGCGATACGAGCTCCCCCCGCAGCACCAGCCGCACGTCTTGCCGGGCATAGGGAGCCACCATCAACAGTCCACTCAGATATTGGCTGGAAATCTCTCCCGCGACCGTGGCCGTGCCACCCGGTAGACCACCGGCCCGTACGATCACGGGCGGGGCTCCCGTTCCCAGTTCGGAAGTCGCATCGACCCCCAATTGGCGCAGCGCGTCGAGGAGGTCTTGAATCGGTCTTTCCCGCATACGGGACACACCATCCAATCGGTAGTGACCATGCCCGGTAGCCACCGCCGCGGTCAGAAAGCGAACGGTCGTTCCGCTGTTGCCGAGAAACAGTTGGGCTTCTTGAGCAGGAAAATTACCCCCACAGCCGACGATATCAGCGATGTGGCTGTCGGCGTCCCATGAAATGTCCACGCCCAACGCTTCCCAGCCGGCGAGCATATACCGCGTGTCTTCGCTGTCGAGGGCACCGATCAACCGGGACGGTCCCGTGGCGAGCGCGGCGCAGACCAGTGCGCGGTTGGTGAGACTCTTCGATCCGGGCGGCCGAATCGAGGCTTGTAATGGTCCGCAAGGTTGAATTTCCACGCGGTCGTTCATGGATTTTCGCCGACGGACGCCAGCACGGTGGTGACGAGGTCTCGCGAGCCGACCGGCCGCGTGTTGATAAAGATTTCTCCGGCGGCAAAGCCCGCGGCCAGTCCCCAATGTTGGGCGGCGGCTCGCACACGATCGAAGACGTAGGCCTTTTCCGGTGGGAACTGCGTGGCGTAACAGGCAATGCTGGCCAATTTCTTTTCTAGCGTACTGCCAATGTCAACGACGAATTGACCGGGATGGTCGTGAGCAAAAGACTCGAAAGCCAGCCGAAAATACAGCTGGGCATCGATTCGATGCACGGGCAGGCGATCAAAGTGCTCGTCCCACTTCGTCAGGCGGGAGTAAAAAATGGCTGCCTCCGTGATCTGTATCGCCTGCCAATGGTCGGGCGAGGCCTGCGGTGTCCGGTCACCGAAACCGATGACAATCCGCGGGCGATACTTGCGAAACTCCTTGGCCAACGCCACGCGCGATTCAAACGAATCGAACAGGCGTCGATTCGGTAAATCGAGAATCACCCGAGTCTCGACGCCCAGGATCATTGCCGCTGCTTGGGCTTCGCCGCGGCGTACCGCCGGATCGGGACAGCCGGGGGTCGGCTCGCCGTCGGTCAAGTCGATGATGCCGACCTGATAGCCTTGTTCGACGAGCCGCGCCAAGGTGCCTCCGCAGGCAATCTCGACATCGTCCGGGTGGGCGCCCACGGCGATGACGTCCAATTGCGGATAGTCCATCATGCAATACTTCTCTCCGCGACCTATACGTGTTTCACACTGCTCACCAAGAACGCCGGGTTGCGGCTGTCCAGCCTCAGGGATTCGAATTGCTCATTCCCCAAGGAGACTTGTACCATACGGACCTGCGGTTCGCCCACCATTTCCCGCAGCGTGGCATGCACCGCGGAAACATTTTCCAGCGATCCGACATGAACGACCATGCGACCGGCGGGACGCAGTCGTGCACTGGCCAGTTCGACGATCCGTTGCACCGCACGACCCGTTCCCCCGATGAAAACGGCATCGGGGTCGGGTAGCTCCCGCCAGGCTTCGGGAGCTTGCCCCAGGACAGGTACCACATTGGCTGCGCCGAAACGCTTGGCATTGTCCAGGATCAGTCCGTGATCTTGCGGGTCCATTTCGATCGCATAGACGGTGCCGTCGTGGGCCAGTCGCGAGGCCTCGATCGAAACGCTGCCGCTGCCGGCACCGACATCCCAGACGACGCTGCGTGGACCCAGGTCCAGGAGTGCCAGCGCGATACTGCGGATTTCCAAGGGAGTGAGCAGTCCGCGCTTGGGTTGCGATTGAGCGAACGTCTCATCATCATTGCCGAAAAGCCGTTGTCCGGCCATCGCCGACGGGCGATCCGGCACATTGGGCTTGCGGATGAGGATCATGACATTCAGCGGCGCAAAAGACTGTTCCGCGATTGTGCTGAGGTCACCCTGAGTCACCCGCTCGTCCCTCGAACCTAGATTCTCACACACGTAGACCGTGAAATAGTCGATCCCTTCCAAAAGCAGTTGCCGTGCAATGACCTCGGGGGGATGGAGCTCGTTAGTGAATAGTCCCACGCGTTCCGCCGACCGTGATTTCTCCACGACCCGGGTGATGCCCACGGTCTCGATGTTCGCCAGATAGGCTTCATCCCAACGCTCCTTCACCCGCGCAAAGGCAAGCTGCATCGTACTCACATGGGGCAGTACCTCGAAGCGGTCCTTACCCATCTGGTCGCACAAATATCGAGTCACGCCGTAGAACATGGGGTCGCCAGTCGCGACCATCACGATTCGCTTCTCCGCGCGGGCTCGTAGCTGCTCGACAAGCTGGGTGAGGTCCCCCGTCGTGGCGAGGCGCTCGGCGGGCGAGTCGGGGAGGGCGGCGAGATTACGAGCCGTGCCGATCAGCACGTCGGCGGCCCTAATCGTGGCCTGTGCCGTTTCGGTCAAGCCCTCCAGCCCGTCGTCGCCGATCCCAACAATGTGAATTTTCTGCGGTTCGCTCATCGGTCCTTGTTCCTCGACCCGCCGATTTTAAAAGCCTGCGACAACGGCAACCAGGGTGCCGGATGCGGATCGCCTGCGACGGGCGTCTCGATCTGCGTGACGCAAGAAAAAAAAATGGCCGATGCTCGTTTGAGCCTCGGCCGGTATTTTCGTGTGTTGGCTGAGCCACCTCGCGGCGTGCGAGGACATGCGTCGCCCTATGCCTGGAAGGAACTTCCGCAGCCGCAGGACTTGACCGCATTGGGATTCTCAAACGTGAATCCCCGCTTTTCGAGCCCATCAAAAAAGTCGAGCGTGGTGCCGTCGAGATACAGGGCACTCTTGCGGTCCACGGCGACCTTCACGCCGTGACAATCGTAGCTGGCGTCATTCGCCTCGTCGATGTTGGTATCGAAGCCGAGTGCGTAGGAGAAGCCGCTGCAGCCACCCCCGGTGACGCCGACGCGGAGTACGGTTTCGTCCCCCAGTTTTTGCTCGCCGATAATGCGTTTGACTTCTTCTGCGGCACGTTCAGTTAAGGTGATCGCCATTGGTACGAATCTCCCGGAATATCGTGGTATTTGCCTCAAAAGCTACGATACACGAATCGTTTGGGCGAGGAAAGTGTATTTAGCCTGATGGGTGCAAAACCGCGATTTTCAAGCGGGATTCACCGGATCGCTCGGAATCGAGACGACCGTGCGGTATTTGCGGACACTCCGCCGACGGAGGGGCTGGGGATTGGATCGCTTCCATCCGTGCTGTCCGCTCCTCTCTGTTTCCGACCTTTCGCGCCTGAGGACGACCGGCAGGCGCTGAATCTCAACAGGACCTCAACCCAGTTGCCGCAGCCTGCGAACCGCCGCGGCGACGGTTTCAACGGCAAAATCAATTTCGGCCTCGGTCGTGAATCGGCTCAGCCCGAACCGCAGGCTACTTCGAACCCAGTCATCACTCAGGCCAAGTGCCCGCAACACATGACTCGGTTCGGGCTGGGCCGAAGTACAGGCGCTGCCGCTGGAAACGGCCAGTGCGGGCATCCCGAGCATCAATGACTCGCCCGTCACGTCGCGAAAGCCGACGTTCAGGTTGCCGGCCAACCGGGCTGGACCGTTTAAGGCCGGACCATTGATCCGCGCCTCGGGAATCTCGCTCAACAATCCGCCGGCCAGGCGATCCCGCAATTGCCGTTGCCGCAAGGTTTCCGTCTCCATTTCCGCCTCGCACAGCTGCAGGGCCGTCGCCATGCCCACGATCCCCGGGACATCGAGGGTCCCGCTCCGCAATCCTTTCTCATGGCCGCCGCCTTCGAAAAGTGGGGTCAGACGGATGCGTTTGCCGCGGCGGCGCACATACAGCCCGCCCACGCCTTTCGGGCCGTGCATCTTATGAGCCGCGAAGCTCATCAAATCGATACCCAACGCATCTACGTCCACGGGCAGTTTGCCCACGGCCTGCGTCGCATCGCAATGCAGGGGGATATTTTGCTCCCGGCAAATCTGCCCGATTTCCGCCAGCGGGTGAATGGCGCCGATCTCGTTGTTGGCCAACATCACCGAAACCAGCAACGTGTCCTCGCGGAGTGCCTCGGCCACCTGCTCCGCTTTCACCACGCCGGCCAGCGGATCCTCGTGCGGCCTGGGCGTGAGCAGCGTCACCTCGACGCCTTGGCGAGCCAGGCGGGCCAGCGGGTCCAACACGGACCGATGTTCGGTCGCCACGCTGACGATATGATTCCCTTTTCGGCGAGGGGTGTCGGCGAGGCCGCGGAGTGCGATGTTGTTACTTTCCGTGGCGCCGCTGGTAAATACGATGTCGTTGTCGCCGGCTCCGAGCGTCTGGGCGATGAACTGGCGCGCTGACTCGACCGCCATTCTCGCCTCATCGCCAAAGCAGTGGCTTAGGCTGCCCGCATTCCCGTACGTCCTGTCGAAAAACGGAAGCATCACCGCGACCACACGGGGATCGACGCGTGTGGTGGATTGATTGTCGAGGTAGACCGGCGGGGTGAGGGCCATGCGTTCTTCCGGGCGGATTCACCGCTGCCTCGGATACGGTGGCGGCGGCAACCTGAATGGGTTCGTGCCCGCTATGCCTTGATATGCGACTCGTTGCCAAAGAGCGCCGCCACGCAAATGTGCGACCAACTTTCCATCGCGTCCAACCGCCCCAGAAGTTCGTCGATGGGCTGAAATCCCGCATCAATGATTTCCTCCTCGCGAGGGAAGACAAGCGGAGCTTCGACATCAAACAGGTGGACGACACCCAGGTGTACCTTACCGACATCCGTTTCGTCATCGTTGATCAATCCGACGATCCGCTCTCGATAGGGCGTGTCGATGGTGACTTCTTCCTCCAGTTCCCGCCGCATGCCCTGCGCGTAGACATCCGCGCCGTCGTCGCAATGATCGACCGAACAAATATGGCCACCGATGCCCACGCTCATCTTGCGATGTAAACGCTGTTCCCCCTGTCCACTCCCACGCGTGTATTGAAAGAGACTCACGCCGCCCTGTTCATCAACGTGCCGAAAAATCATATACGGAATCAACTGTTTGAAGCTGGGGTCTTTTTCCATTTCCGGGCGTGGTCGATAGCTGGCATGTTCTCCGCTCAGCAGTTCACCCAGATAGCGGTCGACTTCGCGCGAAAAACCTTGGAAGTGACCGAGGCGGTGAAACAACTCCGTGGGCACGACGAGGACTTGTTCCAGTTCAACGGTCGACATGGAGTATCTCCTTGTTGGCGAGAAGGGCGAGGGGAGGGGCGAATTCACTGCCCCTAGCGTGGAGCATTTTCCAGCGGCTGACCACCCCCCAACCTGCATTCTCCAGCCAGCACGGACTTCGATGGCTCATCGCTCGGCGGCAGCGCGCGTCGTGACGCTGTCCGAGGCGCGACTAGACAATGAACATCGCGTCCCCATAGCTGAAGAAACGATATTTCTCCGCAATCGCCGCCGCATAGGCGCGCCGCATGAGCTTGTCGCCACCAAAGGTTCTCACGAGCACCAGCAATGTCGATTTGGGAAGATGGAAATTCGTCATCAATCCGTCGATGACTTGAAAGTGAAACGGCGGACGAATGAACAAATCGGTATGACCGGACCAGGATGCCAGAGGCGTGCGGGCCGAGGCGGCCGATTCCAATACGCGGACCGTCGTGGTACCCACCGCAATCACCCGTCCCCCCGCTGCCTTGGCCGCGGCGATGGCTGAGACCGTCGTCGCCGGCAATTCACACCACTCGGAGTGCATCACATGCTGATCCAAACGCTCCGTCATGATCGGACGAAACGTACCGATACCCACGTGCAGGGTCACGAACGCCGTCCGTACTCCTGCCTTGCGCAATTGTTCCAAGAGTTCCCGCGTGAAATGCAAGCCGGCGGTCGGTGCCGCCACGGAACCGGGAGTCCTGGCATAGACGGTCTGATATTGCTCGCGATCGCCAGGCAACATCTCCCCATCGCGAATGTAATGCGGTAAGGGGACGCGACCCACTTGGGCGAGCAGATCGATCAGTTCCAAGGGCGAATGCGGACGAGCCGCCCATTGACCGTGCGGAAGTTGCCGTACCAGCTCTAAGGGTGTGTGGGGCTGTCCCGCCAGGTCCTCGAGCGTGATCGTCTCACCTTCCTGCAGCTTGCCGCGCAGTCTTGCCGAGAATTCTCCACAGTCCGTGGTCTTCGCTTTCCAGGTACAGCCCCTGCCAGCGGCCCCCCGTCGTCGTTCGTCGTCCGACCAGTCGTGCCGGAATCACCTTCGTCTCGTTCAACACGAGTAGATCCTCTGGCCGCAACAGTTCGACCAAATCCCGCACGTGATAGTGCTCTAGCTGCTGCTCGTGGCGTTGCACCAGCAGCAACCGCGCGTCGGCTCGGTTCGCCGTCGGTTGCTGGGCGATCAATGCGGTCGGGAGTTCGTAGTCGTAGTCGTCGAGCTGGTCCATGCGTCGGTTGTATCGACTCGATGCGGATGGGCCTAGTGAGGGCAAACCATCGATCCGGGAGCCGCGTCGCCCTTGCCCTTGGACTTGCCGAGCCCGCCGTGGAAACGCAGCGGGCTCCGACGTGGTGGCCTGCGGTGGGGGGACATCGGCGGGCAGAGTCGGGAGGCCTGAGCGCGGTGGGAAAATTTTGCCCCCGTGGGTTTTTTTTCGAGTGCGGAAAACAGCGGAAAAGCGAACTATTCTGGGAGCCAAGTCCGCTAAACCCCGTGAAAAAATGCGTTTCGCAGCGGTGTTGACGAGTTGGTCTCAATGGGTACAGTAGGGGCCATGTGGAGCCAAATGGTGAGAAGTGGTGAATCATGCTGCTGACGGGAACGTTTACGCGATCCGTTGACCAGAAGCATCGAGTCGCCATACCCAAGCGTCTGCGGTCGGCCTTCGAGGGTTTGGAGACGAGTTCCGGTGACCAGGCGTCGAGCGGCCAGTCACCAGCAAATGTGGGCCTTTACATCGCGCCGGGCACGGATGGATCAATTGCCATATACACGCAATCTGCGTTTCGTCGGCTCGCGGAAAAATTGGCAGCCGGTTCTCCCAATCGAGAGGAGACGCGGGCCTATAGCCGACTGTTCTACGCACGGGCTCAATACGTGGAAATGGATGCCCAAGGGCGGATACGGATTGAGCCAGAACTTTGCATTCACGCCGGTCTGGTCGACGAGGCGGTCATGGTCGGGGTGGGCGACCACATCGAGCTCTGGAATGCGGCCCGCTGGGCAACCTATGAGCAACAGCAGCAAGCCCGTTATGACGAGTTGGCGGAGCGGGCGTTTCAGCCCGACCCATTGCAATGAGCCCCGACGACAAGTGATTCGATCCACATCGTTGGGTCGGCCAAGTTTGTTTGTTTCGCAGCAGCCAGTACGTTTTGCCTACTATTCTGATTCGATTTGTTCCGCAACTTGACCACGCACCACACACCGCAATCGAGGAGTTTTTCCTATCAGCGTGCCCCATGGGCTCGCACGTTGACGCTGCTTCTTCACGGAACGTCCGTCCGTTGTTTCGCCTTGTCGCGGAAACGGTGGCGGATCGGTCACGGCCACCGACCGATTTGCCCGACGCATGCCCTGCGTCGAATATCCGCTGACCGATGGTATGGATACCTTCGACTGCGAAACCTGTGGAAATCCTCATCGGTCGATTTCCACGGCAGAGTGTCCCACCGAGGTGCATGGATCGCACCTCGGGACTTTCTGTTTTCGAAGCCCATCTGAAACTCTCCCCGACCAGGCACGGATGCCGGCGGGGGTTTTCAAATGGGCTTTCTTTTTTTCCTGGAACTTCCCCCCAGGCCCCCCGACATCGCCCCACGGTAGGTTGTACGCTGGGCGGCTCCGTACTTCGTCCCCGAGCGAAATTCCGGACCCAACGAAACAAACCCTCCCCACGCGCCTGCGGTTTGATTTGATGGAGTGACGAAGGCCAACGTAGACACAGACTTCGCGCAGGCAAGCCGCAAACGGCCAACGTAGGGCCAACGTAGACACAGACTTCGCGAACGGGAGATGGGTTGAGTTCGTAGCCTAGGAGAGCCAGGGAGGCCGCTGTCGGAGCCGGAGAGTCATCCCAAACTTCCCAGTCTTTGTCCGCCAAGTCTGTGTCTTCTCTCTGTTGTTGTTCTCTCTCTGTTTTTATGTCTGGCACCTGTCGGCCGGTGAGTGATGCCGGCGGGAAGAGGGCCGCCCGGGGCTCGGTGGCTGCCCGAGGCTAGCGCCTACGGCTGACGACAATTCGGTGGTCCTGTGCAAAATACAAGACTACGAAGGCCAACGTAGACACAGACTTCGCGAACGGTGAGATGGGTTGAGTTCGTAGCCTAGGAGAGCCAGGGAGGCCGCTGTCGGAGCCGGAGAGTCATCCCAAACTTCCCAGTCTTTGTCCGCCAAGTCTGTGTCTTCTCTCTGTTGTCGTAGCCTAGGACCAACGTAGACACAGACTTCGCGAACGGGAGATGGGTTGAGTTCG
This sequence comes from uncultured Planctomycetaceae bacterium, assembly GCA_963700865.1. Lineage (GTDB taxonomy): Bacteria > Planctomycetota > Planctomycetia > Pirellulales > Pirellulaceae > CAVOGJ01. Next base: position 68,361 of record CAVOZC010000014.1, on the reverse strand, counting down.
TAGCCTAGGAGAGCCAGGGAGGCCGCTGTCGGAGCCGGAGAGTCATCCCAAACTTCCCAGTCTTTGTCCGCCAAGTCTGTGTCTTCTCTCTGTTCTCTCTGTTGTTGTGATGCCGGCGGGAAGAGGGCCGCCCGGGGCTCGGTGGCTGCCCGAGGCTGAGCCTACGGCTGACGACTGTCCGCCAAGTCTGTGTCTTCTCTCTGTTGTTGTGATGCCGGCGGGAAGAGGGCCGCCCGGGGCTCGGTGGCTGCCCGAGGCTAGCGCCTACGGCTGACGACCATTCGGTGGTCCTGTGCAAAATACAAGACCAGATACAAGACCAGACACCCTAATTATGTTGGCATCTGGTTAGAAGCGGTCGTGATCCGTAATGCCCCAAAACGAGCCAACCTGCCAGGATGAGTAGGGTGTCTGATTTGCCAGGATTTGCCAGGATGAGTAGGGTGTCTGATTTGGCTGGCTTCTGATTTGGCTAGTAGGGTGTCTGATTTGGGCTTAGATTTGGCTAGTAGGGTGTCTGATTTGGGCTGATTTGGCTTGTGTCTGATTTGGCTTGATTTGGCTGGTTCGGTATTAGTTTCCCGGCAATTTCCTCGGGAACGAACGATGTCTGTCGGCCCAACTTGCCGCTTCCCGTCCGGCGGCGTCGCTACGCGACACCCGTGTGATTCGCGGTCGCTTCGATTGAAATCGAGGGATGGTTGCTTTTTTTTTGATTTCCCGGCATTCTCTAGGTGAGGCGGGCGGAGGCACAAAAAGCGCTGCGGGGTCAAATTTCGTACCAAGAAGTCACCTTTCACGGCTTTGTCATTGATGATCGTTGGTCTCTTTTTTCCTATCTTCTTCCATTTTGAGTGGTGAGCATGCGTCGAATCAAGCAAACGGTCCGTTCGTTGTGGCATCCTGAACTGCTGGAAACCCGACAGGTGTTGGCCGCCATCTTTCCCGCCTACGTGGATGGCGTCTTTACCCTGGGCGATGCCAACTCGCCGGATGGATCACCGTACGGTCTGGCCAACACCTTTGGTCTTGCCAGCTTGCCGACGGCCACCAAGACGATTTTCCTGGATTTCGATGGACATCACAGCGTGAACAATTCCTGGGGACACGACATTGTGTTCCCGCCGTACAATTCGTCAGGTAGTTCGAGCAGCTTTTCCAATTCGGAACGCGTTGAGATTCAAAAGATCTTTCAGAATATCGCAGAAGATTATCTTCCCTTTGAAGTGAACGTCACGACCGCCGATCCGGGTCTGGCGGCCCTGACCAAATCCGGAGCCGGTGATCAGACCTGGGGGGTGCGCGATCTGCATACGCAAGCAACGGCCGGATTTGGCAATGGGATCGGCGGCGTCGCGTATCTCAACAGCTTCAACGACTCGATCGACAACCCTGTCTTCAGTTTCAACAAGGGGATCAATAACGGAGCCATGACGGGATCCCACGAAGTGGGTCACTCGTTGGGCTTGAGTCATGATGGCCTGTTCGGACAGTCGTATCATCCGGGGACGGGCAGCGGGAGCACGGGTTGGGGCCCCATTATGGGCGCTCCCTTCAACAAGAACGTGACGCAATGGAGTAACGGGGATTACAGCGGAGCTACGACGACACAAGACGATTTGTCCATTATCACCAAGCCGGCGAACGGCTTTGGTTATCGGACGGACGACTATGGCAGTAGCATAGGGACCGCGAGCACGTTGACCGACGTGGATGGCTCGATCTTTGCCTGGGGAATTATCGAGCGCAATACCGATCTCGATTTCTTCGAATTCACAACTGGCGCCGGAACGGTGACGTTCGACATCAATCCATTTGGGGAGAACCCAAATCTAGACATCGAGGCCAGATTGTACGACAGCGTTGGCGATGTGCTTGGCACCAGCAATCCGCTCAATGGCCTGGACGCAAGTTTCAATCTCAACTTGGCTGCCGGCACTTACTTCCTGTCGATCGACGGCGTCGGCAAACCGGGAGTCTACAGCGATTATGGCAGCCTCGGATTTTATTCGATCGACGCGACGATCGTCCCCACCAGTGGCGGCCAGATCGACATTACGCCGGTCAATAACGGGGTCGCTGTCGCCGACGATGCCACCGGCAGCGGATACCTCATGTATTCGGCGGAAAATGTGCACGAGCGTTTTGCAGGCGCCAACAGCCCGAACCCGTTCAATGCGAATCATCTGATTGGCGTACGCTACGACGGAGGTTGGCAATACAACGATAATCGTGTCTGGGTGCCTTTCTCGCCCGTGGCATCGGATGTGCTGCTGGCGAGTGCTAACTTCTCGACGGATACGGTGACCAGCCTGCAGGGTACGAGCGGCAGTATCAATGGCGTCGCGGCGGGATACGCAACCGGTGATGTCGCGTTTGCGGCCAATGTTTGGGCTGGTTCGGCAAATCTCGGTGAGTTCGGCGTGACCGGCACGAATTTCACGCCCAATGAGGATCCTGGCTCAAACACCTTTGTGACTCCGTTGAATAAGGGTGTCGCGATTGCCGATGATGCCACTGGCGGCGGCTACCTGATGTATTCCGCCGAGAGCGTGCACGAACGGTTCGCCGGGGCCAACAGCCCTAATCCGTCGAATGCCGATCACTTGATTGGCGTGCGATACAATGGAGGCTGGGAATACAACGACAACACGCGTCTGGGTACCTTTCACCCCCGTGGCGTCGGACGTGCTGCTGGCCAGCGCGATAACTTCTCCACCGATACCGTGACCAGCCTCGAGGGTACCGGCGGCACGATCAATGGACTCGCGGCGGGATACGCAAGCGGCGACTTGGTGTTTGCGGCCAACGTCTGGGACGGTGATTTTAATCTGGGCGAATTCGGCGTGACCGGCACGTCGTTTGTCGCCAATGAAGATCCCGGTTCCACCGTCTTCGTGACTCCTGTGAATAACGGGGTGGCGGTGACGGACGATGCAGTGGGTACGGGCTATTTGATGTATTCCGAGCAGAGTGTGTTCGATCGATTTGCGGGTGCCAACGTCCCGAATTCATTCAATGCCAACCATATTATTGCCGTACGCTACAACGGCGGCTGGCAGTACAACGACAACCTGACGTGGAATTCCTTTACGCCCGCCGCGTCGGATGTCCTGCTGGCCACTGTCGACTTTACGAACGATACCGTCTCCAGCCTGCAAGGCACGGGCGGTTCCGTCAACGGCATCGTGTCCGGCTATGCGAGTGGTGATCTGACGTTTGCGCCGAATGTCTGGGCCGGTGCCTTCAATTTTGGCGAGTTTGGTGTGACCGGAAGTTCTTTCGTTCCCAATAGTGCGGCGTCCGCTGGCGCCAGCGGCCCTGGACGACAACATGATTTTCGCTGACGAGCCTGAACACGGACACGATGACGAGCATGATCTCGGGCACGACCATGAGCCCGGATTGCCGTTTGTGGGCTTTGACGGTCCAGCCGAGTGGGTCGTGGCCAGCGAACTGCCAACGGTCCTGGAAGCCTCTCGAGACGGTAACCTTCTCGTGGCCGCCGCGCTCGAATCCCAGGATTCCGCGTTGGAGGCAAGGGTTCCGGCCGTGCTGGCGGCTCGTCTGACGCCGGCGACTTTTCGCTGGAGCAGCGGGCGGGGGAGTCCGCCCGCCCGCCGGCCTCGGACGTTCTCCTCACGGCACATGCGTTTTCCAGCGATGATGGGGACCGCTGGTATTAGTGGAATCGTTTCTGCCGAGCCCGGCTCGGATAAGGACCGGCAGGACCAGACCCAAGACCAGCAGACCAGACAGCAAGACCAGAAGCAGACACCCTACTTGTGCTGGTCATCTGGTTGAAATCGGTCGTGATCCGAAATGCCCCCAACGAGTCAACCTGCCGGGATAAATAGGGTGTCTCGTTTTGTCCGTCTCGTTTTGTCCTACTGCAGTTGGAAAAACCTCTGCGAGCTTCACCGTGCAGAAACTGATGTTGCCCCCTTGGTGGTCGTTCCCAGCTGAATCGCAGCTAACCATAACGAGACGGACTCCTCCGAGCTTGCTCGGCGGTGAACGTGATCGGTGGCTAACCCGCCCGCGACAGCCCGGCCATCGGTCGAGCCAGAGACGTGATCGCGACATGACTTCGCCGAGATCGAAACCCGAAAGAGTGGCCTCGGAGTTCGCACGCGAAGCGACGTCGCTTGCTCGGCCCCAGGAGACGCCCGCTGGACCTTTTAGCTGATGACCATATTCACCCCCGAGCAACAGGCTCGTGGGGGTCTAGCCGCCGCTTTCGTTCACCCGATGAGGACGTCGGCTCTCGCGCACTCCTGCGCGGGGGCTACTGGGGCGTCCTCCGCTCACGAGCTACTGACAAGTCACCATGATTGCAACCACAGCCTTGATGACGTGGAAGTTAGGGCAGGATGTTGCGCGGCGGGATGAACTCCATGAGCGATAGCGTCCATGTTCCCGTCTTGTCGAGCGAGATTCTCGAACTGCTGGCCGTGCGGCCCGGACAGACCGTCGTGGATGGCACGCTCGGAGGTGGCGGGCACACGCGGCTGCTGGCTGAGCACGTGGGGACCGCCGGACGGGTGATTTCACTCGATCGAGACCCGGCCGCCGTGGAACGTGCTCGGGCTGAGCTGGTCGATTTGCCGGTGACGAGTCTCCACGGGAACTTCTGCGACTTGCCCGAACTGCTCGCCGAATTGGACATGACGGGTGTCGACGGAATCTTGCTCGATCTGGGTATTTCCAGCGATCAACTGGCGGATCCCGACCGGGGTTTCAGTTTTCATGCGGCAGGCCCGTTGGATCTCCGTTTCGACACCACGTCCGGCGAACCCGCGTGGCGGTTGCTCAGCCCGGCTGAGCGAAAAACACCTGGCAGACATGATCTTTGCGTATGGTGAAGAGCGGCACAGCCGTCGCATCGCTCGGGCGATCGTCGCGGCTCGCAAAACCTCCAACCTCGAATCGGCCCGCGAAATCGCCGCGATCGTGCGGGCGGCCATGCCGGGGCGTCGTCAAAAAATCGATCCGGCAACCCGCACCTTTCAAGCGTTGCGAATTGCCGTCAATGAGGAACTGAAGTCACTCGAGCTGGCGCTGCGGCGATTGCCTGCTTGCTTGAACCCTGGTGGGCGGTTGGCGATCATCAGCTTTCATTCGTTGGAGGACCGCCGCGTAAAAGTCGCCTTTCGCGAGGACGACCGATTTGAGACTATTTCTCGCAAGCCGGTCCGTCCCTCCGCGGCGGAGGTCCAGCGAAACCCGCGAAGTCGCAGTGCGCGACTTCGCGTGGCCGCGCGGGTCGGGTGACGTGCTCCGTGCGTCGCTCCGGCCGCCGACCTCACATGGTATCCGGCGGAACCGGCTGAAGACCAGTGAGCCTGAATGGAAAACGACGATAAAATAAGCTGAATCGCGGCATTCGGAAGACGCCATTCCCCGCACAAGCGGGAGCGAATTGGGGAATGGAATGCCTCTCGATAAGACGGATCACGCAGGGACGACATCACGATCAGCAGGGCGCGGCCAACGGAACCGCGACCGACTCGGCAGCCTCAAGGAGGAGGCAAGCGATGAAAACGATGGGACGTTTGTTGATTTTGTTCTTGCCGGTGCTGGCACTGACAGCTTTCTTCATCGTGATGAAACAATGGGGTGGCATCGCTCCGGCCGCTCCGATATCCGAAACCACGTTGGAGCCCCAGATTTCCTCCGTGACCCATACGGCCCAGCGGGCCCCCACCGTGCTGGCTCCGGTCGGCCCGGGTACGGACGAGTTGCCACCGGGCACGGATCGCTGGTCCGGTGAGGGACGACCGCGCGCGGCGTCGGTTGCAGCTCGGCTGGACGAGGACCTGACGATGCCGGTGTTACCTCCGGTCGATACGGGCAGCTGATCGATGCGAGCCCTGCGTCGTTGGCGAAACCCGGAGTGAAATGAAGCGATGGTAGGATCGATCGCGTTACCAGCCGCCTTGCGGGCTCTTGTTCAGGGACGCAGGCGTGATTGGAACCAATCCTGAATGACCGTCCCGAGAGACTCGGCAAGGCTCCGAGACGACGCACTCAGACGCACCGTGGCCCGTTGACCCGCGTGTACCGCGAGGCTCTGCTGGTCATTCAGTTGTACGGCGGCGGTGAAGCGAGGCTCGAGCAATTCCCAGTTCGCTGGTGCTGATTTCGACGACTCGGCAGCTGCCGGTCGGACGGGGAGCGGTCCGCCAGCGGCGGCACCCAACTCGAACTGCTCCAAACGACGACTTGCCAGCGGGTCGAGTTGTGTCAGGGTTCCGGTCAGCACCTCCAACTGGGGAGCGTTGATTCGCACGTTCACCGGCTCTCCGACTTGCCCGCGAAAAAAATCGAGGTCTCGTTGGCCGATCGACAACACCAGTTGTTTTCGCGCCTCGTCCCCAATCGTCAGCAGAGGGGTCCCCTCCTGAACGTAAGCGCCGAGCAGGGAATCCACGTCTCGCGAGACCACGGTGCCGGGAGCTGTGGCTCGCACGGTTGCCTGGGCAAGTTGCCGGGAACACTCTTCGAGTCGCTCTTCAATCGTCCTGCGTAACTCTTCCTCTACCTGAGAGGCGGCAATCTGGCTGCCGCTGCTGAATTGGCGGGTCCGCATCCGTGACTGCTCGCGTTCCAATTCGAGGTTGGCCAGCTGGGCTCGCAGTTCGGGATTGTCGATGACCAGCAAGACCTGATCCGGTTCGACCTTGTTGCCCCCACTGACATGCACTTCCCGCACAAAGCCGTCGAACGAGGCGCGGACCACTTGTTTCGGCTCGTAGCTGACGACCGCGGGAGCCCGCACTCCACCCGGCTGTGGTAATGTCACCAGGAAAATGAGGGTGGCGACAGACAGCGCGGCCACAACGGCCAGTCGCAGCGGGTCAGGACGTGCCCGACGGTGACTGGCAAAAACGAGTCGGGCGAACTTTACAAGGGGGCTGCCGAGCCATAAGGCTGCCACGCCGATCGCTAACCCCGCGCCGAGGCCTCCCCAGAGCGTTGCCGCCGCGGTGAGCAGACTGGCGCAAACGAACAGCCGCCAACACGCCGCCAGCAATCCGTACACGGCAATGATCCAACGTTGTTTCGCACTCGCAGCGGGCAATTGCGACGGCATGCCCAAGGCGAATCGCCTGATGACATGCTGGAGAAACTGCTGACCCAAGCCCGACAAGTTGGGGATTTCCAACGCATCGGAAAGTATGTAGTAGCCGTCAAACCGCATGAGGGGGTTTGCGTTGATGAAGAGCGTGACGATGCTGCCGGCGAGCACGATATTCCGCGCGTGGATTTGCACGATGGGGTTGCGCGTATGCACGAAGACCAGGGCCGCGATGGCGGCCACCAACAGCTCGACGTACATGCCGGCGGCGGAAACGAAAATCCGTTGCCACTTGGAACGAAAACGCCAAGCTGACGTAACATCCACATAAGGAACCGGCGCGCCGATGATCAGCACCACGCCCGCCTCCCGCACATCGCCCCCAAACCGCTTGCAAGCAATGCCATGAGCCATTTCATGGACCAGTTTCAACAGGGCACATGCCAGGCTCATCCAGGCCAGATTCGACGGAGCGAACACGGATTGGTCCGACCACAGGAGTTCGCTCGACGCCAGCAATTGCCGGACCGCGACGCCGATCGTCAACAGCCAGAGCAGAAAAGCCGGCTTGCTAAACAACCAGCCGAGCCGCGGTTCCAGGTCGGCCAGCCAGCGGTTCGGTCGCAGCAAGGGGATGCGGAGAATCAACGGATTCAGCCACTCCGCGCGTTTCCGTTGCTGAGACTTCCCTGCTGCTTCAGTCAATCGTTCAGCGGATCGTGAGGCCTCGGTGTGGGCAAGTTCATTTTCGATAAGCCAGCGGCAAATGGTGGCCGCGTCGCGATCGGTGAATGATTGCTCGCCAAGTTGGCCAGCCGTCAGCGCGATGGCCTCGCTGATGGTGGTGGTCCCGTCCAACAAAGACACGAAGGCATATTCTGCCAGTCCCATGCGATGAAAGCGGGCATGCAGCCTGTCCTCGACGAGATAGCAGACTTTTCCGTCGTATTGCTGCAGGGAAAATTCGAGATCATCGCGCAACAGAAGCACGACATTTCCCAGTTCGATAGTGCCGCTGTTGGGTTGCGTCATGATGTTTGGTTGTCGCGGTCAGGAAGCAGAGGAGACGATCACCACCCGGTCCACATGCGGAACCGATGCCACGGCTTGTGAAACCAAATCCATCCGAGTGAGCGAACACCGATCGAGATGTCTCCGCGACCCTGCATGCCAGGCTTCAAGCGTCCATCGGCGTTCCGCAATTCGACTTGGGCGACAAACACGTTGCGATTGTCATGCAGTTCCGATCGTGGATGCAGTTTCGCGATCACTCCCTTGATTTCTCCCAGCCCGCCTTCCAATTGGGCCGTGACCGCTTGCCCCACACGGACCTCTCCGATATCGATTTCATCGATATGGATTTCCAGTCGAATCGGATCCAGTGGGGCGATTACGTACAGCGCCTGACCAGCCTTGACCGGGGCGCCTTCGACATCATCCAAGTCTCCCTCGAGCACGACCCCAGCGAGCGGGCTTTTGATGATTAACTGGTCCTCGCGACCGCGGAGCAAGTTAACCTGTAAGTCATATCGCTGCATCTCTAATTCGGCCAAGCGGGCCTCGGAGGTGTCATGTTCGTTCATGGCCTGATCACGTTTGGTGCGGGCTCGACCCAAATCCGCCAGGGCCGCCGACAGTTCGAAGCGCAATTCACGGTCGTCCATGATGGCCAGCGCCTGGCCGCTAGTCACGACGTCACCCGGGTGAACTTGGCTGCTCTTGAGGATGCCACCATAGGGTGCGACGCAAAAGCGGCGGATGGCCGGTTCGACGCGACAGTCCGTTGACACCTGGTACGGAAAGGGGAGCCAAGGTACGACGAGCAGTGCCGCGGCGGCGGCCACGGCCAGCCAGCGGCGACGACGTCGGTCGGCCCTGCTTCCGGCAAATCCTTGTTGGAGTTTGACAAGCCATGACGGTTCGGCTCGGCGGCGGATGTCGAGTGCCGTGGCCAGGTGCGGCGCGAGGGTCTTGAGCGCCGACGGGACACGCGGTTGGTGGATGGTCGCTTTCCGCCCCGTGATCAGCAGAGCGCCAATGGTCTGACCAGCGACGGTGACCATGGGATAGCTGAGTACCGCCTCTTCCCGTCCGGGCCCTACGAGCTTCCGATGGGCCAGCGTGGCTTGCCGTTGCGAGGGATCCAACGGAGGCCAGGCCGTCAGTTGGCCGCGTACGAGACATTCATCGAGGGCGGCGTTGAGCAGCTGAAGTGCCGTCGAATGGCGCTCAAAATCGGCCATCCCGGAAACGGCGGCAATCTCACAACCGGCCATGCGTCCGGAACGCCTGACACCCAACACCACCTGGTGACATTCAAAAAATACTTGCAGGTCATGGACCAAGCGAAACGCGGCCGCCGTTTTGGAATCACTGGACGAAATGCGTGTCACCAGTTCAGCGGCACCCGCGCAGGCAAGGGCGTCCCAATCCAGTTGCGTGATGGTTTGGGTGAGTCGCCAACGGACGAGGGCGGCGCCGAGATATTCCACCTGACGCAGTAACTCCGCCATCCGTGCATGGGCGGCCGTGACGACGACGGTCAGCACCGTCGGCGTAGCGACGTCCACCGAAGTGGGTAGCGCAACCACGAATACCTCGTCCTTATTGGAAAGACAGCGGGTTACCAGGCGGTTGCCGATGACACTCTCGTGGCTCGCCGCGGCGACCAACTTCGTGCGCGGGTCATGGTCCGACGCGGACCATTCGCCCCAGGTCGCGAGAGGCACCAGCACATCCTCGTGGCTTTGAAAGTAGCCAATAAAGTCAGCCGCGGTGTATTGGCCACCCAGCGCCAAAATTCGTGGTAGCCGATCGCGACCGGCGGTCTCGGTGAGGAAAAGTTCGCAACTCCTCGTCCAGCCTTGCCGGCGACACGGCCCCGTCGCGGGACAGGCTGGCTGCCGCGGGCGGTGTGATCGGCGGGAAGGAGTCGGGTGCAATCGTCATGTCGGCTCGTCGGAAATGATTACCAGAGAGGCGAAATCACCGCCGACGTGGGATCGGCCATGGTGGTCAGGACATCATTTAGCCAATCATCCTGCTGGAATAGTTGGCAACGCGTGCGGTAGGATTCGCGCTCGGCCCGCCGCTGTACTCGATCCATCAGACGGTCCAGCGTCAGGCTCGTGCTGCCCACAGGATGGCGTTCGCACCAGGCGGCGATGGATCGGGCAGCATCCGGTGCGTGTTCTTGCAGCAAATCGTCTTCGGCCGAAACAAAACATTGATACGATCCGGGCTCTCCCTGCCGGGCAGCACGACCGGCAAGCTGTCGATCGACACGGGCCGATTCTTGCCGTTCGGTCGCGATCACATGCAAGCCGCCGCTGGCAATCGCCGCTGAATCGAGTCGAATATCCGTGCCTCGGCCAGCCATGTTGGTGGCAATCGTCAACGCCCCTGATGCACCGGCGGCGGACACGATGGCAGCCTCATCTTCGTCTTGGGTGCCGTTCAGCAGTTGATGACCAATGTCGTGAAGTGCCAACAAATCGGAAATGCCGCGACTCTCCTCAACCGTACGCGTACCGATCAACAGCGGTTGGTTTGTCTCACGACGAGCCACAATCTGATGGAGGATGCCCCGCCATTTGGCCTCTTTGGTCGGAAAGTAGAGCGTGGGGTAACGTTTCAGGCGGCTCGGCAGGCGTTCCGGAATCACGACAACCGAAAGATCGTAAAAGTCTCTCAGTTCCGCCTCATGGCCCGTGCAGGTGCCCGACATGCCGCACAGCCGTTCATACCGTCCAAAATAGCGCTGCCGCGAGATGCTGGCGATCGTCTGTTTTTCTGGCGTGATCGGTAGACCCTCGTTTTGCTCGACGGCCTGATGCAATCCGTCCCGCCAATGGCGATCGGTGAAGATACGACCCGTATATTGATCGACCAGTCGTACCTTGCGCTCGTGAACGATGTAGTCACGATCGCGATGGAAAATCAGCGAGGCACGCAGGGCCTGCTCGATGTAGACGGACCAGGGCCGAAGTAGTCCCGTACTCGGGATGTGAGACGGGTTGGCATGGATGGCTCGCAGCCCACGGGCCGTCAGCCAGAGTGTGCGACGACGACGGTCATGGACATAATCCTGGCCATTTACCAATTGAGCTGCGACTTCGGCCGCGCGGCGAAAGATGGCCTCGGTCGCCGCGCGATCCCGCTGGCCGCTCAAGATGAGGGGGGCATTGGCCTCGTCGATCAGTACACTGTCCACTTCATCAATGATCGCCAGAGCATGGCCCCGTTGAATCAGTTCCAGCTCCAACTGTGGGTTCCCCTGCAGCCCTTCACGTAGCCGCTCGCCTAACTGAGGACGCCGGCGACTGCGGAGAGCCACCTGGTCCCTGAGGAAATCGAATCCCAATTCACACCCCGTGCTATAAGTGACATCACACTCATAAGCACGCCGCTTCTGCCGCGGATGCAGACCGGGAGCGGAGAGCCCCACTGTCAGGCCTAATAACTCCAAGGGACCTCGCATCAGTTCATAGTCTCGACGAGCCAGATAGCCATTGACCGTCGCCACGTGTACGCCCTGGCCGGTGAGTCCATACAGCGCCGCGGGAAGTGAGGCGACGAGCGTCTTGCCCTCGCCGGTCTTCATTTCCGCCACATTGCCTGTCGCTAACGCCAGTCCCGCCAACAGTTGCTCGTCGTACAAACGCATTCCCAGCCGCCGACGAATGGCCTCGGAGACCAGTGCGAACGAACGGGTCACAACCTCCAACTGCAGCGGCGTCGCGCCCGCCTCGATTTCGGACCGCAGCTGACCGAAGTGTTCGCCAAGTTCACGAGTTGCCAGATCGTTCAGGGAGGCTTCCCGTTGACGAATGCGTGCGACCGCCGCTCGATCCATCGGACGCGGTGTAAACGCGCCCGGCAAGACACGCTGCGTCAGTCGTCGATAGGGGGCCAGTGTGGCGTGCATGATCAGCTCTTACGGTATGTTCGTCTGCATCATGATGTCTTGTCCTGCGGTTGGAGCGGTGAAACCGGCCATGTCTTGTTGCCTGAGCTCCAAGTGCGGGATACCGTCACATTCCGCCCTCGTCACCGTCACGCGCTCGGATTGCAGCAGCGTTCCCGTCGCTTTCCGCAACAGCACCAGCGCTACGTTGTATTGCACCTGGGCGTCGAGAAAGCCGAATTCCTGCTCGGCCAATCGTTCGTGTGCATTCAGCAGGTCCTCCAGCAGCAAACTTACGGATCGGTCGTCGCCAGGCAGCAGTTTCCAGCGCTGTGTCAGGAAAGCCACTTCCACCTCCGCTGCCCGCATCGACTGATGCTTGGCATTAATCTCGCGGTAAGCCGTGAGGGCCTCGCGCACGGCGATTTCGACTTCCAGTTGCAAGACCTGCAGGGTGTTCTGCAGCTTCTGCTGATACTGACGTAACTCGACGGCCTGCCGCTGAAAGCGGGCTCGCGAGGCACGATTGCGCAGCGGCATCTCAAATCGCAATCCCGTCGTGTAGCTGGGGCCGCCCACCCCGAACTGATCCTGCCAGGCGCCGCCAATGTCGGATTCTCCGCGCAATCCCTTGACATAGGTTTCCGCGAACAAGTCCAACACTGGCAACAGCTCGTTCTTGGCGACTTCCAAGCGGACGCCGCTGCTGCGGATCTCTTTCATCGACTGGGCGACCTCCGGCCGATTTTGAAACGATGTCTGGATGGCTTGTGCCATGTCAATCGGCACTTCAAAGTTGGCCGGGTAATCGCGGGGCGTGAGCTCGAATTCGTCGATCAGACCCAGGTCCGGCGCATTGACGAGCGTGCGGATGCGTCCCTCGGAATTCTTCACGTCCGCAGCGGCGCGAAACAGATTGGACCGGCGCGAAGCCACGGCTGCGCGAGCGCGGACAATCTGGCTGGCCACTGTGTCAAGATCCTGACGCAATTCCAGGTCGCGGAGAATCTTTTCGCCCCGCTCGAGCAGCCGCTGGCGCTGCAACAACGCACCGCGATCCCGATAAAGAGCCCAGTAGGCCTGGGTGACCTCAAGCAGGTGGGCTTGGAGCTCGCGCGAGAATTGGTCACGCGCGAGTCCCGATTGTAGTTGAGCCAGCACGATCGTGCTGTAGTTGTATGGTCGTCCCCCGCCGCGCAAGAGCGGTTGCGTAAAATTGAGTGTGAGGCGAGCCGTCCCCTGATCATTCGGCACAAAGAAGAGGGAATTGCTTCGCTGATAGCCATATTCCTGCCCGACTTCGAATTGACCGCCAGTCCCCAATTTGTGGCGCCCACCGACTCGATAGCGGGCATACTCGTCGAGAAAACGTGGCGGTCCGCCTGTCGTCAACGTGTTCCCCACGGGCTCGTTCGTGTCCTTCCAGGATGTTTCCATGAAGGCGGCCCAGTCAAATTCCGAGTCGGCCTCGATGATGGCCGTATCCGAGATCAACGGCGATGCGCTGAGGACCTGCACGCGCGAGGAAAACGTCAAGGCGGAACCGATGAGCGACGCGATTGAGATCGGCTTGACCTGCTGCGACGGGCGCAACGGGCTGCCAATCAGCGAGTCCCACCAGGCACCGAGGTCCGCAGCTCCACCCGCCGGCTGAGACCCGGTCGACGCAGGCAGGGAGGGCGGCGCGGTCGTCGCGACGTGATCGTTGGGATCGGCCCCGGGAAAACGGAGGAGTTCCTGACGTCCCACGGTAGCCGTGGCCGAGACATCGGATGCGACGGTTCCGCTGGTTCGTTGCACCGACGGATTAGCGGCGGGGAACCGTCGCAGCCGCGCCGCAGCGGGCCAAGGGTGAATACTGTCTCGTGGCTGCTCGGCGCAGGCAGCGGCGGGGAAAGCGGCCGACTCGCCGACTCGCGGCCCGTCGGTCTCGCGGGCGGCCGTCGTGGGGCGGCCCGGGACAAAGGCAGGAGGCAGCGGTTCCGTGGCCGCGGCGGGTAGGCCATCGCGGCCGGCGGCCAGGCAGCTTCCCCCAAGGACCAGCAAAACAACCAGCCAGACCCGCGGCTGGCCTTTCATCGCTGGGACAACTCGAGTGAAACACATGGATTCGCTTTCGGGGATGCACGACGGTCAATGCGACGGCCGCTGCGTCCGGAGCGCAACGGCAGCGTCTCTGTTAGTTTCGACTCGGATAATCGCTGCGATCAGCAATTTAGTCATAACCGCGCAACTCCTTCCTGGATTCCCCGGCTACGTGTTCTTGCCATTTTGCCCATGCTGCCCATGCTCGCAATGCTCGACGATGGCAGCGAGGCCGTCCCGATCGACCCGTTTGGAATGGTGACACACTCCGTTTGGTCTCGTCAAAGCGTGGTCGTCCCGGCCGCGCACCACTGCCACGACGCGCCAGCGGCGACAAGACGAGACCTGCCACGCAAGTTCCCAACATGACGCCGACGTCGACGGTCCTGCTCGCAGCCGGGGACGGCTGCGCCACGAGGCCAAGCGGGGTCACTGCCTCAGGTGGTCGGACATGAGAATCGCCCATCGGCGCTGATCAACGCGCATCGCTTCGTGCTGGCTTCCTGTCGCCGTATCGCAATCTTCCGTCCCTCGTGGGGCTTCAGCCTGTAAAATGTGCGTCGGTCGCGGATCGAACCAATACTTGTACCCACGGAGCGAATGGCACTTGGACGATGCCAGGTCGCGACCACCGTGTCGACATCGTCGGTCCAACGAGGAGTCCATGGCATGCGTTCCCTTTTCATCGCGATTGCTATTTCGCTCATCTCGATCGGCTGCGGACGATCGAGTTCCCCGGCCTGGGAAGCCGATGGTTTCCGCCCCATCCTCGTCAATGGAGTGCCCGCGAAAGCGATGTGGGGGCACTGGCGCACCCGCGGCTACGGATACCGGGTGACCATCGATCGAGACGGACTCCAACTCCTTTGCGAGACAAAGAGTTTTGTGTACAGCCTTCCGAAAGAATTCGGCGAGGCGCTGTTGGTCGGCTGGTTTCGTATCGAACCCGCCACAGGGCATCTGCTGGTGACTGAGGATCCGCGTATGGGCTGGCGCGTGCTGGAGCGAAGCGAGCCGCCTCGAAATCCGCGCAGCTTGGACGAATCATGGACACCCATCGAGCGAATGCAGGTATTCCAAGAAACCATGCAGGAGCACTACGCCTTTTTTGACCGATGGCAAGTAGATTGGGACGAGCGAAGTGAGGAATATGCAACTCAAGTGTCCCTGGCGACGACGGATGCACAATTATTCGAGCTGCAGGCGAAAATGCTCGCAGGTCTGAATGATGCCCATTTGACATTCAGTGCGATCGTTGACGGTGAAGAGCGATCCGCCCCCTTGCGAAAAGGCCCGACCAAAGAGGGCTTACGGGAACAGTTCGCACGGCAGGATCAGTACGAAGACTTGAACAGCTACTTCAATGCCTGGTTTCAAGCCTACCTGCGAGCCGTTGACGAGAGGGTGCTCAACCGTGCGGGCAAGAAGGCGGTCACCAACCGGCTCCGCTGGGGCTGGCTGGACGGAGAAGTGGGATATGTGCAACTTACGCACCTGAACGGATACGGAGCACCAACGGTGCAGGCTGCCTATGATTTGTTAGACCAGGCTCTGGAGACGGTGGTTCACGATTTGAAGAATGCTAAGGCCATGATTGTCGACCTTTCCTTTAATCAGGGGGGGATGGAATTGCCAGGGCTGGCATTGGCCGGTCGGTTTGCGGACCAGCAACGGCTCGCCTTTACGAAACAGGCCGTGGTTCCAGGCGACCAGGAACGCGAGGCGTATGTCGTTCCCTCCTCTCGCAGCCGCTACCTCGGTCCCGTGTACGTGATCTGCAGTGACCTGACGGTGAGTTCGGGGGAATCCACCGTGCTCTACCTCAAGTGTCTTCCCAACGTCACATTGGTGGGCCAGCCGACGCGTGGCGCCTTGTCCGACATGCTGGAAAAGCCTTTGCCAGGCAACGTCTCCCTGACGCTTTCCAACGAAGTCTATACGGCTCCGAACGGTGAGTGTTACGAAAGAACCGGTGTTCCGGTCGCTCACGAGCTGGTCGTATTCGATCCCGACGATCCATGGAGGGGACATCCAGAATGTGTCGAACAGACGCGCAGGCTGGCGCTGTCTGACCTGGCCGTGGTGATTGACTAAGGCTGTTTGCCCTGGGCAGCCACGGCACAGGGGGACACGCATCGACGGTGGCGGGATGCCTCAGCCATGGCAAAGGGGCATGCAGTAGCCGCTTCTTGTACATGAAAATAGCTTCTCAGCCGTGCTGAACGCTCATGAATCGATCGCAATGTCGGTGCATCGGGGAAAAAACGTGATGCTGGTAAACCGATCATTCACTTGGCTCCGCATCGACCGCGGCCGTCGCCAAGGCCGGTTTGATCCCGAGGCGACGCAACATGGCTTTCCCGCGGAGCGTCAGGTCGGTGATAAACTGGAATTGATCTCTTCCATCGATGGGATAGGCTCTCAGTCGGTATTGCGTGCCCCACGGTTTCTCGGCGGCCACGATCAGGATCGGCTTGCGGATTTGCAGAAAGGGACTGGCGAGGGCCACGTCACGCAGGCGCTGACGGACGACGCGACCATCATGATCCGGGTGCAGGTAAAAGTCGGCGACACACATTAATTCGCGCTGTCCATTGTTGCTGTTGAGGATGGCGGTCGTCCACATTTTGTTGTGTGGGATTGCGACCACCGTATCGTCGGGAGTGACAATCTGGACGGTACGCAAATTCAGTGAACGCACTTCACCATAAGTCTCCTCGATACGAATCCAATCTCCATTGCGATAAGGACGTTCGTACAGTGCCACCACGCCGGCGATCAGACTGCTCGCGTAGTCCTTGAAGGCGAAGCCGAGCAACACGGCCAAGGTGCCGGATATGGCGAGCAGGTTTTGGGGTGTGGGATGGATCACAAGGCGAATCACATAAGCGAAGACCGTCAGCAGCACCGCGACGCGGAGGATCGGTTCCCAGGGAAGGATCCATAGGCGAAATTGATCCGGTAATCGTCTGGCGAGCCAGGGAACGAGCCACTTGATCGCCAACGCCAACAGCAGGCCTAACGCGAGCACCAAAAAGGCTTCCCACCAATGGATCTCCTGCCATTCCTTCAAGATGCGTGAAGCGTCTGCTTCAGCCAGGCTGCTGTCGGGCATCGGTGAATTCCTCGTTAAAATCCAGTTCGTCTTTCAGATACCATCGACCAAGAAATCCGCGCTTTGCAAGTCCCGTCGGACGAGCGGGTAAGCCGTCAGTGCCACGTGCAGCATCTCGCATCGTGTCTCGATGATTCCCACACGCCGCAACGCGGCGAGGCGCCGCTGCAGTTCATCTGTGGGAAAGGGCAGAAGCATTGGCAGTATCGGTCGCGCCAGTCCGCCATGCAGCAGAAGCGCATGGATCAAGTAGCGGTCGATCCGATCCATATCTTGAGGTAGTCGCGGGAGTGTCCATTCCGAGGGCGGATCGACCCACAGGATGGACCGGGATGGGGAGCTCGTGGAAGCTGCGGCGCCCTTGGCGTCGGCGGGATGCGTGCGGAGTAGGGCCCTCCAGATGGCGAGGGCCACGGCCGGATTTCCACGGGCGTTCGCTGCCAGGTTGCGAATCACGTCCGCAACGGGAACTTCGGCCCGGCCCGCTGCCTCGGGGTCTACTGCCGCTGCCGGAGGGAAGACGGGTTCCATCTTAGCGCTTTGGCGAAAGTCGAACCGGTCAAAGTCCAGCATGGTGCGCAGCAAGGTGTCCATCCGATTGGCATCGAAGGGAGCCAGTGTTTTCGCTTCGCCCAAAATATCCTCAACCCCGATCGCACCTTGGAGAAACGCCCAGGCCCAGCTATCGCAGCCGACAATTACCCGCTGCTTGGTATGCGTGAGCCGATCGAGGAGTGTCCGCACGAGTGCCAGTCCGTCTTCATGGCGAAGATACCACTGCTCCAGCTTCGGAATCACAAGCACGTCCGACGCGGACGCCTCGAGTCCGGGTAACTCGGGCGCCGCCGACCGTGATGCTTGCAGTACCTCATCCGGCGAGGGGGCCCGGAGCATGCGGACCTGTCGTTCACTGGCCAGCCACGGCACCCATTGATCGAAGCTGCAGCCGGGCGGAGCGACGAAAGGCTGGACCGGCCTTTCCGGATGCGGCTCCTCAAACCAGTTGGCTCCCAGGTCGTCGCTGACTGCCTCGGCGGCCTGTTTCCAGCCAGTCGTGAGTGACATGGCTTCCAGCTGCACCTCGGTCGGGCGATCGCTGCGAGGGCGGTCGGCATCCGATTCTTGTCCCCGGGTGGAAACGAGGCCTCGCAGCCATTCCCAAAGTCGCTTCATACGGCCACTCGCGGCGTCGTTTACGGGAGGCAGCGGAGCCCGATAGTCGGCGACGGGAATGAAACTCCAAAGTTCGCTTTGAGCTGGCATGGCGAAGGGGCTTGCTGGTCAGGTCGGGCAGCGGCGAGGAACTGGCGTGCGAGCCAGCTGCTGCAACGAGACGGTTCGTGGTCCGGGGTCTGAAGTCGGGTGACTTTGGCTGCGGCAGGATGTCAAACTGGTAAAAGTGTACCGGTTATGCGGGGACTGGGGGCTGGAAAGATTAACGATTGTTCCGGCAAGTGGGGTCGTTCTTAAATTCGTAAATGCAACGGAAACGCCGAACCGACGAATACTACGACCTGTTACAGGCCGGTTGGCGCGACTATTCCTGACTTAACGAACTGCCGGCCGTCTTTTCCCATCCAGTCCAAAGAGTCTTTTCCCATGCGACTGCACTCCTCCTTTCGTTGGTCCGCTGTAGGACTGGTTGTAGCGTTGGCCGCGCGTGCGGGGCTTTGCGATAACTTCCTGTTTCCCTCGGCGGGCTCGCCAGCCCGCTGAATCTCACCGTGGAAGACAACGCGCCACCTCTGACGCCTCCGGGCCCGCCCCCCTTGGCGAACGGCACGCAGCCTGGCAACCATTTTGGTTCGTCGCCGGCGGCGGCTCAAGCTTATTGGGACGGCGTTCGCACGGCAAATCAACAACAGACCGGCTCGCCTTACGATCGGATTCAATACAGTACGCCCCCCCAAACCACTCCCATGGCGGCGCCGCAGGGGACCGCGGCGGGCGGGCCATCGCCGCCCGCGCCTGGACGCGGAAGTTCCTTTCAAACGAATTCGGCAGCAGCACCGCTCGACTTGACGCCGCCAACCTCGGGGCAGGAACCGCTCTACGCACCCTCGGGAGCGACCTCGTCAGCCGTGGGAAGCGGCAATGCCGCGAGCAACGTGCTGGCGATTCCCAGCCTGCCTTCCGCCGAATCAAATTACGGGTTTGAACCGGTCGCGGGAACAGAGCCGCCTTTGTTTGCCGGCTGCAAACCGCCCTACCGCCGCGTCGGGCTGTTCTTCAATTGGGACCTGCTGTACACATCGATTGATTCCGCGTCGACCGGTCGGTTCGGCGTGCCAGCTCCAGGCACTCAGCTGAATCAAGCGATTCGGATCGATGATTTCGAGGGGCTTGGCGGCAACCTGATCAATGAACGTCCAGAATTCAACGATCGGCTGGAGTTCGGTTTTAATGATCGTTGGGGTACTGGCAATGGCTGGATCGTGAGCATTCTGTTGATCAATCAGGACAAGCAAGCGAGTCTCTCCGGAGGCGTGATCGATTTTGAAGACCCGCTCGGTTTGCTGTTGGGGTTTCCCGACGCGAATTTTGATGGTTTCGCCGATGACGAAAATGGCAACAACATTTTCGGCAACTCGGGTCAAGATACGAATTTCGACGGGATCCCGGACACACCGGCTCCCCAGGACGATGGCGACCTGATTACCTTTCTGCCGGTCTTTGCCAACATCGCGATCGCGGTGCGGACGGAGCTGGAGGGCTTTGAGGTAATGAAAACCGGTGCCCTGACCGGCGGTGAAGGCGGCGGATTCTATTGGTTGGGTGGCGTGCGATTTCTGGACGTGAAGGAGCGTTTTCGCATCAATGCCACCGGAAGTTTTGTGAACTACACGAACGATGCGACGGTCGAGAACTTCATTTATGGACCACAGGTGGGCGTCGGGTATGGTTGGTCGACCGGCGCCTGGCGTTTGGATGGTTCGTTCCGCTTCCTGGCGGGGATTAACAGTCAGCGAGCGACGCAGACCGGCAGTTTGACGGCGGTCAGCGGCGGAGGGTTGAACGAGCCTTTAAATTTGAACACCAGTTCGTCGTTGGACCGCACGACAGAGAATCTTCAGTTTTCCCCGGCGCTCGAGTGGCGGCTGGGTTCGTCCTACTATCTGGGGAGGTTTGCCGCCTGGCGTTTCGGGTATACGGCCTGGTACGCGAGTGGCTTGACGCGTCCTTCGAGTGGTGACTATGCATTGCCGGCCGCCGCGATCAACTTGGGGAATGACGACCATATCTTCGCCTATTCATTCACGACGGGCTTGGAGCTCAGTTTCTAACACCGGGTTGGTTTGGCAGTGCTCCGGATGATCGAGCGTGGTGCGTGAAGCCGTGGATCGCGCGGCGATCCACGACACTTACCCTCCAGAAGCCCGCATGTGGCTTGCCAAGTTCACCGGCTTCCCGCCGTGCATGCGTCGTCAGCCACGAAATTGCTTGCCTTGCCGATACATTTCATACGGATTCAGTGCGGCCGCGGCAGTTCTCTTTTCGGAGCGTTTGCGTAACACATTCGCGATACGGCGGCGACTGAGCCAGCCGACGCGGGTTTTGTCCAAGTTCAGCTCCATCATGGCCGGGATTTCGTCAACGAGCCGGCTAATGCCGCTGGTAACTTGAGTGCGACTCAGGTCCAGGGCTTCGAGTGAGGCAAGACAGGCCAACCGCAATGCGTGCGGATCGTTGAGATGGCTGCCCGCGAGCGTCAGTCGCCGTAAGCCGGTCAGTGACGATTGTGCGGAAACGATCAGTTCGACCAGTTGCGGTCCGTGTTCAGAATCCAGCAACGCGATGGTATCGATCGTGGCGGCCAATTCGGCGAATTCGCCGAACGAGTTCTTCAAGCTTTCGGATTCGGCGATGGTTACGTCGGCGCCGAGTTGTTGCAGTTCCAGTTCGAGGGTTTGCCGAGCCAGATAGCTGTCCATGCGATTCGCAATCCATTCGCGTTTGTTGCTGCTGAATTCGACGTAATGGAGGGCATGCTCGTAAGCGGTCTGGATTTTGCGAAATTGGCTGATTTCACCACCGTGATCGGGATGAGCCGTTTTGGCTTTGTCACGATAGGCCCGTTTGACGTCCTCCCATTCGTAGGGTGGTAGCAGGCCCAGCGTCGCCATGAATTCGGGGCGTTTATCCGTGAGATATCGCGACTCGGGAGATGGCATGGCTTGGCTTTTTCTTAAAAGACTGGCGTGGCGGTTGACGAGTGTACGATACAGACGTACAGTCATCGGTTGTTCAGCTTACGAGAGTCATCTTTCGGGGCCCCGCACGCAGGTGGTGTGTATGTCCGGGGTCGTATGTCATGGAGAGTCCGCCGGATATGAACGCTTTGCCCTCGCCCGCGGGCGATGATAAGTTGACCCACCATCTCCTGCAATCCCTGCGTCAGCAGATACGGCACTGCGAGTCACTGCATCATACGTCGGGCTCGTCCGTCGTTCCGAGTGGTTGTCCAGCGCTGGATCGCGTGCTGCCTCAGGGTGGTTTTCGTCTTGGTAGTTTGGTGGAGTGGTTCGCGGCGGGGCCGGGCAGTGGAGCCGCGACGTGGGCCTTGCGGGCGGCCGAGCGAGCGCTGCGGTATTCTGGCGCGGAACGCGGTGGCCACAAGCGGATGGTGGTCATCGACCAGGATCGCAGTTTTTATCCACCGGTGGCGGCCGCGCTGGGCATTGATTTGCGGCGGCTGGTGGTGATTCAGCCGCGGGGCCATGGCGACTCGATCTGGGCTCTCGATCAGGCCTTACGTTGTCCGAGTGTGGCGGCTGTCTGGGCGCGGCTTCCGCAATTGGCGCCGCGCGACTTTCGGCGGCTGCAATTGGCGGCGGAGCAGGGGAGCACGCTGGGATTGTTGCTCCGACCATTGGCGGCTCGAGGCAAGCCATCCTGGTCCGACATTCAATTGTTATTGCAACCGTTGCCATCGGTGCCTTGGGAATCCGAAACACGCGTCGCGGAGGGACGGTTATTCGAGGCATCGTCGGACCAATCGCGAGTCGATTCGGTGGAAACTGGAACAGGCCCGGCCAGCCGCGGTTCGCCGCTGCATTGCCGCACGCCTTGGGCCAGGCGGTGGCGGGTCGAGTTATTACGGTGTCGTGGTACCCGACCGGTGCCGTCTTTTCAGGTCGTGATGCATCCTGTTACCGGTCAGATTGTCAGTATGGAAGCGTCTTCCGTTTCCTTTTTGCATGCAGAGACATCCGATCATGAACGGCCCAGTCTCCACCAGCACGGCTCGCCCATGTCCCAAGCGGCTGATGTGCATTTGGCTGCCTCACTGGCCCATCCAGCGGTTCACCGTCGCTCAGCCCGCACTTAGCGGTCGCGTGGTGGTGTTGCACGCACGGGATCCGCGCCGTGGCCAACGCGTTGTCCATTGTGATCATCGCGCCAATCAGCAAGGCATCCAGGTGGGCATGTCGCTGGCCGAGGTGGCTGCCACCCAGAGAACCAAGTCAGGGGCGACACATCGTGGCCAGTTTCCGCACCTGGCGGAACATGATCCTCGCGCCGATCTGCGGGCGCTTACCGCATTGGCGATGGCCTGCGAGCGGTTCAGTCCGTCGGTTGGGTTGGAAGAGTCCTCCACGCCGGCGAGTTTACTCCTTGATGTGACCCAATCGGCGGCTCGCTGTGGGGGTGAGTCGTCCCTGGTGGGGGCGGTGCATCAGTGGCTGGGAACGCTGGGATACGTCGCCTCGGTGGCCGTGAGTGATCACTTGGGAGCCGCCTGGGCGGTAGCTCATTTCGGCGGCACGGTGCCTGGATATGCGTTCCGTGACGAGTTATCGGAACGGGGTGAAGTGGCGAACACGTTGCCATCCGGAGGGCGACTCGACATGCCCGCCAGTTTTATGGTCCCGCCGGGACAGGTGCTGGCGGCTCTTCAGCCCCTACCGATCGAATCGCTGCGGGTGGCCGAGGCGACCATCGACCGATTGCAGCAGTTGGGTATTCGCTCGGTGGGACAACTGCTGCAACTGCCGCGCAGCGGTTTACAGGCACGATTTGGTGATGAACTATTGCCGCGAATCGATCAAGCCATGGGGATCTTGCCCGAGACGTTTGCGACGTGTGCGGTTTCCGTGCCGCTGGAGGCATCCTTTGCTTTTGAGCATCCGACTGCCAATCGCGACGTCCTGCGAGCCTGCTTGCGCACCTTGCTGGAGCAAGTCTGTATCCGCTTGAGCCAACAGGGTCGGGGGGCCATCGGGATCGAATGTCATTTGTATCTGACGGATCGGACCCGTGTCACGATTTCACTCGGATTGTTTCGGCCATCGGCGGAACAGGCACATCTGGAGGAATTACTCGCGCTGCAGTTCGAGCAGCGAACGATCAAGGATACCGTGCAACGAGTCGATTTGTGTGTCTCGATCTCGGCGGCCATCAGTTTTTGCCAGGCCGATTTGCTGGACGAGGCGACCCACGCGGCTCCCGGCGAGCTGGCTCGATTTGTCGATCGTGTCAGTAGCCGGCTGGGTCAGGATACGGTACTTGGGGCGCGGTTGCTGGCCGAGCCGCAAGCGGAGTATGCCTTTCGCTATATCCCGTTAACCGATGGCTCGACCATTGCCGACGGTTCCGCCTTGGCACGCAGACGCCATCAACAGTCGTTTGGTTTTCGCCCCTTGCGTGTCATCGTGCCAGAACGGTTGCATACCACGGTTGCCCCGCGAACGGGTCCGCCGGCCAGTTTTGGTTTTGCCGGACACACCTATCGCATCCAGCGCTATTGGGGACCTGAGCGTATCGAGACAGGCTGGTGGCGGGGGCAGTTGATTCGTCGGGACTATTTTCAAGTGGAGGATCACGATGGAAATCGCTTCTGGCTGTTTCGCGATCTGCAACGGGATGCGTGGTTTGTGCAAGGCGCTTTTGACTGACAACCTGCCATGATGTACGCCGAACTGCGGTGCAAAACCAATTTTTCTTTCCTGACGGGTGCTTCGCATGCCGATGAGCTGGTCGCGCGAGCCGTCCAGCTGGGCTATCGCGCGCTGGCGATCACCGATCTCCATTCACTCAGCGGCATTGTGCGGGCGTGGACAGCAGCCAGAGAGACCGATTTGCCCTTGATCTACGGTGCCGAAGTCCAGCCGATCGACGCGCCGCCCATCGTGCTCTGGGTGCCCCGGCTCGACGCTTACAAGCGACTCTCGCGGTTACTTACGGTGGGCCGCCGCCGCGCGGAAAAAGGAGATTGCCGCCTGACCCTCGACGATATCGCCCAGCACAGCGAGGGCTTGCTGGCCGGGCTGGTCCCTCGGCTTCCCGCGCCAGCAGAACGATGCGGACGAGCCACTGCAAGGCTTGGATCGCGACATTCTGCGGTTCCACCTGGGCACATTTCGCGACATCTTCGGAGAGCGGGGCTATTTGCTTACCAGCCTCCATCGCCAGGCCGATGATGGATCGACGCTGACGGCAATCCAGCGGCTGGCGGCCGATTCCCGCTTGCCGCTGGTCGCGTGCGGCGATGTGCACTACCACATCCCGGAGCGGATGCTGTTGTACGACGTGCTGGTCGCGATTCGGAACGGCACGCGTGTGGCGGCCGCCGGTGATCACCGTTTTGCGAACGCCGAGCGGCATCTCCGCCGACCCGCCACCATCGCGCGGTTGTTTGCGACCGCTCCCGAGGCCGTGGCGCGGACGGTCGAGATCGCGGAGCGCTGCCAATTTCGCCTGGAAGAGCTCCGCTATCAGTATCCACGAGAGTTGGCACCGGTTGGGATGACGCCTTTCGAACACCTCCGCCAGTTGACCTGGGAGGGAGCCGCCCAGCGGTATCCGGAAGGAATTGCCGACAAGGTACGAGACCTGTTGCAGTATGAACTCGATCTGATCCGGGAACTGCATTACGAAGCCTACTTTCTTACCGTCTGGGACCTGGTGCGATTCGCCCGCAGCCGCGGCATTCTCTGTCAGGGTCGTGGATCGGCCGCCAACTCGGCCGTCTGCTATTGCCTGGGCGTCACCTCTGTCGATCCGGCACGCATGGACGTACTTTTTGAACGGTTTGTCAGTCGCGAACGCAACGAGGCTCCGGACATTGATATCGATTTCGAGCATGAGCGTCGCGAAGAGGTCATTCAGTATCTATACGAGAAGTACGGGCGGGAGCGAGCGGGCATGACCGCGGTCGTGACGACGTATCGCGTGCGATCCGCCATCCGCGATGCTGGCAAGGCGCTTGGCCTGTCACTCGATCGGGTCGACGCGCTGGCCAAGCAGGTCGAAGGGTATGTGCATGAGGAAAAGCTGCCCGAGCGCTGTGCCCAGGTGGGGATCGATCCAGAATCCGACCACGGCCGGCGGCTGATCACGGTGGTGAACGAGCTGATCGGCTTCCCTCGCCATCTCTCGCAGCATGTGGGCGGGATGGTGATGACGGAGGGGCCCTTGTGTGAGCTCGTCCCGATCGAAAACGCGGCCATGGAGGATCGCACCGTGATCGGTTGGGATAAGAATGATCTCGACGATTTGGGGATTCTCAAAGTCGATTGTCTCGGCCTGGGGATGCTCTCCGCCATCCGCCGTTGCTTCGCGCTGGTCAAACAGCATACGGGACGGGAACTGACGCTCGCCAATATCCCGGCCGAAGATCCGGCGGTCTACGACATGATCTGTGCGGCCGACACGATCGGTTTATTTCAGATTGAAAGTCGAGCCCAGATGAGCATGCTTCCGAGACTGCGGCCCCGCTGTTATTACGATCTGGTGATCGAAGTGGCGATCGTCCGTCCCGGACCGATCCAAGGCCAAATGGTCCACCCCTATCTCCGCCGCCGCGGAGGTGACGAACCGGTCGAATATGCCACACCGGAAATCCGCCAGGTGCTGGAAAAGACACTCGGCGTGCCGATCTTTCAGGAGCAAGCGATGCGGTTGGCCGTGGTGGCCGCCGGATTTACACCAGGGGAAGCCGATCAATTGCGACGAGCCATGGGGAAGTGGCGAAAAACGGGTGTGATGGAAAAGTTCCGTGAGAAGCTCATCGATGGCATGCGCGCGCGTGGACTGCCCGAGTCGTTCGCGCAGCAGGTCTTTCAACAGATTCGCGGCTTTGGCGAATATGGATTTCCAGAATCCCATGCCGCCAGCTTCGCACTGCTCGTCTACGTTTCGGCTTATTTAAAACGCTACTATCCGGCCGCCTATGCGGCGGCCATCATCAATAGCCAGCCCATGGGGTTTTACGCCCCCGCACAGCTCATTCGGGATGCCCGCGAGCATCAGGTGGAAGTTCACCCGCTCGATGTCAACGCCAGCGAATGGGATTGCACGCTCGAACCAGGCACATCGGCGACTGGGACGCGGTTGGCACTTCGCCTGGGGATGCGTCTGATGGTGGGATTGTCGGCCCAAAGCGTGGCTGCCATTTGCCATGCCCGGAGGCAGCGGCCTTTCACGTCCCAGGGAGACTTCGCGCGGCGGACACGTTTAAGCCGCAGTGTGATGACGCGGTTGGCCCAAGCCGATGCTTTTGGCTCCCTGGGACGAGATCGGCGGCAGGCCCTTTGGGAGGCGCTGTCGCAAGAAGCCCAGCCTCGTGACATGCCTCTGTTTGATGCCTTGCCGGCCTATGACGAACCGCCCGTGGAACTGCCGGAACTGGGTGAGTTGGAAAACGTGTTTGCCGACTACGACGCTACCGGATTGTCGCTCCGCAGTCATCCGCTCTCTTTTTTCCGCGAGCCGCTGCGAGAGCGACATATCGTCACGGCGGAACAGTTGGCCGATCTTCCCAACGACCGTCTCGTATGCGTGGCTGGCATCGTCTTGTTACGGCAACGTCCCTCGACCGCCAAGGGCATCACGTTTGTCACGCTGGAGGACGAGACCGGTACGATCAATCTCGTAGTGCACCAGAAAACATGGGAGCGGTTTTATACCACCGTCCGCCGCAGTCCGGCTTGGGTGGCCTATGGACGGGTCGAGTCAAAATACTCAGTCATTCATGTGGTGGTGCATCGAGTGATCGACTTGGGCGAGTTTGTGGAAACGCCGGCACTGGCGACCAAATCGCGAGACTTTCGCTGAGGGCTCGTGTCACCGTGGCCGGGCGTTTTTACGCGCAGATGCAACGACGCGCCGGTTGTTGATCAGGGCCAGCGCACCGGCGTGGGGTCTTCCGCCGATTTACCCGCGCCAGGTCACATCGCGGGGCAAGGGACCCGTTTGGGGAACCCACCTCGCGTAAGTTCATGATCGTGATTCGAGCTCTTCCCAGCGGGTGTAGGTCGCGGCCAGCTCCGTTTCGAGTGCCGCCAGTCGTTGCTGCTCAGCCGCAATCTGCTCGCGCGGCTGCTGGTAAAAATCGCTTTGCGACATGGCTTCATGCAGCGCCGCGATCTCGGCTTCGAGTCGTTCGATCGTCGCGGGCAGCGCCGCCAACTCGCCTTTTTCATGAAACGAGAGCCGTTTTGCTGACGGGGATACGCTGTTATCGACTGCCCGTGGCTTGGCCGCCGCATCGACCGTGGCAAGTCTTCCCGCAGCCACCGCCTCGTCGGCCACCGCCCGCTGCCTCAGCCAATCGTCATAACCACCCACATACTCTTTCACACCTGCCGGCTCGAACACAATCGTACTCGTCACCACGTTATTGAGAAATTCGCGATCGTGGCTGACCACAATCACCGTGCCCTCAAAGTCGGCGACCCGTTCCTCGAGCAGTTCGAGCGTTTCGCTATCCAGGTCGTTGGTCGGTTCATCGAGCACAATGACATTCGCCGGCTTGGCGAAGAGTCGCGCCAGCAGCAGTCGATTCCGTTCGCCCCCGCTGAGGTAGCGAACCGGTGTGCGTGCCCGCTCGGGCGTGAAAAGGAAATTCTGCAGATATCCGATCACGTGTTGCTTGCCGCTACCCGTTTCCACCGTGTCATAACCATCGGCCACATTGTCCTGCACGGTGCCCGCTTCGTCCAACTGTTCCCGCAACTGATCGAAGTAGGCGATACGCAGATTCGTGCCCAGCCGAATCGTCCCTTCCTGGGGTTGTAATTGGCCGAGTAGCAGTTTCAGCAGGGTTGTCTTGCCGACACCATTCGGGCCGATGATTCCTACCTTGTCACCGCGGGTCAGCATCGTGGTGAAACCGTCGATGCATTTTTCTTCTTGATAGCCAAACGAGATATTTTCGACGTTCGCTACCAGCATGCCGCTCTTTTCGGCTTGTTGTATCTTCAGTCGCACTTGTCCCGGATCGGCCCGCCGCCGGCTTCGCTCGCGGCGCATTTCTTTCAGGGCCTTGACGCGCCCTTCGTTGCGGGTGCGGCGCGCTTTGATGCCTTGTCGGATCCAGCGTTCCTCCTCGTTCAGCCGCTTGTCAAAAAGTGCGTCCTGCTTTTCCTGTGCTTCGAGGGCCGCTTCCTTGCGCCGCAAAAAGGTATCGTAGTCGCAGGACCAGTCAAACAGCTGACCGCGATCGATTTCCAGGATTCGAGTCGCCAGTTTGCGGAGAAACATGCGGTCGTGCGTCACAAACAGCAAGCTGCTGGGCCATTTCAGCAGAAAATCCTCGAGCCAGCGAATGGCATCAATATCCAGATGATTCGTTGGTTCGTCGAGCAGCAACAATTGTGGTCGAGCGACGAGGGAACGAGCGAGGAGGACTCGCCGCTTCATGCCCGAGGAGAGCGGCCCGAAGTCGGCGGACTCGTCCAGCTCCATGCGTGAGAGTATTTGGGCGATCCACTGGTCTTGCTCCCACTCAGGCTGTTCTCGCAACTCAGGCAGGTCCAGCCCTGCCGCGACAACGCTCCGTATTGATCCTTGCAGCTCTTGTGGAACGTCCTGAGGCAGGAGCGTCACAATGGTCTGTGGTGCAAACGACACCTCTCCGTGATCGGGCGTCAATTGTCGCTGCAGGATCCGCATGAAGGTGGTTTTGCCGGCGCCGTTGCGACCGAGCAGACCGATGCGTTCGCCGGCGTCGATCAGGCACGAGACATCTTCCAGCAGCGGTGGTCCGCGAAAGCCGATGGTCAGGTCGCGGATGGTGACAAGAGGCATGAGAGGTGCTGGCTCGGGCGGGCGTAATCAACGTTTGTAACGATTTCCGCTGGTCGGCTTAGGAGTGCTTGCGGAATTAGCAGATTTCGCGGAATGAGCACTGGTCGCGGGGCGTGGACCGCCAAGGTCAACCCGGCGTTTGCGGTGGGGATTATCGGCTTGGCCAATCATTTCAAACAAGAAACGGCTGGGTTCGGTGGGCCGCGGTTTTCCCCATTTGCGTCGAGTCAATGCCAGGGAGAGGTTCAGTCGATCCTCGGCACGCGTCAGCCCAACGTAGCAGAGTCGTCGTTCCTCTTCGATTGCGGTGAGGTCTTCGGCCTTGACGCTGCGATGGTGCGGTAATATCCCCTCTTCGAGTCCTACCAGATAGACATTGGGAAATTCAAGTCCTTTGGCGGCATGCAGCGTCATTAGCACGACGGCATTCCGTTTCAATTGGGAGTCTTTTTCGTTTTTGCTATCGAGTCCCGTGACGGCCAAATCGTTAAGAAAATCGTTGAGGGACATTTTTCTACCCTTCCTTTTTTCAAACGCGGCCAGCTCGTTGGCAACTTCTTCGATCGCTGCCCACCGCGAGTCACGATCTTCGGGAGTCTGGTAGAGCCGCGCGATCTCTCCGCGGTAGTGGATGTGCTCGAGTAGATCGCGAAAAACTTGCACCTTCGACTGAGTCTTCAATCGGCCCCGATAGTCATTGGTCATGTGTACGAACCGTCGCATCGCGGCCTGGCCGCTGTCGGTTGCCGAGCGATCCGCGACCTGGCGCAGACAATCCCAGAGCGGGCGACGGGAAGTGACGGCCGTTGCGATGAGCGCTTCGATCGACTTCGAGCCGATACCGCGGGGCGGCGTGTTGAGAATTCTCAGCAGTGACGGTTCGTCGTGCGGATCGGCGAGGACGCGTAGGTAGGCCAGGACATCGCGGACTTCACGTCGATCGAAGAAAGACATACCTCCGATAACGACGTATGGCTGTTGGCAGCGGCGCAGTTCAGACTCGAACGCTCGGGGCTGTTCGTTCGTGCGAAACAAAATCGCCGATTGGCCGGGCTCGAAACGTTTGGCCGCGATCTGGCGGCGGATATCCGCGACGATCTCCCGCGCTTCCTCGACTTCATCCTTGAATTGCAGGATACGAGGCCTTTCGCCATTAGGCCGGGCCGCTCGCAGCAGCTTGTCGTGTCTGGTCTGGTTGAATTGAATCAAACGGTTTGAAAGTTCGAGGATTGCGGCGGTCGAGCGATAATTGTCCTCCAGTCGCACGACCTTGGCCTCGGGCCAGTCCTGGGAGAAGCGGAGGATGTGGGCCACTTCCGCACCCCGCCAGCCGTAAATCGATTGATCGTCGTCTCCCACGACGCACAGGTTGCGGTGGCCCGCGGCCAGCGCCCGCACGATCCGATACTGACAGCCGTTGGTGTCCTGATACTCGTCGACCATGATATGGTCGAATCGTGCCGCTTCCGCGCGTCGCACGTCGGCGAACTTCGTGAAAAGTTCCTCGGTACAGAGGAGTAGATCGTCGAAATCGACGGCGGCCAGGTTTTTTAGTTCACGCTGATATCGGCGATACGCCATGGCGGCGAGATGCTGTTTGTCGTTTTCGGCGATCGCGGCGGCTTCCGCCGGCCGCAGTCCGCGATTTTTCCAGTGACTGATTTGAAAGATCAACTCGGATGGCTTCAGAGCCGCCGTGGGAACACTGACTTCGCGAAGCACCTTTCGCGCCAGGCTTTCTTGCTGACCGCCCGCGTAAATCGTGAACCGCGGCGGATAGCCAAGGTGTTCGATGTGACGCCGCAGAATGCGGACGCAAAGTGCGTGAAAGGTGGAGATTTCGGGCGCCACCTTACGCCGCTTGCCGATCAGTTCCGCAACCCGCTGTTGCATTTCATTGGCCGCCTTGTTCGTGAACGTGACGGCCAGAATCCGGTCGGCGCGAGTGCCGCCTTTAATCAGTCGCGCGATCCGGTAGGTGACAACGCGGGTTTTTCCCGAGCCGGCGCCGGCCAGGACGAGCAGTGGCCCCGAGCGGGTGCGCACCGCATCTTGCTGCGGTGGATTGAGCTGACTCAGCAGGTCGTCCTGACGCATGCGAGGGAATTCCCTGGAGAATGGCATGAAGTCGGCGTGCCGCAGCAACACCGCCTGGGCGGGCCGTCGATCGTACTCCCTGCGTGGCACGGCGCGAAGGGTCGAGTCGTCAGCGATCTTGACGCTGTTGCGCCACGAATCGTATACTTTCGGGTTTCGGCGAGTCAGGTTTGTTGCGACCTGTCCCGGGACCAGTCGATCGCACCCTTGCATCCTTAACGCTGAGACGGCGATGAAGAGCGAAAACGAAAATGAACTCGTACGGTTTCTGATGTCGGACAAAATCCGGCCGTATGTTCAGGGAATCTCGGCGGTCGTCTTATTGGCCGCAGCCTTGTGGATTGCCCTCACCGGCATGCGAGGAAACAAGCAGCGGCAATTGCAGGAAGGGTGGCAAGCGTACATGACGGCGGCTGCGGAACAAGACATGGAAAGTCTGCGAGGACTGGGCGGCCGCTTTCCAAAAACGGAAGCCGCCGCCTGGGGTATGCAGTCGGCCGGGGATATTGCCTTGGCGACCGGTTCGCGCAATATGTACTTCGATCGGGCCGCGGCCATCGAGTTGCTGAAGCGGGCGCGAGAAGATTACGAATCGGCCGGCAACATGGCGACCACGGAACTCTTAAAGCAGCGGTCGCTACTGGGGTTGGCACAAGCGCAGGAGGCGTTGAACGAGTTCGACGATGCCGTGGCGACCTACGAGAAGGTAGTGACGCGATGGCCCGATTCCTCCTTGGCCCAGACGTCGAAGGAACGCATTGCGTTTCTGAATCATCCAGACACCACGGCCTTCTACAATTGGTTTATGGAGCAACAGCCGGTCGTTCCGCAGCCGAATCCCTTGGGGGGCTCGAGTATACGGCCGCCATCCCCGTACGCCGATTTGCCAGCCGATCCTGAACTGCAACTGCCTGACGTGTCGGTGTTGGATGAGACGCGGGCCGGGGTGCCACAAGCGCCGGAAGCAGGCGGCTCTGCGGAGGCGAATAGCCCGGCCGCGGAAATTTCCGAGGATGCCGCCGTTCTCGATGCCTCCGAGGATCGTCCGCCTTCGACCGACAGCAATACTGATGGCAGCGAATAGTCCGCCGACGACTTCCGAGCGACGACACGGGCCTGCCGTGCCCGCCGCCGCGGAGCATGGGCACCACCAACTCGGCGAGTTCGCCTCGACGGCGATCTGCGGCAACGACATCACCAGCTCCTGCCTGTATGTCTCGGCCCTGGCAATCATTGCGGCTGGCAAATTGGCGCCTCTGGCTCTGCTGATTGTGGCAGCCCTCCTGTTTCTGTTTCGAGCCATCTATGGCGAAGTTGTCGGGCGCTGCCTCTGAACGGTGGAGCCTACAACGCACTCCTGAATACAACGAGCAAGTCGCGGGCATCGATGGCGGCTTGCCTGACCATCTTGTCCTATATGGCCACGGCGGTGATCTCCGCGGGTGAAGCCATGCACTACGCGGGCTTTCCCCACGGCTGGCCCGTGATCATCGCCACCATGGTGCTGCTCGCTATTTTCACCGGTTTGACGATCTTGGGCATCTCGGAATCGTCGCGCGTCGCGATTGGCATCTTTGTAACGCATCTCGCCACACTTTCCCTGCTGCTGTTATTTGGCCTGATGTTTGTCTTTTTCTCCAAGGGAGGCATGCAAACCCTGAGTGCCAACTGGTCAGCCCCGCTGCAAACGCGGGTGATTACCGAAGAGGCGCCGCTGGAAGAAGCTGTGAATGCGGATATGGTCGGCGGCGAGACCGCCACGAAGCACCCAGATCATGAGGCACCCTTGGCTCAGCTGAAACCGATCACCTTGCCCGCCGCAATCTTCTTTGGCTTCGCGGTGGCGCTGCTTGGCATCTCCGGCTTTGAGAGTTCGGCGAATTTCGTGGAAGAGCAGCAGCCCGGTGTATTTCCCAAGACGCTGCGAAACATGTGGATGGCGGTGTCGTTCTTCAACCCCACGATGGCGTTTCTGGCTTTAGCCCTGATTCCCGTCACCACGATCCAGCAAGACCCGCAGTATGAAACCATGCTGCTGTCAAAAATGGCCGAGGTCGCCGGCGGAGCCTGGTGTGGCAAGCCCCTTTCGTGGCTTGTCCGAGTGGATGCGGTGCTGGTACTGAGCGGTGCGGTGCTGACGAGTTTCGTTGGTGTTAATGGGCTGGTCCATCGAATGACACTCGACCGCTGCCTGCCTCAGTTCCTACTCAAGACGAATCGACGAGGCACGACGCATCGAATCTTGATTATGTTTTTTCTCATGTCGGTGTCGGTGCTGCTGATCACGGAGGGCGAGATCGGAGCCCTGGCGGGTGTCTATACGATCTCGTTTCTGACGGTGATGGCCCTGTTTGGCATCGGCAATATTCTGCTGAAGGTAAAGCGAGCCAAGTTGCCCCGGCCGATTCAGGCCTCGTGGTTCTCCGTGGTGGTGGCCATCGCCGCGGTATTGACGGGGCTGGTCGGCAACGCCGTCCGTCAGCCCGAACATCTGAAGGTGTTTCTCTACTATTTCATTCCGACGATGGCGGCGATTGCGGTCATGCTTTACCGTATTCCGCTGCTGAAACTCTGCCTGTCGATGGTCCGCGCGGCCGCGTCCGCGCTGATCGGTCCGCTGAACGCCACGGCGAAATTTGTCCGCACGAAGATCGAAGAAATCAATTCGCAGCAAGTCGTGTTCTTTACCCGCGGCGATAATATCGCCAATTTGAACAATGCCATGCTGTACGTGGCGGAGAATGAAGACACCAATCGCATTAAAGTTGTCACCGTGGTGAATGACACGGCGGATGTCCCCGAGAAACTCGCCCAGGACCTTGGCTTTCTTGATGAAGCCTATCCGGAAATCGACGTGGAGTTTGTCGCCATAGAAGGCCAATTCGGGCCCGAGCTGATTCAACGCCTGTCAGACGAGTGGAATGTGCCCACCAATCTGATGTTCATCGGTTCGCCAGGCGGAAAACTGAGTTTCGGCCTGGCTGAATTGGGCGGCGTGCGATTGATCATCTAATGGCCCGGCGAATCATGCATTCGATGGACATGGAATTTGGGCTGGGCACGTCCTTCTTCGCCTTGATCGTTGCCGTGTGGGGAGCCGGCCAGGCGCCCGTCGCTGCCGGCCCGCCACCGGAACATCCGAATATCGTGCTGATCTTCACCGATGATCAGGGCTATGCGGATGTCGGATGCTTCGGAGCCGATGGCTTTGACACACCTCACCTCGATGAGTTGGCCAATCAGGGGCTGCGGTTCACCAACTGGTACGTTGCTCAAGCGGTGTGTTCGGCTTCCCGAATCGCACTGCTGACCGGGTGCTACCCCAATCGCGTGGGTATCTTGGGGGCGTTGGGGCCTCGCAGTCAGATCGGTATCCATGCGGACGAAACGACGATTGCCGAGATATGCAAGTCGCAAGGTTATGCCACTGCGATGTTTGGCAAATGGCACCTGGGGGATCAGCCGCCATTCCTGCCCACTCGGCACGGCTTTGACCAGTATTTTGGACTGCCTTACTCAAACGATATGTGGCCCCTGCATCCTGATTACGTCGACTTGCCGCCTGCCGCCAGCAAGCGAAAGCAAGGCTACCCGCCACTCCCTCTGTGGGAAAATGAGCAGATCATTGACCCGGAGGTGACGGCTGAGGATCAAGCACAATTAACAACATGGTATACGGAACGAGCCGTCAAGTTCATTGATGAGAATGCGGCGCGTCCATTCTTTGTTTACTTGGCCCATTCCATGCCCCATGTACCGCTCTTTGTATCGGAAAAATGTCGTGGCAAGAGTCGTCGAGGACTGTACGGTGATGTGATCATGGAGATTGACTGGTCTGTCGGGCAAATGATCAAGGCGCTGAAGGACCACGATCTGACGCGGCGAACGCTCGTTATCTTTACCTCCGACAATGGGCCTTGGATCAGCTATGGGGAGCACGCGGGCTCCGCCCGACCGCTCCGCGAGGCCAAGGGGACCACCTTCGAAGGGGGCTGTCGCACGCCTTGTATCATGTCGTGGCCGGGGACGATTCCGGCAGGTGCTGAGTGCGACAAGATCGCGGCGACGATTGATCTGTTGCCCACGGTTTGCGATCTGTTGGAGGCGCCTTTGCCCCCCCTGCCGATCGACGGTCGCAGTATTCGCTGTTTGATCGAGGGACGCCCGGGTGCGGAATCGCCGCACGAAGCCTACTATTTCTATGACGGCAAGCAGCTACAGGCGATTCGCAGCGGACGCTGGAAATTGCACTTTCCCCACGCCTATCGTACCCTGAACGGACGAATCGGGGGGAAGGGGGGCCGCCCGGTGCCCTACGAGCAGGCACGCATCGGTTGCCAATTGTTCGATTTGCAAGAAGATATCGGTGAAACGACGGATGTGAGTGCTGAGCATCCCGATGTGGTCGCGCTGCTCTCCGCGCTGGCTGAGGGAATGCGAGCGCGGCTGGGAGATGGGGATCGCGAGGGAAGCGAGGTCCGGTTGCCAGGAAGACGGTGACCTTGCGGGGAACAGGATACGGCATCAGTCATGGCCTTCTTATTTTCCTCACCGCCGGGTTTTCGTGAACACTCTTTGGTGCGGGGCGCGCATGCCCAGACCGTACTGCCACTTTTCCTGCCGGCCGACAAACTGCCATATATTGCCACCCAGCACCGCATCTGCCTCGACGACGGCGATTGTCTTGTCATCCACGAAGACCGCCCGCCGGGTTGGCGATCAGGGCAGCGAATGGCGCTTCTCGTGCATGGTTTGAATGGTAGCCACGCAAGCACTTACATGGCGCGGCTGGCGGCCAAACTGACGGCACGCGGTATTCGCGTGTTCCGGATGGATATGCGAGGCTGTGGGGCCGGGCTGCATCTGGCCGAGGGAGTTTTCCACGCCGACCGCAGTGATGATCTGGCCCAGGCGGTCGGCTGGCTCGCGCGGCAGGACCCATCCTCTCCGCTCACGCTGATCGGCTTCTCGCTGGGGGCGAATCTCGCCATCAAACTGCTCGGACGAGGTGACTGCAGAGTCAATGATCGGGTCGACAGTCTGCTGGCCGTTTCACCACCGATCGATCTCGATTCGTGCTGTCGTTTGCTGGCGAGCGGACTGGGGCGGATGTACGACGAGTTCTTTGCGCGAGCCCTCTGGCGGAATTTCTGCCAGCGGCGGCGCCGCATTCGCGGGGCGGAAAAGATCCAGGTGGCGCCGCCCCAGAAGCTTGCTCGAATTCGATACTGCGGTCACCGCCCCGCTCGCCGGCTACCGCTCCGTGACGGAATATTATGACGAGGCGAGTGCCGGTAAGGATCTGCGGCCGATTAAGGTACCTACGGCGATTCTCACCGCGGATGACGATCCGATTGTCCCACCCGTTGTCTATCGCGATTGCCAGTTGCCCCGCAATGTGCAGCTCTTTGCCGCACCCGGCGGCGGGCACCTGGGCTTTATCGGACATGCGATCAATGGTCGCGGGGAACGCATCCGCGCGGCCGACCGTCGCTGGATGGACTGGCGGCTGGTGGAATGGGTCGTGGAACGCGATCTCGCCACCATTCCATAGCACTGCGGCAGAAGACGCCAGTGCCTCCCGCCCAGCAAACTTGAGTTCTGCCTCAAGCGGCGTCGTAGGCCGCCTTGAGCCATCTCTTCAATTCGGCGTCAACTTCCTTCACACTTTCGACCTTGACGCGATGAGTCACCATGCTGTTAAAACTGCCCGACGGCTCGAGCCGATCGGTCGGAGTGACTCCCTTCAGCTGGAGCCCCACGTCGATGCGGGTTTTCGCACGCTACGAGTTTCAGCCAGGCGTCAAGTTGCTTGCCGGTCTTCTCCTTCATGTTCGCGATCATGGTCGCGAGCGCCTGATCGGGCGTTTGGGCCATGGATGGACTCCTCTCGAGTTACCGATGGACGTGCTTGGCCGCAAGAAAACTTCAGGGCTACGGCGCGGGTCATTCCGGCGCAACGGCGGACGCAATCCTCGCCCCAACCCACCGAGCAGCGGAGTTGTGGCCCGCAGTCGCAAGACCTTGTCATTACCCACCTTTCACGAGCGTCGTTTAACCGTCAGCCAGAAGAAATCGCGGGCAAAAACCGCGATCGGTGGGAAGTGGCTGCCGCGATTTCTGGCGGCGTACGCGCGTACGCCGCCGAAGAATGCCGGAGCGTAGCGACGCATGGTACGTTCGTAGCGGCATTCTTCTCTGGCTAACGGTTAAACAAAGAAAAAGGGTGGGTAAAGACAAGGTCGCAAGACTGCCGTCGGCAAGCACGGTTATAGCCAAAAAACAGCCGTCTGCAATCGTCGCCCGGGCGGATTTTGGAAACCGGCCGGCAACGTTTATGATCGGTGTGGGGAGATGGGGAGATCGCGGAGCGATCGGCGTCAGTCGCTGACCGCGCCGCGGTCATTCGGTGGAGAGGAAATGATGAAATTTCCTGCCACCCATGTGGAAGGAAAGAGCACATCATGCGGTACCGCTTCCTCACCAAGAGCATACTTGTTTTTTTTGCCGTGATTCTCTGTTTCACCCTTTGTCCGGCTGAGGAATGGGCTGCCATATCGCCACAAGAGACGGAACCCTATCTTTTCCGGGCGAATTCGGGGGCCGTGGTCGAGGCCGAATTGGGTTCGTTTTCTGTGCCCGAAAATCGACACCGCGACGACTCGCCGCGAATCACGCTCAAGTACATTCGCTTTGCGGCAACGTGTGAATCCCCCGGTCAGCCGATTGTCTACCTGGCCGGTGGCCCGGGTGGCTCGGCGTCGGGCACGGCCCAAGGCACACGCTTTGCGATGTTCAATGAGCTGCGCCAGTTGGGTGACGTCATCTTATTCGACCAGCGCGGCACCGGCTTGAGTCATCGGCTCCCGGATGGCGTTACCTGGACCATTCCCTCAGATCAGGCCGCAACGGCGGAATTTTCCGAGCAGGTCGTTCTGCAAGCGCTGGCCGACAGCCTCGCAGTCTGGCGTCAAGCGGGCGTCGATCTGAAGGCGTATAACACGGAAGAAAGTGCGGACGACATTGCCGCACTGTGTCGAGTACTCGGCGCCGAAAAACTGCGACTGGTCGGCAGCAGCTACGGGACGCATTTGGCGTTGTGCTGCCTGCGGCGTCACCCTGATCGCGTCGAACGAGCCGTATTGGCTGGGGTGGAAGGTCCCGACCATACGCTCAAAATGCCAGCAGATGTGCAGCGGCAGCTGGAAAACGTCCAATCGTGGCTGAATGCGAACCCGGTGTCACGAGCCAAATATTCGACCTTCTTGGAAGAGCTGGAGAATGTCATCCATGGGTTGGAAAAAGCACCTGCCGTCCTGAACGGCTCCGCAGGTAAGAAGGTGATCACCGGGTTCGATGTGCAGCGGTTCGTCGCGGGATCGTTACGCGGACCCGAATCGATCTCCATGCTTCCCCGCGTGGTGCAACTCATGTCCGAAGGCAATTTTGCCTTCCTCGGCATGGCCCATTCGAGGCTGCGCACTGGGACGTTCGAAGCCATGCCGCTGGCGATGGACGCCGGGTCCGCGGCTACCCGGCAGCGGATGGCACGCATTCAGCAACAGTCGTCCACGACCGTTTTGGGGGACGCGATCAATTTTCCGCTCAACGTGGCAATTCCTCGACTTGGGGAACTTGATTTGGGCGATGATTTCCGCTCCCCTGTGGCATCAGAGATTGCGGTGCTCGCCATCAGCGGTACCGCTGATGGCCGTACGCCGCCCAGCAACGCGCTCGAAGTCCTGCAGACATTATCGACTGGCCGGCACTTGCTCATTCATGGTGCCGGGCACGGTGATCCGCTCTTCCTGTCGTCGCCCACCATCATGGAAGTTATGAAACGGTTTCTCCAGGGGGACGCTGTGGGCAATACGGAAGTTGAACTCCCGGCCGTGGCATTCTGGTAATCCAAATGGTTGGCCCTTCAACGTAATGCCTTGAATTTGCTTCCGCACGCACGAAAGGTCACTCGCTTGCTTCGAAAAACAATCGGTCGAATTGATCGACGGCAATTTGTCCGCGTAACCGCCGTTGCAACGACGACTGCCTGTCTGCCTGGCATTGTCACGGCGGATAAGGTGTCATCGCCGGTGATCGTTGGATCGGGCGCGTATCGTTTTGAAGTCTCCCACAATTGGCTTCAATTGCCCGCCGAATACCATTGGCAGACGACGCATGATGTGGCGGTTGACCAGCAAGGTCATATTTATGTAATCCATGAGGGAGACCCGCGTCTCACGGATCATCCCGCCATCTTCGTCTTCGCTCCGGATGGAACGTTTTTACGGGCATTCGGCCAACAATTCCAGGGAGGAGGGCACGGACTTGAGATACACGTGGAGGACGGGGAAGAGTTTCTGTATGCCTCGGCCTATCTGGGACTTAAGTTCATCGAGAAACTCACACCCCACGGCGAAGTCGTCTGGCGCCGCATGGCACCGATCGAGTCCGGATTGTATGCGGAGGGAGAGGATACGAAACCTAAGAATGACTGGGGTCGCGATCGTTTCCACCCGACCAATTTCGCCTTTGATCCAAATGGCGACGTGTTCGTTGCCGATGGCTACGGATCGTATCGCATCCATAGATACCAATCGAACGGTACGTGGCAAGGAATGTTGGGCAAGGACGGCACTGCCGACGGCGAATTTCAATTGCCACATGGATTGTGTGTTGACCATCGCAAACATCCGGCGCAGTTGGTCGTGACCGACCGCATGAATGGTCGTGTGCAATGGTTGACATTGTCCGGCGAACATGTCCGCACTATGAACAGGTTTTTGCTACCGGCCAACGCGGACATTCACGAAGGCCTGCTGCTGATCCCGGACTTGCAGGCCCGCGTCACTCTGCTCGATCGTGACGACCAGATCGTGGCGCAATTGGGGGATGACGAAGCTTGGCGAGCTGATGTCCTGGCCGACCAGATGCGGATGCGGACCCAGCCCGCGCGCTGGCCAGCAGGCAAATTTATTCATCCGCACGACGCCTGCTTTGACCGAGAGGGCAATATTTTGGTGGCCGAGTGGGTGGCCACGGGGCGGATCACGAAGCTGACGCGATTGGCATGAACGATGTCGCGGCGTTCCAGCGAATTCGCAACGGATAAGGGAATCCGGTGAATTCAGTGACGCCTTGCGGGTCGTAAGGCTTCTAATCGTTGCAACGGCAACACGCCGGCGCAGCAGCGACGAAAATGAGCCCCAGCCGCATCGCAACCGCGAAAATGCCACACCCGGTTGCTTCGTATCCTAGGCTTTGGCAGGTCGCCGATGTCGCGCGACATTCAAGCCCAAAGACTGTGATTGAGGTGCCACGTGTCTCTAGAAGCTACGACCGCCCCCACGATTTCCGCAGAGCTGCCGGTGGTCCCGGTTATGCCCAGTGATGCTCCGTTCTTGCCTCTTGCGCCGGCCGACCTGCGGGCCTCGGGACTGCAAGACTTTGAGGTCGAAGCGTTGGTGCTGAAGTCGCTCTATACGATGGGGGCCGCATCCAGCCGCCAACTGGCCGAGCATGTGCGCTTGCCCGGGGATATTGTCCGCGGCATCCTTGATCGGTTGCGGGCCGAATTACTGGTTGTCCATCGCGGTACATCCGATCTGGTTGACTTTATCTTTCAGTTGACCGACGGGGGAATTCAACGCGTCAAACAACATTTGGCGAAGAACAGCTATTGCGGGTCGGCGCCGGTCACTCTGGACCAATACATCCAATCGGTCGACCTCCAGTCGCATGCGGCCAAGACGATCAGGCTGGAAGATTTTCGCCACGCCCTCGCCGGAATTTATTTGACGGTGGATGTGCAGAGCCAATTCGCGCAGGCCGTGAACGCGGGACGCGGCTTGTTCTTGTACGGGGCTCCCGGTAACGGCAAGACGAGTGTGGCCGTGCAACTGACGGCCTGTTATCCCGACCACATCTGGATTCCACGTTCCATCACCGTTGGCGGCGAGATCCTGCGACTGTTCGATCCCAGCGTACATGAAATCAAGGACGTGGACGCCTCGGAATTCAGTGACTACGCGGAAGAGTACGACCGACGTTGGGTACTTATCCGGCGCCCCACGGTGGTGGTCGGCGGTGAGCTGACGCTTGAGCACTTGGAGATTCGGGAGCAGGTCGGAAGCAAAGTTCTTGAAGCGCCCGTCCAGATGAAGAGCAATTGCGGAACGCTATTGATTGATGATTTCGGTCGGCAGCGTGTCAGCCCCACCGAGATTCTCAATCGCTGGATTGTGCCGCTCGAGCGAAATGTCGACTATCTGACGCTACCCAGCGGTCGGCAGATTCGCGTTCCCTTTAACCAGACGCTGGTGCTGGCAACCAATCTTGAACCAACAGAACTTGTCGACGAGGCGTTTCTGCGGCGGATACCCTATAAAGTCGAGTTGGTGGACCCGACTGAATCCTGCTTCCGCGAACTTTTCGTGAAGACAGCCGCATCATTAAAGATCGAGTTGGAGGAAGGGTGTGTGGATTATCTGATTCAGACGCACTTCACGTCGGTCAATCGGCCCTTCCGATTTTGCCATCCGCGTGACTTGCTGTGGCAAGTCGGAAACTTATGCGACCTGCATGCGTTACCCCGCGTGGCGACTCCCCGCACGCTCGACGCAGTGGTCCGCAATTATTTCGCGACGCAGCAACGCTTTGCCAATCGTCCCCGTCGTGGGACGTGAGCGAGCGAGGCGGGGGGTTTCACAACAGAGGCGCTGACCGCTCCGCCGTCATTGGCATTGGATGTGTTCTTCCGCGGCGGTTGACGAAGGCGCACGGTGAAGGCGCACGGATCGCGATCCACAACCATGACCACAGACCGCTTGCCACCCCA
Source organism: uncultured Planctomycetaceae bacterium (assembly GCA_963700865.1). GTDB lineage: Bacteria > Planctomycetota > Planctomycetia > Pirellulales > Pirellulaceae > CAVOGJ01. The sequence goes on along the minus strand of CAVOZC010000014.1, from coordinate 26,213 downwards.
CTTCGGTTAGCTTCTGCCACCGCGCCTTCGCCGCCACGACAACGTGGCCATCGCTGCCCCGATCAGCCACACCAGGCTTAGAGCGCTGGGTTCGGGGACGGTTCGCAGGCTGACCGAGGTGAACTTGTTGACGTTCCAAATGTTGAAGTCGGATACGTCAGTAATCCCATCACCGTTAAAGTCACCTGTGATCCAGGTCGTGCCGTTCGTGAACTTGTTGTTGTTCCAGACGTTGAAGTCCGAGACATCGACGGTTCCATCGCCGTTGGCATCGCCAGCAAGTGCCAAGTAACCGATCAGCGTGGCTGACGTGTTGTCATAACGAAGTCCGCGGAACATGCCGTCGATGCCCGCGTCGCTTGTCCCCACATAACCGACGAAGGAGCCGTTGGAGCTGACACCCTCCAAAGGCGTAACCGTGGTTCCGTCGTACAACAGTGTCGCGAAGAAACCGTTGCTGCTGCCCGCCGTCAAAAAGATGGTTTCCTGGACGCCGCCACGAACCGCAGGGTCGGCCTGTCCGGCAAGGGTAATTCCGTCGACGGTGCCATCTAGGTTGGCCATACCGCTCACCGCCAGGCGGTCGTACTGCGTCCCCGGTGTTGGGCCAGCGACCTCGATCTCCAGCGTGCCATCTGCCCGCTGGGAATAATTACCCGTCACGTCGAGGATGCCGGTCGAGAGTCCCGGGGCGACGGTACCGCTGATGTGATTGAAGGTTCCGCTGATCACCGCGATGACTCCGTCCCCTTCGACGCGGCCACCCGTTTCGTTACGGAAGATTCCATTGCTTACGACTTCCAACGTCGACTCGACGACCACTCGCCCACCGTTGTGGTTGAGGAACTCGCCACCACCGAAGCCGGATGCGCGGAGGATCCCGCCGTTACGGGCCCGCATCACGCCAGTCATCTCGTTCGTGAAGGTTGCCACACCCACTCCGTTATTGCGGGGGTCTAACGAGAGGATATTTCCGCTGCCGTCGGCGTCGATCAGGCCACGATTAACGATCTGGGCCGAATTACCACCGACACTTCCCACCCCGCGAATCGTGTTGTCCACGTTGGTCAGCGCCAGATTACCGATGGCATTGATCTGAGCGGCGGGTCCGGGAAGCGTCAGCGTGCCGCCTCCTGTGAGCGAGACGTCAGTGCCCAACTCAAAGTCACTCTGGTTTCCCGTGGTTGCCAGGCGGATCTCGCCAGAATTGGTGATCGTACCGGACATGCGGGCGTCGGTGTTGTTGCCGACTTCGAAAATTCCAGTGTTGTTGATATTCGCGAAGGCCACGTTCTGGCCGTCGGCCACGCGGACGAGTCCCGTGCCAGCCGTACTGAAGGTCACGTCGGAAACCACGGCCCCGACCGTGATGACGACTTCGGAACCCGCCAGCGCGGAAAAGGTGCCGCTGCCACCAAATTCGCCACCGCCACCTCCGCTTATCTCCAGCGTGCCACCATTCGACGCCCGGGCGACGCCGTTGTTGACAAGTGTTGTCAGACCCACGCCGACGTTGCGTGGATCGAGTCTCAGGCTACCGGCCCCGTTGTTGGCGTCGATCATGCCCTCATTCACGATTTGGGCCGTGTTATTTCCAATGTTCCCTACCCCCTCGATGGTGTGTCCGGCGGAATTCGTCCAGGTGTTGTCGCCCGTCGCACTCAAACGATTCGGACCTCCAGCGCCTAGCGTGACGCGACCCGTCCCACTCAGTACGGGGCTAAAGCCGTCCGCTCTGTGCTGGGTATTGGCAGCCGTCGAATTGAGAGAGATGATCCCGTTGTTGACGATGTTGCCATGTACGTCCAAGAACGTATTGTTGGAAATGAACAGCTCATGCGGCATCGCGATCGCGTCGATCGTGATGTTATTGACTTCCTGGGTGAGTGCTGAATTTGGTGTACAAAATGGAATGCGGCCGCCAAATACGCTGGCATCCGGTAATAGGAGAAACACGTTTCGCGGGGCCGCGTGAGGAGAGAAACGAAAAAATCCCGGCAGGTCAATTCGAGAGAGTCAAGATTGCGAAAACCCGCGTATTGTCGGAGCTCGCTTCGCAAGCCCTCGTGGGTGGGCCCTCCCACGACCACGCTTCGCCGTCTTCACGAGCAGAAAAGAGGCCCGTGTTCTCGTCCCCACTCCGGCTAGTCGGATTCCCGATCCGCGTCGCCGTTCCGACTCAGCACCAAGCCCTTATCCCAGGGTCGTTTGGCGAAGGCAAACGCGGCCTCCCGCCGCGGATCGTAGTCTTCGTGCTCGGGATTGAGACTGCTGATACAGACGACCGGCATGGCGGCCTGCAGGTAACGATCGTCACCCAGGTAGACGGCCGTGTGGCGAATCCGTCCCCGCGGCCCGAGAAAGTACATGGTGTCACCCGGTAGCATTGCCTCGCGACACCAGCGCGTTCCTGTCAGCCGGCCGACGTAAATCTGCTGATTCGAATCTCGTGGCAAAGGCACACCCACAGTGGCGTAGGCGACTTGCACCAACCCGGAGCAATCGATGCCCTGAGTCGTTTTTCCACCCCAGCGGTAGGGGGTGTCGAGAAAAGCCCGTCCGCTCCGCAGAACTCGCTCGACCGCCAGATGCTGATCCTGGAACGGGCCGCACCGATCACGGGGAATTTCGCAGCGTTCCCCGTTCGGCAGTTGCACACTGCAGGAATCGTCCCTCCATCCAATCAGGGGTAGCCTGGCGCCAAGGGGCAACGTTCCGAGAGGCGTGCCGCGGACGTCGGATGTTAGCGTGATCCACTTCGCCGACGCGAGTTCCGCCAGCCTTTCCCGCCGGATCGGCTCGACGTCCGCAACCGGTACGTAACCCAGGTAGCCTTCACCCGCATGGGCCAGGTAGTAATCGGCCTCGCGGCGGAGCAGGAACAGAGGCTCATAGACGAGGCATTCCGTGACCACATTCCGAGCGCCGGCGGCCCGATCATAACTGAACGCGTGGGCCGATTTGATGACCCCAATCGGCTGGGGCAGGTCGGCATCCGGGAGCAGCGTGAGCTGGTTGTCGATGGGTGAAAATCCCAACGCCCGCAGCAGACCGACGATGCCCCGCTGGTGTTCCTCAAACTCGACGTAGCCCGTCAATCGAATGCCTTCCCCCTGAGGAGCGGCGGTCACCTGAAAGGCGAACAATCGTGGGTCGTTGCCCAGTTCGTGACGATAAAACCGCACATATTGGGGTAAGCGTGCCACCTCGCCGACAAGCGACGGTTCGATTTGCTCCGCGAGCTTGCGAAAAAACGCGGCATCGCTCTCGTCTGGGGGTTGAGCAAGTCCGCGATCGCAGAGGCCAAGCGTGAAGAGCAGATAGAGCCCAAGCCCTGGCAGGAGCCTGGAAAGGCACAGCGCAAAGCGAACGGTCCGTGACGGGAGGGTATGGTTTGGTGGCATGACCAGAGTCTACTCCGTTTTGATTCGAGTTGTCGACGGTGGTGGATGCGGTGATGCGAGTTGCCGTTGTGTCGGGTAAGTTAGGCGAGGGGATTGCGGAGCGATCCGCCCTGTCGCTGACCGCTCCGCGGTCAATAAGCAAACCAGGCGCTCAGAGGCAGTTCGATGAACCAGTGGATCGCATGCGCAAGCATTGATTTATTTCTCTTGACAGGGGTGTTCGGGCAGTCGACTCCACCGCCGGTGGAGCGGTTGCGGTGCGTGGCCGAGAAGAGCGATTATCAGGCCACGGCAACCTACGCCGAGGTGCGAGAGTTGTGTCGGCAACTGGCGGACCGATCGCCGGACATTCGACTTGATCGCCTCGGTTACTCCTCCGAAGGACGTGAAATACCGCTTCTGGTGATTTCACCCACACCGCCTTCACACCCCGGGGATGTGGGGGATCGGCTGCCGATCCTTGTCCTCGGCAACATCCATGCCGGCGAGGTGTGCGGTAAGGAAGCCATCCTGATGTTGGCCGGCGAGATCGCCGCGGGTCAGCACGCGGCATGGCTCGAAGGCACCGTTTTGCTGCTGGTCCCCATCTACAATGCGGACGGAAATCAGCCTTTTTCCCCACAAAATCGTCCCGCGCAGCATGGTCCCGCGGGAGGAGTCGGCCTGAGGGTCAACGGTCAAGGGCTTGATCTCAATCGCGATCATATCAAACTCGAATCGCCCGAGGCGTTGGCGTTCACGCGGGCGTTGACGAACTGGGACCCGGCCATCGTCATTGATACCCACACGACGAACGGCTCGTATCATCGTTTTGACTTGACATACGACGGTCCTCGTAACGCGGCGGCTCCGAGGGAATTGGTCGAGTACACACGTGATGAATTCTTGCCGAGCGTCGGGCGGCAAATGCTCTCCGAAGCGGGCTTCACATCCTTTTATTATGGCAACTTCAGCGAAGATCATCGACAATGGGAAACCTATCCGGCTTGGCCCCGATACGGAACTCAGTATGTAGCCGTACGAGGTCGTATGTCCATCCTTTCGGAGGCGTACGCCTATATCGGGTACCGCGAGCGAGTCCTCGCCACGCGGCAATTCGTACTCGGATGCCTGCGGCTGGCCGCCGAGCGTCAAGGGGCCATCAAGGCAATGCTGGGGGCCCAACGAGATGCATGGCATCGATCGGCGACGGGGGTTCCTGATGTGGCGGTGCGATCCGAACCTGCACGGCTCACTGAGCGGTTCACGGCCCTCGGTTTTGACGATGAAAGCCTTCCAACCGATGCCAAACCGGGCACGCTCCCTGCCATCGAGCAGAATTATTCCGTCGATTATGTGGGGGAGGAGATTCCCACCCTCGCCGTCACGCGGCCGTTCGCCTATGCGGTTCCCGCCGAGTGCCGGAAGGTGATCGCGAATCTCACCGCACACGGGATATTGGTCCAGGAATTGGCGGAAGAGGTCGATATCCCGGTGGTCGCGGCGCGCATCGACACAGTTCATCGTGACCACGACGAGTTCCAAGGTCATCGACTGCTGGACATCACGACAACGCGCGAACCATGCCAGCAGAGGCTCGTCGCCGGCACCGCCATCGTGCGGACTCGGCAAGACCTGGGCCGGCTTGCCATGTTGCTGCTCGAGCCGATGTCTCAGGATGGTCTCGTGACGTGGAATTTCTTCGATGAGGCATCGAAGGAAGGTGCATTATTTCCAGTGGTGCGCATTGAAGGCGAGCAACCCCTGCCGCTGCGGCCATCAGGTGGGCGGAATGGAAAAGCAGAAGATCTTAGGTTGCGCAAGCCGTAAATAATCTTGCATGCGCAGGATCAGCGAATCGGTCAATGAGCCGGCGTTAAAAGCGATGCGATCATTTGTCGTCAAGGCTTCGTCGACGTACAGTTCGCAGGGAAGAATCGGCCGACCGAAGGGTGGTACGGTCCCCGGCACCAGGCTTGTCTGCTGGTGCAACTCGTCCGCCGACGCGAAACGCAGCTTCTTTGCCTTAAAAAAACGCTTCACGCTTGACGAGTCCAGCTTACGGTCGGCCGGTAGCACAAACACATGAAAGTCGTTGTCGACCTTTAGCAAAATGGCCTTACCCCCGACCCGCAATTCCTCGCCGCGGGCTTGAGCCGAGTCGGCCGAGGTAGGCGTCGGCTCGTGAACTACGTGCCGAAATTCGATCTCGTGATCGGTCAGCCACGCGACGATTTTGCTGAAAGTATCCATCGCCATCCGTCATCGATCGAGGCCATTGGTCGAGTCGAGTTCGATATCGCCGGGTGATCGGCAGCCGGCACGCCATTTCGCCATCGTAACCTGAAGCGCGGGCGGTACAAGTGAATCTCCGCGATTCAGCTACGGTGCTCGACGAAAAACGGTGGCGGCCAGCAGGACCGCAGCGGCCAACAGAGCCAGTCCCGAAACGACGAAGCGTGTGAAGTACTCCGTGTAGTTCAGGTAACGCACTTCTTCCACCTCGGTCTTCTCAAGTTGTCCGATCTGGCCGTAAATATTGGTCAGCGCTTCGGCATCGGTTGCCCGAAAATACTGGCCACCGGTTTCGGCGGCGATGTCCTCCAGCGTCTGTTCGTCAATTTCGACATTCATGCCACGCAAGACGACGCGATTGGTAAGCGGATCCCGAACCGGAACAGGAGCGATACCGTTGGTGCCGGCGCCGATACAATACACCTTGATGCCATTGGCAGCCGCGAGCGCCGCGGCCTTTTTCGGGTCGATGACGCCGGCATTATTGACGCCATCGGTAAGCAGGATGGCTACTTTGGATTTTGCCGGACTCTGCCGCAAGCGCTCGACGGCCAGGCCCAGTCCATCTCCGATCGCCGTTCCGTCTTCACGCCGATCGTCGACAATCTCGAGTTGGCGGACCAAGGCAGTCAGGTTGCCATGATCCGACGTGAGGGGACAGATGCTATCCGCAAATCCGGCAAACGTGACCAACCCGATCATGTCGTCAGGGCGGCCGCCGGACGTTTCCCCTTTCTCGCCGAGCACGAACTTTGCAAACACGTCCTTGACAACCGATAGCCGATCCAGCGAGGTGTCATCGCGGACCAGGTCCCGCGCGTTCATGGAACTCGAACGATCCACGACCATCATGATCGCAATCCCTTCCCGCGAAACCCGCGTTTGTGCGTCAGGAATACGTGGGCGAGCCACCGCGACGATCAGCGCGATGAGTCCCAGGCAGAGCAGGGTGGGTGCCAGCCAGCCCAGTCGCGTGCGCCAGGAACCGGGTAATTGCTCGACGAGTGCCAGCGACGAGTACTGGACCCTCGCCACGGCTCGCCGTAGGCACCAATAAACCAAAGGCACCGCCACCAGAAGCAGGAGAAACCAGGGGTCTCGCAATTCCCAATTAAACATCGGACGGCTCCCGACCCCGGCCGCCCGAGTGTGCCTTGGGAGCCTCGCCGCTCGAGGTGCCAGCGGGCAGTGCCGTACCGGCCGCGTCCTGCGGCTCGCGCGTTTCATCCAAAAAGCGATCGGCGGCGGCCAGCATTAATCGAACTACTTCCTCGCTCGGTTTGATACCGGCGAATTTCACCAGATCGGCCTGGTTGAGAAAGTCGCGCAGCAGTTGGCGATGGTCCATGGAGAGTTCTTTTGATTCACTCACCACATCCAGAAATTCCTCGGTGGTCAATTCGGGTGCTCGCAGATCAAAACGATCTTCAAGGTAACGTCGGATGATGTCCGAAAGTTCGACGATAAATGCGTCGATGGCTGAGCTCTGAGGAATGGGCGCTGACATCAATCGATCGAGCCGGCCGCGGGCAATTTCATAAGCGGATCGGCGCCGCAACACGGTACGTCGCTTGCGCCAAGCGAAGATCAAGAAGGGGCTGGCGACCAGCCCCAACAAGATGAGGACGAGCAGCCCCCACGTTGCACGTCGCAACGGGGACGGTCCGATGGGTGGCAGTTGGCCCAGTGGTGGCCGCATTTCGGCGCTGGCACTGGCGGGCAGCACCGATTGGACTTCAAAATCGACGCGCGGGGTCAACAGTTCATACGCGTCCTCACCGTCCGGCGCGGGCTTTTGTCCCGGGCGACGGTCGATAAATTCGATCAGGATGGGCGGGATGGCTTGGCTGCCCGATGCGGCTGGTTGCAAGCGATAGGTCTGAATGGACCTTATTTGTCCATCATCGGTAATCGTCAGCGCGTGGCACAAAATCGAGAATCGTATAACGATCCAGCGCTTCGCCAAATTCCGGCATCAGGACTTCGACATTCTCCTCCGCAATCACCTCGATGGTGAGTTGGACCGGATCTCCGATGAGGGGTTGATCCGGTTCCAGCCGCACGGTGGCCGTCACCGGTCCTCGCTGTTCAACGCGTTCGATGACCGCACCCAACATGGCGGCCAGAAATAACAGCAAGTGCAGGGCGTTCACCGCAGCCTCCGTTCGCGCATGCGGAAGAAGCGGGCCAGCGGGTCGACCACCGAGCCCCCGGCGTCGACGTGGATGAAATCGATGCTGGCGGCGGCAAATGAACGGCGGAGATTCTCGACACGCTCATTGGCCTGCCGTGAAAATGAGCGGCGTGTGGTGGTCGACGATGTATCCACTTCCTGGAGTTGCCCTGTTTCCGGATCAAGCAGAGTGACCAAGCCGACGTTGGGCAGAGAAAGTTCGCGTGGATCCGTGACGAGGACAGCAATCACATCATGTTTCCGGTTGGCCATCCGCAGCGCTTGCAAGTAATCGTGGTCGAAAAAATCGCTGACGACAAAGCAGACAGCCTTGCGAGAGCGGACCGACATGAGAAACTCCATGGCCCCGGCGATGTTGGTGGTGTGTTGCTCTGTCAGCCACGAGCGACCCCGCGAACCCAGCGATAACCAGCCGGAACGTCGACGTTTACGCCATGAGTTCAACTCACCCGGTGCGTGCTCGTCCAATCCGTGCGTCAGCACTTCGCGAACGACACGGAGCGAGTGCTTTTGGCCTTTGCGGGGTGGAATGAACTGCTCAATGCCTCCATGAAACAGAGTCAAGCCGACCTTGTCATCGTTGCGAGTGGCGGAGAAAGCCAGCAAGGCACACAGTTCGGCCGTCGCTTCGCGCTTGCTGCGCCGCTGCGATCCGAACTCCTGCGAAGCCGAAACGTCGGCCATCAACATCAAGGTCAGTTGCCGCTCTTCGACGTAGCGTTTGACAAACGGCTCGCCCATGCGGGCCGTGACATTCCAGTCGATCGTCCGAACGTCGTCGCCCGGAGTGTAGGGGCGGACTTCGTCAAACTCGATCCCCCGTCCCTTGAATACCGAAACGTACTGTCCGGCAAGCACATCAGCGACCTGTCGCCCCGTGCGAATTTGAATTTCGCGTACGCGTTTGATCACTTCCCGAGCAAGCATGATGAATCCACTGGGGCAAAGAGTCTGCGTATCTTGGCGTAACGTCTCGACGTATGTGGCTCGACGCGAACGGGCGAATGTCGTGTTTCCGCCCCAGCATCGCCTAAGGTACCGGTACGTTATCGAGGATCGTCTGTACGACCTGATCCGATGTTTTGCCCTCAGCTTCGGCTTCATACGTAAGGATGACTCGATGCCGAAGAATGTCGAGCGCCATCGACTTGACGTCATGCGGAGTCGCATACGTGCGGCCTTGCAGAAAGGCGTTCGCCTTGGCCGCTTTCATCAGGTAGATCGAAGCACGGGGGCTGGCGCCGGTTTCGATCATGCCGTCTAACTTGACCTACTCCCAAAGTGGAGGGATCACGAGTCGTGCGGACCACATCCACCAGGTAGTCGCGAACCTTGTCGTCGACCCAGATTTTGTCCACGACCGCTGCGGGCTTCAAGAATGGCTTCGGGTGACGCAACTTTCTGCACTTGCGAAACGGCTCGGCCGCTCGCCATCCGATCGACGATCTTCTGTTCTTCTTCTCGATTGGGGTAGTCGATATCGATCTTCAACATGAAACGATCGACTTGTGCCTCGGGAAGCGGATAAGTGCCCTCTTGTTCAATGGGATTCTGCGTAGCCAGGACCAGGAACGGCTCTTCCAGCCGAAAGGTCTCGCCGCCGATCGTCGCCTGTCGTTCCTGCATGGCTTCGAGCAGAGCCGCCTGTACCTTGGCAGGAGCCCGGTTGATCTCGTCCGCGAGGATCAGGTTGGAGAAAATGGGACCCTTCTTGACACGATACGTGAGGTCCTTGGGGTTGAAGACCTGCGTGCCGATAACGTCCGCCGGCAGCATGTCTGGCGTGAACTGAATGCGGGAAAAACCCGTGTCGATCGCCGTGGCCAGGCTGTGGACCGTGAGCGTCTTGGCGAGGCCCGGCAGGCCTTCCAGCAGGACGTGACCTCCCGTGAGCAGCCCCACGAGCAGTCGCTCCAACATGCGCTCCTGCCCGACCAGAACCTTGCCCACCTCACTTCGCAAGCTGCTGAAGAGGTGGGCGTGTGTCGCGATCTGGTCTTCGATTTGTTTCGTAGTCATTGCACGGTTGTTTCCTGAGCGTGAGATTTCTTGCGAAATGATTTTGTTTCGCGGCTGGATGTCGCGAGTCGTCTCGACGCAGCGCCGCGACGGCCGCGGCGCTGCGGGCGACGCCATACGGGCTGGGCGTCCCGAGCACCCATCCAGCTAGCGTGCCGCAGACACGCTGTCGATCGTCAAGGCACGATTCTTCGCCGCGGCGAGCCGGTCGATGGGCGGTCGCACTGGCCGTTCCTCGATTTTACCCCAGCGGCAGCGGCTGGGTAGCGGATGGCGGGTTCCACGCGCTGCCAGACTGTCCAAGGCCCCGAGAATCTCCCGGCTCACCGACGGCCCCATGACCGCTGTGATGCGTGACCGGACTGCGGACCCACGGCATCCGTGGCGACCGGAAACCATCAGTCGCCGGAAACTGCTCGTGTCTTTCCTTGTTGGGCCTGCTACCATTCGCCCGCCGTATCGGCTCGACGGTCGACTGCGGCGTATTCCTGATGGGGTCCTAGCCGAGGTGTGTATGACCAGTTCCGACGATGCCGTGTTCTTCGCCGCGACGCATGCAGATGGCCGTTCCGTGATGGCACCGATTGCCATATTCGGTCGTGGCCGCGTGCTGTGTTTCTTGATGATGGCTCTGCTGGCGTTATTCTCGTACGTTTCCAATCACACCGGTTGGCACGGTCCCGCCGCATCGCCTTATCGATTCAGCGGGGATGCGGCTGCCGGTGTGCCGCAATCCACCATTCAATTGGTGGTAAGTCACGGTGGTGTGCTGGACGATGATCGCGCCGAACTCGTGCGGATGATCGGTCGCGAGCTGGCAAGTCGCGTGGCTCATCTGCCGCCGGACACCTTTCGTTTCTATGTGCTCAATGATGCGGAGCGAAAGGCAACGTATGTTTTGCCGGATGGCTCAATCCTGGTCACGGCAGCGCAGATCGACGCGTGTTCTTCCCAGGAACTGCTGGCGGAGACGCTCAGTCAACGCATCGCCGAGTATGTCTTTCAAGGCTACGATCGCAGCCAGTACCCGCAGGTTGACGCTTATAGTGGTCAGCTGCTCGCGGCCGCTGGGTATGGCCCGCTGACTGGGAGGGAAGGCTCCGGTCGCGCTCGGCTCGCACGTGATGTGAGAGACGAGGTGCAGCGTTAGGAAGTGTTTTTGGGCAATGCTGTGGATAGCTCCGCGATCCTGCTATCGGCATTGGGGGCTTGGAGGCATTGGCTCCGGCGTCGCCCGACGATCGCCTGAGGCCTGGTCGCCGATCAGCGACACATGGGAACTGCCTTGAATGCCACTTCGCAGCCCTTTTAGCGGCTCTGATACGCCGCATCAAAGAGTGGCAGGTGTCGGTGATAGACTTCCAGGGAAAGCAAGTTTAAGGCGGTCAAATACAATCGGCCCGCCGACGGGGCCCAGCGGTCGGTACCGGATCGCTTGGCGACCAGCTCCCGGCAAAATCCCCTTCGTCGATTTGCGTCGTTGCCAACAGGGGATAGAGACGCCCCTGCCATTTTTCCCAGTGTTCCCCTTGCATATGGAACATGACCTGAGTCGCATTGTACCAGTAATACGTGTCACGCAGCGGATTTCCTTGAGCCGCAAAGGATGGCGGTTGTGCGACCTCGGGCAACCTGCGCCAACAGATAATCAGCACCGGAACGGATCGATGCGTCATCCCGACTCCAACCTGAATAGAGCCGCATCAGCAGGCCTACGGACGTCATGACTGTGCTGGGCTGGGGACCGTAGCGGCCGCTTTCGGTGTTGTTTCCCCAAGGATTGTAAACGTACTGCGACGCATCCTGCGGGCTGCGCTCACCGATCGAGCAGGCGTCTCGTGGCTTCCATCGTTGCTTCGGGAACGTCCAGTCCGGCAAGTTGTCCACTTCGCAACGCCATCAGCTGCCAGCCGCTGACGGAGAGGTCCGACATTTGTCCGGGGCTGTATCGCCAACCGCCCCGTGTTGGCTCCTGAGATTGAACGATAAAGCGGATGGCCTGTTGCGCGGGAGCACGTAGGTTCTCGTCACCGGTCATGCCATAGGCTTCGCACAGGGCAATGGCGGCAATCCCATGACTGTACAACCAGATGCCACCATTGGCGGGGCCCGCTTGCGACTGGTAGAGGTCGCCGTTGGATTTTTGTCCATGCGTGAGAAACTGGAGGCCACCACGAATCTCGGCGCTGTACTGGGCCGTCGACATGATCGTAGCCGGCGCCCAGGAAGGCCAGTAGCGCCGATCCCGTTGCGGCCGAGTCGGCGCGGATTACCGCCTGCGTTGTATCGGCGGCAGCTCCCGCGATACTCGTCTGTTGGAGTGACCAGTAGCCATCCGCCTTCTGAATCGCGGCCAGATAGACCAGGCCGCGTTCGATGGCCGTTTCCACTTGAGTCGAATTTTCGCCGCTGCCACGTCGCGACGGATCGTTACGTCGAGCCGCACGGCGGGCAAACGCGGCTGCGATGTCCCGCGCGGCCCCTCCCATGCGGCGGCACAAATATCGGGAGCCGCTAGCTGTCGCTGCGGCGCGTTGTTGGCCAAGCCCTCTTGCCGTGTCGGTCTCGGTGCCGACCAGCCAACATCAGCCCTCACCGACTCAGAAAAGCCACCGTGGCCGCGGGTGATCTCGACGGCATCGGTAGGCGGCTCGCGGTTCGACCGATCGCACCGGTCTCCGGACCGATCCCCGGAGATTGACTTGCGCTGCCGAGGGCGTCGGAGGGTTGTGAGGAAACGCGAGAATCGACCTCTCCCGGCAGCGTACCCTCGATGTCTTGGGCCCCTGTCAGGGCTTCGTCGAGTCGCGCGGGTGCGTCGTGACCGCCGCCCGCAAGCTTCGATCTCTCACCGAGTGGCGATGCGCGAAAGATCGAATCGGTTGGGAAACTTCCCTCACTGTCCTCCTCCAGACCAGGGTTCGCGGGGCGTGTCAGGGGTAGTGGGCTGACTTCCGCGATCGAGCTGCTGACCGCCGCGGAATTCGCCGTCCGTGGTCTGCGCAGGGATGGTCGCAGGATCTGAGCGACGTTGCTGGCTGGGTGTCGAGGGGGTAGCGCGGCGTTCGATGGGCTGGCTCGCCACTCGCTGCTGCGGCGCCACGGCAGGTCGAGGCGCGATGCGGGCCTCGCGTACCGCTTGACGGTCGAGCTGCGACACATCCGCCGCCTGAATTGCCGCCTCCTCGCGACGACGCACCTGCTCCACTGCCGACGCTGCGGCCGTCGCGGAACTCAAGTCGGCCTGCCGCTGGCGTTCCACCGGACTCGGGACCGGCGGCGGGCTACGGCGAACCGTTGGCTGGTTCGCGACGATTCGCTCGACCTCGGTAGGACGGTCGAAGGCCTCCATCGCCTTTTTCTCACTCGGCGCCGGAAGAACGTAATCGGGTAGCTTCGGCACGGGAGAGGCATGACCGGTGATCATGGCTCGGTCTTCGATCGTGAAGGCCAGGTACCGATCACGCAGGTAAGCCGCGAGGAGGATATGGACGAGCAGACTGAGCACGATCGCCGTTTGCATCCGCCGTGAAAGACTATTTCTTGTGGAGTAGCTCACGGCGACGCAGCCCACCGTGGCGATGGCAAGCAGAAACAGCCACAAACGTACATCGCGCTGACCCACGTTCCAACCCACGTAACGGGCCACGAGGCCGCCGACCGACAGGGTCAAGATAGCGATTGCCAGCCAGACAGGCCACAAGGGGGGCGCGGGCAGGGCGGTCGGTGCGGGGCGGACAGGTGTTCTCATGACATCGGTGGGAATTCGTCAATCTGCGATGGCTGTTTTGTAATCGCGGATATTGGCTTTGTTGCAAAGGTTCATCGCAGTAGCGATCGACTCCCAGGCCGTCCGCTTATCGCCACGGATGATGACTTCCTGGTTTTCCGGGTTGTTCGCCCATGCTTGCCGCAAGGCGGCTTCGAGTTGGGTTTCGGTCAGGAGTTCACCGCCGACAAAATACTGTCCATCTTGATCGACATTGATAAACAGATGGCTGGGCTCCACGATCAACGGTGCCGCCTCACTGGCCTCCGGTAGCACGATATCCATCTCGCGCTCTTCTTCGGCGAATCGTGTCGCAACGAGAAAGAAAATAAGCAGCAGGAAAACGACATCGATCAGCGGAGTGAGACTGAGCGAGGCCAGAGCGCGGCTTGTTTTGAGCTGGATCGTCATGAGTAGATCGCTTTAATGCGAGGCTTGTCGAACAGGCGGGGGAACGGGCGGAGGCGTTGCACTGCCGGTTGAAAATTTACCCGATTCGTGCTCCAGCCGTTCGGCTTGCGGTAATAATCGATCTTGAACGAGTTCGTAAATATCAGCGAAGCGACACTGAATGCGACCCTCAAACCAATGCGCCAGAATCGCGGCAGGGATTGCGACGATCAGTCCGCCGGCGGTCGTGACCAATGCTGTGTATATGCCCTCGGCGAGAACCTCGGCTTTATTGCTGCCGGCGGGGAGATTGGCCGTCGCATAGAAAGCCTGGATCATCCCCCATACCGTCCCCAGCAGCCCCATGAGCGGAGTCACGGCGGCCGCCAGATTGAGGGTCCGCACGTTGCGGTAGAGCCGTTCCGATTCGCGTTGCATCGCGTCAGTGACCGCTCGTTCAAATTCATCTACCGGTCTTCCGATCTTCAGTACGGCGGCATGAACGACGCGTGCGGCCGGAGAAGGATAGTCGTCGGCGATGTCCAGCAAGCTGCGGGGTCGAAAGGTGGCTTTGTCGGAGGTTGCCTCTAAGACGACGCGCACCAGTCGAGCGGGCATCACGGCGCCCCGGCGAAGGGCGACCATCCGTTCCAGACCCACGGCCACGACGACAATGGACATGAAAATAATGGGGGACATCAGCCAACGGGCCGTCCACACCAATTGCAGCAGATTCAAACCGATCGTAGTGGAGGCGGCGAACGGTTGGTTGGGGTCCGCAGCAAGTCCTGCCGAGGACGGAGATGGATCGGCGGGGCCTTGTCCGCACACCGTGGCGACGATCAGCCAACTCAGGAACAGGCCGGCCACGAGCTGGTGACCATGGCGGCAAACGTCGGATGCGGGGCGTGGCATGGTGGTCTCAATCGGCAAAGGTCAGCAGGTAGGGCCGGCTCGTGGGGGTCACAAATGACCGGTTCGCGGTCGCGGCTAAGGCCCGGAAGTCGCACCCAGGGCGGCCAATTTTTTTTTGGCGGTTGGCAGTTTGTCGCTCGTCGGAAAGGCCGCGATCAGTTCCTGATAGAGTTTTTTGGCCGTGTCGTATCGCTGCAGCGATTCGCAGCAACGGGCCGCTTCGAAGAGCGAGTTGGCTTGCCAGACGTGGTAGGCCGGAGGCGATTGGGGATATCCGTAGCCGTAAGCAACTCGAAAAAACGTCCGAATCGCCTGCTCGAATTGCTTCTCGGCGAATTGTAATTCGCCCAAGAGGAAGCCCGCGCGGGCTCCGACCGGACGGTCCGTGGCATCCGAGATTTGAGCAAAAATCGCCGTGGCTTCTTGCGATCGTCCCAGGTGATGGAGGGCCCAGGCCTGCTCGCATTGTGACACCAGATCATCGTCGGAATCGGGGAAGGCCGCTTGCCCGAGCTCGAGCCATTTCAGAGTCTGGTTCCAGTCCTTTCGCTGGGCGGCGGCTTGTCCGGCGCGGAGAAAGCTGAGTGAAGCGAGTTGCGCATCGACCTGCGACATCTCGGACTTGTTGAGCACGGGAGTGAGCAGGTCGAATGCCCGTTCGTAGGCGCCTTGTTCGAAGGCGCAGTGACCTTGCATGAGTGATGCCACGCAGCGGTGATCACCTTGTGGAAAGCGACGCAACTGTTCGGCAAAGGCCTGCTCTGCCTCGAGATAAAGTTCTTGCTGGTAAAGCGTCCATGCGGCTTTGTGCAGTGCGAGTTCCGCGATGGCGGGCTCGGCTTGATGGTTGGCGGCGGCGAGCAGGAAAGCGGCTCGGGCCGGCTCGTAACGCTTGTCCGCATAAAGAAGTTCCCCCAGTCTCAGTTGGGCTTCCGCCGCCAGAGCCCCGTTCGGAAAGTCACGTGTCAGTTGGGCAAGGGTTCGGGCGGCGTCCTTCGTGTCCCCGGCTTGCTGCAGGGCCCAGGCACGTTCATACAGCACCTGATCGGCCGCCGCGTATTGCGGCTCTCTCGTCAGGACCTGCTGAAAGCTCTTCGCCGCCGCCGAATACTGCTGGAGTGCGGCCTGGGCGAGTCCCCGCACATAGAGTGCGTCGGCGGCTTGCCGAGCGGGCGGATCGGTGGCTAGATAGCGGTCGATCGTGCGAATCGCGGCCGCGTGTTGGCCCGTTTTTTCATAGATCGAAGCGAGCAGATACTGCGATTCGCGCGTGGCTGGATGCTGCGGAAAGTCGGCGTGCAATCGCTTCAGCGTTGTGATGGCCTCGGAGGAGTTCGCTTGTTCGAGCTGGCACCACGCCAGGCCCAGCAGGGCTCGCGGAATAAAGTCGGATTGGGGTGCGGCCTGGATGGCCTGTTGATACAACGTCGCCGCCGACGAGAGCTCGCCAGCGGCAGATTGCAGTTCGGCTTTGCGAAACCAGGCGGTCGCCCGCTCTTGAGGGTCGCTACTGCGACGGGTCAGCTGATCGATCGCTTCGATCGCTGTCTCTGTATCGACGATCTGTGGATCGCTCAGCAAGAGCAGCGCGGCGTTTCGATTGGGGACCTTGGGGATCAAGTTGAAGAGATTGACGCAGCAAACGCACGCTTTCTTCCTTGTCCCCGAGGTGCAAGCGGGCACCGCCGAGCAGGAAGAGTGCTTCGGCTTTGGCGGCGGCGGATGGTAATTGTTGCCAGCGTGGCAGTAACCAATCGACGACCTGCTGGTGCTTTTCGGCTCGATTCAAACAAATCGCGTAGCGGTTGATCCAGTCGTCGTGGCGAGCATCGTTCGGATGGTCCTCGAGCAATGTCTGCCAAATCTTGGCGGCATGGTCCAGATTCCCAGTCTGCAACTCGGCCTCTGCCAGAATGACCGACACATCGGCCTGAAGTGGATGATCCGGAAACCGTTCCTCAAAGGCCAACGCGAAAGACCGGGCTTGAACGTAATCCTTTAATTCGAGCGCGGTGAAGGCCGCCATGTAGGCCGCTTGAGGCCGCCAGAGATGGTCTTCTGGCGAATTCGCGAGTCGGGCGTAGGCCTGCAGCGCCTCGCCACGCCGCGGCGGCAATTCGTACAGCGCGTCGGCTTGATCCAGTCGTAATTGGGGCTGGAAGGGGGATCGCTCGGCTCGATCGATTGCCGGAGTCAATAAGGAAAGCGCGGCGGCGGCATGGCCGTCGGCGAGCTCAACTCGGGCCAGCCAATGAATCACGGACAGCGACGGCTCGGCTTCTTCTTGTGATGCCAGTTCAAGCCACTTACGCGCCTGCCGAAGGTCACCCGCGAGATACGATGCGCTGCCAGCGCCCAGCAGTGCGGCCGGTCGATAAGACGATTGCGGGAAGCGCTCGATCAAGTGGGCGTAGGTGGATGCCGATCGAGCGAAGGCTTTTTCTTGCAGCAACGCGTCGGCAAGTCGTAACGTGGCGTAGTCAGCCAGCGGCTTCTTCTGCTGTCGGGCCGCGGAGGTCAAGAGGGATATCGCCGCTTCGGTTTGCCCATCGGTGGCCAACAACTCACCCAGTCGGATAGAGGATTCGTAAGCCAGCGAGCTGTCGGGCTTATCGCGAACCAACGTCTGAAACGTTTGCGTGGCTTCGGCGGTTGATCCAGCCGCCTGAAGGGCCGTTGCCATCCCGTACAGCAACTTGTCCCGTGCGGCGTGCTGCGGGTACTTGTCCAACGTCCTACGATAACGGTCGATGGCCTGCTGCGTTTGATCAGTACCCGCGAGTGCCTCGGCGAGATAATAGCTGCCTTCTTCCGCTTCCGCTGTCGAACCGAATTCCTTCAGCAAGCGTTGCAGCGACGCTACGGAGCGGCGTAGTGCCTGCGGCTCTTGCCGTCCGAGATTGAACTGGGCCAAACCCAGACTGAGCAGGGTCGTCGGCAACAGATCGCCGGCCACATGCATATCAATAGACCGCTGGAAGGCGGCTTCGGCCGCTGCGAATTTCCCTTGCTGAAACAGGCAGACCCCCAAATAGTGATGGGCGGCGGCGGCCAACGGATCGTTCGCATGATCCTGCAAGAACGATTGCCACTCCTCCGTTGCCAGATCGTAGATGGCTTTATTCTGCAGCGCCACAGCTACGCGATATTGGCGAATGGCCTCCGCCGAGCTGGCCTTTTCAGATGTGTCCTGACCCAGGCAGCTGGCGGCCAGACAAGCCAGGCAGCAAGCCACCAGGCGCACGCGATTGATTCCTGTTTGCCGGGGAGTCACGGGCCGACCTCGCCGGGAATGTGAACGATACGTGGGGCTGCGACCGTCCTCGCAACGGGCCATCCGGCCCGTCGGAAACGCTGACCCACCCGAGCGGACAGGCGGCGGCATCTCGGCAAGCCTTTGTAAGTTCGATGCGATTTGCCGTCCACCAATGGCCAACTCGCGTGCGGTAGCCAGTCCCCGATAGTGTATACCATGGGCCATCAAACGGGAAAAATCCGAGTCAGCTGGCGTGCTTCACAGCTCGCCCCCGGCTCGGGAACAGCGTGTCGCCACGGTCGCTGGAAGTTTAGGACACTTGGCGAAACGTCAATCACGATTGCCTAACCGAACAGCAGTTTCAGCTCGTCCAGCGATAGTTCGCTCAATAGACTCTTGTTTGCCGTCACGATCGCGTCGGCAAGTTCCTTTTTCGACTGCTGCAGGGCCACAATTTTTTCCTCCACCGTATCGCGACAGATCAAGCGATAGGCGTTCACGGAGCGAGTTTGACCCATGCGATGCGCCCGATCGATCGCTTGTGCCTCGACGGCCGGATTCCACCACGGATCGAGGATAAAAACGTAGTCGGCGGCCGTAAGGTTGAGTCCTTGACCGCCCGCTTTGAGGCTGATGAGAAACAGTTTGCAGTCGTCGTCGCTCTGAAAACGCTTCACACGATCGGCTCGTTTACGTGTTTTCCCGTCCAGGTACTCGTAATCCCATCCTTGGGATTCGACAGATTGCCGCACGAGCGCCAGTAGGCTCGTGAACTGAGAGAAAACCAGTGCCTTGTGTCCTTCGTCGATAACTTCCGCGAGCTGATCGATCAGCAGTTCGATTTTTGCGCCGGGCTTTTCGTGGTTCTTGTCGAGCAAGCGTGGATCGCAGGCGGCTTGACGCAAGCGTAGCAGGGCCTCGAGTACGTGGATTTTTGATTTTTTCACGCCCAGTTCGCGCACTTTGTCCCCGATGTGCGAGCGATAATAGTCGCGCAGTTCGCTGTACAACTTCTTCTGTTTCGGTTCCATGTCGCAATACAGCGTCTGTTCCGTTTTTTCTGGCAACTCGCGGAGGACTTGATCCTTCGTCCGCCGCATGAGGTACGGGCGGAGGGCTCGGGCAAGCCAATCGAGAGATTCCGTTTCATTGGCTTGGGTGAGTTTCCGAAACGCGGCTTCGCTACCCAGCATGCCAGGATTCAAAAACTCTAGCAACGTCCACAACTCGCCCAAGTGATTCTCGATCGGCGTCCCTGTCATGGCGAGTCGATGCCGCGACTTGAGCAGTCGACACGCTTTCGACGCTTGCGCCTTGGCATTCTTGATCGCTTGTGATTCGTCCAGGATCACATAATCGAATTCCAGGCTCGTCAGGAATTCGACATCCCTCCGCACCGTGCCATAGGTAGTGACGATCACATCGTGCGACTTGACTTCATCTCGCCTGTCGACGCGGTCGATGCCGGTGTAGTTGAGCAGGCGAAGCTGAGGCGTGAAGCGGGCCGCTTCCTCGATCCAGTTGAAGACGAGGCTCTTCGGTACGACCACCAGGGTGGGGCGTTGCGATGCACTCAAATCTTGATGCCGCAGGCGTCGTTCTTCCAGCATCGCCAGCACTTGAACCGTCTTTCCCAATCCCATGTCGTCGGCAAGGCAACCGCCAAAACCGAACTCATTCAGAAACTTCATCCATCCCAGACCGTCTCGCTGATAATCTCGCAGTTCGCCTCGAAACGACGGTGGTTCGTGAGCCGGTTCGACGCCCTGAAACGATGCCAGCTTTTGCAGTAGGTCCGTAAAATTGCGATCAACGGTAACGTGTTCCTGCTCTGCAAGCAGTGTGTCGAGCAGCAGTGCCTGTGACCGAGAAAAGCGCATCGTATCCGCATGGCCGGTTGCTAGTTCCGCAAAATGACCGTAGCGTTCCAGCCACTCCGTGGGAAGCAAGCCATGCGTACCGTCGTCGAGCAGTACATGCGATTTTTTCTGCCGCACGGCGCGGAGGAGCCGTGGCAAGGATACGGATTGACCATCAAAGTCAATTTTGGCGTCGAGATCGAACCAGTCGCTATTACTCGTGACACGAATATCGAAGATACCAGGACGTCTCAGCTTTTTGCCGAACGCGCGAATTTCCCAACCCAGTTTGGCCAAGCCGAGCACCACCGCGTCGAGGTCCGCCGCGGCAAGGGTCAACTGTGAGGTGTCGTGGTAATACGCATCGGAAAATTTCAGAGGCAACGTCAGCAGTTCACGTGTGAGGGCTGCTTCGCGTTCAGTATCCCGCCACGTCATGTGGCGACTGCTGGCGTCCCAGAAAAACTGCTGAGCCGCCGTGGGTGCGATCACTTGCTCGCCATACACCCAGCGAATGTCGGCTTGGAAACGCCGCGAGCGTTGCTGTTCGTCGGCGGAAATTTCCAACAGGCCGCGCACGCTTCCTTTTTCCGAGGAGGCAACGAGTGAACTGTCAAAGTGGATCGGTGGGCAGTTGGGAATCTGCCCCAATTGCATCATGAATTGGTCAAAATCCTCTTCGGGAATCGTGACTTGCCCCGATTTCGCAAAGGAGCTGACGATGACGCTGTGTGAGTTATCGAGCAAATGTAAGCGCGACTGAGTAAGGATTAACCCCGCCGCGCAATGCACGATGTCCGACAGGGCCATCGTTTTCTCGCCCCGACGAAGTGCCGCGTCCAACTGCAATAAGCCGCCGCCTTCAGCGGTCTCGTCGTCGTCGGTCTTGAGGAGCCGCAACGTCAGCTCCAGTTTCCAAGCCGGGCCCTCGTCCCACTCGAGAGGCTGCCCGTCCTCCAAGGCGCGCCCGGCCGAGAGCGTCCATACGAAGCGGGATGTCTTGCAGAGTAGCGGGGCCACGATGGCACCCAGATCCGCCGTAATCAGAAATTCGGACGGGCTGGCGTAGTAACGGTACCGGGAAGTGTCGCCCGAATTGGAAATCAGTGACAGGATGCGACGATCGGCGGAGTTGGAAAGATTGATGATGTCATGGCGGTTAAATAGTCGGCGGACTGGTTTGCCGAATCCTCCGTCCCGCTTTCGTGCGCTGAGGTACGTATCGATTTTGAGGGGCGCGGCCGGCGACTGCTCCGACAAACTCACCACGTACCAGCATTGCTGCTCGGGTTCCCGCCGTTCCCTGGTACCGAAATCGACGGCCTCCTCCGATCTGGAGGCGAGGAGCGAACGGAGTGTTTTCTTCCAGTCACCGCGAGACGGCGATGTTCGTTCGTGGTTTGACTCGGCAGATAAAACCACGTCGTTTCCAGGAATGCCGCCAAACTCGGCCGACATCGTCTCCGCATCTTCCTCCTGTATACGCAGCCGCTCTTCTCCCGGTGGAGGAGCGATCTCGTCAATGCAGCGGATCGTGGCCCAGATATGCTTGCACGGGAAGCCGTTGGCAAATCGTGGACACTCGCACGTCGCACCCACAATTCCATGGGACGCGCGGGCAACGTTGACTTGCACGAAATAGCTGTCACCTTCCGAATTATCGACCAATGCTGCCGTATAGTCGGGCGATTGGTCGATGATGCGGGCTCGATCGCGTCGAAAATAAAAATCTCCGCGGTCGCGATCCCCGACCGAAAACTCACTCTTGATGCGATCCGCTAACAGCACGTCCACTTTCCTTCCGTGAAGCCGTCCCGTCCGAGACGGGGCACAAGCTGGGTCGTTTCTTGCTAAACCCTCAGTTATAGCCTGCCAAAACGCCGGCTGTCGATGCGAGATATTCGCCCGTTGCGGGCGGCGGGGCGATCACCCCGTTTTCCGCGGCGGCGGATGCCCCTAACGAGGCTGTCGATGGCGGCCCCGGGTTGCCAACAGGCAAGCCAAAATCGATGCCCACCCGCCGGTCGGCTCCGGCGTCGGGAGCGGAGGAAACGCCTGCTGGAACTTGTGTGCGTTCCAGATATTGAAGTCGGACGCGTCCACCAGGCCATCCAGGTTGAAATCCCCATCGCACCAGGAAGTGGTTTGAAGGAATTTATTCCCGTTCCAGATGTTGAAGTCGGAAATGTCGACAACGCCATCGAGGTTGGCGTCTCCATCGATGTAGGGATGATCGGGCAGAAATGCAATCGCGCCGGCCTCGGTCAACCATGCATCTCGGTCCGCCCGATCAAGCACGCCGTCCTCGTTGAGATCGAACGCCGCTGCAAATTCGCCTCCCAAAATCGCCGCCGTCAAGGCATCGATATCGGTGCAGTCTGTCGCGCCGTCGTCATTAAAGTCAATATCCATGATATCGAGGCGAGCCACGAAGAGGCCATTTTGAATGTCGCTGACAATGATCGTGCCACTGGCGAAGAATGGGTAAACCGACCACGCGCCATTAAAGCCGATTGTGTCTCGCAGTGGAAATGTATCGAGATACGCGATCTCACGAAGGTCAACCGTGGCTGCGTCGTGAATGTCAAACACACGCAATCCCGATTCGTAATTGGCAGCGAAAATCAGGTTGTCCTTGACGTACAGATTGTGGTCGACCGAATTGGCGGTCCGACGGATATTGCCCAGGTACCGCGGCTCGGTCAGAGAAGAGACGTCATACACATGCGTCCATTTGTGATCGGTCTCGTCGTTCACAAAGAAAAACTGGTGATCCTCGGAGAGCCAACCTTGATGAATGTACCCCGCGTTGTCATAGGTAGAACTCGACAACTGAACCGGGCTCGATTTGTCACTCACATCATAAATGCGAAATGTCGAGTTGTAGGCGACGAATAAGACTTCTTTGTCGAGATAGGTCGTGTCAGGGCCGTGGTAGACGGCTGACTGGCTGTCGTGTGCATTCGGAGCGACCGTCCCCACTTGAACCAGATTTTCGGGGTCGGAGAGATTAAGGATCCTGCCGTCGGTGACGTAGGCAAAGCCGGTCTGTTCGTTGATCGTGATGTTGTGGGCGCTGCGGACCCCTGTGTAGACGCCGTCTTCGTTCCAGGTCCGCGGCGTGCTGCGATTGCGGAGTCGCGTCAGATCGAAGATTTGCACTCCGTGGGGGCCATTGTCGTCGGAAACCACGTAAGCATGGTTGGCGTACACCTTAATGTCTCGCCAGACTGACGTGCCGGTACGTGTCGGCAGGTCCCCTAAATAGACCGGATTTGCGGGATCCGTCACGCGAATGAAAGACGTGCCATTCTGGCGACCAAAGAGGGCGTATTCGTCACCCGTGACCGGGTCTGTCCAGCCCCAGATATCGTTTCCGCCCGAACCGCCGATATCCGCGAGCGGCAGATGAGAGAGCAATTCGATGTTCCGCGCCGGGAATTGAGCCCCGGCGGAAGCAACGAAGCAAGCGATTCCCAGTCCGATTCCAGCCAACCTGTGCATCATCCGCTCTCCACAAGCACGTGTGTCGCCCGTAGCAACGGGATATCTGGCCCGCAGTCCCGTATCGGTGACCGCCCGCAACCGCCACAGGAAGTTGCCAGCCGACCGGCTCGGCCCTGGGGCGAGCATAACCAAAAACGGAATCGGCGGCCAGGATCGGTGGCCACGGATTCCGCACGATTGTCGTCGAATTCGCTGCTGTTGGGGCGGGGAACCCTGACCCGGTCGGGGTGGGACCCGCACTCACGGCGAGCCTGCGAAACGTCTATTATGGTGGGCCCTATTGTTTTTCCCATCATCACTGCGGACCTTCGCTCGTGAGAATTACTCCCCAACTCGACACCTGGCGTCCCCTTTACCCGTTTGCCTCCCACTATCTCTCGATCGATGGGCAGCGGATGCATTACGTTGATGAAGGCACGGGGGATCCGCTCTTGTTCGTACATGGAAACCCGACCTGGTCCTTCCTCTGGCGCGATCAGATTCGCGCTTTGCGCGACCGTTATCGTTGCCTGGCCATTGACCACATTGGCATGGGGCTGAGCGACAAGCCGCAAGATTATGCCTATTCGCTGGAAACGCATGCCACGAATCTAGCTCGATTTATCGAACATCATGATCTCGCCAATCTCACGCTGCTGGGACATGATTGGGGAGGGGCGATCGGGCTCCTGGCCGCCACGATGGTGCCGGGGCGATTCGGACGCTTCGTATTGTTCAATACGGGAGCCTTCCCGCCTCCGCGCGTGCCGCGTCGTATCGCGGCCTGCCGAATTCCGATCCTGGGCGAATTCGTCATCCGACGCCTCAATGGGTTTGCGCTCTCCGCGCAAGTCATGGCCAGCGAAGATGCTACCAAGATGGATCAGGCGGTCCGAGATGGTCTGATCGCACCCTACGACAGCTGGCAAAATCGAGTTGGCATCCAGCGTTTCGTGGCGGACATTCCGCTGGGCAAATCCCATCCGACCTATGCCGTGCTGGAGAAGCTCGAATCGCAGTTGGGCGGCCTGGGGAAATCACCCTTTCTACTCGTCTGGGGAATTCGCGATTGGTGCTTTACTCCTGCCTGCTTGGACCGATTGCAGCAGCACTTGCCGGAGGCAGAAGTGTTTCGTGTCGAAACCGCCGGACATTGGGTCACCGAGGATGCGCCCGCGGAAGTCATGGAGCGGGTAAGTCGCTTTCTCGAACGCCATCCGCCGAGGACAACCATTACGAGTCTGCTATGAGTCGCCTCGAGACCGGGCAAATCGCGACCCTGGCCTGCCTGCTCGAAATCGCCGCGCCCAAGCCAGGGAATGTTCATCGCGGAGCGGACTTTGCCGACATGACCTTTGGGGACCTTGCCGCCAGTGCCGTCGCCATCGCGCCTGCCCTACAAATCGCCAAGGACCAGTCCCTCGGCCAAACGGTTCTGGGGGCCGCTCGAGCAACGCAGGCACTCGTTGGCAAGAATACGAATCTGGGTATCATCCTGTTGCTCGCGCCTCTCGCGAAGGCTCGGTTGCCGGGCGGTGAAGATGTCACCAATCTGCGCGAAGCGACTCGGCAAGTCCTGCGAGCGCTCAGCCCCGCGGATTGTGGTCACGTCTATGAAGCGATTCGTCTCGCACGCCCCGGCGGCTTGGGGAGGGTCGCGGTCGGGGATATCCACGACCTGCCCCCACAGGATCTGATTCAGGCCATGCGGCTGGCCGCGAATCACGACGCGGTCGCCCTGCAATATGCCAACGATTTCGCCACTATTTTTGAGCAGGTGGTTCCCTGGTTGCAGGCCACGCAAGAAGCCGGCTGGACGCTGCCGATGGCCATTGTCCACGTGCAAATGCAGCTGATGGCAGAATTGCCGGACACACTCATCGCGCGCAAGTGCGGCCAGACCGTGGCGCGGCAGGCAGCCGGGCTGGCGGCCGAGGTCATGGCCAGCGGCGACCCGCGTGGTGAAGAATACAGCCGCCGACTTGCGAACTTGGATTTTTGGCTGCGGAGTGACGGCCACCGGCGAAATCCGGGGACTACCGCCGACTTGATTGCGGCCGGCTTGTTCGTGGGACTCTCGGCGGGGATGATAAAGGAACGCTGGTAACGGCCGGGCGATGGCGTGCGGCGTCCGTGCCATCTTCTTCGTTTAAGGGAATTCCGACGTAATCATGCATGAGCGATTTTCGGTTTCGATTGTCAAGGACCAGTTGGTCTTCTCCGCGGCGCACTTTATCACGTTCGCCGGCAATGTGTGTGAGCGATTGCACGGGCACAATTATAAAGTCGCCGTTGAGTTGGAGGCTGAACTTGATGAAAACCAGTACGTCGTCGACTTTATCGCCGTGCGGGATGAACTGAAATTGCTGGTGGATCGCCTCGACCACCGGATGCTCTTGCCGCTGCAGCATCCGACGATCAAGGTGACGTCCGACGATACGAGCGTGGAGGTCACCTTTGAGGATCGCCGCTGGGTGTTTCCGAAGGACGACTGCCTCCTGCTCCCGGTCGCCAATACCACCACCGAACTATTGGCCAAATACATCGGGCTGGCGCTGATTGACCGATTGGCAGACCGTGGGTTTACCGCGCTGGTGGCCTTGACGGTGGCCGTGGATGAAAATGAAGGCCAATGGGGCCGCTGGCA
>CAVOZC010000013.1:0-70396 GCA_963700865.1 uncultured Planctomycetaceae bacterium | reverse complement strand
GGTTGCTTTCAGGGTCCGGAAGTAACCATGGAGGTTGGGCTCGGACCCCGGGAGCAACGCTTCAGAACTCTCTGGCTCTACGGCTTGACAAGCGTCGCTCCTTAACAACCCGGTTGCTCTCGCACCCCGGAAGAGAGTTCCGAAAAGCGACCGGTGAGTGAACGCTTTCTCTAGCCTGCCATGCCGTTTTGTTGGCTAATTCCATCCTTGCATCGGGGATGATGATGTGCAATAGCGCGTACATGACGCCGATCTCTACGCGGTCAATAAGTAACCATTGCTCATCAACGCGATCACGATGGCGTAGCACGTGAATGTCCAGAGGGCGGAAGCAAGGTGATGCTTCCAGAGTGAATTGCCCTTTCGAAACTCGATGATCCCCAAGATCGCCTGCCCGCCAGCAATGAGCCAGGCAAAGAAGCCCGACACCAGAAACAACAAGGGCAAATTCGCGACCAGGACTCCCGACAGCCCGCCGGGAACCACCGGCAAGAAGAATGGGGAGAAATAGCCGATGCTCGCCACCGTCAGCACGATGGGGTTACCGTAGATGAGCCAGAGCGGCATAGTTGTGCCTCGGCAAAGGAAACGTTCATGCGCACGTTCTCGTATTGTAGCACCCCGGCAAGTCGGCTGGGAAAGAGCCTGTCAACCGGTTCACACAGAAAACCGAGAGTGAGCGCACTCGGCTTGGGCGAACTGAAGGTGGGCCGCTCGCTGACGATCTTGTGGAGCGGGGGGGGGCATCCACCGGCTAGGGCAGCTGACCGCGGCGGCCGGTGGTGGGATCCCTGAGGAAGCGGCGTTTGACACGGTCACGCACTAGACGAATGCGGTTTCGGATCATGGGGCGTGGCTGGGCCGAGATCGCGTTGTAGGGGACGAAGACAGCCCGGAGAACTTCGGAGGACACATGCGGGCGGATCGGCCGCTGTCATCGCTCTGGAGGCCCCTAGCGCCCGCCTCGGTGCGCTAGAGGCGGTAGAGGCTGCTCAGGCTGTCTGCGCTCCTCCCTGCCACGCGCGCCGCGAACACGGCTCAGGACAAGTGGGCGATTCGAGGCCAGTTGTTTCCGGGGGGGCTACGTCCGCCGGCCGAGCAAAAGGAATGAGGCTGATTCTCCAGGTGTGGCCCCGTCGTCCACTCCGGCGCTGCGGATGGGATTACGATGCCGTTCTTATTTCTGTAAATAAGCATAGTTGCCCCCTTGGTGTTTTCGGACACCGTGTCCAAGAACGATTCTCGTGGTCACGCGGTGTTGCCCGCTCAGCATCAACGAGAGATATCGCCCGGCCCTCGTGCGCAGCTCAGTCCTGAGCAACAGTAATTTGGCAGCTAATCTCGGAGGGCCTGCACGGACAGCGGATCGCTGTCTTCGCTCGGGAGGCCTCCAGAGCTCCCCGGCGCGGGGCCCCAAGGCTGCTCAGGCGGCCTGTGCCTCACTAACGCCGCCACCGCCGCCTAAGGCCCCTCCGGGGCCCACGGGCGGCAGCTGGCGGCTACGTGGTCCACTGTCCCTGCGCAACCACGTCGCCATTACGACGTGCACAGCATGGCCTGGGCAGCTCTGTAGCATGGGACGTCACTCGGCATAACTCCGAGCCTCTATCTCGGACACCGTGTCCCAGAATCACCCGCATCCAGGGGCAAATTCTTATTTCTGTAAATAAGCCTGTCCCCGTACGTCCTCCAGGCGGATGGCCTCGCCGTCATTGAGGCCGCAGCGGGCCACGGCCCGTTGCCACAGCTGACAGCGCTGCACCGCCTGCGCGGGCCGCATCCAGCCAGGGGACTCCGTCTTTTCTCAGTCGCGGTGGTTGGCGGTACAGGGCCAGCTCCGCAGGAGTGAGGGTCTGGTCCACAAACGCGCCGCGTTCAGGATGC
Organism: uncultured Planctomycetaceae bacterium; assembly: GCA_963700865.1. GTDB lineage: Bacteria > Planctomycetota > Planctomycetia > Pirellulales > Pirellulaceae > CAVOGJ01. Next base: position 68,512 of record CAVOZC010000013.1, on the reverse strand, counting down.
AATGGGGAGGTGCGAGAAAAAGAATTCGACCGCCGCCTTCTGCTGTGCGGGCGAGAGGTCATTTTCTGTGACGCGTGGGGCCAGTAGGCGTGGGGCTCGTAGGCCATGGGTTCACTTTCCTTGCTCGTCCCTCGTTAACGTTGCTCCGCTTCCCGCTGGAAGACATCGAGCTTCACCGCCAGGCCCAGCGCACGCAGGGCCTGGGTGTAGCTGCATTGCAGGTGATCCAGCTGCTTCGTGATCCGGGGGGTGTCCGGGTCCTTGATCGGCCGCATTCCGCGAACTGGACCAGCAGCCAGGCGGAGACGACCCTGCCGACCGCCAGCTTGGTGAGGACGGCCGCGTTCGCTTCGCACAGTTTCCCCCTCAGCTCGGAGGCCCGTCGGCGGATGCACTCTGCCTTGAGGGGGTCGTCGGCAGCGACGGCCTGGATGATGCTCCTCCTCAATATCCCGATTGAGATCGCCCAGCATCCGCGGCAGCCAGGGGACTGCATCCAGCTCGGCCCGCAGTCGATCCATGGCCTGGTCATCGCCGGCTGCCGCCTGATGGGCCACGGCGCGGAGCCGCTCGACGATGGCGTCGAGCTCCTGCTGGTGCATGTAGTTCGTGCGACCGGGAGGCACGGCGCTCCGTGGTTGCCGGCGCGGGTGCAGGAGATGCAGGAGCACCCGATTGCCTCTGGTTTCGCTTTTCGCCCGTGGCGGCCCGTGGCGCCCCAGACTGGTCTAGCTGCTTCGCTGTTGCTTCCATTGTGGCTCCTTCCAATCACGGTTCCTTCTGCTCCAGCCGGCCAAAATTAAATCTGCCGCCAACAGGACGTCCACGTTACCACCGTACGCCTTCATCAGGCCGTGCAGGTGATTCAGTTGCTGCAATAGGTCCCGTCGCCTTTCCCGCCTACGACGATCGTCCCGTGCGGCCTGACGGCCCATTTCGCCGTTGCCATAGTAGACGTTCTTACTTACGCCGTTTCGACGTTCCGAGCGGTAGTAATAACGACGTCCTCTACGGATTTCCCATGACATGCCCTAATTGTACCGGTTATTCGTTGTGGGTACGGAATGAAGTTGCCACCAAGAAGAGGCCCCTATGTTGAGGGCAGGCCTCGGGCGGTAGTTGATCGCTGTATCGGGGAGTCGCGGCATAGAATCGTGGAGGGTGCCCGTCCTCTCTACCGTTCAGAAGCGCGAGCTGTCGCCACAATGCGAGACTTGACCGACCCGGGTAGCTTATCCCATACGGACGCCAGCCACGCGAACTCCGGATCGCAGGTGCCTAATTTGGTCACCCCGTTTGCGTCGGACTCTATTTCACCCTTGTTTTCCAGTGGTTTGCATTTCACGTCTACCGGACTGTCGATCCGGTGGTTGCGGGTTCGAGTCCCGTCGGCCTCGCTTGGTGAAGTCCCGAGAAACGGTTCGTTTCTTGGGACTTGCGCGTTTCTCGTGCCCACCCGCCAGGGTGGGCGTCCCCGCGGTCCTTCTGGGAACCGCGGATACGCGCTGATGGACGCGAATGCGGGTGGATGATGATCGGGTACAGGCGCACCGAATCGTCGTCAGCCGTAGGCGCTCGCCTCGGGCAAATACCGCTTTCGCGTTTCTCGTGTCCACCCGCGCCTTTCTGGGAACCGCGGATACGCGCTGATGGACGCGAATGCGGGTGGATGATGATCGGGTAAAGGTGCCACCGAATCGTCGTCAGCCGTAGGCGCTCGCCTCGGGCAAACACCGCTTTCGCGTTCCTCGTGCCCACCCGCGCCTTTCTGGGAACCGCGGATACGCGCTGATGGACGCGAATGCGAGTGGATGATGATCGGGTACAGGCGCCACCGAATCGTCGTCAGCCGTAGGCGCTAGCCTCGGGCAAACACTGCGGCGAGGTCAACCTTTTCCTCACCGTCCGTAACCACGTGTGAGGTGGCCCAACGTAGGGCCAATGTAGGCACAGACTTCCCAGTCTATCTTTCTCGGCCAGGTCTGTGTCTTCCCTTTTCTTGGCCAGAAAATCCGTGATGACATTTGTATGGGGATTTCATTCGGCGGATTTCGACGACAATGGCCAGACCGACATTCAAGATCTAGATCGGCTGGTGAGCGAAGTTGCCCACGGGGCTCATCGCACGCTGTTCGATTTGACTGGGGATGGTATGGTTGACCGACAGGATATCGAGCGGTGGTTGGTGCAGGCCGGGAGTGTTAACTTACCGTCGGGCGATCCCTACTCGATTGGGGACGCGAACCTCGATGGCTTCGTCGACGTTTCCGATTTTAATATCTGGAATACCCACAAATTCACGAATACGGGCAAGTGGTCTTGGGGCGACTTCAATGCGGACGGCGTAACGGACGTATCCGACTTCAATGAATGGAACGTCAACACATTCGTCTCGGCAGCGGCCCGGCCGTTCCCTGTTCCGGCTCCGAGCGGCACGCCTAGTCTATGGCTGGGCGTGACGTCACTGTTGATCCGTCGCAGCCCACGAACGCTCTCGCAGGGGCGCCCGATAGAGCGTTCCCCACACTAGCAGCGGATCGCCCGCCGGCTCGGGTCTAGGCGAGTTGGACGTCGTATCGTCCGATCGCGTTCCGTTCTTTGCGTGACATCTCCATCGTACGGGCCCCGTGTGGGTAGCTGGCGGCCGACGCTGACACGTGGTCAGAGCCGTCAAGAAAGGGCACCCGGGTCTCGGCGGCTGCCCGAGGCTAGCGCCTACGGCTGACGACGCACTGGTGGTTATTCGGCAGCTTGGGGTCCCTTCTATCAGCGTCCATGAGCGCACATCAGCGGTTCACAAAACCACTTTTTCCGGTGTCGCGCCGCAGTCGTCTCGGCGGCTGCCCGAGGCTAGCGCCTACGGCTGACGACGCACTGGTGGTTATTCGGCAGCTTGGGGTCCCGTCTATCAGCGTCCATGAGCGCGCATCAGCGGTTCACAAAACCATTTTTTCCGGTGTCGCGCCGCAGTCGTCTCGGCGGCTGCCCGAGGCTAGCGCCTACGGCTGACGACGCACTGGTGGTTATTCGGCAGCTTGGGGTCCCTTCTATCAGCGTCCATGCGCGCATCAGCGGTTCACAAAACCATTTTTTCCGGTGTCGCGCCGCAGTCGTCTCGGCGGCTGCCCGAGGCTCGCCTACGGCTGACGACGCACTGGTGGTTATTCGGCAGCTTGGGGTCCCTCTATCAGCGTCCATGAGCGCATCAGCGGTTCACAAAACCATTTTTTCCGGTGTCGCGCCGCAGTCGTCTCGGCGGCTGCCCGAGGCTGGCCTCGGCTGACGACGCACTGGTGGTTATTCGGCAGCTTGGGGTCCCTCTATCAGCGTCCATGAGCACATCAGCGGTTCACAAAACCACTTTTTCTGTGTCGCGCAGTCGTCTCGGCGGCTGCCCGAGGCTGCGCCTACGGCTGACGACGCACTGGTGGTTATTCGGCAGCTTGGGGTCCCTTCTATCAGCGTCCATGAGCGCGCATCAGCGGTTCACAAAACCACTTTTTCCGGTGTCGCGCCGCAGTCGTCTCGGCGGCTGCCCGAGGCTAGCAGCCCCTACGGCTGACGACGCACTGGTGGTTATTCGGCAGCTTGGGGTCCCGTCTATCAGCGTCCATGAGCGCACATCAGCGGTTCACAAAATCATTTTTTCCGGTGTCGCGCCGCAGTCGTCTCGGCGGCTGCCCGAGGCTAGCGCCTACGGCTGACGACGCACTGGTGGTTATTCGGCAGCTTGGGGTCCCTTCTATCAGCGTCCATGAGCGCGCATCAGCGGTTCACAAAACCACTTTTTCCGGTGTCGCCCGCAGTCGTCTCGGCGGCTGCCCGAGGCTGAGCGCCTACGGCTGACGACGCACTGGTGGTTATTCGGCAGCTTGTCGTCCCGTCTATCAGCGTCCACGAGCTTGCATTGCCGAGAGAAGCCTATGTGCTCTCCAAGACCTTAAGAGGTACTACCTGTCGATGTACTACCTGTCGGAGCCGCCAAACTTTAAAGTGGGACGGCGTCGCCGCTCCGTGAAAGGACCAGCGCTCGATCACCTCGCCGGGTTTTGAACGATGTCCGAATATCAGATTCTTTCCGTTTTCGCTGCATTCGCGTTCGTCTACAGCCTGATCGCGTCGCGACTGGAACGAACGCCGGTCAGCGGTGCGATCGTCTACGTCGCCGCGGGCATGCTGTTTGGCCCTCAGGGGCTTGGCCTGATCGACCTCAAAGTTGACGGGGAGGGAATCCGCCGTCTGGCAGAGCTGGCGCTTGCCGTCTGCCTGTTTACCGACTCGGCGAATGCCGACCTGAGCGTACTGCGGCGCGTCGAAGCGCTTCCGACCCGACTTCTGCTGATCGGCCTGCCGCTAACGATCGCACTTGGCCTCGGCGTAGCATACCCGCTCTTTACCGATCTCAGCTTCTTTGAGATCGCCTTGATTGCCACGATGCTCGCACCGACGGATGCCGCCTTAGGCAAAGCGGTCGTCACAAATCGGGCGGTGCCAGCGAAAGTACGGGAAAGCCTGAACGTCGAAAGTGGTTTGAACGATGGTATCTGCGTGCCGGTGATCTTGTTCCTCCTCGCGCTCGCCGCGGGCTCCGTCGAAACCTCTGCAAGAGCCGGACTCGTTGTCAAACTGACTCTCGAAGTGATCGGCATCGGCTTCGCGACAGGTGTGATACTGGCCCTGCTTGGCGGATTTGCTTTACGCACAAGTGCCCGACGCGGCTGGGTCGCCGGTACCTGGTTGCAGATGCCGATCATTGCGTTGTCGCTCCTGTGTTTTGGTTTGGCGCAGTGGTTGGGCGGTAGCGGCTTTATTGCGTGCTTCGTGGCAGGTTTGACTTTTGGTGGCATGACCAAGCAACACAAGGCCCAATTCCTAGATGCTGCCGAAGGCACGGGCGATGCGCTCGCGCTGGTGACCTGGTTTACGTACGGAACCATCGCGATCGGGCTGTTGTGCAACCACTTCTCTTGGCAGGTCATTGCTTACGCCGTTCTCAGCCTGACCGTGGTTCGCATGTTGCCGGTCTACCTCTGCCTTGTCGGGACAGGTTTGCAGCGGGATACGCTGTTGTTTATGGGCTGGTTCGGACCTCGCGGGCTGGCCAGCATTGTGTTTGGGGTGATGGTCGCGGGCGACCACTTGCCTGGCAATGACACGATTCTCGCGACGGTGGCCTGGACGATTGTGCTGAGCGTCGTGGCTCACGGCTTGACCGCCAATCCGTTGGCGTCCGTGTATGGCGCTCGTGCCGACCGACGTGGCGGGGAAATTTGAGGCCGCCTTTATGCGCCATTGACGCCGATGGGGATGACACACTGCCGAGCAAGCAGGAGCAAGCAGCGGTCAGACTTGCAGGAGCAGGCAGGCAGGGGTCATGCAGGCAGATGCAAGCAGGGGTCAGACTTGGTTTTCGGTTTTAATGATGATGATATGCCCTTGAGTCCCTGCAAGGACGCACGCATCCTGGGAGACTCGGTATGCCCCGAAAACCAAGAGTGCAGTTCCCGGGAGCAATTTATCACATCTTGACGCGCGGCGATGGTCGACGGGAGCTGTTTCACGATGAAGACCACTACGGTCGACTATCGTCGCTTTGTCGCCCAGGGGCTAAAGGGACTTTGGGAGAATCCGCTGGATGCCGCGCTGGACGAGTGGGTGATCGGCTCGAAGGCATTTCTGAAGCGCATGGTCAAACTAGCCGAAAAGCAGGATCCGGCCCAGCAAGGCCGGCTGACGCGGCGCACTCGAGCGTATTCCATTGGCGAGATCATGGAATTGGTGGCGGAGCAGCACCAGGTTGACCCTTCGCAGTACGTGGGTTTCCGCAGCTCGGCTCCCGGTCGCGACATGGCGGCGCTCGTTTGCCGCCGCTTCACATCCAGTACGTTAGCTGAGCTGTCGGTCGCATTCGGATTAGGTCATCCGGACAGCGCGGCAAATCTGGTGCGACGTGCGAAACGGCAAGAGTCGAACTTGCCACAGTACCGAAACCGACTGAAGAAAATAGAACAAGCCATGACGAAAACCGAAAACCAAGTCTGACCCCAATTCGCGCTCGTGTGACTTCAATCGCGCTCGTGGAACGTACAGGCGTGGTGCTCGGCCAACCTGACTCAATGGCCGCAGTGATTTCAATAATACGTCCGGACCTTGATGATCAATTGCCTCCGTTCATGGTCGAGCAGGCCCAGCATGAAGTCGTTCAGGTCCGCCTGCAGTTGGGTGTGGACGGTTTTTGGGGCATGCATGATATCGGTGCCCGCCGAGCGGCACTGAAATAATCCAGCGTCGGGCAGCGGCGGCAGGTTATCGAGCAACCGGGCCAGCAATTGCTCTTCCGACGGATTGTAAATCGAGCCTTCGTCCGGCAGGGCATCCCCTCGCAACTCGTAGCTGCGCACCGTACTTGCGCGGCTCGTCGAAATGGCACCCATTCTGAGTAAGAACTCTCTGGGAATTGGCAGCGGCTGCCAGGTTCCGAGGGCTTTCGCACGGGTCAGATACGCCGCGTAGTCCTGATGATTGAACTGGAAGACCAGGTCGATCTCGAGTCCCTCGCGGCCGAACCAGCCTGCCAGGCCATCTGGGTGCGTCTTGCAACTGATAACCTTCGCACTCCTTGGCACGTCGAACTCTGCCCGCAAGATCGCTTCGTCGGAGGGAAAGAAGAAAGTTGCCACATAGAAAACGGCTGCCGCCGCGCCGAGGAGTGCGATACCCGTAGTTGTTGTCCTTCGTATTTTCATCGGTGCGCGCTCCAATCTCAGTGAAAACGTCGGAAGTTGCGGAAAATGTCCGCAGCACGCTCCGCAGGCACCCCGGCCTGGTCCGCGAACTCGGGCCACTGTTGCGTGGCTGCCTGGACCTGCTGCAGGAGTTCATCAAAATGTCGGCCGCGATACAGTCGAAATCGGTTGGATGCCAGGCGAATGTCGTCACGCGTGAAGTCGTCACGCTTGCCATTCAGGCTCATCTGGTGCTGACTCGTCCACCGCCCCTGCGGATTATAGCTATAGATGACATCAAAGGCCGGTGCTAGTCTCCAGGCTCCAGACCGATCCATGAGGAAGGCAATGTTCTTCGTGTGATCATCCTGGTTGCGAGCCAGAATGTTGAAGAGTGCGCGGCGAAACAGTTGCTCACGGTCCTTGACGTCCAGGCCCAGGTCGATGGCGAGCTGCAGTGCCTGCTCGTAGCTGTAGGCGCCCGCCATATTAAAGTCGTAATGCCCCAGGGCACACAGCGATTGCATGAAGATTTTTTCCCCTTCGTCCGTGCGATCAAACCGCTTGCTCATGAAGTGACTGCGACCGTGCTCGTGCATCAGGCGGCAAGGGTTCATCTCGACACCCGCCGCGGTCGCCATCAGGTAATACGCGTACTCGATTCGCCCATAGCCCTGAGGGTCCTCCACATCCTTGTCGCGATTGCCCGCGAGGCCGTCGAACTTGAGAAGCCAGTAGCCGAATCCGAGTGGAGCCTGCACTTGGCCCGAGCGAACTTCACCGGTGTCTTGATTCCAAGCGATGATCGCCTTGGCCCGGGCGCCACCGGCAGACGTGCCCACCCGCAGGATGTCGCGCATGGCCTCCAAGTCCTCGCGCTCGTCACCCGTGAAGTGGGCGTCCAGCCGCTGTTTTTGAGCAAGCGCTGCCGCGGCGAGTTCCACCAGCTCGGCGACATCGACCGGCAGCGAGCGGTCCGACTCTCTGCGGATTGCCGGCTGGAATTCCAAGGCACCCATGCCCCGGGTGCCGACGTAACAGAGTCGTTCGACAGGAGTGAAACTCTCAAGGTCGCGACCGGTCCGTACCAGCCACTCGTCGATGAGCAGATTGCCGAACTTGTCGGGCAGGGCGTCGGCGAGCAGCCCCGGCAGGCCATGGAACGAAGCTCTGGCTAATGCCGGAAAGGAATAAATGGTCGGTCCTAACGGCATCTGAAAGGGCGCGAGTTCGATACCGCTCCGTTGAAACGACGGCGTGTATTCGAACGCGGCCACACCGCGGTCGACGTCCCACGAAACGGCACCGATCAGCGACCCCCAGAGTCGGACCTCGGCCACCACGCGCCGCCATGGTCAGTCCTCCCATTTCCAGTCACGGTCGGGACGCGCGGTCTTCCGCTTCCCAGAGGCCCGTTGGCGGGTTTGCCCTTGCAGCCGCGCGAGTTGCACGGGACTCGCAGGCGGGGCCGGCAGGAACTGGTCCCATTGGGCGAGGAGTCCCAGCCCACGCAGGATGGCGATGAACGTTGCGACCGTCGTCACGTCCCCTTCTTCTGCCTTCTGCAGGGTGCGGCGACCGATGCCCGCCTGCCGGGCCAGCTCCGCCTGGGTCCAATTGCGATTCAGCCGTTCTCGGCGGAGCCTTTTCCCGATCTCTGCCAGGATCGCCGCATCGCTCATGCTGCTCATCTTCATAAAATGCACCATCATGCGCGTCGTAACCTAATCTGCCTATTTAAGTATACGATACGACGCATAAATAGAAAATTATATCGCGCATTTATCAGCGCATTAATGGCTAAAATTGCTTTAATGCGCATGATAATACAGTTTAAATGGACGCAGTGGTCAGCAGGGCCGGTTGCGTGGCGATGATCCGAAGCAACCACGATCGGCGTTGGATGCGGACGGGGACGTCACGACACGGGCTGCCGATCAGCCGGAGGTACCCCAGGCAAGCGTGGGGGGATCGTGCCCGCGTGGGTGATCGTTTGCGGCCTGCCCAGCTGCCCGCCGCTTGCCGGCGGGAGATTCACCTGCGTTGGCCACCATCGACGTCCCACGAACAGGATGTTTCAGGTTGGCTGGCCGAGTCTCGCGCAGTGCGGTGTGGAGGGCCGCTGCCACTGGATGAGGCAGTGTTCTGCTTGCGGATAAGTCCGCAAGCACTCATACTCCGCAAGACATTAAGCCAAGCCCTGTCGCGCTTGCCCAACGTTCGCGACCAAATCCCGTATGGGTCTCTCGGACTCTGTATCTCCGTGAAACTCCAAATTGTCGTCAGCCGCGGCTTGCTGCTCATCCCCGCTAGTGCGTTGTAACGGCCTGAGTTTTGGGTTTCCGAATCCGGCCAGTGATTGGATTCGTCCAAAACAGGACGTCCAAAGTCTGGCGAATTCGGCTACCCTCATTTCCAGCGGTCACAATGCCCTAGCCACGGAAAGATCCAACCATGGAGTTTCGCAGTCCGTACCTACAGGTCACCGCCGGAACCAAGGTGCCCTCGGTCGTGAATGCGATCGTCGAGATCGCTAAGGGGCGAAGGAGTAAGTTCGAGGTCGATAAGCATACCGGACTCATCAAACTCGACCGCTATCTGTACTCGTCCAGCCACTATCCGGGCGACTACGGCTTCATTCCACAGACGCTTGCCGAGGACGGCGACGCGCTCGATGTGCTGGTGATGGTCAACGAGCCGACATTTAGCGGATGCTTGATCGAAGCCCGCGTCATCGGCTTGTTTCGCATGACCGACCGAGGTGCCAACGACTTCAAGGTCCTGGGCGTGCCCCATACCGATCCCTTGTTTGGGGAAATCCAAGAGCTGGCCGACGTGCCGCACCACTACCTGCGTGAAGTGGAACACTTCTTTGCGACGTACAAGCAGCTTGAGGGCGTCGCGGTCGAGACGCAGGGCTGGGCCGGGCGCGGCGATGCGATCGCCGAAGTCGAGCGTTGCGTCGAGCGGTTTCGAGCATAAGCAGATGCTGTCAGGCGGGCTGCAGGCGGCGGCGAGCCGCTGGGAAAGCCGCGGATGAACATTCGGCCCGCACGGTTCTCCGCGCCACCTCGTGACAGGCAAGATGCCTCTTCCACGAAATTTCGGACACGCCCTGTTGTGATCGCCATGCGACCGTCGGTTTATATAGCTTAAGCGGGGTTGACCCGTGGATACCGTTCACGCCCGGTTTTCGGGACTCAGTCGGCTGTCGACAAAAAAGTGAATTCGCCGGCTTTTTTTATTTTTTTCACATTTGGAAGGATCGGATGATGCGCAAGAGTATCTTAGGATTGCTGGCTGTCAGTCTCGTGAGTTTCGTCGCCGTGCGTGGCGCCGTTGCTGGCTGCGGCACCTGCGACAAGACCGTCGTGGAAGTGGCCGTGGAAAACGATGACTTCAGCACTCTCGTGGCCGCGGTCAAGGCCGCTGGCTTGGTCGAGACCCTTTCCGGCGAAGGCCCGTTTACGGTCTTTGCTCCCACCAACGAAGCCTTTGCCAAGCTGCCCGCCGGCACGCTGGACAGCCTCCTGAAACCGGAGAACAAGGGCAAGCTGACGGGCATCCTCACGTATCACGTGGTGCCCGGCAAGGTGATGGCGAAAGACGTGGTCAATTTGAGCGAGGCGAAAACGGTCCAAGGTGGCGAAATTAAGATCGCCGTGAAGGACGGTACGGTGATGATCAACAACGCCAAGGTCGTGAAGGCCGACATTCCTTGCAAGAATGGCGTGATCCATGTCATCGACACGGTCATCCTGCCGTAATACGAGTCTCAGTTCCGAAGTCTGTCGGAATGATGCATTTCCACGGCCGCGAACCGCATGGGTTCGCGGCCGTTTTTCATTTTTCTCCCAGCCTTACTTGCGGCGGTCCGTGGTCGGTGCGACCGGTTCCACGGGGAGTGCCAGCCAAGCCACGTCGGTGGAGGCGAGTGAATGCATCCCAAATGAATCGATCGTGTTGACGGCTTGGGAATGAGGCTGGGGGGAGACCGCGTAGATCACCATCCAGTGCCGCGCATCCTTGACGGGAAAATGCTCCGCGTGGTGCCATTCTTCCACGGGCACGCACAGCCACGCGGGCTCGCCCCACATGATCTCCGTCTTCCCGTAGCTACCTTGCACCCGCAGCTCCTTCCTGGCTGGCTTCTCCTGCAAGATACGGTAGGCCTTGAAGCGGCTGAGCGACTCATCGAGAGGGCTCGGCGGCCCCGTGGTGATCTGTTGGGTTGGCAGGAGCACATAGGCAGCCTGGCCGATGGTGATTTGTCGAGCCACCGCATCCGGTTCGGGGTCGCGGAGGCTGAGAATGCGTCGCTCGGCCGGTGGCGGATTGTGGATTTCGTAGACGTTCAGGAACGCGTCGGCGACCGCGGGCGGTTGCGAATCGATATGGACAGGGTGGCCGAACAGGTACGGTCCGCGGAGCGGCGTCGTGACCGCGTTCTCATCAAAGGGGCCTTGGAAATCGACCGCGTGTTTGATGACTCGCTCGGGTTGCACCTTCACGAACTCGAAGCAAGGCTTCGATGCGGCGGCGGATCCGCCGGTCATCACAGCCAGCACGAGCCACCAGTTGGTTGCCCGAACGGTGTTCCACCGATTCCCGCGAATCAGCCATGATTATGTCTCTTCCACTGTCGGCCGTTTATTTAGTGACTGATCCTCCGATCGTCGCATAAGCGGCAAGGAGTGGCAAGCCACGCCGGTCGCATGCTGGCCAGACCGTATCGCCATGTCGTGGGGCGCGATAAGACCGTCTGGGGACCTGGCGGAAAAAAATAAACGCCAGCCACCGAGTCCTTCGCTGGGGGGCGAATTCCCATGGGTGGCTGACGCCGGGTTGGGAGTCTCGTGAGACGTTCTTTCATTGTGGCGTCTGATAGGTCGCCGTCCCGCCAGACCGGTGCGGCGACCTATTGGCATCATCGCCGGATTAGCGGCGTTGCATCGCATGCAGGCTGTGAGCCAGCAACCGCAGTTCGAATCCCGCCGCCCCGAATTCACCAGCGAACATCGCTTGACGCGCATTTCGCAGGCGGCAGCAGGCCACGGAAAATTCTTCAGAGGAGAGTGGCAGCGTGGCCAAGGCATCTTCGACCTCATCGAAAGGCGCGTGTGACACTTTGCGAGCAGCGACATGCCGGGCCAGGCGTGTCGTCAAGCGGGATGCCCTTTCGAATAATCGCGAGAGGAGCGTGTTTTCCGGCGGGCTTGAACGGACGTGAGTGGTTTGGTTGACGTGGATCATGACTGGTCTCCCGACGAGTGGCGTAACCGTGTGGCTTCACGGAGTAGATCGCAGCCACGACTGGTGACCCCTCACATCGTCTGGAAATTTCTCGCAAATGGTCGCGACTCATTCGCCAAGCGGGGCAGCTGAGATTCGATTTATTGACGCCGGCGCGGCCAATGGTGCTCAGTAGGTATCGCGTACTAGACGATTTCCGAGGCACTGGCTGTGACGAGCGGTCATTCTCCGCGCCCCGTCAATAAAAGTACTCAGCCCACGCGGCGTGGTCGCCGCGGACGCCGTGGAACGTCCTTCCGGACCAGCACCGTGCGATTTTCGGAACACGACAGGCTGGCAGCCGATCCCACGTGTATTGGTCGATAGAGTTTCCGTGCCCGCAAGAAACTGGTTGCCTGCCCATACGCCGCTTGCCAGAAAAGGGGCGTGTGCTCGCCCCGCTGCTTGCGGCGGTTACAATGGACGGGCCGACGCATCCCCGCGTCGTTGTATTGTGATCTGCTCCCATGAATGAGCATGCCTCCAACGACGAACGCTCGCTAAGTCCGTCCGAGTTCGCGCGGATTGACCAGGTGTGTGACGACTTCGAGCTACGCTGGCGATCCGACCAGCATCCCATGCTGGAACATTTCGTGGTGCAAGTCACGGGCGAAGAGCAGGCCGAGTTATTCGAGCGGCTGCTGGAATTGGAACTTCACTATTTGCAATTGGACCAATCGCGGCTCGCATCAATAGACTTTGCGGGCTATCGTCGGAGGTTTCCTCAGTTCTCGGCGACGTTGGATCGGCTTGAGCAAACACTGGGCATGCATCGCCTGGGTGAGACGCAATCCGAAGAGATGGGAATGCTGGCGGTCGATTCTTCTGCTGATGGCAGCCGTGAGCTGGTGTCTGGCGATCATGTCGGACGCTATGTAATCGAGCGCAAGCTGGATGCTGGCTCGTTCGGCACGGTGTATCTGGGGATCGACCGCGAGCTGGATCGAAAAGTGGCCATCAAGGTCGCGCATCAAGCCGTGAAGTCGGGTGCCCATGATATGCAGCTGCTTGAGGCCCGTCTGGTGGCCCGCTTCGATCATCCGCATATCGTGCCGGTTTATGACTTGGGGCGGTTGAGCGACGGACGATTATTTTTCATCTCGAAATTCATTGATGGTTCGAATCTGAAGTCACGCATCCGGGACTTTCGCGATCAACCGCGCGAGGCGGCACGATTGATGGCACGCATTGCCCAGGCGCTCGACTACGCCCACCAGCGGTATGTGTTCCATCGGGACGTTAAGCCGGCAAACATCTTGTTGGATCAGGAGGAACGACCCTACTTGGCTGACTTTGGCCTGGCGCTTCTGGGACAACAGCGTGAAGGACAGCATTCGTATGCCGGCACGCCGGCTTATATGAGTCCCGAGCAGGCCCGGGGAGAGAGTCATCGTGTGGATCGTCGGTCGGATGTCTTCAGTCTGGCAGCCGTGTTGTACGAACTTACCACTGCCGAGCGGGCGTTTCCCGGCACCACACGCGGCGAGGTGTTGCAGCAGGTGCGGGCCGCCAATCCACGGCCGCCGGGCATCGTGAACGTGGACATTCCGACCGAGCTGGAACGGATCATTGGCAAGGGGCTCCGCCGCCGCGCCGGGGATCGGTATGACACGGCGGCGGAAATGGCCGCCGACCTGTTGGCTTGGTGTGAGGATCAATCGGCGAGCCAGGTCGAGCCGGCGGCGCCCACGGTGATCACTCCGCGTGGGCTGAACGCGTATCACGAAACGGATGCAACTTTTTTCTTGCGGCTGATTCCAGGGCCGCGGACGCGAGAAGGGCTGCCCGAGTCGCTTGATTTCTGGAAGCAGCGTATCGAATCGCGGATCGAGTCAAAGACGTTTCGCGTTGGTGTGCTTTATGGTACGAGCGGCAGCGGAAAATCGTCCTTTGTCACGGCCGGACTTCAGCCGCGTTTGCGGGATACGCTTTGTCTGAACGTACCGGCGGCTCCAGGCCGGACCTCGGCGATCTGGCTGCAGATGCTGCGAGATACTTTTCCCCAGTTGCACGACGAGACGAGCCTGGTGGACGCCATGCGGCGCATTCGGAATGGCTTGCTACCGCCGGAGCGTAAGTTGCTGGTGACGATCGACCAGTTCGAGCAGTGGCTCAGTCTGGTTCAAGACATTGAAATGTCGCAAGTGGTTAGCGCCTTGCGGCAATGTGACGGTGTACATACTCAAGCCTTACTGCTGGTACGGGATGATTTCTGGGCGCCACTGACCAGTTGTTTACGGTCGGTCGATGTCGAATTGGATGCCAGCAACAGTGCCATGCTTGACGCCTTCGAGGCGGCGCATGCCCGCAACGTTTTGCTGGAATTGGGGCGGGGCTACGGAGCGGTGCCCGAGAATTCAGGCGCAGTGGCAAGTGAAACCGAAGCGTTTCTGGATGAGGTCGTCCAACAAGTGGCTCGGACCGGACCCCTGATCCCGGTACGCATTGCACTCTTCGCACATGCCTTTCACGATCGCGCCTGGACATTAGCGCAACTGCACGCAGCGGGGGGCTTTGACGGCGTGATCGGTTTGTTCCTCGATTCGATCACCCGCCAGGACCCGTGGCTGTCCAGTCAGCAGCAGGCGTGTACCCAGATTCTCAGCGCGCTCTTGCCTCCACCGGGAAAGCTGATCAAAGACCGTCCCCGTTCGATCGACGAACTGAGTGAGCTGGCACGTGTTGACAGATCCACCTGTCAAAAGGTGCTCCGCACTTTGGAAGTCAAATATCCGGTCGTGGCGGCCAGCGATGCCTCGGCCGATGCGGACCACGAGCCCCAGTATCAGTTGGCCCACGATTATCTCGTACCCATCGTACGCGATTGGACGGCCCGTAAATTGGGGGCCACCTATCGAGGCCGTTTGGAGAGGATGCTCATCGAACGGACCACTGCCTGGGAAATGACGCCATCTTCACGAGCGTTGCCCTCGCCCACCGAGTGGTTGGGTGTGCTGTTCTTTGGCCGCGGGTTGCGCCGTGGTCCCGCCGCGCGACGCATGATGCGCGCGGCCCATCGTTGGTACCTGACGCGCGTCGGCACACTGCTGCTGGCAGCCCTGATGCTCACCGCCGCCGGATGGCACGCGTGGCAAAGTCGCCGGGCCGATGAGATGATCGAGCGTCTGCTGAACGCCGATCCGTATGCGCTGCCTCCGATCGTGGCGGAACTCGCGACTTCCGCCTACGTGCCGCATCGGCTGGGGAGTCGGCTGGTCCGGTTGAAGCAGCTTGACACGGGGGATGCCTTGTCGGATCGGCAATTGGTCAATGCTCAGCTCGGCATGCTGTCCACGGACCCGGCCGCTTATTTGCCGGACATTCTGGAGTACATGGGGTTATGTGAGGGTGAGCCCTCGCGTTTGGCGGCTCCCTCCGAGATCCAGTCGCTGGTCCGGGTGATCACTCCCTACCAGGAGCATTTTGCCAGCAAGCTCTGGGGCTTCGTGAAAGCCGATGCGGCCAAAAATGACACCGTGCTGCGCTCGGCGTGCGTGCTGGCGGTCGTCGTACCTGGCGATCCTCACTGGGCGGAGGAAGAATGGAACACACGCGTGGCAAGCGCACTCATCGCGGCACCGGCAGTCGAGCTTGCGACATGGTCCCCCATGCTCGCGCACGTCGGGCGTCAACTAGTGCCTTCCTGGTTGAGTCGTGTCGATGCGGAATTGACCGATTTGCAGCGTGAGGGGCTCGCTTACTTGCTCGCGGAACATGCTACCGTGACCGAATTGGCGAGCATACTGCCTCGTGTCAACGAGTCGCAACTCGCCGTGCTGATACCCAGATTGCGACGCGAGCCCCAGGCGGCCACGCAACTGCGGGCCACGTGGAAAGCGTTTTCTCTTCCGCAGCCCGTTGCGTCCGCCCCGGATGAGGTCCAGTCGCGGCTGGCCACGGAGCTGCAACCCTATGAAGGGGACATCGCGGGCCATGCGGCCTTTGCCTTTGCGATTCCTCGGTCGGAGTGCGCCCGCATTCTGAGTTCGCTTGGTGCGAGCGGGTTTTATCCGCTTTGTTATCGCCCCTATCAATCTATAAAGGGCGAGCGGGTAGCCATCGGTTGGCGATTTGGCGCGACGGATTATGACGTGGTGGACGGGCTGCTTGCCGAGGAGTTGGAAACGCGCAACCTTCAGCTCGAGGAACAAGGCTGGCGGATGGTCGACATTACCTGCTACGAGTCACCGCAGGGTAAGCCTCGCTTTGCGGCTCTCTGGTGGAAGTCGTCCGCACCATCGCTGAATTTGCGGCTGTCGCTCGACAAGACCGCTGCCGCGCATCAGATCCACAAGGCAACCTCCGAGCGAGATGGTTTTTTTCCGGCGCGGTGTTGCCTCCGCTACGACGAATTGGGTCGGTCGCGCAGGTCCACGATCTGGCTGTCCGCTCCTTCCAGCCACTCGGAACGCTTCATTTATTCCAATTATGAACAAGCATTTCGCAACGATTTTCTCGGCTACCTGGCGACCGACATCCAGCTAGCGCGGATCAACATCCTGTCCGCTTGGTCCGAGCAAATGCTAAAGCAGTTCTTGGCCAGGTATGCCGAGCTGGATCCGTTGCTGGCTGAGGCCCACCGCCGGTTCGACACCGATGAGATCACGACGGTGCGCGGCGACATGAAATTAGGGGAGCGGATTGCGGCGCCATGGGCTTGGACTCCGCTATCAGGGTGCGTGGGCCGATACGGACGAAACGCAATCGCGGATGATCCTCGCCGCGGAGACGACGGACCACGTAACGCGAGGCCGAAAGTTGCTGCAAGCAGGATGGTGGCCGCACGCCCTGTCGGCGCGAACGTGCGATTCGGACCACGCCAGGTACGCCTCGATCTGGCACCAACGGATCACGACGCCAGGCGAGCAGATCAGGCAGGCCAATGCGGCGGCGAATATGGCGCTCGGCCTGGCCGAAGTGGGCAGTAATGCACTGTTCGCTGAAGTGCTCCGCGATGAACACGGAAGGCAGGCGAGAACGTTTCTACTGGACCGCCTGCACTGGTTTCCGCGCCTCTATCCGTTGGTGGAAGGCCTATTGCTAAAAGCCAGCTTGCCCCGCTCGCAGATGAACCTGCTGTTGGGACTCACCGAATATGAGAGTGAACGACCATCGGCGCAGACTCGGCGGTTGGTCGTGGAACTTGCGAATGCGAGCAGCCCGGAAATCAGTTCAGCCGCTCGGTACGCGGCGCGGCGACTGGGCCTGGACTTGCCGGCGGCGACGGAGAGTCGCAGTGATGCCTGGTCGGTGAATTCCCTCGGCCAAGTCATGATTCACGTGGCGGCACCGGCCGATGAGCGAACCCTGGTTGGCGCTCCCTGTTGGGATCCGGACTATCGAGCAAAAGAGATCCAGCACTTCCGTCCGCTCAAACGTGATTACGCGTTGAGCGCCACCGAAGTGACGAAACGCCAAATGGAACGTTTTCTCGACGATCCGCGGATCGTGAAGGCATATGGTGAAGATTTGGCGCGGCTGGCCACCGAGAAGCAGCTTGAACCCGATTGTCCGCAAACCTGGATGACCTATATCGATGGCATCCGCTTCTGCCAATGGTTGAGCGAGCGGGAGGGGCTTCCTGAGGAGGAATGGTGTTATCCGGGAGTCCTGGAACCGGAAAAGCCCGAATACCAGATGCCTGCCGATATTTTGGAACGGACCGGCTATCGCCTGCCGACCGAAGCGGAGTTTGAATACGCCTGTCGCGCCGGTTCCAGCGCTGCCCGGCCTTATGGGCCCGCGACGTCCAGCCTGCGGCACTACGGATGGTATCGAGAAAATGCTCAATCGCGCGTCCATGTGGTGGCCGGTCTCCGACCCAACGAATGGGGCTTCTTTGACCTGCTCGGCAATGCGAGCGAATGGTGTCATGACGCCGAAAAAGAGTGGCTCGAAGCCGACAACGAAGAAATGGACCGCACGGTGTGGCTCTTCGAGGAGCCACCGTCGCATCCGGCGACTCCCTCCGCGTCGGACACTGGGGAACAAGCCAGTGAAGTCAACAAGAACCTCAAACGCGCGGCGCGGGGAGGCTGGTTTGACGGCTACGCGTCGGAATTGCGTTCGGCGTACCGCGTCACGTTCGATCCGGCCACCAATAGCGGCCGCTTTGGGTTCCGCGTGGCCCGCACGCTGCCGCCCGATGTCGCGGGTCAGGAACACCCCGCCGTCGAGAGACTTGACACGTCCGCGGAGGCGACGCCCGCTTCGCCCCCGCACGTGGTCGGCAACCAGTCACCGCGTTCGCGCGACTAGTGCTTCGCCAAATTTGAATCTTGGGGTTCGCTCACCGTGGCTGGGGCATCTGGCACTAGTCGTCTGCGGCTGGAAGCCACCGCCACGATTTTGACCAACCCCAATTCTGACACGTTTCGCGGCACTAGTTGTTGAAGATCTCCGCCGGAGGATCGTTGGGGATTTTGGCCTCGATGATATCATCTTCCGGATGGCACGGGTTACCCGTCGATCCGCCGCACGGAACCTCGCAGGGTACCCAATAAGGTTCCCAGCAGCGGCGACACCCGCGGCGCACACAGCGATAACATCGTCGACATTCAGTCGTGAAAGCCTGATCACTTTCCCCCCGAGTATAACTCGTAATTGTCAGGCTGACCGTTCTTACGGTAGCGGAGAAATCATCCCACGGATAAGGTGCACAGGTGCCCACGAGAGAATTGCCTTGGGCGTTTTCTTTGCACTTGTACTTGATGTTCTTCGTCGCATTGCTCACGCTGACGACAAAATCCTGCGGCGCACTCCACGGACTCGTCGACGTATCTCGCATCCAGACGCGAAACGTCATCTCGTCCGTCAACGGGGATTGCGACATGACGCGCAAGCAGAAGAGTTCCCCGGACCAGATGACCCCCGGCGTTTGCGGGTCGGCGTCGTACCGAGGGCAAACCGCGTGGCAGGTGCTGCCCACCAGGATGGCGAAGGCGACGGTCCAGCATCGCAAGTGTGTGTCGTGCGTGTTCATCATCATTCTCCTCGGGGGTTCGAGACCTTGGGACACAATAATGACGCGGCAGTCAGCATACCGGATACCCACTCGTTTTCCAGACACGGACCGCAAGTTTTCGCGGTTTTTTTCGACGATTGCCAGAGACACCAATCTACGATGGCTTTCCTGTGTCATCGTTGTGGCCGTGTGGTAGCCGAATTCGCCAGACTTTGGTGTTATTGGGTTGTGCCTCCAAGCTCTTGCGAGCTTGTTATTACCCACCCTTTTTCTGTGTTTCACCGTTAGCCAGGGACGAATGCCGCTAGAATCGTACCACGGGTCGTTACGCACCGGCATTCTTCGGCAGCGTACGCGCGTACGCCGCCAGAAATCGCGGCAGCCACTTCCCACCGATCGCGGTGTTTCCCCGCGATTTCTTCTGGCTGACGGTTAAACGACGCGTGAACGGTGGGCAATGATAAACGCTTGCGAGCTCGGCCACGGAATCGGTGCCTGGTCGGGCCGAATTGCCTGACTTGGGATACAATCGATCGACTTTCCGTTGCCTCATTCCCTGGACGGCACTCCCCACGTGAATCACAGCTCGACCCAGCCAACGCCGCCCGCTTCGTCTTGCCTCGCTACGTTTCACCCGGCGGTGCGTGGCTGGTTTGCAGCGGCCTTTGCAGCGCCGACCGCTGTCCAGTCGCTGGCCTGGCCGAAAATTGCGGCGGGGCACCACACGCTGCTGCTCGCACCCACGGGGTCGGGCAAGACGCTGTCCGCCTTTCTGGTCGCCATCAACCGCATCATGTTTCCCGCAGAGGAGGGTGCGGACACATCCGTCTCCTCCGCCGACCTGCGTCCCGCCGTAAAGACGCTCTACATCTCGCCACTTAAGGCGCTGGGTGTTGACGTCGAGCGCAATCTGCGAGCACCGTTGGCGGGAATTCGAGCGGTGGCGGAACGCGATGGTCACGCCTTTCAATTGCCGTCCGTCGCCATTCGTTCGGGCGATACGCCGGCGGCCGAGCGACATCGGATGACGCGCGAGGCGCCGGACATCCTGATTACCACTCCCGAATCGCTCTATCTGTTGCTCACGTCGCAGGCTCGTAAGATCCTACCGCCATCGATACGGTAATCATTGACGAGATCCATTCGCTGGTTGGTACGAAGCGCGGGTCGCACATGTTCCTTTCGCTGGAGCGACTGGAAGACTGGCGGCGCGCGAATGGCGTGACGACTCGCATGCAGCGGATTGGCTTGTCGGCGACGCAGCGGCCGCTGGAAGAAGTCGCCCGTCTGCTTGGTGGTTGCGAGGCCAATGCGGATGACCGCCAGCGCCCGGCGCCGCGGCCAGTCGAAATTGTGCAAGCCGGGCGGCGGAAGCCGATGGAGCTGACGGTCGAAGTCCCGGTTGAGGATATGGCACGTCTGGCCGATCCGCGAATCGATGCGGGTCCAGCGGCTGCCGGGCCGTCCATTCCGTCCATTTGGCCAGCCATTCACCCACGCCTGGTGGAACTGATCCGTCAGCGGCGTTCGACGATGATTTTCGTGAACAGCCGACGGCTGGCGGAGCGGATGGCCCAGGCGATCAACGAGACGGCTGAGGAAGAGATCGCGGCGGCCCATCACGGTTCGATCGCCAAGGACACGCGGCTCGCCATCGAAGACCGCTTGAAACGAGGCGTGCTGCCGGCCATCGTGGCCACGTCGTCACTCGAGCTGGGGATCGATATGGGGGCGGTGGACCTGGTGATTCAAATCGAGGCGCCACCCTCCATCGCCTCGGGCATACAGCGGATCGGTCGAGCCGGTCATCAAGTCGACGCGTCGTCGGTTGGCGTCATCTTTCCCAAGTATCGAGGCGATCTGTTGGCCTGCAGCGCGGCGGTGGAGCGGATGCAGGCCGGCGAAGTAGAAGAAACTTTTTATCCGCGGAACCCGCTCGACGTACTGGCTCAACAACTGGCCGCGATGGTGGCGCTCGAATCGCGGAGTGTAGAAGACCTCTTCCGCATCAGCCGCTCGGCGGCACCCTTTGCCGAGTTGTCCCGCAACCTCTTCGAGAGCGTGCTCGACCTGCTGGCGGGTCGTTATCCTTCGGATGAATTCGCCGAATTGCGGGCCCGCGTGGATTGGGATCGCGTCGCAAATATCGTCGGGCCTCGGCGGGGCACGCAGCGAATTGCGATCGCGAATGGGGGCACGATTCCCGATCGAGGACTGTACGGCGTCTTTCTCGCGGGCGACGAGCGCACTTCCAGTCGCGTCGGCGAACTCGATGAGGAAATGGTCTTCGAGACAAATCCGGGCGACGTCTTTCTGCTTGGCGCATCGTCCTGGCGGGCCCTCGAGATCACGCAGGACCGGGTGCTGGTCGAACCAGCGCCGGCGAGCCGGGACGAATGCCCTTCTGGCGGGGCGACGGTCCCGGGCGCCCGCTCGAATTCGGCATGGCGATTGGAAAACTGGCCCGCGAGTTGGTGGCGGTACCCCGGCGGTCCGCCAGGGAGCGGCTGACGCAGCAACATGGACTGGATGCTCGAGCCGCCGAAAATCTTCTCCGTTACCTCCACGAACAGGTGGAAGCGACCGAGTATCCGCCGAGTGACCAGACGATCGTGGTCGAAAGTTTTCTCGACGAGATTGGCGATTGGCGGGTCACGGTCATGACTCCCTTTGGCTCGCGGATTCACGCCCCCTGGGCCACTGCCGTGGCCGTCCGCTTGCGAAATGCCTTGTCCGTGGAAGTCGACATGATGTGGAGCGATGACGGTATGGTCTTTCGGCTGCCGGTCACGGACGACCCGCCCGAGTTGTCATTGTTCCTGCCGTCGGCGGAGGAAGTTGAGCAGACGGTCGTGCACGAGCTGGGCGGCACCGCGCTGTTTGCGGCCCGCTTTCGGGAGAATGCGGCCCGTGCCTTGTTGCTGCCACGCAGGCAACCCGGCCGTCGCACTCCCCTGTGGCTGCAACGCCGCCGCTCGGCCGACTTGCTGGCCGTCGCCGCCAAGTACGAAAAGTTTCCGATTCTGCTCGAGACATATCGCGAGTGTCTACGCGATGTGTTCGACCTGCCAGGACTGAAGAGCGTCCTGCGGGATGTCGCGCGGCGGGATGTGCGCGTCCATGAAGTCATCACGCGCAGCCCATCCCCCTTTGCCGCGGCCCTGATGTTCAACTATGCGGCCAACTTCCTCTACAACGGCGACGCGCCGCTGGCGGAGCGGCGGGCGGCGACGCTGGCGTTGGATGTGACTCAGTTGCGAGAACTGCTCGGTGATGCGGACATGCGGGAACTGCTCGAACCTGCCGTGGTCGACCAGTTGTCGTTGGAGTTGCAGCGGAGGAGTGAACGTTGGCAACTGCGAGACGCGGAGGCGATTCACGATCTGGTCCGCTATGTGGGAGATCTCAGCCGCGAGGAACTTGCGACTTGGCCAGTGGAACCGCTGGTCGATGTGCCTCGCGCGATTGACCAGTTACTGCGGCAGCGGCGGTTGCTGGAGTGTCAGGTCGCTGGACAAGCGCGGTTGATTGCCGTTGAGGACGCGGCCCGCTATCGAGATGCGCTCGGCAGCGTGCCGCCTCAGGGTGTTCCTGATGCATTCTTGGAAAGCGTCGCCGACCCGGTTGGCGATCTCGTGTCCCGTTACGCCCGCACCCATGTGCCGTTTCGGCTGGAAGACGTGGCCTTGCGACTGGGGATGGGAGTGACGCCGGTCCGCGCCGCGCTGGAGCGACTGCGGGCGGCCGATCGCGTGGTCGAGGGAGAATTCCTGCCTGGGGGCAGGGGCCGCGAATGGTGTGATGTCGACGTATTGAAGCGGTTGAAGCAGCGGTCCTTGGCGATGCTTCGCGCCGAGATCGAACCGGTCGAGCCCGCGCGGTACTGCGCAGTTTCTCTGCGGCTGGCAGGCGGTAGGTCGGCAGCGGCGGGGGCTGGATGGACTGCTAGATGTGATCGAACAATTGCAAGGCCTGCCTTTACCGCTCGGCGAGTGGGAGGCGGCGGTGCTCCCCGCACGAATGGATCACTTTCAACCTGCCATGCTCGATGAGTTGTGCGCGGCCGGAGAGGTCGTATGGCGGGGTCGAGGTTCCGCGACGCCCACCGAGGGTCGGGTGGCTTTTTATCTGGCCGATAGCGTCGAGCTGCTGGCCTTGCCGATCGAGCCGGTGAGCGACGCCTCACAACAAGCCATCCTTGAGCGGTTGTCGCAGGAGGGCGCCTGCTTCTTTCCAACCCTGGCGCGGGCCGTCGGTGGTTTTCCGAACGAGGTGCTGGAACAGCTGTGGTCGCTCGTCTGGGCTGGACACGTGACGAACGACACCTTGGCTCCCTTGCGCTCACTCGGACTGGCCAGCCGTACGGCGAAGAAGAAATCCGGACAGCGCCGACGGGCATTTCGCTCGCGGCGAGCCCAGCGGCTGCCAGGTTCCGAAGGCCGCTGGGCCTTGTGGCCGCTACGCGGCGACACCGTATCCGCGACGGAACGGCAAACGGCGTTGGCCAATCTGCTCATCAACCGGTACGGTGTCTTGACGCGCGAGGCGGTGGCGGCCGAGGGTACGCCCGGCGGCTTCGCGGGACTCTATCCGATCCTCAAGGCGATGGAGGAAGCCGGACGGGTGCGACGCGGCTATTTCGTGGCGGGGCAGGGTGCGGCTCAGTTTGCGGCGGCCGGAGCCGAGGACAAGCTCCGTTCGATCGCTCGTGAAGAGAAACGAGATGAGTCGCCGCAAGGGCCGCGGGCGGTCGTCCTCTCGGCCATCGATCCGGCCAATCCTTATGGGGCTGCCCTGCGATGGCCGTCCGACGAAGCGGCCGGTCTGCGTCCGCAGCGCACGGCAGGTGCCTTGGTGGTGCTGATCGGCGGAGCATTGCGGGGGTATCTGAATCGGTCGCGGGAGGGACTGCTAACGTTCCTGCCCGCCGACCCGCTGCAGCGCGAGGAGGCGAGCGGCGAACTCGTCGCGGCGCTGGTCGAGTTGGCGGCGTCGCAAACGGTCTACCTGAAGCAAGTCGATGGCTTGCCGGTGGCCCAATCGTCACTCGCGACGGCCCTGCGGGAGGGTGGCTTCGTGGCCTTTGCCGAAGGTTACCAGTGCCGCGCTGCCAGCGTGTGGTAGGGACGCGTGTGCGTGGCCAGTTCGCCTCAATTACCCCACGGCAAGCGTGCGGGATGGTGACGCTGGGTCGATATTCCAGCTGCCCGCCGCTTGCCGGCGGGAGTTTCACGCGAAGTGGCCACGGACGCAACACGAATCCAACTGCCCGCGGCGGTAATCGCGTCGCTTCCCGGACCGCCCCTTTGCCGCGGGCCCACGGCCGGATAACATGGTAAGCCCGCAAGAGACCGCGGCTGGTGTGCCTGGCGGTGGACTTGCTGCGTATGCGTAGTGAAAACTCAAGCCCTCTTAGCTCAACTGGCAGAGCAATTGACTCTTAATCAATAGGTTCAAGGTTCGAGTCCTTGAGGGGGCACTCGCTTGGGTCGCTCAGCCGGAGCGGCCCGCTCGCCACCGGCCGGATAGGGTCGCCGGCCCGAGCCGGTCCCGCGAAGCTGCCGGTGGACATCGTGGAAAAGAGACTACAGCTCGTCCACCTCAAAGGTATTGCCGCCCAGCATCTCGCCACTCTGCAGTCCTTTGTAAAACCAACGCACCCGCTGCTCGGATGTGCCGTGCGTGAATGACTCGGGCACGACAAAGCCCTGGGTTTCCATCTGCAGCCGATCGTCTCCGATAGCGGTCGCCGCATTGAGGGCTTCCTTGATATCACCCGGTTCGAGCACATTCCAATTCTGTTGTGTATGGTGGGCCCAGACGCCCGCCAGGTAATCCGCTTGCAGCTCGAGCCTTACTGAGAGCTGATTGTAGACCGCTTCGCTCACTCGGCCCCGCTGGGCCTGGACGCGCTGCGAAATCCCGAGCAGATACTGCACGTGATGGCCAATTTCATGGGCGATCACGTAGGCCTGGGCAAAGTCACCGGGTGCCTGAAAGCGGCGTTTCATCTGGTCGAAGAAAGAAAGATCGAGATAGACCTTCTGGTCCAGAGGACAATAAAAGGGTCCCGTCGCGGCACTGGCAAAACCACAGGCCGATTGGGCTTGCTCCGAGAACAAGACGAGCGTGGGCGGGACATATTCCGCGTTCTCGGCGGCGAATAACTGAGTCCAGACATCCTCTGTTTGGGCGAGTACCACGCGCACAAATTTGGCCATCTCCTCTTCGGCCGGACTGAACGGCACGTTGCCTGCCGCCGATTGGGCTTGCCCGGGAGCGACCTCATCCAAGACCATGGCCGCCTGACGCGGATCGCCGCCCAGCAGGGCCACGGCCAAGATAATGACGAGGCCAATCAGGCCACCGCCGATGCCCACCTTCATCGGTGTGACCCGGCGTCGATCTTCCACATTGGAACTCTCGCGCTGTCCTTCCGTTCTCATCGATAATCTCTCTCAAAACAAATCGCCAAAGGGGATGTCTGCTTATCGCGGCAATTCTACAGAGAATTCCCGCTGTGTGGCGGGATTGACGCCCCGCATGGTGACGGGACCGCGACCGCTTTGTTCCAATTTTTGCAGATCATCGGGATGGAGCAGGGGTTGCCCATTGGCCGTCGTCAGGATCATGCCCGGTTGCACCCCCGCGCGATCGGCTGGGCTATTGGGTAGCACACGCACCACGCGCACGGCCGCCTCCGCATTGAAGAACGTCACTTCGCCAGCGATTCCGAACCCGTTGGCTTCGATTGCGGCGGCGGGTCCCGAGCGCGACTCCGTGGGACGCGAATCCGCCTCGGTCCCGAGCGCCTTCACTTCGACCGGCACCTCACGGCCGCTGCGAACATCGCGGACGACGATGGTCACGGTGCCCGCTCGACGAGGCAGCTCTCTCGCAAATTCGTCGACGGTGGACACTGGCTGATTGCCGACCCTGACGATGGTATCTCCAACCTCGAGCCCCGCTTCGGCACCGGCCGAGTTGCGATTGACTCTTGCTACGGTGACGCCCTTTGGTTGACCGTTGCGATTTGCTTGGAGCGTCACGCCCAGGGCCCGGGCGATTGCTGCGGACGCGTCTTCGAGGTCCTCGGCGGCAGGCTGCGTGGAGGCATTCGCGGTGGCGCCGGGCGGTACGGTGACCAACGCCTGTCGACCCGTATTGATGTCGATGACGGTAAGTTCAACTGCTTTGGATGACGCGCCGGCTCGTGCCAGATCGGCTGCCGAGCTAGGTGGGGTGCCATCGATGGCCACGACGACATCTCCCGGCTGAAAACCGGCTTCTTGGGCTGGGCTGCCTCGGTCGACTTGCTTGACCTCCAGCCCGAGTTGGCCGCCCACGAGTTTCGCCTCGCACAGCAGCCCGCGAAAGCGAACCCGCGCGTCGGCTGGTTCGAAATTCCTATCCGCGGGCGTCCCACGTCGTCGCGCATCATCTTCCGTCACCAACTTGAACCAATCGGCGCCGGTCGTTGTCCAGATGCCGTGGGCCTCGGCTTGCACCGAAGCCCGGATGAGGTCTCCGGAATTCGGAAGGCGGGCGTCGCCGCGCAGGCGTCCCAGAATGCCTCTTTCTCGACCGGCCACGACATAGAGGACTTCGCCCGCGGTGGGGAGATTGACGCCCATGGTGGCGGACTCCCTCTCCGCCGGGGTGACCGAATTCAAGAGCAGCTCGACAAGCTGTGTGCCATCCGCGCTGCTGAAGGTGCGCTCCACGCGTCCCTCCACGAGCAACTCGCCAAACACGGCCGGCGGGTCCTGGGCTTGTGCCGTCAGTCCGGCGATCAGCACGAGTCCGCTGGCTCCCCATATCGACAGGGACACAACTTTTAAAATCGGGGCCCACCTCGCGTTCATTGGAATCTCCTCTACCTTCCTGCGGTCACACCTGGAAAGCGACACAGTGCCCGCAACGGACACGGATCGACGGACGGGTGACACATCGACTTGGGAGCGGCATCCTGGACCGCCGTTTCAAGGGTTTGCCACACTATTGGACGTGTTCCGCGATGGGTCAAGTCGCCTTCTTGAACAGTCCGATCAAGAACAGCAGGACGACCGCCCCCACCACGGCGGTGAGAATCGACCCGACCAGTCCAGCCCCCAGGGACGTTCCAAACTGATGGAACAACCACCCCCCCAGGCAGGCTCCCACGATTCCCACGATGATATTGCCGACCAGTCCGAAACCGTGTCCTTTGACGATTTGACCCGCCAACCAGCCAGCAACGGCCCCGATGATAAGCCACGCAATGACTCCCATAGGATCCATGATAGACGTCCTTCCAAATGAGACAGATTGAGGAAAGCCACGAACGGGTCGCGACAAAGTTGTAGCCGTCGAAACAACGGCTGTGTCGCTATTCGTGCGGAAATTAGCCGCTCTGCCGCCGGATACGCGAGAACGTCTTTTGTGATTGTGGACCTTAGCAGACGATACGCACGTTGTTTGTCAAAGAAATGATCCATCGCCACTTTGGCAATATCCGACAAATCAAAATCGCCATCATTGTCTTGATCCAGATTTCATCGCATCAGAAGTGTTCGTCGGCGAAATCACAGACCGACTTGCATGAAGGCTCTTCGCCGGAACGAATCGCTGAGCCGCCATGAGCTCCATGCTAACTTTCTTTCTCATGGGACACCACCAGCCGCCGGCTCGCTATTCGCGTGTCGGCGCGAAGCTCGCATTCCCGCTACCGCCAGGGAAACAGCGGCACGTCCTCCCGATTGTCGGCGATGAAGCGACGGATACCGGCTTGCTGGTTGGCCAGCGTTTTTTCCACGGCCGCCAGAACGCGTCGATCGGCAATCGCGTGGGCAAACCAGGGGGCATCGGTCAGGATCTCCTGTTCCAGGCGTAACTCGACGCGCGTTTGGTCGCCGTCGGTCCGCGAGAAACGGGTCGTCATGACATAATCCTGCAATCTGCCGGCCGGGCGGGCCAGTCGTACCTCCGAAGCGACATAGTCGGCCGTAATTTCCACCGCTTGAGCCAACTCGACTTCCTGCCGTCCCACGTAGGGGTCCCTCGTGCGGACGGTGAGCGTTCCGCGCAGTTCCAGCCGCCAATTTGGATCGAGCAGCTTTGCCGCCGCCGCTGCGCCGTCGACCTTGTCCCATTCCTGGCTGACGAAATCACTATCGCCCCCCAGCTCGACAATGTGTCGGGCGCCGTTCTTGCGAACCAGGATCTTACGCACGAGCGTGAAGTTCTCAGCGAGCGTCAGGCTCTGCTCTGCCCGCTGCCGCGAGTGATAGGTGCCGCGGAAGGTCAGACCCCACAAGAAAGGAGCGAGTCCCACTACCAGGATTGACCACAGAATCCACCGTCGCTTGTAAGTCATCGGCTGCTGCCCCTGCGCTCGACCGACCTGTCCTCGGGCCAACCTATCGTCGAGAATTCACGGCGGTCCGCGCGGGCCGCCTGGTATTTCCGGCCGGCGACGTCCGACGCAAACGATACGCGGGCGACTGCCGCGACTATACTGGCAATTCCACCGGCCTGGCAACTCGGCGGCACGCCGAGACCGACGGTGGGTCCTTGCCGCACCGAGGCTCGGACGGTCACCGCCGGCACAGGGCGGATCGGGAGGAATTCCATCATATGTTGACCAAAGCGATTCGCGGCACCACCCATTGGTTGCGGCGCGCTATCACGGAGCCGAGGGCAGAGCTAAGCCGTTGGCAACGGGCCGCCCGGTTCGCTTACGACCTGGGATGTCACGGTGCCCGCCAACTGAGCGAAGACCAGGCACCGCAAATGGCGGCCGCGCTGTCGTACCGCACACTGTTTGGGCTGGCGCCCGTGCTTGTCGTCGCCACCGTCGTGGTGAAGGCCGTTAAGGGCTCGGACGCGATTCGCCAATCGTTGCACACGCTGTTTGTGTCCGCCGGGCTGGACAAGATCCATGTGGTTTCCCCGGAGGCCGTGGGGGAAGCGAGTCAGGCCTCGATCACGCTGGCGGACTGGTTGCAAGACCTGGTGGGCGAATTGTCTCAGGTCAATGTGGCCGCGATCGGCTGGGTCGGATTTGCCGTGATCGTCTATGCGGCGATCAGCCTGATGGTGACGATTGAAAAGTGCTGCAATACGATCTGCCGCGCCGCGGACGGGCGGAGCTGGGCTCGACGTATTCCCCTCTACTGGTTTGTGCTGACGCTCAGTCCCGTGATGATTGGCCTCGCGGCGTACGCCGACCAGACGTTTACGACATGGATCCACAGCGTTTCTGCCTGGCACGGGCTGTTGCTCGTCTTGCAGTGGCTCTGGAGCTTCGGGTTGGCGTGGCTCTTCATGTTGGCCGTCTATACGCTGGTACCCCATGCGAGCTTGGACCTGCGGCCGGCGGTGGCGGGCGCCTTTGTGGCGGCCGTATTGCTGGAGGTCGGCAAGCGGACGCTGGGCGGCTACCTGGGAAACGCCTTTGCGATCGACCAACTTTATGGTTCCTTGGGGTTGGTGCCTCTGTTCATGTTCTGGGTCTATCTCATGTGGCTGAGCGTGCTGTTTGGTTTGCAAGTCAGTGCCACGCTGCAGCAGCTACGTGGGCGGTCGCTGGCCGACATTGAGCAGGGGATGGCTGCTAGAGAGGTCGTGGATCCCGAGACGTTGCTCGTCATGATGGAGTTGATCGCCGAGCGGTTCCAGGAGGGCCAGCCTACCACCGCGGGGGACATCTCCGCAGCCCTTTCGGTCGCCGAAGCGACGGTGCGTCGCGTGTTGGAGCGACTGGTGCGGGAAGGTTGGCTCCACCAGGTCGAACGGGCGGAACCGGCCGTCAGCTTGGCCGTCCCTCCCGACCAGTTGCAGCCCACGACCTTCTTGGACATGGGACATCGTTGGCTTGATGAACGTCGCGGGGGGCGCCGCTCGCCGCTGGTCGATTCGCTGCGTGCGGCCCAGCACTCGGTCGCGGAGGGAGTGCATGGGATCGGACGGCAGTCGGCGTCGTCGGGCCGGTAGCCCAATTCGCCAGACTTTGGAGGTGCGGGACTGTGGCTGGCAGCCCCAGCCACGGGCGTAGTCGAGGTGGCCAGACTCTGGAGGTGCGGGACTGTGGCTGGCAGCCCAACCCCCGTGGCACGTCAGTCCTCGTCGGGGACGTAGGTTTGCGCCATGAGGTATGCCTGCAAGCTGCGGAGCAGTGAGCGGGCCGAGGTGTCGAGGCTCGCGCGGCGGTCACGATGCTTGGTCGGGTTCAACGTCACTTGAATGATGGTGCGTGGCCCTGCCACATTGTTATCGGATCGTGAGTGCGGTTCAAACCGCAGTTCCAGTCGAAACGGAATGGGCCGATCCGTACTGCGGCGATGCTCGTGGAAATTCGCGGTCGCTACATCGATGATAACGTGATCTTGCGAGATGTCGATGATCTCCGCATTGTGGTCCGACACAAAGCCACGCAGTTTTTCCGCGACCAATGGTAGCGGAACGCGTGTGGAAAGGCGGCAGCTAGTCACCGGACTCTCGACTTTCGCGCGGGACCACGGCCACCAGCCTCCCTCCTTAGCCGCGGGTTTCGCGACGGGCGACATGCCCGACCCGAGCTGAACGACCTTGTTTCTTCCCGTCTGCTTGGCTTGCAGCAGCCCTCGATCGGCTCGCCGCAGCATCGTTTCCGGTGTATCGCCCGGCTGGAGTTCCGTCACGCCGAAGCTGGCGGCGATACAGAGGCCTCCGAGTTCGCGGAGAGGCGTGCATTCCAGTTCCCTCCGCACCGACTCGGCGATTTTCGCGGCCTGGGAGAGTACGCAATCCTCGCAGACCATGACGAATTCTTCGCCGCCATAGCGAGCCACGAGGTCTCCTTCACGGCAACTTCTTTGCAAGATGTTGGCGAAGCTGATCAGCGCTTCATCGCCGGCCTGGTGCCCGTACTTATCATTGATCGACTTGAAGCGATCGATGTCGCAAATGATCAGGCTGCAGGTCGTCAGTTGATCGGAGTGTCGTTGGATCGATTCCTTATGTCGGCGATCAAATTCGGCTCGGTTTGCCACTCCTGTCAGCGGATCACTGGTGGCTTGTTGATGGAGTTCGTTGACGCGTTCTTCAAGGTGTTGCTCCGAAGTGGCGTCCCGCATCAAGACCAGGGTGCCTTGTTGAAAGCCATCGGAGGATACGATGGGCACAATCTGCATGTCGATCTGCAAAAAGCCCGCCGCGGTTCCGCGAATCATGACGCGCTCCCGAGCCTTTTGTGCCGAGGAAAGCGAACGCACGACAGGACAGTCTTTGTAGCGGGCGATCCTGCCGTCCGCGTATTTCATTTTCAGCAGTGCGGGATCCCATTTCTGGTGTTCGATGCCGTCAATGGTGATGCCGGTCAACCGCTCGGCCGCATCGTTCCAGGCGCTGATGATGCCTGACGAGTCGATAAAAAAGGCCCCATCCTGAATGGAATCGAACAGGTAGCGGTAGCGGAGTTCCTCGTGCGAGGCGAGTGCCACGTCGTTTTCTGGGACTTGCAGCCGCCATAGTTGATGCGCGGCTGGTTCCTGCAAGACTTTTAGCCAGCGACTGGCGACTTGCCCTGCCAGCGACACCAGGCCTTGCGCATGGAGCATGGCGAATTCATCGACCAATACGGGATCAAACTGGCTACCCGCGCACGACAACAGTTCAGCGATTGCCAGTTCTTGCGGAATGGCTTTGCGATAAATACGATCGGTCGTCATGGCGTCAAAGGCATCGATGATGGCGATCATGCGAGCACTGCGGGGAATGTCCGTACCGCTCCGCGCGAATTCGCCGCAACTGCCATCGTACCAGGCGCCCGCATAGGCGATCGTCCGTAGAATCGCAGTCGAATCGCAGCAAGAGGACAGGATTTCCAAGCCATACCTGCGCGTCTGGTTGATTTGCGCGGCTTGATCGGTCGTGAGTGCGGTGGCCTGTTTCAGGATCGCGTCGGGAGCGCCGACTTTGCCAATGTCATGCAACAGGGCGGCAACCACCAGATCGTAGCGTTCCTCATCCGACATATCCGTGTGGTTCGACCAGGAAGAGCAGCCGTAGGCGACGCGAAGGGAATGTGCGGCGGTCGGGGCATGCCTCACGCGGAGCGCCTGAAAGAGGCTGCTGGCCATTCCCAATTGGACCGCGACGACCTGCTTTCCCGGCTCTTTCCCTTCGCTCGCATGGAAACTGGGCACGTCATCCAGGTTGGACAGGATGGATGCGACCGATTCAAGCCGAACGTCCACAGGGGAAATTTCGCACTCGCTCGCGGTATCTTCTGGCGAAGTGTTCTTCATTCGCGGGGAATCCTCCGGTATGCTCAACGCACGACAAGTGACCGCGGTCGCCGGCAGCGACCGGTTGGTTTTTCCAAGGGTAGATCGCGGCTAACCCCAGTCAAAGCAGGGGGGGGCCTTCTCGCGGGGGGCGGGTAATTCCACGGCTACCTGTAGCGATAACGACAAAGCTAACGATACTAATGGGGCGGGACGTGGGCCGTCCTGCCTGCCTGTTCGACCATCTCTCGCTCCCCAATACCCTGATTTCCAAGGCAGCCCCGCCATGCGACTCGCGTCCGTCGAATATCAAGGGAGCACCCATTTAGTGGCGAGCGATGGCGAGCAGCTTCGCAGCCTGTCGGATGCCGACGCCACGCTACCCCGCGACCTGGGACCGCTACTGAGCGGTCCCGGTCTGGCCGCCTGCCTGGACCGACTGCGGGCGGTTGCCGCCGACGCTCCCACGCTTCCTGCGGATGGGGTACGCTGGCATGCCCCCATTGCCAGTCCGCCGAAAATTCTCTGTGTCGGGAGAAATTATGAGGAGCATGCCCGCGAGACGGGAGCAGAGATTCCGCTGGAACCGCTGATTTTCAGCAAGCTTGGCACCACCATGAATGGGCACGATCGCGACGTTCACCTGCCGTCGGTCAGCACGCAAGTTGATTTTGAGGCGGAACTGGTCGTGGTCATCGGTGCTGCGGGTCGGAATATTCCGCCCGATCGGGCCATGGATCATATCGCCGGTTACGGATGCGGGCACGATGTTTCGGCTCGCGATTGGCAAAAACACAAACCGGGTGGCCAATGGCTGCTGGGGAAGTCGTTCGATGGCTTCGGTCCGTTTGGTCCCTGGTTCGTTACCGCCGACGAGGTTGAGGATCCCCACGATCTGGATGTGACGTTGCGCTTGAACGGCGCCATCATGCAACAATCCAATACGCGTCACTTCATCTACACGTTGCCTGAAATCATCACGTATGTCTCGCAGGTCTGTACATTGCTGCCAGGAGATCTCATTTTCACCGGCACGCCCGATGGCGTCGGCCTGGGACGCAAGCCGCCGGTCTATCTTCGTGACGGTGATGTCACGGAGGTCGAAATCAGCGGTTTGGGGATCTTGCGTAACCGTTTCGTCTCGACGAGTAGGTAGTGAAGTAAAAGCGGATCGAGAAGTCAAAAAGGAGTCCCATGCCTGCCGCTGACGCGCATACCGCCACTACTGAGCTTCGCCGCGCCATCCGCGGAGAGGTTCGCGAGGACGCTGTCACGCGAGGCATCTATGCCACCGACGGCAGCCATTATCAGATCATGCCGTCGGTGGTCGTCGTTCCGCGAGACCGAGACGATGCGATCGCCGCGGTCCGCATCGCGGCGGCCCATGGATTGCCTGTTACCGCTCGCGGAGGTGGCACGAGTCTCTCGGGTCAGACGACTTGGACAGGCATGATTCTCGACTGTTCCAAATACATGCATCGATTGCTCGAGGTCAATCCGGCGGAACGTTGGGCTCGTGTCGAACCTGGCATGATCCGCGACGACTTGAACGCGAGGCTGGCGGCTGAAGGACTGCACTTCGCGCCGATCCGGCGACCGGCAATCGAGCCGCCGTGGGGGGGATGATCGGTAACAATTCGTCGGGAACGCGGTCCGTCGTCTACGGCAAGACGATTGATAACCTGTTGGAATGCACGGTCGTGCTGGCCGACGGGACGGTGCTCCACTGCCAGCCAGAAACGGAGCATTCCTGGCGGCAGCAAGAACAAACCTCCACCCGTCAGGCGGGCATCTACCGTGGCGTGCGTGAGATCATTGAAAAGAATCAAACCGAGATCGCGGCGAGGTTTCCCCGGGTGATGCGCCGCGTGGGCGGCTACAATCTCGACGCCTTCTTGCCGATCGCGGAGAGAGGCCAGCCGGGCGGGTGGAACCTGGCCAATCTGATTTGTGGCAGTGAAGGCACGCTCGGCGTACTGCTCGAGGCCAAGCTGCGATTGCAGCCTCTCCCCGCGGCAACGTCCGTCTGCGTGATCCAGTTTCGGGATTTGATCGAATCGTTACGTGCGGTCGATACAATCCTCGAATTCCGTCCGTCAGCCATTGAACTGCTCGATTCGATCGTGATGGTCGAGGCACGACGCAATCCGACCACGGCCCACCTGACCGATTTTCTGGAACCCGACGCCGCGGCGATTCTGATTGTCGAGCTGTGCGGTGACACGCCGGCGGAAGTCAGGCATCGGACACAGACCATGGTTGCCGAGTTGCGCGCCAGGGACGTCGGTTTCGCGTGGCCCATCCGCGACGATGCCGACGGACAAAAACGCGTGTGGGATGTCCGCAAGATCGGCTTGGGCCTGATTGCCAATTCGCCAGGTGTCCGCAAGGGACAGGCTTTTATCGAGGACGCTTGTGTGCCGACGCGCGTATTGGCCGACTACGCACGACAAGTGTACGACATCTGCGAACGATACGGGGTGCCCTTGACGACCTACGCGCACGCCAGCGTGGGAGTATTGCACTTTCGGCCGATGCTCGATCTGCACAACCCGCAAGACATCGAAACCATGCGCTCCATCGCCAACGAGTGTTTCGAAATTGTCAAGCAATATGGGGGAGCCTGGTCGGGCGAGCACGGCGACGGCCTGGTGCGGGGCGAATTCGTCCCGAAATACTTTGGTCCTGTGATCTATCAGGCCTTTCGCGACGTGAAATCCTTGTTCGACCCGCAAGGCTTGATGAATCCGGGCAAAGTTGTCGACAGTCCTCCCCTGACGGAGAACCTTCGCTACGGTCCCAACTACCGGCCGAGCCCGCCGCCAACGCAGTTTCACTATCGAAATCAGGGGGGCTTTCGTCTGGCCGTCGAGCAGTGTGCGGGGATTGGCGCATGTCGCAAGACGGGAGCCGGCACGATGTGCCCCAGCTACATGGCGACTCGTGATGAGGAACACACGACGCGGGGCCGAGCCAACGCGTTGCGGCTGGCGATGAGTGGCCAGTTGGGCGAATATGCCTTGACCAGCGATCGACTGCATGACGTGCTCAAGCTATGCCTGTCGTGCAAGGCCTGCAAGACGGAGTGTCCGACTTCGGTCGACATGTCGCGGCTGAAGAGCGAGGTTTTGCATTGGCGGCATGAATCACGCGGGGCATCGCTGGCGGATCGCCTCATGGGTCGAGCGCCGATTTCCGCGGCCAAATTGGCGGGTTGGATCGCACCCTTGGCGAACTGGGGGCAGTCGATGCTGCCCGTTCGACTGCTGCTGGAAAAGTTCGCCCACATCGACCGCCGTCGACCGTTGCCCAAACTTGCCCGGCAACCCTTGGCCAGGCAACTCGCCCCGTCGACAACGCGGCGGGCCGACGGTGCGGCCGATTCTCGGCTGGGCCCGGTCGCTCTGTTTGTCGATACCTTCACGAACTACTACGAGCCACACGTCGGGCAGGCCGCCATCGCATTGCTGGAGGGTTGTGGTTACGACGTGCAGCCGGCGATCGTCGGTTGTTGCCAGCGACCCCAGATTTCGCGGGGACTGCTGGACGAGGCCAAACAGCATGGCTTGGCAACTTTGCACAAGCTACACGTCTTGGCGACGGCTGGGCTGCCAATACTGGTGCTCGAACCCAGTTGCGCGTCGGCGTTGGTCGATGATCTGCCCGATCTGATCGACGAGCAGGCCCTGGGGAAGGAAGTGGCCGGGCAAGTGCGGATGCTCGATGTCTTTTTGGCCCAGGAGATGCGGTCCGAGCGGTTGGCGGTCGATTTTCGTTGCTCCGCCCCCGAACTGCTGATCCATGGACATTGCCACCAGAAGGCAATGTTCGGAACCCAGGCCATGAAGGACATCCTGGCCACCATTGAGGGGCTGAAGTTCTCCGAAGTCGATTCGGGTTGCTGCGGCATGGCAGGTTCGTTCGGTTACGAGCATTACGACCTATCCCGGACGATTGGAGAGGATCGCTTGTTTCCGGCCGTCCGGAACCGCGAGGCTGGCACCGAGGTGATTGCTTGCGGCATCAGCTGTCGGCATCAGTTGCATGATTTTCTGGGAGTCACGGCCAGGCATTGGGTCGAAGTGCTCAGCGCCCACAAGCGAGAGGGGCAGCAGCACCGATGAAAAAGATCCGTTGCTTTTTGGCAGTCGATCTGGCGGATGAGCTGGCGGCTGCCGTCGCCCCGGTGATTGCGCAGTTGGCTCTCACGACGGATGGTGTCAAATGGGTTGCTGCCCAAGACATGCATTTAACCTTCAAGTTCTTTGGCGATATTGAAGAACTGGAGACCTACGGGATCGCCAAGGCCGTTCTGGACGTTGTCCGAGCGGCACCGGCGTTCGAGATTTGCCTGACGGGCATCGGTGCCTTCCCCGCGATCGATCGGCCCCGCACGATTTGGGCCGGCATTACGCAGGGAAGCGACACGCTCCTGGCTCTACAGGCGAGCATCGACAAGGCCTTGCAGCGGCTGGGATATCCGCGAGAGCGTCGGCAGTTTCATCCCCATATCACGTTGGGGAGGGTGCGGCATAAGGCGCAGCAGGACGAGCTGGCAGCGGCGCTGCGGGGACTTGCCACGTACGAGTGTGGTAGTGCCCAGGTGGAGGAGTTGTTGCTGTTTCGCAGCGAACTCTTTCGGGCTGGCCCGCAGTACACCGTGCTGGCAACTTGTCCTTTGCAGGGTTAGTTAGCAACGCGAGCAGCTAATGCGACTGCGACGCATTGAGCACGGCGATCTGATCGTTCAGCGTCGCCAGATCGTAGATCCAGCCGACCATGAAGATGCCCCCCGTGAACAGATATAGCAGGCCGGTCAGCCACTTGCCTTGATAGAAGCGGTGAACGCCGAAGATCCCCAGGACCGCCAGCAGCACCCACGCCAAGCTGTAGTCGTAGGCACCGCACGGATAGCGCAGATTGGCTTCCCGGTCCATGGAAGGAATTAAAAAGGCATCGACGATCCAGCCGATGCCCAACAGTCCGGCGGTAAAAAACCAGATGGCCCCGGAAATAGGCTTGCCGTAATAAAAGCGATGCGCGCCCGTGAAGCCAATGATCCACGCCAGATAGCCCAACAGCATCGTGTGCGATTCAGTCATGTTTCCCGAAAAGTGTCCCGCTGGATAGCACGTGGCCGATTTCATCCCCTGGTCCCCCCTGTGTTCGGATGCGACTCTGCAGGCGTATTCGTTCTCCCAGCCACGATCTTGGTCGCCGTGAGGCGATTCTTGCCCGGCGATTGTCAGGAGGCGGGGCGACGTCGATCCGTGCGGCCGGTACGGGACCGGGGCTATTCCTGGGTGATCAACAGGGGCGGGAAGAAGGGAAGGGTCGAGTCAATGATGGGAGCGACGTCAGTGGCGGACTGGGCACCGACAAAATTTGCCTGAAACTGGTTCGGTGGAATCGGCTTGCTGAACAGGAAGCCTTGGCATTCCTCACAGCCGACTCTGACCAACAGGTCTCGTTGTTCCACGGTTTCCACGCCTTCGGCGATGACCTGAAATCCCAGGTTGTGTGCCAGGGTAACGATGGATGCCAGCAGTGTCCCGTCGTCGTTGTGAGGAAAATCTCGGACGAACGCGCGGTCGATCTTGATGCGGTCAATCGGTAGATGATTGAGGTACCCGAGCGAAGAATAGCCGGTGCCGAAATCGTCGATACTGATGGAAATACCTAGTTCTTTCAGTTCTCGCAACCGGTTGGCGGTCGCGTCGATCTCCTCAATCAGCATGCTCTCGGTAATCTCAAGTTCGAGTTGCGCCGCTGGGAAGTTCGTCTCGCGCAGGATTGCCTCCAGGCGTTCGCGAAAGCTCGCCTCGCGGAATTGAAGCGGGCTGATGTTTACGGCGAGTCGACCGGTCCAGCCGAGTGCGATCCACTGGCCTGCCGCTCCACAGGCGGTCCGGAGCACCCACTCGCCGACCTCGGAGATCGCGAGTGAAGACTCCAGACGCGAAATAAAATCGTTGGGTCCAATGACTTGATCGTCGCATTTCCACCGCAGCAGAGCTTCGGCTCCGACGATCCGTTCGTCAGCGACGTCGACCTGGGGTTGATATTCGAGGTAGAACTCTCGGTTTTCGAGGGCGGCGGCGAGCCGATTCTCAAGCACGCGGGTCTCGCGCAAATTCACGGTCATCTGCGGATCATAAATTCGCAGCCCGCCGCCGGACCGCTTCGCTTCATACATGGCGGTATCGGCGAACGATAGCAAGTCGTCCCGGCTTCGCGCGTGCTGCGGACACAAAGCCGCTCCCACGCTGGCACTCAGTACGAATTCAATCCCTTGCAGAGTAAAGGGCGCGGAGATCACAGCCATAATCCGCTCCGTGGCCGCGGCGATATCCGCATGCGTGCGCACACCTATGAGTAAAATCGTAAATTCGTCGCCGCCCAGCCGCGCCACGATGTCTCCCTGACGCAAGCTGTTCTCCAGCCGCTGAGCCACACGTTGCAGCAGCGCGTCGCCGCTGGCATGCCCCAGCGTATCATTGACCGCCTTGAATCCGTCGAGGTCCAGCAATAGCAGCGCGCACGGCAAGTCATTCACTCGGGCCCGCGCCAGTGTCTTTCTCAATCGGTCATGGAAATGATGGCGGTTGGGCAGCCCGGTCAGGAAATCGAATTTGGCCAGATTGCTGAGAGCATGATTCTTCTCACGTAGCACCTCCTGCACCCGTCGCGCCCGCGTGTCGTCGCGCAGCGTGCCGATCACCAACGAGATGGAACCGTCCACCCCCGCATCGCTCAAACCGCTGACCCGGACATAACGTTGATCATTGCCCACGGGGATCGCCACATCGCGGTGAAAGAAGTCCTGTGAGCGACTCGCAAGCTGAATCGCGGCCCGCAATTCATCCGCATCAGAGCTTGCAAAGTGGCTGAGAAAGGCAGCGAGTGAATCGGTCACGGGCTGGCCAGCCTTTTCTCCGAAGAGGTGGCTGATTTGCGGCGAATACGTGACCATCATCGAGCGGACGTCCAGCCGCCAATGGCCGGTGCCGGAAACTTCTTCAGATAGCCACAGGAAGCGATTTCTCTCCCGCAACTCGCCAGCCAGGAATTCCAGCTTGGAACGATATGCGCACGACGCCAGGCGTGATTGCAGCGTGATCGCCGTGAGTATCACGGCGATCCCCAATTGCAGAAGTAGCGCGTCCAGCCACGTGTCGGTCCTCCAGATCGGCAGTCGTGCGAGCGATAGGCTTTCGAACGATAAGCCGATGATCGCCAGGATGGCCACGCCTGTCCAGCAAAGTGCGGCTCGAACGCTCAACAGATGGGCGGCCACTAGTCCCACGCAACTGAGGAACCAGGTCGAACTTGAGTACTGCTGGCCACTCGTCAACGCGTCCACGAGGATGCCCGCCGTGACCACCCCCAGGGCCGCATGGGCGATCGATGGGAAAGAATACCATTCTCCATGAGCCGCCCGGTAAAGGAAGAACGCCAGCAGGCACTGCACGCCGCAGAGCACGCCACTTTCCAGGCGGGCGGTCGCCAGATAGTACACCCCGAACGAGGCCCAGGCACCCACGCAGACGATCAAAAAGCGGAGGATCCGGTCCCGCTGCTCTCGCTCGGCGGCCGTCGAGCGGCGGCTGGGGCCACTGAATTCGATCGCGGTTTGGGCTGCCATGGTGTTGGGAACGGAATCGCGGTGGGACAACGAGTCGAAATCGCGACTCTTCGTCGCGCCGCTTGAACGCATCGGATCAGAGATGCCCCCCGCAGGAGGGATGCGCCGGGTTTGGCGCGAGAGTGCCGGTTCCCGGGTCGCATGGAAGCGGTTTTCAGGATTGCAAGGGAGGCCATTCCCGTTTGGCAAGCGGCCTGGACCCGCGGATGATGGTCCAAGTGGTTCCCAAGGGCCCCCTCGATCACACGGAAATGGCCGGACCGCGCAGGCAGTCCGTCCGTTGACGACGCCAGATTCGTCGGTAAAGCTAAAGTCGCGGGAGGGCCAGTCCGCCCGCTCGTTGACGTGTCGTTTTTCCCATCGACGCCGTTCCGGACGTTCGCCAACTTGCCGGCTCGACGCACCGCGAAAGGAAAAATCATGCCGGGTTGCGAATTTGCGCGTGCCTCTCGCGGGGTCTGGGAACGAAGGGTGGCCCGCGGAGCGATGGTTGGGAACACTTGGACGATCGCCACCGCGTGCGTGCCGCATCGCTTGGTCTCGGGTGGCCCGTTCGTAGTCCCGCTACTGGCGCTGTTCGGTGTCTCGTTACTGGGCGTCATGCAGGTCCGCGGCGAGGAAGTGGCCAGGCTGCGCGCCTTGATCGTCGATGGCCAGAACAATCATGACTGGCGGGCGACGACGCCCATGCTGAAGGCGGCGCTCGAGGAAAGTGGGCGCTTCCAGGTGGAAGTCGCTACATCGCCTCCGGCCGGGGCCGACATGAGTGACTTTGCGCCGAAGTTTTCCAACTATGATGTCATCGTCTCGAATTACAACGGGGAACCGTGGTCGCAGGAAACCCGGAACGACTTTGAACATTTCATTCGCGAGGGAGGCGGCCTCGTGGTCGTGCATGCGGCCGACAATGCGTTCGCCGACTGGCCCGCCTACAACCAGATGATCGGACTTGGCGGCTGGAATGACCGCGATGAGGCATCGGGTCCTTACGTGTACTTCAACGCGGAGGAGCGACCGGTGCGAGACACGGCGGCGGGCCCAGGTGGCGGCCATGGTGAGCAGCATGAATTTGTCGTGGTCGTCCGCGATGCGGACCATCCGATCACCCGTGGTTTGCCGACCGCCTGGTTGCACACCAAGGATGAACTGTATCAAACACTGCGTGGGCCGGCGGAGCGGATGAGGGTGCTGGCCACGGCCTTCGCCGCGCCGTCGTACGGGGGAACGGGACGGCACGAGCCCATGCTCATGGCGATTGAGTTCGGGAAGGGCCGCGTCTTTCATACCACACTGGGACATGCGACTTATTCGATGGACTGCGTCGGGTTTGTGGCCACACTGCAGCGGGGCGCGGAGTGGGCCGCGACGGGTGACGTCACGATCTCCATCCCGTCGAATTTCCCCTCGGTCAAACAGAGTCGCCCATGGCTACTCGATTCGGCCGAACAGCCGTAGCCACGACGGTTCGGGCGTCTAACGTTGCCGCAACCGCTCCCGCCACTCCATGGTCAACCCCGCAAGTTGGGATGCCCGGTGAGCGGCCTCGATATCCTGGGTATCAACGTGCATGATGCGGTAGACATCCGTGACCGACATTGACCGCGGGTCGCGCTCCTCAAGATCGATCGGGTCGCCGGGGGCGATGGGGCCAGCTGCCAAGACCCGCAAGTAAAAGCCGACCTTGCAGGCGTCGTGGAACCGTTGGACGAAGGCCGAATCTCCCATGCGTGCACCAGTTTATAGCAGGGCACCCGCGGATGGCTCACTTGGACCATGGCGCCGCCGATCCGATACCGATCTCCGATCCAGACCGTGTCATCCGTCATGTCGGAGACGGTGAGATTCTCGCCGAACTGTCCCCAGATGAAATCGTCCCGTCCGGTGAGCGATTGCCAGTGCTCATAGTAGGACGCGTCATAAGCATAGGCGGCTTGATCGGGACCCCCATGGTAGCGGCGGTCGACCTGCACGTCGCCTACGAAACCGAGCGTTTCCAACATCGTTGCCTGTCCATGGGGCTGTTTGAAGATTCCGGTCGAGACGGCCTTTCCTCGGTAATTGATTGTTTGCGGCTGAGCCACATTGACGGAGACGACCTGCATGTGGTTTGTCCGCATCAAGAGCCTGGGGGTACTGGCAGCGTGATGTCCCGATTTTAACCCTCCCGCGGCGATTTGGCGCCCCGGCCCGCGCGGCGCTGATGTACCGGTCGGAGACCCGCGACCGAGCGAGCGACCGCCTGCGGATGCCTTGGCGAGTCCCGGGCGGCGGGGGGGCGAATTTTCCCAGAGTTCAATTCCCTCAGAGGCAGTATCCCGCTATGATTGCTCGATTCGCTTCCCGCGACGTCAGCGGGCGAGAAACGACTAACGAATGAGGATCTGAAACAACCATGCTCAAAGACGTCAACGATCGCTGGACCCCCGCCGAATCGAGTGATCTCTATGAGGTCGCCAATTGGGGGAACGGCTATTTTTCTGTCGGGGAGAATGGGAACTTGCGGGTCCATCCGACCGGAAATCCCGAGGATTCATCCGATCTGAAGGAGCTGATCGACCGCATCCGTCTCCGCGGCCTGGACACTCCGGTCCTCATCCGCTTCAACAACATCATCGAGCATCGCCTGCGGGCTCTGCATGATGCCTTTGCAAAAGCGATTGCCGAGCACGAGTACCAGGGTGGCTATCGGTGTGTCTATCCGATCAAGGTGAACCAGCAGCGGCAGGTGGTCGAACAGATCGTAAAGCACGGGAAAAAACTCGGCTTCGGGCTGGAAGCCGGTAGCAAGCCGGAATTGATGGCCGTCATCGCATTGACCAACAATGAGGTCCCGGTGATCTGCAATGGCTTCAAGGATGCCGAGTTCATTGAAATGGCACTCATCGGTCAGGTGCTGGGCCGAAATATTCTGCCGGTCGTGGAAAAGTACTCCGAGTTGGAGCTGATTCTCGAATGTGCCGAGCGAATGCAGGTCCGCCCGCAGATCGGGATGCGAGTCAAACTGGCGGCCCGGGGCGCAGGGCGCTGGCAGACGTCCGCTGGCTTCCGTTCGAAATTCGGGCTGACGCTGAGCGAAATCACGGCCGCGGTCGACCACCTCGAGGCAGTGGGCATGTCGGACTGTTTTCAGCTCCTCCACTTCCACCTCGGCAGCCAGATCACGAATATTCGCCAGATCAAGAGCGCCCTGATCGAGGCGGCTCGCATCTACACGGAATTGAAAAAGCGGAATACCGGGTTGCGCTACCTGGACGTCGGAGGCGGGTTGGGCGTCGACTATGACGGCTCTCAGACCAACTTCGAATCGAGCATGAATTACTCCATGCAGGAATATGCCAATGACGTGATCCATCACGTGCAGTCAGTGTGTGACCAGGCGCATGTTCCGCATCCGACGATTATCTCGGAGAGTGGTCGAGCCATCTCGGCTTATCATAG
This sequence comes from uncultured Planctomycetaceae bacterium, assembly GCA_963700865.1. Taxonomy (GTDB): domain Bacteria; phylum Planctomycetota; class Planctomycetia; order Pirellulales; family Pirellulaceae; genus CAVOGJ01. Next base: position 25,201 of record CAVOZC010000013.1, on the reverse strand, counting down.
CGTCTTGGTCTTCGATGTCCTCGATACGACGTCGCCCACGCGGAACACGCAGCCGTGCGAAGTGCGTGAGGATTCGCCGCAACCCGTGCTGGATCTCCATGCAACCCTGGCCGACCTGAATTTGCGCAACGTGCTGGAAAGTTTCCACGATGCACAGCAGGCCTTTGATATGGCCATCAACGCCTTTGCCACGGGGTATATGCCGTTGAACGACCGCTGCGATGCGGAAGTCCTGTTCTGGGAGATTTGTCGCAAGATCACGCGAATGACCGCGGAAATGGACGAGATCCCAGAGGACCTGGCTGGCCTCGACGGGTTGCTCGCAGATACCTATTTCTGCAATTTCTCGCTGTTCCAGTCGCTGCCAGACAGTTGGGCGGTCAAGCAGTTGTTTCCGATCATGCCGATCCATCGGCTGCAAGAACGGCCGCTACGGAATGCGGTCATCGGTGACATCACATGCGATTCAGACGGCAAGGTGGATCGCTTCGTCGACCGTCGGGACGTGCGGCGGACATTGCCGCTGCACGAACCAAATGGGGAACCGTACTACCTGGGCGCGTTTCTGGTCGGTGCCTATCAGGAGATCCTGGGCGACCTGCACAATCTGTTCGGGGACACCAATACGGCTCACGTTTCCTTTTCGTCCGATGGGGACCTGATCCTCGAACAGATGTTCAAGGGGGATACGGTGGCCGATGTGCTCCGCTATGTGCGGTACGAACCGGCGGACCTTTTGCAGCGTTTCCAGACCAGTATCGAACGTGCCGTACAGGACGGGCGCATCGATTACCAGCAGGCCGGCTCGATGGTCCGCTTCTACGAAACGCGGCTGGCCGGTTATACCTACCTGGAACCGCTTCGGCAGCTCGTGGCGACCTGAACGGAGAAAAGGGGTGGCTGAGGGGACTCGAACCCCCGACTTTCGGAACCACAATCCGACGCTCTAACCAACTGAGCTACAGCCACCGTCCGTCTGGCAGTTTACGACCAGGGCAGGCGCTGGTCAACGGGAACGACGTCTATCTGGGACGGGCCGTTTGGGTCAGCCGGCGACGGCCGCGATCCTCCGCCAATTGCGAGCCCCCGGCGATTCGGATATGTTCGAGATCGAGGCAACACGACAACGCTCCGCCGTTGTCGAATCATCAGGTCTCGCGGTTTCCACACCACTCGCGCAGACCGCCCGCCCGTCGCCATATCCAATGGCACAGCACATGACCTGCCCTGGAAGCAGGGGAAATCAGCACGGATAGACTCTAACGAGAGGGGTACCCAAGATGGCTTTTACACTTCCCGACCTGCCTTACGCGACCAACGCGCTGGAACCGCACATCGACGCCAAAACGATGGAGATCCACCATGGCAAGCACCATGCGGGCTATGTGGCCAAACTGAACGCTGCCCTCGAGGGCACGGGACTCGCCGACAAACCCGTGGAAGCGGTCATCGCCGACCTGTCGGCGGTCCCCGAAGCCCAGCGGATGGCCGTCCGCAACAATGGCGGCGGACATGCCAACCACAGCCTGTTTTGGACGATCATGAAACCGGGCGGAGGCGGTTCACCCTCCGGCGACTTGGCCGCCGCGATCGACGCGGAACTGGGCGGCATGGAGAAGTTCAAAGAGGCATTTTCGAGTGCTGCGGCGAATCGTTTCGGGAGCGGCTGGGCCTGGCTGTCGGTCAACAAGGGCAAGCTGGTCGTTGAAAGCACGCCCAATCAGGATTCGCCCCTGATGGAGGGCCGCACACCCATTCTGGGACTCGACGTCTGGGAACACGCCTATTACCTCCACTATCAGAATCGGCGGCCCGATTACATCTCGGCCTTCTTCCACGTGATCAACTGGGATGAAGTTGCCCGGAGATACGCGGCCGCCAAATAGTTTGAGGGGACGGTACCCGCCGGTCACCTGATGCTCCGCAAGCCGCCGAGAAAGATCCCGGCGGCTTGTTGTTGATCATGTTGCCGGCCGCGGCGCAGCGCTCGATGGACTCATGCCCGATTGGTCCTATCACACGGTGTTCCAACCACTGCTGGCCCATTTGCCGGCCGACCGGGCTCGTCGGCTGGCCATCGGTGCTTTGGGATCGCTCGGGCGCATCCCGGGCGGAAAACAGGTGATCGCTTGGATGGGGCACATGCGGGTTCCCCCAGATGGTTCGGTCGATATTCGCGGGCATGCGTTCGCCTCCCGCGTCGGCCTGTGCCTTGGCTTGGATCCAAATTTAGAGGCCTGTGAAGCTCTGGACCAATTCGGGTTTGGATTCCTGGAATATGGGCCCATTCTTCAGCGGGCGGAGGCCCAGCCGCAGAGGACCTCGGTTGATTTCGCCGCACAGAGTATCCAAATCGAATCGGAAGAGTTAACGCTTGATATTCGCAGCACGACCGTCCACCGCACTCGGGCGCGGCTGAGGAATACCCGTTTGCTCTTCCGGATTGACGATTCGGTCTGCCCGGATGCATTGCCTCAGGTGTTGCGGGACCTCGCGGGGGCGGCGGATGGATTCGTGGTACCGCTCGAGGCGCTGCGGCAAGCAGCAGCCGCTCCTCAGGTCGAGGACCATCACAGTCCGTTGCTGTTGGCACTCGTCGGATTGCCCAACCCTCGTACCGACGTGGACTTGCTCCGCCGGCTGACGGAATTGGCGACCAGCGGCGGTATCGATGGTGTGCTGGTCGATGGCAGCCGCCGGACCGGGAGCGACTTGCGGCGACTGGGAAGTTCCGCCTTTGCTCCGACTCGGGCGCGGGTCGTTGACCTGCGACAGCACGTTGACGACAAGCTCGTGATCATCGCCGCCGGGGGTGTGCATCAGCCTCGTGAGGCGCTTTCGTTGCTCAGCCGCGGGAGCGGACTTCGTAGCGTTGGACTCGGGGATGGTATTTGGCGGGCCCGGTTTACCCAAGCGGATTAACGAGGCGATCATGCAAGCCGCTTGCGCCTGCGACGTGCCCGGCAGCGACCGAAGTCAATCACCTGTCCGTTACTCCTGGCTTTGGTCGTTACTCATGGGTGTCAGCATGCTCCTCGGTGGAATGCTCGCCATGATGGTCGCGATGACACAAGTCGTGTTGCCTTACGACGAGGCGACGGTCGGCATGACCCGCGCTCAGTTGGCGCTTGTCAATGATCGTCTGCTTGATTTTATGGCGCACGACCGAGTTACCTTGGCCGGCACGATGTTGGCGGTGGGGATGCTCTATTCCGCACTCTCCTGGTTTGGATCGCGTTGTGGCGAGCATTGGGCGCAGCGGACGATTGTTTGCTCGGCGTTCGCTGGTTTTCTCTCCTTTTTCCTCTTCCTCGGATTTGGCTATTTCGATGCGTTCCATGCGTTTGTCACTTGCATTCTCTTTCAATTTTTGTTGCTGACGGTGTTTGCCGAGCTACCTGCTCGTGCATACCTGTTCGCTTTGACCTTGAAAATGACTGGAAGTGGAAGTGCGGGTTGTGGTCTCAATTGCTGTTCATCATGCATGGCTGTGCATTGATCGTCGCAGGTGTCGTGATTTGCAAGATCGGAATCACATCGGTGTTCGTTGCCGAGGATATGGAATTCCTCTGCACCACGCCGGACCGACTCCTGGCCGCAAATCCGCAACTCGTCCCGCTCGTGGCTCATGACAGAGCCACATTTGGTGGCATGCTCATCGCCTGTGGCATCGTCGTGCTGCTCGCCTCGCTGTGGGGGTTCCGCCGCGGCCGCCGATGGCTCTGGTGGACGCTGTTGGTGGCCGGGAGCGTGGCCTATATTGCCACCATTTCGATCCACTTGCACGTTGGCTATGTCAGTCTCGTCCATCTTCTGCCGGCCTATGGTGGCATCGCCGCGCTGTGGATCGCCGCTACCCTGGGCTATGCGTATGCCCACGATATCGTGGTCGAGTGCCCGGTCGCCTGAATGGAGTTCCCCAACCGCTGTTGGCGGGCGCAGCCGGGAAGCGACTGTGGGACACGTGATCCGCGTCGGCCGCTTCCCAATTTCTTTCCAAAACCGCAAGTCCCTTTATAATTAGCGGTTGCCGCGACCATCCGCGTGGTAGGCAAGTCTTCGCGCGTGACATCCGTCGGCAAAAACCACCCTCCTTCAAGTTGGGTGTTGTCTCGCCTGGAACAGAAAACACGCTTGTTGAGGACCGTATGTCGAGCGCTGCCGACATTTCGTTACTCATCGACCGCGTGCGCACGGAAGGTGCCGAGTCGCTGGGTCCGCTGTTGCAGAAATACGCCAATTATCTGCGGCTGCTGGCCACGACGCACATCGACGCCAAGCTACGGGCGCGGGTCAGTCCATCCGATATCGTGCAGGAAACGAACGTCGACGCCCACCGCAGCTTTGCCACGTTTCGCGGTAACTCGGAGGGCGAGTTTGTGGCATGGTTGCGGACGATTCTGGTACACAATATCGCGCGGCTCGTCGAGCGGCATGTGCTCACGGAAAAGCGAGACGTCCGCCGAGAGGTCTCCCTGCAGCGGATCGGCCGTTCGCTCGAACGGTCCACGTTGCGATTGCAAAATCTATTGGCGTCGCGAGAACCCTCGCCCAGCTCGCACTTGCTGGAGCGGGAACGAGCCGTCTTGCTGGCCGACCAGCTGGCGGAATTGCCGGAGCATTACCGACAGGTCATCCTGTTCCGTAATCTGGAGGGACTGCCCTTTGCCACGGTGGCTCGGCGGATGGACAAATCGGAAGGAGCCGTGCGCATGATGTGGTTGCGCGGTCGATGCGCTCAAGGAACGCATGTCGGAAGAGTCGCCGCTATGAACGAATCTCCTGTGTTGGCGGCCGACGAACAAGTCCCTTTGTGGCATGGACTGTCGGAAGAACAGCAGGTGCGGCTGACCGAAATCCTGGAACATTGCATGGCTGCCCTCGAAGCGGGGCAGTCGATCGACGACGCTGCCGTGGCGGCCGCGCATCCGGACCTCGCCGCACCGCTTCGAGAGCATCTGGCAAGTGTGCGGTTTCTTTGTCAAGCCTCGGTCGCCTGCCGGCAGGACATCACGCAATGTCCCGTAGACACGGCGGAGCCTCGTCATATCGGCGGCTATCGTCTCCTCTCCGAGATTGGACGTGGCGGGATGGGTGTCGTGTACGAGGCGTACGACCCGTCGCTTTGCCGCCGCGTGGCCCTGAAGGTGTTGCCGTTCGCCTCGCTGCTCGACGCGCGGCACGTCGCCCGGTTTCGCAACGAGGCGCAGGCTGCCGGGCAATTACACCATCCGCACATCGTGCCGGTGTACGCCGTTGGCTGCGATCGAGGCGTGCACTTTTTTGCCATGCAGTTGGTGGAAGGGCAGCCCCTCGATGTGGCGATCGACGAATTACGAACCCGGTCGCAACAGCGGCTGACGAGCGACTTGGGTACCACCGTCGAGGCGTCGCTTTGGACCGATGACAGTACGTCTCCCTGGCGCTCCTTTACGACGTCAGGCTATCAGCGCGATCCCGACTACTTGCGGACGATCGCGGGGCTGAGCGGCCAATGCGGCAGATGCGCTCGAACACGCGCATGACGTGGGCATCCTGCACCGTGACATCAAACCGTCGAATTTGCTGCTGGATCGCGCGGGTAAGGTCTGGGTCAGTGACTTTGGCTTGGTGCATGTGCCGGCGGCTGAATCGATGACTTTTACGGGCGATGTGATGGGCACGATCCGCTACATGAGCCCGGAACAGGCCGCTGGCCGCACGCAGTTCGTCGATCACCGCAGCGATATTTATTCGCTCGGCATCACTCTTTACGAAATGGCAACGCTGACACGGGCGTTTGCCTCGGACAATCGCGAGGACTTTCTGAGGCGGATTGCCACCGAAGAACCGCTGGCTCCACGCCGTTTGAACCGCTCGATTCCACTCGACCTGGAGACGATTATTCTCAAGGCCGTGGCCAAGGAGCCGACCGATCGCTACGCGAGTGCCCAGGCGTTCGCCGATGATCTGCGCTGCTTCCTGGATGGACGCTCCACGTTGGCCCGCCGCCCGACGCTCGTGGAGCGAGCGGCGAAGTGGACCCGACGTCATCGCCGGTTGGTGATGGCGGGCATGTTGGCACTGGCCCTGCTTGCGCCTGACATCCAGTCTGGCGGTCTGGAGGATTGCGGGCGAGCAGCGGAAAACGGCGGTGGCCGCCCAAACGGCGGAAGCAAACTTCCGCAGTGCCCGGGAGTTGCTCGACCACTTCGGATTGGATATCGCCTTGCGCTTGCAACGCGTCCCCGGCACGGAGGCGGTCCGCCGTGACCTCCTGTCACAATCCCTCAGCTACTACCGGACGTTCATCGAACGGTCGCGGGGTGACGAGCGTTTGCGGGAAGACCTCGCCTTGGCGCATGGGCAGGTGGCCCGCATCCACGAGCAACTGGGTGCGGTTCACGAGTCGTTGGCACAATACACGCAAGCCATCGACGTGTATGACCAACTGCTGGCACAAGCTCCCGTGTCCTCCACGCTTCGCAGTGCACTGGCCAAATGCCTGAATAATCGCGGTTTAGTGAGGTGGCGGCTGGGATCGGATGCCGAGGCCCGCCAAGATTTGGATCGATCGCTGCAGATGCATGCGGCGCTGCAACATGAGGGGGGCGACAACCAGGCGACCGCACAGCTGGAATATGCCAGCGCGCTGTGCAATCGGGCGGTCGTGTACCGCCATGCCCATGAGCTGGCTGCGTCCAGGAACTGCATCGATCAAGCGATCCAATGGCAACGCGCGGCGTTGGCCGCCGAACCAGAACATACCCAGGCGATGCAAAACCTGGCGGTCAGCCTGCACAATCTGGCGTTTCAAGTCGCCCAGAGCGAACCGGCGGTGGCCCTGGCTTCGTGCGGCGAGGCGATCCGCCTTCAGGAACAGCTGATCGCCGCTCATCCCGAACAAGTCGCGTTCGAACGTGATTTGGCGCTCAGCTATAACAACCTGGGGGCGCTTCATCGGCAGGCCGCCCACTTTGAGCCGGCCATGGCGGCTTATCGACGAGCCGTCGAAATCGGCACACGCGTCGTCACGCGGGCGCCCAGTATCGTGGCTCACCATATCGACCTCGCCGTCAGCATGAACAATATCGGCCGTGTCCAGTTGGATTGGGCAATATCGCGGCCGCCTTGGAAGGCTTCAATGGAGTGCGTGACGAACTGCAGTCATTGATCGATCGCCAGGGAACGAACCCGGAGTTCGAGGCGCTGCTGGGGGGCGTCCTCTTCAACCGAGGGATCGCCGAATGGCGGGCGGGCCTGCCGACGGCCAGGACCTTCCTGCTGGCCGGGAATGGTCGGCAGCGGGAAGCGGTCGAGTTGGCTCCGGGTAATCCCGGTTTTGCACGGGATCTCGATGCGCAACTTGCCAAATACACGGAAATTCTCAAGGCCGATGCGGACTATGCGGCGGCCTTCGACGTCTGCTGCGAGCGATCCGAGCGGCTGGCGGGGCAGCCACAACCACTGCGGAACTTAGCCGACCAGCTGGATGAGCTCGCCCGACTGGCGGCAAAGCAGGGCGGCCTGACGGAAGAGGTGGAGTTGTGGAAACAGCGAGCCGCATCGTGGCGACAAGCCGTGCCGCTCGACGAATCCGCGGAACAACCAGCGCCGCAAACTGCCGAAGCAGCAACATCCCAAGGGTGAACCATGGCGGACCGGGAAGATCATCAAGACAGACATCGATGGCGACTCGCTCGTCGCCTGGCCACATTCGCGGTCGGTCGGGCGAGAAAACGGAACCGTTTCCGACGCCGCGGATTATGGTTGGAGCCCTTAGAGACCCGCACCGTCCTGGCCGCCTTCGTCGATCTCTCGGCCGGTCTGGGCAGGCCGGTCGCGGCACGGGATTTGGTCCACGCGGTGCCGCACGCGTCCCCGGCTGTCCCCGCCGCGACGGTGGCGGTTTCCGACGACCTCTCTGCTCGACCGCCGGTGCGCGAAAACACTGCCGCCACGTTGGGCCCGGAGGCGGATGCTCAGCGTTCGGCACGCGCGTTTTCCCCGATCAGCCCCATCGATATTGAGCCTTACGTCGCTCAATACGGGCGTGGGGCTCGTGGTAGGAGGCTCTGGCGAGCGAGCGATCACGGGCGACATCCAACAGGGACAACATCTGCTCCGCGGCTCGCTCACCGACGGGCCGGGCAGCAACATCGGCTGGGAGACCGAAGCTGGAAGGCCGATCGTGCGTGACCACAGCGCCTCGGTCGAAGGCGCGCCAGACAGTATGTTGCCTGGCTGGGGGTCATCAACGAGTGTTCCTGAGGGTTCGCAGCCGCTTGGCGGGCTGCCCCTCGATGGAGGACTCGTGGGCCTGGCGATTCCTCGGATCGATCCCGATGCGGGAAGTGGAAGTGACTCCGATTCGCTGCCGGCGGACGGCGGACAGGCAGGCGTGGACACCGTCGATATTGCGGAGCGGCTGGATGGTGATGGCACGGTGTCGGGCGGGGACGGCTCCTGGTTGGCGGCAAGGGCGCTTCCCTCGCTCGTCGCGGAGATGGCCCAGGTCGGCGACCCGGTCGACGCACAACCAGCGGCCGCGAATTCACAACAGGCGCGGGCGGCAGCCGCCACCACGGCGAACGTGCTGGGGCGGCACCGACCCTTTGAGCTGGCCGTTGGCAACCGGCCGCGTGCCAGCCAGACAGCTGGCCCGTCGCGCTGGTCTCAGGATTCCGGGGAGACGCGGCGGCAAGTCGATCGCGTCGAGACCAGCCCGCCGCCTACGGGCATGCCGACAGCTGCCGGGCATGCCGACCGGGAACGGCCCCTGGGGGATGCGGCCTGGTTGAGCCCCCGCTTGTTCCACAGTCCCTTATTAAACCGCGTGCGATCGTTTCCCGGCGTCGTGGATGTGGCCCCTGGCGAACCGGAATACTCGTCGCCACTGGCCGATGCGCTCGTCTTTGTCATCGGGGGCTTTGGCACGCTGCTCCTGACCAGACAAGCGGCTTGGTCCGAAGACGACCGCCCGTTTCGGCTGAGGAATTAGCCGCCGCGCGCCGCCCAACCAGGGAGTCGAGCCGGGCATCGCGGCGTGATCATCCCTTGAAACGCAGCTGGCCTGTTTGGACTCGCCCCAAGATTTTCTTTTCCAGGTGAAATCGACCGTAACTATAGTGGTGAAGAAGCGTGACATCGGTCCCGGCGATTCGGCCCCTAGGGAAGCAGGGGTCGGCAAGTAGAGGCATGTGGCCGGTAGCGAATCGTACTCTGGGCGACGTCTTCGGAAGACGTCGGCTCAATGACAGAAGAGGTAGGCACCGTGTTTTTTGGCAGACGACAAGTGAAGTCCCAGCGCGCTCCGTCGCGGCGGTTGGTTGCGGAGCGGCTCGAAGCTCGCGAAATGCTCGCGGGCGACGTCAGCGCCGTGATTCGCGGCGGATCGTTGCAGTTGGTGGGTGACTCGCAAGACAATGAGATTACGCTCTCCGTCAATGACGGAGGTGACCTGGTGCTCACTGGCCAGTCGGCAACGACCATCAACGGAAGCACCGACCCGTTTACTGTCCTGAGCGGCTCCTCCACGCTACGCCGCAATCTGAATATCCGCTTGCTCAACGGCGACGATATCGTGCGACTGAATGGATTTCTCGTGGCCAACGCCATGACCGTTTCCACGGGACGTGGCGACGACGTCGTGGAAATCAATGACGTGAATGTATTGGGCCCCGCCAAGCTGCTGATGGGCAGTGGTGATGATCTAACTACGGCCGCGAACGTGAACGCCACGCGCGATCTGCGCGTGCGGGGACAGGCAGGTGCCGACACACTCGTGATGGGGGATGTCGATATCTCACGACTGGCGAGTTGGAATATGGGGCAAGGCAATGATCGCGTGCTGGTCGCCGGCGCGACTCGCGTTGACGGGCGGACCCTCGTCCGGGCAGGGAGCGGGAATGATTTTGTGGCGTTCAATCCCCAGTCCGCCGGGGATACCGCGACATCGGACGATATGTTCCTGGTCCTGGGAGGTGGCGCGGATAATGTCCTGACCGACGCGAATACGAATGTGCAGCGACGCGTCGTGGTGCGAGGTGGGAGTGGTGCCGATGTCTACCAGAACCAGTCAACCAATGACGATCTCCGCACGTTCAGCGTCGATATGCGTCCGATCGACAATTTCCAAACGACCATCGATGCCATTTTCGCCGACCTGACCGCCGCCGGCATCGATGTGAGTGACTTCATGGGCGACGGGATGACCGCAGCGCCCGTCGTCACGACCAGCTCCGGATCGGTGGCGTTTACCGAGGGAGACGATCCGCTGATCGTCGACAATGGGGTGACCATCACCGATGCGGACAGTACGGAATTGACGGGGGCGGTGGTGGAGATCGCCGACGGCTTCGCCACTGGAGACCTCCTGGCCGCCACGGCGAGCGGCGGGATTACGGTGGCCCCGTTTGACACCGCCACGGGCCAATTGCGGCTGACGGGAACCGCCAGTCTGACGGCCTACCAGACCGTCCTCCGCACGGTCACCTTTGAGAATGCCTCGGATGCCGTGGGTAATGACGACCGTCAGATCACATTCGAAGTGATGGATGCGGAAGACAATCTGGGGGACGCAACGCGAACCGTGAGGGTGACGGACGTCAATGATCCGCCGACGATTGCCACTTCCGGCGCCGTGGCTACCTACACCGAAGGAGATGCGCCACGCGTCATCGACGGACAATTGACTGTCGCCGATGTCGATAGCGTTGTGCTCGTCGGCGCGACGGTGAACATCACGGCCGGATTTCAGTCGGGTTCGGATGTGCTCGCCTTTACGGCCGAGGCCGGCATCTCTGGAACGACGGAGCAGAATGGCCAGTTGCTCCGTTTCGCGGGCGATGCCACTCCCGCGACCTACCAGCGGCTGCTGCGATCGGTGACCTTCGCGAATTCTGGCGACGCTCCCGGCACATCGCGCACATTCAGCTTCACGGTCAATGACGGATCGGCCACCGCCTCCGCCACTGCGACCATGACCGTTGTCCCGGTCGACGATCCGGGCAATCTTGTCTTGCCGGCCGAATTCAGCGGTGGAAACATTCCGACGCGCGGCGTGAATGTGCCGTTCTCGTTCGTGGCCACGATTGAGGATGCGGATGGCACGGGGGATTACCTCTTCCAGCTCGATCTGGAAGACAGCCGCATCCCCACGAATGCCAACCAACCGACGATCGATGCCAACGGGGTCTTTACCTGGACGCCTTCGGTCAGCGGCCGATACGAAATTCGTATCATCGCCACGAACGCCGATGGCTTCACGGACCAAGAGACGTTTGAAATTGATATTGTGTAGGCCGTTCAGCAGAAAATCCGTGATGAAAGCAACCTGTCCGTTTGAGGAATGTCTGGTATGAAGAAGTCGCATCGCTCACGCAACCCCCGCCGTCGTGTTTATTTCCTGCACGCCCAAGAGCTTCTCGAAGACCGCTTGGCACTGGATGCCTCGGGAGTCGCCGGGACGGTGATCGGCAATGATTGTCCGCCAAACCTTGATTTATCGGGAATCGGGGAGATCACGGTTCAACCGGGCGGATCGCTGTCGGTGGATCTGCTCAATGACGGTGGGACGGTGACCGATCTGGATGCCTCCGGCAACCCGACCGGCGACGCGATTCGGCTGGTCCTCGATCCGGATGACAACCCGGCAGGCGCGGCGCTTGACAATGGCGTGCTGACCTGGACGCCCGCCGCCGGTCAGACCGGGACATTTGACTTCTACATCATCGCAGTCGATGCCGGTACGACCCCCTTGGCCGATGCGGAGGTGCTGACGGTCAATGTGGCCAACCAGGCGCCCGTGGTCGATTTAAACGGGGCGGATGGCGATGGCATCGATTTCGCCACGGTCTTCACGGAGGGAGAGGGCCCTGTGATCATCGTCGACGGGGACTTGACCGTGACCGACGCCAACGGAGGTAACCTGGAGGGCGCCTCCATGCGGATTACCAATTTGGGAAACGGCGAAGATGAATCGCTAAGCGTGGATCTGTTGGGGAACAGCCAGATCACAACCAGCTACGATGCGCTGACGGGGACGCTCACGCTGCAAGGCACCGACACGCTCGCCAATTACCAGTCCATCTTAAGGACGCTTGCTTACGACAATGTGTCGCAGTCGCCCGCGGGCATCGATCGTGTCATCGAGATCACCGTCTCCGACGGGCAGGCCACGAGTGGCATCGCTCGCAGCACGGTAGGCATCGTCACGGTGAACGATGCACCGGATCTGGCGCCGATTGCCGATCAATCCTTGGAAATTGGACAAATGCTCGAGGTCACCGTTACCGCGACCGACGTGGATGGAGACAGTCTGGTCTTCCTGCTTGATCTCGATGATCCGATGTCGAATCCGCCGGTGGGCGCCACGATCACATCGACCGGGCCGAATTCGGCCGTCATCCGCTGGACCCCCACGACGGCCGACGGCCCGGGCGATTACGACTTCGTTGTCTTGGTGGTGGATGATGGGGACTTGCCACTTGCGGACCGCGAGGCATTCACGGTCACCGTGACAGCCCCGCCAGCGGCGCCCGTGGTCGACTTGAACGGCGCCGCGGACGGGATCGATGCCATCGCGGCGTTCACCGAGGGAGACGGTCCGGTCTCCATCGTCGCGGACGACCTCACCGTGACCGATACCGATAGCACATCACTCGTATCCGCCGCTGTTTTGTTGACGAACATTCAGGACGCGGACGTCGAGACGCTGGCGGTCGACGTCGGGGCAACCGGTATTACACCGATGTACAACGCGTCGACCGGAGAATTATCGCTCGTCGGTTCGGCCTCCGTGGCCAGCTACCAGGCAGTGCTCCGCACATTGATGTATGACAATACGTCGAGCGATCCGGATACCACCGACCGGATCGTGACCGTCACCGTCAATGACGGGACCAACGTCAGTGAGGTGGCGACCACAACGGTCAGTGTGGTGGCGGTGAGCAGTGGTCCCACACTCGTGCTGGCGGGTGAATTCGACGGGGACCAGCCGATTGCCGCCGAGGTCAACATGACGATTGGCACGACAGCCGTTGCCACAGACGACGACACGCCGTCCGCCGATCTGGTCTTTTCACTCGACCTCGATGGGAGTGGGATTAGCGAAGAAACGGGCACGCCGTTGCTTACGAGCCTTGCCCCGGGTGCGGCATCGTTCAGTTGGACGCCACTCCTGGCTGGTACCTATACCATGAAAATCGTGGTGACCGATGCGGGTGGCTTGACCGACGAGCAAGCGTTTACGATCGTCGTCAGCGATCCGCCGAGCGCGGTCGTCGCCCCCGCCGGGATCAGGCAGGGAGCCTGGCATCAAGCTGACGCAATGGAAGAAGCGACCGAGTCTACCGCAAAAAAATCTCCGTCGCTGATTGAGCAGGTCTTCGCGGAATTGGCGGAGGATCGTTGATTAGCGGGGCGGGTTTGCCGTTCGTCGGCTGACCCTATGGGGGGAGAGGTGAGGGTGACTCGTCACTCCACCCGGCCCCTGACGCGGCCGGTTCGCCGTTGGGCATACTGGAGAGCACGGGAGGATCCGTGGCCACTTCGGCCGGCCGGACTGCCAATACGCGGAGCGAGGGAGTGACCACATGGAATCGCACATCGGGAACTCGGAACAAGAAGGGTAACGTGGCCAATCGCATCATCGTCGAGCAGCCGAACAACAACAAATAGGGTGACCAGCCGCTCACCTGAGGGACCGAGTCAAGACCCACACCTAGCCCTCTCAGCATGGCCGCACCCAACAGCGAGCCCGACACCAGCGCGACCGCATTCCCGACATTGTATACCGTCAGCAGACTGATCCGCTCATGTCGCGGGATCGTCTCGAAAAACATCAACAGCATGGCCAGTTCATAGGCACTCCAGGCAATTCCCGCCAGAATCTGCAGGACAAACAAATACCAGAACTGGGTGGAGATCATCCACATGGCTGAGAGGGGGATGATGGCCAGTCCGCCAATGCGCAGCAGTCGCTGGGCCCCAATCGACTTGGCCACGTTGCCCCAGATGGGAACGGCCCACATTTTGCCTGCAAAGCCCGCGCCGATTAGCAGCATGAACTGCAGATAAGTGACACCCAGCTCGGAGAGCAGGTAAGGTGTAAAGAAGGGCCCTGCCATCTGGATCGTAACTTGGACGACCAGCAGGTAGGCGAGCAATCGCCCCCCAGTATGCCCGCGCAGATTCTTCACCGCCTCGATCAGGCTGGCGTGAACTCCGCCGATACTGCTTGAGGGCTCGCTCTGGCGGCTGAGAAACCAGGAAGAGAGTCCGCGGCAGACCGCGGCCAGCAGAAACAGCACGGCAAACGCGTTCAGTCTCCAGGGATGATCCGCGGACCCATGCAGCACCAGCCCGCCGGCGGCGAACGCGGCCAGCAGGCAGGCTTGGCAGACGCGCGAGCGGGCGACGAAGAACCGCGTGCGTACTGATTTGGGTACCATGGCCTCCATCCACGTGTTCCAGGCCGGTCCACTGGCCAGTCCTGCTGCCCAGTAGATCGTGGCGCACAGAAAGAGGAGATGGACGGCATGCGACGTCCACCAGGCAGCCGTCGGAACCAGGGCGAGGCTCAAGGCTTGGACCGACGCGGAGCCGACGACCCAGCGGCGATTGGAACGTATTCGCCTCACCGCCCAAGGCGACAGCAATTGCAGCACGGCGCCTGCCAGCATGGGGACGGTGGCGATCAAGCCAGCCGTGACCTCACTGACTCCCAGCGCCAGGGCATAGGCTACGAGATACGTTTCTCCCAACCCCACCATCAAACTGAAGCACGCGCCGTCGGCGAGACTCGCTTGGAGATCTCGCCGCACCGTGGACTCGGCGCTCGCCGTGAACCGAACCCTCTCAGGCAGCATGGTCGATGCGGTCAGGGACATGGAATGAAACCGGAAGTGCATTGGAGCGACGCGGCATTATGCGCAAAGGGCCCGCTTGAGGCGACATCATTCGGGAGCCAGCAGCGGCCGCGAAGATTCGGTTCCCGGAAGCCTGCGCCAGGCCGGCCACAGCAGGGCTCATTCCCGCGGCGGCAGCGGCGTACCCCACGCGGCATCGAACGTCTTGCCGCAGGAGCACCGCACACGGCGACCCAACAGCGTGGCGGACGCCGCGCGATCCTCGCCACAATGGGGGCATTGCAGGCGAAAACGAGTTTTCTCGGCAGCTGCCAATGTCTCCGGGGGCACCCGCGGAAATTCGAGATCGTCTGGTGCGAAGACCGTCAGGCTCTCATGCGAAATTTGCGGCTCGTCGGCAATGCGGTTGGCCAAGCGCCGCACCGCGTTCTCGAACACATTTCGCGCCGCCCGCCCGTTGCCAAAGTGTTTGTCGCGGTGCTGGAACAGCCAGGCGCAGCCCACCAACAGACGGGCCCGCACCAGGGCGGTTAGCTCGAAACGATGAGCCGCGCACAGTTTGGCGAAGATCTGCACCAGCTCCTCCGTGTCGTAATCCTCGAAATCGAGATATCGATTGAAGCGGGACCGCAAGCCCGGATTCGCGGCTCAGCAGGTCATTCATTGGCTGCGGATAACCGGCCAGGATGACGACCAGCCGGTCTCGATCATCTTCCATCCGTTTGAGCAGTACCTGCAGCGCTTCCCGGCCGAACGCATCTTCGCCCTGGGCGACCAGGCTGTAGGCTTCGTCAATGAAGAGCACGCCATCCAGGGCCTCGTCGATGCGCTGATTCGTCTTGGGCCCGGTTTGACCCGCGTACTGGGCGACCAACCCCGATCGGTCGGTTTCGACGAGGTGTCCCTTTTTCAACACACCCATTGCCCGCAGGATGCGGGCGACCAGTCGAGCCACCGTGGTCTTGCCGGTGCCAGGATTGCCAGCAAAGACCATATGCAGGCTCACTTCCGTCTTCGGCAGACCTCGCAACGACCGTTGCTGGGAGAGGCGAATCAGATTGGAAAGCGTCGTGATTTCCTGTTTGACACGACGCAGCCCGACGAGTCCCTGCAACTGCGCGAGCAATGCGGGTAAATCGTCGATATCCTCCGCGGGAACCAGAGCGGCGGAAGAGTCCGGTGCCGCATGCTCATCCAATTGGCAAACCTGCCGGACTTGATGACTCTCCTGCTGCAGCGTGCTCAGCCGGATGCCGGACGCCATGACGTCATCGCCATCGAGGCTGAGCCGCCGCAGGTGTCGTTGCAACTCGTGTTGGATGGAGTGGAGCATGTTTTGTTCGGGCCGCGTAAACTCGCCGTCGATTCGTGCCACGAGATTCGCGATGCGTGTCACAATGGTCTCAACTTGACTCGACCGTTCGCGGAGCGGAGCCACTTCGGCAAAGGGACGCACCAATCCATACCACTTGAGATGGACCGACTGCTGCGACAATTCGTGGGCCGCGTTTTGCAGCGGACCGCCCTCGAGTTTCTCCTGCCAGATATGAGAAATGAGCAGCGCCGCCAGAATCCGCTCGCGGCGAGACCACTTCTGATCTGCCAGTGCGATCGTGAAATAGGTTTTCACGAGCAGCCCCGCATGCAGGCTTTCCATCAATTGCAAAAATGACGCGGGCTCCTTCCACGCCAGTTCAGGATACTGCTGCACAATCAGTTCGCCGCTGCCGCGATACAGTTCGCGGCAGTCGTCCAGGGATTTCTGGAAATCGGCGATCAGGGCGGGGGGTGTTTCCAAGCGGCGACTGAACCTTGCGAATCTGGTGGCTGAAGCGGAGGGGACTGCCCTCCCTATGGTACGTCCCCCGGCCGCTTGGCGTGAGTCCCCGCCGGGTCGCGTAGCCCTCCTCGGCTGCGTGGAGAGGGGTGGCCACAGTCGGCGGGTTGGCATCTTCCCTGGGTGTTTGCGGTCGCGGGGACCTGCGACGAGTAAGGGCGTGGCTCACCGCCGGGGACGGCGGCGCTGCGCCGGTCATTCCTCTTCCCCCGCCGCCGTCATGCCGAGCTGGCTCATTTTGCGGTACAGATTGGAACGATGCAGGCCCAGACTGGCGGCGGCTTCGGTCATATTTCCGGCCGCGCGCTCAATATGCCGCTCGATGGTATCAATTTGGAATTGCCGCGTGGCATCCTTGAGTGACGAAATCGGGTCCCGTCGCGGCTTCTCACTGCTAAGCGGCAAATCTTCGGCGGTGACGATCTCTTCCGGCACGAGATAGGCGATGCGTTCCATCAGATTTCGCAATTCGCGCACATTCCCTGGCCAGTCGTGGGTCTGCATTCGCTGTATGGCCGATTTACTCAATTCAGGGAGGTCGCGGTGCGCGGACAGACAGAATTGTCCCAGAAAATGGTCTGCCAGTTCGGGAATGTCCTCGGGACGCTCGCGCAACGGGGGCATCTCGATCAAGACCACATTCAGCCGAAAGAAGAGGTCTTCCCGGAACGTCCCATCGCGGACCATGGCTCTCAGGTCGCGATTGGTGGCGGCCAGCAATCGCGTGTTGGTGCTCAGCGTGGCCGATCCGCCGACACGAACGATAACTTTTTCCTCCACGGCTCGCAGCAATTGAGCTTGGCAGCCCAACGGCAACTCGCCAATCTCATCCAGGAACAGGGTGCCGTCCGCCGCCAGTTCGAACTTGCCCGGTCGCGCTTCGTTTGCATCGGTAAAGGCCCCCTTTTCATGTCCAAACAACTCGCTGGCGACGAGCGCTTCCGATACGGCGGCGCAATTGATGGCGAGGAAAGGGCCCTGGCGACGTTCGCTCGATTCATGAATCATCCGGCTGGCGATTTCCTTGCCTGTGCCATTTTCTCCCAGGATGAGGACCGCCAGAATCCGATTTGGCAACGCGACGGATCCTGTCGCGGACCTTCACGATCAAGGCGCTGTCGCCGATCAATGACGTCAGCCTGTCTTCGCTGCCGCGCGAGTCGGCTTGGTTCTTGTTGAGCAAGGCTCGGATGCCGCGACAATTTTCGATAGCCGCCCCCGCGTGGATCGCCAGTTCACTCAGCTCATCCTGATCCTCCGCTGTAAAATCTCCCTCGTTCTTATTGAGGACTTCGAACGCACCCAGAACGCGTCCCCGTCGGCTGACCAGCGGCACACAGACCAGATTCCTTGTTTGAAACTGCAGTTGCTGATCAACAATTCGCGAGATTTCTCCCCGCGTATCTTGCTGACCGACCCGCAGCGGCTCTCCCGTCTGGACAACGCGCCCCACCACGCCCGTGTCGTCCGGGATGCGCAACTCGCCATCGGTCACACCGAGTGCGGGACGCCCCACCAGTTTTTGCGTGCGACGGTCCCATAAGAAGATGGTGGCCCGCTCCGCTGCCAGCAATTTCGTACTGGCCTGAGCCATCTCTTCGAGCAAGCGATGCATGTCGAGGGTCTGGTGCCATTGGGTCACGAGTTCGAGCATCGATTCCAACCGTGCGGCGCGACGTCGCGAGGACGCCAGTTGCTGGCGAATCCGGATGGCATCCCCTAACGGAACCGCCGGATCGATACCCTCCCAGGGGACGTTGGATTTCAACGCCAGCACCGCGGCAGGCCACTGCGTGGCGAGCAATGGCCAGGCTTGCCAGGGGGACTGACGATCGGGACGTCCACTATCGGCGACTTGCGCCAGCAAGGCGACGGGCGGGCGGCTTGGGAGCGGTTCGGCGAACAGGCTCTGCCAGTTTCCCTCGGCGGCAACCGCGATGATGGCTTGTTCCGCAGCCAGCGTCTGAGCGACCATCTCCAAGGCTTGGCGCAGAAAATCGTCCAACGATTGTGGTTGGGCTGCCAGGTGAAGCAGGAGCTCGGAAAGGCGCTGCGGTACCGACACGGGCTGGAAGACTTTCGCTGGAAGACTTTCGCGGGGAGGGGCTCGGAGGCAGCGGCCGGGTGGCGGGCGGCACCACTGGCGTTTCAGCAAAAAAGGCTGTCCAATGATAAGTAATTGGTTACCTTCACACAAACGCGGAATTGCATGGAATCCGACAGCAGTAGCGAGGAGCGACACAATGGGGATGTTTGATGGCAAGAAAGGACTGATCCTGGGCGTGGCCAATGATCGTTCGATCGCTTGGGCGATTGCCAAGATTATCATGGACGAAGGGGGCGAGTGCGGCTTTACGCATTTGCCAGATCGTCCCGACGATGAGCGGCAAAAAAACCGACACCGCGTTCAGAAGTGCATTGATGGTCATGCCCGAGCCAGCTTTCTGGTGCCGCTGAATGTGCAGGATGATGAACAAATTGCGTCGGTCATGGAGACCGCTCGCGAGTCGTGGGGAAAGATCGACTTTTTGCTGCATTCGCTTGCTTTTGCCGATCGAGAGGACCTCATGAAGCCGACGGTCGAGTGCAGCCGCGAAGGATTCAAGCTGGGGATGGAGATCAGCGCCTACAGCCTGTTGGCCGTGGCCAATGCCGCTAAACACCTGATGAGTGATCAGTCGTCGATACTGACGATGACCTATTTTGGCGGAGAAAAATGTGTTCCGGGTTACAACATGATGGGAGTCTGCAAGGCAGCCCTCGATTCCTGCATGAAGTATCTGGCTTATGATCTTGGTCCACAGGGCACCCGTGTCAATGCGCTGAGCGCCGGTCCGCTGAAGACACTCGCCAGCACGGCGGTCGGAGCCGGAGGGATGCTGAAGCTGTACGAGCTGATGTCTCCCCTCGGGTGCAATGTCACGCACGAGCAGGTCGGCCGAGTCGGGGCTTTTCTTCTGTCGGACATGTCGGCAGGCGTCACCGGCGAAATCATGCACGTCGACGGCGGGTATAATATGATGGGCTCGCCCGGTCGCATGCTGGATGCCATTCAAGCAGCACAGCAGGGTCAATGATGAGTACGGATCAAGTGCCAGCCAACGGTCCCACACACATCGCGGTAGCCGTTGTTTCTCACCAGAAAAAGTTGCTGGTGGGGCGCCGTCCATTGGGCGTTCCACTGGCGGGATTCGCGGAGTTTCCAGGTGGGAAAGTGGAAGCGGGCGAATCGCCGCGAGACGCGGCGGTACGCGAATGCCTGGAAGAGACCGGTCTGCGCATTGTCATTGATAAAGACCTGGATGTGGTGTTTCATCAGTACGATTATGGGGATGTCGAGCTCCACTTCTTTCATGGCACGGTGATCGGGCCCACCCTGGCGCGGGCTCCCTACGAGTGGGTGCCGGTCGAGCGGTTGTCGGCCTATCGCTTTGCGCCGGCCAACGACGGAGTGCTCATCAAGATCCACCAGATGATGCGGGATTGATCGCGCGGCGGCCTGCGAGACCCGCCGGCTGGTTGGTTGATTCGCGGAATGTGGCTGGGGCATCTCGTCCGTCGACAGCGGCTGGAAGCCACCGCCACCTCTTTTCATGTTCCACCGCCCGCGATCCTTTTGCTAGCGAAGCAACAGGCGGCGGCTGACGGCCCGGCGGCGGAAAACGAACGACTGGTCCCCAATTCGGCCTGTGCGCATCGATCTGGCTGGCAGCCCGGGTGCCGTTCCGGTACCTTCCCGCACCTTGATTAATCTCTCCGTCCAGTCAAGACGGGCAGGTTCGTTGACGAGGGACGAAGGCCGACGCAAGAGGCGTCGGTCGCACGCGCAATTCCAGGGAAGGGGAGCGGCATGCAGGCTCGCTTGTTGCGTTTTGGTCTACTGTTCGCGATCTTGATGTCGGCCGGCGCCGGTCATCGCACACAAAACTTCATCGTCACGGCGCCTTCACCCGAATTGGCTCGCGAGATTGGCGAAGCGGCCGAATCGTACCGGCATCATCTGGCCGTGGAATGGCTGGGAAGTCCGTTGCCCCCCTGGCCGCAGCCGTGTCCCATCTCCGTGCAGGTCGGTCCCAATATGGGGGCCGGCGGCGCCACCAGTTTCATGTTCGAAGGGCGGCATCCATTCGGGTGGCGGATGTCGATTCAAGGTTCCCGCGAGCGATTGCTCGATTCGGTGTTGCCGCATGAAGTCACCCATACGATTTTTGCCACCCACTTTGGCCGCCCGTTGCCTCGCTGGGCAGATGAAGGCGCCTGCACGACCGTAGAGCATCCCAGTGAAATTGCCAAACAAGAGCAATTCCTCATGCAGTTTCTCCGCTCATCTCCGCCGCGGAGCATTCCTTTCAATCGCATGTTTCGCATGACCGAATATCCGCACGACATCCTGCCCCTCTACGCGCAGGGGCACTCGGTGGCGCGGTACTTGATCCAACAGGGAGGCAAGCGGAAGTTCGTGGACTATGTGGGGCGCGGCATGGATACCAACAACTGGGACGCCGCGACCGCCGAGTTCTTTGGCTATCGCGACTTGTCAGAACTCCAACTCGACTGGATCGCCTGGGTGGCCGACGGCAGTCCGGTGGCCGGCGTGCAGCAACTGGCCAGCTTGGGCCTGGGTCCGAAACAAGCACCGACCGGTTCCGCGTTCGGTGGCGGAGTCGCCCTGGCGGCTGGCGAAGGGTTCCAGCCACCACGACCGCAGCATCCGGTCGCTCGGGGTGCATCGCCCGGTGTCCACCAGGTGGCCTCGGTGGAATCGGGAAGCTGGTACGCTCGGCAACGCGAATCGGCCCGATCCGCGTCCACGGAAGTCCCACTGAAGGATATGAACGATCCCAAATGGCTACCCGGATCCGCTCAGGCGGCTCCCCCGGCGGCGTTGCCCGCTGGGGCGGCACGCGCGATGGCCCGGCCGCAAGGCTTTCAGCGTCCCTCGCCTCAGGTACTCCAGTGGGACCCGGGAGCCGGTGTCGCGGCGGGGCCCGGTGTGGAACTCCGTCGCCGTGCCGACGCGACGGCTGACCCAATTTACTATGACGCGCCCGTCGGCGAACCGCTGCGGCGGTAAGGAAGTATGGCCCCGGTAGGGCCTCATCGCGGAAGCACGCGGCGGTTCGGTCCGCGATCGGCGAAATCTGGGTGCCGAATTACGTGAAGAAGAATCGCGTGGCGTGAAAGAAGATGGGAGCCGCGAAGCAGATCGAATCGAAACGATCGAGAATGCCGATGTGTCCCTCGACGAGTGTGCCGTAATCCTGCACGCCACGATCGCGCTTGATGGCTGACATGGTCATGCTGCCCGCAAATCCCATGAGTGACAGGATGAGCGACATTGCGGCCGCCTGCCACGGGTTGAAGGGTGTCACCCACCAAAACGCCATGCCCAGCAAGGTCGCGGTCAAAGTACCGCCGACCAATCCTTCCCAGGTCTTATTGCCATTGATCGCCGGTGCGATCACTCGTTTGCCGATAGCCCGGTTCCAGACGAATTGCAGGATGTCGCTCAATTGTACGACGAGGACAAAGAAGACCAGAACGCCCGCGTTGCCGCCGGTCCACAGGCTGCCACTGACATTTCTCAGAGGCAAATCGAGCAAGGCGGGTGCATGGCTGAGCGCATACACACAGACGAGCAGCCCGGACTGAATTTTTGCGGTGCGTTCCAGGAAACGCTTGTGATCCCCGGCCAGTGCGACACGTGTCGGGATATAGAGGAACGCATAGACGGGAATCAAATTCGTGAACAGCTGATTGGCGTCCCAGGTAAAGCCGCCCAGGGGGTACGTTCGCTGTCCCAGCCAGACCAACACATACTGAGCGGGCGTAAAAACAAAGAAAACCCAGAACAGCGCCCGGTGGTCGCCCAGCCGCGTGGGCGTCAACGTGATGAACTCACGCAGCGCCCAGAAGGAAATCAGAAAGAAGAAGAGTACGGCCGGCAAGCGGGAACTGCCGAAGAGAAGCGACGCACCCATCAGCGCGTACAACATCCACCAGGCGCGGACCCGATTGTTGAACGACTGGACCACGGCGGGATTGATGGTCGAGTCCGGTTTGCGTCGCATCGCCTGGCCGACAGCGTAGGCGATTCCGAGTAAGACCAGGACCACTCCGAGCAGGATCATTGCCGGGAACTGGAGCAATCGCAGCGGCGGCGTGGTTTGAGCCCACAGGCCGCAAAAGGGGTAGGCGACGGTTGTTAACGTGGCAAGCACAGACGCAAATCCAACTTAAAGTTCTTTCAGGCGACGAACCGACTCGCGCGCCCGTTCGAGAAAGTCCGCCTTGGGCTCGCGATGCTCCAGCCAGATCGGAGGTCCGAATTTGATGCAACTGAGCAGTGGCACGGGCAGGAATTCGCCTCGGGGCAGCACGCGATTGAGATTTTCCATATAGACCGGTACCAATTCCAGGTCCGGCCGCTTCTTGCTGAGGTAATACAATCCACTCTTGAATTCTTGCATCTCCTCACCCGGATTGCGACCACCTTCCGGGAAGACGATCAGGGAATACGTATCCCCAATCTCGCGAATCATAAGATCCACCGGGCTCTGATGAACCTTGATCTCGCGTCGGTCGATCAGCAGCGCGTTGAACTGCTTGGCCAGGTATCGTCGAATCGAGCCTCGTTCCCAATAGTCTTTCGCGGCCACGGGCCGAGTTATATCGCGGACATCGGGAGGCAGAGAGGACCAGACGATCAGGGCGTCGAGATGACTGGTGTGATTGGCAAAGTAAATGCGCTGGCAGGTGTCCGGTTGGCAGTCGATCCAACGAACGCTCGAACCACTGAGGGCTTGGGCCGCAAACGCCAGCACGGAGGTCGTCATCCTCATGGATTTGCTCGGACATTCTGGACGAGGATTACTACGCGGTTGCCAACCTAACCGCTGACTGGGCGTTCCGATAGGGCCGCGGTCGACCGTTGGACCGTAAAACGATCACGCATGATGGGTGGTTGGATCTTGGCATCATAGATGTTCTCGATCAAATTCTGATAGCCGTCGACCATCGAGCGCAACGAGCCATGCTCGAGGACATGCTCTCGACCGGCCTGGCCCAATTGTCGAGCCAGCTCGGGCGAGGCAAACAGTTGCAGCAGCCGATCCGCAAACGCCCGCGTCGAGAGCGGCAGGCAGTATCCGGTGCGGCCGTCAAGGACCAGCTCGGGGACGCTGCCGACCAGCGGTGCCAGGACGGGAATCTCCGTGGCGCTCGCCTCCAGCACGGAAACGGGCGCGGCTTCATTGTCCGAGGTCAGCAGAAAGACATCACTTGCGCAGGATATCCGGAATGTCGCCCCGGTTGCCGAGGAAGACCACGGTCTGGTCCAGGTCCAGCGATTTTGCATACGCCTGCAATTCGCCACGCAAGGGCCCATCCCCCACGATGGCGAAGCGGGCCCGCGGATCGGCCGTCGTGACCAGCCGCGCGATATCGAGAAAGCGACGATGATTTTTTTCCGGTCGCAAGGCAGCTACGATGACGGCCAGCGGACCGGCCTCTGGCAGCAATAGTTGCCGCCTCAGTTGCCGCTTGTCGATCACCTCGGCATGGAAGCGTTCGGTGTCGATGCCGTTCGGGATGACGTGAATCTTCTCCCGTGGAAATCCTTCGCCCAGGGCCAGATGTTCGCCGTGCGCGTCGGCAACGGCGACAAAGGCATCGGTCAGACGAGTCAATAGCCGATTCCAGCGGCCCACACCGTCCGGCCAGCCGGTCGAATGGAGGGCCGAGATAATCACCGGGACGCCCGCTTGCCAGGCCGCTAGGCGGCCCCAGAACATCTTGTCGCCACAACCGACGGTGATCACGGCGTCGATGGCCTCGCTGTGGAATAAGCGAGCCAGTCTTCCGATTACCATCACGTCGAATTTCCCGTGGATCAGTTGTGAGTGAACCGCATGCGTTTCGACCAACTGCTCGCCAAGCGGGCCGCGCTGCTTGAGGCAGGCGACTTGCGGATAGAAACGCTGCCGATCGAGGCGATGGATTAAGTTGGCCAGTAGAGTCTCGGCGCCGCCAACTTCCATGCTCGTCAACAGAAAGGCAATGCGTAAGGGACCGCGATGGGCGCGGGGCAAATGTCGGGATCTCATCGTGGGGCCTCCTCTTTCCTACGGCATACCCTGAGGCAGCGAGCGTCGTGCCCAGGCATCACGCAAGCGACTCTGAACAAGCTGGGCTTTGGCGGCGAACCCCGCAAGTTCGCTGGGGGAAAAGACCAACGGCGTGCGGAGGCTGAACATCAGGAAGAGCACGCCGCAGATCGTCGCCCCCGCCGTTCCCCACGTTAACGTGATCGGCAACAGGCACGCCAGCCACAGGCCCCGATCCGCCGGAAACCCTGCCCGCTTGGCGAGCCACAGGCTGCTTGCCAGGGAGATTCCATTGCCGGCGGCCGTCGCCAACACGGCTCCTAGCAGCCCCATACGCGGGAGCAGCAGCAGGTTGAGCAGGACGTTGACAATCAGGCCCAGCAGCGGGCCCACCGTGGCGGTGCCCGCGC
>CAVOZC010000012.1:0-61805 GCA_963700865.1 uncultured Planctomycetaceae bacterium | reverse complement strand
CTCGGCACAGTACAGGTAAAGATTGGCCAACACGGCTAACCCTGCCCAGATACAAAAGGCAAAGGTCCACGGCAGGACGGCGCATCCCAGGCCGTAGTGACCCTTCAGCCCATAGGAGAAAATCCAGGGCGCGGCGATCAATACGCAGCAGGCCGTCAATACCGAGCCGGTGCTGAATAGCTTGATGACGAGATGAAGTCGCTCCGTCACTCTGCTCCGATCGTGCCGTTCCCAATCGTGGGAAAGGTACGGCATCACGACACTGGCGACCATGCGAGCCACCGCCAACAGCAGCAAAGGAATGACGAGGCTACTGTGGTATTGGCCGACGAGTCCCGCCGCCAGGGCAGGGCTGAGCATGGAAAAATGGATGATCATGTAACGATCGGCCGCGCCGAAGAGATTGCCGACCAGGTTTTCAAACCAGACCCACGATGAGAAAGGAAGCAACCGCCCCCACATGGCGACCTGGGTCGGTGGGTCCGCCGTATCTTCAATGCCACGCAGCAAACGTAGCAAAGGCCGGATGGCAAGCACCACCGTCAACAGGCAGGCTCCGGCGTACGAGACGACGACGGCAGCGGCAGACGGCTGCCAATAAAAAATCAACACGGCTCCACAAATGCCGAAGCTGAGCCCGTTACACAGCTGCAGCCACGAAACGAGTCGCACCTGGCGGAGAGCGGTGAATAGCTCGATCAGCACATTGAAGCCGATGACGACGGCCAGGCTGGCGACCGAAACCATCAAGAGTGGAATTTGGTCGGTGGAACCGAAGAAAAACCAGGCCGTCGCGTCGCGAAAACACCAGAGACCCGCGATGCCCGTCATCGCCGCCAGTCCGCTGACGACCAGCGTCCGCCGCAGGAAACTCCGTAATTGGCCTCTTTGTCGGTAGTGGTCGACATAACGCCCGAACGAGCCGGGTAGGCCAATCAGCACCAGCGGAGCCGCCAGGACGAGCATGCTGAAAGCCAGGTTCCAGTGTCCCAATTCCGCGGGCGTCAGCCACCGGCAAAACAACAGGTTGCGTCCGAAACCAATCAGCTTCTGAAATACGGCTAGGAAAATCATGAGTGAGACGCCTGTCGAAAGGGCGTCCGGACAAAAGGCTTCCGCCGTTGTTACTGCCGAATCCGTGTCACTCGTCTTCATGCCGAAACTCCCGGTCGTGCGGCGGTTCCCGAAGGAGCGGGGGCCGGCATCTCAAAACCCTGTCCGAGCGGTAGCTTGCGGGGATCAACCGTCAGCCAGTTTTTCAGCCGAATCAATTCCGGATCACCATGGATCCGCTGGATGTGATAGGCGTCCTGGCCGGGAAAGTTGTAGGCTCCATATGCGGAACAGACACCAGCCAGTCCATACGCGCGGGCGAATTCCACTACTTTGCGGTTGAGGTTTTCTGGCAAACCATAGGGAAAAGCAAAGTAGCGAATCGGAGTGCCAATCAACTCGGACAGCTCCTGGCTGGCCAATACAATCTCGTCGTAGATGATATCTACGGCGGCGACGTTGCCCAGGTCGCGGTGGCTGCGAGTGTGGGCTCCGATTTGCACGCCGGCGGCCGCCATCTCGCGCAATTGTTCGACCGTGTTGACCGCTAAGGGCTGGCCTGCCTGGACATCGTGGGGGAAGGGGCGCCCGGTCAGCACGAAATCGAGAGAGACGAAATACGTACACGGGATGCCTTCGGCCAGCAGCAGGGGAATGGCAAAGTCGTAGTTGTCGGCATAGCCGTCATCGAAGGTGATGCCGACGGCCACGCGCTCGTTGGTGCCTGAAGCAATGCGAGCTTGCGCCTCGGCGAGCGAGACGAACTCCACGTGCTGCTTCATCCAATCGATGTGCTTGGAAAAATCGGTCGTGGTGATGGTCCAGTCGTTGGCATGGTGATCCGCGACGCGATGATAAAACAACACACAGATCGGGGCCTGCCCCGTCCGCCGTCGTTGGCTCTGCGCGACCCAGCGCCAAGGGAGGGTCGCGTGATAATAGGCGGCAACGGCAATTTCTTTTGCTAAGTGCATGCTGGCGAGGGCGGTCGGGGCGGAAAGACAGGGAACCGTTAACTGTCGGTCATATTCGGCCAATCGACAAACCAGAGGGGCCAGCGGAAACCACCCCCTGAATCGCCAGGAAGCGGTCGTGACGATTGAGACGATGGTAGGTGACCGGACGGTCGACGACTTGCGGTCGCGCCGTATGGCTCGCTCAGCGCCGACAGGCCGTAACCTATCCTTCAACCGGTATCCGGACCGATCGCCGGCTTTCGCGGCGAGCTTCACCGACCCAAGTTCCCTGTCCTCTGCGGAACAGAGAAGGGAGCGGCGGCGGGACCTGTGTCCCGCCGCCTTTTTCCGTCCGGCCAGGAACGCAACCCGCCATGCCCATTCTGATAGCGATTGGCCTCGTCGCTTGTGCCGTCTGGAGTATCTGGCTAGTGCCTCGCGTGTCGCTGCTGATCCTATCGGCGATCTACTTGATCGCGGCTGCGGTGGCAGGATATGACATCTGGAACGTGCATCTGGGCGTGTCGCTTTCGGTGGATCGCATCGTGTTGCTTTTGCTGCTCGGTTGTTTCACGGTTCATTACTTTACGCAGCGGATCGAGAAACGCGACGTACCCGCGTCGGAATGGCTGCTGTTCGGTTTTCTCGGTCTGTTGATCGTCAATACGTTCGCGCACGACTGGCGACGTTCCACGCCCGATCAAGTTCCGATTGTGCCGCATCTCGTGGACGGTTATCTGATCCCTTTGGCACTCTACTGGATTGCCCGTCATGCGGTGCTCCGACAGAAGTATGTCGACGCGATCTACATCCTGTTTACACTGCTGGGCGTTTATCTGTCGCTAACCGCTCTTTGCGAAATCGTGGGCGCTTGGGGATTCGTATTTCCCAGAAAAATAGCGGACCCGACCTTGGGAATTCACTTCGGTCGAGCCCGAGGCCCTTTCCTGCAATCCGTGCGGCTGGGCATCTACTTGTTGTGCTGCTTGAGCATGAGTTGGACATTGCTTGTCTGGAGAAACCGCTTCGGCCGGCGGGGGCAGGTATTGGGAGTGCTACTCACGCCGCTCTATGTGGCGGCAATTGGCGCGACGCTGACGCGGAGCATCTGGTTGGGATTCGGTCTGGCCGCGGCCATCCTGATTGGCCTCACCTGGCGGGTCCGCTGGCGACGGGCCGCCTATCTGGCCATGTTTTTCGCCGCCCTGCTGGTGGTCGTGGTCGGAAAGAATGGCCTGGTCGCCTTCAAACGCGAAACCACGGCGGCCGACACCAAGCAATCAACCGACATGCGAGCCGTCTTTGCCTACGTCTCGTACCTGATGATCAAGGAGCGACCGATCGCCGGATTCGGGTTTGGTCACTTTCCCCGCGAAAAGGACAAGTACCTGAACGATCGTGCCACCCGCCTGCAAATGGAAACGATCCGCGGTTACATCCACCACAACACGTATCTTTCGATCTTTGTGGAACTGGGTGTCTTCGGGTTCCTGCTGATGTGCGCGTTTTGGACCGCCTGGGTCGTCCGCGGCTATCGCCTGTGGGCGGATGCGACGGCTCCCCCTTGGATGCGGGGCCAGGCACTGGTCTTCCTGCTGGTCGCGGCAGCCTACCTGGTGCAAATGGTGTTTCATGAAGTCACCTATTCGGCGGTGGAAAACGGGCTTCTCTTCCTGCTGGCCGGTCTCACTTCCGGGATGGTCTCGGCCGTGCAGCCGGCGGCTCCGCAATTCTCGTGGCAGGCCATCCGGCGACGGCTCTCGGGGTTGGTCCCACACCGGCCCGCCTACTCGTCGTAGTGGATGGCCGTCCGTTCTGCCCCGGGATGCGACGGCTTCCCGCCAGCCGGCTCTTTGCCCCTGCCTGTTTCTCACGTAACATCGAGGGGTCATTTCCCGCAGCTGGTTGGCTTCCGTTGTCTACGCTCCAACGTATCGTCGTCCTCGTCATTGATCGCCTACGGCCCGCCTTCCTGGGGCCATACGGAAATACCTGGGTCGAGACCGACGCCTTTAACGAGCTGGCCTCCCAGTCCCTGCTTGCCGAACAGGTATTCACCGAATCGACCCAGCTGGCTGCCGGGTATCGTAGGCTCTGGTATCCCCCGTCGGCGGTGGGCTCGACTCCGGTTGACCCGGCAACGGACCTGATTTCGCTGGCCAGGCAGCACGGCTGGCGGACGACGTTGCTGACCGATGAACCGCAATGGTCGCGGGACAATGGGCTCCCGGACCTCGACGAACAGATCGTGCTCCCGGTTGCCGCGGCGAAGCACCCCGCAGTGGATGTGGAATCGACTCCCTTTGCGGCCTTGATGGCCCAAACCCTCGAAGCGGTCGAGCGCATGCAGAGTGACTCGTTGCTGTGGGTACATGCCCGTGGCCTCTCGGGTCCTTGGAACGCCCCTTATGCCTGGCGACAGATGTTTGCCGCCGAGGAGGACCCCGATCCCCCCACATTCGTGGACCCGCCCGCCGAGCGACTGCCGGCGGACATCGATCCGGACCAGCTGCTGGGACTCGCGCAGGCCTACGCGGCCGAGGTCCGTGTGGTCGACGAATGTCTGTGGCCGCTGGTCAGTCGAATCAACTCGTCCGCGGGCGATGATACGGCATGGGTCGTCACGTCGACTCGCGGCTATCCACTTGGCGAACATGGAGTGGTGGGTGACGGTCCGCGGGGGGATCTCGAAACCGTCTTCGCCGAAGCGGCTCACGTGCCCCTGTTTATCCGCGTGCCGTCTGGCCAGGATGCGGCGGCCAGGACCCAGCGGCTTTGCCAGTTGACCGACCTGCACGCCTGGTTGGACCGGCGGCTACGGAGACTGCCGTGGTCGCCAGGGGCCAGCCTGGACGGGACGTCCGGTGGCGAGCGGGAGGGTTCCTCGGCGATCACCGTGGGTTCTCACCAATTGGCTCTGCGCACGTCCGATTGGTGTTTGATTCGTTCCCCAGGACACGAGCCAGGCGGTTTGCCAGGCGAACACCTGTTCGTCCGCCCCGATGATGCCTGGGAGGCCAACGATGTGGCCGGCTTGCTGCCCGACACGACAGCATGGCTGCGATCACAATTGCCATTTGACGCGGAGTGAACGGCTACTCCACGGTAACGCCCTCCAGTCCTTCTGCGGCGGGGGGAAACTGAGGGTTCATCCTCTCCAGCGTCTCACGCAAGATTTCACTGATGAGTAGATTGCGGTACCACTTGCAGTCGGCAGGGATGATGTGCCAGGGAGCGTAATCGGTATTGCAGCGATTCAACGCTGCTTCGTAGGCCTCTTGGTACTTGTCCCAAAGCTTTCGTTCAGCCAGGTCCGCGTGGCTGAACTTCCAACGCTTGTGGGGGTCGTCGAGTCGTGCTTGCAGCCGCTGACGCTGCATTTCCTTGCTGACATGCAAGAAGCACTTGACGATCGTCATGTCGCCTTCACGCAACAGCTTTTCAAAGCTATTGATCAGCTCGTAGCGACTGTCCCATTCCGCCTTGGGCACCAGGTTGTGGACCCGAACGACGAGCACATCTTCATAATGCGACCGATTGAAGATGCCGATATCGCCTCGCCGCGGCACGTCCCGATGGACGCGCCAGAGAAAGTCGTGGTCGAGTTCCTCGGCACTTGGTTTTTTGAAAGATGTGACCGTGCAGCTCTGCGGATTAAGTCCCTTCATGATGGAGCGAATGGTCCCGTCTTTGCCGCAGGTATCCATGCCCTGGAGCACCAGCAGCACCGATCGCTGATTCTCCGCATACAGTCGATAGCCGAGATCGGCAAGTGCCGCGGCGTTCCGCGCCGTCTGTTTCTTGCCCGACGCCTTGTCGTACTGCGGATCGCGATATGCCGCATCGACCTCGCGGAGCGAGATCTCGGTGCCGGGTGGAAAGGAGATGGGCTGCGTCATGGGTGGCCTATTCGTCGGAGATGGTTACCTTTTCCATCTTATCCCCTTGGCGGATCGCGTCGACCACATCCTGGCCTTCCAGCACCTTGCCAAACACGCTGTGCTTGCCGTCGAGATGGGGGCAGGGGACGTGGGTGATGAAGAACTGCGAACCATTGGTATTGGGTCCCGCATTCGCCATGGAAAGAACTCCCGGGCCGTCGTGCCGCAGCTCCGGATGAAATTCGTCCTTGAACTTATATCCGGGCCCACCGGTACCGGTTCCCTGTGGGCAACCGCCTTGAATCATGAAATCGGGAATCACGCGGTGGAACGTCAGTCCGTCATAAAAGCCGCTCTTGGCGAGCTTCTCAAAATTCTCGCACGTCGCTGGCGTCTTATCGGCAAACAATTCGATGCGAATGGTTCCCTTCTTTGTTTCAATCGTGGCGGTTTTCACGGTAGAGGCCCCTTTTATGTAACAGGATCGGCGTTGGTTGGACTTCGACATTCCGACCGTTTATACCACGAGCCGCCCCGAGTGCGGCAGGGGAGGAATCCACGAAGCCGGTGGTGTCTTGTTCACTCCCGGATTTTCGCTAGGCTTGTCGTTGCCTTGCATCAGCAGCCTTACTTGGATACCGCAACCAACGCGGTGGCGGCCAATGTCGTTCGTGGAGATAGACCGGAATGTTGGAACTCTTTGAACAAATCGAACAAGCGGTCACCGCGATCCGGCAGGCTTGGGATCATAAGCCGCAGGTGGGGATCATCCTCGGCACGGGACTGGGAAGTCTGGTCGAAAAGATCGATGTCCAGGCGGCCATCGATTATGAAAACATCCCCAATTTTCCGCGTTCCACGGCGCTCAGCCATCGCGGCCGTCTGGTCTGCGGGCTCTTGGAAGGCAAATCCGTGATGGCCATGGAGGGTCGCTTCCACATGTACGAAGGATACTCCCTGCAGCAAGTGACGCTGCCCGTGCGCGTCATGAAGGCGATGGGTGCGGACACACTCATGGTATCCAACGCGTGTGGCGGTCTCAATCATTACTACCGCCGCGGCGATATCATGCTGATTGATGACCATATCAACCTCTTGGGTGATAACCCGCTGATCGGTATCAACGATGATCGACTCGGGCCCCGGTTTCCTGATATGAGCCAGCCTTATGATTTCGAATTGATCGACACGGCGCTGCAGGTTGCCAGGTCTCAACAACTGCATGTTCACCGAGGTGTTTTCGTCGCGGTGTCGGGGCCCAATCTGGAGACGCGGGCTGAATATCGATTCCTCCGCACCATCGGCGCCGATGTGGTTGGTATGTCGACCGTGCCTGAAGTCATCGTGGCGGTGCATAGCGGCATGAAGTCGATCGGATTTTCCATCGTCACCGATTTGTGCTTTCCCGACTCGCTCGAGCCGGCGGACGTCAATGAGATCATCAAGACGGCCAATGAAGCCGAGCCAAAGCTGACGCAACTCGTGACGGGTGTGCTCAGCAGCACTTTGACGGCTGCCGCGACCGTGGCCCGCCGTGGGGTACGCTCGCACGGCCGTTTTGCGGCGGTGACGGGCATCTCTAGCCATCGTCTGCCTCGTCGCCCTATAGTCCTCCCTGCCGCGAGTACTTCAGGGGAGTGCCTAGCGGACACGAGGATCAGCCGAAAACAGCCGATGACCGTGTTTCTTTCGCGGTCGCGGGCTATTTAGAATACGGGTCGGTGACCAGGGACGGTCGCTGCGGTGATGCGCACAGGAATCAAGAACATTGGCTGGCGAATCGCGCGGTGCGCGGAAGTCGCATGTTGCTTCCGGACGCATCTCGTTTGGCTCTTGTTGTTGTTGTGCGGTGGGCAGACCACGTTGTCAGGCGCCGAGATTCGTCTGCGGTTGGCTTGGGGCGGCGGCACCCCAACGGCGTGGCAAGGTCGCTTCTGGCTGGACGCCGGCGGATTCTCCGAGCCACGGCTGTTGGGCAACGATCCGGACGCCGCCCGCCATCTTCGTGCGACGCCGTCGCAGGTCCTGGTCGTGGCCAGCCGCCCCTTGGACTATCAGGGACTTGACATTACCGTCAATACGCCGCTCCCTGCCACGCTCTATATGGAACTGGCGCCGCGAGACGGGCTCGAACCGCCGCGCTATATCGAGATTCCCGTTTCCGACCTGTTGTCCGAGACGCTGGTCAAGCCGCTCGACGCGGCGGGCAATCGCCTGTTCGTGCAACGCGTGCCCGGCGATGCTTTGCGGGTAACGTTCGCGGAGAGTCATCTGATCTTCGATCCCGGCCAGGAGTGGACCATTGGTATCCGCCCGCACCTCGTGCATTGGGACGATGCACCCCGGGCGCGGTTGCAAATCCGCATGACAAGTTCCGGCAATGATGACGCGCTGTGGAAGTACGATACGACGTTAGCCGCTGATGAAGCGCATGAATTCGAGGCGGTTGATCCGCTCACCCTCACCCTTCCGCGGGAGGAGGGGGTATATGAACTCACCCTTCGGTTGACGCCCATCCGGCCTCGGCACTTGTTCCGCGTGGCCAATGTCTCGGTGCAACGTGTCATTCAATTCATCGTCATCGACCCCGAGCACACCGAGTCAGCGCAGGAAACGACTCCCTGGCGAGAGAGCGTGGCCTTTGATGCATCGCAACCGCACTGGTGGGAGCGGCTCGCACTCTTCCCTCACTGGAAACAACTTTCGATTTCCCCCGTACGGTTGCGAGGGCAGGGGACCGCCAGCAGCGTGCCGCTGGAGCATGGGTCGGTGAGTCGACTTGAGCCGGGCGGCTGGCAGTCCTATCCCCTTCCGATTTCCCAACTGGGTGCTCCGCACGTACTCGAAATTGAAACAATTTCCACCGACCGCCAGTCGCTGGCCGTCAGTGTGGTCGAGCCCAGCCCCGAAGACCCGCAAACGCTGGTCAGCCGCGATGTGGCCATGACCTGCGCGGCGGCGGTGGGGGACCACGAATCAGCGACCCGCGAAAAACTTCGCATTGTGTTCTGGCCGCATTCGCGGATGCCCCAGGTATTGCTCACCAACGTGGACGAAGGGCGACCGGCTTTCTTCGGGTCGATTCGTTTGCTGGAAGGTGGGACCCTGTCACCCGCGTCGGTCGGCATGTCGGGACATGGGTTCCGCCAGGCGTTGGCCGATATCGACCGGCCACGCTTCGAGCGGATCTTCTCCGCGCAGCTGGCGGTGGATGCGGAATCGGGGCGATCTCTCACGGATTGGCGCACGCTTCAGGAAGGGGGGCGGCGCATGATTGACTACCTAAAATACGCTGGCTTCAGCGGGGCCCTGGTCACCTGCTATGCAAGCGGAAGCGGTATTTTGCCTCTCACGGACCTCATTGCGAACGCGAAATTCGACAGTGGCACCTACTTCGCGGATGGGCGGGACCCAGTCGCCAAGGATGCCGTCGAATTACTGCTCCGCATGTGCGACCGCGAGAGTCTACGATTGATGATCGGGCTTCGCTTTGATGGGACGCATCCTCAATTAGAAGCGCTGCTGGCCGATCCGGCACAAGCCGAGGGAGTCTCGCTCGTCGATGCGGAAGGGCAAGCCCTCAGTGCCGGTGGCTTGAACGCTTCGTCTTTGGAATCCGGATATAATGTGCTCGATCCACGAGTCCAGCAGGTGATTGCATCCGCGGTGGAGCGGGTGGCGCATCGATATGGTCGCCATCCGTCCTTCGCCGGCGTGGCCATTCGCATGGGAAAATCGACATACACGCAGTTGCCCAGCGCCGAGTGGGGCTACGATCGCCGCACCCTGGCGGCCTTCGAGCAGGAGCTGGCATCCCATTTGACACTCACTGCCGACGGTCCGCTCACACCCCAGGCCTTGCTGGCCGAGCCGCTACGTCCATTGTGGCTGCAATGGCGAGCCGGAGTGGTGAGTCGCTTGTACGACCGCATCAGCAAACAGTTACTACAAGTTCGCCCGGATGCCCACCTGGTCCTGTCGCTCGCCGAGACCGCCGATGCCGAGGCGGTGCAGCGTGCCACTCGACCCACCCTGCCGTCGCCGACGACGATGGGGCAAGCCATGCTGGAAATGGGCATCGACGTGGTCCAGCTCAGCCAACTTCCGGGTGTCGTGCTTGGCAAGCCCAAGCGGCCGGCCCCGTTGGCCGATATCCTGGCTGCCGGATACTACGAGGCTTTTTCCAGTGATCAGGTGTGGACGCCGCTCCTGGCTTCAGCGCCTGTGCGGGCGACGCATATTTATCAGTCCCCCGAACGCTTCGTCCTCGACGACTTTGCTCCCACCGACCTTGGCCTCGATCATGCTCTGATGTTGCCGCTGGGCCTGGAATCCGTGCCGACCGGAACCTCAACCACCCGCTGGCTCAGTCGAGCCCTGTTGGCTGGTGACAGCGATTGGATACTGAGTGGCGGCGTTGAATTCCCGCTGGTCGCCCTGGATGCGGTTCGTGACTGGTTGACAACGTTTCGACGCCTTCCCCAAGGAGCTTTTCTCGAGCCGCCAAATGCAGCCAGCCATCCCGTCATCGTCCGCACACGCGTGCATGCAGGTCGAACCTATTTTTATGCCGTCAATAATTCACCCTGGTCCGTACGAACACGAGTGGAGTTCCAATCGTCGGCCGACTGCCGGTTTGCCAATCTCTCCGCACAGCGTCAGCAAGACATGCGGTGGGAATCGAATGGTGGATCGTCCACGTGGCTGGCTACGCTCAAACCTTACGAATTGGCGGCTGGCCTGCTGACAGATCCGGAGGTTGTCCTGGATCGCGTGACGAGTGAGTTGCCCACGGACGTCGTGCCGAAGTTGCAGGCACGGTTCTCCGATGTGGCGAGTCGCATGGCGACGCTGAAGAATCCCGATCCCATCGAGGGGCTTATCAACGCCGGCTTCGATGAGGTCGCCGCCCCGGATGGCATCCTCGGCTGGGAATCGGTGAACGCTTCGAGCGCCGCGATCGGCGTCGATGATGAAGCTCCCCAGGCGGGCAAACGATCCTTGAGATTGAAGAGTGCCGGCGAGGTGGCGTGGGTCCGCAGCGCGCCGATTCCCACCCCCCGCAGCGGACGACTGGCGGTAAAAGCCATGCTCCGGACCGATCCCGCTCGGCTGCCGGCCCCTCTGCGCCTGGGGCTCGAAGGTCGCTTGCATGGCCAGCCCTATTATCGATTCGCCCAAGTCGAATGGTCGACGCCGCGGTCCAATGCGAACGACGCAGCGGAGAATGGTTGGCGTCCTTTCTTGCTGCAGGTAAACGACCTGCCGTCCGCCGGACTTGAAGAGTTGCGGGTGCGGTTTGACTTGATGGGTGCGGGCACCGTGTGGGTCGATTCGATCCAACTGTACGATCTGTCCTTTACGCCCGACGAGCAGCTGCATCTCTCGCAGATCATCGCACTGGCTGACTTTCAACTCCGCAATCAGCAGCCCGGCGATTGTGCCCATACCCTCGAAGGCTTCTGGCCCCGCTTTCTGCAGCAATATGTTCCGCCGGCGCCGCCCCGGATGGCCGAGGCGGTTCCGCCCGTGACGATCGATCCGCCGCGAGAGCCGAGTTCGCCATCGCCAACCAGCAGCCTGTTCCGCCGGGTGCGTGGGCTGTTGTGGAGATGAACTATCCCGGTGGCCAGGTCATGGGGCGGCCACCCAGGATGTGGAAGTGCAAATGGGGTACGGTTTGCCCCCCGTCGGGGCCGCAATTCGCGATGACGCGATAGCCACCCTCGAGCGACAGGGTTTCCTTGGCCAGACGTTGAATCACCATGAAGAGATGCCCCAGCAGGGGTTGATCCTCGGCCACCAGATGATCGAGCGATGCGATCTCTTTCTTGGGGATCAGCAGGACATGCACGGGAGCTTGCGGCGCGACGTCGCGAAATGCCAGGCACTGCTCGTCCTCATACACGATGTCGGCGGGAATTTCGCGGTCCACAATCTTCTTGAAGATCGTCATGAGTTCCTCCGTTTCGTTGTCACCGCTCGAATGGTCACGCGCGGGCCTGCCAGACAAGCCGCCTGGCGGATGATCTCCCCTCGTTTCGGCTGGTCACGCTGCCGAGCCGTGAGCCAGTACCCGCGATGCCATCACTGCTGGCGCGCCGACAGCTTGTGGATTGAGATTAAGGAGATTATAGCGACTTTGCCGATTAGGTAGCAGGAGCGTCCCGCCAACGGGCGCGTTCCGCCGACAGGTCCTCCAGTTTCCCTGCAGCGAATGCCGCCGATGACGAAATCGATTGTCCCACTGTTCTTGATCCTCGTCGCATCGGCTGCCGCTCAGCAAGCCGCGCCGGCTGCCAGCGACGTCCGCTATGTCGACATCAACGGTGTTCGCTATCAAGAGGTGCGGACACGAGTCAATCAGCCCGTTCGCGATGTACGGTATGTCGATCAGCAACAAGTGACTTATCAAAACCAATACCGCACGGCCGTTCAGTCAGTCCCCAACAACACGTTTGTGCCGCAGACCAGCTACCAGTGCGTCCCGCGACTGT
This sequence comes from uncultured Planctomycetaceae bacterium, assembly GCA_963700865.1. Taxonomy (GTDB): domain Bacteria; phylum Planctomycetota; class Planctomycetia; order Pirellulales; family Pirellulaceae; genus CAVOGJ01. The sequence continues at coordinate 49,418 of CAVOZC010000012.1, read as the reverse complement.
ACGATTGGTGGCGCGTGCTGGGTGTTTTTGGTGAACCTTATGTCGCCTACGCTGTGGAACCGCAGACCCGCTGGCAAGTTCAGACCCGCTATGTGCCGGTCCCCGTGACCCAACAAGTCACCGTACCCTACACCCGTACGGCCCGCGTCGCGGTACCTTATCTGCGCTTTGAGGAACGCGAGCAGGTCACGCGGGTGGCGGTCGGACCAGCGCCTGCTGCTGCCGGGCAATACGCGGGCAACACGATTTCACCGCCCGCGACGAATCTCGCGGCCCCCCAGATGTTGACGCCCAATCCGCCCGTCGCCGGGCCTTCTCCCGGATCGACCCCCTCGTCAAGCGGGCCGACGTACGTGCCGGTGAATCGATCCATCGCGGCGACCGATCCGTACTCGACGCACGCCTTCGAATCGTCATTGGGCGCCACCAGCCGGACCTGGACGGACAACCGCGTCGCGCAAGGCATGACCTTTCCTCTCCAAGGTGGCACCCCCTTGGCGGCGCAGGGCGTGGCCCCGCAGGTCACTGTCACGCCGATCGCAAACAACGGGGGACCCTACGGAGGCGTGGCCCGTCTGGATGGCGACCCGCCCCGGTTTGGCACCAGCCGCAATGATGGCGGTGCCTACTCGGTCCGGCAGTAGCCGCCGCTTACCGCGGTCCGCGGATGGCATCGCAAACAAGGCGTCCCATTTCGGCCGTCCCCATCGCGGTGCCACCGGCCGCAATGTCGGCGGTGCGATAGCCGGCGTCCAACACCTGGGCGACCGCTTGTTCGATCGCCGCCGCTTCCGCCGGCAGGCCCAAGGAGTGCCGCAGCAACATGGCAGCGGCCAGGATGGTTGCCAGCGGATTGGCCACGTCGCGTCCGGCCAGATCGGGCGCGGAACCATGAATCGGTTCGAAGAGCCCCGGACCGCGAATACCGAGCGAGGCCGAGGGTAACAGGCCCAGTGATCCGGGCAGCATCGAGGCCTCGTCGGTCAGGATGTCGCCGAATAAGTTGCCCGTCACAACGACGTCAAAATCGCGGGGACGTGACAGTAGATGCATGGCCATGGCATCGACCAGTACGACCTCATATTCGACCTGCGGAAACTCGTCACGCATCACGCGAGCCGCGACTTCCCGCCACAACCGAGATACCTCCAGTACGTTTGCTTTATCGACGGAGGTCACTTTGTTTCGACGTGTTAGTGCGGCCTGTCCCGCGACGCGAACAACCCGTTCCACCTCGCTCACCGAATAAGCCATCTCGTTGAATGCTTCCTCTCCCTGCGGGCTGGCTCGTCGACCGGATGCTCCAAAATAGATGCCACCGGTCAGCTCGCGGATGAATAGGATATCGGTCCCCTCGATGATGGCTGGCTTTAAGGGTGAGGCATGGACGAGGGCGGGATGCGTCGTGATCGGACGCAGATTGGCAAACAAACCGAGCGTCTTGCGAATCGCGAGCAGTCCCTGTTCAGGACGTGTCTTGGCCCGCGGATCGTCCCATTGCGGCCCGCCGACCGCACCCAGCAATACCGCATCAGAGTCACGGCAGGCCTGCGCGGTGACGTCGGGGAGCGGTGTCCCACAGGCATCGATGGCACAGCCACCCATGGGATGCGAAGCGAAGGCGAACTGATGGCCGTACTCGGCGGCGATGCGTTCCAGCGACGCCCGGCCCTGAGCCACGATTTCAGGGCCGATGCCATCACCGGGAAGGAGGACAATGCTGGCTTGCAAGGTAGGGTGGCCTCGGGCTGGATCGGGAGCGAAACCGACCATTGTACAACAGTTGACGACGAGACGGAGGGCCCGGCGAGTGACGCTCCCGCGACTTGCGTCAATCGGTCGCAGGTCGAGCCAGCTTGTCGCTCCGTTCCGCCGCGGAGGACGTGGCCGGTGCGGTCTCAGGCAGGGGCGGTTTGCGAACGGTCCACGTGGGCACCGGTGTATCGACGGCGAAATCCTCCACTGCGGCGCGCCCGGAAGTCGCACCGCCACCGGTGCCGTCGGGGCTGCCTGGGTCGCCGTCCAGGCGAGCTGCGAGAGCGACTGTCTCGACTGACGGTACGATCCGATGGCGGCTTGCACCGGCACCGGCAACGAGGATTCAAACGATTGGCTGGCCGTTGTCCCGGAGATGACTTGGGCCAGCCAATCGGCGGGAATTTTTGGTTCCAGCAGCGAGAGTTCATGGGCCACGGTGGGCATGCTGGCCTTCCGCACCGCCCGACGATGATTTCCGGCGGTCGCCAGCAGCTGACGCTCGGCTTCGACCAGGTCAACGGCGGCTCGTCGCGCGACCGCGTCGTGCATGTCGTAAAGCGGCAAGATGTAGTTGGCTGAACCACACTCCCGCCCCGCTGCGTCGCGGGCCACGCAAATGGCCCGCAAATAGTCGGCTCGCCAAGTTTCCGGCACGTAGAGGACGATGCGAAATTCGCGCGAACCCTCGATCGACGTCTGTGGGGTCGGCTTCAGTTTGAAGTAGACACCGTTGCCTCGGGCTAACGTACCAGCAGCCGTGAGCAGCTCCCGAGCTGGCAATCGTTCAAAGCTCAGCGCGGATGAATGGCTCCGATTATGGCCACCTTGCAAATCGCCGCGGACGACATCCTGCAGTTGGCCGCCGAGAGACATGTGCAGATTCCGCGAGGCGTCCTCCGCCTTCCGTACCGTGACGTTGCCCACGACATCCGTCACGAGTGTCGTCTTGGGGGCAAAGTCTTCCACCAACATGCGGCGATCCGGCGCATAAAACTGATACAGGCACTCGTCGATGGTGTCGGCGGAACCGGCCGCAAGAATCGTGGAAACCTGAATCGTCGCCTCCACCAGGCGGCGATGGGGCTCGCTAGCACCGGCCGGCTGGTCGGTGACATCGCGACAAGCCACGGTGGGGCTGATGTCAAACATCACGGTCGTCGCCCCGCCGCAGGGCACGCTGCCGACCGCAAGAAACAAACTGACCAACAGCATACGATCGCTGGAAACTTTCACGATTTGCGACTCCGTTCCGCAAGGTACATCCGCCGTCTGCTCAAAGTGGAGCAGCACGCGCAGTGGCTGATCCGTCCGACCGTGCCTCCGCTGTCGGAATCGTAGACGGGACACGGCGTCGGTCAATCGTTATCGGCGAGCCGGCCAATTCTTCACAAGCTAGCGGCGGGACGATTGGAACGATCTGGGCGTCTGGGAGGGCGCACGCCGTCGCCGAACTCGCCGGAGTTTGTCATTACCCTATTTCTTTGTTTAACCGTTAGCCAGAGAAGAATGCCGCTAAAATCGTACCACGCGTCGTTACGCACCGGCATTCTTCGGCGGCGTACGCGCGTGCGCCGCCAGAAATCGCGGCAGCCACTTCCGGCGATGGCGGTTCCTCCCCGCGATTTCTTCTGGCTGACGGTTAAACGCGCGTGCGCCGCCAGAAATCGCGGTAGCCACTTCCGGCGATCGCGGTTCCTCCCCGCGATTTCTTCTGGCTGACGGTTAAACGCGCGTGCGCCGCCAGAAATCGCGGCAGCCACTTCCGGCGATGGCGGTTCCTCCCCGCGATTTCTTCTGGCTGACGGTTAAACGACGCGCGTGCCGCCAGAAATCGTGGCAGCCACTTCCCGGCGATCGCGGTTCCTCCCCGCGATTTCTTCTGGCTGACGGTTAAACGCGCGCGTCCTTAAGCCATCTCATCCACCAAGATGCACGTCCGCGAACGAATCTATCCGAGGATGTCTCCCCGCGCCCTCCTCAGCCGGTGTGTTCCCCGGGCGGCAGCAGAGCCCCGTTTGCCAGCCCACCTCGCGAGCCGCGTCAAGTTCCGCGACCACATCGCTTAGGAAAAGCAGTTGACCGGCCGGAATGCCAACATCGGCCGCAATCGCCCGATAGCTGGCCGCATCTTTCTTTGCCCCGACCGTCGTGTCGTAGTGTGCGGAAAAGTAGGGCAGCAGGTCGCCGTATTCGGTGTGACCGAAGAACAGCCGTTGCGCCGCCACGCTGCCGGAGGAGTAGATGCGGAGTTCGATGCCCCGCTCGCGCCACGCGGTGAGTGCTGGGACGACATCGGGGTAAACATGCGCGACCAGCTCCCCGCTCTCGAAACCGGCCTGCCAGATCAGTCCCTGTAGCTCTTTCAGCCCCGTGGCTTTCACATCCGCCGCCATCAGCCGACGGACCTCCTCCGAGATCGTTTGTCGCGACGTGCCCCCGGTGGCGGCGCACCAGTCGACCAGCGAGTTGCGGCCGGCGTCGCGGGCGATTTGCGCGCAGGCCGCCACGACTTCGGGTTGGTCGCCTTGGGTCAGGAGGAATTCGTCGAGTTCCCGCAGCACGAACGGGAACATGACGTCATAGACGAAGCGGACCGATGAGGTGGTGCCCTCGATGTCCAAGAGGACGCCGCGAACATCCGGGTCGTGGATCGCCATGGTTGCGCTACCAGGAGACAGTTAAAGAGGCATGTGGCTATCGGAACGTGCGACAGCGATTAAAGATCAACGACCCGCTCCAGGTCGTCCGCCCGCGGGATATCCTGCGGACCAAAGCAGACGGGCGTGTAAGCCCCATGGACGCCGTCTTCCACATAGTGGGGCGTCCAGCCGGCCATCTCTTCGAAGAGGCGAATGCAGCGGATCGTGCGATCCTCGCACAGATCAAACCAGTGCTTTGTCCCCCGTGGCACGTTGATCAGGTCGCCACTTTCCACATGAATGGCAAACACCGGACCCTCTTCGGGATGGATGTGAAAGACGCCACTGCCATGCACGGTGAAGCGAACTTCGTCTTCGCTGTGCGTATGTTCCTTGTTGAATTTGTTGAGCATGGCGTCGAGTTGTGGCGTGGTGGGGCAGACGTTGATCACGTCGGCCGTGACAAACCCGCCCGCCTGCTTCAACCGCTCAATCTCTTGCGCATAGGCGGCCAGGATTTCGTCATCCGTGGCTTGGCGGTCGATGCGACCGGCCACGTCCCAGTGTTCATAACAGATGCCAAAAGGAGCAAGGAACTCCCGTACTTCCTGGACGTCGGTGAGCTGTCGGCCTTCGTCGGAAATGGTAATCGTGGCCATGGAGGGCTCCGTCGTGAAAACGCAATGTTCAGTCACTCGCGAGACGATAAATCTGTCGCGAAATTCAATCTGCGAGACTCGGTAAGGGGAGGGTCAGCTTACGTCCGAGGACCTCAAACAGGAACTCCAGGACTTCGACGTGCCGCTGTGCCTCTTCGAGGTTGGCTCCCCAAGTATACAGTCCGTGATTTCTCAAGAGGAAACCGTATCGCAAGGCAGCTTCTTCACCGCCGCGCAACCTGGAGAGCGATGCCGCCAGCGTGGCAATTTCCTGGGTATTTTCAAAAATGTGAATCGCCACGGACGATTCGTGCGTGCGAATGCCGGCCAGTCCCTTGAGCATTTCGTAGCCGCTGAGCGTGACCCGCTGGTCGGCGTGGTAATAGTCGGAGAGGAGTGTGCCCCAGACCGAATGCGTATGCAGCACCGCGCCGATGTCGGGATCGGCGGCCAGAGCGGTGTGTAATCGTGTCTCGGCGGACGACGCCGGTTGCGGGGACCAGGTGGGTCGCCCGTGTCCGTCGACAACCACAAAATCGTGCGGCCCTAAGCGGCCCTTGTCCTTGCCACTGGCGGTGATCAATAGCTCCAACGGTTCTCGCTGCACGACCACACTGTAGTTGCTGCTGGTACCAAGTGACCAGCCGCGGGCATGGTACTGGCGGCCAATGGCGCGCAGTTGTTCAACGGCGGTCGCGTGTTCGTTGAGCGATTGGGATAAGGCAGTCATGTGGGATGTTCCCGAGGGCGGCATGTGGTGTGCATGGTAACAAATGACCGAGGGAACGATCAGCCCTGGTTGGTTGATTACACGTGCGACGAAAGTGGGATAGGCTTCCAGCCTGTCGGCGCCAGTACGTTCCATCCCCGGTCTGACGACAGAATTCCAAATGACAGGCGGGAAGCCTATCCCACAAGAAATGAGCATCCCCCTTTAGCTGTGCATCCGCGGAAACGGATCGCCCATCTCCAGCACGCGGGCCTCCATCTCGGCCAGTGCTTCCAGTCGGGAGCGGACTTCGTCGGCCGAGGCAAAATCGTGGGCCAGTCGCACGTAGGTCGAATGGTGACGGGCCTCCGATTCGAACAGCCCACGATAGAAATCGGCCAGCTCGGTATCCGACACGTGGTCGGCCAAGCGAGAGAATCGCTCGCAGGAACGCGCCTCGATCAGCCCGGCGATCAGCAGCCGGTCGACCGCCCGTTGGGGTTCCTGCTTTCGCACGTGCTCGTGCAGCCGCTTACCATAGCTGCTGGGAGACAACCGTCGAAAAGGCGTGCCTCGTTGCTTCAACAGGTCCAGCACCATGTGAAAGTGCTCCAGTTCCTCGTTGACAATTTCGGTCATGTCTCGGCACAGCTGCTCATGCTCGACATACGAGACAATCAGGCTCATGGCGGTTGCCGCCGCCTTTTTCTCGCAGTGCGCGTGATCGACGAGGACGGAACCCAGATCCTCGTCGACTTGGTGTAACCAGCGATCGGACGTATGGCTTTTGAGACTGAGCATGCCAGCATGGTGGGGAAGGAGGACGTGGTGTACCCAACGGGCTCGGCGCACACGCCGACCTAGCCCGCCGGAGGGCGACGATTTAAGATAAGCGACTGGCAGCGTTGATCGCGACCCCACCCACACACGTTCCTCTGTCGAGCGGCCAACTCGCAGGTCCGGCTCTGGTTCGTCCGCAAGCATCCCATGATTCTCCTGGCCGCTCGAGATATTGTGAAGCGTTTTGGCCCTGAACCAATCCTGGCAGGGGTCAGTTTTGAGCTGCGTCCCGGGGACAAGATCGGTCTGGTCGGACCGAATGGCACGGGCAAATCGACCCTGTTGAAGATCCTGGCCGGGGACAGTGAGGCGGATGCCGGGGAAGTCGTGCGGCACGAATCGGCCGAAGTCGGCATGCTGGAACAACAGGCCCAATTCGCGGCGACCGATACGGTCTGGAGTGTCGCCCAAGCCGCGCTGGCTCATCTGCTCGACCTGCTGCACCAGTCAGAGCTGGTGGCGGAACAGATGTCGCGGACCACCAGTGCCGAGCAGCTCGCTCCGCTGGAAAGAAAATACGATGAACTGCAGCATTGGCTTGCGGAACATGAGGCCTACCATCTCGATCATCGCATCGAGCGCGTCTTGCAAGGCCTCGGTTTTGCCAAGTCGCAATTTTCCCAACCGGTACATGAATTGAGTGGCGGCCAACAAAATCGCCTGCTGCTGGCGAAACTGCTACTCGCCGAGCCGGAAGTGATGTTGCTGGACGAGCCGTCGAACCATCTCGATATCGAGGCCACCGAGTGGCTGGAGGGATTTCTTGCTTCCTCCCAACAGGCGTTTCTCGTCGTCAGCCATGATCGCTATTTTCTCGATAAGGTGACCACGCGAACCCTCGAACTTTTTCATGGCACGGTCGACGATTATAAGGGAAATTTTTCCGCCTATTGGCGACAGAAAGCCGAGCGGCTGGAGGTGCAGCGTCGCACGTATGATAAGCAGCAGGAAGAAGTGGCCAAGCTGCAGGACTTCGTACGACGTAATCAGTACGGGCAGAAGCATGCCCAGGCCAAAGATCGTGAACGTAAGCTCGCGCGGATCGAAGCCGTGCCCCTGCCGCGAGAAATTGTCTCGCCCAAGATGGCTTTCCCAGCCGCCAAGCGGACAGGGGACGTCGTCATCCGTGTCGAGGCATTGGCGAAGTCGTTCGATCAACCCCTCTTCAAGGATTTGACATTTGAAATCCTGCGCGGCGAACGTTGGGGCGTGCTCGGCGGCAACGGAACGGGCAAAACGACACTCCTGCGCTGCATCGTGGGAGAGGTGGCGCCCACGGCAGGCAAAGTCTCGCTCGGCTCTGGCGTCCAGATCGGATACTACGATCAACAGCTGTCGTCCGTCCAAGATGAACTCGAAGCCGTCGAGGCCGTACGGCCGCCCGGCAAAGAGTTCGTGGAGCAACAACGACGCGACATGCTGGCTCGATTTGGCGTCACCGGCGATATGGCATTTCAACAAATCAGCAATCTCAGCGGCGGGGAACGCAGCCGCGTGGCACTCGCTCGCCTGGCCGCCAGCGATCCCAATTTCATCATTTTTGATGAACCCACCAACCATCTCGATCTTTGGGCCTGCGATGCACTCGAACGGGCATTGCAAAAATTCGACGGCACCGTGCTGCTCGTCAGCCACGATCGATACTTCCTCAATCGAGTCGTCGATCACATGCTGATCGTTGAGCCGGGACGCTTTCGCGTCATCGAGGGAAACTACGACGTCTACCTCCACCTGCTCAAGCAAGGACTGGCCGGCACGGCAGCCGCAACCAATGCGGATCCCTCCCCAGACAAAGCTGGGAAGTCATCCGAGACCCGGAAAAACGCCGCGCCACGACGACGCTTTCCCTATCGTAAGATCGAGGACATCGAAGCCGAGATTGCTTTGCGGGAAGAAGAAGTCGACATGCTCCATCGTCGACTCGCTGATCCGGATGTGCTTCGCGATGGAGAACAAGTCAAACGGGTGAAACTCGCACTGGAAGAGAGCCAAGCCGCCATCGCACATCTCTATGAGCACTGGGAAGAGGCGGCGGAACGAAATTGATTGGGCCGGCTCTCCCGGGCTGGCAACCTGCCGCATGAACACCCGCATCCGCCCCAGTGGGGCGGATGCGCGGTGCATCGCTTCGATGGGGCTAGAAGCCGATGTAAAGGCCAAAACTGCCGCCGCCATAACCGGCCGGATAACCGTACGGCCCATAGCCGCCATAGCCATAGCCGTAGGGGTAGGGATAAGGATATCCGCCTCGATAAGGTCTGCCGCGGTAATAGTTGTACTGGTACCGATGTGAGCCACCCTGGCAGGGATGGCCATAGCCGCCGCCATACCCGCGGTACCCGGTGGTATAGACGGCACGGCCGTGACCATGGCCGCGGTACTGCTTGTTGTAATGGCCATGGTGTTGAGCGAGTTGCGTGGCCACGGGAGCAGCCAGACTCAGATCGGCCACCGAGCGATTCAGTTCGTCGAGTTGCCGGTCATTCATCGTGGCTGCGCTGGCTTCCGCCGCGGACCCGCTGCAGATTGCCAGAAGCGTCAAGAGGATTGTGGTGCGCATGTGAGTCTTCCTTTCAAAGGGCGGGGGAGAGGATTCCCTGGGCTCAACCGGCGAATCCCCGCGATCCGGATGGCCCGTTCTCTCTTACCTAACCGCACGCGGTGTGCCACTATGCCGGATGGGGTAAACCTGCCGATTAGCGGAGATATCTGGCCCCGGGCCGGGCCAGGAGCTGGCAAGCTGCCGTCATTCCGACGACAGCTCGTATCGATTCGGGACGCTTGGTCCGGCCGCTCCCTCTCCGTAAGCCGACCAACAATGCCTGGGTCGCTGTCGAGAGGCGGTCGTCTTCCCTGCTCCGGCATGACTTGACTGGCGGCCACCTACCCCAGGCCATCCAACTCATTTCCTCTTGGCGGAACGGCGTCCTACGTGGGTCGATAAGTAACGGGCGCGCGCCACGATCGCGGCTTGGTCCGAGGAGGGCGGCGTCCCGGCACCATCAGCCGCCAAGCCGCCTCGCCGCTGACGCGCCTCGTTGAGAATCGCTCGGTCCATGGCATCCAGGTCTAAAATCGTGACGCCGACTTGCACCTGGGATGCGGTCCGGTTTCCCCCGATTGCGGTGCCGCGAAAGGGCCTGCCCGCCAGTGGCAGTCGGCCTGCGACCGGCAGGGAGCGACTCCCGACTCCCTGAGATGAGTATCCGACGCCGCCCAGCACGGCCGTCCCACGATCCGGCACCGACACGGTCGTGGAAACCTGAAACTGACGAATCACCGGAAGTTGCACCGACTGCCCCTGGCAAACGGCGGCGGCCGACAAAATCATTACCGCCAATCTGTCCGGCAGTCGCGACCAGCAAATGAACATGAGGCCCTCCGTTTTCCACATCATATCGCGGTTTGCGGGCCGATGCCAACCGCATCGGTCCACGGGCGACCGTGCCGTCGGGGTGGCGGGAGTGGTAATTGCGGAAGGAGAAAACGCCGCACCCGGCAGGATGTCGAGTCCTGCAGCGAGAGCAACGCCATGGGGGTACCCGAATGAAATCATCCCCGGTTAACCCGCATTCAAACCGTGTGAGCCGACATTAGTCGGTAAAACCGTTGCCACCCTCCCGATAATTCCGATTCCTGAAGCCAGCATGCGTCGATGGTGTCCTATAATTGGGTGCTTCGTTGACGTGTCATACGTCCTGCCGTTATCGAGAAGTTGAGGCCCGCGTGAACAGCCAGGATGTCCTCCATCTCCTGTCGCCCGACGTCCTGATCTGGATGCTACCCTGCGTCCTGGTCTGCATCGGGATTGGTGCGGTCATCGGTCGCGGCTTCGCGCTGCGGAACCTGTCGAAGAAGATGAAGAACGAGCGAGCCGATTTGGTCACGGCCCTGCAAACGCTTCTGCAGAACACGGCACAACTCTGCTCCGACGTGGGAAATCACGGTACAGAGCTGCAGTCGATGGAACAGTCGGTCCACGATGTGGATGCCGACGGCGATCTTCACGAAGTGCAGCAGCGCTCGTGGCACAAGTCGCTCGGATGGTCGAATCGAATCGCAAGATGGAGGACGATCTTGTGATGACGCACTACCGTTTGGAAGAGCAGGCGCAGGAGCTTGACCGGACCCGCCGCGAGGCCCGCACCGATCAACTGTCAGGACTCGCCAACCGAAAGTCGTTCGACGAATTCCTGCAGTTTGTGATTTCTCAACACAATCGCAAAGGGACCCCGTTCGCGCTGCTGCTGGCGGACGTCGACCATTTCAAGAGAATCAACGACACGCACGGGCACCAGGCCGGAGACCGAGTCGTCGAACTCCTCGGCGAAACCCTCAAGCACTTGACCCGCGATCGGGATCATGTGGCTCGTTTCGGCGGTGATGAATTCGCGATGGTGCTTGTCGGGGTCGATTCGGTGAACGCACGACGGGCGGCTGCACGAATTCGGGCAGCCGTGGAACGCACCAATTTCGATGTGGGCGAGGAGGGAGCGCGGATCGCCGTGACGCTGAGCATGGGCATGTCATTTCCTCAAACCCAGGATTCGGCAAACGCCGTCTTTGATCGTGCCGATAAGGCGCTCTATCGGTCCAAGGAAGCCGGACGAAACCAATTGCACGTCTGGAATCCCCAGCCGGACTCGACTGCCACCGACGAGTTGGCCTTCGGTTAAGCCGCCCACGGCGCCGGGTTCAGTTCATCCCCTGGAATTCTACCAGGACCACGTCGCCCGGACGTTCATTGACCCGAGTCAGCATCACCTGTCCCGATCGCCCATCGTCCAGCAACAACAGGTAGGGGCGACCCGTCTCGAGCAGTGACTGACTGCGACGCGGGACCGCAAACTGCCCCGTCCATCGTTCGCCGGCCATCGTCCCATCCAGATCACGAATGGCGGCCCCTCCGAGGAGCAAATCGCCGCGAAAACGTACCATTTCCTCTCTCCTTCACCATCATGGCCGCGATATGGACCCGGCGCATGTATACCGTTGTCCGGGACATTACTGTGCAATCCTTGTACCAAGCCAGCCGTGACGCCCCGGACGTGCGGGCCACGCGGCTCGCAACGAGCGAACGCCCCTGCGGAAGAAGGGTCCCAAGCGGAACCGTGAAGAAGAAGGGCATTCTCAGTGCCCGGAAACGTGGGCAAATTTGCCTCGCTTGTTGCGAAAAATCCGCATCCGCTGTGCCCAACGGGACCACCGAGGATGCCGTGAAGTGCCGAACCGGATCACTCCGAATCGGACGGCCAAATTGCCGTAAGGCCGCTTGCAAGCAAGTGGGCAGGCTGGGTACACCAAGGGGCTCCTGCGGCGACCAACCCCGTCCGCCGGCCTCCCCGTTGCGGATCAGGGTTAGCGGGCCGACTGGCTCGAGAACGCGACGCGGGTTGTCAATTCGGGATCGGGGCGGTTGGTCCAGAAATAGATTCGATCCCCAACAACAAGGAGTCCGCGGATGGCAAAACCCACCCCAAACCACCCCCGAGTCGACTGGTATTACCACCGTCGTGGCTGAACGAGCTGCACGAAATCGCAGGAGTTTCTTGCGAGCCATCACTGTGAAATCGCGGAGCAGGAAGACGCGAAGAAGCACGTTCTCTCAGGGGCTGACGTGCTCGGCGTTCTCAAGGGGGTCCAGCGGCTGATCGTGGCCAAGGGGAGCAAGGTCACGGCCTTCGACCTGAAGAAAGCACGCCCGGACGACGACGAGCTCATTGCGGCCATGACCGGTCCAACGGGCAACCTGCGGGCTCCAACCTTGCGGAGTGGCAAAACCCTGATTGTGGGCTTTCACGCGGATTCCTACGACGAAGCACTCTGAGAGTGGTTGCCGCTGATCGACAGCAGGTCGTGGAGTAATTATGATCGGCAACGACCGACCGCGCCGACATTCCTGCTCGTGTTGGTGTTCGTGCTTCTACCGTACTTGTCCTGGCATCGCGGCTCGGTGATGTCCCACCCGACCCGCCCTGATTTGCCGTACGCACGGTGATTGCTGTTTCCCGCTCGCTGACCTTTGAATTGAGTCCCGATCTCATGCCTCGACCGTTCCTTCCCTGCCTGGCACTCGTCTTCCTCGCAGCGCCGCTAACCGCTGGCAATACGCGGAACATCATGTTGACCGGTTACTGGCCGCCCACGAACGAAGCGGTCCGGCACTTCAGCCCGAATCCGGATCAGAACCCGGGTGGCTGGCAAGGAGCCAATTGGGAAGACCGCGGGTATGACGTTTATTCTTTCTTTCCGGAGTTCGACAATTTTCCCAGCGATCGGCAGGGGGAGGGGGATTTCGAGGTCGACTATCAAGATACGTCGGCCGATTGGTGGAGAATCACGTCCGAGATCAATCCCGTGGCCATCATCACCTTCAGCGCGGGAACCGACGGATTGTGGGAACTCGAAATGCGGCAGCGAAATCTGTTTTCGGGCTGGGTCCGCGATTATGAAAATCCACGTCTCCCCACGCCGCGCCCTCCCGATCCGAGCATGCCACCGGGCGGGATTCGTTACTCGTCACTACCCATGCAGGAGATCGTCGACGCCGTGAATGACGCCGGCTTGGATGAAATGACCGCCGTCATTGACGACGTCGGTTTCGGAGGCGCCTTTCTCTCGGAATACATCGCCTACCACGGCACGTGGTATCACGATTTACACGCCAATCCCCAGGATCCGTTTCGCAATGTGGCCGCCGGGCACATCCATGTGGGGCCAGATATCTCGGTGGAACAGGCGCGGATTGCTGCCGAGATCAGTGTGCGGACGCTGCTGGATTACGTTGATCTGGCCTTGGTGCCAGAACCGCTGGGTGCCCAGCTCGCCTGGCTGGCCGGCTTGGCTATTTGTGTTCTCCAACGACGACGCGTGCCAAGCCGCCCGCCTCTGCCGCTTTGTTGAACAGTAGTCCCTGCCTGCCAAAAGGTATGCGCCAGGCGGCACCACCGAAGTGGATACCGCCTGACGCAAGGGGAAATGGGGTTCCCAAGAACTTCGCACCGCTCGTGTAATGGGTGACTAACTCATCAATCGCAAAGCAGTCGCCGAGCCGGACAAGAAAAGTGCCTTTGCGGCGAAAAAACATAAACTCCGTGGATCGCCTACCTCATGTGAGGGGTTAGCTCTCCCCCCGCCGCAGAGCATCACGACGCACCACGATCAGGGTGTTCGCGCCGGCGGTCACTTCGCCGAGCCACAGAGACCACAGAGGAGGGGCCCGGCACCGTGAGCGAGTCGTCCACCCGTCACTGCGTTTCCATGCCTCGGTGGGAACAAAAGGAACGGCAGCGCCGGGGCGTCCCGGCAAACGGGCACACGCGTCATCCGCACACGAGCCTCATTCGCGCAGATTCGCGTACATGAGCGCTGATTTGCGGTTCCATGAGTCCCCAACGGTCGCTCCCCGATTGCCCTGCTCGTCTCGACCCTCAGTCCACGAAAGAGTGGCAGTGCCAAAAGAGATGCAGAAATGCACGCGACGCGGAGCGGTGTCGCTGCAAGGTAGCAAGACAGTGGCCGAGGCGGGGATCGAACCCGCACGAGGGTTACCCCTCACGGGATTTTAAGTCCCGTGCGTCTGCCAATTCCGCCACTCGGCCGTTGATCGATGCGCGCTGGTAGCAATCGGGGGCTTCTACAAGTTGCTCGCACCGTAGTTCCACTCTGCCAAAGCCCGCCTGCTGGGAATCTACTATCTCCCCCGGGTCCGCGTTTGTCCAGTCTGCCGGATCGGCTCGCTCCTGGCCTTCCGCCGCCCCACATCCCGCCAGCAATGCGGGCATGGCTGCCGCGTTTCCGACTTTCTGGCTTTCTGACGTAGTGCGCAACGCGGGCCATTGCTATCCTCCCGCCGCCCATTGTGGGCCGTGCCACTCCCGGCCTGCCGGCCCGCGGCAACGATCGATGGACGCCAAGCCGCCGGCAATTGATGTGGCGTCCGTCAATGGACTCATCAAACTCCACAAACCCATCGCTCAGCACGCATGGACGTCCTTTCGCATCCCACATGGTCCGGCGGATATCCAACCGAGAATCGGCGGCATGCGTCGACGTCCGGTTCGTCCTCGCGATTCTGCGGTCAGGCCGCGATTTGGGGCCTCTTATTGCTGACGAGCCTTTCCACCGGCTGCAGTTGCTGGCAGGTCGGCCGGTGCACCGATTTTGCGCTGATGCGCAATGCCCGCCGCGAGGCCACCGTTTATCGGGGTTGGGCACTCGAAGCGCTCGATTGCCAGTACGAGGCCGGCGACGTTTCCCAGCAGTATGCGGATGGATTCGTGTCGGGATTTGTCGACCATGTCTTTGCCGGTGGCCGAGGTAAGCCACCCTTGATCACGCCGGCACCCTACTGGGGAGTCGGTCCTCGACATCGTGAAAAGAACCATGATTGGCGAGAAGGCTTCCGCGAGGGAGCCCAGGTGGCGATCCGGGGCGGATATGTCGAACAGGCGCTCGGCGGGGGCCTCGTCCGCGGAGGCACCTACTCGCTGGCCCATGCCGATCCCAATGATCTCGTGCCCGGCGATGCCGCCTGCGATGACTCGTCATGTACGGCGGGCGATCCGATGTTTGAAATTGCCGAAGAAATTTCCACTCCCTTCCATGCATCCAGGTCGGTACGCCATGCGGGTCCTTCCGACGCCATGGACGAAGTTCCGGTACCCAATCCTCCCGACTTTATCAACGACGATGACCCGTTGCCCGGCAGCACGCGGCTCGACGAGCCCGTCCCACCGGCGCCCAGTGCGCTGGGTGTCGAGATTGAACCATTCGATTCGTTCACCGACGACGAGCTGCCGAACAGTCGGGGTAGTACCGGGGCCGAGCCAATCGGCAGTGGTGCCGCCACCGTCTCTCGCCGCGGGGCCACGGAAGAAACGTCCGATCCATTCGCGGACGAGTCGACCGACCGCGATGGGGATCTCGTTTGATGATGATTCTCAGTCATCCGGACCATCGTCAGCATTGGAAGACGTGATCCCCGCGCCCAACCGGCTCGGCTGCAGATCGCCCCAGCCAGCCATGCGGCGGCCGAAGACACGCCGCTGTCTCCGGCCGAGTTAAACTTTGCGCCCCCAAGCACCAACTATGCGGACCTGATCCTGCGCCTCACAATCGGAAGAGGGCTCGTCGGTGGTGCAGGCGATGCACGCCAACCTGCAAAAGGCGCCTCACGCCGAGCCACCGATGTCCGGAACGGCAGCGAAGGCCGCGCCACTCGGCGGTGCCGCCAAACAAATCAGTTCACCAGCTCCCCAGACACTTCCTGCACGGTCGAGCAAGCCACGGACGACCGAGGAGGTCATGCGCCGCTCGGAGCTGATCTTCCGCGACCTCGATCAGGTGCAAGAAGCCGACCGCTGGCGGTGAACCCGGCCGTCCTCGTGCTTGGTAAGCGATTGGCATTCGAGTTTTCGAATCCGCCCAGTGATTGGAATCGTCCGACAGAGAATCTTTCTTGGTTTAACCGTTAGCCAGAGAAGAATGCCGCTAACATCGTACCACGCGTCGTTACGCACCGGCATTCTTCGGCGGCGTACGCGCGTACGCCGCCAGAAATCGCGGTAGCCACTTCCCACGAATCGCGGTTTTTCCCCGCGATTTCTTCTGGCTGACGGTTTAACGACGCTCGTGAAACGTGGGTCATGACAAAGTCTGGCGACCCCGGCTACCCTGATTTCTAGCGGTCACCTTGCACTAACGGAGGGGCGACTTGCCGAGCATTCTTCGCAACGTGCCAATCTGACCGGCATGCAGCATTTCGTGCAGCGGACAGAAAAACAGCGAGCCGAGCTTCGTTGCATACACCGCGGTCGGCGCCGGTAAGGGCTCGGCCAATTGCTCGTTGGTATAGCCCGGTATTTCTTTCAGCGCCTGTTCGTGGACCCGATCGAAGGCGAGGCGAATTTCTGTCGGCGGGGGATAAGCCGAGGGGTCCGCGACCGGCGTCGATCCCTTGCGGAAGCAACGCAAAAAGTCGTTCGAGATGAATTCCGCGTCACTCGGCTCCTTCCCGCGAATCCGCATCAGGGTCAGCCCGTACTCGGCCATGGCGAGGTGACCCATCTGCCAGGCCAGGTGCGAGACGGCCCCTTCAGGCATCACAAACCAGTCACTCTCGGCCACGTCCTCGAACAGTTGGCACGTATAGTCGCGCGCGAATACGAGTTGCTGTTTGGCAATGACGGACGGCGAATCGTCGGACATGGTCGGTCTCACTGGGAAGGATGTCTCGCCTCGCGGCGGGCGAAAAAAGCGGGGCCGCGCTCTGCAAACCCCGCGACTTGCATTACATTAGGGCACGACGTTGGCGGTGAAAACCGTAGTTGACCCGCCGCCACGGATTTCCCTTCACGGTCCCCCGCGGGCTCGTTTCCAACTGCCTCGTACCTCCTTATGACCGACCTGCTCAAGATTACGGGAGGTTGCATCTATGATCCCGCGAACTCCGTGAACGGTGAAATTCGCGATCTCTGGGTCCGCGACGGGAAAATAGTGGCTCCACCCCCGGAAGCAACTCCCACGAGAACGATTCGGGCGACGGGGATGGTCATCATGCCCGGCGGAATTGACATGCACTGCCATATCGCCGGGTCGAAGGCCAATGTGGCCCGCAAGTTGCGACCCGAAGAAAAACACGCGTCGGCGGCCATGCCTCGCACAACCGTCTGTCGCAGTGGGCTGATGGGGAGCGTACCCACCACGTTTGCCACCGGCTATCGCTACGCGGGTTTGGGGTACACGACCGCCATGGATGCAGCCGTGGCTCCGCTTTTCGCCCGACACACGCACGAGGAACTCGCCGACACACCGTGTATCGACAAGGGCTTTTACGTCCTCTTGGGCAACCATCAATTCGCACTGTCGCCATTGCCGAGAACGATCCAGAACAGCTCCGCGCCTTCATCGCCTGGCAGATGAACGCCGCCAGGAGCTACGCCGTCAAACTTGTCAATCCGGGCGGCATTGAGGTCTGGAAACGGCAATCGGCGGCCAACCGCACGGGGCTGGATGAACCGCTGCCGCCGTTTCAGATCACGCCCCGGAAAATCATCCGCGAGCTGGCCCACGCGGTCGACGACATCGGCTTGCCCCACCCGATCCATCTTCACTGCAATCAACTGGGCATGCCCGGAAATTGGACGACGACGCTCGAGTCGATGCGGGCGCTGGAAGGGCGGCGAGCCCATCTGACGCATATCCAGTTTCATAGCTACGCCGGGGCTGACGGGGACGAGTCGACGTTCGGATCCGAGGTCGCGGCTCTCGCCGAGTACGTGAACGCACATGCAAATATCACGGTCGACGTGGGACAGGTCCTCTTCGGCGATACCACAAGCATGACGGCGGATGGAGCCGCCGCGCACTTCTTGGCCAATATTTACGGAACCAAATGGTATAACCAGGATATCGAAATGGAATCGGGCTGCGGTATCGCGCCGATTCGTTACCGACAGCGCAGTCTGGTGCATGCCTGGCAATGGGCCATCGGTCTGGAATGGTACCTGCTGGTGAATGATCCCTGGCAAGTCGCCATGAGCACCGATCACCCGAACGGTGGCTCCTTCCTGGCTTACCCGCAGATCATCCGACTCTTGATGGACCGTAATTACCGTCGGGAAGCCCTGCAAGCGATTCATCCCCGCGTGGCCGAGCGTTCGCCGCTCGCCCAACTCGATCGTGAGTATTCGTTAAGTGAAATCGCCATCATTACCCGCGCCGGCCCGGCTCGCATGCTGGGATTGACGGACAAGGGACACCTGGGTGTGGGCGCCGACGCGGACATTACGATCTATACGCCCGACGACAACCGAGAAATCATGTTCGCGCTGCCTCGCTTCGTAATCAAGGCAGGACAGGTCCTTGTCGAGGAGGGCGAGATCCGCCGCCAACATTTTGGCAAGACGCTGCAAGTGGCCCCGGTATTCGATCTTGGTATCGAACCGAAGATCGCCGCCTGGTTTGAAGATCACTACAGCCTGCGGTTCCAGAACTATCCGGTGGATGACGTCACTGCGAAAGATCCGCACATCGTGGCTTGCCGCACCGATGCGCAACCCGGATGAAGACGACATGGCCAAGAAACCAAAGAACGGTTGACGCACGGCATGGCGATCCAGCTTACTTTACAGTCGTCCCCACCCGTTCCGATCGAAGTCGGGGGTGTGCTCCCGGAGACGCTATTGGGCCGCGAACCCCACGAATGGAGTGAATGGCCCATACGGGTGGGCAATCGCCTGGCAAGGTTGGCCGATTACTTTCAGATCGAGTGCGACGCGGACGACGAGTCACTCACCTGGCGTGGAGCCTTGCAGCACGTGCACCAGATCGGCGCCGGCATGTCCCGCGGCGCTCTGTTGATTGAAGGCACCGCCGGCGATCACGTGGGGGCACGCATGTGCGGGGGTCGCCTGACCGTGCGAGGTGATGTCGGTGATTGGGCGGGAGCCGAAATGTCGGGCGGAAGACTGGACATCCACGGCCATGCGGGGGATCTCGTCGGAGCCGCTTATCGGGGAAGCCGCCGCGGAATGAAGGGCGGAACGCTGCTGGTGCACGGGAATGCGGGCATCGAAGTCGGGCAGGCCATGCGGCGAGGCTTGATTGCGATCGGCGGTGACTGTGGCGATCTGGCGGGTTTCAACCTGCTCGCCGGGACGATCGTGGTTGGCGGCCGTTGTGGACCCCGACTCGGTTTGGGCATGAAGCGAGGCTCGATCATCGTGCTCGGCGAAGTGGTCCAGCCGGGAACGACCTTTGTGACGGCCGGCTGCCAAGAGCCGCTGGTCTGGCGGTTGCTGCATGCCGAACTCCGACGCTTGGGATTCCCCTGTTCCCCAGCCCCGACGACCGGCCTGTTCGAGGTCCACCACGGCGATCTGGCCGCAGGTGGACGCGGCGAATGTTGGCATGCCACTGCTAAGATTTGAATGATCACACGGGCGAACCGGGCTCGTCAGAGCCCGGGTGTGTGTTGCCAACCTGGGTAGTGGGGCGAGCAGCGCTGCCAGCAGCCACCTCGAAACATCGGCGGGCATGCGCGATTCAGGACGGATGTGTTGTTGGAGACGATCTACGCGAGAAAGTCGCTCACTCGGACTCCCACCCAGTCCCTGACGGGAACTGGTTCGCCTGTGAGAGGGCACCCTGACGTGCGGCACACTTATTTTGTGACGGGAGGACGCAAGACGATCTGGCTGATCATCGCCATGACCATGAGAAAAGAGAAAGCCATGATGGCGTGGATGAAATCACATTGCATGGGAGTGACTCGGCTGTACGTGTGGTTGATTGTGTCACCTTCCTATACCTGAATCTTTCACGTCGCCGCAATGACAATCCAGCGATATCTTCTCGAATGCATGACGAATCGGACAACGCCCATCTCCGAAAACGGATAAGGCATAAGGTTTCGCCGATCGTTAAGGCTTCACATACTTCGATAACGACGCTTATCGTTGATCACGCGAAGTGTTGTAGCGAATGATGGGATGCTGGCAGCGGGCGACCAGTTAGGCGCGTCGCCCGCCGGCCACGAGCAGTCAATGCTGGCATCGTGCGTCGCTGGCATCGAGAGATGAGTCTTCCCATCGCCGGGGGGTGTGGGGGGCAAGCCCCCCATACCCCCCCACGCTCCCCCACAGGCCACACCCCCCACGCTCCCCCACAGACGACACCCCACGATACAGACGACCCCCCACGACTTTGCGGAAGCATTGTCACGATCTTGAGACATGTCCAAGTCGCCAGACGTTGCGTTCTGGTGGTGGTGCCGAACCGACTGTGGCTGGAAGCCCCAGCCACGAGTTGGTGACTGAAGTCGCCAGACGTTGTTACATGCCAAGTGCTGGAGATCGGGCTTTCCCATCGCTGGGGGGTGTGGGGGGCTTGCCCCCCAGGGTTCGGGCGCGTGGAAGTGCTCATGGGGGGCAAGCCCCCCATACCCCCCACAGACGACACCCCCCACACCCCCCACAGACGACACCGCCCATACCCCCCACAGACGACACCGCCCACGCTCCCCCACAGACGACACCCCCCACGCTCCCCCACAGACGACACCCCCCACGCTCCCCCACAGACGACACCCCCCACGACTTTGCGGAAGCATTGTCACGAACTTGAGACATGTCCAAGTCGCCAGACGTTGCGTGCTGGTGGTGGTGCCGAACCGACTGTGGCTGGAAGCCCCAGCCACGAGTTGGTGACTGAAGTCGCCAGACGTTGTTACATGCCAAGTGCTGGAGATCGGGCTTTCCCATCGCTG
This sequence comes from uncultured Planctomycetaceae bacterium, assembly GCA_963700865.1. GTDB lineage: Bacteria > Planctomycetota > Planctomycetia > Pirellulales > Pirellulaceae > CAVOGJ01. The sequence continues at coordinate 28,544 of CAVOZC010000012.1, read as the reverse complement.
GGGGGTGTGGGGGGCTTGCCCCCCAGGGTTCGGGCGCGTGGATGTGCTCATGGGGGGCAAGCCCCCCATACCCCCCACAGACGACACCCCCCACGACACAGACGACACCCCCCACGCTCCCCCACAGACGACACCGCCCACGCTCCCCCACAGACGACACCCCCCACGCTCCCCCACAGACGACACCGCCACGACACAGACGACACCCCCCACGACTTTGCGGAAGCATTGTCACGAACTTGAGACATGTCCAAGTCGCCAGACGTTGCGTGCTGGTGGTGGTGCCGAACCGACTGTGGCTGGAAGCCCCAGCCACGAGTTGGTGACTGAAGTCGCCCGACGTTGTTACATGCCAAGTGCTGGAGATCGGGCTTTCCCATCGCTGGGGGGTGTGGGGGGCTTGCCCCCCAGGGTTCGGGCGCGTGGATGTGCTCATGGGGGGCAAGCCCCCCATACCCCCCACAGACGACACCCCCCACGCTCCCCCACAGACGACACCCCCCACGCTCCCCCACAGACGACACCCCCCACGCTCCCCCACAGACGACACCCCCACGCTCCCCCACAGACGACACCCCCCACGCTCCCCCACAGACGACACCCCCACGCTTCCCCACAGACGACACGCCACGACACAGACGCCACAGACCACACGCCCCCCACGGACGTACCGTCCGCGAGGTATGATGAAGTCGCACGCGTCCGGCGGACTCGCGATCCGATTCGCGCGGTAGACAACCGTCAGGCTCCCTTGCTTATTTCATTGACAAGCCCACGATCCAGCCATGTCGCACGAACCGTTCGTACACGCCGTCGGTATCGATCTCGGCACGACCTATTCAGCAGTCGCCGTGGTTGCCGCGACCGGGCACACGTCCATGCTGGTGAATGAATTGGGTGATGTCCTGACACCGAGCGTCGTCGAGTTCGCGGAGCGTGAGGTGATCGTCGGGCGGGAAGCCCTTAAGGCGCTCGCCTTCAACGCGGACTGTGTTGCGGTCAGCGTAAAGAGGGATATGGGAAAAGCAGCCTATGCTCGCCGGGTTCGCGGCCAGTCCCTACCGCCGGAAGTCATCGAGGCCTACATCCTGCGAGCTTTGGGTGAGCAGGCACGCGGACAGCTTGCTGGTGACTACCAGGTCGTAATCACCGTGCCCGCCTACTTTGATGAAGGACGGCGCAAGGCGACACAGGACGCCGGCGAAATGGCCGGACTGGATGTGCTGGCGATCATCAACGAGCCGACCGCCGCGGCCCTGGCCTTTGGCGAACAACTCGGTTACCTCTCGACCGCGGGCACGGTCACCGGCCACGAACGGGTGCTGGTGTTCGATCTGGGTGGCGGTACGTTCGACGTCACGGCGATCGAACTGGGCCCGGATACCTGTCGGACGCTTGCCACGGATGGGGACGTGCGGCTGGGTGGTACCGACTGGGATGCGCGATTGGCCGACTTCCTGGCGGAACAATTTGTGCGAGCGCACGGCTGGGATCCCCGCCCCGAAGATGGACTCTATCAGCGTCTGTTGTTGCTGGCGGATGAAGCGAAGAGAACACTCTCGGCGCGGCGACACGCGACCGTGCGTGCCGAGTTTCGCCAGGCAACCTGTGATGTGTCGGTGACCCGGTCGCAGTTCGAATCGCTGACGGCCGACCTTGTCGAACGGACGATGCACACGGTCCAGGATGTCTTGCAACAAGCCGAGATGACCTGGGCCGACGTGGATCGGCTGCTCCTCGTGGGTGGGGCGACCCGCATGCCCGTCATTGGCCGACGGCTGGCGGAACTCTCCGGCATGGCGGCGGATCAATCGGTCAATCCGGACGAAGCGGTGGCCCGTGGAGCCGCCATCTACGCTTCGAGTCTGCTCTCGCAAGCAGGTCGAGCACGACATCCCGTGCGGCTGCAAGTGATCGATGTGAACTCTCACAGTCTGGGCGTTGAAGGCGTCAGTGTCACGACCGGTCGTCGTGAAAATGCAATCATCATTCCTCGCAATACACCTCTGCCGGTGGAGGTCACCCAGAAATTCGTTACTCGCAGCGATGACCAACCATCCATCGTCCTGCACGTCCTTGAAGGGGAGAGTAGTGATCCGGCCGATTGCCTGACGATCGGCCGTGCGGTTCTCCGCGATCTGCCGGCCGGCTTGCCCGCGGGCTCGCCACTCGATGTCACCTACGCCTACAATAGTGACGGGCGGCTGCTGGTCCGACTCCGCGTCCCGGGCACCGATCGCGACCTCGTCTTTGAGTTGCAGCGAGCCGAACGGATGAGCGACGCCCAGCGGGCACGGTGGGCTACGGTGTTTCGGTCCAACGATCCGCGGACGAGCTTCGAGGACATGGTGGCCCAGATTCTGGGCAGCCTGCCCGGCGACTCGCCCGGCAACGAAAACTCGCCGAGTCGCTAAACTAACAGCATGCAGAAACCGCCTCCCGCCGTCGGAATCGATCTTGGTACGACCAATTCGGTCGTGGCTTGGCTCGATGATCTGGGGCGGCCGCAAACGCTCGTCAATGCCGAAGGGGACAAGATGACCCCGAGTGCCGTCTTGTTCGACGACGATCAGGCCGTCGTTGGCAAAGAGGCGCTGAAGGGTATGGCGACCGAGGCGGATCAGGTCGCGATTTGTGCCAAACGCGAGTTCGGACAACGGGCCTATTCGCGATTGCTCGGCGGCCGCGCGTACCCGCCCGAAGTGCTGCAGGCGTTTGTCTTGAACAAGCTGCGGGTCGATGCGGGGCGGCAGATAGGACCATTCCACCAGGCGGTGGTGACGGTGCCCGCCTATTTCGACGAAGTCCGTCGTCAGGCCACGATGGACGCGGGATACATGGCCGGTTTGGAAGTGCTGGATATCATCAACGAGCCGACGGCGGCCGCAGTGGCCTTCGGGTTTCAGCAGAGTCTCATGCCCGGAGACCGCGCGGCTGGAATGCAGCGGATCCTGGTCTACGATCTGGGAGGCGGCACCTTCGATGTGACCGTGTTGGAATTCGAAGGCACGGAATATACGGCGCTGGCCACCGACGGGGACGTGCGGCTGGGCGGCTACGATTGGGACCAGCGGCTGGTCGAGCTGGTGGCCGAGCAGTATGAGCAACAATTTGGCATCGATCTCCGTGCCGATCCTGTGGCGCGGGGGAGAATCTGGCGGGAATGTGAGGACGCCAAGCGGACACTCGCTGCCCGCCCGCGTGCTTCGATTGCTTGCAATCATCAGGGGCAAGCGCTCCGCGTCGAAGTCACACGGGAGCAGTTCGAGGCGCGGACGGCCGATTTGCTGGAGCGGACGAAATTTACCGTCAGCGAGACGCTGGCCGCCAGCGGGCTCGATTGGTCCCAGATCGATTCGTTGTTGCTGGTGGGCGGCGCGACCCGCATGCCGGCGGTGCGAAAGATGCTGGGCGAGATCTCTGGAATGGAACCGAACACCAGCGCGTCGCCCGATGAGGCCGTGGCGCACGGTGCGGCCATCCATGCGGGAATGCTGCTGGCACGGGCCGCAGGGCGCCCCGCCCGCTTGAGCATCCACAACATCAACTCGCACAGCCTGGGTGTCGTGGGCACCGATTCGGCAACGCGGCAAGAACGCGTTGCGGTGCTGATCCCCCGGAACACACGACTACCTGTCTCGACGAATCGTATCTTCAAGACCAAGTCGTCGAATCAGCGATCGATCCTGGTACGGGTGGTGGAGGGAGAGAGCGCATCCGCGGCAGATTGCGTGCCGTTGGGGGACTGCGTTGTGCAGGATCTGCCACCACAACTGCCGGCCCACACGCCGGTGGAGGTCTGTTTTTCGTACGAGCCTAACGGGCGACTGGACGTGGAGGTTCACGTCCACGGCACCGAGCGCCGTGAGAAGCTGGCACTAACGAGGGAAAATTCGCTCAGCCCCGAGCAGCGGGATGCCTGGCGGCTGTTTGTGTCCAAGGTGCCGGTGCCCGAGTCGTAGGCGAAGAAAAGGGAAGAGACGCCACGCTTGCTGTGGCGAGTTTCAGGCTCATCGGCAGCCCGATGCCAGCCCGTCAACGCCCAGGCAACAGGGTGGATCGTTGATCATCGACGCGCATGTTGTGCTGAATTCGAATGGCTGGAAGCCTACCCGCGTCGATCGTTCGATCAAGTCCTCGTGCTTCGTCAAGTTTCAATTTTGGGGTTCGCGCACCGTGGCTGGGGCATCTCGCCTCAGTCGACCGCGGCTGGAAGCCACAGCCACGGTCTTGACAAACCCTAAGTCTGGCGCTTGACACGGCAACAAGCCCTCTCCGCCACCGGGGCCACCACCAACGCTCCCTGCGTCCTACGCCTCGTCGAGCGCGTAGGGTTTGCGCATTTCGCGAGCCAGCATGCTGCTGGCCTTGGCGTCCCCCACAAACGCTTGCGCGGCAGGGTCCCAAGTGAGCTTTCGACCCAGTCGGATCGCGATCACGCCCAGATGACAGACCGACGCGGATCGGTGACCGATTTCCACATCGCAAATGGGCGGCTGACGCGACGCCACGCACTCGAAGAAATTCGCCATGTGATCATCGCTGGCGTACAGCCGTGTGGCATCCGACGGCAGTGGCGTCTTGAGCAGTTCCGGATCGCTCGCTTCGATCTTTCCTCGCGTGACATAGATCCAGCCGTCCGACCCCTCGAACTGCACGCCGTGGTGCTTCTCACCGGTGGCCAGTTCACCAACGACTGTGCCGCCCGGGCCATTGGCCGCGGTGCTCTGACAGTAATGCTCAATGCCGTCGTCATAGACGTACTTCACCCGATACTGGCTGGCCGCCGAATAACCTCCCTCAATCGGCGGCAACAGGGCCTCCCCCTCGATACTTACCGGACCGCTGCGTTCCTTGCCCAGTCCCCATAAGGCGATGTCGTTGTGATGAGCCCCCCAGTCGGTCATCGTACCGCCCGAGTAGTCCCACCAGTAACGAAACGTTCCGTGACATCGTTCCGGTACGTAGGCGACTTGCGGAGTTTGCCCCTGCCAGAAATCCCAGTCCAATTCGGCCGGAACGGGCTGCTCGGCGAACGGCCCACCGTATTGTCCCATCGGCAGCCAGACCCGGACGCGCTCGACCTTGCCGATGCGGCCGTTGCGAACCAATTCGCACGCCAGCCGAAACGTTGGATCGCTCCGTTGTTGGCTGCCCGTTTGCAAGATGCGTCCGCTGTCGCGAACCGCCTCGACCAGCCGCCGGCCTTCGTCGATTGTAAGCGTGAGCGGTTTTTCGCTGTAGACATCCTTGCCGCTCCGCACGGCTCGCAAATTGACCAGGGTGTGCCAGTGATCCGGCGTACCATTAATGATGATGTCCAGGTCAGGCAGATCACATACCAAGCGATAATCGGCATATGGTTTGGCCCCGGGAAACGTCTCGCGGGCTCGCTCCAGGCGGCCCCGGTCGACGTCGCACAAGGCCACGATGTCGCCGAACTGGGCGGCCAGCTTCGCGTCGACCGTCCCCATGCCGCCGCATCCGATCAGGGCGACCCGAGGACGCTCGTTCGGCGAGCGCTGCTGGGCAAAGCTGGAGGACGGAGTGGAGGCCAGGAACCAGGCGGGCAGGGGGGCGGCCGCGGCCAGACACGAGGCGGATTTTAAAAAGCGACGTCGCGTGCTGCGGTTTGAAAACGGGTCGGCCATCGATGTGCTCCTGTCAATTGTCCGAGAAGCTCCGGTGCCTCGTCCCGTTTCGATGTTGCGGTTCGCTCGGCGTGGCTGCGGCATCTTGGCCCAGTCGACTGTGGCTGGCAGCCATTGCCACGATTTTGACCAACCTTCAGTCCGAAACGTGACGCAGCACTCGGGACATGTAGTGTATCCCCCGGCGTTTTTCACGCAACCTTCAACGCACCTTCACACGAATCGAACGCGATTCCGCATACTTTGTGGTTTGAGGTCGCACTGGAAACCGTGAGAGCGTTGCGAGGAACACCCATGAACCAGGCTCACCGTTTGGAAATGACCGAAGATTTTTATTGTCCTACGGCTGAGGAGATTCGGGCGGCCTGTCGCGCGATCCAGGCAACGTGGAGCGAAGCCGAACGGCGGCGCCGGCGGGGCTGGTCCTGGGACGAGGAGCTGCCACTGGGTGCGTTGGCGCGTGCCTCCCGGTCGGTCCCAGCGCTTGCGAGCTCGGCTACGGCGGAATGCTGAGGTCTTGCGTAGCCGAAGTCGCCAGACTTTCGCCGGCGTCGTTGACGGGTCGGTCCAAACGCTTGCGAGCTCGGCTACCGTGGCGCTGACCGGCTTGCCCGTTTGCCTAGTCGTTCAACGTAAACCCGATCTTCAGCGTGACCTGCCACTGGGCGACATGGTCGTCCTCGATCGTGCCCCGCGTCTCGACCACTTCGAACCACCGCATCTTTTGCACGGTCTTGGCCGCCCTGCGCAACGGCTTTCTGCACCGCCTCTTCCAGCGATACCGATGAAGTGCCGGTAATTTCGATCTTCTTATAGACATGGTCGCTCATCGAGTCATCCCTTCCGTTTTAAACAATTCAACGAAAATATCATCTCTCATCTTCATACGGCTGGCGACGGCTTTGTCCTGCCGTCCAGCAGGCAGCTGACATTGACGTCGCCCAGAACGTTAATGGTCGTACGGCAGCGGTCCAGGAACCAGTCCACCGTGAGCAGCAAAGCAATATACTCGATCGGCAGTCCCACGGCACTAAAGACCAGCGTCATTGTCACCAGGCCGGCTTCGGGGATACCCGCGGCACCCACCGAGGCGATGACCGACGTCACGACGATGATCAGTTGCTGGGTCAGTGACAGATCTTGCCCGATCATCTGTGCCACAAACAAAGCCGCCATGGCCTCGTAGAGTGCCGTCCCGTCGTTGTTGAAATTGGCACCCACCAGCGCTCCCAGGCTGGCCGATTCTTCGCGGATTCCGACGTTATCTTTGAGGCAGGCGTAGGTCACGGGCATCGTCGCCGTCGAACTGTCGGTCGAGAAAGCCATCACCAGCGCGTCCCGCACGCCTACGAGACACGCCAACGGTGGAACCCAGGAGAAGAACCGTATTCTCAGCAAATACCAGGCGGTTTGTAACAACAGCGCCAGCAGCACCGCCACGATGAAGGCACCCATCGCAAGGAACGGTGCAAAGCCCTCCGTACCGACAACCTTGGCCACGACCGCAAAGACCCCGATCGGCACCAGATTGATGATCCAATGCAAGACGACCAATAGCACATCGTAGGAGATCTCCACGAAATCCTGGGGATTCGCGAGCGGTGTGTCCTTCACGCCCCGCAGCGCCAACCCGAAAGCAACCGCGATGATGATCACGCCGATAATATTCTGCTTGTCGCCGAGAGGCCCGAGAATACTCTTGGGAACATTCTGCACCATCAATTCAATGGGGGATACACGTTCGCCCGAAGATGGGCTCGCCTCGGCAACCGCGGGCTTGAACTTCGACCACTTGCCTGGCTGCAGTAGATTGGCGACCGACAGGCCGATCAGAATCGCGACCGAGGTGTTCAGCAGTAACAGGATGGCCAGCCGTCCCGCGGTCCGCGCCTTGATTTCGGTGGTCATCAGCACATGCGTGACAGCGATCAGAATCAGCGGCGGCGCGAGGGCGCCAAGCAACTGCAGGATGACTCGGCTGGGAATCTCGAAAATGAGCGCTTGGTCGCCGAGCAGCAAGCCGGTGATCAGGCCCCCCGCCATCGCGATCAGGATGCGGAAGTAAAGCGGCAGGGCATTCCACCGCCCCAGCACCGTCGGCGATCGGGCAGCGTCGGAAACGCTCGATTTCTCCATAAGGCATCTCCAGAGGATCACGCCAGCGCGTATCCCGTTCCGGAACCACGTGCTACGACGAGAAACCGCCGCAGGGCCTAAGATAATGGTTGCGCTGACGGCCGACCACCCAGCCCACGAAGTTGCCGCGGCTGGTCGTCGCGGGATAGGCATCCCGCCTGTCGTGTCCGGCACGAGGTTGACTGGGCTTGCCGTAAGATGGGATTCCGCTGCCGCACGATGCGAACCGTCCGCTCGACTCTCCGTGGGCAGCGGAAGCGCTAGTTACGAAGTGCTGCGGCGCAGCAACGCTCCACCGATCCAGCCAACGATCAGGCATACGATCGATGCTGGCTCCGGAACTCTGGCCAGCAGAAACGGGCTGAGTGAATCGGTCTGGACCGTAATCGTATGAGCCACCGGATCGCTCGCGATCGGCAACAGGCTTTCCCACGCATCCGAACGATAATGCAGAATCATCAGCCTGGCGGGGTCCAGTTCTGGCGGCAGTAGGGCTGGATCGTAGGCAAACGTCAGCGTGACCAGCCCCGCGAACTGCCCCATTTCGAGGTCGAGGAACCAGTACTGGAAGTCGCCGGGGAGCAGCATATCTTCGACGGCCACCAGAGCCGCCGGGTCGGACAGGAAGGTGGAGGCAAAGTCGCTGGCGGGGCCCTGCCCGTAATGGCCGGTGACCGTGCCCGGTGAAACAACCTCCTCAAAGGTGATTTCGGTCCCGCCCAGTGTGCTCGTGCCACCGTTGACGCTGGCCGTCTGATGGCTGCCGATCGAAATCTGCGTCGTCGTCACCGTGTAAGGTACGTAAAGCACGGGCACCGCCCGCCATCCGATGTCTGGATCGGGCCGGTTGGCGTAGCCAACGATCGTTCCATTGTCGGACATCGACGTGCCATAGAGACTGGTCCATGGCTCACCACTGGCAGGAACTACCGTCGGCAGATAATGCGCCTCGGTGTCGGTCGCCGGGTTGAATACCCAGAACGTCGTATTGCCGGCATGTCCGTAGATGAGCAGCGTGCCGTCGTCGGCAACGTCCAGCACCATGCCCGTATTGACCTGGGGCGGGTCGATCGAGACCACCTGCCAAGGCAGCACCGTCCGCAAATCGTGGATGCCGCCTAGCGGGTCCCAGTAACAGGGTGCTTCCCGCAACTCACCCGGGTACTGCGGACGCGGTACGTTCGACCAACCGCCGACCATGCCGCTGTTATTGATCGCTGTCGCCTCGCCGCGATTCGCATCCGGCAGGATGGGCAGTTCGAAGGTTTGCTCGATCCCGATGAGGTGCTTGAATGGGACCTCGTTGGAATACACACCATCGCCGTCGTGATCGACGAGTGCCCGCCCGACCAGCTCGCCGAGGTTGTTCAAGCCCGCAGCCAGTCCCGGACGAACGTCGCCGTCAGCGTCACGGGAGAGAATCTCGGTGGGTAGGCCACTTGCATTCCAGTAGATGGTGCTGGTCTGGCCATTCGCAGCCACCCCATTGCTGTCGTTGATCTTGGGAAACAGCAGCCGTTGCCACGGTGGGCCGGGAGATGGCAAGTACGTGACTTGATCGGTATGGGTGTCCCAGCGGAAGGCCGTGAATCGGTTGTCCTCGATCTGCTGCTCACCCGCCGCGACACCGTGGTTGTTCAGTGATTGGGCGTAGAACGCGTAGTCATTCCCGCTGTTGGTCGCCACGGTATGGACTTCCGTCATGCCGGGCTCCCAGAAAAACAGTCCGTTGACCTGGACATAGTCCCAATAGCCACCCAGCTCATTCCACTCGCGCTGGTAGCCGTTCCACTTCGCCGACGACTTGGCGGCCGTTGTTTACGGCTCCCACGGTGATGGAGGGAGCGAATTCAAAGGGAAAGTCGGTCGTTTCGGGCAGCGGCACGAGACTGTACCGCACATCGGCGTGAGCCGCCGTTGCCAGGGCAGCCAGCACCGTCATCACAACATTTCTGTAGCCAATCATCGCAGCACCTCCGTCGTGAAATGCCGACAGAACTTGGCGGGCAAACCGCACCTCTCTCGGCAGCCAACCGTATGGGACGCAAATTTCGTGCCGCCGCCTTGGTGAGACGAGCCGTTGTCATAGGGCCCGGAAATCGAGTTTCGCTCGCAAATCAGCCTGAAACTCGTGAGCCGAGCACCCACGTCAGACCGCCCGCGTGACGAATGGACCACAGATGTGCTCTTCCGCTCACGGCGGCGCTACAGAAGCGTGGCGTAGGGGTCCTCGGTTGCGTGGAGTACGGTTCCCACCGCTTGCGGGTTGGCACCTTTCCTGGGCGTTTGATGTCGCGGGGGCAGGCAACCAGCCTCAACCGCGTGGTAAGATGACGCCACCCCATCGCGCGGTGGCCGCCAAGGGGGCCTCACGAGTAAATGATGTGCGTCACATGCATCCTCCGTGGGTCCGCATCGCCATCCTTCGCAGGCAGTCACGATGCCATTTCGAGATTTGATACTCGACGGCGGCCTGGCCACCGAATTGGAGCGCCGCGGCCAGCAGCTCGATGACACATTGTGGTCGGCGCGTCTGCTGCGCGACGAACCCGCGGCCATTGCCGCGGTGCATCGATCGTATCTCGACGCGGGGGCGGATATCGTCACCACCGCCAGCTATCAGGCCACGCTCGCTGGATTTGTCGCAGCCGGTATCGACAAGGCGGAAGCCGCGGACCTGCTGCGGCGGTCAGTGAGGCTGGCAAAGCACGCGCGTGACGCATGGTGGGACGAGCCTTGTCATCGAACGGGCCGTCAATGTCCGCTGGTAGCCGCCAGCATCGGACCCTATGGTGCGTATCTGGCCAATGGAGCGGAATATGCCGGCGTGTACGGACTGGGGCGCGACGAACTCCTGCAATTTCATCTCCCACGCTGGCATCTGCTGGCCGCCGAGCAACCCGATGTGATGTGGTGCGAGACGCTACCGTGCCTGGGTGAGGCCCAAGCCCTGGTGGAACTGGCCGACCAGACGCCGGAGATTCCCGTCTGCGTGTGCTTCAGTTGTCGGGATGCGAGGCACATCAGCGACGGGACCCCCATCGGCCGCTGCGGCGAGTTTCTCGATGCCCAACCCCGTGTCCAGGCCATGGGCGTGAATTGCACGGCACCAAGTCACATCGTCGGGCTGATCGGCGAATTGCGGAAGACGACCGAGAAACCGATTGTGGTTTATCCCAATTCGGGCGAAATCTGGGATGCCGGGTCACGAGCCTGGCGGGGTGAGGCCATGATCGAGGATTTGCGCGGATGGCGGTCCAGTGGCGGGCCGCCGGAGCCGCCGTGATCGGGGGGTGTTGCCGCACGACGCCTGCCCATATCCGCGCCGTGCGTCAGGCCCTGATCGATCATGGCTGACGCAGATACAGCCAGACGAACCCGTGCATCGTCGCCGTGGGACGCAACTGGGCGTGCTCCTGGTAAAGATGGCTCCGCTCGCGATTGAACCCGTCGATGAATTTTTCCCACGCCTCCTCGGCGGCCGCCGCCGCGGGCGAGTCCGGTCCATGCTCTTTGAGGACTGCCTGCAAGGCCGCCCACTGCTCGGACATCATTTCGGATTGCTTACGCATAAGCGACTCGATCTCGTCACGTCGTTGCTCTTGCTCCGGCGTCAGCTCAAGCGGTGGTCCGGCTTCGCTGATAAAATCGCCGACGAGCAGATCGACGAGTCCGTCCTGGTTGTAATCGTCCACGCAGACTTTCGTACGCGTGCCAGGACGTGTGGGATCCGTTTGATGTGGAAACGCCTCGCCTCCGCCGGCCCGAATCAGCTCCACAGGGGCCGAAAACTCCGGCGCATTGCGCGGTCCCCACGTTGCGGCACCAGACAACGCTGCCGTCGCCGCCGCCGACAACCAAGTCGCGTAATCCATCGCCGTCCCAGTCGGCATGGACGGGACCCGCATCCCCCTGGCCGACCTTCATCGTCTCTCCGCCAGCTTTGAGCAGCGTGCGCTGGGGGGAGAAGACCGGCTCCTCGGGACTGCCTTCATTCAGCATCAACGTGATCGTACCCGCAATGTTACCGATGAGCATGTCCAAGTCCCCATCACCGTCCCAGTCGGTGGCGAAGGGGGCTGCTGCCAGACTCTCCATCCGCGGCGTTTGTTCATCTTCCCAGCCTGAGCCGCCGTTCAGGTTCCTGCCCTCGGTGTCCCTTAGGTATTCCTTGTCGGCAAACGTCCCGTGCGGCTGCCCCCAAAAGACATAAATGTCACCGGGCCAGTATTCGCCGGTGATGACATCGTCATAGCCATCCGCGTTGAGGTCCACCACCTGTGGACAGAAGCCGATGCATCACCCGGCGGGGACGCTGCGCCACGTCTCCTCCGGCCTGAAAAAACGTCGGCGATTCATATTCGGGTTGCTCGTTCGTGCCGACGTTTCGGCAAACCTTCAGCTTGCCTTCGCCAAACTGCCCCACCAGCAGGTCTCGTAAACCATCCCGATCGATGTCAGCGATGAAAGGGGCCGCATGACCGACCTCGGTGTCAATAAAGTCTCCACCGGCTTTCAGGCGGACGGGCAGGGCCAAGTCAGCCGCGACGATATGGTTGCCGTCCGTCGGCGCCGTGGTCACCACGGCCGTGGTCGTGGCCGTCGGCGTAGGGTGGGCTGATGTTTTGAGGGGTGCTTTTGTGCAGCCGCAGACGAACAGCAGTCCCCAGCCCCCGAGAAAAAGCCATTCGGTAACGCGCATGGTTCCACATTCCTTCAAATGATGGCGACGGTCCTTCGCCTGAGACCGATACCCGCAGGTTACCCGATTCGCATTGCTGACGGCAAGATCTACGGAAATGACCCCTCGTGCGCGTACGAGTACCGCGGTGCTGAGTACTGCGCACGTAGAAGGTGGCAGCCAGCGCGGAACGCGGGTTCCACCCGTCGCCGAATCGTCAAGGTCATCGCTGGATTCCATCTTGGTTCCACCGACGTTAATATGTTTGCGAGGGGAGCCGTCACGTCTTATCGATGGTCCGGGAATTCACCGAGACGGGGGAAGAATCCGATGAACCAGAATCCCTTCGAGTCGCCCGCTGCCGCCTCGCACGTCATTGGTGTGAAGAGCGGCAGTCGCGAGGATCTGAAAGCCGTGGCCAAGTACCAGAAGGGGATCCTCGTCTGTATTCTCATCTATCTAGTCGCCGTCATTTGTCAGTTCGTCATCCCGGAGTCCTTGCGGCCGATTCTCGGCATGGGCGTCCTCGCGGTCGGACTGGTCGGCACGGTCTTCGTATTCCTGCTGGCGATCAAAGTATACAGCACCGGCGTGGGGATCCTGCTGGGCGTCCTGGCGCTCGTTCCCTGCGTGGGCCTGATCGTGTTGCTCGTCATCAACGGCAAGGCGACGGGCATCCTGAAGCAGAATGGCATTCCGGTCGGATTACTGGGGGCGGACCTTACGCAGATCTAAGCACGCGGCAAAGTTTGCCGCAGTGACACGCAGCCAGGTCGGGGCCGTGCATTCCGAGGTAAAAACGTGATGCTAAAGCGGCTGCTGATACCCTTTTCCCAGTGCGACATCGTCGACCGCTCTCCCTCTCTTCTCACGATCCCTTGCGGCGCCACTGGCGATCGGCGTGGTTTTCACTTTAAGCGCCGGTCGCGATGCCATATAACGAGGGTTAGCATCGCCTGCCAACCAAGCGAGGTTCTGGCGAAGATCGTTGCCGATTTTGTGTTAAGAGGAGTTCCCATGCGAGTCTCGTTCGCCGCTGCCCTGACGGTAGTCGTCTTCGCCGCCTGCTGCTGCGGTAACTCGGCGTACGGGGAGACTCTAGGAACGGTTACCATTACGGATGCCCGCCACTACGGCTACTACGGGTTTCCATCAACGTCCGCGCAGAATACGAAGGCCATGGTCGGGCCGTTCAGCGGGACGGCGCGTACGATCCATGTCGAGGGAACGATCACGAAAGTCCATCCCGCGGCATGGGCCAGTAGCATTCGCGTGCAACCAGCAGGTGCGGGACTCGCCGCATCTCAGCCTTGGTTTCAATTCACCAAATTCCGTGATTTTGACGGAACGATTCCGGTCAGCGCCACAATTTACGCTCCGGGGGGCTTCGATGCCTCGCAACCGTTGTTGTTCGAAATGTACTCGGTAGACGCCGAGCAGTTTGTGCCGGGGCTCGATGCCACGTCGACGCTCACCTACACGTTCGACAGTTCGTTTCCAGCCGGCACGGCGGAATATGCCGGCAGACTCGACGAAAGTGATTCCACGTTTAACCGTCCCATTCAATTCGAAACCAATCCACCGGGCTACACGCCGCCTTTCCTGAGTAATCGCTTCCCGTACTATGATGTCCAACCCTTTCATGTCAGTACGGCGGGCATGTACTCGGTAGTCTCGGCCAACGAGTACGAATCGGCGGGCGTGCTGTACGCCGATGGTTTTGATCCCCTGAACCCGCTGGCCAACGTGGTGCGTGCGCTGGGACAGACGGGTAATGTCTTGCGGAATTCGTCGTTCAATGACCTTCCGTTTGCGGATGACGCGACGGGCGGCACGATGATTACGGAGCATCTGGCGCCGGGCGTTCAATACTATTACGTCACGACGGCGTTCGCGGCACCTGGTACCGAGCCGGACGGCGGTCCCTTTGTGGGCAATTACCGCAACATCATTACGGGCGTTGGGAACGTGACGCTGGGGATCGTTCCGGAACCGGCGACATGGTGGCTGACTTGGCTGGCGCTGGCCTGGCTGGGATGTTTTCGCTCGCGCCCATGACCGTTCGATGGCCTCAGCTCCGTGACTCTGCGGCTCGGTGAGAAAGGACCGCCAACGTCGGTCGGTACCGTGCAGGAGCCTGGTCCGCGGTATCTCGTCAGCCGTAGGCACTAGCCTCGAGTCTAGGCTTCGTAGTTTTGCGGCTTGGTGAGAAAGTACCGTCAACGTCGGTCGGTACCGTGCAGGAGCCTGGTCCCCGGTATCTCGTCAGCCAGCCAGCCTCGGGTCTAGGCGAGTGAACGTAGTACCGTCGAACCGCGTTCCGTTCTCTGAAGTGAGTGATATCTGATTCACTCGCACACCTGTGGGCAGCTGTGATTCGGCGCATCCGCGGACCCACGGGCGGCACGGGCGCATGGCGTGTCGTTGATTCTGTGGTGACCTTGTCTCGGGCCCGAGGCTGGCGCCTACGGCTGACGGCGATGTGCGTTCTTCGGCCTGTCATCAACCCATCAGCGTCCATGAGCGCACATCAGCGGTTCAAAAAAGCCACCCCTTTGTCGGCGTCGCGCTGTGCCGTTATCTCGCTGTGCGGTTGCGGGAGGGGATCTGCGGCACTGTTGTTTTCTCGCAGAGGCGCAGAGATATCCCTTGCATCCGCGGACCCACGGGCGGCGCGTGCGCATGGCGAGTCGTTGATTCTGTGGTGGCCTTGTCTCGGGCCCGAGGCTAGCAGCCTACGGCTGACGGCGATGTGCGTTCTTCGGCCTGTCATCAACCCATCAGCGTCCATGAGCGCGCATCAGCGGTTCAAAAAAGCCACCCCTTTCCCTGCGTCGCGCTGTGCCGTTATCTCGCTGTGCGGTTGCGGGAGGGGATCTGCGGCACTGTTGATTTCTCGCAGAGGCTCAGAGATATCCCGTGCATCCGCGGACCCACGGGCGGCACAGGCGCATGGCGAGTCGTTGATTCTGTGGTGGCCTTGTCTCGGGCCCGAGGCTCGCGCCTACGGCTGACGGCGATGTGCGTTCTTCGGCCTGTCATCAACCCATCAGCGTCCATTAGCGCGCATCAGCGGTTCAAAAAAGCCACCCCTTTCCCTGCGTCGCGCTGTGCCGTTATCTCGCTGTGCGGTTGCGGGAGGGGATCTGCGGCACTGTTGTTTTCTCGCAGAGGCGCAGAGATATCCCGTGCATCCGCGGACCCACGGGCGGCGCGGCGCATGGCGTGTCGTTGATTCTGTGGTGACCTTGTCTCGGGCCCGAGGCTAGCGCCCCTACGGCTGACGGCGATGTGCGTTCTTCGGCCTGTCATCAACCCATCAGCGTCCATTAGCGCGCATCAGCGGTTCAAAAAAGCCACCCCTTTGTCGGCGTCGCGCTGTGCCGTTATCTCGCCGTGCGGTTGCGGGAGGGGATCTGCGGCACTGTTGTTTTCTCGCAGAGGCGCAGAGATATCCCGTGCATCCGCGGACCCACGGGCGGCGACGTGCGCATGGCGTGTCGTTGATTCTGTGGTGACCTTGTCTCGGGCCCGAGGCTACCAGCGCCTACGGCTGACGGCGATGTGCGTTCTTCGGCCTGTCATCAACCCATCAGCGTCCATTGCGCGCGCATCAGCGGTTCAAAAAAGCCACCCCTTTCCCTGCGTCGCGCTGTGCCGTTATCTCGCTGTGCGGTTGCGGGAGGGGATCTGCGGCACTGTTGTTTTCTCGCAGAGGCGCAGAGATATCCCGTGCATCCGCGGACCCACGGGCGGCGCGGTGCATGGCGAGTCGTTGATTCTGTGGTGACCTTGTCTCGGGCCCGAGGCTAGCGCCTACGGCTGACGGCGATGTGCGTTCTTCGGCCTGTCATCAACCCATCAGCGTCCATTAGCGCGCATCAGCGGTTCAAAAAAGCCACCCCTTTGTCGGCGTCGCTTGCTGGCGGAGATGCCTGCTCCCTGCAGCGCCCGTCGCCGCTGATCTCGGCCAATAGTTCGCTATAAATGATCGGTTTGACCATATGGACGTCAAAGCCGGCATCGTGCGACCGGGACCGATCGACCTCGCTGCCCCAGCCGGTGACGGCGATGAGCTTCGCCGACCGCAGGTGGTCCAGTTGGCGGATACGTTTGGCAACCTCATACCCATCCATCCCTGGCAGGCCAATATCCATGACGCAGACATCGGGCAGCCGGCGGGCCGCCAGCTGCACCGCGGACACACCATCACGTGCCAAATCGACGATGTAACCCTCGGCTTCCAGCAGTTCACAAAGCAGATCGGCGGCGTCCGCTCCATCCTCCACGACCAAGACTCGTGTGGGGGAATGGCTGTCCGGGCCGTCGATGGGCGACGCGTCTGTCCGCGCGTTGTGTCTTTCGGCCGACGGAGGGGCGGAGGCATTATTCTTCTCATCGCTGAGCTGCTGCCGGAACACGAAGCGTGAAGCAGCTCCCGCGGCCCGGTCCGGCACTGCGCGGACAGCTCGCCGTGATGCAGTTCGGCCAAGGTTTTCACGATCGCCAGCCCCAGCCCCAGTCCCCCATATTCCCGCGTGCGCGACATATCCATTTGACGGAATGGCAACAAAATATTTTCCGCCTCTTCCGGAGGAAAGCCGATCCCATTGTCGCGGACGGCGAGTGTGATCAAGTCATGCGCCTGGCTGAGTTCGAGCACGATGCAGCCGCTCGGCGGGGTGTACTTGGCGGCATTGTCAACGAGATTTGCCGTCAGTTGAGCCAGCCGCGCCCGATCACCCATGACCCACACGGGCGCATCGGGAACCAGCCGTTGGAAGCGATGGCCCTTGGCGGCAATGGCACCGGCGGTCATCTCGATGGCGTCGTCCACCGCATCTCGCAGGTCGATGCGGCTGATTTGCAGCTCGAGTTTCCCGCGTGTGAACCGCGACACATCGAGCAGGTCGTTCGTGAGACGGACCAGGTGATTCGTCTGCCGTTCGATGACTCGTCGGACACGCTCGGTCGCCGCTGAGGCGTGAGCCTCTCGTTCGAGAATTTCGAGCCCCGCGCGTATCGGCGCCAGCGGATTGCGCAGCTCGTGTGCCAACAGCGCCAGAAACTCGTCCTTGCGTTCGTCGGCCTGGCGGAGCGAATGACTTAACTGCTCATTGTCCCGGGATCGTTGCTCCGCCAGTCGCCGCTGCCGGCGTAGCCGACCAAACAGCATGGCGGCAACACAGTTGACGAACACGTAAATCAAGAGTTGCACGACTTCCGATACGCTGTCGATCGCCATGCTCGATTGCGGCTTGATGAAAAAGTAAGCTGCCGCGCCGGTGCCCAGCGCCACGGCAAGATACGCCGGCCCCGAGCCGACGGTCCACGCCGTCAGGAGCACGCTCAGATAGAACAGGCTGAAGGGGCACTCGTCGTCTAGATGCGGATCGAGCCAGTAGCGAGCCAAAACCGCGAAGCCGGTCGCGATGACGGCCACACTATACGACTTGATTGAACCCAGTACCGATTACCGTCGGATGATGCATCCATACATATCCTCTCTTTCCGTCTGACAATACGAGTCAGACGCTCTACCGCCGTGCGCCAGTTGCAGTGCAATGGCGGTCGTCCAGATCATCCCTGAAGCGGTCGCCGCCTGGCCACAATCGCCAAGCCGCCCTCTCGTGACACAAATCGATTGCGAGGGGCGTCAATCTATCCTGGCCCATCTGGCCGGACAAGAGAAAATCCTCAATCTAGCGGTGCAGAATGCTCAGCATCTCGGCCACCGGCTTTCGTTCGCGCCGGCATCCAACGTCGGTCGCACCTCGTCCCGCCATCGCCGTGAACGAAATCATCCTCCCAGGAACGGACGAAAGGCACACCTCCGGAGGTCGGACCGTGCCGATTTGCACAGGTATCCGCGGACTGCCTCGCCGACAAACAGCCTTGGTCTTTTTCCTGTGGGGGACTGGCTTGACTGGTCACGCCATAAGCTCGGCCGCGTACGGATGCGATTCTTGCCAATACCGGCGGGCAAACCGGTGCTCGCGAATGCACAAGAGTCCCCCGTGGCGATCATCACGGCACGCAGGGGACTGCCGTCACGCTCAGCCGCTACGACTGTGTGGAACGCTTTTTGCTACTTCCTACCAGCAGCACACCATCGTTCATGGCGCCGTGGAAAAAGGACGAGTGTCGTCCACGGTCAGAGGTGCTGCGCCGCCGCGGTTGCCAGTCCCTCGGGTGCAACCATGGGAGGCATCGGTCCATCATGAAAACGTACACCACCCTAGTAGCGTTGTTGCCATGGGCGATCATGGCGATCGTCATGGGATATCCAGTACCGGCGTTTGCAACGGTCCAGGAAGAACACAATATCCGACGGCAGCAGTGGCAACTCCTTCACGCGGACGATTATGTGTTCCGGTTTGAACGCAGCTGCTACTGTCTTCCGGAAGTCACCACGCCGGGCCTGATTCACGTGGTGGACGGGGAGATCGTTTCGGTTCGCCACCCCGTGACGAACGAAGCGCTTGATCCGATCTTCTACCTCACCGTGGACGATCTGTTTGACCAGGTGCAGTTTGCTATTGATTTTCCTGCCGACGCACTGCTGATCGAATACGATGACGCGTTTTGTTATCCAACCCGAATTGACATCGATTTCATCAGCATGGCCATTGATGACGAGATGTCATTTAGCGCCAGTGACCTGCGAATGATTCCCGAGCCGGCAAGTATCACGTTGATGATCGTGGGACTTGTGGTGTGGAAGTCATGGCTGGCCAGGGCGGGCGGCCAACGCTGATGCCGGGACGGCTCGTCCCGCGATGGATGGCTGGCGTGGCGCTACAGCCTGCGAAGCACGCAGAACCAGGCAAACGGACCTCCCTGACTGAAATGAATGTCCTCGCGGTCCGTCCGGGTTGCAAATCGAGCCTCTTCGATCGATTCTAGATTCCACCCGTCCGCAAAGGCACTGCGAATGTCCTCTGGCGAAACTCGGCGAGGCCCGTCGCCCGCTGGTTCCTTGTCGCTGAAGCACAGCAGGAACAGTTCGCCACCTGGCTTGACGGCGGTTGCTAGACCTTGGACGTAACGTGGTCGGTCAACGTCCGAGAAGACGTGAAACAGCCCGCAGTCGATAACGGAGTCGAAGACTTCCGCGATCGCCTCGAGGTGGAGAGCGTCGAAGACCGCAAAGGTCGGCTTCAGGTCTCGTTCCCGGGCCTTTCTCTTTGCTTCCGCAATCGGCTGTTCAAGAAAGTCGATGCCGGTGACGTGGTGGCCTCGAGCGGCGAAGAAGAGCGCGCGTTCTCTCCCGTTCCGCAGCCCACATCGAGGATCGAGCCGTCAATCCGGTCGGCCGCCAGGACGAACGCCGGCTGCGGCCTGCCGATATCCCAAGGGGCCCGGCTCGCATAGGCTTGCTGAAAACGCTGTTTGCCGGGAGATTCGTCGGGCATGAGTGGATTCCTTGATCACCAACCGCGGCGCGTGGTTCGGCTCCCATGGTAAGGCAAGGGGCACGGTTGCGACGCTTGCGCTCATCGGGTGCCATACCCATCGCAGCGCACCTTGTGAACCTTACCCTACATGGGAATCAGGTAGTACATCCACGCCTTCATGCGGACGGTCACCTTGCTGATCACGTGAAACGGCGAACCAACGTTCGTATAGATCGCGGCGATTCCGGCCGTTCCCATCGCCAACGATTGGGCCTGCTCGTTATCGTCCAAGTTGAATCTCACGGCGAACTGGCCTCGCGAACCAACGTTTGATGCCGATCCGAGCGTGCCGGAGGTCACAAACTGACCTTCGCCGCTGGCCTGAATCACGAATTGAACCGAGCCCGCGAGGACTTCACCAGGCCGCGACTTGAATGCGAATTCGGCGCGATCACCGGGCTTCACATTCTTGAGGACATTTTGACCGAAGGAAGCGACCAGTCCGACTTGCGAGGTATCCACGAACGTGCCCAAGGGCGCGAGCGGCAGGGGGACGGCCATGGCGCCTTCGCGGACTTGCCAGTTCGTGACGAATCCGTCACTCGGCGCGTAGACGGTGCATTGCGCAAGATTAAACTCCGCATTCTCCAGATTCGCCTCCGCGCTTTCGACGTTGCGTTCCGCAACTTCCAGCGTCAGGCTGGCCTGATCTTGACTGGCCTTGGCCTTTTCCAAGCTCGCTTGGGTCGCCGCGTACCGCTGACCCAGTTTCACCAATTCGACCTTGCTGACCGCGCCGGCGACCCGTCCTTCGGATTCCGTGGCCGCTTCGAACTCCGCCTGTGCCGCCGCGGTTTGCGCCTCGGCTTCGCGAATCGTCGCCGCGGCGACTTTCACCCCCGCCTGCATCTGTTCGACCGTCTTGCTGGCTGCCGCCAGCGAGGCCCTGGCTTGTTCGACCGCAATTTCGTACAGATCCTTCTGGACCACGAATAGGATATCCTTGCCCTTCTTGAGAGGTGCATTGGGTTCGCCGCCCAGTTTCTCGATGGGGCCCCGCACCTGCGGTACGATCTGAATGGTATAGCGGCTGACGACGAGTTGGCCGGACGTCGGCGAGGAGAATTGCCACAGGATCACGATCAGCCCCACCGCTAGGCAACCGATGGCGGCTGAAATCGCAATGTTCGTCGGCGTTGGTTTGATCCGCCATCTGACGTAAATCAGCCAAATGCCGAGCGCGTAGAGCAGCGTGAACAATGCGATCATCGTGAACGATTCCTTCCCAGCGATGAAGTCCTGACTTGTAGCGGTTGGAATAGCTAAGTCTGTGGGTCGCGTGCTCTCTTCAGCGACTCCAGTTCAGCTCGCAGTTCTTCCACATGTCGCCGCAGCTGTTCAAGTTCCGTTGTGGAGGCAGTCTGCGGCTTCGCGCAGCTCGCTGCTCGCGTCTGTAATATCGTCGTCGTCGTCCGTCAAGTCGGTGCGGAGAAAAGCCCACACGAACGCGATGGGCCAGCCGAGACCGCCGAGCGCACAGGCCAATCCAACTGGCGGCGTTGATCGCAGCGACTTGTGGATGGTGCCGCTGGGTGGCGATTTTCTTGGGAAGCGATCCGATCGCGACGATCATCGCGATGGCCAAGCAAAACAGCAAGGCCAGCACAAACCAGGCAAAGTATGTTGCAAGATCATACATAGCACGTAGCTCCTCCGTGAAACCTGGGACCCAGGGATCGTGTCTCAGGGATCGGGCGACCATGGAATGAGAACGGCTATACCTGCACTTTGGCTTCCCGTGTGTCTAATACTTCATTCGGTTCCGGTGGGCCCAAGCAGAGCCGTTTGGTTGATCTCCCTATTCTTGTCCAAGCCAACGAAGAATGGAACACCGTAGTCGCGTGTGCCGCGCGTCCGTTCCAGGGTCCGCGAACCTTTGCAGGTATCTCCGTGTCTATCTCGGCATGAACCCCAACCTGCTCATATCCAAATTCGCAAAGCTTGGTGCGCGCGTGCGTATCCGACCACTGGCGCAGCGCCGCTGGCCGCCCGCGGTCGGCCCCGTCGTTATCGATATCGCCCATGACCGCAAAGGCGAATACTTTGACATCCAGGCGGACGGTAACGCCGATGTCGAGGTCCTGGAGGTACAGCCCAAGGAGCGCCACCTGCTCCTGATGGTCCGCCAGCAGCCAAAGCGCGCCGGGTTACCTGACACGAAAGACAAGTTTCTTTGCGGTCATGATGAGCGGCATTGGTTCGTCGCCGGGATTCCCGAACGGGCCGCGGTCAGCAGCGTGGTCACCGCTAAAGAGGCGCTCAAACCCGACGTTATCCGCCAGCTGGAAAGCGGCAAAAAGGGCAAGCGAAAACAGCGTCATCGCCGCAAGACCGATACCTTCATTCGACAAGGTGAGTGGTTCTTTGTGCCAGCACCGGCATGATGGTGAATAAAAAGCTGGTGCTTCGCAACGAGCCGTTACGGCGAGGACGCGGCAAACCGCACATGTGCGCCTGCTTGTACCGAGTCGGTGGTACGACGGTCTACGTCTGCGGACAGCATCCGAACGGACTGACCACAGCGGAATACCAGGCGTTGTTGCAGACAAGTCCCGCGGCAGCCAGGTGGAACTGGCGCGTGATGCAAAGGGATCCTACCGTGTTCGTCCAAGGAGCCGTGTCGCACCCCGACCATGCGACGATTCGTCTTTTCGGTTGGCATCGCGTCGAGATGAATACCGAGACCCAATCAAGAGCCATGGCATTCGTCGCGTTTCTTGACTGAGTGAACATCTACCGCAGTACTCTCCGCACTGCATGTCCCTCTGCCGTTGAGGATGCCTAGACCCTCATTGCCAGCGCGGCTCAAGCGGTCTGCCAGCATGGCCATCCACTGCACGGTGGATTGTGGCCGGTCGCAATCCTGCTGGGCGTGACAACGTAGGCCTACGGGCAGATGATTTCGATTGAGCAAGAAAGAGAAACGGGGACAGGTCCTGTTTTATGCTTTCTTTGGGCGTCCAGGGGATCGCAACGTTGACTCCAGCCCCAGTTTCTTTGCTGTTTTGTTGACCCATGCTTCCGAGCCGTAGGGAGCGCCGCGACGGCAACTTCGTCGAAGGGCCTCCAGTTCGGCATCGCTGGCCGGTTGGTTGACATAATGAACCCAACTGCGGGGACGAGGCATGGGCCAATCCGACAGCATCGCGCGGTGCTCGGCCGATCCGAATTGCCGGATCCAAAGGCTGCCCCACGGCCAATCTTCGGCTCGTGCAACCAGATTGGCTCGCAGCGCATTCCTTTCGGTGTACCGCATCACTTGATAGAAATAGTCATCTGTTTCGACGGGAAACGACTTGAAGCGGCCTTGGTACATGTGCCCGTAGCCGACCAGGTTGTAGTTTCTTTGCCAGCGCGTGACATGCGTAATCGTCAATCGCTGCATGAATCTACCGAGATCGCCGTCGTTCTCTGGCCAGAGCACAAAATGCCAATGGTTGGGCATCAAGCAATAGCCCAAGATCCGCATCTCGCGTTTTTCAAGCGTCTCGACAAAATGCAATGGGCCGACGGACGGGCGAGCTCTCAGGTGGTTCCGGCCCTCGTGTGGGACGACTGGGGAATCGATCTGGATGCGGAGCGGATGCGTTGGTGACCTATGACCGAATCCCATGCAAATCGTCGCTCTGCCCGGCGATCCATCTCGCGCCTGGAAACTCAATCGCAATCGATGCGGAAGTTCAACAGATGTTCATCTGCTGAAAGGTCTCGATGATCGTGCTGACCAGCTGATGCACCTCCAGTGACGTCGCGTCGAAGCCGTCGCTACGGTCGCTGGATGCTGGCTGCAGATAAAGGCCTCGACTGACCTCGATCATGA
Organism: uncultured Planctomycetaceae bacterium; assembly: GCA_963700865.1. Lineage (GTDB taxonomy): Bacteria > Planctomycetota > Planctomycetia > Pirellulales > Pirellulaceae > CAVOGJ01. The sequence goes on along the minus strand of CAVOZC010000012.1, from coordinate 4,799 downwards.
TCGATTGCACCCGGCGATCGGTCTGGTAGTAACGCTGCGGCACCAACGTGCCAGCAAAAGGACGATCCCGAAACACCGACCTGTGCATCGCCCACAGGCACGACTCGGCGGCATCGACCAGTTTCAGGCGGGTGTGATACGCGCCCGTCCCCAGGCAATAGTCGGGACGGTTGGGCTGCTGATGCGGTTCGTGGGGCAGGGGATGTGGCGAAAAACTGTGGGCGTCGATAATCAGGCAGCGGCCGAATTGCTCTAAAGCCTGCGCGACCAGTTGATCGAGTCGCCGGTGGTGCGGCCAATAGTAACGATCCAGCAAGGCTTGTCGTTCGACCGGCGAGAGTTCCTGCCGCAACGGCGTGCCGAAGCTGGTCTGCGTATAGACGGCTCCCATGCCGACCCGCGACATCAATTCCTGGTCATCATCGACGAAGCGTTCCGGGTCCACGACGAGGCGACTGACCGGGTAATGAAGACACGTGATGCCCGGCATGGCGAACAGTTCGTCCGTATACCAGTCCGTCATCCGGATCAGTTCGGTCTGGAGTTCGTCGTCCGCCAGGCAGAAGGTGGGCCGCACATCGTCCGGGATGACGGTCGAGGCGTGCGGGACGTGGATGATGACGGGTTGTGACAACATCATCCGCGTCCACCCTCACAGCAGGTCTCGCAGATCGTGTGGCAACGGGAGCACTGGAGCTTGGCCCGCATCTCGATCAACGGGCCTCCGCAGGCAGGACACACCGGGCGACCGATCGGTGTTTCGTGCTTGTTGTCTTGTTGCTTCATAGATCTCCTTTCTCTGGGCGACCTTTGGCCGCCCCCAATTGATTTTGGCGTGGGACGATCGTGGGGGGCGCGGCCGCAGCGACTCGCGCCAAACATTTTGTCGAAATCACGGCGACCGGAGCGTGTGACGGCCACACGGCAAGCGCTCCCTGGAGGATTGTCGCTTGGACCGCCGCGATTTCCAAGATCGTTTCCCTCTTGGCCCGAGTTCTTGCGGGTGGCGTTTCGGCCACGGTTTACGGCCCGCCGCTGGCACGCGGGCGGCTCGGCCGACCAATCGTCGGCTGAGTGACCCGGGGCGGCGCGTTCGTTCGTGGAACTCACGAGCGCTTGCCCTGGGCTACGATGAGTAACGCCTGCGGCGTTGATCGGGATGAGCGACAGGGTTTGCGGCTCTCAGCAGGGTCGTGATTCTCGCCAACAATTTGTAATTGAAGGTACTGGTGGCCCATGAGTTGTCATAACCCCCATCTACATTAAGGCTCAGCACCTACGGCTGATGACGGAGCGGTAATCTTTTGCCGACTGGTCATTTATCCATCAGCGTTCACGACCGCATCAGCGGTTCCAGATATCATCTTTTGATGGCCGACCATCAATCTGAGGTGGAAACCCATCCCAATCCCCGGCACGGATAGTCGTTGCGGGCGTATCCGGGGGTCAGGCTTGTGACCGGAAGCCTTTCCCCAACGGAGCCACGGAGGGAATGCACACGCCGCGAGCGACGTATGGCTCCGTGTCTCTCTGCGCGAAAAGCAATGAACGGAAAATCAATCTCAAGCCCCAAGACCGAACATCGCAAGAAGTGTTGCGTCCCCTGTTGGTACCAAGAATTCCGTGCGATCAGCGTCCAGACTTGCTATTCTATCAACATCGGATCCGACTCTAAATTCAAGAACGGCCAGGATAAATCTAGGAGAGTATCCCGATAAGATTTTACGCCAAAATCCTCCTCGGCTTCCTTTAAAGACGCTTTTACAATGGGCCTAAGAGTGAGCCTCAGCGGCGACTAAAATTCCAAGCAGTAATGAGTCGCTCACTGGCGTCCTATGTTCACAACGGTACTGCTGAACAGCGGGAGATAAGGACTGCTGCGGCACTCCGTGCCAAGGGTTCGCTATTTGCTTGAACGTCCGATGATTACCACCTAGCGTATCACCACCGGGCGATGAATAGGATAGACGTTAATTAGGAGACGCAAAGTCGCAAAGGAGAGTCACCACAGTTGGGTGTACAAACGAGCTGTCGCGGTGGTGATGTTCCGCGCCGTCTTGATTGAGGTCTCTTGGGTGCACCGCGTTTCCTCCATGGGCGATTGATGGTCGCGGGGTCCTTCATGAAATCTAGGGCCGATGGAAACTATCGCAAGAAAAGCTAATAAGTTATGCGGCGCCGGCACCCACTCGATGTGCCGAGCCGGCACAAACATCGGAACACATTTCGAAGTATGGACGATTGAAAATGCCAGCTGACCGACTGCGTTCATTCGACAACCGGCCTCATGACGTGGTCGTTGTAGGCGCGGGGACGGGGGGGCTTACAGCCGCCGCCCTGCTGGCAAAGCGTGGTAAGAAGGTGCTGGTGCTCGACAAGCACTCAACGCCTGGCGGCAACGCCACGGTCTTCAAGCGGGCCAATTACGAGTTTGACGTTGGCCTACACTATTTAGGTGGCTGCGGCCACGGCGGAACGATCCCCAAGATCCTCCGCGCAGCCGGGGCCGACGGCGTCGAGTTCGAGCAGATGGATCCGGATGGCTTCGACACGTTCCTCTTTCCCGATTTTGAGTTCCGCGTGCCCCAAGGCCTCAACCGATTTCGCGACCGGCTCCTCAAAAAGTTTCCCGGTGAGGAGCGCGGCATCCGGCGGTACTGCAAAGTGATGCAACAACTAGAGCATCTCATTAGCGCCCATGCAAACATCAGCACCCGTGCCAACCCCTGGAGAATGCTTCTCACACTCCCGCGGCTGTGGGTCATGATGCGGTGGGCCGGTAAAACGTTCACGCAGTTTCTGGATACCTGCACGGACGACCCCCGACTGCGAGCCGTGTTGGCTGGACAACAAGGCGACTACGCCATGCCGAATAGCCGCGTGTCGGTGTTTATGCCGATCGCTATCGCACTGCACTACCTCGAAGGCGCGTATTTTCCTAAGGGGGGCGGGCAGGTGCTCTCCGACGCGCTGGCCGAAAGCATTGAACGACATGGCGGAAAAATCCTGCTGCGGGCCCAAGTCGAACGAATCGAAGTCAAAGGTGGCCAAGTCCGAGCCGTGACCTTCCAGAACAAACACGTGGGCCGCCACACCGTCGGCGCCGCCGGTGTAATCTCGAACGCAGATATCAAACACACGTTTCGCGACCTGATCGGCCGTGAGCACCTTCGGTCGAGTACTCTCGAACGAGTTGACCGATACGAAATGGCTCCAGCTTTGGGCGCCGTGTTTTTGGGACTGAAGTGCGACTTGCGTCGGGAGGGTTTCCCCCGCACGAACTATTGGATCTACCCGGATTACGACACCGAGTCAGTTTACGCCGATGCCGCCGCCGGGCGCTTTTCCGAAAGCCCGTTTGTCTACGTTTCCGTCACTTCCGTGAAAGACCCTACGAACACGAAGTGCGCGCCGCCGGGCTTCAGTAACGTGCAACTGTTGTCGATCGCCCCTTCACAACCGGCCGCTTGGGGCACGAGCGAAGGGGAACACCGCAGCGGGGCATATCGCAAGAACCCGGTCTATCGGGAGCGGAAGGAGCAGTTCGCCCGCCGATTAATCCGTGTGGCAAAACGAGTGTTTCCTAACATCGACCGCGAGATCGACTTCATCGAGGTCTCCACGCCACTGACGCATTCACGCTACACGAATTCCACCGGCGGCACATCGTACGGGATTGCGGCTACCCCAGGCCAGTTAATACGACGACCTGCCGCGAAAACCGAAATCAAGGGGGTTTACCTGTGCGGTGCCAGTTGCCGCGCCGCACACGGCATTGTCAACGTCATGATCTCGGGCCTGATGGCCGCCAACGAATTGGTCGGGGGCAATCTCTATCGCGACGTATTGCGGTAATGTGGATCGCGACTCGCCCTGACAATTCACAACGCGGCTGCCAATTTCTGAAAATAACAGAATGTGAATGCCAGCTTTGCTGACCACAAGAGTGGCGTTCTCCCAAAACCCTATGGGCGATCCGCTCTAAGAATCGACAAAGCCGAGGAGAAACGGGAGAAACGGGGACAGGTCCAGTTTCATGATAGCTTTGGTCGTCCAGGTGCCCGTAACGTTGACTCCAGCCCCAGTTTCTTTGCTGTTCTCCTGACCCATTTCCGGAGCCACAGGGTGAGCCTCGATGGCAACTGCGGCGAATCGCCTGAAGCTCTGCATCGGTGGCCGGTTCATTGACGTAGTGAACCCATTGACGGGGCTGCGGCATGGGCCAATCCGACAGCATCGCGCGATGCCCCGCCGATCCGAACTGCCGGATCCACTGGCTGCCCCACTGCCAATCTTCGGCCCTTGAAACCAAATTGGCTCGCAGCGCATTGCGTTCGACGTACCGCATGACTTGACAGAAATAGTCATTTGTCTCGACGGGAAACGACTTGAAGCGGCCTTGGTACATGTGCCCGTAACCGACCCTGTCGTAGTTTCTTTGCCAGCGCGTGACGTGCGTAATCGTCAACCGCTGCATGAATTGTCCGAGATCGCCGTCACGTTCTCGGCCAGAGCACAAAATGCCAGTGGTTGGGCATCAGGCAATAGCCCAGGATCCGCATCTCCCGTTTTTCAAGCGTCTCGACAATGATGCGTTCGAAAGCCAGGTAGTCATCATCGTTGAAAAAGAGTTGCTGTCGGCCCACGCCTCGATTGAGCACGTGATAAATGTATCCACCAGGAGCATGTCGGGCAGTGCGGGGCATGGCCGGAGATTACCACATCGACCCGATTTCGTCAATAACTGGACCTGTCCCCGTTTCCACCCCTTTTCCACGCCTCGGACGATCACACGTCGG
>CAVOZC010000011.1:0-50538 GCA_963700865.1 uncultured Planctomycetaceae bacterium | reverse complement strand
CGATTCGGCGGATAGGCCGTGTCAAAGCCGGCTCCATTGTCGTAGGCAAACGGACCGATCAGCTGCCAATGCATGAGGGAGCCAAATTTACGGATGAAGTCGATTGGCACGCCCATGTCACGTAACGCCACACCCGACTGGATGATCTGATCTTCATCCCGAGCCGCGTCGAAAGCCCGCTCGAAGAGCCGCCTTTTCTCGTCCGCGTCGCTGGCGGCCTGTGCCCGCTCCATCAGCGACTGGACGGCCGGTCGCCGTAACCGAGCCGCCCGGTCGTCCAGCAGGTCATTGGCGATCCGCGTTGCCCGCCCTTCGTCCTGACCTCGCAACAATTCCAAGGCCGTTTCGCGACCACGCACTGCGTGACCATCGTCGCGAACAAATGCCTCCAAGGCGTCCAGTACGGCGGGCGCTTGGGACAAGTCGCCTTGTTCCACAATGCGATCGACCAATGACGACAGCCAATTGACGGCGACGGACTCGCATCGTCAAAAGCCGACAGCACGGTCGGCAGTGCATCGAACAGCTAAATCTGCAGCTGCTTTCCAGGCAGCGGCCAGTCGCGGGGCATGGGACGCGTCCGAAGTTGCTTCCCGGAGGGGTGTGAGGGCCTTCGCATCCCAGTCGGCATGGACGGCGAAACCGCCCATGGCGACGGCCAGCCCCAGCCCCAGGGCAAAGCGACGGAACAAAGAGTCTGAGAGGTAGTTCATGGCGTTCCTGGCAAGCACCGCGTGGTTTTCGGTAGCGGAGGTCGACCGGTAGAATCTAGAGCGACAACGGAAAAGCGTCCACGCCACCGTTGCCGAACCGCGGGCGTTCTTGCTTCCGATTCCCGCGCGATGTGATCGGGGCATGCCCGGATCACACTGCCACGGCCACCGCTGGAATTGACGCAAAGAACGAAATATATTCCTCATTTTGCGTCTAGGCGGCGGGGCACAAGCCGGCGAGAATTGGGGTCGGTGTTCACACCCGCCGGGATCTGTGCCGGTTGGGCTGACCTGCCCCGTCCCGACAAGGAGAATGGTAGATGGCAACCGTGGCGACTGAACAAAAGAAACGCAATCCGCTGGGGTCCGCGGGATCGATCACATCGAGTTTTTCGTCGACGACGTCGAACAATGGGCCGAATACCACAGCGAGCAAGCTGGGGCTCTGCAGGCGAATCGCCGTGGGAGATGTCTCGACCGGATTGAAGGGGCGTCGAGCGTCGTGGTTGGCCAGGGACGCGTCAACTTCCTATTTGCCGAACCCCAGGGAGATCGGCCGAGGCGAATGCGATCCGGGCTTTTCTGGACAAGCATGGCTGCGGCGTGAAGGATGTCGCGTTTCGCGTCGATGACGTGGCCGCGGCGCTGGCTCACGCCGAAAAATCGACAGTGCCAGATCGTCCGCGATCTGGACAAGGATCATACTTACCGCCGGCTCGATTGCCGCGTACGGCGATACCGTCCACACGTTTGTCCATCGTGATCAGCCAGGGCGTCTTCGCGCCGGGCTACGAGAACGTCGCGGGGGGCATCGAGTTCAGCGACATCCACATCATGATGATCGACCACGTGGTGGCGAATGTCGAAGTCATGGATGAGTGGGTTGACTATTACGGGCGCGTGTTCGGGTTTCGACAAACGGCGCACTTCGACATTAACACCGGACGCAGTTCCTTGATGAGTAAGGTCGTGGGTGACTGAGATGGCTACGTTCGTCTGCCGATCAATGAACCGTCCTCCAAAAACTCTCAAATCCAGGAATTTCTCGATGAGTTCCATGGGCCGGGCGTCCAACATCATCGCACTGCTGACATCCAACATCGTCGACGCGGTACTGGAGATGAGGCGGCTGGGAATGCAGTTCCTCGGAAGTTCCCGATACGTATTATGACGCTGATACCCGAACGAGTCGGTGAGATTCAGGAGACCGCTTAGCGACTTGAAGCGAGCTGCGATTCTGGTCGATCGTGACCGCGAAGATGGGTACTTCTTGCAGTTATTTACCAAGCCAATCTTCGATCGACCGACCTTGTTCTACGAAATCATTCAACGGCGCGGGAACTCGGTTGGTTTTGGCGAGGGCAATTTTCAAGGCGCTCGTTGAAGCCATCGAACGCGAGCAGCAAAAGCGGGGCTCGCTGTAATCGGACCCTCCATGCTGGTACCATTGTCACGACCGGCGGTACGATCGATAAGACGTACTTCGACGAAAGAGTGCCTACCAAGTTGGTGAGCCGCAGATCGACGAGATTTTGCGAGCCTCGATGTCGCGTTCGAATTCGAGGTGATCTCACTCTGTTCGAAAAGACAGTCTGGAAATCACGCCAGAAGACCGACGTTTAATTTGCGAAACCATTGGCGCAATCACGGGAATGATCGGTTTTTGGTGACGCATGGCACCGACACCATGATCGAGACGGCGACCGCCTTGTTGCCTCTTGGTGATCGCCGAGTCATCGTGCTCACCGGTGCCCTTAATCCGGCTCGATTTGTGGGTAGCGACGCCGTGTCTTCAATATTGGTCACGCCGTGGCAGCTTGCCAGACGCACTCGGGAGGTCATTTTTATTGCCATGAATGGTCGCATCTGGGATCCCACGAAGTCCGAAAAAATCGAGAAGCGAATCGGTTCGAGGCCCGGCAACCAGGTTCTCTACCCACCGTGTAATTGCAGGAACACCCGATATGCCTTTTTATCGCCAGCTGGGATCGATGCCCGCCGAAACGTCACATCCAACATCGACGTCCCACCGAACAGAGCTATGCGGGCGAAGGTCTGTACTATGAGCACGTCCTCGCGACGGATGGTTTTTCCGGACCGTATTCGATCATGTATCACCTGCGCCCGCCGACCCGAAATATCTCGGTCGAGCGCATCGGGACCGTGGCGCTCGAAGCCGTTGAGGACCTGCCGCTCCGCCACCATCACTTTGTACCGGCGACCTGGCTCGTCACGGCGACCCGATAACTGGCCGCGTGCCGTTGCTGTTCAACGATGACCTCGTCGCCTACCGCTGTCGGCCTGATTTGCCGCAGGAGTAATTGTACCGTAATGGAGCGGCCGACGAAGTGATCTTCATCTACAAGGATCGGGCACTGTCACATCACATTCGGTCGACTCGCCCTATCGCCGGGGCGACTACGATCGTGATGCCTCGGACCACAATCTACGACTGGTGGCCGACGACATCCGAAGCACGAGGACTATTTGATCCTTGAGTCCTTCAGTCCGATGTCGCGTACCACCGCGATACCAGAATCCCGAAGGGCAGATGATGATGGGTGCGCCCTTCTCCGAACGGGACTTTCATGGCCCTGCCGAATTAGTCACCGTTCGACCAGGAAGTCGAGACCGCCGTGATCCTCCAAGGATCATACGCGATTCACGCGGACCGTATCGCCCCATCACCCGCTCGACGTCATCGGCTGGGACGGACTGGTCTATCCCTACACATTCAACGCCTGGGACTTTGAACCGCTGACCGGCACCGTCCATCTCCCGCCGCCCTATCAGCAAACGTTCGAATGCCGCTGGCTTCGTGATCTGCACGTTCGCGCCTCGCTTTCTTCGACCACCATCCGCAGGCTGTCAAAGTCCCCTACGCACATTCTAACATCCAGGCCGACGAAGTGCTGTTCTACGTGGACGGCCATTTTGCCTCGCGGCACGGTGCTCAGGTGGGCTCCTTCACCTGGCACCCCGAAGGCATCCCGCATGGGCCTCATCCCGGCACCATCGTGGCCAGCATGAATGTCGATCGCACGGATGAGATGGCGGTAATGTTTGATACCGAGAAGCCGTTGCAGGTGACTCGACAGGCCATGGAGTTCGATGATGCTTCCTATCCGCTCAGTTGGCTGTAGCAGTGCTCACGTGCGAGGAATTTGCCATGCAGCTTGACCCGCAAGAAATGGGTATTCGGGATTTTTATCTGCACATGGTGCGGCTCGATCATGCCCCGTCCGATCGCCTGGGTCTCCAGCCTTGCCGGCGACGGCAGCTCGAACTTGGCGCCTTACAGCTTTTTCAACGGTATAGGTGCCAATCCTCCCACGCTCATGTTCTGCCCTGTCAATCGTCGCGACGGAAGCAAGAAGGACTCGTTGCTCAACATTGAGGCCACCGGGAGAGTTCGTGGTCAACGTCGTGCCCTTTTCGGTGGCCGAAGTGATGAACCAGACTTCGGCCGATTATCCGCCCGAAGTCAGCGAATTCGAGGCCTGCGGACTGACCCCGATCGCCTCAGCGCGGGTGGCCCCACCACGAGTGAAAGAATCGACCGCTTCCTTTGAGTGCCAGTTGCATTTGGCGATGCAGTTGGGAAGTGGCTCGTTGGAGCCAACCTCGTGATCGGCAAGATCCTGCTGGTCCACGTCGACGATGCCGTGCTCGACGAGGAAGGACTGGCCGATCCTGCGAAACTGGATCTGGTCGGCCGGATGGGCGGGGCCAGCTATTCCCGCACCACGGATCGCTTTGATCTGCCACGCCCCACCTTGTAGCCAGGGTCGATCCCCGAACCACTTCGTCGTCTTCCTGGTTGACTCCCCTGCAACGCCGAAGACTCGGTGGCTCGCACGAAGGCACGTGCATTGGCTAAGATACGTGCGACCCGCGATCCGAAGGGAGAACCATGTCAGCACCGCGGCTCGCTCGTGCCTGGGCCGAGCAACTCGAAGAATGGAGACCCCAGCGGCCCACTCCCGAGCAATGGCGTCAAGCCTGGCGGGCAACCATGGCCGATTGGCCCGTTTCTAATGAGGGGCCACGACCGATGTGGCTACCCGACCAGGACGCCCGTGATCACTCGGGCCTGGCTCGAGCCATGCGTGCCGCCGGTTTCCCGGCGGCGCAAATCGACGCGTTCTACCAGTGGTCCATCGACGAGCCGGCCGCTTTCTGGCAAGCGATGGTCACGACGCTCGGCATCCAATTCGTCACTCCACCTGCTGCAACGCTCGACATGCCGGATGGCGTTGAAAGACCGCGCTGGCTGCCGGGCGCCCGGCTGAATATCGCGGCGAGCTGCTTTGCGGCGGAGCCGGACGCGACCGCGATTATTCAGTCCGCCGAGGACGGTACGTTGACTCGAACCAGCTATCGCGACTTAAAGGCTCAGGTGAATCGTATCGTGAGGGCGTTGCGCGCCGACGGCCTGCGGCCCGGCGACGCCGTCGCGGTCATCATGCCGATGACCGCCGATGCCGTGGCGATTTTTCTCGGAATCATCGCCGCCGGTGGTGCCGTCGTATCGATCGCCGACAGTTTTGCCGCGCCCGAAATCGCGAAACGCCTCCGCATCTCGGGAGCGTCGGCCATCTTTTGCGGCGGGACGACCGAGCGAGCGGGCAAAACGATCGACATTTACGCGCGGGTCCGCGAAATCGACGGGCCGGTCACCATCGTGGTCGGCGGACAGAACGCACCGCGACGCCCGGACGATGTCTCGTTCGAGACGTTTCTCGAGCGCAGCGCGACAAGCCGAGGCCGCCGGCAGTGATTGGCATGTCGCGGCTCCCGACCGAACGACCGGCATTCTCTTTTCATCCGGCACGACAGGCGATCCCAAGGCGATCCCCTGGGACCAGACGACGCCGATCAAGGCGGCGACCGATGGGCCTTGCTGCAAGACATTCGCTCGGGTGATGTCGTGGTGTGGCCGACGAATCTGGGCTGGATGATGGGTCCGTGGCTGATTTATGCCTCCCTGATCAATCGTGCCACGATCGGTTTGTATCACGACGCACCCGTCGGGGAAGGCTTTGGCCGCTTCGTCGAACGAGCCGGCGTCACGATGCTCGGCGTCGTCCCCACGCTGGTTCGGGCGTGGCGAGCCTCGCCCGCGATCGAATCGTGCGACTGGTCTGCCATCCGCTGCTTCAGTTCCACGGGCGAGGCGTCCCAGGCGGACGATATGTTCTATTTGAGCAGCCTGGCTGGGATGAAACCGGTGGTCGAATACTGTGGGGGGACGGAGATCGGCGGCGGCTATATCGCCAGCAGCGTGCTTCACGCCAACGTGCCCGGAGCCTTCGCCACGCCCGCCTTCGGCAGTCGTATCTTGATCCTCGACGAACGGAACCAGCCGGCGGATGAGGGGACCTTGTACCTGGTCCCGCCCGCGATGGGACTCTCCACGCATCTGCTCAATCGCGATCATCACGAGACATACTACGCGGGCGCCCCTGCCGGTCCGCAGGGAGAGGCATTGCGGAGGCACGGTGACCATTTTCGGAGGCTCGCCGGAGGCTATTTCGTGGCAGGTGGCCGTGTCGACGACACGATGAATCTGGGCGGCATCAAGGTCAGTTCCGCCGAAATCGAGGCGGCCATCGGCCATCCGCCGGGGATTCGCGAGCTGGCTGCCATTGCCATCCACGATCCGGCCGGCGGCCCGGAACGACTGGTCATTTTTGCCGCGCCGGCGAGCAAGGACGAAGTATCCGTCGAGACCTTGCAGGCGTTGATGACCCAAGCCGTCCGGGAGCGATTGAATCCACTCTTCAAGATCGCCGAAGTGATCCTGGTCGAACGACTCCCGCGGACCGCGTCGAACAAGGTACTGCGGCGGGAGTTGCGGGCTCGGTACGAACAGGTTTAGCGGCGGCCTGTCGTTGGTTTGAACCGCGGTAAAGACATTGCCCAGTCCATCCACTGAGACGCCGTGCCCATAATCATAGCTGCTGCGTCTACTGGAACATCTGACTGTGAGTCAACACGGCGCCCGAACATATCATCGAGACAAAAATGACGTGATGTCATGTGCGCATGGATCGATTCGCTTCTACGAGATGCTTGTCCCATAAGCCGTGAGACAATTGCCGACCGGTCTCCGTGGCTACGTGCCCTCTGTGAGAAAAAAAAAGGAACTGGCGAACAAGGGCCGTCTGGAAGCCACTCAGCGAGACCACCGCCGCGCGATGCCGTAAAAGGGTGGGTTCTTGAACCGCTGATGCGCGCTAATAGACGCTGATGGGAGGATGATAAGCCCGCAAAGGAGCACCACATCGTCCTGAGCCGTAGGCGGCTAGCCTCGGGCAGTCACCGAACCATGGGGAGCCCCTTTCTTACCGGCAGTTGTTTCTCACGGAGCACCAGAGATCGCAGAGGGTGCCAATGCCGCCAGCACGTTGCCAACCAGTCTCCGTGGCTCCGCGCCTCTGTGAGAAAAAAAGGAACTGGCGAACAAGGGCCGTCTGGAAGCCACTCAGCGAGACCACCGCCGCGCGATGCCGTAAAAGGGTGGGTTCTTGAACCGCTGATCGCGCTAATAGACGCTGATGGGAGGATGATAAGCCCGCAAAGGAGCACCACATCGTCCTGAGCCGTAGGCGCTAGCCTCGGGCAGTCACCGAACCATGGGGAGCCCCTTTCTTACCGGCAGTTGTTTCTCACGGAGCACCAGAGATCGCAGAGGGTGCCAATGCCGCCAGCACGTTGCCAACCGGTCTCCGTGGCTCCGCGCCCTCTGTGAGAAAAAAAAGGAACTGGCGAACAAGGGCCGTCTGGAAGCCACTCAGCGAGACCACCGCCGCGCGATGCCGTAAAAGGGTGGGTTCTTGAACCGCTGATGCGCTGCTAAGAGACGCTGATGGGAGGATGATAAGCCCGCAAAGGAGCACCACATCGTCCTGAGCCGTAGGCGCTAGCCTCGGGCAGTCACCGAACCATGGGGAGCCCCTTTCTTACCGGCAGTTGTTTCTCACGGAGCACCAGAGATCGCAGAGGGTGCCAATGCCGCCAGCACGTTGCCAACCGGTCTCCGTGGCTCCGCGCCTCTGTGAGAAAAAAAGGAACTGGCGAACAAGGGCCGTCTGGAAGCCACTCAGCGAGACCACCGCCGCGCGATGCCGTAAAAGGGTGGGTTCTTGAACCGCTGATGCGCGCTAATAGACGCTGATGGGAGGATGATAAGCCCGCAAAGGAGCACCACATCGTCCTGAGCCGTAGGCGCTAGCCTCGGGCAGTCACCGAACCATGGGGAGCCCCTTTCTTACCGGCAGTTGTTTCTCACGGAGCACCAGAGATCGCAGAGGGTGCCAATGCCGCCAGCACGTTGCCAACCGGTCTCCGTGGCTCCGCGCCTCTGTGAGAAAAAAAAGGAACTGGCGAACAAGGGCCGTCTGGAAGCCACTCAGCGAGACCACCGCCGCGCGATGCCGTAAAAGGGTGGGTTCTTGAACCGCTGATGCGCGCTAATAGACGCTGATGGGAGGATGATAAGCCCGCAAAGGAGCACCACATCGTCCTGAGCCGTAGGCGCTAGCCTCGGGCAGTCACCGAACCATGGGGAGCCCCTTTCTTACCGGCAGTTGTTTCTCACGGAGCACCAGAGATCGCAGAGGGTGCCAATGCCGCCAGCACGTTGCCAACCAGTCTCCGTGGCTCCGCGCCTCTGTGAGAAAAAAAAGGAACTGGCGAACAAGGGCCGTCTGGAAGCCACTCAGCGAGACCACCGCCGCGCGATGCCGTAAAAGGGTGGGTTCTTGAACCGCTGATGGCGCTGAATAGACGCTGATGGGAGGATGATAAGCCCGCAAAGGAGCACCACATCGTCCTGAGCCGTAGGCGCTAGCCTCGGGCAGTCACCGAACCATGGGGAGCCCCTTTCTTACCGGCAGTTGTTTCTCACGGAGCACCAGACATTGATAAAAATGCAGACACCCTACTTTTTCGCCCCACTTTTTTTCGAAAGATGTTTTTTTTGGTTTGGGAGCGATTGCGTCGCCTCCCGCAGGCGAATGGAGTAGACCACCGGCGTCAGGAACGGTTGACAGCAGGTCACTATGGATAGATACATGCGTCCACTACTGTTCGTATGGTACGTATGCTCGTGGAGGTCCTGCCATGCCGTCATGTTCTCGAAGCGAAATCGTCCGGCCTGAGGAGGTGGGTGTTTACCACTGTTGGTCCCGTTGTGTGCGGAGGGCCTTCTTGTGCGGTCAAGATGAGTTTACGGGAAAGGATTACGAGTATCGGCGAACCTGGATCTGCCAGATGCAGGCCGTCCTCGCCGGGCTGTTTGGTATCGAAGTTGGATTTCGAGCCGAGCTAAGTAATCACATTCACGTTGTACTTCGTACGAGGCCGGATGTGGTCTCGACTTGGTCCGATCAGGATGTGATCCGACGATGGCGTACCATTACGAAGCTGGCCAAGAGTCGTGACGGGATAGTCAGAAAACCCAATGCGGCTCGAGTGGCAGTGGAAGCGGCAATTCCAGGGCATGTGCAGCGAATTCGCAAACGATTATCCAATCCCTCGTGGTTTATGGGTATTTTATGCGAGTATCTCGCCCGACGTAGCAACTGCGAAGATGGCTGCGGTGGTTGTTTTTGGGAGGACCGTTATCGCTGCCGAGTTCTCGCGGACGAGGCGGGCGTACTCATTTGTGGGATGTATATTAATCTCAATCAGGTTCGGGCTGCCGAAGCGAAAACGCCCGAGACGTCGACTCACACTTCGGCCTACGATCGAATTCGTGCCTACCGCGCGCAACAGGATACGGTGCGCGGACCAACGCAGCCAATGACAAGTGCCTTGCCAATGGATAGGATGTGTGAATTGACACTGGACGAAAAGATGCCCGTCAACGACCCACGGCTAGTCAAGTCGGCCAGTTCTCATCGAGCGTCGGACAAGGGATTGCTGTCGATCAGATTGCACGAATACCTGCAGTTGCTGGATTTCACCGGCCGCATCGTTCAGCCGGGAAAATCTGGATCGATTCCCAACCACTTGGTGGGCATTTTGGATCGATTAGGTATCCGTCAAGAAATGTGGCCGGCCCTCGTTAGCCGCTATGATCAGATGTTCGGCCATGTCGTGGGAGCTCCGTCGAAACTGGTGGAGCGAGCCCAAGTCGCCGGACGAAACTGGTATCGGGGCATTTCATCTTGCGCTTCCGTCTACGCATAAACCAGGCGAGCGTGACATTTGTTCGCAGCAAGGTTAACGGCGAACATCTTGGCAGTTTCGCTCAGGTCAATTGACTTGACGCGTCGCGCTTTTCGAAAAAAACCATCGCGACACATGACCGGATGCGTGCACGATCTCCGAGAAAGTCCATCTTCTGACTATCCGAGTTTTCTATTCTCCTTTCGAAGAGTAGGGTGTCTGGTTATCGGTCTGCATGATCAGATAGAACGGGCCTGGCGGTACGGGCAGCTAGTTCGAGGCCTGCTCTTCCTGGGGCCGGCCGTTTTGGAGGTACAACGTGAGACCACCGTCGGCGTCGCGGGTGAGGGTCGGGAGCATGGACGAACTGATTCGATAGCGGTCCATCGGATTGAGTACCAATGCCTGGTTCCCGCTGTCATAGCACGTCAAGGACCAGAAGGCATTGACGGGCGGCAAATCGTCCGGGCCACACTTCATCACGTAATTCGCCTCGCGACCATCGAGCGGTTTGCCTTCCGCATCCGTCAGATGCAGCGGATAGAGTGCCTCTTCCTTCGCATTGGAATAGTGCCCGACCTTCGCGGCCACCGCCCGCTTCAGGTAGTCACTTTTGAGATACTCTCGCGTGCCAATCACTTCGGCAACTTTCAACGTGGCGGCGGCGGTGATCGTGGCCTCACCCTCCACCATGCCAAGCTGCAGAGCCTCCTGGAACTGGGGACTCATCCCACTCGCATCAAACGGCTTCTCCGCCGTCAGGCCGATCCGCGCAAATCGGGCCATCAGCTCCGCTTCTGCTGCGGGCGGCGGGCAAAATGGCAGCAGGAAGCCGAGTGTTGAGAGAAATGTGATTCCTGGCTCGGTGGCCAAGGCGGGCTGGGGAAAGGGAATCTCAGTTCCGATGTCTGGTCGCGGCTGGCCCGGGAGAGCGCTCAGAGTCCGCACGGTGAATTGAGCCTGGATGCGTTTCACGTCGGGGAGGTCGCCGGGGCCGCGCAATTGTGTGCGATAGATAGCCATCGCGAATTCGGTCTCACAGCGAATGACTTTGTCTATCTGGGGTGGGGCTTCGCCCTGCCAGCGCGGTCCGACGATCAAGTAGCTGCCGGCGCCATTTCCGGTCGCGCGCGTGCCGATGTAGGAAAACGTGAAATTGAACAGATCGATCAATTGGATCGAGTAGTAGCGGTCAGGTTCAATCTGCGGAACGCCGAGCACGATCGGGCTGTGTTCTCAAGTCCATCCACAGAAGCGAGATCAGCACATCCGCGTTGGGAGTGACCACGTCCGTGTCGGCAGCGGTGAACACGTTGGCCTCATGCTGCAGTGTGTTGAATGGAGCCGCAAACTCCTGGCTGTTTCGATCAATCGCCGACGCATACATCGTGCAATAGTTTTCCACCATCGGAAAACCGTAGATGTACGCTTCGCGAGCGATCGACTGGACCTCGACTGGGGTGAGTTCCTGTGAGACAACAGGGACCGTCCATAACGCGAGCGCGGCGGCGACGGCGTTGGCGACGATCGCGACGCGTAAATGTCGCGCCTCGCATCGGGGGGCAGTTCGGACTCGTTCGGCCACACGGTTGCTTCGTTGAGACCCTCTTCGGCCGATTCCGAAACAGGGGAAGCTCGAATGGCATGCTCCTGAACATCGCTTGACACCTTGCAGGGCTTGGGGCGGAGATTCTCCGAGAGATGTTTTCATCATAATCCCTCGCGGCTGGCATCGACATGGGAAGCGCCCGCAGGCGATGCCTTATGTGGAGTGCAACGAACCTTCGCCGCCGTGGCCTCCATTTGGAGCACGTTGGCACCGCTCTGCCGCTGAGGAAAGCGGCGAGGGATCACCGCACGCCAGAGGGAATACGGCTCAGCCGAGTGGAAAGTGGAGTGAAGGACTCAAGAATTTCAGACTCGGTGTGATCAATCACATCCTCTGCGATGGATCCATGCCCCATCGCACCCCAATGGGCTCCGCCGTAGCCCACTCGTCGTAGAACACGGGGCGTCGGCACACGTGCTCCTGTACATCGTTCTTCAATTTTCGACTCGACCGATCGTCTCGCATCGCCGCCGCACCTGCCGCGATGGCAGACGAGCGAAACTTGTTCGCATTCCACAGATTAAAGTCTGTTGTGTCCACGAGCCCGTCACCATTGAATTCGCCCCGACTCCATGCAGCAACTTGCGTGAACTTGTTGGCGTTCCACGTATTGAAGTCCGTGACGTCGACATTGCCGTCCAGATTGGCGTCCCCCAGCATGTATTGGAGACCGGCACCCAGATTGAATTCGCCTGCTTCCAACAGCCAGGCGTCGCGGTCCGCTAGATCGACGAAGGCTGTCACCTGTCAGGTCGAACAAGAGTGACGGCGTGTCCAGCGGCGATTTCCGACATCAGTGCGTCGATGTCGTCCAGATCGTAATCGCCATCGTCGTCAAAATCGCCGTCGGGGGGCTGCAGTTCCGTCGTCACCGATCGTTCCGGGAGTCACTTGCAGATTGCCGACACCATCCCTGGCCAGGCTGAAGAACGAATAGGTACTTCCAAACTGACCGTCGAAGACGGCACTCGTCGCTGTCGTGAATTCCTGCCACAGCGTCAAGCACCACCATCGGTGGCAACGTAGATGTCAAACGTGGCGATACCTGCACCGCCGGCATCGTCGACGCCACTCCAGGTGACCAGGAAGCTCCGGGTATTCAGCACCGCAGGCAACGCATCGACCTGACTGGTTGGTGCCACCGCGTCGATCGTATTGAACACCGTCGGTGTATCGATGGGAGCGTTCTGGTCAAAGAAGATCCGCGCTGCCGCATCAATCCGTGTGCCTGTGGACAGGTCGGCCCGGCTGACGATGGAATAGGAAACGGATCCCTCGCCATCCGGTGCGTTGATATTGGGGGGGAGGAACCCGCCGAAGGGATCGGTGGGCAAGTCAAACGTCACCGGGTCCACCGTACGGAATAACCAGGTAGCCAGGCCGGTCTGCGGATCGAAATCAGCGACGACATCGACCAGCACGCCCGTCAGCGTCTGCACACGGACTTCGTAGTGGGAAAGGCCCGGGGGCACTTCAACAACGGTGTCACCAAAACGAATCTCGCCCAGCTCAAACGTGGAGTAATCCAGATCGGGATCAAGCGGCTGCACGACTTCCACAACCTGTGCGGGGGCCGTAGCCGTGGCCAGGTTCTCGAACCGTACCGTATAAGGCATCGATTGTCCAGGCCGCAAGTGATGATCCACTCCGAAGCCAACTGGTCCGATGATGTCATTTGGATCGAGTGAGCCCACTTGATCGATTTCTTGCAGCAGCTCACAGGCAGCGGCGTTGGTGGTTCCGCATTTTCCCTGACGCACCAGTCCCTCCACTCCGCGGTACGTGTCTTCGTTGCTGCCCAGGGCAATGGCTCCCAGCGCACCGGCGGCACCACCGGCGACACCACCTGCCACACTTCCCGCACCTTGAATCACACCGGCAGCTTCGGTGGCCGCCGTCAGGGCTACACCCGCGACCTCAGGCGGTCCGACGGGAACTCCTTTTTGGCCTGTGGGGTCGATGAACTGCAGCGGGTTGTTGCGGGCGTAGAGATACATTTCACGAGGCGTGCGCAGGGGATCCGCACTCATAAACGCGCCCGTCGTGGGGTCATAAAACCGATGTCGCATGAAGATCAGTCCGTTGTCCTCCTGCGTCACTCCATAACGACCGACAAACTGGAACGGGTTGGCGACATTCGGCGGGGTTCCGACCGATTCACCGAACGGCAGGTTCGAGTAACTCGCGGCTGGATTACCAGCCGCATCCAACAGTGCCGTCGTGGATCCAGGCGCCGTGTTCATTTCGTACCACAAGGGACTACCTGCAGCATCCAGGCGGACGATAGGACCCGTTGGCCCATGGATGTAACGGGCAATTAGATTCCCGGACTGGTTGTATTCACCAGCGATCGATACCAGGCCCCGCGGATCCAGTTGGTACTCAGTCAGGATTCCGTCCCGGTCCGTCGACAGGCGATTCCCCATGGCATCGTATTGATAGGCCCACATGCCGCTGGGCGACTCCACGCGCAGCAGTTGATTGGCGTCGTCGTACTGATAAATCGTCTGGTCGCCATTGACGCCCACCTCCTGGATCACGTTGCCGTCGTTGTCGTATTGCCGTAAGGACGTGCCGACTTGCGTATATTGATCCAGCAGGTTCGTTTGGTACGCCGTGATCACACCATCATCAATGACTCGCCGCCGATTCCCTGCCGCGTCATAGTCATATTGAATCGAGCGGCCGCTGGGCAACTGCACGGTCGTCAGTTGGCCTAGCGCGTCATAGGAATAGTCGGAGACACCGTCCGGGGACGTGGCTTGCGTGAGAAACCCGCGCAGGTCGTACGCGTATTCGTACCGGGCGCGAGAAGTACCAGCCGGCGTGTGATGGTCGACAGCGATGATTCGTCCCACGGCGTCGTATTCATAGTTGCTGAAGGCCCCGTTGCCCAGTGTGTGACGCTGGATACGACCGGTTTGATCATACTGGTAGCTGGAGAGCAGTGAATCGCTGGCGTCACGCAGCGCTGTTACTCGGCCCGCGGTATCGTGCTGATATCGAATTTCGAAACCGTCCTGGTCCGTCACGCGGAGGAGTTGTCCGCCGGAGTTGTAGTCGTATTGCAGGAAGCGGCCATTCGCATCGGTCTGGCGCAGCAGTCGATCAGCGCCGTCGTAACTGAAGGTCGTTGCTCCCTGAGGCCCGCTCGCCATTAACAGATTACCGCGGTTATCGTAGGTGAACTCTTCAAATGTGCCGTTTTCGTGATCTATCCGAGTGGGAAGTCCGCGGGAATCGAAGGTCGTCGACGTGGACTGCCCTCGCCGATTGACGGTCTGGACGACGTTTCCTTGAGCATCGTGCGCAAACGACTCCGACGAGCCATCCGCGTAGACCGTCTCGACCAGATCGCGCAGCCCGTCGCTGTAATGGAATGTCGTCGGAACACCCAGTTCGTTGTGGCGGTTTGCCAATCGATTGACGGGAGTCGGAGACGCAAGGTTGCCCGGTAACAGGTTATTGGCGCAGGAGACCGTGCCACTGGGGGTCAATTCACACGTGCGAACCGTTTGACTATCGAACAGCGTTGGAATCTGAAACGATTGCGTCGTGATGTGCCCGGCCGCGTCGACCGTGCCCAGGACATTTCCGAACGAATCGTAAGCAAAAGACGTCCGCAGACCGGCCTGGTCGATCATCTCCGTCATACGACGCAGTGGGTCGTAGCCAAAGCGGACAACCTGGCCGTCGGCATCAATCACTTCCGTGATCAGACCGTCTTGATTGAAGGCCACCGATGTGGTGGCACCTGCCGCATCGGTGGTGGTCATACCGCCTTGGGTATAGCCGAAGATCAGTCGCTGGGCGCCAGCGTCTCGACTCAGCTCGCTTAGGCGGCCAAGGCTGTCGTAATCATACAGCCGATGCGTACCGTCGGGATTCTGGACCGACCGCAAGGCATGTTGTCGGGGCCCGATCGTCGCCGCGTCGTACGTGTAGATTTCTGTCCCCCGCGGCCCGTTGACGCCGACCAGATGCTCATTCGTTGTGTCGTAGCTATACGTCGTCACTCGACCGGCCTGGTCCGTCAAGCTTGCCAGTCGCCCGGCGACATTGTAGGTCAGGTCGAACGCGTCGCCGCTGGAGTGTTGGACTCGAACCAATTGATCGCCTGAGTACTGCAACTCCTCCCGGTTGCCATGCGTGTCCTGGTGGCGCAGCAGACGGCCATCGCCTTCCTGAAATACCGAAATACTGCCATCACGCATGCGCACGGTCAGTTCGTTGAGTTGCGGATCCGTCGGATGTGTCAGGGTCCGACGCATGACGGCTTCCCCGTCATCGCCGGCAGCCGCGAACCGGTCGTTCTCCAGTGCGATGAAGTAGCCGGCCCACTCGCCTCCCAGAAAGGTGAAATTGCCCTGCGTATCTTGAGACAAACGCGTCTCCCAGTTGTGCATCCACCCCCGCCCGAGCGCACCCAGCTGGAATCGAGAAGAAATCGGTTTGCGATAGATACGCTCAAAGACCATGGGGGCACCGGGAGCCGGGGCCTGCGCATCCTGGAACGCCGCCAGTCGATCGGGTCCCAGGGCATTGTTGGCCTGCAACAGTTGGAACTGAACCAGTCGCGACACGCTGCGCACGGGACTGAACCGCGCCAGGTGTCCCGCATTGTCGGCGACCATCTGGTTGAATCCACCCACGGTGTTTCCCACCACGGTCTGGAAGTTGTCAAACACGGCGTCCCACGCATCCAGGGCAAAATGTTGTGGTCGAAATTCATTTTTGATCGTGGTGAGGTTGAGCAGTGTGCTATCGGGATCGGGCCCGTCCACGGCGATCGAGACCGGCTCGCCGATGGTACCATCGATCGGCAGAAATTCGACGACCACGGTGCCACCAGCTCCCGGGGCCAACATTCCCGCGGGATTCGCGGGATCCATTCCCACAACTTGTAACTCTTGATGTTCAAACGCCGCGTCGCCCACGATGCGAACGAGCGCGTTATTGGCCGTGATCGTCAATACCGGAACCGGGATGTCGGTTTCTCCCGTGTTACGGTAGGTGATCGTAGCGGAACTCATTCGTCCGGCGAGGATCCGGCTGGGACTACTCAGGCGCAGGTCCAGCTCACCGGCCGGTCCCGTCGTGACGTCATACCCCCCGTTCACTTGCGAGATCTGGCCGTTCTCAGTTACCCGCACGGCATAGTTGCCGGCCACGATACCTGTCAGGTCGAACGTAGCGACCAAAGTCTGGCGATCGTGGAAGGCGACTTGAGCCGTGGCCAGCGTGACGCCACCGCCGTCGAGCAGTTCGACTTGGGAGTTCGGAGAGAAACCGGAACCCGACAATCGCGTCGTTGCGGTACCGACGTTGCTGCCGACACGCGGTGTGATACTCTGCAGGTCAAGACCGACCGCCTCCGCCGTGAGACTATAGGAGGCGCCACCCGCCGCATCGGGCAGTCCGTGTAACAGCAAATAGTAGGTGCCGCCGCGTCCGGTCAGCATGAGTTCCTGGCTCGCCTGCCGCGGATTGCTCCTTTGATCAAAGACACTGCGCGAGGCGACTCCGCCGTGCCGCACAAATAACTCCGCCTGATCGCTTCCCGGCAACGAGACCGTCAGGCGAATGTCCAACACCGTCGGGAACGTCGAGCCGCAGGTAGACGTCTTGTCCATCGGCGATCAGATCGGTCAGCGTGGTTCCCAGCTGGAGATTGGGGAACTGCGTTTGAATGAACCCCGGCGATACGGCCGTGTTGCTGGTGCGATCGCTGTCGGGAACCTGTCCGCGACTGTCGGCCACGACGATCGGGCGATAGTCCGCCTCAATCAGCCCTGGCAGCGTCGTTTGAATCGATTCGGTGTAGCTGGCGCCGGCTGCGAGTCCACCCGTACGATTAATCCGTTGCAGCAGTATGTCGCCCGCATCCAGGACATTGTCGGTGGACAAATAAACCGAATCCACCCAATCTCCGCCAATGGGTTGACCCGCTACGTTTTGGGCCGTGTACTCGATCTGGATGGTGTCGCCCACGTCGGCTTGGTTGGGATGGGCGAGCGACAACTGGTCCACGGCCAGGTCCGCCGCGGAGGCCACCGCATTGACGGTGACGTCTGTCGCGTGGGTGACAACATCGAATGCCTGCGTCCGACCCAGGAACAGTCCATTGCGTTCCGCAAAGTCGCTGAGTTGACGATCGGGAAAGTTCATCACCTGGTAGACGTCCCCCAAGGTGGGTCCGAATCCGTCAAACAGCAGGACCTCGAAGGCACCGTCGAGCGCCACGTTCTGGGAACTCGTGAAGGTCCCGAACTGACCCGTTCCCGGTCGACCGCCGATGCCTATCGTGAAGTCGGCGCCGGCCGTCTGCGAATAGGTCCCTGTGACCTGCAGATCGCTGGCGGGTCCAATCGCCAGTTGGCCATCATTCAGCAGGTCGCCGGCCGTCACAAAATCTCGGTCGCGTTCGATCGCCAGGCGGCCTTCGGCGGTGATCACATCCAGTCCAGCAAGTGCATCGACACCAGCCGTGCAGGGCGTCTGGGGACACAAGAGGACTTGGGCTGTCGGACCGCTGAGCGTCAGGTCGGCGTCGATGACGTTGATCGCCGACGCATTGAAGAGCTCAAGTGTGGATTCAATGAAAAAGGCCCCGCCGGACAGTGTGGCACCAAGGAGATTTTGGAGTTGTGATCCCACGGCAAAGCGGAGGGGACCATCGGAAACAGTGATCTTACCGTCATTCTGAAGATGCACACCCGACAGCACTTCCGACACTCCGGTACCGATTTTAGAAACGGTCCCCTGATTGATAAACGTCACGTTGGCGACGTTACCGCGGCCGAGCGTGCCGCCGGAATTGAGAATGAACTCGCTGCCGGGTCGGTTGGTCCACGTCGCATCGAGAGAGACTCGATTGGTGTTAACGCGCAGCTTCCCAAAACTATCCACGGCTCGCTTGAACGTGGCGTTGAACCCGCCGACACTCATGTCGGCTCCCGCGGCAATCGTGGCGGTGCCCGTACCGTCGAGCGTGAGCCCGTTGAGCAAGGAGTTGCCGGCCAATGTCAGGTCGCCGCTGCCGCCAACCGTGGCCAGTAGATAGGACACGGAATCCAGCACCTGATCGGCGTTAAAGACCACGGTGCCGCTGAGAAACGGGATCGACAAACCGGCGGGCAGTGTGTTGGCAATAGTGGTCGTGCCGCTGCGAAACTCGACGGTCCCCGTGGGCAGAAACTGAGCATCCGAGAAATCATAGGTTCCGCTGAAAAACTTCAGGGTTCCGTCGCCGGTCAGCGCTGTCCCAGCTGCAAATCCAAAACCACCTGACCATTCAATCGCGGCATTCGTCGGCACATCGATCGAAGTCGTCGTGGAACCTCCACCGTTGACTTTGAGGGTGCCTTCTGCAATTTCCAGGACGCCGTCATTCTGAAGATGCACACCCGACAGCACTTCCGACACTCCGGTACCGATTTTAGAAACGGTCCCCTGATTGATAAACGTCACGTTGGCGACGTTACCGCGGCCGAGCGTGCCGCCGGAATTGAGAATGAACTCGCTGCCGGGTCGGTTGGTCCACGTCGCATCGAGAGAGACTCGATTGGTGTTAACGCGCAGCTTCCCAAAACTATCCACGGCTCGCTTGAACGTGGCGTTGAACCCGCCGACACTCATGTCGGCTCCCGCGGCAATCGTGGCGGTGCCCGTACCGTGCGAGCGTGAGCCCGTTGAGCAGGGAGTTGCCGGCCAATGTCAGGTCGCCGCTGCCGCCAATCGTGGCCAGTTGATAGGACACGGAATCCAGCACCTGATCGGCGTTAAAGACCACGGTGCCGCTGAGAAACGGGATCGACAAACCGGCGGGCAGTGTGTTGGCAATCGTGGTCGTGCCGCTGCGAAACTCGACAGTCCCCGTGGGCAGAAACTGAGCATCCGAGAAATCATAGGTTCCGCTGAAAA
This sequence comes from uncultured Planctomycetaceae bacterium, assembly GCA_963700865.1. Classification (GTDB taxonomy): domain Bacteria; phylum Planctomycetota; class Planctomycetia; order Pirellulales; family Pirellulaceae; genus CAVOGJ01. Next base: position 31,116 of record CAVOZC010000011.1, on the reverse strand, counting down.
ACTTCAGGGTTCCGTCACCGGTCACCGCTGTCCCCGTTCCAAAACCAAATCCACCGGAGAAGCTTAACGTCGCATCCGCTTGCACATCGAGTGACGAGGTCGTCGATCCACCATTTAGTTTCAGCGTGCCGTCCACGATCTCCGTGAGGCCCTGATTCACAAGCTCCGCCGCGACCTCAAACGTCTCACCCACGCCTGTGCGTTGCAGCGTTCCGTCGTTCACGATGCGGGCACCGGCCGAACCAGAAATCAATCCCGCGTCGACCAGGTGGAGTGTCCCGCCCGGATGGACGATCAACCGATCACCCGTGCCCACGAATGAAACTCGCGTGACCGCACTGCCACTTTGAGGAGATCCGATCGTCATGGTCCCAAAGTTGTCGGTTACACGTTCAAAGTTGCTGGCGATCAAACTGCCCATCCCGAAGGATGCACCGGCTGCGATGGTCAACTTGCCCGTTCCGCCGATTGTGGCCGCTGTTGCAAAACTGCTGCCTCCCAACGTGATATCGCCGGAGCCGGTTAGCGAACCGAAACTCACGCTGATGCCCGCCGCAAAGGTCGATGCCGCGTTGACGGCCAAGTCGCCTGCGCTGAGCTGCAGGAATTCATTCGACTGAATGCTGTTGACGACTGGACCTCCGGAAATGCTGTTAACCACCACGGTGACATTGCCCGGGACGTCAATCGTCACGTCATCGACGCTCGTGGGTAGTACATTGGTATCCCAGTTGAGCGGATCGTGCCAGGAGGTCCCGTCACCGCCCCCATCCCACGCCACCAGGGCCAACAAGCGACGATCCTCCAGCGACTCGAAGCCAAGTCGCCGACGACGAGTGAGACGCTTCTTGAACCAGCTGTCGATGGGTGGTGTACGTGTCATGGGAGTCTCCGAACTTGGAACCGGCTCGACCCTTTCGCCTGGCAGCGGCGGCGTATCAGCCGTTGCCTCATGCCGCTAGACGTAGTGGCGTGCCGCGGGGGACGCCTATTTTTCCGCGATGATCCGCCGGCACCGAGGATTTTCGCGATGACAGGGCATGAAGAGGTGCAGGGACGAACTTAGGTCCCGTACCGGTTTATTCCACCGGCACTCATGGCACGGTTGCCGCGTCCTTGCGCGGGACTTCGACTGTGCGAATCAGAGTCCGGAAGTAAAGACCATCATGAGTCAAAAACATGACGGGAACGACCGGCGGGTCATCGTTTGATTCACGATGTTTCTCGTCAGCAACGGCCGGCCCGGGTTGATTTCCGTATTGCCGTTCCTGGTTCTCGCCGACCAGTTGCGACTTTCGCGACGCGCCACAAAGCAAGTCCCGCGTGACTCAACGCTGGTTTCGAATTGCCTCTAATTCCTGGGTTCGCAGTTCCCACTGCGGGGCCAGATCCGGGAATTGCTGACGACATGTCTCAAGATGATCTTGGCCTTCATCCAACAACTTCGTGGCCTCCGCCAGCTCGCCCTGAGTGATCATCAGGCGGGCCAGGGTGCTGCTCTGCTGAATCACGTAGTCATGCAGCATGCCCACGTCCGGATGTTGCTCGACCAATTCGGTTGCCAATTGTTGCGCCAGCCTGTACTGCTCGAGCGCGTCCGTGAGTTCACCCGTTTGCTCGCGATTGTTGCCTGCTGTCCGTCGTAGTGACGACAGATGCATCAGATACGCCGATCGGTCGGTCGGTGACTGCTGCAGGCAGCTGTTCATCATGCCCATGGCCAGTTCTGCAAACTGGTCGGACTGCTCGTAGCTTCCTAATGCCGACAAAGCGCGGGCTTTGTCACGCAAAACAATGCCCCATAGTTTGCACGGGGGCCAATCGGTCATCGGACTACCGGTGATTGCTTCGACCAGGGCAATTGCCTCATCCAGCAGTTGATTCGCTTCGCCGGCGGAGCCCGCGGCCAGCTTCGTTTGGGCGGTGTGCACGAATAGTCGCACGAGATTGGTGTCTTGCTCAATCGATGGTTGTTGCTGAGTCGAACGCCGTTGAAGGCGAAGGGCCTCAAGCGACAGGTCGCCGGCGGCGCTGACCTCGCCCAAGGCCTCCAGCTCCTGGGCTTGTGAACCCAACAGCTTGGCCAGCCGAGCCAAGTCGTCTGGAAACGATTTGCGACAAACCGCGGCAGCTTCTTGCCACAGTGTCAGCGCTCGCCGATGATCCCCCAATATGCGATGAATCGATGCCAAACGGACGGTGGTTTCGAGGTTTTCCGATATCACCTCCAGATTGGTCGGATCATCGCGCCGAATTTGATCGTAAAAATCGTTGGCCGAGGCAAGCAGTTTCTGTCGAAATGGTTCCATTCCACTTGATTTCAGCGACGGCTCGTCGGCGATGGCGCTCAGCAATTGATCTACCGCTTGGCGGACGCGCTTCGATTGTACGATTGCCTCCGTGGCTCGCTGCGAGGCTTCTGACTCGTGCATCACGGATGCCCGCCAGGCTCGGTCCGCTTTCCACCAGAGAGCGGATGAGACGGCTGTTGCGGCCACCAGGACAACGATCAACGCTGCCAACGAACTGGACAGCAACAGATTGCGGCGGCACCAACGAACCGTACGATCGATCGGACTGATGCGTCTGGCAAGGACTGGCTCGTCATTCAAGAATCGGCCTAAGTCTTCCGCGAGTTCGCTGGCGGAGTGATAGCGATCTTGAGGGTTCTTTTCCAAGCACCTCAAACAAATCGCGTCCAGGTCTCGCGAAATGCCGACGCGCTGTTGACTCGGAATCGCAGGCTCTTCCTGCTGAACGGCCTTCAGCGTGTCCCAATCCGAGTCGCGACGGAAAGGAGGCTGTCCGACAAGCAGGCAGAAGAGCGTTGCCCCCAACGCATAAATGTCTGCCAGCTCGGTGATGGAATCACGCTGCCCGGCGATCTGTTCCGGCGCCATATAGGCCGGTGTGCCGACCATCGCGCCGGTTCGGGTCGGGTCCTCGTCCAGTTCATCTTGACCATCCCCCGAGGCAAGATGGCGACCTAGTCCGAAATCAGTGAGGCGAGCGGACTGTGCCAGTCGATCTGGATTGTCCGCCAGGCCGGCGAGTTGATCTGGTGAAACGTCCAATAGAATGTTGCCCGGCTTGATATCGCGATGCAGGATGCCGCGGCTATGGGCATGTTGCACGGCCTCTGCCAGTGTCATTATCAGCCGAGCCGCCGATCTGGGCGCCAGTGCAGTACCCTCGCGCGACAATAATAAATCGTAAATCGATCCTGCCGGACAGAACGCCGTGGCAATGTAGGCCACCGGTTCGATAATGCCGGCCTCGAAAACAGGGGCGATATTCGGGTGGGCCAGAGCGGCCGTCAGTCTTGACTCGCGGAGGAATCGCCGTCGCGCCTCGCGCGAGACCATAGATTCCAACTTGGGTACCTTTAGAGCGACGTCGCGATTCAGTCGAGGATCGTAGGCGAGGAAGACGATGCCAAATCCACCCAGGCCCAGGCGTCTTCGAATCTCAAATCGTCCAATTCGCTGAGGTGTTAATTCTTCGCAGTAAAGCCACTGCCAACTCTCCGAGGGACCGGGCCAGTGCGACGTTTCTTTCCGAACTCGCGAAAGCAATCTAAGGCAATCGGCAGCCTGCCGGTCCAGGGAGCCATCGTCGACGGCAGTCGATTCGTCCTGATGGGTCTCCTCCAGCGCTCGCAATTGCTCATCCACATTAACGAGTTGGTCGATCCAAGGCTCGTCCGGCAGTGGGTTTCGTTCGCTAGGTGACATGCCGCTTCATTCCTGGTCCGTAAGCACTGCTTTCAACCGCGTGATCGCTCGTGCCCAAAGCTTCTTGGCCGCTTCTTCGCTGCGTCCCAACCGCTGGCCGATTTCCGCAAAGGAAAGCCGTTCCCAGTTCCGCAGTCGGATTACCGCTTCGTGATCGGGACTCAAATGCCGCAGCGCTCCCTGCAATCGCCGCACATCATCCGCCATCTCCGCGCGCGTGGCAGGTGTGTGGTCAGGGTCCATGACTCCTAGACGTTCTGCCTCGCCATTCGGGTCGTGTTCGCCAGAAATTTCTCGGCGGACATCCCGTTTCTCGGCCGCAAAGAAGGCCCGGCGCGTGTCGACGATTTCGTTGACCAAAATACGCCTCAGCCAACTCAGCAGCGCACGCTGGTTCTCCCCCTGAAACTCATCGAAGTGCTCAACCGCTTTTACCAGTACATTTTGCACGACATCGCTCGGTGCACACTTGGCATGAATTCGTGCATCCAACTCCTGGTTGGCAATAAACAACAAATAATTGCGACATGTGTCCATCATCTCGATGCGGGCATGCCGATCCCCAGACAGCGCGATACTGGAAAGTGATGCGAAGGTCCGCTCCAGATCGGGGGCCAGTTCATCACATTGCGCGGGAGATAGTTCGGCATCGCTCATGAAACTGCGAATCGAAAGATTGCCTCGACAAGGGCGGCATGAGGGTGGACGGGCACCGTTCCATCTTCCTCTCCATCGCTACCTCTCGCAAGCAATGTTGTCCGCTGCCGCGACGCCCCACACGACTCAATGCCGACGCATCTGTTTCTTGAAAACGTGGCCGATTTCTTGTCTAGCGCGTGGTGATTTTCGGCATTTTTCCGTGCCTCGATCGACCAGTGGTATTGGATGGCCCGGCAGTCGCCCTCGTCTCCGCTTTTCTGTTGTTCCAACCCCAACCACCGTGGCCGCGTGGGCGAAATGCTTTCGTCGACCAGCGGATATCTCTGAGTACCACGGGCCTGGCAGGCACACCAAAGCTCACTGAGGATGCATCGCCCGCTGCAGGATCGTCTTCGTTCCAACTCGCAGAGGTCTTTTCCACCGACCGCAATCCGCGGCAGGCGATAGTGTAGTCCATCTGATGGCGCTGGAGTAGCTTTTGCGGACCGGCAAGACCCGTTCGAGACGCATGTCGAACCGTCCTGGTGCAGTCGGAAATCAATCCGAATTCGCACCGGCTTCATCGACCGCGGGCAATTCTGAGTCCCCTCGATGTTTCACTCCGACGCGAGTTAGCGGATTTAATTTCAGTGCTGAGTCATGGCGACCGAAGCGGGTTACGGCAGTCTCGAAAAACGGTCGAATGTTGGAGCGAAGTCATAAACTTCACACCGTCTCACGGGTTGATGGGACTCGCGCCATCTATGAATGAGCCTCCGGCATATTCACAAATCGAGGCGCGCACTAAAGTGATCGAATGTCGCGGTCGCCGGGAATAACACGCACTACTTCAATGCCGGCCTTGATTGGCCGGAAGAATATCACGTAACGTCCGATCACGCTGCTACGGATATCGGCACCATATTCAGGTCGTCTTTCGCCGAAGTCCGGCGTCGCAGCGATCAGCCGGCACTTCTGTTCGATGTTTTCGACCCAATTCGCCGCCGCCATTGGCTTGTCTCGGGCGATGTAGTCAAGAATGTCTGACAAGTCCCGTCTTGCGGCCGGCGCAAGATCAGATGGGCCATGCTACTCAGCTGACTCCATCAGCTTTGTGGCTCGTTCCCGCAATTCAGCAAAGACCTGTTCTCCGTCGATTCCCTGCCCGGCGTCGAGTTCGGCGATTCCCGCTTGTATTTCGGCTCGCAGTTGTTGCTGGCTCATGAGCAAGCGTATACCTTCCGCAACGGCTTCGTCGGCGGACTTATATTCTCCGGATTCCACTAAGCCCTCCACAAATTGTGCCGCTTGAGCTGGTAATTTGATATTCATTGGATGCCTCCCGTCGCCGTTGCTTGGTCCGCCACGGTCGACTCCAGCAAGAACGCCGCCGACCATAGAGCTGATGTTCCATACATTGTAACATCCCCTTTAGCATCCGAACATCGCTGCTTGGGACGGCGAAACAGGTACGAATGGGCATTCAGTAAAGGGTGGGTTTACGGCTGATTCACAAGACGTATGAGTTGATGGGACTGGAGCCAGAGCAAGCGGACCATGCGAAACTCCAAGCTCTCCGAGAAGAACCAGATTGACCTTAGCCCCCGTGCTCCGGCACACGTCGCTCCGCCGCTGAGCGGAAAAAAAGGAGTACGCTGCGCCCGGATAATTTCCGGCCAGGTCTCCGACCGCTACATCTGGCGGTACACCCAGCCTTCCCAGCAGGATGTGCGGGAAGCGGCAGATGACCTGTGGAGTAACGTCTGCGATAACGCGGCCGGGAGTTAACTTTGCCGAGCGCAGCGAGCCAGCCGACCTACTCCGGCTCACGTTCATCCGTTTGTTCGGCAGCGCTTGTGAACCGTGGAACGAGACGACCTGTCCGTTGGGCGTAATCGTGGTAGTGGTCTCCAAACCTTTCGCACATTAGGAGCTCTTCGCGAGGAACCCGAATGAAATACATTGTTGCGAATGCCAGCAGAACTGACCAGCCTGCCAGCCAATTCTCAAGCATCATTCCCTGAGCGAGTCCCCACAGCCATATGGACGCGTACATCGGATGACGTACTCGGCCATAGACGCCGTGTGAGATTAATTGATGGCCTTCCCGTAATTCGAGGCTGACAGACCAGTTTTGGCCGAGATCAACGTGCGATCGCCAAAAGAGCCAAAGCGCAAAGATCATGACTGCTGTGCCAACCAAGCGGACGAACCAATCCAGTTCATAGTCGGCAAATGATAGAAGCGGCGTGAAGAGGTAGAGAAACGGCAGTAGAAGGACGGTGACCGACATTACGGCGAGTAATATTTTTTCGACAGCGTCAACCTGTCGAATAATCATTTTCTCGGATTTCGTTCGCTGGATGAAGTGGTGCCGAATCGAGAAGTAGACGACAAGCCCGATGAAGAAAACCACGTTCACAGGTTGGAGGACGTTCATCAATTTACTTCTGCTGTCCCAACGACCTTGGCATTAGCGGCAGCGTGTACCGCCATCCGCTGCAATCGGGTGTTTGGCGGCGTTCATTCCTTGGTTTGAGTTGAGTCGTGAGCCACTGCAATGACGATTTTCCAACCAATTTCATCGTCACGCATGACGTAGGTGAACCCAAAATGATCCATCTCGTGGTCCCACGTGCCGAATCGTACGAAGACCCCTGATAGCGAGACTAGCTTCGCCGCAAGGTTTCTCAGGTGAAGGTGATTAATCAGCGTGTGCGGCGCGCCTTATCGGGATCTGTGGCAAGTGAGACCCTCCGAGTGATTGCCATGAATCAGCCCTTCACACACACACGCTGGTTTGCCCAACGACGGCGGAAACCGGGCTGCCGCCGAAACACCATGACTTCGCAACCCGCGTCATCGGCGGCTGCGGTTGACCGCCTGGTTCGTCAGTTGTCGCCATGGCTTCCCGACGTTGGCTCACCCAATCAACGATTGCCCAATAGATATCATGTTTCCAAGTGAGTGCATTGCGATGGGCGTCCATAGCGACTTGCTGTGGACTCTCGCTGTTCCAAACAAAACGCCGTCCACGACAATTAGCAGCATCGTACCGATTCCGTAGGAATAATGTAATGCTGCCCAGCCGAGCGAAATGACCGCAATCGCCCCGTAAATGCCAAGAAGGGTCCGCTGCAACAGGTGCAGTACGCAACCCCGCATGACCAGCTCTTCCGCCATCGGGCCGGCAATTCCGATCGCCAGTACCCGCAAGATGACGATCACGATTGGATACGATGGCCACGGTTGGGCTTGGTCCAGATCCAAGGTCCTAATCAGGAATTCCGTGACCGCGATCCATTCAATCCAAACGATGATCCACAAAACAAATACGCCAGGCTTCGGCGGCGCAAGCCCAAATTCTCTTTCCAGAAATACCGCGTCGTTTCGTGATCAACAGCAGAGCAATAATGGTGATTACCGGAATCGCCAGCTTGACTATCGTGGATCGCAGTAGTGACTCGTCAGGCATAAATGTTGAAAGCCCTTTTGGCGTGTACTACTTCACCACGCCCCCGCCCTGAGGTGTGCCTGGCAGGATTCACACTGCCCCCGGCATCGAGAATGGCAGAAACCAGGGCTGAACAGAAGTGTTAGCCAAGGGCTGAATCGCCGTCACCCCAATCTTATAAGCACGTTGTTTCAAATCAATCTCCTGGCGTGAGTGATATACGGGTTCCGAATATGGCTCATGGCGCGTTGCCTAATGCACCTCCGCCGACTCAGGTGAAGAAAAAATTGCTGGTCTGCCGAATGGGCGATACCGATGCGTCGCGACGCCGTGCCTGCCGCCGACAACTGATGCTCAATCCAAACTGTATCACTACCGCGCCGCGTCACGGAATACCTTCGTTTTTAGGTCCCGTTCACCGTAATCTATTTGCAACACGCAAGTTAAGTCATGCCGGATCTAGATTGCCATCTCGCTATTCAACTTCCCAGATTGCCGTGGGAGTGAGTGGTTGGTGAATAGCCGGCTGGAAACATGCATCGAGGCGCCGCCGGGCCCAATCGACGGCACCTTTTTGAAGATTGAAAAGGCTTGCCAAACGAAAGAGCTCGTCTGCCGGACTCCCTTTCCTGCTTTCCGACGGCCCAATACCCCGCAGAAACTGCCGTATTCTGGGCTGGCATGCAAATGTCAAACCAGGTTATTTGACCCCGCCGCGTTTCGGCACACGGACTCCGCCGGATGATCGGTGGACGGGTGACGCCGAGCGGCGACGGCCCGTTCCTATTTTTTCGTCGATTTCCGCGCCACGTTTTTCGTCGTCGCGGGCGACCCTCTTGGGCTTCGCATCTCACTCCCCAATCGCCTTTTCAATGGTCTCGACTTCCTGGGCAGTGCGTTTCTCCGCGGCCAGGGCTAGCCGGCGGGGAGATGCCACGGAAAATCGGGCGGAGAGTGTGAGTATGGTCGAAGCCTGCATGTGACCATGGTTTTCCTGGGGCCCTTGTACGGCTGGCGCAATTCGCTTTGTCACCAACAAGTTCCCGAAGTGCCCCGTTCTTTGGCCTGGAAAACTACTCACGCGCGCCCCGCAGCCGATGCTCTCGAACGAATGCGTTTGAGGCGCGGAAGGGGTCAATGACGATCAACGGAGGCGATCGGGTCTTTTTAGAAGTGTGGAGAACCCGAGAAAAAGCAAAGCGGGTGAAGGGAATCGAACCCTCGTAGTCGGCTTGGGAAGCCGATGCTCTACCATTGAGCTACACCCGCAGTAGCACTCGCTGCGACTCATTTATTTTAACCTGAGCAGGATTTTACAACAGTCCACTTCTCTGGTGGATCCGACCCAGTCGATTGCCCGTTGGGGCAGGTTCGCGCCACCTGGCCTCCCTTCCGCCATACCGACCAGCATCGCATGTCCCCGCCGTGCCGCGGTGGTCGAAGCCCCACCGTTCAGGATAACGCGGCCGGCCACCGATGATCCGAGCGAAGCGAGTCAGCCCGGCAATTCCGGCTCGCGTTCATCCGGTGGTTAGGTGGCCGGACGCGTGGTCGTGCGTGGTTGGCGGTACCTGGTCCCATTGGGTGATTCACGGTTACATCGCCGAGGCCATGGCACCACGAGTATATCGCGATGTCCCTCTGGCGACAAGGTTATGGTGCTCTCGCCTAAGTGTTCTTAGCAGGCGGGTAACAACGGTCACTACTTTCGCCACACCGTTACTGGCAAGCTGGTTGACCAGGCGGGCGAACCACGAAGAACACGAAGGGCACGAAGTGACCGACCAACGGCGCGGTCGAGTTTCTAAGCGTCATACGCCAGCGACTGGAACGGCCCGCCCCTTGACCGTGGTCGATGGAGTCCTCGCTAAACAGAGTCCTTCGTGGCCTTCGTGTGCTTCGTGGTTTTCAGCTACGGTCGCCACTCGGGGCATCGTCGCGCGATGAGAAGAACGCGTGTCAGAGGCCCCGAGCAATTCGTCGACTTTCTCAGCCGCGAGCGATAATTGACATCCCAGATTCTGATGAGAAGGGATGCAGCCACCTAACGTTTGATATCACGGGGCAACGGAGTTGGCGTCAACAAGTACCGAAACGCGCGACCCGTTGCTCCCGTGCATTTCGTTGTTCTGTCTGTTTTGAAGCGGCAAACACGATGACCTCGGGGCTCGCTTCACCTAGTCATCATACCGACTCGGGTTGCCGTGCACCAAGTGTTTGCGGCCAACACGTCTGCATTTGATCTCACGGAGTCACGGGGCTCACGGAGAAAATCGACAACTCCCTCCGTGTGCTCCGCGCCTCCGTGAGAGACTCAGACCGCGCAAATGCTGCGGCGATTCATCTTTGCCGAAGGAATAGACCGATAGAACGAAGAATTGGACTACGAAATTCGCCGTGCATTCCGATTCGAAGCAATGCCGCATCTCCGAAGCGGACCATCGGCGACACACTCACGCACTCACGCGCGAGTGGTTCATTGCCGCCGCAACGTGCAACCAACGATCCATCAATTGAAAACACGCCCATCCATGCAACCACCGCGCACTTTTTAGACAGAACCGTTCAGGATAACGCGGCCGGCCACCGATGATCCGAGCGAAGCGAGTCAGCCCGGCAATTCCGGCTCGCGTTCATCCGGTGGTTAGGTGGCCGGACGCGTGGTCCTGCGTGGTTGGCGGTACCTGGTCCCACTGGGTGGTTCACGGTTACATCGCCGAGGCCATGGCACCACGAGTATATCGCGATGTCCCTCTGGCGACAAGGTTATGGTGCTCTCGCCTAAGTGTTCTTCACAGGCGGGTAACAACGGTCACTACTTTCGCCACACCGTTACTGGCAAGCTGGTTGACCAGGCGGGCGAACCACGAAGAACACGAAGGGCACGAAGTGACCGACCAACGGCGCGGTCGAGTTTCTAAGCGTCATACGCCAGCGACTGGAACGGCCCGCCCCTTGACCGTGGTCGATGGAGTCCTCGCTAAACAGAGTCCTTCGTGGCCTTCGTGTGCTTCGTGGTTTTCAGCTACGGTCGCCACTCGGGGCATCGTCGCGCGATGAGAAGAACGCGTGTCAGAGGCCCCGAGCAGTTCGTCGACTTTCTCAGCCGCGAGCCATAATTGACAACCCCAGATTCTGATGAGAAGGGATGCAGCCACCCACCCAGCCATTGACCGGTCGCGTTACTCCATCATGGCGCCAACCGCTCGATTTGCCATTGGCCGTCCTGCCAAACGTACTGCTGGCGGTCGTGGAGCCGATTTTCTCGCCCCTGCCAGAATTCGAATCGATAGGGAACGACGCGATAGCCGCCCCAGAAGGTCGGCCAGGGAATTTCTCCGTCGGCGAACTTATGGCGCAGTTCCGCCAGCTTGGCTTCGAAGAATGCCGGTGATTTCACGACGGAACTCTGCGGCGACGCCCAGGCACCCAATTGGGCACCTCGGGGCCGCGCTGCAAAATATTTCAACGATTCCAAGGTGGTGGTCTTTTCGGCTCGGCCATTGATTTCGACTTGCCGCTGCAACGGATACCACGGAAACAACAGAGCCACATGCGCATCTTGTTCGATGTGCCTGGCTTTACGACTACCGTAGTTCGTGAAGAACACGAATCCATGTTGATCGTAATATTTGAGCAGCACCGTACGCTGCGTCGGCCCCTTTTCACCGATCGTGGCCAGGACCATCGCGTTGGGTTCCGGCAAGGCGGCTTGGCACGCCTGCTGAAACCAGGCCTCAAATTGCTTGAGCGGGTCATCAAGCGGATGATCAAAGGGGGGCAGGGCATCACCATACTCCCGGCGCAGTTTGCTTAAGTCCACGAGAGTCAGTCCCTTGGGGTTGATCAAAGGCGGCTTTTGCCCTTTTTAGGCAATTGCGTCGAACAGTTCCATGGCATGCGAGACGATCCATCGACGAGGCCTACCAACGCGTCAAGGTCGCTCGTTCTAGAGCCAGGACGACACAGCCGCCCTGGAACAGGGTCACCGTACCGGTGGACTGGCTGACAGTAATGGCGATCGCTCCGGTATCAACCGTAATCGCCGCCGCGGCCTGATGCCGGGCTCCCAATCCTCCCGGCAGGTCGGCCACATGTGCCTGGGGAATCAGGTAGGTACCAGCACTTTTGATCACACCGTCCGTCTCGACAATGAATGCGCCGTCGAGCAGTGCGAATTCTTTGACGGTTTCCGTCAAACTGGGGTCCAACACGTTGCGTAATCGACGCGCGAACCCATAGAAGGGGTTGAGCACCAGTTGCTGCGTGTATGGCATGACCTGCCGGGCATCGCCGATGACAAACATGGCGCCGACCGGATGGGCTTCCCGGCCCTCCGAACCGAGTTCGATTGCCAAGGACAAGACGCGCAAGATCACCGCGGGGGGAATTCCGGTGGTCGTATGCTGTCCGCGATCCGGAAATACTGCGCTGAGATGGATGGCCGGCCGGGTCACGGAAATGCTGTCCAGCGCCTGTCCACGGGGCCCGGTAATGCAGACCACCTCTTTCTCGTGATCCACCAATCCATGAGCCGCCGCCAACAGCAGCCCCAAGTTGGCCCGATCCATGCGTGAGAGACTGGCGTTGGGGATATCAAACAGGTGCGTATCGGGACGCTTCGCCACCAGCGCTTCGTTTTGCTTTGTGGTAATCATCAGCAGTCGCCCGGACCAGGATTTCATGGGCGTCCACGGCACGCTTTGTCCATCATCCAAGGCAATCAGGATCGCTTGTGCCGACAAGGACTCGGCCAATCCAACGGCGTGTTGAACAATGGCGACACTCCGTTGTGGCATTTCGGTGACCTGCGGCTGAGGCAACCGCTGCTGGCTGGCTCGATCGACAAGTAGCTGTTTGATTGCGGCAACGCTGGTGGCCTGGACAAGCTCCCGCCGAAAGTCACCGTCTTCCATGACTCTCGCGACGGCGGCGAGTACATCCAGGTGCAGCCGGACGCCGCCCTTTCCCACCACGAGCAACACAATCAAGTGCAGCGGCTCGCCCGTCGCAAGGTAATCCACGCCGGCCAGGCTGCGACCGAGCACGGCGCGAAAGTCGCCTGGCCAGTCGATCAGCGCGTGGGGCAACGCGAGCCCCCTATCGACGATCGTATGCGCGGTGGCCTCACGTTCCTCCACCGCCCGCACCACTTCGCCCGGCAAAATGCCTTCCCTGGCCCAATCGACCGCGTCGACGAGTTCGCGAATCGCGTCGGCACGGGTCGTGGCGGACAATTCGACAATCCGCGTCGCGCTGATGAGCTGTTCCAGATCCACTTCCAGGTCCTATCTGTTTCCCGCCGTTGGCATATGTTTCATCGGTGGCGACGGTGCCGAAAAATGGCTTCGATTTTCGTATTGTCCAGGCTGCGGCCGCTACGGCTGGGACGCATGCTCGGCGACGACCTGACGCACGGATTCCATCTCGAAGGAATATTCCCGCCGCAGTCGCCCCAGTTTTTGGTCGCGCGGCACACTCGCGGGCAACCCGAGCTCCTCGATGATGGTACGGGCCGCGACCCCCGTCGTCCGTTCAATCTCCTCGAGCGTCATCGAGCCGTCAATGTTGCTGGAGATCGTCGCCGCGTCCTGAAGCCCGTCCCGGTGTTCGGTCGCATTCGCCTTTTGCCGACGGCCGGGCGAGCCGGTCTGTTCGACCGTCGCCATGAATGGCGCGACGGCGAGTCCCGCGAGCCCCACCAGTCCCACGAAGCCCAGCGCGATGCGCCCGCCCGAGTCGTCCCGCTGACGTCCCCGCACCACGCAGACGATCCATTTCCAATGCAGGAGAATGTGCAGGGCCAGGGCCGCCATCAGCACGAGAGCCACCCAATAGTGGACATTCCCCCATTGATGGCGATCCAGACCCCACAACGATTGAAACCGCCCCGTACCGGGAGGCAGCAAGTAGCGCTCGATAAGGCCAGTGGTGGTCAGTAGCACGAAGGCGCAAAAGGCCAACACATCGACGAAGAAATTGGTCGCCGTCCTTGTCATCTCAATGGCCTTTCGAAAATTCGGGGAGCGGCCTGATGGAGATCCACGAGTCGCAGGTTGGCCGACCAATCCCTGTATCCGGAATCATCGGACAAGCCAATTCGCTGGTCAAGTCGTTGACGGGGACTGGGGTCGTAATGACTATGGAGTAAAGGCGAACCGTTGCTGGCCAACCGCACTTGCAGGGCAGGTCGGTGGTCATCTCTATGACTTGACGCGGAATCCTCTGCGATGCTGATGCCAAATGCTGCGGAATCCTTCTCCGTCAAGAAGGCACGTCAGATTGTCAGCGATCTATTTGACCACAAACCGATTGTCTATTGGACCGATTTCATCCTGTCGGTCTGCATTGGCTATATCTTTGCCATCTTGTACTTCAAGTCGCCGCTCTTCTCGGTCCGCCAGCTGATTTGTTTTCTGATCGCCGGGTTTGCGCTGTTTCGCACGGGCTCGTTTATTCACGAGATTGTGCATATGAGTGGCAACACCATGCGGAATTTTCGCATCGCCTGGAATCTCGTGGCAGGCATTCCCATGCTGATGCCCTCTTTTTTCTATGAGAATCACAGCGATCATCACTCTGCCAACCACTATGGAACTGGGCAAGACGGGGAATATCTGCCGCTCGGCAGCGGCACGTGGCACGAGCTGGTGCGATTTTACCTGCAGGCGGTGCTACTGCCCGCCGCGGTTTTTGTTCGTTTTTTGATCGTGACGCCAATCTCTTTCCTGCACCCCCAGCTACGCCGCTGGGTGCTGGAACATGCATCCTCGTTCGTGATCAACCTGCGATACCGCAGGCGCATTTCGCCCGCTGCACCGCTCGCCGCCGTCGCCGCGCTGGAATGGGCCTGTTGCCTCCGCGCCTGGGCGGTTGTTTATGCCACGTGGATGGGATTCGTGCCTTGGTATCAGATTTTTCTGCTGTATGCCTTGGGGATCATGACACTCGGTTTGAATTATGTCCGCAATCTGGTGGCGCACCATTACGCGAGTGACGGCCGGCCGATCAGTCATATCGAGCAGCTGGGGGATTCCGTGAACATTGAGGGGGTTCCCCTGCTGACCGAGCTGTTCTTTCCGCTGAGCCTTCGTTATCACGCGTTGCACCATCTATTTCCGACATTGCCGTATCACAATCTGGCCGTTGCCCACCAGCGGCTGATGTGCCAGTTGCCTCGGGATTCGCTCTACCACCAGACCGTGTTTCCGGG
Source organism: uncultured Planctomycetaceae bacterium (assembly GCA_963700865.1). Lineage (GTDB taxonomy): Bacteria > Planctomycetota > Planctomycetia > Pirellulales > Pirellulaceae > CAVOGJ01. Next base: position 16,076 of record CAVOZC010000011.1, on the reverse strand, counting down.
ATTTCTGAGCGTGGCCGCCCGCCGCGTCCGCGACGCGATGTCAGCGCCTGGCCGATCGGCCGCGATGCGGTGGTACTTCCGGCGAAGTGAAACGATCGAAAAACTGCACGGCCGCCGCCGCTAATCAAGCAAACCTTGTGTGCTCAACCGCACACGCCGTGGCTGCTCCTTTTTCGGTTTCCCATCCGGATATCCGGTAGCCACCGCCAGCGAGAACGCGAATAATGCCTGCCGTGGTGTCTGCTTTTCGAACATCCGGGGGAGAGACTGATCATGTCACGCAGTTCGATGAATGTGGGTTGTTGGCTGGTTCTGAGCATCCTGTTGGGGGTGAGCCCGGCCGTCTCGCAAGATTCCAGCACCCGAGAGAAGGTGAAGCAGCAGGCAACCGACGAGAAGGACGGCAAGAAGGTGGCCACGTCCACCATACCGATTTTCGTGTTTAATACCGCCGTCCTTGAAGCGCCGGCTGCCGACGATCCGTTCCTTCTTCAACAGGGTGCGGAGTCGCTCAAGGACATCGTGGCTCGAATGAAAAAGGCCCAGCAGGACGAGCGAGTTCCGGCGGTGATTATCGAGTTGGGAACGGGTGCCATGATCGGCGGCGCTCAGTTGGAAGAGCTGCATCAGGCGCTGTCCGACATCCGCGCCGCGGGCAAACCTGTCTATGCCTTCGCCGATAGTCTTTCGTTTCGGCATCTGGCCTTGCTCGCCGCCGCGTCCCGCATCAGTGTGGCTCCGGTCGGCGACCTGTTCATCAATGGCATGTATGGAGAACAAATCTATTTGCGCGGCCTGCTGAACAAGATCGACGTCACGCCCGACTTCCTGACTTGCGGCGCGTACAAGAGTGCCGCCGAGACTTTCATGCGCAAGAAGCCGAGTCCTGAAGCGGACGAGATGATGCAGTGGCTGTTCGACAGCATGTACAATACCTATGTCGAGATGATCGCCACGGGCCGTGACATGCCGAAGCAAGCGGTGCTGGATCTGGTGAATCATGGACTCTACTCTGCTGAAAAGGCGGTCGAGCTGGGCGTCATCGACGCTTGCGAATTCCGCGCCGACATGATCAAACAGATCCATGCCGCACACGGTACGGACGTGAAGCTGTCCAAGAAATATGGCAAGAAAAATAAGGGAGGTGTCGACTTTTCCAATCCGTTCTGGGCACTCAAATTGTGGTCCGAGGCCCTCTCCGGAGAGAGCGATTCCCGCTCGAAGAAAGACTCCGTGGCGGTCATTTATGTTGAGGGAGCCATCGTACCGGGCAGCCCGCAGCCAAGTCCATTTGGCTCGAGCGGCACTGCCTATAGTGATCCCATTCGCATCGCGCTGGATAAGGCGGCCGAGGATGATCATGTCAAGGCCGTCGTGCTGCGGGTAAATTCGCCCGGCGGTTCCGCCGTCGCCAGTGAGATCATCCTGGCGGCAACCAAGCGGGTGGCTGCCAGGAAGCCATTCGTGGTGTCGATGGGAGACGTGGCTGGCAGCGGCGGCTATTATGTCGCTTGCGGAACGGACACCATCTTTGCGGACGCAGCCACGATTACTGCCTCGATCGGCGTGGTGGCTGGCAAATTGGCAACGCACGAGATGTGGGACAATCTGGGGATCCACTGGCAGCCAATCGCCCGCGGCAAGAACGCCGGCATGATGTCCGCCGCCGAGACGTTCACCAGTGCCCAGCGTGACATCCTGCAAAACTGGATGAATGAGGTGTACGGAGATTTCAAGGGACATGTCATCAACGCTCGAGGGGATCGGTTGAAGAAACCGATCGACGAGTTAGCGGGGGGCCGCGTCTTTACGGGGCAGCAGGCCCTCGAGTCGGGCCTGGTGGACAAGTTGGGCACCCTGGATGACGCCATTCAGTTTGCGGCGGCCAAGGCCGAGCTCACGGACTATGAAATCCGCGTCCTGCCACGGCCAAAGAACATGGTCGAAATGCTGTTCAGCGATCTGGCTGGCAAGGACCCGGACGACGGACGACTGGGGATGGGAATGTCCCAGTTGCGGCGCACGGATTCGATCTGGAAGGCGGCATTGCCACTGCTCGACGGCCTGCAGCCGCAGCGGGCGGCGGTGCTGCAACAGACTTTGGTGCAGCTGGAGATGTTGCAGCACGAGTCGCTCAGCTTGATCACACCAAGCTACATCTGGATCGACTAGCGGGCCGCTTTCCCCCTTCTGGAGTGCGGTGATCCTTCGCCGCACTCCAAAGGGTCAGCCCAGCAGTTGCGGCAGCGGCCGGCCGTCACTCAGCTTCATCGGTCGGCCGACGGGGGTCTCGAGTTCAAGATGTGGATCGATCCCCAGCGCCGTCAGCAACGTCGCATGCACGTCGCCGATGCGGGAACCATCTTCAGCTGCGATCTTTGCGCCCTCAGGATCGGTTTCACCGACGGCTTGCCCGCCCCGCAGACCCCCACCTGCGACGGCAATGCTGAACCCATGAGGCCAATGGTCCCTGCCTCCCGCCGGGTTGATGGCCGGCGTGCGGCCAAATTCCCCAGCACAGACCACGATCGTATCGCGCAGCCGATCGCGAGCCTTCAACTCCCGCAGCAGCCCGGCGAACGCGGGGTCGAGGATGCCGGCAAGTCGCGTTTGGATTTCATGATTGTTGATATGGCTATCCCAACCGGACAATGTGACTTCCACACAGCGGACTCCCACCTCAATCAGACGGAGCGCCGACAAGCAAGCGCGACCGAATTCCGTATCTCCCAGGCTGTTCCGCAGGGCGAGTGGTTCCTCATCAATGGAAAAGGCATGCCGCTGTTCGGACGTCATCATCGTGACAGCGCTCTTGACCGTCGCGTCATGCAGCGTCTTGGACTCTTCCAGCCCGGCGACGCGTCCCTGACGAAACACACCTTCCACAACACCCAGATCTTGCAGCCTTTGTTGGAAGCGATCATCGGACACGCGGGGTTGCATGTCGGGCAATTCGCCATGGGTAGAAAATGCGCGAAACGCATCGTACCGCTGCCCGAGAAAGCCACCGCGGCCGTACCATGGATCCGGCAAGATCGAAATATGGCGGGGAATTTCCGTCGTCCCCTGTTCCAACTGGTGGCAAACGACGGCCCCCAGCGACGGGTGTCTGAGCGTGGGGTCTGGGCGGTAGCCGGTTTTGACGTTGTAGGCCGCCCGCTCATGGTCCCCCTCTCGGGTGACGACATTGCGAATGATCGACACATCGGCCATCTGTTCGGCTAACAAGGGCAACGTCGCGGCGAGCTGTACCTGTTTGGCCCGCGTACGGATGGCGGTCGTTTCACCAGCAATCGGCAAACCGGCATGGGGGTCAAAGGTCTCGAGCTGGCTCGGCCCGCCCGAAAGCCACAACAGAATGATGGACTTGGCAGGCCGTCCCTGCCGCGATTGGGGCGACTCGTTGCCCAGTATTTCGGCGACGGGGGTCAGCCAGGCCAGGCCACTCCAACCGGCCGCCTTGAGCACCGAACGACGCGTCAGGTGAGCGCCGGAACCGCACGACCAGGGTGGAGATGACATGGGTGTTCCCCTTGAAAAGTCGAACGCGTCAGTGTCTGGGTCAACGGCGATTGCGTCCGAAAAGCCGCGACAAGTCGTGTCAATGGTTCCAGGAAAATTCCGACGAATTCAGCAAGGTCCAATACAGGTCTTCAAAGAACTGAGGACTTCCCGCTTCGGTCTCCGTTAATCGCTTGAGAAAATGTACCCGTTCTTCGGCCGTGGGATCACGAGTCAGCACCGCCAGATAGGCGGATCGAATCGCATCTTCGTCATTGCGGCTAAGCCGGGCGATCCGCGTGGCAGCATTCGCCACCAACTCATCCTTGGTCACTTCCTTGACCAGCGTTCCGTTGAGCATCACCAGCCGCTGGGGAATGGTTTCTCCTTCGCGTTCGAATTCGTCCTGCCCCACATCGCCGTAGCGTCGGACAAAATCGTTGATCTGAGTGGCTCGCCCCAAGCGGAGCAAAATGTGGGATTGGGCGTCAATCGTCTTGAGCTTGGATGACTGCACGATCGCACCAGCCACCTGCTCGGGGCGCAAGCGGGTGACAGGGAACGCGGCCCAGGCTGCCTCGTGGGCGGCGGTCAACGGATGGTCGGCACGGCTGTCCAAGCGAAACGGCCGCGTCGCCGTGATGGCTCGCCAAAGTCGGTGCAGATTAAAATGGTGTGCGGTGAAGTCCTCCGCGAGCGTCTCGAGTCCCGGTGGATACGGACCGTTCAAGGGGATGGCGTCGACCGGCTCGACGAGCGGTCGACCGAACGCCAGCGCCCAGACGCGGTTGACCATCGCGCGGGAGAACGCCTCGTTGCCGGACGTCGTGACCCAGGCGGCGAGTTGCGCACGGCGAGTTGCACCCCCGGGTGACTCAGCCGCGGCAAACGGCACCGCCGGAGAAACCACCTCTCTGTGATCCTCATGCAGGTACTGAGTCTGATACTCGCGGGGTTTGTCGCGGATGCCCGTCAGAGAAGGAGTCGGCTCGCTGTAATACGCCGCCAACTGGTGAAAGTCCGCTTGCAGCCACTCTCCGCCCAGGTTGTCGTCGTGGCACTGCACGCAGTCGAGCCGGACTGCCAGGAAGGCACGAGTCGTGCGACTCGCTCAGCCGAATCGGGTCCGGCCGGTTGCCTTGTTCGGCATCCGAATTGACGGTCAGGAAATTGACGGCGGGCGAATCGGTCCACAGTCCGTCTGCCGTGATCAGTTCCCGAACCAGTTGGTCGTAGGGTACATTTGCCGCCAGCTGATCGCTCAGCCAGGAGACAAAACGACGTCGCCGATAAATCAAAAACGGCCCCCCGTCCACGCCCACATAAACACGGGCGAGCCGCTCGGCAATATAGTCCGCATGACGCCGATCTTCCAAGAGACTTCGCGTCCACCATGCCAGGCGCTGTTCTTCAGGAACCGTCTCCGCCAAACGCAGATCCTCCAGCGACGGAATCGTGCCGGCCAAACCGAGTGACAAACGCCGCATGACCGTACCATCGCTGGCTGGAGCGGCCGGCAGCAGCCCCTGCTGTTCCCATTGCTCGACGAATTCCTGATCGACCTTGTCCACTACCGCCTGCAGCGACGAGTCCCACTTTTCGACTGCCGTCGGTTGGGATTCCAATGGTGCCGGCGGCGGATCGGGTGTAACGCTGGCGACAAGGCCAAGCCAGCCAAGTCCGCAGACGCCGAGAAAGGTGAGATTTTTTAGCCACATAGGGGTCACTCGACGGTCATCGTCAGCCGCTCGCTTAAGGCCGTTCGTCTTGGGGGTGACATTATTGACCATCGCGTGAATTTTTTTAAGCTCGATCGCAAGATGGCGGTTCCGCAGGCGAACAACGGAATGGACCGGCCGTGGGCAGATCGAGAGAATACCGGCGAACGCACGATTGGCGTGCCGCGGGTGCGGAACGCCTACCTGCACGAGGTTACTTGGCATGGCCATCGACGAAATCGTAATGGCGGAACTCGTTTCGCCGGCGGCGGTACTCGACATCGAGCCCACGATTTCGTCACTCCGAGACGAGCGCCGCGGCGGGACGACCGGCTGGGCTGGCTGGCTGCTGCATTTGGTGGCCAGCACGGTGGAATGGCTCTTCGGAGCTGCCAGCATGATTTGCGGGCTCTCGCTGTTGGCGACGATACCCATCCTGCAATTTGCCAGCCTCGGTTACCTGTTGCGACTGACGGCTCGAGTCGCGCAAACGGGTCGCCTGCGGGCGGGATTCGCGGACGTTCGCCATTGGGGTCGCTTTGGCGGCGCCGTTCTGGCAACGTGGTTGCTCCTTCTTCCCTTGCGGCTGATCGCCGACCTACAGTATTCAGCGCGGCTTCTCGGCAACCCCGTGCAGGCCGATCGCTTGCAACTTTGGCTGTGCCTCCTGCTGCTACTTGTCAGCTGGCACCTGCCCTGGGCGTACTTCCGTGGGGGCCGGCTCCGTCATTTTCTTTGGCCGGCGCCCATGGCTTTTGTCCGTCGGCTGCGATGTGGTGGTCTGTTCGCGGAAGCACGCGATCGCTGGTTCCGTTGGATAGGCAGCCTCCGCATCCGGTATCACTTATGGTTGGGCCTGCGCGGGTTTTTGATTGCTTTCGCTTGGCTGGTCATTCCCATCAGCATCATGGTGGCGGGATCGAGGCTGCCCGAGGGGCTGGCCGCCTTGACATCACTGCTGGGTGGATGCGGTCTTGCTTGGGTGCTGCTCCATCTACCTTTTCTGCAGATTCACTTCGCGCGGATGGAAAGATGGCGTGCCGGATTTGACTTGCGACACGTGCGAGCCCAGTTTCGGCGGGCACCATTCGCCTATGGCCTGGCGATATTGACGACGCTCGCGTTGGCCTTGCCGCTTTACGCGCTGAAGGCCGAATTGATCCCAAGGGAAGCTGCCTGGTTGCCAAGCATCGTATTTGTCGTCTCCATGCTTCCGGCTCGCCTTGTATCCGGTTGGGCCGCCGGGCGAGCGGAACGGCGCATACAACCTCGGCATATCCTCAGCCGGCTCGCGTCGCGTACGTTGTCGATTCCGGCAGTTCTTTTCTATGTGCTGGTCGTCTATCTTACGCAGTACGTCTCGTGGTACGGGGCTTACAGTCTGTATGAGCAGCATGCCTTTTTACTACCTATACCGTTCGTGGGGCTTTAAGGCGACTCTGCCGGTCGCACTCACAGCCGCCACCGATGATCGGTTAGGAGAGCCTCCGCGATACCGCCGCGCGGGCTTGCGATCACTACGAGTCGCAGGGCTGGCGCATTCTTGCCGTCCAGCTTGAAGCACACAACGCAACTTTTCTTGCCCTCAGTAGCTGCGGCCCGTGCCTCACGTCGATGATGCGGGGACCCCCTATTCCGAGGAGAATATATCAATGGCTTTCCGACCGACTCGTAAACGCTCCGGCAAACATGGTTTTTCGAACCGACGCGTCCGCTCCCGCATCGGATCCGTGGAGTCGCTCGAGTCCCGGCTGGCGCTATCGATATCTCCCGGCAGCGTGGAGCTCGTCGAAGGCCAGTTATCCATCTGTGGCGATGCGAACGACAACCAGATTGTCGTCCAACAGACGAATGATGGGCAAATCTCCGTAAACGCCGATTTTCTCGCCAGCCCCCAGACGTTCGCCTTAAATGACGTGGTCACCATTGTCATCGATGGTGGAGACGGGAACGACACGATCAACTTCAGAAACGTTGTCGATCGCAGCGCCGAGGTCGACGCAGGTGCTGGCGACGACCGGGTACTCGGCGGTCATGGCAATGACGTGATTTTCGGCGGAGACGGTAATGATACGATCTTCGGTTATGAAGGCAACGATCGGATCGAAGGGAACGCCGGTAACGATACGCTATCGGGACTGGACGGAGATGACGACCTGCGGGGAGGCGATGGCGCCGACACGCTGCAGGGAAATCTCGGCAATGACGTGCTCAGCGGCGACGACGAACTGGGAATGGCGCCGGGTAACGATCGCATGTTCGGCGGCGACGGAAATGACCACCTGGAAGGATTCGCGGGCGACGATCTGGTCCTTGGCGACGCCGGTGATGATATTGTCCGCGGCGGCGACGGGAACGATCAGTTGCTGGGAGGGCCCGGGGTCGATTTGCTGCAGGGAGACGCCGGTAATGACTCGTTGACCGGTGGCGACGGCGATGATGAGCTCTACGGGGGCACGGGAAACGACATGCTCGCCGGGAGCGCTGGCGATGATGAACTGAGTGGGGACCAGCAGAACGACACGCTCAATGGCGGTACTGGCGACGACGTCCTCTCCGGGGGAGACGGCGCGGACCAACTCACCGGCAGCGACGGCCAAGACCTGCTCCAAGGAAATTTGGGCGATGACCGACTGAGCGGCGGCAATGGCAATGACATCCTGGAAGGGGGGCAGGGCGACGACAGCCTGAGCGGAGACGCAGGCGACGATATGGTCGTGGGCGGTGACGGTGCCGATTACATCGAGGGCGGCGAAGGCAATGACGAACTGCAAGGGAATAGCGGCGATGACACCATTCACGGCGGGGGAGGTGCCGACACGATCCTGGGCGGCCTGGGCGACGACGTCCTGCTGGGCAGCTTCGGAGATGACGAGATTGACGGAGAAGAAGGCAACGACTTCCTGGCGGGCGGCGGGCAGAACGATGTGCTGATGGGTGGAGCGGACGACGACCGGATCTACGGAAACAGCGGAAACGATGTGATCCTGGGTGGCCTGGGCAATGATCGCTTGTTCGGAAACGGAGAGGACGACGAGGTATTTGGTGGCGAAGGTGACGACCTGATCGACGGCGGCTCGGGGGCCGACACGCTCGAAGGAGAAGCCGGAGAAGATCAGATATATGGCGGAGACGGCAATGACGTGATCCTCGGCGGCATCGATGACGATTCGATCGACGGCGGTGAGGGGCATGATCAGATCGAAGGGGGCAGCGGAGCTGACGACCTCGAAGGAGGCGGCGGAAATGATGTCGTGCTGGGAGGCGAGGATGACGATTACCTTGCCGGCGGTGACGGCGACGATGTCCTCGAAGGCGGCACCGGCGAAGATTCCGTCTTTGGCGATGACGGCAACGACCACATCAGGGGCGGCGACGAAGTCGATTACCTCTCGGGAGGCGATGGCGCCGACATGATCGATGGAGAGAACGGTGACGACGAGATCTACGGGGACGCGGGTGCCGACACGATCAACGGTGGTGATGGCAACGACCGGATCTATGGTGGCCTCGATGACGACACACTGAACGGCAATCTCGGCGACGATGTGATCCTGGGCGATACCGAGAATGACAAAATGCCGCCGGGCGGTCCGGAGGGAGGCTCCGCCAACGACACGATCACCGGCGGTGAAGGTGATGATGTCCTCTACGGTGAGTTTGGCAACGACATCATTCACGGCGACGCCGGAGAGGATACCATCTACGGGCACGAAGGAAACGACGAGCTCTATGGTGGCGACGATGACGATTACATTGAAGGCGGCGAGGATGACGACCTCATCCAGGGGGATGATGGTGCAGACGAGCTGCTAGGCGACGGCGGTGATGACACCATCTCTGGGGGAGAAGGGGACGACACGATTCAGGGAGGTGTGGGCGGTGACACACTCCGTGGTGATGCGGGCCACGACTACATCACGATGGAATCGGATAACATCGACGAAGTCAACTTCGCCCACGGCGGCGACGGAAATGATGAAATCCATGGTGGAGCCTTCACCGATGTCATCAACGGCGATGCCGGACACGACCTGATCGAGGGCAATGGCGGAGCGGACGAGATTGCCGGCGGCGACGGGGACGACGAAATCCACGGCTCGGACGGCCCCGACTACCTGCGGGGAGACGCCGGCAATGACCAAATCTTCGGCGGTGATGACGACGACGATATCGGCGGTGGCGAAGGTGATGACCAGCTTGATGCCGCCGCGGGCAACGACACGGTCCACGGTGACGCCGGCCGCGACGCCATTCACGGCGGCGACGGGAGTGATTTCTTGTACGGCGACGGGGGCGCCGACATTGTTGTCGGCGATTCCGGTAACGATACGCTGGAGGGAGGTGACGACAACGACCTCTTAATAGGCGGCACGGGAGCCGATCAATTAGCCGGCGGCAACGGCGACGACATCGTCATCGGCAGCCAGACCAGCTACGACGACAGTCCCGAATCGTTGGCGCTGATCAACGGCTTCTGGAACATCCCCAGCAGCTACGGGTTCCGGGTTGGCATTCTCACGGATGGGATACTCATCGATGGTGAGAATTACGTGCTCGAACCAGACGGCACGGTCATTGACGACGAAGCGAGCGATACGCTGCAAGGCGACGACGCGACCGATTGGTTCTTCGCCAACCTGCGGGATGACACCATTACCGACCATGTGGAAGGGGAAGTCATCTCGGAACTGGGTGTCATCTTCCCCCTGTGAGTTGGACCCATCCGTCTTCACTAAGCACACGCAGCGCCGCAGAGCGGTCGATGTCCAGTCGGAGATCTTCGGCGGCCAAGCAACCCTGCGTCACCTGGCCCGTTGCTCGATCACACGGGGAAGGAGCGGGCTAACGAGAGCCAGTTATCGACAACGATTTACTCACTAGAGCGATTTGGCTTGAATGTTCCGATAGCGAACCGCATCTCCATGCCCGGCGAATCCAAAGTGACCTTGCCGCCGATCTTTGCCTGGATGCGGCTGGTCATCCAGATAATCCGTGACGTCTGACAGATCGGCATCAAGGACGATGGTCCCATTCAACTCGACCATAATCCGTGACCCGCGAACGGTAACCCGCTCGAAATTCCACTCGCCTGGAGCACGGAGAAATCCCCGCGTCGCGGCGAACATGCCATACGCGGACCCGTGATGTTGTCTCGGGTCGAGCTTTGCATACGTGGGACTGGTGCTATCGAGTGTCTGAATTTCGCACATCCCTTCGTAGGCGGTATCCCCTGATCCTGGATAGCGGATCGCCAGGCCGTTGTTGCCTGCCGGCGGCAGTTGAAACTCGAATTGGACCACGAAATCTTCCCACGTGCTCGCGGTGTAAATCGTACCATGGGATGAGACGATGGCACCGTCTTCGATGGTGTTCTCGTTGGTGGGGCCGAGCCAGCCCTGCCAGGATACCGCGTCAAAAATGGATTCCATCCCAGCCGCATGGAATTCGGCCAGAATGCGATTCGCTTCGTCGGCCCCAATCTCCCTCAGCCGAATGTTGCGGAAGCGGGTCTCGCTGCCGTGGGTCTGCAATTGAATCACACCGCGGCGAAAAATGGGCAAGGTGAGGTCCCAATAGTTATCCATCACCGCGCCTTGCACGGTGGGCCGCTCGTTCAGCCAGACCCAGACGCGCGCTCCGACCATCCGAATGCGAAATCGATTCCAATCGCCAATGGCATTGTCGGCCAGTTCCAATGGCCACTTTCCGGGATGATCATCCTGATTATTCCACAGCGCCACCGGAGCCGCGTTGGCTGCCATGCTTGTGTGCGGCTTCGTTGTGCGGGTCCCAAATCTGGACCTGGGGCGATCCCCGCAGGTAGATGCCGCTGTCACCATCGGCCGCCAGATTCCAATCCACGATGAGTTCAAAGTCGCCGTATTCGTCCTCCGTGGTAAGAAAGACGCCCTGGCCATCGCTTACAATTTCACCGCGGTCTGCGTCAATGGACCAATGCTGGGCCCGATCCCGCTCCCACTCTGCCCGCTTGGCGGCGCGTGTTGCTTCGTCCCATGAGGCTTCTTCCCGCGGGTCGAGATGCGGCCTGCCCCGCCAGCCGGCAAAGGAGTGGCCATCGTAGATCGCTCGAAAACCATCCGCGGGCAGCGAGGTCTCCATGACTGTCTGAGCCTTTAACGAGACGGCGATTCCCGCGATCAAAGCCATGGTCCAAAGCCGGCAAACCAAGCTCCATCGTGCGACGTTTGGGCTCGACATGGGAACCTCTCCTCTTGAATTTACTCGTCGGCCTGACGCGGACTGCGTGATCCGCTGCGGATCATCATACCAATCCCGGCTCGGCCGGCCGGGGCAAGGAAACATACCGCATAATCGTGAGGCCGACACAGGTGCCAACGACGGCGCAACCGATCCAATAGGCGGGCAGATGGATCGCGTGTTGCTGCCCCCAATGGTGGGCGTTCAGCCAGTCCATGTAATAGCCCATCGTCACGAGCAATCCATTGTGCACGGCATGCAACAGCATGCCAGGAAACACGCTGCCCGTTTTCCAGCAGGCCCAACCGAGAATCAGCCCCATGAAGGTACTGGGCAGAAATCGCTCGGGAGCCAAGGTTCCCGCGACGACGTGAAAGATGCCGAACAGCACGGCGGAAATAACAATCGCACGCCCCACGGAAAGACTGCGAAGCAGTGCGGTAAAAAGAAAACCACGAAAAAACAGCTCTTCAAACACAGCGGGAATTACGGCAAAGATCAGCAGGATATAAAGCAAGGGCAATTGCTGCCAACTATCCAGCACATCGCGAATCGCCTCGACATGTTCCTCCGCGAGAGCCAATCCCAGGGATTGATGCAGCAGAAAGACCTCGTGCGCTAGCGGCCAGAGGCTGGCGCCCGATAGCGCGGCCGCCAGGAAGGAGAGGGGGAACGCCCCCTTCAGACAAAACGCATCCGCAATCCGGATGCGCGCAGCAGGGCGAAGGCAAACGGCAGCACACCAAACAAAACGACGGTGATCAGCCCACTTACTCCCAGCCGCAGCCGCAACTCGGCATCCGGCCAGCTGGCGAGAAAATTAGCGAGAATAATGTAGAGGGGAAACAAGACCGCCAAGAAGAGCAGGGCACTACTCAGGCTGGCGGAGGGCCGGGTCTCTTCCGGTCGTTGTAGCCACTCCGACCATCCGGACTGGGTCCCATACAAGACGGCGTCCGCACCAAAGATGCGGGCGGCGATCGCAATCGCGCCCCCGGCGTAGAGCATGGTCGATACGACGGCAATGGTCGCGGGAGCCGCCTCGACCGATCCCTGGAACACGTCTCGCGCCAACAGGACGATATTCACAAGCGGGCACACCGAGAGCATGCCATTCAGTTCGATGCCCGGTGTCAGGGCGAGGATGCCCGGTGCCAAGGAAATCAACATCAACGGGATCAGGTAGGCTTGTGCTTCCTTAAAGCTGCGTGCAAAACTCGTGACGGCCAGCAGCACCGCGGAGAAAAAGGCCGCAAACAGGACGAGTAGCGCGAAGATAAAGGCCCACGCTTGCCAGGTTAGCTCCTGTCCGAATAACGTTTCCATCAAGCCAGTGCTGTAGAGCGTCACGGTCATGGCGATCAAGTTGGCTGCGGCGGTCAGGAGCGCAACGGTAACCACGGCGCTGTATTTGGCCAACAGCAAATGCACTCGCGGCACCGGCGCGGCAATCAGGGCCTCCAACGTGCCTCGTTCTCGCTCCCCCGCGGTCAGGTCGATGGCCGGGTAAACCGCACCGGTGATCGTCATCAAGATAAGAATCAATGGTACCAGCGCCGCCAGGGAAACCGAGGGAGCTTTCGAGGCTTCGGTTTCGTTTTCAATAATTTGAATGGGGAGCTTGACATCAACGCCCAGCCGGCTGAGCTGTTCAGACATATACTTGTCGTTAACGGCCCGTAGGCGTGATTGCACAAACTCCCAGGCATCACGACCGTTCGCGCTGCCGGAGAGTCGGGTCATATTAAAACGGGCCTGCGGCAGACCGGCGGGGCCGGCCGTGTCAGCCACATCGATCAGAATGGCAAGATCAATGTGCGATTCGGCCAGCAGCCGATCCATATCCTCCACCATCACCCATTGAATCCCGCCGGACGCTGATTCCAGGCTGGCCGCCGCGACTGCTCGATCATAGGGATTATCAGGCGTCGTCAACAGATGCTGGCCGAGTAGCAGGTACTCCACCAGCACCTGCGCGTCCAACTCGTCATCAATCGCGATCACGTAACGAACGGGCACACCGGTTGCCGAGGTGGCCGACGAGACGAGCAGACGCTGAAACGCGATGCTCAAGATCGGATACACCAGCAACGGCATCAAGATCAGGGTGATCACCGTACGGCGGTCGCGCAGAATCTCCCGGAGCTCTTTCCGACACAAGCGTCCCAACCGTCGTAGCCGCTCCCGACCGGTATCGAGTCCGTTACGAAAGCCTGTCGGAATGAATGTCTCACTCATGCCGGTGTCCCATCCATGACGTCATTCCGCTCGGGCTTTACCGCTCCGATAAGGTCGGCAAACACATCGACGAGCGCCGAGCGGTCGGTCCGCGTCTTGATTTCTTCCAGCGTCCCTTCATGTTGCAGTCGGCCGCGATGCAAGAGCCCGAAACGATCGCACAATCGTTCGGCTTCATCCAGTCGATGGGTGCTGAGAATGACGGCGGTCCCTTTGTCTCGCAACAGGCCGATGTAATCAAACACGGTGTGACTTCCAACGACATCCATGCCCCGCGTCGGCTCGTCAAGCAGCATCACCGGCGGGTCATGCACAAGGCCTCGCGCCAGAATGACTCGTTGCTTTTGTCCAGTGCTCAGCGTCGAGGCTCGACGATCCAAAAGTTCGTCGAACCCCAGCCGCTCGCTCAGCCGGCGCACGTTGTCTCTCGCCTGTGCGGGACGCAAGTGATGCAGGTCGGCGAAGAACATGAGCATCTCACGGACGGTCAGCCACGGGTAGACACCGTCACTTGCTGCCACCATGCCGATCCGCGACCGCACTTGCATCGGCTCGGCGTCGGCGCGAATGCCGTCGACCTCGGCGTAGCCATCGTCCGGATGCAACAGTCCAAGGATCATACGTAATGTCGTGGTCTTGCCGGCCCCGTTAGGACCCAACAAACCGTACACTTCCCCTGCCTTGACGTGCAACGAAAGCCGATCCACGGCGAGCACGGATCCACCGGCCGCATGAAATCGCTTCGTCAGGGCGTGCAACCGGATCATGGCAGAACTCGACTCGGGCGGGCGGCCAGGAAGGAAGAAAGGCTACGGCGTTGACGTAAGCGTTTGCAGCCTGGCAAGGTTGTCGGCCAACTCCCCTTCCACCTCGCTGTAATCCGGTTCGTCACCACCATGCATGGCTTCATCCAACTTGCCATAGGCGGCCGCCATCGCTTCGGCGGCTGCGTGAATGTCATTCAGCGTGGCTGCGGGCAGGTTGGCATCCTCAACCGTCGCCAGGCTTCGCAAGGTAGCCATCACCGTATGGAGCGGATCATGAATGGCCTCGTGGTCATCAGACGCCACCCCTTGCTCGATGGTGGCGTGCAAAGTTGCCAGTTTGGCCACGAGGCTGGCCGAGGTGTCGGCCGGGGTCCGTCGACCGGGGGAGTCGGTTGACAGCCCGCAATCATCAACGTCAAAGTAAAGATGGCTCCTGGCAAAGCACGAGCCCGGTGTCGCAGTTTCATTTTGCCTCTCTCATCTCGAATCCAGCGGACACGCCTGGCAGCCGAAAGTCCAGCCATCCGCAGCCTGAATGATACCGCCTCTGCGACAATTTGGCTAACGGCTGAGACCTCTGGCACCACTCCGATGACGGCCTGACCATTGCAAAAAAGCGGTCTCTTCGCGGGCAATATCCGTCATTCGCTGCTAACTGTCGTCGCCAGCGGACGAGGGAGGCGCTTGGGGGGCCTCCGCCGTGCGTCCTTCTCCGGCCATGGCCAGATTCACTCCCAAGGCAACGGCCATGAACAGCACGGCGGGCCAGAGACGACCGCCGGTGACGGGCCACCCGGGAATGTCCGCCAGCAGCTTCCACCAGGCGGCGTGGAGCAACAGGGCGAGAAATAGTACGCCCAAGCAGGAACCCAGCAGGGAACGGCGACCGGGCGAAACGTCCCGGCGAGCAAGCAAATTTAAGGTCAGGCTTAACAACCCGATCGAGAAGGCAGCATCAACACCCAATCCCCAGCCGACGGCGCTTGCCATCCCGAGGACACGAAACGCGTCACGGTTCGTTCGAGACGGCGCTCGGGCGGCATACGAGACCCTTCCCACCAGCAAGATGACTAACAGTCCGCCAGGCATCGACCACCAGGGTTCGCATCGCCAGGCAGTCCCCCAGTGGCCGAGCAAGGCCCCGTCCGCCACGGGCAGGCTGGGTCGACTGAAGGCCACAGCCACGGCGGACAACCAGGTACTCGTCACGAGACTCGCGGGAATCACGCAACCATCCAGGTGTACCAGGGCGCCGGCCAGCAGACACATCGCCAGCACGACCATTCCGACATAGAGTACGAGCAATTCGGGCCGCGGATCGAATAATTGCCAGGCAAAACCGGGATACCGCGGCAAATCGACATGGGGCAGCGTCGCAGCGGCCAAGGCAACGATCGCCACGCCCAGCAATAGAAACGTGGCGCCGGCGAGAAATTCGATCAACGGGTACCTGACCGAGATGGGACCATCACACGTACGACATCGGCCGCGGAGGATGATCCAGCCCAGGACGGGGAGATTGTCGAAGAACGCGATCTCGTGACCACACAGTGGACAGTGCGAGTGGCCAAGGAGTGTCATCTTGCGTGGCAGGCGATAGACCACCACATTGAGAAAACTGCCTACGGCA
>CAVOZC010000010.1:0-18253 GCA_963700865.1 uncultured Planctomycetaceae bacterium | reverse complement strand
GCGCCAGAAGGAACAGCCACAACGTGCAAAACGCCTCGGTGACAACGCTTACCATGAATCACGTGGCCAATCGCTACAGGTCAAATTGAATTCCCTGCGCCAGGGGCAGTTCATTCGAGTAGTTCACGGTATTGGTGGCTCGACGCATATAAGCTTTCCAGGAATCGCTACCCGATTCGCGGCCACCTCCGGTATCCTTCTCGCCACCAAACGCGCCGCCAATCTCGGCTCCACTTGTGCCCAAGTTGACATTCACGATACCGCAATCGGAGCCTGCGGCGGAACAGAAGAGTTCGGCCTCACGCACGTCTTGCGTCATGATCGCGGAGGACAGCCCCTGGGGTACCGAATTATGCATGTCGATGGCATCCTGCAAGTCGCGATAAGTGACGAAATAGAGAATCGGGGCAAACGTTTCCTCCCGCACGATAGGGGCCTGATGTGAAATCTCCACCAGCGCCGGTCGCACATAGTAGCCGTCCTTTCCGTCGATGATGACCCGGCCTCCGCCATGGACGACGCCGCCTTGCTGCGTCGCCGCCAGCAGGGCCTGTTCCATGGCAACCATGGCGTCGTGATCGATCAGCGGTCCCATCAAGTTGCTCTTGGCCGTAGGGTCACCAATCGGCAATCGCTGATAACACCCAAGAATCCGCGTGCGGACTTCCTCCGCTCGAGACTCGTGCACAATCAATCGCCGCAACGAAGTGCATCGTTGTCCACAGGTACCAACCGCGGCAAACACGATGGATCGAATTGCCAACTCGATGTCTGCTGAGGGAGTCACGATCATGCCATTGTTGCCGCCCAATTCGAGCAGGGAACGCCCCAAGCGCACGGCCACCGTTTGAGCGACGTCCCTCCCCATCCGGACTGATCCGGTAGCCGAAATGAGTGGCAACTCGGCGCCGCGGCAAGCGCTTGCCCAATATCGGCCGCTCCGACCAATACGTGAATCAGCGCGGGCAGCGACGGTTCCACTTCGGCGATGGCCTGAAGGGCAATTTTGTGGCAAGCCAGGGCGGAGAGCGGTGTTTTCTCTGAGGGTTTCCAGATGACCGGATTGCCGCAAACGAGCGCGAGCATCGCGTTCCACGCCCAGACAGCGACGGGAAAATTAAACGCCGTGATCACGCCCACCGGGCCAAGGGGATGCCACTGCTCCGCGAGACGATGTCCAGGCCGCTCGCTCCCCATCGTGCGTCCATACAGCTGGCGGCTGAGCCCCACGGCAAAATCGCACACATCGATCATTTCCTGAACTTCGCCCAGTGCTTCCTGCGTTATCTTCCCCGCTTCCCAACTGACCAACGTCGCCAAATCGACTTGGTGCCGTCGCAATTGCTGGCCGATGTGGCGGACGAGTTCGCCCCGCGCGGGCGGCGGTACCGTGCCGCCATTCACGAAACGCCTGGGTGGCCAAGGCGAGGGCGTTATCCGTTTGGCGACGAGACGCCAACGCGATTTCGCCAAGATCGCTACCGTCGATCGGCGATCGCAGCCGGCGCCGCCCGCCTTCGCCAATCTGCCACTCGTCTCCCAGGGCAACCGCGGGCCAGGGCGTCGGCACGCCGATTCTCTCCAACGCCGAGGTGACCGCTGAATGCGTCATATGCGAGACTCCGTGCCTTTCGGTACTCCCACTGAAGACCGCCTCCCTGCGAAGGGTTTCCTCACGAGCGGCTTGGCATGTGATTGTAACCGGCGTACCATCGATGGTGTGAGGCGGGAACGCGTGAAACTGGTGCTCGCGTCGTCGCGAGCGCGTATCCGCAACGTTGGATGAACAGGTGTCGCATGCCGTTTCCGGACGCTTCCTCTCCGAATGCCTTTGAGTGGAAACCCGAACCGCGGGCGGCTGAGTGGCTGGCAGACTGCCTGGCACGGCTCGTGGCCTCCAACCCGGACTTGCAACAATTGCGGGACCGCTTGTCCAGCCACACCGGCACCCGCCTGGTTGACTGGATCGATCATCTGGCTTTGCCGCTCGATGATTCCGCGCGGCATGTCCTCCATCACGTGGGTTATCGCGCGGAACCGGATGCGAGGACAGGCACCACGCTCTTCCATGCGGCGGGGATGTTTCCGCGTATTCGAGTCCTGCCCCCGGCAACCGCCGATCGCCTGGCAATGCGGGTCGAGTCCGTCGAAAGTTTTCTAATCGCCGCCGGCATCGCTGATCATGTGACCGTGGACGGCACCGCCGGCGGGCAACTGCGACAAGCCCGTGTGAGCAGTCGGCCCGGCTGCGAATGGTGGGTTGTCGAGCGGCATGGGACGCGCGCGTTCAGTCCGCCTGCCGTCACGGCGGCGCAGCGAAACGCAGTGAAAATCCACCTGGACGCCTTCCGACACCGATCGCGCGACGCCGATGGTTTCGACCATGCCACTCAGCTCATCGAGTCGGCAAAGCTCGACCTAGGTACCGCTTGGACATGCGATCTCTTCTTCCAGGCGGAACGGGAATACTGGATGAGTCGCAACCATGCGGCGCGCGTGCAATGGAATCGTCAGCAGCAGCTGGGACTCGGTTGGGCAAATCATGACCACCATACCTATCGTTCCAGCCGGGCTGCCTTCTCCCGACTTGTGGCCTGCCTCGAGCGGCTGGGCTTCCATGCCCGCGAACGCTTCTATGCGGGTAGGGAGGCAGGCTGGGGAGCTCGCAAGTGCTGGAACAACCCGAGGCGGGCATTGTGGTTTTTGCCGACGTCGACTTATCGCCCGCTGAAATCCAAGACGATTTTGCCCACGAGCCGCTCGAGTCGCGAACGGCCCTCGGCACCGTCGGACTTTGGTGCGAACTGCATGGCGAGGCGTTCTTGGCGGCCGGCATGCACCATCTGGAATGCCAGTTTGATTTCGAACTGGTGCGAGCCCAATTGGAGGCCGCGGGCGTCGCAACCATGGCGCCCTTCACGGACTTTCCCTATCTCAAGCAGGCGTTCACTGCGGGAGAGGTCTGGCCGGTGGCGGGCGACCGACTCGAGCGAACCCTGCTGCAGGGGGGCATAACAGCCGAGCAGGCAGATCGATTTCGTCATGAGGGCGTTTTAGGGTCGCACCTGGAAATCCTCGAACGCAACGACGGCTACAAAGGCTTCAATCAGACCGGAATCAGCGAAATCATCACACGTACTGACCCTCGCCGCATGGCATGAACGACGACCGCGCAGCGCGACCTGCGTTCGGATCGCTGCTTTGCTCAAGCTGCAACAAAACGCGTTTCAATGCGACGCCGCCAGCCGCGGAAAAGCCCCCCAAACGGCGCCCGGCCGCCACGACGCGGTGGCAGGGGATGACGATCGGAGTCCGGTTGGCCGCCATGACGTTCCCTACGGCCCGAGCGGAGCGCGGAAATCCAGCGGCAGCCGCTAGCCCGCCATACGTGAACACTTCTCCATAGGGGATTTCCCGACATCGTTTCAGTATCGCTTGCTGGAAAGCGGTGAGCGCGGGCAGTTGGACGGGAATATCACGAAAATCGTCCGGTTGCCCAACGGCGAACCTCTGCAGGCGGGCGACCAGATCTTGCTGATTTCGGTCCAATTCTGGCGGCTCCCTGCCACCGATCGGCAGCGCCCGCCGCGCCGCCGCCTCGTTTGGGTGGCCCAGGGTCACGCCAACCAACAAAGACCCTTGCCAGACAAGTCCTATCCAACCGAGATCGGACAAAAACACGGCCTGCGTGTGATTTACCGCGGATTGCATGGGGGTCTCCGACCCGGAGTGTTTACGAGAATTTAACGGTTTTGAAATTGCTGATGCTTTGACAGTCTTGAAGAACCGTTTTTATACTACACCTGGGGCTGGGCAACCCCTAGCAGCAGCTGCGCGGAATTGAATCCTTAGTAGCACACAACTCTGATCCGCACTCTGTCGACATCAAGGAGCCGTGAATGCACCGCTACAGGAGTTGCAGCGATGATTTCTACGTCAATCTCAATCTCAACACCGAGATGGAACTCGGCAACCAACGGGAATCGGTCCTTCACTTTCTCGAACTGCTGCGGCGGAAATTTCCGTCCATGCGAAACTTCTACTGTCGCGACCAGGGTGAAAACGTACTCGAGGAAGATAAGGACGACGGACAATATCGTTGGGCGACGGTCGAACGCAAGCGTATCTGCGCAGGTCATGTGAATCCCGATACGCTGGAAGATGCCGTCGAGTTGCATCAGTATTTTCTCGAACTGGCGCCGCACGCACTTTCGGTGAGCCCGCTCGACTGTGAGTCCCTTAATCTCATGTTTGGTTTCGATTTCACGTATCGAGGGAACCACAATCAACTGATCGCGGAAGCCTTGGGCACGCCCCCCGCGTTCGACGGTTTCCTGGACACCTCGCGGGCGATCGCCTACGAACCGTCGATACAGATTGCCGTCGATGATGACTGCCGCACCCAGTGTCGCTTGAGCGTTGAGGCGCGGACGAGTGCCTTTCATGTCCGCACGGGAGACTTTCCCGAGGAGCAACTCAGTGTCTATGTCACGGCCCGCCGCTTTGGCAGCCTTGATCCGGGCGAGAATTATGCGGATGTGCTAACACGTCTGTTAGAGATCTGCAAAGATACCGTGGATGGTCTGGTGATGGATCAAATCCTGCTGCCGCTGCAACACGCCATTTCGTTGAAGTAGCAACCGCCGCGTGGGGCGCTCCTTCCGCAGCTCGACGAAAGCCAGCCATCGAATTCGCGGAGCTTCGTCGGACGGAAGTCTGATCCGTTACTGGGAGGGGCGGCGGCGTCCACGCCCTCCGCCCGACCGTCTGCGTCGCGGGTCGCTCTTGCCGCCTTGCCGGCGGGCGACATTCGCATCCACGATCACGCCGACCGTGTCCTTCCAAGCCGGAATATCGCCGCGGCGCGACGTCGCTTGCGGGTCTCCATCGGATTCCTCGGGCACCGCCACTTCGTCATCCTGATCGAGATCGTCATCGATCGCGGCGTCCCGCGAGTCGAATAGCTCGGCCGACGATTCCAGCAACCGCGCTTCATCGTCGAGTTCATCTTCGAATTCGTCGTCAAATTCGTCGTTGAGCTGATCGGTCAGCTGGGGCTGTCGATCGACGGGTGGCTGTTCGATCCGTTCCGATCGCGATTCCGGTCGCTCGGCTTGCGGCTCGCTTCGCTCCGACCGCTCGCCGTCTCGATTACCGCGTCGACGGCGGCCCCCCCGACGCCGACGACGACGGGGACGCTGTTCACTTTCTGGGGACGCGTTCGCTTGATCCTGGCGCTCGTCCCCTTCCGTGTCGATCAGATCGAGGTCTTCGCATGTCTCCGCCGACTCGGCAGTGGAATCAGTCGGCGGGCGAGTCAGCGCGCGGGCCGGCAGCGGGCTGCCAAATGCGGGTGCACTGAACGAGGCCGAAGCGGGTACGTAAGGCGTGGTGGGAGGGGACGCCGGCTCCGCGGCACTCTCCTTCTTACCGCCTTCGCCGAAGAAACCAAACGGATTCCAAAACGAGGACTTCTTCGCGTTGGGGCCTTCGTGCGACGCCTCTGTCGCTGCCGGTGGCGTTGCTGCCGGCGGTGGGCTGGTCGCGGCGGGCGGTTTGGTCGCGGTGGCCGGTGGCGGTGTCGCGGCCGGTGGCTTGGTCGCGGCAGGTGCCGCGGCGGGTGGCTTGGTCGCGACGGCGGGTGGCTTGGTCGCGGCAATCGGCGGCGGCCCAGACGACGGGGCCTTGGTCTTCGTCGGCTCCACCGCCGGCTCAGCCACCGGATCCTGCACGGGTAATCCAAACATGCCGGCCAGATCGTTCCAGCCGCTGGTCTTGGGAGTCGCCGGCCGAGTCGATCGCCGCGCCGCGGGTTCGGAAGCGACCGCTTCTGGTCGCGGCGCTGGAGGTGCCTTGACTTCGGCTCCCAGGGATTGGGCCAATTCGCCCCAGTGGCTGTCGGCTCGATCGTGGGGTGGGTCGCTGCCCGAGGCAGCCGGATCCGTCGTGTTCATACCAATTTCCAGGATGGGGCGGGGGCGACCAACGCGCGGTCTCGCCAGAGTTCAGCCCCAAATTATATCGATTTGGTCAGCGACGCGAAAGCCAACCGGGTTGCCTGAACCGATCTGATCCACTGCTGGAACGCCGCGTGAAGGACGGGCCGCCGCCGGGTGATTCCGTTCCCATGGCCGTTCGCGCCGGTGCAACGGCCTCATGATCGCCGCCGCCGCGCGCTCTCAGGGCGAGACTCGATCGACCATCAGCGTGCCGTTATCTGCCACGTCAAACATGGGGAGATAGTAAGAATCGCATGAGGTCTGGGCATTCATCCCCAGCCGCCACACGAGCGACAGCCCCAAATTCCAGCTTTCATTGAGCGTTCCGCCCGCCGACGTTGGCTCGTTTGGCGTGAGGTACATAAAGTCGGTCTGAAACGCGAGCGCATTGGTAATCGGCAGGAAGGCCTTGGTGCCAATCAGCCCGTCACTCTGGCCGCTGAATCCGGCCAACAGACTCAGACGCCCACCCGGCACCAGTTCCATGCGACGCCGGTAGAAAAACGCATTCAATTGCGTCGTCTTCCACCGCTCCGTGATGTTCGCGTCGGTGGGACTGATCGAGGTATCCTGTCCCGTGGATGCCGTAAACCAATAACCCCACTCGTGCTTCTCCAGAAACTTCCAGCTGATCTCACCGCGCAGCTGCGTGAGATCGACGCGGTCGTACCAGATGTCTCTCATGATGTCGACGACCAGGCCGCCCTGCAAACCGAAGTCGGCACGACGGAATCCACCCACGGTGAGCATCGTCTGATTTCGTTCGCGGGTCGTGAAGTCCGCGCCCGACAAGTTGGACTGCAGTGTGCGGACGCCGATCTGTGCGCCGATCCCCGTATGCTCCAGGAGCGGCATGGGGAGTCCCAGATTGAATCCCTCGTGGAAGCCAAAGCTGCCGGTCGAGCCGCGATCGGCGGGGCCTGTGAAGCCTTGCACGCCCGCGAAGATTGAGGCATCTTGCAAAGTCCAGAGTGCCGCGGCCCAAGAGGCCGTCGCCCCATATGCCGTGCAACGATCACACCCCGTGGCACAGCCATCGCAGGCTCCACCCTCTTCCCATTGATTGCCCCAGGAATCGTCCCACTCGCCAAACTCGCCCGCTGGCTCGCTCCCGTCGTCGTAGATCGCGCCCTCATCATCGCCCGTCATCATAGATCGCGCCGTCATCATAGATCGCGCCGTCATCGTAGAGCATTTCCGACTCGCCGCCTTCCATCATCGGCTGCGGCTCGATCGACGTGTTGCCGCCCGCGCGTCGCACGCGAGATTGAGCGGTGCGATAACCGGGAGGCACCGCGTAGTTGACGTGTCGAGCCTGGTTGTGCATGAGCGCCTGGCGAGCCTGGTTGGCTTGTTGTCGACTGGCGGACCGCACCGCCCGGCTCTGCCCGTTCGCGAGAACCGGCAAGACGAACACCAGGCCAAGCAATACCCGCGGCATGAGGTGCATGTGTCGGATGTTCTTCATCGATCGATTCCCAAGTACGGCGGCACTGTCACGAAATCCCACCCAGCTCCAGGGTGTAGCTATCCTGACTATCGGAGGCTCCGTAATCGGAACTTCTGGCAAATCCGGAAAATTCAACGCAACTCACCGCATTTACCGCCACGGAACCTCCCCAGCTGGCTTCTGTGTGAATCTGGGTAACTTGCGCGCCCTTTGCGGGTAGTGCTGCCTTTACCTGTTGTTCGTGATGTTCCGTGCCGCCCGAAAGTTCTACTCATCCGGTTCATGTCGATTCGATGATTCCTGCGGCACGGGGCGACAAGTGCGCTTTGTCCGTGAGCCCAGGAACATGAGGCGGCTCCCTGAACCAGGCCGCCGCGAACCAAGATTTAGCATGGGGAGAATCAGCATGAGTTATCGATGGGTGCTTGCCGCGTGTTGCGCGTGCGGCGTTTTCGCGGGCGAGGCGCTCGCCCAGTCGGCGCGGTCAACGAGACCGCCATCCCGTTCCAACGTGGTGAGAATGTCCCACGAGTTCGTGGCGGCCGAGGACATGGGGGAGACGATGGTGGTCGACGAAGGCAGCGCCGGCTGCCAGGGCGGGTGCCAGGGGGGCTGCCACGCGGCATGCAGCTGCGCCTGGTAGTTGCCAGGCGGTTCCCTATCCCCGTTGCTTCAAATTTCAAAGCCCATGCCCTGGCGGGGCGATGGGCGGCGACCTTTGCTGCGGCACGATCTTCTCGGAGATGTATTGCAGCCTGCATGGCGGGCTGGCACGTCTAAAGGTGCGCACCCATTCCATCGGTGCCGGCATTTTTTGCGGACTTACCGGCTGTGGTGGCTGCGATTGTGCCTCGGGCTGTTCAAGCGGATGCAGCTGCGGTGATTGCTTTGCCGAGCCGGCCTGCGGGATTGCCGACTGCGGCATCGCAGAAGCCAGCTGTGGCATCGCCGACTGTGGCATGGCGGAAGCCAGCTGTGGCATCGCCGGCGCGGGGGTCATCTATACGGAGCCCAATTGTGGCATTGCCGATTGCGGCTGCGGGGGTGGTTGCCTCGGAGGCTGTGCCGCGGACGTATCGTGCGAACCGACGTGCGGTATTTCGGAGGCCGGATGCGGTATCATCGAGCCTGGCTGCGAAGCCATTGATCCTGGGTGTGATTTCGTCGAGCCCGGTTGTGGGATCACATCGGTCGGCTGCAGTGGTGGTTGCTTCCAGGATCTGTTGTCCACGCGCAGGGGTGGTTGCCATTTTGGAATTTGTCGCCCGGGCGTGCTTGTCTCGTTGGGGAATTTCCTGTTCGGCGGCTGCGGTAGCTGCTGCAGTTGTGGCGA
The DNA here is from genome assembly GCA_963700865.1 of uncultured Planctomycetaceae bacterium. GTDB lineage: Bacteria > Planctomycetota > Planctomycetia > Pirellulales > Pirellulaceae > CAVOGJ01. The sequence continues at coordinate 9,471 of CAVOZC010000010.1, read as the reverse complement.
TGCCGTCTGCGACGGTTGCGGCGGCGGCGGAGAGATTTACTACGAAGATGCCGGCTGCGGACCCAACGGTTGTGCCGCTCGCGGAGGGGGGAATTCACGCGTGGCCGGCGGCGATCGGTCTTTGAAGTACACGATTGCCAATGAACGGACTTCGAATGAACCGGTCTACGTTGGTCGCAATGCACCTCCGCCGGCACCTCGACAGGCCAAGCAGCCGGCCCGTTCAAGGACGGCTCAACAACCGGGCGTGCGGCCCACATCGCATCAGGCACCGGCCAGATCGACCAGCCGCCCGTCCGCGTCGCGCCGCCCTGCGGCAACGCGTCCTACGCCGACTCGGGCCAGCCAAGGGCCCCGGCTGCATCCGGCCACGGAATATCAAAGTACGGCCCGTGAGTCGACTCGGCCGATCCAGCCCGTGACCTACGAGGCACCGCTCGTCGAAGCCAGCGGGGACGAACGTCCCACGGTCCTGTTCGACGTCGAATAGTGGATCGCGCGGGCCGCGTCCCCGATTCTGTCTACCCACACCACTCCGCTCGGCGGAGTGGTGTTTTTCTTTGCAAGGTCAAGCCGACGGGAGTCGCAGCGCCTGATCCAGATCGGCCAGCAGGTCGTCCGTATTTTCAATCCCGCAGGCCATGCGAATCATATTGTCTGAAATCCCCCAGCGGCGCCGATCCTCAGGCGTCGCCTCGTAGTAGCTCATCACGTACGGCTGTTCAATCAGGGTTTCGACGCCTCCCAGACTGGGCGCAATGCGTGCCACCTGCACGCGGTCGACGACATCGGCGGTCTCCCGCCAGGTCGCATCCTTCACCAGGAACGTCACCAAGCCTCCAAATCCCCGCATCGTTGATCGGGCCAGCGAGTGATCCCGATGCGACGCCAGTCCGGGATAGTAAACCCGCTCGACACGCGGGTGAGTCTCGAGAAATTCCGCGACGGCTTGCCCATTCGCGTTGTGACGTTGCATTCGCAGCTCAAACGTCTTCAATCCCCGTTCGAGCAGATACACGGCGTGGGGCGAACTGACACCTCCCATGACGCCGCGCAGTTGATGGATGGGCGCCATTTTTTCTTTTGATCCCACCACGCACCCCGCCAGCAAATCGTTGTGTCCCCCCAAGTATTTCGTGGCCGAGTGCACGACAAAATCCACGCCGTAGGACAATGGCTGCACGTTGTAAGGGGTTGCCAGTGTTGCATCGATCATCGTATCAATGCGGTACTTTCGCCCGATGTCGGCAAATCGCTCCAGATCGATGATGCTCAGATGCGGATTTGTCGGCGATTCGCTGACGAGCAGCCGAGTGCGCTCGTTAATGGCATCTGCCATCGCGTCATAATCGCCAGTCTTGACTTGTCGAGTCACCACGCCGAACCGCGACAGGTGCCGCTGACAGAATTCACGGCTTCGATGGTAGCACTCATCAAAAAAGACGACCTCATCGCCAGCATTGAGCAGACTCATGAAGACGCCCACGATCGCGGCCATGCCACTTGCGTAGAGAACGGCCTGCTCCCCGCCCTCCAACGCGGCCAGCTTCCGTTCGACGACCCGTTCGCCCGGATTGCCGTAGCGGCCATATTCCTCTCGTGTTTGTTTCTGTTCGATAAAATCGATCACCGCCTGTGTGTTAACAAAGGTGTAGGTCGATGAACAGAAGATGGGATCGGTGATCGAGTCGCCGACCTTTTGCCTAGCCTCTCCGGCGTGGACCGCCATCGTCGATGCGCCGATGGGCGATTTGCCACCAGCCGCGTTGCTTGCTTGCGGATCGGTCATACGTTGCTCCACGGTCGACATGACGGGGACTCGCTGGGGAGTAAAGGGCTGGTGATGGTTTTCGTAACGGGCGCGATGCCTTCGATGGCGTCCCGGGAAAGCATCCGACGATCGCCGGACCACGGGGCAAAAAAAAACGCCGCAACTCGCACTCAGGGCGACGCGGCGCTTGGAGTCTGCCAGATAATTACCCATTTCCAAACCGCTGGGAACAGCAGTCTGTCCGGTTTCTTCCAGGTCTGTGGCCCGTCGCCGGGCCGCTACAAGCGGCTGGACGCTCCCTGGGAAGCCGAACGCATCGAAAACGCGGGTAATGGCTCTTTAGCAGATCAGGCTGCAAGCGGCCGCAAATCCCTAATTAATCCATTTTACGATCTCCCGGGGAGGTCGGCAAGCTGTCGGCAAAAAACGCACGACCCTCTTCAGCCGTTGCCACGCGTCAGCGCACGGCCGTCAGCCCGTTGCGACGCCCGGCCACGGCTCTCTTTTTTCGAAACGCGGGCCAAGCTCCGAATATAATCGGGGTATGTCGCCCTCCACTCCTCAGCCATGGGTATCCCCCTCGCGACTCGTCCGTCGCCGGCTCGCCGCCGTGCTACTCCTGGCGTCCGTGGCCCCTTCCGCATGGGGCCAAGCGGGGGATGTGGGAGGGGCAATTGAGTCACCGCGGGAACTGGTGCGGCAGCTTGGTTCCGCCCAGTATCAGCGTCGGGCCAGGGCCACGCGCAGACTGATCGACATGGGGCTGGAAGCGGAACCTGCGGTTCGTCAAGGCTTGGCCAATGACGACGCCGAAATCCGGCAGCGCTGCCACCGTATCCACGAGACGATCATTGCGGCCGATCGGTCGCGGCGTCTGAACGACTTTGTACAACATCGCACGGCAGCTTCAGCCATCTTTCCTTGTTGGTCTCTTGTATCCTCACGAGTGGGCGATGTCCCTGACGCCCGATCCCTGCTCGCGGAAGCACTCCGAGAGGACTGGGTGAGCCTGGAAGCATTTCACGCGCTGTCGACCCTCGATCCGGGAGCCGCCACGAACGCGGCCCGCACGTTTGGCTTGACCGTTCGGCAACTGCAAGCCGCGGGGGATCAGCAGCACGCATCACCCACACTCGGCCAGATTGCGGTGCCGCTGGTCATGAGCTGTGCGCCGCAACTCGAACCGACCGCCGCGGATCGAGCGGCATTTCTGGAAATCCTTCACCACCTCCGACCATCCGATGAGGCGTCCGACCCCTGGAACAATTCCACGTTTCGCCGCCTGGTCGGTTCCTTCCTTGCCACCTCGGTGGAACCCGTCGCAGCCTACCAGGCCTGTACGTTGGCGTTGCGTTACAACCTCGCCGACGCGGTCGCTCCTGCGTCGGCGCTGCTGCTCGCCGAAAACACGGCTCCTTATAAACTGCAATACGCGATGTTAACTCTGGCCCGTTTTGGAGACGAGGCGCATCGGGAGTTGCTGTACCCCTATTTGGAAAATAGGGACGTTTGTTTCCGTCGATCCAGCCAGTCCGATAACGGCGTCGAGTGTCAGGTGCGCGACGTCGCCCTGGCCGCGTGTGTTTACTTGTCGGGTGAATCCCCGGAAGACTATGGATTTCCCGCGATCCAGCGAAACAGCTATTCGATCTTCCAACCCAATTCACTCGGATTCGCGTCCGACGTCGCTCGGGAATCGGCGCTCTTCAAATTTCGTGAGACGCATGCCGTCACGCGACGCTGATGGCGTCGGCAGACGCCAGGATCGCGGAGCGACAATGTCGCTGATCGCTCGCGATCAGTCCCTCATGCTTGCTGAACGCATGGTATTCCGCCAAGCGGCGAGTCTCTCTAAAACGACGCCGTCGGAAGACGCGGAAGGGAACGCCAGGGCTCGCGTGGCCGGCGGTCCCGCGGGCAGTCGCCAGGATCGCGGAGCGATCCACAACAATGTCTCCGCGATCAGTCCCTCCGGCTGATCCGCCATGAGTAATGCCTCGTGCGTTCCCCTCTGGTCGGCAGCAACATCCCGCGGCAGCCGGTCTGTCGGCAATGCCAGCTCGCCACGCGGTTGGGAAGACTGAAACCGGTGGGCATTCCAGATATTGAAGTCGGACACATCAACCCCTCCATCGGCATTAAAATCGCCCAGGCACCACTGATCGCTAAAACTGAGTCGATTCGCATTCCAGATATTAAAATCGCTCACATCGACTAAGCCATCCAGGTTGGCATCTCCCGCCAGGAACGGATTGCCACCCGTGACCGTCGGATTGCGGCTGCCACCCGCCACCAACCACGCTTGCAAGTCATCTTGATCGACTTGCCCGTCTTGAGTCATATCAAAGCCGATCGCATGGGACGCGGTGGCGACTTCATGGACCAAGGCGTCGATATCGGCGCAATCCCACAGTCCGTCTTCATTGAAATCTCCGTCGAGCGTGGGGGGTACGTAGCGGACTCGCCAGACGCGGGCGCCGGCATCGATCGGTGTCACTGCGTTTTCATCCTTGTAGAAGTCGGTGAAGTACAACCCATCCGGGCCGGCCGTCAGCCCCACGACCGTGGCTCGACCGGTCCCGATGTAGTCGACCAGTGTCGTCGGTTCGCCCACGATCTGGCCCGACTCGTCAAAGGCAAACTCGACAATCCGCTTCCCTAACGCCTGAGGCCCCTCCGCGTAGGTGGGGCCCGATTCGCTCACGAACGCCCGATCCATTTTTTCCGCCGGAAAGCGGCTGCCGCCAAACGTCTCGGGCTGTACGAACGTGAGGTTCACCGGCGCATGTGCCGGCACCCAGTTGTACAAGGCGCCGTTAAACATCGAGGCATTGCTGCCGTCCCAGCCGTATTGGGCCCCCCGGTCGATGCGCACGAATCGATCCACGCTGGGTCCATTTTCCACCGCATAGTGCGCTCCATCCGCGGCCCGCCACGCTCCGCCGAACGGATTTCTCACCCCATAGGCGTAAATGTAGTCCTGTGCGTTGATGCCATTGCCCGCGTTGTAAAACGGATTATCGTTGGGCGGCGTGCCATCCAGATTCATCCGCAGCACTTTGCCGCGGTAGGAGTTGACATTCAGCGCCGTGCTGGCGTCAAAGCCATCGCCGTTATGCACATAGAGTCTCCCATCCGGACCAATGGAGGCATTCGAAATCTGGTGCGATTGGCCCTGACTCTCGCCCACCATATCCAGGATCACGGTTTGGCTGGACGCCGTGCGACCGCCATCCTGACTGGAAAAGCGAACGACTTGCGGGTGATGCGCCACCCGGCAGGCCATCGGTATCCGTGACGCGAGTGACAAACACGTCGCCAGTTTCCGGATCGACGACGATTCCCGCCAAACCCTGCTCACCGGACCCGGGAAAATTGCCGGTCGGGTCAAAATTGAGCAGATCGTCGGCGTAGGTAGTGACGGTGCCATCGTTCGAAACGACCCGCACCGTCCCATACAGCTCGGTGACGTAGAACGCCGGGTCTTCCGGCAGGGGACCGGGCGCGGGGACGAAGGCCACATTCACCGGCAGTTGAAAGCCTTCGGCGACCACCTCGAGCACAAAGTTGGGCTCGGTGACAACGAACGGCAAATCGATCTGACACTGTCGAGCGAGGCTGGAAAAGTCAGGCTGCGTCTGGGACGAAAGTCCGTAATACGTCGACCCATCAACGGCCACCCAGAACATCGCCTCCCCACCCGCCGGCAGGCTGATCGCTGGTAAACACACCATGCGTGGTCGACTCTGGCCATCCACGAACGAAAGGTCCGACGGCTCCAAAGTCAATCCCGCCGACCCGGCTGTCAGGACGACGCGAACGTTACCATGTTCCGCCAACGGCATGGGATTCACGATCGCATTGCCCGCAGCGGCCGATCCGGCGATCGACAGCAACAGCTCGCCGGCCGCCGACTCCACACGCAACTCGGGCGGTGTGCTCGACGCGGGCAGTTCGATCGGCAGTTGCGAAGTACCGTCCCAGCGGACGGGCGCGTGTCAGCAATGTCATCCAGTTCGAGCGGAAAGATCGTGGCTGCCGCACCCGTCCGGAAAGGGCGAACGCTGTCCACGCTGACCGAGCCGCCGGTGTCGCGAAAACGGACCCGCAACTCAAAATCCATGTCCGCCATCAAGTCGACTCGACCCGCATGCGAATTCTCAAAAAACCCGTCACCCAGATGCGTATGCAGGCGTTCCACTCCCCGAATGCCGAGAGTTGACCAGACCCGCTCGGCAGCGGGACCCACGGTCCAAATTTCCCAATCGCTGGAGAGATGACCGTCGCCGTCCAGATCGACAAACGTGGTCGCCTCAAGATGGACATCTGCCGGGTTGAGATTTGTCGAGCCCACCGCCGGTTCCGTGATGATGGGTGCCTGCGGCGACCCGTTCCCCGGGGAGGGCGAGCCCTGGATGATCAGGTAGTTGATTCGAGTCGCCTTTTCGATCGCCGAGCCTTGATCGACTGTCAGTCGTCCGTCCGAAACGGTGACTTGTCGAGTCATTGTGCGAAAGTCACCGGGCCCCAACGGGACCTGATTCCAGTAGTTCGTCCCTTCCACAAACAGCGTGTGCGAACTGTCAAAGGAGGCGTCCCCGATCGAAGCCGTGACATCGTAGCTTCCGTTCGGCAAGGCAAATTCCCAGAACGCTGACTGGTGAAAATGAACCAGCGTATCCAGTCGCTGGTCCGGATGGGTGTCGCGGTCCCGCGAGACATCGGTATGGTCACTCGACCACCCATAGCTTTGTCCGGTGGCCCGCACGCCGAATGCTTCGCCCGTATCCGGAAGATAGCGATTGGGAACATCCTCACTGGCCAATTGGAAATTGACCAGAAATGTGTCTCCCGCCAGGGGTAGCCTCGGCTCGAGTGATTCGAAGTTAAGCCGACGTTGACGTCTCATTTCGCTACGCACGTTTCGTCTCCGTGATCTCGGGTCGTGGGATGCCGTCCGCCGGCACCTCGCACGCCCGTGGCTCAGCTTAATCGTGATTAACGATCTTGGACAGGAGCATTTTCGCTCGGACCCGTTCTGCCTGGTGGAGGGATCGCGGAGCATCCGCCCATGTCGCGGACCGCTCCGCGGTCAATCCGCTATCTGCGGCTGCAATCTCCAAGGATCACGCGATGGCAGGATCGCGGAGCCACCGCCGACGATCGTCCAAATTCCGTTCCTCACCGATTGCGACGAAACTCGCTGGGAGTCTGGCCGAACGAGCGGCGAAACGCCGTGGCCAGATGCTTGCCGTCGCGAAAACCGGCGGCCGCGGCAATCTCGGGAATGGACAAGTTCGTATCGATAAGCAAGCGTTTTGCCTCGACAAACTGCACGCGGCGAATCTCTTCGAGAGGGGATCGATTCAGCACGGACTTGAATCTCCGCTCGAGGGAACTGCGTGAAACGTCGCTGGCTTTTACCACTTCCATGACCGACAACCGCGACGTGGCGTGGTCGCGAATATAGTGTAGGGCCTGCATCACGACCTCGTCCGCCGCCGCGTAAATATCGGTCGAATGGCGGGTGACGACGTCGGCCGCCGGCAAGGCTCGGGCCGAAGCCGGTCGCGCTCCGGTGCTCAGCCAACGATCCAGCAAACGGGCGGCCTCGTACCCCAGTTGTTCCGCCGGCAGTCGAATACTCGAAAGAGGCGGGGACGCAAGATTGCAGATAAGTTCGTCATTGTTGACTCCCAACAGCGCCACGTCTTCCGGCACACGCAACTCGTTGGCCAGGCAAGCTTCGCTCAATCTGAGCGCCAGCGGGTCGACCGCCGCAAAGATCCCCAACGGTTTTGGCGATTTCCTCAACCACGCCACCAGCGATTTGCCAATCGGCCCCAGGTCGTCGGGGCGGTGGCGTGATCGAGCCATCGCGGGCGGATGGTGACAGCTCCGCGACATCCGTGCCAGCTCGGCAAGAAATCCCTCGCGCCGATCCGCTTCCAAGGCCACTTCCGGGCTGCCGACGAAGGCCAGGTGCTCGAAGCCTCGATCCACAAGGTAACGGGCCGCCAACCGACCAATCGCCACATCATCAAACCGCACCCGCGGTACTTCCAGTGCATGAAACGAATAGGAGGTGTCCACAACGGGGATCGTCACTTGCGCGAAGGCGCGGACGGCCCGGGGCGTTTCGATCTGGCCAATGACCGCGTCCGGTTTCCATTGCAACACCCGTTTTGGGTCCTCGTGAAGCGCCATGGAAAAGACCCAACGTTTGGCCGGTCGGGCATAACGAAAGATTCCCCGCAGCACGCTTTTCCAGAGGCCAATTCGCATCGGATAATAAAGGGCGATGCGATACACGGACTCAGCCCCACCAGCCACCGTTGACATGCAGGGTCTGGCCGGTCATGTAGGACGCGAGGTCGCTGGCGAGAAACAGCACCACATCCGCGATCTCGTGTGGTTCCGCAAAGCGGCCCAGGGGAATCTGGCCAAGCATGGCGGCTCGACTCTCTTCCGGAATCGCCTTACCCATCTCGGTGAGAATCACACCCGGCGCGACGGCATTGACCGTGATCGACTTACGCGCAACTTCCTTGCTGAGCACCTTGGTCAGAGCGATGACTCCCGCTTTGGCGGCCGCATAGTTGGCCTGGCCGAAAAATCCCATCACCGCCGCCAGCGACGCGATACTAACGATCCGACCGTTGTCGTTCAAGCGTTCGGCGGCCGCCTGACAGACATTGAAAACCCCGGTCAGATTCGTGTCGATCACATCCTGCCATTCCGCGCCAGTCATTTTTTTGATGCTGCGGTCCCGGAGAATGCCCGCGTTGTTCACGAGGATATCAAGTCCCCCCAAGGCGGCCACGCTCCGCTCGATCAGTGCTGCTGCCTGGTCACGATCCCGCACATCGCCGGCCACAGCCACGGCCCGCGCCCAGCTCGGCCACCACCGCTTCGGCGTTCAGCCGATTGTTCCCCCGTGGGTCGTCAAAGAAATTCACAGCCACCTGGGCGCCCGCCGCGTGCAAACGGGCCGCGATGGACTTGCCCAATCCCTGACTAGCTCCGGTTACCAGGGCCGATTTTCCGCTAAGATTGATACTGATCACGGGAACGGGTCTTTCTGTAGTTGCATGTCGAATCGTTTTCCTGAATTCACCACTTTATGCGCTCAAGCCGGCAGGGCGCTCCGCCGCTTGAAGTATCATTCGCCGCGGCGGCGTCATTCCGACGCGTTCATGAGTCAGCCACCTGCCAGGACGGGTGGCGTTTTTCCAAAAAGGCCTGCAAACCTTCGCGCGCGTCGGCCGTTTCGCGGGCGGCGGCCGAGGCCAAAGCGGCGGCCGCGATTTGCGGCACCAGCTCGGGGCCAGCCGCCCTCCGGAGATTGGCTTTACTGGCGGCCAGCGCCGCCGGGGATCCGCGGAGCATCCCCTTGATCCAGACCGCGGCGACTTCTTCAAATTCTTCTGGCTCGATTACCTCGTGACACAGGCCCCACATCGCTGCCGCTTCGACACCTAATGGTCGCCCCGAAAGCAAGAGCTGGCTGGCCGGGCCCGCGGCCACGCGAAAGGCCAGCAAGGGCGTTACCATCGCTGCGGTGATGCCCCGCTGCGGTTCGGGCAGTGAAAAATACGCCGCCTTACATGCGAGCACGATATCGCATGCGAGCACGATGCCCATGCCGCCCGCGAGTACGGGTCCCTTCACCTGGGCCAACACCGGAAACGGAGCTTCGA
>CAVOZC010000009.1:0-122373 GCA_963700865.1 uncultured Planctomycetaceae bacterium | reverse complement strand
GGCACGGCATAGTCGGCGATCGCAAATCCCGAGCCGACCACATCTTCCTCGCGAAGGTCCGTCAAGGTGCCTTGAAACTCCCGCCGCCACGTCGGATGATTCCGCGACACCCGCTGGGCGGCCGGACCTGTCCGCCAGACACTCAGCAGCCAGACCCAGTGGAAACCAAGTCCGACGAGATGATCCAGCTCGGCGTCGGAAATGTCGTCCAACGTAACCGGCCTCCTCACCTTGCGGGACAACTCGTTAAGCCACACCCGCGTATTGATCTGGTAGAGCGATGGGTAGCGGGGTGCATCCACGACGGCAGCTCCTGGTGGGACAAAATGTGGCAACTAGCAAGTCAAGCGGCCGTGGACTCCACAACCGAGCGGATGATGAAGTCGACTGCAACAATTGACAGTGGAATCGACGGGACCATGTCGAACAAGGGGCACAGGTACGATGGTGTCATGCGGTGCAGGTGTTACAATCCTGCCGTGGGCCGGCATCGGCGGGCTCTCAGCACAGCAAAAATAATATACGGAATTTTCCTCATGTTTCCGACGACGGAACACGGCATCTTCGTCGCGTGGGCTCGGTTCATCCTCCTTCTTGCGGTGGCTCGGGGGGGTTGCGTGGCGGGAGAAAAAAAAGTCGCACTGACGGAGGTTCCGCCTTTGGTGAAGCAAGCGATTCTCGCGGAAGTCCAAGCTGGTCAACTTGTGGATATCAGCGAGTTCTCCAAGAAGAATGAAAGGACGTATGAAATCGAGATGCGGCGTGACGGTCGCGAATTCGATGTCTCATTCTCCGCCGACGGTAACCTACTGAGCAAGTCCGAGGAAGGCCCGGATGCGGAGGAGGACGGGGCGGAGGAAGAATACGACGCCGAGGATCGCGAGCTGGAATATCAGGCGACGTTTGGTATCGATCAACGTCAGCTCGTCACCCGCGGCAAAAACAAGTACTTCGTGCTGGAACCCGGCTATCGGCTGGTCCTCGAGGGCAAGGAGGGCGACCATTCCGTGAGGCTGACCATCCTCGTACTCGACGAGACCAGAAAGATCGGTAACGTCGAGACGAGAGTCGTCGAAGAGCGAGAGACGAACGATGATCAAGTGGTCGAGGTATCAAGAAACTTCTTCGCGATTTGCCCCGAAACGAAGAGTGTCTTTTATTTCGGCGAAGAGGTCGATATGTATCGCGATGGGCAGGTGGTCTCCCACGCCGGGGCGTGGCTCAATGGAGTGAATAACGCCCGGGCCGGCATGATGATGCCGGGGGAACCGATGATGGGTGCGGCGTTCTATCAAGAACTCGCCCCCGCGGTCGCCATGGATCGCGCCCGTATCGTTGATATCGATGCGATACTGATCACGCCCGCCGGAACGTTTACCAATTGCCTCAAAGTCAAAGAAGACAATCCGCTTGACCACGGCAGCGAGTTCAAACTCCACGCGCCCGGTATCGGGCTCGTCCAGGACGAAGACCTGCTCCTGGTGTCACATGGCTTCGCAAATCCGTAGCCCCCGGCCTCTGCGGGACGCTAGTCTTGGTTTCGTCCTGCCTCACCCGCTGCGTTTGTCGTATGGGGTTGGCGAAAGCCTCGCCAGACGGTGGTGATCAACGTAATGATCGACAGGGGAATGACAAAGTACGTCATCACATCTGAAAAGGCCTGCCGCAGGTCGCTCCCTGTCGCGTGCAGGACGAGATAGATCGTATAGGCCACGTAATAAAATACGAACAAACCGCCTTCCCAGCGGGCAATCACGTGTCCGCTGGAAAAGATCGGCAAGCAGGCGATGGCCACGACGATCATCACCGGAATATCGAACGCCAGCGCCTCCGGGCTGATCGCTACGCCCGCGGGTGCGATGGCACTCGTCAGACCCAGCACGCAGAGAATGTTGAAAATATTGCTGCCGACGATATTGCCCACGGCGATATCCCGTTCGCCACGTATCGCGGCGACGACGGAGGTGACGACTTCCGGTAGCGAGGTACCGATCGCCACAATCGTCAGGCCAATGACCAATTGGCTGATGCCCAGGCGAGTGGCAATCAGCACGGCACCATCGATCAGCAACCGGGAGCCGATGCCGAGCAACATCAAGCCGACGAGCATGGATGCGATCTGCCACCACACCGTCCGTGATGAGGGTGCGTCCACCGACCACTGCTGGGCAAATTCGACCTGCACTTCGCGGCTTTCGCGGCGGCTCTGGCGCAGGCACCACCAGACATATCCCATGATGCCGGCAAACAGCACCAGACCATGCCCCCGGCTGATCCTCCCATCCCAACCGAAGACAAGGACGAGTAGCGAAGAGACGATCATAATAGGCACATCCGAGCGCACGAGCTGGCTCGAAACCACCAGCGGCACGATCATCGCGGAGATGCCCAGAATCAGCAGGATGTTGCAAATATTGCTGCCGACCACATTGCCCACGGCCAGATCGGGGCTCCCGGCGAGTGCCGCTTGCAGGGATACGGCCAGCTCCGGTGCACTAGTGCCGAAGGCCACGACGGTCAGGCCGATCACCAGGGGCGAAATGCGCAGCGCGGCAGCGAGCGCGGATGCGCCACGTACCAGCAATTCGCCGCCGGCGATCAGGACCACCAGCCCGCCGCCGATCTTGATTCCCGCCCACACGATGCCGTCCATACCGCAACCCTATTCGAGGAGAGTTCATTTTTGCGAAGCCGACCGGCAAGAGGCGTGAACGTTACACGATCGACGACAAGTCGCGAACACGAGCGGGGCGTTCCAAGCACCGCGCACGCATTGCCGATGAAGGCCGATCCCACACACAGGGGAGCGGGGTGTAAAGTCACTGTTTCCTCCAAATCAGTCGGGGTCTCAGCCGGTACCTGGATCGTCGGGGCCCAACCAGACTTGCGCAGCCGGCTGATATCGCCATCCCGGCAGTGGCGGGACCGCATCATGCTTCGACCAACCGGCGTCCAGCCGCTGCTGGACTTGGTGCCAGGGCACAATGCCGCCGGTTGCATCTGGGGCTTCCACACTGCATGCACCCACCGCGACCGCCGCGTTGATAACGTCCGTCGGTGAATGGCCCCTCAGGAAAGATGCCAGGAAACCGGCGATAGTACAATCGCCGGCGCCGGTCGCGCCGCGGAACTCCGCCCGATAGCAGGGACTCCATATCTCGCGGCCGCTCCAGGCAGACGGATCGCTCGGCCCGTCCGTAAGGAGCGGGGCAAACCTCGCAGCGTGGGACGCCGTCCGCAAATATAATCCCTGATCACCGAGTTTGATCGCGACGATCGTTGCTCCCATTTCCAAACAGCGAAAGGAAAGCAGCGCAAGTCGCGGAGCGTCGATCGGATCGGCCGGATCCGGCGGATGACCTGCGGGCTCGGATCGCTTTCGGTCCAGCATAAAGACAAGTTCGTCGAGGCTGGGCAGAAACACATCCACCATGGGCAATACATGCCTCAGCCACGCCTCCCAATCCACGCTTCCTGCCTCGGAAAGCGGGTCCACCGCGGACATGTCCAGCGATGTCATGACTTTTCGGGATTTGGCAAGCGCAAAGATGCTTGATAGCTCTGCCCCCTCATCCTCGTAGATACGACGCATCAGCGGCGGGTAACCGAAATGGAATAGGCGGGCGCCGCCGATCTGCTCCCAGCGCAAGTCCTTGGCGGCGAATGTATCATTCGCACCCGAACAGTGGAGAAAGATGCGATCGGTCCCCGGCGGGCTGATGACAATCGTGTAGCTGGTCGCGTCCGCTTCATCAACGATCATCGTATCGAACAGCAACGGATCGTCATATCCCTTCAAGATTTCGAGGACCCGATGGCCGTAGGAATCGTCGCCAAGCTTGGCGATCAGGCGAGTCGGTATGCCCAATTTGTGCAAGGCGAGACCCGTATTTGCGACGGCACCCCCGGTCACCTGCAGGGATGGGCCGACGCGAACCAAGCGCCCAGCACTTAATGTCACTCGACCGACCGCCGCGTCGTCCACGAATTGAGGAATCACGTCGAGGCAGATGTGGCCAGCCACCACGATCTCAGGCTGACGTTGCGTCACGGATGCGAAGGCCATGGTAGGGATCGATGGTTGTGCGCTTCGCCTCGTGGCCAGGTGCACGGCCCGAAATCAAGGACTGGGGCCAAGTGCCCCAGTCACGAGAAGATGGGCCGGATCCCAGCCGCAGCCTCGAATGTGGGGTGGGGGCAGGATGCCCCCACCACCGCCGTCTGGATTTTGAGTGCCCCTGGGGATTGTGGCGCGTGGCTATTTCTTGCCGAACAACTGGCCGACCGCCAACTTTGCCACATCGCTGAGATCAAAATCGCCGTCGCCATCCTGGTCCAGCAATTTGCCGATCATGCCCCCTGTTTTTTGCTCCACCGAGACTCGCTCCTTGCCGAGGAAATCCTTGAGCCCACCGCTATCCAGGCCGTGCGTTGTTTTTTGCTTGGCGAGTGCTCCCAGCACCATCGGCGCGAGTAGACTAAGCAATTGCTGGACGGTTGCCCCGTCCAAGCCGGAAGCCTTGCTGACGCCGTGTTGGACCCGTTGTTCGTGACCTCCCATCACCTGCCCGAGCAGGTTGCTGGCCGAGGCAGCTTGACCGCCTCCCAGGAAACCTTGGACATCGTCGAGGATATTGCCATCCCCGTCGCGGTCCAGCAACTGCAATAGCCCGGCTGCTCCCTCGGCCGAGTCGCCTTGGCGGCTCAACCCGCCCACGAGCGCCGGCAGCGCCGCACCAATGGCACTCCTCGTTGCCTGCGGATCGGCCCCAATTCTTTGGCTCAGTTTCGATATGCCTTCTTCGCCGAGACTCTGCTGTAACAACTGCAATAAATCACTCATGATCGGAAGTCCTTTGAGTTCTGTCGAATGCCTCTCATGTGCACCGGAATCGGAGCGGCGTTGGGGCCTCGCGGCTCAATTGTGTCGCATGGAATTCCCCCGCACAAGCCGCCAGGCCAGCAGCATCCCAGGGAGCAGGATGTCAACCCCGTAGAACGAGGGCCCACTCACGTGAGCTGCGCCAGCGTGGGCTCTCGTGGCGTGGCTGCGAACACCAGGGGACGTCGTCCCAGCGCCATTCCCCGGCATCGACTGTTGCAATTCGAGATACATGCCCTTGCCCGAGCGGGTTGCCCAACGGATGACGATCCCGCAGGCCGTGCCCGTTCGCACAGTCGCCGTGGTCACGGTTGTCACGCGTGTTGTCAAGTGAAAACGATCGCGATCCCGGACGATTCGCGGATACTCCTGATGATTTCTGTTAAAGAATGATGGCAAAAATTTTCAAACTAAGTTGGCACTGGTTTTGCTTTCAATCACAATGCCAAATGAACATACGGATAGGACAACGCCTTTCCGAACTCGCTTCTTCCGATGAACTTCACGCCTAGCTGGAGACGAGCCATGATTCGCAATGTGAAACGCAGGGGTACGAGGCACGATTTCATTGATTTTTCCGTTGACCACCTGGAGGACCGCAAAATGCTGGCGGGGAGTGTCGCTGCGACGCTGGCGGGTGGTTCCCTGACGATTAGCGGCGACAGCCAAGACAACTTTGTGGCAGCGTTTCAAGTAAACGGCGATCTGGCGCTGGTTGGCATCGATACGGCGATCGAAGATGCCGACATGTCCACGTCGCTCTTCGGAGTTGATTTTGACGTCAAACTGATCAGTGGCGTGACCCGCGACGTGACGGCGATTCTGCGGGGTGGCGACGATGCCTTTTTGCTGGGAGGCAGCATCAGCGGACTGGAGGTCGAGGGCTTGTTGGGAACAACGGATGTGTCTTTCGGTCCGGCGGTAATTTCGCGGGATCTCAACATCTACACCAATGGTGGCCGAGACACCGTGCTCGTCATCGGAGCCGAAATCGGCCGAGACCTGAAGATCGACACGGGTTTTGGTCTGAATGACACCGTGATTATCGGTGGCGGCGGCACCCTGTTGGCAATTCTCGACGCCCTTGACCAAATTGATCTGGGTGATTTGGGTGATTTCCGCTTTGGTGGTCTGCCGGGAGACGACGGCGGTCTGGACATCATTGGGCAAGTCATTAGTACGCTCACCGATCCCGTCGAAGTGGGACGTGACCTGCGCATCTCCGGCGAGTCCTCGGATGATTTGATCTACGTCGGCGGAGCGGAGATTGGACGTGATGCGATCATCACGAGCAACATCGGGGAGGACAATTTATTTTTTGGCACCGGCGCGGTCATTGATGTGGTACTTTTCGATTATCCGTTTTTGGGCATCGATGACTTCTTCGGCGATTTGGGGGAATTTGATTTCTCCGCCGCCGTCTCGGTCGGTCGGAATGCGCTACTGAGCGCTGGCGATGGTGACGATATCAGCTTTGTTGGCGGCGAGCGACTGTTCGAAATCGATCTCTCTGAAATCGATCCGAGTTTTCTCGGCGAAGGGTTCGGATTCGTTTTTGAAATCGCCGGTGGAGTCTCGGTGGACAACAATCTGACGATCGACCTTGGTAATCAAGACGACCTGGCCTACATCGGCGTCACGCCCACGGGCTCGTTCGATTTCCCGACGGCCAGTTTCGGCTTGGATGGCCAGCCGTACGCGGAATACAACGTCTACGTGGGGCGCGACATGTTCGTGCTGGCCCAGGCCGACGATGATGGTGTGCAGATTGGTGGCACGCTCGGCGAGGTAAGCGATGCCTGGTGGTTGCCACGGGTTGAGGGCGTTTTGCAAGTGGAGCGTAATCTCCTGATTGATACCGGTGCCGGCACCGATGAACTTCTCATTGGCGATCTTCGCGGGAACAACCATCAGGGAGGCAATTCCTCGTCGGAGGGAGACGGAAGCTCCGTCTTCTACCAGGTTGACGTGGGACAGAACCTCACCATCCGTACCGGCTGGCATGACGACAACGTCTATATCGCCGGCTTTCCCGTGGAAACGGGAGAGCAAGAGGGTGGGTATGGGGGTTACTACGGGATCGGGAATTTGCGGGTGGGCCGCGACATGAACGTGGACACCGACGGCGGCAATGACAACCTGTACCTTGGAGTAAACGAGGAAACGCTCTATGGCGATTCAATGCCAGCGCTACTTGGGGCAAGCAGTGATTCCGAAGCGATTTCGATCGGCCGGAATCTTCGCACGACCATGGGCGATCAGGATGACTTGCTGACCATCGACTTTACCTCGGTCGGCAAGAACGTCACGATCAATTCCGGCTGGGGCCGCGACAATGTGCTTCTCGGCAGCAATTCGTTCAAGGGGGAATCGGTTTCGATCGGTCAACAATTGAGAATTGATGGCAGCCTGGAACGCGATACGATCTCGATCGAAAACAGCTACGTCGGAGGCAGGGCGTTGATCAACACGGGACTCCGTGACGATGACGTGCTGATCCGCGACAGCTACTTTGGTAGTGACTTGCGTGTCATCACGGGGGCTGGCAACGATACGGTCACCATCATCGATGTGACGGTCGACGGCCAGCTTCGTGTGGATACTCAAAGCGAGAATGACGAGATCGAAATCCACAATGTCTATGGAGAGAAATTGCTCGTGCTGGCCGGAGCCCACGATGATCAGGTCTGCGTCGTGGACTGCATGTTCACGAACGGAGCAACCCTCAACGGTGGCACCGGAGAAGCTGACGCGTACGGGACTAACTTGGCCTCAGCAGTGATCCTTAATTTTGAGGATTCCCTGGACTGTGGCCTGGACGACGAGTAAGGAGCGGCCACGCATCGTGCCCCCGGAACACGGCGACTTGGCCACGCCAAGTCGCCCCGGTTTCCGGCGCAAGAGCGAGTGACCACGGCTGCGGAATTGGCGGGACGTGGTCTCGTATCGGATGTACGTTCCAAGCTCTACAAAGTGATCAGTAATCGATGCTTCCGTCATCATCAACTGGCAAATCTTCAGCGGACGGCGCGCGACGGAACATGGTCCGGTCCCAACTCGAGACGCGGGATATTGTCGACCCACGCGTGCTGGCCGCCATGGCCAAGGTACCGCGAGAGGAATTCGTGGCAGCCGGTTATCAGGACCAGGCATTCGCCGATTGTGCTCTGCCAATTGAATGTGGGCAGACGATTTCACAGCCCTACACCGTGGCCTTCATGTGTCAGGCGGCGTGCATCTCTCCCTCGGACAAGGTGCTCGAGATTGGCACCGGATCGGGGTATGGGGCTGCCGTGTTATCGCAACTGTGTCGAGATGTGCATACGATCGAGCGCATTCCGCAACTGGCCGAACAAGCCCGCGAGCGTTTGCAACGCCTGGGTTGCACGAATGTGCAGGTGCATGTTGCCAATGGCACACTTGGCCTGCCAGAGCACGCCCCGTTCGACGTGATTGTGGTTACCGCGGCTGCCGAGGCCTTGCCGCAACCCTACCTCGAACAATTACAGGAGGGGGGCCGGATCATTATCCCTCTGGGTAGCAGCGGCTACGGCCAGTCGATGTATCGCATGACGCGCAGCCACGGCAGCATGCAGGTCGATAATCTGGGAGATTTCGCGTTTGTACCGCTGATCGGCGCCTGTGGCCACCCGCCCGACTAGTTTGCCAGTACGCAGCTCAACCACCGTCGGCGTGCGGGAGCACGATCACGGGGCGCCAGCGCCACGCAGTACCTTTTCAGCCGTCAACCCGAACAGTAGCTTTTCGACGTGCCCGCGAGCACCGACCTTTCCCATCACGATCGCGTCCACGGCGAAATCGTCCGCCTTGCGAATGATCTCCAGGAATGGAAGTCCTTCCGTGACAATCGTATCGATTTCTACGTTCTCCGTCGCGAGTAGCTTCAATTCTTTCATCCGCGAATCGGCCTCCGCTCGCAGTCGTCGGGCAACTTCGTCTCGCGTGCCAAATTGGTGAGCCGCGATCGTGTCGATCAAGTGCTCGTCAAGGACATGCATGGCGATGATAACCGAGTCATCGCGATCCAGATGACGGAACGCCCAATCCAACGCCTCACGCGAGGTATCGGAAAAATCCGTGGGGACGCAGCAGGCTATTAAAGAGTCCGGGATTATTCATGATCAACGCCTGTCGTAGGGTGGTGGTGAGGTTCCAGATGATGTTCCAGACATTCGGCGGTGCGGCCGAGGACGATACGGCGACCGCGCAGTTGGCCGTAATTTGCCGTGATGACCGTCCAGCGGCCGTGGTCGCCGTCATCGTCTCGGTAGATCACAACCCAATCGTGGGTGGCACCCAGTTCGTGAGCACGCACCGTATTCGAATAAAGAGCCGTGAAGTGCCGATCTTCACGTTCCGTGTGCAAGACGGGCAGCCACGCTTCGCCGGTCGGATTGAAACGACGAGGCGCGATGCGAGGGAGCTTGCCTTGCGCAGCCAAACGGCGATATTCCACATCAATGTCGAGTAGCTCGGCCACGGTGACATCTCCGGGCGTTTCCCGCGGCCGTGGCTGGCTGGTGGGAATCGCACAGCGACCCGTGAGCGACTCGCGCACCGCCCGAATCCGTTTTCGCCCCATCCCCGGCACTTCGGCCAACCGGCCGTCGTTGGCTGCTGCCAGCAATTCCGCGAGTGACTCGATGCCAAGACACTCATGGATTCGATGAGCTAACTCCTTGCCAATGTCGGGCACGGTGGCAAAATTCCGCTCCACCGTATCGTCCCCCCGGAGTCGGTTGAGCAACGGCAAGCGACCGCTGCGAACCAATTGCTCAACCGCATGTGCCAGCGAACGACCAATGGCGGGCAAACGCAGCAGCGCCGATCGCCCCTCGGCGTGGACGATGTCGACCATCGATTCCGACCAGCCGCGAATCGTCGCGGCGCCGTTCCGATAGGCGGCCACCCGAAACGGATTGGCACCCTGGGCCTGAAGCAAATCGGCCACTTCCTCCAAGACCTCGGCAATTGCCTGGTTGGTCAACGGGAGTGGTTGGCTCGTTCCAGTCGTGACGCCCTGGATCATCGGACACCCATTGCTTGTTCCATCTGGTCCCCGTCCCGCACGCCCTGATCATACCACTTGAGACCGTATCATTCGACACGGCCTGATGACGGGGAAGATGGTATCTGTCGGGCGGGCCCCGCACAGATACAGGGCATGGCACCCATGGCATGGCGAGCCATCTGCCAGCCCGGCGAGGCTATAGGGCGATCAGCCCGGCAATGCCCGTGGAGCAGATAGCGACGATTGCCATGCTGAGCAGAATAATGCGGACCATGGTCGGACAGGAGATGCGCACGGGGCTAAAGGTCCCGCACTGCGGACAAACATCCTCGAGCGTGCGAACGGCGGCGCCACATTGACGGCACGGCCAACGGTCCGCCTGAATGGCTCGCCGATAGAGCGACTCGTAAATAGACGTCACCCTGCTCTGATTCATCTTCGCGAATTCCGAATAACAATACGACCGCCCGACCATTACGGACAGATAGCCGCGGCAATGCCGGCAGGCGTAACGACCGCTCCGCGTGGTTTGGGACGCGGCTTGAGGCAGGTCGCCGGCGGCCGTCCAGCTGCAGGGCCTCTCCTGAAGATTACGTCGCAAAAGAAACCCGGTCAAACGGCGAAACTGCCGCAGAAACGAGGAATTAGGTTTTTGGGGGGCTGCACGCCGAATCCCCGGGCCCCCCGTCGGGTTCACCCGCCGTTGGTCTGGCAGAAGGCCCTTCCCGCGATCCGCAAGCGTGAACCCCCTTCAACCGACCGGCGCAATGTCGTTCGTGGGCCGGCGAAGAGACTCGAGATCAAAAAAGTGGGCGTTGCGCAAACCGCGATACCGTTCGGGATGACAGCTCAGCAAAACGATCTGGAAACGCTCGGCCATTTCGTCGAGAATTGCGGCGATACGAGCTAATCGCGAGGCATCGGTATACGTGAACACGTCATCCAGGACGACCAGTTGCCGCTCGTCCTGAAAAGCGACTTCGGCCAGCGCCATGCGGACCGCGAAGTGGACCTGCTCCTGCTCGCCGCCCGATATCTGGTCGAGCGATACGGGACCTTCGACCGACCTTGGTACGACACCATTGGGCAAGAGCGATTCATCAAAGTCAACATCGGCAAAGCCAGGCCCCATGATGCGTTGCAAGAACCAATTTGCCGCTCACGAATGGGACGGATCACCGACTGCACCAGGTTGCTCTTTTCTAGCTGGAGCGTTTGGTACAGCAAGCGAATGGCGTCCAGTTGCAACTGCTGTCGGCCCATTTCTTCCGTAAGTCGGCTGATCTCCTCGTCCGTATCAGCCAACGCGGAATAAGGTGCCGTGGAAATGATCTGTTGCAGCTGCCCGGTCGCCGTATGTAACTCCTTTTGGGCATCCTCGGTGGCGGCATGCACCGCTTTCCGTTCTCCTTCCACCACCGCCAGGGCCTTAGCCGGATCGTCGCCAAACGCCTCGATCCGTTCGGTGGCGTGTGCCAGGTGCCCCAGGGCTGCATCGCGTTTCATGGCGACATCGGTCAACCGGGCCGACCGCTGTTCCTCCGTCAACTGGTCCTGGCGAAGCGACGCCAATCGCGTTTCGATACCGACCCGATTCGCTTCCGCGGCTTGCCGTTTTTCAGCATGGGCTGCCTGACGGGTCGAGGCCTGCTGCCAGGCTTGCTGGGCCTGTGCGAGCGCGGATTCGGCGAGTTCCGTTTGACGGGACAACTGCCGCTCGAGCTCGTCCACCTGTCGCGCATATTCCGCGGGATCGGGCGGGGTGTGCTGCCAGGCAGGAATCTCGGTCAGGATCTCCCCGATCGTCCCGGCCGCCCGAGTCTGTCGGCTACGCAGCTGATCCACGGGCTCGCCATGGAGGAGAACTTCGAGTTTGGCGTCCGCCTCCCTGATCTGCTGATCGGATGCCTCGGCTTGCACTGTCATTCTTTCCAATTCGGCGAGATCACGCGTCCCGAATCCAGTCATCTGTTCCTCCAATCTGGTCACCGCCGACTCCCATCGTCGCCGCAGGGCGTCAAAGTCACCGGTGGGCCCGGTGGCCAGAAACGAGCCCACACCGGGAATGCGAAAGGCAACATCGGGAGCCCCCCTCAGCGGTCTGCTCTGACCGGCGGGTAACGTCTGGGCCCCCATGTCTTCGCCACGAGTCACTTCCAACACGTGATCCGATTCAAGCTGAACATGTACGGTCATCAAGGCGGCGTCCAGTTGCAGCCGCGCATCATCTCGCTCCCTCGCGATGCGCGTGATTTTCGCCCAAGTTTCCTTGTCGGGAGCGACTAAGTTGCGACGGATTGTCCGTCGCGCTTCAAGTTCGGCTTGAGCCGCTTCGACGCGCATAAGCCGCTCGTCAAGCTCCGCCCGTGTATCACGAGCGGCAATGTATCGAGTTGCGGATTGAGCCATCCGCCGCGCGTTGGCCAGTTCGGCTTGTCGACTTCGCACCTGCCGCAGCTGATCTTCCTTCAACCGCACGTCTTGTCGGCTTTGTTGCGCCAGTGATTCGTGCGCGGCGGTGTCCTGGCGGAGCGTCCGCAGCCGCTGCGTCGCCTGATCAAGCTCGGCCGACGTGGCGCGAATCAGCTCCATCCGCTGGCTGAGATGGCGGTAACTCTCTTCAGAACTCGCCAATTCATGACGGTACAAAACCTGCTGGTCGCGCAAACGCTGATATTCTTGAGCCTGCTGGCGGAGTCGACCCAGCCGATCGTGAATATCCTGGTCATCGTGACGAGCCGCATCAACCTGCCGCTGCAGATCTTCAATACGGCGACTGGCCGTGGTAAACGCATCAAGCTGCTGCAGAAGCAAGTCGCGTTGAGCGATGGCAGCAGACCGTTGTTTTTCCAACGCGACCACGGCCGGCGCGGTGGCCCCCCCTTTGAGTTTGCCCGTGGGCGTGAAGTACAACTCGTATTCAGTCGCGATGCGTTGCTCGCAAGTTTCCGTACCCGGGCCGATGATTTGGGCGCCGAGTGCCTCTTGGATCGAGGCTCGAGTCCCTGCGGCCAGTTCGTTGATCGCGAGACTTCCCTGGGTTGCCCAGAGGATTTGGGCCAACCCCCAATGCCGTTGATCGGTCGCTCCCCGCCGTGTCGGCTCGCCCGACAGCAATGCTCGCGCCTGTTCGTCGGCCGCCCGACTTTCCGCGATCGGTACATAAGCGCCGCCCTCCTGCCGATCGAGCCGCGCGAATTCGCCGCTGAGAAACTGCTTGTGCAATTGGTAACGCGATCCCTGCTGCTCAAACTCGATCATTACCTTGGGAGCCAACGCGCGGCCCCAGGGTTGCAAGGCCTTGATATCGGTCCCTTTGACGGTATGACTATCGAACAGCCCGCGGGCAAGCGCCATCATCAAGGTCGATTTTCCACTGCCGTTGGGGCCGTGAATGATGTTCAGCCCATCCGCGAAAGGACCAATGTGTAGCGGCGCCGCGAAGCATTGCCAGCCCTCGATTTGAATCGATCGGACGATCATCGGCCGTCCCCCGCGGCGAGCCGAAATAACTGCAAGAGGGCTCGTGTTGCCACCGCGGGCGAGGCGTCACCTGATCGATCGCCCGCGTAGGCGGGATCGCTGAGCTGCTGGAGTCGCTCGGCGGTTCTCCGTAACGGGCCCGGCGGCAGGGCGGTGAGCCAGCGGTCGTCGTCGGGCCGGGGGCATAAGCGGGAAGTATCGAGCCGGGTATAGAGGAAGCGGGCCCGCGTTAGTTCCTCCAACCGCACAAGTTCATCCTGGGCATCCTGGTCCAACACGCCGCTGATGCGAAGATCCAACAACGTCTGTTGCGGCGCCTGCCACTGCTCGATCGTCCGTCGTAGATCGGCCAGTTCGCCCGCGGCGGCGATCGGCCGTTCCAGCTGTTTCCAAGTCAATCCGCCCGTGCGGATGGCGCGTAGCGACGGCAGCGCCCACGGTCGGCAATTTCGACGAGTAGCACGTTTCCACTGTCGCGTTCGCCGAATTTCGTTGTCTCGTGCGTGCCTGCATAGGCCATCCGCACGCCGTCGGCCCCCCGGAATTCGGTGAACGAGTGCCAGTGGCCGAGCGCCAGATAATCCAGTCCGCTCCGCGTGGCCGCGTCGCGAGGGATCGGATAGTCGAGAGCTCCGGAACCAATGCCTTCTACCGTTCCATGGCCGATGCCGATGGCAATGCCTGGTTGATCGACCGCGCGAATCCACTGCGTCGGGTCTTTCAGGGAGTGCTTTTCCAACAAGGGGCAGGGGTAGAGGGTAGCCGGCCCCACGTCGAGCGGCTGGGCGTCGCCACATACATGTAAATTCGAGTGGGTCCGCCAGGCAGCGTGTTCCCATACCGACCCGGGCACGAGTGGATCGTGGTTGCCCGGAATCAGGTAGACGGGCGCCGCGAATTCAGCCAGCAAGTCGGCGACCTTCTGGACCAGGACCCGATCAACCGCATTGTCCTCGAATGTATCGCCCGCCACGACGACAAAATCGACTTCCGCCTCGCTGGCCGCCTGCATGACACGACGAGCCGCCTCGAGCCGCTCGGCTCGCACCTGCGGAGCCACCGCGCCCACATGCGCCGCTTGCATGCCGATTTGCCAATCGGCCGTATGAATGAATTTGACCATGGCCCGTCCCGAATCAAAGGCCCCCACGGCAACGGAAACAGCGGATCGCTGGCCATCCGCAGGGCTCCCGCAGGCCGCCGCGTGGCGGTTGGACTACTGCACTAACATACACGTCTGCCGGGAGGACCGCCACACCCGCGCGCAAGCGCCGCGCCCCGACTCGTCGCGATCCGCGGCGGGCTCATCCACTCGCCGCGGCAGCGCCCTGCGCATTCTCCCACCCAGTCCCTTGGTGAGCGTGATTGGTGTTCGCAATGATTGCCCTTCACGAGAAGGAAAAACTCAACTACCCTCAGAAGTAACGGCGAAATATCCCCGCTTCCCCGCCGCGTCCGGGCTGGGAGACTCGGCACACGCGGCGCGACCGATCATAGCAAGCAGACAAGGTGTTGGAATGCCTCGACGGAAGAAAAAAAGGAAACTGGAAACGCTGAAGGATGATGAACTGCTGGACTTGCGGATTTGTGATTTGGGTGTGTCGATTCCGGGCACGATGCTGGAGGAGCGGATCGAGCAACTCTACTGGGAACTTGAGGCTCGCGGCATCGCGTTTCGACCCCATTTCTGGCTTTCCAATGACTGGTTCTCACCCGACGGTGTCCCGGGAGTCGCCATACCGTTTTACCTCGCTGATCGACGGCTGATGCGATTGGAGCGCAAGCAACTCCTCGAGGTCGAGGGAGGCACCCACGAATGGTGCATGAAGATTTTGCGGCACGAAGCTGGGCATGCGATTGACACCGCGTATCGTTTGCGCCGCAAGCGGGGCTATCGGGAGCACTTTGGTCTGGTGTCTCAGCCCTACCCGGAATACTACCAGCCCAAGCCTTACAGCAAACGCTACGTGCTGCATCTGGATGCCTGGTACGCACAAGCCCATCCGGTCGAAGACTTCGCTGAAACCTTTGCTGTATGGCTTAAGCCGCGTTCGACGTGGCGCAGCCAGTACAAGGGTTGGCCCGCACTTAAAAAGCTTGAATTTGTACAAAGCACGATGGAAGACATCGCGGATGCCAAGCCCAAGGTGACTTCCCGCGAGCATGTCGATCCGGTGCGGTCCATGCGGATAACGCTCCGCGAGCATTACCAGAAAAAACGGGACCATTATGGCGTCGATCATCCCCATTTTTACGATCGTGATCTGATGCGGCTGTTCTCCAACGAGTCGGCTCATCAAAACAACCCGGCCGCGTCCGTCTTTCTCAATCGCCATCGTCGCGAGTTGCGGAAATCGGTGGCCGACGGAACCGGCGAGTACCAATACACCATCGATCAGGTCCTGGCCGACACGATTTGCCGCTGCCGCGAATTAAAACTGAGGCTGCGGGGCTCCGAAGAGCAAGCGCGCGTGGATGCCATCGTGATGTTAACGGTGCAAACCATGAATTATCTCCATGGAGGGCATCACCGGATCGCCATGTGAGGCGACCACTCTGCGAAAATAGGGTAAATGGCGATGACTGCCGAGGGCGGACCCCTGTCTTACAGGCGACGCGAAGGTGTTACACTTGGTGAGGTGCGTGTTGACCCACGCGGGCGTATCAAATTGCTTCGGAAGTGCCTCCTGCCATGAAACCATTACGCGTGCTGGTTCTGCTCCGCGAGGGTCACGAGCCGCCAGAGACGATGGAAGGCCACACTGATCAGGAGATTGATGAGTGGAAGGCTGAAT
Organism: uncultured Planctomycetaceae bacterium; assembly: GCA_963700865.1. Classification (GTDB taxonomy): domain Bacteria; phylum Planctomycetota; class Planctomycetia; order Pirellulales; family Pirellulaceae; genus CAVOGJ01. The sequence goes on along the minus strand of CAVOZC010000009.1, from coordinate 106,181 downwards.
TCGACGTCGTCACGACGTTGCGAGAGTCGGGACATGAGGTCCTGCCGTTGGGTGTCTACGATGATCTGACTCCGATTCGCAATGCCTTACTGGAATGGAAGCCCGACATCACGTTTATGCTGCTGGAAGAATTTCATGGCGTCGTCACTTATGACCACGCCATCATTTCCTATCTGGAGTTGATGCGACATTCGTATACGGGGTGCAATCCTCGCGGATTAATGCTGGCAAAAGACAAGGCACTGAGCAAGAAAATCCTCACGTATCATCGCATTCGCACCCCACAATTTGCCGTATTTCCGATCGGCAAAAAGGTCCATCGGAAAAAGTCGCTGCCATTTCCGCTTTTCGTCAAATCGGTCGTGGAAGATGCGTCGATGGGAATTGCGCAAGCGTCGATCGTCCGTAGTGATGCGGAACTGCTTGAGCGCGTCGACTTCATTCACAAGAATCTTGAATCCGATGCATTGGTCGAGCAGTACATTGATGGGCGGGAACTATATGTCGGGGTCATGGGGAACGATCGCCTGACGGTGTTTCCGCCTTGGGAAATGCTTTTTGAGAAGATGCCGGAAGGCATTCCCCGTATCGCGACTCGTCATGTCAAATGGAATCGGAAATACCAGGAACGGTATGGTATCACCACGGCGGAAGCGAGTGGCATGTCCAAAGCGGAAGTCGACCGTATCTGGAATCTTTGTAAGCGGGTTTACCGGGCGCTGAATCTGAGCGGTTACGCGCGGATGGACCTGCGACTTGCCCCTGATGGCCAAGTGTATGTGATTGAAGCAAATCCGAATCCTAATATCACGTTCGGCGAAGACTTCGCGGAATCGGCGGAAAAGGCAGGCATCGGTTATGAGGAATTGATCCAGCGGATTCTCAATTTGGGCCTGCGGTACCAGGCTCCCTGGCAACTTTGATCGCCACCAGGTTCGAAGGCTGTCCCCCAACGTTCGTGGCGCCGGAGCGGCGCCTTTGCTATTTCCCAGATTTCGGAGGCCCTTTTTGTGGAAGCGCCGCATTGTTCCTGTCGTGCTGGAGCTCAAGCAGCAGACGGGGCGCTGGATGATTGAGCGGATCAGCGCCATCACCCTGGGGACCCACGACATGGGACGAGCCGTGCGTTTCTATCGTGATTTGGGGTTTGCTGTCCGCTACGGCGGAGAAGCGGCACGCTTTACCACGCTCCACGCCGGTGCCACGCACTTGAATCTCATCGCCGAACCGGACGAACGCCAATGGGCATGGTGGGGGCGCGTAATCTTCTATGTCACGGACGTTGACGAATTTTACCAACGGATATCGGACAGCGGATTTCAGCCACACCATCCGCCACGCGACGCAGAATGGGGGGAGCGATTCTTCCATCTCACCGATCCCGATGGTCACGAACTCAGTTTTGCGGCGCCCTCCAGAGAGGCATGAGCCGCTCCGCTCGACCTGGGTCCTTTCCGACGCTCGGGCGACGCGCGTGAACTCAGCGCCCGCTGCCGGGGGAAAGGAATACCTTGGTGGACACTTATCACTCTCACCGCAATCACGTAAACTGGGAGCGGAGAGGCCCTCGGCAGGCCAGCGATGATGGGGGCCCGGCGCCATCCGGCGTCCCTTCGTGCGAGATGGGATCATCGGAGGTGCCCGCTTTAATTAGAAAGGACCAAGCATGTCATTCGCGATTACGGAATCAGCCGTCGGCAACATTATTGAAGTGGAAGCTTCCGGAAAACTGACGAAGGAGGCGTACGAGGAATTCGTGCCCATGACCGAGCAAAAAATCAAGGAGCACGGCAAGATTCGCGTGCTCTTTGCCATGCACGATTTTCACGGTTGGGACGCGGGCGCCATGTGGGAAGACATCAAGTTCGATTTGAAACACTTCAACCATATTGAGCGTCTCGCGATCGTCGGTGAGAGTAAATGGGAAAAAGGGATGTCGGTTTTTTGTCGGCCCTTCACTACGGCTAACATTAAATACTTTGATCGGGCCAACATCGATCAGGCACGAGCGTGGATTGCGGAATAGGCGTTCAAGGTGAACGTGAAGCAGGCGAGTCGGTAATTTGATCCACTTCTTCCGCGGTCGCGGGATGTATTAGCGATCACGGGAACTTTTTTGAGGAACAGCAGGGACACTCTTCCGGCCGTATGAATCGTCCGGTGAAGAAACATTCATTGCATCGTTAGAGCGGAGCACGGCATGAACGCCAAGGCGGAAGAATCGAATCTGGTCGACACGTTGATTGATCGGCTCGCGGATAAGGAACCAGCCGTACGCGAGACGTCACGCAACAAGCTGATCGAATTGGGCGGTCCAGAAGTGACCAGGGCGCTGGTTATGACGCTGATCCATCCACGTCCCAGGGTGCGCTGGGAGGCGGCCAAGGCACTGCAAGCGATCGCAGATCCGGCAGCCGCCCCTGCCCTGATGCACGCCATGGACGACGAAGAAAATGACGTGCGGTGGGTCGCCGCCGAAGGACTGATCGCCTTGGACGACGTCGGTTTGAGAATGACCTTGAGCGGCCTGATGAAAAGAGCCGCTTCCATCGAATTCTGCAAATCGGCACACCACGTGTTGCACGAGATTAAGCAGCCCGCCTCGATCATCAGCCCCGTGCTAAGAGCCCTGGAAGAATCCGAGCCCGCGGTGGCAGCCCCACCGGCGGCCTACCAGGCACTGTTGCTGCTGAATGAGCCGCCCGCGGCGGGATGAGGTGGCACGCTGATCGCTGACGCCCTCAACTTTCGTGCGATCCTGTCGCTCACCGCAACGACTCTCCACGTTGCACGGCGGCCAGCCGTCTCGCTCGTGATTTGCTGGGCCGCCATGGGGCATGGAATATCCGCCCCCGCAGCCGAATCCGGCGACTGGCGAGCACAGTGGATCGGAGTGTCCACGGACCCCGTGACCACGACCCCAGCAACCCCGCTCCCGCTCAGCCGGACCAATCGCTGGTTGGTGTTTCGCAAGTCATTTCCCGCGGCGGCACCTGCCGCTGACGTCCTGGCTCGCATCGCCTGCGACTCAAAGTACTGGTTGTGGATCAATGGGCGACAGGTCGTCTTTGAAGGCCAACTGAAGCGCGGGCCGAATCCTATGGATACGTACTTTGATGCCGTATCGATCGGCCCCTATCTGAACGACGGTGAAAACACCATTGCGATACTCGTCTGGTATTTTGGCAAGCACGGTTTTTCGCACAAAGACAGCGGCCAAGCGGGGTTGGTCTTTGAGGCTCACGTGGGAGACGCATGGTGGCTGAGCGACGCCACGTGGAAATGCACGATCCATCCAGCCTTTGAAGAGACGGAGGAACCGCGGCCGAATTACCGACTGCCGGAATCGAACATTCGCTACGATGCGCGGCGAGAACTGCGTGGCTGGCAGGAAGCGGACTATGATGACAGCACGTGGCCATTCGCTGCCCTCTTCGGACTACCTCCGACCGCTCCTTGGCACCGACTGATCGAACGACCGATTCCCGCTTGGAAGGTCGGCGACGTGCGGGATTACGAAAACGTGGGCGAGTTTCCCCGCGAGGGAACCGGTCAAACGGTGGTAGCCAAATTGCCGTACAACGCACAAATCACGCCGTATCTGCGGATCAACGCGCCCGCCGGTCTGGTCATCGACATGCGGACCGACAACTACCGTGGTGGCGGCGAACCCAATGTGCGAGCCGAGTATGTCACGCGAGAAGGCATCCAGGATTACGAATCCCCAGGGTGGATGAATGGCCACGAAGTACATTATCAAATCCCGGCCGGTGTCCGCATTCTGGCCTTGAAATACCGCGAGTCAGGCTATGCGAGCGAATTTGCGGGCGAGTTCTCCTGTGATGATCCTTTCTTAAATCGACTTTGGGAAAAATCGCGTCGCACACTCTACCTCGAGATGCGCGACGGATTTGCGGACTGTCCAGGTCGCGAGCGGGCTCAATGGTGGGGCGATATCACCTTAGAGTTGCTGCAAGCCCAATATTGCCTTGACCGGCAGAGCGATTTGCTCTCACGCAAAGCCATCCGCGAGTTGGTCGATTGGAGAAAAGCGGATGGCACGCTCTATGCGCCGGTGCCCGCTGGCAATTGGGATCAGGAGTTGCCGCTGCAAATGTTGGCCAGCGTCGGTAAACAGGGATTTTGGACGTACTACTTCCACACGGGCGATCGCGCCACGATGGCATATGCCTATCCGGCCGTGCGGAAATATTTGTTCGACGTATGGCAGCTCGGCGATAATGACTTGGTCATCGAGCGAACCGGCGGCTGGACGTGGGGCGATTGGGGCGACAATAAGGACATGCCTCTTCTCTACAACACCTGGTACTCCCTGGCGCTGCAGGGGCTGCGCGAGATGGCACTGCTCCTCGGTCACGCCGAGGATGCGGAACAGGCAGACGCGCGCTTGGCTCGATTGCAAGCCACGTTTCACCGCACCTTCTGGACCGGTAAGCACTATCGCTCGCCGTCGTATGCGGGCGCGACCGACGAGCGGGGACACGCCCTGGCCGTTATCAGCGGCTTGGCCGATCCGGCGGCGTATCCGGCAATCCGCGAAGTGCTTTTGCGGCAGCAACATGCAAGTCCCTATATGGAAAAATACGTGCTGGAGGCACTCTTTCGCATCGGGCATGCCCAGGATGCCGTCGACCGTATGAAGCGTCGCTATCAGCGGATGGTCGATAGTTCGTTAACCACCCTCTGGGAAGGCTGGGGTGTCGGCAGCGAAGGATTTGGCGGCGGCAGCTATAACCACGCGTGGAGCGGTGGACCATTAATCCTGCTGTCGCAATACGTTGCCGGCATCCGTCCGCTTGAACCCGCTTATCGGTCGTTTGTCGTCTCTCCGCAATTGGCACATCTCCGCTTCGTGAAAGCCAGCGTGGCCTCCGCGGCCGGAAAAATCACGATTGAGGCGAGACAATTGGCGGATGCCTGGGAATTAGGCGTCACCGTTCCATTCGCCACCCAGGCCATCGTCGAGGTGCCCGACCCATGGAATGACGTAGTTCGCGTCAATGGTGATGTGATCTGGCCAGCGGGCGTTGCGACCGCAGGCGAAACGTCCGTGCGGCCACTCCAACGAGCGGCGGCTAAGGTTCGATTTCAGATCGGGGCCGGCCAATGGCGGTTTGTCGGCGGAAAAACCCAGCCATCGGCAGCGCCAGCAGCCGTCCGCGACTGACGCGACTCCTCTCGCGGCGCCACGGAACGGGGAGATCCCATGCAGGGCCCTTCACTCATCAATGCCGTACTGTCGAAGTTTTCGATAGAGCGTCTTTCGATCGAAGCCCAGAATGCGTGCGGCCAGCGTGCGATTTTGCTCGACGGTTTCCAAAACGTGCAGCACATATCGACGTTCGATCTCCTCCATCGGAACCAGTTCGGAGGGATCATCGCCGCCGATGAAAACCTGGGAACTCTTGTAATCTCGAATCTTGTCCGGCAGGTCTTCGACCGCAAGGCGATCATAACGCGTCAGCGCGACGGCCCGTTCCATCACGTTGCGTAATTCACGAATATTGCCAGGCCAGGAATACGTGAGTAACTTCTCCGCCGCGGGCTCGGAGATGCCGACGATCGGCTTCGCCGATCGCTCCGAAAATTGCCTCATAAAATGCTGGGCCAGTAGCAGAATATCGGTACCGCGGGCACGTAGCGGCGGCAATTCGATCTGGATCACATTGATGCGATAGTAGAGGTCTTCACGAAAACGGCCCTCCGCCACCGCGGACTCGAGGTCCTTATTCGTGGCGGTCAGGACCCGCACATCGAAGGGAACTTCTTTATCACTTCCCACCGGTCGGACTCGATTTTCTTCTAAAGCCCGTAGCAACTTGACCTGCATGACCATCGGCATGTCGCCCATTTCGTCGAGTAACAGGGTGCCTCGCTCCGCCTCGAGGAACAGTCCCTTGCGTTCGTTCCGGGCATCCGTGAACGCGCCTTTCGCATGGCCAAAGAGCTCACTTTCCAGCAGCGTCTCTGATAACGCCGCGCAATTGACGGCCACGAAAGGCATTTCGCTGCGGCGACTGTGACTGTGAATCGATCTTGCCACGAGTTCCTTACCGGTACCGCTTTCGCCACTGATCAACACGGATGCTTCCGAGTCGGAAACCCGTTGCAACTGACCGTACAATTCCTGCATGATCGAGCTGTCGCCCAGCATGTCGCCAAACCGCTCAGCCCGCTTGACGGCCGCGCTGAGCACCTGCACCTGCTGTTGCAATCGCCGATGTCGTGTCGCTCGGGCGATGGACAGCGCGAGCATGTCCATCTCAATCGGCTTTGTCACAAAATCATAGGCACCCGCCCGCATCGCCTCGATCGCCGTTTCCATGCTCCCGAACGCCGTCATGACAATCACCGGGATATCCGGGCGATTGCCGGTTAATTGCTCGCATAGCTGCAGGCCGGTCGTCCCAGGCATGCGAACATCCGAGAGAATGACGTCAAATTCCTGCTCACCAACGCATCGCAGAGCCTCGGCGGCGGAAGTACACCACGACGAGCTGACATCGCGCAACCGTAGATCGGTGGCGATCAGTTCGCACATGCTTCTCTCGTCATCGACGATCAACACCCGACTGGCCATACCGCCCAACTGGGAACGTGTGTTCATCAGTCAATTCCGTTTTTTTTAAGAATTGCGGGGCAGGAAAATCGAAAAACAACACCCCTCCCCTGGCTCGCCGCTCACTTCCATCCACCCATCATGCTCACGGACAATTCCGTACGCAATGGACAGCCCCAAGCCCGTGCCGTATCCGACTTCTTTGGTCGTGTAAAAGGGCTCAAAGAATCTGCTCACGCTCCGCGATCGGGATGCCAGGTCCGGTATCCTGAATATCAATGCGAAAGTAAGCCCCCGATCGGGCGTCGACTTCGGGCGGTGGCGTGGCCTGCTCCTCAGACAGACGGATGTTGACTTGACCATCTTTGGAAAGGGACTGCAAGGCGTTGACGATCACGTTTGAGAACACTTGCTGCAGTTGTCCTGCGTCCACAAAGGCCTTGAAATCATCGCCGGCGGCTGTGACGGTCACCGCCGTTTGCTGCCTGGCGGCCGTGAATTTCAGCAAGTCGACCGTTTGCCGCACGACTTGGCCGAGATCATTCCAGGCTCGCTGTGGCCGATTGTGGCGGGCAAAGTCGAGCAGCTCTCGGATGACCTCGGCAATGCGATCGGCCTCGGCTTTGATGGTGGCGGCGACTTGGTTGGAGCTCGTCGGCGGAGAGTCGGCCGGCAGCGATCAATCCGGCGCGGCCCGAAATCACGTTCAATGGCGTGCCCATCTCATGGGCGATGCCAGCGGCCAGCCGACCCACGGTATTTAACCGGTCCGCGTGCCGGAGCCGATGTTCCGCCAGGGAACGAGAGGCGGTCTCCATCGCGATGCGCTCCTGCTGGGCATGGAGTTGGTCGCACATTTCGTTCAATGCGGTGGCCAACTGATTCAATTCGGCAGCACTGCGCAATTCCAAGGGTCCACTCAAGTCACCTCGCCCGATGCGTTGAGTCTTTTGGATCAGCTGTTGAAGCGGTTGACCGATCATGCGAATCCCTCCGAGCACAATCACCCCAGCGCAGAGCAAGCAGGCGCCGGTCAGTGACAGCAGGCTTGTTCCCATGGTCTCCAGAGCACGATCCTCGACCTCCTCCATGGTTTGCGAAACTTCCAGCCCGCCCCGCACGCCAGTTAAACCCACGGGGACATATGTGCTCACGTTACGTAATCCCTGTGCATCCGCGAATGTCACCGTCAGTGGCACTCCCAGGTCTGTCCGCTCGACGATTTTTTGCATTGGCGCGAAGGTATTCGTCGGCCTGGCCGAGGGTCGATCAAAACGAATGTAACGCAGCTCAACATCCTGCAACGCAAGAGAACAATCACGCACGGTCGCTGCCAACGCCGCGTGCCCCCCTCGCTTCCACGCATCGCTCATGAGCGGTTGCAACGCCAAGGCCAATTCCGCCGCCAAGTGTTCATGATCCTCCTGAAATTCCTCGGCTTCGCGACGGATGTTGAAATAGCTCAAACACGCAAGGGTGACGGTTGTCACCAATAGGCACAGCAAAACGAACTTTGATGCCAGCTTCATAGGTCAAATTCCTAACCAGCCAGATACGCGCCGGGCCAGGGGACATCGGCGTCCCATCGTGGCATGCGGCACGAGCATTCGCTGGGGCTGCGATGTTCCAATTCTGAAAAAACCAACGCCGAACGCGGGGGACGCGTTCGACGTCGGCTATCCAAGGGACTCCTCCTGTTCCGAAAAGGAGACACCCAGTGCTGCGGTCTACCGTTGGCTGAGAAAATCGCTCGGCAATTCCTCCGCCGTAAACTTTAGAGTCGTCGGCATTCCATTCCGGATTACTTTCATGCGGTGTTGCCTTCCCAACTCCGCCTGTTCCACCACGAGCTGTAGCACTTGCGGGGAAGTAATGTCACTCCCCGCAAACTCGACAATCACGTCTCCTGGCCGCAGTCCGGTGCGGGCAGCCGGCGTATCAGGATACACCTCGGTCACGACCACGCCTTCTCGTGGCTTGAGGTGCAATTCGGCAGCGATATCTTGCGTAATCGGCCGAATCCCGACTCCCAGATAAGCCCGATGCACGGTTCCTTGTCGAGCCAATTGGTCGGCGACCCAACGAACCTGATTGACGGGGATCGCAAAGCCAATGCCGTCACTACCTCCGCTGCGAGATGAAATGGCGGTGTTGATCCCCACGATCTCGCCGTCCAGGTTTACCAGGGGTCCGCCACTATTACCAGGGTTGATCGCCGCATCGGTTTGCAGAAAATTTTCACGATCCGCAATACCAATTCCCCGATGTTTGGCACTAATGATACCAGCGGTCACGGTGCTTTCCAGTCCGAACGGTTGACCCAACGCCAGCACCCAATCGCCAATCTCGACTGCATCACTATTTCCCATCCGCGCGGCGACCAGGCGATCCCCCGTCTCGATCTTGACAATCGCCACGTCGGACTGTGGATCGGTCCACACGCCGATCGCCGGGAATTCACGACCATCCGCCAAGCGGACCATGATGTCGCCGCCGCCGGCCACGACATGGTTGTTCGTGAGGATGACTCCGGCAGGGTCGATCACCACGCCCGAACCCATACCTCGAGGCGCCGGCCGGCTGCCTTCGGCGGGAGCTTCCAACGTGCCGCCACGAAACAAATCCTCCCACGGAGTCCCTTGGAAGGGGTTTTGCGCAGGTTCTGGCACCGCGGACGGCCCCTGGCGAGTATCGACTCGCGCCATCTTGGGCGAGGTTTCAATGGACACGACCGACGGCAGGAGTCGCTCCGAAACCTGACGGAAGGCCTGCGAGAGCCCTTTCGCCGCCGCCAGGGCCTGGTCCGTCGACATCTCTCCGTGAATGCTCGCGGCGGTCGAACGAGGGGGCACCTTCGTTCCCATCTGCGATTGGGCGGTTAGCGACGAGGCGCAGATCAGCAAGGTGATCATGGCCAGGGAATATCGTTCATTGCTGTTGCTCTTCATGAACCCGTTCCTTGTGGAAGTAACGTGCGAAAATCCAGTGCTGGCAATAACAGCAAGCGTCGTGCCAGCTTGTCATATTCTCGCCGTACTCGCGCCGCAGGCGGCAATCACGGGGAAATGAAGTCGAGCGGTTGGGGCATAATGCCCCGCCGCGGGAAAAGTGCCCCACCGCAAAACCATTCGCGGAGGGGATGCCTACCGCCTACGGCAAGAGAGTTGTCGGGAAGCCGCGGTCTGTATAAGCAACCGCAGGGACGACTCCGGATTTGCGCGAGCCATACGCGGCAACTACGGCGCTGCGACGCGGAACGCGGCACGAAACCCGAGCATCCCCCAGGTGACGAGCCACAACAGCAGGTGCAGCGAAGTTGGTTCGGGAACCAGCGGAACCGTGAACGGCATCGATGTCTCGACCGCAGACGAGACGCGGGGATCATCCCCGCCCGTCAGTAACACCGCCGGGTTGAGCAGACCTCGCAGGGTTTGTGGGTAGTTGGTCGTGATTCCATCGACACCCAACTCGATCAACTGCTGCATGCGCACCGGTCGATCGACGGTCCACACGTGCAGTTCCATGCCGTAGGCATGCACCAGGTCCACGGTTGCCTGAGACCGAACGCTGCCGTGTGCCCAGCTGATGAAATCCGCGCCCCGTGAGGCGAGTCGGCTGAGTTTCCCGGGTGTCAACGCGCCGCCGCCGAGGATGCCCAATTGATAGTCAGGATTCAAGGAATTCAGGTCGTCGATGAAGCCACGATTAAAGGAAATCACACGAAATTCGGACGGTTCCAGATCCAACCGCTGAAACTCCGCGTGAAACATGGCGGCCGTGCCGGCTTTACGTTCAATCAATGGCACGAGTTCTTCGGTGAGTGCCGTGTCAATCGCCTGTGCCAACGTGGGTACCATTTCACCGACAAAATCGGCGGAAAACCACGACCCGGCGTCGAGTTGTTGCAGTTGAGCGAGCGTCTTACCTTTCACGCCCCCGCGACCACTCGTGGTGCGGTTCACGCCTCCGTCGTGCATCAACACGAGTTGTCCGTCTTTGCTGACGCGGACATCCATTTCGGTCAAGTCGGCGAAATCCGCCGCCGCACGAATGGAAGCGAGTGTATTTTCCGGCGCATCGACGAATTGCCACGATGCACAGTCGATCAGCAGACTGGCCGAGGCGGCCGGCACGTACAACAACAGAAAGACCGCGACCATGGCGAAGCGTGCCCACCTCCACGTGCGCGACCGGGCAGTTGTATGGCTAGGCGGAGCCATGACACGCTTCGGCGTAGGAGACTCATGGTTGCATCGCATGGCGGACCTGAAGTTTTGAATCCATTGTCGTGACTGGGGCTTCCAGCCACAGTCTTTCCGCATCTGGGGCTTCCCGCCACAGTCTTTCCGCATCTGGCGATTCCCGCCACAGTCCTTGCCCGACAAAATGCCTCCCCTTCGCAATCACCGCTGCGGCTGGAAGCCACAGCCACCTTCCATGGCTGGGGCGATCAGCCACGCATATCACCGACACGCCCGCATCATCGTTGAGTTGTCGGCAAACCCTGCCAGGCGACACCAATCGGTCGCCTATTAAACGCGGCGATCCGATGAAACGAGTTATACGGCTTTCAACACCTGATGCACCCGAAGGCCACCCGCCCTTTAAAATCGCCCGCCAACTCTGTTAGACTCCGCCAGCGTCAACGCAGCCACTTCAAAGGACTCGCTCCCATGTTCAAATTGGATTCCCCGGAAGAACCGCCACGAGGACTTCGTCTTGATCGTCTGGCGGCATTCAGTGACGCCGTGATCGCGATTGCCATCACGATTCTGGTGTTGGGCATTGAGGTGCCGTCCGTACATGAGGTGCCCACGAGCGAACTCGTCAACTATCTCCGCGACTCCTTGCATCCGATCCTCGGATTCATGATTAGCTTTGTCTTGATTGGAACCTATTGGCTCGAATATTACTGCATCTTCCATTTTTTCACGCACGCGACTCGCACCTTTGTCGCGATCAACTTTCTCTTTCTGCTCTGCATTACGTTTTTGCCCTTTCCGACGGGCCTGCAGGCGGTGTATCGTGACGATGTGTTCGCCATGGTGCTGTACGGCGGCGCGCAACTCTTGTGCAGTCTGTCCCTACTCGCGTTGTGGATCTATTCTGCGTCGAACTACCGGTTGGTGAAATCAGACACGTCACCGCTTGTCGTCAACCGCATCACGCGGCACCTGCTTATTGCTCCCACGCTGAGTTGCGTCGCAATCGGTCTGGCCTTTCTAAATATCTGGGCGAGTCGTATTCTATTGGCGCTGATTCCGCTGATTTACCTATCGCAGCGCGATCCGGGAATCGGAAACGTCGAACGCACACCGCCGCGATAAGTCGCGATGCATGACTTCCGCGCTGGATTGTCACGTCAACTCGCACGAGCCTGCCCGCCCGGTGTGCGAAACGGCACACGGTTTCCCGTCGCTGGTGAGACGGAGATTGATACGCCAAAGGGCCGGTTGTTCGACGGAGCCGTGGATTCTGGGGTAAACTATCAGTTGGCCAGCCGGCTGCCAGCGTCGGGCTTATCGTTCGCAGCCAGCGTTTGCAGCCGGTGCCACCCACCGCAACTTCTTGAGAGGTAATCGTCGTATGCCCTCCTTCATCAAGTCGCCGCTCATCCGTTGCCTGATTCTTAGCGGCTTTCTCGTGGCCGCCATTGCGGAGGCACAAGAGCGATTGATTCCCGAAGTGTTGGTGCCCTGGCAAGACTGGGCGACTTGGGGAGACCGCCATCGCGATTGTCCCACACCGTACAATACGGCCGACGAACACATCTGTTTTTGGCCATCCCAATTGGCGGTGACCGCGGCTCCGCGACAAGGCGGCTGGACACTGGCCGTTTCCGTCTTTGCCGACACCTGGGTGCCGCTTCCGGGAAGTGACACGCTGTGGCCACTCAATGTGCTTGTTGACGGCGAGCCAGCAACGGTGGTTGAGCGGGAGGGTCGACCCGCCGTTCGCTTGTCGGCGGGACGTCACCAATTATCGGGTGACTTTCGCTGGGCCCGGATGCCGCAGACGATCGCGATTCCCAAACAAATTGGCCTTTTGACGCTGAATCTCGACGGCCAGTCCGTGGCGATCCCAGACTGGGATGAGCAGGGGCGGCTGTGGCTGAGGCGTGTCCGGCAGGAGCCGGCCGAAGAGAATCAAATCAAGGTGCAGGTCTACCGCATCATTGAGGATGGCATTCCAATATGGCTGAAAACGGAACTGCAGTTGGCCGTGTCGGGGAAGAGTCGCGAGGAAGATTTAGGTTGGGTGTTGCCGGAAATGTGGCGGCTGAGCTACGGTCGACAGTCCGATTCCGGTGGCCGTGGACGAAGTCGGGAGGATGAAGGCCCAAGTGCGTAGCGGCAAGTGGACGATTCGACTGAACGCTTTCCGCACGGATGACCCCCGTACGTTTCAGTTTGCCGCCGATGCCCTGCCGATTACGAATAGGGAGCTGATCGGATTTCGCGGACAGAACGACTTTCGCCTGGCCGAGTTGACGGACCTTCAGGCCGTGGACGTGACGCAAACGACGTTTCCTCAGCCCTGGCGAGATCTGCCGATTTATCAATGGGATACCGCCCGCGCGTTTCAGTTGAATCAAAAATCTCGGGGTATGGGCGAACAGCGTCCGCAAGGGCTGGCGATTCAGCGCAAACTCTGGCTGGACGAAGATGGCCGCGGTCTCACGTTTCGCGATCAGATTCGAGGCCGTATGCAGCAGACTTGGCGGCTGGATGCGGCACCCGGACAAGAGTTGGGCGCGGTGCGGATTGGTGGCGAGGGGCAACTCATCACGCTCAACCCGGCGACCGATGCGGAAGGCGTGGAAATTCGCGCGCGAACACTCGACTTGAATGCGATCGGGCGAATCAACCAGACGGCGGAGATCTCCGCCTCCGGATGGCAAACGGACGCGGACTCGCTGTCCGTTACCCTGACGCTGCCACCCGGCTGGCGCATGCTGGCACTCTTCGGCGCGGATTCGGTCGAAGGCGACTGGTTGACGGCCTGGTCGCTGCTCGATCTGTTCCTCTTGCTGGTTTTTTCCTTAGCGGTGTTTCGCAATTGGGGAGTGACTGCGGGTCTTGTCGCCTTCCTGGCGTTTGGACTGGCTTACCATGAGCCGGGCGCACCCCGGTTGACCTGGCTGTTCCTGCTGATGCCCGTGGCGCTCCTGCGAGTCGTGAAGGAGGGAGTTGCCCGACGCTGGATCATGCGTTGGAAGTATCTGGCCGTGGGCTTGCTGCTGATCAACTTGATCCCATTTGTGTCTCAGCAAGTCCAGGAGACACTCTATCCTCAGCTGGAACGACCGGGCGTCCAGTACCAACCGCGGAGCATGTTCTGGCGGCTGGGGCGCGTCTATCGGGCGTCGGCGCGAGTTGCGAACGAAGCCTACGAATCGGCCGATCTTATCCCGTCGCGCGGCGTGAACCAGCGGGGGCAGCAGCTCCAGTTAGGAGAATCGCTCCAGCGATCCAAATTCAATGCAGCCAATCTCGTTCAGGAGCCGTCGGCTCGCATTCAAACGGGGCCGGCTGAGCCGGCCTGGAACTGGAATAGCGTCTTTTGCTACTGGGATGGGCCTGTTTCGCCGAAGGATCGCCTGCGACCGATCCTGATTTCGATGTCATTACATCGGCTGATCACCATCGCACGGATCGCGTTGCTGCTGGCGGCTCGCTGCGCTGCTGATCGGATTGCGAAAGCCGCCGCTGACGCGGGCCAAGCTCGCTCGCGGCGCGGCGATTTTCCTCTGCCTGTTCCTCCTCCCTAACCGACTGGACGCCGACGAAATTCCCAGCCCCGAGATGTTAGAGACACTACGCGAACGATTGCTGGAACCTTCGGACGCGTACCCTCACGCCGCCGAGATTCCCGTGGCCCAATTGCAGGTGGAGGGCAGGAACGTCACGCTGGAGGTCGAAGTCCACACGGTCTTGCAAGTCGCGGTACCCTTACCCGGGAACCTGCCGAGCTGGTCCCCGACATCCGTGCGGATCGATGGCAAGGCGGCGGAACTCGTCTGTCGCAAGGATGGCTACCTGTGGGTCGTGCTTCCTCCGGGGGTACATCGCGTCGTAGTCGCATCGATGCTACCCGACGTCACCGAGTGGGAGTGGACATACCTGTTGCGGCCTCGAAGAGTGGCGATCGAGGCGGCGGGCTGGGTGGTTTCGGGAGTCGATGAAGACGGTGTACCCGAACAGCAAGTCTTTTTCGCACGGCCCCAACAGAGCGACAACGGCGAGGCGAGTTACGATCGGAAAGACTTCTTCGCCGTCGTCGCGGTCGACCGTTACATCGAAACCGGCATCAATTGGCAGGTTCGAACCGAGGTGACGCGACTCTCAAGCGGCGGTAAGGCCATCTCGCTCAAACTGCCCTTGCTACCGCAAGAGAGCGTCCTCTCCTCCAACATGCTCGTCGATGGTGGTGGAATCGAAGTGCGGCTGGCAGCTGGGCAGGACTCGATGGCCTGGGAGAGCGAGATTCCAATCGGGGAACCGATTGAGCTGCGGGCGGCAAATACCAACGAGTGGGTGGAGCGGTGGCACGTGGTGACCTCTCCCATGTGGAATATGACCTACGTTGGCTTGCCGCCGATTTTCGAAGCCAATGAACAAGCCTTGATTCCCGTTTGGAAACCGTGGCCCGGGGAGCAGGTTTCCTTGTCCTTCCACAAGCCGCAAGCCGTAAGTGGAGAAACAACGACGGTGCAATATGTGCGTCACAAAACGGCCTTGCGACGGCGACAACGGGCGTCGGAACTCAAATTGAATGTCGAGAGCAGCCTTGGTGGTGACTTTGCCGTCGCGTTACCCGCTGAGTCAAATATTGTCTCCCTGGTCCTCGACGGAAAAGCCCTGCCGGTGCGATTGGGCGAGGGAACCGTGATCATACCACTCCATCCGGGCCGGCAGTCCGTGGACCTGAATTGGCAAACGGACGCCAAATTGCGATCGGTGGCCACTGCGGATTCGGTCAAGTTTCCGGTGAACGCCTACAACGTCACGTCGCTCATCGAAGTCCCCGAAGACCGGTGGGTGCTGTGGGCGGCTGGCCCCTTGCGTGGTCCAGCCGTACGTTTCTGGACCCTCCTCGTCTGCGCGGTTCTGGTCGCCCTGGTACTCGGCAGTCTCTCCATCTCCCCGCTCAGGCGGTACGAGTGGGTGCTGCTGGCGTTGGGTCTGACCCAGGTGCATGTCGCGGCCGGGCTGTTGGTCGTGGTTTGGCTTTTTCTGTTGGCCCGACGCGGCCAACGGGCAGAAGCTGCCATCGCATGGTGGCGATTTAACCTCCGCCAAGTCGGACTCGTTCTGCTCACCGTGATTGCCTTGGGAGTCCTAATCGTCGCCGTGGGCGCCGGACTGCTGGGAAATCCCCAAATGTTTATCCTGGGCAACAACTCGTCCGCGACGCAACTGCATTGGTTTCAGCCGCGGGCCGGCATGGAACTGCCGCAACCATACGTGGTTTCCATCTCCCACTGGTATTATCGATTGCTGATGCTGGTTTGGGCCCTTTGGTTGGCCGCCGCCCTGATCCGCTGGCTCGGTTGGGGATGGACGCAGTTCGTCCGCGGTGGTGGCTGGCGGCGGAAGCCGGTCATCCAGGCGACGTGATGCTGTGATCCGCCGGGAGGCAGTTGACTTTCATGCCGCGTCGAAACAAGCTGAAAGCTGGCGAGGAGGAGTTCAAAACGTGGCC
Organism: uncultured Planctomycetaceae bacterium; assembly: GCA_963700865.1. Lineage (GTDB taxonomy): Bacteria > Planctomycetota > Planctomycetia > Pirellulales > Pirellulaceae > CAVOGJ01. The sequence goes on along the minus strand of CAVOZC010000009.1, from coordinate 89,896 downwards.
CACAATACGTGGCCCAGACACTCTGACTTGGGTACCGCACGCGGGACCCGAACGATGGACTGCCTGCTCGCCCTCAGGAGTGGAACGGTTCCGGTCATTTGAGGACACGGCCCCCGGCGACGTCGCCGGACCGCATTGGACACCGAACGATGAAACGCTGCTTCATTACGGGTGCCACCGGCTTTATCGGCGGCCACCTGGCGGAAACGCTGATGGCTCGCGGTGTCGAGGTACGATGTCTGGTCCGTAAAACCGCCGACACGGAATTCCTCAAATCGCTCGGTGTTCAGCTTGTCGTGGGCGACGTCAAAGACATCGAGTCGTTCCGGCCTGCCTTGTCGGACGTCGACGTCGTTTTTCATCTGGCGGGAATCACGGCCGCCCTCTCACTACCGGAACTGATGCGAGTCAATCGCGATGGCACGGAACAGGTGGCCCGAGCGTGTGCCTCGTGTGAACATCCTCCCGTCCTGCTGCTCGTCTCGTCGGTGGCGGCGGCAGGTCCCGTGCCGCGGGGCGTTGTCCGCGACGAATCGCTCGCGCCGGCACCGATCTCCAACTACGGACGCAGCAAGCGGGCGGGCGAACTGGCCGTGATCCAATTTGCGGATCGAGTTCCCACGACCATTGTTCGCCCGGGGATTGTCTTTGGGCCTCGTAACCGCGAGACGTTGCCCATTTTTCGCACAATCGCCTGGCTGCGGATGCATCCGGTGGTGGGGCTGCGATCGCCTCCGTTGTCATTGATTCACGTTGCGGATCTGGTCGAATTCCTGATTCAAGCCGCCCTGCGAGGAAAACGCCTGGCGCCGGACCACGACCCACAACAGACCGGACAGGGATACTATTTTGCCTGCGTTCCGGAGTATCCCGACTACGGCCAGTGGGGCGATATGATCAAGAGCGCACTTGATCGTTCTCGAGCCCCCACGCTGCCGCTCGTCGGTCCCATGCCCTGGCTAGCGGCAGGAGTCAAAGAGTTCATCGCCCGCGTCCGCCGCCGTCCCGACAGCTTCAACATTGACAAAATCCGGGAAGCCAGTGCACCGTCATGGGCTTGTTCCGTCGAAGCCGCCCGCCGTGACCTCGACTTCCACCCGGCCCGCACCCTCGAGCAGCGCACGCGGGAAACCGCGAGCTGGTATCGGGAAAACGGCTGGGTTTAGCGAGGCGCTTCCGCAAGCGTGTTTCTCAGGGGGTCTTGACGGGTGGCGCCGGACGGCTGGGAAGGGATTTCGGATCGTTTTGCACCTCGCGCGTGATCTCTTCAATCGCTCGTTCGAGCTGCGGATCGCGGCCCCTCGATCAGCGACTTGGGATCATTTTCGACCTCGATATCCGGATCGACACCGTGCCCCTCAATGATCCACTGTCCCTTGGTCGACGAGAAGCCAAACTCGGGAACGAAGACTAAACCGCCATCGATCAGCGTGCCTCGATTGGTGATCCCGATAACGCCACCCCACGATCGTTTCCCGATCAGCGGCCCTAATTTGGCTTGCCGAAACATGGCGGGAAAAATGTCGCCGTCCGAGGCACTGTCTTCGTCGAGCAGGCAGACGAGATGCCCGTGAAAGACGACTTCCGGGTAAGTGTTGGGATACTCGCTCGTACGCTCGAATCCGGTTGCGAGCAACGTGCGACGCAATCGATCGATGACCATTTGCGACACATTGCCACCGCCATTGCTGCGGACATCGATGATCAGCCCCTGCTTGCGAATCTGGCCGTAAAACCACTTGTTAAACTCGTAGATGCCCTCCTCACCCATGTCCGGCAGATGGATATAACCAATGGCGCCGTGGGTGGCCTTGTCCACCTTGTCATAGTTGTCGAGGACCCAATTGAGATAGACGAGACTCGACTCGTCCGCGACGGGCCGAATGGTGACTTGCCGCGCACCCCTCCTCAAGCGGCTTGTCATTGACCAACAGGTTGACCGGCCGATTGACCTTATGCCGCAATTCCTTGTAAGGATTCTCGCTGGCCGTGAGCGGTTTGCCATCGATGGCCAACAAGTATTCGCCTTCTCGGACATCGACCCCAATTTCCCGCATCGGCGAACGGTAACGATCTTCCTCGTTTTCCCCGCGGAAGATGCGTGCCAGGCGATAACGGCCGGCCTGGTCATCCAATTGCAGGACGGCGCCGAGCAGAGCCACATTGGGACGGTCCGGTCGGGCGAAATCTCCGCCCGCTTTGTAAGCATGTCCGACATTCAGCTCGGCGATCATTTCTCCAATCACGTAATTGAGGTCCGAGCGATGAGCCACATGCTCCAACAAGGGTTCGTATTTCGCTCGCAGTTGCTCCCAGTCGTAACCATGCATGTTTTCCACGTAAAAGAAGTCGCGAAATCGTCGCCAGACCTCATGAAAAATCTGACGCCATTCCTGACGCGGATCTATTTCGGCGGCCATCTCCGACGTGTCGATTTTCTCCGGCTCGCTCTCCGGCACCGCGTCGATGCGGAAATAGTCACCCGCACTTTCGAAAACGATCGCTTCGCCGTCCGGCGAAAGGTCATAAGACTCGACATCCGAAGCCAATACCGACTCTTCACGCTCCTCATGGGAGAAGATGCACAAGTCATCGGACTCGTTGGATTCGCGACCGTAATAAAACGCGCCGCTGCGGATGTACAGCAGGTATCCTTCCAGAACGTCGAGGCCCGCCAGATTGCCCGCTTCGATGGGCACGGCGGCTACGCGTTCCGCCAGCCCCTCCCAATCAATACGAGTCGGTTCATCATCACCTTCGTCCGTCTCTTCTTCGTCACTGTGGTCTTCACTCTCGTCTTGGTCCTGTTTTTTTTCTTTGGCATCGGCGACTTTATCGTCCGCCCTCCGCTTTCCGTCGCGCCCGTCGTCGTCCTCGCCCTCCGTATCTTTTTCTTCGTCTGTTCCGACTTCGTCATCGATCGGCGGGTACGGGTGAGGTGTTTCGCGGCTCAGCGCCAGGGCGAAGACCCCTGTCGTGCGATTGCGGACATAATTCCATTCGGTATTGCCGATCTGCGGAGCGAATTCACGGTCCGATAGATAATACAAGTACTTGCCTTGCGGGTCCCATACCGGCTCGTACTCGCTGAAGCGATCTCCGGTAATGCGATGCACTTTTGCATTGGCGATGTCGTAGATGTGGACAGCCTTCATCTTGTTGGCATCCGTCAGGCTGAATGCCAGAAACTGGCTGCACGGGGACCAGGTGTAATCGGCAATGCGGCCGGCCTTGTCGTTGGCGATCTCGACGATCGATTGATCGGCCACGCTGACGATTGCCAAGCGACCGTCCTTGTCGCTGATGGCGAGCGATCGGCTATCGGGTGACCAAAGCGGCTGATAACGCATGCAGTTTCCCTGAGAGGTGAGCCGTACGGGCGGTTCCGCTCCCTTGGCATCGATCGTATACAACTCTTCCTCTCCCGAGGCGTCAGATAGAAACGCGATTCGTTTCCCGTCGGGCGACCAGTCCGGCGCCTTGTCGTGAGCACCTGAGGAGGCGGTCAAATTGCGGGTGACGCCTTTCTCGGACGGTACGGAGAACATATCGCCACGGCCCACGAAGGCGACTCGTTTTGCCCCGGGACTCGCACTGTAATCGACTGGCGAAACTTTTTCGTAATGGGGTCGAGCCGCCAATTGATCCGCGGGCACCGTAATGTCGAGCTTGCGGTCCTCGCCGCTACGGGTATCGAAAATATGCAACTCGCCGCCGAGTTCGTACACAATCTCGTCGCCCCCCTTGCTGGGCCAGCGAACGTCTTGTCCATCGTAGGTTGTCACGGGAACCGTCTCGCCCGACGCGAGGTCATAGTAGAAACAGATTCAGCGTCCCGTTGCGATCCGAGGCGAAGTAAATTCGATCACCGATCCACATCGGGTCACGATCCGTACGCGCATCGCCGGTGATCTTTCTGGCGTCTAACGTCTTCAAATCGATTGTGTAGAGGTCTTGAGCCCAGCCGCCCTCATACCGCTTCCAAGTGCGAAAGTCACGCGTCAGCGGCGAAAAGACGACATGAGTGCCGTCGGGTGAAAAATCGCCGACGCCCGAGACGCGCATCGGCAATTGTCGAGGCAGACCGCCATCAGTGCCGACCGTGTACAAACGCGAATCGGTGAGCGTCCAGCCCTGGCGAAGGGAGCGAAACAATACCGATGTGCCGTCAGGTGTCCAACCGTAGACCTGGTTATCGAACCCCCAGCGATCCGGCAGCGGGCCCTTGGCCGGATAAAACGTCAACTGTCGCGGAACACCGCCGCCGGCCGAAGTGACATATACCTGCTCATCGCCATCGTATTGTCCCGTAAAGGCGAGCTGCTGGCCATCCGGAGAAAATTTAGCAAATAGCTCCAGCCCCTCATGAGCCGTCACGCGACTGGCGGTGCCACCGACACTGGGCGCCGTCCACAAATCACCGGCGTACGTAAATACGACGCGGTCACCGTGGATATCCGGATAACGGAGTAGCTTGGTGCCGTCCGCGGAACAAATGGTGGTGCAGGCCGCCAGGAAGGACATGCACGCGAGCTGAAATGCGTGGCTTCTCATAAACGCCTCGACAGAGTCAATAACTTGGAGGAAGGAATCATGGAGCAAGCGGTCGAAAGGACGGTTGGGCGGGGCCCGCGATCCAGCGGTGGGACAGCCCTCAATCCTACCCTGCGGCGACGGACCATGCCCTCCACACCACCGCCTGGACCGACGAGTCTCGCGGCACACCGCTCGACGGGGTTGGCCTTACTCGGGCTCGCGCCGACCGGGGCCGGAAAACATTAAAAACCCAGCGGTCGCTCAACACACCCCCGGCGGCCACATTTCCCAGCCAATGAAGCCACGCCTGTCGTCACATTGACTGCGCGAGGCACCGCGGAGCGGCGTGAAGGGAATCCGAACGGAGCGACACGTCGTTCGTTTGATGGCAGAGGGACGGATGGCGTTCGCGTGCCCCAGACGCAATTCGGCGGGCGAGATTGCCGCGCAGGAGCAGAGAGTCGTACCGACCGCGGCAATCAAGAGGATCGTCGACTCAGCGATTCCTTCGCCGGGCAGCACGTTGCGTCGACGCGTCTCGAATGAGATTCGTCCTGCTGACCGCCGAACGAGCGGACCAGGCTCGCTGGTGAAAATGCTTTCTTGCCACGTGACTTGCCATTGACGCCCCAACCAGAGATAAAAGCAAGGACGGAGGGGAGAATTTGCACTCTCAGTCGCCTGACATGACGCCCATCCACAGGTTGCATGACATCGGTAGAAGACTGGGCAAACTGAAGTCCAAGTCTTTGCAGGCCTTCAAAATGCGACAGTTTAACGCCGACGCCTACATCGATGCATCTTACAACGCGACATTCGAAAAAGGTTCGGGGACGATCATCGCCCAATTAAAAAAGGAAGGCAGCAGCTGGAAGTTTGTGACGTTCCGCGTCAATTCGCCCTTAATCGAACAAGATATCGCAAGCGCGAGATGTGCGTCTTGTGGTGAACCGCATCCGGCGAACGCGAAATTCTGCCCGTCATGTGGTGCCGCGATCGCCAACCCCATGAACGAATAGCCCTCGCGGAAAGCATCGCCAGCCGACACGTCGACAGCGGAACGCAGCGATCAAGGTGGATCGTAAAACGCGGTTTGGCGGTTTGGCGGTTTGGCTCCTTGCGTTCGGAAACCGCTACTCACGATCGCGTTAGCCGAAGCGTCAGGCAACACAAATCATGGTCTCCCTCACCACCACACGACCTCGGAGGTTCCTATGAAGCGAGTCACTGGCATTGGCGGCATCTTCTTCAAAGCCAAAGACGCTCCGGCACTACAGGCTTGGTACAAGCGGCACCTCGGAATCGATGTCCAAGAATGGGGTGGCACGGCTTTCACCTGGACCGACGGTGAAGGTAAGCCGGTCGCCGGAACAACCATCTGGTCCATTGGTTCGGCGCAAGGTGACCAGTTTGCGCCCAGCACTGCAACTTTCATGGTCAATTACCGGGTGGAGGATCTCCACGCCCTGGTTAAAGTCTTACGCGAAGAAGGCTGCAACGTTCTCGAGAAGATCGACGATTCCGAGTACGGGAAGTTTGCCTGGGTCATCGATCCAGAAGGAAACAAGGTAGAACTTTGGCAACCGCCTGCCGGCCAATGACCAGGGCAGTCGGCCTCGGTACGAAAATGCGGCCTATCCAGACAATGCACCCGAGTTGCCGGTCAGGTAAAACCGGGAATCAAGGTCATTGGCGGCAACCCGCCATGTGAGACGATCGCCAGCGGGTACTCGCTTGACATGCCATGATCGCTCACCAGTTCCGCACAGCACAGAAAAGACGACTTACGTGGCGGTGGAATTGCACAGGGCGCTCGCTGCGGCCGCCGAAACGGCACTTCTCGAGTGCGGTTGCCGATTGCTTGAAATCACAAGCCATGTTCGGCTCACCAAGGCACATGAGTATCACGAGCATCTTGGCTACGCGAAGGCAAGTGTGCGACTCGCGAAGGACTTGACTCTACCCAGTCGTGGGGCGACACTGGCGAACCGTTGCGTGAACCGGGGGCGGCGAATCGGACGGAAGCTGATGTCAGCGCAGCTCCCCCGATTCCGCTCGTCTTTTGCTGAAAAACAACAACCAGGAACGATCGTCTATGTTCTCACGCAGCCTGGCACTGACCACCGGTGTCCTTTTGTTTGCCATCAACGTTTCGGCTCAGCCGCCAAAAATGAAAATGACGACATCGGTTCCAGCAGGCATTGCCACGCCGGACAAGCTGGAAACGCGGATCGGCACGCTGACTTCCTTTGATGGTGTACCAGACAAGCAGACGACTGACTTGGTCTACGATCAACTTGCGTTTCAACGCGCGACACAGGCTTTCCTCTCCACGATCCAGGTCTCCTCGATGGCCGCCATGGAGAATGGAATCCGCAAGTTCGGCCCACCGAACAAGACGGCACTGTTGTTTGAAGAGCTGATGGACTCGAAAGCACTCTGGCTCACGCCGAATACGGTTTCCATTTACCAGACCATGTGGCTGGAACTGGGCGACGAGCCAATGGTTTTGGAAACCCCGCCAAAGGTACTCGGCATTATCGACGATGCCTGGTTCCGGTATGTCGCCGACTTCGGAAACGCCGGCCCGGACAAGGGCAAGGGTGGCAAGTTCCTGCTCGTGCCCCCCGGATATCAAGGTGAGATCCCTGAGGAGGGCTACTATGTCTACCATGCCAAAACCTATGGTAACTGGATGGTCTGGCGCGGATTTCAGGTGGCTGGATCGACCAAGCCTGCCGTCGAGGAAACAAAGAAGTTTCTCAAGGTGTATCCCCTCTCGCGGAAGAATAACCCGCCCGCGATCACATACGTCAATCTTTCAGGCAAGGAGAACTGCACCATCCATCGCCTGGACTACGGATTCTGGGAAGAACTCAACCAGACCATCCAGGACGAACCACTCGACCCGGATGGCCTTTCTCCCGAGATTCGCGGCCTGCTGGCTGCCATCGGCATCGAGAAGGGGAAGAAATTCGAGCCCGATGATCGGCTGAAGAAGATACTTACCGAGGCCGCCAAGGTCGGATCCGTCACCGCGCGTGCCTTGGCCGCACGACCACAAGAACAGCGATTCTACATTTATCCCGGCGAGCGGGTCTGGACGAATCCGTTCATCGAAGGGCGTTATGACTTCCTGCTGGGCGGGGTTACCCTGCTCGACTCTCGGGCCTATATGCACTTCTACGCGACCGGCATCACGCCCGCGATGGCAATCAAAAATGTCGGCGTGGGTTCGCAGTACCTCATCGCCTATCTCGACAAGAACGGCGAACGCGCTCGACGGCGGCAAGACCTACCAGATCCATCTGCCGCCGAATGTGCCTGCCAAGGACTTTTGGTCGTTCACGGTTTACGACTGTCAAACCCGCTCCGAACTCCAAACCGATCAGCGTTTTCCGGGCATCGACAACAACTCGGAAGGCCTGAAGGCCAATAACGACGGTTCCTACGATATCTTCTTCGCGCCCCAGCCACCTGAAGGTAAAGAAAGCAATTGGATTCAAACTGTCCCCGAGAAAAGCTGGAATACGATCTTTCGACTGTACGGACCGCTCAAGCCGTTTTACGACAAGACATGGAAGCCGAGTGACCCAGAACTGGTCGAATAGCCAATAGCGACATGCCATCTCACAACCGCCGGCAGTACAGGCGACGCTGAACGCGTATCCGCCGACGACGTATTTTCAAATGGCGTAGCCGCCGCAGCGACGAAGTACGGTACCTTCGTGATCGACCGGAACGGTCGTCATGATGCAGTCCATGTCCCCTGATTGCCAGGCCACCTTGGCTGGGCGTTGCCACGACGAAGCCGCCACGCGCAAACGATGACTTCCTTGGGGGGCTGCGCCCGTCTGATGCCCCTACGTCAGAGGACGCGTCGAAAAAGAAGGCAACAGGAATCTCCTAACCGTTCGGGACCTTCCCACGACTGGCGAAGAAGGCTCGTGCGCCCTCACAGCAAGCGATACGAACCGAGTCTCCTCCCTGATCGATTGGGCGTTACCATGGCACTGGAACACGAAGACGATTTTGAACAGGAGGACCTTGCGATTCGTCGAACCAACAAATGCACCGAAGTCGCAAGTCCCGGAGTGGCTCGCGGCAATCATCAAGTCGGCGCCGCTCCGGATAACCTGAACGAACACCTCCCGGGATCAAGTCTTGATCAATCGCTGATAAAGTCGCATTTCCAGCAATGCCCTAAGCCGGCGGGCTTCTTTCTCCGCCGATCGATATCCATCGACCCATCGGGTTGGTAGACCCATTCGAAGCAGTCGTCCCCGTTAAAGTGAAGCAGTGCGCATCTGCCGTCGTGTGTCTTGAGCAGAAATTCATTTTTCCGCCGGAACCAACTATCGTACGGCCGGTCGAACGAGAAGGAGTCAGACAGCCGCAGCTTCGTGAGGTCGGGCAGTTGCGGCGGATGGCCGATCTTACGATCGTAAGTGAGCTGTCCGATGCCGCCTGTCGTCGTGACCGATTTAAGGAACTGTGAACGCCCTGACTTTGAGGAATGACTGCAGCCAAGCATCCTGTCCGTACGGTCGTTATTGGGTCTGAAACTAAAATGAAGTTCGAAGTCGGCCTGTTCGTCATCGCTTGCGAACGAGAGCCGATCGTTTTTGAAAACGAAACGAAATGTAGGTTCGTCGGCATTTGTGAACTGCACTGCTCAATCCGGAGAATGCCCTGCGGCAAGCGAATGTCGCGATCCGCTTCCAGCCGAATCTCGAGGTGGTCTTCAAAGCCAGTCGATTTGCCCAGCGATACATTTGTCCAATCGTACCCCTTCTTCATCGCGCACAAGCTGACGTGAGATGTGAGAGCGTCCCGCACCTTAACTCGTCGAAACTCGAATCTCCCATTGGCGTCGGACGTCGCCATACGATACTCGTTGTCGACTGTGACGTTCCCAAAGGCAGATCGAAAACAGATGCTGGCACCAGCCACCGGCCGGCCTGAATCGTCATCGACGACCTGACCGCCAATCGTTACTGACCTCGCGGAATGACAACCGCCTGATAAGACGATCACCGAAGCGGTCGCGAGGAGGGATAAGCAGCGGCTGCGCACGTGTTGAATTCGCACGGTCTTCTCGATGAACAAGGGCATGATAACCGCGACAAGCTTAGCTTGTCGCGGAGTAGTAAGGGTCCCCTGCCAACACTTGGTCCGATTGTCCGGGTACGGAACACTCCGTTTGCGCGAATCATGACGAAGAACGGCGTCTTCAGCGCAGCAATGTTCCCGGTATTCCATTCCCCGCCTTTCCCCGGGGTTGCCACCGTACACCTGGGGTGGCGTCGTTTTTATCAGGCCCGATGTGCTGATTCGTACAGCGCCTGGTTTCTGCGGACATCTCGGGCCGCCGCCATGTGCCCCCCAAGCAGTGGCAATCATGCCCCATTCCGTGAATATTCCGGGACTGACCCCGGCCCACGAGTTAAATGTTATCCGGACATTTCTCGATGGTACGCCCCTACCGTCGCTTGACATCCTGGATGCGGTCGGCATGTACGACCAAACCAATCTCAGCGTGTTTGGTTGGACCGTTGGACGATTTGGAAACGCAGGCGCGGAGTCTAACTACGAGACGATCACGCTTACCGCAGTTCCAGAACCAACCACCGCCACATTCTTGGTCGGCATGTTGTTGGGAGGCGTGGCGCTGATTCGTCGTTTCCGGAGCTAGTTGCAGGTTTCCCGCTGGATGCGGGAGTAAGACTTCGCCAAACAGGTCCCATCTGAATGGCACGGTCGCGATGGGGCGAACGATTGGGGAAGGCCTCCGCGCTACCTGGAGTTAAGTCAAGTTTTCGCCCGCTCTTGGCGATTTACACGAAGCCCTCCTTGGTTCACTCGCCGGTGAAGCGCCAAGGAGGGTTTTTTCGTGGTTACTGACGACCCACATGGGGTGGGGGCCCACACAGGGCACTCATGGGGACACACCAGGATTCTACGTCCGAAAATCGATGTCAGCGAAATCCAAGAGATGAGCATTACCATCGCTGTGGGTTCAGGAACGATCGAAAAGTTGATCTCGGGAGAATTCGACTGACGCTTCAGCCAGCCACCGGTGAAGCTGGCATCCGCCAAAGGCGTGACAGGCACGACGGGAAACAACCCACCGGGCTGAATTCTGGGTACGTTTACGCTGAAATCCGTAATTTCGACTCCCGCGAATGCCGGATCCTGATAGGAAAAGACGGCCGAACCGTCGCCATTACATTGAATATCTGGAATGTAAATACCGCCGGGATCGCGGAAGGAGTATCCTTCGAAACTGCAATTGCCGGGAACATAATTCGTCCAGGTTACGTCGAAGACTGCTCCCAAGGTGGCCCCATCCTTCGGTAAAGTGATGACCGGCGCATCGCGAAAAGAGTTCTTTGTCAAGACTTCAGGTACGGTGAATTCGTATCGATTCAGCGGGCCGTTGACTGGCGTTTCTTCGATCGTCCACGTTCCCGAATATTCTCGGTTCAAGTCCTCCGGATGGATTCCTTCCATGTCGACCCGAATGTTGTTGTCCAAGTATGGAAGAGTGGATTCGCCAAATCGAGTTCCGCTCGGCGAAATGATTTCCAGCGTCACGTCTGACGGCACAGCGTTGAACTCGTAAAGCGTCAGCACGAAGTTATAGGCCTGTCCCGCCGGCTCGTTCCGTTGTTTGACGACGCTGCTCAAGTTATAAGTCGTTGCCCAACCAGTGCTCGAAACCATCACTAATGTCAGCAGTATACCAACTCGGAAGGAAAAGTTTCCCATGTTCCAGTCTCCCAATAGATTCCAGGCTCTCAAGAGAAATGCCCTGATCCCATTGCAGCGCGTTTCCCCTAACTCAATATCTATCGAGAACGTGTGACAGTTAGCGCTGGGAAACACTGCCGTTGTCGCTGCAGATGGAACTTGGCAGCTCGTCGCCCAGTTCCTGGCGTAGCCGACTGAGCACTCTTGATTTGGCCTGGCGAACGGCCATTTCCGTCATGTCCAAATCGGCAGCGACATCCGACGTGCTGCGTTGCTAGACGGCAGTCTTCCAAAAGGCGCGCCATGTGTGTTCCCGAAAGTGGCTCTTTAATATCTGCAGCGCTCGCCATTCATCGTTCGCGCTTCGTCCAGCGCACGGGTTTCTGATGTAACGGCTTCCGACGGTCCATCGGACAGTTGTTTGATCAAGTCGAGAAGGGCAGAGCCTCCGCGCACGGCTGGGCTATCGGAAACCTGCCGCTGAAAGTCGGCAACTGTGAAACGCGTAATCTGTCGGATCCAACCGCGATCGCTCGGGGAGCGGAATGCTTTGGAGAGTCTACGTTCTCATCAGCTCAAATGAGTCGCATTCGCCGCGTCTGGCATCCCGCATGATCGTATGGAGGCCGGAGGGCGGCTCTCGAAGAGACAAGCCGGAGGTCGGCAGGGACTTACGATGTGACTCGACCATTACCTCGCCTCGGACGAAGCAGCCGGTTTGGCGGCAGGCTCGTCTTGAGTGGTCGAAGCTGCTGGTTTAAAGGCGAGTGCCGCCGAGTTCATACAGTAACGGAGTCCGGTCGGTTGAGGACCATCGTCAAAGACGTGACCAAGATGGGCGTCACAGCGGCTGCAAAGCACTTCCGTGCGTACCGACCACCACGAGCGATCCGACTTGGTGGCTACATGCCGCTTGTCGATCGGCTGGTAAAAACTCGGCCATCCCGTGCCGGACTCGTATTTGGCCTGCGAGGAAAACAGACTCTGACCGCAACAAACGCACTCGTACGTGCCGGCTTGCTTGTTGTCCCACAGCTTCCCGGTAAAGGCACGCTCTGTCCCCTGTTCGCGGGTAACGTGGTACTGCTCCGGAGTCAGTAACTGCTTCCACTCAGCCGGCGACTTTACCACTCTTTCGACTTGAGTATCCATCTTTTGTTCCTTCGGGGCGGCGTTCTCGTTGGTGCTCGGTGTTGCGGATTGCTGGCCCACGACAGCGGACGCCCGCGATAGCAGGATGATTGTCAACAGATAAGCCAGCGGGCTTCGTTTATCGGGCATGGGAGAACTCCTTCATCGGACCTGCGAAGAAGTATAGGCCGCCGCGGCTGGAATGGCCAGATTGATGCTCTGGGGCGGCCGCAATTTTGGCCGACGCTCAGCCGATGATGACTGAGCGCCGCCGTCGCCCCGGCACGCAACCCGTGGCGGTCAAGTGGCCGACGAGGCGGCGACCCTTGTGGGTGTCGATGGGTGCAGCGGCACCAGCCGACTGGTAATCGACCAGGGTCGATCAAGAACGGCACTGAGACCGAAGGCCAGTGCGGCGCCGAAGGCCACGTCACTGGGAAAATGAGCCTGTTCGAACAGTCGCTGCATGCCGGCGAGGCAGGCGAAGAGCGCGAACATGATGCTGCCGCGGGGGTATATTCGCGACAAGCCACAAGCCAGTCCCACGGCGGTTGCCGTGTGGGCTGAAGGGAAGGACATTTTGTCATACTGGAGTGCGATGCCGTGGAGCCAGGGCAACCACCCGATCCAGGTATCGAGGGCGCCGCCCCCCTGGGCCTCGAACGCGAACGGCCGATAGCGGGCGACCGACAATTTGAAGGCGTCCGCCAACAGTCCGCTGCCCAAGCTGTAGATCACCAACATTACAAACACTCTCCAGCGGCGTGCATCCAGATAGGCCACCGTGAAGATGATCAGCCCGACTCCGATCCCGTGGCCGAAGACTTCCGAATAATCGACCAGACGGTGCAGATCTCCGGGTAAGTGGCATTCACGGATGGCCTCCGCGATGGCCACGTCGAACGGCATCAAAAGTAAAGCTGCGCAAGCAAACGCCACCGCCACGACCATCAGGTGTCTGGAAGAAGGGTGGGTGGCAGCAGGACGGGGAGCAGAAATCATGGTGGTTCGCGATGTTGCCGGCCCGGACGAGTCACAGGATTTCGGCAAACCGCTACGGGCGATGAGCCGCCTCTGATGACGCGGTCTTCCGTTTCCACAGCCGCCCCAATGACAGCCTGCCCGATTTTACCCGATCTTCTCGCTTTCGAAACGTGGACTTGGCGTTCCGGCGCTCATCCCAGACGGTCAGCCGCGTGCGAGACTAACGGGGAATGAAGCGGATCACGAGCGACACGAACCCGATCACGGCGAGAATCGATTTTGCCTGGTCAAAGGGCGTCTTTCCCAGCAAATCCTCGGCACGAATCTCGGTTGTCGAAGACGAAAATCGCGATTCGTGGGGAAAATCCTGCGGGATCGCAGCGAGGTAGTCGTCGAGGGTCGTCCCACCGGCAGTAAGTGGGTCGCCGGCCAGCGGTTCGGCCTCGACCTGCAGCGACGTGGCTTGTCGAGCCGGCTCGGTGTTCGACAGCGGATCGGTCGCGGCCACGGTCTGGGCCAGCATCGTCGTGCCACCCGGCTCGCCCGGCACAAAGGCCGAATCGAGGAACGCGCGTACCCGCTGGACTTGCGTTCCCGTCGTGCGACCGTCGCCGGCTCCAAACAGCACGCCGGCCAGCTCCCCGCGGGCATTGACAATTGGCCCTCCCGAATCGCCCTGACGCGCCGCAACCGTCACCTCAAACATCTCCATGGGCGCATCGGCCGTGGGAGACGCATAATCGGCGAACACGCCCTGCACGGCGCGGAAATTCCCTTGGCCGTAACCGGCGATGATGAGCTTGTCGCCCGGCTGGGGCGGAGTGGGCGAGAGTGACATGGGGATCGCCGTCGGGCGCCAGATCAGCAGCAGCGCCAAATCCCACGTTTCATCGGTCTTGAGAACCGTCGCTGCGGATTGGAACCCGTCGGGGAATTCCACCACGATCTTGCCGAGTGCATCGCGCACGACATGCCAGTTCGTAATGACATAACCGTGCTCCTCGCTCGCACCGATCAGCGTGCCCGATCCCAGCGCTTCGCTATCGACACCTTGCACGCGCACACGTGCGACGCTCGGGTGCGAGGACGTGGCGACGCTGGTGCCTCGTCGCGGAAGCAGCGAGGGTTCCGCAAACTGAGCATTCGCTTGCAAGGCGCTGAGTGCAACAAGCAGGAACCATGGAACGACACGGAACCAGCGACCTGCGTGACTGAATGATTGATTCATCGCGTGTCTGCCGATCATCGAAGGGCCTTTCGCTGCGAGCAACGTCGTGGGATAGGCTTCCCGCCTGTCATCAACGGACGCACCTCCCAGCCTGTCAACTCGACGTAAGGTATCGCTATAAGGAGTGAACTCAAAATATCTAACCGGCTGGCGGCCTATCCCACGGCGGCGGTCCGTCATCACTTACGCGGCCAGGGGGCGGCCTCCCTTCAGCGGCGCCGACCGAACTGGAAAATTTTCCCCGTCATTGTAGATTCGTTTTAATCGTTCCAGTTCGGTCCGCAGCGCCGCTTCGGCCAGTTTCGTCAGGGTGAGGTAAGCAGGGTAGCCGGCCAGGTAAGCCGCGACATCGCGAGCTTCATCGAGGACATCTTGAGGCAGATACAGGGTTGCACGGACTTTGGGCTGACTCATGATGCTCTCCTAAATATAGATAGCTCGCGCGATCGATCCATGCCGCGCCTGGTACAAGGATCGACCAAGGCGCGGAGGTTTCTGCAAACGTCTGACGTTTCGTCACAGAATCGAGACAATCGGCGGGCCTTGCCCAGTCGGCGCCGGCGACTCGGCATTCCCGCCGAGCAGAACGACCGACAGGTACTTACGCCCGGGTTATCTACGGCCGGTAGGAGGTAATGGGTCGCCAATTGCCGATGAGCGGAGCCAAATGCTCATCCAGCCAGAAAAGGTTCCAGGTATATCCATTCCCATTGGTTGCCATGGCGATGACCGAGTGCCCGTCCGCGGTGGAACCGACGATGGTCAGCGTCTCGTCGCGTGGAATGGAAAGAGTCGCTGCCGAACCTTGTTCGCCAATCCGGACAACCTGTAACTCGTTCGCCGCGGTGGCAAAAACGACATAGCCATCATCTCCGGCAAAGGCAGCCACCGGAGGAGCCTGACTGGCCGCCCAGTGATGTCTTTCCACAAATTCGGGTCGGGAGAACATGCGCCACTGATTGGGCTCGCGTACCAGCAGCCAACGACCGTCTTCACAGAAATAGAGTCTTTGCGGATCGGCAGCGGGAAACTCGCGGATGATCTGCCAGGTATCGGTTTGCAGAATGCGGACTTCCTGATCATCCGCCACGGCGAGAAATTTGCCGTTGCCTGCCAGTGCGAGTGCCTTGAGTGGTCGCTCCATACTGAGCTCGAATACCGATTCGCCGCTCATTCGCGAAGTCGCGATCAACCCGTGCTCGGAAACTTGCAACGCGACGACCCCGGCCCTGGCGGCAAACGTATCCGGGGAAAGCTGCCAGGCGGCATGGGGCGGACGTGCCACGGATTCGACCGTGGGTTTCCAGGTAAATAGGGGCCTTCGCGAACCGGCGTCCTGGAAATCGAATTGATCCACCTGCAACTGCTCGTCGGTGACTTCTTCGACCGCCAGCACGGTGTGAGCGGGCCCCACCGTCACCAAGGGGGTCGTCAGCGGAAACTCGCTTAGCTTGTTGAACGGATCGAGGTCCCACACCCATCCGCGTGTCGAATCGGCGATGAGCAACTTGCCACCGTCTTCGAACAAGCCACCATGTCGTATCGATCGCTGTGGGTCCGTCCCAGCCACGGATATCAGCGAAGCGGTTGTGCGAGCCTGGTCCACCAAACGTCGAATGTTCATCGCATCCCGACGTATCTCCAACTCGGCCGAAAAATTCGTCTGGTTGCGATACATCCGCCACAATCCGATTGTCGTGCAGCCAGCGATCAGGAAGAGCATCAGCGTGGCCGCCGCCAACAGCGACAAAAGCGGATTACGGTGGCACCAGCGGTACGATTTTTCGAGCCGGGATGCTTGTCGAGCGCGAATCGGTTTTCCGGACAGAAACTGCTGCAAGTCGTGCGCCAGCTCGGCCGCCGTGGCGTAGCGGCGCTCCGGCGATTTCTCCAGGCATTTTAAACAAATGGCATCCAGATCACGCGGAATGGTCGGATCAATGCGACTGGGCGGCAGGGCATCGTCTTTCTGAGCTGCCAAGAGCGTTTCGAAATCGGTGGCCCGTTTGTGGGGGGCTTGTCCCGTCAACGCGTGATAAAGAGTCGCTCCGAGCGAAAAAATATCCGCGGCCGCACCCGCATCGGGACGATTGAGTACCATTTCCGGAGCCGTGTAGGCCGGCGTCCCCAACATCACGCCGCTCTTGGTGTCGTCCTCGCTCGTTGACACATTCTTGGCGAGGCCAAAATCGACCAGCTTGGCCGTCTCACCCCAGCGCTGCGGATTTCCGACCAGGCTGGCTCGTTCCGCTTGAGGCAGATCAAGCAAGATATTCGATGGTTTGATGTCGCGATGCAGAATTCCCCGACGGTGCGCGTGATCAATCGCATCGGCCAAGGCCGCGATCAGGTGAGCCGCCGAGGCGGGAGTCAGGCGATCGGGCAACGCTTCGTCGCGGAGAAAATCGTCGAGCGAACCACCCGGGCAGTATTCGGCCGCGATATAGAAGATCGGTCCCACCGTGCCCGCCTCGAAGATCGTGGCGATATTGGTGTGATTCAGTTTTGCAGCCGTCTTCGATTCGCGGAGAAATCGCCGCCGTGTCTGACCGTTGATCAGCGTTTCGACCCGCGGCACCTTCAGCGCCACCTCCCGCTCCAGTTCCGGGTCAAAGGCCAGAAAGACCACGCCAAAGCCGCCGCTACCCAGCCGCCGCTTGATCACGTGCCGCCCGATTCGCGTGGGCCGCTCGCCCTCCATCTGTAACCATTTTGATTCCGCGGCGGCGGTCAGATCATCCACCAGATGCGGGTTCTCATCTTGCACTCGCTGAATGAACGTCAGGCCGCGGGCGGCACGCTCGAGCTTCTCCGAGGTCTCCGCGTCCAGTTCGCGCGTTATGTCCTCCGCGGCGGAAGCCGGCATGCTCTGGTCGAGTCGCAACAGTTGTTCGATCTCTTTCGAGTTCAGCGATTCGGCCTCGCCGCCAGATTCGTCGAGGAGTTGATCATCGCCGTCAAGCATGTTCACCGCCGAATAACTCGCCTTCGAGTTGAGCCAGAGCGCGCGCCCAAAGCTTCTTGGCTGCATTCTCCGAACGATTCATGCGGGCCCCGATCTGAGCAAACGAAAGCCGCTCCCAATTACGCATCAGCAACACGTCGCGGTAGTCAGATGATAGACGCAACATCGCGGCTCGTAGTTCCGCCGCGTCCTCCGCCAGAACCGCCTCGCTGGAAGGCGTCGGCATGGAATCCGGGATCCCCGTGCGGCTGCGAAAATACTGGGAATCGGTCTCGCTTACCTGCTCGCGGCGTACGTCTCGCTTCGAAGCGCTGAAGAATCGTCGATTGGTCATCGCGACTTCGTTTCGAAGAATTTCCCGCAACCAGGCCTTGAGGGCCGGCACCGAGTCGCCACGAAAGCCCCCAAAACCCGTCGCCGCGTGCATCATCGTATTTTGCACAAGATCGCTGGGGCAACATTTTCCACGTAACCGTTTGTCCAGAGACCGATCCGCCACGAGGTGCAGGTAGTCGCGGCAATCCGCCAGGATGGCATCCCGCGCGGTCGGATCCCCCGCACGGGCCCGCTCAATCAGCTCGGAAAAGGTGTGTTCAAAACCCACAAAACCCGTAGCGACATCCTTGGACTCGCCGCCACGCCCCCACGTGAGAAGCCCCGGAGCCATACGTCGTGTATTGCCCCAGTCCCATTTTGAGTGAACCGAGTCCGAAACGCAAACAGTCTGCCGCGCGGGCCACGCGGCACCCCGCCGCGGCCGGCCGGGACGGCGCGTGGCCAAGCGGAAATAAAATGCTGCCTGGCGGCACGTTTTCCCCGTTTCGTCATCTCATAGGATGGGGACTGCGGCATCAACGCTGCCGCGGCTTCCCAGTCGGGTTTTGGCGCCGCACGACGGCAAACACACAGGATTCGGCCGCTTATCGTCGAGTTTTCGGGTATGAAGCAAACTGGTCGGCTACGGTCAACACTGTGATTGCCGTCGGCCCCAGGCGTTCCCGCCTGGGGCGGCGACGCCCCCTCTCAAAGGCCCTCGCTGGGCCACAGAGTCAAATCATTTTTTGCGTTTGATGCTTTTCCTGGCCTCGCTGCCGGTCCGCGGCCTGACGGCTGGTGGACTGATTATTCCACTTCCTGCACAAGGAGCCGCACGGCACCCCGCTTGTGGCTCTGTGGCTGCGTCGACGCAGCTCACAGCGGCGGTACGTAAGACACTAGGGTTCGCCAGCGCCGATCAGCGGTTCCTCATCTCGCGGTTGGGCTGCTGCCGGCTCGATCGCCCGCATGTCGCGCTCGCCAATCTGCTGTCGCCACATCGCGTAGTAGAGTCCGCGCTGCCCAACAGGGCCTCGTGGCCGCCCGACTCGACAACCTTCCCCTTTTCGAGCACGTAGATCATGTCGGCGTGCGCAATCGTACTCAGCCGGTGGGCGATCAGGATCACAATCTGCTCCTTGCGCCGAAATTTGTCGTACCGAGTCGCTGATTTCCTGCTCGGTAATCGAATCGAGTGCGGAGGTCGCTTCGTCAAAAATGAACAGCCTCGGCTTACGCAGCAGGGCTCGGGCAATCGACAGCCGCTGACGCTCACCTCCGGATATCCGCAGGCCACCTTCCCCGACCAGGGTATCGAGTCCTTGGCCCGAGCGTTCGACGAGCGGCAGTGCGGCGGCACGGGCGAGTGCCTCAAGCATTTCCGCGTCCGTTGCCGCAGGGGCGACGAACAGCAGATTTTCGCGAATGGTTCCCGAGAAGAGTTGCGGATCCTGTGTCACAAACCCAAACTGGCGACGGATTCGATTAAATCGCAATTCGTCAAAGGGTATGTCGTCAAAGAGCACACGTCCACTGTTGGGACGATAGAGCCCGACCAGCAGCTTCACGAGCGTCGATTTGCCCGACCCGGAGGGCCCCACGAAGGCAATCGTATCCCCTACTTCGGCTGAAAAAGAAACGTGATCAATGGCGACTTCCTTCGCGCCTCGATGACGAAATACGACATCCTCAAAGCGCACGCGGTCGAGCAGGCCGATTTCGACAGGCACCTCGGGTTGTGTTTCGAGTGGCTTACGAACCAGCTCTTCAAAATTCTGCAGCGAAGCCTCGGCTTCGCGATAGTTGACAATAATGTTCCCCAGGTCTTGCAAGGGGACAAAGATAGTGGCCACGATGAACTGCATCGAAATCAACTCGCCAGGCGTCAACGATTTACGGAAAATCAACCACAACAGAATGAACAAGATGGAATGTTTGAGCAGATTGATCGCGGTTCCCTGAAAGAAGGTCAGCGAGCGCACGCGCCGCACTTTCTCCATCTCAAGTTCGTAGATTTTTCGCGTGAATGTGCGAATGCGTCGCGTCTCGGGGAGTGCCAACCCGAGGCTCTTGATCAGCTCGATATTACGTAGGGACTCGGTGATCGCGCCTGCCATGCGAGCTGTCTCGCGAAAGATACTCCGCTGCGTCGCCTTGATCCGTTGGCTGAGCAATCCGGTGAACCCGCCGAGCGCCAAGATTCCGATCCCGAAAATGGGAACCAGCATCCAATGCCGGGTGACCGAATACCACACCAGAAAGCCCATGCCCACCAGGGCCGAAAACAAGATATTCACCAGACCGTTAATAAATCGTTCCGTGTCAGTGCGCACCTTTTGCAGCATCGCGACGGTCGAGCCGCTCGTCTGGTCTTCAAACTCCTGGTAGGAGAGCCGGAGTGTGTGTTTGAGTCCCTGATCGAAAACTTCCAGGCCAAACTTTTGCACAACCAGCCGCAGCACATACTCCTGCACGGCCTTGCTGAACCGGGCAGCGGTGGCAATTGCGAATGCGATGAGGAGCCAGGAAATGGCGCCACGCGTCAAAGATGCTTCGTCCTTGCCGTCCGGGTTGAGTGCATATTCGTCGACAATGCGGCCAAAGATCACCGGATCTATCAGCGTCAGCACCTGTGTGGCCGCCGCCAGCAGCAACGAAAGCACTACCAGTCGCCGCAGCGGCCATAAGTATCGCAAAAGGGTACGCATGCCGCGACTCGACGGTGAGGTCATGGGTTGGAATCATCCAGCATCTTAATCCCCCGCGACGCCGCCGAAAATCACTGCCTGCGCGCAGCGGGCAATCGTGGGCCCCTGCTCTCCGCGACTAAATGCGCTCCCCCGCACCCGCGTAGGTAAGCGATACTCTGCGCGGCGATGTGCGCGATTCCCGGCGACTCGTCAAAGACTTCGACCGATAGCCAGCCCGAGTAGTTCACCTCGTTAAGGGCTCGAAGAATCGGCACAAAATCAACCTCACCCATACCGGGCCCCAACTGATTCGGATCATTCGCGTGAAAATGGGCCAGTTGCGAATGGTGCAGCGCAATGATCTCCGGAATTGGCAACGACTCGCTCGACATCGCCTTTACATCCAGATGCAGTTTGACGTACGGCGAGTCGATTCGTTCGACCATGCGGGCGGTTTCGGCGGCTGTCAGCCAGAAGTCGCCTTCGGCCGGGCCGAGGGGTTCGAGGGCCAGCACGACGCCCTGTTCCTCAAGTGTGGGGAGGCATTGCGTGAGTACGTCCGCCGCGTAGTCCGAGGCCTCCGCAGGGCTTACACCGGGCAGCAGATTCCGCTGTTGAGGAGACCCGAAAACCATCAACGAACCGTCCAGGTCACGGCACAGTCGAGCCAAATGACCAAGGTACTCAGCCGTCGCACGCCGCACCGCCCCATCGGGACTTGTCAGGTAATAACCGTTTGTGCGGGCCAACAACCAATGCAGGCCAACGATTTCGAGTCCGCAGTCCGCGGCGATGGTACGCGTGCGTGCTCGTGCCGAGGCAGAGATAAGTTCGGCCGTGGGGCCGAGCGTAAACGGCGCGATTTCCCAGCCCGTATAGCCGAGCGATGCGACGTATTCGCACGCCTTTTCCGGAGGCCAATCCGTGAAGAGTTCATTGCAAATCGCGAATTTCATGGCGGTCAGCTATCCTGCGATTTTGTAAGTCGGCTAAAATGGCGGTCTCATGGGGAAGATTATCCGGAACCCGAAGGAGTTCGCAATGAGCCGTTTGCCTCGCCGCTCGTTCCTACTGGCAACCACCGCCACCGTCGCCGCGGCCACGCTGCCCCGCACAAGCTGGGGTTCGTCCGACTCCTCCGAGATTCGTGTGGCCGTGATTGGAGTGCGAGGCCGCGGAACGGATCACATTCGCGGGATGCGCCGCAATGTCGTGGCATTGTGCGATGTTGACGAGAAAATCCTCGCTCAACGCGTTGTCGAACTGCAGGAACGGGGGGGGAAGCCCATTGAGGCGTTCGCCGATTTTCGCAAGCTGCTGGAACGTCAGGATATTGACGCCGTATCGATCGCGACTCCGAATCACTCTCATGCCCTGATAGCCATCGAAGCGTGTATGGCGGGCAAAGACGTCTACGTGGAGAAACCGGTCTCGCATAATGTGTGGGAAGGCCGGCAGTTGGTGAACGCGGCCAGTCGCTATGACCGCATCGTTCAGTGCGGTACCCAATCGCGCTCGTCACCCAGCCTGCAGCAAGCCGTGGAGTTCGTGCGTTCCGGCAAGCTGGGACCGATTTCCTTCGCATTGGGCACTTGCTACAAACCGCGGGCCTCGATCGGAAAATTAAACAAGCCTCTGCAGATACCACCATCGATTGACTACGACCTGTGGTGCGGCCCGGCCGCGAAAGTTGGCTTGTTCCGACCCGAATTGCATTACGATTGGCACTGGGATTTTAACACGGGCAATGGGGACATGGGGAATCAAGGCATCCATCAAATGGATATCGCCCGCTGGTTCCTGGGATACGACACTCTCTCTCCGCGCGTCATCAGCATCGGTGGTCGTCTGGGATATGAAGACGCCGGTAATACGCCCAACACGCAAGTCGTGTGGCACGATTATCCGACCGCGCCGCTGATTTTCGAAACCCGCGGCCTACCGCGCTCGAAGCAAGACCAGCAGCCTTACGAGCGGTGGAAATCCTCGATGGACAACTATCGTGGCTCGCAGATCGGAGTCATCGTGCAATGCGAAAAAGGCCACGTTGTCATTCCCAGTTACACGAAGGCACAGGCCTTTGACGAACAGGGCGAGTTGGTCGCGTCCTGGGACGGCGGTGGCGATCATTACCAGAATTTCCTCGACGCGGTCGCACGGCGAGACGGTTCTTCGCTGAACGGCAAGATACACGACGGCCATCTCTCCAGCGGACTTTGTCACACAGGCGGTATATCGCACCGAGTTGGAACGACGGCGATCCTCGACGAAATCCGCGAGCGGGTCGCTGGCCAGGAGCGACTCCGCGACGCCGTGGACCGCATGGCGGCTCACCTTCGCGCCAATGACGTGCCATTGGACGAGGAACGGTTGACACTGGGCGAATGGCTCGAAATGGATGTGACGGAGGAAGTCTTCACAAACAGCGACGCGGCCAATCGTCTGCTGACCCGCGATTACCGAGCCGGCTTTCGCGTGCCCGAAGTGAAACTCGATGCGGTGCTGAGTTGACGTGACCGCCTGCGGGTGGCCCTCATCAGGCCGCAACGTCTCAGTCGCGGACACCTTTCCGCCGTTCGCGGGCGGAAAGGCCTGCTCGGAGTGGCTGCCGAACCAACCACAAGCGCCTGGCGGAGTGACTTCTCCCTGGAACAAAACCGAAGTTGGCCGTACAATGCAACCATCATCCCAGATTGGGCGGCAATGAATCCTCGTCGTGACGTTTCCGCGACCCCAACCAACAATCGCAACTTCCGTGGCGACCGCCTAGTGCTTCGTCAAATTTGAATCTCGGGGTTCGCTCACCGTGGCTGGGGCATCTGGCACTAGTCGTCCGCGGCTGGAAGCCACAGCCACGATTTTGACCAACCCCAATTCTGACACTTGACGCGGCACTAGTCTGTTGATGCGTTTGGTTCCTTCCTCGGAGTGTATCGATCATGCCCGAAGCGTTCTGTCGAAGCGAACCGGACCTCGAAGCGGGGAAGCGGTTCATTGCGCTGGTCAAGGCCCATGACGCGGTCGGACTTGATCAACTCCTGGCTTCCGACGCCGCCCTGCGGGAGCGGATCAATGCGCATTGGTTCTGTTTTGACGCACCTGCCGTGCTCCAGGCGAAGCACGATCTGGCCACGGTCGACGTGTTGCTGAAGCATGGAGCAAATCTGAACGAGCGCAGTAGCTGGTGGGCTGGGGGTTTTGGCGTACTGGATGGTGTCTCACGACCTCAATTTGATGCGCTCGTGGCCAGGGGCGCTACGATCGGCATCCACAACGGGGCCGAGCAAGGCGACGCGGAACTGGTCCGCCGACTGCTGGCGGACGACCCGACGGCCGCGCGTCGAGCGGCTGGTGATGGCCAACATCCATTGCATGTCGCGGCCACGGAGGAGGTGGCGGAACTGTTGCTGCAAGCGGGTGCCGATCTGGAGGCGCGCGACGTGGATCATTTCGCGACGCCCGCCCAATACCAGGTTGCCCGGCCAGAGGTGTGCCGGTGGCTGATTTCTCGCGGAGCCCAGCCCGACATTTTCATGGCTTGCGCTCTCGGCGACCACGAACTGGTCGAATCGATTCTCCGCGAGGATCCCTCCGCCTTGACATCTCGGGTGGGTCACTGCCCGCATACAAGCCCCGTCCATGGACCAGCGGGAGGTCACATTTACCTCTGGGTCCTCCATGGTGCGGCCACACCCATCGACGTCGCCAGGCAGTTTGAACATCCGGCGTTGCACGATTGGTTGCGAACGCTGACTGCGCCGTAAGCACAAGGCCGACCGCGGCACCCAAGGCACAGCGGGCATTCAGGGAACGACCAACGACGTCTCCATGGGCCGCGGTCCGTTGGTGATGGCTCCCGGCGGGCTTTCCGGCGAGCTTTCCGGCGGGATCAATTCGCGAGGATCGTCCACCACCAGGTAATGCCCGTGATCCGCGGTGACGATCAGCAGCGATTCTTTCCAGCTGCTGTGGGCCTCGACCCAGTCCGCAACCGCTCGCACGGCATCGTCGCCGCTACGGATCGCTCCGACCATATTGTCAAGGTTGTTATCGTGACAAGCCCAATCGACATCACCCGCCTCGATCATCAGCCAGAAAGGTCGTTTCCGACTGCCCAGTACCTCCAACGCTGCCCGCGTGAGATCGGCGAGCGTCGGATTTTCGGCAATGTCGGCCGGGCTGTATTGCTCAGCCCGTTTTGTCTTGCCCGGCGGTGGATCAAAGTTGCCGTCGGCTGTGGCAAAGGGGAGGTGTCCTTCGGCCGCGGCCACGCCAAACATGCCGAACAACCGTCGACCTTCCCGACTGGCTCGTCGCGCTGCCACCGCCAGTCCTTCAGCGCCGCTCACGCCGGCGGTGCGTTGCACCACGACATAACGACCGCCACGGTCGACGTTGATCGCATCGAGGTCGAGGTCGGTGATGTAGGGGTTTCCGGGAACAAAATTTCCACCCTGCCCTCGATCTTTGTCCCGGACGACGCCCCAACCACCGGCGAGTAGGACGTCGAGTCCCGCAGAGGGCTCGGGATGGCTGACCGACGGTCGGCCCACGAGGTCACAGGTCAGGTCCTGGTAGTCATCGCGGCTGACATTGTGGGCGTAGATACCCGCCACGGTCGCGTGGCTGATCGGAACGCTGCTGACCGCTCCCACGGACCAACCTTGTGCCTGCAATTGGCTGGCAATCGTGGGCACCTGTTTTCCGGTGGGATCGACATTGATGGCTCCGTTGTACGTTTTGATTCCCGACGTCATGCTCGTCGCCGAAGACGCTGAATCGGTAAAGGCATGACGCGGCCCCGGCGACTCGCCCGAAATCAGGTATTCCGCCTCTCGCGGGTCGTCCCAAGGCGTGACGCCTCCCCGCGAGGGATCGTAGCCACCAAGCGGCCCTTTTCCGCCCGCGGTCACCGTCTGCTTGTCAACGTCGAAATCCGCGTCCTTGCAAAACGGGCTGGTGACCATCCAGCCAAACTGACTCGTCCCAGCCGCTGTAAACGTTTGCCAGAACATTCCCCGCCCCCGTCCCTCGTCGTACGGTACGGTTCGCAGGTGATAAGTGGACGCGGCGCGTGCCGCGTGCCAATCCATCCCGTCGAAGATGACGAGAAAGATATGCTTCTTACCGGCTGCCGCCCCGGCCTGCTGCAGGCGATACAGGTCGGTTTGGTCCAGATAATCAGCCGTTTCGCACAGCGTACTCTTCGGAACCTGCCCATAAAGGGCCGCCAGCTTCTCTGCGGAACGGTAGGCGCTGTTACGCCCTGATAATCCCGCAGATCTACCATCCGGCCAGCGTTCAACGTCCCATAGGTGTAAACCGGGATCAAACGATTCGAATGCGTCGACCAGTGCGTGTAAACATCATTCCGCCAGCCCCAATGTGCCGCGGTCGAGCGTCCATCAACGATCGCCGACGTCTGAAGTTGCTTCAGATGGTCCGCTTCGGTGCACAGTGGCAGGAGAAACAACAGACACCATCCCCGAAACACCCACGGGCGAGGATGGAGAGCAAATCGCATGGTCATGGCACGTCGCACCCGCTGGAACATGAGGAGTCAGCACCCCACATCCTCACGCCGCATCATGGTTGGCAGCCAAATTTGAATGTGGTGCTGCTATTGTAACTTTCCCCGGGCCGCAGCACAGTCGTTGGAAAGGCCGGTTGGTTGGGCGAGTCTGGAAAATGCTGGGTCTCGAGGCAAAAGCCATGGTGCGCCTGATAGGGTGCCTTACCCGACTCGTCGAGCCAATTGGCGGTATACAGCTGAATTCCGGGTTCCGTGGTGCGGACCTCGAGGAACCGACCGCTCGCCGGATCATGCGCGATGGCGGCCAGACGCAACGTTGACGACTTGGACAGGATGAAATTGTGGTCATAGCCGCGGCAACGTTGTAGCGAATCGTCCTGTGCGTCGAGATCACGGCCAATCGGTTTTGGCGTCGTAAAATCGTACGGCGTCCCGACGACCTTGCGTATCTCGCCGGTCGGAATTTGAGTTTCATCGGTGGGAGTGTAGCGGTCGGCCAGGACTTGCAAGAATTGCACGTCGACCGGACCACTCTCATGACCCGCGAGATTGAAATAGGAATGATTTGTGAGGTTCACAACCGTCGGCTTGTCGGTGGTGGCGGTGTAGTGCATGCTCAATTCACCTTCGTCCGAAAGCCAATACGTGCAACTCGCCGTGACGTGGCCCGGGTAGCCTTCATCCCCGTCGGGACTGGCGTGGGTCAAGCAGATTCGTGACGACGTGATCTCACTCACCTGCCAGACCTGCGAGTTCCAGCCACGATTGCCACCGTGCAGGTGATGCGGCCCATTGTTGCAGGCAAGTTTGTACTCAACACCCTCAAGGGCGAATCGGCCATGGGCGATGCGATTGGCGTATCGGCCCACCAGGCACCCCAAATAGTGCGGGCTGCGCCGTACTCGGCGGCGGAATGGTATCCCAACACAACGTCCGCGACCGTTCCGGCTCGATCGGGGACGAGTATCGAGACGATCGTGCAACCCAAATCGCTCACATCGACGCGCAAACCGTGACGATTGGTGAGCGTATAGCGGTGTGCGGCAACTCCGTCACAGGTCTGGCCAAAGGGTTGGGGAGGAGGGTGTGTGGGCATGGAACACATATTACCTTCTGGATGTTCTTGGTCGGTGATCGGTCTGCGATCAGGTTAGACAGCAGAAATGATTCAGCTGACGTTTCAAGTATTATCCGGGACACGCGTCAGGGGTAGCGGCGATGGTAATGGTCAGGATCGCGGAGCGATCCGGCGACATGGGGCCCAACCAGCACTACCCAAGAATAACCGCGATTCGCCCAAGGGCGAAGCTACGGCATCGCCTTGATCGAAGCCACGAACTTGCAGAAGCCGTTCGCTTGATCGCAAATCCGCGTATGCAATTCGGCGTCGATTAACTGGCCTTGTTCATCGAACTGTTTGAAACTGTCGCCAATGAAGACGCGCCGTGGGAACAGGTGGGCATTGCGGTATGCGGCGACTTGTTGAAAGTGCTCGACCGCGCGGAGGCTGCGAAACTGGCCGGCGGCAAGTCCGACGAAGGCGCAGGGCCGGGCATCAAATCCCTCCGGAAAGGGCAACATGTCGACGAACAGCTTCAAAACGCCCGGGTAACTGCCATTGTATTCGGGCACAATAAAGACGACGCCGTCGGCGCGCAAGAATCTAGCCACCATCTTCTCGGTCGCCGCAGGCTTCGTTTCGTACGCCGATGCCAACAGCGTCTCCATCGGCAGCTCGGCCATATCCAGGATATCCACGGATGACACCAATGGCCGGTAGCACTCAGCGACAATCGCGGTGAGCTTTCGAGAAATCGCAGCTGCGCGATTGGTTCCACAAACAACGACAATATGCATCGCAACCTCTTCGGGACCTGTGTGATTCGGATCAGCGAACTGGACGCATCGCGGCGGGGCCCGAGTGCCAGCCCGGTTGCGGCGGATGCCAGGGAGAATCAGGGCGGAAATTCGGAACGCCCACGGGCAACGGATCCCAGCGTTCGACTCCGGTCCATCGCGTCGCATCACCCGCGTTCGCTCGCGGCAGCGCTTGCCGGCCGTGAATTTGCCGAGCCCGCTCGGTCTGCTCCAACAGTTGCCGAGTGAACGGCAGGAGCGACGAATCCTCAAAGCCGGCTTCATCATCCGACGAGTCCATCAGCGTAAAATCGGGCACGGCGAGAGCGCGCGTACGTGGATCGGCTAAGGTCGGTGGCTTTGGCTCCGTCGGTCGGGCACGCCCCTCATTTGGAGGCTGAGGCACCGCCAAGAACGCATCGCTGGCCTCCCTATCCGTATTTTGCTCGCCCTCGATCGGGTCCTTCCGCGGCGGCGCGGCGGGTGATTCGTCGGCAGCGGTCGTTTGGTTTAACCAAATATCCAGCGGTCCCACTGCGGATCGAGCGGCGATTCCATCCTCGGCCGGCCCAACTGCGGGAATGGATGCTCCCTCGACATGCTTGCGAATTTGCTCGTCGGGAGCGGCAACCTGCGGCGTTGCAGAGGGGAGCGAACCAAGTCGTTTTCCCGCGTTCGCGCGGCCCTCAAGCAGCAAAACCGCACCACTCGGCGGCGCGATCGGCGGTGCGGGAGGCGCAGTCAGGGCCCGCCTGCTCGCGGGCCGCCGTTTCGTCATCCTGAAACCATGGATTCCCGGCAAGCTCGAGCATCTCAAAGGGTGCGAGCGGTTTCGGCGAATCGTGCCAGGACTGCAAAGCGATCAGGCCGAGAAAGCTGAGCAAGATGACCAACAGAGGTTTTCGTGAGTACGCCAATCGCGGCTGTGCGGTGGAAACCGCCAGACGCGGCGCACGGTAGTTGGCCCGGACCGGTGCAAGTCGCTTCGCCCGCGAAACAGACACATTCCGATCCGCAAAGCGATTGCCAAGCGGGATCGGTGGCATTTCGGCGCAAGACGACTTCTTGACGACCATGGTTCCGGTGCTTTCCAATGACGAGGACTATGGCGTGGGTATCGAATGAAACGGCATGGCGACTCAAGCGGTTGGTCGTCTGAGTCGACCTGTAACCACCAGGGAGTTGATAACGGTCAAGGGGCGCAGGCAGTTTAGGGGCTTTTGGCGAATTGTCCGCCATGGTTAATGGCTTCGCCGCAAGTGCGGTTATTTTCTATTCCGCGAAGGCACGTCAGTATTCACTCAGCGGCTGTTTCCGTGAAAATTGCAATCATTGGTGCCGGGATCTCGGGCCTGACTTCAGCGTACGTGCTATCGAAGCACCACGAAGTGGACTTGATCGAGGCGGAGCATTACCTGGGTGGCCATACCAACACGGTGGACGTGACCGTCGGCGGATCGACGTACGCGATCGACACTGGCTTCATCGTATTCAACAACCGCACCTACCCCAGCTTTTGCCGTCTGCTTGATGAATTGCAAATTGCTTCTCAGCCGACGAGCATGTCTTTCAGCGTCCGTTGCGACCGCACGGGGTTCGAGTACCGGGGCGGTGACTTGAATGGGATGTTTGCCCAACGTCGAAATCTGGCCAGTCTTGCTTTTTACGGTTTTGTGAAAGATATCTTGCGCTTCAATCGGCACGCCGTGATGGAAGGCATTTCGGACACGATGAGCGTGGATGAGTACTTCCGTCAGCGTCGTTTCGGCGAGCATTTTGTGCAGCGATACTTTTATCCCATGGCATCAGCCATCTGGTCGTGTCCGGAGGGAAAAATAGGCCAGTTCCCGATGAAGTTTATTATCGAGTTCTATCGCAACCACGGGTTGCTCAGCCTTCGTGACCGCCCGCAGTGGCGGGTCGTTTGTGGTGGATCAAGGAACTATATCCAGGCGATGTTGGCTGAGCTCGTCGATGAGAACCCACCTGGATTGCCCTGTCCTGGGCGTGAAACGGCACGACAACCGTGTCACCGTACGCACCAGGCGGTGGACTGAGGACTTCGATCATGTAGTATTCGCCTGCCACAGCGATCAGGCATTGCGAATTCTGAGCGATCAGGCCACGCAGCGGGAGCGTCAGTTGCTGAGCGCTTTTCCCTATGAGAAGAACGAGGCGATTCTGCACACCGATTGGTCGTTGCTGCCCCACAAGCAACGAGCCTGGGCGAGTTGGAATTATCGCATCCCGAAACGATCCACGGGCAAGACATTGGTAACATATTCCATGAACATCCTACAGGGACTCGATTGCGAAGACCAGTTTTGCGTCACATTGAATGGTGAATCAATGATCAATCCGAAGCGGATCCTGCGACGCATGGAATATGCCCATCCGGTTTTTGGTGCAGGTCGCGCGGCGGCTCAAGAGCAGCACTCCCTGTTGATCGGTCCCAATCGCTCGTCTTTTTGCGGAGCCTATTGGGGCAACGGCTTTCACGAGGACGGCGTGAAGAGCGCGTTGGCCGTTTGCGATCGTTTATTGCATGATTCGAATCTGTCGAGTCTGCAGGACGTTTATAGCTCACGATAGTTGGAGCGGAGATGCGCGACGCCCACCGCCAGCGACTTGGCCGTACAGGGCCCAGGTAACAAGATGCACAGCTGCCTCTATCGCGGCACGATTCGCCACCGTCGCTTTCGGCCGCGGCCGCACGCATTTTCCTACTCGCTGTACATGCTTTACCTGGACCTGGCGGAAGTAAACGATGTATTTCGCGGACGATGGCTATGGTCCACGTCGCGGCCTGCAGTGGCCTGGTTCCGCCGGCAGGACCACGTCGGCCCCCCCGAGCAACGCCTGGACGAGACCATCCGCGACCTGGTCTACCTGGAATTAGGCCTGCGCCCCAACGGTCCGATCCGTTTGTTAACACATCTGCGGTATTTCGGATTCCTCATGAGCCCGGTCGCGTTCTACTTTTGCTTCGATGAAGCCGACGACGAGCCACTCGCAGTCGTGGCGGAAGTCCACAATACTCCTTGGAATGAGCGCCATTGTTACGTTTTGGGGCGGGAAACGATCGCCGGCGTGGATGGCTTCGAGACGACGAAAGAGTTCCACGTCTCTCCTTTCCTGCCGATGGACATGCGGTATCATTGGCACATCCGCCACAGTGGTAATCGCGTGACGGTCGCCATCCAAAATTGGCGAGAGGACGAGCATACGTTCGAAGCACTGTTGCACCTCGAGAAACGACCCATCTCCAACCGCTCGCTGGCTTGGGCACTGGTCAACTTTCCATTGATGACGCACAAGGTATTTCTGGGTATCTACTGGCAGGCGTTGCTGCTGTGGTGGAAAGGCCTGCGGGTGTA
The DNA here is from genome assembly GCA_963700865.1 of uncultured Planctomycetaceae bacterium. Taxonomy (GTDB): domain Bacteria; phylum Planctomycetota; class Planctomycetia; order Pirellulales; family Pirellulaceae; genus CAVOGJ01. The sequence continues at coordinate 58,527 of CAVOZC010000009.1, read as the reverse complement.
CCCTCATCCAAGCACGCGGTTGGCCGGCCGACGCGGCGCAAACTGAACCGCCACGAGGGCTGGGATCAATCGGCAGATAAAACCTATGGCATCCAACCCCTCAAGTCGCCCGCTCGACCGCATCTGTCGATCGATCGTTCACTCCCATTTGCGTAACGTTCGAGGCGGCATGTTGACGGTTTCCGATGCGGCAGGCCAGCATCGGTTCGGAAATAGCGACGCGGAGGGCGGCCTGTATGCCAACATCCAGGTCCATCACGAAGCCTTTTACCGCCGCGCTGTGTTTGGCGGCGATCTGGGCGTCGCGGAATCATTGATGGATGGCGATTGGCAATGCGATGACCTGACAGCACTCGTACGCATTTTTGTCCGCAGTCGCGGAGAGTGCCGCTGGCTGAATGAGGGTGCTGCCCACGTGCGGCAGTGGTACGCCCGCTGGCGACATTGGCGACGGGGCAATACCGTGGAGCAGGCGAGATACAATATCCACGAACACTATGACTTAGGTAACGATTTCTTCTCCTTGTTTCTGGATAGTACGCTCAGCTATTCGTGCGGACTCTTCGAGAGCACATCCGACACGATGCACGATGCATCGCTGCGTAAGATCCGCCGCATTTGCTCGTTGCTCGACCTTCGCCCCTCCGATCGGCTCTTGGAAATCGGTACAGGCTGGGGAGCCTTGGCAGCCTGGGCGGCAAGCGAATCGGGCTGTACGGTAACCACGACCACCATCTCGCAGCAGCAGCAGCAGTATGCACGGCAGCGGCTGGAACGCAATGGACTGCAACATCTCGTCGACGTGCGGCTGGAAGACTATCGAGACTTGGCAGGTACTTTTGACAAGATCGTTTCGGTGGAGATGATTGAGGCGGTGGGCCACGCCTATCTGCCTGTTTTCTTTCGCAAATGCGGCGAGTTGCTCGCGGAGGATGGCGTGTTTGCCATGCAGGCGATTGTGATGGCCGATGATCGTTACGATGACTATTTGCGTTCGGTTGATTTCATCCGCGCCTACATTTTTCCGGGTGGCTGTTTGCCATCGATTTCTGAACTCACTCAAACGGCCGCAGCACATGGTCAATTGCGTCTGGTCCGCTTGGATGACTTCGCGCCACACTACGCCGAGACATTACGACGCTGGCGGGTCCGTTTTCGCAAGAACGAGGTTAAGATACGTCAGCTAGGATTCGACGATCGATTTCTGCGGATGTGGGAGTATTACCTGTGCTACTGCGAAGCCGCGTTTGAGGAGCGACAAGTCAATCTGGTGCAATTGCTATTCGCCAAGAGTAACGCTCACGACCATCCCCATTTCGGATCGATCACGGCAGCGGAAAATCAAAGTCAGCGATTCCATCATCCCCTTTCCCATGTCACTCATCGGCAGATGCAATGATATCCACCTGGACAGCGATCGTGACCGGGCTGATCTGCATGAGCGGTATTATGGCGGCCCTCTGGTGGTGGCAACGGCGGAGTGGCGATGCGGGAATTGTTGACGTTGCGTGGAGCCTCGGCGTCGCGGGAACGGCCTTGCTCTTCAGCACTTCTGTCGCCGATCGCAACGGTCCAAGAACCGTTGCCATTTGCCTGCTCGTTTCCGTGTGGGCCATTCGGCTGAGCTTATTCGTGCTGCGTCGTCTATGGGCACTGCCGGAAGACGGGCGATACACGACGCTGAAGAAGGAGTGGAATGAGCAGGCCCAACGGAAACTTTTCTGGTTCTACCAGATGCAGGCCGCCGCCAGCGTGCTGTTCGCTCTGCCGATGCTGGTCGCCTTTCACAATCGATCCGCTTGGAGCGGTTGGGATGTCGCGGCCTGCGTGATCGGGATCGTGGCGATCGGCGGTGAGTCGCTGGCCGACTGGCAATTGTGGTCCTTTCGGAGAAATTCGCAAAACAAGGGCCGCGTGTGCCGCGCAGGGCTGTGGAATTACTCTCGCCACCCGAACTACTTCTTCGAGTGGCTGCACTGGTGGGCCTATGTGTTTTTTGCCGGCTTCGCATCCTGGGGCTGGTGGAACCTGGCTTTTCCACTTGCCATGCTCTACTTCATACTTTTCCAAACGGGCATTCCACCCACGGAAAAGCAGGCTCTCCAATCTCGTGGCGACGCCTATCGCGATTACCAGCGGACGACGAGTGCTTTCGTGCCGTGGTTTCCCAAGAAGTCACCTGATGCCGCCACTGACCATTGAACTTGCCGAACGACGTATTCTTCCGGACCCCGTTATTCGACTGGGTATTCGTCGCCTCTGCCGCCAGCGGCTTAATCGCAACGGCGCCGCGCTGGCCGCTGAACTGGCGGCTTTCATCGAATCCTCCAAGTCAGGTCCCGTGGCGCTCGTGCCGACCGCCGCGAACGAGCAGCATTACGAGGTGCCACCTGTATTCTTTGAACATGCGTTGGGACCGCGTCGCAAGTACAGTTGTGGCTACTGGCCCACGGGCCAGGAAACGCTCGCTGAAGCGGAAGAGGCGATGTTGTCGTTGACCTGCCAACGGGCCCGCATCGAGGACGGTATGCGAATTCTCGACCTCGGTTGTGGCTGGGGCGCCATGACGCTCTGGCTGGCCGAGCACTTCCCCCACAGTCGTATCAGCGGAGTCTCGAATTCAACCCAGCAACGCGAATTCATCCTGCGGCAAATCGAAAAACGAGGCTTTGGCGATCGAGTCGACATTACGACCGCCGATATGAACGACTACGTTCCACAAGATCAATTCGATCGCATTGTGTCCGTTGAGATGTTTGAGCACATGCACAACTTCGAGGAATTGTTACGTCGGATCGCGACGTGGCTGACGCCTGATGGAAAGTTGTTCGTCCATACGTTCTGCCATCGCACACATGCTTATCCGTTCGTCGTCGACGACGGCACGGACTGGATGGCCCGCTATTTCTTTACCGGAGGCATGATGCCCAACGAGATGTGGCTCGACTATTTCAATCGCGACCTGCGAACGGAACAGCGATGGTGGGTTCCCGGTGGACACTATGCTCGCACCTGCAACGCGTGGTTGGAACGAATGACGCGACACCGCCGAGCATTACTGCCGGTTCTGTCCTCAACTTATGGAGACGCGCAAGCCGAGCGGTGGTTTCAGCGATGGCGGATGTTTTTCATGGCTTGTGCGGAACTCTTCGCCCTCCACGACGGAAATGAGTGGGGTGTCGTTCATTCGCTGCTGCAGGCAGCGCCACGATAATCCGTCCGGCTCGGAGATGACTGCCTCACTTCCGCCGCCCGTGCGGGTTGTATCGGTTGAGCAAGCCGTTTCGTGCTCCAGCGTCCTGATTCAATCGCGGGATTTCGGGCGACTCGCAGGTCCGAGGGGGTCGGCGTGACGTAGGCTTGACGTGGCTTCCGCCCCACACCGAGCTTGCGCGGGGCTAGCCAGCATCAGGACTCACACCCGCCCCCGATCGTTCCGCCCATGTCCCTCGAATCGTCTCCCGATCGTTCTTTCCAGCCAGGCTGCGCACCGCGGACGACGGGTCCGCCTCGCAGGACCGCGGACTCCAGCGTCGAGCGTATCGAGCAGGTGTTGGCAGCCATTGATGAGGCCATCCAGGGCTTTGATGACATCGAGTCACACGGTTCGGCGCTGGAACAACGATTGGTATTTATCGACTCGCGCGTGGAGGACGTGGAAGCACACCTCCGCCACATTTCGGAGGCCACTCTGTATTGGATTGATGAGGAAACGGACGGTGTGGCGGAGATTGGAAAGACACTCTCTACTTATCAATGGATCAGCGAAGTCCACATTGTGGCGCCCGCCTGGAAGGACCGGTTGTCGTTGGGCACCGTCGAACTGGGTCCTGATTTGCAGAGTGCCCCGCCAGAATCACTGATCCGCTGGTCGCGGCCGATGACGCCCGCATCGCAAATCATCGTCCACGGTGGCGCCGCCGACTCGGAAGCAGCGACTGATGTCTTGCTGCAATTGGCGGATTTAACGGGGATTCGTTGCGTCGCCGCCAATGTGTTTGGCTCGCTGCCCACCGCTTCCCACAAAGCCTCGCCTACACTGGCCGAGAACTCCGCGGCGAGTTGCCGCGACAATGACAAATCGTCCACTGACTTTCACTTACCGATGGACGCGTATGCGGACGCTGCCGCTGCGTCCGATTTCGAACTTCCCTCCCAGCCACCTGCCACCAGGAGCCAGCCTGATGTTGAATAACACGATCGATTTTGATAGCCAGAGTGCCGCGGACGCCCTCGATACGCTGCTGGAAATGAAAGCCAATATTCCCGCCGCCGTGATTCAACAGCGAACCTCGACGCGGATCGAGATTCGCACCGGCGTCACCGTCCGACCTGGAAATTCGAGTCTGCGGGACTCGGCCCTTTACGAAGGGGTCACGGGTGATATTTCCCGGGGGGGCTGCCAGATTCTCTTCTCGCGACCGCTGGCGGTAGGAGACGTCTTCTGGCTGAACTTTGACGGATTTGCCGTCGTCAACGAATCGGTGATGGCGCGTTGCGTCCGCTGCCGTTTCCTTCGCGAAGACGCCTTCGAAACCGGTTTTCGCTTCTTCGAGCCCATTGAATTGCGCATTCCCCAGTAGTTGGACGATGTGTCGCAAAGAGTTCGGCGATCCTGCGCCGCTTTCCCCGAACGCGACTCGCCCTTGGTATTGACTGTGGCTGGAAGCCCCAGCCACAACGGTCGCTCTGTCACTGGGAGTCGTTTCCACGTGCGTTTCCCGATAGGAGCGGGGCTGGTGAATCTGGCGGCGATGCGTATCATGGGCAGCGACGAGCCGCATGTCGCGGCGAATCGACTTGCTCCCAGCCCGCATGGCCGCCATGAACGATCGCACGCTGGGCCGGACAGGCCTGAAAGTCTCGGAACTGAGCTACGGTGCCGCCTCGCTCGGGAATATCTACCGCGAGATCGATGAGTCCGAGGGCATACGATCCGTGCAGACCGCGATCGACGGAGGGATCAATTACTTCGACGTGGCGCCCCTTTACGGGTTCACGCTGGCCGAAACTCGTCTTGGCAAGGCGCTGCAAGGCAGGCGTCACGAGGTCATCTTGGCCACGAAGGTTTGCCGTGACCGGTTCGATGTCTTCGATTATTCCGCGCAACGGGTGAAGGAGAGCCTGGACGAGTCACTACGACGCTTGCAGACGGATTACATTGACGTCTTCCAGATCCACGATGTCGAATTCGGCAGCTTCGAGCAGATTGTCGAGCAGACGATTCCTGCCGCGCTGGCTCAGAAGGCCTTGGGTAAAGTCCGTTTTGTCGGCATCACTGGACTTCCCGTCCGTTACCTCCGCAAGGTGGCCCAGCACATCGACATTGACACCATATTGTCTTGGGGACACTACAACCTGCTGGAAGACGAGCTGGACCGGGAGCTCACCCCGCTTTGCCGGCAGCGAAGTATCGGACTGATGAGCGCCTCGCCGCTGCTGCAAGGCCTGCTCTGCGACGATCCCCCACCCCGTTGGCATCGCAGCCCCGATTCGGTAAAGCAAGCCGTGCCGGCGATGGCCCAGCTATGCCGGGCGCACGGCACCGACCTGGCTACGGTGGCCCTGAAGTATGCGGTCGACTATCCGCACGTGGCCACGACAGTCGTCGGCATGAGCTCGCCGGCCCGCGTCATTCGCAACCTCGCTGCGCTGGAGAGCGTCATTCCGGACGGTCTGCTCGCACAACTGCTGGAACTTGCCCGCCCCGTCAAGAACCGAATGTGGTTCGAGGGTCGTGCCGAGAACAACCTTCTCCCCGCCGACCCCGGACAGTGGATCCCCAGAGCTCCCGACCAGACCCATACATCATGAAATCCTTCACCCATCCGCTCCGTCGGAGTTGACACGTCGTGCCTGAGACCGTCTTGGCTGTTCGTCTGCTGGGGAGCGATCCCATCCAACCGTCACCTGGGGATCGGACGGTCACCCGCAATCTCGCGCTGCAAACGACCGAGTTGTCCGATCCCAATAGGGGCGAAGTACTCGTCGAACCATTGTTTGTCGGCATTTGCGGGTCGGACAATAGCGCCAGCCTGGGTAAATCCAACTTTTCCTGGGTCGAGCGGCCCCGTACGATCGGGCACGAATGTTGTGGGCGGATCGTGGCCTTTGGCCCCGACACGGCCGGGAATACAGACCTGCGCGTTGGCGATCTCGTATGCGTCATTCCGATGCACGGCTGCGGCGACGTGCGTTGCCGCGGCTGCCGTCGCGGGCGACCTAATTATTGCCGACGCAAGACGATCTTCGGGTTTCATCGCGATGGCGCCATGGCAGAGCGCATGATCGTCGAATTGCCACGTTGTGTGCGCCTGCACGCAGGACTCACTCCGCTCCAAGGTGCCGTCGTCGAACCATTATCGGTCGTGACGCAAGCCATCCACAGGAAGTGCAACATTCAACCTGGCATGGACGTTGTCGTGACCGGGTGCGGGATCATCGGGCTGATGGCCGCCGAACTGGCAAGAGCGGCCGGGGCACGCGTGGCCGTCACCGGACTTGCCACCGATCGCCACGTGCGGCTGCGACAGGCCGAGGAGCGGGGCTTTATTCCCCTGGTCGTCTCACCCGAGGCACCGCTGCACGAACAGCTGCGGCAGGGGGTCAAGGACCTGGACGGTCGCCGTTTTGGTGATGCCTACGAATACGGAACCGTCGACCTGCTGATCGAATGTTCGGGAGCCCCGGCGGCGCTCGCGACGGCCGGATTATCCGTGCAGTTGGAGGGCAGTATTTGTGTCATCGCGACTTTCGGCAGTGAAGTCCCGTTTCTGGCCACGGAGTTCACGCGTGCCGGTCAATCGCTGCAAGGCGTCATGGGCTCCGATCGAGAGGACTTTGAATCGGCCCAAGTCCTGCTGGAGCGTGGCGTGTTTCCCGTCGAGGCCTACTCGCGTCAGTATCCCTTTTGCGATGCACTCCAGGCCTTTGAGCATTCCATCACCGCCCGCACCACCAAGGCCATTTTGGCCATCCATGAATAAGCTTCACCGGCCGAAGAAAGCGCTCGACTATGGCACGCATTTTCGTCACGGGTGGCACGGGTTGTATCGGCGCCTCGACTGTCCACCATCTGTTGAGGCAACCCGACACGGAACGCGTCATCGCCGCATCGCGAACGGGTGACACGCGCTCCCTGCAAATCTGGCTGGGCGGGGAGCTGGATCCGCGGCTTGTGTTGCGGCGTTTGGATCTGGCCGATGCCGAGGCGCTGCGGACCGCCCTGGAGGAGGAACGGCCAACGCATCTGGTCCATTTAGGCGCCTTGCAAAGCCCCGCCTGCGAAGCGGATCGGTGGCTGGGCATGGCCGTCAATGTCGGGGGAACCTTACGGTTGTTGGAGACCATCGAAGAACTCGCGCTTCCCTTGCAGCGATTCGTCTTCGCCAGTTCGGCCGCCGTCTACGGACGGCGAAATCGCTATGCCGGTCCGACCGTACCGGAGGATGCACCCTTGGCACCCCCCAATTTCTACGGTGTCTGGAAAGTCGCCGGGGAACATCTACTCGCCCTGTTTCACGAGCGAACGGGCATCCCGACGGTCAGCCTGCGATTGAATACCACCTTTGGTCCGGGCCGCGACCAGGGCAAGACGTCTGCCCCGACCAGAGCGTTGAAACTCGTGGCTTGGGGAGCGCACGAGCGGCGGGCGATTCCCTTTCGCATGCCGTATCGCGGCCGCGAAAACTACCACTTCGTCGACGATGTCGGGGTTCATTTTGCCGCCGTCTGCCTGCAAAAGTGGCAGGGTTGCGACGCCTTCAATATCAAGGGACGCACGATCGGTGTGGACGAATTTCTGGTGCTGGCGCAAGTTATTGCCAACGAGCGAGGCTGGTCACCGTTCTGTGACCTGGGCATTGCGGACGATGCGACGCCGAATCTGTTCGTATGTGATCTCGACGATCGAGCCATCGATGCCGCTTTTCCCGGTTTGCCGAGGACCGACATCGACGAGGGAATTCGACGTTCGCTCGATATCTTTGCCCACCAGGCACAAGCCGGAACACTGCCGTTGTGAGTCAGCCGTGGATGTGCCCCGGCGCCATGTTACAACTCGCTGACTGCGGCTTGGTCCGCAAACCAGCGCAGCTGGCCCTGATCGGGCTGAATCAATTGGGAAGGCAGCCGGTCCGGATCGCTGGGGCCGTTCAGGACCTGAGCCAGCCGAGCCGCCTTGGCTTGCCCGGCCACCAGAAACCAGACATTTCGGGCGGCATTGATGCAAGGAGCCGTCATGGTCAGCCGTTCCGTCTGCAGTTGCGGCACCGGATTGGCGACGACCCAGCGTTTTCTCTCGCGCAGTGCTTCCGTGAAGGGGAATAAGGAAGCCGTGTGTCCGTCGTCTCCCATGCCCAGCAAGATCAGGTCCAACACGGGAAATGCCGGGGGCGAAACCCTAAATACGTTACTCAACCGCTGCTGGTAGGCCGCCGCACATTCGGGCCAATCACCGATTTCCGTATGAAAGCGATGCACCTGCTCTTTCTGAATCCCCAGCGGTTTCAAGAGCGTCTCTTTCGCCATGCGAAAATTTGAGGCTTCGTCGTCCGGAGGCACTGACCGCTCGTCACCCCAAAAAAAGGCCACCTTGGTCCAATCCACGTCGCGACGGCGGTGCTCGGCCAGCAGCTCCCGGTGCAACCCTCGTGGCGTTTGACCACCACTCAGCGCCAACGTAAACCGATCGTGCTGCTGGATCGATTGTCTCGCAAGGTCGATCAGGGCGTCCGCTGCCAGGGCGTACAGCCCGGCGGGATCGTCCGCCACCACGATGTCGCGTTTGGATAGTGAATGGTCGGTCACGTGAGGCTCCTGGAGTTGAGCCACATCGTAACCATCTCGTGGCAAGTTGGGAACCGGTGCGCGACGTGGCTCGTGCGCGGAGACTCCGGAACCCCATGACCGGTCGGCCAATCCCGATCACCGAATCCCTTAGAGTGTGGAGCGATCTGCCGCGTCGCCGCCCGCCATGGTGAACAGGGACACAAATGCCTCCGGGTCGACACCATCGCTTACCAGACGAACGGAGGCATCCGCAAAGGCAATCGTACAGCCGCCCGTGTGATACGAATATACCTCATCCCAATTGTGGCAGTTGATGATCTGGCCCTCACAAGCTTCATTGATCGTGATCGGAACGTCCGGTGATCCCCAGCGAAAGTCGCCCAGCGTATTGACCCCCATGATCCCGGCCGGGACCAGTTGTCCCCGTGCCAGATGGTCCGGTTTGCCGGCCGTCTCGAACAACAGGAACGTATTCGACAGTCCGTCCCGCACATGCGCCGTGCGAATCGTGGGCGGCGTGGTTCCCCGCTGGACCTGCATGATTCCCCACCATTTCCTATTTTGCGCGGCCAGCGGGTCGACTTCGGCGCTGGGTAATCCGCGCCCGTTTCCGTTCGTGGAAATAAGGCCATCCGTTACCAGCCGGGATAACGGCTGGATCGAGACGATGTGATTCGTCACCAGCCGCTCGGACACCACGCTCATGGTGATTCGCTTGGCGTCCAGAAAGCCGCAGGGGGCATAGTCGACGACCTGGTTGATGCTATTGTCCTCATAGGGGGACGAACCGTCGGTGTACTTATGACGCCGCGATGTGGGAGCCGACGGGCAGACCACAACGCCCGCCAGGTGAATTCCCTGGGTGAGCGATTCGTTGGATGGTCCGTCGACATTGGGTGTCGTGTCTTTCCAGTGTTTGTCAAAATCCAGCTGATCAAAGACGGCACCCTCCTCGAAATAGGGGAGCAAGTACGAATACATGCCATGGCCGATGTTTGCCGGACTGCCACTCGTCGGATGAGGCCACGTTTTGGCCGCGGGAGGAAAGCGGCCGTGGGCCGCCTCGTAGTTGATCACCGCCAAGGCGACCTGACGCATGTGGCTGATACACTGGGATCGCCGCCCCGCTTCCCGTGCTCGATTGACGGCAGGCAGCAACATTGCCGCCAGCACGCCGACGATGGCGATCACCACCAACAATTCGACAATCGTGAATCCTCGTCGCCTTCTTTGTCCTGACATCGTGTCCTCCTTTCGCACAAGCACGTTCCTTGCGGAAGCGATTGCCCGGCGGGAGCGTTGCTCACCCGCTGGGTAAATCAATCGCAACGTCAACAACGTCACGCGGCAGAGCCGCTTTTCAAGACAAATTCACGGGAGTCCCCAATAACTGAAAGAACGCACGCATCCAGGCGGGATGCGCCGGCCAGGCAGGCGCCGTGACCAGGTTGCCGTCGACATGTACATTGTCGAACGTGGGACTGGCCTCGATATACTCGCCACCCGCCAAACGGACCTCGGCGGCCACGGCCGGATAGGCGCTGCATTTCCGCCCGGCGAGCACGCCCGCCGCGGACAGCAGCTGCGCCCCATGGCATACGGCGGCAATCGGCTTGCCCGTTTCCGCGAAATGTCGCACCAACTCCAAAACAAGCTGATTCATCCGCAGATACTCCGGCGCCCGTCCGCCGGGGATGACCAGCGCGTCGTATTCCTGAGCCACGATCTGGTCAAAATCCGCCGTCACGCGAAAACGATGGCCCGGTTTTTCGCTGTATGTCTGTTGCCCCTCAAAATCATGTACGGCCGTGACCACGGTGTCCCCAGCCCGCTTGCCCGGACAGACGGCACTCACCTCATGTCCGACCATCTGCATCATCTGCAAGGGCACCATGGCTTCGTAGTCTTCGACGAAATCACCAACAAGCATCAGGATACGTTTCTGATTGGACATGACTGTTCCGTAAATTGGTCCCGTGTTCAGCTACCATCCACTGACTATGATACGCCTTTTTGCCTTTTTGTAATCCCCACGAACGCTCTCGTCGAGCGTGCTCCCCGGAAGGACGTCCATTGATGCGACGGGCTCGTGACACGGTGGCGGACATCTCCGTTATTATTCCCACCCTGAATGAATCCGCCGAAATCGCGGCTTGTCTGCGTGCCGCCTGGATGTCGAGACCACGGGAAGTCATCGTCGTGGATGGAGGCAGCCACGATGATACGGTGCGACAGGCCAAAGACCTGGCAGCGACAGTGCTGGGTACGCGACCCGGCCGAGCCATCCAGCTGAATGCCGGGGCCGCTGCTGCCCGCGGCGAGATTTTGCTGTTTTTGCACGCCGATTGTCGGCTGCACCCGAATTGCCTGGCACAAGTCGTGCAGCTGCTCGAACGCCCCCGCCATGGTGAGAATCGACATCTCTGTGGCGCCTTTCGGCAACGGATTGACGACCCCCGGTCTGTCTTTCGCTGGATCGAACAGGGCAACGCTCTGCGGGCACGGATGGGCCTGCCTTATGGCGATCAGGGGATTTTTTTGGACCGAGAACTGTTTGAGTCGGTCGGCCGCTTCGCAGAGCTGCCGATCATGGAAGATGTGGACCTCATGTGGCGCATCCGCCGATATCTCCGGCCGCAGTTACTCGACGGGCCTTTGCAGGTCAGCGCCCGACGTTGGAAAGAAAACGGGGTCTTTCGGCAAACCGCTCGAAACTGGTTGATGGTGGCCGCCTGGTCCCTGGGTGTGCCGCCAAGTCAACTGGCGCGCTACTATGCGCCGCATGGCGCATTGAGCGGCACCGCCTCATCACATCGGTGAGTCACCCGGACGTCGTTCAAGCGTCCAAACAGCTCGCAAGTTGGCCGTGCATCCGCATCAGCCGCAGATAGCGCCGATAAACTTGGGCATATCTCCCGACGAGGGTCTCCCGCGGCCGAAAGACGCGGCGTTCCCCCGCCGATTGCCGCTCCAGAAATGACGTCCAATCCTCCGCCTGACCGAGTGATTGCGCATATCGATACTTGGCGAGCAACGCCGCACCCCAGGCGGTCCCTTCCTGGGCGCTGGCCAGTACCGTGACATCCGTGGCGAAGCAATCCGCAATGATCTGTGCCAACTCGGGCGTCTTGGTCAGTCCGCCCGTGAGGATGATCTCGCTTCGCGGATATCCTTGACGGTCGAGCGATTCGCAACCCAGCCTCAAATTGAAAATCGTCGCCAGCAGAGCCGCCTTGGCGACATGGCCCGCGGAGGCCGTCAAGCCGTTTAGTCCTACCAAGATGCCGGTGCCGCCTCGGCTGACGCCGAGCCCCGGTTCGTCATCCATGAAGGGCAAGGCGAGCAGTCCACCACATTCGGGCTCTACGGCCAGCAGTCGCGGGATCACGATGGCAAACGGATCGCTTGCACCATCAAGTCCGTCGAACATTTTTACCATGGCATTCATGAATGTCGTTCCGTTCCGCAAACAGACCATGTTGATCGGTTTGCCATCGGCGGCGCAAAAATGATCCACGGCCGGGTCAATGCCTTGAAACGGTCGATCGCCGATGAAATTCGCGCAGACCGACGTGCCGAAACTCATCGAAACCATGCCGGCGCGTCCGATAAGCGACCCGGCCAGCGCTGCTGGCTGGTCCCCTTCGGCCGGTGCCACGGGTATGCCGGCGGTCAAACCCAGCCACTCTGCGGCCGACGCGTTCAATTGTCCCCCATCCTGGCCGGCACAACGTACGGTCGGCAGCAAATCGGCCAACCGAGGCGCCGAATCATCCGCGACGATACGATCGAACTCAGCAAGTCGCACGCGATCGTAGTCGAGCGTCGTGGGGTCGATCGGAAACATACCCGCTGCATCCCCCACACCCAGCGTCCAGGCGCCGGTCAATCGGTGACTTAGCCAACCCGCGGGCGTGGTCAGCTGGGCTGCCTGGGCCCGACGAGCCGCATCTTGGCGGCAGGTCGCGAGCCAGCGAACGGCCGTCAGGCGTTTGGGCATTTTGATACGCAAACGCTCCGTAAGCTCCGTCGACTCGGCCGCGTTCCGACCGTCACACCACAGCCGAGCCGTACCCAGCACCGCTCCGTTTTTCGCGGCGACGACCTCCCCATGCATCTGCCCGGAGATCCCGATCGCCAGCACTTCCCACGGATGCGGACCGATCTGCTGCCGTAAAGCGTCCATGGCCGCCCGCAATGCCGCTTCCCAATCCGCGGGGGCCTGTTCATAACAAGCGTCGCCAAGTCCCTTGACCATGTCATAGGGTGCCGAGCCGCTGGCCACGAGTCGCATGTCGCCGTCGGTGAAGATGACCGACAGCCCTTGGGTGCCCACGTCGACGCCGAGATATCCTTGAACCATGATCGGTGCTCATTTCGAGAAACGTGAGGTCGCGACTGCTAGCCCCCTTCGATCGTATCTGGCACAAGTCGCGGTTGCCACCCGGAGTGAAACGGCCATTTGCAAGCGCCAAAAACATCGACTTGCTCGCGTCTTGGCAATGAGCCACCATGTCAAGGAAGGGCGGCGCGGATTGCCGCCGGCAGCGTTCCGCAGGCAAACCAGGTTCCGTGGACCATGAGCGGTTGGGAGATCATTCGCCGTGTCGTCGACCGTTGGAACCGCGATGACGTGTCCATGCTGGCCGCCTCGGTGGCCTACTATGGTGCGATCTCTTTGTTCCCCGCGCTGCTGCTACTGATTTCGGGACTCGGTCTGTTTCTGAAATGGACACACGCTGGCCACGACGCGCATGACTATGTGCTCAGCGCGATCGGCCATCAGCTGTCGCCCGCGTTACGAGATCAGATCGAGATGGTCCTGTCGCAAGTCAAGGACAATGCCGGCTTCGGGGGACCGGTGGGGGCCGCCATGTTACTGCTCGCCGCGCTGGCCATCTTTACCCAGTTCGAGCGGGCCTTTGATCGTATTTGGGCGACCGGACCGAGGCACATCGAATCATTCTGGCAAACCGGGTTCACGATCGTGACCAGTCGCCTGCGGGCGTTTGCGATGATCACCGGTTTGGCGGTAGCCATCATCGGCGTCTTTCTCGCGGAAATCGCGCTCGACACGCTGCGGGTGCTGTTCCCGCAACGCATCGAGGACCTGACGTGGCTCTGGTGGACAGCTCAGACCGTGTTGGGAATTTGCCTGAACGCCGTCGTGTTCGCCCATATCTATCGCTTTCTGCCCAAGGTCCGCGTGGCCTGGACATTTGCCTTTCGCGGTGGGTTGGTCGCGGCGGCAACGTGGGAATTGGGCCGACAGCTATTGGCCACCTTCGTGATTGGCCAGCGTTACACGAGCGCTTACGGAGTGGTCGGTTCGCTGATGGCGATCCTTCTGTGGGGCTACTACGCGATTGCGGTCATCTTTCTGGGTGCCGAGTACACACAGGTGCTGCGTGAGTCGCAGGCACTCGGTGCGGAGAACCATAAGGACCCGCTGCGCTGGGGACCAACCGTGCGGCGGGCGGTCGATTTGACGTTTGCGCTTTGTCTGGCGTATGTCGGCTCATTCGTCCTGTTGACCATTTCGCGGTCCTATGCGATCGACGCGGCGGGTGGCGTGGACGGGGCGCCGGCAGACGGGGCGCCCGTGGTGGTGTTCAGCATCCAGCCCGACACGCATCAGGTGACGCGCGATTTTTACGCGCCCTTGATCGAGATCATGCCTCTAGGGCGTCGTTTCCCGAATGGGGAGGAAGTGAGTCGGCTACTGGCCGAGCGGGCCGCGACCGAGACATTACGCCGCCCATGGCAGCAGGCCGCGCGGAACGACGGTCAGCAGTTGCGTTAAAGCCAAAACCGCCCGTCGCCAAACTCGCAAAAAATTGGATGGGTAGGGAGCGTGCGGGGGAAACTCCAACGTTTGGCGACTTCAGCGACGACAGGATGGATCACGAGGTAGCCGAACTCGCAAGAGTCTGGATAGCTAGGGAGCGCGGGCGAAATTCCAAAAAATCTGGCGACTTCGGCGACGGCGACGCGCATCTTGCCTGAAAAAGAACTCCCACTTGCACCATGGAGCACCATGGACCGTTTCAAATACGGAGCGGGACCATTGAGGAATGACTTGACATAGGACCTGGCCCCTCTCGCCCGCTGGAGCGATGACGCTTCGCCCGGCAACTCGCGGCCACAAAGCAAAGAGGCTTGTGGTGCTGAGCTGAGAGATTAGGATGCATGTCATCGACTTGAGACGATCGGGTTGCCAGCCTCCACCAATGCGAATTCCCAAGGTGCTAATGATGATCATGCGAAGATGCTTATTGCTCTCTTTATGTTTGTTGTTCTTGACCTCCGGCCGTACGATGGGAACCACTATCATGGAGGTGTTGGAACCACCGTCCAGTCCTGGCAGTTCTTATCGGGGTACATTTATCATTACGCCGTCCGAACCGACTTGGGCCTTCGGCGTCGGCAATGACTCAATCGAAGATACTTCCGTCTCCGGCATCGCATCCATTGACGGCTTGGAGGCCAACGACCATTGGGTCTCGGCTCTGATTTCGAGAACGAGTTGGGATCAGGGGTTCAACTTCGATTCCATTCGACCCATCGGTGCCACTCCTCCCTCTTCCTTTGCCATCGATACCGCCGTCACTTCCTGGCAATGGGGCACCAGCGACTCGGTGGCGTTCTACTGGTTATCCGAAGCGGGTGCCGACGCGAACCAGCCCCTCGCCGTGCTGCAAGCAGGCACACCATACGACGCGTTTCGATTCTTCACGTCCGGGCCCAACTCGCCGTTCGCGGCGTTCGGTGCAGCCGACGGTGGAACGATCGTTACGGGCGAGACGATCGTGACCGTCATCCCGGAACCCTCGTCTTGGGCCTTGATGGTGATCGCGTGCCTGTCGTACACCCGGGCCAAGTATGGCAAACGCTTCCGCTCTGGCCGTGACTCCTAATCGCACAACGGAGGAATTCAGCATCCCAATTCGCACGAGTTGGGAGGGATCCTACTGACGCGATTGCCGAACTCGCAAGCGTTTGTCATTACCCACGCTTTTTTCTTGTTTAACCGTTAGCCAGAGAAGAATGCCGCTAAGATCGTAGCACGCGTCGTTATGCACCGGCATTCTTCGGCGGCGTACACGCGCAGGCCGCCGGAAATCGCGGCAGCCACTTTCCACCGATCGCGGTTTTTCCCCGCGATTTCTTCTGGCTGACGGCTCAACGACGCGCGTGAACGGTGGGTCAGGACGAGGTCTGGCGACCTCGGCGACGCGCGCGTGGCAACCGCAACCGTCGAAGAACGGCTCACGGCAACGGCAGCCATCCACCGGGACTGCGCTTCGGCAACTTGGCCAGACGGTCGGCAAAATGCGTCGTTAACTCCTGCTGGACTTGTTCCAGCAGTTTCTGCCGGTTGCGGGTGCGTTTCTCGCCTTCGACACGCAATACGGGACATCGAACTCGTCATTCAGGCTCCAGTGCATAAACGTGGAGCGGCCAAGCCAAACCGAGTGACTTTTCGACCAAAGCGCCTTGGCGCCTTTCGCCCGATGGGAAAAGCGAAACAGGATCATCACGGCGGTGGAAACGGCCTCCTCGAATTCGACTCCATCGAGCTTTTCTCGGATTGCCACTTGACTGTTCGAACGCTCTTTCCGCACAGCAACCATACTTTCCCTCCGGTCTTTGCCTCGTGAAACAGTCCAGAACCGCCGTAGCCGGTACGCTGGCTTGCAATTCCCCTCAGAAACGGTTAGGCCCAAATTTTACGCATTTTTTCCGCGTTTGGTAGGGGCTGCCTCGTCGAAAGTGCTCGTTTTCGTCGGCAAAATCCCCCAAGTTCCCCCGATTTCACGCCCGTCGGCGGACCTCAACGGTTTTGTGGGGATTTCTCCTTGGCGGTATCTGGAGAAACAGGAACTGTGGGTAACATGCGTCGACTTTCCAACTCTTAGCAATTTTGGCAATGCTCGCGTTTCTTCGGGTCGAAGAACGGAAGTGGAGGCCATCGCTTTCCACCCCACCAGGCGCTCCAACAGCTCCCATTGGCCCGAACTGACCCCGCATCCATGCCTGCAAGATGTTTATCATTGCTGATGTGCTGGGTCGTCTGGTTGGGCATGCCGGCGGGGAGCCGGGCCGCCGAGACCGTCGACCTGGACGTGACCCTACGGCCCGATCGCACGCTGTCCGGCAGCCTGTTCACCGAGCTCGGCGGGCCGATCCGGCGGACCGAGATCACGCTGGTGGACATCTCGACGCAACAGGCCGTGACGGCCGTGACGAGCGAAACGGGTGCGTTCTCGGTGGCCCTGAACCGAGGCGGCGTTTACGATTGTACCGTGGACCGAGAAACGGTTCGTCTGCGTGTCTGGCAGCACGGGGCGGCCCCACCGCAGGCGGTGCCGCGGGTACTCCTGGTGCTGGGAGATCCGGTGCGTGGTCAATCGTCGTTCGACGAAGGTGAGCCGTTTCCGAGCCAGCCGGCCGGGGAAGGGTTCTGCCAATGCGATCCGCCGGCGGGCAAAACCTGCCACCTGTGCCGGGCGAAACACGGTCGCTGGCGGCTGTTTCGCCCCTGCCATTGTCGCCTGCGTTGTCTGCACGGTTGCCAGTGCGGCTGCGACAGTGCTTGCCACTTTCTCGGTTATCGGCTGGGGTTCACGGCGGCGGCCGTGGCGGTTATCTACGCGTCGATTGACCAGGACGACGCGAGTTGAGGTCGCAGCGCTCGACGGCTCGTTAACGATCTCGGCTGCCCCGTCTCGCGGTCAGCCCGCGATGATCGGCTTCGCCCGCGCGCGAGGATACCAATTCCAACGGCTTCTGCTACGATCTTGCATGGGACCGGCCGCCACGGTGCCTTACCCAGCGGCTCCCCGCGCAGACCTACCCCGGCACGGAGATTCCTCGATGGCCTCAATCCAACGATTCCTACGCATTTCCCTTCTCCTTGGGCTCGCAACCGGAGGGCTCGTGGCGGAAGAACGCATGACACCCGAATTGCTCTGGAAACTGGGAAGGCTGGGAGACACGACCGTTTCAGCGGACGGCCAATGGGTGGCTTATTCCGTGACGCAATACAAGCTGGAAGAGAACGCTGGCACCACGTCGATTTATGTGCGGCAGATCGATGCGGACGAGGAACGCGTGCTACTACGCGATTGGAAAACGGTAAGCAACGTGCAATTCGCCAAGTCGCCATTTGGCGAGCGGATCTTTTTCGTGGGTCAACGGGAAAAAAGCGAGGATGTATTTCCGCAGGTCTGGGCGCTGAATCCCGTCGATGGGGCATTACTGCAAGTCACCGAGATCGAGGACGGCGTGGCCAATCTCAAGGTATCCCCCACGGGGGCCCACCTGGCTTTCACGCGGGACGTGAAACTCGACCAGACGGTCGACGAAGTTTACGAAGATTTGCCCAAGGCCGAGGCCCGCATCATCGATTCGCTGATGTATCGTCATTGGAATGCCTGGCACGACTATAAGTACAGCCACTTGCATGTGGCGGCAATCGGCCCGGACGGTCTGGCCGCCGAGGCGAAGGACCTGATGCCGGAGATGCATGTCGACTGTCCCGTGCCCCCGTTCGGAGGCAGCGAGCAGTTTGCCTGGGCCCCCGATGGCAAACAAATTGCCTATACCGCGAAAATCACTGCGGACTGGGCGGAGTCCACCAACAGCGACATCTACCTGCTGGCCGCCGAGCAACCGGGGGAAGCGGTCAATATTACCGAGGGACGACTCGGTTACGACAATGACCCGGTCTACTCGCCCGACGGGAAGTGCCTGGCCTTTCACTCCATGGAGCGCGCTGGATTTGAGGCCGATCGAAATCGGATCATGATCTATGATCGCGAGACGGGCGAGATTACCGAAGCCACACGGGGGTTGGATCAAATGGCCCATGCGGCCAAGTGGCTGCCCGGCGGGAACGAACTGATCTTCTCTTCCGAGTATCGCGGCTCGAACCAGCTTTTCACCATCGGACGCACCGGCGAGGGGTTGCGACAAATCACGAAGGAAGCGTACGACTTTGCGGTCCAGGCAATTTTGCCGGATGGCGAGCGGGCGATCGTCTCGTTCATGAACATGGTGCGCCCGACCGAACTGGCCGTCCTCAATCTGAAGGATGGTTCGTTGCGAGTTCTCACGCACATCAACGATGAAATCTATAAAGAACTGGTAATGCCCACCGTCAAGGAGCGGTGGGTCACGGCGACCGACGGCAAGAAAATCCACTGTTGGGTCATCTACCCCCCCGATTTTGATCCGTCGCGGAAGTGGCCATTGCTGACCTATTGCCAGGGTGGCCCACAGGGTCAGGTCGGTCAATGGTTTTCCTATCGATGGAATTTTCACTTGATGGCAGCCAATGGTTATGTCGTGATCGCGCCCAATCGGCGCGGCTTGCCTGGTTTCGGGCGAGAATGGAATGACGAGATCAGCCGTGATTGGGGTGGCCAGGCCATGCAGGATATTCTCTCGGCGACCGATTCCATGCTCGCCGAACCGTACATTGACAAACGGCGGACAGCCGCGATTGGTGCGAGCTTTGGCGGGTATACGGTGTATTGGCTGATGGGCAACCACGAAGATCGGTTCCACGCCATGATTGCCCATTGCGGCGTCTACAACCTGGAATCGATGTACGGTTCGACCGAAGAGCTATTCTTTGTCAATTGGGATTTGGGCGGCCCGTATTGGGACAGTCCCGAGATTCAGAAAGATTATGAACGCTTTTCACCGCATCGCTTTGCCAAAAACTGGAAAACGCCGTTGATGGTCATCCACGGTGAAAAAGACTTTCGCGTCCCGGTGACTCAGGGAATGGAAGCCTTTACCGCGGCTCAGACCCAAGGCGTGCCGTCTCGATTTCTCTATTTCCCCGAGGAGGGGCACTGGGTAATGAGTCCCCAAAATGGCGTCCTGTGGCATCGATTGTTCTTCGACTGGCTCGACCGCTACTGCAAAGAGCCACCGACCGCCGAGGGATCGTCGTCGGCTCCGGCTGCTGCGGCTCGCTAGCTCCGCCTGACCGTTGCGACGTGGTTCACAGGCCAGATGTACGCCGCTTCCGGCCCTGGCGACGACGGAGTCCAACCACCAGCCGTTATCCGCGGACCAGCGAATTCGGCATTTCGCGAAGGAACATATAGATCATCGCCCCGAACGCCACCGCCTGGCCGATGACGATGTCGCCCGCCGGCTTCCAGCCAATCTGACTGGCGATGTAGACAAACGTCACCGAAGCCAGCAACGACACGCTGAAGAGGAAGGTGGCGGTCAAGCTGATGGTCTCGCGGCCGCTGGTTCGCAAGCCACGCAGTTCGTGAAAAAATTGATACGCCAGCAGAATGTAGATTATGGAATTCAGCAGTTGGTATTGCGAAATCTCGGGGATCGTCAACGCGGCATCGTACATGCCGTGCGCAAAGACAATGATCACGAACATCGCCAGCGCATCCAGTATCTTAGCGCCGCCGTGGGTCATGGCCCGCATGCATGCCAAACCGATCAGCCCGGTGGCGGCCATGTGAAAGAAATTTGCCGTCAGGAACCGCCCCATACTGGCGGTACCCATCGTTCGCGAAAAGTAGCCCACATTCTCTTCGATGGCGAATCCCAGGCCGACGCAGGCGGCCACGATCAGCGAGGCCAGATCACTCCTCCGCCGCAGCAGCCAAGGTGCGAAGGGGAGAAATAGCAGCAATTTGCTCAACTCTTCCCGCAGACCCACGCCCAGCACGAAGAACTTGATGCCGTCGATCAGCTCCGAGCTTTCGGCAAGTCCCATCACGGCTTCCTGCCAGTACACCAGGAAGAGGGTCGGCCAGACACTACACACGCCCAGCAGCACGGCGGCCAAGCACATCCACCAGGGAGCGCCCAGGCGATGGGTGGGCTGCCCCGCCTGGATCGCGAACGCCAACCAGGCGGCGCCGGTGACGAGCGCCAGCAGGAGCGGCGCCGGTTGGAACATGGCATACGTCGTAGCGGGGATCGACCACCACAAGCGGACCCAATCCGAGTTGCGAGCGGCCAACTCGCAGGTCAGCCACGGGGGCATCGCGTCGGATACTCCGCACGCTCTCGCAGCCGTGCCAGCGACTCGTAGTCTTCCGCGCGTAACAGAGCAGTGACCGCTGCCTTCCGTGACCTGTCCGCCGCCGGGAAGGTGCCCTCCTGTTCAAACGCCCGCGCTGCCGCCGGGAAATCGCCTTGATCGTCCCAGAAGACGCCGATCGCGTGATGGGCGAATCGCCGCGGCGGATCGACGGCCGCCAATGTGAGCAGTGCCCCGTCAGGCTCGCCTTGCCAAAGCGATTGCCACAGCGATGCGAGTATGGCTTGATGCTCCGGTCCCTGATTGGATTCGGCGATCACCGTGCTGACTTGAAGCGGGTCCACGGCGCGGATCCCGAGGCTGGGAATGAGCGCATCGGTTGCCGGCTCCACATCCTGACGTCGAAAGGCGCCCAGGGCGTCCAGTCCCTGATCCAGCGAAATCCGTGGGTCGTTGATCAGTGCGCGAAAGGCCTCGATGGCGTCCGGCGTGTCGCCCCGCGAGGAAAGCGCCTCGACTTGGCGTTGCAAGGCGTCCGCACCTCGGGGCAAGGCGTCGGCCACGACTCCCAACAAGCCACCGACAAGCAGGACGGTCGCCACCATCTTCCAGAGAAAATCCGGATCATGAGTCCGGGCACGGAGGTACGATTGCCAATTCATAGGACAGGGTTACTGTCGATCCGCATCTTACAAGATCGCCAACGGATTGCGACGTTCCTCCAACGTACCCCGTGTCACGCCAACTCGGTTCATGGCATTCAAGCGACTCCACACTTCGCGACCCGACAATTCGCCATCCAACAGTCTCTGGTACGTCGATACGATTTTACCCACAGCGTCCGCGTCATCCTCCAGCAATTCAACCCGGTAATGACGCACGCCCGCGTTCATCAACGTGGGAACAATCTCCGCCGAACTTTGAGCCGTGGCGTTATAGAGTGTATTGCGGCATCCCACATCGGCGTGCAGCGGATGTTCCATGCCGACTCGATCCCGCAACTTGACCTGGTGATCGTCGCAAGGGCGACCGCAGTTCGTCTTGTTCGTGCCAGGCGACAATACGGCACAGAACACGCAATGCTCCATATGGAACATGGGCATATGCTGGTGGATCACGATCTCCAGACAAGACGCATCCATCTGTTCGACCAGGTGGATGAGCTGATCACGATTGAGATCATACGAGGCTGTGATCCGCTCGGCGCCCCAACCTCGCAACACGTCGACGGTCCATTCGTTGGTCGCATTCAGCGAAAAGTCACCGATGCAGGGCACGCCCCGTCCGTGGAAGTAGTCGAGTCCACCGAGATTGCGAACCAGCACCCCATCCGGCCGCTGTTTTTCGATGAGCGCAAAGACACCGGTCTCGCCAGGCTTTTCCACCCGAGGCGTGGCCAAAACCACCGGCACCCCGTGGGCGCGGCCCCAATCCATGGCGTCGCGATATTGTCGAAGGTCCATGAATTCAGCGTAGATCGAAGTGGCGCCTGCCTCGATTGCCGGCTCAACTTGCTCAGGTCTTCGGCAGAGGACGTGCAGTGTGGCGGGGACCTCCGCGGCCACCAGCCCGCGGCTGGGGCGATTTTGTTGCCAATCCTGTAAGGCGTTTGCGTGAACCGTGATCTTTGCCGAGCCAAGTGAGTCGTCGAGCGACTCGATCAGTTGCCGGCGAACCTGGCCCAGGATACTCAGGGGAGCCATCGCGATGCCGTCCAAATCACAAGTCACTTCCCGCAAGCGATAGACGGTGCCTCCCAACCGGCCCAACTGCTCACGCAACGTGGCCTCGTTCACCGGGTGCTTGCGAGCCACGGGTAAAACGTCCGCGCTGGTCACCCGACATGTGGCTCCCGAGCTGGCTCGGCCAACCACCTCGATGGGCTGACCGGCACGACACGTCACTTGCAGATCCGAGATCCACCCGTCGATGCGGGTCTGGCCCTTGAAAGGTCGCCCGCAACCGTTTGGTTAGCTGCGGGTCGTCGGTTTTCCACACCATTTGACCGGCTACGAGTTCATCGACGTCGACGTCTTCCCGGCGAAGTTGGATATCCACCAGCCGCTGCTTGCCGGAAATCGCTCGTGCCTTTCCCCGCGGTGCGTTCCGGGACGCCACCGATAGGACTCGCCCCCCCTGCTCCGTTCCTGCCAACCGATTTCCCTCGAAGACAATGCCGTCTCCCGGTTTGAGATCACCCTTCAATTCCAGCGTCACGTTGCGGCCCCGCACCGTAATCACGCGACCGATGGCAATCCCCCGTTTGGCGGAACTACGTCCGGGAACGAGCATCTTGTGGTCACAGCCGCGCAGCCATCCCGGGGAAAATCCTCGCGAAAAGGAGAGTTCGAGTTCGTCTTTGGCCTGGGGTGCGAGAGACCACGGCTGGGAGCGAATCGCGGCGTCCAGTGCCTCGCGATAGTGGCGCGTGACATTGGCGACATACTCGGGCGTCTTCAGCCGGCCCTCTATTTTGAAGGCTCGAACTCCGGCCTGGATCAATTCGGGAAGCAGGTCGTAGGCGGCCAAATCCTGGGGACTGAGCAGGTATTTGACGTCACCCAAGGGAACATCCTGGCCGTCGCAAATCAAATCGTAGGGTAAGCGGCAGGCCTGGGCGCACTGGCCTCGGTTGGCGCTGCGCCCGCCCAGCGATTCGCTGGTCAGGCATTGGCCCGAGTAGGCCACGCACAGCGCACCGTGGACAAAGGCTTCCAGGCCCACCGCCGACTCGGCTCCGATGGCGGCAATTTCGTCGATTGACAATTCACGCGGCAGGACGACCCGGGACAACCCCAACTGTGCGGCAAGTCGCAATCCCGCACTGCTGGAAAGCGACATCTGGGTCGAAGCGTGAAGTTCCAATTCGGGGCAGCACGCCCGAATCAGTCGCGCGGCACCCAGGTCTTGGACAAGGACCGCATCGGCTCCGGCGCGAGCCACCGCCAGGATGTTCTCCTGCAGCGTCGCTAATTCGTCGGAAAACACGAGCGTATTCAACGTGACATAGCCGCGCACCCCGCGCAGATGCAGGAAATGCATCAACCGCGGCAGCTCCTCCAGGGAGAAATTGGCCGCCCGAGCGCGGGCATTGAAGCCGGTTTCCAGGCCAAAGTAAATCGCATCGGCCCCGTTTTCCACGGCGGCACGAGCGCAATCCCAGTTTCCCGCGGGCGCCAACAATTCGAATGTGGGGGCTTCGTTCAGCATGACTGGCAGTGTAACGTGTTTTGCCATCCGGCGTTGACGGCAGCGGGCCCATCCCTAGACTTATTGAGATCATGTCTCATCATAGCGGGCCGACGATGACCAAAGAACTGTGCAAGATCAAAAAGTCGCTTTTGACCAAGGACTTGCGGGCCTACATGCGGCTGGTCGATCAGCCGACGCATGTGTGCGAGAAATGCGGTCGGGTGGCGAACAAGAAGAAACTCCTCTGTCGCCCGCTGAAAATCGTCTGACCATGGCTGGGTGACACCCGCGTCCTTTCGGAGCGCGCGCGTCGCATTATGTCTGGGGAAGGCACTTGCAGCTGGTGTCAATCGGGGCGTCGGCCCGCGACCAGGCTTGCTCGTATTTCAGACGAATCGCTCGGGCATCTTCCAATTTGTCCTGCTCGGCCAGGGCACGACTCAAACCGTAGAGTGACCAACCGTTTTCCGGCCATTTCTTCAAGTCCTCTCGGTAGGTTTGTTCCGCGTCGGCATATCGACCTGCCTTGAGATAAACGGCCCCGAGCGTATGACGAACGGGTTGCAGCCACTGCGGCGGCTCGCCATACGTCAGCCCATCCTCAATTTCCACGGCTTGTTTGAGCGCCGGTATGGCGCGGTCCCAGTCCTCTTTCTGCAACGCCATCTCGCCGTCAACAAAGTGATCGCTCACGTCGAGGATCGTATGAGCCAGATCCGAGAACGACATATGATCCTCGGGAAGTGCCGACTTGGCGCGTCGAAAAGCGTCGTACTCGCGTTCGGCGTTTTCAAATTCCTTCTTGGCGGCAAACGCAACCGCCCGATGTGCTCGCCAAATGGCCGTGGTAACCGGCAGATAGTCGGGGGGCGCGTCTTCGGCCAGGATGGCGTCCCACCGTCCGAATCGCTTCTGCACGTCGTAGACGGAACACATCCACAAATCGAAGACGGGGCCAACTTCTCGCAAGGCGGGTTCGGGAATGTTCGCCCACATGGCTCGAGCCCCTGCGAGCGCTTCCTTCTCGCGACCACTCATCATGGCGGCGTAGGCCATCATATGCGCATTATGAACCATATACAGATGCTGCAAGCCTTGCTTGGGCGACTGCTCCCGGTATTTCGCGTCCGCTGCCAGCGCCTTGACGCTCTGGTCGATGGCATCTTGCCATCGGCCCGTCTTCGACGTAGATGTGACACGGCATATGCAGCAAATGCCCGCTGGCAGGCACCAGGCTCCCCAGCCGGCGAGCCGCCTCGAGGCCATCGCTCGGGCGGGCGCTCGGCTCGACCGCGTGGATCCACAAGTGATTCGCACCGGGATGATCCGGTTCGATCTTCAGGACACGACTTAGCACCGCCAAGATCTCCGCGGTCCCTTCCACCGGTTGCTGGTCAAGTGTATAGAGCTTCCATGGTTTCTGCACCATCAACGCTTCCGCGTACAACGTGCCCGCATCCGCGTCATCTGGATACCGCCGCCAAACGTCGGCCATGGCATCCGCATAGGCTTGCTCAAGTGGCGTGCGATCGTCGGGCCACGGATTCGCATAGCGGTGGCTCAAGGCTTCAATGAGTGCACGCTCGACCGGACACGTATGTTCGATGCGGGCGACGGCATTTTGCAAGGCATACCAGGCGGCCTTGGAGCGCGCCTCCGTCATGACTTCATCGTTGTAATTGGGGCCTTCACAATAGGCCACGCCCCACCAAGCCATCGCACACTCCGGATCAAGCTCGGCCGCGACCAGGAAAGACCGAATCGCCTCGTCGTGGTTGAACGCTTGAGCCCATGCCAGGCCTTGATTGAAATAATCCTGGGCTGCGGAACTGCTGGTGGTAATCGTCCGCCGATGTGGCCCCATCCCCGCAAACCGCTGGGCAACCCCTGGTCCGGTACCAGCCACCTGCGGCGTTTGCTCGGGCGGCTCAGCGACCGTCGCTTCTTCCGCCACCAAACAGCAACATAGCCCAGCCAGCACGATCGTCGGTGGAAGCAATGCCTTCCGCATGGTTGGAACCTTGACCTTTCCGTCGAAGCAATGAGGACGCATCGTTCCTGCTGCGTTTTCCACTCATCGGTGGATCCCCTGAATGGCCCTACCTTAACTCGACTCGACCGTTGCCGGGAGCGAATGCCGTACGTCTCCCAAACTCAGCCGCGCCAACGGGCGGACGCGATTGTCGGTCGCGTTCGCCACCTGTCCATCGTGGCAAGCGAGACACAGCAAGCGGGTAAATCCGGGAAAGACAGGCACGCCAAAAACCAGCCCGGCTCCTGAGAAGCAACCGGCGGGATGAATTGCCCGCGGACAAGTGACCGGGCGGGCAGCGAATGCTCAAATCAATCGCACGTGGCCCTCGTCGGGCCACGTGCGAGCGGATCGATTCAGATGGGTTCCAAACAGCTTTGTCTAACGACGACGCCGTAACGCCACGCTTGCCAGACCAAGCAGACCCAGCAGACCCAGCGACGACGGCTCCGGCACAAACGACATGTTACTGTAACTCACGGTCGCCGAATTCGTTGGGTTATTCGCGTCATTAACTACCTGGGCGTAACCACCGACGCGTGCGTCGTTCAGCATGCCCCACAATCCGTACGGGGGATCTTCCGCGGGATTTCCCTGGTCGAAAGCCAGGGGACCACTCGAATACCCTCCGGACGCGTCACGATAGATGTACTCGATCGTCGCCGGGTCAGCAGCCGACAGACCATTGGGTCGGTAGACAACCTTTTGAGTAACTGTTGTTCCCACTTCGTACTGCAGGCCGTAATTCGACGTGAAGGAATAAAACGGCAACCTCCCCCCGAACGCGGCGATCTCTCCACTCCCGCCATTGAGCAGGAACACACCATCCACATTCTGGGAAAACCATGGCGAAACCTGCAGCCCGGCTTCGGCACGAGCCGTTCCTTCGATCGTGATGTCCGCCTCGAAGGAGAACTGATCGTTATTCAGAAAAATGGCTGCCGTCGTACCGTTCGTCGACAGCCGAAAATTGTGGCGGTTCGCAAACCCCGAGGAAGCGGAGACGTTGGCATCGTCAAACGAGATCAGGGTGGGATAGTTGTTGACGGTCGTCAGCGTCGACCCCGGAATGTCATTAAAAACGCGCGTATTGAGCACGGCTGAGTTGATTGGCGGTGTTGCCACGGCCGCTGCGGCAAAAAACGCGACGACGGCCGCCACGGCGCCAAGACGGAAGTTCTTCATCATTGTCTGTCTCCATCATCCATTGCTTGGACTCGCGGTTGGCCGAGTGTACCGACCACTCGGAAATAGCCAGCCCGGCAAGTCACCCGCAAAAATTCTTGATCGATTGACGGCGAAACGCACTGTTAGACACTGGGCGATCGTACGCAGAGCCGCCGATTAAGATGCACCCTGTCGGCTCAACCTATCAGGCCCAGGCATGAAGTCAATGATAAATCTTTAAAATCCAGAGTTTCCACCAGCGCCCCAGCGAAAGGTGTGCCGTAACCGCACACTTACCGTGTTTCTGAGCGAGCAGGTTCACTTGGTCGCGGGCAAGGAACCTTGATGTCATGTCGCACTCTATCCGCGACTCAAGTGCCACGTTTTGTTCTGGCCAGTCCCGCGAGTTGATTGTCCATCGGTCTCGATCTCGGGATAAGCGTTGTTTGCTGTTGACGGGCAACAACGCTGCAAAATGTCACCACTTCTCGTGCTCAGCGAAGCGGTGCTCGTAATCGATACCCTACGACGTTGGCAATTCGGAAACGCCGTCCGCACGGAATGCCAATCGGGTCAGCATCGCCACGATCCGTTTCAATTTGGTTTTAAGCTCGCCGCTGTTCAAGTCTTCCATGCCGCCGGACACGACGAGCACGTCTTGGATCGCCGAACACTCGAGCGCCGACCCTCGAGCAATGTCGAAGCTCGTGTCCGACATCCGTACCCCTTTCGATTGCGATCACCGCTGCGCGAGCACGAGCACGAGCACGATTGAAATTCGCCAGTCAAGAACTTAGGGTCAGAACTGCGCAACTTACCGCCGAACGATGTAGGTCCGGGTGATCCAATCCTGAATACCGCGCCGCGGCGAGACGATCGCGAACACGGTTCCCAGAAAAGCCAGCCCCACGAGGAACATGGCCGTCAGTCCTGACATGAGACCGAGGGCGAACGAATCATTCCGCGACCGACTCACAATCGCCTGGCCATGTGGCGACAAGACAAAACCGAGGACTCGAACGATAACAATCGGCAAGATGAATGGGAGCCAGGCGACCACGCAGCGCACGGCGGAGCGAATTCGACTGGCCTTGCGAGTTCGCAACGAACGCGCCTCGAACTCGGAAAGTGAAAAGGCGATGCCTCCCTGGCAGACATAACCGAGGATGGCGGGCAGGATGGCGGCGACCACGAACGAGAGGGCCAGTGTCGGGGCAAAGTTATATCCCATCAAGCTGGCCGCATACCAGCTGGCGACGAATGTCCAAGCCATGAGTAAGGACATCTCGACCAGGGCGGACACGGCGATCATTCCCAGGCGGTTATCCCAATTCAAACGGTAAGGAATTTTTGAGAATTCCCTCAGCTGCTTGGCGGCCACTTGAAGTTCTTCCACCGTTTCTGACTTCGTCGGCAACACGGTCAGGTAATCGACGGCAGAACCGGGCGTTTCCAAATCCAGGCGGCACCGAGCGGCCACTTCTTTCAACAAACGCCACGCGCGCTCAATATCGGACGTGTCACTCGACGCGGGAGTCAACGACAATTCAGCGGACTCGGCAAACGGATGTTGTCGCCACAGTGGAAAATCGACCAGCCGCAATCCGCCGCTCCGGTCGAGCCACAATTGGTCGAGCGACATGTGTTCCGGTAGCGTCCCGTCGGCGAGTGCCGCGAGCAGTTCGTCGGCCAGATCAGGCAGTAACTCACTTCCCGCTTCCCAGGGAATGACTCCCTGGGCATCAATCAGGCCCATCACGGGGCCGCCGTCAATCGCCTCTACCGCTTGCCAATGCAACCCCTCTTGTTCGCCGTGTTCCAGCCACCGCTGGCGGGTGGGCCGATTCACATTGGCTCGTTGCTGGTTGCCACGTTGCAGCGACGCCTGAGAGGAATAGAGCCATACGGGTCGGGCCAGGTTGCGATCTTTACCTTCCAGGACATAAACGTCCGACGAACCACCATAGGCCCCCATGACGTCGTAGTGCGCCAGGCGCTTTGGGCAGACCCGCGATCGGCTGCGAACCACCCCAACGACTTGCCAAGCGGCGAAAGAGGCTTCGACGACCGATCGCGTGCACGCCGACGACTCGCGTCCCGCTCAGGATCTCGTGCAAGCCGCGGTAGCCGGTGCTGCGGCGGATCGTTGAAAAGCAGACCATCGCCAAGACGACTTTGAAGAACAGAAATCCTTCCGATACAAGGAAATTTCTCATGACCTTCAAAGGCACGGCCGCCTCAAGGAAGTCATTAAAAAGCTGCCAATTGACGATCAGCGACTGCGTCACATCCATGGTGGTAAAAAACAGTCCGGGGAAGATGCAGGCCCGCAGCAGCGATCGCCAAAACGAAGGAGATTCGCCGAAAGTATCCACGACGCGAATTCCCAACCATTTCTTGCCCGGCGTATTCCCCCAGATGGACTCGCAAAACGCAAAGTAGGGAATACTGGCAAGGCTGACATTAGCAAAGAATCCGAAGATCGGTTCTGGCAACCAGGGGCTTTTCGACGCCCGCAAAACGAGGTAGGTCACCAGAAACATCATTCCCAGCACGGCCATGACCCCGCTGAGCACGACGAGGTCCAGGGCAAAGGCCGCGATCCGCCGCCCCACGTCGGACATCGAGACGCCGTCCGACGAAAAGGGCAAGAAGGCTCGCCGCAACTCGGCGGCGGAATAAAAACGCTGCTGTGGCGATTTGCTCAGGCAACGGCGGATGACGCGGGCGAGAGACTTGGGGACGCCTGGTTGCAGCTTGCGAATATCGGGAGGCTCGTCGGCGACAATTTTGGCGATGACCGCCGCCGGGTCACCGGAAAAAGGCGGTTTTCCTGTCAGCAGATAAAAGAGGGTGGCCCCCACGGCAAAAATATCGGTCCGCTGATCGATCTTCTCGCGTCGAATCTGTTCCGGCGCGGCAAATTGGGGCGTGCCGAGGAAGGTGCCGGTTTGCGTGATGTCAGCATTCGTCACCAATGACTTGGCAAGTCCGAAATCGCCTACCTTGATCCGACCGTCCTGGTCCAGGAAGCAGTTCGACGGCTTCAGGTCTCGATGGATGACACCAATCGAGTGGGCAGCCTCGAGTCCGTCCAGCACGTCCAACAGGTGATCGATCGCCTCATTCACGGGCAGCGGCCCTTGCGACTCGACGAGGTCTCGCAACGTGTGCCCCGGCATCAACTCCATCGCGATGTAGAATTGGCCATTTTCTTCGCCGGCGCCATAAACAAAGGTGGTCCGGGGGTGGGATAGTTTGGCCGCCAGACTGGCTTCGTTGAGGAACCGCTCGATCGTGTCGCGATTGCGAGGCATGACCGAGGAGAGCAGTTTAACCGCGAAACGACGGCCGGTTTCCGTTTCCTCGGCGGCGTAGACCTCGCCCATGCCGCCCTTCCCCAACGGTTCCAGCAAGCGATAATTGCCGATCTTCGTTCCTTCGGGAAGCGCGTTACGATCGACCGAGCGACTGCCAGTCGAGGACGAACCGGAACCGGGCGCATGCGTCCGAGTGATATCCGACCAGGAGGGTTCGTCGTCGCTTTCCTGCCGCCAGTGGACGGTCTGGTTTGCCGGGTGACTCGACTCATTTTCGCCCATCACGAGCTGGTTCGCCGCGGTGGGCATGATGAAGGGTTCGGTCGCCTCAATGGCTTTCAGAATGGGGCGTAGTTCGTCAGCCAAATCCTCGAAGCGAGTTGCGTAGGACTCGCGATCACACGGTTGGCCGGAGGCAAGTCGCTGCCGAAACTCCATAACGACCTCGCGGATGCGGTCGTCGCGCGACGGTTGGTGGAGAGATTCGTTCAAGGGTCGATTCCTGGCATGACACCCCCCATTCTAAACACGGGGCTTCCATGAAGACAGCGACAATGGGGCGCGTCGAGCGCCGCGCGACGTTGCCTACGTCGTGGCGAAAACCCGCTCAATCGATGCCTGCGTTAACCGCATCGCCAAGCGGGCAGCTCGCCGTGCGGCGGTTTTCTCGAGAATTCGAAGACCAAGCCGCAGGAAGTGGCCCCCCAACCCCTCGAAACTCGCTGGTCACGGGCATCTCGGCGTGGCGTCTCCCGTTCAATCTCCGCCGAAGTTGCGATAGAATCGGCCGTGAAAACCGCTGGATCGAATCAATCTGACTCAACCGCTTGCTTTCTCGTCGGCAGCGCCGACGACAGGCTGACCTGACGCCGAGTGAGGACCTCCAGGACGGAGAGGCCACCGCTATCCCCTGATGACGATACCCCGCCCTATTAAAAAACTGCTTGTAGCCAACCGCAGCGAGATTGCGATCCGCGTCTTTCGCAGTGCCCACGAATTAGGAATCCGCACCGTTGCCATTTACTCCTTCGAGGATCGGTACGCGCTGCACCGGTTTAAGGCCGACGAGGCGTACCAGATTGGCGAGCATGGTTCGCCCATCCGCGCCTATTCGAATATCGAAGAAGTCATTCGACTGGCCGAACAGCACGGCGTGGACGCGATTCATCCGGGCTATGGCTTTCTCTCCGAGAAGCCCGAGTTTGCTCGTGCCTGCGCGGCGGCAGGCATCACGTTTATTGGCCCCTCGGTCGAATCACTGGAAGCGCTCGGCAATAAAACCAGCGCGCGTGAGATCGCGAGGCTGGCCCAGGTTCCCATCCTGGGCGGTAGCAGCCAGGCCATCAAGAGCCTCGCGGAATTACGGGCCAAGGCAGTCGAGCTTGGCTATCCGATCATTCTCAAGGCGGCCCATGGAGGCGGCGGCCGAGGCATGCGCGTCGTCCGCTCCGCCGATGAACTGACCTCGGCCTTTGAACAGGCCCAGCGCGAATCGTTGACGGCGTTCGGTAGCGATGAAATCTTTGTCGAGAATTACATCCAAAAAGCCAGCCACATCGAAGTTCAGTTGATGGGGGACCAGTTTGGCACGCTGTTGCATCTGTTCGATCGCGATTGCTCCGTGCAACGTCGCCACCAGAAAGTCGTCGAATGCGCCCCCGCTCCGAACCTCTCGCAACAGCTGCGAGACGAATTGTGCGAAGCCGCCCTGGCGATCGGCCGAGCCGTCAAATACTACAACGCCGGCACCGTGGAATTCCTGGTCGATCGTGAAGCCAACAAGTTCTATTTCATCGAGGTCAATCCGCGAATCCAGGTAGAACACACCGTTACGGAGGAAGTCACCGGCATCGACATCGTCCGCACTCAAATCCTCGTTGCGGCGGGTATCGCGCTGCACGACGAACAAATCGACCTCCCCAACCAGGCAGCCGTGAAGGTCAATGGATTCGCCGTGCAATGTCGGATCACGACCGAAGATCCGGAAAACGGCTTCATGCCGGATTATGGACGGCTCTCCCACTATCGATCGGCCAGCGGCATGGGGATCCGACTCGATGCCGGCAGCGCCTTCTCAGGCGCGGTCGTGCATCCGTTCTACGATTCGCTGCTGGTCAAGGTCACGGCACGCGGCCGCACCTTCCGGGAAGCCGTACGGCGGATGGAACGGTCGTTACACGAGTTCCGAGTGCGGGGCGTAAAGACCAATATTCCGTTTCTCATCCAATTGATGGACCATCCCACGTTTCTCAATGGACAGTGTACGACACGGTTTATCGATGATACGCCGGCACTGTTCGACTTGCCGCGACGAAAAAACCGAGCCACGCGGCTGCTGACCTACCTGGCCGAAGTCATCGTCAATGGCAACGACCTGGTGCGCGGACGACCGATCGCCACGCGTCGCCTTCCCGCCCGCCGACCTGATCTGCCCCCTCACGCGGTGCAAGCTCCGGAAGGCTCGCGCCAGCTCTTGCAGCGACTCGGACCCCAGGGTTTGTCCCAGTGGATCCTTGAACAGAAACGGTTGTTGGTCACGGACACGACATTTCGCGACGCCCATCAATCGTTGCTTGCCACGCGCATGCGCACCTTTGATATGGTGGCCATCGCCGATGCCTACGCGCACCTGACTCCGGATCTGTTCTCGCTCGAGGTTTGGGGAGGAGCCACCTTTGATACGGCCATGCGTTTTCTGGCCGAATCGCCCTGGCAGCGATTGGCGGAACTGCGGGAAAAAATCCCCAACATTCTTTTGCAAATGCTGCTCCGCGCTTCCAATGCGGTCGGCTACACAAACTACCCGGACAACGTCGTACAGGCGTTTGTGGAAGAAGCCGCCAACGCCGGCGTTGACCTGTTCCGCGTGTTTGACGCGCTCAACTGGCTCCCCAACATGACGGTTGCCATGGACGCCGTCCTGAAGACGGGCGCCATTTGCGAGGCCTCGATCTGCTACACGGGCGATATTTCCGATCCCTCCCGCACCAAATACGACCTGCGGTACTACGTGGAACTTGCCAAGCAGCTGGAACAGATGGGCGCCCACATTCTGGCTATTAAGGACATGGCCGGGCTGTGCAAACCGTCAGCGGCGGCGACTCTGATTCGCGCCCTCAAGGACGAGATCGGTATCCCCGTTCACTTTCACACTCACGACACCTCGGGGATACAGGCTGCCGCGATACTGGCGGCCAGCGAGGCAGGTGTTGATATTGTCGATTTGGCCATGGCGCCCCTGTCTGGAGGTACCTCCCAACCAAATCTCAATACGTTGGTCGAGGCGTTACGCTTTAGCGACCGCGACGCTGAACTGCCGACCGCCGCTCTGGATGAAATCGCCGCCTACTGGCGCTCGGCGCGAGAATTCTACACACCTTTTGAAAGCTACGTCCTCCCCGCCACGGCCGACCTGTATCAGCACGAAATGCCGGGTGGACAGTATACGAATCTCTTCCAGCAAGCCCGCGCCCTGGGACTCGCCGATCGCTGGAATCACGTCTGTCGTGTCTATGCCGCGGTGAACGAGTTGTTTGGCGACATCGTCAAGGTTACGCCCACCTCAAAAGCAGTGGGAGATATGGCACTGTTTATGGTCGCCAATGATCTTACTGCCGCCGACGTGCTCAGCGGAGAGCGGGAGTTGGCTTATCCCGCCTCGGTGCGGGACTTGATCGGAGGTCGCATGGGACAACCACCTGGCGGCTTTCCCCCCATCGTCATGGAACGCATTCTCAGAGGCGAGCCCGCGTTGACTGACCGACCAGGAGAGACTCTCGAGCCGGCCGACTTTGATCAGGCAGCCCGTGAATTGACATCCAAATTGAAACGGCCGCCCAACCGCAAAGAAGTCGTATCGTATCTTCTCTATCCCAAAGTGTTCGCGGATTACGCGGCACATGATCTGAAGTATTCCGACGTCAGTGGCTTGCCAACACCAGCCTTCTTTTATGGACTTGACGCCGGCGAGGAAGTTGCCGTCGAGATCGAACCTGGCAAGACACTGATTTTCAAGTTCTTGACGATGGGAGAAGGGCACCCTGACGGAACGCGGGTCGTATTTTTTGAACTCAATGGACAACCCCGCGAGGTGTCCGTCACCGATCGCTCGCTGGCCCCAGACGCCGCGGCCGCCGTCAAAGCCGATCCGACGGACCCGAAACAGATCGGCGCCGCAATGCCGGGCATGGTCGTCACCGTGAGCGTGCAAGTGGGCGATGTGGTCACCCCAGGCCAACCGCTGTTGTCCCTGGAGGCCATGAAGATGGAGACGACCATCACCGCCGAAAACTCCGGCAAAGTTGCCGTCGTGCTTATCAAACCGGGCAGCCAGATCGATACGGGCGATCTATTGCTGTCCTTTGAATAGCACCGGCGGCGCGTCGGCGGCCGCCCACCTGGCATCGTCCACGATAAGCGACGACTAGCGGCTTGTATCGCCGCGAGCCGCCCTGGCAAGCTCAACCGGATCAGGTGTCGCCGCCCGGTACTCGTCCGCCGTCATCCATCCCATGACGCCAAACCCACCGACGAAATAGATGTCGATTGGTTCCAATCGATAGTAGGCAAAGTCGCCGTAGCCGGCCCACTGCCGGGCTTCCGGGTGCCACGTCAAGTACCGCTCGGCGACCGCCGCCTGCTCGTCCGCGGGCACCTGACGGGTGAGCCCCATCAGCGAGATCCGCGCGGCACCCAGGGGCGTCCCGGCAGCCGAGTCCTCGGTCACGAGCAGGGTCGTCCGCGGCTCGTCACGGACGTTCTTCGTATGCATCGCCATCTGGCTGATGAGAAACAGTGGACGCCCCTCGTCGTCGAGCGCGTAGGGCATCAGGGAAGAGAATGGATAGCCTGGATGTTTCTTTGACATCGTGGCGAGGCTGCTATGACCCCCGATTTGCATCAAGGTCCGAGCCCGCTCGGCCAGACTCGGGCGAGCGTCCGTGACCGGCGGCGGTCCCGAGTGCGCATGAAAGTTTTCTCGCTTGCTGTTATTCATGCGTTGAATTGTACCATTGACGCGCGGTCCGCCACAGTCTGGCGACTTCGGCGACGCATCGGGTAGCCGAACTCGCAATCCAAAGCCCCCACGACCTCTCCGGGTCGGATCGTACCGATTTTGTCAATTTTGCTTCGCACCGATCATCCGATTATCGGCCGAATGAGTCGTGGCTTGGAAGGGTTGGACCTACCGTTGTAAGGCAGCTGTTTTTTTCGCGTCGGGGACGACCTCGCCGCGTCGTACATTCGCAGAGGTAGTCCGCATGCAAACGCACGAACCACGACAACATCAGTATGTGAATAAGAAGGTGCAGGGGGCGCTTGCCCTGCAGATGGTCAGACATTGGTTGATCTTCTTCTGCGTGGGATGTTGCGTCACGGCTGTGTTTCAATACCTGCTCGATCCGTTCCAGTCCCTGGGGGATGTGCTGTACCAATTCTGGCAACAGCAACGGATTTTCATCATCGTGGCCTTGCTATTGCTGCCAGGGTTCGTGCTCGACTCCATCAAGCTTAGCCATCGCGTCGTGGGGCCGTTGGTACGAGTCCGCACGGCCTTGCACAGCCTGGCGAACGGCGAGGCCGTGGCACCGCTTAAGTTCCGCCCACGTGATTTTTGGCATGATTTGGCGGCTGAATTTAATGATGTCATCGAGCGCTATCAGTCGGGCGCGACGGTCGCCGACTCGTCAACTGACGAGTCGGAGTTTGCCACACAAGAACGAGACGCACACCCCGTCGCTTCAGCTTGAGTCGAGCGCGGTCCCAGGAGAACCACTGTTATGCGACCCACCTCATCGAATGTCTCGTCGCGGCGTGGCGTGGCGGTTGTGGAACTTGTCGCCTGTTTGCCGATTTTTCTGTTGCTGCTCATGTGTTCCATTGATGCCTGCAACATGATCTTTCTGAAGCAGGCGATGACCGCCTCGGCCTACGAGGCCGCGCGTGAGGCGGTTCAACGAAAAGGCACCGCATCGGCGGCTCGACTGCTGGCCGAAAATGTCCTCGACGCCCGGGATATTGAAGGCTACTCCGTGGTGTTCACACCCCTTAATGTTGAAAACGCCGCTCCTGGTGCCACGATTCGCGTAACGGTTTCCGCACCTGCGGCCACCAATAGCCCCGTACCCGTCGCCTTTCGCCGTACCACCGATATCGTTTCCGAAGTGGCGATGATCAAGGAATGAGGTCCAAGATGGGAACAGACTCTCGCTATTACCGTCGCGCCAGCAGGAACCGTCGCGGCGTCCTCGTGGTACTTGCCGCCTTTTTGCTGGCCGTATTTCTCGTCGTGCTCACGTTTTCGATCAACGTCGCCTATATGCAACTGGTTCGCACCGAGTTGCGCGCGGCGACGGACGCTTCCGCCAAGGCCGCGGCGGCGGCTCTTTCTAGAAGCGAAACCGAGGTCGCGGCTCGCCAGGCCGCCATTGACATCGCGGCCCTCAATCGCGTCGCGGGAGAGGGGCTGGTTTTGAGCGCCTCGCAGATTGAGTTTGGATCGTCCTTTGAACAAGCCGATGGCACCTACACATTCAATCCCGGGACCCCTTTTCCAAATTCGGTCCGCATCGTTGGCGCCCGTGATAGTGCCTCTTCCCAGGGAGCGGCCGATCTGCTGATGACCGGTTTTCTAGGTCGGCAGATTTTCGAGCCGGTCCAGTCCGCCACCGCCATGTTCGCCAACGTTGACGTCTGCCTCGTGCTCGACCGATCCAGCTCGATGAAACTTGCTGTCACCGACACGTCTGGTTTCATGGCAAGTGGTGACACCCGCGAATGCCAAGTCCCTGCTGGCGATAGTCGTTGGGCGGCCCTGGATACGGCGGTAAATATTTTCTGCGATGCGGTCGATCAGGATACGCCGAACGATCACTTCGCGATCGTGACATACGCCAGTGATCATACAGCTTGCGGTGTAACAACCGCTGCTGCCACCATTGATCTGCCGCTCACCGGCAACACCACCGCCGCTCGTTCAGCGATGACCGTCTTGAGCAGCTCCGTGTGGAACGGTAATACCGAGATCGCGGCCGGCATCCAGCTTGGCGATTCGGTCCTCACGGGAGGCTCGGCCCGACCCAACGCCCGGAAAGTCATGATTGTCTTGACGGATGGAAACTTCACGGGCGCGGACCCGACAGGCGCCGCCACGGTTGCCGCCGGCCATGGGATTACGATCCATTCGGTCACGTTCAGCGACGGCGCCAATCAGACCGTCATGCAGAACGTGGCCAACATCGGTAGCGGCCTTTTTTTCCACGCCCCCGATGCGGATTCCTTGAACGAAATTTTTCGCAAGTTAGGAGCACGGCCGGCGACCCTGACTCAATAGTGCGGCCGCTTGAATGGACGAACGTCATGAATTTTAATTCTGATCGATTGCCACCGCGCGGCACATCCGCCCGTCGGGCTCATCGTGACCGCCGCAGCCGCGCCGGCACGCTCTCGGTGGAGCTGGCCTTTACGGCGCCGCTTCTGTTCTTTGTCTTCTTTGCTTCGGTCGAGTTCTCACGGTTCAATGTCATCAAGAACAGCGTGGAAAATGCCGCCTACGAGGGCTGCAGGATCGGTATTTTGCCGGGAGCCACGAGTGCGAAGTGCGAGGCTGCGGCTGAGCAAATCCTGCAAGCCATCGGAATTTCGGATGCCACGGTGGTCGTCACTCCCAGCACGATTAACGCCGCTACGCCTCAAATCACGGTGGACATCAGCCTGAACCTGCAGGCCAGCCACGGATTTGTGATCAATCAGCTGATTGTCGGTCGCGAGCTCCGGGGAAGCTGCACACTGGAACGCGAGGTGATCGAGGGCCCGTAAGCCA
This sequence comes from uncultured Planctomycetaceae bacterium, assembly GCA_963700865.1. Taxonomy (GTDB): domain Bacteria; phylum Planctomycetota; class Planctomycetia; order Pirellulales; family Pirellulaceae; genus CAVOGJ01. The sequence continues at coordinate 20,173 of CAVOZC010000009.1, read as the reverse complement.
ACCTGGATCGTGTGTGGCGTCCATCGGTCAGACGAGTTGGCAAGACGCCCCGTAGCCGGCTCTCACGGCGTGTGAGACAAGAAACCGCCATAGGTGTGGTCAGTCATCCTGCATGACGGCAATCGCCGCTGCCGACGCGTGCGTGCGGCAATGAGCGATCGTGACCAACAGCTGGCCAATTTGATTCTCCTGACAAGCGGCCCGATATGCGCCCGCCAGACGTACCGTGACGTTGCCTCCGGATGGAGTGGTGATTTCCAGGTCGCGCCATTTCTGGCCGCGGTGCGCAGTCATCGCCAGGGCCCTGATTACGGCCTGCTTTCCCGCCCACCGCGCCGCGTAATGTTGCGTTGCTCTTTTTTGCGAGCTGCAGTGGAGAATTTCTCGCTGAGTAAAAACGCGACGCAAAAAATCCTCGCCATGCCGCTCGATCATCTGAGCAATCCGCAGACATTCGACAATTTCATTACCGATGCCAAAAATGCGCATGGTGCTGGACTCGCGGTCTGTTTTCGAACTAGCGTTTCAACCCGCAAGCCTGCTGGTGCGCAGCAATACCGCGGAGGCTTTCTTCCGAGCGCGACTCGCGCCTGCGGCAAGGATGTCTGCGACTCGGTCGGGATGAGCCGCCAACTCCTCGCGGCGGGCGCGCGGCTCGGCAAAATACTCTTCGGCCGCTTCCGCCAACGCCTTCTTGACTTCCCCGTACCCGAATCCACCGCGGCGATACAAATCTCCCATGGCACGCACGTCCGCTTCGCCCGCGAAGAGCGAGTAAAGTTCATACAAATGGTCCGTGTTCGGATCCTTCGCGTCTTCCATGGGCCGCGAATCGGTCGTGATCCGCATGATTTGTTTCCGCTGGACTCGAGGGTCCGCAAACACTTCCAGCGTATTGTCGTAGCTCTTCGACATCTTTTCGCCGTCGGTTCCCGGCACTTTGGCGCGCTTTGTCAAGCAGTTTCGCCTTGGGCAAGACAAAGGTCTCGCCAAAGGCATGATTGAAGCTGCCCGCCAGGTCGCGGGTGACCTCGATGTGCTGGACCTGATCCTGCCCGACCGGGACGGCTGTCCGCATCATAGGCCAGAATGTCGGCCGCCATCAGGACGGGATAAGTGAAGAGTCCGGCATCCGCCGTGACGCCCCGCGCCTTTTTCTCCTTGTAGGCGTGGCAGCGTTCCAGCAAGCCCATCGGAGTGCCCGTCATCAACAACCACGTTAGCTCGGAGACCTCCGGCACGTCGGACTGGACGAACAACACCGCCTTCTCCGGGTCCAATCCCAGGGCAAGCAAATCAATGGCCGCGTCCAGCGTATATTGACGCAGCTGCTGCGGGTCGCGAACGGTGGTCAAGGCATGCAGGTTTGCAATGAAATAATAGGCTTCATTCCCCTCCTGCAGATCGATGTACTGGCGGATCGCACCGAAGTAGTTGCCCCAGTGAAATCGGCCCGTGGGTTGAATCCCGGAAAGAACACGCATCGATGTGGTTTCCTCTTGAGTGAAAGACGGTACCTTCTTAATGACACGGACCCAGCGTCCCGACGATTTCCGCCACCGAGCCGGCTTTCAACTCGGACAAAGCCGCCGGTAAGCTGGTCGATGATTCTCATCGACACGGTCGGATCGTAGAAATTCGCCGTGCCGATCTGCACGGCCGTGGCCCCCGCCACCAGAAACTCCATCACATCGTCAATCGTGGCGATCCCGCCAATGCCAATAATCGGGAGCGAGACGGCTGCGGCCACTTGCCGGACGCAACGCAGGGCAATCGGCTTGATGGCCGGCCCGCTCAAGCCACCCATCCCGTTCCCCAACATCGGCCGACGACGCCTCCAGTCGATGGCGATTCCCAACACCGTGTTCATCACCGACAGTCCGTCGGCTGAGGCCGCTTCCGCAGCCTGGGCGATCTCGTCGATACGCGTCACATTCGGCGTCAATTTCGCAAAGACCGGCAGATCGGTCTCGTCGCGCACCGCCTTGACGACCGCGTGGCATTGGTCAGGATCGGTACCAAAATCCACTCCATGCGCCACGTTAGGACAAGATATGTTCAGCTCAATCGCCGCCGCGCCTCCCGCCGCCGTGATCGAGGCCGACATCTCCGCATACTCGCGCGTCGAGGCAGCGGCAATGCTGACAATCAACGGACATGATTGCGAGGCCAGATAAGGCAGATGGAATTCCAAGAATGCGTCGAGGCCATCGTTGTCCAGCCCAATAGAATTCAACAGGCCCGCCGTGGTTTCTACCGTTCGCCACGGGACGTTGCCCACACGCGGCGCCGGCGTGATCGTCTTGGGCACGATCCCACCCAACCGACTCAGATTGACAATCCCAGCCATCTCACGCGCGTACCCGAAAGTTCCCGAGGCGACGAGAATCGGATTTGGCAAGGTAAGACGACCAAGGCGTACCGAGAGTTCAGGCGTCTTGGCAGAGTGCGAATCAGACATGAAGACTTGGGCGCCCAACAAGCAGCGGAAATGGCCCAGGTTAACATGATGACCGCCACGAGGAAACGCCCGCCACCCTCACCGCCCAGTTCGCACTGGCAACTAGAGAATTCCGCCGTGCGTACGGTAAGGAGTCATATGGTCCGGCTGATCCAGAAACCAGATGCGTTCCCACTCGTCAACTAACATTCGCAGATTCTCGGACGTCGTGAGCAACTGGCGGGCCCGGCGGTCCGGCGCGCCAGAATAGATCGGTAGGAAGCAACCGATATTACCACTCAGAAACACGGCCAAGAGCAGGCCCCATAAGATTCGTCGCATGATCATTTCTCCTCCGTGAGTCGCCATCTCGCGATGGCGGCGATCTCGCTGCCAACACCCGGCTTCCTGCCAGTCGTTCCGCACCTCAAACGTTGATTCCGCTACCCCGTCGTCCCGTACGATTCCGGGCCTAAACCGGTGGCCGGCCGCGGGCCGGTTCGTGCCGCCGAGGAGGCGGATGGTCCCACGCTCGGTGTGGCAGTCGAACGAGCCGCCACGGCGGCCTCGGCCGCTAACCGCTCCGCCTCCGCCTGGTCGCTCATCAGCTTCACCTTCTCTTCCATCTCCTTGCCCGGTTTGAACGTGACCACATACTTCTCGGGCACGCTTACCTTGTCGCCCGTGCGGGGATTCCGGGCCCGCCGAGCCGCACGCTTTTTCACCTCAAAAACGCCGAAATTTCTTAGCTCGATGCGACCCTCCGTCACCAACGTCTCGACGATCGCGTCAAACGTCTTCTGGACGATCTCTTTTGTCTTGAGCTGTGTCAAACCAATTTCTTCAGAAATGGTCTTAACGATCTCTTTCTTGGTCACAACGGGCTCCCGATGACCACAATCCTTCAGTCGGTCGGCAAACGAGAATGAACGTGGAAAAGGTCACCGTCCGAGGACGCCACGATTGCTCCAAGTGTAAACAGGGTAAGAAGTAGTGTCAAGCAAGTCCGACATGGCTGCCCCTTGAAGGTCGTGGGCGGCACGGCAGGCAAGACCAGCGCAAGCTATTGAACATAAAAGAGTTACGACAAATATTCCGGCTCGAAAGCGACATGTTTGCTGTAAGTCGTTAATTTGCAACGGTTAGCGTTGATTGCCGATCGGATGCTGCCCACGCGGGGAGGCGTCGAGGCCACTGATTCCCTTCCCTCATCGGCTGCCCAGGCAGAAGACTTTAGCTAACCGTCATCATCCCCGCCGATCCGGGAGGCAGCTATCGATACTGGCAGACGATTCGTCCTCCCCGTTGGTCCACGCGACATAAGGCCGTGGAGCGGACTGGCACCCCGTCGCTGTCGGCTCCCCATTTGCGGATGCCCTGATGGCATCCGCAGTGTCGTGTTCAACTTTGCCGAATCACGCACCTTGCGGATGTGCATCGTGGCCGGAACGGCCACGCTACCTGAACGGCTGCCGCAGGCCAGGCAAGTTGGTTGGCCTCAATTGGCGGACTCGCTGCGGGATCGTCGCTTAGCAGATACGCGGCCCAGGCGAAGACAACCAAGATTAAGGAAACCCGAGCGAACTCTCCCACAGTCGGGAGCCGATTTCGGCGCTCGCCAGAAGGCTCGGCCGTACCGTCTGCCCCCCGAATCCCCCAAAGGCCCCCAAAATGCAGTTGGAAATCCGAGACCTTTCCAAGACCTACGCGAATGGAGTCCGGGCGCTCGATGGCGTCACGATGACCATCCCCAAGGGAATGTACGGACTGCTGGGACCCAATGGTGCCGGCAAGTCGACCCTGATGCGCACGATTGCGACTCTCCAGGACGCCGATCGCGGTTCGATCCGCTTGGGCGAACTCGACATTCTGGCCCAGCCGCAAGAAACGCGGAAGATTCTCGGCTACCTACCGCAGGAGTTCGGTGTGTACCCCAAGACCTCGGCGACGGCGATGCTCGACCATATCGCCGTTTTGAAGGGCATCACCAACCGGACGGAACGCCGCCAGATCGTCGATGCCATGCTGGAAAGAGTGAATCTGCATCAGCATCGCAAGAAGGCAATTGCGAGTTTCTCGGGCGGCATGAAACAGCGGTTTGGGATCGCGCAAGCGCTGATCGGCGATCCGCAGTTACTTATCGTCGACGAACCGACAGCCGGGCTGGATCCGGGTGAACGGAACCGTTTTTACAATTTGCTTGCCGAAGTCGGCGAGAATGTCATCGTGATCTTGTCCACGCATATTGTGCAGGACGTGAAGGAATTGTGCACGCAGATGGCAATCATTCACGAAGGTCAGCTGTTGTTCGCCGGCACGCCTGATGAAGCTGAGTCTCAATTGAGCGGTCGTATCTGGCAAAAATCGATCCAGAAGCACGAATTGGAGGATTATCGCCAACGGTTCCAGGTGATTTCAACCAAGCTTGTGGCCGGTCGACCATTGATCCACATTCTGGCGGACGATGCACCGCACGATGGCTTTCGCGGTGTTGACCCGGATCTGGAAGACGTATTCTTTACCACGATTCAGCGCGTCGCATGAGTCGGATCGGCCGTCGTACTCGCGCCGATTGTGCCGCGAAGTGCCTTCCTTCGAGACTTGAGAGACACCATGTTCAGCAATTTCTTGCGCTTCGAGCTGCGATTCTGGTTGCGCGGCATGATGGTCTATGTGTTCCTGGCAGTTATCGCCCTTCTCTTTTTCGCGGCCACGTCGACGGACAATGTCCAAGTCGGGGAATCGTTGGAAAATACGTTCCGAAATTCACCGCACAACATTCAGGCCTTTTACAGTTCGATCGCGCTGTTGACGTGCCTGATGATCACGGCGTTTGTGAATGCCGCCGCATCGCGTGATTTCGCCTATCACACGGACCAGCTCATTTTCACCAAGCCACTCAACAAACTCTCTTATCTGCAGGGTCGGTTTTGGGGCTCAACAGCTCGTCTCCGCCATTCCCATGCTGGGCGTCTCGCTGGGCGTGATTGTGGCCGGCTGGATGCCCTGGATCGAGCCCCAGCAATGGGGCCCGATCTCATGGAAGGCCCATTTTTGGAGCATCGTGACCTTCGGGCTCCCTAACACGATCATCGTAGCAGCGATCATCTTTGCGATCGCGGTGTGGACACGGAGCACGATTGCGTCGTTTCTCGGCGCCATCCTGCTGATCGTGGCTTACGGCGTCTCACAGAACTTCGCCAGCAATCTCGACAATGAAACATTAGCGGTCATGCTGGATCCCTTCGGGGTCCGCGCGTTTTCACTCGACACCAAATATTGGACGGTTGCCGAGAAGAACACGGAATGCCTGATGCTCACGGGTCGCATGTTGGCGAACCGAGTGCTGTGGCTGATCATCAGCATGTTGATTTTCGCCGCGGCCTGCTGGCGATTCTCATTTCGGCAACGATCGACGAAGACGCGTAGTACGGCGTCCGACGTGGATATCGCACCCACCCCGCACATGGCGCTACCCACCGTGACCTTCCACCGGGATGCGCGGGCGGCCTGGTCGCAATTTGCCAGTCAGTTGCGGCTCGATGCCCTCGGAATTTTAAAGAGCCACGTGTTTATCGTCATCATGCTCGCCGGATTCGCCAATGCGATCGCATCCCTGATCATGCAATCGGGCGAGGGCTTTGGAGTATCTTCGTTGCCGGTCACATACAGCGTCATTGATATTATCCGCGGCACCCTCTACATCTTTTTATTGGCCGTCATCACGTTTTATGCGGGCGTGCTGGTCTGGAAGGAACGCGACGCGGAGCTGGACGAGGTCTACGATGCCTTGCCGCATCCGACATGGGTCACGTTCGCCGCGAAAATCGTATCGCTCACGTTTGTTGTGGCCCTTGTGTTGCTCGTAGCGATGCTGGCGGGCATCGCGGTCCAGGCCGGCAAGGGATATACACGATTCCAGCTTCCGCTCTACTTGACGGAATTATTCGTGTTGGATCTAACTGAATTGTTTTGCCTGATCGTGTTGGCGCTTGTGGCCCATGTTTTCAGCCCCAACAAATATTTCGGCTATTTTCTCTTCATCATCCTCGTCATCGCCAACGCCTTTGGCTGGCGGATGATGAATGTGGAAACGCGGATGGTGCGGTATGGCGGCCTGCCCGGATATACGTATTCCGATCTTTACCAGTACGCTCCCTTTCGGCCATCACTCGTCTGGTTCGGAATCTATTGGCTGCTCTTTTCCGCCATGGTGTGCATTGTGGCCATTCTCTTCTGGCAACGGGGCCGCGAGACAGCCTGGAGAACGCGGGCCAGCAAGGCCTTGGGGAGTTGGGTCGGTCCCCTGCGATGGCTGAGCGTTGGACTCCTGTTGGCCTGGGGAGTTGCGGCGGGATGGGTGTATTTCAACACGCAGGTGGAGAATGATTTTCGCACGACCAAGCAACAGGCGACCCTGCAGGCAGACTACGAGAAACAGTTAAAATCTCATGCCGAGTGGTCCCAGCCGCGAGTGATCGACGTCAAATACGCCATCGATATCTTTCCCGAACAACGGGCTCTGTCGCTGCGCGGCGAGCAGACGATTGCCAATCAAACCGACCAACCGCTGGAGAAAATGTCTCTGGTAACGGCCGATGGCTACGAAACGGAAATCGAAATCGAGGGTGCCGAGCTGGAATCCGAACTCGAGTCATTCAACTATCGAGTCTATAAGTTTCATCCTCCGCTGGCGCCGGACGAAACGCGGCAGATGTGCTACACGGTGGCTTACAACCCGCGCGGGTTTGAAAATTCCGTTTCCAATACCTCAGTCGTTCAGAACGGAACATTCTTCAATAACTTCATCTGCCCGCAGATCGGTTATCAGGAAGGATTTGAGCTTAAGAACAAACGAAGTCGCCAGAAAAATGGACTCGGCGATCCGGCACCGATGCCGCCGCTTGATCCTGGAAATTTGCCCGCGCGGATGAATACGTACCTTAGCAACAGCAGCGATTGGGTAACGGTGGAAACCACGATCAGCACATCGCTTGATCAGCGCGCATTGCACCGGTTCTCTGATCAACACCTGGGAGGAGGATGGTCGCCGTTATTTCCATTATCGAGTCGATCATCCGTCGGTGAACTTCTATTCCTTTATTTCGGCGCGTTACGCCGTCCAAACTCAGCAATGGAAGGGTATCGATATTGAGGTGTACTACCACCCCGAACACGCCTGGAATGTCGACAACATGCTGCGATCGATTCGAAAATCGCTGGAATACTACACGACTAACTTTGGGCCTTATCGGCACAAGCAGGCACGTATTATCGAATTCCCGCGCGTTGCCAGCTTTGCGCAGGCCTTTCCCGGTACGATGCCATATTCCGAGGGTGTCGGCTTTATTGCGGACATCCAGAAAGATGATGACATTGATATGGTCTACTATATTGTCGCCCATGAAATGGCCCATCAGTGGTGGGCACATCAAGTCATCGGCGCCAACATGCAGGGGGCCACGTTGCTTTCCGAAACACTGGCCCAATATTCGGCGTTGATGGTGATGGAAAAAGAATTTGGTCGCGACATGATGCGCAAGTTCCTCTCCTACGAAATGGATCGCTATCTTCGATCGCGAGGAAGGGAACTACTGGCGGAACAGCCACTCGCAAAAGTTGAATCGGGGCAGGCCTATGTTCACTACCAGAAGGGCAGCGTGGTCATGTACTACCTCAAGGAAATGATCGGCGAAGATAAAGTCAACGCCGCATTGCGGAATCTAGTCGATCGTTTCGGTTATGCACCGCCTCCGTATCCCACGTCGGCCGACTTGATTGCCGCGCTTGATGAGCAGACGCCGCCAGACCTAAAGTACCTTTTGCGGGATTTATTTCAGGACATCACTCTCTTCGCGAACCGGTCCGTCGCGGCCACGTATCGGCCGCGGGAGGACGGGCGTTACGACGTCGAGGTCACGGTCGAGTGTCGTAAATTCAAAGCGGGAACGGATGGCGCCGAGGAAGCGGTGCCCCTGGATGATTGGATCGAAATCGGCGCGTTCGCGGAACCGGCACGGGGTAGCCGCTATGGCAAGACGCTGCATCGCGAGCGGGTGCATATCACGGCCAACGACAATACGTTTGACTTTGTCGTGGACGAACAACCCGCGCTCGTCGGTGTGGATCCGTTTTCGCTGCTGATCGACCGCATTCCGGACGACAACATGAAGAAACCGAAGCTGGCTGGTTGATCCACCAAGCGATCAAATGCGAATTTTTTTTCGCAGTGTTTCAATTTCGTCGAGCTGATGAAGCTGCCCCTGGCCACTGCCCGGACAGATTTCGCAGGTGGCTCGCCAAGCCGACTCGCTGCGAATGTTCGTGTCCCAGAAGGGCCAAGTGCGACATTGCCGCGGCCGCGCCCCATACACGGTGCATTTGCGCTGTTGTGGGTCAAAAAAAACGCAATCGCCATTATCAAACTCGACCAAGCTCTTCCGCACACCGACCTTGCGGACATACCGGTCCTCGAACTTGCCCAGATCCGCCTCGCCGACGGCCGCCGCCAACTCAACGATCTCCTCCTTGTTGACCCATACGTAACCAGGCGCGCCCGTACAACAGTCGCCACACTGGCTGCATTCGAACCGAAGTCCATTTCGGTACCAAGGCTTGTCACTCATGATAGGATGGCTCGATATTAATGAGAGTACGCCAGAAACGAGCGGCCAGGGATTCAGCGCAACAAGCTCATTTCCGCCAGCGTATCCGCCAGCGTATGGATTTCTTCGGCCGTCGTAAAGGCGCCCCAGCTCGCACGAACGGTCCCCGCCAACCCCAACCGCTCATGCATCCTCGGTGCGCAGTGGAGTCCCGACCGCACCTCGACTCCCACCGCGAGATCCAGCCCCACCGCCACTTCGTGCGACTCGAGCCCCGCAACCGAAAAACTGATTAATCCCACCCGCTCGCTGGCCACCGTGGGTCCTACGCACCGCAACCCGTCAATCATTTGCAAACGCTCCGTCGCGAGCTGAGTCAACTGCTGCTCGTGATCCCGCAGCCGGTTCGCGTGGGTCTGCAGATAGTCGATCGCGGCACCCAGCCCCGCCAACCCTGCCACATTGAGGTTTCCCGACTCGAAGCGCGCCGCGCCATCCGCGGGTTGATCGGGACTGTACCCGTCCCCGCCCGTGCCTCCGTACCGAAAAGGCCGCAGGACGCGACGCATTTCATCGGAAAGGTAAGCGAATCCGGTCCCCAACGGCCCCATCAGCCCTTTGTGACCGGAAGCGACGAGCATATCTACTGGAGTGGCCGTCACGTCGATCGGCACGTGCCCGATCGTCTGGGCCGCATCGACCAGCAACCGAATGCCTTTGGATCGTGTGATCCCGGCAATCGCCTCGATCGGCTGCAGTGCGCCGGTGACATTCGAAGCATGGGATAAGGCGACCAGCCGCGTATGAGGTCGCAGCAGGCTCGCCAACTGCTCCGGATCAATGCGTCCCGATTCATCACAATCCACGAAAGCCACCTCGATACCGCAGCGCGTCTGCAGCGCATGCAGTGGCCGCAGGATCGAATTATGTTCGATTACCGAGGCGACAACGTGATCACCCGCTTGCAGGCTGCCGAACAGACACAGATTCAGGGCATCCGTGCCGTTAAACGCAAAGACAATCTGGCTGTCGTTGGGGGCATGAAGATAGTCTGCCAGACGCCGGCGCGTGGAATCCACCAGTCGCGCTGCCTTTTCTGCCGAGCCGTAGATACCTCGACCCGCCGCGCATCCGAGTTGTCGCTGGTAGTCATCCACCGCGGTGTAGACGCAATCGGGTTTGGGCCAACTGGTGGCCGCGTTGTCAAGATAGATGCGTGCGCTCACGGCTCCCCTACGAACAAGTCAGCCACCAATCTGATACATGGCACGGCGGGGACGGAGGAAGTCGGGTGAGTCAATCCCGTGCCCTGGTTTCTTGTCCGCGACGCAACGGCGGACCAGTTCCGCGATTTGCTCGTCGCTGCCTCCGGCACGCAGTAACTGGCGGGCGTCGACTTCGTTGGTGGAAAACAGGCAATTACGTACCTGTCCCTCGCTGGTTAGCCGCAGCCGGTTGCAATCGCCACAGAACGGCTGGGTGACCGGATTGATAAAGCCCACCCGCCCCTTCCCGTCCCGATAGGCGTAGTCGGTGGCTGGCTGGCTGGGATCACCGTCTCTGATCGGCTCCAGACATCCGAATTCCGATTCGATCACCGCGCGGATCGTTGCCCCCGAGAGGACACGTTCGGATTGCCAGGCGTCATCCGCGTCGAGCGGCATGAACTCGATAAACCGCAATTCCAGTCCCCGTTCTCGCGCGAAACGAGCGAGCGGCAGGATATCGGGCTCGGTCACTCGCCGCATGGCCAGGGCATTCAGGCGGATCTTGTCAAAACCGACTTGTTGAGCTGCCGCAATACCCTCGAGCACGTTTGACAAGCCGGAACGGCGCGAGATGCGAAGAAAGGTCTCCTCACTCAAGGTATCGAGGCTGATATTCAACCGCCTCAAGCCAGCCGCTTTCAGGGCCGACGCCTGTTCCGCCAGCAGCAGCCCGTTGGTCGTCAGCGCGATATCACGCAGGGTCTCGATCTGGCTGAGCATGCCGACCAGGCGGCTGACTTTGGCCCGTACCAGGGGTTCCCCCCCGGTGATCCGCACGGTCGTGATACCCATGCAGGTAACAATCCGCACAAACCGCACAATTTCCTCGTAAGTGAGCAATTGTTCTCGTGGCTGAAATTTTACGCTGCCGGCCGGCATGCAGTACGTGCAGCGGATGTTGCAGCGATCGGTGATGCTCAACCGCAAATTGGTGTGGACTCGGCCAAAGCCGTCGACGAGTGGCGGTAGAACGCTCATGTGGGTGGCGAAGAGGAAATAGTTCTGCGAGGCAATCGACCCGGCGAGTCTTCCACAAGTCTAGAGGATAAAACCTTGTCGAGAAGGGGCGACGAACATCAGTTCGATCGACTCTGGTCGCCAGGGTGCAACCACTCGCTTGTTCCGTCGGCCCAATATTCCTTTTTCCAGATCGGCACGACTTGTTTTAATCGGTCGATCAGCCACTGTCCGGCGGCAAATGCCGCGGCACGGTGCGGCGAACTGACCGCCACGGCAACACTTGTCTCTCCCAAGTCCACGTGTCCATACCGATGGACTACGGCGGATTTGGTAATCGGCCACTTAGTATGGGCTTCCGCGACCAGATCGGCCAATATCAAGCGTGCCATCTCTGGATAGCATTCGTACTCCAACGAACGGGTTTGCCGGCCCTGCGTGAACTCGCGTGTCGTACCGAGAAAGAGTACGACGGCGCCGGCGCGGTGATCGGCCACGGCCTGGAGCACTGCGGAAGTGTCAATCACCGTTTCGGTCAGTTCAATCATCGAGCTTTCTCCCGGGCGACGAGGAAGTCTCTCCCAACCATCCGCTGCTCGTTCGCTTTTGTCCAGCCTAGCCACCGCTAACTGGCGGTATGCAAGCGACATCACTTTCGGCGGCAACCGCGGCGTCCTCATTTGCATAGGATGCATTGATCGCAAAAACACAATGGGGCAACAGCAACGCCAATTCTGGATGCTGACGCGCGAGGGCTTGTCGCAATTCCTTCACCGATGCGGGCGCAGGCAGCGAGACCTCGACCACCGATTGACCAACACGCGCACGAGCAGCGGCAAATAAGCGCACGGTGATTGTCATGTCACGAATAGCTCCTCGTTTTGCTGACTGATCTTATCCGCAATCTCCGGCATCAGACCGTAGGCATAGGCCAGCAGCTTCAGCGGATGCAGCGTCGCCTTGCTCGTCCCCTGCTCCATCTGCAACTTACAGGCACTGCACTCCGTACAGCCGATCTGCAGCATCGGATCGCGAATGGCGGAAATCAGCGGCCATCCTGCCCGCAAACTGTTGCGATAGTTTTCTTTTTTTAAGCCATAGGTTCCGGCCATCCCAGAGCAGCCTCGCTCGAGTTCGCGCACTTGCAGCCCTGGAATCAGTTTTAACAAATGAGCCGCGGGTGCGCCCGTGTTGAGCGTCCGTGAATGGCAGGGGTGATGGTATCCCACGGTCATATGTAGCGGCTTAAAGTCAAGCTCTAGCTGGCCACGCTGATGCATCTTCCAGAGGTAGGAACACGCTTCGCTCGTGTGCTCCGCAATCAGCCGCACTTCATCATCGTTGGCGAATAGATTGGGATATTCCCGAGTCAGGCAGAGAGCCGCCGACGGCTCGGCCGTGACAATCTCATACCCTTGATGAACGGCTTCGGCCAGAATCTTGATATTGCCGGCCGCCAGCAGCTTGGCTTGTTCTACCGCACCGACGCTGATCAATGACATACCACACTGCGCTTGGTTGGGGTGCACATAAATGGCGACGCCATTATGTTGCAGCACATTCAGGACGGCTTCGCCCAATTGCACATCGAACCAGTTCGCGTAAATATCGGTAAAGTAAAGCACCTTGGGACCGGCGCCACGCGTGGGCCGAGTCAGGCGGCGGCGGCGGGCCTTGGTCATGAACGACCGAGCCGCAATGCGTGGTAGCTTTCGCCCTTGCGCCAACCCGATGGTGCGTTCCAGTAATCGCCGTACACGAGGGCTGCCGATGCCGAAGTGAAACAACGACTGGACGCTGGCCGCCCACGGTGCGACCAGATCGAGTCGAGCGAGCAGCCAGTCGGAAAAACGCAGACCATTGGTCGCCACATACTGGGCCTTGAACTCGATCATCAGCTTGGGAATGTCAACGTTGGCGGGGCACTCATCCCGGCACTGGTAACAATTGACACAAAGGTCCGCGACTTGCTTGCGCTCTTCCGTCGCCAGATCCTCGGGACTGATATGCTGCGTCAACAAGCTCCGCATGAGATTGGCTTTGCGCGCGCGGACTGGCTTCCTCGGCCGGAGCAAAGCGAAAGATGGGGCACATTCGCATCGACTCAGATTGCGTGCGACAGCTCCCGCAGCCGTTGCAGGAACGGGCCGCCAGAGCGATTTCCGCCGCATCCCAATTCAAGAACAGTTTCACCTCCGTGACGGGTATGTCTGGCACGGAAAGCGGCGTCTCATCGGTCCCGCTTGGCTCGCCGACGGGCGGCTCCGCCTCATCCGCTACGATCTCCGGGGATTGCGGGATCGACATCACCGGGCGCAAGTCAAGGACGAGCTGATCCGCGTCCGACTCGGTAATTTTTCCTGGATTGAAGATGTCGTCCGGATCGAAGAGCCGTTTGAGTTCGCGAAAAGCCCCATACAAATCAGGAAACTGACGCGGCACGTACCAGGAGCGACTAAGACCGTTTCCATGTTCGCCCGATATCGTGCCGCCGACCTGCAGAGCCTCCTCAAAAAGATCGCTGGCCAAGCCGGTCATCAATCCCACGTCATCCGGCTTCGCCAGATCGAGAAACGGGCGGAGGTGCAACTGTCCATGGCCCGCGTGGGCAAACAGAGAAGCCGTCACCTGGTATTGCCGCAATGTATTTTGCACCGTGGTGAGAAATTCACCCAGCACCGCCGGCGGCACAGCGATATCCTCCACGAACGGTAAGGGACGCTGAGACCCCGTGAGACGATAAAGAGTTGGCAGCACTCGGTGGGCCAAACGCCAGTAGAGTTGCACATCGGAAGGGTCGACGACGATCGAAGCGTCAAACGCCAGCCGTCGTTTCCGCGTGATCAATTGGGTGGCCTGCTGCAATTGCTCGCGGACGTCGATCAGGCTATCTCCTTCCACTTCGATCAACAGCACGGCTTCGGCCGCCTGGGGAAGCAACACATCGTAGCGAACATCGGATTCACGCGCCAGGATTAACAATCGGCGGTCGACCAGGTCGCACGCCGACAAGTCAAACCGTTGCAGCTCGTCAACCGCCTTCGTGGCTTTCTCCACACGGTCGAAGAACAGCAGGGCCACACCAACGGCCTTGGGCGACGGATCGGTCGCCAGGGTCAGCTCCGTAATGATTCCAAGCGTACCTTCCGATCCGGCAAACAGTTTCGCTAGTTGAAGATGCTGGCCATCCCAGACATCATGCAGCAGGTACCCGCTGGTATTCACGAGCGACTTGGGGGTCGAGGCGGCAATTGCCTCACGATGTCGCTCCAGCAGGTTCACAATCTGGCGGACCAGAATGTTCCGTCGCTCTTCGTTCGGATTCGTCGCCGGCTCGTCCAACGTGTGCGTACCGAACTCGAGGACAGCGCCATCCGACAAAACGACTTGCAAGGAGACCGTTCGTTCGCGAGCCGCACCATATCGCTTCCAATGGCTGCCACCCCGATTCACGGCAACGACGCTTCCCATCGTGCAAACTTCGGCCGCGGCCGGATCGGGACCGAATAGTCTTCCATACGGGGCCAGGTGCGCGTTCAGATTCGCCAGCACGACTCCCGGCTGCACCCGCACTGTCGTGTCATCGGTTCGGACGATCCGCCGCATGCCGTGAGAACAATCGAGCACAATGCCGCGGCCGAGGCAGCCTCCCGAAACTCCCGTACCGGCTCCGCGAGGATGGATCGGCAGTCCGTTGGCCCGCGCGTATTGCACGGTCGCCACGACATCCGTGGTATTGCGAGGACGAACGACGGCCCTCGGCTCGATTTCGTAGATGCTCGCGTCACTCGCGTACATTTGCACAAAGACGTCATCGCAGCGGACCTCGCCGTCAACGAGCCCCCTCAGATCGTCCTGGATGCGCTGTCGTTCAGGGTCCATGCGTCAGTTCGCGGTAGCGAGTTCCCGTCGAAAGGTCTGGCCGGGGAATGGCCCGCGGTCGCGCCGTTGACGCTTGCCCCTTTTTCAATCCCTGGCCCATCCTCTAGGTTAATCGCTGGCGGGCGAAGGGTTGAGGGGGCGTGCAGATTCCCCAGGGCCTTACCCAACCGGGATGGAGACGCTTCTATCCGAAAACGGCCTCAAGTCCCCTTTTGCCGCCGTGGCGAGATGACAAACCGTTCTTTGAGGAAAGGTCCCGCAATTAGCCATTTTCCACACTTCCAGCAACTGGCCCGCCTGTTGGCGATCGAATCGCAAGCCGAGAGCCAGCGGCTGCTTGAACGCCGGCGGCGGTCGCGCGACGGTGACGCGGAAAGGAGCGGCGAATCACTGCTCGATATGGCCGTGGCCGACCATCACATCGGTCTGGCGGGCCGCACCCTGCTGACCTTTGTCAAACGCAATCGGACCCTGCGCATGCCTTGGCACCGGCTGCGCGTCGGTTCACCGGTGGTCATCTCGCCACAGGAGGGAGACGAACAAGCGGCCTATCAGGGCGTCGTCAGCCGCCGTAACGATGATTCCATTCAGATCGCGCTCTCCGCATGGCCCGCTGGCGATGCCTTCCGGATTGACCTGTCGCCCGATGAAGTGACGCGGCAACGCCAGCTGCAAGCCATTCAGACGGTCGCGAATGCGACGGGGAGGTTAAGTACTCTGCGGCGCACGGTCATGGGAGAGCGGGAGCCCAAATTCCACCGCCAGCCCATCGCCACTTTCTTCGCTGATTTGAACGAATCGCAGCAACAGGCCGTGCGATTTGCGCTCTCGGCATCGGATATCGCGGTGATTCACGGTCCACCAGGAACGGGAAAAACAACCACCGTCGTCGAAATCATCCGCCAAGCCGTCGCCTTGGGGCACAAAGTGCTCGCCTGCGCGCCTAGCAACACCGCCACCGACAATCTGCTGGAACGACTGGCTGCCGCGGGGCTGAACGTCGTACGGCTCGGCCACCCGGCACGAGTCACCGAGGAGCTGCGCGATCTCACGCTGGATCATCAAGTCGAGTCCCACGACCACATGTCAATCATTATCGACATGATCCGCGAAGCCGATGATCTACTGCGACAGGCGAATCGATTTACCCGCGCCAAACCGCAACGCGGCGCGAAGCAGGAATTACGGCGCGAGGCCAAACGGTTGAAGTCCGACGCTCGGCGGTTGGAACGGCAAGCGGTCGAACATATTCTCGATTCGTCCGACGTTGTTTGCACGACGACCACGGTTGACGCCGAGCTGCTCGGGGACCGGTTGTTCGACCTCATCGTGATTGACGAGGCGTGTCAGAGCACCGAGCCCGGCACATGGGTACCGATGTTGCACGGATATCGTGTCGTTTTGGCGGGCGACCATTGTCAATTACCCCCCACGGTCATTTCGCCGCAAGCCGCGGCGGAAGGCCTGTCGGTCAGCCTTCTCGAAAGCGTCGTACAACGGTACGGAGCGGCGGTAACCAGCCCCCTCGACATCCAATATCGCATGCATCAACACATCATGGATTTTTCTTCGCGCGAGTTTTACGCCGGGTCCCTGATTGCCGACACGCTCGTCATCGGCCACAGCTTGAGTGACCTGCCGCACGTGCGGTCGACGCCGCTGACATCAACTCCCGTGACCTTTATCGATACCGCGGGGGCCGGTTGGGAAGAGGAATTAGAGCCCGATGGCGAGAGTCGCCGCAATCCGAGTGAGGCAGCTCTGGTGCTCAACAAGGTCAACGAGCTGCGGGATGCCGGTCTGCCGGCGGCCGACATCGGAGTCATCGCGCCTTATGCGGCTCAGGTGCGCCTGCTGCGCGATCTGGCAGACATGGCGAATCTGGAGATCGACACCGTCGACGGCTTTCAGGGTCGGGAGAAGGAGGCGATCGTGATTTCGCTCGTGCGGAGCAACCCGGCATGCGAAATTGGCTTTTTGGCCGACACGCGGCGGATGAATGTACGCGCTGACGCGTGCACGTCGCAAATTGATCGTTATCGGTGATAGCGCAGACCTTGGGCGGGAACGACTTTTATCGCCGACTGCTCGAATACTTCGAGGCAATCGGGGGATATCATACGGTGTGGGAGGAGTCGGCGTAGCGTCCCGGTAGTGACATCGTTGCTGGCTGAAGGATGGATGACCCAGCGGATCAAATCGGCCAGTTCCGGTCCGCAATCGGGCAAGTCACCAGACGTGATCATATCGTGGGCCGCGTTCGCCATGCGGCAACGGCCGATTGTGCCGATTGCCGCCAGACACAGCCAATAGACGCCCAAAATGCGGCCTTTCCACGGTTTGTCAAGCCGGCCCGCTATCTCGTAAGATGGAGAACTCCGTTCACCGCCTCCTTCGATGGGAAGTACCATGAAGCGCCGTTTCAAACTGCTGGCTTTCGTTTTGCTGGTATCCGTTCCGCAGGTCTGGGCCGATGATGATGGGGTGGCCATCGCCATCCGTGGAACGCCGATCGTCGACGGGGTTGCGGAAAAGGCTTGGGAGCTGGCACCCGTGATTCCGATCGACAAGCTGGTCGCCGAGTCACTCCTGATTCCGGCGGATCAGGCGGCTCGCGGAACGGCTCGTCTCATGTGGGATGATGAGAACATTTATGTGTTTTTCGACGTGCATGACAAGCAGGTCGGCGGCGTGCATCCGGATGCCTGGGAGCAGGATTCGGTTGAGATGTTTGTCGATGAGAATAACGGCAAACGAGGCGTGTATGAGAATGATGACTTTCATTGCCGCAGCACCTACCGCGGTCTGCGCTCGGGAGGCACGAATTTTCATCTGACGAATGTCAAAACAGCGGCCAAGGCGACCGAGGGAGGCTACCAGGCCGAGATGTCCGCACGTTGGCGCACGCTGCAACCAAAGGCCAACCAGAAGATCGGACTCGAGCTGCAAATCAACGACGACGCGGGGGGCGGGCGACGACAAGCCATCGCCAAATGGTGGACGCCCAACAACAGCTCGTGGCAGAACACTTCCCAATTTGGCGACGTGATCCTGAAAGAGCGGGCCACCAAAGAAGAACTGGAGGCGGCCAAAGCTCGGCTCAACAAGAAACCGCAGCCCGCGGCTGATGCGACGAGCCAGTCCAAGATCGAGTCCCGAGAAGAAGCGCCTCGCTATCCGGTTCCCGATTGGGTACCCGATGCGGTCTTCTACCAGATCTTCCCGAACGATTTCGCAATGGCGATCCTGGAAATGACCCCACACACGCCTCGTTGGAAACTCCCGACCTGGTTCCTTCGTCGTGGCGAATATCAGACTGGACCGCGGATTGGTATCGCCGAGCCGACTGGGAAATCGAAGCGGGGCCCGATTTTTATGAGAATGGGGTCTTTAATCGCCGCTATGGCGGAGATTTGCAAGGCGTGATCGATCAGCTGGATTATTTGGCCGACCTGGGGATCAACACCATCTATTTCAACCCGGTATTCTACGCCCGCTCCCTCCACAAGTACGACGGAAATTCCTTCCATCACATCGATCCCTACTTCGGCCCGCGACCGGAGGAGGACCTGAAAATGATGGAGCAGGAGACATCCGATCCAACGACCTGGCAGTGGACGGCGGCCGATCGCTTGTTCCTGGAGTTGGTCAGCAAAGCGAAGCAGAAGAACATTCGCGTCATCATCGATGGTGTTTTCAACCATTGCGGCCGCGACTTTTTTGCATTTGCCGATCTTCGCGAAAAGCAGCAGCGATCCCCTTATACAACATGGTTCAGCGTCGAATCATACGACGATCCAAAAACGCCAGCCAACGAATTCAAATACGAGTGCTGGTGGGGCGTCGAGAGTCTTCCCAATTTCGCCGACTCGGCCGATGGTAAAAACCTGTTTGACGGTCCCAAGGAATACATCTTCAATGCCACGCGACGCTGGATGGATCCGAACGGCGACGGTCAGCCAAATGACGGCATCGATGGCTGGCGACTCGACGTCGCCAATGAAGTTCCCAATCAGTTCTGGGTGGAATGGCATGCCTTGGTCAAATCGCTGAATCCCGACGCGTATACGGTGGCCGAAATCTGGACGGATGCCGGCGCGTATTTGCGGGATACCGGCTTTACGGCCACCATGAATTATCACGGCTTTGCCTTCCCGACAAAAGGCTTTCTGATTGACGGCCGCATGAAGCCGTCTGCTTTTATTGAGGAATTGGCGACTCGTCGTGATCAGTACCCCGTCGCGACTCGTTACGCCCTGCAAAATTTGATCGACTCGCACGATACCGACCGCGTCGGATCGATGATCGTGAATGCAGGCAGCCAGGATTATTTGCAGCCCGCTCGCTTCGACTACGACGTGAGCGAACGCTGCTCGGCTCGTTCTGACGAGAACTACGATGTGGCTAAGCCAAACGACGAGCAACGGAAGATTCAAAAACTTGTGGCGCTGCTGCAGGCCACGTACGTCGGACCGCCCATGATCTATTATGGCACCGAGTCGGGTATGTGGGGCGGCGACGACCCGGATGACCGCAAGCCGATGATCTGGGCAGACAAAACGTATGAGGACGAGTCGCATCATCCGCGTGGCAAACCGCGAAGCATCGACAAAGTTGCCTTTGACAAGGACCTGCACGCCTTTTACCGCACCGTCCTTGCCTTGCGAACCGAACGCGATGCGCTCCGCCGCGGACGCTTTGACGTTGTCGCTGCCGACGATGCTAAATTTTGCCTGGCGTTCGTACGGGAACTCGGGGATCAGTCGTTACTGGTAATGATCAACCGCAGCAGGCAACCCGAGACACTGACAATTGCCGCGGACAAGTTGCCTGCAAGTCCCCGCTTCCTGCTTTCGAGTGACAACGAGCCGATCACTGTGCAAAAGGATCCGGTGGAAAATCAGTGGAAGTTCCAACTCGAGCCGCTTACTGGAGCGGCGTTTGACGTAGGCCGTTGATCATCGCGTCGGGTGGCGGCGGCCGAAAATCATGGCGGCGGCCGCAGCGACCCATGTCGAGAT
>CAVOZC010000008.1:0-46834 GCA_963700865.1 uncultured Planctomycetaceae bacterium | reverse complement strand
TCGAGGATGCGTGTCGCGCCGTAGCCACCCCGCGCGGGCATCACGGCGTCAATCTCGGCATCCCGAAACGCGGCCATGAATTCATCAGCCCGCTCCTGGTCCGAGCCGGCGAGGTAATCGTCGCGGCGATCGATGTGGGGGGGAATCTTGACCTGAAACCCCAGGGCCTGAAACTTACGCGCCGCTTCCTCGAGCTTCTCACGATTCGCGGGGCCTGCTGGAGCCACAATGGCGATCGTGTCACCGGGCTGGAGCGCCGGCGGGAAGATGATCGCCGGCTCGACGGGGGATGGCTCACCTCCCGACGCCCGGGTCGTCAACAACAGGAAGGCCAGGCCTACGGCGAGGCGGGGGCGATTGGTCAGGCGAGCAGCCATAGGCGGTCCTGTAAGGGAATCCAGGGCCAAGGGGTTCAGTCGGCCGCCTGCCAACCTTCCAGCGAAGCCGTGGCGGGGGACGGTCGCGGCGTCGCTTCCCAGCGATCGTTGCTCGCCAGTCGAGCCGTCAGCGCGTCGTTGCCGCCAGCCGGGCCGCGGGCCGCTTCGCGGGATGGATCCGGAATCAATTGCACCGGCGAGGCATACGGGTGCATGTCACGCGGAGGCTCAACGGGGTTGGCGACCGATCCTTCGTCATCCGAGATGGAACGGATCGGGCGATAATTCGTCTGCGCTCCGCTGTCCCAATCGTCGCTGGCCCGCCAGTCGTAACGGCGATCGCTGGGACGACGCGTTTCGCGACGATCGTAGGACCAGTCGCCGTCGTTCAGGCGGTCCCGATACTTGTCGTTGATGCCGTTGTCCCAGCCGCGGCTGGCAGACGAATTCGGGGCTGGATCAACCGCCGAGCGGCTTTCGCCCACAAACCGTTCGTACTCACCCGCGCGATTCGTCCGCTCGGGCCGCCGCGCCTGATCGGCAAACGCTGCGTGATTCGCGTCCGGGGCACGCTCGGTGTTGTAGCGATAATATTCGGAACGGGCAAAATCCTCCTCGGCGTCCGTGCGGTAACTGGGCGTCGGTCGGCGCGCCCCATACCGGGCGTCGACGGGGCGCCAGGTACTGTCATCGTCTTCGTCGGGTTGCGATTCCAGACGAGGACGCAGCGACTCACGCGAGTCGTCCAGTTGCGGGGGATTGTCGGCCGGTACCGGCTGCAGGGTCCGATCGCCCGACGTGGACGAGGAGGACGCGGCGACCGGACGCCATTCACTGGCATCGCCGGACGTCGTGGCCGCGCTGGTGGACGGATAATTCGCATAGGTGTTGGTCAGCGACGAGCCGGCCGCGCTGCAACTGGAGCACGAATCGCTGGAGGAACTCACCGGGGTCCATTCACTCGCCTGGACCGTCGTTCCGTCATAGCCGCTGGCCGTGCTCGCATAGCCGGCCGTGGTCGCGGCTTGACAGCTGGAACATGCGGGCGCGGACCCTGCGTAATTGACAGAGCTACCCACCGGTTGGAAGGCGCCCGCACTGCAGGCCGTGGTCGCGCAACTGCTGCAGGCATTGCAGCCCCCGGCACAGCCGCATGCCGGCGCCGCCGGGGCGGACGCATAGGTCGGTTGATACGCGACGTAGGGCACGCGGCGTGCCTGCCAGGAATAGCTGGTGCAGGCCTGTTGGCAAGTGCCACCGGCAACCGGCGAATAGGTGGTCACCGGGACGGGAGTTAAGACCGTGCGATAAGTCGTCGTGGGCGTGTAGCCGGCAGTGACAGGCGTTTGTCCCATTCCTGGCCAGCTGCCGTACGTCGGGTAATAACCACCCGAACCGTAGTAGGTGCCGCCGGCGTTATTGCCACCGTAGTAAGTGGTGGTCGGGCAGCTGCTGCAAGGAGCCCCCGCGGCGCACGTGCTGCAGGCAGCCGTGGTCGGATAATTAGCCGTGGTGGGATAATAGGCCGTGGTCCCTCTCCGGGCGGCCTGCCGATACGGTCGCAAGGGGAACAGCCAATTCAGGACTTGCGCGTCGCTGGTCGGTGTGATCGCCGCAAAGCTGGCCAACGTGGCCGCCACGATCAGGCTCTTGCCAACACGGATCATGATTCTCTCCAGGTCTCAGGGCTCACCACATGCTCCGTTAGAACGAGTGGCAAACTGTCTCGTCAAGTCGCCGCGGCAATTCTCGGCGCGATAAACCAGCAGTTTACGATCCAATCCCTGGGATCGTGGAAAGCTGTAACGATTGTGACGGTTGCAATGC
Organism: uncultured Planctomycetaceae bacterium; assembly: GCA_963700865.1. Lineage (GTDB taxonomy): Bacteria > Planctomycetota > Planctomycetia > Pirellulales > Pirellulaceae > CAVOGJ01. Next base: position 44,630 of record CAVOZC010000008.1, on the reverse strand, counting down.
GCGGCACGGCGTCAACGGCTTTTCCAAAACGGCCTTCCTTCGCTGGCGCACCCAGATGGGAATTCGCGCAACGGCGGCCGTGTTCAATGTTAGGTTACGCGGACCGACACGAAAAGGATCGGACTTGAGAAAATCCAAAGAGAATGCAACGCTGGCGCAAACCTCTACGATTAGATCACGTCGGATGTTCCGTTGGTGGCTGTCGCAGCGATTGTTCGTACCAGTCATAAAATGAAAACAGCGCTTCGCGGAGGTTTCCCTCATGCTGCCGCAGCAGGCAACTCACCAATGATGTCGGGATGGGCGGAGGGGAGGGGGACGTATCGCGCATTGGCGCAAGCAAGCGGTCGATGACCTGCCGCGCGAGCGGCGTGGTGACGCGGGTTTCGTAGATCGTCCTCATGCCAGCATCGGCGTGGCTGGTGACAAGCCAACGCACCTGGCGAAAGAGTCGTGCGTGGCATCGCACGGCTTGCCGCCCCAGCCACGTCAGTTGTTCCCACCCGTCCAGCAGGATGATGGTTTCCGTTGGGAACTGGGCAATCCGGTGCCAGCGCCACGGGAGCCGTCGCTGGCCCGCGAGTAGTCGAGCCAGGCGGGGTTGGCAGCCGCGTCGTTGCAATTCGGGGATCAGCCCCAACAGCAGCGTCGACTTGCCCGACCCATGCGGGCCGACAATCTGCGCCGCGCCTGGCTCAGCCAGCAGTCGATCCACCAGCACGGCATAAGACTGGCCACTGGGAAAAACATAGTCCAGTGCCCCCGGCCGGAGGCATCGCGCTCGAAACGGGTTCATCGGACGTGACTCGTGACGCGGGCCGGAAGCCTGTCCCGCCACCATGCGAACTCGGACGCCCAGCCAGGCGTAGTATCACCGACCGCGCGGCTGCTGAGCTGGGGCCGCGGGCCCTGGCAGCACGGGAAATCGGCCGCATCTCGTCGATCTAGCATCGCTTTCGTTGCTGGCCTTGACTCTATCACCGCTTTTCCAGTATTCCGTGGGTGAATGAATCGCGGGGACCGCGAATCCGACCGGACACGTAGGAAGGAGCCGAAACCATGGAAACCATGAACGCTATCACTCACCAAATCCCCCCCAGGCCGACCATGCCGGCGAATCGCACGCAGGAATTGCACCGCATCGCCACCGAATTGTACCGGCAACAAACGGATTGGGTCTCGTTCTTTCGTCGTATTCTAGGCGTCAATGGCGTGGTCCGGCAGCTGTTTCCCAGCGCCCACGAAATGAATGCCCTGGAGCAAACGACCGAATACGCGGAAATCCAGCAGATGTTGGCCAAGTTGCGAGAACGGGGCGGCACGCCGGCCGATGACGAACCCACACGGGTGATCACCGTGCGGCTGCCGAAGAGCCTGCATGAATCGCTCCGCACGGAGGCTCATGAGAAACGCACCAGCATGAATAAACTGTGCATTTCCAAGCTCTTGCAGATGGTCGATGAAGGCCTGATCCCCCACGACTAATCGGCAGCAATCGTCGCCACCGGCAGATCAACGGCGGATCCCGTTGCCCAGCCCGCGAATCAGGCCGGCTGGGCCGAGCCGCGCTGGAGCGGACAGCCAACGATCCGGTGGCTCGACGCACGCGGGTCAAACGCGGCGCACCTGGCCCCGTTGGCTGTTCAAAGAACCAAGAACCAGTCCCTGGTGCTGCGTCAAGTTTCGATTTTGGGGTTCGCTCACCGAGGCTGGGGCATCTTGCCGCAGTCGACTACGGCTGGAAGCCCCAGCCGCGGGCATGACCAACCCTAAGTCCGACATTTGACGCGGCACGCACGGACGATCCTCCCGGCGACGGGCAGGATATCGCGGTTCACGGACGCTCAAGTCGGCGCCGCGGAGGCATACCTGATAAAAGTGGGCTTCCATGCCGCGAAGCCCCAATCCATGGTGACTTGCATCCCCTCCGTAACGCACGGCGGGGTGAAAATGGACTGAAATCAGGTACGCCCCCTCGGTTCCGACTCGTTGCCGTCCACACGACGCCGGACACGCATCACGCGGTCAGGTCCTCCAGCAATGGACCAAATCCGGGCATCTGCTGCCCCAACTGTTCCAGCCAGCGTGTGGGATGCCGAGATCTCAATACAGACCGCGGCTCCCACTAGCATCACGTCATGTCCCGCCTCAACCCCCAAAAATTCTCGAAAGCCCTCGGGGATGACCAACCTTCCCCGGCCCGCTAGTTGCACATCACGGTGTCTGGTCGAAAGCAATCTCCCCACGTCCTGCAGATCGTGGAGTCGATTGTTCAATCGCCCACTTTGCCACTTGGCTTCCAACACCTGGACGGCCCCTGCCAACTGCGAACGCCAGCGGGCCGCCTGCCACAGACTGAGTGCACCGGGCCGCTCCTTGACGAGCACGCACCCTTCGTCCGCGTCCCGCATCAATTCCAGTAGTTCCGTCGGCACCGATAACCGGAAGCGATCGTCGACCGTGCGACGAAATTCCCCCAGGATCAGTGGCTGACCAGTCGCCATTTCCAGTCCCGTTCCGTTGTGCCGACAGCACTATCCGTCCGCGGAGTCGACAAACCGTCCGGGCACTCGCATCCCTTCCGAACCCGATTTGGGCAAAAAACCCACGAAAATACCCATAAACAATTATTTTTGGGCGAAAAACCCACCGCCCAGTGTAACGGGTCGCGGGCCCGTTTCAAGTAGTTGGTGACAAAAAAACAGGGAATCTCCGCCAGCCTCTCGGCGAAGGGGGCTGGCGACACCGCGCGTCGCGACGATTTTTCCGAACCCGGCCTTGTTTCCCTGGCGAATTCGACCGAATTCTCGCCGCGATCGGTCCCGATCCCTGGCCGTACGGCATAACCTGTAGGTGGGGACGTGTGTCGCTCCGAGATATTCATGCCACATACACAAGCAAGCTCTCTGGTGGATGTGTTCCTCGCGCAGGTCGATGCGCGGGCCGATGCGGTGGCGCTACGGTTCGTGGTCAACGACGAGGAAGTCTCTTGGAGCTGGCAACAACTGGGCCAGGCCGTGTTCCGCATGGTCGACGCGCTGCATGAGCTGGGGATGGGCCGCGGCGAGCATGTCGTGCATTGGTCGCCCAACCGCCAGGAATGGATTGTGATGGACTTGGCCCTGCAGGGATTGGGCAGCGTGCATGTTCCTCTGCACAGCTCGTTGTCCCCTCGCCAGGCCGTGGATCAGATCGTCCACAGCGAGGCCCGCTTCGCCGTCGTCGCGGATGATCACGTGTTGCGGACTTTGCAACCCTTCGCGCACGAGTTACCCACACGGCTGAGCGTGAGCACCTACGAGCCGTCCGATCGGGCGGCCGTGCCGGGTGCGCACCGCCTGTCGCAGCTGGTCGAGTCGGCTTGCCCGCTACGGGGCCGCCAACGGATCGAAGAAACGCTCAAGCAATCCGATCGGCACGCGTGCACAACGATCTTGTACACGTCAGGGACGATGGGTCAGCCTAAGGGGATCATGCTGTCGCAGCACAATCTGTTCACGAATGCCTTGTCCGTGGTCGAGACGTTTGGCGAACAGCCGCTCGAGTTGCGGTTGAATTTTCTACCGCTCAGCCACATCTTTGCCCGCACCTGCGATGTCTACACCTGGCTGGTGCGGGGCTCCGAACTGGCGCTGTCACAAAGCCGTGACACCATCATTGACGATTGCAAACGCTTCCGTCCCACACTTATCAATGGCGTTCCCTTCTTCTTCGAACGGGTGCGTCAAAAACTCGTCGAGAAGCAAGTCGCCGCTCAGCCGGGCATCTTGCAGCGGACCTTGGGCGGTGAGATTCGCGGCTGCTTCTCCGGCGGGGGCGCGCTGGCGGAGCACACCTATCGATACTACCAGGAACAAGGCGTGCCACTCATGCAGGGATATGGGCTGACCGAGACGTCACCGGTCGTCAGTTTTTCCACCCTGGAAGAACATCAACCCGGGTCCGCCGGGCTGGCCTTGCGCGGCATCGATGTCAAGATCGCGCCCGATGGCGAGATCTTGACTCGCGGCCCCCACGTGATGCTCGGGTATTGGAAGGAGCCCCAGGCGACGGCCGAGACGATTCGCGAGGGCTGGTTACACACCGGAGATCTGGGCCGGCTCGACGAACGGGGCCACCTGTTTATCACGGGGCGCAAGAAAGAGATCATCGTCACCGCCACAGGAAAGAACATCTTTCCTGGGCACATCGAAGAGCTCCTCTGCCGCGATCCGCTCATCCTGCAGGCCGTCGTCGTCGGCGACCGCCGCGATTGCCTGGCGGCACTTATTGTCCCCGATCCCGATGTGCTCCGCGCAGAGATCAAAAGACGGCGGCTGTGGGTCTTTTCGCGTCGTGGCGCGGTGCGACACAAAAAAGTTCTTGCCATGTACCGCGAGCGGATTGACGCACAATTGTCCGAGCTGGCTCGTCATGAACAGGTCCGCCGATTCGTCGTCCTGGACCGTGGATTCACCATTGAAGATGGCTACATGACGGCCAAGCTGAGCCTGCGGCGGTCGGCGATTGAAGCCGATTTTTCCCGAGAGATCGAGGCCCTCTATCGCCAATCCTCTCAATCCTGACAGATTTTGCTTGATTTCCCTCGGCGGCAAGAAAATGATGAAAGCGGGCCGTCAGACGCACGACATTTCCAGTTTCGACAAGAGCATTCACAGCCAAGGTCAAGGAGCGACAACCGAAAAGGACTTTCGCGTGGGGTGAGATGGCGGGCTTGCTGGGCAACTCACGAGACCGACACCATGCGATTCTTGACCGATGCCGAACGCCAGACGCTGACCGCGTTCTGCGACACGATTCATCCCCGTCAGGCAGACGAGCCCTCGGCACCGATTTGCCAAAGTGCCTCTGAGCTGGGCGTCATTGCCCTCGTCGAACGCGCCTTGGCCGATCGCGACGAAATGGTGCAACGCAGCCTGCGACGGCTGTTGCGGTTGCTGGAGAGTCCCGCGATCAATGGCATGTTGGCCGGACACTGGTCCTCCTTCTCCCGCCTGACCGAGCCGCAGCGGACCGACGTGCTGCTGGCCATGGCGAACAGCCAGTTCAACGGGCTCCGTGGCGCCTTTCACGGGGTCAAGCAATTGGTCTCGTTTCTGGCCTACGCCAGCGAACCGCAACCCACCGGTAACCCGTTCTGGCAGGCCTACGAGTATCAAGGGCATGCGACCCGTTGCCCTCCCCAACCACGGGACCAGCTGCCCATCTATCCGATCCACCGTTCGCAGACGCTGACGTGTGATGTGCTGGTCGTCGGCTCGGGCGCGGGAGGCGGCGTGGTTGCCGCGGAACTGGCCGCGGCCGGACAAGATGTCATCGTGGCGGAGAAAGGTGCCTATTTCGCCAACGATCGTCTGCCGGATACGGAACTGGACGGCATGCGGCTGTTGTACGAAGGACGCGGAGCGCTCCGCACGGCCGATCGCGGCATGGTCGTGCTGGCCGGGAGCACGTTGGGCGGCGGCACGACCGTCAATTGGATGACTTGTCTCGAGCCGCCGCCGAGCCTGCTCGAGCAGTGGGCGCGGGAACATGGTTTCGCCGCCGCAACCTCCCGGGAATACGCTGCGAGTGTGGATTCCGTGGCTCGTCGCATCCACGTGACGACCGCCGAGAGTCACGCCAATTTTCAGAATGCGGCCCTCGAACGCGGGTGCCGCGAACTCGGCTACCAGACCTCGGTCATCGGCCGCAATGTCCACGGCTGTGTCCGCTGCGATTTCTGCAGCTTTGGTTGTCGTCACGGCGCCAAGCAGGACACCCGGCGGACTTTCCTCCGCGACGCGACGGATCACCAGACGCGAATCATCGTCCAGGCCGATGTGCGACGCATCTTGCACCGACACGGCAGCGTGGTGGGAGCCGAAATGGTGGTCACCGACGACGCCGAACAACGGCATACCGTCCGCGTCCAGTGCAAATATGTCGTCTCCGCGGCCGGGGCGATCCATACGCCGGCCTTATTACTGCGATCCGGGCTGACCAATCGCAACATCGGCGGCAACTTGCAGCTGCATCCCGTGGGCGCCGTGTTCGCCAAATACGCCGAACCCGTGCAAGCCTGGAAGGGAGCTCCCCAAACCCGGCTGTGCGAACACTTCGCCGATCTCGACGGTCAGGGTTATGGCGTACGGCTCGAAGCAAGCCCCGCACATCCCGGCCTCTGGGCGCTGGGTCTTCCCTGGCAAGGCGGCATGCCGTTCCAGGAACTGATGCGACAAGTCCCCCACCTGGCCAATACGATCGTGCTCACGCGAGACAAATTTACCGGCCGCGTCACCACGGATGGACATGGCCAGCCGGTGCTCCAATACAAGCTTCATCCCTACGATGCCGAACACCTGATGTTCGGGTTGCTGCAGGCGATTCGAGTCCATCGCGCGGCGGGGGCCGAAGTCGTGTATGGGCCACACAACGATTGTCTCAGCTTCGATTGCGCCGATTCGGCCAAAGCGTTCGAGGATTATCTGAGCCGCGTGCAGCAAAGTGGCGTGCGGCCCAACCACCTGGGGCTTTTTTGTGCCCACCAGATGTCGTCATGTCGCATGGGGGGTTCCGCGGCCAAAGGCGCACTGCAGCCGACCGGCGAATCCTACGAATGCCAAAATCTCTATGTGGCGGACGGGAGCGCGCTGCCGACCTCGACGGGTGTGAATCCCATGCTCACCATTTTCGCGACGGCACACCACATCGCCCAGCAGTTGAAGGCTCGCTTGTGAGCGCAACAGGCGGCTTGCCTGTTTAGCGGCCTTCGTCGGCATCTCTCACACCACGTTTGATTTGGCGTCGACGAGCCGCAAATTTCGTTTAACCGTGAGCCGCAGGCGTACGTCCGCGCCTGTCGAATGGCAAACGCCCGCCGAATGGCAAACGCAAGTCCAATGGCCACAATGCGGGTAACAGTTGTTCCCGCGGGCAAGATGCCTCTCCCACGCGTGCACGGCCGCGGGACCTGCCCGCGGCCATGCGTGCGAGAAGCGATGACTACTTACGACGCCCACGGCGATTCAAGAACAGCCCCGCCATCAGCAGCGGCAACACGATCGCCAACTGCGGTTCGGGCACGACCGCCGTACTACCGGACATCTTGAACTTGTTACCGTTCCAGAGATTGAAGTCGGACACATCCACCGATCCGTCGGCATTGAAGTCGCCCGCGCACCAAGCCGCCGTGTTATTGAACTTGTTCTCATTCCAACGATTGAAGTCGGAAACGTCCACAGAGCCGTCCAGGGTGGCGTCACCCACAAGGAAGGGTCCACCCACCTCGGCATTGCCCCCTTCGATCAACCAGGCCGTGAGGTCGGCACCGTCGACCAGCCCGTCCCCCGTGAGGTCGAACGCCGCCGAGTCGTTGCCGGCCGCAATATCGGCCACGAGGGGATCGATATCCAGGCAATCGTAGACACCGTCGGAGTTGAAGTCGCCGGAGATCGACGTCACGGTCGATTCCAATTTCACGAGCGAAACATCATCAAACCACACGGCTCCCCCCTGGTTCTCCAACTGGATCATGGGGAGCAGGAAGCGGGCCTTGACCGCATTGGCCGGCGCGATCGCGTTCACGACCCCTTCCACCCACACGTCCTCGGGCATGTCCGGGTCGCGGCCTTCCAGGATGATGCTCTCCTTGGCGTTGTCGACAAGCACATTTCCCAGGGCGTCAATGAATTCGATCTTGACCGTGGAAAAGTTGGCGTTGCCCTTGATCGTGTCGGAAGTAATCGATTGAGCAAAGACGCGACCTTCCAACTCATCGCCAGGCGACACTTCCACATTCTGCCAAACGCCTGAGGCATTGGGACTACCGCTGAAGGGTCCGAAACTCTTCACCGCAAAACTGCCCGTTCGTGCGACAGCCGTATCAAAGCCCGAGTTATTGAAGAAGAACCAGCCCCCGGTGTCGGTCGCGTTGACGCCACCTGGGAGCGGGAACGTATAGGCCGGGACGCTGGGGTCTTCGAAGCTCTCGTCGACCAACAGGTTGGCGCTGACATTGGTGTTCAGCCGCGTGATCTCCACCCGATCGACTTCCATCTGAAATGTCTGATTGGCACCCGCATTCGCGGCGGGCAACAGGCTGGGACTGTACGCCTCGGTGAAGCCCGCGTCAGGAACCCAGTAGTTGAGGCGGAAATTCATCGGGTCGTCCGGGATATTGGTGGTTTGCGTCCGCACCAGGTTGTTGTCCACATACCAGTCCACGCGATTGGGGAGCCAATCGATGCGGTAATCATGGAAGTCGCCCAGACTCGAAACGGGGTCAACGAAAACAGGGGTGCCGCCACTCCCTTCGCCCGCGAAGGGGCCTTCGTTCCAGATGTTGGTAAAGGGCCGATTCATGCCACTGGCGAATTCATTGCCCAGCAAACTATGGTCGATTTCGTCGCGGACCAGGTCTCCCGACCCATTGGTGCGGGTGACGTCAAAGAGAAACATACCGCCGACCACGCCGGCGGGCGGGTTGTTCAATCGCACCCGGGCCTCGACGCGGAGTCCGCCCGCGCGGGCGAAGTTGCGCTTGGTATTGATTTCGGTACCGAGAAAGACGCCGCTGGAAGCGCCGGTGCCGTCGTCAAGGAATGTATCGATATTGAGGACGGCCGATCCGCCGACCTGGCTGGGATAGTCCGTGGCCAGATTGGTACGCAGTTGGGTTTGACCGAAGAAAGAACCGTCGCCACCGAACGCCAGTCGCCAGTTCTGTTGATTGATCAATCCCGTGCCATTGAATTCATCGAGGAGCAAGGTCTGTGACCAAGCCGCGGTGGCTCCGCTGACGGCCAAGGCCAGGGTGAAAGCCAAAATTTGTCTTCTCATTAAATCGTTCCTTGTTAAATAAGCCGAGTGCGAAACGGCTAAGCCTTACTTGCCAGAAGTCATTTGGATGTCAAACACGTTACTGCCCCGTTCCACGACACATTCCAGACCGGAGGTTTCGCCGTTGGAATATTTTTTCGGTGAAATCAGTCTGGCTCCCGGCGGCGGAAAGCCCTCGGCCGGTGGAGGCAGTACTTCACTCACCACGACCGACACTAAATAGTCGCCGGCGTGCAGGCCTCGCTCGCCCCCCGTACGGAGATCGTAGCGGCCTTCCGCGTCGATATCGGCATAGGCACCACTGCCCATGTCGCTGCTAGTTTTGGGGGAGAATGACACCGTCCCCTTATCCACGGGGGCGCCATCGATCGTGACAAGACCCGTCACCGTCGATTCATACGTGCCGCAACCCAGCAGTGGACATAGGAGCGCCCAACCGATCCATGGGATGCCCGGCCGTGCCAGCCGCTGGCCGCGAGTGCATTCGACCATCGTTCATTCTCTCGACTATTGGAGGCAGTGTGTTGGTAACCGACTACTCACTCAGCGCCGCGACCTCAGATCCATTCCGCGTGCCGCTCGCCAGAATGATGGCTTTTTCCACGCTGTCTGAAACGAGTCTCACCGAGCCATCGACGTTCGCAAAATGGACGCCGCCTGGATGATTGGAGCGGAAGCCCTGGGACAACCACCACTCGTCCGGACGAGGCGTCTCGGGTTTGTAATTCAGCGGGGCATGGACGCTCGACCAGGTCCCGTTGGAGTAGAAACATGCCGAGTGGCTGTTGTACTTCGGCATATCCTCTCCCACCATGAACGTTTTCGAGGTTCCGTCCTTCACCGATCGCATCTTCACCGGCCGTAACCAGCTATTGCGAAAAAACATGCCCGCTGCATTCGTCCAACGGTGACGGTCCGGCGTGATTCCGCGGAATTCGTCAGGCAACGTCGTCCCTTCGTTCGCACCTAACTGCGAACTTCCCTCCACCCCCTTATAGTCGGTAAGCGAAACGGGCACGCGGAACCACTGATATTGTACGGTTGAAACCTGCTCGGAATTGTCAGACGGACATTGGTACGCGTCGACCACCCGCTCCATCAGCGCCCGGGAATTCCCCAAGCCTCCCGCCGCACCGTTGCCACCGTAGGTCGTTCCGTCAAGGCTGGGTGCGAACAAATCGAACAGCGGCTGCTCCTCGATATAAGGCAGGATGGCAACCAGAAAGCTGCGACAATTGCCGGCCGGCATGACCTGACCGTTGTGATCCAGTTCGGGGGATACATAACCACCCTGCACCGGGAATTTTCGAGTCGCGTTCTCGGCGTTAAGAATGCCCAAGGCGATCTGGCGAAGTTTGTTGGAACATTGGGCACGCCGAGCGGCTTCGCGGGCCTGCTGTACCGCGGGCAACAAGAGTGCCACCAGAATGCCAATGATGGCGATCACCACCAGCAATTCGACGAGGGTAAAACCTTCGCGGGCGTCCCGATTACACTGCCGAGTTTCCATCGTAAATGACTCCTGTGGGGAACCTGCGAATTGTGATGCGTCCCTGCCTCGATTGCCAGCCCGACCGCTCAAGCCCAGGCCCGCCGCGGTCGCCCGCAAAGCGACCGCCCGCCCGTGCCCTTTCCCGCTCGCCCAGTGCCACGCGAGGCATACAAATTCAGTAACTGTTACCAGCCGCATGCTACCATTCTCACCGCCCACGAGTCAAGAATCCAGCGGATGAAAATTTCGAGAAGAGGAAAGTCATGTTTTTTTCCACCCAGGACGACTTTTTACGGCTGTGAAACGTGTTACTCATTGTTACAATCGGCTCAGGGCCCGCGCTTTGTCGAGCCCCGCACGCAAAACCATTCCTCTGGCCCGGTTTTTCCCATGATAACCAAGAATAAAGTTTCCGCACTCTTTTCGTCGACCATCCGGCCACTTGGCCTCTGTCTCTTCATCGCGTGGCCCTTCGCGTCGGTCGCCCAGGAGTCATCGACGGCCGAAGCCCCGGCCTCCTCCACCATCGCCCGCCGCCAGCCGGCCCTGTTTCGTGCCGACGGTACGCCCCGCGACGGCATCAGCTACGGACCTTTCCGCGCCGGACAGCGGCCGGGAGACGCTGCCAATCAACCCACCGAGGCTCAGATTCGCGAAGACATGCACCTGCTGGCCCAACACTGGCAGATGTTGCGGGTTTACGGTTCGGACCCGTTTGCCGAACTCGTCTGCCGGGTGATCCGCCAGGATCGGCTCGACCTGAAGGTGATGGTGGGCGCCTGGGTGGCTACCGAGACGACCCAGATCGAGGGCGCCCCGCGGATGGAGTTGCCGGCTGCCGTCCAGGCCAATCGTCGTCAGGTGGAGCAAGCCGTGAAGATCGCCAACGACTATCCGGATGTGGTAGCGGCAGTCAGCATCGGCAACGAGACCCAGGTCTTCTGGTCGTTTCACGCGCTGCAGCCCGAGCGGTTGCTGGCTTACGTTCGCTCGGCCCGGCAGGCGACCGAGGCAGCCATCACCGTGGCCGACGATTTCATGTACTGGGAGACACCTGCCAGCCGCGACCTGGCGGCCGAATTGGACTTCATCGTCATGCACGCCTATGCGATGTGGCACGGCAGATCGCTCGAGCAGGCTCTCCCCTTCACCCAGGAAAAATACGAAATCGTCAAAGCGATGCATCCGCAACATTTGATCGTCATTGGCGAGACTGGCTGGGCGACCTCGGTAGCCAAGACGGGTGACCAGGCACAGCGGATTGCCGGACAGCCGGGCGAGCCGCAGCAAACGCAGTTCTTTCGCGACCTGACGACGTGGACGCGGAAGGAGAAAATACCCCTTTTCTACTTCGAGGCCTTCGACGAACCTTGGAAAGGTGGCGATGATCCCGAGGAAGTCGAAAAGCATTGGGGGCTGTATCGGGCGGATCGAACCCCCAAAGCGGCCATGTCGACGGTTTTGGAAGCACGCTAGTCCGGTTCGCGGAATCTATTTTACTGTTGGGAAAGTGTGGCAACATGTCTTTTGTGATTGGCAATACGGCACCCCCTGGTACGCAGCTGCATGATAACGGCTTCGTGGCGCTCGACGGCGTCGAGTGCTATCGCATCGCTGACGTCGATCGAATGGCTCCCTTCTTCGTCAACGTCGTCAGTGATTGTGACATTTGGATGTATGTTTCCAGCCGCGGGGGCCTGACCGCCGGCCGCTGCGATCCCGAGTCGGCGCTTTTTCCTTACGAGACCGTTGATCGCCTGCACGATGGGCACACCCACACCGGATGGTCCGCCCATTTCTGGGTCAAGACCGTGGATCAGGAGCCGTGGTATTGGGAGCCCTTTGCGGAGTTGCGGCCCAGCCAGGGAGAACGCCGTCGCAGTCTCTATAAGAGCCTGGTCGGAAACCAATTGATCTTTGAGGAATCTATTCCCGCCAGACGGCTCACCTTTCGCACCCGCTGGGCGGCCGCGGATGCCCTCGGCATCGTACGCACGACTCAGGTCGTCAATGAAGGGGACACGCCGGTGCAACTGTCCGTGATGGATGGCCTGCGCAATGTTCTGCCGTGGGGGATTCCGCAAAGTACCTACCGGTTTGCCAGTTGTTTAACGGATGCCTACAAACGGACGGAATGTGACGCTGCGACACGGTTAGGAATTTACGCGGTCACGGCCGGCATCTCGGACGGCACGTATCCGGTCGAGGTCTTGCGAGCGAACGTCGTCTGGTCGGTCGGCTTGCCCGAGAGTCGAATCTGCCTCTCTCCCGAGGCGCTGGCCGCTTTTCGCGGTGGCGTCACGCCGGCTGCCGAATCGCTCTTGACCGGACGACGGGGAAATTACTTTCTCGTGAACCCCGGCCGCGAAATCCTTCCCGGGCAGTCACTTTCGTGGCACATGGTCGCCGACGTCGGCCACGGACATGTCTCGCTGGTGGAACTGCGGAGAGCGCTGCTCGCCGGTCGTCATTCCGCCGACGAAGTGGAACGAGCGATCCAGGCGGGCACCGACCGGCTGGTCCAGAATGTGGCCAGCGCGGACGGCCTGCAACACACGGCGGACAAAACGGCTTGCGTGCATCACTTCGCCAATGTGTTGTTCAACAACATGCGGGGTGGCGTGTTCGTCGACAACCACTCCATCCGCGGCGAGGATTTTCGCCACTTTGTCGCACAGCAGAATACCGAGGTGGCCGCCCAGCATGAAGCTTGCTTGCAAGCACTCCCCGTCAAGTCCACGCCCCGCGAATTGGCGGAAGCCGTGGCCGCCGCCGCTGATCCGCGACTCACGCGATTGGTCTACGAATTTTTGCCGATCACTTTCAGTCGTCGCCATGGAGATCCGAGTCGCCCTTGGAACCAGTTCCGCATCCGTCTCAAGGATGCCGCGGGTCGTCCCACGCTCAGCTACCAGGGCAACTGGCGAGATATCTTTCAAAACTGGGAAGGACTGTGCCAGAGTTTTCCCGGCTTCCTCGAATCGGTGCTCTCCAAATTCGTCAACGGGTCGACGAAGGATGGCTTTAACCCCTACCGCGTGCTGCATACCGGCATGGAGTGGGAGGAGCTTGATCCCGACGACCCTTGGAGCAACATCGGTTACTGGGGCGATCATCAGATCATCTATCTGTTGAAGTTGCTTGAATCGCTCCACGATCGGGAGCCCCAGAGATTGACGGAACTGCTCGGCAGCGATCGCTTCGTCTATCTCGATGTCCCCTATCGCATCAAGCCTTACGAAGAGTTGATTCGCAACGGCCGCGATACGATCCTCTTTGACGAGCAACGCGCTCAACAAGTCGCCCAGCGGGTGGCCTTGCTGGGCGCCGATGGAAAACTGGTTCCCGATTCCCAGGGGCGAATTCGACACGTCAATCTTGCCGAAAAACTGCTCGTCCCCATGTTGTCCAAGCTGTCGAACTTTGTCCCCGGCGGTGGCATCTGGATGAACACGCAGCGGCCCGAATGGAACGATGCGAATAACGCCCTCGTGGGACACGGCGTCTCGGTCGTCACGCTCTGCTACCTGCGACGCTATCTTGATTTTTGCGAGGCACTCTTTGCCGATTCCAGCCGCGACCACTACTCCCTGTCGGTCGGCGTGCATGAGTGGATGTCGCGGATCCACGCCGCACTACAAGCCGAACGTCATTTGCTCGACCAGCCCCTGTCGCCGCGGATGCGACGCCAGCTGATGGATCGCCTCGGGCAGGCCTTCTCGGCGTACCGCGAAACAATGTTCGACGACGCCTCCTGGGAACGGACGGAAGTGGCCGTCAGCGAAATCCGTGACCTGTGCCAACTGGCTCGGGAGTTCGCCGACGTTACCATCCGCCAGAGTTACCGCGAGGATTGCCTGTACCACGCCTACAACTTGCTGGAATTCAGCGGACAAGAAGTTACGCTACGTCATTTGTACGAGATGCTTGAGGGGCAAGTCGCCGTGCTCAGTTCCGGAGCCCTCACGGCCGACCAAACCGCCGACCTGCTGGAAGCGCTCTTCTCAGTCGCATGTATCGTGAGGATCAACGGAGTTTCATGCTCTATCCGGTTCGCGAGCTGGCCGACTTCCTCGACCGCAATGTGATCCCCGAAGTTCAGGTAAATGAAAATCCACTCCTGCAGGCACTCTTGACCACAGGCGATCATTCGTTGCTGTGCCGGGATGCGATGGGCGTCTATCGCTTTGCCGCCGACTTGCGGCACAAGGGAGATGTGGAGCTCCGTTTGGAACGACTTGCCGCGGACCAGACGGTTCATGGCGAGACGATCCAGCAATGGGGGCCAGCCGTCGTTGAACTATTCGAAAACGTCTTTCAGCACAAATCGTATACCGGCCGCTCCGGCACCATGTACGGTTACGAAGGACTGGGCTGTATCTATTGGCACATGGTCTCCAAATTGCTGCTGGCCACCCAGGAGAATTACTTTCGAGCGCTCGACGAAGGAGCTGCCCCAGAGGTCGTGCAGCGGCTGGCGGATGCTTATGATCGCGTGCGGTCCGGCTTGGGCCCCGATAAATCGCCGCAGACATTCGGCGCCTTCCCCACCGATCCCTACTCGCATACGCCCGCGACTGCCGGCGCTCGCCAGCCCGGTATGACTGGTCAGGTCAAGGAGGAAATCCTGACACGGTTCGGCGAATTGGGCGTTCGCGTGCGGCGGGGCCAGCTACAGCTGCAACCGACCTTGCTCCATGCGACCGAATTCGCGTCGGCGGCCTCGGAATTTCAGTACGTCGATCAATCGGCCCGTGTGCGGTCCGTCACCGTACCCGCCCAGGGGCTGGCGTTCACGTATTGCCAAATCCCGGTGGTCTATCAACGTTCGCACGGGACCCCTCAAGTCCGCGTTATCGGGCACGATGGTGAAGTGACCATCATCAACGGCCTGCGACTCGACGCCGACATGACCCGCCGTATCCTGCGACGAGACGGTGCCGTGGCCCGCCTGGAAGTTGTACTTGGTGGGGATTGAGTCCCGACTTGCGCCCTGACGTGCGACGGCCGGCTGTTCTGCGTGCTCGTGCGTGCGGAATGCGGATGGCGAAGCCTGTCAGTAGCGGGATTCGATCCGTATTGCCTTGTGTCCGCCATGCGCGCCGGGTCGTGCCCAAAAGGCGGGACGCTCATTGATCAGGACGGTGGCCGGTTCGTCCGCCGCCTGATCGGTGGTGAGGATGTCTCCGACTCGTAGCGACATCAGTTCATCTTGGGCGACGTTAACCTCGGCCAGCACCACGCGCAACGGCAGTCCGCCGCTGGGCAGTGGCGGCTCGCCGCCACCGCTTTGAAAGTGGGGTTGGGCCAGCGCTGCACGATGCGCTTCGGCGAACGCCAACGGCACGCCGAGCCGCAGGTAACCGGCCGCAGCGCGCCAGGTTTACTTGGAACTCGGCCACCACGAAGGGCTCACCCGGATGCGCAGCCCGCACGACCCGAGGGTTGCTCTCGAGCCGTTCGATGGCCAGCGTGAGTGACACGACCGGCAGCCAGGCATCACCAATCTGGTCCAGCATCCGTTCCGTGAGCTGACACACAAGTTGCGCTTCGATCGTCGTTAGAGTGCACGGCCCGACGGGCTGAGGCAGGTTCGTTTCACCCAGCAGTCGATCCACCAGCGGGAGGGCAAGCTGGGGCGTCAATTCAATCACGAGGGGACCTGGCATCTGTGGGGACCGGACGACATGGAAGCACGTTGGCCGATCGGCGGCGAACACCATGTCCCCGTACGACACGGCGCGCAGTTCTCCCAGTTCAGCGACGACATCGGTCTTCAGCCGAATCGTGAGTGCTTCGGACCAGCGCAGTGCGAAATCACGCCACAGGTCGGTCAATCCCGCACACAGGGTCCGCTCGAGCAGCGGCCGTTCCTCGACCGCTTCCCAGGCCTGCGCCGGCAATGGTTCGCAGCGACGCGGGCCATCTTCCATCAGACTCGCCCGCTCCTGAGCCGTCAGTTCTTCCGGTTGCATGGTTTCCTCCTTGAAAGCCCGTCACTTGCTAGCCGCGGAGCTGGCCAGTGCCGCGGACCAGATACTTATAGGTGGTCAATTCATTCAGACCGCAGGGGCCCCGCGCGTGAAATTTGTCGGTACTGATGCCGATTTCAGCACCCAATCCGAATTCGCCCCCATCATGGAATCGAGTGCTGGTATTGACCATGACGGCCGCGGTGTCGACCTCGGATTCGAATCGTGCGATGGTCGCGGGGTCCCTGGCCACGATGGCGTCGGTGTGTTTGGAACCAAAGCGATTGATGTGCTCGATCGCTTGCGCGAGTGTGTCGACCACACAGACGGAGAGGACGGGCCCCAGAAACTCGGTGGCCAGGTCCTCTGCGGAGACGGCCACTGCGGAAGGAATCCACTTGCGGGTCGTTTCGTCGCCGCGAATTTCCACCCCGTAAGGTGCCAGGGCCTGGGCGACGCGCGGGAGGAATTCGGCGGCGACCGAGGCATGGACGAGCAGCGATTCAGCCGCGTTGCAGACTCCCATCCGTTGGCACTTGGAATCGACGAGAATGGCAACGGCCATGGCGAGATCGGCGGTCGCGTCCACGTAAACGTGGCAATTGCCACTGAAATGTTTCAGCACCGGCATTCGCGCCTCGGCCACCACCCGTCGAATCAATCCCTCACCACCACGCGGGATCGCCAGGTCAATGTAAGCGGGCAGATGAAGAAAACAATCAATGGCATCTCGATCGGTCGTCTCCACCAGTTGCACACCATCGGGCGGCAGACCGCAGCGGCCCGCCGCATCGCGCAGCCGTTCGACAACGGCGGCACTGGACTGTGCGGCCTCTTTGCCGCCACGCAGGATCACCGCATTCCCACTTTTGACGCAGATGGCCGCCGCATCGGCCGTCACGTTGGGTCGGGACTCGTAGATAAAGAAGGCGACGCCGAGCGGCACGCATACCTTGTTGATCACCAGTCCGTTGGGCCGTTCCCGCGATTCCAGCACACGGCCAATCGGATCGGGCAGCGCGGCGACCTGTTCCAGCCCCTGGGCCATTCCAACCAGCCGTTCTGGCGATAATTGCAAGCGGTCCACCTGGGCGGCCGTCAGTCCATGCCGGTCGGCAGCCGCCACATCGGTCGCATTCGCCGCCAGGATGGTGGACTGAGCGGCCACGAGTTCGGTGGCCGCCAGCCGCAGCCACGCGTTCTTCTGCTCCGTGTCCGCCATCGCCAGCTGACGGGATGCGTTTCTGGCTCGCTCGGCAACGTCAAGGCAGTAGGCTGGCAGGTCGGCAGGGGCAGGCATCGCGGTCACCAGATTCACGGGATTGGTAGGGACGATGGTCGAGCATCGCACGTTGGCGGTCAATCGGTATTGGAGCGGCTCGTCGCCCGGTCTGGCCTTCGGCGGGCCAGGTGGGCTGATTCCCGCGGCAATCGTCGAGCCTCATCCCGTGGCCGGCGCGATCGGACCACCTCGATTCTGTGCGATTTCCGCAGTGCCGTCGACCGCCGGCTGATAGCATCGTCGGGTCCACGGTGTCCTTCCCCAGCGTGTTGAGGAGTGCCACGGACTCGCTTGCGGAACCGCAACGGAGTATGTTTGGTGAGGGAGATGCGACCCATCCGGGGCGGCCGAATCCGCGTGGCCGTCGGATGGGTGGGCCCGCACCGCCAGCAGGGGCGTTGCGGAAGCTGTCCGCTTCCTGGCCTCATGGGAAACCAACCCGTCGCGGGATACAAGAATGATGAATGAAACGAATGGCAACGATTCCCAGGCAGCCTTCCAGGTGAATGTCGCGGCGCGTGCTCCGACTGCCACCTTATATGTTTGGCCGCATCAACAACTTGCTGTACCAGAAGCGGCGAGCCGGCAGCGATGTGATTGATCTGGGGATGGGGAACCCTTCGGATCCACCCACGGCCGACGTGATTGCAAAACTGAGCGAAGCCGCCCATGATCCACGCAATCACGGCTATAGCAAATCGAATGGCATTGTGAACCTGCGGCGGGAAGTGGCCGGCAAGTATCTGAAGAAGTACGGCGTACGGCTCGACCCCGAATCGCAGGTCATGACTTGCCTGGGTTCCAAGGAGGGCTTCTCGCACATGTGCCTCGCCTTGATGGGACCTGGCGACACGGCCATCGTGCCGTCTCCTTACTTTCCCGTCCATATGTATGCGGTGGCTCTGGCCGCGGGGAACGTCATTACACTGGACGTTGCGAATGACGAGAAATTTCTCCGCAATATTGCCTATACGTGCGAGCATCTGGTTCCGAAACCCAAGTTGCTGATCATTTGCTACCCACACAATCCAACCACCGTCACGGTCGAGCCGGCTTTCTTCGTCGAGGTCGTGCGGCTGGCCAAGAAGTACGGGTTCATGGTGATTAGCGACTTCGCTTACGCCGATGTGGCCTTCGATGGATACCATCCGCCCAGCTTTCTGACGGCTCCCGGCGCCGCCGACGTGGGCGTGGAATTCACAACGATGAGCAAGGGTTACAACATGGCGGGATGGCGCGTCGGTTTCTGCGCTGGCAACGCGGAAATGATCCGGGCGCTGGGATTATCAAGGGCTATTACGATTACGGGATGTTTCAAGCGATCCAGATCGCGGCGATCGTGGCCATGCGAGACGGAGATGCGGCCGTCGAGCAGCAATCCACCATCTATAAAGGCCGGCGAGATGCATTGCTGGACGGATTGCGACGCATTGGTTGGGACCCGCCCACGCCGAAAGCCGGCATGTTCGTCTGGACCCCGATTCCCGACGCGTGGCGGCAACGCATGTCCACCATGGACTTTGCCATGCTGTTGCTCGATAAGGGCGATGTGGCGGTGAGTCCCGGAACGGGATTTGGCGAATCGGGCGAGGGCTATCTGCGGATGTCGCTGGTAGAGAACGAAAACCGTTTGCGTCAAGCCGTCCGTCAGATGGCACGGTGCCTGGAACGGGAAGCCAAATCGCTCGGCATGTCCGCCACTTCCGTTTGAATGCCGAGTCGTGGGGGCTGCGGTATTTTTCTCGCCCTTGAGGTCCGTGGCCAGTCCGCTGGAAAGCCCCCACGACAATCGTGAGGGATCGTGTGGTCCCAACGAGCCTCGCCTGTCCGGCTTCCCAGATGTCCGCCGCTTGCCGGCGGGAGCTTCATGTTCGCTGGCCACGTCAGCCCGCGAGAACGCAAGCCTGGGGACACCGCGCCTTCCCCGGGATCGACCTGCCGATTCGGCGCCGCCGTCGGTGACCGCTGGTCCACTCATGCGGGTGCCGAACTCGATTGGCGGGGGGCCCATTCCACCCGTGGCAAACTTTAACGATTGTGGACTTTAACGACTGCGGACTTTTTAGGACGCGCCGCTGACCTATAATGGGCGAAGTCCGAGGCCGTTGGGGGCTTGCGCAAAAAAATGAGGGCCTTGTTCGCCGAAACAAGGCCCTCGAACTTGGCTGACCACGCCGAATCGAGCTATAAATAACGCGAATCGGAGACCCACAGCCGTACTACGAGTTATCGACCGATGCCGTCATGGGCTTTAGGCAACGAATAAACACCATTCTTTAAACAAACGCAGGAAAAAAAGTGGTTTCCACTGTCGCAATTTTGGCACTCGAGGATGGTACGGTCTACGAAGGCATCTCGTTGGGGGCGCGCGGCGAGGTCGACGGTGAGGTCTGTTTTAACACCTCGATGACCGGCTATCAGGAGATCCTCACCGATCCCAGTTATCGCGGACAAATCGTGGCGATGACCTATCCGCAAATCGGGAATTACGGCGTCAATGACGAGGACCTTGAGAGCGATCGACCGCATTTAGCGGGGTTTATCGTCCGTGAGAGCAGCCGCATCGCCAGCAACTTTCGAGCGGCCGGTTCGCTCCAGGACTTTCTCGCCGAACACGGGATCGTCGGACTCGCAGGGATCGATACCCGCGCACTGGTACGCCGCATTCGCCGACAGGGGGCGATGCGGGGAGTGATTTCCACCGAAGACCTGGACCATGATCGCCTGGTGGAAAAGGCCCGTAGCAGTCGCGGACTGCTAGGGCGCGATCTGGTAAGCGAGGTGCTGCCGGCCGAAAAACGCACGTGGGGGGCCCCGCTGCATGCGTGGTCGTCCGGCGGTGGCGAAGGCCCGCCGTCGGCCGCACAGGAACCACATGTCGTGGCGCTCGATTTCGGCATGAAGTGGAATATCGCCCGGCACCTGCACGACCTGGGCTGCCAGGTCACCGTCTTGCCCGGAAACGTCTCTGCCCAAGAAGTGCTGGCATCGCAGCCGAGCGGGGTCTTTCTGTCGAATGGCCCTGGCGACCCCGAACCGCTCGGTTATGCCATCGACACGATCCGCTCCATCATGCCCCACGTACCGCTCTTCGGCATCTGCCTCGGGCATCAGCTGTTCGCACTGGCCTGTGGGGCCAGAACCTTCAAGCTCAAATTCGGCCATCGAGGCGCCAACCAGCCCGTCATGAACTGCCTGACGGGTCGCGTCGAAATCACGGCCCAGAATCACGGGTTCGCCGTGGACGAGGCTTCCCTGCCCGACGATCTCGAGATTACCCACCGCAATCTCAATGACCAGACGATCGCCGGGCTGCGGCATCGGCGGTTACCGGCCTACAGCGTGCAGTACCACCCGGAGGCCTCCGCAGGCCCCCACGATAGCCAATATCTGTTCCGTCAGTTCTGGCAAGCCATGGCCGGGTGACCACCCGGGAGGCCGATCCCCCGTTGACACCCCCTCGCATCGCATGCCTCAGCCGTGCGTCTTGCGGCGAAGCCGGTAGTGATCGGTCTCGTCATACGTGAGCAGGAGCGCCCCGTTCGACGCGCAACGCTCGAAGATGTGGGCCGTCAGGGCCTCGTCGTTCGGCCAAGGAAAGGCGAATACGATATCGAAATCGCGCAGCTCGCGCCCCAACTCGTCGTACGAATCACCCGACTGGGCGATCAGCGAGAGGCAACCGTCGTTTTCCGCAAACGCGTCATCCACCAGATCGTCCACGTCGCGGGGCAGGAAGCTGCCGAGCACAAAATCGACATCGATGGCGAATTCGGCGGCGAATTGCTTGGCCGCCCGCACCAGTCCCTCGTCGATCTCAATACCGGCTGCCTGGAAGCCAAGTTGGCTCGCCAGGCAGGCCGCCACGCCCAGTCCACTGCCCCATTCGCAAAATACATTGCCACACGCCAATTGCCGCCCCGAGATGTGGGACATGGCCGTGTAGAATCCCGGGTAATCGCAGGGCACGAAGCCCCGAAACCCGCCCGGCGCCGGACTGTGAAACCGATCCACGCGGGGCGCCATGGCATTCAAATAACGCCGCACGGCGCTCGGCAATCGCACCGACTCGGGCGGTAAGTCCACATCCGTCAGCGGCATCCTGAAAGATCCTCGGCCCGTAGGGAGCGCCCCCGCCGTTCAGGGCAATCGCGTAGGTTGCTCAGGGGTCGCCCCGGCAAACGGTGATGAAGCGGGGGATTCAGCGGACCATCTGGGGCGAGAATATCGCGAAACTCGCCTTCCGGTCCGGGGTTGAAGTTCATGTATCGTTCCGTACTCTCAGGATCCTGACAATATGCGTCACCGTATGCTAAGTGGTTTTACGCTCGTTGAGTTACTCGTCGTGATTGCGATTGTCGGGTTACTGGTTGCCCTGTTGCTTCCGGCCGTGAATGCGGCTCGGGAAGCTGCCCGCCGCACCCAGTGCCAAAATAACCTGAAACAGCTCGGTCTGGCGATGGAGCAGTACCTGGACCTGCACCGCGAAGAGTTTCCGCCCTTCGCCAAAGTGCCCAGTATCAACCCGAATCCGAACGAGCCGCCGCCGCCGACGGTGATGGAATTGTGGGGGCCGTTCATGGAAAACAGCCAATCCACCCTCAATTGCCCCGACGACAATCGGGTGCTGGCGGAGGACGGGACGGTCAGTTCCGAATATGCCTCGTACTTTCAACGGGAGGGACTGAGCTACGAATACAATCGGATTCGTCTGTTCGACGCCGTCAAGAACCGTGGCTATCGCCGCAAGGAACTGGCCAAGGAACGCAAGTTGTCTGAAATACGGGTCTTTTCCGACTTTCTCAATTTTCATGGTCCGGCGGGAATTTGGACCAGTCGGAACGGCCTGTTTGCGGATGCCCACGTGGGTCCTTGGATTCCGGAACCGGAGTAACACCTCGACTTGATGAGGGTGCCGTGGTCACCTCTCGGCCGTGGCTTCGGCGCGAAACAAATCGGCGGACAGGCGGAGCACTTGGTTTGGCCCGGCGGTAGGGTGCGGTGGTGCGGATAAGAGATTAACAGTCATTGTCGTGACAAGAGGAAGATCAATGAAGAACAAACGTATGTGGGTGGGGGTCGCGGTGGGTGTGTTGGCCCTGGCGGTGTTGGCGTGGGCCGGACTGAGGATGCGGGCTCGGCAACAGGTCGAGACGGTTAAGGCCTTGGGGCAGGCCGCGATGCAGGCGCAGGGGGACCAACGCTCCCAGGCTTGGGAACAGTTTCGGACGGCCAGCGAGCAACTCTCCGAATCGCAGCAGCGGGCCTTGCGCAGGATATGCGGGGTGATTTCATGGCTCGTCAGATGCAGGAAATCGATGAGTATTACGCCTTGGAAACGCCCGCGGCGCGAAATGCCTTTCTCGACGATCGCATCCGCGAGATGGAAAAGCGGCGACGTGAGTGGGAGCAACGGCGACAGGAACGAAACGCGGCGGGCGGGCAAAACGGCGGCAACGCGGGGCCGAATGGCGGACCGGCGGGCGGCGGAGGCAATCGCGGCGGGGGTGGTGGGGGTTGGGGACGTGGCGGTAATCGTGACCAACGCATTGCACGCATTTACGACAATACCACACCGGACCAGCGAGCCAAGTATACCGCTTACCGTGAGGCCATCGAACGTCGTCGCGACGAACTGGGCTTGCCAAAGATGGAACGAGGCGGCCGGCCGCCCCGCTAACGGGCTTGCTTGATTGGATCGGCGAATGAGACGCAGGGCAGACAGGTGAACTGCCCTGCGATTCCAGCCACCGCTCCTTAAGGCGACGACGCACGCGGCGGGTATTCGTCCCCCACCAGAATCCGCATTTGGTCAATTGCCCCTTCCGTCTGCAATCGGAACGACACGGATCGGCGGTTCGAGCCGATAGTCACTGTGTCCGCGTTGGTGTCCGGGATCGACTCCAGGCCTCGTTGTGGGTGCTGGCACTGTAACGACCAGCTGGCGCCGAGACAGTCATTCGTTGCATTCAGCCGATCCGAGACACAGATCACGCCCAGGATCGGTTGGGAAAATGTCAACTCACCCGAGACCACGTGCCGTTGACGCTGCGGCGCGCAATGCAGCAAGTAGCAGCTGACCCGGGCACCGGCGGGGAGGGTTGCCTGCCGCCTGTCGAAGCGTTGATATTTGCCTGGCCCCTGAAGATTGACCGCCACATCGTAAGGCAGAACGACTTGATGCGCTTCCAGGAAGAGAAAAGCGCGATCATCGTGATTGTAGCTGCCCAAGCCTAAGGACGGGACGTGCTCGCCGAGAAAGGTCACCGACTTCGAAGTCACGGGAGCCGTGTCTTGCGTCGTGATCGTTCGCAGTTCGCCGGTGGTTGAACGTTCGGCGATCATGCCTGCCGCCAGTTCGAATGATGCTCCATCTTCTAGCTGCCGAACACGGACCCGCCCGCTGGTCACATGCACCTCGCTGCCGCCCGACCGGCCGACGGTAAGTTGAAACCCGGTTCCCAAATCGGTGACCACAATCCCCGGAGCATGCATCGTGAAGCCGTGGGCTTTGTCAGGCACGTGCGCACCCATACTGCCAAATGCCAGCCGCCCTCGATTGGCCCGTTCTGCCCGAAAGCGGGCGGGGCCGTGGATCGCCACGAGTGCACCGCTGCGGAAAGCGACCTGAATCGTTCCCGATTCAAGTTCCAGCCAGTCACGGCCGAGTGGGTCTCCGACTTCGCAGGCCTGCCGGCCCCAGACGACA
Source organism: uncultured Planctomycetaceae bacterium (assembly GCA_963700865.1). GTDB lineage: Bacteria > Planctomycetota > Planctomycetia > Pirellulales > Pirellulaceae > CAVOGJ01. The sequence continues at coordinate 20,355 of CAVOZC010000008.1, read as the reverse complement.
TCGCGAGCATCCACGAGCGAAGCCGGCGAACTGAGCCAAGTCAGTCCCCACCCCGCGAGGCCCAGCAATGCCAGCCCCACCAGGGCCAGGCGTTGAAGAGGCGACGCGCCCCAGAGCCATGGGCCCCACGCCTTGATCCGCAGCCGCAGGTTGGCGGCAGCCCGTTCGAGTCGCGCCCCCTGGCTCCGGCGTGCGAATAACGCCACCCTGCGGGTCGGCCGCCGCCTCACCCACGGTTGTTGGCTTGGGGATCCCTGAAAGGGCCGAATCGACCTGGTCAAGTAGCGAAGCGCCAAACGAATGATCCATCAGTGACTCAAGCGACACGAGCGATACGTAGTCTTCGACCAGTTCGGGATGGTCGGCAAGCAATTTTTCCAGTTCTTGGCGGTCCGTGGCCCGTGCGATGCCATCCCACTCGCCGGATACAAGGCGGAGCAATTGCGATCGGAGAAATTTATCAGTCGTCATAGCGCAGTGAGCCCCTTCAGCTTCCGTTCCACACATTGCAGGAGTGAATTTCGTATGCGATACAGGGCGGCCGAAATGGCCGCCGGCGTTTTGCCCAGTGATCGTGCCATCGCTTCCACCGACGAGCCGGGACGGTAACGCGCAATGAGCAAGTCGCGTTGGTCAGCCTTCAATTGCTGCAGACAATCCTCGAGTGCCACCGACTTTTCGTCATGCCGGTCAAGGACGTCCTCCGCACGAGCAGCGATGACCGCTAGTGCCGCGTCGTTGAAAAGATGACGGTCCCGCTGCCGATTGCGACGGTCGGCAAGCACCTCGAAGTAGGCGATGCGGTAAGCCCACGCGATGAAATTCGATCCGGGCTGGTATTCGCTTTGCTTCTGCAACAATACGAGGTTGGTTTGTTGCAACAGGTCATTCGCGCGGTCCTTGTCCAGCACCAGCGACAACAGGTAGGCCCGGATACGACCCTGAGCCTGGATTGTCTGCATGACGAAGTCGCTGCGGCTGTCAGCAGCTGCCATCTCAGATTCTCGCCGGTTTTGATACGGACCACCCCGCCCCGCTGCTCCGTCTGCCCTCTCCCTGACAAGTAAACACCAGCAGAATCGCGGTTCTGACGCTGAAAATATCTCAGTTGCCGAATTGCGGCACCCCAGGCCGGCCCTCCACTCGCTGTCTGCGACTCTGGCTGGCAAAATTCTTGGCGCTGCCGTCAGATGTTGACTAAGTTCTGGTGTATGACAGGTAGGCCTTTGTGCGGGCGGGTCGGTACCTTCAGCAATCCAGGACATCACGGAGAGAGACTCATGCGGTTAAGGAGAGCATTGCGGCAGCCCGGGGCGTTTACGCTCGTGGAACTCCTCGTGGTGATTGCCATTATTGGCATCCTGGTCGCGTTGCTCCTGCCGGCCGTCCAGACCGCACGCGAGGCCGCCCGGCGGATGACCTGCACAAATAACCTGCGTCAGGTAGGGCTGGCCATTCTGAATTACGAGAGTGCCAATCGAGAATTTCCACCCGGACTGGTGCGGCAGCCGGAAAACGCGTCCGGTTCCGGCCCAGGCAAGCTGTACCATCCGTTTGTTGTCTTCACGCTGCCTTACCTGGAAGAAGGCGCCAAGTTTAATCTGTATGATTTTGATATTTCCTGGAACGAGCAGCCGGTGGTGGTGCTGCAGCAGTTGCGGTCTCCCCTGCCCACGTACCAGTGTCCGAGCGACACGACGCGATTCATGATCCAGACGTCGGCCGATTCGACGAACTCCGACAGCTTTGACGATGCCAAGGGCAGCTACGGGGTCAATTGGGGCACGTTTGAATACGGCGACCAGTATGACGACCTGTTCTTCACCGGCACGCCGGCGGCGTCCACGCCTCGGAAGGACCGCCGTCGGGCGCCATTTGACGCGAACTATGGAGCGAAGGTCAGTCGCATCACGGATGGAACGTCGAAGACGTTTGCCCTGATGGAGATAATCCAAGCACCTTCCGAGGGGGAAGGGGTGGATCGCCGGGGCCGCATCTGGAATCACATTACGGGTACTTACCAGGTCATGACGCGTTTCACGCCCAACAGCAGCGAGACGAATTCCGATCGCTCGATCTGCGTGAATCGGCCCAATCAAGCACTCCCCTGTCTCAATTCTCCGGTGGAGGCCCGCATGTACCTGACCAGTCGCAGTCGGCATTCGGGAGGTGTCAATGTCGTGCGCTGCGATGCCTCGGCCGAGTTCATCACGGACGATGTCGACCCACTGGCCTGGAAGGCGCAGAGCACATGCAATGGGGGCGAAGTGGTTTCTGCCCCCTGATTTCGAATTACACCTGATTTTATCCTGTTATCGATGAGGCTTGTACAATGACTCGATTCGCTTGCCGCTTATGCTGTCTCAATCTGATTCTGTTTTTGGCGGCGGCCGCCAGTGGGCAGACCATTCTCTTTAGCGACTCGTTCGATCGCATCTCCGGTACCCCGGATGTGAACGGCAGTGATGGCGGCATTTCCAGTTGGGGAGACAATGACAATGCGGCGGGAGGTTCGATCCTGCAGACCTACGAGGTTGGCCCCTTGCCGCCACGTGCCGGCAATCGTCACCAATACGTGGATGGAAATCTGGGTCGCTTCCGCGCCGGTTGGGCCGAAATTCAGCATGACTTTGGCGGCGACAGTCGCGTGGATCAGGGGGGGGGACTGTCGATCGTGTTCGATGCGACCGTGGCGGATCTCACGCCGGGCTGGCTGGGGCTGGCTATCGGCCAGACCTCGGCGGAAACGACCGATGTGGGAACCAACCCCAACGGTTCGGGGTCGAATGATAACAGCAGTATCTTTCTACCAGTCGAGGACACGATCGATTTTGGCGTGCTCTTTAAGGGGCAGGACGGCGTCTACGAGATCTTTGAAGGGGATGACTTTGCGTCGAACAACAATGACGCCTTCATCGTGGCCGCGACGGGCGATTGGCTCGCCGGGCAGGATGCCAATCAGCAGTACAATTTTCGTGTCGAAATCGCCACGACCGACTTCGGGGGAAGTGGGGTCATGGCCACGGCCAATGTGTATGTCACCACGCCCAGTATTCCCTTCGTCAATCATGTGATTCAAGACTACGTGTTCGACTGGGACGATAATGGCGAGGCCTATATCGGTTTTTCTTCCAACAAGGACCAGGCCTGCCCCACCGACGATTGTGTCGATCAGGAGGTGCGGATTGACAACCTGGTGATTTCCACCCTGATGACGGTCAGTACGGTAACCGGCGATTTCAATGGTGACGGCAACTACGATTGCCAGGATGTCGATTCGCTGGTCGCCGAGATTGTTGCCGGTACCAACACGCTTTCGTTTGATCTTACGGGTGATAGTCTGGTCAACGGAGACGACTTGGCGGCCTGGTTGGTGGAGGGGGGCAATGCCGAGGTGGGGGGGCCCTTCCTGCCGGGCGACGCCAACCTGGACGGGTCGGTGGATGTTTCCGACTTCAATGTTTGGAACGGCAGCAAGTTCCAACCCGTCGCCGCCTGGTGCTCGGGCGACTTTAACGCCGACGGGTCGATCGACGTGTCCGATTTCAATATCTGGAACGGCCGAAAATTTCAATCGTCGGGGAACACCCTGGTGCCCGAACCGGGCAGCTGGGGTCTCCTTTGGGGGGCCGTTTGTTGGGGAACCCTGGGGTTCCGGCGGCGCTAATTCATGTCGCGCGGCGGCCGGCCTGGGTGATTTGTGTTTTTGTTTGTGAGTTTGCTTGTCTTAGCTTTTCTTGGGAGGATGATGCCAGTGACTACCTTAGATTTACCACGATGGATGCACCGTCAAGAGATCGTCGTTGGATGTGCCACGATCCTGTTGTTGTGCTTGACACTCGCGCCGCGCGAGCCCAAACCGTTGTTTTTTCCGACGGTTTTGAACGAACCACCGGCAGCGGCGACGGAAATGGCAATCCGGCCGGCCCGGGCAACGGCTTCTCGGATTGGGGCACCAACGGCAATCCGTTCGGGGGGACGCTATCGGCTGCCTACTTGACCAGCGCCTCCCGCTCGGGTGGCGCGAATCAGGTCACGGGTGTCAATCAATTCGATGCGACGCTTGGTTCCCATGGTCACCTGCTTAACGGCGGCGCAAAGATGGGGGTCAGCGTCCTCTCGGCCAGCCCGCTCGGTTTTGACGTGTCGTTTGACTTCGATCGCAACACCGACCCGGCCGCCGATCCCAATGCAGGCGGCTTCCTGGCGGTCGGCTTGGGTATCGACCCGGCCTCGACTCTGGGTGGATTGTCGTCGATCGAGGATACGTCCCTGGGCGTTTTGTTCCAGCAGCCCGCCAACGGAAACGCGGCCAATGGTTCACTCGTGTTGTTTAATGACCAGGCCAACGGCATGACCTTCGATTACCTGGATCCGGCGTCCGTGCATTCCGTCTTCCTCAGCATTCGCCCGCAAGCGGCGGGTGCGTATGGCGTGGGAGATGTGATCAGCTACTCCCTGGCGGTGGACGGGATTCCGATCTTCGCCAACGAGACGTTTGTGGCCGACGGCTCGGATTTGGGCGTGGTCAGTTTCAGTTCGAACCAATTCACGCCGCGGTATGTCGACAACCTCGTGATCACGGCGGTCGTGCCGGAACCGGGGTGTCTGGTCATGCTGGTGGGTGGCTTCCTGGCGCTGGCCGCCACCAGATGCCGTTTTTACTCGAAGTGATGTTCACTTGAAGCGTTCCCAGGGAATCACGATGGATGCCAGCCAGCACTGTCGCCAGTCCATCCGCTTGCGGAAGCTGCCAGCGCTGGTCTGGTCCATCATGGTGATCTGTACGACGTGTGTTGCCGCCGCACCACCACCACCCAACGTATTGTTTATCCTGGTGGATGATCTGGGCTGGAGTGATGTTGGCTGCTACGGCAGCACGTTTTACGAAACGCCCCACGTCGATCGGCTGGCTCGAGAGGGAGTCCGTTTCCTGAATGGCTATGCCAGTTGTCCCGTTTGCTCGCCCACGCGGGCCAGTATCATGTCGGGAAAGTATCCGGCTCGCCTGGGACTGACCGCGCATATCGGCGACGCCCAACCCAATGGGTATCGCGGCAATACGCCGCTCGTGCCCGCCGCCTACGTGGACCGGCTGGAATTGTCCGAAGCCACCCTAGCCGAAGCCTTTCATGATGCGGGGTACGCGACCTTCATCGCCGGGAAGTGGCATCTTGGTTCCTCGGACCGTTTCTGGCCCGAGTATCAAGGATTCGACATCAATGTGGGAGGTTGGTTGCAGGGAGGCCCCTTCGGTGGCAAACAATACTTTTCGCCCTACGGCAATCCACGCCTGGTCGATGGTCCGCCCGGTGAGCATCTGCCGGATCGCCTGGCCACGGAAACCGTGCGGTTTATCGAATCGCACCGACACAAACCGTTTTTTGCTTATCTCTCGTTCTACTCGGTGCATGTTCCGCTCGTGGCTCGCAAGGACCTGCTGGATAAATACGAGCGGAAACAGGCCGAGTTAGCGATCAGCGATGACGACACTTACTACCGCGACGGCGAAACCAAAGTGCGGGCCGTACAAGACCTCCCCGTATATGCCGCCATGGTCGACGCCATGGACCAGGCGGTCGGTAAAGTTCTCGACGCGCTCGATCGCCTGGAATTGGCCGACAATACCATCGTGGTCTTTACCTCCGACAACGGTGGGCTCTCGACGGGTGACCGAGGCATTTCCGAGGAGCAGGGCTGGCCGACCAGCAACCTGCCGCTCCGAGCCGGCAAGGGGTGGCTCTACGAAGGCGGCATCCGCGTGCCGCTGCTCATCAAGTCGCCTTGCTGCCTGGCCGGATCGACTTCCAAAACCGTGGTTACGAGTACCGACTTCTATCCCACGCTGCTCGCGCTGACTGGCTTGCCCTCACGACCTGGCCAGCATGTGGATGGAGCGAACGTGGCCAGCGCTCTGCGTGGACGCCCCCTCGACCGAGGGCCCGTCTTTTGGCATTATCCCCACTATGGAAATCAAGGTGGTCGTCCTGGCGCGGTCGTGCGGGCTGGCGACTGGAAATTAATCCAGTGGTATGGCGACGATCAGCCGTTGGAGCTTTACGATCTCACCAATGATCTTGGCGAACAAGAGAATCTCGCGGAACGCCAGATCGCGATTCGGAATGACTTATTGCGAAGCCTGAACGCCTGGCGGGACAATGTGTCCGCCAAATACCCCACCCGCAACGAACGCTTCAATATCGTCGGCGGCGGTTGAGCGGCCGTCCGTTTCCATCTCTCATGGGCTGATGTGTCCACCTGGCATCTTGAGCCCTTGGTGATCAAAAGCCTTCCAGCACAAGCTTGCCGCGCGTCGCACCGCTTTCGATTCTGGCATGGACCGAACGCAGAGTCGCGGCATCGATCTTGCCGGCGACTTCAGTCATGGTGGAACGGATTCGGCCTGCGGCGACCAACTCGGCAAGTTCGTTCAACAGCTGCCCCTGTTTCGCCATATCCGGCGTACCAAAAAGCGATCGCGTAAACATGAATTCCCAATGCAGCGACACGGATTTAGTTTTGAAAGGCATCGCGTCGAGAACTTCGGCATCATCGATCATTCCCAGACGGCCCTGCGCGGCAATGAGCTCGGCGATATCCGTCCAATGGTCGCCGGTGTGAGTCGTGGAAAATACAAAACCGGGAGGGCCGATTCCCAAAGCCTGAATCTGCGGTGCCATCGGCTGGCGGTGGTCGATCACTTGATGAGCCCCGCAGGCGCGGACCCAAGCTTGCGTTTCGGAACGTGAAGCGGTCGCAATCACGGTCAGCTGGGTCAATGCCCGCAGCAATTGGATGGCGATCGAGCCCACGCCGCCCGCGCCACCGATGACGAGAATGGTATCCTCTCCCTCTGATGTGGGGCGCTTTACGTCCAGCCGATCAAACAGCATTTCCCACGCGGTGATCGCCGTGAGCGGAAGTGCGGCAGCCTCGGCGTCGCTCAGACCGGCCGGTTTGCGTCCCACGATGCGTTCATCGACCAAGTGAAATTCGCTGTTTGTGCCCGGACGTGCGATGGAACCCGCATAGTACACCGCGTCGCCAACGGCGAAGTCGCGAACGTCAGGCCCGCTGGCCGCGACAACCCCACAAGCGTCAAATCCGAGCACCCTCCATGCACTCCCTTGAGGCGGCAATTTCCTTCGAAGTTTCGTGTCGACCGGGTTTACCGATACGGCATTGATTTTGACGAGAAGGTCGCGACCTCGGACCTGGGGAGTTTCCAGGAGGATATCTTGCAGGGCATCCTCGCGGTCAATGGGGCCGGGTGACTGGTAAGCGACGGCTTTCATGGCGTAGTTCTTTCCGCGGGACCCATTCTGATGGGCGGACCGTCATCTAGTTCACAGGCCACACGCACGGCCAGGGCCTTGGGGCAGGAGCGGTGGGACGCCCAATGTCCCACCGGACGACCCTCGAGCGTGCGCACGACACCGCGTTCATCTACCCGCCATTCATTCGCAAACTTGGATTGATCTTCCAGGATCGCCAGCCGTGCCTCGATCACTTGCAAGCGGTTGAGAATCTCGTCGATCTGTTGCACGATGGAGTCGTCGGTGTGACGGTCCTGCGGCTGCGCTGGTGTGGCAGAAAGCAAGACCGTAAGAGCCAGAATAGCAGCGGAAGCAATGGAGAAAGTAGGTTCCATCGTATTCAGTCCTTACTGGAAGAGACCCGGTTAAAATCCGGAGTCTAGTGGTGTCTCGATGAGTCGTAAATGCCGAAGCGTGAATGTTGTCTTTGATGCTGGCGGACGCTGCGCTTCACGGGATGCCCGCAAACGATGGCCGAGCAGGAATCCGCCTGGTTCGCTCGCTATGCCTCGCGGTGCCATCGGTAGAGCGCGAGTTGATTCTCTGGTGCGACTCCATCCACGGTCCCGTGTCGACGGAATCCCAGTTTTTCCAGCAATCGCATCGACCGCGGATTGTGCTGCGTGGTGACGGCGTCCAGAACCTGAAAGCCAAACGTTTTCATTCCAAAGTCAAGAACGGCCCGACAAGATTCGATCGCGAATCCCTGGCCATAGTAGTCCGGAAGAAACGCAAAGCCAAAGTCCGGATGCTCCAAACTTGGTTTCCGCAGAAACCCGCAGATTCCCATGGGCACGCCATCGGGTCTGGTTCTGACGACGTAATAGCCGAATCCGTGGTCGCGATAAGATTTCAGAAAGCCATCCTCCAGGTATCGACACGCATCGTGAATGTTCGAAACATGGCGGTCGCCGATGTAACGCAGCCAGTCGGGCGAGTTGAGCAGGGCGACAAAGAAGGCCGCGTCATCCAGCGTGATGTCATCCACGAGCGTTCGTGCAGTTTCAACGACATTCACGAAGGTAGTCCAGCGAAGTAGCCGCTTAGGATTAAGCGGTCGTAAGTCAACTCATCGAGCGCGGCGAGCCCGACCGCGTCACACGGCTGGTGTTCATCCGTTTGATTTCGGCGGAAAAAAGTAACGCGGTCGATCGCTGTTGAGTGTTGCTCTCGATCTCGCAATTGTGGCCGTGAAGCAAATAATTTGACCTGATTATCTGGTTCTTGGAAGAGGGGCTTGCGGCCCCAGGCGGCGGGATGAGTAGCATGCGACTGACAGACCAGCCGCCGCTTGTCGAACTACTTAGACGCGAGCCACAACGGACCGCACGTCCAGACATCGAAGGGCACGGCTGCTGTGAACGGGAATCCTCTATTTACCGGACCACTGCACACGACGTCAATTTCACAACCCGCGTCGGCGGGGCCGGCGGATCGGACCTTTATCCGTCAGTCTCCAGGTCACGTACGGTGGGAGGATAGATGACGTCAATTGCTGAATTGACCACGGTGGCGTTGATAAACTCGGTGCCGCACTCGGTGACACAACCCGGATTGGCATGGACATGTCCAAAGCAGTGAATCGTGGGTCGTACGCGCGAGACTGCCGCCCGTAAAAAGTCGCAGCCGATGTGACGACCCGAACGAGGCTTATCGAGAATGCCCAACGGCGGCGTATGGGTAATGAGTACGTCGGTTGAATCCGGAATAAGGTCCCATTTTCGTTTTCGATCGCGATCCGGCATAAAGTGTGCCGAACCACCAAACAGACAGTCTACCCCAAACAGACTCCCACCAAACAGACAGTCTACTTCTTTAGGTAAGCTCGGCTAGTTGACGTTGCCATGGAGGTTAAGGAGGAGTTCCGCAGGCGTCATCGGGCGAGGACGTGGCGACGGAAGTCAGCTGTGCCGTTCGTTGGACATGGCGGCGCGACGTTATTGGCGAGGAATGTCCGGACAACGCCGTCGTACGACCTGTGCTGTTTCGCTGCAGGCACGAGCGTCGTGCTCTCGCCAATCAGTGGAGACGGGAGAGTTGGCGAATGAGCTTCGCACGGCACGACCTGTCTGTGATAGGACGACAGGCGGCGCGGCGGGGGCGACGTGCCGGTGACCCTCGTGGTCATCGTCACTCGTCGCGGCCAGTAGCGGTCAGCTAAGAAAGACGGCCGCACAGGCAGACTGGCCCCGTTGCCAGCGTTTGCCCGCCTCGGCGGCCCGTCGGGACACCTCGGCAAAGCTGCCCACCACGTGACCAAACATCTGCTCGTAACCGCTGACCACCGCCGACCACATTTCACTGCGGATCCCCAGGCGTTCCAAGATGGGCCGCACATGGTTGGGAATGGAACCCGATTTCCCCTCCCGCACCATGCGGCCGCTGGTGTCCAGCAGTTGCAGGTAATCGTCGAGGCTGATCGGCAGCAGGCCCTTATCCGAGGCGCGGCGGGAACTGGCCGATGTCAGCCACCGTGGATCGTCCAGCGGCACCCGCTCGTCCAGCGTCAGCTCACACATCCAGCCATCGGGAGCTTTACCCGGCGGTACGGGACGGAGGACCGCCGACTGTTGCTGCTGGCGGGCCCGAATGCGATCGTAGGCCGACGTGTGCCGGGACGACTCGGGCGTCGACGCCTCGCCCGCGCGGATCTGGTTGAGATCAACATAAATGCCACAGACGAGAATGGCCGCCTCGTCGACCAAATTTCGGCACTGATACCGATCTTCCCAGAAGGTACCCTTGGAACCGTCCTCGCGATTGCTGCGCCGCGCCACATGCTCGCAGAGGATGCCCATAAACCAGGACGGATCGGACAACCGCCGCCGCAGGGTCTTGACCCGCCCCGGCATCAGCAGTTCCAGCGTAACCCGCGCCGCCGGAGGCGGTTGGGGCACACCATCGCGGCTCTTGGCCAGCTTCGTAGCCGTGAGCCATTTGGTCACGACCTCCCGGTCGGACCAGGTCTTGACGACATCCGGCCGGTTACGGAGGACCAGGTGGATGTGGTTGCTCATTTCCGCACGGAATCCGATCTCGATCCCGAACAGTCCGGCCAGCAGTTGCTGCAGCTGATAGATCCACTGCCGCCGGTACTGGTAGTCCTGGCCGGTGACCGGGTCCTGACCGCAGAGCAAGGCTCGACGGACGCAGCGGGACCAGCAATGGTAGACGCCGACCACTTCGGGGCGGACGGTATCACGACGTGGGCGGGAAGGCATGCTTCACCTCCTTGGGAAAGCGAGGCCGCGGGCAGGGTGGGTTGCCGACGCAGTATAAACACATGAACATGCATGTACACGTGTATATATTCTTCGGCGGGCCGGTTGTCAACCGCACGCACCGCAGCCTCACAGCTACGTTGATGCATCGCGTCGGACGAGCTTCCCTGACGGCGGCCTCAAGGCACCGGACCTGCCGCGAATCGGTTTCACCAAGGAACCCGGGCTGCCCAAAAGAATAGACTGTCTGCTTTTTTGTGGGGGTCCCTGACGGCGGCCTCAAGGCACCGGACCTGCCGCGAATCGGTTTCACCAAGGAACCCGGGCTGCCCAAAAGAATAGACCCGAAAGGATAGACTGTCTGCTTTTTATCCGGGCTGTCCGCTTTTAATCCGACCCGAAAGAATAGACTGTCTGCTTTTTATCCGACTCGAAAGAATAGACTGTCTGCTTTTTAGGTCTGCTTTTTAGGTCTGCTTTTTAGGGTGGGACTGTCTGCTTTTTTGGGTTCATGAGGATAGGCGAACCGCGGAGAGCAGGCAGTGATTCACCACCGCCCGTTGACCTTGATCGATGGAGTCAGCGCTGCACAAAGGCCTGCGCGGTAATGATCGACGGTCGTTACGCGGACCCAACGTCGCGCGATGAGAAGAGCGTCCTTGAGAAAGTCGATGCAGTCCGCCCAACCTCTTGGCCGCGGCAGCGTCAAAAAGTCGTGGATTCAAAAGATCGGGAGTGGAAAGCCAGAAAACGGTGGGCGTCACCTGGCTGAGCCATTGTGGCGTCGGTGTCGACAATCACCATGGCGTGCTAAGCGCACGTCGTGGCTGTCCGCGGTCTTGGCGCGTCGCCCTCCATCAACCGCGATGGAGCACACCGCCTGTTTGTTATACGATTCTGTGGAATGGGTGGCAAGGAAACGTTGCGCGAGGATAGCAGTGAAAAAGCATTGGAAATCACTCAGCGTGCTCGGGGCGATCGGTGCCACTATGTGGTCGGTCATGTTCTTGAGTACGGGGGTCAGTTCAGAGGGGTTACCCAGCGATGCGGGTACGATACAAGTGTCCGAAGGTTACAGTTGGTTTCATGATCGAGTGCGATTCTTGATCGTTCGCGAATGGCCGAGCAGTTGGAGTGTCGAGCAGCGGGCGAACGAGCCTCATGTAAGGCGGACGGCTTTCGGTGGGCGTGAGGTGCTAATACCCTCCGTTGGTTGGCAATCGGTGAAGGGCGGCGGAAGCGTGTACGTTTTCAGGAAATCACGGCTGGCGGACAATGACTGTCGACATGAATACGCACAGTGATCAGTTTGAAATGGGACGCTGCAGAACGGTGGATGAAATATGGGATTTCTTGCAGCAGTACCGAGTCGCTGAGTAGTCATCGCGACGCGGCGGCGATAAGCGGGACGCCGCGAAGGTCATAACTCCAAAAACCGCCAGGACGGCGGCGCCGTTCACCGCTTTATTCCGGGACGTCATCGTCCGAGATGCCCCATTCGTATAGCAGGAATTCCTGTGGCGTCGCGCCAACCTGAATCGAACTGAAACTATTTCGCTCTCAAAGCAGTACTCCGATGGGAATCGTTCAAGCCCGGACCCTTTCCGACTGCTGAAATTGCCACAACCGCAACAGATCGGGATCGTCCCGGGGGTGTGCCGTGGAGGCTTTCAAACATCATGTGCGTGCGGTGGATTGTTCACTGACACTGGATGACGGCAGCGGCCCCAAGAACCGATGCTGGGCTGCTATTCAAGCTTCTTCGCCATGGTCGTTGCGGAACGAATTCAATAAATGTATGACAGGAAAGATCGCAAGAAGTATAGCCAACCCGCTACAAGCGGCGACGCTGCCATCATATGGCCCCCAAACCAAACGAGTGCATCGGTCCTGCGACGGCCACTGAAAGTCCTGTCAAATGAACCCAGTGTCATTAGGACGAATCCTGCCAGAAACGTAGCCAAACGTACGCTTCTGGAGCAATGAGGGACAAAGCCCCAAGGTGTGGCGAAACTACGCCCGCAATTGCGATGACGGCTGTAAAAAGCGCAAGGGCTCGAATGCTGAACTGAATTCGTTTCATGTGCTACGCGACAACCTGGCATCATGAATGAACTGCAGAACGTCCATGGATAACCGGGCCGAGAAAACACCTAGTCGAACGAGGCAAGTCAGCCGCCCTATTTCGGGTCCGGTTCATTCTTTTGTCCTGCGTCACGCGCCGTAGGATGCTCTTTCGTACGGTGAAAAACTGCGCCAACGATGGTGATTTCACTTAGGGATCCGTCCTTGAACGTCAGCGTCACGGGCTCCTCCCATTGGAAGCCCCGCAAAGTTGTTTGGCCACTCGGGGCTGCGCGAAGCCACCCGTTTGTTAATGGCGCGTTGTTGCCCCAGTCAATGGAACAGTAGAGCTCATCATCCCGGCAGGTAACGTCCATGACTTGTTTTTTCTTGCTGGCATATCGTCCTGTCACCGTGGTCAGACCGCCGTATTTTTCGAACCTGATATCCACAATGGACATTGCGACAATCTCCCCGTTTTTGCTCTCAATTGCGAGTGCCTCAGTTCCAACGGGTTGCGAAAATACCAGTCCGCCTTCGTCGTTGACAGATATCTCGCCTACGCTCGTTGGCACACCGTTGCCCCAATCGAACACAGCAACAAGTGTTTCCTTCTTCGGCAAGACGGTAAAGTGCCTTTCGTCCTGCGTCATACCAACCGATGACTTGACTGCGAAGCTGCTGTTCCGAAAGCCCGTTGGTCAACTCCTTACGCTCAACCTGACCGTATAAGCACGAATGGGCTGGACCGAAGCCAATCAGAGCAACAACTGCGGCTAACGCCAGTAGTTTTTTTGCATCTCGCTTTCCCTTCTCGACGCGTAACGTGCGAAATCACCGGGCCGGGAGAAAACGTGCCGAGCGCCAGCGAGCCAGCCCGGCATTTCCGGCTCCGCCGCACTTCATCGTTACCCGCCGACTGGGGCAGTTCTCGAAACGGTTGATTTCGACTGACCATGATTGTGATGCCTGCAGAGACACGTACAAGCTCCAGACGGGCATTGGCACTGTCTATGCAACCTGTACCACCATATGTCAATCAGCGCACCGCGACCCACAGGCGAGAACGGCAGCGCCCAATACCAGCGATCCCAGACCATACTGTGATCTTGCGTTGAGGGTTCAGAGTTGCCAAAGCCCTGCTTCAATTCCGCCCTGAATATAGATGGCACATGTACCATGGCCGGGAATCTTCATGGGCGGAACGGCAATCTCGGCCCCCGACTTCGCTGCAGCACCGACTGCCGCCTCGATATCTTTGACGAGCATATACGCTCTCGTGACCGATTTTTCGCCATCATGCATGGGGGCACGAATTCCCATCATTCCACCTTCTGTCATCTGGGCGGTTCGAGCGCCACCCAAACCCTGGTCGGCATCACCGAACGTCACACCGTGTATTGCTGAGTAGAGCTCGCATGCGGCATCTACATCCTTCGTTACAACTTCGAGGTAATGAACTTGCATGGTTACTCCCTGTCTTGTGTCGCTTCTGATCTTGGTCGTAGTAGCGTCAGGTGCATGCTCCCCCTTGGCTGTCGCACTGTTTTCGTCGCGTGTGCATCCCAGAGTTGGCAAGGCGGTCATGCAGATCGCCGCCCTTGCTAGGGCATCTCTCCGAGTGATAGAACGATCCGTTTTGGTCATGTCAGGTAGTCACAGGAGGGTCAGTTCGTCGTCAGCGGGCGGCGAGTCAACTTGCAAGCAAATCAGCTCGCCGCTTACCGCTCCACTTCATGCGAGTGTTCTGTCGCGCCGTATGCAATTACTTGTCAATCATGGGATAGGTAGCAGGGGACAACTCAGCCAGCATTAAGGACAAACGGTGAACTAGTGCATCGCACGCGTGGCCTCAGGTATCCAACTTGCACGTTTGCGAAGAATCCGTATCCATGTTCCGGACCCCGCGAGCAAACGGCAATGAAAACAGTGAGCGGTCAAAGTCGTTTCTTGAACTAAGTGTTTGCGTTGCCTAGCGACAGAACAATTAGTAAAGGAAAGTGTTTCGCCGTATCTGCCCGTCGTACGTGAAACAAAACACGCGGTGCCGGCAAGCGGTTCCCGTTTTGGATGCCGGCGTGAACGGGCCAGACACGGGCCGCCCATCTGCCGGAGACTTCTTGCGGCATGCGTGGGGGTTCACACCTCCCACGTCTTGCCTTCCTCCTGATAGACCACCCGATACAGGTCCCGTCGCCGATCATTCCAGTTCTGCACGCTGCCCGCCTCGCGATGTCGCCGCAGCAACTCCAGGTCCACATCATGGATAATCACCGTTTCCACATTCGGATTGCACTCCGCAGCGACCGAATCGCGCGCGAACTCGGCGTCCGCCGGGGTGTAGACGCCGGATTGGGCGTAGTGAATGTCGGCGTTCTCCACGAACGGCAGGTTGCCCGTACAGCCGGAAATCGCCACGTACACGTGATTTTCGACGCAGCGCGCCATGGCACAATTTCGCACCCGCGTATAGCCGTGACGCGTATCCGTATTAAACGGCACAAAGATCAGGTTCGCCCCCTTCTCGGTCGCAATCCGCGTCAATTCGGGGAACTCGATGTCATAGCAAATCTGTATGGCCACCGGTCCGCAATCGGTCTCGAATACCTCGACCCGCGAGCCAGGATGACCCCCCACCACTTCCGTTCACTGGGCGTGATGTGAATCTTGTACTGCTTGCCAATGGTGCCGTTCCGTCCGAACAAGTACGCAATGTTGTAGAGTGTTTCGTTCTCCAGCACAAAATGTGAACCGCCAATCACATTGACGTCAAACTTGATCGCCGCCTCCGTGAAGAACTCGAGATACTCCGGCGTGAATTCCGCCAGTTGGCGTGCCGCCAGGCCGGGTCGCGTGGCCTCGACACATGACAACAACTGCGTCGTAAACAGTTCCGGGAAGAGCACAAAATCACATTTGTAATCCGAGGCCACATCCAGGAAAAAGTTACACTGCTGGGCGAACTCGTCAAAGCCCCGAATGGATCGCATCTGGTACTGCACGACGCACAATCGAATCGGCTCGACATAATGGTGGTAACGACGGCGGGCGCCCCGCTGGTAATCCAGATTGCGCCATTCCAGGAATGTCGCGTAGCCGCGCGAATCGTGATCCGACGGCAGGTAATCGGGAATCAGTCCCTGCAAGGCAAAACCATTGGAAAGCTGTGCGGTCAACACCGGATCGGAGAACGCCTTTTCCGATACGCTCTCCACATACTCGCGAGCCGTCATCGTATCCGCGTGTTTCCCGTAACCTGGAATCCGCCCCGCGATAATGATCCGCATCAAATTCCGCTCGCGACACAATTCCTTGCGGGCGTCATACAGGCGGCGAGATAATTTCATCCCCCGATACTCCGGATCAACCATGATCTCGATCCCGTAGAGCGTATCGCCCTTGGGATTGATGATTGCGGATGAAGCCATGATCGGAGATGGCTGCCCAGTTGTGCCATTCCAACGCGGGGTCGTAGTCGAGGATCAAGCTGCTGGAGGAAGCGGCCAGTTGGCCGTCGATTTCGACGCACAGCTGGCCTTCTGGAAAGTGCTCAAGCTGACTCTCAATCTGTGATCGCGTCCACGGCTTCATGCCGGGAAAGCATCTGGTCTGCATCGCGACCAGGGCATCGAAGTCTTCCATGGTCATGCGTCGGACACAAATGTCCCACGCAAACTCCTTCAGATCGAGCGGTTCCACGCTGATTCTCCCCCGGTTGTCGCATGGGCGGTTTTCCGAACAATGGATCGCTCGGCCGTCCGCATTATCAAGCCGCCAAGGCAGAGGGCAATGGGCATGTCCGTCCACTCGCGATACCACTGGCCGCGATCATGGACTTGATGGCGACTCCCCTTCGCCGCAAGTTTCTCTTCGCCTGCCTCTACTTTAGCGAAGGGGCCCCCATTGGCTTCATCTGGTTGGCACTCCCCACGCGGATGCGGGCCGCCGGCATCGCCATCGATCAGATCACGTGGCTCACGGCGCTGGTCGTGATTCCATGGACCTTCAAGTTCGTTTGGGCTCCCCTGGTTGATATCCTGCGGACATCTCGTTGGACATTGCGGCACTGGATCATGTCCGCGCAACTGGTGATGGGGTGTACCCTGTTGCCGCTGGCCTGGCTTGACTTGCGTGCGGATTTCGAGGCGGTCGTCGGCTTGCTCTTATTGCATGCCGTGGCGGCTGCCACCCAGGATGTGGCTATCGATGCCCTGTGCATCTCCGTGACACGACCCGACGAGCGGGGGCAATACAACGGCTGGATGCAGACGGGCATGCTGCTGGGGCGAGCCTCACTGGGAGGTGGCGCCCTCGTCCTGGCTTATTGGTTGGGTGACGCGCTCGTGGTCGGCTTGTTGGTACTGGTTACCTCGTTGTCGCTGATCCTGGTGGGGATGGCCCACCTGCCGCTGGCGAATGACGAGGACGCCACGCTGGAGGTTCACGTTCCCCACATACTTTTGGCCTTCCAGCATGCCTTACGGCAGACGAATTTCTGGTTGGGGTTGCTCTTCGCTCTGCTCGGCGGGGCCTCGTTCAAATCGCTGGAGGTCATCATCGGACCACTGCTCATCGAT
Source organism: uncultured Planctomycetaceae bacterium (assembly GCA_963700865.1). Classification (GTDB taxonomy): domain Bacteria; phylum Planctomycetota; class Planctomycetia; order Pirellulales; family Pirellulaceae; genus CAVOGJ01. Next base: position 3,177 of record CAVOZC010000008.1, on the reverse strand, counting down.
CGAGGATTCGCCAAGTCGGATGTGGGGCTCTTCGCTTCTGGCCCCATGATCGTGCCGATGGTCGCGGGAGCGCTCGTTGGCGGCTGGCTGGCGGATCGGGTGGGGCGACGGCGATTTGTCGTGCTGTCGCTTCTCTACATCGTCGCCACGATCGGCACGGCGGCGGCCATCGATGCAGCGACCGAAGGCTCGCCCGGCCGCTGGTTGCCCGTGCTGCTGGCCGCCACGGCACTGGGGATCGGCCTGTTTACCTCGGCTTCGTACGCCATGTTCATGGATATCACGCAGCCCGCGATCGCCGCGACGCAGTTTAACGCTTCGATGGGGGCGACCAACGGCTGCGAGGCCTGGTCGAGTCTTGCGATTGGCCAGATCGTCGCGGCACACGGGTATCCCACCGGCTTGCTCGCCATGTGCGGCGTGTCGCTGTTGGCGCTGCCGCTGCTCGTGGGGATTCGGCCACCGCGGAATGCAGGAGAACGATCCACAACCCGAGGAGTTGCCGGCAATCTAGCGGTTGGTGACCCTTTGATTCTCGAGTTGCCGAATGGGGCCAGTGATTGGATTTGTCCGAAATAAAACATCCAAAGTCGGGCGACTTCGGCTACCCTCCCATCCCTGGCGAGATTGGCTACTCTCCAATCTGGTGAGATCGGCGACCCGTCCGTCAAGCGGTGTGTTCGGCACGGACCCGTTCGAGCAGGCGTTTGGTGGCCATCACGCCGTCCGACTCACTCAATTTGTCCCCCTCGTATTCGATGCCGACAAAACCGTGATAGCCAGCCTGCAGGACGATGGACAGCATCTTGTTGTAATCGGTGTGAATCTCATTGCCGGCGCCGTCAAAGTCGTGGCTCTTGGCACTCACGGCTTTGGCGAACGGCATCAATTCCTCGACCCCCTGGTAGCGATCATACATTTCGCTGTCACTGACGCGGAAGTTGCCGAAGTCGGGCAGCGTTCCGCAATTGGGAAGGTCGACCCGCTTCATCACGGCGGACAGCCAGCCCCCGTTCGAGGAGAGTCCGCCGTGGTTCTCCACCAGAACGTTCATCTCGTGCTGAGCCGCGAACTCGGCGAGTCGCCGCAGACCATCGGCGGCTCGCTGCAACTGCTCATCATAAGTGCCCTGCGACTGGGCATTCACGCGAATCGAATGGCAGCCTAACGACTTGGCGGCAGTCACCCAACGGTAGTGATTCTCGACAGCCTTGGTGCGTTGTGACTCGTCCGCGTCGCCAAGGGCTCCCTCGCCGTCCACCATGATCAGCAAGGAGCGGACTCCATGATCGGCGGCGCGTGTCTTCAGCTCCTTCACATAGCCCGCGTCCTCGGCTTTATCGGCAAAAAACTGATTGACATATTCGATGGCTTCGATGCCAAAGTCATGCTTGGCGGTCTTGGCAAAATCAAGATTGTCCAATTTCCCCGACCGCAGGGTACGATGGAGCGACCATTCGGCCAGTGAAATTTGAAACGGCGGGTTGGGCATCTCTTCTCCTCGCACTCCGGCGGCGGACATTGCCAATGCGATGCCGGCCGCGGAAGATGAATGGATGAATTGGCGACGATTGAGCGGAAAACGCATGGCAGCACCCGTTGGTGAAGGGGATTTCGGTTCCAACCACGAACCCCCGATTATAGCGCGCTTGCGGACGCCGGCGAAAGTAAGCCGCCACTCTGCCCGGCAGAGCCTCGAGGTTGGCGGCCCGCAGTGGGGGAAGGCGAGCCAAGTACGAGGGGGTCAGCCCTCTTCGTTCGTCGATTCGGCCCAGGCGGTTCCCCGAAACCAGCGTCGAAACGAGTCGGCGATCAAAAAGAGGGCGGCCGAGAAGACACCGGCGAAATAGCCAAACACGGCCCCAAGGCCGGCGGCTACGACAATTCGCCACGGATCGGACAGGGGTACAATCGGCGAAAACGCCTCGACGAACGCCACGGCCGTCTTGGAAAACGAGATGGCCAGGAGAGCCAGTACCAGACCGACCAGTGCCGAGGCGGCTCGAGGAACCCGATGGAGTATGATTTGCGAGAGGGCAACAAAGGCGAAAAAAGCCAGGACACAACCGGAGATCATGGGCGGCGCGTGGAGGGACCGCAGGGCGGCGACGAGTAACGCGTAGGCCATCGTGATGCCGCAGATGCTTAGCAAGCTGAAGCGGCGAGGCACCTGGTACGAGCCGGGTTGTTCATGAAGGGATGCCCCGGGTGAAGGCTTGTCTGGGACCACAGTCAAATGCTCCGGCAGCCCGTTCGCTGGAAGAGAGCCGCGGCGGAAACTCTGCCCGCAGATTGCCACGTACAGCAAAAAAGCGCCCAGGAAGACGCCGACCGTAACCAGCGTTCGAATCCCAAGGGGCCACATCCAGAGGGGATGGTACGTCTGGAATAAGAGGGCACCGGCCACGAAGACAGAGACCTCGAGGCCCTGCACGATGCGTTGCCGTTGCTGAGGCGATAGGCCCGGTTGCTTCGACATGCCCATTCCTTCTCATGATGGGTTCGCGCCGCCCGATGGTTGCGACTGCTATTGTAGCGTAGCCGTCCTCGGCTGCGGGGAGTGATGGTAAGTCAGGATGTGGAGACGCAGGTCGGGCGCCCGAAGAAAAACGCTTGACGCTACGCAGCGGGGGGCGACAACCGTTTTCCGCATCGCCACGTCGCTCGGCCCCCCGAACCCCCCAGCGTTTTCCGCATCGCCACGTCGCTCGGCCCCCCAACCCCCCAGCGTTTTCCGCATCGCCACGTCGCTCGGCCCCCCGAACCCCCCGAGCGTTTTCCGCATCGCCACGTCGCACGGCCCCCCGAACCCCCCGAGCGTTTTCCGCATCGCCACGTCGCACGGCCCCCCGAACCCCCCAGCGTTTTCCGTCGGGAGGGCGACGCCATGGGGAGGGGACGCTACCAACGAAAAACGAGCGGTCGCGACATCTCGTTCGCGACCGCTCGCAACTCACACCGAAAGGAATGGAGGCCGGGGATCGGGCCGGGCGTGGGGCTTGCTATCGATTGCTGGGCAACCGTGGCTGTTTTCTCTTCTTCCACCGCCAGATCTCGCATCGCCAGGTCCATGCGTGAGCGGAGTTCCTCCGGGCTGATATAGCCCCGCACGTAATCCATGATGCGACCGTTGGGGTGAATAATGATCGTCGTCGGGTAAATCGTGACCTTGAGGGC
>CAVOZC010000007.1:115000-251306 GCA_963700865.1 uncultured Planctomycetaceae bacterium | reverse complement strand
CGGGCATCGCCGACCATGCGGGAGGCGGCGATGGTTTCGACCATGTCTTCAATGGCCCCAGCATTCAGCATCTCGTCACTAGCATCAACGGGGGAATTGATGGAGGTTCCGCGATCCACTCGGCTGCGGCGGGAAGCAACGTTCATTACGGGGGGACGAACTATCTTGGTGTCGAAGACATGATGAACTGGTTCACGCCGTACACGAAGACGCGGAGACTGATTCCCGATACGGTCGCCCTGATGCTCAAGGATGCCTACGGCTACACCGTGAATTGCCTCAAACATTCGGCACCTACCATGCAATGCTCAACGAAACCACAGGAAGATTATGGGTACGGGCGGAAATGGTTCCAGCAACGATCTGATCACCCTCGATCAAGCGGGCCCGATCATCACCGTCACCGTTGATCTGGGGAATGACGTTCCCGGCACAGGAGCCATTCCGGAGCCGGCGACCTGCCCGCCTTTGTCAGTCGCTTCAACGTCGCCGATGTGTCCAGTATTCAGATTGACGCCGGTGACGGCAATGACGTGATCCAGGTCAATGCGACCGACCACGTGTGGTCGATCACCCCGACGGTAACCATCGACGGACAATCCGGTACCGATGTGTTGACCGTTTATGACAATCAGTATTCGGGATTCGCTGAATATTCGGTGAACTGGCATCAATTGGCCGATTCCTTCGGCAACGCCGTTGATTATTACGGCATGGAGGGCGTCAGCCTGTACACGGGAGATGGTCTGAATCGGCTTGACGTCGAGTCAACCGCCGCTGGCACTCCCGTTTCCCTGTTCACAGGGAATGGCGACGATCGTATCCAAGTCGCAGCATTGTCTCACAACCTTTATTTGGCGGCTCCCTTATGGGTCTACGGGGAAGGAGGCACGGACGAACTGCTGATCTACGACGACCAGTATTTCAGCAATAACACGTACGATCTCGACTTTGGCATGATCGTCGATGGGTTCAATACGGAAATACACCATCAACTCGTCGAATCCGTCACCCTTGCTCGTACACGTCGCAGGGCGACGATACGGTCAACGTCGCAGACACAGGAGCGCCGTTGTCGTTGTACCTCGGAGTGGGCAATGATCTGGTCGAGATCGACGCGGTAAGTCAGGTGTTCACTCTGTCTCATAACTTGCAAATCGACGGAGACGCAGGCTATGATCAGCTCGTCATTCACGATGAATTGTATGGCGGGTCTTTGAGCTACGACATCACGTCGTCTCAAGTCGCGGATTCGTTCGGAAATGTGGTCGTCTACGATCGTCTGGAACAGGTGACGCTAAACAGCGGCGGCGGCGGCGCGGCGGTGACCGTCCACGACACCTCGCCCGGCACGCCGATACGGCTGAACACCGGCGGTGGCGAAGACGTGATTTCCGTGCTGAGCACTTCGCGGGGCGCCCGTAATGCTCGACGCCGAAGGGGGGCTCGACCAACTGTACGTGGGCGTGCCCAACGGTTCGGCGGAAGTCCGCATCGCTCAATCGCAGACGTTTTCGCAAGTGTTCGTCGGGGGCGACAGCCGACTGATCCTGGAACCCGGGTCGTCGACTCTGCTTGAGACCTCGTTCCTCGTTCTGTCACCGCTCGCCAGGCTGGACCTGAACAGCGGGGCCCTCCTCATCGACTATTCCGCCACGGGCGGATCGCCGCTTGACTATGTCGCCGATCGGGTTCGCAACGCCCGCAATCAACTTCCGACGCCTTGGACGGCGCCGGGGATCACAAGTTCCCTGGCGGCAGAAAATCCGGCCGAATTTGGCGTCGGCTATGCCGAGGCGCGAGACGTGCTTTCTGGCGGAGGCATGTTCTTCGGCACGTTCGTGCCGTCAGGAGCCGATGTAGTACCGGTCCAGACGGCCCGCAACGGAGACGCAAATCTGGACGGCGTGGTTGACGTATCGGACTTTAATCGCTGGAACGAGCATCGATTCACCGGGGGCACGTTCTGGTCGTCTGGGGACTTCAACGGAGACAGCATTACCGACGTCGCTGACTTTAATCTCTGGAATAACAACAAGTTCCGCGGCGGTCCATTTCTGCGGCTGCCCGACGAGAGACCCTCTGATCGCCGACTTCAGCATGTGCCGCTTGACGTAGCGGACGATGCGCACCAGCTCGTGGAAAACAGCCACCCGATTGCTCTCCTTGTCGATTCGGTACTGGAAGGGGACTTGTGGTTTGCCCATGGCGATGCTTTCCCGGCGTGATCCACGTCTTCCAACAGGCGCGGGCCGGGGCTCCAAAGTGCGGCCCCACCGCGGCACTGGCGGCCTTGCGACTGCTGAAATAACAATCATTGATGCATACGGTCGGATGGGATACGATCGTTGTTGACGTTTCTCGCGTTGCCGAACGGGTTATCTCCAGGTGGTTATCAAATATCGCTAAAGGCACGTTGATTCTAAGTGCATGAACGCTTCCTCGATTGCAACCTTCCGAATGAGAACCGCGTGCAGTCTCGTCCTCGTGGTGCTCAGCGTGGTACCGCAGGCGAACGGACACGCTGGCCGTCGTTTTACGGTCGAGGTCGTCAACCAGAAGCTACAAGCCCAAGGCATCAATACAGGACCGGATGATGTGCGATCCAGCATTTCGGCCCTATCTGAATTCACTCCACGACCATTTTCGCAATATCGAAGCCGCCAACGCCGCCATCGCGAACCTGCCGGGCTATGATATTCCGGCGTTCGACCCTGCCGCTCGTGGGTAAACGCCTGGAACTGGAATGGACGGGTACGCGGAAATGGGTAAATCCACCGTTGAACCAGACCCACAGACACACCGATCTTTGAGCCATTGGACGATGATGAGTTGATTACGATTTTTGGACCGTTCAGCGATACGAACTCGGTGCAAATCGGCACCCCCTCGTGCTCGCCGAGTCCTTGCCCGAGTCGGGAGCCACCGATGTCGACCTGGTCTATCAGATCAATTCGCTTCCTTCACAGGTTCTCTATCTGCTCACATTCGAGATGGCCGCCCTGGAAGTCGACGGCACTCCCAGTTCGGTCATGCGCAGCGATCCCATTTACGTCACCTTGGCTCCCGCTGGCGAAACGCCAGAGGAGCGCCTGCAGCAGGCGTCTCTTTTTCTAGAAGCGTATGTGGTGAACCTGCCGGAGCCATCAGCTGCCATGCATTGTCTGGCCCTCCTGGGATGGCTTTTCGCCTGCCGCGCCCGACGGTCGCCGTTCCAGGTATCGCCGGGTTGCCAATGACACGCATCGTCCGTCATCATGGCCCACGCCGAGCCACCGCTGTACGGGCCGGCTCCCCTTCATCGAGCCGCGATCCTCATGTTTGGCTGGCTAAAAAAGTACCGTCGTCGACAGTGGTTAAGTCAACCGGTCTCGGCCGCCTGGTTGGGCTACCTCGAACGGGGCATCCATCAGTGGCATCGGCTGTCCGCAACGGAAAAATCCCGACTTTGCGACTGCGTCCGCATCTTTATCGCCGAGACTTACTGGGAAGGATGTGATGGACTGGCGATCACGGACGAGGTGCGGGTGACCATCGCCGGCAACGCAGCGTTGATGCTGCTCGGTGCCGGTGATTACTACTTCGACGGCGTACGGACGGTGGTCGTGTTTCCCGATTCGTTCGCCCGCAAAGTCCACGATGGCATGCTGGTCACGGAGAACGTGCACCACAGCGGCGAGGCCTATCGTGGGGGGACGATCGTGCTCTCCTGGGCCGACGTCCAGGATGCCCGCCGCAACCACGGTCGGAATGTGGTCATCCACGAATTCGCGCACCATATTGACGGACTGGATGGAGCCATGGAAGGCACGCCACCGCTGGCGGATGCGCGGGACTTGCAGCAGTGGCGCGTCGTGGCGAAGGGCGCCAATTCGACCAATTGGTGCGGCAAGCTCGCCTCGGTAGCTGGACCCTGATCGACCAATACGGCGCGTACGAACGCTGCCGAGTTTTTTGCGGTGGCGAGCGAATGTTATTTCGAACAGCCCGTCGCCCTGCAGCAGCAACACCCCGCGTTATTTGACCTGCTGCACAAAGTGTACCGAGTCGATCCGCGACCCTGGTCGGAGGCGGGGAGATCCAGGGGTTAGTATATCGTGGCCGTTTGATGTTTCCGTTTCCAAATCGGGCTGAGTGATGGGATTCGTCCGGAAAAAAACGTCCAACGTCTGGCGACTGCGGCTACGAACTTCGTGGCTGGGGCATCCTGCCACAGTCCCTAACTGACAACTCACCGCGTCCCATCGAACGTCCAACGTCTGGCGACTGCGGCTACGAACTTCGTGGCTGGGGCATCCTGCCACAGTCCCCAATCGACAACTCACCGCGCCCCATTGAACGTCCAAAGTCTGGCGACTGCGGCTACGAACTCCGTGGCCGGGGCATCCTGCCACAGTCCCCAACCTCAAACGACCGGTGAAATTCTTTACGGCCCAGACACAGCCCCACGGGTGGATTGTGTCAGACTCAGACCGGCGCCTTGACGAGCACGGCTCGCGTGAAGAGCCGGGAAAAACCGGCTCGCAAGGCATTCTGTTGACTCTTCGATCCCGGCTGTGTGGTCATCGTAAGGAATTCGGCGCCCCGCTCCTGAGCATCGATCAGCCGCCTCTGTAGCAGCAGCGACTGGATACCCCGCCGTCGATGAGCGGAAGGGTTGCGGCCCCACACATTTGGCCGATCCCACCGGGCCCCAAACGCCAGCAGCCTGCGCCGGCCGGTACACCAGCCCGCATAACGATATAGCGGAGAAAGCCCGAGGTTCTGACGAACTTGTTCATGACCCGCTGTAACAGCTCTCGCGGAAACGATTCCGACGAGGCGACTCCTTGCCCGTCGGGTACTGCGAACCCATCGACGGTAAGCTCTACCCAGGCCGAGATGGAGTCATCACCACTGAGCCCGATGCAGAGGTTGGAAGTTTGGCAAGCGGCAGCCAGCTGGGCCGCGGCGGCGTCCCGATCGAATCCCTGCACCTCGATTCCCAGGACGTCCTCAAAGCCCTGCAGGACATAGCCGCGACGCGTGAGCAGCGGCCCGAAGGACGGATCGGCCAACGACGAGAGTTCAATCTGCACCGGGCATTCTCGCGTGTAAGAACGCTGCCTCGATCTCAGCCAGCGCGGCAATCTCCGCAGCGGTGGCAGCATCAGCAAAACCGACCCCGGATACCTTGTTCATCGGAGAGCCCGGCTCGAGGTAGGCCGCCACGCCACCAGCGAACGGCATCACGAAAGGAGTGTGGGGAGCATCTTCGGCACCCCCGTCGCCACGATCCATGGATTCTCTTACGATCGCAGCGAGCAAATCAGCCTCTGCCGCTTCGACCCGCGCTCTCGAGTTCAATTCCCGCGAAAACCATCGAGCTGTTCCCTTTCCATATCCGGGGGGCGGCGTGATCCGATCTGAAGCTGAATGGTGTCCATCGCACCGTTGATTTGCCTAGCGTCGCGCATGCCAAAAAAATGGCACGTCCACACGGCTCTCCGAAATGACCGTGGTGATGGCCACGGCTTCCAGATTCGCGATGACGACGCACAGCATGGCGACGCGAAAGGGCCATGCGGCCCAGCCGGCCAGCAGATTCACGATGCCCAGCCCCACCACGACCCAGGCGGCCTTGGCGGCCCACGTATGGTAGCTGGGCAAGCGACGGAACTTGATCCAGCTTGCCAGCCAACTGCAGAGATAACTGGCGATCGCGGCCGCGATCCACGCGGCTTCACGGGCCATCACATTCGGCCGCATCGCAGCGACGGCCAGCAGCAGCGACGAGTAGAAAAGGGCATCGGCCACCGTGTCCAACCGGGCGCCGAGTGGTGACTCGGCGGCCAGCCGACGGGCCAGGAAGCCGTCCAGCCATTCCGTCAACACAAGCAAGAACGTCAGGACTCCCAACCAGAACGGTTGCCCCAGCCATGCCAGCACAATCAGAGCGGGCGAACCCATGATGCGCAGGCACGTGATCAGGTTGGGCAGACGCTGCCAGGAGCGGGAGTCGGCCGTCGGGTTGTCATGCGGATGAGGATGTCCTCCCATCTTCGTCATCCTACTCAGAAAAGGGCAATGCCAACAGACGTGCGTTGCCTGATCGCGGATCCCGTGGGGCACGCAATCATGCCTGCCGTGGCTCGGAAACATCAGCCACCACTGGACCCGCAGCACGTCACCCTCCCCGCGTATGATACGTGGGCGAACCTGGCCCGTCAGGGGCCCGGGTGCTGCGATTGGTTTGGAGTGTTCCCAATCCTCTCCTTACTCTCTCGAATCCGCACGCCCCTGGGCGATTTGGGCCATTCGCCGCCCACGTCGGCCAGTCAACAGCCACCGAACTCGGATACGGATGCCCTTGGGGAGTGGACCATCTCCAGGCGCGGTATTTGCAGTAGTTTCCACCACGAGCGCTGATCGCCGGCCGCTCCCACGCTGAGCGACGCTCATCGGCAAGTGTGCTGGCGGGTGTCGGCGCCACTGCAAAGGGAGATCATTCCTATGCGACGCACATTTTTGGCGGCCGCCACGGCAGGTCTCGTCGCCGTCACCGTCGGCTTGGTGTCGTTCGCGGAACCGCCGCAGTCCAGCCCTTCGGCGGTGAGGGACAAGTTGCCCGTGGAGTCAGCTGCAGGGCAAGCCTTTGAGCAATCCGAGCCAGCCAGCGGGAGCGACAGCGGCCGTCGGCTCTATCAGCAGATGCTCAAGGCCGCGGCCTTGGTCACGGCGCGCGATGGCGACCGCCTTAAAGCGGGCACGGGTTGGGTCGTCGACGATCGAGAAATGTTGCTGGTGACCAACTATCACGTCGTCGCCGACAGCGAAGATCGCGTGTTGCCTGATGAGACGATTACGGTCTTTTTCCCGGAGTACCGTGATGGCGAGTTGATCACCGATCCGAACTACTATCGCCTGGCAAGCACAAAGTTCTCGGCCGAGATCGTCGACACCGATCGGCTGCGCGATCTTTCCATGCTGCGACTCCCGTCGTTGCCCGCAGGCACCAGGGCACTGCCGATGGCGGCCGAAAGCCCATTGCCGGGCGATCGAGTTCACTCGCTTGGCAATCCAGGGGTGAGCGATGCGAATTGGGTTTACACGTCGGGAACGGTGCGCCAGGTCTATCCGGCTCGTGCCTGGTACCGCGGGGGAACGATGCGTGAGTTTCGACGCGTGGAGACCCAATCCCCCACAAATCCCGGCGATAGCGGTGGTCCGGTGGTCAGCGATCGTGGCGAATTGGTCGCGGTCAATCAGGGACTCAGCAACGAAGGTCGTTTGATGAGTTGGTTCATCGATGTCAGTGACGTCCGCGATTTTACCGAGAAAGCTCGGCAATGGATGAGCGCCTCGTCGGCCGAGGCCCTGAACGACCGCGGTGTGCATTATTTTTATCAGGAGCGGTTCAATAAGGCGGTGGACGATTTCACGGCGGCCCTCAAACAGAATCCCGAGCTGGCAGATGCCCACGGGAATCTCGGCTGGGCCTTGATGGAGTTAGACGACCTCCCCACCGCCATTGCCGAATTCAACGAGGCCATTCGTTTGAACGCTCGCGACGCCAATTATTTTGAAGGTCGCGCCGCCGCCTATGCCAGTAACGATCAGCCACGGAAGGCCATCGAGGACTTTACGCAAGCGATTCGCTGGCAACCCCACAACGCCGGGCTCTATCGCGACCGCGGCGATGTATACGCCGCTCAAGACGAGTTTGCACGAGCGATCGCCGATTACAGCCGGGCAATCAAGCAAGAAGAGAAGGCCGAATACTACAACAGCCGCGGCGTGGCCTATGCCGAGCAGGGGCGGATTGACAAAGCCATCTCCGATTACGATCGTGCCATCGAACTAGACAGCCAAAACGCCGCGTACTATTTCAATCGAGCCTCCGCCTATTTCGAACAAGATGACTTGCAAGCAGCCCTCAATGACGCTAGCGCATGGAACAAGTCGATTTGGAGTATGCCAGGCAGCAACTGGATACGTTTTATCGCCGCTACGTGAAAGTCAAGAATTTGTGCGACGAGCCAATCCACGTCTATCTGAAATTCCATGCCTGGACCGAGGACGACACGTGGAAGTGGTCACCGACAGCTCCCGATGGCGGAGGTTGGGCCGAATACCTGTTTGATCCGGGGGAGGAGGCCTATTTGAGTTTCCATGGCGAGCGGGTTGCGGCGGATCGCATCCGCATCTGGGCCGAGGCGCCGGACGCCGGCATCGGCTGGCTGGCGGACCGCGACCAGGATTGCGAGATTGTCCCGGACGAAGGTTATCCCAGCTACTTCATGGGCAGCTTTCTCAAGACATTCCAAGTCACCAGCCCCACCCGTGTCGAACGCAGCCAGTTGCCGGGGCCCTTGCGGGGACCGATGCCGGGGCCCGACGCACCGATCGGCGGCACTCGCTGAGCCATCGGTGGTCCCGAAGCGATCGTGTCACTCACCCCGCGCATGATACGTGGGCGAACCGGGCCCGTCAGGGGCCCGGGCATGGCAATCGGGTCGGGGTGATCCCAATTGTTCGGGAGTTGCCCCATGATGACGGACGGCAGCGCCACACTCACGGTAATGCGGATCGTCCGCTGGAACGAGGATCGGACCGTCCGCTGAGCCAGCAGCACGAATGAGGCGATACGTGCTGGACGAGCAAGAATCCAAACCCGAGGATGCCATCGCTGCGTGGTACTTGGCCACACACCCGGGCCCCTGACGGGGCCGGTTCGCCCGGGTTAGACATGGATGGTTTGCAGGTCTTCGAATTCAAAAAGGGTAAAGGAGAAGCCGGTGCCGTAGAACACGGCACTCTGCGTGTGAGCGGCAAATACCTCCTCCGTACCACGATTCCCCTGCACCGTTGCCACATCGTTTCCCCCGGCAGCGTACAAGTGCACGGATTCGAACCGCCGTGCCGTGAGCGCCAGCGTGTCGTTGTTCAGCCGCAAGCGGCGACTCTTCACCAGCGCCGAGTCATCAGAATCCGCACCGACAACGATCATGGCATCCCGATCACCTTTACCCGTGGCCGTGATCCGCCGCACTGACTCCGGAATCTCCAGGTAGCCGTCCTGCGTGCTGATGCGACCATCCGCCAGGTTAATGATCAGGGGCTGTGAGGAATCATCCCGGGAGATGACGACGCTTCGCTTTCGCATTCGGATGCCTGCTAACGAGTCCGACTGCTGATGAGCATTGCCCGCGTCGAATTGAAAATAGCCGTTCGTATGCAGGAACTCGCCGCGCCCGAAACCTGGCCGGAATCCGTCATCCGCGGTCCACGTGCCCGTCGACAGGACATCAACCGATTCGGTTTCGTATGTCACGCCGTCGATCGTGATGCTGTCAATGCGCAGCGCACTGTCCACTTCACCCGCGGAGTGACTGATATCGTTGGCGAAGACCAAGCGCACCTGATCGGGGTTAATCCCAGCCACGTCGTAGGTGTAGGTCGCAAACACGCCCGCGTTGGCATCGCCTCCGATCTCATCGAAGGTGGCAACCGTCAGACCGTCGATCTGCAGCAGCATGGTCTCCTGGTGCGTGTTGCCTGCGGCGCGTATTTGAATTCCGACCGGATAATCGAGCGGTGTCACCGCACCGGAAATGCGAAAGTTTCCCAAGCTACCGTAGTCGCTGTAACCGACATCCAATGGATCACCTAGTCCCGTTCCCGTTACCGACAAGTGATATTCGCCTGCGTAAGGCAAATCGAGCGCAAACGAAGCGTTCACGCCGCCGGTCGGATTACTCACTGCGATCCGCGCTCCGAAGGGATCATACAACTCGGCCAAAATGTCAAGATTGGCACCGAACGCCAGCGCATCGACGTGGATCGTGGCGGCCCCAACACCAGCAAAGAATGAGAAATAGTCCACGTCGGTATTGCGTTCCACAATCCCATAGGTGGTGGTCAGATTCGTATCTCCGATCCTCAGCAGGCTGGTGGCAATCGACGCCAGGTCGCCGTGATCGTCGGCACGATAGCCAAACCCGTTCCCGCTCACGATGATCTGCAGGTCATCTTGATGCTGATTGGCGCCCGTGTACTCTCCTCGACTCCATTGGGTCAATGTGGGCGAATACGAGGCGCCCATGATCGGCCCCCAGGATGTGGGGCCGCTGCCATGTCCTGCGTAATAGGCCGTCGAACCTTGGCCGTCGTGAGAAAGTCCGAGTGCGTGTCCCACTTCATGCGATACCGCCTCCGCCACCCCTCGCTCACCCGTGTTGAACACGAAGACGGGAGTATCTGTACTCCAGTCAAATGAGCCCACGTAGGCGACTCCACCCGCGCTGCTGTAAAACGTATTAGCGCCAACGACCACGCGAACACCCCATTGCGAATCGTCGCTGCCAGAATTGCGTAATGCGTCGGTACCCGGGTCTGAGGTGGTGACATTCACGTTGAAGGGCGCAAAGTCTTCTGCGACTCGCGCCCAGATGCGTTGAATTCGGGCCAACTCGCTATCGGTGAAAGAATTTGAGTCGCCGGAGAAGTTGTAGGCGGGCGTCGTGATGGGGGCGCCGGAATTGAAACTCGAGTTCCAGATCGTGCCGCTCGTCACGTGACCGTCAAAATCGAGGTAGATGGTGTGATCCGCGCCGGCGAGACTGTGGAGTTGGAAAGTTTGTGTGAGGTCATAACTTTCCCACAGAACACTGTCGCCGGGGGTTTCCGCGGGAGCGAGCGGTTCCTCCCAAAAGGGCTCGACGACCAGACTGTCCGCATCGCTGTCATGACCGGAGCATGGTCACTCTCCCCGTGGCACACATGGTCGGAAGAGGTGAATGCATCCCCCACGACAAGGGGCAACTCACCGGAATCGGTAATCGCAAAGATCGTGTCCGCCGCCAGCAGCAGGCGGCGTTCCAGACACGTGACCGAGAACTCCTGCTCACGCCTGGCCGCGCGCGGCCGGAGACGGCTTGTTCCGCTGAAATAGAGTCATGGATTGCCCGCTGTCCAGGACGGAACTTGGTCACTCTGAAAGCATATGTCGAGGGTCCGCTTGATGCGGCATCGATTTCTTGTGGACGCAAGCGTTTTCCAGGCTCACCGTCAGCCAATGACGTCAGGCTGAGTATTCGGCACGAGTGATCCGGCCGTCATTTTCGACATCTGCGCCAGAAATCGCCGGGGCCGATGAGCGCTACAGGTGCGAATCGCGGGTCCACTCGTTACAACCATGGAAGAAGCCTGCGGCGAATCCGCGCCGGTTGGACGAGAAGTGACGCGCCCAGCCGCCGCTCTCGACCGTCGAGATCTTCCACCCCTCCACCAACGCAAGGCAATGATCGCGCATGGACGTTGAAATCCTGAGCAGGCTTCAGTTTGCGGGAACCATCATGTTCCACTACCTCTTCCCGCCTCTTTCGATCGGCTTGGGGCTGCAGCTGTTTCTATGCGAACTTGCTTTCGTCCGCACGGGCCATTTGGCTTGGGAGGCGGCCGCCCGCTTCTGGACGCGCGTATTCGCCGTGAACTTCGCCCTGGGCGTTGCCACGGGAATTGTGATGGAGTTTGAATTCGGCACGAACTGGGCCGCCTATTCCCGTTTCGTGGGTGATGTCTTTGGATCCGCCCTGGCGGCCGAGGGCATCTTCGCTTTTTTCCTGGAAAGTGGCTTCCTGGCGGTACTCGTGTTTGGTTGGGACCGAGTCAGTTCTCGCATGCACCTGCTGAGCACGGCCATGGTCTTTTTGGGATCGGTGTTCAGTGCGGTCTGGATTGTGGTGGCCAACAGTTGGCAGCAGACGCCCGCCGGATATCACATCGTGTGGCACGACGTGCAGGGCACGCTCATGCCACGGGCGGAAGTCACCGATTTCTGGGCAATGGTTTTCAATCCCTCGTCGGTGGATCGTTTGTCGCACACGCTCATGGGGGCCTTTGTCCTAGGCGCTTTTTTCGTGGCATCGGTCAGCGCTTACTACTTGTTAAAGTACCGACACCAGGAAGTCGCAAAGCGTTGCCTCTCCATCGCGCTACCCACTGCCCTGCTCTTCACGTTGCTTTCGGCCATCACGGGCCACGCTTCGGCGAAGAAACTGGTGGTGACCCAGCCCGCCAAACTGGCGGCGATGGAAGCCCTCTTTGAGTCGGGCAAGGGGCCGACCGGGTTATACGTGTTCGGCTGGCCGGATGCACAACAAAAAACCGTACGCTATGGCCTCCGCATCCCCTATCTCCTCAGCTTGATGGTTTACAACGATCCGTTCCGGCCGGTACCAGGACTGGATCAAATTCCGCCTGAAAACAGGCCGCCGATCTGGCTGCCTTTCCAAACCTTCCATCTGATGGTCGGGCTGGGAAGCCTGATGATTGGGATTGCGGCACTCGCTTGCTGGTCCTGGTACCGCCAGCGCCTTGAGAAACAACGTCGGCTGCTGTGGGCGTTGGTCTTGATGCCGCTGGCCGCAATGACCGCCAATCAGGCGGGCTGGATTACGGCGGAGGTGGGACGACAACCGTGGATCGTCCATCCATCGGTCCAAGCGGGCGTTCCGATGATGGGGCTACGCACTGAGGACGGCTTGAGCGAGTCGGTAACGGCGGAGCAGGTACTCAGCTCCATCGTCCTCTTTGGTCTCATTTACGGCCTGCTGTTTGCCCTCTGGATCTTTGTCCTGAATTACAAGATTCAACACGGGCCTGAATCGCCCGACCAACTGGCGGATTACAAGCGCAAACGAGAGAAAGGCTCACTCTCCCAGGCGATCGGGCGAGGCGGGTCATCCTATGGCGGTCCGATGATGGAGGATGATGCGCGATGAGTTACGATGCATTAACTTTCATCTGGTACGTGCTGCTGGGCGTCCTGTTAAGCGGATACACGATCCTCGACGGTTTCGACCTTGGCGTAGGCATTCTGCATCCCTTTATCGCTCGCGACGATCGTGAGCGGCGGCTGGTGATGAATTCGATCGGGCCGCTGTGGGACGGCAACGAAGTGTGGCTCGTCACCTTCGGTGGCGCTCTCTTCGCGGCCTTTCCCGTGGCCTACGCAACGACGCTAAGCAGCCTGTACGAAGGACTCTTTCTGCTGCTCACGTGTCTCATCGGGCGGGCCGTCAGTCTGGAATTTCGCTCGAAGGTGCATTCCGCAGCCTGGCGACGCTTGTGGGACATGGGGTTCTTTCTGTCGTCTCTCAGTGCGGCGGCCATCCTGGGGATCGCGGCCGGCAACATCATGGCTGGATTAAAATTGGGACCCTTCTACAAGTACGAAGGCACATTGCGGGATCAGTTTTACTGGTACCCGTTGCTCGTGGGGAGCCTCGTCGATCGCGCTCTTTGCGTTGCACGGCGCCATTTATCTTTATCTCAAAACAGAAGATGAGCTCCAGGCTCGTGTGCGGAAAAGCATCACCCCCTTGTTCTTCGCATTTGCCAGCCTGTACGTCCTGGTGACCATGGCGACCTGGTGGCACGTGCCTCACGCCACCGCGAATCTGAAAGCTCACCCGTGGCTATGGGTGGTACCGGCCTTGAATGCGCTGGCGGTGCTGAATATTCCGCGAGCCATGTACCTGGGCCGACCAGGATATGCGTTCTTTACGTCATCCATGGTGATTCTCGCGCTGGCCTCGCTCTTCAGCGTCGCGGTCTACCCGAATTTCGTGCTGTCAACGCTCGATCCCGATTACACGGTGACGCTCAACAACGCCCGCAGTAGCCAACAGACGCTGACGACCATGTTGATTATCGCCATCGTGGGCATTCCATTTGTCTTGAGCTACACGGTGGTGGTTTACTGGATCTTTCGCGGCAAGGTCCAGTTGGATCCCAACAGCTATTGAGGGGCCGCTGCCGTCGCAGCGGCCCGCGAGAGACGGTCGCGAACGGCTTGCCACTCGACGGTTTCTGGCGGCATGTCAACGATGATCAGCGCCAATGATTGTTTGTCTAACTCATGCAGCGTTGCATACAGCCGCGCGGCATAGGCTTCCGCAGCCGTCGGCATCGGCACTTCAACAAGTTCCCCTGCGCTGGCCGGCCGTCGTATCGCCGGCGTAGCGGCCAGCCTGAGCCAGCCCACCCGCTTGCCGTCTCGCAGTAGTTGTTCAACTCTTTCCGACGATCGAAGCGAGAGTTCCAGTGGCGTCTGAGGTGCATAGTGGCGGGCAAGTTGTCCCGGCGAACGCGCTGCCACAGCGGAGGGGGCTTGTGACGTACGTGCCACCGGTCGACCAAGCACTTCCTCCAACTGTGCGCCATCGATTGGCCCCGGCCGCAAGATCTGTACGGGCTCGACCGTGCAATCGACGACGGTCGACTCGATGCCTCGCTGACAAGGGCCGCCGTCAAGAATCAGATCGACCTGGTTGCCGAGACCTTCCCACACATGGGCCGCGGTCGTGGGCGATACCGCCAGCGACCGGTTGGCACTGGGAGCCGCCAGCGGCTGGCCGACTTTCTTGATCAACCGCCGCGTCAGACGATCAGCGGGACAGCGCAGGCCCACCGTATCGCCTCCCGCCGTCACCTCGTTGGGAATCCGCGGGCTGCGGGATACGACGATGGTCACCGGCCCTGGCCACAGGGCGGTGGCGATCGACTCAGCCGCGTCGGGCCAATCGGAGGCCAGCGCTCGGGCCATTTCCGTGTCGGCAACGTGGACGATGAGTGGATTGCTTTGCGGACGCCCCTTGACTTCGAAAATCTTTTTCACCGCGATCGGATCGGTAGCAATCGCCGCCAGCCCGTAGACTGTCTCCGTCGGAATCGCGACCAGCCCCCCAGCATGGAGCACTCGTGCCGCCTGATCGAGGGCCCGTTCGGTGTCAGCCGGCGGTGTTGCGGCCGACTCGGGCCAGCGAACCGGACAGATGTTGGGCAGGGGGCGTGGCATGGTAGGGATCCGCGGCGACGGCGTGATCCGTCGGACGGCTCGCCAAATGAGGGAATCTGGCCGAGTTCAAGCAGCGGCCCTGCGTCAAGAAAGCCTTCCTTGTCATATCCGCACAACTGCCCAGGGAGGGGCGACCGCTAATGTTAATCAAATCAGCCGTCACGTGCGATGCCCAGGCGAATTCGGCTGCTCCACTTCTGACCAGCGTCGGCCGGGGCGAACCGAGCGGCGATCATGAAATTTACCCTGCGGGAGACGACCGTCATCTTCCGGCATCGTCTGGCCGGACCAGCGAACATCGTGAACATTGAAAACCCCCTGGGCAGTTGCCCTAATGAAACGCCGCGATCAGGCGGCGGTGTCGCCGCCGAGTCAAGCCAGCGGACCGGATAGATTGTGCACAGAGGGCGTGGCATGATGGAAATCCAGGGCGGGCCGAGGGACCTGCCGGACGGCTTAGCCAAGTGAGGAAAGCGGGCCGGTTTCGAGCAGTGGACTTGCTGAAAAGGGCCGTCATCTCGGGTCCGCACGACTGCCCGACGGGATGGTTGATGTTAATCGAATCAGCCCGGGCGTGCGATGCCCACGCGATTTCGAATACCGGGAAACTGCCATACGCGGCCGAGGCGAATCGAAGTGGTGGATGGTCGTGTGGCGTATTTATGGAAATGGTTTGTCTCGACATGGCCACTCTCTGCCGAATAAAATAAACAGGGGCATCTGCTGCGTCGCGCGACTGCCTACTTTTATTCGCTTACCACCCGTCGGGTGGCGGAGACGATGACGAGTTCCACCTGGGTTTCCCCGGCCCGAACCTTTGCAACCGCCTGGGACGACCGCCTGCCCGACACCTGGGACCAGTGTGGCGCGGGATTCTACGGTTTACCTGTCGAGCACGCCACCTAGCCCGCCTTTCTCACGCGACTTTCGATTTGGCGGGACGCCGGCGATCAACATCCAGATCGGATCAAGTTGCGGCTCGACGGAGCCTTGGGGTGGGCGGGGTGGGCGACCCGATGCAGGCGACGTCGGTGGCGGCCGGAGATACGGCCAGCCGTGCCGCACCGAAAAGCTCGTTGAACCGTTAGCCGCAGGCGTACGCGGACGCACTCGCAACGGCGGAAGCACTCGCAACGGCGGAAGCACTCGCAACGGCGGAAGCACTCGCAACGGCGGGAAGCACTCGCAGCGCCAACAAATACGTACGCCTGCGGCTAACGGTTAAACGAGGTGGGTGCTTCGTTGCAGGCCCAACGCCGTTAGGACGTTCAGCCGTGACACACCGCACGCCCGCATCGAAAAGTATCTCCGCAGCCATGAGCGGCTTGGATTTCATGAGCTGGTGAGAAATGCGGGCGAGTCACCGTGGCGGCAACTAAATCAACCACCCCCGTCGCCGTCGGACAAGCAAACTGGCGACCATCAGCAGCGCCATCGCGGTCGACGCCGGTTCCGGCACGGCGGACGGGCGGCTCGATGCTTGGAACTTGTTGCCATTCCAGATGTTAAAGTCCGATACGTCGCTAAATCCATCCGCATTGAAGTCGCCGCTGCACCAACCAGCAACATTCGAAAACTTCGTGCTGTTCCAAATGTTGAAGTCCGATACGTCGACGACGCCATCCAGGTTGGCATCTCCTAGCAGGTAGGCACCGCCCGACGGATTGTTGACCGAGCCTGCTTGTGCCAGCCACGCGTCTTGGTCGGCCAGGTCCACCTGGCCGTCACCCGTCAAGTCAAACGCGATCGGATGGGAACCAGCGGCAATCGCCACCACCAGTTGGTCGATGTCCTCACATTCATACAGTCCGTTGCCGTCGAAGTCGCCCAGCAGTGATCCTGTGCCCTGAAAATCACTGAGCACCAGTTGATTGGCACCAAAGGGGCTACCAGGGCCATAATGCACCTGGAAGGATCCCGTCCCTCCGCTGGATAGATTGAGACGACTGCCATTGGCAACATTCGTGAAACTGCCGACCAGCAGCGTCGCCTCGCCAACCGTGAACGTATCGCCTGGCAGCGGCGTAAAGCCAGCCAGCAGGGAGAGTTCGAGCTGTCCATCGAGCGCCAGATTGCCCGTCACGTCCAGCAGATCGTATTGTGGATGCAGTGGGTCCGAATTGTCCCGGCCGCCGATTTCGATGGCCAATGTGGCGGGACCCGACTGCACAACGTTGCCGGTCACGTCCAGAATGCCGGCCGAGTTGCCGGGTGCCAGTCTGCCAAAATTGTCGACATTGCCCAGGATGGTTCCCTGCCCTTGCAACGTTCCGTTGATAACGTCGACGCCATTTCCCACGGAATTGTCGAGCGTTCCACCATCCAGGCTCAACGTTCCCGCACTGGCAGAACCCTGATTATTGCTTCCGATGCGGACATCCCCCTCCACGGTCATCACGGCTGCGTCGCGAATGTTCACCCTGGCCATGCCGTCGAGACCAATCAGCAGGTTGCCACTCAAGTCCCAAGTCGTAGCCGCGCCCTCGACGGTCGCCACGCCGTTGGAGCCAATATTGAATCCAACGACCGTGGTGGATTGATCAATGCGTCCCCCACCGTTCAGGACCAACTCGCCACGATCGACAAACGTCGCACCGGCGTAGGAGTTTTGACCGCTCAGCGTTTGGACACCGCTTCCTTCCTTGAGCACGTCTCCGCCGCCACTGATCACGCCGCTGAAGTTGCCCGAACCGTTGTTGATGCCGAGCACCAAGGACGCCGAACCCAACGTCACCGAGCCCGAGCCTGATAGCCCATCGATCGTTTCGTTGAAGTTGTTCAAATCCAAGGTGGCGCCCGCGGCTACCGTGACGTCGGTCACATTGTCCAGCCGTTCAACATTCGCCAGTTGCAATATCCCGCCATTGACCATCGTGGCACCGGTGTAGGTGTTACTCGCACCCAAAACCAACGTGCCATCCCCTGCCTTGGACAAACTGCCCACACCGTTAATGACGCCGTTGTGCGTCAGCGAGGTTCCGGCGGCGGTATCAATCGTACCGTTGCCGGCGGACAGGCTGGTCGGTCGGGCCATCGTGAACGAACCGGTCGTACGTAGGGTTCCGCCGTCAAACGTCAGGCCCGCCACCGTGTCGCCCAGCGCGCTATCCAGTGGAACCTGCAAGACGCCACCCAGGAAATGGGTTCCACCCGCATACAGGTTGTTGCCAGAAAGCACTTGGGTGCCCGCCCCGGCCTTGGCCACACTCCCCGTCCCTTGAATCTTGCCGCCAAACGTCCATCGCCATCCGCAAATCCAATCGTGAGAGTCGCCGTACCGAGATCGACCTCGCCATTGCCGTCCAGTCCGTTAATCGTGTCATGGATGCCATTCAGATGAAAGCCTTGCTGCGCGGCCATCGTGCTGGACACGTTGACTTCCACACGCGACGTGTCGGGTAGCTGACCCGCATTCTGCAGACGAATCAAACCACCATCAATGATCGTGTCGCCTCCGAAGTCATTGGCCACGTTGAGGGTCATAACGCCCAAGCCCTTTTTCGTGAGCGAGCCAGGACCGGTAATCAATCCATTCAGGCTGGCCGCTGCATCGCCAATGGTGTCAATCGTGCCGCCACCGGGGCCTAATGTCACGACACGCGTGGTGTTCAGCGCACCACCGTCCCCGCGTTCTTCAATTTCCAGCTCGCCATCGTCGAAGCCCAACGGTCCGGTCGGGTCACCCAAGTTTCCATCCGCTTCGATATTCAAAATGCCGCCCTGAATCTGCGTGCCACCGCTGTACGTGCTCGGTATTGGTTGATCCATCGCGCCAATGCGTGTGGAAAGCGTCTGTTTTCCCGCACCGATTTTGACCAGCGATCCTGGCCCGGAGATGACACCGTCAAAAGAGCCGCTACCATCGTTGGCTCCGATCGTTAGAGCCGCAGTGCCCAACATGACATCCCCGCTCCCGGACAAAGCGTCAATGGCATCACTAACGTTATTCAGGTCGAACACCGCGCCGGTGGCAACCGTGACATCGGTCACATCGGGCAGTTGGCCAGCGCCCTCCAGGCGCAGGCTGCCTTGCTGGATCTGAGTGGGACTCGAATAGCTGTTGGCCGCCGTCAGCAGGAGTTCCCCCGCACCGGATTTGGCCAGCGTGAGTGGCGGCCCCATGGGCCCATTCGTGATGGCTCCCGATTGAATGAGCGTTGAGCCGCCCGTGACTTCAATCGTATTCAGGCCGACTCCCGTTTCCAGTTGAATTTGGCGCGCGTTTTCCATCGTGGCCAAGGCGTGAAGGGTACCACCACGCATCCGTAAGACATTGGCGTTATTTCCCAATTGGCCACTTGCGTCGACTTGCAGCCGCCCCTCTTCCAGAAAGATATCGCCGGAAAACGTGTTGGCTCCCTGCCAGCGCAGGTCGCCGCTGCCCCGCTTCGCGACGCCCGCGGCTCCAGGACTTCCAACAATCGGCCCGCTATGCGTGAGCGTCGTGGCAGCGTCCGTGCGAAACGCCCCGCCGCCCGCTCCCACGGTCGTGAGCCGTGCCATACTGACGTTGGCGGAGGTGTGCAACGAACCATGATCGAGTGTCAACTGGCCAATCGTATTGCCTAGATTGATGTTGCTGTTGATTTCGACTTCACCGCCGAGAATGTTCGTTCCCGCTTCGTAACTGCTGAAGCCGCCAACCAGGGAAAGCACACCATCGCCGGTCTTGGAGAGTGCCCCAATGCCCGTGATATTGCCGGACGCTCCGAGCTGAGTGGCGGCGTCCACATCGATTGTGCCGTTCCCCGCATTCAGGGCGATGCCGCGAATCATGTTTAAGCTGGCCGTCGTGTTCAGCGTGCCTCCATCAAATGTTACGAGACTCCCTACCGCTCCCAGATTTTCCGTCTGGCTGATCCGCAGCACCCCCTCCAGAATGCACGTACCGCCCGTGTAGGTATTGATACCGGTCAGCGTCAGTGTGCCCGGCCCGTCCTTGGTCAGCTTGCCGCCGATTCCGCTAATGACGCCTCCGAAAACGTCGTCGCCCAGGCTATAGACGGTCAGTTCCGTCAGACCCAGTTCAATGTCACCATCTCCGGACAGGCCCCCGAATGTCATATTTGTGTCGAGCTGTAATTGACCCGACACGATGCTCATCGGCCCACCGAAGTTGTTATTGCCTTGCAGGATGAGCGTGCCCAGGCCGGCCTTCGTCAACCCGCCGACTCCCGTCACCGGGTTGGCGACGGTCAGCGTGGTGGCGGCGTCGACGTCGAATGTGCCACCGCCTGTATGAAGCTGGACATTACGCGGGATCGTGAAGTTAGCCGTAGCTGTTAAGCGTCCCGCCATCGAAACCCAACAGACCTCCGGCGATGCCCAAGGGTTGATTGGAACTCAACCGCAACGTGCCGCCATTGATGTCGGTGCTGGATTGGGAGAAATTCGCACCGGATAGCTGTTGAACTCCGCCACCGATCTTTACCAGGCGACCCGCACCAAACAGCCGGCCACTGTAGTTGCCGTCGCCACCCGCTCCACCAAGCGTCAAGTCGCCGCCCGCCAGGACGACGGTCCCATTGCCAAACAGCCCATCAATCGTGTCGCTGACCCCATTCAGATCCCAGACACCTGGTGATTGGACCGTTACGTCGAACGAATCGGGCAAGGCCCCCGAACCAAATCGCAGCGTTCCGTCTTGAATGAGTGTATCGCCGCGATGGGTTGCGGGCACGGTCAGCAGCAGGATACCGTCACCCGCCTTCGTCAAATCACCGGTGCCAGCGAGTGACGCGTTGTGCGTGAGGGTCGCACCGTCCACGTCGATCGTTCCCGCGGATTGCAAGACAATGCGATGCAGATTGGTGAAGTCGCCCGTGGCCAGGAGAGTGCCCGTCGCCAGCGTGACATCCCCCGAATTAACTCCCAGCCCGCTATTGGAAATAACTTCCACGGTTCCAGCCGAAACCAGCGTTCCGCCCGTGTAGGAATTTCCAGCCGCCAGGCTCAGATTACCGGCTCCGAGTTTCCTCAGTTGTCCGCTCCCCGTGATGTTGCCACTCCCCATGCTGAGGAAGCTTCCAGTCACTTCGAAAGTGCCGTCATTCGGCCCCAGGTCGACGTCGCGATGGAGCGTAAATGCCGCCGTGCTCCGCAGCGTACCGCCATTCAGGGTCAGGTCATTCGTGGTATTGCCCAGGTTGCCGTTGTTGGCCACGGCAAGCGTCCCCCCTTCGACGGCGATCGGCCCGGAGAAGGTGTTGTTGCCGGAGAGTACCAGTTGGTGGGAACCACGTTTGACCAGGCCGCCTGTTTCGGCAAGAACGCCCGAGAAAACGCGGGTGCCGCCATTTTCCTGGACCGTCAGCGTGCCATTCCCTAGCATGATCGTCCCCCCGCCAGCGACCGAATCGACCGTGTCAGTGACTGCATTCAAGTCCCAGACTGCGCCCGAAGACACATTGACATCCGTGACGTCGGAGAGCCGACCTGCTGGTGATTGTTGACGCAGGATGCCCCCCGCAATGTTCGTCTCCCCGGCGTACGTATTGGTGGACGTGAGCACGAGCGTACCGGTATCCGCTTTGGTCAGCCCGCCAAAGATCCCGCTGATCGCTCCCGATTGAGTCAGCGTCTGCCCGGCAGCCACGCCGATCACGCCTCCTCCATTGGCCAGATCAATCGTGCGGGCATTGGTTGTGCTGCCAGTGACTTGCAGACGAGCCCCGTTGCCGATCCTCAGCCCGCCCAGCCCGAGATTGCCCGTGCTGGCGATCTGCAGCGTGCCGCCCTGGATCTCGGTGCCAAATGTGTACGTGTTGTTTCCGCTTAGCGTCTGCGTTCCACCGCCAATCTTGACCAGCGCCTCCTGGGAAGGCGAGCCCGCCTCACTAATCACTCCCGCGAAGTCGCCGGTGCCATGATTCGCGCCGACGGTCAGCGTACCGTTGCCGAGCAGCACCGATCCCGAACCGGAGAGCGCATCAATCGTGTCCGATTGGTTGTTCAAATCCCAAATAGCATTGACCAGCACGTCCGAGTGGTCGGGGAGACCGCCGTTGCCGCTCAAGCGGAGTATCCCGTCATTGACGCGTGTCGCACCGGCGTAGGTCAGCGGCTGCGTGATCGTCATCGTGCCCGTGCCGGCCTTGCCGAAAAACCCACCACCCACACTGCCGCTGACGATCCCCGAGTATGTCGTCGATGTGTTGTCGAAGCCGACTTCGAGCGTATTGTTGGTCACGACCTGGCCCGAGCCGGCCAGGCTGCCGAAAGCCCTCAACTTGGTTATTCAACAGCGTTCCGGCAGCGTTGACGGTGATGCGGGTGGCGTTCCCCAACGCGTCGCCCGAGAAATTGGCGATCTCGAACGTGCCGTCATCGACGACGATGTTTCCGCCGAATCCGGCGTTCGCCGCGGCGAGCTGGTAGGTGCCGCCCCCCGCCTTTCGAAACGTGACATCGCTACCGCCGCTGATCGAACCCGTGTGGGTAAGCGTCGAGCCGGCGGCCACGTCGAAGGTGCCGGTGGCAGCCATGCCAAATTGCAGCGGACGGGCCGTTGTGAAGGACGCGGTCGTGTCCAGCGTTCCGGCGGCCGCCAGCGTGATACTGCCCGACGCCGCACCAAGATTCGTGTCGCTCGCGACCGAAATCGACCCGTCAAAGATCAACACGCCATCGGTGAATGTATTGTTGCCGGAAAGTACCAACGTGTGCGATCCCGATTTCGAGATGCTTCCCGACTCGGAGATTACCCCGGAAAACACGGTTGTGCCACCATTCTGATCGACATTGAGTCCGGCGCCTCCTAACAGGATATTTCCCCCACCCGATATCGAATCCACGAGATCGCTGACACCGTTCAGGTCCCACGTCGCCCCGGCACTCACCGCGACATCAGTGGTGCTGTCGAGGCTGCCGCCCGACACCAGCCGCAACGTGCCGTCCTGGATCAGCGTCGATCCGTCATAGGTATTTTGACCAGCCAGAGTCAGCGTGCCATTGCCCTGCTTGGTAATGCCTCCGCCGCCGGCGATCACGCCCGAGTAGGTCGTCGAAAGCGCCTGATTCAAAATGAGCCGCCCCGCGGAGCCGCCGGTATCCACGGTGCCACTGTTCCCGCTGAGCGATCCGACCGTGTCACTGAAGCCATTCAAGTCGAACGTGCCTCCCGAAATAATCAGATCGGAAATGTTGCCGATGCGATTGGACGCTGCCAGTTCGAGTCGGCCTGCTTGGACGATCGTGTCGCCCGAATAGGTGTTATTCGCAGCAAGGATCATCGTGCCGCCACCCGTTTTGGTGAGCGAGGCGGTGGTTGTATTGTTCGATACCACGCCCGTTTGCGTGAGCGTATCGCCCGTGTCGACGTTGACTGTCCCATTGGCCAGAAGCAAATCTCGTCCGTTCGTGAGAGAATTGGTCACATGCAGCGTGCCCGCCAGCACGACCGATCCAGACGTGGCCCCGAGATTGGCACTGCTCGAAACGTTCAGCTCGCCCGCCGAGATGATGAGACTGGTGAATTCGTTGTTGCCCGAGAGCGTCAGCGAGTGCCCGCCATTCTTGCGAAACGTCCCCGTTCCCACGAAGTTCCCGCTGAACGACCGAGCCCCGGCGGTCTCGTCGACCGTCAGCGATCCGCCTCCCAGGTCGATCGTACCGCTGCCGGAAATCGAATCGACCGTGTCGCTGACGCCATTCAAGTCAAAGGTAGCGGAGGATGAGACCGAGACATCAGTCGCACTGGAAAGACTTCCGTCGGAGGTCGAATTCGCGAGCCGCAGTGTGCCTCCCGTGATGTTGGTGGCGCCCGAATAGGTGCTGACGCCACCCAAGGTCATCACGCCCGCTTGGTCCTTGGTGATGCTTCCCGTTCCGCTGATGGTACCGGAATAGGTAAAGTTCGATGCATCACCCAGAACCAACGAACCGCTGCCAAGCTGGATATTTCCACTCCCGGTGATCATGTCCACATTTTCCGCGAAACCGTTCACGTTAAACGTGGTACCCGCAAACGTGGCAATGTTGACGGCGCCACCAAGGTTCGAATTCGAGTCAATCTGCAGTGTGCCATTGTTCAGATTGATCTGTGTCAACACCGAAGAACTGCCGCCAATGTGCACCGTGGTCCCCTCGGAAATCGACAGCGTCGCATTATTGACGAACGATTCTCCACTAATGCCACCATCGAAAAAAATGTCATTGCCCCCAGTTGCCGCAAGGGTCGTATTATTGAGCAAGAATCGGACGCCGGTATTGAAATCGAGGTCCGCGGTATCCGCATCGAACGTCACGGAGAATTCGGCCAGATCGACACGTTCGTTGTCAAACGAATGCGTATTCCCATCGCTATTGCGGATAAAAAATGTGGAGCAGCAAAATACATTCCCGAGGACGACTTTCCCACCGATCAATGACCAACTTCCCGTGGCTTGACTACTGAATGTCAGCGAATCCAGCTCCCAATCGGTGTCGACATTGCCCGCGTTCGCCAGATCCGAACTGCCACCCGCTCCTCGCAGGAAGACGTTGGTGGTGGTTCCACTCGATTGGGCGACGGGCGGAATCGAACCAATCCAGTTGGAGATGTCACCCCAGTTGTTGGTAAAGCCCCCACCGACCCACGTATAGTCGGTCGCCGAGCAAGTCGCGATGAAGGGGCTGGCAACCAGAGCAGCGATGGAAAGCAGGATCGCTTTTCGCCCGCTCCCAGGCAAATCATGCGAGTCGCGTGCCAGACGGCCGAGCCATCGCCAGAGAGACGACGCTGACCAACACCCGCGATCCGGTCGGAAAAGAAATGCACTCCGTAGGGGGCTGTATGGCATAGTAAGACTCCGGCTGGGCAGGATCGATTCGTTTGTCCCTCAAGCCCCCAGACGAAGCGAAAACCGAAAACGAACGCCAGACAACATCAAATTTCCACATGTTTTCAACTTGATAGCGAGGCATTCTTCGCCGCCCGTTGATATCATGGATTTTTTCCTCACGGCGGCGTTCGTTTCGCCGCGGGCTTTCGTCTTTGGGGACGAGCGATGACTGCATCCGATTCCGCAGACCGTCAACCGCGTCGGTCCGAATCCACGGAATCGGTCCGCGCCAACGACATGGGACGTTGGATTGAATCCGCACGCGAAGGTGATCGGGAGTCACTGGGTGAGTTGTTCGCGCAGTGCCGCGGCTATTTACTGGCAATCGCCCATACGGAACTGGATGACATGCTCCGCGGGAAGGTAGCCGTATCCGACGTGGTTCAGGAAACGTTGCTGCGTGCCCAGCAGAACTTTGCCGGTTTTCGTGGTTCGGGTGAAGAAGAATTGCTGGCCTGGGTGCGTCAAATTCTGGCGAATTACGTGACGGACGTTCGCCGGTCGTTTCGCGCTTCCAGCAAACGGGATATCGGCAAGGAAGTCCGGATCAGCGGACCGTCGGATCAGTCAACCTGGGGGCTGGACCGACTCGCGTTCGACTCCGCGACTCCGGGACGCGCAGCGTCAGCGGAAGAGGAGGTTGAGAAATTGAAAGCAGCGATGGCTGCGTTGCCGCCTGAATATCAGACGGTGCTCCGGCTGCGTACGTGGCAGCGGCTTTCATTCGCGGAGGTGGGACGTCAAATGGACCGGACGCCGGACGCCGCACGGATGCTTTGGTCGCGCGCGGTGCAACGGCTGACGGCTTTCTTGCAGGGTGGTTCCGATGAAGCGTCGCCGTGATTCCGCAAGCACTGACGACGTGGCCATGCGTCGACTGCTGGAAGTCGATGCGCGGCTGGCGCAACAGTCAACCGCTGAGCACATGAGTACGCAGTCGGTCGCGGGGTCCGTTCCAGACTCGGAAAACCCAGAGGATTTGGCGGCCGAGCGCTACCTGCACTGGATCGAGGCGTTGCGGCTGACGGCGCCTGATTTGATCGCGGAGGCCTTTGCCGGTCCCGCGCCCCCGCCAGCGGACGAGGCGGCGGGGGCCAGGCCGAATGTGTCTGCTGAGTCGTTCGAGATGGGGACCGGTCAGATTGGGCGGTTTCGTCTGCTGAGAAAGTTAGGGTCGGGCGGCTATGGCGTCGTGTTCCTGGCCCATGATCCGAATTTGAACCGTCAGGTTGCGCTGAAAGTGCCACGACCAGAGGTGCTCGTCACCGCCGACCTGAAGCGACGATTTCTTCGCGAGGCGGAAGCCGCCGCCTCGCTTGATCATCCGCACATCGTGCCGGTCTTTGAAGCAGGATCGGCCGGGCCCGTCTGCTACATCGTCTCCGCCTTTTGCGACGGCTTGCCACTTAACCAGTGGCTGGAGCAGCGAGGAGGCAAAGTCGCCCCCCGGCTTGCGGCAGAGATGATCGCGGCCTTGGCCGATGCCGTCCAACACGCACACGATCGGGGCGTGTTGCACCGGGACATCAAGCCGGGCAACATCCTGGTCGATACCCTCGACAACGTTTCGGACAATGCGGCCGTGGAAGGCATCCGCCTGACCGATTTTGGGCTGGCACGCATCGGTCCGTCAGGCAACGACCAGACCGTATCTGCCGCCATCGTGGGCACGCCGGCCTACATGGCTCCCGAGCAAGCGGCCAGCCAGCGCGACCAGATCGGCTGCGCCACCGACGTGTACGCGCTGGGCGCCACGCTTTATCACCTGCTCACGGGAAGACCCCCGATTGTCGGTGCCACTCCATTAGAAACACTTTCGTCGATTACGCGCATGGACCCGATCGAGCCGGCTCGATTTCAACCCGAGGTTCCTCGCGATCTGAACGCGATTTGTCTAAAGTGCCTGGAAAAATCGCCGCAACGTCGCTATGCGAGCGCCGCCGAGTTGCGAGCCGACTTGCAGCGATTTTTGAAGGGCGAGACGGTGATGGCCCGGCCCGTGGGCCGGTGGCAACGTGTTGCCAAGTGGTGCGGCCGTAATCCCAAGCTGGCCGGTTTGAGTGCTGCGGCTCTCGTGGCCGTTTTTGCTACGCTCATCACAGCCGCGATCGGTTGGTGGTCCACGTCGGCTGCTCTGGCCACCGCCGAAAAGCGGTATTGGGAGACGAAAGACGCGGTCGACAACTATTTCGTGGCCGTCAGCGAAAACCAATTACTGACCGCGCCGGGGCTGAAACCGTTGCGTCAGGAATTGCTCGGCGCGGCCCTTGATTACTACCAGGAGTTTTTGCGGCAAAACCAGCAGGACGACCAGCTGATCGACGATCTCAGGGGCACGCATACGCGCATCGGCCAGATCCACGAAGAATTGGGACAGCTTTCCCAGGCACAGGCGGCCTTTAAACAGGCCTTAAAACTCGCCAATCAGCGCCTGGCGGAAGACCCCCATGAGCAGTCGACACTGCTCAAGAAAGGCATGCTGCTGCGCAAACTCGCTCAGCTCGACCGTCATCGGGGCGAGTTAGCAGGGGCCATGGCGCGCATCGAGCAGGCGCTCGATATCCATCGGCAACTGATCGCCGCCTCATATGAGGTTGCCAAGAACGAAGAGCAACTCGGCTTGCTCCTCAGCAACCAGGCCAGCGTGATCCAACAGCAAGGAGACATTCCGCGGGCCGAACAGGTCTATCAGGAATCGGAAGAAATTTTTCAAATCCTGGCTCAGAAATTTCCCGACGAGCCGCGCTGGGGTTTCCTGTATGCCCAGTCACGCGGGAATCGCTCCATTATGCAGCGATTCCAGGGAAGGCTGGAGGAATCACGGGCGCTACTGGCCGAAGCCACGGACATCTATCGCGAGCTGGTCAGCAAACATCCCGAGGACCAATCGTACCAGCTAAATCTGGGAAAGGCCCTGGCCAACCTGTCGACCTACTCCTCCATGAGTGGTGATTTTGAAACGAGCCTTGCGTTGCTGGGCGAGGCCACCATCGCCTTTGACCAACTGGCAGCGATTCATCCCCAAGTCATGAACTATCAGGCTTTGCGGGCGTCAACTCGCAAGGAGGCCGGCATGCTGCAGTCGCATCTGCGCCGTTACGCCGAGGCCCAACGGCTGCTGCTGGAAAGTTTGCACATCATGGAGCCGGTATTGCAGGCCAGCCCGGAGGATCGGCGGCACCGTGACTTGCGGAACCAGATTTGCTTGCAGCTGGGCGCCAATTACTCCCGCACAGGTGATGACACGGTAGCCCTACGGTTTCTGGATCTGGCAATCGCCGATCACGAAGAGCAGTTGCCCACCCGACGCGACTTTCAAAGTCGCAGCGAATGGGCCGAATGTTTATGGCAGAAAGCCCAACTGCTGATGCGGCAAGGAATGTCGAATGAGTCTCTTGAGATACTCACACGGGCCCGCGCGATTCTGGATGAGCTGAGCAGCCAAATACCGGATAGCCCGGATGTTCACAGGCAGGTCATGGCCAACTTGGTGGCGACGGCCGATGCGCTCGAGTTAGAAGAACGGTTCGACGAAGCGCTGACTTACCGCGACCAAGTCGTGCAACGAGAAAAAGATGGTCTGCACAATCGCCGCCGCCTGGAACGGGCCACAACCTTGGCCCGGTCCGGCGACACCCTCCCGGCCAAGGCGGCCATCGACGTGGCCGAGGAACCGAGTCATCCCGACGAGTGGATCATCTTAGCTCGGGCCCATGCCGTTTTGGCCGCAGCCTCATCCATCGACCCGACATTGCGACAGGAGCACGCGCAGAAAGCGCGGGCAGCCTTGCAACAGGCCGAAACGCTGGGATTGAAGTGGTCCGAGAGCGAATACCCACCGTCACATCGCGATTGGACCAGCCTCTCGCCAGCGGAATAAGGCGTCACGGCTGAACGGCTCGTGCGGCTCGCCGCCGGCGGGCGGTGGAAACACCTGGCCCACAGTTAGACCGCGAGCCACAAGAGCCCGCTTGAGCAGGCACAGCCAATCGACCCACCGAAGCAAGCGGGCTGTGACGGCGTGCGCGTTGTCGCGGTAACGGCCACTTACCCCAGAAACGCGCACGCCGACGAAGAATGCCGTTGACCTGGCCTGGCGCAAATGCCCCCCAAGGTTTGTGTTTTGGCGCCATTTCGTTAGACCGCGAGCCACAAGAGCCCGCTTGAGCACGCGAAGCCAATCGCCCCACCGAAGCAAGCGGGCTCTGACGGCGTGCGCGTTGTCGCGGTAACGGCCACTTACCCCAGAAACGCGCACGCCGACGAAGAATGCCGTTGACCTGGACTGGCGCAAATGCCCCCCAAGGTTTGTGTTTTGGCGCCATTTCGTTAGACCGCGAGCCACAAGAGCCCGCTTGAGCACGCGACAGCCAATCGCCTGACCGAAGCAAGCGGGCTCTGACGGCGTGCGCGTTGTCGCGGTAACGGCCACCTACCCCAGAAACGCGCACGCCGACGAAGAATGCCGTTGACCTGGACTGGCGAAAATGCCCCCCAAGGTTTGTGTTTTGGCGCCATTTCGTTAGACCGCGAGCCACAAGAGCCCGCTTGAGCAGGCGCAGCCAATCGACCCACCGAAGCAAGCGGGCTCTGACGGCGTGCGCGTTGTCGCGGTAACGGCCACTTACCCCAGAAACGCGCACGCCGACGAAGAATGCCGTTGACCTGGACTGGCGCAAATGCAGAGCCGGGCATTCTTCATTGGCTCGCGGTCCAAGATGTCCACGCAAGACACCGTCCTTGACGAGTAGTTAGACCGCGAGCCACAAGAGCCCGCTTGAGCACGCACAGCCAATCGCCCCACCGAAGCAAGCGGGCTCTGACGGCGTGCGCGTTGTCGCGGTAACGGCCACCTACCCCAGAAACGCGCACGCCGACGAAGAATGCCGTTGACCTGGACTGGTTCACATACGCAAAGCCGGGCATTCTTCTTTGGCTCGCGGTCCAACGATGTCCACGCAAGACACGATCTTGCCGAGATCGTTAGACCGCGAGCCACAAGAGCCCGCTTGAGCACGCGAAGCCAGAAACGGCACGCCGACGAAGAATGCCGTTGACCTGGCCTGGCGCAAATACGCAATGCCGGGCATTCTTCTTTGGCTCGCGGTCTGTGTCTTGGGTGATTTCTATCCGTCATATCCAGTGTTGACATTGTCCACGGCGTAGTGCCTGGCCACGTTCTCCCTCTTCAAGACGCGGTCTTGCGCTGCGTGCGCATGGCCCAGGTCCATTTATGCACTTCCATCGCAAAAAACACACTCAATGCCAACGCCCATAAACAAACGAAAGTCGTCAGGCTGACCGGTTCGACGTGCAGGATCTCCTGACCCAGCGGCACAAACATCGTGCCGAGATGAACCAGCATCGCAATCAGCGCACCGCCAAGCAGAATCGGACTGCGGAAAGGCGACAATCGCAGTGCCGATTTCGTCTCGGAACGGCAATTGCCGATGTGAACATTTTCGAACAAGACCATAAGTAATAGCAGGGCGTTTCGTGCCGTCGCTTCAGTCCAGCCCGCGCGCAGCATCCACCAGAAAGCACCGAAGCCCACGAAACCCATCACCAATCCGGCGACAAGGGTTCGCTCGATCATCAAGCGATTGAAGATCCGTTCGGTCGTCGGCCTTGGTGCGCGGGCGAGTACATCTCCTTCGCTCGGTTCGAACGCCAGGGCCACGTCTTGAATGCCATTTGTGACAAGGTTCAACCAAAGTAGCTGCACTGCCAGGAGCGGCAGCGGCAGGCCAGCCGCCAGAGCCAGGCCAACCAACAGGACTTCGGCAGCGCCCGTGGAGATCAGCAGATAGATCACCTTGCGAACGTTGTCGTATGCGACTCGTCCTTCTTCTATCCCGGCCACGATGGTGGCAAAGTTGTCGTCACTGATGACGAGTTCGGCGGCCTCGCGAGCCACATCCGTTCCCGACTTGCCCATCGCCACTCCAATGTTCGCAGCCCGAAGGGCTGGTGCATCGTTGACACCATCTCCGGTTACCGCGACGAAGTGTCCAACTCGACGTGCTGCATTGACCAACTCCAACTTTTGATGAGGCGCAACGCGAGCGAATACACGAGCTGTCTTTACCGCCTGTTCCATTTCCGCTGGCGACATCTTGGCAAGTTCGCTTCCAATAACGACTTGACGCGGTTCACTTGCCAGGCCTAGATCGCGAGAAATGGCGAGCGCAGTCACGGGATGATCGCCGGTAATCATGCAAACGCCCACGCCCGCTTGACGGCTGGCCGCCACGGCGTCGCGCACCCCTGGCCTCAACGGATCGATCATCCCCACAAATCCCAAGAAGGTCAGTTGCGATGGGTCCGGAGGAGCTTGAGTTGGATCGAGCGTGCCGGGCAAGGTGCCTTCGGCTAATGCCAACACGCGGTAACCTTGCTGGCCCATCGACTCGGCAATGTTGTGCATCTCATCGACTCTTTGGGCTGTTTCCTTTTGGTCGGAATCAACTTTCCCATCACACATCGCCAACACTCGTTCCGGCGCGCCTTTCACAAACACGTCGGTCGCCTCATCGGACTGATGGTACGTGGCGGCGAATTGCCGCTCGGGCTCAAATGGCAGTTCGTTCACTTGTGGGTGTTTTAACAAGCTGGCCTCTCGCGTCCAGCCAAGCTTGTATGCCATGGCAAGCAAGGCGAGATCAACGGCGTCACCTCGCCAAATCCATTCGCCGTCACGGCGATGCAGGTCTGCCTCGTTGCACAAGACGGCGACGCCCGCGAGACGGTCCATCGCCGGATAACGGTCAGTTTCGATCACGTGACCCTCATGGGTGACTTGACCTTCCGGGACGAATCCTTCGCCGCTTACGTCAAATCGCTCACCTGTCGGTAGCCTGATCTCACGCACAGTCAGTTCGTTGCACGTCAACGTCCCCGTCTTGTCGCTGGCGATCAGCGTGCAACTCCCCAGTCCTTCCACGGCGGCCAGCCGGCGAACAATCACACCTCGGCGAGCCATGCGAGCGGTCCCAATGGCCAAGGCAACCGTCAAAGCGACCGGCAATCCTTCAGGGATGGCCGACACCGCCAAGGCAACCGCGAATAGAAACATGTCGTGGACGCTATGGTTATGAAGGACAACGCCGAGCACAGCGACCGCGCATGCCGCGACCAGAACGGCCGCCGCCACAACGTGTGTGAAGCGTTCCAGCCGCTCGAGTAGCGGTGGCTTTCCGCCAGGTGCACCAATGACATCTAGTGCCAGTTGGCCCACATGCGTGGCTGACCCGGTTGCCACGACCATGCCTTGGGCACGTCCACGAACGACAATCGAACCGGCGAACGTCATGTTCCGCCGATCGCCAACGGGCGTCGGCGCGTCGCCGGTCCACGCGGGATCCTTGGAAACCGCCAGCGATTCGCCGGTCAAGAGTGACTCGTCAATTTCGAGCCCGTGGGCTGAAACAAGCCGCACGTCTGCCGGCACCCGGTTGCCGGATTCCAGCCAAACGGCATCCCCAGGAACTACCTTCTCTGCATCAATGTCACAGACTTCACCGTCTCTCGTGACGGCGGCGCGGATCTGCAGCAGTTGCTGCAATGCTTGCGTGCTCTTTTCAGCTCGCCATTCCTGATAACCGCCAATCAACGCGTTAAGTCCCAAGACTGCGGCAATAAACCCCGCGTCGGTCGGCTCACCAATCGCGACGGAAACTACCGCAGCGACGCCGAGAATGTAGATGAGCGGACTGCGGAATTGGCGCAAGGCAATCTGCCACCAGGCTGGGCGCGGAGCGTGCGGCAATACATTCGGTCCGAACTTCTCAAGACGCTCCGCCGCTTCCGATCCAGTCAGACCGTGCGGCGTGGCATCCACGGACTTCTCCAACGATGGCAAGTCGAGGGCGTGCCACGCCTGAACCTGTTGCAACTGTTGATCCATCTCCATGTTCCTTTGCTTCAGACACGTTCCTCCGGCGCTACGCGCTTTTCAAGTCCCTAAGGTCTGTGCCTTGGCGAAACCGTGCTGGCGTCGCAGATACTCCGGAAGAGTCATTCTACAATTCCGCGTGTGATCGCGTCCGCGCCCGCTGGCAGTGGGCTGGGCACGATTTGGGGTGCCAACGGAGTCAGCGGACGCCGACACGTGGCTGGCAGGAATGTCTCTCGACAAGCAGGCCGAGCTAAAATCAGAGAGGTAAAATCAGACACCCTACTTGTGTTGCACTGTTGGCGGTCTGGGTCGCCTGGGCGGTGATCCGAAATACCCCAGTTCGCCAACCAGCCGCCATAAATAGAGTGTCGGGTTTGGTCGTGCGCCCACTCACCGATCGGCGTAAGTTCTCGGATTTCTCTGCTTCCTCTGTGCCTCTGTGTTCCTACCCTCCCGCCAGCACACGTCGCCCCACTGACGAAGGAAATACCGAGGAACGGAGGAACACGGAGGAGCCACAATAAATAGAGTGTCGGGTTTGGTTCGTTGGTTTGGTTCGTGGTTCGCGCCTCATCTCGGATACGATCCCAGCAGGCCCGGACGTTCCCCCGCACACCCGACCCCTTACCCCAACGCCAGACCCGTCGAAGCCGCTCCTGCCGTCCCGTCGTCGCAGTTAATAGCGAAAGATCGCTGCCACGGGCGACTGTGCCGGTAAATCGTTGGCAGCGACCGGAAAAATGGTGCCGCCATGATCCAACGTTTCCACGGCCGCCGCATCCAGCAGGTCGTCATCGCCGGGTGAGCAGCCGGCATGCACTTCCATGGTGCCACTTCCATGATGGTACTTTCCCCACACATGCGCTCCCACATCCAAAAATAAAGACTCGATTCGTCCCTCACACGCGGCGGGGAGGACGAAGTTAACGTCATCGGATGTTTTGCCCGTGCCGGCCAAGGAGCGGAAGCGGGCAGCCGCATCATTCTGGCTGCGGGAGAATTCCGGTTGCATCAGCGACCATGCGCGTTGGTGCAATTCTCGGTCCGTCAGATATTCACAGTTCCCGGTTAATTCCTCCTTCGCCAAATGCGCGTAACTGTTGACTTGGCGGTAGATGGGTAGCAAATACGCAACGCCGGCCAACACGAGCGGCGTCTGTTCGTCCCGCAGTATGGGCTGGAGCGTGGCATCGACCCGGCGAAAGAACTGGATGAGATCGTCTTTGTGCGCGTCGGGGACGCCGCCCTGTCCGTGAAACACAGAGCCTTGCTTGCCCGGCAAGACGCCGGCTCGCTCGGCCGAGTGGGCCTGGGACCCTCGATCTGCGCCATCGTTATTCAAGGCAGAGTCCAGACTCATCGGTAGCCCCTTCACTTCCACCGGTTCGATGCCCGCTGATGTCACGGCATAGAGTCTCACCTGATTCTGGCTGAGCGCCAGCAGAAAGCATCGCTCGTTTCGTGACACCAAGGGTAAGAGAGGCTTCACATGAAACCGTTGGCTCACCATGACCCATTCGTCAAAGGTCTGTGGAAGACGAAAACGTAAGAGCCGGTCTCTGTTTAAGAACAAAGCCAATCCGTCTCCTCGTGCATTCCAAAACGTCCGATCCCTGGGAAGGTCGCGTAGCGGCTGTAGCAGTTCGCGGGCTTCGACCGGTCGCAGCCAACCGTCCGACAGCCGTTCTTCTGCGTCGCGGAGAAGGTTTTTCAGCCGCACCCCGTCCTGTTGTTGTTGCTCGCCAGCGACGTGAGTCGGCATGTAAAGGCTCACGCACGGACCCGGTTGATGAGCGGTCAGTTGTCGCAATTCAGTCATCCCAATGGTATCCATCGTCTTGGTCCCGTTTGAAGTAAATTGAGCATCCTCGCAGCAGAGGCGAACGGTTACTTGATTGAATGACGAATAATAGAAGGCAGCAAACCTTGTGCCGTGCGCTACTTGACTCGATCCCCGGCTCATACTGCCGGGATACCGCCCAGATGCCCGTAATCCCGACGCGCGGACGGAAACACTCGGTCCGTCGAGAACCGTTGCGCTGAGGTCCCAAAGCGGGCTCGCCACGTGCCCTGCCGTGCCCCTTGCATGATGGGGGAAACGATGTGAACCAAAGCAACGGTGAGCCCCCCGGCACGGGGCTGTGCCCGTTGGAGCACAAGGGGCTCACCGGAGCAGGGGAATTCCCACGGCTCAGGACCGCACGGATTCGGCATGAGTACCCACACCAACGAGTTGGCTCGGGTGTTCAATCACGAAGGCGACGTTCAGCGTGGTCCGATACTCGGTGATCTTGCCATCTTCGACGTGAGCCGTCTGCTTGATGACATCCACACCTGTGATGTGCCGAAGTGAATGCGACGCCTCTTCAATCGCCGCTTGCGTGGCTTCCTGCCACCCCCGACTGGAGGTTCCCACCAGTTCAACGACTTTGACAACGGACATGGCTATCTCTCCCTTCCAAAACGAGACTCGTTGCTCCGACGCAACGTCAGGCACAAGCTGCATCAAAATGCGAATTCCGTGCCAATTTTGACAGACACCTGGATTGCACCGCGTTTCAGCCGGCAATTCTCGCTCGGGGCTTGGCTAAAATGATTGCCACTTCGGCCGCCGCGCGACATGCTCAGCAACGAGGGCTCATCGCGTCCATCGAAGACAGTTCGGCAATCCGCGCGCACGGTCCCGCACGGCCAACGATCGAGTTCTTCATTTGCGGGAAAGCGGACGGAATGATCGAATCACGGCGCTGGCATCGGACCGCGGAGACGCAGCATGTTGTGCGGGTTGACTGCGGGGAGTGACCTTCCCGTCGCCTCGCGCGTTCGATTTTTGACGACCGAATGCGGGCGTGCCCCCCTTGGCATTCCTTCTCCGTGATCTTCTGTGTTTCCTGTGTTGGGTCTGTTTCCATCGTCCGCAGGGCGGAGGCGGTCTGCGGGTGCCGAGGCTCCCCCGAGGGGGAGCTGAACGGGACTTGGAAGCATCCCAAGCGCGTCAGGTCAGGGATCAAATCGAGGACCGACAGCTGGGCATCCGAAACGGTGCCATTTGTCGTCCATTGATGGAACAAGTGATCAACATGTCGCGCAATGTAGCCGGGCAAAGGGTCCGGTTTGTTCGTGTCATTATCGAAGCCGGGAAGCCGCGCAAACACGCATCGTCTCGAAGATGATCTTTCAATCCAAAGGCGAATGCGACGATAAAGTTTCTGATCGACTGGCGATCCTCATGACTCGGCGGATGGAGTTCCAGAACCTTGATCGCCAAATTGCGGCTTCTTCCCTGCACCCAGCGTTCCGCCCAGAAATGCCATAGGCAAGTAGGCCCCGATCAGGTCGAACATGTCGACACCTTCCGGCAGCGGAATCACCATCGGCCCGAGGGGGATAGGGCTGAACATCCGGCGGCGTCCAATCAAGTCTTCTGGCAACATCAAAACCCTACTGATGTTGGCGGCCCGGGTAGCCTGAGCGGTGATCCGAAATGCCCCAGCTCGACAGCCAGCCACAGTAAATAGAGTGTCTGGTTTGCAATCAGGTCTTCGCGCCATTTCGTTAGACCGCGAGCCACAAGAGCCCGCTTGAGCAGGCGCAGCCAATCGCCTCACCGAAGCAAGCGGGCTCTGACGGCGTGCGCGTTGTCGCCCCTACCCCACAAACGCGCACGCCGACGAAGAATGCCGTTGACCTGGCTTGGCGCAAATGCCCCCCAAGGTCTGTGTTTTGGCGCCATTTCGTTAGACCGCGAGCCACAAGAGCCCGCTTGAGCAGGCGAAGCCAATCGCCTGACCGAAGCAAGCGGGCTCTGACGGCGTGCGCGCGTTGTCGCCCCTACCCCAGAAACGCGCACGCCGACGAAGAATGCCGTTGACCTGGCCTGGCGCAAATGCCCCCCCAACGTCTGTGTTTTGGCGCCAGTTCGTTAGACCGCGAGCCACAAGAGCCCGCTTGAGCAGACGAAGCCAATCGCCTCACCGAAGCAAGCGGGCTCTGACGGCGTGCGCGTTGTCGCCCCTACCCCACAAACGCGCACGCCGACGAAGAATGCCGTTGACCTGGCCTGGCGCAAATGCCCCCCAACGTCTGTGTTTTGGCGCCATTTCGTTAGACCGCGAGCCACAAGAGCCCGCTTGAGCAGACGCAGCCAATCGCCTGACCGAAGCAAGCGGGCTCTGACGGCGTGCGCGTTGTCGCCCCTACCCCAGAAACGCGCACGCCGACGAAGAATGCCGTTGACCTGGCCTGGCGCAAATGCCCACCCAACGACTGTGTCTTGCCGCAGATCGTTAGACCGCGAGCCACAAGAGCCCGCTTGAGCAGACGAAGCCGATCGCCTGACCGAAGCAAGCGGGCTCTGACGGCGTGCGCGTTGTCGCCCCTACCCCAGAAACGCGCACGCCGACGAAGAATGCCGTTGACCTGGCCTGGCGCAACGATGTCCCCCACACGTCCGTTGCCGAGATCGTTAGACCGCGAGCCACAAGAGCCCGCTTGAGCACGCGACAGCCAATCGCCCCACCGAAGCAAGCGGGCTCTGACGGCGTGCGCGTTGTCGCCCCTACCCCAGAAACGCGCACGCCGACGAAGAATGCCGTTGACCTGGCCTGGCGCAAATACGCAGAGCCGGGCATTCTTCTTTGGCTCGCGGTCCAACGACGTCCACGCAAGACACCGTCCTTGACGAGATCGTTAGACCGCAACGCCGAATAGTCTCCCAATACCGGCTGTGGCTGCCATGGCGAGTGCACCCCAGAATGTCACGCGAGCCACGGCCTTTCCGACGGGAGCACCGCCGACATACGAGGAAACGCCGCCGAGCAGGGCCAAAAAACCAAGTGACAAAACAGAGACCACCATTGCGATCATGCTGACAGGCGTGAGAAACGCAGCCAGCAAGGGCAGCGCGGCCCCGATCGCGAATGTTCCCGCAGAAGCAAACGCTGCTTCAACCGGCCGTGCCGACATTTTTTCGGAGATCCCGAGTTCATCCCGCGCGTGACTGGCGAGGGCATCGTGCTGTGTCAACTGTTCCGCCACCTGCCGCGCAAGTGATTCATCCAATCCACGTTCGACGTAGATGCCGGCGAGCTCCGCAAGCTCCGATTCACCATCCGTTGCAATTTCGTGGCGCTCACGGCCGAGGTCTGCATTCTCGGTGTCAGCTTGGGAACTGACCGAGACATACTCGCCCGCCGCCATGGACATTGCACCCGCAACCAGCCCGGCGACACCTGCCACCATGATATTTGCGTGCGTGGCGTCGGCCGCAGCCACGCCCACGACCAAGCTCGCCGTTGAAACGATGCCATCATTCGCGCCTAGCACGGCGGCGCGAAGCCAGCCAATCCGTTCGGTACGATGTTTTTCCTTGTGGGGTCGCACTCTATTCTCTCAAGATTGGTTGAACCCACGACTTAGCAACAAAACGACTGTCTTCACCGGGCTGCGGCCGACGTTCTTCCATCGTCAATCCGCACGGCTGCACGCCTCTCTATGCAACGGTTCGGTATCCCCTGGTTTCGGCGCGACACTCCCCATCTGATCAAATCACCCGTGGAAAAATGGTCTGGAGTCATTCCCGAGGCGACCGCTTCCCTGCACCCAGCATTCCGCCCAGGAATGCCATAGGCAAGTAGGCCCCGATCAGGTCGATCGCGGCGAACCATACCGGCCCGCCAACCATCAATACCATCATGATGCCTCCTAGCAGAAACAACACGCCGATGCCAAGCGCGAACGTCATCTTGTGACTAGCCGCCGCCTTCGCGGCAACAAATGCTCCGACAAGTGTGCCCAAGGCGTGAGCCAGCCAAGGTGCGATAAAGTTGACCGGTTCGAGTCGCTTAAGGTTCTCGGCAATTTTGTCCATATCCGACATGTCGACACCTTCCGGCAGCGGAATCACCATTGGCCCGACGGTGATCATCGACATGTTGATGACGCTCCCCACCACAAAACCTGCGATGACAGCCAGTATGTTTTTCACCAGCGGGGGCATCGTTTGACTCCTTGGTGGTGGCGTTCGTCGTCGTTCTCAATGAACAACGCCATTATACAACAGCCCGAGAGGGATAGGGCTGTACGTCGATGTCGCCCTCGTTTTCCTCAAGGCTCGTTAGCTGGCCTTTGACCCGGCGGGAGTACGCCAGGTAAGAAACCTGTCGACGTTGCAGGTAGTGGGGCGTCGGACGATTTCAAGGCTAGGGTGGAAATATGGAGGACAGCCCAAACCACCACTAGCCATGGGAGGCCCAAACTACTAAAAATAACAGCTCGGGCTTGTGGCGGAATTGGCAGACGCGCTAGATTCAGGTTCTAGTGTCCTTTACGGACGTGGAGGTTCGACTCCTCTCAGGCCCACTTCTCCTCCGCAGCTGGCGGAGGGATCGGCTTTCCCGGTCCAGGCAGACGGAGCGTTGCTTCTGCCTCTCCCCTGCGGTTGCTTCGCGGCGGAAGGGGACTGTTGGCGGGCCGGGCACCGCCCAGTTTGGCTGGCGGATCATGTCCGCGGTGCCTGCGCACCATCTCCCCATCGCTGCCGGCGGCTCCTATCCCCTCAAGCCCCTTCTTCTGCGAGTCTTGCCCGATGATCGACCGACTTTCGGAACTCCGCCGCGACTATGGTAACCGGGGTATCGACCCGGCCGACTTGTTGGAAGACCCGCTCGACCAATTTCGGGTCTGGTTTCAGGAAGCGGAAGAGGCGGAGATCTACGAACCGAACGGCATGGTGCTCTCCACCTGCACGCCGGATGGGATTCCGTCCAGTCGCGTGGTATTGCTCAAGGAGCTATCGGACGGTGGATTTGTGTTCTTTACGGATTATGGCAGTCACAAGGGTCGTGAGATCCTGGCGAACCCGAGCGTGTCGCTCGTTTTCTGGTGGGATCGCATTCATCGCCAGGTGCGCGTGCAGGGAACCGCGGAGCCGGTGGCTGCCGAACTCTCCGATCGCTATTTCCACAGCCGACCCTTGGGTAGCCGCATCAGCGCGATTGTTTCCTGCCAGAGTCAGGAGATCTCTTCGCG
Source organism: uncultured Planctomycetaceae bacterium (assembly GCA_963700865.1). Classification (GTDB taxonomy): domain Bacteria; phylum Planctomycetota; class Planctomycetia; order Pirellulales; family Pirellulaceae; genus CAVOGJ01. The sequence continues at coordinate 211,717 of CAVOZC010000007.1, read as the reverse complement.
GAGGGAATTGGAGACGGCCGCCGAGGCACTGACGGCCAGCCTGGCCCCCAGCGAATCTCCGCCTCGTCCGGAAAGGTGGGGCGGCGTTCGTGTGCGTCCGCAATCGATTGAGTTCTGGCAAGGTCGATCCAATCGACTTCACGATCGGGTGCTCTACAGCCGGCAGACGGCGGGCTGGTCGCGGGTCCGGCTCTCTCCGTAGCCTTCAAGGTCCTGGACCGTCGCGGCGGCGATCTCGGCCGTGCGTCCCCCTCCCCCGCATGACTGTCGCAATCCCTGCGATCGACAGGCTCGCACCGCCTTACTGTCGTCACCGGACAGACATTTCAGTTTTCCTGAACCGAAAAGTTTGACTAGTCGGGAAACTGACCTAGGTTTCAAGTGAAGGCGAGGACCTGCGGGTCACAAGCCTGGCTGCTTTCCATTCTCGATAAAGGCAAGTTGCTCTCTTGGGGAGTGACGCGCAAAGCCAAGGGCCCCTCGGGGTAGCCTGGCTGCCGAAAGAATAGGTCAGCTTGAAAAAGTTGATCATCAAGGCGCGACAATGGGAAGACGCAACGTGTGTCATGTGGGGCCTCGTCGGCTTGCAGGCCAATCGGGTGTAAATCCGGTATTTGTCGAGGTCTCACGATTTCAATTTGAATGTGGTGCTGCCTTGTCAGGCCACAATTTTGGAGGAATCCCATGAAGAATTTCGCGAAGAAGGTTCAACGTTTCTTGGCATCGGAAGACGGCCCCACGGCGGTTGAGTACGCTGTGATGCTCGCGCTGATTATTATCGTCTGCTTGACCACGATCGGCACGATCGGCACGAACGCCAACGCTGCCTTCGACAAGGTTGCCAACGAACTGTCCGCGGCCAGCTAGGTCATCGTCACGGCTTCGACACGTTTGTGTCTACTGTGCTACATAACACCCCCCGGCGCCGCGAGGCACCGGGGGGTAATTTTGCAAATCGAGACTTCAAGTTCACCGAACGCTGCGAGGTGTCACAAATGTATCCAGCGGTACCAACGGAAATGATGGCCGGGGCTGTGGAACTTATCTGCTTTGTTTCCACGGCAATTGCCGCAGTCGTAAGCTACATATTCATGATGCGGTTTTAAGACACTGTGGTGTCAAGACATTGACGGCGACAAAACAAAGCAAGAATGAAGGGGATGAGAGATAATGCTTACAACGATATTCGAACACTGGCCTGTGTGGTTCGTTACCATCACGCTGATTGTGGCGGCCGTGATTGACGGCATTCAACTTAAGGTGCCGAACTGGATCACGTTTCCCATGATCATTAGCGGTTGGGTCTACAGCGGATTCGCCATGGGCTGGGAAGGCATCGGCACGAGCCTGCTGGGAACCGCCATTGGCTTGGGCCTGTTGCTCCCCGCCTACGCGATTGGCGGCATGGGCGCTGGAGATGTGAAACTCATGGCCGGCGTGGGTGCCTGGATGCACGGTCCCCATACGTTCTGGGCTTTTGCATTCACCGCGGTCATCGGGGCGATTCTGGCCATTGCCATGACGGTCTTCCAAAGGTCGCTTAGCAAGCACGCGAACCAATTTGTCATGATCTTGCAGGAAATCATGACGATTCGCGATCCAAATCAACTCGCGGAAATCGCGGCGGAGCGGAAGAGTCGCATGCTGCTGCTCCCCTACGGAATTCCGATTGCCATTGGCTCCATCGCTTACTTTGCCTGGCAAGGGCTGCTCATTTAGCGGCCAGCGGGAGCTGTTAAATCAGGGGACATGCGGCAACTTAAAAGCCTGCGTCGACTTTGCCGATCGCGCAAACTCAACCGGCCCGGCTGCACCAAGTTCAGTGCCTGTATCGATTGAACCGAAAGACAGGAACGGCCGGGCTGTGCGGGCGGATTACCGGTATCGGTAGTCGGCTGGTACGGCGTTGCGATCCCACCTGGAAGGTGGAGCGAATTTGTCGCATTTGGCGAGGACACAAGGAAATCCTACCAATGTCGATGAAGTTTTGGCGTTGGAACGCCAATGTTCATGATACCGTTGTAATTGACGAAGCCTGACGTGGCGTCTTCGGAAGCGCTGCGGCTGAGTTAGAAGATAAACGAATCCACGAAGACGATCCAAGGACCGGGTGAAGACATCGTGGCCACCCAGAGGTACTCGCTATGCGTCCAAAATCGATGATCTTGATCCTGATTGCCCTGGGCTGCGGCCTGATCGCCTCGATTGGCATCAGTCAAGTCGTGGAGCGAGGCTCGGATGACAATGCCGAAGCCGTCAAGACGAGTCCCATTTACGTGGCGGTGACCGATATTGGGGTCGCGGAGGAACTCAGCGCGCAGCGGGTGAAATTGGAGGAGTGGCCGGTGGATCGGATTCCCCCGGGAGCTGTCACGACAGCCGAACAACTTGAGGGGATGGCACCCAACCAGCGGCTATTCGCGGGTGAGCCGATTCTGCTGGGTAAACTGGCGAATCAAGAAAGTTTGACGAGTGCCGCGTCGCGGGTGAAGCCCGGACATCGTGTCATTTCAGTCAAGGTGACGATGGAATCTTCTGTGTCGCACCTGATTCAGCCGGGCGACCACGTGGACATCATGGCCTACATTCGCGGCAATGGCCGCAATGCGGCTCCGAAGGCGGAAATCATTCTGTCGGATATTGAGGTCTTCGCGATCAACGACCAGATCATTCGCCAGCCGGATCAGGACGGGGGCACGATCGCGGCCAAGACGGTTTCGCTGCAGGTGACACCGGATCAAGCGACGAAGCTTGTCTTCTTCAGCTCGCAGGGCCAACTGAGTCTGTCGTTGCGTAGCCCTGAAGACGAGAACAGCAACCGTGGCGGTTACGACTACGATCCCCGACCAGTAGCTCCGGCACCGGCAGCTCAGCCGGTGGAGGTCGTGATCGACGATGGATTCAAGATGCAGATCCTGGATGGAAGCGGGGACGCACGCGTCTTCCGGTTCAACGAGGATGGAGAACTTCCCCAGCTTGTGACGGGCGGCACGACCGGTTCGGGCAGCGTCGCCACGACGACGCCTCTCCCCCCCTTCACGCCGGGCGAGGGGGTCGAAGTCGGCACGGGAACAGAGACACCTGTGAAGACCGGCGAGGGAGCCGCCGCGGAAAAAGAAGATGCGCACGAATTGAATTTTGGCGACCTGCATTTTTAGGACCAAGACGAGAGTCACTTTTCCACAGATCGGGCCGTTCGGCCCGGAACAACCAAAAGGAAGTACAAGGATGTACGCGAAACGAACACCCAAGGCCGTTACGGCACGAGCATCGTGGCTCGCCGCCTCTTTTCTGGCGACCGTGGTAACGGCGACCAGTGTTCTTCAAGCGCAGGTGGCTCCAAGTGCCGTCGAATTTCGCGTCACCGGTCCTTCACAGCGCCTGGAAATGGTGGTCAATACAAGCCGCATCCTGACGCTCGAGAACGAGATACCGCGGGTGCTTGTGAACAACCAGGAAATTCTCCGCATTGTTCCTTTGTCTCCCAACAAGGTGCAGGTTTCCGCGTTGCGACCAGGCGTTACTCAAGTCAATCTGTGGGAAAAGGGAGGCGACGTCCGCACAGTGGATGTCGTGGTCTTCGCGGACTCGCGCCAACTGGAGCTGGTCCTGCAATCGGAATTCCCCAAGGCAGCGATTCGCGTGCGACCCTTAGCCAGCAGCGTGGTGCTGACCGGTTACGTCGATCGCCCGGAAGTGGTCAGTCGCATTGTTCGCATTGCCGAGGATTACTATCCGAAGGTCATTAACAATATTTCGGTCGGCGGAGTGCAGCAGGTGGCTTTGCACGTGCGCGTGATGGAGGTTTCTCGCAGCAAGGCTCGAAGTATCGGTTTCGATTGGGGTCTGATTACGGGCGATGACTTCGTGGCAGTGGGTGCGTCGGGACTTGTCAACGCCGCGGCATCGACCGCGGGTGGCATTGTCGGCACCGGCAATGACACGGTTCGCTTTGGAATTGTCAACAATGGCAATGAATTCCAGGGGTTCGTTGACTTTCTGCGGGTGAATCAGCTGCTCAAGGTGCTCGCCGAGCCCACATTGACGACCGTGAGCGGTCGGCCGGCCAGCTTCAACGAAGGTGGCCAGTTCCCGGTCATCATTCCGCAAGCACTCGGTGTCAATGCGGTAGAATTCAAAGAGTTTGGCACGCGGGTTGACTTCGTACCGATCGTGCTGGGCAACGGCAACATTCGCCTTGAGGTACGGCCGGAAGTGAGTGAAATTGATAACGCCCGCGGTGTTGAGTTAAACGGTGTGACGATCCCGGGTCTGCGGACACGTTGGGTCGACACGGCAGTGGAAATGAGAGCGGGCCAGACGCTGGCCTTGGCCGGGTTGATTCAGGAACGGACCGAGGTCAGCAGCCGCGGCTTGCCGTACCTGGCGGAACTCCCCTGGGCAGGCAATCTCTTCCGCCGGAACAACGAAGTCATCAATGAGATCGAGCTGCTGGTAACGGTCCGACCGGAACTCGTCGCGGCACTCAACCCGGACCAAGTGCCTCCGTACGGCCCCGGCGAAATCACCACGTCGCCTGACGACTGCGACTTCTACGGTCGCGGCTACCTCGAAGTTCCTCGTTGCTGTCCTCCGGTTCGCTGTCAGGGACCGATGGAAAACCCACTCGGCGGCATGCAGTCCTATCCAGGCGTCCCGGGAATGCCGATGGAAGCAATACCTTCGCAGGGCGCGCCAAGTGGCACAGGGGCACCGATGTCAAACGGTCAAATGCCGTCGGCCGGCTACCAACAACCCGGCGTGACGTATGGTCAGTCGGCTGCGGCAAACGCGCCCGAGATTTTCGGACCGTCGGGATACGACCAGATGGAATATTGATTGACACCGTGAGCAGCCGCACCCATCCCGATGACGATCCGTCAAGCAGCAAGGTCAGATTTCAATGAGTAAAGTATCACGACTGGCCATCGTTGATCCGGCAGACGCAAGTCGCGAGCAGTTGAAGAATCTACTGCTGGGGATGGACATGGTCTGGCTGGAGGCCGAGTGCTCGCGCTACGAATTCTTTCCGGATGTCGTGGCCCAGACCGAGCCGGAGTTGGCCATCGTTTCGCTGGATCACGACCAGGACAAGGCGCTGGAGCTGATTCGCAGTCTCGCCAAGCTGGTGGACAGTTGCCAGGTTATCGCCGTCAGCGGCTCAAACGACGGCGCCATGATTCTGGCGGCCATGCGAGCGGGGGCTCGCGAATTTGTTACAAGCCCCGTCGACGCGGAGGAACTCGTTGCCGCCTTCGATCGCATTGGCCAATCCCACAATCCTGGCAAAGGTGGCAAGACCCGCAGCTGCAAAGTGATCGCGGTCGCCGGATCGGGAGGCGGTGTCGGCTCGACTAGCATCGCGGTAAATCTGGGTTGTGCCCTGGCGCTGAATGAATCAAATTCCGTTGCCCTGATCGATCTGGACATCGCCCTGGGTGATGCGGATGTCTTTCTGGACACCATTCCCGACTATACGCTGTCGGACGTTGCCCAGAATATCTCGCGGCTTGATTTTACCCTCTTAAAGCGATCTCTCACCAAGCACGCATCGGGGCTCTATCTGTTGCCACGGCCGGTGCAACTGCAGGAGAGCGAGATGATCACTCCGGACAGTCTGCAACGCGTCATCGGGCTGCTCAAGGCCACGTTCTCCCACGTCATTATTGATCTTTCCAAGAGCTACAGCCCGCTGGATATGCGAGCGCTGACCGAGGCCGAGCATGTCTTCCTGATCACGCAACTCGATCTGCCATGCCTCCGCAATGTGGTTCGACTCATGATGTCATTCGTGGAAGTCGAGGGCCTGAAAGACAAAACCCGCATTGTCGTCAACCGGGTCGGCTTGGACGTCGGTCAGATCAGTCTGCGAAAAGCCAAGGAGACGATTGGCGGCGAGATCTTCTGGCAAGTCCCGAATGATTATCGGGTAATGAGCGAAGTCCGAAACAATGGGGTTCCACTGATTGAACAGGCACCGAAGGCCAATATTACCCAGTCGATTCTCGGGCTGGCCGCGGCGGTCAATGACGGACTTGACATGTCGGCCGTCGCCGACAAAGGGGGCCTATCCAAATGGCTGAGCTTCTGGCCCTCCAAAGCGTCTAAGGAATCGGTCGAAGCGGAATAGATTGCCGCTTTCGTTAGATTCGCTACGACCCATCGCTTGCCACGCGTTCCTCGTGGCTGCTGTTCCATAAGCCCTCGCCGCCAACATTGGCTTTCTTCGGCGCGTGCGTTTATCTTGCCTCCGAAGGGTTGGCGGTTTCTTCTCCAGCGGTCCGATTGTGCGGTCGACGCAAGTTGTGACTGTCGAAAAGTTGGAACACATGTGGCAATTTGTGCGCAACACGTGAGCTATGCTTGCACAGCAAACGCATGTGGGTACGCCCTCCGACTCTCCACCCCTCCGGCCTTGGCAGGCGTCAAGCCGTGGGAGACACGCCGGGCGAGCAGTTCATACAGGATAAATAGTCGATGAAGACACTCCCAACAAACGTACGCGGCGACGCAAAGTCAAAGGCAGCCGAGTTTGAGGACCTGAAACGCAAGATTCACGGCAAGCTCGTCGACAAGCTCGACCTGAACCGAGTTGGCGAGCTTGAGGGCGAAGTGTTGCGACGGGAAATCCGCCGCGTCGTGGAACACCTGTGCGACGCCGAGGAAACGCTGCTCAACCGCAACGAGCGCGAGCGCCTGGTAAACGAGGTCATGGACGAGACCTTTGGACTTGGTCCGCTGGAGTTGCTGCTCAAGGACAGCAACGTTTGCGATATCCTGATCAACGGTCCGAAGAGTATCTACGTGGAACGTCGCGGCAAGATGGAAAAGACGAATGTCGAATTCCGCGACAATGCACACCTGATGCAGATCATTGATCGCATCGTATCGAAGGTGGGACGACGGGTTGACGAGACGTCACCGATGGTTGACGCCCGCCTGGACGACGGATCTCGTGTGAATGCGATCATTCCCCCGCTGGCGCTCGACGGCGCCGCGATGTCCATTCGCCGCTTTGGCAGCAACCCGCTCAAGCTGGAGGATCTGCTCAACTTCAAGGCTTTCACGCCAGAAATGGTGATGCTGCTCGAAGGGGCCATCAAGGCTCGCTTGAACATGATTATCTCCGGCGGTACCGGTTCGGGTAAAACCACGTTGCTCAATACCTTATCGAGCTTCATTCCCAGCAGCGACCGTATCATCACGATTGAAGACGCCGCGGAATTGCAACTGCAGCAAGAACATGTGGTGCGTCTGGAAACGCGACCGTCGAATATCGAAGGCAAGGGTGCGGTGACCGCCACTGACCTCGTGCGGAATGCTCTGCGTATGCGTCCCGAACGAGTCATCATCGGCGAATGTCGTGGTCCAGAAACGCTCGACATGCTGCAAGCCATGAACACGGGTCACGAAGGATCGATGACCACGATCCACGCCAATACACCGCGTGATGCCATCGCTCGTATGGAAACCCTGATCATGATGGCCGGTTTTGAACTGCCGGTAAAAGCGATGCGGCAACAGATCGCCAGTGCCGTGGATATCATCATCCAGGCCAATCGTCTGCAAGGCGGCAAACGGCGAGTCACACACATCACCGAGATCGTTGGCATGGAGCAAGAGACCGTCGTCATGCAGGACATCTATCTCTATCAGCAAGATGGGATCGACGAAGAAGGTACGGCACGGGGCAAGTTTATCTCGACCGGTGTTCGTCCGAACTTCATGGATCGCCTCGAGTCCGCGGGCGTCCGCTTGCCCGCCAGCGCGTTCAAACAGCGCTGCATGCTGGTTGATTGATCGTCCCCTCCCCTGCCCCCTGACCACGAGCCGAACTAAAGACTTGCTCTGAGAGGATTGCTTTCATGTTCCCCATCGTAATCGCGATTGCCGCAGGCGTCGGCGTGGCTGCTCTGGTCGCCGGCGTAGCCATGATGTTTCGTGGCACGTCGGATGATACCGTCGAAGACCGTCTGGAGATGCTGGCTGGAACGAAATCGCGCCAAGAGCGAGCCCTGCTGGAAGCGGAGAAGTCGCTGCTGCACGGTTCGATGGATGAAGTACCAGGGCAAATTGAGCAATTCCTGCTGCGGCTATTCAACGTTCGCCTGCTCATCGAACAGGCGAATGTCAACATTACCGTGCCCAAGTTTTTTGGAATCTGCGGCGTACTCGCCGTCGCCGGCGCATTGGTTTGCGTGGTGGCCAAGTGGAGCCCGCTCTACGTGTGGATCCCGTTGTTGTCATTGCCGCTCGCCTTCTTGCCGGTGATGTGGCTGTTGATGGCCCGCAAGCGGCGTTGGAACGCCTTCGGCAAACAACTGCCCGAAGCACTCGAACTGATGGCCCGCGGCCTGCGTGCCGGTCACAGTTTGCAGGCCGGGTTCCAGTTGGTCGGCGATGAGATGAATGACCCGATCGGCACCGAATTCACCCGCGTGTTCGAAGAACAGAATCTGGGTATCGCCCTGGAGGAAGCGCTGGAATCGATGACCGAGCGTATTCCCAACTTGGACCTCAGGTTTTTCGCCACGGCGATTGTCCTGCAACGTCAAACCGGCGGTGACCTCGCGGAGATCCTCGACAAGATCGGCCACCTGGTTCGGGAACGATTCAAGATCTTCGGCCAGATTCAGGCACTTACCGGCGAAGGCCGACTGTCCGGAGTCGTGCTGATGGCACTTCCCCCAGTGCTGTTCCTGGTGATGTTGAAAATCAACTACGAGTACTCGATGACTCTGTTTGAAGACCCGTTGGGGGTCAAGATGCTGGCGTTTGCGGTCGTCCTGCAAATCATTGGTGCCCTCGTCATTCGCAAAATCGTCAATATCAAAGTGTGAGTGTTCCCTCATGATGATTGCCGTCCTCGACCTTACGACTCTCATTCCAGTCGCCGTTTTCGGTGCGTTTGCCGCTGCCGCCTGGTGGGTTATCGACTCCTTTTCGGGCCGCAAGAAGGGGGCGGAAGCCCGACTGGAACAACTTCGCGATCCGCGGCGCAAGCGACGTGGCGGCGCGGGCGATGGAAAGGGCAGCGACGCGTTCGCCGACATCCTCGAAAAAGCCACGCCCATGTTGGCGAAGCCGCTGCAATCCAAGAACGCAGCCGAACAAAGCAAGCTCAAGGAACGACTGGTCCACGCCGGCTTTCGCCGCGAATCGGCACCAACCGTATTCCTGGGCATGAAGTTGCTCCTGCTTATCGTCGGACTGTTGCTGGGTGGCGGCACGCTGCTGCTGGTGGCCGGTGTCTCCAAGACCACCTTGCTGCGTTCTGGCATGATCGGAATCGGCATGTTCTTCCTGCCCGATATCGTTGTCTGGTTTATCGCCAAGAAGCGGAAAGAAGCCATCTTCCTCAGCCTGCCCGACACGCTCGACCTGATGGTGGTATGCGTCGAAGCCGGCCTGGGACTCGATCAGGCGATGCGAAAAGTCGCGGAGGAGTTGCAGAAGGCGTATCGGATTATTTGCGACGAGTTCGCGATCTGCAATTTCCAGTTGCAGATGGGGAAAACGCGGAGTGAAGTGCTTACCGAACTGGGAATGCGCACCGGCGTCGATGATCTGCGGGCCTTGGCCTCAATCCTGATTCAGGCCGACAAGTTCGGTTCAAGCGTTGGTCAAGCGCTCCGCGTGCAAAGCGATTCGATGCGGACGCGACGCCGTCAGTTGGCGGAAGAAAAGGCCGCCAAGACGGCGGTGCAGCTGATTTTTCCCCTCGTACTGTTCATCTTCCCCGGCGTGTTTGTCGTCCTCGTCGGCCCCGCCGCCATTACCATGGTCCGCGAGATGTTCCCAGTGATGCAAGGAAAATAGACTTCGCCGGCCTCAGCCGCACGAGGCTGGGGACGGTCACCCTTGGGCGGACCAATCGCCCCAGGCGAGCGGGAACTGCGCCCTGACGCTTACGCGTTCCCGCGTCATCGGATGATCAAACTCCAGCTGTTTCGCGTGCAGCGCAATCGCCCGCTCGCGGGCATCCTCAAATGGCGCGCCGAACAGTCGCTGCGAGCCGTACTGATCGTCCCCGACGATCGGCATGCCGCGACTGGCGGCTTGCACGCGAATCTGGTGCGTGCGTCCCGTTTGCAACTCGATCTCCAGCAGCATCACCCCGTCTCGACGGGCGCAAACCCGATAGTGGAGCACTGCGCTTTTCGCTTCCGGATGGGTGGGCTCCACGATTTCGACAAACGAGCGACCCGGAATCTTCCGCAGATGGTCGCTCCAGGTGCCACGATCGGGAATGTCCGCTTCCGGCACCAGCGCCGCGTACGATTTCCGTACGGTCCGCTCTTCGAATTGACGGGCGAGCCGCCGCGTGGCGCGGACATGCCGTCCGAAGACGACCGCCCCTGAGGCGGGACGATCAAGTCGATGGGGAACACCCAGATAGAAATTCCCCGCCAAATTTTCCTGGGCCGCCACGTACTCACGGACGCGCCATTCGAGGCTCTCAATGCCGCTGGGTGCCTGAGTCAGCAAACCGGTCGGCTTGTTGACAACGATGCACGGACCCACGTGATAGAGAAGATCGATGCCCATACGTTCACCCGAATCGCTGGACGATGCGGTCCGCCACGGAGGGGAACATGCGGTCCAGCCACACGAGCATGCGACCGCTGAGCGAGAGGATGGCTTCATGCCGTCCGCTGCGAATGCACTTGATGACGGCACGTGCCACTTCGTCTGGCGACATGTCGTAGGGGCCTTTCACCGCGGTACCGCGATCTTCCAGCAAACGATCAAAGAATTCGCTGGACGTGGTGCTGGGGCTGACCAGCGCCACATCAATATGTTCCTTCGCCAATTCCGCGCGGAGCGCGTCGCTGAAACCGTGCAGGGCGAATTTGCTCGCACAATACTCGCTCTTGCTCGGAACGGCTCGATGTCCCAGCACCGAGCCAATGTTGACGATGATCGGGGAAGTACCGGCGCGAAGCAGTTCCCGTGCTTCACGAATAAGTTCGACGGCGGCGAAAAAATTCACCTCCATGATCTGCCGCAATCGCCCCGGCTCGGCTTCAAAGAAAGGCCCCACGGCGCCCACGCCCGCATTGTTAATCAGAATATCGAGTCCCCCCATCTGATGGTGGGCGTACGCCAACAGTTCGCGCCGGTGTTCCGGACTCGTAATGTCTCCGGGCAAAACATAGACCTGCCCGCCCGCGGCGATCAAGTCGATCGCCAATTCCTCCAGGCGGTCCTGGCGGCGCGCCGTAATGAGAACCTTGGCGCCGTGTTTTACCAGTTGCCGCGCGACGGCGGCTCCGATCCCGCTCGAAGCCCCCGTTACCAGCGCCCGTCGACCTTGAATTTGACGTCGTGACATCCGGCGGCGTTATATCGCATCTTTCCACGGTCGCGGCGGGGAGGTCGCATCGTCCGCGTTGGTCGTCGAGGGAGAAAGGGTGGAGGAGGATGGCGGATCGATCGATTCCGCGTCGGCATCGTCGTGACTCTTCGGTTCGCGCAAGCGAATGATCACATCCGCGTCATCGACCTGCCCCAGGTATTTCTCGGGTATGCGGCAATGCATGATCACGCGCTCGCCCTCGAAGCGGCGGGACATCACTTCCCCCTTGTCGGCAAGGAACGCCATTAAGCGGCCGTTGGCCACGCTGGCTTCGATATCCACATCACGAAAGGAACTGCTCAGCGCATCACTCACTGCCAAGGCCAACTGCTCGAGTCCCTCGCCCGTCCTGGCGCTGATGGGTATGGCATTCGGATAGCGACGCAAGATCGCATCCACCTCCGATGGATTGGCGGCCGCATCCACCTTGTTGACGACGAGCAAGGCTGATTTCTCGTCGATACCCAGATCACCCAACACGGCAAACACCGCACGCACCTGCTCAAAGAACGCCGGGTTGGACGCATCGGCTACATGCAGCAGTAAGTCGGCTTGACGCGCTTCCTCAAGCGTCGCCTTAAAACTGGCGATCAGGCGGTGAGGAAGATTGCGAATGAAACCAACGGTGTCACTCAGCAGGACCGGTCCCCAATGTGGCAACTGCCAACGACGCGTGCGGGTATCGAGGGTCGCGAACAACTGGTCCTCGGCCTTTACATCGGCCGCGGTGAGCGCGTTCATCAAGGTACTCTTGCCGGCATTCGTATAGCCGACGAGCGAGACGGTCATGTAACCGCGTCGCGCCGCCACCTGACGCTCTTTTCGCTGCTCAATCCCACGCAGTTCGCTACGCAAGTCCGCAATCCGTTTTTCCACAAGCCGCCGGTCGACTTCAAGTTGTTTCTCACCGGGACCGCGCATGCCGATACCCATCTTCAGCCGGGACAGGTGAGTCCACATCCGCTTCAGCCGGGGCAGGGAATATTCGAGCTGGGCCAACTCGACGGCCAGACGCGACTCGTACGTTTGGGCGCGTGACGCAAAAATATCCAGGATCAATTCTGTCCGATCCAGGACCTTGACGCCCGTGGACTTTTCGATGTTCCTCGTCTGGGCGGGCGTCAATTCGTTGTCGAAAAGAATCACGTCGGCATCCAGCGTTTCGACCAACTGAGCCAGCTCGTCGACTTTGCCCGATCCTAGGTAAGCCGCGCCGGACGGTTTATCACGCCGCTGCAACATGCGACCGACGACCTCGGCTCCGGCCGTCTCGGCCAACCCCTGTAATTCCTCAAGCGGATCATCGAGCGGTGCATGCTCGGGAAGGATGACACCCACTAGAATGGCAGATTCACTCTCGACGCTTTGCTGGCGATCTCGTTCGGTCACGGGTACGAAAAGACTCCTGGGGTGGTTGTTACGCCCCTGAGGCGGGACCTCTCCATTGTACTCATTGGACCGGAAGTCTTCGAGCCACGCTTTTTTCCCGTCGGAATGCTTCCGTGCGTCACGGCCGCACGTTGAATCGCGGCTGGCGGCTGGCAATCAACTCCGATTCATAGGCCCGCCGCATGCTGGTTTTGACGGCCGCCGACTGGGGATCGAACACATGTAATTCAATCATGATTTCATCGGTGTTTACCCCCGCCCGCTCAAGGTATGCGGCCAGGGTGGGTCGATCGGAATGCTCGACATGCGTTTGCACGCGGTCCCGCAAATCCCCTGCCTCGCCAATGTACAAGTAACCCGTCGGGTCCAGAAACAGATAGACGCCTGGCCGACGCGGAATGCAGGTCGGGTCGCCCCGTACCACGTCCAGCCGGTACGATTCGACGACGCGCCCCCAATCAGCCACCCGGACCACCAGTTCCGGTCGCAACTGGCGGGCCTTCCTCAGACCGAGCGCCGCTTTCCGCAACCAATAAACCGTCGTGTGCGGCGCCAATTGCCGTGCCAGCTTATCAAATTGCTGTTTGCGGTCTGGATCGCACAGCACGCGATCGATATTCTCGCCGTACCGGTCTTCCATCGCTCGGGCCGCAATCTCGGCCGCGTGGCGATACTCATCATGGCGGGCCCGACGTTGTCGGGTGACCTCGCCTCCCAGCCGCCCGGCCTTTCGCAGATTGAGCATCGTCCAATTCAGTTCGGCCGCCGACGCCTTTGGCAATCGCCGCTGGCAAGCAGCGACAAACGCCGCATTCAGTCCGATCCTGGACCAGCACCTCATCGGAACTCCAGCCGTCGTGCGTGTCGGCAAACGCATCCTGCACCACTTGCTCGATTTCCGACGCTCGACCGACCAGGAGCAGGCCGGTGGCACAACAGATGAAAACGAATGCACGCATTGGTAAAAACGCGGGTACCGTTACCAGAGTTTCGGCCAACCTTGTGTCGCGTTCGGGGAAGTCACGGGGCCGCCGATCCGTCCGCGGGACAGCAAGTCAGGTGACCAACCTGCCCAACGTCCCCTTCCCCCATGCGATCCACATGCCCTATCGGCGGCCGCGAACCCGGAAGCGGCACAAAGTGACCATGCCCAGCAAAACGAGTGTACTCCCACCCGGCTCGGGAACCAGAGTCAGGACAAATCCGGTGATCTGACCGTCCAGCATGCCTCGGCCGACAATCGTGCCGTCATCAGCAACGCCAAAGGCCGCATTGGAGGTATTCATCGACAAATCCCAGCCGCTGTCGGCGGGGATCAAGTCCTGCAAGCGATAGGTCGCCGAGCCATCGTAGAGAAATGGAACCGAAAAGGCATTCGACGCGTTCCCCACCACCCAACCCTGGGCATTCACGCCGCGTGCCGAGCCGCCGGACGTGCCGGTCGGTAGCGGCACGGGCAGCATCCCATCGGATTCGGACCAGAGAAACGGCATCGGATTAGCGCCACTATTGAGCGAACTCCCACCGGCAATCAAGCCACTACTGCTGACAGCGAAGGGGATGGCACTATTTTGTCCTGGCAACGCGCCGATATCCGTGGCGGTCGCGTCACCCGGGTCCAGGTAAAAGCCGCGGGTTACCGCCGCATTGGTCGGGTCGAGCGCCTGTCCGACAATCCTCCCCGCGTCATTGACGCCATACGCCGTCTTCAACACGCCTCCGTTGGGCATGGTTTGCGTCAGGGCCATCCCGGCGGATTCTGTAAACATCGCCGCCTGTTCCAGACTCCCCCCGTCGACCGAGCCAACCGCTAGATCGCCGTTGTTGACCGAATAGGCGCGACCGATGGACTCACCAGCGGGCAAAGGCAAGGCCATGGCAATGCCATTTTTCCACATGACGGGCAGCGCGCCCGATCCGAAGAACGTGGTGGCCCCGATGCCAACCATTGTTCCCGCGTCATTGACCGACCAGGGAATGCTGTACGAGCGGCTCGCCAAATCGGGCAACACGGTCGTCCCTCCGATCTCCGACCAGAGCAACGGATCATCCTGGGAGACGACGGTGAAGCCCGCGGCGAAGTTACCGCTGGCGGAAACTCCTTGGCCTCCGCTGACGTTTTCTCCCATCTGCCGGAGACTGATGATCTGGTATTGAGGTTGGGCCTCGGCCGTTGGCGTTGTCAGACACGTTCCCACGGCCCAAACCGTGAGCAGCAGCATGGTCTTTCTCATGAGCTTCTCTCTCTTCGCTTGATGATCGGCGCACGGCCTCGCGGCCATGAAGTGGATGGCGGCGTCTTAGCACCGGTCCAGCTTAACGAAAATCCTGGCGGATGCACCAAGAAACGCGACATTTTTTCATGCGCTAGCCCCGCCCCACCGGGCCTGTGTTCGTAAGCGACGGGCGAAATCATGGTCGATATGACTTCCGCACTGGACCCCATCGACATGAAGCAGCCTGCGGCTCTCAGATCTGCCTTTCGGGCGTTGGTTTCATCGAAACCAGGCGACGCATGTAGAAGGCAATCGTCTCTTTCCTCCGCAACATGCCGATCAGGCGGCTGGCGTCCTGCGTATCGACCACCGGCAGCTCCTCCAAATTGCAGGCGGCGAACTTGCGGAGCGCGCTGTTCAGATCGTCTTCGGGTGTCACGCTGATGACCTTCGAGGTCATGATGTCGTTGGCATTCGCCAGCTTCCAGAGTGATTCGTCGTACAGATAGCGTTGCACATCGCGGGTCGAGAAGACGCCAACCAGCCTGCCCTGCTCATCCACCACGGGAAAATACTGCTGATCCGTCTCGGTCAGTCGATGCACGATCTCGTCCAGCGAAGTCGATTCCGGAATCAGCACGGTCCGCTCATCCAGCTTGCGATAGACCTCGGCGACGCCAATTCCCTCAAGCAGATCGATAATAAAATCTCCTTTGTGCGCCGGCGAATCCAGTCGGCTGGCCACCTGCATGTGATACAGCTTGTACCGACGACACAGGACGAAGCACAGTGTGGAGCAGAGCATGGTGGGCGGCAGAAGCCCGTAGTTGCCTGTCATTTCCGAGACCATGACGACCGTGGAAATCGGCGCGTGCGCGGTGCCGGCAAAGAATCCAGCCATGCCGACCAGCGTGAATGATTCCGGCGTCTGGACGACCTCGGGCCAGACCACTTGAAAGGCCTTTCCGACGGCGGCCCCCGTGCATCCGCCGATAACCATCGATGGACCAAAGACGCCGCCGGAACCGCCGGAACCAATGGTCAACGAAGTCGTCACAATTTTCGCGATAGCCACGGTCAAGAGCAGCGGGATCCCCAGTTCGGCGGTCGACGTGAGTGCCAGTTGTAGCGTGCCGTACCCATCGGCCAGCACAGCCAGCACGCGGGTATCGCCCCCAAATATCCACCACAGGCCGACGCCAAGGCTCGCAGCGAGTCCCGCACCCACCGCGGGACGCAAATGCCGGATGATCGGCAGACGCTTGAACAGGTCGTGCGTGCCATACAGCGCGACGATAAACAGAATGGCCGCGGCCACCAGCGCCAGGGACAACACGCCGTAGGCCACCAATTCCCAAGCCGAATCCATGTCATGCTGCAAACCGCGCCCGAAGAGAGGCGAGTAGCGAACGGATGAGGGAAGTGACAGGGTGTAGACGACATACGCCATGATCGACGTGCCGGCCGCGGGGACCACCACATCCGATTCGAATTCGGCATCCGCGTAGAGAATTTCGGCGGCAAAAATGGCTCCCGCCAAGGGCGCTCGAAAGATGGCCCCCACACCGGCTCCCATGCCCGAAACAAGCAGGATTCGCCGCTCGCGGGTGGATAGCCCCAGCCACGAGGCGAGCATCGAGCCAAATCCCGCGCCGATCTGCGCGATCGGACCTTCGCGACCTCCCGATCCGCCCGTCCCCAGGGTAATCGCCGACGCGAAGATCTTCACGATGGGAATACGCGGCCGAATCACACCTCGCCGATTGTGAAAGGCGTCGATGACCGCATCCGTACCGTGCCCCTCCGCCTCAGGTGCCAGCAGGTAGACCAGCAATCCCGACGCCAGCCCGCCCAGCGTGGCGATCAGGATCAGACGTAGGGGATGAAATACGACGGCGGCATCATCCACGAAGAACTTGTGCTCGCCGATCGCCGCGGGCGCATCGTAGCCGGCGAACTGGACCAGTCCGAAATGGGCGACCAGTTGTGTGAGAAAGTGAAAGGCGATCGCCCCCAGCCCAGCGGCTCCCCCCACGACCGCCGACAGCAGCAACCACTTCCCTCCCAGCCAGAATTTGGATGCCGCGAGTTTGTCGAAGGTTGGGCCGATATCCATGAAAATCCAATTTGTCTCGATTTGGCCAGGCGGACCCACGAGGGTCGGAGATCAGAGGCGCGATCCGCGATAAAACGGGCCACCGCTGGGGGCCGTGCCGCACTAGAATAGCCGATCTGCCCTGAATGCCGTAGACCGCTTGTCGGTCAATTTCACGACGACGCATTCCTTACGCGGTGCCAGGCAGGGTATTACCGCGGCTGGCCGCAAGTGTGGGAAAAACGACGCATCGCCCCTGTGGGCGAATGGACGCCGATGCGGGAGGGGCAAGCCAGGGAAGACTTTCATCAATGCCCACGGGACACCCGGCAAATGATGGTTTCCTGGAACCGCTGATACGCACTGATGGACGCTGATCGGAGTGACGAGCGCAGGAGCCGCCAATTGCCGGCGATCAGTGCTGATGAGCGGCGAGTAACGGTTTCTTCTCACAGAGCCCCGGAATCCGCGTGGTAAGACCACGCACGGCGAGCGTGTGCCCGACGGGCCTCTGTGCCTCCGTGCCTCGGTGAGCACCTTATCAAACCAGCGTACCGCCAGTTGGCGCTCCCGCGACCGACAAGGTGTCGAATTCACCCAGCCCGTACCGGACAGGTCAAAGCCGAGTGTGCTGCCACCGGTCAGGGACAATCCACCACGCCGTCCGCCGCCACGATCTCAATCGATCCGTTGCCCGTTACCGAACCGCCGATGGTCGAGTCAATCAGGACCAGTTGTCCATTGTTCGTCAGTCCCGTTCCCGAGTTGTCCGCATCGAAGTCCACCTGATTCGTCTGTGAAATCAACATCAGTCCCGCATTCGTCGCGCTGCCGATGTGAATCCTCACCAATCACATTCAGACTGGCTCCGGCGGCAACGGTCGTCACTCCATTTGTCACGCGTACGGTCTGTTCGCCGCCAAGCACCAGCGCGGTACCGAATAGTCCGCCGCTGCCGATCGCGAGATCGCTGCCGGTCAGCTCGAAGGTACCGCGTCGAAGTCGATGTTGGCCATGCTGCAAAAAAGAAAGACCCGCCGCAGTCAAACCCGCGACCGATCACCGCAACGCGGCAACGAGTGCCCAAGAAGTGGAGCGGAGGAGGATCGAACTCCCGACCTCTGCATTGCGAACGCAGCGCTCTCCCAGCTGAGCTACCGCCCCAAACACCGTCGCGCGGGGACCGTATCGCGACGGTCCTGCGATGGGAGCCGATTCTAGGCCCGCCGGCCTCCGCTGTCCATGGCGTGCGATTTCAGGGGTCGATCCCCAGCCCGCGGCAATAGGCGGCCCGCTGCGTTTCCCTGCCCCATGACTGGGTGATCGCTTCCCAACGGGTCGCCACGTCCGCCAAGGCGTCGGCGGCGGAAACCTCCCCTGCCAGCACCTGCCGCACTGCGTCGTCGAGCGGCCCGCGGTAGGCGTCCTGTCCCGGCAATCGGAGCGACGAGAGACACGCATACTGCACGAGCGATTCCCTTACCGCCTCTCCGTAACCGCGCACGGCCCCGCCATCCAGTCCCGCCGGCACCCAGAGCGCGACCTGCTCCATCTGCGACATGCGAAAAGGGGCCGTGTGGCGGCTGACCGCGGACGTGCGGGCGCCCAACTCGACGCCCGTCACACGCAACAGCAAGTTCCAGGCGGCCCGTTGTCGCCGAGACGACTGCATCACCGATCCCAGCCGACCCGAAAGACCCGTCAGCGGCACCAGCCGCGGTTCTCCACCGCGGCGCGGCTGCCAGGCATCGTTGGCAAAACTGAAGACCTGGTCACTTCCAGGTAGCGGCCCGAACCGAAGCGGCGTCGCCGGCGTTTCATCCCGCTGCTTCGTCCCGGGACCCCACCAGAGCCATCCGACGGACGAACCCGACAAAACGGCGTCGCAGACGTCGGCGGGAGTCAAATCGAGCGGTGCCTGTCGCGATTGCATCAGGGTCGCCAAATCCTCGAGCGCTCGCACGTACGGGGCTCGGTCAATCAGGGGCTCCATGGTGCGAAAGTCAAACAACGTCGACACCTGCCCTGACGCGCGGACGTCGCTTGCCGCGCGGGCCAAGAATAGGTCAACCGCCCATCCGCGGGCGGTCGGCAGCGTGAGCTGCACATGCTCGGGCAATCCGCTTAGCCATCGCGAAAAGCCGTCCCAGGTGCGTACATCGGTCGCGGCGTCCACTGCCAGCGACGCTGGGTGGGCGAGGACAAACGTGGGACATCCGAGCGACACCGCGTAGGTGGACTTTCCCCATACGATTTCTTCCCGACGCACGAGCGGCAAGATGTCGGCCGCCGCGAACAGATCGCTCTCCTGCAACCGCTGCGGCAGCGGCACCAGCCGCCGCCGCTCAACCAGCTCGCCGAGCAACCGAGATGGATAGATGACGGCGTCCACCTGTCCGGCCCCGTCATCCTGTCGCATGGCCGCCAACCAGTCCGACTCGCGAACATGGTCGATCACCAGCCGGGTATCCGAAATGGCTCCCCATTCTCGCTCAATGGCCTGTGCCAAGTCGGCATCGTCGATCACCGTCAGCCGCAACTCGGCAATCGCGGGCGGCTGGCTCGAGCTGCCGTTCTCTGTGCCACTCGAAGACGACGTCGCCTCCGACGTTGCGTTCGGCGGTCTCGTCGCGGGGCAACCACATGCGCACAGCAGGATCAGGCAAAGCAAGCTTCGGCGAAGTGTCTTCATGGGCCATCGGTATGCTAGAAGGGGGGCGCGGTTTATCGTCGGACATTTGCCGAAGCCACTCAAGCCGGCGGGCGGATGGTTACGAGCAAGTCCTCTCCGTGCCTGGGGCTTCCAGCCACAGTCTTCCCGTGGCTGGGGCTTCCAGCCACAGTCCTTCCCGGCCTCACCGTGATCCAATGCCGACTGGGGCAAGATGCCCCAGCCACAGTCCTCTTCAAGCCTCCCGCGCCGCATGGACTGACTCTAACTCGCGAAAATCTCCAGTCGCGGGGCGGCGGACGAAATCACGCCCGCTGCCATCGCGCGGCGTTGCAACTCATCCAACGCCATGCGTCCGTCCGCACCCAGATCCACCGTCCATTCGTTCACATAGAGATCGACGTGTTGCTGGAGCACCTCGTCACTCATTTCCTGGGCATGGACCCGCATGGTCGGCAGCGCACGCTCCGAATCGGCCAGCGCGAACTCGATTGAGGCCCGGATGACCGCTTGCACCTTGGTAAGCGTGGTGGTGGGGAGGCTGCGAGCCGCCAGAATACCGCCGAGTGGCAACGGGCAGGCCGTTTCCTGCTCCCAACGCGTCCCCAGATCTTCGACCAAATAGAGTCCCTCGTCCGCGTAGGTAAAGCGGCCTTCATGAATACAAACGCCGAACGCGGCTGATCCGGCTGCCAGGGCCGGCATGATGTCGGAGAACACGACTTGCTTTACCGTCCCCTGGCCCGCGTGAAACATCTGGTACAGCAATGTGGCGGTCGTACGCTCGCCGGGGCAAAGCACGATTTGTGAGGCGGCGGATGGCCGGGTATCGGGACGAGCCGCCAGCAGCAGCGGGCCGACGCCAAACCCGAGTGCCGATCCGGAAGGCAATACCCACATCGTGTCCGCCAGATGCAGCGCGGCGTGGAAGCTGGCCTTGGCCACATCAAAGGCGCCGGCATCGAGTCCCCGATTCAATTGCTCGATGTCGAGCAACTGCACCTCGAAATCCAGACCCTGCCAGTCGACTGCGTGCGAAAGCAGGCCGTGAAAGGCGAACGTATCATTGGGGCAAGTCGAAATGCCAAGTCGGATACGTGAAGCTTTCACTTGATTAGTCGCCTGCTGCCAGCTGAATCACGGCCTGGGCGGCGGCCTGCAGTGCCGCATCGGTCTGCCAGGCCGACTTGTCGCGTTCGCCCGCCAGGTTGGAAATGCCCCTGATGATCTGTAGGGGGACATCGTACAAATGGCAAGCCATGGCGACTGCGAAACCTTCCATATCTTCGGCCGCGGCCGCGGGATAGCGGACCTTGCGGATCTCGACATCGGCAGGGCTGGCCGAGGCGGCACAGCAGGTGAGCAGCAATCCACCGTTTTCGATCGCCGCGGCGCCAGTAGGGACGTCAAGCGGCAATGTCTCTCGAATACTCCGTCCGCTTTGCGAATCGACCCAGTGATCCCATCCGAGCTGCTCGGACGACAGAAAGTGATCTCCCCATCCGACCCCGACGCCGTCACAGGAGACCGTGTCGAAATGGTAAGCACGTCCCACGGTCAAGCGCGGATCGATCGCACCCGCGATACCTACGAGGCACACACGTACCGGGCCGAGCCGAGCCAGCACCTGGGACGTGCGGGCAGCCGCAGCCACCGGTCCAAAACCACACAGCTCAACACGCCAGCGATCGTCCAAATAGGGACCCGCGACCGCCGCGATCGTCTCATGCTCGAGCTGGGTGGGAATGAGCAGCAAATTCACAAGCGGCTCAATGGTCCTTGAGATTCTTGGCGGCTTCGGCATTGATCTGAGCGGCCTTCTGGTTCTCGCGTTTGATCGCCTCGTAGACCTCTTGGCGATGAACCGGAATGCTTGTCGGTGCATCAATACCCAGTCGCACCTTATCGCCCCGAATATCGACAATCGTCACGACGACATCGTCCCCGATCATGATACTTTCGTCGCGGTGTCTCGAAAGCACAAGCATCGTCAGCTCCTTTAGTAATGATCACGCCTGTAACAAGCGTGATGGCACTGCTCGCGGGCCGGCCTCGTCCGTGACCCGGCGGGGCTCCGAGTCCTTTCAAACCCCGTCTGGCCGGCTGTGGCTAGTTCATGGTGAAAGATAAAAATGATGGCAGACAATCGCCAACAGGCTGACACCCCAAGGTCGCGACTGTCCCCCGATTGGTTCGGAGGGCGCGCCCACGGGTGTCAGGGGAAGGTATCGGCAGCAAGATTTGCCTAAAGCCACAATTTGACCAAGGCTTCGCAGTTTTACAGCGCGAAAGTTTGCCGATTATGCGGATTTGCGCAGTGGAGTCACCGGAGAATGTATCGCATGGCGAATCGGTTGTTCATCCGCCACGATCACCTGCCGTCCCAGGCAACGATGCACATTCACTAGAATGGGCGCCTTGAGGTTCATGGTCAGCGTGCCATCATGATCGCTGACAAGGGCGAGCGTAAGAGTTTCATCTTCAGGCGACCAAGGCAGCGAGAGCAGTTGATTGCGATGGATCTGCAGCGCGTAGTCGGGCACGAAACGGTGAGGCGTCACCACCAGGAACGAAAGACTTCCATCTGAGAGACTCTGCAGCCATCCCACGTTGTCGCTCTCATTTTCGGAGAGCAATACCCAGTGTCGATGGGATTCATACCCCACGACACCCTCGGGAAAAAGCAGAATCCGTTCGCTATCGATTTCGATCGGACCAAAGCGGGAAGTCTCGAACTTCATAACGTCACCTTCGAGCCCGTGAGGCCGGCCGTTGATGCAAACGTTTTGAAGTTGCACAAGCGGTTGGAAACGATGCAATCGGATCGACCGGCGAAAAAGGGATAAGCCATGTTTCTCTTCGGCTGTTTGCGATCCGATCAACAGTCAAAAAGCGCCAATTACCGGGCTGCCACTGATAGCAAGCACGCGTCAAGCGGCGTTTTGCCGCGGTTGGGATCCGCCAAAGTCTGGCGACTTCAGCTACCGGGATGTCGGGTTTTCACCCTGGCGCACGAGCAGCGCATCGCCGCCCGCCCGCAATAGCTCGACCGCCACCCGCTCGCCAAGCGCGCCCGCGGCTTGCCAATCCCCGGTCTCGGCGGATGCCATCACCTGCCGCATTCCATCGGGGGAGAAGACGGCGGCCCGCAGGTGCAACCGCTGATCGGGCAGGGCCTGGGCGGCAGCTCCGACAGGAGCCAGGCAGCCGGCACGGAGCACGCGAGAAGTGAACGCTCGGCCGTGACGGCCGCGTGGGTGGCCGGGTCATCTAGCGGTTGGACACAATCGCGGCTGGCCCGATCCCCATGTCTAATTTCCAGGCCTAGCGCCCCTTGCCCCACGGCGGGCAGCATTTCGTCAAACGAAAACACCTGCGTGATGGACGCCGACCGACCCAGCCGCACCAGTCCTGCTTGAGCCAACACAATGGCATCGAACTCCCCCGCAGCGACCTTTGCCAGGCGGGTGTCGACATTGCCTCGGATTTCCGCCACCTTCAGATCAGGACGCTGCCGAAGTACTTGAGCCTGGCGACGCGGGCTGCCCGTCCCGACGAGAGCGGCGGCGGGCAAATCGAGCAATCGCTGCTGGTCGCGTGCCACGAGCACATCATGATTGCTCGCGCGGGGTGGGATCGCGGCCAGGGTCAACCCGGCGGTGGCACCCGTGGGCAGATCCTTGAGGCTATGGACGGCCACATCAATCGCTTCCACGCGCAAAGCCTGCTGAATCTCGCTGGCGAACACACCCATACCACCCATCGCGGCCAGCGAGCCGTCGGTGACATCACCCGTCGTCTTGATGGTGACGATTTCACAAGGGTGACCGAGCCGTTCGAGCTCCGTGGCTACCCACTGGGCTTGCCACATGGCCAGCGCACTCCCCCGTGTCCCGATGCGCAGGCGTCGCGATGTCATGGGCAGGTTTGGGCAGGTAGAGCCACTAGCGGGAACTCTCCGTGATATCGGGGGTCGTGGCTGGCGGCTCGTCCGCAATCAGGGGCGACTGCCGGTCGACCAGCCTCTCGATGGTTTGGCGGACATCTGTCTTCATGAAGCCCTTCGCCGGGGTGGTCAGCCCCGGGATGACGACTCCACAACTCACGACAAACTGGAACGCCTGGTCGACCGAGATATTCAGTTCGATGGTTTCGCTCTTTCGTACCGTTACCGTGAAGCCGGTAAACGGGGCGGGCGAGGTGGGCATCAAGACGCTCAGCATCGGCTCGCGGGTCGCCGCGTTAATTTCGGGAAGACTCTCTCCGGTGACGAAACCAACGGACCAGATATCTCGACTTGGATATTGCACGGCAACCACGCGATTGAACTGGATTTCATTATCGGCGAACACGACATCCGTCACTTTTTTGACCGTACTGTACACGGTATTGATGAACGGCACGTGGTGGATAATGCCCTCGACATAGTTCCAGAGCGCTCGGCCAATGCGGGCCGCAATGATCTTACCGAGCAGGTAGAGCACCAGGATCAACAGGCATAACAGCAGCGGCACCATGAACGCCGGATGAAAGTGCTCCAGTTCATAGTAGCGGCGATAATAACCTTCGGCCGTGACGGGCAGTTCCGCGCCGGATGCTCGCGCACCCGTTTGAAGACGTGGGACGGGATCCATTCGTCACTGGGAAGGCGGGCGTAAGTTCGATTGTTATATTTGAACGTCTTGACTTGCCCGAGCGTGTCCTTGCCGAAGGAATCCGGGTCCACATCCTGTGGAGGCTCGGTGAGCACATCCCAGTTCTGCTGGACGGCGGCAGCCAAGGCGAGATCCTTCGCCGGCGTCAGGATATAAGTCCGAACGGCATTCCACATCCAGAGCAAGAACACGATCGTCAGCAATGGCGGTAGAACCACCCCCAGTCCACGCAGCACCGCTCGGCGAAACGGATGCGCGGGGGACGGGTCGATCGTGGCTGGTTCCGTGAAGTGATTGTCCATCGCTTGGATATTGTCAACATTCCTCGCCATTCCCGCAAGATGAAGCCTTTTGTTCGCGTCAGCGGCGGCCCAGATCCTCTAACCCGGATCTTGGGCCCGGGCCGCGATGATGGCGGTCAAGCGGCGGACGCCGGCTTGCTTGAGCAGACGGGCAATCTCATTGGCGGTGGCTCCGGTGGTGAGCGTATCGTCGACCAGACCGACATGCCGACCCCGAACGAAGGCCCCGGATCGCAACGCAAATCCGCCGCGGACGTTGGCTTTTCGCTCGGTCGCGGACAGCGTGCTCTGCTTTTGCGTCAGCCGCGTACAGCGCACCAGCCGCGTCGCCAGAGGCACTCCAGTCTGGCGACTGATAGCACTCGCCAGCAAATGGCTGCTGCCGGCCCCTCGTGTCAGCCGTCGTTTCCAATGCATCGGAACGGGCGTCAGCACTTCAGGGAGTTCGTTTTTTGGCAACTCAGTCAACTGCCGCCCCAGGGCCTTGCCGAGGGCCACGGTTAGCGATTGTTGCCCGGCGTGCTTCATCCTTACAATCGCCTGACGTAACGTGCCCCCGTAGGGCCCCAGGCAGACCGTACGATCGATCAACCAGCGGGGGTCTCGACAAGCCGAGCAGACGACGGAGACTTCGGCCGCCGCGTGGTCCTCGCGGCAAGCCAACGGCAGCGTACGACCGCAGCAAGAACAGGGCTGGAAGACCGAAATCGCGATCTCCGCCAGACAAGACGGACACAGATCGGGCGGTTCGATCGATTCAGCCAGTTCTCCCCGGCACCAGCCACAGAGCGGAGGAAAGAGCAGATTGAGGAGGGCTGCGTGCCACGGCACGACCGCCCGATCCGCGGACGCCATGCGCTTATTCCCGACGAAATCGCTTCGGATCACCTGGCAGGGCCACTCGTTTGGCCCTACGTCGGGCATCGTCACACAATTGGCGACCGACGACAAGCAGTTAGCAACGTAGGACGGCAAATACCGCATGACGATCGTCGACCGATATCTTTTGCGTCAGTATTTTCGCGTGTTCCTGATGGTCTTTCTCTGCCTGCTCGGCATTTATGTCGTGGCGGATTTCGTCGGCAACCTGGCCGAATTCATGGATTACGGTCAGGAAAACGACTCGCTCACCGAGGTCCTCGCCAATTTTTATGGGGCACGCGTGCCTTGGTTCTTCGATATTGCCAGCCGCAACGTGGCCTTGCTGTCGACCGTCTTCGCGATCGCCTGGATGCAGCGAGACAACGAATTGACGGCCTTGATGGCTGCCGGAATTTCACCTTGGCGGATCTCAAAGCCTCTCGTGTTCGCCAGCATGGTGATTGCCGTATTGGCTGTCGTCAATCGTGAATTGGGAATTCCCCGCTTTCGCAAGGAATTGTGCCGCAGTGCCCAGGATCTGATGCGTGATCGAGCGGAAAAAATTACGCCGCGGTACGACCGCGAAACAGACATCCTGTTTGATGGGGAGACGGCCGTGCCGCGAGACGGCCTGATCCAATCCCCCCGGCTCATGCTGCCTCGCACCTGGCCCGGCATGGGGCGAAAACTGACGGCGGCCACGGCCAAGTTTCGGCCAGCAAGCGAATCGGACCCGTCCGGCTATTTATTCGATAACGTCGACGCGGATCGACCGCTAAATCAGCTCGACGCATTTCTCGTGGAAGGCCGACCCATCATCATCACCGCCAAAGACGACCCGCGACTCGACGAAAATCAAGTCTTTGTGGCAAGCCGCATGTCGGTCGATCAACTTCGCCGCGGTCGACAATGGGAACAATACACGTCGACGGCTACGCTGATTGCCGGCATGCGGTCCGGCGTGGTCGACTATTCTCCCGATGTGCGGGTCATGATGCACGCCCGGCTGCTACAACCCTTCCTCGACGTAACGCTCGTCTTTTACGGGTTGCCGTTGGGTCTGGCACTGGATCGGCGGCACATTGTGATGGCAGCCGCCAAAAGCTTGCTGGCCCTGATTGGCTTTGGCCTTGTCGTCCTCGTCTGCCACGGACTGGGAATTCAGTGCGTTGTAAGCCCCGCCCTGGCCGCCTGGCTGCCGCTGATCGTGCTCATCCCGGTCGCGTTTCTGGTCTCGAAACCTCTTCGCGATTGACCCGCCCTTGGATGGGTCGCGGCGGCCCCGACGGGCAAGTCCGCCCTGCCGGGATTGACGACCCGTGGCCAACCGTTTCGACTGACGCTTGCGGCACGGCGAGCCGGGCCATGGCGACTTGGCCGACGACCCGTCCCCTTCGGTACCGCACATCCATCAAGGAGCCGACATGTCGTACGCCCGTTACGAGGAAGCACTTCGCGCCTTTGATGTCACGTTACCCATCGAAGAGAGTTCCACGCCTCCCTATAGCTGGTACACGGAACCTGCTTTTTATGATCAAGAGGTGCAACGTGTCTTCCAGCGGTGTTGGATTCCCGTGGGCCGCATCGATCAAGTTTTGAAGCCGGGGGATTACTTCACGGCCGAAGTCGCGGGGAATCCGATCGTGGTGGTGCGGGATCATGATCAACAGTTGAAGGCGCATCACAATGTATGTCGTCACAAAGCCGCCATTGTGGCCAGCGAGGAAGATGAATCGCAACATCGATGCGCATTCTTCCAATGTCCTTATCATGGTTGGGAATACCACCTGGACGGGCGTCTGAAGAAGGCTCCGATGCTCGGGCCGCAAGGAAATTTCGCCGCCGCCCGTTATGGCCTGACCCCCGTTGCCGTCGATACCTGGGGGCCGTTTGTCTTTGTCGATCTAGATGGCCCCCTGGCGGGAGCCAACAATCCGCGCAACCTCCATCGGGACTTGCAGCCCATCAAGGCACCACTGGAAGAATTGGGTTTCGCGCACCTGAAGTTCTTTCGTCGCTACACATACGAGATGCGTTGCAATTGGAAAGTCTTCGTCGACAATTCGCTCGACGGCGGATACCACGTCAAATACGCCCACGAAGGGCTGGCGGAAGGGTTGGATATGGACCAATTCGAAACCCACATCCATGATCGCACGTCCATTCAAGTTTGCGATGCATCAGGTGGCGACCAACGATTGGGGGACAAGGTGATGTATGCCTTTCTGTTCCCCAATTTCTTTATCAATCGCTACGGGCGGATGATGGATACGAATATTGTTCTGCCGCTGGGCGTCGATCGCTGCCGCATCATCTTCGACTTCTATTTCGATTACGAAGATCCCGAATCTTGGGAAACACGGAAATCGATGCGAAAGAGCATCGCCAGCAGCCATACGATTCAAGAAGAAGACATTCATATCTGCGAATCGGCTCAGCGAGGCATGAACTCGATGGCGTTCCACGTGGGACGGTATTCTTCCTTGCTGGAACGAGCCGTGCATGCGTTCCACACGCTGTTGTCGCGCGAACTACAGGGACTGGCTGGCTAGCCGCCAATCAACCGATCGAACGCGTCCGCCGAATGTGGGCGTAATTAAGCAGGGCCACAAAGAACGAACCGCCCACCAGGTTGCCGGCAAGTGCCAACCCGATAAAGCGACACGCCACCGTCGGAGTGAACGCGGGCGCTAGTAGAACCGCCGAAAACATCTCTGCCGATCCGGCAATCGAATGGTGCAAGCCTCCCACGCCAATCAAGAACGTCACCAGGTAGATGCAGATCATCTGCGATAGCATGCGGGGACTCGATTCGGCCAGCCAGGCGCCGAACGCCATCAGCCAGCCCGCCAGAATGGCACTGATAAACAGGCTCGCTCCGCTGAAGGAAACCAGATGGTGCCCCATCTTCAGGTAACCCTCACGGCCCTGGACGACATCGGACGCCAGGTAGTGCAAACCGGCCCCGATGCCCGCGCCGACCAGGTTTCCCACGACGACCAGGCTCCACAAGCGGAGCAGTCGGGTCACCGAGGCGCGACGGTCGAGCACTGGATAAAGGGCCGTCGCCGTGTGCTCGGTGAAGAGTTGCGCACCGCTCATGACACAAATCACAAAGCCGAGCGGATAGACCACGGCGGTCGCGATCCGCGTGACCAGGTCGGGCCAGCCCAATTCCATTGCGGCCGTGGTCACGACGGCCACCGCCATCGGCGAGAAGCCCACGATCAGTCCCGCCGCGACCGCCGAAAGCGCCAGCGACGCCCACGGCCGCTGTAGTTGTTCCAGCCCTTCGCGAATGGCATTTTCCAGCGTGTCGTCCGGATGCCGACGGGTCTCGTCCGTTCGCTTGATGATGACGGGAAGATAGTCCCGGTCTTCCGCCTTCCGCTCCAGTTTCCGCTCCGTTACCTGCGACTTGTCCGGCTCGGTAGCGGGCGTCCCATCGGGTAGCAGAATGCCCGGATCGACCTGAGAATCGTCATTCGAGGGAGCACCTTCGCTCATGTCAGCGGTTTCCGATCCAGCGTGGACAAGCAACGTCAATGGGGGGCTTTCGCAATCGAGTGTGCGTCTGGGCACATCCCGTCCGGCATTCGTTTTCGCCGTATCTTCGGCCTGCAGCCGGCCAATGCAACTTCCCGAGGCACATGGAGCACACCTCTTCACCGTCCTCTATCGTAGGCGACGCGGGGCCCGCGAGAAAGGCAACGATGGGCGGCCGCCCTGCCCTCGCCTACCGTCGGCCGCGCTGGGCCTCTATAATTCGCGACTTGTTGCATCACAAGCCGTTGTTGGAAGGGTAAGTTGGCATGAAGATTCACGAGTTTCAGGCAAAGGAATTGCTGCGCGGCGCGGGCATCGCCGTACCGCGGGGGATCGTGGCCCGCACGGCGGACGAGGCGTCCCGCGCGTACCAGGAGCTGGGTGGCGCGCTGGCCGTCGTCAAGGCTCAAATTCACGCGGGCGGGCGCGGTAAAGGGACCTTTCGCGAGCAACCGGATCAGCGCGGCGTGGAATTGGTCCGCTCGGCGGAACAAGCCGCGCAGGTCGCGGGCAAGATGCTCGGGAATCGGCTCGTCACGATTCAGACGGGCGAGGAAGGTCAAGTCGTCAAGCAGGTGTTTGTCGAGGCGGGATGCGACATCGCACGGGAACTCTACCTGGGGATTGTGCTTGACCGAGCGGTGGCTCTGCCGGTGCTGATGGCGTCGAGTGAGGGTGGCGTCGAGATTGAGAAGGTGGCCGCCGAGACACCGGAGAAAATTTTCAAGGAACATTTTGACCCGCACTTTGGTCTGCAGAGTTACCAGGTACGCAAACTCTGCAAGAAGCTGGGCATCGCGGCGGGCTCGGTCAGGAGCGCTGACAAATTCATGCGAGGGCTGTGCAAGCTGTACGTCGATCTTGACTGCAGCCTCGCCGAGATCAATCCGCTCGTCGTCACCGGTGACGGAGAAATCATGGCACTCGACGCAAAAATGAACTTCGATGACAACGCGCTCTTCCGTCACAAATCACTGGCGGAATTACGCGATCTCTCCGAGGAAGATCCATTCGAGGTCCGCGCCGGCCAAGCGGGATTGAGCTATGTCAAGTTGGACGGGAATATTGCCTGTCTCGTAAACGGGGCCGGCTTGGCCATGAGCACCATGGACATCATCAAGCTGCATGGAGGCGAGCCGGCGAATTTCCTCGACGTCGGCGGTGGCGCGAAAACGGAACAGGTTACCGAAGCCTTTCGCATCATCCTGGACGACAAGAATGTGCAAGCCGTATTGGTGAACATCTTCGGCGGCATCATGCAATGCACGACAATCGCCGAGGCCCTCGTCACGGCGTACAAGACCGTTGGGTTCAATGTCCCGCTCGTCGTTCGCCTGGAGGGGACCCAAGTCGAGCAGGGCCGCAAGATCCTGGCCGAAAGCGGTGTCGATATTATCGCCGCTGACGACCTGACCGATGCCGCGGAAAAAGTGGTCGCCGCCGCATCAGCCGCCTGACCTGCCGGTTGTATTAACTCCCGACACTTACACGCTTCCCGACATTCCCACCCATCACCCGCGACACGCCTGATCGACCATCCACTGAGCGGGTCGCTCGCAGACTACGGATACCACTCATGAGCATTCTCGTTGACAAAAACACACGTTTGATTTGCCAGGGCATTACCGGACGTGCCGGCGAATTTCATTCCAGTCAATGCAAAGACTACGGCACCCAACTTGTCGGAGGTGTGACGCCCGGCAAGGGAGGCGATACGGTGCTGGGCCTGCCCGTATGGGATACGGTCATGGAGGCCGTGGAGCAGGCCGGTGCTGACGCCACGATGATTTTTGTCCCGGCGCCGTTCACCGCCGATGCGATCCTGGAGGCACTTGATGCGGGTATCAAGGTCATTGTGGCGATCACCGAGGGAGTGCCGGTGTTGGATATGGTCGAAGTCTACCGCCGCGTGCGGGCCAGCGACGCCGTCCTGGTCGGCCCCAATTGCCCGGGCGTGATCACGCCCGGCGAATGCAAGATTGGCATCATGCCGGGTTACATTCACCAGAAGGGCAAGGTCGGCGTCATGAGCCGCAGCGGGACTTTGACATACGAAGCGGTCTGGCAGACGTCGAACCTGGGACTCGGCCAGACCACCTGCGTGGGACTGGGCGGTGACCCGATTGTCGGCACGTCCTTCATCGACGTCCTCAAGCGATTCCAGGAGGATGACGAGACCGAAGCGATCCTGATGATGGGCGAGATCGGTGGCACGGCGGAGGAGGAAGCGGCCGACTACGTGCGGGAGCACGTCACCAAGCCCGTCGCCGCGTTCATCGCCGGTCGCACGGCGCCTCCTGGCAAGCGGATGGGGCATGCGGGAGCCATCATTTCAGGCGGCAAAGGGACGGCGAGCGAGAAAATTGCCGCCTTGCAAGCCGCCGGGATCGAAGTGGCGGAGAGCCCGGCCGACATGGGCAACGCCGTCGTCCGCGCCATGCAGCGCAGGTAGGGAAAAAGGGGTCAGGTCTCTTTTTCGGTCTTCCCCGCGAACGGAGCGTGCTCGCAAGCCCCAATCGTGCGGCACTCTGCTTACGCCACTCCTCGTCGCCAAACGGGGCGCCACGCACGATACACTGTCGAATCGCGTCCACCTCTGCCTGCGACTGGGGCTCGTTGACCCACGAACGCCACTGGCGAGGCAGCGAGGGATCGTTAGGAATTGTCAGCCAGCTGGCCCGCTTCTTGCCGCGTTGTTGCCGATGAAACGCGGAACTCCACCGCCATGCTTCGGCCTGCGAAACAAGGCGGGCACGGAGGGGATTTCGTTCCACATAACGCATGACATGCAGAAGGTGTCGATCCGACTGTACCGGGAACGACTTGAACCGGCCTTGATAGAGGTGCCCCGTACCACCAGTCCGGTAATGCGCATGCCACCGCATGGTATGCGTCACTGTCAGCCGGCGAAAGAATTCACTCACTTGATCGTCCGTATCGGGCCGCACGACAAAATGCCAGTGGTTTGGCATGAGTACCATAGCATAGACCGGTAACGTTACGATTTGCCAGGTTTCGTCTAGGACATGCATGAATGCGTCGTAGTCCCCGGGCTTCTCGCAAAACTGCAAACGGGCCACGCCGCGATTCAGTACGTGAAATACCTCACCGGCGGGACAGATGCGTTTGGTTCTGGGCATGCCGGTAGTTTAGCGAACGACGAACGACGAGAAAAGAGACCTGACCCCTTTTTTCAGGTGAGTGCGCGGAGGTAATCGAGCGCCTCGTCCAGCTCGGGGGCTGGACCCCCGGGGACGCGACCCGCGCGGTCGCACTCCGCCAACAGCAGCAGCTCGTCGAAGCTCTCGTTGTCACGCAGACGGCGGGCGGCCCGCGCGCCAAGTTCGCCCGCGCGTAACCGCTGGGCGTCCATATGGAAACGGATCAGCCAGGCCGTACGCTCGTCGATGAAACCCTGCAGCGCTTCGAGTCCGGCGGCTACGTGATCATCCGGATCGATGGCTTTCCCCACATCGTGCAACAGCGCGGCCAGTAGAAACTCTTCGTCATACGGCAGGGCGTCCCGAGCCAGCTCGAATACTTGCAGGCTGTGGTAGAGCGCGTCGCCTTCTGGATGAAAACGCGGATGCTGTTTGACGTTTTCCAGGGGGAGGAGCAACGACTCATAGATTTGGAACCGATCGGGCAGTTCGATCAGTTCGGTCATCGATTGCTCCAGGTCGATCCCCGGGTACTCATGTTCCAGCAGCTGCTCCAATTCACGAATGCTCACCCGTTCGATCGGTTTACCGGTGACCGAACTCTTAAAAACGACGTGCGCCTGGTCCGCCGCGTAGATCGTCAATTCAAATGGATAGCGATCGGCGATGTGAATATGCACGAAGATCCGCTCCTCGCCCTGCTTGCGCACCTGTTTGCGTTCGATCTCGTGAACAATGCCCTCCCGCTCGAGCGCCGCGGAAACAGCGGACACGCTGTCGGAAAACAGGTGCAGGTCAATGTCCGAGCCCTGTCGGACGTGCCCGGTAAGTACGCTGCCGATCAACCGCGGCCGATAGCCGCATAGAAGCCGCATCATCCGCAGGGCTTCCAGCCGCATGTCGCGCAGACGCTTCCCCCGTTCGTCACCTTCATGGGTGCGGGCGAACATCTGAATCATGTCGCGAATTTCGGCGTTGCTGGGCAAGTCTCCCGGCTTGACCCAACCACGGCAGATCCGCTTCGCCGCTTTTTGTTTGGCACGATAGTATTCCGATTCTTGCCGCCGATACATCATCTGTGCGGCTTCAAAGGCAATCTGCCGACGGAGCTTGGTATTTTTCATCAGGCATGCCAGCCATCAAGGCTCGCTGCACGAGTTGGTCGGGCGAACAATCGACAGGATAATGAGGTCCATGCTACTGAAAACCTATGCCGATCGGCGGGAGGCGTCCAGTCACCATTGGGGCCAATGACGTCCGCCGTGAAGGTCGATCCGCGCGGGTGGTTCGCCATAAATTCGCCCGAGCAAGGCACACGTCAGCAGATCTTGTTTTGGCCCACTCTGCTCGACATGGCCATCCACCATCACGAGCAGCTGGGCGATGGCGGGAAGCAGCTCCTCCACCTGGTGGGTCACCATCACGAGGGTCGGCGGGTTTGGGCTTACCAAGAGCGACGTGAGCTGAGCCAGAAAACGCTCGCGGGCGCCTGGGTCGAGACCGCCGCAGGGTTCGTCGAGCACCAGCAGCAACGGCCTCGCCATCCGCGCAGGGCCAGCAGGGCCAGTTGTTGTTCGCCTTGTGACAGATGCACAAAAGGCTGGTTTGCCAGGTGCCCGCAGCCCGACTCGGCAAGCAAATCACACGCGCGCTGGGTTTCGTCGCGCATGATCGGCGCACGAATCGGTGGCCGCAATCCCCAGGCCGCGTGCCGACCGGAGATCACGAGTTCGAGGGTCGTCTCTCGTGCCGGCACGAGACCTGTCAAGTCCGAGGTCACCCAGCCAATCCGTGTGCGGAAGGCGCGGAGATCGGGACAGGCGTCGCCCAGCCAATGGACCTGTCCGCCGGCGTTTGACCTCAGGAAACCCGTAGCGACTTGCAGCAACGTGGTTTTGCCCGATCCATTGCGACCCAGGATGCCCCAGTGCTCGCCCGGACGTACCTTCCACGATACGTCCCGGAGTATCAAACGCCCCCCCGCGACGTAGGAAACCCGGTCCATCTCGATCAAGGGTGGTGAAAGGTGCCCCATCATTCATTGCCTTGCCAGTCCGAGTGGCGTAGTCTCACCTCAGTTGTCGCTTGGTTGCCAGGGGAGCGGCCTTGGCAGGCCTGATCCTCAACCGGACTCTATCACGGGGATAAGTTATGAAACGCACCGCACACAGCTGGGCCATCGGGCTGGCCACTTCCTTGATTCTAACGGGCTTGGCGTGGTCGCAGCCAGTCGCCGCGCCGCCGCGGGAGAAAACGCAGAACTGGCATGGGACACTGCAAGCCGGACCGGCCCGGTTACGACTACAGTTCGCCTGGCAGGCCGGTGACGGGGGCGGCTGGCAAGGCAACATCACCAGCCTCGATCAAGGCAACATCAAGATTCCACTGACCAGCATCCAATTCCAAGACGGTCAATGGACATTGAAAGCCCAATCGGTCGGCGGGTCGTTCGTGGGGGCTGCCAGCGAAGATCAGCAGTCGCTGCAGGGCACTTGGAAGCAAAATGGGATGGAGTTTCCGCTTCAGTTGAAGAAAGGGCTCTTCGCGGATGCTGACAAGGAGGCCGGCAAGCTCGTGGATGCCTGGCGTGGCAGCATCGATGTCGCCGGGCAAAAACTGGAACTCCAGGTGCGGCGCTTGCAGAATGAGGACGGCGAAGAAGAAGTACTCTTTGACAGCCTGACGCAACAAGCCATGGGCGTTGCGGCCACGCTGGACGTCGATGGCACTGACGTCACGCTGCGGGTGCCCGCCATCATGGGAAAGTTCACCGGCAAGCTCAATGACGCCGGCGATCAGGCGACGGGCACCTGGGAACAACTTGGCAACAAGTTTCCGCTGGAGCTTCGCAAAGTAGAGCAGGCGGCTGAGGCGACTCCGCTGGAACGGCCGCAGAATCCGAAGAAGCCTTATCCTTATCGCGAGGAAGATGCGAGATTCAAGAATTCCAAGGCGGGAATTGTCCTCGTCGGGACGCTCACCCTGCCCGCGGAGAAAGGTCCCGGTTATCCGGCAGTCGTCCTGGTGAGCGGTTCCGGCCCCCAGGATCGGGACGAATCGCTGATGGGACACAAGCCGTTCCTGGTGATCGCGGATTACCTGACTCGGCAGGGGATCGCCGTACTTCGCTACGATGATCGAGGCAACGGGGCGTCGGAGGGCGAGTTTGGGACCGCGACGACGCGCGACTTCGCCGACGACGCGGCGGCGGCGGTCGATTTCCTCAAATCGCATCCCGAGGTGGATGGTGGCCGCATCGGCATCATCGGCCATAGTGAGGGAGGATTGATCGCCCCCATCGTCGCCAGCGAATTAATACCCGACCTGGCCCACATCGTGCTGCTTGCCGGACCGGGCGTGGATGGCGGCGTCATCTTGGACACCCAAGTGAGGGCCATCCAGGAGGCGATGGGAAGCGAAAACGAAATGATTGGAGAGCAGGGAGCCCGCTTGGCGAAAATTGTGCAGGCCATTCGCGACAACATCTCCGAGGAGGCCTTTGCCCGGCTGATCGAAGAGCAACTGGAAGCATCGCAACCACAGGACGCGGCAGCGGAACCGGAGGAGGACGAGGCGGCTCGGCTGGCGAAGAACGCCAGCGAATCCCTCAGCCGGTTGCAGTTGCAGCAGATGTCTACCCCCTGGTTTCGTTACTTCATCACCTACGATCCCATCCCGGCGCTGGAAAAAGTCTCCTGCCCCGTGCTGGCCCTCAACGGTGAAAAGGACCTGCAGGTCGTCGTCGACGTGAACTTGCCGGCGATCGAGGCCGCGCTGCAGCGCGGCGGGAACACCGGGTCTCGCTGTGTGCGGCTGGCCGGGTTGAACCATCTGTTCCAGGAATGCACCACGGGATCACCCATGGAATACCAGATGATCAGCCAGACATGCGCGCCGGAGGCCCTGGAAATCATGGCCGCCTGGATCAAGGAACACTGAGCGGCGGCGGCACGTAGAAGGCCCTGGGGAGGGAGCGCCCGGCAGCCTCACCAAGCATTGCCATCGAAGTCCTCAGGGAGGCGCCTCTCGCTGCTCTTCTCGGCGAAAGACCGCCACCACGTCCTCCACGGGCACGACGAAGAGCTGGTTATCGGGTTCGAAATCGACGGGAATGGCGCTCTTGGGGTGGAAGAGGATGCGGTCATACTGCCTGAGCGGCACATCCTCGTCGTGTTCAACTTGAGCGGAAATGGCGACGATGCGGCCGGTAATGGTGGGAATTTCGGCGGCATCCGGCAAAGCGATGCCCCCCTTCGTTTCCCGCTTGGGTTCGTCCTTCCGCACCAGCACGCGGGCCCCGATGGGCTCGACGTATTCAAACACTTTCTTCGTGGATTTCGCCATGGACCGTCTTCGAAACGAGGTAACGACCGCGCCTGCGTCGAAAGCCTAGTCGTTGCCGAGGGTGGTGACAAGCAGCCCCACGGTCCGGGATCCACGTCGGGCCGGGCGGTTGGAGGCGGGGAGCCACTATCTGGGGTTGTCAGCGACGTATTCTGTGCCAAAATGTGTGGTTTCACTGACTCAGACCCAGGCACCCCTCCGCCAGGGCCTCCTCCCGCAGCCGACGCGCGGGAGGTCGCCGTCGTTCAGAGGGTATATCCCACGGTGTTGGAAGGATCAATCGCATGTCAACAGAAGTCCTCAATGTCGCGGAGCGAACGGGCCGCGGGACGGCTCATGCCAAAAAGCTGCGCCGCTCGGGACACATTCCGGCCGTGCTGTACGGACACGGCGAAGGCACGATTACGTTGTCGCTCAAGTCGACCGAATTGGGTGCGGCGTTGCGTCACAATGTATTGCTCGTGCAACTGCAAGGAGCCGCAAACGAAACCGCTCTGTTGACCGACGTCCAATGGGACGCCCTCGGCAGTACCGTCCTGCATGTCGATCTCACACGCGTCCGAGCCGATGAAGTGGTCGACGTCGAAGTCGCCATTGTCTTACGAGGCGACGCACCGGGAACAAAACAAGGTGGCGTGGTGGAGCATGCCGTACACTCCGTCATGATCGAATGCCGTGCCAACGCCATTCCGGAACACCTGGAAGTCAACATCAACGAGCTGGTACTGGGGCAAGAACTGACTTTGGCCGACCTCGATATCCCGGCAGGAGTCAAAGTGCAGCTTCCCGAAGATACGACGATCGTGTCCTGTGTCGAACCGGTCGAGATGCCGGAAGAAGAGGCTGTGGCGGACATGGGTGCCGAGCCCGAAGTCATCGGTGGCGACAAGGGTGAGGAGGGAGACGAGGATTAGTGCTGGTGGAAACGCGGGCCGTGTCGAGCCCACTTGGGGGCGACCAACACGGGTTTGTTGATCTCACCAGCGGCGGATGGTGCCGGGGCCGGCCTTCGTGGCAACGTTGCCGCCACCGGGTGATCGCGGGAGGCGGCTCGGCAAACAACCAGGCGGTGCCCAGAGTGCTTGACGACGAAATTACCAGCTTATGAAGTTAATCGTGGGTCTCGGAAATCCCGGTCGCAAGTATGAAGGGACCCGTCACAATATTGGATTCGAAGTGCTGCGCGAGCTGGCTCGTCGCCACGCGACGGGACGACCGCGAGTCAAGTTTCAAGGGGAGGTGAGTGAGGCCCAGGTGGGTGGGGAGAGCGTCTTGCTGCTGATGCCGCAGACATTCATGAACTTGAGCGGCGCCAGCGTCTTACCGGCACGGGATTTTTACCGACTGGAGGCGTGCGACGTGCTGGTGATTTGTGATGATTTCCACCTCCCATTGGCACGCTTGCGGTTTCGACCCAGCGGTTCGGCGGGTGGACAGAAAGGGTTGGCGGATATCCTGCATCGCTTGGGAACTTCCGCGATTCCCAGGTTGCGATTCGGGATTGGATCGCCGCCACCGGCGTGGGACGTGGCCGACTACGTCTTGAGTAAATTTGGAAAAGATGAAGTGCCCGAATTGGCTTCCAGCCTCTCCCGGGCGGCCACTGCGGCGGCGGATTGGGTGACGTTAGGCACGCAGGAGTGCATGAATCGTTATAACGCCGATCCGACCCCGACGGATAAGAAGAAATCAATGATCGACGAGCCCGCGGCCAAGCATGCGGGTAACAACGCGGGCAAGAACAAGGAGTTGTAGTTTGGCAGAATCTGTTTATGAAGGCATGTACCTGCTTGACGCGAACCGCTATTCGCGGGACGCAGGTGCGGTGACCGGCCGAATTGGCGAAATGATCGAAAAATGCGGCGGTGAGGTGCTGGTGAGCCGCCTGTGGGCGGAGCAAAAGCTGGCTTACCCCATCAACGGACAACGCAAGGGTGCGTATTGGCTCGTCTACTTCCGACTGGATCGCTCCAAGCTGGGCGAATTGCGGCGAGCCGCCCAGTTGAATAATGACGTGCTGCGGGACCTGATCCTGACGGTCGAACCGCGATTGGTCGACGCCCTTGTCGAACACGCCAAGACCGGCGGAAAGAGCGCGGAAACCGCGGCGGTGGCCGCGACCTAGCAGGTCGCCGCCTCCACGACCGGAGGCCCTGGATGGGCCGCTTTGGGGGGCCTAAACCCCTCGCTTGTCAGGTCGGACGCGGTTTGGTACGCTGGCGTCGCAGGGTGACAGATGTACACGTTCCGCATGACTTGGCATGGCAAAGGAGGTTGTGATGGCTAGTTTTAATCGCGTGATTCTCTTGGGTAACTTGACGCGAGACATCGAACTGCGACACCTGCCGAGTGGGATGGCCGTCGCCGATGTCGGCTTGGCAGTCAATGATCGGCGAAAGAATCAAGCGGGGGAGTGGGTGGAGGAGACTTCGTTTATCGATGTGACCCTTTGGGGCCGCACCGCCGAAGTGGCCGGCCAGTACCTCACGAAAGGCTCGCCCATCCTGATCGAGGGGCGATTGAAGCAGGAAACGTGGGAAACCGGAGAGGGCGAAAAGCGATCCAAGGTCAAGGTCGTCTGCGAACGGATGCAGATGGTGGGTGCCCGGGGTGGGGGCGGCAACAGTGGAGGCGGAAATGCCTACAGTGAACCAGCATCCGCCGCGACGGGAGCACCTCAGGATGAGATTCCGTTCTAGTACTCGCCACTGACACAAATCGCAACCACACGTCGGGGCCGCCGGCGTGGACGGCTCTGCGCTCCGATTCAACAAATCGTAAAATCAAAAGAAGTTAGCGTTTAACAGCAGCCAAGGCGAGAAAATCATGCCCGCAACCAAAACCAAGAAGAAGAAAACACGGATCAAGCGCGAAACGACTTCCTAAGGGTCCCAACGGAGGTATTGAGTTGCTCTTGATCCAATCGGTCGACCATCTGGGGCGGCAAGGTGACGTGGTCGAGGTAAAACCGGGCTTTGCGAACAATTTCCTGTTGCCGCAAGGGTTGGCCACTGTCGCCACCGAACATCACAAGCGGATGGTCGAGAAGCACAAGGCCAAACTGCAGGAAATCGAAAATCAACGACTCAAGGGCTTTCGTGACCTGGCGAGCGAACTTGGCAAGTTGAGTATCACCATCGAAGCCAACGCGAATGATGACGGCCAGTTGTACGGCAGCGTCGGCCCGGTCGATATCACGGCGGCGCTGAAACAGCAGGAGTTTACGCTCAGCACCGACCAGATCAAGCTCGAGGGACCACTGAAGGAATTGGGGCTCTACACGGTCCGCGTGCAACTACATCAAAACGTCGACACCGAGATCAAGGTTTGGGTGGTACCCTCCGTACAAAAGGATACCGCTGCCGACGATTAGTCGGGTCGGTCGAGGCTTGTCAGACCCCAAATGTCCGCGGGCGTCCGTGTGGATGAACCGGACATAGGCGTGCTCAGGCGCCAGCCGGTACTCGTACTCAGGCGCCAGCCGGTACTCGTACTCAGGCGCCACCCGGTACTCGTACTCAGCATCGCGGTACTCGCACTCGAAGCGATCATCTGAATCGAGCCGACGCCCCATTCGAGTACGAGTACCGCGATGCTGAGTACGAGTCCGAGGAAGGATGGCGGTTGAAACCGAGCGGAACGCGGCGAACACCCGTTGCCGACCGGTCACCAACAGGCTTTGCACCGCCGACGCAAAATTTTGGCCCTGCCCATCGCCACCCACGCGCACGATGTCGCGTTTTTCTTGGCGCAGGCACCGTAATGTCGGGACATCTCCTGTCACGCATTGCTTGCCGACGCACGCGTGCCCGTTATGATGGCGTGCCGGCGAGACGCGTGCGATGTCGACGGGGACGATTCGTGCGACAGGCTTCTCGCCGGTCATGGGAATGACCGGGGATGGAGACAAGGCAGTCTTGACAGGCTGGAAGCCTATCCCACGTCGGTTGCCTGCCAACGGACTCGAAACAAGGAGGATTCGATTTGGTTACCAAACGCCGAGTGGACTCTCAGAAAATCAAGCCGCGCCTCGAAACGGGCGACTTTGCGGGACGCGGGGCCCCTCACGACGCGGACGCCGAATTCTGTCTGCTGGGCAGCATCCTCATCAAGCCGGACGTCTGTGATGAAGTGGCGCCCGTCGTCCGGGCGGAAGATTTCTTTGATCAGGCCCACGGCCGACTCTTCGCCGCCCTGCTGGACCTGCACAATAGCAACAAGGCGATTGACGAAAAACTGATCGTGGCTCGCCTCAAGGAAACGGCCGAGTTGGAGGCCGTGGGTGGCGTGGCCTATCTCGCTCGTTTGGCTTCCGCCGTTCCGCACGCGGCCCATGCGGCCGAGTACGCGCAGCTGATTCGTCGGCACGCCTTGCGGCGAGAGATGATTTCCGCCGCCACGCAGATTCTCAAGGATGCCCATGACGATGAGACCGCGCCGGAGGAACTGATCAATCGATCCGAGCAACGGATTTTCGAAATTTATGACAGTCGGGCGTCGACGAACATCCGCAACTTTGAGGAACTCCTTTTCGCGGCCATGGATCGGCTCGATGCCAAGCTGAAAGGGACGCATGTCGATGGCGCCGTGGAAACCGGGTTCCCGGACATGGACGCGCTGTTGGGGGGCCTGCACAATTCCGAGTTGATTATTCTGGCCGCGCGGCCCAGCATGGGAAAAACCGCCTTCGCCATGAATATCGCCGAACACGCGGCGATTGCCGTGCGGAACCCCGTGCTGTTCGTCAGCCTGGAAATGTCGTCGATAGAATTGATCGATCGTCTGCTGTGCTCGCTGTCTCAGGTCAACGGACACCGCATGCGGGCCGGCACCGTGCGGAAGGAGGATCGGCAGCGGTTGGTCGACAAGGCCGCCGAAATCAGCTCGTCCCCATTATACGTGGACGATTCACCATCACGAACGGTCACGGAAATCGCCGCGGCCGCGCGTCGTGTGAAGAAGAAAGAGGGTCGGCTGGGACTGGTGGTGATCGATTACCTGCAGCTCATCGAACCGGACAATTCGCGCGACCCGCGTCAGGAGCAGGTCGCCAAGATTGCCCGACGTCTGAAAGGTCTGGCGCGCGAATTGGAGGTGCCCGTGCTCTGCCTGGCTCAACTCAATCGCCAAGCCGAGGCGACCAAGGACAATCATCGACCCCGTTTAAGTCACCTCCGCGAGTCGGGAGCCATCGAGCAGGACGCGGATGTGGTCATGTTCGTCCATCGCGAGGAATACTTTCGCACGGGCGAAGAGCAGGAAGAAGTCGCCGGCGAGGCGGAGATCATTATCGCGAAGCAGCGCAACGGTCCGGTCGGCGTGGTCAAACTCCTCTGGCAAAAGGACTTTACCCGTTTCGTGTCGCCGGCCCATCGTGGCTATGACGAGTTGGAACAGTTCAATGCCGGGGCGGATGACCCGTTCTAAGGCGGATAGGTCGTCGACCGACTTACCAACTAAGGCCGTCCTACGGCTGCTCGCGATTCAGTTGCCGCAGCACGTCGCTGAGGACTTCGATGCCATCCTCCGCCTGTTCGAACGGCAGGTTCATGGCGGGAAGCAGCCGCACGACCGTCTGCTGCGTGCAGTTGACGAGCAGTCCGCGCTCCAGACAACGTTTGACGACCGGTGACGCGTCGACGGCCAGTTCGATGCCGATCATCACGCCCAAGACACGCACTTCACGGATGATCTCCAATTCCTCCGCCAGTTGTCGAAACGACGTTTCAAACAGATTTCCGAGTTGCTTGGCGTGAGCGAGCAGACCGTCGGCCTCAATCGTCTCGAGTGTGGCGATCCCGGCCCGGGCGGCAATCGGGTTACCCCCGAACGTAGCCGCGTGCATGCCGGGTCGCAGGCTGGGCGCGATTTCCCGCGTCGTGAGCAAGGCGCCTCCAGCGATTCCGCCACACAGGGCCTTGGCCAACGTCATGATGTCCGGCGTCACGCCAAAATGCTGGTAGGCGAACCACTCGCCGGTGCGGCCACAGCCCGTCTGGACTTCATCGAAAATCAACAACAGATCGTGCTCGTCGGCCAGCTCCCGCAGTCCCTGCAGATACCCGGCGGGTGGCAGATTGACGCCCCCTTCCCCCTGCACTGGCTCGATCATGATGGCGGCGGTTTGCGGATCGATCAACTCCCGCACGGCGGTTAGATCACCGAAGGCCGCGTATTGAAAACCGGCCATCAGCGGTCCCAGTCCGGCATGGTACTTGGGCTGGGCCGTGGCCGTGGTCGTGGCCAACGTGCGGCCATGAAACCCTTTTTGAAAAGTGATAATCTTATAGCGATCGGGCCCGTGGTGGAGTCGAGCCAATTTGATGGCAGCTTCATTCGCCTCCGCTCCCGAATTGCAGAAAAAGGCCTGTCCGCCGAAGCTGTGCTGCGAAAGCAACTGTGCCCAGCGTCCCTGGGGTTCCATGTGCCACGAGTTGGGAACGTGGATCAACGTCGCGACCTGCTCCTGCACCGCCTTGACGACGGCGGGTGGGCAATGCCCCAAGAGATTGCAGCCCCACCCGGGAAAAAGATCGAGATACCGCTGCCCCTCGCTGTCCCAGACGATGGAACCCTCACCCCTCACCAGGTTGATGGGATAACGGCCATAGTTTGCGATCACATACTTTTCGAAGAGCTGCACCACCTCGGTGGAATGCGATGTGCTGGTAGTCACCGATCGGGACTCCTGTGGAGATAGGGGATGAGGCTCAGGCGTCTCCGGCCACAATTTGTGTGCCGACGCCCTTGTTCGTGTACACTTCCAGTAGCAGGGAATGCCGCAACCGTCCGTCAATGATATGCACTTTGCGGACACCCCGATCGAGGGTCTCGAGGCAGGCTTCGACTTTGGGAATCATACCGGTGCCGATCTGACCACTCCCGATCAGCTGCCGGGCGTCGGTCGCGGTGAGCGAGTGAATAATCGACGTCGGGTCTTCCTTGTCCCGCCGCACGCCGTTCACATCACTGAGATAAACCAGCTTCTCGGCCCCGAGGGCCTGGGCAACGGCCGTCGCGGCCGTGTCGGCATTCACGTTGTATTTTTGTCCCTGCTCATCCATGGACATCGAGGGGATCACCGGGACCTGCCCGGCATAACACAGGTTTTCAATCACGGCTCGATCCACGCGGTCGACCGTGCCGACAAAGCCCAGATCGAGGGGCTGTCCGTCGTCTCCCGGCAGCATCAG
This sequence comes from uncultured Planctomycetaceae bacterium, assembly GCA_963700865.1. Lineage (GTDB taxonomy): Bacteria > Planctomycetota > Planctomycetia > Pirellulales > Pirellulaceae > CAVOGJ01. The sequence goes on along the minus strand of CAVOZC010000007.1, from coordinate 167,925 downwards.
CTTCTTTCCGAAGAGGACATTGGTCGTCTGAAAATTCAGGTTCATCGCCCGTCCGCCGAGGTGTTCGATCGTGGCGGCAATCTCTTCATTGACGACTCCCGCCAGCACGCGTTCGACGATCTCCAGGGTCGCCGCATCGGTCACGCGGCGGCCCTTTTCAAAGCGGGCCTCCAGTCCGGCCTCTTCCATGGCGCGTGAAATCGCGGCGCCTCCGCCATGCACCACCACGGGACGCATGCCGACCGTTTCCATGAAGACGATGTCCAGCAGGATGTGCCGCAGCGCGTCGGGATCCTCCATCACGCTGCCGCCCAGCTTGATCACGGTCACCTTATCGCGGAATTGGCGAATCCAGGCCATCGCCTCGATCAGCACGTCGGCCTTTTCAATCGCATCTTTCAAAGGGCTCTTTGCCTCGATATTCGTTGCACGTGATTGCCAGTCGCCAGGCGGAACCCTGAATTCTACGGGCGGAAAAACGCGTGTGTCAACGCGAGCGACCAGGAGCCCTGGCGAGCGGTCGGCAATCGTGCGAAACTAAGGGTGGTGGGAAACTTTCGCAGCAGCTGGCCGAGCAGCGGGAACCAGGAACAGTCATGAGCAACCCGATGGCGATCGTCCTTGCCGCCGGCAAGGGTACCCGGATGGAATCGGACCTCCCCAAGGTCCTTGTGCCCGCGTGCGGTCGACCGCTGATCGCGTATGTGCTCGACGCCCTGCAGGCGGCCGGCATCGACGACATTGTGGTGGTGATCGGCTACGAGGCGGAGATGGTCCGAAAGGCCCTCGCCGGGCGACCCGGACTCCGCTTTGTCGAACAAACCGAACAACTGGGAACGGGACACGCCGTACAGATGTGTCGCCCGTTGCTCGCCGAACATGTCGGGCCGGTGCTGGTGCTCACGGGAGACTCCCCGCTAACTCAGGCCACGTCGCTGCGCAAGCTGCTGGACTTTTATCAGCAAGCGTCACCGCCACCAGCCTGTGTGCTGGGGACGTTGTCCAAGGAAGATCCGACCGGCATGGGACGTATTGTCCGCGATGCGGCGGGCAACTTCCTGGCCATTGTTGAACACAAGGACGCCACACCTGACCAGTTAGCGCTGCACGAGGTAAATATGAGTACCTATGTGTTCGACGGTCAGAAACTGCTGCCAGCCCTCGATCAATTGCGGAGCGATAATCGACAGTCGGAACTCTACATTACGGATTGCCCGGGCATCCTGAAGGCGGCCGGAGAGGGTGTTTACGCCATGCCGGTGCTCAAACCGTGCGAGGCACTCAGCATCAACAATCTGGCCGACCTGGCGGCGGTCGAGGACGAAATGCGGCGGCAAACGATGTAGACAGCAGGTTGGCACGGCTGGCGAACGGCGGCACCGCGGCAGGATATCGGATGTCGCAACCAAGGCCCGCCCGCGGATGGGCTGGCGGATAACTTCCTTCATCGTCAACAAGGCGTGGCGGATCGATGCGAGAACTCAAGATCTTCAGCGGCAGGGCCAACCCCGGGCTCGCCACGAAAATATGCGGTTTCCTCAATCTGCCACTGGGCCGCATCCACCTGGCGGATTTTCCCGACGGCGAAATCGCCTGCAAGATCGAGGAAGATGTCCGTGGGCGAGATGTCTATCTGATCCAGCCCACCTGTCCGCCGGTCAATAAGAACTTGATGGAGCTGTTGATCATGATCGACAGTTGTCGTCGAGCCAGCGCGGCGCGGATTACCGCGGTTCTGCCTTACTTCGGCTATGCCCGCCAGGATCGCAAGGATGAAGGCCGCGTCCCGATTACGGCGAAGCTGGTGGCGAACTTGATTACACGTGCCGGGGCGGATCGAGCGCTGACGATGGACCTGCATGCGGCTCAGATTCAGGGGTTCTTCGACGTCCCGGTGGATCACTTGTACGCCGCGCCGGTAATCAATCGGTATTTCCTGGCGATGGGACTCACCTCGGACGACATCGCGGTCGTCAGTCCGGACGAGGGGAGCATCAAACGGGCCGTCGGGCATGCCAAACGCGTCGGGGGAGTGTTGGCAATTGTCGATAAGCGGCGGAGCAGCGCGGAGAAGACGAGTCAGGAAAATCTGATTGGCGGGCCGATCGAAGGCCGCGTGGCGCTCATGTTTGACGACATGATCAGCACGGCCGGTTCGATCTGCGGCGCCGCCCGGCTCGTCCACGCCCGGGGGGCTCGAGAAATCTACGTGGCCGCCACCCATGCGGTGCTCTGCGGCCCGGCCATTGAGCGACTGCAGGAGGCGCCGATCACGGGGGTCGTCGTGACCGACACGATCCCGCTGTCGCAGGAGCAATTGATCCCCAAGCTGCACGTACTGTCGGTGGCCCCGATCTTGGGTGAGGCGATCAAGCGGATCCATCAAGACGAATCGATCAGCGCGATCTTCCGCACCGAAGGGCTGTAGGGAGCTGATTGCCCACGCAGGGTGCTCGTGGTCGGTGGAACCGGAACCGGGCTCGGAAGCGACCTCGCAGTGCCCGCGTAAGGAGGAGGAGAAAGCTACCCCGCTCCGCCCAACCATCCCTTGTCGACCCCTCCGAGCTTGCTCGGGGGTGAGCGCGGTCCTCCGCTACCCCGCTCCGCCCAACCATCCCTTATCGACCCCTCCGAGCTTGCTCGGGGGTGAGTCGCGGTCCTCCGCTACACCGCTCCGCCCAACCATCCCTTGTCGACCCCTCCGAGCTTGCTCGGGGGTGAGCGCCGGTCTGCAGCTAAAGACCGTCGCGCCTGACGGCCCTCATCGAGTACTCCGAGAAAGTCCCGACGTAGAAACTTTCCATCCACAAGTCCTCGCCGGCGAGATACGCAAGGTTATTTTGAAACGCCAACGCGATCTCCTGAGGTGACTGGCGAGGGTCACCGCGAAATGCGACGTGCAGGTGTTCCAGCATCACCGACAGCGTCGAGATACCATATCTTTTCTTGCGGGCAATCTTCAAACATCCATCATGAATGGTCCGTAGCAAACGCCAATCGGCGATCCGATATCTCTCTCGCGTCACCAGTACCAGATGCAGGTTGTACCAATAAATCCCATGCCCCGACGCGGTTGGTCGTGAGAGTTCCACGAATGGGTCCACAAACGTCAACTCCCGCATCTTGCTTTGAAAGTCAGCGTTGACGAAAGCCGCCTTCTTGACCTGGTTCTTGATGTAGGACTCGACTTGCGCGGTCGTGTTGTTGCCAATGGACCGCACGGACCGTTTGCGGCGGAAACGGTGTGGAAAGCTGGCTTTCCGCAAGGCATCTTGCAGGCGGCCTTTGCATCGCGACGCCAGCAAGACTGGCGACACTAACGGCGTCGTACTGAATGTGATTTGGAACTTGTCTTGCCGCACCCTCCATTCCAGTAAGCGGAGCCCATCCGTTTCCCAACGTTCCCTTAAACTTTCCAGGACCGGTGTGTACAGCGCGGGTGCTGATAGCGGTTCGCGCAGCCACCCGATCCATGAGTAACGCAGGCAAAAGGCGGGCTGCACGTGTTCTGCGGAATAGATCGGTGCGGGTCCCATGCGGGGGCTCCTTGCAGCGAAACATGTACGTATGTATATATTGTGTATTGACGACATGCAATGGGCTTTAGCGAAGGACCGCGCTCACCACCGAGCAAGCTCGGTGGGGTCGATTGGGGAAGGTGACGCGGGGAGCAGTCCGTGTTAGCTGACGAAGCTCATTCACCACCGAGCAAGCTCGGTGGGGTCTGGGGGTGCGCGGGGACGGTCGCGTGTTAGCTGACGAAGCTCATTCACCACCGAGCAAGCTCGGTGGGGTCTTGGGGGTGCGCGGGGACGGTCGCGTGTTAGCTGACGAAGCTCATTCACCACCGAGCAAGCTCGGTGGGGTCTGGGAAGGTGCGCGGGGACGGTCGTGTTAGCTGACGAAGCTCATTCACCACCGAGCAAGCTCGGTGGGGTCTTGGGAAGGTGACGCGGGGACGAGTCGTGTTAGCTGACGAAGCTCATTCACCACCGAGCAAGCTCGGTGGGGTCGATTGGGGAAAGGTGACGCGGGGAGAGCCGCTAGCGTGAGACCGCGCTCACGCACGAGCAAGCTCGCGACGACGGTCGCGAGTGACTCGCTGGCGTCCTAAATCGCCAGAGTCCTGCCAACGTCCACACCCAGGCCATCAAGGACGATGGTTCGGGGACCGTCGTCGGCAAGGCGGTGCGGAACTTATTGGCATTCCACAGATTGAAATCCGACGCATCGACCACGCCGTTAGCGTCCCAGTCCCCTTGCGACCAGAGGGCCGTGGCGGAGAATTTGGCGGAATTCCAAGTGTTAAAGTCGGATACGTCCACCGTGCCATCCAGATTGGCATCCCCCCGCAGGTAGCTGAGCCCCGGCCCAAGTTGCTGCTCGCCAGCCAGCCGCAGCCACACCGTCATGTCCGCGTCATTGACCATCCCGTTGCCGTCGAGATCAAACAACGCCGTCATACGTCCCGACGACAATTCCTGCGACGAGGGTATCGGCATCCGCAACGTCCCAGATTCCGTCAAGATTGAAGTCGCCCGGTCGATTCTCACCCAAGCGACGACTGACCAGCAATTCAACCTGACTCGCTCCGGGAATTGTCCACTCGTGTTGACCGGACGAGAGATAGACCAGGTCGAATTGGGTCCAGCGGTTATTGACCTTTGCCGCAATCCGATAGTTCCCTGCCTCGACGACGGTCGCCTGCCATAAGCCACTCCCCAGGGAGGTCGCGACATCGGCCGCCGGTCGATAATCGGGCCCGAACTCGGGATGATCGGCCCAACCATCCAAGTTGGGATCGAAATAGCCCGCCAGCGACGACTGGTTGGCCAGTACGCCTTGGGAGTACCACAGGCTGTTGCCGTCAAGCTGGCCAGCGGACGTCGTGGAAACCAGCGTCATCATTTGCTGCACATCGCTGATCGGCGTCGCCGATCCACTGCCGTCAACGCGGACCCCGATCACCAGATCGTCCAAACGGCCTGCGTTGGCCATGACATTCACATTGGCCGGTAGACTGGCTTGAAAACTTGCATAATTGTCGCGGTACACCTGCGGCACGAATTCATCAAACAGTCCTTGCTCCGCCCAGTCGCTCCAGACGGCATTGTAATTCGTATCGCTGAACCCGGTCACCGACGGACTGACACTCACAAAGATCTCGGGGTCCTCGGCTTTGAGGGTCGTGTACAACTCGGTGGCAAACTGCGTCACCTTGCCTTGTCGCCAGAGGCGGAAGTTCGAGTCATTGACACTGCTCGGCAAATTCCGGCCGGTCTCGGCCTTGTAGTAAGCCGCCGTGGTGGCGTCCCAGCCAAATTCGCGGGGCCAGGCAAGTCGATCGTCGAATTGGATGATGTCCAGGTCGTAATTCCGCACGGCCTCGACCGCCAGATCGATCAAGAACTGTCGCACTTCCGGCACCGCCGGATTCATCCAGGCAAACCCGTTGGAACTGTTTCCGTAATTGCCCGCCTGGTCGCGCAACAGCCAGCCCTGCACCGTTTGACCATTCACCGTCGAGGTCTGATTGAGCATGTACTGCGAGAGAGGATTCGTGGGGGACCCGCTCGAGCCGACAAACTGGCTGGAAAAACCGTACTCGAACCAGGCGCCATGGATCAAATTCTGACGGTGCGCGGTAATCACCGTTTCCTGCAGCAGGTCGCGGCTGCCTTGGGCAGGTTGCCGATCGATGCCGATGCGGTCGGCCAGCACCTGCGAGGGAAAATTCGTGTAGCCGTTCTTCCAGGCCTCGACGTAAACCGTGTTCAGTCCAACGTTTCGTAACACGTTCATCACGGATTCGGTATTGGCCCCGGAACCAATGTGGTCGGGCCCGGTGGTGCTCAGCCATGTCCCACGCACTTCGGCAGGGGCGGCGAGCGCCGAGCCGCAGATCAGTCCGCACGCGACGAAGTATTTCCAGGTGCTCATGCCGTGTTTTTCCGCGGGTATTCTTCTTCGATGTTTGTGCCTTGCTGGCGTCGCCCGAGCGGACGCCGGTGTGTCCGAATCGTCGTCGGAGTGGCTCCTCATGAATATCTCTAAAGTTCGCAAAAACCGCAAGTTTAGGATTTGCGTTCTTCGCAATTGGCAGTCAGAATGGACACCGGCGGTTTCATTTCTGGAGATCCCAGGCTGTCTACGGCCGTAGGTCCACGTTGGTGGCGCTGCGGCGGCCAGCACGTTACACTGGCGTTCTTTGTCTCATTTTTTTTTGGGAGAGCTTCTAATGAAGAAGACGATGTTTCGATTCCTCACCATGGCACTCACGGTGGTCTGCGTTGGCTTGCAGGCCCAAGCGATTACGTTGCAAGAAATCGCCCGATTCGACGTCGATGGCACAGCCGACCCGATGGGCAATGCGTACATCGGTACAAATCCCGCCTCAGTGGCCTGGGATGGCCGCACCCTCTATGTGGCCGGTTTCAACAACGGCCCGACGACCGCGGATGTGTCGATCGTGGCGATCACCAATGGCACGGCCACGGGACTGCAGACGGCGACCTACGGCGCTCGATTCGGAGTGCTGACCGCGGCGACGCTACGCGGTTATTCGGGCCTTGACATTAGCGGCAATAGCGTGGCAGCCGCGGCGGACACGACGGGCGGTTCGATACCTGAGGGAATTGCCGCCTTTGACCTGGCGGGGACTCCGGCGTGGACCAAGGCAGCTCGTGGCGGTTCCGGCGTGGGCTTCGACCCCGGTTTCGCCAGCGCGGATGCGGGTGTGGGCTGGACGACATTCGGATCCGGTCGCCGCGCACTGCAGGACACTGCCGGGGGTGCGGACATCTACACAACCGCCAACGGCATGATCATCAACGGCACGGGCACCGGCACGTTCTGGCGGGACATGAATTTCTCTCCCAACGGTGACATCTGGTTGCGTGAAGGCAACAACGTGATCCAGGGCGTCCGTAGCGGCGGAAATTCGCTGTCGGCCACGAATCTTGTCGTGGACGAGCCCGAAGCCGATTTTGTCAATCTGCAGACGATCGCCTACATGGACGGCGTTCAGGGTGGTGACTTGGTGATTTACAACGATCGCGAGTCCGCCGCGGATCTGCAGAACCCGTTGGATGTCTTGAAAATTATCACTCCATCCGGCGCGTCGGTACCCGTCAACCTGTCGCTGCTGGCGGGCGTCAATACGGGCAATGGCGCGTATGACTTCAGCTGGGACTCGGCCACGCAGACACTGGCCATCTCCGACTTTGCAAATCGCAATGTCCACATTTTCAGTGTCGTCCCCGAACCCGCTTCACTTGGTCTGGCTGCCTTGGCTGGCTTGTGCTTATTGGGAATTCGTCGCCAGTCGTAGTCGTCTTGAGAAATCGCCGCGACGGGGATTTGCCGGATAAATCCCCGTCGCCTTTTTAGTACTTCAACAACGTCGTTGACCACCGTACCTGGGAAAATCGAGGAGTCGCGAGATGCGAATGCGAGTCGTTGCCCTTTGGATGGGCGCTGTGATGTCTGTCTTGGCTTGCCCCAACTGGGCCTTGGAATTTAATGAGGTAGCTCGATTCAACGTAGATGCCACGGCAGCGGACAACATGTTGCCAGAGTACATCGGCAGCAATCCCTCTTCGGTGGCCTGGAGCGGTTCGCGTTTGTTCGTCGGCGGATACAACAATTCAGGCAGCTTCGCGGAGCGACTGGGTATCGTTGAAGTGTTGTCGGCGACGGCAACTGGCATCGTCGCTGTTCCCGACTTTGCGGTGGTCGCCAGCTATCCGGCCACGCCCACGCCACCCGGCGTTCCGAATGGTTCCGGTTATCTGGGGATGGCGATCAGTGCCGATGGAGCCTCGCTGGCTGTAAATTTTGACGACACGATCGCAGGAACACCTGCCGGATTTTCGGTGATCAACACCAGCGATTACTCACAGCGGTGGGCCGTGGATGTGCGGGCGACCAGCGGTTCAGCCTTTGACCCTGGTTTCAATGGAAGCGACAGTGGTGTGGCAACGGGGGCCTTTGGCTCGGGACGACGACTGCTGTACGACACGACGACCGGCAGCGAAATCTACGGCTTGGCCACCGGCATGATCTGGTCGGACAACACGGGCGGATTTCTCGTTCGCGACATGGATTTCGATCCGCTGACGGGCGACATCTATGTGCGTCACAATAATAATTTGAGCAAGGCGGTACGCACTGGCGGCAACTCGCTCACTCCCCTTGGCGTGATCAGCTCGGTCGTACAGGCCGACTTTGTGAATCAGCAAAACCTGAGTTTCATGAGTCAGGTGGACGACAACGGGACGGTGGGCGATTTTGTGGTCTTCAACAATCGCGAAAATGCGGCCGCCCTGCAGGCGTTTGCCGATGTCATTCGGGTAATCGATAGCTCAGGCAATACCGTCAGCGCGAGTTTCAATTTCCTGAACGGCGATCTTCCGGGGACCGGAGCAGGAGCTTACGACTTTGATTTTGACCCGGTCACGAAAACACTGGCCATTTCCGATTTCTCCAATCGCAACGTGCATATCTTTCAGGTGGGCAGCGTCACCAACGGCGTCAATGGCGACTTTGATAACAACGGATTCTGGAATTGCGCCGACGTGGACGCTCTGGTCGCCGCCATTGCTTCCGACAGTACCGACTTGTCGTTCGACATGAACGGCGACAGCATGATCACCCTTGCCGACCTGACGGAAGCCACCGTCGGCTGGCTTGCCGTGGGCGGTGCGAATAATCCGGTTCAAACGGGTGGCAATGCCTTCCTGGAAGGGGACGCCAATCTGGACGGTTCCGTGGACGTCTCCGATTTCAACGTCTGGAATGGGAACAAGTTCCAGCCCACGGCTGCCTGGTGCTCCGGCGACTTCAACGCCGACGGATCCATCGACGTCTCCGATTTCAATATCTGGAACGGGAAGAAATTCCAGAGTTCCGCGGGTGCCCTGGTTCCCGAACCGGCCGGATTGGCGGCCTTGGCACTTGGCGGCCTGGGCCTGTGGCACGGCAGGCGGAGAAAAGGGCAATGAGCCGTTGTTAAGTCTACTTTATCGATCCGCGGTTCAGTGGTTACACTGAACCGCGGAGGCGATGCCACCCATGAATGGCCGCGAACGGTACACGTGGGATAGGCTTCCAGCCTGTCAAAGCCTCCTGGATTCCAACCGCAAAATAACTCCGCTTCTCAAACTCACAGGCTAGAAACCTGTCCCACGATCCAATGACAGGCTCGAAGCCTGTCCCACGAAGGAGTCGTATCGATGTGCTTGTCCCAACCGCGCGCGTCGGCCACGCGCAAGGCATTTACACTCGTCGAACTGCTGGTGGTGATCGCCATCATTGGCATCCTGGTGGCGCTGCTCCTGCCCGCGGTGCAAACGGCCCGCGAGGCGGCTCGTCGCATGCAGTGCGTCAACGGCATGAAACAGATCGGTTTGGCGGCGCATAGTTTTCTTTCCGCCCAACGACGTCTGCCGACCGGGTGCGGCCGAGAAATGGCCGATGCGCTCGATCCCCGACGTAATTTCGTAAAACGGGGATTGTTCACCGAACTGCTCCCCTACATGGAAGAGCAGGCGATTTACGACCAGATCGTCTTCGATTACTACGATCGGGGCCTCGCCTACTACGACGATCCGGCCCGCGAGGCCATCATTCCCTCCTACGTTTGCAGCAGTTTTCCGAATTCGCCCGTCGTTCCTCGCGGTCCCGACCATTACGATTACCAGTGGGGCGCGTTGGTCACCTACAGTGGCGTGGGGGGAGCGGTTCGTTCGAGCAATCAGGAGCTGACACCATCCGGATTTGGTCCGATCCCGCTGAATGGTGCCTTTCTGATGACGCAGGAATTGGTAGGACGCTTTCCGACAGCCGTCGGCAAAGCGCGCACGTTGCGGCAGATCAAGGATGGGACGAGCAAGTCATTTATGATCGGCGAGTACGTGCATCGCAATTGCGAATTGGGGCAGTTTACCGAGCCTCACCCGGGCAACATACGCCCCTGGTACCTGGCCGGGTTCGGCGCCGCCCCGTATTCGTTTAAGGTCGCTGAATCACCGCCCAACTCATGCGTGACGCGAAACGATACCCACTTCAATTATCTCCCCTTTGGCAGTTATCACAGCGGGGTTTGCAATTTTGGTCTGGTCGATGGGAGCGTCCACGCGGTCGCCGAAAATATCGACCTGGAAGTTTACAAGGACTACGCAACCGTTAATGGACAAGAAGTCTCCGAACCGATTTTCGACTAGCGCCCTCAAGCACGTTGCCCCCCGCGGTGGTTGGTCGGTCGGTGGATTGTTGCTGATGGCGCTGCTGGCGGGTTGCGATCGCGGTCCGCAGGTGGCTCCCGCGCGGGACCGTACGGCTGGATGGCAAACCTCTCGAGTTCGGCACGGTCAGCTTTCAGCCGGCCAGCGGCCAGGCAGCACGGGCGGAAATCCAGGCTGATGGCAGTTTCGTGCTCTCGACCCGTCGCGAAGGGGACGGTGCGTACGTGGGGCTGCATAAGGTACGCATTACGTGCTACGAATCCCAATCGCCGGCGGCCAAGGCGGCCCGATCGGGGGGCGGTGAGGCATCCCTCGGCAAACTGCTGATCCCGCGCCGCTATACGTTTTTCGATCAAAGCGGTTTGACCGCCGAGGTCGTCGCCCGGGGCGAGAATCAGTTCGATTTCGAACTCGACAGCAAGAAATAGCCTCCTCGCGACCGCTACGACCGGCAGTCTTGCCGGCACTCCTTCGCTGCGAATCTTGGTGACATCTTACCTGATGCCACCAACGCGAACGTTCCCGCTGCTCAGGTTTTTCCTAACCGGTAGGCCTTGCCGCAATCGCATTCGGTTCGGGCGCTGCCAAGGCAACTTTACGCCGATAAGACACCGTCGGTCCGCGCTCTGACTGCGGACTCGCCACTCCCGACGGGCAGCAGACGCGAGGCACAGTTGATATGAGAGGAAGCACATCCGTGACGGCCAAGATCGTTTCCTGGGCCGTGCTGGCACTCGGCGTGGGTGCGGTGACCGCCAACGGCGAAGGCCTGGCCCGGCACACGGCGTCCCCGTTCCCCGCGACGGGATCCATCTTGCAACTCGCCCCACCGGCGGGTGACCTCGAATTCCAACCGCCCGTCATTACGGCGCTGGCCATCCAGCCGGGTGGTTCGCTGCTGGCGGCCGCAGGCGACGACCATCTTGTCCGTATCTGGGATCTGACCCGCGGCGAGGTCGTGCATACGCTCAGCGGACATACCGATTGGGTGCGGGCCGCGGTCTTTTCCACCGACGGCCAGCAGCTGCTCACGGCGGGCATGGACGGCCGTATTTTGCAATGGGACGTGACGCGGGGAGCGCGGATCCGCGAGTTGTTTCGCCAGGAACATCCGTTTACGTCGCTCGATCTTGACGGGCCGAGCGAGCGGCTGTTGGCCGTCGGTTTTCGCTGTCCGCTGCACATCCTGGAATTGAAGAACGGACGCATCGTGCAGGCGCTCGAATGTCCCTGCATGGACATGCGCGACGTGGCCGTTTCGCTCGATGGTCGCTTGGCCGCCGCCAGTGGTCGCAATGGCAAGATTCGCGTGTGGTATCTGGGCGATGGCTCGATCGTGCGGGAACTGGAAGGCCACGAACGGCCCGTGCGGGCCCTCTGCTTTGCGCGGGATGGCCGCACGCTGATCTCCGCTGGCGATGACCGGACCTTGCGGATGTGGGACACACGCACTGGCGCACTCGCATCGTCCCAGACCACCGGTCGAACCAAGATCATGCGACTGATTGCCACCGAGGAGGGTCAAGTCGCGGGCGGTGGCAGTGACAATTCAATCCGCGTCTGGGAAATCGCGTCGGGGGACGAATTGGCACACTTTACGGGCCATACCGGGACGGTATCGGCACTCGCCAGCGACGGCACGCGGCTCGTATCGGCCGGCTTTGACACGACCATTCGTGTCTGGGAGTTGCCGCCGACCAGCCGTTGGAGTCGCGAAGCGATGCGGGGCGCGGAGGCAACACGGCGGTAAGGAAATCGGCCGACAGACAAGATCACAGTATTAAGGACCCGCGGTGACCTCATCGCGGACGCGAACCAGGGAGGTGTTGCGTGCCAAATTGGAAATGGAATTTGTTCAGGTCGGCAGCCAGCCGCGCACGTGAGACTCGCGGCGAGCGCGGCAGCAAGTCGGCGCGGCGACGCCTGCTACCCGCCGAATGGATGGAGCCGCGGATTGTCCTCTCGATCAATCCGATCGACGTCGGCGTGGTCTATCTTGAGCAAGACGCGGGTTCCGATCTGCATGGCGATCGCTTCGAAGTCACGTTTTCCGGCGGCGCCGCTGGAACGACACTCGACCAGCTCATCATCAACGGTGATCAGCAAATCACTGGATTCTCCGTCGGCGATGTCTTTTTTGATACGAAGGACGGCGGGCTGGGCGGCGACCACGGCTTTGAATTCTTACTCGCGTCCGCAACCGGCATCGACGGCGTTCGCGCCACCGTGGTGGACGGCGAGACGCAACTGATCCTCGATTTCGAGGGATTTCACGCGGGCGACCGCCTGGTGTTTGAAATCGACGTCGACGAAGTCGAGGATTACGATCCCTTCATCGAGGACCTGGCAACGATCAACGAAGGCTTTGATCCGATCACGTCCGGTGTCGAATTCCAAGGTTCGCAGTTGACCGCTCATTTCTCGGCCACCCATTTCTATGACGCGGTCGGCTCGGCCGAGTTTCGCAACCGCTATGACGAGCAGCTAGTCTCGAGCGAACTCGATTTACCGGCGGACAATGCAGGTGGACAACGTGACCGCACGGCGGCGGCGTTCATTTTAGATCTCGAGCAGCAGGCCATTCCAGCGGCGATCAGCGGTTATGTCTATCACGATCGCAATGATGACGGGGTCCGCGATCCAGGGGAAGAAGGACTGAGCGGAATCCGTATCGATGTTGTCCCGGTAAACACCATCGTCGCGCAGTCGGTTTTGACGGTGACGACCGATGCCGACGGATATTACCGCGTGACGGGCATTTCGCCCGGCACCTACCGGATCGTGGAAATCGCCCAGCCTGCCGGCTATCTCGACGGCCAGGATACCGCGGGCACCGTCGATGGCTTCGCGCAAGGTCAGGTCGGCAATGACGAGATTGGCGAAATCTTTCTCGGCGGCGGCGGCGTGGGACGCGAATACAATTTTGGCGAACTCGTGCCAATCACGCTCCGGGGCAACGTGCATTTATCGACGGCCGATGGCGACTGTTTTAGCGACGACGTGGCTCACGAGCCGGTGGCCGGGGCGAAAGTCCTGCTGCTTGACGCGACCGGAACCGTCATCGACGAGACCGTGACGGACGACCAGGGCGACTACGCATTCGAGCAGCTGCGGCCCGGTGTGTATGGACTGGTCGAAATCACGCCGGCGGGCTTGCTCGATGGGCACGCGCGAGCGGGCGAGCTGGTGGGCGCCCCGTCGCAGCGGCTTGGTCAAGTCGGTGCGGACGGATCGATCAGCGGCATCCGGCTGGGGTCGGGAAATGTCGCCGAGGGCTTCGACTTTTGCGAGCACGTCGGCGCGACGCTTTCCGGCAACGTCTTCCACGATCGGAACAACGACGGGCTGCGTGAAAAAGGAGAAGAAGGCATCCCCGGCGTGTTGGTGACGCTCGTCGATCGAGCAGGCACGGCGGTGGACGTTCAAGTCACCAACGCCGAGGGACGGTATGTCTTCGTCGACGTGGTGGCCGGTGAGTACTCGATCGTCGAAACGCAGCCGCTGGGCTGGATCGATGGGCTCGATCGGGCCGGGACGGTGGCGGGAGCCAGGCTGGGAGTCGCGGCCAATCCGGGTGACCGTATCGACGGACTGGTTATTCGCTGGGGGGAGACGGGCCAGGATTATGACTTTGGTGAGTTCCAGCCGGTCGGTATTCGCGGCCGTGCGCAAACGTCAAACCAGGCGGGGGACTGTTTCGGCCCGGCCGAAGACCATGACCCGATTGTCGGCGCCACGATCGAGCTGCTTGATGCCCAGGGACACGTCATCGCTGAAACAAAGACCAACGAGAATGGCTTTTACGAGTTCTCCGGCTTGCCTCCCGGTGAGTATGGTGTCCGGGAGATCACACCCGCTGGATTATTTGAAGCCGGGGCGGCGGTCGGCCGAGTCGCGGGCGTCGAGTTGGGAAGCGTGGCCGCCGACGGCTCGGTCCGCAACATCCGGCTTGATTCGGGCCAGATCGCGGAAGATGTCCTATTCTGTGACCACGTGCCCGCCATGCTTTCCGGTTACGTGTACCACGACCAGAACGGATCGGGTGTCAAAGACCCAGGTGAATCAGCGATTGCCGGGGTCACGGTCGAGCTGATCGATGCCGCGGGTGGCGTGGTGATGACCGCTGTCAGCGACGCCAGCGGGTTTTACAAGTTCGCGGATCTGCGGGCCGCCACGTATGCCGTTCGCGAAGTGCAACCCGAGGGCTATCTGGACGGAAGCGAATCGCCGGGAAAAATCGATGGTCGTCTCTCGGGAATCGCGGACAAGCCGGGCGATACGATTCGCGGTGTCGAGATCGGCTGGGCCGACATGGGCACCGATTTTAATTTTGGCGAGCTGTTACCTGGGTCGATCGCGGGTCGCGTACATACCGATATCGTGACCGATTGCGTGTTCGACGTCGCGGCGGGAGAGATCGGTCTGGCCGGCATTCAGATCGATCTGCTGGCCACGGACGGATCGCTGGTCGCCACGACACTCACGAATGCCGAGGGACGATACCAGTTTGACGGTCTCGTACCGGCGACCTACACCATCCGTCAAATCCAGTCGAACGATTATTTTGACGGTCGTCAGACGTCAGGCAGCCAGGGGGGTGACACGTCGACAACGAACGAAATACGCGGCGTCATCGTCGGTTCGGCTGACAAGCTCGTGGATTATAACTTCTGCGAAATCCCTGCCGCGACGCTCTCCGGATACGTGTTTCAGGATGGCGCCGCCGTCGGCTTGCGGGAGGGGGAGTCCCTACCGGAGCGGATCGCGGACATTCGCGACGGCGTACGGACTCCAGATGATACGATGCTTCCGGGTGTGGTCCTGGAACTGCGGGACGGCATCACGGGCGAACCCATTTCGGCGGCGTCGCACGCCCTGCCGGGCCGCTACACGGCGGGACCGATCTCGACCGTCACCGATGCCAACGGTTTCTACCAGTTCGTGGGCTTAAAACCGGGCCCCTACGCCGTTTACGAACGGCAACCGGCGGGCCAATTTGTCGACGGCGTCGATACGGCGGGTACGACGGCGGGGTTCGTGTTTAATGCCGGCGAGCCACAGAATCAGCAAGTCTTGGCGACACTGTCGGTCAATCCGCAGAATGACGCCATCGTCCGAATTGCCTTAGCGCCAGCGGCCGAATCGCGCGACAACAATTTCAGCGAGGTTCGCGTGGAAACCATTCAGGATCCGCCCACGACAAGGGTGCCGTTCAATCCGCCGCAGACACCGCTGCCCCCGGGTAGAGGTCCACAATTGTCCTTCGACAATACCACCTGGTCCGGCTCGGCAAACGGAGCGGGTTACACGTTGCGGCCCGCGGGGGCCGGCGCGTCGAGTGCCAAACCGCCCGCCTGGCACCTGAGCATTATCAACGGCGGCCAACCGCGCGGGAATGGCGTCGAGACTCGATCCGAAGGCTCAATCTGGCTGACGGCGGCCGAAAGTGGTCGACTGTACGAGAACGTCACCGGCGGGCAGTGGTTGTTGCCAACCAGTTACGGGTCTGAAGCGAGTGAACCAAGCACGCTGCACTTCGGCTTCGCGAACGCCATCCCCGTCACGGGTGACTTTAACGGCGACGGCTTTGACGAGATCGGCGTCTATGTCGACGGCGAATGGTTTATCGACCTGAATGGCAATGGTCGCTGGGATGAGGGCGATCTGTGGGCCCGCTTGGGGACGAGTCGCGATCTGCCCGTCACGGGCGACTGGGACGGTGATGGCAAATGGGACATCGGCATTTTCGGGCGGGAATGGGGTGATGACCGCCAGGCACTCGCCGAGGAAGCCGGCCTACCCGATAGTGATAACGACACGACGGGCCCCACCAAGAATATTCCACCGACGAAGGCTCATGCGACCAACCGGGCGCGATTACTCCGCGAGGCGAAGGCACGACACATTCGGGCTGACGTCGTCGATCACGTCTTTCGTTACGGGGATAAGGACCATTACCCGGTGGCGGGAGATTGGAACGGGGATGGGGTTTCCTCGATTGGCGTATTTTTTGACGGCGAATGGCAGTTGGATGTCGATGGCAATGGCCGCAAATCGGACAAGGATCGCGAGGAATCATTCGGCCAAGCCGGGGATATCCCGCTCGTCGGGGACTGGAATGGCGATGGCGTGGACGATATCGGCGTCTATCGCGAGGGTGTTTGCATTCTCGATACGAATGGCAACGGTCGGATCGACGCCAGCGACAAACGGGTTGCTGTTGGGCAACCGGGAGACCTGCCGGTCGTAGGTGATTTCAACGGCGACGGCGTCGACGAAGTCGCCGTGTATCAGCCAAGCGGAGCCGGCCGGATTGTTTACGAGGCGCGTAAGGCCGGTTGATTCCACGGTGGCTGGGGCATCCTGCCACAGTCGATCCCGGTATCAAAGCGATCAAACTCTTGCGAGTTCGGCGACGTAGTGCGTTCCCAACCGGCGGCGCGGGTCCGGTGCTGGGGAATCCTGCTACAGTCGCTCGTGCCACAGTTCCGGCCGGCCGATGCGGCGAAGCAGCGCCGCACTCCAAAATCCCTAGCTGGCCTTCAGCCTGTCAATCTCCGCCTGACAGTCGGCGATCTCTTTTTCCAATCGCTCAATTTCCCCCGGCTCGTCATCCTGTTGTCGAGCGCCTGACAGTTGCTGCTGCAACTTATGAATTCGCTGCCGCAGCACGTCGATCTTCTTCTTGGCTTTCTTGTCCATATGTCCTCGGAGCGGGCGATGCGGGCGAGATTTACCTTGGGATCGATTCCGTTATCACGACTTCATCGCCGGTAGTCGCGGCTTTGGGGACGTGATCGAGGCATTTCATAAAGCCTCCCATACCGATCAGCAGCACGGCCAGCACCGCCGCAATGTGCAGCCACTTCCCCATTTGCAGCCGCGTTCGCACGGCCCCCTCGGAACGTCCGGCGATCCGTGCTGCCAGGAAGAACAGGGCGAGCGCTACAAGCAGCTTGACGACCACCAAACCGTGATAGGCTTTCGGCAGTTCATACTGTTGGATATTCGTGATGGCATTCCACAGCCCGCTGACGAGCAGGAACAGAGTACTGACCATGATCAGCATCGACCACGGTTTGCGAAAGCGAGCGAAGAGTTGCTCGCGCTCCTCGGCCGTGACCGAACCCATGGCTGGGGCCCACACCCATGCCAGGAAGAAGGTACCACCCGCCAGCGCGACCGCCGCAAAGATGTGCATCCAGCGCCACAACAAATCAACAAGCATCGATGGTGGACTCCAAAGGGGACCTGGGGCTTCCGCGGTGATATCGACTCTTGGCGGCCATTCCGCTGCCGCCGCATGACCGACGATCCTAGGTGGCGAAACGCGACTTGTCTACCTGCGGCCTTCCGCCACGTCGTTTTCCGGTCACCCATCCCTCGCCGGCTCAGGTCACGCCGGACCGGCGCGATCGTCGGTGTCGGTGCCCCGCCGCAGCTGGGCCGCGGCCCACCGCAACGCGGCCGGTTTGTCGGTGATGTCGCCCGTCAGCTGGGCATCGCGAACGGCCTGCAGGATACGAGCAAAGGCGGGACCGCTGGCGAGTCCCAACTGCTGCAGGTCATGACCGTCCAGCAAGCGGGGCGGATTGAGCTGGGCCGCCGGCAGTGCGAGCTGTGCGCGGCAAAATTCCAAACCGCTGGGCGATTCGTGCTCGGCCTGGCACACCGCGGACGCGAAATCAAGCAGCGGTGTGGCATCCGCATGGACCAGGAGCGGCTGGACGCGTGGCCAGGGGAGTCGATCCGCCGCGGAGATGATCGGCAGGTTCTGTAACAGCCACCGCGTCAAGGACACCTCGCGCTTCGTCAGCTTCCACCAGGCACTCGTCGCACGCAACCATTCCCACGGCTGCTCCGCGTCACTGGCGGCACGTAGGATGGCCGCCAAAGGCAACGCGAATTCCGTTTCGCTGGGCAGATGAGCCAGCCGGCTGGCCGTTCGTTCGAAGACCTCGTGATTTGCGAACACCGTTTGACTGTCCGGCAACAGTACGGGGAGCAGCCCCGTCGTGTGCAACAACCGAAAACCGCGTTCCCGATGGGGAGGACAAAGCGTGCGTCGCAGCTCGACGGCAATCCGCTCGCCACTGACTACGCGGAGGGCATCGGGCTGACGTCGAATCGCCGCCAGGGTGGCCGGTTCGATGATAAAGTCGAATGTCGCGGCAAACCGCACAGCGCGGAGCATCCGCAACTTGTCCTCGGCAAACCGCGCTTCCGGCTGGCCAATGGCCCGGATGATGCCCCGGTCGAGGTCCTCACGCCCGCCCACGTAGTCAAGCGGTTGCGCGGTAAGAGGATCGTAAAACATCCCGTTGATCGTAAAATCGCGCCGCTGGGCATCCTCTGCGGGCGAACTAAAGGCGACGGCATCCGGACGGCGACCATCCGAATAGCCGAGATCCTGACGAAAGGTGGCAACTTCGATCTGTCCAGCTGATTTGGGCCCCAACACCACAATGACGCCAAAGGCCTCGCCAATCGCCAGCGTCCGTCGTTTCCCGAACAGCTGCCTCACCTGCTCGGGCGTCGCCGAAGTGGCGACGTCGTAGTCCTGCGGTTCGAATCCCATCAACTGGTCCCGCACGCAGCCCCCTGCCCAGAGGGCCTGGTGGCCGGCCTGGCGGAGTTGACGCACGACATGGATGGCAAATTCGCTCGGGGTCATGGGAATATCTGAACACTCGATTTAACCGTTGACCAGTCGGGGGATCTGTCGGAGGCCAAATCCATGCCGACCCGCAGATCTGCCAAAAAACCCGGCATTTTGCCATCTGGTTGACTTTCCTTCACCCAAAGTGTCCAATGGAGGTGCGGTAAAACTTGCGGGCGGGCTCTCTACCTATCGAGCTTCGTCCCAGGAGCGGAAGGGAGTGGCAAAGCGGTGCGAACCGCGGTACCGGCTTCATTTATTTCTTTTTTCTTGTGGAGGTGGTGATGGATAAGTTTTTGCGCAGACGAGGATTTACCCTCGTCGAACTGCTGGTGGTGATTGCCATCATCGGCATCTTGGTGGCGCTGTTGTTGCCCGCCGTGCAGCAGGCTCGCGAAGCGGCCCGTCGTAATGGTTGCATCAACAATGCTCGTCAGCTCGGCTTGGCCTTACTTAATCACGAGTCGGCCACGCAGCGTTTCCCCGTGGCTGCGGATTATCGGAACGGTTTGAACTATCCTGCCGGTACGGCGGCCGCGCCCTGGGGTATTTTGAATATTCCACCCGCCGCGGCGAACTCGCCCGTGGCCAACTCCGGCATTACAGGCGGATTCAGTTGGCTCGTGCGTATCCTACCGTACATCGAAGAACAGGCACTTTTCGACAAGATCAAGGCGGGAACCCAACAGCTGAGAGCCGGTGCCTTTGCCAACACGGCGACCCTGAGTGGTGCCGGTACGGTCAACGCGACCAACCCGCACGTGGCCACGGCCCAGATTTCTCCGTTTGTCTGCCCCAGTTTTGCGGGTGACGAATCGACGGATGGTGAAGGTTTCTACCCCGTAGGGACCTTCGGCAAAGATGTCGGCGTGGGAACGTATTGCGCGATGGTCGGCACCCATTTTGGCACGATCAACGGTGCGAATCCGCAAAAGCTGCAGGATAACGGCGCTTTGCAAGTTGCCTCGGCCTTGAACAAGGGTCGTGGTGCCCGCATCGGCGATATCTCAGACGGCACTTCAAAGACCATCATGGTTACCGAGTCGAAAGAGGAGATCATGAACTCCTGGTATGACGGTGCGACGACGTGGGTCACGTCCTTGCCGCTCGATATGCCATATCTGGTTTCTGACCAGAACGGGGATCGCATTTGGGAAACACCGGCCACCGTCGTCCATGCCATGCAGTACGGTCCGGATCCCACGAATGTGTCGACGACCTCACGGGTTTACAAGATCGCCAGCCTGGGAAATTCCGGGCAGACGTTTCAGCGTCTCTGGGGTCCTTCGAGTGAGCACTCGGGAATCGTGATCCACGCGTTTGGCGACAACCACACGCAATCGATCCCGATTGAAATCGACTGGGGCGTCTACTGTGCCCTGGCTACCCGAGCCGGAGGCGAAGCGGTCAACACCGACAACTAGTCGCACGTTGCACGCAATTGTCTAACGACATCCGCGCTGCCTTGATACGTCAAGGCAGCGTTTTTTTTGTGTGTCACTCGCAGATTCGTGCCTGGCAGCTTGCCGCGACGATCATCCCGTCGTGACGGCTCGCGGCAAGTGCGGACCATCGCCCCATTCGGTACGGCCACCACACCATCTCGCGGAAAATGCGAAGGGATTTGTTGACGACTTGCTGGGAAAAACGCGGGCTATGGTTAGACTGGAAGGATGGTTACCTTCCCTTGGATCTGCCTCTCCGAGTCGCCTCGTGATGAAGTCCTCAATCCTCCGTTGCGCCGCATTATTGGCGATACTGATCCCGCTAAGCTGGACCGCTTCTTGTCCGGCGCAATCGGTGGCTCGGCAATGGAACGAGGCCCTCCTGGACGCCATCCGGATTGACTTCCCGGCACCGACCGTCCACTCGCGCAATCTCTATCATTCGTCGGCCGCGATGTACGATGCCTGGGCGACCTTTGATCAAGGCTCGAAGGGACTCTTCTTCACCGAAAAGCACACGACTGGGGACGTGGCGGCGGCGCGGGACGAGGCGATCAGCTACGCGGCTTACCGAGTCCTCACGCAGCGCTATGCGATCGCCAACAATCCACCCGCCTCGCAAGCCATTTTCAACAACGTGATGAACTCGCTCGGCTACGACGCTGCCATCACGACCACGATGGGGAATTCGCCCGCCGCCATTGGTAACCGCATCGCCGCTCAGATACTCTCCCAGACCATCAACGACGGCGCGAACGAGGCCAATCACTATGCGGACACGACCGGCTATCAGCCGGTGAACGCGCCCATGACCGTCGACTATCCTGATGTCCTGCCGCTTTTTTCAAACCCGCTGACCAATCCCAATCGGTGGCAGCCGCTCTATATCGATTCGGCGCTCACCCAAAATGGACTCGATGGGTTTGATTTACAGCAATTTGTCAGCCCTCATTGGGGAGGGGTGACGCCGTTTGCGATGGGCCGCAACGGTAGCTCGGGCCCCCACACCTGGTCGGACCTGGACCCGGGGGCTCCCCCGCAACTGCATGGGGTCGGCGACCAGGAGTATCGTGATGACACGCGATTGCTGATCCAGTACAGCCATTCCCTGGATCCGACGCAGGGGCCGGGAGCGACGACGATCAATATTTCGCCGAAAGTCAACGGCAACCGGCCCTTGGGGACCCATGTCAGCCAGGGGTACGCGCTGAATCCGGCGACCGGCCAGCCCTACGCCGACAATTTTGTAAAGACGGCCGATTACGGGCGGATCCTGGCCGAGTTCTGGGCGGATGGCCCGCATTCAGAAACACCCCCCGGCCATTGGAACGTCTTGGCGAATCAAGTGGCCGATCATCCCGATTTTGAAAAACGCATTGGTGGCCTGGGGCCCGAAGTCGATGATCTTCAATGGGATGTCAAGGTCTACCTCGCCTTGAATGGTGCCGTCCATGACGGAGCCGTCGCGGCCTGGGGTGCCAAGGCAGAGTACGATTATGTGCGCCCCATCACCAAAATACGCTACCAAGGCAGTCTGGGGCAATCGTCGGATCCTGGACTCCCCTCATTTCATCCGGATGGTTTGCCGTTGATCCCAGAGGAAATCGAACTCATTACGGCCGCATCGATCATGCCGAACGGCAAACATCGCAATGTGTTTGACAATGCCAATCAGGATGGCGACGGAAATTTTCTCTTCAACTTCAGCGAGGCGGACCTGATCGGCAAGGTCGCCATTAAGGCTTGGAATCACGAACCGGACGACCCGACGACCCAATTGAGCGGCACCGACTGGATTCTGGCTCAAAACTGGGTTCCCTATCAGAGTGACAATTTCGTCACTCCCGCCTTCGCTGCGTATGTGTCGGGGCACAGCACATTCAGCCGTGCGGCTGCCGAAGTGCTGGCACTCATGACCGGTAGTGAATTTTTCCCAGGGGGACTGGGGGAAGCCACCTTTGACACGGATTTTCTCGATTTCGAGATCGGCCCCACGGAGCCGGTAACTCTGCAGTGGGCTACGTATTTTGATGCGGCCGACGAGGCGGGCATTTCTCGTCTCTGGGGTGGCATTCACGTGCCGGCGGATGACTTTGCGGGCCGCATCATGGGGTCGGCCATCGGTAACGACGCCTATCAGTTCGCGACCACTTTTTTTAGTGGACCGGGCGATTTCGACATCGATGGAGACTACGACTGTGACGACATCGATGCCCTCGTGGCGGAGATCGCAGCCGGTAGCAACTCGGCCAGTTTTGACTTGAGCGGTGACGGAGCGGTGAACGGCACCGATCTGGAGTTGTGGTTGGTCGAGGCGGGCTCCCGCAAGACCTCGACGGGGGCAGCCTACCTTGCCGGCGACGCCAATCTGGACGGCTTTGTCGATGTCTCGGATTTCAACATCTGGAACAGCCACAAGTTTGAAAACGCGGCGGGCTGGTGCGGCGGCGACTTTAGCGCCGACGGATTCGTCGACGTCTCGGATTTCAACATCTGGAACAGCCACAAATTCCAATCGGCCACGCGGCCGGTGCCCGAGCCATCGGCGATGTCATTCTGGGTGGTGGTCGGATGGGTGGTGGTGCTCAAGCGGCGATTCCGTAACGCGTTGCCGCTTCTCTGATTTCAGGGCGAATGGAGCGATCGCATCCACAAATTCGCCTTTTAGGCCGTGGGTTCGATACCATTGTTTTTGGCGATGTCGGCGGCTCGTGCGGTGTTCGTCCACGTGAAATAGGCGAAGATGGTCAGCACGATCAGACCATAGAGCATCGCGACGATCGCTAGCGCCACGTCGTAAGGCTTCGTGGTCGACAACGAGAATCGAAGCAGCACCGTTGAAATTACAAAGCCCGCGTTACGAAACACGTAGTGATAGCGATCATAGTACGAGATCGAGACGATAAGCAGGAAGACGTCGGTAAAAATCATGCACTCGAAGAATAGCGGGAAAAAGAAGACATCTAAATTCTGCGGAGCGAATGCCTGAGGGCGCAGCGAGGCGATCCACGTCAACATACTGAAACCCGCCAGTAGAAACAGTAATCCGCTCAACAGCAAGGCGACCGTTTTCTTGAGCCGAATGAAACCCTCGAGGTTGCGATGCGTCGACGATTTGACCACCGTTTGTCGCAAGCGGTAGAAGAGGGCCACGACTAAGAAGGTGGCAGCGGCGCCCGCCATATCAAGCAGCACCATGCGGGTCGCGTCGGTTTGAGTGAGCCAGCTTTCCAGATCTCGAAACTCGCCAATGTCCTTGAAGACACGACGGACGATAATTAGCGAGATGATCTCATACTGTTTGCCAATGGAACTGGTGTGAGACTTTGGCAAGGCGAGAACAAGCAGCAGTACTTCGTAAAAAAGGATGAAGCTGAACGGCGTGTAAACCGCATGCAGAAAGTTACGGTTCAGCCCGGCCAGCAAACCGGTGCCGAGTAAGGGGAAATTGCGGGCGAGAAATATCAGCAGCAGATGAACCAAGAAGCCGTAGGTGGCGAACACCACAACGGTTTGTTCCAGCCGCTGCCTCCACGCTGGACTATCCAGGAAGTCGTAGACCGGCGATGCGTACTTAGCGATGAATGAAAACACGAAGTGGGGTACCCTGGACAAGACAACGCGCGAAGTATCTGCGACGCCCTGACCGAATCGGACGCATCGTACCACTCCCGCCTATCCCTTTCAGGAACCGCACTGCTGATTGGCGCTTCACCTTGATTCTGCTGCCGCCAACCACCTGACCCGCGGTATTCTGAATTTCCAACCGGCGCCATATTCCAACTGCGCCAGGTGCGCGATAGGCCGCCAGCCGTCGTCTCTTTCGGTGCGGGCTCTCCCAACGAACTACCACTGCTGGCAGCGGGTATACCCGCGCTTCAGCCGCCCGCTCGGAAAAAAATTGCCGCAGAATCCTCAACTTGTTAAAAGAGCCGAGACAACGCTGGCGAGATGATCTCACTTTTGACACACTTGCCAGCTTGGGGCTGCAAGATTGACTGAGGAGGCAAGCTGATGCCAAGACGACGATTTCTTTCGGTCGAAACCCTTGAGCCTCGGCGGGTACTGTCCGCCAATGCCACTTGTATCCCTTGTCGCGTCGACGTCTTTCTGGCTGAGACCAGTGACAACCAGCTTTCGACCGCCAACGATCTTGGCATCCTTGATGGTGGGGCTGCCGCGAAAGGTGAGGTGGGCCTTTTCGACCGTCAAGATTTTTATCGCTTTCAGCTTGCGGAAGAAAGCAACGTCGATGTCCAACTGGCGGGCGCGGCCCGCGATGTGGACTTGTTTCTTTATGACCGTTTTGGCCAGCGGATCGGTGATTCGTTAACGGCGGGCGCCGCCCAGGAACGGATCGCTGGCCCGTTGGAAATGGGCGAGTATTTCGTCCAGGTGCGGGGTTATCGGCACGCGGGTACGAGTTATGATTTGACGCTGCAGGCGACGTCCCTCAACAAACCGCCGCTGGATGCGGCCGGCAATACGCCACTTGCCGCCCGCAAAGTCACAGACCTACTGTCCCGCCCCACGTTTCACGATTCGATCACCACTGCCGATCCACTTGACTACTACGAGGTGGAGATCCAACAGCTGGGCGAAGTCCGCTTCGAATTGGGCCACCACGAGCAAGGACTGGACCTGTACGTGATTTCCGCCACGGGAGAGATGGTGGGCAAGGGAATCGCGGGGGCCGCCGGTGCACGTCCGCAAGCCGAGGCGTTATCGACCGAGCTGACGCCAGGCACGTATTACGCCGTGGTTTTGCCGACGCAGGGCACGGTCAGCCCCTACGATTTGACCATTGCCGCCGTGCAATCGGTACCGCGACGATTTTTTGCTTCTCAGGGAGCACGGCTGATGGATCGCCTGGCGGGCAGCGGTGTACCGCTGCAGGAATCCAAGGACGCGGATCGCGAGGCGATGGCCGCGGCCATCGCCGCCGTCACCGAAGCCGAGCCGGCATTTCCGTGGACGCCACCCGAAACCGAGTCCTCAATGGGGCGACCGTTGGCCTTTCCCGGCGCCGAGGGCCTGGGGGCTTATGCCCAGGGCGGGCGCGGCGGAGACCTGTACGTCGTCGAAAATCTCAATGACAACGGAAAAGGCTCGTTGCGGTACGGCATTGAATCGGCTACTGGCCCCAGAACGATTGAGTTTGCCGTCAGCGGCGAGATCAACTTGCAATCACGCTTGTATATCAAGAAACCTTTTTTGACGATTACCGGTCAGAAGGCGCCTGGGGAAGGGATCACCATTACGGGCCAGACCGTCGTACTTCAGGACACGCACGATATCATCATGCGTTACGTGAGAATTCGCCCCGGCGATGAAGACCCCTACAATCCCCGAACTCATGACGCGCTGACGATCATCGATTCCGAGGACATCATGATCGATCACGTCTCGCTCTCCTGGGCCATCGATGAGTTGTTTAACACGGCGCGAGTGGAAAATGTCACCGTTCAGTGGAGCATACTCTCGGAACCACTGGAGCATTCGAGTCATCCGAGCGGACTGCATGGATATGCCGTGCTGGCGGACCGCTCATCCATTTCGCTCCATCACAACCTGATCGCCCATGGCAGTTTTCGCATGCCGCGAATCAACGATGGCAGCGTCTTTGAAATGTCAAACAACATCATCTATGACTGGTCTTCTTCGATGCCGACCTCCGTGGGCAAGGACGTTGCGGGCAATCAACTATCTGAGGGGAATATCGAAAACAACGTGTATATCGCCGGCCCTTCGATTGGCGACTTTGATCCCTATGAAGTCTTTTGGGCCAAGGATGCTTCGCAAATCTATTTTGCGGGCAACGTCGTGGATGGCGATTTGAACGGGCATTTTAAGCCATCTGGCGATATTCATTTTCGTCCCGACGATCAGGCTGTTTATGTCAAGCAACGGTTTGAATATTCTTCACTGCAAGTCGAACCGGTTCATCTTGCATACGAGTCAGTGCTTAGTCGGGCCGGGGCATCTGAGGTGCGTGACGCCACGGACACGCGTGTCGTGAGCGAAGTCATTCATCAGACGGGCAGCACGATTGATTCGCCATCGGACGTGAACGCGTAGCGATCGGTCGGCCCTGGTTGACAGAGGCCGATGAGCGCGGTCGGATGGGCAGGATAAGAAACCCGTTAACCCCGTGTCGCAGGCCATGAACGCAATCGCCAGTCACCTGCGAGGCCATGTGACGGCCGTCCGCGGCACGGTGGTGGATGTCTGGTTCGAAAACGGCGTGCCGCCGATTGATGCCGCCCTCGAATGTGAGCTGGACCATGCCGGCACGGTCACGGCCGTCGTGCATGCCCATCTCGGCAATTCATCCGTCCGAGCCATCGCCACCAGCAGTACGCGGGGCATGCGACGGCACGCGGCAGTGACAAGTCGCGGCTTGCCGCTGCGGATCCCCGTCGGCAAGCAACTGATTGGGCGAGTCATTGATCTGCACGGGCGACCACTGGATGGCGGCCCGGAATTGTCACGCGATCTGACTTCCTCCCTCTATCGCCTTCCACCGGCTCCCTCGGCATGCCGTGGTCTGGGTGAACTCTACCCCACCGGCATCAAGGTGATCGACCTGTTCTGTCCGTTCACCCATGGCGGTCGGGTCGCCGTTTTCGGGGGAGCCGGCGTGGGCAAGACCGTGGTCTTGACGGAATTCATCCACAACGCCGTGGCCCGCCTGCAGGGACTCGCCGTCTTCGCCGGAATTGGCGAGCGTTCTCGTGAGGGGCTTGAGTTATGGCAGGAGTTGCGCGACCGGGGCTTCATGGACCGCACGGTGATGGTCTTTGGACAAATGAAGGAACCGCCTGGCTCCCGGTTTCTCGTCGGCCTTGCCGCCTTGACGATCGCCGAATATTTTCGTGACGTGGAAAAGCGAGACATCCTGTTTCTGGTCGACAACGTCTATCGTCATGTCCAGGCCGGAATGGAAGTTTCCGGACTGTTGGGACGGCTGCCATCGCGGGTGGGATACCAGCCCACACTGGCCGCGGACATCGCGGCCTTGGAAGAGCGGATCACGGCGACCCTGCAGGGAGACATGGTGTCCGTGCAAGCGGTCTATGTGCCAGCCGACGATTATTCCGACCCGGCCATCACTCACGCCTTCTGGTTCATGGACAGTTCGTTGGTTCTTTCACGCGACGTCGCAGCCGAAGGATTGTATCCGGCCGTGGATCCCCTGGCCTCCTCCTCCAAGGCGCTCGACCCATCGATCGTCGGGCAGCGGCATTACGATGTGGCACAGGAAGCGCACCGCACGCTGGGCCGTTACGAGGAACTAAAGGACGTCATCTCGATGCTGGGCATTGACGAATTGTCGAGCGCGGATCGACAACTGGTCGGCCGCGCCCGGCGTTTGCGAAACTTCCTCACGCAACCATTTTTCGTGGCCGAATCATTTACTGGCGAGCCAGGGCGTAACGTGGCCACAGCGGCGACCGTCGATGGCGTCGAGTCGATATTGGACGGCCGCTACGATGCCGTCCCCGAAGAGCGGCTGTTCATGATTGGCTCAATCGACGAAGCCGCGGCGAATGGCCGACCAGCGGAGATGACTTGATGGCCCCTCCGCGGCTGCAGACGACGATCCGCACACCGAGAGCCATTGTTGTCGAAATGGACGTGGATTCGCTCCGAATACCAACGCGGACTGGCCAGGTGGGAATTCGTCCGCGAGGCGAACCGATGGTCTTGGCCGTGGAACCGGGATTGATTCTGCTGCGAATCGAGGGAAGATACCGTTATGCGGGAACCGCCGGAGGCCTGCTGCATACCAGTCGCGTCGCGGCAAACCTGCTGACTCCTCTGGCCGTGGTGGGTGATGATCTCGAGTCCGTGTCACGGCAACTCGACACCCTCTTGTCCACTCCGACCGAAGAGATGGAGGTCCGCCGCCTGCTCAGCCGGCTGGAATCGCAAATCATTCGCGAGTTGCAACACGGAGAAGACGCAAGTCTCGCCTCGAGAGAAAGAAGCTGATGCGACCGCCAGGCAAGTCACCACGTAGCGACCCTCGGGACGCCGTCCACCGTGACGGTTCGCGTTTCGCGCGTCGGGAACGCGGACACCGGAGCTTCTGGCAGTCGCTCAATCTGGTGGGCATGGTCGGCTGGCCCATCGCCCTGGGTGCCG
Source organism: uncultured Planctomycetaceae bacterium (assembly GCA_963700865.1). Classification (GTDB taxonomy): domain Bacteria; phylum Planctomycetota; class Planctomycetia; order Pirellulales; family Pirellulaceae; genus CAVOGJ01. The sequence continues at coordinate 139,429 of CAVOZC010000007.1, read as the reverse complement.
TGGGTGGCGCACTGTCGGGTCGCCATCTGGATAAGTCGTTGCAGACAGGTATTCGTTTTACGCTCATGCTGCTGACCCTGGGAGTTCTTCTGGGTTCCGCCGCGGCATGGAAATCGATCAGCCACGACCATGAATGATACGAGCCAATGGACCATGTGGGGCTGGGCAGCCATGGGCTGCATCGCCGGTTGCCTGCACGTGGCCCTGCTTTCCCGCGCGACGCAGCGAAGGATCTCCTGGGCTCCGGCGTGGGGGTTGTTGCGCATCGTCATCGTTGCCCTGTTCCTGGCTGCTGCCGCGCGTTCGGGAGCCATCCTGAGCGCCGCCGCCGGTTGGGGCGGCGGGTTCGGCGTTCTCCTCGGCGGCTACCTCGCGGCGGCGCCCAACCCAAACGCAAACCGCCTGAGGACGCGGAGAGAGAAAACAGGAAGTTGCCCCCATGCACCTGAGAATCTTTGGCGATCCGGTTCTCTTTTCGCTGGGTCCGATTCCCGTGACCGAGACGATGGTCACATCAGCGGCCGTCACGGTGGTCGTTCTGTTCCTCGCCGTTATCCTGAGCCGCTTGGTTCGATCCCACCCGGATCACTTGTTGGCCGTGTTGGCGGTCATGGGCGTTGAGAGTTTGGATCGCCTGATCGCCGAGATCATCGGTCGACCGCATGCGCTGGTCTCGACGCTGGCAGGAAGCCTGTTCGTATTCATCGCCTGCTGTAATCTTGCCGGACAGTTACCCGGCGTGCATCCGGCCACGGCCAGCCTGGCGACAACTTCGGCACTGGCCGCCATCGTCCTGCTGAGTGTGCCCATCGCCGGCATTCACGCCAATGGCTGGTGGGGTTATCTCAAGCATTATTTTCGCCCCAACCCCCTCTTGTTGCCGCTGCACATCATTTCCGAGTTGTCACGGACACTGGCTCTCTCCGTGCGGCTCTTTGGAAACATCATGTCGGGTCATCTGGTGGTCGCACTCCTCGTGGCCCTGGCCGGCTTTCTGGTGCCGACACCCATCATGGCACTTGATCTGCTGATTGGACTACTGCAAGCCTATATTTTCGCGATCCTATCCACCGTTTACATCGGTGCTGCCATCAGTGCCGGGGAGGAATAATCCATCATGAATGAACAGACGATCATCGCCGTGGTGGCGATGGCCGCGGCGGCCATCACCATGGCCTTGGGCGCGATCGGAGCGGCCCTGGGCGAAAGTCGCATTGGGGCGGCGGCGATGGACGCACTGGCTCGCCAGCCGGACGAAGCATCCTCCATAACGCGGACCCTTTTCGTGAGTCTCGCCATGGTGGAATCGACGGCGATCTTTTGCCTCGTGATCGCCCTGATCCTGTTGTTCGCCAACCCCTTTACCGGCGGCGGGGGCGGTTAGACGTGTCCCCTACGCTGACCACGTTTCTGTTTGAAGCGGCGAATTTTCTGCTTTTGGCGGCCGCGCTCGGCTGGTTATTCTTCAAACCGGTTCGGCATTCCATTTTGGAGCGGCGTGCGCGGCTGGAAACCGAGAGCCGGCTGGCGGAAGAAAAGCTCGCCGCGGCGGCACAGAAACTGCGCGAAGCGGATCACAGCCGCGCCCACCTGCAAGACGAGCTGAACGACCTACGAGCCCGGGAATTGCAGGCGGCGCGCGATCAGGCCGACCAATTGCTCGCACAAGCGCGGCAGACCGCCGATCACGAGTTGCAACAGGCACGGCAACGAGCCGGCGAGGTCTCCAAGCTGCAGCACGATTTGCTGGCTCAAGCCGCCGCGACCGCCGCGGCGGCGACCGTCGGACGCCTGTTGGAACAACTCGCCGACGAAACGTTGCAAGCGGCATTGATCCGTGCGGCTTGCGCCGAGCTACGTTCATTACCGGCGGGGACCGTAACCCCGATCAAGATCGAATCGGCCGTGCCACTGTCGCGGCAAGAACGCGCAGAGCTGGAGCAAGCCCTGGGTTCCGCGGTCCAAACGGCGAATTTCCAGGTCGTCGAGGAGCTGGTGGCCGGCGTGCGGATCGCGACCGCCAAGGGATTGATTGACGCATCGGTGTTGGGACTCACAAACTTCGCGCGGCAGTCATTGACGGCTGGGATACGGCACGGGACCAATAACCACCCATCCAGCACGGATGACGCATGATGCCCGAGCCATCCGTCTCGATCGAGCGACAATTGGCCACGGCGGCGAGTGCCTTGCGGTTGGCCGATGGCATCAAGCCTCGGGGAGTCGTGCGGCGCGTCGCGGATGGCGTCGCCCTGGTGGCCGGCTTGGAAGAGGTGCGGTACGAGGAGTTGCTGGCGTTCGATTCGGGCGCCTTCGGAATCGCCTTTGACTTGCGTCGCGACGAGCTCGGCGCGGTGCTCTTGGCCGGTTCTTCACAAGTACGGGAGGGCGATGGTGTCGTGGGCTTGCGTCGTCTGCCCGACTTGCCGGTTGGTCCCGAAGCCCTCGGACGCGTGCTGGACCCCCTCGGTCATCCGCTCGACGAAGGCCCACCCCTCTCTCACGCGCGGCGTCTTCCCCTGTTTCGTCTGGCACCCGAGATCATCGAACGGAAGAGTGTCGATCGGACCCTCTGGACCGGCGTGATGGCCATCGACGCCGCGATCCCCATCGGAAGGGGACAGCGTGAGTTGATCATCGGCGATCGCAACGTTGGCAAGACAGCACTGGCGATTGATATGGTGGCCTCTCAGCGCCCAGGAGATGTGGCTTGTGTCTATGTCATGATCGGACAACCGGCGTCACGAGTAAGGGCGCTCCGCGACACGCTGGAGAAAGCAGGCTGCCTGCCGAATACAGCGATCATTGCGGCACACGCGGCGGACAGCCCCGGCTTGCAATACCTGGCACCGCTGGCCGGCGCATCCTTGGCGGAATCGTTTCGAGAAGAAGGTGGGCACGCGTTGGTGGTGTATGACGATCTAACCAAACACGCGGATGCCTACCGCGAACTGGCTCTCTTGTTGGAGCGACCGCCTGGCAGAGAAGCCTACCCCGGGGACATTTTTTATGTCCATGCCGAGTTACTGGAGCGTGCGGCGGCGCTCGAGCCAGGCACGGGGAGGCGGGTCGGTGACTGCCTTGCCGATCGTGGAAACGACCGACGGTGACATCTCGGCGTATATTCCCACGAATTTGATCTCCATCACCGACGGCCAGATCTACCTGGATGCTGGTCGATTCGAACGAGACTTGCGGCCAGCCATCGATATCGGTCGGAGCGTGTCGCGGATCGGCGCGGTGGCACAGCCCGCTCCGATGCGGCAGGCGGCCAAGAACCTGAAGATTCAGATCTCGCGTTTTGAATCACTGGAAAAGCTCTCTCGAGCCGGACTGGACATCGACGTGGCCACCCAGACGACCCTGCAAGACGGGCAGATCCTGCGGGCCCTGTTGCGACAATCGCGGGTATCGCCGCGAAGTATGACGCGCCAGGTGCTCACGCTGACCGCGATCAGCGAGCATTGGCTGAGCGGCCTCGAGCCCTGGCAGGCGGTGGCTGCCGTCGAAGCCCTGGTGGAGCTCGCTCAACAGCAGAGGCCTGAGATAACGGCGGCATGGGAGCAAGGTGCACTGCCGGCCGAAGACTGGAGGGGGGCCATGAAAGAACTGGTGCCGGAAGCGGTGCGCCGTACCCCGTCAGCGGCACCCTGACTTCCGGCGCCCATGTAGAAAGCTCCGCTCGACAACCGTCAGGACACCATGAAACGCCAACAGACGCTAAAACAGCGATTGCAGACGCTGGCCGCCTTGCGGGATGCGGTGGGGGCCATGCGTTCACTGGCCGCCCACCATTTTCGCCGCGCCCGCCAGGCGCTGATGGCCGCCCGCGATTATCGGACCGAAACGGACACGGTGCTGGCGGAAGCCGGGATCCATTGGCCGCTCGACGCTGCCGCTCCCGCGGGCCTGCTGGTGGTGGCATCCGATCTGGGACTGTGTGGTGATTATAATTCTCGGTTATCGCGACAGGCGACCGCTGCGGCGCGACAGCGGGGCACGCGGCTCCTTTATTGCGTCGGCCGTCGATCGCGAACCGCATTGTCGAACGAAGATCTGGCCCCGGATCGAGCCTACGATGCGCCGGCCAGTCTGGAAGGGTTGACTCGACTGCTGCGGACGCTGACCCCGGATATCATGGACGACTTTCTGGCTCGGCGATTTGGCAGCCTGTTCGTGGTCTCGGCCGCCTTCGAAGGTGTGGGGCACTTCACCCCGGTCATTACGCGGTTGTTGCCCATCGAACCGGTCGCCACGGCCGCACCGGTGCGGCCCTCTAATTATGTCGACCCTCCGTATCTGGCCATGGTCGCGGTCCGCGAGTTCTTATATATCACGCTCTACGAAATCCTCTTGGACGCCATGGCGGCCGAACATGGCATGCGACTGATGGCCGCCGACTCGGCCCTCGATTGGCTCGATGATACCGCCTCGGCGACCGCTCGGCAGCTCGCCGGTAGTCGTAGTGAGGCGTCGACACAGGAACTGCTCGACATCATCTCCGGGAGTCGAAGGAAAAACGACGGTTCCATGGGTAGCCGAGCCATTGAGTAACGTTCGCTGCGAACGACCGTTTGGACGATCGCCATTGCCGGGAATGAACCCGCAAGTGAGTCGCCGCCTATCACTTTGACAGTTCCAACACGTAGTCGCCGGAGACCTCAATCGTGATCGATCCTGGAATAAAACCCGGATCGAGGAAAGAGGCTTCCAGCCGCGCGCCATCCTTCTCCAGAATGAACTCCCCCACTTCGATGCTGTCGATGGTGGCCGTTTTGTTCCACCCCAGCGTCTGCTGGTGCTCCATCCATTGCTCGAGTGAGGCCTTGGCCAAACCGGACTTGGTGGCGAATTCGATCGACCTTGCCGCCGCATCGCCGACGGTGGCATGCGGGGGAGATGAAATGGCAATTTTGGGCGGATGTTGTTTGCGTTCCGTCTCCGCATCACGCCGCCGCTGCTGTTCGATCTGATCAGCTTGTACCCGTTCGTCCGTGGCGGCCACCTGAGCGGCGGTTTGAAATCGCAGGTCCGTACGCGTCAATCCGTCGACCTCGTAGAACTGCAATTCGAGCAACTCGTGGCGGGGATTGCGAAAGATCAGGTGATCTCGAAAATCGATCGTGATGGGCTGTTCGGTCGTCGGCTGCCAGCCCGCCGGCTGCAGCGCCTGCTTGAAATACGCCACCAACGCCTCCTGGGATTCGCGGCTGTCGAGCAGCATTCCGCACGTCGCGTCCGCGTACTGCAGCGATTCGAAGCGTGGCAGCCGTGGCAAGTCTACCGACAGTTGTTCGCTCGAAAACTGAATCGTCGTCTTGCCGCCCTGGGCCGGCGCCTCGCTGATCATCACCTGCAAGCGTACCGCGTTTTGCTTGACGAAAAACGAAACAGCGGTTTCGCCAAAGGGCTGCCAGCCTTGATCCGCAAGCAAGCGGCGACATTCCTGTCGCGCGTCGGCAAGGCTCAGTTCGGACACATAGGTCACGGCGGCCGGCAAGGCGTACAGTTGCCGCGAGCCGGCTGGCACGGGGAGCTTCGTCAGGTCCACATTGCCGTGGTTCTGCAGTGCTACGGATACCGTGTGGGGCGAGTTTCCCGAAAAGACCGACAACGTGATCACATATCCGTCCCGCAAATAGGTACCGCTCGCATAATTGTCGGTAAAGGTCGCCCCGCTCTGCTCCTCGAACCCGGCTGTCCGCAGCGCGGTCCGCAATTGCCCCGCGACATCCAGCACGTTTCCGCGAGCCTTGTAACTCTGCGCGGCAATCACCCGCGTGTTCGCTTCGCCCACGGCATTCACGAGGGGAAAGGTCGCGAGGTCCAGCACTGTCGCCGCCTGCTCCGCGGTGGCGGGAGGTTTGGCATCGCTGATTTGCAACAGCGCCAACAGCACGACCCATGACCCCATGGAGCGCCCGCCGAGGGAGAAGTAAGGCATGATCGAGCACCTTTCACGACAACGAACGGGTGTGAAATCGTGGCGAAAGGGAAGAAATCACCTTTGACGGGCGGTTCCCGTTCTGTTACTGATTTTAAGGGACGATCGGGGCGGCGGGAATGACAACCATGGAAGGGCCCCAGTCGGCTCACGTACCTAGGCGATTCTCCAGATCAGGGTGGCATCATGACCGACTCGCGCTTGCCCGTTTCGCCGCTCGCCCCTCCGTCACCCCGGCTTGGCTTGTCTCCCATCGAGCGATTTTGGTTGGCCGAAGACCTCCCCGGTAACTCGCTTTCTTTTTTCCACAAGTACGTTCTCGACGAGGACGTCAACAAGCCGCGGCTGCTGGCGGCATTTGCGCGTGCCTCGATTCGGCACCCACTCCCCTTTTGCGAAATCCACGACGATGGAGGCGGCAAGGCGAGCTGGCAGGCGAGCGCGTTGAAACCCGCACAGCGGGTGCGCGATCGCTCGCCCGAGCCATACGAGTCGGTACCAGGAATCAATCTCGAACGCGAACCTGGCATCCGGCTTTGGTACTCCAACGACACGATCTGGTTCGAGTACCATCACGCCTGCGCGGATGGTCGGGGAGCGTTACAGTTGGAACGCGACTTTTTTGCGGACTATGCCGACCCGTCCGGGAGCGAGGTTGTTTCACGTCGACAAGCCGAGGAGCGACAGGCATCCTGGGCCAGCCTGCGGCACCGCGCGCGGACGCGAATCACCTTTGCCGGGGGCTGCCTGCGACTCTTCACCGGCTGGTGGTACCTCTGGCGGGGGTTAGGCCGAGCGGCGATGCCCTTTCCCGGCGCCACACCGTCAACGACCGACCAGGTCGCGTTGGAGACGTACAGCTTATGTTTCACGCGCGACACAACAACCGCCGTGCGTGAAGGTGTGCGATCCATCTCCATGACCGTCAATGACTTGTTTGCCACGCTCGTCTTTCGGGCGATCGCCGAGGGCTCAGCGGTAGCCAGAACGAGCCGGGCGATCATTCGCTTGATCATGCCGATCGATATGCGACCGGAACACGGAGACCTCGACACGTGTGCCAATAAGATGAGTTTTCTCTACATGGATGCCCGCTGCCGCGATGTCAATGGCTCCGCGTCATTTGCCAGGTCGGTCGCCAAGCGTATGCGATTCCTCAAGCAATATATGGGCTTGATCGTCTGGCGAACGATCCAGATCGGGCCACGGCGTTTGGAACGGATGCGCCGGTATTTGCAGGGCCATGAGCATATGGTGAGCTGTTGTATCAGCAATCTGGGGATCATCGACGGGCTGCCAGAATGTGTTCAGGCCTTCGAGGCGACACCCACCTTGCGTCGACACGACACGCCGCTGGCCGTCATGATTTATACGTTTCGCGGCCAATTACAGCTGACCGCTGGATACGATCGCGGCCGCCTGGCCCCCTCCACGGCTCACGCATTCCTTGATCACCTGGCTGCCAGCGTTTGCGCGTGGATGGATCGGACAGGTAGCGCGGAGTCCCAGCGACGCGAAAGTGGTCGGTTGTCCCCGACCGCCGGCAGGTTTCCTCCCGCTGATCCGCACTCCCCCTCGCCGCCGACACCCGTGCTGCCCGAAATCGCGACTTGAACCTAAAATGGGCGCCAGGACGAAGCCGTCTTTCATGCCGCGAGGTAGAGATGAAACCGATTCGCACGACACGCACGATCAACGCCCCCCTTGAGAAGGTCTTCTCGACATTAGCCGACATTCGCCAGTTCTCTCAGGCGATCCCACACATTACGGATGTGCAGATTCTGTCCGCACAACAGCAGGGGCTGGGCACTCGCTTTCGCGAGACGCGCATCATGAAAGGCAAAGAGTTCCAGACGGAACTGGTGGTGACCGAATACGTGGAGAACGAGCGCATTCGGCTGGTTGCCAACGCGCACGGCACCATCTGGGATTCGACGTTCACGGTCCAACCGGCCGGCGATTAAGTTGAAATGGAATTACTAATGCAAGCAACGGCCCAAGGCATGATGGCCAAGCTCATGACGTCCATGGTTCGCGACATGGTGGCGAAGGCCGTGGAAAGCGATATGGACGCCGTCAAGGTCCATTGCGAGGGGTAAGCAAGGATCACTTGTGATCAGGCCATTCGCGATGTGGGGCGACCGGCCTGCTGCCACCACATTTCAGGTGCCGATCTCAGATGCAGTTCGACCTCCATATCGGCATCGATTACTCCGGTCGTGAGACGCCGACGTCACGAACGCCCGCCCTGCAGGTCTATGCCGCCTTTGACGCGGAAACGCCCCGCGCAATTTTGTCGCCTGCCCACTCCGAGAAGGCCAAGCGAAACTGGAATCGCAAGGAAATCGCCGCATGGCTGATCCAGCAAGCCCACAAGAACGTGAGGTTTGTGGCCGGAATCGATCACGGCTTTTCGTTTCCCTGGAGTTATTTCCAGCGCTACCGCTTGACCTCCTGGCCCGAGTTTCTCGACGATTTCTGTGAACACTGGCCCACGGACCTGGACCACACCTACGTCGACTTTCTACGCTACCGCCCGGAGGGGCCGCCCGATCGTACCGGTTCGAATGGTGAGTTGCGGATTACCGAGCAATGGACGTCCTCCGCCAAGTCGGTGTTTCAATTCGACGTCCAGGGGAGCGTGGCCAAGTCAACCTACGCGGGGCTTCCCTGGCTGAGGCGGATTCGCCAGGAAGCCGGTGACCGAATTCACTTCTGGCCTTTCGACGGCTGGAACGTTCCTGCGGGGAAATCACTGCTGGCCGAGATGTTCCCTTCCATCTTCCGCAACCGCTATCCTCGAGAGGGGCGGACCGCGGACCAGCAGGACGCCTACTGCGTGGCTCGCTGGCTGGCCGAAAGCGATCAGCGAGCATCGCTGCCCCGCTACCTGGACGTGCCGCTGACCGACAACGAGCGCACCCGTGGCCGCCCTGGAGGGCTCGATCCTGGGAATCTGCTAAAGTCACAGACCACGGCCGGACGCGGCCGGGGCAACAGCTTTCGAAGAGGTGGCCACCCCTGCGGTTGTCGTCACCGCAAGTTTGTACGAGGATCGGGATCGGTCGCCCGACTTGATTCTATCCGGACGCTCGTCAAACGACCGCTGCCACCCTTTACCTCAGCCTGGAAATCGCGACCATGCCCTACTATCAGCATGACTTTGATCACGTGGAAGACTATCTCCACCATCGTCCACCGTACCTGCTGGTGGAGCGGATTCAATCGATCGGTGCTGCCGAGATCATGACCGAAATGACGGTTCCGCCGGACGCGTTTTTCATCAAGGGCCATTTCCCGGGTGCGCACGATCTTGCCCGGCGCGATGATGCAAGAGCTGACCACGCAGTCGGCGGGGATTCTGATCGCGGCCCGCTACAACCCGATGCAGACCTACAACACCCACGACCCGTTCTTCAACGAATACGCACTCGGACTGCTGGTGAAGATCACCCACGCCCGTTATCGTCGTTTGGCTCGCCCGGGAGACACCCTCCGCGTGCACGTGCAACTGCTGGAGCACCTGAGCAACGTCTTCGATTTTTCCGCGTCCGTGACCGTGGACGACCACACGATTATGCGGAACGGTTTTCAATTGATGAATGTCAAGTCGCGTGTGTTGCAAGCCCGTTAGCCCGGCACGCGTCGGGCCCAGACAGACGTGCTGGCCCAGGGCCGAAGGCCCTGCCGTTTGCCTGGCCCATGTTGTAAGCCGCAAAGAATTGTGGGTAAGGTCACGGCTTGCGCCGAGAGTGCATGTCGGGATGAACGTCAACGGCAGACAACCGACAGGGAGTACATACCCGTGACGCGCAGCCACCCGAGGCTAACGCCTACGGCTCACGTCGGGATCAACGTCAACGGTAGACAACGGACAGGGAGTACATACCCGTGACGCGCAGCCGCCCGAGGCTAGCGCCTACGGCTCACGGCGGGATCAACGTCAACGGTAGACAACCGACAGGGAGCACATACCCGTGACGCGCAGCCGCCCGAGGCTAGCGCCTACGGCTCACGGCGGGATCAACGTCAACGGTAGACAACCGACAGGGAGCACATACCCGTGACGCGCAGCCGCCCGAGGCTAGCGCCTACGGCTCACGTCGGGATCAACGTCAACGGTAGACAACCGACAGGGAGCACATACCCGTGACGCGCAGCCGCCCGAGGCTAGCGCCTACGGCTCACGGCGGGATGAACGTCAACGGTAGACAACCGACAGGGAGTACATACCCGTGACGCGCAGCCGCCCGAGGCTAGCGCCTACGGCTCACGGCGGGATCAACGTCAACGGTAGACAACCGACAGAAGCCTCGATAGGTCTGTCGGGCGAGGTGCTGGAGCAGTTTCGTCAGCGCGTCCGCCAGCAGGCCGACCAGCGGGAATTGCCGGGAATTGGGGCCGTCGTGTCACGACGCGATCAGATCTGTTATTTCGAATGTTATGGCCAACGCGATATCGACGGCGGGCTACCGCTCACGCCGGATACGATCTTTCGTATCTATTCCATGACAAAGCCCATCACGACGGTCGCCGCGCTCATTTTGTACGACGAAGGCCTCTTCCGGCTCGACGACCCCGTGACGAAGTTTGTTCCCGCCTTCGCCGACCTCAAGGTCTATGATGCCGAGGCACCGGCTGGCTCGCGGCACCTCGCCTTACGCAGGCCGATCACGATGCGAGACTTGCCGCGGCACACCTCGGGGTGGACAACTCGAATCCGTACGTGTCGTCTCGGAGAATGCCGTCCAGCTGATGACGTCGAACCAGCTGTCGGGCGACTTCCGACCTGGCTGGGGATATGGGTTTGGCATTCAGGTGTGTACCGATGTGGCTCGCAGCAATCAGCCGGGCAGTGTGGGGTCGTTTGGTTGGGGCGGCGGTGGCGCCACCTTCTTCTTTGTCGATCCGCAGCAGGATTTGATCGCCCTGGTCTGGACCCAGCTTTCCGGACCAACCGATCTCAGTCGCCAGTTTCGGGCCACAATCTACCGGGCCCTCGACCCTCACGCGCAGGCGGACGCATCCAGTAGCGAATAGTAGACCTGTCGCTCGGCGTCGAGCACAAAAAAGACGCCACTCTCCGCGAGGTAGAACAGCCCCTGCAATTGCAGGCTACCGGCCGCTGCGCCCGCCGCCACGTCATTCAGTCGGGACAACTGCCCAAACTGCTCCGCAAAGCAATGCTGCGCCTGCTGCAACTGCGATTGGGCTTGAGAGGCACCTGCCAACAGGCTGCGGTAGCTCGATTTAGGAGGAGTGTCGACGGGGTTCTCTTGTCCCCTGGCCCCACCAACCATCCGGGCCGCGGTCCGAGCGGCGATTCCCTGCGAATGACCTATGAGCATCAGGCGGGTAATCGCGTGTGTGTTGAGAGCCCAGCAGATGGCCTCGGACAACCGCCCGCCGTTCAGGTCCCAAGCCGACTGGGGAACGGCCAGCAAAACCGCTTGCTCGTCGAGTGCCGTGGAAATGCGCTGGATCAAGTGGGCATCGCTGTGAGCGATGACCAGCCAGTCGGGGGAGGCTTGGTCCCGCAACAACTCGTCCAGTTGCGAAATGAGGGGATTGGTCAACTCAGGGGTCGTGGCGGTATTGATCATGGATGGTTCCTTGATGTGGTCCGGTGAAATGCTGGACTGATTCAGACACATGGTTGCAGCGTCGGGATCGACTGTAGCTCTTCCCAGCTTTGTTCAGGCGTCAAGCTGTAGAACGCATCCCCCTCCACGGCGACCAGATGCAACCATTCATTCGCCAGTAATGTGGCAAGCTGCTCGTGCTTTTGAAGGATGCTCTCAATCATCGCCCGTGGCGCCGCGATCACCGCGAGCAGCCGCAACGGCTGATGCGCCAGTTGGGTACCGGTGTAAAGTGACTGCCAAGCCAGGCCGGTAAGCAGGTCTCCCCCATTTCCGGCATGGACGCCAAATCCACCGACGACATTATGGATCGTTTTCGTGCCGCTCCCCAGATGGAGGTTGTCCACCGTGGACGCGTAATACTGCATGTTGATCAAGTGAGCCACGACGAGAGGCGCCGTCATGATCTGTTCGAGCAACGTGCCCTCGGGATCGGCGTCGCACTGGTAATCATGCAGGAACGTGCGGCCCCCCAGATCGACCGAGCCGGTAAGGCTACGCGGTGCCGCAATGAACGCCGCATTACCGGCCAATCCCCACTCGGGTCGTACTTCAGACCAGTCGCGACTGCGTTGCAGAAGACTCGACACACGCTGGCTGGACAGGCTTGGAAGCCGTTCCATACGCGTTTGCTCGGAGGCAGCACGTGTGTGCAACCAGAGCCGATGCAGTTCAGCCTGGTGGGATGCGGGTACCTGATCGAGATCGAAGAACTCAAGGTGATCCGTCGTCGTGTTGTGGAGAGCCGCCATGAAGTGCACGTCCTCGGGGATGTGAATACCTCGCTCGGCGAGCGTTTGCCGAATCGATGGCTGGTTCAGCAGTAATGCGGCGAATCGCGCATTGGGCTCGCCGGCGTGCCCCCCACAAGCGCCACAGTCCAAACCGGCTTGCAGCGGATTGTTTTCCGTCTGGCTGCCGTGTCCGCAAAAGACGACCAACCGCGCGAAATGCTCGGTCAGCCCGATGCCCTTTAACACCGATTCGGCCAAGTCCGCTTGACGCGAAGTGGTGATTCCTTGCTGATGCAAACCCTGCAAGGTTGGCCCCAGGCGCGGTCGGTCGGAACGAGCCACTCCGTCATAACGACCATCGTTGGTCGGACGCGCGAAACCGCAGCTCCGACTCAACAACCGTACCCCGTACATCAAGCCGGAAGACTCGACAAACGAAAAACAACTGACGGCCGACGACTGTAGCGTCTTCCAGGCCTGGCGCATTTGCCGCCAGGTCAGGCGGCGCCGCAAGGCCTGCGCATTTCCTTGGCCGTCTGTGCCTCTCAAGCTTTCGGCAAGCTGGAATTGTGGCGTCAACAAGATGGGGACCTGGCCCGTCCCACGCGTGCTGCCCAGCCGCACATATTCGAGAGGCAGGCCAAAGAACCCCGCAAAACCACAAGTCTGAATTTCGCCGCCCGCCTCCAAGTGGCGTCGCATGCGCTCCGAGCGGACGTCGATGCAAAACACCATCTGTGCCGCTTTACGCACGGGTTCCGCGTCGGGGATGCTGGCGGCATCCGCAGCCGTCGTCACACCGTTGCCGGCGGACAAGGCATCCAGCAGTTCGCGGCGGTAACGCAGTTCGCTGGCGCGGAGCAATGCATAGCGTACTGAGGCCGCACCAGATTCCTCCGAGTCTGCGGCGTCCTGCTCCGCCACCGCCCAAGTTGACGCCTCCCAATCGATCTGGGGGGCGAAGACCCGCGCCAGAGCCGCCTCGTAAGGCTAGCCGAATGGCCAGCAAGCCAGTGAGTTCCGCCGAATCCTCGCCCTTTCGACGGGCCGCGTCGTCTTGGTATCTCACCCAGGCACTCCACCCGGGCATGGTGAAGAGCTGGCACAGGAGGAAGGGTTCCCAGAGATGCGTCGGCACGCCAATGTCACGCAGCAGCATGGGGATGGCCTCGACGGGATCCGCTGGGAGCTTTGCCACCCGCTGGCGGAATCCGGTCAGTCCGAGCAACTCGACTTGCCGGTCGTGCCGCATGGCACGCTGCCAGGCCTCGTAGAGCGAGAGGTGCTGCCAAGGGCTCTTCCAGAACGCCTGCCCTTCGTCGTAATGGGCGGCCGCCACCTTGGCGATCTCTTCCAGAATGATCTCCGTCCATTCCGAGCCGGTGGCTCGATCGAGCGATTCGGAAACGGTGTGCAGTCGACGCGCCCGGTTCGCAGCCGGAACGGATAAGTCACCGAGACCTGTCCCCGTCGGGATTGCCATCAGCTGTGCGAAGATGTCTTCCGCCGTCATGCCGACCGGGCCGTCCGCAGGCAGCGAAGGACAATCGACGAGCGCCTGTTCGAGGTCCGCAATGCTGAGCGCCCCACGACGGAGTTGATCCGCGTAGTAGGCGAGTGGCATGAGTGTTTCACAGTCCGAAAAGGAACGGAGCTGCCGGCGAGCCGCCAGAAAGGAGTGCGCAGCCAGGCCCGCGAACGGGTTCACTGCCACATAGTCGTCAAGCGGCCAAAGCGGGGCGATCCTATTGCCGACGCGATCGAGCAACTCATGCACGCCAGTCGATGTCGCGGCGGCCTGAGGTAAAGCCAGACCTTTTCGGCGACTACGGGCATGACCGGCCTCATGTGGCGGAGTGAACACAGACATGATTGACGAATTCCTTATCAGGACAGGGATATCCGGATGGTAATAACGATGAAAACGGGGCGATCAGGAGGTCACGAAGGTACGGACGATGCGACGTACGACGGCATCGACGTAGAATCCATTCGAAGCGTGGACGTAGAACGCCTCCCACCAGCGGGTGCGCAGCCCGTGCAGCAGAACTGCTTGCAGCCCGAATAAGGAAGCAAATCCAAGGGCCACAACGGTCGCGATGATGGCGGGTGGAAATGAGGAGGCGGGCAGAGCGTGATTCGAACCAACGATCCGTGCAACCAGGGTATAGCTCGCGACGTAAGCCAGCGCCAACGTGCCGACGACCAGGATGCTGGCAAACTGCGTTTCGCGACGTCCGGCCGTGAACACACGCCACAGCCAGGCCGTCAACGCCAGGCAAAAAATGAAGCCCAACACCAAACCGCCCGGTTTCGCGGCCAGATCGACGCCAAAGGCGAATAAGGCCAACGAAAAGGCGGCGGCGGTCAGGCCCGCCGCGAATAGCGAGCTGCCGACCGCCGCCCAAGCCATCGCGAGTTTCAAGCTTGCCCCCGTCCATCGCCGCGCGGTGCGTCAACACACCACCACTACCGAGGAAAGCGTGGGCTTTGTAAAGCGAATGAGCCAGGATGTGCAACATGGCCGCCGAGAAGGCGCCCAGCCCACACTGCAACATCATGAATCCCATCTGCGCGATCGTGGAATAGGCCAACGATCGCTTGATACTCGTCTGTGTCAGCATGACCACGGACGCAAAGCAAGCGGTGGCGGCGCCCACCGCCGCCAGGCAAATCAGCGCTGAGGGCGTCAGTGAAATCAAGGGACTGGTACGGATCACCAGATAGCCGCCAGCATTGACGATGCCCGCATGCATCAACGCCGAAACCGGGGTCGGCGTCTCCATTGTCTGCGGCAGCCAGCTGTGGAAAGGGAGTTGCGCCGATTTGGTCACCGCCCCCAGCACCAACAGCCAGCCGATCCAATGTGCCGTGGGATGGGGCAGAGCACCCGCCCCCGACGAACCATCCACCGCCGCGAATAGTTCCGCGAAATCAAACGTGCGGAACGCCGTGTACGTCAGCACAAGCGCTCCCAGGAGGGCCAAATCACCCAGGCGACTGATCGCGAACTTCGTCCACGCCGCGCAACGCGCCGCCGGCCGCTGACCGTAATGCAGCAGAAGCTGATGCAACCCGAGACTGGTCGCCACCCAGGCGGCGAAAAACATCAACAGGTTGCCCGCGAGGATCATCCACGAGACCGAACCAATCGTGAACGCCGTCCAGCGAAAGTACCGACCTTGGGTCGCTTCCCCGTCGAGGTAGCGCACCGAATAGCGGCAAATGATCCAGCCCACGAAGCTGACCAGTAAGAACATCAGGCTCGTGGCTCCGTCATAATACAAACTGGCCGCGAGTGGCGCGTCAAAGGCCCCCCCGTATTTGCCCCACAGGTGATCGTGCTGGACGCCGCTGCCCGAGCCCAGAAAGACCACCGCGTAGCCGAGGGCCGCCAGACACTGCAGACCAGCCAACCCGGTGACCAGCCTCCGCATGAGCGTCGCGTGGCGATTGGCCCAGCGAGAGGGGAGGAAGCCCGCCGCCCAGAGGCAGGCGACCGGCAGCGTCAGGTACGTGATCGACGGTAGATTCATTCAGGTGCCCTTCCCGTTCTCGTGGCCCGCCCCGCCCTAGAGCGAAGCACAATACATAACTTTTAATACGCGAATTATATATCGTATATATTTCCTGTCAACAATACTGAAAGGGGTAAGAAATCAGCCCAACGGGGGCTCCTAGCCGCCTCGCACAGGCAAAAATGCCCTAAAAACCGGCCTCTGTGACGCCGACAAATTCACGAATTTTATTTCGCACCGTATATGTTAGACTCAGCCCCAGCCCGGGCTCCCAGCCTCTCGGCGATCGAGCCCTGGACGTGGGACAGGCTTCCAGCCTGTCAACGCTACCTCCAAGTCGATCGCTCAACTTTATTTCAACGCTACTGGTCCCAAGACAGGCTAGAAGCCTATCCCACGGATGACAGCGTCCCGCCCCTCGGGCGCAGCAACATGGCAAAGACGAAGAAAACCACGCGCACGGCTTCGCAGGAGGCCTCATCGCCCGCTGCCGCCAAGCCCGACTCCGCGGCCCGCTGGACGTTTCTCACGAACCACGCCCACGTGCTCATTCTTTTGGACGCCGACCCGCATCTCGTGCTCCGCGAAGTCGCCCGCCGCGTCGGGATCACGGAGCGGGCCGTGCAGAAAATCATCCATGACCTGGAGGATGGCGGCTTCATCGAGCGGGAACGCGTCGGCCGTCAAAATCACTATCGTGTCCTGCAGCACTTGCCGTTGCGGCATCCGATTGAGGCACATCGCAAGATCGGCGATTTATTGCAATTGATCGGCGATCCGGACGCCTTCGCTGATCAGGAAGACTCAGCATCGGGTCAGCGGCCAGCATGAAGACGAAGCCCCAATCCACGAAAGGCCGTGACCAATGACCAATAGCGACAAGCCTCTTGTCGGCGTGATCATGGGAAGTCAATCCGACTGGGAGACGATGCGTTTGGCGGCGGAATTGCTGAGCTCAGTTCCAAGTCCCGCACGAGTGTCAGATCGTTTCGGCTCACCGGACTCCCGCCTGGATGTGCGAGTACGCCCAGACGGCGGAAGCCCGCGGCCTGAAGATCATCATTGCCGGCGCCGGCGGTGCCGCGCACTTGCCAGGCATGGTGGCCGCGCAGACGACGCTTCCTGTCCTCGGCGTACCGGTCCAGAGTCGCGCCCTCTCGGGCCTGGATTCGCTCCTCTCGATTGTCCAGATGCCAGGCGGCGTTCCGGTCGGTACACTGGCCATTGGCGCAGCGGGTGCCAAGAACGCCGGACTGCTGGCGGTCCGCATCCTGGCCATCGAGGATGCGGGTCTGCGGGCCCGCCTGCAGGAGTTTTCGCAATTGCAAACCGATCAGGTCCGAGAGGACGTGCTGGAATGAGCCGCCCGATCCTTCCCGGTGCGAGGCTGGGCGTGCTCGGCAGCGGCCAATTGGGCCGCATGTTCGCCATCGCGGCTCGCCGTCTCGGCTACCGCGTCCACGTCCTCTCGCCGGCGGACGACACGCCGGCGGGACAGGTGGCCGACGTCGAAGTGGACGCGGCCTACGATGATCTGGAGCAGGTCGCCGAGTTTGCCCGTTCGGTCGATGTGGTGACGTTTGAATTTGAAAACGTGCCAGTGGAAACGATTGAACTCGTCGAGCGGCATGTGCCCACGCGACCACACGGGCAATTGCTCTACACGGCCCAGCATCGACTCCGCGAAAAATCCTTCCTGCGTGCGGCGGGGCTGCCGGTGACGCCTTTTCGCCCCATCCACTCATTGGCGGACTTGCAAGCGGCGCTGTCCGAGTCCCCCCAGGCCGCCGTCCTCAAGACGGCCGCCTGGGGATACGACGGTAAAGGACAATCTCGCGTCGACGCCGCGTGTGATCTGGCAGCCGTCTGGACAGCGATGCAGACCGAAGAAGCCATCTTAGAGTCATTTGTTGATTTTGAGCAGGAAATCTCGGTCGTGGCCGCACGCGGCATGGACGGGCAATTTGCCGCCTACGAACCGTTCCAGAATATCCATCGCCATCATATTCTTGACATTTCAATTTCGCCGGCCGACATTCCCCCATCGGTGCGCGGCGGGGCCGTGGAGATCGCCCAGGCCGTCATGGACCAATTGGATGTCGTGGGAGTTTTGTGCGTCGAGTTCTTTTTGACGCACGACGGGGAATTGCTGATTAACGAGCTGGCTCCGCGCCCCACAACTCGGGACACCTGACCATCGATGCGCATGTGACGTGCCAGTTCGAGCAGCAGGTCCGCGCGGTCTGCGGTCTCCCCTTGGGATCGACCGAGCAGCTGCGGCCGGCCGCCATGGCCAATCTGCTGGGCGAGTTGTGGCAGCAGGGCGAGCCCCACTGGGCGCAGGCCTGTGCCGCGCCCCAGGTCAAATTGCATTTGTACGGCAAGCGCGAGGCACGACCTGGCCGGAAAATGGGACATCTCACGGCGCTGGCCGAGTCACCCGCGATCGCCATGGACGTCGTTCAAGCCGCGCGAGGGCGGCTGACGGAACCCGAATCGTCCGTGGCCACTTAGCGGAAAACTTCTGCCGATAAGCGGCGCGCATCGGGGCAAACGCGGGATGATGCACGCCGCGGAAATCCTAGCCCCCACGCTTGCCGTGGGGACCTTGAGACTCACTGGCCGCGCAAACCGCTTACTTCGAGCCGTGCCCCTCCTGCAACTGCCGCATGACGTCATCCAGATTGAAGCTGGCCGCCTTTTGTCGCGGTGGGTAAGCCGCGAACGTCTGCAGAAACTGGCCCACATAATCCTGAGCCGGCACCAGCAAAAAGACGCGATCGATCAACCAGTCGTAGTACGTGTTTGACGTCACGTCGGCCCGTTCATAAGGATCAAGCCGCAAGTTGAAAATCTTCGGAACGCGCAAGGACACAAAGGGCTCGGCCCAGATGCGCAATGTCCCCCGCGCCCGCTGCTCAAGGAAGACCACCTTCCAGTTGTCGTAACGAAGCCCGGTCAATTGTTGATCGTCATTGCAGTAAAGAAATGATTCGCGGGCACTTTTCGTCTTTGACGGATCCGTCAAGTGGGCCAGTTGATTGAAACCATCCAGGTGGACTTTATACGTCGTGTTGCCCACCCGATACCCCTGGAGCAGTTTTTGGGTGATGTCCGCGTCCCCGGCCATGGCCAGGAATGTGGGAAGCCAATCGAGGTGCGAGAAGATACCGTTGGACACGCTGCCGGCGGGAATCTTACCCGGCCAGCGGACCATGCACGGCACGCGGTAGGCGCCTTCCCAGTTCGAGTTCTTCTCATTGCGGAAGGGAGTCATGGCGCCATCGGGCCACGTGTTCATGTGCGGACCATTGTCGGTGCTGTACATCACAAACGTATTATCCGTGATGCCGGCGTCGTCGAGCGCTTTCAGCACGGTCCCCACGTTCTTGTCGTGGTCGATCATCGCGTCGGCATACTCGCTCATCCAACGCCCCGACTGCTCAAGGCTCTCGTCTTTCACATGCGTCCGGAAGTGCATGTGGGTAAAGTTGACCCAGACGAAAAACGGTTGCTTGGCCTTTGATTTTCGCTGGATAAAATCGACCGCGCGTTGGGCCACATCGTCATCAATCGTCTTCATCCGCTCCTTGGTCAGCGGACCCGTGTCTTTGATCACCTGCTTGCCGACCTTGCCGAAGCGAGGATCGACGGTCGGCATCGTCCTGGGCGACCGCTTTGCTATCCAACACGCCTCGCGGACCATACTTGGCGCGAAAGGCCGGGTCCTTGGGATAATCCCGCTGCTCGGGCTCTTCCTCGGCATTGAGGTGGTACAGATTGCCATAAAATTCGTCGAACCCGTGGACGGTGGGCAGAAATTCGTTGCGATCTCCGAGGTGGTTCTTACCGAACTGTCCGGTGGCATAGCCGCGGGCCTTCAGTAGTTCGGCGATCGTCGGATCTTCCTTCTGCAGCCCTAACGTAGCTCCCGGCAGTCCGACCTTTGTCAGGCCGGTACGCATCCCGTGCTGGCCAGTAATGAACGAGGCGCGACCGGCCGTGCAGCTTTGCTCGGCATAATAATCCGTGAAGATCAGGCCCTCACGAGCCACGCGGTCGATGTTCGGCGTCTGGTAGCCCATCAGGCCACGCGTGTAGGCGCTGACATTCGATTGTCCAATATCGTCTCCCCAGAT
Source organism: uncultured Planctomycetaceae bacterium (assembly GCA_963700865.1). Taxonomy (GTDB): domain Bacteria; phylum Planctomycetota; class Planctomycetia; order Pirellulales; family Pirellulaceae; genus CAVOGJ01. The sequence continues at coordinate 119,452 of CAVOZC010000007.1, read as the reverse complement.
GACCACAATATTGGGCCGATCCTGTTGCCCGGAGGCGAAGCCGTGGCTCACGACCGTCCAGACAACAAGCGACAGAGGAATGACAAGTCGAAACCGGCGGTCACGCAACGTGGCGGCTAACAGTCGCATGGCAAATTCTCCCAACAAGAAAAAAACGGCACGAAATCCCTCTACGGCCGTATCCGCCTCGAAGAGGCAGAAGTCAATAGCCTACTTGCGTGACCGAAGTCGTCAATACCCATTGATTCCGATCGGAATTCTCGTCCTGTACCCGAAATCGCTATTCGGATGCGATCTGCGAAGCAGTACAATCCAGGTCCCGCCTCGATGTCCCCCATCAAACCGAAAGGAGTCTCTCATGCCTGCTTCCTCATGCCTGCGATCCCCGGCAACATTGCTTTGGCTGGCGTTGTCGATCGTCTGTTCCCATGGGCTTTCATCACTCTCCGCCGCACCTCCCTGGCAGAAGGCGTATCGAGCGCAAGTGAAAGTCCAGCGCCATGCTCGAACAGCAACAGGCCCAGGCACCACTACCCAATCCCATTTACCAGCAGCAGAAACGGGCCTTGCGTCAGGAACAGCAATGCTTGAAGCGTGCTTATCGCGCCGCGGCCGCCCAAGGCGTTCTCCTGGTGCCCGCCGAGACGGGCTCGCTGGCCGGCACTGCTCCGGTTGCCGCGCCGCGCACAATGACGTTCTCTTCGAGGTTTCCGCGGTCCATCGTGACGTCCAACCCGGGGCTGCCCAATCGGCCAGCGCCTGCGGCTGCTTCCGCTCGTGTCGTCACCGGCAACGCGCCGATTTCGTCTCGATTGGCACCGACACCGTCCCCTCGGTCCGTGCCGGCCGCCTTTGCCAGCGGCCCGGTGGCATCGCCGTCGACAGCTCGCGAAGCCACACCGACCTTGGCACCGATCCCGACCGACATGCCCGCGGAGGAAGCAAACCGCATCCGGTCGCGGTTAGGTATCACAACTCCCAACGCCTCTGCTGAGCCAACCATCGAGCCGATCCCAGCCCCGAGTGGCGGCCGCGAGTAGTTACCGGATTTTGCCCCCCGCGGTTTCCGCGGGGGTCCCCGCCGGACGCGATCAACGCGAGAATCGGTAGCCATCGATCGCGGTCAAGGGCCTGTCGATTTCGTCGTGGGATTGGCTGGAAGCTTATCCCACGTTGGTTGCGCGTGAAGTCAACCAAGCCGCTAATCCCTCGCGGCTCCGAACGCCACGCAGATCGGCGCGGGAACCTCGACCGACTGGCCCGTGAACCTGAGTTCTCCCGTCCGAACATCCACGGCGAACACCGCAATCGTGTTCGAATCCCGGCCAGCGGCCAGCAGCCAGTTGCCCGAGGGTGTCAGATTGAAATTGCGAGGCCAACTGCCACGAATCGGTTCGGACTCGATCCATTTCAGCGAACCGTCGGACTCGTCAAATCCCAGCGCACTAATCGAATCATGGCCCCGATTCGACGCGTAGAGAAAACGTCCCTGTGGATGCACGCGAATCTCCGCGGCTGAATTGGTTCGCTCCTTGGCCTTGACTGATTCAGCCAAGGTGGACACCTCTCCGAGTGGCGTTAGCCGGCCCTCCCGGGCATCATAGGCAAACGAAACCACGTCGAGGGTCAGTTCATTGACGACAAAGCCATACTGACCGGAGGGATGGAATTTGAAATGACGCGGTCCACTTCCGTTGGCCAGGCCCATCCGCCCATGCTCGAGCAGTTGACCATCCTGCAACCGATAGAGAACGATCGCGTCCAGTCCCAGGTCGGGAACGATGACAAATCGGTTGTCCGGGGAGACCCCCACCCAATGCGGATGCGGACGATCTTGACGATCTTCGAAACCCCGCGAACCGCCCACATGCTTTACGGTTTGCCGACAAGCGCCGATGGCCCCATCGGGCTGCAGCTCAAAGACGCAGACGGTCCCCGCTCCGTATTGCGCGGTGAGCAGGATTTTTTCCGTACGGTCCAGCGTCAGATGGCAAGCCCCACCGCTTTCGATGCGGACGTCGTTGATCGGCACCAGCCGCGAGCCGGTCGGCTCGGCAACAACCTGATAACCAGCCACGCAGGGCCCCGTGGGTTTTTCGCAGACAGCGTATAACCGCTTGCCATCCGCCGTCGTGACGAGAAAGCCCGGTTCAGCGACCTCGGCCGCCAATCTGGGCTCACCGAGTCGTCCGTTACCTTCGTCCCACCGCGCCTGATAAATGCCACGACTTTCTGCCGGTCCCGATGTCGACGTACCAAACCAGACATCGATGGTTTCGGCGGAAACATTGGCGGCGGCCAGCAGAAAGAGGAAACTCGAGAACACGGGCCACCGCGTGGAGTAGTGTTTCATGACGGGAGTCACTACCGTGGGGTGGGTCGTGGAGCCGGCTGTGAAAACGACGTCGGGCCCGAGTCACGCTGGCGCACTGCCACCCCTGCGTTATCTCCGATCAGGAGCGTGATGACAAGTCGCACGGGGTGCCGATCACCGCAGCCCACCCGGCCCCCATCGGACAACCGGTCCGCCGGCGATGCAGCAGGCCCCACGGGCAAGCGCAAGCGCCATACCCAGCAAAGCCGACCGTCGACTGGTACGATAGGGGACACCAGCCCGAGATACCGATGAAGTGAGCGCACGGCCTCAGCCAGCGATTGCGGGCGAGAATTACGCTGGTACGTCTCGGGGGACGAAGGACATGTCGAGTGGGCGGTGGATGTTATTCCTGGGAGGATTATTGTCAGCGACGGCGGTCGCCATGGGTGCATTTTTGTCCCACGGCTTGGAACCGTTGCTGGTGGCCAGGCAGGTCGACGCGGCAGAGATTGCCAGTCGCCTGACGATGGCGGAAACGGCAGCTCGCTATCATTTGGTGCATGGCGTGGCGATCGTGATGATGTCGATCCTGTTGCGTTTGCCGCCGCCAGGAGTTCGTGGCGGGCTGATCGCCATTGCGTCCTGCCTGATTGTGTTGGGCACGCTCACCTTTTGTGGCTCGTTATATGCCATCTCGGTACTCGGCGTGGGCGGCTTTCGTTGCGTTGCACCTACGGCGGAACGACCTTGATTCTGGGTTGGATATGTTTGGCGGTGGCCGCCGTCGCCGGAAAACCAGGCGTCGCCGGGGACTGAACGGTGCGCGGCCCAGGCGGAACGGCCGGGCCGTTTTTCTGAATTCGCGCCGCTTGTGGCTGCGTCGATGCTTTTGAAATGGGCATTTTCGCAAAACCACCAGGACGGCCTGGCAATCACAGGGTGCATCCCAAGTGCGTTTAAATTCCACCGGTTTGGGCGTCGAAAAGTTACCGCGCGGTTTCACGCTCCCTTCACACTCCCTTCACGCTCCCTTCACGCTCCCGCCGTGACGTCAAACGCGGGTTGGGCTGTGGCGGCGGGAGCCGGAAAAGAAGCGGGGACGGGTGGAGCGCTTTGGTCGCAATCACAGTGATTCGCGCGATCAAAGGACGCCACGCCTTCGCGGTCGGAGCGGCTGGCTCAGCGTGCCTTTCGCATTGCGAGTGGGCTCGACTTTGCCAGTGCGCTCGCGTACGCCGGTGGCTAACGGTTAAACGAGATTTGCGGCGTGGCAGCCCGCATTCATACCGGTCGTGCTTCGTAACGGCAGGACCGAGCGATCGCGAAAGGTGTCGCGAGCACCTGATGGCCTGGTGCGGCAGCTCAACATCCTAAGAACGTTGCGGCTCGGTGTGGCAGGATCCCCTCATCTTGTCAGGGATGCCGTGCCGTCGGCGATGAACACGCTGGGGTGGCTCGGGTCCCTCGTCAATTGAGGGACGACGTGAGCCGCAATGAATGCCGGTGTTGTCCAACCGAAGTGACCGCCGGTATGCCCGACCTCGAGCATTTTCCACGAGTAGCGACTTTGGTCGAGTCGTTGCTCGTACCACTGGCGCTCCCGGGGGGACAAATCGTCGGGAGGCCGAAAACCGACGGTGGCCGCCGCCAAACGAAACTCTCCATCCGCGAGGCCCCGCAAGCTGGTCAGCGGGACGCTGATCGGAACATCCAAGCCGGAGCTGAAGGCACAGATTCCGGATCGCGTGTGGCTCATCGCCAGCCGCAGATCATATTTAGAGCTCATGCAAGGTGCCAGCAGCACGGCTTTTTCGACGGTCGTTCCCTCCGGCAGACTCTCGAGCGTTTGCACCACCATGCGACAGCCGCCGGAATGCCCAATCAAGAATACGGGGCGGCCCGGGTAAAGCGTCTGGTACGACTGGATGCGTCCGGTGATTTCATCGACAGCGCGACTATCGAACATGTTCCAGCCGAACATCAGGGGCCCGAGCGTCCAATCGAGCACTTCGATCGCGCCGGGGTAGGGTGATTTTTCGAGAGCACTGGCCACATTATGATCCCAGCCCTGTTCACCGAGAATTCCCGGCAGGATGAGCGTATAACCCTGCGAGAGCCGATCCGTGGAGAGCTGG
>CAVOZC010000007.1:0-112500 GCA_963700865.1 uncultured Planctomycetaceae bacterium | reverse complement strand
CCCAGAACGCCGCCAGGAGCGCTCCCCAGGCCAGCGGGGCACCCGCCGGTTCAGGAACCTGAGAGCCCCCGGAAACCTCGAATTTGTGCGCATTCCAGATATTAAAGTCGGACACATCCACGAATCCATCGGCGCTGAAATCGCCACCACACCAAGCCGGCAGCGCCTGGAGCTTGTTCCCATTCCAAATGTTGAAGTCGGACACGTCGACGAAACCGTCCAGATTGGCGTCCCCCGGCAGGTAGGCCCCACCCGACGAGAGATTCAGGTTGCCCGCCACCACCAGCCACGTGTCCAGATCGTCGCGGTCGACTTGGCCGTCGCCGTTCAAATCAAAGACGATCGTCTGCCCGCCGGAGGCGATCTCGGCGACCAGCGCATCGACATCCTCGCAGTTCACCAACGTGTCGTTGTTGAAATCCGCATCCACAAAGCCAATCAGCGGCGACGGATTGGGGACGTCGAGCGGCATGTCGGTGAATGCGCGATAAATCTCCACCATCGGTTGATCGATGAGAATCGAGCCTCCGTTGGTCAGGTCGGTATTCAGATATTCGGCCAACGTAAAGGTGGCACGGACCTCCTCCACGTCAGCGACCGACTTCGGGACAAAACCGCTCGCCAGATCGTACCCCCAGCCCACATCGCTGACCGTCAGCGTGGTCGACACCAGCGTCCACCGTGAGCGGCTGAGTGTAACCTCGGCCAACCCGCCCCCGGGCTGGCCATTCGCAAAGCCGTCGCCATTCATGTCGACGTACGTGGCGGTGTTCCCGTTCAGATGCGTATCATAAATCCGATCGCCGTATTGAGGATGCGAATGCCGCTCGGTATCCGCCTCGAACGAGAGCGCCTCGGTCCACAGTTCGATGTTGAGCAGCGGCTCAATGGTGGGCGGCACCAGGACCGGATCTTCCGGATCGACCTTCATCCACAACGAAAAGCGAATCGTGTTCCCGTTTTCGAGCCGGTTGGCGGGATCGTTGATCAGCTGAAAGTCCGGATGCGGCTGCTCCTGATTGATCACATCGGGATTGAACGGATCGTCTCCGTCGTTCCCATTCTCGCCATTGGACAGTTTGACGGACAGATTGGCTGAGTGTAGCCCAAACTGGTGAAAACCGGACGGAATCCGCAAGACCTGATTGCCATTGGATTCGGTGTGCCCATCGAAATTGTAAAGGCCGGTCTTACTGAGAAATGGCTGCGAGTTCGAAAACCCTCCCCCACTCGTGCCGGGGTTCTCGATCGGGCCAAAAAAAACCTCGGCCCGCAAGCTGCTGGCCGCGCATCCCAGCAGCCACCACGAAACGCACAAGCCGGTCAGCACACCGCAGCGTACACGCCTGCCTCGGACCATCGCCACACCTCTTTATTGCCCCCTCCCGCCGCCTGCTCGGCCCGGAGAACCGATACTCCCATCCTAACCTCACCGGGGATTGTCCCGCAATCGACGCCGACACGCAAAAGCCACAAATCTCGCGAGCGAAAAGCTAAGCCAAATCACTGATTTTCCCGCTGAAAATCCCGACGGCGATGGGAACCGGTTTCGCTCCGCGGCCCGCCGCGTCTCGCTCCGGTAACCTACATTTTGCTGAAACGGCCCCGCCGCGGTCGCAGGCGATCCCCACCGCCGCAGCCCGTTCTGGCCAGCGTTCGATCGCGATCGCAGCCCCCCTTTTTCCCCTGCTTGTGACCGGACACCATGCCTGTATCTCGACCGCAAATCCACGAAGACCGCGCGTTTCAGGTAGCCTTTTATCGATTGAGTGACCTGGGCTGTTCCTTCCTGGCGCATCGCGCTCGCCAGCTGGCTCGGGCAACCGCTGTTTCGCGAGCAGTTCCTCGTGGCCAGCCTGACCAGCGCGCTGCTCTACCTATTCTTCAGCAGCATCACGGGCAATTATCGCCGCTGGCGAGGTTCGACCTACATGCGGGAAATCGCCTGTGCCTGGTGCACGTGGTGGGCGACGCTGATTGGCACCATCTGCCTGGGAGCCCTCTTTCAGTACGGCAGCGGGCTGACCCGCTTCTCCTTCGGCGTCTGGGCGCTGGCCACCTGCGTGCTACTGGCCACCTCGCGCGGCATTCTTCGCGGTACCACCAGCTGGCTCTACGCGCGCGGGTTCAATGCCAAGGGTTTCGCCATCGTGGGTATTAACGATCTGGGCATCCAGCTGGCTCGGAACATCGAGGAAACCCCTCAGCTGGGGCTGAACCTCGTCGGCTTCTACGATGACCGTCCCGAGGAACGGACACCCGAATTGCCGACCGAGTTCGGCGATCGACTGGGGGATCTCGATCAGCTGGTGGAACAAACGAAACAGGGCGCGATCCACACGATTTTTATTACCTTTCCCATGCGGGCCGAGGATCGGATTCGCCGACTGCTTGACTCATTGGCTGACACCACCGCGTCGGTCTACGTCGTCCCCGATTTCTTCGTCTTTGAACTGCTCCACTCCCGCTGGAGCAACATCCAGGGTCTGCCGGTCGTCAGCATCTTTGAACACCCGTTCTATGGCGTCGACGGCATGCTTAAACGCACGGTCGACGTGGTGCTCGGCGCGGCCATGTTATTGATCGCCGCCCTGCCGATGGCGGTCATCGCCCTGGCTGGTCAAATGCACGTCGCCAGGTCCCATCCTCTTCCGCCAGAAACGGTACGGACTGGACGGACGCGAGATCCCCGTCTGGAAGTTTCGTTCGATGCGCGTGTGTGAGAACGGCCAGACCGTCACGCAGGCCACTCGCCAGGACCCGCGCGTCACGCCGCTCGGTTCGTTCCTACGGCGCACATCTCTCGACGAGCTGCCCCAGCTCTTTAACGTGCTGGCCGGAGACATGTCGTTGGTCGGACCACGCCCCCATGCGACGGCTCACAACGAGTCGTATCGCAAGCAGATCCGAGGGTACATGCTGCGTCACAAGGTCAAGCCGGGGATCACGGGACTCGCCCAAGTTGAAGGCTGGCGCGGTGAAACGGACACACTGGAAAAAATGCAAAAGCGCATCGAGTGCGATCACCGTTACATCCGCGACTGGAATCTCTGGCTGGACATAAAGATCCTCTTTCGCACCGTCTGGGTCGTACTGTCCGCGAAAAACGCCTACTGAAGTCAGTCCCCTGATGGCCAGCCCGTATCTCCCCGTCAACGGCTGTAGCCACCATGGCTCTCACCCCTCGTTTTGTGCCCAACTCGGTTGGCTTCTAGCGTGTCGGTGGATGGAGTAGGATAAGGCCTGGTAATGAAATCCGTTGATTGTGACACGCTGGAAGCCTGGCCCACGTCGCAACAAGAAATGACGGGCGGTTGATGGCTGTCCGCCTCGTGGTCCCCATGGGCTTCCTCGCCAGGGATGTTTGGCTGTGGACTGGATACGTAAGTTCCGTAAGTCGATCACCGGCGCCGCGCTCCGCATCGTCCTGCCGGAAGGGGACGACCCGCGGGTCCTCAAGGCCGCCGCGGAATTACGTGCCGGGCGACTGGCCGAACCGATCGTGCTGGGCAACACCGAATCCGTGGTGGCCACGGCCAACGCTGCCGGCGTGGCAACCGATTCGCTGACGATCATCGATCCCACGGAGCATCCCGCCTTGGATCGTTATGTGGCGGCCTACGCCGCGCGTCGCGACCTTTCTCCAAAGATCGCCGCGCGGATGATCCGGCGTCGATTGTTTTTCGGCGGGATGATGGTCGCGTTGGGGGATGCCGACACGATGGTCGCCGGCGTCGACCACGCCACGGCACTGGTGATTCAAGCGGGCGCCCTGACCGTAGGCTATGCGGAAGGAATCGAAACGCCGTCGAGCTTTTTTCTGATGCTGCTCCCCGCACCGTCCGCCACCGCCGGGCTGACCCTGATTTTCGCCGATTGCGCGGTGAATATTGCCCCTACCGCGCGACAGCTGGCGGATATCGCGGTCGCTTCGGGGCAGAGCGCCACGCGTATGCTGGACCAGCCTCCGCGTGTCGCCCTGCTCTCCTTTTCCACCCATGGTAGTGCGGCAGATGCGTCGATTGATCGAGTCATCGAGGCGGTCCGGCTGGCCCGCGCAAAGGCGCCGTCACTTGCGCTGGATGGCGAATTACAAGCCGACGCGGCGCTCGTCCCGGCCGTGGCCGCGCGGAAACTGAAACAGCCCAGCGAGGTGGCTGGGCAGGCCAATGTGTTGATTTTTCCCGATCTGAATGCCGCCAACATCGCCTACAAACTGACCCAGCATCTGGCGGGCGCCCAGGCGATTGGTCCTTTTTTGCAGGGTTTTGCCAAGCCCATCAGCGATCTTTCGCGAGGGGCCTCCGCGGATGATATTGTCGCCACCAGCATCATCTGCCTGGCGCAATGCCTGCCCGCGGGCGGTTAAGTCGGTTGATTGCATGGAACCACCAACGCGGAATAGGCCCAGCGAGATGACGTCCCCCCCATCGGCCACCTATCGTCCCGTAACCGCCTCCGAGATCGAAGCGCTTGGCCGTCAGGGCTGTACGGCCGAAGACTGGCAACGCGTACACGTCGCCGAGCCGTTCGACGTGACGCGTATCGTCGACGTCCAGTTTCAGGGCAATATCCGCATCGGCCTCCTCGCCGGTACGCTGCGCGGTGCGACCGGCCCGGCCAAACCGGCTGGCATCTATCATGCACAACTGGTCGATTGCCGGCTTGGCCACAATGTCCGCATCGCGCATGTGAGGGGCCACGTGGCGAACTACGTCATTGGCAACCATGTCCTGCTGGAAGATGTGGGCCGCGTCGAGTCGGAACCGGGTGCCCGCTTCGGTAATGGCGTCGAGGTTGAATCGCTGAACGAAGCGGGTGGCCGCGCCGTGATCCTCTTTGAGGGCCTTACGGCGCAAATCGCCTATTTGATGTGCGTCTATCGGCACGATCGCGCATTCAGCGAGCAACTGAGCCGGATGGCCCGGACGGCAGCCGAAGCGGCGGTCACGCAGCACGGTGTCATTGGTGACGGCGCACGGGTCACCTCAGCCACGAAGATCGTCAATGTGCGCATTGGACCGGCGGCGATCGTCGATGCGTCGTTGTCGCTCGTGAATGGCACCATCCTCAGCGGGCCTGACGCGGTGACCTATGTGGGAGCCGGGGTAGTGGCCGAGGATTTCATGATTGCCGCGGGCGCCTCGGTGACCGATGGGGCGACCGTGACAAGGACGTTCGTGGGTGAGGGGAGTCGCATCGGCAAACAGTTCTCCGCCGAAGGGAGTCTGTTCTTCGCCAACTGCGAGGCGTTTCATGGCGAGGCCTGCAGCGTCTTTGCCGGTCCCTACACGGTGACGCACCATAAATCATCGTTGTTGATCGGCGGACTCTTCAGTTTCTTCAACGCCGGCAGCGCGACCAACCAATCGAATCATCGCTATAAGCTGGGGCCCAGCCACGAAGGCAAACTGGAACGGGGCTGTAAGACCGGATCGTCCTCGTACCTGATGTGGCCCTGCCGCGTCGGACCTTTCTCGGTCGTGCTGGGAAAACATACCCACTCCTTCGACACTCGCGACCTTCCCTTCAGCCACGTCGAAGCCGATGCGAGCGGACGGGGCAGCCTGATCCCGGGCCACTACATTGCCACCGTGGGCACGCTGCGGGACGGACGTAAATGGCCTTCCCGCGATCGCCGTCCCGAATCGGCTCGACGAGACCTGATTTCCTTCCCCGTCTTCAGTCCGCTGACGGTGGGACGGATGATCAACGGCGGGCGGCAACTGGCCGAGTTGGAAGCAACCACCGAGCGGGCGACGGCGGCCGTGAATTGGGCAGGCGTCGAAATCAAACGTGTCCTGCTCCGCACGGGACGCAAACGCTACCGAGCGGAAGTGGAGCGCTACCTGCGGGAACGGATCGTGTCGCGGCTGTCGGCGGCCTGGCAAGTCGCCCCCGAATCTTCCCTGCGTGCGGCGCTGGCGGCTCCGTCCGAAGCCGTCTTCAGCCAGCAGTGGGTCGATCTGGCCGGACTCCTGCTGCCATCCCAACGTGTCGAGCAGCTGCTGGCGGCCGTGCGGAGTGGCGCGATCGCCGACGCGGGCCAACTGACCGCCCGCCTCGCGGATGCCGCGGCCGGCTACGCGGATGACGAGTGGCTCTGGGTGCGGCGGCACGCGGAGGAAATGCTCGATCTGGATTTGGAACAGCCAGACCCGGACCGCCTGTTGCGTCTCGTCGACGACTTTGCCGCGGCACAAGAAAAATTCCTGCAACTGATTTTGCTCGACGCAGAGCGCGAATTCGACGAATCCAGCCGGACAGGATATGGACTGGACGGCGACGCGGAAACAGCCCTCCGCGACTTCGAAGCCGTCCGCGGTGAATTCTCCTCGAACAAGTTCGTGCAGGAGGTGCAGCGGGAACTGCGCGAGATGCGGGCCGAGTGCCAGGCACTGCGACAGCGGCTGCAGAAAGAACCGCGCGGCTGATCGAACGGACGTCGCGGCCCGCATGTGGGATCGGCGTGGCGATCTCCTATCCGCCCGGGTCTGGCAACTTCGGCGATAAGCCCATGGCTGGGGCCTGCTGGCCTGGCCGGCTACTCCGCGGAAACGACCCAATCGCTGTTGGACGCGCGGGGTGGCCAATGCTCGGCGATCCGCTCCATGGTCCGCGACGTGAGGCGGCGGTTTTCCAGGTTGAGAAAGATCGAGACGGCCTGGCGGACTCGGCTCTTGGCCAACCGCCCGCGAAAATCGGGAACGCTCAAGACACGGAACTGAACGAGCGTCTTATTCTCATCATCGGCGACGGGTCGTACGCTGAGTACCGTTTTGTAGTAGTGCAACCCGAACTGCCCCTTGGTCGGGTTGCCGCCTGCCAGCACCGGGTCCAACATTTCGTTGGTCACCACGTGCTCCGTCACTTGGCCCCGCTCGTCACGAAATGTCTGTACGCGCTGACGCATGAGGAACTCGAACGTCTTCCGTTTGGGCGAACCGTTCTCGTCCCAATCAAACTTGTCGAGAAAGGTCTTGCGAATCCGGAAGACGACCACCGGGTGCTTTTCCACGGCGGCCTGTTGCTCGCTCCAAACTGCCGCTTCTTCAATTTCTATCAATTCCGCCTTGGTGTCTCCCTCGTTATTGTCGAGCGTTTCATCCATGATCAAGGCCGATGCATCCGCAAGCCGTCGATGGACGTCCAGGCCCTGTTTGGAGTGATCGGGCGTACTATCGGCTTGCAGGGAGGCAAGCAGTCGCTGGGCGTTGCAATTGATCACCAGCTCTGCCGGCCTGATTTGCCGCCACGGCTCTTCGACGAGAATGTCCTGACGAGGCAAGTCGTCTGCGTCGTCGACCTCCAGCCGCGGAAGTCCGCTGATACAGAACACCAGCTCATTCACGGCTCGTCGGAGCTGCCCATCATTTTCCAGTCCATGTGCCGTCGCGAGCTTTTGCAGCAGGAACGATTTGAGGGTCGAGTCCGGAAGCGACTGCAGGCCGCCTTGAAATTCAATCAACACCGTCCGCAGTACCGAGTGGGGAGGCGCTTCGCCACGCAACCCAAGTCGAAAATCATAATATTGAGCGATGAACTCTTGGGCTTTCCGCTCGAAGGCTTGCGAGAGCCCCAACAACTCCGTGGCCCGCTGCGCCGTATGCGTCAGCGGCACTTCCGCGGCGGTCGCCACCACGGTCGGAGTGGGTACTTCGGCGAACGCTGGCAGGCTGGTGAAGCAGACCGACAGGAGGGCAAACCAGGCCGCGAAACCAGAAGCCACGTGCTGGCAGGCATTCATGCAGGATCCCTCGAAACGGTGTGGTCGATCGCCGCCTTCGGTGAGCAGGACCCGCTGGTCGCTGCTCTTGTCGTCTGCCCCACCGCAGAGATCCAGTCTAATTGCTAGAAATTTCTTTTCAGCAGTTTTCCATGGATACGGGGAAAATTGTCGCTCTTGTTCACCGGCTGGCAAGCGAAAAGGGACATGGCCAAACCCGACGGGCCGCCTTTAGGCATCGACGCCGTGGGTCCGCGAACTGCATGCCAAAATGGCAATTCGGCCCGGTTGAACGCTGAAATAATTGCTGGCGCCGCTATCATTTGGCCTGTCGCCACCGACGGTCCTCGGTCGCGGTCGTCACGGGTCCGCGTCTGGCAGGGGCGCGCGTGAAATGGTATTCCTACACCCTCGCCCTCGCAGCGACCCCGGTGCCACGTGCCGCTGCAGGACTTACCGGCATGGCGACCAGCAAGAACCTTCGCTGTCGATGAAGCCACGTCACTTGGGAGACGTCCAGGGAAGCGACCATGGAAAACACACTCGAACGGGTGAAGCGTGTCGTGGGAGAGGTGCTCAAGGTCGATCCGGCCCAGATCGCCGATGACGCCCGCTTCGTGGAAGACCTGGGGGCCGCTTCCGTACAGAGTATCGAACTCGTCGCGGCCTTCGAAGAAGAATTCGACATCGATCTGGATGAGGTCGCCGCGCTGCAAGTGAAAACCGTCGGCGACGCCGTGGCTTTCATTGCCCGGCACCTCGATTCCTGACGCCCTTTTTTCGCAGAAGAGGCTTGCAAATGGCTGTCCAGCCGTTTATAGTTCGTTCCACGGCCGTTTTTTAAAACGTATTTCTTCTATTCGCCGAGGTTGAGCGGGCCAATGACATGCAACAGCTTTTGTTGACATGTCTCTTCGTGAGAGCCTGCTCGTTCCCTGGAAACCTCGGCCCCGTTGCTTGATGACGGTCGTCTGGTGTTGAACTCCATGTGACAAGCCGTCTTGTCGTCGTGCGCGCTCTCTGCGACGGAATCGGGTCTCCAGGCTGTTGCTCCGCGGCATTCCCGCAAATTCAAGCATATGTTCTCGTGGCGGTGGGTCCGATTCCCAGCCCCGCGTACGCCAATTCCACGTCATCAATCCAACGGAGGAAACAGCCAATGTTCCACAAAATCACGTGCGGTTTTTGCCTATTTTTGGCGTCGAGCTCGGCTTGGGCGAGCTTTGAATCGGAGACAGTGCGCGAATCGTTCCCACTGATCAATGTTCCGTCCTGGGGTTTGCTCGGAGATCCCGACAATGCCGTGGAATCCATCAATCCCGTGGGAGGCTATCTCGTCAGTGCCATCGAGGTGATTGGCAGCCTTGCCGATCCAGCGGCGAATACATGGGCGAGTGACGCGCAGATTCAGTTCACACCCACGGTCGCGCCCCCATTTCAATCGGGGCCACTGACGAGCGCGTTCGGCTACTCAGGGGTACTGGCGGTGGGGCCGACATTGATTCCCGTGACGCCGTTCGATCCGGCTGGGAGTCTGACGCTGGAGTTTTTCGAAGAATCGGACGATGCCGTGGACGCACCCGATCAGGTGTGGGAGACGATTGAATTCCGTTTCCTGGAACGTGGCGTGACCAACGAGGTCTTTAATTTGGGCTCGCTGCCCAGCGACGGCAGTCCAGCGTTGAGCAGCCATGGCCATGTTGCTGGTGGATTGGATTTCTTCAACTTCTCACTCGACGGCAGCGGAAACTGGTTGAATATTCAAACGATCCAGCCCGATGCCGGGAATCCGATGAACACGGAAATCGCCATTTATGACAGTTCCGGAGTTTTGGTTGCCTTCGATGATGATGGACAGGTCCCCGCCCTTGTGCGCCGGGTATAGCATGCTCAGCTTCGGGGCTGCCGATCCGCTGGCGAATGCCAATACCCCGGCCGGTGCAGACGGTCTGATCCTGCCGGCCGGCGCCTACACGTTGGTCACCGGAGGTTTTGACACCATCTGGGGCACGGAAGAGATCGGGACGAGCCTGATTGATGACATTATCGCGGGGACGAGTGCCGGGGCCTACGACGTACAATTCGCGTACGGCATTGTTCCCGAGCCAACGTCAATCGTGTTATTAACCATCGCGGGGCTCGCCTGGGCCGGCTGCTTGCGCAAAGGCCAGTAGCGGGACAGGCGGCGGGACGGTTCCATCGCGACTCGGGCACGGCCACCCGACAAGCCCGTGGCTGGGGCATCCTGCCACAGTCGATGCGGGTTCCTGCTGTCTTGGGGGGATTGGCGAGGAGTCGTGTTGGGGGCGGGGCTTGCCGTGGGAGCCGGCGACAGGACTGTGGCTGGAAGCCCCAGCCACGGACAGACTGTGGCTGGAAGCCCAGCCACGGAGATTGTTGGCCCCGGCATCGTGGCTGGGGCATCCTGCCACAGTCGATGCGGGTTCCTGCCTCACGCGGCTCCGCCGGGACCGAGTCGCAGGGAGAAGTCATTCGCGGACGGGACGGCCACCCGACAAGCCCGTGGCTGGGGCATCCTGCCACAGTCGATGGGGGTGGCTGCTGTCTTGGGGGTATTGGCGAGGAGTCGTGTTGGGGGCGGGGCTTGCCGTGGGAGCCGGCGACAGGACTGTGGCTGGAAGCCCCAGCCACGGACAGACTGTGGCTGGAAGCCCCAGCCACGGGAGATTGTTGGCCCCGGCATCGTGGCTGGGGCATCCTGCCACAGTCGATGCGGGTTCCTGCCTCACGCGGCTCCGCCGGAACCGAGTCGCAGGGAGAGCCATTCGCGGACGGGCACGGCCGCGCTACGGGAGCGGAGCTAGCTCTGACAGCGGAGTCGCGGTCGGTGACGCTGGCCGTTGTGCTCGCGAATGGGGGCGTCTGGTCCCCGTCGATGGGTTCTGACTTTGGTCGGCGTGACATTTGTGCTACGAATCGGCCCCTGTGAAGAGTCCCGAGGCCACAGGAGTCGCCGCAAAGGCGTGCGCCGATCTCGGCGATCCTGCGCCCATCGAACACGGCACGATGGGATGCTCGGACCGCTGCGGACTTCCAGTCCGTCGGCCGTAAACCCAAGGAGAACGATTATGGGAAGAAAGTCCCGAGCCCGACGATTGCAGACGGAAACGCTGGAGAATCGTCTTGTCCTGGCGGCTGATGTCATGTCATTGCTGGCCCCGAAGGGGGCCTCCGCGCCCGAAGTGGCGATCAAGCATGTCCGTCAGGAAGCACCGCCCGCGGCGGCCACCCTTCAAGGCGATTTCGACGGAGACGGGTCGATCGACGCGCACGATATCGACACGTTGGCCGCGGCCATCCGCAGTGGGGCGGCCGATGCCGTCTTTGACCTGAACTCGAATGGTCGTGTCGACAAGGACGACATGAACATGCTCGTCCATGACATCCTGGACACGAATTATGGCGACGCAAACCTCGACCGCGTGGTGGACATGGACGACCTCCGGACCTGGCAGGAGCACGCTTTTCAATCGGACACTGGCTGGAGCTCCGGTGATTTTAACGGCGATGGCGTGACGGATGTGTCTGACTTTAACGCGTGGAATGCCGTGCGGACCTCGATTCCCCAACTGTCGGCTGCTCGATCGCTGACCGATCAGGGAGAAACCCGGCAGGACGTTGCGGCTCCGCTGGAGGTCGCGGAATCGGCGGAACCACGACTGGAGGCGGACCAGCCGCAGATACTGTCGCTGATTGAACTCCCTGGTGATCTGAATGGCGACGCCGTGGTCGACGCCGCGGACATCGACATGCTCACCCATGCCTTGCGCACAGGCAGTGAGGATCCGATGTTTGACCTGGACAACGACGGAATTCTCGATGACCAGGACACCGACTTTTTGATTCACGATCTGTTGGGGACCGATTTCGGCGATGCGAACCTTGATGGTGTCGTCTCGCAGCCCGATTTCGAGCTCTGGCAAGCCTACCAATTCCAGCAGGAGACCGGTTGGGCGACGGGTGATTTTAACGGTGACGGCGTCACGGATGTTTCGGACTTCAACGTCTGGAATTCGCACCGTGCGGAGTTTGTGGATTCGGTAGTTCTCACCGAAGACATTTTGCGGGCCGCGAACGGGTTCGAAGACCCCTCCACCATTGCCATGCTCGCCTATGGCGACTTGAATCAGGACGGTGCCGTCAATGCGGCCGATATTGATTTCATGCACGCGGCCATCCGAGTCGGTCTGAGCGACGAGACCCTCGATCTGGACGGCAATGGATTGGTTGACATGGCCGACAGCGAGATGCTCTTGGCCGATGTCTTTGGCACCGTCTACGGCGACGCCAACCTCGACGGCCTCGTGGACCAGCTCGACCGGGAAGTCTGGCAAAGTCACAATTTCCAAATGGCCACGGGTTGGGCAACGGGTGACTTCAACGGTGACGGCCTCACCGATGTTTCGGACTTCAACGTCTGGAACATCCATCGTTTGCCGGTCAACAACTAGACCAACGAGCCAGCCGCTGGCTCGTTGGTTGATACGCCCGTCTGTCATGGGCAGCCGCCGCGGGACCGCCCGGTCCCGCGGCTTTTTTTTTGCCTGCCGCGCGGACCACAACCCGGGTGCGTGAGCCGAAATACGTGTCCGGCGACGCCGATTCGGTCCAAAGAACCGGAGGCCTCGGGCAAAATCGCCGGCAAACCCTCGATCTTTTGCGGTCCTGCTGGCCGTTTGCGGGGTTGGAAATTAGGATCTAGCTAGACGGAATGGGGCGTTGGGGCGGGTGATCGCGCCTGTGCCCGCGGTCGGCGGGCCTCGCGCCACGGCCGGCCGTCGATCCCACATCCCCAGCCAGAAATGGGTTTCGAGATGCCGCTCTCTCCCACGCCTCCGCCCGTTCGTGGCTCGTTCCCGTCGCTGTCGATCCGCTCGTGTGGGTGGCTGGTCGTGATGCTGGCCTTTGCTTGGCCCCTCGCCGATCCGGACCTTCGCGCCAAACGGCGCCCGCCGATTCGACGCCGGCGGCCGCCGATCCATCCATCCCCGGTGCCGCCGCCCACTTGCCGACGGGCTCGGAGCCAGTCGACGTTACGGCGACCGAGGGAGTTCCACCTGCGGCAGCGGCTGGCTCGCCGGCGGTAAAAGAAAAGCGGCTGCGATTTGCCTTTACGTACGCCCCGTGGAAAGACGTCCTGGATTGGCTGGCGCGTGAAGCCGATCTGGCACTCTCGCTGGAAGCCCCGCCAAAGGGGACGTTCAATTACACCGATTCGCGCAGCTACAGCACTCAAGAAGCCATCGATGTCGTCAATAGCCTGTTGCTGATCAAGGGTTATACCCTCGTCCGTCGTGACAAGATGCTCTTGCTGGTCAACCTCGAAGACGGGATTCCGCCCAACCTCGTGATGCAAGTCACGCCCGACCAACTCGATGCGCTAGGGCAATACGAGCTGGTAAGCTGTCTCTTTGAACTTGAGCGGATGACACCCGAGGACGCGGAAAATGAGCTGGGCAAGCTGCTGGGCCCCCAGGGAAAGCTGATTATCTTGCCCGCCTCGCGTCAGGCGATGGTGACGGAAACGGCCGGCAAGCTGCGAATGATGCGGCGGGTGATTGAGCGAGTGGAAAATCCCACGGAGGAAGCCGGCACGAAGATCACTTCCTTGCCGTTGCGACATATGTCACCCGACGAGGCGCTGGTCGTGATTCGCCAGCTGATGAATATTCCGGAGGAGAGGAATGCCAACGAGGATGGCTCGATTCGCCTTTCTACCGACGCCCTGGGCACGCGGTTGTTGGTGAAGGCATCGCCGACGGTTGTTGCTGAGATGCGTGATATCTTGCAGCTGATCGACATCCCCTCCGAGTTGGCGGCGGAAACGACGATCGCCGAGGCACCGCAGCTGATCGCTTATCCGGTCAGCGGTGCCGATCCGGAAACCACGATGCAAGTGCTGCAGACCCTGCTGGCCGGCCTGCCTGATATCCGCATGACGCTCGACCCCCTCACGAACAACCTGGTCGTGCTGGGCCGTCCGGCGCAACACGCTACCATTCGTGCGACGCTCGACGAGCTCAGCCGGGCAGCACGACCAGATCGAAATCTTCAACCTCCGCGTCATCGATCCGACGACCGCCCGGTTGGCCATCGAAAGTCTGTTCGGCAACAAGGCGGCCGCTGGCGATAAGTCGGCCGAGGATGATACGCCGCGGGTCGATGCCAACCTGGCGACGCGTCAATTGCTTGTCCGAGGCCGGCCGGCCGATGTCGAACGCATCCGGATGCTATTGGAAAAAATGGGTGAGGACGAGACCGGTGAGTACCGCAGCCAGAAAGGGAACATCCGCATGCTCCCTCTGTATTCCGGCTCGGTCGATGATCTTCTTAAGCGGGCCGAGACGATGTGGCCGACGCTGCGTGGGAATCGCATCCGCACCGTGACGCCCTCCGCGGCGGTCGACGCCATGCGCAGTTTCCGCCGTCAGGATTCGTCGGGCGAACGTCGTCCCGCCGACCGACCTCCCACAAATCCACCGCCCGCACCGTTGCCGGCCACGGAACCACCCGCCGCCCCCGCTCCCCCGCGGGTCCCCGCGCAGACGGCCGTGGGACGGGCAGCCGTGCGAGGCAGTGCAAGTCACCGCTGGGAAGCGGCAGCGAATGACGGGCCCTTCACCTATCTGGCTCAGGTTTCACCCGCCGAGGCAGCGGCACCGCCACCTGCCGGCACCCTGCCGGAAATCATTGTGGCTCCGGGACCGAATGGACTCTTGATTGCCTCTGAAGACCTGGAAGCACTGGATGAATTTGAGAAGCTGCTGGAGACGCTCTCCGACCCGGCACTCAGCTCGCCCAATGAGTACACCGTGTATTATCTCAAGTACACGAAGGCGGAAGAGGCCGCCAAGCTGTTGAATATGCTCATCAATGGGAAGGGGACGAGCGGCGAGAGCGGTGGCGGTGGGGGCGGCGGGTTGGCCGAAATGGCGTTGGGCAGCATGGGAGGCCTGTTTGAATCAGCCACCGAGGCCTTTAGTTTTTCCGATAACGCCCAAATTGTGCCCGACGCGCGCATCAATGCCCTCTTTGTTCGCGGTTCCGCTGCCGACATCGACCTGATCCAGCAGTTACTCACCGTGATCGACCAGGCGCATAGTCCGGAAGATGTCGAGACGATGGCACCGCCTCGATTAATTCCCGTCCTCCATACCAGCGCCAGCGAAATCGCGACGACGGTCTCGCAAATCTATGCCCAGCGGCTGGCCTCGAACAAGGCGGCGGAGGCAAATCAAAACCAGAATCGGCAGCCTAATGTGCAGGACATCATGCGGGCCATGCGGCGAGGCGGAGGGGGAAGCGGAGGGAGCGACGACGCGTCCGAATCGGCGACCTCCGAGCCTGAGGTCACCATCGGCGTGGACGCCCGCAGCAATTCCCTCATTGTCTCGGCTCCCGATCCGCTCTTCGAACAGATCAAATCGCTGGTTTCGCAATTGGACCTGATCGCCGTCGAATCGAGTGAAACGACACGCGTGGTGACCGTCACGCGAGCCAATCCGGCGACCATTCAGACCGCACTCAGTTCCATCTTCGGAGAAAAAATCCAGTCCACGACGGCCGATAACAACCAGACCCCAGCGGCCACGGCAGGGAACAACCCCAGAAATCGACCGCAAAATACCAATTCGCCGGCACAGATCCAGGAGCAAATCCGACGGCGGATGGAGTTTTTCAACGCCTTACAGCGCGGCCGAGGCGGAGGGGGCCGTGGAGGAAACGCACCGAATCGAAATCGAGGTGGCGGACAAGGTGGTGGCGGACCACAGTGACGCGTAGGGGGCCCGCGCAGCGTGGCCCCGCGATGTCGTCAACCCAGTGGACTCGATAGGGAGAAAAGCGGTGCTCGAAGCGGATGACATTCTCGTACGGCATGGCTTGGTGGACCAGGGCCAGCTTGCCGAACTCCCTGCGTTCACGGACCGGGGCATGTCTGTGGTCTCGGCTGCCGTGCAGCAAGGACTGGTGAGCGAAGAGACGGCGCTGACCGCCGTCGGCGCGGAAATGGGACTGGAATATGTCGACCTGACGGAGGTGGAAGTCGACCTGTCGCTACTGCATGGCTTCCCGCAAAAACTGATTCACCGCGACGGGATCTTTCCGCTGCGGAAGCACAACGGCTCGATCGTCGTTGCCACCAGCAATCCGTTTCATCTGTATCCGCTCGATGACGTCGGCGCCGCCACGGGTCTGAATGTCGAGCCGGTGTTGGCGTCGCGGGCCGGCATCTCCCACCTCATCAAGACGCATCTGGGCGTGGGGAGCGAGACGGTCGAGGGGTTGATCGCCGCTTCGGACAATGATGGGATCGAGTTGGTCGAGGAGCTGGAAATCGACGGCTCCGAGCTGTCCGAGATGGCCCAGGAAGCCTCGGTGGTGCGGCTGGTGAATGAAGTCCTGCTGGAAGCGATCGAATTGCGTGCCAGTGACGTGCATATCGAATCGCAGCCGTCGGGACTCGTCATCCGTTATCGCATTGACGGCATGCTCCAGCCACAACCGGTGCCGCCGGAGATCAATCGGTTTCACGCCGCGATCATCAGTCGCTTAAAGATCATGGCCCACCTCAACATCGCCGAACGGCGTCTGCCCCAAGACGGCCGTATCAAGCTGAAGGTGCGCGGCCGCGACGTTGATGTCCGCGTTTCGGTGATCCCCATGATCCATGGCGAAGGCATCGTGATGCGTATCCTGGATAAGGGAGCCATGTCGTTCGATCTCTTCACGCTCGGCATGGGCGAGGATATTTACCGGCAATACAGCGAATTGATCAGTTTGCCGCACGGCATCATTCTCGTCACGGGCCCTACCGGGTCGGGCAAGACCACCACGCTTTATAGTTCCCTGCTGCAGATCAAAAACGAGACCACCAAGATCATCACGACCGAAGACCCGGTCGAATACCAGCTGGAAGGTATCAATCAAATTCAGGTGCATCCCAAAATAGGCCTGACCTTTGCGGGCTCACTGCGAGCCATCTTGCGACACGATCCCGACGTCGTGCTGGTTGGCGAAATTCGCGATTTGGAAACGGCCGAGAATGCGATCCAGGCCTCGCTCACCGGGCATCTCGTGTTCAGCACCTTGCATACCAACAATGCCGCGGGCGCCTTCGCGCGAATGGTTGATATGGGAGTCGAGCCGTTCCTGGTTTCCAGCACGGTCGAGGGCGTGATGGCTCAACGGTTGGTCCGTCGCCTCTGTCAGGCCTGCCGCGAACCGTATCATCCGACGCGTGACGAGCTGCCGGCCGATTTCCCCGAAGATGTGGAACTCGACGCCCAGCCACTCTACCGCATCCAAGGTTGCCGGGCCTGCCGTCAAACCGGCTATGCGGGGCGAAGCGGCATTTATGAATTGCTGATGACAGGTGAAGAGGTCCGGCAACTGGCACACGATCGAGCCAGTACCTGGGACATCGATCGCGCCGGCCGACGAAATGGTATGCGGACACTTCGACAGGATGGCTGGCGTAAGGTCTTACTGGGCGAAACGACCGTGGCTGAGGTGCTTAGAGTCACCAAGGGAGATCGACTCGATTAGCCGCCGCTTGGCGGACGGCTGGTAGGGGATGACCAACGATGCCCGAGTTTCAATACATCGCCCGCGACGGATCCGGCCAGCAAGTGACTGGCTCCCTGGCCGCCGCCACGGAACGGGAAGTCCTGACACAACTCGCCCAACGCTCGCTTTTCCCGGTACGGGTATCCTCCCAAGCCGCCAGCCAGACGCGACGCTCGCAGGGGAAACGCATCCGCGGCACGTTACTCGCCACCACCTACGGCCAGCTGTCCTCGTTGCTCCGCAGCGGTGTGCCTCTGCTCAGGTCCCTACGTCTGTTGCAGGAGCAATCGTCACACGCCGCGTTGGCAGCCGTGCTGGAAGACGTGGCCACGCGCGTCGAAGATGGTGCCCCACTGGCGGAGGCCATGGAACGACACGAGCGGACGTTCCATCCCATGACGATCAGTATGATTCGAGCCGGCTCGGAAGGAGGCTTTCTGGAAGACGCGCTTGACCGCGTGTCTCGTTTTACGGAGGAACAGGAAGATCTGAAGAGCCGCACCCTTGGAGCCTTGGCCTATCCCGTCTTTCTGTCGGTATTTGGCGTCTGTGTCGTGACGGTGCTGATCATCTACTTCGTGCCCAGCTTCGCCGAGTTGTTCGAACGGCTACGTGAGCGCAACGAGCTGCCGTGGCCGACCGAAGCCCTGTTGTGGTTGAGCGAGGCGGTTAACCATTATGGACTGCTGCTGCTCGTCGTTCTCATCGGCGGCGGCGCATTGCTGCAACGGCGACTCGCGACCCCCGCCGGTCGTCGCCTCTGGGATGGATGGAAGCTGCGGCTGCCCGGTCTCGGTCGCATTCTGCAGAGCCTGGCCATCGCCCGCATTTGCCGAGTGCTGGGTACGCTGCTGCAAAACGGCGTGCCCATCCTGAGATCGCTGGAAATCAGTCAGCAGGCAGCGGGTAACCTCGTGCTGGCGGACGTGCTGTCCGAAGCCGCCGAGCACGTCTCGGCGGGTGATCCACTCGCGCGGCCACTTGCCCGCAGCCCCTATTTTCCGCGTGAGATCGTCGAAATGATTTCGGTGTCCGAGGAATCAAACACAATGGAGAAGGTCCTCGTGGAAATTGCCGAGCGACTCGAAGTTCGCACGGCTCGTCGACTCGACCTGTTTGTCCGCTTGCTCGAACCGATCTTGCTACTCGCGCTGGCCTTGATCGTACTGCTTGTCGTCATCGCCCTGCTGTTGCCAATCATGAAGATGAGCAGCACACTATGAAACTGACAAGCCGATGTGCGGCAGACAGGATCCCACCCGAGTCATGAGACTCGACCAGCCCCCCACCCACAGGAGAGAACGCACCATGCCTCATCGATATCGAACGCAAAAACGTCACGGGTTTACCCTGATTGAGGTCCTACTTGTGTTGGTGATCCTCGTGATCCTGGCCTCCCTCGTGGGAATCTCCGTTCGCAACGCGCAGAAGAATGCCTTGAAGGACGCCGCCGCGGCTCGAATCGGACAACTCAAGACATGTGTCGCCGCCTTTCAACTCGATCTTCGTCGCTACCCCACCACGGCTCAGGGCCTGCAAGCCCTGATCACCGCGCCGAGCGACTTGCCCAACCCCGACCGCTGGCGAGGCCCTTACCTCGACTCGAAGGAAGCACCCACGGATCCCTGGGACGCGCCATATCAATATCAACTGATCGACGCCGACAACTACCGCATCTGGTCCATCGGTCCCGATGGAGCGGATGGGACCGAAGACGATATCAGCTCGACCGATCTGTAATGCGAGCCGGCCCTTGAGGATGGTGGCACGATGAATCAAGCGTTCGCTGATCTCTCAAGGGATGGGTGCCTTCGACCGGCAGGATGGTTGGACCGCCGACCGGCTGGATGCCTGTCCCACGTCAAGGGACTGACGCTGTTGGAACTGCTGCTGGTGCTGGTCCTGATCGCGGTCGTCTGTTCGCTCACGATTCCGGGGATGGTCGGTCTGGCGGGCCGTAATGAGCTGACCAGTGGTGCCGAGCAGATCCGCACGGCGATTGTCCAGGCGAGGAACAACGCCATGCGCACTGGCCAGACGCGACTGCTCCTCTATGGACCCGGTGCGGGACGTTACGCGGAGGTCGCCGAACCGCTCGAACCAACGGATGCTGTCGAATGGGCGGTGGTCCAGACGTTCCTGAGGCAAGCCGATACGTCGCTTGGTGGCCAAGCCGAGCCTCCCCAGTTACCGCCAGCAGGCCTGCGAACCGGTCGTGTCGCGTGCTTGCCGCGAGATGTCGTCTTTCTGGATGCCAGTCGTTTGGTCAATTCGGCCGCACCGCTGACCGGACTGGTCACCAATCCCTCCGCAAGCACCGCGGCGGAAACATCCACGGTGCTCGAATTTCCCTACCTGCGCTTCGCACCGGATGGCAGTTCGCAGGACCATCTCCTGGTCTTGTCCAATTTGGAGGGAGACCAAATTCCGATCGTCGTTCGCGGCTTAACCGGCCTCTCCGAAGTCGGCGCACTCGCCAGCCCCGATCGGCCCTATCTCACCGAGGGTCTGAGCCGATGAGTCGCTTCGATCGCAACCAGGAACATCGGGCCGGCATGACGCTGATGGAAGTTATTCTGGCGCTGGCCATTCTGGCGGGTGCCATGCTGCTGATCGGCGAATTGACTCGCATCGGCGGGCGTCATGCGCAAGCGGCACTCGACGTCTCGCGGGGTCAACTGCATTGTCAATCGGTGCTGGCCCAAATCGACGCCGGCATCCTGACCGCGACCCCCACCCAAAATATGCCTGTCGATACCGACCCCGACTGGCTGTATTCCATCGACATCCAGCCTCAGGCAACGCCCGGACTGTTGGCCGTGACCGTGTCCGCCATCCGTGCGGATCAAGCGCGGACCCAACCGCCGACGGCGCGGCTCGTGCGGTGGATGGTGGACCCGCAATATGTTCAACAGCGGGTCAATGACGCGGCAGAGCAGGCCGCGGAGGAGGATACCAGTGTGCTCTAGTCGCCGCTTGCCGCCGGGCCAGCCCCGCGGCTTCACGCTGCTCGAAGTTTTGTTGGCACTCAGCCTCAGCGCGATCATCCTGCTGATCGTCGGCGGCTCCATGAGACTGCATGCGCGGATGGTATCCCATCAGCGGCTGGGACTGGAGCGAGCCGAACTGGCGCGGGCCATTTTGCGACAAATGGCTCGGGACCTCGAATCGGCCGTGTCACCGACACTCTCCGGGGCGGGAGCGACCGCCGCCGACAGCACATCGTCGGCGGACGCAAGCGGTGAGATCGAGGGAACGGAAGCCGGCGAGTCGGGTGGCAATGGTGCCGCCGGCGACGGTGACGGTACGGACCAGGCAGACTCGGCCGGATCACCATCCGAGCCGGAAGTCGCGGAGGCAGGTGAAACGATCGACCCCGATCAGCAACAGGCGATCGGGCTGTATGGTTCGAGTAGCGACATGAGATGGGAGACGACCCGGGCCACGGACTTTATGGCTCTGAACCGAGCCCACGATGCCACCATCAACCTCGATGGCTCCCTGCCCCGCAGTGACCTGCAGACCGTCGCCTACTATCTGGGCGACCCGGCGGCGGTGCGCGGGTCAAGCGATCCATTGACCGCGATCTTGCGGAGAGATCAAGACCTCGTGCGTTCGAACCTGGCCGCTCCGTCCGGTCCTTCCGCGGCGGCCGCCCTGATGCGGTTGCACATGGATTATGCGGCTCATTCCTATCTTGTGGAGAACGGCGGCGCGGCAACGGCCCGCACCGGGGCCGCGGTACTGGCCGACGAAATCGACTATCTCGAATTCGCTTACTTCGACGGTATCCAGTGGCTGCCCCAGTGGGACTCGACCGCCGAAGGCGGCCTGCCGGTGGCCGTGCGGATTACCATTCGCCTGCGGCCACCCGTCGAAGCGGCCGCCACCGCCACGCGCTGGCCGTCGCTGACGGACCCGAGCCAGGGAAGCGACGATACTTTTGCGTTGATCGTACGCCTGCCCGTGGGCCAGATCTCGACGGACCAGCAACAGGAGTACTAACCGATGCCCTCGCGTTCCGGCGTCATCCTGGTCATCGTGCTTGTCGTCATCGCCTTGCTCGCGTTGTCCGCCTACACGTTCTCCGATCGCATGTTAGCCCACCACGCGGCGGCCGACGTGCATGCCGAACTGGCACAGTCCCAGGCGCTGGTCCAATCGGGGGCGGCGGCCACCCGCGCATTTCTCATGCAACCGCCGCTGACCCAACAACAATTGGGCGGCACGTTTGACAATCCGTCACTTTTTCAGGCGCAACTCGTGGTGGAAGACGCCGAAGACGCCTTTCGCGGGATGTTCTCCATCGTCGCTCCCTTGTTTGACAACGTCGGGTATCCCATCGGCATCCGCTACGGCCTGCAAAACGAGTCGGCCAAGCTCAACTTGACAACGCTGATCGACACCTACGACGACGAGGAAGACATATCCAACGAACAAGCCGCCTTGGACGCGTTAATAGGCGGCCTGACCGGCTCGGGCGATCCGTCGGATGACGACGTAAGCGGTGCGGGCGACGAACAGGCGACCACGCTGGAAAGCCTCACCTCCCGTTCCGCCTTGATGCAATTGCCCGGCATGACGCTGGAGATTGCCGATGCCATCCTGGATTGGATGGATGAGGATGACGAGCCGCGTGAATTTGGCGCGGAAATTGACTTTTACTCGTCGCAACAACCGGCGTCTCGCCCCAAGAACGGGCCGTTCGATTCGCTCTCGGAGCTGCTCATGGTCCGAGGCGTTACGCCGGAACTGCTGTTTGGTCGCGATCGTAATCGCAATGGAGTGCTCGATGCCAACGAGGCAGAGACGCCGCTGGCGATCGGAGTCGACCCAGCGCTCGGCTCGCTCGACTTGGGTTGGCAACCCTTCCTCACTCTGCACAGCCGTGAATTGCCACTGGCTCCCACGGGCGAGGCCAGAATCAATATCAACGATGAGGACCTCGAAGCCCTGTACGGCTCGCTGTCGGCGGTGATCGATGCTGACTTGGCGACCTTCATTATCGTTTATCGTCAAAATGGACCGGCGGAAGAGGAGGAAGCGGAGGAAGGAGAAGCCGTCGGTGGCCGTGCGCCCGACCTGACGCGATCCGCGACGACCGAGATTGAAAACATACTGGACCTGGTCGGAGTCCGCGTGCGTGCCCGCTTGCCGGATGCCGACAAGCCCGTCGTGCTCACATCGCCGCTTGTCAATGAACCGCAAGCTATCGGCGAGACGCTCGCGCAACTGCTGGACTATGTGACGACCGACGGCGATCAAAGCCCCGCCGGCCGCATCAATATCAACGAAGCCCCGCTCCCCGTACTGATGACCGTCCCCGGGATGACTCGAGACGTCGCGGACACGATTGCCGCCCAGTCCGGAAGCGGTGCCGTGGGGGCAAATACCAGCCGTCGTCACCCCATCTGGCTGATGAGCGAAGGTCTGGTCGACTTGCCGGCCATGCGGCAAATGCTCCCCTATGTGACGGGCGGCGGCAGCGTTTTCCAGGCCCAGGTGGTCGGTTTTAACGGCGACGGCGGCCGCATTTCCCGGGCAGAAGTCCTCATCGATGCGTCGCGCCCCGACGTTCCCATAGTAGGATGGAAGGACCTGACGGCCGCCGGACGAGGCTTCACACCGACCGACCTGCGCAGCCCATAATGCTGTGGTTCGCTCCGCGAGCCAACGGCGGGAGAACCGCACGACGTTTGGAGAAGCGAACCAACGTCTTCAGAAACAACGTCACTACCACGCATCGCTCACCGAGGAGCACGACGTGGCGAAATGAAAAGCCGCTTGTTTGCGGAGCGAACAGCGGCCATGAGCATCACGGCATGTCACAGTGGATCATAATCGATTGGGGGGATGCCCCCCTGCGGCTGATCGCCACCACCATCCGTGACAGGCAAGTCACGCTGACGCGGATGGCAGCACTCCCCACGGCATCGCGGCGGGAGCCAGCGATGTTGATCAACACCCTTCAGTCATGGCGGGTCGCGAAAGCGCAGCTGGTGGTGCTGGTGGACCGAGCCGACTGCGAGGTCCGCGGCTTTCAGGTGCCGCCGGTGCCCGCGGACGAGTTGCCTGATATTGTTCGCTTCCAGGCGTTGCAACACTTCGTCTCCCTTGACGACGGCTCGCCCATTGACTTTCTACCTGCCCAGGCGGACAACGCGGAACAGGTTTTGGCGGCCGCCTTGCCATTGGAACATCTCCGGCAGATCCAGAAAGTATGCGATGCGGTGGGAGCCAGCTTGCTGGGTGTGATCTTCCGGCCGTGCGGCAGCGCGGCGGCCGTCGCTCACGCGCTGGGTGATACGCGGATCAGCGATGAGACTCGGCTGATCTTGACGGACGAAGGCACCAAGGTCGATTTGACGCTGGCCCGCGGGCCGCTCGTGTTCATGTCTCGATCCGTGCGATTGACAGCGGACGATACCGCCAGTGCCGCGTTAGCCGCTGATCCGGCGTCATCGCGGCTCGCCGCCAATCGTGAATTCATCCTGAACGAAGTGAAACGCACGCTGGCCGCCGCGCGCGTCCAGAACGCAACCACGACGATTGCCTCGCTCGTGATCTGCGGTGCGTCACCGGCCCATGAGGCCCTGGCCACCGAATGCCAACAGGTATTCGGCCTTCCGGCGGAGTGCGTCGATCATCCGCCACGCTGGCACCGCGTCGCCGAGGCAGAGGCCATGGCGGACGCGGAGGCGGAACATTTTGCTCCCTTGGTCGGCGCTGCATGCTTGAGGCCCATCCCGATTGGCCGCGCATTGACTTTCTCCGTCCACGGCAGGCACCCCAGCCGCGTGATACGCGGCAACTTTGGACCGCGATGGCGACGGTCGTGCTGGCCATCGGATTGATTTGCGGTCTGGGCGTCTGGTGGGGACTTGCCTCACGCGACGCAGACATTCTCGCACTTCGCCAGCGCAACACGGAAATCGACAAATTGGTAGAGGTCGCGAATCGTCAACTCCGGGAATTAGAAGGGCTGGATGAGTGGTTCGCGAACAGCCCCAATTGGCTCTACGAACTGCGCGAATTATCGCGGCGGCTTCCGGGTTCGGACAAGATGCGACTGCGACGTCTGCAGGCCGACATCACCAGCTCGGGAGGCCGCATTACCCTTCAGGGTGTGGTCGATCGCGCGGAGACCGTCGCACAGCTTGAAGAGGACCTCCGCGACGAACGGCATCATGTCGAGGGCCTCGAGCGAAACCTGACCGGAGAAGACCCGCGGCATCCTTGGTACTTCGTGGAGAGGATCGACGTGGTGGCGACGGGCACCGAGGAGATGATCCGACTCCTCAATGCCGAGCCGGCGGCAGCGACTCGTGCGGCTTCCACGATCCCACCGTCGGCGGAGAGCGCGACAGCCGCCGACGTCGAAGCGGCGGCTCCCGTTTCCCCCGAGGAGTCGCCACGATGAGCGATCGCGAACGCGTGTTGGCAGGGGTGGTCAGCGGTTTGTTGTGCCTGCTCCTCGGGTATTGGACATACACCCAGGTCGAATCGGCATTCCGCCGTCGCGCCGTCATCCGCCGTCAGATTTCCAGCGAATTGGCGCGAAACAGCAGTCGCTCGACGCGGCCACGCGTGTGTCGCGCGAACTCGAACGCTACGAAAAAATGTCCCTGCCGTCAGACGTGGAAATCGCGCGCTCTCAATACCAGGCGTGGCTCTCCGAGCTTCTCACCGCGACCGATGTGGCGGACCCGCACGTGAAGCTCACTTCGCAAAGCCGCCGTTCCAACGGTTCAACACTGCTCACCTGCAGTGTGAGCGGTAAGGGCAATGTCGAACAATGGGCGACATTCCTGCACGAATTTTACTCGGCCGAGGTATTGCATCGCATCCGCATCTTACCGATTCGTCCCATCCCCGATACGAAGCTGCTCGACGTCAACATGACGATCGACGCCTTGATCCTGGCCACGGCTCCGGCGGACCAGGATCTGGTCCTCTCCGCATCGTCACGCCTGGCTGAATTGGGCGTAGAAAAGGTCCGTCATCCCATCGTGGAACGCAACATGTTCGCACCACCCAATCACCCTCCACAACTACCCGCTGATGAGACGCGAACGGTCACCCGCGGCAGCCAGCTTGCCGTTTCGCTGGCCGCGGACGAAGCCGATCGTCTCGACCGTTTAACCTATTCGCTGATCGAGTCGCCGCCTGGCGCGCGATTCGATGCGGAGAATGGCTCGCTGGTGTGGCAGCCCCGAGAGGTGGGTGATTTTGTCTTTCGCGTGAAGGTGAGCGATGATGGAATTCCGCCAGGAACGGACGAAACCCGCTTGCTAGTCAAGGTGGTGGAACCGCCACCCGTGACGACACCGTCGGCTCCCGCCGAGGAAATTCCCAAGGGACTGGACGACGCCCGTTTTACCTATGTCATCGCCGCCATTGACATCAGCGGCGAACCACAGGTGTGGCTGCAAGTCAGAACCAGGGGCGAGCTGCTGAAATTGCGGGTCGGGGATCCCGTCAAAATCGGCAGCATCGATGGTGTCATTTCACGGATCGATGCCCGCGGTTTTGAATTCCAGGCCGACGGGCTGTCGCAGGCCGTGCGGCTGGGAGAACCGCTTGTCGGGTCCGCCGTTGCAGCCCCGCGGTAAATCACGTACCCTGCCCCTGATCGCCCAGCCTGGCCGCGGAAACCAACCGCGGCTGGAAGCCGACCTGGCTGGGGAATCCTGCCCCAGTCCCTCCCGCCTGATAGCACCCTGATCCCCCACCCGCCCGCAAAACCGACTGCGGCTGGCATCCCCCCGTTCAAATAGTTTCGCGTCTGGCTTGTCAATCGATTGTCGCCCGTGTATCATCCCAGCACGGCGAATCGATCGCCCATCACTTCTCGTATGAGACGCCTCTCTCTCTCGCCGTTGCGACCCGACGTGGCACCTCTTGCTTGCGGTTGATTTTCTTTCCCCGGCAGGGGACTCGTTTGTTTTGTTTTAGGGATGCGTTACATGCCACAGGGTACGATTAAGAAGTTAATTTCGGACAAAGGTTTTGGGTTTATTGAAGGTGATCGTGGCGAGATCTTCTTCCATCACTCCGCGGTACAAAACGTCGAGTTCGAAGCACTTCGCGAAGGTCAATCGGTCGAATATACCGCCGGCAGCGGCCCCAAGGGCCCGCGAGCTGAGTCGGTGACGGTCGTCTAGGATTTACACTCGCCGCTGGCCCAATAAGCTGTAGTGCCAGCGAACGAAGGCTGCGTCGAATAACGACAGGCAGTTTTTACACTCGGCTCTTTTGCAGCGGAGTCTACAGTCAGGTTCCGGCCCCACTCGACGCTTCCTGCGTCGAGTGGGGGACGGACCGATTTTCTTTCCGACCCGCGGGCTTCCCCGTCATCAGGGTTTGTCGGATATCGTCCGCGACCGCCATAGCTGCCGCTTGGCTGGGCAGGCGTCTGCCGATTCGAAATCGCGAACCGTCGGTGACGACCAGTTCCAGGTCGTAATGCAGCGTCTGGCCCGAGCGCATCCCTGGCAGCACGCGAATTTCCTGTACTTGATCCCGCGAGTATTTCCGCGAACGGGCACAGCCAACCAGGCCCATTGTGCAATGCAACGTGTGGGACTCAACCTCTACCACACTGCTCCACATCCATAGCTCGACGACAAAACAAGCGATCAAGCATGCAAATGCGGCGAAGATGATGGTCAGCCAACCTGGCATACCCAGCTGAAACATGAGTCCGATAACAGTCAACCACCCCGCGAGAAACGCGGTCAGTCCGAGCGAGGTCCCGAGGTTGCGAAACAACGGAAATTCGACGCGCAGCCCATGAATGGTCTCGGTCCGCCGCAATCCGCATCGCCGATACAAGTCCCAGAGCGACTCGTCCCGGACGTAGCCCGCCATGATTTCGTGGTCGAGTTCAAAATCGGGGGAGCTGTCCACCGTGCGAAAGACGGGCACATCGAATGACGCGTGCAAGTCGACACCGGGCGCAGCCGCCTCGATGTCCAGTCGCCAGATAATCACGGTGCTGTCGTCGGGCAGCGATGTTGGAGCCGCATCAAAGGGCACGTGAAACTGCACAGGGATTGCCGAATGCGCAGCGGCGAGGGCGTCCAACTTGCGGACGACGCAGCTTGACTGCCAGAGGATATCCTGCCGGGTTGTTCGATCGTCCGCCGAATCGGACGTCGCTACTCGCCAGCAAGTGAACGTCTCGCGAAATCCGTCCTCAGGGTTTAGATCAATGGGTACTCGGACGACTCCGGCGAGACTGCCCCCCACCACCGCGGGTACCGAGGCCATTTCAAAAACCGTCTTGCCATACTTCCACCAGCGGCGGAGGAGCACCGCCGTCCAGATGGCGGAACCAAGCCCCACGATCGGAAAGACGATTGCTGCAGCCAAGCCATGTGGTTTCCACGTTGCAGTGCGGCGGGCAGATAGAAAAGTACGGGAGACGAAACGAGATTCCAGAACAGCGTGAAGGCCAGGGCGGATACCATTTGCAGCTGCGAGCTACTTTGAATCTGCCCCGACGCCCAGTCTTTCCGGTAACGCCACGGTTCGTCGGGATGGTCTCGCCTCAGTCGGGCCAGGTTGCGGGATTGACGAGCTGAGAAATACCCATATCCGATCATCGATCCACCGAAACTGCCAAAGGCGAGACCAAACAGGGCATAGCAGGCGATGTTTTCCAGACGCAGGTCACGGTAGAGAACCGATCGATCAGGCGACGTCGGGTCCACGAAACATGGAACCGCGCGGCCAAGCTCCTTCGACCGCGTAAGTTCCTTCACTTTGCGTTGATGATAGTCGCCCATATTGTCCGCCAAGGTGCTGACCGCGACCCGGTCGCCCACGTATTTTTTCCCCTGATAGAAATATTCATATCGAGCGACCGCTCGGAAGGTGATTGAGTCGTCCGCAGCGTGCGTCTCCAGTCGGACTTCCTTGATTTGAGCCGGCACCTGGACCCACGTTCGCATCGTGTACCAATCGCGGGCCGTACCGAGAATCATCCCGCACATCCCGATCCCGACCGCCAGAAAGGGGAGCCCGAAGATTGTCAGACAACCGATACTCTGGCGAACATTGTGCTGGGACATGGCAGGATCCATAGGAGACTGGCCTTTGAGACAAATGGAAGACTCAAGAAAAGGTTACGTCGAGGCAAACGGCAACCGCGACGCGACGAGCCCTGCCGGCTGCCCCAGTCTGGCAGGAGCCCGACCGGTTGTGTCGACCGTAGCAAGCACGCGGAAGAAGATAGGATAGACTCGAAAAAGCGGTCACGTCTCGTCTTTTCCCGTGGACGGTGCCAAAAGGGGTCAGGTCTCTTTTTGTCCCTTGAACGCCTAATGGCCTGAGCCCCAGCTAAGCCAGGATGCCTATCTCACCCGTAGCCGAAGTCGCCTGACTTTGGATATGCAGCCGCCTCCGCATGCTGAGCAGGTTGTCGCCGCCCGTTATCAGAGGCGGACGTGCTACCGCGACTCCCGCTCGACACCGGCGACTGCTCTTGCCGCTCGGATACCTTTCAACTACAAGCCCGCCAGCGACAGGCAACAAGGACTCTCCGTTTTCCGGCCGTGTGGGTGGGAATGACGATTGCCGGGTCGTCGGGAGCTGGAATGGTACGGCTAGTTTGTATTTTCAACGTGGTGGCCATCCTGACGCTGCCCGCGCGAGCGGCGGACGCCGATCCTCCATTTCCGTACACTGCGTATATACAGTCATCGAGTACTTCGGTGCTGAGCGGTCCTAATGTCTCGTTCTACGCCACGGACCGCCTGAAGCAGGGGGACCGGATCGAGGTCTATCGCCACGACGCCGAATGGGCGGCGATCCGCCCGCCGGCCGGCAGCTTCAGTTGGGTCTCGGTGGACGACGTACGAGACGCGGGCGCGACCGATATCGTGCAAGTCGCAGTGGCCGGAGCGACTTCTCGGATTGGATCTCGCTTCAATGATCAGCGCTCGGTCGAGTCGGTGCAACTGGAAGTCGACGAACCACTCGAGGTTCTGGGGCAACACGTCTTTCGCGATGAACTTACGGGTGAAAGCGAGCGTTACTACAAGATCGCCCCGCCAGCCGGCGAGTTCCGTTGGGTGCGGCGATCGGTACTCGGCTCATTGCCTCCCAGCGACCCACCGGAACCACGAACGCGCGCGTCCCAAGAATGAAGTTCGGCCGCCGGACGTCGATTCAAATATTTCGGCATCCGCCGATCGAGAAGGATGGTCGGCACCGGCGGCACGATCGGCATCCTCCGGTGCGTCGGCAGCGGACAACATCCAACTGGCGGGGGCGGAAGAGCCGGAATCGCAGGTTGTGTTGGCGGACGAACCGCCCCGCAGTGCGGCGCCAGCCTGAACGAACTGACCCAACCGCCGGCCCAGCCACGGCCCACCTTCGACGAAGTGGTGCGTCACCCGTCGACGTTGGTGGACGAGCCTGCGCTGTTTCCCGAGTCGACCGCCACGCCGGGCCAGATCACCACGCTCACCCGCATCGACGGGCCACCGACCAACCAGAGAACACCCATGGTGCGGACGATCCCCACGGAGATTCCGGCCGAGGACGGCGGGGCGCAGGTGCAGCCGGCACAATGGCCGTCGTATGATATGTCACCCCGCACGAGCATGGATGTGATTTCGCAGCGTGCCAGCTCGGCCTGGCGGGAGGTTGATCGATTTCGTCCCGCTTATGTTGCCAGCCTACCTTCCGCCCCGGCGGCCTCGCCCTTGAGTTCACCTCCAGCTCAGAGCCGAACTCGCAACGCTCCGCCCGCGCGAACCGCGTCGTCCGTTGGCATCTTACCCTTACCTCCGCCACCCTCGACGCATCCCATTTCGTCGGATTATCTCGACGAAGAGCTTGCGGAAATCGATCTCAAACTGGCGGAGATTGTCTTGCAAGCTGCCCGAAACCTGGAGCCTGTCGACGCTGCGAGTGCGGACACAGGCGGTCATCGACGCGAGCTCGGACGCGCGCATCCGCGGCGCGGCTCAAAAGCTACTCGTCAAGATCACGCAGTTCGATGACGTGCAGAGGCGGCATCGGCAGATCGTCGCTGACGGTCGCAAATCGCCTGGCCTCGGCCTGGACACGGCGCCAACGGGCCTCCCCTCGCCAGCAGCACCCACGACACTGGCTGGTGTCAACTACGACGGGGCGGGCTGGTTGATGCCCGTGTATACCAACCGACGCGACATACCACGTTACGTCCTGACCGACGAACGGGGCAATGTCTTGCAATTCGTGACTCCCCAGCCGGGGTTAAACCTGCGTAACTTTGAGCGCCAAAAAATCGGCATCTACGGACAGCAATCGCGCGTCCCAACGCTTGATCATCCGCACCTGATGGCTGAGCGTATTGTCACGCTCGACATTGCCACGCGTCGTTAATTCCCGCGGCTAATCACACTGCGATGTGTCATCGGACGACGAGGGTTTTTCGCGATACTTGCGCAGCAAGACGGAATTGCCTTTCTCATTGTAAATGACCTCATCCATGAACGTCCGCATGAGCAATACGCCGCGACCGCTCACTTTTTCCAAATTCGCAGGATCACGCGGGTCGGGGAGCGTCGAGGCATCAAAGCCGGGACCATCGTCACGAATCAGCACTTCGGCAAGATCACGCGAAATCAGGGCTTCGACGTACAACCGTCGTTCCTTGTAGGGCGAGACCTGTGCCCGCTCCTCGGCGAGTTGATAGTACGAGTCGCCATCCTCCCGCAGTTTGGAGGACAATTCGAGATTGCCATGGTAGATGGCGTTGACGAGCGCTTCATCGAGAGCGATTCCCACACGCATCAGATCGGAATCCTCACAAACACCAATCCGACCAAAATGCTCCTGCAAGTAGCTCACTAGAGGCGGTACGAGGGCTCGGTCGTTTTCCAGAACGAACTTGCACTGAAGCTCGTCCATGCGTTCCAGCATGCGGAGCTGGAACTTTTCCTGCTGTGAGTACTCCAGCACGTCCCGCAAGGTCGAGAGAAGTTCCTCCGTCAGCAAGTCTTTGGGCACATAGCTCGAAGCGCCGCTCTTGAGGGCACAGATGGCTTGCGACTCGCGACCTTTGGACGAAACGATTACAATCGGGACGCGAAATTGATTCTTAAGTTCTGGAATCAAATTCGATCCGCTCAACGTCGGCATCGAGATATCAACAAGAATGACGTCGGCCGGACGATGGGCCAGCGCCTCGAGGGCCGCTTGCGGCGAGTCTGCGAAATCGACCGTGTACTGATCGTTGGCCGTCAATATGGCGGACAGCTCCTGGCAGTCGCTCACCGAGTTGTCAACAACGAGCGCGTGGGGCATGGACGATGTAAGACTCCTCGTTGTTTCAAGCAACTCATGGCCAGGGACACCCACACGATGTGCCGCATTTTCATCCGCCCATGACCCTTAATTCTAACCGGTCGCGGACAATCCGAACAGGTCGCAGGCAGCTCGCAGGAAGTCAAAATGAATTCGTCTCGATGGATGGCACTCGGGGAGGTGGCCGAATTCTCCCAACCTGGGCGAAAGCTGCTGGAATGTTTCGGTGAGCGGATCGCCATCTTTCGCACCGCTGACGATCACTGGTATGCCATCGACAATCACTGCACCCATCGCGGTGGTCCCCTGGCGGCCGGCGAATGGCACGGCCTGTGCCTCACTTGTCCGTGGCATGGCATGCAATTCGATCTCTCAACCGGCCAGCCACTGACCGGCGGCGTATCGGCCATTCGGACCTTTCCCGTTCGCATCCGCGACGGCCGCGTCGAGATCGGGATGTCCGCTGGGGCCGCGCCGCCTCCGGTCGACGGCATTCATCGCTATCTCATCCGTTACGGCTCAGCCGCCCAGGTCGGCATATTCGGAACGATTCACTTCGCCGACGGCCAGCGGCACGAGCGGGTGGTGGTGCAAACGACGCGCGGCAGCGAGTTGGGTGAGATCCTAAAAACGCCGCGGGAGAACGAGCGACACGCGCGGCCCACAGGAGAACTCGTGCGGCTCGCCACGGCGGAGGATGAAGCTCGCGGCCGAGCCCAACGTCAGGAAGCCCTGGCGTCTCTGGGGGATGCCGCAGCGCTGCTTGCAGAAAACGGGCTCGACGCGCAAGTGGTCGACGCCGAACTGCTGTTCGACGAGCGGACGATGATTTTTTATTACCTGGGCCCTCCCTCCACGAGGCTTGGGCCGGTAGCCGTGGAACTCGGGAAACGCTTGCGGAAGCATGTCCGCTTTCAGCAACTGGCGATCGGCGATTGAACTGAAGACTCGAACTTGGCCCTGGTTCAAATCGGCAACCGCAGGTTCCGCCGCTCATCGCAGGGCGGATCGCTTGCCGCGTTTGCGTCGCCGCCGATTATTTTGACTTTGCCCGGACCGTCCGCGGGGACTTGGCCCGAGCCATCTTGCCCGACTTGGACTTGGGGGCCGCCCGTTTCGACTGCGCTCGCGGGTGCGCCCGCTCGTAGACTTGACGTAACCCGGCCGTGCTGACATGGGTGTAGATCTGCGTGGTCGCCAGACTCTTGTGGCCCAGCAGCTCCTGAACGCTGCGAATATCAGCGCCGTGATCCAGCAAATGCGTGGCGAAGCTGTGGCGCAGCGTATGGGGGGACGAACGCAGGTCGAGTCCCGTGATTTTCAGATACTTTTCCAACATCCGTGCCACGCTGCGGGTAGTGATGCGGCGACCGAATTTGTTGGTGAAGGTGGGCGCATCCAGCCCCTGGGGCACGTCGTGCGCCAGCGTCCGCTTACGAAGCCAGCGTTCAAGCGCCACCGAGGCATGGGAACCAATCGGCCCCAAGCGTTCACGACGCCCTTTCCCCCGAATGCGGACGATGCCCTCTTCCAGATCAAGATCGCCATCATTGATTCCGACCAGCTCGCTAACCCGCAGTCCGGCGGAGTATACGGTTTCGAGGATCGCGCGATCACGCAGTCCCAAAGGCTCGTCTGACGGAGGGGCCTGGAGCAGCCGATCGAGTTCGTCGCTCGATAAAAAATGGGGCAGCTTCCGTGCGCGACGAGGGTTCCGCAGAGGCTTGGCCGGATTCGACTCGACCAGCCCTTCTCGTTGGCAATAGCGAAAAAAACTTCGCAACGAAGCGAGCCGGCGGGCAATCGTGGATTTGGCGTAGGCAGCTTCGGTCACCGCCGACACATATCCACGGAGATCGAGCGTCGTGATCTCGTGAGGCTGCGGCAGGTCACCGCGCTCGTCCACGAGAAATTCGAGCAACGCTTCCAGATCCTCGCGGTAGCTCTTGACGGTCAAGGACGACGTATTGCGCTCGACAGCCAGAAAGCGGAGGAAACGGGCCGTGGCCGACTTCATGGCGGAATGGGGTTGGCGGGGTTAACGGGGGTAGCCAGCGATGCTCGCGCGACGAGCCTGGCTATTGGAGCGGCAGGCTGAACCGTCGGTTGGTCATCTCAGCCTCGGCCGCCTTGGCATTCTGGCGAACCTTCTGGCTGAGTACTGCCGCATCATACCACGAAAAACTCAAATCGGGGTTCGACGCGTAGCGGCCAAGCGTTCGCAGCGTTTCGGCTCGCCGCGAATCGTCATAGAGGAAAATGTAGCGCTCTTCACCCTTAACAAGTGCCAGCACGTTGATGTCTTGCGTCACGTTGGGGGGTCTCCGTCTGCTAAATTCGCCCGTGAATTGACAGCACTGATGGCTGGCAAGGGCAACTTTCGCCGTTAGCGGTCTGCCCTAGGCCCTCATATCGGCAGGCAAACGAGAGACTCCACACTTACGTTTCAATATCCGTCGGGTGCCAGAAAATTATTCACCGAGCAGTCCCGCTAAAACGCATAACAGGCCGTTTCGGACGCTTGCGACCCTTGGCTTGCTTGCGTTGAAAGTACCGACCCGGAACGTCGTGACGGATGTAAGGACCGGCAAGCAGCGCGACCGCGACGCGCTTTCGCCCCAGCGACTTGGCCAAGCCTACTTCAACGAGTGCAGCGAAGTCAGCCCGATCGGTTCACGACAGGCGAATGGTTCTCCGTAACCGACCCCAATCATCTGGCCCCAATAGGCGGTCCAGTCATGAATGCGGGTCATCAGTGACGGGGACTCGGTTTCTCGCCCTTGAATCAATTGGCTGTGAAAGCACTCGAGCGCCAACCTCTTACGGGGCCATTCTTGGGTGATGTCGAGCACGAATGCTGGCTGAATCGCCAGCTTGAGATGAATGCTGTAGTAATGAAAGATCCGTTCCGGGTGGTGAGGTTCCCCCTCCAGCTCCGACTTGGTCAACTTCGCCCAGAACCTGGCATCCTCGACTAACCGCGTGGCGACGACATGATCGGGATGGGCATCGGTCCAAAAGGGGGCGAACAGCCAGCGAGGTTTCGTACGACGGATCACATTGGCCAGCGCGGCGCGGGCTGTGAGCGTGGCCTCCAGTTTGCGGTTGGGCAGGCCGAGGTTCTCTCGCCAGGGAACGCCCAACATCTCGGTCGCGCAAGCCGTTTCGCCCGCGCGAATTTCGGGGCTGCCATGCGGCGTCGGCTCGCCATCCGTCAGATCGAGGATGCCGACCCGTCGACCCTCCCCGAGTAACTTGCAGATCGTGCCGCCCATCCCCAATTCCGCATCGTCCGGGTGGGGCGCGATGACGAGTGCGTCGAGCATGATTCAGCGTACCCTGCATTACCGGTAGCGCGATATGTGGCGAAAGTCAGCAGCATCAACCTATCAACGACACCTGCCGTGTCAATCATTGCCGCCGGCGAAAACGGAATTACCGCAGGCGAGGCCCTGCACCCCGACAATCGTCCGACAGGTTTCGCCCAGAGGGGGCCCGCAAAGACTGAGGATTATGATTGTCGGGCAATCCTTTGAGCTTGCATTTGCGGCAAATCCTCATAAATACTGGGACAGGAGAGCAAGCTACGGAATAGACTTGCTGCTGGAGAATCAACGAACCGCTCTCTTTTTTATCCCGGGGGATCTCGTGTGAGCGTCTGCATTTCGACGGCTGCCTCGCGCGGCGAATCTACGTCCCTGGATGCGGTCGATCCGATTCGGATTGATCCGATCGTGTCCCGTTCGGATTATTCCGAATTCGTGAAGTTACCCAAACGAATGTTTCGCCACGACGCCTGCTGGATCGACCCATTGGATCTGGAGGTCAAACGGTTTCTGTCCGCACGTCATCCGTTTCGCTTGCACGGCGAGGCGGCGGCATTTCTCGCGCGGAAAGCGGGTCGCGTCGTGGGGCGCATCCTGGTATCCGATGATCCGCGCTACAATGAGCAACACGCGTCCAATGTCGGCTGCTTCGGCATGTTTCACTCCCTTCCCGACCAGAAGATCGCCGATCAGTTGCTCGACGCCGCGTCACACTGGCTGTTGGCTCGTGGAAGGACTGAGTTGATCGGGCCCATCGATTATTCCACCAATTACGCAACCGGACTGCTGGTGGAGGGATTCGAGACGCCCCCGAGCGTCCTGATGAACCATCACCCCCCCTACTACGCCGAACTGCTGCAAAACTGGGGACTTAAAAAGGTCAAGGACCTGTATGCCTGGTGGTTCACCCGGGCGAACTCCATCGACCAGACCTGGCGCGAACGGGTCGATCGGTTGGCAGCCCGTTTCCACGTGGTCATTCGACCGATCGATGTGAAAAACCCCGATGTTGAGATTGAACGCTTTCGCACAGTGTACAATGAGGCGTGGCAGGACAATTGGGGATTCGTCAAGATGACAAACGCGGAATTTCGTGATCTCGCACATGGTCTGAAGAGGATGGCAGTCCCCGAAATGGTTTTGCTGGCGGAAGTGAACGACCAACCCGTGGGCCTTGCCATTACGATTCCGAACCTCAACGAAGCGATCGCGCCCCTGGGTGGACGGCTGACCTATTTTGGCCTGCCGGTGGGTTTGACCCGACT
This sequence comes from uncultured Planctomycetaceae bacterium, assembly GCA_963700865.1. Classification (GTDB taxonomy): domain Bacteria; phylum Planctomycetota; class Planctomycetia; order Pirellulales; family Pirellulaceae; genus CAVOGJ01. The sequence continues at coordinate 76,294 of CAVOZC010000007.1, read as the reverse complement.
TCTCTGGCGACTAAGAAAAGTGAAGACCGCGCGACTGGCCGCCTTGGGCGTCGTCCCTCGTTATCGCCGCCGCGGCGTCGCTGAAATGCTGATCCAACGGACCTTTGATTACGGGAAAGATGTCCTCGGTTACACGGGTGCGGAATTGAGTTGGACCTTGGAAGATAACGGGCTGATCAATCGGTCGATCGAGCGAGTAGGAGGGCGCCGCTACAAGACGTATCGCATTTACAGTAAGCCCCTTTTGTGAGACGCGGGCGGCCGCCCGGCGAGGGCCAGCGACGGTTCGCAAGCGCACCGGTGGAATCGACCTATCATGAACCAAGCTGCTGCTTTCGACCATCTCCGCGCACACTTCCGGGAGACTGCCTTACTGACCGGCGTCGACGCCTTGCTGGGATGGGACGAACGGACAGGGATGCCGAAGCTCGCCGGTCCGCATCGAGCCGATCAGATGAGCCTCGTGGCGGGGCTGCTTCATCAGCGGAAAACGGATCCGCGGATTGGTGAATGGCTGCAGGACCTGGAAGGCTGGGACAAGCTGGATGATCCAAGGAGCGATACCGCGGCCACCGTGCGGGAAATCGCCAGAGATTACGAAAAGCAGTGCAAGTTACCTCGGAAACTCGTGCAGGCGCTGACAAAGGCTTCGGTCCTCGGGCAGCAGGTGTGGGTCGAGGCGCGGGGGGCCGACGATTTTTCCCTGTTCGCGCCCCAACTGGATGAAATCGTACGACTCTGCCGCGAAAAAGCGGACGCGATCGGCTACTCCGAATGTCGCTACGATGCGCTGCTGGACGACTACGAGCCGCAGGCATTGACCAGCCAGGTGGGTCGCGTCCTTCGCGACCTGGGAGAGCGACTGGGACCGTTCGTGCAGCAGCTTGTCGACAGCGGGCGGCAGGCCCCCCGAGAGCTACTGCAGCGTGAGTATCCGGTCAATGACCAGCGCGAATTCGCCTTGCTGGCGTCGCGGCAGATTGGATTTGATTACGACGCGGGACGTTTGGATGAGACAGATCATCCTTTCTGCACGACGTTGGGCCCCCACGACTGTCGCCTGACGACGCGTTACCTCGCCAAGTACTTTCCGAGTGCCTTCTTTGGCACGTTGCACGAGGCCGGACATGGGATTTACGAGCAGGGGTTGCGCAAGGAATTCCATGGTCTACCCCCGGGCGAAACCGCCTCGCTGGGCATCCACGAATCACAATCTCGCTTGTGGGAAAACTTTGTGGGTCGCAGCCGCCCATTTTGGATGCATTTTTTTCCGCTCACCAAACAACAATTTCCGGCAGCGCTGGCTGGCGTGTCGCTCGATGATTTTTATTGGGCCGTGAACGATGTGCGACCGTCTTTCATTCGTGTCGAAGCGGACGAGGCTACATATAATCTGCACATTATCATTCGCTTCGAACTGGAGCAGCAACTGATTGACGATTCTCTGGGTATCGGCGATCTGCCACAGGCGTGGAATGAGCGGTATCGTCACTACCTCGGCATCGAGCCGCCCAGTGACGCGTCGGGCGTTCTGCAAGATATCCACTGGAGCGCCGCACTGTTTGGCTATTTTGCGACCTACACGCTCGGCAACCTATTCGCTGCCCAGCTGTTCGCGCAAGCCGAACAGGATATCGGCTCCTTGGACCAGGACTTCGCCCGGGGTGACTTCCGCGGGCTCCTGCACTGGCTGCGGACACACATCCACGCCCAGGGGCGGTGCCGGCCGGCCGCCGAGCTGGTCGCGTCGATCTGCGGCCAGCCGCTCAGCAGCCAACCTCTCATCGATTACCTGCGGGGCAAGCTCTCACCGCTATATGGACTCTCCCAGGCAGGGTGACCATCGACGCCTGTTTCTGTCCGGAATGATGCGGACGAACGTGGTGACTGGACGCCAACGGTGGATTAAACTTGACTACTTCCGCCGCGGCGAACCAGCGACTTGTCCGGAGTCACCAGACCCATGAGTAACCTGCATCCGAAGTGCCCCTCCTGCCACGCCTCCCTTGCGATCTCGGCCGACGCCGAACCGGATGCTCTCGTTGTCTGCGACTCGTGCGGACAAGAGACGGCGCTGCACGAACTCGTCGCCCAAAACCTCAGCGACGACGTCGCTACCACAGGTCAGGAGGATCCGGAATTCGGGACAGACGACCTCGACCTCGATCTTGTCGACGAGAGCGATTTGGAACTTGATTTTGACGAGCTTGATGCTGACGATTTCGTAGCGAACCTGGACGATCCTTTGCCCAGCAGTCCCGCGGCCAAAGCTCCGCGGGCCGACGACGCAGCAGACGCTGATGATTGGTTGACCGATGACGTTGCCGGGGACGAAACCGATTTGGAGCACGAAGATACGCTGATCGAAGAAGGTCTGGCCAGCGCCTTTGAATTGGATGGCAAATTTCCAGAGGACGACGCACCGCTCGACACCGCAGCGGACAAGCAATTGGCGGACGTCGATGCCGATTCGCCGCGGACGTTTCATTTCGAAGCAAATGTCGACGAGCCGTTGGCGGATATGGATGTGATCGAGTCGCTGGATGAGGCGGCGGATGAGGCGGAAGCGGCAATCGACGCGGCAGCGAGTGCGATGGCAGATGCGGCGGCGTCCGCTCCGCCCCGACGCCGAGGGCTGATCGGGACCGTCCTGCGTTTGCTCGCCGTCTGCTTTGCTGGTTTGTTGCTTCTGCAAGTCATCTTCTGGTGGGCCATCGGCATCGACCCGGTAGGATTGGCCGCGGTCATGCCCGCGCCACTGGACAGACTGGCACCGGCCAAACTCCGTCCTTCCACGGCTCGTGGTCCCATCCGTTACATCCCGCCTCCGGAAAGCTTCTACGATGATGAAGAAGACGAAGCCGTCGACGAGAGCGACGGGACCGATGCCCTGACGGAACCTGCTGCGGGACTTGCGGGCGACGGCTCGCCGAACAACTCCCTGGCGGCGGCAGAGAACGATGATGTGGCAGCGGACCTGCCAGAGGAGGTCGCCCCGGCGGAGGAACGGGAACCCACGACCGGCGTCGAACCTCCGTCGATGGCCGAGGCACCGCCCCAGACAGACGGCGCGGCGGATGATCTGTCGGACGATCTTTCGCTCGAGCCGGATCGCCTGGCCGCTTCCGACGCCGACGCCGGCGATCTGCTGGGGGCCGCCGAGCCGCCGGCCGTCGAGGAATCGTCAGAATTCGCGGGATACGGCCCCCGAGGGTGTCCGACCTATTCCCGGGACGACCTGGCCGCCACGTTCGCCACGGCCCGCCAGACCCATCAGGCGTTTGATGAGGCGTATCTGACCGACTCGCCCGAGACCCGACGGGCGGCAGCGGCCTTCTATATCGCCTGGTGCGAGATGGCCGAACGAGCCACGCTGGTTGATCGCGAGGGCGCCGAGTCGATACTCGCCGAGTCGCGAGCGATGATGACCGAAATTGTCAAAGAGCCGAATAAGCAACTCTTACTTGCTCGCTGGGCGGTCGGCTGGCTTTCACCTCGGCAACGCGCCAAAATGCCGGATCGGACGGCTGGCGTCGTGCTGGCGGGAGAAGTCCAATCGCTGCGTGCGGCTGGCGACTACTTTGAGTATGAACTCGCCCTGCTCGACGACAATCACACACCCATCGTCGTCGTGACACGACTTCATCCCGAGCGAAATGGTCTGACCGATTTGTCTGAAGGTGCGCGGCTGATGGTGCTGGGAATCGAAGTAGATCGCCCTCGCGACGTGCTCCCGACCTATGATGGCAACAGTCCCTCGGTGATCTACGCGACCGATGAAATCGTGGCGCTCCCGTAGCGGAAACTCGAATGGATTCCAAGCTTGGACAACCCGAGGGCCAGCGGGCAGCCGCGGAATTGGTGACGATGGGCGCGTGCGAGCTGGCTCGCTTGATTGCCGATCGGGCCGCGAGTTCCGAGGAGGTGGTGTCGGCCCACATCCGCCAGATTGAACTGATCAACCCCAAAATCAACGCCGTGGCGGTGCGTCGATTTGAGCAGGCGCTCGACGAGGCTCGTCGCGCCGACGAGGCGGTGCGGGCCGACGATCTACTGCCCCCATTGCATGGGGTACCCATCTCTGTCAAGCAAACCATCGATGTGGCCGGGCTGGCCACGGAATGGGGTACGACGGGGCAGGTCGTCGCGGCCGCGGCGGTCGATGCCGCGGCGGTCGGCAAACTCCGTCAGGTCGGCGCGATCGTCTTGGCCAAGACCAGTGTGCCGCAACTGGCGTTTTCCTACGAAACAGATAATCCTGTGCAGGGTCGCAGCCACAATCCATGGAACACCGCACGGACTTGCGGAGGCAGCAGTGGCGGCGAGGCGGCATTGATCGCGGCAGGAGGGAGTCCTTTGGGCGTGGCCACCGATCTGGGCGGCAGCATCCGCGTGCCCGCCCACTTCTGCGGCATCCATGCCCTCATGCCGACACCGGCCGCCGTCTCGACGTTGGGTGTCCTCTGCCTGGGACTGGGCCACGCCTTGGACCTCTCGGTCGGACCGATGGCGCGTCACGTGGAGGACGTTATCTGCGCCCACCGATGGATGACCGATCTCTCGGGAACCGCCATGGGTGGTGCGTCACGGCAAAACCCGGCGACGCCTCAGCCGCCACTCGCGGGATTACGCATTGCGAGCCTGATCGCCGACGAGTACTTCCCCCCCTCCCCGGCCATCCGCCGGGCGGTCACGGCGGCGGCGGCGGCGGCAGCCGAACGAGGCGCGACGCTGGTCGACATCGAATGGCCCGCCTGCCGAGACGTGATTGAGCTCTATGTGAGCCTGCTCGCGCCGACGGCGCTGCCGAGATCCGACGGGCCCTCAAGGGAAGCCGTCTCGATCCGCGTATGCGGCAACTGATCCGGCGGGCGGCGATCCCCTACCCGCTGCGGCAGGTGATCTCCGACATCGCCGCTTGGAAACAACAGGAGATCGAAGCCCACCTGCTCAAGGCGGCTCGTCGTCGCACGTGTGACGATTACTGGCAATTGACCGAGGCACTGCACCGCTTTCGCGGAGAATTTCAGCAGCGCATGCAACGTGCTGGCGTGGACGCCGTGCTGCTCCCCCCGCATGGACTGACCGCCGTGCCCCACGGCCGTGCGTTGGACCTGCTGGCCGCCTGCAGCTACGCCATGTTGCCGAATCTGCTCGGGCTGCCGACCGGCGTGGTATCCGTGACCCGTGTCCAGGCGGGCGAGGAATCGGACCGCACGCTCACCGCGGACCGCGTGGTGCGGCTGGCAGCTCGCTGCGAACAGGAGACGGCCGGCCTGCCCGTAGGCGTCCAGATCATGGCGGGTGCCTGGCGAGAGGATGTGGTCACGGCACTGATGCGGGCACTCGAAGCACACTTCTCCTCGCAGCGCGACTATCCCGCACGGGAATTACCACCGCTGGGCTGATTCCCGCGGAAGAAGGTCGATGGTCCGCGGCGGAGCGCCATAGGCAGCCAGAGCGACCACCGCCGGGTCAAACCGAAAGGCAGCCACCATTGCCGTCCCGCCTAGTATTCGATGAGACTGAACACGGACCGCGGGGCGATTTTCTCGGCGCCCCCCAATCCCAGTAACTCGATCAAGAAAGCACAACACACCACTTCGGCCCCAGCCTTTTCGACCAGTTGGCAACATGCGTCCACGGTGCCACCTGTCGCCAGCAGATCATCGATCACCAGCACGCGTTGTCCGTGGGAAATCCCGTCAATGTGGATTTCCAAGGTGTCGGTGCCATATTCCAGCTCATAGTCGTGGGAGTGGGTCGCCGAAGGCAGCTTTCCCGGTTTGCGGACGGGTACGAATGCCCGGTCCAGTTCCAACGCCAGCGGCACCGCAAAAATGAAACCTCGCGCCTCGGCCGCCACGATCACGTCAATGGACTCGTCGCGAAATCGTTCCGCCAACAAACGAATCGATTCGCGAAAGGCCGACGGCGAAGCCAGTAATGGCGTGATATCCCGAAATAGAATCCCCTGTTTGGGAAAATCGGGAACGGCCCGGATAAATGCCTTGAGGTCAACGGAAGCGGTACTCGTCATGACTGGTCCCATCCGAGGATACGAAACCGACGGCACGTGCCTTACCAAGCCCCAGGGCGAGCGCACGCACAAAGCCCATGAATATAACGACTCGGCGGCATTCCACCTAGGGTGCGAAGCGGTAGGTGGCCGGATGCCTGCGGCGCGGGACAACCCCAGAATGTGTGGCGACTACTGCCGCAGCGGAAATCCGGCCAAGGGATGCGGCCGACCTCGGTCTTCCAGACTGTCGGCCAGCTTCTTCAGCGCTTCGGTCTCGATCTGCCGCACCCGCTCGCGGGTCAAACCCAATGCCTCGCCGATCTCTTTCAGCGTGTGTGGCTCGAGACTGTCCAGGCCAAATCGCATCCGCAGCACGGTGGCTTCGCGGCCATCCATAACCTCCATCATTTCCCGCACGTGGCGGAGTATGTCATGCTCCAGCAATTCATCCTCAGGCGTCTTGGCCCGTTCGTCCATTACCATGTCGCCTAGCGACCAGCCGGCTTCGGACTGGTCAGTCTGCGGCGTCGCGTTGTAGATCTTGATGGCTTTCTTGACGATCGGTAGCTTGCGTTTGGGCAAGCCCAGGATGCGCGCCACCTCTTCCGGTGTGGGTGTGCGTCCCAATTCCTCGGCCAATCGCGAACTGGCTCGACGCCATTTCGACAGTAGCTCGACCATGTATGCGGGAATACGAATCGTCTTGGCGGAATTGATGAGAGCCCGCTTGATCGACTGCTTGATCCAATAACTGGCGTAGGTGCTGAATCGCGTGCCGACATCGGGATCGAATCCCTCTACGGCGCGAAGCAAGCCCAGATTCCCTTCCTCAATCAAATCCTGAAGACTCAGTCCTTTTCCCGTGTAGCCGCGGGCGATATTCACGACCAGTCTCAAATTGGCACGTACCATGCGATCCCGGGCGCAAACATCACCTTCCGCGATCGCACGAGCCAGCTCCTTTTCGTCAGCGGCCGTCAACAATGACGTTTCATTGATCTCGCGGAGATAGGTTTCCAACGGCGTCTGAACCGACGACGACGAAATGGGAACATTGGATTCAAGAGCCTCACTCTTGCGTTGGGAGGTCGTCATGAAGAATTACCTTGAGCTGGCGGAAGTGGAACCATCCAGGCTATCGACCAGCCAGGCAGTTCGCTGGAGTGTCAGGCGAAGCTGCACGAAAAGGAGCTTCGCCCGTATTCTGCGGCCAACTCGGCTCCTGACGATCGTGACATCCGCGTGGGCCGTGAACGCGGCTGCGGCGGCATCGAGTCGGCAAAATCGCCAGGTACGGTCTGCTTGACGAGCTCTCGACAGGCCAGCCAGGCCGAACGACCGACATAACCTGTATCTTTGACGTGCCCGTCCCGGCGGGGGTGCCCCCGGGGAAAAATCTCCAAAATGACTCTTGCCAGGCACCGGTGTCGAATTACCCTCAATCATGGGGGCAGCCAGGGGCACCGATGGCGGTTGCGAACAGTCGGTTGATCCCATGACCCCATGCACAAACCCGATTCGCCCCGATATGCGACGGCGAATGGTTCCTGATGCTCGCACGTTACGCTCCCTTGAGATGTCTTTGGGCCATCTCCATCTGAAGGCGAGTTGTCGAGCCCGCACGGACATGCTGGAACTACCTGCCCACTGAACGCGGCGCGCCCCTTGATCGGGCTCACCGCCACACCATCCGATCAGACATACCACTTGAACGACAGAGGACTTGTTCCATGAAGTCAGACCACATCGCGACGCTCACCTTTGGCATCTTGTTGACTTGCCATGCGGCGGTCAACGCCGCCACCGACCCCACCTGGTTTCATTTCGCCGGCTGGGACCATGAGACGATTGTGACGACTGGTCAGACTTTTACGGACATCTACGGATCGATCGACGTCACCGTCAGCGGCGTGGGGGTGAACGCCGTCACGAGTACGTTTGATGGCAATAACATCCGCACCGGCGCGAATACCGGTTCGATGGCCTTTACGTTCAGCTTTACCGAGACACTTGACGTCCTGATTGATGTGCAGAGTCTCGATCTGCGGGAGACGTTAGCGATCACCAGCACCGGCACACCCGTTTATACACACTCCCAGGGGGCCATGCCGAGCAGCAGTGAGTCGATGTTACTCGCCGGCAGCGGATTTGGATTCGGTGCGGCCGGAGCGGCCCGCGGCCTGATTGAGGTCGACGACATCTCCGCCTTTACCTGGAGCTACGCGTCCAGCCGGGATAACAAGTATGAGTGGTTTCGCGTTGGCACGCCGGCCTCGGTTCCCGAACCGGGGTCGTCGGCGCTGGTACTGCTGGGAGCCCTGCCTTGGCTGCGTCGACGACGCCGCTCGTAGTAACGCGGTGGGAGCATCCCATCCCGCGGATCGTCTAAAAAAGCACGGCCCTGGCACGCATGCCAGGGCCGTTTTGGTTTTTCACGGGCGACCGATTCGCGAGCCGCTTATTCGGTATCCGCCGCCTCGTCCTCGGCCGCTGCGGAATCGCCGTCGCCGTCGCTGTCGCTGTCGCCCGGTACATCGGTGGCAAGCGATGGTTTGATCAGCAGACCACCCGATCCAAGTCCGCCCTTCAGGTGACTGGGATCAATGGACGGCTTCGCGGCCGCGCGATCCGCATCAGTGCTTTGCTCGGCGTCCGCGATCCCATCATCTTCGGCCCACTCAACTCGTTTGCGCGACAGACCAATCTTCCGATCCTGCGTATCGACGCGCAGCACCTTGACTTCGATTTCATCGCCCACCTTGACGACTTCCTCGGCATTTTCAACTTTATGGTCGGCCAACTCCGAGATATGGAGCAATCCTTCGAGGCCATCCTCAAGTCCCACAAAGACACCGAAATTCGTAATCTTGGTGACCGTGCCGGTAATGAGCTGACCGGGTTGGTACTTGTTGGGGATCATTTCTTCCCAGGGATCTGCGTCCATCTGCTTGAGCCCCAGGGCAATCCGCCGTCGATCCGGATCGACCGACAGCACCTTGCACTCGACATCCTGTCCCTTCTCGAGAACCTCACTCGGGTGGCTGATCTTGCGTGTCCATGACATATCGGAAACGTGCAAGAGCCCGTCGATCCCTTCTTCCAGCTCGACAAAGGCACCGTAGTTGGTCAAGTTCCGTACCTTGCCTTTCACCAGTTTGTCGATCGGGTAGCGTTCGACCACGTTGGTCCACGGATTCTCCTGGGTCTGTTTCATGCCCAGCGAGATTTCCTGCTTTTTCTTGTCAATCCCCAGCACAACGACGTCGATCTCGTCGCCGATCTGAACGAGTTCGCTGGGATGGCTGACGCGTTTCGTCCATGACATCTCGCTGATGTGAACCAGCCCTTCGATACCTTCTTCGAGCTTCACGAACGCTCCGTAGGTCATGACATTGACCACCGTTCCTTTGACCGTGCTGCCCGGCGGGTACTTCTCCTCAACGTTGTCCCAGGGGCTCGCCTCTTTCTGCTTCAGCCCCAGGGCGATTTTGCCCTTTTCCTGATCGATATTCAGGATCATCACTTCGATTTCCTGATCGATCGATACGACCTCGGACGGATGCCCGACGCGTCCCCAACTCATGTCGATAATGTGCAGCAGTCCATCGATCCCACCCAGGTCGACGAACGCGCCAAAGTCGGCAATGTTCTTGACAACACCCTTGCGCAGTGTGCCGACTTCCAGATCCTTGAGCAATGCCTCCCGCGCCTCCAGCCGTTCCTTCTCGATCAAGGAACGTCGGCTGACGACGATGTTACGACGTGCTTCGTCGATCTTGAGCACTTCGCATTGCACCACGCGACCGATATAGTCACCGATATCGGAGGGCCGCCGGATGTCGACTTGACTGGCTGGCAAGAACACATTCACGCCAATATCGACGAGCAACCCGCCTTTGATTTTCCTGGTCACGGTCCCGGTCACCACCTGACCTTCCTCGACCGTCTTCATCATCTCGGTCCAGGCAATGATCTTCTCGGCCTTCCGCTTACTCAGCGTGATCATGCCATAGGGATCGTCGGCCTTGCCGGCGTTGTCCTCGAGGTCCTCGACCAGCACCTGAAACGTGTCGCCTACCTGCGGGAGTTCATCTTCATCCTCCCACTCGCGGAGTGAGATCACCCCCTCGCTCTTGAAGCCAACATCTACCAGCACGAACTCATCCGAAACCCGAATCACGCGGCCTTCGACAATCTTGTTCAGACCGATATCGTGCTCCGCTTCCAGCGTCGCGAGACCAGTTTCATCGGCTCCCGCCATCGCGGCTTCGATCTCAGCCGCCAGTGTATCGTCGTCCAGGTTTCTGATTAAATTACGATTGACCATGTATGTTCCCGAAATTTGGTGCGGACCCGCGGGTCATGCCGCCGCTCGAAAGGCTTGTCGACCGCTGGATGACTCGTCCGAGCACAGAGCCTGCCCGGCACCAGAAAAGAAGTGAGAGCCGCGTGCCCCGGCCGCCGCCGGACCATTCCAGCCGCAAAAAGACCGATTCACAAGCCCCATAGGCTATCATATCGGCAATTGGCCGACAACCGCAGCCAAGCGACCGCGGGCTCTCCGGGCCGTATTTCCCGCCCCATTTGCACCTGCGCGGCGAACCATCACGATGGGTGCTCCCGCTGCTGCCGGGCGATGTCGAAACTGGCTTGCAGTGCCACGGACATGCGTTGGAGCAACTCCTCATCCGGACACTCCGCCACCTCCTCGCGGCTGAGCGGCGGTCCCACATGCATGCGGACGAGGCCAAATCCGGGCCATCGCCGCTGCCGGGGCCAAGCCTGAAAAGCCCCGTCGATTCCCACGGGCACCAGGGGCACGCCCGACCGGCGGGCCACCGCCAAGAAACCAGGTTTCAGCGGCTGCAGCTCACCATCCTCCGTCCTGGTCCCTTCGGGAAAAATCAGTACCAGCTCACCGCGTCGCAACCGCCGCATCGTTTCCTTCAATCCACCCAGCCCCATGCCGTCCCGATCGATCGGAATGGCATCCAACTGGCGGATCCACCATCGCAGTACGGGCAAATTGAACAATGACTTCCGTGCCAGGTAGTTCATGTGCCGCGGACAAGCCACTCCGACAAGCACCGGATCGAGATAGCTCTGATGGTTCGCGCAGACCAGTGCGCCCCCTGACGCCGGCCAATGCTCCTGCCCCGATGCGCGGAAACGCAGCAGCACCACGGTCAGGCAGCGGAAGCAAAAACGAACCGTGGCATAGAGCAGCCGGTTGAACCCACTCCGATGTGCCATGCGTCACTCCGCAGTCACATAGGCAATGGGATCGGGCTTGCCGTTTTCGGCGAATCCGCGCAAACGCAACAAGCACGCGTCACAACCACCGCAGGCTCGTCCGTCGACGTCTGGGTCATAGCAACTGGTCGTCAAACCATAGTCGACTCCCAGTTGTAAACCGCGTTGAATGATCTCGGCTTTAGTCAGGTCGATCAATGGCGTCCACAACTTGTACGGACGCCCTTCCACAGCCGACTTCGTCGCCAGATTGGCCATCGCCTCAAAGGCACGAATAAACTCAGGTCGGCAATCGGGATAGCCACTATAGTCCAGCGCGTTAACGCCGATGAACAAATCCGCCGCCAACACGACCTCCGCGTAAGCCAGCGCATGAGACAAGAAAATTGTGTTCCGCGCCGGGACATACGTGATGGGAATGGAACTTCCCATCTCCCCAACGGTCTGCCCCTTGGGAACCGGCAAGTCACTGGTCAGGGCGGAACCGCCAAACAGCCTTAGATCCATCGTGGCCACGACATGCCGCGCCACGCCATACGTTTCGGCAATCCGGCGTGCCGCGGCGACCTCCAGACCGTGCCGTTGCCCATAGCAAAACGTGATCGCATAGATCTGAAAGCCGGCTTGCCGCGCAATCGCCAGCGTGGTGGTGGAATCAAGCCCCCCACTGAGCAACACGACGGCCCGTTTTTCGCCAGCCACCACTGTCGACGCGTCTCACCTGTAGGGTTCTGCCACCCATGGAGGATGCCGTTCAACGGCGGCCCCCCGTGGGGATCGCCTGCCGGGATATGGTACGACTTCCGCCACGCGGTTGGCAACCGCCGCCCCCCACGCTTGAAGTGTCCGCTGGCACGACCGGCTCCCGGAGGGCTCTCCCTCCGTTGCCATCCGCCAATTTTCAGGAATTCCAGGACCGCGGACCAAACGTGTCACGCCTCGGTACGAAAGTAATTCTGGCGGAGGGGCGAGCGGAGGGCGCCCGCCTCACCGGCCAACGAGACGCGCTTTATCGGGCTTCCTGGCACCCACGAAGGAGTTTTCCATGGCACTGGACTTTGCATGCGGACGAACACGATTGATGGACATTCAGCTGCACGCGGTACGCAGTCTGAAATCGGGGCGGCTGTGCGTCACCGGGCTGACCGTGGACGGACAATTGGTCATTCCGTCTCGGGATTTCTGGAACAACCTTTTTCGGCGGTTCGGACTCGACAACGCCTGGGCCGATCGCAAGAGCGATGCGCGGCGCTTCGAGTGGCTGGCGGTGCATTTCGCGGCCTACGAAATTCCTTATCGCATGGATTGGGACGAAACGGGACAGGCGACACTTTATCCATGCCCGAACAAGAAGTTGCGACGCCCCAGGCGGCGGGCAACCACCGTACCGGAAACGAATGACCGGCGGCCACTCGCCGCGCGTCTCCCCCGGCAACCGGCAGCCGCCGATTCGGATGATCAACCCGACCGGGCGCCTCGGGAAGCCCCGTTGGTCGGCCGACGTCGTCGCAACGTCGGCGATCGGATAGGCTCGGCCGCCAACCTGGCAGGCCTGCACGGACGCTCAAGACTTCGTCGCCTCTTCGGCAACGACGGGCCCCAAGGTTAGCCACCGAGCCGATGACACCCGACGCGACTGCCAGGGAAACCGCATGTATCTAAACAGGTTCCCCGCGGACGCGTCGGGTTCCCCTTTTTTGGCGAGATCGAGACTTAGTTGGTCAGCGTACTCCCTTCAAAACCCACATTGGCGAGGGCATCCAGCGCGGCAGGACCATCAAATTCACCCGGCGTCACGCTCACGGTGGCAATTTTGCTATCAAAGTCAACTTCGACGTTCTGGACGCCACCGCAATGGGCAAGCGTGCTCTTGACCACCGGTGGGCATCCCTGGGCACAGGTCATTCCAGGCACGCTGACCTTCACCAGCGCCAGCTCGGTGGTCGCATTCTCGGTCGCCGTCACGTTGCTGTCGGTTTCGTCGACATCCACCTCGACTTCCGTGGCACCGCCCCCGGTTCCCTTTTCGACCGGTGCACAACCCCAAATGAACAAACAACACGCCAGCAGTGCAAACCACTTCTTCATCGAAAACTCCTTGGTTGAAATCATGTCGGGAACGACGCGTTCGTGGACGTTGACCCGTAGCCTGTATCCTAGTCGTTTGGCCAAGTCGCGAGTAGGCCTGAAGCCGTTTGTCAAGCAGAGGAAGATGATACCACTCCCCGTTCGCCGCCGCGGGCCGAGCGCATCTTCGGCGAATGCTGCTCGACTTGAGCTCGGCTCCGCCGCCTACTCTTCATGCTCTCGCAATTGGGCCAGCACGGAAAAATCCTCCAGCGTCGACGTGTCTCCGGTCGACTCGCGACCGGCGGCAATATCCTTCAGCAGCCGACGCATGATCTTGCCGCTGCGCGTCTTTGGCAAGGCCGCCGTAAAGCGAATGTCGTCGGGCTGAGCGAGTGAGCCAATCTCCTTGCGGACGTGCGCTTTTAACGCCTCGCAAAGTTCTTGCGATGGCTCCGCGTCGCATAGCGTCACAAAGACGGCAACGGCTTCCCCTTTCAGTTCGTGCGGACGTCCGACGGCAGCCGCCTCCACGACACTTGGATGACTTACGAGCGCGCTCTCGATCTCGATCGTACTGAGACGATGGCCGGAGACATTCAAGACATCGTCAATCCGGCCCATGATCCAGTAGTATCCGTCCTGATCGCAACGGGCATTGTCGCCAGCCAGATAACAATGGGGCACTTTACTCCAATACTGATCCACATATCGCTCATCATCACCCCAGATCCCCCGCAGCATGCCAGGCCACGGATGGGTGATCACCAGCCAGCCACCCTGCCCCGGATCGACCGGTTGCCCCGCTTCGTTGACAATCGCCGGCAGGATCCCGGGAAGCGGCTTGGTGCAGCTGCCCGGTTTGGTGGAAATGGCGCCGGGCAACGGGCTCATCATGATCCCGCCGGTTTCGGTCTGCCACCACGTATCGACAATCGGGCATCGCTGTTTGCCGATTTTCTCGTGGTACCACATCCAGGCCTCGGGATTGATCCCCTCGCCCACGGTCCCAAGCAACCTCAAGCTGGACAGATCATGTTTCTCGACATGGTGGTTGCCCCACTTCATGAACGCGCGAATGGCGGTGGGTGCCGTGTAAAAGATGGTGACCTGGTGGCGGTCCACGATCTCCCACAAGCGGTCCTCGGCAGGGAAGTTCGGAGCCCCCTCGTACATCACGCAAGTCGCACCCGCCGACAAGGGGCCGTAGACGATATAGCTGTGGCCGGTGATCCAGCCACAGTCGGCGGTACACCAGTAGATATCGTCTTCGTGGTAATCAAAGACCCATTCGAACGTTTTCTTCACATACAGGTTGTAACCGGCGGTGGTGTGCTTGATTCCCTTCGGCTTTCCGGTGCTGCCGCTGGTGTAGAGGATGAACAAGGGAGACTCGCTATCGAGTGGCTCCGCCGGACATTCCTCCGCGGCGGCCGAGATGGCTTCGTGCCACCAGACGTCGCGTCCCTCCTGCATGGGCACCTCGTTGCCGACCCGTTTGAGGACAAGACACTTTTCCACCGTCGGCGATTTGGCCAGGGCTTCGTCGACGATCACCTTCAGTGGCAATTCCTTACCGCGTCGCCACCCTGCGTCCGCCGTCACCTGCAGCTTCGCCCGTGCGTCGTTATTACGATCCGCAATCGCCTCGGCGGAGAACCCCGCAAAGATCACTGAGTGCACCGCACCGATGCGGGCACAGGCCAGCATCACGATCGCCAACTCGGGCACCATGGGCATGTAAATCGAAACCACGTCGCCTGGGCCCACCCCGAGCGACTTGAGCACATTCGCCGCGCGGCAGACTTCGCGATGCAATTCCGCGTACGTGAGCGCACGACGATCCCCAGGCTCACCCTCCCACTGGATGGCCGTTTTATCCCTCCGCGGGGAATCGAGATGGATGTCCAGGCAGTTGTAGGAAACATTGGTCAGCCCGCCGGTGAACCATTTCGCATAGGGTTCCTGCCAGTCCAAGACCGATTCATACGGCCGGAACCAATGCAGCTCCTGGGCGAAACTGTCCCAGAAGGCAACAGGGTCTCGCTTGGCCTGCTGCCACAGTGACTCGTAACTCTCCAGCGAGTCAATCTTGGCTTTCGCCCGAAATTCTGGTGAGGGAGGAAACAGCCGATCCTCATGCATGACCGTGTCGATTTGTCCGTCGCCTGAAGTCATCGGTCGGCTCCTGTCCTTACATGGGAAAGGCCCGATTCTAAAGTCACGCATTTCCAGCGTCAATTCACTCGTCCGGCGCGGAGTCGTCAAGAGGCTCGTACAGCAAGCTTTCATAAGGCCGCGGATCGGTTCTTTTCGTATCTGCTGGCCGCAAGAGGCTGGCTTCTGGGCGCGCCGGCGGGCCCGACTCGGGAACCACGACCGGCTGCTGTTCTGCCAGCAACTCATCGATTCGCGTCTGCAAATCCAGAGCCGGACCGGCGAACTCGTAACGCTGCTGGCCCCATTTATCATAGAGCCGATAAAAAGGGATGCCTCCGTCGTCGATGCCGAATTGCTCAAACGATTCGGACGAGGCGCCCGCCGAGCTGAGCAGGTTGTCGAATTCAGCATGGCTGATACGCAAGAATTCGAGGACGGCTTCCCGATCCGCTTCATCGTCCATACTGACCGATACCACGCGCAGGTTGTCGTCACGGTAAAATCGATGCAGTTCCACCGTATGTGGAAATTGTCGCAAGCAGGGACCGCACCACGTCGCCCAGAAATCAACCAGCACGACTTGTCCCGGCGAACCCTGCACGAGCTCGTCGAGCCCCTCGGCGTCAACCGTAATCAACGACACGATCCCCTCGTCGTCCTCAGCCTTTACTTCAAACGATTCGGCAAATGGACCCGGAGATTCGTTCGCACACCCTGACAGTAACAGCACCGCCAGCGGAACCAACAGCTTTGCGAGGGACGTGGGGCGGAGTTGAAGGAACACGCTTGAGCCTCTCTGCGACATAGCACGCCACATACCATCATTCCTGGCTGCGCAACTGACGCCTGAACTCGGCGTCGAGTCACTTCCAATGGACCGATCGGTCGCAAGGGAGTGTTGTCTTCAGCATTCAGCACGGGTGGTTCGCCAGACCAGAGTGACTGGATCGCATCCCGCAGGTCACTCGCTGCGCACTCGCCCTCGGTTCTATTGTGCTCGATGGACTCCAAGTAGGCAATCTTGGGATTCGAATGGACCACGCATTCGTGGCGAGGCGTCTTGCCGCCCCCAAATCTCGCCGCTTGCCGCCGCGCGTCCGGCAGGTAGGGACCCTGTGTCCCGCACCCGATCCGATGAACGATCTGGTGGCAATTTCGCCGGTTAGGGCCTTGGCCGCCGACGGCGAGCCGAACTCAAGCCGCCCGATGAGAAGACGCCGAGAACCATCAGCCACCCTCCTGCCGGCTCGGGAACAGCCTGCGCGGGCGAGGATTGACTGAATTTATTCTGGTTCCAGACGTTGAAATCGGACACATCCACCGAACCGTCTATGTTGAAATCCCCGCGACACCAGGCACTCGTCTGGTTCAATCGATTGCCGTTCCACACGTTAAAGTCAGAGACGTCCACCGTCCCGTCGAGGTTGGCATCCCCCATCAGAAAAGCGCTACCTCCGGTCACGGCCACAGTCTGACCGCCACCCACAGCCAGCCAACCTCGCGACGAGTCCGTGACATCCGCCGTCGTGAGGAGGCCGTCGCCATCCAGATCAAAACGAGGATCCGTCGCGCCAGATACGATCGCCTCCGTCAGTTCGTCCAGATCACGACAATCCCAATGGCCATCACCATCGAAGTCTCCCATCGGTGTGGCCAACGTCTCGAGCCTTTGTGTCACCCATGGTACGGCAGCCGCTTCGATGGCCGACTGGGGGATGCCCAGCGTACCCCACACCAGAAAGAACGGGTCGGAAGTCGCATAGCCCTCCATCCGCAGTTGCATGGCGATCAGGTAGATACCCTCCTGCGGCAGCGTCCCCGCCAGGCCGTCGTTGTCATCCAGAAAGAAGAAACGATGCGCGTGCAAACGAAGCCCGGTTCCCGAACCGATCAGGCCGATCGTCTTGCCAGGAATGAATAACGGCGTCCCATCGGCGGCCGCCGTCTCATTGTTGCGGCCGAACAAGGCGAGTGAATAGGTCGACGATGGCGGAAGCGAGAAGTCGACGTCCTCGGCCGTCTCACCTTGACCGTCCCAAAAAAACAAATTGGAGGTCGTGTCGCCGATCGTCATGGGCACAAAGTCCCAACGCAGATCACCATTTTCCGGGAGTACCGCGGTCCCGGCTGGTGCCGTACCAAGGGAATGAAAGCCCGGATTGTTCCAGGCGTTGGTGCTGGGAAACTGAGAAGGAAAAACTCGACTCGGAATCTCTGTGAGGGCAAGATCGTCGGAAATACGGCCGGTGACTAGCTGGCCGTCCAAGGCTTGTACGACGAGCGCGTCCGCATCAGCAAACACGCGAGCGATCGGGAACGCGGCGACCATCAAGATGGCGGCGACTGAACGACAGACAAGCCGGGAACATACCAGGTCGTCGACGGGGATTTCGGCGCTGCTCATGGGAAAAACTCCTCGGTGAAAAGATGGACGGACGAGACGCGGGTCGAACCGCGTCCCGTCGCCCGGGCTGCTTGCGTTTGAAAAAAGCCTATGCTCGTCGTGACAAGAGTAGCGGAAGGCCCGCCAGCAGCATCAGGAGGACGCCCGCCGGCTCGGGCACGACGCTCACGGCATCCGCATAGAACGTAAAGTCCTTGCCGCCGTACGTCGGTCGCGGGTTGCCGATCGGATCGGCCTGATAGGCGCGGACAAGCGCTCCCAACGCTTCGGCGGCATCTTCTGGGTTCGGGTCCGAGAGAATCACTTGATCCACCAGCGCGACCAGATAGTAGGGATCGGAGGTCAGCATGCCATCCACACTCACCTTCATCTCCGCGACGTACACTCCGTCCGGCACCAATCCGGCAGCGTTCAGCCCAAAGATGGGATGGTCATGAAAACCACCTGAACTATCCGACGACGCGAGTGGTGTGTAGCCAGCGGTCACATCCACAGCTGGCACGAATGAGACCGGTCCAGTTCCATCCCAGTAGGAGAGTGATGATTCAAACAATTCACCGGTCGTCAGCAATGCGACCGACACCGCGGCGTTGGGGAGCAATTCATGTTCATCGGCGTCAAAGCCGGGCTCGCTGGAGCCGACAGATGGCAGCCCTGGAACTGGCGGTTGGGGAATGAGGATCGACTGGTGTACCACGTCGAAGGGATCGAAAAAGACATGGTTAATATCGTCATCATCAAGCACGGCAAAGCCGACAGCGACCTGTCCATTATTATTGTAGAGTGCAATGTCTCCGCCGCCGCCGTGTCCGAAAGCCAACGGCGTCGCCAAGATGCTGCTGAGCGATAGCAAAGCAGCGAAACCTGGACTGCGTAAATTCATCGATCGATTCATGACTTCCTCATTATTCGTTTGAATGATGGTGTATTGAAAACGTGTGGGATTGGATCGAGCCATATCGGGACATTCCCTAACGCGGTGGCCGGGCGAAGTTAAAGCCTCCCTCGCACCACTCCGCAATCTGCTCGGCAGGAATGGGGGCAACATGACCGTCGGCGTATAAATAGTTCGCCTGATCGCCACCGTGTCGATCAATCGCGACTTCCTTCGTCACTGCTTTCAGCACAGCCAGCACCGGAGGTTCGTTGTTGGCCAAATTCTGCTCAGTGAACCACTCATAAGAGTGCGCGTGGTCGTAATGCAACCGAAGTTGCGTCGCGATACCCTCAAACATCACGATCGTATCGTGTGTCGCCTTCAAGTCATACAACTTGTCGACAAGGCCTGCCTCGTTGGACTTTACCTGGGCAATCACGGCAGGTGGCAACCCGGTCGTGTCGATGTCATCAGCTTCTCGCAAGTACCCGTTCATCGCATAACTTGTCGCGGTGTCCAACAGTCCCTGCGAACGCAACCGATCCTCCGGACATAAGCGAAGTTCCGCTACGTTTTCCATGAAGGGAGCAATCGTGGAAATCCACGACTTCTCCTCCTCCGGATTGTTGAGCGCGGAAGCGTTGTGATACGCGAGCAGTGGGAACCGGCCACGATGCGTGTCGGCATACTGATGGATGGCCAGCCCCATCTGCCGCATATTGCTGGCACATTGTGTCCGTCGCGTCGCGGCCCGTGCCGCCTGAACCGCTGGCAGCAGAATCGCGAGCAACACGCCCACGATCGCGATGACTACCAGCAATTCAACCAGGGTAAAACCCCTGCGTTGAACGTTTGTCATATCACACCCCCCCGAGCCGCGCGTCATACCGCGACGATGACAATCCCGCTCCCAGCCGCGCATCGATCGACGCACCGCCTGGCGAGAAAATTCACGGATCCCAATGCCGTCAAGCTGCCAGCGTGGCGACGGCCGGGGGACCTCGCGGTAATTGGCCGCAAGGGCTCGCGGCCGGAAGGACACGAAACGCTTCCGGGAGAGCTGCCTGATGTAAATCGGCTGGCAGAATGGCCACGCCGATGTCGCCGAGGCTCAGTTTCAGCGTCGCCACCAGTTGCAGCAGCGGGCAAGCATGGGGCAGATGGACGCCGAATTGGCCGGCCACCGATGGATTCCCGTCTGGGTGCCGATTGCTCGTCGCCGCCGACCGTCGCTCGAGTGCTTCCGCACGAGGAACCAGGTAGTGGTGCGTGTGATAGTGATAGCCTGGCCCATGGGCGTGAGCGTGCGCTACGACGTAAACGGACTGCGATTCTTGAGCGCGAAGCAACGAACGCTGCCAAGCCGAGACGACCTCCTGCAGAGAATCCCCGCACAGCCCGACGACCAGATAGCCGATCACCAACAGGCAGGCAGCGGATCTGTGCAATGTTCGATTCATGAGCGGCAGCTGAAAAAAGTCACGTTGCCTTCGGCAGTCAGCGGCGTTCTGGCTGAATCGCCGCCTGCCTCGACCGATCCATTCAAACCGTATTCACCGCAGCCCTTTCGACCTCGCAACCGTCGGTCGTGTGCCGAGCCGAATTTCATCGCGCGGACGCTGACAACGACCGCCGTCGGTGCCAACTTGGTCCCAGCAAACATAACGCAACAGCCGGTCATTGCACAGACCTCGGTCGCGTCTTCATTATTTGGTAATCAGGATGAAATCCATCAGCGACAAACGCCTCGCGGGAACCGCGAGGCGCGTGGCTTCGGATGGGCTGATTCTGCATGCCCTGCAGGGAAACGTGATTTTCGCACCAAGATCGGCGGCGCCGGCCTATGGGTCGATGGCATCACCGTCCCCCTTGTGAAGCACGATTTGACGATCAACGCCGTCGATCTGAAATCGTTCCTTGCGCCCGTCGCTCCAACGCACGTCAATTCGTTCGACGTGCGTAGCCTTCCCCAATCCAAAATGAACTCTGGGATCGTTGCTGGCGAGGTAGCTGTACGACCTCAATACCGGCCGCACCAGCGAGCGATCCGGCGTCTTCAACTGGATCAATGCGCCGATATCGACGCGGTTTCCATGCATGGCTAGGACCTCTAGCCAGTGGTGGGGAGAGCCGCCTGCACCGATTGTGTTGTTGCGGAAGATGCGGAGCCGATTCGCGAGATCGTTCGTTACGAGATCGACATCCCCGTCGTTGTCGAGATCGCCAAACGCCAGTCCACGCGTGATTTCCGGACGCGAAGCAAACGTTCCCGCTTTCTCGCTCGCGTTCGTAAAGTGTCCATGGCTGTCGTTCAGAAAGAGGAGGTTCTGTTCCGCGTAGCGGTCCCAAAATCTTCCGTGCTTCGACAACGGATCGACCGCGCCCACGGCGACACGCCCATTGGCAACCGCCAAATCCAAGTCGCCATCGTTGTCAAGGTCGGCAAAACCACAACCCCAACCCGTGAACGGCAAATCGACGGCCGCCGTTCCGCATTTCGACGAACGATCGTTGTATAGGTCGTCGGCCTCAAGCGTGTAGAGCGTATTGGTTTCGCTCGTCACATGCGTCATAAACAAATCCAATGTCTGATCGCCATCCACATCGCCCAAGGTGACCCCCATGCTTGCCTCGGGCCGGCCAAACCCATTGAAAGCAACGCCACGAAAAACAGCTTCATCCAAAAATGTCCCGTCACCGTTGTTGACCCACAGCTGATTTGGCTCTTCATCATTGCAAACATAAATGTCGGGCCAGCCGTCGCCGGTCAGGTCGGTGGCCAGCACGCCCCAGCCGCGCCCCGCCACCGTGATACCAGCTTCCGTGCTTACATCGGAAAACGTCCCATCCCCGTTATTGCGAAATAACTGATCTCGTAGTCCAGGGAACAGATGTGGCCCACAATAATCGACGTCCGCGGCCCCGCCACATTTCCGCGTCGCGTCAAAGGTCGCAAAATGAACAACCATCAAGTCCAGATCGCCGTCGCGATCGTAGTCAAAAAACGCCGCAGCCGAGCTCCATTGGCTGCCTCGGAACCCGGCGGCTTCGGTTCGATTGACAAAGGTCCCATCGCCCTGGTTCAGATAGAACGCATCGGGTCCGAAGTTGGTCACATAGACATCCAGATCGCCATCATTGTCGACATCCCCGATCGCGGCTCCGTGACCGTAGCCCGGATCGTCCAATCCGGCAGCGTTCGGGATTTCCTCAAACCGACCATCCGCATTCTGACGAAACAGCCGATTCGGCGCGGATTCGCGAAAAGCGGCTGGCATGGGGAGCGGCCGACAATGGCAGATTTGGTAAATGTCCAAATCACCATCCTGGTCATAGTCAAACAATGCCACCCCTCCGGGCGTAATTTCCGGCGTCAGGTAAAATCCGTCCGGCCAGGCAGCTTCCTGGTCCGGCAAACCGACGTCTGCCGTCACTTCCACGAGCAGGTCACGTGACGGGGTACCAGGGGAGCTCGCGCGGAGATCGTGCGTCTCCGCTGGCCTTTGATTGCTCGGAATTTCATGCTGGCTACGACAGCCGCCGGCAGCGACGACCAGTCCCGCCAGGCATGTCACATAACAACATTTTCTCAGCTTTGTACCCACTTCATTCCCATTTTGGTTGCGGCAGTCGAGGCGGCCGAAGCCGCCGAGCACGTCCTTCGTTCCCGCGGGCGGGCCTTCGCCTGCCGTCAATCCGGGCTGTCAGGCCCTTCGAGTTTTGCAGATTCCTGACTTCGCCATGCCGGTGGAGGAACGCGACTTCCACTGACAGAGGCAACGAAAATCAGTAAGGTAACATCGTTGGAAGAAGGAACCTCACGTCCAGCTATTTATTATGACTAACACAAACAGGCAGACTATGCGACTTGTCGTTTTTTTCTCGTGGATGATCGCGGTGAGTTTCTGTTACGCCCAGGAGGCCTCACCGACGGCTGGGGAAACGTCGCGATTCGCCGCGTCGAAAGGATACGACGCATGGCAACGTGCGATCCAGCAGGCAGCCGAGGGACAAGTCGCCGAAGCGGAAGAATCGTTGCAGCAAGCCCTGCAATTGGACCCTGGCCTGAATCCCGCCCGCGCGAATCTTGGGTCGCTCTATCTTCAGCTCGGTCGATTTGACGAGGCGGTTGAACAATATCGAGGGGTGGCCAATGATCGTCCCGACGATGCCGACGCGCTGCGACAATTGGCCATCGCGCTCTACCAGGCGGGGCAAAAACCGGCGGCGATGGACGTCTTGCGAAAGGCGCTGGTACACGCACCCGACTCGCTTCAATTACGAAAAGACCTGGGTTCCATCTTGCTGGAAAACAATCAAATCATGGAGGCATCCTCGATCTACGCTGATACGGTGCGCCTGTTTCCCACCAGCGCCGAAGCCCACAACGACTATGGGGTCGTCATGACACGTGTCGGCAAGCTACCTGCGGCGATCGAGAGTTTCCGCAAGGCCATCGAACTTGACGAAAATCATGCGGATGCACACTACAATCTGGGCCTGGCTTACCTGGGTAGCTGGGATTTGCAAGAGGCCATTGGCGAGCTGAAAATGGCGCTTCAGATTGCCCCCCAATATGCGGACGCACACTACAACCTGGGGCGTGCCTATTTTCGACAAGGCGATTTGACGCTCGCCACCGCGGCGTTCCAAAGAGTGTTGCAGTTGAACACCGCCTACACGGAAGCGCACTACTATCTGGGGCGGGTCCTGGTCAGCCAAGGCAAGTCGCGAGAAGCCGCCGCGCAATTTACCGAGGCACTGCGACACAATCCGGGACATGTAAAAGCGCAGTTTGAACTCGGCGATCTCATGCTAAAGTTGGGACGCCCGGCAATCGCCGTCAGTCAATTCGAAGGGGTGCTCCGCATGCAGCCCGATCATCCACAGGCACACTATGGTATGGCGCTCGCCTTGGCGAAAGTCGGTCGGGCCAAAGAGGCAACGGCGCATTTTCGTGAAGCCCTTTGGTTACGGCCCGATTGGACGCAAGCCAGGAACGACTTTAGCTGGCTGTTGGCTACCCATCCCGACGATGCCGTCCGAAACGGCATTCAGGCGCGGCAACTGGCCAGCGACGCGCTGCGAGACACCGAGCGGACCATGACCCTGCTACGGGACTCGTTGGCGGCCGCCTTGGCCGAGTGTGGAGAGTTTGAGCAGGCAGTCGAAGTCCAAGCGGCCGCCTTGCAGGGTGTGACCGAGCTTGACGACGAGGCGTTGACGTCCCAGTTTCAGCAACGCCTGGATCTGTACCGGGAACAGAAACCGTACCGATCCGCGGGCGGGTCGAACTGACGACTGGCAGCCTATGCGTTTGCGTGGCCTGCAGGACGGCCGGGCGATGCAAAAACGACCACACGGACAGTTGTGGCAAGACACCGAGCGGACGAAGCCGCACAGGACACCAGTCCTCCGCGACTCAGGTCTTGAATCGCGACGGCGGTTCGGCTCCCAGACAAGCAAAGCGACGGCGCGCCGTTTGCCGCGCCGTCGCTTAAGAACGTTCCATGATTTCCACGTGAGCGGCTAGCGACGGCGTCGCCAGTAGACGCCCCCTGCCGCAGCCAGGATCAGCATCAACACCGCGGACGGTTCCGGGACGATCAAGGCAATATCGTTGCCATCCCCATAGGCGTAGGTGATGAACCGGCCACCGCTTCCGGGCACGGCCGCACCTTCGCTGAGCCCGTTAAATTCACCCATCAACGAACCGCCGACGTCCACCAGCAAGACGTCGTCAAAGGGTACCGGATTCGTTTCCAGATCGACGATCAGATTGGCATCGCCCAAGATGACATCCAGGCTCGCAAAAATCGGACTGACACCTGAGGCGGACGTGAAACTCAACGTGCCCACTCCACCTGCTTCGAGATTGTCCTTAAGGCCGACGATCAGATTTGTCGTGTCAATCGTGGCCCCGTCGCTAACAACACTCAGCATGCCTGTCGATCCAGGATTGCGACCGACAATCATTCCGCCGGCACCGACGTTGACGTCGGGCGTTCCCGATGTCCCGTCGACGTTCATCGTGCCGTTGCCGTTATCGCCAATGGTGAGAAAATCAATGGTCTGGTTCAGCGAGCCACCCGAGATGTTGTACGTGCCGGTGCTCTGGGAACCATTCGCAATGGAAAACCACCCCGGTGCGCCAAACGGTGCGATCCCGCCGTTCACGTTTAACTCGCCACCCGTCTGCTCATAGACGCCGGCGCCTCCATCCAACCCGTCAAAGCCATTGCCAATGTTGAGAAACCCTGTCGCGTTATGAACGCCATTCACAAGTTCGAAGCGTCCGCTTCCTCCTTGACCGGCCATGGCACCCGTTGAACCACCACCCACCGAAGTATTATTCGTGGTAATCGAACCGGTCGTATCGACATGCACCAGTCCTTGAGCCGGATTGGCCAGGTCTCCACGACTGCCGATCTCAAAACGGCGCTCGCCCGTCGTGTCTTGCACGTAACTGGCCGTGCCTGTGAGATTGTACGTCCCCGAACTCGCACCATTCGCGGAGCTGTCGACACCGATAAACACCCAATTATTCGTCGTCAGCGTGCCGGCGCTGTGATTCAACTCGCCGCTCGCGCCATTCTTGCCAATACGAAAATCATTGGGAGCCACCGGAGTGGTCATGAGATTCGCCACGGCCGAAGAATTATTGACGTCGTCGCCGATCGTCGCGTCGTCGGGACTGGCAGGGACCGCTCCCGAACTCCAATTGCTGCCGGTGTCGTAATCTGAACCGGAAGCACCGGTAAAGAAAATCTCAACGGCCGTCACGGAGGACACCGAAAGACAAACCGCCACCAGGCCGATGGCCAAAGAAAACCCGTAAAACCTGCCAGCGAGGCGGCAGGGGAAAAGCATGGAGAGACGTCGGTTCAAGGGCATTGGTTCTCACCTTTCACTAAAGTTTTGACGACCACGGCGATCGAGTCGTCCCGGGCTAATGACCCGCGGACGAACGAACTCTCGTGCACGAGCGACAGAGGGTCAAAATAACCAAGGATGCCGGGCACTTCAACAATTTTCTGAGCCCTGGCGGCAAAATTTCTCAAACGAACGGATGAGACCACTCTCGGCGACCGCCCGATCAAAGGCCTCGACGTCAAGCGCCAAGAGATGCATGTCAAAAAACTGCTTTTATTTCTGCATTTTCACCCCTAGTGCCGCGTCAAGTGTCAAGATTGGGGTTGGTCAAAATCGTGGCTGTGGCTTCCGGCCGCAGACGACTAGTGCCAGATGCCCCAGCCACGGTGAGCGAACCCCGAGATTCAAATTTGACGAAGCACTAGGCGCCATGGATCATCGTGTGCGGCCGGAGGCGTGCCCCGCGCACCCCGGGGGCTCGCACGCGATCGCGTTTTTGCCTGGACCATGACGGCACAAGATGCCGCGACCGCCCTGCACCCCGCTGGTGGCTGACCAGCATCGTCGTGGTCCAGGTGCCACCGGCCATGGTCATTGTTCCCAGTCACGACGCGATGCCAGGCCGAACCGATCAGGGGAAACGGCTGGCCAGTCGCAACGGCGAAAAAAAAACGCCTCGCGAAGTTCGCGAGGCGTCCGGTGGATTCAGCACGCCAGGCTCACTGCCTGAGCCCGAACGTGTGACCTTACGACTGGCTGGTCGAGGCAGCGGTCTCACTCTCCTGCTGCAGCTTGGCGATCGCCTCAATCGCGGCTCGGTACTTGGCCTGAGCCAGCTTGATCCGCGCGTCAATGGCGCAGCAAGTCGTCTCGTCGCCGACAACATACTCGGTCTTCTCGCCCGACTTCTTCGCCAACTCGGCCGCCATGACCGAACAGCTGCAGGTTTCTTCACCCACCTTGAAATTCATGGCGACTTTGTTCATCGCTTCCTTGGCGACTTCGGCCATCTTGGCGGCGCTTTCACCGCATTTGGTGCTGGCACCGCAAACTGTCGTCGTGCCGGAGACGGAACAGGTGTGGGGCGTGGCAAAATCGTTGACGAACTTTTCGGTCACATCGGCCAAGGCCACCATGGCTTTGTCTTTCGAGTCGTACTCGGTTTCATCCACGACAAAGTGCATATGCGTGCCGGCTGCTTCCGCCATGGCTTTCGCCGCGTGCTCGCAGCAAGCCGACTTGTCGCCGACGGAATAGGTCATCTTCGGCAGTGCCGCCATCGCCTTGGCGAATGGGCAACCGCAATCCGCACCCTGGCAGTCCCCGGTGCAGGTCGCCGTTCCGGCCACTTTGGCCGCGTCGTCTCCGCACGAGCCACAATCAGCGAACACGGGGCTCAACAAACACACTGTCAGAAACGCGCCAACCAAACCAATCGCCTTCTTCATACGAATCTCCTTGAACACGGACGGGGTAATTTCGATCGGACGATGGCGGTAGTAAGCCGGCGGCGAGCCGCAAGAGTCGCAGCTGCCGGACGACCGACGAGTTCCCCTTCGCTTCGCCATCGTCGCTGTCCTCGTATTGTTCGGTTTCTATCGAGAATGTCAATGAAAGGCCAACTCAGGGATGCCGGTTCACGGGATCTTCGCGAAATTGGGCCCATGCCTGCGGCCGTCATGTGACGCAGATTACACGCATGCGCCGTCCACGATGCACCTCCGTCCCTCTATCCGCAACCTACCCTCGGCGAACAGCTCAATCGCCTCCGGCAAAGCTTCGCATTCGACCGCGAACACACGCCGCGCCAGCGATGCGGGCGTATCCGCTTCATGCACCGGCACCGCTCGTTGCAGGATCAAGGGACCGTGATCGTACTGATCATCCACGAAATGCACGCTGCAACCGCTCAGTTTCACCCCCGCTTCCACGACCGCCGCATGTACGCGTGCTCCATAAAAACCCTGTCCGCAAAATGCCGGAATCAGGGAGGGATGAATATTCATCACCCGCCCAACAAATTCGGCAGGGATCAGAACGTGCTTCAGAAAGCCGCCCATGACCACCAGCTCGGCTTCCGCGTCACGACAAGCCGCGAAAATCGCCCGCGAGAAACCGACCGTATCGGCAAACTCGCGAGATTCGATCACCAGCGCGGGAATGCCGGCTTCCCTGGCAAAATCCAACCCTCCCGCGCGCGGATGGCTGCTGACGACCAATCGCACTTCGGCACCAAGCGTGCCCGCCGCCACGCGATCGATGAGATTCTTCAGCGTCGTGCCGGCTCCGGAGATCAGGACGGCGATGCGTAAGCGTTTCGTCATGGCCATGGGTTTAACGGGTTCTCACCACCCGCGTGCTCGCGAACAAGTCGTGCAGACACTGGACTTTCTCGCCCACGATAAAGATCGCGTCAACGAAACCAAAAATGGGGAAAAACGCAATGCTCAGAAAACCGGGCAACCAGGTGCGGAAAGCGACACCCTGTATGAAACCTGGGACGGCGCCGTTCGATTCGAGCACGATCCGCGTCCCCACGACTTTCTTGCCCAGCGTCTGCCCACTTTGCCAGATCAGCCACCAATTCACGGCGGGGATCACAAGCCAACAGATCAATGCCAGGCCACCGAAGATCGCCTCGCCCGCGGGCGTCTGGTCGAAATCGGACGGCATCAACAGAGCCAGACTGGCGACGGCAACCGCGCCGACAGTGATTGTGAAGCCCCAATCGAGCAGACGACCGGCCAGCCGTTGCCAACGGCTGGCCAAAAGAAACTTCTCCCGCGGACGGATCGCCGTGGAGAGGGGAGCAGCAAAGGGATTGGCCTGGGCGAGTGCCGACGGGGCCAGCCGCTCGGCAGGGTTGCCGTCCGTCGTGGCGGGGTCCCGTTGATGATAGACCGTTTCCTGCAGCGGATCGGTCGTGCTCATGGGCTGAGGTTGCTCGAACGCCGGCGCCGGAACCGGGGGCGTGGCCGCACCGAATCTCTTCTCCTGCCCGGTGAGCTCCGGATGCGGCACCACGGACAGCCCGTCACAACTGGGACATTGGGCCTTCTTGCCCGCGGCATGGTCGGGCACTCGCAACTGGCTGCCACATCCGGCACAGGAAAATTCGATCGGCATCCGCTGCGACTCCTGGGTCCCCTAAGTGCCGCACTTCCGCACAAATAGCGTCCCGGCGACTCCCCCCATTTCAATCGGCTGGGGCTCACACCCAGTCAGGGGCTTGTCGGAAAATTCGTCCGTCAGCGTCTCGCCTTGGATAAAAGCCTGATTTTCCGCGATGGCCGTGCGTAAATCCGGATCCTCGGTGACGAGGGCCACGTGAATTCGGTCGGTGTAGGCAAGGTCCAGCTCCTTGCGGCGTTCCTGAATAAACCGCACCAGATCATTTGCCATGCCGCGTCGAATGAGGGGAGGCGTCAAATCGGTCGACAGCACAACCACACAGCCGCGACCTTGGGCAGCCGCCCAACCTTCTTTCGCGCGAATTTCGATTTCCACGTCCTCACTCGTCAACTCGACGCGGTTCCCGTTGTCCAGTTCCAAACTCAGGCAGCCGTCCGCCTCAAGCTGCTCCAGCAGTCGCCCGCCATTCGCCTGGGCGAGCAGCTTTTTGACCGTGGGCATGTCCTTGCCCAAGCGTTTTCCGAGCAGCTTGAAATTCGGCTT
The DNA here is from genome assembly GCA_963700865.1 of uncultured Planctomycetaceae bacterium. Taxonomy (GTDB): domain Bacteria; phylum Planctomycetota; class Planctomycetia; order Pirellulales; family Pirellulaceae; genus CAVOGJ01. The sequence continues at coordinate 46,963 of CAVOZC010000007.1, read as the reverse complement.
TACCTCATAGGTGATGTAGTCCGCGGCCTGTTGCGAGAAATGGACTTCGAGCACGTTCAGCTCTTCGGCCACCAAGGCCGCGTGCGATTCGAGCCATGCCCGATGCGAGTCGTCCGCCAGCACGACCTCCACGTGTTTCAGCGGCTGCCGCACTTTCAGTCGTGCGTTCATCCGCGCGGCTCGGCCCAGGGAAGAAATCTCGCGGGCCAATCGCATGCGGCTCGACAACGTCTCGTCAATGACCGAATCGTCAGCCTCCGGATAGTCACACAGATGGACGGAATCGATGGCTCGTTCGCCAAAGACGCCGGCCAGATTCCGCCACATCGTCTCGGCCAGGAACGGCGTAAACGGGGCGATCAGCTTCGAGGTCGTGAGCAGGCATTCGTACAGCGTCCAGTACGCATCCAGTTTTTCGGTCGACCGTTTGTCGCCCGACCAATACCGTTCGCGACTGCGGCGGACGAACCAGTTGGAAAGCCCGTCCACAAACGCGTTCAGCGCCCGGCCGCCCCGTAGTTGTCATAATCGTCCATCCGGGTCACCACTTCGGCCGTGGTCCGTTGCAGCTCGCTGAGGATCCAGCGGTCCAGTTCGCTCCGTTCCGCCACAGGACGGTAGGATGCCGCGGCGGCCAGCTGCGCGGACTCCAATCCGCCCACTTGACCCGCCAACTCGTCGGCCGGCTGGAAGCCGTCGATGTTCGCATAGATCACAAAGAAACTGTAGACGTTCCACAATCTCAGCAGGAACTCGGGGATGCTCTCCTTAATCGACCGTTCGCTGTAGCGGATCGACGTCCAGGGGGCCTGGTTGGCGAAGAAATACCAGCGAAGCGCGTCAGCGCCGTACCGATCGAAGATCTCCTGCGGCTCACGGTAGTTGCGCTTGCTTTTGGACATCTTGCCGACGATCTGCTTGTGATGCTTCCCACCGGCCGCCCGCGCATCCTCTTCGGTCAGAAACACCGTCCCCTCGGGATTCTCATACCATTCCGACAACATCAGTCCGAGCACGATGCAGTTGCGAAACGGGTGCGGGAAGGGTGGGGCCACGTGGGGTACGCCATCGGCGGCAGGCGATTCGGGGTCAAAGACGAGCGTGCTGATCGCCAGCAGGCTGTAGAACCAGCCGCGGGTCTGGTCGATGGCTTCGCTGATGAAGTCGGCGGGAAACTGCGACTGAAAGGACTCGACATTCTGGTGCGGATAACCCCATTGCGCGAACGGCATGGCGCCACTGTCATACCAGCAGTCGATCACCTCCGGCACGCGCCGCATACGAGCTCCGGGGACTCGAGGTGAATCGTAGGTCACCGCATCGATGTAGGGTTTGTGGACGCGGAGATCGTCCGGCAGCTCGGGGTGAGCCGCCTTGGCTTGTTCCCAGACCTCAAAACCCGCCGCGCCTGGCTTGTCGCGCAGCTCATCGTAGCTGCCGAATCGCTTCCTGAAATCCCGATGCCTCACATTGCCAGATAGGCAGCGGCGTTCCCCAGTAACGTTCGCGGGAGAGGGCCCAGTCGACGTTCGATTCGAGAAAATTGCCAAAGCGGCCATCGCGAATATGCTCCGGCAGCCAATGAATCGCCTGATTGTTTGCCAACAGTTTGTCTTTGAAATCGGTCGTGCGGACGAACCAGCTACGGCGGGGGTATTGAATCAGGGGGTCGTTCTCCGCCCGCCAGCAGAACGGATACTCGTGCAGGTATTGTTCCTGGTGGAAGAGCAACTCGCGGTGCCGCAGCTCGCGGGCAATATCCCGATCAGCGTCCTTGACCCAGCGACCCGCATAGACGCCTGCCTCGTCGGTGAATTTGCCGTCCGGCCCCACCGCACAGACCAGCTCGGGGCCTTCTCCGGGGGCAAATCGCGTCTGTTCCGCCAGCAGCACCTCGTAGTCGACTTCGCCGAATGCCGGCGCCTGATGCACCACGCCGCTGCCGCTATCGGTGGTCACAAAATCGGCCGCCACGACTCGCCAGGCGACGTGCTGCCGCGAACCATCGGCGAGTCGGCCCTGCTGTTCGCCCTTGCTTGCGTAGTAAAAGTCGAAAGGGGGTAGATAACGGACTCCGATCAACTCGCTTCCCGGCATCGTGGAGGTTACCTGCAACTTGCACTTCGCTTTTTCCGCAATCGAGTCGACCAGCGCCGCCGCCAGGATGAGCTGTTCGCCGGAATCTTCGTCGGCCACGAGGGCGTATTCCAGTTGCGGATGCACGGCGGCAAACTGGTTGCTGGGGAGCGTCCAAGGCGTCGTGGTCCACACGAGCAGCGAGGTTCGCGGGCGATCGACGAGCGGAAAACGCACGTAAACGCTCGGATCGGCGACTTCGCGATACCCTTGCCCTACTTCCCCCGCGCTCAAGGCAGTACCGCCCTGAGCCCACCACCAGACAATCTTGTGTCCCTGGTAGAGCAAACCGCGTTCAAAGAGCTGTTGCAGAGACCACCACACGCTTTCGACGTAGCTTTCGTGGTAGGTCACGTAGGCTTGATCAAGATCCACCCAGAAGCCCAAGCGTTCCGTCAGCCGTTCCCATTCCCGCATGTAGCGCCAGACACTCTTCTGGCATTTTTGGATGAACGGCTCGACGCCGAAGGCCTCGATTTCCTCCTTGGCATGGATACCCAATTCCTTGCAGACCTCGACCTCCACCGGCAACCCATGAGTATCCCAACCCGCCTTCCGCTCGCAGAGGTAGCCCCGCATCGTTTTGTAACGAGGAAAAAGATCCTTCATCGCTCGCGTCAGGCAGTGGCCAGGGTGCGGCAACCCGTTGGCCGTCGGCGGACCCTCATAGAACACAAATCGCGGGCTGCCGGCACGCTGCTGCAGCGCCCGATGGTAGATGTTGCGATCTTTCCAGACTTCCAAGACCTCGGTTTCCAGCTGCGGAAAGCTGACGTTTTTCGGAACCTCTTGAAACATGCCTTCTCGATACAATTCCACGCGAACTGCGCCACGCTTGATCCGACGGCAAACCGCCAAGCCCGGTCCCGCGACGGGCGTCCTCCGCCTGGCGGACCGGTGGAAAAAGCGAGGGTCGTTTCGCTCGTGATGGGGTGACAGCGGGGAATCGAATCGAAAAGTAGACCACGAGCGGCGTGCTTTTGCAATTCGACCACGAACCGCGACCGAGGGAGCGCATGCACCCGCAGCCGCATGCCATGCGGGGTCGGTCAGGGGCCTTCCAGCAGGATGGGGGCCGCGTCTTGTGGAGGCTGATCCCACAGACGATACGGATCGCCCCACCGCTGCTGCTCGGCCAGCAGCAGCGCTTCCAGTTCTTGACGCTCTTCCCGATAGCGAGGATCGTCGGCCAGGTTCACCTGCGGCCGCTCCGGCACATGATGGGTCGCCGCGATCACGCCGGCGGCTTGGTGCTCTTCTAGCAATTCCCGCGGATTCTCCGCCAAGTGAAATAGCTGCGTCTGGCGGACGGCTCCTTCGAGCACGTCGTATTTGATCAGCTTCCAACCCGGGGTCTTGACGCTGCGGATACCCGGTTTCGTCCCACCGCAGTAGACGCCGTAGAGTACCTCCCGCAGGTGCGTTTGCTTGCCTTCCAGGACGGGACGAAAGCTTCGCCCCTCAAGTTCGGCCGGGATTTCCATGCCTGCCAGGTCGCACAGCGTGGGCAGCAGGTCGAGCAAATATACGAAGCCTGCTGCCTCGCTACCGGCTCGAATACCGGGCCCACGCACGATCAGCGGCACTCGCCAAGTGTGCTCGTACAGATTTTGTTTGCCAACCAACCCATGTCGGCCAACGGCAATCCCATGGTCGGCGGTGAAGATGACAAACGTTCGCTGCAACTCCCCCGTTGCTGTCAGGCGGTCCAGCACACGGCCGATCTGGCGGTCGATATTTTCGATGCAGGCGTATTCGCGACCGAGCTCATTGCGGATGGTGGTCGCCGAGCGATCAGTGCCGACGCCGGCGACTTGCGTTTCATCGCGCAGTCCGGGATGTCCGTGGGGAAAAGGGTGCCGCGGCAGATAATTCGTCGGCAAAGGGGGTGCTGCGGGATTCGCCGAGGGGGGCGGCGAAAGAGCCTCGACCGCCCCGTACTTCGCCATCAGCTCAGGCGGCCCATGCCGGGGATCGTGGGGATGCGAAAAACCCAGGAACATCAGGAACGGAGCCCGGTCGTTCCTGCTGGCGCGTTCAGCGAGGAAATCGAGGGCCCGATCCGCATGCCACGCGCTGCCCGACTCGGCAGTGCTGCCTCGTTTGTCGGCCTCCCAGCGGACGGCAAACCGCTCGTTGGCGGGAGCAAACGTATTGCTGCGTTTGCACGTACGAAAGGTGGCGTAACCCACCTCGCGAAACAGTGCCGGCAGGCACGTCCGCACCACGGCGGGGACCGACGAGTTCCCACCTGCGGCAGACGGCATGGTTGGCGCGCCGGGAATCCGCCACAGGCTCCGACCGGTCATGATCATCGTCCGCGATGGCAAACAGACAGCGCCGGACCAGGACCCCATGTGATGGGCGTCAAGCAGGACCATGCCTTCGCGGGCCAGGCGATCGATATGCGGGGTATGGCAGTCCGAATTCCCATAGGCCCGGAGGGTATCGGTAGCCTGGTCGTCGGTCACGATCAGCAGGAAATTAGGGCGTTCCGCTGCCATCGCCCGGGATGCTATCCCGTGCCCCATGATCATCCCCACCGCCAGGATCATCCAGCCAGCAAGCGGGACCGGGTCACAGCCGCTCATGGTGTCGACTCTGGCGACGCCGGCTGCCAGGTTTGGATTTGCACGTGGGACGGCAGTGCCGCCGATCGATAGACGCGCTGGGTAGCCTTTTGATAGTCCTCCGGCTGCGCCTCGTGGATACGGACGTAGGTTTGCGGATTTCGATCAATCAGGGGGAACCAGGAACTCTGCACGTGGACCATGATGCGGTGACCTCGGCGAAAGGTGTGCAACACATCGGGCATGACATACTCGACTTTCGCCACCTTCCCCGGCTCGAACGGTTCGGGACGCTCGAAGCTGTTGCGAAATCGACCTCGCATCGCCTCGCCGCGGACGAGCTGTTGATAGCCACCCATCTCCAGGCCCTTTGGATTCGGATCCGGATTGGGAAAATCACCCGGATAGACATCGATCAGTTTCACCACCCAATCACTCGCGGTACCCGACGTGGAGACAAACAGGCTCGGTCGAATTTCTCCGGCCAGCGTCATGTCGGATTCCAGAGGATCGCTTGCATACACCAGGACGTCGGTTCGGGACGAAGCAAAACGCTGGTCATCCACCATGTGCTCCCTCGTCATCCCGATCGCAATGTTGGGGATACACGGAACCGGTTTGTGCGGATCACTGATGTACTGATCGAAGGAATCGGCCGAGTCGCTCTGGGGCGCGTCCAGGCTCAACCGCCCGTCGGGGTGAAAATAGAGCCGCCTGGTTTGCGCCGAGCTAGGCGGCCAGGTATCGAAGCGCCGCCATTGGTTGGCTCCCGTCTCGAACAGATAGGCCTCCGGCAAGTGAGGGTTCGGCCCGTCCTGCAGAAAGTGCCTGAGGAACGGCAATTCGATCTGATCACGATAATATTGCGACGTTTTTTGATGAAACTCGACGTCTCCCAGGCGGTCTCCCTCGGAACGGTGCCACCCACCGTGGTACCACGGCCCCATGACAAGCATGTTGAAGGCGGCGGGCGACTGTGCTTCGACCGACCGGTAGACATGCAGCGGACCGTAGAGATCCTCCGCGTCGTACCAGCCACCCACCGTCATGACGGCCGGTCGAATCGCCCGCAGGTGCGGCAAGATATTACGGGCCCTCCAAAACTCGTCGTACGTATCGTGCTCGATGATCTCCTGCCAGAAATCGATATCGGTCGACAGATGATTCTGCCGGGCGTCGGCGAGCCGCCCAAATTTCAGATAGAACTCGTAGCCGTCGGGCGTCTGAAAATCGAATTCCGTGGGACTCTGACGCAGAGGATGCTCCAACCGCTGGCCAAAGTAGGACAGGAAGCGAAAGGCGTGTGCCAGGTAAAACGCGCCGTTGTGGCGAAAATCATCACCGATGAACCAGTCGCTGACCGGTGCCTGTGGCGAAACACACTTGAGTGCCGGATGGGCATCAATCATACCCGCTGCCGCGTAGAAGCCCGGATAGGAAGTGCCGATCATTCCCACACGTCCATTGCACTGCGGCAGGTGCTTGACCAACCAGTCGATCGTGTCATACGTGTCGGTACTCTCGTCGATTTCCTTGCCCCGTTTACGGGGGCGATGAGGTCGGACATGTTCAAACGTGCCTTCCGAACCATTGCGGCCGCGAACATCCTGAAACACAAAAATGAAGGGCTCGTTGGCGTAATACATCAAGGGCCCGGCGGCAGGTTCCGGAAACCGGTCCTCTCCATAGGGTTTCAGGCCGTAGGGCGTGCGCGTGAGCAAGATCGGATAGGTTTTCGAGTCATCCTTTGGCGCGTAGACCGCGGTAAACAGCTTGACGCCGTCCCGCATTTCAAGGGCGTATTCGTACTTCGTGAAGTGCTCCTGCAGGTACTCGCGCGTGGCGATAAAGCGCGGCGGCGATTGAGACTCCTGGGCCGGCGTCGAATTCGTTCCGAGAAGCCCCTCGCAGAGCATGAACAACAAAACGCAGGGCAGGCTGCGGCGCATCACAGAATCCTTGATCGGCCGATGGGGTTTGAACGCCGTCCAGCCACGTGCACGGCGAACCTACTGTAGCATGGCCATCGGCGACAAGAAACGACGGAGGCGAGGCGCTGGGGACTGGCTCCTCACGTGTCGTCGGAACCATCCGTCGGTCTTCGTGGCTGGGGCTTCCAGCCACAGTCCTTCCACAACGCTCGGTCCAAAGTCTGGCGACCTTGTCGTTACCCACCTTTTTCCATGTTAAACCGTTAGCCACAGAAGCATGCCGCGAACATCGCACCACGCGTTGTCACGCACCGGCATGCTTCGGCGGCGTACGCGCGTACGCCGCCAGAAATCGCGGCAGCCACTTCCCTCCGATCGCGTTTCTCCCCGCGATTTCTTCTGGCTGACGGTTAAACGACGCTCGTGAAAGGTGGGTCATGCCAATGTCTGGCGTGCTCGGCTACGGGCAACCCTCATTTCGAGCGGTCACCAGGCGCTCGTGTCCAAAGTCGGGCGACCTTGTCGTTACCCACCTTTTTCCATGTTAAACCGTTAGCCACAGAAGCATGCCGCGAACATCGCACCACGCGTTGTCACGCACCGGCATGCTTCGGCGGCGTACGCGCGTACGCCGCCAGAAATCGCGGCAGCCACTTCCCTCCGATCGCGTTTCTCCCCGCGATTTCTTCTGGCTGACGGTTAAACGACGCTCGGGAAAGGTGGGTCATGCCAATGTCTGGCGTGCTCGGCGACGGGCAACCCTCATTTCGAGCGGTCACCAGGCGCTCGGTCCAAAGTCGGGCGACCTTGTCGTTACCCACCTTTTTCCATGTTAAACCGTTAGCCACAGAAGCATGCCGCGAACATCGCACCACGCGTTGTCACGCACCGGCATGCTTCGGCGGCGTACGCGCGTACGCCGCCAGAAATCGCGGCAGCCACTTCCCTCCGACCGCGTTTCTCCCCGCGATTTCTTCTGGCTGACGGTTAAACGACGCTCGGGAAAGGTGGGTCTTGACAAAGTCTGGCGACTTCGGGGACGACGCGTTCAGCCGCGGGGGAACTGCCGACAGTATTCGTACATCGCCATGGCGGTCGCGGTCGCCGCATTCAGACTGTGGGGCAGACCATGCATGGGAATTTCCACAACATGATCCAGGACTCTAAGGATGTCATCGGTAATTCCATGGCGTTCGTGGCCCACGACGAGTACCGTCTGGCGGGGAAAGCCGAAATCATAGATCGTCACTGAGTTCGTCGTCTGTTCCAGGCCGACGATGGCAAAACCTTGTTCCTTGAGTCGCTTGAGCACGGGGGGGAGCGAGCGGTGTGCCTCGACGCTCACGTGGTCCATGGCATCACGTGCGATCTTGCGATCAACGGTCCCCTTGCCACCCACAATGACTCGTTCCACCGCCAGGCAACCCGCCGTGCGAACAATGCGCGCGAGGTTGACTTGACTCTGCATAGCAGGCACGGCGATCACCAGCGCGCGAGGCCTTTCCAACGGCAAAGGAGGCTTATGACGCAGGTGTTGAAAATCATCCGCCATGGAAAAGGCCGGCCCACCTGTCGCTGCCATGAGACGCTTGGACAGGCATCGTTGCCAATACGCCGCTAGTAGATTTTTCGGCGACGACGGCGGTGCATGCCACCCAGATTGGAGATAACTTTCTTGATCTTGCGGGAGGCCGGCGTTTCGCGAGCGCTTCGCCGCGCCTTCCGGTCACCGGAAGTGGGCAGAATCGGCTTTTGTTGCTTGCGAATCTTTTCGAAGACCTCCGCGTCCCAGTTATCGGGGATGAGGGTCCGATGGTCTCGCGTCATGCGCCCAGCTCCTTGGCGTTAGCGTCCCACGAAGACTCGCGTCATTGCGAGTCGTGCTTCAACATTCGAGACTCACCAGATCACCCGAAGGTCACCCAAGTGGCTCCGTGCCGTCTTCATTCGGAGATTGGACGTCAGAGATGCTTCATCGGCTCGCTCAGCTTACGGGGAACAAGGAAGGAAGATCAAGACGGATGACCGGTACCGCTGCGAAAAAAGATACGATCGCTACGGCTGCGAAGGCCCTACTGAATACGCAGTTTGCCAAGACTGCCACGGACAAGCCGAATTCGGGGACGCATTTCCGTGCCCCCAGACTTCACAGGCGACAATTGGCGATCTCGGTTTCCAGAATCGCACTGGCTCCCAATGCCTCCAGTCGCTCCATGACTTCGATCAGTTGCGTTTTTTCGACCATCACCCTCACGGCACACCAGCGGCGATCCTCCAGCGAGCTGATGGTTGGAGAATCAAAGCCGGGCGTGATCGCTTCGGCTGCCGCCAGCTTGTCCCGTGGGACGTTATATTCCAGCAGCGAATAACTGCGAGCGATGACGACTCCTTCCAACCGCCGCACAACACGATCCGCAAGCCCCGTATCGGCACAGGCGGGACTCTGGATCAAGACCGTTTCGAATTGGCCGATTTCGTCCAGCACACGCAGCCGATTTGCCGCCAGCGTGCTCCCCGTCTCGACGAGGTCCACGATGGCGTCGGCGACACCCAGGGCGATCATGATCTCCACGGAGCCCGAGAGCCGCACCAGGCGGGCCGTGGCTTGATGGGTCCGCAGGTATTCGCTGGTGGCATGGGGAAACGTGGTGGCGATGCGGCATCCGTCCAGGTCGCGGGCCGCCGCGATCGAGCTGTCATCGGCCACGCAAATCGCCAGGCGACAGCGACCGATGCCCAGCGCCAACCGCTCGCGGACATCGGCTTGGGACTCGAGGACGAGATCGCTGCCGGTGATGCCCATATCAATGGCACCCTCGCCGCAGAGCACCGGGATATCATCCGTGCGGAGAAACGTGACATCGACCGGAATCTCGCGGACGCGGGCGAAGAGACTTCGGTCGGGTCGCCGAAAACTCAGTCCGGCTTGCCGCAACAAACTGGTCGCCTGCTCGGCCAAGCGCCCTTTGCTGGGGACACCCAGCCGCAAATTTCGTTCGGTCATAAGTGGGATGTTTCCTGCCAATCGCGGCACGTGGTCCCGATCGGCGGTGAGAGAGGTTCAGGAAGGCCGAGGCCGACGATTCGCCTTTTCGTCCAGCCCCGAAACACCAAACCGCGCCGCGAGCGTCGACTCGACAGTCGCCAAGTCGACATCACAATGGGACAACATGACGAGAAGGTGGTAGATCAGGTCGGCCGCTTCATGCGCCACGTGGGCGTCTCTCGCAGGGCCGTGGACCTCATTCGCCGCGTCGATCAACTCTTGAGACTCCTCCAGCAACTTGGCGCCAATGCTGGCGACGCCACCTGCGAACAGTCGGGTCGTGTAAGAGCGGGCCGGTGGATGCGCTTTGCGATCCTGGATGACGCGCATCAGCTCCGCCAATATTGGCAAGTCATTTGTCATGGCTGATCGGCCCTATTCGCTCTGCGGCCGGCATGCGAGAATCGAGGTGCGTGGTGACGGGAATCACGTGCGGTTATTTGCCCAGGACCGAGGAGGATCGATCCCCGCCCGCATCGTACGCTAGGAGGCCCATCGTAAGGCGTGAATCGGCGGCCGACAATCGCGGTCCTCGCTGGAAAGGGCAGCCTCGGACCTGCCAGGCTGCTGCTTTCCCTCCAGCGGCCGCCGCAAGAAATTCACTCCGCGACACCGTTCACTCCGCGACACCACCCATCACGACATGTATGCACCGATTCAGGATTGTTGGTTCCTCACGGGCCCCACGGCCAGCGGCAAAACTCGGGTCGGCCTGGCCCTCGCCGAACGATTGAATGCCGAGATCATTTCTCTCGATTCCATGTCGATTTACCGGGACATGGATATTGGGACCGCCAAGCCATCCGTCGCGGAGCAAGCCGTGGTGCCTCACCATCTGCTCGATATTGTCGATGCCGACGAGGAATTCAGCCTGGCAAATTACCTGCAGGCTGCCCATCGGGTGGCTGCGGAAATTCACGACCGGGGCAAACAGGTGCTGTTCGTAGGAGGCACACCGCTCTATCTGAAGGCCCTCCTCCGCGGCCTGGACGAAGGTCCCCCGGCCGATTGGGAATTCCGTAAATCCGTTCGCGAGGAAGCAGAACGGCTGGGCATCGGAGTCCTGCATGAACGATTGCGGCAAGTCGATCCGCTGGCGGCGGACAAGCTCCCGCCCGGCGACGTGCGACGGATTATTCGGGCGCTGGAGGTCTACAAGCACACCGGGAAACCGCTCAGTCATCTGCAACTGCATTTTGAGGAAGGCGTGCCAGCCAACGACTGTCGCGTTTTTGCCCTGTCATGGGACAAGTCGGCGTTGCATGAACGGATCGAACGCCGCGTCGAACGCATGTTTGAGATCGGACTGCTTGACGAGATTCGGCACTTGCGGCGGAAGTTCGGCGCGCTCAGCCGCACCGCCAGCCAGGCGGTCGGCTACCGCGAAGGCATCGAATATCTGTCCGGAGCCTGCGACCTCATGTCAGCTCAGGAGCGCGTCAAGCTGCGAACTCGCCGCTTCGCGAAACGCCAGGGCACCTGGTTCCGCGGTCTGTGCGAGTGCCGCTTTGTCGACCTGGCTGGCGATCCGCCACCCGAGGAAACGGCGGCGGCGATCCTGGACCAGGTGTCGTGACCGAGCCCGATCCGACAAACTGCGGATCGACGCCGGCCATGATCATCCGCACGGCGAAGACGCGAGGCTCGTCGCGCCCGGACGATTCCGCACCGGTCTGGCATGGTGAAGCTTGGCGGTACGACCTAGAATGCGGGGCTTTGCCAGTCATCCAGCTCACCAAATTGGACGTCGAGGAATTCCCGTGCTACGAACCCATACCTGCGGCGAGCTCACGGCCGCGAACGAATCGGAACAAGTCGTACTTTGCGGATGGGTCGACAGCTACCGCGACCATGGTGGCGCCCTGTTCATGGACCTCCGCGATCGCTACGGCAAGACGCAGGTGGTTTTTTCTCCGGAAGGAGGCGGGCCGCTGCAAAGCCAGGCGCGGGAACTGCGAGGCGAGGATGTCGTGCGGGTGACGGGCAAGGTCGCCCCGCGCCCCGAAGGCACCAAGAATACCAAGCTCAAAACCGGCGAAATCGAAGTGCGTTGCCAGCAGATCGAGGTCCTCAACAAGTGCTTGACGCCTCCCTTCTCGCCATCCCAGCAGGATCTGCCGGGAGAGGACCTGCGGCTGAAGTACCGCTTCCTTGACCTACGCCGGGAAGCCATGCAGCAAACCCTGCTGCTCCGCGGACGGATCATCAAGATGATGCGCGATTACTTCGACCAGCATGGTTTTCTGGATGTCGAGACGCCGATCCTTGGCCGCAGCACGCCGGAGGGGGCGCGCGACTATCTCGTGCCCAGTCGCGTGCATCCGGGACAGTTCTACGCCCTGCCCCAGTCGCCACAATTGTACAAACAGATCTTGATGATCGCCGGCTATGACCGCTACGTCCAAGTCGCACGCTGCTTTCGGGATGAAGACCTCCGCGCCGATCGTCAACCCGAGTTCACTCAACTTGACTTGGAAATGTCATTCGTCGATCAAGATGACGTGATGGGGATCATCGACGGGCTCGTCGCGCTCATGGCCAAGGAACTGAAGGGGATCGACGTCCCGTTGCCGCTGCCCCGCATGACCTACGATGAAGCCATGGAGCGGTTCGGCCACGACGCGCCGGATCTCCGCTACGGTATGGAGCTGATTGACTGTACGGACATCGCGGCCAAAACCGAGTTTCGTGTCTTTCAGGGGGTGGCCAACGCGGGTGGTCGCGTCCGGGGGATCAACGCCAAAGCGGCCGCGGACAAGTACTCGCGGCGGTTGATCGATGAGCTGACGGAATTCGTCAAACAAGACTTCGGCGCGAAAGGACTCGCCTGGTTCAAGGTCGAAGCCGACGGAACGTTGGCTTCCCCCATCGCCAAGAACTTCGAGCCTGAAATCCTCGTCGAGATCGCCCAGCGGATGGGCGCGGAAGCGGGCGACTTGCTGCTCTTTGTCGCCGATAAGTGGGAAGTCACGTGTAAGGCCCTGTATGCCCTCCGCAAGCGGCTGGCGGCGGAACTGAAACTTTACAACCCCCAAGACATGCACTTCTCGTGGGTCGTCGAGTTCCCCATGTTCGACTATGACGAGGAAGAAGGCCGCTGGGCCGCGATGCACCATCCCTTCACCGCGCCCCGCCCGCAAGATCTGGCATTACTCGATACTGATCCGCGCCGCCCGAGCCGTGGCCTATGATCTGATCATCAATGGATCGGAAGCCGGGGGTGGCACGATTCGAATTCACGATTCTTCCGTGCAGCAAAAGGTCTTCGGGCTGCTCGGCCTGACCCCCGAGTCGGCCCGCGAGCGTTTTGGCTTTCTGCTCGACGCACTCCAATATGGCGCGCCTCCTCACGGCGGCATCGCGCTAGGCATCGACCGCTGGGTCATGCTCTTCGGCCGTCGCGATAACATCCGCGACTGCATTGCCTTTCCCAAGACGCAGCGGGCCGCCGACTTGATGACCGAGGCGCCGGGACGCGTCGATCAAAAACAACTGGATGAACTTTCCATGCAGGTGAAGCGAAATGCCAGCCAAGGCTAAAAACGACTCACGCCCGCCTGAAGGGCTGCCGTACCCCTGGATGGGGGGGATTCCCCCGCAGTGCTGCGGCACGTTTTCTGTAAAAAAAAACCAAGGCCTTTTACGCGAATTTACCTCTCAGAATTATTGACAAAACCCCAAATTGCCCCCTCCCAATTTATCTAGTCCATGGTATCGTCTGTAAACGGATTCGGTAACGCGTAGCGCATTGCCTGCGAGATGGACTCTGCACATCCCGTCTCGATTTTTCCGTCCGGAATGCCGGGCGTGGGTCACGCCGTGATTTTCTGCATAGGCATTTTCTGAATGAGTTTGACCGCGGCATAGGGCTGCGGTTGCGACTTTTATGTCCCTTTCTTTTGGAGTCCTGTCTTATGAAGTTGAGCCTTTTTTCGAAGTGTGTGGCCGCGGCGCTGTCCGTGGTGTTAAGTGTCGGCGCCGTACAGGCCGTTGAACTGGTCGAGAACGGTGGATTTGAAACCGGCGATTTCACGGGTTGGCAGCAGTTCCCGAACGGTGGAACGCAAATGGTTTCGAGCGATAATCCCGCCAGCGGCATGTGGTCGGCTAATCTTGATGCGAGCACGCCTGACGGCGCTGCCATCGACAACCTCCTCAAGAGCGCTAACCGTGGAGTCGGCGTCGTCATGCCTAACCAGCCGATCACCGTTTCCTTCGACCTGCGTGGCACAGTCGGCCCTGGTGGCGTCGCGTTTGTCGAGCTCTTTTCCGAATTCGCAGGAGGCGGGGCGACAGGTGAAATCCTGGGCGGCGGTCCCCTGTTCCCAGCTGCAGACCCCAACGAGTGGACGACGTACACGTTCAATACGACGACCGGCGCTGACGTGTCCGGTGGCGTGACGCTGCAGCTGAAGTCGAGCTGCGGAGCGGTTATGGGTTGTGTGTCCGACCTCTACTTCGACAATGCTTCCATGCAGATCGTTCCTGAGCCCTCGTCCCTGCTGCTCGTCGGCTCGGCGCTCAGCCTGCTGGGTTGCCTGCGTCGTCGTGGCAAGTAACGCTGAGAATTTCGGCTAAGTCCAACGAACCCGGCCCCAGCAGAGGGGCCGGGTTTTTTCGTGCGCATCAGCCTGGCGATGTACGGTGACGACTCGCGATCGCCCCCCGCTGGAAGCTTGAGGGCCCCGCACGGCCGCTGGCCAACGATTCGCCTTCAGGGATCGGACGACTCACCGCACGCCACGCCGCCACCAGCACCACGCGGCAATCAGCCACGAACACCCGCGGCCATCCGGTTCGGGCACGAGCGCCATCGAGGCCCGAAACTTGTTGCCATTCCAGACGTTGAAGTCGCTGGTATCGACCACGCCGTTGCCGTCAAAATCGCCGCGGCACCAGGAGCCCTCCACCGTAAATTTGTTGGCGTTCCATAGATTGAAGTCCGAGGTATCGACAAAGCCATCCAGGTTGGCGTCCCCCGGCAGAAATGCGGCTCCACCCGGAAGCAGCTGGCGGCCGGCACCCGCCAGCCACGCCGTCCGATCGCTGGACGTCACCAGGCCATCCAGATCAAGATCGTAGAAGGCGTCGGCCGAACCCTGGCGAATCGCCGCGGACAGCAGGTCGAGATCCGCGCAATCCACCATCCCGTCCCCGTTCAGATCGGGATTGAATCCGTACAGGGTGCGGATGCCGCGGATATCATCCGCATCGGGAACCCGATTGACATGACGGTAACAATCAAAATCAATCGACATCACCGAGCAGACGCCCGGCGGCAAGTCGAGTGGATGCGCCAATCCCAAGGCATGCCCCATTTCGTGGAGTAGCAGGCCAGGAAAATCGTTCATGAATGGTCCACCGCCCGGTGGGAACAAATCAAGCGGCTCTCCTTCGGCGCACGGCGATATCTGAAAATAGACGCCATCATTGAAGAGGATGTCCCCCTCGCCGCTCCCGCCGTTCGGTGGAGGCGCATAGCCGACGCCCGCCACAAACTCAGCACTCGGCCCAAAGCCAAACACGCCCAACCGCATCTGCCCCGTGGCGGGTGGCTGGGCCGCCGGATCGTTGATGGGCAAACCCGCGTCGAAAACCGGACCGCTGAACGTGAGATCGGCCACCGCGGCCCAGGCCTCTTGGGCTTGCTCAACATAACCGGCTAAATCAACCAGCGGCGTATCCACAAAGGTTTGAGAAAAAGGATCCCAGATCGGCAGCGTGCCCGCACTCACCCCCGGGCACGCATCACCACAATACTCCGCACCCGCCGTGCCGACCGGGAGAAAGCTGTACGATACCGTGGCCCCGGTACCCACCGCGGGATCGCCCCACTTCAGGTACGTGTAGCCATTGAAACCACCCGCGTCGAACAGCGTGAAGCCGTGGGCAATGCTGGTCAGAAGCATGCCGACCAGGCATGAGGTGAAGAACCACGTGAGGTACGCGGGGACCGTCACCGGTGTCGCCAACCACCCGCTCGGGCGTCCGACGTCCATGGCCATGGCCATTCCTCCTGCTGGGGAAAATCGCGACGTTGATTGCTCTCAATCTAACTCGCGGCGTTGACGGTGCAATGATCTTTTTCGGCCCGTCGGTGAGCCAAATTCTTGCGAACTCGGCGACAACGAAGGCAGCGCACCAAATTCTTGCGAATTCGGCCACGGCAAATGGGGCCCTCGCTACTTTTTCTTGTGGTGATGAAACACGAACACAAAGCCATAACGGGGTGGAGGCAGAGGAGCCAGGGGCGGCGGGCAGCAGCGAGGGGTGACGGCGTACGCCGGAGTGGCCACCGCCGGTGGACTGCCCGTTGTCGGGATGGGGTACTGGACCGTGTGGGCCGCGACGTACCAGGAGGGCAAGGCCGTGCTGAGTACCGGCGGCCCTGTGGGGCGAGCGGCGGCCGGGGCCCCATCTCCCTCGCGGCTCTCCGTGAAATCCGACGGGACTCAAATTCCGGCGGCCGTCAGCCGCCGCGGCCGGTCCCGTTCCGCTTGCGGAGCATGGCCAGAGCGAATCTCGGGGCGGCTTCGGCGGGTTCCATGGCGACTGGGCGATGGCCGAACCAGCCGTCCAGAGAACGCCCGCGATCAGCAACGTGGCGGCCTTTTGGAAATGGTCGTTGTGTGCCAACATGACTTGTCCTCATCGCTGGGTAAGGGTGTCAAAAAGGGCGTGCCGCCTAACATAAGGGCGAGGACAAGGGCGAGGGGAAATGATGTCCTGCCGTGGAAAGCGGGCTCCGCCCATGAATGTTACCGCGAATCTCTTATTTTTCGAAAGCCACCGATGCTCACGACTCCTCTGGCTGCTCCCTGTCGATCAAATAGGCCGAAAATCAGCCTCTACGCCACGCTCCTCGGGCTGCTGCTGGCCTCGTCGGCCCGCGCTGACGACTGGCCCCAGTGGATGGGTCCGCAGCGGGATAACGTCTGGCGGGAAGAGGGCTTGCTCGACAAGTTCCCGGCCAACGGGCCCACGGTCGTCTGGTCCGCACCCGTCGCGGGGGGCTATGCGGGTCCCGCCGTCGTCGGCGACCGCGTGTGGGTGACCGACTATGTAACGTCGGCCGACGTGCATGTGGAAAATTTCCAACGTGCCGAGTTCACCGGCGTTGAGCGCGTCCACTGCCTGGATGCGAAGTCAGGCAAGTCGCTATGGGTGCATGAGTACCCGGTCACGTATGGACTCTCTTACCCCGCGGGGCCCCGCTGCACGCCGACGGTACATGACGGGCTGGTTTATACCCTGGGTGCCGAGGGTCATTTATGGTGTCTGGATGCCGAGCAAGGGACGGTCGTCTGGAGTAAGGAACTCAAGTCGGAATACCACACGACTTCGGCGCTGTGGGGCTATGCGAGCCACCCACTGATCGACGGTGACCGGCTACTGTGTGTCGTGGGCGGCCCCGGCAGCCACATCGTGGCGTTCGACCGAAAGACCGGAAACGAAGTCTGGCGTGCCCAAACCGCCAAGGAGCAGGGCTACTCGCCCCCCACCATCTTCACGATCGGAGACACGCGGCAATTGGTGCTGCTCAAACCGGACGGGGTTGCCGCGGTGAACCCGGCCAATGGGGATGAGTACTGGTCGGTTCCATATGCGGCCACGAATGGCTCGATCATCATGTCGCCGGTGCGTTTCGAGAACTACCTTTACGCCGCGGGCTACTCGAATAAGAATCTGCTGTTACAACTCTCCGACGACGGACAGGAGGCCGACGTCGTCTGGCAAGACGCCCGCAAAAAGGGGCTGTCGCCCGTCAATGTGCAACCCTTTCTCGAGGACGGCGTGCTCTACGGATTCGATCAGAGTGGCTGGTTGTACGCCGTGGAATTGCCCAGCGGCAAGCGGCTCTGGGAAGCCAGCCCGGTGTCGAAGCGTCCCGCCGGTTGCGAGACGGCCTTTCTTGTGAAGCAGGGCGACCGCTTCTGGATGTTTAACGAGAACGGCGAATTGGTCATCGCGCGACTGACACGGGACGGCTACGACGAGATCGACCGGGCCAAGGTGATAGAGCCCACGAATGTGGCCTTCGGTCGCGATGTCGTCTGGTGCATGCCCGCCTTCGCCGGTCGCCGCATGTACGTACGGAACGATGAAAGGTTGATCTGTGTCGAGCTGGCGGGCGCTGAGGCAGGGAAATAGGCCGGTTTTCAGCTGGCGGGAAATGGGTGTTTTACAGAAGCCGGCCAAATCGGTACGATTCAGGATTGGCTCGACAGCGAATGGACGGCTTGTTGAGTGACGTTCGGCGGCCGCCACCGTTCATATCCCCCCAACCTCTTTCCCGCGATATTGCCACTCGAATCCATCGGCCCGCGACGCCCGACGCGACAACCTGCCGCACGGGGCGGCAGTCTTCGCCGGACCCTGTGATGACTCAAGATTTTTAGCAAGGAATTCCACATGCAGATTTCGTCTCCCCATCGTGCGCTGCTTCTCATCACAGGGCTGACCTGTCTGTGCCGCCTCACGGCGATCGGCGCGACTCCGCAGCCCGTCACCGAGGTCGAGGGGATCACGGAATATCGATTGGACAACGGCCTGAAGGTCTTGCTGTTTCCGGACGCCTCGAAGCCGACGATCACGACCAACATCACCTACATGGTGGGCTCGCGTCATGAAGGGCGTGGCGAAGCCGGTATGGCCCACTTGCTGGAACACATGGTCTTCAAGGGCACGCCCAAGTACCCCAACATCTGGGGCGCCTTGGAAGACCATGGTGCCAACTTTAATGGCACGACCTGGGTGGATCGCACCAACTACTACGAAACGCTGCCGGCAAGTGACGAGAATCTGGAATTCGCGATTCAGATGGAAGCCGACCGCATGGTCGACAGCTATATCAGCGGCGACGAGTTGGCTAAGGAAATGACCGTCGTGCGGAACGAATTCGAGATGGGAGAGAACAACCCGTCTTCCGTACTTGGCGAACGCATGCTGTCGGCCGCCTACCTGTGGCATAATTATGGCAAGTCGACGATTGGCAATCGCTCCGATATCGAGCGTGTGCCCGTCGACAACCTGCGCGCCTTCTATCACAAGTACTATCAGCCTGACAACGCCATCCTGCTGGTGGCGGGCAAGTTCGAACCGGAGCGGGCCCTCGAACTGATCGAAAAGTACTTCGGCAAAATCCCCCGTCCGACCCGGGTGCTCGAAACGACCTATACGGAAGAGCCCCCGCAGGACGGCCCGCGGCAAGTCATTCTGAAACGCGTGGGAGACGTGGCCACGGTCGGACTGACGTACCACATTCCCGCTGGCTCGGATCCTGAGTATCCGGCCATCGCGCTCCTCGAGGATATGCTCACCAACCAGCCGAGCGGGTACTTGTACCGGCGGCTGGTCGCGAGTGGCATTGCCACCCAGGTTAATGGCGTGGCCTTCGCATGGGCCGAGCCGGGCGTCGTCCAGTTTGCGGCGACCGTGGCAACCGGTCAGGAACCGCAAACCGTGCTGGCCACGATGGTCGATACGGTCGAGTCGACGGGGACGGCCGGCCTCAGCCAGTCGGATCTCGATCGGGCCATCGCACGCCGCAAGAAGGAATACAAACTCGCCATGACCAACAGCTCCCGACTAGGGGTGCGGTTAAGCGAATCGATCGCGCTGGGCGACTGGCGGATGTTCTTCGTAACCCGCGATCGCTTCGAAAAGGTGACGCTGGAAGATGTCAAGCAAGTGGCGGCCAAGTACTTTGTCGAAGCCAACCGCACGGCGGGTATCTTCATACCGACCGAGGAGCCGCAGCGGACAACCGTCCCACCGCGGCCCGACGTGCGTGAAATCACGAGCGGCTACGCCGGCCGCGAGGAGGTGGCCGAGGGCGAGGAACTCAAACCGGACGTTGATTACATCGAGAGCCGGATCACGCGGAAAACGCTCCCCTCGGGCATCAAGCTGGCTCTGCTGCCCATCCAGACACGCGGCGACGCGGTGAGTGCGCAGTTCAAGTTCTTCTATGGCGACGAGGCCAAACTGACGGGTAACGACACGGCTCTGTCCATCCTGCCGTCGATGTTGATGCGCGGCACCAAGCAGCATGACTTCCAGGAACTGCGCGACGAGATCGATCGCCTCGAGTCGCGAATTTCTGTCAGCGGTGGCGGCGGCCAGCTTGGCACGCCGGGTGAAATCAACGGCTCGATCGAGTCGGACCGCAAGAACTTTGTCGCCGCTATTGAGCTGCTCGGCGAAATCATGGAACAACCGGCGTTTGATCCGGCCGAATTCGACATCATTCTCAACCAGATTAAGAGCGGTCTGGAGCAGAGCAAGTCCGATCCGCAAGCCCTCGGCATGCTGGCGCTGGCTCGCGTCATGAACCCGTGGCCCTCGACCAGCATTCACTATGTTCCCGACATGGAAGAGTCACTCGAACGGGTCAATGCCGTCACGCTGGAGCAAGTGAAGTCGCTCTATGAGCAATTGCTGGGAGCCAGTTATCTGGAAGTCGCGATCGTCGGCGACTTTGACCCGGAGCAAGCCACGGAGACGATCGAGCGAGTGTTTGGCTCGTGGAAGTCGCCCGTGCCCTACGTGCGGATCGCGAAGCCGCATCGTCCGATTGAGCAGTTCGAGCCGATCGTGATCGACACGCCGG
Organism: uncultured Planctomycetaceae bacterium; assembly: GCA_963700865.1. Lineage (GTDB taxonomy): Bacteria > Planctomycetota > Planctomycetia > Pirellulales > Pirellulaceae > CAVOGJ01. The sequence continues at coordinate 26,668 of CAVOZC010000007.1, read as the reverse complement.
ATAAGGAAATGGCAATTGTCGCCACCGGCACTACGGTGAGGATGAATGACGAAGACCCCCAATACCCGGCAATGGTGCTGGCCAGCTATGTGTTGGGGCAAAGCTCGAAGTCGCGGCTGATGAACCGTTTGCGGCACAAGGGAGGATTGTCTTACGGAGCCGGCGGCGGATTTCGCGCCTCCTCCCAGGATGACAACGGGTCCCTCACAGGCATGGCGATTTGTGCGCCGCAGAATGCGGATGCGGCACTCGCCGCCTTGCGCGAAGAAGTGCAGCAGTGGATCGCCGACGGGCTGACCGAAGAAGAACTGCAAGACGCGAAAAACAGCTACCAGTTGAAGTATCTCAGCCAACTTGGGAACGCGCGTTTCCTGCTTGAGCAACTCTCGAGCGGTTTGGAATTAGGGCGCACCCTGCATTTTCGTCAGCAACGCCAGGATAAGATCAACGCGCTGTCGAATGCCGAAATCCGCGCCGCCCTGCGGAACATCCTGGGAGATGCCGCACTGGTGGAGATGAAGGCGGGCGATCCGGCTCCGCGACACGCGGATGATCCAGCCGCGAAGGAAGATGCGCTGCCGCCTATCCTGGCCCAGTTCGACAAAAACGGAGACGGCAAAGTGCATCTGGAAGAGGCGCCCGAGTCTTTGCGGGCCGTTTTTCCCAAGATCGACACGAATGGCGATGCGATGATTGACGCGTCCGAGGCCGGGGCGCTCCGCAAGGCGGCCGCCGCCGGCTAAGCCGAAAAGGGAGCCGAAAAGGGGTCAGGTCTCTTTTTTGCTGGAATTCTCGTTCCCGCCGAGTTCCGGAGGTCACGGCCGATCCGCGATGCGCATCCTGATCATCGAATCGACGTGCGATGAAACGGCGGCGGCCGTCGTGACCGACGACCTGACGGTCCTCGGTTCGGTCGTGGCCAGTCAGGACGAATTGCATCGACGCTTTCACGGCGTGGTGCCCGAAATCGCGGCACGCGCGCATGTCGAGCGGATCTTGCCGGTCATCCACGAGACACTGGAACGGGCCCACACGCAGCTGGACGAATTATCGGCCATCGCCGTGGCCAATCAACCTGGACTGGCCGGTTCGTTGCTGGTGGGTGTGGTAGCCGCCAAGACCCTGGCGCTGACGTTGCAGCTCCCCTTGATCGGCATCAATCACCTGCAGGCGCATATCTACGCCTGCCGTCTGGCCGCCGAACGCGACGTGTTTCCCTGCGTGGGACTGGTCGTGAGCGGTGGGCACACCAGTCTATACGCCTGTCGCACAGCCATCGATTTCGAACTGCTGGGCGGTACGATCGATGACGCGGCGGGCGAGGCATTTGACAAGGTGGCAAATATGTTGGGGCTGCCCTTCCCAGGCGGCCCGGCGGTGGCGCGGGCGGCCGAGGGAGGCAACGCCGCAGCCTTTGCCTTTCCCCGCTCATTCCTGCACGAGACCGACCGTTTGCAATTCAGTTTCAGTGGGCTGAAGACGGCTGTGCGATACAAGTTGGTCGCCCCAGGTCAAGCCTTGCCGGAGCGGCCTGATTTGGACCCCTCCCTGGTGTCCGACCTGTGTGCGAGTTTTCAAGAAGCGGTCGTCGACTGCCTGGTGGCCAAGTCGTTGCGGGCCTGTGAACTGACCGGGCTGCGGACGCTGTGTGTGGGGGGGGGGGTCGCGGCCAATCGGCGGTTGCGGGAGCGGCTGGAGACAACGACTCGGGAGCGGGGACTCGATCTGGTTATCGCTCCTCCGTCTCTTTGCACCGACAACGCCGTGATGGGGGCGATTGCCATCGAGCGATGGCGAGCCGGCCTGGTGGACGACCTGACGCTCGATGCGCACCCCGGCCTGGTCCGTTAACTCCCACAGCGAACCCGGCCCGTAAGGGCCGGGGTGTGACTCGGAGCCCGCCATTTGGAGCCAGCCCCGCCCGCGTAGCCCGCGCCGCCCGCGTCGCCAACTCGGCCGGCGCCGCAAGGAGAGATTCGCGCCAACAGGGACACGCTTCGTCGGGTTTCGTCGTAGCGTCGCTGTCCCGACCGCGACGAACTTTCAGCAAGAGTGCGTATCGACGCCTCGCATGACGATTTCGTAGCGACGTTGGCCCCTAGACAATATGATTCGGCTATAATTCCGCAAGTTGAGCTTCGCATCATGTAGATAAGCGTAGGCACCGCCATGTTTGGAATTGGACTTTTCGAAGTACTACTGGTGCTAGGTATGGTTGGATTTGGCTTGGCTGCCCTCGCCGCAATCTATTTTGTTGTTCGCTTGGCGATCCGAGCCGAAAACGACGACGACAAATAGCGTCCGAGATAGAAAAAAACGGATGAACTAAAGCCAGAGTCGCCGGGCTGGCGGCGACCGATGACGCCGATCCCGAGCCGGTTAGATGGCAATACGATACCTGGCTCGGTGGTTGGTGAGCCAGATATTCGACGCGAAGTTCAGCTTCCATTTGCCAACGCACAGCCTCAGGCGAGTACATGGGCGGTATTGAACGAAATCCGTACGAATCACCACTCCACGGCGATTCGCATGATCCGGTGCGTGGTCGCCGTCGTCGTATTCCCGTCGGATCGACGTGTGCCATGTTCTTGTTCGGATCTGCGGCTGCCAGCGAAGTCTACCGACTCATTGTTGGCGAATGGAAAATGCGGGAACTTCCGCTGATCATCTTGGGGATTGTCACGTTCAGTTGTTTCGCGTGGTTCGGGTACCTTCGTCAACGAACCATTAGGCAGAGAAACGAAGCCCTCACTCAAGAATGACCAGCTGTCTGTGTGCTGTGTCCTGAAGGCTCGCAAACAATCACATACGTAGAATCACATATGTCACATACGTAGATGTTGTCACATACGTAGAAGACACATACGTAGACACAGACTTCACAAAAAGACACATACGTAGACGCAGACTTCACAAACGGGAGATGGGTTGAGTTCGTCGCCTAGGGAAGCCAGGGGGGCCGCTGCCAGAACCGCAAAGTCATCCCAAACTTCCCAGTCTTTGTCCGCCAGATCTGTGTCTTTCTGTTGTCTTCTGTTGTCTTTCCCAAGCTTCGTAGCGCAGTGTGACTTTCTATTGTTGCCAAGCTTCGTGGCGCACTGTGTCTTTCTATCGTCTTTCTCATTCCTGTCAAAAGTTCTCGGACTTTTCCTGGCCAGATGTTGTGGAGTATACGCACATTCAGTACTATACGCATGTACCCATTGCGAGTCGGACCACGGGGGGCCGTGCCGTGCCAGCCAAGCCACGATCTGAGGTATTCGATCCGGAGGAGGTTGGCGTCTATCATTGCTGGAATCGGCTGGTGCGAAGACGGCATCTGTTTGGCTTCGATACCCTGACAGGCATCGACTATAGCTATCGAAAGAACTGGCTAAGAGACCGACTCAAAGAGTTGGCCGGTTCCATGGCCGTGGAGGTTCTCGACTATGCGATTCTCGATAACCATTTACATGTTGTTCTGAGAAACCGGCCCGACATCGTGGGGAGCTGGTCCGACGAGGAGGTGGCGCGGCGGTGGTGGTATGTTTGCCCAGCCCGCAAGAATGAGGATGGTTCGATTCCCGACCCCAAGCCGTGTGAAATCGGACTTTACTTGCAGCAGGCCGACGAATTCCGCAAACGGTTGTCGGATATTTCCTGGATGATGCGGCTCGCGTGTCAGCCGATCGCCCGTCGAGCTAACCGGGAAGACGACGTGGACGGTCGCTTTTTTGCCAAGCGTTTTGACTGCGAGCGGTTGGAGACGTGGGAGGACGTGTTGGCCTGCAGCATCTACGTCGATTTGAATTGGATCCGTGCTGGCATGGCAGATACTCCGGAGGAGTCGTTCTACACGTCCGCTTGTGATCGCATTCGTGCCCGCTGGCAGCGGGCTGGGCGCGAGTTGGGCACGTCGGCAGGTTTGCCCACCGAGTCGGAGGAGGCCGACGCGTGGCTGGCGCCGATTTTTCTCGACGAACGGGCCGACGCCTACGGGGAACAGCTACAGACAGGTGCGGACGGCCCAGAGGCAGGGCCAAGGCACAATCCACCACGCTCATCCCGCATTTCCAACAAGGGATTCTTGCCCACAACACTCGATCAATATCTGACGCTACTCGATACGTTGGGGCGAATGTTGCGTCAGGGGAAACGTGGCGCCATCCCAGCGAACGCGGCGCCGCTACTTGAGCGACTGAACGTAGAAACCAGCAACTGGCTCCAATCGCTGTGGAGTCTCTTTCACAATGACCGCTTGGCCGCACGACGGCACGCGGTGGCTGGTCACGGCTGACGGTGCGAACGCGTCGGACGCTCGACAGTTCTTCAGTCATCTGCGTTCGCAGTACGCACTGCCCCCACGCCCAACAGGATTCCGGGCGTGCCTTGCGGCCAACACGCGAGACAAGTGGCGTTCACGACCGACTCACCACCTTGCTCGCGACCGTGGATCGGCGCTGACTTCGTAGGTCGCCCAAAGCAAGTCTTCCCAAACCACCCACACTCTCCCCCCAACGTCTGTGTCTTGGCGAACCTTTTTTCGCGGTCTGCGTCTTGTCGAGGTCTGTGTCTTCTCCCGTGTGTTCCGCCCAAGGTCTGTGTCTTGACCCCCTTTGTTGTTGGAAGCCCAAAGCAAGACTTCCCAAACCACCCATACTCTCCCCTCAAGGTCTGTGTCTTGACCCCCTTTGTGCGCTGACCCAGTTGGAAGCCCAAAGCACAGACACCCCAAACCACCCATTCTCTCCGCCAGGTCTGTGTCTTGGCCCCTCTGTCTCTGGCCCCTCTCATTGGCCCCTCATTGGCCCCTCAAGGTCTGTGTCTTGGCGAACCATTGGTGTCTTGGCGAACAGTTGCTCAAGGTCTGTGTCTTGGCGAACCGTTGGCGAACTGTATCGTGTCTTGGCGAACTGTGTCTTTCCCGTTCTTTCCTCGCTTCGCGACGGAGGCTGGCTTGTTTTCTCACAGAAGCGCGGAGCCACGGAGACCGGTTGGCAACTTGCCGGCGGAATTGGCACCCTCTGCGATCTCTGTGGCTCCGTGAGAAACAACTGCCGGCAACGTCCGCCAAGTCTGTGTCTTCTCCCGTCGGTCTCCTGCCAAAACCGCACAGTCACCCCGAACCTCCCAGTCTTCGTCCGTCAGGTCTGTTTTTTATTTGCGTGGCTGTCCCGGCCGCGACGCACTTCGTTCCGATTCCGTCACGACCGAACTGCGGGGACGTGGGCACACACGGACTGCGGCAGGATGCCCAGCCACGGGGAACGGTGTTTGTCTCCCTGCGGACTGCCTCGCCCCGATCGCGGTCGTTAACCGGGGGTCAGTTGGGAGAAGACCCAGCGAAACGGTTCGAGGATACCCCGGGGTTCGACCCGCAGCGGGACCGCTTCGACGCCATCACGCCCGCTAGGCATCATGGCACAAGCACCCACGGCGCTGGACGCAAAAAAATGATGGTTGGGAAAATTATCGCGGCAGTATTGCCATAGTTTTGGCATTTGCCCCTTGGCGTAATCGAGAGGGTTGTCCGAACACTCGGGGCACATATCAGCCTTCATCTGAATGATCGCCAAGGGCGGGAATTCGAGTGCCATCGGCAAACTGCGTTTCTTTAGCTTCTGCGATTCATGCTGCTCATTGTGCTGTCGTTCCCAGATCTGTTGAACGTGTCCCAGAATTTTCAGCGCGAAGAACTCTTCATCCTTATCGCCTCGGTGCAAGCGATCAACATCGACGAGGAGCAGGAATCCGGTCGCTTTGGCAAGCATACCGTTGACGACCGGGTAGCGACCGTGGCGTTCGATTTCATTCATTAGAGACGTACCACTCATGTCGAGCAGAAATGTTTCGAGCGCCGTTTTGCAAACGGGCCGCTTCAAGCGACAGTGGGCCCAGTGCCAGCTCTCCGGTTCCTGGTAAGTGGCCGGCGGAAAGCATCCGCGAGCCAGCACCGAGATCGATTCCTGCTGCATGGCCACCGTGGCGGCATCGCACGTAGTGAAGTCAAGTTCCTCGCGGTGTCGCGCGAGCACGTCGAGCAACATGCCCAAGTAGACAGTCTTGCCAACATTGCTGGCCCCGAGCGTAGGGATGATCTGCGGACGGGTCCGCGTTTTCTCGCTGGCGGCCACCCGCATCATTTCCATCGGCGCGCGGCAGTTGCGGCACCACTGAGCATCGAACAGATTACTGCTGTTGCACAGATAACAGGGAATGGGCAGCTGGTAGGCTCCCAGCCGAAACGAATCGAGCGGCTGAACATTGTATGTGGTCACAAGTGGAGACTCCTGGGGATGCCTTTAGGCGGTTACGAGCGATGGGCGACTCGCCATTTCGGCGGGGACCAGTGCAGCCGGCACAACGCAGCGAAGGCCGATGTTATGTTTGCGGGCGAGAGGATGATCGCCGCTTTGGAACAGGCAACAGGCCTGACTTTCGAAATAGGTATCAAACGCGCCTCCTCGCAACGAGCGATAGCCGCAATCGGAATCACGCCAGGCTTCCCAGGGTGACCAGCAGCCAAACCGGTCGGAAGTCCACTCCCAGACGTTACCCACCATCTGACGGAGCCCATGCACGCTATCGCCGGCGGAGAAGGCAGCGACGGACACCGTCTGCTCCAGTCCACTTGACCAGAGGTTCGCGCGGCTCTCATCCACCGCGTCCCCCCACGGATATTTTCGTTGCTGGATCCGCTCTTCGGAAACCGCGACCGGCGCGGCCGCCGCGCGGACCCATTCGGCATCTGTGGGAAGTCGCTTTCCGGCCCAGCGGGCGTAGGCCTGGGCTTCGTAATAGTTGATGCCGACGACGGGATGAGTCGCGCAGCCGTCGGCGTAGCGGCCATCCTGCCAGAATCGCGGACCCAGGCGTCCGGTACGATCGGTAAACTGGGACACGGCATCCACAATGGCGGGTATCCAATATTCGGCCGATTGGTAGCCTCGATCATCGACGAACCGCTTGTAGTCTTCGTTGGTGACCGCAAAACGCTCCATGTAGATATCATCCGTTGCCACAATCGTCTCTTCGCCACTTCCCCGTGCCATCCCGTTGGGATCGCTGACCATCATGCGGACATCGCCGCCGCGCACGAACGCCATTTCATCCTGCAGGATGCTTGCCACCATCTGCCGTTGCTCAGTGGAGAGATTACCCAATACTTCGTTGCGGAGCAGGAGCGCGTAGCGACCCTGTCGAATGAGTTCCTCGATAACCGCATCCGACTTGGCCGTGCCGGCCGCCGCATAGGTTGAACGCAGGCGATGCACCTTTTCGTTGACTTTTACGGGTGGAGCCGATGGGATGACTTGGCTCGCGCCGGTCGGTGGATCGGCCGGCTTCGCTGCCGCCTGACGCCGGCGACGAATCAGCCAGCAGCCGGTCCCCAGCGTGACGGCTCCTGCGACCGCCCACCAGGGACCCTGGCTCTTGACGCCCCATCCGAGTAGCGCAAAGCCACCGGCCAGGAAGATATATGCGAGCTTGATATTCGCGAGCCGTCGACCCATCCTCTGATTCCCCAAAAAAAACGCGGCACAAGCGGAACCGCGGCAAACAGTTGCCTGCGGACTAATCCAATTCTTTTGTCGACTTCTCCAAATCGGCGAACTTCGCCAGCACCGATCCAATCACCGGATCGGCAGAAGCCTCGGTTTCATCCGGCGCTTCCGCTGCTTGCTCGTCAGCCTGCCAGTCCTCTGAGTCATGTTCGTTCCAGTGTTCGCTGTCCGGATCGGATTCCGTTTGATCCGACTCCTCCTCGGCCTGCTGAGCCTCAGCTTCCGCCGCCTCGGGAGCCTGCGGGTCGCCGGCGTCAGCATCCTCGACTTCTTCGGACCAGGACTGATCCGTCCACGAATCCTCATTCTGCCACGCTTCGTCGCCGTCCCACGAGTCGTCCTCTTCAACGGTTGACGTGGGTTGCGGATCCCGCAGCGACTGGGCGCGCTGCTTGACGGCGGCCCGCAAGCCATTGATGTCTTTGGCCATCCGCTCTCGATGCTTTGACAACTGACGATTCTGGTCCTCGATTTTCGCGTTCAGCCGATCGACGTCTCGGCGACTCTCCCGCAACTCGGCGGCGAGCGATTCATTCTGCTGCTTCAGGGCGTCGAGCAACTCAGCCGACTCATTGGATTCCTGCTCTCTTAAGCGTTCTTTCGTGGCCAGAAGTTCCTCACGGGTCCGATCGAGTTCTTCTTGGGTGGAATGGACCAATTCGAGGGCGTCCGCCACCGATTCCAGTTCCTGGACGGCAGCGTCCATTTTCGCAAGTGCGTCGTCTCGCTCCTGCTCCAAGGCAGCGACGTTGCGCCGCAACTCGACAAGGTTCTTGGTCACCTCATCCAGCTCGTGACGTTGTTGCTCCTGCGTCTCCTGCTGCCGCTCGATTTCGGAGAGTGCCTGATCGACTTCTCCCTGTTTGGCAGCCAGTTGCTGCCTCGAGTCACTCAGCTGTTGTTCACGGCGAACGATCTCTTTCCGCATTTCCTCGAGACCGTCAAGCGATTCCGACAGGAATGACTGATAATCGCGGCGTTCCGCCTGCAGGGTCTCGATCGCCGAACGCACCTTGCGGAAACCCTCTGCGTCAAAGTGCTGGGTACGCTCTGACTGTTCTTTCGCGGTTTTCGCCATCAGTGGGCATTTCATTGTTAGGGAGTTATTGCTGATGCCTTAGCCGACGCCGTGCCTTGCGGAATAACGCAAGACGCAAAAGGGTCGGGACCCAACCCCGGGGGATGGCCAGTTAAAATTAGTTCACGGTCGGCCGGGGAGCAAACTTTCATCGCCGGAACATACCGCGGAGCTTGGCAGTCCCGCTTTGGCAAGCCGGCTCGACAGCGTACAATAGTGCCAATCGTTACAAACCAACGTCGCGATGTGGCAGCCCTTCGGTGCCGCGGAATTCAAGATGGGGCTCGACGTGAATCGCTCTCGAAAACGTCCGTCGAAACAGCGAGCGAAACGAGGTCACAAGAAACGCGTGCCCCGGCGGCCTGTGTGGTCGGAAGCGGATGAGTCGCGGCCCGCGGTGGCCATGACGGTCGCCTGGCTCCTGTGCGGTCTGACCACGACGGGCGCTCTGGCGATCACCCTGCTGGTGCAGGTCGCCCGCTCCTTTGATGCGACGGTCGATACGGGTTCGCTCTATGTCTCGGCGTTCCGCTTCGTGGCCGTAATGACCGGATTGCTGACACTTCTACTGACGGTGGTGACTCTCCGCATCCGCCATCGTCCCCCCCCCCGCAGCCATCACTTGGGCGGCCGTGACGGTCGGTGTCACGCCATTCCTGCTCGCCCTGACAGACTACTTATGGGGCTTGCGCCCTTGAGCCCCTGGCGGCCGCCGCGTGGCGGAGGCTTCGCCCCCGCATGGTGCCGCGCACAGGCATGGGCCGGCTCGCCACTGCAATTTCGGGGCCGTTGGTGCCTACCCAACCGGAAAATCCCCGAGAAATCAGCCGGAACGGCGGTCTCCCGGCTTGTAAATCCGGCCGCTTCAGGTATACCCAACAATGTTGAATTAAATCGTTGACTGCTCGTTCTGTGGGAAAGGATGCATCGATGCCCGTTATTAAAGCGCTCCTCGGTGGACTGATCGGTGGAGGCGTCGGCGCATACGCGGCCGTGTTTATACAGCCCATGCTGGGGACCCCCACCCCGTGGACGGTCTTGCTGGCCGGGCTCTGCGCCGGACTCGGCGTGCGACTGGCCTGCGGAAGCGAACGGAATTTTCTGACGGGTGTGGTGGCGGCGGTTGTTTCCATTCTGGCGCTCGTCGGTGTCACCTACACGACGTCGATGGCAGCCCTCAAGAACGCGGCCGAGACCACGACCCCGGTCGTCATCAGCCGCAATCTGGATGAAATGACGGACGAAGAGGACACGGAAGAAGTGGTCGAGGAGGTGGTGGAAACGGTGGAGCTCGAACCGACATTCACGACCGACCAACTCGAAGTGGCCTCGAACAATACGGCGCCGCAATCGCTCGACTGGTCCTCCATGGAAGTCATCTTGAACGGGCTTTCCGCCTTCCTGGCTTACCTGCTAGGTACGGGATCGGCAGCGGCGGCCAGCGCCGTCGCCACGCATCATGAGCCCGAAGACGCGCCGGTTGGAGACGGCAACACGGAAGAAGAACACGTCTGATTGCATCATCCGCATGGGTGATCGTCAATCGTTTCGCGACAAGGAGTTCACTGCCACGAACTCCCGCCAGTCAACCGCGCCGTGAAACCGCTAGGTCTCAGCGACTCGTTTGTCGGCTCTATCGACTGACGCCCACGAAGAAGCTGAAGTTCTGGATGCGGTCGGTCTCGGCGCGAGCGATGGGGACCGCGAAGTCGAGAGCGATCGGTGCCGGTCCCATTGCGGGCACGTAGATTCTCAATCCAAGTCCCACGGCAACTCGATAGTTATTCCAGTCGATGTTGACGTCGGGTTCTACCGTTCCGTAATCGACGAAGGCAACTCCCTTCAGCATGTCATCCGCGGTAAGCGGGAATAGGTATTCGGCGGAACTGAGATACAGGAATTCGCCACCGACCACCACATCTCCGTCACGTGGCGACGCCGCCCGGAAGTCGAATCCGCGGAGCGTCGAGTAACCACCGGCGAAGAAGTTCTCGAAAATCGGCGTATCCGACCCGCTGATACCCAAGCGTGTCGAAAAGCCAAGCACATGTCGCCCTGACCCGTCGGGGCGTTCGGCCATGAGGAAGTAGCGGCGAAAGTCGACTTCACCCCGCGAGTAGTCATACGTGCCGAATACTTGTTCGAAGCTCAGGTTGAGGTAATATCCTTGCGTCGGCTGGAACGAGATATCTCGCGTATCCTGGGTCAATGACACGCGGCCGCTGTAGAGCGCATTATCCTTTCCCACCACGTCATCCAGTTCCGGCACGCCCACCACCCGCGGATCCAGGATTTTCACCTGCTCGGCGCGGACACCCGCGCTGATGGAAAGGTCGGGGGTGATGCGATAGCCAAAGCCCAAATTACCGCCCAGCCGCTGCTCATTCCAATCGACATACTGGCGATCGAAGAGAAAGCCGCTGAACGTGGAACTAATTCGCGTGTTCGCGACGTAGGGGTTGGTGAACTGCAACATGTACCGTTGTACCTGGTTGCCAGGGAGCGCCTCGATACGAAACCCTTGCCCCGCACCGCGAAAAGCACTGCCATTCACAAAGTCATCAACGCCTTCCGGGATGGCTCGCCAGTCAAAATTACGTTCGTCCAGTACGATTTGCCCCGTCAATCCCGCATTGGAATTCACGGCAGCTCCCAGCATGAAACGGCCCGTCTGGGCCTCCTGGACATTGACGATGATGTCCGTCATGGGAGTCGGTACACCCAGGGGGCCGTTGCCGATGGGAGGCCCTTCCGGAACGATTCCGGATGGTGGAGAAAAGGGTCCGTAAGGCGCGGCATATTGGGGAAAGACGCGTCCCGCCGGCCCCTGTTGGAAGATGGCGCCAGGCGCACGCCGGGGGCACGACTTCGGCCGGCGGAGCGTACGTGGGCGGCGCGACGTTGGGCGGCAGCGTTTCCGGGGGGGATCCGTAACCGCCGGGCGGAAGTGTTCCCGGCGGCAGCGTGCCCGCGGGCGGAGTCGTCGGACCGTTCGGCGGGGCCGGCATACCTCCGTAAGGAGCCCACAACTGGTCGGCCTGTTGCTGGACGGCCGGATTGGTGAACTGTGCCAGTTGGACGGCGGATGGATTGGCGGCTCCCGGGGTCGTCGTTTGGCCTGAACTGGCCATCGGATAACGCCAATGATCTCCTTCGTTCCCAACGGCTTCGTTTTCAAGATAACCCGCCGTGCTCACCGAGCTCTGATGACGGATGACTGCCGCCGGAGCCGTGCCGGGCGGGGGCGTTCCGGGGGGAAGCGTCACCATCGGTGGCTGGTTCATCGCTGCCGGCAGGGCCGTCGGCGAGTGGGCGGGTCGCCAGGGAGTGGCACATCCGCCACACAGGACGAGACTTAGGCCCAACCGGCACAGGAGTGACCCGGTGGGTCGCTCCGCTGCCAAGCCGTGTTGCCGAGGCAGCCAGCGAGTCACGATGAGAAGTACTTGCCAGCAAACACTCACGGCGAAGGCTCCTTGGCGGCCACGGGGGCATGCGCGGACCGCCCATCTTGGACGACCAGGTCCACCGTCGGCCAGACAGGGCGATAGCAGTCGGTGGTGGGTTGCTGACCACGGATGGTCGGTTCCTGCGGACCGGAAGGACGCTCGGCGTACTGCAGATCCGACTCTTCCGGAGGCTTGATGACGATATCCGGAGTGATCCCGGCAGCCGGATTATGCAGGAACAACTCGGAAGCCTGCAGACGTCTTTTGCTATTTCGTATTTCGCGGATATCGACGATGTCGCCCGGGCGGATCGACAGACGATTTAGTACGACCGTGCGCCGAGTGCGTGGATTGTCGCCATCGATATTGACGATGATCTTGCCGACTCGATACTGCTGGCCCTCGTCAATCTTGAACACCAGATCGAGCGCGCCTGGCGTTTCCTGGAAGCGAGGTTCTCCATTGATGTCGGCAAAAATGTAGCCTTGGCTGCCGTAATGATCTCGCAACTCGCCCAGATCGCGTTGTAACCTGGCCAGGTTGAAGTATTCTCCCTTGCGCGTTTCCATTAACGCGAGCAGTGCTTGGTTGGGGAACCGCGTGTTCCCTTCCACACGTATGTCATTGACCCGGTAGCGTGGGCCTTCATCGATCACGAACTTGATTCTGGCCCAAGTTCGATCGTGATTGTAAGTCACCTCTCGTCCGATGCGTGCCTTGAAGTAACCAAGGCTGCGGTAGTAGGAAGTCAAGCGATCCACGTCCTGGTCGATCGTGTCGGCATTGGCCTTGGGGCCAAACGTGGTAATCCCGGCCAGGTCGGCTCGAGCCAGCGTGCCAATGATCCCAGGAGTGGACTCAATCTGCGTTCTCAGACGTGCATCGCTGGCAATCGTATTGCCTTCGAATTCAACGTGGGCGACGCGCTGCACCACCCCTTCGTGGACCTGCAGTACGACCCCCTTGTCGCCGGGCTGTGTGCCCTCAATGATTTCGACATGCGCCTCGACGTAGCCCTTATCGCGATAAAACTGCTCCATGCGGCGACGTGACTCTTCCACAACAAAGCGATCCAGCGGGTCGCCCGCCTTCAATCCCAGTTCTTTGTTTAAGGCCTTGTCCTTGATTCGTTCGTTGCCAACGTAACGGACGTATTCCATGACTGACTTTTCGACAACCCGAAACGTGATGGCTTTTCCGCCGTTGTATTCGCGCTTGAAGATGCGGACATCTTCAAATAAACGCGAGGCCATGAGTTTACGCACGTCTTGCTGTACGGCTTCAGGATCATAGGCGCGCTTTTCACGCGTCATCAACATGGACAGGATTTTGGCGGTAGGGATACGTTCGTTACCCTCGATCTCCACCAGTGTCACAGGAATCTCTTCCACCGGTCCATAATAGGGCGTCCGCTGTCTTTTCTTTGCCTTGTCCGCAGCGCCGGCAGCAGGCGGTTGTCCCTGCCCTCCACCAAATCCACTATTCCCAAACTGCGCGGGAGCGCTAGGCACCAAGCTCAAGACCACGAAAGTGGCAAGCAAGGTGAGAATCGAGATGGGACGCACACCAACTCGCGACAAGGTCATCGATGCTCCGTCGTCTCAGGGAAAAGTTGCAGGGAAAACTGGCAGTCGAGTGTGGTGGGGGACCGTCGGCGGTCCCCGGCGGGAAGAAATAGCGAAAGCCGTCGGCGGCGGCAACCCGAACTTGGAACTTGTCGCTCGTGGGCCCATGCGATCGTACGAAATCGTCGCCGCATGGCAGCACGCCTGCTATCATGAGAGGGAGGGAAAGTCCCGCATCCCGGCGGCGCAAGCCGGCAGGGCCGTCGGTCGAGATGGCGGGTGAAGTCCGTCACACCAGTCAGCCGAATATCAAGGGCCGAGCCTGGCGGGGGAGACTGCCAGCAGAGTCGAACTCGCCATGGAGGGTTTTCCGACCACGTAGGTCGAGCAACTCACGCGGAAAAACGGCGTCCCGTTCGACGGGTCGTGTCGACGTTGACCGCCGATTCCTCGGCTCTCTAGAATTGCCATTCCGTCTTTATCACCTGAGAAACCACCTGATGCGATTGAACACGCGCAACGCCGCTGCCTGGCTGCTGACTCTCTTGGCGTTCCTGGCTGTCGCCGGACACGGCCAGGAAATGACGACTCCCGGCGGCACCACGGAGCGCTCCGCGCTCCCGCAACTGAGTGGCCTGGATGATCTCCTGGGGGGGCTGCCGACCGCGAGCAGCACCCCGGGAAGTGTGCAGACATCCGCACGCGTTGTCGTTTATGACGATGGCCAAACGGGCGTGTTGCAGGTCGCGGCGGATATCGACCCTGGATGGCATCTCTATTCGATCACGCAGCCCGCGAATGGGCCGCGGCGGACGGAGATCGTGATCCAACCCAGCAGCAAGTTTACGGTCTCCGGACCGTTCCAGGCCGACCCCTTGCCCACGATTGAGCCCGCGGACCTGTTCCCGGTTCCCGAAGAGTATCATGAGGGGCGTGTGGTCTGGTCCGCCCCGATCCGGCTCATGCCGGGAGTCCGGCCGGATGAATTGGCCGTGGAAGGTCATCTGCTGGGACAGATTTGCCAGGAGGGCGGCTCTTGCGTCTTTCTGAAAGCGGAATCGACCTCATTCCAGGGCACGTATGCGGGGACCGTGTCGGATGCCGCCGGCGTATCGGACGCGGCGCCGCCCTCGCTCGCCGCTTCGCGGCCGTCAAATGGGCCGGCGGAAGCGACCACGGCAGCTGCCTCCAGCACGACGCCGCCACGCGGACTGGGCGGATGGTTGCGACAGGCGTTCGCCGGAGGATCGCTCGAATCGGCACCCGTCGGTGTCATTATGGCGGCGGCCTTCCTTGGCGGGCTGATTCTGAATCTGATGCCATGCGTGCTACCAGTGATCGGTTTGAAGCTGATGTCCTTTTCCCAGCAAGCGGGCGAATCACGGGGCCGCATCCTGGCGCTCAATTTAAGTTTCCTGGCGGGCTTGATGGGGGTCTTCATGGTGCTCGCGGGCCTGGCCGCCTTCGCCGGACTCGCCTGGGGGGCTCAGTTCCAGAAGCCCGAATTTGGAATTGCGATGGCGGTACTCGTCTTTGTTTTCGCCCTCAGCTTCCTCGGCGTCTGGGAAGTTCCCATTCCTGGGTTCGTGGGCCGTGGCAAAACGGCTGAATTGTCCGAACGAGAAGGCCTGACGGGCGCCTTTTTTAAGGGCGTGCTGACCACCCTGCTGGCGACCCCTTGTAGCGGCCCGCTCATCATGCCGGTGTTGGGTTGGGCGTCCGTGCAGGCCCCGCCCGTGACGTTCGCCACCTTTGCCTGTATGGGTCTGGGCATGGGCTCGCCTTATCTGCTGATCGGCCTCATGCCGGGCCTGGCCAATCGTTTGCCCCGTCCTGGCGCGTGGATGGAGACGTTTAAGGAGCTGATGGGATTCGTCCTGCTGGCGACCGTGGTTTGGATTTTCAGTTTCATCAAGACGCAATACTTCCTGCCGACGCTGGCCCTGATGTTCGCGAGCTGGGCCGCTTGTTGGTGGATCGGACGGGTGCCGATCACGGCCGAATTGGGCAAGAAGGTGCGCGTCTACGTGACGGCAATCGGCCTGGCCGTGCTGCTGGGAATGGGCAGTTTTCGGTACCTCAGTTCGCCTGCCACCGCCGCCACGGCCTCCAGCGACTATCCCGCATATTCCCAGGCGACGCTTGATGCGTATCGGCAGAGTGGCAAAACCGTACTTGTCGATTTCACGGCGGACTGGTGCACGACGTGCAAGCTGAACGAAAAGTTGGCGATTTATACCGAGGCGACGAAGCAATTTCTGGCGGAGAATAAGATCGCCGTCCTCGTGGCCGACCTGACGGAAGTCAATCCCGAGGCCGAGCGACTGCTGGAAGTGCTCGGGAACAGGATTCACGCCATTCCGTTCTATGCCGTTTTCCCTCCCAACGATCGGCCACCCTACACTTTTGGCAATACCGTGCTCACGCAAAACGCGTTTCTGGATCACCTGGAAACGGCGACGGCCAACGGTTCATTTGGAAGTGGGACGGCGCGGCCGGCCACGCGTCGCTAGCGCTTGGTCAAGTTCGACATGGGGATCGCTGGGCGTGGCTGAGGCAGCCCGCCCCAGTAGCCCGCGACTGGAAGCCTTGTCATTACCCACCTCTCTCGAGCGTGGTTCAACCGTCAGCCAGAAGAAATCGCGGGGACAAGCTGCGATCGGTGGGAAGTGGCTGCCGCGATTTCTGGCGGCGTACGCGCGTACGCCGCCGAAGAATGCCGGTGCGTAACGACGCGTGGTACGATTTTAGCGGCATTCTTCTCTGGCTAACGGTTAAACAAAGAAAAAGGGTGGGTAATGACAAGGACTAAAAGCCACAGCCACGATTTTGACCACCCTTGGTCGTCACATTCACGCGACACTCAGCGCGACGAGCGATAGACAACTCGGCCGGTTCCGGCGACCACGCGCCCGATGTTCCAGCTCTCCAAACCGCTCTCCTTCAGAAGCGCGCTGACCTGATTGGCATAGTAGGCGCTGACCACCAGCGCCAGCCCAATACCCCGATTGAAGACCCGTTCCATCTCGTCATCCGCGATTTCGCCCAGCCGCTGCAACCAACCAAAGATGGGCGGTATGTCCCAACTGCCGGATGCGATTTCCACATCGGTCGATGTGGGCACGATGCGACCAAGATTCTCGGCCAGTCCACCGCCCGTGATGTGCGCAATCCCATGCACGACGTTCTTTACCCGGTAGTGGGCCTGGATGTGCCGGATAGCCCGCGCGTAGATCACGGTTGGCGTCAGCAGCGCCTGTCCCACCGTGCCTCCCAGTTCTGGCACCACGTCGTCAACGGAATGTCCGGCCACTTCCAGGGCGACTTTACGAGCCAGGCTGTAGCCATTGGAATGCAGTCCCGACGAGGCGACTCCCAGGACGACATCCCCCGGCACGATCGCCTGTCCGTCGATCAGCTGCTTGCGTTCCACGACGCCAACACAAAAACCTGCCAAATCATAGTCACCCGCGGCGTAGAGATCGGGCATGATCGCGGTCTCGCCACCCAGCAATGCGCAATCGGCCGCCAGGCAACCGCGACTGATACCCTCCACGATCTGTTCCAGCAGATCGGGGTCGTCCTTTCCCATGGCCACATAGTCCAGAAAAAAGAGCGGTTCCGCACCGGTGCACAGCGCGTCGTTGATGCTCATCGCCACTAAATCCAAGCCGACGGTATCGTGTCTTCCCACGAGCTGTGCGACCTTGAGCTTGGTACCCACCCCGTCCGTACACGAGACGAGGACGGGATCTTCATAATGCCGCGCGAACAGTCGGCTGGAAAAATCCAGTTGAAACAACCCGGCGAAACCGCCGTCCTGCCGAATCACGCGGGGACTGAACGTCCGATGCATCATCCTAGGCAGTCGTGACATGGCGTCCCGATATGTGTCGAGATCCACCCCGGCATCTTTGTAGGTAATTTTGGACATAGGCTGTTGCGGATAGTGAAGAAGTGCCGATCAAGCGGCTCGCAGGGACATCTTACGGCGTAGCGGACAGGCTGTCAGGGACCCGGAGAGCCCGTTCGCGGGCGTTTTTCGATTGCTTGCCGCCAGGGAAGCTGGTACGTTCCTCCCTTACACTCCGCCACGTACTTCGGGGGGGTGAATGGTTCCCGCCTAGACTACCGAGTCAGCCCCACCACACGTGATCGGCTTGACTGGAAAAGCTTTCCTGACGTCTCACTTTTGGCCTTTCGTCGCAGGTGTCCTTTCGCGACAGATATTTTGAGTTTCACTCGACGCAGTCGGAGCACCCCGAAATTTCTGGGTGGTATCCTTGCATCGAAACGGAACTCATTCACCCGCTTGATAGGCCCGACTCATGCTGATGGTTCACACGCATCCAGAACTCCAGTTTCAACACTTCCTGCCTTACGGGGCGTTGATCCACCCTCAGGGCGTGCAGTTTGTCGTCTTCAGCCGGTCCGCTACGGCCATGAAGTTGCTGTTGTACGATAACGTGGACGACTTGGAGCCGGCCGAGATCATCCCATTCGATCGAGACACCGATCGCTGGGGCGACATCTGGAGCCTACTCGTACCCGGTGTCCGGGAAGGGCAGCTTTACCACTTGCAGACGGATGGACCGTACGATCCGGAAACAGGTCAGCTGTTCGATCCGCATGCCAGGCTGATCGATCCTTACGCCAAGGCGCTGGCCGGTACCTTCCTCCCTTCGACCGACGGGATTGTGCGGCCGCCCAAGTGCGTGGTGGTCGGCGACTATTTTGATTGGGAGGGTGATCGACACATCCGTCGCGATTTGTCCGAGACGGTGATCTACGAGATGCATGTGCGAGGCTTTACCGCCAGCAAATCAAGTAAGGTCGAACATCCGGGTACCTACCTGGGAGTGATTGAGAAGATTCCCTATCTCAAGGCCCTGGGGGTGACGGCGGTCGAGTTGATGCCGGTACACGAATTTCCCATCAAGGGTGTCTACGGAGACAAGCTGGAACGGCCTAACTATTGGGGCTATGACCCAATGGCCTTCTTCGGTCCCCATCGAGGCTATGCCGCTGGCAACGAGCCAGGGTGTCAAGTCGTCGAATTCAAGCAGATGGTCAAGGAACTCCACCGGGCCGGCATCGAAGTCATTCTGGACGTCGTGTTCAACCATACCTGCGAAGGGAACGAATTAGGACCGACGATCAGTTTCAAGGGGCTCGAGAACCGCGTTTACTACATGCTCGAGGATGGGGGCAGCCGCTACCGCAACTATTCGGGTTGCGGCAACACCATCAACGGGAATCATCCCGTCGTGCGGGAGATGATCTTCCACTGCCTGCGGCACTGGGTGCATAACTATCACATTGACGGTTTCCGCTTTGATCTGGCATCCATCCTCAGCCGCGATCGGGCCGGTAATCTGGTTCCCAATCCGCCACTGGTGGAGGCGATCGCGGAAGACCCGATGCTCGCCGACACGAAGATCATCGCCGAAGCCTGGGACGCGGCAGGTGCCTACCAGGTCGGCTCCTTCGGCAATCTGCGGTGGGCCGAATGGAACGGATTGTATCGGGACGACGTGCGTAAGTTCTGGCGGGGTGACCCTGGTTTGCTGGGGCCCTTTGCCACGCGCCTGGCCGGTTCCAGTGACCTGTATGAAATGGGGGGACGCCAACCCTACCACAGCATCAACTTCATCACGTCGCATGACGGATTCACCCTCAATGACTTGCACAGCTATATCGACAAGCACAATGAGGCCAACGGCGAGGGGAATCGGGATGGCGATAATAACAACCACTCGATGAACTATGGCGTGGAAGGTCCCACCCGCAAGCGAGACGTCGAGGCCATTCGTGTGCGGCAGTTGAAGAATGCCATGGCCACGTTGTTGCTCAGCCAGGGGGTTCCGATGTTCATTTACGGCGATGAGTGTCGCCGAACGCAGCGTGGGAATAACAATGCCTATTGCCAGGACAACGACATTTCCTGGTTCGATTGGAAGCTCGTCTCGAAGAACGTCGATATGGTGCGTTTCTGTCAGGCCTTGATCGCCTTTCGGAGGGAACAGCCGACCGTTCGCCGACGTGATTTCCTGAAGGGAGAACCGGTCGACGGCCGCGAGTTGCCGGATGTCAACTGGTTCAACGCGATGGGTACGGCGGTCGACTGGTCGGGCACCGCGCGTTCGCTGACGTGCCTCATCACGCCTCCGGGACGAAAAGAGGATCCGGAAGGTCTAGGCCGCACGATCCTGATGATGTTTAACGCGGCTCCCGAGGCCAGCGAATTCATGCTCCCCACGGTCGCCAAGGGGATTCGCTGGCGGCTGATGGTCGATACCGCGGCGGCGAGTCCGCGGGACATCTTTCCCAAGCACGATGGCCCCCCGCTGCCCCGTTCGGGCAAGGTGCAGATGATCGGCCGCTCGCTGCGGTGCTATGTGGCGGCCTCTGAACCGGATCTGTTCCTGCCTCGAGAATGATCCGCTGCGGGTGGAAAGCCACCTCGGGCCCGTCGTGCGGGAGTCTGGGCACGACGGGCCCGGAATCTGTAACGATCGGGCTGACCAGGCGGGCTACCTACAGCCCCTACAACCGGTCCGATCGGTCTTTTTGCGGTCGCGGCAGTGGTAGCCAGGCCACCGCCCGATAACAGACGCATTGTGAACCGCGGCAGCGGACTGCCGCGCCCACCATGGGTACACCGCAGCGAAAGGACTCCCCATGCGAAGCTTGAACTGTCATGCCTTTGTTTTCGCCCTCCTGACTCTCGGGCTGCTCGTCAGCTGTTCCCAGGGCGAAACCAAGGAAGTCGTGAAGATCGACTGGGTCCGCGGTTATAGCTCCGCACGTCGCACGGGTACCGATTCGTTGCGACCAGTCCTTCTGTTTGTCACGACTGACGGTTGTCGACACTGCGTTCGCATGGAGTCGCGATGCGTTTTCCAACGACGATATCGCACGACAAATCAACCAGTCATTCGTGCCGGCCATGCTGCACCTCGAACCGCACAGCGAACTGGGCGAAGCCCTCAAGGTCACGATTTACCCGACGACGATCATTATTCACCCCAACGGTCGCATCATGGATTACGTGCGGGGCTATATCAGCCCGGAGGAACTCCGCTCACGCATGGACCTGGCGATGCGAGATCTGGCGGTGGAAGAAGAGAAAACAGCCACGGTTGCCAGCAATCGATAGCAAGCCCCACGCCCGGCCCGATCCCCGGCCTCCATTCCTTTCGGTGTGAGTTGCGAGCGGTCGCGAACGAGATGTCGCGACCGCTCGTTTTTCGTTGGTAGCGTCCCCTCCCCATGGCGTCGCCCTCCCGACGGAAAACGCTGGGGGGTTCGGGGGGCCGAGCGACGTGGCGATGCGGAAAACGCTCGGGGGGTTCGGGGGGCCGAGCGACGTGGCGATGCGGAAAACGCTCGGGGGGTTCGGCGGGCCGAGCGACGTGGCGATGCGGAAAACGCTCGGGGGGTTCGGCGGGCCGAGCGACGTGGCGATGCGGAAAACGCTCGGGGGGTTCGGCGGGCCGAGCGACGTGGCGATGCGGAAAACGCTCGGGGGGTTCGGCGGGCCGAGCGACGTGGCGATGCGGAAAACGCTCGGGGGGTTCGGGGGGCCGAGCGACGTGGCGATGCGGAAAACGCTCGGGGGGTTCGGGGGGCCCCGAGCGACGTGGCGATGCGGAAAACGCTCGGGGGGTTCGGGGGGCCCCGAGCGACGTGGCGATGCGGAAAACGCTCGGGGGGTTCGGGGGGCCCCGAGCGACGTGGCGATGCGGAAAACGCTCGGGGGGTTCGGGGGGCCCCGAGCGACGTGGCGATGCGGAAAACGGTTGTCGCCCCCCGCTGCGTAGCGTCAAGCGTTTTTCTTCGGGCGCCCGACCTGCGTCTCCACATCCTGACTTACCATCACTCCCCGCAGCCGAGGACGGCTACGCTACAATAGCAGTCGCAACCATCGGGCGCGCGAACCCATCATGAGAAGGAATGGGCATGTCGAAGCAACCGGGCCTATCGCCTCAGCAACGGCAACGCATCGTGCAGGGCCTCGAGGTCTCTGTCTTCGTGGCCGGTGCCCTCTTATTCCAGACGTACCATCCCCTCTGGATGTGGCCCCTTGGGATTCGAACGCTGGTTACGGTCGGCGTCTTCCTGGCGCTTTTTTGCTGTACGTGGCAATCTGCGGGCAGAGTTTCCGCCGCGGCTCTCTTCCAGCGAACGGGCTGCCGGAGCATTTGACTGTGGTCCCAGACAAGCCTTCACCCGGGGCATCCCTTCATGAACAACCCGGCTCGTACCAGGTGCCTCGCCGCTTCAGCTTGCTAAGCATCTGCGGCATCACCATGGCCTACGCGTTACTCGTCGCCGCCCTGCGGTCCCTCCACGCGCCGCCCATGATCTCCGGTTGTGTCCTGGCTTTTTTCGCCTTTGTTGCCCTCTCGCAAATCATACTCCATCGGGTTCCTCGAGCCGCCTCGGCACTGGTCGGTCTGGTACTGGCTCTCCTGGCCATCTCGTTTTCCAAGACGGCCGTGGCGTTCGTCGAGGCGTTTTCGCCGATTGTACCCCTGTCCGATCCGTGGCGAATTGTCGTAGCCGCCGGCCTTGGGGCCGTGTTTGGCTATTTCGCCGGTGTCTTCTCGGCCGCCCTCTTTTTGATCGCCGACTCGTTTCGACGCTGGTTTCGGGGAACCGCCTGGGCCGAATCGACGAACGAAGAGGGCTGACCCCCTCGTACTTGGCTCGCCTTCCCCCACTGCGGGCCGCCAACCTCGAGGCTCTGCCGGGCAGAGTGGCGGCTTACTTTCGCCGGCGTCCGCAAGCGCGATAATCGGGGGTTCGTGGTTGGAACCGAAATCCCCTTCACCAACGGGTGCTGCCATGCGTTTTCCGCTCAATCGTCGCCAATTCATCCATTCATCTTCCGCGGCCGGCATCGCATTGGCAATGTCCGCCGCCGGAGTGCGAGGAGAAGAGATGCCCAACCCGCCGTTTCAAATTTCACTGGCCGAATGGTCGCTCCATCGTACCCTGCGGTCGGGGAAATTGGACAATCTTGATTTTGCCAAGACCGCCAAGCATGACTTTGGCATCGAAGCCATCGAATATGTCAATCAGTTTTTTGCCGATAAAGCCGAGGACGCGGGCTATGTGAAGGAGCTGAAGACATGCGCCGCCGATCATGGAGTCCGCTCCTTGCTGATCATGGTGGACGGCGAGGGAGCCCTTGGCGACGCGGACGAGTCACAACGCACCAAGGCTGTCGAGAATCACTACCGTTGGGTGACTGCCGCCAAGTCGTTAGGCTGCCATTCGATTCGCGTGAATGCCCAGTCGCAGGGCACTTATGATGAGCAGTTGCAGCGAGCCGCCGATGGTCTGCGGCGACTCGCCGAGTTCGCGGCTCAGCACGAGATGAACGTTCTGGTGGAGAACCACGGCGGACTCTCCTCGAACGGGGGCTGGCTGTCCGCCGTGATGAAGCGGGTCGACCTTCCCAATTGCGGAACGCTGCCCGACTTTGGCAACTTCCGCGTCAGTGACAGCGAAATGTATGATCGCTACCAGGGGGTCGAGGAATTGATGCCGTTCGCCAAAGCCGTGAGTGCCAAGAGCCACGACTTTGACGGTGCCGGCAATGAGATTCACACCGATTACAACAAGATGCTGTCCATCGTCCTGCAGGCTGGCTATCACGGTTTTGTCGGCATCGAATACGAGGGGGACAAATTGAGTGAGTCGGACGGCGTGATGGCCACCAAACGCCTGCTCGAACGGGTCCGTGCCGAACACACCGCTTGACGGACGGGTCGCCGATCTCACCAGATTGGAGAGTAGCCAATCTCGCCAGGGATGGGAGGGTAGCCGAAGTCGCCCGACTTTGGATGTTTTATTTCGGACAAATCCAATCACTGGCCCCATTCGGCAACTCGAGAATCAAAGGGTCACCAACCGCTAGATTGCCGGCAACTCCTCGGGTTGTGGATCGGTTCTCCTCGCGTTTCGCGGCGGCCGAATCCCCACGAGCAGCGGCAGCGCCAACAGCGACACGCCGCACATGGCGAGCAAGCCGGTGGGATACCCGTGTGCCGCGACGATCTGGCCAATCGCAAGACTCGACCACGGCCTCGCAGCCGTTGGTCGCCCCCATCAAGGCGCTAAACTGCGTCGCGGCGATCGCGGGCTGCGTGATATCCATGAACATGGCGTACGAAGCCGAGGTAAACAGGCCGATCCCCAGTGCCGTGGCGGCCAGCAGCACGGGCAACCAGCGGCCGGGCGAGCCTTCGGTCGCTGCATCGATGGCCGCCGCCGTGCCGATCGTGGCGACGATGTAGAGAAGCGACAGCACGACAAATCGCCGTCGCCCCACCCGATCCGCCAGCCAGCCGCCAACGATACGCTCCCGCGACCATCGGCACGATCATGGGGCCAGAAGCGAAGAGCCCCACATCCGACTTGGCGAATCCTCGATCGATGAGCAGTGGTCCGATGATGACCTCCAGCGATTTGAACGAGGCCCCGCCGAGCAGAGCGAAGAGCAACCCCAACCAGAAATTCGTCTGCCGTAAGGCATGCTGGAAGGCCAAAAGTATGTGGGGAACGTGAACCTCCAGCGTGGCGTCCTCGTCATTCGCCAGCGGCAGGTGGGCCATCCCCACCAGGATCAGCGACAACGAGGTAACCAGTACCAACAAGCCGACCACGAGCGCGTCACCCAACCAATAAGCCAGGACGAGGGGCGCCACCTCCCAGTGAGGCTCGCCCCAGCAGCATGCCCGTCTGCATCCAGCCGTTGTATTGCCCCCGCTCGTCGGGTCGTGTCACGGAGATGCACAGGGCATCGATAGCCACATCCTGGGTGGCAGCCGCCACGGCATGCAATAAGAGCAAGCCGACGACCGCCTCGAAATCCGCACGCAAGTCAAGCCAGGCCAGCGGCAACAGGGTACACCCCATCACCAGTTGCGCGGACATGATCCAGTGCCGCAATGTCCAACGAGATGTCCGCAGGATATCAACCAGGGGAGCCCAAACGAACTTGAAGGTCCATGGAATCACGACCAGCGCCGTGAGCCACGTGATCTGATCGATGGCGATGCCGGCGGCCCGCATCCGCGTGGGGAGTGCCAACCAGATGAAGCCAATGGGGGCCCCTTCGCTAAAGTAGAGGCAGGCGAAGAGAAACTTGCGGCGAAGGGGAGTCGCCATCAAGTCCATGATCGCGGCCAGTGGTATCGCGAGTGGACGGACATGCCCATTGCCCTGCGCTTGGCGGCTTGATAATGCGGACGGCCGAGCGATCCATTGTTCGGAAAACCGCCCATGCGACAACCGGGGGAGAATCAGCGTGGAACCGCTCGATCTGAAGGAGTTTGCGTGGGACATTTGTGTCCGACGCATGACCATGGAAGACTTCGATGCCCTGGTCGCGATGCAGACCAGATGCTTTCCCGGCATGAAGCCGTGGACGCGATCACAGATTGAGAGTCAGCTTGAGCACTTTCCAGAAGGCCAGCTGTGCGTCGAAATCGACGGCCAACTGGCCGCTTCCTCCAGCAGCTTGATCCTCGACTACGACCCCGCGTTGGAATGGCACAACTGGGCAGCCATCTCCGATCCATGGCTTCATCCGCAATCATCATCCCAAGGGCGATACGCTCTACGGGATCGAGATCATGGTTGATCCGGAGTATCGGGGGATGAAATTATCTCGCCGCCTGTATGACGCCCGCAAGGAATTGTGTCGCGAGCGGAATTTGATGCGGATCATTATCGCGGGGCGGATTCCAGGTTACGGAAAACACGCGGATACGATGACGGCTCGCGAGTATGTGGAGAGCGTATCGGAAAAGGCGCCCTCCGATCCGGTGTTGACCGCACAGCTTTCCAATGGTTTTGCCTTGCAGGGACTGATTCCCGATTACCTGCCGTCGGATCACGATTCGCGCGGCTACGCGACATTCCTGGAATGGCGCAATTGGATTACCAGCGGGGTGCCCGCCGTCGTTACCACCATTATGTCGAGCCGATTCGATTGTGCGTCGTGCAATACCAGATGCGATCCATTCGGGGCTTTGACGAGTTCGCCCAGCAGTGTAACTTTTTCCTGGATGTGGCCTCGGATTACAAATGTGATTTTGTGCTCTTCCCGGAACTGTTTACGACGCAGTCGTTGTCATGTGTCGAGGCCCTATGCGCCCGGCCGGCGGCACGCCAACTGGCGGAATTCACGCCGGAGTATCTCGGTCTTCCACGGAGGCGGCGATCAAGTTTGACGTCAATGTGATTGGCGGTTCACATTTTGTGCTGGAGAACGAAACACTCTACAACATTGCGTACTTGTTCGGACGGAACGGCACCATTGGCAAGCAGTACAAGATTCACATCACGCCCAGTGAACGGAAGTGGTGGGGGGTTCATCCTGGCTCGCGGTTGAGGTATTCGAGACCGATTGCGGACCAGTGGCCATACAGATTTGCTATGACATCGAGTTCCCCGAATTGACGCGGATTGCGACCGAGAAGGGGGCGAACCTGATCTTTGTGCCGTTTAATACGGATACGCGTCACGGCTATACGCGGGTGCGAAATTGTGCCATGGTGCTGCGTCGAAAATCACGTGTACGTGGCGATTTCCGGCTGTACGGGCAACCTGCCGTTCGTGGAGAACGCCGACATTCACTACGCCCAATCGGGTGTCTACACCCCGGCGGACGCCGAGTTTGCGCGGGATTCGGCGGCCGCGGAGTGCAATCCGAATGTGGAAACGGTGATTATCCATGATGTGGACCTGGAGTTGCTGCGTGCCATCGCGAGGCGGGCAGCGTGCAGAACTGGAATGATGGCGACGGGACCTGTATCGGGTGGTCTATCAGGAGGAAGGCAAGACGTGGGAGGTGTGAACCCCCACGCATGCCGCAAGAAGTCTCCGGCAGATGGGCGGCCCTGGTCCGGCCCGTTCACGCCGGCATCCAAAACGGGAACCGCTTGCCGGCACCGCGTGTTTTGTTTCACGTACGACGGGCAGATACGGCGAAAAAACACTTTCCTTTACTAATTG
>CAVOZC010000006.1:0-96086 GCA_963700865.1 uncultured Planctomycetaceae bacterium | reverse complement strand
TATGAAAACTGAAAGACATGCCCTCCGTGGGTTGACGCTGCTCTTCTGTTCCATCACGCTCGCCTTGCCCGCGAAGGCGCAGGAAGAGACGCCCGCAGGCCCCGTGCTATTCACGAACGTCAACGTGTTTGACGGCGTGAACGAAGCATTGATTGAAAACGCCAACGTCGTCGTGACCGGCAACTTGATCACCGCAGTGTCAACCGAACCTCTTGCTGTCGCAGGCGGCAGGGTAATCGACGGTGGTGGCAGAACGTTGATACCGGGCCTGATCGACGTGCACTGGCACACCTACTTATCGAACATCTCGGTGGGCCAACTTCTTCAGAATTCTGATATGTCGGACGTTGCGATTGCCGGACTGCTCGGCGCCGAGCAAACATTGATGCGCGGTTTCACAACAGTTCGCGACATTGGCGGCAATCCGTTCGCCGTCCAGAAGGTCATTGATGCTGGGAAATTTCCCGGTCCACGGATGCTTGTGTCCGGTCCTCCATTGGGGCAAACCGGAGGCCACTTTGATTTAACGCCTTACAGTGACGTTCCGCGCAATCCGGCGCCCCGCTTTCGTATTGGGAGCGTAATGGACTTATTGCGATTGGCGACGGTGTTCCGGAGGTGACTAAAAAAGCACGTGAAATCCTGCGTATGGGCGCCACTCAGATCAAAATTGCGGGCGGCGGCGGAGTAACGTCTACTTACGACCCATTGGATGTCACACAATTCAGCTATGAAGAAATCAAAGCGATCGTCGACGTTGCAAAAAACTGGAACACGTACGTCGCAGCACATATCTTTACCGACGAGGCGATTCAGATCGCGATCAAGGCCGGAGTCAAGTCAATCGAACACGGCAATTTGATCAGAGATCCCAAGACTCTTCAGATGATGAAAGACAATGGTGTCTGGCTGAGCGCCAGCCAATCCTGAACGATGAGGATGCACTGAAGTTCGAAAACTCGATCAGTACAAGAAAATTCATCGAAGTCACCGATGGCACGGACAGAACCTACAGGATGGCGAAAGCGATGGGAGTGAAAATCGCTTTCGGCACCGATCTATTGTTCGATCCCGCTTCGGCGGCACGGCAAGGAAAAATGGTTGCTAAGTTGCAGCGGTGGTTCACGCCGTATGAAGCACTCAAGATGGTGACCTCGACCAATGCCGAACTATTGACGATGAGTGGTCCACGTCATCCTTATCAGGAAGGGCCTCTTGGCGTCGTCAAGGAAGGAGCCTACGCGGATCTGATCCTGGTCGACGGCAATCCGCTCGAAAATCTTGACCTCGTTGGCGATGCGGCGAAGAACTTTGTCGTCATCATGAAAGATGGCAAGATCTACAAGAACACGCTTCGTTAGGAAACGGCCGGTCATGTGTTGTTGCCACGTTCGCCAAGGCGTGGACCGATCCACCGTCTGGCGACGATGGCTGCAGCGAAACGGGACAACTATTCACAGCTCGCATCAAACAAACGCAATTACTTAGAGCCTATCCGAAAAGGGGTCTGACCCTCTCCGGCGAGACGAAAAACCCAATGAATCTAACTCGCCTCCAAAGGGTCAGACCCCTTTTCGGATAGGCTCTTAGAGGAGAAGTCCCATGAAACGAAACATAGCACTATTTTGTGTTGCAATAGTCACGTCATTTGTTGCAGGTCAACCGGCATTTGCTCAGGAACATAACGTTCAAGATATTTCTCAGAAGCTTGAGAAAGTTTCGCAGGGTCTAGTGGGCCGCATGGGAGTGGCTGCACAGGAAATTGGCTCAGGAGTGAGTGTCACCATAAACGGCGATGAAGCGTTTGTTATGGCGAGTACCTATAAAGTTGCAATTGCAACCACCTTGCTGGACCTCGTCGATAAAGGACAACTTAAGCTCACCGATTTAATTGATGTCCCACTGGAAAAGATGGTCGTCGGGCCCAATCCGATCACCATGAACTTCGTTCATCCCGGTGTAAAGTTGTCTGTCGCCAATTTGATTGAACCCATGATCACGGAAAGCGACAATACGGCGACGGACACCTGTCTAAAAGTAGCGGGAGGTCCGGAAGCGGTAACGAAGATGTTGCGCAGTATTGGGATTACAGAGCAACGAGTTGATCGGGAATGTTCAGAAATTTTGCGGGACTTCTATGGTTTACAGGACAAGGCCTACGCAACCGTAGCCGCAGAAGCCTATGCCAAAGACCCCACGCTCTTATCAAGGCAATCTGATCGAAATCTTGAGTTCGAAAAGGACCCTCGGGACCACTCAACACCAAAAGCAATGCTGGAATTGCTTCTGGCGATCGACAGCGGAAAGGTGTTGAGTAAGGAAAGCCGCGAATTCCTGCTGGCTACGATGTCTCGTACACGTACAGGTTCAGGAAGACTAAAAGGCCTTCTGCCAAAAGGAACACCGGTTGCCCACAAAACGGGAACGATTGGCGGTGTCGCTAATGACGTGGGATTCATCACTCTGCCAGATGGCCGACGTTTTGCGATTGTGGTGTTCACCAAGAGCAGCACGACGTCGGAAGCGGATCGGGATCGTGCCATCGCGGAAATTAGCCGGAGTCTATACGACTTTTATTATTTAACGGCACAAGACAAATAACGTTTGTCGCAGCCAAAATGCTGGCTGGGGAATAGCGCAACAGCAATCAAACAACAAGCCTTGGAGAATTTGGTGAAGTATATGATGAAGAAGCCAACAAATGGCTTGCGCCTTGCCCTGGTTATTGTGCTCCTTTTTCGATGACGGTGCAGCCGGCGAACGCTTGTACTCGAATTTTGTATAAAACTGGAACCGGGACGTACATTACTGCACGCAGCATGGACTGGAACGACCCCGAACTTACCAGCGATCTCTGGGTTTTTCCGCAAGGCATTCAGCGGAAAGGAGGGGGCAGCGACAACGAGCTGACTTGGACATCGAAATACGGATCCGTCATCACGGCATTCTATGGTACCGCATCGGCGGATGGCATGAACGAGAAAGGCCTGGTCGGAAACATGCAGTATCTGACCGAAGCCGATTTCGGTGATCCGGCTAAAACCGGGAAACCGACGATCAGCATTGGAGCCTGGTTGCAGTATTTTCTGGACAACTACGCCACGGTTGAAGAGGCGGTGGCAGCCATGCAAGATCCGCCGTTCACGGTTGTTTCCAAGCCGGTTGAAAATGGTATGGCCGCGAAAATACACATGGCGATCTCCGATGCGACAGGTGACTCCGCCATTTTTGAGTATCTTGACGGCAAACTGGTGATCCATCACGGGCGACAGTATGTCGTCATGACCAACTCCCCGATTTACTCGGAACAACTTGCCTTGAACGCTTACTGGGAAAGAGCTGGTGGTGAAAATTTCCTTCCGGGAACGGCCTCTGCGACTGACCGGTGGGTAAGAGCAAGCTACTACCTGAAGACGATGAAAAAACAGGAAGACCGGCCGTTGGCGCTGGCCACGGTATTTTCTCTCATTCGTGGAGTAAGCGCCCCCGTTGGCAGCGCCAGTGGCGTCGAGACCCTGTGGCGAACCGTGGCTGATCACGATGCCAAGACCTATTATTTTGATTCGGCGGTCTCCCCCAATGTGTTTTGGATCGACTTGAATAAGGTCGATCTTAAACCCGGGGCAAAGGCGATGACCCTTAAGGTTTCAAAAGACAATCCGCTCGCCGGAGAAGTCTCCTCCCAACTCAAAGAGGCTAAGCCTTTTGAGTTTCTGTAAAGAAATGTAGTGACCTTGAGAGGGCTTCTCATCGATTTCTTCGGTGAGAAACCCTACGCGAACTCCAACCAGCGGGACTTGATCTTCAAGGACGACGCCATGCACAAGCACGGCAACATGGGCCAGGGCATCTACGTGGACCCGGCCCACGCTTCGTCGGGATTAACTTCGCTCTCTGCCCGAACGAAGGCGAACGTGATCCGGTCCGTTGGTCTTTCAATTCACTTAACCAACGCCGGACACTCGATGAACTCTACGCAGAACTACATGGCTGGCCAAGAGACCTTCATTCGGTCGTCGGCAAAGCCGCCGATCTCATCGCACAATTGCATGTACCGGGACTCGCTGGCCTATCCACAGGGCATCGAGACTCCCAAGACTTTATTCAATCTTACCGCTGCGCTGCTTGGTCGCGGCTACAAGAAAGAGGACATCGCCACACTTTGGGGCGGCAATTGGTTGCGGGTAATGAAAGCGGTTATCGGGTGATCCATTTAATGCATCTGAGGATCAGGTTCAGATTCTCACTGGCGCTCGAGAAAGCGGCCACCAAGGATGTCTTGAACCGAAACCTGCAATGCCGTTCGAGAACCGATTGCGCTGCGTTGTTCCACTCCGAAGACGCAGACCCTCATGATGGCGGTTGAGAACATCATGCAGAAACTTTGGATGGGAGCCAGCAATCAACGAGAGGATGTACCCATGGCAATACTCAAGAACGAACTGCTATTCCCTTTCAAGAAAAGAGACTATGCCAAACCACATCACATTGTTGTATCGGGGAGCGACGAGGAAATCGGTTACGACCTGGCCTGCCTCGCCAAGGAAAAGTATGACTGCACGCTCGAGAAATATGATGATCCTATCCATATGCTCATTGCTGATCGTCAGGGCTCTGCCGGCGTTTGCCGAGATCAACGAACGTTCCAAGGCATTCGTCGTCGCCCTTGACCGGGCGGAAGACGCTATTCTCCACCACACCTGCTGTCTGCCCTACGACGTCTACGACTGTGTTCGGGGCCAGACACTTATCTTCGCGCTGCTCAGGGCTCGTGCTACCTTTCGAGAAGAGCGACATCGGCAAACGTGTGTATACCGCCCGCAACCACGTCTTGATCCTACTACCGGCCTGAATGCTACTTCTCGGCAAGACGCCACCTAAGGCTTTCGCTGCGTCGAGCGGGCGAATGTCGTCGCGTTTCGCCCCGACAAACGGCTACCAAGAACATTCGTGGACGGCGAGACCTGCATGGCATTCTGAGCACCGACTCAGCGCCTGGTTGTTTCAGGTCCGCAGCAACGCCGACCCTCATGCTCGCGTACGCGTACCGTCGAGCCGCAGCCTTTGGCCTCGGGGTATCAGCAATAAACAGCGTCTCTCCGACGTGCCATGCCCGGACTAAACGTAATGTTATTCCTTGTCAAGCTCTCGATCTGCCGACCACACACCATTGTGGTATAAGGCAAGCCACCAGGTAGCGATTGCC
This sequence comes from uncultured Planctomycetaceae bacterium, assembly GCA_963700865.1. Taxonomy (GTDB): domain Bacteria; phylum Planctomycetota; class Planctomycetia; order Pirellulales; family Pirellulaceae; genus CAVOGJ01. Next base: position 90,880 of record CAVOZC010000006.1, on the reverse strand, counting down.
CTTACCTGTCGCCAACGAGCGTGTGATTTCAGGTTGAGAAATTTGATGATCCTATCCATATGCTCATTGCTGATCGTCAGGCAATGCCACCGTTTTCGAGATCGACAAAACATCCCAGGCTTATGTCTTCGTCGACCGCAAGCCGGGCGAGCCGCTTTTCTGCACCAATCACCCGCTGTTCACTTACACCGATCCCAGCACCTACCCGGCCTACTCAAAGGAGGCGGAGCACAATAGCTTCTTCCGAACGAACCTTTTGGATAAAACCTATGCCAAAATGAAACCGTCGTTTCGGAAATCGGATGCGAAAGATTTGGTCGATGTTGTCCACTGCACTTTTGTCGACGATAAGAAGGCTGAGGCGGCGATTGACGAACGCACGCTGATCAACACCAATTGTGATTTGTCCAAGCCCGAAATCACCGTCCGCTTCTACCTCGGGGATGATGGGCCCGTGCCTGGCACGAACCAGATGAAGACCCGCATGAGTGAGCCTTTGACCTTTGGTTTCGTCTGATCATCAAGCGGTTCACGACCTGAAAATACACTCAAATTGGATGGTGCAAGCCCTTGGCTCCGGTCAAAGCGCATTCACACCAAACATACAGAGACTATGACTGGGAGGAAACAAATGGACGCCGAACACACAAAAGATTGCGGTGGTCCCGTAAGGGTCGGCGCATCAGGCTTCGAGCCGCTCGAAATCGACAGCCCGATGGCGAAGTGGAAAAAGCCTCAGCCGATCGAGTTCATCGAACAGGCGACCAGGAACTACAGTTTTCCGAACTGGCAGTCCGGCAACGAAGAGTCGATCTACTACAACCTCAACCTGCCCGAGTTCTTCAAGTGCTCCTACATCGCGCCGCCGCAAGAGTTTTCCAAGCTCGAACGGGCCATTGATCCCTCTCTGCTGGATCTTACCTTCACCGCGCATGACGGCACGACCACGCCGCTTCTGAAGGAATATTTGGTCGGCAAGGCATCTATGTTGACCCGGCCCGCGATTTCTGTGGCATGTACTTCGGTCTCGCACCCAACCCGGACGAAATCTCGGGGATCGATCACTCGCCTGGTTATCTTCGAGCCGCCGCGAAGCTACTTGCTGGAAAATAGCGAAAGCAAACCACAGATAAAAATCAAATGAGCAGACCTCACAAACAGATGGGCATGAACGTGTTCGTGTCGTCATTTCTTTGTCCATAGGATTTAGTTATCAGCTCAACATCCCAATTCGGAGGAGTGTCATACGCGCATCAAGGGTTTCCTTCGAGGACGCCTGGCAATTCATCATCAAAGTGGGTATGGCAGATCGTCGAAATGGGAAGCGGACTTCGCTCCAGCCACAATTAGCCGTTTGCCCCAAAGAACAATGTTGCCGTGAAGTACGTTAAGATCAGGGATTTCTTCTTACTCGAAAGTGATTGATAACCACATGATCCTGGCTACATTTTTCGCCGTGCTGCTTTTGGCTGAATTCAACATTCATGTCGCCCGTCTTGAAATTCTTGATCGGCACGCGGAAACCTGGAAGTCATTTTCTGGCGGGATCGGAATCGCTTACGCGTTTCTGGTGTTGCTACCAAAAATGGCAGTCGCTCAAAAAATACTCGACGGGGTCGCCCCCCCCCAACTATTTACGATTGCTCGGGCACCATTCGTATCTCGTCGCCCTTCTTGGGCTGGTTATCTATTTTACGATGAACATTGTGATCGAACGGGCAAGCAGCGATGTGGAATTGAACCCCGCTTCCAATGTTCCTCGGGAAATCCACATAAACCTCAACAAACGAAATAACAGGAAACAATGATGAAAACTCCAAACACACACTTCGTGCGTTAGCAATGCTCATCTGTTCCATGGCGGTGGCCTGGCCGGCGGTGGCTCAGGAAGCGAAACCGGTCCGTCGCGTGCTCTTCACGAACGTCAACGTCTTCGACGGTGTCAACGAGCAGCTCATCGAAAACGCGAGCGTCCTGGTCGAGGGTAACCTGATCAAGCAGGTTTCGACCAGGCCAATCTCCGCCGACGGTGCTTCAGTTATCGACGGCGGCGGACGAGGACACTTGATGCCCGGAATGATCGACGCACACTGGCACACCTACTGCACAAACATCTCGGTGGGCCAACTTCTAAATAACTCTGACATGTCCGACGTTGCGATTGCCGGACTGCTGGGCAACGAGCAAGTACTGATGCGAGGTTTCACAACGGTCGGCGACATTGGCGGCAACCCGTTCGCCGTCAAGAAAGCGATCGATGTGGGGACATTTCCTGGCCCTGCTGGATCAATTCGTGGGCAAGGCAGAAAGTATATGTGTTTTCCCCGAGCCGAGATTGCCAAACGCCAGGGTGTTTTCCCGTCGGTCGACGAACCCACCGTCGGAGTATCCCTGGACTTGCTGAGTCAGTTTTAACGATAACCACTTGAGATCGAAATTCGCCAAGACCTTCTCGCTGGATAAGCGAGACTGGCGTTGCAAAGTCGCGATTCGGTTTTGACGGCGAGCCTGGCATTCCTGGCTCATCAACTGCCACAGGAACTGCTCGTGAGCTGAGCGATTCCTGCGTCATTGCACTGCGCGACGTCAGCGTAGCCGATACTTTCCTCTTCGGCTTGATTCACTCGTCATATTGCCTTTAACGTGATCCATCGAACTGCATGTGGTCATATCATCCGAAGTCAATTGTACTCACATGGCATCACCCTTCCTGAGCGCTAGCGTTCCCAACGCCGCGCCACGCCGATTCACTAACATCAAGCCAAATTGCGGTCGCAGAATCAGTGTTAAACCATTAAATTTTCCTGCACGAATGTGTCGATTCCACTCCGATCAACATGAGTCAACCGAGCGGCATTATCGATGGAAATTGTCATCTTCTTTACGGGCATTGGCGGGTCCAACATTTGTGGCCCGATCTCCGATCGGCTGGATTTGGAACTCGGCGACTATGGCTCGGCGGTCGAAACGATATGGCTGAATATGTATGCGGGCAAGACGGCTGGCAAGCTAACCGCGGATGAAAAGGCGAGATTCAAAAAGTTGCCGCGTCGCAGCTTTAATCGCAACAAGAAGCAGATCACCGGGCATCACCATTACCAGGCGTTTTGCGAAGCAGATGAACAGTTCGACGGCTATAGCGTCGAAAAGACTAACCTGGCCATCCCGGAGGTGATCGAAGCACTCCAGTTCCTGCAGACCGCGGTAAAAGAAGTCGACGATTTCGATTTTGAATCGTTTCTTACCGATGCAAAGGCGATTCTTCGCAAACCGTTCAAGACGGTCAAACAGATGAAGGCGGCCAATCTGGAACTCTTTGAACGCATGCAACGAGAAGCACAGGAATCGATCGGCGAGGCCGAACTTGATTGCGACATCCACACCTATGCAATGACGGTGGATGAAAAAATCACGGCGAACTACACGACAGACCACGTCACATTCGTGAACCAGTTTTCGTGCATCGTGGATTTGTTCGAAGGGCTGATACAATATCGATACCGCGGCGCGCTGCAAATGTTGACCATTGAATTGGTCACGCCGGAACAGCCATGCAAATTGTTGGCCGAGGCCGTTCTTGGCTGGCCCTTCGATTTTGACAATTACAGTGGTCTAAACGAATTCGACAAAAAGAAAAGGATCGCAGTTACGATGCGTGACGCGTTGATCTGGTTGGCAAAAGAACGCAACCAGGATCCGAAGTACGCGGAAGTTGCGTTTGCTGAAATCGAGTCGCTTGAATTCCAGCGCACGCGGGAACTTAAAACGTCAATTCCTGGTGGCCGTGGCGAACTGGTGGCGCGATTGGACTACGAACACAACCTCGATGGTATCGAGCTATTCGCGACGTTCACGAAGCCAAGAAGCCGGAAACCGCTAGGACGGGTGTCGCTTGGATTGTGTCCCTATCGGCCCTGGCTGCTGCAATCGTTGCCTCGATTTTGCAGTTGGAAAGGGACAAAGTTTCTGATCGACATCGAGCCGATCCCTTGGTCCGCATCGGTCGACGCCAGGAAGGTGATCGCGAAAAAGACTTGACGAGTCCATAAAACAGCGGTGTACCCGAAGCGATCAACTGACTTGACTGGTTCAGAATCCTCGGCAATCAACGAAGTCGATTCAATGGAATCCGCTTTCTGCTTGATTACGACACCGATCGCAACCAAAATTCCAAAAAATTCCACAAAGCCTTTGACGAATTGCCGACATTTGCGAATCATGTTTCTGATCGGTTAATTCGAACGGGCTTGCATCCAGGTGGACCTCCACGCTCGTATCGTGGCGGTCGTAAACTATGTGAATTCACGGCAAAGGGTGGCAAGACACAGACCTTGGCGTGGCAAGATGGGTAGGCGGGGTTGCGTCGTTTCGTGTTGCCGGTTGTCCACGCGGTTTACGGGCAGGGTAGTGACTGGTCCATGGCGTATAGTATACAGGTGAATACGCTACGGGCGTCCATGTATTGGAGCCGCCGCCATGCCCAAAAACCACGATCCGAAACCTTCGATCCCGACACCGTCGGCATCTACCATTGCTGGAATCGATTGGTCCGCCGCTGTTACCTCTTCGGTGACGACCCCCTCTCCGGAAACAACTACGATCACCGAAAAGATTGGTTTCGCGATCAACTCCGAGAACTCGCCGCCGTCATGGCACTCGATATCCTCGACTACGGAATTCTTGACAACCATTTCCATCTGGTCCTCAGAAATCGGCCCGATATCGTGCAGTCGTGGTCGGATGACGAGATTGCCAGACGGTGGTGGTATGTCTGTCCCTGATCGCAGGAACGAAGATGGCTCGGCGGCCGAGCCGAAGCCATGCGAACTCAAGCTGTTGCTGGCTGATGTCGAAGAATATCGCAAACGATTGTCCCATATCTCATGGATCATTCGATTGGCATGTCAGCGAGTGGCGAGGCGATCGAATGCCGGAGGATGATGTCGATGGTCGGTTTTTCGCCAAACGATTTGAATCGGATCGGCTGGAGACCGAGGCGGACGTGTTGGCATGCAGCCTGTACGTCGATCTCAACTGGATTCATGCTGGCATGGCCGACACGCCTGAGCAATCGCACTACACGTCGGCAGCCGATCGGATCCGAGCGCGGTGGCGGGCGATGGCGATCGAATTTGGCGGGGAGTCGGGGAAGAAGATGTCGGAATTCCCGCCCGATGATGATTGGCTCGCCCCCATCTTTCTCGATGAGCGGGCAGAGGCGCAGCGTCAAGAGCTTGGGGACACAGTCCACGGACGTCCGAGCTTGGGGACACAGTCCACGCGGGCGAGCTTGGGGACACAGTCCACGCGGGCGAGCTTGGGGACACAGTCCAAGTTCTCAGTCCAAGTTCTTGCCGACTGAGCTGGAGCGGTTGGAGCGGCAGCGGCTGTGTCCCCAAATCGGCCCATAGACGCGGAAGTGGGGAGACCTCCTTCAATTCAGCGAATAAGGATCTGTAGGCGGATTCATCGCCCGCGATCAGCGGCCACAAAAGACACAGACCTTGGCGTGTCGTTGGCTGCGAGGGATGCTGCGACTTTTGCCATCATCAAATGGTGGTCAATCGCAATACCCCAGGATGCTCCCAAGCGAACACTTGTCATAAACGTGCACGTCTTTGACGGCGTGAGCGCACCAGGCCATGGCTTGGAGGATCTTACTGACCGCCGAGACCATCAACAATCGGTTCATCGCAGCGACAGCGGAGAAAAGAAACGCTAACCCAGTTGTCGGGCCAGCCGCATTGTTCGCTTTGCGCTTTTTGCAGGTCGATTTGGCTGTTTTCAGCTTTTTTGCGGCTGGTGCCGCGAAGAACCATTTGTTAATTTCGGGGAGCGTACGGAATTCGAGCCCGTCGATGGTAATCGGCTAGGCTGGTTGGCTACATTTACGGCGTGGATTTGATTCGATCCAAGCAATCGAAAATTGACCCTGACAGGAGACGAACCAATGAGACTTAGAAAGAAAATCGTTTGGTGTGCGGCAATCCTATGTGGGCTGGCTTTGCCTGCTTTTGGCGCCTCGACCACCGTTGTCGGATTTGACGGCGGTTCGGACGGAGGCTTTATGGGCAATGCATTTTTTGAAGCAACGGGCGGGAAGCCCGGCGGCAACGCTCGGCACTTTGCGCCTGACTTGTTCTTCAACGAACTACGCACAGGAGGAATTGGCGAGCCGGCAAACCCCAATTTTTTGGGTGATTACTCGTCCTTCGACAGCATCGAATTTAGTTTTGACGTCAAGACAGATGTGCTGAGGGATTTCATCGGCAATCCCATTTCTCGGGACATTGGTATCTCGTTACGCGACCGCGACGTTCAGGGCCCCAACGGCGATGCGGGAGTTTTCTTTACCTTTCCAACGGTCCTCAACGAGTCGTCGCAGGACGACTGGACGACATTTTCCGTGACCATCGACGATCCCACGTCCGCAACACTTCCGCCGGGTTGGTTGGGATTCGGAGACAACGACCCGGTCTTCCCCTTCGAGTCGAGACTGCCAGCCGGCGCTACATTCGCTTCGGTTCTCGCGAGCGTCGATGAATTTCAGTTGACAGGCGCCATCCCTGACTTCTTTTTCGGGCCGGCGGATATGGACATCCGCATCGACAACATTGCCGTGACCGTGCCGGAGCCTGCTAGTTGCCTGCTCCTGCTACCCGGACTGCTTATGTTGGCCTCCCGCCGGCGTCGCCCATAGAAAGGCTTGTAGCACTCTCAGTCGCCGGCTGTGCGCCTGGTCGCAGCCGCGGCTGGCCTCCAGACCGGCGATCCCGATTGGCTGTCGACACGTTTCCAAACCAAACGAATATGCGACAGACCACGGCGGCTTGAATTCGTCGGGGGTGTTGACTGGTTGCCATCCCTCCGGGTAAGCCTCTTTGCCATCGTCTTGAGAATTCACGTCGGGGAACAGTTGCTTTGTTGGGTTCTGCCAGCAATCGTGAACTGATGACCTTGAGGCACAGCAACTCGCGGGCTTCGGATCGCCCCTTACCCAGGCGCTCACGGCCGCAATCGCGTGGTAGACCGCAGGCGTTACAATCGCCTTTTCCACGCCCCAGCGAAACATGCGCTTGATGCGATCGATCTGCTTGTTGAGGTGCTTGCGGGACCAGGATTGCTCACCGATCAGCCGCCCGCGGAATTGATCGATTTCCAGCGGTCCGATCGCGTCCACACGCGAGTGCGGGAAGTCGCAGAGCAACGCAAGGGCAGCCTCGCGGATGAGGCCCGCTTCGCGGGTAACCTGACCGGCTTTGACGTAGATACGTCTGGTTTCGCTGATGGTAGACGAGCGCCAGTTCCGCCAGAAAGACGGGCTCTCCGTCCCGGAATCTCTGCTGAAGCTCTTGCAGCGTAGCAGGTTTCGGTTCTGCCGGGGCATCGGCTTTCGCGGATCCCCATCGGCGCGCCAGGCGGCAACAAATTGGTCGTACTTCTCCCGGCTTTCGGGAGTGCCATATTTGCCCAGATAGCGTCGTTTCCCGACTAGAAAAACGTAGGCCAGGCCGGACTTGCGATGGCGGCAATATTTGGGAGGGGTGCGGAGGCGGCGGGGCATGCGACATCTTCCACGCTGGGGGATCGCTGCAAGACCTCCGGCTGAGCACCCGTTTGGCACTACCCGTTTAGGCCGCAACTACCCGTTTGCGCTCTGGAAAATCACCGCACTGCCGACCGCCGGCAGGTAACCAAAAATGAAGGTTCGGCCTACAAAAAGAGGCCAAACTTGCGTTTGGCCTCAAAGTGGCGGGGACAGGATTCGAACCTGCGACCTCGAGGTTATGAGCCTCGCGAGCTACCGGCTGCTCCACCCCGCGTCATGTGCCCCCATTGTAGCCATTCGCGGCTCGAGCGTCGAGCCGCCCCTGGGGATATTTTGCCATCGACGTTCCGTGATGCTTCCTTGCAGCCAAAATCGCCGTTTCACCCGACCCCGCTTGGACACCTGGCGGGCAATCCCTGTGATCGGCAACTTCCGCAAAAAACGCTGGTGAAATCACCTCGGAAAGCACGCCCGCCACCAATCGTGGTAGATTATTCTGTCGGCCAAACGCCAGACAAATCGACGAGCCGCGGCGCGAGATCGTCAGTCGCCGGCGCACCGTCGGCAGCAATCGTTACCCAACCAAACAACATTTGGCCCTCCTTTGGGGCCAGGGAGAGGATTTCACGTGGGTCAGCAAGGTGGACAATCACCCGCTTCCGGTGATTCACCGACGGATAAGGACGTCGGCGAATCCGCTGGTGCTGCGCCCCTGACACCGCCGCCTCCGGCCTCCCAGCCTCCCCCCCACCCTCGCTGATCGACGCCTGGAGGGCTCAAGGCAGCACAACCTTCAGGAAAACTCCCGCCCGCCCGACGGAGGCCAATCGTCCACTGCCTGTTGGCTCGCAACCGGCCACCCCGCATCAGCCGTCAGCCCTTGGCCGCCCTTCGGCCAACCCTCAACCGGCGGTCGCACGGCCGATTCCCATCGCGACCCCGATGGACCCGATCCAGGTTTTGGCGAGCGCCATTGATCGGCACGAGGACGAAGAAGCCGCGCATGACGAGGCCGAACGGATTGTCCGGGCGAGTCCTCCCTGGGTGATCAGCTTTCTGTGGCACGTTGCCGTGCTCGTATTTTTGGGCTTTCTTTTTTTCCCCGGCCAACGGCGTGATGCGTTCGAATTGGAAGCCACTTTTTCCGATACGCTGGGCGAGCAACTCGACGACATGGTGTCCCTGAGCGTCATCGAGGACCCGGATATCGAGCAGGCCATCATCATGGAAGAAGAATGGGAACCGGTTGATGATCCACTGGCCTCCCTGCCAGTGCTTGACATACCCATTCAGGATGATTCGGCCGTCGCCTCGTTGGTCGCACCCACCATCGGTGTCTCGCTGCAAGGCCGCGACGCCGGCATGAAACAGGCTCTCCTCAAGGCCTACGGGGGCACCGCCCTGACGGAAGACGCCGTCAAGCAAGGGTTGGCGTGGCTCAAACGACGCCAGCAACGGAACGGCAGTTGGAGCCTGGTCGGTCCCTACTCCCAAGGTGGCAGCACGGAGAATGAGATTGCCGCGACCGCCATGGCCGTGCTGGCGTTTCAAGGAGCCGGACACACGACGGAAACCGGAACGTATCAGGCCGAAGTCAGTCGGGCCTGGAAGTGGTTGCTGGCTCGCCAGGACAAGCAAGGTTGTTTCTACGAGCGCGTACCGGCGATGAATCACCGCTTCTACACACACGCGCTGGCCACCATCGCCATCTGCGAACTGCTCGGCATGACGCGCGACGAGTCGCTCCGCGAGCCGGGCCAGCAGGCGATCGACTATCTGGTCGAGACGCAGGATGCCCTGGGCGGCTGGCGGTACACGCCGGGCAGCGGTTCGGACTTGTCGGTGACCGGCTGGGTCACCATGGCTCTGCAAAGCGGCCGGATGGCGGGGCTCGTCGTCCCTAGCCCCGTGTTCGAGCGGATCGCCGGCTTTCTGGATCGAGTCCAAGAAGACTATGGCGCTCGCTACGGCTATCTGCCGCGCGATGCCGCGACGATTTCCATGACCGCCGAGGGACTTCTTTGCCGGCAGTATCTGGGCTGGCCCCGCGACCATGCAGGCCTGAGAGCCGGCGCGGAATACCTTGCCGACAATCCAATCCAATGGCGGGATCCGAATTTGTACTACTGGTACTACGCCACTCAGGTCCTGCACCACATGGAAGGGGACGTATGGACTCGGTGGAACGCCGTGCTGCGAAAAGAACTTCCCCAACGTCAGGAGAAGGTCGGTCCCGAAAAGGGCAGCTGGCACAATACGGATGACCGATTTTCACTCTATGGCGGTCGTCTCTACTCCACGTGCCTCTGCCTCTACATGCTCGAAGTCTACTATCGACATATGCCGATCTACGCCAAGGTGTATGACGAATAACGGTGTGCGGCCTCGCAGACGACCGTCAAACGGTCGCTTGTCGCAACGCCTCAAACGTCGCGATCGCCACGGCGTTGCTCAAATTCAGGCTCCGCACCCGGATCGGTGGTGGGAATCACCAGGGCCTGATGATTGGCCGCCTCGAGGATCGGACCGGGCAGGCCTTGGGTTTCGCTCCCGAATACGAGTGCATCCCCGGTCGAAAAATCGGCCTGCCAGAGCGAACGAGTCGCCTGCCGCGTGAAGTACCAGAAGCGATGTCCCTCCAACCGTCCACGCAGCTCGTCCCAATTCGCAACCGCCTCGAAATCCAGGTGCTGCCAATAATCCAAGCCGGCTCGACGCAACCGCCGGTCGTCGAGGCGAAAACCGCAGGGCCGCACGATCCATAGTTTGGCATCGGCGGCCACACAGGTGCGGCCGATATTCCCCGTATTGTGAGGGATTTCGGGCTGATAAAGGACAATGTGCAGGCGAGGAGTCGCAGCCATGGTGGCCCATCGTGAGTGGGAGCCGGTGAAGTAATGGCCCCAGACTTGTGCCCGAAGCTCCGGAAAAGCGGCACTCGATCCCAGCAAACGTGAGCCGCTGGTGACATTGTCATCCAGCGTGCGGTTCGAAACAATGAGCGGAATCAGGCATTCGTTGAGGAAGAGGTCCCGCCAATCCGGCCGGATCGCCCGCTGGTCTCATGGGGAGTCGCATTTGTGGAAATCGAACGAAATCCGACACGGCCTGTTCGCATTGGGAGCGTGACGATCGGAGCCGACCACCCGATCGCGGTCCAGAGCATGACCGCGACCCACACGCAGGACGTCGACGCCACGGTGGCTCAGGTCAACGCATTGCACGCCGCCGGCGCCGACGTTGTGCGGATCGCCGTCGACAATCGAAAGGATGCTGAGGCACTGGCGGAGATCCGTCGCCAGACTTCCGCCAATCTGTCGGTCGACCTGCAGGAGAACTACCGCATGGCGGAACTCGTGGGACCGCATGTCGACAAGATTCGCTATAACCCCGGTCACCTCTATCACCACGAGCGCGAGAAGCCGTGGCAGGAAAAAGTGCAGTACCTGGCTGCCGTCGCCACCGACAACGACTGTGCCATCCGCGTCGGCGTCAATTGCGGCAGTGTCGATCCGGACAAGCTGGCCAAATTCGAAGCCGACGATTCGGTCACCCCGATGCTCGAGAGCGCCTGGGAACACTGCGAGTTGCTCGATGAGTTGGGTTTCGTCCGCTATTGCGTGTCGCTGAAAGACTCCGATCCACAAAAGGTGATTGAAGTTAATCGACGTTTTGCGGAGCGACGGCCGGATGTGCCACTGCACCTGGGCGTCACGGAAGCCGGACTGCCACCGGACGGCGTCATTAAGACACGGATCGCCTTCGAACAACTCATCAGCCGCGGTATTGGGGATACGATCCGTGTTTCCCTGACGGTTCCAAATGCTCGCAAGCCGGAAGAGATCGTGGCCGGTCGTCAGATCTTGAAGGACATTTCCGAAGGCCGCGTGCGGTCGGTCGTGGAATTCAATAAGGACTCGCTGAATATCATCTCGTGTCCCAGTTGTTCTCGCGTGGAAAACGAAGAATTCATCACCCTGGCCGAAAATGTCAAGGAGATGACGAAGTACGCTCAGGAACATGCCTTGACGATTGCCGTGATGGGATGCCGGGTGAATGGACCCGGTGAGACCGATGATGCGGATTTGGGGCTGTGGTGTGGTCCCAATTACGTGAATCTGAAACGGGGCAGCGAGCCGCTGGGGCAGTTTGCCTACGACGAAATTCTGGGGCGGTTAAAGCAGGAGCTGGATGCACTGATCGAGGCGCGGACGGGGGTCGTTTAACACTGGGGCCGCTCGACGACGACAGCACCGCCAAGACGGGTGCCGAACACGACAGGCTAGAAGCTTGTCTCACGTTGACAGGCTGGAAGCCTATCCCACGTCGACAGGCTGGAAGCCTATCCCACGTCGACAGGCTGGAAGCTTGACCCACGTCGACAGGCTGCGAGCTTGTCCCACGTCGACAGGCTACAAGCTTGTCGCGCGCATCCACCCCGGCCCGGACGGGGCCGGTTCGCCGGCGATGCGCTAAATCGCCGCGGCGATCAGGTCGTAACCCTGGGTGGCGACGACTTCGCAACGCACGATCTGTCCCGCTGAGAGACCTTCGCCGGTCACCCAGACGAGACTATCCACATCGGGCGCGTCGGCGTGGGAGCGGCCCATCCAGGCCGTGGCTTCGCCGACCACGGGTTGGTCCAGGATGACCGCGATCTGTTTGCCGATCTGCCGTTCATTCCAGGCGAAGGCGACTTGCTGCTGCTCGGCCATCAGCCGATCGCGACGATCTTCCATGACTTCCTGCGAGATATGATCGGGAAGCACCGCGGATGGCGTATCGGACTCAAACGAATAAGTGAAGGCTCCCATGCGTTCAAAGCGATACTCGCGAACGAAATCGCAAAGTTCGGCGAACTGCTCCTCGGTCTCGCCGGGAAAGCCCGTGATGAAGGTGGTCCGCAACACGAGATCGGGAATGGCCCGACGTAATCGGTCGAGGAGGTCGATCGTGTCGGCCCGGTTGACTCGACGAGCCATCCGTTTGAGCATCGTATCGTTGATGTGCTGCAGCGGCATATCGAGATAGGGGACAATCTTGCGGCTGCTGGCAATCGTTTCGATCAGGCGATCGGAGACGTACATCGGGTAGAAGTACATCAGGCGAATCCACTCGATGCCGTCGACCTGCTCAAGTTCCTGCAGCAGCTCGACCAATCGCGGTTCGCCATACAAATCCATGCCATAGTATGTGGTATCTTGAGCCACGATGATCAACTCACGGACACCGTCCGCCGCCAGCTCGCGGGCCTCGGCGATGACTGCTTCAAGTGGTTTCGTCGCGTGCTTGCCACGCATTTTTGGAATCGCGCAGAATGTGCAGAGTCGATCGCAACCCTCCGAGATCTTTAGATAAGCAAAGTGACGGGGCGTGATCCGCAGCCGCTGCTGATCGGGCAACGCTCGAATCGGCGCGGGACGAAAGACCGAACGCTGCTCCGTCAGATGACCGACAAGTCGATCCGCCACCTTGGTGATTTCCTCTCGGCCAAAGACGCCGACGAGGTGGTCGATGTCTGGCAGTTCTTCCAACAGCGCTTCTTTTTGCCGCTCGGCCAGGCAACCAGAAACGATGACACCCTTCGTCTTGGCAGCCCGCTTGAGGCCGATCATTTCGTGGATCGCCGCATACGATTCGTCGCGTGCCCGTTCGATGAAGCCGCAGGTGTTGACGACGACAAAGTCGGCTCCCGTCCGGTTCGGCCACCAGTTGGTAGCCGTCCAATTGCAGCAGTCCCAACATCCGCTCACTGTCGACCAGATTCTTGGGACAGCCCAGACTGACGAAGGCATAGGTTCCCTTCGCCTGGTTCTTTTCGCGGGCCGGAGGATAAGTAAGGCTGGTTGACATACACAGGGTCACTATCGAAAGACGTGGATACGGACGAATCCGCCAGCTTACCAAGTTGCCGGGGAATTCGCGAGTTGTGCTCGGCAGCAGTACAGTAAGAGAGCTGGAAGTGGGGCGGCGAACCATTGATTTCGCCGATGGCGGGTTCCGCGAGCGATGCGCGAGCCCGCCTGGTGCGTTACGGCCGCGTGCCGGGCTGAGCCGGGAAATCGCCGGTTTCCGCAGCCAATCGCCGCAGGTGCCAGAGGAGATCGGCCACGTGAAATGGCTTGGGCATCACGCCTCGGATACCAGCCGCGAAGAGCCGTTCGACCGTTTGCACGCGGGGAAACGTCAGCAGTGCCAGGCCTGGAATCGTTGGTGAATGGTCCTCGATCATGGCGACGATCCCCGGACCGTTCGTCCGGGGGCCCGCCGCGTCGTCCCAGAGGAGGACCCGCGGACGCTGCGTCTCGTCGTACGCGGATCCGATCGCGAGCGGTACTGCGGGTGACTGGCAAGCCCAGCGAAACGAGCGTGTCGCGGAGGCTCTCAAATTGCGCCTGCGCCGCCGCAACGATGCCCACGCGGAAGCCGCGGAGCGTTTCGTCACATTGCAGGTCCTGGTACCAGCGATCTTCATCACTGATCAGGAGGGGCCGATGCAGCCGCGAAGGATGGCCCGCCGGCACGTCTTGCCAAGCCCAAGACATACGTGGCTCAAAGTCATACCAGGGGATGCGCCACGCCGCTGCCAGCGGATGGCCACTGCGTGTTTCGCCTTCGCACCAACTTCCTGTCAAGACCACCAGCGGCGTGAGTGGAAAACGTCTTCGCAGGCGGTCCACGAGCGTTGGTCGATGTTCGCCGGGACGCGTTTGGACAATGATGACGACGTCGGGGTCCGTATCTGCAATCCAGCCCCCGAGTGGATCGGGCGCATTGCCGGCACAGTAAACAGGTTGCGCTTGGGCACGCAACCATTCCCTGGCCAGTCGGAACTCGGGTCGCGATAGGTCGCCGAGCACGAAACAGGTCGGCCGGGGTACGGGCGGGGTGTCGAGCATGGTCGTCTCAACCGTCCAGCAATTGCTCGGTGGCGCGGACGAGGTCCAGCATGGCCATGGGATCGTGACAGCCGCGGAGTTGTTCGAGAAACGGCTCGGTCGCCAGCAAACGGCTGATGCGGGCCAACGCCCGCAGGTGCGATCGTTCGTCCACGGAGCAAATCAGCCAGAAGACGTCAGTCAGCACATGGCTGCCGCCGAAGGGGATCCCCTGCCCCGTCAGCCCGAGGGCAATGATCGTGTCGCCCAGTATGTTCGGAAGTGGCCGTCGCGGATGCAGCAAGGCGACGCCGTTGTCCATGGCGGTCGATTGCAGGTCTTCGCGAGCCCGCACGGCTTCGGCCATTTTTTCCGGGTCCCACAACATCCCCGTGCTGGCGGCCAAATCGGTCATGGCATTGATGACCGAATTGCGTGTACGAGCGATGAGGGGATTCGCAATCGTGTCGATCGTGAGGTACTGGGCGACGGTCAGCGGTGCGTCTTCGTGCGCCGGTTGCAATCGGTCCTCGACGCGAGCCAACTCGGCATCGTCGAGGACCCCCATCCGTTCTTCCATCCAATGGTGAATCTCGGCGGGCGAAAATCGTAATTCACCGCCCACTCGGCGACAGGGAATCTGATCGCGGCTGGCCAGCTTTTCCACCTGCTGAGGTGTCAGGTGGAGGTAGTTCGCGAGCGAGGCGATATCGAAATCTTCGTCTCGAGTCATGGCAGCCAACGTGGAGTGGTATCTGGGGAGGTTCGGTATTATACGGGCTTAGTTGTCTGGGCGGAAATGGATCGTCGCGTAGCCGTCCTCGGCTGCGGGGAGTTGAAATTCCATTTACAACTCGAAGGGAAGTTTGTTGGCGATGCTTGTTTGGCCGGTGATCGGCGGGATTGCTGGCGGGTCAACGCCGCCGGGACGGCGACGCTACTCATATCCTGTCGCGTTTTTGCTTCTAGCTCAGGACCAATAAGACGTAGGCCGTGGCCAGAGCCAACTGGACCACGGCAAAGGGTGCGGCCGCCTTCACGAAACCCGCAAACGAGAGTGAAAGTTTATGGCGGTGGACGATCGTGACCGCTACCAGGGTCGAGGCGGAACCGATGGGGGTCAGGTTGCCACCCAGGTTCGCGCCGAAAATCACCGCCCACCATAGTGGTGAGGCAGCGGTATCCGCCGTATTGATGGGCGTGCCCAGCCCCGCGAGGATCTTGGCCAGCATGGCAGCCAGCGGAATATTATCGGTCACACTGCTGAAGGCGGCGGAAGCGATCAGAACGGCGGCCGTGCCCAGGGTGTCGCCCCAGCCGATGACCTGAGCCAGTCCGGCTCCGATGGCTTGGAGTACCTGCGCGTGCTCCATCACGTTGATGACCACGAACAGCGCCATGAAGAATCCGATCAAATCCCAGTCGATGGCCCGATAAAACTCGTCCGCCTGGCTCTTGTAGCGCAGCAGCATGACTCCCGCGAATGCCAGCGCCACGAATCCCATCTCCAAATCACTAATGACCGGCAGCACGGACGTCGTGGCGATTGTCACGATAAACAGCACAAGCATGGCGGCTCCAAACCAGAAGAAGCCCCAACTCTCGATTCCGTCATTCTCGTCAAAGGCGGCGACCAGGTCGTGCGCGGCGGCTTTCTCCTCTGCGTCGCGGAGTGGATAAATCTTGAACAAGCGAACCGCCATGGCCAGGGTGGCGAGGGTGGCGATCACGACATACGGGGCGGCTTTGTAGACAAATTCCAGAAAGCTGATATTAGCCGCCGTGCCAACGATGATATTGGGCACCGAGCTAATCAGCGTCAGCAGACCGCCAATGTTCGTGAGCAATCCCTCCACCAGCAGGAATCCGAGCAGTTTGTCGTCGCGTCCCAGTTTGTTCAGCGAGACAGCGGTCAGCGAACCGACGATGATCATGGCGGTCACATTGTTCAGGACGGCCGAAAAGACCACGGTCATGACGCCATACGAGACGAGCAGCTTGACCGGATCACCGCCAGATGCCTTGGTGACTTTCAGCGCAATCCAGGTAAACAGTCCCGATTTGCTGGTGATGTCCACAAACAGGCTGGAGCCGAGGATGATGGCGATCACGCCCCAGTCGACGGCCGGAATGTAGACCGGCATCATGATGCGTTCGCCGTCGAGATGGACCGTCGGGGGTGCTTCGCTGTGTGGCGACTCGTCGGTCGGGCTGTGAGCCGCGTCGGGTGTCTCGTCGGCTACGGTGACCTGGTGAAGTTGATGATCGTGATCCACGTACTCAGCGTGAAACAGATCGTGTTGGACAACGGCATGGCTGCCAACCACGATCGGTTCGAACGGGAGCAGCTCCCACCAGCTCCCGAGAAAAAGGCATAGCAGGGCGAAGCTGCCCGCAATGACTGATTTTTTGGCATGCAGTTTTTCCTCGAATGCAAGACAAAGAATCAGGCTCACAAGGAGCAGCCCAAAAAAAAGCGTAATTCCAAGTGGTACCTCGTGCGTCGCGGCCATGATGGGGTGCAGGCTTTCCATGATGCGGAGGCGGGTGGGAGGATCCAAAGTCGCTGACCGCTCCGCGGTCAGGACCGTACCGTACGTCGTTGCTGTTCAAATGGTCTTCCGGCCGTCAACGGTGACTCCGCCGCCCGGATCGCGGAACGATCCGCGACCTTGGCTAAAGCAGCAGCATTGGTGTATTCCGCAGCTCCACGGCCAGCGGATATGCCAGACCGTGCATTGCCAATTGGCCTTCGTCCTTGGTGTTCATGACCAGCAGGTCGACTCGGTGCTGTTCGATGAACGAGCGATAATCGCGAAGATGATTTCCCGTGGCCACAATCGGTTGCACCTTCAGGTCCAGACCGAGCGTCTCCAGAATCTCCACCGTCGACTGGATATAGTCCTTGGGCTCCTTCAGCAGTTGGTCGCGTAACGCCTGCTCGGCGGTGGCCGTGTTGAGGCTGGGGATCTTGGAGATAATGTCCACAAAGCGGCGATAACGGGCCTCATCCTCGATATGGGTCAGTCGCAAGGTCCCACCGGGTTGCGTCAGGTGTAGCGCGACACTGACGAGCCGATGATCACCCGTCAAATGGTCGGTAATGACCATCACCGAATCGGTATTGTCGGGCACGTGCCGGTCAGGCATCTCCGGGCGCGGCAAGACAAGTACGGGGACAGCGGTGGCCTGCGTCATAACATCGAGGTAGGTGCCTAGTGAATAAGGGAAAGCCGTGGCAGGGGTCTTCAAATTGCGATAGGTGCAAATGAGGTCGGGTCCCACCGTTGCGATCTGGGCCACCAGCGCGTCGACGGACGCATAGTCGTCGGAACCACACACGGTCCAGTCGACCGCCCGCCGCGCCAGTACGTGGTCCAGCAACGTCTGGGCTTCGGCGGCGATCGACCCCGATTCGGCTCGGGGCAAATCCGTCACCACCAGGATGCGGTCGAGCGAAAACGGCTGGAGCGCGAAACGCTCCTTGTTCGCTGCCCGAAATACGCTCTCAAATTGGTCGATATTGGTCATGGCGGTCGATCAGGCTACCGGCGGGGCGTTGGCGGGCGGCGAATCAGGCCTCAAACATAACAGGCTTGTTGAGACCTGCCGAGACCGAATGTCGTCGGTCAACGTAACCAACCGCCGTTGCGAACGTAGCAGCCGCACCTCCAGAAGACAGCGACGAGTGAATTTCCTAGAATGGAGCATCGCACAGCTGTTTGCCTGCCGCATCAGAGAGACTGGGGAGTGGTCGCCATGAATGTCCAAACTACCAAGCACGATCCGTTTTCCGCGCGAGACACCTTCGAGTCTGGCAGCGGGCCCGTGGGAATTTATCGACTGTCGCGGCTGGAAGATCAGGGATTGGGGAACATCACCGCCCTGCCCTACTCGATCCGAAATCTGCTGGAAGCCGTGTTGCGGACATGCGACGGGTATGTCGTGACCGAGGAGGATGTTCGCAGTCTGGCTGCCTGGAACGCGGCGGCTCCCGCGAAAGCCGAGATCCCGTTCATGCCGGCGCGCGTCGTGCTGCAAGATTTCACCGGCGTCCCGGCCGTTGTCGATCTGGCGGCGATGCGCAGCGCGATGGAGCGGCTCGGGGGCGATCCGAGGAAGATCAATCCACTGATCCCAGTCGACCTGGTGATCGACCACTCCGTGCAAGTCGACCGCTTCGGCACGAGCGATGCCTTGCAACTGAACGTGGACTTGGAATTCAGCCGCAACCGCGAGCGCTACGAATTCCTCCGCTGGGGTCAGCAGGCGTTTGACAATTTTCGCGCCGTGCCACCCAACGTCGGCATCGTCCACCAGGTGAATCTCGAGTTTCTTGCGAAGGGCGTTTTCGTCCGACAGGATTACGCCGGGGACGTCGCCATCCCCGATACGTCTGGTGGGAACCGACAGCCATACCACCATGATCAATGGATTGGGAGTCGTGGGCTG
This sequence comes from uncultured Planctomycetaceae bacterium, assembly GCA_963700865.1. Taxonomy (GTDB): domain Bacteria; phylum Planctomycetota; class Planctomycetia; order Pirellulales; family Pirellulaceae; genus CAVOGJ01. Next base: position 72,001 of record CAVOZC010000006.1, on the reverse strand, counting down.
GGGAGTCGGTGGCATCGAAGCGGAGGCCGTGATGCTTGGTCAGCCGCTGTACATGCTGATGCCGGAGGTGGTCGGATTCGAATTGACGGGCCACCTGGCATCGGGTGCCACGGCGACCGACCTGGTGCTGACGGTCACCGAAATTCTGCGACGACAGGGAGTGGTCGGCAAGTTCGTCGAGTTCTACGGACCGGGGGTGTCGAGTATGACGCTGGCGGATCGAGCGACCATCGCCAATATGGCCCCGGAGTATGGTGCCACGATGGGCTATTTCCCGGTCGACGACGAGACGCTCAACTATCTGCGGCGCACCGGTCGCACGGAAGCTGAGGTGACGCTCGTCGAACGATACACGAAGGAACAGGGAACGTTTCGCACGGACGCGGCCCCCATACCCACCTACACGGCCCAGATGTCGCTTGACCTGGGCATCGTCGAACCGTCGTTGGCGGGGCCCAAGCGGCCACAGGATCGTGTGCCCCTGTCACAGATGAAGTCGAGTTTCACTCGCAGTTTGACAGCACCGGTCGCCGAGCGGGGATTCGCGCTGATCGCCGGATGCGATGCAACGGACAGCGGCCGTAAACAACGGCCAGGCCACCGAGATCACGCATGGCGCCGTGGTGATTGCCGCCATTACCAGTTGCACGAATACGAGCAATCCCTCCGTCATGGTTGCCGCGGGGTTGCTGGCGCAGAAAGCGGTCGAGCGCGGCTTGCAGGTACCGCATTACGTTAAGACCAGCCTCGCTCCCGGATCGCGCGTGGTTACCGACTACCTGGATAAAGCCGGCTTGACCGAGGCGCTGGATCAACTGGGCTTCAATACGGTCGGCTATGGATGCACGACCTGCATTGGCAATAGCGGGCCTCTGCCGGAACCGGTTGCCCAGGCGGTGCGGGAGGGCGAGCTGGTGGCCTCGGCGGTCCTGAGCGGCAACCGAAATTTCGAAGGCCGCGTCAATCCGCTAGTGCAAGCCAATTATCTGGCGAGCCCTCCACTCGTGGTGGCGTATGCGCTCGCCGGTTCCACGACGGTCGACCTTCTGAACGATCCGCTCGGCACCGATCCCCAGGGGCAACCGGTTTATCTCAAGGATATCTGGCCGACCCACGAGGAGGTGGCCCAGGTGATCGGCACGTGCGTGACCGCGGAGATGTTCCGCAAGCAATATGGACGAGCCTTTGATTCGAATGAAAAGTGGAATGCCATCGAGACTTCGACGGGCGATCTCTACGAGTGGGATTCGACCAGCACCTACATTCAAGAGCCGCCGTTTCTGGTTGGCATTACCCGCACTCCCGAGCCGATTACCGACATCAAGGGGGCGCGAGTCCTTTGCCTGTTGGGCGATTCGGTAACGACGGACCATATCTCTCCCGCCGGTTCGATCGCCAAGGACAGCCCGGCCGGCCGATATCTACGGGAGCACGGTGTCGAGCAACGTGACTTTAACAGCTATGGGTCTCGCCGCGGTAATGATCGCGTGATGCACCGAGGTACCTTTGCGAACATCCGGATTCGCAATCAATTGGCACCCGGCACGGAGGGTGGCTGGACTCGGCATCTGCCGGATGGCGAACAGATGACGATTTACGACGCCGCCGAAAAATATCGAGAGGAAGACGTGCCCTTGGTCATTTTGGCGGGGGCCGAGTATGGCACGGGTAGCAGTCGGGATTGGGCGGCCAAGGGCACGCTGCTCTTGGGTGTGCGGGCAGTGATTGCGAAAAGCTATGAGCGGATTCATCGCAGCAACCTGGTGGGCATGGGGGTGCTGCCACTCGAGTTTGCCGATGGACAAACGTGGCAATCCCTGGGGTTGACTGGCGAGGAATCGTTTGACATTGCCGTGTCAAGCGCATTGCAGCCCCGAGGTACGGTTTCGGTGACGGCGACGACGCCGGACGGCCAGGCGCGCGAGTTTGCAGCCATCGTTCGCATCGATACCCCAGTGGAAATGGACTACTATCTCAATGGGGGCATCCTGCAGACGGTGCTGAGAAGACTGTTGGACGAAGGCGAGGTTGCTTAGTGGCCGCTTCGTCTCCGGTGATCGCTGTCCAGTCGCTGGCCAAGACTTACCGCCGTGGACTGTTTGGTGGTGGCATTCGCGCGGTCGACGGCGTCTCGTTCGAAGTCAACCGCGGCGAGATCTTCGCGCTGCTGGGCCCCAACGGGGCTGGGAAGACCACCTTGATCAAGGTCTTGTTGGGAATCATCCGTCGCAGTGGCGGGAAAGCCCGGATGCTGGGATTCGCGGCGGGCGATCGACGGGGCCGGGCACGCGTCGGTTACCTGCCGGAGCATCTACGCATTCCGCGGCATCAATCCGCTCGTTCGGCCTTGGAATTTTATGGCCAGCTCAGCGGATTGAGTGTGGCGGAGGTCCGGAAGAAACGCGATGAGTTACTCAGCCGTGTCGGGCTGGCGGGTCGAGATCGCGAGTCCGTCAAGCGATTTTCCAAAGGGATGCTGCAGCGTTTGGGGTTGGCGCAAGCGCTACTGCACGATCCCGAATTGCTGATCCTGGACGAGCCGACGGATGGCCTGGACCCGATCGGTCGCTCGCAAGTTCGCAAGATTCTGCAGCAACTACGGGATGAGGGACGAACCGTATTTCTAAATAGCCATCTGCTGCAGGAAGTCGAGCTGATCTGCGATCGCGTCGCCATTATGGACAAAGGGCAGCTTCGTTTTGTGGGCACGATCGGAGACATCACGCCCACGGGCGAAGGAGACCTGCGGTTGGTCCTCGTGGGCTCGGTTGCAGCCATTCAGTCGACCGTGACTGGCTGGCAGCCGGCGCCGGATTGGCGGGAGGGGCAGCCTCACAAATTGGTGGTGTCGTTGCCATCTCAGGAAGCCGCGGATGACTTGGTCGATCGAATCCGCGCCGCGCACATCAGCATTTTGGAGTTGGCTTGGCGAGGTCGCTCGCTGGAAGACGCGTTTCTCAAGCTGGTGGGGGCAAACGCATGATCTTGCATCCTGACGAGTCCACGTCGATGAGCGCGCGGCGATCATGCCGTGCGGCACGTCAGATATCAGTCGACTGCGCCAGCCAATCCGGTGGGTCGGCCGATGTGGATACGTGTCCCTGCTGAAAGGTCCCCACTCCGAATGCGTCCCTATCTAGCCATCATTGTCGATTCGTTTCGCGAAGCCTTGTATTCGCGAGTCCTTTGGATCCTGCTGGGGCTCATCACCCTGCTACTGCTGGCGCTGGCGCCGATCGGCGTCTCGTTTCCCGTCACGACAAGGCTGGCAGAACGCGACATCCGTGAGATACCGGATTTCGCCAAGAGCCTGCGGAACGGCGCGGAGGATGAGGAGATGCCGACGCGCAAGGTCGTGTGGAGTCGGCTGTCAGCGGAACTGCAAACGAAACTGCAGGACCTCCCGTCGTCCGATGACCCAGGAGATGCGACGGAGTTTGGCCTGCGGCGAGAACTCGTCGCCGAGTTGAATACGATGATTGAGGATCCGCGACTTTTCACGCCACAGGACCTGATGACTCTTCGCCTGGGGCGGGAGGGCATCGCGTTGCGAGACCAAGACGCCGAATTGTCGGACGCGCAGCGTCAGCGACTGAATCGACTCGCCCTGGAAGCCAGTTATCGACGTGACATCGAGAAAAGTCCCAAAGAGTCAGCTCAGTTCTATTATTTTGGTTTCGAAATCGGGCCTCGGGCGCCGTTCGACGAAAAATCGTTGGCGGAACTCGTCAAACTGGTCGTGGCGGGGACGACCAATTTTTTCGGCGCGACGATTGGTGTTTTTGTGGCCATTCTGGTGACCGCATCGATCATCCCGAATATGTTCGATGCGGGTTCGGTCAATCTGCTGTTCAGTAAGCCGATCAGTCGGCCGCTGATGTATCTGGCCAAGTTTTTTGGCGGTTGCGCGTTCGTCTTGATCAATGCGACTTACTTGATTATCGGACTGTGGCTGGTGGTTGGCTGGCGGTTTGGTGTCTGGCACGAGCGGTTCCTGTATGCCATCCCGGTGCTGATGTTTCTGTTCGCCGTGTATTATTCGGTCTCGGCTTTTGCCGGACTGATTTGGCGGAACACGATCATGTGTGTCGTGGCCTCGATCTTGTTCTGGCTGCTATGTTTTACGGTGGGTCAAGTTCACGACATCATGGAATTGCTCATGAATCAACCGCGGCGAGTCGTCAAGATTACGGCGGCGGGTGATGCGATCTTAACCGTCTCGGAGAGCGGCAGCGTCCAGTGCTGGACGCCGGACCTGCAGAGCTGGCGGGACGTGTTCGGGTCGGACCAGTCGGGAGGGCCGCCGGCCTTCGCGCGACAGAATCGGCTGCTAGGCCCCATCTACGATCCGGCAGGCGCCCGGATCGTCGCCATCGATCGTTCGCGCGGGCGGCCACGAATTCTCGCCGGCTATGCGGCGCGGGACTGGCTGCGTGAGACGATCGATACGGCGCCCGCCGGCGCCGTCGCATTGATGCGTTCGCCGACGGGAGCGTTTTTCGTCCTGGCTCGGGATGGAATCTCGAAAATTGTCCCCACCGACAACGCCAAGAGCCTGCCGATCAATATTTTTGGCATGAAGTACGATGTGGGTCCGAAACGGGGTTCGCTGCGACCCGCAGGCCCCTTGGGGTATGAGCAAGCCGCCTCGGCCAAGACGGCTACGATGAATCCGGCGGACGGGGCGATGTTTGTCTATGGCGACGGACGACTGCAGCGTTTGGTCCCGCAGGGCGATGAAGGTCGCTACGCCGTGGTGGCTGACCGCGAATTGCTTGATCCGCAGCGCGAAGCGGTGCTGGCTGCCGGCGGCGCGACGGTCATCTTGGCCGCCGAAGATGGCACCGTGCATCAATTGGCGGCAGATTCACTGGAAACGATCGAAACACGAACCCCGTTCGGCGATTCACCGCCGCGCATGGTTCGCATGTCGGCCGACGGTCAATACGTCGCCGTCGTCTTTCACAATCGACGTATCTGGTTATTTGATCTTCAGCGGCAGCAGGATGTTTCCTCTCGTTTGACCAATCAGGGCGACTTGAGCACCGCCGAAATGACTGGGCAAGGTTCCATCTTGATCGCGGACAAGATGGACCGCGTACGCGATGTTGAACTGGCGAATGGAACAACGGTGGCATCGTATGCGCCGAAGTTGGCCACGTTGGACAAGGTCTTTCGGTGGCTGATCAAGCCGATCTACACCGTGTTTCCCAAGCCGGGTGAATTAAAAAAAACGACGGCCTATCTGCTGACCGATCGCGACTCGATCGAGACGAGCGACGGGGGCTCGCTGACTTCCGCGCGGATGCCACTTAACCCCTGGGCGCCGGTCCGCAGCAGTGCCGCCTTTGCCGTGATGATGCTGGTTTTGGCCTGTGGTTATCTTCAGTGGCAGGAGTTCTGACGCGCTCAGCCCGTCAAACTCTCCGCGACTGGCACGATCGATACGTAAGGATCGTCTTCGCGCAATCGCCCGCTCGGAAAGACCCCGGAAATGCGACCAACCGCGCCAGCATTCCATGCTGGCGTGAAGGGATCAATAGGAATGTCCGCCGCGACTCTCGCACTCGGGGCAATGCGTCCGATGAAGGGGAGAGTCGCGGAAAGCGGCAGATGACGATGAGGAACCCGGCGCGAGGACACACCAGGCTTGGAGTGGGGCGAACGGGCGGAACAAGCGATGGATTGGGAACTGCCATGAAACGGATTTCATTAGGCACCTGTATTCTGGCGCTGGTTGTTTCCAGCCAGGGATGGGGCACCACCTTCGAGCCCCTGGGGCTGAGGAATTTTTGTCGTCAATCGGCCGTTGGCTTCGGTCAGGGTTATCACAGCAAACCGGTGCCCCCCAATCTGCGGCCCCATTATCAGCGCGTCCACCAGCCGGGCCCCTGGCCGGTGGTGCTGCCACCCGCCTATCCCGACTCGCCCTACGCGCCGACGGCGACTTCCGATGCAATGCGGCGTTTCGGCACGATGACTCCCGCCAGCCGCTCTTACGGCAGCGACATGTTGATGCCCGAGATTTGGAGTCCGCTCAGCCAACCCTACCGGGAACTGCCCCAGCCGGCGAATCCCCCGCGGAACGAAACACGGTTCGTTCCCGGCCCCAATTTCCCCACCGCCGATGTGGGGGTTCCGTCGACCACCGGGCAAAACGTGTGGCAGCAGCCACTCAGGCCGGTTGCGCCCTGCGCGTCGGCCCCGCCGCAACTGTCCCTCGATCCGGTGTCCCCTCGGGACAGTCGCTTTCCCTCAGAAACGATGCCCAAGGCCGTAGCAGACCTGGAGGAGAAGGCGGAAGCCGAACCATTCGCGGCCGAGCCGGCCGAGCCCATGCGGCGGGAACCCGCAGTGGTGTCGAGAGAACCGGCGCTTTCTGTGCCCGACGCACCGCATGCGCCTTGGGATGAGTGGGATGAGCATGAGGACCAGCCCGAGGTGATGGAGACTCCTGACTGGCTGTCGGCGGACGAGTTTTCCGACGAAGTGCCGCCTCCGCCGGAAGTCGCCGAATCCCCGACAGCGGACCCCCACGACTTCCAGCCCGTGCCCGACGATGACCTTTCGTGGAACGTCGGGGACGAGGACTTGCAGCCGATTCCGCTCGCCGATTTGCAAGGCTCAGAACCCGCGCGGGAAGTGCCTTCGGCGGTGGAGCCGCCGAAAGGATTCCATCCGCCCCCGCAGGCGGAAACGTCGTCGCCTCCTGCCGCATCGGTACCGCTGCAGGCTTCGACCCTTCCTGCCTGGTCCCATGCCGCGCCCGAATCGCGAGCGCTGCCTCCCACGCGGATTCTGCCCTATGGACAACCACGGGTGTGGTGGTAGTCGCATTCGGACACGCGGTCGGATTCCGAGACGGTTGCCGACCGTTCAAGGGCCAGTGATCCCTGGCCCAGCCACCCTCGTCCCGTCGTTTGACAAGGTCAGAGCGACCCGATCATAATTGGCGGCTGAAAAGCGCCATGTGCGATGATTCCACCGTCCATGTCATTAAGGGTCTTCCGCTCGAGGAGTTCGCACCAGTGATGTTGAGAAACTTTCTGATCGTTTCATTGACCTTGGTTTCGGCCGATCTTGTCGCCGAGCAGGTGGTCTACGATACGGGTGGACCTACCGGGTTTTTCACTCCCTTCAGTCGTTCTACCTTGGCAGGAACGAAGTACGGCGATAGTGGATATTTCGGCGACGGCTCGGCCAGTCCCGTGGGGGTCACCTCGATTACGTTGGGGTTGGCGACCTTTGCCGGTAGCGGGGCGTCCGTTGCCGCGGGCACCACGGATATTCTATTTACCTTTAACGACGGGGACCCGAGTGGACTGATCTTTGGGCCCGGCACCCCTTGGTACTCGGAAACGATCGAAAATGTGGTGCTGCCTGCTGCCGACGAGACATCGCCAACCTACTTCGCGCTCACCGTTGATCTACCAACCGTGCTGACGTCCGGCGGTTTCAATAATTTCGGCTTCAGTATCGGCGTCGAAAACTTCGCCTACGACGGCCAGTTCGGGTTTCAGAACCATGGCGACTTTAACGTGCTCGGGTTTTACACGAACAACGCCTCTCAATTGACTCCGGGATCGGGGTGAAGCCTCTTCGACTGACAATACGGGTGATCAAATAGGAAATAACATCATGGAACGTTCGTTGATTTTGTTGAAGCCCGACTGTGTTCAGCGGCGGCTGATGGGACAGATTATCGGCCGCTTTGAAGAAAAGGGAATGAATATCGTGGCGATGAAGATGCTCCAGGTGACGCCGGAGTTGGCTCGCCAACATTATGCGGAGCACGTTTCAAAACCGTTTTATCCGGGACTTGAGGCGTTTATCACGGGGGCTCCGGTGGTCGCGTTGATCATTCAGGGCTTGGAAGCGATCCGCGTGGTAAGAGAGATGCTGGGAGCCACGAACGGGCTGAAGGCGGCGTCCGGGACCATCCGAGGGGACTTTTCCAGCAGTCGGCAGATGAACCTCGTGCATGCCTCGGACGGTCCCGAGGCGGCGGCTCGTGAAATTGAGCTCTATTTCTCGGCGACGGAGATTCTGTGATTACGAGCCGACATTGACGCCTTGGCTGAAGGCGGACGATGAGTGAAGTGGTCGGTCACTCTGTGAGCGGTGGGTATGACCCAATGTCGCTGACCGTTTCGCGGTCAGGAGTCACTGGAAAACGCAATTCGGCAGCCGCGGATGTTTTGCGGCCCGGGGAGCGCGGAGCGATCTTGGCGGGGCAAAGATCGCCCCGATAGGAGCGTCCCACGACCATGCTTACAACCGAGACGTGGTCGTCGCCGAGCGCAACTGCTCGATCATATCCCGAGTCGCCGATTCGACGGCCGCCTCCCAATTCGCATCGCCGAAATGTTGTCGGTACTCGTCACGGGCGTGAGCAAAGATGATCGCCCGCGAGCTGTTCACAATCGCGCCTAAGCCGTCGTCGTCAAATGCGCCGACGACGTCGGCGGCTGTCGCGCCTTGAGCCCCAAATCCGGGAACGAGTAACCACGCGTGCGGCATGCGTTGGCGCAACCGGGCGAGTTGGTCGGGATAGGTGGCGCCGACAACGGCACCGACAGACCCGTAGCCGCTTTGACCACACGATTCGCTGGCCCACGATTCGACAAAATCAGCCACATGCTCGTAGACGGTTGTGCCCCCCACGGACAAGTCCTGCAGCAATCCGCCGCCTGGATTGGACGTCTTCACCAGCACGAACACGCCGGCATGGCGCTCGCAGGCGACGCGGAAGAACGGCTCCAAGCTGTCCTTGCCGAGATAGGGACTGACCGTCAAGGCGTCGCCTTTCCAGGCGCTCTCATTGGCACCCAGGTAGCCTCGCGCATACGCCTCGGCCGTTGTGCCAATATCGTTCCGCTTGGCGTCGAGAATCACGAGCAGCCCCCGACGACGCGCATGATCAACGACGTGACACAACACACGCATGCCGGCAGGGCCAAGCTGTTCGAAAAAGGCGCACTGCAGTTTTATGGCGGGAACCAGATCGGCCACGACATCGATCACGCCATTGCAAAATGAGCGAAAGGCCTGGGCGATGGCGTCGACTTCGTCCCCCCAGGAGGTGGGGAGTAACCCAGCCGGCAGGCTCTCCTTGCGAGGATCCAATCCGACCACCACGGGGCATTTTGTGCGGCGCACTGCGGCGGCCAGGGCATCGCCGAAGGGTGCTTGAGACATGAAAAATCCTTTAGCGAAATGTGGGGCAAGGCGCCGGCAGTCGCCCGCGCGCGGCCTTGTCCCGCGACGCCCCATTCTACGCGATTTCAAACGAAAGCGAAGACGGCACCGCCTCCTCTCGTCCTTCACTCTTGCGGTCCGTTAGAATAGGATCACTGGCCAGCGGCGCGGCGAACGCACCGGCATTCCCTACGGAATCATTCTTGCGAGCCGCGGCGCGACACGACCCGGACCAAGAGACCGCCTTGTACGAGATATTGATCGAGCCGCTGACGCAACAATCCGTCCAGCGAGCCTTGCTGGGCGGATCACTGGTCGCCATCGTGTGCGCCGTGGTTGGCTGCTACGTGATCTTGCGGCGCATGGCGTTTCTCGGGGACGCACTGTCCCACGCGATGCTGGCCGGTGTGACGGCTGGATATCTGTTCATGCGCATCTGGTTCGAGGGGGATACGCATGCGGGTGCCATGTTGATCGGTTCCGTACTCGCGGGGCTGTTTACCGTGGCCATGATCGGCTTTGTGTCGAGCATTTCGCGCATCAAGGAAGATTCGGCCATCGGTATCATGTATACGGGTGTCTTCGCGGTGGGAGCCCTCCTGGCGTCCTACTTCAGCGACAAGATCCAGATCGATATCTATCATTTCGTGATTGGGTCGGTGCTGAGCATTACCAATTCCGAAATGTGGTTGATGGGCATCGTGACCGCCGCGGTGCTGGCGGTCGTGATTCTTTTCTTCAGGCAGTTGCTGATCACGTCCTTTGACCCGGTCATGGCGGCCTCGCTGGGCATCTCGGTTCTCGCATTCGACTATTTGCTGACCGCCTGCACATCACTCGTCGTCGTCAGCGCAGTGCCTCTGGTCGGCGTCGTGATGGTGGTGGGTTTGTTGGTGACTCCTTCCGCGACTGCCTATCTTATTTGCGACAGGCTGGGCCGCATGCAATTGCTGGCAGCGGTCTTCGGCGTGACCAGTGTCGTAGGTGGGATTTACGTAGCGACCTGGGTGGGACGGATTGCGCCTGGGCCCATGATCGTGCTCTTCGCCACCATCCAGTTTCTCATCGTGCTCACCGTTGCCCCCCGCTATGGCATTCTGGCCGATTGGTTGCGGCGACGGGCCATGGTGCCCCAGCGACTGGTCGAGGATGTACTCGGATGTTTTCGCAAGGAGTCCCAGTCGATCTCCCGAGCCACTGTGCGGCGGTTTGTGCAAGCCAAACCTGAGCAGATCCGCCGAGCCATCGCCTGGCTCGAGGATTGCGATTGGCTGGTCGTGAATGGAGACCAGTTGTCACTCACCTCCGAAGGACAACGCCAGGCCCAGCGGCTGCTGCGGGCACATCGCTTGTGGGAGACCTACCTGAAACATTTGGGGACGCCTTCAGAGGAATTGCATGATCGAGCCCACATCCTGGAGCACATGCATGACCAGCAGACGGTGGATTACCTGGACGACAAACTGGGACATCCGCTACGTGACCCTCACGGCACCGTCATTCCTGAGGATGTGATCCAGATCGTACCCGGCACCACGGCCAAGGTGGCTCTCTTGCGCGAAGGCCACCGAGGGACCATCGTGAACATTGAGGGCAGTTTGACGGGTCCTCGTTTGACGCTCGGCGGCCATGTGGCCATCGGGCCGCGTCGAGAGGATGGCGAAGTCTGGACCATGCGGCTGGCCGATGGCCGGTGGATTGAACTCGACCACAGCGCCGCCGATGCCGTCGAGATTCGGCTGGACGAAGAAGACTGAGGCGCCTGCTGATTTCGTCGCGCAACCCACCTGGGATTGGCTGCCGACCAGTCCTCACGGTCAAAGGCCGGCTCAGCCCGGGACGGTCGTGCCATCCGGGCCCCTCTCTTCAGGACCATCGCGCCATCAAAGTGCGTGGCGAACACGACAGGCGAGAAGCCTGTCCCACGACGAGCCCTACGTGACTCGCCGCGTCGTTTGCTTTTTTTTCACCAATCGTCGCAATCGCCGCAAATTGATCACATCAAGGTCCTTCCCGTCCTCTTCCCCCTTTGGTGTTTCGAGATACATGGGGATCTTGGCAAAGCGGCGATCGTTCAACAGGAAACGAAATGGCGCCAGCCCCATTTCGCCACGGCCGATGTGGGCGTGCCGGTCGACGCGCGAGCCAAATGCCTTGAGGCTATCATTCAAGTGAATGGCACGAATCCGCTTGATGCCCACGAGCCGGTTGAATTCACTCATGGTGGCCTTAAAGTCGCGTTCCGAGCCGAGTGGATATCCAGCAGCGAACACGTGGCAAGTATCCAGACAAACCCCCAGACGATCGGCATTGTCCACACCCTCGAGCAGGTCGGCCAAGTGCTCAAAACGCCAGCCAATTGACGAACCCTGTCCAGCCGTGGTCTCCAGGAGGCAATTGGCATCCCATCCGCGCGTTTGCGCATGGATTTCGTTGAGTGCCGAGATAATCCTCGCGATCCCAGCTGATTCGGAAGACGTGACGTACGAACCCGGATGCAGCACTACGTAAGGAATGCCTAAACTGGCGGCCCGCTGGAGTTCGACCACGAAGGCATCGATCGACTTTTTCCAAAGGGTCTTTTCAGGGCTTGCGAGGTTGATCAGATAAGATGCATGCGATACGGGATGCGAAATTCCATGTGTGGCGAGTGCCGCCTGAAATCTCTCGATGTCGCCTTCCGTAATGGGCTTTGCCCGCCACTGGTTGTTGTTTTTTGTGAAAAGCTGCACACAGTCGCAACCAGCGGCGCTCGCCGCCTCGACGGCCCTGTAATAGCCGCCCGCGATCGACATGTGCGCGCCAAGCATGACCATTTCGGGATCCTCCATTCCGGTGAGGCCCGATTGTACAGCGCTTAGTGCAGCACGTTCACCCCGATGGCGACGCCGGCGGCAACGACCCACACGAATGTGGCCAGCACGAAGACGACCAATTGCACGATGGCCAGGATGACACCGGCCTTCGTAAGCCCTTCGCCCGCGGGGTCCATCTCCATCGCTTTCATCTTTTTCAGGTCCGCCTGCCCCATCACCCAAGCGACCACCGACGTAACCGGGCAGATAAGCCAACCCACAATCGCCAGCGCCAGAATCAGTCCGCCACGGTGCGGGGCAGACGGTCGAGCCGAGAGGTTGGGCGGCCGATGGGGAGGCAGACCACGCGGCTCGGCAATGACGGGATCGGGCGGCCGAGATTTTGTAGAAAAAATGCCTTGGCACGTACCGCACTGGGCGTTGCGACCGGACTGACTCTCGGGCATACGGAGCGGCTGACCGCAGTGCGGGCAGACAAGTTCGACGAACATTTTGCGGACCTGAATGCGCCTTCCCCTCGCCCCAAAAGGAGGGAGATGGTAGACTCGGGAGAGAGTGAAACGGTGTTTGGGGCAATGGCGGTTGCCTGGCTCCTCATGTTCCAACGCCAGACTCTTCGTTGTAGACGGGCGTATCTTGGGCACCATCCGGCAGATTCAAGGATTTTGAAATGTCGACCCTCGGCTGGCTGAGCGTGCTGGGAGCATTGTTGTGCGTCGCCTTATCGGGAGCCGGCAGTTACCTGCTCTACCGTCGCCGCCAGCGTGTCAGACTGGAAAAGGCCCGCAAGTCGTTTTCCATCCGACGTGAGTGGTTGGAAGCCGACTTCCTCCGCAAGGCTGGTTCTTCGGGCAGGCCTCGCGGACTGATTTGGACCCATTGTGATTTTGGCAATGACGTCACCTTCGCTCGCGATCGCGTCAACGGCCAGGTGCGAGCCTTGGTCGCCGTCACCATCGGCTTCGAAGCGATCAAGGGCGGCGTGATGGAGGACGTCGAGGCCGTCGGTAATTTGCGTTCGGCAACCGCCGTATTTCACTTCACGGGCAATCGTTGGGAGACGGATGGTCGCGCCGTCTTCAATCTCGATCCCAGCGAGACGATCCGTCATTTTCAGCACGAGCTGGAACCGGTGTAATGCTGACGCAGCGTTTTGCCCTGGTTCGTTAGTTTGCCACATCGTTTGCGGATAAGCCCTCCGGGAGGAGCGGTTCACTCGCGGGCCTCGCCTCCCTCCCCACGCCCGCACACATCCACCGGCTGCACGCAACGATGTGCCCGCTCTTGTCGCCGTGAGCCACTGATTCCGACGCATCATTTCTAGAAAGCCAGGCACGTTCCATGCCATCGAAGTACGACGCTGTTCTTCTTGTTTCGTTCGGTGGTCCCGAGGGGCCAGACGAAGTCATGCCGTTTCTCGAAAACGTCTTACGCGGAAAAAACGTGCCACGGGAACGAATGCTCGAAGTCGCCGAGCACTACCAGCAGTTCGGCGGCGTGAGTCCGATCAACGAGCAGAATCGAAAATTGCTCTCGGCGTTGCAATCCGCGCTCGGCTCGAAAGGGCCCCAACTCCCGATCTACTGGGGAAATCGCAACTGGCATCCGCTACTGACGGACACGCTGCGTCAAATGGCCGACGACGGGATCCGCTCCGCGCTGGCGGTCGTCACGTCGGCCTTCAGCAGCTACAGCGGCTGCCGTCAGTATCGCGAGGATATCGCCCGAGCCCAGGAGGCCGTAGGACCGACGGCACCCACGGTCGACAAGATGCGCGTGTACTTCAACCACCCTCGATTCGTGCTGCCCATGGCCGAGCGGGTCGCCGAGGCCCTGGAACGCCTGCCGGCCAGCGCACGCGAACGGGCGCGGATCGTGTTTACGGCACATAGCATTCCGCTTTCCATGGCCGAGGGTTGCCGATACGAGTTGCAGCTGAACGAATCGTGCCGCTTGGTCGCCGAGCAACTGGGACGCGATTCGTGGGATTTGGTGTACCAGAGCCGGAGTGGCCCTCCGAGTCAGCCTTGGCTGGAACCGGATATCTGTGATCACTTGTGCGCTCTCCATGGAACGGACGGGATTTGCGGTGTCGTGATCGCACCCATCGGTTTCGTTTCGGATCATATGGAAGTGTTGTTCGATCTGGATACCGAGGCGCGGGACGTGTGTGCGGAACTTGGCCTCCCCATGCAGCGCGCGGCCACGGTGGGAACGCATCCCGATTTTGTCGAGGGCCTGCGGCAAATGATCGAGGAACGGGCGTGTGGGCAAGCCGAGCGGCCTGCCTTGGGGAGACTCGGTGCCAGCCACGATGTGTGCCCACTCGACTGCTGCCTGCCCGGCGCGCGTCCGCCAAGGCCCGCCTCGGCGCCAACTGGCTAACACCCTCTAAGGTGCTGCCGCCAATTGCTGCCGCAGTGTCTCGATCCGCTTCCGATTGACGCCCAGATCGGAATAACCGACGCGTGAGGCGGAACGAACCTGAATCACGTTCGCCGCGCGATCCCGCAGGAATTCCACATCATCCACGAAACCGAGCAGGCGGCTGCGAAATTCGTAACGCACATAATCCGTATCCTGCTCAACCAGTCGGGTGCGCGGCGTTTGAGCAATAATCTGCTGCAAGCGTTCCCAGGTTCGGTCCAAGTCACTGCCGGATGCAAATGGCTCGATGGCATGTTCCGCGTCGGTCGACTGGGAACATACGCAATTCGGTTTGGCGGCGCACGGGGCGAGTGATTTGGGGACACCAGAGGACGAGGCAAATTGGCTTCGCTGGTTCATGAGTCGCGTCACGAGGATGGCGAGGAGCAAAACAATTCCGATCCTCACTGCGAGCGAACGGAAACGGTGCGGTGCCGCTGGTGGTGGATGATCGGGATCGGAGTGTGTCATCGATACCTCGAAAAATTTTGCTTCCAGGCGGGGGCCGTTCGCACATTTCCCCCCGTCCTGTATTGTAGAAGAAATCCGCGGGGCGGCTTGACCGCGGCGCTGATTACCACGAAATCGACCGACCGCTTGCCGTACATCCCGTTTCCAATGCTGGCCGCTGGGTCCACAATAAACCTTTTTGGCCGCCAAAACGACACCGGTAACGCCATGAAAGCCTCTGATGTCTTTATCGCAGCCCTGCAAAGTGAGGGCGTCGAGTACGTCTTCGGTCTTCCTGGAGAGGAAAACCTGGACTTGCTCGACTCGCTGGCCAGATCCGACATTCGTTTGATCCTGACCCGTCACGAGCAGGCCGCCGGCTTCATGGCGGCAACGTACGGCCGTTTGACCGGCAAGGCGGGCGTTTGTCTTTCGACGCTTGGCCCGGGCGCCACGAATCTCGTCACGGCGGCGGCTTACGCCCAGTTGGGTGGCATGCCGATGATGATGATCACCGGTCAGAAGCCGGTCAAATCGAGCAAGCAAGGACAGTTTCAGATTGTCAACGTGGTTGACATGATGCGGCCTTTGACGAAGTACACGCACCAACTGGTCAGTGCCGGTAATATTCCCTCGCGTATTCGCGAGGCATTTCGATTGGCCCAGGAAGAACGGCCAGGCGCCGTCCACCTCGAATTGCCGGAAGACATCGCGGCCGAGCACACGGACCATGGACCACTTGCAGCAAGCATTGTGCGGCGGCCCGTCGCGGAGGAGAAAGCGATCCGCGCGGCCGTCTCTCGGGTCGCGGCGGCGAGACATCCGTTACTGCTGGTCGGGGCTGGCGCCAATCGCAAATTGACCTGCAATACCCTGCGGCAATTCATTGAGAAACTACGCATTCCCTTCGTGACCACGCAGATGGGTAAGGGAGTCATCGATGAGCGTCATCCGTTGTACATGGGAAACACCGCCCTCTCGTCCGGCGACTTTGTCCACCAAATCGTGTTGGCGGCGGATCTTATCATCAACATCGGGCACGACGTCGTGGAAAAACCACCGTTCATCATGCGCGAAGGAGGCGTGCAGGTAATCCACGTCAATTTCACCTCGGCCGTGATTGATCCGGTTTATTTTCCCCAGGTAGAGGTGGTGGGAGATATTGCCAACAGCATCTGGCAATTAAAAGAACAACTTTCCCCGCAGCCCCATTGGTGCTTTGAACGATTCTTGGAGATTCGCAGGCAGGGAGTCGCGCACGAGCAGCAAGGCGACAACGATCCGGGATATCCCATCACTCCGCAACGCCTGGTGGCTGATGTTCGGCGGGTGATGCCGAGTGACGGTATCATCGCGCTCGACAATGGGATGTACAAGATCTGGTTTGCCCGCAATTACGAGGCCCACGCGCCAAATACGGTCCTGCTGGACAATGCACTCGCCACCATGGGAGCCGGACTGCCTTCGGCCATGGCAGCCCGGCTGGTTTTTCCGGAGCGGAAAGTCATGGCGATCTGCGGCGATGGCGGTTTCATGATGAATTCCCAGGAAATGGAGACAGCCGTGAGACTGGGCATGCAGCTTGTCGTGCTGGTGCTCCGCGACAACGCTTATGGCATGATCAAGTGGAAGCAGGCCCACATGAAGTTCGTGAATTTCGGGCTCGACTATGGCAATCCTGATTTCGTCAAGTACGCGGAAAGCTACGGAGCGAGCGGGCATCGCGTTCACGAGACGGATGATCTCGAGCGCCTGATGCGGCAGTGTCATGCGTCTCCCGGCGTACATCTGATCGAAGTACCTATCGACTATTCCCAGAACGATCGCATCCTGAATCATGAAATCCAAGAACTCAGCGGCCGCGCCTGACGCGGGCCCCATGTGGCCGACCTTACCGAACGTTGCGCCACCCCATTCGCTCCCTCTCAGGCCAAGCTTGCCGCCCCGGGTGCGCGGCGGGTGGCGAAGTGGCCGGAGGATGCCATGAAACAGAGCTACCCTTACTACCTGGCCAATCAACCCGTGGCGGCGAATCGTGATCTGGTGGTGCATGACAAATACACCGGCGAGGTGGCCACGCAGGTCGCACTCGCCGATGTCGAGGCCATTGGGCAGGCGATTGGGGCGGCCGTGCAGGCTGCGGAGCCTTTACGAAACATGGCGCCGTTCGAGCGACAGGCCGTGCTCGATCATTGTGCCGATCGCTTTGGGGATCGGGCCGAAGAACTGGCACAGATCCTCTGCGTTGAAGCGGGAAAGCCGATCCGAGATAGCCGCGGTGAGGTGTCCCGCTTGATCGACACCTTTCGGATTGCGGCGGCAGAGTCGGTGCGGATGAACGGAGAAGTCACCAATCTGGAGATTTCGCCGCGGGCACTCGGTTATCGCGGCATGTTTCGCCGTGTGCCGATCGGTCCCTGCTCGTTCATTTCACCCTTCAACTTTCCCCTCAACCTGGCAGCGCACAAAATCGCCCCCGCGATCGCGGCCGGTTGCCCGTTTGTGCTGAAACCGGCCAGCCTCACACCGGTTCGCGCGCTGCTGATTGGCGAAATTCTGGCGGAAACCGACTTGCCGCCCGGGGCCTTTTCGATCCTTCCTTGTCGACGCGAGGGCGCCGACCTGTTTACCACCGATCCGCGGCTGAAGCTACTTAGCTTTACCGGCTCACCCGAAGTCGGCTGGGCGCTCAAGGCCAAGGCAGGTAAGAAAAAAGTTGTGTTGGAATTGGGAGGCAACGCGGCTTGCGTCATTGACGAAGACGCCGATCTCGATGACGCGGTGGATCGTCTGGTCATCGGTGCCTTTTACCAGTCGGGACAGAGCTGTATCGGGGTGCAGCGGATCATCGTGCATGTATCGATTTATAATGAACTCAAACAAAAGCTCGTGGCGGCAACCCAATCACTGGTGGCGGGGGATCCCAAGCAGGAGGATACGTTTATCGGACCAATGATCTCCGTGTCGGAAGCCGAGCGGCTGGAGGCGTGGATCCAATCGGCCGTGGCTGCTGGCGGAACCATACTTTGCGGAGGCACCCGTCAGGCGCCGTGCTCACCGCCACGTTGCTCGAAGGCGTGCCGCGCGATCAGGCGATATGCGCGGAGGAGGCGTTCGGGCCCGTCGCTGTTCTCAGCACCTATCAGTCGTTCGATGAGGCGCTGCAGGAGGTCAACGACAGCCGATACGGCCTGCAGGCCGGCATCTTCACCCGCGACCTTTACAAGGCGCTGCGTGCCTGGGACGAGTTGGATGTGGGCGGCGTGATCATTGGCGATGTTCCCTCATGGCGCGTCGATCACATGCCTTATGGGGGCGTCAAGGATAGCGGCCTGGGGCGGGAGGGGGTCCGATTTGCCATGGAGGACATGACGGAGATTCGCAACCTGGTCATCCGCACGCCGTAACACGACTGGGCTCGCTAAGCTCGGCGTAGCGGACTTGCCGCCTCATCCACCGCTTCCGCGGCTTGGTGGCGCCGGATGGGTTCAACCACCCGCGTGCGGGCCGACCACCTGCAGGGGCGGTAGCGTGGCCCGCGCGGGAGCATCCGCCGATGCGCGGGCGATCGCGGCCGCATCCCGCTCAAGACTGGCCGCTTGCCTTAGCAAGGCTTGCGTCGACAGGCCCCAAAAGAGATCGGTGGCGATTTGAGCTTGCACTTCGGTGAACAACTCGCCGGCTCGTTTCGCGTGTCTGCGGACCCCCTCGTCGCGACCCTCGCGCGCCTTGACGCCCGCCGCGGCCAGCTTGATCAGGCCCTTGCACCAATCGGCCACGACACCCTCACGGCCCACGGCATGCCAGACGGCTTCCCACGATTCGTGGGCTTCCCAATAAAAGCCCCCGTTGAAGAGGTCGATGCCCCACAGGTAGGCCTCACAAGCTTGCCAATCATCGGTTGAGGGTGCCGTGTGGCTCGCGTCCGGACCCGGACACCCGTGCCCGTCCGAGTCGCGTAACGGGTGTGGAAATAAACCGGTAACATATGAGTAGGGCGGAAAGGGATAAGATGTGAGGCGAGCGGGCATCATGAGACCATGCGAGGGGCTGGAACAACAGGGTCGGTAGGTCCGATCAGTGATGACGGACGCAACGGCCGGAATTTCGAGACGTGACGCAGCATCGGAAACGTGACATGCATCCTTCACAGCTTCCCGTGGCCGAATTTACCAGACAATGCCGCTTTCGTCGTCAACGTCGCAGTGGTCCTGGCGGCCAGCACCGGAACAAGGTCGAAACGGGCATCTTCGCCGAGCACGTACCCACGGGGATTCGCGTTGAGGCGACGGAGGAGCGCAGCCAGGCGCTGAATCAGGCGGTGGCGATCGAACGACTTCGCGTCCGGGTGGCCGTCGGGCACCGGTTTGTGGGGGACCTGCCGTCCCAACCTTCCGAACGCTGGCGTCTGCGGTGTCGGGGCGGCAAGATCGTGGTGAGCCGTCAGCACACCGATTATGCGGCACTGCTGGCCGAAGCGCTCGACGTTGTCCTGGCATGCGACGTCGATCTGACGGCTGCCGCGGAGCGACTTGGCGTCAGCCGCACACAGCTGACACGTTTCTTCGCCACAGAGCGAACGGCGCTTGCGCTGGTCAACACTTGGCGCGAGGACCGAGGTCAATCGCCTTTGCGCGTGGGATAGGCTGTCTGTGGCCGGAGTTGCCAGAGCTCGTCATGACCTAACTTTCGCGACGCGTTTGATCGCCGCCACCGGCTACCGACGACATCTGCGTCCAGAGGGCCTTTTGCAACTCCAGCCAATGATCCATCCCCATGGGCCACCAGGTCTTGAGCATCTCGGTGGGTTGCATCGAGTCCACATTGGCCAGCAGTCGTTCCTGCATTTGTTTGAGCAACTCTTCCTGCATGGGCCCGACATCGGGCAGACCCATATAGCGACGGGCTTCTTCCGGCGTGCAGTCCACATTGATAGTGATTTTCATGGAATGGCTCCGGTCCCCTCTACCATAAATACGTGGCACAGGCCACTTGAACACCGGCTCCCACTTCGATGAGCAGACCTCTCGTGCCTGGCTGCAGGCGACAGTGGTCGCTCATCGCCTGAAAGGAATGGGCGAGTGACGATGTATAAAGATCTCGATGATGCCGCCCCAGGCGAAGTAATTTTTCGGAAGGCACGGCCAGCAATTGGCCTAATCGCTCGACAAACCCAGGTGAAATTTGTGGTGGAATGATGACGTCGAAGTCCGCCAACCGCTGCTCAGCCTGCTCGAGGAATTCACGCACCGCGTGGCAAATACTTCGCAGAAAGCACGATTCCAGTTCCTTATCCCGCGCGAACCAAAGCGTCGAGCGTCCATCGCGGTGCTGGGAATGCGCGGTAAAGCCGTGCAGGTGGTCCGTTTCGTCGTGAAAAAAGAATCTTCCAAAACCGGTCTCACCGTCACCCCGGTCGTCCAAAATGACGGCCGAGGCGGTCTCCTCCAGCCCCAAGACTTCGTCGGGCAGGATGTCGCCGTTATATTCAATTTCCGAGGCCACAATCATGGCCGTGCCGTATTGCCCGCTGCGAATTGTCTGGGTGGCGACAAAGCAAGCCCGCAGGAAACCCGTGGCGCCGCTGCTCAAATCAAAGGCGAGCGTCTTGCGATCATCCGGGGATTCGCTGGCGTCGTTCATGTGCAGTTCACCAGCCAGGACGGCGGCCAAGGCAGGTTCTGATAAGAACTCATTACGGTAGACACCAGCATTGATGAGCAACTCAATGTCCTCGGGACCGTAAAACGACTTCCCGAAACACTGCTGGGCCGCACAGGTCAGTTGGACCAGACTATTACGCTGTCCGGGTTGACCAAGCGGAAGAACTCCCAGACTTTCGACTCGTACTCTTGGCACGTCATCCCCCGGACAGCGGTGACGGGGTGTCGGGGAGGATCGGGCCGACACGCGTGGCTTGGAATCTCGACGAATGCGGTCCGGCAATTCGTCAAACGTGTACAGCGCCGTGCCGGCCGTTTGGCCGGATGCCGCGATTCCGAAGAACAGATTGCTGCCGGAGCGAATCGTCCCGTTTCGAATATGATCCATCATCGCCACAAAGTGGGTCGTCGTGGCGGTATTGCCTCGTTCCGCCAGATTGTAAACCGTATTGGCTTTGTTAAGTACCTTGCGGCCAAAGCTACGATTGAGCGCCAACGCGGCTTGCCGTAAGGATCGCGCGGCGGTCTGGTGCATGATGAACTGATCGCAATCCTCGGGTCGGATCCCACAGTCGCGCAAGAAGCGTGGTGCGTGCCTGGCAAATTGATCGACGCCGACTTCCGCAATTTTTGCCGAATCGGTCAGCATGATCGCGCCACCATGCGGTCGGTCACTCACCTTGCCCACACAGAGGGAACTGTAGCGTCCGAGGGTGTAGAGCTGGATATCGTGAAATCCGGTGCCGTTCTCGGGTCCCAGTTCGAGGAGAGCCGCCACCCCCGCATCACCCAGCGTAAGGCACGCCATCCGCGCATCACGCGGACTTTCAATTTCCAGCTGAGCCGTGCGAATCAGATGCGTGATATGCTCGCCGCTGACAACCATCACGCGCCGCGCCGCGCCGGTGTGCAGCAGACTTTGCGCGACGACCAGAGCCGTGAAAAAACCGGCGCAGGCGTTGCGCACATCGAAGGCCATCGCGCCGGTGAAGCCCAGTTCGGCGGCAAGTCGCACGGCGGCCGACGGTTCGATCGAGGACTGCGACTTGGGACCGCTGCATTTAGAAATATCACAGCTGATCAAGGCGTCGATTTCATCCGCCGCGTAGCGGGAGCGGCTTAGACAATCAAGGACCGCCTTCACAGCCAGATCGTGAGAATACTCGCCTTCCTCCACCATCCGGCGGCGTTGAATCCCCGTCACGCGTTCCAGTGGGACCCACCACTTTCCCTTGCAGCCAGCCAGGATATCCGCCGTGGTGACGATGCCTGCAGGGTAATAAACCCCGAGGCTCTCAATCAGCATCCGGCAACGCTGCGGCAGAATCGACCGAGAAGCGCGTGGTGCGACGTGGGTATGGGTGGTCGTCCGTAACATCCTGTCGCAGTCTCCTGGTAAGGCCTCATTCTAACGAAAAAAACGCGTTGTGAAAGCAGGCGCAGTCCCGTTCTGGCCGACGGCCGACGAGCCGGGCCAAAACCACGACGTGAGATGGCCTGCCCAAGGTTGCGATTCGCAAGCCAGTTGCCCCGCGGCGATGGCCCGGCCTTCGCGGCAGGGGAAGCGCCGCGTCGGCGAATTCTCGTTCCCCACTCGGCCGCTGCTTCGGCGCGTCGAATGCTTGCATTGCGAAACATCGATTGGTATTTTCCTGTCACTTTTCCACTCGCCGAGTCACCAAGGTACCGAACATGGGGACAGATAATCCGTTTGCCAGCCCGGCCACGGAGGCGGGCGTGCCGCCCGAGCCGGTCGCCCGCTTTCAAGTCGCGTCGCAAGGTCAGCGGTTCGTGAACCTGTTTATCGACGGCATCCTGTTCCGCGTCTTGGCGTTCGGAGCTGGCATGGCGATCGGAATCGCCTACGTGGTTTTTGGCGGTGACATCGACGGTGATTCCGAGACACCGTTCAATCTGATCGGGACGATTACCGGTTTGTGCGTATTCTTCTGTTACTATGTCGGCGCGGAATACGCCTTTGGACGGACGCCGGCGAAGTTCCTGACAGGGACTCGGGTCATACGCGAAGACGGACTGCCCCCGAATCTGGGCCAACTTGCGGGCCGCACGTTGGCTCGGCTGATCCCCTTCGAACCCTTTTCTTTTTTGACACGCAGCGAACCGGTCGGCTGGCATGATGCACTCTCCGGCACACGAGTGATTCGTGAACGCTAGTCCTCTTGCAGGCTAGAATCGCCTACCATGACGGTTTCGTGGGCATGTGTATTTTCGGGGTCATGGATAGAATATAAAACCGAGTGTTGCACTCGGTTGGAAACGGGAGAGCCCTAAAATGCCGCACTGGATCGAAACGCCGACCATTGTCCAATCCGCGGGGAACAAACCGAAACGAATCGAAGAATTCATCGGTCGCATCAACACGGGCGATGAATCTGTCAGCGTCGCGCGGATGACATCGCCGACTGGCTGGATCGAACCGGGACAAACACCCGAGTTTCATGAATATACGGTCGTCCTTTCGGGAATGGTGCGCGTGCGCACGCGAGAGGCAATCTACGAGGTCCGGGCGGGGCAAGCGTTCGTGGCCCAGCCAGGAGAATGGGTGCAGTACAGCACGCCCGAAGCTCCGGGTGCCGAATATGTGGCGGTCTGCCTGCCTGCATTTTCCATGGATTCCGTGCATCGCGACGACGCTTCGTGATGCGCCGCCCCGCGAGGCGAACGGCAGGGGACACGCTCCGTGAAACTCATCAAAGTCGCCGCCGGGGTCTTGAACCAGACGCCACTCGATTGGGAAGGCAATGCCCGCAATATTCGCGCTGCCATTTCGGCGGCGCGGGCCGCGGAAGTGCAATTATTGTGCCTGCCCGAATTGTGTATCACCGGGTACGGCTGTGAAGATGCGTTTTATTCGCAGGGCGTGGCGGACATGGCCATTCGTGTGTTGCACGAATTGCTGCCCGACACGAAGGACATCATCGTCTCACTGGGACTGCCCTTGCATCATCGAGGCGGCCTGTTCAACTGCGCCTGCCTGGTCGTCGACGGGCGCATCGCCGGTTTTGTCGGCAAGCAAAACCTGGCCGGCGAAGGATTGCACTACGAACCTCGCTGGTTCAAGCCTTGGCCCAACGACGCTCACGCCCATATTGATATGCAGCAGTCGGAGTATCCTCTCGGCGACCTGATGTTTGACGTGGGTGGTCTGCGCATCGGGTTCGAGATCTGCGAGGATGCCTGGGTGCTTGATCGCCCGGGTGGCGAACTGGCTCAGCACGGCGTCGACATTCTGCTGAATCCCAGTGCCAGCCATTTCGCTTTTGGCAAACATCAGGTGCGCAAGCGATTGGTGCTGGACGGGTCGCGAGCCTTCTTCGCCAGTTATATCTACGCCAACCATCTGGGCAACGAGGCGGGGCGTGCCATCTATGATGGCGATGCGATGATTGCCAGTGCGGGCGAGCTACTGGCCACCGGTCCTCGCTTCTCGTTCCGCGATTTTGTGCTCACCATGGCGACCGTGGATATCGCCTCGACTCGAGCCAAGCGAGCCCGCTCGAGCAGCTTTCCCGTCGACGTTGACGGCCATCCCTCACACACCATCGAGGTTGATTTTACGGTGCGGGAAGCCACCTCCCTGACGTCCCCCCCTGTGCCAGTGGCCTGGGAAACGAGCCCCCACGTCAAGGAGGAGGAATTCACCCGCTGTGAAGCCCTGGCTTTGTTTGACTATCTGCGGAAGAGTCGTGCCCATGGTTTTGTGGTTTCACTGAGTGGCGGCGCGGACTCAGCCGCCGTGGCAGTGCTTGTCGCACTCATGGTGCGGTTTGGCGTGGCCGAGTTGGGGCCAGAGGCATTTCTGCAAAAGCTGGCCTACCTCGACCGGCTTGCCGGCACGCAGTCGTCTGACGATATGATCGAGCGGCTGCTGACTTGCGCCTATCAAGCGACACGGAACAGTTCGGAAACCACACGCTCCGCGGCGGCGGCAGTGGCCCGCTCGCTGCACGCCACATTTTACGAATTCGATGTCGACGATCTGGTGCAGGGCTATGTGGAGCGAATCAGCCAGGCGCTCGATCGACCGTTGCGTTGGGAAACAGACGACTTGGCATTGCAGAATATCCAGGCGCGGGTGCGAGGCCCCAGCGTGTGGCTACTGGCCAATATCCGGGGTGCCTTGTTGCTCGCCACCAGCAATCGCTCCGAAGCGGCCGTCGGCTATGCCACCATGGATGGCGACACGTGCGGTGGGCTCTCCCCAATCGCGGGCATCGACAAGAAGTTTTTGCGCGGCTGGTTACGTTGGATGGAGCATGTCGGGCCGGCCGGGTTGTCGCCCGTCCCGGAATTGTCCTTTGTGAACGCTCAACAACCGACGGCCGAGTTGCGACCTCCCTCCGAAGGACAGACCGACGAGTCGGACTTAATGCCTTACGATGTCCTCGACGCCATCGAGCGGGCGGCGATTCGCGACAAATTGACGCCGCTGGAGTGCTACCTGCGACTGGAGCACGAATTTCCAGCGCACGATCGCCAGCAGCGATTGCTGTGGACCGAGCGGTTCTTTCGCTTATGGTGCCGCAATCAATGGAAGCGGGAGCGCTACGCGCCGTCATTCCATCTGGACGACGAAAATCTCGATCCCAAGACCTGGTGTCGGTTTCCCATCCTGTCAGGCGGCTACGAGCGCGAGCTGCGCGAATTGCGCGCGTGGGTCGAATCCGGGCCGCAGGGATCACTCTGATAGAGGCCCGGCCAGCACCGTGGTGTGCCGAGCATAGGGAAACTCGCGGAGAGTGGCAGCGATGGCCTCGGTCGTCACGTCTTTGTATGACTGAACCACTTCACGCACGGTACGGTAGTTGCGGCGCTGAGCCCAACTGCCGCCCACGGCGAATAATCGCGCGGAAGGCCGTTCGCCGCGTCGAACCACATGCGAGCAGAGCTTGCTCTTGGCCAACTCCAACTCGGCTTCCGTAATTCCCTCGGCTTCGACCTCCGCTTGCAAATCCTTCAAGGCGTTCAGATTATCGTGCATGTCCTCTGGATCGCAGCTGAGGTAAGTCATGGTAACTCCGGCACCTTGGAATTCGTACGTGCCTGTGACGGCGTACTCCGCGCAACCCGAATCGACAAGTTCCCAATAGAGGCGACTGCCGCTCTCGTCCCCAAACACCACCGACAGCAGGCGATGCGCATGTCGACGCGGGTCACAAACATCGGGGGCTGCCGCCAATTGCACGGCATATTGTTGGGTGGCCGTCGGCCGCGTGATAAACTCGGTATGGCCGTTGGCGCCCGGCGCGGCCGGGACAAGCCGATCGACGTCAAAGGCCTTCCACTTCCCACAACGGGCATCGACCGCGGCGATCAGCGCTTCAAAATCCACATGACCGGTGGCCACCAGAGTCATGTTGCCGGGACTGTAACGTTGTTCGAAATAGTCCAGCATGGCGTCGCGGGACATCGCGCCCACGCTCTCCACAGTACCCAGCACGCTGTTGCCCAGCGGGTGGGAGCGAAAGAAATTGGCCATGGATCGTTCATGGGCACCGTAGGGAGGCTGGTCATCATACTTATGAATTTCCTCGATGATGACTTTTTTTTCTGTCTCGAAATCATCCGGCCGAAGTGACGGTCGCATGATGTCGGCCAGCAAATCCAGGGCCTCTTCCTGATAATCAGGCAACACGGTTGCGTAGTAGACCGTCTGCTCTTCACTCGTGAAGGCGTTGGACTGGGAACCGATCTCGTCTAACTCGCGATTGACCTCGGCAGCGGTCCGACGCGGTGTTCCCTTAAACACCATATGCTCCAAGAAATGGCTAACGCCGGCCAAGGAAGGCGTCTCGTCGCGCGAGCCGGTGTTGACGAAAAAACCCATTGCCAACGAATAGGCTCGATCGTTGCACTCGGCGACAATCTCCAAGCCATTGTCCAGCCGATGTTTACGAAACTCCAACGGAGACCTCCAGGGCCTTCTCACCCAATGTGACCACCTGAAACTCGCAGGGTGGATGTTCCTTCAGGAAATGATTGATCGTCTCACATGTCAGGCCATCGATGATCGCATTCACTTCATCCAGCGAACGGACTCGGTCCAGATGGAACCAATCGGCCGCCATCGATCCGGCTCGGGCGGACGTAATTTCTTGCTGCATGATTAAGGCACTGCGGACGCGGGCCTTTAGTCGCCGTAGTTCATGCTCATCAATGCCATCGGCCAATCGCACAAGTTCCGTGAGCATCACGTCGAGCGTCTCCTGCGCCCGCTCCGTGCTTGTGCCCGCGTAGGAGATCACCCGCCCCTCGTCTCGCAACGAGTTGTAGGCGGCGTATACCGTATAGCACAGCCCCCGCTTCTCACGAACCTCCGTGAACAACCGGGAACTCATCCCGTCACTCAGCACTCCCACGGCACCCCGCGCCTGAAAATAATTCGGGTCTCGATAGGGCACCGAGTCATAGGCGATCGCAATGTGCGTCTGATTCGAATCGTGATGAATATGATGATGACCCGACAGCGGTGGTTGCGTTCGGGGCTGGAATCTGCTCCAAGGGCTGCCAGTCTCCGAACATGCTTTCCGCGTGCTCCACAAGTTTGTCAAAGTCAAAATTGCCCGCCACGCTGAGCACGGCACCATTGGGAATGTAATTACTGGCGACAAAGTGGCGAATGTCGTCCATACCGATGGCGTTGATCCCTTCCCGCGACCCGGACGAGGGCAGCCCGTACGGACGCGGATAGGTGCGGCTTTTCAGTTCCTGAATGGTCCGCTGAGCCAGATCGTCTTCGAGCGACTGGATCTCGAGCAGGCACACATTGCGAGCATCCTCCAACTGATCGACGGGCAATAAAGGCTGGCGAACGAGTGGCGCATGCAAGGTGATCGTGGGGAGCAAATTTTCCGACAGCATGGCCGCCGAATAGCTCGTGTGAGCGGCGGTCGCCGATGAACTGTGGTCGGCTCCCAGACTTTCCAACCGTTCGAGAAATTCGCGACTATCCCAGTCGCCGCAACCACGTTGCACCATCTCGCTGGTGAAGTTGGCGAGCCCCGGCAAACCGTCAGGATCGCGGCGAACATCCCGCGGGCAGGGCGATCGTGAATGATGCCGATTCGACCCAATCCATGATCTCACCCAACAGGACCATCCCATTCGCCAGGCGATGTATGTTAATTTCCTGCCCCAACGATAGGTTCCTTCTGATCGTGATCTTGCCCGGCGTGAACAGGCGGTTCGCGCTCTCCCGCAATCTAGCATTTCCCGCGGACACCCGGCAATGTGCGTTACCGCTTTTCCCGGGTTCGGCAATCAAGATTAGGAGTAGGCTACCTCTGCCGACTTGTAGACGGTCCGTACGTGGCGGAATCCCAATCTCGTGTAGAGTCGGATAGCCGGGCCGTTTTCCGCCGTGACCTCCAACGTGGCCTTGCGCAGACCGCTCTCCTGAAAACCCCGCAGTGCGCGAAGAATCAGACCCGTGCCAATACCTTGTCCTCGATGTTCTGGCACGGTGCCAATGTTCTGAATACTGCCCACGGCTCCCGCCGCACACAATCCCTGAATCGTCCCGCACACGACCAGCTCCGACGTCACGGGGTGTGAGAGCGCGGCCAGCCAGGTTGCCTCGGGAAGGAAGTTGTCCCTGTCCGCGATTTCATGCATCAATTGGGAGCACCCGTGTGGTTCGCCCAGGCAGGGAAAAATCCGAGCGTCGACCTCGCCATGGAAGCTGCGAAACTTCGCTTCTCCGTGCAACTCGAGCAGGTCGTCTCGCCAACCCAGAAACTCGTAGCCGGGTACCGAAATCGCCAGCGGTATCAGTTGCCGCAGATCGAACTCCATCCGAAAGCGTTTGTAATACCGTGCCATGGGCAGTTTTCACAAAGTCGACGGGGCAATTCCTGACGGTCGTCCTGCCAGGACCGCGGGAGATACTCGAATGTATCCCGCGGTGCGTTGCGGGTCAATAAAATCCGGGCTCTTCGCCCCACTTCCAGGAGCGAGCCACGCCGACTTGGCGGCGGAGAACGGTTATCGGACTCGAAGAAAAGTCATTCAAGGATCCGACTTCATGGCCTGGCACACCCTAGGAGCGGCACGCTGCTTGAGCTACGATTTTGACAGCGCAAAACCCGCGGTTTCCGCTTCCGTTACGAAAGGCCGTCCCGTGCCCTCAGGCTTATTCCGCTTTTCCCAATCCGCAATGCGGACCCGACGGGACGCCCTCGGCCGCCGCACGGAGGGGGGAGATTTTGTAGAAGCCACGGTCGCGTTTGCCTGCCTGGTCGCCTGTGCTTGCCTCACGCTTCCCGCGGCGGTGATCGCCGAGTCTTCCTCGGACAAGACGGCCCGACCCACCATCACCTGTTCCACGACGCAGATCGCTGACTTTACGCGACAAGTGGTTGGTGAGCGTTGTACGGTCCATTGTGTCCTGGCACCGGGACAGGATCCGCACACCTTCGAAATCACTCCCGACGTCGTGTCGCTCGTCCGTGCCGCCGACCTGTGCCTGGATAACGGCCTCCATCTTGAAGGCGACGATTGGATGCGGACTGTCGCGGAACAGGAAGGAAAGCCCATCAAATCGTGCACCGACGGCATCCCGCCGCTCGTGTTACAGCATCTTTCCAAGCCGGTAAAAGATCCGCATGCCTGGTTCTCGCCGCAGAATGCCGCCAAATACGTGGGCAATATTCTGACGGCCGTCTCCTCAATCGACCCGACTCACGCCGATGAATACGCGGCCCGCGCCGATCTGTATCGCGAGCAACTGCGAGCCTTGCATGGGTGGACTCGGCGGGAGATCAACAAGATTCCCGTATCGAGGCGAGTGCTCGTGACCAGCCACGACGCCTTCAACTATTTTTGCAAAGTGTATGGACTGCGGCCAAGTTCCCCGGTGGGCTGGTCCACTCAAGAAGTTGGCGCGGAAGTAACTTTGGCCAGCCGCAAACTGGTCGTCGACTCGATTCGTAACGCGGGCGTGCCCGCAATCTTTGTGGAAACGAGCGTTAACCCGGATGCGGTCCGCGAAATTGCCCGCGAGGCGGGTGTTCGGGTTGGCGGCGAGCTGTATTCCGATTCGATGGGGCCGCTCGGATCGGCCGGAGAAACCTATGTCGGGATGATGCGAGAAAATGTGATTGCCATCGTGACCGCCTTGGGCGATCCCGTGACCGACACGCCGCACACCGCCGGGATGGAACAAGCACTGCTTACCGAGGATGTTCCCTGATGCGCCCGCTGATCGCCATCATGGTTGCTGCCGTCGTTCTTGGTACGGTGCAGGCGTTTCTCAGCGCTACGGCCACGCCGGGGCGGGCGACCGCCTCCCAGGCAACCTCCGCCACGGGATTGTTCACGGTGGATGTTACGCTGACGTTTGACGCGGGCCCCGACCCGTTCGCCTTGCGGAGCGACGAGGCGGCTTCACTGCTGGTCGAATTTCGGGGACGCACACTGCTGCGAGAAACCGGCCCGCTCAGCAACGGGGACATCATTACCCTCGGGCCGGTACCCGATGTGGAAGTCGGACAAAACGAGTTTTACCTGATGGCCGTGCCGCAACCTGAGAAAGATGTCGTCCATGCCGTCCGCGTGCGAATTTTGCGAGACGAGGAGCTGATCGCCGAGCAGTGGCTGGCCGCGGAGCCCGGTCAGCCGGTTTCCGGTACACTGATGGTCGACGTTCCGGTCGCGCGGAGTGCTTCGCTGGCAGGTGACTTACCCGCCGGCCATTAAACGGTTCGCGGTCTCCGTCATACACGCCGCGCCCCGGGCTCGCCCGTCGACAAAGCAGAATGCATGAGGAACTGTTCGCCCATGAAATCCTCGTCAGGCATACGATGAACTCCGTCACCGCCCGTACCGCCCCGCCGAACTCGTCGCGCGACGTGCCGGCGATCGAGGTTAAAAACCTGACCGTCAGCTATGGCCCCACGCCAGCGCTACTGGATGTCTCGTTCGCGGTTCCGCCCGGTCAGTTGGTCGGCGTCATTGGCCCCAATGGGTCGGGAAAGTCGACGCTGATCAAAGCGATCCTCGGTTTCAAGAAGCCAGACCTGGGGACCGTGCGGCTGTTTGGGGAACCGATGGAAAAGGCACGGGGACGCGTCGCCTATGTTCCCCAACACGGGTCGGTCGACTGGGAATTCCCGGTAACGGTCCGGGATGTGGCGTTGATGGCGCGTACGGCAAGATGCGCTGGTGGCAGGAACCGTCGGCGAACGACAAGCGGCTTGCCGGCGAAGCGCTGGAGATGGTGCGGATGAAGGATTTTGCCGATCGGCAGATCGGGCAATTGTCGGGAGGCCAACGGCAGCGTGTTTTTATGGCTCGGGCCATGGCGCAGGGTGCGGACATCTTGTTATTGGACGAGCCCTTCGCGGGTGTGGACGCTGCTACCGAGCGTGCGATTCTGGACGTGCTGCGGCGGACGAAGGAATCGGGGCGTACACTTCTGGTGGTCCATCACGATCTGGCGACGGCCGCGGAATATTTTGATCGCCTGATCCTGGTCAAACAACGACTCTTTGCTTATGGGACGCCGGAACAGGTCCTGCATCCAGAATTGCTGAGCGAAGTCTACGAGGGTCGATTACGCATCTTTGCCGATCTGGAGGCATCGTCATCGGTCTCCCCAGCCGTCGGAACGATCCGAGAAATCAAGGATCGACCGCCGCCTGATGTCGACGCATGAACGCCACCCCGGAAGGCGGGCTGCGGATAGAACTTGACTAAGTCACTGTCAGTTGCTCAAGGCATGAACATGACGCCCATCGACTCGCTGTACGCAGCTCAACAGGCGGCAGCGGAGAAACTACACCTCCATCGTATCCGGCGACATATTTTTTTATGTTGTGACCAAAGCGAGCCCAAATGTTGCGATAGAGATCGCAGCTTGTTGGCCTGGCAATATCTTAAGTCACGGCTGAAGGAGTTGGGACTGTCTGAAGCGGGTGGCGTTTTTCGTACGAAGGCGAATTGCCTGCGGATCTGCCTGGGCGGTCCCATCGCCGTGGTCTACCCGGAAGGCGCCTGGTACGGTTCATGCGACCCTCCCGTACTGGAACAGATTATCCAGCGCCACTTGCTGGGCGGACAAGTCGTCGAGGAAGCCTTGATTCAGTTGCGTCCTTTGGCTGCGCCGGAATAGCGAGCTGACGGTCGGCAGTCGGCTCGGCGATGCAGGTCGGCCAAGCGTGATCTCAAATCCGTGAGGACCGATACGGACGAATCCCCGACGGATGACGACGAAACGAGCACCGTTCACGACGGAGCGAAACCAGCGTTTTCGGCGTGAAATTGCCGGGTAGCTGGGTGCAGGTACGGAAGTCTCCCGCTACACTTGAACCGCTTCACGATCTGTAAAGGAAGTTGATTCGATGTCCGTGTGCCCCGAATGCGAAGCGCCGAACGCGGAAGGGAGCAAATTCTGCGCACACTGCGGCGCGGGCCTTGGTTTCTCACGAGAGGCCACGGTCGACCATGTCCCGCTGACGGATGAGGGGACGCCGGCAGTCGTGCCAGCGTCTTCACATTCATCCTTTCCTGAACACGGCCGTTTCGAACCCGGAACTCGCCTGGGACAACGTTTTCGCATTGTGGCACTCCTCGGCCGAGGCGGGATGGGTGAGGTCTACCGAGCCGATGACTTGGAACTGGGCCAGTCGGTGGCCTTGAAGTTCTTGCCCGAGCGGGTCATCAACGATCATGAGGCGCTACAACGATTCCGTGGCGAGGTGCGCACTGCACGGCAAGTGGCTCATCCCAACGTTTGCCGCACGTATGATATCGGCGAAGTAGATGGCCATATCTTTCTCTCGATGGAATACATCGATGGGGAAGATTTGGCCCACGTCTTGAAGAGGATGGGCCGACCGAGCAAAGAAAAGGCAGTAGAGATCGCCAGACAATTGTGCCTGGGCCTGGCGGCGGCTCACGAGAATGGCGTGTTACATCGCGATCTCAAGCCAGCCAACGTCATGATTGATGGCCGCGGCCGGGTGCGCATTACGGATTTTGGTCTGGCAGGACTGATCGAGGAGCTCGAGGCTGCGGATGAATTGGCCGGTACTCCCGCCTATATGGCTCCAGAGCAACTGTCCTCGGGTACCGTTTCCGTTCGCAGCGATCTCTATTCGCTGGGATTGATCTTTTATGAAATTTTTACGGGCGGGCGCGTCGTCAGCACGAACAATGTGGCCGAGTTGCGACAGTTGCATTCCTCATCCAGTGTTACCGCACCGTCGAGTGTTGTCGAAGAACTGGATCCGGCCGTTGACCGTGTGATCCAACGCTGTCTGGAGCACGACCCGCAACGACGGCCCGCGTCGGTCTATGCGGTACTCGGGGCCTTGCCAGGTGCGGATCCTCTCACCGCGGCACTCGCTGCGGGTGAAACGCCATCGCCGGACCTGGTTGCGGATGCCGGCAATGCGGAAGTTGTTTCACAGCGGTTCGCCCTCATCGGGCTGGTCGCATCCTTGCTGCTACTCATTGTGAACGTGGCAATCGCGCCCCAATTCCGAATGGACCACTACGTGCCGCTGGTCGAATCCAATGACGAACTGGTTTTCACGGCGCGAGAATTATTGGATCAGCTGGGATACACCGACCTGCCGCCATATCGCGCGTACGGATTCGACGTGGATACACACTTGCTGGAGTATGTGGCAGAGCACGATCAGTCGCCTGGCCGCTGGGATAGGCTAAACAGCACGAGCCCGCCGCCTGTTGTCTTCTGGTATCGGATGGACCGAGAGCCTGTCATGGGGGCTGGTTTGCACGTGACGCACGTCCTGGGCCGAGACCCGCCCATCAACGCGAGCGGAGGCGGGATTGTCGAATTGGACCCACGCGGCAAGCTCGCCTATTTGGCCGTGACAGCGGCTGGGGCAAACGCTGGGTCTGACGAGGAAGGGAATGCCACCGAAGCCACACGGTCTTCCGTCAACCTGGACCCGGTTTTTACCGCCGCAGGGCTGGACCAGAGCCAGCTTGTTCCTTGCCCGTCACCCAAAGCTCCTGACATTTACTGTGATGAGCTCTGGTCCTTTGTCTCTCCCAATGCGGCAACCGACTCGAAGAACACTGTGTTCCAGATGGGCAGCTATCAAGGGAGAATCAACTGGTTTGACATCGTGACGCCGTGGATCGAGGAGAAAGATCCAAATCAGCTTCCAGCTCCCATCTTCGTCTTCGCCCTTTTCATTACGGGGACCGTTATTCTTGTGGCGATTCGCAACCTGAAGCTTGGACGGGGCGACCGACGCGGTGCCTTTCGACTGGCTGTCTTTATCGTCGTGACCATGATCCTTGGCTGGGCAATTCGCGGTATCAGCGCTTCTGGGACTCCACCCCACGTCTTCCGAAACCTCGTTTTCGAGAAGCCGTTAGGGCATGCACTGCAGCATGCCTTGGTGGCCTGGCTGTTGTATATCGCACTCGAACCGCTGGCTCGCCGATACTGGCCCTGGACGCTGGTGACTTGGACCAGGTTACTGATGGGACGATTTCGCGATCCAAAGATAGGTCGCGACATTCTCGTCGGCGGCCTCTTGGCGGGCACGCTGGGCATCATCGAGTGGCTAGGAAACGAAGCATTTGTGCTTGCGAATGTACCTTTGCCGACGCCGAAATACTTTTTTCTTATCAAAGGATTGAGTCTGGGAGCGATTTTAGAGGATACGATTTCCTACGCCCACCAGGCCGTCATGAACCCGATGGGTATCCTTGTTCTGCTGATCATCTTTCGCGTGCCGCTGCGGAAAAACTGGGCGGCGCCTTTGGCGGTGCTCGTACTTCTTACGCTGCTGCCTGTATTTGCGAGCATCGCCGAAGCGAAGAGCTTGGCAGAGGCCACGATCGCGGGCTTTGTTTCGCTGTTTTACGTTGGTGCCACGCTCTACGTTGTGCTGCAGTTTGGCTTGTTGCCAGCGGCCGTGGCCCAATTGATAACGACGCTATTCAGTAACTCGGCAGTCACCTGGGATCTGTCATTGTGGTACGCGGGGCCCGCTCTGGTGCAGGTGATCGTTTGCATCCTGCTACTCGTCTACGGCTGCTACATTGCCCTGGCCGGCCGGCCCTTGTTTGCCGCTGAACCAGACTAGACGCCGACCATCAGCAGAAGTCCTTAGATGCAACGACATCGTTCCGCACTCATTCTTATTCCAGCAACAGAGCGGAATACCGACCGCTTGACGTATCATCACCGTCGAAGACCAACTGCTCGCTGAATCCCGAGACCGGTGGGCCCACTGAGCGCTGGGGACCGTATCTGTCGGAACGTCCACGGGGCCCGGTGCGCGAGGATGATTCGGCTGACGGCAATTGCCGGAGCGATGTTCCGCATGATCAAGCCCGCCTCCGCGCCTGCCGCTGAGACGCAGACGAGTTGCCCGGCACCTGCGACGGTCACTGCCGCGATCGCCGCTTCCTCGGTCGGGACAAGATGGTTGATCGTTGATCATCAGGGCACGTTTGATGCTGAACACGATTGGCTTCCCGCTCCGAGTTGGCATGCCCGCAATTCGTTTTCTCGCCGGATCGGACTGGGCGAACAGCGAGCTGGCGCGTTAGGCTATGGTTGTCGGAACGTCGAGCGCCATGCAAAGCCGCATGCCGCAACCACCGATAAGCCCGCGATCCCACCCCCCTTCCTCGCTCCCTCCCCTCCCCCTTTCTCCTCTCTTACCAACCATGGCATCATCCAGGAGACCACCGCCGGCGAATACTCTGCACGAAAAAGTTCGTCCCACCCTGGGTCCTCTGCTCTCCCTTTGTTGCGGCTGGATCGTCTGCGGGCTTGCCGCCGAGTCGGCGCAAGCCTCCGAGTTCGACGCGGTCGCACGCCCGCTACTCGAGTCCTATTGCTATGAGTGCCATGGATGGGGCGCCTCCGAAGGAGGCATGCCCCTCGACGAATTAATTGTCGACCCTCCTTCGCCCTCCAACCTGTCCCAGTGGACGCGCGTCTGGAAGAATCTTCGCACACATTTAATGCCCCCCGCCGAGGCGGCTCAGCCCACGGACGCCGAGCGGCGGATGCTGATCGCGGAAATTGAACGCGACGTCTTCCAACTCAATCCGCAAAACCCCGACCCGGGCGTCGTCACGTTGCGGCGACTCAACCGCGACGAATACCGTTTCTCCATCCGCGATTGGTTGGGGGTCGATTTCGACACCGACGAGACCTTTCCTCCCGATGACACCGGATATGGGTTTGACACGGTGGGTGACGCCATGACACTCTCTGCGATGCTGATGGAGAAGTATGTGGCTGCCGCGGAAACGATCGCCGCCAAGGCCGTGTATCTTGGCGGGCCCCGCATACCCGTACGAAAATTGCAGGCCGGCGCGTTCCAGAATAAAGACCAGACCACGACGGGAGAACGCTTGGACTTCGACGTGCCGGTCACGGTTTCACAGCCCGTGGAGATCGATACTGCCGGAACCTACCAGATTGTCATTTCGTTGCGGGTCGCCGGTGCCACGAGGGCCACCGCCCAGATCGCCACCCTGACGCTCCGATCCAACGGCCAGGAGGTGGCTCAGCAGCCATTGGGATGGGAGGTTCGTGAGTCGATCAAGCTCGAATCGTCCATCCCGTTGGAGGCGGGCACCTGGAATCTGGCCTTGGAAATGCGGCCTGGCGACCCGCCGGGCGAGTCGGAGGAGCGGCTGTGGGCCCGCATCGATCGCGTGCGAATGATCGGGCCGGTCGACGCGCCTCCCTCCGCCTATCCGGCACGATATTTTCGCATCTTCAGCGAGGGTCCCCCGCCCGACGATCCCGGCCAACGGACGGCTTACGCCCGACGCATCGTGCGGCGGTTGGCCGAGCGAGCGTTTCGCGGACCGGTCGAGCCACAATTGCTGGACGGCTTATTGGAACTTGCTGATGGAGGTGCGATCGGGCCCCAATCATTTGAACGGGGCGTGGCGTGCGCCTTGGTCGCGATCTTGGCATCGCCCCGATTCCTCTTCCACGTCGAGCCGCCTGCGTCGCCTGAAGGACCTCCCGGATCGGCGCCGATTCCAGAATTCGCACTCGCCGCCCGGATGTCCTCGTTCCTGTGGCGTTCGCTGCCCGATGAGGTGTTATCCGATCTGGCACAACGGCGCGCATTGCGCAGCGCATGGTCTGCACAGGTGGACCGGATGATCGATGACCCACGGTTCGATCGTTTTGCGGAAAGTTTCGTGGGCCAATGGCTGCAGGTGCACGACGTCGAGAGCACGTTTGTCAATACGCGAGCCATTCTCGGCAACTCGGAGTTGGCGGGGCCCGATTGGTTTAACCAATCGCTTCGCGATTCGATTCGTCAGGAAACGACCGCGTTCTTTGCCCACCTGGTCCGCGCAAGCCGCAAGCCAACGGAATTGCTGACGGCCGACTATTCCTTTCTGAACGCCCGACTTGCGACACTTTACGGGATTGAGGGTGTGGAGGGGGATGCATTGCGACTTGTTTCCTTGACAGATCATCCTCACCGCGGCGGCCTGTTGACTCAGGCGAGTGTCTTGATCGTCACCTCAAATCCGACGCGCACTTCTCCCGTAAAACGGGGACTGTTCGTGCTGGACAATTTGTTGGGCACGCCGACGCCTCCACCCCCGCCCAATGTGCCAACGCTGGACACGGTAAAGCGACAAGTGGGGCACAACGCATCGATGCGGGAGTTGATGCAGTCCCATCGCGAGCAAGCCGAATGTGCCTCCTGCCACGCCCGCATGGACCCCTTGGGACTGGCCCTGGAGAACTATAATGCGTTGGGCATGTGGCGCGAGGAGGAGCATGGCCAGCCGCTCGACACCCAGGGGCAGCTAATGACCGGCGAAGCGTTTTCGTCAGCCCAGGAACTCGCGGAGGTGCTGAGTACGAAGCGGCGGGAAGACTTTCTCCGTTGCCTGACGGAGAAAATGCTTACTTTTGCCCTGGGTCGCGGCCTGGAGTACTTCGACGGGCCGTGCGTCGAACACATCGTCTGCCGACTACAAGAGGAAGATGCGACGATGCGGACCTTGATCCACGAAGTCATTCGGTCGGTGCCGTTTGAGAAAATGCGCACCGGTCACTGGGAGGCGATACGATGAGTCGTCATTTAAACGTCGAACGACGGCGGTTCCTCCGCGGCATCGGGGCTTGCGTCGCCCTGCCCGTTTTTCGGTCGCTCCTGCCGGCCGCCGAGTCGACCGGCAGCATGGTGTCAGGTGGGACGCCACGCCGCATGGCCTTTATCTATCATCCGAATGGTGTCAACGTTGAGCGTTGGCGAGTGGCGGACGAGGGAGAAGCGTTTGCGCTCAGTCCCACGCTGACTCCGCTCGAGGAACTCCGTGAACACGTGCAGCTCCTCTCAGGATTGGAGCATGCCAACGCGACGGCGGGAGGAGACGGCGCCGGCGATCATGCGCGGGCAGGCACGACATTTCTGACGGGTGCTCGAGCCCGCAAGACGGGCGGCGCGGATATACGTGTTGGCGTGTCGGTCGATCAGCAAGCCGCCTTGACGGTGGGCCATCAGACACGCTTTCCTTCGCTCGAGCTGTCTTGCGATCGGCGCGCAAGAGTGGCGTTTGCGATTCGGGATATTCTTGCGCATACCAATTCAATCTGTCTTGGCGTAACGCGCACTCACCCGTCACGCCGGAAGCGAATCCGCGTCTGGTTTTTGAGCGTTTGTTTGGCTCGCAGAAGGACGCGACAAGTGGTGAGCGACTGGCTGCCCGCAAATCAGTCCTTGATTTTGTGGCGGACGACGCCCACCGGTTGACGAAAACGCTCGGCCAGCAAGACCAACGAAAACTCGCTGAATATCTGGAAGGGGTCCGCTCGATCGAGCGACGGATCGAGTGGTCCGAGTCGTCACCGGACCCGCCTGACATCGATGTTCCCATTCCCGAGGGGATACCCGGCGATTATCAGACGCATCTGCGGCTCATGTTCGACATGATGACGCTCGCGTTCCAGACCGATTCGACACGCATCGCGACGTTTCTCATGGCACACGACGGAAGCAACCGCAGTTTTCAAGAGATTGGCGTTCCCGAAGGGCATCACACGATCTCTCACCACAAAGGCGATCTGGACAAGATGGAAAAGGTTGCCCGCATCGACAAATTCTATGTCGAACAGTTCGCTTATTTTCTTCAGCGGTTGCGTGATACGCCGGCCGAGGACGGCCAGTCACTGTTGACGCACTCGATGATCGTCTACGGTGGCGGCATTTCGGATGGAAACCAACATCGCCATGACGACTTGCCCGTCCTGTTGGCTGGCGGCGGAGGGGGGACGTTGCAACCCGGCAGACATGTCCGCTTGGGGCAGGCAGTCCCCATGAGCAATCTGTATCTGGCACTGCTCCGCAGAATGGGTGTGCCGGCTGATCGATTTGGCGATTCCACGGGTGAACTGCAGTCCATCTAATCAAGAGCGGCACCTGCGTGTTGCTTCCATCGACCGCGACAAGTGAGAAAGCACCTTGGATTCGCCACCAGACCCGCCACCGGCTGCCGCACTCCCCCGTATCGCCATTACCATGGGAGACGCCGCCGGGATTGGTCCCGAGATTTGCCTGCGGCTGTTATCCGAAACCGATGTGGCCCGCCATTGCGTCCCGTTGGTTTTTGGTGACGCGTCCGTCCTGGCGTGGCTGGGCGAGCGGTTGCAAGTGCCCTTGCCTCCCGTCGTGGCAGCCTGCGGTGATTTGGCCAATGTTTGCCGCCAGATCACGGTTCCCACGATCGTGGACTTTGCGTCGCTGAAGGTGAGCGACTTTGCCCCCGGCGAGGTAAACGGCTCGACCGGTCGCGCCTCCTTCGGCTACGTCGACCGCGCAATCGACGTGGCGCTGGCGGGCGGTGTGGACGCGGTGACGACCGGCCCGCTGAACAAGCGGGCACTCGATCTGGCGGGCATCCGCTTTCCTGGCCACACGGAGATTTTTGCCAGCCGCACGAAATCCAAGCGATTTTGTATGATGCAGACTTGCAGCGCCTTGACCTGCAGCTTCGTCACGACGCATGTCGGTTACCGCGACGTTCCGGCACTCCTGACGACCGAACGAATCGTCGAAGTGATCGACCTCAGCCACGCGGCGGTGCAACGTATCTACGGCAAAGCCACACCGCGACTGGCCGTGTGTGGACTGAATCCCCATGCGGGCGAAGGTGGATTATTTGGGGGTGGCGAGGAGGAAGCCACGATTATGCCGGCGATCGTTCAGTCGCGACAGCGGGGCATCGACATCGAAGGCCCCCTGCCTCCCGACACGGCCTTCCTGCCGGCTCGCCGTGCCTCCACCGACTGCATCGTCTGCATGTATCATGACCAGGGACATATCCCGGTGAAGGCGTTGGCCTTCGACTTATCGGTGAATATCACCTTGGGACTGCCGATCGTCCGCACATCGGTGGACCACGGAACGGCCTGCGATATCGCGTGGCAGGGCATCGCGGACATCAGCAGCCTGCGACGAGCCGTCGAGTTGGCGGTAAAGCTGTCTGGCCAGTGAATCACTTGCCGGGCGACAGTTCACGCGCCACGGCCTCCGTGGCCGCGAAGACCCGCATCAAATTCTCACCGAGCACCTTTTGTACGTCGGCGGGTTCGTATCCGCGGTCGAGAAGTCCTTGCGTCAAAACGGGATACGTCGAGACATCCTCCAATTGAACCGGTAAGGTGGGAACGCCATCGTAATCGGAACCCAGCCCTACATGGTCGATGCCGGCCACCTTCACGATATGGTCGATGTGGTCAAGCACGACATGCACCGTGGAACGTATCGGCGGATGCGTCACGTCCCAACGATTCATTTCCGCACGTGCGGCTTCTCGATCGCCTCCATTGTCCTTCATCAAATGATCCCGCTCCTGGTTGCGTTCCAAGTCGCGTTTGGCGGCTTCGGGATCTACGTAGGCCGAGAAAAAATTAACCATCACGACTCCGCCGTTTTCGGCCGTCAGTTTTAGTACGTCGTCGGGGACATTGCGCGGATGGGGAGCAATTCCACCCGCCGACGAATGGGAAAAAATCACGGGCGCACGCGTCACACGAAGCGTGTCTTTCATACAGTCAGGCGAGACGTGGGAAATGTCGACGAGCATCCCCAGTCGATTCATCTCACGCACCACTTCTTCGCCGAAGGGAGAGAGCCCTCCCACGCGCGCTTCGTCGGTGGCGGAATCGGCCCAATCAAGAGTGCGGGAATGCGCCAGCGTCATATAACGAGCACCCTGCTCATACAGTTGGCGGAGTACATTCAGATTATTTTCAATCGAATGCCCACCCTCGACCCCAATCAACGATGCGATCTTGCCCTCTTCATGAATACGACGGATGTCCTCGGTGCCGAGGGCCAGGGCAAACGTCTCAGGATAGTGGGCGATCATCCGTTTTACGAGGTCGATTTGCTCCAGCGTCGTGCTGAGCGCTGAACCGGTATCCATCGTGTCCACGGGAACAAAGACCGACCAGAATTGGGCACCGACGCCTCCCTGTCGCAAGCGTGGGATGTCTGTGTGCATCTCTTCCTGATGCTTGGCGATGTCGCGCGTCTCAAAGGCGCCTCCCAGCGAGCGGAGCGTCCAAGGCAAGTCGTTGTGACCATCGATCACGAGCGACGAGCGGTGGAGTTCGAGCGCCTCGTCGCTCACAACGATCGGTTTACGAATCGCCAAGCCGGCATCCTCGGCCGCGGCACAGACAGCGAGACAGCCGACAAAGACCAGGGGTCGATACAAGCACCACACACATCGGAGCGACATACAGTAATTCCTGCAGGTGACAGCGGGCCAGAACGGGGCAGCAGCGACGCCCGCGATTGTAGCCT
The DNA here is from genome assembly GCA_963700865.1 of uncultured Planctomycetaceae bacterium. Classification (GTDB taxonomy): domain Bacteria; phylum Planctomycetota; class Planctomycetia; order Pirellulales; family Pirellulaceae; genus CAVOGJ01. The sequence continues at coordinate 30,634 of CAVOZC010000006.1, read as the reverse complement.
GCGCTGCCGCGGGGGGCGAGCGACGGGTCGGGCCACACCCATGAAGCTGCGAAAAGCGGGGCCGCTGGGGTGATTTGACCGTTTTTGCGTGAAAAAACGCCCCCAAAACACCGCGATTCTTTTTCTGGTAACACTTCTGGCATTTTGCCGCTTCTTGGTTCAGACGGGTCCAAACGCCAACTTTTACCAGGAGTCGGAACGATGAAACGCGAATTCTTTGACGGCACGGGAATCGAGCCCCTCGAACAACGACGCATGATGGCGGGCGACGTGACCGCCAGCCTGTCCGGTGCGGACCTGGTCGTGAACGGCGACAACAGCGGCAATGAAGTGGTGATCCGAGCGACGGAGCAAGCCGGTCAGTTTGTCGTCGAGGGACTCAACGGCACGACGATCAATGGCCAGCAGAGTGCAACGATCAGCGGCGTGACCGATGACCTGCGGATCAACCTTCGCAATGGCGACAACGTGTTACTGCTCACGGCCGAAGGGCCCGATGGCGAGCAGAGTTTCTTGCAGGTTGCCGACGATCTGCAGATTCGCACAGGCTCGGGCCAAGATGTCGTTGTTTTTGACAACGTTCGCGTGGGAGATCGTGCCGACTTGCGAACGGGCGACGGCGCCGACACCATCGTGACCTACCAAAGCCAGTTCGTGGGAGATTTTCGCGTCAACACGGGCAATGGCTCTGACATCTTGGGCCTCGATACGACCGAAGTGTTTGGTCGTCTGCGAGCCACCTTGGGTAGCGGCGATGACGTTTTCGTCCTCTTCGATTGCAATGTTGGCGAACGCACGGATGTCAACATGGGATCAGGAGATGACTTCTTCGGAGTCCATGGCAGCAACTTTGCCGATGAATTGCGCCTGAACGGCGGCAATGGCGACGACGACATGATCCACAGCGACACGAGCTCCGCCGTCGACACCCGCGTGCGATCCGTGGAATCGGTCACAGCGGGCGATGCGAACGACATTTCCGCAGAATTGGACGACGCGTCGATTTCCGAAGCCGTGAACCTGATCTTCACGGAAGGCACCGGATTCTAGTCGGGAACATCGTCGGGCGATGCGGCGCACGAAAAACACCTCGCCTCGGGCCGACCCGAGGCGAGGTGTTTTCATGGATGCCAGCCGAATGGCTAAGCCCAGCTGGTTTCCCAACGGCCGGTGACCGACGAAAGCTCCTTCGCTTCACCAAAGATCCGATCGACGGCCTCTCGATGGACGCCCAGGTTACGAAGATCGCTGCGGGCGGAATTCCGACCCACCAGAATCGGCTCGTCGAATCGCGGAGCCGCCTGCTCAAATGACATCAGTTCGACCGTGCGATCGGTCCTCGAACCACGCTCCGTGTCGCGCAGGAGGGGGGTGATGCCCGTGTAGATGTTTTGATTCAGCAAATTGAAATCGGAAACATCGACCACGCCGTTGGCGTCAAAATCTCCTTCACACCAATTGGCGTTGACCGTAAATTTCTGGCCGTTCCAGATGTTGAAGTCGCTGACATCGACGGTGCCATCCAGATTGGCGTCGCCGTACAGGTAAGCGGATGCGAAACCGTTGGCCTGCGCGGCCTCGGCCAGCCAGGCGTCCACGTCGTCCAGATTCAGGGCCAGTCCATCGCCACTCAGATCGAAATTCGCGTCGAAGCCGCCCGCTGCCACCACGTTTGTCAGGGCATTGATATCATCGCAGTCGTAGTCCCCGTCGTCGTCAAAATCCCCGTCCAATGCGGTGGCCGACGTGACCCGCAGGACATAATTGCCCGCGCCGCCGGCGGAATCCGACCTCGACGTAGAAGGTGCCGCCCGCAGGCGAGGCATAAGTGAGCAACGCATTGCGACCGTCGCCCGCCGAATCGACATCCGACGCAACGACATCTTCGTTCACATCGAGCAACTTCAGGTCCACATCCAGATCATTAAGTGGTTCGTTTTGCGGATTGTCGAACGGAGTCGCCGTGGACACCGTCACCTGTTGGCCGGGGGCCAGGTCGATGCGATACACGTCCAGCTCCAACGTACTGAAGTCGATCACGTCGCCGTTGGCCAGCGAGGCCTGATTATCGACGACGGTCACTCCGGTGAATGGATCGCTCTGCACGCCCACCGTCGCGCTCGCCCCGAAGCTGAACTGCGGATCGCCAAAATCGACGTCTTTGTAGACAAAGCGAGCGGCGACGGGGCCGGATGCGAATAATTGAACTTGGAACGTGGCATCGCCAATGTTCGAAAAGTGCGGCCGAGAATCCCATTGGACGATCAAGGTGTCGATGCCGTTCACCTGCCGCTCGGACCAATAGACGTTGCCGGTGTCCGCATCGATGTCATCCCAGAATACGGACAACGCCGCTGCGAACGAAGTCGATGGCAAGGCACTATTTCCGGTCCCTACCGCCACACCCGCTCCCGAGGCGACCACGCCATTATTGCCGATCGTGGTCGGCCCCGCTGGAAACAATGCGTTGCCGACCGTCGTGTTGATCGTGGCCTCGTCATCGTCGGCCAGCCCCAGCGCCGTGCCATCCGCGGAAATATCCACGAACCGGGAAATATCGTTGTAGCGGGTGTGCTGGATCGCGCCGCCCGAAATGTTGCCCAAGGACCCCGACATGCCATTCAGATCGCGGGCCGTCGCCGGCGTATTGTTCGGCTCGGAATCAATCGCCAGATCATCCGTCAGCACGACATAGTAATCGCCCGTGAATCCGGCGGTGACGCGGACCGTATACACGCCTGCCAGATCGATGGGTGCGTCAAAGATGGCCAAATCAAACGAGCCGCTGGATGACCCGGTGGCCACGACGCTATCCGTCGGATCCAGCAGCTCGACAGTGGCCATTGCAAACGACGTCGTGGCGCCTTTCAGGTACAGGTCGATCCGCTGACCAAGCGAATCCGAGAGGTCCACCGTGAAGGTATCCACGTCAACAGCCGGAGTCCCAAGGGTAATATCCACGACGTCCCCATTACTCAACACGCTCGTGTTCTGGGAAAATTGCCCATACAGTTGGTCGTCGACCTGAAAACCGATGGTGGCCGACGCTCCGCCGTTGAAACCGGCGTTGCCGAAATCGACGTCTTCATACGCGTAGCGCGCGAGTACGGAGCCCGATTGGAATAATTGAACTTGGAAGGTTGCGGCTCCAATGCCGTTGTAGTGCGGACGCGCTTCCCACTGCACGATGAGGGTATCGACGCCATTGATTTGCGTCTCCTGCCAATAGACGTTGCCGGTTTCCGAGTCGATATCGTCCCAAAACGGCATCAGCGCGGCGCCACTGAAATCGGTCGTGGGGATTGGGTCGTTCAAATAATCAATCGTGACACTGCTGCCGGCAGCAATCACGCCATTGTTTCCGATGGTCACCGGTCCCGAGGGGAGCAGGACATTTCCCACCGTCGTGGAAATTGTGGCTTCGCCGTCGTCGGCCAATCCGAGCGGTATTCCCGTACCCGAAATGTCGACAAACAAGGACCCGTTGTTGTAATGATCAAACGAGGGGTCTCCCGTCACCCCATTGGCTTTGGCGAGTGCCGCATAGCGGGCGGATCCCAGGTCGATTTTGGAACCATCCAGGCTGATAGCTGACGGTGTTTCCACCAGACCTGAAACATCGACGTTGCGGTAAATGTCGAGCGAATACTGAGTCGCCGCCGAACTGCTGACCCGAAACTCGTACTCTCCGTCCGCCGAAACGGCCGCGATCGGCAGCGTCAGCGACTCTCCCGCCGCGGCAGCCGAGATCGGGCCTGTCACTCCCGCGACTTCCAAGCTGAGCACGGCTGCCGGATTTACGGGACGAGCCACCGCGGTAATTGTCTCTCCGGCTTCCGCGTAAAAACGGACCACATCGACTTCCGACGCAGAACCGAGCGATGCGCCCGCTTCCGTCCGCTGCGAGATCAGGCTCGGTACCGGACCGCTTGATTTGAACGGATTCACGACGGCAAAGAGGGTTTCATAATCACCCCCGGCGACGCCATCGGCATTGCCGTCCAAGGCCGTGCCAAAGGGATCGACCAGGCCGCCAGAGGCAACGCGCAGCCGATAGTCACCAACTTCCAGCGAACCACCGTCCACTTGGATCGTGACTTGATTCGAGCCCACCATGTACTGGTTGGCAAGCGACGTTCCGATCGTTTCATCATCAGCCGTGTCAAACACTCCGTCCGGTCCCGCATTGATCAATTCAAAATTGGACGCCGTGTTGGCCGATGACGGATCGAGTACCTTGTCAAAGTCGACTTGGAAAGTCGTGATCGATGTGTTCTCCGTGACGGCACCGTTTTCCGGCACGCCGATCAGTCGCGCAACGCGCGGAGCCGCCAAGGCACTCGTTAACGCCTGGAACGAGTTGACACGTCCACCCCCCAACAGGCCAGCACGACCCGGATTCTGGGCGTCGATGTTGTCCGCCGTTCCCACCAACTGCGCCGCCACCTGATAGTTGGTCCAGGTCGGGTGGGCCGACCAGATCAACGCGGCCACGCCAGCGGCGTTGGGAGTCGCCATGCTGGTGCCGGAAAAATAATCGTACGTGTCCGTGGGGATGGTCGAAAGAATGTTGCCGCCGGGCGCCGAAATGTCGACTCCCGTTCCGTAATTGCTGAAACTGCTTAGACGGTCATTACTTTCCGTACTTGCCACCAACAGGGTCTGTTGAAAGGCCTGCCGGGCCGGATTCAGTTCACCCCCGTTGCCCGCCGAATTGAAATGCAAAGCGCCTGAATCGACGATGTACTGAAGGCCCGACGTAAAATTTGCATCGCCCACCCAGCCATTGATGTTGTAACTGGTGCTAACGATCTGCGCCCCATTGTCAACGGCGTATTCAAACGATTCGCGGATGACCGGTCCGGTCCACGCGGATGATCGAGCCAGGTCGTAGAATTTGACCGGCATGATCGTCGCGTTCCCCGCCGTCCCTGCCACACCCAGACCGTTATTGATGCGTCCCGCGGCAATGCCAGCCACGTGCGTGCCGTGATTGTCCGACCCGTTCGGGTCCGGGTTGTTGTCCTGGTCGATGAAATCCCAGCCCTCGACGTCGTCAACGTAACCATTGCCGTCGTTGTCGACGCCGTCGCCCGCGATCTCGGCGGTGTTATTCCAGATGTTCGCGCTCAAATCGTCGTGCGTGCGGTCGACACCATCGTCGGTGATGGCAATCTTCACCGATGGATTCCCCGTCGTGATGTCCCAGGCCAAATCATTCTGCATGAGCGGATGATGGTATTGGTCCCCATAACGTGGATCATTCGGAACAAATTCGCGCGGGTCTTCGGCACTGTCGTAATAAAATGCCGGTGTTGTCCAAACAACGAAGGGGGCATCCGCCAAATCCTGCATCACGGTCGTGACCGGTATCTCGGGTGAAAATGTCAGATCAACGATCACCGCCGTCGTGCCGTCGGGACGCTCGTAATCCAGCCCGACCTCCCACGTCTGAAGATCAATCTCCGCCAGGTGATCCTGCCAGAACCAATCGTTGACCGTGACGCCGCGGGCAATGGGATCGTCGAAACGAAAGCCAACCGATAATTGACCGTCAAGGTAGGCATGCGTTTTCGTGCGGTCCAGCAACTCCTCCAGCGGAAATGCCAACCGGGAAAACGGGTCATTCGGGAACTCGGCCCGGTCCACATCGACGCCGACATCCGCCGCCAGCAACTGCCGCTCCTCCAGACATTCCATTCCTAAATTGAAACTGCTTCGAGGCTTCGAAAACCTGCGTGGACCGTGTGCCATAGGGACTCCTGATACTCCATGCGATGAAATCAAGCACTGCCGACAAGCATGCGCCAAATCTTAAAATAACGAATTCATCCGTTTTCGGATGAATGCCGCCGCCAAGCCCACTCGAGCGTAGCTATGGAGCCTAATTTGTGCCGCCCTACCACACAAGGCTTTATACGACGCTCCCGGATCGCGCGCGACCGATTTTCACCCGGCGACCGTTTTGCTATGATTTTCGTGATTGATTTTGCTTGACTCCGCCGCGTCCTTGGTGTGGCCCTCTCGTTTCCCAACTTCTCCTGTTCGGATCGCCTCGATGGACACCGAGCCCTTGCGTGCCGCGCTGATTCGCTGTGCCGGCCGCGTGCAGCAAGCCGGACTGGTGCAGGGAACCAACGGCAACCTGAGCGTGCGCTTGATGCCAGGCTGCGGCGAATTCCTGGTGACGCCCAGTGGCATGACCTATAACGATTTGCGGACGGTCGATATTTGCCATCTGAATGCCGAGCTGCAAAGGGTCGCCGGTGACCGCCGACCCTCGGTCGAATCACGACTGCATCGGGACATTTACGCGGCCCGCGAGGATGTGATGGCGATCATTCACACCCATGCCCTGTATGCCTGCGTCTTGGCGACGGCCCGCCAACCCTTGCCCCCCATTGAAGCGGCTTTGGCAATGGTTGGAGGCTCGGTACTCGTCGCCGATTACGCCGACACCGCGACCGAGGCACTTTCGAGGCATGCGGTCAGGGCACTGGGGCAGCGGCAAGCCGTCTTGCTGGCCAACCATGGGCTGGTAACGGTCGGCGAAACACTCGACGCGGCCCTTGAGACAAGCCAGGTCGTCGAAACCGCCGCTCAAAAATATCTTCTCGCTCGAACGCTGGGAGACGTCTACGAGATCCCCGCCTCGAGCCTGGAGCGGATACGCCGATTCAAACAGCAGGCGTACGGCCAACCGTCGCCCGACGAGTCGTGAGCGATGGCCTTTGGCAACGACGACCATGTCTCGGCCTGTTCGGTCGATGAATCCGTGGTAACCTATCGGGACTTGCGATACCATCGGCTGCGTCGAGTCGCCGTTGGGCCGGGTAGACGTTCGACCTTGGCCGTCGTGAAGCAGTCCCCTATTTGAACCCAGGAGATTTCGTCATGCGCATCCGTACGACCTCGATCGTTGCCAGTTGCATCTTGTCGCTGCTGGCATGTGCCTTGCTCGCCCAAGAGCAGTCGCCGGATCAAGCAAAAATGGAGGCCCTCTGGAAGGCGTTTTCAACGCCGTGCGAACACCATGCCCGCTTCCAAGAGATGGTCGGAAACTGGACGGTCAAGACAACCGATTACACGATGAACTCGTCCGCACCGGCCATCACCTCGGGTGACGCAACCTTCGAGACCATCATGGGCGGCCGCTATCTCCTGCAGCACTTTCGATCGACCGTGAATGGCGAGGCCTTCGAAGGTATGGGAATCACCGGTTACGACAACGCCAAGCAAGAAGTACGTCGGCAGCTGGATCGACAACATGGGTACCGGTGTCATGTCGTCGGAAGGCACGCTGGATCCGGCCACCCATACGATGACCGAGTATTCGGAGATGTCATCCCCCATGGGACCCATGAGGGTGAAAATGGTATCGACGCATGAAAGTGACAATCAGTTCACCTTTACCATGTACATGATGACCCCCGATGGGAAGGAAACGAAATCGATGGAGCTGATCTATACGCGTGCGGCGAAGTAGTTCGGTCGCTTGGTTCGCACGCGTTAGGCCGAGTATTGACGGTGGCAGGATGCCCCAGCCACGAGCTATCCTCGTAGCCGAAGTCGCCAGACCTTGGTCGGCCGGTACTCAGAATCGACGTGGCAGGATGCCCCAGCCACGAAGATACGTGCCTCCACCCCAAGACGGATATCGATTTCCAATTAGAATATTGACCACGCAACCCGCCGCGGGCGGGTCCCGCGGAACGCTTTTCTCAAACAGGTCTCCGCATGAGCATCTTCGACTTAACCGATCAGGCCGCTGTCGTCGTGGGCGGTACGGGCGCGCTGGGAAGCGCCATGGCCGTGGGCTTGGCGCAGCACGGAGCCCGCGTGGCGATCCTTGGACGCAACGCGGATCGTGGAGCAGCATGTGCCGCGAAGATTGAATCATTCGGCGGGAACGCCGTTTTTCACCCGGCGGACGCGTTGAATGCCGATTCGCTCCGCGCGGCCCGCGACGCGGTTGCGGCCCAGCAAGGTATTGCCACCATCCTCGTGAATGCGGCGGGCGGCAACCGTCCCGACGCCACGCTTTCGCCGGGAAGCGATTTCTGTCACTTACCCTTGGAAGCCTGGCGTGATGTGTTTGATCTGAACCTCGTCGGCGGCGCGCTGCTGCCGTCGCAGGTGTTTGGCGAGTTGATGGTGCGTGAAAGCCGCGGCAGCATCATCAATATCGCATCCATGGCGGGGATGACCCCTTTATCGCGCGTCGTGGCCTACTCGGCGGCGAAGGCGGCCGTGATCAACCTCACGATGTTTTTGGCCCGCGAATGGGCGACCGCGGGAGTTCGCGTCAATGCCATCAGTCCCGGCTTTTTTCCCGCCGAACAGAACATGTCACTGCTGTTTCAAGAGGACGGCAGCTATACCGCGCGAGGAGAACAGATCATCGGCCACACGCCCATGGCCCGTTTTGGCAAGGCGGACGAGTTGAGTGGGGTCGTCGTCTGGCTGGCGAGCCCGCGGGCTTCTTCGTTTGTGACAGGCCAGAATATTGTCGTCGACGGCGGATTCTCCTCAGTGACCATTTAACGACCGACAAGTCATGCTTTACCTGGTGATCGCCATTGAGAGCGCAACGGGCAAGGCGGCACAGCGACTGAAAGGATCAACATGGGGTTGGCAATACGTTCCGATGACTGTGCCATCGATTTTGTTTCCGTCGGCGCCCTGGTAACGCGCCTCGATCCGGGCATTGTTCCGTTCCGCCGGGCCCGCAATTTTGCCATACATGTCTCGGGCGGCGAATACAATGTGGCGGCCAATCTCGCAGCCTGTTTTGGGCTCAAGACGGGCATCGCGACGGCGATGGTGGACCACGGAATCGGGGAACTTGTCCGGCGCAAGTGCGGGAAATGGGAGTCACCCCGTTTTACAAACACTTTACTCATGATGGCGTGCGGGGCCCGAACATCGCCACGGTGTACAGTGATCGGGGCCATGGTGTCCGGGCGCCGGTCGTTTTTTACAATCGGGCCAATGAGGCGGCCGCGCTGCTCAAGCCGGGAGATTTTGATTGGTCGCGAATCTTCGCCGACGGCATCCGCTGGTTTCATTCCGGGGGCATTTTCGCTTCGCTCTCCGAAACCACGTCCCAGGTGGTCATCGAGGGGATGCAGGCGGCTCGCGCCGCAGCGCGGTGACGTCGTTTGATCTTAATTATCGAGCCAAACTGTGGGCGACGATGGGAGGTGCTGAAAAAGGCCAAGCGGTTATGCGTGATATTGTCCGGCACGTGGATGTCCTGATCGGCAATGAAGAAGACTTACAGCTGAGTTTGGGAATCAAGGGGCCTCAGGTTGCCACCACCGCCTCGCAACTGGACCCGGCCACCTTCTTCGGCATGATCAAAGCGGTCCGCGCTGATTTCCCCGATATTCGCATGGTGGCCACCACGCTGCGTGAAGTCCACTCGACGAACCGGCATGACTGGGCGGCCGTGCTATGGCTGGACGGACAGGAGTTGACCAGTCCCACCTGCCAGCTGGACGTTCTCGATCGGATTGGTGGAGGTGACGGTTTCGCCGCGGGCGTGATTTTCGGCATGCTTGACGGCCGCACGCCGGAAGAGGCCCTACGGCTGGGCTGGGCTCATGGAGCCCTCTTGCCCACGTTCCCGGGCGATGTATCGATGGCGACGCTGGCGGAAGTGGAGGCACTGGCCCAAGGCGGCTCGGCCCGCGTGCAGCGCTAAGGGAGCGGCAAGGTCCGTGTGGCCATCGAGTGGTGCCGGCGGCTGGAAGCCACGATGTGGAGTGCGGCGATCCTTCGCCACTTTCCCCTGGCAATCGGTTTGGCAATGGGGCCACCGCGAAGCCCGCGAAGCCCGCGAAGAGCACAACATATGCGGGCAAGGGACTGGGGCTGGAAGCCCCAGCCACGATGGGCGCGTTCGTCGGCTTTTGAGAAATCCATTCACGGCTACAATGCGGGCCATCGTGGCACTTGTCACGCGCCTCGGTCTCCGGTGTTCCCCTCCCCTTACAGAAAGATGACAAGTCGTGATCGGCCCCATCGACATCCTGGTATTCGTTACCTTCATTCTGCTCGTGATTGCCGTCAGCCTTTGGAAGAGTCGCGGCAAGGGCGGCAAACAGAATGCGTCCGACTACTTCCTGGCGGGGCGAGGTCTGTCGTGGTGGCTGATCGGGTTTTCGCTGATTGCGGCCAACATTTCGACCGAGCAATTTGTGGGGATGAGCGGCAGCGCGGCCAGCCATGTGGGCCTGGCCATTGCCAGTTATGAGTGGATGGCGGCCGTGACGCTGGTTGTTGTGGCGTTTTGCTTCCTTCCATATTTCTTGAGGATTGGCATTTTCACGATGCCGGAATTCCTCGAGTACCGCTACAACGGGCTCGCGCGCTTGCTGATGGCCGCTGCGACCGTATTGATTTATCTCATTTTGATGGCATCCGTGACGTATTCGGGAGCGCTTACGGTGCAGACGCTCAGTCGAGGTTGGGGAATGGTAATCCCATTGTGGAAGACGGCCGCCTTTATCGTCGTCATTGCTGTGCTCTACGTGGCCTCCGGCGGGCTCAAGGCATCAACTTGGGCCGATCTCGTTCAGGGCACCGCGTTGATCATCGGCGGATCGATCGTCATGTACATCGCGTTCGACAAATTAGGATCAATCGATCAGGCAGCGACCGTCGTGGATGTCGCCACCGGGGAAATCGCCGTCAAGGAACTGGCACCGGGAACAACCGCGATTCAGCGTTTCATGGATCTCAACGCGAATCGGATGAATATGTTTCTACCTCCGAGCGACGGGGTCCTTCCCTGGACTGCCCTGCTGCTGGGTCTGTGGATCCCAAATTTTTACTACTGGGGGCTGAACCAGTACATTACCCAGCGCACGTTGGGTTCCTCGTCACTCGCCGACGGCCAGAAAGGCATTGTCTTCGCGGCGTTTCTCAAACTGTTGATTCCCTTCATCGTCGTGATTCCTGGAATCATCGCGTTTAACCTCTTCTCGCACGAAATGCAGCTCGCGGCCCGTGGCGATGCGGCCGTGGCGATGGCCAAATACTTGCGAGCCAATCCAGCCACCGAATTTGTCGAAATGGTGCGGGTTCCGGACGAAATGACGCTGACCCAGCATGTCGGGCCGAAGTATCTGCTCGCCGTGTTCCCGGATGAAACGCAACGATTGGCGGCCAGGGTCGATAACGCGTTTGTCCTCAGTCTGACCGAAGAGCAATTGTCTACCGTGGAGGTTGCCGAATTCCAGACGTTTAATGCCAAGGAAGACTATTCCTGGAAGTTCGTCAATCCCGCACTGCACGAAGAGATCGCCGCCTTCAATGAGCAAGTCACAAAGGCGGCCGATGGGAAACCGACCTCATCCCAGGCGCTGATCGCGCAAAATACGACACGGCTCTGGGGCACCTGCTGGGACTTTTGCCCCAGAATACGGGCCTGTTGGGATTTGTGATCGCCGCCTTGTTGGGGGCCGTGATCAGTTCTCTGGCGGCCATGCTGAACGCGGCCGCCTCGATCTTTACGCTCGACCTCGTAGGGAAGTATGTGCTGCATGAGACCGGCCAGACGGCACTCGTGCGTATAGGTCGAGCTTGCGTGGTCATCTTTGGATTGCTGGCAGGTCTGCTCGCGCCTCAATTAGAAAACCCGAATATTTCCAACTCGATTTTTACCGTTATTCAAGAATCACAGGGACTCATCTCGCCTGGCATCCTGGCCATCTTTATCGTGGGCCTGATGTCCCGACGCTGTCCCCGCTTCGCCGGTTCGGTGGGACTGATCACCAGTATCGTCTGTTATTCCGGTTTGAAGCTCGCGGCGCCGTCGATTCAGTTTCTCAACCGCATGGCGATCGTCTTTGGCATCTGCCTGGGGGTAATGTTTGTATTGACTCTGATCCGACCGCTCGCCGAACCCATCGTGTTTGAGCAGCGGACCCAACTGGACCTGAAGGGCTCGCGGGGGGCTAAACTCGCGGGCATCGTCTGCGTGATGCTGACCCTGTTACTTTACCTGATCTTTAGCGGCTGGGGAATTGCCAAGTAGCGAGGCGGCCACCACACCACCGGGGCGACCGCGTCAGGAACCGCGGCTCCCACGAAAAATGGCGGCATCAACCCGTCGGGTCAATGCCGCCGCTGCCAATGATTAAGAGTCAGCCCGCTGCAGGCTACCGTCCCCAAAAACCGCGGAAGAACCCGCCGCGACGGTACGTTGGTGTCGGCCGGACCGCACGCCCGTAGTACGTCGGGCCAAAGTTGCCTGCCGCCGAGCCACCGTCGAATCCGACCCCACTCTGCCCGCTGAAGTTCGCGTTACAGCCACTGACGCCCTGGACCTCGCTGTATCCCTGATCCGAAGCCACGGGTGTCGTCGTGGCCGTCGGATTCACGTAGCCTTGCCCATTCTGGGCATTCGACGGACTGGAAGGGAAAAAGCGATTGTTTTGGTACGTTCCATTCTGGCGGAACGAACCTTGATTCTGGCCAGAGCCTGGCTGGCTGAACTGCCCCTGGCCGGTGTTATTCTGTTGCCAGGCGGCATTGTTCGAATTCCACTGATTGCCTTTCGTGTTGAAGTTCGAGCCTTGGTTGAAGCCATGCTGACCGTTGGGGAATCCTGACTGGTTGACCTGCGGCGTGGCAGGGGTTGGTACACCGGATTTATTCGTTGGCGTTGAGTTTTGGAATGAGCTTTGGGCCCAGACCGAGCAGCTCAAACACAACGCAATTGCTACAGCCGAAAAGGTACGAAACATAAGCGTCTCCCGTTTCAACAAAAGAACTAAACCCAAGTTGATGACCGCGAATGAAAAGTACCACCTCGTTGCCACGACTGTGGCAAATGCTCGCCAGAATTCGCCACTCTTTTCCCCGTCGCGCAGGTGGTGTCGAAATAAAGGTTGAAGGTTCACTGACTGGTGGCTTTTACCAAACCGGAACAGGCGTTCGGCGCACAGGTGCTTGATTGCCTGTCCGTTTCGACCACAATGAGCGGCAAATCACCACCCGGCGTTCCGGAGTCCCCGCATGACGATTCAACCCGATGATGTGTTCACGCTGCTTGACGAAACGGCAAGACAGCAAGGCTTGAACGTCCGCGGTGGAAGCATCCGTCGCTCATCTTCCCGTTTCTGCCTGGGAGTGGAACATGGCGACTATAACGGGACTGAGTTGTTCGGAGTCGGTACCGATCGCTTCATCTGGCTGGCCTACAAGCCCAATGACTCGCGGCGCGTGCGGCTGTACAGCCACAATGTTTCGCACGAGGGCGTGATCGAGTTTCAACTGGGCACGGCCCCTCCTTCTGCCGCGGTCGCGGACAGTTGGGCCCGCTTTCCCCTCGGAGTCGACACGATCCTGCGACGTGCCGGGTACCCGTGCGACGTTGGTTTCGATGGCGTGCTTTACGGCAACATCCCCGGTGGCGGCATGTCACGATCCGCGTCTCTGTCGCTTAACCTGATCCTCACGTTTCTGTCACTGGCGAAGCACGATGATCTCCCTGGGATGCGCATCGTCGAACTCGCGCAGGCCGTCGAAAACGACTACATCGGTTCTCCGTGTGGCAACCTCGATCAAATCATGATCTATTTTGCCCGCGCGGGAATGGGAACCCATTATCGGCCACGCCAGAACTCGATTGAACATCTTCCACTGGGTCCGTCCGCGGATGATTTTCGTATGCTCAGCCTCGACACAGGTACCGATCGACCTGGATTGGAAAAATCGACCTACAAAATTCGCCGCGAAGAGTGCCAGCGACTGGTCGAGCTTGCCAGGCCTGAGTTCGGCATCGAGTGCCTCGCGGATGTGCAATCCGACCGCCAATACGAGAAGTTGTGTGCTGCTTTCGGCGCATCGCAGCCGGCACTTTGCCGACGGCTGAAGTACATCTATCAGGCCCAGCAGCGATTTGAACACATGCTGACCGCCTGGAGGGCGGGCGACGTGCGACAGGTGGGTAGGATTTTTCGCGAGGACGGCATTGGTCTTCGCGACGATTATGAAATCTCCGGACCCGAATTGGAGACGATGTGCGATATCGTTCGCACGGTCGACGGCGTGCTGGGAGAGCGCATGTTGGGAGGCGGCGACAAAGGGGCCGCCGGTGCCCTGGTGCTGGCGAGCGCCGTCGACGAAGTAAGCGCGGCCGTCGACCGGGCGTACCGCCGTAGTCGGCCCGCCTTGAGTGACGCCTTCGCAGTCCATACGTGCCAGACGGTCGATGGCATGGTCGAGCTGCCCGGTCTCTAGCGCTGCGTCGAGTTCATGATTTAGGGTTTTTCAACGTCGTGGCTGTGGTTTCCAGCCGCAGTCGATTGGGGCAAGATGCCCCAGCCATGCTCCGCAAACCCCGCAATCGAAACCTGACGGAGCACCAGGTAAGTGGCCGAGTCCGCCGTCTTCGCTCGACGCCAGCAGCCAGCGCTCACATACTCACACGCGCGGTCCCGCATCCCGCACTTCCTGCCGCACGCCGTCCGCGTATTTCTCGAAATTCTTACGGAATAATCCAGCCAGCTTATTGGCCATTGCATCATATTTCGCCGAGTCGGCCCAGGTCCCGCGCGGTGACAGTAATTCACCCGGCACATCCGGACAACTCGTAATGACCTCCAATCCAAAAACCGGCTCGGTTTCCGTCTTGGCTTTAAGCAGCGCACCGGAGTGAATCCCATCAATGATGGAGCGGGTGGCCGACAGCTTGATACGCTTTCCCTCACCGTACGGGCCTCCCGTCCAACCGGTATTGACGAGCCAGACATGGGCACCGTGTTCCTTCAAGCGGGCCGAGAGCAATTCCGCATAGCGGCCCGGATGCAAGACGAGGAAAGGCCCCCCGAAGCAGGGTGAAAACGTCGCTTGTGGCTCGGTGACTCCCACCTCGGTACCGGCCACTTTTGCCGTGTACCCGCTGATGAAGTGGTATTCGGCCTGTGCTGGCGTGAGCTTGCTGATCGGCGGCAGCACGCCAAACGCGTCACAGGTCAGGAAGACCACATTGGTCGGGTGACCTCCGAGGCACGGGATCTTGGCGTTGCTGATGTGTTCGATGGGGTACGAACCACGCGTATTCTCCGTGATACTCGTATTCGAGAAGTCCACATGATGGTCCGCCTTGTCGTAGACGACATTTTCGAGCACGGCTCCAAAGCTGAGCGCGTCGAAGATCTCGGGTTCGGCTTCCCGGGTTAAGTAAATCGCCTTGGCATAGCAGCCCCCCTCGATGTTAAAAACGCCATGATCGGTCCAGCAATGCTCGTCATCACCAATCAGTAGCCGCTTGGGGTCGGCCGACAGCGTCGTTTTGCCGGTACCCGACAAGCCAAACAGGACGGTTGTTTCGCCGGACGGGCTGGCCGTGGACGAACAGTGCATTGAGAGCACGCCTTGCTTGGGCATCAGATAATTCATGAGCGTGAAGACTGCCTTCTTCATTTCGCCGGCGTACTCGGTGCCTAGAATCACCACCTCGCGCTCTTCCAGGCTGAGGTCAACGCTGGTCTTCGACGTCATGCCCCGCGTGTGACGATTCGCCGGAAAGAATCCTGCATTCAAAATCGTGCAGTCCGGTTCGCCAAACTTCGCGAGTTCCGCCGCCGTGGGACGAATCAGCATGTTGTACATGAACAACGCGTGGTAGGGCCGAGCGCAGATCACGCGAACTTTAATGCGATACCTTTCGTCCCAGCCAGCAAAGGCGTCCACACAATACAACCGCGGACACGTATTCAAATAGTCGACCGCTCGCTCGCGATTAATCGCAAACACCTCTTCGTCGATCGGAATATTTACCGAACCCCACCACACGTCGCCTTTTGAAGTTGTCATGCTCGACGACTCGCTTATCGCTCGGAGACCGTCCCGTCTTCGTCCCCGAGTAGGCAATCAGAGCGCCGCGATCGGAAATGGTCGCCTCACGGTCGCGTCGAATCGCTTCCTCATACAGCAACGAAACCGAGGCATTACGGACAATGTCGTCAACGGTGATACCCACCGATTCCAGTGAAAAGCGAGACATGATCTTCCTGAGTGCTAAACAAGTAGGGGCAATGACCGTTGTGCGTGACGCAGACAACGCCTGATGCGAACAACGTAACCAAAGCATCATGCTTGCCACAATACGGCTCGCCAGACAAATTGGCCGCGGGCAGCCTCACTGGGCCCCAGGACAACATGTCGACGGGTCGCCCGACCTGCGGCATAATGTTCGGACACGATGCCCCGCGGCCTCACATCGATTTTTCAGAATTTTGTCGCTGTGCGGCTTTTTTTTCCCATCTCGGAATTGGCTGTCATGCCACAACGCCCCACCGATCTGCTGCAGGCGACCTTTCGTCAGCTCCTCGATGATCCGCCACGCCTCGCCGTTTTGCCTTGGGGAGCCACCGAGGCACACGGCTACCACTTGCCCTACGGGACCGATGTCTTTGAAGCTACGGCGATCGCCCAAGTGGCCGGTCAACAGGCGGCGGCCGCCGGCGCGAAGCTAGTCGTGCTACCGACCATTCCCTTCGGGAATGACGAGCAACAACTGGATCAGCTCGCGACGATCAGTTTTACCACGGCGACAGCTATGGCCGTCCTGCGTGACATCGCCCGCTCCTTGACCCGCCAAGGCATTCAACGGCTGGTGATCCTCAACGGTCACGGAGGCAATGAGTTCAAGCCACTGGTGCGCGATCTGCAGTCGGAATTCTCCGCGGCCGATCTGCTGATCATTGTGATCAATTTCTATCAGCTTATCCCCGACGTCGTCGCGCAAATCTTTGAGATGCCCGGAGACCATGCGGGTGAATTGGAAACGAGCCTCCTCTTGCATTTGCATCCCGAGCTGGTCGAGCTCGACAAGGCCGGCAGCGGCGACCGCATTCCGTTTCAGATGCGATCCCTCCAACAGCCTGGCGTCTGGACACCCCGTCCCTGGTCACGCTGCCATCCCGACACCGGCAGTGGGGATCCGCGTAAAGCGACGGCTGCCAAGGGGAAGCAATACTTCGAGCAACTCACGGCCCAAGTCAGTGAAATTCTTTGTGAAGTGGCCGATCTCCGCAAACCATTGGTGTAACACCCGGAGCCGAACTCGCCAGAGTTTGGACAGTCAGAAAGTGCCAGGGCGGCTCAACCATGGTCTGGCGACTTCGGCGACCGGTTTTGCGAGCGTCGTGGGGGACGATCACGCGGCTTAACAAGAGTCGGGCGGTCCGTTATACTCTCCGGTTCGGTGAGAGTAGCGAACGCTCTTCGTGGAGTGTGATGTTGCCGAGCCGAATCGGCAACGGGGTGTGGCGCAGCCTGGCTAGCGCGTTTGACTGGGGGTCAAAAGGTCGCAGGTTCGAATCCTGTCACCCCGACTTGTGAGCGACACAAATCGTCGCAAATAGACATCGTCAATCTTCGAGCCTGTCGGCCACAAAGGCCAGAATACGCGTGGGAGCGCCACTCCCACCCGCAATCTTCATGGGCATCGCGATAACCGTCGCGCCGGACGTAGGCAACTGGTCCAGGTTGGCCACGTTTTCCATGGCTGGTAAGTCATGCTGAAAAAGGGTGACGTGACTCTGAAAGAGCCGAGATTGGCCATAGTCGATACTGGCCGTGTCGATCCCAATCGATTTAATGGCGCGTTGCTCGACCAGCCATCGCGCCGCAGTCGGATCGAGGCCCGGAAAATGCAGGTTGGCTACCGCTTCCGCACCCTTCTGACTTGTGCCCAAATAGCGTTCGGCATTTCCCCAATGCCGACCAAATCCCGTCCGCAGCAAAACGATGACATCGGTCAATTGCCGGTGATGGTCGATTTCCCATTGCCGCAGATCATCCACGGTGATCTGGTAATCAGGATTTTCCCCGCAGGAGGACGTGACATCGATGACCACGGCATCTCCGACGAGTCGATGCAGCGGAATCAAGTCGACCGTGCGAGCAGCCTCAACGAAATGAATGGGGGCGTCGATGTGTGTGCCACCATGTTCGGCTGCGGCAAATCGGTTCGCCGCATAGTAATAGCCCCGTTCGGTCACTCCGGCCGACTCACGAATCAGCTTAAAGCCTTCCTGAGTCGGCCAATAGATCGTCTCACGATTGAAAGCGTGCGAAAGGTCTACCATCCTCCCCGCGAACGGAAGGTCGGCATCCTGCTTGAACTTGACCGCCGGCTGGGCTCGTGAGATTTGCGGAACGGCGAACAGCACGCACTGGAGAGTTAAGTACAAAGTGAAGGCGCGGATAGATGGCATATTCTGTTTTCCTTAGGTGAGGATTCAGGAGGCGCACCGGGCACCACGACGCGACCGTTGGCGGTCAGACGGCCGAGCCACGGCCCGGTCGCACCTGAAAAGGTAACTTGGCAACGCGGCCCGTGCACGCGAATTCACCCGGCCCGATCGCTTCGCACGAAAGAAGGTGTCGGTCAGGCGCGCGTCAATCAGTTCGAGCACTTCAGGACGATCTTACCGTCCGTATCAAAGCAATACAGCAAGTCGGGCTTTCTTAACTCGCATCGCACGACCCGCTCGATGGCCTGAAAAAACCGCGACTCTTGCGTCATGAGCGGCTGGGGGCCCGCCATCCGCGTCGATCCCAAGGGGCTGAACTTGATGTTAGCGCCGTCAAGGGTCACCGTGCCAAAATAACGATTCACTCCGGCGAAGCCCGATACTCGCAGGTCCTCCGCGATTTCCAGCGTCGGTGGTTCGCTGGCGACAAGGCCACCGCCATCCAGCTCGTTAATCACCCACGTCCGATCGATTAGCGAGGGTACGAGATCATCTCCGGCAGGTATTTCATTCGCAAACACATGCTTCCAATCGCGAGCCATATCGACCACGATCCAGCCTCGCTCAGGCGCCGCGGCAAGTGCGGTGACCAGCCTGCCCGTGCTTGTGGGATGCGCATCGTAGGCGTATTCGCGTTTCGCGTCGGTGTGATGCACGATCATGCCCAGGCTGCGCCGAGGATTATCGATGGTCGTGTATTCCAACATGGCCTGATCACCATCACTATTGCCAAAGCAGGCGATCGGACGGCGGCCAATAAAGCTATGGATGCCGACGGGCTTCCCTGCCTTGTCGTCGACGAACAAGTGCTCCATGGTCTTCACCAGGACCGGACGGTCATCGCGCAGCTCAAAGCGAGTCTGCGCCGTGGACCCCACGACCTGCTCTGGGGGTATGCCATAGACGCGTTCGGTCCAGACGCGCATGAAATCAACCCCGCCACCCGACACAATGAAGGTTTTGAACTCGTTCGCCCGCAGATAATCCAGCAGTTCCAGCATCGGCAGGTAAGCCAGCTGATCATAGCGACGTTCAAAGCGAGGATGCTCGGCCGAACCGATCCAGGCAGCCACGCTTGACTGGAACTCGTCCACCGTGATCCCGCTGTGTGTCAGAGCCATGACTTGCATCAACCCATCGTAATGCGGCCCCTCCAAAAGCTCACCCAGGTTTCCCGCAAGTGCCGCCTGGACCATCGGTTCTTCGGCAAGTTCGGGAACGGCGGCGACTTTTCTTGACAAGGCATCCAAAGCGTACGCCAGCTGAAACGGCATGGGATTTTCGGGCCAAAGTGTTCCATCGTTGTCGAACACCGCGATCCGCTCTGCTGCGGGAACGAAGCCAGGGCTGCCAGCGGTCGTGACTTCCTGGACAAATTTCAGCAGTGCACGCTTCGGAACCGTGTCTTGCCACGACGCGAGCGGGTCACCCGGAGTGCCGGCATGGCTGCTTAATCCAGGGAATACGGCCATTAGCAGCGCCAGCTGAAGCAGCCTTTGACGGAGTGCGATCATGCAGGGATCCTGTCATCAGAAAGAAAGCGGGTTGCCAATCACGGTCCTCCAGCTATTTTTCCCGAAATGCTCACTTGATGCCACCCACGGCGTCGTGGTGCGTGTCCTTGTTGGACCCGAGTAGCGTAGCCGTCCCCGGCTGCGAGGAGGACCTTCGACGTCGGAGTCACATCGCGAGCTTCCTTGCCAGGTCTCGTCTTGTCGCCGCAGCTGGCTCGTCATGGGAGTGGTTCGCGGCCGGGACGGCCACGCTACGATGCACGTATCAGACGCTCTAATGAATCTGGGGGTTTGGGGATAGTGGGAGAGTTCCGAGGTTCGGGACAACTTCCCGAGAATCCCCCACAAACCCTTCGCAAACTTCAAAAAGATGTTACAATTGCGGCAACCTAGCCGCGAAGTCGCAAAACACTATTTCGCATGTCCTGAAAACACGTTGTCGACTTCGCGGTGGTTTTATTTCTGCTCTCCGACAGCCTCTCTGTCAACGCTTCCTGCCGATCACTTCTCTTAAGTACTGATCGGGACTTATGGATGTCTATGCCTGTTTATGGCGTCCATGTATCGTCGTGCCTCTCGTCTCGTTGGCCAGGGACGAACTTACCGAAGCCGTTTCCCGGGACGATCTTGCTTAGTTTAAAATGCGGTGCTCGCACTCCACGACCCACGAGGTGAACCATGCTTCGCACGCTCTTCCTGTCCGCCGCCAGTTGTCTCTTCGTTGTGGCTCCTACTGCCGCACAACAGGCAGGTCGCACTCAGGAGAACCACCAGGACCACCCGCCTCGTGTGACCATTCAATTTGAGGGAGGGACGCTCCGCACGTACGTCGATCTGCTACGTGAGAAATGCCCGGACATCAACGTCGTGGTGAGCGACGACGCGGCGGACCTGACCATTCAGCCCATCGACTTGAGAAATGTTGCCCCCAAGACCGCGATCGCCATCCTCGACCGTTTGCCACCCAGGCAGTTTCGGATGCACGAGTTGGGTGGCAAGACCCCGGTCGTGGTGATTGGCTCTCTCGCCGACTCGCCACCGAAGCTCATGACACAGGTCTACTCCATTCGCGGTTTGCTGGAAGGTCGTCATCGCATTCCGATCGAGCAGGTCATGGCCGTGCTTGAGTTGGCGTTGAGTCTCAACGTAGAAGAAGGGGGCCCCAAACCCAACATCCGTGCTCACAACGAAACCGGGATGCTCATGATGAGAGCAAGTGAGCGGGACTCGCAGACCGTCATGGCGGTTCTGGAGCAATTGCGTGTTTCGTCGCGAGAGGCTCATGACCTGACTCTGCAAGAGGAAGCGAGGGATCAGGCGAAGCAAATTGGCGATTACGAGCATCGTCTGGCTGAAATGCAACGCTTGTTGGATGCGATGCAGACTCGCTCCGCGAAAATGCAAGAAGAGCTGGTACGACGAGAGCGGATGATCGCCGAATTGGAGGCACGACTGGAACACGAACGGGCCGTGAAGCCGCGATAACTCAGGTTTCAGCGATAGCAGGATTTCCCAGCCACGGGGAAGCGTGCCCCCTGGTAGCCGAAGTCGCCAGACTTTGGTTGAGGCGGCGTCAAAACCGACTGAGACAGGATGCCCCAGCCATGCGTGATTCGCTGGGTCCGCAAAGCGGCGGTTTACCGCTACAATCACCGCTTCAAATCCGCCTTCGATCTGGGGATCTCGTCCAATGGGGTACACCTTTCCAAAACTGCACAATGCTGCCTGGCCGGGCGTCGTAGGCAAGCAGCCGGGCAGCGACCAGCCACCGATCGATCTCGACACCATGCTCGATTTGACGGCTGCGGCCGAAGTGAATGGGATGCGCTTCGATGGCGTCGACCTCTTCCTGTGCAGTCCTCATATCAGCATTGACATCACTGACCGCGACCTCGAAACCTGGGCTGAAAAATTCCAGGCACGGCAGTTGGCCGTCGGCTCGGTCGTTGCGCCGATCTGGTCGCCCACGGGAGGCGGCTCGGCGATGGGAACACGGGCGGAACGCGATCAATTTCTCACGCAAGTTCGCAAAGGATGCCACATCGCCAGCCGACTCCGTGAACTGGGCGTGCGTCCTTACGGCGTCGTGCGGATCGATGCGGCCTGCAGCCCCGCCGACTGGGCAACCAATCCCGTCGAGCATCAGCAGCGAATCGTGGCCACGTTTCGCCAGGCCGCGGATATCGCCGAGGATTACGGGGAGCGACTGGCCGCGGAGGGCGAGGTGTGCTGGGGAGGCATGCACTCGTGGAAAACCATGGTGGAATTGCTGGAGCGCAGTTGATCGGCCCGGTGTCGTCGGTTTTCAAGCCGACATGGCCCACACCCTGCTCTACACGCTGGGAGTCAACGCGGCGGAGGACCGATTGCTGGCCGACGATTTCGACTGGTCGGACCAGGGGGCACTCGATGGGGCGCTGCGCACGGTGGCCGAGGCGCTGCGTCCCTGGACGATCGACTTTCACGTCGCCCAGAACGATGGGACCGTGCATGGCAGCGGATCGCACGATAAAACAGGACGGCATTGCCTGCCCGGCGATCCCCACGGTCGGCTGGATATTCCCCGGCACGCCGGTTTCTGGTTACGGGACGAGGGGGGCAAGCTAATTCGAGCATGCACACACATTTGTTGGGACGGCTGCATGTTTCCCAATGAAGTGATGCGTGACCCCAAAACGTGGGATGAGATTCTGGCCACCATGCTGGCCGTCCGTGAAGCCCACGGTTGGGACGAGTGAAGGAATCCGCCGACGGCGTCGCGGTTAGAATCATGAACGTGGTGATGATGACGGCCGTTGGCGCCATTGCGAAAGGCGAGAAGCAATAGCCATGCCAAAACCACTGCGAATCGGGCTGATCGGGTACGGCTTTATGGGTCGCGCTCACGCGAACGCCTACCGGCAAGTCCCGCGTTATTTTCCCCTTCAGTTCCATCCGGTCTTGCAGGCCTGCACGGCGCGAAACCCTGAACAGATTGCCGCTTTCGCAGAGAATTGGGGCTTCGCGTCGTTTGAAACCGACTGGCGGCGACTGATCGAGCGGGACGATATTGACCTGATTGATATCGCCACACCCAATCATACCCATTGCGAGATGGCCATTGCCGCCGCCGAGGCTGGAAAGATGGTCCTCTGTGAAAAGCCGTTGGCCATGCAGGCTGCCGAAGGCAAACGCATGCTGGCCGCGATTGAGAAGACCGGCGTGCCGAACATGGTCTGGTTCAACTACCGTCGCGTCCCTGCCATCACTTTGGCCAAGCAGTTGGTCGACGAGGGGCGAATTGGCCGGGCGTTTCATTATCGAGCCACCTACAATCAGGATTGGACGATCAGCGGGGACGTGCCGCAGGGCGGCCCGGCACTGTGGAGGCTCGATGCGGCGGCGGCCGGTTCCGGCGTGACCGGCGACCTGCTGGCTCATTCGATCGATACCGCCGAGTGGCTGAATGGTCCGATTCACCGCGTGACGGCGCGAGCCGAGACGTTCATCAAGGAACGCGTGCATGCCGACACGGGAGAGATCACGGCAGTCAAGATCGACGATGCCTGTATGTTCTTGGCAGAATTTGCCAATGGATCGCTGGGGACGTTCGAATCGACTCGCTACGCCCGCGGAAGGAAAAGTTACAATACGTTCGAGTTGAACGGCGAACTTGGAAGCGTGTTTTTCGATCTCGAGGATCCGCAGTATCTGAATTTCTTTGAATATGCCGATCCGCGTACCAGGCGCAAGGTGGACGATCATCTGACAGGCTGGCGACGCATTCACGTCACAAACAAGGAGCACCCCTACATGGACAAGTGGTGGGTTCCGGGCTGTACGATCGGGTACGAGCACACGTTCATCCACGCCTTGGCCGATTTCCTCCGCGGTTTGGAGACGGGCCAGCCTGTTGAGCCCGGCTTTGCCAGTGCGTTGCGGACACAGCGGGTCTGTGATGCAGTGCTCGCGAGTGCGGCGTCGGGACAATGGGTGACGCTCTGACCGCGGAGCGGTCAGCGACTTTGTTGTGGATCGCTCCGCGATCCTCCGTCCCAAACCGCATTTTCCCGCGACGGGAGTCGCTATATTGGTGTTACCCTGCCAGCTCCGGCCGCGTGGCCGGGGGCCTCGCCTCAGTCCCATTCCATACCGATCGTTGCCCCCTGCCATGAGCAATTTCTCATCCGCATTTCCGTCTGCTTCCCTCCCATATCCCCGGCGTCTGACCCGTCCTCTTCGGTGGATCGTCGCACTAGGACTCATTCTCATCGTCCCATGGATGACGCAACGCTGCCTCGCTGAACAAGCCACCGGATACGTCTTTGAAGACGTGAATGGCAATGAGCAGTTGGATGCGGGTGAACCGCGTCTCTGCGGCATCCGCGTCTCGAACGGCGTGGATATTGTCCGGACCGATCAGACGGGTCGATATGCGCTCGAAGTCGATGATGACACGATTCTATTCGTCATTAAACCCCGCGGTTATCGCACGCCGATCGATCGGCTGCAGCTGCCGAGATTCTATTACCTCCACAAACCTCAAGGATCGCCCCAGCTGCAATATGCCGGCGTGCCACCCACCGGTCCCCTGCCCGCCTCGATCGATTTTCCGTTGTATCGTCAAGCGGAACCGGAGCAATTCAAGGCGATTCTCTTTGGCGATCCACAACCGCGGGACCAGAAAGAAATCGACTACATCGCGCATGACGTCGTGGAAGAGTTAATTGGCACGGACGCCAGTTTTGGGGTGACCTTGGGAGACATCACGTTTGACGATCTGGCGTTGTTCGAGCCTCAGGCTCGAGTCATCGCCGTCTTGGGTATCCCCTGGTACAACGTGATCGGCAATCATGATCTGAACATGGACGCGTCCTCCGACGTCCACAGCGACGAAACCTTTGAGCGGACGTTTGGTCCCAGTTACTATGCTTTTGACTATGGAACCGTGCACTTCGTCGTGCTGGATGACGTCGAGTGGTTCGTGGAGGACGCAACCGGGAAGGGGACGTATCGGGGCGGGCTGTCTCCGGATCAACTGGCGTTCGTCAAACGAGATGCTGGAACTCGTCCCAGCCAACCAGTTGGTCGTACTACTGATGCACATTCCGCTGGTCGAGGTGGGCAATCGACAGGAGTTGTATCGCCTGATCGAAAAGCGGCCCTTCTGCATCTCCATTTCGGCCCATCACCACCGCCACTCGCATCGGTTCATTACCCGCAAAGATGGGTGGCAGGGACCGGAGCCCCATCATCACATCATCAATGTGACGGTGAGTGGCAGCTGGTGGACCGGCGCGCCGAACGAGCGACGGATCCCGCAGACAGTGATGGGAGATGGGGCACCCAATGGATATTCGATCATTACGTTCGACGGTGCGAAGTACGATTTGCGGTTCAAGGCGGCCGGGCATCCCGACGACTACCAGATGGACTTTTTTCTGCCCGAAGAGGTCACGCAAGCGGCGATCGGCGAGACGCGAGCGTTTGTGAATGTGTTTAATGGAACCGCGCGGTCCACGGTCGAAATGCGGGTCGATGATGCGAGTCCGTGGCAACGGATGACGAAAGTCGTGCAGGTCGATCCACGGGTCCAGGCGATCTGGGATGCGGAACAGGCGGTGATCGAAGAGTTCAGGGAGCACCCGAGCGACGCCCCGCTGCCATGGATTCCGTTGGCGGAACCGAAGCCGTCGGCCCACCTGTGGCGGGGCCGACTGCCGGCGAATTTGGAAGTGGGGACTCATGTTCTTCAGGTGCGAACGACCGACATGCATGGGCGCACATGGTTAGGCAAGCGGCTATTTCGCGTGACCCCCTAGCCGAGGGTATGACGGCGAGGCCGTGGGGGTTCCAACGGGGGGAGGCGCGGTCGATTGCATGGGGGGCCGAAGTCGCTGAAAAGTGCGACTCGCCAGGGAAGCGGGACTGCGTTAGAATTGGCGACGTGCCGTCCCCGTAGCTCAACTGGATAGAGCGTCGGCCTCCGGAGCCGAAGGTTACAGGTTCGAATCCTGTCGGGGATACTTTGCGAGCCATAACTTACGTCGATGGCATACGTTCGACACACTGACGTGACCCATCCTGTTCGGGTCGTGCATCCCGCTACCTGCCCCCTTTGGTTCTGTGACTAACCGATCATTTCAGGCGGCAGCTTTCGCTCTTAGCGGCTCCACATCGCTTGATAAAGTGACTCAAGTTCGCATACAAAATCCTCCGTGTCGAAGGGCGGAGACCGGCCGCTTCACTTGACAAGCTGCTCTCGCAGTGTGGTTGGATTCAAGAAATGTCGAGCCAGATTGATCGCCCGTGCCAGATTTAAGATCGTGTCCCGTCGCTGCCCTCCCCGACGAGTCACGTTCGTTCGACGATGACTGGATGAACTGCACGGGACGACGAAATCGAATAGAATGATCGTCGCGATCGAGTAAGAGCCATAGTGGGTCAACCGCGATGAAGAAGCTGAAGGTGGCCTATCTGAGTCAGTTCCCGGGATACGAGCAGGAATTCGTTTTCAACCTGCTGCAAAGCTTACATCCGCCCGGCGTGGAAACGGTCAAGGCACGCGGGTGCGATCTGTTAATCGTCGGGCCGTTTCCCCAGAAATATCTGGGTACTAAGCTCAAACCCCGCAGGGCGACTCAATGGGGCCTGGCGGGTAGGCAGTACCCGCCGCGGATTCTCTACCACACGGGTGAGAATACGCGCTGGAATGCCGTCTCGGCTGATTATGCCATTTCCTTCGATCTCGACGTGGCGCATCCCAATCATTTTCGCTTTCCACTATGGATGGCCATGTTCGATTGGTCCCATGAAGGCTTCATGTCGCCGCCAGTGGAGCGGTTCGGACCACTGGTGCCCATTGATCGACTGATGCGGCCGCTGGGGCAGCCGACGGGAAGGCAAGAGCGCGGCATCCTGATCAGCTCGCACCTCAGGGAACCAAGAGCAACTCTCCTGGCCGCCGTACGACAGTTGATGGAGGTCGATTGTCACGGCACGGCATTTGATGGCGAACCAGCGAGCCCCAAACAGCGGGCCTTCAAGGTCGACCTGTGCCGTGACAAGCAGTTCGTGCTGTGTCCGGAAAACTCGATGTATCCAGGTTACTACACCGAAAAAATCCCCGACGCTTTCGCCTGCGGTTGCATCCCCATTACCTGGTGTGACGGAAACGTCGACCACGACTTCAATCCGCATGCCATCATTAATATGGCGAATTTTGCCTCGCAAGGATATGTCAACGGACTTCGCGAGGCATTGCAGCCGGAAACTCTCCGACGATTGCGTGAGGAACCGCTCCTGCTGCGTCGTCCGTCGTTGGACGGCATCAGGATGTTTTTGCAACGCGTCATTGTGGAATCGCTCGCCTGACGGGACCGCAACGCATCAACGGCTTCGCGGCCTGCCGTCGAGATTTTCGATTCGGTGTTCTGGCATCAACTGCCGCGCCATCCGTCGCTTCCAACGGATAGATCGAACGGCTTTATTGAGTGCCAGCACGTTACCATAAAGCTTCCGGCCCCAGTTGCGATGCAAGGCCTTTGTCTGCTGGCGCTCCGCTTCAAGTAGTGACCCGCCCAACTCCGGCGCTATCTCGATCACAGGATTGGGATCGACGGAAAGAATTCTAAGATTCCTCTCCCAGGGATGAGACCAATCTTCATCAATCGGTCGATAAATGAGTTGCTGTTTTAGCAGCCGCGTGGCAGTCTCCGCATTGATGAGATAGGCTACGCAGCCCGAGGAAGCATACCGGAAAAGTACGAGTTCCGATTGATTCACGCGCCATCGCTGGATCGGTCGCTTGTGGCGATAGTCAAACAATTTGACGATATCCCAGTGATTCGCCACGGAACAGGCGTCGTGGATCGCGTGCAGGAACTGTCGTTCATCTTGGACGAAGAAGTCGTCTTCCAGCACCAGTGCCCGTTCGTGCCCGTCCGTCACGAGTTGCTGCCAGATCTTGCGGTGTCCCAGGTAAACCGACACTTCGCCAGGCGTCATGGCTCGCTTCATGCATAGGAGATTCCACAGCGGAGAATACAGGTCGGCCGTTTCCCGCTCGTCCAGCGGAATCCCGTTTACGAATACTGCCTCGATGCCCAGGTGAGCGAGTTGTGATGAGGCGCTCGCATAGCGAGTACCACCGGGAGCATCCAGGGTAAGCACGTAACACGGTGGCGTCCGCGGCTCGGTCGCGTTCAAGTATGGTATTCCTGACCGGGAAACAAGAAAGGCGCGGGTCCTTCCTGAGAATCATGCCTCTTGGGAAGAGAAACCAGACCCATGGTCCTTCTTGTTGATCAGCTGGCAACGATTCTCATCGATATTGGCGATTCCTCCAAGCACGGTCTTCACTTCTGCACTGCGAAGCGGCGGCAATCTGCCGGCTGCGAGGGACCCTCCGCCCTCCCACCGACCCCGGCGATACTCGCTTCGGGGGAAACCGAGTAAACTATGGGTCTGGCACGGCGACTCGGATATCTGACTTAAAACAGGGTCTGCGACGATGCGACAAGTATGGATTCCGAAGGCCGGACCGCCCGAGGTCCTCGAACTACGAGAGGGTCCCGATCCAGAGCCCGCTGCTGGTGAGGTCCGAATTCGCGTAGCCGCGTCCGGCGTCAATTTCGCGGACATCCTGGGACGCCTCGGCATCTATCCTGACCTTCCCAAGATGCCGGTTGTCGTGGGCTACGAGGTGGCGGGACGCGTCGATCGCGTCGGACCGGGTGTGCCTGGCGAATGGGAAGGCCGTGACGTAATCGCGCGACTCGCTTCGGCGGTTACAGCGATCTGCTGTGTCTTGACCACCGACAAGTGCGTGTGCGGCCGGAGGGAATGACCGTGGAGGAAGGAGCCGCCCTGCCGCTAAACTACCTCACCGCCTATCAACTCGTTCACATCATGGGAGGTCTTAAGGCGGGTGAGACCATGCTGGTTCATTCGGCCGGCGGCGGCGTGGGCATCGCGGCGACTCAGTTGGCCTTAGGCCTGGGTGCCCGGGTGATCGGTACCGCCTCAGCCAGCAAGCACGCGTTCTTGAAGCAATTGGGGGTCGCCCACTGCATTGACTACCGCACGGAAGACTTCGAGCAGCGAGTGCGCGACATCACGAGCGGCCGGGGTGTCGAATTGGTCCTGGATGCCGTGGGTGGTACCTCTTTCAAGAAAAGCTATCGTTGCCTTGCGGCCACGGGGCGGCTGGGGATGTTCGGGATCTCAGCGGCTGCGACGGGAAAGAAGCGAAATGTGGGGGCCTTTCTTAAGACGATCGTCACGATGCCCTGGCTGCAGTTTTCGCCGCTGGCCCTGATGAACGAGAATAAGGGCGTATTCGGTGTGAATCTGGGTCACTTGTGGCACGAAATGGATCGTGTGCAGCGGTGGCAGGAATCGCTGTTGGAACTCTACCGTCTCGGGACCATTCGTCCGGTGATTGCCAAGATATTCCCGTTCGCGGAGGCCGCGGCGGCACACCATTACCTGCAAGACCGCAAGAATATGGGTAAGGTGCTGCTGATTCCGTAAACCGCGAACCGCTCCGCGGTCAGGCCGTGGCCGTGTCGTGGCCGATTAGGTGAGACGGGGATCGCGCGGGATCCGCAACCTTGTGGCTGACCGCTCCGCGGTCAGACCAGCCCACCACCATCCACACGCCAATCCGTCGGCATCGACCACTATCCCTTTCGTCGCAGCGCATAGATCGCTGCCTGCCACGGAAGCATCTCCAGGTAGAGCCCCTCCGCCTGTAACTCACTCCCTCGTCGCTCGAAGACATCCTCACTCAGCCAATCCTCCAGTCGCCAATCACTCTCCGACAGATCCGAAAACGGAATCCTCGCACGGCATTGGCTGGACTCGTCCGCATAGTTAACGGCCACGAGCCAACGCTCCCCCGTGGGTCCTTGCCAGGTAAAGGCCACGAAATGACCACACGTTTCATTACCATCCCAGGCGGGGCCACACTCGACGAGCTGCCAGTCACCCTGCTGGAAGGCGGCTTCTCGCAGCACGGCCAGCAGGCGCTCGTAGAATTGGGTGAGCTGCGGGTCAACCGGTTCGAACGGGCGACGTCCCAGATGGGGCGAGATATGTTTCCGTCGGCCGGTGAGTTGTCCCTGGTGAAAGAAACGCAGACCGGTCGCGAGGTAAGTGATCACGGCAGCGGCTTCATGTACGTCGGGCGGATATTGGGCCGCAGCCCGTAATTCGTCGTGATTTTCCAGGAAGCGGACCAACTTATCCTGATAATCCAGTGGTGCCCGCAGGTGCTCCCGTACAGGTCGTGCGAGCCGGGCATGGAGGCGATCGTACAGCTGCTTGTCGTACGCATAGTCGAAGCCTTGTTGCTGCAGTTCCCATTCCAGGTCCCAATAGACTTCGGCCAGGAATGTGAAAGTCGGTTGCCGCTCGCGCACGCGCCCAATGGCCTGCGGCCAGAAGGGAGCCGGGCGTTCGCCCCACGTCCGATCGAAGATATCGGGTAGCACCAGCATCGCCATGTCGCACCGCAGCCCGTCGCACCGCTCGGCGACCTTGAGAAGTTCACCCTGCATCGCCGTTTGCGTGTCCGGATTTGCATAATTCAGCTGCAACGTATCCGGCCAACCGGGGAAATACGGGTCACGCCCGTGCGCCAGCCAAAGGTCGCCCACGTTGGTTTCCAGACGCGTAAAATCGTGGGGCGCCGGTGAGCCTCGAGTTCCGTGACGTGGACGAAAAAATCGGGATGATCTTTGGCCCACGCATCGTCCAATCCCATATGATTGGGGACAAAGTCAAGCATCAACCGCAGACCACGCTGATTCATGCGTGCTCGCAGTCGGGCCAGCGCCGCATCGCCGCCCAGCTCGTCAG
>CAVOZC010000005.1:0-98992 GCA_963700865.1 uncultured Planctomycetaceae bacterium | reverse complement strand
AGTGAAGCGGACGACGTGCTCCGGGACCGGCGCTTCCGAGCCGCGGCGCGATGACAGCGTACCCGACGGGAGGCCAGGAAAGGCCGCGATCGGGCGACGCATGGCTGTGGTAGTTGCCTCCTTTGTATGTAACAAGACGATAATGCGAGGACATCTTCATCCGCATGACGACCCGGCTGCCGACTCCCGTCGCTGGCAGCGTCTCCCCAACCTGATCACGTGCCTGCGCATGGTGGGTTCACCCGGCCTGATTGTGCTGGCATTTCTGGGGCAACCGTTCTGGTTGGGGGTCCTGGCGTTCTTGCTTGTGTTAACGGAATGGCTGGATGGCTTCCTGGCCCGACGGCTGGCCGCCGAGTCACCTCTTGGGGCGCGGTTGGACACCGTGGCCGATGCCCTTTTCTACTCGTCGCTGCTGCTGGCCGTCGCTGCCATGCGGCCGAATGTGATGGCCCGTGAAGCCGCGTGGATCGCGGCCGCGATCGCCAGTTATCTCTGCAGCTGGCTGGCAAGCTGGATCAAGTTCCGCCGCTTGCCCAGCTACCATACGTGGGCCGCCAAGGCCGCCTGGGTCGTGGTGGGGCTGGGCATCGTCAGTCTGCTGGCTGGCTGGGGCGGATGGCCCTTTCGCGTCGCCATGCTGTGTGTGGTGATCACGAATCTGGAAGCCGTGGCCATCACCACGGTTATTTCGGAGAGCCGTGTGGACGTTCCATCTTTTTGGCATGCGCGACGCTGAGCCAGATCAACAGTGCGCAAAGACAGTTCACGCAGAGGCTGCAAGATGCGGCAAATCGGACATCTCTTTGCTATCCACCTTTGGAGGCGACCGTTGTCCACGCCGTGTCAGGAAACATACCGCCACCAAAGCCGACATCATCATCGTGATGGCATTCCCTGGTTCTGGTACCACGTTCAGCGGTTGCGATGACTGAAATTTATTGGCGTTCCACAAATTGAAATCGGAGACATCGGCGATACCGTCGCCGTTGAAGTCTCCGGCATCCCAGCGGAAGTTAGCGGTAAACTTGCTGCCATTCCAGGCATTGAAATCACTCACGTCAACCAATCCGTCGAGGTTCGAGTCGCCCCGCAGATACGGCAACGGCAAACCGTGGGCCGCGGCGGCAAAAACCAACCATTGGTCCAGGTCGGCGTCGTCGATCAGACCATCGCCCGTCAAGTCAAATTGTTCATTTTGACCGACGACGACATCAATCCCTTCCACGATCGAACCTTGGCTGAGCAACGAGTTCACATCATTGAGGTCGACATCCACGTCACCGTCAAAATCAGCCAGGAAGCGGGCTTGAGTCACCTCGAAAGCCAGCAAGTGAGGCGACGTTGAGACAATCTGGCCGTCGAACTCGACTCCCAAGGGGGCATCGAATTCCAACGAGCTAAATCCGCCTTGAATCGATAAGAGTGGCAAGATACTCAGGAACGGGAATTGCGTACCTGGAGTTGGCATGAATCCGTCGACGAGCGAAACGGATAACGTACCGTCGAGTGTTGCCGTGTTGGCTTGCAGAAAGTCCGTATCAATACCGATACGAGTCCCGCCAAGTTCGATTTCCAGCCGGCCCGTTTCGGTTTGCTCGAACTGGCCGAAGACCAGGGTTCCCACGGAGTCTCCGGGTGCGATCGTGCCCGAATTCCTTACCAGTGAATTGATGCGGCCAGTGCCAGAGATGAATCCTGAATTGTTAATGCCATCACCGTCTGCCGAGGCACCATCAGCCAGATGCAGCGAGCCGGAGAGGCCCCAGCGGTCGAATGATTCTCGCGCGACTGCGAGGTGACCACCCTCTTGGATGTCGATATGTCCGGCGTACGAAGAAACGAACGGAATGTTGCTCAGACTCCGGGCGTTAATTGTGAGTTCGCCTCCGCTCTGAATCGTCGTCCTGTGACCGTTTCCACCCCAGGTGAAGATTCCGGTGGAGTCGATGGTGCCCGCCGATTCGACAATCATATCGCCCAGTTGCGTTACTGTGCCGGTCATGGTGCCGCCGTTAAACGTCGTGGTACCTCGTAGCGTCAAGGCTTCATTATCCGCCACGATCGACCCGCCGGTATTGATCTTGATCGGCGCATCAAGCACGGGACTGAAGAAGGGAAATAGCAATTCGGTTCTCATACTGGCCCCATCTTCTATTACCATTTGTTGTCCCTCCAGTCGCGCCCGCCGGTCACCGTCATGGTGCCTTCCAACCGCCACGGGTCCAGCGTATTCACCACGAGTCGTCCGCCCAGAACCTGGACCTCGCCCTGAAAGCCGCTTCCAAAGAAATCGATGACCTCGCTATTGATGACCAGCGTTCCGGTCGCGCCGATATTCGTTTGGGCTCCACCGGTCGAGCCGTCCCAGTCAAATGTATCGACGGCGATCGTCGTCTCTCCACCGACAACCGCGAAATGTTCCAAAACGACGGAGCCGTTTCCCCGAATTATGCCACCATTCAAGCGACACGATACCGCTGTTCAAACGCAACGTATCGCCCGCATTGGGTACCCGAATATCGGCCGACGGAATGGTTACCAGCGGAGCGTCGATGTGGGCGTCTCCTGTGGCGAATAGCCGACCGCCCATGATCACATCGTCATTACCGGCCAGCCGGGCTGGTTGCGACCCTCCGATCAGCTGAACCTGCCCTTCAGGGCCGACTTGAAAGGGACTGGGTCCGCCGTCATGGAACGACGCGGTATCACCGCTGCCGACCGACAACACACCGTCGAATGTACCTTCGTGGCCGCCGAAAACAGTCAGATCACCGCCTTCGACAATTAAGAATCCGTCCCCATCACCGGACAAGTTCCAGCGAGTGGTGTCGAAACCCGGTGTCAGTGTCAACGTCTGGCCAGCGCGAGGCCGGATGATTCCATGGTTGACCAATGTTTCGCGGACGAGAATCGTCCCGCTTGCCAGCAAGGTCGCGGAGTTTTCCACATGGAGATCACCGGTGACGGTCAAATGGGCAGATTCTGACTCGAGCGAACCTGATTGCACGAAAATGTCGTTGGCCGAGGCGAATGTGCCGCTGGGAATGTGGACTCGGCCGCCATGCCGGATAACCACATCGTTCCCGAGATCGGAAAGCGGTACCCGACCGCCAATCCAATTCTGAGGATCACTCCACGAATCGCTTTGGTCACCCACGAAATGGAGGCGAGGCAGGCTGACAAAATCGATATCTTCTTCTCCGGCCATGGCCAGGATATCCGTGGCCGAAGGCAGGCGACGAACACCCGTGTCGCCGCAACGGCCACACATCAAGCCGCCACGGGCCGCGAGATGCCCGTTATCTTCCACGGCCGTGACATCTCGGCCTCCGATCTGGTTCGCTTCGAATTGGAAGTTGCTGCTGAACGTGTCCTCGTTGATGCCAACCACGTGGCCAATCTCGTGAAGGATCGTACTCCACAAGTCTAACATCTCATCGGCCGGGCCTCCCGCCTTCGCGTTGGCTCGATAACCGACCTCCAACTCGTCCGGCGGATTCCCGTTGTACCAATTGCCTTGATCCGTCGTCGACAAGTCGCCGTAATAGCTTGTCGAACCACCCGGCACGAAGTTGAATTCTTCGTTCAGTTGTGGAGTCGGGTCAAAAAACCAGTTTCGCGGATTCCCGTTGGAATCCAGCGTGTCAATCACGATGTTGGTGTCGAAAACTGAGAAAAACTGAGTTTGTCCGAGCGTGTCCTCATCCAGATCATCGTAGAAAATGTCAAATTCGTAATCGCCGCCACTGATAAATATGTCGCGGTAGAGATGCTCCGCCTCCTGGAATAGGAACTGGAGCTTCGATCCGTCTGGATCGAAACTCGGTGAGTCGTTGGGATGGTGGTTGATGGTAAATGAGATGGCTTGGGCCGTGCCAGACCCCAGTGCCAATGCGAGGAAGGCCGCAAAGAAAGTGGAACGGTGGCCGAGAGTCATCATATTACTGCCTCCCATGTAGGTAATCACGGTGGCGGCGAATCCGCCCGCCCGACTACATAGGAGTCAAGTGTGGCGTGTGCGCTCGAAGAAAAATGGAATTTCGGGCCTGGCACGGCAGCGGGCATCTGGGCCCGTCGAATGAGAGCGCATCCCGGACACTTCGGTATTGATCGGCTGGAGCGGGCTGATCAACGTGACCACGGTTTTCGCCTTACAGACTCGCGTCAAGCTCCGGTTGCTTCCGCAGTTTGGACAAGTTTCGCGCTTCCGCTTCGGCCTGGGCATCCTGACCAGTGGCTTGAAGGGACTCGACCAATTTTTCCGACAGCGCGATCCGCGACTCCAAGGGAGTAAATTCCCCCGCCACATCGTAGAACGGCTTTACTCGATGGAGGTGCGCAGCGCTTGTTGCGGTTGACCCAACGCCAGTAAGGTCGTGCCCATCTCCAATTCACAATTCCCTAACGTGAGGCAGGCGGCTGGTTGGGTGCCAAAGTGATCATGCAAACGCTTCGCGGCGGCGGACAACTCCGGCAGGAGTTTCCTGGCGTTCACCCATTGCTCCGTTTCCCGGAAGAGTTCTAGCAGCACGCGCACGGCCTTCGCCAAACCTAGACGATTGTCTATGTCTTCGTAATGATTGTTGGCCTCACGATAGAAGTCGACGCATGTTGCTGTCCATTCAGCGCGGCGCACTTCGTCGCCGGTTTCGCGAAAGCAAGTGGCGATACCTTCGATCGAGAGACCGATGATCGCCGTCGTCGTCTCCGACTCAGGCTCCTGTTCGGCCAGTGCGATCGCTTGATGATAGTTTTCGATGGCGTTGGCGTAGTCTCCGGATTCGCGGAGGGCATCTGCCAGCTGATAACGCGAGCGCATTAACTCCACCCGCAACTCACTTCCCATTTCAGGATGTTCGGCCAACAGTTGCTCGCGGACGCTGATCGCCTGCGTGGCGTATTCCATCGCCTCCTCACCGCGACCGGCCTGCGTCAATACATAAGCCAGTCCCGAAGCAGCAATGGCCTGATTCGTGCGATGACGGACGACTTCGGGGTAGTCTTCGGACATGGCGGTTCGCAGTCGCAATGCCTCTCGCCAACAGTCAATCGACTCGTCATTACGACCGGCCAGCATATAAGCATACCCCAGCGCATTCAGATTCTTGATTCTCCCGTCCCGAGTCTGAATCGAGTTAGGGTCAATTTCCGATGCTTCGGCGAGAACTTCTTGGGCTCGTTTCGCGTTCGCAATACCGGTCTGCACGTCGCCAGAAACGGTTGCCGTGGCCGACAGTCCCTGTAACGCCGACGACAAATGGTGGAGAGTTGCCAAACGAGTAAACACGGGTTCGCTGGTCTCCAACCGATCATCAGCCACTGACTGCCAAAGCGCGACGGCTCGTCGATAATTCTCGATTGCATCTGGTCGCTGGCGGATGGTGCTTTCCACGGCGTAATTCTGCGCAATGTCAGCTGCCAACCAGCGGTACTTTGGCAAACTCGGGTGATGCTCAAGCAGCTCGGCCAGTAGTAAGTTCGCCGTCTCCATATCGGCCAAACCGCCTTGCTCGGTGGGAGCCAACGAGTTGTTGCCAGCAATCTTGCCGCGCATCAGGTACGTCTTGGCGATCTCGTACTTGATATCGTCCGCAGTGATCCTTTCCGTGGGAGCCAACGCGCGCAGGATATCGAGCACTCTGTCCAGTCGGGCGACGGCTTGAACCGTGTCCTCGTTGCGACCGCCCGTTAGCATGGCAACTCGCCGCAGAGCCTGCGCTGCTTCGAATTGAGCGTCTGAATTATGCGGGTTTTCCGCAGCAATTTTGCTCAAGTATTCCTCGGCCTTCGTGAGCAACTGTTTCCGAATGCGACCCGCTTGTGCTTCATCGGCCAATTCGACGATCGAGACCTCCGTGAGTAGTTCGTCGACGGCACCCCATGCGGCGCCCATGTTGCGTTCCGACAGCGCCAATGCCGCTTTGGTTTTGACGAGTTGATACGCAACGCCGGAGATGCCAGCCGCGCTCACCAACAGGACCGCGGCAGCGAGCGTGGCGACGGCTGGTCTGCGAGCGCTCCAGCGCGCGAGTCGTTGCAGCGGCCCCAATGGTCGAGCGTGAATCGGCTCTTTCCGTTGCCAACGCTCGAGATCGGCCTGTAAATCATGGGCCGATTGATACCGATGCTCCGGTTTCTTTTCGAGGCATTTCAAGCAGATCGTTTCCAGGTCGATGGGAATGCTGCGATTGAGCTGGCGTGGCCGAGCCGGCTCGGCGTGTATCGCTTGGTGGATGAGCGCCTGCAACGTACCGCGAAAGCAAGTCGCCCCAGTCAAGGCTTCATAGAACACGGCGCCGAGTGAGTAGATATCGCTACGTGCATCGGCTGTATGAGAATAACCGCCGGCTTGCTCGGGTGACATGTAGGCTGGGGTTCCCAGCATCTGGCCGTCGGCCGTGATGGTCACTTCGCCCGCGGCACGTTTGGCCAACCCAAAGTCGGCTACAAACGGCTTCCCCTCTTGATTGAGCAATATATTGGACGGTTTCACATCGCGATGCACAATGCCGGCCGCGTGAGCCGACGCGAGGGCGTCAGCAATGTGGACGCACAGCCGCACCGCCTGGTTGGGTGGTAGGGCGCCCCGCTCCAATCGTGCGGAGAGTGGTTCGCCTTCGATCAATTCAGAAGCGATAAATGGATTTCCGTCGGCCTGGCCGACTTCCAGCACATTCACAATATGGGGATGCGACAATTGTGCGGCCGCACGGGCTTCGCGGATGAACTGTTCCGACTCTTTCTCCGTCAGCTCACCGCGTCTGGGCAACTTTATCGCCACGTGTCGATGCAGTTGCGTGTCGTAAGCACGATACACGGTTCCGAACCCGCCTCGACCGAGAAGGCTGACCAGCTGAAATTGGCCGACCATCTGGCCGCTGGCCTGTTCGAATCCGGTATCCGCAATGACCGTGAACTCATCTCCGCAAGCATCACAGGCGATGCGCCCCAAGCTGGCTCCGTGTTCAAATGTCTTGATCTGTCCGCACGCGGGGCAGGCCACCTCGCGTACCGCCGGGGGCATCAACCAGTTATTGACAATCGTCTCTTGTCCGAGGACTGTCGAGGCATCATCCGACGGGGTCTTGCTGCTGCTGCCGGCTGCCGCCTGCTCGATGGCGGCCGCGACGATGCGGCGTTTGCGCAATTCTTGAGTCAGTGCCTCGCGCAATTCTGGATAGCCGCTGAGGAACTGGTCTTCGGATTCGATCGTACCCGCCGACAGTTGACTCTCGTATTCATCCGCCAGACGGACAACGTCACGCAGCTGATCGTTCATATCCGCGTACCCCGTTTGATAAGCAAACGACTCATAGGAGCCATCGGGCGGCCGTGCGCTCGCGAATTCTTCGAAGTTCCGTGAGGAGTAATACTATTGTTTTTTGGTGAACCAGCGCGACGAGCTGCCTAGCCGGTCTCGCAGCGCATGTTTGCCGCGATGGATAAGCCCTCGGACCGCGGCTGGAGTCTTGTTGAGTTGCGCAGCCACTGCGTCCAGTTCCAGGCCGTGAATGTGCCGCAACATGATGGCCTCACGCTGAT
The DNA here is from genome assembly GCA_963700865.1 of uncultured Planctomycetaceae bacterium. Classification (GTDB taxonomy): domain Bacteria; phylum Planctomycetota; class Planctomycetia; order Pirellulales; family Pirellulaceae; genus CAVOGJ01. The sequence goes on along the minus strand of CAVOZC010000005.1, from coordinate 91,447 downwards.
CTTCTGGCAGGGAAGAAAGTGCAACTTGAACCGCCTGAATGGCTTCTTCACCCGCTGCGTCGACGCTGGGGGTATCGAATGACTCACTCAACAGATCCACCAACTGCCTTAAAGAACTCGCATCCGCCAATCGCACGGCGCAAATTTTCTGTCGATCTCCTCCGCGCTTCTTCGTCGCCGCTCTTTTGAACGCATCGCGGACGCGATTGTCGACGACTCCCTTCAGCCAGGCAAAAAAGGCCACTTGAGTCGTCGCCTGGCACTTGTCAATGTCGCGCACGGCATGTACGAAAGCGTCCTGGAGAATATCGTCCTTCGCCATGTCCTCTCGATCGGCTCCCACGCGAAATGCCACATGTTGCTGCAAACGATGGAAGTGGTCGCACAACAGCAGATGTAATGAATCGCGATCGCCGGCTTTCGCCCGCAGCAACAGCTTGTCGTCGTCATGATCTGACATAGTGGTTGGCCAGGCACCTGGAGACCGCAGTCGATCGCCATTATGGGGAACAGCGGCGCGCTCCGCCACTTCTCGTACCTGAGGTGGGATCGCTGCCACGGTTTGTTGCGCTCAAGGAGGCGATTTTTCGTCCGCATTCGTGGCGGGGTATTGCTCAACCGGGGCCTTCTCCGTTTCGGGTCACCCGTGGAGGCGCTGGGAACGCCGCGGTAATATCAAGGAGAAAAAAGTATTTTGCGGGTCGAATTCGTTGATTTTTTGGGCTGCGAGGCACGGGGCAGCCACAAAGCGGGCATTTGCAGGCTGGCATGGCGTCCACCTGAGTTGACTTGCAAAAAATGTGAGACCCCAGCCCGCAATGCGTGTCTTGTTGGCTGGGTTACATTCTCCCCCGCTACGTCGCGTCAGGTCATCATTCCTATGCAAAGGGAACAGCTCGATGGTTTTCGCGGGAATTGAACTCGGAGCGCGGTCGAAGCGGCGGAGGCTGATTTGCTCGCTGCGATCGTAAGAGAATCCATGGATCGTGGCGACGGGGGTGATGAAGATGCTCCCCACACTCCTTTCGTGATGCCGTTCGCTGGTGGCGTGGCGGCCTACCTCGAGCCGGGAGCTCCGATGAACAAGGTATCCGGGATCGGTTTTTCTGACGCTGCCACCGCTGCGGAGATTGCCGCGCTGGCTGAGATCGAGGCAGCGTTCTTAGCGCGAGAATGCCCAGTGCAGATTGAACTCTCGTCGTTGGCCGATCCGTCCTTCGGGCCGCTGCTCACGCGTCGCGGCTATGTCCTGCAGGGCTTTGAGGACGTGCTGGGAATCGAGGTGCAGGGATTCGATCGGGACGCCGCCGCGGCCCAGCTGGCTGCCGCTTGCCGAACTTCTGACCTCTGCATCGGGCTCAGTGGTGATGACTCCATCCCAACCTGGGTCGAGCTGACCGTCGATGGGTTCGCAGTACCCGACGGGCAAGGAGTCGCGTCGTCGGAATCGTTTCCGCGAGAGCTGTTACAGCGGGTCATGAACAAGTTCGTCAGAACATCGGGCTTTCTCCGCTACATCGTTACGCGGGCTGGTGTACCGGCCGGTGCAGGCTGCTGGCGCCTCGGCCCTGACGGCATCGGCCAAATGTGTGGGGCCGCAACGCTTCCCGCTCACCGACGGCGCGGCATCCAGTCGCTGCTGCTACAGAGGCGGCTGATCGATGCTCAGGAGCGGGGCGCCGAATTCCTTACGATGACCACACAGCCGGGATCGAAGAGTCAACAGAATGCCTTGCGAGCCGGTTTTTCCCGGCTCTTCACGCGAGCCGTGCTCGTCAAGGCGCCGGTCTGATTCTGACACAATCCACCCGTGGGGCTGTGTCTGGGCCGTAAAGAATTTCACCGGTCGGGAGCGGTCGATCTGCACCGATACGCGATGCCGTCGCGACTCGCGCACTTCGGGACCAGCGAGTGGGTATCCACGACACTTACGCGGATTAAAATGGTCGCAATAAGTCACACCTCCGGAGAGGCCCGGCCTCCGAGAGCCTTCCGTGGGCCGACGTAAATGTGGGTTCCTGCTAACGAAAACTAATTTCGGTGTGACCATGAGGCGTAACCAGAAATACGTGCGGATGCAGCTGCGACTCCTCACCAGTGCTGCCGTGTTGCTGTCTGCCTGTAATGGCCAACTTCCCACATCTGGCGGTGGCAATGCCGACTCGCCATCTTCCGCGACCAGATCAACATCCTCCAGCACCGCTCCACTGAACATCGACGCCGGATTGCAGAAGTGTCGGGAACAAGCGAATCGCGATGTAGAGATGGTCCGCGAATTCCCGCAGACGTTGGCCGGCGTGCGGGATGAAATCACGGCCGAAGAAGCCATCGCCGACCTGCGCTTGTATGCTGCCCCGCCCCTGGGTCGGGGCCAGGTGTTTGAAATCGAAGTGGCGTCGAGTGACGAGAACCGCTTTCAGGACGAGTTACAGGAAATTCAACAAGCCGCTTTTAACCAGGGGCTGGAAATTGGCAAGCAGATCGCCGCCGAGGCGGAGCGCATTGCCGGTTTGACCAACCTCTCCCTGCCCACCAAGTTTGCGTTGGGGCAAGCCACCGACGATGCCCTCCTCAATTTGCAGCGTCGCGACATGATGGAGTCCGCCTTCCGACGCGTCTACCCCGCTGCGGAGACGGTGCAGATCGTGTTGAGCGGTGACTTGGAAGCAGACAGTCGGTCGCTCTTGCCCGAATATGTCCAACAACAATGCAACGTCGCCACCATCAACTTGCGCCGCGAAAAGGAAAGGACCGTACTGCTGGCGGCACCCGTGAGCGACCCGGGGGCATTCGCTGCCAGCCTGGACCGCGGCGAAGTCGGACAGGTCCAAGGTCGAACGATGGAGTGGAAAATCAGCGATGCCGACCTCGCTGATATCGTGGCCCAAAAAAAAGCGATGAAGGCCGCCGCCGAACAAGAACGCCGCGAGGAAAAGGCACGCCTGGAAGCGGAAGAGACGGCGCGGCAGGTTCGCGAAGTGAACGATGGACTCGATCAGATCACCTCGCATCTCAGTCGCATGCAGAGTGTCGAGTCGAGCCGTGAGGCCGTGGATGATCTGGCAAAGGCGGTGCGACGTTTCCAGATGGACATCGATGAAAAGCATCCAGGTGCCGAAACGGTGGTTCCCGGTGGTCCGCTCGGAGAACGCGACCAGTTCAAAACAATCCGCAGCGAAGTGGAGCGGATTTCGGCGAAACCCCAGCTCCGCGTGATGCTGTCCGAAAAGTTTGGCGCCGCCACGGTGGACGCCATCCTCGGCTTTGATGTGTTTCGCGAGTACGGCCGTCCATCGCAAAATCCCAGCCATCCCGATTATCTGATCGCCAATGCCAACATCGTCAAGACGGGCGACCATTTTGAACGGGAAAAAGCCCTCAAGCGATTAGCGGGGGCCGGCACCGATGTCGATGCCAGCTCGCGAAAGTACGTCGCGCGGGCCATTCGGGACGCCATCCTCGCAGACCCGGAGGAAGAGATGGTCCCCGCACTGGCTCATTGGGCGGGTAAACACAGCGTTCCGATCTTGATCGAGTTGCTGCATAGTGACGACAGCACGTTCTTTCAGGACACCATACTCAAGCAGCTTGCCAAGTTTCCGAGCGCGAAAGTGGCCGAGTCCATTACCCCCTTCGTAGGGGAGTTTCGTACGCATGACGATGCCTGCCGGGCACTGGTCGAAATCGGCAGTGTCGCGGAACCTGCCGTGATTAAGATCGTCCCTGCGAATGACCCGGAGATTTGTCTTGCGGCCATTCAGATCCTCGCAACCATTGGTACGGAACAATCGAAGAGTATTCTGCAGCAGGCTGGCCGTAAGGGCACGCCAGAGGTGCGTCAAGCCGCGAAGCAGGCACTGGCGGAGATTCTCGCACGATCCAAAAAAACGGCTGACGAACAATTCGGGATGCCTGTCCCACGGTAGCCGCAGTCGCCAGACGTTGGATGTTTTTTTCCGGACGAATCCCATCACTGGCCCGATTTGGAAACGGAAACATCAAGCGGCCACGAAATACTAACCCCTGGATCTCCCCGCCTCCGACCAGGGTCGCGGATCGACTCGGTACACTTTGTGCAGCAGTTCAAATAACGCGGCGTGTTGCTGCTGCAGGGCGACGGGCTGTTCGAAATAACATTCGCTCGCCACCGCAAAAAACTCGGCGGCGTTCGTCAGCGCCGTATTGGTCGATCAGGGTCCAGCTACCGAGGCGAGCTTGCCGCACCAATTGGTCGAATTCGCGCTTCGCCACGACGCGCCACTGCTGCAAGTCCCGCGCATCCGACAGCGGTGGCGTGCCTTCCATGGCTCCATCCAGTCCGTCAATATGGTGCGCGAATTCGTGGATGACCACATTCCGACCGTGGTTGCGGCGGGCATCCTGGACGTCGGCCCAGGAGAGCACGATCGTCCCCCCACGATAGGCCTCGCCGCTGTGGTGCACGTTCTCCGTGACCAGCATGCCATCGTGGACTTTGCGGGCGAACGAATCGGGAAACACGACCACCGTCCGTACGCCGTCGAAGTAGTAATCACCGGCACCGAGCAGCATCAACGCTGCGTTGCCGGCGATGGTCACCCGCACCTCGTCCGTGATCGCCAGCCCGTCACATCCTTCCCAGTAAGTCTCGGCGATAAAGATGCGGACGCAGTCGCAAAGTCGGGATTTTTCCGTGGCGGACAGCCGATGCCACTGATGGATGCCCCGTTCGAGGTAGCCCAACCAGGCGGCCGAGACCGGTTGACTTAACCACTGTCGACGACGGTACTTTTTTAGCCAGCCAAACATGAGGATCGCGGCTCGATGAAGGGGAGCCGGCCCGTACAGCGGTGGCGCGGCGTGGGCCATGATGACGGACGATGCGTGTCATTGGCAACCCGGCGATACCTAGAACGGCGACCGTCGGGCGCGGCAGGCGAAAAGCCATCCCAGGAGGGCCAGACAATGCATGGCAGCTGATGGCTCCGGCAGGTTCACCACATACGCTTCTAGAAAAAGAGACGCCTGCTGCAGGCGCTCCTCTGGCGTTTCGCCAGCGGGAGCCAAGGTGACGTAAATCGGATCGCTGCCATGACCGAACTGGGAGTGCCGTCGACTTCCACGGCAGCCATTGTGAAAGTGAGCAGATAGAGAACCTGTGAAGGAAGCGAATTGATCTGATAGACCAAGTCGACATCGGTGGCTCCCGACTCGGGCAGCGACTCGGCGAGCACGAGGGTGCCCATTTGATCCGAGTTCGTATCGCTGAACGGTCCAAAAATCGTAATCAACTCACTATCGTCCAATGGCTCAAAGATCGGTCGCGTCTGCGCGTCTGGTTCCAACGGTGGATTTACCCATTTCCGCGTACTCGTCCATTCCAATTCCAGGCGTTTACCGACCAGCGGCAGGGTGAATGCCGGAATATCATAGCCCGGCAGGTTCGCGATGGCGGCGTTGGCGGCTTCGATATTGCGAAAATGATCGTGGAGTGAATTCAGATAGGGCCGAAATGCCGGAGCACCATCACTGGGACCTGTATTAATACCTTGGACTTGTAGCTTCTGGTTGACGACCTCGACCGTAAAGCGGCGGCCAGCGTGTCCGTTCGCCTGTGGTACCGCGCTGAACACCACGAGGACGAGACTGCACGCGGTTCTCATTCGGAAGGTTGCCATCGTGGAAGCGTTCATGCACTAAGAATCAATGCGCCTTTAGCGATATCTGATAGCCGTCTGGAGATAATCCGTTCTGCAACGCGGGAAACGTCTACGATGATCGTATCTCAGCCGACCAGGTGCATCAATGATTGTTCGTCCATCAGTCGCAAGATAGCCAGTGCCGCGGTGGGGTCGCGCTCGCGGGACGAGTTTAGGCTCGAACGGATGGAGGATGTCGGTCACTCATGGATGGCATCGCCACTGGCAAACCACCCATCCCGAGCCAATGCGGCATCGGCCAGATCGGCAGCCAGCCGAGCCAGCACGCGGCAAAAGCGCAGGCTCGCCCGCGGGTCCGTTGGTGGAAATTGACTTGATGGACTGCGTGTGCCGTTCGCTTTGCGGCTGCTCGGAAACGTACACGACGCCCATGCCGCCCCGTCCAATCTCTCGGATGATGCGAATATCACCGGCAGCGGCCCGCAGGTCGGGAATGGCGTGGGAGTCACCCGCGGATGAGTCATCTTTCCGGCTCAACTGGGGCGCGACGTTTTGCAAGAAATCGAGGCTGTCAAGGCACTCGGCCAACGCCGCGGCGATCTGAGAGTATTATTCGAGAAAACGTCGGCGATCCGGACAAGCACCCTCGTCAGGCAAACCGCGGTACTCCTGGAGGGCCGACACCAGTTCATCTTCGTCGGCCGCGCTGGATACGGCTTCCTCGATGGGCTGATCGTTGTTTGTCGACCGCTTCACGGCAGGATCCTCGGCAATTTGTGCTGTCGTGGGTGGGTCGACGGGTGGGGACTGTGCTTTCGCGGTCGAGCCATGATCTTGCGTTTTTCTGATGGCCCTGAGCCATTTGTTTCAATTCCTGCCGCAATTTGGACAGCCCCCGCGCCCACAGCTTTCGCACACTATCCACACTGCGATCCATGGTACTGGCGACGGCGGAGAGTGGTTGTCCCTCGAAGTGATGCCGTATCATGACCTCGCGGTAATCCTCGGGTAATCGTTCCATAGCATCCGCCAAGAGTAACGCCTGCGCTCGTTTGACGGCATGCTGGCTGGGTGACGTTCCCCCCGCACTCAGCATCTGCCCAAGATTGCATGATGACCGATCGAGATCGTCTCGCATTTGCTATTCGAGACGTATGACACGCTGCTTGGTCCCCGCGAAACGGCGAATCATGTTGGAGACCTTGCAGGCCATGATCTTTCTCAGCCAGCCAACCAATTCGGCTTCGGTCTCGCCGCGAAAGGTACAAAAATCGCGATGTGCCTCCAGGAGCGTTTCCTGAACGACGTCGGACTCGTCCAGCTTTTGCCTGACGCGATCACCGATTTGCAGCCGAGCCAACAGGCGGAGATAGGCACGGTACGATTCGAGCAGGTGACCCTGCTCCTCCAACTCGCCCCGTTTGGCCCGGTGAAGATGGCTGCGGTCATGTTGCCTGATAGCGTCGTTCATGATGGCGTTCCCACCTCCCTAGCCACGGAAATGCTACCGCGCCGGCCGGAGAAAGTGGATTCTTTTTTTCCTTGCCGAGTCGCGCAGCGGGTAGTGCGCAATCGTCGGTGATGTCCCGCAATGATCTTGGTCCTCTTTTGGACCCGTCGCCAAAACTGTCGTGGGTCGATGCTTCCGGCCGGCTTGTCCCTCAAATTCGCGTGGCAGGTGCGCGGTTTGCGGCAGATTCGCCATGTGCCAGGTGCAGTCTGTCCGGCAATGGAAAAAGACAACCGCTTCAGCAGCAGCATGACTGCGGTTTGCACCATGCAAACAAGCGGTGGGCGAATGGGCACGAGTGCGCGTCGCGAGGGTGCGCTGTCTGACTCCGGATGCCGGACCTGAGCAAAGGAGTCTCATGATGTCACGCTTTCATCACTTGACCGTTCTTCTTGCGATACTTCTTGCCTCGAACGTCTGCTCCTCCTGCTTGCGAGCCGACGATTTTACTTGGGAGGCGACCCCCGCATCCACGGCATGGAGCGACTATCTGAATTGGGCGGGTACGTCATTTGAGTGGCCAGACGACAATACGGATACGGCCACGATCAGTGGCACGACAACGAATGGGTACTATCCACAGCTCGACAGCGACTACTTCATCGGCGCGTTGACCATTCAAAACGGTGCAGAAGCGGCCAACGGCGATGGCACTCAGAATTACCGACTGGTCGTGCAGGACCTCGCCGGTCAATCCGGGTTGACATTGGTCAGTGGCGGTGGTGTGGGGACAACGCTCGATATTTATCGCACCGCCTCCTTCAACGATTTCGACACGGAAGACTTGACGATCAACACGGGCGGCGACCTCCATCTGCACGGTGCCATGGTGCAAGTCGATCGGACGCTGACCAATGACGGTCTGATTTACGGGTCTGGCAACCTGGGCATCGACGGCACGGCCACGGCAGTCAACAACGGTGAACTCCGCTCGCGATTGGGAACGCTGACCTTGACCAGCGCCTCCACGGCCCGGATTGATCTGGATGGCAGTGGCGCGGAGGACGGCACGCTGCGATCCCTGTTGAACTCGCGCCTGATCATCGAGATTCCCACCACGGGTCCGTTGTATAACGGATCGATGTATCTGCAGCCGGGATCGGAAATCCAGGTAAATAGCCCCATTGAGTTCGAGTCCAGCCAGGCGCACATCGACTTCAATACGGGTGGCTATTCGGGCGCACTCACATCGACGTATGCGGGCACGACGCTTAGCCTGGGCGACGCCGGCGTCATGAATATCGTGGATGGCAAAGCCATTGTAGCCGCCGGCAATTTCGAGGCCCGCGCCGGCTCGAGCATCGTGTTTGCCGATAATACGACCCTCCAGTTTGACGGACCGGCGGTTGTCGAAGATCCTGCCACCATCTTGGAAGCCACAGGAATGGGTTACATTGTTAATAACACCGTCACGATCGGAAGTGGCGCGGGCGTTCTCGATTGGGATTCGTTTGGAGCGACGCTGTCGACGACGCGGGTCAATGCGCCGGGACAATTAACGATTGACGTTGGGCAGATCGAAGTGTCGGCGGGTAACGAATTTAACGGCACGATCGAACTCTATTCCGGCAATCTCGATGTGGCCACGCTGTCAGGTATTTGGCAAATGAATGGCACCTTGGAACTGCGCAACTTAGGTGGCGATATTCCATGGCTGGACGGTGCTGCGATCCAGATCAGCGGCGACGTGATCGTCAACGGTGACGGGTATGCTTATCTGGCAGCTCCCACGACATGGGCGAACACGGCCAGTACCCAGGTGGCGGCGGGGGCTCGGTTGCGGATGGGGACGCTGGAAACTGAGACAGTGACGTATGCGGGCGGGGCCTTTTTCGGTAGTGGCGAACTCGCGCAGCATGGTGATGCGGTCGTCACGGCGAACACCAGCATCGACACGGCCATGTTCGATTGGGACTACTCGAGCTTTACCGATACGATCATCAACCCAGGCGTCAATTTTACGATCAATGCGGCGTTAACTGACGCGCAAAACTGGAAACGTCGTGGTGAGCAGCGGCACGCTGGCCGTCAATACGCCGTGGAGTCTGGACGGGTATCTCCGCCTGGAGAGTTCCGGCAGCGGCACAGCTCGCTTGAACGGTAGTCCATTCATGGTGCTGCCTCAGGGACAGCTCGAGTTGCGGTCGGAATCGATTGTCAACGCTCCCCTGACGCTCGCGGGCTCGCTCAACGTCACAGGCAGCGGCATTGCGAGACTCAACGGGCCGACGGTCTTCACCAGTAGCTCGGTTGTGAATGTGTCGCCAGGAACGCGGCTCGCCTTGGCGGGGCCGACCGAATTCCAGGGCGGATCCCACACGGGAAGTGGACTCGTCAGCCAGTTGGGGGACGTAGCCGTCACGGCGACGACGGTGCTCGATTACGCCTGGTACGACTGGGATGGTGACTTCGGCGGCAACACGACCACCGTGTCTCCGGGAGTTACCTTTGTCTTGAATGTCGATCTGTTCGAACACACGGTTGGCGGCAATCTGGATGTCGACATTAATCTGAATGTCGGCCATGCCGGACGCGTCGTGGTGAATACACCGGGGGCCTGGGGAATCGACGCTGGGACCATCACATTGTTCAGCCCGCCGTCGGCCACGCCCACCGCGCGGATCGACGGGAGCAACTTCGTCGTCAGCCCGAATGGCCGCGTCACGGGTAATGGGAATCTGACCACGAATGTGATCAACGGAGGCACTTTCGCCCCAGGCTCGTCCCTGGGTAATCTTGTCGTTTCAGGGGCGTTTCAGCAGATGCCGACTGGTGTGCTGGAAATGGAGATCCTCTCGACCACGCCGATCAGTGGGCATGACCAATTGAACGTCGTGGAAATGCGCGGTCATGGACGGCACGCTGGAGGTCATCCCCCTCGGCGGATACAACGATCCAGCCAACGCCGGCGAACACGACGACTTTGTGCTCGTCCAAGGCACGGCGCTCGGTGGCCAATTTGACGACGTGTCCTACGACGGATCGCTGCTCTCGGCGACGTTTAGTGGATCGGGTTTCTTTCGCAGCCATGTGGGTGAGGGCCTGTTCCGCATCGTCGAATACGGTCCAAACGACGTGACGTTCATCAATTATCAGGCGCTGCCGGGGGATGCCAATGGTGACCTGGTGGTGGACGTCACTGACTTTAATATCTGGAACGTGAATAAGTTCACCGGAGGCACCGATTGGATAACCGGTGATTTCAACGGAGATGGCGTGACCGATGTAACTGACTTTAACGTGTGGAATAACAATAAGTTCACTTCCGCCGGTCGTGCCGCGGTCGTGGCCGAGCCATTGGTTTCAGTGTGGATGCTGCTGTGGCTGCTGATCCCGCTACAACGACAACGTAGGCTGTGTCGCGCGGGTCGCCGGGCGTAACAGGCCAACATTCCAAGGTGTTCCGCCGCGCCGCTCGCGGCGGAACGCCCGGCGGTTGAATGCTCATCGCCTTGTACGGTTCTTGCCTGGTGAGTGTGAATGTTTATGATCTTGGCCTGCACTGCGAGATGGCTTGCCATCCCCCGCCAGTCGTCCTCGTTTCAGGCAAGTGAAGGAATCGCGATGAACGATCGAGAGAGACTAGCGGCTTTCCGGGAACGTCTCAGCCGTGTGGAGGGACTGGATGAACCGCGATTCGATCGCCTCTTACGGGAACTGGAGCGGACGGACCGTCGGGCCGGCTATGACGATCAAGGCCGGTTGAAGATCGCGATGTTTGACGCCAAAAGCTACGACATCGAATCGTTTGACCGGCACAACGACGGACATTTCGCAATCCACGCGATCCCGGCGTCGTTGAATGAAGACACCGTGCCTGCGGCGGAAGGCTGCAAGGCGGTTTGCATCTTTGTCAACGACCGGTGCGACGCCTCGGTTGCCGCGGCCCTGGCCGCGCAGGGCGTGGAACTGGTGGCGTTGCGCTGTGCCGGTTTCAACAATGTCGACCTGGACGCCTGTCAGCGGCACCAGTTGAGCGTGGTGCGCGTGCCCGCCTACTCGCCCTACGCCGTGGCCGAGCACACGGTGGCCCTGATGCTGATGCTCAATCGCCACTTGCACCAAGCCTATCAGCGGAATCGGGCCGGCTACTTCGTGCTGGAGGGTCTGACCGGCTTCGACATGCGGGGCAAGACCGTCGGTGTGGTGGGCACGGGCAAGATCGGCCGCTGCGCGATCGATATTCTGCTGGGGTTCGGCTGCCGCGTGCTGGCGTTCGACAAGTATCCCGATGAGACTCTGGCGGCCCGCACAGCGGGTCGACTACGCGAGCTTGATGAAGCTTTTCAGCCAGTCGGACATCATCACGCTCCACGTTCCCCTGTTTCCCGAGACGCATCACATGATCAACGCCGACACCATCGATCGCATGAAGGATGGCGTGATGCTGATCAATACCAGCCGCGGCGGACTGGTCGATACCCAGCGCCCTGATCGAGGGGCTGAAATCGGAGAAGATCGGCTTCGCCGGACTGGACGTCTACGAGGAGGAGGCGGGCATCTTCTTTCACGACATTTCGGACAAGGTGCTCACCGATGACGTGCTGGCGCGGCTGATGACGTTCAACAATGTGGTCATCACCTCCCATCAGGCATTTCTGACCAACGAAGCCCTGGCCAATATTGCCGAGACCACATTGACGAGCCTTGCCGAGTACGAACAGGGCAGGCGGGCAGCCCAATTGACGCATGCGGTGCTGGCGGCAGAGTGATGTTGCTGCGATCGTGGGCAATCAGCCCCTGGAAATCCGCTACGCGATCGCATCGCCACCATCGGGTGCCGGAGCGTTCTTTGTCGTTGGCCGTCCCGCGGTGAACCCGCGGATCACGTAGTAGAAGACCGGCGTGAAGAAGATGCCGAAGATCGTCACGCCGAGCATGCCGCTGAAGACGGCGATGCCCAGCGTGAACCGCATCTCGGCCCCGGCCCCTTGGCCAGCACCAGCGGCACCACGCCCAGGATGAACGCGAACGAGGTCATCAGGATCGGCCGCAGCCGCAGCTCGGCAGGCTTCGACCGTCGCCTCGAACCGTGGCTGGCCCTGAGTCCTGCAGCTGCTTGGCGAACTCGACGATGAGAATGGCGTTCTTGGCCGCCAGGCCGATCAGCACGACCAGGCCGATCTGCACGAAGATGTTGTTGTCGAGCCCGGCCAGCCAGACGCCGCGCATGCGCGGCGAGCAGGCACATCGGCACGATCAGGATGATCGCCAGCGGCAGCGACCAGCTTTCGTACTGGGCCGCAGCACCAGGAACACGAACACCACGCCCAGGGGAAACACCAGCTTGGTCAGCATGTCCTTGGCTGGCCAGGAATCTGCTGGTAGGTCAGCTCGGTCCACTCGAAGCCCATGCGTCGAGGGCAGCTCTCGCGTCGCCAGATCGTTCCATGATCGCGATGGCCTGGCCGGAACTGACGCCGGGAGCCGGTGCGCCCGTTGAGTTCCGCCGACGGGTAGAGGTTGTAGTGATTGACGATCGGCGGGCCGCTGGTGTCCTGCACGTCGATCAGCGTGCCCAGCGGAACCATGTTTCCCGCTGGCCGTTGCGGACCTCGAGCTGCCCGATGTCCTCGGCGTCGCATGCGGTACCGCGGGTCGGCCTGGACGTTGACCTGCCAGTTGCGGTTCTGGAAGGAGAAGTCGTTGACGTAGGCCGAACCCAGGTAGGTCTGCAGCGTGGTGTGAATCTTCGTCGAGCGAGACGCCCTGCGACCTTGGCCTTCTCCCGGTCGATCTCCACGAACAGCTGCGGCTGGGTCGACGCTGAACGTGGAAACGACGCCGACCAGTCCCGGCTCGGTCCGCGTCTGCTCGGCCAGATTCTGCACGGCTCCCTGCAGAGCCCGCAGGCCCGCGCCGCGGCGATCCTGCGACCTGCAGCTTGAAGCCGCCCGTGCTGCCCAGGCCGTCGACCGGCGGCGCGCCGAAGACGGCGACCTGGGCCTCCTGGATGCTCGCTGGAATCGCTCGCGCAACCGGCCGATGATCGGTCGGCCGCACGAGTTCCGCGTTTCCGGCCCGTTCCTCGAACGGCGCGAGAATGACGAACATGCCGCCGACGTTGCTGATGTTCGTGCCGAGAATCGTCGAATATCCGGGCAGGTCGATCGTGTGGGCGACGCCCGTCGGTCTCGCGCACGATCTCGCTCAGCTTGCCGAATCAGCTGCGTCGGTGCGCTCCAGGCTGGCACCGTCGGGCAACTGGACGTTGACGACCAGGTAGCCCTTGTCCTGCTCCGGGATGAAGCCCGTCGGTGCGGCGCGGAAGCCGACGATAGGTCAGGACCATCAGGCCGCCGTAGACAATCAGCCGATGACCCACGTGCGCAGCAAGCAGCGTGACGATCGCGCCGTAGCCTGCGATGATCCACGTCGAACACCCAGTTGAAGCCGTCGAAGAAGCGGCCCAACAGCCGGTTGACCGGCTGGCTCAGCAGCCAGCCGACGACGACTCCGACGGCGAAGACGGCGACTCGCAACCACAGCGGTGCCGCGCCGCCATGTCCGTGCGCCTGCACCGGCGGCCTCCTCGCTCGCGCAAACCAAGGTGCGGCACGACCGGTCAGAGCAAACGTAGGCCAGCAAGCCGCCGATGATGGCGATCCCCAGCGGCGGCAATGCCTCGCGGGCCTGCCGCTTGCCATGGCCGGCCGTCGTGCTCGTGCGGTTTGAGCAGCAGCGCGGCCAGGGCCGGGCTGAGCGTCAGGGAGTTGAAGGCCGAGATGACCGTCGAGGCGGCGATCGTCAGGGCGAACTGCCGGTAGAACTGGCCGCTGATGCCGGCCATGAACGCGGTCGGCACGAACACGGCGCACAGCACCAGCGCGATGGCGATGACCGGGCCGGTGACCTCCTCCATGGCCTTGCGGCTGGCCTCGCGCGGCGACAAGCCCCTGGCCATCAGGCGCTCGACGTTCTCCACCACCACGATCGCGTCATCGACCACGATGCCGATGGCCAGCACCAGGCCGAAGAGCGACAGATTGTTGAGCGAGAAGCCCAACAGACGCATGGCGGCGAACGTGCCGATCAGCGAGACCGGGACGGCGATCATCGGAATGATCGTCGCCCGCCAGTTCTGCAGGAAGACCAGCACGACGATGAACACCAGCACGAAGGCCTCGATCAGCGTGTGATAGACCTGGTGATCGACTCCTCGACGAAGACGGTGGTGTCGTAGTCGATCCGGTACTCGATACCCTGCGGGAACTCTGGCTTTCAGTTCCTCCATCTTGGCCCGCACCGGTTGGCCGTCTTCGAGGGCGTTGGAGCCCGGCAGCTGGAAGACAGCCAGCGTCGCCGCGGGCTCGCCGTCGAGATAGCTGTTGACGTCGTAGTTCTTGGCGCCGAGCTCGACACCCTTCTCGATCGCGTGTCCCGTCTCGTCGTACTCTGTTTTCGCGACGACGTCGCGTAGACGCACGATCTGCCCGCCCTCGCCCGTCTTGACGATGATGTCCTCGAACTGCTGCTCGCTGGTCAAGCGACCCTGCGTGTTGATCGGCAACTGGAAGGGGACATTCGCATCCTCGGCGAGACGGCGGCTGCCCGAGGCGTCCGGCGGCCACCTGCACGTTCTGCTCCTGGATGGCCCGGATCACGTCGCTGGCCGTCATCTTCAGGAGGCCAGCTTGTCCGGGTCGAGCCAGATCCGCATGCTGTAATCGCGCGGGCCCAGGAAGGCGACGTCGCCGACGCCCTGGAGTCGCGCCAGATCGTCCTTGACGTTCAGCGTGGCGAAGTTGCTCAGATAGAGCTGGTCGTAGCGGCTGTCGGGGGAGATCAGATTCACGCACATCAGGATGCTGGGCGACTTCTTCTTCGTCGTCACGCCGATCCGCTTGACCTCCTCCGGCAGCTTCGCCTCGGCGACCGCGACGCGGTTCTGCACCAGCACCTGGGCCGATGTCGAGGTTGGTGCCCAGCTCGAACGTGACGTCCAGCATCATCTGGCCGTCGTTGGTGCACTTCGACGACATGTAGAGCATCCGTTCGACGCCGTTGACTTCCGCTCGATCGGCGTGGCGACCGTCTCGGCCACGGTCATCGCGTTGGCACCCGGGTAGGTGGCCGTGACCTGGACACGTCGGCGGCGTCACCTCCGGATACTGGGCGATCGGCAACTGCAGCAGCGCCACCGCCGCCGAGCATGACGATGACGATCGACAGCACCGAGGCGAAGATCGGCCGGTCGATGAAGAAGTGCGAGATCATTGCGGCGGGTTTCTCAAGAGGGCTCTGGCCTGCACGGTGATCCAGGCATGCATCCGTCCGTTATGACTCGGGCGTGGCGGTCGGCCGCAGTGGTTCCACCGGGTAATTGATTCTGGCACGCTGTAGTCCCTGCACGATGATCCACTCGTCGGTCCGAACCGCCGGCTGGCCATCCGCGACCGGCAGGACGCACGCGCATGCCATCATCCAAGAGCTTGCCCATCTGCACGTCTCGCCGAGACACGATGGTTTTTCATCCACAACCAGCAAGTATCGCTTGTCCTGGTCGCTCAGAATGGCCGTATCAGGCACCAAATCACGGAGTAGTTCGTCACGTCACCGGCACGCGGCACGCGCACTGCGCGAGCCAGGCACGAAAGCTCTTGCCGGTTCTCCACGACGCCCCGGAATTCGAATGGTGCCGGTCTCGGGATCGACCCGATTGTCGGCAAAATCAAGCAGTCCCTCGTGCGGGAAGCCCTCGTCGGAATCGAGGCGAACCGAAATGGCACTTGCCGCTGGCGGAGCGTGCCGGGGGCATCTGCCATTTCCGGCGCGTCACGCCGCGACTTCATGTACCGCTGCAAAGCCCGCTCGTCGACCGAAAAGTAGACGTACATCGGATCGACCGCCACAATCGTCGTCAGCAGCTGATCGCTCCCGCCGGCATTGACCAGGTTCCCTTCGGTGAGCAGGGCACGGCTGACGCGTCCCGAGATGGGTGCCGTGATGCGAGAAAATTCGAGGTCCAGTTCGTATTGTTTGACCTCTTCCTGTTTCGCGACAATTTGCGCAGTCAAACGAGTCCGCATCCGCCTGTGCCCGCTCCAACTCCTGCTGACTGACCGCTCCCGACTTGATCAATTCCCGGTAGCGAGCCACATCCTTTTCGGCGGCTAACTTCTGGGCCGCGAAGGATCTGCGCGGGCGATGGCCTGGTCGATCTGAATCTGGAATGGACGGGGGTCAAGTTCGAAGAGCAGGTCGCCTTCGGCTACCAGGTCGCCGTCCTGGAAATGGACCTTCTGGATGTAGCCCCGCACGCGGGCGCGGACCTCCACCACCGAGGGCGATGCCAAGGTACCATTGAATTCGTCCTCTTCGATGATCTCGCGTACGACCGGATGGCTGACCTCGACCTTGGGCGTAGCTGGCGGCGCCGCCGCGGGGGGCTTCACGCAACCGGGGATGAGAGTGCCGGCAATTGCGAGCAGGGAAAGCCAGGAGAGGGTGAATTTACCAGGCATGAGCATGGGGTATTTCCATTCCATCAAGAACGCCGCACGTGCATGTTCCCTTCAAAAGCCAGACGCACAATGTATCCGCGGCAGATGGCGTACGCTATCCCGCTTTCTGACGAAGGCGCCGACAGTGATGCACCCCTCTGACGTGAATCAAGGGGCGTGAGATATTAAATGTCGTATGCCCTGCTCTCATGTCGATTATCAGAGAACAAACGATACGAAAACAACGCCTGCCAACAAAATGGGATAGACCAGTCTTGACCAGCGTTCCAGCTGATGCGCGAGGGGTTTCTTGCGACGATTGACCAGTGCGGTCGTGGCTACCGTCTGAATCAGCCCGGTGAAGACGGTCAGCGTTGAGAGCAAGATGAAGCGGTCCATCCGCGTAACGTAGGAGACTCGCGGCAAGAGCACGGTGATCGCGAACAGATAAGCGACCAGTGTCAGAAACGACGACGTCGAAATGCCGATATTCGTGCCCACCTGCTCGACATCCATCCACCGCGGTAGCCAGGACATGACGACGATCAAACACAAAGGGATGATGACCTTCAGGACATAGTACGTGGGCTGACGCGCGACATCGATCGTCATTTCATAGCCGGCGACACCTGTGGTTTCTTGAGCAGCGTAGTACGGCGATGGCGGCGTTCCATGAAACGACCGTAAAGTCGGGCAATGAAAATGAGTTGGCAATGCTCGATGAGCTGCCCATCTCATTCACAAGCGAAACCATGTTTACATGTTCTTCCAGGAGACCAGCCGCCACCAGTTGAATGGACAGTTGCTGACAGTCGAAGGGAAAGTCGCGCAGATTCAAGGGTTGCGAAAACCGCCCCCAGACTTTTTGGCGATAGACAACCGTCCCGTCGGGCTGAATCTCGACCGACTCGGGATAGGATGACCACGCCATCTGTTGACTGACAATGGTCAATCGCGGATTCCAGACGTCAGTTAGGCTGCGCAGCAAAGGACCGGGGCCTTGATGACGCAAAAAAGGATTCTTCCAATGGGCTTCGAAGAAAACGCTGGCGGCGAAACTTTGATCGGCGGAGTTGATTTCGTCGACATCGATCACGTAAATCAGGATTTGTACCTCGGTGGGTTCTCCCCACACCGTCGGGCGTTCCATCTCGGGTTTGGGTTCTTCCACGAGCACGGGAGCCTTGACTTCTTCGGCCGCTTCAGCACCGGCCGGTTTGAGGGCGCCGCGGTGGGTGCCTCGTTGGTTTTCCAGATCAGGGGAGGCGCCCAAGTGCCATCGTAGCCTTCCGGCTTCGGCCAGTACAAACGCATGACCAGATAGAATGGGCGCGGCGGTACCGGCAGCCAGTTCGAGGCCTGCTCTTCCTGGGGGCGGCCGTTTTGGAGATACAACGTGAGACCACCGTCGGCGTCGCGGGTGAGGGTGGGGAGCATGGACGAACTGATGCGATAGCGTCCCATCGGGTTGGGTACGAGTGCCTGGTTCCCGTTGTCATAGGCCGTCAGGGACCAGAATGCGTTGACCGGCGGCAAATCGTCCGGGCCAAACTTCATCACGTAATCCGCCTCGTGACCATCGAGCGATTGGCCTTCGGCATCCGTCAGGTACAACGGATAGAGTGCCTCCTCTTTGGCATTGCTGTAGTGCCCGACCTTCGCGGCCACCGCCCGCTTCAGGTAGTCGCTTTTGAGATACTCTCGCGTGCCAATCACTTCGGCCACTTTCAACGTGGCGGCGGCGGCGGTAATGGTGGAGTCACCCTCGGCCATGCCAAGCTGCAGGGCCTCCTGGAATTCGGGACTCATCCCATTCGCATCAAACGGCTTACCCGCCGTCAGGCCGATCCTCGCAAATTGAGCCATCAGCTCCGCTTCTGCTGCGGGCGGCGGGCAAAATGGCAGTAGGAAGCCGAGTGTTGAGAAAAATGGGATGCCTGGCTCGGTGGCCAAGGCGGGCGGGGGAAAGGGAATTTCCGTTCCGATGTCTGGTCGCGGCTGGCCCGGGAGTGCGCTCAAAGTCCGCACGGTATATTGGGCCTGGATGCGTTTCACATCGGGGAGGTCTTCGGGGCCGCGCAATTGTGTGCGATAGAGAGCCATCGCGAATTCGGTCTCACAACGAATCACCCCGTCGATGTGCTGCGGGACCTCGCCTTGCCAGTTCGGTCCCGCGATCAAGTAGCTACCCGTATCGTTTCCGGTCGTTCGCGTGCCGATGTAGGAAAACGTAAAATTGAACAGGTCGATCAATTGGATCGAGTAGTAGCGGTCCGGTTCAATCTCCGGAACACTGAGCACGATGGGCTGTGTTCTCAAATCCATCCACAGCAGCGAGACCACTACATCCGCGTTGGGCGTGACGACATCGGTGTCGGCAGCGGTAAACACGTTGGCCTCGTGCTGCAGCGTATTGAAGGGAGCCGCAAAATCCTGGCTGTCTCGATCAATCGCCGACGCATACATCATGCGGTAGTTTTCCACCATCGGAAAACCGTAGATGTACGCTTCGCGAGCAATCGACTGGACCTCGACTGGAGTGAGTTCCTGTGCGACACCAGGGACCGTCCATAACGCGAGCGCGGCTGCGACGGCGTTGGCGACGATTGCGACGCGTAAACGTCGCGTATTGCAGCGGGGGGCAGTTCGGACTCGTGCGGCCACACGGTTGCTCCATTGAACTCCTTGCGGCCGATTCCGAAACAGGGGAAGCTCGAATGGTATGCTCCTGAACATCGCTTGACACCTTGCAGGGCTGGGGGCCGAGATGCTGCCCGCTATGATCTCATCATAATCCCTCGCGGCCGGCATCGACATGGAAGCGCCCGCCGGTCATGCCTTGTCTGGAGTGCGGTGATCCTTCGCCGCTCCGGCCGGCCCGCCACGGTCTTCCGCCTGTGGCCCCTGATTTTCCTCACGGAGGCACAGAGATAAGAAATCGGCACCGCTACTTCTGCTGCCGAGCGAGCGGCAACTTCGCGATCCCAGTGGCCGGCCCCGATTTCACCCCGCTTCCAGTTCTTCGTGCCTTCGCGCGGACCATCAAATCGAAGGTCAACTACATGGCAACAATGCGCTTCTGGGTGGCAAACCGAGCTGCCAGTTCTTACAATCCAGGCCGGGTCCCATCTCAGTGACCAGCTTACCATGAGGCATTTTGCATGAGCCCACACGTACGAGCCTTTGCCGTCGTTGGCTGCCTGGCCTTGGCGGACGTGTTGGCTATCCACTCGGCCGCAGCACCGCCCCAGGTGATCAAGGCGGTTCCCGATAACGGTGAGATTGATGTCGATCCGGGCCTGGTTGAAATCCGCATTACGTTTGACCAGCCGATGTCTCCCGGGGGGCAGTCCATCGTGGGTGGTGGCGATACCTTCCCCGACTGCGCGACAAGCAGCTGGGTGCCTGGCGTGGCTCACGCACCTTTGTCCTCCCAGTCAGACTCAAACCCAATCACACCTATTGGTTGAGCGTCAACAGCGAGAAGTTCCAGAACTTCAGGAATCGAAAGGGCGAGCCGGCGGTTCCCTACGCCATCCAGTTCACGACGGAGGCAGGCAGCCCCGCGACGGGGATCGCAGCGAGCGGCACGGCCGGCAACGAAGCAGCCATCGACCGGCTCCAAGAGCGCTCACGACGCAGTATTCTTACCGGGATCGACTGGGGATCGATTGGGCTGCGCTGCTCGAAGCCCAACGTGATCAACTGGCCGCTGCCCAGGACGCCCTCACCTTCGCGCGGCGGGTCGCCACCTTGCTCGCCAAAGCCAAGGACAAACACCTGTGGTTGGCGGTGGGCGACCAGATCGTTCCCACCTATGTGCGGCCCGCCACGCCCAACGTCAACGCCAAAATGTTGCCACGATTGGTGCCCCATTGGAAACAAGACTCGTCGGTCCTCGCCAGCGGTCGTTGGGACGACGGGATTGGCTATCTGCGGATCGACAGTTGGGATCGTGCAAAGACAAAGGAACTGGCACCGATTTTCGCGATTCTCGAGCGGCTGAAGGACGCGCCGGCCTTGATCATCGACGTGCGTCTGAATAGTGGCGGGGATAAGCGCATTGCCCGCTCCGTCGCCGGCTGCTTCATCGATAAGCCAACCGTGTATGCCAAGCATGTCCTCGTCGATGCGGATCAACCCGGCGGCTTCAGCGAGCCGCGGGAGCGTGTCTACTACAGCCCAATGAGCGTCGCGCCGATTATCGGGGCCGAGTCGCGGTGCTCACCGGACCGCGAACATCAGTAGCTGCGAGGCGTTCTTGTTAATGATGAAGCAAGTGCCGCGAGGCACGATTGATCGGGGCCGCCTCGCGGGGAGTTCCGGGAATCCCCAACCCCATGAACTGGGGAACGGCGTGACTGTTTTCCTTCCCTGCTGGAAGGCCATGCTCCCCGACGGTACCGAGTTCGAAGGGCAGGGCATCCAGCCCGACATTCCCGTGTCGGCGACCGCCAGAGACTTTGAACGCGGCGATGCGGTACTCGAAGCGGCGCTCACTGAGCTGCGGGCAGCCCCTCGAGACGTTAGTCCATGCGTGGCCATGGCTTCCAGCCGCAGTCGACCGGGGCAGGATACCCCAGCCACGCTCAGCGATCCCGAATATAAAACGTCCAAAGCCTGGCGACTTCGGCTACCCTCATTCCGAGCGGTCACAAGGCACGAGCCTGTCGTTGGCATCGCCTCGTCGGTACGGCGAGCCAAATCCATTCATTTCGGCGGCTTGAGCCAACCACGGATGTACGGAGCGCATCCGCGAGTTCTTTCCAGCCGTGATTGCCGATTTTTTACGTGCCGGACCATCTCGTGAATGAGGCACACCATCATGGATCATCATCCGCGAATGCGGCGACCCGCCTGTGATTTGAATACGCGCCACGGCAGGGGTGACTCGTCTCGAGTCTCCCCATCAGGGTACCAAGGCCATAGTGCTTGGAAAGGGATTGCCACGACCGAGGAGTCAACTGCGTCGCTGTGGGCATCCGTGATTCGTTCGCCGTCGTACGCCACGACCAGCTTTGACACCTGGCTGGTCGACGCTCTTCTCCCCTGACGTCCGTTTGCCGATGGGAATGTCACGCGGAATCTTCGGGTTTGCTGGTCATGACTTCCAATTGGGGGCATCCTGGGACAGAATACGCCTACGTGCCGCGCCACTAAACTCGAGCATGGCAGACTGATGATGGTCTCTCGCGAGGATCCCATGCCTGATGATTTTGGGGAATTGGCGATCCGGTTGGGAGTCATCTCCGCTGACCAACTGGCTCAGGCCCGCGAACGATGTGAAAAAGATCCACGCCTCGGACTTGCCGATGCACTTGTCTCGTTGGGGGCAATGACGCCGGCGGGCCGCATGGCGCTGGAGGTGATGGCGAAGGTAAGCGACCAGCCATTTCCGGGAAATGCATGGAACGTGTCATCCTCGGCGGCAAGTGGTGACACCCTGGATTATGATTCGGACGATCCGAATGAAGGGAAGCAGGATGTCGAACCTGGCCCGCGTGCCGACGGACGATTCGAGCGACGAAGGCTGCACGCCACGGGTGGGCTCGGAAAGGTATACGAAGCGTTTGATCGTCAATTGAATCGCCTTGTCGCCCTGAAGGAGATCAAGGACCTCTTGGCCGACAACCCGGAGAGTCGAGAGCGGTTCGTCCAAGAAGCGGAAATCACGGGCCGGCTGGAACACCCCGGTATCGTGCCGGTGTACGCGCTGGGCAGCTACCCGGATGGCAGGCCGTATTACGCCATGCGGTTCGTGAAGGGGAGCAGCCTTCGCACCGCCATTGAGAAGTACCATGCGGGTGAACCGGCCGAGCGTCAGGTACGGGCATCGCCATGCGGTCACTCCTTAACCAAATGGTCGACGTATGCGAAGCCATTTACTACGCACATCGTCGCGGTATTGTCCATCGAGACCTAAAGCCCAGCAATATTATGCTGGGGGACTATGGTGAAACCTTGGTCGTCGACTGGGGACTTGCGAAAAACGTGGGACGACGTGAGGACCTCTCGGGTTCCGTGCACTATCCCGCCGAGGAGACACTGCAGCCAGCTTCGGGAAGTAGCATTTCCATGACCATCATGGGGCGAGCCATCGGGTCCCCAGCGTTCATGAGTCCGGAACAGGCGCCGCGGTAAACACGACTTGGTCGACTTCGCATCCGATACCTATGGCATCGGTGCAACCCTCTATATGGTATTGACCGGCAGACCGCCCGTGGAAGGCGACAGCGCCAGGAGATTCTTGGCCGAGTCCGTAATGGTGATGTCGTACCTGCCCGGGCGGTCGATCGCTCGATTCCCAAGGCTCTGGAAGCGATCTGTCAGAAGGCCATGGCCGTCGAACCGAGCGAGCGGTACGCAACGGTGCGAGCATTGCAGCAGGATTTGGAACGTTACCTGGCGGACGAACCCGTGGTGGCTTGCCAGGAACCGTGGATCGACCGGGGACTGCGCACGGTCCGCAAGCGTCGTTGGCTGTTGCCGGCCGTCGCCGTGGGGGTGATCGGCTTATTCGCCGCCAATGCCATGCTGGATTCGATCGAGCGTCGCAATCAAAGTCGACTGACGGCGGCAGCCGAAGAAAAAGAACGTGCCGTCCGCGAGGCCTTTGACTTGACGGCCGATGCTTTCGGCGTCATCGATCCGTTCGGAAAAAATCAAGACAACGTCGAGCGACTCGAAGAGGCTGCTCGAGAAATAGAAAAACTTGATATCTCGGAGGACGTCAAGGCCGACGTCTACGATGTCATTGTTAGCGTCCTCAAGCGATTTCAACGCCCTGACTCCGCAACTCGCTGGGCAGAAGAATCCCTGCGGATATCGCGGGCCAGCCTGGGCCCACAGGCCCCTAAAAGCTTACAGCGGCAGCGAAGGTTGGCGCAGGTTTATGAGATCGATGGTGAATACGAGCGAGCGAAAGAACTCTTGCAGGACCTCGTGGAGCGAACCCAAACGGAGGGAGGCGATCAATATTTTGACTACCTGCACGATTTGTCGGCAGTCAATTATGAGTTGGGTAATGTCGAAGACTCGCTCCGGCTCGAACGCGGTGTGATCGCGCATGCGAGAGCAGGTTTTCGGTCCCTCATCCAAAGAAGCCATCCTTGCCAAGCACAATCTGGGCATCATGCTTTCCAAGGCCGGTCGTCATGAGGAAGCCCACGAACTCGCGGCCGAGGTTGCCGCCGCCGTATCCGATACCGAGCATTTTTCATCCGAACAACGGCTCAGTCTATTGCAGGCTCCATTCGTCAAGCTGGCCAGAAAGAGATCATATCACGAGGCATTGGTAGGACTCGAGTCGCTCTACCCCGAATATGTGGAAACGCTCACGCTCGATCACGATCAGACGCTTTCCATGCTGGCAAGCATGGCCAGTGTGCAGCTGTCGCTGCAACGGTTTGACGAGTCGATCGCCAATTATCGGCAAGCGCTCGATGGTCGCACGCGGCTGCTGGGAGAGCAGCACGAGAAAGTCTGGAGCACCCACCTTGACTTGGGCTATGCCTTGCTCGGCGCCCACGCTCGCGGATGCAATCGCGGAAACCGAGCCGTGGCTGCGGAAATATGTCGACAAGTACGGCTTTCAGCACGAAAAATGCCACTCGGGTTGTCGCACGCTTGTTAGCGCCTACCTCGCCCAGCAACAATACGAGAACGCCGACAAACTCGCGGAGGAATGGCTCACCGCCCCGGACTCCACCCATGCCGACTTGAACTTCAGTCGCCTGCTCATGGCCGGAGAGCTTGCACTGGCCCACCAGAATCTCGGCTTGGCCAACGAATTTGCCACAAAGGCCATGTCACTGCTGGATCAATTCGATAGCGCCGCCGCCGACGAAGCCGGCGTGTGGAGCCTGCGGGGAGCCATTGATGCCGAGCGCCACGACTGGCCCCAGGCCGCCGCGGCACTGGAAAAGGCCCGCTCATTGCTCGCGGCAAGCCCCGAGCTACTGGCGTCGCATCAGGGATTTTGGCCAGCCGTCGTGGACCAACGCCTGGCGGTGATTCGCGACAAAACCTCCGGTCAGGCTTCCCATGACTGAATCAACGCGACGTGATCATCGTTGCTCTGCTGCGTCGCATGAGTTTCAAGGCGTCCCCCCGCAGTTCGCTCGGAAACGGTCGCGAACTTGTCTTCCTTCCGCTCCCCGATGCTTCCCCACTGGGCCGTCATCGGCCAGGTGGGGCCGCCAGGGTGAAGGGCCGCCATGTCATGCAAATCCGCTGGCTCGGCGGTCCAAACCGGCTCGTCCGCCCCACGATTCGCTGGCCGTGATGCCGTAAATTTGTTGATATTCCAGAGATTGAAATCCGAAACGTCGGTGAATCCATCGGCATTGAAGTCTCCCAGGGACCAGGCGGCCGTGGGGACAAACTTATTCGTATTCCAGAGATTGAAGTCGCTGACATCCACCACTCCGTCCAAGTTGGCATCGCCGGACAAATAGGCCCGACCGCTGCCCAGGTTGACTTCGCCCGCTTCCAGCAGCCAGGCATCCAGATCCTCCGCCGTCACCTGCGCATCATTGGTCAGGTCAAAACTTAAATCGTTGCTGCCGGACGCTAGAGCCGCTACCAGCAGGTCGATGTCATCCAGGTCGTAGAGGCCGTCGCCGTTGAAGTCGCCGCTCAATGCCGTGCTGCCGAATTCGACCGAGCCCATATCGACCACGCCGTTCACGATGCGGCCAAATCCACGCTGATCCGTAGAAAGTAGCAGGCTCCCGTTATCGCCCTTATCGATGGCTGGGCTGAAATCAAGCGGCAAATGAGTCTGGGTGGGACCACCGTTGTCGGCCAGCGGTCCCAGCATGGGGTTGATGACTCCACCCATGCCCGGATCACCGACGATATTTCCCGCCATGTCGGGGTTGGCGGCAGCCAGCGAGGTGCCGGTATTGTCGCCGATCAATGAGTTGGTCGGCATGATGTCGATGTCATCAATATCGGCGGCCGACATGCCCGCGGAATTGCCAGCGATGATGCTGTTGTTCACGGCAAACAGGTTGTGATATTCGTTGGTATAGATTCCGCCGCCCAGGTCCGACGCATAGTTGTCGTAGATGGTGCTGCTCTGAATGGTCGTGGACGACTCATTCAGCAGACCGTCCGAGTCGACTGTGAAGAGTGCCAGACCTCCACCGGTGAAATCGGCCGTATTTCCGGAGACGGTGCTCTGGATCAATTCCAAATTGGCGTCGATGCTTACAATGCCGCCGCCGCTACCGGCTTCGGCATCATTATTGGACAGAGTCGAATTCCTGATCACGGCGGTCGGCAAGACGGGAAATTCCATGGGAGACCCCACATTGGCAAGGCCGCCGCCGGTGGCCGCCACATTGGAGTCGATCGTGACATTCTCCAGCGTCAGCGACTCGCGATTCAAAATGGCGCCACCCCAACCGTCCCACGGATCGGGACCGCCACCCCTCACGCCGTTGCCGGCCTCCAATCGAAGTCCGCTGATGGTTACGTTGCGGGCGACTTCTCCGCTGTCATCGATCGTGAAGATACGCGAGCTGATTCCCTCGATGGTGATGGGGCCGCCTCCTTCGGCCGGACCCAGGCCAGTATCCCCCAATTCGTCCATAATGACGATGTCGTCTGTAACGTCGATTGAGCCCCAAGGTGAGCCCGATCCGATTGCTCCCCGCAAGATTAAAAACGACCATATCCGACTCAGGTGTTGCTGGCGCGACTTCCTCCACACAATGTCGCAGTGAACCGGTCAAATCCGTCGGTTCTCCATCCAGATTGTCATCGGACGTTGTAACAGTACAGATTGCCAAGAGGCGGCGGTCTTCGAGTGCCTCTGCCAAAAGGGCTCGACGCGATGGACGGCGCATGGGGAAAGCCTCCTGGGAAATGCGTCAGATAAGAACTCGGCTTGCGTGGAAGTTGTCTGCGAATCCTACACCGATTTTACTGCCATCCGCAAGGATTCATGCACCGACGCGGCAGGAAATAATTGAATCCTCGTGAAATCGAGTGTACGTGTAGCACAAGTAAGTCATTTATTTGCCGCCTTGGGGCGGAGAGGAGCGCTTTCCCGATCCGAGTCATGACGCCGACCAGTTGCGAAAGGCGTCGAGTTCCCGCGGTGCCATCGGGAAAGTCGCGTTGTGCTTTGTTAGGGGTGATTCAGGCAAAGACAAGTGGCAATCATCTGGCCGCCGCAAGCTTGGGCCTTCTCGGCGGTCGCAGCCTGTCTTCGCCAAAAACACGGCAGGTGCCGTTTCCACCAACATGGTGGATCATTGATCATCACCGCATGCTTTGTGCCAAACACTCTTGGCTGGCAGCCTATCCACGCGTGCGTCCACAGACCCCCACGGAGCGAGCTCGCTTGAAGGCATGCTTCAACCAGCTTGGCCAAGTGCATCGCGCGTCCCCATTTTTTCATTATTTTTTCCCCGATCTGGCGGGTCGCCCGTCGGTTTTGGGCTCTACGCAGGGATCAATGCAAGCTGGACGTTCAAAATGCAAATGACAATGATGGTGCGGCCGGTTTGCGGGTGGCTGTGGATCGTGGGGCTTCTCGCCCAGCTTTGCTGGTTGGGCCAGTCGCGGGCCGAACGCACACTATTCTTCGATCGAGCCGAGTATTTGGCGGCCATCTCCGCCGGCGATTACTCCCAAATCACCGAAGGATTTGAGAGCGATGATGCCTGGGGACTGGCACGTTCCAGCGTTGTCGGCGGCACCATGAGCGTGCCTGATGTGCTGAGCCGTGGCGTGACGTGGAACGGCAGCGGCGGCGGGATTCATGGCGTGACGACCAGCAACGGTGCTGCGTCACAAGGCGAATGGGGCTTCTATTCTTCCCCGCACACCGATCTTCCCGCGGGTATCCGTGATGGATATGTCGTCTCTGCCCCGACGAACATGTACGGCTTTGGCGGTGCGATTCGTGGTACCTTTGGCGCCGATATCGTCCTCATCATCGACGGGAATACAGCCGCGCCAGTCGATTTAGGTGAAATCTGCGAATTCGATTCGATGGGCGAGCCATTCAATTGTGTGGATCGGAACCTGGACAACACACCGTTCTTCGCGATTCTCGACACGGACGGTTTCTCGCAAATCGAAGTCCGGGAAACGGAAGCGGGTGGCGACGAAGTCAAGTATCTATTCAGCGATCGGTTCACGATGGCCTTTCAATCGCTTCCCTCACCGAGAATGCCAGGCACGGCCTGGAATCAGGCGACCGGTGGAGGCTACGCCACGGGTGCAAATTGGGAAGGAGGACAACCGCCAACCGTGGATAGCGCGGCAATTTTCCGACTGGGCAGCTCGACGGCCTACACGGTGGCTCTCTCGGCCGACGCGTTCGCGCGCCAAGTAATTATCGCGAATGACAAAGTACGCTTCGATTTAGGCGACTGTGAGTACCAGCTCTCCGAAGCCAATATCACGCGAGCATCGTTGGTCGTCGCGGAGCTACCCGGTGACCACGCCGAATGGACGCTGCGGCATGGTACCGTCTCGGGTGTCCACGGGGTGGTGGCCCGAACGAGCGGCGCCGAAGGAACGCTCACGCTTGATATCGGGGCATCGCTGGTGCTGGCCCAACAATTGCGAGTGGGTGCCGGGGGCCAAGGTACGCTGCGCATGCTCTCTGGGTCCAGTTTGAGTACGGGAACACTCGTGGCCGGACAATTTGGCGGTCACGGCACGATCGAAGTCAACGGTAACGGGACGAGTCTCGCCGCGAGCACGGTACTTATCGCTGATTCGGGGAATGCCACGCTGAATGTGGGGGGAGGGGCTGAGTTGACCAGTACCCAAGCCGTGCTGGGGCGTGATGGTGATGCCACCGCCGTGCTGGATGGCGCCATGACGACCTGGTCCCTCAGCATTCCCGGATCTTCTCGAGGCACATTGCGAGTCGGCGGTGGTACGTCGAGCGTGAATACGCCGTCGGCGCCGACCCGGATCGGTAGCCTCACCGTCCAGAACGGTGCCACCGTATCATCCGAAGAGAGTTACGTGGGGGACGAACGGCACGCTCAAGGCCTCGTCCATGTCACGGGGGTCGGATCGACGTGGAACTCGAACACATCTGGCAATCTGTTCGTGGGGCACGCGGGCAACGGACAGCTCGATATTTCCATGGGTGGCACTGTCCATAGTGGGCAAGTTCTGATCGGGCGAATGGGCGTCCTTGGGGAAACACGCGGCGTTGCGAATGTGACGGGCTCGGGATCAGTCTGGCAGACTGCGTCCTTATGGGTCGGATATAATTTCACAAGCTCGACGTTTAGTAATGTCTCGGATGGTGAATTGAACATAAGCGCTGGCGGAAGCGTTTCCGCATCACAACTATATGTTGGCGCTCGCAATGCGGCTCACGGCAGTGTACACGTTCAGGACGCCGGATCGACCATCATCGCGGGGGGCGTGCAGATTGGACCGTCGGGTGCAGGCGTGTTCAATAATCAAGCCAGCCTGATCGTCAGCAATGATGGTCTGGTGGATGTGAATGGCACGCTGACGCTCGCGAATGGTCGCATTGAGTTGCACGCGGGCCAAATCCAGGCCACGCTGGTAAACATCAACCGGGGCAGGCTGCTGGGAGAGGGTCACATTCTGGCCGACGTGGTCAACCGGTCGCTCCTCGAGCCTGGATCACCAGCCGGAATGCTGGAGATCACGGGGAGCTACGAGCAGCTTGCGGCGGGTATCCTGGCGATCGACATGGGTGGCCACGCCGCGGGCATGGAATTCGACACTCTGCACGTCACGGGGCCAGTCCAGTTGGATGGCAGGCTGAAGCTTGCACGCATCGACCTCGGCGAGGGTTTGTTTGCACCGAATTATGGTGACCAGTTCGACCTGCTCCGGGCCAGCGAAACAATCGAAGGCCAGTTCTCGGAGGTCGTGGGGGTATCAATTGACGACGACCTCGGATTCGCCGTCACTTACGGGACGAACGAAGTCCGGGCCATCGTCGCACTGCTCGGTGACGCCAATTTGGACTCGATTGTCGACACCAGCGATTTCAACATCTGGAATGAGAATAAGTTTCTCTCCGGGACGACCTGGGTGACCGGTGACTTTAACGGAGATGGCCAGACCGATACGTCGGACTTTAATCTGTGGAACGCCCACAAGTTCACGTCCGCCGACTCGTTCGCACTGGTTCCCGAGCCGAGCCCTGCGATGTTACTGTTGCTCGGAATCTGCCTTGCGCGACACATGTTGTCGCGGCGGATTTGAATCTGGGCAAGGCCGGCTTCAGGAATCCAGACAGTCGCGGAAAGTGTCGAGTTCCCGCTCGTCCATCGAGACTAATTGCTTGGCCGTCGGAAAGACGCCGCCGCGACACATCGGCCACGAATTCGGTAAAGGCCCGCACCCGCTCGGACTGCATTTCTTCCCGCATCCTCCGCAGATTGACATAGGCATGTGCATGCCGCGGCGGCCGCTCGTTGTCCCCCAGAATGTCCAACGTAAAAAGATAGGTCACGTCTCCGTTGGCGCCCGAGCCGAGCGCAAACGTGATCAGCGAGGTGCATGGGCTGATCTCCGCCAGGACTTCCTCGGGTACGATCTCGACTTCCACGGCAAAGGCACCGGCGTCTTCCAGTTCGCGAAATTTGTCAAATAAACATCTTCGCCTCGTCCGCCGTCTTGCCAACGGCGCAGCCCCCCCACCCACGTCGATTTGCGGGGTACGAGACCGAGGTGGCCCATCACGGGAATGCCTTCATCGGCAAGCAACCGTACGAGTTGCGGACGGCGCACGGTATAGATCGCGTCGGCGCCGGCCTCCATGTACTTGAAAGCGGTTCGAATCGTCGCCTCGTCCGTCGGAAAGTCCGTCAGCATCAAGGCAGCGGTCAAAAATGTGTGCGGTGCCCCCGCCCGCACGCCCTCGAACTGCGACTGGCCGCGGATCAATGTGTCGATGCCGCTGGCCACAGCCGCCGCGGCCTCTTCCAACGTTGCCGGATTCGTTTGCGTGAGCTGGCGGACACCCTTGAGATCTCTCAGGTCGGCAATGGTCAAATTCCGTCGTGCCGGTTTTTCACCAAATATAAAAATGTTCTTCATGACAAAACGTTCCCCTCTTGAGCGGTCGTCCGTCGACCTGTGGGACGTATCGATACCATGTGCCCCCAGTTCCGTCATGACGCCATACCGCTGCCATGGGCCTCTTTGTGCGGTGCGAAGCGGCGGATTCACGCTCCGCGAGGTGAAGCGATCGCGGTTTGCACGCAAAGGCAGGCATGCGCTTGCCGTGGTGAAACGAAGCTGGGAGCGGCTCGATAGGGACCATCGGTCCGCAGCCGGGGTCAGGTGCAACAGGCGTGCTCGTCGACACAGGCTCGCCAAATTCGCGCATGGCGTCGCCCCCTTATCGCACTTGGCGCCGCCTGCGGGTAGGGTTGCCGGCAAGGACAGAAAGGCAAAGTGAATTTCAGAATTTGGCTGGGAAAAAGAATGTGTCGTCGCTGACGGGACGACTCCCCAGCACCGCTAAACAGTTACTTGAATTGTCTGCAGGTTGCAAAGAATTGACGAATGTTCTTCGTAAACACTAGCGAGCTGTTTCCCCAAAGGCTTATGATTGCGAACCGGTAAGACTGATTTGTCCTCCACACGTGGCGATGAGGGATAAATAAGACCTTATCGTCCAACACTCTCTTTAGTCGTTCGCAACGGCTCGATCGCCACTATCTCTCAGCGGACAGACGGAAACGACATGGTTGTGTCGTTATTGGCGCGACAGCTTTTTTTCGAGATCGGGTAGCAAACGGTTCCGCGCACCCCGTCGGGGTGGAGCATTCGGTGATTTGATTAAAGGAGTTTAGCTATGTTGCAGCACATTCCACACCGTGCATTGGGGACCCGATGGCTCACGCTCCTTCCACGTCAGGTTGACCAGCAGGCGGCCGCAAAGCGGTGGGGCGTCTGCACGCGTTGTTTCCAAAGCCGTACATTTGCCATGATGGTCGTGATCGTGTGTCTGCTCCTAGGCAGCAAGGTTGGTTTCGCGGAAAACGTCACCGACACAGGGTTGTCCGGTACCAGCGGAACCAACGGGGCGCCCGGTAACCCGGGGGAAGACGGCGGGCCGGGTGGGGATGGTGAGGATGCGGTGGCCAGTGCCACGGCCAACGATCCGGCGAATAATGCGACGGCAACCGGCGGCACCGGCGGCACCGGTGGGAATGGAGGCGTGGGGAATGCGGCGGGAGCCGACGGTGGTGACGGGGGACCTGGCGGAAATGGCGGCGACGCCACCGCGACGTCGCAAACGTCGCCACCTGCTGGAAATGCCTCCGCAACCGCCAGCGCGAACGGCGGAGCCGGCGGGAACGGTGGCATCGCCGGCGCTCCGGGCGCGGGTGGTAGCCCAGGGACTGGCAGTGTGGGTGGTGTGGGCGGCGACGCTTCGTCAACCGCGGCCGCGACCGCCACTGCGGCGGCGACCGCCACATCGTCGGCAAATGCCACGGGCGGCAACGGCGGGATCGGACGTGATGCCGGCGGGATGGGCGGAACGGGCGGCACCGCGACGGCGACCGCTTCGTCGACATCAGATACGGGCAATGTAACGGCCACCGCAAATGTGACCGGCGGAAACGGAGGTGTTGGCAACTTCAATGCGGCTGGCGGGTTGGCCGGCAGCGCCACGCTGACGAACGCGGTCAGTGGAACCACCCTGGGAAACGTGACACTCAATCAATCCGCGACCGGGGGTAACGGCGGCAACGGAGCCACCGTCGCCGGTGCTGCCGGAAACGCCAGTTCGTCACTCACTTTCGCGCGAGCGACCGGAGGGACGACGAGCGCGACGATCTCTGCGACGGGCGGCAACGGCGGTCAAGCGGGTGGCTCGGCCGGCAATAGCGGCACGGCGACTGCGAACCTCGTGCTCAGTGGCGGCGCGAATGTCACTGGCACGATCAACGCCACGGGTGGCAAAGGTGGGGATGTCACGGCCAATTTCACGGGTGTCGGTCGCGTTGGCGGCTCGGCGACCGCCGGCGGCTCGGCGACGTCCGCGGGTTCGGGGACCGTCACGGCCACGTTGAATGCCGTGGCTGGCAACGGAGGCATCGGACGAGGTGGTGCTTTTAGCGGTGGTGCGGGAGGCGTGCCCAACGTCAATCCACTGACCGTTTCGTCGGGCAGTGGGAATGTGA
This sequence comes from uncultured Planctomycetaceae bacterium, assembly GCA_963700865.1. Lineage (GTDB taxonomy): Bacteria > Planctomycetota > Planctomycetia > Pirellulales > Pirellulaceae > CAVOGJ01. The sequence continues at coordinate 58,692 of CAVOZC010000005.1, read as the reverse complement.
CCGCGACGGCGAACGCCACCGGCGGCAACGGGGGCGGGGGCAATGATGGAGCCAGCGGTGGCACCGGCGGCAACGCATCGGTGACGGATGCCGTCAGCGGGAGCACGTCCGCCAATGCCACGCTCAATCAAAACGTGACCGGAGGGAATGGCGGGAACGGGTCCGCGGCAGCGGGAGGCGATGGCGGCAGTGCCGCCTCGACGCTCACGTTCGCTCGCGCCAGCGGAGCCACCACAACCTCAACGGTAAATGCCACGGGCGGCAACGGCGGCAGCGGGAGCAACGCCGCGGGTAACGGCGGTACGGCCACGGCACAATTGACATTGACGGGCGCGGCGAATACGACAGGCAACAGGTCCGCAACGGGCGGTAACGGCGGTTCCATTGCCACGGGGTCCACCGGCAACGGCGGCACGGGCGGCAGCGCCACGTCGAGCGGGTCGTCCACATCCAGCGCCGCGAACACGGTTTCCAATACAGCGAATGCCACGGGTGGCAATGGCGGCATCGGCCGCGGCGGTGGACTCGCGGGTGGCACGGGCGGGATGGCCAATGTGACGGCTAGTTCGGGTTCCTCGGATGGCGGAAACGTCACGGTGACGGCCAACGGAACGAGTGGCAACGGTGGGGCGGGCAACGACGGGGCCACCGGCGGCAACGGCGGGGCCGTCTCGCTGGCCGATACCGTCAGCGGCACGACGTCCGGCACGCTGACCCTCAATCAAAACGGAATTGGCGGCAATGGTGGCACGGGAGCCGGTGCCGGGGGCGGTCAAGGCGGGACCGCCAGCTCGGCGCTGACGTTCGCGCGTGCCACCGGGGGCACGACCACGTCGACGGTCAACGCGACCGGTGGCAATGGCGGCGGTGCCGGGGGTGGTGCGGCCGCCGGCGACGGAGCCGCGGCGACGGCCAGTTTAACGCTCACGGGAGCCGCCAATGTGACCGGTACGCGATCAGCCACCGGTGGGAATGGTGGAGCCATCTCCAGCGGATCGTTTGGCAATGGTGGTGCCGGAGGCGCAGCCGCGGCCGGTGGGTCTGCTATTACGACTGGTATGAATACGGCATCCACAACGACCAATGCCACGGGTGGCAATGGAGGCATTGGCCGCGGCGGTGGATTCTCCGGAGGTGCTGGTGGTATCCCGACGATCAATGCGACGTCGGCAACTTCCGCGGGGAGCACCGTGACCGTTACGACCAACGCGACTGGCGGGAATGGTGGAGCCGGAAATGACTTCGCGACTGGCGGCAATGGCGGCGCGTCTTCGATCGTGGATAAAGTCAGCGGCAATACATCCGGTAACCTGACGCTCAATCAGACCGCTGCCGGCGGTAATGGCGGAGCGGGGAACGGCGGCGGCCAGGGTGGCATCGCGACTTCGTCACTCAACTTTGCGCGCGTGACGGGCGGAACCACGACGGCGACGATGAATGCGACGGGAGGGAACGGTGGGTCTGGAAGTGGTGGCGGCGCCGCCGGTAACGGTGCGGCGGCCACGGCCAACTTGTCGTTATCCGGACCTGCCAACGTCACCGGAACGCAGAATGCGACGGGTGGCAATGGCGGCGCCATCGCCACCGGCTCGACCGGCAACGGGGGTATGGGTGGCGTAGCCACGTCGGGCGGATCCGCAACATCGACAGCCGCGAATAATACCTCCATTACGGCCAACGCGACCGGGGGCAACGGTGGAGCCGCCCGTGGAGTGGGATTCACTGGCGGCAGTGGTGGGACGGCGATCATCGGTCCGACCTCGGCCAGTTCCGCGGGTGGTACGGTCACCGTGTCGGCATCCGGCACGGGTGGAAATGCGGGAGCCGGTAGCGACGGCGCGACAGGTGGGGTCGGCGGCGCCGTTTCGATGGTCGACGCGGTGAGTGGTACGACGTCAGGAAACTTGACGCTCAACCAGACGGCCGCGGGAGGGAACGGTGGCACGGGTGCCGCCTCGAATGGCGGCGACGGCGGAACGGCCAGCTCATCACTTTCCTTCGCGCGCATGAGTGGCGCGACGACGACTGCCACCGTGAGTGCCACGGGAGGACGAGGTGCCAATGCCAGCCTAGGTGGTGTTCCCGGCTTGGGTTCCACAGGGATGTCGACACTCGTACTCAGCGGTGCGGCCGCCACGACCGGCACGGCCAACGCGACCGGCGGTGCGGGTGGCGCCATCGCCTCAGGTAGCTTGGGCGTTGGGAACAACGGTGGCGGCGCCATCGCCATGTCAAACGTCATGTCCACGGGCAACTTCACCGTCTCGTCGACGGCGACCGCGACGGGCGGCAACGGAGGCGCATCGAGTTCCGGCCCGGGCGGCAGGGGAGGGGATGCTACGGCCACTGCGATTGCCAGCGGTCTGGCCGCGGTGAACGCCACATCCACCGCGGATGCGGGAAACGGGTCGGTGCGGAGCTTTTTCGGCAATGGAATTGCGCGTAGCGATGCGACCGGAGTTAGTGGTAACTCGACCGCCAACGCTCTTTCGGCCGGGGGATTGATTATCAATCTGGCATCCCAGGCGACGGCACCCGTGAACGGGCAAAGCCGTGCTGAGGCCCGCGCTGGCGTCGAGGTCAGCATTCCGGATGCCGCGGGTGCGAGCGGTCTGGAAGCCGCGGGGTTCTCCGCGGGATTACCCACCACCATGGTGCAGCAGGAATTCCTGGCCGGAAATCCTGAAGTCGCGATCAATTTTGGTACGACGAGCGACGTGCTTGGCCTCGTCACCATGGGCGGTTCGTTCACGGAAGGAGGCACCGCGACCAGCCGTACCTTTACCAGTTCCGTAACCTACGCCATCGACCTCAACGATTTGGCAAATCCGCGGCAAGATTTACTTGTCGGCTTCCTGGATACGCATGTGGAAGGGAGTGGCTTTGACATGCTGGCCTTCTCGATCACGCGCGAAGGGATGACCCAGACCGAGACCTTCACTCAGGTTGCGGATGCCGTGACTTATTTTGAAGGCAACACCCTGAACCTGGGATCGAACGCGATCAACAATGTGAGCGGGAATCTGGACGTTGTGTTTTCGCTTTCGCTGACGACCGACGATGTGGGGGCCGGTTTTTACTTTGACCTCATCTTCGGCAATTCCACGTTAAATTCGGGCGGTCTGCCAGGCGACTTTGATGGCAATTTCGTGTACGACTGTGCGGATATCGATGCCCTGACGGCAGCGATCGCTGCCGGTTCCAGTAACTTGATGTTTGATCTTACCGGAGACGGTTTTGTCACGACCGCCGACTTGGATAGTTGGAGGTCCATTGCCGGTGCCGCAAATCTCGGCCCGGGTCGGCAATATCGACTCGGTGATGCCAATCTTGATGGCACGGTCGATGTCTCGGATTTCAATATTTGGAACAACAACAAATTCACCTCCACCGCTGCGTGGTGCTCGGGCGACTTTAACGCGGACGGATCGGTCGACGTTTCGGACTTCAACACCTGGAACGCGTTCAAGTTCACGTCTTCGATACCGCCAGCCGTACCGGAGCCGGCGACCGGTATGGCGTGGCTCGTGATTGCCCTTGGCATCGTGATGCGCCGCCGTTACCTGGCCCGCCGATGAGGCGGAGAGTGACCACGACGGTTTTACGGTCAACGTGGCTGGGCGGCCAGCCACGTTGCTCGTTCGTCCCGGAGCCCGACCTCTGATGATTTATTCGTGGGATAGGCTTCCAGCCTGTCTTTTGCATCCCTGGGATTGGGCCGAGAACGGCCACGCTACGGTGCCGAAAAATGGCCTGTTTCAGCCGACCGCCGCCGACCCGACGCGCCAGGGACTACCCCTACCGTGGGATGGCATCTGTGGCCGATGATCCTGGCTTGCCAGGGAAAAGATCACCAACAGCAAACCACCCACCAGGGTGCTCGTCATGCCGATCGTGGCGCCGGTGGACCAGGTATCCCAGTACGACCGCTTGACGCTGCTGGAGGCCAGCAGCACATCATCAAAGCGGGTGACCATCGTGCTCTGGTCGATATAACTGGATTTACCTTGTGGGGTAGGGAATTCGAAGGACAGCGTTGTTTGCAGCCGGAGCGATTTGCCGACGAGCGATTCGTCGCACGGGATGCGAAACTCAGCCGTCAGAAACGGTGAAAGCGAATCGAATCCCGCCTCGGTCCAGATCACCCGATCCCAAGTGTCGTTTTGGCCTTGGGCAGGAAGCTCTCGGGAGCAGCCCAGCTCGTCCGCATTCAGGACTCTTACCCTGGGCGTGCCTCGCCACATGCCTCCCACCGATTTCAGGTCCTCAGCAGTCCAACTCATCGATACCACGTCGCCAGGCGTCACGACCCTCGAATGAACGCGTCCATTGGCCCGCGGTCCCTTGCCCGGATTGACCGGCCAGCCGCCATCCGGACGGGCCAGCACGGGAACCAAGAACGCGGCAGGCGCCGCACAAGCCAGCAACAGCGCCCACCCATGACGAGGTTGCAACCTGCGGTAATGACAGGCGGCCATTAAGACATGCCCCACGGCAATGAAGCCCGCAATCCAGGCCGCGGCCAAGCCGGCTTCGTCGGCGGTCTTACCGCCAAACGTGCCGCAGAGCACAAGAATTCCACACCAGGCCGCTGCGACGACGGTCAGGACCAGATGCCCCTGCATCTGCTGCACACGAGAACGGTCAATGGAGCTCATGATTTCGCATCGCCAGCAGCGATCCTCAGAATCTATCGTGAATGGTTCCGCCTCATGACTGAAAGCGGATTTCCGGATATTCTTGTTGAATGAAACCAAAAAAACGCTGCGCGTCGTCCGCGTCGTTTTCCCACAACACATTTTTCATCACGACGGTCTCGTTGCCGTCAAGTTTCAGAGTGACGGTGCCGCTGGCCGACCGCTCGACCGTCTTGCTGGCCGGATGCCAGGCCATCAGCAGGCGGAGGCCGCTTGCCAATTCGCCCAGGAAGGATGTGTCCTGGCCCACGAGCACGCGTCGCAGTTGGGAAAAGCGAATCCGCCTGCGTTTGTAGATGAAGCCATGTTTGTGCAACACCAGATTGGACTCGGGTTCCATAAACTCCCACAGCAGCAACCCGATGAACACGGTGACCATCAAGAAAAGGGGGGCGATGTCTGGGAGTCCCAACGCGTCCAGTCCAATGGTCTTATCGATGACCATGCACAGACCGCCGCCGCCGAAAAGTCCCACGATGGCTGGCACCAGAATCAGCTGATGGACGCCGTAGCATCCGCTCAATTCCCAATGCACGGCCGCATAGCTGCGCCGGCGACACCTTAGTAGTTCGGGCCCCAGCGAGGAAGCGGGAGTAAGCGTGGCCATGCCGAACATCCATCAACGAGTGAAAAAACACACCAAGCGTGGGATCCGCAAAGAGGGTTGTCAAGAAACAATCCGCAAGATGGCGGAAGGCACCCCACGCAAAACGGCCAATCAAGGCACCCCGGGGCCTTGCCGAGTTGGGGGTCTGACGGTCGTCCTAGCTGCGTAGGGGCTCGCGTGTGGCCCGAGGAACGACCGGGAACGGTCAAACGTCGATGGAACCGCGAAGAGGGACGGCCCGATGGCAGCCCCAGCGACTTCCGCGGTACCTTGGGGTAGCTTTTCGTTTAACCGTTAGCCGCAGGCGTACGTGGTTGTGGAGCTCTCTGCTCGTGCTCGTGCTCGTGCTCGTGCTCGTGCTCGTGCTCGCGTACGCCTGCGGCTAACGGTTAAACATCGTAGCTGGTCCAGCCCGAGTCGAGACCGGCGTAGGGGGTGATCCAGCGCCAAGCTTGCGCAGGTTTCCCTTCTTTCACCGGGTTGTCATTCACATACGCGATGGCGTTTTCGATCGCTTCATCGCTGTCCAGATAGACCTTCCATTGGTGTCTGGCCCACATGCCGGGCGGTCGTTTGCCGGTCTTCGCATATCGGGCCAATGGATGCCGGCCGTCTTCGATCAATTGCCGAGTGGCAGAGCCTTTTAGCAGGTTGGCCATCTGCTCCACTTTGTATTTGTGCCGAGCTATGACCAGATGCGTATGTTCTGGCAGAATCGAACAGGCCCAGAGGGCATACGCGCTTATCGCCGCCTGTCGTTGGAATCCGTTGGCGACCGACAGAGCCTGCTCGCCGGTCAGCGAGACGGGAGGATACCGCAGTGCCTTGCGTGCCGCGTCGCGCTGGGCCAGTTCGTCGGCGGATAGTTGGGCCAGCGTCCGCTGGTCGAGATGCCGCGTCGTTTTTCCAAACCGGGCGATTTCCCAACTCGCCACAAACAGCGACCACGAGCCTCGCGGGTCGTTGGGCAGCCAGAACCCATAGTGCGGCAGGATGACATGGTAACCGTGGACCATGGCAACATCTCCTTACGTAGTTTAACCGTTAGCCGCAGGCGTACGTGGTTGTGGAGCTCGTGCTCGTGCTCGTGCTCGTGCTCGTGCTCGTGCTCGTGCTCGTGCTCGTGCTCGTGCTCGTGCTCGTGCTCGTGCTCGTACTCGTGCTCGTACTCGTACTCGTGCTCGACGGCGAAGCGCGCAATTGGGCGATCGTGACGTCCGTTTCCACCTGTGGGGGGGCGATGGCCCGCACTGCGAATGACTTGGGTTGCCACGCATCCCACGGTTGATTCGCAAATGATCCAGGGTGCGCAGTCGACAGATTGTCGGCACGAGCGTTTTGCCTGCTGTCTCGAAAGCAAATCCGGGGTGAACGTTGCCTCGCCTAGGCCCGACGCTAGCGCGTGCGGCTAACGCGGTTGTGCCCTTCATTAGCAGCGGTTCTATTTGCTGCCGAATCCCGACCGCACTAGACCCCGCCACGCGTGCGCGTTTCCCATCGCACTGGTCGGCCAAAGGCCTTGATGAGCTCCGATCGAGTCATCCCCAATTTGACGAATGGGCCATCCGGAGTAGTGCCAACGAAAACGAATCATCCAGTGCAAAAGAATTGGCCCGAACCATTAGCTGCCCATCCTGAAACAGCAATTTGGACGAGTTGCCGCTTCGATAGCCATAAAGGACGCGTTCGGTTCGTGTCGCCCGTAAAGCGAGGCGGAGCACAGGTCGAATCCCAATCCATACTCATGCTTGTCAACAACAAGTGCTGTGAAGGAGCCTCTTCCGTCAATGACGGAAGGCACAGCACGTTGTCCCATCCACTTGACGTAAAGTGGACCGCCAGTTCAGAAGAGCCTCGAAATAAATCCCAATTCGGAGAAATGACGGCCATCGTTCGCAAAGAACTCGTAGCCTCTCGTAAACCGCAACCCGATGTTGGCTTGCAGTCCGCATGCGAGCGATCCAAAAACGTCATTATCAAAAACCAGCGAGGTTGTGAGTAAATTAATTTTACAAGCTCATTTCGGTAGCCTCCGTCAAAAGGATCTCATCGATAGATCGTATAGGCTCGCGAATAAACCCTTCCGTCGATACCACCGATGAGTCCCACATGCCTTTCTGCATCCAGTTTAGATGTCACGTTGTAAAAAGTCCAGCATGGGCTGATCGATAGCACCAAGTTGGGGATCAGATCGTACAAATTTACAACGTCCATTTGTTGCAATCGCCTGATACCTGCGACTGCGAGAGCGCCATTTTAACTCGTATTTTAGTCTCCACAAAAACAACGCATTGGGGCTATATCGGTCCAATGGTTTCCGCCAACTATGACGGTATTCGCCTGAGCCGCTAGTGGACGAGGCTGCCACTTCGCAATTTTACTGCTTCGCAAGAGAGATCACATAGTCGCGAGAGCTCAAGTTTGCCCAGTAATTCGCGTTGCTTCGACTGTGAAAAATCAACTAATTCCGACGTGATGTCCTTCACATCCCTCAGCGCGGCGTACGTCGTGTACACTGAATTATAAATCGCCGCGACCTGCGGTTCCAACGCCTGGTTTTGAAACAGCACATTGCCGCCCGGCGTATAGTGGATCATCTGGTGCAGATTCAGCCGCTGGACCATCAGGTTGCTCTGGAAATGTCCGCCGACTTCACCATGCGCCCCCGGCGACCCGATGCGGATCACCTCCGTCGAACTCCCCTCCGGAAAGACCAGGGTGGCCGGGAACCAACTGCGGACCTCGTTCATCGCGTAGATGACCGCGATTGCATCCACGTTGTCGGACACCGTCACCGACACATAATTTCGCTGCTTGCCGTCGTTCGTCGGCGGCTGGATGTACCACGATTGCTGTCCCGCCACTCCCACGGAATACACGGGGTCATATGCTCCGATGAAATTGACGTGGATACCTCGGCCATCCAGGCGACGAGCCAACTCGATCGCCTCCGCCGCCCCGCGACTCCAGCCATAAATGTCCAGCCGCGTGGCACCGTATTCCTGGAAATAATCGACGACGTCCCGCTCCGCCCGATCCAGAATCCAGTCGAACTCAAACAACGCCGTGGCACCTGCGATGGTCTCACCCGGTCCACCGTCGGGTCCCAGGCTGAATCTTGAATCGATGACGTTCCCAACTCCGCCGTAATAAAACTTCGATCCCTGATACATGTGGTACATCTTTTCGACGTTGCCGACCCCATAGAAATGCATGTTCGTGCCGCCCAGAAAAATGCCCAGCGAGCTGGCGCCCGGGTTGATCTCGAACGGACTACGGACACCGTCGATCAACTGGCGCACTTGCGGCCGCTGTCTGGCGAGTCCCTCGGGTCCCAAGACCGTTGTGAGGATCGATTCCATCTTTGACGAGTTCCATCTCGTCGTCGCCTTGCCCAGGGCCGACAACGTGGCCCGCCCGCCGCCGAATTCCGTCTCCAATGTGACCCAACCGCTGGCTTGATCGAGTCGCCCGACGAGATACTCGTTCCGCGGGCTGTAGGCCGGGACCGGCATGTTGCCCGTCCCTAATGCCAACGTTTCCTCGAGCTCCCGCAGGAAAATCAGATTGCCCTGCCTGAATAGCGCGAACCTGATTCCGAAATCGTACGGTTGCAGATCGGCAGCTGCCGTCGGTTCGTTCGCGGCGGGAAGCACGTCGGTCGCCGTTTGCACGACCGGGCGGGAGAGGGCGTCGAGTTCCTCGTGGGTCACTGAAAACGATCCCCGCTGATCATCCACCAGAAAGTCATCCAAGGTGATCGAGGCGGGCACATCGGCCGGTCGCGACGCGGCAAACGCCGTGTGCGTATCTCCCAGCTGGATCGAATGGGCCGTGGCGTCCAGCAGCGGCGGTTGGCCGTCTTCCCCCGGCACGACGACCCCCAAGCGGTCCAGGGCCCCGGTCGTCAGCTGGTTGATCGAAGTTCCGTACTGATCGAGTTCCGCGGCCAGATCGATGCGGAAGTCAGCATCCAGTCCCAGCGGGGCGGGCGTGTAGTTGCCCGTCCACCAGCCGCTACCGCTGCCGAACGACCAAGGCGTGTAGGTCTGGTAGGCCAGCGTATTGGTGAACCCACCCGAGTTCCAGAACGAGTACCAGTCGCCGCCAAAGCCGTAGTTGCTTGTGAAATTGGCAAATCCCCAGCCGTAGTCGTAGCGTCCAAATCCGGACCACAACCAACCGGGGTTGAACGTGTGGCCGACACCCCAGGTGTCCCCCCAATACAGCCCCCCCCAATATCCGTGGGCATAGCTCTCAATGTCGATGATGCCGGGATAGTTCGTGACATAGGTATGGGTGGATCGACTCACGACTCCCAGATCAGGAGTCGGGGGTTCCAGATTCTCAGGCAAGTCGCGTTCCTCATCGACGTACGCAGTGACGAGGGCCAAGTCGCTCGCCGCGGATACGCGGTCGAGTGTCGCCCTCAATTGAATCGCCAGTTCGGCTTGGCTATGAGCCGCGGTGCCAACGATCACGTGGTACGCGTTGCTGGCCTCGGCCAGGGCCCGTTGCTGCTGACGACCCAACTCCGCGAGCGGCTGGATCACCTGCTCTTGACGAGCCGTCCAATCGGCGACGGCCAGGTCCACCCACGGGCTGGATGGCAAGCCAGCCAGTTCGTCGGCCAACGCCGCCGCCTGACTGGTCGTCTGGGCAAATTGCAGATCGGCGCGGGTCGCGGCAAGTCCTGACTGGGCATCCGCACTAAGTTGGGCGGCGGCAAGCGTCTGGTCGAAGCGGGCTTGCGCCTGGGTGTGACCGCTGCCCCGCCAGGCCTGCAACGCGGCGGTCTCGTTCGTCAATTCCAGCCCGATTCGTGCCAGTTCCTCCCGCCGCGTACGGCGGAACTGTGTGTCTGTGTCTTTTGTCGCTTGCTCGAGCGCATCCTTCGCATCCGCAAATTCCTGCTCCACGAGCGAGTGGTTGCTCGCGAGATCGGCGATATTCACGTCTCGCGTCAGTTGCAGTTGCGTCAGCTGCGTGCGGTATTCATGGGTGAGCTGAGCGATAGCCACGGAAAATGCGACTTGCTCGCCCGCGGCCTGCGTGATCTTGTCGGTCGCCGTGGTGGCCAGCTGTTGCTGCGCCACGGAATTTATCAGCGCCATCTCTTCCGCGGCCAACCGGTAGGCGCCCAGTCGCTGGGTGGCGAATCCCAGTTCGGCCTGACTGATCTCGGCTTGCGTGTTGAGGAAGTCATTTTTCCGCGCCTGCCACGCGGCTTGCTCGGCAATCGCTCGCCGGTAAGCATAGTCAGACCAGGGGATCGACAACTCGCCATCGAGTTGCCCGCTGGCTGCCACCTGCGCGTTGCGACTGGCTGTCAACAGATTCGCGTTCGCCAGAGCCAGGGACTCACGTCGCGTGTTGGCGTGCTGCACTGCCCGGTAACGCCGATCGGCGGTGGCGCGGGCCAATGCCCTTTGCTGTGCCGCATCCGCATCCGCACGTTCGCTGTCGATGGAGTTGGCAACCAGAGCCAAGCGAAGGGACAAGTCAAGTTGCCGAGCCGCCTCGGCCAGGTTCAGCCGAAATTCTCCTTCGGCCACGTCGACTCGCCAAGCCGCATCGGCGTAAGCGAACGCCTTTCGTCTGCGCGAGTCAGCTTCGGCACCGCCGTCCAGGTAAGCTCCAAAATCATTGTCGGCGGCAAGCTGCTCTTGGACCCGCAAATATTCCGCCTCGTAGGTCGTATCGGCGCGAAGATAGCGAGCGGCCTGCCCCTGATCGGCGTCCGCCATGTGGACAAACAGCGTGCCCAGATTCCGCGCGGCGACGATGCTCGATTCACCGATGGCGATTGCCTCATGGACGGCCCGCCGCTGAGCCTGCCCGCTGAGTAATACGGAGTGGTCCCAGTCGATGGCGGCGACGGTCGAGGCGTATTCGGCAGTTGTGACGGCGTGGCTGATATTGAATTGATATTGGGCCGTCCGTGCGGCTGACTGGAAGATGACGTAGTCCAGTTTCATCTCGCGCAGCCAGGTCGCGTAGGCTCGGCTGCGGGCGGCCTGGAAACCCAATTCATCATTCGTCGGATGGGCGGTAGCAAGGGCCTGCCAGCTGTTACTCAGCCCCTCGGCCCGCGCGATCTGCAAGTCGGCTTCGGCCAAGCCACGCTGTGTCCCATATTCGCTATTGGCCGCCAGCAATCGTTGCTGATGGGCCACGTCCTGCTGTCCGATGGCGCTCACCAACAGATATTCCGCGGCATGTTGCGCATCGTTGTGCACCGCAGCCGCTTGCTGCTGGGCCACGAGCGAGGCAACTCCGAGCGAGAACTCGGCTTCGGCTTGTGCTTCCATCGCGATCGCTTGCGAAAACGCGAACGACGAACGGGCCGTGCCCGTCGCCACGATAAAGTCGTAACGGTATTTGGCAGTATCGTTGTCTTCGGTGAATTCGATGTCGTAGATCACGTCTTCGAACACGTCACGGGCTGCCTGAAAAGCTTCGTCCCGTTCGCGAATGGCGGCCTCATACTCGGCAGAGTATTCGTCCGCCGTCGCCTGACAGTCTTCTTGCCAGTACCAGTAGTCGCTGCCGCAAGTGGCGTGATAGGCGTGGTAGGCTGGGACAATGCGTTCCACAAAGGCAAATTCGGCTACTGCCTGGGCCACTTCCCGGTCTTGGATGGCGCGGGCATAAGCGATGTCGGCGGCTCCTTGAGCCGCGGTGCTGCCGATGACCAAATCCGCCTGGGCGATTTCGTTCCGCAGATAAAGGGAGGCCAGTGCCGCGGACAAACTGGCCGCTTGGGCCGTGTGCCGACGCGCCTGCAAACGGGCCGTCGTAAGATTGACTTCCGCGGATCGCTCGGCAAAAGCAATATCCGCCGCGTTGATGGCCTGCTGATTTGCGACTTGCCACTGGCCGATCGCCTGCGTGCGCAGCAATTCGGAATTGGCTTCCGCGATCGCTCGGGTGCGATCGGCAGCGGCAACCGCCAGGAAAAACCCCGCGTCGGCTGAGGGCTGTGCGGCGTAATCACTGGCCGCGGCCGCGAAATGATCCGAGTGCAGCCGGTTCGTATAGTCGCTTCGCGCGACGGACTGCTGAGTGGCAAGCGCGGCGTCCGCCTCCGCGATGTCGTACGAATAGAGGGCCAGGTTGGCGACGGAGCCTACGTTCTCGTCCGCTTCGGCTTGCGTGCTGGCAATGTTGCGGTCGGATTCGGCAGCGGCCAGCGCTCTGCCGAAAATGCGTGTGCCGGCGGCCACGGCTTCCGCCACGGTCGTCCGTTCGGCATGCAGCTGCTCGGCTCGTTCTGCTTGAGCCGCCACAATGGCCTCGACCAACGTGACCCGCAACTCGGCCACGGTTTCTTTCCAGACTTTTCGCTGCTGTTCAATGATCAGAATGCGGTCGGCATTCGTCTGCGCCGCCAGGATGACATATGCGGCATTGGCAAGTCGTGTGAGCTCGGCCAAGTCGACCGTCTCCGGTTCAATCTTGGACTGGTAATTGGCGCGCGCCAGGCGGTGTGCCTTGTCAGTCAACGCTTCATTCAACGCCCGGTCGCGATTCGCGTCCTCGGCGACAACCGACTGCCGGTACGCGAGCGTTGCCTCAGCCACACCACGGTCATAGTCTCTGGCGGCTTCCGCCTGGGATTCCACATAGGACGCAAGGCTTTGATCCGCGGCAATTTGCACGGTGCCCTCCGCGATCGCCGCGGCGCGCTGATGGTAAGCACCTTCCGTGCCGTACACGGCATTGGCAAAGACGAGTGCCAGTCCGGCTTCGTCATTCGCCCGCGCCACGCGGAGGTCGCCCCCGCGTTCGATCTTGCGAGTTGCAGCCGCGGTCGTCATCCCCACGTGTTCAAGTTCCGCCATCGCCAGACCGATGTGATAGTCACCCCAAGCGGCAGGTACCAGCTGGCTCCAAGCAACGACGCGGCTCACATAGCCCTCGGCCACCAACCATTCGTGCGACTGATGTGCTTGTGCCAGTTGATTGTCGAACATCCGCTGCACGTCGGCTTGATCTCGCTTCAGACGCTGGACGGCGGCGATGTCCCTGCGAAAGCGACCGGCAGTGGCCGTGTCCTGATCCGTCGCGTAGCTGGCGGCGGCACTTGCTAAGGCGAGATTGAAATCATCCTGCAGCTCGGCCGTTTCCACCTGGAAAGTGAATGTCAGATCGGCGAGAGCCACCGTGGTCTCATGAATCACGTCATTCGCCGCCTGTCGGTATTGCTCGGTTGCGTCGATGAGGGCGGCCGTGCGTGTTTCGTCGGCATCGGCACGCGCGATGGTGGCGTCTTGTCGAGCCGCCTCGGTGGCTCGCAGGTGAATCTGCGCATTGCGAAATCGGACTTCCGAATTATCGACGTGCAGCGTGCTTTGCCATTCGGCGGACGGTCCGACACAGATCGTGCCCGTGCATTCGACGTGCCACACATCCAAGGGCTGGTAATTCGCCTCTGCGGCTGCAATCGTTGCCAGGTTTTCGTCCAGATTGATATTGGCGATCTCGACGGTACGTACTTCCTCAACTTGTGAACTGACGATCAGTCGGGTTGTCCAGTTGTCGGCGAGTCTCAAATCACGTGCGACGAATTGTTCACTGCTGCCCAAGCGAAATTCACGAGACTCGTCGGAAATCGCAATGGCTCGGTCCCGCTCTGCGTCCGCGATGGCTTTCGCGCGGTCCTTTTGTGCTCGCGACTTGGCCTCCGTTTCGGCTCGTTGTGCATGCACAGATCAATATCGCGCTGGAATTCCAATTCAATGACGGCAAAGCGATGATCCTTCTGCAATCGAGCGACTTGCGATTGGAAAAGGGACCAGGGAGTGCCGATCGCGGACGACCACTGCTCAGTCGCGTTCAACCGCGCAACCGCGAGACTTTGCTCACGTGTACGCGTCGCCTGGGCCCGTGTCTCGTCACGGACAAACGCCTCGTGAGCCAATGCTTTGCCGCGATCATGGTCGAGGTCGGCGATCTCTTTTTCATAGTCCGCGCGGGCAGTCGCCAGGTCCTGGGCGAGTTGTTCGGCAGCCACCACGTCGGTCGTCAATTCCGCGTGTTGGTGCCGGCGTGTGATTTCCGTGATCGCCCGTCGCGCATCATAAGCGATCTGCTGAGCTTGTTGCAGCGCGTGGGCAACCGCGACGGTGTAGTCCCTGTCGGCCTCGCGCAGCGCTCGCGCTTCCTCGGCATCAATGCGCGAAAGAATGGGATCGTATTGCTCGTGCAGATCATGAACTCGATCATTGAATCGGTTCACCTGGGTGGTCGTAGGCCATTCGGGCAACGCATCGTGCAGGGCATTGTATCGAGCCCCCTGGTCGGCGTGGACATTATTCCTCGCAGCCTGGGCTCGTTGCTGCGTGTCCTGATTAAGCCGATTGCGAAGCTCGTCCGCAGCGACCTTCGCGGCCAGATACTCCTGCCAGGCGGCGCTGATGCGGTCTTCCTGTTCCTGCAGGGCAGCGTTGTCGAACTCGGGACGCACCGCTAGTGCCGCCCGGTACGTTTCGTGCGCCTGCCTCGCCGCTTCGGTATAGTCGGCGTGTGCCGAGTCACTCGCGAGCTGGTTGTTGTTCTCGACGTCATCCAACGCATCGCGATAGGCTTCCTCGGCAGCTCGCAACTGCTGCAGGAACTGCTGATTGGCCATCCAGACGGCCTGTCGATAGGCGGGATCGCTAAAGGGATCAAACTTGGGTCCATCCGATGAGGGCCTTGCTGGCGGCGGCGGCAAGAAGCCCGTCGTCGGGAATGACCAACGAATTGTCAAAGGCGGCCGTCGGCCATTGGAAGGGGGCCAGCGCATACGTGGCTCGCTGGGACGCCGGCAGGATGGCGAGGGCCGTGGCAAAGTCTGCTTCGGCTGCGAGGACGGCATTCCGATACGACTGGTCGGCCTGTTGACGCGCTATTTCATAATCGCGTTGCAAGGTCGATTCGACGCCGTCGCGAATCAGCTCGGCCAGCGCCATGGCCCGATCAAGCGAGGCATCCGCATTGGCGGCCGACGCTCGGAAGACTTCCTCGGCCAATTGCGAAATCGTCTCAAAGTCGAGGTCGTCCGCCGTTTGCCAGGCGGGATCGATGGTGCTTAAGGCGGCCACCAACGCCAGGGCCCGCGGACTGCTGGCGTCGGTGTCATACACGAAATTGCTCACCGTCCAGCCGCTCACGCCTCCTTCGGGATACACCGCCTGAGCCCGCAGTGAATAAAAGCCGGGCTGACCGACCGGGTAGTCGAATGTAAAGCTGCCGTCACTCGCCGTGATCGCTGTGGCATCGATCGTCCACGCATATTCGTCAAAATCAAAATTCACCGTCAAGCCACCAACATCCCCGGTACTCCAGGCGACCTGTCCCGTCATGTGCGCGTCGCTGGTGCTGCCATCATCGGTCGTGCTGCCGCCCGGCGCTGCCGTATCGTTCGTCAACCCAAGTGTCGCCACATGCAGATCGGTCGCGACATCCGATGCAAAGGAAAAGTCCACGGATGTCGGTGGACCGTACAACCAGGATCCGTCGGTCAGCGGCTCGCGGGCGCGCACCCACAACGTGTAGGTGTGACCGTGTTCCAAACCGCCCGGCTGGAAGGTGAAGCCTCCACCGAACGGTTGCACGGGAACCGTTCCGATCACCGCCGCGTTCAAATCGTTCGACCAGGTGAATTCGACCACCAGGCCGTCCAGCGAGTCATCATTCGTGGCAAATCCGCTGACGGTCGGATCGGAGACCACGGGCGGCGATTGTCCGTCGCCGGGATCGACAAGCTGCAACGTGACGGTTGGGGGCAAATCTCCCAGCGGCTGATAATCGAACGCTGGAATGGACGTCCATTCACTGCGCAGGTAAGAGGCCGTGGCCGCATCCCGTTCGACGGTCCGGGCGCGGATCTCCACCATGCCGGGATCGAGTGCCACGGGCCGTAGCTCGAATTGACCTAGCGCGTCGGTAACGGTGGTTTGGTTGACACCATTGGTGTCATCAAGATCAAAATCAAATTCCATGGTGATGTCCGCGAGGGCGGCTTCGTTCGCGATCCGGCCGACAATCGTCGCATCGCTCACGGAAATACCGCCGTGCGCCGGTGGGTGCGCGAGCCCGATGGACGTGATCGTGGCCGCGGCGTTGGGCTGTGACTGGAGCGTGAAGCTGAGAGGCTGTCCGACCGAGTAATCGAAGCCACCCAGGTCAGCATTCCATACGGCCACGGAAGCGCGAAACACGTGGCTCCCGAAATCGAGCGCCTCCGGGAAATAGGTGAACCAGCCCCGCGCGTCCGTTTCCACCAACGTCTCGAATGACCCATCGTCGCCGTGATCGATCGCGATGGGGATGCCCTCGAGTTCCCCCGATCCGCTGATCTGGCCAAGCAGCGCCGGGTTGGCCGTTTCGCCAGCGATGCTGCCGGTGTCGCTGAGCAGTTCCAAGCGAATGACCTCGGGTGGCTCCTCGCCGTCGAGGAAAAACACAAGGTCATCCGTGGTCCACGGTCCAGCCACCGCTCGCTGCCCGGGATAATCCCAATCCAGCGCACGAGCTTCGATCGTGTGCGTCTGGTTGGTTGCCAGCCCTGGCAGCCAATAAGTAAAGACACCATGTTCATCCGTTTGTGTCGTGCCGAGGTCCGCCAGGCTGACGCTATCCCTGAACTCTACGTCGACATAGCCCACGTATCCGTCGGGATTCTCGATGCGCCCGGTAACCACGGGCTGGTCGGTGTGCGACGGGTTCGAAGTGCCAGCCGCGGGGACCGCCAGTTCAAACTCGACCACCTCCGCCAGTTCATTGGTCGACGCCTGGACATCGAGAGGCAGTGCCAGGGGTGACCAGCCACTGTAGGCGTATTCGTCGGCATAGGTGTCGAAATAAGCGATGCGCGCCCGAATGTCGATTGGGCCCTCGCCAAGTACGGGAGCATATTGAAAAACTCCCTCGTCGTCAGGGTCAGCAATCCCCACGCTCAGCTCGTCGTCACCTGGATCTTCCGGAAGATCGTGGGCGAACTCGAGATGGACGTCCTGCACGCCCACCCCCGCCGGGTCGATCGTGCTGAGACTGCCCTGCGTCCGCGTGTCTTCCGTTTGCCAACGGCCACCGATCCAGTCCGCGGCGGCTTCGTCAAACAAGCGAAATTCGCTCAGTTGCGGCAGCGCCGGACGGTCCACCACCACGGCGGCCACCCGCCACGCTGCTCCGTAGACCTCACTCCCATCGCCCAGCCGACTCACGGTCCGCGCCCACACGCTGCCGCCGAACTCGTAGTCGTCATAAGCCAGTCCGCGGGGTGCGTACTCGAAATGGCCCTGAGTATCGGTGATGACCCGACCATTGGGCGGCCAGTTTTCGGAAAACGTCCCCTCGTTGCGGTGAAAAAATTCGACCGGCACCTGTCCCACCGACGCAGGGTCGAATGTCTCATTCCCGGCAACGTCGTCCGCAGCGCCCACCAGATATCCCGTCAGTCGTGGCAACCGGCGTCCCGACACGTCGTCATATTCCACGTTAACGGCGGCGATCGCGGGTGACTCGGGCGCAGCCAGTGTCAAGGCGGGCGACCAGGGACCAAGCTGATAATCTCCATACGTGGAACTCCACTCTTTCACCCGCGCGCGAACCTCGGCTTGTCCGCCCAGCAGGCCGGCAATCGTGTAGCGAAATGATGCCGACTGGTCATGCGGAGGCGCGGCCAGTCCAGGCTCGTCGAGTACCACAACCGTGTCTGCGTCCGGCAAACCGTCAAAGCCATGCCAGGCGTCGGACAGATCGAATTCAACGTAGGTCTGTTCCGCCGACGGCAGGCAATTGCTGCCTGCCCAACCGGCGCTGCCCACGAGCATGCGCGTCGTTTCTCGCGCTGGTGCGTCGCTGGCTTCTTCCAGCGTCACGCTGCCGCACGACGCGGGTATCGAGAAGTAGAAGAATTCGACGAAGTCGCTGCCCAGCGGCGTGCGGGTCGTGACGCCGGCGATATGTTCAACCAGGTTGGCCGTGTAGTCGATCGTGAGTGTTGCGCCGGTTTCGGTGGCCAGGCCCGCGTCGACTGTCCGCGGGTCATACAGGAACGAACCCGCCCCATCCATGCTGACGGTTCCCTCGTACATCATGCCCGCGCGTTCGTGAGAGAATGTGATTTCGACGACGCGCGTATCGCCGCCCGCCAGGGAAGACAAGTCAAAGTCGCCACGGACTTCACCCGCAATCCTTGGATCCGTGGTCTGATTGTCCGGCGGAGCGATACCGCCGGTGTCCGGATCGATCCAACCCGTATCGTTGAATAAGCGGATATCGCTCACGCGGAGCGGGCCAGCGTCAGCCGCTTCCAGCCACTCAAATTGCAGATAGTCCCAGGGCGAGGACTGCAGTACGGTCCCCTCGATGTCGTAGGCGACCGCCCGATAGGCGATCGATTTGGTGCCAAAGCTCCCGAACGCCCCGCTCGTCCGTGGATCGAAGTCGAATGCGGGGAAGTTCGGGTCGGACGGGTCCAGCGGCACCGTGGCGTCGACCGACAGGGCCGCGGACAATTGCCAGGTGCCGCCAGGGGCTGCCGCGACGTCAAATTCGACGGCGTACGTCGCCGCCTCGGCGACCGCACCCGCCAGGCGGCCCGCGATCCGCGGGTCTTCGGTCTGCAGATCGTGGTCGTTGCCCCCCGGGGTGATCGTGTCATTCGCCAGCCCCAGGGCGTCGACCACAAACGGCGTGGGAAGAGGGTCCCGGACCTGAATTTCGAAACGGGCGACTGCGGTCGACTGCTCGCCAAATCCGTCATCGATGGTATAGCTGATCGCATCGTAAACGCGATCGCCGGGTGCGCGTCCAGCCAGGTCGAGTTGTGACGGGTCGTAGACAAAAAGGCCATCCGGCGTGACGCTGATCGTGGCCCCCAGGTACGTCGTGGACTGGGTGGTGCCCTCGCCCACGGCGATCGATCCGATGCGAACCATTCGCAATGCATCCACATTGGGATCGTGGTCGCTACGGTTGCCGGACGTCGGATCAAGGATGAGGTTGCCCGCCGCGGTTTGGTCGTTCGTCAATGCGTAATGGTTGTCGAATGCCTGTGGCGCACGATTGTAGCCCGTGACTTCGATCGTCAATTCCGCTGCCGCCGTGCCGCCGCGTGCGTCTCGCACCAGATAAGGAATGTGCCGCGCATGGGTCTGGTCGGCCGGCAAGCGGTGCAGGAAATCGCTGCCGGACGGATCAAAGGCAAAGCTGCCATCGGCATCGATGCGAATGGTGGCGCCGTCCGGCAGAGTCATGCCGCGGCCGATCGCAAACGCCGAATCGTCCAGCATGACGACTTGCAGCGCGTCCCCCTCCGCGTCGAAGGCAGCTCCTTGACCCTGCGTATCGACCAGGACGTTGCCGATCGTGGGCAGGTCGGCGGATGTGGTGTAGCGGAGATCGTGCAGCTCCGGCGGCTGGTTGTCGGCGACTTCGATGGTGACCGAGGCAGCCACGGGTGTGCCATTCGAGTCGATGACGTCGACCGTCAGGTCATAAACTTGCCCGGCCGCCAGCGGCGAGGCGTTATTCAGCTGAATTTCGCCACCCTCAACCAGACGGAAGACGTTGCCCACGTTTCCAGACGTGAACTGATAGCTGAAGTACTCGTCGGCCTCCGGGTTGTGAACCAGCAGCCGCCCGACCGTGTCGCCCACCGTTGCCCGCGGGCTGACCGTGAATTGCTGATCGGCCACGGCGTGCAGATCGTTGACGGGCGTGATCGTGAAGTACACGTCGGCCTGACGGTCAGCACCATGTTCGTCAACGATCACGTAGCTGAGAGTTTCGTTGCGGAATTCGTGCGGGTCCCCAGGGCCCAGGCCGGCGTTCAGGTGATCGAACGAGGCGTCGAAATGAAACGATCCGTCCGCTGCGACGGTCAGTACGGCTCCGGTCGTCAATACCGTGGGTACGCCCCAGGGGATGGGACGATGGCGTGCGTCGAACACACCGGTAAGCTCAATCGCATCCCCATCGAAGTCGGTGTCGGGCGATCCATCGGTCAAGAGATGACCCGCCAGCCAAGTGCCTTCGTCAAGCGTGTAGGCATTCGGGGTCGCGGTGGGCGCGAGATTGTGGTCAGGGGCACGGTGTACGGTGACCGCCCCCGCACCGGCGGGTGCGGAAGGCAGGTCATCGTAGTACGCTTCGACCGTGAGCACACGCTCGCTGCCCGCCGACATCACGTCATCGTCGACGGCGAACAGCCGACCGTTTGCAGGATCGATCGTAAATGCGAGGTCGTCGTTCCCGGCGGTAATCCGAAAGCTGCGAACATGGGTTGGGTCGGGGTCGGTGGCATGCACGTCGCCCACCACCTCAGCCGCGCCTTCGACCGCGGTCGGCACAAAATAGAGTGTCTGATCCGGCACCTGCGGGGCGTCGACGGCCGAATGAACGACGGCCCGCAGGGTGTGGTACGTTGCCGCATGAGGATGGGTGCCGCCGTTTCCCTCGTCGCTGAGCGTCAGCTGGAGGGTCGTTTGACCGTGGAAGCCGGGATCGGGCCAAAACGTCATCCCTTCGAGTGCCAGGTTCAATGCGGACGGCGTGCCGCGGACCTTCAAACGACGGGCGGGCTGGGTGCCACCCGAGAGGTACGCCAACTCATGGACGGAATCGAGTTGGATGGAACCATGTTCCGCCGAGATCGATAGCCACAAGTCACCCGACCCATCGGCATCGCTCACGGTGATCCGCTGCGCGTCTTCAAAGACGAAGGTGCCATTCTCGCCGAGCTCAATCTGGTCCGGAGCCGCGATGAGTGGCCGCTGGTTGGGGGCCCGTACCGTTACCAAGGCCATCGCCACATCACTCAATGGTGGAAATCCCTGATCGGTCACGATGATCGGCACCGCATGCGTACCGAGTTGGGTGGCGGAAGGAGTCCAGCTGAACGTGCCAGAGGACGGGTGAATCGTCGCGCCGGCCGGCGCGTCTCCTGCCAACTCGAAACGCAGCAGCCGTGCGGGAGCATCCGGGTCTTCGGCAAAGACCGGGAACGTCAGCCGCTCGCCGACGACGATCGACGCATCGCGCAGCGGCACCAGTCTGGGCGGCTGATTTTCGGCTCCCACGAACACCTGGAAGGCAACCACGTCGGCCCTGGTGGGATCGTCCGCATCGGCGACTTGCACACGCAGCAGAAAGACTCCCTCTTCCGCCGGCGCGTCCCAGGTGAATGTGGCTCGAGTCGGATCGCCCGCATCCACCTCGACCTGGGCACCCGGCAAATCCTCCGGCACGGAAAAATCGAGTCGGTCGGCGCACTCGGCCGCGTACTCGACGCGGAGTGGTACCGTAAGCGTTGCCGCCAGGCCCACGACCTGATCCCCGACGGGCTGAAAACGCGGAGCTTGCCGGTTCACCGGCACGAAAGGGCCGGGGTCCAGTCGCTGCGCGACAATGTCATGGGCGCTTGCCGTGAGCTCGCTGGCTGGTCGTGTCGTCCGGTCAATGGCACCCGTGTTGGCAACCGTGCGAAGCGTCTGGCTGGTCGCGAGATAGGTGCCGACGGCGTTGGCGGTCAAGACGGTCTGAGACACGTGCGCGTCGGAGATCAGGTGACCGGCACCCAAGGGTGTGTTGGTAACCGCGTCATACCAGCGGACGAGCACCGCATGGGTGGCGTTGCTGAAAGAGGCGGAGCCGGAGTATCCGTCCTCGCGCCAAACGACTCCCCAGCGGTGCTGGCTGTCGGCGGCGATCGACGGACTTGCCAGCACCGTCCCCTCGGCCTGCCGGTTGCGGCCGTGAATTTCAAAACGGCGGTGGGACGCCAAGAGGTCGGTGATGGGGCCCGCATCGCCGTGGGGAGAGAAGCGACGCGCGAAATTCTGATATTGGTCGTGCCTGACCAGACGATTCCGGCTGCCGTCGACTTCCGTGAGCAGCAGAGAACGCGCGTACTGGCCCGCCACATACACGGCTCCGTCGGGCGCGATTGCCAATTCACCTTGTACAACCGTCGTGTCGCTGGAGGGCGCTAGACCGGGTTCTTCGTCGATGATCTCCAGGTCGAAATCTTCCGTTGTGGTAACCACTTGCACGGCGCCCAGTGTCGCATCATCCGTCCAGGTGCGTGTCAGCAGTTGACGGCCATTGACCCAGAGAAAGTGCAAGTCGCCCCGCGGCGAATAGTCAACCGCCTTTTGGGAAGGCAACGTCTGAGGGCTTGTGGCTTCGTCATCCACCATGACCATGTCGGTCGCCGTATGAGTGTGTCCCTCGTGAACGAATTCGCGAAACACCAGCCGCTGTGATTCGGCCGACCAGACCACGGCAAAATCACCGTTGTCGTTGATCGCCACGGCCGCCGATCGCTGGAAACTCTCGCCAACGAACTGGATCTCCCGGGGAAGCACCTCGTCGCCGACGACGTCAAAAAATTGAGCGAACACGTCGTAATTGCGTGACTGCCCGTTGTATGTTGACCAGGCCACCACAAAATCGCCGGTGGCCGTAACCGCGATGGTGGGATCATTGGCGTCGCTGAGCGGAAGTTCCGTATGCGTCAGCGGCTGTCCTTCGGCATCCATGCGTTGAATCCGCAGCCGCGGTTCCGCGTGATAATCGCGATACACATGGACGACTCGGCCCAGCCCATCGATTCCGGTGGCCACGCCAAACTGCACGCCCGCGGTATGGTCGACATTCACCAGGTACGCATCGCCGCGGGATGGGCTGAGCACAATGTCGATGGCATTCGTGTTCTGACTGACCGAGGTTCCATCGCTCGCCGAAACATCCAAATGGGATGCTGCTTTGCCACGGGACATGTCCCAGGCTCGAAAAACGATCGCTTCGGTGATCGTTCCTGGTTCCCAGCTGTGGGGGCTGACCCGCACGCGATAATCGGCTCTGGCCGGTAGCAGGAGGGCCTCGCGATCACTCACGAAACTCGCGTCGTGCCATGTCGTGCCCGCATCCGCGGAATACTGAATCGGACCGCGCGATTCGTCCCCCGCGACGATCGCAATCCCAAACTGCGTCCCCGCATCGTGGTCGGCAAAATCGGCGGCGAGTTCCATGACCGAAATGCCGGGGTTGTCTGCCGCTTCCGGTGTGGCAACCAATGTGTCGGTCCACGTCCGCTCGACCATCTGCGGGGGCGTATTCAGCCGAAACGTGCGGGCGACAAGATCTCCGTCGCTCGACGCTGCGTGCAGTTCGGCGAGACGCGAGGACGTAGGTGCCTTGGCCGTCAGACTCAAGCCGAGGCAGGGAAGGGGACGCGTTGAACTCCTGATGAACCTCGGTCAGCGGAGACGCATGGTGTGCCGAATACCAGCGGATGGTTTGGTGACTCTCCGTAGGCTCCGCGGTGGTGGCAAATGTCTCCTGCTGCCAGGCAACGGCCCACCGGTCGTGGCGGTCGAGGGCGATTGCGGGGGGCGAGATGCGGTCACCTTCCGAGACCAGCCCGCCGCCACTTTGCCGTTGCTGCCACAGCCCGCTCGCGACGATCTGCGCATCGGTCACGCCGGACTGTGGGTCCACGACGCGCACGAAATTCTGATAGCGCTCGTACCATGCGTCCACATCGCCATCGTCGGCGACACGGTCGACCAGTTCCAGCACATACTTCCATTGACCGGCGATGAAAAGGCGGCCGTCCGGGGCCCGAGCCAACTCGCCGTGACTGAGAAACGTCTCTTCGCTCAACGCCGTCAAGGCGTAGTGGTCATCGTGGACGCGGAGGTCCGTGGGAACGCGGGCCACAAGCGTGGGCGCCGGATCGGTCGGCTGCCCCGCCGCATCAAAACCGCCTAGCAGCAGTAATTCCTCAGCGAGCCAGAGTGCGTGGACTTGGCCATCGTCGGCCAGCTGCACCGCGTGGCTGGACGCCAGCCGCTGGTTGCCGCCCGTAGCCCCATCCACCGCGAACGGCACTCCCGCCTGGTGCGAGTTGTCCGTATGCGTAAACTGACGCAGCCGCACGTGTCCCTGGTCATTCCAGCCGACAACGAAATCGCCCCGTGCATTGATCGCCACCGCTGCCGTCCCACCCAGTTCGCCAATCCACATGGGGTCACTGGCGGAAGTGAGCTCGCCATCGACGCGAAAGTACTGCGCGAACAAAACGTGGGTGCCGCCGTCCAACTCGGGCCAGGCGATAACGAAATCGCCGGTTGGCGCGACAGCGATCAGCGGCTCGCCGTGAACCTCATGGTCCAAGGCGAGTGTGCCCAGCGAGTTGCCATCGGTGTCCCATCGCTGGACGTAAAGACCCGTCTCTCCGCTATCGTTACTCAGATAAACGTGGACGCTTCGTCCGAACTCGTCGATGCCAAAGGCATGCGACGTTTGATCTCCCGCGACGGTATGGCTGACCGGCTGTTCGTCGCCGAGCCGCGGGGAGGAAGCAATCGTCAGGCGATAATCGCCTTTCATCCACGATTCGAGCTCGGGCGGGCCGTCGCCAAGTTGCCGCGGGTCGTAGTTGCCGTAATGATCGCCGCTGATGCCCAGGTAATGCGGGCCGTCGTTGGCAAAAGTGACCGTGACCGAGGGATCGATGCGATCCGTGCCGCTGGCGTCCGCCAGCTCGACGCCTTCGGCGTCAAAGACGCGAATGCGGGAGCGGAGTGGACTGTCCCGCGCAAGAGCAGCCACGGAAACATCGATCGTCTGCCCCGCGCGAACCGTCAACGCATACAAATCGACATCCGAATCGAACGATGCGACTCCGTCGTCCGATCCGATCGTGCCTGTGACGACTTCCGGTTCGAGTGTGGCCGCGCCCATCCAGGTCGCGGAAAAGATCGTGCCATCGAGGTCGTTGACCGAGAGTAGCTCTCGTCGTTCAAGGGCTTCGAAGCTTCCCTTGCTCTTTCGCTGCCCGCGACGGGACCGTCGTCGCTTTCTGCTCCGTTGTCGAGTCCATCTCCTTGCCGTGGACAGCTCGTGGCGCCGCGCTCGTGTCATGGCATCACCTCCTATGTGGCAATGATCAGTGACGACGGATAGTCGCTCCGCTGGCGGCGCACTGTATACCCGATGATGGCGACGAAATCAATCATCGGCACCCGTGTCCTAGCCATAAAAATGGCAAGACGCTGACAAAGTCATTGTAAATGAGAAAAAAATGGCAAAAATAAATTCTGCTGGCACTCGGCACCGGGGCGGGAGGCCGTCGAAAACACAGAGGCACCGAGGAAGCAGAGGATCCCGGTGTTCACCGGACCTCTGTGTTTCAAACCAAAAAAGGGCCGCCGACGGGGAAAAGGAAGATGCGCGATGTGCGGGCGGCACCGGGGCGGGAGACCGTCGAAAACACAGGGGCACCGAGGAAGCAGAGGATCCCGGTGTTCTCCGCACCTCTGTGTTTCAAACCAAAAAAGGGCCGCTGACGGGGAAAAGGAAGATGCGCGATGTGCGGGCGGCACCGGGGCGGGTGACCGTCGAAAACACAGAGGCACCGAGGAAGCAGAGGATCCCGGTGTTCACCGCACCTCTGTGTTTCAAACCAAAAAAGGGCCGCTGACGGGGAAAAGGAAGATGCGCGATGTGCGGGCGGCACCGGGGCGGGTGACCGTCGAAAACACAGAGGCACCGAGGAAGCAGAGGATCCCGGTGTTCACCGGACCTCTGTGTTTCAAACCAAAAAAGGGCCGCCGACGGGGAAAAGGAAGATGCGCGATGTGCGGGCGGCACCGGGGCGGGAGGCCGTCGAAAACACAGGGGCACCGAGGAAGCAGAGGATCCCGGTGTTCACCGGACCTCTGTGTTTCAAACCAAAAAAGGGCCGCCGACGGGGAAAAGGAAGATGCGCGATGTGCGGGCGGCACCGGGGCGGGTGACCGTCGAAAACACAGAGGCACCGAGGAAGCAGAGGATCCCGGTGTTCTCCGGACCTCTGTGTTTCAAACCAAACAAGGGCCGCTGACGGGGAAAAGGAAGATGCGCGATGTGCGGTCGGCACCGGGGCGGGTGACCGTCGAAAACACAGGGGCACCGAGGAAGCAGAGGATCCCGGTGTTCTCCGGACCTCTGTGTTTCAAACCAAACAAGGGCCGCTGACGGGGAAAAGGAAGATGCGCGATGTGCGGGCGGCACCGGGGCGGGAGGCCGTCGAAAACACAGGGGCACCGAGGAAGCAGAGGATCCCGGTGTTCTCCGCACCTCTGTGTTTCAAACCAAAAAAGGGCCGCCGACGGCGAAAAGGAAGATGCGCGATGTGCGGGCGGCACCGGGGTGGGAGACCGTCGAAAGCACAGGGGCATTGAGGAAGCAGAGGATCCCGGTGTTCTCCGCACCTCTGTGTTTCAAACCAAAAAAGAGCCGCTGACGGGGAAAAAGAAGTGCGCGATGTGCGGGCGGCACCGGGGTGGGAGACCGTCGAAAACACAGGGGCACCGAGGAAGCAGAGGATCCCGGTGTTCTCCGGACCTCTGTGTTTCAAACCAAACAAGGGCCGCCGACGGGGAAAAGGAAGATGCGCGATGTGCGGGCGGCACCGGGGCGGGTGACCGTCGAAAACACAGAGGCACCGAGGAAGCAGAGGATCCCGGTGTTCACCGGACCTCTGTGTTTCAAACCAAACAAGGGCCGCTGACGGGGAAAAGGAAGATGCGCGATGTGCGGGCGGACGGGGGCGGGAGACCGTCGAAAACACAGGGGCACCGAGGAAGCAGAGGATCCCGGTGTTCACCGGACCTCTGTGTTTCAAACCAAAAAAGGGCCGCTGACGGGGAAAAGGAAGATGCGCGATGTGCGGGCGGCACCGGGGCGGGTGACCGTCGAAAACACAGAGGCACCGAGGAAGCAGAGGATCCCGGTGTTCACCGGACCTCTGTGTTTCAAACCAAAAAAGGGCCGCTGACGGGGAAAAGAAAGATGCGCGATGTGCGGGCGGCACCGGGGCGGGTGACCGTCGAAAACACAGGGGCACCGAGGAAGCAGAGGATCCCGGTGTTCACCGGACCTCTGTGTTTCAAACCAAAAAAGGGCCGCTGACGGGGAAAAGGAAGATGCGCGATGTGCGGGCGGCACCGGGGCGGGTGACCGTCGAAAACACAGAGGCACCGAGGAAGCAGAGGATCCCGGTGTTCACCGGACCTCTGTGTTTCAAACCAAAAAAGGGCCGCTGACGGGGAAAAGGAAGATGCGCGATGTGCGGGCGGCACCGGGGTGGGAGACCGTCGAAAGCACAGGGGCACCGAGGAAGCAGAGGATCCCGGTGTTCTCCGGACCTCTGTGTTTTTAATCTAGATCGATGTGCTCGCCAACGACTTCGCCGCATCGGCTGGAAACGGCAGGTCTTCGATCATGCGGATATTCCAAGGTCCGCGAATATCGTAGCGTACGCCTCGCCAATCGACGCTGGCGCGAATTGGGCGACGACGACGCCTCGGGTGTGCGAGTAACCGGCCAGCAGCATCGCTGCGGGGACGCGGAGCATCGCCCTCCGCGGGAAGGCAGGGATGGAAACCCCCCGCGATCGGCACGAGCTACGGACCGCCGTTTCGCTGAGGACCAGCAGGCCGACCAGCACTGACCAGAATAGCGCCAGCCCGGCAGCGGCCCAGCCAGCTGCCGACGACTCGCCACGCGCCAGGGCAACGACGAAGGTTCCGGCTCCCGCGAGTGTCAGCGCCAGCAGCAGCAGCGAGTACACGATGATGAAGGTGGCGGCTCGTCGCACATACGTAAACACCCATAACAGCTGACGTGCCACGAATTGATGGACGAAGGCCATATCGCACTCTTCCCGAATCGGCATCATCAAGTGCGGCAGCGGACGCACGCGCAGTCCCGCCATCCTGGTGACTTCGCGGAGGATGACGTCGTCGACGGCGGAGCGTGACCATTTTTCGACGATGCGACGCCGCAAATCGGGACTGGCACGAAACGCCATGCAGCCTCCCCAGGGAATCCTGCAGACGATCATGGGGATGACGGTCGCTGCGTTCCACAGATGGCGAACGAGTGATGCTAAATGCCCTTGCGGTGGGGTAAACCAACGATAGCCACTCGTCACCCCGACGGACGGATCGTCGAAAGGTGCCACCAGCGTTGCCAGCCAATCGGGATGCGGTTCCAGATCAGCATCGGCCAGTGCGACGCAGGAAAACGTGTCATCCAGTTGGTCGATCATTTGGATCAAGGCGCTACATTTCAAACTGCACGTTTTCAATCGCCGCGTGAGTTCACAGACGTGTACCTTTCGCCGTTGCTCCCGCTCAATAATGTCGTGGATCGCCTGCCATGCCGGATCGTTCCAGGAATCGACGGCGATGAAGAGTTCATAGTTGGGATAGTTTTGATTGAGCAGGCATTCCACCGTGCTGGGCAAGACCGGGTCGGCGCCCCGCAGCGTCAACAAGACCGCTGTTTTGGCTGAACCCGCCGGTGGGTTCCCAGGCTGCCGCACCAGCCGCGCGAGCACCAACGTCCAGACGAGATGATAGGCGGAGAATGTTGCCAGTCCCCAGAAGACGTAAATGGCCAAATAGGTCACCGGACTTGCTCCTGGTGAGGACGGGCGATGGGCAGAGAAGGGCCGGGTTCTCGCGGAAATGGGGTTTTCGTGGCAAGGGCAAAGCGGCCAGTGTGGTCGGATCTGGACTTTTGCCGTGGCAATTGCCCCCGCCGCTCGATACCCGAGTGAAAATGTCCCGGTGGGAGTGCCAGCAGAGCCGGTCGCGGCCGCGAATCGGAGCGGGGCAGATTTTTCGCGGCTCGGTTGTGGCTACAATCGGGGGTGTCATCCCGGCACGGTTTTGGCCTTTAGAGCTCGGAGTCTCTCGATGCAAGTCACCTCAGCGCAGCGGGCGGCCTACCGCCAGAAATTGGAAGAGCAACGCATTCGCGAAGCGGCCGGCATGCCGCATCCGGTGCCTCCCCGGGTGGTTGTCGAGGACGACCGCACGGGCATGAGTGTCCCGGCCTTCAAGCGGGCCTTTATGGACAACCTCGCTTGTGTGCAAGGTGTCGGCGACTGGAACGCCACGCTGCATGATTATTATATGGCGCTCTCTTACACGGTACGCGACCGACTGGTGCGCCGCTGGATTCGCTCCGTCGAAACCTATTTTCAGGCGGACGCGAAATTTGTCTGTTACCTGTCGGCCGAATTTCTCATGGGCCGACAACTCGGCAGCAATTTGCTCAACGCCGGTTGCTGGTCCGCGGTCCACCAGGCCTTGCAGGAAATGGGGCTGAATCTTTACGACATTCTCGAAGTCGAACCGGAACCGGGCTTGGGAAACGGGGGGCTTGGTCGCCTGGCGGCTTGCTTTCTCGATTCGCTGGCGACGCTGAATATCCCGGCGATTGGCTACGGCATTCGCTACGAGTTCGGCATTTTTGAACAGCGGTTGGAAAATGGCTGGCAGGTGGAGCACCCGGACAAATGGCTGCAGTTCGGTAACCCTTGGGAAATCCATCGCCCGCGGCAGTGTGTCGAGGTCACGTTTGGCGGCCGCACCGAATCGTATTTGGACGCCGCCGGTCGTTATCGCGTGCGGTGGCTACCCGCCCGCCGCATCATCGGGACTCCCTACGACACCATGGTGCCTGGGTTCGGCACGCACAATGTCAACACGCTGCGACTGTGGAGTGCCACTTCGACGAAGGATTTTGAACTCAGCGTGTTCGACGCCGGCGACTATGCGCGAGCCGTCGCTGAAAAGACCTTCTCGGAAAATATCTCCAAAGTGCTTTATCCCAACGACAATACGCCCCAGGGAAAAGAGCTGCGGTTGCGACAGCAGTACTTCTTCGTTTCCTGTTCCCTGCAGGATATCATCCGCACCTACTTGTTAAACCGCGATGACCTCGCCGACTTGCATTTGCACGCCGCCGTGCAATTGAATGATACGCATCCCGCCGTGGCGGTGGCGGAGCTGATGCGATTGCTGGTCGATCAGCATGACTTGGACTGGGACAAGGCCTGGGAAGTCACTCAGAAGACCTGCGGATTTACCAACCATACCCTGCTGGCCGAGGCACTCGAGCGCTGGCCCGTGAGTCTCTTCGGCAAGATACTGCCCCGGCACCTGGAGATCATCTACGAGATCAATCAACGTTTTCTCGACAAGATCGCACTCCGCTACCCGGATGACCCAGACCGACTGGCCCGCATGTCGATCATTGAAGAGGGGGCCGAGAAGAAGGTCCGCATGGCTCACCTGGCCGTCGTGGGCAGCCATGCGGTCAACGGCGTGGCCGCACTCCATACGGAGCTGGTCAAGCACGATTTGCTGCGTGACTTTTACGAGCTGTGGCCAGAGCGGTTCAGCAACAAGACCAATGGCGTCACGCCGCGACGATGGATGATGCTCTGCAATCCCAAGCTGACGTACCTGATCACCGAAAAGATTGGTAAGGCCTGGTTGCGCGATCTGGAACAGCTGCGGCAGCTCGAATCTCACGTCGACGACGAGGAGTTTCGCGAGACATGGCGGATATTCAAGGACGATAACAAACGAATGCTGGCGGATTATATCCAACAGAAACATGGCATCGACGTCGATAGTGACTCGCTGTTTGACGTTCAAGTCAAGCGGATTCACGAGTACAAACGACAGCTGCTGATGGTGCTGTATATCATCACGCTGTACGATCGCATCAAGGCGAATCCGCAGCTTGAGCTGCAGCCGCGGACGTTTATCTTTGGCGGCAAGGCGGCGCCCGGTTACGCGATGGCGAAACGGATTATCAAACTGATCAATGCCGTGGCCGAGGTGGTGAATCATGATGCCGACGTCCGGGGACGCCTGAAAGTCGTGTTTCTGGTGAATTTTTGCGTCTCGCTGGGCGAACGCGTTTATCCGGCGGCGGATCTCTCCGAGCAGATATCCATGGCGGGCAAGGAGGCATCCGGCACCGGAAACATGAAGTTCGGATTGAACGGTGCGCTGACCATCGGCACGTCTGGACGGAGCCAACATCGAGATCCGAGAGGCCGTCGGTGCGGAGAATTTCTTTCTCTTCGGGCACACCGTGGAGCAGCTTCGCGAATTGCGGGCCAGCGGCTATTCTCCCGCCGCTTACTACGATCGCGATCGAGAATTGGCCTCGGCGATGAATCGGATTCAATCCGGAGAGTTCTCCGGCGGAGATCGCGAGCTATTCCGTCCCCTTGTCGAATCGCTACTTCAGTCGGACCCGTATATGTTGTTTGCCGATTTTCGCTCGTACGTCGATTGCCAAGACCGGGTGGGACAGGTGTTTGCGGATAAGGAGACATGGACGCGGATGTCGATCGTCAATGTGGCTCGACTGGGCCGTTTCTCCTCGGATCGCACGATCCGTGAATATTGTGAGGAGATCTGGCACGCGACGCCCGTGGCTGTGCCGGCCGCGACAAAGTAGCGTGGCCGTCCCGGCCGCGAATGACTTTCGATACGACGTGGCCCCGGCGGACCCGCATCTTGGTGGGGGAGCGGGTAGCGGGGACAGGGTAGAAACACCGAGGCACAGAGGGAACAGAGCGACTCCGTGGTCTCTGTGCCTCGGTGTTTTAGATTTCCGTGGTGGCGCCGATGGTGCGGGGTGGAAGACGGGGTAGAAACACAGAAGAACAGAGAGAACAGAGCGACTCCGCGGTCTCGGTGCCTCTGTGTTTTAGATTTTCGTGGTGGCGGCGATGGTGCGGGGCGGGTAGCTGAGGTCGCCAGACTTTGGCCGTGGCATCGCGATCGACGTCCTTTGAGCAACCAGGAAATCATGCACAACACCTTGAACGGCTCGGAACGCAATCTGCTCGTCTTGCTGCTGCTCCTCGTTTTCGGGTTTGGCGCCGTGTTTGCGCTGCGGGCAAACTACGAGTTTCTGATCTACGTCGGCGTCATCCTGTTCGCCCTGGGCCTGGTCGCCGCCACCCGGACACGCGTGGACTACCGGCGGGATACCTTGACCGGGCTGGTCCTGTGGGCGGCGTTGCACCTGGCCGGCGGGGGCATCGTGGTCGGCGACGGACGACTGTACGACGTGATGCTGTGGACCGTATCCGACCGATTGCCAGTCTTTCGCTATGACCAGCTGGTGCATATCGTCGGATTCGGCACTTGCACGCTCCTGTGTGCGGACTTGCTCGCGCCGCACTGGCGCGATGCGCGCCTGACCTTCGCAAAAGGGTTGGTGCTGGTGATGGGGGGACTGGGGTTCGGGGCACTGAATGAGATCGTCGAGTTCATTGTGGATACCAGTGTCCCCGCATCCGGGGTGGGTGGTTACGTGAATACCAGCCTGGATTTGTATGCCGATCTGGTAGGTGCCCTGCTGGGACTGCTCTGGCTGCGGAATATCCGCCCATGGTTCGCCAGTAGGACTCGGTCAGGCACGTGAAGCCGCAGTTTTCCCTGGCTCGCTGGCCGCTCCGCGGTGCCCTGCGAGGCGGCTGACGAACCGCCCGCTTTTGAGGCATAATGAGCGGCGAACAGACGGTATCCCCCATATGTGAAGAGACGATCGACATGGGCAGAAGTTTTGAAAATCGCAAGGCGTCCATCTTCAAGACGGCCGGTCAGAAATCCAAATTGTATTCCAAGTATGGCAAGCAACTGTATATGGCGGCCAAGAATGGAGTGGCGGATCCCGAGGCCAATCCGAACCTCCGCAATTTGATCGAAAAGGCGAAGCGCGATCAGGTGCCCAGCCACGTGATTGAGAAGGCGATCGAAAAAGCAAGTGGCGTTGGCGGTGAAGACTTTGTCGCGGCACGCTACGAAGGGTTCGGTCCCAGCGGCTGTTCCGTCATCGTCGATTGCCTGACCGATAATAACAACCGGACGATCACGGATGTCCGAAATTGTTTCACCAAGACGGGCTCGAAGCTGGGGCCTGCCGGCTCGGTGGCGCACTTGTTTGATCACCTGGCGGTCCTGTCATTCAAATCAGACGACGAAGAGCAGGTGCTCGAGGCCATGCTGGCCGCCGATGTCGATGTGGATGATGTCGAATCGAAGGATGGCCACGTGACGCTCTTCGCGCCAGCCGCGGAATTTTTTAAGGCCAAATCGGCCCTGCTCGCGGCGTTTCCCGGGATCGAACTGGAGGCGGCCGAAATCACTTTCCTGCCTCAGGCGACCACGGTAATCAGTGCCGCCGACGTGCCAATGTTCGAAAAGTTCATCAACATGCTCAACGATTGCGATGACGTGCAGGACGTCTATCACAACGGGGTCGTGCCGAGCGAGTCGGGTGTGTAGCCTCGCCGTCCCGGCGGCTATTCGTGGGATAGGCTTCCCGTGTTTCTTGTAGTTTCAATGTGGCTGGGGCATCTTGCCCCAGTCAACTGCGGCTGGAAGTTACCGCCAGGGGTGGGTAGCCATTTTCGACTGCGGCTGGAAGCCACAGCCACGGGCTTCGCTATCCTTAGGTCGTATCCGTGACGCCACAATCATCCTTTGGCGAAGTGAGGTGTCGAGCGTTTCCCCGGGCCCTTCGCAGCCGGGACGGCTACGCTACGGACGACGCAGCCGGGACGGCTACGCTACGGATGTGTAGCGTCGCCGTCTCGGCGGCGAAGGGGGCGTATCCGCGGATTTGGCTCCTTGAGCGTTGTCGAGTTTCCATGGTTAGGGTCGCTCATCGTGGCTGGGGCATCTTGCCCCAGTCGACCGCGGCTGGAAGTTACCGCCACGGGCTTCGCTATCCTTAGGTCGTATCCGTGACGCCGCAATCTTCCTTTGGCGAAGTGAGGTGTCGAGCGTTTCCCCGGGCCCTTCGCAGCCGGGACGGCTACGCTACGGACGACGCAGCCGGGACGGCTACGCTACGGACGACGCAGCCGGGACGGCTACGCTACGGATGTGTAGCGTCGCCGTCTCGGCGGCGAAGGGGGGCGTATCCGCGGATTTGGCTCCTTGAGCGTTGTCGAGTTTCCATGGTTAGGGTCGTTCACCGTGGCTGGGGCATCTTGCCCCAGTCGACTGCGGCTGGAAGTTACCGCCACGGGCTTCGCTATCCTTAGGTCGTATCCGTGACGCCGCAATCTTCCTTTGGCGAAGTGAGGTGTCGAGCGTTTCCCCGGGCCCTTCGCAGCCGGGACGGCTACGCTACGGACGACGCAGCCGGGACGGCTACGCTACGGATGTGTAGCGTCGCCGTCTCGGCGGCGAAGGGGGGCGTATCCGCGGATTTGGCTCCTTGAGCGTTGTCGAGTTTCCATGGTTAGGGTCGTTCACCGTGGCTGGGGCATCTTGCCCCAGTCGACTGCGGCTGGAAGTTACAGCTACCGTCTTCACCACCCCTCCGTCGGACACGTGACGCCGCACCAATCCGTCCTTTGGGCAAGTGAGAAGCGACGAGCATTGAGAGGCAGTCTTGACAGGCTGGAAGCCTATCCACGTACGACATCTCCTAGGCCTTGAAGATTTTGTTTCGCCCGCTCCGCACGTGCTTGGTCGCGTTCCTCGTATCCACGACCAGCGCCGAGTGCCGCACGATGGCTTCATAATCAAACGCACTATGATCGGTGGCGATCAAGGCACAATCCAACGACGCCAGGTAATCGGCCGTCAAATCCTCGCTTGCCAAACGCGGGGCCTGATAGTGCCTCATGCTGGGCAACACAGGGATATGTGGATCGGAATAGCTGAGCACCGCACCCCGCTCCTGCAGCAACTCCATCAGCTTGAACGAGGGACTCTCGCGCGGATCATCCACATCCTTCTTGTAGGCCAGCCCCAAAATCCCGATGCGACTGCCCCGGATCGGCTTGCCCGAATTGTTCAGCGCCTCACCCACACGCGCCACGACGTAATGCGGCATGCTCGTATTGATCTCGCCCGCCAGCTCGATAAATTTGGTCGGCATCTCGTGCTTGCGCGCCACCCAGCTGAGGTAAAACGGATCGATCGGAATACAGTGTCCGCCCAGCCCCGGTCCGGGATAGAATGCCTGAAACCCGAACGGCTTGGTCTTGGCGGCATCGATGACTTCCCACACGTCGATCCCAATCTTCTGAAATAGCAGCTTCAGTTCATTGACCATCGCGATGTTGACGCTGCGATAGGTGTTTTCCAGAATCTTGCAGGCTTCCGCCACTTCCAGGGACGATACCGGCACCGTTTCCGCCACGGCTCCGGAATAGAGCAGATCGGCCAGCTGCAGCGAATCGTCATCATAGCCTCCAATCACCTTCGGAATGCGGCTGGTCGAAAAATCCGGATTCCCCGGGTCCTCGCGCTCGGGGCTGTACGCCAGGAAGTAATCCTTCCCGGCCTGCAATCCTGATGCGGCCAGGATAGGCAGCATCACATCGCGGGTCGTGCCGGGGTAGGTCGTGCTCTCCAGGATGACCAATTGGCCAGGTCGCAAGGAACGGGCAATGCACTCGGTGGTACTCGCCACATACTGCAGGTCGGGATCGCGGCTGTCCGATAAGGGCGTCGGTACGCAGATCAGCAACGCATCGGCTTCGCTCATCCGGGACATGTCACTGGTGGCAACCAACTTCTCATCGACCAGCCATTCTCGGACTTTTGGCGAGGGGATGTGTGAGATGTAGCTCTCTCCCCGATTCAGCTTGTCAACCTTGCCCGCATCGACGTCGAAACCCATCGTGCGAAAGCCCGCTTGTTGAAAGGCGTCGATCAGCGGCAAGCCCACGTATCCCAGCCCGATCACGCCAACCACGGCGGACTTGGATTGCAGCTTGTCCCGCAAAACGGCGGCGGGCCCGGCGGACGTGACAGACATAAAAAACTCTCCCCTGAATGGATTTCAATGGCTCGCGCTTGGTAACAGAGACAGAAAAAGGGGTCAGGTCCCAAAAGTGCGCAGCACCCGAAGGGCCGTTCCGGCTTTTGGGACCTGACCCCTTTTTCTGTCTTTTCTGTCCCGAAGGGCCGTTCCGGCTTTTGGGACCTGACCCCTTTTTCTCCTTTTTCCGTCCAACGGCTACCTCATTACAATCGAATCGAAGCGGACCACGGCAGGTGTTCGCGATACCAGCGGACACAATGGTCCAATCCTTCGGCCACCGAAACGCGCGGCTCCCAGTCGAGCAGCCGCTTGGCCTTATTGATGCTGGCCCAAGTCGACACGATATCCGCCACGTGAAATGGTTTGTGCTCCAGCGTTGCCTTACGGCCCAGGCGTTCTTCGAGCTCGCCAATAATGTAGTTGAGCGTGACGGGCTGCTTTCCGCCACCCAGGTTGACGATTTCGTACCCGATGGGCCGAGTGGCGGCGATGGTCCCACGGGCGATGTCGTCGACAAAGGTGAAATCGCGAGACTGGTTGCCGTCGCCGAACAGCTCGATCGGCTGGCCTTGATCGATCCATTGGATGAAACGAAAGATGCACATGTCCGGCCGGCCGGCCGGTCCGTAAACGGTAAAGTAGCGGACGATCGTGACGTCCAGGCCGTACAGATGATGATAGGAATGAGCCATCAACTCGGCCGCCTTCTTCGACGCGGCGTAAGGTGACAAGGGGGTATTTACCGGAAGGTCTTCGTCAAACGGCATCGGCTGCCCCGCGTACAGTGACGAGGTGGAGGCCAGGACGTACTTGGACACGCCCCGCTGCCGCATGGCCTCCATCAAGTTCAGACTGCCCATCGCGTTCGTCGTCATGTAGACGAACGGATTCTCCATGCTGTAACGGACGCCCGCTCGCGCCGCGAGATTCAAGACCGCCGAGAAGGAGTTTTGCTCGAACAACTGCGCCACGGCGGTGCGGTCTTCGATGTCGAGTTGGGCGAAGATGAAGTTCGGGAATCGCCGCAGCTGTTCCAGTCGGTGCTGTTTCAGCGACACATCATAGTAGTCGTTCAAGTTGTCGACACCGACCACGCGGTCGCCAGCTTCCAGCAGCTGCTCGCAGACCTTGGACGCGATAAAACCCGCACAGCCGGTGACTAATAAAGTTCTCAACGTCACGCCTCGCTCACGTCACCGGATCACCGCCCATTCGCTCGTCCGCTCCCCCGGAATCGTACCAGTGTACCTGAAAAAGGCGCCGCTCGGATGGCCGTCATTTCTCGCACGCATTTCTCGCAGGATTTTGCTGTGGCGCGACCGGTCCGCGATCCGCGTGCGAACTGGATCAACGTGCGGCTGGATAGCGCATTGTCGTGGTTGAGCCGCCAGAAGTCGTGGATTTAGGCAGGCAGTGAGGGGGCGACGCAAGACAGGCGACGTGGGTGGCGGCAGGCGTGCCACGCGCCAAAACTCGTTTAACCGTTAGCCGCAGGCGTACGCGAGCGCACTCACAACGGCGGCCGCACGCATGACGCCAGCAAACACGTACGCCTGCGGCTCACGGTCTAACGAGGAGGGTGATCGCGTCATCGTCAGCTTGGTGCTCTTGCCTGCCGCAATCGCAGCTACGTAGCCACGAGCGGCTTGGATCCCAGCAGCTTGTGAAAATGCGGACAAGGGCGTGGAGGCCGCCTAATCCCTGTAGATGACGTGAAAGCTCGATTCCGCGTCCATCC
Organism: uncultured Planctomycetaceae bacterium; assembly: GCA_963700865.1. Lineage (GTDB taxonomy): Bacteria > Planctomycetota > Planctomycetia > Pirellulales > Pirellulaceae > CAVOGJ01. The sequence goes on along the minus strand of CAVOZC010000005.1, from coordinate 20,996 downwards.
ACTCGTTACCCGCTTCGGCCCACGGTTCCTGGGAAATGGAAAGTGGGGCCGACGGCGTTGGTCCGGCCTCCCAGTCCGGCGTCGGAGGAAACGTGGGAGTCCGATGGGTATCCGCCGTCGTCAGGGTAGTGTCGGAGTCCGTGGGGAAACAATGATCAGTGACGACCGTGTGACTCATCCGCAGAATCAGGGGCGAGCCATCGTCGGCGGGAACGTCGGCTTCGACCGGCAATTCGGCAGCCTGCTCGACCGTGGGCGGGGCATCCTGGGGCTGGGGCCGGCTCGCGACGAGAGGCGGTGCCAAAGACCGGGGTTCGCTGTCCAGGACCGGTGGCGGCGTGTTCGCGGGCCCTGGCTGACCGGCGATCGGATCCTCTGACGAGCCGCACGGCACAGTCGCGACCCTCAGAGATGTGCATCCACCCCGAAGTCGCCCCGGACGGCATCGGCAGCGGCTCAAGCGAACCTCGATCGATGGCCCGGTCGTCGAGCAGCCACACTTCCTCGCACTCGCCGTCGACCATTCCGCACTGGTTGTCTCGCCATTCCTCGGCGGAGGTGGGCCAGACGCCCCAACAGGTGGGTTTGTAGCCAAAGTATTCCGCCGAGGGCCCGCAAGGTTGCAGGAACTGCGCGTCGTGACCGCACCACCAGGCGGCTTTTCCATGCAGATCCTCCGGGCAACATTGTTGCGCGGATCTCCGCCCCGGGTAGGCAGAATGGCAGCCGGCCAGCGTTCCCAGGCACAGCGCGACGCAGACATAACGGATTGCGAGCATGGTAGCATTTCGCAGGCCCCAATCGGCCTACTCCCCCTTGTAGTAAAGTTGAACGCAGGCCAACTCCGGTCGCTCGTTCGTACCAACGCCAGCCAGCCTTCGCTGCCGTCGCGTTGGTGTGACGACGGATGCCAGTGGTTGGCTAAGGTGTAATTCCTCCACCACCGAACCCTAACCCGATTGGCCGATTAAAGAACTTGATGCGTTGTGCCGTATCGGTACCGAGCAACGTCACACCGAGGATCCGCTCGACCGGGGCAATGAATTTGGCTAGTGCCGTGTCGAACGCGATCATCTTGTCCTCCGAGACGTACAGGCGGTCGCCCGGCATCACCTGGTAATTCGTGGCAATGTCGCCGCATTGGGTCACGGCCAGCCAATCGACGGGCAGGATTTGGTCGCCCCCGGCTTCGTTATAGCCGGGACGGGCCAGCCACATCCGCGTGGACGACGTACCTTGCAGTCCCTGAATCTGGCCGATCGCGTCGAGCACCGTTTCATTGCCCCGCGCCGGCAGGATATAGACTTGATCCCCCAGGCCCGCGCCTTGGGTAATGACATAGTAAACCTTGCTGTTGTACCCGAGCACATCCAGGGAGATTTCCGGATTCTCGAGATGCTGCGACAGGTGCGTTTCCACCGCCTTGCGGGCTTCTTCGATCGACATGCCCACGACGCGAACCCGGCCATAACTGCCCAAGTTGACCTTGCCGTCCGGCGCAACCAGATGTTCGCCGGTGATCTGTTGCTGCGAGCCGATGGAGCTTAAGGTGACCCAGACTTTGGGGTCCTGATGGCGGGCCTTGAGGCGATCCAGGATCTCGGCTTCGACCTCTTCTCGCGTCATTCCGAATGCCGGTACCGCGCCGTAGGAGTGCCCCAAGGGAATCACGCCGTCCGTCTGGAGCGTGTACTCGCCGGTAATGTTTTCCTCGTCGTCCACGCCCGTGCAATAAATCGCCAGCACGTCGAAGGCCTTCAGTCGATAGGGCGACTTCGGCACCAGGTTGACGGCGTCGATTTTGAGAATGTCGGGTGGCTCGATCAGGTAATCGGGCAGTGTGACCTTGGACTGCTCTCGTGGCACGACATCCGGCACATGGGCCAGATGATCCTGGGGCACGTGGCCCGGATGGATCGTCCGGCAGCCGCCATTCGCCGCCACCAGACACAGCAGCAACAGCCAGCGGCGGAACCGCCGATTACGCACCGAGAGCGTCAGTTCATACGTGTCGTCCACAACATCCCCCCCGGGATAAAACCAAAAGCGCTATGCGCACCCATCGAGGGGCGTACAATGGAGCGTAGGCCCTACGATGCGGATTTTCGATACAGAAGGTTAATCGGAAAACTCCGCCAAATCCTTGAGGACCAACCCCCGGAGAGGTCGAAAAACGTTTAAAGAGGTGGTGCGGAGCACTTTTTTCGCACCGCCGGGCCACTATTGACCGAGATCGTCGGTGATGGAAGTCTGGGATAACCGCGGACCAGGAGACGCACATGATGACCATTGCATCGCAGCCCCGATATTGGATCAGCGCGACGCTCCTGCTGGCGGGATTGTGCCTCGCAGCGCCGAGAGGTCGACGGGCAGATCCCCAGTTACCAACCCAGCCGACCGACGCTCAGCCCGTATCTGAATCTCACCCGCCGCAATTTCGGGGGGCTACCCAATTACTTTGCGCTCGTACGCCCGATCGAGCGGCAACAGCAATTGAACTTGGAACAGCAGGGGGTCTTGCAGACCGACCGGCGAGAAATCCAGCGGCTGCAGAATGATGTCCAGCGGGGATTGATCCCGCCTTCCGCGACCGGTTCCACCAGCTGGTTCTTCGTGCCGGGGAATCAGCAGCGGTTTCAGGATACGACCGGGTATTACCCGGCGCCGGTGATCTCGCGGCGGCAGCAATTCCGGTACTGACGCTCACACGCGATAACCGAACGTGCTGGGGTGGCTCGCGGAGCGGGTTATTGAAACACCGAGGCACCGAGGACACGGAGTCTCTCTGCTCCCTTCCTTCCTCTGTGTTTCCCACCTTCCTGGGCTGGCGGGTGACCACGCGTTTCAAAAAAAAGGGTGCGGTGGAACGGATTCCATCGCACCATCGATCAGCTTCGATGATCGCCAGCCGTTAGCCGCGACGATGGCGGAGCCAAAACAGTCCGCCAATGCAGCCCAAGCCTCAGACCCCAGATGGCCATCGTGCTTGCTTCGGGCACGACAATCGCGGACGTCGAGAAAGCAAGATTACTAAACTCGAACGCCGCGTCCGAGGTGCTCGCGACAACTCGATCGAAAGATTTGTCCGAAGTCACGTTCACGTAAAACGCACCGGCCATACCTCGACGACCGGTCGAGTCCACGTTGATCTGCGACCCGGAGACGGTCTGGCTCGTGTTGTCGGTGAAGTAAAACGTCAGCGTATTGCCCGCGTCGACCGAGCCCCATAGCAACCCCAGATAGCGTTGTCCTTCGTCGAACACGAACTCTGCCTGGGAACCAACTCTGGCTCCCGTGCGAACGTAACGCGGCAGGGAACTGCCGTCTCCGTTCGAAGTCGAATCCGGGCCGTCAAAAGAAAAATCACCCACGGTCGGCCGAAAGTTCCGCATGATGCGGGCGCCCGCCGTCATGTTGACCATCGTGGTCCCCAGAGGGTCCGCAGAATCCGAGGTATTACCAGCCAACATTCCCATTCCGCTTCCGAGCGAGATGCTGCGGAAATCCAGGTAGTTGACATTGGCGGCCGGCACGCCGCCGGCACCGGACACAATCGTCAAAGACGCCTGTGCCAGTGCCGGTGCGAGAAACAGTCCGCTAAGTACCGACAGGCGAGTGAAGAGTTTCATTGCATTTCCTTCGCGTTGATTGCTTCTAATGTTTTAAAAGCCGAATATCCTTTAGGCCGTTTCTTCACCGCCCTTATTTTCTCACGCGTCGCCGGTATATGGCCAAACCGCACAGGCTAAGCACCGACCAGATGGCGATCGTGCTGGCTTCGGGAACGATGACGAGCAGGCTCTGCACTTTACCGTCTTGTGTGTATGCCGAATTCGCATTTGCTCCAAAGGTTCATGACACGAACCGCGCCGATGCTTGTTGGCATTGCTGCCACGGCCGCATCGTAATAGTCCTTGGCAAGACCAGTAGCAGGAAGCGAGCCCTCGTCCTCTGAGTACCAGATCGCGGTTTGGAGGGCATCGTTATCCGAGTTGCTACTGACGCTGTAGTTAGACAACGTACCAGCGATGGCATTGCTGTACAACCAGGCGGTCAATGGGGAAAGAGGATCGAACTGGTTAAGCACACCGGCTGATCCTGCTCCGCCAATGTCGGCAACACCCACACCACCGAAGATCGCGCGGTCTTCAATCGTGGCGTAGTAATTCTGTCCACCATTTGTATTGAGAAACTCATTCGTCTCGATACAGAATGTGCGAAACAGATCAGTCACCCGGATTTTGGGTTACGTTTTCGATCTTGAACGAGCCAGCCGGTCCGTTACCCGGTCCGTCGGTGACGTTGATGAGGTCACCCGTGTTTGACCAGCGCCCCGCTGGCTGCGGGACTCGCCAGACGATAGGCCGACGCAGCGACAACTGCGATAAAGAGACGCTGGAAGCGTGGAAACGAATCAAGGATGCATTAATCATGGTGAAGTTACCTTTTGAAGCAAGACTCTCGAAGATACCGACGATCCAAACCATGTTGCGGCACCTTTTGCGCACGCAGAGATCGGGTAGCTGTTCCAAGCCGATAAAGTTAAGCGGCTTCTCGAGGTCGCAAGAGATCAGTCCCAGGTCGCGTCGGGAGAGAGAACGGACTTGGCACAGAAACCCAGCCAGACAGATCAGGTCGGAAACCGAAGCTCCGAGGAGAGCTACTAATGGCAGAAATCGTCGTCCCCCCCATGCCACCTGCGTCGTCGAGTTCCCAGAGGAACTGGTGCCGCTTGGAGCCGCGTCGGTGGCGGCGAGCAACGCGGATCGCCATCACGGTCGCAATCCAGGGGAACGTCTTGCGAAGGAAGATTCGCCGCTGCCATATACCGGAAACGTTGCGTCCAGACGGAATTGCGGGGCCTCGGCGGCCAGAGCTGGCCTGCACCGACGGAAGGTCATACACAGTGACGCACGGCACGAGCACGACCGACCATCACCATCCAACAGGAAGGTTACCAAGAAAGCTCGCAAAGCGCGAAGGAGGAAGGTCATGACATCGTTGCTTTCAAGAACGCCTCGACGGCCGAGTTAAAATCCCCCTGACCGGCTCTCCCATTATGAACCCACTAATCCAGCGATGCAAGCAGCTTTCAGCAAGAAGGACAAATCATGCCGCGGAGAATCCATCCGGGACGACCGCCGACGGTTCCCCTGACAAGGAGGCGACCAAGGACGGTTGCGGGTGGGGCCCGAATTTGAAACACGAGGCATAACAGGGGCATTGCGTCGCTGCTTGTCCGTCTGGCCCAACCGGTCGGTACCGCTACCGGTCCGTCAGCTGTCCCCCCACCAAGTCGATTCAATGCGCGCTCCTGCACGCCGGCGCGTACAGGATCGATTCCGCCCCACTCGACAATCGCATGGTTCGCGTATACAGGCACTTGCCAGTCTGACTGACGCAAGCATCAAACAACGGAACAGTGAGAATTTGCACTACGTCACCTTACGTAAATAGAACAACGACTGCGGTTCGGCGGTGGTTACGAAGAGCAATATTGCTTTGGCTGCGAAATCACTCGATTAGCTCAGGCGAACGTGACAACGCGCTTAACCATGCATACTGTGAGCTGTTGAATGAAAGAAGAAATTCTCCATGCCGATGCGATGCGTACTCAACGCGAGAAAGCATCGGATGAGTCTGCATCATGACCGGCGTGTTGACTTTACAAAAGATAAGTCAACCGTGGAAAGCCCTTACCGGTTTTTGCGCCATTTGTCCCCGCGCACTGACGACCAATTACACACCGAGTCCACGTGATTAATTCGCCTGCGCCCCTAGTTCGTCGGCACCGCTGTCCCCTGCAACGTCGGGGCAGGGACTAGTAAGTCCCCGCGAGCCGCAATCCCTATTTGTTTCCCCAGCAATTGCTGGCACTCCCCGCAACGCGGGAACTCGAGCCCCAGCCGCCCGCTCCAGGAGGATGACGATCCCTCCCAGTGGTGGTTGATCCATACCAAGCCGCGGCAGGAAAAGAAGCTGGCCGAAAACTTGTTTGGACTGCGGGTCCCGCACTACTTGCCGGTCACCATGTGCAAGGCACTGACGCGAGGCCGCGAACGAATCACCCAGTCGCCACTCTTTCCTGGTTACTTGTTCCTCAAGGCGAGACGTCGAGCAGCGTCGCGCGGCACTCGAAACCAACCGGATCGTGATGACCCATCCCGATCGTCGACGAAACGACGATTACCGAACAACTGGGCAACCTGGCCGACTTGATTGAGAAAGGTGTACCCCTATTGCTGGAGGAACGATTAGTGGCGGGACAGTCCGTCCGCGTCAAAGCGGGGTTATTAAAAGATAAGCGCGGAGTCGTGATTCGACGCGTGGGAAAAACGCGCCTTTTTATATTTGTAAATGAACTCTTAGGTGGAGTATCCTTGGAAATTGAGCAGCATTTGCTCGAGCCCTACGGATAGATGGCGGCCACGGAACGTTGGCATCTTGCGATCGGCATCACGGCCTGAACGCCAGGCAAGTGAACTCGCCGCCGACCGAAGAGTCCCAAAAACCTGTGATTGATGTTGGATTTTGTGCTGCGGCGCAAATGACGGGGACGGAGTCTGCTCCGACAGAAATCAGTCAGAAATGCATGCGGGTTTCTCACCAATGGTGTCAATCGCTCGTCAGCAACGCATCGGTTCCCGGACGCCGCTCCTTTCCAGCGAAAACGGCCCGATCCGCAGTCGTCCCCGCCACGTAGTAACGTCCGTCTCGCAACCCACCTACCCACTCGCATGAAGCGTTCAAAATCCAAAAAATCGCCACGCAAATCGCAATCAGCGGCGACCACGTCGCAGAAGGCGCCGCCCCACGCCTCGGCCGCTGCGGCCGAGGCCCCAACGTCCGGATCCCGGGTCGCCTGGATGTGGGGCAGCAGCTCGGCGGTTCTGCTCGTCACGCTCTGGGCTTATTGGCCTACTCTGCGTGAAATGGTGCACCAGTGGGAGCGGCAGCCGGACTATTCGCACGGCTATCTCGTCATCCCCATTGCTGCGTTCTTCCTCTACAGCCGCCGCGACCGCCTGCCGTGGGACGACCTGCGGCCCAGCCTGTGGGGGTTGGCGCTCCTGGCGCTGGCCAGTCTGGCCCGCGTCCTGGCTGGCCTCTATTACCTCGTGCCCCTGGATGGCTGGACGTTGCCCGTGACCATCGCCGGTCTGGTATGCCTGTTGTTCGGACGCAAGTTTCTCTGGTGGAGTCTGCCAGCCGTCGTGTTCCTCTGGTTCATGGTGCCGATCCCGTATTCAGCCGAGCGGTGGTTGAGTGTTCCGCTGCAATCGATCGCTACCAAGCTGAGCACGGCGTCCCTGGTGTTTCTCGGTCAACCGGCCATCGCCGAGGGGAATGTATTGCGGCTGGGCGAGCACACGCTGTTTGTGGAAGAGGCCTGTTCGGGCATGCGTATCTTTTTTGGGATCTTCGCCGCTGGCGTTTGCCTTTCTGCTCTTTTCCCGCTGGAGCTGGTGGCAAAAAACGTTTGTGTTGTTGGCCGTCCTCCCCGTGGCGATCATCGCCAACGTGACGCGGATCGTGGTCACCGGATTGCTGTACCAATGGGTTTCGAGCGAGGCGGGCCACAAGTTCAGCCACGATATGGCGGGCTATGTCATGATTCCGTTCGCCGCGGCACTCTTCTGGTTGTTGCTGATCTATCTTGAAAAGTTGTTTCCCGAGGTCGAAGAATTTCAAGGTCCCCAGTTCTTGACACCGTCTGGCATGCCCAACGCATGATTCCAGGCGAGCCGGACAACCCGCGACGATTTCGCATCTTGACTTACCGTTGACTGCATCGATGAACACGCCCCACCCAGAATCACACGATCCGCAAGCCAAGCGGTTGCTGCCTGCCGAGATCGCGCCGCAGCGGTCGACTCAGCTCGCCCCCGCGGCGGCCTCCCGTCAGCAAGCGCCGCCGCCCGCGAACGACGGCATCACACCCGCCTTCCTGTGGCGGGTTTTTTGCCGCTGGTGGAAGTGGGTGCTGCCCGCGGGCCTGGCACTGGCCGTCCTATCCGGCGCGGTGGTCTGGTACTTCTGGGTGCCAAAGTACGAGGCGGTGGCGATGATCAAGATCCAAACCGACCCGGACTTCATCGCCTTTCAGCAAGGTCGCTCCCAAGGAGATGGCGATCGCTACGTGCAGACGCAGATCGAATTGCTCCGCGGACCTGACACGCTGCAAGCCGCCCTGGGCAAGCCCGAGGTTGCCTCGGTACGCGAGCTCAAGAAGCAAATCGATCCGCTGAAGTACCTGCAACAGCACCTGGCTGTCAGTCAGGTCGGACAGTCCGAATTGTACCGGGTCGCGTTCGTCAGCGCGTCGCCCCGAGACGCGGCCGCCGTGGTCAATGCGATTGTCGACCTGTACATCAAATCGCAGAGTCTCGACGAGAAAAAACGCGTCATGGCCGTCCTTGAAGTGCTCAACGTGCAGCGTGGCATCCGCAAGGAGAAGGTGGAGGAACTGCAACGGCGCGTCTTGGAATTGGCCGACGGTCGCGGCGGCCGTCGGATCGGGCCTGGTGATCGACGCCAGTGCCTTGGCCGCGTTGTCGCCGCTGTATCAGAAAATGAATGCGGCGGAAATCGATTACGAGGTGCTCAAAAGTGAATTAGAACGGTTGGAAGCGACACCGGTTGCCGACGTGGCCACGTCGGCCGTCATGGCACTGGTCGACGCGGAAATTGCCAATCGATCCGACGTGCGTCAGTTGATGGATGCACCTGGCCCGGTTGGCCGATGCCATGGTGGTCGTGCAGAATAAGCGGCGCACGAAAATTGGCGATACCTGGGAGAAAGATCCCGACTATCTTCGTCTGAAAGATCTGCAGGCGGAAAAACAGGCGGAATTGGACGCCTTAAAGCTCAAGGCCCGTGGCGAGTATCTCGAACTGAAACAGGCCCAGGTCAATGCGGATCATCAACGTCGGATTGCCGAAAAGGCGATTGAGCTGGCGGCAATGGAGACCAGAATGGAGTTGTTGAAGGGCCAATATGAAAAGCAGCAAGAGGACATGAAATCGAGCGGCCAGGATACGACCGAGTTGGAATTTGCCGCAGGCCGAGTTGGCGCGGGAGGAAAAAGTCTTTGATCTGATCGCCGAACGCGAATTGGCGCTGCGAACGGAAATGCGGGCACCGTCCCGAGTGGATCACGTGCGTGCCGCGGAAGTGCCGAGCGTCGCGATCGAGCCAATCCCCTACAAGATATCTGGGCATGGCGTGTTTGGCGGCGCTCATTGCGCCCTTTGGCCTGGCCGTCGTCCACGAGTGGATTACACGGCGGGTCACCAACGTCGACCAGCTACGGACCGAGTTGCTGTTGCCCGTCTTGGGCGAGATCGCTCGCTTCCCCACGCGCGTGGTGGCACGGGTGGCCGACGCGACAAAGGGCTTACCCGCGGCGAAGCGGCGTGAGCTGTACGTGTATGCCGAATCGATTGACAGCCTGCGTACCAATCTGCGGCTGACCGAGAGCGTCGGCGTGCCGGGCTGCCAGCGGGTGATTGCCGTCTGCAGCGCGGCCAGCGGCGAGGGGAAGACCAGTGTGGCCACCGCGCTGGCCGTCAGTATCTCGGAAGCGACCCAGCAACCCACGCTGATCCTGGACGCGGATCTCCGCGATCCGGACGTCGCCACCCTCTTAGGCGTGCCGGACGAGCCGGGCGTCGCCGAGGTGCTCAGCGGCCAAGTCGCCGCGGAAGATGCCGATCCATCAGGTGGGCCACACCCAGACGTATGTCATGCCGGCAGGCGACTGCCGCGTCAATCCCCATCAACTGCTGCACGGTTCGGCCATCGAGGACCTGCTCGGCGGCCTGCGAAAACGTTTCGAGACGATCGTCATCGACACTCCGCCGGTGCTGGCCGCCAGCGAGTCGCTGGTCTATGCGGTGACGGCGGATCTGGTGATCATTCTGTTCGCTGGCCGACGTGAGCCGCTGCAAGCCGGTGCAGGCGGCCGTGGAACGACTGCAAGGGACCGGCGCCAATCTGGCCGGGGCCGTCCTGAACGGAGTCGCGACCCAGCGCTACGCCTATCAGCTATGGTACCTACGCCCGACCGGATCAGTCCGCTTGACAAGACGCCAGTGGAATAGCCTGCCACAAGAAATCGACCTGGATAGGCTTAAAGCCTGTCACAACTGGCAATTCTGGCTGCCATCCCTTGTCCCACGATTCCACAATGAGAGAGGTTGGAAACCTATCCCACCGTTGAGGATGTTCGCCTGCCATCATCTCCTCTAACTGACGTGTCCCCCGATACGACCGCCAGACCCGTTGGACGACCGCGCCGCCAAAACGGTCGGCGTGCGACGACATACCGTCAATCGGCGCTTACTGCTGATCACCGTTGGTCTGCTGGTCGTCTTGGTGCCAGCCAGCTACGTCTGGTATCGATATCAGCTGAAGAGGACGGCCGACGCGTTACTGGCTCGCGCTGAGCAATTGATGCAACAGGAGTCGGTCGCCGACAAGAACCTGGCCGATGCCGTCTCGAACTACCAGCGTTACTTGGCCATCTTTCCCGAGGACGATCAGGCGCTGGTCAAGCTGGTCGAGGCGTACAACCAATTCGCGAACGTCGGGAGCGAGCCGAATCCGAATCGCATCAATCGCTTGAATAGCCTGTTGTATCAGGCCGTGGGACGTCTTCCAGAGAACAACGGTCTGCGGCGGATGCTGGCCGAAAATCTACTGACGCTGGGCGACTTCACCGATGCGGCTACTGCCGCTCAAGAATTGCTCGCGAATTCACCGACAACGGGCGACGCGCGGGCGGCACGCCGTGTGAAGGCAATCAGTCATTACTTGGCTCTTTCGCTCGGACTCGCCGATCCAGCTAAGCGACGAGACAGTCGATCCGGCCGTCCGCGGCGATATCAGGGATTTGCTGGAGGCAGTCGCCGAATCGTCGACCGATACCGACTTGGTGGCGGTCGCGGCCGTGGCACTCCGCGAAAACGCCGCGGCGGTTCCCGCCACGATCGAGGCCTGGCTGAGGACGCGGCCGCGTCGCCGACCGACAGCGAATTTGTGGCGTTCACGACCAACGCACTTCGCAGCGACCCTGGCACGACTCCGGCGATGCTGGCTGACCACATGATGGATCAGCTCGTCGATAAGTACGGGCGCGGAGCTGCCGGCCAACGCGACCGCGGCCGATTCATCCGTCACGGCGGCAAATGTGGCGGCGAGGCTCGCCCGCTACCGATACCGCTTGCGTTATGCCTTGCCCGATCCAGAGAGTGACCTTCAGGCAGCACTCGTATTGGCCCCGTCCAATCTGGACGTGCTGCTGTTGTCGGCTGCCGCGGCCAGCGAAGGTGAACTGACGGATGAACGAAGCAAACAGATCGAGTCCAATTTACGCGCGGCCATCGCCCAGGCGCCGAAAGACCCGCGAGCCTACGGGATGCTGGCGAGGGCGCTGGCCGAGGCAGGCCGAGAGGATGAGGCGCGACAGTGGCTCACTCAAGGCTGGGCGGCAACGGATCATGACCTGAACGTGGGAATCGCCCTAGCGCACGCCCAGATCACTGCTAATGATTTGGCGGCTGCCAAAGTGACCCTCCAGCAACTGGACGAATATGATGCCGCCTATCTCGCCCGCCGGGATACGGCCACCCGTGATCAGATCGAACGGCTGCTGCAACTGCGTGCGGGCTCGCTTTCAGTTGGCGGATGGCCATCCGGAGTTAGCCATCCCCGCCCTGGAAGGCATGCTCGTTGCCGCCGGAGAAAGCCCGGCCGGGCAGCTGTCCGCCACGTGGCTGCAGGCCTCGCAGCTGTTGGCGGTAACCTACGAGAGCCGCGGCGAATGGGACAAGGCGAGTGCCCGCTGGGACGCGGCGGCTCGTCGGCAACCGGGGCGAACCGACGTCGTGTCGGCCGCCGTCAACGCCCATCTCCGGGCAGGACGCTACGAGGACGCGCTGGCGCGCATCGACGATCTGGAGCGGGTCGCTCCCCCGCTCTCGCCGGAGCTGCTCGTGCGGCGATTGCAATCGCATTTGGCCGTCCAGGTACGCCGTTCGCCCGGGCAACAAGACTGGACCGAGTTTGAAAGAACGTCTTCGGGCTGCACGAGTCGTGGCCGCCGATCGCCCCGAGTTGGTGTTCGCCGCAGTCGACTATCAGCTGGCCAAGTCGGGCGACCAAGCCGCTGCCCTGAAGCTGTTGCGGGCGGCTGAAGACCGGTTCGGCGACATGCCGGTGTTCTGGCGGTCCGCCGCCCAGGTCTATCAGCGGCTCGGCCGCTACGAGGATGCCGAACGCGCCCTCTCCCGGCACCTGGACGCAGGCGCCTCGACCGTGGAATCCGCTCAATTACTGGCGGCGATTCGAGCCGCGCAGGGCGAGTTTGAAAAGGCACAGTCCGAACTGCAGCAAATGACGACCTCGCTGACGGACGCCGAAAAGATGTCAAGTCGCCGCACTTCAAGTCCGACTGTTCGTTGCCGCCGAGCAGCTGGACCAGGCCCTGGCCACGGTCAAGCCAATCATTGAGCGAGACGCAGGACGACGAATTGCTGACGTTAGGCGTCGAATGTAGCACTCGCCGCAGGTGACATGTCTGCCGCCCAGGAATGGGAAAACCGGTTGCCCAAGTTTTCCACGATCAGCCTGTTTCCTGCGTGCGAAACGGATGATGGTGGGTTTCGACCAACTCGACGAGACCCAGAAACAGGAATTGCAATCCCTGATCGATGGGCTCCGCGGCGAGCGTCCTGACTGGGCACCCCTGCTGTTCCTGGCGGGTCGACACGCCGAGAAGATGGAAGAGCCGGGAAGAGCGCTGTATTACTACCGGCAGGCCTTTGCGAAGGGGCGATCGCTCGCCCGCGCACCTTGCAACGACTGCTCCTGCTGCTGGATGACGAGGGACGCACGGAGGAGGCTCGAGCGGATGCTCGCACAGCTCTCCTCCGAGCAGGTCACCAGTCCCTTCCTCGATGCGATGGCCGTCGAGTTGGCGGTAAAAGCGAAGGATCTGAAAGGGGCCTTGCAGTTGGCCCGGAAGAATGCCGGGCGTCATCCCGAGAACCTCGAAGCCCGGATCACGTTGGCGAGCCGTTGTGTTCCAAGATGAGAATTCGGCCGAGGCGTTGGAGGTACTGCGAGCGGACCGCCGAGGAATTCCCGAGCGATGACCGGGCCTGGGAAGCCTTGGTGAATGGGTTGGTGCGGGTGGGAAAGCTGGCCGAAGCGCGGACCGTTTTGGACCGCTTGGTCGTCCGATTCGCGAGTAGCGGCAGATCGCCGACATCGGGTGGCAGCGATCGGTTACCGCAGTTTGCAAGAATGGGACCTGGCCCTCCAGCAATTCGAGCTCACACTCCGAGAATACGCAGCGCCGCTACCCCAGTATGATGGATCGCCACAGCGACAGCTGACAGATGAAATCAATATCCGACTGGATTACGCGCGGCTGCTGAAGCAACGCGATCCACAGGCCGCCATGGCGCAGTTCGAGTCGATCCTTCAGCGACGGTCCGACTCGCGGGCGGCATCTCCAGGACTGGACCCCCTCTACGAAACGGCCGCCCTGGAATTGGGCATGATGTTGGCCGAGACCCGCGAGGAGGCCGATTGGAATCGATTTGAAATGATCCTGTCGGATCTCAGCCAACGCGATCCCGAGGGAGCCGGCGCCGCCGTCCGAGATCGGTTGCGAGCGATGTTGCTGTCCCGCAAAGGCCGTAATCGAGGGGAGCGACGAACGGAACTGCGCGAACGCCCGCGAGCTCCTGCAGGAACGGTTGCTCTTCGACAGCCGGCGGCGAAGACGTCGACCGGCTGCTGCTGGCCCAGATACTTGAGCAGGAGGCCAGCCTGGCGGACGACCTTGCCACCCGCTGCGAGAAACTCGTGGCGGCCGACGATCAACGGCAAACGGCCCTCGATCTCAGTCCCCCGAGGCACGGACCGAGCGGCTGTCGCAGTACGTTGAATTTCTTTTGCGGTACGGGGGTGATCCCGCCGCCAGGGGGGACAGTGAGCGCAACGGACGAAGACGAAGTCAACTTCAAGACGCTCCAGCAAGATTTCCTGGCCAAGGTCGAAGGGCGGCTCGATGACCTGTTGCAGCTGCAGGAAACCGCCACGGACGGAACCGATGTGCTGCATACGGCGTTGACCGCCAGGCTGCTGACGATCCAGGGCCGGAAAGAGGCGGCGCAAGAGCTGGTGGCCCAGTTTGTATCTCAAAGAAGACAACGACGCCTCGGACCTGGTCCAGCGCCAACGGCTGTACCTCTCTAACGGCCGCTTGCTGACCGCAGTCGAGTCCCATGCCGAGGCGGAAGTCTGGTATCGGCGGCTGATGGATGTTGCCCCCAACGCCTATCTGCTGGTCGTCAAATCGCTGGTGGCGCAGGACCGTCGCGCCGACGCCGTCCGCTTTTGTCTGGAACTCTCGGACGGCAAGCCAGACGCCGAGATGGCCAAGCTGATGGCCAACCTGATGACCGACACGACGGGCAACTCGGCGGGACTGGCCGAGCTGCAACCGGCCGTCGATGCGGCCTTGCAAGAATACGGCGAGGACACGCAGCTGCTGCAGGCCGAAGCCGTGATGCGTTACAGCCAAGGCAAGATCGACGAGGCGATCCAACTGTTCCGCCAGGTCGTCGAGCGCGACCCGCAAGACGCCATGGCGCTGAACAATCTGGCCACGCTGATTGGCGGAACGGCCAAGTGACTTGGCCGAGGCGCTACTACTTGATCGAAAAGGCGATCCAGATCTCCGGCCGCGCACCCTCGCTGCTGGACACCCAAGGCACCATCCTGCTAAAGATGGAGAAGTCTGAGCAGGCGATTCAATGCCTGGAGGAGGCCACGGCCGGTGGGGCGACGGATGCTCGCTTTTTCTTGCACCTCGCCTCGGCCTACTTGAAATCCGCACGCCCACAGGATGCCGTTCGCATGCTAAAAAAATCGCGTGCATTGGGGCTCGGAACAATTTGTGCTGACGGCGGACGACCGCGCATCGTTGTCACAGCTGGAGAAGGCCTCGAACACCACATCGCCTGCGTCGCCGACTGCCGATGTCCCATAAGAAAACCAAACACCGAGCTGACTCCTTCGCCCTGCCCCGCTGGCTGGCCTTGGCCCTGGCCCTGGCTGTCACGCTGATCGGTGGCGCGCTGTATGGCAGCCTTTCCCAACGCTGGGGTCCGGGCCCCGACCTGGTGGGTGCGGGAGCGCGCGTGACGGAAATGCCTTCGCAGATCGGCCGTTGGAAGCTGGTCGAGGAGATCGAGCTTAAGCCGTCGGTCATCGAGATGCTCGAATGTGTTGGCTACGTTAGCCGTCGCTATGTCCATCTCGAGTCGGGCAAAGAGATCATCCTCGCGCTGTTGGTCGGTCCCCCGGGTCCCATCGCCGTCCACACGCCGGAAGTCTGTTTTTCCAGCCGTGCCTATGAAAGTCGCACCGAGCGGAGAGGTCGTCCAGCTGTCCGGCAAGGATGGTCACACGAATACGTTCTGGCGCCTCGACTTCAAGACCAAGAATCCGCTGGCGGACAGCTTGCGGGTCTATTACGCCTGGAGCACCGGAGACGCCTGGCAGGCATCGAAATCACCCCGGATCGAATTCGGTGGGGCCCCGCTGCTGTACAAGATCCAACTCGTTGCTCGGCTCGCGACTTGGACGGAGGACGACGAGACCGATCCGGGCCGCGATTTTTTGAGAGCATTGGAGCAATCAGGCTGGAGCCTGTTGCCCGGCATAAATTGCGTGGCCACCGGGGCCACGCGTTGAGCGGCCGTCAGCCTGACGGTCAGCCAACAAGTGATCGCGGTAACTTCCCATCCGTGGGGGGAATGGTAAGTCATGTTCGTTTTTTGCGTTGGCGTAGATTGGAAGACACCATGACAATTAAGAACGCACTAACCATCGATGTGGAAGACTATTACCACGTCACCAATTTCGAGCGCGACATCAATCGCGACGATTGGCCCAGCTACGAGAGTCGTGTCGTGGAGAGCACACGCAAGATTCTCCGCTTGCTCGACCGCTACAATACGAAGGCCACCTTCTTCGTGCTGGGCTATGTGGCCCAGCAGCATCCCGAACTGGTCCGGGAAATCGATGCGGCGGGGCACGAGATCGGCTCGCACACGTACTGGCACCGCATGCTGTATCACTTGACGCGGGAGCAATTTCGCGACGATCTGCGGAAATCACGAGACCTCCTGCAGGACCTGACCGGAAAGCCAGTCACTTCGTTTCGTGCACCGTCGTTCTCCGTCGTGCGGAGCACCATGTGGGCCTTGCAGGTGCTGGCCGACGAAGGCTTTACGATCGACTCGAGCATCTTCCCCGATCAACCGCACCAACTACGGGATTCCGGGGGCCTCGCGGGAGCCGTTCTTGATTGAACTGGAGGACGCCAAGCTGTGGGAATTTCCGATGGCGGTCCGCCGTTTTGTCAATCGCGTGAATATCCCGATCTCGGGTGGCGGCTATTTCCGCTTCTTGCCGTTCCGCGTCTCGCGGCGGTTATTGGCCCACACGAATCGGCGGCTCAACCTGCCGTTCGTGTTCTATGCCCACCCGTGGGAATTCGATCCCGACCAGCCACGGTTGAAATTCGGCACGCGTCGGCAGCGGTTCAAGCACTACTGCAATCTGCACACGACCGAGTGGAAATTCGAGCAGTTGTTGAAGAGTTTCTCCTTCGACCGCATGGACCGGGTGATGGAAGCCTACATCAGCCCATCGTCTCCACAGTGCGAGTTGGATCTCGACGACTCGCGACGGCAGGCCTACGCCCACTCGTAGAGTTCGTTCTCATCTTCCCCTTCAGCATGACAGCGCAAATTCCCTACACTGACCGCGATCGGCAAGTTCACCAAGCGCGTTTAACCGTTAGCCGCAGGCGTACGTACGTGTTGGCGTCGTGGGTTCACCCGCCGTTGTGCGTGGGTGCGCCGGCCCTTGTGAGTATTGCCGTCGTGGGTGAGCCCGCCGTTATGAATGCGTCGACCTTTTACGCGTAGACCCGCGTACGCCTGCGGCTGACGGTTAAACGACGTAACCCCCCCCTGAACACCTCTCTCCCTTGACCCCACGTCCCTCCCAACTCGCCGACCGACCCGCAACCGCGGCCCCGGACAAACCGGCCTCGGTCACCGTCATCGTCCCCGTGCGGAACGAAGAGGCCTTCCTGGCGCACACGCTGGACCAGCTCCTGGCCCAGGACCGCGAGCACATCGAGCTCGAAATCCTCGTCGTCGACGGTCAATCGACCGACCGCACGCCGGAGATTGCCCGCGGGTATGCGGCCCGCCACCCCCAGATTCGTGTCCTGGACAACCCCCGTCGCCTTTCAAGTGCCGCGCGGAATCTGGCGATCCAGCATTCGCAGGGCGAGTACGTCGTGATTGTCGACGGCCACTGCGAGATCCCGACGCGGCAGTATTTCCATGCGTTGGTGGACGCCTTTCGCCGGACGGGCGCCGACTGCCTGGGCCGGCCGCAGCCGCTGGACGTGACCGACGCGCACACCGTTGCAGCGGGCGATCGCTCTGGCTCGTTCATCGCGACTGGGACATCATCCGGAATCGTTCATCTACGCCGACCAGGGCCAGTTTGTCCCAGCCAAGAGCGTGGCCGTGGCCTATCGTCGCGACGTCTTCGACAAGGTCGGGCTGTTCGACGAATCGCTGGACGCGCACGAGGACGGCGAATTCAATTACCGTTGCGACCGGGCGGGGCTGACGTGTTACCTGGAACCGGCCATCACCGTCCGCTATTTTCCCCGCGACAGCCTACAGGGGCTCTTTCGGCAGATGGTCCGCTACGGCCGCGGCCGGGTGCGATTTTCGCGGAAGCATCGGGGGACCTGGCGGCTTGGATCAATCATCCCCGCCCTTTTTTTGTTAGGCTTGGCCGCCGGTGGTGTCTTGGCCTTTTTTTCCACGACGATTCGGCCGGTGTATTTGACCATCCTGGTCGCTTACTTGGCATGTCTGCTGGGAGCGGCGGCCAGCATCGCCTGGCGAAACCGCCAATTAGGCTTGCTGTTCCGCCTGCCCGCCGTTTTCGCGACAATTCATGTGGGGGCAGGCGTGGGCACGTCGGCCGAAATTATTGCGTGTTTCACGCTAGGGTCGTCAGCCTACCGCCCGGTTTCAGAGCGACGCCGCGCCGATCGTTAGGTCAAATTTCGGATATTACCTGAGAAATGCGATCGATGGGAATCATACGACGCTGCCGGTCGCTGTAAGCCGCTTTGGCTGGCCGTCAGCTCCCGCATGTCTCGTTTCCATGTCACCTAAGTAGTCATCAATAGTCCTCGATGTTTCACCTCGCGCATAAAGCATCAACTCGCAGCATCAAACGTAGTGGCGTTGTACGAAATTAGTATCAAAAAAAGCTTCGGATTGCCCGGTCGATGTGTGGAATAGCGGTCATTGTCAGCCAATCATCGGCTTGGATTCCCAACGCCGATTCGATCGGACGCATGAATCGGGCTATCGTGCATCGGGGTCCCGATGCGCAGGGTATCAAATGTTTCAACTGTGGAGACACAAGCGTTGGACTGGGGCATCAACGGCTGAGCATTATTGATGTCGAGGGCGGTCGCCAACCAATGTCGAACGAAGACGCGACAATATGGATCACATACAATGGAGAAATCTATAACCACGCAAGTTTGCGACGTGAACTGGCCATGCGCGGACATCGTTTTCAATCACGGTGTGATACCGAGGTAGTCGTTCACGCCTATGAGGAATGGGGCCCGGATTGCGTCCGGCGTCTCGAAGGAATGTTCGCATTTGCAATCTGGGACGACAGAAAGAAGCAGTTGTATTGTGCGAGAGATCGGCTTGGTATTAAGCCATTCTATTATTCGGCAAACGATAGCAGCGTGGTTTGTGCGTCAGAAGCAAAATCGTTGTTTGCTTCGGGCATTCGGAAGAGCTGAGCTCAATGAAGGGGCTCTTGCCGAATTCGTTACTCTCGGCTTCACCGCGGGCGAAGAAACGCTATTCCGCGGCGTGCGGAAACTGATGCCTGGAAACTGGCTGATCTGGAAAGACGGAGGATTGAAGACGCATCGGTATTGGGATGTACCCGAGCCAGGTAATACCGCAGAAGCGTATTCTGAAGATGACTTGGTGGTCGAATTTGACGGCTTGTTTCGGCAAGCGGTCGCCGACAGGTTGATGAGCGATGTTCCTCTTGGCGTTTTTTTGAGTGGTGGAATCGACTCCAGCGCAATCGCTGCCGTGATGGCGGAGCAAATGTCAACGCCAGTTCAAACCTTCTCCGTTGGATTCGAATCCGGATATTATAACGAGCTTGAGTTCGCACGCGACGTTGCGTCCGCGATCGGAGCGGATCATCATGAGGTGGTGCTCGATTCCGAAGGTGCGTTTGCCGAGTTGCCAAAACTAATCTGGCACGAAGATGAGCCAATTCGCTTTTCTGCCTCCGTGCCATTATTCGTGGTGTCCAAGTTGGCCAGCCAACACGTCAAGGTTGTCCTAAGCGGTGAGGGCAGCGACGAGCTTTTTGCCGGGCTACGAAAGGTATTGGGCGACGCTTTTTCAATCTCAAGTGGGGGTCGCGTATCACCGCCTCATTCCCAGTTGGATACACGAGCCGCTTGTCGGCAATACCCTCCGAAATGGCCGCTGCCTCAGTCGGTCCGCACGAAGATCAGCCACACATTTCTTAACTACCATGCGACCCGAAGATATCATTTTTGATAACTGGTACGGATTTCACTCGCCACAAACCCATCGCCAACTGTTCTCGGAGGCCACTTACCGTCGCATCGCGAATATCGACCCATATGCGAGCTACGATGAAGTACTACAGGCAGCGAGCAAGCGGCAGCGAACTTGAACGTCTGCTGTACACCGACCAAAAGACGTATCTTGTCGAACTTCTCCGCAAGCAAGATAAGATGAGCATGGCCACGTCCATTGAGAGTCGTGTTCCATTTCTCGATCATCGAATTGTGGAGTTTGCGGCTCGATTACCAGCAAAAATGAAGCTGCGTGGTTGGTCCGGCAAGTACATCGTGAAGCGAGCTTTGCGGAAAACCCTCCCGAGTTCCATTGTCAACCGCAAAAAGATGGGTTTCCCCACGCCCATTAGACAATGGCTGCAAAGAAGCACTGGGAGCATGGCACATGCGATTTTATCCAGCGAGCGAACTCGGAGATCGAGGCGTGTTCAACGCAAACTACGTTCAACAACTCCTGTCTCAACATATGCTGGGTTTGAATAATTACACCGATCAGTTGTGGATAATCTTGAATTTCGAGATTTGGGCCAGGATATTCCTGGATGAACAAGGCTGGAACTCGGTGTCGGAAGACGTCATGGCGATGGCTGGATGAATATCGGCGGACGACACGAACGATACTTAATCAATAACATGCTGCCCAATAATACCAACGCGTTCACCGCGGTACAGAGCGCACCGACGTGCTTGGATGAAACTGAGCAAGCTTCGCCATGGCGCAGGGTGAAATCCTATTTCGGACGAGCGAGAAGCTGGCAGAGTCCGTCGAGCGGGTCGCGTATCAATCGGGTTGGTCTGAATGGTCGAATCGATCGTGGCAGCGACGACTCGGTCTCAACTCAAAAGCGTTGAAAAATGGCGACTCACTCGCCGACTGGTGGATTGATCACGCGCAGGACTCGAGACGAGCCACCATTCTTACTGGACGCCGCCACGTTGGACGAAGGTGCCAGTCTGTATCGAGAATTGTTTCCTGACCGATTAACCGACGTCGTAGCCTCAGCGGACGAAGTCCGTGAGGGCCGTTTCTCTTTTTTGGGTATGGACTTCTGGACGGTTGATCCCATTCCATGGCAGCACGACCCGGTTACGAAGCGTCCCTGGCCTTCCAGGACTTTCTACGCCGACATATACATCCCCTTCTGCGGAAGGTCAGTTTGCTCGAGGAAGAAGGTGCCCTCGACGCTAAGTATGTGTGGGAGATGAATCGTCATGAATTTC
>CAVOZC010000004.1:0-32292 GCA_963700865.1 uncultured Planctomycetaceae bacterium | reverse complement strand
ACCGCCGAAGGGCTGTGGATGGCGGCGGTTCCGCGAACGACACCAAGCCGACCTCGGCCACGGCGACGAGACCTGCCGTGTGAACTTCGGCCAAAATGTCGCATAGGAATGATCTCCCTTTGCAGCGGCGCCGACACCCGCCAGCACACTTGCCGATGAGCGTCGCTGAGCGTGGGAAGCGGCCGGCGATCAGCGCTCGTGGTGGAAACTACTGCAAAGACCGCGCCTGGAGATGGTCCTACTCCCCAAGGGCATCCGTATCCGAGTTGGGTGGCTGTTGACTGGCCGACGTGGGCGGCGAATGGCCCAAATCGCCCAGGGCGTGCGGATTCGAGGAGAGTAAGGGAGGATTGGGGAACACTCCAAACGAATCGCAGCACCCGGGCCCCTGACGGTCAGGTTCGCCCACGTATCATACGCGGGGGAGGGTGACGTGCTGCGGGTCCAGTGGTGGCTGATGTTTCCGAGCCACGGCAGGCATGATTGCGTGCCCCACGGTATTCGCGATCAGGCAACGCACGTCTGTTGGCATTGCCCTTCGCCGAGTAGAGATGACGAAGACGGAGGACTCCCACCGCATGACAACCCGACGGCCGACTCCCGCTCCTGGCAGCGTCTGCCCAACCTGATCACGTGCCTGCGCATCATGGGGTTCGCCCGCTCTGATTGTGCTGGCATGGCTGGGGCAACCGTTCTGGTTGGGAGTCCTGACGTTCTTGCTTGTGTTGACGGAATGGCTGGACGGCTTCCTGGCCCGTCGGCTGGCCGCCGAGTCACCACTCGGCGCCCGGTTGGACACGGTGGCCGATGCCCTTTTCACTCGTCGCTGCTGCTGGCCGTCGCTGCGATGCGGCCGAATGTGATGGCCCGTGAAGTCCGCTGGATCGCGGCCGCGATCGCCAGTTATCTCTGCAGTTGGCTGGCAAGCTGGATCAAGTTCCGGTCGCTTGCCCAGCTACCATACGTGGGCCGCCAAGGCCGCCTGGGTCGTGGTGGGGCTGGGCATCGTGAATCTGCTGGCCGGCTGGGCCGCATGGCCCTTTCGCGTCGCCATGCTGTGCGTCGTCATCGCGAATCTGGAAGCCGTGGCCATCACCACGGTCATTTCGGAGAGCCGTGTGGACGTGCCATCTTTTTGGCATGCGCGACGCTAGGCAAATCAACGGTGCGATGGACACCATTCAGCTTCAGATCGGATCACGCCGCCCCCCGGATATGGAAAGGGAACAGCTCGATGGTTTTCGCGGGAATTGAACTCGGAGCGCGGGTCGAAGCGGCAGAGGCTGATTTGCTCGCTGCGATCGTAAGAGAATCCATGGATCGTGGCGACGGGGGTGCCGAAGATGCTCCCCACACTCCTTTCGTGATGCCGTTCGCTGGTGGCGTGGCGGCCTACCTCGAGCCGGTGCTCCGATGAACAAGGTATCCGGGGTCGGTTTTGCTGATGCTGCCACCGCTGCGGAGATTGCCGCGCTGGCCGAGATCGAGGCAGCGTTCTTAGCGCGAGAATGCCCGGTGCAGATTGAACTCTCGTCGTTGGCCGATCCGTCCTTCGGGCCGCTGCTCACGCGTCGCGGCTATGTCCTGCAGGGCTTTGAGGACGTCCTGGGAATCGAGGTGCAGGGATTCGATCGGGACGCCGCCGCGGCCCAGCTGGCTGCCGCTTGCCAAACTTCCAACCTCTGCATCGGGCTCAGTGGTGATGACTCCATCTCGGCCTGGGTAGAGCTTACCGTCGATGGGTTCGCAGTACCCGACGGGCAAGGAGTCGCCTCGTCGGAATCGTTTCCGCGAGAGCTGTTACAGCGGGTCATGAACAAGTTCGTCAGAACCTCGGGCTTTCTCCGCTATATCGTTATGCGGGCTGGTGTACCGGCCGGCGCAGGCTGCTGGCGTTTGGGGCCCGGTGGGATCGGCCAAATGTGTGGGGCCGCAACCCTTCCCGCTCATCGACGGCGGGGTATCCAGTCGCTGCTGCTACAGAGGCGGCTGATCGATGCTCAGGAGCGGGGCGCCGAATTCCTTACGATGACCACACAGCCGGGATCGAAGAGTCAACAGAATGCCTTGCGAGCCGGTTTTTCCCGGCTCTTCACGCGAGCCGTGCTCGTCAAGTGCGCCGGTCTCGAGTCTGACACAATCCACCCGTGGGGCTGTGTCTGGGCCGTAAAGAATTTCACCGGTCGTTTGAGGTTGGGGACTGTGGCAGGATGCCCCGGCCACGGAGTTCGTAGCCGCAGTCGCCAGACTTTGGACGTTCAATGGGGCGCGGTGAGTTGTCGATTGGGGACTGTGGCAGGATGCCCCAGCCACGAAGTTCGTAGCCGCAGTCGCCAGACGTTGGACGTTCGATGGGACGCGGTGAGTTGTCAGTTAGGGACTGTGGCAGGATGCCCCAGCCACGAAGTTCGTAGCCGCAGTCGCCAGACGTTGGACGTTTTTTTCCGGACGAATCCCATCACTGGCCCGATTTGGAAACGGAAACATCAAACGGCCACGATATACTAACCCCTGGATCTCCCCGCCTCCGACCAGGGTCGCGGATCGACTCGGTACACTTTGTGCAGCAGGTCAAATAACGCGGGGTGTTGCTGCTGCAGGGCGACGGGCTGTTCGAAATAACATTCGCTCGCCACCGCAAAAAACTCGGCGGCGTTCGTAGCGCCGTATTGGTCGATCAGGGTCCAGCTACCGAGGCGAGCTTGCCGCACCAATTGGTCGAATTCGCGCTTCGCCACGACGCGCCACTGCTGCAAGTCCCGCGCATCCGCCAGCGGTGGCGTGCCTTCCATGGCTCCATCCAGTCCGTCAATATGGTGCGCGAATTCGTGGATGACCACATTCCGACCGTGGTTGCGGCGGGCATCCTGGACGTCGGCCCAGGAGAGCACGATCGTCCCCCCACGATAGGCCTCGCCGCTGTGGTGCACGTTCTCCGTGACCAGCATGCCATCGTGGACTTTGCGGGCGAACGAATCGGGAAACACGACCACCGTCCGTACGCCGTCGAAGTAGTAATCACCGGCACCGAGCAGCATCAACGCTGCGTTGCCGGCGATGGTCACCCGCACCTCGTCCGTGATCGCCAGTCCATCACATCCTTCCCAGTAAGTCTCGGCGATAAAGATGCGGACGCAGTCGCAAAGTCGGGATTTTTCCGTTGCGGACAGCCGATGCCACTGATGGATGCCCCGTTCGAGGTAGCCCAACCAGGCGGCCGAGACCGGTTGACTTAACCACTGTCGACGACGGTACTTTTTTAGCCAGCCAAACATGAGGATCGCGGCTCGATGAAGGGGAGCCGGCCCGTACAGCGGTGGCTCGGCGTGGGCCATGATGACGGACGATGCGTGTCATTGGCAACCCGGCGATACCTGGAACGGCGACCGTCGGGCGCGGCAGGCGAAAAGCCATCCCAGGAGGGCCAGACAATGCATGGCAGCTGATGGCTCCGGCAGGTTCACCACATACGCTTCTAGAAAAAGAGACGCCTGCTGCAGGCTGCCTCTGGCGTTTCGCCAGCGGGAGCCAAGGTGACGTAAATGGGATCGCTGCGCATGACCGAACTGGGAGTGCCGTCGACTTCCAGGGCGGCCATCTCGAATGTGAGCAGATAGAGAACCTGTGAAGGAAGCGAATTGATCTGATAGACCAGGTCGACATCGGTGGCTCCCGACTCGGGCAAGGACTCGGCGAGCACGAGGGTGCCCATTTGCACCGAGTTCGTATCGCTGAACGGTCCAAAAATCGTAATCAACTCATCATCGTCCAATGGCTCAAAGATCGGTCGTGTCTGCGGGTCTGGTTCCAACGGTGGATTTACCCATTTCCGCGTACCCGTCCATTCCAGTTCCAGGCGTTTACCCACGAGCGGCAGGGTGAACGCCGGAATATCATAGCCCGGCAGGTTCGCGATGGCGGCGTTGGCGGCTTCGATATTGCGAAAATGGTCGTGGAGTGAATTCAGATAGGGCCGAAATGCTGGAGCGCCATCATCCGGTCCTGTATTGATGCCTTGGGCTTGTAGCTTCTGGTTGACGACCTCGACCGTAAAACGACGGCCAGCGTGTCCGTTCGCCTGCGGTACCACGCTGAGCACAACGAGGACGAGACTGCACGCGGTTCTCATTCGGAAGGTTGCAATCGAGGAAGCGTTCATGCACTTAGAATCAACGCGCCTTTAGCGATATTTGATAACCACCTGGAGATAACCCGTTCGGCAACGCGAGAAACGTCAACAACGATCGTATCCCATCCGACCGTATGCATCAATGATTGTTATTTCAGCAGTCGCAAGGCCGCCAGTGCCGCGGTGGGGCCGCACTTTGGAGCCCCGGCCGCGCTGTTGGAAGACGTGGATCACGCCGGGAAAGCATCGCCATGGGCAAACCACAAGTCCCCTTCCAGTACCGAATCGACGAGGAGAGCAATCTGGTGGCTGTTTTCCACGAGCTGGTGCGCATCGTCCGCTACGTCAAGCGGCACATGCTGAAGTCGGCGACCAGAGGGTCTCTCGTCGGACAGCCGCAGAAATGGACCGCCGCGGAACTTGTTGTTATTCCAGAGATTAAAGTCAGCGACGTCGGTAATGCTGTCTCCGTTGAAGTCCCCAGACGACCAGAACGTGCCCCCGGTGAATCGATGCTCGTTCCAGCGATTAAAGTCCGATACGTCAACCACGCCGTCCAGATTTGCGTCTCCGTTGCGGGCCGACTGAACGAGCACTACATCGGCTCCTGACGGCACGAACGTGCCGAAGAACATGCCTCCGCCAGAAAGCACGTCTCGCGCCTCGGCATAGCCGACGCCAAATTCGGCCGGATTTTCTGCCGCCAGGGAACTTGTGATCCCCGGCGCCGTCCAAGGCGTCGGAAGTTGATTGCGGGCGTTGCGAACCCGATCGGCGACATAGTCAAGCGGCGATCCGCCCGTGGCGGAATAGTCGATGAGGAGAGCCCCGCTGTTCAGGTCCAGCCTGGCGAGCGGTGACAGAACGAGGAACGAGGTCTCAAGCAGAGTCGACGACCCGGGTTCCAGGATCAGTCGGCTGTCGCCCCCGACCAACACTTGCGAAAACGTCTGCGATTGAGCGATGCGGACTTCCGCCGAACCGTTGGGCACGCCCACGTACAGTTGGTCGAGCCCCCCTTCGGCGTCGAGCATCACGGGCGCCCCCGCCGAAGTGCTCAGCACGGAAATCACGTCTTCGCCACCGCCGGTGTTCAGCCGTATCGGCGTGCCGGGCGAGGTGTCGTGGACGGTCACCGCCGCGCCGCCGCCGCCGCTGTTTAGCGTCACCTGTTCCAGACGATCGTAGACGACCACATTTCCGAACGAATCCGCGACTTGAGACGACGTGATGTCGTAGCTCAAAGACCCGCCATACAATTCATCGTGAATGACGAGCTGATCATAGCCTGCGTCTCCGTCGATTTGCAAGTTATGAGACAGAGTGAACACCTGACTTACCGCGTCGATCTCGACCAGATCATTGCCCACTCCGAGGTACAACGACAACGGCGCTCCTGTGTCTGCGACGTTGACCGTATCGTCGCCCTGCGACGTATAGAGGGTGACGGATTCGACGAGTTGATGGTGTATTTCCGTATTGAACCCATCGACGATCATGCCAAAGTCGAGATCGTACGTGTTATTGCTGAAATACTGGTCGTCGTAGATCAGCAGTTCGTCCGTGCCTCCTTCCCCGTAGACCCATAAGGGAGCCGCCAAATAAAGGTTGTGAGACAATGCTGCGACTTGGATACGATCGTCGCCATTCCCTGTGAACAGGGAAACGGGAGTGCCAGCGGCGGTTGACTCGACGTCAAGCCGATTCAGACCATCTCCCGTGTACAGGCTGACGCCCTCCATGCCGTAATAATCAACGGCGTTGCCGAAGGAATCGGCCAATTGATGCCAGTTCACCGAATATTCAGCGAATCCCGAATACTGATTGTCATAAACGGTCAACACATCGGTACCGGATTGTCCGTCGATGGTTACCGTCGGGGTGATCGACCACACGTGGTCGGTCGCATTGACCTGGATCACGTCATTGCCGTCACCGGCGTCAATCTGAATACTGGACACATCGGCGACGTTGAAGCGACTGACAAAGGCGGGCAGGTCGCCGGCTCCCGGAATGGCTCCTGTGCCGGGAACGTCATTCCCCAGATCAACGGTGACGGTGATGATCGGGCCCGCTTGATCGAGGGTGATCAGATCGTTGCTGGAACCATTTCCGCCCCGTACCCATAATCTTCCTGTGGTTTCGTTGAGCATTGCATGGTAGGTGCCGAATGTTTGAGGCAATTCCACGGTGTAGCCGTAGGCATCCTTGAGCATCAGGGCGACCGTATCGGGAATCAGTCTCCGCGTCTTCGTGTACGGCGTGAACCAGTTCATCATGTCTTCGACACCAAGATAGTTCGTCCCCCCGTAATGAACGTTGCTTCCCGCCGCAGCCGAGTGGATCGCGGAACCTCCATCAATTCCCCCGTTGATGCTCGTGACGAGATGCTGAATGCTGGGGCCATTGAAGACATAGTAGAAACCATCGCCGCCTCCCGCATGGTCGGCGATGCCCGTATTGGTGGCGAGGTGATTGAAGCCGTGTGATCCGCCCGTCATGCCCAGGAAATGAGCCATCTCATGGACGATCACGCTATAGAAGTCGCTCAGTCCTACGGGCGGTGCGCCATCATCCACCGCGACTCCCGTAAAGACGTTCGTGATCGGCCCATCGAACTCCGCCCAATCGTTCGGCAACGGGTCGATGTACCAACCGCCGCCGTCTCCTCGCCCATCTCCGTTCAGGTCGTTGCCGCGTCCCAATTCGAGCACCCCCTGGTCCGGCTGGTCCGCGGTATTGAAATGCGTAATATTGGCCGCCCCTCCTCGGTCCGTACCGGTAGCGCTCATGGAGATGCTTGCTTCAAAGAGATTGCCTCCTCCCGGATAGTTGAAGTCGACGATCACCCGTTCCCAGTGGTCAATGGCGGCCCGGACGACGTCGCGAGCCGCTTCGGCTTGGCTGCCAAACACCTCGGCGAAGCGATCGCTCGGTGTCCCCTCATTAA
This sequence comes from uncultured Planctomycetaceae bacterium, assembly GCA_963700865.1. GTDB lineage: Bacteria > Planctomycetota > Planctomycetia > Pirellulales > Pirellulaceae > CAVOGJ01. The sequence continues at coordinate 25,213 of CAVOZC010000004.1, read as the reverse complement.
CCCATTGAATCGTGGACAAGACGAGGCGACTCTCCAGGGGCTCCAATGCGAGGTGGGACGAGCGGCGGGGTCGCCGCTGGGAATTTCGACGTCGACGCTGCTGCGGGCGAGTGGACCGGAACATGTTGTTCATCTCCGTGTGAGCTACGCGATTGACCGCTACCGCTACAGCCACGAGAGAATACGGCGGGTGGCCGGAAATTTTTGGAAAAAGGGTGCAATTCGCGCCGATACCGTCCGTGAATTCCCGGCTCATGCCACCGGGGAGGCGAAATCCGGGCTCCCGTGATTATTGGCTGCGCCCGATACCATGGATGGTCAGCAGCCAGCGTGTTGTCTCCTTGGCCATCGACGGTACGCCAACCATCAACCGCCGATCTCGGTTTACCGATCATCTTCGCCGAAGGCGATATTCACCGTAGCCCAGGGCAAGCGTTCGTGCGTTCCCCCCGGGTGAGACGCACCGGGATGCATCGGCCGAGCCACCGTGGTACCGGGCGGGATCGCGCTCCGAGGTCGAAACGAAGCCCGGACGATTTCGGGCCCTGACGGTTTACGGAGCGGGCGGGCGCCAACCTGCGGCCTCGGTGCGATTCGCACCAGGGCCATGTCGCTGGCTCGGCCGTATTCTTGTCTGCGACGACCTGGGGCGGCGCTCTGGCTCGTGGAACTCGCCGTCGCTGGCCCCAGGCTACGGTGAGGCACGCCTTCGGCGTGGGGGCGCGAAGACCTCTCGTTTATGGGTCCATGTTCTCGCGGTCCACGACGATGGTCTCCGCTGCCGCCGCGGGCAATGCCGCGAAGGCGGGCGCGTCCCAGTCAAGTCCCAGCTTCGCCAGTTCAGCGCGGATCAACTGCAAGTCCCACACGTGAATGACATTTCCCGAGTCCCCAACGGCCAGCCGTCCTCCGTCGCCACTAAAGCAGATTCGCTCCGAAAACAAATGATTGCCTCGCGAAACGGGCAATTCCAACACGGCCAACTCGCGGTAGTCGCGAGTATCGAGCAGTCTCACCACGCGTTCGTTACGTTGCAAGTCGTCGATGGCCAGCAGTGAATCATCGGGCGAGAAATCGCTCAGACCGCTGGCTCCAGAAATCGCTTGGCCTTCGCCTTCCGCAGCGACGCGCCATACGGTGTATTGGGTCGATGTCGAGTCGGGACCGGTCACTAACCACGCGCCATCATGACTGAAGTTCGCCCCGGCCCACCAACCACCTCCAGAACCTGACAGATGTTTCTCAATCGTCTGACTGGTGACATTCCAAATGTCATAACCGTACGCCTGTCCTGTGCCCATGTTCCACGCATTCACGACCAATCGCTCGCCGTCAGGACTGAGTGCGATGGCGGTGACATCTGCCGCGGTCGATATGGTATAGGCCTCGTAGGGTGGTGCCAGATCGACCGCGGTCACTTCCTGCGAACCAGTCACCCAGGCCAAGCGGCTCTGGTCCGCGGAGATGTGACCACGTCCCGCAGCGGTGATGGGCCGTTCGCTGATTGTCTGTGGCGGACCAATACTGCGAGCTTGAAGGTGAGTTTCCTTGATGGGCCATTTGACGACACCCTCGCTGGTGGAAAGGGTGTACAATTCCTGGCCATCTCTTGAGAACTGGACATACCGGCAAGCCCCCGGAAGAACGGCGATGGATCGCAGGCTGCGCATGTCGTGCAGGTGAAGCCGCCCGTCGTGGAAGGCGGCCAACATGGTCCCATCGCTACTGATTCCTCCCAGTTGACCGGACAGCGTCCGGTAGGCCTTTCCCCCCACCACTTCGTAGATGCCACTGCGATTGTCCGACTGGAGCAGGCAGCGGTCATCGTTGCCGCTGAAGTTGCGGATAAAGCCCAGATTCCGCACCAAGGGGCGTCCGGTGCGAACATCCCACAGCAGCGAAGTGCGATCGTGGCTGACCGAAAATAACAGGTTGCCTTGATGGCTATACCCCAGGTTGATGATGGCGGCGTCGTGACCGGCCAACGCTCGGAGCGACCGTTGGCCATCCATATCCCACACGTTGATGCGTCCATCGATATCGCCCGTGGCCAACTCTTGATCGGAAGGATGGAAGGCCACGGCATTGACAACCGACGAAGTCGCGAAGAATGAAGGGGCTACCGCATCCGGGGCATGACTCTGGAGTTCTACACCGGCTTTCCCCTGTAAACAGACCGCCGTACGCTCCGCATCGGGAGAGAGTTTGACAACCAACGGAATCGCACCAAGGTCCCGGACCCACTTCGGTTGGGCGGGAGATCGAAGGTCGAAGATCCGCAGTTTGGCATCGGAGTCCTCCCACGCTTAGATAACGCGAGTCGGCGGCGAAATCGATCGACGATCGGTAGCGGGGGACCGTCTGCGGAAACAGCAACTCGCCGTTCTCGACGTTCCAAATTGTGCAGTCCGCATCGTGATGATTGACGAGTGCCAGGAAGCGTCCGTCGGGGCTCAGGATGGGAAAGGCAAAGCGATGGCTGGGTTGCGAGTTCGTGCGGAAGACTTCCTCACCGCCGGTAATTTCGCACACCACCGCCTGATCTTCATGGTTGATGTATGCGTAGCGTTGCATGAGGCTATCGGCGAATACGTAGCTCCGCGCGACGTCTGCGGAAACAAGGTTTCGCTCCAGGCGGAAATCGGTCAAGGAAAGACAAGCGATCGACTCATTACGCAGCTGCAGCAGATAATCCTCCTTGCTGGGCATCGTCCGCAGGACTTCGGCCGCCTGGCCGATTATGCGGAGACTCTCTTCCCGCTGCCCGGCCCAGCCACTTTTTCGATTACCGCGAGCTTGATACAGCAACGACCGAGATCTGCTCTGAGCGACGGGCTTGGGCTTCACGAAACTCAGCCATGGCTTTTTCGTCGCGGAGGTGGTCTTCGGCGACTTCGGCGCGTTTGAGCAGACCGGCCATGCGAAGCGTAGCGATCGATGAAATCAGGCTGATCAGTCCCAAGGCGACCACGGCCCACACCACGGCCCACCGGTGCCTGCGCGACCATTTGCTGGCCCGATCGATCCAGGAGGGACGCTTGGCCAGAATGGGCTGGTCGGCCAGGAAACGCTTGAGGTCGTCGCGCATGTCGCCGGCAGAGGCGTACCGATCGGCCGGATTCTTGGCCATCGACTTCAACAAGATCGTTTCCAACTCGACTGGTGCGGCCGGATTGATCGATCGCGCCGCGGGTGGCTCGTCGAACGAAATCTGTCGCAACAGTTCCTGCCGATCATCACCTGAGAAGGCGGGCTGGAGCGTGATCAATTCATAAATCGAGACGCCAAGTGAGTAAATGTCGGTGCGATGATCGATCGAGACGCGCCTTGCCAAGAGTTGCTCGGGGCTCATATAGCGCAGCGTTCCGATCAGGTCACCGCTGATGGTGAGTGTTTGATTGGTCTCGATTTGTGCCAAGCCGAAATCGGTCACCCACGGTTTGCCCTGATGATCGAGAATCAGATTGGAGGGCTTGATGTCTCGGTGCACGACTCCATGTTCGTGAGCGTGTTCGAGGGCACCGGCCAGATCGGCAGCCAGCCGAGCCAGCACGCGAAAAAATCGCGGCTCGGCCGCAGATCCATTGGTGGAAATGGACGTGATGGGCTGCGTGTGCCGTTCGCTTTGCGGCTGCTCGGCAACGAGGGCGTCTCCTTGTTCGGCTCGGGGCTGATGCCTGCCCGCGGATCGAGAGGCTGGTTTCGAGTCGGGCAGGTCCGAGGTGGAACGGGCCGCGCGCAGTTGCCGTACGACCTCGGCCAACGTGTGCCCGTCGATGTAACGCATCGCATAATAGTGGACACCTCGGTCGCAGCCGACGCCAAAGACGTCGACAATGTGCGGATGATCCAATTGGGCCGCCGCCAGTGCCTCGTTCTTGAACCGCTGTAGCTGGCGAGGATTGAGCATGGCGGCAAACGGCAACACCTTGAGCGCCACGCGGCGCGACAGTGACAATTGCTCCGCTTCGTACACGACGCCCATGCCGCCTCGTCCAATCTCTCGGATGATGCGAAAATCACCGATAGCGGCGTGCAGGTCGGGAATGGCGTGAGAGTCACGCGCGGATGAGTCATCTTCCCGGCTCAACTGGGGCGCGACGTTTTGCAAGAAATCGAGGCTGTCCAGGCACTCGGCCAACGCCGCGGCAATATGGGAGTATTTCTTGAGAAAACGTTGGCGATCCGGACAAGCACCCTCGTCAAGCAAACCGCGGTACTCCTGGAGGGCCGACACCAGTTCATCTTCGTCGGCCTCGCAGGATACGGCTCCCTCGAAGGGCTGATCGTTGTTTGTCGACCGTTTCACGGCTTAGTCCTCGGCAATTTGTGCTGTCGTGGGTGGGTCGACGGATGGGGACTGTGCTTTCGCGGTCGAGTCATGATTATGCGTTTTTCTTCAATGGCCCTGGGCCATTTTTTTCAATTCCTGCCGCAATTTGGCCAGCCCCCGCGCCACAGCTTTCGCACACTATCCACACTGCGATCCATCGTACTGGCGACAGCGGAGAGTGGTTGGCCCTCGAAGTGATGCCGAATCATGACCTCGCGGTAATCCTCAGGTAATCGTTCCATGGCATCCGCCAAGAGTACCGCCTGCTCTCGCTTGACCGCATGCTGGCTGGGCGAAGTTCCCCCGGCACTCAGCATGTGTCCAAGATGGCATGATGAGCGATCGAGATCGCCTTGCATTCGCTGTTCGAGACGAATGTCACGTTGCTTGGTCCCCGCGAAGTGGCGAATCATGTTGGAGACCTTGCAGGCCATGATCTTCCTTAGCCAGCCAACCAATTCGGCTTCGGTCTCTCCGCGAAAGGTACAAAAATCGCGATGTGCCTCCAGGAGTGTTTCCTGAACGACGTCGGACTCGTCCAGCTTTTGCCTGACGCGATCACCAATTTGCAGGCGAGCCAACAGGCGGAGATAGGCACGGTACGATTCGAGCAGGTGCCCTTGCGCTCCAACTCGCCCCGTTTGGCGCGACGGATGTGGCTGCCTTGAGGTTGCCGCGTATGGTCGTTCATGATGGGTTTCCCAGGTCACTAGCCACGAAAATGCTACCGCGCCGGCCGCAGAAAGTGGATTCTTTTTTTTCAGCGGCTCGAAGCACCGCATATGGGGCGGCAAATTGACGGCCCTATTTCGCCATTTGCTCGTCTGGGAACGTCGTCGCTGCCGCGGTGCTGGGACGCCCTTCCCTCGGGAACGCAGCGTAAATTCGCCTGGCAGGCGCGCGGTATGGCGTGGAGCCTGGGTGTGCCAAGTGGGTTCTTGCGGTGCGCATGCGAATGTCTATGATCGTGGCCGGCAATGCGAGCTGGCTTGCAAACCGCCGCCAGGCGTCCCGCGTTTCAAGCAAGTGAAGGAGTCGCGATGAACGATCGAGAAAGGCTGGCGGCTTTCCGGGAACGTCTCAGCCGCGTGGAGGGACTGGATGAACCACGATTCGATCGCCTCGTGCGGGAACTGGAGCGGACGGACCGTCGGGCCGGCTATGACGATCAAGGCCGTTTGAAGATCGCGATGTTTGATGCCAAAAGCTACGACATCGAATCGTTTGACCGGCACAACGACGGCCATTTCGCCATCCACGCGATTCCGGCGTCATTGAATGAAGACACCGTTCCCGCCGCGGAAGGCTGCAAGGCGGTTTGCATCTTCGTCAACGACCAGTGCGACGCCGTGGTTGCCGCTGCCTTGGCCGCGCGGGGGGTGGAATTGGTGGCGTTGCGTTGTGCCGGTTTCAACAATGTCGATCTGGCCGCTTGTCAGCGGCACCAGTTGAGCGTCGTGCGGGTGCCCGCCTATTCGCCCTACGCCGTGGCCGAGCACACGGTGGCTCTGATGCTGACGCTCAATCGCCACTTGCACCAAGCCTATCAGCGCAATCGTGCGGGATACTTTGTCCTGGAAGGACTGACCGGTTTCGATATGCGGGGCAAGACCGTCGGTGTCGTGGGCACGGGCAAGATCGGCCGCTGTACCATCGATATTTTGCTGGGGTTTGGCTGTCGGGTGCTGGCTTTCGACAAGTATCCTGATAACGACGTGGCGGCTCGCACAGGGGTCGAATACGCGAGTCTGGATGATCTCTTCAGTCAGTCGGACATCATCACACTCCACGTCCCCTTATTCCCCGAGACGCATCACATGATCAATGCCGACACCATCCGTCGCATGAAGGATGGTGTGATGCTCATCAACACCAGCCGCGGCGGCCTGGTCGATACGCGCCATTGATCGAGGGTCTCAAGTCGAAGAAGATCGGCCACGCCGGACTGGACGTCTACGAGGAGGAGGCGGGCATCTTCTTTCATGATATTTCGAATCAGGTGCTCACGGATGATGTGCTGGCGCGGCTGATGACGTTCAACAATGTCGTGATCACGTCCCATCAAGCCTTCTTGACCAACGAAGCCCTGGCCAATATTGCCGAGACCACGCTGGCGAGCATTGCCGAGTACGAACAGGGCAGGCGGGCAGCCCAATTGACGCATGCGGTGCTGGCGGCAGAGTGATGTTGCTGCGATCGTGGGCAATCAGCCCCTGGAAATCCGCTACGCGATCGCATCGCCACCATCGGCTGCCGGAGCGCTCTCTGCTGGTTGCCGGCTGGCGGTGAAACCGCGGATAACGTAATAGAAGATCGGCGTAAAAAAGACGCCGAAGATCGTCACACCGAGCATGCCGCTGAAGACGGCCACGCCCAGCGTAAACCGCATCTCAGCCCCCGCACCCTTGGCCAGCACTAGGGGAACCACGCCCAGGATGAAGGCGAACGAGGTCATGAGGATGGGCCTCAGCCGTAAACGACAGGCTTCCACCGTCGCCTCGAAGCGAGGCTGGCCCGAGTCCTCCAGCTGCTTTGCGAATTCGACGATGAGAATGGCATTCTTGGCCGCCAGGCCGATGAGCACGATCAGACCGATCTGTACGAAAATGTCGACATCGAGTCTGCGCCACGAAGATCCCCGCCAGCGCCGCGAGCAGGCACATCGGCACGATCAGGATGATCGAAAAGGGGAGTGACCAGCTCTCGTATTGTGCCGACAGCACGAGAAATACGAACAACACCCCCAGGGGAAACGCCAGTTTGGTAAAGATGTCTTTGCGCAGCCAGCAATTGCTGAAAGGTCAATTCGGTCCACTCGAAGCCCATCGTCGTGGGCAGACTTGCCCGACCGATCGATTCCATCATCGCGATGGCCTGGCCGGAACTCACGCCAGCGGCCGGGGCGCCGTTGAGTTCCGCGGACGGATATTGGTTATAGCGGTTGACGATCGGTGGGCCGCTGGTGTTCTTCACGCGGACCAGAGTGCCGCAGCGGCACCATATTTCCCGAGGCATTCCGCACTTGGAGCTTGCCAATATCCTCCACGCGCGTGCGGTACCTCGGATCGGCCTGGACATTGACTTGCCAGCTGCGATTCTGAAAGGAGAAGTCATTCACGTAGGCGGCGCCCAGGTAGGCCTGTAGGCGCGGTGTGAACTTCGTCGAGGGAAATCCCCTCGGACTTGACCTTCTCGCGGTCGATCTCCACATACAATTGCGGCTGAGCGACGCTGAACGTGGTAAAGACGCCGACCAGTCCCGGCTCGGTCCGCGTCTGCTCGGCGAAATGCTGCACGGCTCCTTGTAATGCCCGCAGTCCCGCACCGCGCCGATCGAGCACCTGCAATTTGAAGCCACCCGTGCTGCCCAGACCTTCGACGGGCGGCGCCCAAACACGGCGATCTGGGCCTCGGGAAAGTCCTGGAATCGCTCGCGCAACTTGGCCATGATGGTCGCCGCACTCAGCTCGGCTCTTCCGGCCCGCTCCTCAAAGGGCGCCAAAATCACGAACATGCCGCCGACATTCGAAATATTGGTGCCAAGTATGGTCGAATACCCCGCCAGATCGATCGTATGGGCGACTCCCTCCGTCTCCCGCACGATCTCGCCCAGCCGACGGATCAATTGGTCACTGCGATCCAGACTGGCCCCGTCGGGCAATTGCGCGTTGACGATCAGGTAGCCCTTATCCTGTTCGGGGATGAAGCCCGTCGGTGCGGCGCGGAAACCGACATAGGTCAGAAAGATCAAGCCGCCATACACAATCAAGCCAATGACCCACGTGCGCAACAAGAGCGTGACGATGGCGCCGTAACCGCGGATCACCCCGTCGAACACCCAGTTGAAGCCGTCGAAAAAGCGGCTCAACACCGCGTTGATCGGCCGGCTCAGCAGCCAGCCGACGACAACTCCGACGGCGAAGGTGGCGGCTCGCAACCACAGCGGTGCCGCGCTGCCATGTCCATGCGTTGCACCGGTGGCTTCCTCGATCGGCAGATAATGGGCGGCAAATCCGGTGAGATAAACGTAGGCCAGCAAGCCGCCGATGATGGCGATTCCCAGCGGCGGTAATACCTCACGGGCCTGACGCTTGCCATGGCCCGCCTGATCGTGGCCATGCGGTTTCAGCATCAGGGCGGTCAGCGCCGGGCTGAGCGTCAGCGAATTGAAGGCGGAGATGACCGTCGAGGCGGCAATCGTCAGCGCAAATTGCTTATAGAATTGGCCACTGATACCGGCCATGAAAGCGGTCGGTACAAAGACGGCACACAGCACCAGGCCGATCGCGATGAGGGGGCCCGTGACCTCCTCCATGGCCTTGCGACTGGCCTCCCGGGGCGACAAGCCGTCCGCCATCAGACGCTCGACGTTTTCCACCACCACGATCGCGTCATCGACCACGATCCCGATGGCCAGCACCAAGCCAAACAGCGAGAGATTATTAAGAGAAAAGCCGAACAGTCGCATGCAGGCAAGCGTGCCAATCAGCGAGACCGGTACGGCGATCATGGGAATGATCGTGGCTCGCCAATTCTGCAGGAAGACCAGCACCACGATGAACACCAGGACAAATGCTTCGATCAGGGTGTGATAAACGCTGGCAATCGATTCGTCGATGAAGACGGTGGTATCGTATTCGATACGGTACTCGATGCCCTGCGGGGAACTTGGCTTTCAGTTCCTCCATCTTGGCCCGCACCAGGTTGGCCGTATTCGAGAGCATTGGAACCGGGTAGCTGGAAGACACCGAGCGTGGCTGCGGGCTGGCCATCGAGATAGCCGTTGACGTCGTAGTTCTTGGCTCCTAACTCCACACCCTTCTCGATCGCGCGACCCGACTCGTCGTATCTTGTCCTCCGCGCGACATCCTCGAGACGCACGATCTGACCGCCATCACCTCGCTTAACGATGATGTCCTCGAACTGCTGCTCGCTGGTCAAGCGACCCTGCACGGTGATCGGCAACTGAAAGGGAACATTCGCATCCTGAGTAAGAGGCGGCTGGCCGATGCGCCCCGCGGCGACTTGGACGTTTTGTTCCTGGATGGCCCGCATGACGTCGCCGGGCGTCATCTTCAATGATGCCAGCTTGTAAGGGTCGAGCCAGATCCGCATGCTGTAATCGCGCGGTCCGAGGAAGGCGACGTCGCCGACGCCTTGCAGTCGCGCGAGGTCATCCTTGACGTTCAGCAAGGCGAAGTTGCTCAAATAGAGTTCATCGTAGCGACGGTCGGTGGCGACCAGATTCACGCACATGAGGATGCTGGGCGACTTTTTCTTGGTCGTGACGCCGATGCGCTTGACCTCCTCCGGCAACTTCGCCTGGGCGACCGCCACGCGGTTTTGCACCAGCACTTGGGCCGAGTCGATGTTGGTGCCCAGCTCGAACGTGACGTCCAGATTCATCTGGCCGTCATTCGTGCACTTGGAAGACATATACAGCATCCGTTCGACGCCGTTTACTTCCGCCTCGATCGGCGTGGCCACCGTTTCCGCCACCGTGATGGCGTTGGCCCCCGGGTAGGTGGCTGTTACGGATACGGTCGGCGGGGTCACATCGGGATACTGCGCCACGGGCAACTGCAATAAGGCCACCGCCCCCAGCAGGACAATGACGATGGAAAGCACCGAGGCGAAAATCGGACGGTCGATGAAGAAATGCGAAATCATTTCGGCGGGTTTCTCAAGAGGGCTTTGGCCTGCCCGGTGCTCCAGTCAGGTAGCCGTCCGTTAGAGTCCGGACTTGGCAGTGGATTGCAACGGTTCTACCGGGTAGTCAATTCTGGCTCGCTGCAGTCCCTGCACGATGATCCACTCGTCGGTCCGAACCGCCGGCTGGCCATCCGCGGCCGACAGGAGAACGCGCATGCCATCATCCAAGAGCTTGCCCATCTGCACGTCTCGCCGAGACACAATGGCTTTCTCATTCACCACGAGCAGGTATCGCTTGTCTTGATCACTCAGAATGGCCGTATCGGGTACCAGGATCACGGAGTATTCGTCAGTGACGGGCACGCGGACACGCACGCGCGAGCCGGGCACAAACAAGTCTTGCCGGTTGTCCACGACGCCACGGATTTCGATGGTACCGGTTTCGGGATCGACACGATTGTCGGCAAAATCGAGCACTCCCTCGTGCGGGAAGCCCTCGTCGGAATCGAGGGCGAACCGAAATGGCACCTGCCGCTGGCGGAGCGTGCCGCGGGCATCTGCATTTCCGGCCGCGCGGCGTGATTTCTGGTACCGCTGCAAAGCTCGCTCGTCCACCGAAAAATAAACGAACATCGGATCGATCGCCACGATCGTCGTCAGCACCTGGTCGGCTGCGTTGGCGTTGACCAGATTCCCCTCGGTGAGCTGGGCACGGCTGACGCGGCCCGAGATCGGTGCCGTGATGCGAGAAAATTCGAGGTCCAGTTCGTATTGTTTGACCTCTTCCTGTTTCGCGACAATTTGCGCGTCGTACGAGTCGGCATCCGCCTGTGCCCGCTCCAACTCCTGTTGGCTGACCGCTCCCGATTTAATCAATTCCCGGTAGCGAGCCACATTCTTTTCCGCGGCTAACTTCTGGGCCTCGTACGATCTCGCGGGCGATGGCCTGGTCGATCTGAATCTGGAATGGACGGGGGTCAAGTTCGAAGAGCAGGTCACCTTCGGCGACCAGATCGCCGTCCTGGAAATGGACCTTTTGGATGTATCCCCGTACGCGGGCGCGGATCTCGACCACCGCGGGCGATGCCAGGGTGCCATTAAACTCGTCCTCATCGATGATCTCGCATACGATGGGATGGCTGACCTCGACCTTCGGAGCTGCCGGCGGCGATGCCGCGGGAGGCTTCACGCAACCGGGGATGCAAGTGCCAGCAAATGCGAGCACGGAGAGCCAGGAGAGGGTAAATTTACCAGGCGTGAGCATGGGGTATTTCCATTCCATCAAGAACGCCGCACGTGCATGTTCCCTTCAAAAGCCAGACGCACAATGTATCCGCGGCAGATGGCGTACGCTATCCCGCTTTCTGACGAGGCGCCGACAGTGATGCACCCCTCTGACGTGAATCAAGGGACGTGAGATATTAAATGTCGTATGCCCTGCTCTCATGTCGATTATCAGAGAACAAACGATACGAAAACAACGCCTGCCAACAAAATGGGATAGACCAGTCTTGACCAGCGTTCCAGCTGATGCGCGAGGGGTTTCTTGCGACGATTGACCAGTGCGGTCGTGGCTACCGTCTGGATCAGCCCGGCAAAGACGGTCAGCGTCGAGAGCAGGATGAATCGGTCCATCCGCGTGACGTAGGAAACTTTTGGCAAGAGCACGGTGATCGCGAACAGATAGGCGACCAGTGTCAGAAACGACGACGTCGAAATGCCGATATTCGTGCCAACCTGCTCGACATCCATCCACCGCGGTAGCCAGGACATGACGACGATCAAACACAAAGGAATGATGACTTTCAAAACATAGTAGGTGGGCTGGCGACGACATCGATCGTCATTTCATAGCCGGCGACACCTGCGGTTTCTTGAGCAGCGATAGTAGGGTGCCGGCGCGGCGTTCCATGAAACAACCGTAAAGTCGGGAAGTGAGAATGAGTTGGCAATTCTCGATGAGCTGCCGGTCGCATTCGTGAGCGGAACCATGTTTACATGTTCTTCCAGGAGACCGGCCGCTACCAGTTGAATCGAAAGTCGCTGGCTGTCGAAGGGGAAGTCGCGAGATTTAAGGGTTGCGAAAATCGTCCCCAGACTTTTTGGCGATACACGACCGTCCCGTCCGGCTGAATCTCGACCGATTCGGGATAGGAAGTCCACGCCATCTGTTGACTGACAATGGTCAATCGCGGATTCCAGACGTCGGTTAGGCCTGCGCAGCAAAGGACCGGGGCCTTGATGACGTAAGAAGGGGTTCTTCCAACGGGCTTCGAAGAAAACGCTGGCCGCGAAACTTTGATCGGCGGAGTTGATTTCGTCGACATCGATCACGTAAATCAGGATTTGTACCTCGGTGGGTTCTCCCCACACCGTCGGGCGTTCCATCTCGGGTTTGGGCTCTTCCACGAGTACGGGAGCCTTGACTTCTTCGGCCGCCTCAGCACCGGCCGGTTTGAGGGGCGCCGCGGTGGGTGCCTCGTTGGTTTTCCAGATCAGGGGAGGCGTCCATTTGCCATCGTAGCTTTCCGGCTTCGGCCAGTACAAACGCATGACCAGATAGAACGGGCCCGGCGGTATCGGCAGCCAGTTGGAGGTCTGCTCTTCCTGGGGCCGGCCGTTTTGGAGGTGCAACGTGAGATTACCGTCGGCGTCGCGGGTAAGGGTCGGCAGCATGGACGAACTGATTCGATAGCGGTCCATCGGATTGGGTACCAATGCCTGGTTCCCGCTGTCATAGCACGTCAAGGACCAGAAGGCATTGACGGGCGGCAAATCGTCCGGGCCAAACCTCATCACGTAATCCGCCTCGCGACCATCGAGCGATTGGCCTTCGGCATCCGTCAGATACAACGGATAGAGTGCCTCTTCCTTCGCATTGCTATTGTGCCCGACCTTCGCGGCCACCGCCCGCTTCAGGTAGTCGCTTTTGAGATACTCGCGCGTGCCAATCACTTCGGCAACTTTCAACGTGGCGGCGGCGGCGGTGATCGTGGCCTCACCCTCCACCATGCCAAGCTGCAGAGCCTCCTGGAACTGGGGACTCATCCCACTCGCATCAAACGGCTTCTCCGCCGTCAGGCCGATCCTGCGCAAATCGGGCCATCAACTCCGCTTCTGCTGCGGGCGGCGGGCAAAATGGCAGCAGGAAGCCGAGTGTTGAGAGAAATGTGATTCCTGGCTCGGTGGCCAAGGCGGGCCGGGGAAAGGGAATCTCAGTTGCGATGTCTGGTCGCGGCTGGCCCGGCAGAGCGCTCAGAGTCCGCACGGTGAATTGAGCCTGGATGCGTTTCACGTCGGGGAGGTCGCCGGGGCCGCGCAATTGTGTGCGATAGATAGCCATCGCGAATTCGGTCTCACAACGAATGACTTTGTCTATCTGGGGTGGGGCTTCGCCCTGCCAGCGCGGTCCGACGATCAAGTAGCTGCCGGCGCCATTTCCGGTCGCGCGCGTGCCGATGTAGGAAAACGTGAAATTAAACAGATCGATCAATTGAATCGAGTAGTAGCGGTCAGGTTCAATCTGCGGAACGCCAAGCACGATGGGCTGTGTTCTCAAGTCCAGCCACAGAAGCGAGATCAGCACATCAGGGTTGGGAGTGACCACGTCCTTGTCGGCAGCGGTAAACACGTTGGCCTCATGCTGCAGTGTGTTGAATGGAGCCGCATACTCCTGGCTGTTTCGATCAATCGCCGACGCATACATCGCGCGGTAGTTTTCCACCATCGGAAAACCGTAGATGTACGCTTCGCGAGCGATCGACTGGACCTCGACTGGGGTGAGTTCCTGTGCGACAACAGGGACCGTCCATAACGCGAGCGCGGCGGCGACGGCGTTGGCGACGATCGCGACGCGTAAATGTCGCGCCTCGCAGCGGGGGGCAGTTCGGACTCGTTCGGCCACACGGGTGCTTCGTTGAGACCCTTGCGGCCGATTCCGAAACAGGGGAAGCTCGAATGGCATGCTCCTGAACATCGCTTGACACCTTGCAGGGCTGGGGGCGGAGATTCTCCGCGAGATGTTCTCATCATAATCCCTCGCGGCTGGCATCGACATGGGAAGCGCCCGCAGGCCATGCCTTGTGTGGAGTGCGGCGATCCTTCGCCGAACTGGCCGGCCCGCCACGGTCTTCCGCCTGTGGCCCCTGATTTTCCTCACGGAGGCACAGAGATAAGAAATCGGCACCGCTACTTCTGCTGCCGAGCGACGTGCATCTTCACGGTCCCAGCTTCCGGCCTCATCTTTACCCGATTCCGCCCCCTCCGTGGCTCAGTGAGAGCCATCTTCTCGTGGATCCGCCAGTTGGCAATGATGCGTTTCCTGGTGGCAAACCGAGCCGCCGGTTCTTACAATCCAGGCGGATCCAGTCCCAGTGAACAGCTTTCCATGAGGCATGCCCGATGAGCCCGCCTGTACGCGCACTTGCCATTGTCTGCTGCCTTGCCTTGTGGGACCTGGCGGCCCTCCCTTCCGTCGCCGCACCTCCCAAGGTGATCAAGGCCGTGCCCGACAATGGTGACGTCGACGTCGATCCGGGTCTAAGAGAAATCCGCATTACGTTTGACCAGCCGATGTCTCCCGGGGGGCAGTCCATTGTGGGTGGCGGCGATACTTTTCCCGAGCTGCGTGACAAGCAAATGGGTGCCTGGCGTGGCTCGCGCACCTTTGTCCTCCCCGTGCGACTCAAGCCCAACCATAGCTATTGGTTGAGCGTCAACAGCGACAAATTCCAAAACTTCAGGAATCGAAAGGGCGAGCCGGCGGTTCCCTACGCCATCCAGTTCACGACCGGGGCAGGCGGCCCGGCAATGGATGAGGAAGCGAGTAGCGCGGTCGGCAACGGGGCGGCGGTCGACCAGCTTATACAAGCGATCATCACCCAGTATTCCTATCGGGATCGACTGGGAATCGATTGGGCGGCGCTCGTCGAATCCCAACGTGGTCCACTCGCCGCAGCCGAGGACGCCCAGACCTTCGCGCGGCTGGCGGCCACCTTGCTCGCCAAGGCCCAGGACAAACACCTGTGGCTCAAGGTGGGCGATCAGACTCTTCCCACTTATGTGCGGCCGGTCACGCCCAATATGAATGCCCGCTTGTTGCCACGGCTGGTGCCCCAGTGGAAACAAGACTCGTCGGTCCTCGCCAGCGGTCGGTGGGACGACGGGATTGGCTATCTAAGGATCGATAGTTGGGATCGGGCCAAGACGAAGGAATTGGCACCGATTTTCGCGATTCTCGAGCGGCTGAAGGACGCACCGGCCTTGATCATCGACGTGCGCCTCAATAGTGGCGGCGATGAGCGCATTGCCCGCTCCGTGGCCGGCTGCTTCATCGATCAGCCGACCGTGTACGCCAAGCATGTGCTGGTTGATCCGGATCAACCCGGTGGCTTCAGCGAACCGCACGAGCGGATGCTGCAGCCCAATGATCGTCGCACGGGTTATCGGGGGCAAATCGTGGTGCTCACCGGACCCGTGAACATCAGCAGTTGCGAGGCCTTTCTGCTGATGATGAAGCAAGTGCCCGGGGCGCAATTGATCGGTGCCGCCTCGCAGGGCAGTTCCGGGAATCCGCAGCCGTATGATCTGGGAAACGGGGTGACGGTTTTCCTGCCCTGCTGGAAGGCCATGCTCCCCGACGGCACCGAGTTCGAAGGGCAGGGCATCCAGCCCGATATCGCGGTGCCGACCACCGCCAAGGACTTTGAACGCGGCGATCCGGTACTCGAGGCCGCACTCACTGAGCTGCGGGCGACCCCCTCGAGACGTTAGTTCATGCGTGGCTGTGGCTTCCAGCCGCAGTCGACCGGGGCAAGATGTCCCAGCCGCGCTCAGCCATCCCCAACATAAGACGTCCAAAGTCTGGCGACTTCGGCTACCCTCATTCCGAGCGGTCACAATGCACGAGCCTGTCGTTGGCATCGCCTCGTCGGTACGGCGAGCCAAATCCATTGATGTCGGCGGCTTGAGCCAACCACGGATATGCGGAGCGCATCCGCGACTCATCTTTAGTCGCACCATCAGGGGACCAAGGCCATCGTGCTTGGAAACGGATTGCCACGACCGAGGAGTCATCTGCGTCGCTTTGGGCATCCGTGATTCGTTCGCCGTCGTACACCACGACCAGCATGGACACGTGGCTGGTCGACGCGCTTCTCACCCGACGTCGGTTTGCCGGTGGGAGTTTCACGCGGAATCCTCGGGTTTGCTGGTCCTGACTTCCAATCGGGAGCATCCTGGGACAGAATACGCCTACTTGCTGCGCCCTCTCAACTCAAGCATGGCGGACTGATGATGGTCTCTCGCGAGGATCCCATGCCTGATGATTTTGGGGAATTGGCGATCCGGTTGGGAGTCATCTCCGCTGACCAACTGGCTCGGGCCCGCGAACGATGTGAACAAGACCCACGCCTCGGAATTGCCGATGCGCTTGTCTCGTTGGGGGCAATGACGCCGGCGGGCCGCATGGCGCTGGAGGTGATGGTGAAGGTAAGCGACCAGCCATTTCCGGGAAACGCGTGGAACGTGTCATCCTCGGCGGCAAGTGGCGACACCCTGGATTTTGATTCGGACGATCCGAATGAAGGGAAGCAGGATGTCGAACCTGGCCCGCGTGCCGACGGACGATTCGAGCGACGAAGGCTGCATGCCACGGGTGGGCTCGGAAAGGTATACGAAGCGTTTGATCGCCAATTGAATCGCCTTGTCGCCCTGAAGGAGATCAAGGATGTCTTGGCCGACAACCCGGAGAGTCGAGAGCGGTTCGTCCAGGAAGCGGAAATCACGGGCCGGCTGGAACACCCCGGTATCGTGCCGGTGTACGCGCTGGGCAGCTACCCGGATGGCAGGCCGTATTACGCCATGCGGTTCGTGAAGGGGAACAGTCTGCGCACGGCTATTGAAAAGTACCATGCGGGTGAACCGGCCGAGCGTCAGGCACGGGCGCTCGCCATGCGGTCACTCCTCAACCAAATGGTCGACGTGTGCGAGGCCATTTACTACGCACATCGTCGCGGTATTGTCCATCGAGATCTCAAGCCCAGCAATATCATGCTGGGCGACTACGGTGAAACGCTGGTCGTCGACTGGGGGCTCGCGAAAAACGTGGGACGACGTGAGGACCTCTCAGGTTCCGTGCGCTATCCCGCCGAGGAGACACTGCAGCCAGCTTCGGGAAGTAGCATTTCCATGACCATCATGGGTCGAGCCATCGGCTCGCCAGCGTTCATGAGTCCGGAACAGGCGCGCGGTGAACACGACTTGGTCGACTTCGCATCCGATATCTATGGCATCGGTGCGACCCTCTATATGGTATTGACCGGCAGACCGCCCGTGGAAGGCGACAGCGCCCGGGAGATTCTTGGCAGAGTCCGTAATGGTGATGTCGTTCCTGCCCGGGCGCTCGATCGCTCGATTCCCAAGGCTTTGGAGGCGATCTGTCAGAAGGCCATGGCCGTCGAACCGAGCGAGCGGTATTCAACGGTGCGAGCCTTGCAGCAGGATTTGGAACGTTACCTGGCGGATGAACCCGTGGTGGCGTGCCAGGAACCGTGGATCGACCGGGGACTGCGCGGGTCCGCAAGCGTCGTTGGCTGTTGCCGGCCGTCGGTGTGGGGGTGATCGGCTTATTCGCCGCCAACGCCATGCTGCATTCGATCGAGCGTCGCAATCAAAGTCGGCTGACGGCGGCAGCCGAAGATAAAGAACGTGCCGTCCGCGAGGCATTTGACTTGACGGCCGCTGCTTTCGGCGTCATCGATCCGTTCGGAAAAAATCAGGAGAACGTCGAGCGACTCGAAGAGGCGGCTCGGGAAATACAGAAACTTGAAATCTCGGAGGACGTCAAGGCCGACGTCTACGATGTCATTGTTAGCGTGCTCAAGCGATTTCAACGCCCTGACTCCGCAACTCGCTGGGCAGAAGAATCCCTGCGGATATCGCGGGCCAGCCTGGGGCCACAGGCCCCTGAGAGCTTACAGCGGCAGCGAACGTTGGCGCAGGTTTATGAGATCGATGGTGCATACGAGCGAGCGAAAGAACTCTTGCAAGACCTCGTGCAGCGAACTCAAACGGAGAAAGGCGATCAACATTTTGACTACCTGCACGATTTGTCGGCCGTCAATTATGAGTTGGGTAATGTCGAAGACTCGCTCCGGCTCGAACGCGGTGTGATCGCGCATCGAGAGCAGGTGTTCGGTCCCTCATCCAAAGAAGCCATTCTTGCCAAGCACAATCTGGGCATCATGCTGTCCAAGGCCGGTCGTCACGAGGAAGCCCAGGAACTCGCGGCCGAGGTTGCCGCCGCCGTATCCGATACCGAGCATTTTTCATCCGAACAACGGCTCAGTCTATTGCAGGCTCCATTCGTCAAGCTGGCCAGACAGAGATCATATCACGAGGCATTGGCAGGACTCGAGTCGCTCTACCCCGAATATGTGGAAACGCTCACGCTCGATCACGATCAGACGCTTTCCATGCTGGCAAGCATCGCCCGTGTGCAGTTGTCGCTGCAACGGTTTGATGAATCGATCGCCAATTATCGGCAAACGCTCGATGGTCGCACGCGGCTCCTAGGAGAAACACACGAGAAAGTCTGGAGCACCCACCTTGACTTGGGTTATGCCTTGCTCGGCGCCGAGCGCTTCGCGGACGCAATCGCGGAAACCGAGCCGTGGCTGCGGAAATATGTCAACAAGTACGGCTTTCAGCAGGAAAAATGCCACTCGGGATGCCGCACGCTTGTTAGCGCCTACCTCGCCCAGCAACAATACGAGAACGCCGACAAGCTCGCGCAGGAATGGCTCACCGCCCCGGACTCCACCCATGCCGACTTAAACCTCAGCCGCCTGCTCATGGCCGGAGAAATTGCCGTGGCCCTCGAGAATCTCGGCTTGGCCAACGAATTTGCCACAAAGGCCATGTCCCTGCTGGATCAATTCGCCAGTACCCCCGCCGACGAAGCCGGCGTGTGGAGCCTGCGGGGAGCCATTGACGCCGAGCGCCACGACTGGCCCCAGGCCGCCGCGGCACTGGAAAAGGCCCGCTCATTGCTCGCGGCCAGCCCCGAGCTACTGGCGCCGCATCAGGTATTTTGGCCAGCCGTCGTGGACCAACGCTTGGCGGTGATTCGCGACAAAACCTCCGGCCAGGCTTCCCATGACTGAATCAACGCGACGTGATCATCGTTGCTCTGCTGCGTCGCATGAGTTTCAAGGCGTCCTCCCGCAGTTCGCTCGGAAACGGTCGCGAACATGTCTTCCTGCCGCTCCCCGCTGCTTCCCCACTGGGCCGTCATCGGCCAGGAGGGGCCGCCAGGGTGAAGGGCCGCCATGTCACGCAAATCTGCGCAGCTCGGCGGTCCAAACCGACTCGTCCGCCCCACGATTCGCTGGCCGTGATGTCGTAAATTTGTTGATGTTCCAGAGATTGAAATCCGAAACGTCGGTGAATCCATCGGCATTGAAGTCTCCCAGGGACCAGGCGGCCGTGGGGACAAACTTATTCGTATTCCAGAGGTTGAAGTCGCTGACATCCACCACTCCGTCCAGGTTGGCGTCGCCGGACAAATAGGCCCGACCACTGCCCAGGTTGGCTTCGCCCGCTTCCAGCAGCCAGGCATCCAGATCCTCCGCCGTTACCTGCGCATCATTGGTCAAGTCAAAACGTAAATCGTTGCTGCCGGACGCTAGAGCCGCTACCAGCAGGTCGATGTCATTCAGGTCGTAGAGGCCGTCGCCGTTGAAGTCGCCGCTCAATGCCGTGCTGCCGAATTCGACCGAGCCCATATCGACCAAGCCGTTCACGATGCGGCCAAATCCGCGCTGATCCGTGAAAAGTACCAGGCTCCCGTTGTCGCCCTTATCGATCGCCGGGCTGAAATCAAGCGGCAAATGAGTCTGCGTGGGACCACCGTTGTCGGCCAACGGTGCCAGCATGGGGTTGATGACTCCACCCATGCCCGGATCGCCGACGATATTTCCCGCCATGTCGGGGTTGGCGGCAGCCAGCGAGGTGCCGGTATTGTCACCGATCAATGAGTAGGTCGGCATGATGTCAATGTCATCGATATCGGCGGCCGACATGCCCGCGGAATTGCCGGCGATGATGCTGTTGTTCACGGCAAACAGGTTGTGATATTCGTTGGTATAGATTCCGCCGCCCAGCTCCGACGCATAGTTGTCGTAGATCGTGCTGCTCTGAATGGTCGTGGACGACTCGTTCAGCAGACCGTCCGAGTCGACTGTGAAGCACGCCAGACCACCACCGGTGAAATCGGCCGTATTTCCGGAGACGGTGCTCTGGATCAATTCCAGATTGGCGTCGATGCTCACAATGCCGCCGCCGCTGCCGGCTTCGGCATCATTATTGGACAGGGTCGAATTCCTGATCACGGCGGTCGGCAAGATGGGAAATTCCATGGGAGACCCCACATTGGCGATGCCGCCGCCGGTGGCCGCCACGTTGGAGTCGATCGTGACATTCTCCAGCGTCAGCGACTCGCGATTTAAAATGGCGCCGCCCCAACCGTCCCACGGATCGGGATCGCCACCCCTCACGCCGTTGCCGGCCTCCAATCGAAGTCCGCTGATGGTTACGTTGCGGGCGACTTCTATGCTGTCATCGATCGTGAAGATACGCGAGCTGATTCCCTCGATGATGATGGGGCCGCCTCCTTCGGCCGGACCCAGGCCAGTATCCCCCAATTCGTCCATAATGACGATGTCGTCGGTAACGTCGATTGAGTGCCCAAGGTGAGCCCGATGCGACTGCCCCCCGGAATGTTAAAGACGATCATATCCGGGCCCAACGCTGGGTCCGTTGCTGGCGCGACTACCTCCACACAATGTCGTAGTGAACCGGTCACCAGATTATCAGCAGCAGTCGTGACGATACACGTTGCCAAGAGGCGGCGGTCTTCAAGAGGCTCGGAAGAAAGGGCTCGACGCGATGGACGGCGCATGGGGAAAGCCTCCTGAGAAATGCGTCAGATAAGCAGTCAGCATTCGTCGCTGGGCGACCATCCTACACCACTTTTACAGCAAGCCGCAAGACTTTATGTGTCGATGTGGCGACAAAAACAAGCGCATCACCCTGAAAGCAAATGCAGGTAGCGCAAAGAAATGTCAATTGCCCGACCGACCGCGTCCGCCCGGCGAGATGGCCGTGGCGTCAGTTATCGGAATACCCCAACGTTCCCTGGGGGCGACTCACTCGCCGTGGGCCCGCAAATCGACTGCCGCGCCGCGACTGCTGCCGCATCTCTGCCGCGGAAAGAGTCCCTCATCGGGGCGGAAAGGAACGCTTGCCCGCCCCGGCTCATGATCCCAGCCAGTGGCGGAAGACGTCGAGTTCCCGCTCGTCCATCAAGACCGACTGCCGAGCGGTCGGAAACGCACCGCCGCGCACATCGGCGACGAATTCGGTAAACGCCCGCACCCGCTCGGACTGCATTTCTTCCCGCATCCTCCGCAGATTGGCATAGGCATGTGCATGCCGCGGCGGCCGCGCGTTTTCGCCCAGTACGTCCGATGTGAACAGATAGGTCACGTCTCCATAGGCTCCCGAGCCGAGCGCAATGTGATCAGCGAAGTGCGCGGGCTGATCTCCGCCAGGACGGCCTCGGGAACGACCTCGACTTCCACGGCAAACGCACCGGCGTCTTCCAGTTCGCGAAATTTGTCGAACAACCTCTTCGCCTCGTCCGCCGTCTTGCCAACGGCGCGCAGCCCCCCCACCCACGTCGATTTGCGGGGCACGAGACCGAGGTGGCCCATCACGGGAATGCCTTCATCGGCAAGCAACCGTACGAGTTGCGGACGACGCATGGTATAGATCGCGTCGGCGCCGGCCTCCATGTACTTGAAAGCGGCTCGAATTGTTTCCTCGTCCGTCGGAAAGTCGGTCAGCATCAAGGCAGCGGTCAAAAATGTGTGCGGTGCCCCCGCCCGCACGCCCGCGTACTGCGACTGGCCGCAAATCAGTGTGTCGATGCCGCCGGCCACAGCCGCCGCGGCCTCTTCCGCCGTTGCCGGATTCGTTTGCGTGAGCTGGCGGACACCCTTGAGATCTCTCAGGTCGGCAATCGTCAAATTCCGTCGTGCCGGTTTTTCACCAAATGTAAAGATGTTTTTCATTACAAAACGTTCCCCTCTTGAGCGGTCGTCCGTCGACCTGTGGGATGTATTGATACCATGTCCCCCCACTTCCGTCGTGACGCCATACCGCTGCCATCGGCCTCATTTGCGGTGTGCGATGGGGCGCATCTACGCTCCGCGAGGTGATGCGATCGCGGTTGGCACGCAAAGGCAGGCATGTCGCTTGCCGTGGTGAAACGAAGCTGGGAGCGGCTCGAAAGGGACCATCGGTCCGCAGCCGGGGTCTGGTGCAACAGGCGTGCTCGTCGACACGGGCTCGCCAAATTCGCACATTGCGTCGCCCCCTTATCGCACTTGGCGCCGCCTGCGGGTAGTGTTGCCGGCAAGAACCGTAAGGCAAAGTGAATTTTCAAAATCTGGCTGAGAAAAAGAATGTGCCGTCGCGTACGGGACGACTCCCCGGCACGGCTAAACAGTTACTTGAATTGTCCGCAGGTCGCAAAGAATTGACAAATGTTCTTCGTAAGCACTAGCGAGCTGTTTCCCCAAAGGCTTATGATTGCGCTCGGGTAAGACTGTTTTGTCCTCCATACGTGGCGATGAGTGACAAACAAGACCTTATCGTTCAACTCTCTCTCTGGTCGTTCGCAACGGCTGGATCGCCACGATCTCTCAGCGGACAGATGGCAACGACATGGTGGTGTCGTTATCGGTGCGGCAGCTTTTTTTTGAGATCGGGTAGCAAGCGGTTCCGCGCACCCCGTCGGGGTGGAGCATTCGGTGATTTGATTAAAGGAGTTTAGCTATGTTGCAGCGCATTCCGCACCGTGCCTTGGGGACTCGATGGCTCACGCCCGTTCCACGTCAGGTCGACCAGCAGGCGGCCGCACTGCGGTGGGGCGTCTGCACGCGTTGTTTCCGAAGCGGTACATTTGTCATGATGGTCGTGATCGTGTGGCTGCTCCTAGGCAGCAAGGTTGGCTTCGCGGAAAACGTCACCGACACAGGGTTGGCCGGTACAAGCGGAACCAACGGGGCACCAGGTAACCCAGGCGAAGACGGCGGGCCGGGTGGGGACGGTGAGGACGCGGTGGCCAGTGCCACGGCCAACGATCCGGCGAATAATGCGACGGCAACCGGCGGCACCGGCGGCACCGGTGGGAATGGAGGCGTGGGGAATGCGGCGGGAGCCGACGGCGGTGACGGAGGGCCGGGAGGGAATGGCGGCGACGCCACCGCGACGTCGCAAACGTCGCCACCTGCTGGAAATGCCTCCGCAACCGCCAGCGCGTAACGGCGGAGCCGGCGGGAACGGTGGCATCGCCGTGCTCCGGGCGGGGTGGGAGCCCAGGGAATGGCAGTGTGGGTGGTGTGGGCGGCGACGGTTCGTCAACCGCGGCGGCGACCGCCACCGCGGCGGCGACCGCCACATCGACGGCAAATGCCACGGGCGGCAACGGTGGGATCGGACGTGATGCCGGCGGCATGGGCGGAACGGGCGGCACCGCCACGGCGACCGCTTCGTCGACATCAGATACGGGCAATGTGACGGCCACCGCAAATGTAACCGGCGGAAACGGAGGTGCTGGCAACTTCAATGCTGCCGGCGGGATGGCCGGCAGCGCCACACTGACGAATGCGGTCAGTGGCAACACGCTGGGTAACGTGACACTCAATCAATCCGCGACCGGGGGTAACGGAGGCAATGGAGCCACCGTCGCCGGGGCTGCCGGCAACGCCAGTTCGTCACTTACTTTCGCCGCGCGACCGGAGGGACGACGAGCGCGACGGTCTCTGCGACGGGCGGCAATGGCGGTCAAGCGGGTGGCTCGGCCGGCAATAGCGGCACGGCGACTGCGAACCTCGTGCTCAGTGGCGGCGCGAATGTTACTGGCACGATCAACGCCACGGGTGGCAAAGGCGGGGATGTCACGGCCAACTTTACGGGTGCCGGTCGAGTCGGCGGCTCGGCGACCGCCGGCGGCTCGGCGACGTCCGCCGGTTCGGGGACCGTCACGGCCACGTTCAATGCCGTGGCTGGCAACGGAGGCATCGGACGAGGTGGTGCTTTTAGCGGTGGTGCGGGAGGCGTGCCCAACGTCAATCCATTGACCGTTTCGTCGGGCAGTGGGAATGTGACCGCGACGGCGAACGCCACCGGCGGCAACGGGGGCGGGGGCAATCGATGGAGCCAGCGGTGGCACCGGCGGCAACGCATCGGTGACGGATGCCGTCAGCGGGAGCACGTCCGCCAATGCCACGCTCAATCAAAACGTGACCGGAGGGAATGGCGGGAACGGGTCCGCGGCAGCGGGAGGCGATGGCGGCAGTGCCGCCTCGACGCTCACGTTCGCTCGCGCCAGCGGAGCCGCCACAACCTCAACGGTGAACGCCACGGGCGGCAACGGCGGCAGCGGGAGCAACGCCGCGGGTAACGGCGGTACGGCCACGGCACAATTGACATTGACGGGCGCGGCGAATACGACAGGCAACAGGTCGCGCAACGGGCGGTACGGCGGTTCCATTGCCACGGGGTCCACGGGCAACGGCGGCACGGGCGGCAGCGCGACGTCGAGCGGGTCGTCCACATCCATGCCGCGAACACGGTTTCCAATACAGCGAATGCCACGGGTGGCAATGGCGGCATCGGCCGCGGCGGTGGACTCGCGGGTGGCACGGGCGGGATGGCCAATGTGACCGGCCAGTTCCGGGTTCCTCGGATGGCGGAACCGTCACGGTGACGGCCAACGGAACGAGTGGCAACGGTGGGGCGGGCAACGACGGGGCCACCGGCGGCAACCGGCGGGGCCGTCTCGCTGGCCGATGCCGTCAGCGGCACGACGTCCGGCACGCTGACCCTCAATCAAAACGGAATTGGCGGCAATGGTGGCACGGGAGCCGGTGCCGGGGGCGGTCAAGGCGGGACCGCCAGCTCGGCGCTGACGTTCGCGCGTGCCACCGGGGGCACGACCACGTCGACGGTCAACGCGACCGGTGGCGACTGGCGGCGGTGCCGGGGGTGGTGCGGCCGCCGGCGACGGAGCCGCGGCGACGGCCAGTCTCTCTCAACGTCGACGGGAGCCGCCAATGTGACCGGTACGCAATGAGCCACCGGTGGGAATGGTGGAGCCAT
>CAVOZC010000003.1:0-108647 GCA_963700865.1 uncultured Planctomycetaceae bacterium | reverse complement strand
GATAGCCTCGTGTTTTCTTGATCGTTACAGAGATAAGTGGCCCAACATAGGCTCGCCCCCCTACCTGGACTCTCCGGGAACCGCCAACTGGATGTCGCATTCAGCTGACTCGAAATTATCGCGATCTTCCCAGCCAGCAGAGAACGATGAGGGACTCGTCGCCGTGGAGTGGAAATGGGAGTTCGGCGTGCCATCCTGCCGGCAACACCGCGCATGCAGATGGGCCCCCATCAGTTACAATTTATGCAGTCAATATCCTACTTTTGGCGGGCCGTTGGAAAAACCACCTGGAAGGGAATGGCAGGACAAATCAGTATGCAAAAAGTGCAACCGAACGCAGGTGCGCCTCAATCGGTCTCCGAGTCGTTCAAAAGCGAAACGCGTCAGTTCACCGACGTCAGCGAAATGAACGAGGCTTACAGGGGCCGGGCCGACGTTCGATTCATCCAAACGGCACGTGGCAGCGTCACGGCGAAGTCCCGACTGACGTCAATCGGCCCGTTGCAAATTCAACAGTTTAGCTGGACCGGCAAGCTGATCACCGAGGCTGCAAACGCATCGAATCGGACCACACTGTTCATTCCCGAACCGCAGGAACGTCCCGCGTTCATATCTGGCGAACATCTCAACGACGCACAAGTCATGCTGTACGGCCCGCACAGCGAGCATTTCAGCGATATGTCAGGTCGTAGTCGAGCCACGCAATTGTTTCTGCCCGAGGGCATGCTTGAGGCTAGCGATCGCGGCTCGTCTGCAAAACGACCCGATGAGCCTGAAATCTAAACGCCGACTTCTGAATCCAGGGCGTGTTCCGATGCAAATCCTTCGACAACTGGTCGTCGAGCTGACTCAAATCATGATAACGACGAGGATGCAGGAGTCGAATCAGTCTGCACTTCGTCGCTGATAAAAACCTAGTCGATCGCATTGCCGAGGCTCTCTGTCGAGATTCATCGCTGGCATCGGCCGGCGCATGATCAGCACCACTCACGCGGTCGTCTCTTGTCCAGAGTGAGGGACATTTTCGAAGAGTCTGGGCGAGAGTCGATTCAGCTCTACGAGTTGTGCCAAAAACTTGGCGTCAGTGCTCGAACGTTGCAAATCACTTTCAAGCAGGCCTACGGAATTTCCCCGATGCGATACCTCAAACTTCGCCGACTCCACGCAGTTCGTGAACGCCTCTTCACAACGAGTGCGGATGATATGAGTGTCAAAAAGGCAGCCCTGGAAAGCGGTTTCTTCGATCGAAGCCGATTCGCAGAAGACTTCAAAAAGTTGTTTGGTCATCTTCCGTCGGAGACTCCAAGAGCCTGAGACAGAAGCGGTGTCCACGATCAGTTGATCGACGCCGCAGATCATTATCGTGAACGATCCATCGGCCGCACTTGCCGCCAAGGACCAACGTCGGTCAAAATACCGTTTCAGCCCGATTCGTAAACCACGAAATGGGAAGGTGTTGCGCTTCGGCTGAGTATTTTGACCTTACGACCTTAGTCTTCGGTGAAGACAACACCAACCCAAGGGGTGGTGGACTGTGAAGACTTGGCTTCCCTAGTTGAAGATGTCCTCGGAACTTGGTTTGGCGACGCCAATCTAGACAAGAATGTTGACGTTGCTGACTTCAATTCTTGGAATTCATCAGAGTTTACAAGTGGCACCGGCTGGAAGACTGGTGATTTCAACGCGATGGCGTGACCGACACTGCTGATTTCAATTTGTGGAATGGGCCTGAATTTCAAACATGAATCAGCCAATCTCGGGCATGGGTGAAGGACGGGGACACATCGACCGAATCGCCGGCATTAGTCGCCTGATTCCCGAACAACGACTTTCGGTGCACTTTCCAGCTCATCATCGGGGACAAACACGATGCGCATTCCCCATCCAGCATAAGTGCAGAGCTTTTTGCCAAAGTTGTCCCACGAGAACGCCTGATCGTCGACATAGACCGTTAGCAATAATCCGTCTTTACCGGCGTGGTGTACGCCGGCGTGATGGTGACGCACGAAATCGTCATCTTGAGTGAAGATAACGCGGCCCTCGGCAAGTGCGTACGCGATGTGGGCCGAATCTTCTGCTTCCTGGAGTCCCGCCTCGTGCGTGGTGGAGACGTCAATACCTCGCAGCCGGAGACCGACAGCCACCGCATTGGCAACGTGCTGATCAAGATGAAACCGGATCACTTCCCGAATCCATTCCGCGAAGTCTGCGCTCTAGCGGCCCCGGGCCAGTTGCGGCCTTCAGTTGATCGACGAATTCGTCGGCATCTTTCATCTGCTTGTCGATGGCCTCGCGGTTGTCCCAGTAATAGGCCATCGCTGCGTGGACGTCCGCGAGTGAAAGCTCTGGATATTGGGCTATTATCTCATCGGGTGTCATGCCACGGACTTCGTGGTGGACATAGATGTCCCAAACTCGAATGCGCGTCCCGGCGACACACGGCTTTCCCCCGCAGACGCCCTCACGGGATTCGATGTGTTTCTGAGCAGTCGGTTCCATAATCTGGTGATACGCGAATTCGGGCGGCCCGGCCATCGAGAAGATTCAGGTCACGTACCTTCAGGTCACACGCGTACTACCTGGTACTACTTTTCCGTGATTGGTACTACAAAACCCCGAGCAAAGTTGATAGAAACTGATGGTCAGAGTTTCCACGTTTCATCGCCCTTTCTTGCAGTTTTCAGCGGGAAAAGCACGAAAGTCAACGTTTCAAAGTGGTCTCTCATAACCTCGAGGTCGCAGGTTCGAATCCTGTCCCCGCCATTAAGGGATCAGCTTGGCTGATCCCTTTTTTCATGGCCCGAGCCCCTTCTTCCCCGGGTTAACGAGGTGATGAGCCAAAATAGGCTAAGGACACGCCTGCTGCGGCCGAGCGATCGACGACCCGGCAGGCGCTCCAGTATTGCGTTGGCATTGTGGCCGAAAATCCCTTCCATGCCGGGTCGCCGCCAACGTTGCGAATGGTAAACCAGTCTCATTGGTCAAACCGACTCGAAACCAGGATGGGGTTCCGCGATGCACCACGTTGGCGTGATCCGGCCTAGTTCCCTCTCCTCCACGTTTCCGTTCCGCGCCACCGCGCGCACCTTCTATTTGCACAAGCAGTATGACATCGTTAGACCGCGAGCCAAAGAAGAATGCCCCGCTCCTCGCATTTGAGACAGCCCAGGTCAACGGCATTCTTCGCCGGCGTGCGCGTTTCTGGGGTTGCAGGCCGTTACCGCGAAAACGCGGACGCCGTCAGAGCCCGCTTGCTTCGGTGGGGCGATTGGCTTCGCCTGCTCAAGCGGGCTCTTCTGGCTCGCGGTTTAACGAACGAGACCGTTACGGCGAAAACTGCGCACGCCGTCAGAGCCCGCTGGTTTCGGTGGGGCGGTTGGCTTCGCCGGTTCAAGCGGGCTCTTCTGGCTCGCGGTCCAACGAACGAGACCGTTACGGCGAAAACGCGCACGCCGTCAGAGCCCGCTTGCTTCGGTGGGGCGATTGGCTTCGCCGGCTCAAGCGGGCTCTTCTGTCCGCCACCGGTCCGACGCTCTATTTGCACAGGCAGTATGTCATCGTTGGACCGCGAGCCAAAGAAGAATGCCCCGCTCCGCGCCTTTGAGCCAGGCCAGGCCAACGGCATTCTTCGTCGGCGTGCGCGTTTTTGGGGTTGGAGGCCGTGATGGCGAAAACGCGCACGCCGTCAGAGCCCGCTGGTTTCGGTGGAGCGATTGGCTTCGCCGGCTCAAGCGGGCTCTTCTGGCTCGCGGTCCAACGAACGAGACCGTTATGGCAAAAACGCGCACGCCGTCAGAGCCCGCTTGCTTCGGTGGGGCGATTGGCTTCGCCTGCCCAAGCGGGCTCCTATGGCTCGCGGTTTAACGAACTTTGCGAAGTCACCGGGTGGCCCTCCCAGGGCCACCCGGTGGGTTCGCGTCTGTCGTGATGGATTATCGACACCCCCCTTGGCGCCACAACGGCGGCGCTTCACGTTCACTTTGCCTCTTTTCGTGTTGAGCTGCGACCGATCTAATGCAGCGTCAAGTGTCAGACTTAGGGCGGTCAAGACCGTGGCTTCCAGCTGCGGTTAACTGGGGCAAGATGCCCCAGCCACGGTGAACGAACCCCAAAAATGAAAATTGACGAAGCACCAAGCCATCATGTGCTCTCTGCCAAAAAACAACAGGACAAAACCAAACACCCTACTTATGCCGGTATTATCAGATTCATCTGTTCGCCACCGGCTCCGCCGAACGGCGTCGTGGCGTTGGGCTGCGGCCGGCCATTCAGAGCGGCGTATAGCACACCGTGTTGGTCAGTAAGATCATGATCATGATCAGGCACATCGTCATCGAGCCCAGGTAGATGGTGCCGGTCATCTGAAAAAAGTAACGATGAAAATACGGCAGGATGAACATCATCGGCACGACGCCAAACAGTAGATTCACGTACAGCCATCCGTCCGTCCAGTAGACGGTTCCTGTCGCGGCAAAGACGCCGTACTGAACGATTTGAATAAACATCAAACCCAGCGTATTGGCGAGCCCGGCCAAGAGCATGCTCCGCCAAGGCGTCGTTCCCTCGAAACGCATACCGCCGTTGACGCGCAGTGAATTGGACAGAAAGAACACAAAAAAGAAGGGCGTGTACATCGGCATCAGCAGCAACGTCGATGGTTGGAACACACGGACGCCCAAAAAGACAAACCGATAGTCCACGTGGAAGAAATAATAGACGGCAAATAACAGCAGAAAGTACGTCGCACCAATGATGATGGCGAGCAGGAGTGTTTTTACGAGTTCCGATGGATTGGTCCGGGCACCCCACACCTCCGGACGAATGCCTCGCTCCCGGCCGTGGAAAACATAAGCCAGAAAGAACAGGACAAATCCCACGGTGCCATTGAAGACGGCCCACATCATGACACCATTGTTCATTCGCTGCGGGAAAAACCACGTTGCCTGTCGATTGGACGCGGCGACGAACAGCTTCTGGGACAGCTCACACAGCGGCATGTAACTGAAACAGGCAATCGCCGCCGAGAGGACAAACAGTCCCCAGAACACAAGTCGTCCCTCGCCCGTCGGGGCCGGCAACGGGGGTGGCAGCGGGTGCACCAACGAGCTGAAGTAGGGCACCTCGCAGCCACAACCGCGCACATGGGCACAATCGCCACGAAGGCTGCCGTCAGCGAGACGAGCGTCAGCAACTCCTTCCAGTACCAGATTTGGTTGTCACTTGAGAGCGGGCTTGTCAAGCTGGAACACCTTTTGAAAGTACTCGAGTTGATTGGCCATCGCCGTCGTGTCATAGGGCTGGAACGGGTGGAGCGTGCGTTCGTTAAATGCCACCCGCAGATTGCCCTGCGTCGCGTCGCCGTAGTACCGTCCGATTTCGACTTCCTGGACCTCCGCTTCCGGTTGACGTTTGCCGTCGACGCGGAAGCCCGAATTGATCAGCCGTAGTGCTTCGGGAGCCTGGCGGAGGTCCCCATGCCGCAGTTCATTGCGGTAGGCGCCTTCATCGTAAAAGGCATAGCTGGTTCCCACGTTGCAGCGGACATGTCTTCAGGACCTTATCGGTCATGGTCAGGACATAGCCGGAGACAAACACCGAGTGCAACTTGCTGGCTTGCCCTGCTTTTTTGGCTCGCTTGCCAAAGTAGCTTGCGCCTCGAATCGCCGCGTTGCCTCCCGCGGAATGTCCCGTCGCCCCGATGCGAGTCTTGTCGACGTAGTTCAGGTTGGAGGTGTCCGACGCGTAGTCCACCACGGCGAACATGCCATAGCCCTCCGTGGTTGCCGATCGCAGACTGGTCGAGGAACTCGACGAGCCTTGTGCGTACGGATCAATCGCAATCACCACGATACCGCGGCGGGAGAGTTCGATGGAAATGTTACACAAAGTTTCCTTCGAACGTTGAAAGCCGGGGACGACCACGACCAGCGGCGCCGGATGTTCGCGAGTGGCACTCTTGGGCTTGAACAGGTCCGCGGCCAGCCATTGTCCGTTTCGCGTGGGAAGGACGATTCCCCGCACGTCGACGCGGCCGCCTGACGTTTGGATGCACGACGCCAGGAGGCTGGAAAGCCCGATGAGCCCCAGGCAGGCAAGCAGCAAACGCCCACTCCGCTCGGTAGGTTCCGTCTGCAGCGGGATCGGAGCACGCGGTTCTATTGTGGACAACCGTCGTTGGTCCCGCTTAGCTGGCGGATCGGGATCGTTGGCGCCTCGCCACGATTCCGCACAAGAGCAGGGCGACCAGGTAAGTCATGCAAGTCGGCTCGGGAACGACCGTGGGTCCACCGGCCTGCACGACGCTGATGTTGGACATCGTGTATTGCCACGGTTCATCCGGGGTCGGCGAACGGTTGGCTTCGTCGTTGATGAAGAATCCAACTCGATCCCATGTCGTGGTACCCGCCAGAAACGCCGTGGCCGCTTCCGCATCGGACGTCGTGATGGTGGCGGAATGGTGAATCGTCGGATGGGCATTGCTGCCTTGAAGAAAATTGGTCACCCAGTATTCGTAGTCCAGCATGTCGACGTTGGGTCGCGGATTGCCTTCAAAATCGTCGGCCAGTGCGGGTGAGTCCCCGAGGCTGTCAAGCCAGACGGTAAAGTCCGCGCTGTCCACGGTGCCATCGTTGTTGTAGTCGGCGGAATCCTGGGAGAGGTTTTCCCAGCGGAGGTCCAAATCGTAGCCGTCAACGATACGCGTAATCGTGAACGTCAATCGATGCGTATCCGTGGTGTCATTGAAGCCGATGATGTTCTTGAAAGGATTGGTCGTCACATCGGGTCCGCCATTGTCGTAGGGATCGACTCCGCTCTGAGCGACGCGCTGTCCGGGACCTGGTACATCGTCGGATTGAGTGCTGGTAAACGCAAAGTCCATTTCGCCCACGCCGACCGAACCGAGCGGTTGAATGTCCGGATCGGTGTAGAATTCGTACTTGGCGGTTCCCGCCATATTGCCGATGTCGAGGTTGGCTCCCAGCGTAACGCCGCGGCCCCCGTTGGCGGTGCTGTTTCCGAATCCAAATCGCCAATCCTGCGACTCGTTCGAGGGTCGCTCGGTGCCGTGCCAGAGGATGTCGTAGGTCAGGCTGAGGCTGCTCCCCACGGCGCTCAGATCGACGGACGAAAACGTGTTGTAGATTTTCGGACGTGTCCGCGTATCTTTGGTCAGTGTTGCCGACGAACCATTGGAGGGAAAGTCGTCATCATCGGATCCCGCGATGCCGTCGAGTCCTACATCCGTGGATGCCCCTGCACCGATGCCGACATAGTCGTAACCGGAAGCGGTATTTCCCGTCAGTGTCGCGTAGTTGACACCGCCCGCATTGGCTTGCCAGGAAGGACCTAGGGTCACTACCTGAGCGTTGGCCGGGTAACAAGAATAAAAGATGGCGGCGCAAGCCAGCAGGGACCGCAACAATGATCGTTTCATTCGTCGGGCACTCCCCAGGGTCTCTTAGTTTTCGTGCAATTTACCGCCATTTCCAGATGCCGCGATTGTGGTCCAGTTCGGGCCGGACGTCAATAATCCGTTTGCAATTTGAGCCTTTTTTTCCTATCTTGAGGGGATTGTGGTCGGCAATTCTTCCTTAAAATAAGGCATCAGGTAGAGACCATGATCAACCACCAAACGAAGGCTGCCGGGCGGGGATTTACGCTCGTCGAGTTGCTCGTCGTCATCGCAATCATTGGCATCCTGGTGGCTCTCTTGCTTCCGGCCGTTCAAGCCGCACGCGAAGCGGCTCGCCGGACTCAGTGCGTCAATAACTTGCGTCAGTTGTCACTGGGCGCGTTGAATCACGAATCGGCTCTGCGAAAATTCCCGGCGGGGGCCATCATCAAGGACTTGTCGTCCGGTGGCTATTCCAGCCGCTCCACGGTGGCAACTTGGGTCATCGGATTGCTGCCTTACCTCGAGGAAGGCGCCATCTTTGGCTCGATCGATCAGAATAAGCCGGTGTATGAGCAAGTCGGCTTTGGAGCGAATTTCCACCATCGGGAACTTGCTGCCTTTATCTGTCCATCCGACGTTCAAGCCAATCCGGCCATCATCAGCGACACGCACGGAGCTCGGGGAAACTATGCCGGCAACGCAGGCTACTCCGGACAACTCGATGCTTTTAACCAGTCCGTGAATTTTGGTCTGTGGATGAACGACATGAGCTGGCAGCAGAATCAACGCGTCGGCGACCCCGTATACGGCAAGTTATTACCGCGGGCCGATGGTGGCGGCCGGGCCCGTTCCAATCTGGCCGGCTTTGGCCCGATGTTGGTAAACCGCGGAATCGGTACCAAGAAAGTCAGAGATGGACTGAGCAAAACAGTGATCATCAGTGAAGTCCGCAAGGCACCCGGTACCGATGCGAGCAATGGAAATCGAGGCGATATCCGCGGGGCGTTGCACTGGGGGATGGGTTCGCTGTATGTACATACGGAAGCCCCAAATTCCGATGTGCCGGATCTGACGAGGTACTGCGTGACAGGGCCCAATGTACCTTGCGTCTATACGTCGAGCGCCCATAACGGTGCGCACAAACTATCGGCCCGCAGTGCTCATTCGGGTGGCGTCAACGTGGGCAATTTGGATGGTAGTGTTCGCTTCGTAACCAACGATATCAATCCTTTGGCCTGGCATGCCATGTCGAGCTACAACGGTGAAGAATACTACGCGGCCGACTTCTAATGACGATTCGGGCCTGTTTCATTCCGCCCCGCGGGCAGGCGCAGAGCGATTCGGCATGATGCTGAGCCTCCGGTTCGCCGTTATGGCGTGGCTCGGCATTTCGAATGTGGGGCTCGCCAGCACGCTTAATGTGCTGATGATCGGTAACAGCTACACGTATCGAAATACGGGTGGGCCTTCCGACGATCTGCAGGGCATTTTCGATGCCGATCCCGACTATTCGGCCACGGTCGTGCGGCGGGTGGATGGCGGAGCGTCGCTGTGGGGACACCGCACGAACCCTCTCACCACCGACTTGATCACCGACAGCGTTACCAATCAGTGGGACGTGATCGTGCTGCAGGAGCAGAGTACTCGTCCGGCCTTGGCGATGAAGAACGGGGGCGGAGAGCTCGCCAACCTCGATCGAGGCGGCCCCTGGTTCACCGATTTGATCCGCGCAAATCAACCACAGGCACGGGTCTTGCTCTACGAGACTTGGGCCCGCGTGCCGGACAATGTGGATTTGGTCGATGAATTCGATAACGATCCGATCCAAATGCAAGATTTCACGAACCTCGGTTACGATCGCATCGAAAAAAACCTTCCCGGTTGGGACAACACCGACATTGTGGATATCGCTCCTGTCGGCGACGCATGGCTCGACTGGCACGACACGTACGGTTATAGCTCGGCGTCGCGGTTATTGCACGATAGCGATGGCAGCCATCAAAACGGAAACGGGTCTTATCTGGCCGCGGCCGTTCTCTTCGAACGGATCACGGGCAAGAGCGTCGTCGGCAACACGTATGCTGGCAATTATCTGGGGGGCGTGACCGGCACGATCGGCGGGACGAGCAAATTGACGCTGCTGCAGCAGGAGGCCTCTCGGACGAACGGGCTGCTCAACTTAGACGCCGATTTCAACGATGATGGCGTTGTGGATGGCGCCGACTTCACCGTCTGGCTCGATTCGTTCGGACAGACGGGGTTCCGCTTGCCGGCCGATAGCAGTGCGAATGGTGTCGTGGATCTGGCGGATTACCACATGTGGGTCGCTCAATTCGGGACTCAGCCCGGCAGCGGACTGCCCGACACCGTCCCCGAACCGGCCGCGTTATGGCTCGTCTTGGCGGGCTGGCTGGGAGGGCTGCGAATTCGGTTCCGCACTCGCGGCACGGCCCGTTAACCCCCGAGATGACCGTTGCGGGAATAGATATTCGACCGCCTGCGGGGCCAGTTGCGCGTTGCTGTGTCCGACACCGGGAACGATGTGTAATTGCCAGCGGAGTGGCAGACGACGCGCGGTTGATTCCTCGGATGCGGCGGTGAAAAACCGCAGGCCGCGGGAGAACACATGGGGGCCTTGCGCCATCGCGGCGGGGCTTGTGCTCAAGGGCTTGGTGCGGGGCCCCAGATCCTGATCACCGAGCAGCAGCACAAGGGGCGCCTGGAACCAGGTTTTCGAGCGCGTCGTCCGGGAGCGGTGCGCTGCGCAAACCAAACGGGTAGTCGATGTTCGGATCCGGCATGGTGGTAAAGGCGGGATTCGCGGCCACCATCCGCTTGCATCTGGCCCGTGGTTTGAACAGGGCAAAGCGATGCACGAAACCGCCGCCCGCCGAATGGCCGTAGAGAGCGTACATGTTTTGCGAGGAGCCGAATCTTGCGACGAAGTCGTCGAAGAGGGGGTCGATGGCGGAAAACAGCCATTCCTCTTCGGGCCGCGGATGTCGCTCCGCATCGAGGACGCCGCCCGCGTTGTAATCGTCTTCCGACGGAAAATCCGCCAGTCGCCCTTCGATCGCCAGCACAATAAACGACCCGGCGCGAGCCAGGGCATGCCACTGGTCTCGATAAACGTCGGCATCCCGTCGGGCTCCGGGGATCACGATGAGAATCGAAGTGTCCGCATCCGCCCTGGGGGGGATGCTGCAGTGAACGCCGAGCGGCGGGCCTTTCCAGCCCGCAAAGGTGTACCGACATTTTTCGCTCCACGGCTCCTCGGAGCAGGCCTGTCCGCAACAGAGCAGCAACAGCAGGTATCCAAGCGATGGCGGTATTCTCATAACTTGCGAGGGCCTCCACCGCCCATCCCCAATCCTGTTTACTGTGACTGGCTCCATTGCCGATCCGAAGTCCAGGATAGCCGATCCGTCATCTGGTCACGATGTGCGACCTCCCTGCGTTGAGGTGGTCGAGGGTGAGCGCTGCGGCCGGCGAAACGTCGAGCTTATTTTGCGAGGAAAGGCAACTTTTTGGGTGAAAATAATAGCCACTCCGTTGACCTTTCTGACAGTTCCAATAGGCTGGTGATGTTGACAGGCGGGGAGCCTGGAGCCCATTGATTTAGCACGGAATCGCCCACAAAGCCCGCTTGGGCGACGTTCTAGCGATTGTCTTTTACGCTGATCTCGATGTCGCAGCCGTATAAGAATTTTTTTGCACCTTGAGGAGTCTTGCTAATGTTTAGACGAATAAGCTTCGCCGTCGTGTGTGGCATGTTTTTGCTGTGTTCGGCCAACTGCGGCGCCGAAGTCATCCTGACGGAGGATTTCAATTACCCGGATGGGCCGCTCGCTGTTGCGAACCCGGCTTGGGTCTTCCACAGCGGAACCGCCGACACACTCTTTGTCAGCGGTGGAGCGGCCGCTGTGACACAAGATAGTGGGTCCGAAGATCTTCACAGGCTTTTCGATGGTGCTGCCGCGTACTCGAGTGGCGTCGTGAGCGCCAGTTTCGACATCACGGTGACGGTACCTGACGATCCCACAACGGGTGCACCCGGTGTCATGGTGCCCGACGATTATGAGTTCTTCGTGCATTTCTGGCAATCGACCGCGCCGACCAACTTTCGTGCCCGCACCGACATTCAAGTGCCAAACGTACCCGGTCCTGGCAACGATTATACGATTGGGATTTCGACGCTGGCCAGCGCTTCGGAAGTCACCTTGCCGGTCGATTTTACTTTTGGGACGGTCGTGCCGGTAAGCATTGCATTTGATATTGATATGGGTACGGCTTCGCTGACTGCTGGAGGCGAGACGGTCAACACGGCCGTCGTCAGCTTGGGAACGCTCATCGATGGATTCGCACTTCGCCAATCAAGTTCGTCTTCGGACGAGACGATTCGCGTCGACAACCTCGTGGTCACGCACATTCCGGTTCCCGAACCCACGTCTTGGATGTTGATGTTGTCAAGTTTGTTGGGACTTGCTGCGTGCCGCCGCAAATAATGGCGGTCGCCGACACGTCACACCGGCTTGTGCATTCTACTTGCCGCAATGATTTCAGTTCTTCGAGAAGGAGATGATTATGGGCCGGATGGGAATCCTCCGCAGTATCATTGGGATACTCACGATTGCGTTTTTGGCGTGCGGAGGAAACGCCTGGGCACAACCCAGTTTGATCGTCTCCGATCAGGGAGCCAACGGAGCGGGCAACCGGGAGTGGTTGGTGCAGGTCGTCCCCAATGCGGCGCCCATCCCCGGCGCTGTCAGCGTCGAACTGGCCTTCGAAGTCTCCACGGGGTCTCTCGTGGGGGCCACCTACGACGCGACACCGTGGGAATTTCTCAATCCAGGTAATAATCCGTTCACGGGTGGAGTCACGCTGGGACTGCAAACGGAGACCGGCGCGGGCACCGTGTTTTTCTCCGCCGGAGGGGGTCCCTTCACCACCACCGCTCCGATCAATACGCTGACGATTGAGACACTGGGCATGGGCCAGACGACGCTCGATTGGGGTGGCCAGACGCTGTTGACGGGTCAGCCCTTTGAATACGTCGGCTCGCGCATTTCGCAAGGCGGCGTCAACTTTGACGGCATTATGGGCAGCCTGACGGCAGGAGAAAGCGGCGTGACCGGAGATTTCAACGGCGACATGCTGTGGAATTGCAGCGACATTGACGCCTTGACCAATGCCGTCGCCACGATGAGTACCGATCTGGCTTTTGACATGAACGGAGACGGCCAGATCACGTTCGCCGATGTCAACGATCCCGTCAGCGGCTGGTTGACGGTCGGGGGAGCCAACAACACCAATACGGGAGGTAATCCTTACCTGGCCGGTGACGCCAACCTCGACGGGTTCGTCGATACGTCCGACTTCAACATCTGGAATTCCAATAAGTTCAATTCGTCCACGGCCTGGTGCGCGGGCAACTTCAACGGCGACCTGGTGGTGGATACGTCGGACTTCAATGTCTGGAATTCCAATAAGTTCCGCTCGTCCTCGCCAGCGGCCGTCCCCGAGCCCTCGGTCTGTTTGAGCCTGTTGCTGGCGTGGGGCATCGTGGCAGCACGAGCGGCTCGTCGTCGTTGATACATTTCGACGGCGTCATTGAGGCTCAGCTGGGGCTGGTGGAACTCTTCTGTCGCTGCGACAGGGATTCACGCGATCCAAGGGACACCACGGCTTCGTCGCACGAGCGGCTGGCTAAGCGTGTGTTCCCCATTGCGAGTGGGCTTGCGTACGCCTGCGGCTGACGGTCAAACGACATTGCGGTTCGGCACGCCCTGCGGTATCTCTGGCCAACATAATGCTCCCTCTAACCGCAACTCGATCCGATGGGAATGCTGGCCGCCGACGTCGCGCCACCTCAAAAGTCGTGGTAGAAATGTGGGCTAGGATAGGACCGCGCCTACGGGGCTCTGGGAGCTGGCCACCGGGTTTCTGTGTCTTCGTGCCTCGGTGAGAAGAAGGAAGGCGGCGGCAGCTCGATCCATGTGCGAGCACGGGAGACTTCGTTACGAAGACGGGTTGGTGAATTCGTTCGACTCCGAATCCAGTCCACAGTAGGCTCACGATCGCGCAACCGGCCAGCGCACACCCGACCTCTTGTTTCCGCGGTAGGCGGCTGTCATGCTTACCAATCCTGCGGCCGTCGATCGGTGCTTCCTGTCCCGACGAACCAGGTGTTGCCCGAACCCCAGGGATCCAGAGCCATGCCTGTGCGAACCACGCGCGACCAAACAATTCAGATGACGATATTGCTCTGTGCGGCCATGATGGCTGGCCCGGAATCATCTGGCTGGCTGCGCTCTGCCCAAGGCCAGGTGGCCACCGCGGCGCAGGGCGACGACAAAACTCAGCGCTCGGACTCCGACGGGCAAACCAAGGACCGCTTGGCGATTGAAGCAACGATGGCGTCATTTGCCAAGGCATTTCAGGCCGGCGACGCCAAATCGCTCGCGGCGCATTGGACCGCGGGGGGAGAGTATCAAAACGAGTCGGGCATTTACCTGCAAGGGCGGGAAGCGCTGGAAACCCGTTTTGCCGAGTTCTTTGCCACCGCACCAGATCCGAGTGCCGAGACGCAACGCAAATCAATGCGTTTCTTATCCAGCGATCTGGCCATCATTGAGGGAAGTGTCTCCGTTCGTCGGGGCCCCGCCGAGCCTGCCAAGAGCGCGAAATTCAGTGTGCTGCTTGCCCGGGATGGCGGACAGTGGCGGATTGCGCAGATGCGAGAATCGCCCGATGATCAGGTGACGATCGAGGAACTTGGCTGGCTGATCGGTGACTGGAAATCGGTCAGCAAGGATGGGGCCGAGATCGAAACGAGCTACGCCTGGGATGCCAATAAGAAGTTCATCCACGTTCGCTTCACCATCAAGGAAACAGCGATCGGCTTGGAGGGGACGCAAATCATCGGCGTGGATCCGGAAACTGGCGGCATCCGCTCCTGGACCTTCGAGGCCAGTGGGGGCGTCGGCGAGGCGAATTGGGAACGCGACGGCGACCATTGGGTCTTGGATTTGGTGGGCACCGCGGCGGATGGCCGCACCCTCACCGAAACGAACGTGCTGCGTCAGATCAATGCGGATACCATCACGTGGCAGTCCGTCAATCGAATGCTCGATGACGTCGAAATTCCAGATCTGGCACCCGTCAAACTGACGCGCGTCAAATAAGAACGTGGATCCGTCCGATTGCCACCTGACGCCCCCTCTTCGCCAACCCTCCACGGAGCAAGGATCATGACTGCAAGGTTTCTGGCTTATTCGCTCTTCGTTCTCCTGCTGGTCCTGCCGGCAACGCCAAGCCACGCTCAACGGGGCGGCAGTCGTGGCGGGAGTCGCGGCGGAGCGGGTGCCGCCCAGCGCGGTGGTGGGAGCCGCGGCGGTGGGAGTCGCGGCGGAGCGGGAGGGGCTCAACATGGTGGCGGATTCGGGGGCGGTCTCTCGGCCGGTCGGTCCACGGGCAGATCCCAGCCCTCCGGCATGGCGATGGGGCCTCATAGCGCCGGTGCCGATCGCGGACGAAGTGCCAGCGCAGGCGGAGCAGGACGACCGGGCGCAGGCGGAGCAGGACGACCGGGCGCAGGTGCCGCGAGGGCGCCGCAGGCGCGGGCAGCACGGGACGACCGAGGCGCGGCCGCGGGTGGCGGCGGAAGACCTGGGGCAGCTGCGGGCGGCGCCGGAAGGCCTGGTCAGGCTGATCGGCCGGCCACAGCCGCCACGGACGCTCGCAGAGCTGGCGCGCGTACCGACAATGGCACCGTGGACCGCGCTGGACGCCGACCCGGTGCCGACAGTGGTGATGCCGGCCGGCGATACGACGAAGCCGGCACACGTCCCGGCACCGGCGAACGCCGCGCTGTCCCGGCTGGAGAAGATACCGCACGACGATCGGGAACGTATTACGAGCGGTCGGACGTTCGCGACGCTCAAGCCGTAGCCGTTCGCTCGGATTCGGCCCGGTACCGAAACTACAACACAGCCATGTTCGTGACTTATCCTCACGCCTGGCAGCCGACGCGTGTGGTGTCCCCTTCGCTTTACACACATCCGGGTTATGCCGGACTCGCCCGAGGCCTGGGACTGGCCGCGCAGCCGACGACCTATGATTACGGCGGCAATGTTGTGGTCCAGCCGAACGCGGTCTACGTCAACGGAGACGCCGCCGGCACGCCCCAGCAATACGCACAGCAATCGTCAGCCATTGCGAGTCAAGGACAGGCGGCTCAACCCGCGGAAGACAGCAAATGGTTGCCGCTGGGCGTATTCGCCGTGGTCGAAGGAGACGCGACCAGCTCCGACGACATCTTCCAATTGGCCGTGAATCCCCAGGGAATCATCCGCGGCAATTATCATAACCTGCGGACGGATGACGTCGAGACCATTACGGGTTCGGTCGACAAGCAAACCCAGCGCACCGCCTGGACCATTGGTGCCGATCGGACTCCGGTGTACGAGGCCGGACTGGCGAATCTGACAAAGGAGGTCACACCGATCCTGGTATTGGACGGTGATAGCCAGCCGCAGCAGATGTCCCTCATCCGTTTGACGCAATCAGAGCCATAGTGGGACGCACCGGACCATTCCTGGGAGCCGTCGTGACAAACCGGTGAGCCAAACCGTCGGCTTTGATTCGTCCCCGCGAGCATGGCCATACAGGACTCACAGCTGCGAGTCCGGAGCACCGCGCTGTGAGCTGCGTTCGCGGGTCAGTGGGGCGTACGATGGCAGGATCAAACCGGCGTAACCACTCCGACTTCCCCTAACCCTCGGATATGTCTGCCTCGACGACGTTCTCCGCAAAGCTCCGGTAGGCCTCGCCCATCTGCTGCGCCATCGAATCTGGAAAGACGTGGAAATCACCGGCTGCCAGTGACGCCACAATCGCCTCGGCGACGAGTTCGGGTGGTTCGGCAATCTCGGACAGGCCGGCTGCATCACCCATGTCGGTGGCGATCGGTCCGGGGTGCACACTGAGCACTTCTGTTCCCTGGTCCTTCAGCAGCGACACGCAAGGACTGCGTCACCGAATAAGCTGCGGCCTTCGAGGCACAATAGGTGGTGAATTGCGGAAAACATTTCAATGAGACAACCGAATTTAATTGAACCAACGCCCCACCACCGTTTGCCTTCAGGAGAGGAGCAAATGCCCGTGCAACGTGAATGAGTCCAATGACGTTGGCTTCCATTTCGAACGTTAAGGCCTCGATAGCATCGTCCGAAAAGGGGGTGGCCGTCCTCAGGACGCCCGCATTGTTGATCACCAACGACGTGTCACCTGCCGCGGCAGCCGCGGCAGCGATCGTCGCAGGTTTCGTCAAGTCAAATTCTAGCGGTACGACCTGATCTCCATACGCTTCGACCAATGCCGCCGCCGATTCCGG
Source organism: uncultured Planctomycetaceae bacterium (assembly GCA_963700865.1). GTDB lineage: Bacteria > Planctomycetota > Planctomycetia > Pirellulales > Pirellulaceae > CAVOGJ01. The sequence continues at coordinate 91,857 of CAVOZC010000003.1, read as the reverse complement.
TTTCCGAACGGCGGCGTAGATCTTAGCAGCACCATGTTTCAACAGGGACTCGGTAATCGCTTTTCCAATACCTCGATTCGCGCCGGTTACAAGGCAGGCCTTACCACGTACATCAAAACTCATCTGCAACTCCTTTCGTGGGACGACGGTCGCAAGACCCTGCGATCGTCGCCGTCCCGAAGTTGATCCTCAAACACGGTTTTTTTCTGCCCGACCTTCATCCGCACGATCTGTTCACGCAACTCACATTGTCGTGGTTTCGGGTTGGCGGCAACATCCGATGGTCCCAGATCACTGCCGACGTCGAGCGTCTCGCTGGCGACGACCGCCCATCGCACGGAGTGTCTGACAGTCCATCTGGCAACCTCCGTGCCGGCGACGCGGACCCGTGACTGATTGAGGAATATCGCCAAAAAAACCATTTAAATGCTGACCAAGACCATCTGTCTGCTTGCCACCGCCCGCCATGGGAAACTAAGCTTTTAGTCGCCAGCGGTCCAGGTCCTGGATCGCGAATTCACCGCAACTTACAGGAGGCCATGCTAATGAGACTTCGACATCAACTTTCCGCGCTGATGCTGGGCGCCTGCTTCTTGGCGTCTTCGCAAGGGGCTCCCCGGGATCTGCTGCTGATCCCCGACTCGGGCAACGACCGCATCTGGGCATTTGACCCATTCGACGGCAGCCTGGTGAATGACAATCTCATTCCTGGCGGTGGGCAACTGACGCAGCCGATCAACGCCATCAATTCTGGACGTGGCACGATTCTTGTCTCCGACGAAACCGGAGATCGCGTGCAGGAATTCAACTACAACGGTTCCTATGTCGGACTCTTCGCCGACAGCAGCGATGGGCTGGACGGACCGTTTGGCATGACGGTCTACAATAGCCAGGTCTATGTGGTCTCGAACGTGAACGACAAGATTGTTCGCTTCGAACTGGACGGCTCGAATCCCGTGGATTGGGCCAGCGTGGATGGGTCGCCACGCGATATCGTCTTTCGCGAAACCGACGCGCTGGTGAGTGACAGCGGCAGTGAGGACATCCTCCGCTACGATCTCTCCGGCAACCTGTTGGCCCCGCCTTTTCACGAGAGTGACGGCGTCAGTGGCATCGATTTCCCACAACAAATGCAACTGGAAGCAAACGGGAACGTGTTGGCGGCCGGGTTTTCCGCCCCCTTCGGACTGTACGAGTACGACAGTGCCGGCAACGAGATCAACGCCTATACGAATTTGATCACGTCGCCGCGCGGCGTCTATCGGCTTGGCAATGGTCAATTGCTGTACGCCGGCGGAACTCGCGTGATGCGATACGACCCCAATACGCTGACCGAGGAAACGGTGATCAACCAAAGCGGAACGAGTTTTCGCTTTATCGAACTGGCCGAAGTCCCCGAACCGGCAACCTGGCCATTGGTATCGCTTGGACTCTTGGGTCTCGTGAGCCGACTGCGTCGGAAAGAGGCTGCGTAGATTTGGAATACCAGGGCCTGTAGGCTTACGGCCCCGGGTGCTCAAGCACCGGGGCCGTGGGTCGCTCTGGTAATTGCTGGCCCAGTTGCCACCGGACTGAACGCGGAGCGTTCCGCGACTCTAGCCCGCCGCGGCCGCTAACACGGTAGCTGCGTGGATATCGACAATGTCTTCAATGTCCCGCGCGTATCCGCCGGCCATCACGATGATCAATGGCACACCTGCCGCCTGGCAAGCCTGAATCACCATTCGGTCCCGCTGCGCCAGTCCCGGTTTCGTCAGTGCCAGCTTTCCGTAGCGATCGCCCACAAAAGGATCCGCTCCCGCGAGGTAAAAGACACAGTCTGCCGTCGGCAGCGGGATATCGCGGACGAGTGCCGATCGCAGCGCAGCCAGATAGGCACCGTCATTCGTTCCATCGGCCAGGGCAAGATCCAGGTCGCCAGCGCATTTGCGAAACGGGAAGTTGTTCGCGCCATGCATGGAAAAGGTAAAAGTTGACGGATCAGCGGCGAAAATCGCAGCGGTTCCATTTCCCTGATGGACGTCACAGTCAATGATGACGGATCGTCGCAACTAGTGATTCGGCTACCAAGGTGCGAATCGCAATGGCCACATCATTAAAGACGCAAAAGCCCTGGCCGCTATCGGGAAAGGCGTGATGGGTGCCGCCAGCCAAGTGGACTGCCAGACCTTCCTTCAATGCCGAGCGAGCCGCCGCCAGGGTGCCTCCCGCCGAATGGCAACAGCGACGCACCATACCTTCCGACCAGGGGAATCCGATCCGCCGCTGTGCCAACGGCGTCAGCGTGCCCTGCCATAATTGCTGAAGATACTCGGGCGTGTGCACGCGTGCGAGCTGATCTGTCGTGATGGCGGGTGCTTCCAGCAGTTCGATCGATCGGGATGTCTGAGTGGATTTGATTCGCTGCCGTAGTCTTCGATATTTGTCGATCGGAAATCGATGCTCGGTCGGCAGTGGCAATTGAAACGTATCACTGTAGAAGGCCTTCATGGATCAGTGCCGCCATTGTCAATTCAGGCCAAACGGAGGTGGAAAGACAGGACCACTTGGCGCATCACCTTCCGTAGCAGCGGAACGAGTGGCTCGGTCATCCGCCGCGCGGGGTAAGGCGTCGAGAGCCGGTACCAGCAGTCGCGCGCGGGTGAGCGGATTAGACTCGGCCAAAAGCTGCAGTTTCAACGACAGATCGAGCGGAAAATGAAAGGCGATGATATCGGTCAACGTCGAGAGCCCAACTTGCCCTTGGCGGAAACGCTTGACGAGCGGTTCCGAGGAGTTTGTGGCGGCACGGAACCGACGAATCAGCTTGTCACTCAGGCGTTCGGCAACTTCCGATTGCTCGAATTCACCGTTTTCTTCGAGCAACTCCACCTTGGCTCGGCGGAATGATCGGACGGGCGTGATTTCATGGTCGATCCGCGCTCGGTAGGCACCTAAAAGAATAAGGTTGTGCGTATCTTGCGGAGTCCGCTCATGCATCACCACACGACCAACGCAGATGTGCTCCGAGATCGGCGGCCGGCTGTAGTAGTCGATCTCGTATCCGGGCAGGAGCGTGGCAATTGCGAGTAGCCGATCATCTGCCAGGGCATCCTCAATCATCTCACAGTAGCGGCTCTCAAAGATATGCAGCGGCTGAACGCAACCGGGATAGAACACTAGATTGGGGAGGGGAAAGAGTCTGACTTCTCCAGCGAAATCCACCGGAAACGGTTGCACATCGAAGTCCACGGCAATGATCCTCGTTTTTCCGCTGTTTACAAACACCCACGACACTTAAATCATATCGCTGAGTCGCAAAGTGGCCAGTTGCGACTGAGGAATCTTAGAAAACGAGCCATTCCCCCAACTGCCGGATGTGAACGGCGGACATTCACAACGGCCGGATGTTAAGCCATCGCGTCCCTTCCGGTTGTCGCCCGATAGGCGAGGAGTTGTGCCTAGCCCCAACAAATTCGGGTCGCGTTTCCCGCGTGTTCGTCCCTTTCCGCATTAAGACATCGCTTCCCAGGGAGCGAATCAGCGTCACGAATTCCACGCCGCGACTGCCCGAGAGGTCGCATCAACTTCGTTCCCGTGTCCCGACCCAGGTCCCACCGCACATGACGTCTCCGCCACAAGCCATACGGGTTGCGGATTCGGTCTCTCGAGCGACTCGAGACTCGGTGCTGTTGACTTCGTCGGGATACTGGGAACTAATTCGGAAACAGACCAACTTTCGCTGGCTCTGGTTCGGCCAGATCGTCAGTCTTTTGGGAGATTGGTTCAACCTCATTGCCTCGGTTGCACTCGTGGCCTCCCTGACCGGATCGGGTTTGGCGGTGGGTGGAATTTTCGCACTCCGCATGCTGGCCCCCTTCCTGACGAGTCCCATTGCCGGGGTGGTTGCCGATCGCTTCGACCGTCGGGGTGTCCTGATCGCGGCAGATGTGGTTCGAGGCATCACGGTCCTCGGCATGCTGTTCGTTCGCGGTGCTGAGTCCGTCTGGCTATTGTATCTATTGACCGCCGTTCAGATGGGAGCCAGTAGCTTTTTCTTTACGGGGCGTAATGCCATCTTGCCTGATCTCGTCCCAACACGGGCCTTGGGTACGGCCAACGCCATCACGTCAGCCACTTGGTCGATCATGCTATCGATCGGTGCGGCACTCGGTGGTCTGACCGCCGGGTGGCTGGGAGTGTATGCGGCGTTCGTGATCGACGCCGCTTCGTTTTTCATCTCGGCGGCGTTGATTGCTCAAATCACCACGGGCACGCGGACTCCATCGCGGTCACCGCTCTCGCTGGGCAGCGCCTTTCGCAATTATTGGGAGGGTCTCGGTTATCTCGGGCGGCACCGAGATATTCTCGTCATTACCCTGCACAAGGCCGCACTCACCATGCTCCTCGGGACCACTTTCCGAGTCGTCCAAGCCTCGATTGCTGAGGACATTTTCCCCATGGGGCGGGATGGCGGAATTTCCATGGGACTGATGTTTGCCTGTGCCGGCATCGGGACCGGTTTGGGTCCCCTGGCAATGCGTTATTTTACCGGCGACGATGACCGCCGACTGCGGTGGGCCATTGGCACAGGATACCTATTCGGCGCCCTGGGCCTGGCCATCTCGGCTCAACTGCTCAACTTCCCGATGATGCTCGTGGGCGCTTTGCTGAGCCGGAGTGGGAAATGGCATCCTCTGGGTATTTTCGACGCAATTGTTGCTGCAGTTGGTGGATTCATCGATTCGCGGACGCGTGTTCGGTACCGAGTTTGCGATGTTTGCCGCTCGCCAGTTCGCTGGGTTCGGCCACCGTTGGTCTGGCGATCGACTCATCGCTGGGAATCGCGGGCCTGCTGAAGATCATGGCCTTACTGGCCCTGCTGCCCGCTGCCGCCTGGGTTGGCTGGCTGTTGTTGCAGAGGAGGGGAGTGCGCGAGGCGGAAGCCGACGCGGGGGATCGCGGAGCGATCCACGACCTAGTTCGCTGACCGCTCCGCGGTCAAACCGGTGTAGTTATCGCGTCAACACCAATCGGTAGCGGGGTGATCCATGCCGTAGCTTGTCGAATGCGGCATTGACTTCGCTCATCGGATAGACTTCGGTGACGGGGGCCACGCCGTGCCGAGCCGCGAAGTCGAGCATGTGCCGAGTTGTCGCGACACTACCCGTAGGAGACGACGAAAGCGAACGCTGCCCGATAATCATGGGAAAGACGGTCGCTTCAATGCGCGGAGCGGCGCCGACCGTGTGCAGCCTGCCACGGGGGGCGAGTGCGGCCACATATTCGTCCCAAGGCAGGTCCACATTGGTGGTGTTGAGTATCAAATCGAACGTGCCGGCCACGCTGGCGAGTGCGTCGGCTTCGTCGGTGGCGAGGAAATGATGGGCGCCCATCTGTCGAGCCTCCGACTCCTTTGCACGGCTGCGCGAAATCGCCGTTACCTCGCAGCCCCACGCGCGGGCAAACTGCAACGCCATATGGCCAAGCCCGCCAATGCCCACAACTCCGACGCGAGCCATGGGGGACACTTGCAATTGCACCAATGGATTGAAGACGGTGATGCCTCCGCACAAGAGCGGCCCGGTACTCGTGGGATCAAGGCCCTCCGGCAACTTGGCTGCCCACCCCCAATGACAGCGGACGCGATCGGCGAATCCACCATGTTGATGGGTGATCGTACCTTCCGCCGCGGCACACAGGTTGTGGTCTCCCGCGAGGCAAGGAAGGCAATGCATGCAACTGCGGCAGAACCAGCCCAAGCCAACCACGTCGTCCACATCCAGCTCCGGCACGGATTCTCCCTTGGCCGCCACGCGGCCAACCACTTCATGCCCGCCGACAAATGGGTACTGCGTCATCTGCCAGTCATTGTCCAGCATCGACAGATCGCTGTGGCAAATGCCGCAGGCCTGGACCTCGATCTCCACGTCCTCAGGGCCCAAAGGGGGCAATTCGTACTCATAGGGCTCAAAGGCGCCACCAGGTTGGCGGGCGGCAAAGGCTTGGACAAGCGTCATCGGTGATCGACTCCGAGATCTCAAAACGCAGCAACGCGGTGGCAACCGTGGACTTGATTGCCCGGCGGCGGGCCGTCGATTTTACTCTTTCGGGCGGGACTTTGCAGCGGTCGATCCGGCAGTTAACGTAAGCGTATACGGGAAGGTCTCTTGAGAAGCCGATGATTCTGCGAGTCTGTCGATGAGCATGGTAAAAGAGGACTTTGTCACGGAATTCCCATCCACGCGCGATCTTCGCGAGCGGGCGATGCGGAGGATGCCGTTGTTTGCCTTCGAGTATCTCGATGGGGGCTGTAACGAGGACATCAACCTTCGGCGTAACAGCGCGGAAATCCGCGAGATTGAACTCCTGCCGGAATACCTGAGTCCGCATTCGTCATTGGACATGCAGACGAGTCTTTTCGGGCACACATACGACGCCCCATTTGGGATCGCGCCCATAGGCTTGCAGGGGATGATTTGGCCAAATTCGGCGGAGATTCTGGCTCGAGCAGCGCTGCGTCACAACATTCCCTTCGTACTCAGCACCGTTTCGACCAGCAGTATCGAGCGGATTGGCGAAATCACCGAAGGACGCGCGTGGTTTCAGCTCTACTATCCCGCCAAAACTGAAGTGCGCGACGATGTCCTTCGCCGCGCGCAAGCGGCCGGTTGTCCCGTCCTGGTCGCACTCTCCGATGTACCCTCGTTTGGATTTCGACCGCGAGATATTCGCAACGGGCTGGCCATGCCGCCTAAGATGAATTTGCGAAACATTGTGCAAATGCTGGGCAAGCCCGGCTGGGTTGCGCGAACTCTCCGTTACGGGACGCCTAATTTCGAGACGCTCAAACCGTACATGCCGGGCCACCTCGACCTGACACGGCTAGGCCAGTTCATGGACGCTACCTTTGACGGACGCTTGCAAGCCGAAAAGTTGCAACAGTTGCGCGACCTGTGGCCCGGCAAGCTCGTCGTCAAAGGGATCGTCAATGAAGTCGATGTGGAACGCTGTCTGAAAATTGGCGTCGACGGGATCATTGTGTCCAATCATGGGGGTCGCCAACTGGACGCGGGCGAATCGACCATCAAGTCGCTCGTACGCCTGGTCGCCAATTACCGCGACAAGCTCGTCATCATGATCGACAGCGGCATCCGATCGGGACCCGATGTTGCCCGCTGCCTGGCGGCTGGCGCCGATTTTACGTTTCTCGGACGCACCTTTATGTACGGCGTTGGGGCGCTAGACGCGCGCGGCGGAAATCACACGATTGCGATGCTGAAGATGCAGCTGCAGCAAGTGCTGGAACAGCTTGGTTGCCACACGCCGGCGGATCTAAGAGGCAGGTGGATTCGGGCGGAGTGATATCCGCAGACGCAGGACTCGAGGCAAGCGGGGTTTGTGCAGACGATGGAGCGCGCGTGGGTGGTGGGCGAGCTGGAGTGGGGCTGGGACCGGAACGACTGCGGCAGGATGCCGCAGCCACGATGGAGCGCTTGTGGGTAGTGCGCGAGCTGGAGTGGGGCTGGGACCGGAACGACTGCGGCAGGATGCCACAGCCACGATGGAGCGCTTGTGGGTAGTGCGCGAGCTGGAGTGGGGCTGGGATCGGAACGTCCGCGGCAGGATGCCGCAGCCACGATGGAGCGCGCGTGGGTGGTGCGCGAGCTGGAGTGGGGCTGGGACCGGAACGACTGCGGCAGGATGCCACAGCCACGATGGAGCGCGCGTGGGTGGTGGGCGAGCTGGAGTGGGGCTGGGACCGGAACGACTGCGGCAGGATGCCACAGCCACGATGGAGCGCGTGGTGGTGCGCGAGCTGGAGTGGGGCTGGGACCGGAACGACCGCGCAGGATGCCGCAGCCACGATGGAGCGCGTGTGGGTGGTGCGAGCTGGAGTGGGGCTGGGACCGAAACGTCCGCGGCAGGATGCCACAGCCACGATGGAGCGCGTGCCACAGTCACGAGGCCCACGCGAACATGATTTTGCCATCCATCGCCTTGGATCGGCTCGTCCTGCACATTAACATGACGACTCTGCTGGGCAAAATGGTCGAATGTCAGCGATGTGAAGGTATGGGGAACAGGTGGAGCCATGGCACACGAGTCCGAACACAAGTGGGATCACGTTGCCTTCCGCTGGGACGACGCTCAAGCTGCGGACTTGGACCCGGTGGAGCGACTCGTTTACCGATCGAATTGCCTTGGTAACGACCAGCGGATCACCAACACGGGTGGTGGAAACACATCCTCCAAGCTGGTCGAAACCGATCCGCTGACGGGTGAGCAGGTCGAAGTGCTGTGGGTGAAAGGCTCAGGCGGCGACTTGCGGACCAGTCGCCGCGAACATTTTGCCTCGCTCTATCAAGACAAACTGCTTGCCCTGCAGGACGTGTATGCGAAGCGACCGCAGCGAGGCGTGAAAACACCGGCCGAAGACGCGATGGTCGACTACTATCCGCATTGCTCGTTCAACCGCAATCCGCGCGCCGCCTCGATCGATACGCCCTTGCACGCATTCCTGCCTGCCCGGCATGTGGATCACATGCACCCGAATTCGGTGATCGCGATTGCCGCCAGTCGTCGCAGTCGAGATTTGACCCGGGAGGTATTTGGTGACGAAATTGGCTGGGTGCCCTGGCTGCGACCTGGGTTCGAGCTTGGTTTGCTGATGCAGCGGGAATTAAGCACCAACCCCCAACTGCGGGGATTGATCATGGGTCAACATGGCTTGATTAATTGGTCGGACGATGACAAAGCATGCTACGAGCGGACGTTGACACTCATCGAGAAAGCGGCTCAGTTCATTGCGGCCAGAGACAAGGGAGATGCTACCTTTGGCGGCGCTAAGTTTGCGTCGCTTGAAGATGCTGACCGCGACGAGCTATTGGGTTCCCTGCTCCCCTGGCTGAGAGGCAGGGTTTCCCAAGACAAGCGAATGGTCGGTACCGTACAGTATGACTCGGCCGTGTTACAGTTTGTCAATGCTCATGATGCGCCGCGACTGGCCGAATTGGGAACCAGTTGTCCCGATCATTTTCTCCGGACGAAAATCAAGCCACTCTATGTATCCTGGGATCCACAGTCGGAGAATCTGGCCAGCCTGCAAGCGAAATTGGACGCGGGACTGGCGGCATATCGCGCGGACTACCAGGCTTATTACGAGCGTTGCAGCCATGCGGACTCGCCGCCCATGCGGCCCGCCAATCCCACGGTCATTCTGATTCCGGGCGTGGGGATGATTACGTGGGGCAAGGATAAGAGTGAATCGCGGGTAACCGCCGAATTCTATCGCTGCGCGATTGAGGTGATGCGAGGCGCCGAGGCGATCGATGAGTACATCGCGTTACCTCAGCAAGAGGCCTTTGACATCGAATATTGGCTACTGGAAGAAGCCAAGCTCCAACGCCAACCGCCGGAAGCCGAGATGGCAAGGCGGATTGTGGTCGTGATTGGTGCCGGGTCGGGGATCGGCAAGGCGGTCGCCCATCGATTTGCGCGTGAAGGGGCACACGTTGTCTGCGCTGACGTACATCCAGCGGCGGCTGTAGACACGGCTGAAGAATTGATCCGTCTACGAGGCGAAGGGATTGGGGTGGCCGGCAGCGGCATTTCCGCGTGCGGGCCGGCCTTGGGGCTGGCCGTCGATATCACCAACCGCGATTCGATTCGCAACCTGTTTCAGCAGACCTTGCTCGCCTATGGAGGGATCGACCATCTCGTCGTGACGGCGGGCGTTTTCCTGCCGCCGGATCGCCACGGACGGCTGAGCGACGACGCCTGGCGTCTCACGTTCGAAGTCAACGTTCACGGCAGCTACAATGTGGTCGATGAAGCGCGGGCGATATTCGTAGAGCAGGCGTTGACCGGATCGATTGTGCTCACCACCAGCGTCAACGGCGTGGTCGCGAAAAAAGGGTCGATCGCATACGACACATCAAAGGCGGCGGCGAATCACCTGGTTCGCGAACTGGCGATCGAGATGGCACCGTTGGTGCGGGTGAATGCCATCGCGCCCGCCACCGTGGTCGAGGGCTCGACCATGTTTCCGCGAGAACGGGTGATTTCCTCGCTTACAAAGTATGAAATTCCGTTCACCGAGCATGAATCCGATGATGAACTCCGGTCGAAACTGGCACAGTTTTACGCGCAACGAACCCTTACTAAGCAGCCGATTACTCCTGCCGATCAAGCGGAGGCAGTCTTCTTCTTAATCTCAGATCGATCACGACGAACTACCGGGCAGATTATGAATGTGGACGGTGGGCTGCAGGAGGCCTTTCTCTCTTGAGTCTCCGCTTTCCCATCACGAAGGTCGGCCAACGCATGACGTTCGTGCCCTCGCCCTGCTTTGCGGATTGGCCGATCCACCGCCGCTGAGCAGGCAATTTTTGAGCGAAAGAGCAAATCAATGGCAACGGCGCACCTGGCGATCGATCTCGGAGCGAGTTCGGGTCGTGCCATCCTGGGTGTGCTGGATGGTCATCCGTTGCGACTGCGATTGGAGGAAGTTCATCGCTTCGAGCATCGGGCCTGTCCCACACCAGCCGGTCCCGTCTGGGATCTCACTGGCATCTGGCAACATGTGCTGACCGGCTTACGAACGGCTCAGACTTGGTGTGCGGACCATCATTTGAGGCTGACGAGCATCGGCGTTGATGCCTGGGGAGTCGACTGGGTGCTGATCGGGAAAAGCGGCGAGACCCTGACCCTGCCGCGTTGTTATCGCGACCCACAAAATGAAGTCGTCTGCGAACGCGTCCTGCAGCGACTGGGCGGCTTTTCACGGCTATATGAGCGAACAGGCATTCAATTACTCCCCTTCAATACGTTGTTTCAGATCGCCGCACGTCATGAACATGAACCGCGGCTATTGGAATCCGCGGACCGTCTCCTGTTCCTGCCGGACCTGCTGCATTTCTGGCTTTCTGGCGTCGCGGCCAACGAGCTGACCATCGCCTCGACAAGCGCGATGCTTTGCGTCGAGTCGCCCACATGGGATAGGAACATGCTGACGGAACTTGGCCTGCCCACGCACCTCCTGGGCGAGTTGGTGGCGCCGGGTACGGTTTTGGGCACGTTGCGGTCCGAGGTGGCCGAGGTAACGGGTGCGCCGCAAGATGTGCGTGTGATCACGCCTGCCTCGCACGATACGGCCTCGGCCGTCGCCGCGGTTCCCGCCGCCGATGATGAATCGTGGGCCTATCTGTCCAGCGGTACGTGGTCGCTATTGGGTGCAGAACTGGGTTCACCGATCGTGAATGAGCGGTCACAAGCCATTCCCTTCACCAATGAGCGTGGCGTTGACGACACCTATCGCTTTCTCAAAAACATCGCGGGACTCTGGCCGCTACAGGAACTGCGGAGAGAACTGGCCGCGGCGGGGAAGGATCGCACGTTCGCGGAACTCACCGCGGCGGCTACGACGGCTGCACCGAGCCACACGTTCATTGACGCCAACCATCCCCAACTGGCTCGGCCTGGCCGCATGGGGGAAAAGCTGCGGCAACTTGCCCGCTTGGCGCAGCAGCCGGAACCGGCATCGGAAGGCAGCCTGGTGCGTTTCTACCTCGAAAGTCTTGCCCACTGCTACCGCGAAACGTTAGATCAACTAGAATCGCTCCTCGGCCGAAAGCTGCAGACACTGCATGTGGTGGGCGGTGGTATCCAAAACCGACTATTGAATGAACTGACGGCGGAAGCGGTAGACTGCCAAACGCGGTTTGGGCCCGTCGAGGCGACCGCGATTGGTAATCTGTTGATTCAGGCCACTGCTTGCGAAGTGGTCGGCGATGGACGTGAACGCCGAGCCATCGTCGCGAGAAGTTTTCCGCAGGAGGTTGGATTGTCGCCTTAAGACGCCCCCCTTTTCGACGTATCACACGGCGAATTCATTGGTGGTCATGCAATCGATCCGCACCGAAATTCATTTCGCCCCGCTGTCCGCTCTGACGAGGATGTCCCCATGTCACACGTGGAAAACGCCTATCAACTTGCACGTGAAAGGTACGCTGAAGCGGGCGTCGATACGGACGCCGCGTTGGAACGTCTGAGCAAGATTGCGATTTCGCTCCACTGCTGGCAAGGTGACGACGTGGCGGGCTTTGAGAATCCCGAGGGCGAACTCACGGGAGGGATTGCGGTCACCGGCAACTACCCCGGTAAGGCGCGGACACCCGATGAATTGAGGCGCGATCTGACGCAGGCCTTGTCATTGATTCCCGGTCGACACCGGGTGAATTTGCACGCATGCTACGCCGAGCCTGGCGACCGGAAGGTAGAGCGTGATGCCCTGGAGGCCGCACACTTCCAGCGGTGGGTCGACTGGGCTCGAGAACACGGCTTGGGGATCGATTTCAATCCCACGTTTTTCTCACATCCGCTCGCTGACAATGGCTTCACACTCGCCCATCCCGATGCATCCATCCGCCGATTCTGGATTGAGCACGGCATCCGTTGCCGCGAGATTGGCGCCACGATCGGCAAATCACTCGGGTCGCCTTGCGTGACCAACGTCTGGATACCAGATGGCTATAAGGACACGCCAGTGGATCGTCTCGCCCCGCGACAGCGATTGCGGGAATCGCTGGACGAAATATTCGCGGCCGACGTCGACAAACGTTGGAATCTAGATGCGGTCGAATCAAAGCTGTTCGGAATTGGCTCGGAGAGCTACGTAGTAGGATCGCATGAGTTCTATCTAGCATATGCTGTGCAAAAGCAAATCCTCCTCTGCCTGGACGCCGGGCATTTTCACCCGACGGAAATGATCTCCGAAAAGATCTCCTCGGTACTTGTCTTTCTGGAGGAGATTCTGCTACACGTCAGTCGCGGTGTCCGCTGGGACAGCGATCACGTCGTCACATTAACCGACGAACTCCGCGCGATCGCCCAGGAAATTGTCCGAGATGGCCTGGAAGGACGAGTCCACATCGGTCTGGACTTTTTCGATGCCAGCATCAATCGGATCGCCGCCTGGGTCATTGGCACTCGCGCCACGATCAAGGCATTGCTGGAGGCGTTACTCGAACCAACCGATCGCCTCCGACGCTTTGAGTGCGAGGGCAATCTTACGGCTCGACTGACGCTGCTCGAGGAATGCAAGCACTTGCCGGCGGGAACCGTTTGGGAGTATTACTGCCTGCGTCAGGGTGTGCCAGTGGGATCGAGCTGGCTGGACGAGGTCATGCGCTATGAAAAAACCGTGCTGGCTCAGCGAGTCGCACGGCTTGCTTGATTAAGTGGTGGAGCATGGAAACGGTTGCTTTGCGGTCAATCAGCACCGGGAAGACGCGTCATCCCGACCGTTGGCTCTTCGCTGCCTGGCGGAAATAACGCGATCTGACGCCGTCATCCGGAACGGACAACCAATCAAGGAGACCTGCATGTCGGAAGAGCATGGCCTGGCGCAAGACGAGTTCGATCGAGAACCGGTGCCGCGGGGCGCGTTGCTGGGTGCCGGAAAGTTCTGGGGCATGTACGCAGGCGAGCATACTGCCGGGACGGAATTCATGATTGGCCCGTTATTTCTCTCCGCCGGTGCCAGCCTGCAGGATTTGATCCTGGGGCTGTTGCTCGGCAATCTACTGGCCGTGTTGAGTTGGAGATACCTGGTCACACCCATCGCGATCGCCAAGCGGTTGACGCTGTATTATCAACTCGAACGTATTGCCGGCGGGTGGACCGTCAAGCTCTATAATGTGGTAAATGGCATCTTGTTCTGTTTTCTGGCGGGTGCCATGGTCACGGTATCGGCGAGTGCCGTGGGCGTCCCTTTTCGTATCTATTACACGGTTCCGCAGGCAACCTTTGGCCTGGGAGACCCCTCCTTTTCGGTGCTCGTCCTATTGGTGGGAGTCGTCATTTCGATGGTCGCGGTGGCAGGTTACGAAACGGTCGCACGGGTGGCGAATATCGCGGCCCCCTGGATGATCACGATTTTTGCCGCCTGCGGCATTGTTTCGCTGGTACGGCTCGAAGCCAACAGCTGGACGGCTTTGCGGGAACATAAATTCTGGGACGAAGCGATTGCCTTTGTCCAAGCCGAGCGAGGCACGCAGGAATTCGGGTTTTGGCAGATTGTCATGTTCGCCTGGTTGTGCAATGCCGCCATGCATCTCGGTATGGCGGATCTGTCCATTTTCCGACTGGCACGCCGGCCCTCGTCAGGATGGGCCCCGTCGATCGGGATGTTCCTCGGTCACTACATGGCCTGGATCGCTGCCGGGCTGATGCTGGCCGTGCAAATCAAGCGATCCCAGATCGTTTCGGAAAATCCGGGCGTCCTGGCCTGGGATGCACTTGGTTGGGCGGGCATCCTCTGCGTGGTGATCGCCGGCTGGACCACGGCGAATCCCACGATCTATCGGGCTGGCTTGGCCTTTCAAGGCGTGCTGCCTAGCTCGTCGCGTTGGGCCATGACCTTGCTGGCCGGGGCCGTGGCCACGATTGCCGGGGCTTTCCCCAACTTATCGGCTCGATTGCTGGGCTTCGTGGGAACCTATGGCACGATCCTGGGGCCGATGGGCGCCGTGATTGTCGTTGACTTCTATTTGATGCACCGTTTTGGCCTGCAAGACGAGTATGCGGCCCGTACCGGGAAGCGACACAACGTCGCGGTGCTCGTGGCCTGGTTGTTGCCGGTAGCCGTGGGACTTTATTTGATCTTCGTCCGCGGCCTGTTTGCCGCCTATGCCGTCATTCCGTGTTGGTTCGCATGCGGACTGATCTATCTGGGCCTGAGCAAGATCATGCAACGTCCCGTCGAGCCGATAAATTGACCATCGTTGTGGCATTCCCCTCAGGAACACCCCCAAACATGACTACCTTCGCGAAAACCGCTTCCCTGCTCGCGCTGCTCGCGACCCTCGTGCCCAGCGTCTTGTATTTCCTTGACCTGCTTGATCAATCGCTCGTCAAGCACCTGGCGCTTGGCGGCACGCTCGTCTGGTTTGCAGTCACACCCTTGTGGATGGGACGTGAAATGAATTCCAAGGTGGCCAGCTAACATTTGGAATCAACGCGGTCCAAAGTCTGGCGACCTTGTCATTACCCACCCTTGTTCTTTGTTTAACCGTTAGCCAGAGAAGAATGCCGCTAGAGTCGTACTACGCGTCGTTACGCACCGGCATTCTTCGGCGGCGTACGCGCGTACGCCGCCAGAAATCACGGCAGCCACTTCCCACCGATCGCAGTTCTTCCCCGCGATTTCTTCTGGCTGACGGTTGAACGACGCTCGTGAAAGGTGGGTAACGACAAAGTCTGCCGACTTCGGCTACGGCGGACTCGTCGTTCCAACGACAGGCTGGGAGCCCATCCCACGCGGGCTATTCGATCGTATTCAGGCGTTCGGCCGTGCCCCGATCCAGGGAGAGCGCCGCCGCCTGAGGGACCTTGTTCGAAGGTGCAAACTTCAACATGCCTCCGAACGTTCCTGTGTAGATGCTGCCCTGGAGGCCGATTTCCGTAGCCGCATAGAAGCTGTTGTTGTCCGAACCCCGCGACAATTGCCGGAAAAAAATACTCCGCCCCGACTTCCAGTCCAGGCCCTCCAGCGTCCAATGTCCGTCCCGCTGGCCGATGCAATACAACAGACCCGTCGCTTCGCTCATCGTCGGAATGCCATTGGGACAGCTGATCTCCGGGTTGGCCCACACCGATGTGAATTCTCGCTTGCGCGGATTCCAGGCGAACTTCTCGACCCCATAAGGTGCGACATCTGGCTGATTGGACCGATAAATCGTCGCGTGATTAATGTTGTTGCCCATCCGTCGGCGGACGAACCGTCGCAACCGCGGTGATAATTCTCCGTAGAGATTACTGACCGCCACGACCTCATAACCGCGAACGGTCAGTGATTGTTCGGTCGTCGAGCGTTCGGCATCCGTCCTGCCGAACGTCGCAGGAACCTCCGCCGCGATGCGCGGGTGTTTAGCGGGCAGTCCCTGCCAATCGGCCGGCAGCTCGTTTCGCCAGATGAGCACGATGTTCATCATGGTCTGACCATCGCCAATCACCACGAACTGATCCTGGTCTCCCGATCCCATCAATGTCGGCGTGGTCCCGGAGCCGCTGCCGAGTCTGCCTGGCGCCTGCACGCCACTTGATTGGTAGGGTACGGCCCAGGAGGCAACGAGTCCTGCGTCGGCGTCCCACTGAATTCGGTGCACTTCATGGTCGGTGACCACGAAAATTCCGCCCTTCTCGTCGACGGCGATCGAATTCGAGATCTCCGTCGAGTCATCGGTGCCCGGCAAACGGAGAAAGCTGGACGATTGGAAGTCCCGCGACAAGCAGCCAACGACGCCACGACGCGTGACGAATGCGATCCAGCCGTCATAAGTCAGGCTGATGCCGACAATCGCATCCTGCTCACCCTGCCACCGCTCGGGAATCGTGAAGTTGCCTGCCTTGGTAATGGGCGAATCAAACTCGCCCGGATGCTGATCGCCGTAGCACTCAATTTCAAACCCCCTGGGCACGAAATAATGACCATCCCGATCGAGGATCGAGTAGGCACCGGAAATGGCATCCGCACGGGATTGAACACGTTCCAGGCGGTCAATGTAGGCCAGGTGCCTTGCGGACGCATCGACCTTGAACACATCCTTCAGGGTCGTGCCCCAGAGTGCGCGACGGCCGTTCGGATAAGCCGATGAAATCGCCAGCGTCACCGGGACCGGTTCGCCCGCCAGCAACTCGGGGGCCGCTTCCTCAGCACTGATCGGACCTGCGTACGGGGACGAGGCCTGGTTGTACGGGTTGCGGTGGCTCATCGGCCAGGGCGAATCCGCCAGGAAGCGATTACGCGGCGGCTCTTGGGAAGCTGGGGGGCGAAGGCGGGCAGCCATCGAGTAACTGGCGAAGTGCTCACCGCGGACGAAGCGATGGACTTACCAGAGTTGCGGCCACGATCGCCAGCAGCCAGAAAGCAGCTTGTGATTTGTACATTTTGGTCGAGCCCTTCATGAAGCGGTCTTCCTCACACTTCTTGGTCAAGCGGGCTGAGTCAAACGTGTTACCGAAAATCAGACGCCGCCTTCAACCGCCGTGGCCACTGCACACGGACCGCGTCCGCCCGGCAACCACGCGTCCTCAGGTTTGTGATGCTTGACTTCGCCAAGCGACATGGTACTCATCTGCCGTTGCGGCCACATGTTAGTGCCTTGCCTGGGGTTTCCCCGCATCACGTTTCGCGGCCGCGAGTAACGCCGCTTCGGGTCTTGCTTTGTAAAAGGGATCAAGCGGGTAACAGCCAGACACCAGACCGTTGCGGGGTGCCGTCGTGCAATCGCTGAAAGTGCGGCAGATTTTCTTCCGCTGCATGGTTCCATGGGCGAGCACGTCGGCGGGAAGTTCGGGGTAGGAAAGCACCATACGACCGAGTCCCATGGAGTCGACCATTCCAGCTCGAACCGCAGCCTGTCCGACATGAGGCAACCACTCTTGCAAGTAGCTATAGCCGGACCCGACAAGGATCGCGTCGGGGTGCATCTTCTTCAACTCCGCGGTGGCTCGAACCTGTCGCTCGACGCCCACCAGGGGGTCTTCCGGCGGCTGGTAGCCATCACTGGGGGGAAAATGGCCGGCCGCTGGATATGGGGATTGTAATAGGGGCTACCAGCCGTCGTACAGACCAGGCGAATTCCCAGTCCGCGAATCAGCTCCAGGAACGAGCGGACTTCGGTCAGGTCGATGCCGGTCCCCGTGCCGTCTCCGCCAAATGCGAACCGATAAGGCCCCACGACCGCTGGCTCGCCCATGCCGTCTGTTCCCGCCAAAAACGGCACAAAATCGAAAATACTTAGCCGAATCGCGACTGCCAGCCGTGGCGCCTCGGCTCGCACCCCCGTAACAATTTCCCGCAAAAAACGTGTACGATTCTCGAGACTGCCGCCATAACGGCCGGGCCGGTCATACGCCGAGAGCAATTCGTGACCGAGATACCCATGACAGTGCTTGACATCGACAAAGGTAAATCCGGCCTGCTCGGCTCGGCGGGAAGCCTCCACGAAATCGTCGGCCAGTTGCCGAAGTTCATCATCCGACAGCAGTCGGTCGTCGCTGCGGATGCCTAGCCGCGGGTCGAGAATCGGGTGACGATAGGCAATCCGCGGCTCGGCCCGCGTCGCTTCATGGGGACGGGCGAAGCGGCCGGAGTGTGTTAACTGCAAGCCGACGAGCAGGTCGGATGTGGACTCGAAATGATCGGCATGGGTCGCGACGAGCAATTCCCGCAACGCCGCTAAACTCGCCAAGTTCTGATCGTTGATGACCAATTGATGCGGGTTGGCCCTACCATCCATCCGCACGGCGACCGCCTCGCCACCCCAGATCAGCTTGGCGCCGCTCAGGCCGAAATTTCGCCAGCGCCGCCGCGTCAAGTCGGTAGGCCGTCCGTCCGCCTCACCATCCCAGCCCTCCATGGGCAAGATGCAAAATCGATTGCCGACAGTGATCCCGGTTGATCCCGTCTCCAGAGGGATCGCTAAGGGAGCGTCCGCGCCCGTTTCGACGACCTGGTCAAACGGCAAGTCGAGACGAAGTTCCTTAAGTCGCTCTTGAAAACGCTCAGCCGTCTTAAGTGTGGAAATCTTGGGATAAGGCAACGTGGAGACTCCTCCTACGAGCTGGGCGTCCCAGGCAACGGCTGCGGGTCGGAAAGACCTCGCGACTTACCGGCTTGTTGATCGAAATGGCACAGGCGATATCGGGCAGGTTTACAAACGGCCTTTTTGCAGCATCGATCGTCAGCGGAACGGGGGATAGGGCGGCGTAGGCTCCCACCGATTGTAATCCGCCGCTAACGGCCGTGGTACCGGTCAAGTGGTCGGGGCCCAAGCCAAGCGGCGACGGAAACGGCGAGCCCCGTGGCTCGATCATTCGTGCCAGCTACTGGCCAGCCGTCGCCCCCGGCGGCACAATGAAGGCGTCCGGCGCGGCACCCGCAAACCGGGCCCGTCCCCTCAAGAACGACGCGCGTTCCCCCGTGAAACGTTGCCACGGAAAAGAAGAAGCATGAACGATCGACACCTGAAATCGCGTGGCTGCGTTTTCGTCGCTTTCCTGGGACTACTGGCCGTTTTCACGCGGGGAGACGAACCTGCCATTCGCTTCGCGACCTACAATGTGGCCCTGAATCGAAAAGCGGCCGGCGAGTTAACGCGCGAACTCGCAGCGGGCGGATCACAGCAAGCGAAGGCGATTGCCGAAGTCGTGCAGCGCGTCAGACCCGATGTCTTATTGCTTAACGAAGTCGACTACGACCCGGACCATGCCAGCATTAAATCTTTGCTCAAGGACTATTTCGGCGAGGCCCAAAACGGACAGCGGCCGATTACTTACGCGGAGTACTTTACGCGCCGGTCAACACCGGCCTGCCGGCCGACAGCGATCTCGATGGCAACGGACAGACGGGAGACCCGGGCGACTGTTTCGGCTACGGAAACTTTCCCGGCCAGTACGGCATGGTCGTCTTTCACAGTTTCCGATCGATCGAAGTCGCATCCGGACCTTTCAGCATTTCCTGTGGAAGGATATGCCGGGCGGATGGCTGCCAACTCGACCGCCGTCGAACGATCCGTTCTATACGCCGCAACAATTGGCGATCCTTCGTTTATCTTCGAAGAGCCATTGGGACATCCCCATTCGCATTCGCGACGACGACGTCCATTTCCTCGTGTCGCACCCGACGCCGCCCGTCTTCGACGGACCGGAAGACCGCAACGGCCGACGCAATCACGACGAAATTCGCTTCTGGGCCGACTACCTCGAGCCGGGACAGGCAGCCTACATCGTGGATGACAAGGGCCAGCGGGGGGGACTGGACGAGCAGGCCCGCTTCGTGATCGCGGGTGACCTGAATGCCGATCCGAGCGACGGCGACAGCACCGATCGTCCGGTGCGGCTGCTACTGAACCATGCAAAGATCGACAGCCGCCACGTGCCGAAGAGTGAAGGCGCCGTGGTTGCGGCGGCTCGCGACGGAGGCGTGAACGCGCGACATCATGGCGAGGCAGCCGCGGACACGGGCGATTTTCCAGATGAAGCGACGGGCAACTTGCGGATCGATTACGTGCTGCCCAGTCGAACGTTACGAACGATCGACGCGGGCGTCTTTTGGCCGCCGCCCGACCAGCCGGGTGGGCCGGCGGTCACGGCCTCAGATCATCGACTCGTCTGGGTCGATGTCCTGCCCTGATGGGCGGACGGGACCAGGCCGACGTGAGTCTGTGGTGGTCATCAGGTTGTCTTCAGACATTCTGTTGCCGCCCCAGCTGACGAGGTCGGGATCACCTACCTCGTTTAACCGAGCCGCAGCCGTACGTGATTGTGGGCGTGGTGAGTGCCGCCGCGGTTGTGAGCGGGCTCGCCTACGCCTGCGGCTAACGGGCAAACAAGATTCGCGGCTCGGCGCGGGCGTGCGGCGTGGCACGCCTTGCCGTCTCGCCGAAACAAAAATCGTGTGAGAAACGCGGCTCAGCTGACCCGCGTGGATCCCGGTTGTCCCATCATTCGCTGGAGCACGGCGAAGTGCGTATCGTAAACGCCTCGTGGCGACGTCTCCTGCCGGACGCACACAGCCGCTGCTTTGCCGACGATCTCACCCATCATGCCGCAGGTCCGCATCACGCGGACCGGTCCGAGTCCGGTCTTGCTCACGCTGATGTCGCGACCGGCCATGAAGAGGTTGTCGACATTGCGGCTGTAGAGGCAGCGGTAGGGCGCCCAGTAGATGCCCTGGTACTGATGCGCCTCTCCCCGCGTGAAGTCGGAGATGAACTCGTTACCCTCGAGGCCCTCCTCATACGATTTGTGGGGAAAGTGGAGATCGATGTGCCATGAGCAGGGAAAAGCGGCATCGGGAAATGAACGGCCTTCCGTGAAGTCATTGCCGTCCAGCACGACGTCGCCCATCAGACGGCGTGACTCGCGTTTCCCCGCGATGAACGCGGACCAGCCGAGTCGGTGGTTGGGATAGAGACCGTCGACATTCTTGAGTGCGTCCCAGGCGCCGTACATGGCGCGAAAGTTGTGGTCGCGGATCAGTTCCATGTTCTCGATCGGGTCCTTGTCAAATCCACTTTCCCAGTACCACATGCGTTCAAATTGGCTGAGGTCATCTTTCCATGCTGCCGAACTTCGCCCGACCGGGGAAAGGCTTGTCCGAGAGATCAAGAGCCCATGGACAGCGTGGGAACGGTTGTTCAAATCTCCCCATTTCGTAGGACAAGGTAAGGGCCGTCTTGTCCTTGCATTCGCAGCCGAGCACCTGCTTCCTGTTAGACGCATCAAGGACGCTGAAGAGATTCGTGCTGCCCATCAACGGTTCGTCGAGAGAATATTCGTAGTCCGCACCCGCGAGATAGCCGACCTTGGCATCGCCCGTGCAATCGGCGAAAAACCTCGCTCGCAATCGCTGCCGGCGGGCGGTGAGGGTGCTCTGGATCACAACCGCTCGGATGATCGACTCTCAGCACTCACCTCCATCGCCCGGCTGTTGAGGAACAGCTTGATTCGAGGTTCCTCGCGGACAACAGCCAGCTTGCGGGCGTCATCAAAAAACTCCGCCCCCAAACCATTCATCATACCACGTTTCTGGATCGGAGGGAGAATCTCTTCGACGATGTCGCCGATGTGCGGATAGGGCTGCTGCCGGGTGTGTCCTTCCGGCCAGACGCGCACTTCCGAACTTCCATTTCCCCCGAGAACTGGGCGGTCCTGAACCAGGGCCACCGAGAGTCCCTGGCGGGCGGCCGACAGCGCCGCGCAGGTACCCGCGAGGCCCCCACCGACCACGACCAGATCGTAGCTTCCGCCGTCCTCCGGTTCGTCCGGCAGTCCCAGGAGTTGACGGCGGAAGGTCGTCAATTCCGCCACGTCGTGGAGCGGCGTAAAGTCGAGATCCTTGCAGAACAGGATGGCCTCGCAACGGCCTTCGAAGCCGGTGAGGTCATGCAAGGCGAGGGTTGCCAGTTCATTGACCTGGACGATGCCGCCATCGTGCCAATGCCACTTTGCGTTCTTTGTGCCAAAGGTCTCGGCGACCGGCTCGCCATCGATCAGCAGTTGAAACCGCCCCGGGGTCCCCGGAGCATTCCAAGGAGCCACCCAATCCCGTGTCCGCACCCAGACGCGGTACGTCCCCGGGGTGGGGAAACGGACCGTGGTGACCGCATCCTGCACGGGCACACCCAGACCGTGCGCCAACAGGTAGGGCGACCCCATCTGATCCATCGATTGCTGGTCAAGCTCCCAGCCGCCGCGTTCGGCGAATCCTTCCGCTTCCAAGAAAAGAAACTCGCCGAATCCACCATCTGGGGAGAAGGCACTGGACGTCCTAGCCGCCAACAGACTTAGGGCATTGGCGCCAGCAAACCCGATAAACTGGCGGCGGCTGACTTGTATGTAGTTGGTCGAAGACACGTTTTTGCCCAATACGCTGCGCCGAAGGGATATTTGACCTAGCGGTCTGGTCGGCGCGAACCACCTGCTGTCCCACGCACCGCGCACCATTGCCCGATTGTATGGTTTCCGGTGATGGCTCGTCCACCATAATCATCGAACGTTAGGAGGCATCAGGATTGCGTGACCATGTCGAACAGTTTCGCCACCGTGCGATAGTTGCGAGCCGTCGTCACCACGCCGAGATGCCTTTCCGCGTTCGCGGCGAGTTTGGAACGGCCAATGCCATCGGGAGCATGCAGATAAAAAACGCGATCCGTCAACTTGTAGTTTTCCGTTGGCGACTTCGCAGCATCCAACGCCCGCGTGTTCGGGGCCACGGTCGGTTCCGCGAGAAAAAAGAAATGCAGCGATTTAGGATCGGCCACCGCCCGCGGGAAGGGATTCGATTTGATCGCCGTTAAGAGTTCGTCGCGGTTGAGTAGCAAGACCTGGGGGCGAAAACCGTGTCGATCCTCGATCCGCTTGGCGATCTTTCTCGAGAGCGACGAAGGGCTTGTGGCTGCCGACTCAAAAACGACGTTGCCGCTTTGAATGTAAGTCCGCACATTCTTCAGCTTCAGCGATGCGAGGTCCTTCGTCAGCTTCGCCATGGGAAGGATGTTTTTTCCGCCCACATTGATGCCCCGAAAGAGAGCGATCCACGTTTCCATCAAGGTTCTCGTAGGTACGGCGAGAGAAATATATTCACCTGGCCGCGGCGAATAAATGGATCTCACCAAACCGCGCGGTCCGCGGCTCTGGTTGCAACAAAACTGTCGATGGCTTTTAGTTCAGGCGGACGGATCGTCCGCTTCGTCGGCCAATTCCTCGAGGGCGATGCGGGCGGCCTGCTGTTCGGCTTCTTTCTTGCTGCGTCCCCAGGCAGTGTTGTAAGTGCGGTCGCCAATCCGGGCAGCGACCTGAAATGACTTGTTGTGATCCGGCCCACTCTCGTTCACCAGATAATACGTGGGCGTACGTGCAAAGTCGCGTTGGGCCAGTTGCTGCAACTCGGATTTGTAGTTCTCACCGGCATCGCCAACGGCGACGGGAGCAATCTTGGGGCCGACATGCGTGATGATGAATCGGGCGGAGGGCTCCATTCCCCCGTCCAGATAAATGGCCGCCACGAGCGACTCAAAGACATCCGCCAGCAGCGACCGGGGAATAACCGCACTCGTCGTCATGCCCTTGCCGAGCACCAGAAATTCTTCCAGCTGCAATTCGCGGCTAATACTCGCGCAGGTTGCACGACTGACCACCGCCGACTTGATGCGTGTCAGCTCACCTTCCAACAGGCGAGGATAGTTGTGATAGAGCTCTTCGCACACGACCAATCCCAGAATGGCGTCCCCCAGGAATTCCATCCGCTCGTTCGAATGGAGACGTGTTTTCGCTCCCGAAGCATGCGTTAACGCGGCGAGCAGCAGTTCACGATCCGCGAAGCGATAGCCAATCCGCTCCTCGCAGCGAAGGAGCATATCGTCACGTTCAGCCTCGGAAAGCAGGGGCGGCAGGATGGCCATGCAAACCTCATCTCGCAACGACCACCGGTAAAAACGTGTGTCGGGCGGTCCTCGGGAACCGGGGCGATGGCTGGTCGTTTGTTGGCCGGGACAGTATTCGGTGGCCGCATGCTGTCCTGAACAACGATCTCCCCACCGCTGCCGGGGATTACCACGCGGAACATCCCGTGGCTGTGTTCAATCTAAATCCGGCCCAGTCACATGTCAATTCTGAGGTTTCAGGGACGGCCGCGGCGAGCCCTGGCCGAAGTTCCCATTCCCGAGGGGCTGGTGCAAACGCTGCAACCCGAAATTCACGGACGGTTGGTCCATTTTTTTCTGGACTTTACAATCGTAGAAGGACTTATCATGCCACCTGCCGACCGATGGTCGATGAAGATGCGAGATCGTGGAGAAATCATGGGTCGAACGACAAAACGAGGTACGCGTGCCCGACTGGCAGGCGTGCTGCTGCTGGGACTGCTGGGGACGTACCGCGCCGCCATGGCGGAGGAGGGATTGGGCCCCGGCGCCGAGCAGGCTCAACTGCTCTCCCGCGCCTTTCGCTTCGCGGCGAAGCGCGTGGCACCCGCCGTGGTGACCGTGGTCACAAAGATCAACCGCTACCAGCAGTACGTCCAGAATGGGCGCATTTACGAACGGCTTGTGCCCGAGGATGGCAGCATCGGTTCAGGGGTGATCATCCACAATACCGGCGTTGTGCTTACGAACAGCCACGTACTGGAGGGCGCGGATGACGTGGTTGTCCGGACTGCCGACGGGCAGGAATTTGCCACGTTTGATCTGCGCCGCGACCCGCTCAGTGACGTGGCGATTCTACGGATCAAGGCCCCTGGCACACTGACCGTGGCGAAGCTGGGCGATTCCGACAAGCTGGAAATTGGCGATTGGGTGGTGGCGATCGGGAGTCCATTTGAATTGGAGGCGACGGTCAGTGCGGGGATCATCAGTGGCAAGAACCGGACGCTGGAAAAGATCGGCCGCGGCAAGTTATTACAGACAGATGCGGCCATCAATCCGGGAAATTCCGGCGGTCCCCTCGTCAACCTGGAAGGCGAGGTGATCGGCCTGAACACGGCCATCGCGAGTAGCAGTGGGGGTTACCAGGGTATTGGTTTTGCCATTCCCATCAATAACGCACGCTGGGTGGTCAATCAGTTGGCATCGCAAGGAAAGGTGACGCGAGGTTACCTGGGAATCGGTATCGGCGAGTTGCTGCCGAGAGAGGCGGCTGCCAAGGGCCTGCCTCCGGTGGCGGGCGTGATCGTGACCAAGGTTACGCCCAACACGTCGGCCGATCAGGCCGGGCTGCTTGTCGACGATATCATCCTCGAATTCGCCGGCACGCGCGTACGCGACCGCCGCGATCTGCAGGGTATCGTGGAACGCAAGGACATCGGCTCGCGTCACCCGCTGAAAATTTACCGGGACGGTCGCGAGCAGGACATCAGCATCGAAGTGCAGACGCCACCGAGAGAAATGGACCTGTAGGCGTTGCAACGCGCGGCTTGCGACGCGGACATCCGCCGTAGGCTCGGCCTGTCGCTGCCGCTCACGTACAATTGAGGGCCTGCCAGCTGCTCTCGATTTGCCGGTTGTCTCCCGTAGAAGGTACGTCGTATGGTCAACCCTCTCTTTCTGCCCGAGTTGCGGGAGATGATCCAGCACGACAACGTGCGCGACCTTGAAGAGTTTTGCACGGCCTTGCATCCAGCGCGCACGGCTGACTTCATGGAAGGCCTGTCACCCGCCGAAGCGTGGACGGTTCTCAGCCACACGGATGAACCGACCCGAGTCAGCATCTTTGGCTACTTCGACGAAAGCACGCAGGTCGAGATGATCGAAACGCTTCCTCGTGAGGAGATTGCGAAACTCGTCTCGGAATTGGCGCCGGATGACCGCGTCGATCTGCTGCATCAGGTCAAACACGAAGTGGTTGAGGAGTTGATGCCGCTTCTCCCCACGGAGGAGCGTCGGGACATCCTGCATCTCCGCTCCTACCCGGAGGGGACGGCTGGCGCTGTCATGACCACGGATGTCGCCAAGCTCTCCGATAGCTGGACCGTACGGCAGGCACTGGATCATCTGCAACGCGAATCGGATGAACTGGAGACGATTTATTATTTGTTCATCGTCAACGACCAGGACCACCTGCGGGGGCTGGTATCCGCTCGACAACTCCTCTCGTCGCTGCGCAAACCGGATACGCTGCTCGTCGACATCATGGAGACGGGACTGGTCACCGCCGAAGTGGACGACGATCAGGAGGAGGTGGCGCAAAAAGTCGCGCGTTACGATCTCTTGGCCATTCCTGTCGTCGATGTCGAGCGTAAGATGCTCGGCATCATCACCTACGACGACATCATTGACGTCGTCCGCGAAGAAGCCACCGAAGACGCTTATCGGAGTGCGGCGGTGGAACCCCTCGAAGCCAGCTACCTCGATACGGGCATTCTCACGATGGCCTGGAAAAGGGGTATCTGGCTGTTCGTGCTGTTCATTGCGGCAATCCTGACGGCCTGTGTGCTCGAGTTCTACGATGCGGATCTGGAAAGATGGTCGTGGCTGATGTGGTTTGTACCGCTGGTCATTTCCAGCGGCGGCAACGCGGGCAACCAATCGGCAACGCTCGTAATTACGGCGCTAAACAGCGGGAACATTCAGATCAGCGATTGGGCCAACGTGCTACGACGCGAACTCGTCATGGGTTTGCTGCTAGGCGCCTTTCTGGCCATGTGCGGCCTCGTCGCCGGATACGGATTAACCGCGGAAGCGCGGACCTTGTCCTCGATGTGGGTGCTGCCGATTACCGTGATCTCCGTCGTGATCTGCGGCAGTCTATGCGGTTCGATGTTGCCGCTCGTCTTTCAGCGGATTGGGCTTGATCCGGCGCTGATGAGCAATCCTTTTGTCGCTGGCATCGTCGACATCGTCGGCATTGTGATCTACATGACGGTCGCCTGGCTGTTGCTGGCACAACCGATTGAGGCCGCCATCATGCCGTGAAAAGAAATGCGCTTCACCTGTGAGGGCATTTCTCGGCGAGAGGAGGGCACGATCGTGAACGGCGACCGAACCCGCTGGCGCTGCCTTTAGACGTCGAGCGGAGATCCGCCCAGGTACATCTGCAGGATCTGACTTTGCACCTTGATGGCTCGAACGAGAACCCAGATCTGCTCCGATTGAAAGGCCCGCGGATCGGACGATGCCAACTCCTCAAGTTCCAGAGTCATCGCCGCGTGCTGGTCAATCGAGGCCTGCAGGCGGAGGGAGGCGGACCGACAGGCCTCGCGAAGTCGCCCTTCGTCGCGGAGGGCGTCGAGGTTGTCGACCGAGTTGAGCAGGACCAGACAAAGCCGTGCAATTTCGGCTGAGTCGTATTCGTCATGTCGCTGCTCAATGAGCTGTGTGAGTTCTTGAACGTTCATCGTCTTTCCCAAAAAACTGCGGCTGGATGCGGCGAGTGGTCTTTTTCGTGGTCCGATGTTTCCGACCCGTTCAGCGCGAATGAAGCCAGAAAAACGCTTGCGTGTGAAGCGATAACCAAGGTTAGCTCACGCTGTTCTGGCGCCCGCTAAACCGCCAAAAACCCCTGGTTATCCCCACTGATGTTGCCGAGAGGCAACACGTGACAGGTCACGATAGTGGGCAAATAGCTCGGATGCTTTTTTTGCCACATCAAATTGGCTGGCCATTTGCATTCTCGCCTCGCCACCCAGCGCACTTGCCAATAAGGGGTGGGCCAGCAACTGACGACAGGCCGCAACGGTGCCAGCGACATCGTCGGGCTCGACAAGCAGGGCGGCTGGTCGGGGCCGCCTGTCGCCAGAAGCCGCATCCGTCGCCGGTGGATCCGCTGGACCGTGCGAACACGCCGGCTCCCAGGCCCCGAAAATCTCCTCCGTTCCACCTACGCGGGTCGCAACGATGGGAAGGCCCGTGGCAGCCGCCTCAAGCAAGATACGACCGAGCGGCTCTTGCCTGGCCGCATGGACCAACAGGGACAACTGACCAAACACAGAGGGCATGTCGCCGCGGCGGCCGAGAAAATGAACTCGGCCGTTCAGCCCTGCATCTCCCGCGAGATGCTCGAGACGCCGGCAATATTCCACTGCCTCCGGCTTGGTCGAATGGCGTTCACCAACGATGACCCAATGGACTTGTGGAAATTCGGCCGCCAGTTGTCGAGCCGCCACCAGAACGATGTCGGTACCCTTGCGAATGCCGAGTTGGCCGACGCAACCCACCAGTCGCGCATCCGCTGAAATTCCAAGTTCCTGCTGCAGCGCACCGGTACGGGGTCGCGGAGTAAATTTTCGCACATCCACTCCATTGTAGAGCACATGGATCCGTTCGGCCTCCAGGCCTTGTTGGACGTGCCACTCCTTGGTCGCTTGCGACACCGCCAGCAGGCGATTCAGACACTGGATATCATGGCGGGCTTGGCGGCTGAGGCCGACGATATCGCGCAGGTGCCCTAACGAAGGCAGGTCGAGCGCTCGAGCGACGGGTCCCAAGCGGCGGCTCGTTGACACGCTGTTGGCGTGGACAAGATCTGGCGCCAGGCCCGGCAACACTTCGGTCAGACGCTGACGCCAGTCCGACTGTGGAGCTGGAGATGTGCGATCCTGCCCCGTGGGAAACCAGGGCACCGTCGGAATGTGCAAGGCGGCAAGCGCCTCGGACAGCGGACCTTCGTCGGGCGCGATCGCCGTCAGTTTGACGCCCTTATCCTGCAGCGTCGGAACCATCGACAGGAAGGAGTACTCGCCACCATTGAGCGTGGGATACTCGAAAAGGACGGCGACGTGAAGAGCGGCGTTACAGGATCCCATAATCGACAAGCGTCTGGCGAAGTTGTTTTTGCTCATCGGCCGTGAGCGGAGTCATTGGCAGCCTCAACTCGCCACTGTCTCGTCCAAGCAACATCATCGCGGCCTTGATCGGAATCGGATTGGTCGACAGGCCGAGCATGTCTCGACAAAGCGGAAACAGCTTGTAGTGCCAATCAATGGCTTCGCCCAGCCGACCTTCACGATAGGCATGCACCATGGCAATCATGTCTTGCGGGACGATATTCCCCACCACGGAAATCACGCCCTCTCCGCCGATGGAAAGCAAGGGTAGCGTGAGACTATCATCCCCGCTGAGCACCGTCAGATTGGTCGTGGCCAAGATTTCCGAAGCCTGGTCAAGCGAGCCCGTCGCTTCCTTGACGAGTTGAATGTTCTCGAATTCGGACAAGCGTGCAATGGTCGATGGCTCGATATTTTTTCCCGTCCGTCCCGGAATATTGTAGATGCACAGGGACAGACTGACGGCCTGGGAAATGGCCTTGTAATGTTCGTAAAAGCCCTGTTGCGTTGGCTTATTGTAATAAGGCGCCACCAGGAGAGCCGCATCGCAGCCTTCCTTCTCGGCCCACTTGGTCAAGCGGAGCGCCTCGGCCGTGCTGTTCGAGCCGGTTCCCGCCATTACCTTGATCCGGCCCGCGACCGCCTGCACGACCTCGGAAATCACGCGCTCGTGCTCGGCGTGGCTGAGCGTGGGCGATTCGCCCGTCGTCCCCACGGGGACCAGGCAAGCCGTGCCCGCGGCAATCTGAAATTCGATCTGGGCGTGCAGACGCTCGATGTCGAGTTGGCCATCCTGAAAGGGAGTCGTGATGGCCACGGCCAATCCCGCAAACGATGATCCTCGTCGTTCCATGCCGCAACTCCGTTTCGAGTGTGGTCGGGCAACCCGAATTGCACCTCCGACAGCAGCCCGCGGGTATCATACGCCCCATGGCACGTTGGCGACATGGGGGACCGTGACGGCCCTCAGGCAAGGAGTAACTTCATTTCCCGTACGGCCGATTGCATTCCCACGAGGACGGCTCGAGACACAATGCTGTGACCGATGTTCAACTCATGCATCTCGGGAATATGCGCGATGGGCAGCACATTGTGGTAATTCAGTCCATGCCCCGCATGAAGGCTCATTCCCAATTCGCGAATCGACTTGCCAGCTTGCGTCAGCCGCACCAGTTCACCGACTCGCGCGGCACCTGTGGCCAAGGCGTACGCTCCCGTGTGCAGTTCGACCGCATCCGCGGACAGCTTCGCGGCCGTTTCAATCTGCGTCACATCGGGATCTAGAAAAAGGCTGACTTGGATGCCTGCGGCGCGAAGTTCCAAGATAGCGGCTCGCACGGCCTCGTCATTCGTGACCACATCCAATCCCCCCTCGGTAGTCACCTCTTCCCGTCGTTCTGGTACGATGGTGGCCTGCTGTGGACGAATTTCGCACGCGAGACGCAAGACGTGCGGGTCGGTCGCCAGTTCCAGATTCAGAGGCACATGGACCGTTTCGCGCAGCACGCGCAAATCCCGCTCCTGGATATGTCGTCGGTCCTCGCGGAGGTGAATCGTGATGCTGTCCGCGCCTCCCAGTTCGGCAAAGGCGGCAGCCCACACCGGATCGGGTTCGTACGTCTTACGAGCCTCGCGCAAGGTGGCCACGTGGTCGATGTTGACTCCGAGCAACGTCATTATTACCTCTCTTCCACCGTGGCTTGTTCCGTAACGCTCGCCCCCGCGTTCTCGGCGGGAGTGACGATGATCTCCCAAGATCGATCTGTGTTTCCAACGACCCCTTTACCGTGAAGTTGCGCCAAAGATCTTGGGCGGCTTGTGCCGACGGTGTCAACGCAAAAACGGTTGGTCCCCATGAACTCTGACCGACGCCCGCGACGCCCAATTCCCGCAAGGTGCGTACCAGGCGGTCGATCCGCGGACTGGCAAAAGCGCCACCCTGGCAGGCAGCGAAACAGCTACCGGCGAGTTGTCCGAACGCGTGCATGGCGTGTCCCACTTCCTCGCAGTTGGCTTTCCGGCAGGCCGGCAATAATTCAATCTCTAAAATCTCCAGCAGTCGTTTTGTCGTCCCGACCGGTACGGGGGGCAATGTGGCAAAAGCAGCCCGCTCGCTCCGCCCGTTCCGCCCTTGTTCGCCCGGTGGCCGCAGCAACACAAATCGCCAAGCCGGAGGAAAGGAAACGTGGCCCAGCAGCTCCCCCAAAGGCTCGTCGGGCCATTTGCCACGTTCCGCGATCAAACCACCGAGTGCGAATCCATAGGTGCCGACCGCCGAGCGTTGCCCGCGGCCAACGCTCGCCGCCAGACGTCCGGGTCGCAGGGGCGTTTCTGGCATCAGCAGACGAAACAGACCGGCCGCCACGGACAGCGCCAATTGCGTTCCCGATCCGAGTCCCACATGCGGTGGAATAAACGCTTCGACGGAAATCTCGCACTTGAGCTCACGCCCGGTACGCTGCGACCAGGCGCCGGCGAACGCGGCCACGCGTCTGGCGCAGGCACCAGACACGGAGAAACGGGCCGCCGGAATAAATGACAGGCGGACGCACGGGTTCTTTAACATCACGCCACAGCCGCCAAATTGGCGGACTGCCGGCTGACCAAACGAGAGCAGCCCGAAATGCAACCGTGCGGGCGCCACCACCTCGATCGCCTCGTGATGCATCATTCAATTCCCTGTTTACCGAATGCGTCGCGGATGTACTCATCCAGCATTGAAAAAGCGCGGCGTTCCGCGGTTCCACCCGTTTTGTCGACGATCACCGCCAAGTCTTTCAGCCGCGACTTGATTTCCGCAGCGGGCACAAACGCCGTGCGCATCGCCAGAATCGCGGCTTCGATCACCGCATGCTTGCCGCGACAGAAGCCCCAAAAATCGCGGATGCGCCCCGCATCGACAATCGCACAACCGATCGACGCTCGCGGCTGATCTTCATCCCACGATTCTACTCGGAAAGCATACCAGCGGCAGGCGTCGACCAGAATCCGCCCCTCGACTTTCTCCGCGAGGCGCGTGGCGGGCGGCGCGGAGAGGCGCCCGATCGCCGCCTCGGCAATCAACCCCACATCATCCGTAACATGGAGCACTCCTTGAGGACATCGTTTCAGATTCGCGAAGGTCGTCGAGGTCTGAAAAGGCCGCAAAATGAACGACTGAAAATCGTACTCCGTGACCAATGGTCCCATCGGAGATACGTTCGTGCTACCGTCGGCATTGATCGTCGTGACGAGGCCTTCGAGGATCATGACTACTCCCGCGACGAGCGATTTGCTGGCTAAAAGGTGATGGGTACCGTGGAGGATGCCGGTTTGCGGGACGGCTGGGCAGGGAATTCCTCCGCGAACTGTCGTGTTCCCTCGCTCGCGATCCCGGCCAGATGCAGAAAATTCCGTAGCAGGTCCAGCCCGGCGGGCGTGAGGATGGATTCCGGATGAAATTGCCAGCCGCTCACCCGATACTGCCGATGCCGCACCCCCATGATCATGCCGTCCGCCGTCCACGCCGACACCTCCAGACAAGCGGGCAACGACGGGGCGGCGGCGTGCAGGGAATGGTAGCGACCCGCAGTAAACGGAACATCAAGGTTGGCAAATTCGCCGCGGCGGTCGTGATGGATGTCGCATGCCATCCCGTGCATGGGCCGGTCCGACTGGTCAATCCGGCCTCCATAGGTTTGCACGATCGTCTGATGTCCCAGACAGATCCCGAGGATGGGAACGCGCGGTCCGCAGCGCTCGACGACTTGACTCGACACACCCGCTTGGTCCGGGGTGCATGGGCCTGGCGAGAGGATGATCGCGGCGGGTTGAAGCGCCTCGATGGCTTCCAGGGACACCTCGTCATTCCGGAAGACCAGCGTCGACTGACCGAGCAATCGGCAATAGCGGGCCAAGTTGTGGACGAAGCTGTCGTAATTATCGATCAGTATGATCATTGCAAAGCCGCCAATACGCCGGATGCCTTGTGCCAGGTTTCCTCGTACTCCGCGGCCGGTGTGGAGGCGGCAACGATACCGCCCCCCACGGGAAACTGCCACCAACCGCGTGACCCCGTGACGGTACGGATGAGAATGTTCATGTCCATATCCCCGCTCCAACTGAGGTAACCGAGTGATCCGCAGTATGGGCCGCGGGCGACCTGTTCCAGCTCCGTGATGATTTCCATCGCCCGCGGCTTCGGAGCGCCGGTAATCGAACCGCCGGGAAAAGCGGCAGCCAACGCATCCAGGCAATCCGTCGCAGGGGCCAATTTCCCCCGCACGACGGACACCAAATGCTGTACATACCCGTAAGATTCAAGACCACACAGTTGCGGCACATGCACACTTTCGGGAAGGCAGGTCCGAGACAGATCATTACGCAGCAAGTCAACGATCATGATATTTTCGCTGCGATCCTTCGCGCTCGCCAAAAGCTCGTCGCCGGCGAACAAGTCGGCTTCCGGCTGCCGCGTGCGGCGACGAGTCCCCTTAATGGGTCGTGCTTCGACTTCTCCCCGCTCCACGCGCACAAACCGCTCGGGAGATGCGCTGACGACTTGCCATGCACCGGCATCGAAATAGCCGGCGAACGTTGCCGGCGTCCTCGTCCGCAATCTCAGGTACAAGCGCACCGCATGATCGGTCGCCCGCCGCAACAAGCGTTGCGACAAATTCACCTGAAACGCGTCTCCCGCCCGAATGTAGTCGATGGCCCGCTGCACGGCGGCCTGATAATCATGCGGACGGAAGTTACTCATGACCGACGAATCCCGATCGCAAGGCACGAGCGGAGTCGTGATTTCGCACGGCGGCTCGCGGTCCCTGGATTCGAGCGCGGGCAGGGTGACCGGCTCGTCCAACCACTGCAGGAATTCCGCGGCGCGTGCGGCGGCGCGGCGGCGGCGGCGTTCCGGGTCGCGCTCGGGAAAACCTTGCGAAATCAGCCAGCCCGTCTGTGTCTGGTGATCAAACGCCAGCACCACATCGTAAAGTCCCAGCGTGGCCCAAGGCAGAGCGAACTCGTTGTGGGCCGCCGCCGGGAGTCGCTCAAGTGCCTGGCCGAACTCGTACGAGAGCACGCCGGCCGCGCCACCTTGAAAGGGCGGTAGACCCCTGCGGCACGGGACACGGAACGTTTGCCACGCCTGCCGCAGCGTCTGCCAACCGGCGGCCGCATCCGCGGGAATCTGCACCCGATCAAAGGGATCGGCGGTCACATAAGAATAGCGGCCCAGGTAAGGATGGCGGAGCGAACTGTCGAGAAACAGGCAATGCGGTTTTGAGGCCAGCCGCAAGAATGCCTGCTCCGCCGATCCGGTCGGCTCGAGCCGCACGACCACGGGCAACGCGCTAGCGACCGAGTCGTCGACGACCAGGGATTTTGATTCCTCAAGCACGGCTTGCTCTCTTCTCCACAGCGAATGGCCGATCGGATGGCTGACCCGTTACCAGTGACGTTTACGTCTCGCCCGAACCGATCTCCGATTCACCGTCCGGACGTCCTCGTTTGAGGCGATGGCTGGTCTCTTTCACGGTCAGCAGTCCCCAGTCCAACGCCTCATCTTGCTCGTAGGGTTTCCCTAACGTCAAGGCAATCGTCGCCTTACACAGTTCATAGCCCAGGTAAAACGCGTGGGCCGCATCCAACGGCGCCGGCCCGGATTGCGACAGTTGTGCGAACAGTCGAAACGGATCAGAGTCGCTGACATAGGTCTGCTTGGAAACCGCATGCAGTTTCCCGGCCTCGGCGAAGAGTCGGTAATTCGGGTCTCGCACCTCCGCGGCCAGTTTCTCGAAAAAGCCCTGTTCATGTTGATACCGTTGCTCCCCCCGCAACATCACCAGTCCGGCATGCAAATGCTTGGGCAACGTCTCCTGAACTACCGCGTAGTGGGCCAATCGACGGGCGACATCGCATTCGCGGACGCTGGTCGCCGCCCAGGAAATTACTTCGGTGGTCAAAACGCTCCGAACGGAGATTTCTTGACAGAAGCCAAGCAGCAACATGTTCACCGCCCCCGAATCGCATTCGGTCAACTCGGTCAGGTTGCCAATCCCCATCATCATGGGAGCCTCCGGATAGCGGCGACGCATTTCCAGATAACGGCCCAGGCTCTGAGCAAATCCGAAACCGATCGGTTCCAGTATCGGGTCGATACGAAAGGAGATGTCCCGGCTGACAAGGTGCTCAATCGATGAATCGAGCCCGGCAAGTGTCTGGGGATCGTCGGGAACCACGACGACTTCGCACTCCCAATCCGCGGCGGCCGAGAGATTTTGCGAATTGACCGACAGCACCAGTTCCGCTCCCGCCGTCACCGCCGCCGAAATCTCCGCCACGTTCATGCTGTCGACGGAAACGCGCATCCCGCGGGCAGTCAGGGTTCGCACACATTCCGCCAGGTCAACCCAGGTGCTGCCAGGATCGCAACCAATGTCCACGACGTCGGCTCCATCCGCCACGTAGCGTTCCGCCCGGGCAATCGTCTCCGCAATCGACTGACGAGGCGCATGATTCACTTCGGCAATGATCTCGATGTCGAACGCCCCGTATCCGGTGCGGCTTGGCCGCTGGCCAAAGTACTCGGGTAGGCCATGCAGGTCTCGCGGTCCACATTCGACAGGCACGCTCACCCGTGTGCGGAGCGGTTCCAAATCACCAGCGCAGTAGCCCGGCAGAATGACCATCGTCGCATCGGCCGGAACATGGATGTGCCGTGCGATCCAGGCTGGCGTCATCAGCGCGGCCACCGTGATCGGCAGGACTTCCAGCGTCCAGGTAAAGCCGGCCGGTGCGGCGATGGACTCGAGCATCTTCCGGAGGGACGTCGCCGCGAGCTTGCCGGTGACAAAATGCGGCCTGCGGTACTCGGGACGACTCGCCAAGTCGAAAGGGTTGAGCGGCATGCGTGTCATCCTCGGGGTAGGTTCGCGACGCGCATGATGTCAAGCACTCGGGTTTGGCTTCGCCGCGGATGGGGGAGCCGTCACCTTCGACGTGGGCCACGGTTGGCAACCGCCGTTGATCGGCACGATCTGGCCGTTGATGAACGCACCGGCCGGCGAGACCAGGAAACGCGCCACGGCGGCGACGTCCTGCGGGGTGCCCCAACGCCCCAACAGCGACTCGCCCCGCGCCCGGAGGTCCCAGTACTCCGTTGCCCCTTCCCCCCATTTCGTTTTGATCCAACCCGGAGCGAGGCAATTGACCCGGACGCGTGGTGCCAAGGTACGAGCCAGACTGAGTGAAAAGGCCATCACGGCGGCCTTCGCTGCCGAAAACAATTGCCCGCTGTCGCCAGCCTGTCCGGTGACGGCCTGATCCCACCCCATGTTCAAGATCACACCCTCGCGGGATTGCATTTCCGTACCGATCCTACGGGCCAAGCGCAGGGTGGCCAACACGTCGACCGCCCAGACGGCGGCCAGTTTCTGCTCGAAGGACCAGCCCGCCGCTGATCCCGTAAGCACGTCGGCACCGGCATTGTTGACCCAAATGTCGATCGGGGGAAGTTCATCCAGACACGCTTCGGCAAAGGCATCCTGCCCGCTTTCGGTTGTCAAATCACCCATGCGAAAATCGGCGTTGCCCCCAAGGGCAACGCACTCCGCGACCGACGCTTGCAGTCCGGACTGATGCTGCCGTCCGTGCAACCTCACAAAGGCCCCCGCCCGCGCCAATTCCAGCGCGATCGCTTTGCCGATCCCCGTGGAAGAACCGGTCACAACGGCGATTTTTCCCGCCAATTCTCGCCCGCCAGTGACTGGTGGGGCCGCGTGTTTCATCATGGATACAACTTTTATGAGCTATCTTTTCCTCGTGCGGTCCTTGGCGGTCATTCTAAAGGAATCGAGTTCCCCGAGAAACGGCCTCGCACCCGCTGGAATCGGCTGCGTTCAGCCATTCACGCTGGTCGATACGATTCCGTGAGGGTGTCGCCACCTTAGCGGCGGGCAAACACACATCGTCAACGGCGGCTCGTGCAGCTCGGATCCGCGGAAGGAAGCCATTCGACGGTTGTCCACACATCCCCTCATGTTCCTCTGTCTCGCACCGTGTCTGCCATGGCTGAAGTAACGCAACGCAAGCCGGCACTGTTCACAGCCGAGCGATTTCAGGCCAACGTGGGTTCCACGGCGTTGGCTTTCCGCGGTTACAACGTTACCAATCTCGGTCGCAGCCCCGAGTTGCTGGAGATACCAGCGTACGAACCATTGCTCAGCACATTCCTGGCGAGAGGATCCCGCATCTGTTCGGAAATAAAGGGCCGCCACATCGACCTGCGGCGACGGCTGGTGGAACGCCGTGAAACATCGCTGGCCACCTACGACGAAGCAATCACCTTGGTCATCGCGACCGAGATGGCTCAACTCGAAATCTTGCGGCAGCGGTTTGGGATTGATCTGAACAAATCCCAAGTCGCCTACGGATTCAGTCTGGGGGAAATCGCCGCCGTCGTGGCCGGCCAGGTATTGGATATGGAAGCGGCCCTGCAGATCCCCTTGGAAATGTCGGATGACTGCGTGGCACTTGCCAAGGATGTAACCTTGGCGGTGGTTTTTTCCCGTCGCGGGAGCTTGGACGAGGCCGCGGTGAGCCGTCTATGTCAGGAAGTGAATGAAATGGGCCGAGGGATTGTCGGCGTTTCGGCCTATCTCGCCCCCAACTCGTTGTTGCTGATCGGTCAACGTGACGCCATGAAGCTGTTCTCGCGAAAGAAGGCCACGCTTTCGAGCGAACGCGTGTATTTGCGGCGTAATGATCATCGTTGGCCGCCCCTGCACACTCCCATCGTCTGGGAACGCAACATCGTCGAACGATCTCAACGTCTCATGCACGCCATGCCGACGCGGATGATTCGACCCAACATACCCGTATTCTCCCTGGTCACCGGCACGATCGGCTACGACGGATCGAATACGCGAAGTCTTTTCGGAAAGTGGATCGATTGCCCCCAGCGATTGTGGGATGCAGTGGTTTTTACATTGAGCGTGGGCGTCGAGACAGTGATGCATGTCGGCCCGGAGCCCAACATTATTCCGGCCACCTTCGACCGCTTGGCATTAAACGTTGCGAATCAAACCAGAGACAGTGTTCGCATGAGGGCACTCTCCGGCATCGTGAATCGCCCGTGGCTGAGCAACCTGCTTCCCAAACGGACGGCTTTGTTGCGAGCGCCACGCGTCCGCCATGTGATTCTCGAGGACTGGCTGCTGGCCAACGTACCACGCTAGGGTGCGAAGCCTGGGCGACCCTCACGACGGGTCCGACCGCGGTTCGGTCTCTGGCGTCGCCGTGATCGCCAGCGGCAAGCGAAAACAGGCGGCTTCCCGCGAATTCCGGAGGAACAGGCGATCTCCCACCACGACCGGGTGATTCCAGGTCTTACCCTCCAGCGCGGAGATCTTCGCCAGCTCCAGATGAGCCTCCGGATCGGCTTTTAGAAGTAGGACTTCCCCCTCCTCACTCACCACCAGTAACAACCCGTCGTCCTCCAGCAGCAGGACTTGCCCTTTGCCATATCGCCCCCCCTTCCAGGTCCGCTTGCCCATCTCGAGATCGATGCAGCAGAAGATGGCATTATCAAAGCCATAAGCATGCCCTTGGTAGACGACCAGATCGTTAAAGTCGGGCTTCAATTGACGCGACGTCCAAAGTTCTTCCGCGGACCATTCCGCCGCCTCGGGCGACACGCGGATGCGACGCGTACCAGATCCCATGCCGGTCGGAATAAGCAGCGTGCCGTCGTCCAGCAAGCGTGGCTGAAGCGCCCGATACCCTTCATGCTTCCAGTCGTACCGCAGGCGCGCCCTGCCGGTGGCCGGATCGAGAATGTCCAGGCCGGTATTTGACAAGAGCAATACGGAATCCTCGCCGGTCACGCGACTCAGTTGAGGCGAGCTGTAGGAGTGTTCTCCTGCCGGGACTGACCAACGCAACGCGCCGTCGTCGGTGGCGAAGGCCAGCGTGCCCAGATCGCCTTCGCCGCCCGCGTAGGTGATTACCACGTCGCCGACAACCAGCGGAGAGGCGGAGAAGCCCCATATGGGCGGATCGCGGCGGGCCACTTCGCGGAGGTCCCGCTGCCAAACCACATCGCCCGATTTGGGGTCCAGACGGAGCAGGGCCCCCTGTGCCCCCTGGACGTACAAGGCTCCGCCCGCCAGGGTCGGGGTGGCCCGCGGGCCCGGCCCACCGAGAGGATCGTCGAAGCGACCCTGTACGTGTTGGGTCCAGACCTCACGGCCGCTGATCGCATCGTAACAGACGACCGTTTCCAATTCGCCCCGCTGTTCCTGGGTGAAGAGCAGCTCGCCAGCCACCACAAAGGACGACCAGGCCGGCCCCACGGAAATTCTCCAGACAAGTTCCGGGGGCGTCCCATTCCAGTCGGTCGCCAGTCGAACCCCGCGAACGGTTGCCGTCCGCTCGGGCCCTCGAAACGCAGGCCACTCAGGATTCGTAAGCGAGAGATCAATGTCTTCCAAGGCCAGTGAGGCCAAGCCGACCGGTTCTTCGTCCGCCTTGTCCGCCAACAACTGCTGCTCGGAGGATGTCCGCCAACGCCAATAAAATCCCGGCGCGAAATTACCCCACATGCCTTCGTTGCGCAGCGCCAGCGAATAACCAAATCCACACGCGGCAAACAGCAGAGCGACCATCGTTCGTTTGAAGGCGAGTGTTCGGGCCCAGATCAGGGCCCCCAAGCCAAAAGCCGCCATGCCCATCGGGAGCGTTAACACCATCACGGCAGGACCAAGCATGGATCGGTCCAGCAAGACGATGGTTACCGCCGCAGCGGCGATGATTCCCACCAGACCGACCAGTCGTTCTTGCCACGATGCGCGGCTGGCCGCCAACCACCAGATCATGATAAGCAGCCCGCACAGCATGGGGCCGAACGCCGCGGATGCCCAGAGCCAGGCCGGTCCATTTTCGACGAGACCCGGCAAGTAACGAAAGAAGATCATCCCGACGATCAACACGATCGCTGGCCAAATGCGAAGAGGCCGATACGGAATCTCCCGGCCATCCGCCACCTGCTCCGTCAAAGTCATCGGCTCCCCTCCCACATTGTCGTGGAACGCTGGCATTCCCTCCGTCTCGTTCCCCACCAGTCTCTCGATCCCGTCGATATCCGCCGATCCTACCGGCTGACCGCCCCGGTTAATAGTGGTTTCTCACGGAGCCGCAGAGACCGCGGAGGGGAGGACACGCACCGCCAACACGCCACCAGCGGACCTCTGTGTGCACCGTGCCTCTGCGAGAGACGAGTCCGTAGTCGCCGTAGTCGTCAGACTTTGGTGGAACGATCGTAACGGCGAAAATTGCCAGGCGAAATGTCTTTTTACGACAGGCAGGATTCCCATCCCACGGCTTGCGGACTGGCTACGACGCCAACCAGCCTTGCAGGACTTTCAGGTCGCGGCGGAGGGCCGCGATATTGGGTTCCGGCCCCTTGGTCCCCACGTATTCGACATGCAACGAGTACGGACCGTCAAATTTCGTTTCGCGAACGAGTTCAAAAAACTTGGGATCGACCCGGCCCGTTCCGAGCGGCACATGTTCCGCTTTCTTTCCTTTCCAATCAAAATCCTTCACGAACACCGCACCAACGTGTGGCCGCATGACCTTGAAAAGCACAGGCCATGACAGTCCCGCCTCGATCGTCGCGTGTCGAATGTCAAACGCCGATCCGATCTGGTCCGCTGGCAGATCATGGATCAAATGGTGCAGATCCCACAGCGTGGCGCCGACATACTTGGCATCCGAATGATTCTGGTACAGACCGAGCAATCCCAGTTCGCCATTCAGTTCCGCCAGTTCCCGCACTTGCGGCCGCAAGGCATCCAGCTGTTCGAGGATGGGTTGTCGCGGATCGTACTGATAGAAGCCCATGCGGTACCAGGGTACGCCCAGCCCGGCGGCAGTTCGCAGGACCTGCTCGGAAAGCGGCCCCGCATCACAAACATCGGTGGCCATGGCGACGATCTCGACGTCGTGATTGCGCAGGGCTTCCACCATTTTCGGCAAGTCGTCGGCAACGCGCTCCGGTTCGACGTGTCCCCCTTTGCGGACGGTGGCCTCGACGCCGTCAAAGCCGAGCATCTTGATCGTCGCCGCCAATTCGTCATAGCTGAGATCCTGCAGAAACTTGGTAAAGGCACAGATCTTTGGTCGCAGCCGGTCATCCGTCGCGGCCCATGCGGAGCGAAGTGGCTGGCAAGTCATGCCGGCGGCCATAGCGGCTCCCGCCCGGAGAAATCGTCTGCGGTCACAGTCGGAAAAAATG
The DNA here is from genome assembly GCA_963700865.1 of uncultured Planctomycetaceae bacterium. GTDB lineage: Bacteria > Planctomycetota > Planctomycetia > Pirellulales > Pirellulaceae > CAVOGJ01. Next base: position 50,773 of record CAVOZC010000003.1, on the reverse strand, counting down.
GTCATCATCGTGCCTTATTGAGTAACAGAACGAAAGGCCCGCGGCTGCCGAGACAAGATCCCGAGGGATGCCCACATACCGATCCACAGTCCCCTCGGCTCGGGCACCGCTGGAAAGGAAGATTGGAATTTGTTTTCATTCCAGGCATTGAAGTCGGAGGTGTCCACGACGCCGTCGGCATTGAAATCGCCCGAGCACCATCCGCTACCCGCGGTGAACTTGCTCGAATTCCAGAGATTGAAATCGGACGTGTCGACATTGCCGTCCAGATTGGCATCGCCCTCCAGGTAGCTGCTGCCGGGGCTGATGTTGATGCTGCCGGCGATGGCCAGCCAGTTCGATAGATCGGCCTGATCGACAAGGCCGTCGCCGGTCAAGTCGAACGCTTCCGAATCGTCGCCGGCCACGATCCGGGCCACCAGGAGATCCACATCGGTACAATCGACCTGACCATCGGCGTTGAAATCAACTCGACAGTCAATGTTGAAGAGTGCGTCGAGCTGTGTGGGGCTCAAAAATGGATTTCGATGGAACACAAAGGCATCGAAGTCGGCGAACCGTTCCCGAGATCCGATGCGAAACTCCAGGGGAACCTGAATGTCTGAACTCGTGATTTCAAACGTGCCGCCCACCTCCCAGTCATAAATCCCGTTATTCGACAGCACCTCGATCACTTCCGGGTCGACACCAAAGTTATTGGCCACATAGATGCTATCCGAACCCGTGTCAAAGCCACGACCTCGGTAGTAGGCGGTATAGGTTCCCGCCTCCTGAAATGCAATGTCATATACCAGCAGCGACTCGTGGGGATCGGCAGGGCGGTTCACGAGGTTGTGCAGTGGCGACCGCATGGTGGCACCGCCGAGCGCCTCGGCGGAGCCTTCCAGCACCCAATTCACATTGTCGGCGTCCGGATCAAGAATCGCGGCATAATCTTCGGCTTGCATGGCCAGACCGTCGGTAAAGCAATTCCCACCGCCAGTCATCATCCAGTTCGGGCCGACATCTCCCGCTTGCAGCGGCTTGCGGACAATGCTGGCCAGGGAAAATTCATCGGCCCCGATGTCAAACATGCCAACACGGGGCTGACCATCCATATCATCGCTGAACGACGCCAAGTAATCTCCGGCGGCTGCATCGATCGCGGGACTGCCTGCCATGGGTCGCCACAATCCGTTCGCATCCTGCATCAGCAATGGGATTGGCGTTTTGCACGCCCGGACTGCCGGCCTTCGGCCCGAGCGATTGCCCGAAGGCAAGATTGCCTTCCCAGGTCCAACCCGAGCCCTCCACTCCTTCGAACAACGGATCGCTCGTGCTGCGGATGAGATTGTTTGCCACGGTGACATTCTCGGCCAGCAATGAGCGGCCACTGCTGCCCAGTCCATCATCAAACGTGATCGCCGCCTCCTGCACGTCGACGATGGTGTTATGAGCGATCAACGCGTCCTTGACCTGGTAATAGCCGTTGAGCGGTGAATTGGGCACGGCCGCCGAGATCGAAATGGCTCCGCCCGCCCGCCCGTCGAGGTTGGCAAAATAATTATTGACGATCGTCTGCCGCTCACCGATGACTCGCACTCCGCCCGATTCGTTCTTGTTCTCACCCAGGAAGAAATTCCCGGCGATCAAGTTGTCGTTTCCGTGACGGAGAGTGAGCGTGCCCGCCGCACTGCGAAAGGTGTTGTAGCGATACGAGTTATTTCCTGATTTGTTGGAGATAATTTCAATCTCGCCATCCGTGTTCTCGAACAAATTATTTTCCACCTCAGTGAATGAATCGCTGAGTGAGTGATCGCTGGTGCCAACTCGAATCGTCTCAAAACCGTTATCGTTGCCTTCCGGGCGGCCGTCAAAGTAGTTGCTGTCGATGCGGTGGTAATCGGCGTTATCCGAATCACGCCAGACGACGACCGTGACGCCTGAATGGTTCTGTCCGGAGAAATAGTTGTGGTCAACTCGGTTGTTCTGACCGTAGAGCGAGACCCAGAAATAGCGTGTATCGATACTGGCCGGGTTGTAATTGACAATGGTGGAATTGGTGAGTCGTGAGTTGGTGGCAGCACCTCGATTTCCGCGGAATTCGACAATGTGGTCACCGCTCCCTAACGAGCCGCCATCGAAGCGGAGCCCATCGGCCACCAACCAATCGCCCGTGATGTTGAGCGACGAATTGCCATTCAACACGACTTGCCCCGGCGTTTCGGCACGCAGCGTAATGGGCTGGGACGACGTGCCCAGGGCCGAAAAATTGATCTGCTGATCGGTCCACACACCGTTCCGCATGACGATCGAATCACCGGGCCGCACGGACGGCAAGATCGCCCCAATCTCCGCGGCCGAAGACACGGGAAACTCGGCCGCCAATAATGGCGAGCCGCTTCCGACGAGCAGGCACGCCAGCAGGAAGGAGTGCCGGAGGGACGTCGAGCTACGTGTCCCCGTTTTGGACGGCGCCGGATGTGGATTCAAGCTAGTCACCCTCTTTGAACTCGCCAGAACTGACGGATCCCTCCACGAATGGCTTGCCGCCGTCCCAGGTCAATTCGATCAGCAATTCCTCCATGGTATTATCGATCGTGACTTCAATGCCCGAAGTCCTGAAGTTGGCGTACTTCTTGGGTGCGTACCATTTGAGTGCGGTGTCGCCGATCCCTTCATTGGCGGAGATCGCAACCCGATGCGTGCCCGGAATCACTCCGTCCTCACCCTCGTAACAGGTCAACACGAAGTGCCCGTCCTCATCAATTTTACCCATCGAGGGCCGAGCGCCCTTGGGAACAAGCGTCACGAAACCAAGCTTTAGTGGCTCGCCATCAATGAGGACTCGCCCCGACACCGGCACTCGCCTGGGGCGTCCATCACAGCCGGGCAGCACGCACCATAAGACCGTGACCGCAAGGAGCAGCAGGGTGCCCCGCTTGATTTCGACTCGCAACACTCTCTCCTTCATGGAACCCCGTCGGAAAGTCAACGTACAGTGCAAGGCGTAGCCTGGATGACCGGTTAGTTACACTTATTATTCTCGAAACCGGCAATGGTCGACAATTCCTGGTAAACCTCCAGATCGATCGAATCCGGCACGAATTCGACGTGCGCATCGCCGAACACGAAGTTAGCCCCACCCGAGTGACGGCTGCCAAACGTCCCATTCAAGTTTTCACCCTCGACAAAGACGGTAATCTCGAGCGGCGTATTCAGGGGCGATTCGGTCGAGCGAATTGAATCGGAGTGCCGCCGCGTGTGCGTCCACACGTTCGAACCGGCGATGGTGTGACCACCAATCGTCTCGCCGATGGCAAACGTCTTGCTCAGCCCATCCCGGATTTTTCGCACCTTCACGCGGGTTTTGTACAGGAACATGCCGGTATTGTGCAACTTGACCAGGCAAGCGTCGACCGAGCAGCATTGGGGGCCCCGATGTCCAGCCACGAGGGCATAATCGCCCGTGCCAGGCTTGTAGGTCCAATTGATGTAATTCGGTCGTTGCGAAGAGGGTTCCGTGCCGCTGCTGGGGCAAATATAGCTCGATGGCCTTTGCGAGATCGCGAGCTGCTTGGCTTCGGTCAACCAGTTGACGCCCGAGGCCTCACTCATCCAGATCCCTTCTTGATCAAGTTCGTACTGATCGTAAAGGGCTTGCTCCTCCATGTAGGGCAGCATGTAGACGAATCCGCTGGCGCCCATTTTTTCGTCACGCGGCTGGTAGCGGCAGAGGAGCGAGTTGGAGGCATCGCAACCGGGTCGGCCGGGCGGCAATTCGCCGCGTGCTGACTCGTAGTTAGCAATCGCCAATCCATCTTGCTTGAGATTGTTTAAACACTGAGCCCGTCGTGCCGCCTCACGGGCTTGCTGCACGGCGGGCAAAAGCAACGCGACCAGGATGCCGATGATGGCGATAACGACCAAGAGTTCTACCAGGGTAAACGCCGCAAATCGTTGGTTTCTCGTTTTCATCGTTTGCATCCTTTGCCAGCGGTCGTAAACAACCTTACGCAATTGCATTGGACTACCGAGCACCCGCCTGGCTGGAATGACCAGCCAGGCGGGGCCGGGCAGTGGTTTCTATCCTCGCCGGCGTGCTTGCAGCACCCATCCCACAAGTGCCAGGGAAAGGAGGCTGAACATGCCGGGCTCCGGTACGGAAATAGCCGTGATCGAAAAATTATCCATCAGGAAATCCCAATCATCCTGGTTGCGGAAGGCGACGTAATCAAACGAATCGGGAGCCGGGCCAAGTGGCGACAGGTTCGCGCTGGTCAAGCTGACCACGTCGCTCAACGACAGGGCGTCATCGACATACGAAGACACCAGCAGCGTGTCGGCCGTCCGTTCGATTTCCAGCCGCAGCGTATGCGGCGCGACCGGAATCTGATTCGTCGGATCGGAAACCAAGTCACCGCCAATTTTGGCCCCTGGTCCATCATCGCCAGGCGAAGCGATCGTGCCGACGTCACCTCCAACACCTGGATCGGCGTTCGATCCGCTGCCTTCCAAAAAGCGGGCATTGTTGCTCGTGCCGTTGATGTTCAGCAGGTTGTATTCAAAATTGTTGCGGGACGTGGAGGGGTCGCTCAAAACACCAATCGGAACGCGGGTCCACAACCCCTTGTCCCCTTCCGCACCGGGAGAACTGTCGCGCCACAGACCGTCTTCCAGCCCCCAGACAGCTGGCACATTTCCCTGGCCGACGTTCGCGGACATCCCGAGTTGATTGTCCGTATCCTGGAACAGCCCCCACCTCAATTCGCTCTGCGCAGGTGGCGCCGTCGGATTCACCGTGTTCGGGTTGATACGAAAATTGAGACTCACAACCACCTTATCTCCCACGTTGGGCCCGACGGCGATTGACTGGCCGAAGGCACCGATCGCGGAACTGCCGCCCCCCTTGGCTTCATAGCTAAGTGCGTACCCAGTACCAAATCCGGCCGAATCATCCACGACCTTCAGGTTCGGTTTCGGGTCGCCATCATTGCTGCCCGTAAATCCGCGGGTAGCTGACCAAATGACACCCACGTCCGACGCGTCTTCCGCCGTCTCGATTTCCATCAGCCCGGCATCCAACACCGGATCATTCAGTGTGCCGCTGAGATTCACATCGGTATCGTAAAGGTCGATCACACCATCGTTGTTGCGATCCGCGTCGCCAAAGCCATCGGTGATCGTCTGTGCCTGGCACCATGCCAGCGTTAACAGCCAGAGAATCAGACTTACCCACACAGTTGTCCGTTGCATTATCGTCTCCCGAGAAAAGGTTACCGGGGAGCCACCTATGCCAGGACGAAACGCCGCTGCCAGAAGCTTTCCCCGCAAGATCAAATCATTACGGCATGTATGTCTCCGCCGCCTTTCCAACCACTGGGGCAGGCGGCTCCCCCGGCCGCTCCGCTTACTTGCCCCGCCGACGGAAGTGGGTCAAGGTCAGTCCGGTCGCCAAAACCAGTAGCCAGGCAGCGGCCGGTTCCGGTACCGAAGCCGGCACCGAACTTTGGAATTTGTTCGAGTTCCAGGTATTGAAGTCGGAAACGTCGACCGAGCCGTCGGCATTGAAATCGCCCGCACACCAGGCGGCGACCGAATTGAACTTATTGCCATTCCAGGTGTTGAAGTCCGAGACGTCGACCACACCGTCGAGATTGGCGTCCCCCGGCAGATACGCTCCGCCGATATTCTGATTGCCCGCGTCGACCAACCATTGGTTCAAGTCGGCCGTGTTGACGACTCCGTTCCCATCGACGTCGTACAGCCCGTCATTTGTACCAGCCACGATCTCGGCGACGAGCGCATCGACGTCGGCGCAGTTCAACTGGCCGTTGCCATCAAAGTCGATGCCACCGGGTGCGTTGCTGCCAAAAATCTCCAGCCGGAAATTGTCCAAGATAAAGTCAAAATCGTCCGCACCGGTATTGCGAATCGCAAAGTAATCCCAGGAATCGCTCGATATGCCGTCCGGTTCCATGCAATCCACACCGCAACTCTTCATCAGGGGCTCTTGCCCCGACAGCGTCCACGATTCGCTCGTGGTCAGGTCCGTCACCTGGAAAATGGCCAGAATGGTGTCTCCAGGGTCCGTGTCGGTCGCCCGCTCGAGGGTCAATTCCAACCGATACGGCTTTCGTGAGTCCATGGTGACAAAATCGGGAGCAACCGAATCGGGCTTGGTGACAAAGTCGTTATCGGGCCCTTCCAGGAACTTGATGCTCGCAGTATCGCCCGGTACCTGTTCCTCATTCGTCTCTTCGTTGATGCGGGCGTCCGGGCCATTGGGCAATGGCCCAAATGGGTCGTTGACGTCCCCTAACGGAGCCGAAGCGTACCAGCCATGATCGCCGATGGCACCGGGCCCCTGACCGATGCTATCGCCGCGAAAGAACCCGTTCTCTTCACCCCAAACGGCTGGCGTAGGGATGCCCGAAACAGGATCCGGCGCGCCCGCGAAGGGATTCGTCATCCCCAGTTGATTGTCGGTATCCTGGTAGAGACCGAAGCGCAGTTCGCCCAGGATCGGCGGCGTGAAGGTATTGAGGTTGGGCACGCTTTGCCAGGTGCGAAAATCAAAGCCGACTTTGACCTGGTCCCCGACCTCCGGGCCCAATGCGACCCGCTGGCCAAACATGGCCGTCGCAGAACTGCCTCGGCCCTTGGATTCAAAGGCCATCGCGTAACCGTCATCGAGGGCGGGTACCCCGGGGGTTTCGGGGAAAATCCCCGACGTGTCATCCATGATCTTGATATTGCCCTTCGGATAGGGCGTGCCGCTCGTCCAACCACGGGCACTGAACCAGGGCAATCCGACGTCGCTGGCGTCCGCGACCGTCGACACAATATTCACCGTGCTCCCCAGAAACGCTGGCGGCTCGTAAGAGGCCATCCCCGTTAACGTCATGTCGACATCGTTGCCCTCAAGTGGTGTCCCATTGTTGTCAAGATCGGCATCGCCAAAACCGTCACTGATCAACACGGCGGCTGCCGCTCCTGGCGAAAAGGCCCAGCTTCCCACCGCTGCGGCTGCGACGACGAAGCACACCAACATCCGCGGGGCGGCTGACCGCGTCTTGGAACCGATCATGAGTTCTTTCCTCTCAACATGGGGGGTAGGGAAGACGAAAGGTACGCGTTCAATTCACCCGACTTGACCCGCAAAAAAATCCTTGAACGCCAGCCATAACCAATAAGCTAACTAAGTCATCCGATCTCACAATCCAGTTTTTCGGATTACGATTCTGTTTTTTCGACGCACGGGTGACGTATGCGGGATGCTTCGCCGCGGCGTCGGAATTCGCCCTGTTTTGTGAGGGGGAAAGCCGGGAAGGGAACGATTTCGTCCGGCGTACGGCCGACGAAACGCCCGTCCTTATCATTGACGGGGTGGGATTTGTCAAATATCTCGTGCAGTTTTTTCCTTGTGTTTTTTGGGTCGCCCCAGGCCGGAGGCGCTCGCCGCGGTTCGTTTCTTTTCTCACAGAGGCGCCGAGGCACGGAGTCCAAGGGCCGAGCCGCTCGAGGCGTGGAGACACATCTCCGTGGTCCCTGTGGCTCCGTGAGAAAAAAAGTCCGCCGCGTCGAATCCCTGCGGGAGCCCGGTCCCGGGTGTTGTGTCAGCCGGAGGCGCTCGCCTCGGTTCTAGGCGATTGAACGTGGGACCGTCGCATCGCGTGCCGATTAGAGTGCTATCGGCTTCACTCGCACGCCCGTGGGCAATCGACGGCCCCTGCCCCGGTTCTTCTCTTTTCTCACAGAGGCGCCGAGGCACGGAGTCCAAGGGCCGAGCCGCTCGAGGCGTGGAGACACATCTCCGTGGTCTCTGTGGCTCCGTGAGAAAAAAAGTCCGCCGCGTCGAATCCCTGCGGGAGCCCGGTCCCGGGTGTGATGTCAGCCGGAGGCGCTCGCCGCGGTTCGTAGGCGATTCGAACGTGGGACCGTCGCATCGCGTGCCGATTAGAGTGATATCGGCTTCACTCGCAGCGCCCGTGGGCAGATCGACGGCCCCTGCGCCCGGTTCTTCTCTTTCTCACAGAGGCGCCGAGGCACGGAGTCCAAGGGCCGAGCCGCTCGAGGCGTGGGAGACACATCTCCGTGGTCTCTGTGGCTCCGTGAGAAAAAAAGTCCGCCGCGTCGAATCCCTGCGGGAGCCCGGTCCCGGGTGTGATGTCAGCCGGAGGCGCTCGCCTCGGTTCTAGGCGATTGAACGTGGGACCGTCGCATCGCGTGCCGATTCCGAGTGATATCCGCTTCACTCGCACGCCCGTGGGTCAATCGACGGCCCCTGCGCCGCGGTTCTTCTCTTTTCTCACAGAGGCGCCGAGGCACGGAGTCCAAGGGCCGAGCCGCTCGAGGCGTGGGAGACACATCTCCGTGGTCTCCGTGGCTCCGTGAGAAAAAAAGTCCGCCGCGTCGAATCCCTGCGGGAGCCCGGTCCCGGGTGTGATGTCAGCCGGAGGCGCTCGCCGCGGTTCGTTTCTTTTCTCACGGAGGCGCCGAGGCACGGAGTCGAAGGGCCTGAACCACGGTGGCCGTCGGTGGCAGGATGCGCCAGCCCTAAGGTCTAGGCTCAGGCGTGGCCGCGAAACTGCTGTCGAAACTCGCCCGCCGTCATCCCTTCTGTTTTCTTAAAGACCTCGCAGAAGTACTTCACTTCCTCGAAGCCTGTCTGGCGAGCGATGTGCGAGACCTGGCTGTCGGTCTCGGTCAGCAGCAACTTGGCTCGCGCCATCCGCACCCGCACGATCTCCGCCTTGATCGTCCGTCCAAGGGTCTTTTTGACTCGTCGTTCCAGCATACTCACCGATAAATTCGACCGTTCATGGACGTCACTGACGAGGATGCCTCGTGTCGCGTGCTCTCGAATATAGCGAATTGCCTTTGCCACTTCAGGATCGTCAATCGAAACCATTTCCGTGGATCGGCGCGCGGCGATGCCACGTGGCGGACCAATCAGCAACGGCTCGGTGGAATAGGTTTCGCCGTTCATCATGCGGTGCAGCAGCTTGGCCCCTTCATAGCCGACGCGGCCAGGGTGCACGTCGATGCTCGTTAATGGAGGCGTGCACAGGTTGCAAATATACGAATCATTATCGACGCTGATCACGGCCACATCATCCGGCACTTGCACACCACCGCGTCGACAGGCGTCGAGGACTTGCTGCCCGCGGTCATCATGGCAAGTCATCAGTCCAATGGGCTTCGGTAACTCCTTCAACCATTGGGTGAGATACTGTTGTTCTTTCTCCCAATCGACTTTGCGTCCCGGTTTGCCTGTTCCCAGGCAGACGTCGCATTGATAGCCCGCGTTCTCCACCAGCGAGACGAAACATGCGCAGCGAAAATCCTGGTTCGGATTCTCTCCGTGCGGCGTGCCGCAAAAGGCGAATCGGGTCAGGCCACAGTCCTTCAGATGATCGAAGGCAAGCTGTGCGACCGGCCGATTGTCGACACCAATAAAGGGCAGCCCCAGATTCGGCAGCGCCCCCCGCAGATCAACGGATGGCAATCCCGTATCAAGAATCGCATCGGCCATCCTCTGGTCATTGATGCGGACGAGGATTCCGTCTCCCTTCCAACGTTTCAACCAACGGGGCGGGGGTGCGTCGAGTCCGTGCGTCTCGAAGAAAATGGACCAGGGCCCATACTCCTGGTGATAGCGGGCGACGCCCCGCAGCAATCCCCGCGCATAGCGCGCGAGGTTTCGATCAGCAAAGCGACGTGAGGCAATTCGGGCATGATGGCTGCCTGCGCGCATCGACGGAAAACCGGGAAATAAATCTTTGTCGACCAAGGACGGTTCGCCGCGTGATCCTCGGCAGGCGAGCCGCCGATCCTGGCATGCGTCTCTTCGTGGCCACGGCGGGAATGAGATCCTGAAAATAGCTGGTTTTCCAGGGCAGTTCTCCAGAGAACCACGCGGATTGGTCGCCCCATGAGCCCTTCATCACGATAACGTTCATCCACCCGGGGCGTGAGAGAAAACCGGCGAGAATGACGAAAAAACAGTATTCGCCTCCGAAAAAATGGATTGTTGACCGCGCACTGGCCGTTACCTTGGGAATTGATTTGTGTCCCTGCATCCATTCGCCCGCTTATGGAAAAGCCATCATGCCCACACCATCGCCTGGTTCCCCCAGCCGCCGCCGTTTTCTGAAAACCGCCGCCACGGCCGTGGCGGTACCCTATTTTGTGCCGGCATCGGTGTTCGGCCAGAACGCTCCCAGCAATCGAATTTCCGTGGGTTGCATCGGCATTGGCAATCAGGGCGTTGCCATTCTCGGTCGCTTCCTCAAGCAGCCCGATTGTCAGGTCATTGCGGTATGCGACGTCAACCGCGGCAGCGGTGGCTATAAGGATGACAACCAGTTTCTGGGCCGTGAGCCCGGTCAAAAAATGGTCGAATCTCACTATGGCAAGCAGCGTGCATCCGGCAAGTTCACCGGCTGCGCTGCCTACAACGACTATCGAGAATTGCTTGACCGTGACGACATCGACGCCGTGACGATCGTCAGCCCCGACCACTGGCACGCGATCATGGCGATTCAAGCCGCCAAGCAAGGCAAGGACATCTATTGCGAAAAGCCGTTGGCGTTGACGATCGGTCAAGGTCGGGCGATCGCCAACGCGGTTGAGCAATACGATCGCGTTTTTCAGACCGGCAGCCACGAGCGGTCCAATCCGAACGTCAAGCTTGCCTGCGAGCTCGTTCGCGACGGTCACATCGGAAAGGTCAAACGGATCGTCACAAACGTGGGACCACACAACAAGGTGGGGCCAGGACCGGGCTGGAAGCCCATGCCGGTTCCGGAGGGCTTCGACTATCAAATGTGGCTTGGCCCCGCACCCGATGCTCCTTATCACAAGGACCGTTGTCTGTACCGCTTCCGCTTCAATTACGATTATGCGGGCGGACAAGTCGCCAATTTTGGCGCGCATTCGAACGATATGGCTCAATGGGGACTCGGCATGGACGATTCAGGTCCGGTGGAAGTCGAGTGTCTGGAGCGTGAATTCCTGCCCGAGGGCAGCCTGTTCAACGCGGCAACCGTCACAAAATTCCGTTGCCTCTATGAAAACGGCACCGAACTGATCTGCCAGACGGCCGAGCCATCGGTGCAGTGTCGTTTCGAGGGGACCGACGGCATGATTCAGGTCCAGAACAAGGGGCAAAACCTGGTTTCCGAGCCGGCCAACCTGGTGTCGGCAAAATTGAGTGACAAAGAAATCAAGCTGCATCATGGTGAGGACCATCAGCGCAATTTCCTCGATTGCGTCAAATCGCGGCAGCAGCCCGCCGCACCCGTCGAGGTCGGGCATCGTAGTGCTTCGGTTTGCCATCTGGGGAACATCGCGGTGCGGTTGAATGCCAAGCTCAAGTGGGATCCTGGCCGCGAGCAATTCGTGGGCAACGAGGAGGCCAATGCCATGCTCTTTCGTGAGATGCGCGACCCCTGGGGGCTGGACGTCTTGCAGCCCCCGCAACTGGTTCACGCGAACAGCTAGTCTCGTGGAATAAACGGAAAGGTCGCCTTGGGCATTTCAGAATCCGATATCGCGTTGCACGCCACTCGGCAAGCTGGGCTGCGGATCAGCGGCGTGGCTTTGTACTGGCTACCGGTCCAGACAAGGATTCCGTTAAAATTTGGCAGCGAGACCCTTACCTCCGTGACTTGCGCCCGCGTCCGTTTGACGTTGACCATGCCTCAGGGAGATCGCGTGAGCGGTTGGGGTGAAACGCCGCTGAGTGTGCAATGGGCCTGGCCCTCGACCACACCCTACGAGGAGCGGCATCAAACGCTGCAGGCGTTTTGTGGCGAGCTGGCTCGTGCCTGGTCCGATTTTCGCGAGGGGGGGCATGCCCTCGAGACCGGCTACGCGTTCCAACGCGACGTACTACCCTCGCTCCTTGCTGAATTCAATAGTCGGCGACTCGACGAGGAGCCACTCCCCTATCTGGCAGCCCTCGTTTGCTGCTCGGCCTTTGATCTGGCGCTGCACGACGCGTACGGCAAGGCGTTCGGCTTGCCCACCTACCAGACGCTGACCAGCGATTTTCTGCGTCGCGATCTGGCTGATTACATGACCCCGGCGGCGGACAGCGATGTCCGCTTCACCGACCGTTACCCGGCCGACTTTCTGTGTCCTCGTCGCGACCGCTTGCCGGCCTGGCACCTCGTCGGCGGTCTCGATCCGTTAACGCGTGAGGAAGCCACGGTCGACCTCCAGGATGGCCATCCGCTGACGTTGGCGGATTGGATCGAGCGGGACGGTTTGGATTGCCTCAAGGTAAAACTGCGGGGCACGGATCCCGCCTGGGATTTCGACCGATTGCGACGTGTCGGCGCGATTGCCCTGGAACATGACGTGGCCGCGCTCACGGCCGACTTTAACTGTACGGTCATGGATCCCGCCTATGTGCTGGAAATCCTCGATCGGTTGGAGCTGGATCACGCCGAAATCTTTCGTCGCATTCTTTATGTAGAACAACCGTTTCCTTATGACTTGCAAGCCCATCAAATCGACGTACGGGCGCTGGCCCGCCGCAAACCTCTGCTGATGGACGAGAGCGCGCACGATTGGGAGCACGTCAAGCTCGGACATGCCTTGGGATGGAACGGCGTGGCACTCAAGACCTGCAAGACTCAGACCGGTGCCCTGCTGTCTTCCTGTTGGGCACAAGCCCATGGCATGCACTTAATGGTGCAGGATCTGACCAACCCGATGCTGGCGCAGATTCCGCACCTGCTGCTGGCGGCACATACGCCAACCATGATGGGAGTCGAAACGAATGCCATGCAGTTCTATCCCGAAGCGTCGGCGCCGGAAGCCGTCGTCCACCCAGGCATCTATTCCCGCCGTAACGGGCTGGTGGACTTGCGCAGTATCCGCGGTGCCGGTTTCGGTTATCGGATTGACGAGATCCAGCGAACGCTTCCTGAACCGGCGTTTTGTTTTGGCAACGCGTGACGCCCGATGGACCAACCCCGCAAGGCAGCACGGTTGGCACGTAGCGCGAATCGTCCTGGCCGGCTGGTGGCTGCTGGCGTTTTTTTTTCCGCTTACCATGTGCGTGGCGGCAGCGGATGCCGCCCCCCCCGCCACTGTCTTTTGGGATGGTGACCATCTGGCCCGAATCCGGGCCGCATTGCAGGCGGGGGAGTCGCTCGACGATGCCCAGCAGTCGGCCTTGGATCGCCTGCGAAAAATGGTCCACGCCGCCCTCCGCCAAGGTCCCTATTCGGTCACGTTCAAATCAGAATTGCCACCCAGCAAGGACAAGCACGATTACTTGAGTTTCAGTCGTTACTGGTGGCCCGATCCGCAACGACCGGACGGCTTGCCGTACATCCGCCATGATGGGCGAGTCAATCGACCTTTGGTGGCCCGCGGCGACCGCCTGCAGATTGGCGGACTGTTCGACGATATTGTGCCCCTGGCTCTGGCCAGCTATCTGCTGGACGACGACGTCGCGGGCGCGCAAGCGCGGCGGTTGCTGAAAACCTGGTTTCTGGACGACGCCACCCGGATGAACCCGCGACTCGACTACGCACAGGCCGTCCCGGGTCGCGCCGAAGGTCGGGGCGCCGGGATCATCGATACGCGTGGTTTCATCTGGCTGCTTGACGGAGTTGTGCTCCTGGAAGCTGCCCAAGCCTTACCCGAGTCCGAACGAGCGGAGCTGGAACGCTGGTTTGCGGAGTACTTGAACTGGCTGGAGCAGAGTCCCCTGGCGCGGGAAGAACGGGCTGCCAAAAATAATCATGGCAGTTGGTATGCGGCTCAATGCGGTCGCATTGCCCTGTTCGTCGGGCAGGCCGAATTCGCACGAGAAATCGCCGAGGAGGTTAAGCAACGGCGACTGGATTCCCAGATCGCCCCTGATGGCAGTCAGCCCTGCGAATTAGAACGCACGCAAGCCCTGCATTATAGTCTGTTTAACCTGGCGGCACTCACGATCGTGGCTCGAGTGGGGGACCGGGTGAATGTCGATTTATGGACGCCCGAATTGCCATTGGCGGCGGAGTATCTTGTTCCCTACGCCTGTGGTGAAAAACGCTGGCCGCAGGAGGACCTGGGGACCCCGCGACTGTCGCTGGCCGAATCTTGCTGCCTGGCTTTGTTGTCCGCGAGGATTCCCGGCAACACGATTGCAAGCATGCGGGAATGTATTCGAGTAAAATATCCGGAGCGGGATGTCACGGTGCTACAAGTTCCCTCCGGAAAATGAGCGGCACACCAGCTATCAGAACACAAAACCTTAATTGAGACGCGCCTATGCCGTCGTTCGTCCTTGCCGTTCGCTCCGGCGCCGCGAACCAATCCTTGGCCTGCTGGAGCCGTCTGGGCCTGCTGGCATGCTGCCTGTCCGCGTGGGGCAGCCAGCCCATGTTGCTGGGCGGTGAGAGCCAGTATGTATACCCGGGTGCCACCGGTCGTCTCCTCCACCAATCTCTCGCGACGGGCGACCGCGTCCCCAATTTCTCGGCCGTCGGTTATTATGGGGGCGAACGGCTGTTGCCCGATGTCCCGGCCACGCTCACGCTGACGCCGGGCGGCGGGGACGATACCGCCTCGATCCAAGCGGCCCTCGACGCGGTCGCCGCCATGCCCTTGGGGCCGGACGGATTTCGTGGAGCGGTCGTTCTGTCAGCCGGCGAATTTTTCATCGGCGATCGCCTGAACATCCGCGCTTCCGGAATCGTGCTCCGCGGTGCCGGAAATGACGACACAGGCACCATCCTGCGAGCGACGGGTACCAGCCAGCGATCGTTGATCAATGTCGTTACCGGTGGCAGCCGGTCCAAGATCGGCAGCAGCGAACGCCCGCTTCTCGACAAGTATGTGCCGGTCGGAGCCACCAGCATGCGTGTCACCGATGCCTCGTCGTTTTCCGTGGGAGATGCCGTCGTCGTTTACCGCCCCAGCACGGCAAACTGGATCAGCGACCTCGGCATGGATATGCTGCCGCCGCGGGACGACGGGGGAGCGGTCGTGCAGTGGACCGCCGGCTCGAAGGATTTGCATTCCGAACGCCGCATCACGCGGATCGAGGGGGATCGCATCTTTCTCGATGCGCCGCTTACCAACAGTCTTGACCAGCAATACGGCGGGGGCACTCTTTACCGATATAACTTTGCCAACCGGCTGCAAAATGTCGGCATCGAAAATCTCAAAGGGATTTCCGACTACGACATCGGGGACCCCACGGACGAAGATCATTCCTGGACCTTTATTTCGGTCGACGATGTCGAGCATGCCTGGGTCCGCAACATTACGGCCCAGCACTTCGCCAAGAACGCCGTCAGCATCGAACGGGATGCGAAGCGAGTCACGGTCACGAACAGCCATTTTATTGATCCGGTATCGGTCATCACCGGCAGTCGCCGCTATGCCTTCGAAGTCGACGGACAATTGAACATCGTGCGTGATTCGACGTCGGATCAAGCCCGCCACGATTTCATATTCAACTCACCTTCACCAGGCCCCAATGTGTTCCTCGACAATGTGGCCACGAATTCTCACGAAGACTCGGGGCCACACCAACGGTGGTCGACCGGGGGCTTGTTCGATAACGTCACGATCAATGGAGATCAGCTCAACGTCCGTAATCGCGGTAATTTCGGCACTGGGCACGGTTGGGCAGGAGCCAATATGGTGATCTGGAACAGCCAGGCGGACGGTTTCATCGTGCAGAATCCACCCACGGCCCAGAATTGGTTGATCGGGTCGGTGGGGCCGATCATCAACGACACGCGTTTTGGACAACAGGAGGACGGGCTTTTCGACCATCATGGTGAGAACGTCGACACCCGCAGCCTGTATGTACAGCAATTCGCCGATCGCGTGGCCTTTGCCGACAGTGACTACCGCGAATATGTATTAGGGGACTTTGACAACTATGTCGACGACGGCGGAATCGATGTGCCGCCGGTCTCAAGCAACCTGCAAGCCGCCTTTGCTCCGCTTCTGACCGATCCGGGTCTAGCTGTCGTCGGCTTCGATACCGTCTCGACCAACCAGTCCGTACCCATGAGTTGGCTCTTCGGACTCGATCCAGACGAACGGGTGCTGCATGCCGTGCTCTCCCTGGCGATGAAGAAGTCGGGCGAAATGACGTCCGACGATGGATTTTACTACGAGTCGCCGGCGAATCGACTTGATTTTTCCGCCGACTTGGGAATGACTGGCGAGTTGAGCACGACCGAGAGTCACATTGTGCTGCTTGAGTTCTTCAGCAGTGCGGACCTGCGATATTTCCAGGACGGTGAGTTCAACATTTTGTTGGCGGACGATGTGGCGCTCGATTGGGCCCGCCTCGAGCTGACCGTGGCCGGGGGTCTCGCCGGAGACTTCAATTTTGATGGCCGGGAAGACGCGGCGGATATCGATCTGATGTGCACAGCGCTCGGAACGAGCGATGCACTTTTCGACTTGACCGCTGACGGGCAGGTCGATCAAGCCGATCTGGATCAACTCGTGCTCATGGAACTCGACACCCTCTATGGTGACGCGAATCTCGATCGCGTCGTTGATACGTCGGACTTCAATCTTTGGAATCAAAACAAGTTCTCATCGGCCGCTGGCTGGGCGGGTGGCGATTTCAATTGCGACGGATTCACCGATGCCAGCGATTTCAACATCTGGAATGCGAACAAGTTTCGTTCGACGGTCGCGGTGCCGGAATCGACGGCTCTGCAAATCCTGCTGCTGATGGTGCCTCGTCTTTGTTGGCGGCGTGGGAGAAAGGCCTCGAGCCCTTGCGTGGGATAGGCTTCCCGCCACAGCCGTCAACCAGCGGCGTCCAAAGTCTGGCGACCTCGGCTACCCCCTTGGCCTACGTAGCCGAGCTCGCAAGCGCTTGGAACCTCATTGCGTCGAACGTCCAAAGTCTGGCCAATTCGGCGACCAGGCAGGATGCCTGTCCCACGGATTTCCTGGTATTCTGAAGCTTGTTTCACGGTTGAGCTCATCCGGCCTCCCCATGCAGTACCTTCTCCTCCAGATTCGCGATGCGGACGATCCCATGCGGACTCAGGAAGTCGGCTGCTTCGCCAGGGTCTTGTCGTGCGAACCGGCATGTCTGACCGTGGTCGACTTGCTTTCCTCCCAACCGACTCGTCAGCAACTGGACGCCAGCGACATCGTCCTGATCGGCGGATCGGGCAACTACTCGGTCGTGACGGGAGGCGATTGGCTCAGTCCCGCGTTGGAGACGATGTGCTGGCTGCATGATCGCCGCAAGCCGACCTTTGCCTCCTGCTGGGGTTTTCAGGCCATGGCCGCGGCATTGGGAGGCCAGGTCGTGACGGACTTGGAACGGGCCGAAGTGGGCACGCACACCTTGCGGCTCACGGCGGCTGGCCGCGCAGATCGACTTTTCCGTCACCTCCCGGCCACCTTCCTCGGCCATATGGGACATCAAGATATTGTGGACGTGCTGCCACCGGGAGCGGTCTTGCTGGCGTCGACCGATCGCGTCGCGAACCAGGCCTTCTGCTTCGCCGATCGTCCCATCTACTGCACGCAATTTCATCCCGAACTGCAGTTGCGCGAGTTCATGCAGCGGGTGGTGAATTACCCGGAATACGTCCAAAGGATTACCGGGCAGACGATCGAGACGTTTTCTGAAACATGTTCCGAAACCCCAGCTGCGAATCGGTTACTGCCGGCCTTTGTGGACTGGGTGCGGAGCGGGGCCGACGGCTAAAACGTCTCCAGAACTGCCGTACTTGAGACGATCGGCACGTGCGGCCGTGCCGAATGCCGACAAGTCGCCCAGGTCGTTCCTCCCGGATTGATGACGTCACGGGTCGCGGCCACTCGTGAACGGACAAATCTTCACGTTAAATTTACCAACCGCGCTTGGCGCAGGGTGGGACACAGCTGCTGGCAGGGCGATTCGTTCGAACGTGCGCCAGAATTCATGAGCCCGCGTAACGAAACCTGGGCGCTACTTGCCGGATTTGTATTCTCTCGTTACGACAACAGGTGCGTGCCGACTGACTTGCCGTATTCGCATTCCATCACGAAGAACGCCAGGAGTCCACCTGATGAAGACGAAGCACCCTCTCGTCCCATGTCGCCCCCATCACGCTCTTCGCCGCGCGGGACTGCGTTACGAGCCGCTCGAAGATCGACGCTTGCTTGCCGCCGATTGCATTGACTTTGAAGACCTGGCACTCGGAGCCACCTACAACGTGGGCGACATGTTCATCGCCGACAACGTGGGCTTTGCCGCCGACATCAAAGGGCGGCCCTTCACCTTTAGTGACAACACGATGACGAGCGGCGGTTTCACGCGCGTGGAGAATGGAGGTCTGGCCGGGGATGTCGGTCAGGAGCTGAACGTAAACAACATCCTGCTCGAATTTGACTTCCTGCAACCGGTAAACAATGGCTTGACCGTCCAGTTTGGCGAGTATGGTGGCAATCTGAACCTCATCGTCAACGGCGATTTTCGCAACTTTGAAAACTTCAAGGATATCGACGGCTTGAACATCGGTGGTGCCACCGTGACGGTACCCATCGGCGGCTTGGGAAACGACATGGGCCAGTTACAGATCGATGGAGCCGTCAACTTCTTCGCCATCGGCGGCCAGGAATTGTTCGTGGATGGCGTGTGCCTGCGACAAGGCGGAGAGCTCGATTGGGGAGACGCCCCCGATTCACCAGACGGCCCCGCCTACAACACCGTCGCTGCCAATAATGGTGCCGTGCATTTGATCGACAATGTGCATTTTCTTGGTGCGCGGATCGATGCCGAGCCGGATGGACAACCGAATGGTAGTGCGACGGGTGATGATATCGCCGGAACCGACGATGAAGACGGAATCGTATTCCTCACTGATCTCGTGCCCGGGCAAGTTGCTACCGTCGAAGTCACCGCCAATGAAGACGGTTGGCTGAATGCCTGGGTCGATTTCGACCGCAATGGAGCCTGGGATGCGTCCGATCAGGTGTTCGCCGCCGAGTTTATTCCGATCGGTACCCACCTGCGAAATTTCCTGGTGCCGGCAAGTGCCGACCTGGGTACGACGTTCAGCCGCTGGCGGTTCGCCGATTTCCAGACCCCCATGGGTCCGGCCGGTACCGGCACGGGTTCGGGATTCCTCGCGGCTGGAGAGGTTGAGGACTATCGCAATCAAATTGTCGAGCAAGGGGACGATACTTGTATTGATTTTGAAGACCTTGTCTTGGGCACCCAGTACTTTGTGGGCAACCTGTTCACGGCAGACGCCACCGGTTTCCAAGCCAATATTCGCGGCGAGGACTTTACGTTCTCGAATGGCATGACCACCAACCTGGGCTTCACCCAGGTCGATGGCGTCCAAATGGCTGGCGATGCCGGTCAGGATCTGGCCGTGAACAACATTCTCTTGAATTTCATGTTCGTGGCGGCGCCACTGCCGGGGCTGAGTCTGAATTTCGGCGAATTCGGTGGCAATCTGAACATTGAGATCAATGGCGACTTCCGCAACTTTGAAGATTTCCAGGATATCAACGGGGCCATCATCGGCGGCACGGTGGTGAGCGTACCCGTCGGTGGCTTTGGCCAGGATAAGGGCGTGCTCATCGTCGATGGGACGGTCGATTCGTTCAAGATTGGTGGGCAGGAGTTGTGGATCGACCATGTCTGCATCTTTGACGGGCAAGGCGGGCGACTTGATTGGGGCGACGCGCCAGACTTCCCCAATGGTCCGTTCTATCGCACGTTGGCCGCGAATAACGGCGCCCTCCATGTAATCGACGATCTTCATTTCCTGGGCTCGGCGGTCGATGCCGAGGCCGATGGACAGCCCACCCTGGCCGCGGACGGCGACGACCTGAACGGAGCCACTCCGGATGACGAAGATGGCGTCAAGTTTCTCACCCCGCTCCTTCCTGGAAACCCCGCAACCGTCGAAGTCACCGCCAATGAAGATGGTTTTCTCAGCGCCTGGGTCGACTTCAATCGAAGCGGTACCTGGGAGCCCGGTGATCAGGTGTTTTCGGTGCTCTTCCTTTCGGCGGGTACGCACAATCTGACATTCAATGTGCCTGCGGCTTCGCAAACAGGCAACACGTTCTCTCGTTGGCGATTCACCAGCGAGCAGGTCGTGCTCGGACCGGCTGGTCCGGGCACGCCGACGGGAATCGTTGTCAATGGGGAGGTGGAGGATCATCCGGCGCAGGATTCTTACAGACACTGACTTTAACGATGATGGGCTGTGCGACTGTGACGACGTGGACGCACTCGTGAACCGGATTGCCACCGGCGCTTACAGCGCCGCCTTTGATTTGAACAACGATGGTGTCCTCGACACCAATGACCTGGACCTCTGGCTGAATGATGCGGCGCTCAAGAATGGTCTGCCGTCGGCGTATCTGCCCGGTGACGCCACTCTGGATGGCTTCGTCGACACTTCCGACTTCAACCAGTGGAATAACAACAAATTCACCGCGCTCGCGGGCTGGTGCGGCGGCGATTTTGACGCCAATGGGTTTACGGAAGTCAGTGATTTCAATATCTGGAATACGTTTAAATTTACCAGTTCATTCCCACGGCCGGCGATCACGGCGCCGGGACCGCTGGGGCACGAATTCGCCGGCACCCGTGACATCCCCGATGTGGCCCTGTCGATCGACCGCGGTCCCGCCAGCGAACCGGTTCGCACGGTGCAACCGGCGGAGCTTGAGCGACTCCTGGCCCGGGATCGATTGCGGCTTGCCCAGGTCGTCGGAGAGGACTCGGCGGTCGAAGATCGGGCAAGTTGGGAGGTGGCGATCGATCGGTGGTTCGCCCTTGCGTGACGAGTGTGATGTTCGCCCTGCAGCCGCCAACGCCACGGTGGCGGCCGTCCCGTCATGGCGGGGGCTTCCAGCCACCGTCGTCCATCACACCGGCGTGCCGGCTGGCCGGGGAAAGCGGCGAAGCATCGCCGCACTCCGTAACGTGGCGGGGGCTTCCAGCCACCGTCGTCCATCACACCGGCATGCCGGCTGGCGGGGAGTGCGGCGAAGCATCGCCGCACTCCATAACGTGGCTGGGCTTCCAGCCACCGTCGTCCATCACACCGGCATGCCGGCTGGCCGGGGAGTGCGGCGAAGCATCGCCGCACTCCATAACGTGGCGGGGGCTTCCAGCCACCGTCCTCAACCGGCGCCGTCCAAAGTCTGGCCAAATCGGCTACGAAAAATGGGCCATCCAGCGCATCGGCTGAAACATTACGTCATCGACCTGCTGGACGGCACCTTCCTGCACGAAGCCGAAGCGGCGGTAGACGGGTATCGCGTTCAAAGAAGAGTTGACGGTAATCTCGGCTTCAGGGCAGTCGTCCAGTATCCAGTCGGCGCCTGATACCACATTTGCCTGCCAATCCCGCGCCGCTGACACGGCGAGGCCACGAAGAGATAGAACAGATGGCTCGGGGGTCGGATCGCCACGACACCGACGAGCCGATCGGCCTCCTCAGCGACGAAGAATACGTAGCCTTCGCCCAGGTATGACTCGATCGATGATGGGGTCATTTGTTCCCGCAGACGAGCCGCGCCCGGTGCGGCAAGGGTGGGCGCGATGTGCTCCCCCATGGACTTGCAGATACAATCGCTGATCGCCACCGCATCGCTGATCGTGGCCTCACGCAGTCGCATCGTCGTGACTTACTCCTCGGCGGGCGCGGGGGGCTCGTTAAGGGGCGTCTCTGTCGTTGCCAACTCGAAACAGGCGGCTTGCTCCGAGTTGCGGACCAGTAATCGATTGCCGGTCAGACATAGCGTATTCCAGGTCTGTCCCTCCAACGCCTGGATACGGCCGAGTTCGACAAATTGGTCAGGATTGGCCTCGACCAATGCCAACTCGCCTTCTTCGCCGAGCACCAGCAGTAAGTTCCCGACCATCAGCAGCTGCCCATATTTATAACGACCCTTCTTCCACATCCGCTTACCATCCTCCAGCCGCACGCAACTGAGAATGCCATCGTCCAAGCCGTACGCGAAACCGTCCCGGAGTGCGACATTGGAGAATTTTGTCTTCATGACCCGCCCAGCCCAGACGGTCTCCGTATTCCAGGGACCGTCGAACGCGGGGGTCAGTTCGACCAGCTCCGCACCCTTGCTGTAACCTTTTGAGAGGAAGATAAAGCGTTCGTCGACCACGTGTGGCTGGGATACGTTGGCGTTCATGTCCGACCGTCCGTCCCAGGGGTACGTCCAAAGGACGCGGCCGCTGTCGATCTCGTGCCCACTGACGAAATCCTCGTTCACGCTCACGATTTGAGGGACACCCGCGACGGTGAGCAGGGCGGGGCTGGCATAACTGGCTTGACATTCACCGCCTTCCCAGAGCGGCTCGCCCGTGAGTCGGTCCAGCGACACCAGTGAGATGCAGCGTCCCCCCCGTGGTCCCCCGACCGGGATCACCACTTGTTGGTCGATGACGAGCGGCGAGTTGGCTCGTCCCCAAGCCACCGCGGCTTCTGCCTCGGCGAGCGTCATTCCCTGATCCTCCAAGACGTCTCGTTGCCAGACAAGTTGTCCGTTCGCGTCAAGGCAACGCAGGATGCCGGTCGCGCCGAACGCATAGACGAGTCCCTCGTAGATCGTCGGCGTGCTGCGGGGTCCAATGGCACCGAAGAGTGTCTCATGGCGCGCGTCAATCGCATGGCCCCAGCAAGGCTGGCCCGTTTCGACTTCATAGCAGGTCACCCATTCCTGCGGTCCTCGTTGCTCCATGGTTACCGCGTAGCCGTTGACCGCCGCGAAACCCGACCAACCCGCACCGATCTCTCGCTGCCACAGCTTGCGGGGTGGAAATCTTGACCAATCGGTCTGCAAGGGTGGCCCGTCGATACGACTGTCCCCGTCCGGACCGAGGAACTTGGGAAAGTCACTCGGGCGGCTGGGCGAAAATTCGAACGTCGCCTGGACAATGGTGGTGGGGACGGCCGGCAATTGCTCGTCCGCCGTCGGGTCGCCTCGACGAATAAACAGCGGAATCAGCGAGCCGCTGGTACGCACCACGCGGTAGCGGACGGAGAAGGCCGACGCCCCAACGAGCAGCAGGACGGGAATCAACCAGCGGACGGCCGGAGGAAAAGAACTGCCGAAACACCACCACACGAGAAAGCTCAGCGCTACCAGGCCCGTCAGTACCGCCGTGATGATGTTGACGAGCGCCAGATCAATCTCTTGCTGGCGAATCACGGAAATTCCGAGCAGGCACAACAGCCAGAGCGCCCACAGTCTCATGCTGGGAAGATAACTGACTTTACGTGAGATCGACTCGGGGCCGTCGCTGGAAATGGCCTCGTTCATGCCTGCGTCCCTTGCTGGTCCTGAAACGGCGCGGCGGCCCCACTCAATCGGCCACCGATCTCCTCCCAGCGTAACCGCTCGGCGGGCTGGCTCCTACACCGGATGCGACCTCAATGGGACCCGACCTTGATGACACCGGAGGTACTGCGAAAGAAGAGCGCATCGTGGGCGGCGGCTGGAGAACCCAGGATTTCCTCGGCCAGATCATTTTCCGCCAGGATCTTTCCGTCCGTCGTCGACACCACTTGCACGAGCCCCTCAGTATTGGTGACGTAGAGCCGATCCTCATTAAGCAAGGGTGTGGCCCAGAAACTTGACCCTTTCAACCGCTTCTTCCACAGCACCTCGCCGTCCGCAATGGTGGCGGCGGTCAGGATACTCGGAGGACGAATCACGAAGAACTGATTCTCTCTGGCCACCGGACTGGCCGCATCGGTCGCCACTTTCTCACTCCGCCACAAGATCACTTCGCCGGCGGCGGAGTTCTCGGAAAACCGGACCGCAGTCATCCCGGCTGCTGGCAGTAAAATGGTGTCCCCCGCCAGCGTTGGGGAGGGAATCAGCTGCCCCTCCGCTTCCATGCTGTGGATCACATCTCCGCTCGAGGCGTCCAAAAGCAGCAGGCGATCCGCCGATTGGAGCATCACCAACCGCCGACCCTGAAAAGCGACCGAGGTCGGCGAGGCCCAGTTGGTGGATTTGGCCAAGGAGACATGCCAGCGGGTGACTCCGGACACGGCATCGATTCCCAGGGCGAATGAATCACCGCTGCAGGCCACCTGCACCACGAGCGTATCATCAATCACGCAGGGGGAAGATGCCAATCCTCGGTCGTCAAACGCATTGGGATATTCCAGGGCCAGCCCGCGGACCCACTGCACGTTCCCTTCGAGATCGAGACAAACCAGATCGTTGGAGGAGAACAGCACATACACACGCTCGCCATCGCTGGCCGGAGTCGCCGCCGCCACGGCGCTCAAGGGGTGGCAGAGCGTGCGACCGGTGGCCCAAAAACGGCGTTCCCATACCACCTCGCCGCTCGACTGATCCAAACAGAAAACGTGTAACCGCTCCTCACCATGGCCGCTCGATGAGGTCGCCAGGACACGTTCCCCCACCACAATGGGCCCATTGACGGCTCGCCCGGGCAGCGGCGTTGTCCAGACGATATTTCGGGGTGGATCGGCGGAGAATTCGATCGGCAGCTGCTGGCTGGTCGCGGATTTCCCATCCACTCCACGGAATTGCCGCCAGTCCTCGCCACGGACGGCGACTCCGAAGCAGGCCAGCACGAGGCAGGCGGCGAAAATCAGTCTCAGGATCGGTCGCATGGTTCAATCCTCGGCGGGCTTCGAGTCGGGTAGGGGATCCAATTCCGGGGTGGGTGGCCGATTGACCGCCAGGATGGCTCCCCCCGTCGCATCGCACACGCGGACGCCAATCTGCCAGTTCTTGAGGAAGGGATGCGACGCTTCACCCGCCCATTGGCACGATTTGATCAGCAAGAGGTTCTGGCCTCGCTGCATCGTGGCCGGCACCCGGTACTGGTCGAAAAAATTCCCCGTGTGCCCCACCGGCTGCGCCAGCAGCAGCTCGCCGTTCAGCCACAGCTTGAACGAATTCTGCTGACGAAGACGAATCTCCACCTCTTGCTCCTCTGCCACCTCGAAGATGACCGCTCCATACACCACCGCATCCCGCAACTCGCCGATGGCCTTGTTCAAATCAACCACGCCGTTCCGGCCGGTATTCGCATACGACCTCCATTGCAGCTTGCCCTCCTTGCCGTCGAACTCGTGGGCCGAAAAGATGCCCTGCTCGCCATCATAGTTATCCAGGTTCATCGATTCGGGCGGATAGGCCGTGTCAAAGCCGGCTCCATTGTCGTAGGCAAACGGACCGATCAGCTGCCAATGCATGAGGGAGCCAAATTTACGGATGAAGTCGATTGGCACACCCATGTCACGTAACGCCACACCCGACTGGATGATCTGATCTTCATCCCGAGCCGCGTCGAAGGCCCGCTCGAAGAGCCGCCTTTTCTCGTCCGCGTCGCTGGCGGCCTGTGCCCGCTCCATCAGCGACTCGACGGCCGGCCGCCGTAAGCGAGCCGCCCGGTCGTCCAGCAGCTCATTGGCAATCCGCGTTGCCCGCCCCTCGTCCTGACCGCGCAACAATTCCAAGGCCGTTTCGCGACCACGCACCGCGTGACCATCGTCGCGCACAAAAGCCTCCAGGGCATCCAGCACGGCGGGAGCACGGGACAAGTCGC
The DNA here is from genome assembly GCA_963700865.1 of uncultured Planctomycetaceae bacterium. Classification (GTDB taxonomy): domain Bacteria; phylum Planctomycetota; class Planctomycetia; order Pirellulales; family Pirellulaceae; genus CAVOGJ01. The sequence goes on along the minus strand of CAVOZC010000003.1, from coordinate 25,224 downwards.
CTTGTTCCCCAATGCGATCGACCAATGGCGACAGCCAGTTAATGGCGACGGGACTCGCATCGTCAAAAGCCGCCAGGACGGTTGGCAGCGCATCGAGAGGCGCATCGGCAGCCGCTTTCCAGGCAGCGGCCAGTCGCGGGGCCTGGGACGCGTCCGAAGTTGCTTCCCGAAGCGTTGTGAGCACCGTCGCATCCCAGTCGGCATGGACGGCCGCGCCGATGGCGACGGCCAGCCCCAGCCCCAGGGCAAAGCGACGGAACAAAGAGTCTGCAAGGGAGTTCATGGCGTTCCTGGCAAGCACCGCGTGGTTTTCGGTAGCGGAGGTCGACCGGTAGAATCTAGAGCGACAACGGAAAAGCGTCCACGCCACGGTTGCCGGACGGCGGGCCTTCTTGCTTCCGATTTCCGCGCGATGTGATCGGGGCATGGGCCGATCCCGCTGCCACGGCCACCGCTGGAATTGACGCAAATAACGAATTATATTCCTCATTTTGCGTCTAGGCGGCGGGGCACATGCCGGCGAGAATTGGGGCGGTATTCGCACCCGCCGGCGATCCCCGCGCCGGTTGGGCTGCCCCGTCCCGACAAGGAGAATGGAAGATGGCATCCGTGGCGACTGAACAAAAGAAACGCAATCCGCTGGGCGTGCGTGGCATTGACCACATCGAGTTTTTTGTGGACGACGTCGACAAGTGGGCTCATTATCACAGCGAAACGCTCGGCTTATGCAAACGGGCGGTGGGCGACGTCAGCACCGGCCTGAAAGGCCGTCGCGCCGTCGTGGTCGGGCAGGGGAGGGTCAATTTCCTGTTTGCCGAACCGCAGGGGAATTCTGCCGAGGCGAATGCCATCCGTGCCTTTCTGGACAAACATGGTTGTGGCGTGAAGGATGTCGCGTTTCGCGTCGACGATGTGGCCGAGGCACTGAAGCACGCCACCTCGACGGGTTGTCGGATCGTCCGTGACCTGGACAAGGAACAGTATTTTACCGCTGGCTCGATCGCCGCCTATGGCGACACGCTGCACACGTTTATTCATCGGGAGAAGCAGGGCTGCTTTGCCCCCGGCTACGAGAATGTGCCGGGTGGAATCGAATTCAGCGAAATCCACATCATGATGATCGACCACATCGTGGCGAATGTGGAAAACATGGATGAGTGGGTCGATTTTTACGCCCGCGTCTTCGGTTTCGATGAAACAGCTCACTTCGACATCAATACCGGTCGCAGCGCGCTGATGAGCAAGGTCGTGGGAGACATGGACGGCTACATTCGCCTGCCGATTAATGAGCCCTCCTCGAAGAATTCGCAAATCCAGGAGTTTCTTGACGAGTTCAATGGCCCGGGCGTGCAGCACATCGCGCTGCTCACCTCACACATCGTCGACACGGTTTTGGAGATGAGGCGGTTGGGAGTCGAGTTCCTGGATGTTCCCGACACGTACTACGACGCGTTACCCGGTCGGGTCGGTGAGATCCAAGAGAACCTCGAAGATGTGCAGCGGGCACGTATCCTGGTCGATCGTGATCGGGAGGACGGGTATTTGCTGCAATTGTTCACCAAACCGATCTTCGAGCGACCAACGCTGTTCTACGAGATCATCCAGCGACGAGGTAACTCGGTCGGCTTTGGAGAGGGAAACTTCCAGGCGCTGTTCGAAGCCATTGAGCGCGAGCAGCAAAAACGGGGCACGCTCTGATCGGGACCCTGCCATGATGGTGACGATCGTCACGACTGGGGGCACGATCGACAAGATCTATTTTGACGACAAGAGTGCCTATCAGGTCGGTCAGCCTCAGATTGATGAGATTCTCCGCACCTTGGATGTCGCCATTGAGTTCGAGGTGATTCCCCTGCTGCGCAAGGACAGTCTTGATCTGACGATGGCCGATCGGCAACTGATCCTCGATACGATTGGCGGACATCCCAATGATCGCTTTCTCGTCACGCACGGGACCGATACCATGATCGAAACGGCGATGACGCTCTTACCGCTCGCCGCGCGGAAGACGATTGTTCTCACCGGGGCCCTCAATCCGGCCCGCTTTGTCGGTAGCGATGCGGTCTTCAACATCGGCTGTGCCGTCGCAGCGTGCCAGACGCTGTCGGCAGGCATTTTTATTGCCATGAACGGTCGCATCTGGCATCCCCACGAAGTTCGCAAAAATCGTGACGCGAATCGGTTCGAGGCCCGGCAACCAGGTTCTCTACCCACCGTGTAATTGCAGGAACACCCGACATGCCTTTTTATCGCCAGCTGGGCTCGATCCCGTCGAAGCGGCACATCCAGCACCGACGTCCCATTGAAGAGAGCTTTGCGGGCGAAGGACTCTACTACGAGCATGTCTTGTCGACGGAGGGTTTTTCCGGACCGTATTCGATCATGTATCATCTGCGTCCGCCGACCCGAAATATCTCGGTCGAGCGCATCGGGACCGTGGCGCTCGACGCCGTCGATGACCTGCCGCTCCGCCATCATCATCTGCGGACCGGTGACTTGCCTCGACACGGCGACCCGATTTCTGGCCGCGTGCCGTTTCTGTTTAATGACGATCTCGTCGCCTACCGCTGTCGGCCCGAGGTGCCGCAGTCGGAACTGTACCGCAATGGAGCGGCCGACGAAGTCATCTTCATCAACAACGGATCGGGACACTGCCACACGACCTTTGGCCGCCTGCCCTACAAGCGGGGGGATTACGTCGTCATGCCGCGAACCGCTGTTTACGAGATGGTGCCCGACCAGCTCGAGCACGAGGACTATTTGATCCTTGAGTCGTTCAGTCCCGTCTGCGTTCCACCGCGCTACCAGAATCCACAGGGCCAGATGATGATGGGTGCGCCCTACTCGGAACGGGATTTTCATGGACCTATTGAATTGTCACCGGTCGACCAGGAAGTCGAGACCGCCGTGATCACCAAGGACGGCTCGCGGCTCACGCGGACCGTGTTGCCCCATCACCCGCTGGACGTGATCGGCTGGGACGGACTAGTATATCCCTACACGTTTAACGCCTGGGACTTTGAACCGCTGACCGGCACGGTTCACCTCCCGCCGCCCTACCAGCAGACGTTCGAATGCCGCGGCTTCGTGATTTGCACGTTTGCTCCTCGCTTTCTCGATCACCATCCGCAGGCCGTCAAAGTTCCCTACGCACATTCCAATATCCAGGCCGACGAAGTGCTCTTCTACGTGGAAGGCCATTTTGCCTCGCGGCGCGGCGTCGAGGTGGGCTCTTTTACCTGGCACCCCGAAGGCATCCCGCATGGGCCTCATCCTGGCACCATCGTGGCCAGCATGAGTGTCGATCGCACGGATGAAATGGCGGTAATGTTTGATACCGAGAAGCCGTTGCAGGTGACTCGACAGGCCATGGAGTTCGATGATGCTTCCTATCCGCTCAGTTGGCTGTAGCAGCGCTCACGCGCGAGGAATTTGCCATGCAGCTTGACCCGCAAGAAATGGGTATTCGGGATTTTTATCTGCACATGGTACGGCTGATCATGCCCCGTCCGATCGCCTGGGTCTCCAGCCTTGCCGGCGACGGCAGCTCGAACTTGGCGCCTTACAGCTTTTTCAACGGTGTAGGTGCCAATCCTCCCACGCTCATGTTCTGCCCTGTCAATCGTCGCGACGGAAGCAAGAAGGACTCGTTGCTCAACATTGAGGCCACCGGAGAGTTCGTGGTCAACGTCGTGCCCTTTTCGGTGGCCGAAGTGATGAACCAGACTTCGGCCGATTATCCGCCCGAAGTCAGCGAATTCGAGGCCTGCGGACTGACCCCGATCGCCTCAGCGCGGGTGGCCCCACCGCGAGTGAAAGAATCGACCGCCTCCTTCGAGTGCCAGTTGCATTTGGCGATGCAGTTGGGAAGTGGCCCAGTTGGAGCCAACCTCGTGATCGGCAAGATCCTGCTGGTGCACATCGACGATGCCGTGCTCGACGAGGATGGACTGGCCGATCCCGCGAAACTGGACCTGGTCGGCCGGATGGGCGGGGCCAGTTATACCCGCACTACCGATCGCTTTGATTTGCCACGCCCCACTTTGTAGCCTGCGCCAATCGAAGCCTGGCAACGGGAAGTTCCGGCCAGCAAGCGGCGCAGTAGCTGGGAAAGCGGCGGGCGTTCGTGCGGCTCGATCCTTTCCCCACGCTTGCCGTGAGGCGTTTCAGGCTGATCGGCAACGCGTGTTTCCCCGGCCCACGAAGGCCATCGGTCGTTCCTGAATCGCTTTGTGGTCTTCTCGAACTTCGTGATTGACTCCCCTGCAATACCGAGCACTTGATGGCTCGCATGAAGGCACGTGCATTGGCTAAGATACGACCGACCCGCGATCCGAAGGGAGAACCATGTCAGCACCGCGGCTCGCTCGTGCCTGGTCCGAGCAATTGAAAGCACTAAGGCCCACGCGGCCCACGCCGGAGCAATGGCGTCAAGCCTGGCGGGCAACCCTGGCCGATTGGCCCGTTTCTGATGAGGGGCCACGACCGATGTGGCTACCCGACCAGGACGCCCGTGATCACTCGGGCCTGGCTCGAGCCATGCGTGCCGCCGGTTTTTCGGTGGAGCAAGTGGACGCGTACTACCAGTGGTCCATCGACGAACCGGCCGCCTTCTGGCAAGCGATGGTCACGACGCTCGGCATCCAATTTGTCACTCCACCCTCCGCAACGCTCGTCATGCCGGACGGAGTTGAAAGACCGCGCTGGCTGCCGGGCGGACAGCTGAATATCGCGGCGAGCTGCTTTGCGGCGGAGCCGGACGCGACCGCGATGATCCAGTCCGCCGAGGACGGCACGCTGACTCGAACCAGCTATCGCGACTTAAAGGCTCAGGTGAATCGTATCGTGAGGGCGTTGCGCCGACGGCCTGCGGCCCGGCGACGCCGTCGCGGTCATCATGCCGATGACGGCCGATGCCGTGGCGATTTTTCTCGGGATCATTGCCGCCGGTGGCGCCGCCGTATCGATCGCCGACAGTTTTGCCGCGCCCGAAATCGCGAAACGCCTCCGCATCTCGGGAGCGTCGGCCATCTTTTGCGGCGGGACGACCGAGCGAGCGGGCAAAACGATCGACATTTACGCGCGGGTCCGCGAAATCGACGGGCCGGCCACCATCGTGGTCGGCGGACAGAATGCACCGCGACGCCCCGACGATGTCTCGTTCGAGACGTTTCTCGAGCACGGCTCGCACGCCATGGCCGACGGCAGTGATTGGCATGTCGCGGCTCCCGACCGAACGACCGGCATTCTCTTTTCATCGGGTACCACGGGCGATCCCAAGGCGATCCCCTGGGACCAGACGACGCCGATCAAGGCGGCGACCGATGGGCGCTTGCTGCAAGACATTCGCTCGGGTGATGTCGTGGTGTGGCCGACGAATCTGGGCTGGATGATGGGTCCCTGGCTGATTTATGCCTCTCTGATCAATCGTGCCACGATCGGTTTGTATCATGACGCACCCGTCGGGGAAAGCTTTGGCCGGTTTGTGGAACGAGCCGGCGTCACGATGCTCGGCGTCGTCCCCACGCTGGTTCGGACGTGGCGCGCCTCGCGGGCGATCGAGTCGTGCGACTGGTCAGCCGTCCGCTGCTTCAGTTCCACGGGCGAGGCGTCCCAGGCGGAAGACATGTTTTATTTGAGCAGCCTGGCAGGGATGAAACCGGTAATTGAATACTGTGGGGGACGGAGATCGGCGGTGGCTATATCGCCAGCAGCCTGCTCCACGCCAACGTGCCCGGAGCCTTCGCCACGCCCGCCTTCGGCAGTCGTATCTTGATCCTCGACGAACGGAACCAGCCGGCGGATGAGGGGACCTTGTACCTGGTCCCGCCCGCGATGGGACTCTCCACGCATCTGCTCAACCGCGATCATCACGAGACCTACTACGCGGGCGCCCCGCCGGTCCGCAGGGAGAGACATTGCGGAGGCACGGTGACCATTTTCGGAGACTCGCCGAAGGCTATTTCGTGGCGGGTGGCCGTGTCGACGACACGATGAACCTGGGCGGCATCAAGATCAGTTCCGCAGAAATCGAGGCGGCCATCGGCCATCCGCCGGGGATTCGCGAGCTGGCCGCGATTGCCGTCCACGATCCGGCGGGCGGACCCGAACGGCTCGTCATTTTTGCCGCGCCGGCGAGCGCGGACGAAGTATCCGTCAAGTCATTGCAAGCGTTGATGACCCAGGCAGTACGGGAGCGATTGAATCCACTCTTCAAAATCGCCGAAGTGATCCTGGTCGCACGACTACCGCGGACCGCGTCGAACAAGGTACTGCGGCGGGAGTTGCGTGATCGGTACGAACAGGGCTCAGCGACGCTGCCGTTGGTTTGAACCGCGGTAAAGACATTGCCCAGTCCATCCGCTGAGACGCCGTGCCCATAGTCACAGCTGCTGCGTCTACTGGAACATCTGACTGTGAGTCAACACGGCGCCCGAACATATCATCGAGACAAAAATGACGTGATGTAAGGTGCGCATGGATCGATTCGCTCCCTACGAGATGCTTGTCCCATAAGCCGTGAGACAATTGCCGACCGGTCTCCGTGGCTCTGTGCCCTCTGTGAGAAAAAAAGGAACTGGCGAACAAGGGCCGTCTGGAAGCCACTCAGCGAGACCACCGCCGCGCGATGCCGCAAAACGGTGGGTTCTTGAACCGCTGATGCGCGCTAATTGACGCTGATGGGAGGATGCTAAGCCCGCAAAGGAGCACTACATCGTCCTTAGCCGTAGGCGCTAGCCTCGGGCAGCCACCGAACCATGGGGAGCCCCTTTCTTGCCGGCAGTTGTTTCTCACGGAGCCACGGAGATCGCAGAGGGTGCCAATGCCGCCAGCACGTTGCCAACCGGTCTCCGTGGCTCCGCGCCTCTGTGAGAAAACAAGCCAGCCGCCGTCGCCAAGCGACGTACGCAGACTACGGCCGCGCGATGCCGCAAAACGGTGGGTTCTTGAACCGCTGATGCGCGCTAATTGACGCTGATGGGAGGATGCTAAGCCCGCAAAGGAGCACTACATCGTCCTTAGCCGTAGGCGCTAGCCTCGGGCAGCCACCGAACGATGGGCAACCCCTTTCTTGCCGGCAGTTGTTTCTCACGGAGCCACGGAGATCGCAGAGGGTGCCAGTGCCGCCAGCACGTTGCCAACCGGTCTCCGTGGCTCCGCGCCTCTGTGAGAAAACAAGCCAGCCGCCGTCGCCAAGCGAAGTACGCAGACTACGGCCGCGCGCCGCAAAACGTTGGGTTCTTGAACCGCTGATGCGCTAATTGACGCTGATGGGAGGATGATAAGCCCGCAAAGGAGCACTACATCGTCCTTAGCCGTAGGCGCTAGCCTCGGGCAGCCACCGAACCATGGGCAACCCCTTTCTTGCCGGCAGTTGTTTCTCACGGAGCCACGGAGATCGCAGAGGGTGCCAATGCCGCCAGCACGTTGCCAACCGGTCTCCGTGGCTCCGCGCTGTGAGAAAAAAAGCCAGCCGCCGTCGCCAAGCGACGTACGCAGCTACGGCAGCGCGCTGCCGCAAAAGGGGTCGATTTGCGAGACTGCGAATCGCTGCATGGCGTCGCCGTTCATCCAGGCCTGACGCAGTCAGACCAATTGAGCTTCGGCAGGGATGCTCAGTCGAACCAACAAATCGGTACCGGGGCACAAAACAGCCGGTCGATCCCACCACCACCGTCCAGTTCGTCATCGTCCCCTGGCAGGTATTATCGGAACCTCTGTCGAGCCATGCTCAGCAAACCGGTGAGCAACAGCAAGCAGGCTCCCGGCTCAGGAACGAGGACCGATATGTTGTCAATCCTGATGTCGTAAAAAGCGTCGGTGAAGAAGAAACCAGGTACAGCACCTGTGACAGCAAACTCGTCCACACCGGCTAGGACATCGCCGAATGTCACGCCTGCAGGCAGGGAAGGTTCAAATGTGACCGGGTCCGTAGCGCCAAATCCGACCCAACCCGGTGGCAGGGTCGCAGACGTCGGGTCAAGAGTCACCGACCTGGTTGCCCAATCAGGGTTCGGTCCTACGCCGACCAGGCCCGCATCATAAAAGACTCCCGAGTCCCCGTCGGGGCCCTGAATATCACGGTTGACGAGCCTAATTCCGATTGGTCGTACGATCTGGTTGCCGATAAAGTCCATTAAGGAAAAGGTCTTCACGTCGAAGCCAAGCGTCACGGCAGCAAATGGCGAGTAGTCGCCAAGGAAATCAGGATTGGCCGGTTCGCCGATGCCTCCAGTGCGCAGGTCGTTAAAGAAAATGGGAGCGTCGTGATGGGCATTCCCTCCCGGATTTCCACCCGAAGCTTCAAAGAATGCATTGCCAGTGAAGCCATCATTGGAACCTCCATCAAATCCTGCGACCGTTGTAGAGGCAGCGAAGGTGGTTGACGTCAGCAAACAGATCACGGCGACAAGCGAGGTCGCCATCAGACTCCTCTTCATCATTGAATCTTCTCCCATAAGCGGACCATGACGGCAAAAAAAGTGCTGAGTTCCTGTACGTGGCACAGAAACGGCACTTTTACTAAGCAATCGTTCGCGAAGTCTGTGTCTACATTGGCCCTCTCTACATTGGCCCTCTTAGCAGATCTGAGTCACATTCAGCTGAGCTTAGTATCCTGGATGGCGTCAGCCGCAATTTACGGCGGCGGCATCGCCAAAGGCTCTCTGCTAGAGTGAAGCCTCAGCAGCAGAAGGATATCTGTAATCAAGTCCTTGTACAGCGCCGGGAGAAATTCGCAGGCCCCAGCCAAACCGGTGCCTCCCACCCGAAAAACTCTTGGGCTTCGCGCAGGTACCCTATTCGCTGGGGTAAGCCGAGCCGGCGGTCGTTGGTTTGTCAGCATTTCCCGTGGTCGAGCCTGTTTCTGGGATCCTCCTTTCTGTTGCCACAGCCCACCGTGCGTATGCGGTGCTGAGCTCCGTCACCAACTCGGTATTGTGGTCAGCCAGATCATTCATTTCCGTGCGATCGGCTTGCAGGTTGTACAGTTCCCATTGACCTGTCGGATTCAGTGTATCCCAGACAAGCTTCCATTGGCCCCGACGGATGGCGCAGTTGCCACTCCATTCCCAGCACAGTTCCTCATGCGGCTCGCGCGTCCCGCCGAGGAGAATGGGGAGCAAGCTCCGGCCTTCCAGGGGGGCTGTCTTCCCGCCGTTGAATTCAGCGGGATAGGTCGCCCCGGCCAGCTCAAGGCAAGTCGGCAGCACGTCGATAATATGCCCAACTTGAGTGGTGATCGTGTCAGGCTTTACCCGGCCGGGCCAAGAAACGATCAAGGGCGTGGAGATGCCGCCTTCGTGAACCCAGGATTTGTAACGGCGGAACGGTGCGTTCTGTGCCCAGCCCCACGCTGGCCCGACGGCGGTATAGGTGCTGGCAATACCCGGCTGTCGCGTGGGGTCGCGCCCACCCGGTTCCTCGGCGCATCCACCGTTGTCCGAGAGGAAAATGATCATCGTGTCCTTCTCAATGCCCAGTTCTTCGAGCGTACTCAGCAACCGGCCAATGTTCTGATCCATCCGGTCGATCATCGCGGCATAGACCGCCATGCGATGATCTTCCCAATCCTGGTCGGCTGTCGCCCAGTCATACGCATTCGAATCCGTTCGCGACAACGCTGGTAACGGGTCAAACAAACCCATCTCTCCCTGTCGGGCATGGCGCTGCCTGCGTAGTTCCTCCCAGCCCATCACGTATTGACCGCGGTAGTTCGCGATGTCCTCCGGCCGCGCGTGGAGCGGGTAATGCGGCGCCGTGTAGGCCAGGTGCAGAAAGAACGGCTTGCCGGTCTTCGCGAACTGTCGGATGGTCTGGATGCTGTGATCGGTGAACGCGTCCGTGGTGTAGTAATCGGGCGGGAATTCGGTGATGAGTTGGTCGTTGTGGCCGAACACTCGCACCCGGCCACCCTTGAACTCGGGATCACGCTGCAGGGGGTTGAAAAAGTTGCAGGCGCCATCCATCAGTCCGTAATACTCGTCGAATCCGCGGTCAATAGGCCGCTGTGGCGCCTCCGAGCCGAGATGCCACTTGCCACTCATGGCGGTTTGGTAGCCGGCCGTGCGCATCGCTTCGCCGAGGGTCGGCATGTTGAGTGGAATCGAATTGCCCTTGCCACGCGGATACATGCCCGAGAGCAGTGAAGCGCGCGTGGTGGTGCACTTGGCATTGTTGTAGAACTGAGTGAACCGCAAGCCCCGGCTCGCCAGTCGGTCGAGGTTTGGCGTGTGAATCTCGCCGCCGTAACAGCCGATGTCCGAAAATCCCATGTCATCAGCCATTATGAGAATGATGTTTGGGAGTGGTGCGGCGTCACTGGTCGCCGCGCTGAGCGCGATGCTAGCGAGCAGGGCGAGACCGATCCAGGCCAGACGCGAATGCCTGAGTCGAAACATCACAGATCGGTCCGTGCTCCGGCGTGTGTCCACTCCGGGCGCAGGACTTGTACGAGGGTTTCAAGTATGGAGTGTTCATGGTTGGCTGTCCGCGCGGTCATTCCTCTGGTTGTTGGGGAAACTGCCGAATCGGGCTGTAGCGCGGATAGCTTTCCCAGATGTCACCACCATCGAGCACGCGAGCGTCCCCGGTCTGGCGCAGATAATCCTCCAGTTGCGTCGCCATCTCATGCTTCACTTGGGCGAACTTGAGATTGTCTGCCAGGTTGGTCAGGCAGCCCGGGTCCTGCTCGATGTCGAACAATTCCTCCGCTGGCCTCTTTGCCACGGCAAGCTGGAGATACTTGCCAAGGTTCGGATCGTCAGCGTTGGCGATCAAGAAATCGAGCGTCGGGCTGGCGTCGATGTCCTTGTAGCCACTGTGTGGACCGACCGGGGCTCCATCGTCACCGAGCAAGACCGGATCGCCCGCGGGCCAGCGGTCGGGTCGAAAGTTGCGTACGTAAAGGTACTGTGGCGTGCGGAGCGCCCGCTGCGGGTAGGTCCAGTTGCTTGTAACGCGAGGACGAATGTCGCTCGCGGCCCGCATAGACGGCGGTCCGGCTTGGATCCACCATGCCGCTGCCTGTCGAGGTGAGAATGTTCATGATGCTGCGGCCGGCCAGCGGATATGCCTGACTGGGATGCGGCACGCCAGCGGCATCGAGGATCGTGGCGGTCAAATCGACGAATCCAACGAGATCGTCCACCATGCGCCCGCCGGGCACCCGAGCACCCCAGCGGATCGCCAGCGGCATGTGGAAGCCGTATTCGTAGAGGTTGGCCTTGGCGCGCGGAAACGCCATGCCGTTGTCGCTGGTGACGATGATGAATGTGTTGTCGAGTTCACCCGCGTCTTCGAGCAGTTTCAACATGCGGCCGAGATGCGTGTCGAACCACTCGATTTCGACGCAGTAATCCAGGATGTCGCTGCGCACTTCGGGGACGTCGGGGAGGAATGGTGGTGGCGGGGCATCTTCAAGCTTCTTGCCCGTCTTCAAGCCGACGCCGTTCTCGAAGCTTCGATGAGGCTCTTTCGCCCCATACCAGAAGCAAAACGGCGCGCCTTCGGGACGCGCGGCCAGGAAATCAGCAAAGTTCGCCGCGTAATCGTTCTTGAGGATGCCCTTGTGGGGTGGGGAATTTGTCCGCCGGCTGAAGTCGGTCCCTGCCGGGTTGCGCGCGCGTCCGTTCACTTCCCATTTGCCCGGCCCCCAACCCTTGCCGGTCATGCCGACGAAATAGCCCGCCTGTTCTAACAGGTCAGGGAATGCGACATACTTCTTCGGGAAGCTGCTGGCATGTGTGCCGGCATTTTCAATCTGCCAGATGTGACGTCCGGTGAGCAGTGACGCGCGTGTGGGGCTACAACCAGGTGCCGGGGCGAATGCGTTCCGAAAGTAGAGCCCCTCTCGCGCCACGCGGTCGATGGCCGGCGTATTGACTCCAGGATAGCCTGCGAAGGAGGTGTGCGGATGCGACTGGTCGTCCGAGATGGCGATGAGGAAATTCGGGCGGGCTGCGTGGGTTGCAGCGGCCCCTAAAGAGCAGAACGCAAAGCTCGAGATAGATATCAGAAACACCGCTTGAAGCGCCGCTCGCCGGAGCCACGAGGCGGAGGTACCGCCACGTGCAGCGAATGGAGCGTTTTGTTCAAACTGGGAGCGTCGTGATCTTGACAAGCGAGCCGACGAGCCGGAAAGTCCGAATCCGAACACCCCACGAATCTTTCTGCTGAGGTGTTTGCCGAAAGTTCCCATCAGTTGATCGCGAGAATGAGTTGGGGGGTGAGGTTAGTCCAATCGCTTCAACAGTTAGTTCTACCAGACGTGTATATCAGTTAGGCGTTCTGGACAGTCATCCCCGGCAGCATTACCCGTTTTCCCGGCGGCCTCCAGAAAATTCTCCCCCACGGGTTCTTGGGACAGCCCTGAATGTCAAGGCAAAACTGAAAAGTGCGACTCAGGACGCGATGCCGCAAAACGGTCCTTTGTTGGATCGCTTCGTGTCCGACGCCGCAACGTTGCCCACCGGGACGTAACCATTCTTCGCGGAGTCAAACTCATGCAGCTTGATGAACACGTTGGTGCTGACATCAAAGGACCAAACCGTGCCCTTGCGATGCCTACCGCCTTGGCGTGTCGTTCCGTAGATAGTCGAGCCCGATGCATCGGGGAGATGAGCCCATCAAAGTCGTGCAGCCGCGGCACCGAGTGGCGGTCTGCACGCTCCACAGGTGGGATGGAAGCGATTGGGGGAATTGTGCTGGAGACCGGTTCGGGGCGACACCCCGGGACTGCGCCTTCTTCGGCTCTGAGAACGGCCTAGTTTGGATTACCCCGACCTAGAGTTGTGCAGTGGAAAAGATGACATTACTTTCCATCGCCAAACGAGGAAGACGAGATGAAGACTGACGTCCCATTGCAACTGTGGTACGGCGGGTTGGCTTTGCTGCTATTAGGACCAGTATTGACCTTACTGGGCGGCGGTTCCTTTCTGGCCGCGAAGAGCGCTCAAAACTGGCCGACCGTGGAAGCGCGCGTCGTGCAATCGAAAATCGAAGTCTCCAAGAAAGCGTCCGGGTTTATTCGCAGCCGCACGATAATGAGCGACTATTTCACCGCTGCTGTGGAATACGAATACGTTGTTGATGGAAAGCAATACACCGCCGACCGTATACACCGGTCATACAACCCCAGCAGTTTCGACCGCAGCGAGGTGGCGCAGTGGACCAGGAAGTGTCCGCGAGGTGCCGACCTCACTGTCCACTATTCTCCTCGGAACCCACGTCTGGCCGTTATCGATCCGACGCCCGACGTTCTGGGATTGTCACTTCTGCTTGGCACCGGCTTGCTCATGATTCCTGCCGGGCTGGTGCTGCGTCGTTTCGCCCAACAACTCCAACCAGCTCTGAGAAAGGCACCGGCAGTGGCAAGCAAGCCGGCGGTGCCAACGCCGGTCGCCCCGGTGGTCGCGAAACCGCCTCGGACCGCAAACCGCAGCGTCCCTTTGCCTCGACCGCAGCCCCTGCCTGGACCGGCATTTGCGACTGAACCGGAGCCGCCAATCGGACCGGCGCCCGTGCTCGATCCGGCGCCCGTGCCCCGGCAGATGCACTTCTTGCTGCGCACCATGGCCATACTGGCCGGTCTGTGCTTCTTCTTTTTCGGGGCCATCGCATTTCCCATGAGTGCCGAACTTTGCTCTCAAGCAGTTCGCGCCGCTGTTCCCGATCCCGCCGCCACAGTCGCGCGGTTCATCACCATGGCGATCGTAGGGTGCATGGCACTCATGGGTGCGTACCTGATCTGCAAGGGCACCAAAGGCACGCGGTGCGCGTTGGCTCGTTGAGCACCTAATAGCTTATCGAGGACCTGACCCACGTGTCCGTCGTGTTCGACCATGCCCAGCGACTGCCAGCGGTTGCTGGCGGCGTGGCAAACCAAGGTCTTCGAGTTATTCCTTGCCACGGGCAAGATCGAAGAGGATTCTCGCCGCCGCCAAAAACCCGGTTCCCACGGATTCTCGAACCGGCGAACGACCAGCTCGGAACAGTGTACGGAACCCGTAACATCTGTCCATCAAAGGGTCGTTTTTTGCGCCGATTACAAAACGTATGGGTTGCCAATGAGATCGTGTTTTCCACATCGGCTTTGCGCAAGCCCACCCCGCCAAGACCGACGTACGTACGGCGATCGATGCCCGATTGGCCGTGATACCACCGGAAGCTATCTTCTTCGTCTCAGACCAAGCATGCTCAACAGGCCAGCCACGGCGGTGAGACAGGCTGCGTGTTCCGGCACCACTCCAAATGCCAACTCTCCGGCGTCAACATAGTTGCCCGGGCTTCCGTAGTTGGATGTAATGTTCAGTCGTACATATCTGCCGGATGACGAAGTCAGATCAAACACCTCGGCCGGGGCGGGGCTATTTTCAGCTGTGAATGTCGCAACAAAGGATCCCACGTTGGTTGCGCTGCTGAAATCGGGAACATCTGATGTGAAAATTGTGAAGCCGTTGATTTGTTCATCTGGATATTCGTTTGCTTGCCAGAGCACGAACTGATTAATCGTCTGAATACTCCCTAAATCGAAATCTACGCTCCCACCTACAGCGCCAGAATCAGAAACCCAGAAATTCAAGGGATTCTCCTCACTAAGATGAGTGGGATTCGTCCCAAGGTATGTTGCCAAGTCTGTCACTCCACTTGTGAAGCCCGAGGACAAGCCAGACTGGTCAATTGCCAGATCCATCGTACCAGTCCCAAAATTGCCCATGGTATTGTTGAAAAAGCTCGTCGGCGAGACGATGACTTCCGCGTGACAGGAACTCTGACAAACAGCCACAGACAAGGCAGAAAGGAGCAACCACAGCGTGATTGAAACAAGACGCGATTTTTTCATTTTCGACCTTACTCCCAACTAGATTCTCAAGCGACGAATTTATCGTCCGACCGTCTGCGTAAGCCACAGAATTAGCGTCGCTTTCCAAGCGAGACCACTTGTTGATAGACTAGCCAGATTGCCTTTCGACTGCAATCATTGATCTTGCGTTCAACTGCATTTTGACAGATTCGCACACCGGCTCTCATGCAACGGCAATGAACCGGGCGGTATGGCACACGCGCCGGCCGAACTCTTTCGGTCAAATCCCGATGGGCCATCGAACGTTCGTTTGATGACGCAAGTCGTTAGCTGAGAAGAGGTATGCAAATCACCGAGCAGCACTGATTCAAGAACTCATGTCATAAATCAAAGTCCCAAGAAACGTTGGAATTGTTGGATTTTGAGATTTGGAATCCTGATTTTTTGAACCGTGAACCGTGGACCCCTCGCATCGTAAGTTGCGTTCGGTCCGACGCTTGACCGCACGAAAAGCACCCCCTGAAACTGCCTCGGTTTCATCGGCGTTTCATCGACCGACGCAGTTTCCGGGCCCCGTCAGTAATACCCCCGCCACAGCAAGCGTCGCTCAATGCGGATCATCCCACGGGTAGCCGGGACTCGATCACTTCCAACTTGTCGCGGAGGGCGGCAACGTTTAGTACGTCCTTCACAGACGCCGCTGTCCAGTGCCCACCGCGGCGTCCAGGATCGATCAGAATCGGTTCAGGGGGCCGATGTTGTCGTCATCCTCCAGTGCCGCCAGCGGCGTTGTCACGCCAGCGGCGGCTCTGGTGGCGGGCTCCGCCGTATACGCTCTCCACCATAACGGGACTTCGCAAGATTCAGGTGAACACTGACGAGTCGCGAATGTGCCCCACGTCAGCCGGTATCAAACCGGCGTAGAACCAGGATGAAACCAGGATGAAACCGAAATGAAACCTGAATCAAACAGTCGATCGGTGTTATGATCAATCCCGCCTGCCGCCGAGCGGCGTGTACGCCGGCCGGCGGGCTGGCGTGGCGGACGCTGCCGCGATGACGAACCCATAACCAGCGATGACAAGCTGCCGCTATATTCCAGTCAGCAGGCGCGGGGTGGTGGTTTCGCTGGGTTGAATGCCGCCAAGAAACTCGGCAACGCTGACAACATCCGCGTCACGTTGGTTGACCGGCAAAACTACCACTTTTTCCAGGCTTGGCTGTACCAGGTGGCGATGGCTGGTCTGTCGCCAGCCGATATTGCGGCACCCATCCGCAGTTTTCATCGTTCGAAGTGCCCTCGGCGTTTCACAGGTAGCAGATTGGGCGACCCTCTTCCTTGCACATGGCACGCCCTCCTCAGGCAGATGGGTGCCGAGCCAGAGGGGCTCAAGTTTGCGTTCAAAAACCCCATGTTCCCACGACTTTTCGGGAACTTGATTTACGAGACGGCAATTTGGGACAGATGGGAAGTAAATTATGACATAAAAAGGACTTGCGGCGAAAACCCCAGAAAACGAACGTTTCTCGGTAGCGTACCTCGGCGGCGGAAAAAAGGTATTCGGCTTTCAGCTCACGAAGATCTGGAGTACCTCATCTCGAGTTTTACGGCCATCGCGGTTGACTTGGCTTTCCACGGTTGTGTGCTCTGACGCACGGTTACGGACGCGACAAATGCCTCTTGGGGACATCATTTGCGTCCACCACAAAAAATCCCAAAAAATATTTCAGGATGCTGAATCCTACGCGCGACGTCTGGCAGGATTACAATCAGGGAGGGACAACTCCCATGGAAATCCTCGATGAAGGTGGCGAACACGAATTGCTCGACCGTGCCGCTCAGGGAGACGTTGTGGCGGTGGAGCAGCTTCTGGCGATGCACCGCGACCGCCTGAAACGCATGATCTCGCTGCGGCTCGATCCGCGCGTCGCGGTGCGCGCCGATGGCTCCGACGTGCTTCAGGAAACGCTTTTGATCGCGGCCCGCAAGCTGCCGGATTATCTCAAAGGGCGGCCGCTTCCCTTCTACCCCTGGCTCCACCAGATCGCGTGGGAACAGCTGCTCCACCTGCACCGCCGCCACATCCAGGCCCAGAAACGCTCGGTCCTCCGGGAACGTCAAAGGACCCTCGATCTGCCCGACCAATCGGCCGTCCAATTGGCCGACCTGCTGATGGCCGTTGGCAGCAGTCCCAGCCAGTGTTTGGCACGCCATGAGCTACGACAACGCATGAGGCATGCGCTGGATAACATGCCCTGGCACGATCGCGAGGTCCTGGTGATGCGGTACCTGGAACAACTTTCCGTGCATGACATCGCAGCCATCCTGGGTTTGACCGAATCTGGAGTCAAATCGCGTCACCGCCGGGCATTGGAACGTTTGCACGGGAATCTGGAAGATGAATTCGGGGAACCTTAGCCATGGTCCGCACAGTTGATCAAAAGGAAACAACAGAGACGAGCGATCAGCAAGTCCTGGATGATCTGCTCGCCGAGATCTCCGAAAAGCTGCACACCGGTCAGGTGATCAACTTGGACGAGTACGCGGCGAAATTCCCGCAGTTGGCGCGACGGATTGAACGGCTGCTGCCGGCAATGCTGGCCATGGCCGACCTGGGCTATGCATCGCAGGCTGGCGGTGGTCCCATTCTGGGACGCGGCGATCGGGCGGTTCCCTCTCCCGGGACGCTGGGCGATTTTCGCATCCTGCGTGAGATTGGCCGGGGCGGGATGGGAGTGGTCTACGAGGCCGAGCAGATTTCTATCGGCCGCCATGTGGCGCTGAAGGTCCTGCCCTTTGCCGCGATCCTCGACCCGCGGCAGCTCAACCGCTTCAAGAACGAGGCCCGAGCGGCGGGCACGCTCGACCACCCGAATATCGTCTCAGTCTACTCCGTGGGGACCGACCGCGGCGTGCACTATTACTCCATGCAACTGATCCACGGGCAAAGCTTGGCTGAGCTGATTGCCGGACTCAGGGAGTCGCGCGGCGTAGTACGGGGCGTGCCGGCGGCCGTTGACGATTTGCGGTGGGCGGCCGCGACCGCTCACGAACAGGGCTCCCATCATCGGGAGACCGAGTTGCCGTCCACAAATCCTGTCGTATCCATCGGCGGCGATACGCAACTACGGCCCGCCAGCACAGCCTCCACCCTGTCCCGTTTCGGTACCCGCGAATATTTCCGCGGCGTGGCTCAACTGGGGATCCAGGCCGCCGAGGCGCTGCATTATGCCCACGAGAACGGCATCATGCATCGGGACATCAAGCCGGGCAACCTGCTGGTCAACAGCGAGGGCCAGTTGTGGGTCACCGACTTTGGCTTGGCACACATCGACAATGAGCCCAGTGCAACCGTAACCGGTGACATTGTGGGGACGCTGCGTTATATGAGCCCGGAGCAGACGCAGGCTCCGAAAGCGGTGGTCGATCACCGGACGGACATTTATTCACTGGGGGCGACGCTGTACGAGCTGTTGACTTTGCAGCCCGCTTGTCGTGCGACCAGTCGCCAAGCAATGCTGCGGGAAATCGCCGAGGGCGAGCCGATTACTCCGCTCAAGATCAACCCGTCAATCCCGCGCGAGCTGGCGACAATCGTCTCGAAGGCCCTGGAAAAACGTTCGGAGAATCGATATTTGGTGGCCCAGGAAATGGCGGACGACTTGTGCCGATACCTGGACGGCCGCCCCATTTCCGCGCGCCGCGTGTCGAAACTGCAGCGGTTGCGACGCTTGATGAGCAGGCACTCCGATTTGGTCTTCGTGGCGGCTGTCGCGATGCTTTTGGTTTCGCTGACGGTGGCGGCCGCGGCCGGCATGATCTGGCGCGCCCATCAAAGGACACAGAACGCACTGGCGCATCAGGAGGCGGCACTCCAGCGGGCCACGGAAAACGCCCGGATGGTTCGCAAGGCCGCGGATAAAATGTACTGCAACATCGCCCTGCAACGGATTAGCGACGACTCCGAGCTGACGTCAACGCAACGTCGCTTTCTGGACGACGCACTCGCAATCTACGAAGACCTAACGAACACAACGTCTGAGGAGTTCGTTGATCAGCTGGAAACCGGCTTCGCACTCGCTCGAATGGCAAGCATCCTGGATAAGTCAGGCAAATGGAAGGAATCGTTCGAAGCCGCGGAACAGGCCATTCATGTGCTGGCGCCTTTCCGCGAATCGCGGCCCGACAACCTGCACCTCCTGAAGACGCTCGGGCAACTGTATCACAACTACGCCAATGGGCTCGACGGCGCGGGGCGAACGGAGCTGGCCTTGGAAGTAAACCGTAAGGCGGCCGGGGTTGTCGAACAGACTGCGGCTCTGGAACCCGGTAACGTGAGGAACAACGAGATGCTCGCAAGTATCGAACTCAACCAGTCGTGTTTCTTGCGGAGGCTCGGACGGCTGCCGGAGGCGGAATCGTCCGCGCGGCGAGCATGGGAATCCGCGGCCGCGGCAACACGGCAAGACGACAAGTTCATGGAGGCCTGGGACACCTCTTTTCGTGCTGCCGGGAATCTGGCCGCGGTGCTGCAGGACCTGGGGCGCGTGGCCGAATCAGAGCAAGTTTGTCGCCAGGCGATCGATGAGTGTCAAACACTGTGTACGGAATACCCCAGCGACTTGCGGTTTGCCCGCATTCTGGGAATGTTGCAGGTCACCCTGGCTAGTAAACTGTCTGACCAGCACAGATGGCTCGAGGCGGAGTCGGCATTTCGAGGCGCCCTGGCAGCGACGCAAAAAACTCTGCCGAACGGAGAGTCGCCTGCGAAACTCCTGCAGAGCGAATTGAAGGACGAAGCATTCCTGGACGAGTGGTGCCATCCCTCCGCGTTCCAGACTCATGCCGACGCCCAGGTTCAACTGGGAGAAATTCTCTCCAGACAAGATAAGTTCGATGAAGCGGTGCAGATGCTTACCGAAGCAACGTTTGTGCTGGAAGAATTGGCGGGGCGCTATCCGGATGTCCTGGACTTTCACGCATCGCGTGGGCGGGGTGAGTGGTACCTGGCCAGGGCACTGCGAAAGACCGTGAAGTCGGGTGAGGCAGAGCAACACTTTCGCAAGGCGGCGGAACTCTACCGAAATCTCGTCACGACATTTCCGCGTACGTATGAATCACTGAGCCGTGTGCTTTGCGACCTCGGAAACCTGTTGCGGGATGAAGGTCGTCGAGCCGAAGCGCGGCAGGCCTATGAGGCGGGCATCGAGCAGGCGGAGCAGTCGCTCGCCTGGAGGCCTGACCAGCCCGATGTCCAGGAGGGGCTAGAGAGTCTAAGGAAAAAGCTGAACAGTATCAGTGAGGCAGAACAGCCAGCCGCGGAGGAGCCGTAGTCAGTTCTCCCCTTTCTCCCCCTTCGTCCGAGCGCCCTCATTGCGTCGGCCCATACGCCACATCGTGTGTCTGACGCCGACCGCACCGTTTCCAATTGCGAACGGAACCGTGTGCCCCGACGCACACCTCCGCCCGCAAGTGTGCGTTGCGCCATGTCTCGGGCGGTTGCTCACACATTTCTGAGAATTCTTGCCAACCTCCGAAACCTGTTGGTCCGGTTTGGGAGGGTCAGTAATAGGAAGCGCGTCGAGAACGATCCGCTAAACACACGGCCAGAGTGAAACGGGGTGATCTTCACCTCGTCACTCCGTCCGCAGGGAAACAACCACGCGGAGCCCAGTCTCCGGGAGGGTACAGAGATGAACGGTCGACAGTGTACGAAAAGCCATTCAGGCGTGATGAGCCGTCGTCGCTCGAATCGCCGACTGGGAAGAACGAAGCTACTCAGTGAACTACTCGAAGCCAGACACCTGCTATCCGCGGTGCCTGGCATGGAATCGAACTGGGTCATGGCCGACGACAGCATTCAGTTCGCCACCGATGCCGACGGATTTGTTTACACCGGCCGACTCGATGAGGGCGCCTACAAGCTGTCGAAGTACGAAGCCGACGGTACCCGTGTCAGCGAGATGCAGGACGTAACACTGCTCTCCGCCGCAGGCCTCAACTATGTCCCCCTTAACTCCTTTATCGTGACGTATGACTTGTTGTACGTGCATGATGACGGCAGCATCTACGTGGGTGGCAC
Source organism: uncultured Planctomycetaceae bacterium (assembly GCA_963700865.1). Taxonomy (GTDB): domain Bacteria; phylum Planctomycetota; class Planctomycetia; order Pirellulales; family Pirellulaceae; genus CAVOGJ01. The sequence continues at coordinate 4,338 of CAVOZC010000003.1, read as the reverse complement.
ATTCAGCGGGACCGTCGATTTTGCTGATTCGAATATGGACGACCTAACCAGCGCCGGAGAGACCGACGTATTCGTCGCCAAGTTCAACAGTGGCGGCGCGGGCGTTTGGTCCCAGCGGTTTGGAGGCCCCGCCGCCGACGAACTTGTGGCCTTCGATGTGGACGGCGCTGGGAACGTAATCGCCGCCGGTAGCTTCTCCCGGACAGCCACGTTTGACACTGGTGATACTGGCCATTCGCTGACCAGCACGCTCAACCGAAAACTCATCCCGCAATTTGTCTTCAAACTGGACTCCAGCACGGGAGCCCCCGTTTGGGAAAGGCAACTACAGGATGCGGGCGAAGTCAGAGTGCATGATGTGGAGGTCGGCGACTCCGAAGCTTTTGTACTCGCCTTCTTTCCCGGAACGGTTACTTTGAACGGCGTCACATGCACGTTGGGCACGCACGTCGTCAAAATGGAGAGTGACTCTAGAGATATCTCCTGGGTGCACCGGACCGGAGGCCAAGGGGTAAAATTCGTGCCAGGCCCGGATGCGGAACTCTATGTGGTGGGCGATTTCGAAGGTACGGAAGATTTTGGACCCGCGGGAACGCTTACCGCATCCGCCGATCATCCGCGAGATGTGTTTGTCTTGCGGATTGACGAACACGAAGATGGAGCGGGCGCGGAGAACATCTGGGTTCACCAGTTCGACTGCAACTATTGGATGTCTCCTCGGGGTATCGCCGTCGTCGGGGGCGATGATCCCGCGCTGGTAGTGTCAGGAGCATTTCTTGGCACCGCGTATTTTGACGACGATCCCACGGCTGTACTCATCACACGCGACGACCAGGTATTTCCTTCAGATCACTATTCGCATTCCGACACCTATTTGGTGGAAATGCAATTGAATGGCCACCTGGAGCGCGTCCGACAGGCAGGTGGATTGGGGTTTGACGGAGGAACAGGGACACTCGTGGCCCATCCGCAACTCGATGCATTCAATGTCGTGTTCAAGAGCCGCTGCGACATCGTCCACACGCCTGCAGGCAGTGTGGTGAATGTCACCGGGGACCTCGATTCCGTCCTGGTACACGTGAATCGCCAGGCGCCGCAGTTGGAGGTCGTGCACGTTGACGGCGACAATGAAGAGATCGTATCCAGCGTGGCACCAGACAGTCTTTCATTCCGAGCCAATATCGTAACAGAGGATGGCCAATCCCAACCGGCCACGACCGTGACCTGGACCATCGATCCCGGCACGCCTGATGCGTACACGGCAACAACGGGGGCAGATCTGGTCTTGACGGAAGGTTATCTCGCTGTGGGCCGACATACCATTCAGGCCAGTGTGACGGACCACGATAGTCGCACAGTGCAATACGCCTACACTTTTGACGTCACGCCCGCGGTCCAGAGCTACGAATACACAGAGGGTACAAGCCTGACTATCCCTGATCGGAAGTCGGTCAACTCAACGATCGCGGTCGACGATGTCTTCACGGTCGCCAGTTTGAACGTGACGATCGTAATCACTCACGCGCGGCCCACCGATCTGACGGTCACTTTGAGGAGTCCAGCGGGAACCACCGTTTCCTTGCCGCTTGACGGCGGCAATACCGACGCCTTCAACGGGCAACCTGCCTCCGGTGACTGGACGCTGACGGTCAAGGATGGTCGGAAGGGGATAGTGGGGACGCTCGACAGTTGGTCATTGCATTTCACTGGCGTGCCGATGTCGAGTCCGGTTAGCAATGGGGCCACGTTCGGTACGGGTTTTGCTCCTGAACTGAGCGACGCGGCGACGGATGCCGTCTGGAGCCGTATGGGACGCGGGGACGCGGCGACCTTCCAATTCGAGCAGCTTGGCGAGTCGCTTCGGATCGTCGACCAGGTTTCGCTGCTACCCGCGCATGATGGATTTGTGTTGAAGCGGATACATGAGCGTCTGCGCGTCGCGGGTATTCGAACCGTCGATCGGGCGTTGGCGGAGCATTTCGCTGCTCATGACCCGTTCGAGAACGAGGAGACGCCGTTCGTATTGACCCTGTAATGCCGGTGTTTACGTGGCCGGCGTGGGGGTGCGCTTCGCGGCGAACTTTCGGGCGAAGCAACGGCCGCTGGGCCCGCTCAGCATTTTGTTGATGCGGGCCTTTTTTTAGCTATCAGGCGACCGTTCCCTTGCGTGATGTTGCCTTTTCACACCGCACCTAATGGCAGTTATCTAACCTGCAAAAAGGCAACATCGGTTACCTGCCCTCTAAAGTGCGTCGGACGATGAAACCGACGCGAGAGACGTCGTGTGCGGCGGGCGATTTCACGGCGATTTCGCCGCCGCAGGTAGCGGTACTATCGAGGGCGATCGGTGTGGGCCACTCACGGGTTCGAAGCGATCGGATTGGCCGAAGGCCAAATTCATCGTAGCCTGGGGCAACGCCCCAGGAACAAGTTCGTAATCGTGCGTTTTGGCCGAAGGCCATAATCACCATCACCCTGGCGTTATCGCCTGGAAAGGAGCCAACCGTGCCGCAGTCCCTCACCAAGCTCTATGCTCATTTGATCTTTAGCACCAAGAATCGCCAACCGTTTCTCGACGACGAAATCCGCGAACGCGTGCATGCTTACTTAGCGACGGTGTTCCGCGATCTGGGGTCGCCTTATGTCGTTGTGGGAGGCGTCGCCGATCACGTGCACATCTTGTTTGACATGGGCAAGGTACGTGCTCCGGCCAAATTCGTCGAACAGGCAAAACGCGAATCGTCAAAATTCATCAAAACGCTCGGAAATGCCTACAAAGATTTCTATTGGCAACGCGGTTATGGAATGTTTTCTGTCGGCCCGACGCGCCGGGAAGACGTTGAGAAATACGTGCGAAACCAAGACGACACCAAAAGATGACGTTTCAAGAAGAGTTCCTGATGTTCTTGAAACGTTACAAAGTGGAATATGACGAACAATACGTTTGGGATTGACGGTCGTTTCACACGATGACTCAAAGGTGAAAATGGCCTTCGGCCAAACGTGGAACAACGCCTCGATTCCTGGGGCGTTGCCCCAGGCTACGATGAATATGGCCTTTGGCCAATCATCACACGGCCACGGAATCCGGCCCAATTGCACATGTTCAAGAATCGACTCAATTGATGGCGCAATTAGGTCGCGTCGGAGTGAAACTTCGAGGCAGTTAGAACTGCCTTCGGCCGATGAATTCGACGCGCCTAAGCGAATTGCTGAAACCGCATCGGCCATTTTGACCGACGCGGACTAGTAAGGGGATCGAGCTGGTTGCCGAACGAGTCGTAGGCGATGTGCTGGAGGAGCGCACCGTCTGAGTCGATCCAGTCGCGAATCGTCCCTTGGTTGTCGGCCAGCGGCCAGGACACGTCGCTCGTCGCGTCAAAACGAGGGAAGACACACACCTCCAATGGGGAGCATGGAATGCCTGACAAGCAAAGTCGTCGAGATGGACCGATCAATGCAGTGGGTCGTCAAATGACTCGGAGCAGACTGCCTATACCCCGCATCCACCCTCCGCGAGGTCTGTGTCTTGTCTCGTGCTGGTTGGTCAAATGACTCGGAGCAGACTGCCTATACCCCGCATCCTACCTCCGCGAGGTCTGTGTCTTGCCTCGTGTTTTGCCTCGTGTTGTTGTTGTCTCGTGTTGTTGCCTCGTGGTCAAATGACTCGGAGCAGACTACCTATATCCCGCATCCACCCTCCGCGAGGTCTGTGTCTTGTCTCGTGTTGGTGGTCATCAATGCAGTGGGTCGTCAAATGACTCGGAGCAGACTGCCTATATCCCGCATCCCCCCTCCGCGAGGTCTGTGTCTTGCCTCGTGTTGTGTCTTGCCTCGTGTTGTTCTATCAGTTCGTGTTGGTGTTTTTGCCTCGTGTTTTGCCTCGTGTTTTTACCCGACCAGTGGCCTGCGGATCATCCCCAACACTTACTTCCCAAACGCGTCCAAGAAGCGATCGATCGCGCTCAGCGTGCACAAGAGCATCGCGCGGAGTGTCGTCGTCGAGCTGCGGCTTGATACTACGACGTTGTCATGGAGGTGATCGATGGAGCCCCGAAAGATTCGGCTAGAATTGTCGCCGCACGAGCGCGCTGCTTTGTTGAGGTTGAAGGGCAACTCCACGATCGACAGAGTCCGCGCTCAGCTTAAAGCCTGTGCATCGAGTGCGGATGTGAACCCCATCACCTTCACGGCAACCGATGTTCACTTCTTGGCGGGCGACCTGACCCACGCGATTGTCAAGAAAGGCTGCCGAGACGACGACATCATCGAACTCAGCGAGCGGCTCGACTACATCGACGACACGAGCGACGGTACCCTCGATGGTTGGTACGGCGT
>CAVOZC010000002.1:0-398507 GCA_963700865.1 uncultured Planctomycetaceae bacterium | reverse complement strand
AAGATGAACAACGGCGTTATCGGCAACCGGGCGGGACGCGAATCAAGCCGGCAGCCATGCGGCCCGTTCCATTCCGTAGCTCCGTGGCGGGGTCCTGCCGGCGGACGGCTTTCCAACCGACGAATTCCTGCCTCACGCTGCATAATTGCATCGTGCTGCATCCTCTCGAAACATCGCGATCGATCGGTTTGATCATGGTCGTTTCATCCCCTCACGCCCTGGCACCGGCTGAATCGATACAGTCCCATCTTGGACGGCCGGCAGCCCGATCTTGAACTATCTTTTCCCATAGGTTGTAGTTTTCGCCTTTGCCAAGCGTTGCGAAGGTCGGAATCCCACCCGGCATTCCACTTTGCGGGACCTGGATCGCTCCGCTCCGTGTGCGTGGTCGAGTCCCCCTTTTGTCTGGAATATATAAAGCATCGCAGCGAGTTTCTCATGCAGCAGCAGCCCTCCCCAGGCCCCGTCAAAAAGACCGCATTGGACTGCGTCTCAACTGGAGGACCGTATTCTCTACAGCGCCACACCGCTCGATCCGGCTGTCTTTGAAGGACAGGTGGAGGATGTCGACGCCGGTGGTCAACTCGATGGGCTGTTCGACGAGACGACAGGGCTCCACTCGGATCTGCCGGCCGCAAGCGCGGCGGAAGCGGAAGGCGAATGGCTGCTGTCGGGGCACCACGACGCGCTCGCCATGACCGTCCTGACGGATGCCAACGAAATAGCGGATGCCGCGTCGCCAGCCGAGTTGATCTTCATCGACCAATCGGTGGACGGCGCGGAGCTGCTTGTCGCCGACATCCTCCAGCGAGGCGAGCCAGGGCAGTTTGAGATCATCACCATCGACTCGCACGGCGACGGCGTCGAACAGATCGGCCGGGCTCTGGAAGGCCGCGCCGGGGTAAATGCCCTGCACATCGTCTCCCATGCGCGCCAGGCCAGGTACAGCTCGGCAACACGATCCTCTCTGCGGACAGTCTTCCTGGTTACGCCGGCGATTTGGTGGGATGGCAGGAAGCGCTGAGCGACGACGCCGATCTACTGTTTTACGGCTGCGATCTGGCCGCGCATGGGGACGGCGAACACTTCCTCGAATCCCTGGCCGCGTTGACGGGCGCCGACATCGCGGCTAGTGACGACTTGACCGGGCATGCCGATCTAGGAGGGGATTGGGACCTCGAATATTCGAGCGGCACGATCGAGACAGGCGTGGCGTTCGACGTGTCCACGCAACAACGCTGGGAATCCATCCTGGCTACCTATATCGTCACGAACACAAGCGATTCCGGAGCCGGTTCGCTGCGAGACGCGATCAATCAAGCGAATGCCAGCGTGGGCGTTGATGACACCATCGAATTTAATATTGTCGGAACGGGTGTACACACCATCGCGCTGGCTACTGACCTGCCTTTCATCACCGACACGGTGACGATCGATGCCACGACCGATGACAGTTTTGCCGCTAATGGCAACCGACCGGCTGTCATCCTCGATGGCAACAATCTCTCCTCCGATGGTCTCGTGCTCACCAGTTCCGCTGACGGCAGCACCATTCGTGGGCTGATCATTCGTGACTTTGCCGGTGACGGCATCGAGATTCAAGCCGGGTCGGACGGCAACACGATCGCGGGCAACTACATCGGCGACTGGCCGCGACAGGATCGGATGCCGGAGCCAGGCAATCGAATACGGGTGCGGGCATCAACCTGCTGGGCAGCAACAACACCATCGGTGGCCTGACCGCTGCCGATCGCAATGTGATCTCTGGCAACGCCGATGGCATCTATTCGCAGTTGGCCACTGGCAACGTCATTGTTGGCAACTACATCGGTACGGACGGAACGGGCCTGATCGATCTGGGCAACACGATCGAGGCATTCAGATCGAAAGCGGCGCGAACAACACGATGATCGGTGGGACGATGGCGGGTGGCGCGAAATGTCATCTCCGGCAATGACAACGACGGCATCATCATCAGCGACGGTGCGATTCCTGGCACCGGGACGACGGGTACGGTCATCGAGGGAAATTTCATCGGCGTAGGTGTCGACGGCGTGACCGCCCTTGGGAATGGGACCAACGGTGTGCGCATCACCACCGAGTCGGGTCACATGATCGGCGGCACTTCAGCCGGTGCGGGCAACATCATCGCCTACAACTCCGAGACGGCGTGCAGTTGCAAAATAGCACGGCGGTCGATGTCAGCATCCTCGGCAATTCAATTTACGCGAACACGGGGCAAGGAATCGATCTGGCAAGCAATGGCGTCACGCTCAACGACGGAGGTCGATGCGGACACAGGCGCGAACAATCTACAGAATTTTGCCGAGCTGACTTCCGCCGGTACCGATGGCACCGGCAACGTCGCGGTGGCCGGCTCGCTCAATACGACCGCCAACACGACCGTGCGTCTCGAGTTCTTCGGAACCGATGTGGCGGCGGCCGGCAATGGCGAAGGCCAAGCCTATCTCGGTTCCACGGTTGTCATTACCAATGGTAGCGGTGATGCCCAATTCGTGGCATCGTTCGACGAAGTGCTGGCGGCGGGTCAATACATCACCTCCACCGCGACCGTCATGAATCCTGGCGGCACCTACGGATCGACGTCCGAGTTCTCGGCCAACGTGCAAGCAACCAGTGCGCTGATCGTCGATACGACCGCCGACATCGTGGATGGTACGACGACGTCGGTCGCGGCGCTACTGGCGAGCAAGGGTGCGGATGGATTCGTCTCACTCCGCGAGGCGATCATGGCCACCAACAACACAGCGGGTACCGAGACGATCTTTGTCACAGCGGGAACCTACACGCTCTCGATCGCCGGAGGCGGCGAAAATGCGGCTGCGACCGGTGATTTAGACATTACCGACGATTTGACAATCATCGGGGCAGGTGCTGGCTCGACGATCATCGATGGCAACTCGCTCGATCGCGTATTTGAGATCCATTCCGGCAACGTAAGTTTCGCGGAATTTACGGTGCAGAATGGTCGACTGACCAGCGGAGTCACTCACGGCGCAGGCATCAGCGTTGCTTCCGGAGCCAAACTGAGCATCGACACCGTTGACGTTCAAGGCAATCAGGTCACCGGTGCTTCCAGCAATGGCGGTGGCATTTCCAACGCCGGAACCCTGTATGTGATGGATGCGTCAATTTCCAACAACTCAGCCACAAGCTTAGGCGGTGGCCTGCGCAACATCGGCGCGGCAACCGTGGTGAATTCGTTGATCAGTGCGAACAGCGCCAGCAATGGGGGAGGTATCAACCATACGGGGACCGACCCGCTCAACCTGACCAACGTCACGATCAGTGCCAATACGTCGAGCGGCAATGGCGGTGGAATCTACTCCGACTCGACGGTTCATGCCATGAGTATTACGGTCACCGACAACGAATCAACCGGCTTTTCCGGTGGTGGTGTTCGCGTCAGTGCGGGGACATTCAGGGTCGCCAACTCGATCATCGCGGGAAATCGAGCCGGCACAACCTTTGTCGACTTCTACGGAGCGGCGGTAAGTTCAGGCTACAACATTGTTGGAGATACGACCGGATCGACTGGTTTTGGTGGTACGGATCAAATAGCCGATCCACAACTTGGTGGTCTCGCCGACAATGGTGGGCCGACGCACACGCACGCGCTGCTTGCCGGCAGCACCGCGATCGATAACGGTGATTCATCGTTAGCACCAGCGATCGACCAGCGGGGCGTCGCCCGTGGCGCCACAGCTGATATCGGGGCATATGAGTTTCGTACGAACGTGTCCCCCGGAATCAGTTCCAACGGCGGCGGCGCCACGGCCAATATCAGCGTCGTCGAGAACACGACCGCGGTCACTACCGTCACCGCTACCGACGCCGACCTGGATACTCTGACGTACAGTCTTGATCCGGCCAGTGATGACGATGGTTTCTTTACCATCGATAGTGGCACTGGCATTCTTACATTCATCGCCGCGCCGGATTTTGAAACCCCTGCCGATTTGGATGGCGATAATGTCTACGAAGTCACGGTCAAAGTGGCAGACGGCTACGGCGGGGTCGATACTCAAGACATCAGTGTGACGGTGACCGAACCGACCAACGTACTGATCGTCGACACCACCAGCGACGTGGCGGACGGCAACACATCGTCGATCGCGGCACTCAAAGCGAATATGGGCGCCGACGGTTACATCTCGCTACGCGAAGCGATCATCGCAAGCAACAACACCGCCAATCTCGACGGCATCACACCGGATGAAATTTGGTTCGAGATCAGCGCTCCGTTGATCGGCGGAGTGCAAACGATCAACGTCGGTGCCTCCGGATTGCCGGGAATCACGGAGGCTTTGATCATCGACGGTACGACCGAGCCGAACTTCGCGGGCACACCGATCATCGAGCTCAACGGGGGCAATCTGGGCACGCTGGTCAACGGCCTCTACCTGGACTCGGGCAGCGACGGTAGCACGGTCCAGGGCCTCATCATCAACCGCTTCACCGGCACCGGCATCGAAATCAACGGCGCGAACAACCAGACCATTCAAGGCAACTGGGTCGGCCTGGACGCGACCGGCACGTTGGCCTCGGCCAATGGCGTCAATGGCATCTACGCTCTCAACAGCACTGGCCACCTAATCGGCGGTACGACTGCGGCGGAACGCAACGTCATTTCCGGCAACACGGAACGTGGCATCTACTTCGATAACACCGACAATAGCACGATCGCCGGTAACTATATCGGCACCGACGTTGCCGGCACCGGGGACGTCAATGGCACGGCTTCGGACGTCAAGAATTCCGGTATTTACCTGGCCAACGGTTCCAGCGGCAACACGGTCGGCGGCACGACCGCTGGAGCAGGCAATGTGATCTCCGGCAACAACCACTTCGGCTTTGAAGTGCTCGGCGCGACATCGCAAAACAACCTGCTGCAGGGTAACTACATCGGGACCACGGCCAGCGGACTTGCTGCGTTGGGCAACCGGAACGGCGGCGTGTCTTTCTGGGGTTCCGGCAGCGGCAACATCGTCGGTGGCGGTGCGGCCGGGGCAGGTAACGTGATCTCCGGCAATTTGTCGGAAGGCGTTTACGTCGGCAACGCGTCAACAGGCGCGAAGGTTCAAGGCAACTACATTGGCGTTGGCGCGGATGGCTTGACCCCACTGGGCAACGGCGACGCGGGCGTCTACGTCTTTGGCGGATCCACCAACACCCTGATTGGCACCGACGCCAACGGCACCAACGACGCTGCCGAGCGCAACATCATCTCGGGCAACACCTATGGTGTGTACATTCGGGACAGCGGTACTAACGGCACCATCATCGCCGGCAACATCATCGGACTGGCAGCCGACGGCGACACAATCGTCGCCAACAGCAGCTATGGTGTTGCGGTGACCTCCACCGCCGGTGCCACCACGATCGGCGGGGCGACGGCTGTTTCCCGCAACGTGATCTCGGGTAATGCCGGCTCCGGCGTCTACTTTGCCTCGTCCACATCGGGCAGCAGCGTCCTGAACAATTACATCGGTACCAATGCGGCCGGCACGATGCCGCTGGGGAACAGCCTGGACGGTATCTGGCTGGAGAGTTCCAACAACACGATCTCAGGAAACGTCGTGGCGGGCAGCGGTGATTCGGGCATCGAAGTCGGTAATGGAGCCACGGGCAATGTGGTCCAAGGCAACTATGTCGGTACCGACGAGACAGCGACCTTGGATCTCGGCAACGCCGGCAGCGGTATTGTTCTGTTCGGTTCGGGAACGGCGAACAACCGGATCGGCGGCACGGGTGCGGGAGAAGGCAATGTCGTCGCCCACAGCGGCAACGATGGGATCTATGTGAATTTTAACGTGGGAGCCGGCAACGCCATCCTCGGCAACTCGGTCTTCGACAGCGGCGGCCTCGGCATCGAATTGACGGAGAACGGCCCGACTTGGGGAGTCACCCCGAATGACAACGGCGATGCCGATACCGGCCCCAACGACTTGCAAAATTTCCCCGTGCTTTCGTCGGCGTTCACCTCCGGCAGCACGTTGACCGTTGACGGGACGTTGAACAGCGGGGCCAGCACGACCTACCGCATCGAATTCTTCGCCAGCGGCACGGCCGATGCCAGCGGTCACGGAGAGGCCGAGCGATTCCTGGGAGCCACCACGGTCGTTACCAATGGGAGTGGGAACGCGACCTTCAGCGCGCCTCTCGCCGCCAACGTGGCGGTCGGCGAATTCATCACCGCCACGGCGACGGTCGATCTGGGAGGCGGGAACTACGGCAGTACGTCGGAGCTGGGGTTGAACGTGGCGGCGGCCGACCTGCATTACCGTCAGCTGGCTGTGTGGGGCGAGAGTGGATCGACCGTGCCTCAATTCAATACATTCGACAACGGCAATTTCGGGACCGAGGGCTCGACGACCAACCTGGGATCCTGGCGCATTATTCAGGGGGCCAAGGCGCCGACGCGCGATGAAGCCATCGTTCTGGGCGTCGATACGGGCGGTCAAATCGACGGCCAGATCTGGAATGGCATCACTTGGAGTGCCCTGCCCATCAATCCGCTGGGCACGGTCTCGCAATCGTACTGGTGGGGCATGGATGTCGCCTACGAAGCGGGCAGCGGCGACGCCATCGTCGTCTGGACCGACGGGGCGAATCTCGAATACGCCGTCTGGAACGGCACCAGCTGGTCGGCGGTCAATACGATTGGTGTCTACAGCGGCGCGACACCGCGGCAGTTGCAACTGGCGGCCAGCCCCACTGCGGATGAGATGGTGCTGGTGGTCAGCGATGCCAACAGCCACGACCGGGCCTATGTGTGGGACGGCGACTCGTGGGGAAACGGCGTCACACTGGCCACCAACGCCGGTGACGATCGCACGGACATCAACGTCGTGTACGAGCAGCAGAGCGGCCACGCCATGGTCGTCTACAGTGATCAAACGAACAATGATCTGCGGTACCAGCTTTGGGACGGCGCGAATTGGAGCGGGCAGAATACACTTACCGATCCGGGGGCCACCGGAGCGGCTCGCTGGACATCCATTGCCGCGGACCCCGGGAGCGATCGCATTGCCGTGGGGGTCGTCACATTTAGCAACGAGGCGTGGTTTGCCGTCTGGGACGGAAGCGGTTGGGGCCAACAAACCCTGGCCGAAATGACCACCCAAGGCAGCACGTTTCCCAACGCGGCCGTGGCCTTTGAGGGCCACTCGGGCGACTTACTGGTGACCTACGCGGAGAGCGGGAAAGACGACCTGCGCTACCAGACCTGGTCCGACACGGGTGGCTGGTCGGGTGAGCTCAAGACGCCGGATAGATTCGGCAACAATCTGAATTCGATGACGCTGACGGCCGACCGATTCAGCAACCAGATCATGTTGGCTCTGCAGGACGACGCCAGCAATCTCAACTATGTCCTCTGGAACGGCTCAGGCTGGGGAACTCCCAGCGAACAAGAAGTCAACACCGGCGAAACCAAGAACCAGCCCTTTCTTTTTTTGTGGAATGAGCATCAAGCCACCACCACCGTGCTGAATTCGGTGCAGGACACCTACATCAAGCTCATGGAAACCGGCAACAATTTTGGCGCTTCGTCCAGCCTGATCGTGGACCGGGAAAGTACGGACCTGCAACGGGCCCTGTTGCAATTCGATGTCAGCAGCATTCCCGTCGGCGCGACGATTTACGGTGCCACGTTGAATCTGGAGGCGACGACGGTGGGCGGACTGCTGACGGTCGACGTCTATCAGGTGCTGGAAGGGTGGGCCGAGGGCGCCGCCGTCGGAACGGCCGACGAGGCCAACTGGACGCTCCGCGACGCGGGGCTGAGCTGGTCGACCGCGGGTGGCGCCTTCGACCCGAGCGCCGTCTCCTCCCTCACCACGGACACAGCGGGCCAGCACTCCTGGGATATCACCACATTGGTTCAGGCCTGGGTGGACGGGACAGACGCGAATTATGGTCTGATGGTGGCCAGTCCCGATGGCGGCGGAGATCGCTCGATCACGTACGACAGTCGTGAAGGCATGATCGCGCCGGAACTGATCATCCATTACCACCTGGCAAACAGCGCCCCGGTGCTCGACAACAGCGGCACAATGGCGCTGACCACGATCAACGAAGATCAGACGGCAAATGCTGGCAATACGGTGGCCGCGATCTTGGCCACCGCGGGAGGCGATCGCATCACCGATGCTGATGCGGGCGCGGTCGAGGGAATCGCGATCACTTCGCTCAACAGCGGGAATGGCCGCTGGGAGTATTCGACGAACGGAGGAGCCAACTGGACGGCCGTGGGCACCGTCTCGGACACTTCCGCGCTGCTGCTCCGCGGGACGGACCTCGTTCGTTTCGTGCCCGATACCCTGAACGCCACGACCGCCGATTTCACGTTTCGGGCCTGGGATCAAACCACCGGCACGTTCGGGACCAAGGTAGACGCTTCGAACGTCGGGGGCGTGACCGCCTTCAGCCTGGCGAGCGAGTCCGCGTCGATCTCCGTGACGGACGTCAATGATGCGCCGGCGATCGATCCATCCGGGTTGATGGACCTGCCCAACGTCCTGAAAAACAGCACCGATCCGAGTGGTTCCTCCGTTGCCGCGATTCTGGCCAGCGCGGGAGGCGACCGCATGAAAGATGTCGACCTGGGAGCCGTCGACGGAATCGCCGTTACGGCGGTCGACGACACGCAGGGGACCTGGGAATACTCCGTCGACGGCGGTGCGAACTGGACGGCATTCGGTGCGGTTTCGAACGGCAGCGCCGTGGTGCTGACGGCGACGCCCGCGGACCGTGTGCGATTCGTGCCCGGCACCGACTATGTGGGCAATGCCAGTTTCGACTTTCGCGGTTGGGACGCGTCCGACGGCAATCCTTCGGGCACCGGTGGAGTCAACACCGGAAGTGGCGGCGGCAGCAGTGCCTTCAGCGTCGACATTGAGAACGTTGCGATCGTCGTGGAACCGACCGAGATTTTTTTCTGGTACTCCACGGCATCCGATGTCGGCCCCACGGGAGGCAGCGGAGGAGGCCCCGCGAGTGGGACCCCCGGACTGGCCAACTGGTCGGCGGGTGAAATCGTTGGCTTCGGCGATCCCAATATGACGTTTGGACTCGATGCGACCGACGGCACCTTCCTGTCGATCACCGATCTGGACGCCTTCGCTGCAGCGACAACAACGTCAACTTGACGGGCCTGCATTACGTATCGTCGGACCTGACGATCAGCGGGATCGGCATCCTGGGCGGCAGTGTCGACCTGCAAAAAGGAGATGTCCTTTTCGTGGCCGCCGAGGATGAAACATTGACGAACGCCGCGGCAGGCGCTCCGGCCGGTTGGTCCAACTCGATCTCCACGACGGCGGGAAACATCTACGTCTTCCGGGCGGCCGCCACCAATGACTATGGCAGCGGCTTCTTCCGCCAGATCATGAACGACCCGTCCGCGAATGGCCTGGCGGGACTCACGCTGGTCGAGCATGACACGCTGGTGGGCGATACCACGCTGAGTGCGGGCGATTTCCTCTTCACGCAAACGGGCAACGCGGAAAAAAACGACATTTCCTGGTACGACACGAGCCTCGGCATCTCCGTGAAGCTGATCGAAGGCGACGACCTGGGCATCAGCCGCGGCATCGACGGACTGCAATTGATCGATGAAGGCCAGCTACTGAGCGGCGTCGCGGTGGGTACCGGTACGGTATTTGTCTCGCTCGACCAGGCGGATACCATCGGGGGCAACAACCTGTCGGTTGACCCGTATGACGTCGTGGAACTGGAGATCACAGCTACCACTTGGGGCGCGGGAATTGCCGCGGCGAATGCCGAAGTTGTCTTCGATGGGGATGATGTGGGGCTTGATCACGTCACCGAGGATATCGATGCCTTGACGCTGGTAGTCCGCGGAGTGGGTACCAACCAGGGACCGACGCTTGCCACAACCGGTGCCGCGGCGAATTATGTGGAAAACGCCATACCTGTGCTTGTCGACGCCGATATTACCGTGGTCGACGATGACTCGGCTGATTTTGCCGGCGGGATCCTGCGCGTGGATATCGCAGCGGGGGCCGATGTGAACGACCGGCTGCAGGTATTCCATCAGGGCACGGGTGTTGGTGAGATCGGCGTCGACCACCAGTCCGTCACCTACGAAGGCGTCGCGATCGGCACCTTCACCGGCGGCCTGGGGACCAGCCCCCTCGTAATCAACCTGAACGGGAATGCGGATGCGGTCGCAACGCGAGCGCTGCTACGAAATATCACATTCGCCAATTTGTCGGACGCACCGGGAGCGGCCACGCGCACCATCGATTTTGTGATCACCGATGGTGACGGCGGCACGAGCAACGTCCTTTCTCAATTCGTCAATGTCACGGAACTCGCCGACGCGCCGCTCGCGATCGACGATAACTTCGGTTTGGAGTTTGACGGGATCGACGATTATGTGGCGATTCCCGATTCACCCAATCTGACGATGACCAACACGTTGACCATGGAGGCCTGGATCAACCCCGATGCTTCGGCTAACTCAAACCGGATGATCATCAACAAAGAAGGTGAGTATGAGGTCGCCATCTTTTCCAACAATCATATCTACTGGGCATTCGCCAACACGGACCCGGGCTGGGCATGGCACGACACCGGTTACGTCGTCAATAACGGCGAATGGACCCATATCGCGGTCAGCTACGATAATGGAACGGTGAGCACCTACGTCAATGGACTTGCCGTGGACGTGTATCAGGGCTCGGGCAGCATTGGCGACGCGCACGCAACGCTCGACGAGTTGCGGATTGGTGGTCGTTCCAACAATCCCACAAATCAGTATTTTGACGGGCGGATCAATGAAGTGCGGATTTGGAACACGGTGCGCACCGAAACCGAGATCCAGGCAAATCTCGATGTTGCCTTGTCCGGCGCGGAAGCAGGCCTGGCCGGCTATTGGAATTTCAATGAGGGCCTGGGGACGATCGCCCAGGACCTTTCCCTCAACGCGCAGCACGGCACCCTGACCGATGGCGGCGGGAGCGGCGGGCCGCTCTGGTCTGGCTGGAGCACCGATCAAGACACGCCACTCAGCATTTCGGCAGCCAATGGGCTGACCAGCAACGACGTGGACGGCGACCGCGATCCGCTCACCGTGACGGAGATCAACGGCAGCGGCGCCAATGTGGGGACACCGGTGACGCTGCCATCCGGGGCTCGACTCACGGTCGGGATGAATGGCGACTTGCTTTACGACCCAAATGGTGCCTTTGCTTACTTGAGCAGCGGCCAGCGGGTGACCGACACGTTTACCTACCGCGTCAGTGAT
Organism: uncultured Planctomycetaceae bacterium; assembly: GCA_963700865.1. Lineage (GTDB taxonomy): Bacteria > Planctomycetota > Planctomycetia > Pirellulales > Pirellulaceae > CAVOGJ01. The sequence goes on along the minus strand of CAVOZC010000002.1, from coordinate 387,211 downwards.
GGAAATGGAGGCACGGATACGGCGACGGTTCAGATTGCCATCACGGGCATCAATGATGCGCCCGCGGTGGGGACCAACACCGGTGCGACCGTGCTGGAGGCGTCGACAGCCAATGTCATCAACACGGCAATGTTGGGTGAAGGTGATCTGGATGATGATGGCAGCGAGCTGACCTACACGATTAGTAACGTGACCGCCAACGGCACCATGTACCTGGCGGGATTCGGCGCCCTGGACCTGAACGATACGTTCACTCAGGCCGACATTGATGCCGGAAAGATCACCTACGACCATCGCGGCGGCGAAGCAGCCAGCGATTCATTCAGCTTTACGCTGAGCCGACGGAGGCGAAGATGGTGCCCTCCCCGCCAGCGGTACATTCAACATCGTGATTACGCCGGTGAATGACGCGCCGACCTTCAGTGATGGCACGTTAGCGCCGGTCGACGACGGGATCGTGACGACCGACATCGCCTCCGGCGCCGACAACGTTTTTGGCATGACGGTGCAACCGGACGGCAAAGTGCTGGTCGTGGGTCAAAGCGGCAGTGGCGCCGCCGGTGACTTTGCCTTGTTGCGGTATCATGCGAACGGCAGCCTGGATACCAGCTTTGGCGCTGGTGGAATCGTACTTACTGACGTTTCGGGCGATGCCGATCTCGGTTTTGACGTCACGCTGCAGCCCGACGGCAAGATCCTGGTCTCGGGTCAGACGTTCAACGGCGGCGATTATGACTTTGCCCTCATGCGCTACCACAGCGATGGCAGCCTGGACGCGAGTTTCGGTTCCGGGGGCATGGTCACCACGGACTTTGCGGGGCTGAATGACTACGGCAAAGGCATCACGTTGCAGGCCGACGGCAAGATCCTGGTGACCGGCATCACCGACAACGGGGCCGATTATGATTTTGCCCTGGCGCGGTACAACAGCGATGGCAGTCTGGACGGCAGTTTTGGCACTGGGGGGATCGTCACGACAGGAATTGCGGCCGATGACCAGGCGATTGATGTGGCCGTGCAGGCGGATGGGAAAATCGTCGTTTCGGGTGACAGCTTCAACGGGGCGAATATGGATTTTGCCCTGGTCCGCTATAACGCGGACGGCAGCCTGGACGCCAGTTTCGGTGCTGGGGGCAAGGTCACGACCGATTTCGGGTTGAGCGTCGACAAAGGAGTTCGCTTGACGCAACAGGCCGACGGCAAGCTCCTGCTCGCCGGCTATAGTCACAACGGAACCGATTTTGATTTCGCGCTGGCAAGGTACAACGCGGACGGGAGCCTGGACGCCGGTTTCGGAACGGCTGGACTGGTGACGACCTCGCTCGGAACCGGCGACGACGTAGCTTATAACGTCGCTGTCCAGCCCGACGGAAAAATTGTCGTCAGCGGCGATAGTGATAACGGTCTTGACGATGATTTCGCCGTCGTTCGCTACAACGCCGACGGCAGCCTGGATGCGAGCTTTGGTACGGGCGGTCAAGTCACGACGGCGGTTGGCGCGGGCAACGACAGGGCCCGAGCCTTCGCGCTACAGTCGGATGGCAAAATCTTGCTTGCTGGATTCAGCCACAACGGGACCGACAATGATATCGCCGTCGTTCGCTATAACAGCGACGGGACGCTGGACACACAATTTGATACAAGCAACACGCTGGACGGCAATCCGACGTTTGTGGAAGATGGCGCGGCCGTTATTCTCGACGCGGACGTGAACGTCTTCGACGCGGAACTGAACGCAGCCGACAATTATGCCGGCTCGATGCTGACGATCGCGAGAAACGGTGGAGCCAACGCCGAGGACCAGTTCAGCGCGGCCGGCAACCTTGTCTTCTCGTCGGGAAACCTGGTTCTCTCCGGTGTGACGGTTGGGACGATCGACACGAACAGCGGCGGAACGCTCCAACTGACATTTAATGGGAACGCGACGCAGGCCCGCATCAACGAGACTTTACAGTCGATTGCCTACGAAAACACGAGCGACACACCTCCGGCAAACGTCCAACTCGACTGGGATTTCAGCGACGGCAACAGCGGCGCGCAGGGGCCCGGCGGACCACTGTTGACCACCGGCAGCACCCTCGTCGATATCACGGCCGTGAATGACGGGCCGATCAACTACGTTTCCGGCCCCAAGTCGGTCGTGGAAGAAACGCCAACCGCCATCCTGGGACTGAGCATCGACGACGTGGATGCCGGATCAAACTTGGTGACTACCCGACTGGTCGTCTCCAATGGGCTGCTGAATGTCACACTCGCCGGCAGCGCCACGATCAGCGCCGGGGTAAACGATTCCGGCGATCTGACGATCGAGGGAACGGTTGCCGAGATCAATGCTTCCTTGGCAACGCTTATCTACACCGGGGACACGGACGTGGTCGGTACGGCGGCCGATACGCTAACGGTGATTACCAACGATGCCGGAAATACCGGCACCGGCGGCGCAAACATCGTTGTTGATTTCGTCCAGATCGATATCACGCCCGTCAACGACGCGCCCATTCAAACCGCCGGCACGATATCCAATCTCACGGTCGCCGAAGACTCGGGTCTGACGTCGCTGGGCTTGGCAGGCCTGACGTACGGTCCTGGTGGTGGAACGGACGAAGCGGGCCAGACCTTGACCTACGAAGTCACCGTAATCCCCGATCCCAATTTCTTCGGCAAGATCTTCCTCGCGGATGGATTAACGCAAGTCGGCACTGGATTTTACACGCTGGCCGAATTGCGAGGGATGCAGTTTGAGACGGCGGCGGATGCCGCGGGCGGACCCTCCTTCTTTCAATGGCGAGTCGTCGACTCGGGAGGCACCGCAAACGGTGGGCAGGATACCGTAAGTGACTACTTGCAAATCAACATTACGCCGGTCAACGATAGCCCGCTGATCGCTACCAACACGGGTGCGAGCTTTGACGAAGGATCCATCGGCAACCTGATCACGGGAGCCATGCTGAACGAAGGCGATCCGGATGATGCAGGCACGGAAATCACGTACCAAATCGACTCACTGCCCGCAAATGGCCGACTCTTCTTGAGCGGCGGTCAGCTGGGAGCTGGCGGCACGTTCACCCAGGAAGATCTCGACCTGGGACGCATCACGTACGACCACAACGGTACCGCAACAACGAGCGACAGTTTCGACTTTACGATGGCCGATGGCGGTGAGGACGGAGCGACGACCGTTTCTGGCACGTTTATGATTACGATCAATCCGATCAATAACCCAGCGACTGTCTCGCTCACCAATCTGGTCACCAACCTCGCTGAGAACACGGACACGACGAGTGCCGTGCGGATCGCCGATATCGTCATCAGCGATGACGCCCTGGGAACCAATAACCTGACCCTCAGCGGGGCCGACGCGGGCGACTTCGAGATCGTGGGCACGCGAACTGCGGCTGAAGGCCGGCACGTCGCTCGACTTCGAGACCAAGACCAGCTTCGACGTGACGGTGGAGGTGGATGACGCGGCCGTCGGCGGTACGCCGGACGACACGGCGGCGCACACGCTGACGATCAACGATGTGAACGAGGCGCCGACCGTCTCGCTCACCAACCTCGTGACCAATCTGGCCGAAAACACCGACACGTCGACCGCGATTCGTATCGCGGATATCGTCATCAGCGATGACGCCCTGGGGACGAACAACCTGACGCTCAGCGGGGCCGACGCGGGCGACTTCGAGATCGTGGGAACCGAACTGCGGCTGAAAGCGGGCACGACCCTCGACTTCGAGACGAAGTCCAGCTTCGACGTGACGGTGGAGGTGGATGACGCGGCCGTCGGCGGTACGCCGGATGACGTGGCCGCCCACATGGTCACAATCAGCGACGTGAACGAGGCGCCGACTATCTCGCTCACCAACCTGGTCACCAACCTGGCCGAGAATACCGACACGACGAGTGCCGTGCGGATTGCCGATATCGTCATCAGCGATGACGCCCTGGGAACGAACAACCTGACGCTCAGCGGGGCCGACGCGGGCGACTTCGAGATCGTAGGAACCGAACTGCGGCTGAAGGCCGGCACGTCGCTCGACTTCGAGACCAAGTCCAGCTTCGACGTCACCGTCGAGGTGGATGACGCGGCCGTAGGCGGTACGCCGGACGACGCGGCCGCCCACACGCTTACCATCAGCAACACGAATGAAGCGCCCACGGTGACACTTACGAATCTAATCAACAACCTGACCGAGAATACGGACACGTCGACCGCGATTCGTATCGCCGACATCGTCATCAGCGATGACGCCGTGGGGACGAACAACCTGACGCTCAGCGGGGCCGACGCGGGCGACTTCGAGATCGTAGGGACCGAATTGCGGCTGAAAGCGGGCACGACCCTCGACTTCGAGTCCCAGACCAGCTTCGACGTGACCGTCGAGGTGGATGACGCGGCCGTCGGCGGTACGCCGGACGACACCGCGGCGCACACGCTGACGATCAACGATGTGAACGAGGCGCCAACCGTCTCGCTCACCAACCTGGTCACCAACCTCGCCGAGAACACCGACACGACGAGTGCCGTGCGGATCGCCGATATCGTCATCAGCGATGACGCCCTGGGGACGAACAACCTGACGCTCAGCGGGGCCGACGCGGGCGACTTCGAGATCGTGGGAACGGAACTGCGACTCAAGGCCGGCACGACCCTCGATTTCGAAACGAAGACCAGCTTTGATGTGACCGTCGAAGTGGATGACGCGGCCGTCGGCGGTACGCCGGACGACGTGGCCGCCCACACGCTCACGATCAGCGATGTGAACGAGGCGCCGACTGTCTCGCTCACCAACCTGGTCACCAACCTGGCCGAGAATACCGACACGACGAGTGCCGTGCGGATCGCCGACATCGTCATCAGCGACGATGCCCTGGGAACGAATAACCTGACGCTCAGCGGGGCGGACGCAGGCGACTTCGAGATCGTGGGCAGCGAACTGCGACTGAAGGCCGGCACGTCGCTCGACTTCGAGACCAAGTCCAGCTTCGACGTCACCGTCGAGGTGGATGACGCGGCCGTAGGCGGTGCGCCGGATGACACGGCTACCCACACGCTCACGATCAACGATGTCAACGAGGCGCCGACCGTCTCGCTCACCAACCTGGTCACCAACCTCGCCGAGAACACCGACACGACGAGTGCCGTGCGGATCGCCGATATCGTCATCAGCGACGATGCCCTGGGAACCAATAAACTGACGCTCAGCGGGGCGGACGCGGGCGACTTCGAGATCGTGGGCAGCCAACTGCGACTGAAGGCCGGCACGTCGCTCGACTTCGAGACCAAGACCAGCTTCGACGTGACGGTGGAGGTGGATGACGCGGCCGTTGGCGGTACGCCGGACGATGCGGCCGCCCACACGCTCACGATCACCGACGTGAACGAAGCGCCGACCGTCTCGCTCACCAACCTGGTGACCAATCTGGCCGAAAACACCGACACGTCGACCGCGATTCGTATCGCCGATATCGTGATCAGCGACGACGCCCTGGGGACGAACAACCTGACGCTCAGCGGCGCCGACGCGGGCGACTTCGAGATCGTGGGGACCGAACTGCGACTGAAAGCCGGCACGGCCCTCGACTTCGAAACGAAGTCCAGCTTCGACGTGACCGTCGAAGTGGATGACGCGGCCGTCGGCGGTACGCCGGATGACACGGCCGCCCACACGCTCACGATCACCGATGTGAACGAAGCGCCGACGGTCTCGCTGACCAACCTGGTCACCAACCTGGCCGAGAACACCGACACGACGAGTGCCGTGCGGATCGCCGATATCGTGATCAGCGACGACGCCCTGGGTACCGAATAACCTGACGCTCAGCGGTGCCGACGCGGCGACTTCGAGATCGTGGGCAACGAACTGCGACTGAAAGCGGCACGGTCCTCGACTTCGAAACCAAGACCAGCTTCGACGTGACGGTGGAAGTCGACGACCCGGCCGTCGGCGGCACGCCGGATGATACGGCCGCTCACACGCTCAACATCACCGATGTGAACGAAGCGCCGACGGTCTCGCTGACCAACCTGGTTGCCAACCTCGCTGAGAATACCGACACGAGCGTCGGCGATTCGGATCGCCGATATCGTGATCAGCGACGACGCCCTGGGGACGAACAACCTGACGCTCAGCGGCGCCGACGCGGCCGACTTCGAGATCGTGGGCACCGAACTGCGACTGAAGGCCGGCACGTCGCTCGATTTCGAGACCAAGACCAGCTTCGACGTGACGGTGGAAGTGGACGACGCGGCCGTCGGCGGTACGCCGGATGACACGGCCGCCCACACGCTCACGATCACCGATGTGAACGAAGCGCCGACGGTCTCGCTCACCAACCTGGTCACCAACCTGGCCGAGAATACCGACACGACGAGTGCCGTGCGGATCGCCGACATCGTCATCAGCGACGACGCCCTGGGAACGAATAACCTGACGCTCAGCGGGGCCGACGCGGGCGACTTCGAGATCGTGGGCAGCGAACTGCGACTGAAGGCCGGCACGTCGCTCGACTTCGAGACCAAGTCCAGCTTCGACGTGACGGTCGAGGTCGATGACGCGGCCGTCGGCGGCACGCCGGACGATACGGCCGCCCACACGCTTAACATCACCGACGTGAATGAAGCGCCCACGGTGTCGCTTACGAATCTAGTCGCCAACCTGACCGAGAATACCGACACGTCGACCGCGATTCGTATCGCCGACATCGTGATCAGCGACGACGCCGTGGGGACGAACAACCTGACGCTCAGCGGCGCCGACGCGGCCGACTTCGAAATCGTGGGCAGCGAACTGCGACTGAAGGCCGGCACGGCGCTCGACTTTGAAACGAAGACCAGCTTCGACGTGACCGTCGAAGTGGATGACGCGGCCGTCGGCGGTTCGCCGGATGATACGGCCGCCCACACGCTCACGATCACCGATGTGAACGAAGCGCCACCGTCTCGCTCACCAACCTGGTGGCCAATCTGGCCGAGAATACCGACACGTCGAGTGCCGTGCGGATCGCCGACATCGTGATCAGCGACGACGCCCTGGGGACGAACAACCTGACGCTCAGCGGGGCCGATGCGGGCGACTTCGAGATCGTGGGAACCGAACTGCGGCTGAAGGCCGGGCACGGTCGCTCGACTTCGAAGCCAAGACCAGCTTCGACGTGACGGTCGAAGTGGATGACGCGGCCGTCGGCGGTACGCCGGATGATACGGCCGCCCACACGCTGACGATCACCGATGTGAACGAAGCGCCGACGGTCTCGCTCACCAACCTGGTCACCAACCTGGCCGAGAATACCGACACGACGAGTGCCGTGCGGATCGCCGATATCGTCATCAGCGACGACGCCCTGGGGACGAACAACCTGACGCTCAGCGGCACCGACGCGGGCGACTTCGAGATCGTGGGCAGCGAACTGCGACTGAAGGCCGGCACGTCGCTCGATTTCGAGACCAAGACCAGCTTCGACGTGACCGTCGAGGTGGATGACGCGGCCGTCGGCGGTACGCCGGACGACACGGCGGCGCACACGCTGACGATCAACGATGTGAACGAAGCGCCAACCGTCTCGCTCACCAACCTGGTCACCAACCTCGCCGAGAACACCGACACGACGAGTGCCGTGCGGATCGCCGATATCGTCATCAGTGACGACGCCCTGGGGACGAACAACCTGACGCTCAGCGGGGCCGATGCGGGCGACTTCGAGATCGTGGGAACGGAACTGCGACTCAAGGCCGGCACGTCGCTCGATTTCGAAACCAAGACCAGCTTCGACGTGACGGTCGAGGTGGATGACGCGGCCGTCGGCGGTACGCCGGACGACACGGCCGCCCACACGCTCACGATCACCGACGTGAACGAGGCGCCGACCGTCTCGCTCACCAACCTGGTGACCAATCTGGCCGAGAACACCGACACGACGAGTGCCGTGCGGATTGCCGATATCGTCATCAGCGACGACGCCCTGGGGACGAACAACCTGACGCTCAGCGGGGCCGACGCGGGCGACTTCGAGATCGTGGGAACCGAACTGCGGCTGAAGGCCGGCACGTCGCTCGATTTCGAGACCAAGTCCAGCTTCGACGTGACGGTGGAGGTGGATGACGCGGCCGTCGGCGGTACGCCGGACGACGCGGCCGCCCACACGCTCACGATCAGCGATGTGAACGAGGCGCCGACCGTCTCGCTCACCAACCTGGTGACCAACCTGGCCGAGAACACCGACACGACGAGTGCCGTGCGGATCGCCGACATCGTCATCAGCGACGATGCCCTGGGAACCAATAACCTGACGCTCAGCGGCGCCGACGCGGGCGACTTCGAGATCGTGGGAACCGAACTGCGGCTGAAGGCCGGCACGTCGCTCGACTTCGAGACCAAGTCCAGCTTCGACGTGACCGTCGAGGTGGATGACGCGGCCGTCGGCGGTACGCCGGACGACACCGCGGCGCACACGCTGACGATCAGCGACGTCAATGAGGCCCCCCGCGCGGTAGCGGACACTTACGCCGTAAATGAGGGAGCGACGCTCAGCGTTGCTGCGTCGGGCGTGTTGGCCAACGACGTCGATGGCGACCTGGACACACTGTCGGTTGACGGCTTGGTGACCGGGCCGGCTCATGGGCTGCTCATCCTGAATGCGGATGGTTCGTTCACGTACACGCATGATGGCAGCGAGACCACCGTCGACAATTTTGTGTACCGCGTGGCCGACGGTAAGGGGGGCTTCGACCAGGCGATGGTGAACATCGTCGTGAATCCGGTAAACAACGCGCCGGGGACGACCGCGCCGACCACGGCCGTGACGGCGGAAGACACGCCGCTGACATTTTCATCGGCGAACGGAAACGCCATCACACTCAGCGATGCGGACGCAGGCGCGAATCCGGTGATTGTGACGTTGACCGCGGTGAACGGGACACTTTCGCTCGACACGACCGGACTGCTGGTGACGGTCGGAACCGGAACTGGCGACTCGGTCACGCAGCTCGTCGGCACCTTGGCCGATCTAAATGCGGCGCTGGAAGGACTGACCTTTGACCCCACGGCCAATTACTATGGCGCGGCCCAACTCACCATCGACATTGATGATCAGGGCAATGTCGGATCGGGCGGAAATTTGACGGCCCGCCATGTCCTGGCCATTGACATCCAAGCGGTCAACGATGGGCCCACGGGCACGGACGATGCGTTCATTTTGAGCGAGGATTCATCCTTGAGCAGTGCCGGTAGCGTGTTGGACAACGATAGCGACGTGGACGGTGACTTACTCAGCGTCGCCTTGGCGACCGGGCCCTCTCATGGAGCGTTGACCCTGGCGGCTGATGGTTCGTTCATCTACGCCCCCGATCCCGATTTCAGTGGCACGGACAGTTTCACGTATCGCGTGCAGGACGGCTCGGGCGAATGGGCCGAAGCGATGGTTCATCTTGACGTGACACCGGTCAATGATCGGCCCATTGGTACGGACGACCAGTTCACGGTCCAGAACGTTAACGCCCTGGTCGTGGGCAGCCTCGGAGTCCTGCTAAACGATTTAGACATAGACGGCGATGTGCTGAGTACCGTGCTCGTTTCCGGTCCGGCGAGCGGCAATCTTGTCCTACAAGCGAATGGTGCTTTTCTCTACACGCCCAACATCGCATTCTCCGGCACGACGTCCTTCACGTACATGGTGACGGATGGACAAGCGCTTTCGGACCCGGTGGTGGTGACGATTGAGGTGACGCCGATCGCACCGTTACAAGGCACTGACGGCACGAGCGACTCGAACGATGGTCAGGACACCGACAATGATGAGTCGTCAACGCAGCAAGATTTGGTGGCGCGGGAAACGCCCCAAGTCCTGACGGTGGCGACCGAGATATCCAGCGATGCGGCGACCGCGCCCGTGGAGGTCCGCCGCGGATCGACGTCGGCCATGCGGAACGACGATTCCCCGCTGGAATTGGCGGAACTGGATCACACACTGGAATTGAACTCCGCGGAAATATCGCTACCGAAACTGCCCTATCGCGTTACCAGACACACGGTCGAGGTCCAGGCACGAACCTCCAGCGGCTCGACGGTGACGGAACCGATCGAGTTGAGCGTCTTTCATAGCCAGATGTGGCGGCAATTGGAGCAACTTTCCCGAGACGACGTCAGCCAACTGGTAATGAAACTCATGGTGGGCACGTCCGTGGTCGCATCAACGGGTTTTACTGCCGGATACGTGCTGTGGATGGCTCGGGGAGGTTATTTGATGGCGCTGCTTTCCTCCTCGTTGCCCGCCTGGGCGGCGATGGATCCGTTGGCGGTCCTCGACAACCCCCGTTGGACCTGCGCGAAACTCGAGAAGCGAGCCGAGGGCGAGTCATTGCTGGATCTTCTGGATACATTCGAAGTGATTCGCTAATTGCCCGCATTCGCGCGAGGTCTTCCAATCGATACGACCGCTCCGTTGTCGCGCCAATCGCAGCGACCGAATTGAATGGAGTGCGTCAGCTTGGCGGCAGCTACGGAACATCGCCAAAAGACGGTCATGCGCCGTCCGGTCAGCGCCGATGAACCCCTGGCGGTCCTTTTTATCCAATTCGGTTATGTCGCCCGTTCCGGAAAGTCGCATGTTTCGCAACTCTGTCGCCGTCCGCATGACGTTTGGGCTGGTCATGATGACGGTCACGAGCATCATGATCGCGAATCTGCTGGGCCTGATCCCCAATCCGAATGAGTTGCGCCGGCAGCGGAAGGTCTCATTATGCGAATCGCTGGCGGTGAACTGCTCACTTTTGGCCCAACGCAGCGACGCTAGTGGGATCGCCGCGAGCCTTCAGCTGGCGGCCGATCGCAACCAGGATATCGCCTCGCTGGCCCTCCGACGCGAAAACGGTCGCATCGTGTTCCAGTCCGGCGATCATGAAAAGTATTGGCAAGGTCCGACGACGACGGATGCCGGCCGCTCGCCCCATGACCAGCTGAGCGTCTCGATCATGCGAAAGGACCAGCGCTGGGGCCAGCTAGAGGTCGTCTTTGACGATCGCCGCGTAAGCTGGCTGCCGATGCTGCTGCAGACACACTATCTCCTGGGTCTGTTGGTGTTCTCTGCCGCCATCAATGCCGTTGGCATTTTCATCTACCTCAATCGCACGCTCACGTATCTTGATCCGTCCCAGGCGGTACCCGATCGTGTCCGCACAGCACTCGACACACTGGCGGAAGGGCTGGTCGTGCTCGACAGCAAGCAACGGATCGTGCTGGCGAACCAGTCCTTCGCACAAAAAGTCGGGCGGACGCCTGATGAGCTGCAGGGCTTGCCGGTCAGCCAATTCGGCTGGCGTAATCGGGACGAAACGCAACGTCACCTGCCTTGGCAGCAAACGGCGGATAAAAATGAACCGTCGGTGGGCGCGAAAATGGCTCTCCGAACGAAACAGCATGGCGAACGCGTTTTTCTCGTGAACGCGTCGCCGATTAAGGATGAAACAGGATCGCAACGAGGGATCCTGGCGAGTTTTGATGACATCACGGCGCTGGAGGAGAAGAAAATTGCGTTGCAACGGATGCTGGAGGAACTCCGTGATTCGCGGGAAGAGATTAAGCTGCAAAACCGCGAGCTACAAATCCTGGCAACGCACGACTCGCTTACCGACTGCCTCAATCGTCGCACGTTTTTCGAAGCGTTTGAGAAACAATGGCATGCGTCCCATCATCAGAACTTCACGCTCGGCTCCGCCATGCTCGATATCGACCTATTCAAGTCGATCAACGATAGCTACGGGCATGCGATTGGTGATGAGGTCCTACGCAAAGTCTCGCACGCCCTGAAGGCCGCTTGCGGCGAAGACGACATTCTCGGCCGTTACGGCGGCGAGGAGTTCTGTCTGTTGCTGCCCGGCAAATCGCTCGACGAATGCGCTGCCTCCGCCGAGCAGATTCGGCAACAGATGAAGCAGCTGCGATTCTCGATAAGCGAACTCAGAGTGGCCATCAGTATCGGCATCTCGTCGACGGAGCACGGCTCCGATCCCCAGGAGATTCTGGAGCAAGCCGACAAGGCATTGTATGCCGCCAAGCGGGGAGGTCGCGACCAGGTGAAGCGCTGGGATCAACTGCCCGATGATAACGCCATGGACCATGAGTTCCGTGGGCCGCGGATCGTTGCCAGGGAGCTTCCGGCCGACGACCATGCGGCTCCAATACCCTACCCGGCCGTCGCATCCCTGTTGTCAGCCCTCTCGTTCCGCGACCCCGCCACTGCGGCTCACAGTATTCGCGTCGCCGAAACGAGCGTGGCGACCGCGCGGGGCCTGATGTCGGTTCGAGACGCTTACATCCTGGAACTAGCCGCGCTCCTGCATGATATTGGCAAGATCGGAGTGCCCGACAAGATCCTGCTGAAACCGGGTCCCTTGACCGCTGAAGAGTGGCAAATCATGGAGGTCCATGATCGGATTGGCGTGGAAATCGTGGAGTCGTCATTTTGCCATCCGCAGCTGGTCGATATCGTCAAGTATCACCATGCGTGGTACCAGAAACGCGAGGCCGTGCCCGACATGCCCTACGGCGACGATGTTCCCATCGGCGCCCGCATTGTCTCGATTGCGGATGCCTACGACGCCATGGTTTCCGATCGGGCCTATCGGAAGGGACGATCCCAGGAAGAGGCCTTCATTGAATTGCGGCGTTGCGCCGGTGTGCAATTCGATCCGCGGCTCGTGGAACGTTTCATCGCCGTAATGGAGGACTATCACGGCCCCGACGGACTGACCGTGGATTCGAAACAGGCGGCTCTCCAGTTGGGGCTGCAGATCGAGCAGCTCGCCAGCGCGCTCGACCGGCAAAATACCAACGAAATTTCGGTGCTGGCGGAGCGCTTGGAACGGACCGCGGCGCAAAACCAGGTCCATGAAATTCAGGACCTGGCCGCCGCGTTGCGAGAGGTGGCGCATGACGATCCCGATTTACATCAATTGATCTCAATGACCAGGGACCTGCTCGATCTGTGCCGATCCGCTCAACGGACGCACGTGCGCACGACTCCCGAATCGGATCGGGCAGATCAATCGAGGCGTGAAGTCCCTGGCCTGGCATTGCCCACGTTGGCCGACTAAGGCCGTCCACATCGGCCGATCACCAAGGATTTTCCTTAGCTTTTCTAATTGCCGGCGTTCCCGGGCGACGCTCGCCCTCCGATCGCCGCTCGGCCACGTTTCTGGCCACTTTCGGCAGCTTGCGATGTGCGGACCCAGCTGCCGGGCTCGCCAAGAAACCTCCCCTTCTAGGGTATCTGACGGTTTCAACGAATATGCGTTTGAGAAGTTTCGAATTCGCGGCGGATTAAAACCTGCAAATGGGAAAATGTTCTTGTTACCATGGACGGAAAGCCGTGGCGTGCGAGCCGCGCAATTGGTTAGTTTCCAACGTTTTTAACGGTTGCCCCGCGTACGCCCGTACGCTCCGCGAGCCGACAAGAGTCCCCTTCGATGCCAAAACCTGTTGCCAGTCTGTCACTCGATCTCGACAACAAATGGTCGTATCTGAAAACCCATGGAGATCCTGGCTGGGAAACGTATCCCAGCTATCTGGACCTGGTCTGTCCGCGGATCGTGGAATTCTTGGCACAGCGACACCAACGGATTACTTTTTTTGTCGTGGGCCAGGACGCGGAACTGCCGCAAAATCAAGGCGCGTTGCGCCTCTTGGCAGACGGCGGACACGAAATTGCCAATCACTCGTTTCACCACGAGCCTTGGCTGCATTTGTACTCCGAGGCGGAATTGTACGAGGAAATTGCCAAAGCAGAAGCGGCCATTGGCAACGCCACCGGGGCGCGTACGGTGGGCTTTCGCGGCCCAGGATTCAGCGTTTCCCCGACGGTGATTAAGGTCCTGGAAGAGATGGAATATGCCTACGACGCGTCGACGTTTCCCACCTTCCTGGGTCCGATCGCTCGGGCGTATTACTTCATGACGGCTCGTAATCTCACGCGGCATGACTTGCAGCGTCGCCGGAAGCTATTCGGTAATTTCTGGGAGGGGTTCCGACCGCTGCGGCCCCACCGATTGCCGGGACGAGACACGCAGATCGTGGAAATTCCCGTCACGACGATGCCGCTATTCAAACTCCCGATCCACATGAGCTATGTCATGTATTTGGCACGTTTTTCGCAGCGATTGGCGAAGCACTATTTCCAGTCCGCGATGGCCCTTTGCAAGGCCAGCCAAGTGCAACCTTCACTTCTGCTGCACCCCCTCGACTTCCTTGGCAAGGAGGACGACCGCGAACTCAGTTTCTTCCCCGGGATGACCTTACCGCTCGAGGTGAAACAACAGGTCCTGGCAGACATCATCGATAGCTACCGAGCGTCGTTCCAAGTTGTGACCATGCTCGATCACGCCATGTCAGTGGGTTGTCGACCGATCGACGCGATGGGCCGAGAATTTTCCGCGCGGGAACTCGCCACATTGGGGGTGTAAGAAAAAATAAGCCACCAGGTTGGGGGAGAGCCAACGCACCAGCCGAAGGGGCGCGGGACTTTTTCTTGCGCTGAAGATTTCCCATCGCGGTCAGTTGGGCGGGGTCACACAAGACCGTGCGGACGTTTTCGCTTGCCAGACCAAGTGGACCTGTTAGACTCAGTCGGATAACTGCTGCCAAGTGCCGACGCGAAGGCGAAAGGTATCCCGCGCAGTCGAGATGTTGTGGTGGATGTTTGCCGACAGAGTCGGTGGCTAGTGCGGATTGATGGACTCCATGATTCAGCTTCACGCTCAAAATGAATCCCTTCGCAGGGTAGACCGCTGGTCATCGGACCGAATTCGTCACTTGATTGAAACGCTGCGTCAGGAGAGCCGCAATGGTGGCGCGAGCTACGCCGTTATCGCGGTCGAATGCCAACCGACGGATGACCGCCCGATCCATCAGATCTTCCAGGAAGTCGATTGGCTTGACGAATTGATGCGGGCCGACTGGGCGCATGAGAAACAGGTTGGCTGGCTGAATCATCACTTACTCGTGATTGTTCTGCCGAACGCGACCACACTTGATGCCTGGGAGTATCGCTCGCAGATCAAAAAGCACTGCCGGCTCGCGGAGAATCACCTGCGTGTCTACGCGGACAGCCCGACGTCGCTGGTCGTCACTCGCGAAGAAACCGTACCGGTACTTGGCATTGACGAATTGCTGCTGCGCCGTGTACCCACCTGGAAACGGCTGGTCGACATCATCGGCGGTAGCATTGGACTGCTGTTGGCGCTACCGGTCATTCTGCTGGCTGCGATTTGCATCAAGCTGACATCCCGCGGTCCCGTGTTCTTTCGCCAGGAGCGTGTGGGGCAGGGTGGTCGATCGTTTTCGATGTACAAGCTGCGGACCATGCGGTCGGATGCCGAGCTGATCCGTCCCGAGTTGGAAGGCTGCAATGAGTTGGACGGCTTGGGCTTTAAAATTGCCAAAGACCCGCGTGTGACCAGCATCGGAAAGCTGCTTCGCAAGACCAGCCTGGATGAGCTTCCTCAATTGATTAACGTGTTGCGCGGTGAGATGTCACTCGTGGGTCCCCGGCCCCTGCCCGTGAGTGATTGGAAACCGACCGATTTGTGGATGTGCGGGCGGCACGATGTGCTCCCCGGAATCACCTGCACCTGGCAGATCACCGGTCGTGAGGGAGTTTCCTTCGACGAATGGATGCGGATGGATCTCGAGTATGTCGAGTCGCATGACTTCTTCCTCGATCTCAAGCTCCTGGCGATGACCGTTCCCGCCGTGCTGACGCAACGCGGCGCGTCGTAACCCGACGCGCGTGCCGGGACGATTAATCGATCAACTGATCGAACTGGTCCTCGTCGATGACCGGTATTCCCAACTGTTCTGCCTTGGCCCGTTTGCTGCCCGCCTTTTCCCCGGCCACCAGGTAATCGGTTTTCTGGGACACGCTCGAGGCCGGGCGGCCGCCGGCTTGCACGATGCGTTCGTGAATCTCGTCACGGGTATAGCGGGCAAGCGTGCCCGTGACCACCAGCGTCTTGCCTTCGAGCGGCCGCGGCTGGCTCGCTGCCACCGTTTTTGGTTCTTCCGCCAAGACTCCTACGCCCAGCAGATCATCGACCACCTCCGTTCCTGAATGGGAATGGAGAAAATCGTAAATGCTCTCCGCGATAATCGTCCCGGCCCCGTCAACTTCCGCCAGTTCCTCGAGACTTGCCTGGCGCAACTTCGCCATCGACCCGAAATGTTCCGCGACCAGTCGAGCCACGTTGGCTCCCACATGGCGGATGGACAGCCCATTAAGGAGGCGAGCCAATCCCCGCTGTTTGCTGGCCTCGATTCCCGCCAGCAGCTTCTCCGCCGAACGCTGTCCCATCCGCTCCAGCTCCATGAGTTGCGTGGCGGTCAGCCGATACAAATCGCCGTAGCGCTTCACCAGTCCGGCGGAAACCAGCTGGTCGACCAGCTTTTCACCCAGCCCTTCGATATCCATGGCACTGCGGCTGGCAAAATAGCGAATCCGCTCCTTGATCTGGGCCGGGCAGGCAAAATTGGGACAACGGATATAGACGCCGCCACGATCCTTCGTCGCCTTGGTTCCACATTCCGGGCATGTCAGGGGAAATTTGTACTTTGGCAAGTCGCCCCGCCGCAAGTGCTTTTCAACTCGCACGATATGCGGAATGATCTTACCGGCCTTCTCCACCACGACCACATCGCCCACGCGAATGTCTTTTCGTTCAATTTCCTCCGCGTTGTGCAGGCTCGCGCGGCTGACCGTCGTGCCCGCCAGTTGCACCGGCTCCAATTCGGCCACCGGCGTGATGGTCCCCGTCTTGCCCACGTTTACGTTGATCTCGTTCAGCCGCGTGGTGGCTTCATATTTCTCGAACTTGTAGGCCACCAGCCACCGCGGCGATTTGGACGTGCTGCCCAAACGCTCCCGCTGGTCGAGGCGATTGACTTTCAGCACAATGCCGTCGACTTCAAAATCGAATTCATGGAGCTGGCCAATCAGTACCTCGCAGTATTCGAGTGCCCGCTCGATATCTGGGAAGGCGGCGACCTGCGGGGTAGGCACCAGCCCCGCGGCTCGAATCAGCTCGAGGAATTCCATGTGCGTCGTGACGTGCCAACCCTCGGCGTACCCGACGCCGTGGCAAAACATGTGCAAATGTCGCTTGGCAGCCTGGCGAGGATCGAGCAAGCGGACGCTGCCCGCCGTCACGTTGCGGGTGTTGGCATACGTCGCGTTGCCTTCGGCAAGCTGGACTTCGTTCAGGCGTACAAGATCCGAATTGGTCATGTAGACCTCGCCACGGACCTCCAGCACTTGTGGCACTTCGCCGTGCAGCCGCAACGGCACATCGGGAATCGTGCGGATATTGTGGGTAATGTCGTCCCCCACCGACCCGTCACCGCGAGTGACCGCCGCGACGAGTACACGGTCCTCGTAAATCAACGACGCCGCCACGCCATCGATCTTCAGTTCCACCGCCCATTCGACCGGCTCCTCAATCAGCTTGGCGACTCGAGCCGCGAATTCCCGCACTTCGTCCACGCTGTAGGTATTTTCGATCGACAACATGGGCATCCGGTGCTTCACCGAGACCAGGTGAGACACAGGTTGCTCAGCCACCCGCATGGTCGGGCTGTCGGGCGTGATGAGTTCTGGATGCTCGGCCTCAAGTGCTTTCAGCCGCTGCATGAGCCGATCGTAATCGAGATCGGAAATCTCCGGCGCCGCTTCCATGTAATACAAGCGGTCGTGACGTCGGATCTCGTCGCGGAGACGTGCCAGCTCTTCAGCCACGCGCGACATCAGGCGTCCTCAAGTCCACATTCAGGCACGACCGTTACCTGCTTTCCTGTCGCCGAGAGTGGGATCAGGCAGAGAAATTGCAACGGTTGATCCCCCGTATTGCGGAACTGATGGACCTCATCCGGTTTGACGAGGACGACGTCTCCCGAGCGGAGCGGATGCGGCACGTCGCCTTCCCAGACTTCCCCCTGCCCGGCCAATACGAAGACCTCGTGCTCGTACGGATGGAAGTGCCGAGGCGTGAAGCCGCCGGGCGCGACCGTGAATTGACGCATGGCGAACGTTGGAGCCCCGTCTTTCTCATTCACCAGCTGGCGAACGGTACATCCGGAAGCGCCTTCCATGTCGACGGGCTTGGCGGAAATGGCTTCGTAATTTTGGACTTTCATGGTTGGTGACTCCTCTAGAATGATCCGCGAGCCGATGACCAGGGGGCCTGCCGACGAACCGCCTGTCCTGACCGAGTGTCGCTTTCCTCTGGAACGAACAAGCCGGCGTTGCTGCAGGCATGACCGCTGCGCCGGCGATGACCGCCACCCTTAACCTTCCCCTTTGTCAAGCGAGTCCACCGGCGGCTGGGGCGAACCCGCCTGCCCTGCTCGTCGCCCGCTACCCCGATCCCACCATTCGTCGGTCGCCATCGCGGCCACCGTGCAGATGGCCAGCGCGGCCACTTCGCTCATCAGCAACTGAAAACCGTGGACATCCATCCATAACATCAGTTGTTGCCCAGAGGCCGTGGCGGGCTGGGCCAAATCCGGGTGCAAGTCGCGCACGGTCATGACACCGTAGGCGAATGCGGTCAGGCAAAAGGCGATGCCGACGAGGGTCAGCAGCACGTAAAACGGATTAAACGTTTGTTTACGAGCGAACCACGTCACGTCAATCACCTCGTTTGGGAAACCACCCTGGGTGGGCACCGATCGGCGGGCCCCTGGCGGCGAGCCAGTAGGAACTGACGGCCACCTGAGGTTATGATACGGGATTCATGACCAGTGGATGAAGTGGTCCTGTCTTTCGACGGCCGGCCGCCACGGGGGAGCGGTTCGTGGGAGCGGCCCGGATTTCTGGAAGGATCGGCGATTTGACTGCCCGACAGATTGAACTGCGCGGTGTCCATGTCCACAACTTGCAGGATGTCAGTCTCGACATTCCGCACGAAAAATTGATTGTCTTCTGCGGAGTCAGCGGCAGTGGTAAGACAAGCCTGGCCCTCGACACGCTCTATACGGAGGGTCAGCGCAGATATATCGAAAGCTTCTCCGCCTACACACGGCAGTTCCTGGAACGGCTGCAAAAACCGGCCGCGGAGAGCATTCGGGGCATTCCTCCCGCGATCGCGGTGACGCACAAGCATACGTCGTCGTCGAATCGGGCGACGGTCGGAACCGCCACGGAAATCATTGACTACCTGCGTTTGCTGTTTGCCAAGATCGGCGTCGTGACCTGCCATGGTTGCGGTCGCCGCGTCGAACGAGATACGCCGCAAACCGCAATGTCCAAGCTGGCTCGGCTGGAGGAAGGAACGCGGTTCATGGTCGCCTTTCCGCTGGCTTTGGCGGAGGAGGCATCACTCGCGTGCGAAGCCCAGCCGTTACTCGAAGACGGTTTTGTCCGCTGGATCGTGGGAGACCGGGTGCTCAGCCATCGAGGACACGCCGAGCGGCATGGCTGTCCGCGGTGCCACGGAGCCTGTCTTTGTTGTCGTCGACCGACTGTCGGCTGGTTCCTCCACCGCTTCCCGCGTGTGCGAATCGCTCGAAATCGCCATGGCTCGTGGCCTGGGGCGGTGCGTGGTATTTGTCCCCGCGTCGACGGCTCACTTGGAGGCTCTTTGGGGTACCAACGACAACCATCGCACGTGCCCCATTCGGCAGTTGGACGGACAGGCCTGGATGCAGATCGGCTTCAGCCAGGAGCTGGCCTGCGAAGATTGCCAGCTCTCGTATCCACGGCTCGAGCCGCGACTCTTCAGCTTTAACAGTCCCTTGGGAGCCTGCCCCCACTGTGAAGGATTTGGCAACACGCTCGACATCGACATGGAACTAGTCGTGCCCAATGCCAACAAGTCGCTTTCCGAGGGGGCCATCGCACCTTGGAATACGCCGGCCTACGCGCATGAGCTGCAGGAGTTGCTGGCGCTGGCCGGTGATTACGACCTCCCGATCCATCAACCCTATCGTGAGTTGAGCGAATCTCACCGCCGTCTGATTCGGGAGGGGGTACCGGAAAGAGATTTCGGAGGGCTCGACGGCTTTTTTCGCTGGCTCGAACGGCGAAAATACAAAATGCCGATCCGCGTGTTTCTCAGTCGCTGGCGCAGTCACCGTATCTGCCCCAGCTGCCAGGGTGCGCGACTGCGTCCCGAAGCACTGGCGGTCAGAATCGCCGGTCATAGCATCGCCGAACTGAGTCGCCTAGAGGTGCGGTACGCGATCGAGGCGGTGGCTGGGCTAGAGCTGAGTGACCATGATCGCTCCATCGCCGCCATGCTTCTCGAACAAGTTCAGTCTCGCTTGGGTTTTCTCCGCCTGGTCGGACTCGATTACCTGACGGTCGACCGCACACTGAAGACACTCTCCGCCGGCGAGGCGCAACGTGTGGCCCTCACGTCGGCACTCGGTTCAAGCCTGGTTAACATGCTCTATGTCCTCGATGAACCGTCGGTCGGGTTGCACCCGAATGATGTCCGGCAATTGCAGCAGGCGATACTGCAGCTGAAAACGCGTGGCAACACGGTGGTGTTGGTGGAACACGAGGAGTCGCTCATCCAGGCCGCCGATCAGGTCATTGAAATCGGTCCCGCCGCCGGCGAAGAGGGAGGCCGCGTGACCTTTCAGGGAAGCCCGCGGGAACTACTGGAGGAAGGCGCTTCCCTGACCGGTGATTATCTGACGGGACGGCGGGGCTTGGTGCTACCAGAACACCGCCGAGCACCCGAGCATGGCTGGGTCCGCATTCAGGCGCGCGAGGAAACAATCTGCAAAATCTGACGGTGGAACTGCCGCTCGGCATCCTTTGTGTCGTGACGGGTGTCAGCGGAGCTGGCAAGAGTACCCTGATTCAGCACACGCTGTTCCCCGCGCTTGCCCGCCGAAAACGCAAGGAAGCCGCGAAGCCGCTGCCGTACGATGAAGTATTTGGCGATGGGCAAATCGATGAAGTCTTGATGATTGACCAAAGTCCCATTGGTCGTTCGCCCCGATCGAATCCCGTCACCTACATCAAGGCCTTCACCGCCATCCGCGATGTTTTTGCGGATACGCTCGCGGCCCGCACGCGAAACTTCAAGGCCAGCCATTTCAGCTTTAACGTCGAGGGGGGCCGCTGCGAAGCCTGCAAAGGCGACGGCACGATTGAAATAGACATGCAATTCCTGGCCGACGTCGTGATGGTGTGCAGCGAGTGCCAGGGAAGACGCTACCGTCGCGAAATTCTCGATATCAAATACCGAGGCCGCAGTATCGCGGATGTGCTCGAAATGTCCGTCCGGCAGGCTCACACGTTCTTTCGCGGGCAGTCCAAGGTCCAGCAGCGACTGCAACAATTGATGGACGTGGGACTCGATTATCTGCGATTGGGGCAAGCCGCGAGTACGCTCTCGGCCGGGGAAGCCCAGCGCTTGAAACTGGCGGGCTACCTCTCGTCGGCAAAACGGGGCCGCACGCTGTTTTTGATCGATGAACCTACGACCGGCTTACATTTCTCGGATATTGTCCAGTTGATCGATTGCTTTGACGCCCTCATCGATGTCGGTCACTCGCTCATCGTCGTCGAACACAACTTGCAAGTGATGCAGGCGGCCGATTATATCGTTGATCTCGGACCGGGAGCCGCGGAGCAAGGGGGCCGTGTCGTGGCCCAGGGTACGCCCGAGGCCGTCGCCCGTTGCCCATCCTCCGCGACCGGTAGGGCACTGGCGACGATGCTCGCCAGAGTCGCTCCCTTGGAAGAATAGGAAGTTCGAACATGCGCGGTACCTTCTTCGCCTATCTCGGCGCCGCCCTGCTGGCACTGATCCTGCTGTATTGCGTCTTTCTGGTCCTCAAGTCATTTTGGACCGTGTTTTCCGACGCCCGCAGCAACCACGAACTGGATCAACTCGCCAAGGAATACACCGAACGACGAAAACGGCGCAAGCAAGAAGAAGGCGAGCGATTGAATAATGGGTGCCAACACGAATACGGACACCCTCTATCCGCGCTGCCCGATGATGTCTGCCTGCACTGCGGGCTGGCACGGGTTCGTCCGCCTGGCGACTGCGACCATGTGTGGCGAGTCGTGCAGGATGTGATCCCCTCCAGTCAATGCGAACTGTGTGGCAAACGCTATTCGACAGTCGAGAAAGATTCGTAGCGACTTTGGCAGTCGTTTTTTGCAACCAGGCCAACTTGCCTTACCAATGCCAATGCACCGTTGCCTTCGACGAGGCGTGCCGATCCTCTCGCGGCCGGCCTTCCTGGCCCACGCGATCCAGGTCATATTCGCCCGGGCGAATCCGTGGACGCTCGAGATCTCGTCGCGGCGCCAAATCGACGCCCCCGCTGATGCCCGCGATAATTGTCGTCTTGTTTAGTAGGCGATGGTTGATGACCGATTCCACCTCCCGCGGCGTCTGATAACGCGGCACCACATAGGGGTCCAGCGACGCCAGCAGCGTGGGCTGCCATTCGATCCTCTCCAATACCGCCTCGTCGCGGAGCACGGCAGCCACGATCGCCAAATCAAAGATGGCATGCAGGTCGTGATAAATAGGATAGGTAGCTTCCAGTTCGGAAAAATGCTCGCTGAAGCTGGTAGCAAATCGCCGGTTGAGCGGCTCGGACGCGCCCGTGTGGACGCGGATGCCGCGATCCGCAAGCATCTCGTTTTCACTCTGCACGCGCACCGCAGCGGTCGGAAGTCGGAAAGCGGTACGGGCCGAGTTGGTGATCACCGGCTCGGCGCTGAGCGTGAACCACCAGCGGAGAACGTCCATCGCCGGCAGAGTTCCATCCGCGTCCGGTTCGACCGTATCCAGATAACTCTCGACACCCGCCACGGCCGGGCGGAGGCCCATGCCCACAAGCTTCATATGGTAATCGGCGGCGACAAGCACTTGGGCCGTGTGCGAATCGGTCGGCACGCCGGAGAATTCAATGTCCTGTCTGCCCAGCTTGTCCCGCAACTGGTTCAGCCATTCCCTGCGGCGTCCTGGCTTCAGCGGCGTCGCGGCGGATACGGTCAGAAAAGCCTGCGTTGCCGCGAGGTTTTGCTGCCGCGGTGTGATCGAACAGACCATGCGGCCATCACCCTGCCAGGCGTTCTGCAAGGCGACGCACAAATCGCTCAAGCGACCGGCGGAAGTCGCCGCCGCATCCGTCGCGCGGGGTCCCACCAGCAGCACATCGTGAGCGGACGGATCCACCAGGACGTAATCGATCTTCGCCAAGCCATCCAATCGCCGCATCGAATCGCTCGGAGGTAGCCCCAATGCGCGTTGCGCAAGCAAGGCAGCCTCCAAGCGTGGCAACGAAATATGAATCAGCTCCGGGTCGCTCGGCAGTGGAGCGACGGCCCGGCTTGCGAGTTCCCCTGCGGGAATCTCACGCATCCAACCGGCCGCATCAATCAGCACGCCCGTGGGAAATTCGGCGATCGTCCCCGCGCCGCCGACGTCTTCCCACGATTCCGGTGACACCGTCCGCGTGATCAACTCGATCAATGTGTCGAAGTCCGCCTGCACACCCCCTCCCGTGTTGCCCGCGCCATCCACCATGCCGGGGCCGAACGGATTCCCCACGCCGTTCAGCGCGTTTCCGAAACCGTTATTGAATCCATTCCCGGCGAATGGTCCGTTCCCACCAAGCACGGGAACATTGCCTCCCACAAACGGGCGGAACTGGTTGAGCGTCTGGAACTGCAGCAGGTCGGAACGGATCTCGAGGACGGTTCGCGTGGCCGCCTCCGCGGCTCCCCGCGAAGCTTGATGCGCTGCCACGGTGGCCAGTGCCTGGTCCCGCTCCGCGGAAGTTGGCAATTGCCTGATTTCGCGGAGAGCGATCGCGTATTCGCCGGCATCGAGTCGCGATTGCCACGTTGCGGGGGAGTCATTCGTCTGTCCCCAGGCGACTGGCAACGGGCACAGGCATATCGTCAGCCACGCCCACCACAATCCACCACCCGTCGCACGGTCACTCCGTGGCATGTTTCCCCCCTCCCATCGCCAAGCTGATTCGCAGGATGATGGCATGGCCATCGACGAACGTTACTTTGGCATAGTGGTCCCTCGGCTGTCAAACTTGGCCGAAAGGGCGGTGTTTTGCGGAGCACCGATCAGGGACTGCGGCCGCGAAAACGTGGCTGGGGCATCTTGCCACAGTCCGTCCGTGCCGAGGACGAGACAGGCTCACAGCCCCCAAGACTGGTCAACATGCGGATCACATGCCGGCCAAAGCGGCGTAGCATCGCCGCACTCCAAAACGTGGCTGGGGCATCCTGCCACAGTCCGTCCGCGCCGAGGACGAGACAGGCTCACAGCCGCCAAGACTGGTCAACATGCGGATCACATGCCGGCCAGAGCGGCGTAGCATCGCCGCACTCCAAAACGTGGCTGGGGCATCTTGCCACAGTCCGTCCGCGCCGAGGACGAGACAGGCTCACAGCCGCCAAGACTGGTCAACATGCGGATCACATGCCGGCCAGAGCGGCGTAGCATCGCCGCACTCCAAAACGTGGCTGGGGCATCTTGCCACAGTCGGTCCCGAGACCACTCTGCCACGTTCACGTTACTTGAGCACCTGCAGCAAATTCGTGTATTCGTCAGTCCAGAGGGGAATGTGGGCATACCGTCCTTGCATCCCCACCGCGGCGGCCTGCACCACATCGTCGCTGATGAATTGCTGGTTGCGGGTGCCGAGCATCCAGTGCGAACTGGAAAGTCCCTCCTCACCACTCGCCTCGGCAATAATCTCGATGGGTTGCAGATCAGCGTACTCGGCCAGGCGAGTAAAGACCCCCCGCAAATCGACTCGCCGATTGCTGATGTTTGCGGCCAGGACGCCCCCCGGATTGAGGTGCCGCAGATAGATATCGATGGCTTCCTGCGTCAGCAGGTGCGTGGGGACGCCATCGCCACTGAACGCATCCAGAATGAGCACATCGAAGTGCTGATCAGGTTCACTCTCGAGCGACAAGCGGCCATCGCCGAGGACGACGTCGACCTTGGCCTGACAATCGTCCAGGTATGTGAAGTATTTCTTGGCCATATCAATCACGATCGGATTGATTTCATAAAACCGGTAGTAATCTCCTGGTTTGCCGTAGGTGGCAATGGTGCCCACGCCCAGTCCGATGACGCCGACTCGCAGGGGTCCTGTACGTGGGAAACGCGTCAGAGTCGTACCGATGCCGCTTTCCGGAGCGAAGTACTTGGTGGCCACATGTCGCTTTTCGGGCGCCGCATACTGAAAACCATGCACGATCCGCCCATGCACCATGACACGCCCCCGCCGCTGCGAATCGTCGGTATGGCGTTCGTCCACCGTGATGACGCCATAAAAATTACGGGCAATCGCCATGTGTCCCATGGGGGCCGCTCCCAATTGGGCGCGGATCACGCCGAGCAACGCCAGAAAAACCAAACCGGCCGTGGCGATTCGCCACTTCGACATCCGCCCGACGTCCGCGGGGGCAAGACTGCCGAAGTACACGACCGCCCCGAAGAGGAATCCGATCAACAGCCCCAGATTTAGCTCGAAGTAGTTATAAAAAATGGCCGGGCACACCACCGCGACGAACAGCCCGCCCACGGCGCCACCGGCAGAACTCATCAGATAGAAACTGGTCAAATATTGAGGCGTCGGCTTCCGCCGCACCAACTCACCGTGGCAGAGCATGCACACGAAGAACATGGCCGCGAAGTAAATCCCGACTTCGAGAAACAGCGGCGGGTACAGACCGGTCAGCATCATGAGGCTCACCCCAACTACCGTCAGCATCGTTCCCAAACCATACGCGCTTCGCCAATACCAGCCCTCGCTATCAAAGCAAATAATGAACGTGGCGAGGTACAGGCTGAGCGGCAGGATCCATAAGAAGGGAATCACCGCCACGTCCTGACAAACATGATTTGTCGTGGCCAGTAGCATGATCGAAGCGAACGCGGGCAGTAGCAACCACGACAACCGCTGACCCCATGTGGGAGCCACATCCGTCGGGTCGGCTTCGCACGTTTGCCCCTCGGCAGCCGCTTCGCGTAAGGCACGCTTGCCATTGCGGAGCATGCGAAAAGCGCAGCTGGCGCAAAGCAGTGCGAACAGGCCAAACCCGATTGACCAAAGACTTCCCTGCAAGCGGGTATTCATGGCCGGTTCGACCAGGAACGGGTAACTCAAAAGGGCAGCCAGGGACCCGATATTCGACAAAGCGTACAACCGGTAGGGCGACCGACCGCCGCACGTGCGGGCAAACCAGGCTTGAACCAGCGGCCCCGTGGCAGACAGCAAAAAGTAAGGCAGACCCACGTTGGCGGCCAGGAGTAGAAGGATCCGCCAAGTCGGCTCGGCGTCCGGTTGCGGCTTCCAGGCACCGCTCGGCGTGATCGGCAAGAGCAGCAGGGCTCCTGCCAACATGCCGATATGTACGACCAATTGCCACCGCGGTGGCAGTTTATTGAGGAGGTGGGCGTAAGTGTAGCCGGCGAACAACACGACTTGGAAGAACAGCATGCAAGTCGTCCAGACCGCCGGGCTGCCCCCAAACCACGGCAAAATCGTCTTGCTGATGATCGGCTGGACCTGAAAGACCAGAAAGGCACTCACAAAAATCGTGGCTGCGAAAATCCACACGAGCCAACGCAGTCGAGTCTGTTCTTGCATCGTAATTGTCTTGTCGCGGAGGGAGATGGGGCAGGCGGCTCCGCGGGGCGCGGACCGAGCGGCCGGGAATGCCGCTCGGAAAACGTAGCACATGACATGGTCCGCCGTGGAAATCGCCGGCCTGCGAGCCATGCCCACGGAACAGGTTCCGGCCGATCAGAACGGATTTACCGCTCAGGCGGTCTGCTCGGTCGATTCGGGCTACCGCCATCTGCAAGGTCTGGCGACTACCACGACCCTGCAAATGACAGGCAAGATGCCTATCCCACCAGGCGGCTCATCAGCAGCCGCAGTAGTTGCCACGCCGACGTTATCATTTCCCTCAGGCCGGCCTTCGTCGCGCCGTGCGCGCGATCGGAAAACGTAATCGGCGTTTCCACCATCCGGGCGCCGCGGCGGTGAAGTTCGACCAGCGTCTCTTCGTAGATCGAATACCCCCGAGAACGCAAGGTACACCAGTTGACGTTGGCCAAGGCGGCAACCCGATAACAGCGAAACGCACCGCTACAGTCGCGAACGGGCAGCCCCAATCCCCAGTGTGCCGTCCAGTTGACCAGGCGGCTGATCAGTCGCCGATGCCACGGCCAACCGACGATGCGTCCACCGACCACGTAACGGGACCCGACCACGACATCCAGGTCCGGATGGCTCTGAATCGCCGTCAGCATGCGCTCGATGTCGACCGGATCGTGGCTCAGATCAGCGTCGAGCGTGATCAGCCAGTGGTATTCGTGCTCGACCGCGTAGCGGATGATCTCGAGCGTGGCCGTTCCCAATCCGGCTTTCCCAGGCCGATGGATCACATGCACACGGGAGTCTCTTTTTGCCACCTCGTCGCACCAGGCTCCTGTGCCGTCGGGCGAATGGTCATCGACAATGAGCAGGTCGCACCGCGGCTGAACGCGAAAGAGCGACTCGGTCAGCCGTGGCAGGTTCTCACGTTCATTATAGGTGGCCAGACCGACGAGCAGTGGATGCATAAGAGGACGCTTGCATGAAAGAATGCTGGACGAAATTTCAAGAGAGATCAGGAGTCACGACCGCGGCCATGCCGCGGACAGCCAGGAGAGCTGTGCCGGATGATGATACAGCATCTGGGCGAGAAACGTCGGCGATCCTGACTCGTGCGCGGGGCGTTCGTAATGCCAACGGCGATCCACGGGAACATGATGCTCATGAAAGGGCCAGGGATCGAATGGGGGATGCCCTAGGCAGTCCTCCAGCTTGGCCGAATCGAGCGTCACGTTGCCGGCGCGGGGAGGTAACGGACCGGCTTCACGACGATAGCAGCCGATCAACAGGTCCGGATCGTAGCCGCCCAGGCGGTTAATAATTTGTGCGATCTGGTACAGGCTCAATCGTCGATGTCCGCCGGCATGAAACAGGCCAGCCCAATCACTCTGCAACGCACAATGAAAAACACGATTCAGGCAATCCGTATAGGTCGGCGTGCGAATCTCGTCGTAATACAAGGTCGCGGGTTTGTCCGCCTTGAATCGAGACTGTATCCAATCGATGGCTCCGGCGTGTCCGCTGTAACTGACGCCCATCGGGAGGGAAATTCTGAGTAGACACGCAGCGGGGCACGCCAACTGCACCAGATGCTCCGCCGCCGCCATGGACTTGCCATAGACGGTTACCGGGTCGGTCCAATCTTGCTCCAGATGCCCCCCCTGCCCTCTGCCGGAAAATACGAGATCGATCGATACGTGCACAAACCGCACCGGCCGGTCGTGGACCACGTCCAAGAGGTTACGAACGCCCTGCAGATTGATCCGGAAAGCCATCTCGGGGTCAAGCTCGCACGATTTGAGCGCGCAGTTTCCCGCGCAATTCAGCACGGACGCAAAACGATGCTCGTCGAAGAGTTGTTCCAGCCTCTGCCGATCCTCCGCATCACAAGGCAAGACACCCGGGCCGCTCAAAGGCCAATTATTCTCCTGTCGGATGGCAAACACCCGGTGAGGAAATTGTCGCCGAAAGTAGGCGAAGGCGTTGAATCCCGCGACGCCCGTGAGTCCTGTCACCAGCAAAGGCAGCGGCAAGCGACCAGAGAGTAACGAATCGGGCAACATGATGGGAACGTCCGCTTGCTGTCCGGGGAGCTGACTGAAAATCCGGACCACCGACGGTAGCGACTGGGTAGCAAGCAAGGGTAAACTTCCCTGCCCGACCGTCGCGGGGATGCGGGCCCCAGTCCGACCTGTGAGCTGTGAGCGTGATCACATAGACTATCGTGCCTGTTTGTCGCGGATAAGTCCATACGGGAGAGAAACCACGTGAAGCTGCATTTCCTGGGAGCCAATCGGCAGGTCACGGGCTCGCGCTATTGCCTCGAAATCAGTGGGCGGCGGATCCTCATCGACTGCGGCATGTTTCAAGAGCGCGAGTTCGAGCACCGCAATTGGGACAACTGCCCCTTGGAAGCATCGAGCATCGATCTGGTCATTATCACCCATGCGCATATCGACCACGTGGGATTGCTACCGCGGCTGGTACGGCAAGGCTTTAAGGGACGTATCGTCGCCACGCTTCCGACCGTCGATCTGACGGAGATCATGCTCAAGGACGCGGCGCATATTCAAATGGAAGATGTTAAATACAAGCAGAAAAGGCATAAAAAGCAGGGGCATGTCAGCCCGCATCCGTACGAGCCTCTCTATGACGACCAGGACGCGATTGCTGCCGTGAGGTTGCTCGACGGCGTTCCTTACAACACACCGATTGACTTGCTTGAGGGAGTCTCGGTGATCTTCCAGGAGGCAGGCCACATTCTCGGCTCGGCCACCCTGCGACTGAGCGTGCGGACCTCAACGGGCGAAACACGCCAGCTCGTTTTTTCCGGCGACATTGGGCAATGGGGCAAACCGCTGATTCGCGATCCGCAGCCTGTCGAAGTTGCCGACTATCTTATTATGGAATCAACCTACGGAGATCGAAATCACGCGGACGCGGGTGATGTCGAGACCCAGTTGCATGACATTTGTGCTGCCACGCTGAAGCGCGGCGGCAAGGTGATTATTCCCACGTTCGCTGTCGAGCGGGCTCAGGAACTGATGTATCACCTCAGCGGCCTGGTGCATGCCCGGCGATTGCCCGATGTGCCGATTTTTCTCGATAGCCCCATGGCGGTCGATGTGACTGAGATATTTCGGAATCATCGAGATGCTTACGACGAAGCAACATGGCAAAGAATCAGTTCGGGCATTCCTCCCTTGCGATTTCCGGGACTGCATATGGTGCGCACCACGGAAGAATCGAAATCGATCAATCGGGTTGATGGACCCGCCATCATCATGTCGACATCGGGCATGTGTACGGCGGGTCGCATCAAGCACCATCTTAAAAACAACATCTCCAATCCGCTCAATACGCTCCTTTTTGTCGGCTACCAGGGGCAAGGCACCTTGGGCCGGCTCATTCTGGACGGCAAACCGTTCGTCCGAATTCATGGGCAGGAGCATTCCGTCAAGGCCAACGTTGCGCGGATTTTCGGCTTCTCGGGCCACGCCGATCGGGATGCCCTGTTGCGCTGGGCCACGGCGATCCATCGTCAGCCTCGGCGAACCTTCCTGACTCATGGAGAAGAACCGTCTTCTCAGTCGCTGGCCAAGGCCCTGCGCAAGAGTCAATGGGATGTCGACGTACCGGCCTATTGCTCGGCAGTCGACCTGGAATAAAGATATCGGGACCGTCGCGGTCTGGTCACCCATGGTTGCAGCCCGAGTGAGTCATCACATGGCAGGGAACGAATTTGATGGTACGGTCGAGTTCTCGCTCACCGCGAGACTCGCCCCTTGGACCACTCCCAATGATTACGTGCACACGATCAAGGGAAGTGCCCGCGATTTGGACGAGAACGTGGTGGGCACCGTCGACCTCTTGCTCGTGAACACAACGACGGCCATCAATCAAGGTCAGCCCTTGCTGCTGGTGTGCGATTCGGCTTCCGCCCTTCTCTCGGACATACACACGATTCTATTTGACGAGCAGGGCGAACCGCGCGAGGAATTCGATCACATCGCACCCAGCTGGGACAATCTGCTATTGGTCGAGGATATCCAAACGCAAGCGGCATTCGACCAAACGACCTTGCGGCTGCAACTGCTGCAAACCGGCGTCGTCCTCTTCTGTCCGGGTGGCTTGGCCGTCGCGATCGAGGAGTCACTCGACTTGCGGATGGAAGAGTGGAAACAGCTTGGTTTTCGACGTATCGCCGAGTCTCCCTACGTCTTTCTCGATTGCACCACGCTCAATCCGTATCGCAGTTCCGCGACAGATGGCCGCTACATCTGTGACGCATGTGGTGAAGAGATCGTGATTCCCATCGATGTGTCCCAGGGAACCCAGCAGACCTATGTGGAGGACTGTCCCGTGTGCTGCCGATCGAATGTTATCCACGTCGATATCGACGAAGAAGGCAACGCCATTGTGTGGGCGGAACCGGAACAGGACTACGATTGACCCACCGGACGATCGGACGCACAACCGGGCCGACCGATCACGCTAACGGGCGTCAACTGGCGGACCGATCGACTCGACAGCGCCCGCCCTCAGAAAGACCAGCCGAGTTCGGATGCGGGCGTCCGGCACATCAAACATGGAACGGATGGCCGATCGGTAAGCGGCGAGTTGTCCGGCATACGTCGTGGCTTGAGCCAACCGCTCCGTCTCATCGGCCACCGGATCGGTTTTCCAATCCAGGATATCAGCCGCCACGACCGACCCGTTCTTATAACCCAATACGAGTCGATCGATGCTCCCCGTCATCACCTGTCCCTGGCTTCGATAAACGATTCGTTGTTCGTTGCGGACCTCGAGCCGAACCCCAACCGGTAGGGAGGACCTTCCGTCGGCGGGAACGTGTGGGGCGAACCATTCGTGAAAATCTCGCAGGTACTCGGCTTCCTCCAGCAATCCACCAACGGCGGGCCTAGCCAGCATCCCCAGGAACTCAGGCACCGCCTTCTCCAGGTCAACCCGCGAAAAGCCGCGGTGGCGGGCGATTTCGCGCAACCGCTCGCTCGTGAGAGGGGCGGCCAGCCACTCAATATGTTCCAGCCAGGTATGCACAAGGCTGCCAAAATGGAGAGCCTCTTGCCGCCGAGAGGAAAAGAGCGCGATCGGACCGGGCGACCCGTGCGAGGCAGGGGAGGGGAGCACGGTCGGCCGGGCGGTTGGCGAGTCCGCCGCGGGGTCTTTCAAGCGGAGGCGCCGCGGCCGGCGGGTAGCGTGCGTCGCGGGCGCGCTCCCCAGGGCCTCGGCGGTCCCTTCCGGCTCGTACCATTCCCGCTCGCCGGCCGCGAACATGATCGTGCCGGCCTTGGCCTGCGTCCCCGCAGCGAGCGTCGCCCTGAGCAATCCGGCCGTGGTTCGTCGATCGCTTTTTGCCGAGTCGGGTGCCACAATCATGTACAAGGCGCGTTTGGCCCTCGTCATCGCGACATACAGGCTGCATAAATATTCATGCGTGTTGCGCCGCACATCTTCGTCATACACCGCCCGCATTTCCGCCGGAAGCAGGGATTGGGTCGACTCGCCCGCGTACCGACAAATTCGCCAAGGCCGAAAGGTCTCGGGGCAGCGTTGCACCGCGAATTTTCTCGGCTTCACCATGGTCTGCTCCAAGGCGGTCAACACAACCGTGTCGAACTCCAGGCCCTTGGATTGGTGAATTGTCATGACGCGAACTGATGCGGTACTCGGGTCGGCGACTCGTTGCGTCTGGACGTAGCGCACAAAGTCACTCGTCCGTAACGTGGCCCGCGACTGGTAGTCGTAAGCCATGTCGACCAGTTGAGACATGCGCAACAGCTCTCGCGACGAGCAGGAGGAGGTTAACGAACGAGCCCACTCCGCAACGCAAGGCCCGTATCCCCTGTCAAGCAGTTCACGCCGGATGTCACGAACGAATTCCGTGATCGTGCGGGCGGGTTCCGCTTGTGCAAGCGGTGAGAGGGATAGCGCCGGCCCCAACGGGCCCGAGGCAAAATGGAATCGAGCCAGCGAGTCGCACGGATGATCGACAAAATGCAGCAGCGCCAGCAGCTGCTGCACGGCAGCCGAATCGGTGAGCGGATTTCCGCCTTCTTCGCTTGCCGGCACCTGCTGCTCGCGGAGCTGATAGATCAGTTCGCCGACCGTTTGATTGCGTCGAACGAGCACGCCAATGCTATGCCCGGGAGCTCGCTCGTAAAGCTCCCGCACCCTCCGCGCCGCATGGGCGAGAGGACCACTGACATCGTCTTCGTCGGCGTCAGCCACTTCCAGACAAACATATCCGGAAGTGTCGCGGGTTGTCGTGTGATGCGGAAACACCCAGCTTTCAAATCCCTGTTGGTACGGTCCCAGATTGGAATGTTGCAGCCGATTTTCAAACACTTGATTGACGGCCGCAATGATGACGGGCGACGAGCGGCGACTGTCATTGAGCTGGTCCACCGTGATGTGCGGAAGCTGGCGGTCCATGTTCTCGAGGATGTCGGCCTGACCTCCGCGCCAACCGTAGATGGCCTGCTTTGTATCCCCGACGCAAAAAAATGAATGCGACTGATCCTGGTACAACGTAATCCGTTTGGCGAGGGGAAGCAGCGTTTCCCACTGGGACACCGAAGTATCCTGAAACTCATCCAACAGCAGATGGTCGATTTGCGAGTCCATACGATAGGCCATTTGCCGCGGCGGGGGACGCTCGGCGAGCCGGCTCAAGTACTGAGGCACGTCGTTAAAGAGGATCGCACCCTCATCAATTTTCAGCGGATCATAGATTTCGCCAAAGACGCCAGCCAGCTCGCATGCGCCTCTGGTTTGTCGCACCAGCCGGTTCACGGCTTCGGCGCGGGCCATATCGAGGAACGGCTGGTAGACGGCCTTCAGTTCGTCCGAAATTTTCCATTTATAGTAGGTCCCCTCATGAAGCAACGCCTTGGCAAGTCCTTTGGAAGCAAAGCCTTCCCAGTCCCCCGCTTCGGCGGATACGAGCGCGGCTTGATGAGGTTTTTGAAGACTATCCTTGGGTAAGACGACCGCGGCAAAAGCCCGCAGGGCGGCCGCTTGTTGGGCTGCAGTCAGCAGCGGCCTCTCCGGAATCCACTTCCAGGCCGCATGGCCGTCGACACTTGATTCCTGGTACAGCTCGTAAACCTCGTTGACGGTTTCGAGGAGCATGCTGGTCACGGCGCGCTGGGCGTCCCCCTTCGTTAGCAGGTGCATCAGTTGGCGGGCTCGCTCTGATTGATGCGAGAGGAGTTCCGTGATGGCTTGCCGCCGTACCCGCTGGTCATCGTGCGCGTCCAGAATGGTCCAATCCGCGGGTAGTCCAAGTTCCAAGCCGAAGGTCCGGGCCACTTGACCGAAATAGGCGTCTAGTGTCGAAATGCGGATGCGATGCAGGTTGCGTGTCAGTTCGACCAGCAGTTCCCGCAACTTCTCGACCGCGACGTCTTGTGCCAGATCTTCACACAGCTGGTGTCGGTCGGGCTCGCTGACGACCGATTTGGCCAACCGCAGCAGCACGCGATCGAGGATTTCACCGGCGGCCTTGCGAGTAAAGGTCGTGGCCAGGATGCGGTCTAGGGGCTGTCCTCGCTGAATCAGGCGGAGATAGCGACTGCTCAATTGATGCGTCTTGCCGCTCCCGGCCGACGCCAGAATCACCACATGCTGTCCCGGCATGGTCGCTTCCCTGCCCGGCTCCGCCACCTTGGACTTGGCCATTATGCACCTTGCAGCATTTGATAACCGATGAGGAAAATGGCCGCGTCGACAATGGCATGGCTCAGCCAGGGAGCCCGCAGCGAACCGCCCCGATGGTACAACCAGGCCCAGAAGGCACCACCCACGGCCACGCATGCTGAGAAGAACCAGGTCGCCAACGACAGCCAACCAAAGTAGCTGGCCAAGACCAGGACATGATGGGCCATGAAGCCAACGCTCGAAATGACGACGGCCCAGCCCCAAGTCATCTGTTCAGCAAGGCCTCGAAAGACAAACCACCGCCAATAATACTCTTCCAGAAAGGAATGCAGCACGACATAAAAGGTGCCCAACCCCAGAAAGGCCAGCGGCGTTGCGAAGCCAAGGTCCATGACTTTTTGCACGATCGCTTGCCTGGCCCCGTCAAAAACGGCCGTCTGTTGCAGCCAACCGTGATACAACGCGAACATGGTGGCAAACACTGCCGCGGCCGCGGCCGCTCCCCACCAGAGCGTCCGCCGAAATTCGGCCGTCGCGGACCAAGAGGTAGGTCTGCCGACAACATACCAGATCAGGGGCAACGCGAATTGCCCGACTTTCCCCAAACCCATTCCAAGCCGCTGCAACGGTGCGTCGCTGTCGGCCAGCAAAAAAAAGTAGACGTAGGTCACGCAGGTTGGCAATAACAGCCCGCACCCCAGCAGCGCGATCTTCCAGCGATGGTGTTTCTGACGCACCGACCCTCCCCTGAGATACCACCGAGCCAATCGGGATACCGCGGACCGCTGCCCGCATACCAGCTCAGGCCCGCGGATATTGGTAAACCGTGACGGTTGCCGCGATTCCTCCGATCCCAACGGTGACTCTCCGGCATGGTTAAGATATGCCAGACAAACGGACGGGGGCAAGTGACAGCAAGTCAAGTGATGCGCCGATCCGATCTAACGTGCGGATAACGTGGACTGTCTCTCGCACGCATTAGGAAGCAACTTACCCGATGACGCATCTCCCGGACCAGATTCGACGATTCGTGATTTCGGAATTGCAACGACACGGAGCCACCCCTGACGTGGGTCTTCGTGAGACGCTCCTCATTCGCCATGGCGCTTACTGTGGCCACCGATTTCGGCATGGCGAATTCGAAGCCGTGTGGTTCGTGGAGGAAGACCAGATCAAGCTCTTCGCGCCAGACCATTCGCTGATTGCCGTACTCCGACCGAGCCAATTAGAGCCCCTGAATCGGCAAGCCGCCTAGCCAACACGGTTGCTTGCGTCGCGCGATTGCTCCGGTCGCCGCGATTGCTCCGGTCGCCGCGGATTCTTGGAGAATTTCCCGGGGACGCGCGGATTCGCTGATTGGGCAATCCTTTCGAGCAGTCAGCCGCTGAGACAATCAACCGTGAGCAGGCGACGGAACGGGAAGCAAGCCCGCGGCGTCCTAACTGCCGTTGACCGCCGTATCGATCTGCGTCGAATTACTTTCCCAAAGATTGCCACTTCCTCCGCCAACGACCGAAATCGACGCGATCGCCGCCAGGAGGATCAGACCCAGCATAACGGCGTACTCGACCGCCGTCGGACCGGCCGAGTCGCCGAGAAAATGCCTGATTCGAGATGTCCAGCGACGGAGTTGCATGATAATTCCTATTTTCAATAAGGTCCGCCAAGGCCTTGGGAGGTGCGTCGTCGTCCCACCGATCGAGTTTCTTGCTCCCTCAGGGAAAGCCTACGTCACGCTGGCGGACAGTCAAATCCGCAACCCGGTATTCCGAGCCCTCCGGGCAGTCGGGGGTCGGGCTCGCCTGAGCACCCCACATGGGGGGGGCGTTGCAAGCGGTGGGGCGAGTGGCGTGGTGGGGTGCGGTGGCGTGGTGGGGTGCGGTGGCGTGGTGCGGTGCGGTGGCGTGGTGGGGTGCGGTGGCGTGGTGGGGTGCGGTGGCGTCGTGGGGTGCGGTGGCGTCGTGCGGTGCGGTGGGCCGAGCGAGGTGGTGGCGTGAGAAATGGTGCCTGCCCCCCGCTCCATAACCCGTCACATCTGCTTGGGGGGCCATCATCCCAGCTCAACGGCTCAACGGCTCGCCGCCCCCCAAACCCCCCAACGATCCCCTGGGCCGGGCGAGGTGCGGTGGCGTGGTGGGGGGTGCGGGGGGCCGAGCGAGGTGGTGGCGTGAGAAATGGTGCCTGCCCCCCGCTCCATAACCCGTCACATCTGCTTGGGGGGCCATCACCCCAGCTCAACGGCTCAACGGCTCGCTGCCCCCCAAACCCCCCAACGATCCCCTGGGCCGGGCGAGGTGCGGTGGCGTGAGAAATGGTGCCTGCCCCCCGCTCCATAACCCGTCACATCTGCTTGGGGGGCCATCACCCCAGCTCAACGGCTCAACGGCCCGCTGCCCCCCAAACCCCCCGACGATCCCGGGGCCGAGCGAGGTGGTGGCGTGAGAAATGGTGCCTGCCCCCCGCTCCATAACCCGTCACATCTGCTTGGGGGGCCATCACCCCAGCTCAACGGCTCAACGGCCCGCTGCCCCCCAAACCCCCCAACGATCCCCTGGGCCGAGCGAGGTGGTGGCGTGAGAAATGGTGCCTGCCCCCCGCTCCATAACCCGTCACATCTGCTTGGGGGGCCATCACCCCAGCTCAACGGCTCAACGGCCCGCCGCCCCCCAAACCCCCCAACGATCCCCTGGGCCGGGCGAGGTGCGGTGGCGTGAGAAATGGTGCCTGCCCCCCGCTCCATAACCCGTCACATCTGCTTGGGGGGCCATCACCCCAGCTCAACGGCTCAACGGCCCGCCGCCCCCCAAACCCCCCAACGATCCCCGGGGCCGAGCGAGGTGCGGTGGCGTGAGAAATGGTGCCTGCCCCCCGCTCCATAACCCGTCACATCTGCTTGGGGGGCCATCACCCCAGCTCAACGGCTCAACGGCCCGCCGCCCCCCAAACCCCCCAACGATCCCCTGGGCCGGGCGAGGTGCGGTGGCGTGAGAAATGGTGCCTGCCCCCCGCTCCATAACCCGTCACATCTGCTTGGGGGGCCATCACCCCAGCTCAACGGCTCAACGGCTCGCCGCCCCCCAAACCCCCCGACGATCCCGGGGCCGAGCGAGGTGGTGGCGTGAGAAATGGTGCCTGCCCCCCGCTCCATAACCCGTCACATCTGCTTGGGGGGCCATCACCCCAGCTCAACGGCTCAACGGCCCGCCGCCCCCCAAACCCCCCAACGATCCCCGGGGCCGAGCGAGGTGGTGGCGTGAGAAATGGTGCCTGCCCCCCGCTCCATAACCCGTCACATCTGCTTGGGGGGCCATCACCCCAGCTCAACGGCTCAACGGCCCGCTGCCCCCCGACATCGCTAAGCCAGTCCGAAACCCCTGGGCCCCTCGGACATCCCTGGGCCGTTCGTCTCGAGACTCGGTCCGGTGAAACGCGGCCCCGTCAGTGGGAAGGCCTCTTGAGTGGAAATTTGAAACGTGGCGGCGAGGGCAGGGGGAATTCCCGGGGGGAGCCGCGCCCTGGGTCAGCCGGCCATCGGCCCGTATATTCAGGGCTGGCTGCTCTTCGCGGCGGTGCGCCGTCGCGGCCTTATCCTCTTGGTCTCTAACCGTTGTGAATCCCTGATGGCTCCGCTTATTCGCACCCACACCCTCGGCTGCAAAGTCAATCAATACGAGACGGAATATGTCCGTGAAGGTCTCCACCAGATTGGCTATCAGGACGCGGCGGAGGGACAAGCGGCCGATCTGTGCGTCATCAACACCTGCACCGTGACCGCGGAGGGAGACGCGAAGAGCCGCCAGATCATTCGCCGGATGGCTCGGGAAAACCCCGCCGCCCGTTTGATTGTGATGGGCTGCTATGCCACCCGCGAACCAGAGCGGCTGGCCGCCATGCCTCAAGTCGCGGAGGTAATTACCGATAAACGCGAACTTCCGGACCTGCTGGGGCGGTTTGGTGTCGTGGATATTCCCGACGGCATTTCGCGATTCGGCGATCGACAGCGGGCTTACGTTAAGGTGCAGGATGGCTGTCTCCTACGTTGCAGCTATTGCATCATCCCACAGGTTCGCCCGCACATGATCAGTCGCCCGCGGGGAGCGATCCTCGACGAGGTGCGTCGCCTGATCGATCACGGCTATCGCGAGATTGTCTTGACGGGTGTTCATCTGGGCCATTACGGCGTGGATGGCAATCGGAACAAGCCCAAATCGGATTGGGTTCGCTTGTCTCACCTCGTCGGGGAGATTGCCCGCCTCACGGGCGACTTTCGCTTGCGGCTGTCGAGCATCGAGGCCACCGAGGTGACGCGCGAATTGATCGAGGTCATGGCGGAACATCCCCAACGGGTATGCCCCCATCTGCATGTCTGTCTGCAAAGTGGCTCGGACCGCATCCTGCGTCGCATGAATCGTCGTTGGGGGACGCAACGATTTATTGACCGCTGCGATTTAATTCGCGAGCGGCTGGA
Organism: uncultured Planctomycetaceae bacterium; assembly: GCA_963700865.1. Lineage (GTDB taxonomy): Bacteria > Planctomycetota > Planctomycetia > Pirellulales > Pirellulaceae > CAVOGJ01. The sequence goes on along the minus strand of CAVOZC010000002.1, from coordinate 348,406 downwards.
GCGGCCTTCGTTGACGACCGATGTGATTGTGGGCTTTCCTGGAGAAACCGAACAAGATTTCGAGGCGACATGTCAGGTCGCGCGACGCTGCGGATTCTCCAAAATGCACATCTTTCCCTTCAGTGGCCGCCGGGGCACTCCGGCCGACACGTTCGGCGACACGTTGAGCAAGGCGGAAAAGCGAGCCCGCGTGTCAGCGCTAACCGAAGTGGAACAAGAACTACGGAACGCCTACTTTGCTTCGCTGCAAGGGAGTCGCCTGCAACTACTGGTCGAATCGCGGCTCGCTCCGACCGGCAGCCAGTCGGCAGCGATCCTCTGCGGCACCTCCTGCCGCTACACACCAACCTTCCTGCCCGCATCGTCGGTGGCTATCGGAGAGCTCGTCGACGTCATTGCCGACACTAGTTCCGCAGCCGGAATTTATGCGCGGGTGGCGGACCCGCTGACGGGGACGACCACGTGATGTCCCACCACACCAGGGAGTCGATCGCGGGCGTATCGATCGCGCGGCTGGCCGAGGAATTCGGTACGCCAACGTACATCTACGATGCCTCGATCATTGACCAGCAGATCGAGCAGCTGCGCGCGTTTGATGTGATCCGCTATGCACAGAAGGCCAATTCCAATCTCACGATTCTGGGCAGAATGCGGCAACAGGGTGTTCTGCTTGATGCGGTGAGCGCCGGGGAGGTCCTCCGCGCGGGAAGCCGGTTATCCACTCACCGGCGATCCTTCTCCGCTCGTCTTCACGGCGGACCTCTTTGATCGAGATGCGTTGGAGGTCGTCCGTCGTTACGGGCTGCATTGCAATCTCGGATCGCCCGACATGATCGAACAACTGGGGCAGATCGTGCCAGCCGCCGACGTGACGCTCCGCATCAATCCAGGCTTTGGGCATGGCCATAGCCGAAAGACGAACACGGGGGGCCCTCAGTCGAAGCATGGCATCTGGCACGAACAAGTGCCGGAATGCGTGGAGCGTGCTCGACAATGCGGCATGCGGATTTCCGGCCTTCATATGCACATCGGCTCGGGGACTGATTTTGATCACCTTTCCCAGGTCTGCGCGGCGATGCGTAGCGCGGCACGGAGCGCCCCGGAGGATTTGACCACCCTGAGTGCCGGGGGAGGGCTGCCAACCGTTTATCAAGCGGGTGATCGTCCGCTCGATGTCGAGCGCGATTTTTCCCTGTGGGATCAAACGCGCCGAGAACTGCAACAGGAGTTGGGGCGACCGTTGCGCCTGGAGATCGAACCCGGACGATTTCTTGTCGCTGATTGTGGTTATCTGCTTTGCGAAATCCGAGCCATCAAGCAGATGGGAGAGAATTTGTTCTATCTGGTGGATGCGGGCTTCAACAATCTGGCTCGCCCCATCCTCTACGGGGCCTACCATCCGATCTCGATCAGTCATCGTGATGGCGCGACGGATCACTATCAGCCATTGCAGCCGGTCATCGTGGGCGGACCGTTGTGTGAGTCGGGTGACATCTTTACCCAGGATGCGGACAGCACGGTGGCTCCCCGTATGCTGCCTCCCGCGTCCGTCGGTGATTGGCTGGTGATCGAAAAAGCGGGCGCCTACGGATTTGTGATGTCGTCCAATTACAACAGCAAGCCGCTGGCTGCCGAGGTGCTGATCGAGGCCGGCCAACCGCGCTGCATTCGACCGCGACAGGCGATTGCTGAGATATTCGCGGCGGAACGACCATCGCTCGCGGGCGGAGATTAGCTCGACGCTCCGGCCCAAGACGATTGACGCCGCTCGCCGGGGCCCTCAAACCGTTACCCACCAGCCATTCTCGGTGGCCACGGCATGGCCCTGTCGGTTCGCCTGGCGGACGATTCCGCCATCAGACTGGTTCGGTCGGCCGCGCGGTGCGGAAGGCGGGCCGCCGACTCACCGGCCGAGGCGCTTCGTCGACGATCCTCTCGGCATCATCCGCGGCGGCGGCTTGCTTCTCTTCGGTCCGCCGACGACGTCGCGCAGATCTTCTTCACTGATCCAGGTACAACCCGAGATGATGCCCAGGGATTCAAGCCCCTTCATGATCAACGAGTCCATGTCCCAGCGATACCAGCTGGCCCCGTTGTTCGCCGCCTTGGGATAGGCATGATGCACATTGTGCCATGTCTCGTTGCCAAGCTGCAGCAGCCACAATGCCATATTGTTCTTACTATCGGTATTCGTGCCGTACGTATCTCGCAACCAATGGAAGGGTGGAATGCCGTGATTGAAGGTATCGACAAAACTGTGCAGCGTCTGCGTGAACGTCCAGCGGACGAAAATACCCCACACCAGGAACGATAATGCCATGGATGGATCGAACGTAGCCGTCGGGCCTCGTAGACCGCCCCACAGATAAACAAGGCAGGCATACACCGCTTGCAGCGACCACACCGTCACCGGTTTGTCGAACCAGACGAGCCACGGATCCGCCACCAGTTCAGGACAAAATTTTTTGTAGCGTTCGAATTCCCAGATATCACGACGTCGAAAAAGATGATGTCCGCAGAAGGAATGCCAGAAACCGTCTCGCGGCGAATGAGGATCCAATTCGCGATCGCTATGGGCATGATGGAACTTATGTGCCGCCACCCACGAGATCAAGCCTTGCCCACATCGGTCGAACGACAAGGTGTAACCCAGAGCCAACAGGATCTCCAACCACCGCGGAGCACGAAACGTGGCGTGGCTGAAGAAGCGGTGGACGCCCAGCGTGATACCGCCGCCAAAGAGAACATGCAGCACGATCGCAAACACAATCGCCTGCCGGCTTGCGGTGGGAATCGCCAGGGTCAGGGTAATGCCATAGGCCAGGAGCATCCACGCCAACGCGGGCCAGGAAAATGGCGTCTCGGTGTCAGTCGGATCATACGGAACCAATGGTGCGGCGGTACGAGTCGTTTCAGGGTCGTGCATAAGCCGTAATTCCTCCTGAAGGAAATGACCAGGAACAACGCCCAGCGGCCATGAAAAGGCGGCCGTCGGTGCCGTCCCTCAGTATGTCGAGCCACCCCTGAGGGGACAATCCCCGGCCCATCTTTCCGCAGTGCTCAGTGATACCAGACATTGACCTTCTTTGCATGTCGTTCGGCGAGCGTCGGTTGGAAGATCGTCGCCGTTTCACGTTCCGCAACTGCGGGGGCCCAGGAAACACATCGCAACCTAAATGGTTCGTAACGCCCCCGGTGATCCGTCCGACGACGGCGAAGTGTGCGAAATAGCGCGCTCCCACCCGGGCGAGTCATCGGCCGGCACTCTCGGCGAATGATTCGATCTTCGGCCGTCATGACGACTTCATCCAGTTCGCGCCAGTACGGGCGGCACGGCGGCGGAAGACTCCCAGCGAACTTGACCGGCCCGGACGGGCGTGGCCGGCGTTACCATCCGCTGCTCTTGGAACCGCGTCTCCCAGGTACGGCTGGCGGGAATATCAGCCGCAAGGGAGCGCGGTGCCTGAGCAGATGCATCCAAGCTGGCGTCACTTGTTGCGGTAACTTCGACCAACGGGTGACGCGCGGTTCGAGCCGAGATGGCGTCGTGATCGGGGGTGCTTTCCCCTTGGTCGAATTCGATGCTCACTTGTCTGGCTGCATGCACAGCGACGCGGACGCTGCCTCTCACCGAATCGTTCGTTGTTGTGGAACGATCTTTGTAGCGTCGGCACGGTTCGCTGCGGGCAACGAGATCAGGGAGGGTGGCATTGTGCGGTCGGACCGGTGGGACTCTTCGATCCCTGGCGGCATTTCTCCGGTGGCGATCGCCGCGGCCACAGGCTCTTCCGCTCCCACGAATCGTACTGGTGAGCTGTTTGACCGCGGGGTCGCGGCCGAGATACGGGTCACACGGTCATGGCCGAGGCGCGGCAAACGAACCATATTGGCTTCGTCATCACCGCCTGCGGGCAGAACGGTGGAAATACCGGGAAACTGTTGGAATTGCTCAAACGCCGAGACGCGCGGGTTGCGGGTCAAGTCCCGATGGCTCGGCTCGTCACCGCCTTCCGCTTGAGTCACGCACAAAACGGCTGCCATCAGCAACGATAGCGGCATGACGCGTCGCAGTATCAGATCGATGGCGAATACCATGGGGACTCTTTCGCGTGAAGCCGTTGATCAGTGATTGTGAAGAGCATCGCCAGACGCGTCTCGCGACGAGAGATTGCCTGACGATCCGCAGTGAAAGGATCGTGGTAATTACGCTTCGGCAGCCATCCGCTTACTGAGCAAGCGTGGGGCTTGACTCGGCCGGCACCCATAATTGTTCCGAGCGATCGGCGCGTTGCATCGACCGCAGCAGCGTCGGTTCGCCTTCCGTCCATGCGGAATTGGACATCGGCATCGCCCCTTGTTCCCAGTCGGTCGTTGTGCAGGTCGCCTCGCACGAACGGCACCCTAGCAATGGCAGCGAGAGCATCGTCAGTGGGTTCAACAACCTGGGACCACAGTTGCCACGCCAAATCACGTCTCGATCACGCCGCCAATCGCGTTTCCAACGATTGATGGGTCGTTGGCATTTTCCACCCGCACATTCCCACATCCGTTGGCAAAATTCGGCCTCACGGTTGGGATCGACACGATCATCGTCGGCGAGGATGCCTGCCAGCGTGTACGGCTGATTGGGGCGCGGTGTGGTCCGCCGGTAAATCGGTTGCGGTACAGGGTCTACCAGATCGTCGACGCGTACTTCCTCGGTTCCTGACGGTAAGGGCTCGGCATTTTTTGCATCCGCTTCATCATCCCTGGCGGCTCGGTCCGCTGGCAGCAACTTGTCCAGTTCCTGTTTGAGCAGTTCGCGCATCGCGTCCGACGGCTCCCGACCTCGCTCCTCGCCCATGGGGAAGAGCCGCGCTGGCGGAGCTTCGTCTTTCAGCAGGTCACGGGCTTCGTCGAGCAGTCCGTCATCGCCGTTCGTCGGCCTGTCATTTTGTATCGGGTCCAGGTTGTCGAGCAAATCACTCAGATCATCGTCAGCCTGCACAAGACGCACGGACCGTTGAGGAGGCTGCAACGTGAACTTTGTGGTCGGATCGACCAGCCGCATCTCAATCTCCGCGTCCCGCACCTGCATCAGGACGCCGGCGGTTGGCGCGGACGACGAGGCATCCGCAACGGGCCGCGTGGGGAGCCGGGATGGCTCGTCGCCCCGCAGAGAACCAACGAGGGTGAACGCTACCAATAGCAGCACGAATGGTTTTCCCGTGGATTTCATGATGACCAAACCTTTAACATCCTCTTGTTTGCATGTGCATGAGATCGATGCAATCGGCTGCATCCTCCTTTGAAGTCGGATCAAGAAATCCGTTAAGTTCACTTTCAACGACACAGCCGTCACGACCCGACCAATCGATACAGTTTCTCACGAGAGCACGGCGCGGCATCCGCCACCAGGGCTGTCGCTGCTGGCGTGGGAGGGTGTACCGCTGCTCAGCCGGTCTTGACGACGAGTTCGCCAGAAATCAGCGCCGCATCAGCAATGCAGCGGCAATCGCCAGCAAGCAGGCGCCCGAGACAAAAAACACCGCATTCCTCAGCCGCCTGCGTCGCTGCAATACCTCGGGTGGCAGCTTTCGCAGTTCATATACCTTGCCATGGATGACAACGCTCACCGTGGTGGCATTCACAATCGGCGCGATGGGGTTCACGCCGCGGGCAGGCCCCGTCCGCAAGGCAGATGGCGGCTCGGCGGCGGGGACCACGGTTAACGGCTGGGGCCAAGCGGACAAGAACCGGGGCGGTAGCATCTCCGCCAGCGAGATGCCCGAAGACGATGGCGGATCCGCAGCAGGCGACGGATCCCCACCAGGCGGATCACCCGCGGGACGCTCTCAGAGGGAGGTGTTTTCTGGCTCATCCGGGAGGGTACCTGGTGTCCACTTTCAGCAAGCCATCGGCTGCGGTGGTTGGCAGCGGCTCCGCGGCCAATCGCGTCCGGACTTGTCTTGGCCGGCGGGATTCCTTCGCTCAGGGCGGCTCGGTTATCATGTCCCGTCCTGCGTACGACGCCATGTTAGCATTGAAAGAGGTCCCCATGCGATTGTATTCCGGGTCGGCTTGCCTGCTGATTTCCATGGTGGTGGCTACGATGGGACCTGCCAGGCCGACGAACCAGGTTTCGTTGCGATTTTTGACGGCAGGACCCTCGCCGGCTGGGAGGGCGAGCAGGGCTATTGGACGGTGGCGGATGGGGCCATCACCGGTCAGTCCACCAAGGAACATCCTCTGACCGCCAACACGTTCCTCGTTTGGCGCGGCGAGTCAGGAAATGATCAGGTTCGTGATTTCGAGTTGCGACTGAAGATCCGCATCGAGGGCGGCAACAGCGGTATTCAGTATCGCAGCCGAGAAGTCGCCAGGCATGTCATGGCCGGTTACCAGGCCGACTACGACGCGGAGAATAAATACACGGGAATTCTCTATGATGAGCAGGGGCGAGGCATCCTGGCCACACGTGGGCAGAAGGTGGAACTCCCGTCGGACCAGCCGCCCCGGGTTGTGGGGGAAACGACGCCTGAGGCAATCATCCTCGCGGCGTTGCGTCCGACCGACTGGAACGACTATCGCATCCTGGCGGTCGGCAATCACATCCAGCACTTTCTGAACGGGCATATGACCGTGGACGTCACCGATCGCGATCCGCGGCACCAGGCACTGTCGGGCCGGCTCGCCTTACAAATGCATGCCGGACCGCCGATGAAGGTTCAATTCAAGAACGTCCGCCTGAGGCGGATCGGCCCACATGAGGAGCCATCCGAATAGCCCTCCCTAACCGCAGCGTAGGGAGGCACCGATCGATCGCGATGGTTGGCGGCGCTGGATGACGAACGGCCGGCCCCCCCGGCATCTCGTTCCCGCCGGCGGTCGCGTTATTCCCAATCCTGAATGATGGGCAAACTCACCCGGAAGGGTCCCGGCCAAGCTTGTACCGGATCGGTCGCTTCCAGGATCGCCAAGGCCTCACCGTCCTCCACAGCCAGCACCCGCAACCAATGCGAGACCACGCTCGGGCCGACTCGGCTGTCGACCCGGATGCGAGCGGGCGTCGCTGCCGTGGGGTCGAATGCTTCCATGGCCGACAACGTCCGCGCATGCTGGGGCGAAAAGCCAGGGGACATTGCTGGGGCGTCGGTCATGTTCAGCCAGCAATATTCTCCCACCGTCCAGAGAGTGCGCATGTCGGTCGCCGCGACTCGTGCCAGATCGCTCGCCGGCTGATCAAGAAAGACCGAACGATCAGGACAGAAGATGCCAACGCAGTCGTCATTCAATAACTCCTTGGCGATCGCCCACATGATGGCAAAGGCCCTTTCCCTGCGAATCGGTCGCAAGGCGGTAATGGCGACGGTGTGTTGGTGCTGATCAAGGCACAGGCGAATCGTTTCGTCTACCGCTTCATTCTGATAGTCCGCAGGTGCCGCCAACTGCGACAATACGAGGCGGACATCACCCGCTTCAGCTAAGACAGCGGTGCCCACGTTGACCGGGCTAAGCCCTGCAAGTGGGCCGAAGCGTGCGGACTCGCCGGTGCAAGCCTGCAGCACGGTGTCGAGCCTGTCGAGATCAAGCTCCACTGGCCGCGCATACAACATGTAGATGCAACAGGGCGTGGGGTGCCGATCGTACTCGCTTGGATAGGCGCGACGTAACTGCGCGAATGCTTCCTCCTCAAAAAAAGGCCGCGCCACGTCATATTCGGCCAATTGATCCACAAGTCCTTGATCCGGGGGGGCGGAGGCAAGTCGTGCGGCCACCGCGGCAACATCATTTTCGACAATCACTGGCAGCAATTGCGCGACGGGATAGATCTTCGCGACCTGTTCCACGTAGAGGCCCACCTGTTCCGAAGGCAATGGCCGCGCCGTCACCCCGTCGAAGGTTGCTGGCGGTTCGGGCTGTTCCCGGAACGGGCGATCGCCCCGCGCGGACCGCAGCAGGGCGACCAAGGTCGCCATTTGCCATTCGTGGCGGTCGTCGGCATCCAGCTGCTCCCATTCCGAGGCCGGCAACGATGTGGCGAGACGGATTACGCGGGCATCCGCGGAGGTGGCAACGGCTTCACGCATGCGTATGGAAAAGGGTACGAGCGGATGGACATCCGCGGTCTCAGCCGCGCTGGCCAACGCCCCCAGGCGGTCGAATTGACCCGATTCCCGCAGGATGGACTCCAATTCCTCGATCAGCCTCTCCGGATCCGGATCCTGCCGCAAGGCCTCCTGCCAGGTGCCTTGCCGCAACCAGCATTTGTATTTCTCGATGGCGGCTTCCGCTTCCGCGGGGGACTCGTGTTCATCGAAGGACGACTCACGGATTAGCTGAAGAGCCTCCTCGCATTTCCCCTCCAACCTCAGGGCGGCGGCTTCGTAAACGACCAGCCAGCCATGATCTTGTGCCTGTTCTCGATGGGCAGCGAGCAGCGTGCGGAGCGCCGGCCCGTTGTCTTCGTCACGGCTGCGACTGGCCAGTCTCGCAAAGGCACGTTCCTTGTCGCAAGCCGCATCATACGCCGCGCGATACTCTCCCTGTCCCGCGAGCATATTTACCACGAAAAAATCATAGGTCGCCAGCGTTTCCTCGTCATCAGCAAAGGCGTCTTGACCACGGCGAAATTCCGCCAGCGCCTTTTCCGGCTGGCCAAGCTTGCGATAAGCAATCGCCCGATAATAGGGAAGCCACTTTTCGTCCGGGGCGTATTGTTCGTGCAAACGGACTAGATCGAGTATCTGCGCCGACGTCAAATCAAGCTCGTCTTCGTCAAAGAGGGTCGTAATTCGATCAAACGCCTCTGCGGGCGATCGGGACGTTTGGTAGGCCTCTAACGGACGTTGCAGGCGACACAGCAGGTCCAAGCGTCGCTCCGCGCACTTGCGGGCGAGTTCCCCGTCCCTGGTGCGCTGCTCCAGATTTGCGAGCGCCGCCAGGGCAGCTTCGCATTCGAAGCCCATCTCCAAGCGAATGGCGGCCAGGTACTCGGCTTGCTCCGGCCCCAGGTTCGCCAGGGCCAGGACTGCGCTCGGCCAGATCGACGGGGCGGGTATGGTTCCAGGCATGTGGAAACTCGGCCAGATCTTGGGCCAGTTGGCCGGCGTCGGGCAGGCGAACGAGGGCCTGCGCCGCCATTTCCAAATCAACGTGCTCCGCCAACTCGCACAAGCGACGAATGGGTCGCGCCACCTCAGGCAGGCAGGTCATGAAATCGCAAAGACTATCGAAGGCCTCGTCGTACCGCCCGAGCGCCTGACAACCGTCGGCTTTCACCTGGTACGCTTCGGGGCTGGCACCCATGTGCGCAAGAACACGGTCCGCAAACTCCACCGCCTCGGGATACGCGCGTTGGTGCTCATGCCACCGCATGAAGCCGAAATCCGCACCCCACACTCGCTCCGGATGTTCGATCGCGAGCAAATCGCGCTGCATGTTGTCCCAGCGACCCAATTCGTACCAGCAAAACGCCAGGCGCAAACGCAATTGATCGGCAAGCTTCGGATGGATCGTGTATTTCTCGACGCGGTCGAGTACTTTTTCGGCGGCGGACCAATTCCCTTCGCTATAGCTGGCATAAAAATCAGCAAGCTGCTCATATGCGTCGTAATACGCCTGAATCCCCGCGTCCCCCTGGTGCTCGCATAAAATGGCGTACTCGGTCGCCGCGGTCATGCCGTCCACCAGGATTTCCCAGTCGGCGAGCTTCCAACCCTCGGGCCGCCGCACCATCCAATAACGCTGCTCGTGGTTACTCGACACATCGTCCTCATCCCACGCGTGCAGATAGACGATGACTTCCAGGTCGCTGATCCGCCGCACCGAGACGATATGGAATCGCTCGAAGGGCAACGGGCCATCGGTAAGCGATCCAATGTCGCGCGCCATCGCTAAGCGATCCAACCAGGTCAGAGACGGGACTTCTCCCGAACGTTCCATCTGAGCGATAAAGCCCTGCGGATCGAGGTATCGGAATACCTCTCGCTGATCCTCCGCAAGACGGGCTTGAAAGATACGGTTGATGGTGTCGCCAATCCGCACCAACTCGTTATTGTCGACATCGACACGGGGTGTGCGAAACGCAGCGGCAATTTCCGCCGATCGCTGCTCGTGATCCATGGCAACCATTGCCTGCTGGTCATTGACTTCCAGACCGTCCCGGTCACTCAATCTCAAGGCAATCAGCGCCAGGAACACCAAGAACGTGGCGGCCAGCCCCAGCACCACGGCGCATGCGGTGAGACAGCCTCGACGCGTCGGATGCGGTGGCAAGGCAAAGTCGGGTGCCGCACTCGCCTCGTTGCCCCCCGATGCGGCGGCTTGCGGGCCGAAGGGCGAGGAACCAGGCTCGTTCGGAAGATTTGTCATGTCATCCCCGCCAGTACCTTGTCTTGTCCAAAGCATTGATCCGTCAGCGAGCCGATTGTGACGGACGGCCTTGCGAACGACAAGCAGCGTTGGCGACGGCTGTTACGGGTGCGTCAGCACGCCGCCGCACGTCGCCTGGCGACAACCGGTGGTCGATGGCAGGGTCGTGACGAGTCCTCTCAGGCGGCGGACAGCCAACCAGGCGAAGCACTCTGCCTCCAGCGAGTCCCCGTGTAGACCACAATCCTCAACGCCCGCCACGCGCGGGAATCGTTCTTCCAGCAGCTGCCGCATCCGCGGATGTCGGGCACCGCCTCCCGTAAGCCACAAGGTGCGAGGCCGCCCCAATGGTGCCATCGCCCGCGAGACCGCTGCGGCGGTAATCGCGCAGAGTGTGGCGGCACCATCCTCGGCCGAGAGCCCATTCGGGAGCAGTTCCACGAATTCGAATCGATCGGCGGACTTGGGCAAGTCTCTCTGGAAGTACGGCTTCTCCAGGGCGGACTGCACGGCCGCCGCGGCGATCGAACCTCGGTTCGCCAAGGCACCGTCCCGATCAAAAGCCTGTCCGGTGGCTTGTCGCGTCCAGGCGTCGAGCAATCCACAGCCCGGCCCCGTGTCGCCGGCCACGATGCTGCCGTCTTCGCCCAGCCACGTCACGTTGGCCACGCCCCCCAGATTCAGCACCGCCAGCGGCTTTTCATGGTCTGCAAACAACATGGCGTGGAAGAGTGGGACGAGCGGGGCCCCCTCCCCTCCCGCCGCGACATCCCGGCGACGAAAATCCGAAACCACGGTCAGCCCCGATCGCTCGGCGAGAGTCGCGGCATCGCCAATCTGCCACGTGTAGCCTTGTGCCGGCTCGTGGCGAATCGTGTGTCCGTGCAGACCGATCAAGGTAACCCGCGCACGAACCGCTTCATTGCGGACCAGTAATGTCGTCGACCGCCGTCGCGTGCCAGGCGGTGATTTCCTGTTCCAGCTGCAGGGCCACATCAAGGGGCGTCGGCTGGCTGGCAACCTCCAGGATCCGCTGCCGCAGCTCGTCGGGATAGGGAATCGTCAGGAAGTCCAGCCGCTCGAATTCCGACTCGCCATCCGTGCGAACCAGCGCCGCATCCACACCGTCGGCCGAAGTGCCACTCATCAGGCCCACCGACCACTGCCACCGTGGACCCGACATCATGGCGACGCCGCAGCCGCCGCAATATCGAAACAATAAATCAGCTCCTGATCGTGCAGATAGAGCCGTTTGTTGCAGACGACGGGATGGGTCCAGATCTTGCCCGCCGGCTTACGGTGTTTCGTTTGGGGCGAGAGGGTGAACCGGCCATGTTCCTTAAAACCGTCCGTCGAGGCTTCGATCAAGACGACTTGACCCTCGTCCTCGTCGATACAATAGAGCATGCCGTCCGCACAGGTGAGCGCTCCCTTGCCGAGACTGTTCTTGTCGTTCCACACCAGTTCGCCCGTCATAAAGTCCTGACAGACCCAGCCCGTGCCATCCGAATAGCCGTAGAGATGGTCTCCCACAAGTAACACGCCCCCGTGATGATTCTTCATCTCCTTATTCGCGTAGACGTCGGTCGCCTCGTCTGCCGCCATCGAGACGAGCTTACAGCCGACGCCGTAACCCGAGGTGACATACACGTGTCCATCCCGATAAATGGGCGTGGGAATCACTGCGATTCGGCCGTCCCAGTCACTCTGCCACAGCAGCTTGCCGGTGGCCGCGCGAACACCAAAGACGTTGGACTTCGTCAGCTGGACATACTGCGTCTCTCCGTCCAACTCCACCTTGATGGGAGACGAATAATGGGCCGCATCGTCCATTTCTACCGCCTGCCAGACAAGTTCGCCGCTGTGACGGTCGAGCGCGGCCAAAGCCCCATCGGGACCGCCAGGAGTGCAAATGACGCGATCGCCGTCGACCAACACGGATTCGGCATATCCCCATTGGGGCACCTTTCCCCCAAGTTCCGTCAAGTTGCGACTCCAAACGACCTTGCCGGTATCGCGTTCACAACAGACAAGATCACCCTCGCCGGTCAGCGCGTAAACTTGATTGCCTGCCACGGTCGGTGTACCGCGAGGTCCGTCCCCCCAACGATTGCGAAAGACCTTGCTGATCGGCGTCGCCCACAATTCCGCTCCCGTGGCCGCATCCAGCGCCAACAAAATCGTCTGCTCGTCGCGTGTTCCCATCGTGAAGAGTCGATCCTGAACGACCGCAAAGCCCGCGTAGCCGTGCCCGCCTGCTCAAATCTCCAGAGCAATTGGGGGCCCTGAGTCGGCCAGGCCGGAAGCAAACCCGTCTCGCGAGACACATCGGTTCGGTCGGGACCGCGCCAGCCTGGCCAATCTTCACAGCAGGCGGGCGAGGTGACGGCCCCGACGAAAACCAACGCTATGACGCAACTGAGACCACCTCGCAACAATGAAATCATGCGTGAACCTTTGATACTCGGATCGAAATTGTCCAAAGCCGGGCGACTTCGGCTACCAACGCGTGGCTGGGGCTTCCAGCAATGTCCCGAAGTCGGGCGACTTCGGCTACCAACGCGTGGCTGGGGCTTCCAGCCACAGTCCTCCGGCAAACCCATGATACCGCTGCGGTCCAGAGTCGGGCGACTTCGGCTACCAACGCGTGGCTGGGGCTTCCAGCCACAGTCCTCCGGCAAACCCATGGATACCGCTGCGGTCCAGAGTCGGGCGACTTCGGCTACGCACCCGTAGTCAAGATCCCCCAGCCACCCGAAATTATAGAGCTCGTCCCGAATTTTCGCGACGCCGGCGCGGCGGCCCATGACCGGGGACACCCGCCGCTTGACGGCTGGTTCCGCGGGAAACTCCGCGATCGCAGCGAGCACTGCGTTAGAATTTCAGTCCGGCTCGGATCATGAACGTATCGTTGACATCAAGATCTTCCGCCGGATCGCTCCGCACCACGATCTGTCGATTGAAGACGTACCCCACCTCGAAGATGCCGTCCATGCGATCGAGTCGATTCCAGTCGGTACCGATAAAGATGCGGATATCATTGATATCGACCTGATCGCTGTTGCCGTTGTCAATGCGATCGATCGTCCACGAGCTACCCCCATACTCGGCCCCGATATGCCACCATAACTCGTTGTTGCCCCAGCAGGTCCAATAATGCGAGTACTTCGGCCGGGGGAAGTAGATATCAAAACGCGACTGCTCATTCGGTTGCCAGAAGATGCCGATCGCGGGAAACAGTTTGATATCGACGCGATCCAGATACTCGATACCGGCCTTGAAAGCCGTTGTCGGTGTCATTTGCAAGACACCGAGTGCGCGACCCGTATAGCGGATACTGTGCGAGGTCACCGTATTAAAGTCGCTGTAGACGCCGACGCGAAAATCCAAATCGGCGCCAAACTGCGGTGCCAGCTGGGGTTGCCAGAGAAAATTCAAGTAGGCGCTGTAGAGTTGTCCGGGCAGATCAATTTCACCAGGCACCGCGGGGCCATCCAGAAAATCAAAGATGAAACCCGGGGTCACTCGCAGGTCGTTGGGACCGCGAAGAAAGTTCTTCCACACGAAACTGGTAAAAACTTCGATCTCGTTATCGCCCAGCGAGTCGGGATCGCCATTGCTGTAGAGATACGTGTAGAGCATGCCCGTGTCTTGCATGAGTCGTTCCCACCGCGAATCCGGATTGTTCCAATTAAAACCGTTTGGAAACACGGGAGTCGGCTGGATCGGCGTGGTCGGCCCGCCCAGCGGCGGAGGCTGCTGATAAGCGGGCGCCTGGTAACCGGGCGGAAGATAAGGGGAACCGTTGGCGGCCGGCGGGCCACTCGGAAACACCGGCACCCCGTAGGGGTTCGGGGCGCCAGCAGGCGCCATGGGAGGAAAGGCTCCGTTCGGCACCGTGACGGGCGGGAGCGTCGTGGCCGGTGGTCCGGGATACGTCGCGGCGGGAAGACTCGGATACATGCCTGCGGGAGGCGGCGCATTCGGCAATGTGGGTGGGGCCGTGTTGAGTAGGCCACTTGGCGCTGCATACGGATCGAACGGCTGGATCTGCTGGCCCAGTGACGCTCCGGCACTTGGATTCATGGGAGTCCAAGGGGTCGCCGAGACCACATTGCCCGCCGCCGCCGGATTAGGAACGTAGTTGGGCGGCAAAGTGACCGGTTCTGACGGATTCGGCAAGCGAATCCGTTGTTGAGCCGCCACCGGAGATAGCCCGGCAAGGAGCGCTAGACAAGTCCAGTGCGCCCAAACCAAAACGGCGGTGGATCGTTGGTTCATCAAACGTCGCGTGTCCACAAAAGCAAAAGAGACGACCGTCAGGCGGGGGTCTGTACCAAGACAAGGAACGGTGGGTCAAGTCGGATTCGCCAGCGACGCGAGCTCAGGCCGTATGATCGGACCGGAATTCCTCTTCGCCGCCAGGTGAAACGTCCCTGCGACACGGCGGCTGCTAGCGACGGGCCAGGCGCCCGTCCGTGGCTGGGGCTTCCAGCCACCGTCCGTTCTCCAGTCCTACGGAAACGGCACTCTTTAAAGTCTGGCGACATCGGCGACAGCCCCGTGGCTGGGGCTTCCAGCCACAGTCCGTTCTCCGGTCCTTCGGAAACGGCACTCTCTAAAGCCTGGCGACATCGGCGACAGCCCCGTGGCTGGGGCTTCCAGCCACAGTCGGTTCTCCAGTCCTACGGAAACGGCAACTCTCTAAAGCCTGGCGACATCGGCGACAGCCCCGTGGCTGGGGCTTCCAGCCACAGTCCGTTCTCCGGTCCTTCGGAAACGGCAACTCTCTAAAGCCTGGCGACATCGGCGACAGCCCCGTGGCTGGGGCTTCCAGCCACAGTCCGTTCTCCGGTCCTACGGAAACGGCACTCTTTAAAGTCTGGCGACATCGGCGACAGCCCCGTGGCTGGGGCTTCCAGCCACAGTCCGTTCTCCGGTCCTACGGAAGCGGCAACTCTTTAAAGTCTGGCGGCATCGGCGACAGCCCCGTGGCTGGGGCTTCCAGCCACAGTCCTTCCCCGTACCGAAACCGACAGGGGCAGGATGCCCCAGCCACATCTGGGTGTTCTGGGTGCCCTGCGTGATCGACTCCACCGTCACCCAGGCGTTCGGCAAGGATGGCGCAGCATCGCCGCACTCCCCCGTCCCAAGGAAAAAGAATGCCAGTGGGGATGTAAGCCGGGTTTTGTACCACTTGCGCGGCAGTGGTCATTTCTCTGGGATCGCAATTGCTTACGACCTCTAGCAGCCGACCCGGGAGGACTTGAACAGATCGGGCCGATCTGGAACGGCACGTCGCCGCTTCCTCCCTGCTTGGCCTTGCTCCGGGTGGGGTTTACCTAGCCGGGCAGGTCGCCCTGCCCGCTGGTGAGCTCTTACCTCACCGTTTCACCCTTACCAATCCGCGCGGAGCCGATTGGCGGTTTACTTTCTGTTGCACTTTCCCTGACTTCGCAGCCGGTCGGCGTTACCGACCACCCTGCCCTGAGGAGCCCGGACTTTCCTCCAATATCCTTGCGGATATCAGCGACCACCCACCCCACTGACTCGTGTACCTTAGCCGGTCCGACAGGCGACGTGAAGCTGCCCGTGCCCAGCACGCTCGGCGGTCGAGCTCGGTGCGGGTCGACCAGAGGATCCGGTTCGTGACACCTGGGACGCCGACCGGCGGGGCGAAAACAACGAGAAACGCACATTCGAGGGGCGGGGACGGGGAACGGGAGCCGATAGAGTCTCCGACGCGGTCGCACTGCGTCTTGGTAATGGATTGCGAACATCGGAATCTGGAACGTGGTAGCTTGGTGCCCCAGAGGCTCTCACCGAGGGCGGCTTTGCCGTCCCTGCCCCACCGCTCCCGTCCCGCCGCAGGCCACCCGCTTCATCGCAACCGGTGATGGCCGGGCTCCCCGATTAGATCATACAAGTAAGGAGGCTTTTCCATATGCTTTCATCCCGCCTACGTGCGCGCGCCGCCAGCCGCAACATCCAGCCGCCACAAAACGAACTCTTTGAGCAAGCTCCTTTCGCGGAAGCCCTTGAGGCCCGCTTGATGTTGGCCGGCTTGGTCACGGTGACCGTCAACCGGGCGGGGGACATCAGCATCCGGGGAAATGGCAGCGACAATTACGTTGAGGTCGCGCCGATGGATACCAATGGCGACATGATCGATGACGCCATCGTCATCCGCGGGCAGGCATCACCCGATGGTCTCGAAACGCTGATCAAATTCGGACGTGAGACCTTCTCCGAGGTCACGATCGGCACGTCGGCGACGCAAGCGGGCAAGTTAAAGGTCAGTCTTGGCGGCGGCGACGATTTCCTCCGCATCACCGACATGGTGATTGACGGCCAGTTTCAATACACGGGCGGCAGCGGAGGCGACTCGTTGGCGATTAATGACTCGACCTTCTCCGGGCTGATGAAATGGAACTCGGGCAGTGGCAACGATGCCATCATCATCAATGACAGTGACTTCCACGATTCGATCATTGTGAAGACGGGCAACGGCGCCGATTGGATTTCGCTCAACGGCGGCATGAGCGATGGAGCCTTGATCAATATGAACACCGGTGGTGGTCCCGATCTGGTTTCCTTCGAGGATACGACGATTGACAGCCAGGTCGTGGTGCTGACGGGTGGCTTCCCGGATGAACTGTATCTTGGCGCTGGCGCTACTTTCAATGCGTCGGTCAAGGTGGACCTGGGATCCTACGCGGATGCGTTGATGGTGGAACAAGGCGTCGTGTTCAATGATCTGGCCAACGTGGTGATCAGCGCCAACAAGCGCGGCCCCAACTACGAGAATGCCATGTTCCTGGAAGCGGGAGTTGACATGAATACGCTGCCAGACTTGAGTACGTTTGTCCTCGTGTTCGACAATGCCTCGAATTTGTACGACGAGTTTGAATTCCGCTTGGGGAACATCAACGTCAATCTCGAGTTCCTCAATTCGTTAAAAACGATGCTGCACCGTCGGGGGTTTGAGTTTTCCGAGATGCCGATCGATTCGTCGGCCTTGTCGAGCAGCAAGATGGATGCCATTACCGACGCCATCCTGGCTGGACTGGAAAGCGACGAGTTCCTGGAGCGGGTCCTGTACCAGTCGATTTTTGAAGCCGACTTTGTTTGATTTGAGTCCCTGAACCACGGCGGCGGTCCCACTTGCCGGATGGGGCCCTGGGCTGAGCTACCTCCGCTCGTGCGGGGCTGATGGAGCGTGCCCTGGGCCACCGGGACGCATGTCACCGTCCATCCCACCGGACGATCCTCGTCCGCGGTGCCATGCCTCCGCCCCCACGGGGCGGAGGCTTATCTCGGCGGCACGGCCCGCCAGCGTTTGCCTTGCCAACTGTCGCGGCGTTGGAATTCCTGGTCCACCGCGACCAAGACGGCGGCTTTGTCGAGGCACCAGCTCGGACCGATAAAATAATCGGGCGGGGCGTCTCCGCTGACTCGCTCGACCACCATGGTGGGCGGCAGTCGCTCGATAAAGTCGACCAACGTCTGGACGTAGGCGTCCCTTTCCAGCAACTGCACCTCGCCGGTGGCGACTTGCTCTTCCAGCGGCGTACCTTTGACGGCGTATAAATTGTGAATCTTGATCGAGTCGACTTGCTCCGCCCCCATCGCATCCGCGGTGGCCATCATGTCCGCATGGGATTCACCCGGCAGACCGAGAATGACGTGCGCACAGATTTCGAAACCTCGTCCACGACTACGGGCGACCGCATCCGGAAAGCAGTCATAGTTGTGGCCACGATTCATCCAGGCCAGCGACCGATCGTGAACCGTCTGAATGCCGTATTCAACCGACAAGTAAGTGCGGCTCGCCAGCACCTCCAGTAACTCGAGTACGTCATCGGGAACGCAATCGGGCCGAGTCCCGATGGCCAGGCCCACAATTTCAGGATGAGCCAGGGCGGCATCATACGTTTCACGCAGACGATCCAGGGGGGCATAGGTATTGGTGGCCGGCTGGAAATAGGCGAGATATCCCTGGCAGTTCGCATAACGTCGCTTGAGTTGCGTGATTCCCGCGTCGATCTGGTCGGCAATTTGCCGCCGCTTGATCCGCCGGCTGGGGCTGAAGCTGCGATTGTCACAGAACGTACAACCGCCCGTAGCCACAGATCCGTCCACATTGGGACAGGTAAAACCGGCGTCCAGGCTCACTTTCTGCACTCGGCCCCCAAAACGGCGGCGCAACCGATATCCGAGGGCATGGTAACGCAGGCCAGCGCTCCGCCAATCGGGCATTTCAGCCGCCGCGACACGTTCCCCGCAAGCCATATTCGTTGACGCCATGAACACCGGCACCTAAAGTAAAGGGATTAGCCACGATCGATCCGACCCCCAAGTGTACGGCCAGCACCGGGGGGCAACAAGCGAAGAACCCGGGCTTGGGGGCGAGCCGCCGGGAACCGTTCGGCAGAAAGAGACGCGTAGTATGTACGGCGAATTGACGCCCATCGGTGGCGGGGACCCCGTGCCCTTGCTGAAAACAGATCTGCTGGTAGGTCGGCGCGAGAGCTGTGATATTGTGCTCCGCTTCTCCAATGTGTCGTCCCACCATTGCAAGCTGGAATGTCATGGCGGCTACTGGTACGTTCGCGATCTCAACAGCAAGAACGGAACTCGGGTCAACGATGTGCGCGTCACCGAAAAGCGCCTGGACCCTGGCGATGAATTGCGGATCGCCAAGCATCGCTACCGCGTCAACTATTCACCCATCGATCTAGGAGCCATCGGACCGCCTCCTTCAGAGAACGTCCCGACCGACGTGCTCAAGCAGTCGCTGTTGGAGCGGGCCGGTTTGCAGAAACGGGGCGCCAACGACGACGACGCCCCGCGGAAGCCTCGGGCCTCGGGCGGTCGATTCGACCTGCTCAATGACTCGATCGACGATTTGATCAACGATTGAGGGAGGGCGCGCCTTTCTAAGTCCGGCGACATCGGCGACAGCACCGTGGCTGGGGCTTCCAGCCACAGTCGGTTCGCCAAGTCCAACAGTAAGGCGCGCCCGAACACGATTCTCCGCCAAGACCCTCAAACAGACGCGAACCCCCAAAGACTGGGGCAAGATGCGCCAGCCACGGTCCCTCCCAGGCATACCTCCCAGGTCTGGCGACCACGGCGACAAGTGAGTTAGCCGAACTCGCGGACGTTTGGACTGCTACCAGTGAGTACGCCCCCCGCCTCCAAGCGCTGGCGACTGCGTCGACGAGCTGGTCGCGTCCTCACATCGAAAAAGTGCCCTTGTCGAGTCTGGCCAATCACGGACAATCGAAGGACGGGCGGACCGCCATCCGCCGATTAAAAAGACACCTGATCCAGGAGAAATACGGATGATCGCTCGTCGGACGGTATTGCTGCTGACCTTTTTTGCCTGCACGACAGGAGTTTCCCTGCTGCGGGCGGAAACGCCCGCCAGCAACGCACTGGTCGTGAAGAACATGCACTGCGAGGGCTGCGCCAAGCGGCTACGAACGCGGCTTTACAAAGTTCCGCATGTGCTGAAGGTCACCACGGACGTCAAGGAAGGGACGGCCATCCTCTTGCCCGCCGCCGGCAAGACCATTTCTCCCAAAGCGATTTGGGAAGCCACCGAGGCGGAGAAGTTCGAGATTGCCAAGCTGACGACCCCCAACGGCACATTCACGAGCAAACCGAAAAGCTGAACGTCAGACCGGCGGGCAACCACCGCCGCCTGCGGATCGGCTCCCCAGCGTGCCCCGCACGCGGCAACCGCGAAGCCGCCCGTCAATGGTACATGAGGTAGGCGGCGAATCCGGAAGTCGCCACACCCAGCAGAATAATCAGCCAGGATCGCGACTTGCAGGTGCGAAAGGCATACTGAAACGCACCGTGCACGCCACTCCGCTTGCGCGTTTCCGAGTAGCCGTCTTTGGTGAGATACGTGCAGCCGGTTTGAAAGCCCGATTCGGTCCTGCGGCACCATTGGACGCGAGCCAGAATCGGCCGTTGCTCCTTGCTGTCCGACGGGAAACTCAGGAGCACCCGTTCTCCCTCGGTTGTCTCCTGGGGCATGAAGATCGAGAAGCCACCCGATGAGGTATTACACATCCGCACCGAAATAGGTTCGGGCTGGAGTTCGAGTTTCAACAGGGCCGCCACCTCGTGATCGGCCCGCGGATCCTTGCGGCGCTCAAGATGCCCGGCTCTCGCCAGCAAATCGAGTTCCTTGGTCGGCATCGCCGCATCGAAGGAGCAGCCGATCCACCATTGGCCTCCGCCCATGGGACGCGCCCAACAGACGGTAGCCGCAATCGTCGACTCGTAACCCATGGCTGGGCACACAAACGTCAGCTGGCCTTGCGATTTGATCGCCAGCGGTCGGTCCATTCTCAGCTTGGCGCCCGAAATCGAAAGATCCAGGATATGGGCCGCAACGATGGCTGCATCTGCCGAGAATGAAGCCTGAAACTTGGAACCCAAGGCGAGCGCGAAGCGGGGTTCCTTGCGCTGCTGTTCGTGCGTTACGGTACCAGCGGTTGGTAGAGCGATCGATGTGGACATATTCTATGGTCGTTGAGCGAACCGGATGGTCGTGTCAGTCTGGAGGGGAACCGCAACCGCCGGGGCGGCTCGGAACCCGACGTAAAAAGCATACGTCAACGGCAAGCCCGCGGTGGGCGGGAAACACGACCGGCCAATAAGGCTGGGTCCCGCAGATGGGGTCGGCAGCGATACAAGCCCCATAACCGGCACCATCCGACCGGCGTCATTACGGCTGGGGCCGACCCATGAAGGCAATGCCCGTATTCTCGACGAGCAGTGCCTCACCTTCGTTGAATTCAAGCTTGAGGCGACCGCGCAGCGCGTAGCCGATGTGAGCCGCCTTATGGATACCAACCACGACGTTCACTTCTCGGCCCGGCGGAATCGAAAACGGCTTGCCCAGGCGATGCACATAACGGCCCTCGGCCCCTTCGTCACTCGATAAGTTTTCGGAGGGATCGAACAAGCAGACGAGCCGCCAAGGGGTCGAATCACCCAGCGGCTGCACGACCTTTTCGGTGGGAATCCCCTCCATGATCTCCAGTGGCTCAAAGGTGACACGATCAATGACGGCGGGCCCATCTCCCTCATTTTTCAGCGTGACCGTCACATCACTCTTCTCGTCTCCCTGGAGAGGCCGCATCGTGGTATGCACCACCAGCAAGTTGGCAACCCGTGCCGGCAGGCCACCGTCGGTGAGTGATGTCTCTGCCAGATCCGCCACCGTTGAATCGGTCCGCTCGCCCGCGGGTGACATTTCCGAGTTATCGTCGGGGGGCGCAAGCAGGTCCGCAGGGGCCAGGCTCGCATCGCTGCCGGCCATGGCGGGCGAGGTTTCCAAAGCATCCATGGCCTCATTCACCCCCTCGCTGGCAAGCCCCGCGGCGGTTTCCGACAACGGATCGGCGGCGGGCTCGGACGACCGAGCGTACTGATCCAGTCGCTCCTCAACCGCACTGGCCAGCTGAGTGACGTCGGCATGTAACGATTCCATCCTGCCGAGTACAACTTCGACGCGTTCCCCTTGGCTTGTCGCCTCGTCGATCTTACGCTGCAGCTGCTTCGCCAACTCGGCATCGACGCTGGTTCGCTCCGTGTCGGCCGGTTGGGCCGCCATCTTCCGCGGCAATTCGACCGTGGCATACCATAGGGCTGCCCCCGCCACGAGCAGGCTGCCGAACGCCGTCAAGCGGCCCCACCAATCCGGGCCCAGCGATGATTCGTAGTTTTTCATGGTGCCACCCGCCTCTCCGATTGGTGAAGACCTGTCCGTCAGGAGCGCCGAGTTGCCTGTCGTTTCCCGACCCCGTGGCAGCTCACCTCCCTACTTTCACCATACTGGCGTGGCACTGCCAGGTCCAGCGTTCCCCGTCGAGGGAAGCGGGCAAATTCCCAGGAATCCCGGACGGTTTGGGCAATTTGGAACGGCCAGGCCCGACTTCTCAGGCCACCACCGGCGGACGATTGACCGATGCGTTATAGTTCGGAGATCAATTCGTTTTCGTCGACGATTGGCCAACCCACCAAAGCCGCCTGATGCACCCACCAACCTGGCACGATTCCTGGATCGAGGCGGATGATCTGAGCGTGCAATACGCGGGTGGACAGCTGGCACTCGCCGGATTCCAATTCGCGTGTCGCAAGGGCCAGTTCGTATCGATCGTCGGCCCCTCGGGGTGCGGCAAGTCGACCTTTCTGAGGACGCTGGCGGGACTCCAGCCAATCACCTCGGGCACGTTGCGGCGGGGTTGGTCGATGGAGGCGACGCCCGCTTATGCCGGATTTGTCTTCCAGCAACCCAACCTGTTGCCCTGGCGGAACGTGCTCGACAACATTGGGCTGCCGCTCGAATTGCGGGGCGTATCCCGCGGCACACGTTTCGGAGCGGCTCGTGAGGCGCGACAGCTGGTTGGCTTGACCGCGGCCGACGAACGAAAGCTGCCCCGTATGCTTTCGGGTGGCATGCAGATGCGGGTGTCGGTGGCCCGTGCCCTGGTGGCAAGTCCAAGCGTCATGCTCATGGACGAACCCTTCGCCGCCGTCGACGACTTGCTCCGTCGCCGCTTGAACGCTGAAATCCTCGGCTTGTGGCAGCGGCAGCAATGGACGACCGTCTTTGTCACGCACCACGTGCATGAGGCCGTGTTTCTCAGCCAGCGCGTGGCGGTGATGTCGGCCGCGCCCGGACGGCTTGTGGCGGAAGTGGACGTCCCGTTCCCCTATCCACGCTCCGCCGACTTGCGTGAGACGGTCGAATTCGCCCACGTCGTCAGGTCGGTGACGGATGCCTTGCAAGAAGCGATTCCATGACCGCCACGCCCTCCCCACCGGCTCGCATCCCGTCCGAGATGCGCGGCGCCAACCGCCTGGGGCGGTGGCGAGCCGCCGCGGGACGCGTGCTGCCGCCACTCCTGGCGTTGCTGCTGGCTATCAGTCTTTGGCAGATCGCCATCTGGATATTCGATATTCCCCGCGTCTTGCTTCCGGCCCCTTCCGATGTGGCGGCGGCCGCCACTCGAGATGGAACACGGCTCGGACTGGCCACGCTTCGCACGGCGGCGGCCGCCTTGGCCGGCTTCTTGCTGAGCCTGCTCGTGGGCACCCTGGTCTCCCTGCTCTTCTCGCAATCACGCCTGCTAAGGGCCGGCTTGTTCCCTTACGCCATCTTCTTGCAGACCGTCCCCATTATTGCCATCGCGCCGCTAATCGTCATCTGGATCGGGGAAGGAGCCGCGGCCGTGGTGACCGTCGCCTTTATCATCAGCCTGTTTCCGATCATTACCAACGGAACGACTGGCATGCTGTCCGCATCGCGGCAGCAACATGAATTGTTTCGGCTGAATGAGGCCACGCGCTGGCAGACGCTGCTCAAGTTGCAATTGCCAGCGTCCTTACCGTATCTCGTCACCGGGGCGCGTATTTCTGGCGGCTTGGCCGTGCTAGGGGCCATCGTCGGCGAGTACTTTGCGGGCGCCGGCTCCCAATCACCTGGCTTGGGTTACCTGATCTTCGCGGCCAAGGACCAGTTCGCACTCGACACGCTCTTTGCCGCCGTATTCCTCTGTACCTGCTTGGGTATCCTGATCTTCGCGCTTGTCGGTTATGTTGGACAGCGATGGCTGCTCTACTGGCAGGATGTAAGCGAACAGGTCCGTTGATCCCATTCCGCAAACCCTTAGCATTCGGAAGCGTTCTCCACGTGCCACTCCCTCGACTCACGTTTCTCTCCACCGATACCGGACCGACGACGCGAAGATCAAGGATCGGGGGGCAGCCACCGTCAATCGCGCTCTTGACATGGTGGGGTCTGGCCCTCGTACTCTGGTTCAGCGGCTGCCGTCCCGCGACCAACGACCATCCGCCAGACAAACAAGGCACGGCGACGTCGCTACGTCCCATCACGTTACAGCTGAACTGGCGGGCGGACGCACAACACGGTGGCTATTACGCGGCCCGGCAAATCGGAGCTTACCGCGAGGAAGGATTGGAAGTGACCATCCTCGAAGGGAGCGCGGGGACGCCCGTCATCCCGAAGCTCGTGATGGGCAAGATCGATTTTGCCGTCGCGAACGCCGATCAGATCCTGCAGGCACGCGAGCAGGACGCCGACCTGGTCTGCGTCCTGGCTCCCTTGCAACACAGCCCCCGCTGCATCATGGTGCATGCGGACGCCGGCATTGAACGATTGCAGGATCTTGCCAATGTGACGCTGGCGATGAACGAGGGGCGGACGTTCGCCATGTTTCTGAAATCACGCGTGCCCCTCTCCGGCGTACGCATCGTCCCCTATTCGGGGACTGTGGCCAAATTCCTGCTCGACCCCGATTATGCCCAGCAGGCGTATGTCTTCAGCGAACCCCAACTCGCCCGACGGGAAGGCGGCAACCCCCGCTGCCTGCTGCTATCGGATCTCGGTTTCGATCCCTACACCAGCAGCATCGCCGTTCGCCGCCAGACGCTGCGGGACGACCCCGAACTGGTGCGGCGTTTTGTCCGGGCTTCGATTCGCGGTTGGCGCGATTACCTGCGGGCGGGCGACATCACGGCGGCTACGAATGCGGAAATTCAGCGTCTCAACCCGGACATGGACGGCGACGCCCTGGACGCCGCCGTTGGAACGCTGCGAACGCTGTGTGACGATCCCTCGGTCGAGCCATCCGCTTGGGGCCGCATGCGGGCCGAACGTTGGCAGACACTGGCGGAGCAAATGAGGTCGATCGATGCCATTACCGGGAACCCGACCAACGCAGCGGCAGCGGCCTGGACGGATGTGTTTGCCAAGTGAAGGACGACAGGCGGTCGGGGATAACGCCAGGCGTGCCACTCCGCGCGCACGCGTCGAGTCGCAAAGATCGTTTCACCGTTAGCCGCCTGCTTGAGGAGACCGCTGGTCACGCATCGCCCCCATGCGGTGGCGAGCGAATTCCGCCGCGGGGCTGGCGGGATCGAGCGTGACGACACGCTCGAATTCAGAAACTGCCCGTTCCGGCAACTCTTGCCGCTCGAAATAGCGAGCCCGCAGCAGCGCCTTCGCTTGACGGACCGCCAGGGCGGTTCGCGGTTGCGACTGATAACGGCGGAGCAGGTTGTGGGTTGTGGCGTGAATTTGACGGCACTGCCGCGACGCAAGATGGATGTCTGCCACGCGATAGACGGCACCATGGATGCTGTTTCCCGACGTGATCTGATTGTCGAGATCCTGCAACCACTGCTGCACGGCCACCACCAGTCGCTGTCGATACCCACGTGCCTTGGCGGCTTGCTCCGTATCGTCCTTTCGATCCGCCAACGGCGCTACGGTTTTCAGGGCCCGCAACAACTCGCCTCGCCGAGCGTATTCGCGCGCGGTCGCCAAGACTTGCTCCCCCGTGGCCAAGGTCGGTGAGTTGACCGGAGCCGCGGGTACGACCGGACGCGCACGACGCATCGCCTCGTTCAACAACATGGCGAGTTGCTCGCCTTCGAGCAGCCCGCTTTGTCCGTACAACAAGCTTCCGTCCGGCAGCACGACGTAGATCATGGGAATCCGACGCGCATCCACGGGAAAGCGAGCGGCGAAGGCCGAAAACTCCTGACTCTGTGCATCCAGGGGCACAAATTCACAATGCCGCAACAGCCGCTGGATCGTGGGGTCCGCCGCGATCGTGGCGTGCAAACGCTGGCACGGGTCGCACCAGGGACTGCTCCCCAGGACGAGCAACGGCCGCTGCTCCCGCGTGGCGCTGGCCAACGCATCATCGATTCGGTGGCACCAACCGACGGACGACAGGGTGGAAATCACCAGTCCGGCAGTCCAACGGAAGAAACGGGCGGCGCGCATCGATGACATCTCCTCGAGGGGGGCAGCGGCACGGCAGATTCCCTGATCCAGGCGGATGCCGCGGGATGCAAAAAACGGCCACATTTGCCCCGTTTTCGCTTATACCGCCCCTGGGGCCGGGGGCCGGTAATACACCAAATTCGGCGATTCTGCAAAAGATGGCACGCCTGGGAACTTAGAATCATGGTGGCAAACCCGCAACTTCGGGATTCGCCTTGCCTTGGACGTGCGGATGTTTCAGGATGACCGTCCCTCCCCGGCCGTTGGCCGGACCTTCCCACCCCTGTCGGATGGACGTCCTGAGTGGGACGTCGCCACGATTCGACCTCTCGAGAAAGGAATCTCCATGATGACCTCGACTGCGATGGCGTTTGTGACGATCGTTGGATTCGTTCAGACCTTGCCCCACAGCACGACGGACTATGCGGAGGCGTTGACGGCGGCTCGACGGTACCAGAAGCCGTTGATCGTCCTGCTCGACGACGGGCAATCGTGGACTGGTTGGAGCGAGCGTTTACTGCAAGTCAGCCCGCGCCTGCTCTCCCGATTTGAAATTTGCCGCCTCGACGTGAGGACGCCGTATGGCGACAAGGTAGCCGACTTGTACCATGCGACTCAATTTCCCTACACGGTGATCACGGACGCGAAATGTCGCCAGATTCTGTTTCGTGGCGCGGGCGAATTTTCTTCGGAATCCCTTTTCGCGACCCTCAGCAAACTGGCTCCCATTCCCGCTGAGGACGAGCAACGGGCATCGGCCGGTGCTGGCGAGTTGGCCGCCGAGTTGGTCGCCGACAGCCCATCGAGTTGGGCGCCGTTCACCCACGTGGACCTCAAGTCGGCCCAACGTGCGGCACGGAAGGCCAAGCGTCCGCTACTTGTCGTGGTCTCGATGACGCCGTGCCATTTTTGCGACAAGCTCAAGAGCGAGACCTTGCAGGATCATCTTGTCGCCAACCGCATTGGTGAGAAGTTCGAATCAGTGATGATTGACGAGGCCGATTATCAGGATTGGGTCCGGGAGCAGGAGATCTCGATCTTTCCGACGGTCGTCATCACCAGTCCCTCCGGCCAGCTCCTCGACCGGATTGACGGTTTTTTGCCCCCATCGCCATTGCGGTTGCGGCTGGAGAAAGCAACCGGGACTCAGGTCACCAGCCGCTGAACGGGCCGTTCGCCGCGGCGCGGGCTACCGATAGTAGGACGCCAGGAATCGTCGTTTGGAGATCTGCGCTGGCGCGGCGATGCCGGTGTAGTTACTGGGGTCCGAGTCACTAACTTGCGTGCCCGCGCTGCTGTTGGCGGTGGCCACGGCGATATTCTGGTACGCCCCGATCGTGGCCACTCGATTCGCTTGGAAGTTCCAGGCTTCCAGCGGCTCGAGTAAGTCATTGGCGTTTGTGTCCCCGCCGATGTAGGTCGCGAAGAAGTCATCGGCCGGGTTGGTGGGCGTCCCCGCATCGTCCTGCACGCGGACGTTGCTGAGCGGCACGTCTCCGCGATTGGTCACGACATAGGTCCACGTCACGTTGGTACCGGCGATGACGGCCGGTCCCGAGCCCACCGTGTCGGCGTCGAGTCCGTTGGTGAACTTCTGCACCTCAATCGCCGCGGTGACTCCCACGTAGTGGCTGAAATCCGCATCGGCCACTTGCGATCGGTCCGAGCCCAGCGCGACAACCGAGCCCAGATTTGCGTAATTCCCGGCGGTCGCCGTGCCCGTGGCCCGATAAGTCCACGCTTCACCGACGTCGAGAATCGTATCTCCATTTCCCTGGTTAATGATGTCCGAGATGCCGCCCAGGACGCTGTCGTTTACCTGCACGCCGGTGAGCGGATCGGTCCCCGTATTGGTCACGACATACGTCCAGGTGACGGTCGAACCGGTGGGAACTCGGGGCACGTCGGCGGCATTGGGTGTATCCGCATCGAAACCATTGGTCGCCTTTTCGATGCTGATGGCCGGCGCAATGCCGCGATAATTACTGTTGTCCGAGTCGGTAACGACGGCGTCCGAATCGACGCTATTGGCCGTGACGGTTCCGGTATTCGTGTAAGCGCCCACGGTAGCCGTGCCGTTTACCGTATAGGTCCAGACTTCGCCCACATCCAAAATGTCATCGTTATTGATGGACTTGTTGGTGATGTTGGCGGAACTGATCGTGCCCAGGCGATTGTCGTTCAACTGCACGGAGTCGAGCGGCGACTGGCCCGTATTGGTCACCAGGTACGTCCACGTCACCGCGGACGTCGTATTGATGTTAATGATGGGCACATCGGCGTCCGTCGGCAGATCGGCCTGGAACCCATTGGTCAGCTTCTCAATATCGATCTGTGGAACGGGCGCAGCATTGATAAAGTCGCAGTCAATCGAATCGACACCGAGCACCTGCAAGATCGACAACTCGCCATCCATCGCGATCAACGACGCCTGAATTTCCAGCTCGATCGCGCCCACGTTCGTAAAATCGGCTCCGCCGCCGCTGAGGACATTGAAGTCGTCGAAACTCACAAAGAAATTGTTGTTCTGCAAGGGCGGGATTCCGGTCAGCACGGCTTGCGACACATTGCCGGCATCCGAGTAGACTCGCAGCCGAATGGTGGCGCCGCTCTGATCAAACCCCACATCCTCGAGCGAGAATCCGGCTCCCAGGCCCGTCACGCCACCGACCTCCGTCAAATCGACGCCCCCCAAGCCAGTCGGGTCGACGCCCCCGCCCGGAGCGTCAGCCGTTCCATCCCAAATCACCGAGTAGGTCCCGATGGCTCCAAAATCAGGGTTCACCAGCAAGCGACCCGTCGCGGTACGAATCGAGACAATATCGTCGGTCATTCCGGACGTAAGTTCAGCCACCAACTCCCGCTCACCCCCGATCGCATCCGCGGCGACAAACGTCTCTTCCACGGGAGTCCCAGCCGGAAAACTATCAATCACCGGTCCCGTGGACGATTCAAACGGATCAATGACTTGCCCCGGTGTCCCGGCGCCGTCAATCGACTTACGCGGGCTGACCATTTGTTCCAGCGCGATGCCATTCACCGTCTGGGCGGTCTGAACGGTGAAATAATTGTCGGTCGTCAAGCCGGAGAAGGAGTAATTCCCATTGGTGTCCGTGACATCCGTGCCGGCCAACGCATCCGTGCCCGGATCAAACACGTTGTTGCCGTTGGAATCACGATAGAGCTGCACCGTGGCTCCGGCCACGCCTTCGCCCGGATCGATGGTGCCGCTGCCATTGGCATCGACGGCCACGGTCCCGCTGATCGCCCCCAAGCAATCGACCGCCAGCGCGATACGGGACTCCAGTGGTTCGAGTCGTAGGAAACGACCACCGCGCGGGCGGCGGTGGTTGTTACGACGAACGGCAGCCGAATGACGAAATCCAAAAGACATTGCCTGGCATCTCCTGACTTGATCCTTGGCGCAGCGGCTTAGAGGCCGGGCGCCCTGATCACGTATCGGGAATGCCAGCAGGGGAACTTTCCGAAGACTCAGAATTGCCGGAAACAGCGGCGGCCCACTGTCAGGATGTAGCGGCTGGGCAAGCCGCGCCTGCCACCCCTGGGGGCAGGCACGTACGTCTCAGGCAAACGCTACCAGCGGTAATCGAGCCCGACATTGATACCCTGCGCCCAATAGTTGGTCTCGTGAAAGGCAAAGGCGGGGCGCAAGGGGCCCAGGAAGGGATCCAATTCGGGAGGGAGCAGTGCCGGATTCACGTCCAGGTCAATCTGGTCGCCAGGTCGCACCACGCTGCCCCAATAGACCAGCGAATAGCCGACCAGCGCCCGCAAACGGGGGGTCAGGTAATATCCCAAATTCGTATTCAACTGGGGAATCATCGTGAATACCGAACGGTCGTAATTACCAATATTCGACCGCTGCGCCAGCAGCCCTCCCTCATAGGTCTCAGCGGGTGCCACCAAGGGAGCCAGCGTCGTCTCACCCGAAATCGACACTTCCTGCGTGGTGGCCCCAATCGCGACGTTCATCAGCAATTCGAGCGTCCACCGATTGTGGGTCCCTTCCCAAGTCATCCCGATTTCGCCGCCATTGAAACTGTTCCGCGTCTCGAAGGTGTCGCGGATATCGAAGGTGCCGGGATTGATCGCATCAATCGACGTGAGCTCTTCGGTAATCGTCAGGCCTTCATCCAGACTGTAGTAACGGTAACCCATTAAGAGGTCCAGCCGTGAGGAACGCGGATAGCCACAGGCGCAACATCCGTCTCCGCAGGCATTTCCGCAATTACAACAGAGATTGAACTTCAACCGGCCTGCCGCGGACTGCAGCTTGCTGAATGAATCCACGGCGACCGTCCCGGCCAGCAGGCCCGGATAGGCAACCAGCTCCGCATCCTCTTCCCCCGGAAAACCAAGGTTACCACTCTGATCCAGCGGATTCACGTTGAAGAATGGCCGAGCCAGAATTGGATTGCCGTTGCCGTCCGAGGACGCCGTAAAGAGTTCCGTATTGTCTCCCAGGCTGAAGTATTCCGCCTCATACCCCCAGCGGCGTTGTGGTCCGAAAAAGCCGCCGAAGCGGATGCGATAACCGGAACTGGCGTCGGTGAGAATGGAACCGTTGCCATACAGGACGTCTGCCGCGGGCAAGACGCCCGCCTGAGAAATCGGGGTGCCCGTGGGACTGGTCGTCACCAACGGAGGCGTCGACATGCCGCTCGCCCACCAGGCCAGGTACTCGCCGCGAACCCACAGCCAGCCGGGAGGCCCGCAGGCAGGCGGCTGTACGCGACAGAGCGTACACTCCGGAAGTTGGCAAGCCATGCCATGCGTGCACGACGACCCACAGGCCGGCCCGTACGAGCCATAGCCACCATTGGCCCCGGGCATCATTTCGCCCGACATCATTTCGCCCGGCATCATTTCGCCTGGCATCATTTCGCCTGGCATCATTTCGCTACCCATCATCTCACCGGGCATCATTTGGCCCGAGAATGCCGGATCGGCGATGGCCTCGTTGCCGACGACGCCCCAATCATCATCGACCAATATGGCACCTTCCGGCAACTGCTCCTGAATGCTCGCCCGGGTTGGCATGCCGGCCGGCGTGGGGACGGGAGCCGAATAACCGGCCTGAGCCACCATGCGTGGCGTCGCGGCCCGTTGCTGGGACACTGCGGTGCGTGGCGGCGTCTGGGACGCCCAGGCGTTGGTGCCGAGCGTCGTGATCTGGTCGACCAGGACAAACGGGGGCCGCGTTATCCGAACGGCTGAACGACTTGGCGCTGACACCGATCTCGGTGCCCAGGAACTGTTGCAGGTCATACTTCGTCGTCGGCGCCACAAATGCCGCCACCTGTCCCTGGTCGTTCAACAGGGCGTAGCGGGTCGCTCCGGAAGTGCCGCGCCGCACACGCTCCAGCCGTCCCGTGACAAAAAACGGGCTTCCCGGTGAGTTCGCCGCCGTGGCCGGCGCCGCCGAACGGACGCCACCGCCAACGGGATTGGTCAGTTCCAGGGAGGGACTCTCGGCGCAAGCCACGGCCGCACTCAGGCCCAGCCAAAGACGCAACCAGGGAATTCCAGTGCATCGCGGAAGAAAATGGCGCCGGACGTTTCGACAAGCTGTGTAAGGCACGGATATCGCTCTCGAGAAATGGATCCGAACGGGTAAGTCGCGGAAGACAAGTTGGGCGGCTTGTAGGCCATCCCGCGGGCCAGCGTCAATGCCGAATTCTAGATTTTATTTTTTTTAAGAGCCGCCAGCTCCGCAGCGTCACCCTACCGCCGCGCGAATGGAATTCCCAGGCAACGCCCACGGGCCGCCGAGACCGGCGTCAGCGCCGCCATTGCTGTCATGTGTTGTGCAGACGACAGCCTTTTCCTAATCGTCAGACTCTCGCCAACCGCTAGGGACATATGAAGCTGGGAGGAATTTGATCCACCCGGAGGCTTCTACCGATAGGGAAGTTCGGGTAACGAATTCGCGTTAGCCAATACGGAACGACATCCGCTTGCTGGGAGGCAGAATCTTGGATACTTACCTGGATAACATCCGCTCCGATGCGCCCCTCAACGCCGGGCAACCACCGCTGCCGACGTGGTGCGCCTTCGCACTGGGTGGCATCGTGACTTTTCTCTTTGTTTACGTGGGAATTGGACGCCCGGCCGCGCACGAGTTGGCTCAGCTGCGACGGCAGATGGGGACCCTCGAGCAAAGCGTGTGGGAGGTGGCCGGCCAGGAAAAGGCGGCCCGTTCAACCAACGATCTTCTCAGCCAGTTGCGTGAGCAAAAGGCGCAAGCCGCGGCTGCGCGCGAAGCCTTGGCCGAAATCAAGCAGCTACACGCCCAACTGCTCGCCGAGTCGAACCGGGTGGAACAGGCCATGGTCGCCGTTTCGCAACTGGGTGCCATCAAGGACATGCTGCTCAGCAATGCTGATCGGGCCGATCAGGCGGCGGCCGTGCTGGCAGTCAGCGAGGACCTGCAGCACCGCTTGGCCAACGCCGCGGATTCGACCGAACTGGCGCTCGAGGCGAGCCACGACCTGCTGGACCTTCAAGCCGACCTGCTTGCGGGCAGTCAGCAGTCGGCGACCGCGCACGCGACACTCGATCAGTTGATCGAAATTCGCGCACGGTTGGATTTGGAGAGTCTCGAAGTGGCGGAAGCACAGGATCAGGTGACGGAGTTGATCTCGCTGAAAGACAAGGTGGTTTCGCAAACGAAGGACCTCAAGGGGGCGATTGAAACCCTGGAGCTGACCAACGAATTGGGGCTTCGGTTTCATGAAGCGGCCCTCTCCTTTGAACAGATTCGGCATTGGATGATCGAGGTCACCGCTCTCGAGCCCATGTTGCAACGAGCCAAGGCCACACTCGACCCCCTGCTGGAAATGGGGAATCTGGAGCGATTATCTCCGGACGCCCTCCGCAGTCTGGCTCGCCAGTTGTGCCAGCAAGGCCCCACCATGCTGGCTCGCAAGCCCGCCTCGCCCGCACCTCCCGTCGCGAATGACGTCGACGCCAGCCCGTCGGCGGATTGAGCGTGCGGTATGCGGCACCGCAACTCGCCGGCCATCCCGGCCGGCGAGCCTGATGGGATGGGCGTCCTGCCGGTCAGTGGGATAGCGCGTCAGTCGTCGCCGCCGCCGTCGCCAGACATTGTCATTACCCACGCATTTTCTTGGTTTAACCGTTAGCCAGAGAAGCATGCCGCTGATATCGTGCCGTTCGTCGTTACGCACCGGCATGCTTCGGCGGCGCAGCGCGTACGCCGCCCGAAATCGCGGCAGCCACTTCCCTCCAATCGCGGTTTTTCCCGGCGATTTCTTCTGGCTGACGGTGAAACGACGCGCGTGAAACGTGGGTCATGACAAAGTCGCCAAACGTTCGACCCGCATCCGCGTGCGGCCGGCAATACATCCGGGTGAAATGCGCGACATCACGCACCAAATTCTTGCGAATTCGGCTACCGACGAACGGACCGCGATCAGGCACGCCTAATCCCCCGACCCGTTTCGCCCCCCCTGGAACACGATGGCGTGGGCATCCCCCTCGGTGAGCGAATCCAGGTAGTCGATCAATTCCGCGTGGGTGACCGCCAGCAATCGCTCGCGCAACTCCACGTCACTCCAGACGCGGCCTTGCGTGGTCAAGCAACCGGCGCCAATCTCCGTATACTCCCCGGGGCTCGGATCGTGCATATCGAACTGGCCGCGAATGTTGTCGGTCACGAAGTCAAACCAGTCGGGAGAACGGAGTTCCTCGCTCCGCAAGACATGCCAGAACGTATCGAGAATTCGCTCCGCGTTCCGACCGCTTGACTGGGCGACGAGCCCCCAATAGCCGCCATCGGGAGTCATGACCGACGTGTACTCTGGTGCATACGCGAGTTGCGCTTGCTCGCGGACAATGCGATTGAGTGGCGAACCGAGATCCCCGGCCGTAATCAGATAGTCCAGTACCGACCACCGCAGCGACAGGTCGCCGGCCGCATCCACGACCGGGAGCGGGAACAGCAGATAGATCGCCGAGTCATCATGCTTGGTCGGGTAAACCGTGCGGCAACCCCCTTTCCACGCCGGCAGAGGCCCGTAGCTGGCGGGTCTGCGTCGTTCGGAGAGTGGCGCCGCCGATAGGTTGGCGATCGCGGCGGACACCTCATCGAGCACGACTTGCTCGTCCAGATCTCCCACCAGGAACAACACGCAACGCGAGCGTGAGTAACCACGCGCATGCGCTTCCTGCAACAGCGATGGATTCATGGCGCGGAGCGATTTGCGGGATCCCAACTGGTCGTGCCCCAAGGCATGTTCCGGCCAGAGCAGCGAGGGCAACACGCACATCGACTCACCATAGGGAGAAGAATGCCACTCCTCGATCTCTTGCTGAATGATTTCGCGTTCGGCCTCGATATCCTCGACCCGCAGGAGAGGCTGGGCAATCATATCGGTGAGAATATCAAGCGCCATCGTCCATACCCGCCGCGGCACGTCGGCGTAATAGGCGGTATGCGTGTAACCCGTTTCGGCGCCGGCCGATCCGCCATGGCGAACCAGGCGGGCCTCGGTATCGAAATAGCCACCCGGGTATTTGCGGGTGCCACGCGACGGGATGTGCTCGAACCAGTGATAGATGCCTGGCAACCCGACCGACTCGTCATCCGCGCTGCCCACAAAGACGAGCCAATAGATCGACACGGAGCGGACCGGTAACCGCTGATAGTAAATCGGCAGACCATCCGGTCCGTCGAGACGTTGAAAATCGATCATCGCTGCATGCTCCCAGTCGCGTGGCGTCCGTCCGCGGTGCTCGGCCACCGGGGACCCCACCCACGTGAGCCGACGGCGCTAGCCGCGGGCAGCAGCGGTATCCCTCGTGACGGTCCTTTGCACACCAACCCTCCCACCGGTCCGAGGCTAGCGCCTACGGCTCTCGGCTCTCGCACCGACGTCCGCCAATATTAACCGTCGTCAGCTCGGCCCACTCAGGCAGCTCGGCCACGAACTCGACCGGACCGCCGTGGGACGGATGCTCGAATCGCAACGCCCGGGCGTGCAGACAGAGGGGGCGATCGCCGACCCGGAGGGTCTGACGAGCCGCGAGCTCATGCTCAGGAAGATACATGGGGTCACCCACGATCGGGTACCCCAGATGCCAAAGATGGATCCGGATCTGGTTGGTGCGACCCGTCACCGGCCGCGCCTCAACCAGCGTGGTTCCGTCACCCAGCGCCTCCAGCCGCGTGAACTCGGTTCGGGCCGCCAAGCCCCTCGGGTCGACGGTCCGCCCGCCGGCTGGCAGCGAGCGGGCACTGATCGCCGCCGCACAGACAAACTCGGCTTCCCGAGGCCAACCGTGCACGCGGCAGACATAACGTTTGGCGACCCGCCCGGCGGAGAACTGCGGCTGCACGCGAGCGGCGACTTCCCGAGTCCGGCTGAAGACAACGACACCCGTGGTATTGGCATCCAGGCGATGGGCCAACCGCAGTTGCTGAGGCCGGTAGACACTCCCCAATAGATACGACAACGTGTTGCGGTTGTAGCGGCCGCAGGGATGCATGGGGAGGGGAGCCGGCTTGTTCACGACGACGAGCGCCGCGTCTTCATAAATGACGCGAATGTCGGCCGAAACATCAGGCTCGATGGTATCGGGAAACAGGTGTTCGTAGCACTCTCCGGCCGCGACCCGCTGTTGTTCCTCCACGGGATGATCGTCCCGTCGCAACAGTCCCTGACGAAATCGGGCTTGCCAGGCTGTCGGATCCACAAACGCATACGTTTGCACCAGATGATCGATCAGCCGCTGGCCGTCGGCCGTAGCCGGAATGTGAATCGGCCGACGATTGGTGTAAGGAACACTGCCGGGCAATGGTCGGGTCAAAGCTCGGAGACGCGCGTTCCGCGCGGCTAAGGTTGTGGCGAGCGACTCAGCCGGATCACGATAGCAATGGGGACACGATTGGCCCGGGACATACGTTGCCGAGGCCTGCTCCTCGACCGTCACCGGAGCCTGGCAGGCAAAGCAGAGCACGGCGTCCGTTTCGGCAAGCTGGGGATCGACCGCCACGCGCTGGTCGAAGACGAAGCAATCACCCTCATAATGCGTTCCCCCGCACTGTTCGAAGTAATTGAGAATTCCACCCTCCAGCTGGTACACCTGCCGAAAGCCTTGCTGTTCCAGATACGGACCCGCTTTCTCGCAGCGGATACCGCCGGTGCAGAACATGACCAGGGGCTTGTCGCGACCGTCGGTCGGCAGCTGATGCACGGCCTGAGGAAAGTCGCGAAACGAATCCAGTCCCAGGGACCGGGCGTGTTGAAAAGTCCCCAGTTCGACTTCATAGGTGTTGCGGACATCGAGCAATTCCAAGTCGCGGTCGTCATCCAGCCACTGCTTGAGTTCCCGCGGTGACAGCTTGGGCGATGTCCGCTCCGCAGGTTGGATCGTGTCCACGCCAAAGGCGATGATCTCGCGCTTGATCTTCACGAGCATCCGAGTAAAGGGAACGCGCTCGCTGTAACTGGTTTTGACTTCCAGATCTCGCAATTCCTCGCGGGCACGAAGCTCCGTGAGAAACGTTGCCACGTGCGCATCGCTGCCCGCCACGAACAGATTGATACCCTCCGGGCTGAGCAAAATCGAACCCTTCAATTCCAGCCGTTTCGAGATCGCCAGCAACGACTTCCGCCACCGTTTGAGGTGCGAAAGCGTGACGAATTGATAGGCTGCGATATTGGTGACCATCGTCTCTCTCCTTGCGTTGCCGCGGTCACAATATAGCAAACGAAGTGGGATAGGCATCCTGCCGTGGGAGAGGCATCCTGCCTGTCAAGAGCTCCTTTGCATCCCACCGAATGAAACGACACCCCCAGTCGATGCGTCGGCTGCCAGGTCACAGCCGCAGCCTCTGGAACCCGGAGAAATGACAGGCAGGATGCCTATCCCACGAAAAAGGGCGGCACTCGCGAGAGTGCCGCCCTGGGGTTTTTTCATCACATTCGCAGACGTGGTTTACAGTTCCGCGAAGACGCTGTCCACGGCGGCTTGGGCCGTCCGCAGCCGGCTGTCGGCCGCGTCCTTCCGCTCGTCCGCCTGGTTCATCTGAAGGGTGAAGGAGCTTTGAGCCTTCTGCACCGCCACATTGACGGTGGCTACCGAGCTGCCAAACTGGCTGCCGGTATCGCTCATGACGAACAACTCAGTCGACCGAGTCGTGGCGGCAGCCACCGGCGACTGGAGCGCGAAGCCACGCTTGCCCGACACCTGGGCGGTCGTGTCCCGACTGTCCATCGTCAGCAACGTCATGTCCTTGGCATCACGCTGAGCCCCGTTCCGCAGAGCGGCACGAGCGCCTCCCGTGCCCAGTTCCCCAGCGGCCGCGATACGAGCGGCGCCCGGTTCCCCGGCCACGACCGGCGGATTCGTCGACATGAAGCGGTTATTGTTCCAGATATTGAAATCCGAAACGTCCACCGCACCGTCCGCGTTGAGGTCACCCACGCACCATTCCGTCGTGGAACTGAAACGGTTCTGATTCCAGATGTTGAAATCGGAGACGTCGACAGCACCGTCGAAATTGATATCGCCCAGCAAATAACCCGGAGACAACTGGCCATTGGCAATACCGGCATCCACCAACCATTGGTTGCGATCCGCAATATTAACGAGGCCATCGTTGTTCAAGTCATAGAGGGGATTGCCCTGCGACGGATCGTCCTTCACCGCAAAAATCTCCGCCTGTTGGGCGTTGATATCATCACAGTTAAGCAAACCGTCCATGTTGAAGTCGGTCGGCAGGAAACCAGTGGCACCGACTTCGATCGAGCCGATATCGGGCGCGGAACCTGCCGGACGCGAATTACCCAGTTGGTCCACCGCCAGTGCCAGACCTGGGGCGTTATCAATGGCCACACTGCCGGCCTGCGGCGTGTAGTAGCTGCCATCCATGCTGACCATCAACATCGGATCGACCGGCGTCGTGGCGTCACCCACGTAATTCGGCCCATTTTCCACCGCGAGACCACTCGAGGTGTTGTCGCCGACGATCGACGTCGTCAGCGTGGCCACACCGATTGTGCCGGCACCGTCATCGATGAAATCGATGTCGGGACCACCCACGGTCGGGTTGCCGACGTTGCCAGCCACAATGCTGCCGTTCAGCACGACATCTCCCTCGACGATGTGAATCCCGCCGCCTCGTCCGAAGAGGCTGAGTGGGTCAATCGAGTTGCCTGTCACGGTCGAGCCCGTGAGAGTGACCGAACCAGGACCGTAAGCGGACCCCTGATTGACATAGAGACCACCACCGGTCTCGTAGGCACTGTTGTTGGCGATCGTCGAATTCTCGATGACTGCCGTTACCTCGTTATTGATGTCGATTCCAGCACCGGTGCTGGTCGATGTGTTGCCCGTGATCGAGGACTGAGTCACGGTCAGGTTGACACCGCCAGCCGCGGCCACGGCCGCATTGCCCAGAGTCCATACCGTACCCGCTCCGACATTGCCCGAGAAATTCGATTTGGAAATGGTCAGGTCACCCGACGCGGCAATAAAGAGTCCCCGCGTGCCGGTCGCACTGCCCACGATGGCGAGATTGCCCGTGAAGGTCGAACCTTCCACGCTGCTGATGCTGCCGGCTTCGCCCGCCACCGCACCGCCAATGAAGCCCTCGTTCTGGTCGAACACCGAATTGGTGATCGTCACCGTCGCGGCCCCGTCATCGTTGGAAATGGCACCACCCAACACGGCGGTCGGATAGTAACCATTCTTGTAGAATACCGCCCCATCGATCGTGAGTTGGCTGCCATCGTCGTTCTGAATGGCGCCACCGACCCCGTCCAGGAAGCCCGCCGCGTACACGTCCGGCGAATAAGCCTTGTTCAGCTGGAACATACCACCGCTGATGCTCAAGGTGGACGCGTCATCGTTAAAGATGGCGCCCCCCTGCGTCGTGTAAGGCAGACCCGAGGGAGTTCCATTGGTGATGTTGCCCGACATGTTCGAGTCAACCATCGTCATGTTACCAGCCGAATCGTTGGCAATCCCGCCACCTTGCAAATCGGCGAAGTTGTTGTCCAGCGTGGCGCCGCTGATGTTGGCCGTGCCGACATTCTGGATGCCGCCGCCCTGGCCCTGCTCGGCAAAGTTGTCGCTCACCGACCCGCCCGAGATCGTCAGCGTTCCGGTGGCACTGTTCTCGATCCCGCCGCCAACCGCACCCAGGATGCCATACAGGTTGATGGCATCGAAATTGCGGGCCTCGTTATTGGTGACGTTCGAATTGCTGAGCGTCAATACACCATCATTGCTGATACCGCCACCGAAGGCCGAATAGCCCGTGTAGGAGGCATCAGCCGTGTTCCCGTCCACGTCCACATTCGTGAGCGTCGCCGTCGCATACTGGGTGTTCAACATGCCGCCACCCACGGT
Organism: uncultured Planctomycetaceae bacterium; assembly: GCA_963700865.1. Classification (GTDB taxonomy): domain Bacteria; phylum Planctomycetota; class Planctomycetia; order Pirellulales; family Pirellulaceae; genus CAVOGJ01. Next base: position 308,811 of record CAVOZC010000002.1, on the reverse strand, counting down.
GAGGGAGGAATTTCCCGTGATGAACGAATCGTTCATCGTCAGCGTGCCAAAGTTGCTGATCCCACCAGCGGCCGCCAACGTGGCAAGAACGAGGTCTTGGCCAGCGACGTTCCCCGTGATACTGACATTCGTCAGCGTCAGGTCCTCGGCGTTTTGAATACCCGCACCGGTGTAATCTTGGATGTAACCGCCGGTGACCGTCAGGTTCGACATGCTGACGGCGTTGAGCGTCAAGTCGTCACCGTCGTTGACGTTGAAGACGCGACCGGTTCCGTTCGCGTTAATCGTCTCGCCCGACCCTTGAATGTCGAGTCCGAAGCCGACTTCGGAGATGCCCAACCCACCCGTGCTGAGCGTGATGGTCGCACCGGCAGCCGCTCCGGAGAATGTGATCACGTCATCTTCGCCATTGCCATTGGCGACGTCCAAGGCGTCTCGAAGCGAGCCCGCACCGGCATCGGCGGTGCTGGTCACCACCAGCGCTGCTCAGCACGCGACGATCCTCAAGAGGCTCGCAGCGAAGTGCTTTCCGTGACGAAATGTTCCGCTTCTTGCTGCGGCCGATACCGAACCAATCTTTACGCGTGTTACGTGACATACGTGTTCTCCCGAACCCCTGGGAATGATGAAACTGCACAAAAACGGAACATCTGTTGCCCGCCAAAGGGGGCGAATATTCCTCCGAGTCCCTTGATCCTAACCAGCGATAACAGGGCCCGCAAGCAATTTAATTGGGAAGTTGAGCCAATTTGGGGGGAATATAATGGCTGTGCTTCCCCGTTAGAGAAAACCACGGGAAAACGCCCCATTCCGGTTGGACAAAGCCCGGTTCGTCGTTTTTTTGCGGCGTTGCGCGAGCCGGGTACGCGTCGGGGTCGATGTGGATTGGCTTCCAGCCGGTCATCCGTGCGAGCGTTTTTCGGCTGCGAGCCTACTGATCGCGGCATGAGCCGGGTTTGAGATTGTGATGGGGCGGGGATCAGGTGGGGATCGGGTCGAGATCAGGAGGGAGATCAGGTGGGAGATCGGGAGGGGATCAGCTGGAGATCGGGAGGGAGAGATCGGGAGGGGATCAGCTGGGGATCGGGAGGGGGAGATCGGGAGGGGATCAGCTGGGGAGAGATCGGGGATCGGGGGGGATCGGGAGGGGATCACGGGTGGAGATCAGGAGATCGGGGAGAACGGGAGGGGGATCAGCTGGGGATCAGCTGGAGATCAGCTGGAGATCGGGAGGGGGAGAACGGGAGGGGGGGAGATCAGCTGGAGATCAGCTGGAGATCGGGAGGGGGGAGGAGACGGGAGGGGGATCAGGATAGAGATTGGCTGGACGTGAGCACCGTCGGGGGGTTTGGGGGGCACAGTCCGGTCGGAAGCGGGGCGCGGGTGAATGCCCCCCAAAAAACCCGCCAACAACGCGGCCGGGGGGCCACAACCGTTTCCCGCGCGTACTTCGTCGCTCGGCCCCCCGTACCCCCCGACGCCTCCATATCCACACATCCACCGCATCCACCGCATTCCCGCCTCCACCGCATTCCCGCCTTCCCGCCTCCTCCGCATTCCCGCCTTCCCGCATCCACCGCCTCCCCGCCTCCCCGCCTCCTCCGCCTTCCCGCCTCCCCGCCTCCCCGGCGGCAACAACCAGCCACTACCCCGTTGTGCCAAAGAACCAGAAAACGGGACCTATCCATTCGTCCAGCGCAAATCGGGTGTGGTACAGCCATTCAGCTTGGGGAGCCACCATTGGCAGAACGGTCCGCACGCCTTGCCTGCGGGCCGTCAGCCTTCCGCAGCCGCCGGGGCCGATGGCTGCGGTGTCGATCCCGACCGCGAAACGAGCCGCTCCGGGACTTCCCGCAGGGCTTCGTCCGGCAACACGAACGAGGTGCCCGTAATCTTGGGGTCGTGGTTGATCAGATCCGGGTACCTCATTCCCGGCAGCGCAGCGACCGCAAAAATCTCCTGCACTGCCGCCTCGAACTTGAGGAAGCCGACGATCTGGCCGTTGGTAATATCAATGCACCAGACGCCACACGATCGCTCCTCCGGCTTCAGCCGCTCGGTAATCTGGATGCCGCTGAAGACGGCCGATTCGCGGACCTGCGACAGGCCAATGAAGGCCAGGTGCCCGACGAATTCGAGCCCCCGCGTGAAACCGGGAAGTTCCACAATCGATTCGTACTTGCCCGTCTGCAAATCGACATAACCGAAGCGTCCCCTTTCCCGATTCGAGGACCCACAACCGGTCCTGGTACCAGCGGGGCGAATGGGGCATCGACAGTCCCTGCAAGACGATCTCGTTCGATTCGATGTCCATCAGGATGCCGCCACTCTTCTTATTCTCCCGCCAACCCCCCGCCTCGTCGGTCGCGCCCAGCGCAGTCACCCATTTGGGTCTGCCGTTCGCCATTCCCAGCCCGTTCAGATGGCAGCGGTCCGTCGGCTCGTAAGCCGTGACAAACGGCGGTCGCCATCTCGGCACAAAGCTGTGCTCCGAGTCGAGGGTGCACAAACACGAGAAGGCGGTGTTCACAAACCACAATTCGCGTCCCTCGTACATCATCTCGTGGATCTGCACGTCCCCGGTCACGTGACCGGAACGAGGCAAGAAGCAGGCGTCGACTTTGCCTTTGGGTTCCAGCCTGGGAGCTACCGCCGGCACATTGCGAAACTCCCAGATTTCCTGCGCGGTGCCGATCGCCAGTCGATTTCCATCGAAGGCCATCCCCATCGGCTTGCGGAAGTTGCGAAAGTGCGTGTTGGCCACCCCGTCATCGGACCGCACAATCACCAATTTGCCCGCCTGATACGTCGTGACGAGCAGGGAAATCCCAAAGTGATCGAGAATATTCGGCAGGCTGTTGGTATGCACACTCCGCAAAGGCTCGCCCTGCGGTTCGGCGGGGGCCGCCGCGTCGCCTTCCGGCCGACCCTCGCCGTTGGCTGGGGTGCCCTCTTCTGGCAACGCGGAATCCGCGGGGGATGCGTCCTGTGGCGGCTCCTGTTCCGGGGTCTGTTGATCGTTCATCCGTCTGCCTGTGTCTGTTTTTTATTTATGACGGGCTGAAGCCCACGAATCCTGTCCCGCACGTCTTCCTTGACAGGCTGGAAGCCTATCCCACGAAACCTGTCCCACGTCGGAGTGTACCACATTTGGGATCGGCAACGAATCAACCCGACAAGCCTTGCCTATTCCGCATAACTTGCCAGTCGCGTCCACGGCCCGCCGTGCGCCGATGTGAGGTGGCCCACACCCGCTCGGAAAACCGTCAGGTTTTCTTGGCAAGCGTCGCCATGCACGCAGTTCGTTCCCACAGCAGCGGCTATGCTGGGCACGTGGCCACCCCGACGTTTTGCCTCGCGTAAGCACCGATTCCCGCTTGACCATGACCTTTCCACTCCGTTCCATCTTTGTCGTCATCGCCTGGTCGGCCGGCGCGCTTGCCGCGTTGCAACTGGGCCGAGTGACTTTACCTCCCCAGTATGAGCATTTCATCTGCGGTCCCTGGGGATGCGGTCCACGCGTCATGGACCTGTTGGCCTACCATCTGTTCTTGATCTTCCTGGTGACACTTCTTTGCTACATCGCGTCCCAAGCGTTCCCACGCGCCATCGTGCGTCGCCTGGGCGCGCGGGCTGCTACTGCTCGGTGCCGCCGCACTCCTCGGTCTGCTCGTCCACGAGATCCAGACGGGCTGGGACGTGCATCGGGATCATTTCCTGCAGCGCTACCTGTTCCGCGTCGCGACCAGTGTGGATATTCCGGCCGTGGCGAGCCTGGCAGGTGGCTGCCTGTTGTGCTGGTGGAGTTCCCCGCGAACCACGACCGGCCAGCCTGAACCGACCGATCCATCGCTTGTTGCTGACCAGGCGCAGGGAACTTAGGGCAGGTTGGTCCGCTACCTTCCGGCCAGTCATCCGCGGGATGGGCATCCACCCACCGGACTCAGCTGCATTTCGTGAGCTGCGCCGCGAACCACTGAATCGCCGCCGCCGCCACGGCTTGCTGCACGGCCACCCGATCGCCCGTCGCCTCCACGCGGCGGGTCAGCACCAGTGTTTCGCTCGTCGCGACGGCGATCCAGGCGAAGGGCTGGCTCACCGACCACTCCGGGGAGGGTTCCGCGTAGCCGGTGGTAGCGATCGCATAATGACTCTGGAACAGCCTCCGTACGCCCAGCGCCATGTGCCGGGCGACATCCGTGGAAACGCCGTTGCAGCGGGCCACCATCTGCGCGGCACCCCGCAGCAACGAGGTCTTCTGCTCCAGCGTGTACGCGGTCACTCCCCCCACGAAGAAATCGCTGGCGCCCGACTGACTGGCCAGGAGCGACTGGACGTGACCCGCCGTGAGGCTCTCCGCCACCGCGACGGTCTGCCGAGCTTGAACCAGGTCGTCGACTGGATCTCGGCCACGGCCCGCGGTGTCGTTTCGTCGGGTAGCTGAGTTGCGCCATGGGCGGCCGACTGGAAAAGTTCAGGCGGAGGAATGACGCGAAGCGAAGCCCAAGAAAAAACCGCACGCTCGGATAGAGCGTGCGGTCACTGGAGTTTACGAAATCGACGCTCGCGTCGACTAGCGACGACGGAAGCGGAGCAAGCCGACCACGCCGATCAGCAGGCCCACCAAGCCCCCGGCTCGGGCACGGCGGCCATTCCGGAACTCTGGAACTTGTTACCGTTCCAGACATTAAAGTCACTGACGTCGACCGATCCGTCGGCATTGAAGTCACCCGAGCAGAACGCGGCCGTGGCGGTGAATTTCGCACCGTTCCAGATGTTGAAAGTCGCTGACGTCGACCGAGCCATCCAGATTTGCATCGCCCCGGAAATAGGGGGAGGAAAACCCGTTGGCGGCAGCGCCGTCGGCGAGCCAGACGGTCAAGTCCGCGTCGTCGATCATCCCGTCGGCGTTAAGATCGAAGGTCGCCACATCGCCGCCGTTCACGATCGCATCCGTGAGCAAGTTCACATCGTCACAGTCGATCAAGGTGTCATTGTTGAAATCGATATTTACGGTCGCGCATGGGCGAGATGACGACGAACTGATCACCTGGAATCGTGGTGAGATTGACGCCCGCCAGATTGCCCGTGAAGCCGCCAAATCCGTCTCCCCCCAAGTTGCCGCCGTCCACAATCAACGGATCATTGGCGAGGATAGCGGCTCCGGCCAAACCGAAGCCGGCAAACTGATTTGACACGTACTTGTGATCGCCACTGTTCACAAAGGCCGTGACCTTGATATCTCCATCGGTGTAACCGAGCACGGAGAGGGGAACCGAGAATTCAAGTCCCGTCACCACATTTTCCGGGTCGGCGGTTTCACTCAAATCCCACGGACCTGGCGGACCAACTCCATTTACCCCCGCGATGTTGCTATTATCCATGCCCATGCGAAGATCGATGATATTTCGCATATCACGGTGATTGCGGACATTATCCGGGTCCGACGGCAAGACCGGCTCGACAAACTCATACTCGGGCACCGAGCACGTGGGATCCAATTCGGTCGATACGCAGTCATTATTGTCCTGGTCGACCAGCTCACCTGGCGCCAATCCCGGTTCCTGGCCGAAGGCGTTCAACTGCATGCCCAACGAACCAAATAAACCACCGGAACCTGCTCCCAATTCGGCATAGTGCGCCGTCAACGCCCAGAAAGGAGGATCAAACGGATCTGTGGCATCCTGTCCCTCATTTCCGTTGGTAAACGTCAGATAGTGATCCGCCGTGAAGGTCGGATCGAACGTCATGCCAGTCATACTTTGCAGGGCGCCGCCGTTGGGGTTGGGAAGATTCGGGGGGTTGCCACCGTTGAGATTGTCCGACTAACCGTCGACCGTCGTGGGCAGGTTCGCACCGTCGAGGACGTTCACGCCGCCGGCTTCCGAGTCAATAAACACTTCCAGCTTGTTGAAGTTGCTTTCCAGGTTTCCGGTGATCAGCACGTAAAGTCGATCCCCCGCGATACGACCGAACACCTGATCGATTTCCGATCCACCCGCGAAGCCAAAGGCCGTATCCGAGTAGCGCGGATCGGGGTTGTTGTTGTCTCCAAAGTGTGTCGCCGTATCCTGAATCGAAAGAGGCATTCCGTAAAATGCCTCGTCCCCCACGAGCGTACCGTTCACCGTTTGCGCCTGGACGACACACGTCCAAGAAAGGAAAAGTACTGCCGTCCAACCAATCGTCTGTCTCATGTTTCACCTCGTTAGAAAAAAACGAAAACGTCGATTCATTCGCCTTGCCCTCAAACTGGAAAATCCTTTCCAAGTCGCGAAATCACAAAAATAACACAGCCCAAAAAAACCAACATCACGCCTGCCGCGGGCTCGGGGACCGCGGCCGGTCGCAAGTCACCCCGCGACCGGAACCTGTTCCCGTTCCAGATATTGAAATCCGACGTGTCGCTCACGCCGTCCCCATTAAAATCACCTCCCTGCCAGCCCGTTCCGGAGATAAACTTGCTGGAGTTCCATAAATTGAAATCGCCCACATCCACCACGCCATCCAGATTTGCATCCCCGTAAAACGTGCGGAAGATGTCGAACACCAGCGTGTCGACATCGGCGGCGTTCGTCACCCCATCCGAGTTGAGATCGAACAGCCAGTCGGTACTTCCCAAATTGGCATAGAGAAAATCGATGTCGGCGGCATCCGTCGTACCCGACATGTTCAAGTCTCCACGACCGAGCAGCACCCCCTCGTACGCGTCCCAGACCGCTTGGCTGACTCCCACCGTAAACAGGTAATCTCCCAGTGCGAACAGGTCGCGGTTGTCCACCAGTCCGTCGCCCGTCACATCCGCGGCCGGATTGAAGAGCGAGTTCTGGCTGTACAGCACGGCGTCAAACGAATTGGAAAAACCCGTCATGTCGGACGGCGCATAGCTGTTGTTCCAATTCATGTCGCCAAAGCCGGCACCCAGTTGCGTAGCGGCGAACAAACCGGGGAACCGCTGCACGTTCCAGTTACCGCTGGGCTCGAAGGTGACGATCGTGGCCACCTGGTTGCCACTCCGTACGGCGGAAAATCCGTACACCCACTTATCTCGATCGTAAACGCCGGCGGAGTTTTGTCCAGCAATGGCGAGGTCCCGTAGTTCTTCGTCGGTATATTGGGCGGCCGGCAAATTCAGAAAGATATGCATCCGATCGGCCGTTTGGTCGAGGGAAACCCCCACCAGGTCGCGCTGGAAATTGGCCCCGTAGGGCTCGAAGCTGAGCACGGCCGCCGCGGGCGGCAAGCGATCCACGTAGACCGCCTCGCGGAAGTCCGTGAAGACCGCAGGACCCCCGTCGCCGGCCAGCGTGGGATCGTTGTCGGTGAAGGTGGCCGGATCCCGATGCCGAAAGGCACGGGCGGTGAGGAAATGGACCCCCTCGCTCAGTTGCGTCACATCGACCGACTGCTCGTAGAGCCCCTGTCCTGCCGGGTCGAAAAAGCCCGGCTGGTTGGTGTCGCGAAAGGCCTCAAACCCGTAGGCCATGCCTGCCGCGGTATGGTCCACGCCCGCCAGATCGTTGACGTCGATCCCGCCGTCAATCTTCAGCAGCGCCTGGTCCCCGTCCGCATGCCGGTCGCGAATCGTCCCCAAGAGACGGACGGCATTCGTTTCCAGGCGAACGGTCAGCGTGTCTCCGGTAACGATCGGCAAATCGCTCAGTCGGGCCGTGCCGTTGGTGGCGGCCGTGGGCGTCTGCCCCGGTAGCACGCGCGCCAGGTCCGTGCCGCTGCCGTCGAGCAACCGCAGTTGGCCCTCGGGCCCGGCGACGCCGTAGATGAAGTAGCCATTCCCATGCTCGACCCCGGTCGGCGAGACGTTGCGGGGTACTCGCAGGTTGACCGTCCCATCACCATTGACCAACAGGACCGAGGGAAAATCGCCCAGCGGATCGACCGTCGCGTCGGCCGCGTTACCCGTCAACTCCAGCAGCGGCGTGCCGGGCGCGAAGGATGTCTGAATGGTCCGTTCGTCATAGCCGCCGTCGAGTCGATTGCTGAGGACGACCAGGGCCGATTTTTCCCGCTCGTAAATCAACATCTCTTTTTGATCGCCGCCGGGTGTGCGATCGAGGTAGTTCCCACGACCGTGCGAGTTCCGCAGGTTGACAAGCGTGGTCACTTGATCCCCGTAGAATCCCCCCAAGGCGTCCGCTCGTCCGTCCCGCGGGAAATCACGACCCGGCCCAAACTCCTTGGCATTCAGGTAAATATTCACGTTGCCCGGCCGCAGGAGGGCGTACGCGTGGGCCACGTTGTCCAGGTAGGCACCGATCTCATCGTGACTCTTCACGAACGCCACGCCCTGGCTCCCGTTATTGGCCAAGCCGTCGTCATGAACGTCGATGCTGGCGTTCTTGATGTTCCGCCAGTCGTTCGTCAGTCCATTGGCGGTCAGATTCCCCTTGATCGCGCCGAACAGGTTGAAGTCGAGCGCGTCCCGGTTGCCCCCCACCTGGCCCAGGTTGGAAGGACTAATGTCCTTGCGGATATATTCCTGCAAGACGCTGTAGCTGTCGTAGCCGGTCTCCGAAAAGGCAAAGACGTGGTCGACCGAGCCATCGAGCAGCGGCTGCGGTTTGGCCAGGAAGACCGCCTGATCGTAATAATCGAGTACCCAGCGTTCGAAGTGACGGGTCGCGTCGAGCCGAAAGCCGTCAATGCCAAGCTCCTGGACCATCCACCGCAGGTTCCGCATGAGCAGGCCCGTGGCATTGTCGGCGACCGCATCCCCGGCCAGCGGAGTCACGGCATTGAAGTCGTAGAGCGTGACGTTCGTGTTCAGCCGCGGGTCCCAGACGGTCGTGCCTCCCAGATCCCGGTCGGGGTAGAAACGGGCGTTGTCGGGATCGGGCTGGTCGTGAAAACTTCCGGACGGAATGTTGTTCGGGTCGGGACCGGACCGGATGTCGAATGAACTGATGGTTCTTTTCCTGGGCAATGTCGATCAGCCCGGACAGACGAAATTCAATTTCTCCTCCGGCGAAGCGTCCATGGAAATCGCCGTCAATGTCGTTTGGCAACGTCGTGACGAAGCCGGGGTAATCGCCGGCGGCGACGAAGCCGGGCGTGCTCGCATCGCGAAAGCCATTGTGATTGAGAATGTAATCGGCGTAGATGTTGACGCCCGCCCGATCGGCAAGCGAGGTGACCGCTTTGATCCCGGTTTCCGTGCCGTACAACGTCTCGTTGCGGGGACCGCCCAAATCAAACCGATCAAACACGTCGTAGCCGACCGACAAACCGCCCGAATCGGCCTTGGCGGGCGGTGGCACCCACATCCCGCCATAACCGGCCTTGAAGACGTCGACCATGCGGGCCTCGACCGTCTCCCAGCGAGCCTCGAACATCTGCAAGATGGCTGGCGATGATTGATCCTGAGCCACTCCTCGGCTGATGACAGCCAGAAAGAGCAACGCCGCGGTCCGCAGGCCGCTACGTGGAGCAAGATCGGGATACGCTCGAATCATTATCGCCTTCGTTCAAACAAAACTACCAACTCGAACACCGTCGCCGCCCCGCGGGCTGCATCGCATGACGGTGCGCAACGAAGCTGGCATCCGTCGCGTGGGTCACTTCGTTGTCAAATCAATGTCAATTTGGTTGTCGCCTTTTTCCACCGTGTAACTCAACCCCGAGGTGTTCACCTTCTGGTACTTCACGGGCGTCAGCCGCTTGGGGATCGGCGGAGGGGCTCCGTCCTTCCGCTTGCTCAGATCGGCCTGCTCATGAGCGACCACCGTGGCGGTATAGACGCCTGCTGGTAACGAGTTCTCGGTGCCCACCTTCAGCGCATAACTGCCATCGGCATTGATCTTCCCGGTCGCGGGAGGGCCCTTCTCGACCGGCGAGAACACGACCTTTCCACGAGGCAGATTTTGCCCATCCAGACGCACGTTCCCGTGGACTGTGGCTCCATACTTACTGCAACCTGCCAGCAAACTCGCTGCGAACAGGCTGACGATCATGTGGTGCTTCATTGCTCCCTTTCCGACTTAGAGACCCAGATCAACGACCTCGCTCCCGGCCTTGGAAGCCAAGGCCTGGTAACTGGCCAGGTCGATGCCATCGGAAATGAAATGCACCGAGCCGTCACCGAGGCCAAAGTGGCAACCGCCGGGATGGCGACTGCGAAAGAGCCGCAGATTGTACCAGAAGCTGATCTTCTCATCGTCGGTGTAGTCGGGAAACTGATTGATCGGCCCATTCGTGCTCGCCCAGTCACCGTCGGCATGGTAGGCGGCCGAATGAAAGTCCATATCCGGTACCGCCTCGCCCACCAGGAAGGTGTGGCTCGTCCCGTCCTTCAACTTGCGTAACTTTACGGGGTTCGCGTAAGAATTGCGGAAGAAGACGCCGCGGCACGGTGTGTAGGTATTATGACAATCCGCATCGCTCGTGGCGCCGGATCGATGTACCCTACCGACCAGTCGGTATCGTCCTTCCAAACCACGTTGTCACCCAACACGCCCTTGTAGCTCGTCACGGCCACCGGGATCTTCTGGGCGCGGTTGATTTCAAAATGGAACATCTTCTCCGAAGGGAGCCTGCGATGACGGGTCGGAAGGGCAGGTCAACCAGGAGGGCTTGACCGCCAGCGCCGCACGCAACCGCGGGTCGTTGGTCTTCATCCCCGAGTTCTGGTAGAAATTGCCGACAAAGCCGACAGAGAGCTGGTCGTACTGGGCTTGCTCCTCGGCGTAGGGCAGAATGGCACAAATCCAACCGCGACCGCTAAAGTCGCTGGTCGCCGCAGCCACGCTCCGCGGACCTCCGCTGTTCTGCAGCACCCGCGCCTCGTTCCACATGCTGACGCTCGTCGGTAACGTCTTTTGGGCGCTCTCGAAATTCAAGATCGCCAACCCAATCTGCTTCACGTTGTTCGTACACTGCATCCGCCGTGCGGCTTCCCGAGCCGTTTGCACGGCGGGCAAGAGCAATGCCACCAGAATGCCGATGATCGCGATCACCACCAACAGCTCCACTAAAGTAAAGCCAAATCTTGTTTTTTTCATTTTTTTCTTCCCGTGAACGAACATCGAATCACCCCCGCGATCTCGGCACGATGGCCGCCATTTTCCTACCGTTGTCTGATTCGATTCTACTTGTCGATTGCAGTCTTGGCTCCCTCAACGCGAACATCAAGGGAGTGAAACCAAGGATTTTCTTCGTCCGGATGCTGGTTTGTACTACCGAATGCTCGGGCGTGACAAGATGGTGGTCCGTGACGGCCGTGAATGAAGTTCCCAGCCGTAAACGGTCGAAAGCATGCGACTTTTGCCCGTCAAAATTACTACCACTGATCCGATCGAAGGCGAAATTTCCCGTCAGTTCCGCATCAACCTCGCACTCGGCTTCTCGGACCAGCGACTGCGGATCGCGAAAAACCACCAGGCGATCGTCATCGTTCTGGCCGAAATCGATACGCACGACGATGAACGTCACATCGGTGGGTTCTTTACCGAGCGTCCGAAAGGTCGAGCGGGCCCCGCCGTTGACCTCCGACGAAATGCCGTACGCCGTGTCGCTGGCCCCGTTCCCAACGCACAGGACTCGATTCCCATTCCCGTCGCCGCGGTGCAGCTCGACCCCGTAAAATCCGTCACCCACCGCCGACACCCGCTGGCAGAAGCTCACATAGACCGTCGTGCCATCTTTTCCCACCAGACGAACTCCGTCCTCATCCTCGACCAGCCCGGCGGTGTCGAACACGCCGCCCAGCGAGGTACCGAGGACGCGGCGAATACGATTACCTTGGCCGACCAATGCCGCGTGGTTACCCACCGGGATCAGACCATCGACTTTCAAATTCCCGGCCGCGACTCGATTGGTCTCGGACGAGTTTCCACTCGCCGACAGGTCCACCCAGGGACCGCCCCAGCCATAGCCGCCGTTTTGTCCACCCAGGGGGCCCGACGGATAGTCGAATTCCTCGAACGCATACAGTTCCTCGCGGGTGGAGGGAGAAAGCGATCGCACAAAGCGAGCCACCGTGCCATCGGACAGGCAATAGTCCGCATTGCGTGGATCGATACGCACCGACTGTGCGGCCGTCCAGCGAGCCGTACGAATGGTCTCGCCCCGATCATCGTGAAAGTATCCTTCGACGAGCCCTTCAAAGACCTGGACCTCCGCCTTGCCGTTCTCGTCGGCCAAGACGCCAAATTCAGTGCCGCGGTCGATCAGGGACAGACGCTGCAGGTCAACCCGAAAGCCCTCGGCGCCATTCGGCACGGCGGCGGTCAGACGGCCGCGGTGCAACATCGAGCGCCCCTCGTCCGCCACGTCGAATACGGCCGGCGCCTGCAGGATGACCCGCGCGCCCCGCTCGAAGGTGATCTCCGCCAGTCCTTCCAATAGATGCAAGCGGCGACCGGCCGCCAGGGGCGAGCCATAACCAACGCTCCCGGACCCTTCATCCCAGCGGCAATTGCGTGTTCCGGAGATGATCGCCACCGTGGGCCGTTCCTCGGGCTCCGCGCCCTCGCGGCCCGCCTGCGTCGAGCCCGGGCGCGAAGGCCTCCCAGCAGGCTCCGATCGCGCGAAGAAGTCATGACTGCCCAGGAACCATCCCAGCAGCAAGGTGGCCGCGATCGTCCCGATCCACGTCAGCGACTTCGCGACCATTCCCCACGCCCGACTGTCGTCCCCGTGGCTTGTTCGGTTCGCTCCCCGCCCCGTGGTCGTCTCGCCTAGCGAGTCTTGCAGCCAATAGAGCTCGGCGTGCAGCAACATATACTCGGCATAAGTCGATCGCGCCGCGGGATCCGCCGCCAGGATGTGGCCGAGCTGGTCGACCTCGGACTCGGTGGCGTTCCCGTTGCACACCCGGCCAATAATCCAGAACAACCGGTCATCCATCCGCGGATCTCGATTCATGCCAGTCTCTCCGCCGAGATCGTCCGATTGACGCACTCATGCAATGACTTGCGAATGCGATGGAGCGCCTTATACACCGTATTGGCCGGACGTCCCGTGCGCTCCGCGACTTGCTTGGCCGTGGTTTTGCGTTCGGCGTAACAAAGCCGCACCAGGTCGCGGTCCGCGTCCCGCAGTTTGGCCACGCAGTCTCCCAGGGCCTTGCGACGTGCCTCAAGCAAATCCGCACGCTTCGGGATCTCCTCGGCCAGGTAATCCAGCAAGGTGTCGCCCAGATACCGTGGCGACCGCTTTTGCTCGCGGCGAAACTTCTGTACCTGATGATAGGCAATAACGCTCAACCAACTCGCAAAACTCGTGCCCAGGGCGTACTTGTGATGCTCGCGCCACATGATGACGCAAACTTCCTGAAATACGTCCTCGGCGTCGGCGGCACTGCCTAAGAGCGCGGTCAAATAACCGTGCAACCAACGTTGGTGCTGGGCGAACAGGCGCACGATCGCCTCGCTGTGGTCGATGCCGGTCCGTGATTCTTCCGGGAAACTCGCGTCCATTCAGACACCCTGCCGCCGTCCGCATTTCGGGAATAAATTGTTCGCTTTTTTCTTAAGGCGCTGCCCGAGCGATATTAGTATTGCATTTTGGAAAAAAAAGCGACTTTCCTCCCTGGGGAAGGGAGGGGTTGGGTAATGACAAGGTCGCCAGACTTTGGAAAATAACGGCGGCCCAACATGGGCAAGGCTGACTGTGGCGGGAAGCCCCCGCCACGCGCGTGCCGTCGAAGTCGCCAGCATTCGGTCGCCGGCCCTTGAGCCGGCATCCCCCCCGGTACACCGTTATCATTCCCTTCCTGAAGGATCCTTCCGTTGCAAACCGAAGCCAAGCAGTTTTTACAATCGATCCTTACCCAACCCAGCCCCTCCGGTTTCGAGGAGCCGGTGCAGGCCATTGTCCGCCGCTACGCAGGAGACTTTGCCGAACAAATCTCGACCGATACCCACGGCAACGTGGTGGCCAGCTGCAACGCCAACGCCCCCGTACGGGTCATGCTGGCCGGGCACTGCGACCAGATTGGCATGTTGGTGTCGTACATCGACGAAAATGGATTCCTTTACGCGCAAACGATCGGCGGCTGGGACCCGCAGCAGCTGATTGGCCAGCGGATGACGATTTGGACCACGGCCGGACCGATCCCGGCAGTGATTGCCCGCAAGCCCATTCACTTGCTGACACCGGACGAGCGAAAACAGGTGGTCAAATTGGAAGAACTATGGCTCGACATCGGCTGCGCGACCAAGCAAGAGGCGGACGACTTGGTAAGGATCGGAGATCCGGTGACGCTTCAATTGGGTTTTCAGGAGATGCGCAACGGCTTGGCGAACTCACCCGGCATGGACAATAAGTCCGGGCTGTGGGTAGTGATGGAGGCGTTGCGGCGGGCCGCCGGGCGGTTGCAAGTGGGACTCTTCGCGGTTTCCACCGTGCAGGAGGAGATTGGCCTGCGGGGTGCCCGCACGAGCGCTTACGGCATCGATCCGCACGTGGGGATTGCCGTGGATGTCACGCATGCCACGGACTGTCCGACCATCGATAAGCGACAAAACGGGGAAGTCCGCCTGGGCGGCGGGCCCGTGATTTACCGGGGCCCCAACATGAATCCAGCCGTCACGACACGCCTGGTGCAGGTCGCCGAGGAACGGGGCATCCCCTTTCAGCTCTCCGCGACGGGCCGCGCCACCCCCTGCGATGCCAACTCCATCCAGATCACGCGGGCCGGCGTGGCCACGGGACTGGTGTCGATTCCCAACCGCTACATGCACAGCGCGGTTGAGACCATCTCGCTGGAGGACATCGATCACGCGGCTCAATTGCTCGCCGAGTTCGCCGCCGGACTGAGCGGCGACGAGGACTTTACCCCGGGCTAGTCGGCCGATCATGACCCACGATGGATCTTTTCCCATGCCAGGCAGATTGTCTGTCCGTTTTTCGTTTTCGTTGCGGCACCGACCCGCGTCGGCCAGCGTGCCCGTGATGGGGAAGCTGATCGCGGCGGCTCTCTGCCTGGCTGCTCCCGTCTGCGGGCAATGGCGGCTGGACGAGGTGGGCGGCTTTCGCCATGGGGAAACCTGGGACGCCGGCGCCGCGGAGATCGTGAAATATGACCCGGCAACGCAACGGCTGTTTGTCGTCAATGGCGAACACCGGGCGATCGATATCGTGTCCATTGCCGATCCCACACAGCCGACACTGGTGCGGCGCGTCTCGCTGGCGGACTGGGGACAGGCGGCCACCCATGTGGCGGTCAAGGACGGGTTGGTCGCCGCGGCGGTCGTCGCCGAGCCTCGCTACGAGCCAGGTCAGGTGGTCTTTTTCGATACGGATGGCACCTTTATCGGGCGCGTCGAGGTCGGCGCTCTGCCCGATATGCTGGAATTCACGCCCGCTGGAGATAAGGTGCTGGTTGCCAATGAGGGGGAGCCGAGTGACGATTATCGCATCGATCCCCCAGGCAGCGTCAGCATCATCCGGCTGGCGGAAGATCGCCGCAACATGGCACAGGCCCAGGTCGTGACGGTGCCCCTGACGTGCGAGCCGGCGACCGCCAAGTCGCAGGGCATTCGCATTTTTGGTCCGGGCGCGACGGTGGCCATGGACCTCGAACCCGAGTACCTCGCCATCGGGGCGGACGGCAAACGGGCCTGGGTCGTGCTGCAGGAGAATAACGCCCTGGCCATCATTGACATCGAGCGAGCCAGGCTGGAACGGTTGGTAGGGCTTGGCGAAAAGTCGTTCCATGCGCCAGACGCCGGGCTCGACGCCAGCGATGTGGATGGCCGGGCACACATTGCCGGATATCCGATCACAGGACTCTATCAGCCCGATGGCATCGCGACGTTCACCCTTGATGGGCAACCCTATTTGGTAACCGCCAACGAGGGCGATCATCGCAAGTACGCGGGTTTTCGCGAGGACGCGCGGGTCGCCGACCTGCGGCTGGATCCGACCATCTTCCCCGACCGGGTCGAATTGCAACAACTCGATCGGCTCGGCCGTTTATCGGTTTCCACCGTGGATGCCGATCCCGATGGAGACGGAGATATCGACCATCTGCGAGCCTTTGGGCGCGTTCCTTTTCCATTCGCGACGCCCAAGGTGGATTGGTCTACGATTCGGGAGACGCCCTGGAGCGGTTGACGGCCGCCGCATATCCCGAGGAATTTAATTCCGATCACGATCCACTTACCTTCGACAGTCGCAGCGATGACAAGGGGCCCGAACCGGAGGGGGTTGCGGTGGGCCGCATTGGCGATACGACATTGGCCTTTGTGGGCTTGGAACGATTCAGCGGTGTCGTCGTCGTCGATGTCAGTCAGCCGTGCGCACCGCGGATCGTGCATTTGCAGAAACGGTCTCCCGCTCCCCCAGACGGCGGCATCGCCGATCAAGGTCCGGAGGGGCTGACATTCATCTCGGCAGCGGATAGCCCCACGGGGGAACCCCTCTTGGCCGTCGCGTACGAGGTCTCGGGGACTCTGCGAATCTTTGCCGTACGCTCCGCCGAATGATCGCTCACGCCGCCAGCACACCGATCGGAAGCGAACTCGCGAGGATGGGGAGGTCGACTCCTACGCACCAACGTCTGGCGACTTCGGCTACGCGATCGTATCCCCGTACGCCGGATCGGGTTCGCCAAAGTCCTCGTAATCCAGCAGCTCGTAAAGCTCCTCCCGCGTCTGCATCAGGTCGACAATCGAAGCTTGTGTCCCTTCCGACTGCATGACCGCCAGACTCGCTTCGATGGCCCGCATGGCCACCCGGAACAACGTGTCCGGATAGAGGACGGCGGCGTAACCCATCTGCTGCAATTCGCCGAACGGGATGAGTGGGCTCCTGCCGAACTCGGTCATGTTCGCCACGAGCGGCACGTCGAAGGCCCGCGCGAATTGTTCGAATTCGGCCGCGGTTGCCAGTCCGTCGGGCAGGACCCAATCGGCCCCAGCCGCCACATACTGTTCGGCCCGCTCGATCGCGGCCACGAGTCCACACGCCTGACGGGCATCCGTCTTGGCCAGGATGACCGTCGCCTCCGAGACCCTTGCCGCCAGGGCGGCCTCGATCTTGGCGCACATGCTGGCCGGTTCGATCAGCGTCACCCCCGACAGCTGCCCACACCGCTTCGGCGCCTGCTGGTCCTCGATCTGAATCGCCGCCGCACCGGCCGCCTCCAGCTCACCCACGGCACGGGCCACATGCACGGCCTCGCCGAACCCGGTGTCCGCGTCGACGATGACGGGAATGCCAATGGCCCGCGTCAACCAATAGGTCTGTTGCGTGATTTCGGTGAGCGTGTTGAGCCCCACGTCGGGCAGCGCCAGGCTGCCGGCCGCATACGCTCCGCCTGACAGGTAACAGGCGGAAAAGCCCATGCGCTCGATCAGCCGACCCACCAAAGCCGAGGGCGCTCCCGGGATCTGCAGCGTGCCGTCGGCTGCCGCGGCCCGCAAGGCCTGCCCTGGTTCGTTGTATTCATCCATCCGCGGGTCATCTCCTGTGAGGGGGTGCGTTCGCTACACTGATTGGATTCACCGCGACGAAACAGCCAGCCGGACCACCGATCGATTTCCAGACCATGCATCGACCCGACAGCCCTACTGATCAACCGTGGTCGGCCCGCATCGGGGCAACGGCGGAAAGCGTGCTGATCGTGATTCTCTTTTTTGTTCATGCGGGGGGTCGCCCGCCCGCGATCAACGAAGCCCACTACCTTACCCGCGGCAAGCACTTTTGGAATCCCAACTGGTGCCCGAATGACCTTTTCCTCACTTCTTTTGAATCACAACCGGCTTTCCAATGCGTCTTCGGCTGGCCATCGCTGTTCGTCTCTCTCGAGACGACCGCCTGGTGCGGGCGGCTGATCGGCTGGTCACTGATCGCCTGGGGTTGGGTGCGTCTGTCACGGGCCATTGGCTTGCGGCCGGGATGGTCCCTGCTGGCCACCGGCACCAGTTTATTCCTGTGGGACCATCTCCATATGGCCGGTGAATGGATGGTCGGAGGCATCGAGGCCAAAGTTCCCAGCTATGGTTGCGTCCTGCTGTCGCTCGCGGCGCTTGTGCAGGCGCATTGGCGGCGAGCCCTGCTGCTGCTCGCGATCGCGACGATGTTCCATCCGCTCGTGGGTGGCTGGTCAACACTCGCCGCCGGCACGGTGTGGATGTCGGATCCGCGTCGCGGATCGATTGTCACGTTGGTGCCAACGATCGTCGTCGCGTTATCCGTGGCGCTGGTTGGAATTGTCCCCGCGCTATGGCTGGATGCGGGCGCCGATACCGACACCATTCGCGTGGCACGCCATATTTACGTTTCGTTACGATTGGACCATCACTTGTTGATGCGACGCTTCCCGCCCTGGCATATCCTCCGACATCTGGGACTGGTCATGGTCTGGTTGGCTAGTTGGAGGCTCATGCCGACAGGCCGCGCCGGCCACCGCCTGCAGCGATTCGTCGCGGCCTGTGTGGCGATCGCGGTGGTGGGAGCCTGCGTCGAAAACATTACCTGGCAAAATTGGATCTACCGCGGGCAATGGATGCGTTACTACTGGTATCGCATGACGGACACGATGCTGGCGACCGGCACCTCGCTGCTGTGGGTCGGCGGCTGGCAATCGTCCCGCGGTTTGTTTCCCGGGGACGCGGGGGGCCAACCCGGTGCGCAACGCGGCCACGCGGCACTGTGCGGGCTGTTGATCGTGGTCGTGGGCCTGCATACAACTGCCAGCTTCATTGCCCGACAGATCGACCCGCGACCGGGCGCCGATCAGCAGGGGCGACGTGACTCTCCCGATTCGCGGCAGGAATATCGAGACTGGCTGGACGTGTGCCGATGGTGCGCGGAGCAGACCGAACCCGACGCGCTGTTTCTCACTCCTACCTATGCACAGACCTTTAAGTGGTACGCCGGCCGCGACGAATACGCCACCTGGAAGGACATCCCCCAGGACAGCCGAGCCATTGTCGAGTGGTGGCGGCGCCGCAAAGCAATCCGTCAGTTGGGTTGCTACGGTCCCTTTCCACCCGACGACCCAACACTCATGGCCTGGGTTTCCACACATCCAGTGGACTATGCGGTCGTACCACGTCGCCGCCAGGGTTATCCCTGGCTTGCGCCGATCGTCCATGAAAACGGTCACTACCAGGTATTTCGCTTGCGCGAGTAGAGTATACTCCTGGGCAATCGGCAGCGGACGGCGGGAACATCAGGCGGAACGGCGGAGAAGAGGTCAAGACAGCGATGGTAAACGTGGGCATCCTTGGCGCAACGGGCTATACCGCCCTGGAGCTGATCAAGATTCTGTTACGTCATCCGGACTGCACGATCGCGGTCGTGACCAGTCGGCAGGAGGGGCAAGTCCCCATCGCCCAGGTGCATCCTCAATTGGCTGGCCGATTGGCCTTGCGGCTGGAGCCGCTGGAACCGCTGGCGGTCGCCGAACAATGCGATTGTGTTTTCAGCTGCCTCCCGCATGCCGCATCCGCGGCTTCGATCCGCGAATTGTTGACGACCGACACGAAAGTGGTCGATTTCAGCGCCGATTACCGACTGTGGGACGCGGAACTGTACGCCGACTGGTACAACAGCACGCATCCCGATCCCGAACGGTTGGGAAATGTCGCGTACGGACTTCCCGAGTTGTACCGCGACCGCATTCAGGGTGCGTCACTCGTCGCCAACCCGGGTTGCTACCCGACCAGCGCGATCCTGGCGATGACCCCGCTGCTCCGTGCGGGGCTGGTGGCCGCGAGCGAAATCATTTTCGATGCCAAGAGTGGGGTCAGCGGTGCGGGTCGGAATCCAAAGCTGCAGACACATTTTCCCGAGTGCAATGAGAGCGTGGCTGCCTACGGATTGGGACGGCATCGCCATACGCCCGAAATCGCGCAAATCTTAAAGGATGTGGCGGGCGACTCGGTGGGCGTGCTCTTCACACCGCACCTGATGCCCATGGATCGGGGCATCCTCACGACCGGTTACGCGACCGCCACGCCAGGAACGACCGAGTCCGCGGTGATGGACGCTTTGCGGGATTATTATCGCGACGAGCCGTTCGTGCATGTGGTTGAGCATCTGCCGGCGACCAAAGATGTCAGCTACACGAATCACTGCCACCTGACGGCACGGATGGTCGGCAATCGGGTCGTCACGGTGAGCGTGATTGATAATTTGATCAAGGGGGCTTCCGGCGCGGCGGTCCAGAATATGAACTTGATGTTCGGCCTTGCCGAAGTGACAGCCCTGCCTTAGAAAATCGCCACACCGCGGGGTGGAACGCGGGTGTTCGGTATTCCCTTTGCACGACGGAGTCATCATGTACCCACTGCCCCGCGGTTTCCGAGCCGCCGGTACGTTTTGCGGTATCAAACGAAATGCGTCCAAGCTGGATATCTCGTTGATCACCAGCGACCAGCCAGCAGTGGCCGCGGGTCTGTATACGACGAATCTCGTTTGCGCGGCTCCCGTACTCGTCGATCGCGAACGAACCCCATCCTCTTCGATCCGCGCGGTCATCACGAATTCGGGAAATGCCAATGCCTGCACTGGCGAGCAAGGTCTGGCCGATGCCCGCGCCATGACGCGGCTTACCGCCCAGGCGCTCGGTGTGCCCGACGAAAGCGTGCTCGTGATGTCGACCGGAGTCATTGGGCATCCGCTCGAAATGGAGAAAGTCGCGAATGGGATCCGTGCGGCGGCCGATGGGCTGGCGGCCAATTCCGCCGCGCTGCTGGCAGCCGCGCAGGGGATGCTGACGACCGATACGGTCGAAAAACTTTCGACGCGCACCGTCGAGCTTGCGGGCCAGTCGATTACGGTGACCGGAATCGCTAAAGGGTCGGGAATGATCGCTCCCAACATGGCCACGATGCTGGCAATCGTTATGACCGACGCCCGACTCGAACCGGCGGATGCACAACGGTTGCTCACGGAGATCAACGGCCGCACGTTCAATGCGATCGATGTGGACGGACACACGAGCACGAATGACACGGTCATTCTCCTGGCCAACGGCCAAGCCATGGAGGGAGCCATGTCACGCCAGGATGTCGAGCCCTTCGCGATCGCCTTGGAGGAGGTGTGTCGCGAGCTGGCCTTGGCGATTGTCGACGATGGGGAGGGAGCCTCGCACCGCATCGCGATTTACGTACGGGGCTGCCGAACCACGGCGGATGCCGAATTGATCTGCCGCGCCATTGCCGGCAGCCCGCTCGTCAAGACGGCGATCGCCGGCGGCGACCCGAACTGGGGTCGGATCGTTTCTGCCGCCGGCTATGCAGGGCCGCATTTCAATCCGGATGGGGCGACTCTGGCGGTGAATGGTACCGAGTTGTATCACCAGGGAGTCCCTGTGCCCGTGGACGAATCAGCCGTGGCAAAATCGATGCGGGAGCAATTCGAGACCCGCATCGAGTTGTGGCTCTCCGAAGGTACCGAGGAAGCCCGTTTCTGGTCCTGCGATTTGACGGCCGAGTACGTGAAGATCAACGCCGATTACCGAACCTGACGCGGGCCTCTTGCCCTGCCCAGCCGCCGTAACGGGGCGGGCTTCGTCGCGGCGGTCATCGCCATGATCTGCGGATCACCCCACGGAGCCGCCGGCCAGCCAGGCGGTACTGAACGCGGCCTGAAAGTTATAACCTCCGATGGGTCCATCCAGGTCGAGGATCTCGCCGGCCAGGAACAGCCCGGGCACGAGACGGCTCTGCATGGTCTTAAAATCGACCTCCGTCAGCGCTACCCCGCCGGCCGTGACCTCCGCTTTCTGATAACCGCGACTGCCGCTGATGCGAATCGACGCGGCACGAGTCGCCTCCGTCAGGGCCCGCAACGCCCCCTTTGACAACTCGGCCCCCCGCGTCGACGCGTCGACGTCGGCACATGCGAGGATGGCCTCGACGAACCGCCGCGGTTGTGCTTCGGCCAAGACCCCGGCCACCTGCCGCTTGCCTTCCGCCCGCAGCCGCCCTCCCAGCTGTTGCAGCCACTCGGTCTGGGGCATGCCTGGTGAAAAATCGCACACGAGCCGTAGCTCGCGAGGTCGGGGATGCCCGGTGACGCTCCGGCTGACGTCGAGCACCGAGGGTCCGGACAGTCCGAAATGTGTGAACAGAAACGAACCTCGGGCCTCTGCCAGCAGACGATCTTTTCCCGAGGCCGTTTCGTCGACGACCTGCACACGGACGTCGGGAATCGTCAATCCCTGCAACTGCCTGACCCAGGCATCGTCGCTCGTAATCGGTGTCAAGGCCGGCCGTGGTGGGACGATCGTATGGCCCATCCGCTCGAGCCATGGGTAGCCATCACCGGTCG
The DNA here is from genome assembly GCA_963700865.1 of uncultured Planctomycetaceae bacterium. GTDB lineage: Bacteria > Planctomycetota > Planctomycetia > Pirellulales > Pirellulaceae > CAVOGJ01. The sequence continues at coordinate 286,566 of CAVOZC010000002.1, read as the reverse complement.
TACCGCAGCCCGGATAGCTTTTGCCGCCCGTCGTGACGACCAGTTGTCGACAGGTCAGCGATCGCTGGCTGGTCGTTAACCGAAAACCGTCCCCTACCCGTTCGACTTCGAGCAGAGGCTCCTTCAGCGACAAGGCAACCCCCGCGCGGCTCAAGCGAGCCATCAAGGCGGCCACGACGTCGGCAGCTCGATTACTGACAGGAAAGATCTTACCGCTTGGTTCCACCTTGGTGGCAACCCCCTCCGCTTCGACCAGCCTGACCACGTCTTGGGGCGAGAACGCGGCGAGTGCCGCATGGAGAAATTTGCCTTGTCGTCCAAAGGCCCGCACGATGCCGCGCACGTCGGTGGCCTGAGTCAGGTTACAGCGCGTCCCGCCTGACATCAGAATCTTCGTGCCGACCCGCGGTGTTTTCTCGAGCAGCAGCACGGGGATGCCCCGCTCGGCGGCGCGAATGGCCGTCAGCAAGCCCGCCGCTCCGGCTCCGACAACGACGAGAGGCAATGGATCCTTCTTCATCGGTCAGGGAATTTCCACGATCGACGGCTCGTAACATTCCCACTCGATCGACGACATATTAAGGGCATGCACCTGCACCTCTCCTGCCCTGTGGCCACGGGCGATCAGAATCGCGCTGATCTCAGGCAGTTGTTGACAGACCTCCACCGCATCTCGCACGCCCAGTACATAGAAGGCGGTGGCCACGGCGTCGGCGGTCGCCGCGTCGGGAGCAATGACGCTGGCAGATAAGAGCTGATCGGCGGGCCAGCCCGTGCGGGGATCGAGGATATGGCCATAGCGGCGACCCTCATGGTAAAAGCTCTGCGTTGCACTCCCCGAGGTCCCGAGGCAGCCTTGCGACAAGTGAATCGCTGCCAGCCGCTGTTGGGGGCGCAACGGATGGCGAATGTCGACTTGCCAGCCCGAACGACCGCCTTGGGCACCGCGGGCCAGGACGCTACTGCGTCCACCCTGCATGAGAAAATCGCTGATTCCTTCGTCGAGCAGCCACGCGGAACAACGATCCAAGGCATAGCCCTTGCCGATCCCTCCGAGATTCAGTTCCACACCAGCGGCGGCGAAGGCGATCGTCTGTTGCTCGCGATCCAGCCGCACATGCTGGCTGCCGACGCGGGCCAGCGCGGCTTGCAACTCGGCAGCCTCGGGCAAGCGGCCTTGTCGTCGATGGAATCCCCACACGCGGCTGAGGGGGCCAGCCGTCATATCAAAGGCACCCCTGGTGACCGTATTCAAGTGCAGACCCCGTGCCAACAGTTCGCACAAGCGGGCCTCGATCAAGACCGGCCGCGATGCCGCTTGACGGTTGATTTCGGAAACCTCGCTATGCGGTCGGTAAACGGAGAGCTGATCCTCCAGCGGTTCCAGCAAGTCGAGCGCCTGAATCGCCCGCTCGGTAGCCCGCGGATACTGACCAGCGTTGAGGTAAACCGTGAACTCGCAAGCCATGGCGGCTTGCGTCACATGCAACAGGAAGCCGCCCGAGCGACGGGACTCAGCCGTCGCAGCGACATCCGGCGATCGCCAGCGAGTCGGATGGGGCACTCCGCTGGCCGCTGCGCGCTGGCCGGTTGCCCAGAAACATCCGGCGGCTGCCGCGACCGGTGGGCTGCTTGCGATCGCTCACAATGAGTCTATCTCCTGCCACGCCTGCCAAGCGATGCCGTCCTGCCGCGCGTCGTCAGCGGACCGCACGAACCCAGTTTCGCAGCCGAGCTCACGCCAGCGGCGAGAGGCGATCCACGGCGATGGGCGGTTTCGGCCTACCCTCGTTATACTGATGGTGACATGTTCCCCGTCCGAATTCAAACCGTCGTCGCGGCGATTATTGCAACGCTGCTCGTCGCCACTGCCATGGGGCAGCCGGAACGCCCAGCCGATCGGCCGCAACGGCGAGCCACCCGGCCCGATTGGTCGCAGGTCGACGCAAGCGAGTTCTTCTTCGCCGACCCGGCACGAGACGGTCTGCGGGGCCCCCGCCCAGCGGACTGGGGCCATGCAGCGCCCGCCTCCAGGCCTGGCGTGGCTTCCCCGCCGAACCCAGCGAATACGGCTGCAGCGAAATTTACCTGGTCCCGCCTGATTTCCGCGACCACGCTCGAAGACCTCGTCAAGTCCCAGCAGATCGCGCTGCAACGCTCGATCACGCAACCGGCCGCCTTCGCCGCCGGAGGCCATCAACAGGCACGCGATCATTTCACGTTGCTCGCGACTCTGTTTGGCATGATCGAGCAATTTGACGGGTCGGTGCGCTGGCAGGCCGACGCCGAGACGGCCCGGTGGAAATGCCAGCGGGCCGCCCAACAGTCCCAGGTCGGATCATTGGCCTCCTTCCAGTCAGCGACCGCCGTCCGCGACGAGCTGGCGGATTTGCTGCGCGGTGAATCGCTCCCGGCCACGACCCCCCAGAACGGGGACGAACGTCGCTGGTCGCTGGATCGCGACGTCCTGATGCGAAGCCTGGCCACCACACTGAACGACGTGATTCAGCCCATCACGGCGCGCGAGAAATCGTTCCGGGAACGAACCGACGAAGTGCGCCGCGGCGGGGAGTGGACGGCTGCCCTGGCGGAAGTGTTGACCAGGGAAGGCATGGAGGACGCGGGCGACGAGGAATATGACGCCTTCTGCCGTCAACTCCAGGCGGCAGCAGCCAACGTGGTGCGGGCCACCGAAGCGGCAAACTTGGAACTGGCCCAGACGGCCACGGGTGAAATCATCCAGTCGTGCACAGCGTGTCACGAAAGTTATCGCTAGGCACGCCAGCGCGGCGGCTACTCCCCACGGCAAACGTCGCGGCCCGGCCGTTGGTAGCCGTTGATTGTCGGGCACGGTGTCAGCGTTAATCTGTGCGAACCGGCTAGATTCTGGTCAGTCCCAACGCAATCTTCTGGCGGGGGCGCATTTGGAAAACGGCCAGCGCCGCGGCGTAGATTTCAAATTCGCCACGAGGGCCACTCCAGACGGGCACGCCAATTGCAGCCTTTCGTTCCTGGAATATCCTTTCAAGAGGAGAACGGCTATGTCCCACGAAGAGCAAGAACTTCACGTGGCCTACATCACTCAACTGCGCGGCGATCGACAACGGATCCAACGTGGTCTGGCCGCGGTGGAACGACAGTGGCAGCGATGCCGCGAAAGTCGGGAGGCCGATCTCGCTGAACTGATCGGCAGCCTCTCCGGCCTGCGTACGGATTTGGATCACCACTTCGCCGCGGAAGAGGCGGGTGGATGCGTCGAAGAGGCAGTCAGCCATGCCCCGCGGTTGGGTCGCGAGCGGTCGCAATTGGAACGGGAGGATCCCACCCTGCTGGCCCTGGTCGACACACTGATGGGAAGACTCAAGAAGTCACCCAAGACGCTCACCCGCGTGGACCAGGATTACCGTCGGCTGGTGGAACGAATCGAGGCGCACGAAGCTGCGGAAAGCCGCATCATCCAGGAAAGCTTTGGCATGGACGTCGATTAACGCGGAACGTCGGTGTTTGCCCCGGTGCCTGAGCCCGCACATCACTCTTCTCGACGGCGTCCCCGTTGCGTAGTCGTCCTCGCCGGCGTTCACCATGGACCCTTAGCCGCGGCATCGTCATCCCCACGGGCGTGGAAATGCAACTCCTTGCATTCAGTTTGCTTCAGCAGGCGATGGGCCTCGGCGACCAGCAGCGGGTCGCCGTGGGCAATCACCAATGGATGTCCCTGGTGGACCAATTTTTCATAGTGGGGCAAATGCGAATGATGGACGCCCCAACCGCCCAGCCCTCCGAGCAGCGCACGACGACGGCACCGGTGGCCAAACCGGCGAGCGGCCCCGCCAGAAGCGCAACGCCGCCACCCAACAGGCTGACGACCGAGGCACCACCCAGCATCCCGAAGACACCGCCCAGTCCGGCCCCTACGAACGCATCCCGCAACGAGTCGTCCCCGTAATTCAATTCGGCCTCCATATCCCCCTCATCTTCCAGCCGCTTTGTCACCAGCGACACCTGCGCGGTGGGGAAATCCGCCCGATTGAGGACATGCACCGCCAGCCGCGCCTGATCCACCGTGTCATACGCAGCCACCACGCATTCGTCGTACATGTTTTCGTTCCTGTCTGGTTCCTGTCTGGAAGTGAGAAAAGAGCAACCGGTGCGCCAGCCGATCGGATCCGCGAATTTGCAGGCGACTTCGTGAAGAAAAAACCCAAACCGCCGTTGCCTGGCCGGGCGATGTGGTCAACGATTGGTCGCCCCGCTCAGGCATTGGACGGCCTCAACGTACCAATGACCATAGCCGGTCGGCTCTACGGCCGTATGCCACGCAAGTTGCCTGTTTTTTAAAACGAGTGCTGCTTCAAGTTGAAGACTCAGGGTGCGTCAACGTCGTGGCTGTGGCTTCCAGCCGCAGTCTACTGGGGCAGGATGGCCCAACCACGCTCAACGGAACCCATGATCGAAACACGAGACGAAACACGAGCCCATGGCAGGCGCCGCTGCCGCCATTGGCTTAATTTACGTTTGCATCCGCAGCTGGCTGTGATGATTCGGAAGACATTCTCACGGTTGCGATTGCCCCACATGGAACCTGAACCATGCTCAAACATCAGTTGCTGAAAGAAGACGGCATGCTCGTGGTGACCCCAGACTCGCCGTTGACCTCGTCGGACTTTGCCGAATTAGCCTTGAAAGTGGACCCATATCTCGAGCGCGAGGGTGCCTTGCATGCGCTCGTCATCGAGGCCCACGCCTTTCCCGGGTGGCAAGATCTGAATGGACTGATTTCGCACTTCCGCTTCGTTCACGATCATCACCGCAAGATCAAGCGGGTCGCCGTGATCAGCGACAGCAAGCTGCTGTCATTTGCACCTCAATTCATGCGGCACTTCGTAGCCGCGGATATCCGGCATTTCACGGAAGACGAACGGCAAGCGGCGATCGATTGGGCCCGCGGCGGCTGAAGCCCGTGTAAGGACCGACGGATGATTGAAACACCCGCGCAGACGAGTGTGGACTTGCGATCTCTCTCCCTGACGGAACTGGAGCGTTAATTGGGGGCCTTGCCAGACGGGCTGAGCCAGGCCGAGGCCGAGAAACGGCTGGCCGCCTATGGGCCAAACGAGATTGAAGAAAAATCGACCAGCCCGCTGCTGAAGTTTCTCAGCTATTTCTAGGGACCCATCCCCTGGATGATTGAAGCGGCCGTCATGCTGTCAGCCTGCGCCCAGCATTGGCCCGACTTCGCCATCATCCTCGTACTCCTGATCACCAACGCCGTCGTCGGCTTTTGGGAAGAGCACCAGGCAGGCAACGCGATCGCCGCGCTCAAAGCCAAACTGGCCATTCGGGCCCGGGTGAAGCGGGATGGAACATGGGTTTCACCGGCCGTCCGCGAACTGGTTCCGGGGGACGTGATTCGCGTGCGTCTGGGCGATATCGTGCCCGCCGATGCACGCCTGCTCGAAGGAGATCCGATTGAGGTGGACCAGTCCGCGCTCACCCGCTTCCAAGTCACCCATTTTCAACCGTTTGATCCGGTCCACAAGCGAACCGAAGCCACGGTTGCGGATGCGAACGGTAAGCCGTTCCAAGTGACCAAGGGCACTCCCCAGGTGGTCCTGGATTTGTTGGCGAACGCGCCGGAAGTGCGCGCCGCGACGGAGCAGGCGGTCAATGCGTTTGCGGCGCGGGGCTTCCGCTCCTTGGGAGTGGCACGGACGGATCAGGCTGGGCAGTGGCAGTTTCTGGGCGTGTTACCCCTGTTCGATCCGCCACGAGAGCAAGCTAAGGAGACGATCGCCACCGCCCGAGAGATGGGAGTCAACGTGAAGATGGTCACCGGCGACGCGCTGGCCATCGCCCGGGAAATCGCCGGCACACTCGGACTGGGGACGCACATCCTCGATGCCAGCGGCTTTGGTGACACGAAGCACGATGAAACAGCACAACTCGCCGAGTCGATCGAGCAGGCCGACGGCTTCGCTCAAGTGTATCCCGAACACAAGTTCCACATTGTCGATGTCCTGCAGAAACGCGGCCACATTGTCGGCATGACGGGAGACGGAGTGAACGACGCCCCGGCTTTAAAAAAAGCCGACTGCGGCATCGCCGTCTCGGGAGCGACCGACGCGGCGCGGGCCGCCGCATCCATCGTCCTGCTGACTTCTGGACTGTCGGTGATCATTGACGCCATTCAGGAGAGTCGCAAGATTTTCCAGAGGATGAACAGTTATGCGATTTATCGCATCGCCGAGACGATTCGCGTGTTGATGCTGATGACGCTTTCGATTCTGGTCTTCAACTTCTATCCGGTCACGGCGGTCATGATCGTGATGCTGGCGTTGCTCAATGACGGCGCGATTCTTTCCATCGCCTTTGACAATGTACGTTTCAAGAACCAGCCAGAGTCATGGGATATGCCGACCGTGCTGGGCATTGCGACCGTCCTGGGGCTGACGGGAGTCCTGGCTTCGTTCGGGATGTTCTATCTGGGAGAACGCGTGTTCCATCTGAATCGCGACCTGATTCAGTCGCTGATGTACTTGAAGTTATCGGTGGCCGGGCATCTGACCATTTTCGTGACCCGCACGCGAGGGCCGTTCTGGTCGACCCGCCCCGCGGGCGTCTTGTGCTTGGCGGTCCTTGGTACACAAATCATCGCGACACTGATAGCCGTTTATGGTTTCTTGATGACGCCCCTCGGATGGAAGTGGGCCCTGTTCGTCTGGATTTATGCGTTTGCCTGGTTTCTGGTCAACGACCGAATCAAACTGCTGGCGTATCGCGTGTTCGACCCCTCCGCCCCGCCGCTGCTGTTGCCACCCAATCGCACGTGAGCGGGCGACGAACGTGCTCAGTAGCCGAAGTCGCCAGACGTTAGAGCGTTCGGGGATCCATGGGCTTGCAGCTCGACTGTGGCTGGAAGCCCCAGCCACGGGTTGGTAGCCGAAGTCGCCAGACGTTGGAGCGTTAGGGGATCCATGGCCTTGCCGATCGACTGTGGCTGGAAGCCCCAGCCACGGGTTGGTACCGAAGTCGCCAGACTTTGGACGCGCATGCCGATCGACTGTGGCTGGAAGCCCCAGCCACGAGGTCGTCGGAATCGCCACACCTCGGACGTCACTAAACGTTTGTCCGCTGAGTCTCCAGATACTCGCCGCTTGTCGGTGGGAGTTTCACGTTAGCCGGCCACGATCGACCCCCACGCTCTTGGCTTCCCGTCACGGGACCGTTCCCGCCGCCCACCGACTCACGCACGGGCGGTAGGCGCCTTTTTCTGCAGGACTCCCCACAGGATCAGCAGCAGACCGAGCAGCGAGAGCAAGGCGATTCGCCATTCTCCAACCGCAGGCGCGGTGAGCAGTGGCACCAGCAGGAACACGAGGCCAAAGGCGATGGCCATGGTCCGTTTGGAGATGGTCCCCTCACTGGCCACCCATTGAGCTTCCTGCCGCATCTCTTCGGCTTCCAACCGTTGGTCTTCGGCACTGGGCCTCTCCTGACGCGAGTTCGATGGGTGTGGCATGATCATCACGAGTCCCTTTCATGGCGTTGCATTCTACTCACGGGCGCTTGGTCGTACTCCTATGACGAGGGGACGTATCTCTCGTGCCGCGGCGACAACCGGCACCTCTCGCGTCATGGCCGACTCGGATCGCTGCCGATTTCCACTGGGCAGATTCAAATGCGGCGCGGTAATCTCTATTATAACCGCGGTAGCCAAAATTTCTTCACGAGCGCCGTGAAACTGCCACGTGAGGCGGCAGTTGACACATCGAATTTCGTGGTGGAGCCCCGATGATGCCTCAACCGCAGGAAAAGTTGCCTGCCGATACACGCCCGCCGAGGCCGCCCTTGACGCCACCGGTCAACTGGCAGGCATGGATGTGGTACCTACCCACCATGCTCATCACGCTGTGGTTGTGGCAGGAAGTGTTCTACACGATGGCGATCAAGACGATTCCGTATAGCGAGTTCAAACAGCACGTGGCCGAGCGGACGGTTACGGAATGCGATATTCGCGCAGATGAAATTGACGGACTGATTCGTATTCCAAAACCAGAAGGGACGAAGCCCACGACCGTCGGGACGGCACCTACCGACGACCGGTCCCCCACCAGTCCCGCAACGGACCCACCGACGAGTCCACCGGCAGAGTCCACGACGACGAAAGGTGCTGCCCAACCAAGTGATCACAAAGCGAAGCCCGCGGCGGACAAGCCTCCCGCCAGCGCATCGCCCCCGGCCGCCAAGGAATTCATGTTTCGCACGGTGCTGGCGGACCATCGCGACAACCTGGAATCGGTGGCCCGCGAGCTACTGATTCACGAAACGATCGACGCCGCAACCTTCCGGCGGTTACTGGATACCCCAGGGCCACCAACGCCCGCTTCGTGACGCAAGGAACCCCGATGACCCAGCCCGTTTTCCCCACGACGAATGGCTCGGCGGCACCCCCACGGCCGCCCCATCGCCTGCTATTGCTCTGCATCCTCACGCTGTCGGTGGTCGTGCTGTGGCAGCAATGGAGGCTGCGCATGAGCGAAGCACGTCGACCGGGCGGCGAGAACGATTCGCCGGTCGCACGCACGGTGGCTCGGACCGACGGCATGGGGAGTCGAACTTCTCCCACGGCAGCGACCCCGCCGATCACGCCGCGCGGCGATCTCGCGGCCGACGAACAAGCCACCATGGCGCTATTCGCCGCCTCGTCACCGGCGGTGGTGAACATCACGACGCACACGGTCGCTCGGGACTCGTTTTCATTCAACATGATGGAAGTCCCCCAGGGGAACGGTACGGGCTTTGTCTGGGACAGCGAAGGCCATATCGTCACCAATTTCCACGTCATCGAGGGTGCCAGTGGCGCGCATGTCGCGCTGGCGGATCACTCCACGTGGTCGGCCGATCTGATTGGAGTCGCGCCCGACAAAGACCTCGCCGTCCTGAAGATTGACGCTCCACCGGAACAGCTGCGTCCGCTGCCGCTGGGCACGTCGCACGATCTGGGGGTCGGGCAAAAGACGTTTGCCATCGGCAATCCGTTTGGCTTGGACCAGTCTCTGACGACCGGCGTCATTAGTGCGCTGGGCCGCGAGATCGGATCGGTGAGCGGGCGCGTCATCCGCGATGTGATCCAAACGGACGCCGCGATCAATCCCGGCAACTCGGGCGGCCCCCTGCTCGACAGTTCCGGCAGGCTGATTGGCATGACGACGGCGATCGTCAGCCCGTCCGGCGCCTACGCCGGTATCGGCTTTGCGATTCCCGTTGATATCATTCGCTGGGGCGTGCCGCAGTTGATCGCCCATGGCAAGATCATTCGACCTGGATTGGCGATCACGATTGCTCCTGACAGTTGGACCGCACGGTTGGGGACCGAGGGGATCCTGATACTGGCCGTTGAAGCGGGGAGTTCGGCCGCGCGAGCCGGCCTGCGATCAACAAGACGCGACGGGCGAGGCAACGTCATCCTGGGCGATCTCATCACGGCCGTCGATGGTCGAACGGTGCGTTCGACGGGTGAATTGTTTGACGCCTTCGAACAACACCAACCGGGGGACCAGGTCGCGCTGTCGGTCCTCCACAATGGCCAATTACGCAAGGTGATCGTGCCGTTGGAAGTCGGCGAATAAAGCGGACGAAACCTAGGGCAATGGCGGCGCCGAGTGAGACAAGGGGCTGTCCCCTGGGGAGCGACAATCATCGCCCCAGTGACGGCGGCCGCCGAGTTCTTCGATCGTCCCTGGGCAGCAATGCCAACCCTCAAGACAAGCATTAACCGGCAGGGCGTTCGCCCGCCTCGTTCCGGATCAACCTGGCAGCATGGCCAGTCCGCGGCCCGCCAGCCACAAGGCCAGGACGCCACCGAGACCACTCAATACCAAGAGAGAGAGAGCCGTGCCGATACTGCGCCGCCAACCGGCAAAGGCCACACTATAAATGGCCTTCAGGACGTTATTTGACGACGCGGCCAGCAGAATCGCAATGGCAAGGGCCGACAGGTCCAGGCCCGCCACGCCCCCTTCCGCCACGCTAAGCACAAACGGGTCGATATCGGTAACGCCGACGAGCGCGGCCAGCCAGTAAATACCCACGTGCCCGAATTGCTCCTTGACCCAAGACGAAGCTACGGAGACGATGACAAACAGGAGGGCGAAAATCAAGGCGGCCGTCAGTTCGAGCGGATTCTTGGCCGGTAACGACTCGGCGGGGCCACCAGCCCCGCTCCGTCTGGCCAAACCATAGCACCCGGCCGACAGAACGCCAGCGAAAACGGCCAGCACGACCAGCGGCCCAGCCAGCCGCCATGCCAAGGGACGATTGAAGATCGCCACGACGACTCCTAACCGCAGATACATGAGCGCGGTGGCCAGCACGATACCGGCCTGAAACTCGTGACGATTGGCGGGATTCTTGTTTCAACCGCCGCGACAGGACGACCGTGGTCGCCGTCGACGAATAGAGCCCGCCCAAGAGGGATGTCAGTAAGACGCTCCCCTGAGTCGAGAGCAGTTTCTGCAGGAGATAGCTGCCGTAGGAGAGTGAGGACACCACGACGACGGCCAGCCAGACCTGGAAGGGGGTAATCGGCGTCAGGGAACTGACGGGCTCGTTGGGCAAGAGCGGCAGAATCACGCCGATCAGAACCAGGAACTGTGCCAGCGTGATCAGTTCCTCGCCGGGTATCTTCTCCGCCAGGGCGTGCAGACGATCCCGCGCCCGCAACAGCAGCACCGTGACCACGGTCAATCCGACGGCAAGCCACGGCTGCGATCCGAGCGCGACCGGTCCCAGCAGATAGGCCACGACATTGCAAAGCGGAACCATGATGCCGTCGGCATCCGCCGGGGCGGCGTCTTGCTGCGAGACCTCGGCCTGGTAATAGGGAAACAGCCAAACACCGAGCACCAGCAGGCCAACGCAGAACGCGGCGGCGAATTGGGGCTCGAGCGCGTACAGCGCCGCGCCGCTGAGTGAAATCAGCGGAAAGGTGCGAATACCACCGGGACGGCTGTGTGCCGAATTCCAATAAAAGCCTTCAAACGACAGTCCGAGAAAAAACGACAGTCCCAGCAGCATGCCCAGTTTGTCGACGGTCAGCAACTGCATGCGATTCGTCGCCCTTTATTCCTCAATCCAGGCTCGCGCCTTTTCCAGGTCCGCCTTGTCAAAATACTTGATTTTCGCCGTCGTGAAAGGCCGGCAAAACACCGACATGCCTTTTTCCCACTTCGTTTCCCCCACGATCGCCAGACGTTCGATGTGGTTACCAAATTTCACCTGCACGTTGTCGCGATGATCTCTTGAGCCCGGTCAATGGCGACGCCCCGGGACTGTCCCAAGTCCTCACGAGTCTGGCCCTATCCCTGGGCATCTAGCGCAGCTAGGGAGATGAAATGATCGAAGACGAAACCGTCTTCGTACTTGGTGAAAGCCGACCGGGCGCGAGGCGTCGCTAACGTCGGCTGCGGGTAATGACTTCGTTCAGATCTACCAGCTCGGCAAGTCCGGCCTCGGCCAGCTCAATCCCCTTCACGTAACGGCCGGGGCGAATCCATTTCTCCAACCCATCCGGCTCGATACCCAGTAAATGAGCCAGCAGGTTGTCCATGTCCAGTTCGAGATCGCCAAAGTGACGAGCCCATTCGGCCGCCTCGGCCAAGCCGACATGTTCTTCACTCTGCCATTTCATCGGGTGGAAAAGCAAGACGCTGTAGGGGGTGACGAGCCGTCGGCGGCAAGCGGCAAACGGCCACAGCGCGGCCGACGAACACTCGCCCGCTACGATTCCCGTGGCCCGCACATCGCGGAGGACCATCAGCGTGGTGAGCGAAACAGCACAGTACGGGCTGCCGCCGGGAGAATCGAAGAACAGGGTGCATTCCCCTCCGGGCGGGACACTTAACAATCGCTCGGTGAGCTCGCTTTCGTGATCGGTCAGATCACCGACAAACGGAATCTCGATGGGCAGTTCGCGCTCGTCGTCATCATGTGTCTGCTCGTTTTTCATCGTGCTTCCCGTATTCCCGATTCTTGGTCCTATGCCGCGTTCTCAAACCATACGCCCAACGTCAAGTCGGCCCGACGCGAGATGGCCTAGCGGCACATCGTCGCGGACACTGCCCAGCCGGGCCACAGATTAGCCGCTTTGGCGGAGGAAAACAACCGATGCCGGCGATTCGCAGGGCTGGAGTTCGTTGCTGCGTTTTTTCGCGATGAACTGGTATAATGGCAGCTTAGGAACAGAGGAACAGAGTCGGCGGGCGGCTGGGCGGGGTGTTTGGCAACCCCCTTGGCTGAACCGCCAAAGAAAACGAAGAGACTCCATGGGAATTCGTGTCGTTTGCCCCAATGGCCATCGGCTGCATCTGAAGGCCGCTCTCGCCGGGCACCGTGGGCTGTGCCCCGACTGCAACGCCCGGTTTCGTATCCCTTTCGAATCGTCCGAGGTGCCACAGCCCTTTGCCGACCCTCCGGCCGGAAAAGATGCGGCATCGCCCGGAACCGTCCGCGAGCCGCTCGCGGGGAACGGCCCGCAGGCGTCGGCTGTCATCGCTGCTGAGGACCGAGAGGAGCGAGTCCGGCGTGACGCCGCAACGACTCGGCAGGAAGAAATTGCGGCCGGGCGAGGCGGGATTGGACACCCCCGCATCGTCGCGGAACCTGCGGAGCCGTCGCTGCCGGTGGCCAGACCCGTCCGCGGCGAACTGCCCCCCTTCGCCGCCACGGGGTTCGACGAAAGCGATCCGCGGCCGGTGTGGTACGTGCAACCTCCCGACAGTGAACGATCTGGTCCCGCCACCGCAGCCACCCTGCGAACGTGGATCGACGAAGGACGCGTGACCGAGGATTGCCTGTTGTGGCGAGAGGGTTGGCCCGAGTGGCGCTCCGCGGCGTGTCTCGTGGGGCCGTCCCCGACAACCACCCTACCGCTCGATTCGTCTGGACCAGCGCCGATTGAGGCTCAGGGAAACGTGCTCCCCAAAGTCACTCGCCGCCGCCGCTGGTCAAACCGCGGCGTGGCACTGCTTATCCTGGCCACGATGATCGGAATGCTGGTAGTGGCGGGAATCTTTGTTTTACTGCAAAATAACGGGCTTTCCTTCGGGCCGACAACGGACGGGTAGGCCAACACGCCTTCGCGGTGGGCCGGTCCCGTACACGCTTCGTCCTTCAACGCAAAGGAAGCTCGCCGATGAAACGACTCCGTACCCCAGCCAGCCGGGCGTGTTTCGCCATCGCCTCGACCGCCCTCACCTGCGTTTGCTATTCAGCCATCTGCTGTTCCGCACAGGAAAATGGTCTGGGCCCGCAAGCCCCGGAGGCGGCCCTCGTCGCCGACGCCCAGACCGTGGCGTTGGGAACTTCCGGGGCGACCTTGCAGGCACCGGCAGCCTGGGTCAGGACAGAGCCGCGCAGCCCGATGATCGCGGCAGAATTTGCGATTCCAAAGTCGGCGGGCGACCCAGCGGATGGTCGCGTGACCATCATGTCCGCCGGTGGTTCCGTCGATGCGAACATCAAGCGTTGGGTAGGTCAGTTCCAAGCCGCACAGGCCGGCGAAACGGTGACGCCAAAGATCGAGAAGCAGACCCTGGCCGGCCAAGAAGTGCACCTGGTCGACCTGTCGGGAACGTACCTCGATTCAACTCGAGGCCCTTTCGGCCCGAAGGTCGAACGCCCCAGTTATCGTATGCTGGCTGCGATTATCGTGTTAAGGCAGGGTGGTCAGCACTTTGTCAAACTTTACGGTCCACGGGCGACGATCGATCGAACGGCGCCTGCGTTCAAGGCGTTCCTCGGCAGCCTGACGCTGGCCACCGCGGCACAGGAGCAAACGACGTCGCCGCAATCACCGGCGAGGGCCACACCGGCCGGCGGGCCGCTGCCGGCCCGTCCATGATTTTTTGACCCGCCGGATCCGCGGCCCCTCGATGTCAGGGCACCTGGTCCGCCACGGATACGGATTCCGGCAATCCCACGACTCCCCTCTTGGCTTCAGAACTCGGCGAAACCCATGAAACTCCACGACTTTCTCGGCCACTATCAAATCAATCGCAACCCGTTCGCCGAGGAGGATGCCCAGACCGATCCGATCTTCAGGGACTACTGCATTTTCAGCACGTACCATCCGGCCTGGGACAAAGTCTTCGGAGATCCGGCGAATCCAGCCACCGCCATCGTCTTTGGAGAAAAGGGAGCGGGTAAGACGGCCTTGCGGCTGCAGGTCGAAAAGCACATCGCCAAGTACAACCTGGAGCACGGCGAACGGCGGTGCTTCGTCGTGGCTTACGACGATTTTAATCCCATTCTTGATAACTTTCGCGAACGCGTGGGACGTCGCTCGCGGCGGCCGGAACGCATCCTGCAGCACTTTCATTTATGGGACCATATGGACGCCATCCTGTCGCTGGCCGTCACGGACCTGGTGACAAAGACTGTGCCCGCCAAGATGTCCGAGACACCACCCGATGGCTTTGACGTACCCAAGGATATCCGGCGACGGTTGGACCGCCATCAGAAACGAGACTTGCTGCTGCTGGCGACCTGTTACGACAATACTTCCGCCGTGCCGCTCACGACGCGGTGGTCGCAATTGAGACGCCGGATCGGTGGCGGCTCCTGGCTGCAATGGTGGCCCTTCGCCCTGGCCAGCGTCACCACCGTCGCGATCGTCGCCGCGCTCATCACGTTTGTGGTGCTCGACCAGACAGGCAATTTCAGTTACGAATTCTGGAACGGCTGCTTCTGGCCCTATCGCTGGGGCTATTTGACATTGCTCCTTCTGTCGTGGATGCCTTGGGCATGGCGATTGTCCGAACGCTGGTGGATGGCGGGCGGGATCGCGCGGCACATACGCGTCTTCCCACGGCACGCCGTGCCGGTGACTCGACAGCTGATGCGATTTACAGCCACGGAGATGTCTGGGCAGCCATTGCCCAACAAGGATCGTACCGACGATCGCTACGCGCTGCTGGAAAAACTGCAGGGCATCCTCAACTCCCTCGGCTTCACGGGCATCGTCGTGCTCGTGGATCGCATGGACGAACCACACCTGATCAACGGTTCGACCGATGCCATGAAGGCCCTGTTGTGGCCGATGCTCGACAATAAGTTCCTCAAGCAGGAAGGGGTGGGCATCAAGTTCCTGCTACCCGTGGAGCTAACCCAATTTATTGACCGCGAGGACAAGGAATTTTATCAGCGGGCGCGATTGGACAAGCAGAATATGATTCCTTCCCTCCACTGGACCGGTGCCGCACTGTACGACGTGGCCAACGCGCGATTGGCGGCGTGCAGCCCGCCCGATGCGTCCCCCAAACTATCCGAACTCTTCAATGCGGCTGTCAGCGAACAACGGCTATTCGACGCCCTGCAATCGCTGCGGGTGCCCAGGCACATGTTCAAATTCCTCTATCGGGTGATCATGGCGCACTGCAATCAGCACAGTAGCGACTCGCCAAGCTACAAGATCTCGCCCGAAATGTTCGAGGCCGAACTGGCTGTCTACCGCCGCGAGCAAGAGCACGCGGACCGCGGCCTGGGGGCGTGATGATTCGAGGGTGCAGGCACCACGTCCCCGGCGAGTTCTCTTGACGCGGCAGCCCGATTTCGCCACACTTCGCCCCCCTTGCCGCGAAATCCCCACCACCCCAGGAGGACCGGACGTGCTCCACGATCGGTTGCAAGCATTATCTTCCGAATCTTCGACGATCGCATTCCCGGCGCAGGTGGGTGCCCCGTCACCCTGCCGCGGCGAGCTTGGCCGATCGGAATACCGTCTAGCCAGCAGCTGCCTGCTGTTGGCATTGATGCTGACCGGCGGCTGCGACCGTACCTTGTTCACGCGATTCCTGGCGGAGCGGGAAGCAGCGGCCGAAAAGGTTTCCCCTGCTGCCGAGGTCCGACCGAGCCTGCCGTTGGGTACCGCCGAACCCATGGACGCGGTGGACCATACCAACCCCACCGAGGTGGCCCACGCGTTTTTGACCGCCGTGCGGGACGGCAGGGCCGAACGGGCGCGGCAACTTATGACCGACCAGGCGCAGGGCGCGCTACAACAATCGGCGGTTCGCCTCGTCGCTCCGGGCAGCCCCGATGCCACCTTCCACGTGGGCGGTCCTCAATTTGTGTCGTCGGACCCCTTGGCCGCGCATCTTGTGTGCCGCTGGTCAGATGCTTCGACGGCCAACCCGCACGGTGCCACGGAGTTTATCCTGGCGATGCGGCGGTCGAACGCCGCCGCGTCGAACTGGCGGATTGTCGGCCTGGTTCAGCCCACTCTGGGGGCCCCGCGGATTTTCAATTTCGAAACGAGCGTTGAAATTAGCGAATTAGCGCGGCGATAATTGGCAAAATCGGCGTAAACGTCATTTTGGCGGGCTCGGACGGTTGACGTAGCGCCCGCATACGCTACCCTGTTTACCTAAAACCCCAGTTTGCAGCCCGCTCCGCGGGATGCGCATTTTCACTTGTTCGGAGATTGAAGTTATGAAGAAGTTGGCGATCGTTTGTTTCTTGGCTCTCTTGGCCACCTTGATGTGCGACGTGCTCGTCAGTTCGGCCGAGGCCCAGTGCTGCCGCACGAACTGCTGCCGTCCGGCCCGCTGCCGCACGACTTGCTGCCGACCCGTAAGGGTCCGCCGTTGCTGCGCTCCTACCTGCTGCAACGTCCAAACGGCCTGCTGCGAAGTGCAGTCGTCGTGTTGCTGTCGGCCCGCCCGCCGCTGCTGCTGCAGCCGTCGGATGAATCGTAGCTGCTGCTGCCCGTCGAGCTGTGGCTGTGCGTCGAGCTGTGGCTGCGAAACCATGATGGACGGTTGCGGCCCGAATGGCTGCAGCGGTGGCATGATGATGGAGGTGACTCCAGCCGAATCGACCATCATCGAGGCTCCGGCGGAAGCTCCCGCCGCGGATGCGGTTCCGGACGCTCCGGAAGACACGAAGGAAGCCTAGTCACCCTGCCGCGGCGGCTTGTCCAAGCCCCGCTATGATGGGAACGTCTATCGCCGCGTCTCGTTGGTTCGAGACGCGGCATTTTTCATGCGCCGCCAACGAGCGTGGGATAGGCTTCCAGCCTGTCTGGTCCGCCGTCACTCGACGGTGACGCTCTTGGCCAGATTGCGAGGCTTGTCGACGTCACAACCTCGCAGCACGGCGATGTGGTAGGAGAGCAATTGCAGCGGCACGATGCTGACGAACGGTTGCAGGAAATTCTCGACGTGGGGCACGTGGATCACTTCATCCACCAGTCGATGCACCTGGTCATCTTCCTCCGCCACCACGGCGATCACGGGTCCGCCGCGGGCCTTTACCTCCTCGATGTTCGCCATCACTTTGTCATACACAAAGTCTTGCGGGATGATGAAGACAGTGGGCGTGTGTTCGTCGACCAGGGCGATCGGGCCATGTTTCATTTCCGCGGCCGGGTACCCCTCCGCGTGAATGTAGCTGATTTCCTTCAGCTTCAGCGCGCCTTCCAGTGCTGTGGGAAAATTGTACTGGCGTCCCAGGTAGAGGAAATTGTCCTCATGGCAATATTTGGCGGCGATCCGCCGGACTTCGTCGTTGGTTTCCAGCGCTTTCTCCACTTGCTCGGGCAGTTGGTGCAAGGCGTTGATGATGCGACGACCCGCTTCGTAACTGAGATGCCGGAGCCGCCCGAAGTAAAGCGCCAGCATGGTCAGTACCATCAGCTGGGAGGTGTAGGCCTTGGTCGAGGCGACACCGACTTCCTGACCGGCATGCAGGTAGATCCCGCCATCGGCCTCCTGCGCGATGGTACTGCCAACGACGTTGCAGATGGCCAGCGTGGGATGTCCCTTGCGCTTCAGTTCGCGGAGTGCCGCCAGCGTGTCGGCCGTTTCGCCGCTCTGGGTAATGGCGAATAGAATCGATTTATGATCGACGGGCGGATTGCGATAGCGGAGCTCGCTCGCATATTCCACCTCGACCGGGATTCTTGCCAGCTCCTCGATCGCGTATTCCCCGACGAGTCCCGCGTGCCAGCTGGTGCCACAGGCCGTGAGGATGATGCGATTGACCTGCCGTAATTGCTGCGCCGTCAGGTTGAGGCCGCCAAAAACGGCGGTTGCATTGTCCTCACATAATCGCCCTCGCATCGTATCGGCCAGCGAACGGGGCTGTTCGAAGATCTCCTTCAGCATGAAGTGCGGATAGCCTTCCATCGTCAATTCGGATTGTTCGATGGCCAGCACTTCGACGTTGGGTTGGATATGCCCCTCGTCCCGGTGGATCACGCGGAGTGTGTCCGCGGTGACGATCGCCAACTGGTGGTCGGCCAGGTAGACAATCTTGTCGGTATATCCGGCGAGTGGTGAAGCGTCGCTGGCCACGAAATGCTCGCCATTGCCGACGCCTACGACCAGTGGGCTACCGAGCCGCGCGGCGATCATCACATCCGGATAGTCGCGAAAGAGGACCACGAGCCCGTACGTGCCGCGCAGTTGAGCCAGGGCTTTTTGCACGCCCGCCACGAGTGCTTCGTGCGGATCGTCCGCATCCGGCAACGACTTTTGCACATAGCGATCGATCAGGTGGGCGATGACCTCACTATCGGTCGCCGAGCTGAATTTGTAGCCTTCCTCGGTCAAGCGGTCCTTGAGCAGCGCATAGTTTTCGATCACGCCATTGTGTGCGATCGCGAGAATTCGTCCGTTACCGCCCAGATGCGGGTGGGCATTTTCTTCGTTCGGCGGTCCATGGGTGGCCCAGCGGGTGTGGCCAATGCCCACATGTCCCGGCATGGGTCGCTCAGCCAGCATGTCGGCCAGCCGATCGATGCGACCCACGGTCTTTGTGATGTCGATGCGGCCGTCGCCTGGTAGCGTCACAATGCCGGCGCTATCGTATCCTCGATATTCCAGTCGACGCAGGCCCTCCAGGAGAAAGTCCATGGCCTGCGCCCCACCGATATACCCGACAATGCCACACATGACCGAACGTCTCCGCGTTGAAAAGGTCCCTCTGGCCTCGTCCGGTTCTCACCATGATGAGGCTTGTGCTGAGCTCGAATTGTAAGGATTTCCTCGCACCGCGACCAGGAGAATCGCAGGGCCCATCGCAGACAAACCGGCGTATCCCGCCAGCACGTGGCATCGACCCCCGCTGGGCCCGGCAGCCGCAAGGGGGCCCGACACACGGCTCCGACGACCCCGCGAGCCGCATGGCGACAAGCGGCCACGCGGAATTCATCGGCCGGAATTCGCTTCCCGGACCGAATCGCCGGTGAAACCCCTGAACAATGCCGCACGGTGCCGTTAGAATCCAAGGACGTCCCGTCGTCTTCAGCTTACCGCTTGCGACACTCGTTCCGGAGGATCCGTCATCGATGGCTAAGCACATTTTTGTTACCGGCGGAGTGGTCAGCTCGCTGGGAAAAGGACTCACCAGCGCCTCAATCGGCATGCTCCTGGAGCGGCGGGGACTGAGCATCCGCATGCAAAAACTCGATCCCTACATCAATGTTGACCCGGGCACGATGAGCCCCTACCAGCATGGCGAGGTGTACGTTCTGGATGATGGCAGCGAGACAGATCTGGATCTGGGGCATTACGAGCGTTTCACCAACAGCCCGCTGACGCGCGATTCGAATTACACCACGGGCCAGATCTACTTGTCAGTGATCGAGAAGGAGCGCCGCGGAGAGTTCCTGGGCAAGACGGTGCAGGTCATCCCGCACGTGACCAACGAAATCAAAGCCTGCATCCATAAATTGGCCAACCATCAGGTATCCGAAGCGCCCGTCGATGTCGTGATTACGGAAATCGGAGGCACCGTGGGCGATATCGAGAGCCAGCCCTTTCTCGAGGCCATTCGACAGTTCGCCCAGGATGTGGGTAAGGAAAACTGCCTGTTCATCCATTTGACGCTCGTGCCGTATTTGAAGGCCGCCGCGGAACTCAAGACCAAACCCACGCAACATTCCGTGGGGCTGATGCGGCAGATCGGCATTCAGCCCGATATCCTGGTATGTCGCACGGAACGCACGATCAGCCGCGAGGATCGCGAGAAAATCGCCCTCTTCTGCAATGTGCCGATTGAAGCGGTCATCGAGGAAAAGGACAAGGACTTCTCCATATATGAAGTGCCGCTCAGCCTGGTGGAGAATCGACTCGACGAGTTGATTGTCAAGCGTCTGGGACTCCAGTCAGGGGCAGCCAAATTGGACAATTGGCATGATCTCATCCATCGCCTGAGGAACCCCAAGCAGGAAATCAGCATCGCTGTCGTGGGAAAATACGCCGAGCACCGGGACGCGTATAAGTCGATTTACGAGAGTCTCGATCACGCGGCCATCCATCATCAGATTCAGATCCGCGTCGGACGCGTCCATAGTGAGGATGTCGAGCGCGAAGGGCCCGATCGGCTGCTGGCCGGCTATGATGGGCTCCTCGTCCCCGGTGGATTCGGTGAACGGGGCATCGAGGGCAAGGTCGAGGCGATCCGCTGGGCGCGGGAACGAAACGTGCCATTTTTGGGGATCTGCCTGGGCATGCAGTGCGCCGTCATCGAATTCGCGCGGCACGTCGTCCAGCTGGAACTGGCCCATTCGACCGAATTTGACAAAGACACCAGGCACCCCGTCATTTGCCTGCTCGATGAACAGAAGAATATTACGGCCAAGGGAGGGACGATGCGTCTGGGCGCTCAGGAAGCGTCGCTTGTTCCCGACAGCAAGGCCGCCCTGCAGTACGGGGTCACGCAGATTTTCGAACGACACCGCCATCGTTTCGAATTCAATAATGCTTATCGCCAGCAGTTTGCCGCGCATGGCCTGCACTGCACGGGAACCAGCCCCGATGGCTCGCTGGTCGAAATCGTGGAGATTCCCACCCACCCCTGGTTCGTGGCCGTGCAATTCCATCCCGAGTTCAAATCCAAACCCACGGCGGCGCACCCCTTATTTGCCGGCTTTGTGGGGGCCGCGCTCCAGCGGCGGCTATCACGAGGCGAACAGGCCGCGGCGGACGCCGATCCCCCGGCCACGTCCAGCGGGCCGACGGTGCAGGTGCAAGCCGGCGGCCGACCTTCACGCACCTCCTGAGGTGCCACGACCCGTACTTCCCTGGTTTTCAAGTTCAGCAAAAGGAATCCACCCATGGCGGAATCGCACGACAAACCCAAAATCATCGTGGACGAAGACTGGAAGAGCCAGGTCGAACGCGAACGACAACAGGTGCAAGAAGAGGAGACCGGATCCGAACAACCGGAGGGGATGCCCCCCGCGTCCTTCGAGATTCTGGTGAGCAGCCTGGCGACGCAGGCGGTGGCCGCCCTCGGACAATTCCCAGATCCCAATACGGGTAAGGCGATGGTCAGCCTGCCCTACGCCAAGTTCAATATCGACCTGCTGGCCGTACTCGACGAAAAGACTCAGGGCAACCAGACCGAGGAAGAAAAACAGCTGATCGAAGAGGCGCTGCACCAACTGCGAATGCTCTACCTGGCGGTGGAACAGAATCCGCAGATCGCGACGACCGAACAGCCCTAGTCGTGGTTGCCACTCGTGGGTTCGCCTGCGCGGCATTCTGCTGGTTGATGCTCCGCGCGGCGGTGGTGCCAGCCGAGGATGTGGCTGCGGTCCTCGCGTCTTGCGAGGAACGCATCGAGCGGCACCGTAAGACCGACGTGCGGTTGCAGTTGCCCCCGGAACTGCCGGTCCCTGACCAGGGCTCGCTGACCGTGACACTCAATCGCCACGCCTTTCACTTTGGTGGTAACTTCTTTGCCTTCGGTCTGAATGGTAGCGACGAGCCCGTCTATCGGCAGCGTTTCCGGGACGTGATGAACTTTGCCACCTTACCTTTTTATTGGCACACCTACGAACCGTCCCCCGGCAAGGTGGAAGCCGACGACCGCCTCCGCACCGCCCGCTGGTGCCGCGATCACGGGATCGTTACCAAGGGCCATCCGCTGGTGTGGAACATGGAGCCGCCCTGGGTGCCCGCCTTGAGCCCCCTGCAGGCCGAACAGCACCTCTGGTCCCGTATCAGCAACGAAGTCGATCGATTTGCAGGCCTGATCGACATGTGGGATGTCATGAACGAGACGACGGAAGGCGTCAAATACGCCCGCCGTCGCTCGGCGACGGCACTGCTGCATGTCTATGAGAAATATGGTGTCACGCCGGCCACGCAGAAAGCATTCACACTGGCCCGCGCGGCCAACCCCCAAGCGCGGTTGGTGCTGAATGACTATGATACCTCGGCGGCCTACGAACGCATCATCGAGCGGGCCCTTGCGGCCAAAACGCCCGTGGATGTGATTGGCATTCAAGCCCACATGCACAACGGTTACTGGGGACCGCGGAAAATCTGGGATGTCCTGCAACGC
This sequence comes from uncultured Planctomycetaceae bacterium, assembly GCA_963700865.1. Classification (GTDB taxonomy): domain Bacteria; phylum Planctomycetota; class Planctomycetia; order Pirellulales; family Pirellulaceae; genus CAVOGJ01. The sequence continues at coordinate 264,213 of CAVOZC010000002.1, read as the reverse complement.
TTCTCCCGGTTTCAACTGCCCATCCATATCACCGAAGTGACCATCCTCTCGGGCTCTCCCATGTCGGCCGACAACGAGGATTGGGAAACGGTGCGGACCGACTGGCCGAGTACGCCCTCTGGCGAACAAGCTCAGGCCGATCAATTTCGCGAACTCTTACGGCTGGCTTTTTCCCATCCGGCCGTCGAGGCCGTCAGCTGGTGGGACCTCAGCGACCGCGGCGCCTGGCTCGGCGCACCCGCCGGTCTGTTGCGAAAAGACTTTCAGCCGAAGCCTGCGTACCAAGTGCTGCGCGAATTGACACGAGAGACCTGGACGACGCAGGTCACCTGCCACCTCGATCAGGCCGGTAGCTGTGTCTTTCGTGGCTTTTACGGGGACTATACCGCGACCTGGAGTGAAGGGACGCGGCAGCGAGTCGCGAATTTCACGGTCCGCAAGCCGTACGACGGACAACCGATCGTGCTCCGCGTCCGCTAAACCGCCGCGGGAAGACATTGCCCGACCGTCACAACCGGACCGCGTCGCGATCCGCGGCTGGGTGACTTTGCGGATGTTGTCGACGAGATGCCCCCGTCGTCCCCAAAACATCGAACCTGACGATCGTGCCGTTGGTGCGGCAGGCGCCCGTCGGCCGATGATGCTGAGGGCGGTCGAAGTTGCCGCTATTTCGCATCCTGACGGGAACGACGAAGGAATCGGGTCTATGGCCAACAAGTTGCATGCGCGTGGCATTTGCCTCGTCGGTAGCATTCTCCTTTCCGCGGCGGTCACTTGGGGACAAGTCAGCAGTCTCGACGAGAATGCCTACGAAATCGGCAACGAAGAGTGTTCTGGATTGCTCACGGATGGCTGCACCGGAGTGGAGCACTGGCACCTGTTGGGAGATCTCTTCAAACCGAGCGATCATTGCTTTGACGATTTCATCAGCCCGATGAGCAATTTCGTGTTCTTCGAAGATCCCCGCACGCTGACGGAAGCGCGACCCATTTTCGTCTATCACGAATTGCCGAACAGCATCGGGACGCTCGGGTTGCCGGGTGGGGATGTCCAGCTTTATGCCCTGCAGTTACGACTCGCACTCAGCGAACGGCTAAGCATCATCGCCGTGAAAGACGGCTATATCGTGGCCGATATCGACGGTGGCCCGCTCGATACACTCCTGAATGACGGCTGGGCCGCGGTAACAGCCGGGCTGAAGTACAATCTCTACCGCGACCCTGAATTTGGCACGCTGTTGTCCACGGGCCTGACCTACGAAATGCCCGTCGGTTCGTCTCGCAGTTTGCAAGCGATCGGCGACGGTGAATTTCATGCCTTTGTGACCGGCGGCCAGCGACTGTATGGGGACCGGGCGCACTACCTGGGCGCCTTCGGTTTCCGCGTTCCCGTCGATGGCGGCGTGCAGACGACGTCGTTCCACTTGTCGAATCACCTCGACTTTCGCCTGTTCGATCGTTTTTATCTCGTCGGCGAGAATATCTGGTGGCATTGGACCGACTCCGCCAATAACGGTTTGCCCCTGGGAGTGGCCGGGCAAGATCTGTTCAATCTGTACAGTACGAATGTGGCCGGCAACGATCTGATCACGCAGAGCATCGGCTTTAAGTACAAATCGTCCGGGCATTCGGAGTTGGGGATATCGTTCGAGTTTCCCCTCACCAACTTCAAAGACATCATCGACAACCGGCTGCAAATCGAGTGGATCTGGCGCTACTAGACGCCTGGTCTCCGCGAACGGGTTCCTGGGGAGCTTGTGGCATGCATCGAGCAACCAACGTGGGATTGGCTTGCAGCCTGTCAACGGTGCGCGGTCTCAATCTCCGGTCTCGTCCCCGAGAGCCCACGGCAGCCTGGAAGTCCGTCCCAAGGATGTCTCCCCAAGCCCGCCTGGGCCGGGTGATTTCTGGCACTACGCCAGACCGTACTTCGCCAGCAGATGGTCGAAGCGGTGGTCGTCGCGGACCGCTTCCAGGTCCGCATCCGACTCGAGATGAGCCCAATCGCAATAGCCGAGTTCCAGGGCGGCGTCGAGCGCGCTGAAGGCCTCCTCCACGTCACCCACCATCGACAACGAACAGGCCAGATTGTAGCGCGCGATGTAGTCCTGCGGCACAAGTCGGACAAGACGCCGGTCGAGTTCCAGGGCCCGCCGATGCTGGCCTAGTCGAGCCAACAGCTCAACCTGCTGACGCAAGACATCGATGTGATCGCCATTGCGGGCAAGAATTTGGTCGAAGAACTCAAGGTCAAATTCAAGCTGATCCCTGGCCGCCGGCGAAATCCAGGGGGTTGGCTCGGCAAGCGAACCACCATCGTTCAGGTTGTCAAATTCCGTCATCGCTGCTCGGTAAGCGTAAGATGCCTGGATGGCAGGGGAAGAGAGAATCAGGCGGGTGTCCAGGCCCGGCTCTCACACAAAATGGACGGCTTCAAGTCGCCAACACGTCACGGATCGACCTCATAGTCGGGCCACTCACGTCGAGATAAGACTACTCGTCGTTCTCGAACGTATCCAGCCCATAATCGTCGTCACCGAATTCATCATCTTCGATCTCGGCTTCGAAGTCATCATCAAAGTCGTCATCGAAGTCGTCTTCGTCGAACTCGTCCAACTCTTCGGCCGTGGACACGACATCTGCATCATCTTCGTCCAGCGTGTCGACATCGTCGGCCAATTCCGATTCCTCTTTCTCGTCGTCGTCCCAATCGTCGTCAGCCATGGCTCTGCTTCGCCCTCAATCTTACCGGTTATCACGCCAACAGACACAAAGAATTTCGTCCACCTGCCGGGAAGCAGAGTTTTCGGCCTTTCCCTTGTGGAAAACAAGCCGAACTGCGAATGTCCCTGCACGCAATTTGCCAAGTGTAGACAGTTTGTCAACCAGCGTCGTGCGGGCGGCGCATAAAAAAAGGGCAGAACCGATCCAAGACCGATTCTGCCCCGCACGGGGGTGAGAAAGCCAAACTCAGAGGGCGAAATGATAAATCCCCCCGCTCATCTTTAACCTAGTTCCGGCTGGCGGTCAGTCAAACAGGAACGATGAGAAAAAGGTGGTTAATTGGGTAAAGATGGCCGCTGGGAGCGGCGCTCGTAGGGATCATCACGATCGTAACGCGTGACGGTCCATGGTCTTTTCAAGCCGGGCAGGTCCCGATCATCTGGGGAGATCAACTGGAAACCCCCGGCAGGGTGGCAATCAGCCAGCCGGCTCCCACAAATGCCAGGGTGGCTCCCGCAATGGCCGTCCAAGATGCCCGATCCCCCAGGAAGTACCAGGCGATCGGAATGATAAACAGCGGCGAAGTCGACAGCAGCGTCGAGGCGACCCCTGCCTCGCAGTATTTGAACCCGATCAGCATGAGCCAGACGCCCAGAAAAGTCCCCAGGAACGCCGCCAACGTCAGTTCCACGCTGGCCCGCCGCGAACGCAACACGTCCCGCACGCTGGGCCAACGGCGCAAGAGAAGCGCCCCGAGTAAGGTAAACAGGGTGGCGACGAGAAGCCGAATGAACGTGGCTTCGACCGAGCCCACTCCGGCCGTGCCGATCTTCAATAGGATCGAACCCACGGCCTGTGCCGACACACCCACGAGGGCACAGAGCAGACCCCAGGCTACCGAAGCCGGGGCCGTACCCGGTTGTTCGCCGCGGGATGGCCAGCGCTCTCGCATGACCACGGCCAAGCCCGCAAGCGTGACACCAATCGCGCACCAGGTGGTCAGGGTCAGTCGTTCCGACAGCCAGTAGCGACCCAGCAAGGCCGTCAGCGGCGGTGTCAGGAGCGTCAGGGTCAATCCCTGGCGAGGGCCCAGGATTTGCAAACTCCGAAAGTAGGCCACATCCCCCAGCACGAGTCCGATGACGCCACTCCAGCCCAGATACCACCAGGCAGAACTGCCGGCCTGAAAAACGGGTCGACCGAGGGGCCAGGTGCTGCCCACCAGCAGCAAGAACATCAGGCAGGTCGCAAAGGTGTTTTTGAAGGCGGCAATGGAGGCAGCCCGCATGGGCACGCGGCTATAAAAGACACTGGCAATGGCCCACGCAAACGCGGCGAAGAGGCAAGCGGTAATTCCCAGCGAGTGATGCATCGACGGGCCGTACCATCATGGGTGGAGTGACGGGAGACTTCAGGGGGACCGGGAGGGCATGGCGGTTCACCATGGGCAACGGCCAAGGGTCCGTTAGAATAACGGCTGGACCGCGACCGGACAGCGGCACTTGCCTCCGAATGGAAAAGGATCCTGTTGATGCTGAACCAACTCAGCCGCCGCGAGTTCGCCGTTGCCGCAGGCATCTCGGCAGCCGCGCTCACCACGCCTGCACCCATCAACGCCGAGGAAGCCCCCATGCCTGCCGCCACGTTGCCTGGCCAGACCCCCCACACCCGTTTCGCCGTGAATGTGGAAATGTGGTTTGGCGAACTGCCGTTCCTGGACCGCATCCGCGCGGCCGCGGCGTTGGGCTTTCCGGCGATCGAGTTTTGGGATTACCGGAAAAAAGACCTGCCAGCAATCGCCGCCACCGCCAGCGAAGCGGGCGTCGAAATCGCCCAGTTTACGGCCTGGGGTTTCGAGCCGGGCATGAATCAGCCGGCCAATGAAGACCGCTTCGCGGCTCAAATCGAACAGGCATGCGAGGTGGCTAAACAACTGGCCTGTCGCAAGATGACCGTGGTCGCGGGCAACAACCAACCGGGCATGACGTCCGCGGAAATGCTCTCACAGGTGGCGAAAGCCTTGCAACGCGTCGCTCCGGTCGTGGAGGCGAAGCAGGTGATGATCATCATCGAGCCGATGAATGGTCGCGTCAACCATCCGGGCCATTGTCTCTACGGTAGCCCCGACGCCTTGCGGATTCTGTCGCGAGGTCGGCTCGCCCTTCATTAAAATCAATTGGGACCTCTATCACATGCAGATTACCGAAGGTGATCTGTGTGGCCGCTTGCGGGAAGGCTTTGACCAGGTCGGCTATCTGCAATTAGCCGACCATCCCGGACGACATGAACCGGGCACTGGGGAAATCAATTATCAACGCGTCTTGCGAGCGGCATACGAGTTGGGGTACCGCGACTTCGTCGGCTTGGAATGTTCTCCCGCCACCACCGAACTCGCAGCGGCTCAGGCGGTCGCCGCCGCCGATCAATGGTGAGGTGCGGCGGGCAACGAGGGAAGGCCGCGGAGGAACTTCGGGTCCGCACGGCCCCCCACGCCTGTGGTGGGGAGTTTCCGACTCAAGGTGTGACGCCTCCGTTCGTGCACAACTTCTCTGCCATTGCTTGCTGCGAAACCGCGACGTCGCTGAAGGTGCATAGTCTGCGGGCGGCCTGAGGGAAGTCGTCGAGGACGGTCGGTACTCCCAGCGAGATGAGGGACAGCTCCCGCGTCTCGCACAGGTGCCGCACGCGATCGGCGTGCTCCGGCAGCAATCCGAAACGGTGCCAGGCGGCCGGCTTCACGATCAGGGCAATCACCAATTGCGGCACCGCACCGATCGCCGCCCAGGCCTCCGCTGGCAACTCGGCCGATGGACTGCATTGCCAAGCCACCAGGTCCGGATGCCATTGACGTAGCGCAGCGACGAGCGGCTGCTCCGGCGGATCCCAGCGGGTGTCAAACGACTTGATCACCAGCAGCCCCAGGGGACGCGCTCGGCTCGGTGGGGTCCTCGAGACCGCCGAGGGAAGTTCAACGATTGCCTCGCGGGCGATGTCCAGCGCCAGTTGCTCCGCGGCCATCCGATCCGGAATTTCCGCGTCCCCGTTTGGCTCGCGTGCCACCTCGGTGACGGGCGGTGGAACTGCGAACACTTCTTGCTTCAGCCGCCAGACGCGCTCGAACGACGCCTGCACCGTCGCTTCCGACAACGTTCCCGCCGCGATGCGTTGTTCCAGACCGGCGATCACGGCGGCCGGCTCGACCACATCGAGCAGCACGTCGGCCCCGGCCTGGAGCGCCTCACAAGCCATGGACGCTTCGTCGGAAAACCGATCACGGATGCCCGACATTTGCAGACTATCCGTCACGATCAAGCCGTCGAATCCGAGTTCCTCGCGGAGCAGCCCCTGGAGGATGGGCCGGGAAATCGTGGCCGGCTTACCGGATGGATCGAGCGCGGGAAAGGCCACGTGCGCCGTCATGATCAGCCGCACACCGGCAGTCAGCGCCGCGACAAACGGCACCAGGTCGCATGACATCAGTTGCTCTTTCGAGGCGTCCACGAAGGGCAGGGCTGAGTGGGAGTCCACATGCGTGTTGCCGTGCCCGGGAAAGTGCTTCGCGACGCAGAAGGCTCCCGAGGACTGGCAGCCACGAATAAATTCCCCGACGCACTCCGCTGCCTCATGGGCATTCGTGGAGAAGGCGCGAGTGGCGATGATCGGGTTGCGGGGATCGCTATTCACATCGGCCACCGGTCCCATGACCAGCTGTACGCCGCAGGCCCTGGCCTGGCTGCCGGTCCTGTATCCCAGATCTCGGACCAGGCTGGCTCGCCGTCGCGCGGCCCGACCCGCCGCCATGGCGTGCGGAAAAAGGGTCAAGCCCGCAATGTGCTGCCCGGCTCCCCGTTCCAGGTCGCTTGCGACCAAAAGAGGCGTTTGCGTCATTGCCTGCAGCCGAGCAAGCGAGGCCGCCGTGGCGGGCCACGAGCCGTTGAACAGACACAGCCCGCCGATCGGCGTTTCGGCCAACAGCCGCGCGACGCGATGCTCGTCTTCCGACACGGTACGGACGGGCGGCAGATTCGATCCGATGCGGGGAAAGATCAACTGCGCGAGGCGAGCGCGGAGATCGGACGGTGCGTTCAGCATGAGACTATTCGGCTCCGGCGGCCGACGTGGCTGGCAGCGGCGGCACGTGCCGAGGCTCGGCCAGCAGGTAGCCAAACACAAACGCGATCGTACCCCCGAGCGGCGCGTACCAGGGCCATTCCACCGACCAACGGAGCAAGGCTCCCGATTCGTCCATCAGCGGAGCACCGCCGACCCGATCCAGTTTCACAAACCACAGATAGCGCTGGATCGCCAGCATCAGCAGGCAGCCCAGCACCAGCCAGCCGGTTTTGAGGAACAACGCACCACGCCGTTCGGATCGATGGTATCGAAAGGATACGATGAGCCAACTTCCCAGTAGCAGACCGGCAACAAGCAGCAGTAAACGGAATGTGCCCGTGTCGTGGAAGCGAGAAGCGACGACGCAAAAGACGCTCAGCGGCGCGGACCAGATCAGTCCATGCGCATCTCGGTGCAACGGCAGCCAAGCCAGCAAGAAAGCGGCGAAGAGCGTGCCCACGACGTAGTTGGCAAGCCCCAATGCCAGGTTCAGAAAGAAGATCTGTTTGCCTGCCGCTTCCTGGTGCTGTACATAGCGATCGATGGCGATCGCCATGCCACACAGGACGATGCCCCAGACGACGACCAGAATCCGCGAAGCGGCCAGGACTTCACGATTGCGTTCAGCCGGTACCGGTTCGTCCGCATTCATGCCTCGGCAGGGCAGATAAACGGCCGAGAGGGTGGTCTGAGAAAGGGCCGCCAAAATGGAGGTGAGTGACGAGATCGCCGCCGCGAAAATACCGGCCACAATCAGTCCCCGCAGTGCGACGGGAACCTGAGTCAAGATAAAGACCGGGAAGATATTGTCCGCATTTTCAGCGACCGCTGCGGCTGCGGCCCCGGACAGGCGGTCGGGAAAGGCCCGGTAAAACGCCCACAGACCGACTCCGACAAAGAGCATCAGCGCCGCCACCAACTCGGCCGACCAGCTTGCCAGCACGGCGATCTTGGCATCCTTGGCACTGCGGCAGGCGAAGATCCGTTGCGCCAATAACTGGTCAGTTCCATAGGAGCCGATATTTCCGAACGTCACCGCGAAGATCGCTGCCCAGAGCGTGTAGGGCTCGCAGAAGAGACGGCCCGCCGCCGTGGCAAATGCTGAATCTTGCCCAGCCCCGAGGGAAAATAGCCGGAACTTGTCGGCAGCCATCCCCTCGGCGACCACCTGACCCAGCCCTCCCGGGACTTCCGCGGCGACCACGCCAATCGCGACCAACCCTCCCACTACAAAGACGAGAAATAACATGGCGTCGGTCCAAATCACCGTGGCAATGCCACCCAACATCGTCCAGACCACGGAAACCACACCGACCAGGCCAATCGCCCACACCAAAGGTTCCAGCGAAGTTTCTTCTGCCAGCCATGCCAAGGGCGCCGCCAGAACCAACCGCAGAATGATCGCGGTCAAGTAGACACGAGCGGCTTGAGCCAGGACGCCCAACACCGAAAACAGGGCCGTCGATACGGCCCGTGCCGCCTCTCCCAGTTGGCGACTCATGTAATCGTAGGGACTGAAAATCTCATAGCGGTAATAGGCCGGCACCAGGACCAGGGCCACGAAGAGACGGCTGAGCAGCCCTGCGATCAGGCCAAATTGCAGGTAAGTAAAGTCGCCCTGGTAAGCCACCGAGGGAACGCCCACAAAGGTAACTGCGGAGATGATCGTGGCGATCATCGAACCGGTCACCGCGTACCAGGGGAGTCCCGCGCCACCGCGAAAAAAATCGCTAAGGTCTGTTTGCTTGCCCGCCAGCCGCACGCCGAGATAACTGACCAGCGCCAGGTAGCCGATCAGGACCAGCCAATCGATGAGCGTAAAGTTACTCGATAGCGACGCCAGCGCGGACTGCTGAGCGAACAGGGGACAAGCGACCAACATGCGAGCCATCGGGGGTTAGGGGGCGGCATCCACAACGACGTCCCGGGTGACGTTGCCGCCACAAACGCCGACTCGGTTGACGGCAAACACACGGACCTGCTGTGTGCCGGGAGGCAAGGCCAGCCTGGTGGTGCCGCGGGGCGATACCTGGGATGACCACTGCTGGCCATCGAAGGTCTGCCACGCCCACAGCCATGCCTCGGGCATGGCTGGGAGGATCAACATCGATCCTTCCTCCTCAATGGTGATTTCGGCATGCGGCTCCGGTGGTATCGGCTGCTGGTCGGCCAGCCACGGCGTCGCTGGCACGAGTGCTGGCTCGGCATAAACGCTTGATCGGAGTCGTTCGTTGATCCCGGCGTAGTCGCGTTGAAAGGCCTTCATGCTGAAATGGACATTGCCGCCCGGCGGCACGAGCTGGCGGGTGACGTCGATCTGGGCGAGAATTTCCGTCACGGGCCAGCCGCCCTGTTTGGACAACTTCGAGGTGTAATTGCCCGGCCACAGGTGACGCCCCTGCAGATTCTGCTCGCTCCACCAGGTGAGCAGTTGCGGATAACTTTGCGCGGGACGGTCGATCGGCCAATATAACTGAGGTGTGACGTAGTCGAGCCACCCCTCACGCACCCATTTCCGGGCGTCCGCATACAGTTTGTCGTAGGCGTCAAAGCCCTGCACGTCGGGAGGATGCCCCGGACGCCAGATGCCAAAGGGGCTGATTCCCACTTTGACCCATGGCTTGGCCGACTTGATCTCGCGGTACAAACGCTCGATCAAGCGATCGATGTTGTTTCTCCGCCAGTCCGCGCGCGAGGCCCATTGCGATTGGACTTGTTCCCACCCGTGGTCATCTGGAAATGGCACCTCCGCGCCCCGTTCATCCTTGATCGGGTAGGGATAGAAATAGTCGTCCAGATGCACGCCATCGATGTCGTAACGACGGACGACATCGAGCATGACCCGCACCGAATGATCCACGGCCTCTGTCTCGCCCGGATCCAGCCAGAGATACTGTCCGTAGCTGCGAACCAGATCAGGGCGTGTGCGGCTGATATGGTCCGAGGAGACTTCGCCAGTGGCTGAGGCGTGTCGGGCCCGAAAGGGGTTGAACCACGCGTGTAGTTCCAGGCCGCGGGCGTGCGCCTCGGCAATCGCAAACGTCAGCGGATCGTAAAACGGCTCGGGAGCCTCCCCCATCGTGCCTGTCAGGTAGTGCGACCAAGGCTCAAGCGTGGACGCGTATAGCGCATCCGCCGCCGGACGAACCTGAAGAATAACGGCGTTTAAATGCAGATCACGGGCCTGGTCAAGCAGGGCCCGCATTTCACGCTGCTGCTCCGCGACCTCCAGTCCCGGACGGCTGGGCCAGTCAATGTTCTCCACCGTCGCCACCCACACGCCGCGAAACTCCCGCGGAAACGCGGGGGGTTCTGCGGCTGCGCTCGGTACGCAGGTTCCCAACACGCACAGCAAGGCCCAACGCAGGCAAGAAATCGAATCGCTGCCGTCCTGCCCGCATGTCATCGATGTATTTCCCGAAAAAGTGAAAGGGGGCTCGCCCGCTCGACCGTGTTGGCCGACGGGCGTGGCAGTATAAACCGGCGTGGCCGTCGGCTTCCAGCGCGTTGCGGTCCCAGCCGTACCGAATTCTCACGAGATCGCCCCATCATTGGGCCTCGAATCAACCCCAGGAGGTCGAGGAAACGCGTGAATCCCGGCCGAGCGACGAATTTGTCATTTTCTTTGTCCACTTCGGGACGCCAAATACGAAACAGTTAGGCGAACACTCCCCCGCGTGGGAGCGGCGTGGGGGATACGCATGGCGCCGACACGTCGCGGGGTAAGCACGAGCAGGGCGAACCTGTTGGACCTGCAGGCAGGCTCGACGCGCGGGGACCCTCCCAAGGAGAACCATGGAAGCCGTCTACATTATCGATGATAATCCGCAGCTGCGCGAGGCGCTGGCGAGCGATCTGAGCGCCGAGGGCCTCCGCTGCGAAACGTTCGCCAGCATGGAGACGTTTTTCGCGGCACACCCGACCGAACCCGAGGGCTGCGTCGTCGTCGATTATGGACTGCCCGGCATCAATGGCCTGGCGCTCCAGGAACGGCTGAACGCCATGGGGTGGCAGATACCCCGTTTGTTTCTTACCGGCCCGACCGATGTGGAGGCCGTCCTGGTGGCCTTGCGAGGCGAGACCACCACCTTGATCCAGAAACCTTATCGCGCGGCGTCCATTCAGGCGGCGATTCGGGAGTCGTTGGAGATCAATCGTCAGCAACAGCGTGCCAAGGCCGCGAGGCAAGCCACGCAGCACCGCATCGATTCGCTGACGAACTCGGAACGTAAGGTCCTCCGGCACCTGATCGACGGCCAGCAGAATAAGGCGATCGCCCACCGCTTGGACATGGGCCTGCGGACCGTGGTGCGGCACCGGATCAATGCACTCCGCAAATTAGGCACGGAATCGATCCCCAAAGCCGTGCAGTTGCTGTTCAGCCACACCGACGGCAAACCGATCGAGAGTATCCTCTCGCCAAAGCAGTCGCCGCGTGCCTCGCGGCGGCAGTCGGCAGTCGATTCCTCGGATCGGGAACTGCCGTCCGCTGAAACGCCTCCTGAGGAGCAATCGGCTTGACATCACGCGTGTGCCCGGATGGGCAATGGGAAAATAGCCAAACCCATGCAGGCGACACCGGTGGCGGCCGGAGATGCCGCCAGCCGCGCGTCACGGGGTCATTTGCGTGACGCGGGATTCGAGCACCTTGGCAATCCGGCTTGAGGTCTCCTCGAGATGGGCCCTTGAATAGGTATCCAGTTCCGTATCGCTGGCCAGGACAGCGTCGATCGACTTGCCTAGCTCCTTCAACTCGTAGTAGGCAATGGTCTGGCAATCTTCCGGCGCGGAGGGCACGCGGCCGAGCGCCAGGTTGGCCATCCGCTTCATGTAGTCGCGTTGCAGATTGCGGCGAAGGCTGCTGATGGCCGGCTTGCGATTCGTGAATTTCTTGCCGTCGAGATTACCCAATTCGTGGAAAATGTCGTCCGTGAGCCGCTCCATCAACTCCACGCTGGTAAAGCAATCATCGTTCGCTGCCGTCCTCAGTTCCGCGTCTTGCAGGCGTTCGAGCGTGAGTGGCGACAGCAGCTTGTCCAGCACGCGGGCTTGCCACATCTGCACCACATCGTGGACGGCAAACTCCGTGCGGTACGGCGAACTCACACCCCAGTGCGACCAGCGAGATGGCATCAGGTAGCTGTAAACCTCTGGCGGGACCATGTAGGGTTCGTCGCTGAATACCTGTTCCGAAAGCATGTCGAGTGCCTCACGCTGCTTGTCTGCCGCGATGACGGTGACCGGTGATGGCCCATCCTTGTCTCCCTTGTGGCTGCGACTGATCTCGAGGCCGCCAATGAAACGCGACACAAAGAACATGGCTCGACCGTGCGTGCCAAGCAGCACGTTGAAGGCACGACGGGCCTGGGAATAGTCATCCCCGTCCTGAGTCATGTTTTCGACGACGGTCGGTAGCAGTTGTTTCACCAATTCGGCTCGTTGCTTCGCAAACTCTATCGGGTCGTCGCCCAAATCGTATCGATTGGAATACGGATCGGGGTCAATACCGCGGGTATCCTCGTCGGTGGCGTACGCCAGTTCGGGGGCTCCGCTGCGGGCCGCAATCTTTTCGAGTTCAGCGACCTCGCCATTGGTGCCTCCTTTGAGCGGCTTATAGCCATACTCAATGGCCCAATGATCGTAGGGTCCCAGCGTCGTGGTAAAGAAGTCGCCTTGTGTGGCATCCCCCGCCACGAGGTTGACCGCGTCATAGTCCATCACCGAGGCGATCAGCCCGGTCTGCGATGTCGCGTCCGTGTCGTTCATTTCCTCCAGCGACAGCATGGTGCTGCCCTTGAAGTTGTGCCGCAGTCCAAGCGTGTGGCCCACTTCGTGCATGACTGTCCCCTTCAGGCCCTGCATGTGCAGCCGTTCCAGGTCTTTTTGCCACTGGGCATCCGTTGCGCCGGCGGCGGCAATCACCGCCTGTCCAAACGCGAATTGATGGCCGATGGTCTGCTGGAGAACGCAGCCACTGAGCAGTGTTTGCACGCCGCGGGGAAGTTCCGCCAGCTCCTGACGATAGGTCTCGATGTCGACGGCTCCGCCGGTGAGCTCCGTGACGGTGGACGGCGTGAAAGTCTCGTATTCTTGCTTCCAATACTGCAGGAAGTCCGCATCGAAGATGATGTCGGCATCGAGGATCTGGCCGGTATGCGGATTCACGCGCGATGGCCCCATGGCAAAGCCAGCGCTCGAGGTGATCCAACGAAACGTGTTGTAGTTGATATCTTCCGGATCCCAATCCGCATCGTCGGGTTGCTGTCGAACTTCAATGGCGTTCACGTAGCCGGCCTTTTCAAAGGCCTTATTCCACTCGAGGATACCGTCGCGCACGGCGGCACGATGCTTGAACGGAATCGTCTTTTCCATCCAGAAAACGATCGGTTTTTTTGGAGGCGACAACTCGGCCCCAGGATCCGCCGGTTCCAGGTGCCAGCGATTGATGTAGCGAACGAAGCGATCTGCCTTGCCGTTTTTCGAATAGTCCTTCAATACGGTCAAGAAGTAACCGACGCGGTCGTCGGCCAGTCGCGGCTTGTAACCGGTCGACTTCAGTTTGCTGATGGAGTAATGCACGTTGATGGTGATGCCCCGCGAATCGGCGACCGAGTCGAGATTCATGCGTCCGCTCGAGGCATACGTGGCCGCGACTTCGAGTTCGACATTATCCGGGAACCCCTTGATGGCCGCCCAACTCGACTTGCTCGACGAAAAGACGGCACCCGGCAACACCTGCGAAATCTGTGGCAGATCGCTCATGAAAATCGAAGTCAGGTCCACCAAGTCACCCCCTTTGGGCCCCTTGGTGAGAATCGGCAGACTGAAGAGGACACTGTCGGTGTAGGCATACTTCATCGCCGTTGCCTCGGGCGAGCCGCTGTCGGCCTTGAAGCGGACGTTTTTGCGGATCACATGCACCCGCTCGTCAATTTTCTTGAATGTCCACACCCAGTCATCGCCATACCCCCACGTCATTCCGCCGTAGAGCGGATTACGACCGATGCCGCGAGCAATCGCGATCAAGACAATGAACTCATCGCCGTATTGGCTGTTGGAGAGTTCCGCGTAGAGCGTGTTCTCCTTTTGATAAAGTGGAATCAGGCCGCCGATCGTTTTGGCATCCTTCAATAACGCGACGTGCTTGGGGGGAGCGCTCTTCGTTTCCCCCCGCCCGCGGCCCCCTTCTCGATTTCGGACGGCTTACCTTCGCTGACCGTTGAGCTGTCAGCGGCCGGGGAGGCAGCCGATTTCGGTGGGACTTCATCGCCCAGGACAGTGAGGTTGACCCCGAAAAGTGACACGATCGTTAAAAGGCGGAGAATCGGCTTCATAGAACTCTCACTAGGTTGTTGTAATAGGATGCGGGACAGCGAGGACACGGTCACGGCGGGTGAGGCTACCCGGCAGGTCGGTCGACCGGTCGTGCCCGTCGGCGCCGGGTTGCGTTAAAAACTATAGGTCACCACCCTACGGTGGGCGACCGCCGGAGCGGCTGGGGCAGGCGGTAAGCTCCATTTTAGGCCGATCGGGTCAGATGAGGGAAGTATTTCGATGGATCTTTCGCAGCTGCCGCTCTCGCGACTTCGCGCCTGCTACCCGGGCACGCTGCCCGGCGACGAGTCTGCCTGTGCGTATTTGGCGAGCGCGGGTGGCTTCAGTGGAGCCCTGTTCTGGCGGATCGGGGCTGAACCGGGTTGGTGCCTGCGACGTTGGCCGGCGGGGACGACGGCGGACCGCGTGGCCTGGATTCATCACGGCATACGGCGTTTGGCGGGGGCGGGAGTTCCCTCCCTGGCCGTTCCGCTGGCCACCACCTCGGGCGCTTCGTTTGTCGAGCTTGCGGAGGGGCTGTTCGAACTTGCCCCCTGGCTGCCAGGGCCGTGCCGATTTTCACGCCCACCCGACCGACGCACGGCTGCGGTCGGCGATGGAATGGTTGGCTCGGTTTCACCAAGCGGCCGCCCGATTGGCACCGGAGGCAGCGGCGACCACCCGGGCGGGCGCATCTCCCGGCATCGCGAACCGACTGGCCCGCTGTGAGGAACTGCTGCATTCGGGCGCGGAGCAATTGCAACGCGCGTTACCGGTCGGAGTCGAACCCTTCGCGCGGGAGGTGGCCGAGCCGCTGATTGGCGCCTTCCAACGACAGGGGGGCCAACTCGCCGCGTCTCTCCGTTGGGCGGCGAGCCGCACGTTTCCGGTACACCTGTGCCTTCGCGACCTTTGGCACGATCATGTGCTGTTTACGGACGAGGAATTGACGGGCGTCGTCGATTACGACGCGCTTCGCATCGAGTCGCCCATGGCCGATGTGTCGCGGTTACTGGGCAGCCTGGCGGACGACGACGAGGCACGCTGGCAGCGAGGCTGGAACCATTACGCCGCCCTGCGATCGTGTACGCCGGAGGAGGAGCGTTTGGTGCGCATTTTTGACGATGCCAATCTGCTGATGGCAGGTCTGCAATGGCTCGATTGGCTGTTTCTCAGTCGCCGCCCGTTTGCGGATGAGGCCGCGGCACGGGCCCGCGCCGCCTCCTGGCTGCGGTTGCAGCGAAGCCGCTGACGGGTTTGGGCAACGCCCCGCCGACTCGCGGCTGGTGGATTCAAGCGGCGCGGCTCAGCCATCGGTCTGCTCAATGGCCCGCGATAACAGCTCGCTGCCGTCTAATGACTGCCTCAGGTCGGGCAACAGCGTCGGAGCCACAAAGACACGCACGCTTTTCACGTAGTCGTCAAATTGCTGCTGGGCCAGCGTCTTTACGACCGGAGACACCTCCTGCAGCGGCTGGAAGCGGTTTTCCTTCGTAAAGTGGATATCGACGTGGAATTGGACCTCCAGTTTCACCGGCGGAGCATCGATCAGGATCTCGGTGGGTGCCACGCGTCGCCCCAAATTGTGACTGAGCACATTCGCCGTTTGCTCGGCACAAGCCACCAGCCAACCATATTCGCGCTGCGCCAGTCGACGATAGATGTCGGGAGATTGGGCGTGATTGAATTCGAGCCATCGTTTGTATAGCCGCCGCTTGCTGCCGAAAATCCCTTCCAGCAGATCGGCCGCGGGTCCGGCTGCCGCCTGCCGTCGCAACGCGGCAATAAAATCGGCTTCAGGCAAGCGAAACAGGGCGTCCAGATCCAAATCGCCATGCAGCAGATAAAAGGCCCGCTGCAGCATCGCTGTCGCCGCGCGGACCGCATGATGCCAGTAGACTTCGCTGAACATGACGTAGCGTGCGAAGACCATCATCTCCGCGGCGGTCTTGCCTTTGTCGGTCATCGCCAGGCCCTCGCCGGCGGCGTTCAGGCAGAGGCTGCCAATCAACCGCTGCTGGTCGAAGTTGCGACCGTAGGGCACGCCCGCGTGGAGGCTGTCGCGTTGCAAATAGTCCATCTTGTCGATGTCGATCGGACCCGAGAGCATGCTGCGAAGTATCTTCGAGCTGCGATCTCGCGGCTTTTCCGACAACAGGGCGACAATGTCCCGCGGTTGGATGCCCCATTCATCGCGAAGCGCATCCGCGATTTCGCCCTCGAGCAAAAAACTGTTGGCGAACAACTCGTGTGTGGGTACTCCGGGCAGCCGCATGTCCTCGATCGGATGACAAAAAGGCCAATGTCCCAGGTCGTGCAGCAGTGCCGAGACGATGAATACTTCCGCATGCTCGACGCGAATGGCCTTGCGGAAGCGATCGTCATGCTGCAGTCGCTGCAGATAGAGCAGCGCCATCCGATAGACTCCCAACGAGTGCTCAAACCGCGTGTGGTGCGCGGCCGGATAGACCTGCGCTACCAACCCCAGTTGGCTGATGCGAGCCAGCCGGCGAAACTCGGCCGTGTCCAGCAGGTGCCGCACGCGCGGCGTCAGCGGCACATCCAGCTCCGGGGGAATCCGCATCAATTGCGCGCTGCGCCTCAAGGGCCATCAACTCGGGAATCTGTGCAAGTGCGGAACCCATGGGCCGTCCGGGCTTGTAGATTGGAAATTACAGTGCCGGCAAACCGATCAGCAGACGCAGCCCCACGGTAACCAACAGGTAAAAGCAATAGTGAAAGGCGGCGTTGGTCGGCTCAAGATCCAACGTCGCCAGCGCGGCCAAGGTTCCGGGAATGATCAACAAAGGAAGCACATACAGGACCTGGTATATTTCCATGGGATGGCTGTAAAGGTTCATGCTACCCAGATACAAGTACAGTCCCCACAGCCCCGCGTAGACCACGGCGCAAATCGAACTCCGCAGCCATAATGCCCGACCCCGATAAGGCTCGAGTTCGTCGTCGCGAAGCACACTGTAGCCAGCCAGTACCAGCGGTAAGGCCACGATCACCGCACCCGCCCCAAGAACCACAAAGACGCCTGTCTCGGGAATGACCCGACCGTCCGCGTCCCTGGGAAATGTCCGCCCCAGCAGAAAGGCGGCCAGCGGCACGACGATCGCCACCGCGGCAATCGCCACGATCATCGGCGTGGAGATTTTTGTTTCTTCCCGCTCGATCGGCTTGAGTACCGATCTCCCCTTCGCATCCTTCGGACCCTCATCCTCGGGCGCGTGGATGACGACCTCTTCCGATTTGTCCGGGATCTTCATCACGGCCTTGCATTTGGGGCAAGGTCCGCTTTTACCGGCGAACTTGTCACTGACCTGGAACCGCGAATGGCAGCCGGGGCAAATTACGTGGATGGGCATGGACAGTCACTCAGCGGAAGTCACTCAGCGGAACGGGTCAGGAGCCGCGTCAATCGACGTCCGCCAGATCATCCTCGTTGATCACGCGAAACTTTTTCTGGGCCAGCGTGTCGAGTCCCATTTCGATATTGTCCACCATCACGGCGACGACTGGCCGGTCGTAGGGACGCATCAGCAAAGGATACGCCTGCACAATGTTGACCTCGGCCTGGAGCAACGCCGTACAGACTTGCAGCAGCGGTTGGGGACCATCGGGCAGTTCGATGCCGATCAAATCGGACTCAATTAGCGCCAAACCGGCTCGTTCCAAGATCTCGCGGCCCTGTTCGGGATGACTGAGCAGAAATCGGACGAAGCAGCATTCAAACGAATCGCTGATGGAAAGAGCCACAATACGGACTTTGCTCCCCTCGAATCGCCGCACGACTTCCAGAAGTTGACCGACCCGATTCTCCAAAAATACGGTGAACTGTCGAATCGTCGGGTAGTCGCGCCCCCGCATGGTGGCATAGTCTGTCCCGTTCCCCTCGCCGGTGCTCATGATCTGGCACTCCCCCAAAAGCCGCTGGCCACTGACGCACGCCGGTTTCCGGCGGCTCGAAAGTGCGGTAACTATAAGTCATTACAGAATTTGGGTCAACTTTGGTCGGGGCGACCGCCCCGCCGAGCCACCCCCTTCCCCCTCCCTCCAAGCGACATTTTCACCGATGCATCGTATCCACGAAATCCAGTTTCGCGTTCGTTACCAAGAAACGGACGCCCAGGGTCGAGTCCACCACGCCAACTATTTCACCTACTTCGAGATGGGACGAGTCGAGATGTTGAGGGCCGCCGGGTACGATTACGGCAAATTGGAGGAAGAAGGCATCCTGCTCGTGGTGCATAAAATTGAGTGCCAATACATTGCCCCTGCCAGCTACGATGACCTGTTGACGCTCCGCACCAAGCTGCTGCGGATCACGCCGGCGCACTGCGACCAATCCTATGAAGTTCTTCGGGACTCGAAGCTGTTGGCGAAGGGCGCCAGTACGCTGGCTTGTGTGGACCGGACCGGTCAGGTCCGTCGCATGCCCGATTGGATGGTAATTGAGGATTGACCCACAATCGGTGCCGAATCTCAACTCGAAGGACGAGAACCGAGGGTGACTCGGCCCATTTCGCCAGCTAGAATTCAGGCCGTTCCCGGCCGCGGAGCGGTCAACCGTCGCCCCTTGTAAGGAGATGAATCTTGCAAAGAATGCTGGTGTGGATCGGCGTCTGCGGCTGGCTCGTCCTGCGGCAGGCAGCAGGCCAGGAGGCGGCCCCACCAGGGCCGCCACTGCCGGCGGCTCCTGGCGGCGGAGACGCCTCCGCCAAACCGGTCTTAACGCCACCGAGCGTGCACTTCAGCCATGATCACGCCGCCACCAACAAGCTTGGCGTAGGAGAGCCATTTCCGAACGCCGCCTTATCCGATCTGGCCGGACAGACCATTTCGCTCGCCGAAGCTTACGGCCCGCGGCTGACCCTGGTCCTTGTCTGGTCCGATCAAAGGGTGGCAGGACGCACGGCCTATGCCGCCTTGCGACCTGAATTTCTCCGCGATCGCGGTCCCCGGGGACTGGCCGTCATCGCTGTCAATCGCGGGGATGCGATCCCCGTCCTGCAGGCGGCTGCCGAGAAACACAGCCAGGGAATCCTCACCCTCCGCGACCCTGAGGATCTGCTCTGGAGTCAACTGGCCACTCGCAAGTCGCCGCGGCTGTATCTGCTCGATGCCAATGGAAAGATCCTCTGGATGGATATCGAATTTTCCGCAGGAACCGCACGCGATCTGAATCAGGCACTCGATTACTACCTGCAACGCCAGCCAGCGGGACAGGTCGAGCCGAAAGCACCCTAATGCCTGTATTCGACTACGACTTTCTCGTCGAAGCACCCATCGAAGCCGTGCGGCGGTTTCATCACGATACGAGCGCACTCAAGCGGCTCACGCCCCCACCCACCATCGTGCAATTGCGTTCGATCGAGCCACTCAGCGAGGGTTCCGTCTCGCAATTCACTCTCTGGGTGGGACCGCTCCCGTTGCGCTGGAAAGCGGTGCATCGAAACGTGCATGCGAATGGATTCACGGATGTGCAGGCGGAAGGTCCCGCCGCTAAGTGGGAGCATACCCACACCTTCCGCGAACAAGGACCCGACCAGACGCAAGTCAGCGAACACATCGAGTTTGAACACCGACCCGGCCCCTGGGGCTGGGTCACGCGACTGCTGTTCTCGCGCCCCAACCTGTGGCTGATGTTTACCTATCGCAAATGGGCCACCCGCTGGTTTCTCCGCAAGGCTGTTGAGTAACCGCGCGCGGTTGCCGCCTGCCCCACGGACTGCGGCCCGCTCATCACCACGCGGCCGCAGCAATGTCAAACAAAATCATTCGTTTTTTTCTAGCTGCCGCACCGGCACGCGCCGCTGGCCGGCAGCGCTGACGGTGGCGATCGTCCCCGAGCGGTCTCTCTGCCGCGTTGCCTTCGATCCACTGCTCCTGCCGTTATCGGACGGGCTGGGTTGCGGTTTCCCCCCAGACCAACCGCGTTTCGACAGGATAGAGCCGATGATTTCCGCCGCACCGTCTAAGAGTTCCCGCAACAACGCCGCCCCGCGAATGTCTCGCCGAGAGCTGATACGGCAGACCAGGGAGATGCTCGCGACTGAGATCAGCTTCATTCCGAACGCGCGGTTCATGGAACGTTCCCATGCCGAACTGGCTCGACGGATGGATGCCGCGTCGTCGAACGCCAAGCCAACCCGCGTGCCGGCGGGAATGCCCGCACACCTTGCCCAACTCTGCTCAGCTCCACTGCTGACCCCCCCGCAGGAAAAGGCTCTCTTTTGCCGCATGAACTATTTGAAGTTTCGTGCCAACGCCATTCGCAGCACCTTGGATGAAGCGCGACCGAACAAGCGGAAACTCGACGAGATCCGAAGACTCTTGTCGGAAGCGATTGGGGTTCGCAACGAGATCCTGCACGCCAACACGCGTCTGGTCGTCTCAATTATCAAGTCTTTTGCCGACGATCACGTCTCGTTCGACGATTTGCTCAGCGAAGGCATCGACTGTGCCCTGAAAACGATTGAAAAGTTCGATTTCGATCGTGGCTTTCGCTTCAGCACTTATGCCACGATGGCCATTCGGCGTGAGGCGTTGCGGGTAGTCCGACGGGCTCATCGCGATCGTTCCCGTTTCACCACGGGGGCGGCGATGATTTTGGATCAGGAGGAGGAGTCGAGTGATGACGGGCTGCGGGGCGAAAATGAGATCATGTCGCTGAACGCCGCCGTGACGTCGCTTTTAGAAAATCTCGACGACCGAGAGCAGTTCATCGTCAGGGCACGGTACGGCATGGAGGACATTGGTGCCAAGCCGACATTTGCCCGCTTGGGAGAGCACCTGGGCGTCTCGAAGGAACGCGTTCGACAACTCGAGATGCGAGCCCTTCGCAAGCTCTATGAGCTGGCGACCGACTTCGGGCTGACCGATCCGGGGCTTGAATAGGCCTGCTCCGGGTCGTCTCCACGGCGGTCATCGTTGACCCGACCGCCGGTGATTGCTAAATTCTAAGGCTCCGCAAGCCGCTTCTCTGGCGGATGCTGGACCCGGATATTACGCAACGATTTTTTTCACGAGCGACGGGAGTCTCCAGTGGGTTGTAGCGAACGGCAAAAAGAGATCAAGCAGCGAAGGCAACGTCGCAAGAAGCTTTCCATGATCAAGAAACGCGTCGAGAAAGCCACGGTTTCGGAGAAGCAGCATCTGGCGGAAAAGCTCCGCCGGATGACCCCAGGTGCCGCGGTACTGATTGAAGCCCTCGAACTGGGCGACCGCTAAGACGTTCGCTGTCGATCCGATGCATGTCGCGCTGCTGTCTCAGGACTTATTCTTTGGATCGAAAGTCCGCGCCGCGGCTGAGCAGGTGGGGAGCCAGTTAACGATTTGCCTGAATGCGGACCAGCTGCGATCGATTTCGGAAGCGACCGACCTGGAGTTGGTCATCCTTGATCTGACGCATGCCGCCGTCCGCGGCCGTCTCGACGCCCTCGTCGGCTCCGCTGCGGGAGCGTTCATCGCCACCCCGCATTCTGGCCTACGGCCCGCACGTGCAGGCCACCGCACTGCAGCAGGCCGCTACCTGCTGCGATCAAGTCCTCACCCGTGGCCAATTCGATCGGCAACTGACGTCACTCCTCAGCGGCCCGGCGGAAACGGCCGACTAATCGCCCAACGTCGATTTGCGGCGGAGGATGTGGTGGTAGTGTTGTGCGAAACGATGGGCCTCGTCCCGGACGTATTGCAGCAGGCGCAGCGCGAACGCGTGGCGGCTCAAGCGAAGCGGTTCCGTAGCCCCGGGAGTAAAAATTTCTTCGTTCTTTTTGGCGAGGGAGAGGAGCGTTGGCCGCTGGATGTGCAGTTCGTCGAACGCGGCCACGGCTGAGCCCAGCTGACCCTTGCCACCGTCGATCAACACGATGTCGGGGAAAATATCGGACGTCTGCTGCATGCGCAAGTAACGCCGGGACACCACTTCGTGGATGCTGCGAAAATCGTCGATGCCATCGACCTGGCGAATCTTGTAGCGGCGATAACCTGGCTTGAAGGGCAGACCGTCGATAAACTGGACGACGCTGGCAACCGTCTGACCTCCGCCCAGGTGCGCGATGTCGATGCCCTCGATCGTCCGCGGCGTCGCCGTCAGTTTGAGAATCTTGCGCAGTCCCGCCAGCCCTTTTTTGGGATCAATCTGGAAGACTTCCGGCTGGACGTGGGTATCAAGTTCGCCCCGTTCATCGAGTGTCTCGATCATGTGAATTTCGTCACGCAGTCGCGCCGCCACCTCAAATTCCAGCGTCTGAGCCGCGGATTCCATTTCCGCATGCAGCTGCTTCAGCAACCGGGACTTATTTCCCTCCAGGAACATCTGCAAGCGGCGAATGTCCTTGCGATACTCTTCTTTCGAGATGCGGAGATTACAGGGCGCCGTGCATTGATCGATGCTGGCGAGCAGGCAGGGACGGAACCATCGCCACCGCTCGTCGTTTTCCTCGATGTCGAGCGTACACGTGCGGAACTTGAACACCCGCTGCAGCACCTGCACCGCGCCCCGCAGCGCACCCGCACTGGCGAAAGGACCGTACAGTTTCGCGCCGACTTGCTTTGGTTCGCGGGTGACTTCCACACGGGGAAAATCTTCCCGCGTCGAGATCATCAGGTACGGAAACGTCTTGTCATCCTTCAGCTCCCGGTTGTGCTTCGGCTGCACATCTTTGATCAACCGCGATTCCATCAACAGGGCGTCGACCTCGCTTTCGCATTCGACGCAGTCGGCGTCGGCGATTTCGTGCACCCAATCGCGGGTGCGAAATTCCTCTGTCGCCGCCCTGAGAAAATAGCTGCCGGCGCGGGCCCGCAGATTCTTGGCTTTGCCCACATAGATTACGCGGCCTGCCGCGTCCTTGAGCAAATAAACGCCGGGAGACTTGGGAAAGGCACGGACCTTGTTCGCGGCGCGCTTGAAGGCCAGCCGCGGATCTCCGTCCTGGGGGCCGTCCGGCGAGGTGGGTTGGGAAGCGTCGTGGGGATCCGTCATCGTGTTGCTGCGAAGGCCTCCAGGTCTCCCACGAGATCGTCCAGCCGCTGGGCCGTTTGGGCAGTGGTCACCGCCAGATCGGCAATCTGCTCGGGAGGTACGTAGGCGAACGTATAAAACTTCACCTTGGGTTCGGTTCCCGAGGGCGCACGGCGACGTAATTTCCAATCGCGGCCAGATCGATGATGACCATATCGCCGCGGGGCCCAGCCAGCGGCGTTCGTGAGCCGTCCGGCAGAATGACTTGTCCCGACGCATAGTCACGGACGCCCGTCACTTTCAGCCCGCCCAGTTCGGTGGGTGGTTGGTTGCGGAGCGATTCCATCAGCCGCTTCATATTGGCCATGCCTTCCGACCCTGGCATGGTCGTGGTGGCGAGTCGCTCGGCATGATAACCGTGTTGCCAGTATAAGGCTTCCAGTTTCTCGTGCAGCGATTTGCCTTGGGACTTCATCGCCGCGGCCAACTCTGCCATCAGCATCGAGGCCACGGCGGCGTCCTTATCCCGCGCGTATTGGCCCACCAGATACCCGTGCGATTCCTCGGCCCCCAGCACAAACCGATCCGGGCCTTTTTCGTCCATGACGCCACCGATCCATTTGAAACCAACCTGCAGGTCCCCCACGGTTTGCACGCCGTACGATTCGCCAATGCGGCGCATCATCTCGGTGGTCACGAGCGTCTTCACCAAATAGTGCTCGGGGGTCAACGTGCCTTGTTGCTGCCGCTGCTGGAGCACGAAGTCGGTCAGCATGGCGGCAATTTGATTGCCGGTATAGGTCCTCCAGGGGCCCGTGGTATCGAGCGAAAGGGGCGATGCACATCCCAGTCGGTCACAGTCCGGGTCGGTGGCCAGGATCAGGTCAGCCCCCACCTGTTGGGCGCGAACAATGATCGCTGCGAAGACGGCCGGATTCTCCGGGTTGGACACATGCTGGGGCACGTTGGGAAAGTCGCCATCTGGCTTGGCGTGGGGGCCAAAGACCTCCACTTCCGTAAAGCCGTCCGCTTCCAAGGCGGGACAGACGGCGGTCGCGCCAACACCGTGTAAGGGGGAGTAGATGATGCTCACGTCCCGGGGGCCGGGAAAGGCTTGCCCGCTGACGGCGTGAATAAACGCGGCATCCACCTCGGCCTTGCACAATTCAATTTGGCCGGAGCGTACCGCCTCGTCAAAGTTAACGCGCTCAATCTGGTCAACCGACATGACGTTTTCAATGACCCCCTTATCGTGCGGGGGGAGGATTTGACCACCCGTCGACCAGTAAGCCTTGACCGCATTATCACTGGGCGGATTGTGGCTGGCCGTGACCATGATACCGCAGGCACACTGCTTAAAGCGCACCAGGAACGAGAGCTCCGGCGTGCTCCGATGCTCGTCGAGATAGAACACGCGAAACCCGTTGGCCACCATGATCTCAGCGCACAGCCGGGAAAATTCGATCGAGCGGTGTCGGGTGTCAAAGGCGATGGCACAGGTGGGTGTCCTGCCGTCAAGTTGCGATTTGACATAAGTCGCCAGCCCCTGGGCGCTCTCTCCAATGGTCCGCGTGTTGATCATGTTGCAGCCAATCGGATACATCCGCCCGCGTCGACCACCCGTACCGAAAGGAATGATTGTCCAAAACGCGTCATCAAGCGCCTGCCATTTTTCCTGCTCAATATGTTCGAGGATGGCCGGCAGATAGGCGGCATACCTGGGTTGCTCAAGCCATTCCTGAATGTGGTCGAGCGCGCTTTCGGTGAGCTTATTGTCCGAGGCGGCTTGGCGAAGTCGTTCGAGTGCGTCTGCGGTTTGCATGGCTTGCTGAGGGGTAAGAATGGACGTGGGCTGGTGAGGACAGGACGCGAAGGGAAATCGTCGCTCGGTTGGTTCGCGACGACCGGTCCCGTATACTGCCCTGCGAGGCGTTCCACCTCGCACAGCCGTCCACAAGGGGACGCGTTTCCGGGTCGATCCCAAAGTGCCGTCGAGTCGACTATGAGTAAACTTATCATCAGCGTTTCTGGCCTGCGAGGCGTCGTGGGGGAAACGTTGACCCCGCAGGTCGCCATCGACTATGCGGCTGCCTTCGTACCGCACCTGCCCCCCGGGCCGCTGATCCTGTCCCGGGATGGTCGCGCAACGGGTCCCCTGTTGGCGGATGCCGTCCGCGCCGCTATCTGCGGAATGGGCCGCGATGTGCTCGACGCCCAGGTAGCCGCCACGCCCACGACCGGCCGACTCGTGCGGCAGCATCAGGCGGCCGGCGGCATGCAAATCTCAGCCAGCCACAATCCGGCCCCCTACAACGGAATTAAACTGTTCGGTCCCGACGGTCAGGTCGTGTCGGCGGAACTGGGCCAGCGAGTCCTGGAAGGCTATCAGCGGGGCGACCACGACTGGCAGGCCTATGATCGGATCGGCCATGCCGAGGTGCTGGACGACACCGTTTCCGACCACCTGGCGGCGGTCCTCCGTCTTGTCGCGGCCGACCGCATCCGGGCACAGGGCTTCTCCGTGCTGCTGGATGCCAATCACGGCGCTGGCGGCGTCTCAGGCGCCCCCCTGCTGAAGGAACTCGGCTGTGATCTGGCCCTGGTGGGCGGGCAGCCGCATGGGAGATTCGCCCATCCGCCCGAGCCGACGGCCGATCATCTTTCGGGGATTGCCGCGCTCGTCGGCTCGGCCAGTTTCGCCGTTGGCTTTTGCCAGGATCCCGACGCGGATCGGCTGGCCCTGATCGATGAACACGGCCGCTACGTGGGTGAGGAATACACGTTGGCCGTTTGTCTGCGGCATATCCTGTCCAGCCGCCAGGGCCCCGTCGTCACGAACTGTTCGACCAGCCGCATGGCGGAAGACTTGGCCCGTGCGGCAGGCGTCCCCTTTTTCCGCTCGGCTGTCGGAGAAGCGAATGTCGCGCAGCTCATGCGACAGGAAAAAGCCGTCTTCGGCGGCGAGGGAAATGGCGGACCGATTGATCCTCAGGTGGGCTATGTCCGTGATAGTTTCGTGGGGATGGCACTCGTGCTCGACGCCCTGGCAGCGACCGGAAAACCACTTAGCCAACTGGTGGACGAGTTGCCCCGCTACGCGATCCATAAAGCGAAAGTTGACCTGGAAAGCGGGCAGGTGGCCGCCGCCCTCCCGCGGCTTGAGGCACATTTCTCCGGGGCCGCCGCGAGTCATCTGGATGGCCTTCGTCTCGATTGGCCGGATAAGTGGCTGCTGGTGCGCGCCAGCAACACTGAACCGATCGTCCGGATTGTGGCCGAGGCACCCAGCGAAGACGAGGCCCGCCGTTTGTGCGACGAGACGGCCCGGGTGATGCGGCGCTAGTGCAGCGCCAAGTGCCGGGCTCGACGTTGGTCAAGACCGTGGCTGTGGCTTCCAGCCGCAGTCGACCGGGGCGGCCCTGGTGCAGCGTCAAGTGCCGGGCTCGACGTTGGTCAAGACCGTGGCTGTGGCCTTCCAGCCGCAGTCGACCGGGGCGGCCCTAGTGCAGCGTCAAGTGCCGGGCTCGACGTTGGTCAAGACCGTGGCTGTGGCTTCCAGCCGCAGTCGACTGGGGCGGCCCTGGTGCAGCGCAAGTGCCGGGCTCGGGGTTGGTCAAGACCGTGGCTGTGGCTTCCAGCCGCAGTCGACCGGGGCGGCCCTGGTGCAGCGTCAAGTGCCGGGCTCGACGTTGGTCAAGACCGTGGCTGTGGCTTCCAGCCGCAGTCGACCGGGGCGGCGCTGGTGCAGCGTCAAGTGCCGGGCTCGGGGTTGGTCAAGACCGTGGCTGTGGCTTCCAGCCGCAGTCGACTGGGGCGGCCCTAGTGCAGCGTCAAGTGCCGGGCTCGGGGTTGGTCAAGACCGTGGCTGTGGCTTCCAGCCGCAGTCGACCGGGGCGGCCCTGGTGCAGCGTCAAGTGCCGGGCTCGGGGTTGGTCAAGACCGTGGCTGTGGCTTCCAGCCGCAGTCGACCGGGGCGGCCCTAGTGCAGCGTCAAGTGCCGGGCTCGGCGTTGGTCAAGACCGTGGCTGTGGCTTCCAGCCGCAGTCGACTGGGGCAAGATGCCCCGGCCACAGTGAGCGAACCCAAAAATTGAATCTTGACGAAGCACTGGTCGTTGGTTGGATGATCCTCACGGCAGTCGCGAGCCGAGGCAACTGGGGGGCCATCAACGAACACCGGCGCTCGAGTGAGCGCCGGTGAAAAAATCGGGTTGTCCGCTCCGAGCTGGATTAAGCGAAGCGAGCCCAAAAGGCGTCGGCCCGCGAGGCGTGCTCCTCATGCGACTCACCCCAGCGAATCGTTCGACGCGCCGCGAAGGGCTCGCTGCGGAGGCCCACGGTCGCCGAACCCACGAGTGTTGGTGTCGATCGCGAGTCTGCCGGCTCGAAGTGAGCGATCCCGATCGCCACGGCGGGGCGTGTCTCGAGCGTGGCCATGGGCACGGCGCGTGGCACGGATGCCAAGGCGGCACCGGATTGGAACTTGTTCGTATTCCAGACGTTGAAGTCCGAGGTATCCGTATTCCCATCGCAGTTAAAATCGCCGCCGGCCCAACCGGCGCCCGTGGTGAACTTGTTGTCATTCCACAGGTTGAAGTCGGAGGTGTCGACATTAAAGTCGAGATTGGCGTCGCCATAGAGCGTGCCGATGGTGTTCAAAATCAGTTCATCCATGTCGGCCATGTCGACCGAACCGTCCGACGTCAGGTCGAAGGCGAGATCGTTGCCGCCCGAGTTGACGGCAGCGCACAACAAATCAATATCGGTCACGTTCACAACGCCGTCACCGTTGAAGTCTCCGGGAATCGCGGGCGCTGCAATGACAAAGACAAAGGTATAGTCGTCCGCAGCTTCGCCTGCCGTACCATTCTGGTTTTGGTCCATCGCCAGGCCCTCGATATCGAGGATGTCGGGACCAATGCGTAGCGAGTAGGAGCCGACGGCCGACAGTGTGGTGAAATTGACTTCAATCTGATCGTCTGCCGGAAAACTAATTCCCGTCAGCGATCCGGTCAAGTCATTTCCGAGGGGACCTTCGAACAGAGTGACATCGAGCAGTGAGACACTGCCCTGATCCAAGGACTGGTTAAACTGGAACGTCAAGGAGGAAGGCGCGTCCGCATTGTCGAGGACCGGCGTCTGGATGATCACTGGTCCGCCAGGGGTTGTATCGGGAGTTAACTGAAACTGGGCGACGTATGGCTGGGCCATGGAGAGGCCCTCCAGATCGCGAATGTCCGGTCCGATCACCATGACATACGGACCCGCCGTCGTTTGCGTCTCGAAGTCGACGCGAAGCATCGTGCTAGAGACCCAGGTAAAACCCGTCAGATCCAAAAGGGCACTCGCCGTGGGACCCTCAAAGACCAGGATGTCGCTCAACAGGTCAAAGGACTCGGTATCCATCGGCTGATCGAATGTAAACGTCAACGAGCTGGGTGCGTTGACATCGTCCAAAACAGGCGGAGCCAAGATGCTGGGGCCCACTCCGGGGGCCGTGTCCCCTTCCACCTCGATGGAAAACGAGTACGCGTCCGCCGCCTCGCCCGCCGTGCCGTTCTGATTCTGGTCCATGGCCAGTCCCTCAAAATCGAAAATCTGAGGGCCAATCGTCACCTGGTAGGCACCGTCCACGACCAACGGAGCGAAATTGATCTGCATCTGGTCCACGGCAGGAAACGTGATCGAAGTAATCTGACCGCTGGCATCATTCCCGAGTGGATCGGTGAACGACGTCACGTCGGCCGTCGATACCGTGGTCGAATCAATCGGTTGATCGAAGGTGATCAATACGGAGGTGGGGCCAATAGCGCTGTTCGAGACCGGAGCGGCAGTCACCTGGGGGCCGCCCGGCACGGGATCGGCGAAATCGATCGTCCCGGTGATGTTGTACTGTCCAAGGCTTGCATAATCACTGAAGCCGTTCGCCGGAGTCGCGAAGCCAACTCCATCGATCACGAGCGTGTACGTACCCGCCGGAAGGTTCAAGTTGAAGCTGGCGTCCAAGCGGTTCGTCGGATTGTCGGTCGCCACGATGGCTCCCGTCGAATCGTAAATCGTGGCCTGGATGTCGAGATTCGGGCCAATTGCGAACGGGTCGATGTTCAAGTTGACCGACGTGGTACCAAAGGCGTCAATGCGAAAGACGTCCACATCGTCCGCACGTTCGATGATGCCCGCCACATCAACGTTGATCGAGCCGACCGAGACGAGCGGCGTCGCCGCGGCCGCATTCGTGATGACGCTGGAATGATCGTCGCTGCGATAGGGAAGGCGGTTCGGGTTGGTGATGATCGCCAGATCATTCTGCGTGTTGTTGGCATTGTTGTACTCCCCGCGACTCCATTGAGTCACATTGCGGTTATAGCCGACGCCCATGATGGGGGCCCAACTGGTGGTACCGGTACCGCCATGGCCGCTGTAGTACGAAACCGAACTCGTCCCGTCGTGCGAAAGGTTCAGCGCGTGCCCCACTTCGTGGGAACCGGCCTCAGCCATATTCTTGGCATTCGCGCCAAGATTATTCTCGAACACCCAGACCGGTGTGTCGTTGTTAAAGGACCAGGAGTTCAGGAAAGCGACGCCACCGGCGCCGCCGAACCAATAGTTGCCCGTGCCGCCGAGTTGCGGCTCGTCCCGATCCGTGGTGAAGAGCACACGAATGGCCTGATTGCCTTGCGTGAAGAGCGAAGCGGGCGGCTCTTCCGTCGTGACATCAACATCGAATGGCGCGTAGTCCTCGGCGATCCGTTTCCATGTCTCTTCGATGCGATTCAGTTCGGTCGAGCTGAAATCAAAGATGTTCCCGTCCGATGAATAGGCCGGCGCGTAAATCGGGTTGCCGTTGTTGTATTGGTTCCAACTGGTGCCCACCACAACATGACCGTCGAAATCAAGAAAGATCTTCTTGCTGGCCGACGGATTGCTGTGAAAAATGGGCACGGTCAGGCCTTCGCGGGGATCCGTGTCTGGCTCTCCGTCCGGATCACCGCCGTCCGCCGGGGTCGCCAAGTTCCGGAGCCGGGTCGAAATAGAACGCCTTGCCATCGGCGGAGAACTGGAGTTCGCCGTGATCGTGCTCCTCACGCAGCAGGTCGGATTCCGGAAGGGCCGCAGCCACTTCCTGACTCACGCAGGCACAAGCACCGCAGGCGCAACCCGCACCATGAGCGATTTCGGTCGCAGCGTCGATCTGTATGTCCGCCGCCAGCAAGACACGTGTCTCTAAAGTCTCCGCCGTCAGACTCCTGCGCGCTCTCTGTTTTCTGACCCCCATCTCGGCTCCTTATCGACAAACCTGGTAACCATGACGAACAACAGCCTTCCCCGTTCACACGCGTGGGGCGATGGTGATCGAACCGTGCGCTCGGGCTTGTTGCAAATCCTTGCGTTAGAAGCATTTCAGTCTTATGGACGCTGACGATTCTGTCAACGAAACGGGCCCAGCAACCGGTGCCGCGAGTGTGAGCTGGCCAACCGTCCGCCTAACCATGGCCTGCGTAACAGTTTACGCGCTGCCTGCGAAACGCCTGAGCTGAGGGAAAACCAGCACGACAATTTCGCACGGCCCCCCAACCGGGTGCCTCCGGCGGCGGGAGGCCCCTAAGCGGTCGTGGTCGCCGCCAGCGTCGGTACGAGACGATCTTTGCCAAGCAGGGGTTGCAGGACGGCCGGAACATGGACCGAACCGTCGGCCTGCTGGTGATTTTCCAGCACCGCAATCATGGCCCGACTCATGGCCACGGCGGTACCGTTGAGCGTATGCACGAAATGGGTGCCTTTTTCGGACGCCTTCTTGTAGCGGACATTCAGCCGCCGCGCCTGATAGTCGGTGCAGTTGGAGGTACTCGTCACCTCGCCAAACTCGCCCGCCTCGCCACGGCCGGGCATCCAGGCCTCGAGATCGAATTTGCGATACGCGGGTCCACCCAGGTCGCCCGTGGCCGTATCAACGACCCGATACGGGATTTCGAGGCCGTCGAAGATGCGGCACTCCAAATCGCAGAAATGTTCGAGCATCGCCTCGCTCTCCTCGGGCAGCGTAAACGCAAACATTTCGACCTTTGTGAATTGGTGCACGCGGTAGAGTCCCTTGCTGGCCTGCCCATGAGCACCGGCCTCGGTACGGTAGCAATGGCTGACACCGCAGAGCTTCAGCGGTAATTGTTTTTCGTCCAGAACGCTGCCCGCGTACCATCCGCCCAGCGTGATTTCGGCCGTGGCCACCAGGCTGAGATCGGTTCCCGCCACACTGTAGATCTGGGTCTCGTTGCCCCGCGGATTGAAGCCAATCCCCTCCAGAATTTCATTCCGCGCCAGATCGGGGGTGATGGTGGGCGTAAAGCCCTCCTGCATTAGCATTCGTAATACATAGTGCTGCAAGGCCATTTCCAGCAGCACGGCGTCGTTCTTGAGGAAGTAAAAGCCGTGCCCTGTCGTGCGGGCGCCTCCCTCGAAGTCGAACAAATCAAGTTGCTTTCCCAAAGCCACGTGGTCCTGGGGCGTAAATTCGAATGACCGCGGCGCGTGTTTTCCCCGCCGCACCTCGAGATTCGCCTTATCATCCTTGCCAATCGGAGCCGCCGGATGGGACAGATTCGGGATCAACCGCTGGATGCCGACAATCTCTTCCTCGAGAGCGTCGTGGGCCTTTTGCGCGGATTCTTTTTCCTCACGCAAGCGGCGGCCCTCCTCCATGCGCCGCTCGCGCTCGGTTGCGTCAGGAGCCTTGCCGATTGACTTGGAGACTTCGTTCGAGCGGCGATTGAGTTCCTGCACGGACTGTGCCAGCTCGCGGCGCTTCGTTTCCAGGTCCCACAGTCGATCGATCTCGACACGCACCCCCCGCTGGCGGCAATTTGTCTTGACGGCTTCCAGATTTTCCAGCAGGTACTTACGATCGAGCATGAGTCAGGTGGCCGGCTTGGTGTCTTTGGAGAATAGGCGAACAGGTGAGTTCAGGCAGACTTGGACATCACTGCGGTCAAAGCTGGCGAGTGATCCTGACCAGGAAGTGAATTTCGACGGATTCCTTCCGTGACGCGAGAACAATATACTGTGGCCGGTGGCTGGCGGCCACCGCGGAAGTGGTTGATTGAGCATGATGCCGGAGGCACACGTGGTGGAATCGGAATGTACGGTAGCGCGTCAATTGGACCTGGACTTACGACGACGCGTGGGTGGCTTGCCCCGACGGCAGCCGCGGTACCAGGTGTTGTTGTGGGACGACGACGATCACAGCTACGAATACGTGGTGCGGATGATGGCCGAACTCTTTGGCCACTCGCGCGAGCATGGCTTGCGGATTGCGCGTAGCGTCGATCGGGAGGGTCGGGCCGTCTGTCTGACGACGACGCGCGAGCATGCCGAACTGAAGCGGCAGCAGATTCACGCCTATGGCCGAGACCGGCTGATCGCCAGTTGCCTGGGGTCGATGCTATCAACCATCGAGCCGCTGACGGTCTAGGGGCTCGTCCCACGCACCCGTCCGTGCCCGGCACCGGCCCTTCCTCGGTGGGGTCCGTACTGTGGTCCGTTGAAGCGTGGGCGAAACGGCCTTCCAGGATCGCCGTATGGCCTGATCGGGCCGACGCGGACGAGCGACGCGATCCGTCTGGCCACGCCGAGGGGCCTCTGCTAGACTTCCCCGCCCCCGATTGCAAAGACTCTGCACGGAAGCGGAGTCGGCTGGAACGAAGCTAGGAGCCTCGCATGTTCTCTCCAAGTCGGCGCCATTGGATCATGTTCGCCTGGGTCGTTCTCGCGGTGGTGACGACCGCGACGGCGCAGCGAAAACCCCTTTCCAGGTTTGCCTCGTACCGAACGGTCGAAGCGGATCCGTCCAGGGATTACGTGCTGGCCGAGTCCAATGGCCCTTGGATGATCATGGCGGCTTCATTCGCCGGCCAAACGGCGGAGACCGAGGCGCGGCAATTGGTGCTGGAGTTCCGCAAACGCTTCAAGTGGTCCGCCTATCTCTACACGGAGGAGTTTGATTTCACCGATCCAGTGGAAGGGCGCGGATTCGACAAGTACGGCGAACCGAAGAAGATGCGATATCGCCAACAAATTGGGTTTACTGAATACGCAGTCCTCGTCGGTGACTTTCACAGTGTCGATGATCCGCAGCTACAAGCCACGTTGAAGGCGATCAAGGAATGCGAGCCGACGTGCATTCATCAGCGATTAGTGGAACAGAAGCAAAGTTCCTTGCGGTTTGCTGGTCTGCGGAGTTGGTATCGACAGCTTACGAGTGCTACCAAGGAGGCGCGGCGTGGTCCACTTAGCCAGGCCTTTGTCACACGGAATCCGCTTCTGCCGCAGGAGTATTTCACGCCGGCCGGCATCGACTCGTTTGTCGAGGAAATGAACCGAGGCGTGCAGTATAGCTTGCTCGACTGCCCAACTCGTTACTCGGTCAAGGTAGCCACGTTTCGTGGAAGTGTGATTATCGATCCGAAGCAGGTTAAGGAGGTGGAAGAGACCGGCCGCATGGAGCATCGCTTGATGCAGGCTGCCGAAAAGGCGCATCGGCTGACCGAACTTCTCCGCGAGCGGGGTGTGGAAGCCTACGAATTTCATGACCGCAGCGAGAGCATTGTGACGGTCGGCAGTTTTGCCTCGGTCGGCTCGCCGCGACAGGATGGCAAGATCGAGATCGATCCCCGCGTTCTGAAAGTGATGGAAAACTATGCCGCGCGGCAGACGAGCCAGACGATTGGTGGTCAGCCGGGGCTGAAACCTGCGCTCCCTCGGTGGGATTGGCTTTGACATCCAGCCGATGCCGGTTGAAATCCCCCGCCGTTCGATCGCCGCCGACTATTCCCGTCGCCCGGTGGTGAGGTAGACGAGTGGAGCGGGCGCGTTCTTTTATCGTCCGCGGTTGTGCCGTATGCTGCACGGATTCGCCGCTGGCCATTTTCCCATCTTGCTGCGCTCGTCATGCCCGCCAATCTGACGCCACAATATCTCAAGGCCGAACAGGCGTATCGCCAGGCGACTACGCCGGACGATGAACTGCGATGCTTGCAGGAGATGCTCCGCGAACTCCCCAAGCATAAGGGCACCGATCGTCTGCAGGCGGATCTCAAACAAAAGATCAGCCAGACGAAGAAGGACTGCGAAACGGCCCGGTCGTCCAGGAAAAAGGGGCCCGGGCTGCGGCTACCCCATCAAGGGGCTGCCCGCATCGTGCTGCTCGGCGGTCCGAATGCTGGCAAGAGTCAGTTCGTCCGCGCCACGACCCGCGCGGAACCGGCGGTCGCCGAGTATCCGTTTACAACCCGCGAGCCGGCCCCCGCAATGATGCCGTTCGAGGATATTGCCTTTCAATTGATCGATACTCCGCCCGTTACATCCGACGTGTTTGATTCCGATACGCAGGGACTGATTCGGGGTGCCGACCTGGTGCTGCTCATGGTTGACATGGCAAGCGACGATGGTTGGGAACAATGCCAGCAGGTACTTGCTCGGCTGCAACAGACCAAGACGCGAATCGGTCGCCGTTCCTATCTCGATGAGAACGATATCGGCCTCTCCTACACCATGGCATTCCTCATCCTGAATAAATGTGACGTCGACGAGGCGGCACTTCGTTGGGAACTTTTTCAGGAATCGAAAATCCCCGACCTCGATGTCTTTCGCGTGTCGTCATTGACACGGGAGGGGATCGACGAGTTACAAACGGCCATCTTTCGGCAGTTACGCATCGTGCGGGTGTATACGAAATCTCCCCAAGAGAAAGCGGCCGACTATGCCCAACCGTTTACCGTGCGGCAAGGTGACACGCTGGGGGACGTGGCCGCGCTGGTCCACCGCGATTTTGCCGAAAAGCTCAAGTTCGCTCGCGTATGGGGCAGCCAGGTCCATGATGCCACCACGGTGAAGTCGGACTATGTCGTCCACGACAAAGACGTCGTGGAACTCCACATCTGACGAAACGAACCACCATGACCAACGGACAAATCGCCGACGCCTTCGACCAGATCGCCGACCTTCTCGAGTTCCAGGGAGCGAATCCGTTTCGCCTGCGGGCCTACCGGAACGGCGCTCGCACCCTCCGCGACCTGTCCGAATCAGTCGCCACGCTCGTCGCCGACCAGGCCGACCTCACGGCGATACCTGGCATCGGCAAGGATCTGGCCGCGAAGTGTGTGGAACTCATCGAGAGCGGCAAACTCTCCCTCTTGGAGGAATTGCTGGCGGAAGTGCCGCCCTCGGTGCTGACCCTGCTGCGGATTCCAGGATTGGGTCCCAAGAAAGCCGCGACGCTCCACCGGGAACTGCATATTGACACGCTGGACCAGTTGCAGGAAGCCTGTCTCGCCAAACGCGTGCGCGGCCTGAAGGGTTTCGGAGCCAAAACGGAGCAGGCCATTCTGGACGGGATTCCCTTCGCCGCCACCGCCGGCGATCGCGTCTATTGGGCGAAAGCCGACGAGCTGGCCAGCGAACTTCGCGGGCAGCTGCAGGCGTGCCCCGCCATTGACCAGCTGGAACTGGCTGGCAGTTATCGTCGAGGCAAGGAAACGGTGGGCGATCTCGATATCCTGGTCTCTTCGACGGAGCCTGCCACCGTCATGGATCATTTCGCCGGCTGTGACCGCGTGCGGGAAGTGATGCTGCGTGGAGAGACAAAAATGTCGGTGCGGGTGGATATGGGCTTACAGGTCGATTTGCGGGTCGTTCCGCGGGCCTCGTTCGGCGCGGCCCTGCAGTACTTTACCGGGTCAAAGGAGCACAATGTCGTGGTCCGCGGTTTGGCGAAACAGAAGGGACTGCGCGTCAACGAGTATGGGGTATATGACGCGAAGACCGAGGAGCTGGTGGCGGGCGCAACCGAGGAAGAAGTCTATGCGGCCGTGGGCCTGCCCTGGTTCCCACCCGAACTGCGTGAAAATCGCCAAGAGTTTGTCTGGGCCGCGCAAGGCGGGCTGCCCGAACTTGTGACGCTCGACGACTTGCGGGGTGACCTCCACATGCACACCACGGCGACCGACGGCAAGTCGTCCTTGCGGGAAATGATCGCCGCCGCGGCGGCTCGAGGACTTCGCTATATCGCCATCACGGATCACTCCCAGCGTGTCAGCATGGCCAACGGCCTGGATGCTGCTCGGCTGCGAAAACAGTGGACCGATATCGATCGGATCAATGAAGCCGGGGAGCATGACATCCGGGTGCTGAAGGGGATCGAGTGCGATATCCTTGAGGATGGAGACATGGATTTGCCCGAGGATGTACTGGCCGAAGCCGATTGGGTGCTGGCCAGCATCCACTACGGTCAGAAGCAACCCCGCGCCCAAATCACCGCCCGGCTGCTGCGTGCCTTAGAACATCCTCATGTGTCGGCGATCGCCCACCCCACGGGTCGTATCTTGAATAAGCGTGAGGCGTATGATGTCGACCTGGAGGCCGTCTTTGCCGCGGCCTGCCGGCACGGCAAGCTGCTAGAACTGAATGCGAATCCCGCGCGTCTGGATCTCAATGATGTCTACTGCGCGGCGGCTCGGCAGCACGGCATTCCGATCGTGATCAGCACGGACGCCCACAGTACCGAGGGGCTGGATGTCCTGCGCTATGGGGTGCTGCAGGCTCGCCGAGCCGGCCTGGCGGCGGCCGATGTGGCCAATACCCGAGGCTGGTCGCAGTTAAAGAAGCTGATCGGTGTCCCCCGGATGCCGGCGGCGCCCGCCTCCGGATAGCCGCCCGGCCGCTCCCCTCCCCGCATCCGGCTTGTCGTTCCCCAGGGTTCCACTTATCGTAACGGGACGATCTGTTTCGCTTACCAGGTGACACAGCGGCAGTTTTTGGAAGCGAGCCACGGAGCCAACTGTTTTGGGCCGAAGATTCATTCCCTGGCAGAAAAAGCGAGGGCATCGGCGGACGGGCTCACAGGTCGCCGGCAGTGTCGGAGAGGGCGCCCTGTTCGCCGGACTCATGTTGGGCGGTTCGGCGGCTCTGATTGGTCTTGTCACATCCAGGCTGATCGCCATTCCAGGACTCTCCTCACTGAATACTGGTTCCGGGCTGTGGCTGAGCGTGGTTGTGCTGGCCTCGTTGGTATTGACCGGCACGGGCGGACTGATCTGGACCGTGGTCCATGCGCGGACCTCGGCCGAACGACGCACGGCGATCGCCGGCCGCGCGGCCGATCTCGACCCGCTCAGCGGCGGCTTGCCCCTGCCCAATGACTATCCGGCGATTCCACGCGGCGAGACGCTATTCGACAGCCCCGGGGTCCGACTCCGCTACCGTTTGCCCTGCTCGACTTCGCCCACCTGGAGCCTGCTGGCGATCGGTACCTTGAGCTTGATGGTCAATGGACTAATCGCCGGACTGATCGTCGTGCTCCTGAACGGCGTGGTTGCGGAGCGCACGCCTTGGCTGCTGCTGCTGCTACTGATCCCTCTCACGTATGGAGCGGTCAAATTGACCTGGTTTTTTCTGCAAACCCTCTCTGAGGCGGTGCGAATCGGGCCGACCAGCGTCGAAGTTTCGGACCTGCCGTTCTATCCGGGCAGACGTTACGACCTGTGCCTGGTTCAGGCTGGCCGCATGTCGTTGCGGTCGCTCAAGCTGATGCTGTCGTGTGACGAGTCGGCCACGTTTCGCGAAGGTACCGACGTCCGCATCGAGAAGCGTCGCGTTTCCATGCAGAAAGTGCTACAGTGCGTGCCCACGGAGGTCGTCCCTGGCGCTCCCTTCGTGCATCAAGGCGAAATGGTGCTCGCCAAAGACGTGATGCACTCGTTTCAGGCCAAGAGTAATTCGATTCGCTGGAATCTGATCGTGCAAGGCGAACTGGAAAAAGGCGGACATTTCGAGCGGGAATTTCCCATCGTCGTCTTTCCGGTGGCCGGCCATGAAGAGCGTGACTAGCGCGGGCTTGCGATGGAACCACTGTTAAGCATCCAGCTGTTTGATCACCTTCCCGCATATCAACCGGGCGATACCTTGCGCTGCGACTATCAGATCGATGCCGTCGATCGAGGCGAAGTCCAGGCCGTCGAGGCTTCGGTTCTCTGGTACACCGATGGCAAGGGAGATGAGGACATGGGCGTTCACTACTTTGAACGTCGTGTGGCGGGAGAAGGCGACGACGGGGACCTGCGGCAGTTGCGCAGCTTTTCAACGCCGCTCCCCAACAGCCCGCTCAGCTACAACGGCGGCATTCTGCAGATTCACTGGTGCGTCCGCTTGTGCGCTTTTCTTCCCAAGGGGAAAGAAGCCACCCTCGACCACCCTTTCTTTCTGGGCAGTCTGGCTCTGCCCCGCCGACGCTAACCATACAGGCACTCGGCTGCCGGAGGGTGGGTGTCGTCCGTACTGGGCCGTCGCCAGCCGCACCACTGCAACCCCAAGAGCGTCGCGTACGCCGGGTTGAGCAACAAGTAGCGCCGCCACAGTCGCCGCGGCTCCTGGATCAGCCGGAACAGCCATTCCAATCCCGCGCGTTGCATCCAGGGCGGGGCCTGTGGCAATAAGCCCGCATGAAAGGCAAAGGCGGCTCCCACCGCCAGGCAAGGCATCCGCAGGTCCTGACAACACTCGTAGACGAATACCTCTTGCCGAGGACAGCCGAGTCCCACGAAGGTGATCCGCGCGCCGCTGGCTCGCACCTCGTTGATCAAGTCATCTCGTTCGGCGCGAGTCAACTGCCGAAACTTGGACGCTCGCTGCCCCGCGATGCGCAGGCGGGGAAACCGGCGGAGCAGCCCGGCACTCAGCGCTGCAAGCATTTCAAGGTCCGCGCCGAAGAGGAAGATTGGCAAGCCATCCTGCTCGGCCCGCTCGCATGTTTTCAGCATCAGCGTCGGGCCGTAGACTCGATCGGGCAGCGCCGCGCCATGCAGCCGATTGAGGGCCCACCGCACCGGTTGGCCATCCGGACACACCAGGTCGAATCGATTCAAACGGTGGCGGTGAGTCGTATC
The DNA here is from genome assembly GCA_963700865.1 of uncultured Planctomycetaceae bacterium. Classification (GTDB taxonomy): domain Bacteria; phylum Planctomycetota; class Planctomycetia; order Pirellulales; family Pirellulaceae; genus CAVOGJ01. Next base: position 225,158 of record CAVOZC010000002.1, on the reverse strand, counting down.
CTGCACGCCCGTCATGACGCCGTGAACCGCTAGCGCCGTCACCGACAGGCCGCGGCCCTCGCGAGCCGCGCGGGCAATCGCTTCCACGGCCGCTTCATAATCCACCGCGTCGACCAGGACGCCCAGCACGTTGTGTTTTCCCCGCTCAATCATGGTGTCGCGACCTTCGCCCAGCGATCGACATTTTGATCGTGAATCTCCTGCAGAATCCGAGGTACGTCGTAGTGGAGCTGCCAGTCGGGATAGTCTTGCTGGAACCGGCTGATGTCGCTGATCCACCAGACGTGATCACCCGCCCGGTTGTCGTCGGCATACTCCCAACGGAGCATTTGACCGCTGATCTGTTCGCACAGGGCAATCGCCTCCAGCATCGAACAATTGCTGTGCCGCCCTCCCCCGATGTTGTATACCGCTCCGCACGCGCGGCTGGGCGAGAAACACGTCAAACGCCCGCACGAGATCGTGGCTGTGGATGTTGTCGCGGACCTGCTTGCCCTGATAGCCAAAGACGGTGTATTTCGTGCCGGTCATCGCGCACTTCATTAGATATGATAAGAAGCCATGTAATTGTGTTCCTGAGTGCCCCGGCCCTGTCAGACAGCCGCCGCGAAAGCAGGCGGTCTTCATTTCGAAGTATCTTCCATACTCCTGCACCAGGATGTCCGCGGCCACCTTCGATGCGCCGAACAAGCTGTGCATGCACTGATCAATCGACATGTCCTCTCGAATGCCGTTCGCGTAGGTATGGTCCGGGTCGATTTCCCATCGCGTTGCCTGTTCGGTCAGAGGCAATCGATTGGGCGCGTCCCCGTATACCTTATTCGTCGACGTGAAGATAAAGACACTTTCGGGCGCCGAGGTACGCGTCGCCTGGAGCAGATTCAGGGTGCCCGTGGCATTGACCGAAAAGTCGGTGTGCGGATCGCGAGCCGCCCAATCATGTGAGGGCTGTGCCGCCGTGTGGAGGATGAGATCAATGTCGCGGCCGTACTTGCGAAACAACGCCCCGATCGCGTCCTGGTCGCGAATGTCTATGTCCAGATGCGTGTAGCGAGGCCCCAACTGCTCAATCAACCGATCGCGGTTCCAGCCGGTCGATGCCTCGTCGCCAAAAAACGTGCGCCGCATGTCGTTGTCGATCCCCACGACATCCATGCCCCGCTCCGCGAAATATTCCACCGCTTCCGATCCGATCAGACCGGCGGACCCCGTGATGATGGCGACACTCATGTTCTCTTGCTGCTCCTCGTGGTTAACGTAAACCACGTTCGTATTGGCTGGTGTATGGATTTGGCGTTCCGAAGTACCGTCATCGGCCGATCGTACGCTTTCGGCGGCCGAGGTACTTCCCCACTCTTCGCGCTTCCCGTCACTTCGTCGCTCCTTGGCACCGCGTTTCCGGGACCGTCGGTGACGCCGGAGCGCCGTTCAACGAATCGGCCAACGCGACCGGGTGCGGACTCGGTCCTTCGCCGGCGACCGCCAGAAACACACGACGCATCTGGTCGAGATGCTGCTGCACCGTGTACTCACGAACGAACCGTGCCCGCCCGGCGGCCCCCATTCGTTCCCGCAAGGCCGGTTCCCGCGCCAATTCTTCCAGCCTTGCGGTCAGCCCCTCCACGTCATGGGGTGCCACCAGCCATCCGGTGACGCCATGGTCAACGATCGACGGGATGCCCCGCCAACGGGTGGCCACGACCGGCAGTCCGAACGACATCGCTTCCAGCAGCACGCACGGGAAGGCCTCATTTTCATAGAACGTCGGCATGCAGAAGACATCCGCCTGGGCGAACGTCATGAATTTGTCCCGCCCCGTCAGCTGTCCATGGATCACGACGTGCGGTTGCAGGTCAAGGTCTGCCAGCTGCTGGCGAAGTTTCGCCTGAAATGCAGCCGGTTGAAAACTGCCGACGATATGCAATTCAAAAGGGGTGCCCCCCTGGGCCAATCGTCGACACGCCGCGAGCAGGTCCAGGATTCCCTTGGTTTCGCACACGGTGCCCAGGTAAAGCAGCCGCAGCGGCGCCGCGGCCGGCCGACCTGCTTCGCTGCCGCGGACCTCCCGCAGCCCCCGGTACGTTTCCCATTCGTCGTCGGCGCAGTTGGGTACCAGGAACTCCGCGCGGGCCCGCAGCCCCCGGGCATCGTCAGGTGTCCGGTCGGACATGCGGACCACGGCGTCTGGATAAAAATAGGCGCGGCGAAAGAGCCAGCGGACCGGCGGGGATAATTGTTCGTGCAGCGACGAGATGCCACCCGCGTGCATGTGAAAGATCGTCTTTCGAAACATCCAGCGGGTCGCGATCAGCAGCAAGAGGTCGCGCCACATAGGGACGCGCTGGGGGCCGGCCGGCGGATAATAGAGGATATTGACGCCGCCCGCCACGCGTGCCGCTACCATCCGCCCCAGGACGCCCAGCAGATGGAACACCTTGCCCCATTGAAACCGTCCCACGTCATCCATCGATTTTGAAAAGGCCAAACGCACGTGATGCAGTTCGACTCCCGCCAGATTTCCCTGTATCAGACGCTCCAGCATGATGCTTTGCCCGTGATACGGAGGAGGGGTCTGGCCGACCACCAGGACACGGCAGGGTCGCTCCTGCGCGTGCGAGTCGTCCGACGGCGGCTCACTGGTGGTGGTCATGTCAAGCCAGAACCGCTTCGCGGGGACAGTGGTCAGCTGCGGACTCGACCTCCCGCTCCTCGGCGCCGCGCCGCGGTTCCCAGAGCAGACCGAAGATCAACGTCAGCAAGGCGAAAGTGGGGAACGTGGTGAGTTTGAAAATCGATTCGCCAAAACCATGGACGAGCGCGAAGAACAACAGGCCGACAACGAGCAGCCCTCCCGCATCCAGCGTGCGCTGGTAGCGTCGCGCTGCCGTCGCGACCACCGTCACGTCCAAAAGCAGCAGCAAGAACAGGCCAATCACACCTCCGTCAAGCAACACATCAAGATACAGGTTGTGTCCGTGCGGAATTTCCCATTGAAATGTCTCTCCCAAATCTTCCACGCGCTCCGCGTCCCAGAATCCCAGATAGCCATAGCCGAGCACAGGTCGCTCGGCGATGCGATCCATTAATTCTTCCCACAATGGCAGTCTGCCGGTAAGCGTCGTCACGTCGTCGTCTCGACCAAGCGCTGCCGCCGATCCGAGTTGGCTCCTGGCACGGTTGCCCAAAGCCGACACCAGGGTGACACCGACCACGGCCAGCGTCACGACGCCCAGCAGCAAATAGACGCGCTGCCGGCCCCGCAGCCGGACCAATTGCAAGGCCACGATGCCGATCAGCATGGCCCCCACCGCCGTCCGTGACTTGGTCAGCAGCAGAATGACCACGCCGAACAAAATCAGGACCATCGCCCGTATATTCGTCGACCACGATTGATCGCCGCGGTACAGCAGAAAACCCGCCAGGCAGATGATCGCCGCATACACTGATTGCGTGTTGGGATGGACGGTGCCGGTGAACCGGTAATCACCCCGCCACGGCTGGAACGTGCCTTGAGCCAGCTCGGCGACGAAGCCGATGGCAATGAAACCGCAGCAACAGGCTGCCAGCACGCGTAACAGGGCGTCACTGCTCAACTGGCGAGAGATGCCGAACGCCGTGAACAGAAAAATCAACAGCACCGCCAATTTAAACAACGTATGCCGTGGCTCGACGGACCACAGGGGCGAGCAGCCGAGCCAGCCGTAATAAAGAACGAGCGTCCACAACAACGGCTTGCGAAAGTCGAGCCTTACCGGAGCCGGCAACAACAGGCCGACGGCCGCGAATCCTGCCAGCATGAACCGAGCCGCCGTGGTCGTGGAATCGACGGCTTGCAATCGGTCCGCCGTGACATTTTCAGTGCCGTCAAATTCGAGCTCAAAATACCGGCTGGCATCCCACGTGTGATCGACCAGATAGAACGTTCCCAGCAGCAGCGGCACGACGAGCGCGGCAAACATCCGTTGGGATCGGCTCCGTTCCGGCGAGGCAATCATCGGACACCCCCCCCAGCGGCGGATAACTGTTCGTTGCGTCGTGCTTGGGCGACAAGTCGAGCCAACGTCCCGCCGGTGACGACCGAGGCGGCCAGTCCGCCCGCGATGAGCGAAATGGCCGCGCCTCGCAACTCATAACGGGGAATCAGCCAGCATGCGAGAGAGACGGCAACCGCGCAATACGACAATTCGCCCCAAAAATATCCGCGCGGCTTGCCCAAGGCAGCGAGTCCGTTACCGCAGGCAATCGACACGCAGACGGCCAACATGCTGAGGCTGAGCAGGAAGACGACACCGCCATAGCCGACGTAGTTGGGACCATAGATCGCCGCCAGCAGCCAGCCGCCTCCAAAGTAGAAGCACAGCGAAACAAGCGTCAGGACACCACACAAGATCGCCACCGTCTCGTACAACGATCGCAACATGGCCCTGACGCCCGCCTGATGGAATGCCTTGACCGTGCGCGGTTGAAAGTAATTGTTCGCGCCCATGATGAACATCAGTGACAAGCCGACAAGATTGCTGCAGGTGGCAAAGCGACCGGCCGCCGAAGCGTCGATGAACCAGACGATCAGCCAGGGAACCAGGTAATAGCCGCCGATGCCCACGGCGCGAGCCAGCACCAGCCAGCGCGAGTAGCTCCAGCAATCGCGCCAGTCAGCACGCAGCCGGTCAGTTGCGATACGAAACGGTTGCGGCCGCCTGCGTAGCCAGACGACTGTCGGCAGGAAACACGCGACCCCCATGGCAATCGTGGCCGTGTTGATGGAAATCCTCCCCACGGCGGCCAGACCCAAGATCCCGCCCAGCTGAATCAGGCAGACGCACAGGTCCATGGCCAGGGCAAGTTCGAAGCGAAAATTGGCTCCACAAATCGCCCGCACGTGGTCACGCAAAAGTACGAAGGGAGCAGCCGCGACGAAGACGAGCAAGACCGACCCCAAACCGGCCGGTTCCTGCTTGTAGAGAAACACAGCGGCCGCCAGCCCGATCAGCAAACTACAGGCACTGGCAAACATCGCCTGAAAGAACAGGCTGCTGCCTAAGAACGTCGACTCGTCCCGATCTGGTTGATGGACGAATACCAGATAAGGGTTCGACAGCATCCGTTCCTGCGCCGTGCGGAGGAACCCGACCACGGTCCAGGCCAGATGAAACACGCCTACCTCGGCGACGCTACATAGTCGCGCGATCAGCATCAAGGTGATAAAACTCGTTCCGCTGACGATCACCTGGTCGCTCAACGAAGTCACTCCACGCCGCACGTCCTGGCCGACAGCGGGGCGTGACGTCCGTTCGATGGGCTCCACCGCGGCGTCCACCGGCGAACACGGATCCAGCGGCTGGGTTGTAATCATGCCGTGGTCTCCGTACAGAGCGGTCGCTCCGCCGTGATCATGGCCGTCAGGTCGTGGGCCAACCGCTCCGCCGAATTCTCCTGGGCGAAACGCAGCGCTTCCTGAGCATCGAACATCAGCCGCGGATCGGACTCGACAAAGCGCTCGAATCCTCTGGCCATGGCCGCGGGCGAACCGGTGTCGAGGGTCATTCCCAGCCGGCGGCGATGGACCAGTTCGCCCATCAGTCCGTAGTCGGCGGACATCACCGGCTTGCCAGCCAGAGCGGCGCGGATCAGCGCCGAGCTGCTCCCCATGTGGCCCTGATAGGTGGCGAGAATGACATCGGACAATTCATAGTAATGTTGAATGTCGCTGTCGGGCAGGTATTCGTCGCGGAGGATAATCTGCACCTGCAATTCGCCCTGCAGTGTACGAATTAAATCGCGCATCTCCTCACGCTGACTCGCCTGTAATTTTCCCAACAGCAAGATGCACGTTCTTGCTGCCGACTGCGGTTCGATCTCCCGCAGGCTTTCCAGCATCTGCCTCACACCCTTGCGGCGGTCGAGGACACCCAGCAGACAGAAGACCCGGCGTCCAGGCTCAATCCGCAGATCACGCCGCAACTTCGCCTTCCGATCCTCGGCCGGCGGATAGCGAGTGAATGAATCGGCGATGGGACGCACGTCAACATGGGTGGACGCATGCGTGCGGATGTAACTGGCGGCGATTTCGTCAAGGCAATACAGGTGACGCAGTTGCCGGTCCTGGAGTACGCGTTGCAACAGCTGCCATTTCCGCGCGGTGCGCAGTTTCTCCTTGAAGGTGGAAGGGTAGTTGCGCAACGTCGCGTAATGAAACGTGGGTCGGAAATAGATTGCGGAATAAGGCACCGGTGCCTTGCGTCCCAGCAAGGATGGCAATTGAAAAAAGTCGGAATACATGAGCAAGCCGTGATCGGCTGATCCGCGCCTCAGGTGCTCGCAGAAGTACTTCCAGGCATGGAAGTAGCGGAGATATGAGATCCGCTCCATCCGCGCATCGTCCGCGGCGGAAATGGCCGAGATGCTGACGGCAGGTGATTCCAACTGGCGCACATCCGCCACCACATCGGGGTGCAGCTCGAAGAATCGGGGAGTGACCACGAAGTGAACCGTCCCCGGGATGGCGTGGGTCACCCAGGTCTCGGCGAAATGCCGGACATAGCCTGGATGATGACCTTCGACCTCCATTTCGAAAGCCATCAGCTTGGGATCGCCGACCGCGGATGTTCGATCGACGAGATTCGATGTCGGGACTGGCACGGAGTTCATAAGGTCCCAGGAAAAACGGGATGGTGCGCGGCGAATCTCGGCACGTTAAAACAGACGTTCCAGCCATCGGGGCAAGCCGCGTTTCGCGCGGTTGAGAATCGTCCCGACGACGTCCACACCATTTTCCTGTAGCAAGCGGATCACTGATTTGGCGTGACGCGCCTTCGTCTTACGGCCATCCACCACGAGTACCACACCATCGGCCAGCCCGGCAAACACGAGTGAACGAGCTGTGTTCTTGACCGGCGTCATATCCAGGACGATCAGATCAAAATCCGCGCGAAAGCTCTTCATGAGGCTTTCGACGGCCTCCGGAATCAGCGTGATGGAACGGATATTGCCGGCCGACAGCACACTCAAGCCGGATACCTTACCGTTGGTCACCACTTCGGACGCGTCGGTTTCACCGGCGATCAAGTTCACCAGCCCGGCGGGATTCTTGAGTTGGAACCACTGGGATTGCACGGGATGTTCCAGGTTACAATCGATTAAGAGGACATTCCCCAATCCCAATTGAGCCGCCCGCACCGCCAGGTTACCGGCGACCACACTCACACCGGCACCGCGCTCACAGCTCGTCACGCCCAGCACGTAGCTGCCCTGGTTCCTTTCCTTTCGCAGCGCGTCGAGCCGCAACAGGATCGAGTCCAATCGATCGCTCCCCTGCCACGCCGGAATGTTGCGAAAGACCGTCGCCGGTTCGTTCGCGGTTCGATGTAGATCGTGTTCCATCATGGGGTCACTCATGGTTTTTGTCTCAAAGGTGCACTCGAGTGTAGGCTTGGGCTTGGGGAAGCGCTCCCAGTACCGGCACGCCCAGCTGCTCACGCAGGGAGCTTGCCGAGGCCAGACGATCGTCGAATTGGACACTGCCCAGGGCGATCGCCAGAGCCCCCAACATGCTGACCACGCCCCCTAGGAGGATCGTAATTGGCTTGGAAGGCGAGACGGGCTTTTCCTGAAGCGTGGCTGGCTGCACCACGCTGACGCTCGAGATAGCCCCTTGCTGCATGGCCAAGTCGATTCGTGATTCCTCGAGACTCTCCGCGTACACGACATATTTTCGCGAGGCGACGGCGACGTCGCGTTCGAGCTGATTCACTTCCAACTCGAACTCATTCAAATCCTTGATCTGGCGAAGAATATCCGCTTGTTGCGCGATCAGCTTGTCGCGACGAGCCCGCAAACCCGCCAGCTCGGCGGTCGTTTCCGAAAAATCAAGCGTTAGTTTCTTGTGCAGCGGATTGACGTCGTCAGTCGATTCTACGATCCGTGTCACCTGGCTGTTCAATTCGGCATCCGCCGCGGCAACCTGTTGTTGTAGGGCTCGTACGGTGGGATGGTTGGCGGTGAACTTGGCTCGCGCATCGGCTTCTTGAATCTGCAGCGCGTAAAGCAGCTGTCGCTGCATATCGGCCGCGGCGTTTGGCTTGCTGACTTCTTGCGAGGACTGACGCTCGGGAAGACCTGTCAGCTGCGTCTGAAGATTGCTGTTCTTGGCTTCCGCGGCCGACAACTGCTTCTCCGTCAGCAACATGTCGTTGCGAAGGTCGCCCAATTGAGTCTCCAGAATCTTCCGCTGTCCCGGAATCGACGCCAGTCCCATGCGGTTCTTGGCGTCTCGCAAGCGTCCCGCCGCTTGATCCAACTCCTGCCGCAATCGCCCGCTCTGCGCGTCGAAGAATTCGGTGGAGCCGGCCGTGCGATGAAATTCCAGCCGCTTTCGTTGGTACTGATTGACCAATTCATGAACGACCAGCTGAGCCAATTCCGGCGTGTCGGCCTCATACGAGATCGTAATCACCTCGGATTTGCGTTCCGAGTTGACCGCCAGGTGCTTTTCAATTTCAATCACCGCCCGCTCTCGCGTCGAAGTCGGGTCGATATTGCGCACAAATCCGACCACGGCACCCACCGTTCGCGACAAGACAACCGTCAGCGGATTCGCCCTCCTGCCTCCGACAGACGATTCACCCAGCACAATTTCGGGCGTGAGCTCGTCCACCACGGCTTCCAACATGCCACGGCTGCCAAGAATGTCGATGGCACTCTTGATTTCAGAATCTCGACCGGACTGCTGCATGCCGATCGTCTTGCCGGCCGCGTTCACTGTGGGATCCAACCCGATACTCTCGCGGCCAATGTTGAGCAACAACTTGGCTGACGAGCCGTAGCTACGGGGCCAAAAAAACAACACGACCAGCGTGGCGATCGCCGCCAGTGCCCAAAACGCCAGGATGCGGGGCCAGGCTCGCCAAGCCCGTTCGGTGATTTCGTGAAAGCTCAGTTCAGAATTCTTCGTCATTGGTCGTACGTCCGGAAGGTGGCAGATTGGCTGGTTGTCGTCGGCCCGATCCCGTTGGTAACGGTCGTGGCGACACGAAGCACTTCTCGGACGGTCGTCCAGAGTTCCATCTCAGCGCCCAAGAAAGCAACCTTCGTTGTGCCACACTGAGTCGGGGTGTTGGGTGAGTTCGTGAATTGCGAGCTCGCTGAGCAATACTCGCGACGTCGTCTCTCGAGGATGGGCCCAGCACCTCAGATAGGCTCCACTATAGCCATGCCGGCGGGGCCGTCCAGTGCCGCCGCCGATGATCGGTCGACCGCTTTCAAGGAAAAATGGAGGATTCGACACAACCGGACGAATCCGTACGGAAACGGCACGATACGCCATCAGGACACGAAAAATCGGGACCGCTACGAACCGCTATCCCCCCATTCAGGTCGTTCCAACACGCCCGACATAAGAATTCCCGCGAACTCATCTCCGGGAGCATACACCGGTTCGCCCGGTGGCCAGAATTCCTGCCGCAAGACACCGGATACGACTTGTTCCGCGGTCCGCATGGCTTCCCGATAATCCGACTCGGTCCACTCCGCGGCACAAAAGCAAATGGCATCCAGTTTTTTGGGCAGCAGGATATAACCGACCTCCGTGATCGGTTTGATACCCATGGCCTGGGCGATGTAACGGTACAAGGGCAATTGCAAATCGATCCAGCGCTTCTCTGCCTTCGGCCCATGTTGGTGCACCTTTTCGGGCGGGTGGCCCGCGTCGGACGTCTTGTAATCAAGAATGGCATAAGCGCCCGATGACTCGTGCCGGTCAATGCGATCGATGCGTCCTGACAAGTCAATCGTACCTTCCTTAACCGTGATCTGGGCCACTTGCTCCTGGGGAGCCTCGACATGCATGATCCGCCAGCCCTCACGACGACGCCTGGCCTGGATGGCGGCGAAGGCATCCAATCGCAGACGCATCTGTTCCTGTTGCACCCGAATGGCTGGCGGCAACTCACTACCCAGACGACGCCGCAAGTGGCGAGCGAGGTGCGCTTGAAGATCGCCGGCGATCTCGTTCGCGTCCGTCGAGTCCCTCATGGGGCCGCTGCCAAAGTCATTGAACACGTCGTGCAGAACGGTCCCAAACAGGCCACCATCCATCTCCAACTCGACGTCATCCACACTGCCCAGGCCGAGCTGCCGCTGTAAATAGTACCGATACCGACACGCCAGGTACGACTTGAAGTCCGTAATCCGCATCCGTGTCACCGGCTCGGTCAAGGGTTCCGGTCGAGGGATCGTAAAGGCAAATGTGGGGCGGTCCACCGGCGGTGACCGGTTGTCACTCGTGGTGATTGGTTGAGAACCGGTTGTCGCGGCTGGTGCGAGCAGTCGCAGCCAGCGCGTGGTGACGACGTCGGGCTCGTCGGCAAACAGCAGCCGACTGGGTCGCAAAGGATCGCCCGCGGCATCATGGCGGCTGACGATCAGGGCCAATCCAGCATGGGAACGACAGAGGACGCTTAAGGCATACGCATCGCGGGCATACCGATGCTCATCGTCTTCGATGGCCAGGTGTTTCCGCAGACCGTTGGGCAAGAACATATCGGCCCGATTCGATTGCGGCACGACGCCCTCCGCCAGGCCGGTCACGATCAGCAGCGGTGCCCGATCGAGCGGCAATTCCAGCCACCCTAACAATTCAATGGCGTCTCCGTCGGGGTCATCGGGCAGAGTCTCACTTGCCAATTGTTCCAACAGCAGCTCCAGCGCCCTGGCGGCCGTGGTCGATGTGTCGAAATCGGCGGGGGTCGCCGCGAATTCGCTAAGCGCCCCGCAGATGGCATTGCAGGTCATGGCGGTCCGCCGCTCCTCCACCCGGGACCAATCCGCGTCGGCGTAAATGTTGGAAATGACTTGCCCGATGCATTCCGCCCAACTCGCCAGAGTCATGCTGGCTCCCCGCAAGGGACGGCATAATTCGCTGACTTCGTGCGTGGCCCGCTGCAGCGACGCAAATCGATCCTTGTTTCCCAGCCAGGTGTGCGGAATCTGTAACGGCAAGTGCTCGCTACGGTATTCGTCCAGGTAAGCCTCCCAGTCCGGCGGTACCTGGCGGCTGCTCAGCCAGTCGGCGATATCGGGATGGCGCAAGAGGCTTGCCAGCGCATCAAAACGCTGGGTGGTGATGACTTGCCGGATCGCCTCCAGCAGCTGATACGGGCGCGATTCGCAAAGCCCCCTCCCGGGACCCCAGCGACCCTGGAGACCCGCCTCGGCCAGGCAGCGTTCCACGTGCGGCACGAGCCCCTGGTCCGGACAGCCAATGGAGATCTCCTGGCTCGTATAACCTTCACCCACTGCGGCCAGCAAATCAACCACCGCTTCGGCCTGGTCGGCATACTGGTCCACGATCGTGATCTGCTCGTCGGCCAGCGGGATGGTTGCCGTTTGCCAGGCCGCCGCGACCACCGATCCGCAGACGTCAAAACGACTCGACCACTCCTCAGGCGCATGCACCAGTGCCGTCACACGTTCCGCCACTTGTTCGAGCATCATCCGCAAGGCGTGATTCAGGTCGGCCGTGGCGACAAGGACGATGTCGCAATCGCTCGTGCAGGCCCGTCCGCGGATCGCCTCCAAGCGAGCCGTTTGTCGGTCTCCCAGTCCCGCCCCGGCGAGTCGCCGCAGGTAACCTTCCTGCATGATGGCCATGGCTTGCCAGCGGGCCGTTTCCGGAAAGGGCCCCGTGTCCGGTGAGTTCTTCAGGCCGGCGGCACGCTCCGCCACATCGGCGAAACTCAATCCGGCCGCCGCCAGTTCGCGATAGGCGGACTGCAATAGTCGTCCCAACGCTAACCATTTGTCCGTACCATCGTGCCGGTTACCATCGGTGGGTTCGGTGTGGCTGTGCGGGAACACACGCAGCCGCGTATCGCGGTCCGCGTTGCGCACGGCGTCGGACCACGCGACCTGCTGGACCCACTCCGAGGCGTAGGGTAGCGGGGCCTGATAGAGCATTTCGGGCAGCCGTCCGACGGTCGTCAGCGTCGGTGGAAAATAGGTCAGGCCCTCCGCCTCGACCCTGTCGAGCAATACAGCTTCGAGTCCCCGCCCGGCGCGACTGCCGGTCGTCACCAGAATGACTCGATCGAGATCCAGGCATTGTTGACGACGATACTTTGCCAGCAAGAAATCCGCCGTGGTTTGCAGCGCGGGGCGGTCGCAGTTTAAAAAGTGTCGTTTGATTGCCATATCGAATCAGCTCGCCGCTCAGCCGCCATGGTTTGCGGAAGATGGAAACGCGTCAACGGAATACCGCAATTGCCTTCAATGTGCCAGGATCTCGATATCTCGATATCTGGCAAGGGTCAGGGCCTCGTTGTCGTGACTGACGCAGAAGATGCCCGCATAAACCTCGGAAGCTAGGCCATCAAATGCAACTTGATCCAACTTGTCCCATTCACCGTCGCCACAGGCAAAGTAACGCTCGACGATCGGGCCCTTTCTTACCAGTTTCAAATGGACCGCCGGCAATTGAGGTCCCATCACGATCGTCGTGCTGACGTTTTGTTGCTTTCTCGGTCGGACTCCAAATTCGACGCTGCCGTCAGGGAAGACATTCACCGCTGCAAAGGCCGAATCCTTGTCCAGATCCTGCCGAATCATGATGCCGGCCTTGGCATAGACATGCGTGAAGGCGAGCTCATCGATAGTTACGGAGAGCGTGAAATCTCCCGCAAGCTTTCTGTAGATAAAGCGGAACTGGTCTTCCGTACCGTAGACATCGCTGCCAGCGGCGTACACCTCGATGGCGTTCTCGGAGACAGACTTTTGGCCTCCCGGCAGAGGCTGGTTAATATCGATCGCGGTCCATCCTTCCAGCGCGTCGATTGCGGGTGGAACCAGCAGCTTTTCTCGAACCACCGTTTCGACAGGACGGGGAGCTTCCTTGGCCCTCAGCGCCTCACATAACGGACCGTTTATTTCGTAATCCACGGTGGAAAATGACCGAAACCAGTTTTCGATATCGTGCTTGTCCGCAGTGTTGAAATCCGGCGCCGGCAGCGGCGACTTGTTGGTGACGATCCACCAGGCACCTGTTTTTTCTCGACCCGTGTCGGTGATCAACCACCAGCCACCCGTATTCTTCCTGCCGGGACTCGTGATGAGCTTGTAGCTCCACATCGTGGCAGCCCATCCGTGACTGGCGTAGGCGTCGAAATGCCGACGCATCATGGGGCCGCCGCCCGCGTTGTTGAATACCACATTAAATTCAGTAACCAGGAAGGGAACATTCAAGCCCCGCAGCTTCGGGGCCAACTCGTCATTCAGCCATTGGAAATACGCCCGATGCGTTTCGGGAGTAATCGCTCCCCCGCCGAACAAACCCGGGTAGAAATTCTGTGAGAAACCGACGTGTTCCCAGCCATGGTCCTGGGGGTCGCCAAAATGATCGAATCCCGCAAAATGAGCCGAAGCGATGATCACATGCCAGTCGTCATGCTTGCGAATCGCTCGATAGAGTGTGTCAAAGAGTTCCGCCTGTTGCTCGACGCTGCCGCCCCAAGGTTCGTTGATGGGTTGATAAGCCGCGACTGTCGGGCAATTTTTGTAGCGTTCCGCGATTTGTTCCCACAACCAGGCTGTCCTGTCCCAATACACTCGGTCGTCCCATAACCTGTTCCAGTCCTTTCTTCCGGAATGATCGAAAAGATTCTGACACCCCGCTGCGGCATGCAGGTCAAAAACTACGTAGAGCTCGTACTTATCGGCGAGCGATATGATTTGATCGAACCATCGCCATGCACCTTTCCTTAAGTGCATCGGATCGTTCTCGTCTTCCAAGATGTTGTGGTGAAAGGGCACCCGGATGCAGTTGAAACCGAGGGACCGGATGATCTTAAAGTCTCGCTCGGTGATCCAGTTTGCACGATGCAAGTCCATGATCCGGTTTTTTTCTTCCCGGCCAAAACGTTTCTCCAATACCGCTTCGACGGTGTACTGATCCGGGTACCGATCAGCGTCCTTGATGTCCATCATCCACATCTCGAGATTCAGCCAACTGCCGAGATTGCATCCCCTCAAAAGAACTTGGCCTCCTTGTTCATCAACGAATTGCCTTCCTTGGGAAGTCAACCGAGGCCGGGTTGCACCGTGTACCCGGAAATGCTCGTCGGGACCGAGAGACAATACCATCGTCGCTGCCGCGGTTAGCAAAATGCCGTGATTCACCCTGACAAATGAGAGCCGCCTTAACAAACTGGTTCCCACCTCAACGATCCTGCTCGCGGTACGCTTCATGGAACGTAAATCCTCATTTGAAAATGCATCAGACGCCAGCCGCCCGTGCCCCGCGGAAGCCAGTTTGAGCGCGGATTCAACGCGTGCGGAACCGGCCGAGCCATGCGCCTTCGGTGGGTCGGCGGGCGGAGCGGGCAGGCATTGAGTTTAGGTGATATAGTGTTGACGAGCGAGCACGGCTCGCACATTCCAACGACCTGGATTGACAGCTCTGCAACCGGAAGGACGACGGCCACGGCCTGTCACAGGAAACGACGAATCACCGGGGGATTCATTCATGAACGGTGTTGCCACACGGCTCTTGTTGGTTTTCGCCGCGTTTTCGCCCACCTTTGCTGGTGAGGCCTCTGGACCCACCTATCGGCTCATCTGGTCGGACGAATTTGATCATCCCGTCGTCGATCAAGGAAATTGGCAAGCCGAAATCAATCCGGGCGTGGTCTACAGCGGGCAACAAAAGCAATTCTTCACGGACAGGCCAGTGAACCGTTTCATACGCGACGGAAAACTCGTGATCCGAGCGTGCAAGGAGCCTTATGTCATCAACGATTACACATCCGCCCGGCTGAATACTCACGGCAAGTTTGCCTTTCAATATGGAAAGGTACAAGCGAGGATGAAGACAGCGAGCGGGCGCGGGCTGCGGTGTAAATTATTCTTGCTACCTGAAAAACTTGACTACGGTGCTTGGGCTCGAAGTGGCCAGATTGACGTCATGGAAACCACGGGGCCGAATCCCGGTAGCGTGCAAGGTGGGATCTTCCATGGAGGCCAAGGCCACTATCACGAATACTCCGGTGGCAACTACTCACCCGAACAGATCGACTTTTCAGAGGACTACCATGTCTATACGGTCGAATGGCAACCGTATGAAATTCGCTGGTTTGTCGACGGAAATCTCTATGCCATGCAGAACCGTTGGAGCAGTTTTTCGGCCGATTTTCCCGCTCCGTTTGATAAGTCGTTTTTTCTCGCGCTCAGCCTTGCCGTGGACGGTGACACGACGGACCGTTCCTTTCCGGCGGAGATGAGCATCGATTGGATTCGGGTCTACCAGGTGAGCGGCCAAAATCAGTCACCTCAAATCAAGATCACCAGCCCCGCCAATGAATCAACCCAGAAGACCGGGAAACTGAGGGTAACGGTCGATGCATCCGATGCCGACGGCAATCTGCAAAAGGTTGAGTTCTACAATCACCAGCAACTTTTGGCGGAGGTGGAAGACGCACCTTATAATTTTACCTGGGACGTTCCGGACGGCTGCCACACGCTCACCGCGAGGGCCGTGGATAGCGCCGGATTTGGTCGCAGCGACAGCATTGAATTTGTGGCGGGCGTTGGCTGTCCTCCGCGACCTTATCATGGCACACCGATTACTTTACCCGGGAGAATCGAGGCGGAAGATTTTGATACGAGTCCGAAACAGAAAGCCTACGCGGACCGCGATGAGAGCAACAATGGCGGGGCCTACCGCCAGACGGGCGTCGATATCCAAGACTGCCTTGAGGGCGGCTATAACCTGGGGTGGCTTGAGGACGGCGAGTGGCTGGAATACACGGTGAAGATTTCCAAAGCAGGGAAGTACGACATCGTGTGCCGCACGGGCTCGCCGTATGATGGTGGCAAGCTGCATGTCGAATTTGACGGCATCAATCGAACGGGGACACTCGATGTCGTCAATACAGGTGATTGGCAGAATTACACGCATTTGATGAAAGAAGGCGTGCTGCTCAAAGAAGGCGTTCAAAAGATGAAAATCGTGATTGAAACCGGCGGCTTCAATCTCAACTACGTCGAGGTAAAGACATCTCTGTAGGGCCTTGCACCTCGCGGCAGTGACGGGATCGTTGCCGGGATGGCGTCTCGCCTTGGGCGACTGCTAATATCAGGGGAGCGATGCAAAGATCATTGTGATGATTGAATGAGCTGGGCTCGTCGAGACGACGGCTCTCGCATCCGCTTTCAGGGTGAATGCGATTTTCTCATCCGTTCGATTCATCACGACAACCGCGATCGTGTTGTCGGAATTTTGAAAGGCGGTCACCTCCAAGGCATCGGTAGTTACCGAGTGAGCGACGCGCACGGCCCCAGGGCGGATAAACTTGCTGAAATGCCCCAGATAGTAGAACGAACTCTGGAAGTACAGATCGTCCCTTGTGGTATCCGCGATTACGGGAGCGTCACAGAGATTATCTACGTGGTTGGGCCCACCACGTTCGTCCAGGACCATATTCCAGTCCACCCAGCCGACCGTCCAATGATTCAAGTCGCCGATGATGTCGTGGGCATAACGTTCACCTAGATCCCACGCACCCAGCCGCACGCCACCTTCCTGGCATCCTTCGGTAAAGAGAAGATGCGTGTCCGGGAAAGCGTCGTGCACTTTGGCGAGATTCTGGAACTCATCGCCCGAGTACCAATGAAAGCCAACGCCCCACACATATTTGGCGGTCGCTGGATCGGACAGGATAGGCTCGGCACGCTCGAAGATAAGATCTTTGTTATGGTCCCACACCATAATCCTGACATCGGCCAATCCCTCTTTTTCAAGCGTTGGCCCCAGATAATCCCTGACGAAGGCGCCCTCTTCTTCGGCTGAATAAATGCAAGAGTCCCACGTCTGAGTGGCTGCTGGTTCGTTCTGCACGGTCAATCCCCAAATGGCAATGCCTTCTTTGGCATACGCCTTAATATATTTCGCATAGTAGGTCGCCCAGACGTCGCGGCACTCGGGCTTAAGCTGCCCGCCGTAGTTCATCTGTCCATTCGTTTTCATCCATGCTGGTGGACTCCAAGGCGATGCGAATAGTTTGAATTCTGCTCCTTCGACGGCCAATGCGTCCTCGATCATGGGGATGAGCCATTTTCTATCACGCGAGATATCGAAGTGGTCCAGTTCGAAGTCGCCGGCAACATCGTCGTAGGCGTAATTGCTCAAGGAAAAATCCGCACTGTTCATGTGCGTTCGGCAAAGCGTGTATCCAAGGCCCTCCACTGGATTAAAATATGCATTGAGAACCTGAGCACGTTTAGCGGGGCTCATTTTCGAGAGCGTATACGCCGCGGCCTCCGTAAAGGAACCGCCAAAACCCTCGATCGTCTGAAAGGTCGCGGACGCATCAATCGTGATCGTCTCACCGACGACAGATGCCGCCTCAGCGAATGTAAGCGGTGGATTTTCGGTCAACCGTAACTTCGTATCTTTGGCCGTGACGAATACTCGAACCGCCGCGGATGCCCGCGTTGTTTCCTTCGTCAATCCTTCGGTGTCACCGTAAACTTCTCCCTGAATTCCCCACAACACAACGATACCTAGGATGGCAACTTTCGGTGGCATGTGGACTCCTGCATTGTCCATTTCGATCGGTGCGGCTTTGCAATCCCAACTTGGTGACGAAAATCAGCAGGCGCCGCGCAGTCGATCGGTATTGTGTCTTGCCTTGCTGATCCTTAGCTGTGGCCTGGCTTCCATGTAACTAGCCGTGCGTCAGGCGGGCAACAGGCCACGTCTGATGATACTACACGATCGGCGGAAGCTTGCCACTCTGCAGCCCAGGACGCCAGAGACTCGTGGATTGGCAGGCAACCTAACCACCTTGGCAACGGTCTCCCAATCGTTAACTCTCCGCATCCCCCAGGCACACGCCGATGCGGCGAGCCGAGCGGATCCAGTGGTGATCCAGCGGCACGGTCTTGCGGCGGCCCACGACCTGTTCCAACGGCACGAGCTCGGCCTTTTCGAACCGCGGCCACCATGCAGCCATGTTTCCCTTCGTCGATAAAGGCGGCACAAGCCGTGCCCAAACGGGTGGCCAGGATCCGATCGGCCGCCGAGGGAGTGCCGCCTCGCTGCAAATGACCAAGAATCGTCACTCGCGATTCCAGCCCCGTCGTCTCCTCCAGCCGTTGCGACAACTTCATCGTGCCGCCCGAAAACTCGCGTTCGAGTTCCTGCAGGCGGAGCTTGGCCTGCCGCTTGGCCTCCGCCTTCTTCTCACCCTCTCCCCCATTGCCGCTCCGAATCGCGTCCAGCTCTGCTTGGGCCGCGGCATACTGCTCGTGTTGTTCCCGCGACATCGCACCCTCCGATACCGCCACAATGCTGAACCGGCTGCCGGTCCGGCTCCGCTGTCGGATCGATTCGGTAATCACCTCAATGTCATATGGGAT
Organism: uncultured Planctomycetaceae bacterium; assembly: GCA_963700865.1. Taxonomy (GTDB): domain Bacteria; phylum Planctomycetota; class Planctomycetia; order Pirellulales; family Pirellulaceae; genus CAVOGJ01. The sequence goes on along the minus strand of CAVOZC010000002.1, from coordinate 206,753 downwards.
CTCCGGAATCAGAATCACATCGGCCCCACCCGCCAACCCGGCTCCCAGGGCCAGCCAGCCCGCATTATGTCCCATCACTTCCACCACGATGATCCGATGGTGACTATGAGCCGTACTGTGCAGCCGATCAATGGCGTCGGTGGCGATGCCCAGCGCCGTGTCGAAACCGAACGTCACGTCCGTACCGACCACATCGTTATCAATCGTTTTTGGCAGCGTGATGATGCTCAGCCCCTTCTGGTGCAGGCGATAGGCGTTCTTCTGCGTGCCGCCGCCGCCGATACAGACCAGCGTATCCAGATGATACTTCGCATACGTTTCCTGGATCACATCCGTCATGTCCATGACCTTGTTGCCGACCTGCATCTTGTGGGGCTTGTCGCGGCTGGTGCCGAGAATGGTTCCTCCCGTGGTCAGGATGTTCGACAGTTCCTTGATCGACAGATCGTGCCCGCGATTTTCGATCAGCCCCCGAAAGCCGTCCTGGAAACCGATCAAATGCATGCCGAATTTGCCAATCGCCGCCTTGCCGACCGCCCGGATGGCGGCGTTCAAGCCGGGACTATCACCCCCGGCGGTCAGGATGCCGATCGTCTTGGTCATGATTTACCTGAGCCACAGCGGGCTGGTCCGTCGGGTGGTGGGTACCTGAGCCGCGGCCTGACCGCGATGGAAACGAAGACCCGAGCTTCGATAGCGGTCGCCCGGATCGGATTACAGCATAGGCGTTTTTTCACGCATTTCCATTGGGTGGGGCGGTCAAGGTCACCGTTCTGACCAATGCCGCCGCAAGATGGTGGAAAATTGCTGCCAGAGTCCGTTGTGGCCGGAGAGGCCCAGTCGTCGGGCGATCTCCGCCGGTTTGTGCCCCGTGCACAAGCACGTGACGACCGGCTGCCCCGCCCCGATACAGGCTCCCTCCGTCGGGAGATCGGCCAGCCAAGCACCTGCGGCTTGGGCGCCGTCGATCATCCGCAACCTTAATTCGGCATTCCAGCAGAGATCCCGCTCGGCATACAGAATCGCCTTGCCGGCCACCGTCGGTTGCTGGCCGTCGGCGGGGGATTCACCCGGTAGTGGCTGGCCGGAACAAGCCGCGACATGCTGCTCCACAACCGGGACGCCGCCCCCATGGTCCAGTAATTCCATGCTCGCCGTGAAGCGTGGATTGATCTCCAGGACCACCAGCCGCCCTGGTTTCCCCGGGTCGCCGGCAGGCGTTTCGATGGCATCCACGCCAAAGACGCCCCGCAACCCGAATTCGCGGTGGATGACTTGGCCGATCTGCTCCCAGGAACGCCTTTGGTCGGTGGATAACGGCAGGGGGCCCGTCGATCCGGCATAGGCGTACGGTTTGTCGAGCCAGCTTGACGGCCCGTTGAGCGACCGACCGCCGCCCCGCGACACGTCGTCGCCCGCGGCGGCACAATCCGCCAGAGTCCAGCTGGCCATGACTCCCAACAGCCGTGATCGATTCGCGTCGGCGACGAACAGTCCGGCTCGTGAGGCACCGTCGACGAATTCCTGGCAATACTCGTGGTCTTCATCGATTTCGGTGGTTGCCGCCAGACGCCGTATGCGAAGTCCGCCACAGGATCGCACCGGCTTGATCAGCCAACGGTCACGGTCGCGCACGACCTCGCTGGCACCCGCAACCGTTCCCGCGTGAAGCCCCTGACGCATGACGTGTGTCGGCCACTCACGCGGGTTGCGCACTCGCCGCACGACGTCCGCCGGGTTGCCCAGCAACGTGTGTCGCCGCGATATGTGATCGATCAACTGCGGTTCGTTTTCCAAACCACCCGTGTACATCCACTGCGCGGGTGATTGGGCCAAGGCCCAGGGCAAGAATCCCCTTGGATATTCAGCCGGGCTCAACCGCGTAGCCGCCGCCAGCCGCCGCAAATCCGTGTCGGCAAACAGGTCGCACGCCACGATAGGGCCCAAACGAGGGGCGCGAGACGCCGATTCCGCCGCGGCACGGACCGAGGCCCCGATGATCAGTAGTTTTTTCGTCATGGAAGGCGAGTTGCCGGTTGGAATCGCCGCAAAGGCCGAGCCGCCGTGGTCGGTAGTTTTCAGGCGGCAGCCGGTTTGATAGCCTTGGGAACCAGGATCGGGCGGAATGAGGCGAGAGCACGAGCACGAGCACGATGAAATAGCTTTTCAATTCGACGGGTGATTTTAACGAATCAGGAGACGCAGGGAATGTCCATGTTCATTGGTGAAGCGTTGGCGGGCGAGGGGAATGAGGTCGCGCACATCGACCTCTTGATTGGCAGCAAGAACGGACCCGTGGGCAACGCCTTTGCCAACGCGCTTGCACGGCAGAGTGAGGGGCATAGCAATCTCCTGGCCGTGATCACGCCGAACCTGGCGGTCAAACCGTCGACGGTGATGGTGACCAAAGTCACGATCAAGGGAGCCAAGCAGGCCGTGCAAATGTTCGGGCCGGCCCAGGCGGCCGTGGCCAAGGCGGTGGCCGATAGCGTCGACGCCGGCACGATCCCCAAGGATCAATGCGAGGATCTCGTGATTGTGTGTGGCGTCTTTATCCACTGGCTGGCCGAGGACAGCGACAAGATCTTTGAATACAACTACACCGCCACCCGCGAGGCGATCAAGAGCGCCATGCTGGGCAAGCCTACGGTGGACGAGATGCTGGCCGGCAAGGACCAGGAGCATCCGTTCCGCAACGCCTAGTGCTTCTCAAGTTTGAAATCTGGGGTTCGCCCAACGTGGCTGGGACATCTTGCCCCAGTCGACTTCCACGGGGAGCCACAGCCACGGTCTTGACCACCCCGAAGTCCGGCACTTGACGCTGCACTCGTGCGACACGAACGTGGGAGCCGCCAAGGAGAGGCACTTCATGTCGTGTCCTAAAATCCTGATTCAACTCGATCCCGACAAACAGGCCAGTTCCTTCGACGCCATCGTCGCGGCCGACGCCGGCGTCGACCACCTGCTGCAGTATTCGCTGGTCGAACCGTCCGACGTTGCCGCCCTGGTGCATGGCGCCATGTTCACCCGCGGCCCTGCAAAATTGCAGAATACCGCCATCTTTATCGGCGGCACCGATGTGTCGCGGGCTGAGTCCCTGTTGGCGCAAGTCGTCGCCACCTTCTTCGGTCCGCTGCACGTCTCGGTGATGATGGATCCCAATGGCGCCAACACGACGGCGGCGGCAGCGGTCGTCTTGGCTGGGCAGCACCTCGATCTGTCCCAGACTTCGGCGATCGTCCTGGCCGGCACGGGGCCGGTCGGCGAACGAGCCGCGTTGTTGCTCGCGCGCGGCGGCAGCCAAGTCCGTCTGGCGTCGCGTCAGCGGGAGCGGGCTGCCAGCGTTTGCGAACGCATCCAGGCACGCCTGCGCGACCAGGACGCTGTCGGTGCGATCACCCCGGTGCAGGTCGATGCGGCTGACGCCGCGGCGGAGGCCGCGGCAGCGTGCCAGCTCATCATTTCCGCCGGAGCGGCCGGCGTGGAAACCCTCTCGTTGGCCGCCCGCCGTCGCTGCCCTCAGCTGCGCGTGGCCATCGATCTGAACGCCGTGCCCCCCCTGGGGATCGCGGGAACCCAAGTCCACGATCGGGCCGAAGTGCGGGACGGAGTCATCTGCTACGGCGCGATCGGCGTGGGAGCGACGAAAATGAATATCCATCGCGCCGCCCTGCAACGACTGTTCACCGCCCATGATCTGGTACTCGACGCGGAAGAAATGTTCGAGTTGGGATGCGGAGGGGCAGGATCAGGGAACGACGCCATCTGACCGCGGCCCCAACGCGGTGGTGGCGACGGACTCCGATGGGCAGGCCATGACGGACCGGAATTGAAAAGGAGGACCGCGGATGGGACTGGGCGATTTTATTTTGGGGACGCACAACCGCAAGAAGCGCGAGGAACTCGATTTCCTCTTGCGCCCGCACGGCTTTCATGTCCGCACGCTCGATGATTTCCCCACGGCCCTCGAGGTTGACGAGGATGGCACCACGTTTGCGGCCAACGCCGCCAAGAAGGCGAACGAACAAGCCATTCACCTCGGCGATTGGGTGTTGGGCGAGGACAGCGGGTTGTGCGTGGACGCCTTGCAGGGGGCTCCCGGGGTCTATTCGGCACGCTTCGCCGGGCCGGACGCCACCGACGCCACGAACAATCGCCGCTTGCTCGAGCAACTGGCGGGTTTGCCCCGGGAAAAACGCACCGGGCATTACGTCTGTCACATGTCACTCTCCGACCCTGACGGTAAGATACGCATCGACTGCGAAGCAACATGTCGAGGTATCCTGCGGACCCAGCCGGCCGGGGCAGGCGGCTTTGGCTACGATCCCCTGTTCGAGATACCGGAATACCACGTGACGTTTGGCGAACTGGGGCCGCACGTGAAAGCGGTCCTCAGCCATCGTGCGCGGGCGTCACGCATGTTTCTGCCGCGGTTGTTGGCGCTGCAACGAGAACTGGCTTGATCCGTTCTGTCCTTTCGTGATCATCTTCGTACCGAGAGAGTGACTTGACATGGAACTGGGCTCCCCATCCACTTGTCTGGATGATGGCAGTTTGCGGCAAAACCTGGAAATCAAGGCGCGCGTGGATGACGTGGACCGGCTGATGCGCGTCGCTGCGGAACTGGCGACCGCGGTGCTTCCGAGCGAACGACAAATCGACACCTACTTCCGCTGTGGGCAGGGCCGCCTCAAACTACGCGAAATCGAAGTTGCCGGCGGCCCGTGCATGGCGCAGCTGATTCATTACGAACGGGCGGACATCGGCGAGGCAAAACCGAGTCACTATCGAATTGCCGTCGTCAGCGAGGCCGCCGCACTCAAGGCGACCTTGCAAAGCGCTTATGGGATCTGGCGGACGGTCGAGAAGCATCGCCAGATCTTTCTTCACGAGAACGTCCGCATTCACATTGACGCGGTCATCGGGCTGGGAACCTTCATGGAGCTGGAAGCCGTCCAGGCTCCCCATCTGAACCTTCGCGAGCAGGAATTATTGGTCGCCCGCCTGATGAAACAACTGGGTATTCGCGAAAACGACCTGCTCCGCGGATCGTACAGTGATTTGCTTTCCGAGGCAGAGCCGGCGGACGAGCCAGCAGCCAGCTGAATGATCTTGTCAATCGGGTAAAACTGACCAATCAGGGCGGTTGTGCCGTATTTGCCCAACCGGCTTGTGGTCGCTAAACTACGGTGCGAACAAGTTCCATTTCTTGCTATCGGCTGCTCGGCCGGTCGTTCGCAAAGCGAGCGTACGTTTCCGTTGTTGTATCCTGCGTTGAGAGGATTTTTTTCATGCCGCCAGTCGCTAATCCAGCGGAAACGTCGTCGGAAGATGTGGCCAAACTCCATTTCCAGGGGAAGGAAGTCGATCTGCCGATTTGCGTCGGCACGGAAAACGAACAAGCGGTCGACATCAGCCAGCTGCGGAAAGCGACCCGGATGATTACCCTCGATCCGGGCTATGTGAATACCGGCGCCACCGAGAGTGCGATCACGTTTCTCGACGGCGACAAAGGAGAACTCAGGTACCGGGGATATCCGATCGAGCAGTTGGCGGCCCACTGCGACTTTGTCGAGGTCTGCTACCTGCTGATCTATGGCGACTTGCCGAATGCGGATCAACTGGAAGTGTTTCGCCAGTCGATTCGTAACCACACGATGCTGCATGAGGATATTCGCTCGTTCTACAACGGCTTCCCACGCGACGCGCACCCGATGGCCATCTTGTCGTCGGTGGTCAGCGCCTGTCGACCTTCTACCAGGATTCACTCGATCCAAAGGACCCGCGACAGGTCGATGTGTTGGTACACCGCCTGCTGGCCAAGCTGCCGACCATTGCGGCTTATAGCTACAAGAAATCGATTGGCCAGCCGCTGATCTACCCGCAGAACGATTTGAATTATTGCGACAACTTTCTGCAAATGATGTTCGCCGTCCCCTCGGAACCTTACGAAATTGATCCCGACTTCAGCGCGGCGTTGAACCTGCTGTTGATCGTGCATGCCGACCATGAGCAGAACTGCAGCACCTCGACCGTCCGTATGGTGGGCTCGTCGGATGCCAATCTGTTCGCGTCGATCTCGGCGGGGATCAGTGCCCTCTGGGGGCCACTGCATGGCGGCGCGAACGAGGCCTGCGTGGCGATGCTGGAGCGAATCATCGAGGATGATTGCAACGTCGAGAAGTACGTCAACATGGCCAAGGACAGTAAGGATACGTTTCGCTTGATGGGATTCGGGCACCGCGTGTACAAGAACTACGATCCTCGTGCCAAGATCATTAAGACGGCCTGCGACAAACTGCTGAACAAACTGGCCGTGAAGGACCCGCTCTTCGAAGTGGCCCAACAATTGGAAGAAGTTGCCCTGAACGATGAGTATTTCGTCGAGCGAAAGCTGTATCCGAACGTCGACTTCTATTCGGGTGTCATCTACCGTGCGATCGGCATTCCGGTGCAGATGTTCACCGTGCTCTTTGCCATGGGGCGTCTGCCTGGTTGGATCGCACACTGGATCGAAATGCATCGCTCACCCAGCAAACGCATCTGCCGCCCGCGACAGATCTACATCGGTCCCAAACAGCGTGATTTCGTCGAGGTCGACAAACGGTAGCACCGTTGTCGAACGTGTCCCGCCACAGAGCTCCCCTGCCTGTCGTTTTCCATTCCCATTCCAAGGAGAGAGAGGCCCTTTATGCCTTGGTTCCTACCCAGTCGACCGCTGCAGGCAGGCTTATTCCTCGTCACCGGAGCGCTCTCCTGGCTGCTGCTCGGCGATTCGCTCAACCCTGTCAGTTTGGCTCAAGACGCACCCGCAGGAGCATCCACCGTGGCGCCGGATTCCGCAACGAACTCGCTTCTTCTACAAACTTGGTCGGGACCGTATGGCGGGGTCCCGCCCTGGGATCGCGTCCGACCCGGGGAATTTGTCGAGGCCTTCGATCAGGCGATGTCAATGGCGCGGCAAGATATCGCGCAAATCGCCGATAACCCCGCGCCGGCCACGTTCGAAAACACGATCGTGGCGCTTGAATCGGCCGGGCGCCCTTTGACGCGGTTGGGGGCTGTCTTTGGGGTCTATGCGTCGAACCTGAACGTCGGGCCCATGCCCGACATTCAAAAAATCATCATGCCCAAGCTGGCGGCTTATGAAGACAGCGTCACACAGAATGAAAAGCTCTTTGCCCGCATCGCCACGGTTTACGAGGACAAAGAGGCACAACAGTCCCTCTCCGAGGCCGAACGGCGGCTGCTCGAAGACCGCTACAAATCATTCGTTCGGGAAGGCGCTCAGCTCAATGCGGCCGACAAGGCGCGGCTGACCAAAATCAACCAGCGACTGGCTACCCTCTTTGCCGACTTCAGCCAAAACGTGCTCGACGACGAGCAAAACTATGTGACCTGGATTCTCTGATCCGGCTCAACTCGCCGGCCTGCCCGAGAGCGTGGTCAGCGCCATGGCCAGCGCCGCCGAGGAGCGTGATCCGGACGGCAGCCAGGGGCGGTGGGCCGTCACAAATACGCGATCCTCGATGGAACCCTTCCTGACCTACGCCCAGGACCGCGGACTGCGGGAACAGGTATGGCGGACCTATTACAATCGAGGCGACAACGGCGACCAGCACGACAACAACGCCATTATCACGGAAATCCTCAAGCTGCGAGCGGTCCGCGCCAAATTGCTCGGCTATCCGACGCACGCCCATTGGCGGCTGGAACCACAGATGGCCAAAACGCCAGAGGCGGCCATGGAACTGATGATGCGCGTCTGGCCGAAAGCCGTCGCCCGCGTTCGCGAGGAGGTCGCCGACATGCAACAGATCGCCAATGACGAGTCCGCCGGGATTACCATTGAACCGTGGGATTACCGCTTCTATGCCGAGAAAGTGCGTAAGGCCAAATACGATCTCGACTTCAACGAAGTCAAGCCCTACCTGCAACTGGACAAATTGCGGGAAGCCATGATGTGGTGCTCGACGCAACTTTATGGCTTGCACTATCGGCCCATCACGGATGTTCCGGTATTTCATCCCGATGTCCGCGTCCACGAAGTCACCGGGCCCACCGGGGAACACGTGGGTGTCTGGTACTTCGATCCGTACGTGCGCGAGGGGAAACGGAGTGGCGCCTGGATGACCGACTATCGGGCCCAGGAACATATTCCCGGTCTGCCGGCCATCACCACCATCGTTTCGAATAATTCCAACTTTGTAAAAGGTGCACCCGGCGAACCCGTGCTGATTTCGTGGGATGATGCCTTGACCCTCTTCCATGAATTTGGGCACGCTCTGCACGGGCTTTTGTCCCACGTGCAGTATCCGTCGCAATCGGGAACGTCCGTGGCCAGGGACTACGTGGAGTTCCCTTCGCAGGTGAACGAACACTGGTTATCCACCCCCGAGGTCCTGGGGAAGTTTGCCCTGCACTACCAGACGGGCCAACCGATGCCCCAGGAGCTGGTCGAGAAGATCAAACGGGCCGAAACCTTCAATGAGGGCTTCGCCACCGTCGAGTATCTGGCGAGCGCGCTGGTCGATATGAAATTGCACCTGGCGGGCGACGTCGCGATCGAGCCCGACGCGTTTGAGAAACAGACGCTCCAGGAGTTGGGCATGCCGCGGGAAATCGTCATGCGGCATCGCACTCCTCAGTTTTCTCACATCTTTGCCGATGACGGCTACTCGGCCGGTTATTACAGCTACTTATGGTCCGATGCCCTGACCGCCGACGCGGTCGAGGCGTTCGAGGAGGCGGGCAGCTTCTTCGACGAACCGACCGCCAAGCGACTGTACGAATGTGTCTTTTCCGTCGGCGACACGATCGATCCGGCGGAGGGCTTTCGGCGATTCCGAGGACGCGATGTCGACACCCGCGCTTTGCTCCGCCAACGAGGATTTCCCGTGGAATAAAAGCCGCCTTGATTCCGAAAACATCACTTACCAGCAACAGGATGCAAACGATGAATACCCGCCACGTCATACTTGCCCTCGCCCTTGCCGGCGGCCTCGCCTCGCTCAGCCATGCGGATGATTGGCCCCGTTTTCGCGGACCGAATGGCAGCGGCTATGGCGCTGCCGCCAACGTGCCGCTTTCGTGGAGCGATACCGAACATGTGTCCTGGAAGGCCAAGTTGCCCGGTCCGGGCGCTTCCAGCCCGATCGTCGTGGGCGATCGCGTCCTGGTGACCTGCTACACCGGATACGGCACCGACCGGGACAATCCTGGCAAGCCGAGTGACCTGCAGCGGCATCTGCTCTGTTTTGATCGCCACAGCGGCACCCAGCTTTGGCAAGCCACCGTGGCCTCGACCCACGATGAAGACGCCTATCAAGGCTTTATTACCGAGCACGGTTATGCCAGCAGCACGCCTGTGACAGATGGCGAGCAAGTCTACGTGATGTTTGGCAAGACAGGCGTGGCCGCATTTGATCTGGACGGACGTCAGTTGTGGTTAACGAACGTCGGTACCGAATCGGACCCTGCCCGCTGGGGGAATGGCGGCAGCTGCATCCTTTTTGGCGACCTCGTTATCGTCAATGCGGCCAACGTCGGTCACGCGATCATCGGACTGAACAAGAAGGATGGGTCCGAGGCGTGGAAGTATTTTGATCCCGAAATGACCAGTTGCTGGTCGACGCCCATCCTGGTCTCGGCCGCCGGCCGTCAGGAACTCGTTAATTGCGTGCCCGGCAAGATCCTGGCACTCGATCCGGCCAGCGGTAAAGAACTGTGGGTAGCCGATTCGCCCATCAACTCCACCACCTGCGCGAGCCTTGTGGAGCAGGACGGGACCGTATTCGCCATGGGCGGACGCGCCGGGGACGCGATCGCCGTGCGTTGCGGGGGCAATGGCGACGTGAGTGAGACTCACACCGTGTGGAAGTCCAAGCTGCGGTCCGGGATCGGCACGCCGGTCGTCAGCGACGGAAAGCTGTTCTGGACCGCGACGGGAATCGCTTTTTGTGCCCGTTGTGACAACGGCGAGACCGTGTACAAAGAACGCCTGCCAGGCCCAGCTCCCGGCGCCCAACGGCGTCGTCCGGCTGGCGACTATGCGTCGGCCATCACGCTGGGGGAGAAGGTCTTGCTCACGCTGCGGTCGGGTGCGGTGCACGTGCTACCGATGAGCGATACCTTCTCCGTCGAACGGACGAACCAGTTTGCCGACGATGCGGGGCCTTTCCACGGGACGCCCGCGGTGAGCGACGGACAGCTGTTCATCCGCTCAGACAACTTCCTGTATTGCATCGCCCAACCGTGATCGATCGATAGCCGCGTCAGATCAGCCGCTCGCCAATCAGCCGAATCAAGTGTTTGGCGACAGCCGATTTGTCACCGCTCACCTGCAGGATCACCTTCCCGGTCGGGTCCAGCACCTCGACGTTGTTATCGAGCGCGTCCATGGCGGTTGGCTCGTTCAACACGATCAAGTCGCAGCACTTCTTCGTGAGTTTGGTAATCGCGCGGAAACGGTGATCTTGCGATTCGAGCGCGAAACCGACAACCCACCTTTGGCCTTTTTCCGCGCCCAGCGTCGCCGCGATGTCCGGCGTCTCAATCAGGTGCAATACGAGTGGATCGCCCGTCTTCGAGATCTTGTGCGGAGAAACAGCGATCGGCCGATAGTCGCACGGCGCCGCCACCGCGATCAGCCCATCGCAATCCGTAAAGGCCGCTCGGGCCGCGGCCAGCATCTCCTCGGTCGAGACGACGGGAATGATGGTCGCGGCCGCGGGGTATTCGACGCTAACCGGTCCGCTCACAATCGTCACCTCATGCCCCGCCTCGATGGCGGCCTGGGCCAGACAGGCTCCCATCCAGCCGCTCGAGGCATTGGTCAAGTAGCGGACCGGATCCAGATACTGACGCGTGGGACCGGAAGTCAGGAGGATGCGTGCCACGCGGGGGCTCGTGCGGTAGGGCGAGTGACGGGACGTTAAGCCGGTACGGCCTTTTCCAAGGTTTCCAGAATCTCGGCGGGCTCTGCCATCCTGCCGGCTCCCTGGGTGCGGCAACTGAGCCAGCCTTCACCGGGCCCGACGATGTGGACTCCGTCCTCGACCAGACGGGCCACGTTTCGCTGGACAGACGGCTTTTCCCACATTTCGCAGTTCATCGCGGGCGCCATGACCACCGGTCCCGTGAAGCTCAGGTACAGCGTCGTCAGCAGATCGTCGGCAATGCCGTGAGCCGTTTTTCCCAAAAAGTCGGCGGTGGCAGGCGCGACGCACAACAGTGACGCCCGGCGAGCCAGCTCGATGTGGGGTCCCAGCGGATAGCGATCAGCCTCGAAGGAAGCGACCGCGACGGGCCGCCCGGTGAGCGCGGAAAAAGTCGCGGGGCCGACGAATTCTCGCGCGGCCGCGGTCATCACGACGGTGACATGCGCCGCCTGCTGCACGAGCGCGCTGACCAGGCAAGCCGTCTTGTAGGCCGCGACGCCGCCAGTCACACCCACGATCAACTCGCGCTCGGCGACTCGGCTCACAACTCAGGTTCCAAATCGGCCAGGTTCATGATGCCCTCGCTCTCGCTGACGACCTGTATCTCGTTGGATGAATCGAGGAAGATCTTATCCTGCAGGATTTCCTGCAACACGATCTTCATTTTGTCATCCGTGTTGGCATCGACCAGCGGGCGGCTGCCAGCGTTCAGTTGAACCAGACGCTTTTGGATAAGTGTTGACAGCTTGAACCGACCGCCCACTTTGTTGACGATCTCTTCTTCTTTTAATTCTTCCAGCATACTTGGGCTCCAGCGAAATGTTGGCAGCTCGTCCCCGCGGGGCGGGCCAAGGCAAGGGTTGCCTACGTGAGTTGCATGAGGATATTGCAGATATCTTGAACCGTATGATCAATTTCGTCGTTGACCACACAGTACTTGTAGCGGTCCGCAAACGAGAGCTCGTGGTGAGCGCGGGCCAATCGCTGCTGGATCTTGTCCCGATCCTCGGTCCCCCGCTTGGAAAGTCGGCGTTCCAGTTCCGCCACGCTGGCTGGACGCACAAAGACGGTTACCGCCTCGGGCATCCGTTCGACCACCGCCATGGCGCCCTCCACGTCGATTTCTAAGATTACCCACTTCCCGGCTGCGAGGCTGAGCGGCGACCGGCGCTCGCAGCGTCCCGTACCAGTTCCCCCCCTGGTAAACCTCGCAGCATTCGAGGAAATCATCGGCGTTTCGACGCGCCTGAAACTCGGCTTCCGACAGGAAATGGTAGTTCACCCCATCCTTCTCGCCCTGACGCGGGGGCCGCGTCGTGGCCGAGACACTCAATTCCAGCGGCAAATCGCAAGTTTCGAGCAGTCGTTGCACGATCGTGGTTTTGCCGACCCCGGAAGGCCCGGAGATGATGATGGCTTTTCCGGCATTCATGGGTGGCTCGGCTGCGGGATGCGAGGAACCGGGGTGCGGCGGCTCGCTGCTGGACTCGTCCGTTTACTCGACGTTTTGAATCTGCTCACGCATGCGTTCGACACACGTCTTGGCCTGGACGACGTGGATCGCGATCACCGCGTCGTTGGCCTTCGAGCCGATAGTGTTGATCTCGCGAAACATCTCTTGAATGAGAAATTCCAGCTTGCGACCACTACTCCCCTCCTCGGCCGCGAATTTCTCGAACTGCTCCAGATGGCTGCGGAGCCGCACAATTTCCTCCGAAATATCGCAACGCTCGCAAAAGATGCCCACCTCGCGGACGATGTCCGCATCACTGACCGTCACGTTGTGCTCTTTCAGCAGCTTGCCCAAGCGATCAGACAGGCGGGATCGATAATTTTCCACGACCTGGGGAGCTTGCTCCTCGATCGCCTCAAGCGCTTTCGCGATCGACTCGATATTGGATCGCAAATCCTCGGCCATGGCCGCGCCCTCGGACCTCCGCATTGCCTGGAGCGACTCCAACGCGCTGGCCACGGCCGGTTGGACGGCCCGCCATGCCTCTTCATCCTCGCTGTCCGCCGATTGCGGTTCCTCGACCACGCCTGGCAGTTGCAGCAATTGCGGCAGCAGGTCGACTTCCGCCACCTCTGGCATGATCTCCTGTAGTTGCCGCCGATAAGCGTGTAGGACGTCGGCATTCACTCCGTATTCATCACCGGCGACTTCACGCTGGATCTTGAGCGAGACATTGACGGTCCCGCGCTGGATGTGGGTACGAATCATGGCCTCGATCTTTGACTCGAGGTTGGCATTCGCTTCCGGGCCGCGGACATTGACCTTGAGGTAGCGGCTATTGATGGTGCGGATCTCGACCGACACGCGATAGCCATCGGATTGGTGACGGGCGTCACCATGGCCCGTCATGCTGAGCAACACGATGCGACGACTCCCCTCATGGCCACGCGGATTACAGAACTACCAAAGATCGAAGATGCACGGCCAGGAAGGCACGACTACTCTTTCTTGTCCTTGGCGTCGGCAGCGGGGGCCGCTTCCGTCGAAGTGGCCGTCGCCGGAGGACTCGACGAAGCCTCCTCAGCCGCCGCATCCCCCGTTTCGGCGGCTCCAGACTCGTCCGAGGAGGCCGATGATTCGGTCGACGTTGCATCAACACCGTCCCCCGCTCCTTCCAGCAGCGTCTCGAGTCCGCCGTCCAGCGACAGATCCTGTTCGAGGTTGGAGGTCGCTGACGGGATCTCGGTATCTAAAATCGTGGCGGCTGCCTTCTCGCTGGCGTTTCCAAACATCATGACCGAAAACATGCAGACGGCGATCCAGACCGACGCCGCCACGATCGTGATCCGCGTGAACGTATCGCCAGCCTTGGCACCAAAAGCCGATTGGCCTCCCATCCCACCAAATGCGCCTGCCAAGCCGCCACCACGACCTCGCTGCACCAGTACGAGCAAAATCAGAAACAAAGAAATGAGAAACATCAGCACACCAGCCAGCGTCTGTCCGATCGTGGCCAGCAAGAAAGTCGTAACCATGGAATCCTCAAACGCGAATAGGAAAAGCCAACGGGTTGGTGAACAACGTGCGTTACAGGGCCGCCGCAATAATGCCGAGAAAACCGTCGGCAGTCAGCGACGCGCCACCCACGAGGGCCCCGTCGATATTGGGTTGCCCCAAGAGCTCGGCGGCATTGTCCGGCTTGACACTGCCGCCATACTGGATGCGAACCTGGTCCGCCGTGGCCTGATTGTAGCTCTTTTCCAGCAAATTGCGAAGGTCGCGATGGACCTCCTCCGCCTGTGCCGGAGTCGCGACCTTGCCCGTCCCGATCGCCCACACCGGTTCGTAGGCGATCACGATCCGGGCCGCCTGCTCCAGCGTCAATCCAGCCAGGCTGCTCGTGAACTGCTCTCGGATCACGTCCAAGGTCCGGCCCGCCTCGCGATCCGCCAGGCTCTCGCCGACGCACACGATCGGGATCAGGCCCGCGGCAAGCGCGGCATGCAGCTTCTGATTGACCAGACCGCTCGACTCACCGAACAGGCTACGCCGCTCGCTATGCCCCAGGATGACATAGCGACAGCCGATGTCGACCAACATGGTGGGGCCGATCTCGCCGGTAAACGCTCCGGATGATTCGAAATGGGCGTTTTGTGCCCCCAAACCCACGGGCGATCCGACGACCACCTCCGCGACCGGGGACAAGTAAACGGAGGGAGGACAAACGGCAACATCCACGGCCTCCCAACCCGCCGAAGCCGCAACGATGTCCTTCGCCAAGGCCACTGAGCCGGCCCGATCGAGATTCATTTTCCAGTTGCCCGCGATAAATGGTCGACGCACGCTTTATTCCTTACAAAATGGTAGAGCAGGGTGGCCGGCGAGTGATCGGTCGCCGCCGAACAGGCGCCCACCGTCATTCATCGCCGGGCGAGCCCAACAGTTTATCAAAAAGCACCCCCAAGCGAACCGGCCCCGTCAGGGGCCGGATGATTTCGTCCTCGTAGAGGCTGGATCCGCTGCCGGCCCTGCCCAAGAAGATGGACCGCGCTGCCGGCGCCAGCCGCCGCGACGCACAAAAAAAGCGGTTGGCAACGAGCTGCCAACCGCTTCACATATCTTCGTCCGTCCGTGGTATCGCCGACCTGGCCATCGCGAGGCCGACGTTCGGTGACGATCACTCCCGCGCTACGGCCTCAACCCACTCGGGCCGTGGCACGCGTTTCACTCGACCTGCGGGCCGTCGACAAAAACTAGTTGCAGCAGGTGTTGCAAGTGGTGCAGCAGTTGTTGCGCAACACGCTGACGAAGCGAAGTGGGCGCATCAGACGGCGACGACCCGTTTCGCAGCAGCAATCGGTGGCGCACTCGTTGCCGCAACCCGAATCGCAAGTTCCACAGCTCGGCTCGCAACAGGCAGTGCAGCCACTGGTGCATTCGTTACCACAACCGGCGGTGCAGCCGCTGGTGCAGCCACTCGTGCAACCGGCAACTTCCACGGTCCCGCTGACAGGCTGGGCCTCGACGATCGCCACGGCCGTCGTGCAGGGGGAGCACGTCGCCGCACAAGGCGTGCAGCTCGTCTCGCAAGTGGTGGTGGTGGTGCAACAGGTTGTGTTGCAGCACTGACGTGCACGCCGACGACGCAGGATTTGCACCTCGGCCGAAGACTCGACTACGATCATGGTGACCGCAATCGCCAACACAAACATCAACTTCATGCTTCGTGACATCAAACAGACTCCTTCTTTGAACCAGGTCGTCCTTGGCACGGGCCGACGACCGACAACTGCCGTAAATTGGAATCCCGGGAAGCACGGGCAGCGCATCCTTGCCAGGCAATCATCCGTTGAATGGTAATAAGGCGGGTTGAGTTTAGCGGTCACAGCGACTTTGCACGACCAGGTGGGTTGGGCCGAATTTTCTAATTCCTGGCGATCAGCGTCAACCGGACGCCGCACTTCCGTGACCAGATTTTCCGGAACTGTCAAAATAGGCAAAATCGCGGCCCCTTTTTGGGGGTCCCAGGCGACTCGCGGCGGTCAATCAGGTCCACATCTGGCGGTCGAGCATCCGATAGTTCACCGCCTCTTGCAGATGAGCCAGTTCGATTTCCTCGCGGGCGTCCAAGTCCGCCAGGGTGCGGGCCACGCGGAGGACCTTGTCGTGGGCGCGGGCGGAAAGACCCAGCTCGTGGACGCTGGCCTTCAGCAGCGCCTGGCAGGGCCCGTCTAACCTGCAAAATTGGCGGAGCTCCCGCGAGCTCATCTGGGCATTGCAGCGGGTCCCTTTCGTGCCGACAAATCGCAGGGACTGAGCCGCGCGCGCCCGTTCGACCTCGGCCCGCATGTCGCCGCTGCTGGTGCCGGGCGAATCGTCGGCCAGTTCCTTAAAAGGGACGGCGGGCACTTCGATATGGATGTCGATCCTGTCGAGCAACGGACCACTGATCTTGCCCATGTAGCGTTCGATCTGCGGCGGAGTGCAATGGCAATCTCGGCGCGGGTCGTTGCGATAGCCGCAGGGGCAAGGGTTGAGCGCCGCGATCAGCATGAAGTCGGCGGGAAAGGTCGTGGAAGCCGATGCGCGCGATATCGTCACCACGCCATCTTCCATGGGCTGTCGCATGACCTCGAGCGTGCGGCGATCAAATTCCGGCAACTCATCGAGGAAGAGCACGCCGTTGTGGGTGAGGCTAATTTCGCCGGGCGAGGGGGGGCTGCCACCGCCGACCAGTCCCGCGTTGCTGATCGTGTGATGGGGCGAGCGAAATGGACGCCGCGCCATCAGCGGCTGACCCGGCTGCAGCAATCCCATGGCACTATAGATCCGAGTCGTCTCGATCGATTCCACGGAGGACAGCTCGGGTAAGATCGTCGGCACGCGTTTGGCAAGCATCGTCTTGCCCGAGCCGGGGGGGCCGAGCATCAGCAGATTGTGCCCTCCCGCGGCGGCAATCGTCAGCGCCCGCTTGGCCATTTCCTGTCCGCGGACATCGGCAAAGTCAAGATCGTATTGGGAAAACCGCTGGAACAGGTCACTCAGGCTGGACGGATGCGGCGGGATGTCGATCGCGCCAGTGAAGAAGGCGACCGCCTCCGTGAGACTTGATACCGGGATCACCTCCAAATCTTCCACGACCGCCGCTTCGGCGGCACTGGACGTGGGCACCACCAGCCCCCGCAGGCCTCCTCCCGTTGTTGAGCCGCCTTGATCGCGATCGAGAGGGCGCCCCGCGTCGGTCGCGTGTTTCCCTCGAGCAACACTTCGCCGACGACCGCATATTCCTCGAACCGATCGGATTCGATCTGGCCGCTGCCGGCCAGCATGCCGAGCGCAATCGGCAGATCAAACGAGGCCGCCTGCTTCGGCAGTTCGGCGGGGGCCAGGTTAATCACGACTCGATCCGCCGGACGCGTGAAGCCCGAATTGACCAGCGCCGCGCCACCCGATGCGTGCTCTCCCTCACCGCGGCCTCCGGCAGGCCCACCAGCACCGTCTTGGGCAACGCCGCCGCCGAGACGTCGACCTCCACCTCAACCGGAACCGCCTCGATCCCTTGCAGCGTGAACGTTTTGAGCCGAGCCAACACGAGACACGCTCCTTTCTCGCGGAACACCCTGTCCGGCGGAAATGGTGGACAGAAATACACTTTCCGTATTCTGCGACATGCGGCTGGCGGTGGCAAGTCCCCCTGGCTCCTCGCCGCCGAGGACGGCGACGCTACCCACACGTAGCGTGGCCGTCCCGGCCGCGTAACCTGCGGGACGAGGGGGGCCAGCACCGACGACCGTCATCGGCCATCGCGGCTTACATCGCGGCTCCGAATTTCCCACCGACTCGTCGCCGACCGACGGACGCTACCGATCAAGCGTCATATCGATCACTCGGAAGCCGGGCGGGTACGTAAAAGAACGCGATCCATTCCTGTTCGGCGGCGAGCCAGAACTTCGTCCCCGCATCGTCAGGGCAGCCGGCGGCCTGCCATTTGCGATAAGCCATATCGCGGACTTGCCGACGGGCAATTTCCAATTCATCTTCCGTCAGCAGGAGCGTGTCGAGGCTAGGTGTCATCCTGCCAATTTAACCGGGATGGCCCCACAGGGGGATAGACGACGGAATTTAAAAAAAATAGGCGCACGGTTCCCCTTCTGCGGAGAGGACTTCCCAGCGAAGGAGCCCGCGGGTGCAGCCCGCGGCACGTCACGTCCATGGCCGCACGCTGCCTATCCCCATTTGGTCCGTAGACTGGCAATTCGCAACCGGCGTCGTCGTTCCGTCGGTGACGCCGCTCGTTTGCTAGAATTCGTTCGTCCATTCACACGAGGCCGTTTCGCCCTTGTCACTTCCTGATCTCCAGCCCGCCGAACTCCCTCCCCGTACGGTGCCGATTTGGCGACTGGCAGGCCCGGGTGCGATTCTCGTTGGTCTCTCGATCGGTGCGGGCGAAATCGTGATCTGGCCTCGGATCGTGGCGGAACACGGTGCCAGTATGGTTTGGGCCGCGCTCACGGTTTCTTATTGCAGTTCTGGCTGAATCTCGAAATTGGCCGGTGGACCATCGCGACGGGCGAGACGGTGTTGACAGGCTACGCACGGGCCTGGTGGGGATTTGGGCTGGTCTTTTTTATCCTCACCATTTTGGGCTGGGTAGCGCCCGGCTGGGGGTTGGCTTCCGGATTGGCACTCAAAGCGTTACTCGTCGGCCTGGATGGTTTCGGCGGCGGCCCGTTTTGGACCATGGTAACGTTCGGCTTGGCGGCCATCATTCTGATTGGTCCCAAATTCGCCTACAACGCCGTCGAGCGTACCGTTGGCATCCTGGTCATTGCGGTCACGCTCGGCCTGATGGCCGTCGCCATTCGTCTAGGCTCTTGGCAGTCGATGGAATCCCTGCTCAGGGGCGCGTTGAATGTCGGCTTTCGCGAACCAGCGATGGGCGTGAAGGAGTTTTTCATTGCCCTGGTTTTCGCGGGGGCGGGTGGGACCGCGAACTTGTTTTACAGCTTTTACCTGCGTGACAAACAGATCGGCATGAGTCGCCGCGTGCCGGTGATGCAGAACATTCTGCACGGCAAGCCACAAGCCGCAACGCGCAGCGGATTCACATTCGATGAGCATCCGGCAAACGCCTCCCGCTTCCGCGCCTGGATGCGGTATCTCGTCTTTGATCAGGTCTGTTTCTTCTGGCTCTTGAATTCCGTCACCATTTTGCTGTTCATTTACGGAGCCTTGATTGTGTTGCAACCTCGCGGCGTCGTGCCGGAACAGGGCCGCTTGATCTGGGATGAAGCCGCCGTGTTGGGGCAACTATGGGGACGCACGGGTCGAACGCTGTTCCTGATGGTTGGTGTGGCCACGCTGTTCAGCACGCAGTTGACGCTGCTCGATGGCTGTGCGAGGTCCCTGGCGGAGATTGTCCATACGCAATGCCCGGGCGGCCAACGACGGACGACCGGCTGGTGGTACATGGTGTTCGCAATCGGCTGGATCCTGGCGGGGTGTGGGATCACTTGGGTGATGGTCGTTTCAGACTTAAATCTCTGGAATGAGAACAAGTTCAAGTCCGTCACCGCCTGGTGTGCGGGCGACTTGAACGCGGACAGGTTCGTCGATGTGTCGGATTTCAACATCTGGAACGCCCACAAGTACACGTCGTCGTTTGATGTTACCTCGGTGCCGGAACCATCGGCCGGTGGGCTGATCGTGGCGTTGTGGTGGCTTCTGGCTCGGATGCGTCAAGGACGTAGTGGCCAGACGTTCGACGCTTGGCGTTTAACGACTGTGGCTGGACGCCCCAGCCACGGAGATGGCCAAAGTCGATAGACGTTGGACGCCGAGCCCACAGAGGGATTGGTTTGACGCGGACCACAATTCACAGCCCCTGAGGGACCCGGATGGACGTTGAACGCTCGAGCCCGGCGCGTCCAAGCGCTTGCGAACTCGGCTACCGGATACTGATTCCATGTCGCGTTAACTTTCACGGCAAATTCGCCGCTTCTTCATCGATTATTCACACTTTGGTGGGATGATCTGGCGACGACAGACGGGGCGTCGCTTGCGTTCCGCGGTAACATCGCGCCCGCGGCTCGACGGAGGCCCACTCGCGACAACCTGGAGGAGTTGCCACTGAGAACATAACCATCCGTCACTTGAGGAATCAGTGCGTTAGCTGTTTTTACACACTCTGTTTTTTAACGGTGAGACCCAATGAAAGTTACTAGAATCACGCGTCTTTGCGTTTCTCTGGCAGTTGCCCTCTTTTCCGCCAGCGCGGCTCTCGGCGCTTTCGACCTGCAAATCACGGAAATCTGGCCCGGCAACGAGCCAGGTACGGATCTTACCGCCGATTGGTTTGAAGTGACCAATGTTGGCGACACGCCTTGGGTCGCGGCGATCGACGGCGACCTCTATTTTGATGACGACTCGTTCGATCCCACGACTGCGGATTTGATGTCGGGGGTGGCGTCGATTGCTCCCGGCGAATCAGCAATCTTTGTCGACGAACTTCTGGCTGGCGAACTTGGCTGGCTTAACGTGTGGGTGCCCGTACTTTGTGGGCCTGGCGAAACGGTTGACCCTGCCCACCTTGGAAGCTACCAAGGATCGGGGCTTAGCCAGAATGGCGATGCCATTGGCTTATGGATCAGCTTCGGCGAACCATCCGGTGCGCCCGACATTACCGCCGGCTACCCCGACGCTAATCCGCCATTCGGTGGCCAGTCGTACGATCTTGTTCTTGGCGAGTTCAGCACCGTGGGAAATGCCTCGGGGGCGGTCGCCACGATTGCCGTAAACGAGGCCATGCAGCCCGCAATCGGCTCGCCGAATATCGGTTGCGTGCCGGTTCCCGAGCCCGCGTCGGTGTCGATCCTGCTTGCCGGCCTGGGATGGATGCTGCTCAACCTCCGCGGCCGCAAGTAAGCGTCCCCGGACGGCGTGGGATAGGCTTCAGCCTGTCAGACCTCCGCGTTTGGGGATTCCTTCATTCAGACGACGGGCTGGAAGCCTGTCCCACGAAGGAATCAACCAGACCTTCCCGCGAGCGATCGAGCCTGGCTCGGTCGCTCGCCCCTTTTTCGCTCGCACAGGCGCCGTCTCGCACTGCCTCACTCACCAATCACGAAAGGACTCGATCGTGAAATCAGCTAATTATTTTTTCATTGTTTGCGCCATGCTCGCCGTTGCTGGGAACCTGCCCGCGGCCAGCTTTGTTTTTAACAGCGGGGCGAACGGCATGAATGGACTTGCCGCCGCCACGCTGACCGACGACGGATTCACCATGTCGCTGTCGGCTGGCCCCGCCGGCGCGGTGCTCGACGACGTCGACGGGCAGGGGCTGGGGATCAACAGTCGCACCATCCCGGACGCCGTCGACGACGACGCCACCAAGTTCAATATTATCGAGGGGACGAGTGCTGTGAGTGGTCAAGGCGAGTCGGCCGAGTTCTCATTCGATCGCGCCGGCATCCTCACGGCGCTCGATTTCGACGGGGTGAAGGACGAGTTGTTCGAGTACTTTCGCCTGGACACGGGCGTCGGAGAGCCGTACTTCTTCTTTGACTCGATGGCCGATCCGAACGGCATCAATGTCCCGGGAACCGTGATTTTCCTGCAGGAATCGGCCACCTTGGACGACGAGATCAGCGGGCTCTCGATTCCGTTCGCGGCAGGCCAGGTCTTTACGTTGACCTACGGTCAATTAGGAGCCGGCAATGGCTCACGCTGGGAAGGGCTGAGCGTGGCCGTTCCCGAACCAAGTGGCCGCCTGCTGCTTCTATTCCTGGCGGTGCCCTTCTTGCATCACCAGACGGGGCGACGCCGAGGGAACTAATCGTCGCCTTCACCAAATTTGCGGATATAGTCCGATGTGAGCTCAATCACGAAGTTGTTTTCTCCGTTCTCATCGACCGTAAAATCGCGGTCGATGAGCCGGAGGACTTGGAAGGGTGGCACCGAAGACTTGCGTGCCGCCACATCGTTGCCACCATCACTCTTCTTGGGCTTTTGCGTGTAGATCGTGACGCGATGTTTGCCCACGATGGCCCCATCGTCATCCGTTTCGGTCCCCAAAGTGAACGTGCCGTCGGCGAGAATGCTGCCGACCGCCGGACGGCCGGGATTCACATTGTCGCCCGTCGCCATCGGTGCGAACTGGATACGGCCCAGCCCGAGTGGTTGCCCATCGACGAGCACGGTGCCTCGCACCGGCACGAGATTGGGCCCCTTGCCGCAGCCGGCGACAATCACGAGCAACAGCATCGAAGCAACCCTGCCGGCACGGCCTCGGCAGTCGGCTGCAACCCCCAGGGAGGAAGCGGGCGTACCTCCGAGATTAGAACGCATCGATGACTTCCCCATCGCTGCGATCGCCCAGTTTTTCATACGTTCTCAACTCGATCGCATCGGAAATAAGCGTTACGGAACCATCGACGAAGGCAAACAGGGCACCGCCGACGTGGGCGCTGACCGCACAATCGTCTCCTTGCACGCTGTCCAGCTCATCCTCATTCATCGGGATCTTCGGATTACGAAAGCAGTTGATCGGATAGATCGATTCGGTCTTGAAAAGGACGGCTTCATCTTCGCCGCTCGCCCCCATCCACACCGGCCATTCCTTGAAGGCGTCGTAGTAGGGCGATTCACCGACCGCAATGGTCTTGCTGGTGCCATCCTTGACGTCACGCAGTCGCACGGAAAACCGTTTCGTGGCGGGACGAATCACGCGGCACGCGTTGGCCGGCGATGTCGGCCCAGCAGGCGTCCGGAACGGAGAGCTCTTGTGGACGACTGAAGAGTCCCCGATCGCAAAAACCGCGCGAGCCCTTGTAGTGCGATGTCGCAAAGCCCGTGTTCATGGCCCGCGTGCCACGAAAATCGGGCACGATGTCCACGGAACTGATGGATGGACAGAGGAACGACGGAATGACCGCGCCTGCCCCTGGAATAAACGTGGAATCAAGCAAGGCCTTGGCCGGCGTGCCCGGATCCCACGGATCGGACCCGTCGCTGGGTCGAAACGAGGCGATCTGGTCGTAGACGGCCCCTTCTTCCATGTAGGGCAGCAACTTCGTGGCCCAGCCGAGTCCAATTTCGCGATAGACACCGTCGACAGCCGTATACAGCCCCTGAGGGAAACTCTTGTGCGAGTCGTGGTGATTCAGTAGCGAGAGGCCGATCTGCCGTAAGTTGTTCGTGCATTGAATACGGCGAGCCGCCTCGCGGGCCGATTGCACGGCCGGCAGCAACAGCGCGACCAGGATGCCGATGATGGCAATCACCACCAGCAATTCCACGAGCGTAAATCCATCACTCGATTTTCGATGGTGAGTTCGATTCATGGGGATTCCCTCATTCCTGAGCTTGTGCTTCTTTTTTCGTGACCACTTTGCAACGCGATTAGCCAGCATGTCTGCCCCGATATTTGTGCTCGCTTCGCGTAGCGGCAAGAGTAACGAACAACGCACAAGAGCAGGACGGGTGCGGTAAGATCGCGTCGCCAATTTCATCAAAACTTCATCTTCAGCGCGGCACATTCCCGGCCTCTCTTCATCAAATCTTCATTCATCAAATCTTCATCGTGTTTGCGGTGTGCAAACACTAATTCATGCGACAGAATCTCACGCCATCGCCATACTGTTCGCACAGTGCGGACCTGAATACTTGCACGCCAAAGTTCCGGATCCGCAGGTGGTGCATTGGTTTTCGATTTTGACAATGAAAGGCACTAATGAAGATGGAACGAACGACAGGATTTTGTCTCCGCAACGTGAGGCTGGCGGCGATTGGCTGCGGGGCGCTGCTGATGCTGACGCACGCCGCCAAGGCTCAATTGATTCTGAACGAGGCCAATGCGGTCGGTGCCGACCAATTCGTGGACGTCGATCCCGAGAAGCCCTACGAAGGGTTTGACTTTGGCATCGCCGCCTACTCCGGCAACGACAATTCGGAAACCGATCCAGTCCAACCGGGCAATCCGTTTCCCCTGGACGTCAACGACAATCCGTCGATCACGCAAACGACCTTGCCGAACGGCTGGGATCGTTCCCAGCCAACCGGCTGGGCGCGGATTGAGGGAAACGGCGGTGACTGGATGGAATTAGTGGTCACGCAGGATCACACCGACCTGCGGGGCTATACGCTGTATTTCGAGAACGATGAGAACTTCAACTTTGTCATTGGTGAAAATCCCGACGAACGGGGCTTCATCAAGTTCCTGAACAACAAGGACTTCGCCGATCTGCGAGCCGGTACGATTATCACCATTAGCGAAGACGCCTCGGTCAACGAAATCCGCGACCAGTACTCGGCCAATCCAAACTACGCGCTCTTCCCGTCGCACGATACTGGCTTTGACTATGACCTTTCGTCCGATCCCACCTTTGATCCCTTCCAGTCGGATGACTGGCACGTGCATTTCTGGGTGGACGAATCCAAGACCGATAATGGCCTCCCCACCGAATACTTCGCTCCGTTCTCCGATGCCAAGGTCGATAACGACGAATGGACGCTTTGGATCTTCGACTCGACCAATACCGCGGCCCAGGCCGAAGCGGAGGACCCCTCGGTCAGCACGATTTCCGACCTGACGACCGGTTTGATTCAAGGTCCGATCGGCGAGTCCCAGCCCGATTGGGGAACGAACACCGGCGGCGGAAATGTGAACAACCAGGAGTTACTCAGTATGAACGCCGATCCCTCGGATGCGGCGACATCGGCTGATTTTGAAGACGTCGACTTTTCCACGTTTGGTCGTCCCAATTTGTATAACGATACCACCGAGGATACCCTCGACGGCGTACAGGATTTTTCCGCACTCCGCGATCCGGTCTTGAGCGGCACCCACGATTGGGCCGCCACCGGCACGGCCAATTTCGGTACAGCCAGCAATTGGGTCAACGCGCGATCGGGGGCGACGCCCGCCAGTGGTCCGGCGGCCGACTGGACCGGTCGGCTGGCGAATGACGCAGGTGGCGCGAAAGTCGCCCAGGTCACGTCGAACACGACGGTCTCGTTTATTAACGTAATGGCATCGAGCGGAACGATGAAGCTCGAGGTCCAGTCGGGCGCGACGCTGTCGGTAAGCGGCGGCAGCCAGCCGGGACGCGTGCTCGCGATGGCTGGCGGACTGGTGCAAGTCGATGGCGTCATCGACGCCCACGTGGTCGAAGGCTTTACCGACGCCGTGATCTCTGGAACCGGCTCCATCACCGGTGACCTGGTGAACTCGGGGGGCGTCATCCAGCCGGGTTCGGGCAACGGCGGAGTCCTGAGCGTCGGTGGCAACTTTGTGCAGGACGCCGACGGCACCCTGCTCGTTGACTTGACCGGCAGCGGCAGTGCCGCCTTCGGATCGCTGGCGGTCACGGGGACGGCCACGGTGGACGGGCTGCTGGAGATCGCGCTCGGCGGTTTCACGCCTCTCAACGGCGCGACGTTCACCGTGCTCAGCTCGGCGGGCCTGACCGACCTGGGAATTACGCTCGCCGGAGACATCACGGGCTTCACCCTGTCGGTGGTCAACAATAGCGATCTCGTGTTGAGCTACGAGGGCACGTCACTCAACCCCGATTTTGACAACAACGGATCCCTCGGTTGCGGCGACATCGACCTGCTCACCGCGGCCGTGGCCAGCATGGGGAATGATCCGGCGTTCGATCTGAACGGCGACGGATCGGTGAACTTGGAGGACCGCGATGCCTGGTTGGCACTCGCCGGTGCCGCCAATCTGGACTCGCAGACTCCTTATTTGATCGGCGATGCGAACCTGGACGGCAGTGTTGATATCTCGGATTTCAATATCTGGAACAGCAATAAGTTCACGAGTACCCCTGCCTGGTGCGCCGGCGATTTTTCGGCGGATGGATCGGTGGATGCGTCCGACTTCAACCTCTGGAATGGCAATAAATTCCGCTCGTCGGCCGATGGGGCGGTGGTGCCCGAGCCGCAATTGGCGATGATGGTCCTGGGAATGCTGGCGGGACTTCCGTGGCTGCGACGTCGGTCGTTCGCCCGGTAAGGCTCGGACACTATTGCTGTTGGCTTTGTGCGTGAAAATCAGAAACAGCCCTCGTCGTCAGATGAGGGCTGTTTTCTTACGAGGGTGTGCCGACGGTAGCCGAAGTCGCCAGGCTTTGGACGTGGATCGCCACCCCCCCTGCCCGTCCAAGCTCTCGCGAGCTCGGCTACCACCCGCCGTATGGCAGCCGGAGCGGGATGATCCGTCAACAACCGGCGGAGGTCACCGACGAGGCTCTGCCCACCGACGGCGCGTCGCGTTCCTCCAAACGCCTCCGAAAACGGAGATGGCGGCGGCGAGTTCCATCGACGAGCGGCCGCCATGCCAGACCCGTCAATCGATAACGAATCAAGAAATACCAAAGCCAATTGGATCGCTTGTACAGGGCCGACATGGCGAGGTACGGCAACAAGGCGGATCGATCGTTCGGCCGCCGGCTCCAGATGGACCCCCACGAAAATAAGCGGCGATAGCACCAGGCGTATCCGTCGGCCAGTTGCTCGGGCGTCAGGTGCCGAGGCTGATATACCACGTGCGAGGTGTCGTACAACGACCAGTCCTCATGCAGCAACCGCCCCTCCACTTTCAGCCGCGCAAAGAGGGGCGTCCCCGGATAAGGAGTCAGAATATGGAACGTGGCGCATTCCAGCCGGTTTGCTTCGATCCAGTCCACCGTGCGTGCAAACACATCCGCCCGATCGTGGTCAAAGCCGAAGACAAAACTCCCGTTGACCTGAATGCCGTGGTCGTGCAGGATCGCAACTCGTCGCGCATAGTCATCCGGCCGCGGACTCTTCTTGCCCGCCGACTCGATATTCTCCGGCTGCAGCGACTCGAAACCGACGAAGACTCCGGTACATCCGGCGCACGCCATCTCGCGAACCACGGCCTGGTTATCGGTGACGTCGATCGAGACGGCGGCACTCCAGATCTTCTCCAACGGCCGCAGCGCCTGGCACAAGGCACGTAAATACTCTGGCTTGGAACCCAGGTTGTTATCGGTAAAGACGCCGTACGACTGGTCGTCGTCCGCGAATTCTCGGGCGATCTGCTCGGGATCGCGCATCTGATAGGGCATCCGCAAGTCGGCGGTGGAAAGGTAGCAAAAATCGCAACGGCTGTGGCAGCCCCGTGTGGCGATCAGGCTGGTGGTGGTCAGAAACTGGCCGCGCGGCAATAGGTCGCGTCGCGGAGGCGGATCATGACGATAGGGAAGCGTATAGCCCGCCTGGTAGCGGGACTGCAAACGGTCTGCGGCCGCGTCGCGAAGGATTCGGTCCCACAGTTGGACGCCTTCGCCAATCGCCAGGGCATCCGCATGCGGTGCGCACTCTTCCGGACAAGACAACACATGCAGCCCGCCGAGCACGACTTGCGCACCGCGTGCGCGATACCAGCGAGACAAGGCAAAAGCGCGATCGGCAAAGGTCAAGTGGACCGAGATACCGACGACCTGCGGAAACGGCTGCCACGGTGGCGGACCTTGCAGCAAATTTTCGTCCCAATACGCGATCGTCCATTCCGGCGGCGTCGCGGCCGCGATCGACGTGAGCGCCAGTGTGGGGGTGAGCACATGCTTCCCAAAACTGGCGTGGGGGTCCTTGGGATAAAATGGATTGAGCAGCAATGCGTGCGAAGGCCGTACGCGTTGCGGAGGCACGGACTCGTCCAGTCGTGGAGCCACCCGCATGGCCTGCGGCATCCATAAAGCACTCATACGTCCCTCGCTGGTTCGGCGCGTGGATGGAAGCTGGTACGCGACCGGCATGAAAAGGGTTCACGATGATGGGCATGACGGTCTCATCCTGCCGCGGCCACCACCCCTTCTCGTACTCGTACTCAGCACCGCGGTACTCGTACTCGTACTGGAAGCATCTTCGAAGGCGTCCTCGGCTTGGTGCACACGCTCGATGCGAGCACGAGTACGAAGACGAAGACGGGTAGGAGGAGGAGGAGTCATTTCCCGCAGACCCGATCAGGCTCTCCCGGCCAGTTCGCGGCACACCGCGTGGCGGAAGCAATCGGTGAGATGATCATTCACCATCCCCACCGCCTGCATATGGGCATAGACGATCGTGCTGCCGACGAATTTGAATCCGCGGGCCTTTAGATCACGACTTAAACGATCCGATTCTGGGCTGGTCGCCGGGAGCTGATCGTGCCGTCGCCAAGCGTTTTGTCTGGGCGTGCCGTCCACAAAGTCCCAGATGTACGCGCAAAACGAGCCGTATTGTGCCTGCACCTTGAGAAAAACCCGCGCGTTGCCGACCGCCGCGTTGACTTTCTGACGATTGCGAATGATGCCGGGATTCTGCAGCAGCCGTTCCACCCGGGCGGCGGTGAAGCGGGCCACCTTGTCGGCAGCAAAGTCCGCAAAGGCATGGCGATAAGCGGCTCGCTTATTCAGCACCGTGGCCCAGCTCAGCCCGGCTTGGGCCGATTCGAGTGTCAGGAATTCAAACTGCACATCGTCGTCCCAAACCGGCACCCCCCACTCCTCGTCGTGATAGCGAATATAGGCCAGGTTACCTTTGAGGCACCAATCGCAACGCGTTTCGGCTGCCGCCGGAACCAGGGCGGGCACGCGCTTCTTCTGTCGAGCACCACCACCCATGGACGGTACAACTCCTTGTTGTCATCGACTGGCATATCGGCCGCAGCAGCCTGCTCGCCCGGACCACCAACGGGCGTTCTAGGCAGGAGCGTTACGAGCAGCGAACGTACGTGATTTCCATACTTTTGTATTCCGTGCCGTCGGGGCCAGGGAAAAAGGATTCCATCACGTGACGATTTTGATCGACGAGCGTGATCACCGAACGTTTGCGAATGACTTGTCCACTCTCCGGATGCACCAATTGGCCGATCATGGTCCATACGCGTCCCGAATCGTCCACGGTGCCGCTTTCCATTTGCATCTGCGACGAAGCCGTATCAATCCAGAATCCCTGGTAATCGCCCGAAGCGGGGTCGAATCCCCAAAAGCCGTGTCCGGCGAATTCGCCAAACGGGCCCTCCACCGGATCGCCGAGGTACCGCTGTTCCAAATAGCGGTCATTCAGCACAAACGCATTCACCATGATGCCGGTCGATACGTGCGGATCGCCCGGGCCCATCCAAAGCTTGACCTCAGCGCGAAACTTTCCGGCAAAGGGCTCAAAGGGCAGGTGCCTGAGTGATATGTCGCTCATCGTGGTGACTCCTCAAATTCCGCTGCCGCCGATCGCACGTAATCACGAACTCCGTGCGAGGCCTGGTACCCTGGAACGGGCCGCTAGACCAACAATGCACCGCGAAAAACCGTCACGGCTCGTCCCCTTAACATAACGCGCTCGCCCACGATTTCCATCGCGACAACCCCGCCGCGGCGTGAAACCTGCAACCCCGTTAAGTGAGATTTGCCCAGTGCTTCTCCCCAGTAGTGGGCCAGGCAACAATGGGCCGAGCCGGTCACGGGATCTTCGTCAATTCCCTGGGCCGGGGCAAAGAACCGTGACAGAAAGTCAAAACCTGCATCATCCGACCGGCTACTGACAATCGTACCTCGGACTCCGTCGATCCGCGCCAACCGTGAAAAGTCGGGCCGCAACTGGCGGAGCGTAACCGGGTCGTCCACGACCACCAGATAGTCTTCGACGTCGCGGCGGACAGCGACGGACGAGTCCAGGCCCAGGCTGGACAGCAATTCCGCCGGCGCCGGGCAGTCCTGGGAAACGCGCAGCGGGAAGTCCAACTCGATTTCCGAGCCCCGCCGCCGCGCCTGCAGCCGGCCACTGGCGGTGTGAAAGCTCAACTGGGCTGCCGGCGAGGCAAGTCCCAATTCCCAGATCACGTGAGCCGTGGCCAACGTGGCGTGTCCACACAGGCGGACCTCGACGCGCGGCGTAAACCACCGCAGCGCGAATTCGCCATCCTGAGCAAACACAAAGGCGGTTTCGGATAGATTCATCTCAGCCGCAACGGCCTGCATCCAGCGTGCGTCCGCCGGTGCGTCAAGCACGCAGACGGCCGCTGGGTTCCCCTGAAAAGGGGCGGGAGCAAAAGCGTCGATCTGGAAGCAGGGAATCGTCATCGGCCACCGTTCCCTCTGTCCACGGCTGGTTCTTGATTCGCGGGTATGTTCGTCCTTTTCGTGGACTGTTACCATACCCTGCAAGTTGATTGCCGTCGAATTGCCTGACCCGCCAGGCCCGCTGGGGCACGGCGGGTGTCCCAGCCAGGTTGGCGGACGGCGAATCGAAGAGCCAGCTCTTGCTACGGCGCTCCGGCGACCCGTCGCTCCTCAAGAAAGATAGCCTCTATGAATGTTCCGCCCGACGAAACGCCCACCGGTCCCGAATTTCCCGATGGGGAACCGTCCGCCGACATGCACCACCAGCAGTTCCAGCTGTCTGGGGCCACGGCGCGCGTTCCGCCGTCCGTCGGCAATGGCATCTTCGCCACCGGCGCGATCATTATGACCGTGCGGTACGCGTTCGTGCTCGATTTTCTGCAGCAGATGGGCGTGCCGGCCAGTGTCGTCTGCCGGATCGTGCTGCCGCACCCCGTGCTGGCTCAGTTCGTGCAGGCGCTCGAGCACAATATCGGGCTATTCGAAGAGAAGTATGGTCCCGTGCCTCCCCTGCCGAAGCCGCCGGAACCGGCCCGACGCCCCTCCGTGCAAGAGATTTATGAGAATCTCAAACTGCCCGACGAAGAGATGCCGGGCCACTACGCCGATGGCGTCATCATTCGGCATTCGCCGGCCGAATTCTGCTTCGAGTTCATCACTCATTTCTTCCCGCATGCGGCGGTGGCTCGACGGATCTTCTTTTCGGCCCCGCACGTGCCGCAATTGCTTAAGACGATGAGGGCGAATCTGCAGAAGTTTCGCGATTCCCAGCCGCCGGACGACGCCACTTCCTGAGCGGACCACACGCGCGGCAAACTTCAGCTGAAAAAAACCAGTTGCCCGTGGGCAACTGGTTAAAGCACGTGCTGCGGCGATTCTACGGCGCGGAGCGATCTAGCCGTGCCGGCGTCGGCGAAATTTCTGCACCATGCCAAGCAGCCCGATAAAGAGCAGCCCGCACGAATTGGGTTCCGGCACGAGCGTGCCCACCATAATCCGCTCGTACTTGGTGCTGGTTCGTGACAACGACTCATGCGTAACGCCGAAGCTGAGTACGGTCGACGAGAAGAGAACTTCTCCCTGGGACGAACCGGTCACCGGGTCCAAGCCGAACCCGTTGCCGTTGATGGTGTACTCGTTTCCCACGCTGCTCAGGTTCGGCTGGGCGCCGCGGCTGTTGAAATACGACTTGCCGGTCGCCGCCTCGATCGTCAGGTTTTCATCCTTATCCACCGTATTCGTCTTTAGCACAAACCGCAGCGGTTCGCTGAAGGTGAAGTTCAGCGTATTGGCACTGGGCGTCGGCAAGCCGCCCATGGCGATCCATCCAACCGCATAAGAAGTCGGGATGGGAAAGTCGCCGGACGAAGTCACCGTGACATCCACGGAGCCAAAGATGTCGTTAAATGTCTGTCCGGCCGGCGAGGTGACCAGGCTGTTGTCCCAACCAGTGAAGTCGAAATACTGCACGTCGGTAAGTCCGAACGACGTGCCGGCCAGCAACAGGATACCCAGCAAAGCGGTAAAGGACGTTTTATTTTTCATGTGCGTCATGGGAAAGATCTCCAGGTCCGTCAAAGGGGTAAGCAGGAACGTGATAAGAAGCCGATGTGCTGGAAGCAGCACAAGCAAAGACGCGCAGGTCGAAACCTCGTAACAGCACGCGGTTTCGCGGCGTCTCAACATGGGCTCATTAATCACCTCGCTGGTTACTGGATGGACTGACCGAAATCACACCTGGCCAAAAAAAATGGCCCTTCACAAAAAACCTCCACGTACAAGGCTTACGCCCTGCGTTGTGGAAGTCATTCGTGAAAGGCCATGAGCACCCGAAAAAAGCGATCTGCTAAGGCGGGCGATTCAAACGAACCCCGCCCATCCGATGCACGGATTTTGCCACAAGTCTCATGGAATGTCAACCGGGGATCGCAAAATTGCGGACCGGCGACGCGAGTCTCGGGGCCGGGAACGTCAGGGACTGCGGGGCCCAACGACGGGACACGGCGGAGGCTATGCGAGCAGGATGGGAGGGAGCTGAGCGAGGAGGATAGGCGGGAGCTGAGCGAGGAGGATAGGCGGGAGCTGAGCGAGGAGGATAGGCGGGACCTGAGCGAGGAGAATGGGCGGGACCTTATCCGTTGGGGGGTCCGGGGGGCCCAACGACCAGACGCCGCGGGAAACGGTTCCGGCCCCCCGCTGCGCTACCCGAGACCTCGTCTTGGGGGGCGGTTACCCCAACCCAGCTACCCGCCAGACGGTGCCCCCCAAACCCCCCTACGCTTGATCCCCATCCGTTACCCTGGAGCAGCGCGGCTCCGTGAGGCTCGGCCAGGAGAATGGGCGGGACCTGAGCGAGGAGAGGATGAGCGGCGGGACCTTATCCGTCGGGGGGTCCGGGGGGCCCAACGACCAGACGCCGCGGGAAACGGTTCCGGCCCCCCGCTGCGCTACCCGAGACCTCGTCTTGGGGGGCGGTTACCCCAACCCAGCTACCCGCCAGACGGTGCCCCCCAAACCCCCCTACGCTTGATCCCCGTCCGTTACCCTGGAGCAGCGCGGCTCCGTGAGGCTCGGCCAGGAGAATGGGAGGGACCTGAGCGAGGAGGATAGGCGGGAGCTGAGCGAGGAGAATGGGCGGGACCTTATCCGTCGGGGGGTCCGGGGGGCCCAACGACCAGACGCCGCGGGAAACGGTTCCGGCCCCCCGCTGCGCTACCCGAGACCTCGTCTTGGGGGGCGGTTACCCCAACCCAGCTACCCGCCAGACGGTGCCCCCCAAACCCCCCTACGCTTGATCCCCATCCGTTACCCTGGAGCAGCGCGGCTCCGTGAGGCTCGGCCAGGAGAATGCGGGACTGAGCGAGGAGAATGGGCGGGACCTGAGCGAGGAGAATGGGCGGGACCTTATCCGTCGGGGGGTCCGGGGGGCCCAACGACCAGACGCCGCGGGAAACGGTTCCGGCCCCCCGCTGCGCTACCCGAGACCTCGTCTTGGGGGGCGGTTACCCCAACCCAGCTACCCGCCAGACGGTGCCCCCCAAACCCCCCTACGCTTGATCCCCGTCCCGTAAAATAAGAGACATCTCCTCGATGATTCCGTGGCCGTCCGGTCGAGCGACGCCATTCCGGTTTCGGCGGGCGCCGGGCAACGCGATGCGCCACAATGCGTGCCTCAACGAGGATCTCACCGCGGCTCACAATCGACAAACTTTGCCTCAAGTCCCCAATCGTCACACGCCGAAAGAGAACTGAAGACTACCGTTCGCCGACACGCCCAGCCGCCAGACTGCCGGAATTTGCGCATGATCGCCAACTCACCCCATCGCGCCCCGGCGTTGCTGCTGATCGGCCTGGCCGTAACCAGCCTTGTTATGGCGGGCGGGTGTGCCATGTGCAGCGGCACCTACGATTGCCATTACGCCGCCTATGGCGGCAGTCGGCCTCGCGGCGACATGATCCACGGCCGGGTAGCTTCCGCATTCAACGACGCCTCCGCGCCGGCCTGGGACGAGGAGATCATCCTCGATCCGGACAGCCAGTACCCGATCGAATTGGCACCCGAAGAGGATTTTGAGCCAGAGGTGTTGCCGCAAGTCGAGCCGATTCCGGATACGTTCCCAACGGCGATTCGAGACGAGTCGGCTGTCGACGACGATGCGTACGAGGCGATCGAGATGGCACCCCGATTGCAGCCCACTCCGGACGATTCCTTAAATGACGAATCGTCAGCAGCTCCCCATTTGTCGACACCCCATTTGCCGACACCCCACTCACGCGACCCTTTCGGCGTCCGTAACGGCGGCTCGCGGCGGTTGCACCGCTGAGGCTGCGGGAATTCCCCATGTTTGGCCACAGCGGCCGGCACTCGGCCACGTTTCCAAAACGCATCATCTTGTCCGTCGCGTTGCGTGCGGGAACGCTTCCCGCCTAGAATCCGGAATAACCCGGAAGCTGGTTCGGCCAGTGAGGTGCAGGACCTTGCATGTCCTACATTTGCCTAATTCCCGGTCTTGGGGCTCGTCGTTGAAGATGACTTACAGGTCCGCGTCTCGCGGCAATTTGTGTTTACATTGCGAAATCTGATTCTTGTCGCCTTGCCGGTACCGGTGATCGCGGGTTCCATGTCGCTCTCGGAATGGGCTCGAGAAGATCCGAACATCTGTGCTGCGCGGAACGAGGTGCATTCCGACCAGCGGACACCCGCCTGGTCAACGCCTCCTTCGCGACCCTGGATGACCGGTGACTTCCCCGACCGGTGTACCATCATGGCTCGCCGAGTCACCACTCAATTGGGCGATGGGCACTCGGTGATCGTCCGCGAGCCATTCGTCCTGGCGGGAGACCTTTCGGGTCGCGACTTGGATACCTGGTATCGCGGGACCATCGGGCCCACGATGGCGGCCATGCGGCGGGACTATTTTGACGTAGAGCCTCACGATCCGGTCACCATCCTGATGTTCTCGAGCGAGTCGGCTTATCGCCAGCAGGCGCGGCGGCTGTTCGGGGAAACGCAAGTTTCGATCTATGGCTTTTACCAGCCGGCCACGCGGACCATCGTGGTCAATTTGAGTGCGGGTGGAGGCACCCTGGTTCATGAATTGACACACGCCCTGGTCGACTTTGATTTCCCGCACGTGCCAATCTGGTTTAACGAGGGACTGGCCTCGCTGCACGAGCATTGCCTGGTCGAGGACGGCCTACGGGGTGCGACGATCCGACCGCTCATGAATTGGCGGCTGCCCATTTTGCAGCAAGCCCTGGCGGAAGGCCGACTGCAGCCTTTGCCGGTGCTCATGCAGCGCGAGGATTTTCAGGGGAGCGACGAGGCGCTGCTGTATGCTCAAGCTCGCTATTTCTGTTTCTTCCTCGCCGAACGTGGCCAGCTACGTGACTTTTATCGGGCGCTGCGGGCAACACAGGACCGCGACCCCTACGGGACCATCGTGGCACGGCAATTATTTCCCGGCCAGACCTGGGCTCAATTCGAACGCGAGTTCCGTGACTGGATCGCGCAGCAATCGCTCGGAACATAGTTCGAGGTGACGAGCCGCTGCGTCGGACGTCGCGGGTACGGACTCGCGGCGCGGAGAGGTCTGGCGGCGGGGGGTTTGGGGGGCACAGTCCGGTGGGTAGCTGGACTGGGGTAACTGCCCCCCAAAAAACGCCGACCAAAACCCAGCCGGGGGGCAAGAACCCTTTCTCGCAGCACCTCGTCGCGCGGCCCCCCGGACCCCCCGACATTCGCGCCGCGCAACGTTTCGTCGCCCGGACCCCCCGACATTCGCGCCGCGCAACGCTTCGTCGCGGCCCCCCGGACATTCCCGGCAAACACGTCGGGGGGTTTGGGGGGCACAGTCCGGTGGGTAGCTGGACTGGGGTAACTGCCCCCCAAAAAACGCCGGGCAAAACCCAGCCGGGGGGCAAGAACCCTTTCTCGCAGCACCTCGTCGCGCGGCCCCCCGGACCCCCCGACCTTCGCGCCGGCAACGTGTCGTCGCGCGGACCCCCGACCCTCCGCGCTCCGCCGCAACGCTTCGTCGCGCGGCCCCCCCGACATCCGGCTCTCGCCCGACCTCCTCGATCGGACCCCCCGACATCACGGCTCACGCCCAACCTTCGTCGCGCGGACCCCCGACATTCCCGGCAAACACGTCGGGGGGTTTGGGGGGCACAGTCCGGTGGGTAGCTGGACTGGGGTAACCGCCCCCCAAAAAACGCCGACCAGAAACCCAGCCGGGGGGCAAGAACCCTTTCTCGCAGCACCTCGTCGCGCGGCCCCCCGGACCCCCCGACATTCCCGCCGGCGCAACGTTTCGTCACCCGGACCCCCCGACATTTCGCGCCGTCGCAACGCTTCGTCAGCGCGGCCCCCCGACATTCCCGCCGGCGCAACGCTTCGTCGCGCGGCCCCCCCGACATTCGCGCCGGCGCAACGCTTCGTCGCGCGGACCCCGACGTTTTCGCGCCGTCGCCCCGCATTACCACTCGGCGCTCAACAATTCGCGAGGCCCTGCAAAACCGCACCAGCGGAACAATCAGGCGGGCGGTGGTCCGTGCCTGCAGGAGTCCCCGCATTCGTCGTGATGCCAGCCACGCGTCGCGCCGATACTCGACAGCATGTCCTCGCAAAACATCACATCGTTGCACGTCGCCTTTCCCACGCAGGTCGTGCTACCTGCCACCATCGAACCGGCATGGCGTGGTTCCAAAGCCCGCATCTTGCACTTGATCAACGGCGAGCACTACTCGGGCGCTGAGCGCGTCCAGGACCTATTGGCCCTGCGACTGCCGGAATTCGACTACCGGGTGGGCTTTGCCTGCCTGAAACCCGCGCAGTTTCCCGTGGCGAGGATTTCGCATGGCACGCCGCTGTATTATGTTCCCATGCGATCGCGAGCCGATTTGTCCATGCTGGCTCCGCTCCGCAATATTCTGGAACGCGATCGCTACGGTCTGCTTCATGCCCACACGCCTCGAGCCGCCCTGATCGGCAGCCTGTTATCTCGCGCCACCGGTTTGCCGCTCGTGTATCACGTGCACAGTCCCGTTGGCCGGGATTCGACCCGGCGTGTGCAGAACTGGGTTAATCAACAGACCGAGCGATTGAGCCTGCGGACGGCCCGGCGGATGATTACGGTTTCGCACAGCCTGGCCGCCTACATGCAGGCGGAAGGCTACGACGCGAATCGCATCTCGGTCGTGCCGAATGGCGTGCCGGTAACTCAGCTACGTCGTTCCGACCGAGTACCCGGTCCGGTGTGGACGCTCGGCACGGTAGCTCTCTTTCGGCAGCGGAAGGGGACCGAAGTGCTGCTCGACGCCATCGCCCGACTGCGGCAGCGGGGATGGGACGTGCGTTTGCGGGCCGTGGGCGGCTTCGAAACAGACGCGTATCGTCTGCAGTTGCAGGATCGCGCCGCGGCATTACAGATCAGCGATGCCGTCATTTGGACCGGGTTCACCAAACAGGTCAACGCGGAGCTGACGCGGATGGACCTGTTCGTCTTGCCAAGTCTCTTCGGCGAGGGGCTGCCGATGGTGGTGCTCGAGGCGATGGCGGCTGGAGTGCCGACGGTGGCCAGTCGCGTGGAAGGGGTCCCCGAGGCGATCCGTGATGCGCAGGACGGCTTGCTGGCCGAGCCGGGGAATCCGCAGGACTTGGCGGACGCGATCGAGCGTGTGATGGATGGCCAGGTCGACTGGTCGCGGCTACGCGCGAACGCGATCGCGCGGCACGCCGATTGTTTCTCGGATCGGGCGATGGCTCATGGCGTCGCCGCGGCCTACGACCAACTGCTGATTCCGGCGTGATTTCGGGAGTTGGTGGATTTTGTTCGTTGCTCGGGCCACGCCTGCGGGGATACGGGTCGTGCGCCGACCGGTTTCCCGGGGTTGCGCGACAGCCGACCGGTTTGACACGCTCGGTTCGTTGCCCGTACAAACGACCCGCACAATCCCCACGCCATCCCACGAGCCGCGCCGCCCCATGACTTACCTTTATATTGGTCTGGCGGTTTCCGGCGGCGCAATCATCCAGGGTGCCATCGGTTTCGCCTTCGGCATCTTCGCCATCCCGCTGCTGGTGCTGATCGGATTGCCGCTGGAACAGGCGATCGCGCTCGTCTTGGCACTCGTACTCGTTCAGACGCTGGCCTCGGTGTGGCAGAATCCAATCTCGATTCCCTGGCCCGAAATCCTGGCCATCTCGGTTCCCCGCTTTCTCGCCGTCGTCGTTGGCGTATCCACGCTGCATTACATCCGAGCCACTTGGTCCGTGTCCCAGATCAAACA
Organism: uncultured Planctomycetaceae bacterium; assembly: GCA_963700865.1. Lineage (GTDB taxonomy): Bacteria > Planctomycetota > Planctomycetia > Pirellulales > Pirellulaceae > CAVOGJ01. The sequence continues at coordinate 168,942 of CAVOZC010000002.1, read as the reverse complement.
ACTCATGGGCGGCTGCCTGCTGGCGATTATCGCCGCCCAGCTATGGATTCGACCTCGCCCCCGCCCACGACTCGGTTGGGGCTGGACGTGGCTGGCCGGCATCCTCTCCGGCTTGCTGGCGGGACTGATCGGGATGGGGGGTCCCCCGGTGGTGCTGTGGGTCGTGGCTCATGACTGGTCGAGTCACAAGTCGCGGGCCTGCATGTGGTGCGCCTTCTGCCTGATGGTGCCCTGGCAACTGGCGGTCCTCTATCAGCGGTTCGGTATGCCCGTGGTGCAGAGTGCCGCCGTGGGAATTGCCTATATGCCCCTCGTTTTTCTGGCCACGCTGTGGGGTACGCGGCTGGGCAATCGCATGTCACAAGCGTGGCTGCGTATCCTGGCGTTTACGCTGCTGGCCGGTATGGGGGCCTGCTGCCTGCTCGAACCCTGGCTGTCGGGTTGAAACGATGACAATGACAGTCTGGCAAGCCCGTCATGGGCAGGACTGTGACTGGAAGCCCCAGCCACGGGGAGGGATGTGGCTGGTAGCCTATCCCACTAGCGCAGCGGCACGCGCGTCGAGGCTTCGTTCATCCGCGTCGCGATGTCCTGGCGCACCTCATCGATGGCATGATTGCCGAACTGCAGCACTTCCAGGATGGCTTGTTGTCGTGCCAACAATTCGGCTTCGATCAAGCGGGCCTTTTCGTCAAACACCTCGTGTGCCTGACGCAACTGCCGTTCGCGGCGAGCCAGCATCTCGGTTTCGAGCGCGGCCTTCATCCCCGTGGCAACTTGCGGACCCAGGTTCGATCGCAACTGCCAAGAAGGGCTGGCCAACGAGCCACCGATCTCGACGGCGACGTCCAGCGAGCGGACCTGGTCCAGTTCCCGGTCGAGCACCTGCGAGATCTCGGTCGTTCCCAGCCGCGGGTGCAGCTGAGGCGTCAGTGACAATCCCGTCTGCTTCATGCGTATTTCGCCCTTCACGGCGTCTCCGGCAATCTCGACTCGGGCCCACAGATGCACATCGCCGGCTCCCAACACGATCGCCAGTTGATCGGGATTGCCGAGCAGCACGCGTTCCTGAGCCAGCCGTGGGCAGTCGATAATGACTTGGTCGACTTGTTCGGCACCCGTGGCGTCCAGGCGGGCTTGCACCATCATTGGCCGCTCGCCCGTGGTCTGCATGGCGACTTCGATCGGTACATCCAGCATCGCCGGCTGGGAAGACAGGTTGCGAATCGTGCCTTCCAGCGCCACCGGTTCCGTGCCGAACAGACCTTGCCCCTGAAAGACGAGTGTCTTGACCAGCACGTCGGGCTGCGGTTGCTGGCCGACAAACACATGATCTTGCCCGCGGGCACTCATGGCGGCGTGCCGTGCCGACAACGTGGGGGTATAGCGGCGACTGAGCTGGACCCAGCGGAGGACGGTGTTCAGGCGATCCGCCACCTGCACGCTCAACAGATATTCCGAGAGCGTTTGATCGTCGAGCGGCGACAAGTGGTGTCGCTGGGCCAGGCCTTCCAGATCGGCTTGTTGCGCCGATGCGAGCTGGTCTCGGTCCATGGCAATCTGCTGACAGATCTGCTCGACCTGACGACGCACTTCAAAGATTTCGCGACCCAGCCCTTCCAGCTCTTGGACCGCCTGCTGGTACGCTTCCAGATTTCGCAAGGGATTGTCCGTGGTACTGTTGAGCAACTCGCGGAGCGCTAGGATGCGTGATTTGAGTTCGTGCGCATTTCTTTCAATGGCCGTGTATTCGCCGGGCCACCGCTCAAGCAACTCGCGGGCCATCGCGATCGACTTCAAGTCTTCCGTGACATCGACGGCCAGTTCATCAGCGGCTTGCCCAAACCAGCGGCTTCCGATTTTGTCAAAGCGATGCACCAGCGCCGCCTGGTAAGTCGCGGCGGCGCGGGTGTCGATGGCCGGCACAGCGTCCCGATCCGCGATCAGCTCCAATCCGCTGACGCGACCGCGATTGACCACGATCTTGCGGCGGAGAAAACTGGCTCGATCCAGCTCCAATTGCAACTCGGCGGCACGAAACAGCAGGCGGCCCGCATGATGCGGATCGCTGGCCGTGAAGCTTTGGAGATCGACGCGTGATTCGCGGAGCGAGGCTTGCATGTGACCCACCTGGACCTGCGTGCCGAGCGTTCCCCGCAGGCAGCGATCGATGGTGATGTGAATGAGTGGTCGCGTGGCCAGGGCGATGAATAACAAGAACAGGCAACCCAGCATCAAGCGGGCAGCTACCGATCTCACTCGGATCCGTTGCATGATGGTCTCCGTGGGTCCGGATCGCCGAACGCCAACTAGAAGGGAATGGTCAGTGTTGACTTAGCCGCTGGCCGCCTCGAGCGAATGGCGCTCCGTCTCGCGACGCCGCAGAACAAGGGTGAGCAAGCGATACGTCGGATAGAGCTGGAGCAAGCCCAAAAATGTCGCGCCGGCGACCACCGTATTGTTCACGTGCGTCCAAGCGACGATCGGTAACTGACTCAGACCGCGATACAGCCCCTGCAGCGGCGTGATGGTCAACAATGAATCACCCACATGATGGAACAACGGGTCCGCCGCCGGGCCAAGAAATGAAAAGATGGCCGCACAGACCAGCCCAGCCGCCAGATTGACTCGCCACACAAACAGCATCGCGACGAACAGGGCCACCATCAGGTTGCTTTTCGGCAGGATGCCGATCACGATCCCGAGGGAACAACCGAGTGCGATTTGCTGGGCCGAGGCCTCGGTGGTCATGGCTTCCCACAAAAACCGCAGCGAGGAGAGGATTTTGGCAAGCATGTTGGACCTTCCGCTAGCGTCCTGATCGAGGCCGTACAATAGGCCCCATCCTCCATACTGCATCGACGCTTACGACCGGCAGACTTTAACGTTGCCGGGCCAGCGGGGAGAGGACGAGGCGTGACGGCACGCATGGATGAGCGCCGCGGCGGAAGTGTGTCCCGGAGATTCGGCGGATATCGGCGGCGGCGAGCCGCCAGAACGGATGGGGTGGGATTCGAACCCACGGTACGGTTTCCCGTACAGCAATTTTCAAGACTGCCGCCTTCGTCCACTCGGCCACCCATCCGGGACAACTGAAAATATAGGCGGTTGTTTGCTGGCGACCAACAGGGCAGGGAATTTGGTGGCGAGTGACTGGGATGGAGGTGGTAAGTGACTGGGATGGAGGTGGTAAGTGATTGGAATGGAGGTGGTAAGTGATTGGAATGGAGGTGGTAAGTGATTGGAATGGAGGTGGTAAGTGATTGGGATGGAGCTGGTAAGTGATTGAGATGGAGGTGGTAAGTGACTGGAATGGAGGTGGCGATGGAAATGCAGGTCGAGGAAAGACGTCGGGGGGTTTGGGGGGCTCAGTCAGGTGGGTAGCTGGCTTGGGGTGACCGCCCCCCAAAAAAACGCCCAGCAATACGCAGCGGGGGGCGAGCACCCATTCTCGCCGCACCTCGTCGCTCGGCCCCCCGGACCCCCCAACGTTCTTGCCGGCGCAGCGTTTCGTCGCGCGGCTTCCCCGACCCCCCAACGTTCTTGCCGGCGCAACGTTTCGTCGCTCGGCCCCCCGGACCCCCCAACGTCCTTGCCGGCGCAGCGTTTCGTCGCGCGGCTTCCCAGACATTCTTGCCGGCGCAACGTTTCGTCGCGCGGCTTCCCCGACATTCTCGGCAACCACGTCGGGGGGTTTGGGGGGCTCAGTCAGGTGGGTAGCTGGGTTGGGGTAACCGCCCCCCAAAAAAACGCCCAGCAATACGCAGCGGGGGGCGAGAACCCATTCTCGCCGCACCTCGTCGCTCGGCCCCCCGGACCCCCCAACGTTCTTGCCGGCGCAGCGTTTCGTCGCGCGGCTTCCCCGGACCCCCCAACGTCCTTGCCGGCGCAGCGTTTCGTCGCCCGGCCCCCGGCTTCCCCGACATTCGCGCCGGCGCAACGTTTCGTCGCGCGGCTTCCCCAACATTCGCGGCGCAACGTCTCGTCGCGCAGCCCCCGCGACTGGCGCGGACTCCCGACGTTCCCGATTCCCAAGGCTAACGGGTGGCCGATTCCTGGAACGCATCGGCGGGCGGCTCCGCATGCGACATCTCAAAATCGGTCCCGTTGAAGTCGATCTCGATGCAATCGCCCTCGCCATAGCCGCCCCGCAACAGTTCGCGGGCCAATTCGTTTTCCAACCGCTGCTGGATGACGCGGCGCAGGGGCCGAGCCCCATAGCTGGGATCGTAGCCTTCCGCGGCGATCGCATTCCGGGCTGCGTCGGTCACGAGCAACATGATGCCATTCTGGGTGACGCGCTGCTCCAGGTGGCGAATCTGCAGATCGACGATGCGGCGAATCTGGCTGCGATCGAGCGGATGGAAGATGATCTTCTCATCGATCCGATTGAGGAACTCGGGGAGAAACCGCGCCCGAAGCGCCTCGTCCACTGCTTCGCGAATTTCCTCTTCGCTGCCACCGTCCGAGGTGATCCGCTGGATCAATTGACTCCCTATGTTGCTCGTCATGACGACGAGCGTATTGGTGAAGTCAACGGTGCGACCGTGATTGTCCGTCAGACGGCCGTCATCGAGTACCTGCAGCAAGACATTGAACACATCGGCATGGGCCTTCTCCATTTCGTCCAGCAGGATCACCGAGTAGGGTCGCCGGCGAACGGCTTCGGTCAGCTTGCCTCCTTCGTCATAGCCCACATAGCCCGGAGGTGCGCCGATCAGTCGGCTGACCGAATGTCGCTCCATGAATTCGCTCATGTCGATGCGGACGATCGCCGACTCGTCGTTAAACAGGACTTGGGCGAGCGCCTTGCAGAGTTCCGTCTTGCCAACCCCCGTGGGGCCCAGGAAGAGGAACGAGCCGATCGGACGGTGCGGATCCTGCAGACCGCTGCGACTGCGGCGAACGGCATTGGCCACCGCCGCCACGGCTTCGTCCTGGCCGACGACCCGTTGCTGCAGGCGCTCTTCGAGCACCAGCAATTTCGCCTTTTCCGTTTCCAGCATCCGCGATACGGGAATCCCGGTCCACGCACTGACCACGGTCGCGATTTCGTCGGGGGTGACTTCCGTGCGGAGCAAGCGGGCATGCGGCTGTTCGCTGCTCTCGACCGCATCGTCCTCCGTCGTTGGTTCTTCTGCCTCTGCCCGCGATTGCAACTGGCGACGTTTCACGTCCAGTTCGTACAGGCGTTGATATTCGTTTTCGCTGACCCCCTGACCGGCTGCCAATTTTTCTTTGATGGCGGCGTCGAGCTGTTCGAACTGGAACTGGACCGAGGCCATTTCCTCGCGGATCTGCTGTACGTCCCCCAGCCCCATCTTCTCGGCTTCCCACTGTTCGCGGAGGCTCGCCAATTGGTACTTGAGCGTTTCCATTTCCTCCTGGACCTCGACCAGCCGTTCGCGGGCCGATTCGTCGCTCTCCTCGGAGAGCTGGCGGGCGGCCAATTCCAATTGGGTGAGTTTCCGCTGGGCTTCGTCAATTTCGGTGGGAACACTGTCGCGTTCCATCGCCAAGCGGCTGGCAGCTTCGTCCATCAGGTCGATCGCCTTGTCCGGAAGGAACCGATCGGTGATGTACCGGTGCGACAGTTTGGCGGCGGCGACGAGTGCCGAATCCTGGATGCGTATCCCGTGGTGGGCTTCGTAACGAGGCTTGAGTCCCCGCAGAATGGCGATGGTGTCCTCGACCGACGGTTCGTCGACATAGACCTGCTGGAAGCGGCGTTCCAGGGCGGCGTCTTTTTCAATGTACTGTCGGTACTCGTCGAGCGTCGTGGCTCCGATACACCGGAGTTCACCACGTGCCAGCGCCGGTTTAAGCAGATTTGCCGCGTCCGAACCCCCTTCCGAGCGGCCGGCACCGACCACGGTGTGAAGCTCGTCAATGAAGAGGACAATCGATCCTTGCTGGGCTTCGACTTCCTTGAGAACCGCCTTCAGGCGCTCTTCAAATTCGCCGCGGAACTTGGTGCCGGCGATGAGCGCGCCCATGTCGAGCGCGATGACACGTTTGTTCTTCAGGCCTTGCGGGACATCCCCATGCACGATCCGCAGCGCCAGCCCCTCGGCGATGGCGGTCTTGCCGACGCCCGGTTCGCCAATCAACACCGGATTGTTCTTCGTGCGGCGGGAGAGGACCTGGATCACGCGGCGGATCTCGCCGTCGCGACCAATGACCGGATCGAGCTTACCGGCCGCAGCCCGCTCGACCAGATCAATGCCGTATTTCTCAAGTGCCTGAAGTTTACCCTCGGGCTCGGATCGGTGACGCGGGTGTTGCCGCGAATCGCCTGCAGGGCCTTTAACAAGTCGGCTTCGCCGACCCCGTTGATCTCCAGCACCTTCTTGGCCGTGCAGTCGACCGTGACCAGGCTGAGCAGCAGATGTTCGGTCGAGACAAACTCGTCGCTCATCTTCGTCGCCACATCGGCGGCCGCGTTCAAGACGCGTGTCAGTTCCTGGCCCGCTGCCGGCGCCGAACCACCGGCCATTTTGGGCAAGCGTTCCAATTCCGACTGCAGATTGCTCCGCAGGCGACTCAGCTGGACGCCGATTTTATCGAGCAGCGGTTTGACGATGCCATCCGATTCATCGAGCAAGGCGGACAGGAGGTGAACCGAATCCACTTGCGGATTGCCTCGTTCGGTCGCCAGATTCTGCGCGGCCACGACCGCTTCCTGCGCCTTGATCGTCAATTTTTCGAAGCGAAACGTCATCAGGACACCTCATCGAGCAAGTAAAGTGGGATAGGCTTCCGGCCTGTCAACCGAATCATGAAATCACCCTGCCGAATGAGCGAAGCCATGACAGGCTGGAAGCCTATCCCACGGTTGACCGCCTGTGCCGCACACCAGCATATGGCACGTCACGAGCGAGAAATCAAACCTCGGGCACGAAAAAGGCTGCCTGGAGGGGACTGGGGAACCGTTCCCAACTCCCCGCGCAGGCAGCCTGAAATTAGCGTCCGTAAGAGGCCAATTAGTCCTTAACCTCAAACTCCGCGTCAACCACATCGTCCTCATCTCCACCGTTTCCGGCGGTGGCTCCTGCCGGTTCCTCTTCGCCGCCGCCTGACGCTCCGCCCGCGGAAGTGGCTTCGTAAAGGGTCTTGCTGAAGGCATGCGAGGCCTGCTCCAGTTCTTCGATCGCCGACTTGATGGCCTGCGTATCGTTCCCCTTGGCGGTCTCCCGAGCCTTGGCAATGGCCTTGTCCAACGGATCCTTGTCCGACTCCTTGAGCTTCTCGGCGTTCTCCTTCATCGTCTTTTCGAGCTGGAAGCACATCTGCTCGGCCTGGTTACGCAGCTCGACGATCTCTCGTTTTGCCTTGTCCTCCGACGCATGCTCTTCCGCATCCTTTCGCATCCGCTGGATCTCGTCGTCCGACAATCCGGAACTCTGCTCGATCTTGACGGTCTGCTCCTTACCGGTGCCCAGGTCCTTCGCGGACACGTTCAGAATGCCGTTCTGATCGATGTCGAACTTGACCTCGATCTGCGGCATGCCACGGGGTGCCGGGGGAATGCCATCCAGATTGAACTGGCCCAGCAAACGATTGTCGGCCGCCATGGGACGCTCGCCCTGAAAGACGCGTACCGTGACCGCCGTCTGATTGTCCTCAGCCGTGCTGAAGGTCTGCTTGCGTTCCGTCGGCACGGTCGTATTCCGCTCGACCAGCTTGGTGAAGATGCCGCCCTGAGTTTCAATGCCGAGCGACAGCGGCGTGACATCCAGCAACAGCACATCGGTCCGATCGCCGGCCAACACGCTTCCCTGAATGGCGGCCCCGACCGCCACGACTTCATCCGGATTGACCCCCTTATGCGGGTCGCGGCCGAAGATTTCCTTCACGAGCTGCTGCACGCGTGGAATGCGCGTCGAACCACCAACCAGAACGACCTCGTCGATGTCGGAGGGCTGCATCTTCGCGTCCTTCAGCGCGGCCATGACCGGCTTGCGACAACGATCGAACAGCGCGTCCGCCAGTTCCTCGAACTTGGCGCGGCTGATCGTCATTTGCAGGTGCTTGGGGCCCGAGGCGTCGGCCGTGATGAAGGGCAGGTTGACGTCCGTCTGAGCCGTCGAACTCAGTTCTTTCTTCGCCTTCTCACACGCTTCCTGCAAACGCTGCAGCGCCATCGTGTCCTTGCGGAGATCGATCCCGTTTTCCTTCTTGAACTCATCCGCCACATAGTTGATGAGGACCTCGTCAAAGTCGTCACCACCCAGATGCGTATCGCCATTCGTACTGATGACCTCGAATACGGTTACGTCGTTGCCGTCGGCGCCGTCCGTGCTCGCGACCTCCAGGATGGAGATATCAAACGTACCGCCACCAAGATCGAAGACCGCGATCTTTTCCTGTTTGTTCTTGCCCAAGCCATAGGCCAACGCGGCCGCCGTCGGCTCGTTGATAATTCGAGCAACTTCCAGACCGGCGATCTGCCCCGCGTCCTTGGTGGCTTGCCGCTGCGAATCGTTGAAATACGCCGGCACGGTAATAACCGCCTTGTTGACCTTGTGCCCCAAGTAGGCCTCAGCCGACTCCTTGAGCTTGCGGAGCGTAATCGCCGAGATCTGTTGCGGCGTGTATTCCTTGTCGCCAACTTCCACCGTCACATAGTCGTTGGGTCCACCACTAATCTTGTAGGGGACCATCTTCTCTTCGGCTTCCACCTCGCCATGTCGACGACCCATGAACCGCTTGATCGAATAAACGGTCCGGGTCGGGTTGGTCACGGCTTGCCGACGAGCCGGCTCGCCGACGAGTGTTTCGCCCTTGTCCGTAAACGCCACGACGCTGGGGGTCAATCGATTTCCTTCGGGATTGGGGATCACGGTCGGTTCACCCGACTCCATGATGGCCACGACGGAATTCGTGGTTCCCAGATCGATGCCAATAATCTTTTCGCCTTCTGCCATATCCGATTCTCCTTTCGTGGACGCCGACGTGACTGCCGTCTGTTCCGGCAGCAGTCCTTGGCAGTCCAGCGGGTAATACCGTTTTCTCTGCGGTTGCGGGGCGCGCGATTCCGCCCGCGCGGCGGTCCACCAACCATGCGGGATCCTTCTACGCAAAGGTCGTGCCAACTCAACCCGACTGCGGACAAATCCGCCTGACCCGCTGTTTTTTAAGCGCTTATCGCGGTTCTATGCTGGCGATCGGTTGGGACGGATGCCAGATACGTTGGGGAGTCTGCCATTTTGACACTACCCGGAGTGCGACGGATTGCCCGCCCGGTCCTGACCCAAGTTCTTGAGGTCAAGATGGGAATCCGTGGGCGGCACCTCGCGATCTCACGTCTGGGGGAGTTGGGGGCCCAGTCAGGTCGGAAGCGGGAGCGGGAGCGGGAGCGGGACGCAGCGGGGGGCAAGACCCCTTTTTTGCCGCGCCTCGTCGCTCGGCCCCCCGGACCCCCCAACATTTCCGCCGCCACCCCAACTCTTCCGCAGCCACCGCAACAATTCCCCCGCCACCCCGACTCTTCCGCAGCCACCGCGACAATTCCCCCGCCACCGCGACAATTCCCCCGCCAACCCGACTCTTCCGCAGCCACCCCGACAATTCCCCCGCCACCCCGACAATTCCCCCGCCAACCCGACTCTTCCGCAGCCACCCCGACAATTCCCCCGCCACCCCGACTCTTCCGCAGCCGCCGCGACTCTTCCGCAGCCACCGCGACAATTCCCGTTGCCGGAACGCTCGTCGAATCCGCTGAACCCGCGACCCGATTGTCCTCGGTTTCCCGCCCACGGGGCAGTCGGCTGGGCACTCCGGCCGTGTCCCGATATGCTGCTCGTCAGTCGGACAGGCCAGCACCCGGGCCGGGGGCGGCCATCCGAGGTACCGCCAGGTTGGGAGAGCCTCGAAAGACAATATGGGTCAACGCAAGGCAGGCCGCCCGTCATCGCCGTCGGCGGAGAGCGCGAAATCGTCGCCAAAACTCGAACAGCGACTGGCGGACATCGATCAGAAGCTCTTGGCACTCCTCAACCGGCGGGCCGACGTGGCCCAGCAGGCCGCGCGGCTGGCCGAGTCCGGTTCGGCGACCGCTTCCGCCGCCGAAGCAGCGGCCGACGCGCGGCGGATCGACGTCTTGCTGAAAAAACACCCTGGCCCCCTGTCAACCGAGTGCCTCCGCGCCATCTGCGCGAGTTGACCAGTGGGTGTCGCCAACTCGCCCGGCCGACGCGGGTCGGTTTTCTGGGGCCGATGTTCAGCTATAGCCATCAAGCCGCCGTGCAACAGTTTGGCCAGGCGGCGGATCACGTCCCCTTGGGTTCGATCGCATCCGTCTTCGAGGAGGTGGCCACGGGGGATGTCGATCTGGGGCTCGTACCCTTGGAAAACAGTACCGACGGTCGTATTTCGGATACGCTGCAGATGTTTATCCGCGTGCCGGTGCGGATCGCCGGCGAAGTCCACCTCCGCATCCACCACAATTTGCTGGGCAGCGGACCTCGCGCCGGAGTGACCCATATTTGCAGCAAACCGCAGGCGTTATCCCAGTGTCGCAGCTGGTTGGCGGAACACTTTCCCGCGGCGGAATTAGTCGAGACGCCGAGTACCACGGTGGCGGCCGAGCAAGCCACGTCGGACCCGACGCGGTCCGCGATCGCCAGCCAGCAGGCGGCGGTCCACTATGGGCTGCAAGTGCTGGCGGCCAATATCGAGGACCATCCCAATAACGTGACGCGGTTCGCCGTGCTGGCTCAACAATCGGCCCCCCGGACCGGCCAGGACAAGACGGCTCTGTTGTTTCAAGTGCTGCATCAACCTGGGACGTTGGCGGACGTGATGGGGATTTTTAAGCGCAATCGACTGAATCTCACCTGGATCGAGTCGTTTCCGTTGCACGATCGCAATAACGAGTATTTTTTCTTCGTCGAGTTTCAGGGGCATGAGAAGGACCTGGGGACTCGCCGAGCGATTACGGCGTTGCAAAAAAAGACGCAGGTGCTGGAATTGCTAGGGAGCTACCCGATGGCAGCAGCCCGCTCAGCCGCTGGTGCCTGGTAACAACTCAGGCTTTTGGATTCTCGCTCGATCTTACGTCGCCGGTTTGGGCGCCTAGTCAGGCGTGTCGCGGGACTGGGGTGAGGCCCCCCAAAAAACGCCACGCAAGACGCAGCGGGGGGCGAGAACCCTGTCCCGACGCGCCTCGTCGCTCGGCCCCCCGGACCCCCCGACGTTTCCCCTGCCGACGCGACTCGTCGTGCAGCTCCCCGGACCCCCCGACGTTTCCCTTGCCGCCGCGACTCGTCGTGCAGCTCCCCCGACGTTTCCCCTGCCGACGCGACTCGTCGTGCAGCTCCCCGGACCCCCCGACGTTTCCCTTGCCGCCGCGACTCGTCGTGCAGCTCCCCCGAAGCGTCATTCCTGCCATCACGTCGGGGGGTTTGGGGGGCACAGTCAGGTCGGTAGCGGGACGAGGGGGATGGCCCCCCAAAAAACGCCACGCAAAACGCAGCGGGGGGCGAGAACCCTGTCCCGACGCGCCTCGTCGCTCGGCCCCCCGGACCCCCCGACGTTTCCCCTGCCGCCGCGACTCGTCGTGCAGCTCCCCCGACGTTTCCCCTGCCGACGCGCCTCGTCGTGCAGCTCCCCCGGACCCCCCGACGTTTCCCTTGCCGCCGCGACTCGTCGTGCAGCTCCCCCGAAGCGTCATTCCTGCCATCACGTCGGGGGGTTTGGGGGGCACAGTCAGGTCGGTAGCGGGACGAGGGGGATGGCCCCCCAAAAAACGCCACGCAAGACGCAGCGGGGGGCGAGAACCCTGTCCCGACGCGCTCGTCGCTCGGCCCCCCGGACCCCCCGACGTTTCCCTTGCCGCCGCGACTCGTCGTGCAGCTCCCCCGACGTTTCCCCTGCCGACGCGACTCGTCGTGCAGCTCCCCGGACCCCCCGACGTTTCCCTTGCCGCCGCGACTCGTCGTGCAGCTCCCCCGAAGCGTCATTCCTGCCATCACGTCGGGGGGTTTGGGGGGCACAGTCAGGTCGGTCGCGGGACTGGGGTGAGGCCCCCCAAAAAACGCCACGCAAGACGCAGCGGGGGGCGAGAACCCTGTCCCGACGCGCCTCGTCGCTCGGCCCCCCGGACCCCCCGACGTTTCCCCTGCCGACGCGCCTCGTCGTGCAGCTCCCCCGACGTTTCCCCTGCCGCCGCGACTTGTTGCGCAGCTCCCCCAACGTTGCCGGAGGAGTGAATTCGGATCCACAGTTCCACCGGCGGCGGCGGGAACTCACGTCGGGAATCAGGTGGCGATTAACGCCGGGAACGCGACTGAATCAGGCAGAGCAGGCCCGCCAGCAACAGGTTCGTCGCGGCAGACGGCTCGGGCACGACGCGCAGGCCGAGGGGCGAGGCCGGCGTGTTACCATCGAGCCGGTTGATCACGAGCAGCGCGTCGAGCGGCCCCAGGAAGCCATCGTCATGCACGTCGTAGAAGAAGGGAGGAATTCCGATGAAATCACGGAGCTCGCCGGTCACGGGGTCGCTGAATTCACGAAACGTCAATTCATTGATCACCAGCAGTGCGTCGAGGGGACTCGTGATACCATCCACATTAACATCGGTATCAAAAACGCGATTGTGCCAATCAAGTTCCCCGTCGATATAGAACGATTCGGCGTAGTCAAACGCATCCTGACCGATGGTTGAGCCCATGATGCGGCCGGCGAAATCATCGGCCGACACATGAATGCCGCCCCACAAGCGGGAGATCCCGGCTTCATCGGCGGCGTCAAAGTAAGTGGCCCATTGCAATTGGATGGGCTCGGTGGGTCCATCCTCAAATTCCAGATAATCGACGTCAAAGTCGGCGGTCCCCAGCCCGCCAGGGAAATAAGGACTGCCGGTAAATGCCGCCAACACCTCGGCCGCTGCGCGGCTGAACGTGCTGTGTCCGGAAATGTAGGCCGCGAAGGCGGGGGTCACAAAATTGTCATCCTGGTACGGCACCCAGTTCTCCGCCAAGATCCAGGCCACACCCGAGGTCTCGTTGGCCGGATCGGCCGGTTCATGATTCCAACTGCGGACCGCGATCTTGCCGATCAGATCCTCGGCCGTAAAGAATGGGTCGGACGGGCTGGCGTCGCGGTTGGCGTTTTCCAAGGCGTTAAAATGACGGCCGCCCGGAGCGATGCTGTCGGCCGTGATGACCTCAATCAGATCATCGACCAGCGGCAATCCATCCGGATGGTAGGAAGGCAGTGTCGCGTCGGTGGATTGCCCCAAACTTCCCTGGTAGCGGATCTTCGTGATGGGGCGGACATAATCATACTCGCGCTTGACACCCCAGGCTCCGACCGCCGCATCATGAACGGCTCCATTCAGGGCCAGGTAAAGTTTGACATCCCATTCGAGGTCTCCCACGACGTCTCCACTGCCACCGATACGTCTCTCCAGCCGGGCATCGTCCGAGACGGTGTTGGCCAGTACGTTCCAGTGGCCCGGGGGCGTTTCTGAATTCGGCCCGTCGGCCCAGAACTCGGCCAGCACCCGTCCATAGTCGGCCGTTTTTACGAAGTTATCCGCGTAGGGCAGTCCGGTGACCGGATTGACCGCATAGCCTTGATTGTCGTGGGTTCCCAATGGTCGATTGCCCGACGTGTTCGGCGAGAGATTGATCACGGTGGCGCCCGGGCCCTGCTGCGGGTCGAGCGAACTGCTGTATTCAATGAGCGAAACACTGTCGGACCGATAGGCGGCGTCGCCGACTCCATTCAATTGCGGCGGGGGGCCTGGATCCATGTCCGACCAACTGTAGGGACCACTCGTCTGGCCGCGGCCCAAGGCAAACGTTGTCACATGGCCCCAATGGGGTCCGACATAGCGCTGCAGGGACTCGCCCTCCAGCCCGTTCTGCGTGACCGCCGAGTCCAAGAACAAGGGTTGCCAACGGTTGGGATCGGCCAGCGACGGCGCGTCGGGTGTTACGACTCCCGGGTAGTCCACAACCATTGGGTCATTCACCGGCATGTAACCCGTATTGTCCACGTACCCATTCGCCTCATTCGATCCATCGTTGAGCGTCGCGCCGAGGATTTGCGCGGCGATACGATTGCCAATCGCGGCTGGCGAGTTGCCCGTCGTGGTCGTGTTATTTTTGTCGTATCCCAAATCACCCATGAGTTGATCAAAGCGATTCTGCGACACCTCAGGCGCCGTGGAATGGGTGTAGCGTTCGGACAGCACCCGATAGGCGGCGAAGCTGATGGCTTCATTCCGAGCAGCCTCCACATCCAGGCCGTCAATCGATTGCTTCTCCGTCACGAAATGGCCGACCGCGATCGGGTCAAAGGTGGCCCACGCGTCGAACATGGCGGCCGAGCTGTGATACAAGTTTCGTGAGTGGACCGTGGGCGCGGGAAAATCAATGCGAATCGCGTCCAGCAGCGCCTCGTTCCATTGGCGTGCCACCGTTTGTGCGGAGGATGAACTCCCGCAGAGGAGCGCGGCAACTGAGAAAAGGATCGCTCTCCACCATCGCCACGCCGCACCGCGATTCACCGTGCCTGGTCGTACCTGACGCGCCATCGATGGTTACCTCTGTTCCCAAAACGTGTTCCCGCCGCTGGCGAAAGATGCCAACCGCGCATGACCGAGCCGCCCGAGCGGCAAAAGCGGGCCAAGCTTTCATGGTCACGTTCCCATTCGGGTCTGTCAAACATTTTGGCATGAAATGCCGGCTCGCTGCCGCGGGCCCGGTGAGCAGGCGAAAAGACCGGCACAACCGGGCGACTTCCGGGGGCTGGTCTCGCCGCGGCACCGTCCTGCTGGTCCGGGCCCCCCCTCCATGACTTGGAAACATCCCACCACGTGCGGAATGTGACAGGCCGGAAGCCCATCTCGAACGTGAACCACCCGGCCGTTCAGGGGCCGTCCTTGCGGACAATTCGAAGATTCCTCACAGCCCTCCCGAAAGCGACCTGCCCCGCGGCCCCAGGGGACGTTAGGCTGGATGGCGTGTGCCCCATGACCGATGATGCTGCATTCGTCGGGTCGCGCACTTCCCTGACGACATTCACGCCCTGGCCGGACAAGCTTCCCGGCCCGCCGCAGCTCGAGTAGACCATGGAAACCACCAAAGTCGCGATCGTTGGAATGGGCACCGTGGGAACCGGTGTGGCTCGACTGCTGATCGATCATGGCGATCGCACGATGCTTCACGCAGGCCGGCGGCTGTGGTTGGAAAAAGTCGTGGTCCGGGACTTGGCCAAGCCGCGCGAGTACGAATTACCGTCGGGGGTCCTTACGGACGACTTGCGAAGCGTCACCGGCAACAAGGAGATTCAAGTCGTGGCCCAGCTGGTGGGCGGGCTCGAACCGGCGCGGACCATCATGCGGCAGCTGCTGGAAAGCGGTAAGGATGTCGTGACGGCCAACAAGGCATTGCTGGCAGAACATGGCCCCGAGTTATTCGATCTGGCTCGGGACCTGGGCCGCTCCATCGCCTTCGAGGCGTCCGTGGCGGGAGGCGTCCCCATTGTGACAGGAGTGGGTCAATGCCTGACGGCCAACCAGATCTTATCGCTGCGAGGCATTTTGAACGGGACGAGTAACTTTATCGTTTCCCAAATGGAGGACGATGGGCCGGCCTACGACGCGGCGGTACGCGAGGCCCAGCAGCTCGGCTATGCCGAGGCCGATCCCACCATGGACGTCGACGGCTCGGACGCGGCGCAGAAATTGGCCATCCTTTCCCATCTTGCCTTTGGCGCTCGGCTCCACTGGCGAAACATTCCTCGGCTGGGCATCGACCACTTGCAGAGTGAGGACATCCGCTACGCCAAGGAACTCGGTTATTGCATTAAGCTGCTCGCGGTGGCTCAGCTGGCACATCCCGATCGGCTCTCCGCTGGTTTGGACGTGCATGTCTCGCCAACCCTGGTCCGCCGCGGGACGCCGCTGGCGGAGGTACGCGGAGCGAACAACGCCATCAGCGTGGTGGGGGACGCCGTCGGTACGGTGTTCTTCCAGGGCCTCGGGGCGGGGCAGATGCCCACAGCCTCGGCCGTGGTGGCCGATTTGATTGATATGGCGGTCGGCCGCACGCAACTGACGTTCAAGACGTTGCAATTGTGGTCCGACCGTGAGGCCCGCGTCGCGGCTCGACCTCCGGCCCTCGCGCCGGGCCGCTACTACTTGCGGTTGCAAGTCGACGATCATCCGGGCGTGCTGGCCGAAGTCGCGGGCGTGCTGGGGCGGCACCACATTTCGATTGCTTCGGTGATTCAACATGAACCGGTGGCCAGCAACGTACCGCTGGTCATCATGACCCATGCGGCAACGGAAGGAGCCGCCGCGGATGCCGTGGCGGAAATCGACCTGCTGAATTCCGTCTCGGCGGGCACTGTTCGGATGCGTGTCCTCGACTGATCCCAATATGGAGAACTATGCTGATTTGCGTCCCGCTTGACCGCACCCCTTTGTTCCACCCTTCATCCCTGACAGGTTGCCATGAAGCTTTTCTTCGACTTTTTTCCCGTCATCTTGTTCTTCATCGCCTACAAGATGTACGACATTTATGTGGCAACGGCCGTCATCATGGCTGCCATGACTTGCCAGGTATTGGGTGTATGGTTTGTGAAGAAAAAGGTCGAAAAAGTCTATCTGTTCAGCTGGGCTGCCATTCTGGTGCTGGGAGGCCTGACGCTGATATTGCGGAATCCAGAGTTCGTCAAGTGGAAGCCGACGATCGTCAACTGGGTGCTCGCACTCGTGTTCCTGGGTAGCCAATATATTGGCGAGAAAAATCTCGTGCGGCGGATGCTGGGGCCGCACTTCGAGATGCCCGATCGGGTCTGGGCCCGTACCAATTTTGCCTGGGTCGCCTTCTTTTTCGTATGCGGCGTCCTTAATCTGGCGGTTGCCGAGTATTGCTCCGAGAACGCCTGGGTTAACTTCAAGCTGTTTGGGCTGACGGCGTTGAGTTTCGTCTTCATGTTCGGGCTGATCTTTTCCTTGCGTGGGTACCTGGCGGACGTCCCCGAGGAGGAACCGAGTGAAGACCAGAAACCTGCGGAGCCCGCTGGCCAATCGGTCCCCTCGGAAGGTAAGTTTTAGCGACCACTTTCCCGCCGCCTGCTGCCGCTTGCCGCCGGTTCGGCCCGGCCACAGGTCCCTCAGGGAAGCCGCCACATGAAGTATGCAATCGTCATTCCCGATGGATGCGCCGATGAGCCGCAAGCCGCGCTGGACGGTCAGACTCCCTTGGCGGCCGCCACGACGCCAGCCATGGATACCATCGCGGCCGCCGGCATCGTCGGTCGCTCGAATAACGTGCCCGACCATCTGCCGGCCGGTTCGGACGTGGCGAATATGAACCTGCTGGGCTATGACGTCGACCAACACTTCACTGGCCGGGCGCCACTGGAGGCGGCGGCACAAGGGATCGCCCTCGGCCCCCATGACTGGGCCATTCGCTGCAACCTGGTGACGGTCCGCGATCAGACCATGCAGAGTTTCACGGCGGACCACATTTCCAGCGAGGAAGCCGCCGCCTTGCTCGCCGATCTGCGGCGGGCGGTGGACGGGGACCATCTGGAATTCGTCCCGGGCGTCAGTTACCGCAACCTGTTGATCTTCCGAGGAGCCCAGGTTCAGGCCCCATTTACCGCGGAGACCCTGGCGACACCGCCCCATGACTTGTCCGACAAATCGGTTACGGATGATTACCCTCGTGGCCCCGGTAGTGACCTGCTCGTGCAGTGGATGTCGACCAGCGCCGACGTGTTTGCCGATCATCCGGTCAATCGGGAACGCCGGGCCGCCGGGAAACTCCCGGCGACCCATATCTGGTTATGGGGGTTGGGGCGGACACCGTCGCTGCTACCCTTTTCAGAGGTCTACGGAAAGCGGGGCGCGATGATAACGGCCGTCGATCTGCTGCGGGGACTGGCCGCCCTGATCGGCTGGAAACGCATCGAAGTGCCCGGCGCCACGGGCTACACCGATACCGACTATGCCGCCAAGGGCCGCTACGCGGTCGACGCCCTGGATGAGGTGGACCTGGTGTGCGTCCATGTCGAAGCGCCGGACGAGGCGTCGCATGAGGGCGACCTGGCCGCCAAGATCAAGGCCTTGGAGGAGATTGATCGCCACATTGTGGAGCCCTTGCATCGGTCGCTGCAACAGCGGGGTCGCTACCGCATCCTCGTGTCTCCTGATCATCCCACCTTTCTCCGCACCAAGACGCACAGTCACGGTTTTGTCCCGTGGGCCATGGCTGGCACCGGCATCGCCGCGGGCGGGGCGGCGGCCTATGACGAGACGGCCAGCCAGGCATCGCCGCACGTCTTTTCAAAGGGACACGAATTGATGAAGTTCTTTTTAGACAATCCGTCCCAGTCATCATGAGCAAGATGTCGATCATTGTCCAAAAATTCGGCGGCACGAGCGTCGCGGATGTCGAGAAAATTCGGGCCGCCGCCCGCAAGGCCATCCGAGCTCAGCATCAAGGACACCAGGTGGTCATGGTGGTCAGTGCCATGGGCAAGACAACTGATTTGCTTGTCCAGTTGGCCAGGGACCTGAACGATCGCCCTCCCGCCCGCGAAATGGATATGCTCCTTTCCACGGGGGAGCAAGTCAGCGTGGCGCTCGTCGCCATGGCGATCGATGCGCTGGGGGCCAAGGGAGTCAGCCTGACCGGTGTACAACTCGGCATCCGCACGGACGCCACGCACACCAAGGCTCGTATTCGTTCCATTGCCACCGACCGCATTCGAGGCCTTTTGGATGACGGCTACATCGCCATCGCGGCCGGTTTTCAAGGCATGGATGATGAACTGAATATCACGACCCTGGGACGTGGCGGGAGTGACACGACGGCCGTCGCCTTGGCCGCCGTCCTGGCTGCCGACGCCTGCGAGATCTATACCGACGTCGATGGTGTCTATACAACCGATCCTCGGCTTCTCGCCGAAGCCAGGCGGGTGAACCAGATCAGCTATGACGAAATGCTCGAGCTGGCCAGCCTGGGTGCGGGCGTGATGCACAGTCGATCGATTGAATTCGCCAAGAAATTTTCCGTCCCCATTCACGTCCGCAGTAGCTTCTCCGACCAACCCGGCACCATGATCGTGTCCGAACCCGAATCGGCCAGCGTGCCGGTTTGCGGTGCGGCGATGACTCGCGACGAGGCCCGCATCTCGATCGCGGGCGTGCCTGACCGTCCGGGCGTGAGTGCCGAAATATTCTCGAAGATCGCGGCTTGTAATGTGACGATCGACATGATCGTGCAGAACGTCGGATACGAAGGGAAGGCCAATATCTCCTTTACGGTTCCGGCTCACGAACTGAGGATCACGTTGGACGCAGTGGACGAATCCATTGCGGCGTTGGGTCCCGTGGAGGTCACGCACAACGAACAGGTGGCCAAGGTCTCGGTCGTGGGGCTGGGCATGGCCACACAAACGGGAGTTGCCGACAAGATGTTCCGCGCCCTGGCCGACGAGGGCATGAACATGCAGATGATCACCACCAGCGAGATCAAGATCTCGGCGCTCATCGAGCGGCCATACGCCAGCAAGGCGCTGGCCGCAGTGCACCGGGCGTTCGGACTCGATCGCCAACCTCCCGACGCTGCCCGGCCCAAAGTCTCGTACGCCGTCAGTCGTTCTCCCGAGGAACTGACGGATATTGTGAGTCGTCTGGGAAGTATCGACATGGAGGAACTCTTTCTCGATCGCATCACGCTCGACGAGGGACAGGCGCTGGTGTCGATCGACGAAGTGCCCGATACGCCGGGCATTGCGGCTGGCATCTTCGAGACGGTGGCTTCCGCCGGCATCCTCGTCGATATGATCGTACAGAGCGACGCCATGGGTGGTTTAGCGAACCTCAGCTTTACCGTACCTCGTTCTCAATTGGCGCAGAGTGTGGCCGCCGTGCAGCCACTCGCCCGTGAGCTCGGCTGTGGAAACGTCAAGACCAAGCCCGAGATCGCCAAGTTGTCCGTGTCAGGCATCGGATTGCGGAGCCATACGATCGTGGCCATTCGCATGTTTCAGGCACTAGGTAACCTGGGTGTGAACGTTGAGATGATCAGCACCAGCGAGGTCCGGGTGAATGTCGTCGTCGACGGCCAAGCGGGCCAGAAATCACTCGACTGCCTGGAAGCCGCCTTCGCCGATGTCTTGCGGTAAGGATGAGGCGATATTGCTCGTAAACGAAGTCGCCAGAAACTCGGCGCGGCCTCCCGGGCGCGTTATGATGGCGAGAATGCCGGTAGCCGAGCGGGCCGGCCGACGAAAAACCAAGCACAGTGAGAGTGGTACGAATGAAGAAGAACGACGCGATGGCCAAGGCACTCTCGCCCAGGCGACCGAAGGGGTCATGGTGCCGCTGCCTTTGTTTCGCCGGGCTAATGACCGCCTGCGGCTCGACGTCACTGGCCCAGCATCAGACGGATACCTTTTCGCCGGTGCACGCGAGTGCCGCCCTGCCCTACACACTGACCGTTCGCCCCTATGACATGGGTGCGGCGGATCTTCCCACCTTGCATTCCTTCGCCGCCGCCGAGTGGGACGGAAAATGGATCATGCTGGCCGGGCGAACCAACGGCATGCATGGTTTCGAGATGTCGGGACAGGCAAACTTTCCCCCGGATTCACAAAACCGGGACGTCTGGGTGATCGACCCGATGGCCAAGCAGGTCTGGTCTCGTTCGTTGGAGGACGCCGGCTTAACTCCCCAGGAAGTGGCGTCGCTGACGCCGACGAATAATCAGTTTTTCCAGCGAGGCGAGCGGCTTTACATGTCTGGCGGTTATGGGCGCGCCCTGGAGGAGGCTTCGGCACGTTCAGCGAGCTGACGGCCATCGACTTGCCCGGCATTGATGGACTGGACGATGAATGGCACGGGACAATTGGGCGATCACCTCCGTCAGACGACCGATCCGATCTTTCGCGTCACCGGGGGTGCAATGTATGAGTTGGACGGCCGCATGCAGTTGGTATTTGGTCACGACTTCCAGGGTGGCTACTCGCCGGGTCGCAACGGCGACTACACCCAGCAGATCCGCAGCTTTGAGATCGTGGACGATGGCTCCACACTCTCCGTGGCGAGCGTGGCGATGACGTCTCCCTTACCCGAATATCGCCGCCGCGACTTGAATGTGATACCGATACTGAGGCCGGGCATGGACGGGGGAACGGAGGAAGCCTTGGTGGCTCTGGCGGGCGTTTTTACCGAATCGTTCGGGACCTGGACGGTTCCGGTCGAAGTAGACGTCACAGGGTCGCCCACGATGGCCGATCCGGCGGCGGCCGACACTTTCAAACAGGCGATGAATCAATACCATTCGGGCAAGCTGGGACTCTACTCCGAGAGCCTCGGGGAGATGCACGAAATCCTGCTGGGCGGCATTTCGCTTCACACCATGGACGCCGCCACGAACACGCTCGACCGCGACGATGACATGCCTTTCACGAGTCAAATCACATCGGTGGTCCGCGATCAAAACGGGAACTATCGCCAGCATTACCTGGGCGCGTTTCCCGAATTACTGGACCAGCAGGGGAATACGCTGCGGTTCGGCGCGAATGCCGAGTTCTTTCCGGCGGAGGACGCTGTCTCGTTTGGCAACGGCGTCCTCGACCTGGATGCCATCAACGGCGAGCAAGTCGTCGGTTATCTTTTTGGCGGGATCGTCTCCAATGCACCCCACACGCGGAATAACCCGGATGCAGTCAGCGGTGCCTCGGATCGTATTTTTGAGATTGTCATCACGCCGCAGCCTAACTGCGACTTCAATGCGGACGGCGACTGCGATCTGGCTGATTTGAACGCCCTGCTGGACACGGGCAACCTGCTCGACGGTTTGCCTGTCGTTTCGACGGATCAGGAACTTTTCGATCTCAACGGCGACGGCACGCTGGATCAGTCCGACCTCGATCTGTGGCTGACACGGGCCGGAACCGGCAGTTCCCTGGCGGCTCCCTATCTCCGCGGCGATGCCAACTTGGACGGTCGGGTCGACGGCGGCGATTTTGATCTCTGGCAGGCGGGGGTATTCCGCTTTGAGGGACGTTGGGACACGGGCGATTTCAACGGAGACGGCGTGACCGATGTTTCCGATTTCAATCTGTGGAACGAGAACAAGTTGTTCACCGCCACCGCCTCCGTCCCCGAGCCGCATGGCTGGGGGCTGCTGGCCGCCACCGGGACGTGGCTGGCTGCCCTGCGGAGGCGGCGGTTTCTCGCCGCCGCGCACGGACGCGCGTCGAAATCGCCAAGGCAGCGGACGGGGTAGCGGTAGGATGGATGATTCCTGGCTGAGCGGCTGCGAGCCGCCGAATCTGGCTGCCGGCGAAGTCCATATCTGGCGGCTGAGGCTGACCTCGCCCGACCGCCCCCAGCTGCTCACGATCCTTGCCGCCGACGAGCAACGACGTGCCGGACAATTCCTGTTCGATCATCATCGCGAGCACTTTGTCGTCGGTCGGGCACGCATGCGGCAACTCTTGGCGGCTTACGCACAATGTGGAGCGAACGAACTGGATTTCGCTTATGAAAACCTGGGCAAGCCCCGTTTCCGCCAGCCGGAGCTGGCCGCACGATTCCATTTCAATTTCAGCAATTCGGGCGATCTGGGCTTATTCGCTATTACCCGCGACCAGCCGCTGGGTGTGGATCTGGAGCGTGTCCGTCCCATGCAGGACATGCTGGGCCTGGCGAAACGCTACTTTGCCGACAGTGAAACGGAGAAACTGACAAGGCTCTCATCGGCGGAACAACCGGCTGCCTTCTTTCGCTGCTGGACACGCAAGGAGGCTTACCTCAAGGCGATTGGCAAAGGACTGACGTTTCCGTTGCGCAATGTTGAAGTCGAGTTTCTCGACGATCGACCGTGTCGGATCTATGACGTCAACGGCGATCGGGGCGAAGCGGATGCCTGGACGCTCATGCATCTTTCCCCTGCTGAGGAGTTTCCGGCAGCGCTGGCCATTCGCCGCAGGCCTTCGCCCACGGTGCGTTTGTTCGCATGGCCGGCGGACAAGCCAGTCTGACCGACGGTCGCTGTGGTCGGCGCGAACGACCGCTCACGACGAAGCGAAACACTCCAACAGCTTTATGCCTGGCATGAGTCACCTATCGCGCTTAACCGTCAGCCGCAGGCGTACGCGTTTTTTGGCAACGTGCGTGCGCTCGCGCACGCCTGCGGCTGACGGTTAAACGAAATTTGCGGCTCGGCGTGCGGCGGTGCACCCCTTATCGAATCGTCGGCCGCCAAATCAACGCCTATTGCTGCGTCATCGGATCGCGCACGGAAGCGGTGGCGACACACTGCGCTGCAGCGCCTTGTCCCAAATCCGTCTTGATGTTGATCTCCATGGCCAAGGTGCCTGGTTCATCACCCGCCGTGAAGGTCACGGGAATCACATGCAACTTCGCGGCACCCTGGGGACTCTCGAACGTCAAGCAATCACTGCCGCAGTCGACATCGGTAACCTGGAAAGGCCGTTTGGAACGGACCAAGATCTTACGCGTCACTTGCTGACCCGGCTGCAGGACTCCGAGTGCCAGCGAGGAGGGGCTGACGGTCACGCTGGGCAGGACGCGACCACTGATCACCACCGGGATCCGTTCCATCCGTTGATCGTTGGTCACGATAAAAAACTGATCCTGGAGGTAGCCGACGGGCGCATTCTCGGTCAGTCGCACGTTCATTTGATAGTCGACTCGCCCTTGTCCGCGGCGTGTTTCCCGTAGGCTGACACGAAAGTAGTCGTGTGGCACCTCGATGCCGCGGATCTGCCAATCGTTGCGACCGGCGTAACTGATGTCGATCGTCTGCTCCGCGGGTACGCCGGCGTCCAGCTCGCCCACATCCACGGCACCAGGCTGAAGCACAACATCGCTTCGAATGTAACCGCTTACCGTCAATTGGACTTCTGCCGGAAAAGGCTGGTCGATCGTTACCGTGATCGTGGCGCTCTTCTGGCCGAGGAAGGACCGTGAATTGAACTTGGCTCGAATACCACCGGTCTCCCACGTCTTCAGTGAGGCGTTTTCGATCGTTGGTGTCGTACAGCCACAACTGCTGCGGACACCCGAAATGTGGACATCTTCTTTGTAGATGTTCTGCAGGACGAACACATATTCGGCCTGGGCACCGCGTGCCACGGTGCCAAATTCATGCGTAGTCGTTTCAAACATGGCTCGTGCCCATTCCTTTCCCGTCGCAAGGGATGTGCAGGATCCAAGAAAGGCAAATAAAACGAAGGCGCGTAGCATCGAGGCTCAACCTGAACGTGAAGGGAATTAGGAAGCTGACATCCCGGTTGGGGGGAATCTGGCGCAACCAGGGATCCGGCCGCCCTGGCGGGGCCACGGGCCATGCCGACGAGGGTCCGGCTCCTTCCAGTCGCAAGTCGGATTATCGGCGAAAATCCCTGCTTGGCTGGTACTTTTTGTGGATATTCCTAATCTGACAGGCCAAGTCCATTGTGACAATGCCAGCCCTGCTGTCGAGGTGCCGGAGCCCACTCCCCCCTTGGCACGTGACAAACGACGCATTTTCCACAGATCCCCGCGTCCGTCGCCGTCCGGCCGCCGGCCATGGTCACTGGGCCACGGGGGGGACGTGGTCCGCGACGGCGGTTAGCAGCGGCAGGGCCTGCCAGGTACTCCGGTCGGGCGGTGTCGACAGGGACGAAAGCGCTGCGTCCCAGGGCTGGCCGAGCATTTACAGCGCGGCTGGGGATGGTTTACAATCCGGGACTCGGAGGATCCCGCCGGCATGGGCCTCCATTGCCCCATTCCGTGGCGGTCGCATCCGTCTCGGCCCACGCTCGTCCTGTTTGTCCTGTTTCACAGTTTCCTATGTTCGAATCACTCCAGGACGGCCTCCAGGCGGCCCTTAAGTCCCTCCGCGGGAAAGGGAAGCTGACGGAGACGAACATGCGCGACGGGCTGCGGCTGGTCGAGCAATCGTTGCTGGAAGCGGACGTCAGCTACTCGGTCGCCCAAGCGTTCATGGAACGGGTGACGGAGCAAGCGCTGGGTGCGAAGGTCCTGGCGGCGCTCGATCCCAGCCAGCAGCTGGTTGGCATCGTCCACGACGAACTGCGGGACATCATGGGGCCCGTGGATCCGTCACTCCACCTGAAAGAGGGCGTGACCGTACTGATGCTCTGCGGACTGCAGGGATCGGGAAAGACGACGACGTGCGGCAAGCTGGCCCGCTTGATCGCCCAAGAGGGGAGAAAGCCACTGCTGGCGGCGGCGGACCTGCAGCGTCCCGGCGGCGATTGAGCAGTTGCACGTCATCGGCGAGACTCTGGGCGTGCCCGTTTATTCGGAACCGGGGGCTCAAGACCCGGTGAAAGTCTGCCGCGACGCGGTCCAGCGGGCCAAGGAAGTTGGCGACCAGGTGGTCATCCTGGATACGGCAGGGCGACTGGCGATCGATGAGGCCCTCATGGGGGAACTCAAGAAAATCGACCAGCATGTCGGCCCGGACCAGGTCTATCTGGTCGTCGATGGCATGACCGGACAAGACGCTGTCAACAGTGCCTCAGCGTTCAACGCCGCGCTCGAGTTGGACGGGGTCATCATGACCAAGCTCGATGGCGACGCCCGCGGCGGAGCCGTTTTGTCGGTCAAGCACGTAACGGGAGTGCCGATCAAATTCATCGGCACCGGAGAACGGCTCGACGCGCTCGAACCCTTCCGTCCCGAAGGCATGGCGGGTCGCATCCTCGGCATGGGTGACGTCGTCGAACTGTTCCGCACGGCACAATCGGAATTCGACCAGGATCAGTTGGCCCAGACCGAGGAACGACTGAAAAAAGGCGAGTTCACGCTCGACGACTTTCGCGCCAATTGTCGCAGTTAACGCGGCCCGGTTTGATGCAAAAGCTCATGGGCCTGATGCCGGGCATGGGCGAGCTGAACAAGATGATGAAGGACGTCGACGCGGAAGGCGAAACAAAACGGCTGTTCGGTATCATCGATTCGATGACCGCGAAAGAACGTCAAAATCCCAACGTGATTGATCCCAGCCGCCGCAAGCGGATTGCCGCCGGGGCTGGCGTCGAACCGCACGAAGTCAACGAGCTGGTCAAGCAATTCGACGGGATGGCAGCTCTTATGAAATCGATGGCCGGCAAGGGAGTCGGCGATCGACTGAAAATGATGCGTGAAATGCAGCAAGGCGGCCTGCTCGATCCGAACGGCCGACTGGCCAAACCGAAACAAAGCACGGGTAAGCGACTTTCGGCCAAGGAGCGGGCCAAGATGAAACGAGAACGCGATCGTATGCTGCGCAAGAAACGGCGTGAGAGCAGAAACAAGTAGGTAGTTACCACCAACATTGGACAGCAAACAGATATCGGAGGACCAACTGTGGCTGTAAGGATCCGGATGAAGAAAATGGGCCGACGTCATCGGCCATTCTTTCGCATTTGCGCCACCGACGCGCGGCGCTGCGCGACGGCAAAGTGATTGAAGAGTTGGGATACTATGATCCCATGATCAAGGAAACCGATGCGCGGGCCGTCCTGAACGGCGCACGCATCGACTATTGGTTGAGCGTAGGCGCTCAACCTTCCGAAAACGTGCATGTGTTGATCAAAAAATACGGCACCAACGGCTCGCATCTCGCTGCGCAGGCCGAGGCCCTCGAAAAGCTCAAGGTCCGCCCCGCCCCGCCGCCCGCCGTGCCCATTCCGCTTCCCAAGAAGGAAGAACCCGCGGCCGCCACGCCGGCGGATGCTGCCGAGTCGGCAAGCGAGGAGGTTGCCGCCGAGCCACAACCGGAAGCGACCCCCGCCGAGGAGAGCGCGGAGAAAAGCGAATAATGCGTCATGAGGTTTGATGTCGTCACCCTTTTTCCTCACATGTTTCCTGGCTATCTTGGGCAGAGCCTGCTCAAGAAGGCCTTGGATGAGAAGAAGGTCGACGTCCAGATCCATGACTTGCGGGCCTGGTCCCGCGATAAACACAATTCGGTGGACGATCGTCCCTTTGGAGGCGGACCAGGAATGGTCCTCAAGGTCGAACCGGTGGTGGAATGCGTCGAGGCCTTGCGGCAAGCGACCAATCTGCCGGATCGACTGATCCTGCTTTCGCCCCAAGGCCGACGGCTTGACCAGCGCGTGGTGGAAGAGCTATCCGCTTGCGAACGGCTGATTTTATTGTGCGGACGGTATGAAGGCTTTGATCAGCGCGTGATAGATATCCTGCAGCCCGATGAAGTGTCGATTGGAGATTACATTCTGAACGGCGGAGAAGTCGCGGCCATGGTCGTGATCGATGCGGTGATCCGGCTTGTCCCCGGTGTGCTGGGGGATGAGCAAAGTCATCACGATGATTCATTTTCCAAAGGCAATCGACTGCTCGAATTCGAACAATACACACGTCCCCGTGAGTATCGGGGACATGAGGTGCCCCCAATCCTCCTGAGCGGCGACCATGAACGGATCGCCCAATGGAGACAGCAACAGAGTTTAGCGAGAACGAGACACAGACGGTCCGACCTGTTGGACGATTCAGACCGTTATGATGAACCATCGGGTCACCGACCTTCCCCCTAGCGACAGGACACATGCCATGAGTCACGAATTAATGAAGCTCGTCGAAAAGAGCAGTCTGATCGATCATCCGCCAGAATTCGAAGTGGGCGATACGGTCGACGTACACACCAAAATTCTGGAAGGCGAGAAAGAACGCATTCAGATCTTCAATGGGACCGTCATTGCCAAGAGCGGCAGCGGCAGCCGGGAAATGTTCACCGTGCGACGCATCGTCGCAGGCGAAGGCGTGGAACGAAAATTCCCACTGCATTCTCCCCGCATCGATAAGATCGAGGTCAAGCGGAAGAGCGTCGTTCGCCGTGCGAAGCTGTATTTCTTGCGGGATCGTATCGGCAAGGCCGTCCGCTTGAAGGAACGTCGGATGCGATAGCGTGGGTCGCGGCGATTGACAATACCGACGCCCGGCAGAGTCCCCATTCGATGCTTCCTTGGGAAACGTTTTCGCATTGTCCCTCGTGCGGGACGCCTGCCGCGCGAGCGGGCACCAACCCGTTTCGCTGCGCGTCCTGCGACGTATTCTTTCTTTTTCAATCCGGCGGTCGGCGTCGCCGGCATTGTGCTGAACAGGGCGAACCAAATGCTCGTCCTGGAGCGAGCTCGCGAACCCCACCAGGGGCGGCTCAGTATCCCTGGAGGCTTTCTCGACATCGGCGAGACGGTCGAAGACGGCTTGCGGCGGGAGATCCACGAAGAGGTCAACCTGACGGTCACGGCGCTCGATTACCTCTGCACGATTCCCAACGAGTATGCCTTTGAGGGCATTCGCTACCAGGTGATCGACCTCTTCTTCGTCGCACACATCGAAGCCTGGGATGCTCTGCGCCGTCAGCCGGGCGAAGTCGCCAGCCACGCCTTCGTCGATCTGGCCACGTTCGATCTGGAGAGGCTCGCCTTTCCCTCCAATCGCGAAGCCGTCCGGCGATTCTGTCGGCACTCGCTCACATAGGCCTTCATGGTCGCGGCCGGGACGGCCACGTTACGGCGCTACCGGGTGCCGTAGGCAGCTTGAAAGAAGTCGAACCGTTCGCGAGCGGTGACGGCGGCGTTTTCCGCCTCGATCCACTGCTGCTCCAGGTCCGACAGCTCGGCGGCCAAAACAGCGTGCTCCTCATCGCTCGCCGCCGACGTCGTCGTTTCGCTCTCCGCTGCGACCGGCGAATCACCGTGGACCCGCGGCTCAGCCAGCGACTCGGCCACCCCTGCCAGACGCTGCCTGACGTCCACCAGACGTCGATTCAGGTCAGCCAACGCGGCATTGGCCTGCGTCAGTTCGTCCTGCCATCGCTGGCCAGCCGTCGAAAAGGCCTGCAGTTCTTCAGTCAGGCCCGCCACACGCAGCTGCGAGTCGGCCAGCCTGGCCTGCGCTCGCTTCCAGACCGCGGTTTGCTTTTCCAGTTCGTTCCGCGCCTGCTGGCATGCAGTCAGCGTGTCGGCAATCTGGGTCTGCAACTCGACACTGGCCGAGGCGACATCCGTGAGCGATTGCTTGAGGGACGACGCACGTTCGGTGGGATCCGTGCCTGGAGGCAGCGACTGCATCCATTGACTCAACTCGGCGATCTCCTGGGCAGCGGCCGCCATCCGCGCTTGTAGCGCCGCGAATTGGGCGACGGCGGCGGCCCAGGCCTGCTGTTGATGATGGACGTTGGATTCGGCAGCAAAGCAAGCCTCGCGACCCGCCGCCACCTGCCGCTCCGCCGCCGCCACCTGCGTTTGGGCTGCCGCCAATCGTTCCTCAAGGGTCGGCGGATTAGCTGCCAGCGTGGCGGCTGGTTCGTCGGCGGCGATGGGCCAGCCAGTCACGTTCCCCAACCAGTCTCCGGCAAAGACCCGCTGCCCATCACTCGTGATGCCCACACTGAGAATGATATCGCCCGTGGGTGGAAAGGCCTTCAGCAACTTGCCCGCCGCGTCCCAGTGCTTGGCCTGTCGATCTCGTCCGCCAGACACCAGCGAACCGTCGGTGGCAAACTGCACGCTCGTCGCTCCACCCGGATGTGCCGCCCACGAACGGACCGGCTTGACCTTTTCAGGGTCCCAGATCCGCACGTTGCCGTCCTCGCCGCTCGTGGCCAGCACCTGCCCGTCCCGTCGCCAACTGATCGCGGTGATTGCCATCTGATGTCCCTCCAGTACGGCATATTCGCGGGCAGTGGCCGCCTCCCACAGCACCAGCGCTCCGGCGCGATCGGCCGTGGCCAACCAGCGGCCATCGGGACTGAATTCCACGGCCGTCACCCAATCGGTATGTTTGTCGATCTCGAAGTCGATCTCACCTGTCGCGGTCGCAATGAGTTTCACGCGGCGGTCCGTGCCGCCAATGGCGACGCGTGTCACCGACGCGTCGACATCGGCCGTCAGGATGGCATCAAGTTCATCACCGAGCCTGGCCAGCCGCGTACCGGAGCGCACGTCGTAGAGCGCGGCGCAGCCCGAGTGCGCACCGCGGCCGCCCGCGACCAGTAGCAAACTGCCATCGCGACTGAACCGCAGACTTTGGGGTGTGCCTTCGGGGTAAGGAACGACACCACACAGTTCGGCTGTCTTGGTTTGGTACAGCAATGCTTGCCGTTGTCCTCCCAGGGCGATCAGGGAGCCCCGGGGCTGGTGGCAAGCGCCGTGACGGCGGCGGCTCGATCCGTGCTGAGAACGGGTTGTCGACACACAGCCTCGGGCAGGGGTGATGGCTTGCCGGCCTCCAGCGGGGCCAGTTTGAAGGGCAGGCCCGTGGGTTTGGGTTTCTGTCGCTGTCCCGGCGCGTTCCGCGGCGCCTTCCTCAATCCAGCGGCGGATCAGCGCCAGCTTGGATTCGTCGATCCGGTCTCCGTTCGGAGGCATCACCGGTTCTTCCTCGTGGCTGGCCAGCAGCCAGAGGCGGGAGCTGGCGGAATCGCCCGCATAGACCACCTCGCCGCTAGCGCCGCCCTCCATCGTGCCGGCATAGCTGTCGAGTGCCAGGTCTCCCTTTCTCGCCTGCCCGTTGTGGCAACCCAAACAGTGGTCGCGAAAAATCGGCTTGATCTCCGCGTCGTACGAAATTGCCGACTCCTCGGCCGCGACTGGCGACAGGATGAGGAGCGTTACGAGGCTCATCAGCCACATTCGCGGCGATGACGCGGGGCGGAAAGCGACAAAAGGGCTTACCGTTTCGTGGTGGGGCATGATGCACACGCTCAATGCAGGAAGAGAAATTCACGAGAATTAAGAATGGCCCAGAAGATATCTTCCAAGTCTTCCTGGAGATGATCGTCACGGACCGAGTCCAGCAAACGCTGTCGTTCTTCGGTCGTAGGCAGGCGAGTCAGGCTGCGGACGTATATCGTGTTGAGAATCTCGGCGGGCCCTTTTCCCGCAGCCAGCATGCCCGAGATTACTTGTCCTTTGACGACTTTCTGGTGAATCGTATCGCCATTGAGCAAGTGCAAGGCCTGGGAGAGGGTTGGGGTCGAATTCGTCTCGCAGGCGAAGCCGACGCGCGACTGGCGCGACCAAAGGTCTTGAGAAAGTAATTGCCAGGAACATCATCCGGGCTCTCCACCGCACGGCTACCGAGCGGTTGCCGCGGATATTTTGTGGGCACCGCGGTGACCTGGCTGATGCAGTCGATCAGGCTGGTCGCCGGGATACGCCGCACCGCGGCTTGGGCAAAATTACGGTGGTCGTGCTGATTCTGGGGCAGGGGGGTACTCGATCGCTGGTACGTCGCCGACGTCAAAATATCACGCGACAGTTTGCGAAAATCATAGTCGTACTCGACCAGCTTCTCGGAAAGAGCGTCGAGCAGACGCTGATTGCTGGGCGGATTACTGACGCGTATGTCGTCGACGGGATCGATGATGCCGCGGCCGAGAAAATGCTCCCAAATGCGATTCGCCACCGCGCGAGAAAAGTAGGGATTGTCGGGGGACGTGATCCAGCGAGCCACAGACACCCGCCGATCCTCGCCATTGGCGATTGCGGGACTCTCTCCGCCCAGTAGCTTCGGCGGCACCACCTGCATGGTGATCGGGTGCCGCGTCTCACCACCGCCGGGAAAGATAATCCATTGGCGGTAGTCTTCATGCGGCTTGCGACCAATCCGCGCGAAGAAGGCCGCAAAACCGTAGTAGTCGTCCATCGTCCAGCGGTCAAACGGATGGTTGTGGCATTGTGCGCATTGGGTGCGAATTCCCAGGAAGACCTGGGCCACGTTCTCCGCCACCTTCAGCTTGTTGGGTTCGAGTGCGTAAAAATTCGCCGCGGGCTCTTCAAAGGTGCGACCGGTCGATGTGAGAAGTTCGCTGACGATCTGATCGAATGGCTTCCCAGCCACGATTTGTTCACGCAGCCAGTGTGCGTACGTCTGCACCGCTTTTTCACTCATGATGTTGGGGATCTGTCGAATCATCAACAAGTCACCCCATTTGGCGGCCCACACGTCGGCAAACTCCTCGCGCGACAAGAGACGATCGATCCAGGCGGACCGCTTGTCGGGCGATTGATCGGCCATGAACTCCGTGAAGGCCTCTTCCGTCGGCAGCTGCCCAATGACATCCACGGACAAACGCCGCAGGAATTGCTCATCGTCACAGAGAGGACTGGCCGGAATACGCAGTTTTCGCAATTTTTCACCGACCAGCTCGTCCACGAAATTTCGCGAGGCCGCGGCCGGCGGCAACTCGCTTTGCTCGGGCAGCACCAGGATGGGCACGCCCACGGTGTGCGTTTCATAGCGCGCCGTGACGAACGATTCGCCCCGTGCCCCCGCGACAACCTGCCCAGCCTTGAGGCCCGCCACGCTCTCATCGCTGCTGCGAAACACGGCGAGCCCCGTCACATCGCGATCGGTACCATCGGTGTAATGGGCCATGACGAGCAGGGCCTGCCCCTGTCCGCTCCCCTCGACCACCACCTCGGGAGGATAGAGTTCGAGGCGTTCGACACGGGGCACGTCGGTTCCGTCTGGGAGCGCCGCCCTGTGCCAGCCACGCCTGAACGGTCTGATAGAGAGGCGAGTCCACTTCGAAGCGTTTCCCCCCGTGTGCGTGACTGCCCCCACGGCCTTTTGCAAGAGCAGACTTTCAGCGGGGATGGCCAGATTAATCCGCCGCGCCGCCAATTCACGCGTGATCCGGTGATAATCTCCGTCCGGGTCGAAACCGAACAACGACAGCCGAAAACCATCTTTGCCGCGGGACGAACCGTGGCAGGTACCCGTATTGCAGCCGGCTTTCGTGAGTGTGGGGAGCACGTCCTTGGTGAAGCTGACCGGCGGCAGGTGCTGGCCGTCCCGCACGACGACCGGCAGAGCGACTTGTTGGTCCTGCCAGCGAATGATCATCCGCGTCGCACCCTCGGCACAGGCCGGCGATAACGTCGCACCGCGGATCGTCACGACTTGCCGTTCGGTCGGAGCGAATGCCAGGTCCGCCGTCACATCGCGGGTAACCCCGGTGGCATCGGTGAGTACCGCTACGATGCGCTGCTGATCGTCCGCCGAACTCAGATGAATCGCGGGCGGATAGACGTCCAGCCGCGGAGGTGCAGGAGGAGGGGTGGGCGAGGCACCTGCAACCGTGATCAACCAGGCCCCTATCGTCAACATCCCGTAGTTCATCGCGGCTGGTCTCCGTGCTTGCGTTATGTCTGCTTAGGATGAGGTGCGAGAGGCTTGTCGACGCGAAGTTGGCCGGTCCCCAGGATATGTGTGATGGCTTCCCCGTTGTGCGTGATCACCAGTCGACAAAGGACCGTGGCGAAGCGCCCGACACGCGCTTTCTCGTCCGCGCGGATGACAAAGGTCAGCTTCCGCGCATCCTCCGCGACCGTTTGCAGCGCGGCAGAAGTGCCGGCCGGCAATCCCACCAGCTCCGCCGTCGTCGGCCCAGGGATTTCTCTCGTGCGTTCGAGCTTGACAACCATCTCGGTCTGCCCACCTTGTTCCACGTTCGCCTTTTCAAAGGTGACGTTGAAGTAGGAAGGCTCGACCGTCAACTGGGCCAACTGGCTGGAGACTTCAAACGGCGCACCCTCGTGGTTGGCGGTGGCCGTGACGACGATGGGAGATGTGAGCGGAGTGGCCCCATTATTGGCCGTCAAGGGCAGCACCGCCTCTTGCTTGTCCGCGGGAATGGTAACGGATCCGCGACTGTAGACGCCCGGTGGATTGTAGATCATGCGAGCCGTGATGGGGCCCGCGAACCCCTCGCGGCGTGTGGCGACGAGCTTAAGACCCATCGATCCATTGCGAACCAGCGGCACCTGGGGCTGAATGATTTCCAGGGAGAATGGCGACTCGTCGGTCACCGCCACGGCAAGGCGGTCCGCGTCGTGCCCCCACATATCACGGTTGTTGGCGCCCCGCACGAGCATGGTTCGTTGCTGAAAATGGCCCGCCACCTCCCGCTCCCCAATTGTCGCCGTACCGCGCAAGGAGACCAGGGCACCTCCCCGCGGAGCGTCGGGCGACACATGAAACACGATCGGTCCTCGATCGCGTCCTGCCGGAATCTCCGGCATCTCGACCGTGACGCCGGGTGGCAACGCGTCGCTGGCCAGTCGAATCGACTCGCCAAAATGTCGCCGCGTGGCGATCAGCAACACGGCCATGCGACCGCCGCGGGACAAAGAGAACGGCGAAGAGACATAGGGGACTCGATCCGGAGTCCGCAGCACCAGCTCGGGTGTGCGCGGCGTGATCTCGATCTGATAAACATACTCAGGCCCCCCTTGCTTGAGGTGATCGCGGATGAGCAGCCGATAGTCTCCATCCGCCGGAGGATTAAAGTCGATGAAGCTATCTGGTCCAGCATTGTCATCGTTGGCGGCCACCTGCTTCCCTTGGGCGTCGCGAATTTGCAGCCAGGGATCGAGACGGGAACGCAACGTACGACGAGCGAAGACCTCGATCTCCAAGGGCTGGCCTTTCCGCGCCGGAAACGTGAAGAAATCCTGGTCACCCATCCCGGCGATGACCCCCCGCGCCACCCCCGGGACCACCATGGCGACGGCCTGCGGCGGGCGATTGTTCGGTTCCACCTCTTCCGTGGCCGGCAGGTCCACGACGCGGATGCCGACCCCGGTGGGTGCTACCCCGGACTCGTTTTCTGGCCACAACTGCCATTCGAAAGCGGCCGTGTGACGGGGCGATTCCGTGGCGGGAAGCGTCACCCGCTGCTGCCAAGGCGGTTGCCCCAGACCCTGCCACGTCACTTCGAGCGTCTCACCAGGACGCCCGCCCGGGGGCCAGGCGTACGCCGGGCGGGGAAAGTGACCCACATGCAACAGGTACAGGTACAGATCATTGCCGCCAAAGCGGGCATCCCGCACCTGAATCACGTGACGGCCCGTTTTTTGAGCGGTCAGCACTGCAAACGGATCCTGCCGTGCCAGCATGGTGTCGTCGACGGTCACCATCTCCATGCCATCGGGATCCAGAATCGTGAGCCGCGGATCGATGAATTCGCGGCCGATGCGTACCCCCTCCACCTCGACCGCCAGGCGTTCGCCAACCGTCAGGTCGACGGCAATAGATTCCACGTCTTCGCTTTGAATGCGGCCATGATAGGTGCAGGGCAGACGAACCAGTTCGGCCTGTTCGATCCCGTTATTGGGTTCGTGTTCCTCGACGATCGGCAAGGCGGACACCGACATGGCCCGCAGATTCGAAATACCGCGACCGGTACAGACGCGAAACGTGGTCGGACCCAACCGACAATCGGTATCGGCTCGCACCAGGACCGCGATGTGTCGATCGCTGTAGGCGGAGAGCTCGATCACCTGCAAACCGGGATCGGAAAAGAGAACGTCTTGGGGATCGAGAAGTTGGATGCCGTAAAAATGGATGGTCGCCGTCGTGCCCCGCTGGATAGCGTGGGGGCGTAAGTTGTCGATGCGCGGGTCCGCCTTCAGCGGTGTGGAGAGCAGGCCAGCCAGCAAGATAGCCCCGATCGACAGTCCTCGGCACTTCACGCGAGAATTTCCTGCAGAATGTGTCCGCCCTTCACAATCTCGATGGGTCGATTGCCGGCGGACATCAATTCGTGTTCCGGATCGATTCCAAGTTGATGGTACACGGTGGCGGCCAGGTCCGCGGGCGAGACCGGATCCGATTCTGGTTCCGCCGCCGTTGCATTGGACGCACCATGCGTCAGACCGCGGTGCACACCTCCACCCGCCAGCAGGACGCTGAAGACGCGGGGCCAATGATCGCGACCCGCCGTTTGATTGAGCTTGGGTGTGCGGCCAAACTCGGAGGTCACCATCACCAGCGTCTCGTCCAACAACCCCGAGGCATCGAGGTCGCTGATGAGGGCTGTCAGCGCCCGATCGAGTTCAGGCAGCAGTCGTCTCATGCTTGGCGTGATCCGGTTGTGCATATCCCAGGCGCCATGCGTTAAGGTCACCAGTCGGACACCCGCCTGCACCAGTCAACGCGCCATCAGCATCCGCTGGCCAGCGGCATTTCGGCCGTAACGATCTCGCATCTCCTTTGATTCCGCGGCAAGCTGAAATGCCTCGCGGGCCTCGACCGAATCCAGAAGACTATACGCGCACTCGTAAAACGCATTCATCGCGACCACATTGTCAGCCGTACTGGTCAATCCATAACCCTCGTTGATCGCGGCCAGCGCTTCACGGCGCCGCGCGAACCGCTCGGGAGTCACACCCGATGGTAAATTGAGGTCCCGAACGCGAAAGTCACCGCGCGCCGGGTCGGCGCCAAGACTGAAGGGTGCGTACGCCGAACTGAGATAGCCGCTGCCCGCGAACGGGTTGGGCTGGTCCGGAACGCATACATAGGGCGGCAAATGATTACGCGGGCCCAGCTCATGGCTGACCACACTGCCGATGCTCGGATAGCTGATGGCCGGGCTCGGCGGATACCCGGTAAACATGTGCTCGACGCCCCGTTCATGCGCCGCGTCCGTATGGGTCATCGAGCGGATGACGGTGAACTTGTCGGCAATGGCCGCCAGCTGGGGAAGCCCCGCGGAAAAATGCTCACCCGTCTTTGTCTTCACGACCCCCAGGTCGCCACGATATTCCAGCGGCGCGTACGGTTTGGGGTCGAACGTTTCCTGGTGTGCCACTCCGCCTGGCAAGAAGATGTGAATCACGCTCTGGGCACGAGCCGCCACCGGTGTCTCATCACCCAACGAACGCCGCAGGAACAACAGGTCTGCCAAGCCCAAACCGAGCCCGCCGGCAACACCGGTGCGGAGAACATTGCGACGACCGAGCCGAAGGCCAGGGCAACTCATGGCGGCAACTCCAGAAAAGGTGGGTGCGAACGGCTGGAGGGCGGGGCGGGCGTGGGGCGACGAAGATTCCCCCTGCCCCCCATCTTAAACAAGCCCCCCGGCGACTTCCAGGCAAGTGGCCGATCGCGTGGACGATTCGCGCACAAAAAAAGCCCGCTCACGTGATCGTGAGCGGGCGTTCGTCCCGGGACGCTGAGGGGAACCACCGTCGCAGGCTGAGCCTCTGCGGTCGCCGGCACGGGGGAATGCCAGCCGGTGGACCGGGGAATGTGCCCAGCCGCACATCCCCACCGGGAAAGGGAGGGTCAGGCAGCCTTTCGCTCGGTCGTCACCTCGGTGTCCAACTCATCTCTCAGGACAAGCACATCGGGCGGAGCTTCGATGCCGAGCCGCACCTTGTCACCCGATACGCGAACGACTGTGACCACGATGGAATCACCAAGCTTTATCCGCTCGGTCTGTTTCCGAGATAGTACCAACATGCCTTAACCTCCGTGTATATGAAACCGCTAAAAAAGCGTGTTATCGAGATTGTCGGAAGCCGTTCCGAACAATCACGTTTAAAAATAATGATGCCGCAAAACTCTTCCTCAGCGTGACGGTTTGCCTCGTCACCGTGGCTCTCTCTCCGACGAACGATCTCTCCATATCCAGTCGCTGCGTGCTTAAGCTCCCGTCGCCCTGGCGAGTTGCGGTGCTTCTTTAAGTTGCGTCTTGTGATATCGTTCGCCGGTCGGTCCGTAAAACAGAATGGAGTTTCGATCCGTTTCCCAAATGGCGGTGTACTTCACACTGCGTGGTCCGTGGATGCAAAAGTGGATGCCGCACGGTTCCTCTCCACGAGCCAAAATGTGTTCCGTCATCATGAAAACGCCGGGCTCCAACTGATCGCATTCGCACAACTTCGAATAGACGTAATCACGTAGCGATTCGAGGCTGTCGATGCATTCGTCATTCGCCAACATGCGGGGTAATTTCTCCTTCTTGCCGGCCTCGGAATCGGGCAGTTCGCGTGGCATGTCAAACTCCCCGGGAACACTAAGAATATCGACCAACCTGCGAGCCTGGGTTAGCTGGATATTCTAGATAAAATACATGCGAATCAAACTTTTGCGGAGACCTTAGGGGTTACCGCTGCAACCGTAGCGGACGTCTTCAGGCGCGCACGCGGCAAGATCCGGCACACAAAATCCGCGGCTGCGGGACTTTGTCCTAAAGAAGAATGTCAAATCTTCATGGACAACGGGCCGTTGCCCAGGCTCGCCGCGCTCGGATCAGGGGGTATCGACGGTGGGTTCGGAGAGGAGTTTCGTAAATTCCTTTTCCGTTTCCAGCGTTTTGTCGACTTTCGCGTAGTCGACGAACAGCTCGGGAACACGCCCTTCTTGCTCGTCGCCTTGGTGCAGCAGCACGCGGTAGCAGAATATCAGCGATTCACCCGGCTGGATAACGTACGACCCATCCTCGTCTTCCGAGTTCTTAAAGTTATGCAGCCCGAACACGTTGGCGGCAAACAGCCCGTATGTGCGGACGTGCCAGAAGGTGGGAAATCGGAAGCTGCTCGGATGGTTAAGGATGGCGATCCCCAGGCGTTGGCCTTCATGCTCACCGTGGTAATCGACCCATGAGGCCGCCTTACCCCACGTGTCCTTATCGGTGACGCCGGCGTTGTTCACGATGGTACCGCCCGCATCGCCTCTCAACCAACCGGCGACCCGCACGGCGAACGTACCTTCTTTGGTGTCGCCGATCTTCACTGGTTCGGTTCCGTCGTTGACCAGGCGGATATCGAAGTCAATCCAGCGGCACTTGTCATCGGCCCCGAAAGCGACGGTGCGGTAATCGGTCAGTTGTTTTTCATCGCGCGAATTCAGCCACTCATTGCGGGTCATCAGCAGCGGCTCGTCACCGGACTGAATCTTGAGAAACTCACGATGTACGATTCGGCCAAACCCGCGTGACTGCTGAAAATCTTCGCTCGGTTCGTTCCAGTAATTGACGCCGTCGACATCCCCGTGAGAAAACCAGAGCGAGCGATGATGGGGATGGTCGGTCTTTTCTCCCGGCACATCGACGCGAAAGGGATAAGCACGCGTCATTTCGACGCCTGTCGGGCCGATCACGGGCCACAAGGCCGGATTGCGTCCCGAGTTGGCAAGATAGTCGGTGAACGGCTTGCCATCGACGGTCACATGGACCACGTCTCCCTCCCGCTCGAGCTGGATGTCGGTGGCCGGGAGGTTCGACCCGATGGCCAGCCCGATCACCAGGGGCAATATCAGGGAAATTATTTGCATGCTGCCCATGGGGGATCAGCGCTCCTGGAAGACGGCGGGAAACGGCGCGGCGGTCGCGACCAAGCCCTCATTTTAGACCTTGCATCCGCCGGTTGTCGATAAGCCGACCGTCTTGACGGACTCGCAGCGCGGGTGCGGCACCGACCCAGAACCGCCGCCGCGGCCTGCAGCCACAACCGGTTCCCCAGGGGGCACAAGGACGGCCGCCGGCCTGCATGAGTGGAGTCTAATGCGGCGGCGACGCTGGGGGCGTGGCGTTCGCCACGCGGAGAGCCACCAGATCGATGGGGGTGGCCGACGCGATTTGCTGGCGCAAACGTTCGATGTCGGCGAGCGCATCTTGATCAATGCGCCAAGTGTACTGATGCCGACTGGTTAACGAGGGTTCGCCGGCAGATCGGTGCAATTCGACCTGGCTTGGCAAGCGCTCGATCGCCAGCAACGACTCGTTCAGGACCAACCGGGCCCCGGGCGGCAGACCACCGACGCAAGTCGCGTTCAGACGCGCGGTCCAGTCGGCAAAATCTCGATAAGCCCTGATCGCTTCTGCCTGCTCCGGCTTGACCGTGGCGACGACATAGCTCATGGGCTCGGCTGAGAGTCGCAGGGTTTCGGACACCGGTTGCCAGTCTTTCTTGAAGGCCGGCCGGGCGGCAAACTGCACGAAGGGGGGCAATTCGGCGGAACGAACGGTGATCGCGGCCACGGTCCGAAAGGCCTCGTCGACCGAGACCTGGCAGGCGGCGTTTCGTGGCGGATCGTAGATGGTGACCATCTGTGCGTCGCGGTCCAGCCACAACGACTGTCGCCCAGCGTCTTGCGGGAGATCGTAGACGTCTTTCCCGAGGAAATAGGTGGTGCTCTCGTGAAGCGGGGCCTGCTGCCCTTCCACGTGGACCGAGGATTTCACGCGAAACTCGACGGCCTGGCACGGACCGTGGGCAAGCGTAATGGCAAGCAGGGAGACCAGATACCGGAGGAACCGGGGGCAAAAAAGAAGGGACATCGTGATTCGCATGGTTTCGCCTGCCTGCGTTCCCACGAGGAAATGCGACCCCGGGGGCCGACATCTGGACACGGTTCTTGGGGAAATCGCCGCCGAACGCTCCGAGCGGCGGTTATCCTGCGTTGCCTGTGGGCCCCCAAACAGTACCATGGGAGGTCCCCTGGGCGCTAGAGCAATTCACGCCCACCGCGGGCAGGGGAAACACGGATTTCACCGCTATCAGTGCCTGCCGACCCCGGCAGGACCGCCGCTCCTGAAAATCGGCGAAGAGGACCTTAATGGATCAAGCCATGATGTTGCGGGCGCTCGCGGAGGCGAACCAGGCCGCCCGCGAGAACGAGGTCCCGGTTGGCGCCATTATCACGGCGGGCGAGCACATCATCGCGGCGGCTCATAATCAGCGGGAAGCGCTCCGCGATCCCACGGCTCACGCCGAAATGATTGCCATCACCCAGGCGGCCGAATCGCTCGGCAGCTGGCGGCTGAATGAATGCACGCTTTACGTTACGCTGGAGCCATGTCCGATGTGCGCCGGAGCGATCCTCCAGGCCCGCATCCCCCGCGTCGTGTTCGGGGCCCACGACCCGAAAGCGGGTGCCGTCGAATCCCTGTATCGACTCCTCTCCGACATGCGACTGAACCACCAATGCGAATTTGTGGGTGGCTTACTGGCGGAAGAGTGCGGTGGCTTGTTGAGCCAGTTTTTTCAATCACAACGCCGGCTGGGAAAGAAGTAGCGTGAACGACTGCCAGTTCTCC
The DNA here is from genome assembly GCA_963700865.1 of uncultured Planctomycetaceae bacterium. GTDB lineage: Bacteria > Planctomycetota > Planctomycetia > Pirellulales > Pirellulaceae > CAVOGJ01. Next base: position 128,086 of record CAVOZC010000002.1, on the reverse strand, counting down.
TACCATCGTGTTGGTAACCGGCCGCCGAAGCTCGCGTTTGATGGAAAGTCTAAGACATGATGGATATGCCCCTGCAAGCGAGAATCTTTGTGACCGGACACCGCGGACTGGTCGGCTCGGCCGTGGTTCGCTGCCTGCGGAAGCACGGCTTTACCAATATTTTAACGGCCTCGCGGCAGACCCTCGACTTGCGCACTCAGGCCGACGTCGACCGCTGGTTCGAAACGCACCGTCCCGAATTTGTCATCCACGTGGCGGGCACCGTGGGTGGCATCATTGCCAACTCGACGCGGCCCGCTGAGTTCCTGTACGACAACCTGCTGATCCACGCGACCGTCCTTCGCGCCGCCTGGCAGTACGATGTGACCAAGTTGCTTTATCTTGGCAGCTCGTGCATCTACCCCCGCGATTGTCCGCAGCCGATCCGGGAGGACTACCTGCTTACCGGCCCTTTGGAGCTAACCAACTATGCCTATGCGATCGCCAAGATCTCGGGCGTCCTCTCCTGCCAGGCGTACCGCGAGCAGTACGGCTGTGATTTTATTTCCGCCATGCCCACCAATCTCTACGGCCCCGGGGACAACTTTGATTTGACCAGTTCCCATGTCTTGCCCGCCCTGATACGAAAGTTCCACGAGGCCAAACGGGACGGAAACGATGTGATTGTCTGGGGATCGGGGACGCCGCGTCGCGAGTTTCTTCACGTCGACGACCTAGCGGAAGCCTGCCTGTTTCTGCTCCGCAACTACAGCGATCCGCAGACGATTAACGTGGGCACGGGCACGGATTTGACCATCCGTGAGCTCGCGGAAATGGTGCGAGACATCGTCAGTCCGCAGGCCAACATCGTGTTCGATACGGCGAAACCCGACGGGACCCCGCGCAAGATGCTCGACGTGGCCCGCCTGCACGCCCTCGGCTGGCGGCACACCATCGAACTCGCGGAGGGGATCGCGGCAACTTATCGCTGGTTTTGTCAGCAAACGACCGAAACCACATCCTCGGCGGCCGATTGAAGCGGGACAGCGACGCGGGGGCGGGCAGGCCGCATTCGGCAACCACTTAACTTTATCCTTGAAAGCGAATAACTGTGAGTACGATCAAGCGCATTCTCGTCACCGGCGGGGCCGGCTTTCTCGGCTCGCATCTCTGCGAGCGACTGGTCGCTGACGGTCACGACGTGATCTGCCTGGACAACTTCTTCACCAGCCAGAAAGCCAATGTCGCGCACCTGCTGGATCGTCCCAACTTCGAACTGATTCGGCACGACATTACGCGTACCGATCTTTCTCGAGGTGGACGAGATCTACAATCTGGCTTGCCCAGCGGCACCGGGCCACTACCAGTACAACCCGATCAAGACGATGAAGACATCGGTGATGGGAGCCATCAATGTGCTGGGCATGGCCAAGCGTTGTCATGCCAAAGTCCTGCAGGCCTCGACCAGTGAAGTCTATGGCGATCCGGAAGTGCATCCGCAGCCCGAGGACTATCGCGGCTGTGTCAACCCGATCGGCGCCGCGCTTGTTACGACGAGGGCAAACGGGCCGCCGAGACCCTGTTCATGGACTACCATCGCATGAACAAAGTCAACATGCGGATCGTCCGCATTTTCAATACCTACGGTCCCCGCATGCACCCGTTCGACGGTCGAGTCGTTTCCAACTTCATCCGCCAGGCACTGCACGATGAGGACATCACGCTTTTCGGCGACGGCTCGCAGACGCGGTCGTTCTGTTATCGCGACGATTTGATCGAGGGCATGATTCGCATGATGAACGGCCCCGACGATTTCATCGGTCCGGTCAATATCGGCAACCCGGGAGAATTTACGATTCGTCAATTGGCCGAGTTGACGCTGCGTCTGTCCGGATCAAAGTCCAAATTGATCGAATTGCCGCTACCGAAAGACGATCCGACGCGCCGCAGACCGGTCATCGATCTGGCAAAGCGGCATCTCGGCTGGGAACCAAAGATCCCCTTGGAAGAAGGACTCGCCAAGACCATCGCCTGGTTTCGCTCCATCGACTTTGACAGCTATCGCCCCCCCACGCCCAACTATTGATGTCGCGAGCTCCCTCTCCCGGTCCCATCGCTTGTGTTCCTGTCCCAGATGAGGGCGCCCTCGCCATGCCGCGCGCCATGACCACCAGATCGTCCTGCCGCGCCAGCGGGCAAGGCTTTACCGGGCGGGTGCTCTGGGGTCTGTTGATGATCGGGCTGCTGCTGTGCAGCCGTGCGCCCGTCGTGGCGCAGGAGGTGCGGCCGTCTCCCGGTCAGGTGGCGCGTCGACTCGGGATCCCGCCGACCAGCTAGAATGGCGACCCCTCTGGAACGGCCACGACCTGAACGGCTGGCAGCAGACCAAGTTCGGCGGCGAGGCGCCAGTGGAGGTTCAAGATGGACGGTTGATCCTCCCCATGGGCCGGCCCCTGACGGGCATCACGCGCGACGCCCGCCCGCCCTTCCCCACGTGTGATTACGAGCTTCAGGTCGAGGCGCGACGCGTCGCGGGGACGGACTTTTTCTGTGGCCTGACCTTCCCCTATCGGCAGGCGCACGCCAGCCTGATCATTGGCGGCTGGGGAGGTGGTGTCGTCGGTATCTCCTGCATCGCCGGGTATGATGCCTCGGAAAATGAAACGACCCGCTATCGCAAGTTCGAGCTGGGACGCTGGTACACCGTGCGGCTGCGAGTGACCCCCGGCTTGTTCGAGGCCTGGATCGACGACGATCGAATCGTCGATTGCGAGCTGGGCAAGCGGCCCGTCAGCGTCCGTGCCGAAGTGGAACTCAGTCGACCATTGGGAATTTGCAGTTTCGAAACGACGGCCGAATTGCGGAACCTGGTGTGGAGGCCAGTTTCCGTCGAGAAACCACCGCGGACCGAGACGGCCACTCCCCCTGCCCAGGTGCCCTGAACGATGTTGCACACAGCGATCACCTCGGCCGTTCACCCACAAGCCCCGGCAGTGGTCACGTCGTCCGGAAGTACGACCTGGGGCCAATTGGCGGAGGCCACGCGGAGGCTGGTCCAACAACTGGCTCCCCTCCGCCGGCAACGGATCGGACTGCTGCTGCCGCCCACTGCGGAGGGCGTCGCCGCGTTGGCAGCCCTCGACGAGCTCGAAGCGGCCGCCTTTCTTTTCGACGATCAGCTGCCCCACGATGCCGTTAAGGACGCGGCGGTTCAACTGAAACTGGCGTTTGTGTTGCGATGCGCCCCGACGGAGGACTCCGCGGCGAGCTGGCAATGGCTGCCCTGCGACGTTCGCGATGCGGGGCCCGAGCCGACGACCGCAGCGGTCACGATTTTAACGTCAGGCACAGAGGGTCAGCCCAAGGCGGCTCGTCACACCTGGCAGTCGCTGGCGCGACCCGTGCGCATCACCGACCAGCCGCAGCGGTGGCTGCTCACGTATCGATTGCACCTCTACGCCGGTTTGCAGGTGATGTTGCAGGCACTGCTGAATCACGGCACCCTGGCCATCGCGGCGAGCGGTGCGGCACCCGACGAAGTGGTGGAGTTGATGCTGGCAGCGGCATGTCGATCACGCCTCGGCCACCCCTTCCTATTGGCGACGACTGGTCCTGTTTGCCGAGCGGCAGCAACTGCGGCAAGTGCGTCTGCAACAGATCACGCTCGGCGGCGAGGCGATTGACCAACAGATCCTCGATGCCTTGCACGGCATCTTTCCTACCGCGCGGATGATTCACATTTACGCCACAACCGAGTTGGGTCGCTGCTTTTCCGTAAGCGATGGACGTGCCGGTTTTCCCGCGCAGTTACTGGAGCAGCCAACAGCCGAGGGGGTGGAACTGAAGGTGGAAGACAACCAGTTATTCGTGCGTCCCGCCCACGCGATGGAGGCCTACGATCGCGCGCTGCCGGCCGCCGACCGTTTTGACCCGTCGGGCTGGTTTGCCACTGGCGACCTCGTCCGGATCGAGGGAGACCGTGTCTATTTCGCCGGTCGTCGTGGCGACATGATCAATGTCGGGGGAAATAAGGTCCAGCCGCTGGAGATCGAGAATCGTCTGCGTGGCCTGCCTCAGATTGCGGATGTGCGCGTCTTGGCCGCGCCTCGTCCCTGGCCGGGCAATTGGTCGCCTGCCAGGTCGTGCCTCGGCGAGGCAGCAGTGAGGACGACGTCCGGATGGCGATCACCACGGCCTGTCAGGACCTGCCCTCGTTCCAGCGGCCGCGACTGATTGAATGCGTCAAGGCGATCGCGCTCAGTGAGGCCGGCAAGACCACCCGTCGCGTCGAATGACGCGAGGGAGCGGACCGAGTCTCGCGGCGGAAGTCGAGAACCGCTGAATTTGTCTATTTCGCAGCAGCGACTTTCGCTACGCTAAGACGGTTTGCCGCCCCGTTCCCGCCCCACCATCCCTGCGATTCCACCCATGCCCCACGATCGACTTTTCCTTTCCCCGCCCCACATGTCGGGACGCGAACAGGCATACATCGCCGAGGTATTCGACACGAATTACATTGCTCCTGTCGGACCCCACCTGCAGAAATTCGAGGAGGCCTTCGCCAAGCGGATCGGCGTACCCCATGCGGCGGCCGTCGGCAGCGGAACCGCCGCGATCCATCTGGCACTTCGGCAGCTTCACTTGCGGCCCGGCGATGAAGTGCTGTGCAGCACCTTCACCTTTTGCGCCTCGGCGAATCCGATCCTCTACGAACACGCGACGCCCGTTTTTATCGACAGCGATGCGGCCACCTGGAATCTCAATCCGGAACTCGTCAAGGCCGAACTGACGGCCTGCGCCGCCCGCGGCAAGTTGCCCAAGGCCATCGTGGCCGTGGATATCCTGGGGCAAAGCGCCGATATCGCGGCCCTCCACGAGATTGCCAGTCAATACGATATCCCGGTCATCGAGGATGCCGCCGAGGCCCTCGGAGGCACCTACCACGGCCATCCTGTGGGACAGACCGCCTGGTGCAGTACCTTCTCCTTCAACGGCAACAAGATCATCACCACGAGCGGCGGCGGCATGCTCTGCAGCGCGGATGCGTCCCTGATTGAGCGCGCTCGCTTCCTGGCGACGCAAGCCCGCGACGACGCACCCTATTACCAGCATTCGACCCACGGCTACAACTATCGTCTGAGTAACGTGCTGGCCGCGATCGGACTGGCGCAGCTGGAAGTGCTTGATGATCGGGTCGTGCGCCGCAAGGCGATCTTTGAAAGGTATCAAGCCGAACTGGGAGAGCTCCCGGGCGTGACGTTCATGCCGATCGCCGACTACGGAACGCCCAACTACTGGCTCACATCGCTGTTAATCGAGCCCGAATCGTTCGGCATGGATTGCGAGGCGGTCCGGCAACGTCTGGAGCTGGAGAATATTGAATCCCGTCGAGTCTGGAAGCCGATGCACCTGCAACCGTTGTTTGCTGATTGCCGCTGCCGCGGGGGCGAGGTCGCCGAACGGATCTTCGCCTTGGGGCTGAACCTGCCTAGCGGCTCGGCCATGACGGCCGGCGATCAACAGCGCGTCATCGACGCCGTGCGGGCGGCCCACCAGGCGGCTAGGCCGAAGGGGCCGCATAGCCCGGGTTACTCGTTGTAGTCGTAAACCGTGTAGCCTTCCCGTTTGACAAGTTCGTCGCGCTCGGCGGTCGCCAGATCGGCCTGCACCATTTCCGCCACCAGGGACTCGAACGAAGTCTGTGGGGTCCAGCCCAGCTTTTCGCGAGCCTTGGTCGGATCGCCGAGCAGCGTTTCGACCTCGGTCGGACGGTAGTACCGAGGGTCAACCGCTACGATCCGCTTGCCAGTCGCTTCATGGATTCCGACTTCCTCCGGTCCGGCACCTTGCCAGACGATGGAGATGCCAAGTTCCCTGGCTGCCGCGTTGACGAACTCTCGCACGGAATACTGACGTCCCGTAGCGATGACAAAATCGTCGGGCTCGTCCTGCTGCAACATCAGCCATTGCATTTCCACGTAATCCCGTGCGTGTCCCCAGTCGCGCAGGCGCGTCGAGGTTACCCAGATAGAGGCACTCCTGCAGACCCAGTTTGATGCGGGCGAGCGCCCGCGTGATCTTCCGCGTCACGAAGGTCTCGCCGCGCAAGGGCGATTCGTGATTAAAGAGAATCCCATTACAACCAAAGATGCCATACGCCTCCCGATAGTTCACCGTGATCCAGTACGCATACAACTTCGCAACGGCGTACGGCGATCGGGGGTAAAACGGGGTGGTTTCTTTCTGGGGAATCTCTTGGACCTTTCCGTACAACTCGGAGGTCGAGGCCTGATAGAATTTTGTCTTACGTTCCAGACCGAGAATACGGATGGCCTCGAGAATCCGCAGCGTACCGAGGGCATCCGCATTGGCCGTGTACTCAGGCGTCTCAAACGAAACCTGAACGTGGCTTTGTGCCGCCAAGTTATAAATTTCGTCCGGCTGGGTTTCCTGCACGACGCGGATGAGATTCGTCGCGTCGGTCAGATCGCCGTAATGGAGCTGTAACCGCAGGTTTTTCTCGTGCGGATCCTGGTAGAGGTGATCGATACGGTCGGTGTTGAAGAGCGAGGCCCGTCGTTTGATCCCATGGACCTGGTATCCCTTCTCCAAGAGAAATTCCGCGAGGTAGGCTCCGTCCTGCCCCGTGATGCCAGTAATGAGTGCCGTCTTGGACATGGGTGGGATTCCTGGCCACGGACAGGTTGCCGTTGGGCAACATCCGGGGGATGTCGAACCAGCTTAAAAAAAAGAACCGTACCATTATGGCACGGTCGTGGGTCGCTGCCGACGGAAAATCCGGCAGAATGACCCCGTGCAATGTGACCGCTAGAAATTAGGGTTTCCGGTAGCCGAAGTCGCCAGACCTCGTCATTACCCACCCTTTTTCTTGGTTTAACCGTTAGCCAGAGAAGAATGCCGCTAAAATCGTACCACGCGTCGTTACGCACCGGCATTCTTCGGCGGCGAACGCGCGTACGCCGCCAGAAATCGCGGTAGCCACTTCCCACGAATCGCGGTTTTTCCCCGCGATTTCTTCTGGCTGACGGTTTAACGACGCTCGTGAAACGTGGGTTATGACAAAGTGGCCAGACCTTGGACGTCCTTATTGGGACGAGTCCTTTCACTGGCCGGGCCGAATTCGGGCACTCTCGAATCAAGCTGTCACAAAGCACTGCCCTTGTGTACCGTCGAGGAACCCGAGGTTCGGGCGGCTATCCGCGACTATTGGCTCAAACTGGGATAATAGTGCGAATAGGTCATGTAGCGTGTCGGGTGTCCGGTCGCCATATAGCCGGTACTCAGTTGGCGGTACTGGTTGCGGACCTGATTCAGCTGGGACTGAACTTGCTGGATCTGTTGCTGCTGCTGTGCCATTTGCTGGCGGTTTTCGATTTGCGGTCGCACCTGTGTTTGGTAGATGGCGCTCACGCCGCCAATGCCCGAGTTCACGCCGCTGCCGCCGCCCTGCAATAGCCGCAGGTAGGGACTGACGGTGGGATTATTCAGGATCTGCCGGGATGTCGTCTGGCGACCTCGCTGGAGGGCGTTCAACGAACTGTTTTGGGCAAACGCCGAAGACACGACGAGCAGGCCAATTCCCATAGCTAAAATAATTCGCTTTGAACCCACGATGTTCTCCTTCGGCAAATAGATGACAGCCGCCGCTCGATCGGTACTTCTTTCCTAATCGGCACAATCCTCACGCTGCCTGAAACTAATTGTACGCCTTTGCCGCCGTTGCGTCCAATCAACACCATGCGGCCGATTCGCTGCAGTCTGCCGCGGACCAGCGCGGAATTCCTCCAGCGAGCGGCAAAAACGTGAAGATTTCCGAATTGGCACGATTCTTGTAGTTTTAGTCGCGAACCATGGGGCCACTGACAGCGTAGCCACCGTCGCCGGCAGGCGTCTCTGCCGGTGGAGCCTGCTGCCAGTCCCAGCAAGCGGTTTGCGGCGGTCGGACGCGGCGCGTCCCTGCCAGGCACCGTGTAACGTTTGACACTGTTTCTGACCACGGATACAGTGAAAATCGTCGCATTTCTATCAGTTGCACACTCCTGAAGTCCGAGGCCACGCGGTGAACCAGCCCCTGCACTTAAACACCCACGCGAAACGCGAATATGAGACCCTTCCCGAGCAGCAGCAAAACCTTTGCTGGGCCCTTGTCGGCATCTTGCTAACGATCTTGATCGTTGTCTACTGGGACATGTTTATGCGGATTTCGGATTCCTGGTACAAGGCACAGTACTCCCATGGATTTCTGATCCCCGTCTTCGCCGCTGCCCTGTTGGCACTCCGTCGCGAGCCATTCCGGGACGTCCCGATGTGGCAACGATGGCTGGGCGTGGGGTTGATCGCGGCCGGGACCCTGATGCGGGTCCTGGGCGGCGTCACGGTCATCTTCGTGGCGGACAACTTTTCCTTTATCCCCTGTGTGCTGGGCATTTTCCTCATCGTGGGCGGACTGCCTTGCCTGAGGTGGGCGGGTCCGGCAGCCTGTTTCTTGCTGTTCATGTATCCTCTCCCCCGCTTAGCGGAGGAGAAGATTATGTACCCGCTCCAGCGGATGGCCACGATGTGCAGCAATTTTGTCCTGGTGACCTTGGGCGTCGATTCGATCCGGGAGGGCAACCTGATTACGTTGGCCACCCGCGACCAGCCTTTGAATGTGGCCGAACAGTGCAGCGGGCTGCGGATGTTGACAATTTTCACCGCCTTGGCCGTCGCCATGGCGCTTTTGTTCACCGAAAAGACGTGGTGGGAGCGAGCCATCATCGTCCTCAGCGCCGTGCCAATCGCCTTGGCCGTGAATGTGTTTCGCATCACGTTGACGGGACTTCTCTACAATATGAATGTCAATCAGGAGCTGGCGGACAAGATATTTCACGACCTCGCGGGGTGGATCATGATGCCCTTGGCACTCGGTTTGCTCTACTTGGAGATTTACGTGATGGGCAAATTGTTTGTCGATGTGCCCCAGGAGGCCACCCCCCTGCAGATGGGCAACTTCCCAGCCAAACAGGCTCCTTAGGCGACCTCTTGATTTGTTCCACTTCTTGCCATTCAGCAACGGATTGATTGATACCTCGAACGGGAGAGTTTTTTTATGAACGATGCTGGCTTCCCATCCGACCCTCTCGCCAACGAGAACTCCTTGATGCCGATGCAGTCGGGCGCGGTCGCCACGCCGTCGGCTTATCATGCGCCGGCCCCGGTGTGGCTGGACAATGCCGACGACGAAGGCGTCGACATACTGGCTTTCCTCCACAGTCTGCGGCGGAAGTGGCTGCCGGGCGCGCTGATCGGCTCTCTGATCGCGACGATCGCCGCGGCCCTGCTATGGATCCTGATTCCCGTCAACTCGGAAGCCGTGGCCTTGCTCCGCGTCAGTATGGCTCAGCAACAAGTCTTGCGGGACAAGATGAACACCAACGATCAGCGGCAATACGAAGTTTATAAGCAAACGCAAGCCGCGCTGGTGAAGAGTCCCTATGTCCTCTCCGCGGCCCTGCGTCCACCCGAGATTCAGAATTTGTCCGTGATCAAATCCGAGCCAAAACCGCTGGCGTTGCTGGAAAAGGAACTGAACGTCGGCTACCCGGGGAACTCGGAAATTCTGCGCGTCAGCATGTCTGGCGACAACGACAAAGACACGATCAAGATCGTCAATGCCGTTGTCCAAGCCTATATCGACGAAGTCGCACAGAACGACCGCAATCAGTTGACCGAACGCCTGGATATTTTGCGACGACAACATCGAAACAACGCCCGGGAAATCCAGGAGCAAACGTCTAAGATCCAGAGCCTGGCCGAAGAGTTTGGCACGTCGGACTCGCAACTGGCCGTCTTGAATCAACAAATCGAAATGGACGCCCTGCGGGCCATCGATCGCGAGCGTGTCAATGCTCGCAACGAACTGAGTAAGGTCCAGGGTGAACTGGTTGTGTTGAATGCCATTCGCCAGTCGCGCGTTTTCAGCCCCTCTGAATACGAAATCGCCGACATGCTGGAGAAAGATCAAGAGTACTATCAAGCGAAACTTGCGGTCGATAATTTGCAACGTCAATTGCGCGAGTATGGCGGAGTCGCTCGCGGAAACTCGGCCATGGTCAGCAGCATGCAGCGGGAAATTGGCTCGTACCAGGAGATCATGAATCGCCGTAAACGCGAACTGGTGCCGCGGTTTACCGATCGCCTCGCCAAATCCTACGGCATGGATGAGAATCTCGAGTCGTCTCAGTTGGCCACTTTACGGGCTAGAGAGAGAGTCGCGAGTTTGAAGCTGGAGGAAATGGAGAGGCAATTCGAGGAGCAAGTACAGAAAGTAAAGGACCTCACGGGCTTTTCCGAGGACCTGGTCACGCGGCGGAACGACCTGAAGATGCTCCAGGAGTCAGACAATGACGTGGTGCAGGAAATCAACAGGTTGACGCTGAACATCAACTCACCCCAAAGAGTCACCTTGATTCAGAAGGCGCTTATTCCGGATCGCAGTAGCATCCGACTGAAGCAGCTCGAGGTGGGGGCGGCGTGGGTGGCCACGTTCCTGCTCAGCCTGATCGGTGTATCGGCCTGGGACTTCCTCTCGAAGCGACTCAACAGCGGCAAGGATATCGAGAAAACGGCCACGTTACCGGTCATCGGTTCGCTGCCGGCACTACGCGGCGGCTGGTTGTCCGGCCCCGCGCGGGAGGCCCAAGTCGCGGATTGCATCGACAGCATCCGCGCGGCCATCGACTACGGCAACCGGGGCAAGAAGATCAACTCGATCGTCATCACCAGTGCCCTGGGGCACGAGGGCAAATCGACGCTTGCCAGCCAACTGGCGGTCAGCCTGGCTCGTGGCGGACGGCGGACCCTCCTCATTGACGGCGATGTCCGCAACCCGCAGCAGCACGTGGTGTTCGGACTGCCCGGTGATCGAGGGCTGTGCGATGTCCTGCGAGGTCAGGCACCGCTGGAAGAAGTCGTCCAGGCGACTCCGGCCGAGAATCTTTGGATTCTACCCTCAGGTCGTTGCGATACGGTCGCCTTCCAGGCGTTGGCTGGCCCCGCTACCGGCGTCACGCTGGAACGCCTCAGGTCCCAATTCGATTTCATCGTGATCGACGCGGGCCCCGTCCTCACGGGACCGGAAGCCCTGATCTTCGGTCAACATGTCGACGGTGCCGTGATCTCCACGCGCCGTGACTTTAGTCGACTCCCGAAGGTCGACGAGGCGACTCGACGCTTGCGATCCGTGGGAGTCCATGTGATCGGAGCCGTCGTGAATGGTGTCCACGCCGAATCGCGGACCAATATGGTTGCCCTTCCGCAGGGCTAGAGAATCTACAAGCCGTGGCGAGCGTTCGTGACGGCATGCAACATTTCACCTGAAGACCTCGCGGCGGCCTCAAGGCCGCCGCGTTCCTGAACCTGCTTCTTGAGGCCTATTGCATCATGGCAAAGTTTGCTCCCCTTACCATTGTCCTCTTTCTCGTCCTGGGTGTCGGCACGTACCTGCACGGAATGTTTACCGACCGTTTTCAGCCGGCACAGAGCGAATTGCTGGACGATTTCACGCGACGCATTCCCGAACTTCCCGTTGCCTTCGGGGATTGGCGAGGTGTGAAGCAAGAGATTGCGGATAAGGAATTCAAGGCCACCAATTGCACGGCTTACCTGTCCGCTCAATTTGAGGATCGAAAGACGGGCGAAGTCGTCTCTGTCTATGTGGTCAGCGGCACGGGACGTCACATTACGATTCACTCGCCCGACTGGTGTTACCAGGGCGCCGGCTACAAAATGGAGAACGCACCCGAAAAGTACACCATCGACTGCGGTCCGTCGCTACCATCTCAGCCCGAGTTCCTGACAGCCGTATTTCGCAAGGAAGACATCGCCAATCCATCGAATACGCAAGAGCTGCGTATCTTCTGGACGTACTCGTTCGATGGCAACTGGGTGGGCCCGGCTTGGGCCAAAACGTATTACTCGGGCAAGCCAGCGCTCTTCAAAATCTACATCATCTGTAACGTCACGGGACGCGACTCATCCACCACGGCCAGCGTTGCCAACCGTTTCGTCAAGGAGATGCTGCCCTTGTACAACAAGGTCTTGTTCGATATCGAACCGGTGGAGGGCGACGCAGCATCCGTCGAATCAAACGGACCGGCCAACTCGCCTTCGAACGCCGTTACCCGGCCACGCGTCGATGAGAAGCCGGCCGATCTGTCCGATGATCTCATCGTGGAATAACGGGCCCGTTAACCTCGTGAATCCGCAGCGACCGCCCGCGACCGAGGGAAAGGCCGACTCGGCCGCGACGAACTCCCAGCCGGCTGCAGGGAAGGAGAACCTGCGGATCGCCGTCGTGGGCACGTTGCCGCCGCCGATTTGCGGTACGACCGTCTCTTTGCAGCTGCTGATCGATCAACTGCGGCAGCAGCCGGGAGTGACGCCCCTGGTCGTCGATACGGGGGGCATTCGAGGCCACGGCCTGTGGATGCCATGGAGATACGGACGCATGCTGCTCCGCCTCCGCGCGGCGATTGGCAAGGCCGACATCGTGACCGTCCACCTCTGCCCGCTGGCCATTCCCCTCCTCGTCCCCTGGGTGCTGCTGGTCGCCAGGCTCCATCGCAAACCAGTGATCTTGCGACTGTTCGGCGGCCAGGACTTCCGAGACTTTCCTGGGCCCAATGGCTGGCTGCAGCGATGGGCCACTCGCCGGTGCGATGGCTATCTGGCACAGACCGAGCGGCTGGTGCGTTCCGCGCGGGATGCCGGCGTGAAACAGGTCGACTGGTTTCCGACGAGCCGACCTGATCCAGGCGTACCTCCCTCGCCGCCTCGCGATCGTTGCTCGCGGTTCATCTATCTGGGATGGGTCAAGCCGTCAAAGGGAATATCGCTGATCCTGGCTGCCTCGCGCGACATCGCCAGCGAGATCGAGATCGACATCTACGGCCCCTTGGACGGCATGAGCGAAGTCGACCTGCAGGGCTACGACCACGTCCACTACGGCGGCGTGCTGGCCCCGGGAGCCGCCATCGAGAAATTGCGCGAGTATGACGCGCTGCTGCTGCCGACGCACTGGGAAGGCGAGGGATATCCGGGAGTCATTCTCGAAGTCGTTCCAGGCAGGAAGACCCGTGATCACGACCCGCTTTCGAGACATCCCCGAACTGGTTGATGCCTCGTGCGGGCTGCTCATCGAACCCCACTCGACCCGTCAGTTACGAGAAGCCATCGAGATGCTGCATGCCGATCGCGAGACGTATCACCGCCTGGCAGCGGGCGCCCTGCGGAAAGGGAAATTGTTTCGTGGCAGCGTCTGGGCCGAGAGGTTGGTAGAGATCTGCCGCACGACCCTCGCCCGCCGCGCAGGTACTCCGGTCGAGCCCGCTTGACCGCGTCCCTGGCACGCCCCGCAATTCAGCCGAGTGCCGACTTTCGCTGATGGTCCGTCACCACCTCTTCGAGCCGCGCAAGGTAGGTGCTGGCAAGCTGCCGACGATCGAACACCGTTTCCGCCAGCGTTCGCCCGTGGCAGGCAAATCGGGCCCGCGTCTCGGGCTCGTCGGCCAAGCGGAGTATGTTGCGGGCGAAGGCCTCCTCATCGCCGATCGGCGAAAACAGGCCGCACTCCCATTGCCGCAAGTATTCGGCTTGCCAGCCCTCGTAGTTGATCACCATGGGCAACCCGCTCGCCAGGTAGTCGAAAAATTTTGTGGCCCCATTCGACTCCAGAACGGGGTAGGGTGCGAAACAGCCGATGCCGATGTCGGCCGACTGCAGCAAGCGAGGCACCTCTTCATGCCCGACGGCAGGCAGAAATGTCAGCGACTTCACCTGCAGTCGTTCCGCCTCTGCGCCACCCGCCGTTCGTCGTTTCCCTTGCCCAGAATCGTAAACTGCAGATCGGTACGCCCCCCGGCTTCGATTCGATGGATGGCTCGGACCAGTTGAGCGAGTTCGTTCGCTTTGCCAATGGTGCCCGCGTAGAGCACCTTGATGGGCGGCTCGTTCGCCGACCGATCGAAAAACTCGACCCGCCCGCAATCCACGCCGTTGTGGAGGACGTGCGTTTTTTCGGCGAAATCGCCGTGTGACAGGATCTGATCGCGCATGCCCTCGGTGTAGGGAAAAATCCTGGCGGCCGCCTCGTAAATCCTGTTGGTGCGCGCGTCAAGCCAGGCAATCAGCGGACGGTTCTTGATAATGCCCATCCCGATAGGAACATCGGGCCACACGTCGGCCACTTCCAGACAAAACGGTTTGCCTTGCAGCCGCGACAGCTTGGCTCCCAGTGCCGCCACCGAGAGGGGCGCGGTGTAGGCGATGATAACGTCAAACCCGGAGAGTCGCTGCGCTACACGGAACGCCCGTTGGTAGAATTGCAGAAACGACCAGACGCGGCGCCGAAACGACATCATGTGTGAGAAGGCCACGTCAACGACGTGGATCGTAATGCCATCCCGCTCCATCGTCTGATGCTGGCCGGTAGTTGGCCGCAATCCCTCGTTGCGGTTCTCCGGCGTACCGCTCAACGACGAGACAAACGTGACCTTGTGCCCCGCCCGCGTCCAGCGGTTGGCCATTTCCCAGCAACGACCGTTCCCGCGGGCACCGGGCATGATCAATTCTTGTTGCAGGTAAAGAATATGCATGGGCCTCAGTGTCGACCAAGAACGGAGCTTTGAAAAGCGGTCACCGGAGCCCCCGATTTCGGTCCGTCCACACGCCGAGATCGCGTCCAAGCCAATCTTCGAGTTGCTCAATGTCCTGGCTAAAGACATCATGCAGCGCTCGCCGCTCCGGGTCGGCGAGCACGGGAAGCTCTCCTGCCCCGCGAAAAAACCAGCCTTTGACACCCAGCCGTTTGCCCAGCCTCACGATCGCTTCCAGATCGCGCCGCCGCAACCAGTCCTTCAGTCGCTCGGTTGCACGGAGGACGCGGGGAAAGCGGGGACGGCCCCGACTCTCCCCCACAATCCCGGTGGTCGCTTCACCCGGGAGCAGATCGGGTTCCACCCCGAGGTGCCCGCAGATCTTGCGGAGAGCGACCTGCCGACTGTCGGGCGACGCATGGATTTCTTCATGGATCAGGATCAGGAGGGACTCCCTGGGAAACACCGCGCACCAGTGGGCGAGTTGTCGGGCATAGTACCCTCGCTCGATGGCGTCGGGATTGGCTTTGAGAAAGTCCTGGAACGAGACCGGACGGTGGCCGGCCGTGACCGAGAAGGCCGTGTATTGGGAAAAGGCCCGATCGACGGGATTGCGGAGTAGAAGCAGGAACTTCGTATCCGGCCCCAACACGGAATATACGCGATCTCGGCACGCGGGGACGAAGAGGTACTTGGGGGTAATCTCTCCCCGGGCCCTCTGTTCGGGTCGCGCGTCGCGAAAGAAACGCGCGTACCATTCGGTGCCTCGGTCGTAAGCGTTGTCGAAGAAATGGATCTCTTTTCGTGCCGTGGGCAGGTACACCTGGGGGTGCCGCCGCAGCTGTGCGTCGAGCCACGACGTGCCACACCGCTGCGCGCCGATGCCAAGGAAGTCAGGAAGCATACGTTACCGTTCTTACTCGCCGCGGGCCCCGCGGCATCTCGCGCGGGGGTCTTGTAGCGAATCGTCACGCCCCCAACTATCGCGACCGCAACAAGGGTACCGCAATCCGCTCCGCAAGCAAACGATGTCCGCGGTCAGCACCCCTTAAGCTGGCACAAAATCCGATCTTACGGGAGCGAGGGTGACGACGAATGAATGAGCGGGCTACGCGTTTGCTGGCGACCCAACAGGGAGGTAAGGGGCCGTGCGGCCAATCAACGCCCATGAACAGCCCTGGGCGCCAACCCGGAAGGGCGGGCATCGACAGGGTCGCATTCGACACCTGCGAGTTTGGCGACAAAAGCGACCTTTCTCGACAGCGATGGTAGAGACCTCGCATTGCGAAAATTACTCCGAGTCCTCCCCTTGCACGGTTCGGGAATGCGTGTCGTGATTTCGGAGGTCATGGCTTGGAGGTGCGCGGCGGTGGCTTCCCGCGTCGGAGCCATCCCGGAAGTAATCGAAGATGGCAAACAAGGAATCGTTGTCGGCCTCGGCGCTCTGCTCGGACTGAGCCGGAGTACCCTGCGATTGATCCAATCGTCCCACGCACTTGTACGTATGCAGAAAGACGCTTAGGTTCGCGCCAACGATGATGGTCCCGACGAATTCCCAGCGCGTTTGATGACCGTCGATGACACGAATGTGGATCGTAGCAGTCAGTAACAGCATTCCGGGTGCGAGCGGACTCAAAACGCGGTCGACATCAAAGCGAGCCATGGTTAATTGGCGGGCTGGCGAAAAGCCAATGAAGCAAACGCATACTACCAGCCTTTGTAGTATCATAGATTCGATGAGTACCGAAGGTAGCGGTCGGCGGAGGGGCGGAGGACGAATTGCCCGCTCATCGACTTCTGATCATTCCTGCATAAGTATCCCTATCAATGTGCCCACAAGACCGGCTCGTTCGCTGACTGCTATATTGATAACATTGCCCCATCGTGGGTCGAGCACGACGTCGAAGTCCGGGCGTACCGGACCGTCAGGCAGTCACGCGCAACATCGCGTGGCACGAGTCGTTGTTTAACGTGGTATCTCCATGAACTCCGAATCAAACGCATCGCCGCTGGATTTGACGGTCGCCATCTGCACGTGGAACCGAGCCGCGTTGTTGCGTCAGACGCTGCAAAGCATGCAGAAGTTGATCATCCCGGAGGGCGTGGCGTGGGAAGTCCTGGTCGTCAATAATAACTGCACGGACAACACGAGCGACGTGATTCAGGAGTTCGCGCGACAATTGCCGATTCGCGAATGTCTGGAGCCAACACCAGGAAAATCACATGCGCTCAATACTGGCACGCAGGCGGCCAGAGGCAGGATGATCATCTGGACAGATGACGATGTATTGGTGCGGCCCGATTGGTTGGCCGCCTATTGGGACGCCATCAATCGGTACCCCCAAGCAGAGTTTTTTGGCGGCCCGGTCGAACCCTGGTTCGAGACCGACCCACCACAATGGCTGGAGAAAGCATGGCCTGTCGTGCGCCACGCCTACGCTTCCATCAACCATAGCGACCATGACATGCCGATTACCGAAAAATCGGTTCCGTTTGGCGTCAATTGGGCGATTCGGAAAGCCACTCAACTAGCGCCGCCACACGTCTGTCCCGAGATATGCGCTTTCGCGTTACGGAAATTTGCCGACCTGCTCGCCAAGGCAGCGGTAAGGATCCCCGTCATTGGCTCGACGATCGCAATGGCAGTTCAGTCTCTGGCGAACGGTTTCACGGCTACGGCGAGGGGACGAACGTTTTCGCGATCATCGGGCAAGACATATCCATTGGGCTATTTTCTGGTGGCCGAAAAGCCCGGAGTCGATACGCAGCCCCCGATTGATGAAACGAACCAAAAAGCGGCGGCGAGGCTCGTCGAGCCTACCCCGTGAGAGGGTTGTAACGCGCCCTGTTCGCCCTTGCGTTCGCTCACTAAATCCCCCTGCCAGGTTATGACACAGGGAGCTGTTGTCGCGGACCATTTTGGGAGGATTCAATGGCCAGTCGCCCTCGCCCTCGTTGCCAATAAAGGTACTGTCCCCACAGCCCGATGGCTCCCATCCGGTACAGATAACGCACGAGGGGACGCTGGCGTTTCAGGACGCCCGAGTCAATCTCGAGGGCTTCGCGAAACATCTGACTCGCATCCGCCCCATGTGCCCGCCGCAAGAGCGCCGTGCCAAAATGCCAAAAGCGATCCGCTAAACCAGCTTTGACTTGTTCATAGTCCGATCTCCGCTCGGCAAACTGTCGGCATTTCCTCATGGCCACCATGATGCTTTCCGCATGATGCGCCGTGTCGGTACGGGAGATGGCTTGACGGTGACGGCGATAGTATACCCGACCGGCTTCCGACATGGCCACGGGACAATCCGTGTGCAGCAAGCGGACCTTATAATCAAAGTCCTGTGATTTGGCGAGCGATTCATCCCACGGGCCCACTTGATTGACGAGACTGCGGTGCAGCAAGCAACCTTGCAGGAGCAAGTTCCAGCCCATCAAGAAGCTCCGCCACGGTGTGGCATCGTCGGCAGCCGGCTGCCGCCAAGCGGGCTCCTTCACGTAGTATCCTTCCGCCGCCTGATAAAACTCCAGGTAGGGACCATACACCAACAATGCCTTGGGTTGCGAAGATCGCGCCACACGGATGCGACTGGCAATGAAGTCGCTTGCCGCCAGGTCATCGTCGTCCATGAAGACAAGGTATTCGCCATGCGTCAGCCGGGCTCCCCGATTTCTGGCCTGGCAAGCGCCACTGGGCGGTTGGACTTGATACTCGATGGTCATGCCATCAGGCGGCGAGAGGTTCTCCGCGACCTTGCTTGTCGCCGCGTCGTCACCGTCGCTCACGAGAATTACCTCCAACGGGCGGTAGGTCTGCGACAAGACGGATTGCATGGTCTCCGCGAGCAACTGGGCTCGACAATGAGTCACGATGACGATCGAGACGAGATCGGGTTCGAACTGGGGCGGGAGCCAATCCATCTCACATCCGTCCGGGGCGCGACAGTGAATTTCGGAATCCGAGGAAGCAACGCGAATAAACTGGGACCCGTTGGGCGGAAAGGGAAGTCCTCAGGCCGGACAGGCCTGGCCCAGCCTCAGCCCCGGACGCCCGTAACTGAAGCATATCCGTTCGAACCGTCATAAGCCGCACTTCGCACATCTTGCCCACGTGCACGAGGCACGCTCGGCAGCGTCCTCGGGGGTTGTGAGCTATGTTTTCTGTTGGAAGACTACCCTATCAACTCTCGGAGTGCCCCGGAATGGCAAACGCGACAACGTGGGTACAGAAGGCACTGCAGGCGGTCCGTTGCCCCCGCCAGGTCCATAGGTCGGTGGACGTATTGAGTCTTGAGAATCGATTGCTTTACGACGCGGCTCCCGCCGCCCTGCTACCAGAGCATATGGCGGCGGCCGAGGCCTCCTTCGCGCTGATCGCCCCGTTGTCCGGGGGCGAATCGCGCGGCAGCCACCATGGCCCAGTTAGCGTTTCCAGGCGCGGAGGGAATGGGTGCCTATGCTCAGGGAGGCCGAGGGGGAGATGTCTATATCGTCACGAATCTTAATGACGACGGCGAGGGATCATTACGGTACGGCATTCATACAGCGACGGGCCCGAGAACGATTGTGTTTGAAGTCAGTGGCGTCATCGATCTGCAGTCGCGGTTGCTGATCAACCGGCCTTATTTGACCATTACTGGCCAGTCGGCACCCGGCGATGGGATCACCATTACCGGCGAATCCGTCATTATCCAGGACACAAATGACATTATCATGCGTTACCTGCGCATTCGCCCAGGGGATGCTCACCCCAGCGTGCCTCGCACGCATGACGGACTGACGGTTATCAATGCGCATGACATTATGCTAGATCACATGTCGCTGTCCTGGTCAATTGATGAAGTTTTTAACACGTCCGACGTCGAGAATATCACGATCCAATGGAGTATTATCTCGGAACCGCTGGAACACTCGATTCACCCCTCGGGATCGCACGGTTATTCCGCCTTATCGAATCGCAGTTCGATCTCGTTTCATCATAACTTGATCGCTCATGGCAGCTTTCGCATGCCGCGCATCAATGAAGGCAGCTCGTTCGATATTGTGAACAACGTGATCTATGACTGGTCCGCATCGATGCCGACGTCGGTGGGGCACGAAGCGAGTGCCGAGTTAAGCCAGGGAAACATCGAGAACAATGTCTACATCGCCGGACCGTCGATCGGCCACTTCGATCCGGCGATCGTTTTCTGGGGCAAAGACGCGTCGCAGGTTTACTTTTCGGGGAACATTCTCGATGCCGATCTGAACGGCGTCTACAATCCCGATGGCGTCATCCAGTTCCTGCCTGACGACCAAGCCGTGTTTGTGGATACCCGCTTTGATTTTTCCGACATTACGATCGAGTCGGCGGAAGACGCCTATTACTCCGTTCTGGCGTCGGCCGGGGCTTCCGCCACGCGTGATGCCATCGACGAACGGATCGTGGCGGATGTCGTGGAACAGACCGGCAGTACCATTGACTCGCCCAGCGACGTGGGCGGCTTGCCTCCCGTCTCGGCCTATACGGTGCATACCGACAGCGATCGGGATGGCATTCCCGACTATTGGGAGAATGCCCACGATTACCTCGACGCCCACAACGCGGCGGACAGCCAACTGGACGGCAATGGAGACGGGTGGACCAACCTGGAAGAATTCCTGGAGCAGCACACGTTTGAAGGCGCTCTCCGCCTGCAACCGCTAGGCTTGCCCGAAATCGAGTCGGCGGTGGAAAATCCGAACGCCCCACTGGGCAATGGGATGTCCGCCACGGGCCTCTCGGGCGGGGCCGGGCGAACCGAGTCCCCATGGCTGTTCATGCAGCATCACATGCAAGAGGACGAGCAGGACGAGTAGCCGGAATTTCTCACACGACTCTTGAGTTGGCGGGAAGCCGCAGCATCCGCAGCGGCTCAAGTTGCGGCTCGACGGAGCCTTGTGGCAACCGGAGAAACCGCAAGGCATGCCACGCCGCACCGAAACTCTCGTTTTGCATCCACGTAGCCTCCAGCGGCTTGGATCTTCTTCGCATGTGAGAAATGCGGCCTAGCCCGCCACCGCAGGGCCAGCCGTCGACCGCCATCAGCCGTTGCCGCGGGCCGCTCAGACGGCGGCCAGCACCGGCGGTTGCGGGCGGACTGCCGTCTTCGCCCGTTGGGCCCGCCGCTGCTGCTTGTCGATGAGTGCGACAGCCGCTAACAATCCGAACATGACGCCCAGCAAAACCGCATGGTAGTTCTGAGTCGGCACATTGTGCCCGGTCAAGTTGTGGCACAAATAGGCCAGCAGGTAACCAAGCGCGAAGGTTCGCACGACTTTTGACGTGCACTTCCACGAAGCCCAGACCGCGACGCCAAAGAAGATCAAATACGGAATCAATCCGATGATGCCCGCCTCGACAAGGACCAGAATAAAGTGATTATGCGGCCCGAGCGTGAGCCCATAATCCGTGTCGATGCGGCTGCCAGTGCCCAAGCCATGACCAATCAGGGGACTCTTGGCCCATTGCACTAAACCAATCCTCGCCTGCACGGCCCGATTTCCCGTATCGAGTTCGTCATACTCGCCGGAGTAAATGTCGGAGAAACTGGTCACGCGTTTTTGCTGCCGTTCGTTCAGTTGAAAACGCTCGGCACCATGCATAATGAACCACACAATTCCCACAGCCACCGCGGCCGAGGCTACGAAGGCCGCTTTTTTCCTAACCACCGGCGAGTAAAACACCTGCGACACACCGAGCAGAAACAAGGCAATCCACGATGAGCGGGAAAAGGTCATGATGCAGGCCACTGCCGTCGCGAAGAGGCAGCCGAGTACGGGAATTCGCCATTTCCCCGTTACCATGCAGGCAAACGCGACCGCCGCGACCGCCACCATCAGATTTCCCGTCGCGTTGGGATTGCCCAACAAGCCGGTCGCCCGCCCCAGCGAGTCGTACTTGGCGTGTAGCGAACTCCCAAAAACGGTACTGCCGAGCTGTTTGGAGAAAAGCGTGGCCAGCACTTGCAGCATGCCGATCCCCAGCACCAGAAAAAGCGTTTTTTCCGGCGAATGTCTCAGCGCGAAGTAGCGAGCCCCCAAGGCCGTGGCAAGGAGGATCACAATCGATGTGAGATGCATCCGTAGCCAGTAGGTCAAGATAAAGATCTCTGTTTGGTCGAAATCACTCAACAGACGGACGACCGATCCAAAGAAAATGAAGAACAGGTAGGCACCGACGAACCACATGCCGGAAATACCCAACGCGCGCTTGAATTGAAAACGGAAGGCAATGAAGGAAGTAATGCAGCAGATAAGCAGAATCGGCGAGGCCACCTGGCTGCGGTCGGTTATCATTCGCAGTAAGGCATTCAGGTCGAACAGCGTCGTGCCCAATACGGCCACAAAGGCGATCGAACCCAGAACGTTGTTTTTCTCCCTCCTGGTCCAAGGCTGGGAATAACCGGGCAACAAGGCGGCATGTGAGCTGGTGAGAGCGGAAGGATGCATGGGTTTTTCTTTTAACGCGTGCAGGAAACGGTGTGGAGAGCCGTGAGATGCAAATGGCCTACCAGAAACCCTGATATCGGCCGTGATTCCTTATGATTCGGACGTGGGCACGTCCTGACGGATCCTCTTGACCTGATGGTAACGGTTACGACGACCAGAGCCCCGGGATCAGGCCCAAGCCAACCCCTTCGGTGAGGCCGGTGGCATCGTTTCCCGCGACAGACCACGGCGGGGGCACCCACCCGCCACATCCGTGGGACCATCAGTGCACACCGCATGTCGCCCATCGGCAACACGTGGCAGCCAAGGATGCAAATATGCTACGTCGCGGGCCAGCCATCGGTTCTGGTACCTTGAATTATCCACGAAAACCGGCAAAATTCCAACTCTCGCGACCGCCGTGTTCCGGTAGCCCCTGAACAGCCTGGAATTCACCAGCGGTCGAGCGCGGACCGCCTTACGCACACTGGCACGGCTAGATGGCTTCCCAGGCGGCAGCAGCCCCCCTGGGGGCTGTGAACGAGGCTGACGAGGCTGGATGATCAGCCGGTGAAGTGGAGACACGCGTTGCGAAAGATACTGCAAGTCATTCCCCTGCCCAGAGTCCGATTTCCCGGCGGCCCGACGGCGATCGGTTTGGCCATGCAGGAATGGGATGACCTTTTTCGTGCGCAAGGCTACGAGCTGGAATATCAAAACAGCGCCATCGTGGATCGGCACGATAAGACGCAGGGCCGCTTCGACTTGGGGAATGTCTGGGGAGCACTCGCACTCCGCAAGACGGTCCTCGAACGGTGCCGGAAACGACCGGTCGACCTCATTCACGTGCATAGCTCGTTTCGCATGGGGCTGCTCAAAGACCTGCTGCTCTCGGAACAGTGGACGCGGCGACTCCAGTGCCCGCTTGCCTTTCACATTCACTTCGCCCAACTGGATGCGACGCTCCCCTCCCCCGCACTACTCCGGACGTTAACGCTGAATCGCTTGCGACAGGGGCGGGTCAAGCTGATTCTGCTGGGGGGCGGACTCCAACGAGAACTGGCCGCCGTCGGCATTCCCGAGGAGAGAATGTACGTCCTGCCCAATTTCCACCTTGGGCGTCCAGAAACGAGACCGACCAAACCGCCCGGGCAGCCCTTGCGCCTGCTGTTCTTGGGATCGTTGGATCGCCGCAAGGGCTTTTTTGATTTGCTCGCTGCCCTCCGCGAGAATCCCACGACCCCACTGGCAACTGGATGTGGGAGGCAGATTCCTCGATCCCGAACTGGAAGCCGAATTTCAGGCGTTGGCCGCGGGCATGGAAGACAATATCAAGATGCATGGTTATGTCTCGGGAGAAGCCAAGAGCGACATCTTGCTGAGCGGCGGATGTCCTTGTGTTGCCGTCTTACGGCGAGGGTATGCCGGTCGTCATCCTGGAAGCCATGGCCGCCGGTTGCGCGGTGATCACGACGGATGTCGGCGCCATCCCGGAAGTCATCGAGGACGGAAAGCAGGGGATCCTCTGCCGTCCGGGCGATGTGACGGGATTGCGAAGAGCCATCCTGGAGCTGAACGATGGGCGCTCAGGGTTGGAGCGGATGCAGCAGAATGCTTACGAACGGGCTGACGATTTCAGCCCGGCCCGCTTCCGACAGCGGTTGGTCGCCATCTACGACGATATCCTCGACGTGAAGCGAGCGTAAGGCTTGTAGATGGCGTTGCGGTAGAGTCGATTTTCGCCCAGCTTGAGCCACGGCACCCAACCGTTGGCCTGCGTCCAAGGGGCCTTGGCCAGTGCCTCCTCACCACCAGCCGCCGAAAGTGCCCGCGGCCACCATTGGTTGACCACATAGTCGTACAGCTTGAGATCCTCACGATTGTGCTCCTCCAACTGAGCCTCCAGATCCGGCTCGCGGGCCGCAAACTCCCGCCGAGCATTGGAGGAGGATCGCACATTCCGGGGCGACTCATAGCCGATCGGCAAACCGCGGATGTCTCGGACTTGCGACCACAGCCGTAGCGAGTCGTCGTACTGTTCCGTAATACCGACGAAGATCTTTTTCTGCTCAATCACGGCGATCGCGGTTTCCGCACATTCAACTCCAGCGAACTGCTTCACTTGCGCGTTCCGATTGCGTCCGCCCAGCAGTTTCTCATTGGACCACTGGCGAAATGTCGTCGCTTCCGAGACCGCCTCCAGCTTGAGGTCCTGCAGGTACTGGGAAAAACTCCGCGATTTGGGCTCGCGTACGAACGAAAACCAGCTCAACTGCGATTCGTAACGGCCAAAGTCTTCGGCGGGTGTGAGTGAGTGCCCGGCGATACTGGCCAGGAATGGGCAAATGCGGAGATCGCGTTCCAGGTCTTGACGCTCGTAGACTTTGATCAAATCGGCGCGGCGGCCGCGATAGATGACGTCCAAATGACGCCAGCCAAAGTGCGACCGAAGCTGATGGATGAGAGTCGTGCCCCCAGCCTTGGGCACGTGCGAAAATGCCAGAATCACGGCCAGCAATCCTCCGCCATCAGCCAAGCCCGCCCATATTGACGGAGTCGACGTAGCGGCTTTCGCAAGAAGTAGAGCCAGGGAAAATGCAGTCCGTTGACGCGAAAGGCCTTCACGATATTCGCGTTGCCACGGACAATTCCGCCAAACTGATTGGAGGTGCCCCCCAATCGCATTACGGTAATGGTCTGATTCACGTGTTTGAGCGAAATACGATGCTTCTCGATCAACCGCAGCATCCACTCGAAATCCGCCGCCACAGGCAGGTCCAGGCGAAAATACCCCCACCGCTCAAACAGTTCGCGTCTACAAAAAAAGGCGGGATGTGGGGGAACCCAGCCCCGCGAAAAACCGCCGGGGTGATAATCGCTACTCTTCCAGAACCGTCGCACGCGCCGCGAGTCTCCCCGCACGTAAACCAGGTTCCCGTAGACGGCATCCACGCCTGTCTCGTCGAAGGCCTCCGCGACATGCGATAGCGCCTCGCGTCCTGCCAAGAAGTCATCGCCCCCGATGATGCCAACCACGTCGCCTGTCGACATGCGGACGCCCTTGTTCAAGGCATCATAGATCCCTTCGTCGGGTTCACTGACAAACTGGTCCTGATCTCGCAACCAGCGCTGAACGACCTCCACGGTTCCATCCGCCGATTGACCGTCGACGATCACGTGCTCCACCTGCGGGTACGTCTGTTCCTGGACGCTACGCATCGTTTGCTCAATTGTCGCAACATTGTTGTAAACGGCGGTGATGATGCTGATCTTCATTCTTCGTCCGCGACCACGGTGGCATCGGTTTGTCGAGAAGGGAAGGTATAGCCAAAATTCAGAAATTCAAACTCATAGACTCGCTGCACGATATCCTTGGTCGCCTGGTCGTAAAAGGCATCGATGGGAATGCTTTGTTTCCGACGTTTCGAGTTATAAACCGGCAACCGGCTGGGATCGAAAGGCACATTCAGCCTCGCACAAACCGCTTTTACATCCTGGGCCAGTTGCTCGTACTTGATGTAGAAGTCCAAACATGGCTCGTCGCCAATCGTGTATTTGTTGCGATCGATCAATCTGCCGCCATGGCGGACCCAATGGCGAAATTGCTCGACATCATCGCCTGATGTCGGCCAATAAACAGTGCCCCTTTTTCCCATCACGTACTTAACGCTATTCTTCACGCTCTCTTGCACCCGCGCACGTTCAAAGCCACTCTTGAGGTGGTAAAAGAGGGAAACCATTTTGTCAAACGGATTGCGAATGACGCAAAACTTGAAGTACTCATTCCAAATAGCGTCGCCCAATCTCTGACGGATCCGTTCCGCCGGCATGTGGTTGTACCATCGTTGGCCGTAATGAAATGGCCCGCGATAACCCACGATGCCTTCCTCTCCGACCCAGGCCGCCCGGCCATGCGTGATATTCGTCGAGGCAGCGACCGGCAGGCAATACGGCTCGAAATATGCTTCCACCGACGTACCGGCCGTCTTGTTGGTCTTCGTGTAAATGAACTGATGACGGTGACTAACTAGCATGTTTCTGGGACTGCCGTCCTCGCAGATGGGTGTAGATTGCCGTCAGCTGCTCCGCGGCACGCTGTAAATCATAATGCTCGAGCACGTGCTGCCGACCGGCCTGCCCCCATGCAACTCGTAACTGGCTGTCGTCGGCGAGTTGCGCCAGTGATAGCGCGAATTCTTCGTGCGCTTCTCGAGGATGGACGGCACCGCATTGGGCGGACTCGATGAGCCCGCGGTTTTGTCCGACGTCAGTGACCACCACGGGTAGGGCGGCGGCCATATACTCCAGCAGGGTGATGGGAAATGCCTCTGAATCCGAGGTCAGCACACCGATCTGAGCGACGCGGAGGAATGGTTCAATGTCATCCTGTTCACCCTCGAACGAGATGGCGTCACCCAGCTGGTAATGGTCGATCAGGTGCAGCAGTTCCTCAAAGTAGGGACGATGACGCGAGCCTGGTTGAGGTATTCGTCCGACGACACGCCAGGTAAATGGGACCTGCTCTCGCTTCAGCCGCCCAGCAATGTGCATCGCATTCGCGTGCCCCTTGGGCCAATGCAAGTTTGCAACCTGGAGAATCTCAAGACGTTCCGTTTCGCGCGAGGTGTCGGCGGCGGCCACCGGTGGCACCGCGATAGCGTTCGGCAAATAGATGCAACGATCGGCTGGAAAACGCAATAACCGACGGCGGTGATCACGCATTTCTTCGGATGCGGTTAATTGCAAATCAGCCTGACCGAGCAGCCACCTGTCAATCCACTTGCCGAGCAGGCCTTGCGATCGACCGCCGGGTACCGGAGCGCTGTGCGCATGGCAAATGTGAAAGGGCCGAGGGTGGCCGTGAAACGCGAGGCACAGACGCGTAAAGTAGTGCGACGTATCGTTGTGACTTTGCACAAACTCGATCTCGTGCTCGCGCAGATAGCGAGCAATTCGTCGCAAAGCACCCACGTCGTAGCGCGACGTGCGTTTGTTCACGAACAATCCGACCTCCGGGCGCAAGCTTGTCCACCAGCGGCCCGCCATCCCGCGTGCAAATGAGGTGGCTGTTGTGCCCCTCCGCGGCAAACGCGTTCGCCAGGTCGACGGCGACACGTTGCATACCGCCGATCTCGAGCGAGTCTACCAATTGGGCAATGTTCATGGTCGGCCGGAGGTGGCTGGTGTCAAACCGGGCCAACGCCCGCGATGTGCTAGGACCTGTCCGCTGTTCACCGTTCGCCACCTGAGGCCGGCACGTCGTCGGACCGTGCCGTCGCCTGTCGGAGTGATCCCGAGACCAGCCGCTTGCCTTTGGTCCCCAGGTTGCGTCTTAAACGCAGGAGTAAGGGCGTGGGAAGCAGGGCGGCCAGGGAGAGCCCCGTTTGGATGCTCAGCCAGTCCATCGTGGTCAGCTTTGGATGTCGATTGCTTGGAGCCGAAGCTCGTGTTGCGCTCGTAACGTTGTTCCAGGAGCGACGCGTCAAACGGCAGCTGCAAGTGCTCGCATATCCGGCCCACCGTGCCCCCCGCATCCTCCAGCAGTGCCTCATAATGGACGACACAAGGACGCGTGGTACGGATCAGCCGCTTTAAAAGCTTACGCTGCAATGCGTAGCCGAATGCGATTTTTCCGGTCCAAATGTGACGATTTCCGTTCTTGATCAGCTGCGCTGCCGAACGAATCGTCGGTACCGGCTGGCGGAGGATCACCACCAACCGCGCCCGCTGCGGAAGTTCCTCCAGGTAGTGCAGCCGCAGCGGCGACACCTTCTGGACCCAGTAAGGACATTGCTGCCGCCGGGCAAAGTCGTCGAGGACCGACTGAAGAATCTCCATATAGCTGGTCGGATGAGGCGACCATTGATGCAGTTGCCGGCGATTGGCCCCCGCCGTGCGGAAGAAATCGGTCCGTGACCAGAGTTCAATCAGCCCGCGATAATTTTCCTCGAACCGGAGATCGCCAAACATCTCCTGGAAATGACCGAACATATTTGTTTCGATGATGCCGTAATGGTCGGGAGACTGCACGCCCGCGATCTGCGGATGGTTGCACAGGATATTCGTCAGCCACGTCGTGCCAGACCGGTTCATACCCACAACGAGGATGGGTTGAACGCCTGGCGGCGAGGATTCAGTTACATGCATGGGAAGGCATCGAGAAAACGTCGCGCGTCAGAGGCCGATCGTGCCCGCAACGACGCGAATACAGAAGAGAGTTACGAATCTTCAAGTCCAAGTATTGCGCGGAGCTGCTCGCGTTCTTTCTGATCGGAAAATAATTCGATTACCCGCTCTCGTCCCGCAGCGCCCATTTTACGTCGAAGGTCAGGGTCCCGTGCCAGCCTCAGCAGGGCCGCGGCATGAGCATCAATATCCCCAGGTGGGAATAGGTATCCCGTTTGACCATCTACAACCGTCTCGCAAGGCCCACCAGCGGCACCGGTTACGACCGGCAACCCATACGCCATGGCTTCCACGAAAGCCACACCATAGGCCTCGACCTGGTGCGTTTGCGGCCCCTGGCAACTGTGGGCCGTGAAAATATCTGCCTCCTGCATGAGTTGCTGGACTTTGTCAAATCGGAGCGGACCCAACAGATGAATCCGTGTTCGATGCCGCGATTGCTGGGCAAGTCGGCGACACTCGTCCATCAGGCGGCCGTCGCCAACCATCTTTAGCTCGACGCCAGGCATGTTGTCTGCGACTTGTTCAAAGGCCCGCAACGTAACATCCGGACCTTTGCAGTCGATGAATCGGCCCACAAATAGCACACGCAGCATCTCGCGAACCGGGTGTGGACACGGCGGCGGTACGGGCACGCCAAGATACTTTCGCTCAATCCGATCGGCTGGCATACCCGCTGCCTGTAAATGCTGGACTGTCCAGTCGGAATTCGCGAGGAACCGCGCAAAGCGAGACATCTCAACGACCCGCTGCCGATAGTTGATCCACCGTTTCTCGATCGGTTGGGGTGGCGGCGGCTCGAACTTTTCCCACGTGACGTCCACCCCGTGACAATGTACAAAAACGGGGCCCGTGAATTCCTTCAGCGTCGGTGCCAGTGGCAACGCCAGATTCGCGAACTGCACAAAAATGGTCTCCGGCCGTGTCTGGCGGATCGCCCTGCGAACAACGCGATTTGTCCACGCATCCGCGCAATGATCGGCCAACGACGTGAGCCCGCATCTTCGCAATAGTCCCGTGCTGACGCGGCCGACCCAGCCACCCAGGAGATCGTAAACGGGAGCCCCTTGGTACTCGGCATGAGGCGGGCGTCGCGACGCGAAGGCGGCGATATGCTCAACCCCGACGGCCTCGACCATCCTCCAGTTCCAACCTTCGGACACCACGTTCCAGCGTGGCGAGATCCACAGTATTCCCTTTGTCGGCAAAGTGGCGTTAATCCTCTTGGGTGCTCGTCACAACCTCGCTTGTCGTCTCCTGACCTCGACGAATTTCGCGCCAGGAGCCCAGTGACTTGTAGGCCCCGATCAGGTGCCGCGTCGATTTGGCGTGCTGGGCAAAGCACCAACAAAAGTCACTCAGCAGGCGATGCTTCACAAACTTCGCCAGTAAAATGGCTTGCGACTTGTTCGTCACTTCCCGCAACCCCAGCTTCGAGATGCGGGCGAAGCCCTCCCCTTGGCCGTAATAAAATCCTCGCAGGTATCGATAAGTCATTCGTTCGCGTGGAATAAAATGCTGGATGCGGGCCTGGGGTACCCAGCGACCGGGGATTCCATCCGCCAGCATTTGCCGCACCAAGGTTGTTTCTTCGCCACGGAGCGTACTCTCTGGTCGAGGCCCGAGACGTGGATCGTAGAGGTAAGCCAGCTGTGTTTGACGACGGATGGCCCAATTGACACCAAAGGGAATCGTCTTTTCCGAAATGGCGACCTCCTCAGCCGTATAGTCAATCGAAGCATAGGCGTGCTGCACGACCGGCCAGCTTTCTTTCAACCAGGAGGGGGGCGGAATCTCGAACCAGGGGTCCACCGGACCACCCAGAATTGCGCCTCGGGATACTTCCGAATGGCGTCGAGATAGGCAACCAGCCAATTCGCGCAGGACCAGCACATCGTCGTCGGTCCAAACGATGATCTGCGCCTCGCGCCTCGCGCGTGCCAGCGTTCAAAGCATGCGATTTGCCGGGCGTCTTCTCGATGCACTCCCGCACCGGCAAGTCTCCTTGAAACTCGGTCACCACCTGGCTCGTCTCGTCCGTGCAGTTATTATTAACGACCAGGACCTCCCAGTCTGCCTCCTCCGGAACCAAGAGATCGCGGAAACTAGTGAGCGTCTGGCGGAGCAGAGGGGCCCGATTCCAGGTACAGATCGCGACCGTAAGGTCGCACGACGGGGACTTGCTATCGGTATGCGTCAATGGACAGTCAGTTCCTGTGGGATCGGTTGCTCATTCAACGCCGCGAGATTCGGCCAGAAATCCTCGGAACTGGTGATAAGCCCAACCGGCCGCGAATCGTTGCGGCTCGGACCGCCACGACGAAATCCACTGCTTGGCCCATAGTCGCGACAACTTGAAGTCGTCTCGCCAAGTCGGTTGCGGCCGGTCCGGATCGCTGCGCAACGCGCGTCGCGCTCGGCCGCGACCGTAGTTGTAAGCACGGCGCAACATCCACGGAACGACCACTTGATCTTCCCGAACGATATGCTGCACTTCCGCGGAAGGAAGGTAGATAAAACGCAACCCGTGTTCGCGTAAGCGAAGCAAAAGTTCGGTTTCGCTACCCATGGCGTAGACCTGTCCCTGGGGCCCCACCGTCTCGTCGTAGGTACGATCGCGAAAGATTCCCGCGCGGATGGCCAAATTCGCCCCAAAGGGAACGTCATCGATCGGTTGGGCTGAATCTCCGTCGATCGGCTGGAATCGGCAATATAACGGAAGCAGTCGTGGAGCGGGCAATTCCCGGACCCAGGAGGGCGTGTTGTCGGGAAAATGCAACATGATGGGGCCGCAGAATACACTGTCATTCGGCCACGCCGCGGCCCCCTGCATCAGATGAAACACCCATCGATCACAGGGAATGACATCGTCATCCGTAAAGATAAACACCCCCCCTCGTGCGTGTTTTATGCCTAGGTTCAGCGCCTTATTCTTGCCGGGTGAAGGTTCCGCTAAATGGACGAGGGGAATCTTCGCTTGCGCGTCCCGGAGTACACTTTCGGTTTCGTCCGAGCTGGCATTATCGATGATGATCAACTCGCCCTGATACGGACCGAGGTCCTGCCGCGAAAGCTGAGCGATCAGGTCACGCAGGCCGGCAGCTCGATTGTGAGTCGAAATGATGATGCTGAAATCGAGAGACATGCGAACCGTTCGTTAACGCCTGACGCGGCGGTTACCTTCCCGTCCGATAATCAGAGATACGAGAAGCCCACTTGGCGACTTTCTTCAATGCCTGACCGCACTGGGAAACGAATTGCGGATTGACGTTCGTAAAGGGCGGCAGACTGAGCAGCTCACTACAAGTCGCATCGGTGATCGGTAATTCCGGACGCGGTAGGGCACCTCCGTTGTCGGCAGGGGCGTCGTGGGAGGTAAGCCAGGCCGGTGCCCAATAGAACATTGCCTGGTGATGGAGAGGCCCGTAGCGATCGGCCGAAATGGGAACTCCCTCGGCAGCCGCGGCCTCTGCGAAGGCGCCGCGAGACCAATGTCCCAATTTCTTGCGATCAATCCGAACAATGAATTCCAGCAGGCCGCCTCGGCAAGCCCCATCGTACGCTTCGACGACGCTTACGCCGTCGCAATCCTGCAGTTCCTTTTCCAGAATTTGATAATTGCGAATACGCAACTTGTTGAGTTGAGACAAGCGTCGCAGCCCGCCATGAGCCAATACAATGGCGTACAGGTGCGGGCGGTATTTGATGCCAAAGCTCAAATTCCCAAGATCATGCGTTTGCGCTTTCTGATCTGTTGCGGTACGACCATAATGACCGAGAGCCAGCATATGGTCGTAAAGTGTGGGATCATTTGTCACGGCAATGCCGGCTTCACCACCGCTGACTGGCTTTTGCCCCTGTAGGCTAAAACACCCGATGTCGCCCCAACTGCCGACTGGTCGACCTTGGTAAGTGGCACCGTGCGCGTGCGAGCAATCCTCGATCAGCCGCAGTTTGTGCCGCTTGGCAATGTCACGGATCACATCCATCCGAGCCGGGTTGCCCCACACATGAACCACGCAAATCGCCCGCGTTTTCTCCGTGATACGCCGCTCGATATCCGCGGGGTCGGCCGTCAAAGTCGCGGGATCGATCTCACAGAAAATCGGTCGAGCGCCCAACGGCAGCATCGGCGCCACCGAGGCGAAAAAAGTGTATGAGGGAACGATGACTTCGTCGCCCGGACGAATCCCACAGGCAAAGAAAGCGCTATGTAAGGCAGCCGTGCCACTATTCATTGCCAAACCGTAACGGCAATGGCACATCCTGGCGAAGGCCTGTTCGAAACTTCCGACCGGACTGCGGCTTCCAAAGAGGGTCGTAACATCTTTTTGAGCGTAGCGGACAATCTTGGCCAAATCTCGCAGCCCGACCTGACGCCATCGCTCCCGATAAGGCAGCGTCACGGCTGGCGGCCCGCCATAGATGGCAAGCTGCTGCTCGCCGGCCCGCAAGAGTTGGACAGACGTAGGTCGTTCGCTGGAAATGGTCGCCATGTTTGGCCTCGTTCGATGCTTGATGTGGCTGAGCCGGCGGTCGGAGTGGCCGCGGCCATCTTTTTCTGTGGGCGATAATCGGTCGGCTGAATGCCCTCGTAAAACCGAGCGTCGGACATCAATGGGAGTTCGACCGTTTCTCCAGTAATTGCCGATTGGTAAATGGCAGTGCACAGCTCCAGGGAAGCTCTCGCATCTTGAGGATCGATGGGCAGCGGTCGATCGGCCTCAATGGCATCGACGACCGCGCGGAAGTACTCGGCATGCAGGGCCCCTGGCCCCTCTTTCCTATTGGGTGGCAGAATTCTCGCCATCCGGCCTAACTTTCGCAATACGCGGGCCGGCAGTGAATTGTTCTGTTTCTGCGGTCGAATCGGATAGGCGGCGTTGATTCCGGCCGTAGCTGCCGCCAAGAAATGTACATCAGTACACTTTAGCTGCCACGGCAAATGCGCGGACATCCGTTTCCCCACGACGTCAAGACGATAATCAAAGTGTTGCGCGGCAGCCGTGGCCGTGACATTGACCAGCACTCCAT
Organism: uncultured Planctomycetaceae bacterium; assembly: GCA_963700865.1. Classification (GTDB taxonomy): domain Bacteria; phylum Planctomycetota; class Planctomycetia; order Pirellulales; family Pirellulaceae; genus CAVOGJ01. The sequence goes on along the minus strand of CAVOZC010000002.1, from coordinate 94,784 downwards.
GTTCAAATCGAATGGTGGCGGAGAAGCAATCCTCGGATTCGATGGCCTCCTTGAGAGTATCCATTTCCGCCTGGACTCGCAGGGGTTTTCCAAAGAGATGGCAAAGCTGATCGAGGTGGTGAATGAACTGGGTCATGACGACCCCGCCGCCGGCGGTTTGCCAATTACCCCACCATCCGGTGCCCAGGCTGGCCGTGGCACTGAGTGGGCTAAAGCGAATCGCGGCACCGTAGATCAGTGGCCCCAGATGACCATTGTCTCTCAGCCATAGTATGCGTTTCATTTCAGGCGCGTAGCGAAGCTGGTACACCACGGATAACTTTCCCGGATATTGATCGGCGACCCGGGCGATACGGTCCGCCGCCGCCAGATTTGTGGCCAGCGGTTTTTCGCAAACGACATACTTACCAGCCGCGAGCGCTTCGCTCACAACTTCTTCGTGGTATGCGGGAGGCGTACAAACATCAATAATATCGATGTCGTCACGCTGCAGGAGTTCGCGATAATCGCCGGTAGCGACGGGAATGAAATTTCCCTTGGTGGCGGCGTCCAGCTTTTGTGGGTCGAGTTCGGCGACGCCGACGACACGGACGCGGTTCGACAACCGCCGGTAACCGCCGATATGCTCTTGGAAAATGACGCCTGCGCCGATGATGCCGACGCCAAGGGGTGGTTTTTGCATTTTGCGTTACTTCTTTCCGGGGGATGGTACGGCCGCCGCCTAACGTATCCGGCTGGCCGCCTTTCGCAAGCGACGCGCGCGATGGTCTTGGCGTAACTGGTGGCCTGAGCGAGGAGAGGCGGTGGATCAGGTTGCTCTTCGGCAATCGCCTGCCACTGACCGTCCGTAGAGCTGCCATTCCGGGTACCAATGGTCCATCGCCTCGCCGCAAACCCGCTCAAACGAGCTTCGTTGATCGCTATCCCAATATTCCCAGTCGATCTGCGGTTGTCGAGCCTTATTTTTCTTTTCCACGGCGATCTTGTGCGGCCTGTCGAGTTCCAGGAAGCGCTCGATTTGAGGCAGGGTTGCCTTAAAGCTCTCGAGCCGCACTTGCATCCACAGCCGCCGATCGAGACCGGCTAGATGATGCTCAATGAGTTGATTGTACTTTTTCCAAATCCAGCAACACTTCTCGAACCTGGTGTAACCTTGCCAGATATCCGAAGCGAGGTCATGCGTCTTGTCTGCCTGCAGCCGTGCCTCGTGCCAGTAGGCGGGAACGCGACTCGCCCCCAAGTCGTACCAACCGCGGTAAAACATGGAAGTCACGACGCGCCGACCGTCTCGGATCAACCAAATGAACTTCGCCTGCGGAAACAGATCGCGAAGAATCGGAAATAATAGCGTGTGCTGCAGGTTGACTTCGCCGTACTGTCGGCCATCGACGGTCGCCTGCCTGGTCTCGGCCAGCACGCGACGGATTGGCTCCGCGGACAGTTCTCCATAATAGAACTGGGTGGCCTCCACCACCAATTCCGGTTTGGGGTGATGCAAGCAGACGCAATTGCGGTATTGGTCAAGCACGTAAGCCGACATACCGCTGCCGCTACGACCGGAACTAAGTACGAAAAACATAGGTTGCCTTGCTCATCGGGCGAAGTTGGGGGGCACTGCTTCGATCATCGGACAAGGTCCGGGCACATACCGCTGCAGCGGTTTGCGCCACTACTACGCTATGATACGCGTTACCCACGGCCCTGCCCTCAACGATAAATAGGTCTTGCCCCGCGCGTCCTCTTGAACAGCATCGACACGGATGGAGTTGCACCGCGTTTGCGTAGCGATTCCTGACTTCTTCGGCACTCGCAAAGTGTCGCACGTGTCCGGTGGCCGCGAAATTTGGCACCGTGGCGAGTATGTAGGTGTCGGGTCGCAACCGCTGTAGCACAGCCTCATCTTGCTCGACGTGTTCTAAAAACTCCATAATTAAGGCAGCGTCGTACTCGGTTGTTTCGAATAGATCGGTTGCAAAGACGTCTGTCTCTTTGAATTCAAACTCGGGACAGACGCCTCGTGGCGTGAGCAATTCTCTTGCTGCTGAAGTCCAATCCCAGGTAATGGTCGATGTGGATATCCCGCATCAGACAAGCGACCTGCCCTGGGCCACAACCGATGTCAATAATTCGCCTTATTCCTTTCCGCTGAAGGCGGTCCGCGATCACCGTCCAGACGGGATAATAGCGCGACGCAGTATAATGCGTCTTCCAGTGTTCGTAGTCTTCGAACGTTTCATCGTAGAACTCTGGCGGTTGCTCGGCACCGAACGTCCATTTGCCATCATTTGGCTTGGCGGCGAATCGCCGACTCGCACGACGCAGCTTTCCCATGGATTTCCAAAGTACGGGCGGCGTCAGCTCTTTCAATAACTGCTTCATTACGTCACCAATGTCTTGCGAAACTTTGATTTACCTGCTTCCCCGCCTACCACCACTATAATTCGCACCCGCGAACCGCTTAGGGCTAACGATCGAAAAGCCCTGCTAGTCTGGCTCGTATTTCGTCCACCGAGTAGAGCTTGCCATGCCAATACCAAGCCAGGTAGGCAGCGAATCCAACCGCCACCGCGACGAATTCCACCAGCTGATTTCCGATCGCCCACGTGCAAACCAACCAGATCAGCAATAAGGGGGAAATCTGGACGGACGTGCGGGCCCACGAAGCAAACGGCAGAATCTCTCGCCAGCGGCAATTCATCTCGCCGGCAATAATGGCCATGCTTAAAGGTACGATCCAAAGGTAGATCGTAAGTACCGTGGCCGCCACAGCCCCCCAGGGGCCGAATTTCCAAACAAAGATTGCACTGACGACGACATTCAGGATCAATCCTGTGACCGACCGAAACAAGAGAGATTGGCTTTTCCCCAGCGCGATGATCAAGGAACCGAATACCACCGTCCGAATCGGCAGCAGCGTCAAATACCATCGAAATGGCACGACACTATCGGCGTACTTGTCGGTGTAAAGCAATTGAATAAACGAATCTGCCGTGAGCATGAAAAACATCAAGGCCGGAAAGATGATTAAGGCGGTGGTTTCCGCTGTCCTGCGAAACAGCTGTAGTGCCTTCTCTTTATCGCCTTCGCCGATCGATTTTCGCATTTCCAGCAAAGTGATCGAGGTGATCGCACCCGTCACCATACTGATCAACGGGATCTCAATCGCACCCAGCGAGTAAACGGCAAATTCCTCGGGCGGACAGAGTAGCGAGACAACCAATTTGTCGACTTGTCGCGTAATCGTCCCCACCATTCCTGCCAAAGCCAGCGGCACCGTGAAGGAAACGAGTTCCTTAATACCGCTCCAGGCTGGCATCCATGGGTCGTTGGGCAGGCAGCGAAGAACAAGTGCAAACGAGGCGATGGACATCAGCATGCTGGCCGAGATGTTTCCCAGAAATGGTGCTGACACGTTTCTCCAAATAAGCAGAGGAAGAATTGTGGCGACCCCAATGACCAGCTGCCGCACGATGCCAAACACCACAGATAAATTGACGTGATTGGTGGCAATAAAAACATTGCTCGATGCATTGGAAGGAAGAGTAATGATGGTGAACGGGATCATCCAAAGTAGCATCCGGGCCACTTGGGGATTGGTGAAGCGAGCCGCTAGAAGTTCATTACCTCCACAGGCCAAGAAAATCGCAAAGACCACGCCCATCGCCGCAAGCACCAACATACCATCCGCCACTCGGCCCCGGACGCGGACCTTCTCCGTGGGAAGGAAGTAATACATGCCCTGGCTGATGCCCATGGCCAATAGAGGAGTCACGGTTTCGTAAGCGAGGAAGGCTTGCCGATACGCCGCCAAATCTCCTTTTGTCAGCAGCCTGGCCATGATCATCGTGGCAAGGATGCCGATAAATCTTCCGGAGGCACTCCCCAGCGACAGCGCGAAGACTTTCGATTTCCGCGACACGCCTAGTTTTTCACGCCCTTGACGGCGGGACTCAAGGCAGCCAACGGGCCGACGCAGACGTCTCCCAGATGGACGGGCAGCAGCCGCGTCCCATCTCGGCGAAGTCGATAGCTATTCATCATGCACTAAGCATCTGCCCCAACGATCAATCAGGGGGAGGTGCCGTTTCCCCGATTTCTGATATCGCCCGTATTCGAATCAACGGCCAAAGTCTCGATCGTCCCGTCCGTCCAGCGTAACAGGAAAATGCGCTGGTTCGGTATGTCGGCGATCTCCACCAGTTTACGCTCGTAATCCACTCGGTACGGGAGTTCCCTGACACCGGACGCGGAGGACTTGTAAACCACACGTTGCTCTCCGAAGCGGAGATTGTTCCAACGGGTGCCACTTAACCACTTTACCTGGGTCAACTTCCCCACGATCTGCCGCAACCAGACAGGCTCGGACGGGGGATAGAGTGCTTCATACTCATCCAGCCGAACCTGGATTCGCGCACGCTCGGCATCGTTCAACGATTTTTGCACCGACTCGTAGAGAGTCTTGGCATGCCGTCGTACGCGGTGTGCCGCATGCAGATTTAGCTTTCCAGCAAACTCCCACCATCCATCGGCGGCTTGAACAGCAGCAGACATCTCCGTACTGGCGCGGAGTTCCAACTCAGCCAACATTCTGAGCTTCGAGTCGCTGCCCTGGATCAGAAATGGGATCGCCGCGTCACAGTTGCCTTGCTGCTGAAGCATAAACGCACCAAGCGCGTCATTCGCCGCCGTGTCCGCCGGATTGGTCCGAATTCGATTCCGCTCGTTCGCCAGTACTTCGTGGCGTTCTTTCATCTGACGAAGCTCCGTCTTCAGCGACAGGTACTCCTCAATTCGTGATCGATTCTTTGACCGTCGTACGACCGGAATCAAACTATCCGTCGTCGCCATGGCCAAATCGTACCGCGCGCGCGTCGATGCATTGATCGACAAGCAATTCGCAGCGTTCCAATAATTGCAATACGACGCCAGGGTCCTGAAGGCGACGGTTCAATAACGAGATCGTTGTCGTGACCGTGTTGACGTCGATTTCGAATAGCGCGTGCATCTCCAACAGCAGCTTCCAGGCGAGCTCAATATCCCCTGCCGAAGCTGCAATTTCACGAGACCGATCCAGAAAGGCATAACGCTGGGCCACATCCAAGCCAGGCTGTCTCGACTTGCTGAGTAATTCATTCGCCAGGTCCCGCCGGGCTCGCGGGGACGCATCTCGCAGTTCGGATCGATAATTACTGTCGATGATCGCTTCCGCCGCCGCCAACGCGTCCGCAGTGGGGGGCGGAAAGCGCTTTTCGCCTGTGGCATCCGATTCGCGATCGCTCGGCATCGCTGGAGGAGCAACCGGCGAACTTGGTCGCCCCTCCAGCCGCAGGTTGGCTTGCGGTCCAGCTTCCCACAGGCGCTCCAACTCGCCCGCTTCGGCCGCACTTACTGGCTGGTGCTCCGCCATCTTCGCTGCCGCGATCATCGCAGGTGTGGCCCCGCCACGCTCGGCGATTCCGCAAGCCAGATCCAGCGAAGCGGTTGCCTTGGAGATGGAAAAACCTCGCGTGTGGCCACTGCCGGCGGCAAGCGTGACTTGTTCTGCCGTTAACAACTGGACGACAACCGGTGTCCCTCGATAGAAGATCACATCGCCCACCTGCAATTCCGCCAAGCTACGTTCGTAGGCATTCCAAAAAGCAACGATCTCCGCCAAAACCAACTGACAATGACGATGCTTGTCACGTTCCGCCGCGGAGCGGGCCGAAGCTTGCAGCTGATCGCATTCCCTCTGCGCACCGGTCGTGTCCCTCGCAGCTAACAGTTGCAGTATCCGACTCGGAAGATTCATGGTCCATTCGGAGACACCCGACGGCGGGCTCGAAGGGGCCTCCCACGGGGCCATCGCCTCCGCACCGACGCGCGAAACCGCCGCCGGCTGGGCAGCCGCCGCCGACTCGACGGGGGGCATATTTGTCTCGCCATCCGCGGCCGTGTCGGCGAGTCGTTCAGACTCGCTGGTTGTGGGTCCCGTCGCTGCATCCGCTCACACGCTGCGCCTCGCCCGTCGACACACCTGATCCCAAGTCGGGAACGCGACTCGTTACCTCGGCCACTTCAGACGGCGAAGGCGTCAGCAGCTCACGCTCATCAAGTCTCCAAATCGCGAAGAATCCCAGAAGGAGCAACGTCCCCAGCGTGAGAAGCCAGGGGAATAGGCCGGCGACGCGACGTGATGGCCCCGATGAGTACGCGGCCCCCCGCGACGGGTAACCGAGGAGCGATACGCGGCACGGCGTCTACTTTAAACGCGGACCCGTGGGCAACTTGGGAACCCAGCCGCTCATCGTAGGCGCTCTTCGTCTCTTCCTTCAACAGACACAACTTGGCCGCGGCCACCTCATTGAGCAGTCGCTGCGAAAGCTCCGCATGTTGGCCATGCTGGTACTTGCGCAGGTGACTCATCTGGCGATCGGCCGCCGACGAGATCACGTCCGGGTCCGATTCAAACGGCTCGATCCCCAGCAAGCGATAATGGTTCGGCGGCCGCTGCGGGTCGCGAATGCCAAGCCATTTCAAGTAAGGATCAAAGGAGGACATGCTGTCAGAAGGCGGCGAAGCGATCATTCCCTAGCGCGGAGCTGCTGGGCCATGGCGGCGTTCGCCACCACCAGATCCTCCGGCGTGTTGACCTCGATCAACGGCTGTTCGATCAAGCTGACGCGAATTCTGTGCCCCTGCTCAATCGCCCGCAATTGTTCCAACTGTTCACTCTGCTCCAGCGGCGTCGGTGCATAACTCTGGAAGCGAAAGAGAAACTCACGTGTGTACGCATACAATCCCAAGTGGTGATAGACCGGTACCGGCACCGATGTGCGGCGGTACGGGATGTTGCAGCGGGAAAAATAAATGGCATTCATGGCGCGGTCGCAGACCACTTTGACCGAGTTGGGATCGTCGGCCGCTTCGTTCGCCAGGGGACAAGCCACGGTCGCCATCTCCGGCGGATCGTCACCGCCGAAGGGTTCCAAGAGCCGCGCCAGTGCGGTCGCGTTCACAAAAGGCTGATCGCCCTGGACGTTCACGTAAACCTGATACGCGGGCAACTGCTCGGCCACCTCGCACAGCCGGTCGGTTCCGGTTTGATGCGTGCTGCTCGTCAGCGCCACTTCCGCCTGAAAGGCCTCGGCCGCCGCCGCGATCCGCCGATCGTCGGTGGCAATCACCGTGCGCTCGATCCCCGGACAGGCGTGGGCCGCCTCAAAGATCCATTGGATCATCGGCTTGCCGCAAATCAACGCCAACGGCTTCCCCGGAAACCGCGTGGCAGCGTAGCGAGCCGGAATAACGGCCAGCACCCGGCTCATAACGGCCACCTCTGGTACCAGCGAATCCTGCTCCCACCCAACGTACCATCACCAGGCATCAGCAACCGACCCTCCCAGCCCCACCTCTTCATCTCAATCTTACCCGTAATCCTCGGCTTAATCTTCCTGCTCGTGCTCGTACTAGCACTCCTACTCCTACTCCTACTCCTACTCCTACTCGTGCTCGTGCTCCTACTCGTGCTCGTGCTCGTGCTCGTGCTCGTACTCGTACTTGTACTTGCCGGTACCCAAGCTCATCCCCCACGCATCCCACGCATCCCACGCATCCGACTTTTCGCCCCGCCCCATCATCCCACAGCCGCCGCCCGAATGGCCAGCACCCGCTCCAACAACGACCTCAACCGATCCAACGCCACCATATTCGCCCCATCGCTGGGCGAGGCATCCGGATCGGGATGCGTTTCGACGAACAGTCCCGATATACCTACCGCCGCGGCGGCACAAGCGAGTGGCATGACCAGCTCCCGATTCCCACCCGTCGTCCCCTCCTGGCTGCCGGGTCGCTGCACGCTGTGCGTCGCATCAAAGACCACCGGTGCGTAGTGACTCATTTCGACCAGCGCCCCCATATCGTTAACGAGGCGGCCATAGCCGAAAAACGTGCCCCGTTCGCACAGCAAGACCTGTTCGCAGCCGCTCTCCGTCAGCTTTTCGACGACGTACTTCATATCGGCGGGGGCCGCAAATTGACCTTTCTTCACGTTGACCGCCCGACCGGTCCGGGCGGCCGCGACGAGTAGATCCGTCTGCCGGCAGAGGAACGCCGGAATCTGGAGCAGCTCACATACTTCCGCCACGGGGCCTGCTTGTTCGGGCAAGTGAACATCCGTGGTCACCGGCACGTGCAACTGCTCACGGACACTCTCCAGCACCTCGAGTCCCTTGTCGACGCCTGGACCGCGCGGTGAATGAACGCTCGTGCGATTCGCCTTGTCAAACGAGGCCTTAAAGACCAGCTGCACGGGAAGATCCTCGGTCAGCGCCACGAGCGCCTCGGCAATCTGCAGTGTGAGCTTCGCGGATTCAATGACGCAGGGTCCCGCAATCAGCAGCAGCGGCTGATCGATCCCGAATGTGTATTCGCCGAAAGGTCTGGCTGTCATGGTCGTGCGTGGAGTGTCATCCGGGCTGGCTGATCAACTGCTGGAGGTAATCCCCATAGCCGCTCTGTTCGTAACGTGCTGCGAGCCGCCGTAGCTGCTCATCGTCAATGAATTGGCGATAATAGGCAACCTCTTCGATGCAGCCGATCTTCGTGCCTTGCCGTTCCTCGATGACCCGGACAAACGTCGAGGCCTCGTTGAGTGACTGGAACGTGCCGGCATCCAGCCAAGCGACACCCCGGTTCAGCAAGCTGACCTCCAATTCGCCCCGCCGCAGGTACTCCTGATTGACCGCCGTGATCTCCAACTCGCCGCGCGTCGAGGGTTTCAGGGAGCGGGCAATCTGGGAGACCTGTGCATTGTAAAAGTACAGGCCCGGCACCGCAAAACGCGACTTGGGCTTGGCCGGTTTTTCTTCCAGCGAGCGCACGCGTCCGTCCGCCGCGACTTCCACTACCCCGTAACGCTGCGGGTCTTGCACGGGGGCCGCGAAAATCAGGCCCCCTTGGGGTTCCTGAATATCCCGCAAGCGCTGCCCCAAGCCGGAACCATAAAAGATGTTGTCTCCGAGGATCAGGGCCACCGACTCATCCCCAATGAAGTCCTCACCCAGAATCAGTGCCTCGGCCACACCGCGTGGCTGGTGCTGGATCACATACTCGAAACGACACCCCAACTGGCTGCCATCGCCCAGCAGCCGCTGCATGGCGGGCTGGTCCTCGGCCGTGGTGACCATGAGGATTTCGCGAATGTCCGCCAACATCAACACGGAGAGCGGGTAGTAGACGAGGGGCTTGTCATAGACCGGCAGCAATTGCTTCGAGACAGCAATCGTCAACGGATAAAGCCGCCGACCATGACCACCCGCTAACAGAATGCCCTTCATTGCGGATGGTGCGCCGTCGACGCCGGTTCGATTGATTGCTCCACCAACTCCCGCAGTCCGACTTCCATCGCGACCCGGGGCTGCCAACCGAGTTCCGTGCGGATCCGCGTCGCATCGATGGCGTAACGAAAATCGTGTCCCGGTCGATCGTCAACGAACTCGATCAGATCGGCATGCGAACGGCAGCCTGCCGGCGGAGACCGTAACTCGTCCAGCAGCCGGCACATTTCCCGCACCAGGTCGATGTTCCGCAACTCGTGCTGACCGCCCACCAGATAGGTTTCCCCCGTCCGCCCTTCAGCCGCCACCAGCCGCAGCGCGGCGACGTGGTCCGTGACGTGAATCCAGTCGCGAATGTTCTCGCCTCGGCCGTAAATCGGGATGGGTTGTCCCGCCGCAGCGCGGGAAAGGCTGAGTGGGATTAGCTTCTCGACATGCTGCCCGGGGCCGTAGTTGTTCGAGCAATTCGTGATGATCGTGGGCAACCCGTGCGTATGGTACCAGGCCCGCACCAGGTGGTCGGCCGCCGCCTTGCTGGCCGCGTACGGGGAACGGGGCGCATAGGGCGAGGCCTCGTCAAACGGCGGGTCGTGCGGACCGAGGCTGCCGTACACTTCATCGGTCGACACATGGATCAGGCGAAAACGGGCCTGCCGCGCGGCGTCCAAAACTCGGTAGTAGGCCGTGGCCGCGTCCAACAGGCAGCGGGTCCCCACGACGTTGGTCCGGATAAAATCCTCGGCCGAGACGATCGAGCGATCGACATGCGTCTCGGCCGCCAGGTGAAACACGACGGATGGCTGAAAATCGGTGAAGACGCGGGCCAACTGGGCGGCATCGCAAACGTCCGCGTGAATAAAACGGTATTGGGGATGTGCGGCCAGGTCTGCCAGGCGATCGGGCTGGGCGGCATACGTCAGCTTGTCGTAATTAACCACCGCCGCGTTCGGATCGGTTAGCAGCCGCCGGACGAGGTGCTGCGCCAATAAATCCGGAACCGCCCGTCACGAGAACATGGGCGGGGACCGGTGGGCGGTGGCCAGCGACTGCTCGTTCGTCGGACGAAGTCAAACCCTAGCCCTCGCGCATCTTCGCTAAACGTTCCAGCGGAGTCCGATCCTCGGTGAGGGCGACCAAGGCGGTGAGTTCTCCCTCAATGATTCCCCAATCGAGCTTGTTGCCGCTACGCTTCAAGATGCCGCGAATATCCATCCAGTCCTTGTCACGGCCCGCAAACGCCTTGTGGATCACCAGGTCTTCGGCGGAACAGGTTGTGATCCATTGATTTGGGGCAATTTCGAACGCTGAGGACCGTTCCACCGTGCGTGCCTCGAATGGCATCGCTCCCAAAGCGATATCGATGGGCGTTCCCCGTTGGTCGCGAACCAGGAGCACGCGATTGAGGAGGGCGAATTCGCGGGCATCCGAGACACGGGGAGTGAGCTGATGGAGGATCTTGTCGACAACCACCGCCTCCTTTCCGAAATCGGCCATGACGGTGACATCCAAATCACGGGTAGTCCGCACTTCTCCCCAGCGGAGCACGGCGATGCCGCCAATAAAGCAAAACGACAGGCCGGCTTGCCGCAAGACGGCTTCCAACGCGACGGCCGATTCGACCAGGGGTGCTGCGTTCACGAGGCGGATTGCTGCTCGTTCAGTAATTCCAACAGCCGAGCGCGGAGGAACCACCGCTGCTGCCGGACCAATCCGCAAGCGTACGGGTCTTCCATCGACGGTGAGCAGTCGAGCAGGCCCAGGTTCTCCCCGGCTTGCAGGGAGTCCATCTCACGCAATTCCTGATCGCGCAGTTCCTGCATCCGCCTGAAACCCACGCGCCGCTGCCGCAACCACTCGCGAGCGAAGGGCGGCAGGTCGGGGGAGGTGAACTCGGTCTGGTCTGGTGGGTCCATTGGTGGCAGAAGAACTTGCGGAACACGATCGGCGGCCCCAGGGGGACCGCCGAGGCGATGAATGGTCGAATTGCCCGCGGATACCGGTAGCGCGTCAGTTGCCTTCGAGCTGGTCGTCCGAAATGGCCTGTCGTTGGTAATTCAGAGAAGGGTTGTTGGCCGTCCCGGCGACGACGACATTGCGACCGTCGCACGTCAGGAGGCGGGCGTAGGTGCGGTAATCGATGCGTTCGTTGATGTACGAGACATGTCCATCCGCAAACGCCATCAGAAAGCCCCCACGATGGAAGCTGGATGGCGTCGAGGCCTCAAGTGACCCGAGCGTTGCCGCCTGATTGTTGAACGCGGTGAAAATCGTGGGACTGCCATTCACCAATTTGAGTGGATCATCCATCGAATCGTAATTCGAGTCCCACAGCATTTGATGCGGGTACTGCACCCGCTCTGCGTAGTTATTGACATACTGTCCGCTGCTGACGAACGACGGCCGCCAATCGCTGGACGTTCCATTGGAAGTAAAACGCACATTCTCGGAGACGATTGCCGTCAGAGAGGTACCGTCATTCGAGGAAATATAGTCGCTGGAGACTTTGAAGTTCGCACCGGCAAAATTGGTACTCAACGCGCCATTCGAACGAAAATCGGCCGGTTGATTGGTGCCAAAAACAAAATCAACGTGCCCGCCGTTGCCGACATACCCGGACGTCACGATGCCACCGGAGGAAGCAGGATTGCTGGGGCAGGACAGCAGCTTGATCACGGGATCGCCGCTGAGTATGGTCGCCATATGGTAGTCCATATTTCTCAACACCGGTTGAGTTCCGTTCTGTTTGGCCGTAGCCACCAGATCATCGATTTCATCGCGGATGACCGATTGTTCAATCATGGGGAGAATCGAGTAGATCAATCCACCGACCAACTCGTTCGACGGATTGCCACTATTGTCGGACCACACGGCCGTCGCCACCGGTGGCATGGAACTCTTGGAGGCATCATAGTTGATGACGGCCTGTGCCAGGTTGCGGATGTTGTTGCTGCATTCGGTTTGCCGGGCAGCACCTCGAGCCGCATTGACGGCCGGCAGCAGGATCGCGGCCAGCACGCCAATGATCGAAATCACCACCAGCAGTTCTACTAGCGTGAACGCTTTTCTGTTCATCTTGTTTTGCATCGGATACCGTTCTCCTGACTGCGCCCCGTAATAAGCAATAAAGATATGAGACTCCCCTGAGTATCTCATTTTGGCGCCGTTGTGTCTATAAACGGCCCGTTTTGCGGAGAATGGTGCGGCATTTGCCACCCTTACCCCTCGGCTCGCCGCTCGATCCGGCCCACCATCAGCTCCACGATCCGCGTGGCGGCTTGGCCGTCCCCGTAGGGATTCTCCTTAATCTGGTGGCGGGCGTATTCGTCCGCATCCGTCAGTAGCGCGGTCATCCGCTCCACGATTCGTTCCACGGACGTGCCGACCAGCTCGACGGCTCCGGCCTCGAGCGCCTCGGGCCGTTCGGTCGTATCCCGCATCACCAGCACCGGTTTCTGCAGCGACGGGGCTTCCTCCTGCACGCCGCCCGAGTCACTCAGAATGACCGTGCTGCGGTCCATCAGCCAGACGAATTCCGGGTAAGCCGCGGGGGACAACAGGTGGACGTTGGGCAGGTTGCCCAGCAGTTCATGAACCGGTCCCTGGACGTGGGGATTGAGGTGCACCGGATACACAAACTGCACGTCGGCAAACCGTTCGGCCAGCTCTCGAATGGCTTGACAGATATTCGCGAACCCACCACCAAAGTTTTCACGGCGATGGCCGGTGATCAGTACCGTTCGCTGTTTGCCAAGTGCCTCGTACTTGGCCTCCCATCGCGCCGCGGCGCCCCGCTCTCGCTCGACGGTCCAGAGCAGGGCGTCGATCACCGTGTTGCCGGTGACGTGGACGCTGGACGGATCGATGCCTTCGGCTATCAGATTGGCGGCGGCACCGGTGGTCGGCGCGCAGTGCAGGGCGGTCGTCAAGGACGTGACGCGGCGATTGAATTCTTCTGGCCAGGGGGAATACAAATCGCCGGTTCGCAAGCCGGCTTCCACGTGGACCACGGGGGTTCGCCGATAAAAGGCGGCAACCGAGGCGGCCATGACGGTAGTGGTATCTCCCTGCACGACGATGCAGTCGGGCTGTTCCCGCTGCAACACTCCGTCAATTGCCGTAACGCAGGCGGCCGTCAGTCCAGCCAACGTTTGATTCGGCTGCATCAGGGCCAGATCGATGTCGGGCCGGATACCAAAGTAGTCGGTGACTTGAGCCATCATTTCCCGATGCTGGCCGGTGACGCAAATGACCGGCTGCACCTCGGCATGCGTTTGGCAGGCACGGACAACGGGAGCCATCTTGATCGCTTCCGGTCGCGTGCCAAAGACCAGCAGTGGTTTTAATGTGGCGATGTTATTTGACCTCTTCATGACCATTGCGGAGCGACCTTACCGGGCACGCCAAAGACCAATTGATCGGCCGGCACGTCCCGCATCGCAGCGCTGTTGGCGCTGATCTTCGAGCGAGCACCGACATGCACTTGAGGCGCCACGGTGGCATGCGTGCTCATGTAGACCTCGTCCTCAAGAATGCCGAAGCCGTTCACGGTGGCATAGGGCGCCAACAGGCAATACGCGCCGAGCCGTGTATCGTGCCCCACGGAGGCGTAGTAGTTCAATTTAACACACGATTCCAGGCGAGCCCGGTTGGAGACGACGGCGAACGGATAGACGATGACGCCTGCGGCCAGTTCCGCGGTCGGCGCGACGAGGGCCTGGGCGTGAACGAGCGTTGGAAAGACGGCCTGTTGGGCCCGCAGCGATTCGACGATACGGCGTCGGGCTCGCATGTCGCCGATGGCGAGCACGAGGCGATCGGTAGCAGTTGGTTGGTAGGTTTCCGGATCCCCGAGCAGCGGTGCCGGCAACGGGCAGTCCGTGGCGACGCCCGTGTCTTTGCCCAGAAACCCCTTCAGGCGGAAGGGCACGGATGGGAGGAAGCCGGGCAGCAGGGTCGCCACCTCCCGAGCAAATCCGCCGGCCCCGACAATGACGATATCCCACATGGGAAGAGTCTGGGTGCCCGGCGTGCCTGGTGCTTCGTCAAGTTTCAATTTTGGGGCTCGCTCACCATGGCTGAGGCGTCTTGCCCCAGTGGTCTGCGGCTGGAAGCCACAGCCACGGTCTTGACCAACCTTAAATCTGACACGTGACGCGACACTAAAGGGAAGCGCCACCGTCGACGGTCAAGACTTGGCCCGTCATGAAGCGACTCTCGTCATCGAGCAAGAAACGAACAAACGGCACGACATCGGCGGTAGTGCCGAGTCGGCCGAGCGGCGTCCGCCGCACAATCTGGGCTCGTTGGGATTCGCCTAACGACTCGGACATCTCCGTTTCCAGGTAGCCGGGGGCAATGGCGTTCACGCGAATGCCGCGTGGTCCCAACTCGCGAGCCAGTGACCGCGTGAAACCAATCATCCCGGCCTTGGTGGCCGCATAGGTTGCCAGGCCACTGAAGCCCCGTTCGGCGATGATCGACGAGATATTGATGACGGAACCCGACGAACGCAACAGCATCAGCCGCGTACACTCCTTCGCGAGCACAATTGCCGCCCGCAGATTGACGTTGAGCATCCGCGAGATATGTTCCTCGCTGGTGAGTGCCAATACGCTGTCGTAGGCGAGTCCCGCGTTATTTACGAGTCCGTCGATATGGCCCCAACGGCGATGCACGTCGGTCACAAATTCATACAGCGCCGTCACATCCTCCGCATCGACGCTGGCAAAGTGAAAGGCCGGTTCGTCGGCCAGCCCCGCCACAAACGGTGTGGACGAGCGGGAGAAGGTTGCCACTCGGTGCCCCGCAGCGAGGAGATCGGTGACGATGGCCTGCCCCAGTCCACGACTGCCGCCGGAAACGATCACGTGCCGCGGTGGTTGGGCGTCTTGAGACAAGATATTTGGGGCAGGGGAGGGAATTACGACGGGTCCGCGGCCGACTGGTAGACACGAATCAGCTCGCCCACCGTGCGGACGGGGGCCACGCCTTGGCGAAACGGGTCAAGTCCCAGTTCGCTCTCCAGCGCCACGACGACAACCGCCAGGTCGAGCGAATCGAGTTTCAGTGATGCACTGAGCGTCGCATCGTCAGGCAGCTCGATGGCGGGGCGGCCGGCATCGCGGAGCACGCGGGTCAGTGTCTGTCTGACGGTGTCCGGAATCGTGGCAGGGTCGGGTAGTGACATGGTGGGCTCGCTGAAGGACACGCCGGTTTCAGCGTGAACCTTTCATCATGGCTCCAATGGTCCGCAACATGATTTGCAGGTCGAGCCCCACGGAAGCGCGTTTCACATAGAAAAGATCGTAGGTCAGCTTATTTAACGCATCCTCCACGCTGGCCCCGTACGGATAGTTGATCTGAGCCCAGCCGGTCAGTCCCGGTTTGACCAGATGCCGTTGCACGTAGAAGGGGAGCTCTTCCTTCAGCATCTCAACGAACTCTGGCCGCTCGGGTCGGGGTCCCACAAGCGACATTTCCCCTTTGAGGACATTCCAAAACTGCGGAATTTCGTCGATCCGAGTTTTACGCAGGATCTTGCCGGTCCGCGTGATACGGCTGTCCGACGTCTGGGCCCACTGGGCTCCGTTTTTCTCCGCATCCTGCACCATCGTCCGCAGCTTGTAGATGTAAAACGGCCGATTGAAACGGCCGACCCGCAATTGCGAGTAAAACATCGGTCCGCGGCTCTCCAGCTTGATGGCCGCCATCGCCAATAAGAGGAGCGGTGACGAGAGGATCAGGCCCACGATCGAGGCCCCCACATCGACCATCCGTTTCACGCCGTGGTAGTAGGGGTGAGCCAGATCGAGCCGAGCCATGAACAGCCAGCGAGCATCGATGTGCTCGACGGGGACCAGGAAGTAATTTTCCTCGACAAAATCGCTATACGTTGAAACCTTGATGCCTTCATCCAGGCACTCCAGCAATCGCTCGTCGTTGACGGGCAGTGACGCATCGAAGATCACTTCGTCGACCTCATTGTCGATGCACCATTCGTCAAACAAATCATCGCTCGACGAGTCGGGCGGATCATCCGTATAGCTGACGAGACAGTATTTCTTCTTGTGTTCGTCGACAAACTGTGTCGCCCGATAGCAAAATGCGTCGTCGCCAAGAAAGCAGATGGTCTGGCCGAAGTTGCGTGAATAGTGCCCGATCACCCGCCGCAGACCAAACATCAAGGTCGTGCAGACGAGCACGGCCGAACCCACAATGTAGCGGCCGATCTGCGCGTAGTAGATGATGCCAACTTCCACGAGCAACAGCATGGTCGCCAGGACGACGACGGCCATGACTCGAAAGAGGGAATTCAGCGAATCGCGGGGGTAACGCGGGTCGTGCAGGCCGGCGATATGCGAAATCAGGCCGACGAGTAGCGCGAACGACGCACTGACGAACAAAGAGCTCAGCTCTTGATCCAGAATGACAACATGGGGCGTGATCGCAAACCCGAAGGTCATCGCGAAGAAGGCAATGGCGCAATCCAGCAAGAACCAACCCATCGGGTTGACGTTGGCCAGCATCCGCCGACCACGTTTATTCAGCCGCCGTTGCACGACGCCATAGCGGGCCCCGGCGTCGGCAGGGTCCAAGGCACTCTTCCGCACAGGTTGGGACATCACGTCTTTTTGAGGGGGAGCTTTGACCATGGAGCGCTCAGGAGCGAGCCTCCGATCGACGACCGATCGGGTCGGTAAAGGCGAAATAACAAATCACGACATTCATGAGGTGCCTCATCGGTCAGCTTCGGTGGTGGCTTCGATCAGTTGGCGTGCCCAGGCATCCTTATCGAGCATCGTGGCCCCCTGCTCGGTCAAGTACTTCGCGTTGCTGTAGCGGGCATCGGTATAGTCCACGACTTCACCGACCGCGATCGCCTCGAGCACTTGCTGGATGCCCGCTTGCACCGTCCAACGGGGCTCGAAACCGAGTTGTTTGTAGATTTTATTGAACGACACCCGATAGTTCCGATGGTCCGTTTGATCCGGCGAGACCAGCAGCTTGGCGTCCACGACGCGTTCCAAGACTAATTCGGCGATCTGCTGGATCGTATAGTTCTGGTCGTTGCTTCCGACATTGAAGACCTGACCGTGGGTTTTTTCTCGCGGTGCGGCGAGCGCCACCGCAATGGCCCGAGCCGCATCCTCGACATGCACAAACGGCCGCCATTGGTCGCCACCGTGGACGGTGATTTCGCCGTCCAGTTTGGCCTTGGCCGTCAGCAGATTCACCACCAGATCGAACCGCGTCCGCCCCGAGAATCCGTAAATCGTGGCGAAGCGGAGGATCGTGGGAGAAAACTGGTCGCCCGCCAGCTCCAGCAGCACCCGCTCCGAGGCCCGCTTCGTGTCCCCATACAGCGAAACGGGACGTACTGCCGAGCGCTCGTCGAGCAATTCGTCGGAAGCCCCGTAGACGGAACATGTGCTGGCGAAAATAAAACGGTGCACGCCGGCCGCCCGAGCCAGCTCGGCAATAATGCGCGTCGACACGAGGTTGATGTCGATCGTCAGTTCTTCGTCCAGACTACAGGCCGGATCCCCCACGATGCCACCAAGATGCACGACCGAGTCCACGTTTTTGACCGCCTGCAATATGGTGGCCACATTGCGAAAGTCGCCACGCATGATTTCCAGTTGCGGGTGATCAATAAATTTGGCCAACGGATCTTCGCCAAACATCAGCACGTCGAGCAAACGGACCTTCAGCCCCTGTTCGAGTAACTGTGGGATCAGCGCCGACCCGATATAGCCACCCCCCCCAATCACCAACACACGTTCCTCACCTCGCTTGCGGCGAATCAGCCGCTCGCTCTCGGGAGTGACGTGTTTCTTCCATACGTCGCTCCAGACACGAGCCGCGACCAGCAGCGCAACCGTGAGCAACCAGCCCAATCCCCAGGCACCCTTCGAAATCGGCAGTCGAGCCGTCGCGAAGTACGACAAGAACCCGAACAGCACATAACCAATCGTGACGCCCTGCGTTACCACCAGCGCCTTGTAACGACTGAGGTAGTTACTGCTGTAGGTATAAAAGCCGCTGATCCAAAAGCTTGCCAGGCAAATCAGCACGAGAAAGGGACAACTAACCAAGAAGTGCCCCACGTCGCGACGGACATACTCGCCCGCATCCTCCAGCGGTGCCTCAAAGGCGATCAGGTATAGCAGTCGGATGCCGACAGCCAACGCCAGGGCCACGGAAACCAGCCCAGCGTCCGCCAGCATGCGTAACAGCATGCCTCGTGTGATCGAGTGACGATTCAAACCGGGGTCTGCCTTTGCAAGAAAGCTCCGGAAACTACCGCTGCCCGCTGGCCGAAGTGAAGCGGCCGAGAAGCTGCGGGGCGGGAACATTCCCCTGAGTGCCAGTCTAAAAGCGGGTACCGCAAAGTCAAATGACCTCCACCTGATAGTCCTCGATCGCCACTGAGGCCCCCTGCTGCAGGAACGAGACGGCGACCAGTAGCCGCTCGACGCCTCGCCGCTGGACAACCACCCCCTCGACCCCCATCAAGGGTCCGCTGATGACCCTCACCCGCTGGCCCGGCTGGATACGCGATTCGATCGACAGCGGGACGTTGGACTCGATGAGCATCCGGATGCGACGCAAATCCTCGAAAAATCGCGCCGGTTCGGTAACCTGGAGCGTTTTCAACACCAGCTGCGTCATCAGGACTCGAGTCCGCATGTCGTGGTCCGCCCGCAGGAAAACGTATCCCGAAAAGAGCGGTACGTGCGAGACGCGAACGCGACCGGAAGGTGACTTTCCTTTCTTGGGAATGATCGGGCAATAAAACGGAATCCGCATCTCCAGGAGCCGACGCGCAGCTCCTTCTCTCGCCGCGAAAGCGTATGCACGGCCCACCAATTGGCCCCATCGGTGGGCGCACGGTCCTCGAACAGCGTCGCTGGAAACAGGTCGATTTCCCTGGGCAAAATGGGCATCAGTTCGTCGGCTGGTCGAAAAAACGGGAATCATCTCGGCTGCGAAACGCGCGGACTCCGTCCCCCTGGGTGACACGAGCCCCCTCTTGTAAACGACCAGTGTTCGCGCAAAGCGAAACAGGGCGAATGTCTCATCATACGGGTCAAACGACGCGGTGGATCGGCCAAAGTGTCCGATTTCGCCGGCCGGTAAGCCTGAAAGCATATCAGAAGGAACACCCGAAACGAGTGCAGATGGAATGCCGAAACGCGGAATTCGTGACTCGCTGCGTCGATTGTGCAGGTCGCGCGTCGCGTGGCGGCTGTGCGGCCTGAGACACGTGGTCAATATGGCGACCCGCAGCGAGAAGCAGGGTGCGGCGGGCAGTTGCTTTGGGGGTGCCCCCCGGGGGCGAACCGTGACCGGACGCAGGCCCCCCGAGCTTGCTCGGGGGCTCATAGTGCCAGGATGGCCTAGTCGAGCCGAGGACCGCGTTCACCCACAAACAAGCTCGTGGTCGGCCTGGTGCCAACCGTTGCTCAGACTCCCCCGAGCTTGCTCGGGGGTGAATGTGGTCGAAAGCTAACACTCCCACCGCGCCCCCGTGCCGTCGGTCGAGCCAGGGATGTCGTCTCGAAATGAATTCTCCGAGACCGAAACCGGCACGCGTGGCCTCGGGACCCGCACGAGGAGTAACATCGCTCGCTCGGCCAAACGATCTCGCACCTTCCCTTCTAGCCAAGGACCGCGTTCACCACCGAGCAAGCTCGGTGGGGTCTCGTCTCACCGTCTCGCACCTTCCCTTCTAGCCAAGGACCACGTTCACCACCGAGCAAGCTCGGTGGGGTCTCGTCTTACCGTCTCGCACCTTCCCTACTAGCCAAGGACCACGTTCACCACCGAGCAAGCTCGGGGGGTCGCGTCTCACCGTCTCGCACCTTCCCTACTAGCCAAGGACCACGTTCACCACCGAGCAAGCTCGGTGGGGTCTCGTCTTACCGCCTCGCACCTTCCCACTAGCCAAGGACCGCGTTCACCACCGAGCAAGCTCGGTGGGGTCGCGTCTCACCGTCTCGCACCTTCCCTACTAGCCAAGGACCACGTTCACCACCGAGCAAGCTCGGTGGGGTCTCGTCTTACCGTCTCGCACCTTCCCTACTAGCCAAGGACCACGTTCACCACCGAGCAAGCTCGGTGGGGTCTCGTCTTACCGTCTCGCACCTTCCCTACTAGCCAAGGACCACGTTCACCCCCGAGCAAGCTCGTGGTCGGCCTGGTGCCTACCGTTGCTCAGACTCCCCCGAGCTTGCTCGGGGGTGAATGTGGTCGAAAGCTAACACTCCCACCGCGCCCCCTGTGCCGTCGGTCGAGCCAGGGATGTCGTCTCGAAATGAATTCTCCGAGACCGAAACCGGCACGCGTGGCCTCGGGACCCGCACGAGGAGTAACATCGCTCGCTCGGCCAAACGATCTCGCACCTTCCCTACTAGCCAAGGACCGCGTTCACCACCGAGCAAGCTCGGTGGGGTCTCGTCTTACCGCCTCGCACCTTCCCTACTAGCCAGCCAAGGACCACGTTCACCACCGAGCAAGTTCACCCACAAACAAGCTCGGGGGAGCCAGATGCCACACCGTCCGGCCAGAACCACTACCGCAGCGGGTTGGGAATGCGTCGCAAGACGTTCCGATTGGTGGCGGGGTCCGCCGACGAGCCGCCACTCGCTGTTACGAGCGGCTGCGTCGCCGAGGCCGGTCGCACGGAGGGCAGGGGCCGGTTTCGCTCCCAACCCGTGGGAGAAATGGGGCCTGTCGATCCGCGGAGCGGATTTCGGCCGGCTGGCTCGAGATGGCCGTTCACGGAGCGATGGGGCGGCGTGGCTGCCTGCTCGACAAGTCGTGCAGGCCTACCAGGAGCACCGTGACGACGGGGCGCGGTGTGCCCGAAGTCTCCCTCGTCCATCGCTTCGGGTAGCTCGAGTCCATCGTCAAGCTCGTCTTCTCCGAAGGGGGCCGCGTCATCTTCAGCCGGTGCAGACTCGAGGCCTCGTGGAGCCTCCCGGTCCGTGGGCTTTCCGGAGGACTTCCTCCGAAGATGGGGAAATTCTGGATTGATCTCGGCCTCATCCCGCGCATCCGGCACTTCCACACCTGGCGTCGACACCGACCGCGTGGGATTGCTCGATGGGTATTCCGGGACGGCGGGTGGCGGCTCGGGCCACCGCCGCCAGTTGGGTTGATAAAAGCCCCAGGTGGACCTTTTGGGGACACAGGTTCCCTCCACCCCATAGCGGCAGCGACCCTGGCAAGTCTCGCACTGCCCATGCGCGGCGACCGCCAGCGCCATGAGCAAAAGACCCACCCAACCGTATCCGCGCGGGACGCCAAGCTTTCTTAGCAACACGGGGCTATCTCCTGTCTTCCTCGATCGGACTCGTCGCGAGTCGCGAATCATGAGTGCCGAGCGGTCATACCAATGAAACGACGGACACTGTAGTCAACTTAAAATCCGAACCGGCCTTCCGGGAATCGTTGTAAGACTTGAATCGTCTGGCCAGCCAGCAGCGAGAAGCCAAAGATTCGTTCGAAGGGCGTTGTCAGCCGAGCAATCACCGTATCGATGGCGACGTAACGGTCCGCCGCGATAAAGATGCGATCGCCGGGCAAAAGCTGGTAATTTGTCGCTGTATTCGCGCCCCGGGTAATGGAATCCCAGTCGATCGGCAAGACCTGATCGCAGCCGACCGTGTTCGGAGCGGGACGTGAAATCCACATTTTACTGCTGGAGATGTTGGAAACACCGCCAATATTCGAGATCGCGTCGAGCACCGTCTCGTTTCCCGTGATCGGTACTCGCACGACCTGATCACCGAAGGCGGGCCCTTCCGTGATGATGTAATAGACCTTGCTGTTGTAGGCAAAGACGTCGACCGACACCCGCGGGGCGTCGAAGTACTCGGATAGTTTTTGCTCAATGGCGGCACGAGCCTGATCGAGGGTCATGTTGTTGATGTAGACACTGCCATAGACCCCCAAGTTGATATTTCCATCCGGCCCCACCAGATGCTCTCCCGCAATCTGCTGCATGCCGGAAGCTTGCAGCAGGGTGACGGCCACCAGCGGCTGCGTGAGCACCGTGCGTAATTGTCGTGCGATGGCATCCGATGCCTCATCGGTCGTGAGCCCTTCCAATTTGACCGGGCCGTACGACGGGCCAAGGTTCACAATGCCATTCGATTCGACCTGATACTGGCCGGCAATCGGCTGGTCGGGCAGGGCACCGGCGACAACGATATTGAGAATATCGAGGGACTGGATGAAGTAGGGGTCCTTCGGTACGAGCCGGATTGCATCGATCAGCAACACATCGGGCGGTTCGACGCGATACGCCGGCAAGGACATCTTGTTCAGCTCGGCTGGCGGGGCCAGCACCGGGTCGACGCCTTGTTCGCAAGCGTTCGGGTCCCCGGTGGCAGCGATACTTTCACGCGCCTCGGTGATCCCGTCGGTGTTGGGAATGCTGTGCACCTGAGTGGACAAGACATTGCAGCCGCTGGTCAAAGCGATCCCCAGCAACAGGCCAGCCAGCGGCCAGCCGGACATCAGGTCCCGGAGAGAGATCGTGGTTCGAGTTGTCATTTCGGTTCGCATCGTCAATCTGCCCACTCTGCGGGGAATTAAAGACGGGCCGGGCAGCCCGAACGCACGGGCGCCATTACCGTCACATCCCGGATAATCGGCACAAACGGTTGAGATCTTTGCAGCCGTTCTCTTTCGGCCAAAAAAATCCACTGAAAAAGGATGGCGGGTCGCATTTCAGGACGGGTTGGCGGCAGGGAGCGAGATATGTTCTCGCAGGACATCTCCCGGTATCACGCGCCGCTGAGGGCACCAACCGGGGGGTGCCTGCCATTTGCCAATGGGCAGCTTTCGCGGGAATCTGCTAAGCTATCGCGGATGTCAGGCGGGCTATCCCACCCGGTTCGAGACCGAACCCTGGCGGCAGTGGTAGCGTAGCTAACTGAATATGCATTGGTGGCAACTTCCTACGGGCCCCTGATTGGCCCCCCCTAAGTCTTTGGTGAACTTCGCGTCGAAAGACGGCGAAACAGATCGATGAAGCAGATCAACGTCAAACTTCTCGCCATCCTGCTCCTGTCGACGCTGACGATTCTTGTCGGCTCGTTTTTCCTGTATCGCTTCCAGAAACAGCGGAACGCCGAAGGGCTGTTGACGCGGGCCCAGGCCAAGGCGGAAGCGGAGGAATATGGCGAAGCTGCGGGCTTTCTGCGTCGTTATCTAGCCATTCGCCCGGATGACAATGAGCAACTCGCGCAATTGGCACTCACCCTACAAAAACACGTACGCGCCCTGCTCAAGACGGGAAACCAGGATGGGCGGACTTTGCAAATGGCGTATGCGACGACGGAGGAGGCGGTCCGCAAAAATCCGGACAACCTGGAATTACGGCGGGAAGCGGTCGACTTCGCGATGATGTACCGGCGATTCGAGGATGCCATCATGCATATCAACGCCTTGATGGAGTCGGGCGATGACGATCCCAAGCTGAAGGTCATGCTGGCGCAGTGCTACACACTATCCGGACAAGACTCGGAGAAGGCGGTCCCGGCCTTGAGCGAGATGATCGGCTTTGACCGGGCCGACCGCACCTTTTCCGCCGAAAGGGCCACAGCGCCCGACGTCTTGGAGGCCTATATGCTGCTGGCCCAGGTGTTCTACCTGAATCTCCGCGATCTGGACTCGGCACTGCCCATCATCGACCGGCTAACTGAGGTCAATCCGGACGAGTATCAGGCGCATCTGATGCGTGCCAGTTTTTACGGCATGTTGGGCAATCCTGATTACAAGGAAGTGATTGCCGACGAGACCCTACGGGCACTCGAACTGGCGCCCGACGAGCAGTCGACCTTGCTGGCGGCGGGGAATTTGTATTTGTTGGAAAAAGATTATGACCGCGCCCAGGAGCTCTATGAAGAGTGCCTGAAGAAACACCCGGGCAATGCCGGCGCCTACCAGGGCTTGTCCACTCTGGCATTGACGCAACGGGACATGGACGCAGCGCTGGCTTACCTCAATGAAGGCATCGAGCTGAATCAAGAGAACAATGCCGAGCTGACCAGCTTGCTGTGGGACCGCGCTAACGTGGAGATCGAAACGCAGCAGATCGAGGCAGCACAGGCCACGATGGAGGAGCTGCGGGGGTTGAATTACCAGCGCCCCTTCCTCGACTTTCTTGAGGGACGGATCGAGTTCGCAAAGCAAAACTGGTTAACGGCCAGTCAACGGATGTCCGAGGCACGAGGGTTCATCGCCCAGGCTCGGCCGCGTTGGCTGGCGCCGCTCGATAGCAGCCTTGCCGTCTGTTACGAGAAGATGGGACAGAATGACCTGCGTCTGAAGGCGATGCAACGGATCAGTGACGCCGATCCGCTCAATGTCGGCGCACGGTGGGGAGTGATGGAAGCGTATCTGGCAATGGGGCAGGCAGACAAGGCCGTCACCGAATACGACATCATCGAGGACCAGATTGACGACAGCCCGCTGGGGTCGAATGTCGGCCTGTATAGCGCCCGCCTGCAATTGGAGTTGTTGCAGCAGGAAAGGCAACTGGAGGCGTTGCGCAACTACAACGAGGCCGGGGAGCTCGTGAAGAAAATCCAGGAGAATGGCTTGCTGAAACAGCCGGCCATTGCCGACCTGGTCAAGAGATACTACACCCTCACAAAAGACGAAGCGAAGGCCCAGGCCGTCGCTGACTTTGTTCGCACCACGCGTCCCAATGATCCGAATCTGCTGTTGCAGAGGATCCAGAAAACCGCGCTCACGAAAGGTATCGAAGCCGCCATTGATCAGCTCGATACCAATTCGCGAAGATTGGGGGAACCGATTGGAATCCGCCTGCTCCGCTGCGAATTGCTGGCTCGGGTGCGCCCGAGGAGGCCAAGCAGCAATTGCGGATTCTCGAGGCGGACCTGGGCAGCCTTTCGTCGGAGCAACGCGTCGCGGTAACACGCGGGATTGGTCGCATCTACCTGATGATGAACGAATTGACGGACGCGCGGCGCGTCTGGGAGCAATTGGCCAAGGATCGGCCGCAGGATATCCAGGTGCGGATGGCCATGTTCGAGCTGGCCATGCAAACCGAGGATGAAGAGGGGATGCAGCAGTCGATCGATGAGATCGAACGACTCGTGGGCCGCGAGAGCGCCGAATGGGAGTGGGCCGAAGCCGTGCGGATCGTCTGGCACGTGCGCACAGGTAAAGCGGACGCGGATGGACTAAGCACCGATGAACAACTGGACAAAGCCCTGGGGCTCGTGAACCAGGCGGTCGCCCGTCGAGATGCCTGGGACGCACTGTACCGCCTTTTGGGAGACATCCAGCTGCTCCGCGGCGAGCCGCTGGCGGCGATCGAGTATCTGGAAAAATCACTCCAGTACAGCGTGGGCCATCCCAGCGTTTATCGCAGTCTGGCCAAACTCTATTACGACACACAGCGTTACGAAGATGCCGAGCGGATGATCAAGAAACTGCCGCCGCAACTGATGACCGGCACCGAGCAGCGGATCCAGCTGGATATCCTCTCCCGCAGAAATGAGCTGCCCGAGGACCTGAAGTACAACGAGGCTTCTCCCAATTCGGATGACCACTTGTGGATGGCCAATCTATTCAACAACGCTGGCCGCTTTGAGGAAGCCGAGAAGGCTTACAAAAAGGCGATCGAACTGGGCCCCAACAACTCGGTCAACTGGACCAGTTTGATGAGAATGTACGTGACCTTGGAACGGCAGGAGGAGGCCCGCGAATTGATGCGCGAGGCCGAGCTGAAACTGTCGGAAGAGAGCATTCCTGCCTTTCTGGGACAAGCCAACGCGATCCTCGGGGACTGGCCGACTTCCATCGAGCAATTCAAGCGGGCTCTGGAAATGGAACCGGATAACGACCGCATCAAACGGGCCCTGGCCGAAGTCTACATCCAGGCACGACAAGTCGAGGAGGCGCACACGTTGATCGACGGCATCCTGGAAGGGGCCGTGCCACACGATCCAACCGCGTCAGATACGATCCGCTGGGCAAGACAGACCAAGGCGAAGATTCTCGCCAGCGATGGGGCTTATCATGCGTTCGCCGAAGCGCTGCGGCTGATCGAGGAGAATGCGCCGCGGGATGGTCTGATGTCGACCCCCGACCTGATCCTCTGGACGCGGCTTTCCGCGACTCGTGCCGACGGCTATTCCCGCGAACAAGCGATCAAGAAATTGGAGCAGGCGCAGGAAGAGCGCGGCTTGGTGGAAGCCGAGCGACGCGTGCTGGCCGACCTGTATCAGCTCCAGGACCGCTGGCCCGAGTGCAAGTCGATCATGCTGGGGCTGCTTGCCGACAACCCGTCCGACATGCAGTTGCTCGACCCATGGCTCTCCTGGTTGATTCAACGACGTGAGGTGAAAGACGTTGCCGTCTGGCTTGGTAAGTGCCCGCCTGGATCGCTGGTCGAGGTCCGCACGCGAGCGCACCTGGACGCCATGCGCGGAAACAGTGAGCAAGCGGTCGAGCGGCTCAAAACGATCATCCCACCCGACCTGGCGCCGAAAGACGTCGATCGGCTCCGCATTGTGGGAGAAATCGTGGAACAGTTAGGTGATTATGATCCCCGCATGTATGGCGTGGCCGAAAAAGTGCTGCGACGTTACGTCCAGGCAAAACCACAGGAGAGTCTCGTGCTGGCGGCGTTTCTCGGACGCCGTGGCGGCGAGGATCAAGTCCCCGAAGGCCTGCGACTGTGCGGAGAACATCTGAATGATGGCAAGCAAATCGCCGCGCTGCAAATGGCCAACGCCATCCTCCGTCGCAATAACGGGACGAAAAACTTTCAGAAATACGTCGATGTTGTTCGCACCTGGTACGAAAAGGTCCAGGATTCCCAACCCGATAACCTCACCCTGCTGATCCAACGTTCGGAATTTGAGGACCTGGCGGGAGATTCCTCGCAATCGGAAGCGTGGCTGCGCGATTACATGCAGCATGAAGAGGTCTCGAATCGTCAACGGGCCGTCGTTGCCAATAACCTCGCCTACCTGCTCGCCTTGCGCGGCGAAACCGATGAATCGTACGAGCTTGTTCAATCGGCGATGAAGTTTTTGGGCCCCACCGCTGACCTGCGAGACACGCTGGGCATGGTCTACCTGGCCAGGAAGCAACCGGAAAAGGCACTGACCGAATTTGAGGCGGCCGTCGGCGACGGGGGCGCCAACTCGTTCAAGCATATCCATCTGGCGCTCGCCCAAGCCGCCCTCGAGGACTACACGCAAGCCGCCGATTCGGTCCGCAATGCCGTGGCCCGAGGCTTTAACATCTCGCAACTGAATCGAGCCGAGCGGGATTCGTTCGACGGCCTCGAGTCGCAACTGAGGGCTAAAGGTCTTCTTACCGACGACGATTTGAAGTCTCCCGAAGACACCTAGTACCTCATTAAGTGGCGATTCCTTGGCTTCGCTGGGCGTGGCTGGGACATCTTGCCCCCGTCGACTGCGGCTGCCAGCCACAGCACCAGCGTCGACAAACCCTGATTCTTGGACACGACGCAGCACTCGAGCCTCGACAGGGCGGGGCCCGGCCGGAGTCGATTCGGCTTGACGTCCGCACAGCTTCCAGCGACGCTGTCGCTACTGTGGCCGCTCGGCGGCTTCGATCACTGTGCATCTGTGCAAGGCGTGGCGTATGGATTCGACCCTCCTGTGGCGAGGTTTTTTTATGAAATGGCCGACCGGGATGAAACGACAGGGCGTCGTGATCACATCCTTTGGCGAACAGGTGAACTTCGTCGAGTTCCTGATGGGCGAACATGCGATTTTACTCGAGCGACTCGCGCCCGACTCCGTCGGCGGGCGGAAGCTCGTCCTGCCTTACGCGAATATTCAAGGCGTGAAGATCACCGAGCCGGTCAACAATGATGCGATGATCCCCTTTGGCTTTCGACCCGCAGCCCAAGGCCGGGACAAAGCCACCACGGGGCCCAAACCCCCGGCCGGCTGATCCCCTACCGATGCCATGAAGCAGATTTATCTCGACTACAACGCCACCACGCCGATCGCCGCCAGCGTGGTTGAGGCCATGCTTCCGTTTCTGACACGACACCACGGGAATCCGTCGAGCCAGCATGCTTATGGCCGGGCGGCGTTCCAGGCCGTAGAAGAAGCGCGCAGACAGGTCGCCGGACTGCTCTCGGCGGAGCCCGAGGAAATTGTCTTTACCTCGGGCGGAACCGAAAGCAGTAACCTGGCGCTCAAGGGACTGCTCCTGAAAGCATCACGCCCCCTCACGGAATCGCACGTTATCATCACGGCCATCGAGCATCCGGCGACGACGGAACCGATTCGCTTTCTTCGCTCCGCCGGCTGCCAGGTCAGCGTCTGCGGCTGCGACGCGCAGGGTGTCGTGGCGGCCGACGCGATCGCGGCTCTGTTTCGCCCCGAGACCGTCCTGGTCAGCCTGATCCACGCCCACAACGAAACGGGCTGTATTCAACCGGTGGCGGATATCGCCCAGCGATGTCGGGCTCGTGGCATTCTTGTGCATGCGGACGCCTCTCAAAGTGTCGGCAAAATCCCCACGAATGTCGATTTGCTGGGCGTCGACCTGATGACGATCGCCGGCCACAAGTTCTATGCGCCGAAAGGCGTCGGCGCGCTGTTCGTGCGGCGGGGATTGGACCTCGAGCCACTCCTGCACGGGGGCGGGCAGGAACGCGGACTGCGGGCTGGTACAGAAAATGTCCCCTTGATCGTCGGGCTGGGCAAGGCCGCCCAATTGGCCGGAAAGGTGTCGGCGGAAGATCGAGAGCAGACGCGCCGCGTGCGAGACCGGCTGCTCCGCTTGCTGCAAACCGAAATCGCGGAGCTTACCGTAAACGGCCTGGCCGCCGAACGGCTTCCCAATACACTCAGCCTCAATTTCCCGCGGGTCACCGGCCATGATCTGCTGGCCCGCACCCCCGACGTGTGTGCCTCGACCGGGTCGGCCTGCCATAGCGGCAGCTCGGCGCTCTCCGCCAGCCTGGCCGCGATGGGAGTGACCGAACCGGTCGCCCGTGGCACCGTGCGATTGAGCCTTGGCTGGCCTACGTCCACCGAAGAGGTCGAGCGGGCGGCGGCACTGCTGATCGAGTCCTGGCGAGGACTGGTATAGAAACAAAACAGCGGCGGTCGGGTTCAGCCACCCGACCGCCGCTGAAAAGACTTCCCCGGGACAAGCCCGCGGCCTGCTCTGGTCTCGCCTAGCCGCCGCAACCACAGGAGGGTTCGACCACCTCCGAGCTGCAACCGCCGCCGTCGCAACAGCCATTTCCGCAGGGCGAGCAACATGACGGCAACGGACAACAGATCGTGACCGGAACCTGCTCACACACGACACGCGGAACGCAGCGCGTCACTGTCTGGCAAACCGTGCGCGGTACGCGGACGCAGACCATGACCGTTTTGCACTCCTGGACAGGTTTGCAAACCGTGTAGGGCACCGATCGAACCCGGGTCTCGGTCTCGATGCGGCAGGTCGTGTAGGGGATCTGCCGGGTCACCGTTTCGGGGATGCGGTGGCACACGCGGTAACACTGCGTGCGGACACACGTTTCCGGGACTCGATGGCAGACCTTGTAGCAGACCGTCCGCACGCGGCATTCGGGCACGCGGTGACAGACCTTGTAGCAAACCGTCCGCACACGCTGCTCACAAACATTGCGGCAGACCTTGTAGCAGACCGTCCGCACACGGCATTCGGGCACGCGATGGCAGACCTTGTAGCTAACCGTCCGCACACACTGCTCGGGTACCGTGTGGCAAACCTTGTAACATACCGTCCGCACACGCTGCTCGGGAACGCGATGGCAGACCTTGTAACATACCGTCCGCACACGCTGCTCGGGGACGCGATGACAGACCTTGTAACATACCGTCCGCACGCGGCATTCGGGGACGCGGCGGCATACGGTATAGGGAATCGTCCGGCAACGCGTCTCGCACTCGAAACGCACGCACGGGATCTGCTTTTCGCAGACTTCCGGCACCCACACGCGACGACAGCATTGGATCGGCGGCCCTTGGCAGCAGACGATCCGGCAGCAACCCGGTTGATACACGCAACGGCATTGGCACGGGTCCCAGCACCACGTCCCTGGCTCCTGCACGCGCTTTCGAATGACCCGGCCTGGCCGGCACTCGGTGACGGTTTCAAAATGCCCTGAATTGACCTGCACCGTGCGATAGTAAGTCACCGGTTTGCGAACCGTATAATTGACGACCCGCTCCCGCTGCTCCGTCACTGTACGATACACCGTATAGGGAATCTCCTTCGTACGTGTTTCCCAATGCGTGCGGCACACCGTGTAAGGGATCTCGCGGGTCTTCGTCTCCCACTCGGTGCGATAAACCGTGTACGGAATCTCGCGGGTCTTCGTTTCCCAGACCGTGCGACAAACCGTATAAGGAATCTCGCGGGTCTTCGTCTCCCACTCGGTGCGATACACCGTGTAGGGAATCTCGCGGGTCTTCGTCTCCCACACCCGCCGATTTACGGTGTAGGGGATTTCCTTGGTCCGCGTCTCCCAATGTGTCCGGTAGACGGTGTAGGGAATCTCGCGCGTCTTCGTTTCCCACTCGGTGCGATACACCGTGTAGGGAATCTGCCGCGTCTTGGTTTCCCATTGGGTACGATACACCGTCTGGTTGATCGTTCGGTAATGCTGTTCCCGCACGGGCCGCGAAACCGTGTAAGGGACTTCGCGACAGCGGGTCTCGCGCACATAACGGGTCGTGTTCACCGTCCGCGGCTGCATGACGTTCTCATACACCGTGCGGTTTACCTGAAACTGCTGCTGTTCATACACCACGCGGCTGCGAGTCCGCATGACGGTGTATGTCTGGCCACATCCGAGCCCCACGCCCGCGGCACCCCCACACCCCTCGGTGCCGACGCCACATCCTTGGGCACATCGACCGCATAACCGCCAGCTCGCCGCGCCACAGTAGCTTCCATGGGCGATGTCAACCAATGCCAGCATGGCCGTCGCGGCCAGAAGCAATGGCAAAGCCAGTCGAGTCCTCATCTTCGCATCTCCTTCAGCGTGATTGCTGGGTCATCCTTGCTTTGGCCGTGGGACGGATTCCACCCCCGGTATTCCTAGTTCTTCGTCGCGGGGCATCCGGGCTGTGCGAAGGAATCCGCTCCAGCCTCACAGCAGTTGGGAACCAAACAGGCCGCGCAGCTTGCCCACTTTGCAGCGCGAAGGGCCCACTTGAGACTCTCCTTCGACAAACGGGGCGATTCGGGTAAAGTGGGAAGATAAAAAAATGATGGCAAATTGGGTTGCCTGCGGCGGGTCCTTCCGATCGTATCGATCGGACGCGGATCGGGACCCGCCGACTGCCGGGGTCATGTGTGCGAATCGTGGGGTCGGGGGCCGTGCCGACGAAGGTCCCTGACGCTTGTTTCCAGACGGCGCGGCGTATAGAGTAGGCCGCAGGGACGGCCCAGCAGCGGCGCGGTTGTTCAACCGATGGAACACTGATCCCACGAGACATGGCGGAATCCCCTTCGAATCAGCCGAATTCCGAGCCACTTGGGCCCGATCCAGGGAGTGTCCCCAAGGCGGTCGTCAGTCGGTTGAGTCTGTACCTGCGGGAACTCTCCCATCTCCTCCGCGAGGGGAGTGAAACCACCAGTTCCACCGTTCTGGGCGGCCGTTTGGGACTGACCGACGCCCAGATTCGCAAGGACCTCGCGTACTTTGGTCAATTCGGTTATCCGGGCATTGGTTACCGGTGTGACGAACTGGTCCAGCAGATTCGGAAGATCCTGGGGACGGATCGGGACTGGCCCGTCGGCATTGTCGGACTGGGAAATCTGGGGACGGCGCTGATTGGCCA
This sequence comes from uncultured Planctomycetaceae bacterium, assembly GCA_963700865.1. Taxonomy (GTDB): domain Bacteria; phylum Planctomycetota; class Planctomycetia; order Pirellulales; family Pirellulaceae; genus CAVOGJ01. Next base: position 62,605 of record CAVOZC010000002.1, on the reverse strand, counting down.
CCGCGGGTTCGCCCAGCAGGGCTTTCGGGTCACGGCGGTATTTGACGTGGACCGCGAGAAGATCAACCGAAAAATCGAAGGGATCGCCGTCTATCATTTCGACGATTTGGAGAAGGTGGTGCAGGCGGATGGAATTCGTCTCGGGATTCTGGCGGTGCCGGCGGCGGCGGCCCAGACGGTTGCCGATCGCCTCGTGGCCGCCGGCATCGAGGGCATCTTGAATTTCGCCCCGGTTACGATTTCTCTGCCACCCACGGTCAGCAAGGTAGCGGTGGATTTAGCCATCGAGCTGGAGCAGCTTTCGTTCGCAGTTGTGAACCGGCTGGAAAACTCGTAATCTATCGTTCTTGCGGTCGATCGTGGGCCTGGCCCGCCTTCGGGAATGGTGTAACGGCAGCACTACGGATTTTGGTTCCGTCAGTCTAGGTTCGAATCCTAGTTCCCGAGCTTCCCGCATCGCTTTCGTCATGGGGAAGGCCTCTCCGAACCGCAATTCCCGTCTCTTCCCGCGAACCGTTCCTCGTCCGCCGTGCGTAGAACCGGGGTAGACGGTGCAAGACGCAGGATTGACAGGTTGGGCGACCGATCATCACGACTGGGACAAGGCGTCTAATTGGTTCGGCCTTGCGAGCTAAGCCTGCGGCGCGGGCTGCCGCCAGATTCCGCAAGTTTCTAGCTCGATCATGTCGCTTTAGGAGCAGGAGCGGCATTTGCACTGCGCCGATGACTCAGGGAGGTTCCGATGGCGTCGCGAGGCGGCATCACGCGTGGTGATTTCAAGCTTGCCGGTTCACGCACCGCATCCTTACGAATACCAGAGGATATCCAGCATGTTGACTTGCCTCTCACCACTCCGCGGGTTCAGCACCCGAGGCTTGATGGCCGCCCGCTGCGCGGCCCTGATGGCCACCTTCCTGCTGTACAGTGCGACGGTCCGCGGCCAGGAACCGGATTATGGGGACATCAATCCGTTTGGCGAAGAGCCGGCTGCCGAAACGACGCCGACGGATCCCTCCGCCGTCGCTCCCCCCGAAGGTGAACCGCCAACGCTCGAGCAAGCGATCAATGAAGGCAGGAAAATGGTCGACGAGGGCCGCATCGCCGATGCGATCCAATGGTATGGCCGAATTCTCGCGGAAGCACCCAACGCCGCCCCGGCTGCCGTGGAACAAGGCAAGCTCTTTGCCCAGATTGGTGAGCAGCAATTGGCGCTTCAGGCCTTGGGACAGGCCATCAACTACGGGGAGCGGTTTGGGCCCGAAATCTATGCCTTCGCCCTTGCGGAACGTGGTAAGGTATTTCTCGATCTAGGGAATTACCAGGAGGCCGTGGATGACTTTAGCATGGCCGTCCAGGCCAGCCCCGCAAACGCGGAATACTTGTTCCTCCGCGGGAAGTCGAACAACCGACTGGCGCATGCTCCCTCGGCAGCCTACTCCCCATCCGGCCCGGGAGAGTTTTTCGCGCAGGCGATTGTCAGCCTGGATCGGGCCATCGAGCTCCAGGAGGACTATAAGGACGCTTACGTTGAGCGGGGCGATGCGCAGCGCTCTGGGCGAATACGACGACGCCATTGCCGATCTGAGCAAGGCCATGGAGCTCGACGAGCAAGACGCTCAGGTCAAAGCCAAACTCGGCTTCGCGTTGGTCCGCCGAGCCGACACGGAGCGTACCAAGCACGACTCCGATCAGGCGAAATACCAGGCAGACTATCGGGCCGCGATTGATGCCTTCTCGGCTTATCTGGCGACCGAAGGGGGGAAACCTCCCGAAGCCTTCGCGGAAGAGGACCCCGAGTTTCTGCCACCCGATCAGATCTTTCTGGCCCGCTCCGTAGCCCAAGTCTCACTCGGCAACACACTCGACGACGGCCAGCAGCCCCTCTACGCGGCCGCTCGCGACGACGCCCGTAGTGCGTACGCATTCGACGACAACTCGGTCGCGGCGCTCTATCAGGAAGGACTCGCCCAGCGGCTGTTGGGAGACTTTGATGCGGCCATCGACTCGTTCACCAACGCCTTGACGATGAATCCGGGCTTTACCGAAGCCCAGCTACGACGGGGCATTGCCTTCTATTATCAGGGCGAGCTCGAACTGGCTCGGGGTGACTTCCAAAGCGTCCGCGAATACTCCGAAGCGCCCGATGGTCGGGCTGAATTCTGGACCGGTGTCACTTATGCCCGGGAAAACCGACTGCTCGATGCCATTCGCATGTATACCAAGACGATCCGGGCCAACCCGGGCTACAAGCCGGCTTACAACAACCGTGGTTTGGCCTATCTGCAAATGGGCGAGTACGAACGGGCCGAGCGAGATTTCAGCGAGCTGCTCCGCCGAGACAGCCAAGATTCCGTGGCCCGACAACGACGCGATCTGGCACGTCAAATGATGCAGTCGGCGGCTCGCTGAACGATGTTCCACCAAGGCACAAGGCCGCTCGAATAACGAGCGGCCTTGCGGGGTAAGCAACAACGATGGGCAACATAATTGGCTGTTAGCAACAAGCAGCCAGAGGTTTCTTCAGCAACAGAAGCAACTCATTCCGAAAGGGTCTCAAGGTCTATGTCGTGGGTGCTGTCGGGATGCCATCCGCACTTCGCGTGATCGACCCAAGCAGCTTGTCTCTCCTTTCTCTGCGGCCACGTTGTCGGCCTGGTTGGTTGACTTGCGGAGCGGGTTGCCCGCGATCAGCTTTGACGGCGTCGAGCCAGGATCGCTGCCGCCAGGCCGCACAGCCCCATCCACTGACCCGCTGGTTCGGGGACAGCACTGGTAAAGCCGCCGACCATCGATTCGGTGCCGAACAGCTCAAAGCCCACGGCATACACATCGATCGCTGTGTTCATGCTGCCTCCGATCAGACGGGTATTTGTCGTGGAGGTTCCCAGCCAAGCGTCGAACAAGTCATCCGATCCTTGATCGAGCCAACCCAGTTGCAGATTGATTTCTTCTTCCGCGGCCACGCTCACGGTATTGGAAAAGGAACGTTTGATGTCTCCATCGACCCAACTGGCCGTCCAGGTCACCTGATCTTGATTGGCGCCCGTTCCGCGTTCGACTCCGAGCACCAACTGTCCCAATTGACCCGCCAGACCTTCCGCCGCGGTCAACGTATTGAAGTCGCCCAGGTAGCCTAGCGAGATCGATTCGCCAGCGGCAACCTTGGCCGACATTTCGATCAGGTAATAATCACCCAGTCCTGGATCGACGCGCCATGGCAACGCTGCCACCGCGGGTCCAAGCCCCCCGTTGCTGTCGACCCAGCCGCCATTCTCGGCATGTGTCGTCAGCCCGCCATTCAGCGTCTGCCAGCGTCCGTGTTCATCCGCGGCGACTCCCGTCAGCGGGCCGTCGGGTACGCCGGAAAATGGCGGTACGAAACCAAGCTGCAGGCCGTCTACTTCGGAGCCATTCAAGTCGCCGCCGCGGGCAAAGTCGTCATTGATGTCGATGTAGTACGGACGACCCGTATCGCTGAAGCGATTCAAAACGTTGGAAAACAGCAGGTTGTTCCCTTGATCGCGGACAATCCCGCGAAACGTGGTATCTGCCTGACCGCTACTTGCCATCAGCAGCATGGCCACCACGGCCACCGCCGCGGTCGAATATGAACTCTTCATTTGCTTACCCTTCATGAAACGTGCTTCTGTTGCTGAAAAAACCGACCGCGTTGCTTGCGACTCTGGTTGCTGACAGAGTCGACTTCGTTGTTGTTTCATCCGGCAATCTTCCTGATGCCACCCCGCGGAGCTGCACCGACCGGGGTGGTCATCAAAAAGACTTCGTCAATCACCTGTTTCCTCGTGTTCGTTCGTGGTGTTGGCGAAGCAGCCTTGCTGCCGCCGCCCCGCGGAGCTGCGTTCTCGGGGGCCAGCGGCAAGAAGACTTCGTCAATCACCTGCTTCCTCGTGTTCGTTCGTGGTGTTGGCGGAGCAGCCTTGCTGCCGCCGCCCCGCGGAGCTGCGTTCTCGGGGGCCAGCGGCAAGAAGACTTCGTCAATCACCTGCTTCCTCGTGTTCGTTCGTGGTGTTGGCGAAGCAGCCTTGCTGCCGCCGCCCCGCGGAGCTGCGTTCTCGGGGGCCAGCGGCAAGAAGACTTCGTCAATCACCTGCTTCCTCGTGTTCGTTCGACAACTTATGACCAGTGTTTAAACCGTCGCCATGACAATTTCGTGTACCAGAGACTTCTCAAAGTACATTTCCGCTCCGGCAGTCCGCGCTGCGATTTCGTCTTCCACGCTGTAGCGATCTCCGACGAGGGCCAAGGGGGAATGGTTGCCGCGGCTTCTCAGTCGCATCTGGAATTCGATCCCTGCCATGTCGGGCAATCGCATGTTGACGATCCACAAGGCGGGTCCCTCCTCCGGTGCGGCACGCAAGGCGTCACGCCCGGTCGAGAAAAACACGACTTCCGTGTGCCGAGCCGCGCTGGCTTCCAGCAGCAGGGCGTAGTCCGATCGGTTGGAATCCACCACAAACAATCTGCCTCGGTCGGTGTTGTCCCAGATCATGATCTTGTCCCTCGCAATGGCCCTCCGAGTACGGCGACTCGGAAGCGGGTTGGTTTGATGTCGGTCACTTGCGTGATCGATGCGTCATGGAGGAACCTATTTGCAAGGGTCGTGCCAGCGGCGCGGATCGACGGTGGGACGACGTTCCCTAAGTCCTTATGCGGCAACGAGAAAAAAAATGTTTTTTTCACCGCCCGACCGGCCAGGTCGATGCGGTGGCCGGAAGGTCCGGGTGAAAACGACTCGCCGCAGCCCCGTCTTGGGACCCCGTGGGTCGGGTCGAAATGACCCAATAACGGGTCAAACTGCGGCTGGCGCACGACCAAGCCGACGCGGACTGCCGGCGGCCAACGGGGCGGGCCGATCGACGGGGGGCCGCATTGACCCTAGCCCGTGGGGGGTGGTAAACTCGGACGTTTAACCCGGTGTCGGGTGGGCGCTTAGGGCGCCGAACGATGTTCGGCACGCCCTGGTTTTGCGCCGGCATATCTCTTCGTTGGTCCTTTCCTCGAACGGTGGCCCGTCCCGAGGGCTCCGTGGTGCTGTCGCTCCAGCCACCTAGCTGGTCGCGTTGCATTGGATGGAAGATCGCCAACGTACGCCATCCGCATGAAGGAGAATTTGAGTGTCGAGTAATCTAGTTCAGCGTTTGATTGAGGCGGGTGCCCACTTCGGCCATCGGGCCAGTCGCTGGAACCCAAAGATGGCGCCGTACATTTACGGCCGCAAGAATCTGATTCACATTATCGATGTGCGCGAGACGGTCCGCGGACTGTTGCGAGCCAAGAAGTACATCCGCGACGTGGCGGCGGCGGGCGGGCTGATTCTCTTTGTGGGCACCAAACGGCAAGCCAGCGATACGATTGAGCGGGAGGCGGCTCGAGCTCAGATGCCCTTCGTCAGTGAACGTTGGTTGGGCGGCACGCTCACGAACTTCCGCACCATTCGCAGTCGCCTGGGCCGGCTGGAAGAACTGGAAGGCCTTCGCGAGTCGAATGAGATCGCCGCTTACTCGAAGAAAATGCAATCCGCGCTCAACCGCGAGTATCGCAAGATGCATCGCAATTTGAATGGCATGCGGACGATGAACCGACTGCCTCACACGATCATCGTGGTCGACCCCAAGAAGGAAAAGAATACGGTCAAGGAAGCGAAAAAGCTGGGCATTACGACGGTGGCCCTGATTGATACCGATTGTGATCCGGATGTGGTCGATCTGCCCATCCCCGGTAATGACGACGGCATTCGATCGGTCGAGTTGATTATCACCGAATTGGCCAATGCCGTCGTGGAAGGTTTGGCAGACGCCGCGGCGATGAAGCAAGGCGTGGACGAGGCGCCAACGGAAGCCGCGGCGGAAACGAATCCCGCGACGTCGGAGGAAGAATCGAGTGTGAAGGCCGCGGCCGAGTAAGGGCCGCCGCAAACTCGGACATGGAAACCCTAAACGCGGATCCGCTAGCGGGAACCTCCTGATCTCCAGGGGGAAGCACCCGACTCGCTCTCCGCGAGACCTGCTGGGAGGAATTCCCTCGCGGACGGCATGCCAGCCGCGGCCCCCCAGCCATCCGGTCACCCATCCCACGGCCTGCGACCCGAAGGTCCATGGCCGCGCGATCATGTGCGTGAATTCATTTATTTCCTGGAAAACATAAGAGGACGTGAGGAGAGACTATGACAATTACGGCCGCCGACGTGAAATCGCTTCGTGAGCGAACCGGATTGCCCATGATGGACTGTAAGAAGGCACTTGAAGAAGCAGGTGGCGACCAGGATAAAGCGGTCGATATGCTTCGCGAGCGCGGCGACCAGGTCCTTTCCAAGCGGGCCGATCGCGAAACGGCTTTCGGACGCATGGGCATTTATACGAGTGACCAGGTCGGCGCCATGGTGGAGCTGAAGTGCGAAAGCGCACCGGTGACGAAGAATGAGGAATTCATCACCTTGGCCAACGATCTGGCCCAACAATTGGCGACAGGTCCCGGAGCCAAGACCGCCGATGAATTGCTCGACCAACCGTCTCCGAGCAAGAGTGGACAGACACTGCGTGAACAGCGAGATGACCTTTTCAATCGCATCCGTGAGGTCTTCAATGTGGGACGCATGGTCCGTATCGACGGTCCGTGCGGTGGCTACAGCCACAACGCTGCCACCGTGGCCGGCGTGTTGCTCGAAGTCGAAGGCGGAACGCCGGAAGAGGCCAAGAACATTTGTATGCACATCGCCGCCATGCGGCCTCAAGCCACCACGGTCGCTGACCTTGACCCGGCCGTCGTCCAAAAGGAGCGCGAGATCCTGACCGCGGCGGCGAAGAATGAAGGGAAGCCCGAAAGTATCGTGGAGAAGATGGTGGAAGGCCGCCTGAAGAGCTTCTACGCCGAATCGGTGCTGGTGGAACAGCAGTTCGTGGTTGGGGAAGGCAAGGAAACGGTCGGCGCCTTTGCCAAGGACAAGGGAATGAAGATCAAGCAATTTGCCCATTGGATTCTCGGCGAAGACGCGGCCTGAACGCGAGGGCCCGCTGCCGCCTCCTGGCCCTTCGGCACCGCCGTCACGGGCGAGCAGGGCGGGGGTCCGGCCAGAGAGGCCCGCTAGGATTGGTCATCAGGGAGTTGTCGATGAGTTCTGACATGAAACGGCCCGCATTTCGCCGCGTCGTCTTGAAGCTTTCGGGCGAGAGCTTCGCCCGCGCTGGCGAACGGGGCATTTGCATGGATGAGGTCGTCGACATGGCTCGGCAAATCATCGATGGGCAAAAGCTGGGTTGCCAGATGGCGATTGTCATCGGCGGCGGAAATATCCTGCGCGGCGGCCAGTTCACATCGACCAATGGCAGCATCCAGGAGGCCACGGCCCATTACATGGGCATGCTGGCAACGGTGATCAATGGACTTGCCTTGCAGGATGCGCTCGAGTCGCTGGGGGCTCAAACGCGGCTGATGACGGCGGTCAAGATGGATGGTGTGGCCGAGCCCTACATTCGCCGCCGGGCCAAACGCCACCTGGAGAAAGATCGCATCGTGATCATGGCCGCGGGCACCGGCAGCCCGTTCGTCACAACCGATACGGCAGCGGCGCAAAGGGCTCTGGAGATCGAGGCCGATATCGTGCTCAAGGCGACTCGTGTGGACGGCGTCTACAGTGAGGACCCGGAGAAGAACCCGCACGCGGTACTCTTCCGGGAACTCGACTATGCACATGTGATCGAAAAAAACCTGCGCGTGATGGATCAGACGGCAATTTCCCAATGCATGGAGCATGGCATGCCGCTGTTGGTGTTCAATTATAAGCGAGACGGAAACATTGCCCGCGCGGTAAGTGGCGAGCTCGTGGGCACGCTCATCTCGAGTGGCACGCCGACGGCCGCCCGATAGCGAAACGACCCGCGCGTCCCGGCGCGGACCAGGATGGCTCGGCTCGTCCCAGCCTTGAAACGGCCGGACCCCGCGAGGGTGGCTGGCGACCGGACCAAAGACTGCGAGGACTGATATGAGTTACGAAGAGATTCTCCTCGACGCCGAGGAGCGAATGGAAAAGGCGGCTGACGTACTCAAGAAGAACCTGGCGGGGATTCGCACGGGCCGCGCGAATCCCGGCTTGGTCGATTCGCTGCGGGCCGAGGCCTATGGGTCGCCGACGCCCATCAAGCAGCTCGCCTCCGTCACCGCTCCGGAACCGACCCAGGTGGTGATCCGCCCCTACGACGCCGGCACGATCAAGGATATCGAAAAGGCGATTATTGCCAGCGACCTGGGCTTCAACCCGCAGAATGACGGGCGTGTCATTCGCATCAATATCCCACCCTTGTCGACCGATGTTCGCAAGAAAATGGTCGCCCGCATCAAGGACCTCACGGAGGAGGCCAAAGTCGCGATTCGCAATGTCCGTCGCGATGCGAACAAAGCGGCCGATCACGCGGAAAAAGAAAAAGTGCTTTCGGAGGACCAGCGCGACGACCTGAAGAACGAGATTCAGGAGCTGACCAAGAAATACGAAAATCAGCTCGCCGAAATGGCCAAATCGCGCGAAGCCGAAGTCATGGACAACTGACCATCCTGCCCCTGCCCCCTGCGAAACCGGATGGCTCGGGTGGCAGCGGGCGCCCGGCTGCGACAGCAACGCTATCGGACCAAACGCGACTTTTCGCGGCTTCCCGCTCGTTTCGTGCCTGTCGACTGGAGGAGCGGCATCCTCGCTTCCGATGAAGCTGATGCGGCGCACTGCGATATTTGCGAGCGGCGACTTTTCCTTCTCCTATTCTGTGGTCTGCGGGAGCCCAACATGCGTTGCTTTCGATTGCTATCCGATCCTATTGCCAAACACCTTTCGCTTCTTGGTCTGCTGACGCTGGTGAGTACGACCACGTTCGCCCAGAGCAACGCCCCAGTCCGCCCCGCCGCGCCGAACAATCTCGCGGCCCCACTCCGCGGTACGAACGCCCCTCCGACGGCCAGCACGACCGCCGCGGCGGACACGAATGCGAATGCGACGGCGGCACCAGCCAAATTTGAGCTGCCGGCGTCGAATGATCCCGATCTGCTGGTCGATTTTCTGGCCCAGATGATTACGTTCGAACCGCAAACCCAACAACAGATGGAAGAGTATCAACGTGTGGCGCCCGGTTTGATGGATCAGGCGGCGCACAAGGTGCTCCAGATCGAGCGGGACAAGAGTTCAGATAACTACCGCTTCGCCGCGAAGTATCTTCTGGCAGTCGAGGCCATGAACGTACAACTTGCCACACCGGCGCGACAGCAGGAAATGTTCAACGAGATCAAGCGTCAGATCTCCGACCGCGAGGCGGATTCGGACGATCTCGACATCGCCATCACCTATGCCGAAGGCCTGGAGATGGCCGGCAATACCAAGGTGGCCTACCAGGCATATCTAGAATTTTCGTCGATCTTGTTACGGAGCAAGGACCCATTGTTCAACGAGCTGGGTAATCTGATGGCCGGTGCGGCTCGCCGCTTGGACCTGGTGGGAAATCCGATCGAGGTGACGGGCAAGCAGCTTGATGGCCGACCGTTCCAATGGCACGAGTATCGCGGCAAAGTCGTGTTGATCGACTTCTGGGCCACGTGGTGCGGTCCATGCCTTAAGGAACTGCCAGAAATTCGCAAGGCTTACGACGAATATCGCCACAAGGGCTTTGATGTTGTCAGCATCAACATGGACACCGACCGGGCACCACTGGACGAGTTCCTGAAGAAGAATCCGGCCCCTTGGACGACCTTGTTCGAGGGAAACGACGCCACCAACCCCACGGCCATGCGATACGGCATCTCCGCCTTGCCGACGGCGATTCTGGTTGATGCCAAGGGGAATGTCGTCTCGATGGAAGCCCGCGGCGAGGAATTGACGAAGCAGCTGGAACAGCTGCTGGGCAAGGCATCGGTGGCGAAAAAGGGATCGTTGTTCGGGCGGTAACCCTTTTCAAGTCGACAGCCTATAATGGGGGCCTGCGTTCGAACATCGCGAGGCCCCCTTTATGTTTGTGGATCGAGTCACCATTGAAGTCGAAGCAGGGCAGGGCGGTGCCGGCTGCTGCAGCTTTCGCCGCGAGCGGTTCGTCCCTCGCGGCGGGCCCGACGGTGGCAACGGAGGCCATGGCGGCAGCGTCCTGATCGTCGCGGAAGCCGGCGTGGACAACCTCTCGGCACTGGCACACCATAAGCACTGGCGTGCCGAAGGAGGACGCCATGGCGAAGGCGCCAATCGCCATGGTCGCAGCGCTAGCGATCTCATTATCCGCGTGCCGCCGGGCACGATCGTGATTGACGAGGCCACCGACTTCGTCCTCAAGGACTTGGCCCTACCCGGCGACAGCGTCACCGCTGCCCGCGGCGGCAAGGGGGGCCGAGGCAATACGCATTTTAAATCGTCCACGAACCGAGCGCCCGACAATGCACGCCGGGCGAGGAGGGTGAGCGACGACGACTGACGCTCGAACTCAAAGTCATCGCCGATGTGGGGCTTGTCGGGAAGCCGAATGCCGGCAAGAGCACGCTGCTCAGCCGGCTTTCGCATGCCCGGCCGGAAATCGCCGCGTATCCGTTCACGACCAAACACCCGCAGTTAGGCCGAGTCCAACTGGATATGGACCGATCCTTCGTCTTGGCCGATATCCCGGGTTTGATCGAAGGCGCGCATCTCGGAGCCGGACTGGGACACGAATTCCTGCGGCATATTCAGCGGGCCGGGATTCTGGTCCATCTCGTCGAACCCGCTCCCATCGATGGCTCTGATCCGCTGGAAAACTACCGAGCCATCCGCGTCGAGCTCGAACATTACGACGAAGCGCTCGGGCAGCGCCCCGAAATCGTGGCCGTGACAAAGGCCGAGCTACCAACCGCCAGCGACGTGCATGCCCAGTTGGTCGCCCAGTTGGATCAGCCGCCACTGCTCATCTCCGCAGTGACGGGACAGGGACTGAATCAACTGACGCACGCCATCGCGGATCAGCTGAATGCGATTCCCCAGGGGCCCTAGCACACCGGGCATTCCCCACGGTCTTTCCACCGGGGGACGGCTGGATTCTGGCTTCCTGCCACATCCTCGGAGCGATCAACACAGGACCGCACTGTAAGGCGACATCAATGCTGAACGACCCGGGGCGGCCGCTGGTGGCGGTCGGAATCGGCAACTCATGCGTCCAAGCCGGCTACTTCGCACCGTCGGCCAGCGGCAGCGTTGTACCGCAGCCCGCCTGCCGTGTGGTGGTCGATGCCCGCACGGCCGATTGGGAAGCCTTACGGGCGGTCCTCCCAGCAGACGCCGACGGAAGTACGCCCTGGCTCCTCGCCAGTGTCTTCGCCGCCGCGGCGAATTCGCTCTGCGATTGGCTCGCCTCCCAATTCCCTTCCGCGACCATTCATCAGCTCACCAATGACGACTTCCCCATTTCGCTGGCGGTCGACCAACCCGCGCAGGTCGGCACGGATCGCGTTGCAGCGGCCACGGCCATCATTCACCGCAAGGCGCCGGCGCGACCCGCAATCTTCGTCGATGCGGGCACCGCGATTACGGTCAACGCGATCAGCCGCGAAGGCGTTTTTCTGGGCGGCGCGATTCTGCCTGGGACGACCACCGCGGCACAGGCCCTCTTCCGTTCTACCGCCCAACTGCCTGAAATCAGCATTGACGCCACGAGCCTTCCGCCGGCCGTCGGCGAAAACACGCAGGCGGCGATCGCCAGCGGCATCTACTGGGGCTCAATCGGAGCCGTCGATGGCCTGCTGCAGCGCATGGTCGCCGAACGAGCGCTGGACGACCCCGAGCTCTTTGTCACGGGTGGCTTTGGTCCGGCGCTGGCACGTCATCTTTCCTCCCACGCCACGTTTGACCCGGATCTCGTCCTAGCCGGTGTGGCGATTGCCGGGCGTGTCTGAATGGCCATGCCCGAGTCGCATCACGGCGCGGGGAGGGTCTGGAGGAGCCCGACCGATGCCCAAGCGGTCCCCCAGTAGGAAAAGATCTCGTCGAGCGAGTCGCGGCGCGCACCGTTACGGACGTGATCGGCCGGAACCATCCACGAGCCATCAGGTCGTTGAGAGCGGACGAGGAAATGACGAGCCCGAGCGATTGCCGCCTGATCGCGCGGCGCGGCCATTCGAGACAGGGCATACAGCGTTTGTCCTGTCGCGTAGGCGTCGCTGACAGAGAGATCAAGCCGATTGCTCCAGCCGCCGTCCACGTTCTGCGCCTCGATCAGCTGCTGGCGGAGCGCTGCCAGATCTCCGCTGTCGCCCGTCGCTGCCAACATGACGCGCAGTACGAGTCCTTCGTTGGTTGGATGTGGTTCGACGCTTCGCAAATACTGACCCCCGCGGGCGGCACTCGCGGGGATTTGACGTTCAATCGTGGCGACTTGTTTTGCGAGTTCGTCCGCCAGGTCTTTTTCGGGATCGAGGTCTTTGCTCGGATCTCCGCTCAAGTCACGACGTGAATCGAGGGCCAGCAGAGCCCACCCCGTGGTGATCTCGGGAGGCGTCGAGAGCTGTCCTTCGGGAGGCCAGGAGCCGTCTTCGCTCTGTCGTTGCAGGAGCACCTCGAACAGCGTCTCGTAGGGATCAACCGTCTTAAAATGACGCGGGGGTTTTTTTCGCCAGCGCGATCCACGATCACGCCCTAGCAGCACCTGGCTGATCGTATCAACGCCACCCCGTTCCTCCCGATCGGCCAACATGTTGACGAACGCCCAATCGGTCCACGCCCTGAGCCGGGTGTCATCGACCTCGATCCCACGCCCGCGAGCGGCGCTATGGCTCCAGATCATGAACGAAACGCGATGGCAGGAAACGCAGCCACGTTCCTCGATCCACGTCTCTCCCCCGCGGGCGAGATACGGAAGGGAACGCTCGACAGTTTGCCGGACCTCCTGATCCGTCGGGTCCGTGTGGGCCACGAGACAGAGCGACACCGCCAGAATGCATCCGATCATGATTGGACCTCGATTCTTCTCGTCCTCGGGATCGAACCAACGGGACGATCAGCATACCGCCAATAGGGCGTGACGTCGAACCAACGATGTTGAGATGGAAAGGATCAAGACTCGTTTCTCTTGACCGCAGGCGGCGAATGACGTTCCGTTGTGGCACCCGTTCGGGCTACCATGCACGGATCGCCCGCACCAGCCGGAATGGAGTCGCCGCACCATGTGTCCCCGGAAAGTCGTTCATGGCGCCAGACGTCAAGGCCTAACCATCACCATGCTCCTCGGCCTCGTCGCCGTCGGCCGCGGCGAAGTCAACTCCTGGCCCGCCTCCTTTGTCGAGGATGCCGATCTGCAGGCGGCAACGTTCGTCGACGCGCGGCACGGATGGGCGGTGGGCGATCGGGGAGCCATTTGGCACACCCGCGACGGGGGCCAACGCTGGGAGCGGCAAGTGTCCCCCACGACCGCTTCGCTGCACGGCGTTTCGTTCATCGACGAGCGACGCGGTTGGATCGTGGGCGGTGCCGCGATTCCATACACGGACCGCGGCTACGGAGTCGTCCTCCGCACCGATGATGGTGGGACGACCTGGATTTGGGAACGCCGGGTGGAACTCCCCTTCCTCCGCGGCGTGCACTTCCACAACCCTCAAGCAGGCTTTGCCGTGGGAGACGGATCGCCCCTCTTTCCGGCAGGGATCTACACCACCCGCGACGCGGGACGCACTTGGAACCCAATCGCCTTGCGTGGCAGTCATGGTTGGACTGCCGCCGCCATGCAGAATCAGGGAGGTGTCGCTATCAGCCGGCAAGGCGAGATCGTCACCTTCGACGCGCAGCAAGGCCTACCGGCGAATGTGCCACCCCATCATCATCGGATGCGTGCGGTGGCGGCCCTGGATGCCCGCACGCTCTTCGCCGTGGGCGATCGTGCGCAACTTTGGATTTCGCATGACGCCGGCAGTACGTGGCTGGACATTTCCGACCGACTGGCTGCCTGGAAAGGTGTTGATCTGCTTGCGATTGCCTGCCAAGGCGCCCACGTCTGGCTGGGCGGCGCGATGGGTAACCGCCTGTTGTACTCCGCGGACGGCGGACAAACCTGGCAGTCCGTGGCCACGGAGGTGGCCACACCGATTACGGACATCGGGTTCAACGGCAGCGATCATGGTTGGGCGGTCGGCCAATTAGGGTGTATCCTCACCACACAAGACGGAGGCCAAACCTGGAACATCGTCGCGGGCCGCGGGCGACGCATTGCCTTGCTCGGCATCTTCGCCACTGCCGACGACATCCCGTGGACCGCGTTGGCGCAAGCCAGCAGCGTCTATGATGCGCGGTGCCGGTTGGTCGTCCTTGAGCAAGACCCCGACCTCCCCTTCAGTCTGCCGTTCGAAGAACGCTTGCAGCAGGCAGCACTCCGGTGCGGAGCCAACAACGCCGGCAGTTGGACGGAGTTCCCGTTGGGGGACACTCGCGTTGGCATGGACGGTACCGTCGTCGCCGAGCATTGGCAACAACGGCATCGGTTGCGGTCCGAACCGCTCGCGGGCGTCGATTGGCTGCGCCAACGCATTCAGCAGGAACTGGCGCAATGGCAACCGGATATGATCCTGACGGGACATCTGCGGTCGTCAAGCAGCGAGCGGCGGGATGCGGATATTCGGCGGCTCATCCAGATTGTGATTCAGGAAGAAGCCACGCGCGCCCATTGCCGCATGCTACGCACCTGTCCCGCTCCCCAACCGATGAGCATCAACGTGGCAGCTTCGGAATTATCACTCCCACTTGGATCATCCGTGGGACAAATTGCCGCGGCGGCCGCCGCCTACCTGGAGCACACTCCGCAAGAACCGCCTCCCCTGATGGCCCTGGAATCCCTCGTCGGGGGCCGCGGCGGTACGAATATCCTCAGCGGAGTGGCGAACGAGCCGGGTGGACCGGCTCGACGTCCTCCCTCTCCGGCCGCCGCCGAGGACTGGCACGAACTCCAGCAACGGACGCAACAATATGCCAATGCTCAGGCACTGATTGAGCAGGCAGCGCGGGCTCCCGAAAAAGCCTCTGCCTGGCAAGCGCAAATCGAATCGATGATTGCAGGACTCACTCAGGACGAGGCGGCACGCTTGCTCTACGCGACCAGTCATGGACATCTGCGTTCCGGAAACTGGGATGCCGCCCTGCAATCACTCGCCGCGCTCGTACGACGTGATCCGCATTCGCAGTTGGGCCGAGTCGCCACCGTCGACGCCCTGCGCATCGTTTGCAGTGCTGAAGCGGGTCACCTGCGGCAAGCTCGGTCGAGCGCGCAGCCAGCGACACAGGTGACCTCCGTGGCTCAAGTCACACACGAATCGACGGACGCCCGCGACGCCCGCGCCATTCCGATTGACGAGTTAGTCAAGACCGGTCCCACCATTGAACAGCAATTGCAGGCCGCACAGGCGACGCGGCCGTACGAGTTCGCCGGCGAAACGGCCAACGTGTGGGACGTTGGCTACTGGTCCGAAAAGCTGGACCCGTCCGTCCGTGCGGAACCCGAGGTGACGTTTGCCATCGAGGCACATCGGCGCCGAATCCGGCGGCCTGGCATTCGACAACAGGCCGTTTACAAACGCCTGGCGCGTACGGCACTTACCCAGTCGTGGCGGATCAGCGCTTCCGCCGAGCTGGCTCTGTTGCAGCCGGAACGTGAGGTCCTCAAATCGACCTGCCAACTGCACCGCGGCCAACGCCCCCGACTGGACGGACAACTCGACGATCTCCTCTGGCAGCAAGCGACAGCCATCACCCTGCAGAATCATCACGATAATCTGCTCACCCCCGCCTCTACGGCTTGCGTCAAGCTGGCTTATGATGACGCGTTTCTCTATGTCGCCCTATTGGTGGGCCGTGAGCCGTCGATCGAGTACCCGCCCGCTTCCCGGACCCGTCAACGGGACAGCGATCTGGACCGATACGACCGCGTCGAATTGCAGATCGACATCGATCGAGATTATGCGACCGCCTGGCAGCTGACGATTGACCATCGTGGTTGGGCAAACGAATGCTTTTTGCAAAACGAGTCGTGGGATCCGACTTGGTACATCGGAGTGGCTCCCGAAGAATCCGCACGCGACCCATGGGTGGTCGAAGCGGCCCTCCCCTGGTCAAGCCTGGGCGGATCCCGACCGACGGCTGACAGCCCATGGTGTGTCACCATCGGGCGGATGATCCCCGGCATCGGCAGGCAGACCTGGCCGCCTGACAGTGGCCAGCTCTCCGACGCCGGCTTTCTGTGGTGCGACGAGTAACGCCCGTTGGATGGGCTTCCAACCTCATTTCATGACAGGCTGGAAGCCGATCCCACTGGCGGAACGCAGCCAATTTAGCGCGGCCAGATACTGCTGGACCTCCTCGCTTTGCAAGGGCTGCATATGATCCGCGTCGGCCAACGGGACAATGCGTTTTGGTCCCGCATACGCGTCCATCAGCTCATCTTGACATGCGGGCGGTACGATGCGGTCCTGCCGCGACGAAAGGAACAAGGCAGGCACTTCGCACTGTCGCGCCGCGGATAGCGCGTCGAGCTGCGACGCTGCTTGATCGGCAAACCAGCCGGCCAGCCGCGGTGCAAATCGATACCGGGAGCGAATAACCGCCGGCAGGTGTGGTGAGTCGCGGACGATGATGCCCCGGCAGGGGACTTCCGACGCCAACTGCAGGGCCACCGCACCTCCCAGGCTATTCCCCATCAACAGAGGTACCTGGCCCGGATGCCGTCGGCTGAACCATGCATACAAGGCCCTGGCGGTTGCCAGGTGTCCGGCGAGCGACGCGCGACCCGGACTGCGCCCGTAGCCGGGTGGATTGGCAACATAAATGCTTCCACTTTCGCCGGGCCAGGCATCAAACGGATGCTCGGTCACGTTTTCGGCTCGACCCGATGAACCCACGAACTTCAATACGTGCCATTCGGCCCCCTCCCGCGGCACCGACAACGTGAAGAGTTCGGCCGCTCCCTCGGCCAACGGCAACGGCTCTTGCCCCAGTCCCGCGGCCGGGATGGCATGGCGGGTCGGCCGCAGGGAGATCCGATCGAGGAGCCGGTGAATCATGAGGGAAAGGTTTCGCAAGTACTATGCTGCCCGTTTCGTCTACGGACAACGAATCATCCAAGGGGGTGACGGTTGGCCACCGACATCATGTCCTAATTATTGCACCTTCTGTCCGGGCCGAGCCCCCTCGTCGGGCGACAGCAAATAAATATCCTCGCCGCCGGGCCCGGCCGCGATCACCATTCCCTCGCTGACTCCAAACTTCATCTTCCGGGGCGCGAGGTTGGCCACCACGACTACCTTGCGACCGACGAGTGTGCTGGGATCGTAGGCTGACTTGATACCAGCGAAAAGCGTCCGCCGCAGGCCTGGTCCCAATTCGACCGTAAGCTTGAGCAGCTTGCTCGCTTGCGGGACGTCCTCGGCCGCCACGATCTCCGCGACACGCAGATCCACCTTTGCAAACTCGTCAATCGTGATCTCTGCCGCCAAAGGAATTTCCTCATCCGCGGCGACCGAGCCCGCTGCGGACGGCGAAACGATCTCCGACTCGCGGCTATCCTCAATCATGGCGGCGACTTTTTTCTCATCGACCCGCTGCAGCAGATGTTCGAACTTGGCGACCGGTACACCCAATAATGGCGATTGGGATTGCGTCCAGGCGGTCAGCGGTTCTCCCAGCAAGCGACCGGTCTGTTCCGCCAGTCGGGGCAGCACGGGAGCCAGATAGATCGCGAGTTGACGGAACAGATTCAGCGCAACGGTGCAGACATCCTGCAGTTTTCGCGCCTGTGCCGGGTCCTTCTTCAGCAGCCAAGGGGCCTGGTTCTCGACGTACGGATTGGCCGCATCCGCCAGCTCCATGATCAACCGCATGGCTCGGTTATAGTCACACTGCTCATAGGCTTCGGCAATTTCATCACCCGCATGCGCCCCCGCGGCAAACAGACCACCGTCATCCGGATACTGCGGCGACAGGCCGCTGGCGGCGACAAACTTGGCCGTGCGACTGGCCAGATTGACCACTTTCCCCACGAGGTCCGCGTTGATCTTCAAGACAAACTCGTCGAGCGACAGGTCAAGATCGTCCAATCGCGGGCCCAGCTTGGAGGCAATGTAGTAGCGAAGATAGGACGGATCGAGGTGCTCGAGGTAAGTCGCCGCCTTGACGAATGTTCCTTTGCTCTTTGACATCTTCTCTCCGGCCACCGTCAAAAAGCCATGAATATGGACTTTCGCGGGCAACTGATACCCGGCGACCTTCAGCATGGCTGGCCAGAAGAGCGTATGAAAATAAGTGATGTCTTTGCCGATGAAGTGGTGAATCTCGCGTCTCCGCACTCCGCCACCAATCGTCCAGCTTCTCGCCATGCAACTCGCACCATTCGGCCGTCGAGGCGATGTAGCCGATCGGCGCGTCGAACCAGACGTACCAGTAGTTGCCGGGGCTGTCGGGAATTTCGAAGCCGAAGTACGGCGCCGGCCGGGAAATATCCCAATCGCGCAGCGGCTCACCCAAGAAATGCCCTTTCAAATAATTCGCGATTTCCGTCTGCAGATGATCGCCACTTTGCGTCCACTCATTCAAGAATGGATGCATTTTCTCCAGTTCGACGAAGAGATGCCGTGCCTTCCGAATTTCCGGAGTCGTCCCCGAGAGGACACTTCGCGGATCGATCAAATCCGCCGGTGTGTACGTGTGGCCACATTCACAACTGTCCCCCGGTTGATCAGGCCGCCGACACTTGGGACAGGTACCGCGGACAAAACGATCCGCCAGAAATGTGCCTTGCTCGACATCGTAGAGCTGCTGGATCGGACGTTCGGTCACCATCTGGCGCTGCGCGAACGCCTGCCAGAATTCGCCACACAGCCGCCGGTTCGCTGCGCTGTTCGTGCTGCCGTAGTGGTCGAAATTGATGTCGAAGGCCTTGAAATCGCGGACATGCGCCTCGCGCATTTCGGCAATCAAGGCTTCCTCCGAACGTCCTTCCTGCCGAGCTCGGATCATGATCGCCGTGCCGTGCGTATCGTCGGCACACACAT
The DNA here is from genome assembly GCA_963700865.1 of uncultured Planctomycetaceae bacterium. Lineage (GTDB taxonomy): Bacteria > Planctomycetota > Planctomycetia > Pirellulales > Pirellulaceae > CAVOGJ01. The sequence goes on along the minus strand of CAVOZC010000002.1, from coordinate 43,576 downwards.
AAATGACGCGTTGTCCACGCAAACGCTGGAAGCGAACCCAGATGTCGGTCTGGACGTACTCGACCAGATGTCCGATGTGAATCGGCCCGTTGGCGTAAGGCAGGGCCGCGGTAACCAGTATGCGTTTGGGCATCAGCTCGATGGGGGATGGAGGAATGCGTGCGTCGCCAGCAGCGAATTTCCGCGTGACGGCCCGCCCACGGCGTCCTGTGCCGTTCGAGCCTTCAAACAGATCCCTAGAATATGGCAAATCCTGCCCGTCGTGACGAGTCGCCCTGGCGGGAAAGGGGTGTCCGCCAGCGATCGCCCGACAGGCGGCTGCTATCCAATCGCTGAGCGATCGGACGGCAGCGGAAACGTCAAGTTCGCGCAAAAAACCGCCCGCAGGACAGGCTTTTGAAAAATTCTCCATTTCGGGCTTGCCTGCCCTGGTCGTTTGCCGTCAAAGTCCCCGCCGCGCCAATGCGTTCGCGATCCGGCGGATCAGGGAAGATACCAACGGAGCGAGCATGAGCATTTGGGGCACTTACGAGCGCGCTTTTGGAGTGGTGCGCTGACGACTCGCGGCCGTTGCGGCGGCACAGAGTTATTTACTGGGCCATCCAGGGAGGGATGCCGTGGTTTCGACAAGCTCACTCGTTTTGTTTGCCATCCTGGCCAGCGGACAACCGGCGGAAATCTGGGAGTTCACGGCGCCTTGGTGCGGCAGTTGCCAGGAAATGAAGCCGGTAGTCGCCGCGCTTCAGCAACAAGGGGCACCGATTCGCGAACTGATGTTCGATCAGCATCGTGACCTGGCGGCACAAGCGGGGGTGACCGCTTTGCCAACCTTCCTGCTTGTTGCCGATGGCCAGATCGTCGATCGCCGGGTTGGTAAGCTGGGACGACAGCAATTGAACGATCTTGTCCTTCGCGCCCAACAGCTGCAGGACAGTGACCAGCCAGATGTGCGATCTTCCGTCGTGCCGGCAGCGGCCGCCGTGGCCCAGCCACCCTCCGCCAGCGCCCTTTCCGGTGCCGATGACGTCGTTCAACGGGCCATCCAAGCCACCGTCCGGTTACGCATCGAGGACGATCGAGGCATCTCGCTTGGCACGGGGACGATCATCGATGTCCACGGTGAGGAAGCCCTTGTGCTGACGTGTGGCCACATTTTTCGCGATTCGGGCGGAAAGGGAAAAATCCGTTGCGATCTCTTCGGCGGTTCGGGACAAAGCGATCTTCCCGCCAAATTAGTCAGCTACGATCTGCGACGCGACGTCGCACTGGTCAGCCTGCGACCCGGGATCAAGGTGCCTGTGATGCCTGTCGGCGACGCCGGCAGCAGCGTCACGCAGGGTGCCGCCGTTTTCGCGGTTGGCTGCAATCGGGGCGCCGAACCGTCGGTCATTCGCAATCAGGTGCTGGCCGTGAATCGGTACCACGGTCCCGCCAACCTCGTCGTGGGCGGACGACCAATCGATGGCCGCAGTGGCGGCGGCCTGTTTGATGAACAGGGAACGGTGATCGGCGTTTGCAACGCGGCCGACCAACAACGTGACGAAGGACTCTATGCCGCCTTGGGGCCCATCCATGCTGAACTGGATGCCGCCGGGCTGAGCTTTGTCTATCGTGACGCCGCCACGCAACTGGTCGACCATACCTCGCCACGGCAGCCAGCCGATGGGACTGATTTCACCTCGCCTGCAGACCCTGCTACGCCGACCCAGGACGAATTCATGGCGAGCAACAACGCTGGATTTGGGCATGACACGGAAGTGATCTGCGTCGTTCGACCCCGACAGGGAAACGCCGGGACCGGGCAAGCCTACGTCCTCGAACAACCGTCTCAAGATCTGCTGAATCAACTCTCGCAAGAGATGTCGCAACGCGGCGCGCATCTTCAAACTCGTCATCGACAGGAATATAGCGCGACGACCCGCAAGGTGCATACCAGCCCCGAAGGTTGGGAATAACGGGGGCCCCCAACGGCAGGGACCATCGGTGTCCGCGGGACGCGCGAATGAAGCGGAAGTCACGCACGCGGGCATGCGGGCACGCGGGCCCCCAACGCGAAAAAAAAGAGCCCTCATCGCACCGACAGAGGCGACGAGGGCTCGGATGTCAGACGGAGTTGCGTCACGCACCGTTTGCCAAGCTGCCATGGACCGGCCGAGCACTGCCCCTCAGGGCATTGATTGACGCGCGACGTTCCCACGTGCGGCGCCGCAAATTGCACGTCCAGACCACCGTAACTGGACAATCGGTGGTTCGCGTGGCGAGACCGGCCGTTAGAGCCAAGCCCCTCCAAGACTCCTTCTTAAAAAAAGAAATGATCAGTCAGCACCGAAGAAAACGTGCGAAACTACGCCCCACGCTTCCCTACCGAATCGTCTGGCGGACTTTCCATCAGGCCCCCTTTGTGATGGTACGTGTGACCAGTCTCATCAAAGCTTGACGTCTTTGCTTTTGCGATTACCCCAATTATACGCCAACACTCCTTGCGGCGCGAATCCCGTTTGCCATTTGCGGCCAGATTTTTTCCCGCGTTTGAGGTGCGGCGACGGTCAGGCAAACTCTGGCGGCCGATTTCCTGCCCCTGCCCGCCGAAGGGCCCGCGGAGCCCCAGGGCGAAGGGACCACGGCCGATTCTGGGACATGCCGCGGGTCTTCGGCGCTGGCATGTGCCGCTATCCGCCAGGTAAGCGTGGCTGAATTCCGCCGCCAGCGCCACAGCGATCACGAATAATCTGGGAAAATCCAAGTGGAGACCGTCCGTGACGCTACTGAGGCGACGATCCTCTGGAGCGGAAACTGTTTCCGAATCGCCAGCGTTACTCCATGCGAAACCGGTAGATCCCGTTGCCATCCGCAGAAAGCCCCAGGACATACATTTCGTCCTGGGCGTCCGTGCCAAAGGCCACAATGGGTACCTGGGGCGTGCGCAGGGGTCGATTCGCCGTGACCCGCCGGGACTTCGGATCGTAGGCCAGCGCCCACACTTTGCCCGACACGAAATCCGCATAAACGTACGCCCCGCTTAACGCTGGGACTGACGTTCCCCGATACACCGAGCCGCCCGTAATCGACTTCCCCACCTCGTGATCGTACTCCCAAATCGGTTCGATCCAGGAATCGTGCGGCGCATCCGCTCCGGCCGACGGTGGAAAGGCGTGCCGTCCCTCGCGGCGATTCCAGCCATAGTTGCCTCCGGCCACGATCAGATTGATTTCTTCCCATCGATCCTGGCCCACATCGGCAGCCCAGAAGAGCCCCGTGTTTCGATCAAATGCCATGCCCCAGACATTCCGCAAGCCATACGCAAAGATCTCGGGCCTGCCTGAATGCCCGCTCGCCGCAAACGGGTTGTCGTCCGGGATCGCGTAATGCCTTCCGTCCGCTTGATGGTCGACGTCGACACGGCAGATGGTGCCAAACAGTGTCTGCGTATTCTGGCCGTTGCCGTGCGGGTCCCCGGCAGCCCCACCATCGCCCAGGGACAAATACAGGTAACCATCCGGCCCGAACAGGAGACCTCCCCCGTTGTGATTCCAGTATGGCTGCTCGATGCGGAACAACACCTCTTCAAAGTCGTCCTCCGCCTGATCCGGGTTGTTAGGACGGACGCGTCGGCGAGCCACGATGGATGTGTGCGGGGAAGCGGACGTGGTGTAGTGAATAAAGAACTCGCCGTTCTTTTGGAAGTCGGGGTGGAAGGCCAGCCCCAGCAGGCCCTCTTCGTTTTCCCGCGCGTCGTACCGCACCGACGAGCGCATATCGAGAAAAATCCGTGACGCCTGTGGCGATGGCGAGTTGTCGAACACATGGATGACGCCACGCTGCGTCGCCACAAAGATGCGGTTGGTCCCGTCACCGGCGTGAGTCAGCACGATGGGGCGGAAATCCTGATAACGGCCATTTTTCTCACTGGATGTCCTGCCAGTCCAGCTCAAGGCGGGAAACGCCGGCTCCATCGTTACCGGCAGCGGCGAGTCGTCGACATCCTGGGCCCAGACCTGCAAGTGCCCCAGCAACAAGATTGCGCCGGCGGCGGAGAGCCACACTGGGACGTTAAAGATCGTACGCATCGCACGGGCCTTTCAATGCACGGGGGCGTTCACACCGATCGTCGTGGGGTCCGCAGCCGGGCGGCTAAGCCGATTCCACCAATTCCACGATCGCCTCGATTTCCACCAACATATTTGCTGGCAAGGCGGCGACGCCCACGGCGCTGCGAGCCGCGATGCCCGCGTCCTCACCAAACACGTCGCGGAATAACTCGCTGCAACCATTAATCACCAACGGCTGTTCGTAGAAGGTCGGCACGCAATTGACCATGCCCAGCAGTTTGATCACCCGTTTCACCCGATCCAGGCTGCCCAAGTGATGTCGCAGCGTCGCCAGCAACGCCAAGCCCGTCTGCCGGGCTGCCGCATGACCCTCTTCCGGGCTGCGGTCTTCGCCGATGCGGCCCCGCGTTAACGTGCCGTCTGCATGCAGCGGACCGTGCCCCGACAAGTAAGCCATCGTTCCCACGATGACGATGGGCTGATAGGCGCCCATCGGTTTCGGAGCCGGCGGGAGCTCAAGGCCCAATTCGGCCAGCCGACGTTCGCTGCTCATGATCCTTCCCCCGTTTGATCCGAAACATTCCCATAGACGCTACCCGGCTCGACCAGCCGCTGCTGAGACGTCGACCATTGACCGTGCTGATACTCCCGAAAAAAGCAACTGAAATATCCCTCATGGCAAGCCGCGCCTACTTGCTCCACTCGGAGCAAAATCGCGTCGCCGTCGCAGTCGATGTGGAACGAGACAATTTTCTGAATATGTCCGCTCTCTTCTCCTTTTCTCCACAACCGTCCCCGGGAGCGACTGTAGTACACGGCGCGGCCTGTTTGCAACGATTCCCGGAAACTCTCTTCATTCATCCAGGCAAGCATCAATACGGTGCCAGTCACGTGATCTTGGGCAATCGCCGGCAAGAGGCCGTTTCCCCGCGTGAAATCGGGAAGATGGTTCGCTGCGGGCATAAGCGTGATCCGCTCCAATTCGACCGCCGCCAGCCCTTGCGAGGAACTTGCGGGGAATCATCCGTCTCGCGACTGGCAAGACCCCAGGTGGCCCCACTCATCACCGAGCGTCCGGGCAAATGACGACTACAACTCGCCCGCTGGACGGCGGCGCCACTGAAGTATGTCCAATGAGGATCGAACGGCCGGGTGAACGACCGGACGCGCTGCTCCCATTGCTGGTGCCGGGACCATCCCGCCGGCCGTTCCCGTAACGAACGAGACGTCGCCGCGGCGGGACATTTTAGCCGGTAACGAGGAAATTGCCACCGAACGAGCACGGATCGGCGGCTTGGCCGGGGCCACCACGTCCCGGTCCGCGGGCCACGAAAATTCGCCCCTCAGCTCGGTCCATGCCGTTCGCAGCAGCGGCAGCGGTGACCGACCACTCCCCGTAACCGCCGCCGGAAGCGTCTTTTGCAGGTAGGGTTCCTTCATCTGGTCTCGCCAACCAACGATCGGTTCGATCGCCGCCCATGGATGACCAAGATCATCCAGCGATCGCTGCCGTTCGAAGGCATCTCCATCCTTTGGCCATTCGGGGAGTGTGCCGCTGAGTTCCGGCAACCGTGTCTCATGCCATTCCATGCTTGCCAAATCAACCGCCTGCGACAAGCAAATGCCATCCGCGAGTAATAACTGCGAGTCGGGAAATGGGATCGCGGTCCTCATGTCCAGATCGTCACGCCGCACCGTTCCCTCGTGAAGTGAGAGGAAAAACTCTCCCCGGCCCTGTGGTTCCGAGCCAGTTGACGAAGCCGCCGATTCGCTTGGTGTCAACCTCGTTACGTTCTCCCCGCCGGTGGTCACGGAAGATCGTGCCGCCGGTGGCGTCGGCGCGTCGCCCGTTACTTCAGCGATGGCAGCAAGCGTCACCTGGCCGCTGGACTCATCCCGGGCGAACGCTTCCTCCGCTGATGCTGCGAACGATGGTCGATGCTCCCACCTCTCCAGTGTTCGCGCGGCGGAACTCGCCGCCAACGATGACACGCATGAAACGCGATCGATCGAGGCGCCATCGGACCGGACCAGCAACCGATCGCGACGCGCGACTTGGATACCCAGCGACACGAGCAGTGTGGCCGCCGTCGCCAGCACCACGGCGCGGCGAGCCCTGCCGCGCCCCGCGACGCATCGCGCAAACATCGGTGATCGGATCGCGGCGGACGCCGGTGCGCGAGGGACGGGGGATGGTGTTGCGGCCGCGGAAGGATAAATAACCGGTGCGGTTGGCGCCGACCCGATTTGGCTATCGTAGATCGTTCGCCGCTCAACATTGCCCAAGGTCTCGTAGGCCGATTGAATTTGCCGAAACCGCTCGGCGGCACGCGCGTCCCCCGCATTGCGGTCAGGGTGGTGTTGGCTGGCCAGTCGCAGATAGGCCGCTCGAATCTCGCCCCGCGTCGCCTGGGGAGAAAGCTCAAGCAGCGTGTACAGGTGGCTGGACATGGCTGGCTGCCGAAATGGACGGGCCGGACGAACGGACACGCAGAGGAAGTTTTCTCATCCGCATCTTAACCAATCCTACGTGGGAAGGCGAATTCCGGTTCGTTCGGCCGTCGGACCCCCGCGGAACGCCCGATTCGCCACTCGCCGGCCCGGACCCTCCGGCGCCGGCTGCTGGCAGCCGGCCGCCAAGGAACGTCTCTGGCCGTCAACTTTCTTTCTAAGTGGCGGCGGTCAAGTGGGAGTCGGCATACGCTTCTTCCCCAGATTGGCAACTGATCACTTGAGCCTCGATGCGCGAAAGATCAGCCAAGCCTCGCCGTGCGCCATATTGGGGCCACCCGTCCACATCGCTCAGTTCGGGCATGATTTCATTCAGCTGATGAATCACGTTCTCGACCATGGTCGTCTGCCGCTTCGACAGGCCGCCTTGCTCGACGAGCGTTTTGACGCTTTTCATGACACGGATCAAGCCAGCTCGAACGCGAATGTGATCGGCCACCTGCTCCACCTTGGGGTCGATCAGTTCCTCGAAAGGAACTCCCAACGCCTGCTGCCACACCAGGAAATCCGCCAGCGAAATATCCGGTTGCTCCTCTTGACCTCGCAGGACCGATGCGGGCAAGCCCGTGCGAGCCGTCATCGTGCGGATGCTGACGCCTTCGTTGGTTCGCACTTCGCGCAGCCGATGAATCATTGTATGGCCGTTGACACTCATCTCGAGTCTCCTTGGTTTCGCAGAAGAGACGGGTTTCACCACAGTCGGTGCCGTCGTGGAACCAACCCCATCGCAACCGCCGTGCCCTCCGCCCCGGATCTACGCGAATGCGACGATTGCATGTCACTTCCTGCGACGGGACTTACGATCCGCCGTCGCCAGGTAGACACCCGGAACGATGCTGATTTTCCGGACATTCTGGCCGCCGGGCGGCGTGGTCACGTTGGCGGCGAAGCGGCAGGCGCCAGGAAAAATAAAGGGCGGATTTTTTGTACTGCCTGCAACTTCCCCGGGACCGCAGCTCACCCAGGGCGGGTTTTCCAGCCTGCGGCCGGCGCGGCAAAATGCCCCATGCCGACGGAGGTGGGGCAAAACTCCGCGCCTCGGGGGGCGACCACCCCGACTCGCCATTCCTCGTCGCTCGGCCCCCCGAACCCCCCGACACCGCCACACCCACAGTGGGGCCCAACCTCGTCGGGGGGTTTGGGGGGCGCAGTCGGCTCCGCGTTGGGCCGGGCGCCCCCCAAAACCTCCGTCGGGCGGGTTTGGGGGCGCACCACCCCGTCGGCCCCCCTCCGCAGCGCGCGGCCCAATCTCGTCGGGGGGTTTGGGGGGCGCAGTCGGCTCCGCAGTGGGGCTCGGGTGCTCGCCCCCCAAAAACATCCCGCGAGACCCAAACCGGGGGGCGACCACCCTGACTCGCCATTCCTCGTCGCTCGGCCCCCCGAACCCCCCGACACCGCCACACCCACAGCCGGGCCAATCTCGTCGGGGGGTTTGGGGGGCGCAGTCGGCTCCGCAGTCCGGCCCAACCTCGTCGGGGGGTTTGGGGGGCGCAGTCGGCTCCGCAGTGGGGCTCGGGTGCTCGCCCCCCAAAAACATCCCGCAAGACCCAACCCGGGGGGCGACCACCCTGACTCGCCATTCCTCGTCGCTCGGCCCCCCGAACCCCCCGACACCGCCACACCCACAGCCGGGCCCAACCTCGTCGGGGGGTTTGGGGGGCGCAGTCGGCTCCGCAGTGGGGCTCGGGTGCTCGCCCCCCAAGAACATCCCGCAAGACCCAACCCGGGGGGCGACCACCCTGACTCGCCATTCCTCGTCGCTCGGCCCCCCGAACCCCCCGACACCGCCACACCCACAGCCGGGCCCAACCTCGTCGGGGGGTTTGGGGGGCACCGTCAGCTCCGCAGTGGGGCCCGGGGTCGCCCCCCAAGAACATCCCGCAAGACCCAACCCGGGGGGCGACCACTGACTCGCCGTTCCTCGTCGCTCGGCCCCCCGAACCCCCCGACACCGTCACGCCCGCAGCCGGCCCAACCTCGTCGGGGGGTTTGGGGGGCGCAGTCGGCTCCGCAGTGGGGCTCGGGTGCTCGCCCCCCAAGAACATCCCGCAAGACCCAACTCGGGGGGCGACCACCCTGACTCGCCATTCCTCGTCGCTCGGCCCCCCGAACCCCCCGACACCGCCACACCCACAGCCGGGCCCAATCTCGTCGGCGAAACCGATCGCAAGCCAAAAAAACTGGCCACCCGGAGGTGGCCAGTCACGCCTGCGCGGAGTGCTATTTACTCAGCCTGCATTTCCCAGTGCTCGGGAGACCGCCACAAACCGGACACCAGCAATTCGCGAATGAACGTCAGTTCCTTCGGCAGCCGATCGTAGAGCTTGAAGAACAGCTCGTCGTGCGAGGCGATTTCCTGAATCCATTCGCCCCGATCGGTACACATGAGCTGATCGAACTGCTCGCGGCTGAAATCGATTCCCCGCCAATCGATGTCCTTGTATTGCGGCATCCATCCCAGCGGACTCTCGATGCTGGCGGCCTTCCCCTTGGAGCGGCCCACGATCCACTTCAGGATCCGCATGTTTTCGCCGAACCCGGGCCACAGGAAGTTGCCCTCGTCGTCGCGGCGGAACCAATTGACGCAGAAGATCCGCGGCGGATTGGGCAGACTGCGACCGAAATCAAGCCAGTGGCTCAGATAGTCCCCCATGTGATAGCCAATGAAGGGGAGCATCGCCAACGGATCGCGTCGCACCTGGCCAACCTTGCCAAACGCGGCGGCCGTCATCTCCGAACCCATGGTGGCGGCCGTGTACACTCCAAATGCCCAGTTAAACGCCTGGTACACGAGTGGCACGATCGTGCTGCGACGGCCACCGAAAATAAAGGCGGAAATTGGCACGCCCCGCGGGTCGTCATACGCCGGATCGGCGCAGGGGCATTGTGAGAGGGCGCGGTGAAACGCGAGTTGGGATGTGCCGCCTTCGTTTCACTCGCCGGCGTCCAGTCATTGCCGTGCCAGTCAATGGCATGCGCCGGCGGCTTGTCGGTCATCCCCTCCCACCAGACGTCCCCGTCGTCGGTCAGGGCCACGTTCGTGAAAATCGTGTTCTCTCGGATCGAGGCCATCGCATTCGGATTCGTCATTTCGTTCGTCCCGGGTGCGACGCCAAAGAAGCCGGCTTCCGGATTGATGGCGTAGATTTTGCCATCGTCCGCCAGCTTGATCCAGGCAATGTCGTCCCCGACGCAAGTGACCTCCCATCCCTCGTCCTGGAAGGTCTTGGGCGGAATCAACATGGCGAAGTTCGTTTTCCCACAGGCACTGGGGAAGGCGGCCGCCACGTACGTCTTCTCGCCCTCCGGGTTCTTGACACCCGTGATGAGCATGTGCTCGGCGAGCCACCCCTGTTCACGCGCCAGCACCGAGGCGATCCGGAGCGCGAAACACTTCTTGCCCAGGAGGGCATTGCCGCCATAGCCCGAACCGTAGGACCAAATCTCCCGCTCCTCGGGAAAATGCACGATGTACTTGTCCTTGGGATCGGGACTGCAGGGCCAGGCAACATCTTCTTGCCCGGCATCCAAGGGCATGCCGACCGAATGGAGACACTTGATGAACTCACCATCCCCCAGCGTCTCCAGCACCTTGGCCCCCATCCGCGTCATGATCCGCATGTTGGTGACCACATACGGCGAATCCGTAATCTGGACTCCGATGTGAGAAATCGGGCCTCCGATCGGTCCCATGCTGAACGGAATCACATACAGCGTCCGCCCCTTCATGCAGCCGCTGAACTTGTCCGTCAAGATCGTCTTCATCTCGCGCGGCGCCATCCAGTTGTTGGTTGGCCCGGCGTCGCCTTTGCTCAGCGAACAGATGTAGGTGCGGTCCTCGACTCGGGCCACATCACTGGGATGACTGCGTGCGAGAAAGCTGTTCGGTCGCAATTCCGGATTCAACCGGATAAAGGTACCGCTCTCGACCATCTCGTTGCAGAGACGATCGTATTCTTCCTGCGAGCCGTCACACCAGTGCACTCGATCAGGATGACATAAACTGGTCATTTCCTCGACCCAGGCCACAAGTTCCTTGTTGGTCACCGTGTCCGGGGCATTCGTAAGTTCTTCGAGCATTGCACCAATTCCTTTCTTTACTGCAAAAAATAGGAGTTACTATATTGCTGGCTTCGTGATCCGATCCGTCTCCCTCGTCGCCTCGGGCAGAAACTGCATGCCGTCGACAAGCCATTCCGCGAGCGCTGACGTGCGGAGTCGATAACAGACGTGGCGACCCTCGCGATGCTCCGCCACCACGCGATGAGCCCGCAGGGTGGCGAGATGCTGAGACACATTGGACTGCGAAATGCCGAGTGCCTTCTGCAGGGTACCGACATCCTTTTCCCCACCCCGCAACTCGTTAATGATCTGGATCCGCCGCGGGTGCGCAACGGCGCCCAAGAACTCGCCCAGTGTCTTCGCTGCCAAAAACCGTTCGGGCACGGTGGCTCTCCCGGGGACGCACTCCATTTCCGCCGCCTGCCAACCCGTGCTGGCCGCCGTTTACGGACGACGACGGTGAACTCTCAGATTCACATATGCGAATACTGGCAAGTGTTGTGCCGAGACCGCCCGGCCGCTGTTTATTTTCACAATCCGCTGGCAAATGTGCGGAAATGCACGGGAATTCGCTACACCAACCGCCCGCCGCGGTTGATGCAATCCACCGGGCCTGACAGCAAGTGGGCGATTCCGCACAATGCGGCCAACGCGGTCGCACACCTCAAGCGGGCGCCTGGCTCATGCTTGATAAAATAGGCAACCTGATGCGTGAGTGCCGGTCGATGGCATTGAGCAACGGGCGTGAAATCGGGAGCGAAGCGGCACCTGACTTCCTTCCTGGACTTCGTGCTCTTCGTGGTTCCTTTCCGTACCGCCGTGCGACGTGGCCTCTGCCGCTCAGTGAACCCTGACCGTCCCCACGTGTCTCCTACGAGGAATCCCGACCAAAGGAGGTGCCCCATGGCCAAGAACTTCGACCAACACGTGTCCTTTCGAGCCCATGAGCAAGCGTCGGCGGGGTTACCCGTCCGAGACGCACGTCAAAGTCGGCGTCCGCATCGTGCATGGTGACAAGCTGCTAGAGGAAAAGCTGGGCCGCAATGACCTGTGCCCCTGCGGCAGTGGCCTGCGATTCAAACGCTGCTGTCTGCGATCGGGCCGCTTTTGACGGTATCCACCGCGACCACTACTTTTAGGGACGCCTAGCGGTGCAGGGATCAGGGTCGGCATCCTTCGAACGCCGGCCCTGATTTGCTAAGGTGGGGCATCTTCCGCGGCAAATATCGTGGCGACGACAATATGCTCCTCACCCTCTCGACCAGCCATCAACCGGCCACGGACCTGGGGTATTTACTGCACAAGCATCCCGACCGCTGCCAGTCATTCGACCTGAGCTTCGGCAAGGCGCACGTTTTCTATCCTGAGGCGAATGAGCGGCACTGTGTGGCCTGCCTCTTGCTCGACGTCGACCCCGTGGGGCTCGTACGCGGTAAAAGCGACTGGAAAGGTGGCCTCCTTGACCAATACGTCAACGACCGGCCGTTCGTGGCGTCATCACTCATGAGCGTCGCCATCGCGCAAGTGTTCGGGTCGGCGCTGGCGGGCCGGTCGAAGGACCGCGACGAGTTGGCCGGCACACCGATTCCGCTGACCGCCCGACTCGACGTCCTCCCGGTTCGCGGCGGCGCCGATCTGCTACAGCGGATCTTCGAGCCACTCGGTTACGAAGTCACCGCCACGCGACATCCACTGGACGAACAGTTTCCCGACTGGGGCGAGGGTCCCTACTTTTCGGTCCAGTTGGCCCAAACGACCACCGTGGCCAAGCTCTTACAGCATCTGTATGTGCTGGTTCCGGTCTTCGACGGCAAGAAACATTACTACATCGGACCGGACGAAGTCGAAAAGCTGCTGGCCAAGGGCCAATCCTGGCTGGCAGATCATCCGGAACGTGCGTTCATCACGCGGAGATACCTGACCCGACGGCACAGCTTAATCCGTGAGGCCCTGGCTCGCCTCGTCGAGGAGGAGGCCATCGAGAGCGATGAGCCGGAGCCGCTGCTCGAGTCGACGCGTTCGGAATGCGCCACACCCGAACTTAGCCTGCATGAGCAGCGGCTGGGAGCCGTCCTCGCCGTCATCCGCGCTGCGGGCGCCAAGCGGGTGATCGATCTCGGCTGTGGCGACGGCAAGCTGCTTCGTGAACTGCTCGCCGACTCCCAGTTCACCGACATTCTTGGCATGGATGTGTCGGTGCGGTCGCTGGAGATCGCCCATCGGCGGCTGAAGCTCGACCGGCTGCCCGAGCCCCAACGGGCGCGGATTCGGCTGATCCACGGGGCGCTGACCTACCGCGACGAGCGGCTGGCAAATTTCGACGCCGCTGCCATCGTGGAAGTCATCGAACACTTGGACCCGCCACGGCTCACGGCCTTCGCACGAGTCGTTTTCGAGCACGCCCGGCCACGCACGGTCGTCCTGACGACGCCGAATCGAGAGTACAACGTCGTGTGGGAATCACTGCCCGCGGGGGAGCTGCGACACAGCGACCACCGCTTCGAATGGACACGCGCTGAATTCCAGACGTGGGCCGAGGACGTCGCGGAGCGTCATGGATATGGGGTGCGATTCCTGCCCGTTGGTCCGGAGGACATCGACATGGGTGCGCCGTCGCAGATGGCCGTCTTTCAATTGTCCCCCGCGATGCGCTACGAGTGCCAATACGACGTGGAACCTGATACGAGGTCGCTCGCCGGCGCGCCTGCAGCGAGGGTTCCCAGATGAATCTGTCCCTTCCCCACTTGTCGCTGGTCGTCCTCATCGGCCCCAGCGGGTCTGGCAAGAGCACCTTTGCACGCCAGCATTTCCTGCCGACCGAAGTGCTGTCGAGCGACGATTGCCGGGGACTGGTAAGCGACGACGAAAACAACCAGGCCGCCACCAATGATGCCTTTGACGTGCTCCACTTCATCGCCGCGAAGCGATTGGCCGCCGGCAGGTTGACCGTCGTCGACGCGACCAACGTACAGCGCGAGGCACGGCAGCCCTTGGTAACGCTGGCAAGAAAGTACCATACGCTACCCGTGGCCATCGTCTTCAACCTGCCGGAGGAGGTGTGCCAGGATCGAAACCGCTCGCGACCCGACCGCGACTTTGGCCCCCACGTGATTCGTCAGCAACGCTCGCAATTGAGGCGTTCCCTCAAGGGTCTCAAAGCGGGAGGGCTTCCGACATGTCTTTGTATTGGAATCCCCTGATGACGTGGCGGCGGTCACGATCGAACGTACGCCCCTCTGGAACGACCAACGAGAGCTGCACGGCCCGTTCGATTTCATCGGCGACGTGCACGGCTGTTGCGACGAGCTGGAAACGCTGCTGCTGCAGCTTGGCTACGAAAGCCAGCCGGTTGCCGACCCTGGCCCCGGCTGGTCGAGCCTCCACTATGTCCATCCCGAGGGCCGCAAAGCGGTATTCGTTGGCGACCTCGTCGACCGTGGTCCGCGGATCGTCGATTCGCTCAGCCTCGTTCGTAACATGGTCGCCTCGGGAAACGCCCTCTGCGTCCCCGGCAACCATGACATGAAACTGCTGCGAAAGCTGCGTGGCAAGAACGTGCAGGTCACGCACGGGCTGGCCGAATCGCTGGCTGAAATCGACGCCCTCGCCGAGCCCGCACAGGCAGCCTTCCGTAAGGAGTTGATCTCGTTTCTCGACGGGCTGGTGAGCCACTACGTGCTGGACGGTGGCAAGGTGGTCGTCGCCCACGCGGGCATGAAAGAATCGATGCAGGGACGGGGCTCGGGTAAGGTCCGTGAGTTTGCGCTGTACGGAGAGACGACCGGCGAAACGGACGAGTTTGGCCTGCCCGTCCGCTACCCCTGGGCGGCCGAGTATCGGGGCCACGCGATGGTGGTCTACGGTCACACGCCGGTCCCGCAACCCGATTGGCTGAACAAGACGATCAACATCGACACCGGCTGCGTCTTCGGTGGCAGTCTGACCGCCCTGCGATATCCCGAGCTGGAATTGGTGTCGGTGAAGGCAGCGCGGACGTATTGCGAACCGGCTCGGCCATTCCTGGCCGAAGAGCAAAAAGCCCCTCCGCTCTCGACGCAGCACGAGCACGATGACCTGCTGGACATCGCCGATGTGACCGGCAAGCGAATCGTCTCGACGCGGCTGCGTCACAACGTCACCATTCGCGAAGAGAACGGCACCGCCGCGCTGGAGGTCATGAGCCGCTTTGCCGCCAACCCGAAATGGCTCGTCTATCTGCCGCCGACGATGTCTCCGTCCGAGACGAGCATGAAGGAAGGCTACCTGGAGCATCCCGCTGAGGCGTTCGCCTACTTTCGTAGCCAGGGTGCGCCGCAAGTCGTGTGCGAAGAGAAGCACATGGGCTCGCGGGCGGTCGTCGTGGTCTGCCGTGACGAAGAGGCGTCCGCCAGGCGGTTTGGCGTGGAGGGTGAGGGTGGCATCGTGACAACGCGTACCGGACGTCGGTTCTTCGACGATGTGGACCTTGAAGCGGGGTTGCTCGGTCGGTTCCGCAATGCCTTGACCGCGGCCGGCTTCTGGGAGACGCACACGACCGACTGGGTCATCCTCGATTGCGAGCTGATGCCCTGGTCGGCCAAGGCTCAGGAGCTGCTCAAATCACAGTATGCCGCGGTCGGTTCGGCGGCAAACGCCGCCTTGCCCCGCGCGGTGTCGGCTCTACAGCAGTCGGCCTGCCGACGGGACGGTAAGGATGCACGGCTGCTGCAAGGGCTGGCGGAAGATTTCCAGCGACGCGGGCAATCGGCCCAGCGATTCGTCGACGCCTACCGCCACTACTGTTGGCCGGTCACTTCCCTCGACGATTTCAAGCTGGCACCGTTCCACATCCTGGCCACGGAAGGAAGTGTTCATGTCCAGCAGAATCACGAGTGGCACATGCGAACCCTCGCCCACGTCTGCGCGCATGATCCGCGGATCCTGCTCGCCACTCCCTATCGGCTGGTCGATGTCACCGATGCTCGGCAGGTGGAGGAGGCGACTGGCTGGTGGACGGAGATGACGGAGCGAGGAGGCGAGGGCATGGTCGTGAAGCCGCTCGACTTCATGGCCTGGGGAAAGAAAGGCCTGCTGCAGCCGGCCGTCAAATGTCGGGGGCGGGAGTATCTACGCATCATCTACGGTCCGGACTACACGAGTGAAAGGAATTTATCACGGCTCCGCCGGCGGGGCCTTGGCGCCAAGCGGTCGCTCGCGCTCCGCGAGTTCGCACTTGGCGTCGAAGCGCTGGAACGCTTCGTGCGTCGCGAACCACTGCGCCGCGTCCATGAATGTGTCTTTGGCGTGCTGGCACTCGAGAGCGAACCGGTCGACCCGAGATTGTAAATCCGCATCGGCTCGCGCCGTGCAGACCATCGAAAAGGGGGCGGCGGCGCGATCGGTTCCCGTACCTCGGGCAGGCGTATCTTGCCACGCTGGCCCTGGGGACCTACGCTAGACGCGATCGGGAACATGCCCAGGGAGACGTTTCGTGCAGCCCCCAAAGGGCCCGTAGCTCAGTTGGTTAGAGCAGGGGACTCATAATCCCTTGGTCGGGGGTTCGAGTCCCTCCGGGCCTACTATCGCAGCCACATCCGCGTCCATGAGCGCTCATCAGCGGTCCCGAAAGCCACCGCCTGCCTCCCGCAGACCGCCGATCCCGCACCGCATCCCGCCACGATCGGGAATTCCCCCCGCGTCCACGTGCTGGGCCGCCTCGACGCGCAAATCCGTTGTTTCTCCGCCAGAAACCGAATAAACTGGGGGTTTACCACGCATCGCACGTCGAGCCGCCCACCAGCGCGGCTCGGATGTCCCCTGAGTCCTACCAAGGTTGGGTAATGATACGACAACGCACACACCGATTCTGGCCCCTGGCAATCATGGCTGGCGGCTGCCTGCTGGCGGGCTCGGCGGCTTTCGGGCAAACGCGTTCGCTCGGCCTGGACGTCTCGGCCTGGCAGGGCAATATCAGCCAAACGACCTGGAACAACATCCGCAACGTCGAAAATCGCGAGTTTGTCTTCATTCGCTCCAGTCGTGGGGGCAGCACCGGCTTCTACAACCAGAGCGATCCCAACAACAACAACAATCAGAACACCCTGTCGCAGCGGTACGACGACCCCTACTTCGTGCAGAACATCACGCGGGCCACCAATGCCGGCCTGCTGGCGGGCTCGTACCATTTCTCCCGCCCGGACATCATCGCCTCGACCCAGAATGCCGGCGGGGTCGCCAACAGCGGTGCGGATGAGGCCGACCATTTCATCCAGATGGCCGGCGCCTGGATGCGTCCCGGCTACCTGTTGCCCGTGCATGATCTGGAGGCCGGTGATGGCAATCGTTCAAACAACGACATGGCACAATTCGCCCTGGATTTCTCCGACCGCATCCATGAGGTCATGGGGATCCGTCCGGCCATGTAAATCAACGGCAACTACGCCAATTTCGTGATTGGCGGCGCATCGCCCGCGCTCCGCACCGAGGTGGTGGAAAAATATCCCACCCTGTGGAGTGCCCGCTGGCCAAACCAGAGCAATCCCGATGCCATCCCCGTGCAGACCGGGCATCCCAAGGACTCGTATACCCCCATCTACGGCCCCTGGGACGACCCGCCCAATCCCACGCATCCGTGGAGTTTTTGGCAATACGCCAGCACCGGGCGACTGAACAGCTTTAACAATGGCAACAGCAATCTCGATTTGAACGTGGCCCAGGGCGGCATCGAATTTTTGAAAGACAAGCTGGTACCCGCCCTCTGGTTGTCTGACACGGACGGCGATTGGTCGACGCTCACTGATTGGAACAGCGGCCAGACTCCCATCGCGCCGGTGCAGGGAACCGGCCAGGCGGCGCGGGTCGGCCCACTGACGCTGCCTGCGGTGCGTCTGCCCGGCCCCGACGACACGGTGATTCTCGATCGTCCGTCCGCCGACGTGACGGTGACTCTCTCCTCGGGGACGCACAACGTTCGCAAGCTGGAAGTGCATGAGGCGCTGAACATCACGGGCGGCTCGCTGCAGGTCAATTACGTGCCGTCGGCCGATTCGACGCCCATTTCGGCGCGCTTCTCGGCACCGGTTTCGGTGACCGGTAATGGCAGTTTCAGCGTGCATACGCTGCAGGTCGACGCGCTGCAGGCCTTTACGCTGGGAGGCGCTCTGACGTTCGATACCCTGCAATTGATGCCCCACGCCTCGTCCCCGGCGATGTTAGACATCGTGGATGACATCACGCTCGGCCCCCTGGCAAACGCCTCGGCGGTCATCGGCAGGGGAGCGGGCACGGGTGTATCGGGTGGCATCGATCTGGGCGGCGGTAACCGGAAATGGACGGTGCAAAACGGAACGGCGGCGGTGGATGTGACGGTCGACGTGCCGATCGAGAATGGCCGGCTCTTCAAGTCGGGTGCCGGGACGCTGGAACTCTCCTCGGCTACCGGCTACGACGGAGACATCGTGGTGCAACAGGGGACGTTAGCGATTGCTGGGCCCTTCCTGGCCGATTCCGCCGATTTGTTTTTGTCGGCCGGTGCCACCCTCGCACTCGACTTCACCGGCCCCTTCGACATCGTGGGGGCCGCCTACGTGGAAGGGTTCGCGCTGGCGGCCGGCGTCTGGGGGGCCCCCGGGTCGGGAGCCCAATTTACGGCGCCGTTCTTTTCCGGCCCCGGGACGCTATTGGTTTCCCAATACGAACCGCTGCTGCTGGGTGATTACAGCGGGAACGGCATTGTGGATGCGGCCGATTTCACATTCTGGCGAGACTCGCTGGGCGTCACGGGACTCAAGCCATTCACCGGTGCAGACGGGACGGGCGATGGGGCGGTCACCATCGCCGATCTGGAGGTCTGGCAATTGAATTACGGCAACATCGTGCCGGCCGGGGCCCCTCCAGATCAAATCGTGCCCGAGCCGGGTGGCTGGCTGGGCGGCTGTTGGGGAGCCTTGTTGCTTGGGGGGTGGTTCAGCCGACACCGGCACCGCAACGCTAGTATTCGGCGGTAGTCCGATGTGAGAGTTTTCAAATCCGGCCCGTGATTGGATTCTTTCACGAGCGTCGTTTAACGGTCAGCCAGAAGAAATCGCGGGGAAAACTGTGATTACTGGGAAGTGGCTGCCGCGATTTCTGGCGGCGTACGCGCGTACGCCGCCGAAGCATGCCGGTGCGTGACGACGCGTGGCACAATGTGAGCGGCATGCTTCTCTGGCTAACGGTGAAACAAAGAAAAGGGGTGGGTAATACTAAGCTCGCAAGCGCTTGTCATGACGCACCTTTCGCGATTGTCGTTTAACCGTCAGCCAGAAGAAATCGCGGGGAAAAACTGTGATTACTGGGAAGTGGCTGCCGCGATTTCTGGCGGCGTACGCGCGTACGCCGCCGAAGCATGCCGGTGCGTAGCGACGCGTGGCACAATGTGAGCGGCATGCTTCTCTGGCTAACGGTGAAACAAAGAAAAGGGGTGGGTAATACTAAGCTCGCAAGCGCTTGTCATGACGCACCTTTCGCGATTGTCGTTTAACCGTCAGCCAGAAGAAATCGCGGGGAAAAACTGTGATTACTGGGAAGTGGCTGCCGCGATTTCTGGCGGCGTACGCGCGTACGCCGCCGAAGCATGCCGGTGCGTAGCGACGCGTGGCACAATGTGAGCGGCATGCTTCTCTGGCTAACGGTTAAACAAAGAAGCGCGTACGCCGCCGAAGCATGCCGGTGCGTAGCGACGCGTGGCACAATGTGAGCGGCATGCTTCTCTGGCTAACGGTTAAACAAAGAACGCGTACGCCGCCGAAGCATGCCGGTGCGTAGCGACGCGTGGCACAATGTGAGCGGCATGCTTCTGTGGCGAACGGTGAAACAAAGAAAAAGAGTGGGAAATACTAAGCTCGCAAGCGCTGGATGAGGGAGCGGTTCCGTGAGCTTCTGCCGGCCAACGTCTGGCGACTTCGTCGACCGGCACTTATTAAATCGTGCCCGAGCTCGGTGGGTGGCTGGGTCGCTGTTCGGGGAGCGAGTGGCCAACACGCCTGCGTTGCGAATTCACGACCGGCTGGTGGCCCTGATCATTACAGATCCGGCGTATTTTCCCTCACGGCGTGTTCACGGCACAGATCGGTGCATCACTCGGTTACATCCAGTGGCAGCCCGTCCAACCGGTTTCCCAGCCGACGGTGGACATCGCGGTCGATGTCAAACGAGTAACCTCGGACGGAACCGTCGCAAAGCACGGCGTTGAAAGTGCTGGAGTGAGCACTACCGAAAGCGCGAATCTGCGCGTCGAGCCCCACCGTATCACGCTTCGGGGCGTATGCAGGCGCTGAGTTTGGCTCACAATTCGGCCAGGAAGCGGACGTGATACGGCAGTACGTCACGCGCACGGTATCCTCGTCAAAACCGGCGAAGGCGGTTTGTTTCTCTCCGTAGTCGTTATTTTCACCGGCAACGTAACCGTAGTAATTGTTGGGAGCTACGTATTTCTCGCCGGCTAAGTAGGTCTTCGACATGCCATCCTTTAACTGCCGCTGCTTGACCTCGCTGCGGTAATAAATGACGCCGTTACCAATTAGTGCGAATGGATTGTTGCTGGGCTTGGGAATCCATTCCGTCCATGTAAATGTTGTGTCGGCCTCGTTGTACGAACGCGGGACACTACACCCATAGCGTGTTTCGCAAACGTTATAAAGACCATCGCCGCCATTGCCGGCATAGTCGGTCTTAATAGCGCCGTTCAGGTTTTGGAGTGTGGGAGCGTTGCGGACGGTTTCGGTGATTCCCTCTGGATACAGTTGGGCCGATCGACGCGAGGGGCAGTAGAATGTGCTTATCGGCTTTGAGTGGGTTTGTTCCATCGCAAGATTGTGTTGCGGGGACGTATCCACAGTGCCCTTGGCCAGATCGAAGATCGCTTGCTCCTCGATATACGGCAACACGCAGAACAACCAGGAGCCGGGTTGGCTCTGGCCAAAACCGCGATCGGGATCTCCCCGTCCACACATAGTTCCAGCCGCCGGTGGGAAAGAACCCCTGGGCGTCAAGATGCAAGAGCCCTGCGAGACCAAGCTGTTTGAGGTGATTGGTGCACTGCACGCGGCGGGCCGCCTCGCGAGCCTGCTGTACCGCCGGCAAGAGCAGGGCCACGAGAATGCCGATGATCGCAATAACGACCAACAGTTCGACAAGGGTAAAGGCACCTTTCCAATCGTTACGGCAGCGTAAACGAACCATACGGATCTCCGAAATAGATCAGCTTAGACTTGGGTGGGGATGACGGGGACCCGTGTTGTGACAGGCAAGTCACGCCGATTTCGTCACGAACAGGCCTGTTGGAGACGCAACGGAAGGCGTGCATGGCTGCGCCGCCCCAAACCGAGAGTTTAGCGGGAATCCGAGTGGCAGTAAAGCAAATCCCCGTCGCGCAAGGCAACGTTCTCGGGAATACCGGCAACAAACCACGGGGTTTCACGGAGTTTTCCGTCCTGATGCCCTGGTCCGAGCAGGATTGAATGTCGGTCTTGCCTCCCACGTGGCCCCGTCCCGGCATGGAAGAAGACACGAGAAACGACCCGTCGATTCCCAGTTGTCGGTCACGCCTGGTCGCCGCAGATCGCGTTTAGGGTACGTGGGTCACGGCACCGGGGCACTCGTGATCAAAATGAGCTGGACGTCTTTTGCCTATTGGTCTGCCCCTATTTTTTGGTCCACTTTGTATGAGAGTCGGGGTTAGCGAATAGGTGAGGTCTCTTTTTTTGCGGTGTGCTGCTGGAGCGAAGGGGGCGCTGGGACAACCCGAACGCTCATGAGCATCCTATCGCTGTGGGTCAGCGTCGTGGAGCGTTGATCGAGACTCTGGCTGTGATGGTTAGTGCTACACACGCGCGAACGTTTCGCTGTTCGCGGGCAAGTATCCGGAAACGAACGAAAGATCATTAAACTCAAGAATGGACGGTTTCTCAACCGTTGTTTCCTTGCCTTTTCCTTTTGATGCCTGGACGCGGCGCACCATTGCGTGGCGCGTTAGTGCCAAATTACGAAATTCCAGTCTTGACTGACTTGACGCTCGTCGCACGGCGAAGATATTTAAATGCCATCGGTATGTTACATTGACATTATCTTGCGATTAAACGGGGAGATTCAATGAGCCATCGGATTAGTATTCTTCCGTTTCTTTGTTTAACTGTTTTGCCGGCGGTTGTTTCAGGACAGATTAGTTCCCGACAGCTTATTGGGGAAATCCAGGGCTTTGCCGGAGTCAATGTGCAAGGAAACATTATGCCACCCGCCGGCGGTAACCCCGCATACCAAACAGACAAGTTTGCCTCTGACTCCGAGGGCTCGAGACTCTTACAATCCACGGCTATGGCGTTTTCGGACAGCGTGCCTGAAACCTACGACATCCCCCACGTTAACGCGAATTCCTTGACGATGGTGACTTTTTCCAAAGACGCTGGTGCAGTATGGTCGGGCCTAGACGCCGGAGGTGGAAGCGAGGCCGAAATCGAAGTACTGCCCTCCGTCACTCAACAAGTTACGACCGTTTCACTATATGTCGCGACATTGGGCGCCTATTTTGGACGTGACGCGGAAACGTACATCTTCGGCGGCGCCGAGGCAGAGGTCACGGATGACGACAATCCTGTTTATTGGCTGCGAGCAGGAGTTGATAGCCCGGCAAATGGAGGCGCAAATTGGAACTACACCGCAAGATATGTCGGCGCCGACGGCCAGATTACAGATGAATTGGGCACTTTCCCTGGCGGTGTCAATAAGCTCATTAGATTTCAAACAAGTCTTGGGAACTGCGGACTTGATCTTCGCGCTGAGGCACACACAGGGTTTTCTAGCTACTTTCAAGTTCCGTTTATTGCATCATCCGGCCAAGCGGGCGTTGCTGCTATCGCGGCAGCCTGGAGTTCGTGCCAGCAATCCGAGCTATTTAGCACGTTTGATTTGGACGGTGATGGTGACTTCGATGTGAATGACCTAAACCAACTGGCTATTCAGGCTCAAACAGTCTCTGCTTCGCCTGATCGGAATGGGGATGGAACCACGGACTTATTCGACGTCACACAAGTGCACCCGCGATTCGATCTCAATTTCGACCAGAATGTTACGTTCGGACCTGGCGGCGATTCCGATGGGCTCATTTTCGATGTACTGAATAGCCTTTATGGCGATTCAAACCTCGACGGTTGCGTTGACAGCACTGATTTCAATGCTTGGAACGCGCACAAGTTTCAGACGGGCGCTGGTTGGGGAGGTGGTGATTTTAACGGCGATGGTATCACTGATAACTCCGACTTCAATATTTGGAATGCCAATAAATACATGTGTGCGGCGCCGCTTCCGTCGGTTGTCCCAGAGCCAACGGGCTATTGGACTTGCTTGCTGAGCGATCTTTATCGTTGCCAGGCGGCAAATTGCTTGCCGCGCCGGAAATGCCGTCGAAAATTCAATTTCGCCGCGGAGTTATCAGAGAAGGAAGTGACGCGAAAGGAGCCCGCACTTAATCACAGCTCTCGCAACGACCGTTGCCGGAAACGCTACGTTGACTTTAGCTTCCATCATGCCCGCCGAATTCCAGAGGATCGTCGGACGCCCAAACAAGGCAACGTGCCCTGGCCGACAGGATCCAGTAGATGACAAGCGGGGCTACTCGAGTGTAAAAAAGTAGCAACCCAACTCGTGCCCCAGCGACAGGCCGGAAACTTCGGCACCCAGCACGGTGGACGAGTTGTACTTCTCATCAATCGTCTCGGTGCCGCCGTCCTTCTTGCTCACGCGGACGCGATAAAATCCCGGCTGTACACCCCAAGGCATCACAGAACAGGTCAATTCAACACGACCCGCTTCATCGGTCGTGCCCGTCGCCGATGCGATCGCGTCGCTCATGGACGGTTCGGGATCGAAGGTAATCTCGGCTCCCACCAACGGCTTGTTGCCGGGGAGCTTAAACTGGCAGAGAACACTTTCGCACGCTTTTTTCGAAGTGACTAACGCGTCGATTCGCTCCTCGATTTCGCTTTCGGTGATCTTCTGGTCTTTATCCTTGTCGATCGTGCGGAGCCCCTCGCGAAAGCCAGGAGCGGACTCCAACTCAGCAACGGTTAAGAATCCGTCATCGTCGCTGTCCAACTGGTCCATGGCCGCGCTGGCGATCTTGCCCGGCCGGAAATTTGGGGCATTTAGGGAAGGCGCACGCATGCAGCCCCCGAGGCAAGCCAATAACAGAATAGCCCCGCGCCAGGGATTCATGTTTATGAGTCGCGTCATGAGAATTGTCCTGTCAGTGTGCATCGGAGGGAAGCCGGTTATTGATGTTCACTTTCAGTTTAGGTGAAAAACAAACGACCGCCAAAGGGTCGGGCGACCCGTACGATATGGCGGCTGACACTGACACTAAGGCACTGCGGGCCATTCTATTGCTGGACGAATGCCATGTCTTCAGGCGGCTTTGCGACTTGCCGGGGATCGGTCGGTGGACGGCGCAAGCGTGGCTGGGTGTGGATCCGTCGCGTCTAGACACCAGCGGATGCCGGGCGTCAAAACAAGTCTTCGGTACAGGCCAAAGCCCATGGAGCGAATCGGACCCGCGTTGGGCTGATTAAACGCCAGGAAGATCTCCACATCACCTTCCAGCCTCGGACCGTAAGCGGCCAACTGGCGAGGGAAGACTGATTCCACCACGTGGGTATACACGGCCAGGTCCTCCCGATTGGCCTCAATCAACCGCCGACGTGTTTCCAGGTTCCTTAGCAAGGGCCCCATGATGGCTTGCTGCTTGGGCTGTGAGCGGGCCGTATGACGAATGTCCATGCGGTCGTGATTGGCCCAACGGCGAAACATCACCAGGGAGGGCGCAGCTGTTCGGTGAGACCCACGAAACCCAGTTGAGTGTCGACCACCTTGATCGCCGCTCCCGCATCCTCATGGCCACACAGTTGCCGCGTCTGACGGTTCCGCGCCGACGGCGACGCGAGCCAGGCTTCGAAGTCATGCGGAATTTCGCGGCGGGCGACCTGCGCGGCAAAGTCGGCGGCACAGCGTTCGAGCGGCTCGCGCAAAAACGTGAAGTAGCGTGCCGCGGGCATCAGGTCCTGCAAGTCCCCGTAGGGCACAATGCCATGTCCCGACACACTGGCCAGGGGCCGAAAGAGCCGCCGGATGCGGGAAATTTCCGCGGCGGAGACGACGCCAAGCGGCCCTCGCGAACGGGGCAGCCTGACCGGACAATGGCGCAGTCCGAACGAGTTACACAAAATCGACTCGATCGTGCGGCCGGCCGACCGTCGCATATGCACGAATGCCAACATGTCGCAATGTCCTTCGTGGGGTTTGTGTTTCCCGCTCGATTGCCCTGGGCATGCCCCTCGGTTTCCACGCCGACGGTCACCCGCTCAGGCCACGCTGCGAGCCAGCTCCGACAGGTTCCGCGGTTTACGGGCAATCAACTGAAATGCCTTGCAGAAACCGGTCAGTCGTGTCGCGGCCAGCAACGATTGGTGGACGATCTGGAAACCGGCGGTCACCGCATTGACGTGCTTCGGAGCCACCACGAACGGAGTCGGTAAGGACTCGAATCCAAGGCGTTCCAGAAAGGGGGTCAGGGTGCGTGGCGTAAACGTGTACAGGTGCTCTGCCGGCCAGAATTTGGCGTATTGTTCCTTGAGGAGGCGGGCCTTCCAGCACTCGGCGTGCGGCGTCTCCAGCATCAACAGGCCGCCCGGACGCAGCACCCGATACCAATCCTGGAGCGTCTGCGTGACATCGGTCACATGTTCAATCACATGCCAGGCGGTCAGCACGTCGAACGATTCGTCGGCATACGGTAAGCGTTGCCCCTCGTAGTGCCGGCAATTCAATCCCTGGCGGCGGCAGATTTCCACCGCCGTGCGACTGATGTCGACCCCATAGGCGGGCCAACCCCGCCGCTCGGCCGCCGCCACGGTCGCCCCCACCGAACAACCAACATCCAGCACGGAGGGAGCCGGGTCGTCAAGATATCGGGACAGGCGGCTCAATCGCACCTGAGCCGTGCGGATCTTACGCGGCAGGGCTCGTAGATAGCCCGCGTGGTACTGGTCCTCATACGCCGCCGGAGGAGGAGGATCGCCTTTTTGGAATAGTCCGCAGGCCGAACACCGCCACAGGCGGGCTCGACGTGGCACCTCGAAGCGTTCCAACGGAGCAATGCCACAGTTCTCACAGGCATTCACGTGATTCGATTGACCGGCAGGGTTCAGCAAACTATTCATCGCTATCTTCGCCATCCATGGGTCTGACTTTGATTCTCAACCAATTCCTTAACTGCCCGGTCCCCGGCCGCGCGCTGACGACGGCGTCGCCTCGGTTTTACATTCACGCCGCATGCGAGCCGACTCGCGGCTGTCCCAAGCGGGCCATGAGTCCATCGCAGGCCGCACAGACACGATCGACTTCGATGGCATTCATGGCGGCCGCCGAGGTCTTGCGATCCGCGTCCTGGTAAAATGCTTGCACGACCAGATGTTGGTTTCCATAGGCGCCGCTGCGACTGGCCAACGTGGGACCGTGCAGCGTGACACAAGGGATGCCGACCGCCGCGGCCAGGTGCATCGGGCCTGTGTCTCCGCCGAGATAGCATTTGGCCGACCGCAGCAGTTCGACCAGCTCTGGCAGACTGGTCGGTGGTGCCAATAGGGCGTGGCCTCCCGCTCGATCGATGATGATGCGGGCCATCTCCGCCTCGTCGGAGCCCGCCCAGACCACGACCGAAGGCAATTGATAGACCTGCCCCAGATAACGGGCCACGGCGGCAAACCGTTTGGGCGGCCAACGCCGCGACGCCCAGCCGGCTCCCGGATTGATCACCGCAAACCCACATCCCAAATGCGAAGCGGTACGAAATTCAGCCATGGAGCGAGCGGCTTCCGCGAACACGGGCAATTGAAACTCGATGGCCGGATCATCGATCCCCACCCGCGATAGCAATTCCACGGACCGGTCGACCAGGTGCTCCGAAATCGGAGCCAAATTCTCCGTATTGAGCCAGGGAGCAATCTCCCGACCCACCGGGCGGGCAAAGCCAATGCGGCGTGGCGTGCCGGCCAGCCACCCCACGAGAGAACTCTTGGTCAGGCTCTGCGGATCGAAGCAGATCTCGGCGCAAGGCAACGCAGTCGCTGACGCAGCGCGACGACCTCTCGCGGTCGCTGGAGCCAACCGGGATCGACCGCGACGAGGTCGTCGATCGATGGGTGCCCGGCCAGCAGCGCGTCGGACGGACGCTCCACGACCCAGGTAATTCGGCTGTGCGGCAGATGCCGGCGGAGCGCGTTGACCATCGGCAAGGTCAATATGCAATCGCCAATGTGGCTCAGCCGGGTGATCAGAATATGGGTTGCACGATCAGTCACGACGTCCTTGTCTCCTTTGGGTCGAGCGCATCCTTGCGTCGACGAACACCACATCGCGGGGCTTGCTGGTCGAGTTTCAACTCGCCGTCATCCCCACATCTCTCTGCCTGCTCAGCCCGCTGCCACGGCGATCGCTATACGGCAATCCTCCGCCGGACCTCAGGCGCGGCGCGCTTCGCGATCGACGCCAGGTCCGCATCAACCATCATTCGCACGAGCGATTCAAAACTCGTTTCCGGTTCCCAACCCAACTCGCGCCGCGCTTTGCCGGGATTCGCAACGAGTACATTGGGTTCCGCGGGCCGGTAGAACCGCGGATCGATGCGCACATACTGCTGCCAATCAAGACCCAGATAATCAAACGCGACTTCCACGAACGCCTGGACCGAGCGGGCACGTCCGGTCCCAATCACAAAATCATCTGGCTCGGTGTGTTGCAGCATGCACCACATCCCGCGAACGTGGTCAGCCGCGTATCCCCAGTCCCGTCGCGCCTGCAGATTGCCCAAACGCAGCTCGTCCGCCAGCCCGTGTTTTATTTCCGCCGCCGTGCGGGTGATCTTGCGACTGACAAAGTCCAGACCTCTGCGGGGTGATTCGTGATTGAACATGATCGCCGAGGCAGCGAACATGCCGTATTGCTGCCGATAATTGACGGTCATCCAATGCCCGTACAGCTTCGAGGCCGCATAGGGGTTGCGGGGGCAGAAAGCGGTCGATTCATCCTGCGGGCTCTCGCTGACACCGCCAAACATCTCGCTGGTACTGGCCTGCAGAAAGCGGGCCCGGGGTGCCGCGTGACGCACGGCCTCCAGCAAGCGGACGACTCCCATCGCCGTCGCATCCGCGCTGTCCATGGGCCGGTCCCAGCTCAGCAGGCACGAACGTATCGGCCGCCAGATTGTAGACTTCGGTGGGTCGCAGGGAGCCGATCAGGCGGGTCAGTTGCCGCCCATTCTGTAGATCTCCCTCGTGGAGGACCAGGTCATCCGCCAGGTGCTCAATGCGCTCCAGCGTTTCACGACCGTGCTTACGCACCAGCCCATGGACCTGGTAACCATGCGACAGCAGCAGTTCCGACAGGTACGATCCGTCCTGGCCGGTAATGCCGGTGATCAGCGCGATGCGTCGCATGATGCCCCTTGCAAGAAATTACGCCACGAAATTCAGTGAATCCAATCGCCGCCGCTCCTGGCCGCGAATCGTACCTGTCGTCGTGAAAACCACCAAGACGTGTTGGTGGGAAACCGCGATCTCTCGCTAGCCTTGCTATCGCGGGGCGGCCGACACGACACATGATCCCGCGTCAGGAAATACCCACCAGTGCGGTCGCGTACTTCACTCGGCGGATGCCGATCATGAAGGCGGCGACGCGAGGCGAGACGTTGTGGATCTTACTCTCATCCCACACTTCGTCAAAAGCCTTCACCATCACCGAATCGAGTTCCTGCCGCACGCGTTCCATCTTCCAGGTGTAGTGTTGACGGTTCTGGACCCACTCGAAGTAACTGGCCGTCACACCGCCGGCGTTGGCCAGGATATCGGGCAGCACCACGCTCCCCCGCTCGTGGAGCACCTTATCCGCCCCGGGATGGACGGGTGCGTTGGCGGCCTCGACGATAATATCGGCCTTGATCTGATCGACATTATCCTTGTGGATGACTCCGCCAATCGCAGCCGGAATCAACAGGCGCACATCGAGGCCGAGCAACTCCTCATTCGAGATCAGGTCTCCGCCGGTAAAGCCGGCCAACTGGCGGTCATGCTGCCAGGTGTGCCGCAGCGCGTCGCGAATGGAGATCCCCTTCGGATTGTAAAAGCCGCCGGTGTGATCGCTGATCGCCAGGATCGGAAAGCCCACTTCAGACAAGAACTTGGCGGCATGCGTGCCCACGTTGCCAAATCCCTGAATAGCGATCGGGGTGTCTTCCGGCTTGCGCCCAAGCGACCGACCAGCTTGAGCGTGAGCGTGCCGACGCCGCGCCCAGTGGCCTCTTCACGCCCAGGCATGCCGTAGTGATCCACCGGCTTGCTCGTGACGACGCCGGGACTGAAACCGTGGTACTTGCTGTACTGGTTCATGATCCAGGCCATCACCTCGGCCGTCGTACCCATATCGGGAGCCGGGATATCCTTATCGGGACCAATGAAGTCGTGAATCTGATCCACAAACTTGTGCGTGATGCGTTCGCAATTCGCGACGGCTGAGCTTACGCGGATCGACCGCGATGCCTCCCTTCGCCCCACCGTAGGGCAATTTCACCACCGCCGTCTTCCAGGTCATCAGCGAGGCCAGCGAGCGGACCTCGTCCAGATCGACCTCCTGGTGATACCGCAAGCCGCCCTTGAACGGCCCGCGGGCATTGTTGTGCTGCACGCGATAGCCGATCAACGTGCGCAGGGTCCCATCATCCATCTCCACCGGAATCTGGACCTGCACCTCTCGCTCTGGTGTCAGTAACAGCCGCCTTACGTTCGGATTCAATTCGAGCTGGTCGGCAGCCTGCTCGAAATAGAGTCCGGTCGCTTCTGAAGAATTCATGTCCGCCTTTCACAAATCTATGGAAGCCAAGCGAGTGAGCATACACTGCCGCGCGGGGGGACTCTACCGCTAATCCGAGCGATGCGGATCGTGATTTGAGAGAACGACGCTGCCAGGGGCACAGTGGCCCCAGGGCGGAATCCGGAAAACTTCCGGGACGACAGGCTGATAATGACTCGAGCCGTGGGCAGCGCCGTGGGCAACGCCGCGGGCAACGCCGCGGGCAACGCCGCGGGCAGCGCCGTGGGCAACGCCGTGGGCAACGCCGTGGGCAACGCCGCGGGCAACGCCGTGGGCAACGCCGTGGGCAACGCCGCGGGGGGCTGGAACCGTTTTTCGCCACACCTCGTCGCTCGGCCCCCCGAACCCCCCGACGTTCCCGACACCATCGATGTCACCGTCGCGACGGAGGAAGCCATGCGATAGAGGAAGCCGTGCGACAGAGGAAACCGTGCGACAGAGGAAACCGTGCGACGGAGGAACCGGTGCGACGGAGGAACCGGTGCGACGGAGGAACCGGTGCGACGGAGGAACCGGTGCGACGGAGGAACCGGTGCGATGGGGGAACCGGTGCGATGGAGGAACCCGCAACGACCGACACGCATGCAGGGGCATGACCGAGTGGATACCGCCAAGACGTGCCCATCCTCCCCAAATCGGACGCGGGCATCAGCAGGGCGGTTGGAGGCGCGGAGCGCGCTCCCCGATTTCGGTCCACATCGATCCGAAATCCGTGGATAAAGCGAGCGACCCTGAGTCGGGGCGACACGATTCGAACGTGCGACCTCCTGCTCCCAAAGCAGGCGTCTAGCCAGGCTGAGCTACGCCCCGATGGTCCGACCCACTGACGCCGAGTTCCCCATCGTAGTCGTCGCGAGCTTTTGCCACAATCGCCGATAGCCGAAAGGTCGCCGCGGAAGCGGGTCAGGCGACCCTGAAGTACGCCGCGGCGAGACGTGGGGGGTCGTGCTGGCCGGGCGATCCGCAGCGGCTTCCCCAGATGCCCGCCGCTCGCCGGCGGGAGCTGCCCGCTGACGAGCCACGAACCGGTGATTTTGCACGCGGTGGCACGCGGGCTGCGTCGGATCGTAGCGGTCGTATCGATGCTAGGACTTATCCGATCGCCAATGCGGCTCTGCATGGGATCCCTACCCAAATGGCGACGCCCGTCCTGAACGACTAGGCACTCGCCTCGCGGGGCGGGTGATGCCCGTCGACCAACCAGTCACGCAGCCGTTCGAATTCGGCGTTGTTCCGGAAGTGCACCACGATCTTGCCGCGACCGCGGGTGCCTGTTTTGATCTCGACCTTGGTCCCCAGCGCCCGACGGAGGTCTTGTTCCAACGAACCGATGTGGCCGCTCGCCGACTTCTTGGCGGAACCGGTGCGACTTCCCGCGGCGAATTTCGTATCGGCTGCCGTAACGCGACCGATCGTTTCCGCGACCAACCGCTCGATCGCGCGGACACTCAGGCCTTCGTCCGCGATCTGCTGGCAGAACCGCAATTGCTCATGGCGATCTCCCAATGGCAGCAGGGCGCGGGCATGCCCGGCCGTGATCGTGCCGGCCTGCAGGGCCCGCTGGATTTCCGGAGGCAGTTCCAGCAACCGCAACAAGTTGGCAATGGTCGAGCGATCGATCTTTAGCCGCTGGCCAAGATCCTCCTGGGTGCATTGGTGCTGCTGCAGGTACCGCTGGAAAGAAAGCGCCTTTTCGATGGCATTCAAGTCCTTCCGCTGGAGATTTTCCACGATGGCCAACTCGGCAACCAACCGATCATCGGCCTCGCGGAGCCGAGCCGGGATTCTTTTCCAGCCCGCCGCGCGGGCCGCCCGCAGACGTCGCTCGCCGGAAATCAGCTGGTAGCGCTGCGCCGACCCGGCGTACGAGCACGGGCTGGAGCATGTCGTGCTCCTTGAGACTCTCGGCAAGCGACGCGATTTCCGATTCGCCAAACTCGCGCCGCGGCTGAAACGGATTCTCTTCGATCAGGCTGACACTGAGCAGGATTTCGCGATTTTCCTCCTCGGTCTGGTCGAGGGGCGCGTCGACACGCGTGGTGGTCGGTGCCACCGGGGCAGGGGCCGGTCGGGATGGGTCGAGGGCGCTGCCCAGCGCCGCGTCGAGCGCCTCTTCCTCAGGGGTTCCCAGCAGGGCCGCCAGGCCTCGTCCCAGTCTTCGATCCTTACTCATCGCTGCAATACCTCCATGCAAAGTTCTATGTAGGCCCGAGCCCCCCTGGCTCGTGGGGCATGCTCAATCACCGAGCGGCCGAAGCTCGGCGCCTCGGATACGGCCACATCGCGGGGGATGACCGTATCAAAAACAATCTCGCCAAAAAACTCCCGCACTTCCTCATCCACTTCCGCCGTGAGTTCCAGCGTGTGATCGACCATCGTGAGCAGGATGCCACCGAATTCCAAGGTCTGCCCCGGTGTCTGCATGACCCGCTTGATGACCTGGATCATCTGCGTCAGCCCCTCCATGGCAAAATACTCGCACTGAATGGGCATCAGGATCTCGTGGGAACCCCGCAGTGCGACCTCGGTCAATCGCCCCAGGGAGGGGGGACAATCGAGCAGCACCCAATCGAATCTCCGCGTGGCGTCCGCCAAGCACTTTTTTAGACAATCTTCTGTTTTTTCCGGGTGCTCGACGAGCTGTTCGACGTCTTCGAAACTGCGAGACCCAGGAAGCATGGATAGATTGGGGGTTTTGGTGGTCACCACGCCCCCCAGGGGTGTGGCGCCGGTAAGGAGGGCATGTCGCGGCAGCGGGCGTACGCCCAATCCGGTGGTGGCGTTGCATTGGGGGTCGAGATCGATGAGGAGCGTCTGGTGGTCGGCCAGGGCCAGCGCGGCGGCCAGATTGATCGCCGTGGTTGTCTTTCCCACGCCTCCCTTCTGGTTTGCCACGCACAAGATTCTCGCCACCATGCGACTCCATCCCAACCGGGTCTGACGGCCGCCGCGCGACGGCCGTCCGGGCGATTGTACGAGGCGACCCCGGAAACCGAGAATGCCAATCCGGGCAGTTTCACGTGGAACCCGGCGACGCGAGAAATTGAGTTTGTTTCACGTACAACGTAAAGTCACGCCAGCTTACGGAGTTGACGCGAAATGCCAGATGCACCACGTCGAGCCGGCGAGATGGCGGCCGGGATGGCAAGTGGATACCGGGGCGCGGAAACGCCGAGCGGGAGGTTGGCGACGCCCGCCGGTTGGGATAACACGGGCTGGCGTATGTCAGCAGTCGCACTGATGCGCATGAATTGGCGTGTGCCCACCCGTACTCGCCGACAGCGTGCGCAGCCATCATCGGGCCCTCGTTCCAACGCTGCCCGAGGCTAGCGCCTGCGGCTGTCCGATGGCGCCCGTCGAGCCGCAAGGGCTAGCGTCGGGCCTGGACGTCACCGCGCCTCACCGTCCTGGCTAACTGACCGGATTCAGCACCAGGCCGCTCAGCAACTTGGGATAAAAATACGTGCTCTTGGCGGGCATCCGCTCACCCAATTCGCTGATCCGTCGCACGTCGTCCAGGCTGGCCGGCATCACCAGGGCGGCCAACGGGAACTTGCCGCCCTGGCCTTGTTGTCCCGTGGCGTCGCGCCCCGTCGTGTCCCCGGCCCGGAGCCCCTCGATCACCTCAGCAACGCTGTGTACGTACATCGGTTTGGGTAATTCGGGCGATGCGAGTTGCGTATCGATCACGAGACGGTGCAACAGGCTGACGCCCAGCGCTTGCCAATCCGCGGAATGGTCCGGGGCGATCTCCGCCATCTTGGCTCGACCGGCCGGCGTGACCTTGGCCACCAGCCAGTGATCATCGGCCGCCGTATACAGCCCCAGCGTACCCTGTTCCCCCTCCAACTCGATCTCTTCCCAGATCGGTCCGGCCAGGTCGGCCCCCGCGCCGATGATCCGCGTTTCAAAATAGTCGCCCAGTCGGGCGGCCAACTCGTCACTCGTCAGCGCCGGCAAGCCGCGGAACAGGCGATGGGTCGGCAGGACGATCATGCCCGGATCGCTCATGCCGACGCACATCATCAACACGTAATTCGCCGGATGGTCGTCGGTCAGCTCTCCCGCATCGGCCAGTTGCTGACGATAGTTGCAGGCCGTCTCGTAGCGATGATGACCGTCCGCCACGAAGGTGGGTCGTGGCCCCATCAGGGCGGTCAACTCGGAAATAACTTTCACGTCCGTGACCGGCCACAGGCGATGCACGACCCCCAGATGGTCGGTGGCCTCGAGCGGCGTCTGGTCCGCAATGGCCGTCTGCAGCAACTGACGGACCTCATTGGCGTCATCCGGAAAGACGCCGAAGATCTGACTGAGGTTGGCCTGACAGGCCTGCAACAACTTCAACCGGTCGGCCTTGGCCGCCGAGTGGGTCTCTTCATGCGGATAGATCGTTCCCGTGCCGAACGGTTCCAGCCGCACGCGACTCATGAAGCCCATGCGGGTGTACGTTTGATCATCCCAGGAAAACTCCTGCTGGTAGACGTAAACCGCCGCCTGCGATTCGGCGGTCAGCACGCCTTCCCGCTTCCAGTTTCGCAGGAAGGCGGCGGCCCGCGCACGCGCTCTTCCCCCGTTTCGTCGCCCGGTTCCTGCCGATTCAAGATCAACCGCACCACGTTGGCCGGGTGCCGTTCGTACAACGACTTCTGCAATTGGCCATCGATCACGTCATAGGGAGGGGCGATCACATCACTGAGTGAGCCCACATGGCCCAAGTCGTAACGGAGCCCATGAAAGGCTTGGATTTGCGGCATGGTCGACGTTCCTGTAAGTCCGGAGCGGTTCAGTGATTTCAGGATAGATAGTAGAACGAGATGCGACCGCAGCGACCAGACGGGGCGGGAAGACACGGGTTGCCGATTCACCGTGCGCCGCGGGCGTACGCGGCAGACTTTGCCACGCCGGTCCCGGAACCCAGCGCCTACCGCCTGCTTCGGCTGAACCGATCTTGTCCGGCGGCCGTAAAGCGGATACCAACGGGCGGCAGAGACCGCCCGCGGCAGGCGGTTGCTCTTTGGCGACGGTCCCATCAACCGCGTGGTCACGCGCGTTCCATTGATTCGCCCAGAGACGAGGGAGGAGAACCATGAAGAAAACAATTGCCATCGTGCTCGCGTCGGCCGTCGTCGGCGCGATCGTCTCGCGGTCACTCGAAGAGCTGACGTTCACCCAACCCGCCGTGGCCGAAACACCGACCTGGCTACGCGAGCCACTACAGAATGAATGGGAGGGAGAACTGCTGGCGCAAGTCTCCACCGAACGACCCGTGTTTCCGCGGCCCGCTAACGTCGATTCCCGCTTCGCGAGCCATCCCGAGCTGGACGATGAATGGACTCCGGAGGAGCGGGTCAACATCGACGTGTATGAGCGGGCCAACCGCAGCGTCGTCAATATTACAACGGTGATCTCGCGGGGCAATTTTTCCAACCCGCTGTCGATCATGCGGGCCGAGCCAATGAAGGGGAGTGGCTCCGGATCCGTGATCGACGGGCAGGGGCACGTGCTCACCAATTATCACGTGATCGAGGACGCCGAATCGGCCATGATCACGCTGTACGACGGAAACTCGTATCGCGCGTCCCTGGTCGGAACCGACCCCCCGAACGACGTGGCCGTGCTCAAAATCGACGCACCACCGGAGAATCTCTACCCCATCGACCTGGGCGAATCGACTCGTCTACGCGTCGGGCAAAAGGTCTACGCGATCGGTAATCCGTTCGGTCTGGAGCGGACGTTGACGGTCGGCATCCTATCCAGCCTCAACCGTTCGCTGCCGTCCAAGACGGGACGGACGATGAAATCGATCTTGCAGATCGATGCGGCCCTGAATCGGGGCAATTCGGGGGGGCCGTTGCTCGATAGCCGAGGGCGATTGATTGGCATGAATACGGCCATCGCCAGTCCCAGTGGCACGGGTGAAAACACCGGGATTGGTTTTGCGATCCCCGCCAATACGCTCCGACGGGTGGTCCCGCAGCTGATTCGCAACGGCCGCGTGATGCGGGCGGACGCCGGCATCGCTCAGGTCCTGGAAACGGCCAACGGTCTGGTGGTGGCACAAGTCATTCCGGATGGTCCGGCCGAACGGGCTGGGATCGCCGGCTTTCGCGCGGCGCGGGAGCGAGCGCAGCGCGGCGGCTTGATCTTCGAGCGAACTTATATCGATCGCAGCCGTGCCGATACGATCATCGCAATTGACGGCCAACCCTGCATGACGGCGGATACGTTTTTGGAGATGATTGAGCAGCGGCAGCCGGGAGATCAAGTCATCTTGACCGTGCTCCGCGAGGGGCGAGAGGTCCGCGTACCGATCGTTCTCGGGCAGGATCGTTGATGCGGGCCGCGACGGCCGACAACCCTCATCAGGGACGGCAATGCACGAGCGTCATCACAGCCATGGCGGTGCCATACGGCTGGTGGTAGTTGTAGAACGGATAGTCCCACCAACTGCCATCGCGTTCCTGCAAGCCGGTCAGCAGACGACTCATCTGCGCCTGGTGCCGTTCGCGATCGCTTTCCTCGAGCAAGGGAAACGTGCGCCGCGTACCAGTGTCCGTAATAATAGAAATAGCCAGCGACGAGAAAGTGCGACTCATGGGGCACCGGCCGCTTGCGGCCGATATCCAGCCAACCGTTGCGGGCGAAGAGGCGATCGAGCCACACGTTCAGGACCTCATCGGTGATCTTCGGGTCCCCGAATGCTCGCAGCGCCAGATTGCAGGCCTGGGACCTGCCTAGACTGCCACCCGGTCGATTGATGCTCCGCATCGGCTGGGCCGTGGCGGGCGGATCAAACGAGTAATAGTAGGAAAAGTCGGGCTTTTGCTGCCTGCGAATGGTCGCTGCCGCCCGCTGAAGCACCTTTTCGGGAACCGCGACGCCCGCCTCGCGGGCCCGTAGTAACGCGATCAGCCCGGTAGCGGTAGTGAAGCTGGTCGGACTGGACGTCGGCGTGCGCGCTTCCGCGCGAAAGTCATAATAGCCCCAACCGCCGTCGACCGATTCAAACCGATCGAGCATCTCGACCTGACTGGCAATCATTTCCTTTAACTTCTCGATTCGATCGGACGATTGGTCTCCATAGCCGAGCAGATCGACCAAGGCCTCCATCGCGAAGGCATGCCCCCACACATTGTAGATGGCATCGCCTGTGGCGCGGCGCACGCGGGACAGATTTTCAATCATCCAATCCTCACCCGCCTGGATCGCCGCGGTGACCTTGGGCCGCATGTCCTGTGACTGGATCAACGCCGAGAGGGCTAAGCCGGTCACGGCCGCGCGAAAGGCCTGGTGGGCCCCCGGAACCGGGGCGTAGATGTTCAAGCCCTTGGTCCGCGTTGCCGATCCCCAACTGCCGTCCTGGTTCTGACTCTCCAGCAGGAACGTCACACCGCGCTCAATGGACTCGTTGAGCGATTCGGGAGGGAGCGGCAGGATGGGGGCAGGGCGGGGGGTGTCGGTCAGAAATTCCGAGGTCGCGGGATCATCCGCCGCGGCGGCTGACTCAACCTCCGGCGAACTTTCCGTCGCCACAGGCGTCTCCGGATCGGCCCACGTGACCTTGGCCCAGCACACACCGATCAGCAAACCGATCGTGAGAATCATCCGCAGCGACTCGCGGCTTTGCATTCTGTCCCCTCTCAAGCTTATGGTCCACCCAGCTCCTTCGGAAAAGACAGGCTAGAAGCCTATCCCACGCATCGACTGCCCCAGCGTTGGCATTTCCTATTCGCCGTCCTCGTCGCCGTCCTCGTCGTCATCTTCGTCGCCATCTTCGCTCGCGGCATCATCGTCGTCCTTGGCAGCGGGCAGGTCCCATTCGACGGTGCAGGACATGCCGGGCATGATCTGGGGGCAGTCGTCGGGCACTTTCACGTCCACGACCACTCGGAATCTGCCGTCGGCCACGGGAATTTCGGAAATCTCACGGATGGTGCCGTCAAATTCCAGCTCGGGAAAAGCGACCGGTTCGATCTCAACCGGGGCGCCTTCGCGCGCGTGCCGCAGTTCCTTTTCAGAGATCGTGGCCACGACATGCAAGGGACGCGCGTCGACGACGGTCATGATGGTTTGATTGGGCTTGAGGGCACCACCGGTGGTGAGCATGGCCCGTAGCGAATCGGCGGCCGGCCATTTTCCATCGTTTCCTTCGCCGTAATAGACGATGCCGCTGGTCGGCGCGTTGATTCGCATCGTTTCACGATCTTCTTCCAGTCGCTGGAGCTTGGCTTTGAGTTTCTGTTGAGCCAGTTGCAGTTTCTTCAGTTTCAGCTCTTCCTGGGTTTCCTTGGAGGGAAGTGTGTCCTTGGCCTTTTCAAGGCTGATGGCTGCCTCTTGCACGGCGGCTTCGAGTTCCTCGTGCTTGCGTGGCAACTCGACTTCCAGGCCGCGATCGTGAGCCTGCTCGGCGCGGCGGAGCGCGAAACGGGCACTGTCCACGCTGTCTTGCGTCCGCTTCAGGATAATCTCCTCCGACTCTTCCGTGAGATCGTCCTCTTTGTACATCTGTTCGAGCTGCTTCAGTTCCTCTTCCTGGTAGGCGAGCCAGTTTTTCGAACTCTTCAGCGAAAACTCGATCGCTTCCTTCGAAGCATCTTGATCCAACGTCAGAAATCGCTTGAGATCTTCCGCCGCGCGGCGCTCATTCCGCCGAGCCGACTCCATGGCCAAGGCATTCGATTTCCGCAACAAGTCGAGCGCTTCTTCTGCCTCTTCCAAGCCGATCTGGCCCAGCTTGATGTCGTACTGCAATTCCTCGATTGCCAAATCGAGCTTTTCCGTCTCGAGTTCCACAAGCACGTCCCCTTTTTTGACACGGGCACCGTGCTCGACAGCCTTGACGACCTCCATCTCTTTCCATTCCCGCGGACGTTTCACGATGGTGGTCGCTTGCGCCGGAACAAACTTGCCGCCCAGTTTAACTTCGTCCTCTTTCTCTTCCTTAGCTTTGCCCTCTTGATCCTTCTTGCCTTCGGCAGCGGAAGTCGCCGCGTCTTTGTCCTCTCCGCCCACCTCGTTCTTGATTTCGCCCTGGTCGTCCTGCTGGGCTTCGTCGGCAGCCGGCTTGTCGGCAGTGCCGCCCTCGGACGATTGCGTGGATGGCGGACCAGCCGCGGCCGCCGTCCCCGCGACGGCAGTGACGTTCACGGTGGTCGAGACAAGAAAAATCAAGGTGACAAAAAGGACACGAAGCGGCATGGCAAGGCTCCCAAGTGGGTCATTCAGAGCGGACAATTCTCAAGTGTAGCTCGCGACGCGCGGCGGCGAGACAAGCGATCCGGGGGTGATTCCGTTGAGGCTATCCGGCGAAATCGGCAGGGTCAAGCAGCAAATTCGGCTGCCTCTCGTAAAACCGATCCCCGAGGGTTGTGAATCGTCCAACGGGCGAAGACTGCGGACAGGCAGTAGGCAGCGGGTCGCTGCCGGACGCCTGTGACCAGATCATTCGGCCGCCTTCAGGCTGAAAGCGGTCAGATGGAAGCCGCTCTCTTCATTGGTCATCGCCGCCCCGCTGGGGGCAAAGTAGCGTTCAATGGCGTCGAATGGTGGCAAAGGATGGTCGTTGAGCGACTGCATGGCGGCCATGGCCCACGGTTGCGATTGGGCCCTTTCCCGCATGCGTGCCATGACGTCGGGAGACGAAAGCAAGGCGAATCGCTGCCGCCATTCAGCAGCCGCATCGACCCACAATGCGTAGCTCGTCCGTTCGAGCCCCAAGTCATTCTTCATCGCCGAGCGCACCGTGCGATACGTTTCCCGTTCGCGGAGCGATCCACGTCGACGGTCGGCGAGCAGATCGGACAGCAATTCGCGATCGTCCGCGAAGACGAGAAAATCATCGATCACCGCCAGGGCCGCGGTATTGCGGCGAATCAGTCTCCGCCGCCGACCGGGTGACTCGGAAGTGTCGCCTGGCGACTCGGCCTGTGCGCTCTCCGCCCGCTCGCGATTGCGGCGGAGCACAAACATGCTCCGGCTACCGATCGACTCTTCGGGAAAGTTAAACTTGGTGACTAACTTCTGCAGCACATCATTCGCCTGCGTCGCGGAACGGAATTGCAGGCCGAAGGCGGAAGACGGGTTGAGGTGATCTTGAACCAGCCGCTCCAGCCGCACACATTGGCCGGTCAACGCAGGGATGATCTGTTTCTCGAAATCGAGATCGATGCGCTCGGAAATATTCTCACGGAGAGCATTTTCCGTGGCATTTTCTCCGCGAAACAGGTCAAACAACTTCCGGAATGCCGTCAAGGTCTGCTGGGGTTGGAAGCGGAATTCGGAAAACTTGGTCACATCATCGGGAATCCAGGCGGGAGGTTGCGCTGGATAATTATCAAACGACAGCATTTGCGGAATACCCTGCCGGTCTCCGTCAATAAACAAGTGCGCCTGCAGTACCCAATCGAGTCCCCCTTGATCGAGCGTGAGCGAACCGGCCAAGGCCTCAACATCCTTCAGCCCCAACAGCGGAATGGTGGCCAAGCCAGCTTGGGCGGCAGGATTGCCGCCCGTGACGGTGTACGCCAAGGCAATCGGATCGACATAGAAACGGACCTGCGATTCGCCACGTTTTGTACGATCGAGCAGCTTGAATGACTGTTTATAAATCTCATCCTCGCCCAGCGACTTGACCTGTGCGCCGCCATTCCAAAGGGCGAGGGAACGTTCCAAGATATCCGCCTGCGTCGCGAGCAGCACATATTCGTCGCGTTCGCAAATGATCAGCGAGCGGGAAGCCGATCCTTCTTCGCCGCTACCGCCAAAACGAAAAACCGACACCGGAATTTCCGCAATCTTCTCTTCGCTGAACTCGGTGCCTTGCGCGAGCAGCATCTCCTGGAGTCGCTCGAGCAGGCCGCGGAGTATTTCCGGGCGATCTCCCAACTCGATCAGCAGCAGGAATCCAGGGCGATCTCGGGGCCGTTTCACGACTCCAAACGCCAG
The DNA here is from genome assembly GCA_963700865.1 of uncultured Planctomycetaceae bacterium. GTDB lineage: Bacteria > Planctomycetota > Planctomycetia > Pirellulales > Pirellulaceae > CAVOGJ01. Next base: position 3,077 of record CAVOZC010000002.1, on the reverse strand, counting down.
CTCGCCTTGTACCATCTCGACCAGGTCCACCAGCTTGGTATCCAGCCGCTTTTCAAACTCGACGAGCGAATCTTCCGCGACCGACCACAGGTCCTCCAGGAGCGGCCGCAGGGACGGATCCTGACAAAGCTGCCCAAGTCCGCTTTCCCCGCAGGCCTCACGAAGGGCCCGCGCGTCCTCGATCTGGAGCATCAGCGAGGTTGCCTTAGGAAAAATCCGCGTTGCGAGCGTCTCTCCGCATAGCTCGGCCGGCAGCATCGCCAAGCTGAAACAACAGACGCTTGCCCGCAGGATTCGTAAGTGCATCATGGTGACGGCTCGCGGCAGTCCGGTGGCGAATTGCCCAACCGATCGACCACCCGTATGGTGCGGTCGGGAAGGGGATAGTGTAGCAAAGTTAGCGAGCCGAGGCACGGTTTTGCGGCGCGGCACCGTAGCGGGTTGATCACCGCCTCGGCGCAGTCAATTTCGTGGCTGTGGTTGGAAAGGACCGTGGCTGGAAGCCCCAGCCACGACGATCCTTCCGTAGCCGAAGTCGCCAGACCTCGTCATTACCCACCCTTTTTCTTGGTTTAACCGTTAGCCAGAGAAGCATGCCGCTAACATCGTACCACGCGTCGTTACGCACCGGCATGTCTTCGGCGGCGTACGCGCGTACGCCGCCAGAAATCGCGGTAGCCACTTCCCACCGATCGCAGCTTGTCCCCGCGATTTCTTCTGGCTGACGGTTGAACGACGCTCGTGAAACGTGGGTCGGGACAAAGTCGCCAGACTTTGGACCGCCCATGCCTTAAGAACCGCGGCGGGAGGCCCCAGGAAGCCCCAGCCACACTCAGCGCACCCCGTAACCCGGCACTAATCGCGATTGGCTTCCGACTTCTGCTGGGACTTGAGCATTCTGGCCACGATTCTGGGTGTTCGCACGCGGCCGTGGTGGCCCAGTTCAGAGAAGACCGCATCGACACTGCGTGCCTGCTGCGGATCCGGATCGATGCGAAACGTCTGTCCGCCGTCAAGTAATAACTTGATTTTCTGAATGAGATCGGTCGCTGAAATGTCCCTCGTCACGCACAGCGACACTTCCTTCAGGCAGGACGCCTTCGCGGCGGCTTGCTGACCAGCGTGGATGAGCGCCACGACGGGAATGCTCCGCGTCTTGGCGTTCCGCTTCAAGCACTCGATCAAGTAATCGGCATTATGGGTCGGGTCAGAAATATCGGTCACGATGAGCTCGGGAGCGCCGGTGAGCGCCATCCAGTATCCATGCATGCCGTGTCGCGCTCGCAGCAGTGTGAAGCCGCTGGCGACAATCGCCGGTTCCAGCGTCTGCACGAGCAGCGAATCGTCGAATACGCACAAGACCTTTCCTCGGGACGGCAACCTGGGCTGGGCCTGGGAGCGAGGCGGTTGACCCACATAATCGCGAAACGAACCGGTCATGGCGCAGACCTTTTGGGCGGGAGGTTGTTGGCAGGCTGGGGAAGGCGGGAGCGATCAATGTTGCCGACCATCGCGAGATGGGCGCGGCCGGCATAGCTTGACCACGCGGAAAAATACCACGCCGTCGCGGTCGGGCAAGCTGCGGCCTATGGCACGACGGAATTTTTTGCCTGACCGGGAGAGTCTTGTGCGGCCTGCAACGAAGGAAACGCCTGCAGCGGCCGCGGGCCGTCACCCGCCCTCGCTGACTGCGGACGAGCCATAGGGGTCGCCAGCGGCGGCGACCTATTTGACGACGAGATTGACCATCCGGCCCTCGATCACGATGCTCTTCACGAGCACCTTGCCGGCCAGCAGTTCTGCCACCTTGGCATCGTCCAAGGCGGCCGCCAGCGTCTCATCGCGACTTGCCTCGGCGGGTACGGTCACCTTGGAGCGGACCTTACCATTGATCTGCACCGGAATTTCCTGGGTCTCTTCCCGCAGGTAGGCGGCATCCCAGGTCGGCCACGGTTCATAGGCCAGCGTGTCCGCGTGACCGAGGACCTGCCACAACTCCTCGCACACGTGGGGCGCGTATGGTGCGAGCAGCAGAACGAAGCTCTCCATGACGGCTCGGGGCCGCACACTCTGTTTGTGAAGAAGTTCACCAATTCCATCATGCGGGCAATCGCCGTATTGAAACTCATCGTTTCGGTGTCATGGGTCACGGCTTGAATCGTCTTATGGAGCACCCGCAGTTGCTCCTCGGTCGCCGGCACATCCTGGACCGCCGGATGGAGTGCCAGCTGGTCGCTCTTCTCGTCCACGATCAGCCGCCACGATCGGGACAGGAAGCCAAACACGCCGTTGACCCCATCCATGCTCCATGGCTTGGTGGCTTCCAGCGGTCCCATGAACATCTCGTACAGGCGCAGCGAATCGGCTCCATACTCGGCCACCACCTGATCGGGATTCACCACGTTTCCGCGGCTCTTCGACATCTTGAAAGCGCGGCTCTCGAGCTGAATTTCAGGATTTGCTTGCAGGACAAAACCGGCACCCCGTTTTTCGGCCAGTTCGGGTGCGACGCGCATCGCGTGCACCGGCCGCCCCGTCGATTTGTGCGTCCGTTGTTTCTCGGCGTCCACGTAAATGTCCTGGGCATTGCACCACGTGCCCTGGTCGTCTTGCCAGCCGGTCAACTCGACTTCCCCCAGGATCATGCCCTGGTTGATCAGTTTTTGGAACGGCTCGGGCGTACTGACCCAGCCCCGATCAAAAAGGACCTTGTGCCAGAAGCGGGCGTAAAGCAGGTGTAGCACCGCGTGTTCCGCCCCACCCACATACACATCGACGGGCATCCAGGCTCGTTCGACGTCGGCGGTCACCGGAGCCTTGTCGTTCCGTGGATCGAGAAAGCGAAGATAGTACCAGCAACTGCCGGCCCACTGGGGCATCGTGTTGGTTTCGCGTTTGTACCGCACGCCATCGATGACGGGATAGAGCCACTCTTCCGGCACTTGTCGAGCGGAGGCTCGGGCCGTCCGTGCGGTTTGAAGTCATCAAGTCGCGGCAGGTCGACCGGTAAATCGGCCTCGTCCACGGGCCGAACGCGGCCCGTGGGTCGGCCATGTTCGTTCAGTTCGTGCAGCAGG
>CAVOZC010000001.1:0-768299 GCA_963700865.1 uncultured Planctomycetaceae bacterium | reverse complement strand
CCATTTTGTGTCGCTTCGGTGCAGGACAATGCATGTTCTTGCGACTTCTCATCTTGCGTGCGACTCAGCTCGACGAGTTGCGACGCCTCACCGGGTAACCCATCTAACCCATCTGGGAACCGCTGATACCCGCTGATGCGGGTGACCGTCAGCGAAGCAACGCTCTTCCCCGTGTTGAACCAGATGGGCGGTGTTAGTCGAAGAGCCACAGAGATCCGGCGGCAACGCGAGGTCCAGGGATGCACTCGATCTGGTGGTTCTGTGCTCTTCCCATCCGTCCATTAGCGTCCATAAGCGCGCATCAGCGGTTGAAGAATGGCTTGCAAACCAGACACAGACTTCCCAAACGAGAGAGGGGTCGAATTCGTAGCCTGAAAAAAACGGGTCACCGTCGATATGACAGAGCCCTCCCAAACTTCCCAACTCCTGTCCGCCAGGTCTGTGTCTTCCCTATGTTTGCAACCCCGCCGAAAGGACACTACATTTTGGCAGCAGTTGGTTGGTATCCTGGAACTGCCCGCGAGTCGAGATGGTCTGCTTTTTGGCTCCGTCTGGCTTCCTCGCACCTGCTGAGTAAGGCAGGAAAATGTCCCCTAAATTCACGATGCACTAGACACGCGGGGGGGGGCAGTCGTTAAAATAAGCACGCTATCACCCCAACTGCGTCAACTTCGCATTCTGTGACGGGCATGTCGCCTCCATGAGTGATTCATCCGAATTGGATCTCTTACAATCTTTAACGACGCGTGCCGCGAAGGACAATTACTAAGAAGTGTGATCACTGGGTGGAAGTCTGGGTACGGCCGTCGTCTTGTCGGTTGTCAGAGACGTCGGTACATTCGCGCGGATGGATCCAAACGCACCGGCTCACTCACCCTGTGTGGCGGCCATCTGACACGCGGAGACGGAAAACAATGGAAACGGTAGCTGCGGTCATTGCCTGGACGGGACCGCCCGGAAATGCGCTCGACGCGTTGACGCGGTGTGAAGAGGTCAAGCAGGTGGCGGTCGTCACTCCCGACGGGATCACGCCGCCGTCAACCACCGCCACGATGCTCGCTGCCACGGACCTGTGGTCGCCGGCTGCGATCGTCGACGTGCTAGAGTGGTTTCAGACAACGGGGGCCGACCACCTGCTGTGGCTGGCATCACCCGCCGCGGACATCGCTCCCCGAGGGATCGGCCGGTTGCGGACCTGTCTGCGAGATACCCAAGCGGCCCTGGTCTTTTCGGACTTTTATGAGTTGGATGAGTCCGCGCAGCTCCACCCGCTGGTCGATTATCAACCGGGCAGTCTGCGGGACGATTTTGATTTTGGCCACGTGTGGCTCATCGATGGCGGGCGTCTGCCGGCCCTCGCCCGCGAGCTGCGTGGCAACTCGGAAGCGACGCGCCGCGGCGGTTGGTACGAGCTGCGGCTGAGACTGAGCGAAGCCGGTCCCGTGGTTCATCTTCCCGAACCGACCTATAGCGTGGCGGTATCCAAGAGCGATGGCGCGGGCGAGGCCCATTTTCAATACGTTGATCCACGCAATCGGGAATATCAGTTGGAGATGGAACGCATTGCCACGACGCATCTGCGGCGGATCAACGCGTATCTCGCGGCTCCCCGAGCGCCCCTGGTGGCGGCCGCGGAATCGTTTCCGGTCGAGGCGAGCGTGGTGATCCCCGTCAAGAACCGTGAGCGTACGGTCGCGGATGCCGTCCAAAGTGCGCTGGCCCAGCAGGCCAGTTTTCCCTTCAACGTGATTGTGGTCGATAACCACTCGCAGGATGGAACCACCGAAATCCTGGGAAAGATCGCCCAAGCCGATCCGCGGCTGATCCACATCATTCCGGACCGTCACGACCTGGGGATCGGCGGCTGCTGGAACGAGGCGATCGACTCGCCGTCCTGCGGCCGTTACGCGGTGCAACTGGACAGTGACGACCTGTACTCCGCCACGGATGTTCTCCAGCGGATCGTTGACGAATTTCAACGCGGGCCTTACGCCATGGTGGTCGGTTCGTACACGATTGTTGATTTTGATTTGCAGCCCATCCCGCCGGGGCTGGTCGATCATCGCGAGTGGACCGACGAGAACGGACACAACAATGCGCTGCGGATCGCCGGCCTAGGGGCGCCCCGTGCCTTCCACGTTCCGACACTGCGGCGGATCGGATTTCCCAATGTGAGTTTCGGCGAGGACTATGCCGTGGCGCTGCGGATTGCCGGCCAGCATGCGGTCGGCCGCATCTATGACTCGCTTTATTGGTGCCGCCGCTGGGAAGACAATACCGATCACGGGCTGCCGCTGGCGACCAAAAATCGTTATGCCGCGTACAAGGATCGCATCCGGTCGATCGAGATCGCCGCACGGCAGCATCGCTGCAGGTGACCCGCATGGACTGGGATGATCGACTGCTGAAATTGCCGTCCGCCAAGCCCGACTTGCGATCGGCATTGACGCGGCTGTTCGACGGACAGCGGGCCGCTTGGGCTCAGTTCCGAGACGGCGAGTTGGCACTGGCATCGGTCCAGACCAGGCCGCTCTGGCAGGACGGCGTTGGCATCGTCGTGCAGGCCAATCCTGGACGCCGACGATCGACCCATGCCAAGACCGATCCGCAGTCCGTCGCGTCCCGCAGGTGCTTTCTGTGTTCCGAGCACATGCCGCCCGCGGAACGGGGCATCGCCTGGGGATCGTTTGGCATCCTGCCCAATCCGTACCCGATCCTTCCGGACCATTGCACCATCCCGCATCGTCTCCACCGGCCTCAGCAGATCGAGGGACAGGTGGGCGTCCTGTTGGCTTTGGCCGCTGCCTGCGGCCCGACGATGGTCGTGTTTTACAATGGACCCCGTTGCGGCGCCTCCGCCCCAGACCATTTGCACTTCCAGGCTTGCCGGGCCGAGGGCATTCCGCTGCTCGATTCACTGCCGGCAGCCGGCGGTACGAGTCCTCTCGCGGTGGAGAGCTTCGGTCGCAAGATGCTGGTGTGTGCGGACCCCGATCCGAGCGTCGTGCAAGCATCGATCGAGCAAGCGATCGCCGCGCTGCGGCAGGTGGCGGGCCACGGCGACGAGCCCCTGCTCAACCTGCTGGCCTGGCAGCGCGGCCCCGATCTGGTGAGCGTCCTCTTCCCCCGCGCGGCCCATCGGCCGGCCTGTTATTTCTTGGAAGGGGACGCGCGGCTGGCCATCAGTCCGGCGACCCTGGAAATGGCGGGCATCCTCGTGCTCGCCGAACCCGATCAACTCGATCAGGTCGATGCGGCTGCCGCGCGTCGCATTTATGCGGAGGTCAGTCTGGACGCCGAGCGGTTCGCGGCTCTGGTCGAGGCCACATGCACTGCTTAACCGCGGCGAGACAATGGTGGCGGTTTTGGACGGTGAGCCGGGTCTTCCTGGAAAATGGGGCGCATGGCGTTTTAAGTGATTGATCACCGATCTGGTGCCAAGCTATGATGTGGGACTACGAAAATATTTGCCCCTCAAAGGCCTCGTCGAAGACAGGAACAGAGATGCTCAAATTTGCCGCCGTGGTTGCCGTTGCCGGGATGTTATTCATGGTGGCCGCTCCGACACGATCCCAGGCTCAGGTCGTCACGACGTACTATGCCCCCGCGCCGTCGGTCGGTGTCGTACCGGTGCGGCGGGGCTTGTTTGGCCTCCGACGTGGCTACATTCCGGTCGTGGTGGGTTCGGTTCCGGTCGCCGTCACCACCAGCTATGCACCGGCCCCGGTCACGAGCTATTACGCGCCGGCCCGGGTGACGAGCTATTACGCGCCGGCCCGGGTGACGAGCTATTACGCGCCGGCTCCGGTAACCACGTACTATGCACCAGCGCCGGTAACGACGTACTACGCGCCCACGGTCATCATTGGGGATTAGCCCCGGTGGCCCTACGCTGTGAAGTGCGGCGATTCTTCGCCGCCTTCCCCGGCCCTTGAGGTCGCCCACAGGCACGACGTTCTCGGCGGCGCGTTCGCTGCGCCCTACCAGCCGCCTGCGGAGCGCCCAGCAGCGGTTATTCGTGGTCTGCCGCTGCGTCGCGGACTTGCCGTCTCGCTCAACCGCCTGCCACCACGACGTATGGTTGTAGTGATCAGTCCGAGGCTAACGGTCATGCCGGGGAATGCGCAACCGCCCGCTGGCCCGCGGCCCTGATTGTACGAAGATTTTTTGATTCATTCGGGGAGTCGTGCAACGTCCTGAAGTACGTTTGTGAGAAGTCAAGTTCCTGTTTCGCACGTCATCATGACTTGTCCTGGATGAGTCATACCGCAAATGTGGTTCCAATCGGACAATGTGAACACGCCGGACGAGTTGCTGGCGGGTCAGAGCAACAACATTGACGAGGTGCGCGCTCAGCGTGTCTGGCACCTCGTGAATGTCGCGTGGGGGACGTGGTTCTTCTTCACCGGCTATTGCTGGCTGCGTGGGTATCCACAGGCGGCATTTATTTGCTTTCTGGAAGTGCTCACGATCTCGCTCATCATCCGCACGCATAAGAGCAAGTCGAACTATCGTCGCATCATGAATTTGAGCTTGGCCGCGTGCGCCTGCGGCCTGTTGTTCGTGTCGATCAGCCATCAAGACTTGCACCAGACGATGTTGTTCTATCCTGTTTCCATTCTGATTGCGTCACAGTTGCTGGGCGTGAGAGCAGCATTTCAGTGGCTGCTAGTCAGCCTGGCGGGAACGACTTTGTTTTTTTTAATTACGTTTGGATGGCATGATCTGATCTCGCTGAAACTGGACGAGCTGACGCTAGTATGTGGCGTCTCGGTCTGCGTGTTTTTCTGTTGCCAGCAGGGCGAGGCGTTCTATCAAGAGCGCACGCAAGACTTGATTAACCTGAGTAAGCGGCTGCGGTCGGAGGGCAAGCGACTGCATAAACTCGCTACGACCGATTCACTCACCGGACTGCTAAATCGGTTTCAATTTCAGCGCGAGCTGAAGGGCAACATGGAGCGAGCGACGAAAAACAATGAGCGAATGGCATTGTTGCTCATCGACATGGATGGCTTCAAGGATATTAATGATACGTTGGGGCATCCGGTCGGCGATCAAGCGCTCGTCGAAATTGCCGATCGCTTAAGCCGAGAATTTCAGAAGGACGCGGTTGTTTCACGACTTGGTGGAGACGAATTCTGTTTGATCTTTCCGGATGTGGGTGATGAACAACGGGCGGAAGCTCATGCGCGGAAAGCCCACGATCTGCTGGTAGCTCGCTACATGTTGGACGACCTGGAATTTCCCATGGGAACCAGCGTCGGTTTCGCGCTTTGTCCGGACCACACCACTTCGGCCACGGATCTTTTTGCATTTGCCGATACGGCCATGTTCTTCGCCAAGGAGCGTCGGCTGGGATACGCATCGTATCACCCCGACATGACCAAACGCCTGGTCGAATATCGTTCGATGCAAGAGCAACTAAGTTGTGCTTTGGATCGCAACGAGTTCTTTCTTGTTTATCAGCCGCAGGTGTCGTTGGCGACGGGGCGAGTGATCGGTGTCGAGGCCCTCCTGCGATGGCGGAGGAACGGCGAATTGATTTCTCCCAGCCGATTTATTCCACTGCTGGAAAAAAGCCGCGAGATTATTCCGGTTAGCCGTTGGGTCATTCGTGAGGCTTATCGTCAGTTACGCACATGGACGGATGCCGGAATCGACCTGGAAGTGTCGATCAACATCAGTTCCATTCAGTTCCACGATGAAGATTTCTTCGCCACTATCGCTGAACCGTTAAAAGAATTCGATCTGGATGCCAGCAAACTCGATTTTGAAATCACTGAAAGTGTGCTGATTGATGATGTCAAACAAGCAGTGGACCGTTTCGCGAGATCAAGCAACTGGGAGCCAGTATCAGCATTGATGACTTTGGGACAGGGTACTCTTCACTGGCCTATCTCAGGCAGTTTCCCTTGGATCGTTTGAAGATCGATCGTGCGTTCGTCAAGGATATTCCGGATGGCGACGACGGTGTCATCGCGACAAGTATCGTGGCGCTATCGAAGGCAATCGGCTTGAAGGTACTTGCCGAGGGCGTCGAAACTCAGCGGCAGCTCGATTTTCTCAAGTCGATCGACTGTGACGAAATTCAAGGCTATTTCTTCAGTCGGCCCGTCGAGGCCGATGAGGTCGCTGCGTTCTTCGCAACGAAGGCGTCGCTTCATCTCCAGGGCAAGATCCTGTGGCGCTTTGGCAGGCGAGCGATCGCGGGTAACGCGGTCGTCGGCCCGAGCGAAGAGTCCTTATTGTCGCTCGCCGCTGCGCCGGCCTGGGCAAGTCGACTCCTTTGGACCGGATAACTCATACGACCGCTTCAACCGGTCGCGGACCAGCTCTTTTTTGCCGACCGTTGGCGGATTCTCTGCCACTTGGAAATCGCGATTTGATACGTTGCGGGTCCCCTCGTCGGTTTTTGAAACGACGATTCGTGAAAGTGAGTATCCGATGAGAAATGTATTAGAGCGAGTAGTGGAATGCGTAGCCGCCACGACACGCTATCCAAAGCGATTGCTTGTCCCTGATGCGGACCTGGAAAACGATCTAGGTGTCGATTCGGTGAAGCGCGTCGAGATCGTTGCCGCGCTGGCGGATGAATTCAAATTGGATGTCGTTTCCCAGGAACGGGATCCGACGATTCGAACGATCGAACACATCGCCCAATGGCTGGAGCGGATGATCAACGACCAGCCGGCGTCGCCTGGAGATCAGGCCGCAAGGGCGGAAAGCCCTCCGGCCGTCCCCGCAGCACCGTCAGACGTGCCGTCCAGGCTGCCATGCCGACAGAGCCCCGTCCAGTTCGGCAGATGGCTCCGACGAATGGAAACGGGCGAAATGGGCGTGCCGCGGCGGATGCCCATGAGTCACCGGGCGGGCAGCTGCCCACCAGCGGGCATGGAAATGGCAACGGGCAGGCAGTCGTTCACGCGCCAGCGGGGACGCGAAGTCCGAACGGGCAGGTAAACCATTTTTCGCCGCCGCATCCGACTCCCCACCCCAAACACACGATCAACCAGCATTCGTTGGCGGAGGTCGGTCCCAGCGAGAGTCCCCTGGCGGGTCGCGTGGCCCTGGTGACCGGCTCGGGCCGAGGCGTGGGGCGGACCATCGCTCGCCTCCTTGCCGCCCGCGGTGCGACCGTCGTGATCAACTCCTTTCACTCCCGCGACCTGGGTGATCAGACGGCGCAGGACATCAATGCCAGCGGAGGAGCCGCGATCCACATCTGGGGATCGGTCGCCAACCCGCAACATGTCGACGGCATGTTTGACCAGTTGGAACAGCAGATCGGCTATCTCGACGTGCTTATCTGCAATGCGTCGGATGGTCGGATTGGCTCCTTCACCAACATCTCCACGGAAGACTGGGACCGTGCGTTTCGCACCAATGTTTCCGGGCCACCACCAATGCGCCATGCGCCAGCCAATTGATGCAGCGACGGGGCGGTGGTTCGATTATCACGATGTCTTCCATCGCCGCGCACCGCTACGTCGAAGGGCTGGGAGGGCAGGGGGTGATCAAGGCTGCCGTCGAATCCATGACGCGGCACTTGGCCTGTGAGTTGGCTCCGTTTGGCATCCGAACCAATTGTGTGTCCGGAGGGCCGGTCTACGGAGAACTTATTTCCCAATACCCCGCGGCACGTGCGACTCAGAACTACTGGGAGTCAATCATTCCCGACGGTGAAATGTGCAGTCCTCTCGAATTGGCGCATACGATTGCGTTCTTGGTCAGTGATGAAGCGCGCGGCGTAAACGGTGCCGTCTGGACCGTCGATCATGGAGCGTCGACACGAGCCCATAGTCGCCCGTTGCCGCAAGCCCCGGCGGCGGCAACGAACAGCTTCAATCACGCACCAGCCTAGGAGGTGAGTATGTCTTACTTCGCAACGGCGTATACGATCCATTTCGATGATACGATGGCCTACGGCAGCCATCATTTCCTCACCGCATTCAAATTTCAATGCGCCGCACGCGAGTCGCTCCTGTATGGTGACCGAATTTTCGATGCTGTCGGGGTTCGCCAAGCGCTGGAGCAAATCCACCTGTTCACCGCGGATGCCTACTCACGAAACTTGAATCCGGCATTTCTGGGCGATCGGGTGGCCATCCTCATTACGCTCGAAGAATGGGGACGTGTGAGTGCGCGGTTCTGTTATCGAGTCGTCGGACAACAGGGACAGCCGATATGCGCCGGCTTCCAGACCATGATCTGCGCCGACGCCAAAACCGGGCAGCCGATCCCACTACCCGAGCCTTTGCGGATCGCGTTCGACGCCATCCGCGAGATCACCGAAGCCGAAGCCGAACAGTCATTTCGCGATCGCGTTTTGACCAGCGCCGAAGCGACCCAACAGCTGTTCACCCACGATGTTTGCGAGGCCGCTCTGGCGTATCTGGCCGATCGCTACCCGCAGCCGAAGATTATTGCGTCGTGTTGTGAGGCCCCACCCGCGATTGCCCCGATCGAATCCGACGCAGGTGCCTTGGATGTAACCTCGGCAAGCTCTACTGCGGTCGACCAGCACGGCACGACAGAACCGGACGAAGTATGGGTCTTTCCCGGGCAAGGTTCGTTTGACGCGCGGCTGCTTAGCGATCGCGTGGCCGAATGCTGCCGCGTGAACGCCGCCATGCGGCAGGAACTGGATCGCTGCGCCGATATCGCGGAACAGCAGCTCGGTGGCGATGCGGCCGGCGTACTCAGCGGCAGTGTCGAACGTTGCCTGGAAGCGGTTCGCGACACGCCCAACCTGTCACAGGTGGCCATCCATGTGCAAAGCGTGCTCGGCGCCCGTCTGAGAACACAGGGAGCTTCGCCAGCGGTGCTGATGGGACACAGTTTCGGCGAACTGGCCGCTTTGAATGTGGCCGGCTGTTTCGATTTGCCGACGGGTGTCTGGGTCGTGTGCCAACGTGTGCTCGCGGTGGAGGAATTCGGACCCGACGATGGTGGATTGCTGGTCGTCACCAGCGACCGCCGCACGATTGCCGAAGAGATCGCCGTCAGTGGGCTGAGCCGAGTCGTCATTGCCGGCCGCAATCATGAGCGACAGACGGTTGTCTCGGGTCCGCAGGGGGATTTAGACCGCCTACGCGGATTGCTGCAAGCCAGAGACATCCAGGCGATCAAGATTCCCAGCCCCACCTCGTTTCACCACCCAGCGCTACGCGCGGCGGCCGCAGCCTGGTATCGGAGGCTGCAAGAGATTCGCATCGAACCACCCCGGCGAATCGTGTTTTCTCCGATCGGACGCCGCATGATCACGGCCGATGATGACATTGCCGGGATATTGAGCAGCCAGTTCCTGCGGCCGTTCGATCTGCAGGGGGCGATCGATGACCTGATCGCAGGCGGAATCTCAAAATTCGTCGACTGCGGGTCATCCGGTTCGCTGGCGCGATTACTCCAAGCCGCCGGTCCAGATTCCATACAGGTTGCCGGTATGAATGAACCGCCAGCCACGGAGTCCCGTCGACCGTCGGTCGCCACACCGGTGGTATCCGAGCGAGTCCTGGGGGCCAACGCGGTAGCGGCCCACTCGCCCCGCACGCCCATTGCGATTGTCGGTCAGGGATGCGTACTGCCAGGGCGAGCCACTTCACCGGCAGAACTGTATGCTGCCATTTCGACCGGCCGGCTGGGCATTGTCGACCAACGCCAATTCGATCCAAACTGGGAACAAGATTTTTTTTCGGCATCGCTCGTGCCCGACCGGTCGACATCGGCATTGGCCGGCCGCGTGGATGATCGCGACATCGTGGCCCCGGAGGGCGTCGATTCGGCCGTCTTTCGCGAATTTTCCCGAGCGCAGCAAATCTTATGCGTCGCGTTGGCACCTTGCAGGGCGGCTCTCCAGCAGGCGAACCGAGTCCTGTGCCTTGTCGGTGCCACGGCAGATGGCTTCCAGGATCAAGATGGCTTCGCGGCGTTGCGGTACTCCGGGGTCGATGTGGCCGAGTCCCAGGTCGCAAGCCGGGTCGGCCGGCAGCGGGCCGCTTTCCAAGACCCTCATACCGCGATCCAGGAGGTTTTCGATCGTGTTGTGCGCCTTGGGCTGAAGGTGACGTTGGTCGACGCGGCATGCGCGTCGTCATTGTACACGGTCGCCTTGGGGATGCAGGCTCTGGAGGACGATGAGGCAGACGTCGTACTGGCGGGCGGGGTATTCTGCCCCGGCCCCGGCAATAACTGCCTGTTTTCTCAGTTTGGAGGACTTACCTCCACGGGCTGTCGTCCTTTCGATGCGGAGGCCGACGGCGTGGTTTTCGCTGAGGGTGCCGCCATGGTCGTGTTGCAGCGCGTTTCCGCTGCGAAACAGTCCGACCAGGAGATTCTGGCGGTTGTTCGCGGTGTAGGGTTATCAAGTGACGGACGCAGCTCGTCAGCCAACGTGCCGCAGACGGCGGGTCAGCTATTGGCATTGCAACGTTGTTATGCCAATTACCACATTGCACCCGCATCGATCGCGGCGATTGAAGCGCACGGAACTTCGACAGTCGTCGGTGATGCAACCGAACTGAATACGCTTCGCCAATTCTTTCAGGATCACGTGACTGCGCCGATTCCCGTACATAGCCTTAAAGGCCTGCTCGGCCATACGGGCTGGACCGCTGGCGCGGCTTCGATCATTGCGGCGAGCGAGTCGTTACGACAGGGCGCCTTTCCGGCCCAAGCCCACTTTCGGGAACCGTCGGATGGGCTACTTTCCGCGAGTGAAGTCCTGTCGGTTCCGACGCGTCCCGTTCCGCTTCTGTCACCCAATGCCCGCATCGCGATCGACGGTTTTGGATTTGGAGGATCAAATGCTCACGTTGTGATCCAGCGGTATCCCGATGGGGACGAACCGGATGTCGAAGCTGCGCGTGACCGAGCCGAGACCCCACAGCCGCGGGAGCAGGAGCAAAATGATCTGGTCATCGTCGGATGGCACCGGCGAATTCCGACGGCCCGCGGCACCAGCCTGAGCGGTCACAGCGTCGCTCGTTTCGATCGTGACAAGACGACGTTGCCGGAAGACATGTTGATGTTGCCCGATCTTGCGGACGATATCGATATCTCTCAAACGCTGGCCTTGAACATCGTGGGAGAGACGCTCGCGCAGCTTGCCCAATTGGACGACGATCTCCGTCAACAGACAGGAATTGTACTCGCTTTAAGAGGAAAGACGGAACGAGCGCTGGAAGCTACCACTCGAGTCCTCAAGCCACGCCTGCTGCGTGACCTTGCCGGCCTATCCGCGACCGATTTGATCGAGGAGGCTGCCCTCGCCGCTCGTCCCTCTGGTCCATACACGCTGCAAGGCATGATGCCAAACGTTGCAGCGGGGCGCACGGCGTTGCAATTCGATCTGAACGGACCGAACTTCTTGGTGGACGCTGCCAACCGCTCACTCGACGCCGCGTTTGCCTCCGCGCGTTTGTTGCTCCGCAGTGGAGAGCAAGGCGGAACAAAACTCGTGATTGTCGCGGCGATCCAGGTGAATCGATGGTCGATTTCGGATTCGCCCGAGTCAGACACGGAAAACGAGTATGCTGCGGCGTTCGCGGTCACAACACGCCGCTATGCCGACGAGTTGCAGCTTGACGTTGTCTGTCCATTCGATGGTGCGTTCGGTGAGCGGCATACGACCGAAGAGCAGCTGGATAGGCTGATCGCGGTGATCCAAGGTCAAGCCGCCGCCAGCGATGAAAACGAGAAAGACAGTGACGGAAAAGACGAGTTTCCGCTCCACGCACCTGTCTGGGTCGAGAGCGATCCGCTGCCCGTCACCGGTGCTCTCGAGTCGCGGACCGATGAACGGTACCTTGTGATCGCGACCGCCAATCATCGGCTGGTAGCCGACTTGCTGGAAGTTCTTCCACGGCGATCCGAGCGGTACCTGGTTGTGCTGGTAGGCACGGACTCCGCGAACCTGGCCGGTCAGCTCTCCGATCCGAGCGTGATCGCGGTGGATCTGGACGATCGACAGGCTGTCGAATCAGCGCTCGATGCGGTGGCTGAATTCGCGCCAGATGTGGTTGTTGCGCTGGATCGGATTGCGACCTGGGATCTGGAGGCAGTGCTGGAACGGGTCTCGGAGAACCAACTTTGCGAGTTTCTGTTTCTCGCCATGCAGCGACTGGTCGCCCGCATCCGGCGGGGTGAAACCGAAGTCTGGGGTCTATTTCTCGGCGGATGGAACGATGTGATCCATCCCGCCACCGGTCCCATTTGCGGGTTGGTCAAATCCGTCCAGCGCGAATTGCCGGCAGGTCGTTTGGGCTTGCTCAGCACTCGCGTCGATGGGCTGGCAGATGCCTGGCAAGGCTTGCAGAACGAGCGGCTGGCTACCGGCCACACCGAGCAGGAAATCGTACATGACCAAGGCGTTCGCCTCGTCCGTCGCCTGCAGCCCACGCAGGAGAAACCGCTTCCTGGCCAGCTGTCCAGCCCGCAAGTACGGCTGGATGCCGATTCTGTCGTCATCGCCAGCGGAGGCGCCCGCGGTGTCACAGCGGTGGCCGTGGAAGCACTGCTGCGAGATTACGGATGCACCGTGGTTGCCTTGGGCCGAAGTGCGCTTGAGCGAGGCCCGGCGAACTTCAACGCGCCGGACGTGGAACAGCAATACTACGAGAAATTCCTGACGGAGCATCCACAGGCCTCGCCTGCGGTCATGCGAAAGAGCTTCGAGTCCGCCCAAGCGCGGTGGGAAGCTCAAGAAACGGTCGATCATTTGTCGCGTTGTGGCGGACGCATTTACTACCTGCCGGTCGACGTGACCAATCGCGATGAAGTCGAGCAGGCTGTCAATCGGATTGTGGACGAGCTGGGCCGTGTCGACCTGATCCTGCATGGTGCCGGTGTCCAATGGTCAAAACGGCTCGAAGATCGGAGCTTGGCCGAGTTTCGCAGCACATTCGACGTGAAAGTCGGTGGGCTCCGACACCTCGTGAATGGCTGCCGCCGGCGTCTGGGACGGATCGTGCCGGTACACGTCTTTAGCTCGGCCTACAGTATTTTCGGCAACGATGGGCAGCATGACTATGGAGCGGCGAACGAGACTTTGGATCGACTCTGCGGCCTGACCAAGATCCTCCCCGACCATCGTTGGTCCAGCATTGCCTGGTCGGCCTGGGACGGAATTGGGATGACACGAGGCTCCGAATACCGCGCCCTCGCGGAGCGGCGCAATCTGGCGTTGCTAGGCGCGGTCGGCGGGCAGCGTATTTTCCGAGCTGTCTTGCAAGGCGTTACGGGAACGGAAATCAATGTCCCGCTGTCGGCCACGGAGCGGACCCGTTATCGCGTGCGAACGATTCCAGCACCCGTGGCGAATTCAGCCGGGAGAATTGCTGAAGCCGCCGTTAATCTGGCCGGTGTGGATTGTCTGTCGTTTCATCGTGCCCGAGGGGTGCCCACGCTGCCTGGTGCCTGGATCTTTGACTTCATGGCTCGCGCCGCCCTGCGGCTGCACGACAAGGATTCAGCCCTGGTTAGCATTGAGGATATCCGCTTCTATCGATTCGTGCGCGCTGGCAATGAACACGATCCGCACCTGCGTGTCATCGTTGCGGCAAAGCAGTCGGGATACTCGGCCTGGCTGGTCGGAGACGTGCTGAATTCCGATGGAATCCCCTTGATGACGGACGTCGTTTTTGCGGAAGCCTCACTGTCCATGGAGCAGGGTTCGTTGCCGACAGGGCCATCATTGAATGGTTGGCCGGGCAACGGCGAAGCCGTCGTGCGGCTGGTTTCGGATCCTTACTGTGGTGCTGATCAGAGCGTTCAGTTGTCTGGTCCGTTTGACTGTTTGCAGGAGATTGAAATCGCGGAGTGTGGACGCCGGGCGATTTTCACTCCCGATCGGTCAACGCGCTGGGACGGCGTTGTTCCTTCGTTGTTGCTTGACGCCTCGCTTCGAGTCGCCGGCATGCACGTCGCTCCCGGCTTGCATGTGCCTACGCGGATTGCTCGGGCGGTCGTGCCGATCGGCATCGCCGCCGATGCGTCGGAGGCGTCTGGATGGAAGATCCGCACGAGCTGCCCGCTTGTCACTGGAGATGAGATTTGTTGCGATCGAGTCGAAGTCGCCGACGAAACGGGCCGGTTAAGACTCAGTGTGGATGGAGCCGTGGTGACGCGGTTGCACTGACGGCTTGGCGGAGGTTGGCAAAGCGGTCAGATGTGCGTTGACGCTGCCCCCTTTGCGGCTGCCGCTCAACCACCCACACAAGCGGCAGGCGTCATTATTGCCACAGCTGAGCCGGCCGATGCCGCTTGGCATTTCGATTCGTGACCACGTTCGTTGGGACAGATGACCCTGCCATAATGGCGGAGCACACATTGCGAACGGCTTGGCGGGCAATCACAAGCGTTTGGCATGCGCAGTGGAATGGCCTTTGGTTTCCAGTTGAGCGCGGCAAGCCAC
The DNA here is from genome assembly GCA_963700865.1 of uncultured Planctomycetaceae bacterium. Taxonomy (GTDB): domain Bacteria; phylum Planctomycetota; class Planctomycetia; order Pirellulales; family Pirellulaceae; genus CAVOGJ01. Next base: position 753,889 of record CAVOZC010000001.1, on the reverse strand, counting down.
TGTCGAGCGTAGGAAAGGGGGGCCTAGCGACCGCAAAACCAAAGTTGTTCAAAAGCGGCATTTTCCTGATTGTGATTAAGGCGCGGTGACGCTATGCTCACGGGCGCGAAAACAGAGTGGCTGAAGCATGGACTCACAGGGATGCGGCGTTTCGTTTCGTTTCGTCTTCGTTTCGTCCGTCGTCCGTCGCGCACTCGGTCAACACGAGGACACCAGCAAGCACCAAAACGCGCTCGTGCATCCACAGACAACCCGACCAACGCAGAAATGCCAACGGTGGACCGTGTTGTTTCGTCACGGGTTGCCAGTCTTTTCACTGATTTGAATGGCGGTCGTCCCGACTTTTGAGCGCAACGAATTCAGGCAAAGGGAACGAGCTAATGCTGCACCAGATTTTGACCGGTCTTCGCCACCGAGTGACTTCTAAGAGAAACGTGGTACTGGCGCTCTTCTCCGTTGCGGCATCACAGGCTTGGAGTGCTTCGTTCGTGCCCCTTGGGTTTCTGCCAAACGGATTCGCTCAAAGTGAGGCGAGCGGCGTGTCGGCGGACGGTGCCGTCGTGGTGGGAAGCGCGCTGAATGCCGCCGGAGCGACAGAGCCGTACCGGTGGACGCAGGGCAGTGGTATGGTCGGTCTCGGTTTCTTACCCGGGGGACATCCGTTTCCCTCCGGCGGCGCAACGGCTGTTTCCGCCGACGGGCTGGTGGTCGTAGGCAGTGGCAGCAGCTTCCCGAATGGGCAATTTGCCACCGAAGGTTTTCGTTGGACTCAAGATGATGGCATGATCGGTATCGGTGATCTGCCGAATGGTCAGTTTTTCAGCAACAGTAACGCGATCTCGGGTGACGGGTCGATCGTCGTTGGGGCAAGCGTTGGTTCGTTTGGAGCAACGCCAGTCCGCTGGACGGCGAGCGACGGGATTCGGCAACTCGATCCATCAACAATGCCCAGTGGAAATGCGGCCGGTATCTCGGGGGACGGGACCGTGGTCGTCGGCACCAGAGATGTCAATTTCGCTCCGCTTCAAGGCACTCCCTATCGCTGGACCCAAGGCACAGGTTATGTCGCCCTGGCTGACTTGCCCAGCGGTCCCAGTTATGGCCGTGTCGACGGTGTTTCCGACGATGGAAGGGTAGCCGTCGGCTTTGGAACGACCAGCTTTCGCTCGGAAGCCGTTCGATGGATCAATGAAACCGGACCCTTTAGTCTTGGTGACCTACCCGGCGGTTCTCCCGCAAATGTTACTTCCAGCGAGGCGCTGGCCGCGTCAGCCGATGGTTCCATCATTGTCGGGACATCCGCACTTCCAGGGTCCACCGGATCGGCGGCGTTCATTTGGGACGAGGTCAACGGAATGCGAAAAGTTGCCGACGTTCTGACGTCGTTGGATGTCGATCTGATGGGTTGGCAACTTTACCGGGCGACCGGAATATCGAACGATGGGACCGTGATCGTGGGTGCCGGATTCAATCCCCTTGGCCAATCAGAGTCCTGGCGGGCGACGCTTGCGACGGTTCCTGAGCCGGAAGCGTTCGTCATGGTATGCATGGCCGCTGCTTTCCTATCGCTGCTGCACATTCGTCCCACACGCACTGCCGCCTGAAAAGCCGCTACGACCACAATCATCAATGTCTCGGCCATGGTCCGTGCGCCGTGAGTACGGGCGTACAATTTCTCATCGGGAAACTGTCAACGACTGCCTTTCTGGAAGGGGGTTCCGCGAGATCACCACAATGACTGCCGGATGCGCGATTCCCAGCCGATTAGAAGTGTCGCGTGCGGCGTGGGATTACGGTAAATGAGACGACGTGGGGAGAGGAATCGTGGTTGGTGCATTTGTGGCACACGTCGTCGATGGTACAGGCTGGGAAAGCGGTCAGATGTGAGTTGATGCCGCCCCCTTTGCCGCTCCGGCTCAACCACGCACACATAGGGCAGGCCATTTCTCTTTGGGGTGCGGCGATCCTTCGCCGCTTTCCCCGCCCGCGAGGTCGCCGGCGCGCCAACCACGACGCCGGCGCGAAGCTCACCTGGATGTGAGGCGCCGCCGAGGATGACGGTGGATATGGGTCGAACACAGGAGGCGTCATCTTCTGGCTGCGTTCCTGGGTGAGGGGCCACGAGGTTTGGAAGTGCGACGCGACCGGGACGACCACGCTACGTCGGCTGCTTCTCGCCAGCCGGCTGATGAGCGCCCATCAGCGCGTATTTGCGGTCTGCCGTCGCGTCGCGAACCTACCTCCTCATGAGCCGATCACCGATCCTCATGTGCCGTCAGCAGCCATGGCTTGGGCGGTGAGTCCGGCGGTTGCCACCCACCGCCGTCCACGCGGCCAGAACCATCAGCAACCAGCCAGCGGACGGTTCGGGAACCGCCACCGCCGTCGAGGAGGTAAACTTCTGCGTATTCCAGATATTAAAGTCGGAAATATCGGTCACTCCATCGGCGTTAAAATCTCCGCCGCACCAGCCCGCGTCGCTGGTGAACTTTGCGGCATTCCAGACATTGAAGTCCGAGATGTCCACAAAGCCATTCAGGTCCGCATCGCCCGGCAAATAGCCGCCACCGACGTTAAAGTTGCCGGCCGCCTCCAGCCACAAATCGAGGTCCGCGGTATCGACAATCGCATCGCCGTTCAGATCAAACTCGGCCCCCATACCACCGCTGGCAATCTCGGCCACGAGGGCATCGACGTCCGCGCAATCGAGCGTCAAGCTATCGTCGAAGTCGCCAAAGATCGAGACGTCGTCGATCCGCAGCACAACACGCATCCCCGGGTAAGTCAGCGAGCCCTCGAACGTGACGATGCTATCGGACAAAAGGGTCAGCGAAGCGAATTCGCCCACCACCGATGAAGCCGTGAGGAGGGTATAGACACTTCCCGGTGTCGGCACAAAACCATGGATCGCGGTCACCTCCAGATTTCCGTCCACGTCGGCGATGCCACCGACATGCAGCACGTCATGCATGCCGGCGGGTGGGCCGGCGATCTCCATGGCCAGAGTGCCAATGGAGCTCTGATCAAAATCGTCGGAAATTGTCGCCGTGCCGAGCTGAGTCCCGATCTCGAATCTCCCTCCAGTCAGGACATCGGCCGAGATCACGGCACCGTTCTCGACGAGAACGTGCCCGTCCGCGCCGACCCGCAATTCCCCAGGCCCATTGATGTTGGAGTCCTGGCCAATCACATGGGGGCCCCCCGTCAGTCGCACCACGGTTGCCGCGTCGGCCAGATTCATATCGCCCCGCAGTTCGAGCGGGGCGCTGATCACGGACTGCCCATCCATGTTCATGGTGCCGGTGACCAATACGGGACTCCCGGACAGGGTCGATTGAAAGAACAATCCGGATCCGCCGCTGGTGGACAAGACGCCCCCCAGTTGCCAGGCAGCGCCAGGGTCATTCAGGTTGACCGTCAAGTTCGCGCTGTTGCCGTCCAGGTGAATCTCGCCATCGAATCGATTGTTCACCGCCGAGTCAATCCGGTCGACATTCAGCGTCAGGGGAGCGGCGTTGATGTTGACCGTCGTCGTTCCGCTCAGTCCATCCAGGTCGACGATGCGGTTCCCGATCGTGGTAGCACTCGTAACATTGACGGTGGCATCGAACCGCAGTGTCCCATCCCCCTGAAATGCGCCTCCCTGGAGGTTGGTCGTGCCGTTCAAGGTAAGTTGGCCATTCGTTTGGATATCGGTCGTCATCGCCGCTTCGAAGAAAACCGTCCCGTTCATCTCCGCCTGTCCCGAGACCCCGATCTCTCCAAACAGAAAATGGGCCGCGCCGATGTTCATCGTCAGGGTGGCCGGTGTCACAGGGCCGCCTTGCATCACCAGTCGGCCGCCGCTGGAACCGATCTGACCGAGGTCCCAACCACCAAAGACCGTCACCTCTCGGCCAGCACCAATTGTCATTTCTCCGTCAAAACCATCGGTGAGCGGCAGCCGAGATGCGCAGATCGCCCAAGACGGCGAAAACTTCACCGTTCCCATTGAGACCATCGAGATCCAGGGCCCCGGTCAATAGCGACAGTCTCGTCCCAGCACCGCCAAGGGCCGTAATCGTGCCATCGTTCCGGAGCGTGGAATTGAAACGAACGTCGCCATTCCCCAGCAGCACGCCCCCCGCGTTGATGTCGAGCACGTCGACCTCGACCTCTAAAAATCCCACGGGAGCCGCCGGTCGTCACCGTCAGTAGTCCGCCCTCATTCAGCTCGATTTCGTTCGCCGTCACTCGTCCATTCGCATTGACCACCAGATTCGCCTGGCTCCCCGGATCGACGCCTTCGATCGTGATCTTGTTGGTGACATTGAGTGCATGGGTGCCTGTGCTTACGACCGCACCCTCCTGAATGAAGAGATTACCGGCGGCCCCATTGGCACTTGTCAGCGCGGCGGCGGCACCGTTCCGAACAAAGACGTCGTCTTGGGCATCCGGTTGCCGATTGCCGGGCCAATTCAGTGAGTTGTTCCAGTTGGTAGCTCCATTTCCCCAAAAGTCTTTCCGCGGTAGATCGACCAGGAACCAGCCGCTGACGGAGGCCGCCGCGAACACGTCAGTGGCCCCCGGTAGATTGCGATCTCCAAAACCCGCGCCGACGCTCATCGCCGCGTCCGACGCGCGGAGATGGACGCGTTCCGCCGCGGCGGGTCCGAAGTACTTGGCCGCCGTCGGATTGCCTTGCGTGTAAAATAGGTTGAAATCAAAATCGCCATCGGCGGTTTCGGCGGCGAATCCAGGAACCGGATCCAGCAAGCCGAGAATGTGACCCAGTTCATGCACGGCGGTCGTCAAGGCATCCCGTCCCTGATCGGGACCGACGTAGTTACCCCAATAGCCGACTTCCAGCACGTCATTGGGCGAGCCGTTGTAGTAGAGTCCCGAAGCGACCGGCGTGAGATCGCGATGAAGCACCTGGTGCATCGAAAATTCGGAGTGATTCGTGGGCGTGGGATCGAAGAACCAATCACCGGCGCTGTTGGTTTCAATGTCGAAAGCCACGTTGCCCGCCGTGGCCCGTTGTCCGTCGTTGGCGGTGACCTCCGCGAGGCCATGAACAGATGGTGGCAAATCGAAATAACCATAGGTCACGGTGACATCGTGGTTGTCGAGGATGATCGACTCCCAGTAATTCGCCGCTGCCTGCATCATGTTGCCGAGGTTGGTGAGAGCCGGATCATATGTGGGCTCCAGCGTCGCGGCGGGCGGCGCTTCCACGAGGTGGATATTCAAGCACCACGCGGTTCGCGCCCCGCACCAGCTAAGGGCGGAAACGACAAGAACCACGGTAAACCACGAAGTGCTTCCTCCGAACGGGTCTTTCCCGTGGCAACGGTGGGATAAACGCATGATTTGTTCTCCATTGGCGTGTGGTTGAAACAGGACTCGCTACCGGGAAAGACGACAGTGGCGTACGAGGGTTGCGCGGAAAATGCCAGCCATTCTGTGGTAGGCTACGTGTTACGGTGCGGCCTTGTTTTCTGAATTTTTTCGCGCATGATCGGTGCCGGGATGCCGTCTTTGACTTGGTGGGACTGTCTCTACTCGTTTCCGTACACCCCAGTGGATGAGGGACCAACGCTTGCCGGACACCAGCCGCATTGATAACGACACGTTGGAAAAATGCCGCGCCTACCTGAAACTCCTGGCCGAGAGCCAGGTAGACGGTTGGTTGCGGCAGCAAATCGATGCTTCGGACCTTGTCCAGAAGACGCTGCTCGATGCCGTGGTGGGCCGCGATCAGTTTCGGGGGGAGAGCGAAGCGGAGTTGCTCGGCTGGTTGCGTAAGATCTTGACGAACAATCTGGTCGATCTGGCACGGCACCATGGGCGCGCGAAACGCAACGTCGCGCGGAATCTGTCGCTGGCTGATGAAGTCTCGCAGTCTTTTTGTAGAATCGACGCCCTGATGACGGCGTCCTGCAACTCGCCCAGCCAGCGAGCTGCCGTGAATGACCAATTGCTACGGCTGCCGGATGCGCTGAACATGTTGCCCGACGCGCAGCGGGAAGCCATCGTGCTGCATCATTTGCAGGGTCGGAAGCTCAGCGAGGTCGCCCTCTGCATGGGACGCAGTGAGGCCGCGATTGGCGGTTTACTGCACCGCGGACTGAAGCGATTGCATGCGTTACTCGAGGAGTGATGGGGCGTGTCTTCGAAATCCAACGGTGATCTGGAAAATCGGCTGGACGAGGTCATCGCCAGCTATGTCCGCGCCATTGAAGCGGGAACACGTCCGGATCGCGAGCAGCTCGTGAGGGATCATCCAGATCTGGCCGACGATCTGCGCGATTTTCTTCGGCATCGCGATCGGATGGAGGCGCTGCTCGATCCACTGCGCAGTGCCGCCGCCCGGGTGCTCAACGTCCGCTGCCCCCACTGCCGCCATTCGATTGAACTGATCGACAACGCCTTTGTATCCGACGTCAGTTGTCCCTCCTGCGGCAGTCACTTTAGCCTGGTGAGCAACGGCAATACCACCCGATTTCCCGGCGGTGTCAAACGGATTGGTCACTTCCAGTTGATCGAACATGTCGGCACAGGCCAGTTTGGCAGCGTGTGGAAAGCCCGCGATCTTGCCCTCGAACGCACGGTGGCGATAAAGATTCCACGCAGCCGTCATCTGGGGCAGGAAGAAGCCGAGATGTTTCTCCGCGACGCCCGCACCGCGGCTCAGCTGAGTCATCCGCATATCGTGGGCGTGCACGAAGTCGGCAGGCACGAAGACACGATCTACATCGTCAGCGACTTTATCGAGGCGCTTCCCTCAAACAATGGATGGGTGCCAAACGGTTGGATTATCGGCAAATTGCCGAACTCGTCATTACGATCGCGGAAGCACTGCATCACGCACACCAGGCGGGGGTGATTCATCGAGACCTCAAGCCAGGTAACATCATGATGGATCTGGCGGGTCAGCCGCACATCGTTGATTTTGGGCTCGCCAAACGAGAAGGTGGCGAGATCACCATGACCGTGGACGGGCAAATCCTTGGCTCGCCCGCCTACATGCCGCCTGAACAGCGCGGGGCGAAGGGCACTCCGCTGATCGTCGAGCCGACGTTTACTCGTTGGGAGTCGTGTTGTACGAATTGCTGACCGACGAGTTGCCATTTCGCGGCGACAAGCAGATGCTGGTCGTGCAGATCCTGAATGACGCACCGCCAACGCCTCGGAAACTGGATAGCACCGTCCCCCGAGACTTGGAGACGATCTGCCTGAAGTGTCTGCGGAAAGAACCGGCTCATCGCTATCAAACCACCGCGGAGCTCGCCGCGGATCTCCAGCGGTGGCTGGACCATCAGCCGATCGCCGCGCGGCCGATCGGCGTCCATGAAAGAGTCTGGTCCTGGTGCCGTCGCCGCCCAGCCGTCGCGAGCTGGATCGCCTTGCTACTGGTGGTGTTGGTCGGTTCGATGCTCGTCGCCCACGAGTCGGGGCAACGCGAAACGGCGCGTCGTCTGGTGGCGGAACTGAATGCGGCCGATGTGTCGCGTCTGCCCGCGATCATCGAGCGTTTGCAGTCGAATCGGCGGCGTGCCGTGCCCCTCCTGCGGGCCGCGGACAAAGCGGCGGCATCCTCCGACACCCCTGGCCCGCGGCGCCGAGCCTCGCCCTGTTTCAGTTAACCGGAGATTCCGAACACGCAGGCCCGCTGCTCGAGCGCCTGCTGGTCGCCGATCCGCCCGAGTTCACCGTCTTGCGAGACGCGCTCGCGGTTCGCCCAGACGGAACTGGTCGAGCAACTTTGGGGAATCCTCGCGGATGGGGACGAGCCAGCAGCGCGACGATTCCGAGCCTGCGCGGCCTTGGCCACCTACGCTCCGTCCGACGAACGTTGGGAGAAATTCGCGACGTTTGCCGCTGGCCAACTGGTCTGCGTACCACCGTACGATCTGGCGGCTTGGGTCACGATCCTCGCGCCTGTCCACACGCACCTGCTCGTGCCGCTGCACGAGATCTTCGCCCGCCCGGCGGAGTGGACACGCAAACAGTCGGTTGCCTCGAACAGCATCGCCACGTTCCGACAGGATCAGCAACGTGGACTTGCCGCGTATAGCCTGGCAATATTGGCACGACAGAACGTGACTCGCCTGTACGAGTTGTTGATGGAATCCGAGCCAGATCAGTTTCAAGCGTTTCTGGTGAAGCTGGCGAAACTAAGGCCCGAGTTCGTTGCACTTCTCCGCAAAGACCTGATGCAGTCGATCACGACCGAGGTATTGCAGGCCGACCCAGGTGCGGCTCGGCGTCAGGCGTACGCGGCCATTGCCGCCTACCAACTGGGCTTGCCGGAAATGGCGACGGGCGTTCTTCGCGCTTCGGCCGAACCCCACGTGCGGACCCTATTTATCCACTGGGCCCTTCCGTACGGCGTCCATCCTCGGGCCTTGTTCGCGGAGTTGGCACGTGAGTCGGACGACTCGGTCCGCTCCGCGCTGGTCTTGGCGCTGGGGGAATTGGCCAGCCGGGATTTCACGTCGCAGCAATGGGAAGACTACCGTGACCGTGTGGCGGAACTCTATCAACAGGCTAGCGACCCGGGACTTCACTCAGCCACGGAGTGGCTGCTGAGGAAATGGCTTGACGCCGATCAGATGGCGCGACTGGAAAAGAAGTGCGACGCGCGGGCCCCTTCCGCGCCCGAGGGGCCACCCATGTCGTGGTATGTCGATGCACAACGTCACACGATGGTCGTCATGGCCGCCGATAAGTTCACAATGGGGGTGGACGATTCCATTGCTCCCGATCTGGTGGTCGGTCGCACGACACCGAGAGACCGACCCAGGCAACCTACCTGCGTGGGCCGCACGATTGCCATCGCCACTAAGGAAGTGACGCGGCGGCAGTGGCGGCGGTTCGCGGGCGAACGGATACAGACGCAGCAAGCGGGGCCGGAAGAATCGAATTCGCCAAGTGATGCCTGCCCCCAGAATGCGGTCAGCTGGTTCGACGCGGCCGCTTACTGCAACTGGCTGAGTGAGAAAAATGGCATTCCCCCATCGGAATGGGCCTATATCCCTAATTCAGACGGCAACTATGCGGCCGGGATGCGTACCTCGAGTCGGTTTCCACTTTGCCGCGGATACCGCTTGCCGACCGATGCCGAATGGGAATACGCCTGTCGGGGCGGCACGACCACTTACCGTCCCTTTGGTGGTGGTGATTCGATGGTAAGCGAATACGCCTGCTGCCAAAGCAACAGCGACTACGACGTGGATCCGGTGGGGAGCTACAAGCCGAATGATTATGGCTTGTACGACATGCTGGGAAATGTTCTCGAATGGTGTCATGACAGAGATAGCTACTTGTCGGACGCGCCGCTTACGTACGATATCCAGGAACCCGACGAAGTGGTCACAAACCGCAGTTATCGATTGGTGCGAGGCGGTGACTTTCGTGTAGCGCTCGAACGATTGGATAGCGCGGATCGCACCTGGTTGGGCGCGAGCCGGCAGGAATACCAGATTGGTTTTCGCGTCGCACGTACGATTGCTGCTGCGGCGTACGACGAACCGCATCTGCATTGGAGTGAAGCCATGGAAACAGGCCGGCGAGGCAAATGGCGCGAAGCGGCGGCGAAGATGCAGCAGGCGATCGACGAGTTTCCCGACGTGCCGACCGAAATGGGTCGCCTCTGCTACGTCCGAATCTATCTGGGGCAAACGGAGCAGGCCAGTTCGATCAGCGACGAGCTTGTGGAAAAATACAAAGACACGGAAAGCATGTCTGTCGCACACAGCGTCTCGCACTTGGCCCTCATGTTTTCGCAGGAACGCCCGTCGGAGCAAGTCGCCAGGTTATGCGAAGTCTCAAGCCGTCATGCATCTCCCCTTTTCGCGCGAGATACCGGCATGCTCTATTACCGACAGGGCGATTTTGAGCGGGCCATCGCCTGGCTCGAAAAGGCCAATGATGATCGTCTCTATGACGTTGGCCAGGCGTGTACGCTCTACTTTTTGGCGATGAGTTATCATCAAGCCGCCGACTTTCCCGCGGCCGATCGTGTTCGGCAGCAGGCCGATGCACTGTACGAAAAATATCGGCTGGCCGGCAACGAGGGTGACTACGGTCCGTATTGGTACTACTGGCTCGGCATCGACGTGGTGCGTGCGGAGGTCGATCGAACGATGGGTGATTCCGCCGCGAACTAATCGAGGCGGTGCCCCGCGAATGAGCAGCACTCTTCGGCGAACCGGCCGGCGTCAGCCGCCGGGTGTGGGGCGGGGCACCTGGGCCAGTCACGATCGCGGATGACTGTGCGGTGTCTCTTCCATTTTCTCAACCGGGCCACGGAGACGCCGAGCCCCATCGGCGAAATGCTTGCCATGTTCCCATCTTTTCTCGCTGCCTTGGCCAGCTAACATCACTGATGCCCGCTTAATTCATCGGAGCTGTTTCGCTGATCATCGACGGTGACGAGGTGGCCGAACTCAAAGACTTCAAATCGGCTGGCCAATACAGCGCCGTCACCGGATACGGACTTGTGATTGGACGCAATGCAAACACTCCGATCAGCCATTCCTACGAATCGCCGTTTGAGTTTTCCGGTGAACTGGAAACGGTTACGATCGAAGTCTACGAAGAGTAAGAATCGCCGTGACGATCTACCTTGATACTCAACGCCTGAATCCCCAAAACCGCCATTCGGCAATAAAATACCGAAATTGACAAAGTTGACTTTTACACGGGGCAGAATCGAGTTAATCGCCGGTGGCGGTTCATTTCGGATCTCGATAAACTCCTGAACTCCCCCATCCGGCAAACTTCCGATTCGCAGCCGGAAAACTTGCATGCGAGACATTTACTGAGGCTCCAATATGAGTTTGCCATTTTTTCGCAATGCGTCACGAATCATCAATGTGTTGATGATTGGTTTCTTGTTGATGTCGATCAGGATGAATACCCCTGTGGGTGCCCAGGAAGTGTTGCCACGACCTGAGGCTCCTTTTGCTGGAAAGATTGGATTGACCTACAAGGATTCCGAAGCGGTAAAACCGCAACTGAAGGTCCCTGCAACATTTGGACTGGAAAACCCGCCAAACATTCTGATCGTTTTGATCGATGATTGTGGATTCGGTCAGATGAGTACATTCGGTGGGGGGATTCCCACCCCAACCCTCGATCGCATCGCGAACAATGGCCTGAAGTACACGCGATTTCATACGACCGCTCTTTGTTCACCCACGCGTGCCGCACTATTGACCGGCCGTAATCACCATTCGGTCGGCAGCGGCGTCATTGGTGAAGCCGGAACCGGCTTTCCTGGCTACTCGGGAATCATTCCCGCCTCCGCAGCCACGTTCGCGGAAGTCATTCGTGAGTACGGTTACGCGAACGCCTGGTTTGGGAAAAATCATAACGTGCCTGACTGGGAGACCAGTATCGTCGGCCCCTTTGATCGTTGGGCAGGTGGACTGGGCTTTGACTACTTTTACGGATTTGTGGGGGGGGATACCGACCAGTTCCACCCGGCATTGGTCGAGAACAAAAAGCGCTTGGAGCCACCGGAAACGAACGAAGACGGGTCGCCCTACCACTTCACCACCGATATCGCCGATCACGCCATCCGGATGATGCGGGCCTCCAAGGCCGTCGCTCCACAGCGACCGTTCTGTGTCTACTTTGCAACGGGAGCAACTCACGCCCCGCACCAAGTGCCTCAGGAGTGGATCGAGAAGTTTGAGGGTCAATTCGACGGCGGTTGGGACACCTACCGGGAAGAAACGTTCAGGCGTCAAAAGGAGTTGGGTATCATTCCTGCCGATGCCAAGTTGACCAAGCGGCCCGCTTCGCTTCCCGCCTGGGATTCTCTCCCCGAAAATGAGCGCGAGATCTACTCGCGGATGATGTCCGTTTTTGCGGCCTTCACTGCGCACACCGATCATGAAGTGGGCCGGCTTGTTGACACGATCGAAGAACTGGGGGAATTGGATAATACCCTGGTCATCTATATGGCGGGTGACAATGGGTCCAGTGCCGAAGGCGGGCTGAACGGACTGCTTAATGAGATGACGTTTTTTAACGCCATTCCCGAACCCCTCGAAATGAAGCTGGCATCACTTAAGACACTCGGCAGCGACAAACATTACAACCACTTTCCGGCCGCCTGGGCGCATGCCATGGACACGCCTTTTCAGTGGACCAAGCAGATCGCCAGCCATTTCGGTGGAACTCGCAACGGATTGGCAATTTCATGGCCTAAGAGAATCAAGGCCCGCGGCGAAGTTCGTGATCAGTTTCATCACGTGATTGACATCGCTCCGACAATCCTGGAAATCATCGGCGTCGAGGCCCCGGCACAATTCAACGGCGTCGCTCAAAAGCCGATCGAGGGTGTCAGCTTGGTCTACACGTTTGACGACGCCAAGGCCAAGGACCGACGCACGACGCAATACTTTGAGATGCTTGGCAATCAGGGAATCTATCACGACGGCTGGATGGCCAGTGCCATTCGCGGGATCCCCTGGGCGAGCGAAAATGAACCGGGCGATCTGCTGAACATGCCCTGGGAACTCTACCACGTTGACAAAGATTTCTCGCAGGCGAACGATCTTGCGAAAGAGAATCCGGAAAAGCTGGCAGAGCTGGTCAAACTGTTCTTTGCCGAAGCCTCCAAATACAACGTCCTGCCCTTGGATGATCGCAAGACGGAACGGTTAAACGTCGACAACCGGCCCAGTTTGACCGCGGGTCGTCGTTTCTTCACATATCCAAATCTTCTGCGTCTGCCCGAAGGTGCGGCCCCTGACTTGAAACACAAGAGTCATACGATCACGGCGAATGTCGAAATCCAGAAAGATAGTCCCGAAGGGATGCTGTTGACGCAGGGCGGCCGTTTCGCCGGCTTTGGTTTCTACGTTCAGGATGGGCGACTTGTTTACGACTACAACCTCGTCGGGGTCGATCGGTACACGATCAAGTCGGAGGGGAAGCTTCCGACGGGCGTCGTGACGTTGAAGGCGGTGTACAAGACGGACGCCGACAAGCCGTTCGCGGGTGCCACCGTGACACTTTTTGCGAATGGCAAGAAGGTGGGTGAAGGCCGGGTCGAGAAAAGCATTCCCAACCGCGTGACACTCGACGAAACTTTCGACATCGGGTTCGACACGGGCACGCCGGTCGCGAAGGGATACGAGATGCCATTTAAGTTTACCGGGCAACTCAAGTCGGTGAGCATCAAGCTGGACTGAAACGAGCTCGACAGACGAACTTGGCAACTGATTGATCGTTCGAACTTTTCTGCCCGTTGCAATCCTTTCCCGGCCAATACACAAATTCGAACTGTTTCTTCTTCTTAAATCTTTACGGTGCCGGAAGGCAGAGAGCCTTGACGATGAGGACAATCCAATGAAGACAATCTCCCCGCAAGAATCTCTCCTTTTCGCATTGGTCCTGGTAATGAGCTGGTTCACCCCATCCGTTGTGAGAGGCCAAACGCAATTGCCCCAGCCCGATCCAGCCTTTCAGGGTAAGATCGGTACGACTTACAAAGATTCGACGCCTAGTTACCCGAAGCCGCTCGCAGCACCCAAGGGATCGCCAAACGTCTTGCTCATTCTGCTCGACGATGTCGGGTTCGGCATGACTTCACCCTTCGGCGGATCCATCGAAACACCGAATCTGCAAAAGCTCGCGAGCAACGGTCTCTCCTACACTCGCTTCCATACGACGGCGCTGTGCAGCCCGACTCGCGCAGCACTGCTGGCCGGACGCAACCATCACAGCGTTGGTACTGGCGTGATTATCGAGATGGGGACAGGCTTTCCCGGGTACACCGGAATCATCCCGCAAGCGACGGCTCTTGTTTCTCAAACGCTGCGAGACAACGGTTATGCGACTTCCATGTTCGGGAAGTGGCACAATACGCCCGAACCCGATATCAGTCCCGCCGGCCCATTTGATCGCTGGCCCACAGGTCTGGGTTTTGATTACTTCTACGGCTTCAATCAGGGCGAAGCCCATCAGTTCTATCCGACGCTCTATCGCAATACGACCTTGGTCTCGCCCCCCAGAACTCCTGAAGAAGGCTACCACTTCACCGAAGACATGACCGACGAAGCGATCGCATGGATCAACAACGTCCGTGCCGCCGATCGAGACAAACCTTGGTTCACCTATTTCAGTACCGGAGCGGTTCACGCCCCGCACCATGTGCCGAAGGACTGGCAAGGGAAGCACAAAGGCGCATTCGATCATGGCTGGGACAAAGAGCGGGAGTTCATTCACCAGCGACAACTGGCTCTCGGCGTCATCCCGAGCGATACGAAGTTGACGCCGCGTCCAGATTCGATTCCCGCCTGGGACTCCCTCGCGCAGATGAGAAAAAAGTCTATCTGCGGCTGATGGAAAACTACGCTGACTATATGTCGCACACCGACTTCCATGTGGGACGGCTGATCAACGCTCTGGAAGCCTCCGGCGAGCTCGATAACACCCTCGTGATCTACATCGTCGGCGATAACGGTGCCAGTGCCGAAGGCGGGCTCGAAGGTACCTTCAGCGAGTTGGCGAGTTTGCTTGGCATTCAACTCGGACTCGAAAGCACCATCAACCGGTTGGATGAAATCGGTGGCCCAACCAGCGAACCGCACGTCCCCGTTGGCTGGGCATGGGCCATGGACAGTCCGTTTCAGTGGACAAAGCAGGTCGCCTCACACTTCGGCGGCACTCGCAACCCGATGGTCATCCACTGGCCGAAAAGAATCAAGGCGAAGGGAGAACGCCGAACTCAATTCCATCACGTGATTGACGTCGTTCCCACGATTCTGGAAGCGTGCAAGATCCCCGAGCCCAAGGAGGTCAACGGTATCGAGCAGAAGCCCATCGAAGGCGTCAGCATGCTGTACTCCTTCGAGAACGCCAAAGCAGAAGGGACACGAAAGACCCAGTATTTCGAGATGTTTTGTAACCGGGCGATTTATCATGATGGCTGGGTTGCCTGTTCCCAATTCGGGCTGCCCTGGGATCCGAGCAGCCGTGCCGCTGATTTCACGAAGGCCCCTTGGGAGCTTTACAATATTGACAAGGACTTCTCGCAAGCCGTCAATCTTGCCAAGCAACAACCTGCGAAACTCAAGGAACTGCAGGAACTGTTTCTGGTCGAGGCACAAAAATATGACGTCCTTCCGCTCGATCCTAGTTGGACCGAACGCTTCGATCCCAAGATTCGCGTCGGTGGCGTGCCACCCACGGACTGGAAATACTTTGGCAACAAGGTTGAACTTCCAGAGCCGGTCGGCCCGCAGCTATTTCCCCGTGGTCACACGATTACCGCCGAAGTTATGATCCCCGAGAAGGGCGCGAAGGGGTCATCACCTGTGCCGGCGCATTTTCCGCTGGTTGGTCGCTGTATGTGAAGGACGGGAAACCGAACTTTCGCTATACGTGCTTCGACATCGCGGATGTCACGATCCCCGGAACAATCACGATCCCTGCCGGAAAAGTGATCGTCAAGTCCGAGTTTACGCCCGACGGCTCGAAGGATGGAGGTGGCACGTTGAAGCTTTTCGTGAATGATCAGCTCGCTGGCGAAGGAAAATTGGCTCGATCACTCTTCCGACACGGACTCGAACCATTCGAAGTCGGTCGCGATTCGATCACCCCGGTCGATCCGGTTTACAAAGACAGCGGCGACTTTGCATTCACGGGCACAATCGAGAACATTCAATTTCAGCTCAAGTAACTATTCGTGCGTACGCAAATGATCAATGTGATTCAGCGATACTTCATGGCCGCAATTATCTTGATGGTGGCGGGTGCTATCTGTGCTACGAGTTCCATCTGTTCGAATCACGCGGAGAAAACTCAAATCCCAAGACAAACTTCCCGTCGAACCGGCCGGCGTCAGCCGCCGGGTGGGCGGCGGGACGACCGGGCACGCTGGGACCAGGTCTGACGCTGAGGGGCCGATTCCTTTTTTTCACAGAAGAAACGAGAGGCAAAACCCGCCTCTGTGGCCCGCTCGCGGCGTGCGCGAGCATTTCCATCACCGACTGGCTCCGTGTAAAATGACTGCCGACAGTCGGCTGTCCCCAAGATAATTATTAGATGACCCGTCAGAATCCATACGAACCCAGCCGAGTACCGCAATCTCCAGGTTCGGATGGCTCGGCAGAGACACCTGCGCCGCTGACTGCTCGTCTGATCAAACTCCATCTAAGCGTTTTGGCGGCGGCTGCGGTATTGTGCTTGATGCCCCTGGTGATCCGCATTCCCTGGGACATGACGCTCCTTCACCCCTTGCCGCTCGCGGCCATGCTGCTGATGTTAGCCAGTGTCGCGGGCAGTCTCGTGGCCCTGGTAACGTTGATTGGGAAGGGCGGCTCGGGCGGCGCTGATCGCGGTGGGTCTGGGCGTCGCGGCCTTCTTCGCCTCACTGTTTTCCCTGTGGTGCATCGCCATGTGTGGGCTGGCGAACCATCCCGTTTAGTGAATCGCCGGTGCGCGTGACCTGCACGACGTGGGAAGGAGCGGATTGGATGAAGTATTCCTGGAAAGGTTAGAAACAGACTTAGAAACAGACAGTCTACTTGTTCATAGAAACAGACAGTCTACTTGTTCAGACTTAGAAACAGACAGTCTACTTGTTTAAAACAGACAGTCTACTTGTTTACCTTAGAAACTTAGAAACAGACAGTCTACTTGTTTAGGCAAGCTCGGCTAGTTGACGTTGCCATGAAGGTTAGGTGGGAGTTCCGCAGGCGTCATCGGGCGAGGACGTGGCGACGGAAGTCAGTCGAGCCGTTCGTTCGACATTGAGGCACGACGTTATTGGCGAGGAATGTCCGGACAACGCCGTTCGTGCGACCTGCGTTGCGGTATTTCGCGGCAGGCGCGAGCCTCGTGCTCTCGCCAATCAGTGGAGACGGGAGAGTTGGCGAATGAGCTTCGCACCGCTCCGCGTGTCTGTGATGGGACGACCGGCGGCGGGGGCGACGTGCCGGTGACCCTCGTGGTCATTGTCACCCGTCGCGGCCATCAGCGCTCAGCTAAGAAAGACGGCCGCACAGGCAGACTGGCCCCGCTGCCAGCGCTTGCCCGCCGCCGCGGCCCGTCGGGACACCTCGGCAAAGCTGCCCACCACGTGACCAAACATCTGCTCGTAACCGCTGACCACCGCCGACCACATTTCACTGCGGATCCCCAGGCGTTCCAAGATGGGCCGCACATGGTTGGGAATGGAACCCGATTTCCCCTCCCGCACCATGCGGCCGCTGGTGTCCAGCAGTTGCAGGTAATCGTCGAGGCTCATCGGCAGCAGGCCCTTATCCGAGGCGCGGCGGGAACTGGCCGATGTCAGCCACCGCGGATCGTCCAGCGGGACCCGCTCGTCCAGCGTCAACTCACACATCCAGCCATCGGGAGCTTTACCCGGCGGCACGGGAGCCACAAGGCCGAGGGCCGCCGACTGTTGCTGCTGGCGGGCCTGAATGCGGTCGTAGGCCGACGTGTGCCGGGATGACTCGGGCGTCGACGCCTCGCCCGCGCGGATCTGGTTGAGATCAATATAAATGCCACAGATGAGAATGGCCGCCTCGTCGACCAGATTCCGGCACTGATACCGATCTTCCCAGAAGGTACCCTTGGAACCGTCCTCGCGATTGCTGCGGCGCGCCACATGCTCGCAGAGGATGCCCATAAACCAGGACGGATCGGACAACCGCCGCCGCAGGGTCTTGACCCGCCCCGGCATCAGCAGTTCCAGCGTAACCCGCGCCGCCGGAGGCGGTTGGGGCACACCATCGCGGCTCTTGGCCAGCTTCGTAGCCGTGAGCCATTTGGTCACGACCTCCCGGTCGGACCAGGTCTTGACGACATCCGGCCGGTTACGGAGGACCAGGTGGATGTGGTTGCTCATTTCCGCACGGAATCCGATCTCGATCCCGAACAGTCCGGCCAGCAGTTGCTGCAGCTGATAGATCGACTGCCGCCGGTACTGGTAGTCCTGGCCGGTGACCGGGTCCTGACCGCAGAGCAAGGCTCGACGGACGCAGCGGGACCAGCAATGGTAGACGCCGACTACTTCGGGGCGGACGGTATCACGACGTGGGCGGGAAGGCATGTTCCACCTCCATGGGAAAGCGAGGCCGCGGAAAGAATCGGGGACTTCACCGTCGAAGTATACACGTGAATATAAGTGTACGTATATATATGCATTGAGTCGCGGGTCGTCAACCGCCCACACCGCGGTCGCGCTCCGTGGCGGATCGGTTTCGCCAAGCGACCCAGACTGCCCAGAAGAGTAGACTGTCTGTATTTGTGGGTCTGTATTTGTGGTGGCCCAGAAGAGTAGACTGTCTGTATTTGTGGTGTATTTGTGGTATTTCTGGGAAGAGTAGACTGTCTGTATTTCTGGGTATTTCTGGGTCTATTTCTGGGAAGAGTAGACTGTCTGTATTTCTGGGTAGACTGTCTGTATTTCTGGTCTGTATTTCTGGGTCTGTATTTTTTTGCCGACTGCGCACCTGACCCGTTGTGCGAACTGCTGACCCGCGACACCATGATTGTGAAAGGGAGCCTGCACTCCGAAGTCCGAGACTCTCACACACGCGGCTCATCTCGCCAGGAAACATCCCACCTTGAACCAACTCAAGAGCTCGCTGCGCAAACGTGGGCTAATGAATTAACGTGAACCCCATGGGGCGTAAACGGACCAGTCGCTGGAGCAAGTTGTCACCGCGATTGCCGACCTCGTCTTACCATGTCTTTTGGCGATGAGGCCAGGTGTGAAATTCAACGCTATTTGACCGGGCGGGACCTGGATTCGCAAAGCAAGAGACGATTGATGGCTATAAGATGCTTCGAGGCAGCGTAAACGAACGATCACAACCGAACGAGAAGATTTCCCTTTTCCGTTCGCTCTTCCGGGGACGCACCGACGTCTATCCGCGCCGTTTCGAGAGCCGCAGAACAGGGAAAACCGGTTACTCGCCAGTGTGCGGTAATGAGTGGGCCTCGGGGATTTGCGAAAAACCTCGCGTCAAGTGTGCTAATTGCCAGCATCGCTCGTTTCTTCCTGTCACGGACGACGTGATCCGTAGGCATTTGGTCGGGGTGGACGAACGAGGAAACGACTTTGTGGCCGGCGTCTACCCGATGCTACTGGACGAGACCTGCTTTTTCTTGGCCATGGATCTTGATAAGGCCAACTGGCAAGACGATGCAATCGCCGTTCTCGAGACTTGCAGACGGCTCGATGTACCTGCCTCACTAGAACGTTCTCGGTCTGGAAATGGAGGACACATTTGGGTTTTCTTTGAAGTGGCGATACCAGCGTCGATAGCACGCCGTCTCGTTTCGTATGCTCTCACCGTAACGATGGAGCGGCGACCGGATCTTGGATTCGACTCGTACGACCGGCTCTTCCCCAACCAAGACACGCTGCCTCGAGGAGGGTTTGGGAATCTGATCGCTTTGCCGCTACAAAAGCGTCCCCGTGATTGCGGCAATAGCGTATTCATCGACGACGATTTCAAGCCCTTTGATGATCAATGGGCGCTGCTGTCATCTGTGAGACGCATGTCGCTCGCCGTCGTCGAAGAACTAGTCAATCGAGCTAACCGAAGCGGCCGTGTGATTGGTGTGCAGACTCCCGCTACCGACGATAAGAGTCCGCCTTGGTCAATGGCTCAATCGCGGAAAAGCGTTGTTCCGCTTCCTGCAGCGGAGTTACCGACGAAATTGGAACTGACGCTGAGCAATCAAGTCTATCTACCGAAAGCGGATCTGCCACCAGCACTAAGAAATCGTCTGATGCGGCTCGCGGCCTTTCAAAACCCTGAATTCTACAAAGCTGAGTCGATGCGATTGCCTACTTGGGGGAAACCGAGAGTCATCAGCTGTGCTGAGAACTACGACAATCACCTCGCGTTGCCGAGAGGCTGCCTTGAAGATATCCAGAGTTTGCTGCACGGCTTGAAGGTCGATGCCCCTATTCGTGATGAACGCGTGGCTGGCACCACAATCGACGTGGCATTTCATGGTGAGTTGCGATATGAGCAAAAAGCGGCCATGCGGAAACTACTTTGCAACGATACAGGTGTCTTGGCGGCGACCACGGCGTTTGGAAAGACCGTCGTAGCGATATCGATGATTGCGGAACGAGGCGTCAATACTCTCGTACTCGTCCACCGACGCCAGTTGCTAGATCAGTGGGTGGATCGGCTATCTGAGTTCCTCGGGATTTCGCCAAAGTCCATTGGCCGTGCCGGTGGTGGACGAAAAAAGCTGACTGGACAAATCGACGTTGCGATTCTACAGAGTCTTGTGCGAAAAGGTGTGGTTAAAGACTGTGTCGCCGACTATGGGCACGTGATTTTCGATGAATGCCACCACTTGTCGGCGCGGAGCTTCGAACTCGTCGCGCGAAGGACGAAGGCCCGTTTCGTTTTGGGGTTATCCGCGACGGTGAATCGCAAAGACGGCCATCACCCGATTGTCTTCATGCAATGCGGCCCCGTACGTCATCGAGTCGATGCAAAATCCCAAGCAGCCGCCCGGCCTTTTGAGCATTCGGTGATCGTTCGGCCCACGGCATTTCGTCCAATATCAGAAGCCAATGACGATCAACGCATTCAGTTCCAAGACCTTTACCGCGAAATGATCTTCGACCACGACCGAAACCACATGATCTGTGAAGACGTCGCTCAGTGTATTCGTAATGGGCGATCACCACTCGTGTTGACGGAACGCAGGGATCACCTTGACGAACTTGCAACAAACCTCGAGAACCAAGTTCGTCATGTTCTCGTCCTGAAAGGAGGCACTGGTATCAAGGAGTCACGGGCGATCGCCCAGCGCCTGTCAGCCATCAAGCCGGACGAAGACCGAGTGTTGTTGGCGACGGGCAGGTACATCGGTGAGGGATTCGACGACCCGCGCCTCGATACGTTATTCCTAACGCTACCAGTTTCCTGGCGTGGTACGATCGCACAATATGTGGGCAGACTGCACCGGTCACACAAAGGAAAGACTGAAGTTCGCGTCTATGATTACGCGGACCTCAATGTCCCAATGCTCTCGCGCATGTTCGACCGCCGTTGCGCGGGATACGAATCGGTCGGCTACACAGTGCTTCTACCTGGTAGCGCCGTTCCTGGATGGCCGACGGACATACCTTTGCCCGTCGACCCGCAATGGAAGAGGGACTACGCGGGCACGGTGCGGCGGCTCGTTCGTGACGGTGTTGACGCACCTCTCGCGAGGTTGTTTGTGCGTGCTGCCCGGAAGTTTGACTCGGACGCTCAAGGTCTGGGCCGAGCCCGTAGTGCGAGTGAAGCGTTCCTCTTCCGCCGCCTCGAATCTCTTCCCGAAACGGCAGGCCGATTTGTGTTGAACGCGGAGTTGCCAATTCCCTTTGATGGCTGGGGTAACATGGAAGTCGATCTATTCGACTCGAGGTCCCGCCTAGTTATTGAACTCGACGGCGGCCAACACCTCGCAAATACCGACGCCTATCGCCGCGACCGCCGCAAGGATGCTTTACTGCAAGAGCAAGCATACTTCGTATTACGATTCCTGGTCGAAGACGTCGGCAAGCGGCTCGACCAAGTACTTGACGCGATTCGCCGGGCAATTGAACTTCGATCCAGGACCGACGGGTAAGCCAAACCAATTAGCACGCGCGGTGCGGGCTGCTATGTGGCGATGATACCTGCGCAGCTTGAGTCGTCGTAAGCCTGCTCCGATCAACTGCTTAGAGGCTTTGCATCGGCATGTACATTGACTTTCGCTAATCGGGGCGACAAGATTTGAACTTGCGACCTCTGCGTCCCGAACGCAGCGCTCTACCAGGCTGAGCCACGCCCCGTGTCTCTCTGATAATAGCCGGCTCACCGCCGATTTAGAAGGGTGGCTCGGCCCGCGGAATATCCCAGGATCCTTGTGCCGCGGGACGCCCCGCGGCGGTGAGCAACCCGCCAGACCCTGCGTACGAATTCAAGGCAACTTGTGTCCCGAGGACGCTTTCCAGGCTAGACTGGTTATGATGACGTGGCCGCGAGTGATTGCGGCCGTGGATGACGTGGAGACGCGGGAGGACTGTGGCTGGAAGCCCCAGCCACGAAACGCGGGAGGACTGTGGCTGGAAGCCCCAGCCACGAAACATGCTCGTAGCCGAAGTCGCGAGACTCTGGCCGGCACGATGAGGTGAGGACTGTGGCTGGAAGCCCCAGCCACGAAACGCGGGAGGACTGTGGCTGGAAGCCCCAGCCACGAAACGCGGGAGGACTGTGGCTGGAAGCCCCAGCCACGAAACATGCTCGTAGCCGAAGTCGCAAGACTTTGCCCGGCACGATGAGGTGAGGACTGTGGCTGGAAGCCCCAGCCACGAAACGCAGGAGGACTGCGGCTGGAAGCCCCAGCCCCGGTGGTCCCTGAAGTCGGCGTCCCCAAGGTCTTGATAAGGTGGATCACCATGTCGCGATTGGCAAGTCATATCGCCGTTCTCATTTGCCTATCGAGCGCCTGGCATCCCGGCCCGCATGCCGCGGCTCAAATGGTCCAAGTGCGACCAGGCTACGTCAAGGCGCCGTTCGTCGAAGTTTTTACACATCCCGATGGCAGCTCCCACGTGCGGGCACCCTTCGTGTCGATCCATTCGCCACCGCGTCGATACGTGCTTGTGGAACCCGATTACGTCGTGCCACCGCCGCCCACGCCATTCTCACAATCGCCCGCACCCGCCGTGTCCGACTCGGCATCCCCCCGAATTCAAGGGCAACGGCGATTGGTGGCGGCACATCAAGGCCTGGAGAGGGAACTCCGACGTATTCGTGCGGGTGAAGACTGGCAAGAGTTCTTGCGCCTGCCGGCGGGCATCCTGATTACCAGCCGCCGCACCATTCCTCCACCACCGGGCGCGGTCATCGAATCGGTGAGCCAACAGCTGCAAGGAGTGCGGGAACGCTACGAAGCGGTGCGCGACGAGCCTCGCTTTCAACCGATTGCCGAGTTGCCCGCATTTCAGCGGACGTTGACCCGCCTGGTCGAATTCCAGGAGCTGATCGAAGCTCCGCCGGCAACCGCAGTTCCCACGCCCGCCGAGCCGCAGTCGACCGATGATCAAAACGCCGAGATAGAGCTGCTGCCTGGTCCCGGTACCGCACAATAAAGTGCGGCCCACCACGCGACGATCGGACGGATTGACGAAGGACGACAATTACCACGAATGCCAAGAGGGTCAGCGTTCAGAACCTTGGCGGCCATGTCTTCCTTGGCAACAAGCCCCTCGCGCCACGCCTCTGATCGACGAAAATCGTGAGGTCCGCTACTTCGGCGCGAGATAACTGAGATGATGTTCGGCGTGAAGCAGGCTGACTTGGATGAGCGTTGGCTTATCCATGGGGCCAAACAGGGGAGACGGCTGGAGCGGGCCATCATAGGAGAGCAGACGGTCGACGGTTTCTCGAAGTTTTTCCGCGCCTTGCTGATCGGTGACTTCCTCCGCTCGGGGAACCGTCACGGGCGCCGTCGGCATCCCTCCTTGGAAGCCCTCGGCAAGGATTTTTCGCCTCATGCCCGGGGCGACCGTGTGCTTCATCACCCACATGATGGCCCGCATCGGCAGCGGTACCTTGGGAAAGCCGTCGAGCGGAAATCGCATCCAGTCGGCAATGTGGCTGCAGGCCTGGCCGAGCGTCCAGTTGCCGTGGCGGGTATAGCCTGACTGAAGCATCGCGTCGACGTCGGCCAGCATATCGTTGAAATTCTGAAACTTGGCACGGCGGATCTTGTGTGGTTTCGTCCCTTGCATGGCCGCCATGGGTGTCTCCTCATGAGAAATCCAAAGTCATTTCGTCGCTTGGTTTTTTCCAATCGAACCTGCTTGGTGCATGCCATAAGGCAGGTCTATGTGAACTCGGGCCAGCATACCAAAGTCACGAGGGTCTATGCGATTATCTCAAAGTCAATGGTAGGGGGATTGGCGAAGTAGTTTCCATCCTGAAAGAAGAGCGTGTCCTGGCCGGCACCACCCTTGAATGTGGTCCGATGGGCAAACCAATTCGCATTCGCGTCACCGGCGACAAAAAGCGTATCCCCCCCGGCACCCAGATCGATCGTGACACGTCTGGCGAACGCGCAGTCAATGATGCCCACCGTATCGGTAAATCGGCTGCCCCGAATCGTCGTCGTGCCGCCGATATTCACATTCGTCAGGCTGATCGTGGAGCTGCCGACATCTTTTCGAATGGCCAGACTGCCCAGGATATTGATATCCCGGCCTTCGATCGACTGGGATGTTCCTTCGCCCCCGAGGTTCGCACTTCGCAGGCCCGTCAGGGTCACCTTATTGCCGTACGTTTGTCCGAAGCCATTGGCGGCGTCCAGCGAAATACCGTCGAACGTGCCGCGCCCCATATTGATCGTCACCGCACCCCCGATAAACACGTTTCCGATTACCCCAGACACGCTATCGAAAGCCGTATTCAGGATGCTGACGGTATCGTCCCCATTTCCCATGTTGACGTTCAGCGATCCCCCAATCGCTATCGAACCAAGAAACAATGTGTCATTCGCAGGCCCCATCCGGGCGACGATTTTGTTGACACCAACGAATGAACCTGCTGGTTGGCCGTCGACTCGAGCGAAGACCGTGCCGAGGGTGCCGCCTCCGTCCAAGAACACGGATCCCCCATCCGCATCCGAGGTGATCCGCATCAGCCCGGAATTCGGATTAAAACTGATGGCGGCGGCCAACATCTGGCGGTGCTCAAGTGACTCGACGCAGAATTCCAAGTGGTCGCGCATGAGGGGATCTCCGGGTTTGCCGCGGTGAGTGTCCGATTTACCACCATCAAATCTCGAATGGCGCTCGCCGTCAACAATTTCCGGCCAGCCACTGCCGATTTAGAAGGGAAGAGGGGCCGGTTTCACCAATTCACTTGGCCGCCAATCCACCAGATGCAGCTCGACGCTGCGGCGCCCGCGAAACTCGTTGATCACCGGCCGGTAAGCCACATCAATCGGTTCGTCTCGCCGATTCAAATCGTCGGCCCATTCGGCCTGGCCGAACGCCAAGGCCCGCAGGGTCACGCTTTGGTGCTTGAGCGTCAGCGATAAATGGCGCTCTCCGGCACCGATCCGCTTCACGGGGCCGTCGACCACGACATTCGCCGCGCACAAGACGGGACGGGGATTGCGTTCGCCAAAGGGAGCCAGTTGTTCGATCTGCTTCACGGTCTGCAACGTCAGTTGGGCCAGCGGCGCTTCGGCATCAATGTGAATCTCGGCCACGCGATCCTCGGGCGAGATTTGCTCGGCGACATGCCGCGTGAAATGCGCGCGAAAGGTGTCGATGTGCGCTTCATCGATCCGCAGCCCGGCCGCCGCCGCGTGCCCTCCAAACGTGATCAACGAGTCGGCACAGCGTGAAAGTGCCTGATGTAAATTCAGGCCCGAGGCCGTACGCGCGGAACCCGTGCCCACCGAACGTCCCAAATCGTCCAGGGCGATCATCACGCAAGGTCGCGTGTACTTGTCCGCCAAGCGACCAGCCACGATGCCAATCACGCCCGGATGCCAGCCTCGGCCCGCCAGGACAAAGGCTGGGTCTCCGCTGGCATCGAATCGCTCCTGGATCTGTTTGCTGGCAGCCAGATAAATACTCCGTTCCAGACTGTCGCGACTGATATTCAATTCGTGCAGGTACTCGGCCAGGCCGCGGGCCCGATTCTCATCATCGGTTGTCAATAGCTCGACCGCCAACTCGGCCTGTCCCAAACGGCCCGCGGCATTCAAGCGAGGAGCCAAAGCAAAGGCAATATCCTCACTCGAGAGCTGAGGTCGCTCCTGGAGCTTGCAAACGGCCAGCAGCGCGTCGACACCCGCCAGCGGATATTCTTTCAGGCTGTTCAACCCGTGTCGGACAATCAGTCGGTTTTCATCGACGAGCGGGACAACATCGGCGACCGTGCCGATGGCCGCCAAGCCGAGGGTCGCCAGCAGGAAGTGTTTGAAACGGGGCGTCACCTTCTCTGCTTTGCTGGCCCGCTGACACAAGGCCCAGGCGAGTTTGAAGGCCACGGCGGCTCCGCACAAACCGTCAAAGGGATACTCGTGCCCCGGGAGCCGGGGATGGACGATGTCGGCCGCCAACGGCAACGTCATCCGCCATTTCATGATGGTCCGTAATGATCAGTTCCAGACCCAACCGAGTCGCCGTGGCCGCTTCTTCACAGCTGGTGATGCCGCAGTCCACGGTGACGACCAGTTGCACATGATCGGCCGCCAGCTTGGCCAATGCGTCGTGGTTCAGCCCGTAGCCTTCGTCGAGTCGATTTGGCACGTAATACGTCGCATCCGCATTGAGCATCCGCAGGCTGCGCAGCAGGATGGCGGTTGCCGTCATGCCGTCCGCGTCATAGTCCCCGTAAATGGCGATCTTTTTGCCCTGCTGAATGGCGGTAAATATGCGATCGGCGGCCGGCGCCAGTCCCGGGAGCATCTGGGGATCGCGCAATTCACTGAAGCGGGCGGCCAGGAAGGCGCGGGCGACCGCCGGGTCATCAATGCCACGGTGGATCAATAACTGGGCGACGACGGGCGATAACGCGGCACCCCGCTCCAAGTACAAGGATCGGCCTTCGTCATAAGGTCGAATACGCCATCGCTTGCCCATGGGACTCCTTTCGGCGGGCGGCACGTTGGGGTTGGAAATGCGGGTGGGGGCGGTGAGAGTAACCGAGTAACCGCGGGCGACTCAGCGGTCATGGTACTGGACCGGAGGCAGATACTCCAGCCACGGGGAAGACTGTGGCTGGGGCATCTTGCCCCAGTCGGCATTGGATCACGGTGAGGCCGGGAAGGACTGTGGCTGGAAGCCCCAGCCACGGGGAAGACTGTGGCTGGGGCATCTTGCCCCAGTCGGCATTGGATCACGGTGAGGCCGGGGGAGGACTGTGGCTGGAAGCCAATCCTGTTCGGCACGATCGTTAATCGGCGACGTTTTAGCAGCGATTTGGCTTTCGAGCGACATCCTTGGTTTTGCCAGTTTGCTGAAAATTGGCGGCGTCGACAAGAGATTGGGGAGCGTTGATCTACCGAATGCGCAGCGTGAAGCGGCGCGATGCGTGGCGACGCAGCGTTGCTCAGGTCACGCGGATTTCAGTTTTTTGATGTGTCTCTCCAGGTCCTCGAGCGTCGCCCAGCCTAACAAGTAGTAGCAAAGCATCTCGTACGTTCGCTTGGTTGGCGTCTTACCGGTAATCGATAGAATCATGATGCAGGCGATGATCGCCATGTAAAATTGGATGGTGACGCCCTCTGACTTCGTGCTGAGCAAATGCCGACATCCGAGGAGCTGCTTGATTACGCGGAAGTACAACTCGATCGTCCAGCGAAGCAGATATAACGCTGCGATAATTTCCGCGGGAGCGTCGAGGTTGTTGGTAATGATGCGAAGGTAGCCATCGCTGCTGGGGCCACTAGCGCCGTTTTTGCTGCGTCGGCTGTCGTGAGGCTCAGCCTTGACAATCACGATCCGCGTTGTGTGATCGGGCGCAGCGGTACGACTATTGGGAGTTCCGAATTGAATCAACTGGTCGCTAATGACATTTGCGGCTCGATCTTCGTCTGTTAGTTCCCTTTCGGAAACAACCGTATATGTCACGGTATCTTTGACGCGGCAAACGTACTGACTGCCTTTGGCGTGAATCGCGTTCCAAAGCACATATTTCTCGTAGCCACGATCCATCAAGTAGCACCGCTCCGCCTCAACAGTCCGTTCCAGAACCTGGCGTTCATCGGCTTCACCTTTGGGGTTTGCACCCGTCACGTCGATTCGTGATGGCGTACCGCGAAAGACTTCGAACTGAGCGTGCAGTCGGTACCCACAGGAGGACTTCCCTTCCCCTTTAGGAAGCCACGCCAAGTGAGCAATTTGAGTTAGCACACGAAAGACAGAACCATCGACAGCCGTTATCTTCTTGTCGATCACATCAAACTTCTCAGGTGTGCGTTCAGGAAGCTTGCGGCTGAGTTCCTCCGCGAGCTCCGCAAGTCGTTCCGGATCAAAGATGGCAACCGATTCCGATAGTGAGCCCAACGACGCTCGCCCGACACCAAGTCGCTTACGCATTCCTGGAAGGTCGGTTGTCTGTTGCAGACCGCGAAGTGAGTCGATTACCGGGTTAAAAAGCCACATCAACACCAGCAGGCAGTAGTCATCCATGAAGAGACTACGATTTCCGGCTTTGTCCCGCTCGGCGCCCACGCCGTGCAACCTCTCCAACAACGTACGCATCGCACGAAGATCGCGGAAACCCTGGAGCTGGCGCTCCCTGATCGGCGGCTTCTTTCTCCTGGCATTTGAATTGCTCATAAACGAGAATATGAGATATCTCGACCAAAAGCGCTAGCCCAATTTTGGCTAACAAATACCGTGCCGAACAGGATTGGCTGGAAGCCCCAGCCACGGGGAAGACTGTGGCTGGGGCATCTTGCCCCAGTCGGCATTGGATCACGGTGAGGCCGGGGAAGGACTGTGGCTGGAAGCCCCAGCCACGATAGGGAGTGCGGCGATGCTTCGCCGCTTTCCCCAGCCACGCGATGGCGACGGCTTGCCTCCCGTCGGCACGTCGGCGGTTCGCGCCACCTGATTACTTCTTCTTCTCGACGTGCGTGGTGTGTTTTCGCAGTCGAGGCGAATACTTGCTCAGCTTCAGCTTCTCACCGCCCGGCTTGCGGCGGAGCGCGTAATTGTAATCGCCCGTTTCCTGGCAGACGAGAAAGACCGTTTCGGCCTTCTTCTTCCCTTTTCCACTCTTCTTGGCCATCGCCGGACTCCTATGCTTTCGTGCGGCACACGCTTGGAATCAATCACCTGGATCGCGACCCCTGACGGGCCGGCAGAGCCACGTAGTTTAAACGATTCAGGGCGAAGTTTTCCAGGCCCACAGCCGGGCAAAATCGCCCTTTGGACGGGACAGATGGTTCGCCGACCCGGTTTGACGTAGACTGGGACGGGTGCGTTTCCCCGCAATTTGCAGCTCCCCGGGGCTCTGGCCGCCTGCCGCGTGGCTGCGACGCTGTGCGAGGCGAGGGGATCAATCGAGGGAAGTGGATGGCGGATCAGCCAAAAAAAAAGCCGAAACCTCGACCCAAACCACGTCCGGCGGCGGCTGGTCACGAACCCGCCCCATCTCCCCCCGCGTCACCGATCCCAGCAGCCGCCGCGACACCGCCCGTCGGGAAGGGGAGTCGCAAACGGCCGGTCGAGCCGGGGCAACCGGCCGCCCGGCCGAAGGCCGCCGGAGCCCACCCCCGGTCCGCGACGAATCCACCGCCGGCGTCCGAGCCGGTTGCTGAGCCGGTTGCTGAGCCGAACGAGCTCGCGTCGACCGACGAGGTCGCGACCAGCAGTTTTCTCGTCTTCACGGCGCTCCCGAGCTGGCTGACCAGCACGCTGGTCCACATCATCGTGCTGCTGATCCTGGCCCTGCTGACTCTACCGCCCATCAAGCGTCCCAACCGCGAGAACGAGCTGATCCTCGGTGATAATAACGACGTCGTCGAGTCGCTGGAAGAGTTTCAAGACCAGGCGCTCGACTCGCTCGAGATCGATGCGGTCGTGGATACGACGGAGACGTTTGTGGAAGCGAACGAAGAATTGTTTACGGAAAACCCCATCGTCTCACCGGCGATGGATCTCACATCGGCGCCGGTAAAGGTCGACTTGGATCCGTTAAACCTGACATCGGTGAGCAGCAGTGATCTCGGTCAGCCGATTGGCGCGCTTTGACGGAAACGCCCTTTCCGGTCGAGGCGCCGTCTCCAAGGCGCGGATGCTGCGCGAAGGAGGCGGCACGCCCGGTAGCGAAGCGGCGGTGGCGTCGGCCTTGCGTTGGCTCGAACAACACCAGATGACGGATGGCAGCTGGTCGCTTGATCACAAGAAGGCCCCAGGCTGCCGCGGTCGTTGCCCCGATATTGGCAAAAAAGTAGGCGCTCGTTGTGGCGCGACCGCTCTCGCTCTGCTTCCATTTCTCGGCTCGGGACAAACCCATCAGGAAGGCGAGTATCAGGCGGTCGTCGAGAAGGGCTTGAAGTACCTCAGCCGCAGCATTGCGTGGCAGGGGCTGCGTGGTAGCCTGGCGGAGGATGAAGGTTATTACTACTCCCACGGTTTGTGCGCGATCGTCTTTTGTGAAGCGTATGCGATGACGAAGGACAAGACGCTCATGACGCCGGCCCAAGGGTTGATCAACGAAATCGCATGGGCCCAGGATCCGGTCGGCGGCGGTTGGCGATACAAGCCGCGTCAGCCTGGCGATACTTCCGTTGTGGGCTTTCAACTAATGGCACTGAAGAGCGCCAACATGGCTTACCTGAACGTGCCCCGCCAGACCATTGCCGGCGTCAGCCGCTTTCTGGATTCGGTGCAATCGAAGGATGGTGCGAACTATGGGTATACCGATCCGACCTTGCGTTGGCGAAATTCCACGGCCGCCGTGGGACTGCTCTGCCGCATGTATTTGGGTTGGAAACGAGAGCATCCCTCTATTACGGCCGGGGTCGCCCACCTGTCGGAATTAGGCCCCGATGAAACGGACGTCTACTACAATTATTATGCGACGCAAGTCATGCGGCACCATGGCGGTGAAGTTTGGACCAAGTGGAATGACCAGATGCGCGATCAATTGGTCAATGCGCAGGAGAAGGAAGGGCATGCCGCCGGCAGTTGGTATTTTCAGGGCGGGCACGCCAATGAGTCGGGCGGGCGGTTGTACTGTACCGCCATGGCAACCATGATCCTCGAAGTCTACTACCGCCACCTGCCGCTCTATCAGAAACAGGCGGCCGAGGAAGATTTTCCGCTCTCGCGCGGCTGGGCCCGTTTTCCCCGGGTCACATCGGTTGCCACACGAATTCACGGGCGAATCGGATGCGCGTCATCGGGGTCATCGATAGCCGTGAAGGATATGTCGTACGGGCTATCCGTGGTGACCGTTCCGCATATCCGCGCGTAACCGCTGCCGACGGGGATGGTTACCGGCCTGCCGCTTTGGCCCGTTGCTGGCGAGCCTGTTTCGGAATCGACGAGTTCTACCTGGCGGAATCTTACGGCAATCGAGTCGGGCCCCGTCGACTGGTCGGTGATCGACGAGTTAGCCGCGACTGTCAGCCGACTGTGGATCGATATCGGGTTGGCCGATGTGGACCGCGTGCAGCAGTTGGCCGCCTTCGCGCACACTGCGGCCACTGAGGTACTGCCCATCGTGGGGCTCGAATCGCTCCTGCGAGCGGACGATCTGAGGGCCTGGTGCGCATGGCTGCCGGGCGCCGCGCTGAGCCTTGATTTGCGACGAGGAATACCGGTCACGAGGGTGCCCGCCTGGCGTCAGGTTTCGCCGCTCGAGATTGTCGCGGCCGCCGTGCAGTGCGGTTTGGAGAGGGTCATCGTGCTGGATCTGGCCAGCGTTGGGAGTTCGGCCGGCTGTCCCACGCTCGCCTGGTGTCGGCGGTTGCGGGCCATCCATCCGGGGCTCGAAATCATCACGGGGGGTGGAGTTCGTGGAGCGGAGGATCTGCGGGCCATCGAGGCGGCGGGTGCCGATGCGGCCTTGGTGGGCACGTGGTTGCATCGGCAGTGGCGCGAGGACCACGACCATTGAGTCGGAGCGACCAACCTGGCTTCGTTACCAAATACTGGTAGCCGAATTCGCAAGAATTTGGCGCCAGCCACCCCGAGCCACCGCTCCCCAAGTCTGGCGACTGCGGCGACGGGGATCATCCCCCCCACTTCACGGCCAGACGGGCTGGCGTTTTTCCACGAACGCGCGCACTCCCTCCGACGCGGCCTCGGTCGTTTTCGCGGTGGCGGTCATCGCGGCTCCCGTCGACAGCAGCGTCGAGAGCGATTCGCCGATCATCTCGTTCAGCATCCGTTTCGTCATGGCCACGGCCTCCGGGGCGCCGATCGCACACTCTTCGGCCACCTGCTGGCAGCGAGCCCAGACCACGTCGGGCAGGACCCGTTCGTGAAACAGACCCAGTTGCTGTGCCGACGAGGCGTCCAGTTGGCGGCAAGCCAGCAGCAGGGGAGCCGCCAGACCGCCGCCGATGCGAAACACCAGCAGCGGGATCACCATGCCAGCCACCAGCCCGCGGCGCGGCGCGGGCACGCTGAAACTGGCTTGCTCGGAAGCCACTACAATGTCGCATGCCAGCAGCAAGCCCGTCCCCGCGCCAATGGCCGCCCCATTCACGCCGGCAATGATGGGTTTGGGAAAACGGAGCATGGTCAGCATCAAATCGCGATAGGCGATCGAATCCTCATGCCACTGCACTTCCGATTCCGGCTGGCTGGCGGTGTGATGCATTTCGTGCAGGTCTAGACCGGCACAAAAGGCGTTTCCCGTGGCCGTCAGGATGACGGTGCGCACCCGCCGCTCCTGATGAAGGTCGCTGAATGCCTGCTGGATGTCCAACAGGAGCGACCGCGTAAGCGCGTTGTGGCGGTGAGGCCGGTTGAGGATGATCGATCCACTGCAACCGTCCACGCGAACTTTCAGAATCGGTTCGGACATGAAGGCTTGATGTTATTCCGTCACTTCGACCGGTTGGGCGTTGTCAAAGTTGAAATCGACTTCCGCGGGCATGTCTTCGTCGTCTTGTTGATCGATTTCCTGCTCGCCTTCAACATCTTGGGGAGCATGATCCCGACACCAATACTGACAGGACACTGCCGAGCTGATGAAACAAACCGTGTAGGTGACCATCAATTTCTTGATATTCCACTCAGTCGACTTCATCCAGCCGTATACCAGCGTGATGAGGTAACCGATCCCTGAGCAGAACAGCAAAATCAAGCTCACAATTCCCAATGCGGTCTGTTCTTTTTGAAACATTTTCACGATCACCATGATCGCGCAGACCAACGAAACGAACGACAAAATGCCACCGATGGCCAACAGGCCCAATTCCAATCCACCAGGCTCGAAAGATGTAGCTACCGGGTCCATGTTCCAGCCTCCATTAAGCGAACGAGTGATGATCCTTCCGCGCAGCCGAATGATAGCATGGTCGGCGACCGTCGAGAACTTCATAATGGGTGAGTTGGGCGATAAGCGGCGAACCTTTGCGACTTGGTGCTTGTCCCCCTCGTCGGAGAGCATCCTGGGGACTCGCGATGAATAAGAAACAACTCCTGCGTCTTGGCGTGACCGAGGACTGTGTTCCCGTAGCGGTGGCTTGCCTGCAGCGAGCCGCCCGTACGGGGACGCTCCGCAGTATCAAACCCAAAAAGCTCATCCCCCTGGTCGTGGCGTCGCCCGCGGAGTTTGTCCAGCATCCGATCTTGGGCGATCTGGCGCTGGCGATCCTGACAGACCAGCAACAGCGGCCCGACGAGCCAGCGGCCACGTTCCGTCAGTTTGGTGAAGATATCGACGAGGGGTCCCGCGAACAGATGCGAAATGCCTGTCGGGTGCCTGCGGCGGTCGCCGCGGCCCTCATGCCGGATGCCCATCTGGGATATGGACTGCCGATCGGCGGCGTATTGGCCTGCGAGAATCATGTGGTTCCCTACGCCGTAGGCGTCGATATCGCCTGCCGCATGCGGTTGACGCTCACCGATCTCGATCCGGCGCGACTGGATGACAATCAACCCACCACTTGTCGGGAGCTTGATCTGGCACTTGAGAAAGGCACTCGCTTTGGTGCGGGTCGCGGTTGGGATCGGCCGGCGGACCACGAGGTCCTGGATGAAGACTGGACGATCACTGCGATCACGCGTCAGGTCCGCGAAACTGCCTGGAAGCAGTTGGGAACGAGTGGCTCGGGCAATCACTTCGTCGAGTGGGGACTGGTCGACCTGCCGCGAGCCGAGTTGGGAGTCGAGGCCGGTCGTTATGTGGCACTCCTCAGCCACAGTGGCAGCCGCGGGGCAGGGGCCCAGGTCTGTCGCCGTTATACCGAGATTGCCCAGGCCCGCCTGCCCTCCCGGTACCGGCGAGACGCGCAGATGAAACACCTGGCCTGGCTGTCACTCGACAGCCAGGAAGGGCAGGAGTATTGGGCGGCCATGAATTTGATGGGCCGCTATGCGGCTGCCAATCACGAGGTCATTCATCGGCAAGTCACCAAGCTGGCCGGCGCGGAGCCGGTGGCCACGGTGGAAAATCACCACAATTTCGCCTGGCGAGAAACCTGGAACGAACGCGAGGTGATCATACATCGCAAGGGCGCCACGCCGGCCCACGCGGGTGTGCTGGGCGTGATTCCCGGAAGCATGGCACATCCGGCCTTTATCGTTCGCGGTCGCGGCTGCAGCGCGAGCCTCCACTCCGCGTCCCACGGAGCCGGCCGTCGGATGTCCCGGACGGCAGCGAAGCAGATGTTTCGCTGGCCGATGTGGAAGGAGTATCTGCAGGAGCGCCATGTTCGCGTCCTGGCTGGCGGAATCGATGAAGTTCCGGGTGCATATAAGGATATTCATGACGTGATGCGGGCGCAGAGCGAGTTGGTGGAGGTGGTGGGTCGCTTTGAGCCGCGGATTGTCATGATGTGCGGCGATGGGAGTCGCGCGGAAGATTGAGGGCGATGAGATCGGTTCGCGATGAACCAGCCCACCGGGGGACCCGCAGGTCGCCCGGTTCTTTTCACACCGCATTCTCTCTATCTCGTCTCTAGAGAACTGAAGGAGCACGTTCCCTACATTTCTGGAGGCGGTTGTTGTCCGGCCTTCAACCTGCATGCTGGCTATACGACTTCGAGCCTCTCGCGCGGCCGCTGGCATCGATCATCTGCCATGGAGAGCTCTATTCAGCAGCGTTATCTTTCCACTCATGATCACGGTATTGTCCAGCCACACGATAACGGTGTCCTCTTCGTGCATCACCGGTATCCACTGGTCTTTGCGAGAATCAAGCACCATAGCACCATGGCCAAATTTGTCGGTTCGCACCCAACCAAACTTCCCAACTTGCTTGCCTCGCTGCGCTCCGATCACAAGCGTTGCATTGGGTATGGTATGGACCTTCATTCGGAATGTCCGGTGAGTGGTCGTCATGTCAACTCGGGCCACACCAAACCCCTTGCCGCTTAGTTTTGCCAACATCGTGATGGACTTCGTTGGCGTGTCGGCCGACGCGATTGGAATCACGTAGAGCAACAGTGCCGCGAGACCTGCAATTGCCATTACCTTGACTCTGGATTTCATCGCGGTATTCCTTTCTTGAATATGCGGACTCACAGGTTCTTTTCTTGGCATCGATTTGTAATGCCGCTTCATCAGGAGTAGGCGAAATGCCGCGCCTCATCCGCCACCAAAAAAGGAGTGGCAGGAAGGTGATCTCGCGGATCGCCGTATCGAAGTTCGTCCGACAGTATTCCCTCACGATTGCCAAAACGTGGGGCCTCAAGGGGAGCCGTCGGGGAGGAGCCTCATCTGCTCAGGCGATTCGGGGACGTTTGCTTTTCGCCACATGACCGGTGGCAGGTTGCTGCCAAAATGCGACTTGAGGCATAAAAACCAGTCGTGGGGGAACGCTGCCGGCGGATAATTTTCACGCCTAAACCTCTTGCGTAGCTGATCTTACGCTCGTCGCGGCTGCCAACGATCCCCGGTTTGGCATCGTCCGTGCAATCCCCTCATCTTCGATCCGCCTGTCCCACAGAACGACTTCGGAGATTGAAAGTGGCGAAATCCACCCGTTCCTCAAAGGCCCGTCCCGAACCTCCGCGAACTGCCGCCAAGAAAGTCGTTCTTCGGTCCGATTTTGTTGAAGACGAGGAGAAGACGAACGAGTCGGACACCCGCGAAAAGTCGACCAATCGCAGGCATGCGGATGATACCGTCACAGGGACCCCTGCGATTGACGATCCGGTCCGCATGTATTTGATGCAAATGGGCGAAATTCCCATGCTCTCCCGTGCGGAGGAAGTCCAGGCCGCCAAGACGATTGATCATTGGCGACGCCATTTCCGCATCAGCATGATGGCATCCGATTTTGTCCTGCAAGGCGCCGTACATGCCCTGGAGAGAGTTCGGGATGGGGAGTTGCGACTCGATCGCACCATCGAAGTGTCCGTGACGAACACAGCCGAGAAGAAACGCATTCTGAAACGACTCGTACCCAATCTCGTTACCCTGCGGCGCCTGCTCGTGGAAAACCATCATGATTTTCAGGTGGCGATTTCGCGCTCCCAAACAAAGACCGCCAAACGTCACGCTTGGCGGCGGCTGATTCGCCGCAGGCATCGTGCCGTGCGGCTGGTGGAGGAGATGAATCTTCGCACGCAACGGATCACGCCGCTGCTGGAACAATTGACCAAGATCTCCTTGCGGATGGACGTGCTGAGAACTCAGATGGACCAGGGTGGCGGAGAAGTCGCCGCCGGCCGTTCGGTCGATGAATTACAGGCGGAACTGCATTACTTGATGCGGATCTCGCGCGAAAGTCCGGCCACGTTGCGGCGTCGCCTGGAGCGGACAGATCGGTTTCAACAAAAGTACGATGCGGCTAAGCGTTACTTATCCGCGGGAAACCTGCGCCTGGTTGTCTCGATCGCCAAGAAATATCGCAATCGTGGTTTGAGCTTCCTGGACCTGATCCAGGAAGGCAACACGGGGTTGATGCGGGCCGTCGACAAATTCGAACATGCCCGCGGTTATAAGTTTTCGACCTATGCCACCTGGTGGATTCGTCAGGCTATCACTCGGGCGATCGCCGATCAGAGCCGCACGATTCGCGTACCGGTGCACATGATCGATACGATGAGCAAGGTCCGTGTCTTTACGCGAGAACTCGTGCAGGAACTGGGCCGCGAGCCGACCCCTGAAGAACTGGCGGAGCGGGCGAAGATGCCACTGGAAGAGGCCCGCTGCATCATGCGGATGTCGCGCCAGCCCTTGTCGCTGGATCAACCCGTGGGAGATCACGACGACAGCTACTTCGGCGAATTCCTGGAAGACTACCGGGACGACGACCCACTCTATGATCACAATCAGGACGCCCTCAAGCTCCGCATCCACGAGGTCATGCAGGTACTCAACCATCGGGAACGCGAGATCATCCGCCTACGGTTCGGCTTGACCGACGGTTATTCCTATACGCTGGAGGAAGTGGGCAAGATTTTTTCCGTGACGCGGGAACGCGTGCGGCAAATCGAATCAAAGGCGGTGCGAAAGCTGCAAGAGCCGTATCGTTCTCGCAGCCTTGCTGGTTTCCTCGACTTGCCCGATCATCCACTGCTCAACGGAGTCGAGGCCAGTCACTAGGTTGGGATTGCAAGCGCCCTACGAAACGCAATCTCCGTAACGTTCCCCTTCGGCCACTTGGCGACGGCGTGGCTGGCGTCCGATCCTCCCCCTGATCGACGCCAGCCACCCTCGTTAGTCCGCCAGGGAGTCAAGTGCCTGACGAATGGCTGCGACAGCCGCCGCCGATGTCTCTCGCGGACGGGCGACATGGCTGGAGGCTGGCGGATGAGCGGCCGTCCCGTGCACTTCCCTCACGCCGGTTTGCGTCACCAGCTCGGCCACGTGGGGTGCGCTCAGCCCCCCGCCCGCGATGATGCCGATCTTGCCGTCGGCGAATGTGACCAGTTGACGCAACAGGGCAACTCCCGCGATCGCCGTTGGCTGCCGCCCCGACGTCAGGATACGTTGGCAGCCGAGTTGGCTCAGTTGACGCAGTGCCTCGAGCGGCTGTCGAACTTCGTCGAACGCTCGGTGAAAGGTAGTGGCATAAGGGGACGCGGCGGCCAGCAGGCGTGTACAGGCATCAACATCGATCTTGTCCTCGGGCGTCAACGCACCGAATACAAAGCCGGCGACGCCCAGGGATTTGCCGCGCGCGATCTGGGCGATCATCGTTTCGATCTCTGACGCATTGTAGACGAACGAGCCTCCACGAGGTCGGATCATCATCATGACGGGCAAGTCAGTCGCTGCGGTGACTTGCCGCACCAACCGGTCAGCGGGCGTTAGCCCACTCACCGAGAGCTCCGAGCACAATTCCAACCGATCGGCGCCCGCCTTGGCAGCGATCTCCGCAGAGCGAAGCGTTTCGACGCAGATTTCGAGCAGGACGCGCGGCATGTCGGTCGCTTCTGGTGGGGCGGCGGTCAATCGCGTCAGGATACGCTGTCCGGGCGACTATTCAAACGCCAGCAGTTCATTATGTTTGTGAACGCGTGCGCCACGCCTGGTGGATCGTGGGCCAGGCTGGCAGCTTGGCCCGCGTTCGTTACCCGCAGAATTCAGCCGAACCTTCAGGGAGCAAGCATGGAACTCTCGACGCTCGATTGGACCATCGTGCTGGCCTATCTGGCATTTGCCATGGGGATTGGCATCTTCTATGCGCGACGCGCGGGTCAGAGCCCGGAAGAGTACTACCTGGCCGGCCGCAGTTTGCCGTGGTGGGTACTTGGGAACATCCATGGTTGCGACCACCTTTGCGGCGGACACTCCCTTAGCCGTGACGGAAATGTGCCGTGGCAAGGGGATCTGGGAGAACTGGTTTTGGTGGAACTGGCTGCTGTATGGCTTGCTCGGTGTGTTTCTCTTCGCGCGGCTGTGGCGTCGAGCCAACGTGTTGACGGAAAACGAATTGCTTGAGCTTCGCTATGCGGGCCAGCCGGCCGCCTTTCTGCGCATCTTCAAGGCGGGCTACTTCGCGATTTTCTATAATTTCATCGTGATGGGCTGGGTGCTGGTCGGCATGTCTTCCGTGCTCTCCGTCATGCTGTTTGACGAGCCACGGGTGCTCTTCACCGTCGTCGGCCTGGAAGTGGAAACGCAGCACCTGGTGATCGCGGCCCTGGCAATCATCGCGACCGTCTATGCCCTGCTATCTGGATTTTGGGGAGTTGTCGTGACCGATGTCGTGCAATTCGTCATTGCCATGGTAGGGGCGGTCGCACTGGCGGTGATTGCCGTTCAGCATCTGGGAGGCATGGGAGGTCTGCTCTCGCGACTGGATGAGTCGCTGGCTGTACGGACGGCACACATGGAGTCCCGTTTGGCGGTTTTGCAGCAAGCGGTGACCGCGGCGGGTGACGGAGTCGCCCGAGAAATGACGGACGAGGTCGCCAAACTACGTGAGCAGCTGGCGCAGGCCCCTCGAAATGCGCGGCAGGCAATCAACGTGATTCCTCCCTTTCCCCGCGAAACGCCCGTGCTCTCCCGGGCCTTTCTCAACACACCCTATTTTCAGTTTCTCGTCTTGGTTCTCGTCATGTGGTGGTCCAACCACGCGACGGATGGAGGTGGATATTTGGCGCAGCGGACGATGGCGGCCAAAAATGAGAAGCACGCCCTGGCGGCCAACCTCTGGTACAACTTCGCGAACTACGCCTTACGAACCTGGCCCTGGATTATCGTGGCTTTGGCATCTCTGGTCATGTTCCCCGATCTCACGGAACAACCCTTGGGCGAAAAGGCCGGTTATCCGCTGGTGATGAAAGCGCTGCTCGGGTCGGGCCTGCGAGGTGTGTTGCTTGTCAGTTTTCTCGCTGCCTTCATGTCGACCATCGACACGCACTTGAATTGGGGATCGTCCTACCTGGTGCATGATATCTATCGACGGTTCATCCGTCGTGACGCGACGAACGAGCACTACGTGCTGGCTGGCCGCGTCACCACGGTGGGACTGATGGTGATCGCCGCACTGTTGGCGACGCAAATGGGGAGCATCGAAAAGGCTTGGAAGTTTGTCATGGCGATGGGCGGCGGGATCGGTCTGGTGCTGATCCTCCGCTGGTTCTGGTGGCGGATCAACGCCTGGTCGGAAATCTCGGCACTCGCCACATCGCTGCTGATCACCATCGGCTTCGAGGCCTATGCGGCCCATCAGACCCTCGCCGCCGGCCAACCATACGTCCTCTTCGGCGCCGAGCCGATCATTGGTGGGCAGCCCTTCCCATTTCATCTGCAACTGCTGGTGGTCGTATTCGTGTCCTTAATCACTTGGCTGACGGTAACCTTTCTGACGCAGCCGGAACCGGATCAGCATTTGCGGGAATTTTATGCGCGTGTCCAACCGGGTGGCTGGTGGGGAGCGATCCCCGCTGCCGTTCCTGGGACGTTGCCCTCGGTCGCGCGTGGTTTTGTGGGAAATTATCTGGCGGGTCTGGCCTTTGTCTGGGGAGGTATGTTTTTCATCGGCCAGGCATTGTGTGGAGCCTGGTTGTGGGCCGCAGTGATGCTACTGGCCATGGTCGCGGGCTGGCTGTGGATTTGGAGAAACTGCCTCAGCCGCATTCACGACTAGCCATCCGGGTGGCTTCCGCTCACTTCACCCCTACGATCGCTCCAGTCGTTATTTTTAATTCGCTTGATTCGGAGCGCATCGTAACCTAACTTTTCCCGATGCATGGCCGGCTGAGCTTTGCACCAAAAGTGACATGTTTTGGGAATTCATGATGCAAGTAGAACTCAGCAGCGCCAAATTCTTCAACGATTCGCCACGCGGCAGCGACAAGGAATTCGCCATCCGCATCAAGGATGCCGATTGGACAAAGGGGCTGACGGTTATTTGCTTTCTATGCCTGTTGTTCGGCATATGGGGGTTGGGGACTTCCGCACTCGGGGTCAAGCATACGCTGCAAGGCTCGGAGGCGCTAAAGACGAATCAACGGCGGATGAACTACCAGCAGATGAAGCTGGTACATGCCGCTAAGAAGGTAGAGAAGGATTTTCGCGTCCTGCGGCTGCTTTTCTATTTTGCCAAGTTCGCGCTGTCGGTAGCGTTGATTGCCGGAGCCGCGATTATGCTGATGAAGCTGCCCTTTGCCCGCACCACCATGCTCTACATATTCGGCTCGGCAATCGGTTTCCATGTGCTTGCTGCAGCACTGGGGTGCGCTATGTTCATCGCCATCAGCGGGCAACTGGAAGAATCGAGTCGCATGACGATCTATAAGTATGCGGCTCAGCATGCAGGATGTCGATAGTGCCGTGAATCAGCAAATGAATGGCATTGCCTTCGGGACATTGCTGGGGACGTTTGTCGGTCTGCTCATCAAGGCCGGCGTCTATGTCCGTATGATGCTGTTCCTCAATACGCCGTTCGTGCGGGCCGTCTTTGACGAAGACCCGTATCCGGAATACGACGAAATGCTGGGCGGCGCTTAGAGCCCCGGTGCATGGGCGCGATGGTCCATGGGTGTTGCCTCCACGCCAGTCTCGATCATCCGCACCCTCCGGATCCGGGAGGCGTGGGCTACAATATGGCCCAGGTGGAAATCACCTCTGGGAGGACGGGAATGTCGCGCGAAGAAAATCTGCAGTTGTTGCGGCAATACGTTAAGAACGAGGGTCTGCGGCGCCATATGCTGGCCGTCGAAGCCGCGATGCGGGCGTATGCCGTCAAATTCGACGAGGACCCCGAATTATGGGGGACCGTGGGCCTGCTGCACGATTTTGATTATGAGCAGTGGCCCCAACCGCCCGATCATCCCTTGCGAGGAGCGGAAATCCTGCGGAAACGCGGTTATGACGATAGGGTCGTGTACGCCATCCTCTCCCACGCCGACTACTTGCAAGACGATTATCCCCGCACTTCGCGACTCGATCTGGCCCTTTACGCTTGTGACGAGTGGTGCGGGTTCCTGGTGGCTTGCGCCCTCGTGCGTCCTACGCGACTGGACGGACTGTCGGCCAAGAGCGTGCGAAAAAAGATGAAGCAAGCCAGTTTCGCCGCCGCCGTGCCGCGCGATGATCTCCTCCGCGGTGCCGAGGCATTCGGCGTCGATTTGGATGAACACATCGATTTCTGTATCAACGCGCTCCAAGAAGTGGCCAGTGACTTGGGACTCGATTAAGACGCGGACCAGCCTCCGTCGATCACGTGGGTCGTGCCGGTGGTGTAGGCCGATTCGTCCGAGGCGAGATAGAGGACCAGGGCGGCAATTTCCTCGGGCTGGCCCAGTCGTCCTTGTGGTTGCCGTGCCACGAATGCAGCCCGTGCCGCCTCGTAGTCCCCGGCCGCCCGTAGCCGCTCTTCCAGGGAGGGACTTTGCACCGTTCCGGGGCAAATCGCATTGCAGCGAATCCCTTGGGACACATAGTCAGCAGCCACGCTCTTCGTCATGCCAATCACTGCCGCTTTCGTCGCGCAATAGACGAAGCGGTTCGGCGGCGCAAGGATGCTTGATGCGACGCTGGACATATTGATGATACTGCCGCCTCCAGCCTGTAACATCCGAGGAAGAAAGGCGCGAATCATGTCGTACATCGATGTCACGTTGATGGCGAATGAGCGCTCCCAGTCGGCGGGTGAACAGTCCAGGATCGTGCCTTGATGCACGTAGCCAGCGCAGTTGAAAAGCACATCGATCGGGCCCAGTTCCTGAGCGAATTCCTGGATCGCAACGCGATCCGTAACGTCCAGTCGTCGCGTCTGCAGGCGATCGTTTTCGCTTCGTAGTGACTGCAGTGTCGCTTCATTGATATCGGTCGCCACCACCGTCGCCCCTGCCGCGGCACACGCGATCGCGGAGGCTCGCCCAATCCCCTGGCCGGCCGCGGTAATGACCATGGTCTTGCCCGACAGTCGCCCACTCATCGGGCCACCTCCCTCTCTTTTTTCCAGACGGGTCCCTGTGGAAATTCAAACTTGTCCAGTGAAGTCTCCTTCATGGTAATGCTGTAGCCGGCCGCGGTGGGCGGCAGATAGGCCGCATCACGAATCACTACCGGATGTACAAAATGTTCGTGCAAATGATCGACGTATTCGGCAATCCGATTTTCCAGACTTGCCGCAATGCGTATGTAATCGACCATGATCAAGTGATTTACATATTCACACAGTCCCACGCCACCTGCGTGGGGGCAGACCGGAATATCAAATTTCTTCGCCATCAGCAGGACCGCCAGAATTTCGTTGACGCCTCCAAGACGGCAGCTGTCGATCTGGCAAATCTGCAGTCCGCCTGCCTGCATGAACTGTTTAAACATGACTCGATTCTGGCACATCTCGCCCGTTGCCACCGAGACGGGCGCGATCGCCTTGGCGATCGCCGCGTGTCCCAATACGTCGTCCGGCGATGTCGGCTCTTCGATCCACCACGGATCGAAGGCGGCCAGCCGGCGCATGTGATCGATAGCCTGTCCTACGTCCCACCGCTGGTTGGCATCCATCATCAGGTAACGCTGAGGCCCGATCTCCTCGCGTATGATCGCGGCTCGTCGACAATCATCTTCGATATCATTGCCGACCTTGATCTTGAAATGGTTCCAGCCGTTAGCCAAGCCGGCTCGACAAAGTTGCCGAATCTTTTCATCCGAATAGCCCAGCCAGCCCGCGGACGTCGTATAGGCGGGAAAGCCGCGCTCGTACATGTGGGCTTCCCGCTCGCCCACCGTCGGCTGGTTTGTGCGCAGGATGTCGAGTGCCTCCTCCGGCGTCAGGACATCGGTCAGATAACGAAAGTCGATACAAGCCGCGAATTCTTCGGGCGTCAGGTCAACGAGCAACTTCCAGAGAGGTTTGTCGACGGCCTTGGCGTACAGGTCCCAGACTGAGTTCACCAGGGCGGCGGTCGCCAGATGGATGACACCCTTTTCGGGTCCCAGCCAGCGCAATTGGGACTCACTCGTCAACGATCTCCAGAATCCGGCCATGTCGGCGGCGATCGATTCGAGCGATTGGCCCCGGATCAAATAGGCCAGGGACTTGGCCATCGCCACACAGATTTCATTACCACGGCCAACGGTGAATGTCAGACCATGGCCGAGCAATCCCGGTTGATTGGTAAGTAGCGTGACATAGGCCGCTGAATAATCCGGATCGCGATGCATCGCGTCCGAACCGTCGAGATCATGAGAGGTCGGAAAACGAATGTCGCGGACTTCGACATCCTGGATGACAACGTGGGAAAGCATGCGAATCACTTGATGGAACGGACGCGTGGGATCGGGATTGTAGCGCGCTTCGCGAATTGCGGCTGGGGTAGCCCGTAACGCATAATCAGCCGCCTGAGCCGGATTGTACCCGAAGCGGTCGCCGGTGTCTTTTGTTGCGGAGTGCGGCGCTGCTTCGCCGCTGTGGCCCTTTCCAAGGTGCCATGGTCCGGCGGGTTGCGCGGCATCGCATGCGTTGTGTTGAGGATCGCTCCGCGATCCGTATCCCGCCGATAGCGGTTCTGCCGTGACCTCGTCGTTGCATGCGCGCACGATGCGTTCTGACCGCGGAGCGGTCAGCGACTATCTTCCCCACGGAAACAGGCAATTCCGTTGACTTTGTGCTCTTGGCACCATTTGTGGTAAAATGCAAGTTGCGGCTGCTCGTTTCCGTCCG
Organism: uncultured Planctomycetaceae bacterium; assembly: GCA_963700865.1. Taxonomy (GTDB): domain Bacteria; phylum Planctomycetota; class Planctomycetia; order Pirellulales; family Pirellulaceae; genus CAVOGJ01. The sequence continues at coordinate 709,643 of CAVOZC010000001.1, read as the reverse complement.
GGCAAGGGACCGTTGTTGGGCGCGTCCGGTAGGGGACTTGTCTCGCATGTCGTGAAAGCGGCGGTTCGTGACGTGGATGGAATCTGTGACCCTGGAAATGCTGAAGGAGCGTCCCACGCTCATGCGTTGTCTCGAACCTCCAAGCGCCGCTTCCCAAGCTCATTGGCGATGGGTGTTCCTCTTACTGGGAATGCTTTCCGCATGCTCAGCGTCTCCCTTGTTGGCGCAGCCAGCCGTGTTGCCAACATACGGGCCGGAGGACGCCAGCGAGGACGAACTGGTTCAAACGGCGAAGTCGCTCTACGTCTGGGCTTACCCGATGGTCAATCTACACAACCGTCGGGCGGCTTTTGTCAGTGCCGAGACCCTGGCGAGTCTGGGTCAGCAACCGCTGGGCGCTTCTTTGGCCGAATGGCTCGGCAGGGGCAGTCGTGGTCGGAGCTTTCGTTCACCGGTCAATCGTTTAAGGATGCAGACGGATTACATCGGCGCCGAACAACGCTTCATTGTATGCCCAAATCAGGATGTCGCGTATGGCATTGGCTTTTGCGACCTGGGATTGAGTCCTGTGGTATTTCAAGTGCCTGACTTTGGGACTCGCTATTGGTCGATCCAGTTGCTCGATCAACGCAGCGATGTCTTTGGTTCGCCCGGGAAGCGCTTGATGTCAGCCGCGGGCCACTATCTCATCGTTGGTCCCGGTTGGGAGGGGGACGTGCCAGATGGGATCCTGCACGTCTATCAGTCCCCGACGCGATACGCAATCATTTTGCCGCGAGTTTTTCTGGACGATTCGCCCGAGGACCACGCAGCCATTCAACCGTTACTCAACGAGATCATGGCGTACCCGGTCGGCGAATTCACAGGCGACATGAAAACCATCGACTGGCGAACGGTTCCCTCGCTGCCGTCGCCGCGCGGACAGGACGAGTTTCGTTGGGTCCAGCCGGAACACTTTTGGAAACAATTGCCCGTCGTGCTGGACGAAGTCCCACCGCTGGAAGGGGAAGAGGGCCTCTATTCCCAGGCGCGAACGTTGATCGAGCTGGGACGGCAAGACCCCGCCATCATGTCGGTTCTGCGGCAGTCCGCGATTGCGGCGGACGAATCGGTCGTACAGCAGATGTTTGAATTTCGTAACGTGGGACACGATTTCGGAAGTGGCTGGACCGGCGTGCTCAATGGAGCCCGCTTTGGGAGAGACTATGTCAGTCGCACTGCTGTTGCTAAAGCGTACATGCTGGTGCATTTGCCCGAGGAAGCCATATATCTGACTGCGGATGATGACGCCGCCGGTCGACAACTCGACGGAGCGCACAATTACACCATTCGTTTTGCGGCTGGCGAATTGCCCCCCGTGGCTGGCTTCTGGTCGTTGACCGTCTATGACCAGTTCCATTTTTTTGCGCCGAATGAGCTGCAACGTTATTCGTTGGGCACGAAAAATGAGTCGCTCCGCTATGAGCGGGATGGCTCGTTGAAACTCTACTTGCAACACGAATCGCCAGGTCCCCTCTACGAGTCGAATTGGCTGCCGGTCCCTGCCGAGCCTTTTAGCGTGATGTTGCGGTGCTACCTTCCGGACTCGGCGATGTTCGCAAAGTCATGGCGACCCCCACCGCTTGTGCGAGGCAGCTTGCCAACGCTTCCAGATCTGGTGGCGGCCGTACCGACGTACTTGCTGACTCGATCCGCGCCGGTCCCACGAACAGGGGCTGGAAGCAACGCCGCAGGGTCGAGCGATGTGGGGCGTCGGTCTCGACGACGTCGATCTCGTGCCCCGCGGGCTCGGGCAAGCACGCGTGGCGAGCGGGAACCGCGGAGACCCCGCCGGGCCCGTGGCTGACGAGCCACCCGTTGGCGTGCGAAACGGCTGCATCCTGACCGCGGACAGCGACAATGTCGTGGATCGCCCCGCGATCCGTGTCGGGTGCAGTGGCCGAACACGTCTCGATCGGCATCATTGCTATGTCCCAGTCCGCTGCCATCCCGTTTGGCTGATCGACCACCGAAACATTCCGGGTGCGAAGCGGGCGAGCCATAAATGCAGGGCGAGGACGCGTGGTCGAGCCACGTCTTGCCAGTCCCGCTCCACCACCCGAACGATCGTCCGACCGCACTCTTTGGGCGTCAGTTTTGGATACAGCCGCGCGATGCGGGGTAATCGCTCATGACTGTCGGGATTATTCTCAAAGTACTCAGAAGTTACCTCGCCAAAGGTCACCAGACTGCAGCGGACGCCAGTTCCTCGCAGGTCAACTCGCAGTGCCTCCGAAAAACCTCGCATGGCCCAGCGAGCCACCGTGTAGGCGGTCGCACCTGGCCAAGGCGTAAAGGCAGCCGGTGATGTGACGTTCACAATGTGTCCGCGGCGGCGAGCCAGCATGTGCGTCATGAAGGCATAGGTCACTGTATAGGCCGCGAAATAGGGAAGAGCCATCATTTGTTGGGCTGCACTCGGTTCGGTTTCTTCCAAGAATCGCCACCTGCCCGAGCCCGCGTTATTGACGATCACATCCGGGGTTCCCATCGACTGTTGGATGTGGGCACACAAGTGAAGGGTGGCTTCGGTGTCAGCCAGATCGACGTCGAATACGGACGCTTGCCCTCCCGCCTGACGAATGTTACCGGCGACTTGTTCCAGTTGTTCTCGACGTCGCGCTAGCAGCAAGACGTGGGCTTGGCGGAGGGCAAATGCCTGTGCCGTCGACGCGCCAATTCCGCTCGAGGCACCGGTGACGAGCACAAGTTTATGTGGCAGTTGCATCGAGGGATCCTATTGTGTCACAGTGATCGTAGGCAACCCGCGGTTGTGCTGCCGGGAGCCCGGTAAGAATATATCATGGTGACTGTGGAGCGGTCAGCGACAATGTTGTGGATCGCTCCGCGATCCTTGGCCGGTGAGTCCGTATGCGGTTTCGCGCTGCTCCCGACCAAGGGTCAAGAAAGTCGTCGTCCAAGCAGCCGAGGACGCCTAAGCCACCCACGCGGCCCCGAAGTCCAGAGGCGGTTGCATTGCATGCCAGCGCATGGGCGCGATGTCGCAGGTATATTAGAACTCATGACCACCGAACCCCCAAGCCACGATCCGCGCCCGGACGACCCACGGTACGATGCCGAAGCGCCATCGCCCGACGCGACGGCGAAGACCCACGATTCCACCGCCGGAACGGAAAACGCCTTCGACGCCTTGTTGGCCGAGTCGGCTCGTCAGCTGGGTCCCTACAAATTGCTCCAGGAAATCGGCGTGGGCGGGATGGGCGCGGTGTGGCTGGCCGAACAAGAACGACCCGTGCGTCGGCGAGTGGCGGTCAAGCTGATTAAGTCTGGCCGGGCCGATAAGCAGATCATCGGCCGCTTCGAGGCCGAGCGGCAGGCGCTGTCGATGATGGACCATCCGAATATCGCCAAGGTCCTCGATGCGGGTACCGCGGATGGCGGCACGCCCTACTTTGTGATGGAGTTGGTCCAGGGGGATCCGATCACGAAGTATTGTGATCGCCATCGACTCACTCCGGAGGAGCGACTGAAGTTGTTTCTGCCGGTCTGCGATGCGATCCAGCATGCGCATCAAAAGGGGATTATTCATCGCGACCTGAAGCCATCCAATGTGCTGGTGCACGTCCACGAGGGCCAGGCGGTGGCCAAGGTGATCGACTTTGGTCTGGCCAAGGCGTTGCAGCACCAGACCAAACTGACGGACAAAACAATCTACACCGAGTTCGGACAGATCGTGGGTACGGTGCAATACATGAGTCCCGAGCAGGCGCGGACCGATGCCATCGACATCGACACACGGACCGATATCTATTCGCTGGGAGTGATGCTGTACGAGTTAATGGCGGGTAGCACGCCGCTCGATGATGAAACCGTCCACCAGCACGCGGTGCTTGAATTGCTGGAGCTTGTCCGCGAAAAAGACCCGCCACGTCCCAGCCAGCGATTAAGTTCTTCCACGGAGAAGCTGAGTTCGATCAGCGAGCAGCGGAACATGCCGCCCTCAAAATTGCAACAGATCCTCCGCGGCGATCTCGATTGGATCATCATGAAGTCGCTGGAGAAAGACCGCACGCGTCGCTACGCGACTCCCCACGATTTTGCTGAAGACATCAACCGTTATCTGGCCGGCGACGCGGTCGAGGCGCGTCCCCCGACGACCGGGTACCGCCTTCGCAAATTCATCCGCAAGCATCGCGTGTTGGTGGGGACGGTGGGGCTTTTCATGGTCCTGCTTACGGCGGGCATCGCCGCCACGACCATGTTTGCCGTGCGGGCGAACCGAGCCGCACAGGAAGCCGAAGCATCACGCGCGGAAGCCATTCTCTCGGCCAAACGGTCGGAGGATGTCTTGAAGGTCGTCACCGATGCGTTTCAAGCGGTCGATCCGACCTCCGGTTCCGACGCCACGATGACCGCGAAGGATGTATTGCTAAAGTCCCTGGAGAGCCTCGAGAACTCCGCTTTGGATGACCAAGGCCGCATCGTCCTGTTGCAGAAACTGTCCACTTGTTTTTTGTCGCTGGGTGAATTCGATTCCGCCATTTCCGCGGCCGAAGAGTCACTCCGGCTGAGCAAAACGCAACTCGGCAACGAACATCCCAGCACGCTTGTCGCCATGAATGACCTGGCCTCCGCGTACGAATCGACGGGTCAGTTGGACAAGGCGTTGCCGCTCTACGAACGATCGCTGCGACTAAGAAGGGCTCAACTCGGCGACAACCACCCTGAAACGCTTATCGCCATCAACAATCTGGCCCGGGCCTACGAGTCAGTGGGTCAGTTGAATGAGGCTTTGGCGCTAAAGGAACAAACGCTGCGGTTGAGCAAAACCAATCTTGGTGAGGACCACCCCCAAACGCTTACCGCAATGAACAATCTGGCCCGTGCCTATCAGCTCGGAGGCCGGGTACAAGAGTCGCTGCAACTCTACGAACAAGTGCTGCAGGTTTGCAAAGCCGATCTCGGCCAAGATCATCCGCTCACACTGGGTGCGATGAACAACCTGGCAACTGCCTATGAGTCGGCAGGTCGGCTGGACGAGGCACTGCCGCTCAAGGAGCAAACACTGCAGCGTTGTAGAGTCAAATTCGGCGATGACCACCCTAACACGCTGATTGTCATGAACGGTGTGGGCGTCGCGTATCAAAACCAAGGGCGATTGGACATGGCGCTGCCACTCTACGAACAAGCGTTTCGGATGGGTAAAGCCAAACTGGGCGCCGATCATCCCGATACGCTTTTTTACATGGATAACGTTGCCGCTGTGTCCGGGCAAATGGGTCGCACGGACGAAGCACTGGCGCTAAGAAAAGAATTGCTTGAGCTCAGTAAAGGGAAACTTGGCGACAAGCACCACGATACGCTGCACTATTCGAACGAGCTGGCCTACACGTACCAATTGGCAGGTCAGCTTGAAGAAGCGATACGTCTGTACGAGCAAACGCTACAGCTTCGCAAGGCCACACTCGGGGAAGAGCATCCCCAAACGTTGAACTCAATGAGGGACCTGGCCTACGCCTACGAATTGGCGGATCGAGACGAAGATGCCAAAGAGCTTTTGGAAGAGATGCTGGGCAAACCAATGGTGGTCGAAAACGAAGGCTGGAGCAAATACGACGCCCAATCGCAGTACGGAGGGGTTTTGTTAAGGCTGGGGAGAATCGAAGAATCGGTTGATCTACTGCAAAACGGCTACCGAGACCTGAATCGAGTCGCCAACACGATGCCAGCGTTGACGCGCAAGATGTTGCTTCGCCGAGCGCTCGAGCGACTGATCAAGCTTGCCGAAGCCCGGCATAGACCGAAAGACCTGGCTCAATGGCAGCAGCGGTTGGATGAGCTCAAGTAGCGTCGCCGTCCCGGCGGCGTGCTGGGCCGAGCCGGCTTGGCGATGGCCAGGGAATTTCCACCGCCAGCGCGGGTTCTATCGTGGCTGCCGCAGCGGAGTTCACTCCTCGCAGCCGAGGACGGCTACGCTACGGAGCTCCGCGCGCGCCGCCAGCGCATCGCGACAGTAGTCGATCAGCTGCAGATCAATCAGCTCCGACTCCATGGCCTCGTGCGTCGTGTCCTCCAGCGATTCGGCGATGATGTCGATCAGCAGTGAAGCGAACTTCTCACGCGCTCGATGGACCAATACGCGTCCTGATCCGGAACTCGTGGCTTTGCCGATTTTCTGGCTGATTTGCTCCGCCAGCGCCTTCGTGTCGAGTGCCGGATTCGCGACCCGCAACCGAAGCACGGTGTGATAAGGGCCGCCTCCGGTCGCCTCGTATTCCGCCAGGGCCTGCCATGTTTTGGCCAACAGGTCTTCGCGCCAGGCATCGAAGAATTGCTGCTCGAAGACGAGCGATGGCGTTTCCGTAGCGAACGCCTGCTCCGGAAGGTGGGGCAGGGGATGCTCCTTCCGTCGACCTTGCTCGCGAAAATGGAGCGCCACCATGCGATAGAGGACCGTTTTCACAAACGCGCGAAAGCGGCCTCGCTCGGGAGTGACTTGCTTGAAATCCCCGCGCAAAAACTTCAGCGAAAATTCCTGGAACAGCTCGTCGGCCGCCTCTCGGTTGCGGAGTGCGGCCAGCAGATAGCGACGAATGGCTCCGCCGTAGAGATCCAGCAACTGCTGTTGGGCCGCCGTGGCCGCATCGGGCCGCCCGTCATGGGCTCGGCGGACCACGCTCCACAGCGTATCAATGCGGCTCAGCCGGCTGGCGGCGGGTGGCGTTTGGTCGGGCGACATTCGATCCTGCGGGGGCGTCTGCCGCATGCTCGTCTACCCTCGCAGCTTGGGCAAAGGACGCCTGTGAAGTGAATATATGGCCGCGGAAGCCACGACGCAGCCAATTTTACGAGATTTCCGTGTAACAAGTCTCCCGTTCTCCAAATAAGGGATCAAGCCGTAGTTCTGGCGGCATGTCCCGCGATTTGAGGAGAACAACAATGAACCTGTTCCGTACGCTTTCGCAAACGGCCCGCTGCCTGGGAGCGGCCTCCGTCTTGATCATCAGCCCGCTTTCGGGGCCCGCCGCCGATCTGAATTGGACGGGCAACGGAGGAACGTTCTTTCAGAACGCCGGCAATTGGGATCCCAGCCAGTCGCCCATAGCGGCCGACAACTTGACCTTTGGGGCCAACGCCAACAGCTTTGACTTGAACCTTTCAGGCGACCCGCAAGCGAACGAACTGCGATTTCTGGGCGGCAGCTACAGGATGGAGGGGGGCCCCCTCAGCAACTTCGAAAGTGGTAATGCCTGGGTCGACGGTGGCATCCTGACCGCCACGGGGCTTGACACGCAATGGATGGCCGGCATCAACACCACCGTGGGGGACATTACGGTGGGTGATCTCACCGATGGGACCTTGAACGTCGAAGCGGAAGCGTTTGTCAGCCACTACGGTCTTTTCCTTGGGCAGACGGCACTCGGCAACGGCACGGTCAACGTGAGTGGCACGAACTCACGCTTGGGCACCAGCAACCAGCTCAGCATTGGTCGCATCGGCGTGAATGGCACCGGCACCATGAACATGAGCGGCGGAGGAAAATCGAACATGTCGAGCGCCTTGTTAGCGCAGTTCGCCGGTTCTACTGGGACGGTGAACGTGGACGGCATGGGTAGTGAATTCGTCACCAACCTTTTCGATATGCGCGTTGGCGAGGCGGGCTCGGGCCAAATCACCGTGACGAATGGTGGGAAAATTAGAACGACTGGCGGCGGCGACCTGACTGCGGGACAACTCGCCGGGGCAACGGGGACGATCGCTATCGATGGCGGGATTGTGGAGGTGGGTGATCGCGTCTTGATCGGAAACGGGGGCACGGGGACATTCACCGCCGTGAATGGCAGCCAGGTCAGCACGGGCGGCCAGTTTATCTTGGGCGAGTCCGCAGGCAGTGTGGGCACCGCGGTCTTCGATGACTCAACACTGTCCATCAACGGTGCCTTTCAAGACCTGATCGTAGGTCGCTTTGGACGCGGACAGATGACCATTCAAAACGGTTCCAGCGTCAGCGTTGCCAATGACGTCTTCGTTTCTCTTGGGAACGGGAACACGGAGGACAATCGGCTCGTGATTACCGGCGGCTCAAGCCTCAACTTTGGGAACGGTGGCACCGACGATGAAATGTTCATTGCAAATCGAGGAAATGGCTCACTATTGCTCGACGGAGGTTCCACGGTTTTCGGCCGCCATATGGTGATCGGCAATCAGGCCGGCTCGTCGGGTGTGGCCACGATCGACGGCGCGGGTACGACGGCGAATCTTGGATTTTTGAGTGTCGGTAACCAGGGTATCGGAACAGCGACGGTCTCCGGAGGCGCACAGGTGAACTTGAATACGACGGAGAACGTCACGGGAAATCTGTTGGTCGGTCAAGTGGACAACGGCACCGGTACGCTGACGATCACCGGCGCGGGATCCGCGGTAACGGCCAACAAGCGGTCGGAAATTGGTGGTGCGGGGCCGGGGGGGAATGGCACGGTCAACGTGGAGAATGGCGGAGCACTTACCGCCTCCGGCGGCGTTCTCGGATTTGGGGATGTCGCGGGAGTTAGCACAGGCACCGTGAACGTTGACGGAGCGGGATCGTCATGGGACGCCACGGGAGCCGATTTGTTTGTCGGTTATCGAGGTGCCGGTCATGTCAATATCACGAATAGCGGAGCGGCCACCACCGGTCCGCTCCGTTTGGGTAGCGTGGCGAATGATGAAGACGCCTCGATCCTTGTGGACGGCCCTGGCTCGTCGCTGACCGTCAACGGGACCAGCCGTTTCGGAGAAGATCGTGCGGCGACCGTGGACGTCAGCAACGCCGCGCTGCTCACGACCAACGGTCTTCGCGCCATCGGTGATAGCGCGGGTGCGGATGGAGCCGTAGTGACGGTGGACAACGCCACCTGGACCCACGGAGGCGGTCGTCTGCGAGTGGGCAACTTAGGGGGATCGGCAGCCGCGCCGGCGACGCTGCGCGTGGAGAACGGTGGCACCGTGACCAATTCGAGCAGTCTCTATGTTGCCGATGATGGGACCGCGAGCCATGGCCTGGTGGAGATCATAGGTGCTGGTTCCAGCATCTCCGTGAGCTCGACCGCTGTGATTGGGGATGCCGGTCCCGGCACCTTGCGCGTGCTGGATGGCGGCTTGTTCACGCTCACGAGCCAGCTCGACATCTCCGGTTTGAGCAGCGGACGAGGCACGGTGGTGGTCTCGGGTGCGGGGTCGAGCCTCTCGGTGTCGGGGGACGCGACCAATGTTGGTCGCAATTCCGGTTCGATCGGGACACTCACGCTCGCCGACGGCGGAACCATGACAACGGATGATGTGAACGTGGCTCGGGAACCGGGCTCGAACGGAACGGTGAATCTGAACGAGGGGGGGCTGCTGACGCTTCGCGACGGCAAATCGCTTTACGTCTCGGGGAAATCGTTAGCGGGCGGAACCGGTGGCACCGCGACGATGAACATCCAAGGGGGTGAGGCGGACGTGTCGCTGGGCTCGGTCGTGATCAACCCCAGTGGAACGTTAACCCTCTCCTCGGGAACCTTGAGGCTGAACGCACTCACACGAGCGGCGGGCAGCAGCTTTGAATTCTCCGGTGGTAAGTTGGCAATCAGCGGCAATCGGGTATTGGATACGGGCCTCGTGCGTGACATCTTCAACGCGAATCCCACGCTAAATCACGGAATGACATTAGAAGTGGCTGGAACCACTTCGCTGGATGCAGACCTGCGCTTAGACGGAGGGACCTTCTCGGTTGGGGCGATCGCCGATGTCTCGAAACTGGATTGGGACGCCGGCACATTCGCCATGACAGGCGCAAATCTGGCGGTGGCCCCCGCTGGACTCTTCGGCGATCAGCTCGTCCTGAGTCCGAACCAACACCTGAATGTGGGTCAACAGGTGATCAATGAGGGGCTGATCTCCAGTAGCGGCACCATCACGACGGGGGCCGGCTTGGTGAATCACGCTGATCTGGTACTGACCAATGCTGATGTGAATGGCCAGGTGACGACGCCGGCCGGCTCGACCGTCACGGTAGTTGGGGCCGTGGATTTCAACGGCCCGGTGAGCGGTGCGGGCAACTTCTTCGGTCCCGGCATGGCCAACTTCCAAGGTGGCTACCACCCGGGAGATAGCCCGGCCGTGGTGTCGTTCGAGGGGAATGTCGCGCTTGGCGCAGCCAACACGCTGACGCTGGAAATCGGCGGTACCGATAACTCGACGGGTGCCCAGTACGACCAATTGCTCGTCGACGGCACGGTACAACTGGATGGTACGCTGAGTATCGACTTGGTCGATCTGGGCGGTGGTGCCTACCCGCCGCAATTGGGCGATTCGTTCACCCTTGTCACGGCAGGCGGCGGCATCAGCGGTCTGTTCGCGGATCTGGACTTACCCACGCTGGCGGGAGGGTTGGGATGGCAACTGCTACCCCGGGCCAATGCGTTGCTGCTGAATGTGGTGGCGAGCGGTGGGCTAGGAGACTTCAACGGAGACGGCAACTGGGATTGTGCGGACGTGGATCAACTGGTGGCCGCCATCGCCGCGAGCAGCAATGATCTGGCCTTCGACATGAATGGCGACAGCGCCATCACGTTGGCCGACCTGAACGACGCCACCAGCGGTTGGTTGGCGGTGGGTGGAGCCAACAATCCGGCGGCGACGGGAGGCCGTCCCTTTCTGGCTGGCGACGCGAACTTGGACGGTGTGGCCGATGTTTCGGACTTCAATGTCTGGAATAACAATAAGTTCTCCAGTGGTGCGGCCTGGTGCCGTGCCGACTTTAACGCCGATGGCTTGGTCGACGTGTCGGACTTCAATGTCTGGAATGGAAACAAGTTCCAAGGCGCGGGGAGTGCGGCGGCCGTACCCGAGCCGGCGACTTGGGGCCTGCTGGTGTGGGCGTTGCTGGGTTGCGGATGGGTATTGCGGAAGCGCTAGGGTGCTGCTGAGGACGCCCTCCCCGCACATTGGGGAGGGCCCCGGTAGCGTAGCCGTCCTCGGCTGCGGGGAGGCAGGGGAATGCCGGGCAACGATCGAAGTGTTCCAGCGCGTTCCTCAGCGCTTATGAACGTGCGGTCGGCGACAAACCCCGTTCTCCGTGGGCGCTGAGGGCTCGGTGGCAAGGCATCCGCGCTGACGAATCGGGCCACATGCCCTTCCGGTCTCCGTGACTAGCCACCAAGCACTCCGAGGGCACAGTGTAACAGCGACGGTGTGTGTCCTTGTTCCGCACCACAAATTCGCCAGGGAAGTTGGCGCTCCAGGCTGATTGGAAACACAGAGGCACGGAGGACACGGAGATTCACTGTGGCCTCTGTTCCTCCGGTGCCGCCCAGGCGAAGCCAGGCGCACCGGAGCCACAGAGATCGCAGAGGGTGCGAATGCCGCCAGCTCGTTGCCAACCGGTCTCCGTGGCTCCGCGCCTCGGTGAGAATACAAGCCAGCCGCCGTCGCCAAGCGAAGTACGCAGATTACGGCCGCGCGCTGCCGCAAAAGGGGTCGTTTTGTGAACCGTTGATGCGGGCTCATGGACGCTGATGGGCAGCTGACACACCGGCACAGGACCACCCAATCGTCGTCAGCCCGCTCGCCTCGGGCAGTCACCGAACCATGGGGAGTCCCTTGCTTGCCGGCATTTGTTTCTCACGGAGCCACAGAGATCGCAGAGGGTGCCAATGCCGCCAGCTCGTTGCCAACCGGTCTCTGTGGCTCCGCGCCTCTGTGAGAAAACAAGCCAGCCGCCGTCGCCAAGCGAAGTACGCAGATTACGGCAGCAATGGACCAATCGTCCCCGCTTCTTCCACCGAACCATGGAGAGTCCCTTGCTTGCCGGCAGTTGTTTCTCACGGAGCCACAGAGATCGCAGAGGGTGCCAACGCCGCCGGCTCGTTGCCAACCGGTCTCCGTGGCTCCGCGCCTCTGTGAGAAAACAAGCCAGCCGCCGTCGCCAAGCGAAGTACGCAGATTACGGGATGCAAAAGGGGTCGTTTTTCCGTTTCGTCCCCGCTCGCCTCTCACCGAACCATGGGGAGTCCCTTGCTTGCCGGCAGTTGTTTCTCACGGAGCCACAGAGATCGCAGAGGGTGCCAATGCCGCCAGCTCGTTGCCAACCGGTCTCCGTGGCTCCGCGCCTCTGTGAGAAAACAAGCCAGCCGCCGTCGCCAAGCGAAGTACGCAGATTACGGCAGCGCTGCGCAATTTGTGAACCGTTGATGCGGGCTCATGGACGCTGATGGGCAGCTGACACATCGGCACAGGACCACCCAATCGTCGTCAGCCCGCTCGCCTCGGGCAGTCACCGAACCATGGGGAGTCCCTTGCTTGCCGGCAGTTGTTTCTCACGGAGCCACAGAGATCGCAGAGGGTGCGAATGCCGCCAGCTCGTTGCCAACCGGTCTCCGTGGCTCCGCGCCTCGGTGAGAAAACAAGCCAGCCGCCGTCGCCAAGCGAAGTACGCAGATTACGGCCGCGCGCTGCCGCAAAAGGGGTTGTCTTGTGAACCGTTGATGCGGGCTCATGGACGCTGATGGGCAGCTGACACACCGGCACAGGACCACCCAATCGTCGTCAGCCGTAGGCGCTCGCCTCGGGCAGTCATCGAACCATGCGGAGTCCCTTGCTTGCCGGCAGTTGTTTCTCACTCGAGTAGAGGAGGGCCGCTTTCGCGACCCTCCTCTACTCGACTGTTTCCGCGATCCGCCGCCATCACAGCGGCGCATAAAAAGCGGGCGCTCGATCACTTCGAGCGCCCGTCAGAGAATTTCAAAGGTCCGTCGCTACCTTAGGCGCGACGACGGCGGAAGAGCAGGGCCAGTCCACCGAGGCCGAGCAGTCCGATCGAGGCCGGCTCGGGAACCACGCGCAACGACGCGTCATCCCAGAAAATCGAGCCGCCATTTACGCCATCCAAGTCGACCTTGACGATCACGGCCTGAGCGGAAACTGTTCCGGCGGGGGCCACGCCGCCGACACCCAGCAGTTGCCACTGATCCATGGGTGCGATGCCATCGATCGCGTTGGACTCGTACACGTTGCAGCCAGCGATGGGCGAGCCTGGACCGTCTCCGCAATCGACAAGCACGTTGTTCACATCGAGGAACTCGATCTTGTAGACACCAAAGTCCATGTTATCGATCGGATCAGAACTCGCGTTGAGTGCGTAGATCTCACCCTGCCAGACTTGACCGGCGGTCGCCGGCAGTGCCTGGACTGCACCGGAGCCACCCGTCTGAAAAAACGGGCCAAAGGTCTTGAGCGACTGCAGACCGGTACGCGCTTCCTGCCGGGTGGTGAATACGTTGTTGAAGGTACCCCAGTCGGCGGTTCCAGGGACGTCCCCTGCCGACGCGTCTGGTGCTTCGAAGCTTGGATTGAGAAGTTGGGCCGAGGCCGTATGGGCCACGGACGACAGGGCAAGAAAGCAGCTTGCCACCACGACAAGGTTCAGACTCTTTTTCAATATCATTCGACTTGCACTCCGTAATAAGAGAGGGAAACCACGAAACTCAACCTGCTGGATGCCGCGACGAGCCTAGCGGCGGAAGGCGTCAAGCGGTGACACCAGCCTTACCTAGACTACCCGCTCAGTATAACCAGCCCTGACCGTTGCGGAAACTGTTTCTCTCGAATTTTCTTGAATTGTCGTAACTTGTTCGCCTGCTTGCCTTTTTGGCCCAGAAAACCGCCTTCCGCGAGACGGCAGGAAGACTCGACGGGACCGCCGGTGGGTGTCCCGCAGGCCGGAGTTGGCGTGGCCCTCGGCGCGGAGAATTTTCGATCGACATCGCCGCCGGGGTGAGCATGATGACCAAGTCGCCAGGCGATCCGGTTGGCAAGTTCCCGCCGCCATGAAACCGCAAGGCTTGGCTATGATAGGGCGTTTCCGGTTAACCCGATGACCAAACGATGAACGGAGCCTGCGATGGGACAAGGCGTGACGCAAAGGCTGCTGGAGTTCTCAGGCATGCAGCGTGTACTTTCCTGGATGGTCAATGTTGCCGTTGCGCTGTCGCTGGCAGTCTGCCCGTCCGCCGGGAGCCAACCCAACGTGGTCATTCTTTACGTGGACGATCTTGGATATGCCGATATTGGCAGCTACGGAGCCGTGGGCGTGGCAACGCCGGAAATCGACGCACTGGCGAGGAACGGGATTCGTTTCACGGATGCCCATACGCGCGGCGGCGACGTGTACCCCGTCGCGGTACGCGTTGTTGACCGGCCGCCATGGTTTTCGAAGTCGCGCCGAAATCCTGCCGGGAGACGCACCGCTGTTGATCCTGCCTGGTTCACCGACGATGGCGTCTTTGTTCAAGCGGGCAGGCTACCGCACCGCCGTCGTCGGCAAATGGCATCTGGGACTGGGATTGGGAAATCTGGATTGGAATGGCTCCGTAAAGCCTGGACCGTTGGAACTTGGCTTCGACTATTCCTTTCTACTGCCGGCAACCGGCGATCGTGTACCAACCGTGTACCTGGAAGATCATCGGGTGGTGGGCCTTGATCCTGTTGACCCACTCTCTGTTAGTTACAAACAAAGGGTCGGGCAACGGCCCACGGGATTAGAAAACCCGAATCTACTCAGGATTCAGGCGGATCGCCAACACAGCGGTACCATCGTCAACGGTGTTAGCCGCATTGGTTTCATGGCGGGCGGGAAATCCGCCGAATGGGTGGATGAGGAATTTCCCGACGTGTTCACTTCGAAGGCGAAGGAATTTATCAACGCCAACCGGGATAGGCCGTTTTTTCTTTTCTATTCCTTTCACGACATTCACGTGCCCCGCTTGCCGCAGCCCAGGTTTCAGGGCGTGAGCAACATGGGCCCCAGAGGCGATGCCATCGCGCAGGTCGATTGGGTGACTGGTGAAATCGTGTCGGAGCTGGAGGAGTTGGGATTGGCCGAAAACACGATTATTCTGTTCACGAGCGACAACGGGCCCGTGCTCACGGATGGCTACGAGGATCAGGCTCTCGAGAAATTGGGTGACCACAAACCGGGTGGTCCATTTCGCGGTGGAAAGTACAGTGCGTACGAGGCGGGCACACGCGTACCGATGATCTTGTCGTGGCCCGCGACCGTCAGGCCCTTGGAGAGCAATGCCCTCGTTTCCCAGTTGGACTTCTACGCCTCATTTGCCAGCCTGCTCGGTGTTGAGCTGGCCGACAAAGAAGCGGAGGACAGTCTCGATATGCTCGGCACGTTGACAGGCCGCGTCACGACGGGGCGGGAGGATCTGATTGAGGAATCGGTCGGCACGCTCAGCCTCCGTCGCGGCCCGTGGAAGTACATTGCGCCCGTGCCCAGCGATAAGAAGCTCCCCAACTGGTTACCCGACAAACACATAGAAGGAGGATTCATGCGCGCAGTCCAGTTGTACAATCTGGAGTCAGATCCAGGTGAAAGGACCAACGTGGCAGCCGGCCATCCGGAACTCGCCCATGAGCTATCAAGCAGGCTCGATCGCATCGTGTCTCAGGGCTATCAAGCGGAGTAAACTCAACCACTGCTCCATACAAGTACTCGTACGATCAGTTTGCCGTCAACGGCGTCTCCTCGCCAGTCCCAGCAGGGCCAGACCGAAGGAGATGAGCACGAGCGAGCCGGGTTCTGGCACGGGACGCATTCCAGCGGAGCTCTTGAACTTGTTCGCGTTCCAGAGGTTAAAGTCGGACACATCCGTGAACCCGTCGGCGTTGAAATCGCCCCTGGTCCACTGCGCGGTCATTCCGAATTTGTTGGAGTTCCACTGGTTGAAATCAGACACATCGACCACACCATCCAGATTGGCATCGCCCACAAGGTAAGGGTTGCCCGACGGAAGATTTGCAGCGCCAGCCAGGCTCAACCATTCGGTGACATCGTCGCCGTTGACAACGCCGTCACCCGTCAAATCGAAGAGCGCCGTGTTCGTCATGGCAACCACCTCCATCACCAGCAGATCGATGTCTTGACCATTGATCAAGCCATTCATGTCAAAGTCGGGATTTATACTCGAAATTACCTCCAGCACACCCGTCACGAGCAAATTGTTGGTGCTCCAGGCGAGATCGCTGGCCAGCGCTGGCAGATTGATGTTGCTGAACGAGCCGGCGAAGGCCGCGGCATCGAAAATCTGGAATGTCTCGCCCAGCACCGGGTCGGGTCCCACGAGCGAGATATCGAGGTCACCGCCGGCCGTGAACGTACCCGTCACGGTCAACAGGTCGTTGCCGATGCCGGCATAAAGATCCATTTCCAGCGTCGAGCCGGCATTCTGCGTGAAGTCGCCGTTGACGTTCAGCACGGCAGGACCGACGAATCTGGTGGGATCGAGCAGCGCCTGGTAATTCTGATCGACGTCACTGGCGTCAAACTCCGCCTGGTAGTACCGGAAGATCGCAATCTCGCCGTGATAGTCCATTGGGTTGGCGAGGTTTTGATTCGTTCCGTTGGTGGGGTCCTTGACCTGCTGCGCCGGGACCGCCGCCGATACCCCAGTTGTTCGAACCCGCGTATTGGTCGATATCGACCGTGTCGAAGGAACCCACCAGCACATTGTCGACGTAGAGTGCGAATGAATCATCCACACCGTTGGGTGGGTTGGTGGCACCGATCACCACGACGGCCTGGTGCCAGCCAGTGCTGAGAGTTGCTGGTGAAACCCGTCGTGTTGGTGGCATCGCCATTCACGCCGGCCTTCAACGTACTGCCATCCAGCACCAACGACACACCACGGTCGGCACCGATATCCATCAGCACCTGCTCGTTGCCGGCGGCCGTGTTGCTCACGTTAAACACGACCTCAAACGTGCCGCTGTTCATCGAGCGGGACCCGATGTAATTGTTCTCCGAACCGGGAGCAGTCGCAGCACCGGTGATGCTCATCGTGTAAGCAGCGGACAGATTCTGGAACGTGGCATCGTTGACCGGCACCGGTCGAGGCATTGCCATTGGCAAAATTCAAGTTGACTTCGACCCGCCGCTGGGCTGAACGTCGTTCCAGACGCTGTCTCCCGGCCTGTCCTGCGCCGCGTCGTAGTTCAATTCCAAGCCGGCAAGTGACAATCGGAGCACCCGACACACCGACTCCACCGATGGAGATGGTACCGCTGTTGACGATCGAACCGGTCGATGCCGTTGCGATCTCGAGCCTGGAGCCGGCAGCGACGGTCGTGTCACCGGTGTAATCGTTGCCGGAGTTATTGAGCTTGACCGTGCCGCTGCCGCTGACGGCCACGCTGGCGCCTCCCCGAAGCCCGCCCGTTCCGTGAAAGGTGTACGTGCTGTTGGTGTTGATCGACACCGTACCGGGCTGCACGTTTTGATTGATCGTCACATTCCTGTTGGCAGCCGTGTCATTGAACGTGACGTTGTCCAGTTGCAGGAAGCGCGTACCCGAACCCGTCCAATTGGCCGAGCCCACGCTGCCGGAGCCGTCGTCGACGTCCCAGTTGCTGTTGGCGGTACCCCTCCAGGTGAGGTTGCCCGCGGCGCCCATGACGTCCAATTCGACCTGTCCTGCCGTTCCGGACGGTGTCGACCGCGACGGATTGTCGGATGGCCATCGGGTTACCGTCAACATCCAGTACCCTGGTGGTGAAGTTGGACCCGGTCGCAGTACCGCTCAAGGACCCACCGTAGGTGATCAGCGGGTAACTTCCGGTCGCCAGGGCATTGTCGACAGGAGTCACGTTCACTGCGAACTGGTTCGAGGCCGCGCTGCGATCCATGGTCAGGTTGCCGGAGACCGCCACCACGTCGTTTGCTCCGGCAATAGAACCCGACAATTCGTAATTGAGCGAACCGGTAGGAGATGTTGTTAAAGGTCGACATTCTGAGATTGCCAGAGACGGACAGCGTGCCGACGGAGTCTCCGGGGCTAACGCTGTTGTCATCGAAGACCCGAAGTTGTGGAGCCACCGCCGTCAATGGTGCCCGACCCGCCAATTCGCTGTCCCACCTGGAGGCTGTAGGTTCCGAAGTCGCTCACATCAAATACGGCACCCGACTGAACCGTGATTTCTGAACTGGCCAGCTCGCCCACGTCGCCGACGCCAGAAGTGACCGCGAGTCGGCCCTCGGCGATGGTCGTCGTGCCCCTATGGTAGTCGTCTAAGAGTGCCCGAAGCCGTGGCAATGGTCCAGGTACCAGCGCCCTCTTTAAGCACGTTAATGTTGTCGAAAAACGTGTTGACGCCGTCGGGTCAAGAATCGCTCCGGTAATTCGGCCATTGCCGGCACCCGTCAGCGGATGGTATACTGCGGTCGAATCCGTCGGGGGCGGTGATGTCACCGGTGATCGTGAGCAGTCCCGCCTGCGACTCGATGTTGTAGAAGTTCGCCGCCGCCGGTGCCTTCGATGTTGCCAGCCCAGGTGGCGTTTCCGGCGCTGGAGAGGGCCGGGGCAGTTGCCGCCGCGAATTCGCGTCCGCCCAGATCTCAAGGTCTCGCCCGTGACGGTAACGCCGCCAGCCAATTCCAGCAACGCCGGTCTGCGTGCCCCCCTGGACGATTGTCGTGCCAGTGGTTGTGCCCAGACCGCTGGCGTGAAGTCACCCTCAGTGTTCCATCGAAAACGCCAATATTCCCTTCGAAGCTGCCGGCATTCGACAGCGTCAACGCGCCGGCACCCCGTTTGTTGAGCGTGGTGCCCGTCCCCGTGCTTAACGCGCCCGTGACATTGACGCTGTGAGTTGGCGTCGGCGACGTCAATCGAACCGCTACCCGCCATGGTGATGCTGCGATTCAGCGTATTGAATGTGGTGCCGGTGATTTGAAGCTGCCCGCCATTGATTTCAATGGCATTGGCTGCGTTCCCCAAGCCGCTGTTTGCCTCCACCGAGAGTACTCCCTGCCGCAGACTGACCGTGCCGGTGAATGTGTTTTGACCAGACAGCATCGCGGTGCCGGAGCCCGGTCTTGGTCAGTCCCGCGGAGCCGAGGATGTTCGCCGAGATTTCGTGAGTACCCTCGGCAATGACCTGAGCGGAACCCGACAGGGTGAGAGAACCCGCACCCGCCGCAATCGTGTAACTGTTCGTCATTGTCGAAGCTCACGTAACCCAAGTCGACGGCAACGTCCAAAGTCACCGTCGCCGGAGTCGTAATCGACGGAGCCAAATATGACCCCCCGGCCAACCTGTCCGCCAACGCCCGGTACCGCTCCGTTCCAATTGCTGCCGTTGCTCCAGTTGCCGCCGGCGTCCACGTTCCATTGGGACGGCGGGTTGACGATCACATCGTAGTTGTTGAATATCTGAGTCGGACGTGAGTGCGGAATTGTAATAGCGATAAAGGTGCAGGTCGCCGGCAAAATCGACCTCGCTGCCAGCAGTCACCTGACCGCCCGTGGGGAAAGTCGCGCCGCCGAAATTCCCCAGTCCGCCCTGGTTGCCTCCCGCCCAGTCGTTGATGTTCGCCGTGGCCGAGGAACTCACGAGCGAACCATTCAGATAAAGGTCGATCGTGTCATTGGCCGTGCCGTCAAACGTGTTGTTGATGACGCCCACAAACTGATGCCAGTTGGTGTCGGACAACGTCGTGGCCAACGTCAGGTCGGGAACAGCGCCGACAGGGTTGACAAGAAATTCAAGATTGCTGTTCGACAGAGTGAGCATCGTGCCGGCACCGCTGCCACCCGTTTCCCAGATGATCTGATTGGCGGTGGTCAGGTCCGCTGGCTTAAACCACACTTCGAAAGTGGCATCCTGCCTGCTGAAGCTGCGAACCGCCAAAGCTTTGCTCGTAAGCATTTGATACGCCATCTGCGGGATCACCAAAGGCAAATAGATTCAGTGTGCCGTCTGACACCTGCGTCGCCGTCGGAGTCCCCGTCACGAATGTCATCGTCTCAAAGCCGAAGGACCCCGTATTGTCCCAAACCGCATCGCCACCCGTGTCAAGCGAAGCGTCGAACTCATAGACGGCACCAGGCGTCACCTGTGCTTGAGTCTGGCTAACGCAAACCAGCAGGGCCGCCAGCAACAGTATTACGCTCGTTGTTTTCGGCATCATTATCTTCCTCTGGATCTCAAAGTTGGTGACTTAAGGACATTGCTTTCCGATGTCTCAGCTTAGCGAACATCATGCCTGATTACCGATTGCATTGAGAGCGAACCCGCACCGCTAACGGAAGTCTTCCGACCCGACATGCCGTCCGACGCGTCCCTGCAGACAGCCGGCAAGCAAAGTGACCCAGGCCAAAGTGAAACCAGTGGACGGCTCGGGTACGGCGGACGCTTCCTGTTCGAAGTTGAACTGCTGCCGCGTAAGTCGGCGACGCCTGAAAGCATTGATGACGACGGCTGTTGTCGCGTACTGGACCTGCCAACGGATGCCAGCCACTGGCGGCATATCCACCGTGGCAAACTGCCCGGTGATGCCGCCCAACGCGGTGAGAACCGTGTAAGAGTCACCCACCGAGGGGGCAAATCCGGGGATGCCGCTCACTTCGAGAATTCCGTCAAGCGTCGCCGTGCCAGTGATTTCGACCGCGTCGTACGTAGACACGTCGAGCAAATCAATTTGGAGCGTAGCACCAGCCTCCTGAGTATAGTCGCCGTCGACCGAGAGCAGCGTCGGCACGACCGACCCCATGCCCGGGTCGAACAGAGCGACCTGAAAGTTCTGATCGACTTCGGCAGCACCGAAGAGGAAGTCGTTGTAGTAACGTACGATCGCGACATTGTCGTGGTAATCAATCGGCGAACCGCCGGCGGTCCCCCCTGCGTCGCCGCCGATTCCTGCAATGTTTCCGCCCGCCCAGTCGTCGATCAGTACGTTGTTATAGGTACCGACCAACGTGTTGTCGACGTACAACGACATGGAATCGTTCGACAAGATCGTCGCTCGTTCCCACCAAGTCAATGACTCCCACGGCCTGATGCCAGCCGGTGCCGACCGTGTCGGAAAGGGTCAGCAGCGAGCCGTCGCCATCGACGTTGAACTTGACGACATCGTTATTGAGTGTCAGCGAAACGCCTCGCAGTAGCCCCCCCCTCGAAGATGACCTGTTCGCCTCCGGCTGATGTATCGGAGACGTGGAACCACACCTCAAACGTGGCATCTTCTCTACTCCGTTGGGCCGATGATCCATTCCCTCGAAGTAGTCATTCAGACCGGAGGCCTTACCCGACGTCGGGAATGTTGTAGGCCTTGGTGATCCCTGGAAACGCGGGATCGCTGATCAGCAACCGCGTGTCGCGTTGCCGGCGAAGCTGAAGTTGTTCCCACTGCCGCCCGCCTCGGTCCACAACGCATCTCCGCTGATGTCCAAGGCCGCGTCGTAATGCAAGGCTTAGACCCGTCGTGACGATCTCCGGCGCCGGGTCGACGGGACCCTGTTCGTTGAAACCCGTTCCACCGACGATCAGGCTCGTGCCGGTCCGCGCGCGCACGTGGCCGCGGACCTGACCGTTGGTAAACGCCACTTTTCCGTTTTGCACGTCGAGGTTGCCGGAAATATCAACGCCGCCACCCAAGGTCACTTCGCTCGTGCCCGTCTTCGTCACGTTGCGACCTGGCCGAAATTCGCGAAGTCTGGCCGTTGATCGCGAACTTCTGATTGCCGTCGCCCTGGATCGTGAGATCGTCGTAGATCTCGATATCGTGATCGACGTTGAAGGTGAATGTCTCGGCCATCGCGTCGGAGGCGTCGAGGTTGATGACCGGGCCGTGGCCGTCGAGATGCTTGGGCATCATGACGGGCTGGCCATTGATCGTCGCCGTGCGGGCCGTCGTCAGCGGCGCGGCCTGGCTGATCGAGGTTGATCTTGTTGACCATGTAGGCAAATCCGCCAGCGGAGTTCAGATCGTTGGTGACGGTGTAGTCGCCGCTCGGGTTTCGTGCGGAATGTCAGCTCGTTGTTGGCGTAGCCGTCCCGCCAGGAAGCGGTAAAGATGCCGCTGCCCGTGTCGCCGTTGGTCCAGGCATTCGCGGTCGAAAAAGCCGCCGCTGCGAAATTGTCCTCGCGGAAACGAAAGTGGTCGAACTGATTCGTGTCGTCCGCCTGATTGTCGTGTCGCGGCTTGTCCATCTGCACCTGGTAGCTGGCGAGCAACTGGTGCATCTGCTGGACGGTGGCGGCGTTGGCGGGATTACCGGCGACGTTATTCGACTCGCCAATATCGGCATCGAGATCGTAGAGCTGGTAGCCGTTGCCTGTCCTGGTACATGTACTTCCACTTGCCCATCCGGACCGCCGACTGCTGATTGGAATAGCGACTAATGAACAAGTCGTTGTGTGGCGCGTTCGCCGTGCCGTTGATGTAGGGCAATAGATTCACGCCATCGATGACGTCGCCGGCGCCGAAGGAACCGCCCGCCGCTCCGATCAGAGCCGTGGGGACAATGTCGACCGAATGGACAAGGTCCGTCGAAACCGTACCCGCGGCGGAGGCGTTGACGCCGGCGCCGGCGATGATCATCGGCACCCGCAAGCCGCCCTCAAACTGGCTGCCCTTGCCGTTGCGGAGGTCGCCGTTGTCGCTGGCATTTGGACCCACATCGCAACAGTCACCGCCGTTATCGTTCATAAAGATAATCAGCGTATCATCGAGGATGCTGTCGCTGTCGTTACCGGCACCAGTTCCGTCTCCGGCGGGATCCTCCAGTGCCGCCATGATCTTGCCCACGTTGCGGTCCATCGCGTATTGCATGGCGGCGTAGGTCCGGCGATTGCCGGTGAAGGCGGGCTCGCCGAGCGAATCGATGAACGCCAGATCGGATGCGGTCGCCTGCATCGGCGTGTGGGGCGCGGTGAAGGACGAATAGAGAAAGAAGGGACCGCCTGCCGCCTGGTTTCGGATGTAGTCGGCCGACTGGTCGCCAAAGACGTCGGTAACGTATTGGCCGCTGTAATTGCTCTCGATCACCGTGTTGGAAGTGATCCCCCCGGCACCGTCAGAGATCGTCTCGCGCAGTTGCCCGCTGCCGGTGACGCTGCCGACGATGTAATCGCGCGATCCACTCCACAGGCCCTGAAAGAACTCGATCCCCTGGTTCTCGGGTCGATTGCCCAGCAACCCGCCGCCGTTGGCGTGTTCGCCCAGATGCCATTTGCCGACCGCCGCCGTGTCGTACCCGGCCCCCTGCATCCGCTCCCAGATCGTCGTCACTTCCGTGGGCAATCCCTGGACGGTGGCCGCCGTGATTGATCGGCGTCGATCGTCGCCGAGATATTCAGTCCGTAACCGAACCGCGTACCGTACTGCCCCGTGGTGATCATGGCCCGCGAGAGGCTGCACACGGAGCGCCGTGTACGCGTTGGTGAAGGTCACGCCTCGGGCTGCCAGCGCATCCAGATTGGGCGTGGGGACCGCTCCCGCATTGCCCGGGTTGGCACGCGGGTCGGCATTCCGCATGAACCCATAGTCCGCCCAGCCCGCATCATCCGAGATGATGACGACGACATTCGACTGGGAAGCTGCCTGCCGGGGAGCAAGCAGTGCCAACGGCACGACGGCGGCTGCCAGCAGCAATCTGGATGTCGGCGACGGCGAGAACGTCATCTCAGGTTTCGCAACACGAAGGATATTCATCAGCTCCAGCAAGCAGGGTTCCAGCCCGGACGTCGCTGTTGTGCCCAACGCTCAGCGGACGGCCGCCCCGGCGATGCTGCGTTGTCAGCGGCGTCGTGGGGCAGGTTGGTCAGCGGCGTCTCTTGCCGATTGAATTCCTATTGCCTCTACTTGCTCCACCGGCAGCCAAAGACCTGCCGAGCTCAACTCGACAGTCCCATGAACCTGCTGAATTCAGCTGCGTCGACGCATCGATCCAGCGCCGATCAAACCCAGGAGGACCAGCGTCGCGGACGCCGGCTCAGGGACGAAATTCCCAGCCGACGCTCAACACAATACCGCCTTGTCCGGAAGGAGACTCACCTACGGGTCGTTGTTTGAATCTCAGAAATCCGTCGTCGCCGGAAATCTCAAATCGGAATCGGTTGTTCAAGCCATCCCACGCAAACGGCAATGGATTGTCGAAAGGCCAGGCGTACTCACCGGCTCCAGTGTAGTTCAAGTTGTCAGTTACAGAACCAACAACTTCGTCATCGGTCCCTCCCACATTTCCATCTGCTCCCAGATACACAATATTCAACGAAACTTGAGTTGCGGTGTTGTTGTTCAGCATCACCGCCGAGCGCAAATCCCAATCCCGTAAAATTAATGGTACCCCCTGCCGTTCCCGTCGGAAGACCGGCGGCCCAGTTGGAATTGGTGCCACTGTCACCCACGAGTGACCGCGCCGGATTGAACACGGAAGTCATTGTGGCGTGTCACCACCTCCGGTCCGCGCTTCGTCAAACAGCAAGCCGGATGCATCGCCCGCGTCGGCGACCCCGTTTTGATTGCCGAAGAAATCGGTAATGCCACCAGGGGTGTCGGTGTTGCCACCAGAAGGCAGCAGTGCGATAATGATGCCTGCCTGAACGAAAGCGGGCTGAAGTCAAAGAAACAACAACTGCCAGCAAGCTGCCGATCCACACGAGACAACTCTTTCATTAGAACACCTCCCACAAGAAAGCACGACAGACTTGAACGGTGACAGCAAGCGACGTTCAGACCTCTTGAACCGAAGCGACCAGAAACGGCTTGTCTACCGCACTGTCACGGTAATTGCACGTTTCCGGTTCAAGTCAAACAATTCGATGCATCGGAAGCTCTCGAAATTCGCTGGCTCCGTCGGCTTGCGTGAGCGCTCATTGGATCTTTCGCCCTTTTCCGCTCAAGTCAAAATTGGCTTCGGACGTACCTCCCGACGGCACCTCAAAAGTCAACTGCGTGTTCGTGTTGTATTGCATCGGCACGACTTCTTTGGCCAGCACTTCAAGTCGGTCCAGATTATTCGGATCCAGACGTGTCTGGCGCGTGCCGATGCGAACGATGTGTGTTCCCACCACCGCGCCCTTGTCTCGCTTGATGGTTTCCAGTTCGTAGCGGCCCTCGCTGTCCGTGACTCCCATCGAACCGGGACCCGCGTCCATGTGCATCGCCTGTGGCCCGCGGTTCGAACCGCACCCTCGCGGCTGCCAGCGGCTTACCGTCCAGCGTCACCACACCCGAAACCGGCGCAATCTCGTAGGGGCTCCTATTGCAACCTGCCACGACCGCGAGCATCCCCACGGTCAAAGCAACTGGCTGAAGACAGACCGGAAACTTCGTTTGCACGAACAATCGCAAATCCCCCGATTTCCCTGTGCTATGAACATGACGATTTCGCTATCGCGGTGGATCGTCATCGCGGGTTGGAATGCCGGCACCCCGACTGGCAATGGAACCGTAATCGAAGTAAATCTCCCCGTCGATATCCTCACTGATCGTTTGCACCGAACCTCCGCACATCGCAAACATGCATCACACCCGGATGCGGGCTGGCGAACGCCCGCCGACAAATGAACGCGTCGCTACTGTTTGCTGCACAATAGTCGAAATCAGGAACGCGATAGATCGACTCCTGATGGACGTGCCCCTTGTTGTGATAGCGCCACGGTGATCCCCACACCGCTTTCAGTTCGGGACTGGTGCGCGTGAAGTACTCGCCGATCAGAAACGTCTTCGTCGTGCCATCTTTGTATCTGCCGGAGCTTGGTTGGTTAATGCTGTATCCAGAGAAAGTGGCGACGGTATGCAAGGGACCGCGGTAACCCGCATACTTCTCTCAGCGCCTCAAGCTACTGGACCGCCCACCATGTGCACGGTCTCGCCAGACGGGAATCCCGTTATCCGGATTGACCACCAAAGCGCCGGCCACTCCTTTGTAGGAGCTGGCGGCCAAACCCGTGAAGCCAGCGGCCGCCGCGGGCCCTGTCTCGCCTGGCGTGGCAAGCGGTTGTGTGGCGAACGTATCCGAGGGACAGATGAACTCACTCAGCAGCTGCGTAATCAGCCTGCATGTTGGCAGGAGCTCGGTAGCTATTCGGCAGCGTATCGTCATACTGCTCATGCATCGCGTCCAGTTCGATGAACGGCATGATCGACCAGGTCCAACTGGACCGAGCACATCGACGAGTGTCGTCATCGCACACCGAGACGTTTCCCGCAGGCAACTGGTCTCCGTGAGCACTGACGTACAGATTCACCGCCAGGCCCAACTGGTTCAGGTTGTTCTGACATTGCACTCTTCGTGCCGCCTCGCGGGCCGTTTGCACGGCCGGCAACAGCAACGCGACCAGGATGCCGATGATGGCAATCACCACCAGCAGTTCCACCAAGGTAAAGCCACGAGGAAGCGAATCGCTGCCGGTTGCCTGCAAAGGAATGCTTTTGAATTCTTCCATGAGGTTCCCACTGAGCATGGCGTGCCTCCGATTGCTGCGAGTTAACCGGCCTGACTCTATCAGGTCGGAGTTTTCGGTAACTGGCTGTTCTTCTGTCGTTGTCGAAGTGGTCGTTAATTCCCGGGGATCGATCTGCCGAACGATGGCAAAATCCCATTCAAAGCGATCGTTAAAATCGACTCCGTGCGGACCAACGGCGACGTAGACACGATCACCTTGCCGCAGCGACCCGAGCGGACAACAGAATTTCACCAAACCGTCTCGATTACAGGTTTCGCGAAAGATGGGTGCATTCTCGTTGACATGGACGATCAAGTCAACCGCTTGATTGGCAATATCCTCGCGTGATTCACGGCGAACCAGCCAGCCCGACTCGATCCGATAACCGCCGTCCAGGGCACGTCGTAGGCCGCAATGACGTAATGATCCAGATCGTCTTTCGTCTGATCTCTTCCCGCGCCGGGGTGCCCACCCCGGTAAGAGAGATTGGCCGCGTACAAGTCGACTCCTGCGAGGTCGCCCGGTCACCGTTGGGATCGTAAACTCTGCGTTTCGTGTCCCACAGCAACTCCGAATAACCTTCTGCTTCACCAATCGGTGTCCAGCTATTGGTGAAGTAATGCCACCGCCCGCTAGTACGTGGCTGGTTGGACGTTCCGTCGACAAAATCCCGACGATACTTCGCCACGACCTCGACCTGCGTATGGTCTGGTCGGAACGGTAATTTGTCAGAAAGCATCCGCAGGATTTCTCGGCGGTGATCGATTCCAGGCGATCACCGTTCGCTCGGACCGCCTGACCTTCGGTCAATCGAGTCGCCGCTTGCTCGGTAGGGCAAGACGCTACCGCCTTGAAGTAGCTCGACTTCTCCCTTGGTGACCGCGACGTCGACTTGATGATCTCGAGTGACTTCCAGCTCAAACTTCGTTCCTCGGTCCACGACGGTCAAGGTTGACGTATCAACTCGAAATCCCTCAGCCCACGGCGGCACAACGGCTGCCAGCTTGCCAAACTGCAATTCCCCCACCGACGTGGATCGTGCGGCAAAACGAGCCGGTCCTTCCAAGACCACGACAGCACCTTGGCCGAACTCGATCTCCAAGTGTCCCGATTCGATGGCCAGCCAGTCTTGCTTTGCAGAAGTTGGCCCTCCTGAAAGACGTGAGCCCCTTCCGACCACACGACGTCTTCGATATCGCTGATCACGGCCATTCCGTCGATTTCCGGAAGGACTTCACCGCTCGTCAGGTTGGCACGATTCTCGTCGCTCGACCTCCAAGGCGTGGCAGTGATGCCGACCAGCAGCACGGCTGCCACCGCCGATCCACGCCCACATTCGCGACCCGGAGCGGCCGACTCGTTCGCTACGGATCGATGAGTCCGCAGCGTGCTCGGCACGATGTGACGGCCGTGCTGTGCACTGGTGATCTGCAACAAGTCGGCATGTAATGCCGCGTAGTCAAGGTAAGTCTTGGCGACTGCCGGCTCGTCACGCATCCGTCTGCTCAAGTTCGGCGATCTGCCGGTCGGTCGCTTGCCCAAGGCAACCGCCTCGCAGATCGCGAGCAACTGCGTGTCGTCGGAGAATTGCGATGCGATCTTCCATGTTCATCCCTCTCGAACCAATCTGGACTCAACGCATTTGAAAAGCGTCCGACGAATCCGGCTCAACGAGTTGTAGACGCCCGCTGCCGGTCGCCCGATCGATTCAGCGACGGACTTGATGGTCGCACCGGCCGCGTAACACTGCTCGACTCAGGGATCGATCCTTCTGACTCAACTTCTCCAGGCAATACCGCAAGGCGCTGCGACGTGCCAGTCGCTCTTCGGGAGGGCGAGCCGCTTCGGTCTGTTCCAGCAACTCGATCATCTCCGTCGTGAACACACGCCTGCGATCCCGAGTCTGAAAGAAGTTCAACGCGCGGTTCTTCGCAATGCGGCATGCCCAGGCGGAAAAATTGGTGCCGATTTCGAATTGATCAAAGTGCTTCCACATGGTCATCGTCGTTTGCTGCATCAAATCTTCCGCATCTTGACGATGGCAGACCAAGGCATAGATGAAGCCGAAGATCTGCGCTTCATGCTCGGCCAGCAATGCGAGAAACTGATCGTTCTTGGAATCGCCCGTCATGGAATCCGCACGCTGTCTGACACCAGGAATCCACGCACCGCTCGGCGATGGCAGCAAATGCTGCAAAGAATTAGTTGGCGAGTCGCAAGAATCTAACGGTGAAAAAGCGAAATATCTTTGTGTGGCGGACGGAATGCAAAGTCAAACAGGATAATGGGTTAGGTCGCATGCTGATCGTTTTCGGCTCATTTTTTAGAAATCATCGTTAGATTTCTTGCCATTCCTCGCTGTTGCTGGGTGCGGCGACAGGTGCCCGTGGACCGTAGGGAGTTGAATTCGGATGAATTCCACCATTCGTTGGCGTCAGTCGCATTT
Source organism: uncultured Planctomycetaceae bacterium (assembly GCA_963700865.1). Taxonomy (GTDB): domain Bacteria; phylum Planctomycetota; class Planctomycetia; order Pirellulales; family Pirellulaceae; genus CAVOGJ01. Next base: position 680,941 of record CAVOZC010000001.1, on the reverse strand, counting down.
CGCGGCCGCCGCCGGGGCGTCGCCCCGGGAGGTTGGCGAGAAATATGGGTCTCGATGCTGGCGGCAACCGCAGCACTCGTGACAGGGGCTGAGACGCCGGCTCGCGGCGACGAGCCTGACCACACCCGGCCGCCCAATTTCATTATTATCCTCGCCGATGACCTTGGCTATGCGGATGTGGGCTTCAACGGCTGCCAGGACATCCCCACACCGCACATCGACTCGATCGCTGCAGCAGGGAGTTCGCTTTACGAACGGCTATGTGACCTATTCGGTATGCGGTCCCAGCCGGGCCGGACTCATGACGGGTCGTTACCAGGATCGCTTTGGATTTTCCGTGAATCCGACCATCGATCCCAGCAACCCTCAAGCAGGCCTGCCGCTGGAAGAGAAAACGATTGCTGAGATTCTCAAGTCCGTTGGCTATACGAGCATGGCCATCGGCAAATGGCATTTGGGTACTCACTCGACACTGCGACCGCTCGCCCGCGGTTTTGACGAGTTTTTTGGCTTTCTGTCCGGCGGGCATGACTACTTTCCCGGAGAACCTGACGCTCAATGACCTCTCCGAGGTGAAAAAACAATGGGACTGGTATAGGACCAAACTGCTTCGCAACGAAGAGCGCGTTCAGACTCACGCATACCTGACCGACGAACTGAGTGACGAGGCGGTTGCTTTTGTCGATCGCCAGGGCAACCAGCCATTTTTCTTGTACTCTGGCCTACAACGCTCCACACACCCCGCTGCAAGCCACGCCGAAATATCTCGACCGCTTTCGTCATATTGCGGACAAACGTCGCCGGACGTATGCGGCCATGGTGAGTGCTGTGGATGACGGTGTGGGGAGAATTCTTGCCAAATTGGAGGAGCGGGCGATCGCCGATGACACATTGATCTTCTTTTTGTCGGACAACGGTGGCCCGATCGGCAAAACACCTTCGGCGAACGGTTCCATCAACGATCCGCTGAGAGGCGGCAAGGGCAGCCCGTTCGAGGGAGGAATTCGCGTGCCGTTTGCGGCCCGATGGACAGGTACCATTCCTGCGGGCATCGACTACGATCGAGCCGGTCATCTCCCTCGACATCATGGCCACGATTGCCGCACAGGCGGAGGCGTCCATTTCCACGCAGCGGCCGCTCGACGGCGTCGACCTGCTGCCCTATCTGTCGGGTCAAAATAGTACCACGCCGCACGAGCAGCTTTGTTGGCGCTGGTATGCCAAAGAGATCTTCGCGGTGCGTCGCGGTGCGTCGAAGCTGATCGTGACGCAGATGGACGATTGGCAGCTCTTTGACCTGGAAACCGATGCCGAGCGAATCAGACAACCTCGCCGGCCAGCGACCGCAAACGGTTGAGGACCTGCAGGAACGTCGTGAGCGAATGGAAGCAGCATCTCTCCGAGCCAGCATTCCCGGAGCTTGGCAGTTGGAAAAATTGACCTGTGCGAGCCTGACAATCCGCTGCTCGGAGCGCTATAACGAAGCTCTCGCCCGTAAACACATATCTTTCCGATCGTTTAGGTGGATTTTCAGCCGTGAGCTTGTTTTCTTCGAGCAGACTGAGTCAAGCCCCTGAAACCGCCGTCCGCCGGTAACTGTCGCATCGGTGTTGCCGGTCTCTGGTTCGTCCTGTGTGGGCCGATCCAGCAGTCATGCCGACAACCCCAAACGCGGCTGGGCCGACACGACACCGACCGACACGGAACTGGGAGCCACCAATGTCGGTTGGTTCTATCGCTGGGGGCTGACGAAACCCTCGGGTAATTACGACGCCAATTTTGTTCCCATGTTCTGGGGAGGAGGATCGGTCACACACAGCCAACATCAACCAGGTGATAGGCTACGGCGACACGACCCACGTCTTGGGATTCAACGAGCCCGACAGTTCCAACCAGGCCAACATGTCGGTCGCGACCGCCATCTCCAAGTGGCAGACGCTGCAGGACGGATTTTCGGGAACGGGTATCGAACTTGGTGAGCCCGGCTGTTTCCGACAACGCGGCAGGGCAACAGTGGCTCGCCGATTTCATGACGGAAGTCGACAATCAAGGACTGCAAGTCGATGCGATCGCCTTCCATTGGTACGGAGTGGACAACCCCAACAATCCGGTCAGGCGCTGCCAACCAATTGCTCAATCGCGTCGATTCCTATCACAGCACGTACGGACGCCCGATCTGGCTGACGGAGTTTGCCATTCACGATTGGGGCGACAACTACACCGACGAGGAAATCCGCGCCGCGAATAAGATCTTTCTGGAGCACGTGATTCCGGGGCTGGAAAGCCGAAGCTACGTCGAAAAATTTGCCTTCTACAACTGGTTCAGCGATTCCGACGTTGATCGAAGGCAATCCCTTGGCACCGACCATTGTTGGCGATCCGTACGTGGGGACGATCGGTAGTGGAGACACGTTCGACATCAACGGAATGAGCCAGGGCAACGATACCTTTTATCTCAAAGGCGGTGAGATCACCAACAGCGGCCCTGCGCAAGCGGATGCGATTCGTTTTCTCGACGCTTTGGAAGAGCACCAGCCAGATTTCTGGCGTCGCGGACTGGCATGTCGCGTAACCAGGGTTGGGTTCGCGTACGGTCCGGAGCAACGCTTAGCAAGACGGGGTCGAACCAGATCCCTTGGAATGACGTCAACGTCGCGAATGACGGCGAGATTCATGTCTCAGGCGGTACGCTGCAGCTTGAGCAAAACACGACTTTTTCCGGTGGCGGCCTGCTCCGACTCGATGCGGGCGGCAACCTTGAGTCTGGGGCTCGCCTCCCGATCGTACCGGGGTTGACGCTCAACCAGAACCGTGGAACTGCGAGGTGGTACGTGAAGGCCAACGTAATCGCCGATGGTAGTCACGTGCTGTCGTCCAGTGCGACGCGTTACCAATCAACGATTTTCTCAGGAGACGGTGTGCTCTTTGCCACGGGTCCGTTGGCTGCGCCCATGGGTGGCGGTGGCGGCGGGATCATCAAGGAGGGGACGGGCACGCTGTATCTAACTGCGACCAATACGTACGAAGGTGACACCGTCGTCAAACAGGGCAGGTTGAAACTTTCCGAAACGGCTGCCTTGAACAACGCCTCGCGATTCGCGTCGCAATCCGGCGGCACGCTGGACGTCACCGATTTCGCCAGCGGGATATATGCTCTACGGCCAGGAACTGGCAATCAGCGGGCCGGATGGACGGTTCCCTCCATCGTTACCGAACGGCTCGACCTCACGGCCCTCGGGATTCGCGTGATTACCGGCAACCTCGCGTCGGATCATTCCATCGTTCGCATCGGCGATGTGGCAACGGTCCCCTCGATCGTTTCGACAGGACTCCAACTGAATTTTGACGCCGCTCAGGATATGGCCGGCGACGCGACGTGGACGAACGCCGCGTCTCCGGGTACTGCCGACACTCGCGTTCTCGTCGAATGCTTCCCCGATGGCGGTCTCCGACGCCGCTTTTCCGCGGATTGCTCGCGCCTACGACATTGCGTCAACGGGATCGGCTTCCGGGCTGAACGGCTACTTCGAACTGCAGAGCCCGCAACGCAGCAGACAGGATGCGACTTTCGAGGTCGTTTTTCACGTCTCGGATACAACGGCAGGCCCCGACCAAGTCCTCTTTGAGGCTGGTGCCGTCCGAGGAGTTTCGTTCTCTGCTATCGGATAATTTGTTGTCATTCAACGTCGACGGGGACGGCGATCCGCTATAAGTCTGTCCACCCAGTTGACTCCAGGTTGGCACCATGCGGTCGGCGTAATTGACCTGGTCGGCACGGACGATGACTTGCCGAACGACTCGATTGGAGCTTTATGTCGACAACGTCTTCGTCGGTTCGCAAACAGGCGTACTGATTGATGACTGGGCGGGGGGTAACGTCACCGGTCTCGGGGGGACCGGCTTCGGGTGCGGCGGGAACTGCGACGCCCGTCGATTACCACGGCGAAATTGCTGCGGCCAGATATTACAATGACCTCGCTTTCGGCGAAGCCGAGGTGACCCAGAATCACCAGGCGCTGCTCGACCCCACCCAAGTCGTCGGCCCCGCCACGCTTCATGTCAACGGCGACTTCACGCAAATGCTGGCTCGACGCTGGAAATGGACCTTTTTCCCGGCCTCGGTAACGACCTATTGACCGTGGCTGGTACCTTTACGGCCGGCGGTGACCTCCAGATCTCACTCGTCGGATCCGATCCGTTGCCAGGCGACACCTTCCAAATTTTCGATGCCGCGGTCTTCGCCGGCTCGTTCAGCAACATCCAGCTGCCATCGCTGGCCGGCGATCTTGCCTGGAGTACCAGTAGCTTGCTCGTGACCGGAGTGCTGGAAGTGATTTCAAGTGTTACGCCCGACTTTGACATGAACGGAGTGATCGACGGCCAGGACATCGATCTGCTGGTGATGGAAGTCGTGTCCGCGACGAACCCGGCGCTCTTCGACTTGACCGGCGACGGTGCTGTGGATGAGAACGATATTACCGCTGTGGTTGAGCCAGGCTGGCGCGGCGAATCTCGCGTCAGGCAATCCCTACCTTGTGGGCGATGCGAATCTTGACGGCGTTGTCGACGTCTCGGATTTCAATCTTTGGAAAGCGCACAAATTCACAACGACCGCGCAATGGACGAAGGGTGATTTCAATGCCGACGGGTTCACCGATGTGTCCGACTTTAATCTCTGGAATACCAACAAGTTCCGGAGTGCCGACGACATGCGTGCCGTGCCGGAGCCCGCGAGCGTCATGCTCATGTTTGTTGGATTCGCCCTGCTGGGAATGATGAGAAGGCTTCGTTAACCGTAAGGTCGACGAAACCCATGGCACTTAGCGCTGGAACACGCGGACGTAATCAACTTCGAACCTCGCGGGAAACACGGTTGCTCCTGGGTCGCCACCACGGGTTCCGCCGACTGCCAGGTTCAACATTAAATGGTGTGGCTGCCGGAACGGACTGACCTGCGGCTTTCTGCCCACCGTCTGGCTCACATCGATCGTGTTCAGCAGACGATCGTCGACGAACAGCTTAATGCGTTGCTCATTCCAGTCCATCCGCCAGGTATGAAAGTGCGACGCCCAATCGGTGTCTCCAAGATCATTCAACGGCTTCTTCACCGAGTCCCATATCGGCTCCCAGCCGACACCGCTGGACCAACAGGCATTGGCTGAGCAACTGCCCCTCGTAGAATTCCATCATGTCGATCTCCCCGGACGCCGGCCAGCGTCCCGAATCCCAACGGTCCAGATGGCAGGCCAGAGTCCCTCACGAGCGTCGATGCGGGCACGCACTTCAATCCGGGCAAACTTCCAACTGTGTAGTCCTGCGCGTGGTCACGCAGGCTGAAGTGTAATCGGCGTGACGACGGTTCCCGCCGCCAATCTGCTCTGTTCGCGGCGAAATCCGAGTTACTCACCCGTTCACGTCGGGCCTCGATGATCAGCAATCCGCCTTCACATGAGGCGTTTTCGGGCTGATACCACTGGAGTTCCTGATTGCGGACAAAACCGCGCTCAAATGTCCATTTCTTCGGGTCGAGGTCGCCTTCCTCATTGAATTCATCGGACCATACTAAATGGAAGGCTTCGCCGCCTTCACGCTGCTCAGCTCCGCTGATCGAGGTTTGCGCCACTACCTGGGGCTCAGCCCAGGGAAGTGCGCCCGCCGAAAGAAGCAGCAGCGAAACAACGCGCACCACTTGCTGACTTCTCGCGAAAGGAAAGGCGATAACGGCTGATTTTGCCAACGATCGGACCTCGACAACGTTGGCTCGGAAGGGTGGTTTCATTTCGTGACAAGGCCTAAAACTCGCTGTAAATGCGTCCCAGTTCGGTCAGGGAGCCATCGCTCGTGAACAACGCCGACGTTCCCAGAGCTTTACTGTCTGGTTTCGCGGAGAACCAGGCATAGCGGTGAACGAAATCCAGTTGCTCCAGTTTGGGGAGCAATTCCCGCATGAATTTGGCGACGATTTCAGGACTGTGTTTATTTTCCTTCACGTCTTTCGCCTGCCAATCGCCCACGGCCAACTCGGTGATCCAGATTGGGCGGCCGAACATCTCGTGCACCTTCGCGCAGCCGATTGACCAAGCCGCTTGCATTTGGTGGGCCGTAGGTGTGTACGCAGACATAGTCCACTCGCAACTCGCGTTTCTGCACACCGCTCATAAAATCGATCATCCACTGCCGATCCGGGTGAACACAACCAGGACTGCCCAGTGGCAAGTCTGTCTGCATCAGTTTCGGCCACATGTTCAACGCTTCCTCGACCGAGAGATTGCTTTGATTGTGCTGGTCGGGCTCGTTGAAACCCAAAAGATGACGAATTTCGCCTTTTTTGCCAGCCGCTTGTAGGCGATCCAGTGTCGGTTGGGCTTGTTTCCCGATGCCGCCCCAGATCATCGGAACAACTCATACTCGGCTGGCGTTTGTTCCGGTTTCTTGGCGCCCCAGCAGTAGAACCATCTCGCATGCAGCGCTTCGATCTTTTCCAGCCATTTACCGTCCTCGTCCACACCCGTGCAAAACCCCTTCTTCCGGCTGGGGCCGCTTGTGTCCGCAGTCTCCTCGCTGAAACCGACGGAGGCCTGTACCAGTAAGACGATAAGAGTCAGGCTCCAGCGGAGTTCATAGTATTTCATGGGTGGCGCTCCCGCTAGCGTTAAGGCCGGTGATGGTACTTTCTGTCCGTGAATTGGCAGCGGCCGGTCGACGTAATGTAGTCGATCGGCCGCAGGCATGCTGGCTGGAAAAATTCGGTCCCGGTCGATCCCCTCTTCCTCAGGCCATCGCTGTGGCGAAGAATGGCTCCCTTGGCCTGTGCCGCCACTCTAACCGGTTTGCCAAGGCAGGTGAATATCGCTGGTCACAACGGACCCGTGTCCCTGGTTGTTCCGCCAGCGGAAGGATATGGGACGTCGCTCGCGGTGCTCCCCTCCCCCACCTCCCCCGATGCGCCTGCGGTTTGATTTGATGGAGCGATTACCACTGCCACGGAGTCAGCTGCGCAGCCATCGGTAAATCCGCCGACTTCAGTTCGAATCGATAACCCAGTCGCTTGCTAATCTCGTCGTAGGTACCGTCGTCGATCCAGCGTTGGATGACGTCCTGATTGTAATTGCGCGCATCGAGATAGTCGATATGCAACCGCTCCATCTCTCGCTCAATGCATCGGCGCTTTCACCGAGGGGTGCAGTGCGGAAGGCGTTTCGCCTCCGAATGGCGCATAGCGACTTTCGCCACTCATGTGCAACGATCTCTCCACTTCGAGACCAACCGGCCAGGTGTAGGCGTAGGTCCCAAAATCGGTTGGGGAGGAAAGAAAGCAGTCGTTCAGATGACCCACTCGTGAAACGTCGCTCCGGCGTCAAAGGCCGTTTCCGGGCGATCATCACGGTGTCCAGAATCGGTGAACGGGAGTAGATTTCCGTTTGTAATGGGTGTCCGAATGCCAACCATGCGATCCGGGGCAGCGCGGGCGCCATCGCTGCTCAGGATGTCGCTCACGATCCGTGGCGTTGTCCAAGCCATTGGTTGATGAATGCCACTCTCCCCAGGCACCGTGAATCGCCAGCTTGCGCAGCGAGAGATGGCAATTTGGCCTTGGTTCATGCTCCATCAAATCACCTTCAGGCGGGGGAGGGAGATTTTGCGTAGTCATGCCGTTTGCGGGAAACCACGAAGATCACGCAGGCCACGTAGGACGTTCGGCGTGCCGCGCCGAAAGCCGTGTCACCTCCCGCGGAGCGATCCCCGGGAAAGCGGATTGGGCTGGCTCCGTTCGACCCGTTCGGTTGCCGTCTCGACGGGGTCCGACGGGTAAACTAGCGGCAAATTCGGTTGACGACGACTCGACCAGGTGGACAGTGCGGCCCGGCCACCCAATCTGAAGTCGCTTTCCCGCGGCTCGCGCGGGAGGGCTGCCATCACCCGCGGATTGCCAGAGAGCAAATGGCTCGCGCGTTCACCCTGGTCGAACTGCTGGTCGTGATCGCCATCATCGGCATCCTGGTAGCCGTCCCGTCGCCGGCTCCAGGCCGCGCGCAGGCTTCTCGCCGCATCTCCATGCGCGCAATCAACTCGCTTAGATTTGTTGTCGTTCCATAACCACGAAAGCGCTTCAGCTCATTTGCCCAGCGACGGTTGGGAAGTTGGCCTTGGCTCTGGCTATCCGGATTACGGGTTTGGAAAGCGGACCAGCCTGGTGGGTGGACGTACACCAGTCGCCGATATGGAGGAGACCGTTCTGCATGCATCCTGGCAAGGTTGCACGGGGTCGGCCCGCAACCCTCGCTACCAGGCAGCGTGTCGAATCACCCTTCGCGGGTATGACTTGTCCGAGTCGCCGCTCGGCCAGCGACGATCCGGCTGCCAGCAGCCATTTGACAGTTCGCCGTATGCCAGCCGTTTCGCCGCTTGCAGCAAGAGCGACTATGCGGCCTGCGCTGGGATATGATCCTGCCGGAGATGTTCGGCTATCCGCTGGCCATACGTCACCTACGAAGCGGCCGTCGCTGGTTCGTTGCAGAATTTCGGCTCGAATTTATTCAGTGCTTTTCGGGGGAGCGAAAGGAAACGGGAGTCGTCTTCGGGCGATCCGAAATTAGTTTTCGCAACATCAAGGATGGAACCTCCAAGACCTACATGGTCGGTGAAAAATACATGTCCACCGACCACTACAGCACGGGACTGGATGATGGTGACAATGAGCCAGCATTTTCCGGCAATAACGCGGATACGCTACGCATCACTTCCAAAGTACGCTCACTCAATCGGCCGTTGACACTCGAAGCCGACCATCCAGGCAATTCCGAAGGCAATGGTGAGTTGAAGTTCGGCAGCGCCCACCAATCCGGTTTCAACATGGCGCGGTGCGACAGTTCGGTGCAGTTTGTGACCTTTGACGTGGACCCCGAAATTCACCGCACCATGGGCCATCGGTACGATGGCGTCGTGGTGTCGGAACCCTGATGACGATTGACGCCGAGCCAGCGATGAGAAAACATGCCGCCACGCAGCCGACCGGTTTTTCGATGATTTTGGCTCGGGATAACTTGTATATGGGGCGAATTTGAGTAGCTTGGTCGTGAATGGCGAGGCTGCGCGGATTCCAACTGCAGTTACCTTTGTTCTCTTTCTCGATTCGGAGACTGCGTAATGAACAAGAAATTTCACCTGCTGCATGGATTGTCACTTTTCTTCCGAGCGGCGGTGCCACTTGCCTCTCTCCACGCCGGCACCTTCAAGACCATCGTGATTGATGACGAATATTCCGACTGGACGGGCGTCCCCGTCGTCGACAGCGACCCGGCCGACAACGTCGGCTCCGTCGATCTGGCTGATACCCAAATCGCGAACGACGCCAATTACCTCTACATTCGCAATACGTATCACGGAGGCCTGGCCTCGGCACGTTTCTCGCGCTCGACACGGACGACAATACGGCTACTGGCTTTGATATCTTCGGCCTGGGCCTGATCGGGTCCGAGGCGGGATGGCAGAACGACTTCCCTTTCACCCAAGCGACTGGGGTCTTTAACGACGGTCAGGGAATGTCCGGAGAGTTCTTCGGCTCGGGTGCGGCCTTGCTGGCTCCCTTTGCCAATGCGCCGAGTCGTGAACTGGCCATTTCGCTGGACATCGTCTTCAATGCGGATAGCTCGCCGGTGTTCCCGGACGATTCGCTCCATCTGTTGTTCTGGACCGATCTGGGCAATGGGGATGTCAGCGCTCCGATCTCATACACGTTAGCGGTGCCCGAGCCAACATCGCTGGCATGCGGATTAGGATGCGTGAGCGGTCTGTGGGTGATGTTGCGTCGTCGCCGTTAATCTTCCGGCAAGCCCCTGCAGCATAGCAGGCGGCGGATCGGCCTGATGGCCGGAGTTTTTGTCGATGGGTTTACGAGTCGTCATTGGTTTCGATAACAAGGGAGTTCGTACGATGTCCTGTTTGCTCACGCGGGTCGTTCGCTATACGCTCACAATCGTCGCCCTCTCTGTTTTTGCCGGCTCAGTCCCCGGCCAAGTCGTGGCTCCGAGTTTCTATACGACGTCCATCACCGTGCAAGGAGAACCTGAGGGAACGGAGTTTGATGACTGGGCGGCGTCTGGCATTCCCATTGCCACCAGTGATCCGGCGGACAACGTCGGATTCATCGATATCGCCGATATTCAAATTGCCAACGACAACCAGAACATCTTTATTCACGTGACGTATCACGATGCGAATTCCTCGGGAACATTCCTGGCCTTCGATACGGATCAGGATGTCCTGACCGGATTTGATATCTTCAGCTTGGGATTCATCGGCTCCGACTTGGGCTACTCCAACGATTTTGCCTTCGAGCAAGAGGCGGGTGTGTTCAACACCAACGATATGCTCACCGGCGGCCCCTTTGGAAACGGCGGCGCCCTGATTTTTCCGTTCTGGAATATTAATGGCTCGCAGAAGGAGTACGCCATTCCGCTGGATATTGGTTTCACCAACCCCGCGGAACCCGTGTTCGTGAACTCGACGTTCAATCTGATGGTCTACACCGACCAGGGACTTGGCGATATCTCGGAGGTGATCACCTACACGCTGGCCACGGCGCCCAGTGGACCCAGCGGTGATTTCAACGGCGACGAGGCCTGGGACTGCACGGATATCGATGCACTTGTGGTCGCAATTGTCGCTGGCATGGACGATGCGGCCTTTGACATGAATCAGGATGGAGCGGTCGACCGCAGCGATCTCACCGATCCCATCGATGGATGGCTCGCGATTGGTGGCCAGAATAATCCCGCAGCCACCGGCGGCAACGCGTTCCTCGAGGGCGATGCCAACCTGGATGGTTCCGTCGACGTCTCGGACTTCAATGTCTGGAATGGCAACAAGTTTTCCGCGGTGCCCGCCTGGTGTTCCGGCGATTTCAATGCGGATGGCATCGAAGACGTTTCGGACTTTAATATCTGGAATGGTAACAAATTTCAGAATGCAGGTCCGGCCACCGTGCCGGAGCCGGCATCCGGCATGCTGTTCGCCGCGTGCCTGGCGGCCTTCGCCGCCCGTGTCCGTCGCAGAACTCTGTCCTGTCCAGCCCGTTTGCCAAGCGGTCGGGTTTAGACGATTGAACATCGTGCCGTCTCTGTTCTCTGTTTTGAGGGATCGTTGATTTGCACGTGCGCCGGTGGGCAAGGGTCCGGGGTCTCAGCGCGGTTGACCGTGGGGCCGGTGCCACCCAATCGTCGCTTTTCCGTCGCGGGGAGGGCTGGGGAGGGGTTTGCCAAGGCAGGTGAATATCGCTGGTCACAACGGGCCCTTGTCCCTGGTTGTTCCGACAGCGGAAGGATATGGGACGTCGCTCGCGGTGCTCCCCTCCCCAACCCTCCCCACGCGCCTGCGGTTTGATTTGATGGAGCGATTACCACTGCCACGGAGTCAGCTTGCGCAGCGAGAGATGGCAATTTGGCCTTGGTTCATGCTCCATCAAATCACCTTCGGGCGGGGGGAGGGAGATTTTGCGTAGTCATGCCGTTTGCGGGAAACCACGAAGATCACGCAGGCCACGTAGGACGTTCGGCGTGCCCGTCGCAAGCCGTGAACTCCCTCCCCCCGGGAAAGCGGATTGGGTGGCCGTCGACCAGTTCGGTTGCCGTCGGTCGACGGTCCGGGGTCTCAGCGCGGTTGACCGTGGGGCCGGTGCCACCCAATCGTCGCTTTTCCGTCGCGGGGAGGGCTGGGGAGGGGTTTGCCAAGGCAGGTGAATATCGCTGGTCACAACGGACCCGTGTCCCTGGTTGTTCCGCCAGCGGAAGGATATGGGACGTCGCTCGCGGTGCTCCCCTCCCCAACCCTCCCCACGCGCCTGCGGATTGATTTGATGGAGCGATTACTACTGCCACGGAGCCAGCTTGCGCAGCGAGAGATGGCAATTTGGCCTTGGTTCATGCTCCATCAAATCACCTTCAGGCGGGGGGAGGGAGCCGCGGCGGAGGGAGAGACCGAGAAGTGTGGCCACGAGGCGGGCCGAAGTGGAGCGGCAGTGCCGTCCGCAACGCATCAAAGAGTACCAGAGGAGGGACTCGAACCCTCACGTCCGTTAAGGACACTGGATTTTGAATCCAGCGCGTCTGCCAATTCCGCCACTCTGGCCAGCGGTTTGCACGCCGGCAAGCCACACATCATAACCCGGCCCTGGTGCCAGGAAAAGCCGCATCGAGGCGACTTCCGATTGACCCCCTTTCCTGATGTCTCCTAAGCTAACGACGTCGCCGTTCCCCGCCACGCCAGCCTTTGTAGCGACCACATGGATGTTCTGCTCTTCGAAGATGCCTTCGTACCCGCGCTCCTGCCCCTTGTCTGGACTCGCTGCGCCTACGATCTGTTCTGTGCCGGCTCGCGACTGGCCGACTTGCTGAGCGAATTCGAGTCGCCTCTGCAGGTGCTCGTCCGACCCCATCTGCGGGAATTGGCCACCCACGATCGCCCCCATCTGCGGGCCGTTCATGTCGCGGAGGTTCCTGCCCGGGACTTGCGGCAACCAACATTGCTCGTCAACGCGCGACTGGCACCGACCCGCGCCCACCTGGAAGGACTCAAGCAACTGCTGGCCAACAAGTCAGGCGGTCAGGTCATCGTGCAGGGTGAGCAACTCGTTGCCGCCTGGCTGCCGCGAGGTGGGGAGGCCAAACGGCCGTTCCGTCCTGACTCCTGGCGAGCCGCGTTTGAGGGATCGACGGTTGATATCGAGGACCAACCTCAGTGGGAACTGATCCACTATCCGCACGATCTGATTCGGCTTCATCTGGAGCACTTCGCTGCGGGACTGCATCAGATCATCTTCAATCGTTCGCTGCCAGAACGACGCGACGGTGTCTTTGTGGCGGAAGACGTCGTGCTGGAGGAATCGCTCGTCACCGATACCCGGGAAGGGCCCATCGTGATCGAATCGGGTGTCACGATCGGGCCCCACGGTTTCCTGCGAGGGCCCGTACTGATCGGAGCCAACTCGAGGGTGAATGAGCACGCATCGCTGAAGCGGGGCGTCGCTTTGGCGCACACGGTGCGGGTGGGCGGAGAACTTGAGGCCTCGGTGCTCGACGCCTACGCGAATAAACAACACTTTGGTTTTCTGGGGCACAGTTACCTCGGAAGTTGGGTGAATCTCGGGGCCGGTACTTGCAACAGTAATTTGAAGAATACGTACGGCACCGTCCGCGTGCGGTCGCAGGGAAAGACCATCGATTCCGGTATGCGTTTCCTGGGCGCTATGGTCGGTGACTACTCGCGGACCGCCATCACGACGAGCCTCTTTACCGGCCTGACGATCGGTGTCTGCAGCATGCTCTACGGATTCGTCACGCAGGATGTCCCTTCGTACGCGAATTTCGCCAAGTCATTCGGTTCGGTCACGGGACTCTCCCTCGAAGTCATGCTGACGATCCAGAAACGGGCCTTCGCCCGCCGAGGCGTGCAGCCGCGTGCCTGTGACGAGCAGTTATTGCGAGATATCTTTAACTTGACCAAGGATGAGCGGGCGGGGCTCGCCGAGGGACCTCCCCAGTTCTGAGGGAGCCTTGGCGTGCGTCCGCGGCGCGACGAGCCATGCGACCGACGTGCGGCTGACCGCGCGGGGGACTTCCTCGGGCGGACGTCTTGGGGCGTGACTCGACCCTCGTTATGTTATGATCGCTGGGGCTGGCCCGGTTTTCCCAGGACGACCGTGGTCGGCCGCCCCGTATTTCTCCATGAGCGACGTTTCCATGCAGCTGGCGAGTCATTTTCAATCCGGTGGGGTGTCGATTTCTTTCGAGCTGTTTCCCCCCAAAACGGCGGTAGGCGAAGAAAAGCTGATGGAGCATGTGCGGCGACTGGCCCAGTTTCGCCCCAGTTTCTTCACCTGCACCTATGGCGCGGGGGGCTCGACGCGAGCCAAAACGCTCGATGTGATCACGCAGGTGAAGCAACTGCTCAACGTTCCCGTCGCCTCCCACCTGACATGCGTCGGGTCGAGCGTCGATATGCTCCGCGATTACCTGCGTGAGGCAAGTCAGCGGGGTGTCGATTACATCGTGGCGCTGCGGGGAGATCCGCCCAAAGGCGAGACGGAGTTTGTCGTGGCGCCCGACGGATTGCGGTATGCCAATGAACTTGTGTCACTCATTCGCGACGAGTTTCCTCAGTTCGGTATCGCCGTCGCCGGCTATCCCGAGGTTCATCAGGAAGCGCCATCCGCGGCAGAAGACTTGCTGCATCTCAAGCGGAAGGTGGCCGCGGGTGCCGATGCGGTGATCACGCAGTTGTTTTACGACAACGATGACTTCTGGTCGTTTCGCGACCGCTACGTCGCCGCCGGCATTGACGTGCCGTTGGTGCCCGGCATCTTACCGGTAACCAGTCTCGGCCAGATCCAGCGGATTACGAGCATGTGTGGTGCCCACTTGCCGCCGGCCTTTGTCCAGCGACTCGCCGAGAAACCGGACGATGAGGATTGGCAACTTCAAGTGGGGATCGAGCAGGCGACCGAGCAGGTCCGGGGACTGATCCAAGGGGGAGTACCGGGAGTCCACTTCTATGTGCTCAACCAGTCGCAGGCGACGAGCCAAGTTTTGGACCATTTGCAGATGGCGGGGGCGGAGGGTCGACGCGGAGTGGAATAAGCCTGCCCAAGCGGGAAGCTACTGGACTTTTCTCCGCCGCCGGCGGTGCATGCCGGCATTTTGCTCCGAAATCCGCTTCTTGGCCTTGCGACTGGCCGCTGTTTCCCGCGCGGATCGGGCTCGTCGCGGATTGTCGCTCGTCGGCAACATCGGCCGCTGGTTCCGTCGGATCTTCTCGAAGTTACCAAGCAACTCCCGCGACGCATCGTCCAGCAGCGTATCGAAGTCGTTTGTCTGGTTTGGCCGAATCATTGGTCTGCCCCTCCTCAATGTCCCTGTCCTAGGGAATAATACGCCCCGCACGGCCAAGCGGTTCGGACCGGCGATTTTTCTTGGGAAAAATTTCTCGGAAGAGAAGCTAGTGCGGCCCTTTATGCGTATTTTTATGCGTTTTGTGGTTGATTAACGGCGGGTTCTGGCCGTAACTTGGCGACCCGCAGGCGCGATTTCGCCGGACGCCGCGGCACGGCGTTTGTGAGGCCCAAAGCGCCTCATTTGCCTATATTTATGGCTTTCCATGGACCGCCCGCTCGGAAGGACACGAAATGCACGCACAAGTTCTGCACGAAGCGAAACAGCCGCTCGCCTGGCAGTCCCGCGACGATCTGGTGCCTGGCGTCGGGCAGGTGGTGGTCACGTTACGTGCCGCCGCACTCAATCGCCGTGACTTCTGGATCACCCAGGGAATGTATCCTGGCATACGGACACCGGTCGTACTCGGCTCGGACGGAGCCGGCACAGTGACGCGTGTGGGGGATGGCGTCCCCGAAGATTGGTCGGGCAGGGACGTGATTCTCAATCCGGGTCTGGATTGGGTGACTCGCCGCGCGCCCAGGGCGAACGTTTTCACATTCTGGGCATGCCGACCGACGGCACGTTTGCAGAGCAGGTCCTGATCGACGCTCGGTACTTGCACCCCAAGCCGGCGCATCTCGATTGGCACGAGGCAGCCGCCTTGCCCCTGGCTGGCCTGACGGCGTATCGGGCCGTCTTCGAGCAGGGGCAGTTGCAGGCGGGCGAGACGGTGCTCGTTTCGGGGATCGGTGGCGGCGTGGCTTCGTTCGCGTTGCAATTTGCCGTTCGGGCTGGCGCGGGCCGTGGTGACTTCCTCATCACCAGCGAAGATTGCGCGGGCGATCGAACTGGGAGCCGCAGGCGGTTACGACTATCGCGATACCGCGTGGGCCCGCGAGTTCGCACAGCGGTATGGGGCGGCTGGTCTGGTCATCGATGGGGCGGGGGGACCCGGATACGCAAATCTGGTCGAAATCGCCGGACCGGGTGGCCGGATCGTGAATTATGGGGCGACGGCTGGCTCGCCCGAGAAGCTGGACCTCTTCAAGGTCTTTTGGAAGCAATTGCGGTTGCAGGGGACGACGATGGGTTCGCCGCACGATTTTTCCGCGATGTGCGATTTTGTCGTGGCCCATGACGTACGGCCGATCGTGGATCGCGTGCTGCCATTGGTCGAGGCCAATGCAGGCGCTGGAGGCCATGCGGTCCAGCGAGCAGTTTGGGAAGATCGTATTGGAAGTGAGCGCTGGATAGATGGCCGAAACGCACGTCGCCCGGCACTGGGTAGCCGAGCTCGCACGCGCTGGGAGGCGGAAGGGTTGTCTTGGAGCGCTCGCTGTCCAAAGTCTGGCGACTTCGGCTACTGCGAAGGCGTGTCCTCAAAGACAGGCAGGATGCCTATCCCACGCTTCAACTCCATTTGGTTTCGCAGCTGAGTCCGCCGGCAGCCGGGACGTAGCAGCGTACGGGTGTAGTCCATCACCATGCGGTGCGAGCTGAACCGCCAGGCCGAGCGAACCGATCGAGTTCATCATCATCTGCACCCAGCGGCGCGGCAGCCCGTCAATATCCCGATCGTAGAAGAGGGGCATGACTTCTTCCTCCAGGACTCGATACAGGGACTCGCCATCGCGCGCGGTCGCTGATCTCGTCCGACACGTGGCTGGTTCCCCGTGCCGATGGCAAAGCCATTGGTCGCCGTCGTACGCTTCCGCCCACCAGCCGTCCAGGATGGAGCAGTTCAGACCGCCGTTGAGCACGACTTTCTGACCGCTCGTACCGGATGCCTCCAGGGGGCGACGAGGATTATTCAGCCACACGTCGACGCCTTGGATCAGATGACGACAGACGTTGATATCGTAATCCTCGATGAACACGATACGATTCTCGAAACCGCGGATCGTGACGCAGGTTGGCGATCTGCTGGATCAGCTCCTTGCCCGGCTCGTCCTTCGGATGGGCCTTGCCGGCAAAGATGAACTGCACGGGCCGCTCGGGATCGTTGACGATCTCTGGCAAAGCGATCGATATCGGTCGATCAACAGCCCGGCTCGCTTGTACGTCGCGAAGCGACGTGCGAAACCGATCGTCAGAATGCTGGGATCGAGCAGATTGCGGGCGTGTTCCACCGCATCGTCGCTCTCGCCCCGTCGTCGGCACTGGCGGCTGAGTCGCCGCCGAACGAAGGACAGCAGCAGGTTCTTGAGGGCGTTGTGGGTTTCCCACAGTTCGCCCGGATCGACCTGATGGATGGCTCTGCCAGACCTCCGGCTCGCCCATGCCGACTGCATCCAGTCGCCGGGAAAGTAGCGATCGTAGAGCTGCTGCATCTGCCAGGCGAGCCAGCTGGGCACGTGCACGCCGTTGGTGATGTGGCCAATCGGAATCTCTTCTTCGGCGCGCCACGGCCAGAGTTCGGCCCACATGCGGCGACTGACGTGGCCGTGCAGGGAGCTGACGGCGTTGGCTCGGCGAGACAAGCTTCAGTCCCAGAACGGTCATGCAGAACGATTCGTCCTGGTTCGTGGGGGTCCACGCGACCGAACTCCATCAGATGCTCGATAGGAGATCCCAAGCGCGTCGCGCAGCGGACCCAAGTGCTCTTCGATCAGTTTCCCATCGAACCGATCATGTCCGGCCGGCACGGGCGTGTGCGTGGTGAAGACCGTGTGCCGGGCGACCTCCCGCAAGGCATCGTCGAAGGCCAGTCCGTCTTCTTCCATGCGATCGCGAATCACCTCCAGCGGCGCAAAGGCGCTGTGGCCTTCATTCAAGTGGTACACGCCTGGCGAGATACCAAGGCGCCTTGAGTGCCCGCACGCCACCGACGCCCAGTACCAGTTCCTGGCGAATGCGGGTCCGTTCGTCGCCGCCGTACAGGCGGCTCGTCAGGGACCGATCCTCGGGTCGGTTGCCTTCGACATCACAGTCCAATAAGTACAGCCGGACGCGGCCCACATTCATCAACCAGACGCGGGCCTGCAGTGGTCCCTGCCGAGTCTCGATCGTGACGATCAGATTCTTATTTTGCTCATCGTTGCACGGAAGGCAGGGAAGATTTTCAATCTGGGTATCAAGATATTCCTCCAACTGATAGCCGTTCTCATCGAGCCGTTGTCGGAAATAACCCTGATCGTAATATAGCCCCACGGCGACGAGCGGTACGCCCAGTCCACTGGCGCTTTTAATGTGGTCGCCTGAGAGCACGCCCAGACCGCCCGAGTAAATCGGGATCGATTCGTGGATGCCGAATTCGGCCGAAAAATAGGCGACCGGTTTGGCACCCAGGACGCCGGCCTCGGTGGCGCCCCAGGTATGGTTACTCGTCGTGTACGCCTTCAACTGTCGATAGGCGTGATTGATGCGGCTGTAGAGCACCATCTCGGTCGCTCGGGTGCTCAGCCGTTCAGGTGTGAATTCACGCAGCAATGCGATCGGGTTGTGGTCCAGTTGTCGCCAGCGAATCGGGTCGAGATCGCGAAACAGATTACCGACTTCCGGGTGCCAGGCCCACCAGAGGTTGTTCGCCAGTGCGACGCATTTCTGATATAGCGCCTCGCCGGCGAATTCCTCGCGTGATGATGTGGGCGACGTAGGGGGGGAATCGACCTGGCTCATGCTCTACCTTTTCCTCAATGAATACTTTTTCGTCTGTGTGTGATGTCGCTTGGCAGCGTCGGTACTTGACGAGCGCGTCAACGACCGGAGCGTGGGCCGACCCGTGTCCGCACCAATTGGGAAACGGCCGGGGTGGCGACGACGGGGAAGCCGGGGACTACCAGGTTTTCCTGGGGGCGAAGGTGCTTAAGTAATCGTTCCCTTATTCTAGGCCTTGCGCCAAATTCGCGAATCGCGAATTGTAGCGTGATCGGCGGCGTATTGTAATACTTTTGCAAAAACCCACCTAGTGCAGCGTCAAATGTCAGACTTCGAGCGGGTCAAGACCGTGGCGGGGGCTCCCAGCCGCAGTCAACTGGCAAGATGCCCCAGCCACGGTGAACGAACCTCTCAATGGAAACTTCACGAATCACTAGCTCAACGAAGTTGCCGGTCCCCCGCCGATTTCGCAAAGGGGTATTATGTAGCGGAGGGGGACGAGCGCGAGGGGGATGAGCCCAGGGCCCAACGTACCCGGCAATGGTCCCAGGTTGCCTGGAGCGGCTCAAGTCCCCAGGTTGTGAGGGGCCAGTCCGGCCGACCGCCGGGTGAGGAACAGAAAGGTGAGACCCATGGAACATGTTCGCGAGCAGGCCCTTGAGCAGCTATGCCGGCGGTTGTCCGCCGGGGCCGACCGGCTGGACAGGCCGGGGGCGTGGCCGAGCGAGCAGTTAGCGGCTTGTGCCGAGGCGGGACTCTTCGCCTGGTTTGTGCCTCAAGCGTGGGGAGGACAGGGTTGGAGCCCTGTTGATTTGATCTCGGCCTACTTATGGATGAGCCGTGCTTGTCTGACCACGACATTTGTGCTGACGCAGCTGACCGGAGCCTTGCGGCGGATTGTGGCGGGCGAGGCGGAAATCCTTCGCGAGCAAGTGCTTCCCCGCTTGCTCCGGGGAGACGCCTTGGCGACGGTCGGCATTTCCCATTTGACAACCAGTCGTCAGCACCTGCGGCGCCCCGTGTTGACGGCGGAATGGGGATCGAACGAAATCGTCGGTTCGCCTGAGCGGAGTCAGTCCCTGGGTGACGGGCGCCGTGCAGGTGGATTATGTAATGACCGGAGCCGTGATGGATGACGGTCGTCAGTTGCTCGTCTTGGTGCCCACCGCGGCCCCGGGAGTGCGCAGTTGAACCGCCGGCAGAGCTGACCGCGCTCTCGGCCAGTCAAACGGGCGCGGTCCGATTCGAAAATGTGACGGTGGATCGTGACGCCATCGTCGCAGGGCCCGACGACAACGTGCTGCGAATCGGTTCCGCTGCAAGTACCGGAGGCCTGCAGACTTCCACGTTGGCGTTGGGGCTGGCTCGGGCTGCGATTGAGTACGTGCGGACCGAAGCGGAGCAGCGCGGTGATTTGCAGCCGGCAGCCGATCAATTGGATGCCGAATGGCGCCAAGCACGGGACGTGTTATTGACGTTGGCGGATGGCGATTGTGATGGGGAGGCCACCGGACGCCTGCGGGCCCAGAGCAACAGCCTCGTGTTGCGTGCGACGCAAGCCGGACTCGTCGCCGCCAAAGGAGCCGGTTATGTTGCGGGACATCCGGCCGGCCGCTGGTGTCGCGAGTCTCTGTTCTTTCTCGTATGGAGTTGTCCACAAGCGGTGGCGACCGCCAATCTGTGCGAGTTCGCCGGGATTCAATCCTGAACGAAGCCATCGACCGCTTTCGCGGCATGAGGTTTGGAATGAATGAGCGTGAGATAAAGATCACGTGGCATGCACACTCGATCGACCGAGCTGCCCGCGAGGGACTAAATGGACATCGGGGAACCGTGGTCTGGTTCACAGGACTGAGCGGTTCCGGCAAAAGTACCGTGGCCAACGCGGTCGACCATTTGCTCCATGATCGCCGCGTGCATGCCTACTTATTGGATGGAGACAATGTCCGTCATGGGCTGAATGCGTCCCCCGAGCTCCTGAAAGCGCGTCATGGCCAGGCGTTTGCCGATCGATTCGGACTCGGTTTCTCCGCCATGGATCGCGAGGAAAACATCCGGCGGATTGGCTCGGTGGCCCAGCTGTTCTGCTCGGCCGGCGTCGTCACCCTCACGGCTTTTGTGAGTCCCTATCGTCGAGACCGTGATCAGGTCCGCGCCTGGTCGAGGAGGTGGGAGCGCAGGGAGACTTTGTGGAAGTCTTCGTCGATACGCCGCTCGAGATCTGTGAAGCTCGTGACCCCAAGGGACTCTACCAGCTCGCGCGGGCTGGCAAGATCAAAAACTTTACGGGGATCGACGACCCCTATGAAGCACCCCTGAATCCCGAATTGACATTGGCGGGCGGCGCGTCGAGCCCCACCGAGCTGTGCGTCTGGTCGTTGATTACCTCGATCAAGTGGGCCGCCTGAAGTGTTAAAGTTTTGCGGGTCTGTGAGGCACTTGACTTGACCCCCCGGTCGACTTGAGTAATAAATGGATGCAATGGTGAAGTTTGTGGGACGAAAGCGCGATGTCGATGAACGGACGCATCGCTCGCTCGTTGCCGCGTTCGCCATGCGGTGAATCGACCTCGTGCCAAGGTCCACGCCTTGGCTTCATGGAAGGAATTCGATGGATGTCAAGTTCAGTGAGGAACTGCTGCGAGCTCAGCAAGCCCTCCGTCTCTGCCCGATCTACGGCCTGCGGAAACTGCTCGTAGAGCAAACGGGGGACGGATTGCTGATCTCAGGTCGCGTCTCGACCTTCTATCAAAAGCAGCAAGCCCAGGAGATCGTGCGGGCCGCCGCCGAGGGTTGCCGAGTTGTAAACTCGATCGAAGTGGCCTAGTCGGGCCCTGCGATCCTGCCACCTCTGGAGTGTGGCGATGCTGCGCCGCTTTTCCCGCCGGCAGCCTTGCAATGTTTGACGTGCCGCGATGCTGCGCGCTTCTCCTTTGGCTGGCCCGGCGTCCGGACGGCTCGCGCGACGGACGGTTTCTGGTAACCCGGCTACGTGAGGGACTGTGGCTGGAAGCCCCAGCCACGTAGGGAGTGCCGCGATGCTGCGCCGCATTCTCCTTTCGCCGGCGTCCGGACGGCGCGACGGACGGTTTCTGGAAGCGCCAGCCACGGGTGCGTGGCGGCAGCCCGACGCTGGCTTTTCTTCCCTGACTCAATCGGCAGCGGGCGAGCGGTGCAGCACGGTATCCAGTCGTGTTGCGAGCAACTCGCTGTCTGTCAGTTGCATTTCGATTGCCAAGGCCAGCAGCTGTTCCGCATCGCTGGCAGGGCCAAGGCCGAACGGTCCGATCTTCACGAGATCTTTCATCGTGCAAACCATTCGTGTCGCGCCGGCTTCGTGTGCCGCCTTTGACAGCGTTTGTAAATCGCGGGCGGCAAATGCGTGATGATCCGGAAAGATGCGAAAGCCGACGAGCTGCGTACCCAGTTGTTCCAGCGTCCGTTGAAAGCTGTCTGGATTTCCCAGGCCGCAAAAGGCAAACACGCGTTCTTTCCGCAAGCTGGCAAGGTCGCGTGATTTGCCGTCAGCCGTAACGAGTCCCACGGGAGCGTGGCTGGCCTGTGCCGCGAGAATATGCGGCGCGTATTCGTGGACACGATTCCAAATCGATGTCCGTTCCGCGGCGGAAATCATATCGGCGCGCGTCAGGATCGCCACGTCGGCTCGACGAATCTCCGCAAACGGTTCGCGCAGGCTGCCGCGGGGAAATACATGGCCATGGCCTGCTGGCTGCAAAGCATCGATCAGCACAATATCGAGGTCGCGTTGCAGGCGGCGATGTTGGAAGCCATCATCAAGCACAATAAGTTCGGCCCGGTGCTCCCGCACGGCGATCCAGGCGGCCTCGACACGATCAGCCAGCTGCACATGCGGCACATCGGGCAAGTGCCGAGCCATTTCGCGCGCTTCGTCATTCGCCGACGTCCCGTGGGCTCCATACCCGCGGCTGACGATGACGACGTTGACGCCGCGACGACGGAAATGCTTCGCCAACCAGACGACCATCGGCGTTTTGCCCGTGCCTCCCATGGTCAGGTTGCCGACGCAGATCACGGGCACCGGGACGCGATGGGCTGACGCCTGTCCCTGATCGAACCGCCGATTACGATAGTCGACGGCCCAAGTGTAGGGGACTTCGGCGACACGCAATCCCCAGCGAGCCAGTGTGGCGGCAAGGCCTCGTCGTCGGCCGCTGACGATATCGTAAAAGTCGTTGGGATTGGGCACGCTCCAGTTATGAAAAAAGCCGCGCGGCGCGGCAAGTCGGATTTTTTTCGGAATCACGCCAGCGGGGAGCTATTCTTGGAGGCGACCGAGGAGGGTCGGTTGTCCCGTCTCGGTCGTTGACGGTCAGAAATGCATCTGTTACGGTCCGCGTTCCCCCCACGCGGTCTCTATGAAGGGCAATCGGCGAGCTGCGGGTACCGTCCGCCACACGTCTCTCCCGCACCCGATCGTCCGCTTCACTTCCAGGAGTCAATGATGTCGAAAATCAAGGTCCTGAATCCGATTGTCGAACTCGACGGCGACGAGATGACGCGGATCATCTGGCAGTTCATTAAGGACCGTCTGATCCTGCCTTACCTGGACGTGAATCTGCTGTATTACGATTTGGGCATTCAATCGCGAGACGCGACGGACGACCGCATTACGGTCGAAGCGGCCGAGGCAATCAAGAAGCATGGCGTCGGTGTCAAGTGCGCCACAATCACGCCCGATGAGGCACGCGTCGACGAGTTCGGCTTGAAGTCGATGTGGAAGTCGCCCAACGGTACGATCCGAAACATCCTGGGTGGCACGGTGTTTCGCGAACCGATCTTGTGCGAGAACGTCCCGCGTCTCGTTCCGGGTTGGACCGAACCGATTGTCATCGGTCGTCACGCCTATGGCGACCAGTATCGTGCCTGCGATTTCCGCGTCCGCAGCGCCGGAAAGGTGACGATCAAGTTTCAACCGGCCGATGGCGGGGAGGCCAGCGAATATGAGTTGTTCGACTTTCCATCGCCCGGGATCGCGATGGGCATGTACAATCTCGACGATTCCATTCGGGGGTTTGCCCGCGCGTGCATGAACTACGCGCTCCTTCGCGGCTGGCCTCTCTATATGTCCACGAAGAATACGATTCTCAAGGCCTACGATGGGCGTTTTAAGGACCTGTTTCAGGAGGTATTCGACAAGGAGTTCGCACGTAAATTCGCGGCGGCCGGGCTGACCTACGAGCATCGATTGATCGATGATATGGTGGCTTGTGTGATGAAATGGTCCGGAGGGTTTGTGTGGGCTTGCAAGAATTACGACGGCGATGTCCAGTCCGACACGGTGGCCCAAGGGTTTGGTTCGCTGGGGTTGATGACTTCCGTACTGATGACACCCGACGGGAAGACAATTGAGGCCGAGGCGGCTCACGGCACGGTCACCCGCCACTACCGTCAACATCAGCAGGGCAAAGAAACGTCGACCAATCCAATCGCCTCAATCTTCGCCTGGACGCGCGGTTTAAAGTACCGTGGGCAATTTGATGACACGCCGGCTGTCGTCGAATTCGCCGATGCGGTCGAACGTATCTGTGTCGAAACCGTCGAGGCAGGATTTATGACCAAGGACCTGGCGCTGCTGATCGGTCCGGACCAGAAATACCTGACAACGACCGGATTCCTGTCCAAGCTCGATGAAGGCCTGCAGCAGCGGATGCGCTAGGATGGGCGTCACCGTGACCGCGACGCCTGTGATGAATCGGGCAGGCTCTCCTTGGTGGCCACCGCGAGCCAATTTGCCGTCGCTCCGCCCGTTGGCCGACGTCTGAATGGTCCCCTCGGCCCTCGTCGACCTTCCAGGGGGCCGTTTCCTGGGAGCCGCGGCGGTCGACCGGTCGCTTGCCCAAGACCGGCTACCTCGGGAAGTCTTTTCCTGGATCGCCGGTTGACACCTATAATAAAAGATTGAGCGAAGGCGGAGTGGGGGTCGCGGGGACTCAGTACAGGAACCAATATGTCGACCGGCGTCAAACAGAGCAGCAAAGCGAGGCAAGTCATCAAGTACGATGATTTCGTCGATCGCGAATTGGCTCGCATCCGCTCGCACGTGAAACTTTCCGATATCGCTCGGCACGTGATGATGCTCGCCGCGGTCGGCGTGGCGTGGCTGCTGATATTGGTCATCCTTGATCACTGGGTCGTTGATCTCGGAATCTGGGGGCGCCTGGCCGGCCTGGCTGCATTGCTCGGCGCCAGCGCCTACTTTATCCTCCGCCACGTCGTCCCCGAAATGCTCCGCTCGATCAACCCGGCCTATGCGGCGGTGCTGGCGGAGCGCAGTGAGCCGACGTTGAAAAGCAGCCTGATCAACTTCGTCATGCTGCGACCGAAAC
This sequence comes from uncultured Planctomycetaceae bacterium, assembly GCA_963700865.1. Taxonomy (GTDB): domain Bacteria; phylum Planctomycetota; class Planctomycetia; order Pirellulales; family Pirellulaceae; genus CAVOGJ01. The sequence continues at coordinate 656,050 of CAVOZC010000001.1, read as the reverse complement.
GAGATCATTTGCGTGAAGTCGTCTATCGCGAGGTGGAGCAGCAGGCCGCACAGCGGTTGTCGCAAGTCGAATTGGAGTCGGCCGTCGATCAATCTCCATTGATCCGTGTGTGCCTGGCTCTGTTAATCACCCTTTGCGTATTCGCCGGCTATACGTTTCTGTCACCCAAGAGTCCGTTCCAAACGCTGGCTCGGGTCTTCCGACCGTTCAGTGACATCGCGCGGCCGACGCGCGTGCGGATTGGCGATGTGCGGCCGGGAGATATTTCGGTCTACGCTGGGCGGCGTGTTGCCATTTCGGCGGTGGTCGATCGGCCGGATGATCCGGCGGACGTGTGGCTGGTCTATTCGACGCCGGATGGTCAAGTCAGCGATCGACGCCTGCCCATGTTTTTGGACGAGCCCGGTTTGCGCCATACCAGCAGCCTGCCCGAGGGAACACGGGGGATCGAACGGGATATCGATTACCGAATCATCTCTGGAGATGCCGTCGCTGGTCCCTTTCGGATTCGCGTTTCGCCGTCCCCGACCATTTTCGTGGAAGAGATCCGCTACGAGCCACCGGAGTACACGGGGCTCGTCGCGGAGACGACCCGGGACGGTGGCGATATCCGCGGCGTCGAGGGGACGCGGGTCACGATTGTGGCTCGGGCCAATCAGGACATTCGTCAGGCCAGGATTGACTTCGACCCGGACCTGACCACCGACGATCAAGCGGCTGCGAAAGATCGCCTGACGATGACCCACGAGGGACGAACGGCGAGGGCCACGTTCGTGCTCGCGCTAAAGGAAGATCGTAAGACGCCGCTTCATCAGGCCTATCAGTTGCGCTTTACCTCCCAGGATGGGCAAACCAATGAGGAATGGATCGAATATCCCATTGTGGTGACGCCCGATCTGTCGCCGCTGGTGGATATCCTGATTCCCAATCGATTGCGGGTGCAGGTGCCGATCCAGGCCCGACAGATGATCCAGCTTCGCGCGCTCGATCCCGATTACGGGCTCGCCGACGTCCGTCTGCAGGCGGTGGTCAACAACGAAAAATTGCTCGACGAATCCCTGCTGGTCGACGTGCCAGCCGAGGGGGCCCAACGCCTGGAATACGCATTTCGTCCCCAGGCCCTGGGGCTGCGGGTGGGGGACGTCGTCCTCTATCGCGGCCAGGCAAGGGATACCCGCCGCGATGCGCTCACTGGGGAGGTGGCCCCCAATTCGGCCATCACCCCCTGGCACGCGCTCCAAATCGTTGCGGGCCCCGCCGCCGATGGATCGTCCAGCCGGCAGCCCGGACTGTCGAACGAGGATGCCCCGCCGGAAGCCGGCGATGAGGCTGACGACGGCGAGGGGAAGCAGGGAGAGAACCAGGCTCAACAGGGAGATGCACCGGCCGGAGGTGGCGAAACAGGGGATGGCTCGGAGCAGGGCGGCGCGAACGGGGAACCGCAGGGTGCCGGTGGGGAAAGCGAACAAGCGGATCAAATGTCAGGCGAGCCATCGGCCAACGGCGAGGACGGGGGCGGCCTGGCAGGTGAGGAAACCGGAGCCGGTGCGGCGGGTGATCGGCCGTCGGAGGCCGGGCAGCAAGAGGGAGACGCCGACCAGGCGGAACGCTCTCCGTCCGGAGAGCCTGACCCTGGCGCCGGCGACACCTCTGCTGGCGACCAGCAGCCAGGAGATGGCCCAAGCGAAGGTGGTGGAGAAAATCCGGGTGGCGGTCAGAATTCAAGTGACGGGGAGCCGTCAAAGGGTGAACCATCGGCTGGCAAGCAACCGCCGGGCCAGCCACCCACGGGCGGTGAGGCCACCGACCAGACCCCAGCGGACGGCGAGCCGACGCGGGAAGGGCTGCCGGGCGAGGACGGGGGCCCAGGAACCACCCTGGATCAGCAGGGGGGGGCCAGCGAATCTGCGAGCGAGACAGGAGAGTCTGTGGCAGCGGGAGATGATGCCTCCCAGGAGCCGTTAGCGAGCGACGGCAGTGAAGACCCCGATGCGTTTGATCGCATCCTTGAACATATGCAGGAAAAGTTTGGCGCACGGCCAGAGGGCGCGTCACCATCGACGGGCGATTCCGGGGCAGCGCCGTCCGATGGTGCGGCGCCGACGAAGGCCGCGGCGGACCAAGAATCCGCGACAACCGGTGACCAAGGCGACCCGGGGACCGATGGCACGCCGGATCGCCCGGCGGGTGCACCGGCTGAGGACGCCTCGACCGAGACGGGAGAGGAGACGGCCGAGCCAGATCCGGGTGCGGGCGAGGGTGACATGGGCGAGGGTGACATGGGGGCAGCGGAGCCAGACAGCGGCGCAGCGGAGGGCCAACGCGACCCGGGGCCGGCGGAACCGGGGACCGGCGAAGCAGAAATCGGCGAGTCGGGCGAAGGTGAGTCGGGACAAGGCGAGTCGGGACAAGGCGAGTCGGGGCAAGGTGAGTCGGGGCAAGGTGAGTCGGGGGAAGGTGAGTCGGGCGAGGGCAAGGTGAGTCGGGGCAAGGTGAGTCGGGACAAGGTGAGTCGGGTGAGGGCGAGTCGCAGGCGGAAGAGACGGGAGACGGTTCGGCCGCCTCGCAGGCGGGGAAGGCCGCGGGTGAGTCGTCTCGCGACGGGTCGTCGGCAGAACCGACATCGGCCGAGGGCCCGCCGGCGGGTGCGGATGCGTCGTCACCCTCCCAGGATGGATCGTCCTCAGGGGAAGCGTCCGGCGCACCCAGTCGACCGGCGGGGCCACGTCCGGCGGAGATCGTGGTGAGCGGGGGACCGGGGAGTTGGGGATGGAGCCCGGGGGCACCGATCCCAATTTGGAGTATGCGCGGAAGGCGACCGATATGGTGTTGGATTATCTTCAGGATCAGCCAGACGACCGGGAGTTGTTGGACCGTTTAGGCTGGACGCCAGCACAGCGGGACGAATTCCTGGCCCGCTGGGAACAGCTGCGCCGCGAAGCGGCCGCATCCGGGCCAGGGCCAGCGGGGGAGCCGAGCGCATGGAATGAGGCGCTCCGCAGCCTGGGGTTGCAGCCCGGCCGCGACCCGCTGCGAAGCGCGGGGAAGCGCGTTGATAAGAACAACCGGGTGACCGATGCGGGGACCCGCAGTCCGCCACCGCCCGAATACGCCGAGCAGTATGAAGCCTATTTGAAGGGTTTGGGGGGTGCCAAGGGCGCACCGTAACCCGGCCGCGTTCCATTGCCGCCATCGATCGATTCTTGCAAGGAGCCAGATTTGCCCGTTCACCTGCCAGCGCAAGGTCTTACCATTCCTCGCTATCTCGTGCCGTTTGATCCGAAAAGGATTCCACATTATTTCACCGACATCTTTGTCGCGGGTGGGGGACTGGCCGGTTTGCGTTCCGCGATTGCCTGCGATCCTCAAATGTCGGTATTGGTGGTTACGAAAGATGAGTGGCGCGAATCGAATAGCAATTATGCGCAAGGCGGGATTGCTGGCGTGATGTCTCCGCTCGATAGTTTCGCGGAGCACGTCGAGGACACGATGGTGGCGGGAGGTTCGCTTTGCGATCGATCGGTGGTGGAACGTGTGGTCCAGGCGGGGCCCGCTCGCATTCGGGAGTTGATTGCCTGGGGCACGCGATTTGACCAGTCGGGTGAGGAGTTGTTGCTGGGGCGTGAGGGAGGCCACGGCCGCAATCGCATCCTGCATGCCCAGGGAGATGCGACGGGCGCGGAAATTATGCGGGCCGTCATCGAGCGGGCTCGTGAGACCCCGAATGTGCAGATGTGGGAACGGACGTTTACACTCGATCTGTTGGTCCATGAAGGGGTCTGTCGCGGGGCACTGGTCTGGAATCCACATCATGGCAAGACGTTCATCTGGGCGAAGCAAACGATTCTCTGTACCGGCGGCACTGGGCAGGTGTATCGAGAGACGACCAATCCCCCAGTGGCGACCGGTGATGGTCACGCCATGGCGTTTCGCGCTGGCGCCGAGGTACGGGATATGGAGTTCGTCCAGTTCCATCCCACGGTGCTGTATATTGCCGGTAGTAGTCGCAGCCTGATTACCGAGGCGATGCGTGGCGAGGGGGCTCGGCTGGTCGACGCTGCCGGTTATCGTTTCATGCCCGACTACGACGAGCGGGCCGAACTGGCGCCGCGCGATATCGTGGCTCAGGCGATCGTAACGCAGATGCAGAAGACGCGCCGCCCCAATGTTTACCTGGACCTCAGCCATCTCGACCGCGATTTCGTCCATCAGCGGTTTCCGGGCATTTCGCAGATGTGCCGCGAGTTCGGGATCGACATTGCCAGCGACCCGATCCCCGTTCGCCCCGGAGCACACTATATGATGGGTGGTGTCACGGTGGACGACGAGGGGCGAACGACATTGCCTCGTCTGTGGGCGGCGGGTGAGGTGACCTCGAGCGGGTTGCATGGTGCCAATCGCCTGGCTTCGAACAGTCTACTGGAGGGGATTGTCTACGGTGTGACGGCGGGCGAAGCGGCTTCGCGCGAGGCGGCCCGCATCCCGGATGATCTGCGCGCGATACCCCTCAGCCATCCGCCGGCGACTGGGGCGACCGAGCGTCTGGATTTGAGCGATATTCGTAATACGCTCAAGAGCCTGATGTGGCGTGCGGCCGGAGTGCGACGTGAGCAGGGTCCGCTCGAGGAGGCGCGACAGGCGATCGAGGGCTGGTGCCGGCTGGTGCTGCCTCGGCAATTTCCCGACCCGACCGGTTGGGAGCTGCAGAATATGATTCTCGTGTCGCGATTGATTGTGGAAGCGGCTTTATTGCGTGAGGAATCGCGAGGAACGCACCTGCGCTCCGATTTTCCCGAAACCAGGGATCCAGATTGGCAGCGTCATTTGGCCTTCCAGCGATCAGACGCCTAGCGATCATGGGCCCTTTGGGTGCCATCGTGGGTCGCCTGGACGAGTCGGGGAACGTGCCGGCGGATGGCTGCGGTCTTGAGTTCGCGGGTTTTTTCGGTAAGAATTTGGACCCCCGCGGTTACCTTTCCAGGGGCTGTCCGAGCGTGGGCCTTGTTTGAGGTTTGTGCTCCGAGGTTTGGGCCCGCAGATGATGCTGGCCTTCTTGAGGACCGAACCGAGGCTGCCTCCGGCAGCGACATGCCCGCAGCAACTCCCTTCGATGCTAGAGAACGGATGTCGAGCCGCGGGTTTCGATGCTTGGGTTTCAGGGATACGAAAGAGGGCGGAAGATGAACAACCAGCGGCCGATGATCGAGGCTGAGCGGCTCTCGAAATTTTACGGTGCCTTTGCGGCTTGCCGAGATGTTTCGTTCAAAGTGAATCGTGGCGAAGTCGTCGCCTTTCTGGGGCCCAACGGCGCCGGCAAGAGCACAACGATGAAACTGCTGACCGGATATCTGGCTCCGTCGGAAGGGCGGGCTTGGATTGCCGGGCATGACATGGCCTCGGATCGCATTGCCGGTTCGAATCGCCTGGGCTATCTGCCCGAAAATGGTCCGCTCTATCCCGACATGACCCCTTATGGCCATTTGCAGTTTTTTGGTTCTTCGCGAGGGATGCCGCCCAAGCTGTTGCAGGACCGGATGGACTATGTGATCAACCTCTGCAAACTGGACAGCGTGCTTTACAAGCCGGCCGGCAAGCTCTCCAAGGGGTTTCGTCAGCGAGTCGGGATGGCCCAAGCCCTGCTGCACGAACCCGATGTGTTGATCATGGACGAGCCGACAGCGGGGCTGGACCCGAATCAAATTCACGATGTGCGCGAGACGCTGCTCAAGCTGGGGCAGGAAAAAACGATTCTGCTGTCCACGCACATCATGCAGGAAGTCGATGCGATGGCCTCGCGGGCAATCGTGATCAACGAAGGACGTCTGGTGTATGACGGCGCCATCTCGGAACTCACCCGTCGTGGGCACCTGGACGAAGTGTTTCGCCAATTGACGACGCCGTTGGAAGCGGCCAATGCGTAGCGGGCCTGGGCTGGCCGTGCGAGACGGCAAGCCAGGTCGGCTATTTTCAATGATCCATTGGTAGGGAAGAAAAGTCGCCACCATGAATGGTTTTGAAATTATCATGCAGCTCTCCAAGCTGCTCGTGTTTGACGCAATCGTGGCCGCGGTCTTCGTGCTGATTTGCCTGTTCATCAAGAAGACGAAATGCGCTTCGTTCGCCGTGCTGAAGCGCGATTTTGTCGGTTATTTCAGCAATCCGACCGGCTATGTGTTCATCTGCGTCTTCATGTTGCTCGGCTCGTGCTGTGCCTTCTGGCCCGAAGAGTTTTTCAATCGCAACCTGGCGACGCTCGACGAGTTAAACAAGTACTTGCCGTTTATCATGCTCGTGTTTGTCCCCGCGATCACGATGAGCGTCTGGTCCGAGGAACGCCAGGAAGGGACCGACGAGTTGTTGTTGACGATTCCCGCCAGCGATGTCGATATTGTGCTTGGCAAATATCTCGCCGCAGTTGCCATTTTTTCGGTGGCGTTGTTCTTTTCGCAGCTGACCAATTTTCTCGTACTGTTGCAGTTGTCGTTGGGGGATGTCGACGTCGGATTGTTCCTGACAACCTACATCGGTTACTGGTTCATGGGCCTGGCCATGCTCTCGCTGGGGATGGCCGCGTCCTTCCTTACCAGCAATCTGACGGTCAGCTTTATCCTCGGCGCGCTGGCGAATGCGCCTCTGGTCTTACTGCGCTATGTCGACGGCCTCGTGCCCGGCCGAGTCGCGGCACAGTCAATTTCGTGGTGGAGCTACCTGTCGCGGTTTAGCGATTTTGGTCGGGGCGTGATCAGCTGGGCGTCGATGTCTTTCTTCCTGCTGGTCGCGGTGCTTGGCATTTATCTCAGCATCATCCTCATCGGCCGGCGGCACTGGTCGGGTGGCAGGGACGGCAAGTCGATGCTTGGCCACTACCTGGTCCGCGGTCTGGCCGTGTTGGCCATCGCGTTTGGGACCAGCAAATTCTTCTCGTACCACGACTGGTTGCGTTACGATGCGACCAGCGGCAAAGTCAGCTCTTTGTCACCGGATACCAAGCGCATCTTGCGTGATTTGGATACCGAACACACGGTGTTGATCGATGCCTTTGTCAGCGGCTCGGTGCCGGAGCAATACGTGCAGACGAAGGTCGATCTGGTCAATATGCTCCGCGAGTTTAACGCCCTGGCGGGCGCGAACGTGCAGATTCGCTTGAACGATAATCTCGACACCTTCACGGAAGAAGCACAGCGCGCCGAGGATCAGTACAACATCACGGCTCAAACCGTCATGACGCAAAATCGCGGCAGCATCAAGCAGGAAGATCTCTTTTTGGGAGCCGCTTTTTCCTCTGGCCTGGAGCGGGTCGTCATCCCTTTCTTCGACCGGGGGATTCCCGTCGAGTATGAACTCGTCCGTTCCATCACCACCGTGGCCAATGCGACTCGCCGCAAAATCGGAGTCGTCAAGACCGATGCGTCGATGTTCGGCGGGTTTGATATGCAGACGTTCCGACAAAGCCCCAAGCAGTTAATCATCCAGGAACTGGAAAAGCAGTACGATGTCGAGGAAGTCGATCTGTCGACGCCCCTGGAAGCCGGGGTGTATGACGTGCTGATGGTTGTGCAACCGTCGTCGCTGACACAGCCCGTACTGAATAACCTGGTAACGGCCATCACCAACGGGCAACCCACCGCTATTTTTGAGGATCCCTTCCCGGCCATGATGCGGGGCGTTCCGGCGACCAGCCAGCCGCGGCCGCCTCAAGGGGGAGGCATGTTTGGCGGCGGCCGCCGCCGCCCGAACCCAAGGGGGATATCCGTCAACTGTGGAGCGCCTTGGGGATTGACATGGTGACTGGCGAACAGACCGATTTCAGTCAGGGCCTGGCCGATGCGGAGGTCATCTGGCAAGACTACAATCCGTATCAGAACAAGGTCAACGTCGCCAACATCACACCCGAATGGGTCTTTATCACGCCCGACGCGCCGGGCGTCGGCGACGATGCTTTCAACAACGAGGATGGGATTTCGTCCGGATTGTCACAATTGCTCTTTCTCTATCCGGGTGCCGTTCGTGATCTCGGCACGCGGGGGTTGGATTTCACGCCGCTTGTCATGACGGGGGATGAATCGGGGCAGATCGAGTTTGCGGAGCTGCAGGAATTTCAGGGCGACCCGCGGATGCTCGACTATGCCCGCAAGAGCGGGTACACAAAAAAACGCTACATCCTCGGCGCCCGTATTCGCGGCGAGCAGCGGAGCAAGTTTCAGATGTCCGATGCCGGTAGCCCCCTACTGGCACAAGTGGCCGGGCCGACGGCCGAAAGCAGCCCGAACTCCGCCGAAGCGGAGGTCGAATCGACACCGGCCGAAGGTGACAAGGCGACCACGGAGAAGTCGCGGGAGCGAGCGCCGGAAGTCCACGTGGTCTACGTCGGTGACATCGATTTGCTCAGTTCCGAATTTCTGGCGCTCAGGTCACAGCCCGACGAGGAGATCGGCTGGGAATTTGATAACGTCACCTTCGTCCTGAATATTCTGGATAGCTTGGCTGGCGATCAGGAACTGCTCGAACTGCGAAAACGCAAGACGCGGCACAGCACGCTGAAGATGGTCAACCTGCAGACCGAAGAGGCGCGAGGGAAGGCGCTGGATGAGGCTTCTAAGTTTAAGGAGGCCTTCGAGGCGGCACGCTCCGCCGCCGAGGAGAAAATGCAAGCCGCCGTGAGCAAGATCCAGGAGGAAGTCAAGCAGCTGCAGGAAGAGGCGGCATCGGGCAACGCTGGACCGGATATTCGCAGTCGTTACATCGCGGCCAAGCAGCGCGAGGCATTCGTGATGGAAAACGAACAGATGAAATTCGAAGCCGAGGTCACGAGGCTGGAGCAGGAACGTGATCGAAATCGCAAGAAGATCGAACGCGACATGGAGTTGGGGATTCGACGCGTCCAGACCGGCTATAAACGGATGGCTGGCCTGCTGCCCCCCATCCCGCCTCTACTCATGGGGCTGCTGGTGTGGAACTACCGACGCAAGCGGGAGAAGGAAGGCGTGGCCGCCAGCCGCCTGCGGTAGGTTCGCGCGGTGGCGGGAGGACGGCTTACCATTGCTTGACTGGAAAACGGATACGTGATGAGCGAAACAACAAAGACACTTATTTTCGTGTTGGGTGGCTTGGCCGCCGTTTCCGCGGCCATCCTGGGACGTCCTGGTCGAGTCGGGGTGGAGACACCCGATCTGGTCGGAAAACCGTTGTTTGCGGACTTTACCAATCCGGAAGCGGCCGAGAGTCTCACGGTCGTCGAGGCCGACGCCCTGGGAACCGCGCTGACAACTTTCGAGGTCGCCAAGAAAAACGGTGTGTGGGTCATCCCCTCGCATCAAGATTACCCGGCCGATGCGACGGAGCGACTCAAGAACGCCGCCACCATGTTCATTGATTTGACCGTGCTGAATGTGGCCAGTGATGAAGTGAAGGACCACGCGACGTATGGGGTCCTCGACGTGAACGAGGAAAATGCCGCTGCCGCGGACGAAGACATGGGGAAGCTCGTGCGGCTGGACGATGCCAAGGGCAAGCGATTAGTGGAGTTGCTGATTGGGAAGCCCGTCAAAGGGCAGGATCAACAGCGGTATGTGCGGATTCCCAAGCAGAACCGTGTCTACACCGTCGAGATCGATCCCGACAAGCTCTCCACCAAATTTCAGGATTGGATCGAACAGGATGTGTTGGCCCTCAATCCGATCGACATCGCCCAGATGATCATCTTTGATTACTCGGTCACACCGACGCTAACGGCCGACGGACGTATCCGTCCCGAGCTGGTCGAGCGATCCTTGATTCATGTTCGTTGGAACGGCGATGATGCCAAGTGGGAGTTGCAGGAACGTCAGCGAAGCCGGTCCCGAGGGCCTGCGGCCGACGCAGCTGCTGGAGGATGAAGGACTCGACAAAGCTCGTTTGGATGACATGAAAAATGCTCTGGCGGAGCTGGAGATTATCGATGTGTCCGCCAAACCCGATGCTCTGCGACGGGGACTGCAAGGGGGTGAGGATGTCCTCTGGCAGGACAGCGAGGCGGCCCAGTCGCTGATTGGACGCGGCTTTTATCCGCGACCGGATCCCGACGGTTCACTCGGCATTGCGTCTACGGATGGCGAAGTCACCGTGATTACGAAGGAGGGAGTCAACTATACGCTTCGTTTTGGGCAGATCGCGGGAGCGAACACCGAAGGGGACGAGAGCAAACTCAACCGCTATGTGATGATTACAGCCGCGGTCGATGAGGCGAGTCTCCCACGACCGGAACTGGAAACGGTGCCGGAACCGGCGGGCCCGGCCGAACCCGTCGCCACGCCAGCCCCCAGCTCGGACGTGGAGGGAGAGGCGGAAGCAGCCGAGGAAATCGCGGCGGAAGCAGCCGAGGCGGATGCGGAAGCGACCGAGTCGGAGACGATGTCGGAGGAGCAGGCGGAGCGAGATCGGATCCTCAAGGAGAATCAGCGCAAGCTCGACGAATACGAGGAGCAGCGGAAGAAGGCGGACGACAAAGTGGACGAACTGAATCTGCGTTTTGCCGACTGGTACTACATCATTTCCGAGGATGTCTATAAGAAGATTCATCTGGACCGCGTGGATGTCATCGAGACGCAGGAAGGAAGTGCGGAAGAGGGCTTTGGAATCGACGCCTTTCGCCAATTGGAAGAGGAAGGGCTGAAGCGGGAGAGTGCCGCACCGGGCCAGCCACCTCCGCTGCGATAAGCGGGTCCGTGGCGTGCGGCGATCCTTCGCCGCGATGGCCAGAGACGGAACTGTCGGCTGATTCAACCGCCCCCGTCAGCGGGGGCGTGATCGTCATTAGGGGTGCATGGGGAAGCCGGGGCGTGAAGGGGGACGGCGCGGTGCACGCATGATGCTGCGCAGGAGATGAGCCTTCGATCGGCCTCCCCTGCTATCATTGCTACCGCCACGATCTGGCGATGCGGACTGCCAAACAGCGGCCTGGATTCTCGCGCGTCCTTCGTGGTACCTTCCGCTTCGGCGGCTTCACTGGCCGCCACGCCATCGTGTCAGGTGGTGCGTGGTTCACGCGTAGCGTTTCTCGTGTCTGTGTGGTAGGAGTGAGGAAGCGACGGCGGCAGGATGCCCGATCTGCGTCTTACCCAGCGATCTGTGCCATTTCGGCTGACGAGACGCATTTGTTGGTCGCCACATTTCGGATGTTTGCCCCGCCGCCGCGGAAGGGGACGTAGGCGGCGGAGTCGTCAAGTTTCGCTACGCGTGGAACTCGTCCCGTTGGCGACTTTGGCGAACGCATGTGTCGTAACACGTCATGATCGTTGCGAACCGCACAGCCCGCAAGACGAGTGCGGGGATCTTTGCTGTCATCAGGTGATTCGGTCCCACTTTTGATCCGCCAAGCTCTCTATTGGTCGGTTGCGTAGTATGTTTCGGTTGGATGGTGGCCCAACTCAGCCTGCGGCTGATATGGACACGTTACGCCGTTGTCACTCGACATGCGAAAGGTGTGGTCATGAGGTTCTCGGGAAAGCTGAGGAAGAAGCATTGTCGTCTCGGCAGGCTCCGATTGCGCTCGGAAGAGCTGGAATCGCGTCGCATGCTGACATTTGACCCCAGCGGGATGGAGCAGGAGATGATGGAGCATCTCAACCGGATGCGGACGGATCCGGCGGGTGAGTTGGATGTCCTGTTCCTCAGTACCGACCCCGGCGATCCGAATTACTTTGTTTCCCCGGACGCGGATGTCAATTTGGCGACCAGCTTCTTTGGAACGGACCCTGCGGAGTTGTTGACTCAGTGGGAATCGCTCGTCGCCGCTCCTCCCTTGGCCTGGTCCCCGGCTCTCTATTCCGCCGCCGAGACGCACAATGGATTGATGATTTCCAACAATACGCAATCGCACCAGCTACCTGGCGAACAGGGTTTGCTCGATCGGGCGGTGGCAGCCGGCTACAACTGGTTCGGTTCGGTTAGCGTGGGAGAAAATGTTTTCGCCTATACCGAATCGGTGTTTCATGGCCATGCGGCGTTCGCCATTGACTGGGGAAACACCGACACTGGCATTCAAGACCCCGCCGGACACCGCATCAACATGATGAACGAGAATTGGGTGGAAGTCGGGATTTCCGTTCTCGGCAGCACTCCGAGTTCCGCGAATGATGTGGGACCGTTCGTGGTGACCCAGGACTTTGGTTTCCGCGGCAACTATTCGGGTCCCAAGTTGCTGGGCGTCGTTTTTACCGACGGTGACGGCGACGGGTATTACGACAGCGGGGAGGGCGAAGGAGGCATCACGGTTACGGCCAGCAATGGGGCGTCGGATTTCTCGACGACCACGATGACCGCCGGTGGCTATCAATTCGATCTGCCAGCCGGGACCTACACGGTTACCGCCTCTGGCGGTTCCCTGGCGAACCCTTTCACGATGGGGGTCGTGACGGTAGGCACCGACAATCTGAAGTTGGATCTCGACACCTCGCTGATCCCCACGACGTCGGACATCACGGGCGTTGTTTTTCATGACGCCAACCAGAACGGCACGCAAGACGCGGGCGATGTGGGGTTGCCTGGCTACACCGTCTATATCGATGCCAACGGAAACGGCATGTTCGACGCGGGCGAAAACTCAACAACGTCTGATTCCAGCGGCGGTTATCTCTTGACGGAAACGGCCGGGGCAGCGCTGACCGTACGCTATCAATTACCCGCCATGGGTGCCAGCAGCAGCACGGGGGGCGTCACTTCGTACGTCGTCAACTCGGTGCCAGGGGCCACCTATGCGGACAATGATTTCGCTGTCTTCCGTGTGTTGGAGTTCAATGGTTCCAACGTGACCGCCTATGGCACGAGCGGCAACGATACGTTTGTACTCACGGTTGGCAGCGTTCATCGATTGACGGTGAATTCACAGGTGTTTGACCTTAACGGGGCGACCTACAGCACGATTACGGCCGAGGCCGGAGCGGGCGTTGACAGCTTCAACGTCGCGGCGACGCCCGGCAATGATACGGCAACCATTCGTGAAGCCGAAATGACCCTGACGGGCACCGGCTACGCCGTGAATGGCAACGATTTTGAGAACGTCAGCGTCGATTTGAAAAGCGGCGATGCCGATTATGGTTATCTCTACGACGGTTCGCTCGACGACGACATGATTTCGCATCCCACCTGGGGGCGTTTGGTCAGCGCCAATTACAATCACTACATCTCCAACTTTGACCGTCTTTACACCTACGCACTGGCCGGCGGCAATGATCGGGCCTACGTCTATGACGGGCCGACCGACGACCGTTTTATCGGCCGGAAAGAGTTCAGCATCATTCGCGGCAATAACTTCGAATTCTACACCTACATGGAAGGGTTCGAACGCAACTTTGGCTATTCCACTCGAGGCGGCGAAGACTATGCCTTCTTCTATGACACGGAGGCAAGCGACAATTTTTTTGGATTCCCCACCTACAGTGTGATGCAAGACGCGGCCGTGTCGTACTTCAACTACGCCAGTGGCTTTGATCGCGTGTTTGGCTATGGGTTCAACGGGGGAACCGACTATGCGTATCTGACCGATTCGTCAGGTGACGATCGCTTCTATGGACGCGAAACGTTCAGCGAATTGCGGGGAGCAAATTACGAGCATTTTAACCAGGTGCATAACTTTGATCGCGTGTATGCCTATGCCAAGAACGGGGGCGTCGACTACGCCTATCTCTATGATTCCGCCGGCAACGACGTGTATCAGGCGTACGGCACGTACGCCGTGATGCGTGATTCGGCCTGGCTGTTTTACAACAACGCGCAGGGCTTCGACCAGGTGATTGGCTACGGCACTACTGGCGGATTCGATCGGGCATATCTGTTTGATTCGGCAGCCAACGATCTGTTCTATGGCCGGAACGGTTACGGCTATCTCAGTGGCGGTGGATTCTTCAGCCGAGCCGAGAATTTTGACGAGGTCACGATCGATGGCAGCAAGGGTGGTACGAACACCTTGAACGTCTCGGCACTCGATTATGTGCTGGCCACGGAAGGGACCTGGGTGTAAGTCGCTTGGCCGTCGAGGTTGCCTCGAGTCACGTTTCCTTTGGGCCGAATAGCATCTTGTTCGGCCTTGGGACTTGGGAACTTTGCCCGTGCCCGGCGACGGCGCGGCTACTCCGGATGAGTTTCACGATTCGCTGAATCCGACAACGCCTCGTCGACCGCCGCACCGGCGTTCCGCAGAAATTCGAAGGTAAAGATTCCCGTGTCGTGGCCGTCGTTGAACTGGATGTTGTAGGCGTAATTTCCCACCGGTCTCATCCCTGCCACCCGCGTCGGTTGGGTCTCGGCCGGCGAAAGTACCGGCAGCAAGTTTGCGGGGGCCGCGTCACTCGCCGAGCGCTTCTCGCGGCACGTCGCGCAAGGACAGGCAGCCCGGAGTTCCACGGCTCGATAATCGCGCTGTTGGCCGTCGCTCCATGTGATGCGGATCGTGCGGTCGTCCGGGCGGGTAATCCGCTGGGGAATCGAATTCATCGCTGATCTTCCCATCGTCGTGATTTGGCCTCGAAGCGCGGCAGGCTGCCGGCGGGAACCGATCCCACGTCCACCCGCAGGCCGATGCGCGTCTGTAATCGCTCGCGGATCCGCTCGATCTGGTCCGCAGTTGGCGACTCGACCTCGATTTGCAACTGATCCATCTCAGCGTGCTTTTTCGCCACGATACGAAACTCACCAAAATAATGCGACTCGCGCAGCACCGATTCGATCGCACTGGGGAAAACATTCACGCCTCGAATCACCAGCATATCATCCGTGCGGCCCAGAATGCCGCCTGCCAGCAACTGAAATTGGTTTTCGTCCCCCGCCTCGCGCGGAATCACGAGGTCACCGGTGCGATAACGAATGATGGGCATGCCTTGTCGCCGCAATGAGGTGAGCACCAGTTCTTGAGCCGGCGGACCGTCGCGAGTGACCGACGTTGAGGCGGGTGACGGAATAAACTCGGCGATGAAATCGCATTCGGCGATCCGCAGTCCACGTCCCGCTGGATCTCCATACCCCCAGGGTCCGATCTCGGTGGCACCGGCGTGGTCCACGACTCGGGCGCCAAAGGCGGCCTCAATCCGCTGCCTCACGAATGGCAGCGATCCGCCCGGTTCGCCCGCGACGATGATGACGCGGACGTTCGCATCGGCCAGGCGGATGCCGCCAGACTGGGCGACTTCCTGCATCCTTAGCGCGTACGTGGGGGTACAGCAGACAACGGTCGCTGCGGCGTCCAGGAGCAGTTCCAGGCGTGCTTGCGTCGACAGCCCACCGCAGGGAATCACCATCGCTCCCCGCTGTGCCAGGGCATCATAGGCGCTCCAGAAACCGATGAAAGGTCCGAAGGAAAAAGCCATCAAGGCACGGTCCGATGTCGTGACTTCCGCCGCGTCGAGAACGAATTGCCAGGTGGCGATCCAGTGCTGCCAATCCTCGGCCGTGTCGAGGATGGTAAGGGGACGGCCGTGCGTCCCCGACGTCCGGTGGAACCGTACGTAGCGTTCCGAGGGATAGGTCTGGTTGGATGGCAGATCTCCCTGGGCAGCCGCCGACAGTTCCTGCTTGGTGGTGAAGGGGAGCGTCGCCAATTCGTCGAGCGTCGTCAATTGCAGGGACTCCCGCCCAAACTTGGCGGTGTAAAACGGGTTCGCTGGCAGAATCTCTGCCAGCAGGGCGTTGAGCGCGGTCGTTTGCCGGGCGCGAAGCACTTCGCGCGGTAATTGCTCCCAAGCTCGTCGTTCCGGGTAGGCTGAATCGACCATCGCGTCATAATAGAGCGTCCCGATGACGGCGAATAGAAGACCCCGCCAACGTCCTCCCCCTTCCTCCGATTTCTTTTGGCCGCCATACCCCTCATGGACGAAGCTCCCCGTCGCGGTTCTCTGCTGGTCGTCTTCCTGACGGTCTTTATCGATCTGCTGGGTTTCGGCATCGTCATTCCCCTACTGCCGGTGTACGCGGATGGTTTTGGGGCCACCGCGCCCCAATTGGGACTGCTGATGGCCAGTTTCTCCGCGATGCAGTTCCTGTTTGCGCCGGTTTGGGGCAGCCTGTCCGATCGCATCGGTCGCCGTCCCGTCATCATGTTCGGTCTGGCGGGTTCGATCGTGTTTTATACGCTGTTCGGTCTGGCGACGGTTTGGCAGAGTCTCGGTCTGTTGTTCGTCGCCCGCGTCGGCGCCGGGGTTTGCGGCGCCACGATTTCAACCGCGCAGGCCTACATCGCCGATACGACCACGCTCGCCAACCGGCCCCGCGGCATGGCACTGATCGGGATGGCTTTTGGATTGGGTTTTACGCTGGGTCCCCTGGTCGGTTTTCTGGCAGTGTGGGCCGGAGGGGGCGATCCGGGGCCCCTGCCGGGATACCTGGCCGCGGGACTGTCAGCGGTGGCCTTGGGCTGCGCCTGGGCCTTGCTGCCCGAGTCACGGCGCCGCGGTGCGCCCCCGGCAGCGCGTCGCTGGCTCGACGCGTCCGCCTGGCTGGCGGTCCTTTCGACGCGTTCGATTCTCATGCTGCTGGCGACCAGCTTTATTTGCATCTCGTCCTTCTCGATGCTGGAATCAACCCTCTCCTTGCTGCTCAAGGGACAAACGGCCGCCGCGTTTCAAGTGAGTTTCGAGCGGCTGTTCCTGGTTTACGCCTATATCGGATTGATATTGTCGCTCGTCCAAGGTTTCATTGTGCGTCGGCTTGCGGGCCGCGTCCCGGAAGCGCGGCTGGCGATGATCGGCATCAGCATGGAGATATCCGGATTCTCGCTAATGATCCTGGCGATCACGCGGAGCAGCCTTGGATGGCTGTTTGTGGCCCTGACGCTGTTGGTCGCCGGCTTCGGCATGCTCAGTCCGTCGCTACAGTCCCTGCTGTCCCGGCGGTCGGATCCCAAGAAGCAAGGCAAGATCCTGGGCGTGGCGCAGAGTGTCAGTTCGATGGGACGCATTGTCGGATCGGGAATGGGCATTCCCCTGCTCAAGACGGGGCTACGTCTGCCGTACCTGTTGTCGGCCGTCTTGATGCTGCTGGGCATGGCGATGGTCTGGTGGGCGGCGCGGTCTGGCGGCGACTTTGAAGAGACCTGACGTCGCTCGCTGCTTAAGAAGGCAAGCCACCGGAGTCGGCCTCGACAACCATGGTCCTAGGTTCCGATCCAGTCAATAACGGAACGAGGCCAGCGGTGCGCCGATCACACGAGGAGGCGCAATGCGCTTAGGACGTTGAGCTCCGCACCAGGCCATCAGGTGCTGGCGACAGCACCCGAGGTCTGTGTCTTGGCTCTTGGTGGTGGGAAGCTGCCGGTGCGCGGATTTGTAGGAACTGCAAGCATCGGGGTTTATGGCAAACTTCGATCCTTGACGCGTGTGTTTGCCGTATTAAGATGACCGGATGCCTAGACGGGTTCGGCGAGCAAGCTAGTGATTGCTCGAAAACGCGAGATCTAAAAAACGCCATCCGCGGATTGGTGCACGTGTGCCCAATCCGCGGATGGCGTTTTTAAAATCTCTCCTGATCAGTACGTAAAGTCAATAGTTAAGAGTGATTGGACCTTGGGTCGGACCGCGTGTTTGCTTCTTGGGTCTCCCAGGATTAAGAAAAAGGCTGAATGCAGGGGGCAATCGGCTTCCGTTCTGACTTCTTACGGGAATTTGCGACTCAGCTGATTGTGTAGAAAAGGTAGTCCGCCAGAACTGGCCGCGGAGGTGGTTCCTGCTGGGCGCTATTCCGTTTTTCGAGGGTTTGGGAGCAAGGCAATGACGATACGGTGGATCTCGCTTGTGAGAAGACCTGGTGGTAGGTGCCTTTTGCTTCCAGCCGCTGTTTTCTTTGGCATCGCCGTGTCGGTCGTCGTCTCAGCTGCGCAACCAAATGTCATCGTGATCATGGCCGATGACATTAGCGCCAACGAGTTTCCGGTGTACGGCGTGGCCGAAGGCGGTCCAGGTAACCAGACTTCCGCCACGACCCCCGCGCGAACTCCCAATCTCGATCGGCTCGCAACTGAGGGTGCATGGATTAAAACTGCCTGGTCGACCCCAGTGTGCAGTCCGTCACGTGCCATGATCATGACCGGTCGTTACGCTCATCAGCATGGTTGGTACCACAATAGCATGAAGGCCCATCCCAACTTCTACGAGTCTTCCACAGACTCGACCGGTCAGCGGCAGCTCATCGGGCACGTTGCGCAGCAAGCCGGCTATGCTACGTTCTGGGCGGGCAAGACTCAGATGCCCAGTCTTAACTCGTATGGTTTCGACGAGGGAATTTTCTACAGCGGCTACAACGAACAGATCAACGGACAAACGAATCCTTACAGCGATTTCCAAGGCAGAACTCCGTACTTACAGGCTTCTTGGAATTGGAAGCCCAAGCTAATGCAGATGGACGCGTCAGGAATTTCCTGGTTGCCAGCCAACCTGAATGGGCAGATGGACTACGCCCAGGACATCTACGTTGATGGAATCATCGATTTCATCAATCGACATACTGACGACCCTACCACCTCGGCCGACGACGGTGAAGCCACACAACCATTTTTCGCCTACTACACACCCAACCTCGGCCACGACGCTATTGATTTCCTGAAAGCCACTCCGGACGAAAATGGCGATTACGCCTGTCTGAGTTGTCCGCAGACAGCATTTCCCGGCACGCCGTCAATAACACTCGACCAACAGAGTGGTCGATGGACACGAGATGTGCAAATCTATCAGCAGCAGCAGAATCCGGGCGACCCCGTTGCCGGCGTGACCGAAGACCACATAGAGCGGCACATTGAGTACCTCGACTTTCAAATCCAGCAGATCACTGATGAGTTGAATCGGTTGGGAATCGCTGACGACACCGTGCTGATCTTTACGACGGACAATGGGAGTTGGGGCTACGGAAAATCAAGGATCACGAAGCAGCGGGGAACCCATGTTCCGTTCATCGTACACGCGCCCGGTCACCTCGCGGTGCAGGGTGAGCAAGACATTTTGGTCGACCTTACGGACGTCTTGCCCACACTGGCCGAGATCACAGGGTTTGAACTGCCAGGCGATTACGACGTGGATGGCGAAAGTCTGTGGGGCTATCTGACGGGTGACTCAAGCGAGCATCGTGACTGGATTTCTTCGTACTTTCTAGAACACCAGATGATCCGTGGTAAAAATGTTCTGATGGATGGCTACGGCGACTGGTATGACACTCGTGATGCCGCCGATGGTGACAGTTTTACGTTGATCACGGAAAACTCCGATCCCATATTGCTTGCCGAGAAGCGCATGCTGGAAATAGCCTTGGAAGGAATCCCCAGCCTTGAGGAATCGCAGTACGCCGACGCATTCGCGACGTTACCCGTACCCGAGCCATCGGCATCTTGGCTTTGGGCCCTCGGGGGCATGCTGTTGTTCCTGAGGGAGCGACGTGGGTGTCAACCATGTGCTGATCGATTCCAACCACGGGAGCTACTGCGGACCTAGGCGTTGGCATCCCGTAAGCAGTGGCGTTAGCCACCACCCACGGAAAACCACCGCCGCCTGCGATCGAAGTTTCTTTTCGGCCGGCAACGCTAAGGCACGCCTCCTTTTCCTATGCCCAGACGTTTTGCAAATCGTATGTATTACCATCGCTGGAAAGCATTGGTGTTGAGTGTGGTGTTTGCGACCCTGATCGCGACGCCGAATTGGGCCACGGACTATCGGACCATTGCCCTCACGGGGGACCCGGCGGCTGGTGCCGCGGGAAGCTACGACGCCTTCGCGGTACCGCTTTTGGATTCGACTGGCAACTCCGCCTTTGTAGCCTCAGCTCAGGGTACGCCCGGGGTCTGGGTGGAAGGAGGCAGCGGGCTTGGATTGGTTGCCTTGGCCGGGACAACCGATCCAGGTACCGGCGGGGGGGAACAGTTTTCGTTCTTTGATGCCCTGTCGTTGAGCAGTGGCGGCGCATCCTCGTTTGTGGGCTATCTCACTGGCCCCGGAGTGAACCTCGACAACAACACCGGGGTTTGGTCGCACGTCGGTGGGTCTTTGCAGTTGCTTGCTCGGGCAGGAAGCGCTGCACCGGGAACTGCGGGTACCACCGGTGGCGGCGGCCCACCGGGTACCGTCTCGATGAGCTCCACCGAACCAGCGGTCGATCTGGACAATCTCAACGAACTGGATGCCGACAGAGGGAATACCGACGCGATTCGTCCGATGCAGCGCACCGGCACCCTTAACCGCGTGATTGGACAGAGCTTTGTGCCCACTTCCACCAAAATGCTGGATGCGATTGTCTTGCTTGCAGATTCCGCAGAGTCCTTTGACGGTGGTACGCACGTGCTGCAGTTGGCGATTTTCGAAGATAACATCGCTGGCGGCGGACCAGGCGGCGACTCGCTGCTCAGCGGTATTGAAACCTTTGACCTGGCGAACCTGTCGTGGGGGGAAGACACGTTCCTAACCTTAAACCTCAGCGTGCCCGTGGAACTCACGAGTCAGCAGGAGCACCACTTTGAGTTCTGGTTTACCACGGATGATGTATCCCACAACATTAGTTTCGATCGCAGCGAGAACGTCGGTAGTTCTGTGGTTACAGACGGTGTCCTCGTCGTCTCGCAGACGGATGCCAACGCTCCGGCACCGACGTTCCCGCTCGGTGACAACGTGATCGTCGACGGCGGCGGGGGCTCGCGAGATTTGGACTACGGGTTCATCTACTCGGCGGGCAGCAACTTGGCGGACAACTTCGCGGTGCTCGGCTCGCCCACCATCAACCAGCAGGGTCGCACTGCGTTTTTCGCAACGCTATCCGGCGGAGATGTGGTCGAAGGCAAAGACGATAACGGAATCTGGGCTCAAGATACCAACGGCGACCTGCAGCTCTTGGTGCGGGCAGGAGAGAGGGCCCCCGGCACAACGAGCGGTACGGTTTTCTCGTTGCTGAATTCACGGCCTGCCCTGTCAGCGGATGGACGCGTCACATTTCAAAGCACGCTGGCCGGCCCTGATATCACGCAATCGAACGCGAGCGGGATTTGGTCACAGGATGGAAACGGTCAAATTCAGCTTGTCGCGCAAGCGGGCAACCCAGCTCCTGGCACTTCTGCTAACTTTGCGTCATTGACCGACACCCCCACGGTCAACGCCGCAGGCAGATTGGCGTTCGTCGCCGCGTTGATTGGTACTGACGTCACTCCCGCCAACAATCGGGGCATCTGGTCGGATCCGTCAGGAACGTTGGCGCTCGTTGTCCGCGAGGGTGACTCCGCGCCGGGCATCGCAGGTGTCACGTTTGGCAATCTGCAGAATTCCATACCGGTGATTGGCGACAATAATGACATTGCCTTCCGCGCCATTCTGGACGGATCAGGCGTAGTGACATCCAATAACGCCAGCCTGTGGGAATACGAAGGGGGCGTCCTCTCCCTGCTGGCACGTGAGGGTGACATCGCACCCGGCGTTACGGACGGCGCGACCTTCCTGCGATTCGAGGACGATTTGCTAGTGAACGCCAACGGTCATGTTGCATTCATAGCCGCCTTGTCGGGAAGCGGTGTGACCGCGGACAACAACCTCGGCATCTGGGCAGAAGACAGTGCCGGGATGCTGCAGCTGGTCGCACGGACCGGAGACTTGTTGGACGTGGATGGCACGGCAGGCAGCGACGAGCGGATCATCACTGACTTGGGATTGGTTTCAATAGCATCCGCAATGAGCGGACCGTCACCCGCCTTCACCGCAACTGGCGAGCTCGCATTTTTTGCGGAGTTCGCTGATAGCTCCAGCGGTATTTTCGTCGCGGATCTGTTTAGCTTCGTCTTGCCCGGCGACTACAATTTCAATGGCGTCGTGGATGCTGCGGACTTCACAGTCTGGCGGGACAATCTGGGGTCTTCAGGTCCCCTTGGCGATGGCACCGGGCCCGGGCTCGACGGTATCCCAGATGGAATTGTTGACTTGCACGACTACGATTTTTGGGTCGCGAATTTTGGTGCGACATCAGGTTCCCAGTCGGCTCCTGAGCCGGCAGGCGGCCCTCTCGTCCTGCTATTGATGGTGTGGGCTTGCTGCCAGACGCAACGGTCCTCATAAACGGATCGAAGACACAGACTTGGCGGACGGCCAACCGGTCTCCGTGGCTCCGCGCCTCTGTGAGAGAACAAGCCAGCCGCCGCTCGCCTCGGGCAGTCACCGAACCATGGGGAGCCCCTTTCTTGCCGGCAGTTGTTTCTCACGGAGCCACAGAGATCACAGAGGGTGCCAATGCCGCCGGCACGTTGCCAACCGTTCTCCGTGGCTCCGCGCCTCGGTGAGAAAACAAGCCAGCCGCGCTCGCCTCGGGCAGTCACCGAACCATGGGGAGCCCCTTTCTTGCCGGCAGTTGTTTCTCACGGAGCCACAGAGATCACAGAGGGTGCCAATGCCGCCAGCACGTTGCCAACCGGTCTCCGTGGCTCCGCGCTCGGTGAGAAAACAAGCCAGCCGCGCTCGCCTCGGGCAGTCACCGAACCATGGGGAGCCCCTTTCTTACCGGCGGTTGTTTCTCACGGAGCCACAGAGATCACAGAGGGTGCCAATGCCGCCGGCACGTTGCCAACCGGTCTCCGTGGCTCCGCGCCTCTGTGAGAAAACAAGCCAGCCGCGCTCGCCTCGGGCAGTCACCGAACCATGGGGAGCCCCTTATTTGCCGGCAGTTGTTTCTCACGGAGCCACAGAGATCACAGAGGGTGCCAATGCCGCCAGCACGTTGCCAACCGTTCTCCGTGGCTCCGCGCCTCTGTGAGAAAACAAGCCAGCCGCCTTCGCCTCGCGCAGTCACCGAACCATGGGGAGCCCCTTGCTTGCCGGCGGTGGTTTCTCACGGAGCCACAGAGATCGCAAGGGTGCCAGATGCCGCCGGCAGTTGCCAACCGGTCTCCGTGGCTCCGCGCCTCTGTGAGAGAACAAGCCAGCCGCCGTCGCCTCGGGCAGTCACCGAACCATGGGGAGCCCCTTGCTTGCCGGCAGTTGTTTCTCACGGAGCCACAGAGATCACAGAGGGTGCCAATGCCGCCAGCACGTTGCCAACCGGTCTCCGTGGCTCCGCGCCTCGGTGAGAAAACAAGCCAGCCGCCTTCGCGAAGCGACTTACGCAGATTACGGCAGCGCGATGCCGCAATGCCTCCCCAAGGTCTGTGGCTGGGAGCTTTTGGATAAACTTCTCGTAGTTTTTCTATCCCCAGTTGATTGACCCCATTTTCAACCAACCGGGCCCGATGAGACTCGTCGAACTTGTGCCCCAGTTCAACCCACTCGTCCGATTCTTCGGCCAGGGGTGGATCGATAAACTGCTCTTTTTGAATCAGCCGTTGGGATTACGATCATCGATGACCTCCGTGGGGTTAGATTCCGCATCTGCTATGTGACGTGACGCAAACTCTCACATACTGTGCGACATCACCAATCCCACGAAGGTCATTTTTTTTGCTTGCAGTTCTAGCGATCGCAAAGCTGGACGATCTCCAAGCGTGGGGGATCGTGCGGGCCGACCGATGGTTGGCTCATCTCCCAGATGCCCGCCGCTTGCCGGCGGGAGCGTCACGTTCGCTGGCCAAGGCAGTGCGAAAAGACCGTGCCGCCGTGTCGATCCGGGCCCGCTCTGGAGGATCACAGCATCATCAAGTTTCCTGCCGAACCGGACTGGCATCCTGCCCCCGTCGATATGTTTCCCCGTTCCAGGTGGGTCGGTTGTGGCCGAACGGCATAGAAGTGCGCCGCGGCCGGGTCGGCCGCGCTACGAGCATGATGACCAAAGCGTGTCTCCACCTCCCTGCGGAGCAGGGCGCGAGCCGAGGCAGAAGGAAACGCCTTCGGAAAGACTTGCTGAGGTCAGAACGAGCTTGTTATTCGTGGCACTAGGGCTTGGGTTCCGCCAGGAGCTGGCGGCTGCCGAGCCACTTGGCACACCGCTGCGGCCACTGGCTGACCGGCCCGCCCCACACGCCCAGCCCGAACCCGTGAGCGCCCTGTTCGTACAGTGCGAACTCGACCGGCACCCGGTGTGCCTGCAGGGCTCGGTAGAACCGCAGGCTGTTCTCCAGCACGACCGATGGGTCCGCGAGGGTATGGACGAGAAACACGGGAGGTGTGTCGTCCGACACGCGTAACTCGTTGGAGTATTCCGCCACGCGGTCGGCCGTGGGGGATGGTCCGAGCAAGCGGTCCCTTGAACCGGCATGGGTGATGGTCGAGTCCATCGAGATGACCGGGTAGGCGAGGATGGCGAAATCGGGACGATCATTGACGGTGGTGATCGCGTCGCGTTGGAAATGCGTGGCGGCGGTCGACGCCAGGTGCCCACCCGCCGAGAAACCCAGGACGCCAATCTGGTCCTCGTCCAGGCCCAGTTCGCGGGAGCGGCCGCGCACGGTGCGGATCGCTTGCTGCACATCCAGCCGCGGCGCATCGTATTGGGCGAACTCACCGCAGCGGTATTTGAGGACCGCCGCCGTGATACCCAGGGAATTCAGCCAGCGGGCCACATCGTGGCCCTCCTTATCGATGCACACCCCGCTGTAACCGCCGCCCGGACAGACGACGATGGCCGTGCGGCCCTGCGTCGGTTGCGGCGGCCGGTGCAGGGTGAGCGTGGGGCGACTCACGTTCGTGATGAATCGGTCGTGATACGTTTTTCCCCGCTCCTCGGTCGTTTCGATCGTCTCCGAGCTGGCAGGGCCCGGCGGCGTGTCGTTCCAGAGAGGCGTCTCAGCCGGCAGCGGCGCGTCGAACGGGGCATGAAAATAGCTGTCGACCGGTGACTCTCCGTGCAGCGACGGGAGCATGACGACGAGCAGCGCGAGGAAAGTGGCGCCACCGATGTGCGCGGCAGGCCGCCTGACAGTGGGGCGGTCTCGGCCGAGTGCAACAGCCGGTTGGTGGACGGTACTAGCGGCGGTCGATCTTGTATTCATCGATCTTGCGATAGAGGGTGGCGCGGCCGATACCCAGCAGTTCGGCGGCTTGAGGGACATTCCCGACGGTCTTGCGGAGAGCCATGCGGATGAGTTTTTGTTCCCAATCGGAGATGAGGAGCGAATCGAGGTGTTCGGTGCCGGCATCATACAATCCCAGATCTTCCGGTTCTATCGTCGATCCATTTGCCAGCACGACCGCGCTGTCGATGACGTTGCGTAATTGGCGGACGTTGCCGGGCCAACGATATTCGAGCAGCCGCGATCTGGCCGCCGTGGATAATTCCATGTTGGGTTTGCCATGCTTGCGACGGAAGTGCTCGAGGAAATGGTCGACCAGTAAGGCAACGTCTCCCTCGCGCTCCCTCAGCGGTGGCACTTTCAGTTCAAAGACGGAAAGGCGGTAATAGAGATCTTCGCGAAACCGCCGTTCGCGCACATCCTCGCGCAAATCTCGATTCGTGGCGGCAATCACCCGCACGTCGACGCGTACTTCCTGCGTGCCGCCGACGGGGAGGAACGGGTGATCTTCGAGGATGCGTAAGAGCTTACCCTGGGCATCGAGCGGCAATTCGCCAATCTCATCGAGGAACAACGTGCCCGCATTGGCCTGTCGAAACCATCCCAGATGATCTGCCGTCGCTCCGGTAAAAGAACCCTTGATGTGGCC
This sequence comes from uncultured Planctomycetaceae bacterium, assembly GCA_963700865.1. Lineage (GTDB taxonomy): Bacteria > Planctomycetota > Planctomycetia > Pirellulales > Pirellulaceae > CAVOGJ01. Next base: position 630,485 of record CAVOZC010000001.1, on the reverse strand, counting down.
AAATAACTGGCTCTCGACGAGGTTCTCTGGAATCGCCGCGCAGTTGACCGCCAATAGCGGACGGTCTGCCCGAGAGCTGCCTTGGTGAACGGCGTGCGCGACCAGTTCCTTGCCACTGCCACTTTCCCCCCAGATCAAGACGCAGCCATGTGCGGGGGCGACTTTTGCAATCTTCTGCTTCAGCCGCTCCAGCGCGGGGCTGCTACCAATCATTTCGTCGCTGGCGGCCGAGCTGTCGACCAGTCGCCGATGATCGGCTACCAGACTCGCCTGCCGCCGCGAGCGGGCGAGCGCCGCGGCCAGCACGTGGGAAACCGAAATGGCAAAATCGAAATCGCTGTCGAGAAACCGCCCCTGGCGCACATAGAGATGGATCGCTCCTAGCGGTTTGCCCTCGTGCAGCACGGGCACGCAGAGCGCATCCGCGTAGGGCCTCAGGCTGTCTGCCGACGAGGCGGAGGCGGTCGAGGTGTGATTCACCCAGACGGCGCGGCGCTGCTCAATCACCATGGCTGTCAGGGATTGGCTCAAACTGACCTCGCCGCCCGCGTCGTCGGGAACCACCAGGTAAGGTTTCAGCTCCCCCTCATCCGAGATCCAGAGGAATCCGACCACCGCGGCCCGCGTACTCTGGTGGATGCGTTCCAGGGTGGCTTGTGTGACTTGACGCGGATCGTCGCATCCCAGCAAGAGCAAGCTCAATTCAAACAGATTCGTGAGGTCGATCGCCTCATTTTTGCGCTGGAGATTCGTGATCGATTCGATACCCGATTGCTCCGAATCGAGCTTCGCCTGACGTACGATCTCTTCCGTCAGCCCGGTGTCCCGCGTCCCGGAGCCGGCCGTGGGCTGTTCATCGGTGGAGAAAAATGTGAATTCCGTGGTGCCGATGCGAAACGTGTCGCCGTCGTTGAGCGGATAGGTGGTGACCCGTTGTTCCCCCACAAAGGTCCCATTGCGGCTGTCCAGGTCGCGGAGGTACCAGCGGTCTCCCTCACAGTACAGTTCCGCGTGCTCGCGGGAACAAAGGGGGTCAGCCAGCACCACATCGCAATCGACCCCCCGCCCAAGGCGATTGATGCGGAATGCTTCGAGCATGTAATTCGAGCCGATCCGTGGACCCGAAGTTTGCAGCAGGTAGTTGTATTCCGCGGTCATGCCAAACTGGTTCCGAGGCCGTACGAGGCGCCACGGACGGCAAGCGGGGGGGGGTTGCCCTTTCCCGGTCCTGGCGGTTTTGCTTAACGTAGAGACCAGACAGAGTGTCTCAGCCGACCAGGAGATCGGCAAGAACCGCCCGGCCATGGCAACTAGGAGAGAGGTCCGTTGGCCCCCTGAAACGCGGCTCAGTCGGGCTTGCCCTGAATCGACGTTGCCGATACGATTGCTATAACTCGTTTAACTTGGGGTACTTAGGTAAATTCGCCTGTTTAGGCTCTTCAGATAGGGGATAGGAATGGATCGATTGAACACCGCGTGGTGTGGGCGTGGCAAGGCGGCAAGGGCCTGGGGTTGGGCCCTGATTTCCGCGCTGCTGGTGGTTGGTTTCACGGTGTCGGTTGCCCGCCCGGTAGAGGCGGAGGTGGCACCTCCCGATCCATTGCATCGGCAAGTCACGATGTTGGTATCGCGGCTGATGCGGCGGGAGCATCTCTCGAAACGGCCGCTCGACGACGAGATTTCCAAGCGGGCCTTGGCGATGTACCTGGAAATGCTCGATCCCATGAAGCTCTATTTGCTGCAATCGGACATCGAGGAATTCGCGAAGTACGACACGAGCATTGACGATTTCGTCAAGCGGGGCGATACCCAGCTGGCGTCGGTGATTTACGAACGGTACCTGCAGCGCGTCGACGAGCGGACGGCGGACATTGACGGGCTGCTGGGGGCGCCTCAGGATTTCACGCTCAGCGAGCAAATGATCACGGACCCGGATGAAATTTCATACGCCTCCACGGAAGACGAGGCGCGGGAGCGTTGGCGGAAGCGAATCAAGTACGAGTTGCTCTTCCGTAAGGCGGATGAAGTGCCGCTGGACGAGGCGAAGGAGCAGATCGCGCGGCGGTACAAGAGCATTGCCAAACGAAAGCACCAGGCGGACGCGAACGAGTTGCTGGAGATGTACTTGACGGCCGTCACGTCCAGCTTCGATCCGCATACGGCCTATATGTCACCCGACTCGCACACGAATTTCGAGATCAACATGCGGTTGAATCTCGATGGCATTGGGGCGGCTCTGAAACCCGAGGACGGTTACACGGTCGTGACGAAGATTATCCCGGGCGGGGCGGCCGACAAAGAGGGGTCCCTCAAGCCCGAGGACAAGATTGTCAGCGTCGGGCAGGGGACAGACGGCGAGATGGTGGACGTCGTCGATATGAAGCTGAGCGACGTGGTGAAAATGATTCGCGGTCATGCCGGCACCATTGTGAGGTTGGGAGTGATTCCCGCCGACTCGGCGAAGACGGAAATCGTCAGCATCAAGCGAGCGCGGATTGAATTGACCGATAGCGAGGCCCGCGGTGAGATCATCGAGCGGGGGCAGCGTGCCGATGGCCGGCCCTACCGGATCGGCGTCATCGACTTGCCAAGTTTCTACATGGACATGGAAGGCGCTCGGCAGGGGATCGAGAACTTTAAGAGCACCACTCGCGATGTACGCCGCATCCTGGACGACTTTACGGCCAAGCATGTGGACGTCGTGGTGTTGGATCTGCGCCGCAATGGCGGTGGCAGCCTCACGGAAGCGATCAACTTGTCGGGTTTGTTCATTGATCAGGGCCCGGTGGTCCAGGTCAAGGACGCGGCCGGCCGCGTACAGCACTACGACGATCTCGAACGGGGGATGGCTTGGGGTGGCCCACTGGTGGTTGTCACGAGTCGTTTCAGTGCCAGTGCCAGCGAGATCCTGGCGGGGGCCATTCAGGACTATCGCCGGGGGATCATTGTCGGCGACGAGTCGACCCACGGCAAAGGGACAGTCCAGAGTCTTCTTGATCTTGGGGGACAACTGATTCGCGTGCCCGATCCACCCAATTTCGGGGCGCTGAAGATCACGATGCAGCAGTTTTATCGACCACTTGGAGACAGTACGCAAAAGCGAGGCGTGCTGGCGGATGTCTCGTTGCCTTCCTTCACCAATGAGATGGAGGGGATCAGCGAATCGGACCTCGATTATGCGATCGATTTCGATCGCGTAAGTGCGGCTCCCTTCCAGGCCTACGATCGGGTGCCAGGAGACTTGTTGGCCGGACTGAGGTTGCGTTCTTCGGAACGCCGTGCGGCTTCGGAAGATTTCGGCAAGCTGGAACGGAATCTCGGCAAATACCGCAAGCAGAAGGAGAAGAAGTACGTCACCTTGAACGAAGCAGAATTCCTCAAGGAGCGGGCCGAGCTGGACGCCGAAAAGGAAGAGGAGAAGACGCTGGAGGACCAGATGGACGCCGTGAAGCGCCCGGTGGTGGAAAAGTCATTCTACTTTGACGAAGTGCTCGACATCGCCCGCGATTACGTGCAACTGGAAGAGGAGCGGAAGATCGCGGCACTCCATTGAGCTCCCACTCCCACGCGGCTCGTCGCCCGCGCGACGAGCCGGGCCGGTTCGAGGCCCGCTCTCGGAGGCGCATTCCACCCTCGCGGCTGGTTCAGCTCAGCCGGACCCGGAGTCCGTCATAGGCCAGGGCGACATTCGGCGGTAATCGCGCGTTGGTCGCCTCATGGTCAAGATCGTGGTTGATATGTGTCAGGTACGTGCGCCCCGGCGTGACGCGTTCCACGACCTCCAGCGCCTGTTCGATATTCAAGTGCGTGGGATGGGGCCGCCAGCGGAGCGCATCCAGAATGAGGACGTCCAGTCCGGCCAGCAGTGGCCAGCTCGCGTCGGGGATCGACGAAGTGTCGGTGCAATAAGCCACATTTCCGAAGCGGAAGCCCAGCACGTGGAACCGAGGCCCATGTTCAAGGGGAATCGGCACGATCGTGGTTCCCAGCAGTGGAAATGGCTGATTTCCAATCGGATGAAATTGCAGTTGGGGGGTTGCGCCGGGGTGCGTTTCGTCATGCTCGTCCCGGAAGGCATAATCGAAGGACCGGCGAATCCGCGACTCGACCTCCGCCGCGCAATACAGCGGTACGGGGTGTCCCAGATAGAACTGGAACAGACGGAGATCATCCAGTCCGAAGATGTGGTCCGCATGTTCGTGGGTGAACAACACGGCATGGATGATCCCGATGCGTTCGCGGAGCAACTGGGTCCGCAAATCGGGGGGAGTGTCGACCAATAGATTTCCGTCGGGCAGCCCGACCGCGATGGCGCAGCGGGTCCGTTGATTTCGCGGCAAACCGCTCTGGCAGACGTCACAATTACAGCCGATCGCGGGGACCCCGACCGATGTCCCCGATCCGAGCACGATCAGTTCACCGCGAAAGTCATGGGTGGCGATGTTCTTCGGCACGAGGTGGCCCTCTGGGGCACGAGTCACGTGGGGCGGGAGCGGGCAGTCATTGGATGGAGCGCTCCCTCAAACGTCCCAGATGGCGGTGGGGATCGCAAGGCTGCTGGATACGTCCGCGGCCGTGGAAAACAGGGCAGCAGCGGCCAGCAGGGAAAGTCGCGGTTGACCATGGAAACGGGCAACTATAAGCTACTGGCAGGCAAGGTGTTGCGCCGAATCTCCGGGCCCGCAGCGGTGCCTCGGGTGTCGAGAGGATCGAGCGGCCCGTCGGACGACGGGGCAGGGAGGGCAGGCGCGCACGTTGACCGATGCGCCGCTCACGTGCCGTCACGTGCTCCCGCGGTGATCCCGGATTGGCCAGCAGGGGAGGCCTCCGTGAAACTTGTCCGCTCGGCACTCTCCGAGTGTGGTGGTCCGTGCTTTACTGAATACGCTCGACGCTAGAGATCATTTTATGGACGTTCTGGAAAAGCTTTGGGACCTGGTAACCGGTTTCTTTACCAGCCTCCTTTCGGGTTTCGAAAGGGGCATCACCTCCCTGTTTGGTTCCTCGAATGCCCGCTATGTCAAGCGTCTGCAGCCGCGGGTGGACGCGATCAATGCGCTCGAGTCCAAATATGAACCGATGACCGACGAGGAATTGCGGGGTCAGACCGATCTCTTTCGCAAGCGGCTCGATGCGGGAGAGTCGCTCGACGATATCCTGGTGGAGGCATTCGCCGTTTGTAGGGAAGGGGGCAAGCGGTTTCTCGGCATGCGGCATTACGACGTGCAGATGGTGGGCGGCATGGTGTTGCACAGCGGCGCCATTGCGGAAATGGTGACGGGTGAAGGAAAGACACTCGTGGCGACATTACCCGCGTACTTGAATGGCTTGTCAGGGCAGGGCGTACATGTCGTTACGGTGAATGACTACCTGGCGCGGCGCGACATGGAATGGATGGCGCCGTTGTATACCGGGTTGGGGCTGACCGTGGGCGCGATCCAGAATGAGATGGGAGTCGAGCAGCGGCAGAAGGCGTATGCCTGCGACATCACGTACGGCACCAACAATGAGTTCGGGTTTGACTATCTCCGCGACAATATGCGTCCCGCGGCCCGTGGCGACGACCGTTTTCCCAAGCCGCTGCAACAATCCCAGGGCCGCCTGAACTACGCCATCATCGACGAAGTCGACAATATTTTGATCGACGAGGCACGTACGCCGTTGATCATTTCGGGGCCCGCGCATGACAACATTCGCAAATACGCCGAGGCGGACAAGATCGCCCGACAGTTGAAAAAAGAGGTGCATTTTGAGGTCAACGAAAAGGACCACAACGCGACGTTGACCGATGCCGGTGTGCGCGAGGCCGAACGCCTGGCGGGTGTGGAAAGTTTCTACACGGCCGGCAACATGCAATGGCCCCACTTAATCGACAACGCCTTAAAGGCGCACTTCCTCTACAAACGTGACGTGAATTATGTCGTGAAAGAAGGACGCGTCGTCATCGTGGATGAATTCACGGGACGACTCATGGAAGGCCGCCAGTGGAGCGACGGGTTGCACCAGGCGGTCGAGGCGAAGGAGGGGGTGCAGGTCAAGGAAGAGACGCAGACGCTGGCCACGATCACGCTGCAGAATTTCTTCAAGCTGTACAGCAAGTTGTCGGGCATGACCGGCACCGCCATGACCGAGGCCGGCGAATTCTGGAAGATCTACAAGTTGGACGTCGTGGCGGTGCCCACGAACCGGCCTCTGCAGCGACTCGAATCGCCCGACTTGATTTTCTGCACGGAGGACGAAAAGTACGCCGCCATCGCCAATGATATCGAACGACTGCATCGCTGGGACGTGCTGGTCCAGCGGGACGGCTCGGAAGAATGGGGGGAGATTCTCCATGAGGATGGGGACACGTTGGTATTTCAGCCGCGCAATTCGAAGGAAAAGCGGCAACTGAAACTATCCGACATCGCCGCGGTGTCGCGGCGGGGCCGCCCGATCCTGGTGGGCACCACCTCGATCGAAAAGAGCGAACGGCTCTCTGCCTTGCTCGATCGCCGCGGCATCAAGCACCAGGTGCTGAATGCGAAATTCCACAAACGGGAGGCCGAGATCGTCGCCCAGGCAGGCCGTTACAGCGCGGTGACGATTGCCACCAACATGGCCGGACGTGGTACGGACATTATTCTCGGGGGAAATCCCGAGACGATGGCCTGGGCCCGCTTGCAGGATACCTACGAAACGCGGCTCGACGTGCCCCGTGACGAGTGGGACCAGTTAGTCGAGCAAATCGACGAAGAAGAGCGGATGTCGTCGCAAGGCGGCCAGATCAAGGAGTTAGGCGGTCTGCACGTGATTGGTACGGAACGGCATGATGCCCGGCGGATCGACTTGCAATTAAGAGGTCGTTGCGGTCGTCAGGGAGATCCGGGGAGCAGCCGCTTCTACTTGTCGTTGCAGGACGATTTGATGCGGATCTTCGCAGGTCCCTGGGTGGAAAAGATGTTTCGCACCCTGGGCATGACCGAAGGTGAGGCGATCGAGAGCAAGGCGGTGACTCGCCGCATCGAGGCGGCTCAGAAGAAAGTCGAAGAACGAAACTTTGAGATTCGCAAAAACCTGCTTGAGTACGACGAGGTGATGGATGAGCAGCGAAAACGCGTTTATACCTATCGCCAGGACATTCTCGACGGGGCGAACTGCAAGGAATTGATCCTGGATATGATCAACGAGCAGGTCGAGGAAAATGTCCACACGTTTCTGCACCGCAACTACGGGCGTGATACGTTTTGCAGCTGGGTCAGCGCTCGACTTTCCCACAATTTCGAACCCCGCGATTTCCGCAATATGGATTACGAATCGGCGGCCCAGTTCGCGCTGGATGAAGCCATTCGTATGGCGGAAACGCAAATTCACGACGCAATTGAAGAAAATCTGCCATTGGAGGAGGCGGAGGGTGACTGGAACTGGGCAGCCATGGCCAAAATGATGACCCTGCGGTATGGATTAAGTCTCCGCGATCGGGAATTGAAAAAAATCGGCCGCGATCAGCTGGCGGAATACCTGATGATCAAGGCGAAGGAGGCCGTGGAATGCGTTGACTTGTCAGAGGGTGCGGTCTTTCTCGAGCCAGACTTTCCGCTGCAATCGATCGTCGCCTGGGCGCGGCACAAATTTGGCTTTGAGATTCCGCTGGAGGAATTGCGTGATCGCGAGGCGCCGGAAGTGGTCGAGGTCATCCAGCAGCTGGCCGCCGAAACCTATGATCGCAAGGAGGCCGAGTACCCGGTCATGGCGGCTCTCTACCGCTTTTCCAGCGGTGGCGCCCATGCGCGGCTCGATCGGGAATCGCTCGTCAAATGGGCGCGCGAGCGCTTCCAGGTTGCACTGAGCGAAGAGGACCTGAAAAGCAAGCAACGGGACGAGATTCGCGCCGAGCTGGTCCACTGCAGTCAGCAATCGCAGCAGGCGGCTGAAACGATGTTGGCCGAAGTCCGCCAGAAGGTCGACACGCTCTTTGGGCAAACGCCGTCAGGAATTTCGGCGGCGGCCAGCGGCGCCAACGGCCAACTGGATGACCTGCGCGCCTGGGCGGACCAGTCGCTCGATTGCAAGATCAGCGAACGCGATATGGCGGGCATGACTCGAGATGATCTGCGAAGAATTCTAGAACAGGCGGCTGAAGATCGCTATCGTCCGGAGATTCGCCGCATGGAACGGGTGCTCATGTTGCAACTGGTCGACACGGCATGGAAAGACCACTTGCTGGCGATGGATCATCTTCGCAGCGCGGTCAGCTTTGTCGGCTATGCCCAGGTCGATCCCAAGGTCGAGTACAAACGAGAGGGGATGCGTCTATTCGAGCAGATGTGGACATCGACCGGACAGCGGATTACCGACTTGATCTTCAAAATGGAGCAACTCGACGAGCGGTTTGTCGGATCGACCTGGATCGAAACGGATGCCCGCCACGACGAGGCCCCACCCGCGACCGAAATTGGTGAACAGCAACAGCAAGCCATTGATGGGACTCAGTCGCAAAAGTCCGAGCCTATACGAAATCGCAGCGCCAAGGTGGGCCGCAATGACCCCTGCAGCTGCGGAAGCGGAAAAAAGTACAAGAATTGCTGCATGCGAAAATGATAGCGACCAGCGCCAGAATGGAGTGTCGTGCGTTACCTGCTCAATGTTGCTTACATCTTCGCCTTGCTTGTCGCCTTGCCTTGGCTGTTATGGACCGCCATCATCCAGGGGAAGCATCGCGTCGGATTTGGGGCCAAACTGCTGGGGCGACTGCCGCGGCCTGCCGGCGACCAGCCGCTCATCTGGCTACACGCCGTGAGCGTGGGAGAAGTCACGATCCTGGTGACGCTCGTACCCGCTCTGCGGGCTCGTTGGCCGCGGACGCGATTGCTCATTACCAGTACGACGCCCACGGGATTTGCGCTCGCCCAACGACATTTTCAAGACCTACCTGATTGCGCGGTCAGTTACGCACCGCTCGATTTCAGCTGGGCCGTGGCCAATGCTCTGCGGCGGCTGCAGCCGCAGGCGCTGGTACTGGTCGAACTTGAGCTGTGGCCGAATCTCGTCCGGCTCGCTCGTCGTGCCGGCGTGGAAGTGGCGATCGTCAACGGAAGACTGAGCACACCCAGCTTTCGCGGCTATTGTTGCATTCGACCCATCGTCAAACGGGTGCTCGCCGATGTGCGTGCGATCGGCGTCCAGAATGACAGGTACCGGGACCGTTTTCAGAACTTGGGGAGTGACCCGTCGCGATTGGTGGTCACGGGGTCCATCAAGTTCGACGGAGCGATCACCGACCGCGACCATCCGGCAACTCAGCGGTTGCGGGACGTGATCGGCCTGCGGCCCGAGCACCGCGTTTTTCTGGCGGGGAGCACCCAGTCCCCGGAGGAATCGCTGGCGCTGGCGACATTCGCGGAGCTGGCAGCGAAATACCCGCAACTGGTGCTGCTCATTGTGCCCAGGCATAAGGAACGATTTGCCGCAGTGGCCCAGATGCTCGAGGGAAGCGGTATCGGCTGGTTGCGTCGCAGTGAATTAGCCGGGGCCACCCTCGATGACAGGCACCGCGTCGTCCTGGTCGACACGATTGGCGAATTAGGCGCCTGGTGGGGCACGGCGGACATCGCGTTTGTCGGCGGAAGCCTGGGACGTCGGGGCGGTCAAAACATGATCGAACCGGCCGCCTACGGAGCGGCCATTTGTTATGGTCCCAATACGCAGAATTTTCGCGACATCACCGACATGCTGTGCGAACGTCAGGCGGCCGTCGTCGTGGCAAACGGCCAGGAAATGACGCAATTTGTGAACGGCTGCCTGTCCGATCCCGCCTCTGCTGCCGAGTTGGGACAGCGGGCGCAGCGACTGGTACTCGAGCAGACCGGCGCGGTGCGACGGACGCTCGAGGTGCTCGAGCCAGTCGTCGGCGGTTCTAGCGAGGCGTCAGGCGGCGCCGGCGAGGAACGTACGTCCGCTCGGTTCAAGGCGTGTGGTTGAGCCGGAAATGGTCGTCGCGGCGGCCCTCCCGCTCCTTTTTTGCCGACGCAATGGCCGTTTCACGGGGCCGCGGGGGCCCGTCCGACATTGTTGGTTGCCGTGGACGCCGATCGCCCGATATACTGCGGGTTTCTGAGATGCACGCGTCGTTCGTACAGGAGAAGATCACGTGGCGAAGGGTAAGTATCTATTTACGAGTGAGTCCGTCAGTATGGGCCACCCTGATAAGCTGGCCGATCAGATTTCCGATGGAATCCTCGATGCGATCTTCGCTCAGGATCCCCACGCCCGCGTGGCCTGCGAGACGCTGGTGACCACCGGGATCGCGATCATCGCTGGTGAAATCACCACCGACGCCGTCGTCGACTACCAGGAAGTCGTTCGCGGAGTCATCCGCGACGTTGGCTATACCGACGATCACATGGGTATCTGCGCCGACACTTGCGGGATCATGGTGTCGATCGATAAGCAGAGTCCCGATATCGCACAGGGCGTGGACGCCGACGAGTCGTCGGGCAAGGACGTCGGTGCCGGCGATCAAGGACTCATGTTCGGATATGCCTGCTCCGACACACCCGAATTGATGCCGCTGCCGATCGCCCTCTCCCATCGTATTCTCAACCGATTGACCGAAGCGCGTCGCAATCGAGAGGTCGACTGGCTCCGCCCGGACAGCAAGAGTCAGGTGACCGTGGAATATGAGGGGAACACTCCCGTGCGCATCGACACGGTGGTGGTTTCCACGCAGCATGATGACGCGGTCAGCCATGAGCAGATCGAGTCGTTTGTCAGGGATAAGATTGTCAAGCCACTCCTGCCATCCGCAATGGTGGACGACAAAATCACCTTCCATATCAATCCGACCGGCCGCTTTGTCGTGGGTGGGCCCCAGGGTGATTGTGGGCTGACGGGTCGAAAAATCATCGTCGATACCTACGGCGGCTGGGGGCGTCACGGAGGGGGCGCGTTTAGCGGTAAGGACCCTACGAAGGTGGATCGCAGCGCCGCCTATATGGCTCGACACATCGCCAAGAACATTGTGGCTTCGGGCTTGGCCGAGCGTTGCGAAGTGCAACTGGCCTATGCGATTGGCGTCTCCGAGCCGGTGAGTATTCACGTCGATACCGAAGGGAGTGGCAAGGTGGATGATCAGCGCCTGTGCGAAATTGTTCGCCAACTGTTTCCGCTCTCTCCCAGCGGCATCATCGAGTACCTCAAGCTGCGACGCCCCATCTTTCGTAAGACGGCCGCCGGTGGCCATTTTGGCCGCGACGATGCGGACTTTGAGTGGGAGAAGACGCACATGGCCAAGAAGATCGCCGAGTTGGCAAACGTCGCGGAAGTTACCGGCTAGTGCTGGCCAGGGTGTCAGGTCGCAGCCGCGGATGGCGGTCGGCGTTCGTAGTCGGGGCGGACGCCGTGCTGGCCGTCTGGCTGGCAGTGGCCACGTTGCTTTGCGTGCGCCGTCTGCTGGGCGGCATGACGCAGTCGCTTACGCTCGCCGAGCATGCCGCGGTGGGGCTGGGCATCGTCGGCTTGGCCGCTGTCTGTCGTGGCTGTATCGCCTGGGTCGGGCCCCAGCGTAACGATCGCGCTGTCGCGTGGGCGCTGGTCGGCGGTTCGTTACTCGCACTGGCTGCCTTTTCTTTCCCGCCGACGTCGCCCGCTGGTGTCCTGCTGATGTGGGTGATAGCGCTGGTGGGCGGAAGTGCCGTGGGCGGGCGGACGGTCGACTGGCCGCGTGGCGACGGTCGTTCGTGGCGAGTCAGCGGGCTCCCCTGGGCCAGGTCGGCTGCCCCGGCCGCGAGGCATGCCAGCTCGACTCCGCTGGTCGGCCGCAAGCCGAGTAACGTGTCGACGCCCGATGCGAAAGTCGATTCGGACGCGGAGCGGGAGGAACCGGACGACCAGATCGTGGTGCAGCAGTTCACGCGTTCCCGCTTGCCGGCGGGAGGCGAAACGCTCGCCGGATCGATTCTGGTGGAGTTTCCAGCGGGTTCCCGCAGTGGCTCGAGTCACATCAGTTTTTGCCCGCCTCTGGCCAGCGTGCCCGAAATGCAACTGGAGCTGGTGGGCGACCTCGAGGCGACCGCAAAAGTGGCCCAGATCGCTACCTTCGGGGCTCGCGTCGACGTCACGTTGGCGAATCGGACGGAGGCGGATCAACAAGTGTGCGTGGAATTCTACGCCCACGAGGTGCTGCCGCCCGATCGGCAAGATGCCTGACGAGCCGGACGTCTTGGATACACGGTGTTCGTCCCCCATAATGAGAGAGCAATAGGAAACCCTGGCAGGAGACGACATGGCGCGTTGGCCACTCAGTCGCTGGACGACCGTCTTTACCTATGGCACGATCTTCGTGCTGTTCCCCGTGCTCAGTCTGCTGGCCTATGCGTGGGTGCGGGGTTGGTTTTGACGCGGTGGGCGGTCCACGAGCAGGGATGGTCTTGGAAATAGCATGAGCCACACGACGCACGCCGAACTCCGGAGCCTGTTGGACACGTACGACCAGGCTCATTTGCTCGATTTTTGGGACAGGTTGGCCGCAGAGCAACAGACGGCACTCGCGACGCAGATCCGGCAAGTCGATTTTGAATTGCTCCGTTCTCTGATCCAGGGTGCGGATGAACAAACCGACTGGCAAGACCTGGCCACCCGTGCCGTCACGCCGCCTGCCATTCGCTTGCAGGGACCCAACTCAATTTCGGCGGACGTGGCGCGGGCTGCTGGCGAAGCGGCCTGGAGAGCGGGAGAGATCGCCGTGGTGGTGGTGGCGGGCGGCCAAGGTTCACGGTTGGGTTTTCCTCACCCCAAGGGGATGTTTCCCCTGGGTCCCGTCTCGGGGCGGACCCTGTTTCAAATCCATGCCGATCGCATCCGGGCGGCGGAGCGCCGTTATGGGCAGGCGATTCCATGGTATGTGATGACCAGCCCGGCGACGCACACAGAGACGGTTGACTATTTTGCCGAGCATGGACAACTCGGGTTGGATCATGTCCGCGTCTTTTGTCAGGGAACGATGCCGGCGGTTGATGCCGAGACCGGGCGGATTCTGCTGGCGCAGCAGGGAGTGTTGTTCGAGAGTCCCGACGGGCACGGCGGTACGCTGGCGGCGCTCGACCGTTCTGGTTGTCTCGACGACATGCAAGCCCGCGGCATCAAGCGGCTATTCTACTTTCAGGTGGACAACCCGCTTGTGGACATCGCCGACGCGACGTTTATCGGCTATCACTTGTCGTCAGGATCGGAGATGACATCGCAAGTCGTCGCCAAACAGGACCCGTCCGAAAAGGTCGGTGTGGTCGTGGCGGTCGACGGCGCCCTCCGCATTATCGAATACAGCGATTTGCCAGCGGAACAGGCAGCTCGTCGCACTCCCGACGGGACATTGGCCCTATGGGCGGGCAGCATCGCCGTGCATGCCTTGGACGTAGCTTTCTTGCAGCGCGTCAAATCATTAGCTGAGGCGTTGCCCTTCCATCGGGCTCGCAAGGTCGTCCCGTACGTGGATCCGGCGGGGCGAACGGTCGAGCCGGCATCACCCAACGCGCTCAAGTTCGAGCGATTCATCTTCGACCTGTTGCCGCTTGCCAAACGCGGATTGGTGGTGGAGGTCGACGCGGCGGAAGCGTTTGCGCCGCTCAAGAACGCCCGCGGTGCCGCACAAGACACCGCAGATACGGCTCAAGCCGCCATGATCGCGCAGCACCTGCGCTGGTTGCGGGCCGCTGGAGCCGAGGTCGCCCCGGGGCTGCGCGTCGAAATCAATCCGCTTTTTGCGGCGGATGGGGAAGAATTACGCGGGAAGCTCCCGCCGCACGTAGGCGTGACGGCGGACAGTTATTTTAACGTAGCGGACTGAGCCACCTGGGTCCAAGTCGTGCCCGGCAGTGTGGGTCGCCAGACTTGGCCCACCAGTTTATTTCCTGGTGTGAGGTTCGCGGATGGAAGGACTACGGTAAAAAGATGCTGCATGCTGTGATTATGGCGGGCGGATCGGGGACGCGTTTCTGGCCAGCCAGCCGCGCGAGTTCGCCGAAGCAATTGCTATCCCTCTTTGGTGAACAGACGATGATCCAATCAACGGTGGACCGATTGGGAACCATGGTGCCGCCGGAACGCGTGCTGGTTGTCACCAATCAGCGGTTGGTGGATGCCATCCGCGAACAGCTTCCCCAGCTACCCGCCGCCGCAGTAATTGGAGAGCCATGTAAACGGGATACGGCCCCCTGCATCGGACTGGCCGCGGCCTGGGTGGCTCGCGACGATGATGAGGCGATCATGGTCGTCATGCCGGCCGATCACGTGATCCAGCCTGCGAGCGAGTTTCAGTCAGCGATCGACTTTGCGGCTGAACTGGTCCGCGCGCAGCCATCGCGGCTGGTCACGTTTGGCGTCAAGCCATCGTATCCGGCCGAGTCGTTTGGCTACATTGAGCGGGGTCCGCGGCTGAGCGCCGCCGCTGGGCCGCCCGCCTATCAGGTGGCACAGTTCCGTGAAAAGCCTCAATATGACGTGGCCAAGCAGTATGTCGAGAGCGGCGATTTTTATTGGAATTCCGGCATCTTCGTCTGGAGTGCGCGGACGATTCTGACCGCCTTGGCCACGCATGAGCCAGCGATGCACGCCCGACTAATGACGATTGCCGAGGCCATGCAGGGGGCCCATTTTGCCTCGGTATTGTCCCGCGAGTTTACCGCCATCGAGGGCCGTTCCATCGACTATGCGGTGATGGAGAAGTCGACCGATGTCGTGGTGGTGGAAGCGCCCTTCGGATGGGATGATGTGGGTAGCTGGCAAGCGTTGACCCGCCTGCAGCCGGCGGACGCCAGCGGAAACACGACCCTCGGTCGCACCATTTGTATCGACACGACGGATTCGTTGATTCGCTCCGAAGGGGACCATCTCGTGGCCACGCTCGGCTTGAGGGACTGTATCATCGTGCACACGGCCCATGCGACGCTCGTCGCCAATAAACGCGACGAAGAGCAGGTCCGCGACATTGTGGCAGAATTGCAGCGACGAGGCTGGGATGATTACCTGTAGTGCCCGCCCGGCGCCCGGGGGCTGCGATGATTGTCAGCCAACAGCCTCTGTATCTGGTGGTAACATCCTGATGGTTGTTCCGGCTGGTCGCATCGCCGCGATTGACTACGGCACGGTCCGAATCGGCATTGCCATTTCCGATCCGGACCGGGTGCTTGCAAGCCCGTACGAAAACTACACGCGTCGCGGGCCCGTGGCGGATGCCGCTTATTTTCGCCACTTGGCCGAGGAAGAGCGGGTAGCGTTGTTCGTGGTTGGTTTGCCGATCCATCTGCACGGCGGCGAGAGCCAAAAGTCACAGGAGGCACGGCGTTTCGCCACGTGGCTGTTTGAACAAACGACCGTTCCCGTGACACTCTTCGATGAGCGTTTTACTTCGGCACACGCCGAGCAACTGCTCACCGCGGCTCAGTTCACCAAGAAACGTCGTAAGAAACGGTTGGATATGCTGGCCGCGCAGATTCTTTTGTCGGCCTTCATCGAGGCGGGCTGCCCGGCAGATGGCGACCGCAACGAGCCCCTGGAGGATTGACCGCCGTTGCTACGACGAGCCACCCGTTGTGGCTTGCCGCTGCTCTCTACGAGATATCAGCAGCCACCGTCGGCTTAGTTTCGGCGACGCCGCCAGATCCATGCCAGGCCTGCAAGTAGCAGCGGCAGGGAAGCCGGTTCGGGGACCAGTCGGGGAAGAGCGACCGATCGTAAGCGATTCGAGTTCCAGACATTAAAGTCCGAATCATCGGTAAATCCATCTCCGTTGAAATCGCCCGTGGTCCAGTCCCGGCCGCCCAGCAATCGGTTGGAATTCCAGATGTTAAAGTCGGATGCATCCACCGCGCCATCACCGTTCGCATCGCCTGGTAGCGCCAAGTAGTCTGTCAGAACGACTGCGTTATTGCTGTAGGCGACCGCTCGGAAGAGTCCGTCGATGCCGCCCGCATTCTCGCCCGCGTAAACCAGGGTTGTCCCCAGCGAAAGCCCGTCGATCGTGTCGAAGGTGCCCTGTAAATCGCCCGCGGAGAGTACCGTGTATTGGCGAATCGTGCCACGGTCGGGTCCGGCGTATCCGTCGGCAAAG
The DNA here is from genome assembly GCA_963700865.1 of uncultured Planctomycetaceae bacterium. GTDB lineage: Bacteria > Planctomycetota > Planctomycetia > Pirellulales > Pirellulaceae > CAVOGJ01. Next base: position 614,401 of record CAVOZC010000001.1, on the reverse strand, counting down.
CTGGTCGTGAGTTCCCCATCAATTTCCGCTGCGCCGGTGACGGATAGGGATGCGCTGCCCGTTTCGTGGAGGGCAATGTCCATGATCCCGTTGGACTGGTGTAGATTGCCGGTGAGGGTGAAAACGCCCGGCGTCGTGCTGCCCACGTTGAGGGTGCCGCCCCGTTTCACAAAGACATCCGGTGAAGACAGGTCCGCATTGAGTTGCACGGTTCCCTCACGGTCGACAAACAGGTACTCGATGTTGGCCGTCGCATTGAGCGTGACCGTGCCATTCGCCACGACCACCGTCTTGGTAGCAGAGGGGACGGCCCCATTGTCCCAGCTGCTGGCCGTGCTCCAAGTTCCCGACGTGGCGGCCCAGAACACGGCCGGAATCCGCGCTCGCATCAATCCAGGCCGTGTTGCGAGTGATGCGTCCGATCCCAAACGTATCGCCGTAATCCGAGTCGTAGGCCCCATCGGTGGCGTCGCGAAACGAGGTCACGCCAATTAAGTACTGGACACCATCGATTTCCGCGAACCAGCCACTCCCGCTGTCGAACAGTGCGATCATGCCTTCGAGCGGCAACGGCACGTTCGAACCAAACCGACTGTCCGCCGGATTCGTGGGGTTGTCAAAGTCGCCCACGAGGACATTCACCGAAGCGCCGATCGCGGAACCAAGCGAATCAATCATGTTGTTGGCGCCTCGTTTCACGCCGACGGGCAGGGACGATTGTTGGCCCGTCGTGCCGGTGCCCGTGCGGCCATAGCCAATCACGGTCCCGACTTTGCCCAACTCGCCGTTGGTTCCCCGGTAGAGCCGCGCGGGAGTGACGTCCAATATCGGTTCCGCGAAATGGATCAAGCCAAAGTCGCGGCCATTGCCAATATTATCGCTGTCGTAGGCGGAGTGCCGGAACCAATCGTCCGGGGTCACGGTCAGGTCGAGGCTCGAGAGATCGGCACCCAAGGAGAACGAGGGCGTCGAGGACGCCCCGGGGATGCAATGACCGGCAGAGATCGCCCAGTGCGGGCTGATCAGCGTGGCGCCGCACCAATTGCTGGCCCCCGGTGCCTGCCAGAGGCCAACCGACTCGTACAGGTCATCCGTCGCGTAGTCGATATAAACCTGATCGGCCACGTCGTCGCGACGGACAATCCCCCATACCGGAGAGACCGCCAAACATGCCATCGCCAAGCTTGCCGCCCAGCGACCTCGATCGACCCACATAAGCGCCTCGCTCTATTCCCTGGCTATGCCTGCTCCGGCCTCCCCATACCCCTAATATAGTCGCAAGTGCCGTTTTCTTCAACGAATTCGTATCAACCGTCCGAGGCCCCGCGGATCGCCATACGGGTTGTTTGGCTGCCCCGTTCCTTCTTTTGAAGCGAGAGGCACAGAGACTTTGTTCGTCCTCCAGGACTCATTTCACGACCCCATCCGGGCGCCCAGCCGTGACGTCATGGTCGGGTCGTGGGGGTGACTGTGGTCGTCATCTGGCGGTCCGGTACGCTGGCCATCATTTCCTGTACCGTGGCGGCGACGGCGGGAAGCGAGAGCGCGTAGGTGGCGACTCGGCCAGCGCGGGCGATGTTGAAACCGATGACTTGGCCGTCGAGGTTGAGCAAGGGCCCGCCGCATTGGTGGGCTTGCAGCACACAATCATGTTGCATGACCAACGGAAACCCGCTCCGGCGATCGGAGAGTTGTCCATCGTGGTGATCGAGTTGTCCCGAGGCAACCAGCGCAATTTCCTGGTCCCGCCCCAGGGTCGGGTTGACGACAAGCGATTCGTCACCTCGTCGCAGTCGAAGTCGGATGCGATCACCCGGAATGTGTTTGCGGACTTCGCGAATTAGCTGGCGTTGTTGGCTGACCTGCGTGCGGTCAACGTGCGTCACCACGTCGCCATTGGAAACGCCGGCTCGATCGGCTCCGCTGCTCGGCACGACCTGCACGACGACCACGCCTTCCGGCCGATCTTCGATCATGATCCCCAACACAGCCGCATCACGCCGGATGGCCCGTTCGCGAGCGCTGATGACGCCCACGACGAGGGGCCCTTCCCCAAAACCCGCGGGCACCGCCACCCAACTGCCGATATCGCACTCCGGCGGGCTGTCCTCCCAATCCGTCGCCGGCAGAGGGGCGTCAACGTCGTGCAGCTTGATCAGCGCCAGGTCGAATTCCTCGTTGGTGGCGACCCGTTCGCCGGAGAAGTCCCCGTGGCCAGGGACCTTGCAACGGATCTGCCCGCGAAGCTCGCTGGCCTTGGTCAGTACCAGTCCATCCGCCGAGACCAGCGTTCCCAAGGCAATCTGCTGTTCCTGGTCCATGACGCGGACCGTGAAGCGGTTTGCCGACTTGACCACGCTATCAAACACATTGCGCACCAGCTCATGGTTCTTACCCACCTGGCTGGGTGAAACGTGACGAGTCGGTCGGCCCCACCAGAGTCGATGCAATTGCGCTCGCGCCGGACGAAGCTGGCGTTGGGTCAGTTCTTCGCCCGTGACGCGTGCCGTTAGCGGCAGCAGTAGAAGTAGAGCGATGATGGTGACCATCTTCAGCCAGCCACAAGCCCTCATTGGGATTGCGTTTGTCGTGAACGAGTCGCACTGGCCATCGCGTAGGGGTCGACGCATGCTTCACAGCCTCGGATGCTTCAAGGGTCGGTTGTCGTTTGAACGGTTGGTTGGGCGGAAACTCTTTTTTGCAAAGTCACATCCAGTTCCAGGACCGAGTCGCCGCGTTCGACGCGCAGACGCACCGTCTCGCCCGGTTGATGGTCTCGCACGAGTTGTACGAGTTGCGGGAATCGTTGCACGGGTGTTCCGGCGAAACGAGTCACGATGTCTCCGGGAACGATACCGGCTCGATCGGCCGGGGAATTCTCATGCACGAAAGCGACCTTCGCGGGTGGCTCGCTCGATGCGCCGCGGAGGCCAAGGTAGGCTTGGCTCTGCCAGAGTTGTCCGGCAATCAGCCCATCCCAGTGATCGCGATAGACGGTGACCGGCACGTGTAAATTATTGACGAGGCTGGTTCCAATACGGCTGTGAATGCCGATCACATTTCCCTGCATATCGATCAAAGGGCCGCCCGAATCGCCGCCGATCAGCTGGCAATCGGTACGAATCAAGTCGCGGACTTCCAGGATGCGGCCGATGCGAAACACGGCGCCACGATCGAGATCGAGCCCGCCCGGGTGTCCCAAGGCGGCACACCACTCTCCGGGGGCCACTGGGTTTTCGCTGATTGCCAGATAGGGCCAAGGCCCCGGCGCATCCAATCGCACCATGCCGGCATCGAGCTCTCGGTGCATTCCCAGGCTATGACCCCGCGCGACCTGACCATTCGCGAAACGCACCCTTACCTGCTTGCCGGGTTCTCCCACGATATGGGCCACGGTCAAAATCAAGCCAGCGGGACTTACGAGGACCCCGCTGCCGAGGGCGGCACCAAATTGTACGCTCACCGTGCAGGGCGTTGCCGCCTTGGCCAGCTGCTTGTAATGGGCCTCCATCGCCCGCAAGTCGTCGATCGATTTGGGAGGGCGGCCGGCGAAGATGGCCTGCAGATGGGCGGCAACCGGTGGCATCGCCACCGGTTGCGTCTCGGCCAGCGCAGGCTGGCAAAGAAACGGCAACAAGGCCAGAAGCAATCGGCTCGCGCCCGCTTGGCGTCTGATTCGCAGCAGCACCCGCATCACCGCCGGATCCTCCATCATTCACACGGTGATGCCAGTCAGCGTCAATGAATGCGCGACTTTGCCGCAGCGGCCCGCGGTGGCAGGCCAGCGTCGACTGCATTTTGAGCCATCCAGCAACCTGACTACAAGACCCTTCTATCTTTGCCGCCCGGGGCAGAAGAGGCAAGCCAATTCGCGATAAATCGCCTGGCTGAGCTTCGCGGATCGGGAAAGGCAGCCTAAAATCCACAGAGTCGCTTCGTCCGGGTGCTGCGACCCTCGCGCTGCGGCCGTCGGAGCGTGCGCTCGCCCCAACTTCAGGGCCAGGTTTTTTGGCCAGTGGCTGTGCCAGGAAAGTTTTGTTCGCGGATGTCCAAGCTGATTTTCGGATGTGGCTATGTTGGCTTGCGGGTGGCCGAGGCCTGGTTGGCGGAGGGAGCAGCCGTGCATGTCGTCACGCGCAGTCCCGCGCGGGCGAAAATGCTGCGCGAGCGTGGGTTGCAGCCACTCGTGGCGGATATCACGCGGCCCGCTTCGCTCGGCGATCTGCCGCCCGCGACGACGGTCCTGTTCGCCGTTGGCTTTGACCGGTCGGCTGCGGCCAGCATTCAGGAAGTGTACGTGGACGGTTTGTCATCGGTCCTGGCCGCCTTGCCCCCAGACGTCCAGCGGTTGATCTATCTCAGTTCCACCGGCGTTTACGCGCAGGCGCACGATGAATGGGTGGACGAGGAAACGCCAGCCCAGCCCCTGCGGGAAGGGGGACGAGCCTGTTTGGACGCCGAAGCCTGTTTGCGGTCGCATACCTTGGGTGAGAGGTCGGTGATTCTGCGTCTGGCCGGAATCTATGGCCCCGATCGGGTACCGCGCAAGGCGGATTTGGCGTCGGGGCGGTCACTACGTGGCGCCGCCACGGGCTTTCTGAATCTGATCCATGTCGACGATGTCGTCCGCACGATTCTGGCCAGCGAGTCGCCCCGCCTGACGACGCCTCGGACCTACGTCGTCTCGGATGGTCATCCTGTCCTGCGGATGGACTACTACCGTGAACTTTGCCGATTGGCCGGCTGTCCCCTGCCTCCGATCGAGCCGCCTGCAGCTGGCACGGCGGTCGCGGAGCGTGCTCGAGGGAGCAAACGCATTCGCAGCGACCGGGTTCGGCGTGACCTGGCGTTGCGCTTTGCCTTTCCCAGCTATCGCGAGGGGCTGGCCGCAATCCTCGCCGCTGAGGGGCGCACCATGGCAGGGCCACGCGAAACGACGGGCAGCGGACCGGCTGCTGATGGCGGTTGATGACGCTCTTTGCTGCGTATTAAACTCGGGTATCCATTCATCCAACGAGGTAGCAGTATGCTTGAGCGGAAGCCCATTTTTCCCCACGTGATCGAGCTGAATATGCAGGCGGGCCAGGTATTCGGCTGCAACGTCTACCTGGTATTTGACGGTGGCGAGTGGTTACTGATTGATATTGGTTACCTCGATACGGTGGATGACATCATCGACCTCGTGCGTCAAATTGATTTTCCACTCGCCAAATGCAAGACGCTGGTCGCGACGCATGCGGACGTTGATCACATTCAGGGCTTGGCCAGAGCCAAGCAGCTCTTAAAGTCAACCGTGACGGGACATCCTCTCGCGGCAACGCCCTTGCGGAAGGGCGACCGAATTCACACGTTTGCTCAGATCGACGCCCAGGGGATCGATATGGAAATGCCCCCCGTGGAAGTCGATACGTTGATTGACGAGGGGGACATCCTGACGGTCGGGAGCCTGTCACTGGAGGTCTGGCATACACCGGGGCATGCGGACAGCCAATTGGCATTGCGGATGGGGGATTTGCTGTTCAGCGGCGACAACATCTATCGCGACGGATGCGTGGGCGCCATCGACGCCCATCATGGCAGCAATATTCCGGCCTTTATCCAATCGTTGGAGCGCATCCGAGACAGTGACGTGGATTGGCTGTTGCCCAGCCACGGGCCTGCGTTTCGAAAGGAGCCCGCCATGATCCAGCGCAACGATCGACCGCCTGCAGACCTACCTGCACATGGCCGACTTCGGAACGTGTGCCATCGACTGGCCGCTGATGGATGAGTGGGAGCAAGAAGTCACCGAGGGGCGGTTTCCCCGCTGAGGCTTCGTTGGGAACGAATCGGCTGCGACTGAGAGCAACACCCTATTGGTCGCGATTCGACATTCGTAACGCCCGCGAGAGACGCAGGAAGCGGTAACCGCCCACCACGCCCGCCACGGCCGCCGCCGGCAACAGTGCGGTCCCCAACCACAGGGCAAACGGGCTGTCGGGGAAGAGCTTGAAAAGCGAAATCGACGAAACCACAAGCAGGATTACCGTTCGCGCGTAAGCCAGGACGGTGCGTTCGTTGGCAAGCACGGTCCGGTCCAATGCCAATTGGTCTCGCAACGTCAACGGTTGATCGTGGTAGGCGCGATATCTCACGGGTCATGGCCTCGGCGGCTGAGCGCTCGCGCCGGGAAGCGGCGAGCCGTCCGGTCAGCGGTACGCGTGGGGGCTCAGCGGTGCTGGTACTGGTGCTACGGATTCTGACGGATATTCGTTCAATCCCACCCATGGTGGCGACCGATCCAGAAGAACAAGCGACTCGTCCCGCAAACGGGCGCTGCATCCTGGACCTGCCAATCTCTGAGGGGGAAGCCGATGGTACGGCGCATTCTGTTGATTTGTCTGATAGCGGCCGCCGCTGTCACCTGCTTGAGTCGTTCGGCGCAGGCCCAGCGGGCCTATGGGCAATCGTGGGGAAGCGCCGCCAGCAATCAAGACTGGGAACGCTTCTACCACTATCCATACACCTACTATCCACAAAACTACTGGGGACAGGAATACTACAAGAGTAGCGATAGCCTTTACTACCGCTATCCGAAAGAAATGCAGATTCCGGTCTACAACCGCAAGTGGCAGAATTACTATCCGACTTGCCGACCTTATCACTCGGGACATCATTTCATCCTGGACGTCTTCTAAGTGAAACCGGGCGCCGCGGGATGCTGTTCGGGACGCCTGATCGGATGCCGCGGTCGAGCCGCCGTGGGATTCAGCGGGCCGCCGGAGACTCCGCCGCTGCGCGGGCCAGGAAATCGATCAGGATCTCGGTCGCGGCGACCAGCTGATCAACGGCCAGCCATTCATCGGCCGTGTGGGCCTGGGCGATCGAACCGGGCCCGAAAATGACGGTCGGGATACCCGTCCCACCCAGGATCGACGCGTCGGTGCCGAACTGCACACCGGTCGCCCGCGGCTGATGGCCATGCTGGCGAATCGTTTGTAGCAGGTCCTGGGCCAGCCCCCCCGTGGCCGGCGTGTCGAAGAAGGGGGAGCAGATGTCCGGCGGCTCGTGTTCCACCTCAAAATCACCTCCCACCGCATCAGCCACAAAGTCGATCACATGCTGCCGGGCCGCCGCATGGGTTTCTCCGGGCAGGATGCGTCGATCGAGATGGATTTCACACTGGTCGGGGACGGTGTTGACCGAAATGCCTCCGCGGATCGTCCCCACACTCAGGGTGGGCGGGCCGAGTAGCGGGTGACTCGACTGGTGGGGAACGACGTCGCGGGCGTACGTTTCCAATGCGGCCAAGACGCGTCCCATGCGATAGATGGCGTTGATGCCTTCGGCCGGACTGGAACTGTGTGTGGCTCGTCCCCGGGTGCGGCACCGCCACCGCACCACGCCTTTATGCGCCACCACGACATTCAACTCGGTCGGTTCGGCGACCAGGATCTTGTCGGGCGGTGCGGTCATGAAGGGACAGCGAGCATCGGTCCAAAGTTGTTTCAATCGTTTCGAGCCCGAAAAACCGTGCTCCTCGTTGACCGCGCAAGCCATGATCAGATGGGGGCGATCGGAGATGGGACGCTCCGCCAGCGAGAAAAACGCCGTTAACATCGCCGCCATGCCACCCTTGACGTCACAGGCGCCGCGACCCCAGATCCTCCCCTCCCGCAATTCCGCTGCAAAGGGATCAATGGTCATGCCGATTACCGGCACCGTATCCTGGTGCGCTTCCAGCATGATGGTGGGGCCGTCGGGTCGGCCCGGGAGGTAAGCCAGCAGGTTGTCTCTGTCCGGGGCAACCGAAGTGGCCGGGATGGCGGTGTCGCGAAACGTCGCCAGCCGTCGATGGGCGAACAGGTCCGCCAACAGGTCGGTGACCCGCTGCTCGTAGCAGATTTCCGGATCGGCCGCCTCTCCCATCGGATTGACACTGGGCGTTTGCACGAGGCGCGTGCCAGTTGCACAAGTTCTTCCATTAGCTGGGGCGACACATTCGTCTCCGTTTTTTCCGCGTGCGGCACCGCCCGAATGACGGGCCTGGCAAGACGCTCGGTAGCTTAGCACGCCGCCGGCGAATTGTTTTTCGCGTATTTCTCAATTAATTGTTGATCCGCCTTGTCGCGACCCGCCACGGTCGTCCGTCGGGCGTGGCTTGACCCTGCTTCCCGGGCTGCATTACGATCAGCGGTTCCGTCACCCGCATGTTGCCCCGACGGGTTTTGTTTCGGTTCCACTTCGTGATAATATTCACAAAGTCATCCAACCCCGGAAATGGTAAGCATTTATGCAAGCGGTCCTACCCGTCTTCATATTCGTCGCCTGCGCCACCGCCATTCCGCTGGGCATGCTCGTGGCCGGGACGCTCTTGGGGCCCCAGCGGGCGGGGCGGGTCAAGGAAATGCCCTACGAGAGCGGAATGGACCCGGTGCATGATACGCGGCGTCGCTTTGACGTTCGCTTTCACCTGGTGGCGATTGCCTTCCTGATTTTCGACGTCGAATTGTTGTTCATTTACCCCTGGGCCGTGGCCAGTCGCAACGCGGCTGGCATTGACCAGGCGGTGGCGGCCGGGTGGGTGTCGAGCCGGGGCGTGGTCTTCGTCGGAGTCATGTTCTTCCTCACGCTGGTCGTGGTGGGTTTGGTCTACGAGTGGCGGAAAGGGGTGCTACGTTGGCGTTAGAAATTCCAGAGAACGTGGTTGTAAGCAAGCTCGACTCCCTGGCGAGTTGGTGTCGGAAAAATAGTCTCTGGCCCATGCCATTTGCGACGGCCTGTTGCGGGATTGAGTTGATGGCCACGGGCGCCAGTCGCCACGATCTGGCTCGTTTCGGTGCGGAGGTATTTCGCTTCAGCCCGCGTCAGTGCGACTTGATGATTGTCGCCGGACGGGTAGTGATGAAGATGCTGCCAGTGCTCCAGCGGATCTGGCAACAAATGCACGAGCCAAAGTGGTGCATCTCGATGGGCGCCTGTGCCTCTTCGGGCGGGGTCTTCGATACGTACGCGGTCGTGCAGGGTATCGACCGCTTCATTCCGGTCGACATGTATGTGCCGGGCTGTCCCCCGCGTCCCGAGCAATTAATTCAGGCGATCATCGACTTGCAGGACAAAATTCAGCGGGAAGGGACGTTAACTGGCGAGGAATTCGATGTGGCGTCGCGTCAGGCGCCGAAGCGAGCCCTGGTCGAGTTGCCTATTTTGGGACAAGCCCCTGTATTCACACCCGCGGGTGCCCGACGGTTTCAGGAGTCGTAGATGCCACTCACCGAAAAAACGCGAACGCTGATGGAAGCAAAATTTCCAGAATTGGAAACGAGCGACTTTCGTGGGCAAACGCGTCTGGTAGTGCCTCGGCAGCAGATGCGGGACGTGCTGGGACAGCTCCGCGAGGAGTTCGGTTTCGACATGTTGGTCGACATCACTTGCGTGGATTATTTGAACTACCGCGGTGCCACTGATCGGTTCGGGCTGGTCTACCTCCTGGCGAATACCGAAACCAACGATCGCCTGACCGTGCGCGTTTACCTCGACGAAGCCGACCTCCGCGTGGCGTCAATCGTCGATTTATACGAGGGCGCGAATTGGCTGGAGCGAGAAGTTTGGGACATGTTTGGCATTACCTTCGACGGGCATCCCGATCTGCGACGCATCCTGATGCCAGCCGAATTCGCGGCTTTCCCGCTCCGCAAGGACTACCCGTTGCAGGGCCGCGGTGAGCGGCACAATTTTCCCGTCATTACGCGAGGCGAGGCCTGAACGCGATGTTTTCCGAGTGGCCGCTCCGGCGGTCGCGGAACCGAGGCCCAAAACCGATGTCGACCACTGCCAACGCACCGACGACCGCTGCTCCCCGCCAGGAGAATTACCTGTGGACGCTCAATTTCGGTCCCCAGCATCCGGCCACGCACACCACGCTGCGGATCCTGTTAAAGCTGGATGGAGAGCGTGTCGTGGAAGCGACCCCGGATATCGGCTATCTGCATTCGGGATTTGAGAAGATTGGCGAGCAACTGGACTACAACCAGTACGTGACGGTCACGGACCGTATGAACTACATCTCGCCGATGGCCAACAATGTCGCCTGGCATCATGCGGTTGAAACCCTGATGGGGATCGAGACGACAAGGCGATGTCAGTACATCCGCGTGATTGTCGCGGAGCTGGCACGCATTTCCGATCATTTACTCAGTACTGGCGCGATGGGGCTCGACACAGGAGCCTTCACGTTCTTCCTCTACGCTTTTTACCAGCGAGAGCGGATTTACGACATTTTCGAATCGCTCTGCGGAGCCCGGTTTACGAACAGCTACACGCGGGTGGGTGGCGTCATGCACGACATGACGGATGTCACCATCCAGAAGATCCGCGATTTTCTGCGTGACTTTCCCCGTACGTTGGCCGATATGGAACGGCTGCTGAACCGAAATCGCATTTTCGTCGACCGGACCAAGCAGGTCGGTGTGTTGACGAAGGAAGAGGCGATCCAGCGTAGCTGCAGCGGCCCGGTGGCTCGTGCCAGCGGCGTCACCCGCGATTTACGCCTGGATGATCCCTATCTGGCATATGAAGATTTTGATTTTCAAATTTGCTGTGCGACGGCGGGCGATTGCTTCGCGCGGTACTATGTGCGGATCGCGGAGATCAAAGAAAGCCTGAAGATCGTCCAGCAGGCCATCGAGAACCTCCCGAGCGGGCCGGTCAACGTGCAGATCGATGAACGGGCGGCCTTGCCGACCAAGCAGCAGGTGTATCAGACCATCGAGGGGACAATCACGCATTTTGAATTGGTGATGCAAAATAGAGGCCTACACGTACCGCACGAGGAATCGTACGCGGCGATCGAGGCCCCCAATGGCGAGTTAGGATTTTACCTTTGCGGTGACGGAAGTGATGTTGCCTATCGGGCTCGCTGTCGTCCCCCCTCGTTTCTGCATTTCGCCATCTTCCCCCATCTGATTCGCGGACACACCCTGAGCGACATTGTGGCGGTACTCGGCAGCCTCAACATCATTGCTGCGGAACTCGACCGGTAACCCTTGACAGACAGTTTTTCCCGTATGCCAACCACTCAGCAACGCGTTCTGACGGAGGAAATGATCGCCGAGATCAAGGCGTTCATGCCTCGTTACCCATCCCTGCAGGCGGTCACCTTACCTGCGCTGCATGTGGTCAACGCGCACCTGCGGCACGTTCCCTTGCAAGCGGTAGTGGAAATCGCCGAACTGCTCGAACTGGCGCCGGCCGAAGTGCAGGACACCCTGACCTTTTATGGCTTCTTTAAGCAGGACGCGCCGCATGGCGAGACCCGCGCCTGGGTCTGCCGTTCGATCAGCTGTGCACTTCGCGGCGGTGAGGAAGTCCTGGAACACATGTGCCAGCGGTTGGGAATTCGTCCTGGCGAGACGACGGCAGATGGCAAGCTGACGCTGGAATATGCCGAGTGCCTGGGTGCCTGCGATTACGCGCCGTGCCTGCTGGCGGGCGACGAACTACACAAGAACCTGGCTGTCGATTCCGCGAACGACTTCCTCGATCAAACTGGATGCAAAATGGAATAGCGGGTCACGCGTCGCGGCTCGTCCGTTCCAGGCAAAGAAAGACACGATACAAGATGGTGGCTCCCTTCGATCCCGTATTGCTGGCGCATATCGACCAGCCAGACAGTCATACGCTTGCCGGCTATGAGGCGACCGGCGGTTATCAGGCTTTGCGGAAGACGCTCCAGGATCGCTCGCCGGGCGACGTGATCGAATTGGTCAAGGCCAGCCGCCTGCGAGGACGAGGCGGCGCCGGGTTTCCCTGCGGGCTGAAGTGGTCATTCTTGCCGAAGGACCATCCCGGACCGATCTACTTCTGCCTCAACGCGGACGAGAGTGAGCCTGGTACGTTCAACAATCGCATCCTGATGGAAGAAGACCCGCACCAGGTGCTCGAAGGCCTGATCATCAGTTGTTACGCCACCAAGGCCAGCCGTGCGTATATCTACCTGCGCTACGAGTATCCCCGGTCGTGGCAACGGCTCGAGCAAGCCATCGCCGAGTGCCATGCGGCCGGCTACTTGGGAACCAACATTCTGGGAAGCGGCTACGATCTGGACGTTTTTGTCCATCGTGGCGCCGCCGCCTATATCTGTGGCGAAGAGACGGGATTGATCGAGAGTCTCGAAGGGAAGCGGGCCTGGCCGCGGATCAAGCCGCCCTTTCCGGCCGTGGAAGGTGTCTTTCGCAAGCCCACCGTGGTGAACAATGTCGAGACGGTGGCCTGTGTGAAACACATCGCGGAGCGTGGCGCGGAGTGGTTTATGTCAATGGGGACACCCGCCGACCCGAGCAATCCCCGCGATGCCGGCAGCTATGGGCCCAAGCTGTATTGTCTGAGTGGGCATGTGAATCGGCCCGGCTGCTACGAGGCACCACTTGGCATCACCGTGCGGGAACTGATCGACGATTTTGGGGGAGGGGTCTGGAAAGGGCGGCGGGCCAAGGCGGCCATCCCGGGCGGGATCAGCATGGGGTTGCTGGCGGCGTCCGAGTTCGACTGTCCCCTCGATTTCTCGGGGCCTGGCCGGTACCAGTGCCTCGGGCTCGGCACGGCGGCCGTCGTCGTGCTCGACGAAACCGTGGAGATGGTTGACTTTCTGCACAACAGCGCCCGCTTCTTTGCCCACGAGAGTTGCGGTCAGTGCACTCCCTGCCGGGAAGGAACGTCCTGGGCCTTGAAAATGCTCGACCGCATCAAGGCCGGGAAGGGGCGGCTCAAGGATCTCGATCTGCTTTTGGAAATCGGCAATACGATTGGGATTACGCCAGGCACGACCATCTGTGGGCTGGCCGATGGGGCTGCCTGGCCGTTAAAAAATGCCATCCACAAGTTTCGCCCCGAATTTGAAGCGTACATTCGCCGCACCAATCCCGACGGCTATCTGGTCGAAACGCCGGTTCCCGCCCTGGAGGTGGTCGAGTCGCATTAGCCCCACGCCCGCCGGCCGCCGTTCCCGCACAAACCCGCCCGTCCATCACATCTCGCTGTAAGTAACCATCATGCCCGCTGTAATCGTTAACGGAATCGAAGTGGAAATCGCCGAGGGCGAGCGGCTGAACGGCATCCAGGCGGCCGAACGGGCCGGTTTTGATGTGCCGCACTACTGTTGGCACCCCGGATTGTCGGTGGTTGCCAGTTGTCGCATGTGTCTGGTCGAAACGGGCCGCAAGGATCCCGCCACCGGCGAGATCAGCATGGTGCCCAAGCTCGTGCCCGGTTGCCAGACGCCCGCCACCGACGGGACGGTCTTCGTCACCAACAGCGAGCAGGTCATCGCGGCCCGCGCGATGGTTGAGGAAGACCTGCTGATTCGCCACCCGATCGATTGTCCCATCTGTGATAAGGCGGGCGAGTGTTACTTGCAGGATTATCACTTTCAGCATGGGCAACCGGAACGGCGGGCGGATATCAAGCCATTTACCAGCCGTCGTCGGCCTGTCGGCGACACGGTGACTCTCTTCGTCGACCGTTGTGTGATGTGTACCCGTTGCGTCCGCTTCACCCGTGAGATCACGGGGACGAGCGAATTGATGGTCGTCAATCGCGGAGCTCACGAAGAAATCGATGTCTTCCCTGGCTTTCCTCTCGCCAACAAAATGTCAGGTAACGTGGTCGACATCTGTCCCGTGGGGGCACTGGGTGATCGGGATTTTCTTTATTCGCAGCGGGTCTGGTTCATGCAGCCTCGGCCCAGCGTCTGCGCCGGTTGCTCGACCGGCTGCTCGATCCATGTCGATGAAAATCAGGATCGCATCTATCGCATCAAGCCGCGTGAAAATCCTCACGTGAACCAGTGGTGGATCTGTGACGAAGGGCGTTACGGTTTCAAGCACGTGCATGACAAGTCGCGAAGGCACGAACCGAGCCGCTTGGCGGCCGATAGTGAGTACGAAAAGATCGAGTGGTCTCAGGTGCCTCAGTTGCTGGAATCGTCATTGCGGTCCGCCGGTCGCCTGGCGGCCCTTGTGTCCCCTCATGTCGACGGTCGAAGAGGCTTATCTGCTGGCGACCTATCTGCGGTCGCTCGACAGCAAGGCCTTGTTGGCGGTCGGTCCGATTCCACACCAGGGGGAGGACGAGCGGTTTCCGAATGGCTTTACGATTCGGTCCGAGAAGTGCCCCAATCGCCGCGGTGTGGAAGCGGTATTGGCGTCGGTAGCGGGTGAGCTGGTGAGCTTCGAGGATTTTCTGCCGCGGCTGGCTTCCGAGGCGATCGGCGGCTTGTGGGTTGCGGGAGGCTACGTGCGTCCCGATTGGATCGATGCGGAGCAGGCGGCTGTATTGAGTCAAATCGAATTGACGATCGTTCATGACTTGTTCGAGTCGCCTTTGTGGGCGCAAGCGACTTACCAGTTGCCAGGTGTCGCCTTCGCCGAGCGGGCTGGATCCTACGTCAACTTTAACGACCGCTTGCAGTCGTTCGATTGGGCGATTCGGCCGCCGGCGGGTGTCATGTCGGACGGGCAACTCCTGTGGCGATTGACGAAGCGATCGGGACTGTATCAACCGCGGAAGATTCTGGCGGACGTAGCGCGTGAGATTAGTTTCTTCGCCGCCGCGGCCGGTCCGATGCCCGCGGAGGGCGTGGACCTCCGCATTCACCAATTGGCAGAGGCTTAGGCATGCTTGACATTTCCATCGCTGCCTTCCTGAAGGGTTTTCTGCTGCTGAACGGCATCATGGGGGCCGCCGCTTATTTCGTGTTACTTGAGCGACGCGTGGCGGCCTGGGTGCAGGATCGGCGCGGGCCGAACCGGGTCGGGCTGCCGCTCAGCCTTTTCGGCGGAAAGGATCTCAAGCTGTTCGGGCTTGGCCAGCCCATTGCCGACGGCATCAAGATGATCTTGAAGGAAGAGTACACACCGGCGCAGGTCGACCGGCGGCTGTTCGTGCTGGCCCCCCTCGTGATCATGTCGGCGGCCTTGGCGATTTTCGCCGTGATTCCGTTCGGCAGCCAGCTGCCGGCAGTCCCCGGCTGGTGGGACGAGCCGCTGGACCTGGTCGTCGCGCCGCAACTCGATGTCGGGCTGGTCTATGTCTTTGCCCTCTCTAGTATCGCCGTCTACGGAGTGATTCTGGGAGGCTGGGCCAGTAACAGCAAGTACAGCTTCCTGGGTGGCTTGCGCTCCAGCGCCCAGATGATCGCCTACGAATTGCCGTTGGGGCTGGGCATCCTGGGCGTCGTGCTGGCGACCGGATCTTTGCGATTGGAGGCGATTATCGATCAGCAGGCCTCGACCGGCTTCTGGTTTGCCTTGCTGCAGCCCTTGGGGTTTGTCGTGTTCGTCGTGGCGGCCTTTGCCGAAGCGGCTCGGCTCCCCTTCGACCTGCCTGAATGCGAGCAGGAGTTGGTGGGTGGCTACCATACGGAATATGCCGGCATCAAGCTGGTGCTGTTCTTGACGGCCGAATTCATCCATATGATCACCGCCTCGTTTCTGATCTCGATTTTATTTTTAGGGGGCTGGCACTTCTGGGGTCTGACGGGTGGTCCGGCGGACGAAATTACCTGGTTTCTCGCCCTGGCCCGTATTGGCGTTTTGTTCGCCAAGATCTTTGCGGTCGTGCTGTTTTTTATGCTGGTACGGTGGTCTTGGCCCCGTTTTCGCTTCGACCAGCTGATGTCGCTCGCCTGGAAAATCATGTTGCCCTTGGGGATCGTGAACCTGGTGGCCGTGGCCCTGGTCACCGAAGCCCAACACCTGGGGTGGTTGGGAGGCGAAACGTCGCTCACCGGATTGCTCGTCGCCTCCGCGTCTGGCTGGGCGGTCGTCGTAGTGACCAGCCTGGCCGTGGCCGGGATCGCTCCTTTGATCGCCGACAATCGGCCGCGGACCGATCTCGATCCATCGTCGATCGACGCACAACTGGAAGGATAAGCGGATGAAAGCTAACGATGCGAGGGTCACTTGGGTCGAGGAGCCGCGGTTGGGATTGGCTGGGCGAATGTACCTGCCGTTGATCGCCGGTGGGCTCACCACAACCGCGCGACACATGGTCAGTCCCAAGGTGACGGTCAGTTACCCCGAAGAAGAGCCGCAGATTGATAATAAGCTGATCTATCGCGGCGTGCATCGTCTAAATCGCGACGAACAGGGGAGGATCAAGTGCGTGGCCTGCTTTCTTTGCGCCACCGCCTGCCCGGCCCATTGTATTGACATCATCGGTGTCGAGAGCCCCTGGCCCGACCGCGAAAAGTATCCGGAGAGTTTCGCGATTGACGAATTACGCTGTATCTACTGCGGGATGTGCGAAGAGGCATGTCCCGTGGATGCGATCGAGCTCACCAGTCTCTACAATCTGACCGGACGCAGCCGCGAGGAAATGATCTTTGATAAAGAGAAATTGCTGAGCGTCTACGATGCGACCAAGGACAGTGAGCCGATGAAGTCACGTGCATACGGGGGGACGGCGACATGATGATGTCCTTGTTGCTCGCCGACGCCGAACCTGCCGGGACATGGTCCCGCTGGCTCGCCGCTTTGGGAACCATCGAGGGACGCCTGGTCGCTGCCACGCTGCTAGGCGGGCTTGGCTTATGGTGCCTGTTGCCCAGTCGCAGTCATTGGCGGCACCTGACGGGCGCCTTGCTGGCCGTGGTGGGAGCCATCTGTCTGTTCAGCGTCATCGATCCGCTCGGTGAGGGCGTGCTGGCCGTGCTGTTCTGGATGCTCACGGGGATTACCCTGTCGGCTGCCGTGGCGACCATCACCTCGCAAAGCCCCGTTTACTCAGCGATCTGGTTTGCACTCATGCTGCTGGGGGTCGGTGGCCTGTTCCTGATCAATGGTGCCCAGTTCCTGGGCGTGGCCACGGTCGCCGTCTACGCCGGGGCCATCGTCGTGACCTTTCTCTTCGTTCTGATGCTGGCCCAACCCGAAGGGCATTCGTTCTACGATCGGATCAGTTGGGGCAAATGGGCTTCCCTGTTGAGTTGTCTGGCCGGCGTGGGGCTGGCCGCACTCGTGGTGTGGGCGGTCGCCCGCAGCGATCTTGATGCCTTGGACCACGTGACGGGCGAACGGAGTCTGCTCGCCAGTGAGCACGTGGCCCATGTGGGAGCACAGCTGTTTTCAAAACAGCTCGTCGCGGTCCAGGTTGCCGGCACACTCCTGTTGGCGGCGCTGGTGGGGGCCGTGGCCATCGCTTCCTACGGGGCCGATCGCCGCGAGCGACGTTTCCTTGCGAGCGGTAACGGAGGGGCGGGATGATGGCGGAAACGGCACTCCTACAAGGCTACCTGGCGGTGGGCGCCTTGCTCTTCGGGTTGGGGCTGGTCGGCTTCCTCGTGCGCCGCAACCTGATTGTCATGTTCTTGGCCGTCGAAATGATGCTGCAAGGCGTATCGCTCTGCCTGATCGCCTGGGGACGGTTTCATGACAATTGGGATGGGCAAATGCTGGTCGTCTTCATCATCACCGTGGCTGCCTGCGAAGCAGGTATTGCCCTCGTGCTGGTGTTGCTGCTTTGCAAACGGTCCGGCAGTCTTGATATCGCGAATTGGCAGGAGGTTCGCGAAGCAGGGCAAACGCCCTTCGTGGATCACGAGGTGCCCGAAGATCTCGATCCGTCGCGATGGTGGCCTCACCTGACGCCGGCCGGCGTGCAACCGGTCGTCGATCCGGAAAAAGAGATTTATCGCACCCACGTGTAAGGCCTCGATTCCACCCAAGCGGAACCTACTTCCCATGATCGCCAGCACTCGTACGCTTCTGATCCTGATACCCGGGCTGCCGCTGCTGGCGGCCGTTCTGACGGCGGTTTTGGGTCCGAAGGTTCTGCGGTCGCGCAGCCACTGGCCGGTGATTCTGGGGATTGGCGGTGCCTTTCTGTGTAGCCTGCTGCTGGCCGGTCATGTGAGTTCCCAGGTTGCCGCCGCGCGGCAGGCGGCGACCAATGGAGAGGAAGCGGGCGAGATTGGCTTCCAGGAGATCGAAACGTACTGGACGTGGGCCTGGGTGCCCGAGGCCTATCCCCAGACGGCCCAGCCCGCATCGCTGGGCCCCAATCCGGCGGTGCCAGCCGGATCGACCGGAGGACGCGATTTCCGCATCGATGTCGCACTGCGGGCCGATCCGCTCACGGCCATCATGTTGGTGATGGTGACGTTCATCAGCCTCCTGGTGGCCGTCTATTCGTGCGGCTACATGCAGGGCGAAACTGGCTATTGGCGTTTCTTCGCCTATGTCGGCCTATTTGTGTTTTCAATGACCTCGCTGGTTTCCGTAAGCAACTTTCTCCTGCTGTTCGTGTTCTGGGAGGCGGTCGGCGTTTGTAGCTATCTGCTGATCGGATTTTGGTACGAAAAGCCGAGCGCTGCGGCCGCGGGGATGAAGGCGTTTCTGGTCAATCGCGTGGGGGATTTTGGTTTTGCGTTGGCGCTGTTTCTGATCTGGACCACCTACGGCACGTGGAATTTTCATGACACGGCGGCCATCGCCGGCGTGCTGGGCCAATCGCGATTGGCGGCCGGCGCGTTCGTCGGGGGCGGTCTGGGGCTGGCCATCTGTCTGCTGCTGATGCTGGGTGCCTGCGGCAAGAGTGCACAGATTCCCCTCCACGTGTGGCTGCCCGATGCCATGGAGGGTCCCACGCCGGTCAGCGCGCTGATCCATGCGGCGACGATGGTAACGGCCGGCGTTTACATGATCACCCGCTGTACGCCCTTGTTTCTCGTGTCCCCCACCGCGCAAGTCACCGTGGCCTGCATCGGCGGAAGCACCGCCTTGATGGCGGGACTGATCGCGTTGACCCAATTTGATTTAAAACGCGTCCTGGCCTATTCGACGGTCAGCCAACTCGGATTCATGTTTCTGGGGCTGGGAACGGGAACGCTGGCGGGGATCTCGGCCGGCATGTTCCATCTGCTGACGCACGCCTTCTTCAAAGCGCTCCTGTTCCTCGGCTCCGGGAGCGTCATGCACGCGATGGGGGGTGTGATCGATATGCGTCGCTTCGGCGGCTTGCGAAAACGAATGCCGATCACCAGCGCCACGTTTGCCATTGGCTGCCTGGCTCTCGCCGGTCTGTTTCCCTTGTCCGGTTTTTGGAGCAAGGATGCGATCGTCGCATCGGTGCGTGACCAGGGGCAGGCGCTGCAAACGGCCCTCGACGAGCGGCTGACCCCGCTGCCCGGCGGAGCGGGAGAAGTCGCAACCGCCGAGAACTGGGAGCAGGCCCAGGTGATGCTGGTGGCCCACCCGCTGTCCGGGACGTCCGACCAGCAAACGCAACTGGCGTCCAACCATGCCGAGGCCAGTCAGCACGCACCCGACCACGGCGAATCGGGCCATGCCGCCGTCAGCACGTCCCACTTGCGGTTGTTTTCCGAGGGCGAATTGCGATGTGGGGCCCAGGTGTATCCGTGGCTTTATCGAATCGCGCTTTTTTCCTCGTTGCTGACGGCGATTTATACCTTCCGCGCGTTTTTTATGACGTTTTACGGAGAGGAGCGAATTCCGCACGAGGCGGGCCATCACGCGCACGAATCGCCTGGCTCGATGTGGATCCCGTTGGTGATTCTCGCGGCCTTCGCCGCCGCGATCGGATATATCCTCGAGTCGACGCACGGGTTCGTGGACCTGCTGGCGTACACGCCCTCGCTGGCGGATCGGCAGGCACGCAGCACTCCCGCCCCTGGCGTTTTTCACATGGACGTGGCGCTGCTCAGCACCGCGATTGCCGTGGTGGGGATTGCCATCGCGGCTTACCTGTATTTGGGCAACCAGCGTGAAGTGACCGCCATTGCCCGCATCCTGGATCTCTCCTGGCTAGGTCGCCCTTATCGCTGGTCGCTGCACAAATTTTATGTCGACGAGATCTACGGCTGGTGCATCGTCAAACCGTTGGAAGGCCTTGCCTGGCTGTCTTACCTGGTGGATCGGTGGGTCGTCGACGGCCTTGTCAATCTGTGCGGTTGGTTGCCGCGGGCCATGGGTTCGCTGGCGAGACGACTGCAGATGGGCTTCGTGCCTTTTTATGGCTTGGCGATGGTCGTGGGCATGATGCTCTTGATGGCGGCTCGCGTCTTGTGGGGAGGCAACTAACGGATGTCGTACCTGTTGACGTTTTCCATCCTCTTTCCGTTGTTTGCCGCCGTGCTGCTGGCGGTCGCACCACTGGGTCGCGCAGCGGCTCGTTGGCTGGCACTGACGAGCACGCTGGTGACGTTAGCCGTCGTGGGTTGCGTAACGTGGGGCTACTTGACCGCGGACGTGCAGGGCGGCGTGTTTGCCGCGGTGGATCGAGCCTGGTTGCCGGCTTCGGCGGGAGTGGACGTTCGGTTTTCGCTGGGCCTGGATGGCATTGGTCTTTGGCTGTATGCCCTATCCGCGCTGCTCATGGTGACGGCCGTGCTGGTCAGTTGGCAGGCGATTCAGAAGCAGTCCGCGTTGTTCTACGCCATGCTCCTGCTCCTGGAAGCGGGCTGCTTGGGTGTTTTTGCGGCGCGAGACATCATTCTGTTCTACGTCTTTTTTGAATTCACGCTCATCCCGCTCTTTTTTCTTATTGGCATCTGGGGGAGCGAGGATCGTCGCTACGCGGCAGTGAAATTCTTTCTCTTCACGCTCGTGGGCAGCCTGTTGACGTTTCTTGGCCTGCTCACGCTCGTGCTATGGCATTACTGGCAGATCGATGCCTCCAGGATTACCTTTTCGATTCCGGAATTGACCGCTGGCCTGACGGCGCAGCCACTGCCGCTCGCCTTGCAGTTGTGGGTGTTCGTGGCACTCTTCGCCGGTTTTGCGATCAAGGTACCGCTCTTTCCCCTGCACACCTGGTTGCCGTTGGCGCATGTCCAGGCCCCGACGGCGGGTAGTGTGATTCTGGCCGGCATCCTGCTGAAGATCGGGACATACGGCTTTGTGCGCTTCAGCATTCCCATGTTGCCAGCGGCGACGGCCTACTTCATGCCGTGGATTCTGTGGCTGGCGGTGGCGGGGATCGTCTACGGGGCGCTGGTCGCGTTGGCCCAATCCGACATCAAGCGGCTGATTGCGTACTCCAGTGTCAGCCACCTGGGATTCTGCATGCTGGGACTGTTCGCGCTTAACCCCTTGGGAACCGAAGGCGCCGTGCTGCAGATGGTGAACCATGGTCTGTCGACCGGAGGGCTGTTCGCCATCGTGGGCATGCTTTACGAACGCTACCACACGCGCCAGATCAGCCAGCTTGGGGGTGTGGCTCGCCATACACCGATCCTGGCATTTTTCATGCTCGTGTTTACCTTGTCCAGCATTGGGCTGCCAGGTCTGAATGGATTTGCTGGTGAAATCCTCATTCTGCTCGGCATGTTTCAACGTGGATGGTTGCAGGCGTCGAGCGCACTCAGCGGCCAGTTACGGCTTGTCTCGGTGCTGGCGTTGAGTGGGGTTGTGTTGGGTGCCTGGTACATGCTGTCGCTGGTTCGCCGCGTCTTTTTTGGACCAGTTCATCTGCCCCATCATGGGTCGGCAGACGTCGGGGATCTTTGTTTCCGCGAAATCGCCGCATTGGCTCCACTGGTGGTGTTCATCGTCTGGATTGGCGTGTGGCCGCAGTTTTTTCTCCGCCCGATCGCCGTGCCGCTGGACGACGCCACGCGGGCCGCGGCCACGATCGCCGATCGCGCGGCCGAGCAAGAGACGCCGGAACTCGTGGCCAAAGCCGCGGCCGAGCCGAACACATCTGGCTATCTTAATGAGGAGCACTCGTGGTAACGTCGGCACAAACCCTGGCATTGTTGCAACCCGAGTTGATCCTGGTGGTTACGGCGGCGACGATTTTTGTGGGGGGCGCCTTTCGGCGTTCCGCGAGTACCTGGACCGGCGTGGCCCTCGCTGGATTCATCCTGGCGGGCGTTGTCTGTTTTCAACAGCGTGGAATGTTTATTGACGAGGCGGTCACGAACGACGGTCCGCTGATGGTCGACGCGTTGGGTCAAGTGATGCGTTCGATTTCGCTCGTACTAGGTGCGCTGTTTGTATTGTCGCTCAGCCGTGGCTTCGATAGCTCGCAGGGAACGGAGGCCCTGGGCATGCTGGTGCTTGCGGTGGCCGGTCTGCTGCTGGTCAGTTGGGCAGGGAATCTGATTCTGTTGTTTCTCGGCCTGGAGTTGATTTCGATTCCTACGTATGTGCTGCTTTTCCTGGGACGTCGCCATCGATCGGCCGCGGAGGCCACTGCCAAGTACTTTTTCCTCAGCATTCTCTCCTCAGCCGTCTTTCTTTTTGGGCTCTCCATCCTGATGGGAGTGACCGGTTCGGCCGATCTGAGCGTGATGCGAGAGTCATTCACGGGTGCGACCGACCCGTTACCGGCGGGCTACCCTCTGTTGGCACTCGGGGTTCTGTTCGCGTTCAGCGGTTTGGGATTTAAGATCGCCGCGGTACCGTTTCACTTCTACGCGCCCGATGTGTATCAGGCGACTACAAATGGCAACGCTGGGTTGCTCGCCGTGATTCCGAAGCTGGCAGGGGTCGTGGCGCTGATCCGATTGTTCGTGGTCTTGCTACCGGCCGGGATGAGCATCACCTGGCAATTAGCGCTGCTGGTTTCGCTGATAACAATGACTCTGGGAAACGTGTGTGCCTTGTGGCAAGGAAATCTCCGCCGCATGATGGCTTATTCGTCCATTGCCCATGCGGGTTACATGCTGATTGGCCTGGCGGCGGCCGCGGCCCAAGGCTCGACCGAATCCGCCGTGTATGGAGGATTTTCGGCGACCTTGCTCTACTTGTTGGTCTACGCGTTTGCCTCGCTCGGCACCTTTGCCGTACTGTGCCAGATTAGTGGTGTCGACGAATCACAGCAGGTGCAGGAAGTCAATCATCTCAGGGGGCTGGCGGCGCGGCACCCCTGGATGGCCGGCGTGCTGGCAATCTGCATGTTCTCTCTGGCAGGTATCCCGCCGTTGGCCGGGTTCTGGGGAAAGATGACGCTCTTTACCGGGGCCCTGGCGGTGGCCGGAGATGGCGTGACGGCGAATGGGGGTGGTTGGTTCATTGGGCTTGCCGTGGTGGGTGTCCTGAACGCTGCCATCGCCGCGGCCTATTACTTGCGGGTCGTGGGGGTCAGCTACTTTTCCCAGACGGAAGAAACCACGTCTCGTGATACGGCCACCGAGGTCGGTGGTGGGCTGCCGGCGTTAGCGGCCCTGCTTTGTGCGGCTGTCCTGGTCCTGGTAGGTGTCTTTCCGACCGGGGCCGTCGAACGGTTCGATGCAGTCAGCCGCTCCCTGATCGCGCCGAAGTTGACGCCCTCCGCGGTGGCGGAGACGCAGGTCGTATCGGCTCCGGCAGCGAGGCGGATGGTCGAACCGTGATGCGTGCGGTCGGCCCGCACGCGCGGGCTCCACGGGGCCTAAAATGGAAGTCGCTCGGTCCCGGGCAGACCGAGGCCTGCGCGGAGTTGCATGACCATGTCGAAGGCCGTTTTCAGTAAATCCTCGATCGCCAGATTTCTGGAAGGCTCGCCGCATCCCGCCTATCTGCTCGATAGCCGTCGGCGGATGATCTGGGCAAATGCGGCCCTGATCAAATGGTGCGGAGTTGCCGCGGAAGCGCTATTGCATGAAACGTGTGATTACCACCTAGAGGCGACGTCACCGCTGCCCATGATCCTGAATGGGCTTTGTCCGCCTCCAGACGTTTACGAGGGTGTCTCGCTCACGGCCACGCTGCATGCGCCGTCTGGCCGGCCGGCCGAACGTCCGGCGACCTTTCTGCCGATCGAAGATTCCGCGGGCGGCGTCGCCGCGGTGCTGGTCCTCACCGACATCGGGGCAGCGAATTGCGCATCTCTCGCTCTGTTCGACCAGCGGACCGCAACGGAGATGCACGCTGCCCTCGCGCGGCTGCGGAGAGAACAAGCAGAGCAGTATCCGCTCGGCGGCCTCGTGGGAAATTCTCCGGGCATGCAACGGGTGCGCGCACAGATGTTGGCCGCCGTCCAATCCGCTGCTCGCGTCGTGGTGCATGGTCCGCCCGGCAGCGATCGTGAGGCCGTGGCCCGCGCGATTCATGCAGGGCGGCATCGCGGGGAAGCGGCCTCGTTGATTCCGCTGGCTTGTCCTCTCCTGGACGCGGAGCTGTTGCGGACCACGATTACCGCCTTTATTCAACAACTGGCCGAACTGGTGTCCGAGGCGCCGCCAGCGCTGTTGCTCTTGGACGTCGATCGACTGCCGAGCGACGCGCAACGAGAATTGGAGGGGTTCTTGGCAATCGAGGAGTTGGAATTGCGCACCTTGGCGACATCGAGCGGCCCGCTGGTCCAGAAGGTGCGTGGCGATGGATTTCGGTATGACCTGGCCCAATCGTTGACCGTCATCGACATTGAAATTCCCCCACTTGCCTCGCGGCGCGAAGACGTACCGCTCCTGGCCCAGCATCGATTGGAGGAAGCAAACGCCCGCGGCAAGCGTCAGTTGGCCGGCTTTTCCGCCGAGGCACTCGACCAATTGGCAGCTTATCCCTGGCCGGGCAACGAGGACGAATTGCGAAGCGTCGTTCACGGTTGTGCTGAGCGAGCCCGCGGGGTCATCATACAAGCCGAGGAGCTCCCGAAGGAAATCCGTTTGGGACTGGATGCCGTGGCCTATCCGCCGGTTGTGCCGACCGTACTCGATTTAGACCATGTCTTACGCGACGTCGAACAAAGATTGATCCGACAAGCGCTGCACGAGTCGGGAGGGAACAAGGCCGAGGCAGCCCGGCGGTTGGGCGTCAGCCGAAACAAACTCCTGCGGCGACTGGACCAGTTGGGAATGGGCGACGAGGAAGATCGATGAACGTGCCGCCAGGTATCCTCCTTCCCGGGATCAATACCCCTGCGGCGGAGCGGCCCGTGCTGGATGTGATCGGTTCGATGGCCTGGGCCGCGACGATTGCTCCATCTGCCCTGAGCCACTTGCTGGAACTACGGGTCGCCGCTTCACTGGCGGAAGCTGCCGGGCTGGCGCCGGGAAATGCCGGCTGGTTTGTCGTGCTGGAAGTCACCGCGGCCAATGGGGTGTCGGCCATCGAGTGGATACAGGCCGCGCGGGTTGCCAGGCCCGGAGCGGTGATTGTCGGCGTCGGTCGCCACGCCGTCCGTTATGAGTGGGCCTTGCGCGAGGCGGGGGCGGTCGCAATCTTCCCCAGCACCTGGCAGGCCTGCGGGTTATGGCGGTTGCTCCACCGCTTCCTGGCGGCCCATCCCATTGAGCCGCGAGCCCATTTGGTGGAAACTTGATCCGCTGGCCTCGGCGCATCCTCGCAGGGGCCGACATCCCTTCCAAGGAGTTCAAGATGGCTGACGGTCCGATCCGCGTGGAACAAGTGCGTGCTATTCTGGCGGATATCGCCGACCCGGAAACGGGACGTGGGTTGGTTCAGATGGAGCAGATCGGCGACATCCGCATCGAGGGCGATGTGGTCGCCGTCGATGTGGGGCTGACGACACATGCGGCGCCTCTCTGGGAAGATGTGCGGGCCGAGATTGCCGAAAAAATTCGGTGCGGACTCCCCGGCGTCCGGCAGGTCGATGTGCGGGTGCATGTGCACAACCGTCCGCCGCTCCCCTTGGGACAGATCGGTCTGCGGGCCAAGTCCGTCATTGCCGTTGGTTCGGGCAAAGGGGGAGTCGGCAAGAGCACGATCGCGGCGGCCCTGGCACTGGGGCTGCAGCGCGCGGGTTGCGCGGTGGGATTGATGGATGCCGACGTCTACGGGCCCAGCATCCCGCACTTGTTGGGCATTTCCGGTCGGCCACAGATCTCCGACGAAAAAAAAATTATTCCCGCGGAGAAGGCGGGCCTGAAAATGATTTCGATGGGATTGCTGGTGCCGGAGAACGAAGCTGTGGTTTGGCGTGGTCCCATGTTGCACGGAGCCATCACCCAGTTTCTCCGCGATACGGCTTGGGGAGAGCTTGATTATCTCATTATCGATATGCCGCCCGGCACCGGAGACATTGCTCTTACGTTATCCCAGTTGTTGCCGTTGACCGGCGCCGTCGTCGTCTGCACGCCCCAGGATGTGGCCCTTTTGGATGCCGTGAAGGCGATCGCCATGTTTCGCAAGGTCAACATTCCGGTGCTTGGCATGGTAGAGAACATGAGCGGATTTGAGTGTCCTGATTGTGGCAAGCGATACGATATTTTCGGGAAGGGGGGCGCACGGTTGAAGGCTGAGGAATTGCAGGTTCCGCTGCTGGGCGAGGTTCCGATCAACATCAGCATCCGCACCTCGGGCGACGCGGGAACGATGGAAGACGTATTTACAAATGCGACTTCCGCGACGGTGCTCGAGCGATTGAGCTATCAGCTTGTCAAGAATCTGGCTCAGGGACATGCCGAGCGACCGGCGATGCCCGACCTCCCCGTGCTGTGATCTGGGGGGTCTGGGCAAAAAAAGAGGCCAATCGTATGTTCGATTGGCCTTCGCAAATGCGAACCCGAGACGCTCACACGCCGCGGGGCAGAGCGCTTGATGGTGAGCTACTTCTTCTTGGTAGCCTTCTTTTTCTTCTTGGTACCCTTCTTCTTGGTGGCTTTCTTTTTGGTACCCTTCTTTTTGGTACCCTTCTTCTTGGTGGCTTTCTTTTTGGTACCCTTCTTTTTGGTACCCTTCTTCTTGGTACCCTTCTTCTTCGCGGTTTTCTTCTTGGTTGATTTCTTCTTGGCCACTACATCGTCCTCCTAATAAATGGTTCGAGGCGAACTCCTTCTCGTCGGCATCCAGTTGCCCGTCGGCGTGATGGGTGATGAGAAACTTACATCGTTTCGCAGTCCCTACCGGCGTGTAGTTTTCGCCCAAGTCCCAACCACTCAAACGGCGTTGTGCCGTGATCTGTGTTGTCACGCGAGCGTGCTGGCACAGACGAGTGGTTCCTTCTTGACTGCTGTTGTACATTTTGGAGCGAAAAATGCAACATGGCCACAGCTTGCGTGGCGAAGATCGCAGCGCGTGACGCGCGGCGCGATCACGAATCGGCGCGGGAGCGGACGCAGCGACGCGCAGCTGTGTCTCTGCTAGGCATTGATCGCTTTGACAAGGAACATTCATGCGACGTTTCGGACGTGGATTGCAACTCGGTGCGCTTTTTCTACTGCCAATCGCGGTATTTTTGGAGTTGGCCGGCGGTTTGACGCGCTCGTTTCATCTGGCCGACTTGCTAAAGATGCTCGTCTTCGGAATCGTGCTGTTCTTGATTGGCCGCATTGTGGAAGGTTACGGGACGGCGCGACCGCCACGTTAGCGGCGGAAGTTTTTTTTCAGATCTTTCGAACCGACGTGATCCGATGGGGACGTTCACTCAGGGGAATCTGTCCACACGCCCGCGGAAACCGACTCGCCGCCACGGATCGTGGCCATGGCTTGCAGTTCATCCGCGGGTACGAAGTCGCCGAAATGCCATACGCTGCCATCGGCCATCAGGACATGCATGCCGCCGCAAAGATGTTTGCTTCCCAGCCCTGCTGACGTATTGATCATCCAATTGATTGTCTTGACGTCGAGGTCCTTGGGTTCCATCCAATGAACACCCAGATCGACACCCTCGACGACTAGCAGCGTATTGCCGGGTCCATCCGCCAGCTCGTTCGGCTGCCGTTCGACGCTGCCGTCAAACAGTAGAGTCGGTCCATTGATGACGACATAGCTGGTTTCCTGGGAGTAGCGATTGCTATCGAGGGGGCAGCCGTAAACCTCCGGCATGCGATTGTGCAGCGGCTTATTTACCGGATCATCCCACGGTTTCGCAAGGTCGATGCGGGCGTACAGCCGTTCTTGCCGCAGGTAAGGCAAGATCAGGACTCGCCATGAATGCAGCGGC
Source organism: uncultured Planctomycetaceae bacterium (assembly GCA_963700865.1). Lineage (GTDB taxonomy): Bacteria > Planctomycetota > Planctomycetia > Pirellulales > Pirellulaceae > CAVOGJ01. The sequence goes on along the minus strand of CAVOZC010000001.1, from coordinate 586,576 downwards.
TTGCCAGCCGAGTCGACAGTATAAGCGGGAGGATAATGCCCCTGATCCTTAACATATGCCGCGATGGCCTGTCCGATGAGTTCCAGATTTTCACGACAGGCAGGTGGCGGCGGTGCGGATCCGGCAAAAAATGGCAGGGAGCTTGGACGAAAGGCCGCGATGAAGATGAACAAAAAAATCGCGCTCCCCAGCCCCAGAATCAGGGCTAAGGTCGCCGCCACCCAGAGAGTGCGGAAGAGCCGTCCGCGGCGTGCCACCTGGTGACGCGAAGTTGCGGGGACGCCGGGTACCGTCACCGGCTTGCGGCAGCCAGCGCACAGTCCCGTCTGATGGGCGTACTCAGCCGCCACCTCGGTATGCAGCCCACAGTGGGGGCAAGAAAAGGGAATGGTCTGCTTCATAAAGGTTCCGCGACGGAGGGGGATTCGAGGGACACGTCATCCCACGCGTCCCCAGTCTATCTTTTCCGGAGGTGATCAGCCAAATCGGGGCAACGGTGGTCGTACGGTGGCAGGCTCCCCCAGGCGGGCTGGCCGATCCGGACACCACGCCGGGCCGGTCGTTTGGCCCGCATTTTCTGCTTCCGGCACGGGGCAGGGCGGAGAAGTTCCAGTCAATCTGGACCCGTATGTCGTGTTGTGGATAATAGAGGAGGGCGGATGCCAACATGTCAGATGCAGGTGGGGCAAGCATGCACGATCTGCTGCGGTCAGCTCCAGCCCGCGCGGTATTCTGGGTGTCCGTGGCGATCGTTTTCTCGCTGATCGGTGTCTATGTCATTCGGAAATGGCGCGATCACAACAATAGAACGGATCTCACCGTCGACCACCTTGCGAATTTCCATGAAATGCGAGCGACAGGTTTACTAACTGAGGGTGAGTACCGAACGATAAGAAGGTTTCTCGGAAAGCGGCAGATGAACGAAGGTACGCGAGAAGATAAGGATTCCTCGTTTCAGGAGTAGTTGTTGTAACGGCAGGTCCGTTTGGCGTCTCCGGGAAGATATAGCGAAAAGGCGCGTCGCGCGGGTGCTGGCAATTTCGTGCTATCATCGCTGGCGGGATGACCGATCTACTCATTATTCGCGGCGTTGCGAACTTTGAGATCACGCTCGACGTAGAATGCTCGGAACTTACACGGACATGGAAGCCCAATCGGGCCATGATCACGACTCCGTCGCCTGATCGGCCAAAACGAGCAGCACCAGGGATTTGAAGAAAATCAATTTGGCCGATTCGCTGACGCACTGCGTCGGCAAGGATTCCGAAAGGAGAAAGAATGCCTGCAGGTAAGGACGGGAGTGGCAATCGCCGAGGCGGTAGCACCACCAAGAAGAATGCATACTGCTCATTTTGCCGCAAGAGCTATCGCGACGTCGGGCCCCTCGTGGAAGGTCCTGGCGATGTCTACATCTGCGGAGAATGTATCGAACTGTGTCACTCGATTCTCGATCAAGAGCAGAAGCGACGCGGTACGACCAAACAGCTTGTTCACCAAGATCCCGACGCCTCGCGAAATTGTCAGCGAACTCGACCAGTACGTGATCGGGCAGTCGCCCGCGAAGAAGGTCCTCTCGGTTGCCGTGCACAATCACTACAAGCGGTTGTCCATGGATTGGGAGAGTTCGGGTGTCGAGATTGAAAAATCCAACATTCTGTTGATCGGGCCGACCGGGTCGGGCAAGACGCTCTTGGCGCCAGCACGCTGGCACGAGTGCTCAACGTGCCCTTTGCCATCGGTGATGCGACGACGCTCACCGAAGCCGGCTATGTGGGTGAGGATGTTGAGAACCTGTTGCTGAAGCTGCTCCACGCCGCCGACTTCGATCTGGAGGCAGCCCAACGAGGCGTGCTGTACATTGACGAGATCGACAAGATTGGCAAGACTGAGCAACAACGTGTCCATCACTCGCGACGTCTCGGGCGAAGGCGTGCAGCAGGCCTTGTTGAAAATGCTGGAGGGAACCACCGCGAATGTGCCGCCCCAGGGAGGACGCAAGCATCCCGAGCAGCAGTATATCCAGATGGATACCACGAATATCCTCTTCATTTGCGGCGGGACGTTTGTCGGTATGGATGACATCATTCGCAAGCGGCTCGGCAAGCGTACCATCGGTTTCGGCCAGGATGCCGCGGCGTCCAATGATCAGGATCTGGCCGAGTTGCTGCCTCAGGTGACGAGTGATGATGTGCTCGAATTCGGGCTAATTCCGGAACTTGTGGGCCGACTTGCCCGTGACCAGCGCCCTCACGCCGCTCGACACGGAAGGCTTGGTGCGGGTTTTGACCGAACCGAAGAACGCCCTGGTGCAGCAGTACCAGACGCTCTTCGAGATGGAAAATAGCGAACTCGAGTTCACTGAGGGAGCCCTGCACGCGATCGCGAAGCGGGCGCCTGCCAAAGACACCGGGGCTCGTGGTCTGCGTTCGATCATCGAAGAGGTGATGTTGGATATCATGTTCGAACTTCCCGATCGCGACACCGGACAGAAGTACATTGTGACGGACGAAGTCGTGCGTGGCGAAGCCAGCCTCTTCGAAATCACGGAGCCCAAGTCCAAGAGTGCCTGATCGGCGGCTGCCGTGCTTCCGCGGCCAACCGCCCCCTTCCGTATTCAACCTGCACCGACCGGCTGTGTCGCCTTGAGCGGCACAGCCGGTCGTTTTTTCTTATAGCTCGCGCTCAGAGCCACCAGGAGTAAATCGTCGTCACCGCCACCACTCCCAGCAAGTTGAGCACGAAGCCTTCTTGTGCCATTTCTCGGACCACGAGCTTGTCACTCGCAAACACAATCGCATTCGGAGGCGTGGCCACTGGGAGCATGAAGGCAAAACTGGCACTGAACGTGGCGGGAATCATCAGCAGTCGGGGGTCTTTCCCAGTGGCGACGGCGGCCGCCGCCAGAATCGGCATTAATAGTGTGGCCGTTGCGGTATTGCTGGTCACCTCCGTGAGAAACGTTACGGCCAGACAGATGGTGCCGATCAGGACCACCTGAGGAAGTTGTCCCGCGGCAGCCAGCACGTCTCCCAATTGTCGGCTCAATCCGGAGGACACAAACGCATTGGCAATCGTGATGCCGCCGCCAAACAAAATCAGGATGCCCCACGGGATGCGAGTGGCAGACTCCCAATCGAGCAGTCGTGCCCCCTGCCCGTCGGAAATCGCAAACAGTGCCACAACAGCCAGCAGCGCCACGCTGGCATCATTGGCACCCGTCATGCCCGACCAGGCGCTCCAACCACCCCAAGGTTGTTGGCGGGTCATCCACAGAAAAGCCGTGATCGTAAACACGACCAGCGTACGTACCTCCGCTTTCCGCCAACTCCCCACCGACGGTAATGTGATCTTGCCATGTGTCCCCAGACCTCGCGTCAGCCAGAGCCCAGCGAGTGGCAGCATCACCAGCACTAACGGCAGCGCCAGTTTCATCCAGTCGATAAAGCCCAACTCGATCCCCGTTTGTTGCAAATATTCGCTCATGAAGATCAGGTTGGGAGGGGTCCCAATTGGCGTCCCGATGCCTCCGATGCTGGCTGCATACGCGATACCCAGCAGCAGGCTTTTTTGTAGTCGGTGATCCGTCGAGCCCTCCAGAACGGCCAGGGCAATCGGCAGCAGCATCAACGTGGTCGCCGCGTTGGAAATCCACATGCTCAACAGGGCGGAAGCCGCCATAAATCCAAAGACCAGCCTGCGGCCGCTCGTGCCGCCGCACAGTCCCACCATCGTGAGCGCGATACGTCGGTGCGCACCGCTACGCTCCATTCCCGTCGACAACATGAAGCCACCCAGCATCAGCAGGATCAATGGACTCCCGTACGACTGAGCGACCTGGCTGGCATCCAGCACTCCGCTGAGGGGAAAGACGGCCAGCGGAACGAGCGATGTGGCGGCGATGGGGATGGGTTCCGTGATCCACCAAAATGCCGTGAGGAGCGTGATACCCACCGTCCAGGCCACAGCGCGATCGCACGCCTGACCGGCGACCAAACCGCCAGCGATCGTGATGGCGAGCAAGGGCCCCGTCCACAGGCAAACGCGTTTCATGGTTGTGGCATCCCACCTGAGGGCCGTTCGATTTTCCGCGGAAGATGTCGCGGGCGCCGGGGATCAGCGTGCGAGAACCAGGAGTGAAACAAGCAGCACCAAGATCACGAGCACCGCCACGTAGTGTACCGGTCGCCAGGAGGCGGGCCCACCATGCCCGAACTCGCGGGCGACAAAATCGTCATAGTCAAACTCGTCTTCCTCGACCCATGTGTCGGACGACTCCTCCGCCTGCCATCCCGCGTCGTCGCTAGCGCCGCATTCCCGGCAGAACAAGGCCTCTTGCGGCAGTGGGCTGCCGCAATGCGGGCAAAATTCGGGTTCCATCGACTCGGGAGAGAAAGACATGGCCGTTCCTCCGGGGGTCACCGATCGGCGGTGGCCAGCCGCCGCAGCACTTCGATGCCCCTGTCAATCGTCTTGTCCGCGGCGGCATAGGAGATGCGGAAATGCGTGTCGTGCCGGCTGAAAATACTCCCCGGGATGATCAGTAGATTGTGGCGAATAGCCGCTTCCACGAATTCGCTGCCCGTACCCCAAGGGGCCCGCGGAAACACGTAAAAGGCACCCTCGCCGCCGGAGATCTCGTACTGGTCGCGAATGCCCTCAACCAGTCGGTCTCGTTTGGCCCGATAGGCATCGGTGTGCGCGTGCATGTTCACATCCAGAGCTGCCACGCTGGCCCATTGGGCTGGCTGCGGCGCGCAGACAAAGGAGTATTGCTGCAATTTGATCATCGTCTGGATGATCTCCGTCGGACCATGAGCCCAGCCGACACGCCAGCCCGTCATGGCGTGGCTCTTCGAGAAACCGTCGATCACCAGCGTCGATTCGTTATACATCGCGGGCGAGCTGAATGGTTTGTCATAGCAGAACTGGCGATAGATTTCGTCCGACAGCAAGACGATGTTGCGGCTGGCCGCGAATTCCGCCAGCTCTCGAACTTCGTCGGCGGTCGCCACGGCTCCTGTCGGGTTGCCCGGACTGTTGAGCAAGATCATCTTTGTACGAGCCGTCGTTGCCGCGCGCACACGCTCCACGTCCATACGAAACTCGGGATACGTATCGACGAGGACGGCGACGCCACCCACGAGCGAAATGAGTGGTTCGTACATCACGAAATACGGATCGAAGATGATGACCTCATCCCCCGGATTTACCAGAGCCAGCATGGCGAGCATCAACCCGCCGCTGGTTCCGGAGGTCACGAACACCTCCCGATCGGCGTGCCCATACTCCGCCTCGATTTCCGACTGGAGTCTCTCCCGCAACGCGGGAATGCCCTGGGTTAACGCGTAGCCGTTCTTCTGACTTTCAATCGCCGCCACGCAGGCCTGTCTTACCGGCTGAGGTACGTCAAAATCGGGCTGGCCAATCGAAAGGTTGATCGGGTCCTTGAGTTCCGCCGCCAGATCAAACACCCTGCGTATGCCACTGCTGTCAAAGGTAAACGTACGAGAGGCAATCCAGGGAGATGAGTTGGTGGGGCGCATGACCAGTCTCGGAGGCCAGGGTGACGATAAGGGACGCCGCGATCTTACCGCGCTGCGAATCCCCACGCCAAGCCGACACGCGACGACTCGGTCGCACTAGTCGACCCGGCAGGCGAAGCGGATGACGCCGCCTTCACCCGGCTCCAGCGGTTCGGTGATCTCCCACTTCAGGACGAGCGCATCTCGAGCTGCGTCGCTGGCCGAGAAGGTGGCGGCGCGGGTGCATTTCTGCGACTCGGGAACGTAGATCAGCCGTGTCGTCAGTTTGTCGATGATCGTGACGTTGCCGATCGGTTGCACTCCCGTGTTATCGAAACGAAGCGTGAAATGCACGGTGTCGCCGCTGATGGCGTCTTGTTCCGATGCCAATTTGATCAACCGCAAACGGGGTTTCCCCTTGGGCATCTCATACACCAACTCGACCTGGGCTGCTCGCACCGAGTCCTGTTCCACGGCCACATCGTGGTCAATCAGGACTTGCGCCATCTCGACGGCCGACCACACCTGAGCCGCCGCCACGCCTTCCAGCAGCAACGGGGTGTCTTTCACATCCAGGGTTCCCAATTCAATGATCTGCAGGTTTTCGAAGGGCAGGAGGCTGTTGCTTGTCTCGCTGGGTGGACGCACGTCATCGACCAGCAGGCCACGCTGCCGTTCTTCCATCACGTTGCCGATCGCCGTGCCAATGGCGCGGACGGTGCCTTCCGGCTGCTTGACCGCTCCTGGTTCAAGCAGCAGATCGTGGTCGCTGGGGGCCAAGACGTCGCGTTCGTGGATGGCGACGTCATTCATCTGGTTTTCGAACGCACGAAACACTTGTCGCACGGCGGCAAAGCGGGGCGCATAGACGCAAGCGCGCGTGCTGGGCACTACGACCACGTCTCCTGCCAGGGTGTCGAAATGAGCGACCGTATCCTCCATCTGCATGCCGTCCACCTGCCAGTCCCTTCGCACCCTTGTGGGCTGACCGGCGTCTCCGCCATCACACAAGTATTCATCGCGCGCGTTGGCGGGGTGCCGTTGATGGCAAGCGGGGCAGGTCACACACGCGTCGCCTTGTTCGTGACGCGACATGACCTGTTCTCCGGCAGTATCACTGATCGTGAAGCCAACGGGCTGCTCCACAGGCGGAGCCGCTGGAATCAGGCCCGGATCGTGTTCGCCGGGGGACAGATCGCGCGAGCCGATGCGGACAATGGCCAGCGGTCGACCGAGGAGGTCGGCCACGGCCAAGGGGTCATCGCCTTGCGCGACGTCAAAGTAGGGCTGCGACGAGCGGGCGAAGGCAGAACCGGCAATGGCGTCCTGCGGCGGCTCGACATACACGACCTTGGTGATCAGATTGCCCGCCGCCGCGAGTTGCAGATCTTCTAAAGTAAATTCCACGGTGATCGCGTGTCGCTCTTCCAGGCCCGCCGGTGGATGCGTGCGATCAATCAGTTCGATCGTCGGATACAGGTATTGTTCCAGGAGCAAGGGAATTTGCCGCAGTTCGAAGCGATAGGCATAACCGACTTGCAGGCCGACGGTCCGTGGAACTGCCTGGCCGACCGCGTCCTCTTGCCCGTCCCAGGGGGTGACGATCACTCCCTCGGGAGCCACGATGCGAATCATCTGGTTGGGGCCTGGTTCGATACGTCCCTGGGCCCGGGCAACGCGGCCGATTTCCCCCAGGGGCAGATGCGCGGAAAAGAGCCGGTGGGCGGTGGATTGGGCGGCGATGTGCGACGCGACCAAGCACAGACCCAGGCCGATACCGAGTGGCCAGCGACGACACGTCGCTGGTACTGGCAGGGTCGAGGGCAACTTCGGCGGACAATACGACATCGTTTGCTCTCCGGCTCGCAGATCGAGTTGCACGTTGGCCCCTTGGGAGTCTGCTATGGAAAAAGGCCGCGACTAACCATGACGAGTTAGTCGCGGCGCGGTTTTGCTTACGAGCCTTCCGGATCGCCTCAGTGTCCGCCCTGGCACGCCGCACACCCGGCCCCATTGCAGTGGGAACAGTTCGGTACGTTGTACTCGTGGATGTACGCCTTGTTGCGAGGCAGCGGATAATGCAGGCCCGGCTGCTGCTTTACGTGAATCCCGACCTTCCGCGTGGGCTCAGGCAGATAGGTGTGGGTGTGGTTATACATCGAGTGCCGCTTTAGGCCCGCCGGTCCACCGAGTGGAATGTGCGCGGGTCCGGGCAATCCAATCGGCGTCCCCGTTTGGGGCATCCCGTAGATCGGCCCCCCGGGGCTCGACGCATATCCGGACGAGAAGCCTGCCGCGGCCGGATTCAGCGAGCCGGCGAAGCTGTCGACTTCATTTTCCATGCCGGGCATCTCAATGTCTTTATTGCCGATGCGGAGTACAGCCAGGATCGCACCCCGGCGGTCGGCCTCGACGATCGGGTTCACACCCGGGTCGAGCCGGGTACTTACGAGGGTCTCGACGCCGGCGACGGCCAGCTCTTGAAATTCGGGATCAGGCAGGTAGATGACTTTGGTGACAAAATTACCCGCCATCACCTGATTGAAGTCGTCAACCGTCAATTGCAACGGAATGGCATTGTGCGCCAGGTAGGCGAGTGTGCGTGGATTGGCGGGACCCACCTCCAACGTTGGATACAGTTCCATGCCTTCGTGGCCAGGGATGTTCTGCAGTTTCACCCGATACAAGCCGGCTTCACTGAAGTTCGTGCGACCCGGAACAATCAGGGGTTCGGAATCGAAATCACCAGAACCCGTGATGCCCCACGTCACTTCCATGCCTTCGGGTTTGGCGAAGAGGACCTGCACCGTGGGTGAGGGAGCCGCCGCGAATTCGCACCCCTCGCCCATGTCTCCCATCATCGACGGATCCGAACCGTGCCCCAGGCAGGCGCGACACCGACAGCGAAGACGATGCCCATTCGGCTTTGTCGGAGGTTCGGAAAGACCGGGCACCGAACCGGGCCCGGGAAGGTCCGCCGCCGTAAGCACGCCGGGGCCGGGGCCGCCGACGCCGGGTCCGGGAGCCATCAGTCGCTCCATCGGAGGCAGATTGTATCCGGGTCCCCCCTGGCAACCGAAGGCTGCCAGGGCGGCCAAGGCCGCCACCTGGATCATCTTGCGTTTCATGGTTTTATCCTTGTTGCTACCCGTGTCGTCCGGCCCGCATTGGCGTGGACCCGGTGATTCACCAACCTCTAAAATGCGGCATCCCGCGCACGATCAGCCAACCCGGCCTCGTCTCGGAGCGGAGGGTGGACGTCCTGTGTGGTTAATCGTCGGCATCCGGCAGCGTTATCTTTGGAAAAATCGTTAGAACCCTCACGAGAGCCATAAATTGCGGACCTCCTGGCTACGCCTGCTGTCACTGCTGCTTGTCGCAACCAGCGGGGCGTCCAGGCTACCCTGCCGCGCCGCAGGGCAATCCGCCGTGCAGGCCGTCCCGGAATCCGGAGCCTCGGCTTCCACCGATCGCGGGGTGACTCGGCGGTTACCACCGCCCGCTCCGTCAACCACCAGCGGCGCGCCGACTCAAGGCGGCGAGCTGCTGCACGCCTCGATCGAGCGGCTGCGCCGTTATCGTTCCCTGCGGGCAACCCTCCGCCAGCAGATCAGCCTGTTTGGTCATACGCTGGTCGGTTCGGGCGAGTATTACCAGATGACCCAGGGGCGCGATTTGTTGTTGCGGATGGACCTCAAGATTCAATTGGAAGATCGCGCTTCGGTCTTCCAGCAAATCTCTGATGGCCGTTTTCTCTGGCGATTCAGCCATCGTCCCAGCATCGACGAACTGGGTTCCTTTCAGAAGCAGATGAGTCGGATCGACCTGGATGTGGTCAAGAGCGCCATGCCACTACGATCTTCCACTCCCTCCATCGATCTGGCCTTCGGGGGATTGCCACACCTGCTGGCACAACTCGACCAGAACTTCCAATTGGAGCAAGTCTTGTCCGGGACGTTACACGGTGTGCCGGTGTGGATGAGCAGCGGAGGTTGGCGGCCCGCCGCGCTGGCGAGGATTGCACCCGATCAGTCGGCCGACGAGCCCCCCAACGAACGGGTGTTGATCGGCCTGGCGGAGCAAATTCCGCACACGGTGACCGTCCATTTTGGCAAGGATGATTTGTTTCCCTACCGCGTCGAGTTTTGGCGGATCACGTCCAGCAGGCCCAGCAATGCCATCGTCGTTTCGGCCAATTCGCGTCGGACCGTCGTGCTCGAATTGTTCGAGGTGCAGTTCAATATCCCCATCGACGTGTCCAAGTTTGAACGGTCGTCTTATGACCTACCGGTCGTCGACGCGACCTCCGCGTACTTACGAGAACACGGGCTGACGTTGGGGGATGTTCCCCCCCAATAGTCGCGTACCTTTGCCGGTATTCAAATCCTACTCCTACTCCTACTCCTACTCGTACTCGTGCTCGTGCTCGTGCTCGTGCTCGTGCTCGTGCTCGTACTCCTACTCGTGCTCGTGCTCCTGCTCGTGCTCCTACTCGTGCTCGCTGGCAATGGGCTTTCCGGCGAGCATGGGAATCAGCGGGACGCAGCCTGCCATGGCATCGATTATGATTACGAGTACCGCTGCGCTGAGTACGAGTGGTGGATGGCAATCGCATGGATGCGACCAGGTGTCGCCAGTCGCGATTGTTCGGTGGTTCGCTGCGAAACTACGGCTACCGTGAATCCGAGCTTGCAGAACACGGCTTTGGCCTTGACATGAACCAAGTCTTGGAAGGTCCGACCGTTCCGGCACCCGCACCACCTCCAAAACCGTTAAACTACCGAGATGTCCCTCACTCCATCGCCATCCGGACCGCATCCGACTGCTGGCCAGCGCGAGCGGCGATCCGTGTTCGTGGCCCGCGATCTGACCAAGGTTTACGGCAGCGGTGACGTCGCGGTGCATGCCTTGCGGGGCGTCGATCTTGAGTTGTACGCGGGGGAATTCGTGGTGCTGTTGGGACCGTCGGGCAGTGGTAAATCGACCTTGCTCAACATCCTCGGCGGACTGGATGTGCCCACCTCGGGGACGGTTCAATATCTGGATAGTACCTTGACGGACTATGACGACGACGCGTTGACGCTCTTTCGGCGGCGGCACGTTGGTTTTGTGTTCCAGTTCTACAATCTGATCCCCAGTCTGACGGCTCGTGAAAACGTGGCGCTCATCACGGAGATTGCTGAAAGGTCGATCCCGCCGGAGGAGGCCTTGCGGTTGGTCGGCTTGGAGAATCGCCTGGATCACTTCCCGGCTCAATTGTCGGGCGGAGAGCAGCAGCGGGTGGCCATCGCGCGAGCTGTGGCAAAGCAACCGGATGTCCTCCTGTGTGACGAGCCGACGGGGGCATCGACGTGAAGACCGGCGTATTGGTGCTGGAGGCGATCCAACGGGTCAATTCGGAGCTGGGTACGACCACCGCCGTGATTACGCACAATGCGGTCATCGCCGAAATGGCCGATCGCGTGATTTCGCTTTCAGACGGACATGTGTCCCACGTGCAGGTCAACGCACGTCGGGCCTTGGCCCATGACCTCATCTGGTAGCCGCATGTCCGCTCTGCAGCGAAAACTGGCCCGTGATCTTTATCATATGCGAGGTCAGGCCCTGGCCATCAGCATGGTGATTGCCGCCGGCATCGCCATGCTTGTGATGTCGCTAAGTACGCTGGCGTCGATTCGCTGGTCTAAGGATACCTTTTACGAACGCTATGGCTTTGCCGATGTGTTCGCGCAGTTGAAGCGAGCCCCACGGGGCCTGGTGGACCAGATTGCGGAGCTGCCCGGGATTGCCGCAGTCGAGTCCCGGATAGTGTTTGACGTAACGATCGACGTCGAGGGAATGTCCGAGCCCGCCGTGGGCCGCTTGATTTCCGTCCCGAACGTCGGTCGGCCTCGCCTGAATGGCTTGCATTTGCGGCGCGGTCGTTGGCTGGCTCCCGCCCGCCGCAATGAGGTATTGGTGGGCGAGCCATTTGCCGATGCCCACGACTTGCACCCGGGCGACGATGTCGTTGCCATCATCAATGGCCGGCGGCAATTGCTGAGCATTGTGGGCATCGTGCTGTCGCCCGAGTACTTGATCCAGATCAATGTCGGCAGCCTGTTGCCGGATGATCGACGCTTCGGCATTTTTTACATGGCGTACGAAGGCGTCGCCGCGGCGCTCGACATGGATGGCGCCTTCAATTCGCTCTCGGTCTCGCTACTCCGCGGTGCCTCGGAGCCGGAGGTGATCCGACGCCTGGATTTGCTTACCGAGCCGTATGGCGGCGTGGGCGCCTATGGACGCGGGGATCAGGTGTCCGACCAGTACATTTCCGACGAGATTCGGCAGTTACGCAGCATGGGTATCGTGGCGCCGACGATTTTCCTGAGCGTGGCGGCGTTTCTACTGAACGTGGTGATCTCGCGATTGATCTCCACGCAGCGCGAACAGATCGCTGCCCTCAAGGCGTTCGGTTATTCCCGCCGCGAAATTGGTGTCCACTACCTGCAGTTGGTGTGTGCGATTCCGTTGGTAGGATCGTTGCTGGGCATCACCGCGGGGGCGTGGATGGGAAATGGCATGGCCAGGATGTACTCTCGCTTTTACCGCTTTCCTGTTTTTTCATTCCAGCTGGAACCGGCCGTGGTCGTGCTGGGTCTGACGGTCAGCATCCTGGCCGCCGTTCTGGGCACGCTGGCAGCGGTCCGTAAGGCCGTACGGCTGGCGCCCGCCGAGGCAATGCGTCCCGAACCGCCGGCCAACTACCGGCCGAGCCTGTTTGAGAAGAGCGGCTTGGGGCGGTGGTTGTCTCAGACGACACGGATGGTGCTCCGCAACCTGGAACGTCGCCCCGTCAAGGCGGGACTCTCCATCCTCGGCATTGCGATGGCCGTTTCCGTCCTGGTCTTGGGCAGCTTCATGCTCGACGCCATCACCTACATCATGGATTTTCAGTTCCGACTGGCGCAGCAGCAGGATCTGACCGTGACGTTTGTCGAACCTGCATCCTCACGGGCAGTCCACGAAATCGAACACCTCCGCGGGGTCATGCAACACCAGGCCTTTCGCGCCGTGCCGGTGCGCTTGCGGTTGGCGCACCGTCACGAACGGACCAGCATCATGGGGCTGGAGGACGGGACTCGGTTATTCCGGGTGATGAATGACCAGGAGCAGCAGGTGCCATTTCCCGACCACGGTCTGCTGCTGTCCGACAAGCTGGCCCAACAACTGCAAGCTGTGCCGGGGGATTTCGTGACCGTGGAGATCATGGAAGGGGAACGGCAGACCCACCGAGTGCGCGTCGCCGCGCTGGTGCGGGAGTATTCCGGTATGAATGCCTACATGCGGTTAGATCAAGTGCGGCTGTTGATGGAAGAGGGGGAAACGGCCAGTGGCGTATTCGTGATGATCGACGACCAACAGATTGACTCGCTGTATCACGCGCTCAAAGAACGCCCGCGGGTCGCCGCAGTTACCATCAAGTCGGCGATGATCAAGAGTTTTGAGGATACCGTGGCGGAGAACCTGCTCCGCATGCGGTCATTTAATATCCTCTTTGCATCCATTATCGCATTCGGAGTCGTCTACAACAGCGCTCGCATCTCGCTCTCGGAGCGGACCCGCGAGCTCTCCACGTTGCGTGTGATCGGATTTACGCGACGCGAGGTCTCCGACATCCTGCTCGGAGAACTCGCCCTGCTGACGGCCCTGGCGCTGCCGCTGGGCATGGGGCTGGGATATCTCTTCGCCGCCTGGATGACCCTGGGCCTGGATACGGAGATTTATCGTATCCCCCTCGTGATCCAACCGAAAACCTACGCCTTTGCGGGACTGGTCGTGCTGCTGGCGACAACGATTTCGGGGCTGATCGTCCGTCGGCAGATCGATACATTGGATCTCGTCGCGGTGTTGAAAAGCAAGGAATAATGTGGTTCATGGGAAACTTCAAATCACTGATACGCTGGGCATCGATGGGCGGTGCGGTGGCGGTCCTCGCAGCCGTGGCCTACGTTGCGATTCGGCCCCGGCCCATCGACGTCGATCTGGCGCGGGTGGTTCGCGGATCGATGCAGGTCACGGTCAACGAAGATGGGCGGACGCGGATTCGGGAACGCTATGTGGTGTCGGCCCCCCTGACCGGTCGTCTGCTGCGACTGGAACTCGATCCGGGTGATCCCGTCATCCAAGGTCAGACGAAGCTGGCCGTGATCACGCCGCGCGACCCGGGGCTGCTCGACGCGCGCGAGTTGCGGCAAGCCGAAATGCGCGTCAAGGCGGAGGAAACCGAATTGCTGAGGACCACGCCGGACTTGGAAAGCGCCAAGGCAGCCCTCGCCTATGCGGAAACGGAATTGGCGAGAATGCGGACGCTCGTACCCACCGGAGCCGCCACCGATGAAGCGCTCGATCGAGCCGAAATGGCCTACCGGGTTTCCCGCGAGGACTATCGGGCCGCTGTCATGGCACAGCAGATCGCCTCCTTTGAATTGGAACTGGCGCGAGCCGCTCTGGTCCGCACCCGCGACGATGACCATGGCGACGTGTCCGATTTTGAGATCGAATCCCCGATCGATGGGCGGATCCTGCGCGTCCTTCAGGAAAGCTCGACCGTCGTCGATCCGGGAACGCCGCTCGTCGAAGTTGGCGATCCGGCCGATCTGGAAGTGGTCGTCGATGTCCTCTCCGTTGACGCCGTGCGCATCCGACCCGGCGCGGTGGCCTACTTGGAACGATGGGGGGGCGATCGCAGACTGGAGGGCCGTGTCCGGCTGGTCGAGCCGTCCGCCTTCACGAAAGTCTCTTCCCTGGGTGTGGAGGAGCAACGTGTGAATGTTCTTATCGACATCAGCGATCCCCCGCAGGAGCGCGCCTCGCTGGGGGACGGATTCCGCGTCGAGGCCCGGATCGTCACGTGGGAAGGCGACTCGGTGGTGCAAGTTCCCACGGCGGCCTTGTTTCGAGTCGCCGACGCCTGGGCCGTGTTCGTCGCGGATTCGCAGATGGCACGCCTGCGTACCGTCTCGATCGGTCACCAGAACGACGTGGCGGCCGAAGTGCTGGATGGCCTTGCCGAAGGGGAGCCAGTGATCCTTCACCCGAGCGACAAGATTGATGATGGTACCCAGATCGTACGTCGAGCGGGAACGTCCATGAATTGACCACAAAAGAGTGCGCGAAACATGTGCTCTACGACGGGGCCACCCGCCGTGAACCGCTGACGCAACACGCCTCCTAGACCAGCCAGCTCAGCACCAGGATCGCCGCCAACACACCCAGGATGGCCAGCACGGCGACGATCAGCCAGGAAGAGTGATACCAGGGTGGTTCGACGCGTTGCGTCAGGGGTTGCGTGCGCATCTGGATCTTGCCGGAGAACTGCGGATCTTCCAGCAGCGCGTCCAGGGGACCACTCTCATAGCGTTCCAACTGCATCTCGTCGATCGATGACGGGCTCCCTGCGGCCACATCGGCAGCCGATGGAGCGGCCGCATCATCGTCGTGGAGGCCCGATCCGGACGAATCTCGCCGTTCTTCCTCGAGCGGGGCCAATTCGAGATCGTCGTTGATGGACGAGCCCATACCGATACGGGCAGTATCATCCTTGGCCGAAGGCTGTGTGTCGTCGGTCGACGGGCGACGCGGTGCCGGGGGCGGCGTGGGAGACCTGCCAATTCGCCCCGACCCAGAACCTCCGCCGCGACTCCAGCTCGATCCCCCCTCGACGGGCACGGGCAAGGGAGCCACGGCCGGTGACGACGCCAGCTTGTGGTCAAAAGTGATGGAGCGTCCGCGGGTGGCGAGCCAGCTGCGGATCTCATCGGCCACCTGGCTCGCCTGCTGGATCCGCTGCGCCGGGTCCTTGATCATCATCCGCCGGCACAGCTCGACGACCGCCGGAGGCGCATCGCTCCGCAAGTCGTAGAGACTGGGCGGCTGCTCCGTCTGGTGCTTCAACAGCCGTTCGGCAATCGAACCCTCCGGGAATGGCGGCTGGCCGGTGAGCAGAAAGTAGAGGGTACACCCCAGGCTATAGATGTCGGCTCGAGAATCGACGTTCTGGCTGTTTCGCGCCTGCTCGGGAGCCAGGTAGTCCGCCGTGCCGACGACCGAATCGTCGTATTTGGCACTCAGCGACGGACGATCGTCCTCGGAGAACATGGCCAAGCCAAGATCGAGCAGCTTCACGCAACGCGATTTGTCGACCAGACAATTGGCTGGCTTGATATCGCGGTGGACCAGACCGGCCTCGTGCGCGTGCTGTAAGCCCAGAGCCGCCTGAGCGATATAGTCCATCGCGTCACACGGGTCGAGTGGCCCGTCCTGTTTCACGATTTTCTGTAGGTCCCGCCCCTGGACATACTCCATCACGATGTAATGCGTGTTGCCGTCCTGATCGATGTCGAATGCCCGCACGATATTCGGATGATCGAGTGCGGCAACGGCGCGGGCCTCGCGCTTGAAACGATCCAGATAATTGGGATCCTCGACGAACCGCTTGGGCAGCACCTTGACCGCAACCAACCGCTCCATGACCGGATGCTCGGCCAGATAAACACTGCTCATCCCGCCTGTGCCCAGGTGGCCGAGCAATTTGTACTTGCCGAGCGTGAATCCCTTGTATTTGCCCTTCAGCAGATTATCGACCTGCCACTGGTTCAGCAGCTTCGCCTCAATGAACCGTTCGGACAAGGCCTCGGCGTCCCTCGGCCGCTCATCGCTCGGAGATCGCTGGATCCGCTTGAGCAAGTCCCCTAACCGGTCCTCCGCCACCAAACGGCTGCGGCGCACAAGCTCCAGAAACTTCTCTCTGCTGGTGACTTTGGCCATGAGGGGCGCTGGGGCCGTCGGGCCGAGTCATGCGGAGACGCGGCCGCGTCCCGAACGCTCCTGCCGCTGACGGGTGAAAAGTGCTCTGTTCCGTGGCCGCTGCGCGGCGTAAATGACGATGCCCAGGCGACCGCCCGCACGGCCTCCCCGCTCCCATTTTACCCCACGTCGCCATAATTACCAGCAAGTCACCGTCAGTGGGTGGATTCACCCACCCACAAACCGTATTCGTCGCCGTTTTCTCGGAATCGGCACCCGCGGTCGCCAGCCAAAATCGGGCTGAGCTCGCTGCCCCACGCGTCTAGCGCTTCGCCAAGTCTGACACTTGACGCTGTTCTAGCAGGGATTTTGCGACTCGCGGACAATATTCCCATGGGCGTCCATGATACCCACTCGTAAGTTGGGGATCGATCGCAAGGCGTCCGCCACGCCATCCTTGTTCGTCAGGGCGATGTAGACCGGCCCTTGCTCTCGAGCCAGGCGTGCCGCCGAGTCAAACATGGTTGCCGTCGTCTCCACTTCCACGATAATGTCGTCGGTTTGAATGTCGAATCCGTCCCCTTCATTGAATTCCGTCTGGAATCGGCGGGCGACCCGGTGGGCCGTTGCGGTGTGTGCCTTGTTCGGGCGGCGGATGCCATACTTCTTGCCGAGTATTTGTGTCCCCAGTTCCTGCTCCGCAGAAATCTGGTGGTCCAAAGGTGTGCTGATTGATCGAATCATTGCCGGATGCCTCCTCATAGACGAAAAATCAAACGGCACTTCATCGTTGCTTAACATTGTGCCGCTTATGTCCAACGTAATGAGCAACCCGCGTTCCAAACCGGAGCCCGCTGGCCAGATTTGACGGATCACCGTGAAAATACGAGCGGAATCGCCAAGATTAACGTTGCTTATGCGCGGAGTTGCCCACAAAGATAGCAAGGACTGCCTAGGATGAGGGCCCGCTCATTGCAGGGCCAGCAAGCGGTTGCACCGCACGGAAAGGGTTGTTTTGAGAACGGACCGCCCGATATTCCCATCCGCCGCCGATTGTCGCCATCCGCTGGTGGTCATTTTGCTGCCGGTGGGGATCGGGATCATGCTCGACCGCTGGCTTGGCCTGCCATGGCGCCGTGTGGGGGCTGATGACGGTGGCCGCCTGGCTGGCAGCCCTCGTTGCACGACGCTGGATCACGGTTTCGTCGCTGTGGACGTTGGTCGGATTTTTGGCGCTGGCTGCGACCTGGCACCATGTGCATTGGCATCATTTTGCGGTCGACGAGCTGGGACTGCGGTGTGATGTCCACCGCCAACCGGCGGTGCTGCGGGCAGTAGCCGAGGGATTTCCGCTTGTGGTGGAGGAGTCCCCGCGCGGGTCGCGCCGCGCCGATCTTGCGGGTCCCCATTCCTACCTGGCCGTACGGGTCATTGCCCTGCGGGAAGATCGTGCGTGGACCCAGGCCTCGGGCAGCGCTCGACTCACGGTACGAGGCGAGTTGCGGGGCATACGACCCGGGGATGAGCTGGAGATTTACGGGTATCTCCGACGTCCTGGAGGGGCAGCCAACCCGGGAGGGTGGCCGATGGACGAGTACGAACGGTCCCATCGGAGATTGGTCCGAATTACCGCTGACTACCCCGAGAGCGTGCAAGTGCGAAAATCGGCAGGTCGTTGGCACCCACGCTGGCTGCTGGCCTCGATGCGACACTACGGCGAGCGAGCTCTTTGGCGGCATATGCCTCCACGGCAGGCGGAACTTGCCGCCGCCCTCTTGCTCGGTGACCGCGAGCATCTCGACGGGCCAAGGACCGATCGCTTTATGCGCACGGGAACGATCCATTTGTTGGCGATCTCGGGCCTTCACGTCACGATTGTGGCCATGGGCTTCTATCTGCTCGCGCGTGTGTGCATGGTGCCACCCACCTATGCCTTCGTCCTGGTCATGGTGGTGACCACGGTTTATGCGCTGGTGTCGGGTGGACGAGCACCAGTGGTACGGGCGGCCATTCTCGTTTACGTCATGTGTTTGAGCGGCATCCTGCGCCGCGATGCGCTACGATTCAACTCACTGGCAGCGGCAGCGCTGATCGTACTGGCCCTCAATCCCAGCGAGCTATTTGCCGTGGGTTCGCAGTTGTCATTTCTGGCCGTCGCTTCCATGATGTGGTTCTTGCCCATGCTCACTGCGGTACGACCCCAAACAGCGCTGCAACGGCTGCTTGCGCGCCGTCGCGGCTATTGGGAGGTGTGGTTGAGGATCGTGATGGCGAACTTCTATCGAACGGCTTTGGCAAGTACCGTTATCTGGTGCCTGGCATTGCCGCTGGTGATGCGAAATTTTCATCTCGTCTCGCCCAGCGCGCTCTGGTTAAACCTGTTTCTCTGGATTCCGGTTGCTCTGGCACTGTTATCAGGCTTTGGAGTCCTGCTGGTCAGCGGCTGGTTCCCGGGATTCGCCGATGGGCTCGGCGCCATCTGTGGATGCTCGCTGCGGTGCACGGAACGGTGTGTGGTGGCCGCTGAGTCGCTTCCGTTCAGCTACCTCTGGGTGGTAGGCCCCTCGGCGGGGGTCGTGCTGGGATTCTACCTGATCCTGGCGGTAGGAACGCTGCGTCGCCGTTGGCACGCGAAATGGCCGTATTGGTTGGCGGCGGCCTACATCGTTTTCCTGACTGGGCTCTGGTGGACGCCTCGGAGCGTGACTCGTTCACCCTTGCAATGCACGTTTCTTGCGGTGGGGCATGGTGGCTGCACGGTGATCGAATTGCCGGGTGGCGAAGTCTGGCTGTATGATGCCGGCGCGCTGGGTGATGAACGTTACACGGCGATGAACATTTCTCAATTTCTGTGGGCGCAGGGCGTGCGGCGTATCGATACAGCGATCATTTCGCATGCCGATGTCGACCATTTCAATGCCCTGCCGGTCCTGGCGGAGCGCTTTGACTTGGGCCGCGTTTTGGTGCCGCCGCGACTGTTGACCGTCACCGACGCCGCAGCTCAGGAAATGGTGAAGCGGTTATCGCAAGCCGCGATCCCGGTCCAAACGATTTCCGCGGGCACGCTGCTGGTGGACGATCGAGAGGTACAAGTGCAGGTCTTGCATCCACCTCTCCACGCCGACGAACTAGCGACCACCACCGACAACGAGCGCTGCCTGGTCGTTCTCATCCAGGCCAGCGGCAGGTCGATGCTGCTGACCGGCGACCTGGAGGAGGAGGGGATGGAACGCCTCCTGTCTCTGCCACCCCTTGATTGCGATGTCGCCATGGCGCCCCATCATGGCAGTCTGCGGAGCGATCCGGCGGCCTTTTGCGCCTGGTGCCGGCCCGAGGTGATCGTGATCAGCGGAGGGGCCCATCAGGCGACGAGCGCCGGGGTGGAGGCCTACCGGCAAGCGAGTGACCGCGTTTTTCACACGGCGTTCGCTGGAGCCGTGCAGGTGCGGCTGAATTCAGCAGGGGCTGAAGTGAAGACCTTTCGCAGCGATCCCCTGTTTCGTCTTTCGCAGGCCGAATAATCGGGCGAGCCGGACCCTGAAAATTCTACCAACTGCCTCGACAGCAGCTGGGAATTCTTGAGTCGGGTGGCGAAAGTCGCTAGTCTCACGGCATGCTTCCCCTGGTTCTCGAGTCGGCTGCCATGACCATCACACTTGAACGACTCCTCATCTGCTCCACGGTGATGTCACTCGTGGCGATGCTGCTGGCAGCCGCCGCCTTGTGGCCGCATTCGCAAGACGGGTTGCGGAAAGTCCGTGATGGTGTCCTTTGGTTCGCCTTTATCTTTGTGCTCGTTGGCGTCTTGACCGTGGTTTGTCGCCAGCTGGAACGATACGCCACGCAGCCTTCGTCGGCCACCAGCGAGCCAGTGGCGGCCGTCTACATGCCGCCCTCCTTCGCGCCCAACGCTGCGACGTCAGCGGGATGGCGCACTCCCGCCGACAACGCGTACGATCCGCCCGCATCCTCCTGGGCGCGCCTGCCGCGGGTCGACGATCGTTCCAGCGCCGGCGAGTAGGGCAGGGGAAGCGGCGTGGCAGGCACCCGCCTCCTTTCGTTCAGTCAACCACGATCGTCTTGCCACCCTCTTCGGTGGAGATCCCAAAGACGAGGTACTCCGCATCCGCAGTACCGATGTTCCGCATGGAGTGTACCTCCCGCGGGGCCACAATCACCGTATCGCCGCGAGCGAGTTCCAGCGATTGGCCTGCCACCGTCATCACCGCCGCACCCGAAATGAGGATAAATACCTCTTGCATGTCTTCATGGTAATGGCGGGCAAACGCGCTACCGGCGGGCAAGCGAGCCCAATTGACCATTTGCACCTGTCCTCGCAGGAGCTGTTCCTTGGTCGCAATCACCCGCTTCCAGACTCCCGGATTCGCGGTTGGCTCGTGAGAGGCCGGTTCCATCGCCCGGTTGTTCGCTGGAATGTATTGCATCGTTATTCCTGTTCGTCCGCGGCGACTTCCCGCGATTCGAGAAAGCCATCCCGGTCCGCGTCCAGCCGCTGGAATTGATCAGGCGTACCGATAAACTCGCGCGGGTCGATCTCGCCGTCGCGATTGAGGTCCATGTGGTCAAACCAACTGGGAGTCGCGGGAGTGATCCGAGCGATCCCGATCGACGGCGTCGCGGCTGGCTGGTTGGCGAGTGGGCGATCGCTTAGCACCAAGGTGAATCCGGAAGGTAATTCCGACGTACTGAATTTGCCGTCTCGATTGCCGTCCAAGGCCTCAAGCGTGCGGCCCGCGGCGCCGATTTCCCGCGCGTCGAGCGTTCCGTTGCCGTTGCCATCGAGGGCCGCGAACACGGCATCGGCCCGCGGCCTCACCTCCAGCTGAATTCCGGACTCCTGAAAGGCCGGGAAGATTTCGGCCAGCAGCGCCAATTCAGTCTTGTCGATCCGATCATCGGAATTTTTGTCGAGGCGTTCGTAGGCGAGCAATGGTCCATAGCCCAGCCGCGGAAATTCACTCCGATCCAGATACTGGTTCTGGTCGATATCGGCCGCCGCAAACAGCCGCTCGCCAAGCGGCTGCCCTCCATCTGCCCGGCCATCGCCATACATCCCAGCCGCCTTTGCCGTCCGACGGACCATCCAGTCGAGATCGGTCGCGCCACCGCGAATGGTGGCCGAAGGGTCCTCCCGGCCTGGGATGATCGAGCCGCCATCCTCGGCAACCAGTTCCTCCAGTCGTCCCTCGCGCCACAAGATGGAAGCCGTGACATCCGCTGGAAACGTGACCAGTCCGGCCATCTCGGAGGCATTCAACGATTGATCGTCGTCGATGTCGAGCCAATCGAAGAGCCGCCCGCTCGTGCCCAGATCCTCGCGCGTGAGCGGGCTGCCAAAGGCGTAGACCTGTTCCAGCTCGTTCAGGACATCGTTCCACTCCACGTCCGCACCAATCAACCGCACGGGCCGGGGCCCGGACGTGGTCCTGCTACCATAACGCCCATTCATCGATGTGTCGGACTCGAACTCGCTGGCTGCGAAATCGTCGGGCCACAGCCGGCCGTCATCATCCGCATCCCGTTCGCGCAGCCGCTGCGAGGCCTGCCGCTTCTCTTCCGTGGCGATCACCCCGTCCCCATTCCGATCGAGCCAGCGAGTCACGGGCGATTCGGCAATGCGTTGAAAGGGATCGAACGACCGCCCGGAAATCTGAAATCCGCCTTCGCCCGGCAAGTTGCGGCCGAAGAAACGTTGCAGCTCTTCCTCGGACACATGCCCATCTCCGTCGCCGTCGTAGGACATCGCAATGGTCCGCCGTTGCCGCTCGTCACCCATCGACATGCCCTCGGCCGCCAGGTTGAGCAACAGCGGCTCCTCAAATAACTCGTCCCACGTCGTGACGCCATCCGCGTTCTTGTCGGCGAACGTGAGCAGGGTCCGTAGCGATCGCTTCCGCCAGGCAGCCAGCGACTCGACCCCGTCGGTCAGGCAAACTTCCAGTACCAAGGGCCCCGCGGGCGCCATCAGCAGGATGCGATGTCGCGCCGGAGGCTCCTGGACCTGGGTCTGCTCGCCGGTCGCCCGCTGGCTGCCATCCCGTCCCTGGGTGGGCTCCTCCTCCGCCGAATCATCCTTCGGGTCGAGGGAAGTCTCGGGCGCGGTTTCCACAGGCAACGGGACGCTCGTTGCGTCGGCGCGAGGTGCCGGCTCGGCCGCCGCGGAAGCCGCCGATGCAATCGGCGATGAGGGCGGGGGTGCCGGTAGCTCCGCCTGCGGCTGGTCGAGAGGCGGACCTGCTCGTTGACATCCGCCGGCCAGCAGCAGCCAAATGGCCAGCCAGCAGGAAAGCCCCCGTGTCGGCGTCTTCATGTCCAAGATAGCACTCCGCGCGTGGCGACCTAATGGTTGAAGCGAAACTCCGCGCTGTTCAAAATCGCCCATAACAGGTCCCCCAGAATTTCCTCTTCCGCCTGGGGATCCCCACTGCTCGGCGTCGTCCACGGTTGCCTTTCGGCTGGCGTGGGAAAGCGCGAAAGCGTCGACAGATAAATGGCATCCAGTCGATCTTCGCGGGAGAGGAAGGGCGCGCGGAGAGCCACCAGCAGCCCGACGTGTCCCCCCGTTCCCGTCGCGACTTTTCCTCCATTCATGAGGCTGAGCGTTTGCTGGATGCCGGCGTGATACTCCGTCGCATTGGCCGCTTTCGTCTCGAGCTGAGCCACAAAGGTCTGTCGCTCGGTGTCCGTGACCACATTCGAACTCGCCGCCGCGGGACCGGTGACATGCAGTCCTTGCTGGATGGAATCGTAGAGCTGTTCCGCGGTGAGAGCCTTCGTATGCATCTGAGCAAACACGGGTCGTCGCTGGTCCCCGATCTCTGGCCTTTTGCAGCGACTGGTCAATTGATAAGCCTGGCTGTTGACAAGGCCGCGATAAAGTTCCCGTACATCGAAATTCGCTTGAACAAATAAGTCCGATAACTTGTCCAGCAATTCCGGATCGACCGATTCGTTGTGGGTGCCAAGGTCGTCCACGGGATCGACGAGTCCGCGACCGAACAGGAGAGCCCACACACGATTCACGGCGGCTCGAGGCAGGAAGGGATTGTTGGGGGACGACATCCAGATCGAGAGTTGCAACCGACGCGAGCCGTCGGTGTCACGACCGGGCGCATCGCCGCTGGGAAACTGCGGTGACACGATGTCCGTCGTCTCCGGCAGGTGGACTTCGCCGCTGTTCCGATCGCTCAAGCGAAAACTGCCGCCACGGTTTTCGCCGGCGACTTGCGCGAAGAAGGCGGCATACTCCCAAAAATCCCGCTGGCTCCAATCGTCAAACGGATGGTCATGGCACTGCGCACATTCCAGCCGCAAGCCGAGAAAAATTCGTGCCGTGCTGGCGGCGAGCTTCTCAGGTTTGGACTCGAGCGCCTGATAATACAAGGCCGGCCCAGTCTGACTGCCGCCCGTGGCCGTCAAGAAATCCCCCACCAGCCGATCGTAGCGGAGGTTTTCGGCAAAACGAGCCCGCAGCCATTCCTGCATGCCGGCGGCACTGTCACCCATCTCGACGGAAAAACCGTCGGGCAAAATGATATTCCGCCAGGTATTGGCCAGATGCGTGGCGTGACGGGGCGAAGCCAAGAGCTTGTCGATCAGACGTGCCCGCTTGTCCGGGGCCTGCGACTCGAGGAACTCCCGCGCGTCGGCGACGGTGGGGACGACCCCCGTCAGATCGAGTGTGACTCGTCGCAGAAATTCGCTGTCGTCCGCCGACGGCGCCGGCTCCACCCCGACTTGTTGCCACAGTCGGCTCAGATGCGTGTCCACACAGACGGCGATCTCCGCGGCCATTTCACCACGCACCGGTCCGCATACGAAAATCACCAGTAGACCGATCAGCAGCCGTCGATACGACATCGTGAGGACTCCTTGTTGGCCCGGCGGCGCGCAAGGCTCCGACAGGGGCGGAACCACCTGAAAACAGGATACGGAGTGTGGGACCGCTTCTATCTTAGCAATGCTACCAGCTGAGGGCCCGGGGAGCCAAATCGGTGCTCGAATCCAGCCTGGCTGGCCCGGAAATCGGGCCGTCGCGACTGACGCTAAAGTTTCGCCAAACGCCAGCCGATGGCGCAAGGGAGCCGCAGCGGGTGTCTCCGCCGCCATTTTCGCATCGGAGCCCCCATGGAAACCGCGATGGATCAAGTGTCGTACCTCTCCCAGTTTCCTCCCGGGGCCCAAGATTGGGTGAATGATATCCTCGTCTGGATCGGCTTTGGCACGCTCGTCGGGCTGCTTGCCAAAGCGCTCATGCCGGGCCGTGATCCGGGCGGAGCCATTGCGACGTTGCTGATGGGGATTGGAGGCGTCATCATCGGCTGTGGTGCCTGGTCCCTTTTCTCCCGTGGTCCGCGGATCACGCCGGTCAGCCCCGTCGGGATGATGGTGGCCGTGGCGGGCGCCCTGTCCCTGCTGTTCTTTTATCGACTGCTCGGTGGCTATTGGTTTCTCGAAGGCGAGGTTGATTCACGCCGTACGTCTCGCCGTCCCACCCGCCGCCGACGCGCCCCAGTCGCCGCTACCAATCCGCCTACTACGACGAGTGATGTGGCGGGTATCCGTCGAGCCCGTCTGCGCGGGGCATCTCGGGATCACGGCCGGGCGCCGCCTTCGCATCGGTCCCACGGATCGGGCGTCGGCGTTTTGCTGGTCGCCGCTACACATCGTGGGTTTTTTACGTTATCGTGTCGCGAGTCGGGGCCGAGCGCCCTGCGATTTCGTACTCATCTCGCAGCAAGGCCGCTTCGTCCCATGTCGAACGTCATCGAAGTCTCGCATCCGCTGATCACGCATCACATGGTTCGACTGCGTGACAAAGAAACACCGCCGTCCGAGTTTCGATTGCTCATCGGCCGACTTGCGGTGTTGTTGGCCTACGAGGCAACCAAGGACCTGCAAGTGCGCGAGCAGTCACTGGAGACACCGCTCTGCGCCACCGTCGGGCAGGTGCTGGATCAGAGAATTGGGATCGTGCCGATCTTACGAGCCGGACTGGGCATGGTCGATCCCATACTTAATCTGATACCGGATGCGGAGGTTTGGCACCTGGGACTGTACCGCGATGAGGAAACCGCGTGTCCCGTGGAATACTATAGCAAGATTCCCCCCAAGTTCCCCCTCGATGTCGCGCTGATCGTTGATCCGATGTTGGCCACGGGAGGGTCCGCGCGCGCCGCCTTGGCAGCGCTGCAGAAACGGAAAGTGCCGCGGCTGAAATTGTTGTCGGTCATCGCCTCGCAGGAAGGCATTGCGGCGGTTGAGCACGAGTTCCCCGGGACGCAGATTTATGTGTGTGCCATTGATCCCGAATTGAACAACGAAAAGTTCATCGTGCCAGGGTTGGGCGACGCTGGCGATCGCATCTTCAATACGCGATAGGCGCCTTCTGTTCGAGGACGGCACATGCGGCTCGCCCGAAGTTCGATCGGACCTGGTGCCCTGGTAGCGGCGGCGTTCATCGGTCCTGGTACCGTAACCACCTGTACGCTGGCGGGCATGAAGACCGGCTACGATCTTCTCTGGGCCCTCGCCTTTGCCACCATCGCCACCGTCGTCTTGCAGGAGATGGCGGTGCGACTGGGCTTCACCACAGCGGCCGGTTTGGGCGAGGCGATTCGTGGACAATTTCCTGGCGGTTGGCAACGGCTTGCCGCCTTCAGCCTCGTGTTGGGGGCGATCTTGCTTGGCAATGCCGCTTACCAGGCGGGGAATCTCGGCGGCGCCGTGCTCGGCTGGTCTGCCCTGGTTGGGCCGAGCCGCTGGTGGCCGCCCCTGGCTGGTGGTCTGGCCTTCGCTCTGCTGTGGTTTGGCAAATACGAATGGTTGGAAAAGTTGCTCATCGCCGCCGTGCTACTGATGAGCGTCTGCTTTTTGGTAACGGTAGCCCTGGTCGGTGTCGACTGGCCCGCGCTGGTGCGCGGCTTGCTTCCCGGACCCACCACCGGCGAGCATCGGTTGCTTGCGCTGGGGCTGATCGGTACGACGATTGTCCCTTACAACCTGTTTCTGCACGCGTCGGTCGTGGCGCGGAAGAAGTCATCCGCGACCAGCCTGGCGGCTTTTCGTTGGGACAGTCGATTGTCCATTGTGGTCGGCGGCATCACGTCCGGTTTGATTGTGCTGGCGGCGGCCGCCGTCCGCGGACAAGTCGGCACGGTGGAAACGGCGGCCGATCTGGCTCGTCAATGGGAACCACTTCTCGGTCCGGCGGCCCGCCACTGGATGGGCGGCGGGCTCTTGGCGGCCGGACTCAGTTCGGCACTGACTGCCCCCATGGCGGCCGCCTATGCCGCCGCCGGAATTTGGGGTTGGTCGCACGACGAATCGTCCCCCCGCTTCCGCTCCGTGTGGATAGCGGTCGTGGCCGTGGGAACCATGGTCGCCTCGCTCGGTTATCGACCGGTGGCGCTGATTGCCACCGTGCAAGTCCTGAACGGACTGCTCCTGCCGCTCGTGGCCGGCTTTCTCTTGTGGCTCACGAATCGCCGCACCATCATGGGCGATCAGGTCAATCGGCCCTGGCAGAATGCGTTGGGACTGGCCGTCGTGATGATCACCCTGCTGTTGGGCGCGTTTTCCATCGTCCGCGTGTTTCAATGAGTCGTTGGCCGTAGTCCAAATTCATCCCGGCACGCCCTCCCGACCCGTTTTCGCCGCCAGCGTCACGATGTTGGCCGTAGGCCAAATTTACCGTAGCCTGGGGCATCGCCCCAGGAAGGTGCCCATCACGTGTCCCGTTTTGGCCGTAGGCCAAATTCATCCTGGCGCGCCGTCCCGGCCCGACATCCGCGTTTCGGAACCATGCGTGTCCCGTGGTTCGCGGGCGCACGTGCGGGGTGAGCTTGGCCTTCGGCCAAGGTTGGTCATCGGTGCGTCAACCTGGGGCGTTGCCCCAGGCTACGATGATGTTGGCCTTCGGCCAACGGCCTGCGGTGCCTGATGGGGCCTGGGGCGTTGCCCCGGGGCTACGATGACGTAGGCCTTCGGCCAACGGGCGTCAAGGTGGGCCTCGTCCCAGAAACGTGGCTGCGAAGGATCAAGGCGCACGGCCTCACGCGTGGATCAATCCCACACATATTTCTCATCGTAATCCATCCCATACCGCCGGAGAAACATGCGGAACTCGTCCTGAAACGTCAGCGTGCGATGATGTTCTTCCTGGTTGCGAACGTACGCTTCGACATCATCGCGATGCGTCGGGCTGACGGAAAACATACCGTACCCGCGTTGCCAGTAGAATTTCTTGTATCGTGTCCCGAGAGTCTTCACGAACTTTGATGATTCGCGTTTGATCTTTTCGACGAATAGCACGGGTGCGTGCTTCTTCCCCATGTCGAAGAGAATGTGCACATGATCGGCCACGCCGCCTACAACCGCGTAGGGAGACCCCAAATCACGCAGCACGGTGGCGAGATAACCATGCATTTGGGGCCGGACTTCATTGTCGAGATACGGATACCGGTCCTTGGTGCTGAAGATCAAGTGCGCATAGAGTTTGCTGAGTGATTGAGGCATGGATGGCTCCTCGGATGTCGGGTGTCGCTGACGAATCGGGTGAGCTTGGCCTGCGGCCAAGATGAGAATTCGGGCTCGAAATCCTGGGGCATCGCCCCAGGCTACGATGAGGTTGGCCTGCGGCCAACCCCCCGGTGCGATCGGTATTCACCAAGGTCAGTCAAGTTCAGCCGTCGGGACCGTTGCGTGTTCGAGCCTGCCCGGCGATTGTCATGGGGGCAATCCGAGCATGTCCCGGCATCGGAGCGAGTACCGGTGCGATGGGTCAGCCAATGTCGTCTGGGACTTAGGCCAAATTCACTCCCGGCTCCCGGCTCCCGGCGCGGCGGCACGACCCGCTTTCGCCGGGAGCGTCACGATGTTGGCCGCAGGCCAAGTTTACCGTAGCCTGGGGCATCGCCCCAGGACGGTGATCGTCGCGACTCCGCCCGTTTTGGCCGTAGGCCAAATTCAACCTGCGCGTCGGCCGGACCCGACATCCGCGTTTCGGAACCATGCGTGGCCCGTGGTTCGCGGGCGGCACGTTCGGGGTGAGCTTGGCCTGCGGCCAAGATGGAAATTCCGGCTCGAAATCCTGGGGCGTTGCCCCAGGCTACGACGACGTTGGCCTTCGGCCAACGGGCGGCGATGCTGATGGGACCTGGGGCGTTGCCCCAGGCTACGATGATGTTGGCCTTCGGCCAACGGCCTGCGATGCCTGATGGGTCCCGGGGCGTTGCCCCAGGCTACGATGATATTGGCCTTCGGCTCACGGGTGTTGCCGGCCGATACCACCCGGTACCATCGGAATTGGCTGGGGAACCATCAAACGCTCACCACGCCCCTATCTTCCGTAATGGATGTCCGCATGCTGTCTACGATCGACGTCAATTGTGACATGGGCGAACATGCCGCGCTCGATCCGGACAATCATGATCTCGATATCCTCCCCTTCGTCTCGTCGTGCAACGTCGGCTGCGGCGCGCACGGAGGCGACCTGCCGGGCATCATCGCCACCGTCCAAGCTGCCATGGCACACGACGTTGCCATCGGAGCCCATCCCTCCTATCCGGATCGGGAACGGTTCGGGCGGGTCACCATGACACTTCCCAGATACCAACTCATGGCGAGCCTCCGCGAACAAATCGGACGGCTGCGGTCGATCACGAAACGAATGGGAACAGAATTACGACATGTAAAACCGCATGGCGCGCTCTATCACGACGTCGCGCACGATGCGGAACTCGCCGATGCGTTCGTCGCCTTGGTGAAACACCTCGATCCCGCATTATTGATCATCGGCATGGCCGGCACGCATTTGGACGAGATCTGCGGAACCCATGGCGTCCGCTTCGTCCCCGAAGGCTTTCTCGATCGCCGCTATGCGGGCCGCAATCGCTTGCAGCCGCGGACCCATCCCGCAGCACTTCTCGAAGCGGAAGATGCCGTGCTAAGCCAATTGGCTGAATTGCTGGCGGGCCACGTGACCGATCATGATGGTAACTGCCATTCGCTGCAAGTCGCAACGGTGTGTCTCCACGGGGATGCCCCCGCGGCCCCGCGGCTGGCCAAACGCGTTCACGACTTTCTGCAGGATCACCATGTCGCGCTTCGTCCGGCTTGACGAGCTATCATTCGCGGTCCAATTGCTGGCCGACGAGCTGCTCCTGCTGCGCCCCCATGACGGCCGGTCGGATCCGCGACTGCCTCGTTGGGGTAAGGCGATCCTGGACGCACGGTTGGACTTCATTACGGACGTGATTGCGACTCCCCAGGAGATCTGCCTGCGTGTCAACCGCCGCTATTCACCCGCGTCCCTGTCGCAACTGGCCTCCTTGCGCTTGTCCGCGGCGGCGGCTCCCCGCCGTTGGCGACTCCCGTGCCAGTTCTTCGGATCGCACGCATGCCTGTGACTGGACGCGGATTGAGCAGCAAACCGGACTGGATCGGGCCACGTATCAGCAGCGGCTGATCGAACCCACCTACACGATCGCCATGTTGGGATTCCTGCCCGGTTTTCTTTACCTCGGTGGCTTGCCCAACGGAGATGCACTGTCCGCGGCTTGACCATCCGGTCCGCTCCGTGCCCGCCGGCACACTGGCCGTGGGCGGACCTTATGTGGGTGTGTATGGTCGGTCGAGTCCCGCGGGCTGGAACGTGGTGGGAGAAGTGGCCATCCGCACACTCGAAACGACGGCCTGGCCGCCGGTGGACTACTTGCCGGGAGACGAAGTGGTGCTCGAACGGCTGGAGCCTGACGAGTTCCAACAGCTGAAGGACGAGGCCCTATCGTGGAGGGCTTACCATGGGCGCGGTTGAGGTGCTGCACGGCGGGACGCTGACCACGATTCAGGATGAAGGCCGGCTCGGCTGGGCCTATTGGTCGGTCAGTCCCAGCGGCGCCATGGATCGAGACGCTTACCGCTGGGCCACGGCCATTGTTCAGAATCGGCCCGGCTCGGCCGCCATCGAGTGCGCGCTCGTCCCCCCACGGCTGCGGTTTCTCACGCCGGCCCTGATCGGACTGAGTGGTGCCGATTTTCACTGGTCATTGGATGACACATCGATTCCCCGCGATCGCACGATCCGAGTACCCGCTGGTGCGGTTTTGTCAGGGCGACCGGCCGAGAACGGACTGTGGGGCTATCTGGCCATCGCCGGTGAATTGCAGGGAGACCGGGCAGGGGGCTCGCTGGCCTGCGATACCAGTGGCGGGTTGGGGTACGGAGGCGGCCGCCCGCTGCAGCGCGGTCAGACCGTCGGCTGGGACGAGCCCGTGGCGGAGCGGCTGGCCATGGAGATTGTCCGGGAAGTGGAGGAAATGAGTTGGCCGGCGATCGACGCGGTCACGATTCCCTTGTGGCGGGGCCCTGAATTTCCGTCGTTAGCGTCGACGTCGCAACGGGACCTGTTCGCCCAGCCATTTCAGGTGACACCGTCTTACAATCGTATGGCCGCTCGGCTGACCGGCCCCCCACTCCGCTGCGACGGCCCGCTACTGCTCGACAGTGTGGCCGTGGTCCCCGGATGCGTGCAGTCGCCACCCTCCGGAGATCCACTGGTTGTCCTACGAGACGGGCAAACAACCGGAGGCTATCCAAGGATCGGTTATCTCGACTCGACCGCCTTGGCCCGCTTCGTGCGGGTGCGGTTGGGCGGAAAGGTGCGGTTCGTGGTCCAGGAGTCGGACGCATAAAAAAAACGTCGAGACCCATAAGGGTCTCGACGGCGTGGTTGGTTGGAAGGAGTTTCGCTGGTTAGCGACGGCGTCGGAAGGCCAAGCCGGCGAGGCTGGCGAGCAATCCCAGGCCCAGGGCATTGGGTTCGGGCACGACGCGGAAGTTCACGTTGTCCACGTAGGAAGAGAACGAGTTGAACGCGCCGTTGAAAAACGTAACGCCCCAGAAGTTATCGCCACCGTCGGCTCGGACGTTGAACCATTCGTTACCGGCGCCGCCAAAAGGAACTCCGGGATTGCCAAGCGTTTGGAAAACCGAGTTGCCGTTTTGATCTCGAACGACGACACTCCAACCACCGAACGGCGGATTGGCACTTCCCGTGGCCCACCCCTGGAATGTCAACGCATCCACGGGCTGTGTGAAGGTCATATTAACCTGAAAGCCGCCTTCCAATTGGTTGCCGCTGCCGAGACCTCCCGTGGCGGCGACGTTAGGGGCGACGACCAGGAGTCCGTTGCCGCTGGTGAAGATGACGTCATCACTGTTTTGATAGAAAGTGAACGGATCGCCCACAAAACCGGTCGGCACGTTGGGCTCGTCAAACGTGATGTAGGGGCCGTTCAGAGGCGGAAAGCCGGGTGCGGCCGTCTGGGTAACCATGTAACCACCAAAGACGCTCGTCGCGGTCATAAACAGGGCCAGCACGCCAGCGGCAAAACTCGTTCTCATTGGTTCAACTCCAGGCAGATGAAAAAAGGTGGCTTGTCAAAGTCGTTCTGTGGAACCCCTGGCTCGGAAGAAACAGACGAACAACAGCACGACATCAAAATTCAAAAACGTGTCAGCGGGACTTGATTCGCAGAGTCGACACGGCGTGATGCAGAGTGCATCCAGATATCTGCCCGCGGCAGACATGGAATCGCAACCAACATCGTCGGCGCAGTGGCAAACTGCTCTCGAAACGATACGGTCGCTGGCTCGGCATCACTGACTTGCTCCTCACGGTTCTTGCTGACGGCAACCCATGTCGGCCGCCTTGGCCGGAAGTATCTCAAAGTTTCTCCGTTCTGTCAAAGGCCTAGTTTCCCCAAATTCAATCATTTTTCGTCCGTCCAGCCCGCCAGTGATTGTCGGGAAAAACCGCTTTCCCGCCCTCAGACGCCGCAGCCGTACTTCTTTCCCGCCCCCCTCCGTTTGGGGGGGTGCCGCTGGTGGCGCGGTCCGCTTCCTGGCTCAGCCGTTGGACGCATAAAAAAACGTCGAGACCCGGATCGGGTCTCGACGTCGTGATTGGTCTGTTGGAATTTCGTTGCTTAGCGACGACGGCGGAAGGCCAAGCCAGCCAGGCTCGCCAGCATTCCCAGGCCCAGGGCGTTGGGCTCGGGGACAATGCGATAGTTTACGTTGTCGATGAACTGGCTAAAGCTGTTGAAAGCTCCATTGAAGAAGATGATTTCATCAAACGTGTCGCCACCATCGGCACGGACGTTGAACCACTCATCGCCGATACCGGCGTAAGGGGCGACACCGGTGTATTGCGCGACGAACGGATCAAAATCGCTCGTGCGATTACTTCCAACGAAGACGTTAATGCCGCCAAAGGGAAAACTTGGGGAGCCACTCGCCCAGCCTTGAAACGTCACCGCATCCACGGGTTTCGTAAACGTCATGCGCAATCGGAAGAAACCCATGATCTGATTCCCGCTGCCGCCGCCTGTATCGGCAGGAAAAGCGCCTATCCCATAGGGCTCAATACCGCCTTCAAAGCTGCCGAAGACGAGATCGTCGCTGGCTTGATAGAATGTAAACGGATCGCCTACATCTCCGGTCGGCACGTTGGGCTCGTCAAAGGTGATGTAGGGTCCATTCAAAGGCGGAGTACCGGGCGCGGCCGTCTGGGTAATCATGTAACCGCCAAAGGCGCTCGTCGCCGTCATCACCAGGGCCAACATGCCAGCGGCAAAACTCATTCTCATTGGTTCAACTCCATGCAGATGAAAAAAGGTGGCTTGTCAAAGTCGATTCGTGGAATGCCCGACTTACTAACACACTGACGAACAACAAAACGACATCAGAGTTCAAAAAACGTGTCAGCGTGACCCGATTCGCAGAGTCGACACGGCGTGATGCAGAGTGCATCCAGATACCTGCCCGCGGCAGACATGGATTCGCGACACAAACCGTCGGTGCAGTAACGGACTGCTTCCGAAACGAGATGGTCGCTGGCTCGACATCACTAACTTGCTCCTCAAGGACTTGACTTACGCAGGCCCATGGCGGGCTCTATCGATGACTCCGATTATGGGTGGACTTCTTCATGCTGTCAAATAGCTATTTTGCCTAAACTCAAAAATTCATGCCTTTCCTTGGCAGTTGCTCCGGGTGGGGGGGAGCTCGGCGTCCACTTGGGGGGGTACGCCGTGCCGGCGAACCGGCCCCGAGGGGGTGCTTGCTGGGGGACGCCGGCGATCCGCAAATCCGTTTAACCGTTAGCCGCAGGCGTATGCGGACGCACCCACAAACGGCGGACCCCCCACAATGCCAACAAACACGTACGCCTGCGGCTCGGTTAAACGTGCCGAGCGGTATTGGCCGAGAGACTTTGAAAAGACGGTTCCTACGCAAAAAAAAGACCCAGCCGCCTCGTTGGCGACTGGGTCCGTGAACTCGCACGTTGGATCGGAAAGGATCGGGTACGAGCCGGTGGTTGCCCGGGGACAACCCGCCGGTTGTCAAGCTAGGCGGAACCACCTCGGCTAATACAGAATTCAATCACTGAATCACCTCCTTTCCACTGGAAACCCGGCACTTTCGGCCTGCCGTGAAGATTGGCCTACTCGTCGCCTTCTAGTCCCTCGCGCTGCGTTTGCGCGACCCACACTATCTATTTAGGTTAGCCCGGTCCGTTTTGGCAAGACCGAAAACGGAAAGCGGCCCCGCTGCCCCGCAGGACACGTCCCCTGGCGTCAGGTTCGCGGGTCCTTGGATCGGCTACTTTTTTTCGCCGCCCGTCTTGCGTTTACGGGGTGCCTTCTTTTTGCGCCGTTTTCGATCGTGGGGCTCGCCTTTTTCGCCGAGCGGCTCGTCTTCGCCCGGGGCGTCTTCTTCGCCGCCTTGGGCGCGGCCGTTTTCTTCGCCGCGGCCGCCGTGGCGGTCTCGATCGAAAGCCGCATGGTCTCGAGCTCTTCCTCGCTGCTCGCCAGGGCGGACTCGAGCGCTTCGATGCGCTGTTGGGCCGTACGGATGGCGGCGGTCGATTTACGTTTTTCGGATCGGACGCGCGCCAGATCGACGCGAGCCTTCGCGAGATCGTCGTTCAAGCTGGCTTGATCGTTCGCGGCCCGAGATCGCTCCTCTTCGATATCTTCCCAGGCCGCCAGTTGCTGTTCGAGTTGTCGAACGGTGATCGCCAACCCGCGGCGTTGTTCTTTTTCCTGCAGCAACTCGTCGCCTCGCTTGGCCGACTCACGTTCGAGTTTGACGACCTGGGCCTCTTGATCGTGAAGAGCCTGCCGAAGTTCGCGGATGGTGGCTTGCACGTCGGGTCGCTGGGTGGCGTCGAGTGTCGCGGCGGCCAAGCGTGATTTTAGCTGGGCGACTTCCTGCTGCGATTTCTCCCATTGTTGCCGGAGGTCAGCGACCTCTTCCACCAGTGGCGGCTCGACTTCTCGCGCCGTGAGCGCCGCACGGAGCGTTTCATGCTCACTGGCCAGCTCCGCGAGATCGCGTTCGCGGTCTTGCGCGGCGACATCCAGGCGGCGATTCTGCTCGCGCACGGCCTCCAACTGATCGATCAGTTCCCGCTTTTCCCGACTGATTTCCGCGACCTGTCGTCGCAGCCGTGAAGGTTCGGCGGGCTCGAGCGTGGCGGCCGGACTCCAGGAGGGCTCGCCGATATCGTCCCAGTCGCCGGTCGGCGGTGGATTGACATCCCGCAGCGAGGCTTGCAGCTGAGCCCGCTGGGCGAGTGTCTCCTCCAGATGTCGCGCGACTCGCTCCTGTTCGATTTCCATTCTCCGCAGCTGGGTCTGCAATTCGCGGAGGCCGGTTTGCAGGTCGCTGGCCCGCTGCTCAGCCGCTCCCCACGCACGGATGGCCGTATCGCGTTCGCTTGACAGTCGTGCGACCTGTTCCGACGACTGTTCCCAAGTCACATGCTTCACCGCCTTGGCCTCTGCCATCGCGTGCGTCAACTCGGCCTGGGCGTCGCGGAGCTCGGATTGCGTTTGCTGGTACTGTCCTTGCAAGGTACGCAGTTCGCTGATCGCCAGTTGCTGTTCCTGCTCCGCCCGCCCGCAGCGTTCCCGCATGTCGGTCAATTCGGACCGCAGATCGGCCAATTCCCGCAGCTGCAGCTGAGCGTCGGACAGGGACGCGGTCGCCGACTTCCGTTCTTGTTCGGCCTCGGCCAGCCTTTCCTGTAGGAGCTTCCCCTGTTGGAGGGCCGCGGCCAGCTGGGCTTGCAGCGCGGTCAGCTCGGCTTCCGTGGAATTCAATTGGCTGTCGCGTTTCTCCACGCGGGCTTGTAGGTCGCGAGCCTCGCGTTCCGCATCGTCCAGTCGTTCTCGCAGTGAGGCGATCAAGTCGGCGTCCGCCTCGGCGATCGACAACTGTGCCTCGTTTTCCCGTAAATGTGCGTCGAGCGACGCGGCACGCTGCAGCGCCGATTGGAGTTGATCGAGTGATTCGCGGCGTTCGTTTTGTAGTCGCTCGATCTCGTTCCGCAATTGGTCCATTTCTGCCTGGCCACGGTCGCTGGCGGCCAAGGCGGCTTCCGCCGTTCGACACTGAGCCGTGGCTGCGGCCGCTTCCTGCTCGGCTTGTTGCAAGCGTTCTCGAAGTTCCGCCGATTCGCGTTCGAGTTGGGCCAAGCGGTCCTGCATGATGGCAATCCGTTCGTTGTCTTTTTCCTGGTTCGAGGCGGAGGACTCGAGTCCGCGCAGCTCGCGTTTGAGCTTATCACGTTCGGCGACGGTTTCGTAGAAGCGACCGAGGGTCACTTCTTTTTCCGAATTCAGCCGCGCAATCGACGTTTCTTGCGCGAGCAGGGTCGCTTCGAGATGCCGCATTTGCTCCACCGCCTGCGGCCCGGGCCCTGTGACGGACTGGGCTCTCAGGTCTTCCTCCGCCCGCCGCGCTTCGTCAAGCTGCCCTTGCAGCAGCTGCGTCCGGGTTTCGAACTCGGTCGCCCGTTCCTGTGCCGCTTCCAGTGCCCCGTTCAAGCGGGTCACGGTATCCTGGTGCATGCTGATGACGCGTCGCAGTTCGTCGATTTCCGACGGTGCCGCCGCTTCTTGTCGAACCGTGGCCAATTCCTCTCGCAAGCCCTCACGTTCGCGGATCGCCGCCTCCTCACTCTCGCGCGGACGCCAGTTCCAGGGCGAGTTCGGCGGCGGCTTGTCGACGTTCCTCCAACGCATCGACGGCTTGCTGATGCTCTGCCTGCAGGGTTTCGAGTCGCAGCTCGAGTCGTTCCCGTTCACCTTCGTCCAGCGAAGCCGCTTGTTCGGTCAGCAATCGGTCTCGTTCGGCCAGCAGCGAGTCGTACTGTTCTTCAAGCGACGTGTAGCGGTCGGCCGCTTGTCGATCGTTGGCCTCTTGCCGCTGGACGACTTCGTTTCGTTCGAGCTCCAACGACTGATTCGTATCCCGCAGTTGCTGGATTTCCTCGGCGAGATGGGCCGCCTCCTGCGTAATGGCCACCATTTCCGCGTGTTCCGCCAGCAGCCGGTCGCGCTCGTCCAGCAGCGTGTCATACTGATTCTCGAGCGTGGCGTAACGTTGTTCCCAAGCGGCCAATTCCATCGGATCAGCAGCGGAGATCGGCATGGCCGCTGGCTGAGCCAGTGATTGCTCCAGTTGGCGCTGCAATTCGTCGCGCTCAGCGGTGATGCCGTCGACGAGCCGGGTGAGTTCGGACACCCGCTGATCCAAAGTTTCCGCATCGTCCTTCGCAGCTTCCAGCAGCCGCATTTGTGCCAGGGCTTCATCCCGTTCCTGCTGCAGGGCCAGTGTCGTGGCCTCAGTCATTCGCGAGTGTTCTTCCAGTTGAGTCAGCTTTTCACGAGCCGCCGCGGTTTCGACCCGCGCTGCCTCCCAGCGATTTTGCAACTGCCGCAGTTCCGCGGCAAATTGGTCCCGTTGATTCCGCAACGCCTCGAATTCCTCGGGCCGCTGTGAAACCGACTGGGTCTCATCTGGCTCAGTCACCAGTGACGAGACCCCTGCCAGGGCGTCTTCGAAATCAAAGGTGGCCGACGCGGCCGGCACGTTGGCCTCGGCCACCGGTGCGAGGGCTTCCAGCGAGCCCATCTCATCCAGCGTTTCGAGTTCGTCGCTGGGCGTGAGCCGTGCCTCCTGTGACTCCGGTGTTTGATGGAAATCAAGCGGTGGCGGCGGTTGGCTCCACGAGGAATCGGGTTTGGCCGTGGGGACCGTCGGCAGCCGACCGATGGTGATGGGTGCTTCCCTCTGCTGCCTTGAGCGCCATTGCCGCCAAAACAGCCAGGCGAAGAGAGCGGTGGCGAGCAGCGGTATGAGGACCAGAAAATACGAAGCTGCCGCTGAGGGGGGGCGGCCGTCGTCGGTGGCACTTCGGTCGTGGCCATTTCCGATTGCGGGGCCAACCGATCGGTTTCGAGCGTGCCTGATGCATTCTCGATGCCGCGCTTCATCTCGGCCGGAATATCGTGTTGACGTCCTTTCTTCTGCAACTGCAGTTCCGCCTCGCCAAGGTCGGTTTCTCCCAGCGGCTCCCCCGGCGTTGTCGTCGGTTCGCCTTGCAGTTTCAATAACTCGGATGGCGACACGTCTCCCGCGTCCTCAGACGGGTCTTTCCGATCGAAGAGTTCATTCAGTCGCAGATCATCGTCTGAAAACTCGGTCGAGCTGCGTTCGGTCTGCATACCCATGGCTTCGATCTCAAATCATTGACGGACCGACGTTTCCCTCGAGGCCGCAGAGCCACCTGCCTGGGTTGCCTCATCGGACGAGTCACCGCCGGACGCTACGGTTCATTGTGTCAGCCAGTCGCCGACCGTCAAGAAAACGGCGGCTGGCGCGGTCTCCCTCCGTGTCGCGGACGAGTGGCCGCGAGTCCCATCTTAATTGGGGCCTGGCGGCGTTCGAGCATGATCCGGCAGACATCGCTCAACTCTCGACCGCCCATGTCGACGGTGGTGCGGATTGCGTCGATTCTGCGGAATCGATGTGTTGGGGCGGTGGCGGGCTCAGCCACCGTGGCCGCAGGTCGAAGACGTCAGCATCTCGTCCGCCCAAGCCAATTCACGGCCGAGGCCCGCGGCGAGTGACGTGGGACGCAGATCGGCTGGCAGCACGTTCCAGGCATACGTCTCGACCTCAAAGTGCCGGACCTCCGGGTGAAATCGCCGCACAGCCGTCACGCCCGTCCGTGTTTCTGACTGCGTCGTCCCCAGTCCGTCGATGGTCTCCAGGAACAAGGGGACATGGAAATGGATTCGCCAACGACCGGTCGCTGCCGAGGGACTGTTGGCTTGAGCCAGGGCGAGCGAGAGATCCTCGTGCAACGTGCGTTGCCCACGCTGGAACCACGTGGTCTGGTGTAGGTATCGTTCCTCGACGAACGTTTGCAATCGTTCCCAGGCCTTGGTTCGTGCGTCACCGACAAGCTGATCAAAGTCTAAACCGATTGCGGACGAGATTTGTACCTTGCCGACCGAGATTTGGTTGTCGGCGTAAGCGCGAAGGACGTTTGCCGGGTCTTCTCCCATGACCGAAGCATGGCATGTGTCATGGCACACTTGAAGGTAACGTCGGTAATGATCGCCTTCACGCCCCGAAAAATGGCTGTCGAAAAAATCGATCACATCGCGACTCTCCTGCAGCAGGCAACCAGGTTCCGGCTCGAGGCAAAGCACGATGCGGCGGCCCGAGGAGTCCTCGTGGTCCCGCAGATGATCCGCCATGCGGCGTAACGATTGTGCGGCGCCAGCAATACACGAATCATCCGCCTCCGCACGCCAGGCAATCGGCAGGGTCGAGATGGTGCCGCTTTCTCCCGTGGGCAGCAACGCGGACAGAATTCCCACCAGCGCGGGGTGAATTCCGCGCGAGCCGGCTCGCTCCATCTTGGTCGATAGACTGCCCGCTTGACGATGGATTGATGGAAGTCGCCATACGGAAAACCGTTCAGCGTAAATACGCGGAAGCCGCGAACTTCCAGCCAGACTTTAAAGGCCTCTAATTCGCGCGGCAATTGCAACTCGGACGCGGCGCGGGCGGAGAGCCACAATCCGAGCGGCAATTCGGTGTTCGGCGCGAAGAGTTCCCGCACCTTGCGGGCGTGTTCGTCCAGTTGTGCGCGGGTCTCGGACAAATCGCGGCCAGGATGCACGTTCGTGCAGTATCCCAGGAGGCGCTTCATGGAGGACTCTCCGTGCCCCAGTCGAGCCAGCCAGTTGGGGGGCCGGCCGCCGCAGGCAGGCCAGCGGCGGTAACATTTCGCGGCCCCCTGCGCCAAGCATGACAGCGAGGCGGCTCGAAACTCACTTTTTTAAGGAAAACGGTCATGCGAAAAGAACTGTTCCTGGTGGCGGCGTTGGGGCTCGGAGTGATCATCGCCGAATGGCTGC
This sequence comes from uncultured Planctomycetaceae bacterium, assembly GCA_963700865.1. Classification (GTDB taxonomy): domain Bacteria; phylum Planctomycetota; class Planctomycetia; order Pirellulales; family Pirellulaceae; genus CAVOGJ01. The sequence goes on along the minus strand of CAVOZC010000001.1, from coordinate 546,954 downwards.
CCGCCCCGACGGGTACCGTTGCCGTCGAAGAAATCGTCATCGATGCCGTCTCTGCCTGGTGCCGGATGCCGACCGGCGATTTGCGGGCGGCAGCATCGCCTTCCAGTTCCCACCTGGGCTAGGTCACTATTCGGTGACTGCGCAGCTCCGGTTTTGACTCGAGCCATTCATCGATCAGTTCGAACGAGACATTCGTATTGCGGACATTGATCGAACGCAACTTGGGCAGCCCACCCAGCCGCCGCGCGCCCTCGTCATCGATACGTGTCCCCGCCATATTCAGATTCATGAGGCCTTGCAGTGACACCAGGTCCTCGACGGCGGCATTGCCGATGTTGGTCCCCTCCAGATTGAGATTGGTTAATTGAACAAGCGGCCGCAGCGCCGTTGCCGTGGCGTCATTGAATTTCGTGGCCCAAAGGCTCAAATCCACAAGCTCCGTCAGTGCGGAAAGCTCTTCCAATCCTGCCGGTGTCACCAATACGCATTCGCTGATGTCGAGAAAGCGTAGTTGTTTCAGTGTCGCCAGGTATCGCATGCCCTCATCGTCGAGGGACGTGTCGCGGACCTCCAGTCGCTCGATCAGGCGATTATTTTCAAACGGTTTCCAGCCAGCCCCGGTAATATCCACAAAGCGCATCCGCAACCGCTTGAGCTTCGGCAGCGACGCCAGCTGGGGCATCGACGCGTCTGTCAGGCGAGCGCTATCCAGCTGAAGTGATTCGAGATTCTTCATTTCCGCGAAGGCGTCCGCTACCCGATCGGTCATCGCGGTCGTGTTGAGGTTGAGCGATTTCAGCCGCGGGATGCTGGTCAAATGCAGCACCCCCTCGTCCGTCACCTTGGAACGTTCGAGCTGGATGTCGACCAGCGACTTGATCTTCGCCAACTCCTCCAGTCCACGATCGGTGACATTGCTGTTGCGCAGATCGACGGCGCGTAGTTTTGTCAACTGCGTCAAGGCCTCCAATCCCGCGTCGGTAAAACCGGTTCGACGAGCCGCAAATACCTGCAGCGATGCGATCTGGCCCACGGTCCGCAGGGTGCCATCCGAGATGGCCGAGCCGGTCAGGTCCAATCGCTGAAGCTTCTTGAGTTGCGACAGCGACGACGTGCAGGCGTCCGTGATGCCCGGTCCGCTTAATTGCAGCACCCGCAGTTGCGGGACTCCGTCGAGCGCGGCCAACTCGTCTCCCAGGGTCTCTTCCGTCGTCAAACTGGCCTCCGTAATCACACCGTTGTCATCCCGTACAAAGATCATGCCCAGGGCTTCAAGTCGCGCGACCTTCGCCGCGTCTTCGCGCTGCGGTTCGCCGCTTGTTTCGGACAGGGCAGAGGTCTCCTCCGCGGGAACGGCAGGTGGTGCGGGGGCTTCCCGGCGGCAAGCAACCACGGGAATTACACAACTCGAAGCCGCCAGCAGAAGTGCCAGGGTGCGAAAACGAAGCATGCAAATCGACTCCGTAAAAGAAATTGGATCGAGAACAAGGGAGCCGTCGGGCAAATGGCTGGTCCCGGGCAGGGGCCCCAGGCAAAACCGAGACCCGGTCGATTGAGGCTCACACCCTTAAGTTCTACAATATGCGGGCGGATGCAAGGGCTAATTCCGGAAACCAAGAACGCATTGACTGGTTCATTTGAAGAGGTACATCGAAATGGGTGGTAAGCACGGCAATCGTCGGGACTTTATCAAGCGATCGGTAGCCACCAGCACGGCGGTCTGGCTGGGCACGCAAAGCGGGCTCCGCGCCAAACTTCGGCCGTCGAGCGATTGACCGTTGCCTGCATCGGCGTGGGAGGCAAGGGGGCCAGTGACACGACGCATATGGCCGAGTTTGGAGCCGAAGTTGTGGCCCTCTGCGATGTCGATGCGGCCACGCTGACCAAGAAGGCACGCGAATTCCCGCAGGCCGAAAAGTTCTCCGATTTCCGTGAGATGCTGGACAGACTGGGCGACAAGGTCGATATCGTCACCGTCAGCACGCCGGACCACACGCACGCCGCGGCGGCCATCAAGGCCATGAAAATGGGGAAGCATGTCTATTGCCAGAAGCCGCTGACCTGGTCCATCCAGGAAGCCCGCGAGATGCGGTGCGTCGCGGAAGAAACGGGCGTCGTGACCCAAATGGGCAATCAAGGCACGTCGGAAGATGGCCTGCGCGAAGTCGTGGAAGTGATTCGCAACGGCGATATCGGCGATGTCACCGAGGTTCACATCTGGACGAACCGTCCAATCTGGCCTCAAGGCATTGGCCGGCCCGCCGGGGAAGACCCCATCCCCGAAGGGCTGAACTGGGACGCTTGGATCGGTCCGGCGGAAATGCGGCCGTTCAAGCGAGCGGTCTACCATCCCTTCAACTGGCGCGGCTGGGTTGATTTCGGTACCGGCGCCCTCGGCGATATGGCCTGCCATACGGCCAACTCGTCGGTCATGGCGCTCGACCTGTGGGATCCGGTGGCGGTCACGGCCGTGACCAATCCGGGAATCTTCGAGAACGAGACCTTTCCCGCCAATTCAAAGCTGAAGTTTGAATTTCCGCGCCGCAGCGACTTTGTTCCGTGTGATTTTTATTGGTACGACGGCGGCAACATGCCCTCACAGGAAACGCTCCCCGACGCGATGCTCCCCGCCTCGTACCAGCGGCGCGTGGAAAAAGCCAGAAGCGAGGGCAAGGATCGCGTCAGCGTGATTGCCAGCGGAGCCCTGCTGATCGGGACGAAAGGCATGATGTTCTCACCCGATGACTATGGGGCAAAGTTCTATCTGCTTCCTGAGTCGGAATTTGTCGATCATCAAATGCCGCCGCAGACGATGCCGCGAATTACCTACAACGGCGATACCGACACGCGTCATAAGTCCGAGTTCTTTGCCGCCATCAAAGGTGAAGGCAAGACGCTGTCGAATTTTGGCTACGCGGGCCGCCTTACCGAAACCATTCTCGTTGGCAATCTGGCCATTCGCGCCGGAGAAGGCGAGCGAATCGAATGGGATGCCGAGAATATGCGGAGCACCAATCTTCCGGCCCTTAACCGGTATGTCAAACGTGAGTACCGACCGGGTTGGACGGCGTAGTCCCCATTTGGAAAGCCGTCGCCTTGGATCGGCCATGCATTCGGCCATGCATCTGGCGACGCGCAGCGCGTGGGCTGCGCGTTGCTTTCCGCGTGTTGCAGCCAGCCAGCACCCGACCCATGAACCGTATCCATCGACTCGCGGTCGTGCTGCTCGGCTGGGCCGCGTTGTCCGGCTGCACCAGACCGAGCTCACCGCCCCCGGCCGCCGCGACTGCGGCCCGCCCGGCAACTCCGTCCGCCACCTCTGCGGCCGACGCACGGTGGCTTGCCAGCCTCGGTGCTCGACTACGCCACGAAGACGGCCACATCGTGCAGGTCGATCTCCGCGAGGCGGCGATTGACGACACGGTCATGACGCGCCTCTTAACGCTCGATACCCGTCGCTGGACGGTGCTGCGATTCTCGGGGCCGGACGTGACTGACGCGGGACTGGCGGGTCTGCATCGACTCACCAGCCTGAGAGCGCTGGGCATGGATGATACGCGGATCTCGGATGCCACCTTGCGGATCGTGGGCCAACTGCCCGAACTGGTCGAACTCTCCTGTGTGCGCGCTCCGATCAGCGATGCAGGACTGGCGTCTCTCCGCGGCCTTGATCGCTTGCGGAAATTGCGCGTACGAGGCACTCCCATCACCGATGCGGCCCTGGCATCCGTGGCGGATTTGGAGTCGCTTGTTTCCTTGGACGTGAGCGAAACGGCGGTCGGTGATGGAGGAGTCGCGTCCCTGCAGGGCCTCCGCAAACTGGAGTCATTGAATCTGTGGTCCACGCAAGTCGGTAACGGGGTGCAAAGGCCGTGGCGGCCCTCGACGGCTTGAACTGGTTAAACCTGGATCACACACGTGTGACCGATGAGGGAGTCGCCTTTGTGGGCCGACTCTCCCGACTGACCTGGCTACATCTGGGCTCGAATGACCTGAGCGATCAATGCTTACCCTCCCTGGCGCGGCTGGGCACCTTGGATCACTTGATGCTGACGAACTGTCCGCGGATCACGGAGTCGGGCCGCAGCTCGTTGCGGGCGGCGTTGCCCACAACGCAGATCCAATTCATCAAGTGAGGTCTCGGCAAGGCGTGCGGGTCAATGATCATCCTGCTGGTCGGTGACCCCAGCCAGTTCGAAGACCGCGGCGCCATGGCGGCCGGTATAGATTTCGTCCCATTCCGTCGAGTCCGTATCGTAACGCAGTAGCAAATAGATGCTGGCGGCGGCGCACCAGAAATAACCATAGGCGTAGCTACTGGCCCCCATCCGCACGAACGACTGCCAAAATTGAAACAGACGCCCGCCAACAGACAGCATCAGCGAATCGGTCGGCAGGAGCTGAATCGCATCGTTCAATTGCTGCATGCGTTCCGTGCCGGCTCCCACGCCAATCCCCCAGTTGGCCAGCCAGATCACCAGCTCGGAAACGCACCACACGACGATCCAGCCAAAGCAACCGCAGAGCAGGGCAACCAGTGTGTAAAACGCGTACCGCATCGGCTGTTGGAACGTGTAGGAGCAACTGCGGCTGACCGCATCAAAGGCATCGCCTCCCTCGCTGCTGATGGCTCCCCACATCAGGGGCCAGCCAAAAACCCACCCCAGCAGCATGACCGTCATTACGAATCCGACAGGGAGGACGAAAATCCAGACGATTCCCACCAGCACCACCAGTGGCGACCAGCGGAGGAGCATACCGATCAGAAACAGCGGTAGGGCCATTACCAGGATGCCACCCACGGGCATCAGAAATGCCGCCGCTTGGGCGGTAAAGCGTTCCAGACTGAAACGCAAGGCGGTCGAGAACGCCAGCCGCTCTCCCTTGCCATAATGAACCACCGCGATGCGAGATATTGCCAGGCCGAGCAGCGACCACACCGCGACGGTCCCCAGGGCCCCGCACGAGTAATAGCCGACTTCGGACCACGAGCCGTGACGCTGGGATAGACGATAAAAGGGGCGGAGCATGCGATAGGGGACGGTCGTGACCGGATCGCTGGGCCATCGTCCCAGTCGCTCCTCCACCGATTTTCCCCAAGGACTCTCGTCCAGACCCAAGGGGGACATGCCACCGCGTCGGCTACCGGGCCAAGCCGCCAGACAAGCGGTGTCGGCGCGTAACGCCGGATTGGCGTCGACAGCTTCCGGCGAGAGCCAGACCGCACCGCAGCACCACCAGACGAGACTGCCCAGGAAGGCTCCCGCCGTGGCCAGTGTCAGGATGGAAGGTGTCATCGCGAGGCTGGTGCAATCGAGCAGCATCAACCAGGGGAATCGGGCACGCCAGTATTCAACCGTTCCCGTCGCGTTGGTCCCTTTCTGTGCACCCATGACTCATACGGCCTACGGCCATTCCGTCTGGTGCTGATTTTCGTTCGCCAGGTCCAACTCGTCCGCTTCGTCCGGCTCTTCCCGTTCCCACGGGACGCCGTGCTCCTCGTTCAGCCACCGCCCCAGATCGATCTTTCGGCAGCGTTCGCAGCAAAACGGCAGTGCTGTCGACAGGGCGGCTTCGAAGCGTGTTCCGCACGTTGGGCATTGCAGGAGTCTCATAACGCCACCTATTGTGTCATCGACGTGTTGGCTTCGCAAGTTTTCCGTCAGTGACTGCCTGCGGCCGATGCCTCGACCCACAAACGCCGACTCGCCTCCACTCGCGAACGCTCGTGCCGGACCCTTCAAATCGTGGCGGAATGTCCGCCCCGACAAGTGAAAGGCGGTCGCCCCGTCATTCATCCGTGGGGGCATAGCGCCGCTGGTACTTTCGCCAGAGACGCTTATGACGATTGTCCAGATCCACGGGTCGACCGTCCAGCCAGGCCCGCTTCACGCTCGTCGTCACTTCGAGTAAATCCCCGTCCGCCACGATCAGTGTGGCCGATTTTCCCGCCTCCAGCGATCCATAGCGGTCGGCAACTCCCAGAATCTCCGCCGGATACAAGGTGATTGCCTTTAACGCCTCGGAACGCGAAAGTCCGTGGGCGGCGGCCGTGCCCGCGTGGTGCGACAGATTCTGCACGAGCGAAGCCGAGAAGCGGCCGTATCCGCCGATACAATACTTGACGTGACTTGCGCTCAACCGGGCCGGCAGGCGAAACGGTTCGTCGTAGTCCGCGTGTCGCCGACGGGGTAACCGCTGCGTCCCCGTGACGATGACAGGGACCTCATGTCGCTTCAGCAGGTCGCTGCATTGCGGCGCGTCGTAACCGCCGACAATCACGAGCTTGACCTGTTCTTGCTCGCAAAAGGCAACCGCTTCCTGGATGGCGCGGATGTCATCCGCATGCACGTACAAGGCCTGTCCGCCCTCCACTACGGGAACGAGCGCCTCCAAGCGTGCGTCAAACCCGGCGGAATGCTCGTCCCGCCCGGCAGCAACATAGGACCGCGCGTTGCGCAACCAATCGCGCAGCTCCGCCAATGGATCCTTCGCATCACGATCTCCGCCCGGACCACCTCGCCGTCGTGGCCAATTCAAGTGCATCCCCACGCTCGGCTCGACCGTCATTTCGTCACCGGTCCAGCCATCCAGTCTCATCAGCGACGACTGACCCGACAGCAAGCCGCCGCGGGGAACGGTCAGCGCAAGCAGCACCCCCCCCGCCCGGGCGACCGGAATCATTTCGCTGTCGGGATTAAATGCCACATGGCCGCGAACGTTGGGGTTGATCGACCCGGTCTCCGCCAGATCAACCGTGGCCCGGACCGCGTCGATTTCGATCAGCCCCATGGCCGAGTCGGCATCGATCAGGCCCGGATAGACGTGTTGGCCCGTCAAATCAATCCGCTCGGCCTGCTCACCCAACTGCAACGACATCTTGCCGTAGCGGCCGAGCTGCCGAATCGTCCCTTGGTGCATGACGAGGACGGCATCCTCGATCGGCTCCGACGAGGCCGGATGGATGGTGGCATGTTCCAGCACGATTTCACCAGCCGGCAAGCGTCCCGGCACCTCGTACCCGGCCCACGCAGTCGGCCCCGTCCAGGTAGTCGCCAGCAGCGCGCACCAGCAGCACCATCGCCTCACCACGACCATTCGTTCGTTTTTCAAAGTCATTCCCCTCGTTATCCCCAAAACGCTTCGCGACCTTCTGTTTCCCCCGTTCGCCATCCGATGACGGACTGACCGCGGAGCGGTCAGCGACAAAGTTGCGGCTCGCTCCGCGATCCTCCCGTTTACTCCGCACCGTCGCGGGCATTCCGACAACGGCAGAACTCGTCAAAACGCGGCCACGCCTCCAACTCGGCCGGATCTCGCTCTCCTGGTTTCAATTGAGGGGCCCCGCTGTGAAGCACGTGTTGCACCAGCGTGGCGTGCCGCTGCCGATCGCGGGCCCGCAACTCACGATCTTCTGCCAGATCGAAATATTTTCGGCCATCGATCCAGGTCTGTTCGCAGACGGCGTAAACCGACAGTGGGTTGTCGCTCCAGACGGCAACATCGGCCTGCTTGCCTGGTTCGAGCGTCCCGACCCACTCGTCGATGCGCAATTGCCGGGCGGGATTCGCCGTGACGAACTTGAGCGCTTCTTCGGGTGGCACGCCACCGAATTTGACGGCCTTGGCCGCTTCAAGATTCAGCCGCCGCCCCATTTCCGCGTCGTCCGAATTGAACGAAACGACGACGCCCGCATTATGCATGAGTGCGCCAGAGTACGGGATGGCGTCGTAGACCTCAAACTTATAGGCCCACCAGTCGGCGAAGGACGAACCCATCACCTGGTGTTTCCTCATCTCGTCCGCGACTTTGTAGCCTTCGAGAATGTGCTGTAGCGTGCCAATCCGCACTCCGAACCGCTGGCAGGTGTTCATCAGGGCCAGGATCTCGCTTTGGCGATAGCTGTGGCAGTGGATCCACCGCGTTCCGTGGAGGACTTCCGCCAATGCCTCCAATTCCAGGTCGACCCGCAGCGGTGCTCGCTCACCCGCCTCGGCCGCGGCCCGCGCGTCGGAGTACTCCTTCGCGCGTCGGAAGGCATCGTTCATGATCTCATCCACGCCCATCCGCGTTTGCGGGTAACGATTGCGGGAACTTGACCAATTGCTTTGCTTGACATTCTCTCCCAATGCGAACTTGATGCCGGGCGGCGCCTGCTCAAATTTCATCGCCTCCGGCGAGGCTCCCCAGCGGAGTTTGATAACCTGATTTTGTCCGCCAATCGGATTGGCGGAACCATGGAGCACATTGGCACTCGTCACGCCGCCGGCCAACTGACGATAGATCGAGATATCGTCGCCGTCGATAAAATCCGAGATGCGGACCTCCGCGGTAATCGCCTGCGTCGATTCATTGATGCCTCCGTCGGTCGCGATATGCGAGTGGCAGTCAATGATCCCGGGCGTAATATGCTTCCCTTGACAGTCGATGATCACCGCCCCGTCGGGGATGTCGATATCGGCGCCGACTTGTTCAATCCGGCCCTCGCGAATCAGGATCGTGGCCGGATGGAGCTTGCCTGCCTCGGCACATGTCCAGACGGTCGCCGACGTCAACGCGACCAACGTCGGTTGCGTGGGGAGCAATTCGCGGCCGTAGGCACCCAACGGATAATTCACGTCAAAGAGCGTTTCTTCGTCGGCGTCCTCCGCCACGATGCCGCCCGCATCCTCGTCTTCCTCCGCATCCGGATCGCCCGGTTTTTGCTCTTCCATCACTTCATCTTGGGGGCCGTTCCCCTGGGTGGGGCCTTCCTGCGCGTCCTCGGCCGCAGGCGAACTCCCCTCGGCGGCCGGCGGTTTCGCCGCCCCATTCTTCTGGCCGTTGTCGGTGGCCGATTCCTCGTCGGTCCCCTCGTCGGCCTGGTACGGTTCGACCAACAACAGGCGGCCGGTTAGCCGGGTCCCGTCGGGAAGGGTGCCGGTCCCGAGCGTCGCATCCCGGGTCAAATCTCGCCCGGTCACGACGAAAGTCATCTGCGCATTGCCTTTCCGCGCGAGCAACTCCGCGTCGACGGTGAAGGTCAACCGATAGTCTTTCCAGGTCAAGTTTTTCAATTCGTACTTTTTGTCTCCGACGATCCACTGTCCCTTGAGCTTGGTCGGTCGACCGCTCAGCCTCAGGTCACCGGCGACCTGACCTTGCTCCTCCGAAGTCAATACGGTGCTCCAGCTGCCGCGCAAGTCCGATAGGTCAAATCGCTCGTGCTCAAACCGCTCGCCATCGACCCAGGTCTCGACGACCTTCGACTTCTTCTCGAACAGCGGCCCGTCGGTAATGACCAGGCTGGCCCGTTTGCCGACTTCGATCGTGCCAAGCTCCGAGGCGACCCCCAGCCATTGGGCGGGAGCGGTCGTCAAGGCCTCCAAGGCCGCTTGCGCCGGCAGCCCTCGTTTGACCACGCGGCCCAGATGCTTGAGGAATTGCCCCGTTTCTTTCAGGCCATCCGTTGTAAAGGCAAACGGGACTCCGGCTTCGTGCAGTCGGCGGGGATTGTCCGGCGCCAGGTTCCAATGCATCAGACGCTCCAGCGACGCGGACAACGTGGCCTCAGCAGTCGACACATCCGGTGCCTTGGGGAAATTCACCGGCAACAGGATGGCTCGTCCGCTCGCCGCGATGTCGTCCAGCCGCCGATACTCGCGACCCGAGCCGCGGATCAGCACGGGCAGCGAGAACTCGCGGCCCAGCCGATCGGCGCGGGCGAAGTAGCGTTCGTCGGTTCCGTCCACGATCAGTGGCAGCCCATGGTTCACGAGGGCCTCCAGCGCCAGATTGGTCTCGGGCCGTGGCTCGCCCGGATGTTCATCCGCCCAGGCCTGGGCGCGGCGATACCAATCCGCGTCGTAAAGGACTTGTCGCACGAGCGCCACGGCTCCCATCGGAGAGCCCGGATAGCGTGCTTCGCGTCCGCCGCCGCGTTGGGGCGACAGGCGCACATGCTGTCCCACCTCTTGGCGAATGATCGACTCGACCGCCGGTGCCGTGCCGGTTGCCACGACGGAGCTGATGCCCTTGACGAGTCCCTTGGCCGGGGCCATCAAGCAAGCCACGATGCCTTGCCGGCGGAGTTGTTCGTTGCGCTTGGTGTTCGGATCGTAATGGTCGACCACTCGCAGTTGCGGCGTCACATGGTCATTCCAGTAATTGGGGCCGGCGGCGGGAACGGGCAACTCCTGTTCACCATACGCATCGATGAAACCGGCGTAAATCGTCTTTCCCGACATGTCGAGCACCCGCGCCGCGGGCGGAATCGGGTCGGCCACTCCGACCGCGACAATGCGCGAACCTTCGATCACGATCGTGGCGTTCTCCAGGACTTCGCCCGGTTTAGCGACCACCCGCGCACCCGTGAGTGCGAACGTGCGTGGCGGCTGCTGGCGAATGCCAACGACCGGAGCCGTTTGGTCGGGGCGGTCGGCCCGCGTCGGTGCGGTGCCGAGCAGCAATGCCAGGCACAAACAGATCACGTGTGGAAATCGCATCATGAGGGGGCTTCTTGATTTATCGGTGGGATAGGCTTCTCGCCTGTCATTTGGATTAAGGAGATAAGTACGGGCATTGCGAAAAGGCCGATTTGACAGGCTGGAAGCCTATCCCACGTTGGTCGCGCGATTGAAACAGCCTCAAAGATGCCCCGGTCACGCGCATCAAGCCCCCCTGCGAAACTTGGCGAACCACTAACCGGAATCACGGGCCGGCCGCCGCCGCCTCCCCGCGCGTCGCCGATCGTTGTCGTTCGTGCGTGGCTTGGCGGCTTCCTCGTTTTGCGAAGCCAGATCTTTGTCGGCGGTTTCCGGCTCATCCACCTCGGCCTCGCTGGGGGCCGTGCTCTGTTCCTTGCGGATGGCCCTCAGTTCGTCGAGTTGCTTCTCTAATTGAATTTGTGATTGCTTCAGCTCGCGGAGCAGTTGACGAACCTCAACCACCTCACTGGGTACAAAGGTCCGTTCTTTCTCCAGGGTTTCCGCCGCCTGTTTCGCGACGCGGGCGACGCGATCTTCTCGATCGTCCGACAGATCCTGCAGCAACGCGAGTGACTTAGGATCGCCGAGAGTCCCCAGGGCGGAAATCGCGGCAGTGCGCAGCGGCGATTGGCTGTCCGCCACCAGACCCTGGAGATACTCGCGGACCGCATCCTTGTTTTCCATTCCGTGTGCCAATCTGGCGAGTGTGTCGAGCCCTACCGCCATGGAGCCACGCGAGAAGTCTGACTGGCGATCCCGTAACACCTCGAGGAGCTCAGCCGTGTGAGCGCTATCTGCCTGCTTTCGCAGTGCGACGATCGCTGCCGTGGCCAAGTCATTGCCAAAGGATTCGCTCCGCAACGACTGGCGAATCAGCTTGGCGGCGTCAGGCGTTTGGTACTTGGCGAGTGAACCCAGCGCGGCCGCGGCAATAGCCGGATTCGATTCCGATACCACGATGGATTGCATCGTCTGTCCCGCCTCTTCCCGATAGAAGCGGCCCAGGTTTTCCACGACGGCCAATCGCACGCGGGCGTCGTCCTGGCTCCGAGAAGCCAACAGCCCTTCGAACGCCTCGTCCGTGCCGATTTTTTGCAGCGCTTTCGCGGCGGTTGCGCGGACGCCGTAAAAAGGATCGTGCTGGAGTGCTGCGGTCAGCGCCTCGACCGAGCGATGGGTCTTGCGTCGAGCCAGTCCCTCGATCGCCTGCAAGCGGCCAATCACATCGGTCGGATTCTCCAGTTGAGCCAGCAGCATCGCTTCAGGCTTGGCGAAGTTGACGCGAGCGAGCACCGTATACTCGGGGTCAAAGCGGACAATTTTGGGAGCCTGCGGCAAGGAAACGAAAAAATCATGTTCGCGATCACGGACCTCGATCTCGCGGTCGACGATCTGTCCGTCAGCCAGGAAAAAACGCAGCCTCGTCGGGAAGCTGAACAAGCGGACATGCTCGTCGACGGTTTGCGTCTGCACGATCGTCACTTGCGCCAGCCGGTCCGCGGCCAGCCAGCGATACGTGATTTTGAGGTCGGGATGCCGGGCATGGTATACCCATTGGTCAAAGAATGGATCGAACGACCGACCGCTGACCTCTTCAATGACGGCATTTAACTCTTCCGTGACAACGCTCGTCAGCGCATGTCGCTCAAGATAAGTGCGGATGCACTTGCGGTACAGTTCCTCGCCCAGTTGGCTGCGGAGCATGTGAAGCACCCAGGCACCCTTGGGGTACGAGCGGTAATCGAATTGTTCTCCGGGGTCCTGGTATTCGCTGTAGACGATGGGACGCTTGTCTTTTTCGCCTTGAGGCAGCACCCCGTCGTTTGCGGATCGATAAAGCGAATAAAGCAGCGCGTCGCGACCAAACTGGTGTCCTTCATGCAGCATCGAATAATAAGTGGCGAAGCCTTCGTTCAGCCAGAGATGGCTCCAGTCCTTGCAGGTCACATAGTCACCAAACCACTGGTGCGCCATTTCGTGTGCGTCGAGACCGCGCGTCGAGCGGATGTTCTCCGTATCCTTGGCGAAGACCGTGCGATGAGTCAGCGTCGTCAGTGTGGTGTTCTCCATGCCACCTGCCGTAAAGTCGCGAATGGTGACCTGATAGTACTTGTTCCAGGGGAAGGGGACCCCAATCTCGTCTTCGTAAAACGCCATGATGTCGGCGGTATCCGCGAAGGAATTCGCGGCATGCTCCGCCAGAGTCGGCTGAGTATAGAAAGCCAGCGGGACGTCGCGATGCTGGTCCTCCAGTTTTTTCAGGTTCCCTGCCACGAGGCAAATCAGATAATTGGCGTGGGGCTTCTCCTGCAGCCACTGCACCGACTTTAATTGCGTCGATTCGTCGAAAGATTCGGCGATTTTCTCTCCGTTGGAAAGTACCGTCATCTCCTTGGGGACGTGACAAATCACCTCGCTGGAGGAACGCTCGTTCGGATAGTCAAAACAGGGAAACCAATGTCGAGCTTCATGGGTTTGTCCCTGAGTCCAAACGTGGGTGTCCGAGTCCGGATATCCCATCTCGGGAGTCCGGAAGTAAAAGCCCTGCTTCGGCTCGGCTTCGTGATCGACCTCAATCCAGGCCGACGTGCCTACCGGGATTGGCTCGGCAAAGACAACCGTCAGGTCCTCACCCGAGTTGACGTAGCTGGCAATGTCGGAAGAACCGCGGACCGCGGACACCGTCAGGTCCACCGCGTCCAGCCGCAGATCGGTGAGCGGCTGCGAGATGGGAGTAAACTCAATCCGCGTCGTGCCGGCCACCGTGTGCCGCGTAAAGTCGGGCGTCACGTCCAGCCGGATGTGCTGCACGTCCACTTGGCGATCGGGCGCGTATTTCGTCATCCGCCCGCTCGTTTCGGCAATCGCCGCCCGGCTCGACCGCCACCCTTGCTGACAATACCGACAAATCTCGGCCTGTTCCTCGCCCAGCAAGGTTCCGCAAAGCAACAACGCCACCGTTCCCGTTGTCGCTGCCCATCCTGTGATTTTCGTTGAGATTCGCGGTCGCATGGTCACCCCGTTCCTTTAGATTGGCGATCTGGCACCAGGAAAACAAATAGCTCATTCTTGGCTGCCCGGAGGCCGGCCACAAGTCGCTACAAGCTCGCTTTCGCCAAATTCGGCCCGCAAATGCGTGCTCGGTGCCCTGCGGCACATCTCAGCCGACCAGCCTTGGGGGGCAATACCCACGCCCGGCGGGTCCGCTTCGTGATCTTCCCCGCTTCCCCATGGTCGACCTCGTCGCCACGGTCCTCTGCCAGCCAGGGCCGCAACTCGCGGCACTTTTGGATCGCGCCCGCATCGAGCAGATTGGTGGGAGCGGGGCTCGCCGCGGCGGTTCTTGCAATGGGCGTCCCGCCAGTTCCGCCACTGCCAGCCCATGGAGCCGCCCAAGGCGGAAACGACCGACGTCGCGCGGATTTCCCCGAAGTCCACCGCGCGGCCGCCGAAACCGGTGGCAATTTTCGCATCCACGGCTTAATCTGTAGTCATTCCTGTCTTATCCGTCCTTAATTCCTTGCAGGACCCACCCATGCTCGTACCAAACTTGCGACATCGTCGAGCGTTCACGCTGGTCGAATTGCTCGTCGTGATTGCCATCATCGGGATCTTGGTGGCTTTATTGCTGCCGGCCGTACAACAGGCCCGCGAAGCGGCCCGCCGCACGATGTGCGTGAATCAGATCAAGCAAATTGCCCTGGCCGCTTTGAATTTTGAATCGGCCCGCAAGCGTTTTCCACCCGGGCACGTGAGTACTCCCCCCGATCCAGCTCGACCAGGCGCGACGCAACCGCCGATGTCGGCGATCGGCAGTCTGGTGTTCCTGCTGCCCTACATGGAAGAAGCCGCGATTTCTGATCTGGTCGATATCCCGCTGCGGCCCAATCCACCCAAGGCGGACCCCAGCGCGACGCCCCCCATTCCACTGCAGAACCCCTGGTGGAGAAGTCCCTACGAGGGGACCTGGAACGCCGGCCAGAAATGGGTGTCCCCGTTCCTATGTCCGTCGGTTGACCAGGAAAATGAGGCCTACGTGGCGATTCGTTCGTTCAATTCCCAAATCCAGTTGCGGCGAACGCGGATCACGATCTGGTTTTTTCCTGAGCCCGCGATCAATGCGGTGCTGGCACGCACGAATTATGTCGGGGTCGCTGGCAAGCGGGGGTCGCTGGCACGTCTGGATGGTGGCGATGCCACGCTCACCCAATGCCTCAAACAGGAGCATTCGTACCGCGGCATCTTGACCAACCGTAGTAAAACCAGTTTGCGGGAAATTAAGGACGGCACCAGCAAGACACTCCTCTACGGCGAAGCCGTCGGGGGGAACGATGATTTCGAAGGCGGCACTCCTTATTTCACCTATTCATGGATGGGAATGGGCGCGTTCCCCACCGTCACCGGACTGGCTTGCAGTGACACCGAAGACCCCTGTCCCAACCCGGCCTGGTATCGCTTTGCCAGCCGCCACACCGGGGTGGTCCATTTCGCCAAGGCGGATGGTTCGGCCTCGGGGCTGAGCGTGGATACGGACAATGCCGCCTACTGGGCCATGTCCGGCATGCAGGACGGCACCGTCGAAGGCCAAGAAGCAAGTCGTATTGATGCCTGCGCCAGCTTGCCCTGATGATCCCGACTGGCAGGCCTTCGCGCTCCTCACATGACCCATTTACCGCCACAATTAATCGGAAGCGAATCGTGATGAAGAGAATTGCCCTGATCGGCGTGTTGACCGTTTGCCTGGCGGGTTGCGGAGCCCAAAAATCGGTGCCCCAGGATCGGGCACCCGTGCCCATCCCGAACCGTGATCCGATCGGTTCCGGCGGAGAAGGGACCACGATGGCCCCTTCGTCCGAGCCGGCCGGCGAATACGCGGACCCCGCCACGAGCGGCCCAAGCCTCCAGCCCGCCACGACCCCGTCCGCCGATCCGGCAGCCGCCGAAGCCGACAAGGGTGGTCCGAACGTCAAGAAGGACTTTTGAGCCGCGGTAGGCTGCACGTCGCCAGCCGTCGCACGCCGGGTTCGCTGGCCGCGCGACGGAACCGTCCGGTGTGGCTTTCGGATCCGGCTTGACTTCGCGAACTGGGAATGGTCAAGGACGTGGCTGTGGCTTCCAGCCGCAGTTGACTGGGGCACAATGTCCCAACCACGCTTAGCGACACTTGAAAAAGCACGAGCGCCTGGTGACCGCTCGAAATGAGGGTTGCCCGTCGCCGAACACGCCAGACGTTGGCATGACCCACCTTTCACGAGCGTCGTTTAACCGTCAGCCAGAAGAAATCGCGGGAAAAAACGCGATCGGAGGGAAGTGGCTGCCGCGATTTCTGGCGGCGTACGCGCGTACGCCGCCGAAGCATGCCGGTGCGGAACGACGCGTGGTACGATGTTCGCGGCATGCTTCTGTGGCTAACGGTTTAACATGGAAAAAGGGTGGGTAATGACAAGCTTGCCAGACGTTGGACACGAGCGCCTGGTGACCGCTCGAAATGAGGGTTGCCTGTAGCGGAAGTCGCTAGACGTTGGGGTTTCATTTTGGACGAATCCAAGCACCGACCGGATGCGGAACGTCTAAAATTACACGGTCATAAAGCACGAGCGGCCGACCGGCACCCGCTTCCGGGGTGACGCGCGATCCGCGAGGAGTCCAGTATGAGTCGCACGATCGATCCGCCCACGGGTATGTTTGCCCCCGACGGGTCGGTGCCCGGCGGCTGGTGGCATACCACCGACAGCGACCGGATCGTCTGTGATCTTTGTCCCCGCGAGTGCCAGCTCAAACCGGGGGACCGTGGATTTTGCTTCGTCCGCGAGAACCGCGGAGGACAGATGTGGCTGACCACCTACGGAAAAAGCACCGGCTTCTGCATCGACCCGATCGAAAAGAAACCACTCAATCATTTCTACCCCGGCACAAGCGTTCTCTCCTTCGGTACCGCCGGTTGTAATCTCGGCTGCAAGTTTTGCCAGAATCATGACATTTCCAAAGCGCGAGAAATCGAGCGGCTCAGCCAACACGCGTCGCCCGACCGCATCGCTGCCGCCGCCCAGCAACTGGGCTGTCGCAGTGTTGCCTTTACCTACAACGATCCCGTCATCTGGGCCGAATATGCGATGGACACAGCACGTGCCTGTCGGGAACGCGGCGTCAAAACGGTGGCGGTGACCGCCGGCTACATCACGCCCGTGGCCCGTGGCCCGTTCTTCGAGTGCATCGATGCGGCCAACGTCGATCTCAAGGGATTCAGCGAAGATTTCTATCAACATTTCACCCTGTCGCACCTGGCTCCGGTGCTGGATACCATCGCCTGGCTGAAACGCGAGACGCCGGTATGGGTCGAATTGACCAATCTGCTCATTCCCGCGGCCAATGACACGCCTGATGAAATACGAGCGATGTGCGACTGGATCGTGGAACAGATTGGCCCGGATGTCCCCGTTCACTTCACGGCGTTTCATCCGGATTACAAGCTTCTCGATCGACCCCCAACGCCCAGCGAGACACTCCTCGTTGCCAGGCAACAAGCCCTCGAGGCTGGTCTGAAGTACGTCTATGTGGGAAACGTCGATGACCGGCAGCATCAAAGCACTTATTGCGGCAGTTGTGGTCGCTGCGTGATCGAGCGCAATTGGTACGAGCTGAGCGGGTACCACTTGCGGGGCGAGCAGTGCGGTTGGTGCGGTGCGTTGATCCCGGGGCATTTCGATGACTCTCCCGGAAACTGGGGACGGCGGCGACAGCCCATTCAGATGAGTGCCGTAACGATCCGTCCCACCGATTCAGACGCGGCGTCCTGATTTGAGAACGCTAGGCCGGCCACGCCGCGAATCGTTGCGTAGTGCCTGCGGTGAGTGATTCCACTGCACGAAATTGCACCTTTCTGCATGACGCTGCATCACGATGTGCCTGCGGTAGCTGTGCTCAGCGTGAATTTCCTCGCTTCCCGATTCGACTTTCGCCGAGAGTCCGTTTTGACGCGCCGCGAGACCCATTGGCGATCGATTACGTGCGCAGCAACCGCTAATGTCGCTCCTTATCGGATGAGTCGCCTGCCAATTTTTTTGAATTCGGCTCAAGTCTAGCGACTGTCAGCACGCGTTGTCGTTAATGTGGCACACGGCTTGCGGTAGACAACGGGAGGCCGGGTGGGGGCCACATTCCGAGTCACGATCATTCAAGGAGGATCAAGCAATGTTGGTACTGTCGAGAAAACACGGCGAGACGATTCGCATTGGCACGGACATTGAGATCGTGGTTACCCAAGTGGGCTCAGGCAGAGTCAAGATCGGCATTGTGGCGCCGCCCGAAGTACCGGTCTTGCGGAGCGAAATCTGCCTGCAGCCACGGACCGCGTCTCTGTCGGTCCAGCAGCACAGCGCCACTTCGTGAATCAGCGTTCTCGAGTGCCATCACAACGCCTCCGTTAGACCGCGAGCCAGAAGAGCCCTCCGGGAACCACGAATCACTGCGTGCGCACGCAGCCGGAGGGCTCTGGCGGCGTGCGCGTTTCCTGGTGGCGAGCGGATGTCTGGCGAAACGCGCACGCCGCCGCAGCATGCCGGTTGATCTGCCGAGCCCAAACCGTCAATACCGGCATGCTTCTCCGGCTCGCGGTCCAACGAGGCGAGCCAGGTCGGGTATCACGGACTTCGTTAGACCGCGAGCCAGAAGAGCCCTCCGGGAACCACGAACCACTGCGTGCGCACGCAGCCGGAGGGCTCTGGCGGCGTGCGCGTTTCCTGGTGGCGAGCGGATGTCTGGCGAAACGCGCACGCCGCCGCAGCATGCCGGTTGATCTGCCGAGCCCAAACCGTCAATACCGGCATGCTTCTCCGGCTCGCGGTCCAACGAGGCGAGCCAGGTCGGGTATCACGGACTTCGTTAGACCGCGAGCCAGAAGAGCCCTCCGGGAACCACGAACCACTGCGTGCGCACGCAGCCGGAGGGCTCTGGCGGCGTGCGCGTTTCCTGGTGGCGAGCGGATGTCTGGCGAAACGCGCACGCCGCCGCAGCATGCCGGTTGATTGTGCCGAGCCCAAACCGTCAATAACGGCATGCTACTCCGGCTCGCGGTCCAACGAGGCGAGGCCGGTCGGGTATCACGGTCTTCGTTAGACCGCGAGCCAGAAGAGCCCTCCGGGAACCACGAACCACTGCGTGCGCACGCAGCCGGAGGGCTCTGGCGGCGTGCGCGTTTCCTGGTGGCGAGCGGATGTCTGGCGAAACTGCGCACGCCGCCGCAGCATGCCGGTTGATCTGCCGAGCCCAAACCGTCAATACCGGCATGCTTCTCCGGCTCGCGGTCCAACGAGGCGAGCCAGGTCGGGTATCACGGTCTTCGTTAGACCGCGAGCCAGAAGAGCCCTCCGGGAACCACGAACCACTGCGTGCGCACGCAGCCGGAGGGCTCTGGCGGCGTGCGCGTTTCCTGGTGGCGAGCGGATGTCTGGCGAAACGCGCACGCCGCCGCAGCATGCCGGTTGATCTGCCGAGCCCAAACCGTCAATACCGGCATGCTTCTCCGGCTCGCGGTCCAACGAGGCGAGCCAGGTCGGGTATCACGGACTTCGTTAGACCGCGAGCCAGAAGAGCCCTCCGGGAACCACGAACCACTGCGTGCGCACGCAGCCGGAGGGCTCTGGCGGCGTGCGCGTTTCCTGGTGGCGAGCGGATGTCTGGCGAAACGCGCACGCCGCCGCAGCATGCCGGTTGATCTGCCGAGCCCAAACCGTCAATACCGGCATGCTTCTCCGGCTCGCGGTCCAACGAGGCGAGCCAGGTCGGGTACCACGGACTTCGTTAGACCGCGAGCCAGAAGAGCCCTCCGGGAACCACGAACCACTTCGTGCGCGTTTCCTGGTGGCGAGCGGATGTCTGGCGAAACGCGCACGCCGCAGCATGCCGGTTGATCTGCCGAGCCCAAACCGTCAATACCGGCATGCTTCTCCGGCTCGCGGTCCAACGAGGCGAGCGGATGTCTGGCGAAACGCGCACGCCGCCGCAGCATGCCGGTTGATCTGCCGAGCCCAAACCGTCAATACCGGCATGCTTCTCCGGCTCGCGGTCCAACGAGGCGAGCGGATGTCTGGCGAAACGCATGCCGCCGCAGCATGCCGGTTGATCTGCCGAGCCCAAACCGTCAATACCGGCATGCTTCTCCGGCTCGCGGTCCAACGAGGCGAGCAACGCTGGGTACCACGGTCTTCGTTAGACCGCGAGCCAAACGGGCCCTCCAGGGACACCGAACCGGTTCGCGAAGTCTGTGTCTACTTTGGCCAAATCAACCAGCCGTAGTACGTATGTGAAGTGAGATCAGCTCGCTCGCAGGGGGTCCAGCCGCAGGTTGAAAACCTTGGGCACCCTGAAAGAAACGAGCGGCTGGGCCGAAATCCGCCGCGTGCCGCGGGCCCGCTGACGGTGCTACTGGTATCTACGCTGCGCGACCGCCGACCGAGAGTCGCAATGCAAGGCCACCCGCCTCTGCGTTCTCCGTGTTTCCCAACCCTCTTGCCGCGATGGGGCAAATCATCCCAAGGCCGTCATCTTCGTTGCCCCCGGGCTCGAAATCGCCGCGTTTGATCGCCAGCCTCCGTTTGCGTCACTGGCGCTGCGTGTTTTTTTCACCGGCCGCCATGGAGTCCGGTGGTTCCGTCAAGCGGTTCACGCCATTCGCACGCGTCAACGACTAGGATGGGCATTACGTCACCTGCCGCTACAATACCGGTCGGGTTTAAAACACTAGGGAACAAAAGCGATGAAGCGAAAGATGATCTACATCGCGGGAATCGTCGGACTGGTATTAATCGCAACAGTCGCCTGGACCGCGACGGCTCTGGCGGGGTACGAGTCGGCCGAATTCAAGGTCATTGAATCTGACGGACCGATTCAAATTCGCGAGTATCCGGACCTGATTTTGGCGGCCACGTCGTCCGAATTGGATTCTCAGGGACGCGACGGCAGTTTCATGCGATTGTTCCGCTACATCAGCGGAGCCAATGAAGCAGAGCAAAAAATCGCCATGACCACGCCGGTATTCATGGAAGGAGAGATCGGCGAATCCGACGTGACGATGGGCTTTGTGATGCCGAAGGATGTGGTTGCGAAGGGCCCGCCCGTTCCGAAGGGGGAAGGTGTCACGCTGCGCACACGCAAGGGGGGCCGCTTCGCCGTGATTCGCTTCGCGGGCAGGCTCGATTCGAAGCTGGCAAAACGCCAAGAGGCAAAACTGCGAGACTGGATGAAATCGCGTGGACTCCAGGGTGATGGATCGGCAGAGACGGCCGGCTACGATCCACCGTTCACGCCACCGCTGCTGCGACACAATGAAGTTCTGATTCGCCTTGACGTGACTTCGCAGGACTCCCCGAACTTACCACAGCCCTGACAAGTACGCCGACCATTGATCCTCTGGCGGACGACCGCGTTCCCTCGTTACCTTTCACCGCGGCGCCGCCGTTCGGCGATTCGAGCCGGTGGAAGTTGCAGAGTACCCCGCATCGATAGGACTGAAATTGATGGAATCCACTTTATGGCTGCGTACCGCTGTCTTCCTCTCGCTCTTGCTCGGACCGTGGATGGCGCCGGCGATGGTCCACGCCGAAAATTATCCGCAATTTCGAGGAGCAAACTCGGACGCCATTTCCGCTTCGCCGCTGCCGTTGACTTGGTCCGACAGGGACGGTTCGCTCTCGAACGTCCGCTGGAAGATTTCACTCCAGGGTGAGGGCTGGTCGCAGCCGATCATTTGGGGCAAGCGTCTCTACATGACCGTCGCCGTTCCGGCCGATCCGGCGGACCAGGAGTCGATCGGTCCGGAAGTCCATCGCGGTGGTTACGGTCGAGACCGCCATGATTTAGTCGACATCACCTATGAGTATCAAGTCATCTGTCTCGACGCCGACACGGGAGAAGAGACCTGGCGCAAGACGGTCAGAGCGGGAAAGCCGCCCATTCCTCGCCACAGCACCAATACCTATGCGACCGAAACGCCCGTTACCGACGGAGTGCGTATCGTTGCTTACTTCGGCATGAATGGCGTCTTCTGTTTAGATCGGGATGGGAATGAGCTTTGGCAGAGGGATCTGGGCGTCTATGAAATGCAGGGCGACTGGGGAACCGCCAGTTCTCCTGCGATCTTTGAAGACCGGGTTTTCTTGCAAGTCGACAATCAAGAGAAATCTTTTCTGGTAGCCCTGGCCATCAAATCGGGAGAAGAATTGTGGCGTGTAGAGCGCGAAGAATCTTCGCAGTACAGCAGCCCCATGGTTTGGCGGAACTCCAAGAGAAACGAATTGATCGTGGGCGGAATGGTCTATCGATCGTATGACCCTGCGACAGGCGAATTGTTGTGGCATTTAGATATGGACAAGGGTCGGAGTTCGGCGACACCTGTGGCGATTGGTGACCGGCTCTACGTTGGCAACGAGTTTCGCAACCGCGGCGGCCGCGATGACGGGGGAGGCCGATTGTATTGCATCACACCAGGCGGCAGCGGCGATATTTCTCCACCTGACGACGCGAAGCACGGCCCCTTCGTGGAGTGGCGGATGGACGACTCAGGCATCCAAATGGCCTCGCCGACACACTGCGGCGGCAACCTCTACTTTTTCGAACGCCGGCAGGGGATCATGACGTGCGTCGATGCGGAAACGGGGAGGTTGGAATATCGAACACGGGTCCGGGGCGCATCGCCGTTTTGGGCGTCACCCTGGAGTGACGGCAAGCATCTGTTTGCCATGGATGCCGATGGCAATACCCACGTGATCGCGGCGGGCGACGAACTGAAGCTTGTCGCGGTGAATGAACTCGACCAGCATGCTTGGGGCACGCCTGCGGTTGCCAACGGCCGGATTTATCTGCGCACCGTGGACCATTTATACTGTCTCGCCAGCGAATGAGGAATTCGAGGCTGAGCGTGATGTTGGCCTGAAGTAAATGCAGCCATTTCAGTAGAACCACCTCAACGGTTGACAACCGAAGACTCGACCAGCAAGTGATCCCATAGCGAATGAGCCGGATCTTACGGAGCTGAGTTGCCAACTTATTTATCCGGGATCGTCAGCAGCAAATCATCGAATGGGCAGAGTCGCTTCCACTCGAGAAGACTCAATCGGCAGTGTTTGTTCCCGGGCTGGTTATCGCAGAGTTCCCGCCACATTCGACCGGAGATATCGAACAACTCACGAGATTCCGCGAGTCGATCCGTGCGGGCGTAGATTTGGGCCAGCGACGTTCGAGCCCACGCGATGTTATACCGCCGGCCGTTATCAGGCCCTGCCCGCGCCTCCATCGGCTCGAGGATCGCCAACACTTCCAGGTAGCCTTCTTCCGCCAGCGCAACGGCCCCCGACTCAAGATGCAAGTGTGCGAGCCCCCCCAGCGCGCTGGCGACTCTTTCCTGAAATTGCCAGTTCTTAGGCTCCCTGGCCGCGACTCGCCGACAGACCTCCAAGTGTTCTTCGCTACATGCCAAAGCGTCACGCAAGTCGTTGCCACGGAACGCCAACGCCGAGCGAAAGCTGAGCACATTTCCTAGCTGGCGCAAGGCATCGAGATTGTCAGGCTCGTGATCGAGCACCTGGCGAATCCGATCTTCCAATTTGGGGATCAATTGCCGCTGGCGATCATGCTGTCCCAAGTGGCCCCACAATTCAAGCTTTCCCATTTCATAGGTAATCAGCGCATCTCGATAGATCGCGTTCGTCGGCTCCGAAGCTACCAAAATGCCAATATGTCGCCCGGCTCGCTCGCGATATTGCACAGCCTGGTCATGGCGATCTAACCCAGAATAAAGGTCGGCGACGGCATTGCTGTTGTAGAAGTCGTCGTATCGGTACTCGGAGTTGTCCGGGTATTTGGCGACAAGATCCTCCAAAATGTCGAGTCCTCGTCGGCGAATTTCAATCGCCTTTTCTTTGTTGCCTCGCCAGGCATGAATCTCGCTCAGGCGATGCAAAGCGACGCTCACCTTGTGGCGTCGACGATCATCGGACGGGAGTTCATCCGAAAGATTCTCATAGAACCGTACCGCTTGCTCGAGGAGCGTCGCCTGCTCGTCAGTCAGTTTCACGTCCGTTATCATCGATTGATGGACGAATTTGGTCAGCATTGTATCGACAACTGTCTTCCGCTTCCTGCTGCCGCCGATCGGCGACTTGCCGCAAGTGGCGCTCGCGACCAAGCAGACTGGTAAGTCCCAAGATCGATAGAATTACGGTCACGAACAGCGTGGCGGCAAGGCCCGCCAGCACCGGTCGCCGTCGAATCCAGCGAGCAATCGATTCGCGGGCTGAAAGGGGTCTCGCCCGCACAGGATCCCCAAGCAAAAAGCGCCGCAGGTCATCACGAAGATCCCAACCATTCCGGTACCGCTGCTCCGGTTCGTCATGCGAGCAGCAGTCGATGATTGCCGAAAGATCAGGCGGACAAAGATCAACGGGCGCAGGCCGACCGTCGCGCACCGCTTGCGAAAGGCCGATCAGCTGCCGCAGCACAATCCCCAAGGCGTACACATCGGTCGCGGGGCCGATGGACTCGATTCGACCATCCCGCTGTTCCGGCGCCATGTAGGCGGGTGTGCCGCCGACAAGTCGCCCATGGGAGTCCAGCGGTTCCTCGACCCGGAACGAGAGTCCAAAGTCGGTGATCCGCGGTGCAAATGATTCGGAGGTGTCGCCGCCGCGATGGTCGAGCAGGACATTGGCCGTCTTCAAGTCTTGGTGCACGACACCCTGCGAATGGGCAAATCCAACAGCGTCCGCAACGTCCGCGATCAGCGTGGCGGCGTCTCGCGGTCCGAGAGACGGATGGGAGTTGAGCCAGTCGCGTAAGGCTTGGCCCCTCGCAGAACTCGCTCGCGATGTAAACGACCGGCCCGACTTGCCGCGCTTCAAAGACCTGTACGATCCCCGGGTGCCGCAGCACGGCGGCCAGCCGCGCCTCTTCGAGGAACCGCTTCACGGTGTCTGCGTGAGTCACCCATTCCGGGCGAGGAATCTTCAGTGCAACATCCCGCTGCAGTCGTCGATCCCGTGCCCGGAAAACGATGCCAAAGCCGCCATGGCCAACCGCTTCGATAATCTCATAGGGTCCCAATCGCTTTCCGGATAACGATTCAATCGACGCCTTGATCGTTTTGGGAGGCCCGTCACTTGCCAGTGAATCCGCTGGGATGATCGACTCCCAAACCTCCGAAACTATCCTGGAAAACGACTGCCACTGGTCGGTATCGGCAAAGACTTGCTCGCCGGTGTCTGCGGCATCGTGTGCAGCCAGACTTTCCTGGGCCCTCGCGATCAGCCGCGAGTTCCAACCGGACGGATGGTTGCCTGTTGGCTTATCGCAACTCACGACAGCGTTCTCATGGCACGTGCGACTTCGGTTTTCAGGCGTTTGATGGCCCGTTGGATGACCGACGAAACACAGGCGGCCCCCAGCTTGTGCTTTCCCAACTCGCGGGTCGCCAGGGCTCGCAGCGAGTCGCGGTAAAGATTTGCCAGCGGGACCAATGCTTGGTCCCGCCTGTCTTGGGCGGCCGCAAAGAGCTGGCCAGCAAGTTCGCCGTCTTGAGGCTCGATTCGTGTTGCCATCGTTTCGCTTCGAAAACTATTGACTCAATCTACCTGAGACTTCACATGACATCACGAGTGCGAAAGACGATCGACGAGAGATCACGCCCTCAAGTTTTTACTTTAGTCGCGATGAAGGCCGCTTGCCAGACCCAGCCGTTGCCATCGACCGGTATCCCCTGCCGCAACCGGTAGTCGATTTCGCCGTCGAGCAGGTGATGAAGTACAGGCGGCCGAGGAATGTCTTCCAGCTCGGCGAGAAATTGCTCGATGACCGGTTGGTGCCCCGCGATCAAGGCGGATTCAAAACGGTCGCAGGCCTGATCAATACGCCGCTGTTGATCAAGCGAGACACCCGCACCCTGTTTCGACGGACGTGGAGTTGGCATGTCCGCACCCTTGGGGAAAACTTGGCCCGACCCTTCAGACAATCGGTCGACTGAAATCCAGCGAGATCAGCGCATGGTTAGCTCGTGTTGAGTCGCGAGTTGCCAAATGGAACGGGACATCGATGGAAATCTGGCGGGTGACGTTTTACGCCAAACGGTCAGTGATCGCAACCAGTTCGACAGCTGCTGAACGCTTCAGGCACGGATGGGCGATGGAGAGCACCGTCCTCCACGGACGTGGCGGGAGTTCGATCGCGTGGCCACTTCCGATGACCGCCTCAGAAGTTGGCCGAGTCGGAATCCTAGGAGCACGGACGTCGGAAGAAGGCGTCGAAGCGGAGGAGCAAGGGGACGACGCCTTGGGCATCCTCGCCCAAGGCGTCCTTAGGTTCCCAAACAAGAGGTGGCAAGCAACGGTCGCTTACGTTATTGCTCCTCTGGCACAAGCCATCAGTGAGAAGCGATGGGGTTCAAGAAGCGATCGTCGTGAGTTGCAGGATATCGTACCGTTGCCAGCTGGCAAGCACGGGCCGTGAGACAACGAAATTGCTTAGCGGTTTGCACGCACAAAACGGGATTTTTCGAAAGATTCTTCGGGGCCCGAACCGCTGCCGCGCAACGGCCCGCCGGCCCCATGTCTGCCCGAATTGGCGGGAAAATCGCGCCGGCAAGGCTTCTCCAGCCGAATTTCGAGATTCGCGCGTCGGGACTTCTGGTAGCGGCAAACGGTAACTAAAATTCGGGAGCGGCTCATTCAAACGTCGATCCGCCCCGTTTGTTGATTCGCCGTCGATCCGGGAATCCGGCATCGCCTTTCCGTCTGCCATCAAGGGCTGTTTTCCGTGGGACGATCGCTTCAGCCTCACGATCGCGAGCTGGCTCAGCAGCTTTTCGACGCGGCAGCCGAGCGGCAAACCGGTTCGTTACTGGAACTGGCCAGCCTGTATCGAGACTCGCTCCGTTTGCTGGCGGCCCGCGAGTTGGAAAAACGAGAACTCGGAGACGCTGTCATTTCTTCCGCGGTTCAGGAATCGATGGTTCGCGTCGGTAAGAACGCCGAGTGGTTTGATTGCCGCAGTCTCGCCGAGTTCGAATCCTGGCTCGCCACGATCGTAAGAAATGTCATCCGGGATCGGCGTAAGTATCGGTTCGCTGATCGTCGAAACCCCGAGTTGGAATTGCCGCTGGATGAACTTGATTCTCGCGAATTCTGGCAACGGTCGCGTGCGGTCGGCCGGTTCGCTGGCGACATAGCGACCGCATCCGCCGAGGAACTCGAACGCCGGTGGCATACGGTGCAAAAATGTCTTCAGGCGCTTCCCGCTCACTATCAGGCAGCCATTCGCTCTTACTTCGAAGAGCAGGAGTCGCTCGATCAGCTGGCGGAGCGGTTGAACTCCAACAAAAATGCCGTTCGTATGCTCATCCAACGTGCCATCAATCGCTTGAAGGAGGAAGTCGTAAAGGAAGCGAGAAGATTGCCGTGAACCACAAGCCAACCAACCATCACGATCCTTCCGATTGAGAGCAAAAGGGACCATCCTGGCTCCGTGGTGAACGGAAGTGCGGGTGCCCGCTGCTTGACCGTCTGTGCCAGGTCGGGTTGGACATCCCTGGCCCGCGAATTGTTTCGCGAGTCCGGACAGATGCTTCGCGAGCTGAGTGACAACAGCCCAACCTCACTGCATTACGCAGAAGCACTGGCTTCTTGGCAGCATGTCGGTCCCTTCGACGACGTGGTGGCGGATGTCACCGCTTTGAAATCGTCGGCGTCGCCCGGGTCCCATCCTGGTACTCGTCGGCTGAGCGGCACCGGATCGATATCAAGCCGTCACGCGCGGTGCATACCGGCAGCCCGCAGGGGCCCGAAAATCTTTCACTTTCTGGCATTTTTCGCGTGCAAATGTACATGCAATTTCGTTGTCTTGTTTTGCCAGATGCGGGCGGCTATCATCGCCGACGCTCGACACCAGTTCGGATGTCGAGCGTGTGGTTGGGTCGCGTGCCGTGCGGACGTAGCGAGCTACTTCTTCGGTACGTCTTCGAGCATTGCCAGCATCTTGGCGGCTGCCGTAACGCGTGAAGCCCGAGCAATTCGAGCCCTTTCAGGAGAGTCTTATGAGCCGGTGGTCGACGAGTGGCGGTGCGGTCTTGGGAATGATGTTGTGTCTGTTCCTTGGTCATGCGGCGACGGCCCAATGGATCAACGACGGTGGAGCTGTGACGAATCCTGGGTCCGCCGTTCCGTTGGCGCCGGTCGTCACGTACGACCCTTTTACCGGTATCATTTCCCTCTTGAATTCCGGGGCCAATCGCATGGTCGATTCGTCCGACAATGTCACGATTGGTGGCGATGACGTGGGAATGATCGCCTTGCAAATTCTGGTGCCAAGTTTTCAACCAGTGACGCAATTTTTGCCAGTGTTTGATATTGATAACGGACTTGCTTGGCAGAGTGCATACTTCGACGGCATGGTCTCCCTAAACGGGATAACGTCAGGTGGTTCGTTTTTGCCGATCTCTTCGAGTCCGATTGACTTGTTGCAGATTACGCCTGGTCTGGAGCGGAGCGACTTTGGCGTCGGCTATCTGAACTCTACGGTCGAGATGGCCGTTAATTTTGCATTTGCGGCGCCAGGGAGCACTATTTGGGGTCCCCTCGTCATTCTCGGGGAAGAGGAAGAGACTTCTGGGGATTTCAACTTCGATGGCAGTTTGGACTGTGACGATGTCGACCAACTGACGTCCGCCGTCGTGGCGGGCGGGGGTGGTTCGTTATACGACCTGAACTTCGATGGGGTCGTCAACTCCAACGACGTGACCGAGTGGTTGCGGCTCGCCGGTGCCCAACCGGGGAGTCCGACAGGTGGTGCGCCTTTTCTTCCGGCGGATGCCAATCTCGATGGTCTTGTGGACACCTCCGATTTTAACCTGTGGAACCAGAACAAGTTTACGAGTGTCGCCGCCTGGTGTCGCGGCGATTTCAATACTGACGGAGTCGTGGACACGTCCGACTTTAATTTGTGGAATGGCGTCAAGTTCACATCTGCTGGCGGAAGCGTCCTGGTGCCGGAACCAGCCGTCTCGGTCATGCTTCTTGGGCTGCTCGCCGCGTTCCGACGGAAGCGGCACACGGGTATAGACGCCCCGTCATTTACCTCAGTCTCGTAGCCCACCAGAAAGAGCCAGCCTGACGAGGCGGTGCCTTCGGTTCGCAGTGCGGTCCAGGCACGGAGCCTGAATTCTCCGCCCATGAGTTGACAGTGCGCGAGGAAGGACACTGGTGTCGCGCCCGCGAGGTGAATCGCATCGATCTTGACTTCTTGGTGCTGGCCGTGCCCACGTGACTGCAATGGCCGTCAATTGGCAATGTCCGAGATCCCTTGGGCTCGGGAAGCCGCTATAACCGCAACCTGTGGGATGCGGCTTCGACGAATCGGCGTGGTGCTGGTTTAGGAATCAACTGCCAGACGTAGTCTTTCACACGGATAACGTTTTTTGCGTTATGCATCGTGTGGCGGCTATGCAGCTTCTGCCTACTGACTCAAGCAGGTCGAATTCGAGAGGCTGCCGGCATACGCTCCGAAATGTTTTCCGGCGGAGGTGCGAGGCAGTCAACGGAATTACGGTGACTTGGCCAGGTGTGCGCCCGGCGACACACCCCAACTGAAGCAGGCGGTCCAGAATTCGCCGATGAGACACGCTACCAACATCAACTCAGAACTTTTTCCTTCAAAAATGCAAAACTACACATCGGGACGGTCCGGCCGCTGCGCAATTCTAAATGGGCCGAGCGGACGACTCATAAACGCCCCCAACAGAAGTGCCTAGTCGGGTAGGGTACAACGGGCTTCGTTGGACCGCGAGCCGGAAGAGCCCTCCAGGGACACCGAACCACTGCGCAAGAACGAAGCCGGTGGGCTCTGGCGGCGTGCGCGTTTCCTGGTGGTGATTGGATGTCTGGCGAAACGCGCACGCCGCCGAAGCATGCCGGTTGATTCTGCCGAGCCCAAACCCTCAAAGCCGGCATTCTTCTCTGGCTTGCGGTCTAACGAGGCGAGTAAGCGGTTCGTCGCTCTTAGAGGCGTGCTGAAGTGCGGCACTTACGCCAAGACAAGGCCTGCCGCATCGGTGAATCACGCGGAGAGGATGGCAGCCGTCCGTTTTCCGATCCGTTCGCGGCGGGCGGGGGCGGCTCGACGTTGGGATTGGCGATGAGTTGGGTGGTGAGCATTGCGGTACGACGCGCCCATGTTGGGTCCTTTCGGTGCACCCGATTGGCACCAAATTGACACCAGGCGTGAAAATCCGCCGCGGAAAAGAAAACGCTAAGTAGTTGTGTGATAACTACTTAGCGCGATTCAGCCGGGCCCAAAAACGGGCCCGAGCGGAGAGGACAGGATTCGAACCTGCGGACCCGTTACCAGGTCACGGATTTAGCAAACCCGCGCTTTCGACCACTCAGCCACCTCTCCCGAGAAACCGCTATTTTGCTCGATTCACGTTCCACCTGCAAGGCGCGGGGGCCCGCGAACGTGGCCTTGGTTTGGCGAAAAAGGCCAAAACCGAGCTGAGCGACCTGCCGGCCCCACCACAAACTTGCGAAAACCGGCCGTCATCGCTCCCTCCTCCGGCTCTTTGTGCGTCACCAGCGCCTCCGCCGATGAGAGACAAGTCAGCTCCAGGCCCCGCGCCGGGCCCAGGATGCTCACGCATGTTGCCAACGCGTCCGCATCCATTGCCGTGGACGCAATCACCGTGACCGTCGCCGGTTGCGAGACACTCTCGCCCGTCAGCGGGTTCACCAGGTGCGAGTACCGTTTCCCGTCGATCTCCACCGATTGAAAGCGGCCCCCGGATGTAGCCACCCCACAACGCTGCAACTGCAACTCGTGCCGCCCGGTCGCAAGCGGCTCGCTGCCCGCCACCAGGGAACGCGCCGGCCGTTCCACGTCAAAGCCGATCCGCCAGCCGTCCGTTTCGGGCGGTGCCACGCCCACCGCGAGGTCGCCACCCGCGTCGATCAAGGCCCGATCAATATCGAATCGCCGCAACGTGGCCAACGCCTCGTCGGCGATGTAACCCTTGGCAATACCTCCCAAATCGAGTTCGAACGCGGCGTCGTCGCTCGGCTTCAATCCGATCGTGCTTCCCGTCTCGTCCAGGCACAGGCGGTCCAAGCCGACCTGCCGTCGCGCGCGCGTCAACCGCTCGGCCGACGGCAAGCTGCCACGGCGAATGGCCCGTTTCCAAAGCCGCGTGAGGGGTGCCACCGTGGGATCGAAAATTCCATCCGATCGGCGGTACCAGCCCTGCGCCGCCAGCAACACACGTCCCAAGTCGGCCGAAACAGTGACCACGTTTCCCGGGGAGGATGGCAGAGGGCCCGCCCGGTGGAGCGCCGACAACGCGGTCATCAATTCGCTGTCCGAGCGATAATTGCTCAGTTTCTGATCCAATTGTGCAACTCGATCGAAGGCCGCGGCCGACGCCTTATTTGCGACCGGTTCGTCCGAGGCGTAAAATACGATTCGCAGCTGCGAACCGAGCATGAATTTTTCGTAGCGGAAGCGCTGCAAGGTCTGCGTTTGGCCGTTCCCAGGCATTGCCGGGATAAGGTGGACCAAGGCAAACCAAACGAAGATGCGACGTCGGACGTGCGACGGCCACGGCGCATCACGGTCGACTTGTGTTTCTAGTCGTTTCAATTTCAAGGTCACTCCAGGTCATCGCTCAGGGAGATCGGCATGCCATTACCCCAGGAAGGCCAGGCGAAGTCGCAGAATCGCCGCAAGTTCATCAAGGATACCTCGCTCATCGTAGCAGGCACTGCCGTAGCCGGTCAGCTGAGCGTGGCGCGATCGGCGCACGCGGCCGGAGACGAAACCATTCGCATCGGACTCGTCGGCTGCGGCGGCCGGGGGACCGGGGCGGCGAATGAGGCCATGAATACGAGCGGCCCCACGCGGCTGGTCGCGGTTGCCGATGCGTTCGAGGATCGCCTCAAGGCTTGCCTCCGCGGCTTATCCCGCGAACACCAGGACAAATTGGACGTGCCTCCCGAACGCCAGTTTGTCGGTTTCGATGGTTATCAGCGGGTCCTCGATTCCGACATCGATCTTGTCATCCTGGCCACGCCACCCGGATTCCGGCCGCTGCACTTCGAGGCCGCCGTACGCGCTGGGAAGCACGTTTTCATGGAAAAGCCCGTTGCCGTCGATGCGGCCGGGGTCAAACGCGTTCTGGCCAGTGCCAGGGATGCCAAGGAAAAATCCCTCGCGGTCGCCGTGGGATTGCAACGACGCCACGAACCGGCTTATCGGGAAACGGTGCAACGCATCCAGGATGGAATGATTGGAGATATTATCCTGGGACGCGCCTATTGGAATGGCGCGGGCGTCTGGACTCGACCCCGCAGCGAAGGGCAAACCGAGATGGCCTACCAGATGCGCAATTGGTACTACTTCAACTGGCTGTGCGGCGATCATATCGTCGAACAGCACATCCATAATCTGGATGTCATCAACTGGGTGAAACAGGCTTTTCCGGTGTCGGCCAACGGACAGGGAGGTCGTGAAGTCCGTCGCGGCAAGGACCACGGTCAGATTTTTGATCATCATTTCGTCGAGTTCACGTACGAGGATGGATCAAAAATGTTCAGCCAGTGTCGACATATCGAAGGCTGCTGGAATGCCGTGGCCGAGTTCGCGCATGGTACCAAGGGCTCGGCCAATATCAGTAACGCCCAACTCTACGCGCCCGACGGAAGTTCGCTCTACCGCTATGGCAGCGGAGGCGGCAACGGACATCAGCAAGAACATCACGATCTGTTCGCCGATCTGCGGAAGGGCGTGATCCCCAATGAGGCCGAGTATGGAGCCATGAGCACGATGACGGCGATTCTCGGACGCATGGCCACGTACTCGGGGGCCAATATCACGATGCAGGACGCGCTCGAGCGAGGCGCGGTGGTGTCCCCGGTCGACCAGCTCACCAGCTTTGACGACGAGCCGCCCGTCTTGCCCGATGTGCGGGGCAACTATCCGATCCCGGTCCCCGGTCAGTACCAGGCGTTGGTGGCGGAGGAAGTGAGTGTTTAAAGGGGAGTGAGCGGCACCTGTGGTGAGCCCAGCCTTCGGCCCCTGGTACGACGTTTTCCCGGGCCCACGACAACATGGGCCTCGTCACCCGGGCCCCTCACGGGGCCGGTTCGCCGGATGCTCTTCTGGTACAGCTTTTGGACTTAGTCGTCGGCGTGGGCCAACGACAGGACGTCCGCCTGGAGGGCGTCCAAGCGGGCGTCGAGCGTTTTGCCGGCGTCGTCGAGGTCCTGTGACGCCTCCCGTGGAAGATGCGTGAATAGGTAGAATTTGATCTTTGGCTCGGTGCCCGAGGGTCGGACCGCGACGTAGTTGCCTGGGCTCGCCAGCTCGAGGATGACCAGATCGCCGGTGGGTCCTGATAAGGGGATTTGACAGCCGTCGGCACGCGTGATGCGTCCCGTGGCGTGGTCCCGCAGTTGAGCCACGGGGAAGCCGCCCAACTCGCGAGGGGGCGTGGCGCGGAGCCGCGCCATGATGGCCTGCATTTCGCGCATGCCATCGGCCCCCGGTAGCGTGCGGGCCAGCGTCCTCTCGCGATACAGGCCATGTTGCCGGTAGAGCCGCTCAAGTACCTCGTGCAGGCTGAATCCCTCGGACTTGGCTTCCGCCGCCAGCTCGGCCATCAGCATGGCCGCCACGGCTCCATCCTTATCGCGGACATGCGTACCGACGAGGTACCCGTGGGCTTCCTCGGCGCCGAACACGAATTTATCTGCACCGCATTCATCGATGAGGCTGCCAATCCACTTGAATCCGGTCAGGCAGTCGCCAATCGTCCGTACGCCGTAATGGTCGGCGACCGACTTGAGCATATCGGTCGTCACCAACGTCTTGATGATAAAGTGTTCGGGCGTGAGTGAGCGGGATTCCTGCCGTTTGCGCAGCACATAGTCGGCGATGAGGACCGCGATTTGATTTCCCGAGAGGGGCAGCCAATCGCTACAACCCAACCGCAGCGGTGCGGCGCAGCCAAGGCGATCGGCATCGGGGTCACTGGCCAGAATGAGATCGGCGGCCACCTCTCTGGCCTCGGTAATGATATCGGTGAAGACGGCCGGATTTTCCGGATTGGCTACTTGGTCGGGGACGCGGGGAAAGCAGCCGTTCGGTTCGGCGTGGGGAGCGAACACGCGCATGGAAGTAAAGCGGTCGGCCTGGAGGACGGGAGGTACCGCCGTCAGGCCCACGCCATGCAGGGGGGAATACACAATCTGCAGGTCTCGGGGCCCCTGCGCCAATCCGAATCCCTCACCCACGACGGCATCGCAGTAGACGCGGTCCATTTCTTCGGCCACGTATTCAATGCGTCCTTCCGCCACTGCCTGGCTGAACGGTTCGCGTTTCAGACGGGTGATGTTTTTCATGCGGCGAATGATTTCCGCATCGTGTGGGTCGCGCAGCTGACCACCAGTGGACCAAAAGACCTTGGCGGCGTTATCCGACGGTGGGTTGTGGCTGGCGCTGACCATAATTCCACACGCGCACGTCTTATAACGAACGGTCGTAGCCAACAGTGGGGTGCTGCGAAAGCCCTCAAAAAAATAGACGCGGAACCCGTGCGCGACCATGATCTCAGCACACACTTTCGCCAATTGGTCCGACCGATGACGGGTATCGTAGGCGATCGCACAGGTGGCGGGCGTGGGTCCGTCATACACATCGTTCACGTACTCGGCGAGTGCCTGAATCGTCTCACCAATCGTCCGCTCGTTGATGGCGTTGCAACCGAATTCGTACATCCGCCCGCGGCGACCTGCCGTCCCGAACGGGATGGTCGTCCAGAACACGTCTTCGAGCGTCTGCCATTGCGAGGCCCGGATATGTGCCTGGATGGCTGGCCAATAGTCGGAAAAATGCGACTGCGACAACCAGTGTTCGATATTCCCACGAGCCGCCGCGGAAAGGGATCCTGCCTGCACGGCGTCGGCCAGGCGATCGGCGTATTTGGCGAATTGCGGGTTGGCGGGCGTGGCCATGGCGAGACTCGTGACTGGAAGTAAAATGTCTCACCGCGGGCGGCAGCAGCGCGCGGCCGAAACCGTCCGGGGACTAGGGATGGGACGGGGACTTCAAGTCATCGGCGAACAGCTTTTTAATCTTCTCCACTTTCGGGCGAATGATCATGGCGCAATAGCCCTGGTTCGGGTTGGAACGAAAGTAATTCATGTGATATTTTTCGGCCGGATAAAATTTGGAAGCCGGCGTAATCTCCGTCACGATGGGATCGCTGAAGATCCCCGACTGGTCGAGTTTCTTTTTCTGTTCCTCGGCAATCCTTTTTTGCTCGTCGCTGTGGTAGAAGACGGCCGACCGGTACTGGGTGCCCCGGTCCGCGCCCTGCCGGTTGAGCGTCGTTGGATCGTGACTTTGCCAGTGAATCTCCAGCAGCTTGTCAAAACTGACCTGTTGCGGGTCAAACGCAATTTGCACGGCCTCGGCATGCCCCGTCGTACCGGAACAGACTTGCTCGTAAGACGGATTGGCGAGTTGACCGCCCGTATATCCCGGAATCACTGACTCGACCCCCTTGATTTCCTGATAGACGGCTTCTGTGCACCAGAAGCATCCCCCGGCAAATGTCGCGATTTCCATGTTGGCTCGTTGACTCCCTGAGACGGTTTTCTGATCATCGGGTGCGACTTGCGCGGGAATCGAGTGGGCCATGCCCAAGACAAGCATCCCCAGCATGACGGCTGGCCGCGTCCGCGTATACAACATAAATGCTCCTTCCGACTACAAGAGGAACCGTCGTCACGAATCCTCGTTCACCAACTGTAATCGTACGCCATTCGAGGGCTTGAGTTCAACCTGCGGCGTCAAGGGCTTTGGCCGCAGGGGCTGCCATTGGCTACAATGAACGCCGCACACTGTTTTGCAATCCAGGGGACACCCACGATGGCCAGCATTGATCTTCTTAAAACCATGCTCGCGATGGCGGCTGCCGATGGTGGCTTGACGGTCGACGAGATTCAGCTGCTGAGCGATCGCGCCGTGATGTGGGGGCTGACTGCCGACGATTTTCAAGCCGTCCTGCAGGAAGCGGGCGGCGATGACGTGGAGATTCACGTCCCGCCGCTCAAATCCGAGCGGATTGAGATGTTGAGCGAGGCGGTCCGGATGATGGGGGCCGACGGGGTCGTCCACGAGGCGGAAAAGAGAATGCTCGCCGTCATCGCCTTGAAGATGGAGCTTGATGAAGACGATGTCAATCGAGCCATCGACGGTGCCATGCGCGATCTCGACCCATGATGATGGAGCGGGAGGTTGCCGTTTACGGCCGCTGTCAGCGACTTGACGCGGGCATGACGCGCGGCTCCATTGCTTGACCATGCCGCCAGGCTGGGCGGGTGGCGTTCTCCATGAGCTGGCCGTTCCTCTTCCATCGGTGAGGCTGGATCGACTAGCATCCCACGAACCCCGGAGAGACGGGGCAGGTGATCGCCATGAAAGGAGTCGGGTGTGACGCGAATGGGTCAGCGAGGTAACGGTTGGGTCTTGATCGGATGGCTTGTCGCGGCAAGCGCCTCATTGGCGTGGGCGGAAGAAGCGGCCAAGCCCGCTTCGCCCTGGCCGATCGTGGAAAAGCCGATTGTGAAGCCGGAAGTCGTGCATGACGTCAAGGACACGTTTGTCAGCGCGATCGGCGGGAATCCCCAGGCGCTGACCCGGGCCTTTGCCGTCTACCTGGTACCGGCGGCCGTGGCCCTGGCAATCGTGGTCGCCGGCTACATGTTCGCATCATTTCTGGGCCGACTTGTCGGCCAGTTCGTCTCCACGCGCGTCGACCTGACGCTAGGTAAGTTTGCGGGCAGGATGACGACCAATGGCACGATGATCTTGATCTTGCTGGGCGTCCTCAGCCGTTTCGGGTTTGACGTATCCAGTTTCGCGGCCGTACTCGCGGCCGGCGGTTTCGCCATCGGCATTGCCCTGCAGGGAACGTTGTCGAATTTCGCCGCGGGCGTGATGCTGCTCGTGTTCCGGCCCTTTCGTGTCAACGATTACATCAAGGTGGCCGGTGTTGAGGGGACGGTGGATGAAATCGACCTGTTCACGACGCGGTTGAATTCACCCGATAACCGCCATTTTATCGTGCCCAATGGTCAGGTCTTTGGATCGGTGATCGAGAACAACACACGCAATGAAGTGCGGCGTGTGGAGGTCAACGTTGGCGTGGCCTATGACGCGGACATCCGTCACACACGGCGCGTGTTGGACGATGCCCTGGCCGTTATCCCGGGGGTCGTCACAAAACCGGCGCCGCAGGCATTCCTGCTGGAGCTGGGCGCCTCGTCCGTCAATTGGCAGTTGCGGTTGTGGTGCCAGCCCAAGAGTTATTGGGACGTTCGCCAAAGGGCGACGGCTGCGGCCAAGGATGCGCTGGACCTGGCCGGAATTGCCATCCCTTACCCGCAACTCGACCTGCACGTTGTCAGCGGCGAGCAGGTCGCGCGGTGCGCGGCGTGAGCGTCCGCGAGTTCCTCGCAGGGCGAAGGAAAGCAGGTTACTGCCGATTGTGCCGCGGCGGCAGGTATCTGTTCTTTGCCACGGGAGACGTCAGACGACTTACTCGTTGACGTGTGTTTCGAGGAAGCGGGCCAGGCGGTGGAAGTCGCTGCCGCGTTCGATATAGCGGACTTTCGTGACCAGCGTCTCCGGATCGACCAGTTCCTCGAACTTGACGTACCTCAATTCAAGTTGCCCGACGATCGAGACCATCACGCCATCGAGGCCTTCTTCGATCAGCGAGCGGTAGGCGCCGACGCCGAGCTGGCTACCGAGCATGACGTCAAAGGCATGGGGTTTGGCACAGCGTGATTCATAACCCAGTTGCAGGCCGGTGACTTTTCGCTTTCTGCCGGTGACTTGCCGATATTTATCCTGGATCAAGCGGGCAAAGACGCGACATAGATTGACGTGCGAGATCGAGATGTGACCATGGTCGTCGCGCGGGATGCCTTCCAGGTAGGACATGGGAAGTAGTTCCGCGAGTCCTTCGGCAATCACGATCACGCCGTAGTCCTTGCCTTCGTCTTCGCGGACGACCATCATGTTCACGATCTGTTCGATGACATGGTCAACGTTCATGACGCGACGGGTTTGGGTCTCGCCCGACACATCCTTGAATTCTTCGCTCGCTTCGTTTTCTCCGGCGACGTCCTCCACGCTGATCACGAGGCTGGCCTCGCCGGCGATCGCGGCACCATAGGCCAACCAGCCGGCCGAGCGGCCCATGGTCTCGGCCAGAAAATACGCCCGATTGGCCTCGGCATCGTGCAGCAGGTTGCGGATTTCATCGCCCAGCGTCCCCACGGCGGTAAAGTAGCCAAAGGTGAAATCGATGCCGGTGTAGTCGTTATCGATCGTTTTGGGGAGATGGACGATCGGAATCCGCTTCGCCTCGGCCGGCAGTTTTTCCTGGAACAGCTTAAATTTGTTGGCGGTCTTCAGCGTGTCATCACCGCCGATCGACACGACGGCGTCGACGCCGAGGGAACAGAGCGCATCGTAGGTCCGCCGCAGCGGAGCGACGCGTTCGGGATCATCCAGATGAGATGGTTCGGAGATATCCTTGCCAGGATTGACCCGCGCGGTGCCGATGATGATGCCTTGGGCATTCCGCGTGCGGCGGAGCAACTTGTGGGTCATTTCGACATAGTCTTTTCCCGGTTCCAGCGGTCGATCGGGTCCAAACTGCTGCAGGGCGGAATAACCGTGCATAATCCCCACCACCTTGATTTTGTTTCGCAGGAAGGAAACGGCAGCGGTGGAAATGACGGCATTGGCGGCGGGTGCGGGCCCGCCAGCAAACAATATGGCGACTTTCTGAATCGACGTCTGGTTCATCGTATATCTCCTGCCGACGCTGGGAGCGTCATGGGGGGGCGTTCGTTAGATTCCTACCTAACCAAGGGGCGACCTTAGCGGATTGTCAACGTGCCGAGCGATCGAAAGCGGGTGTCCGCTTACGATTCAAGCATTCGCTCGACGTATTTCGTGTCCATCGTGCCACCCACGAAGGCGGCATCCCTGAGAAGCTGTTCATGAAAGGCGGCGGTGGTGGCAATACCGGTGACTTGCATTTCGTGCAGGGCCCTCAGCATACAGACAATGGCCAGTTCCCTGGTCGGCTGGTGTACGATGAGTTTGCCGATCATCGAATCGTAATGGGGCGGGACGTGGTAGCCGGTATAGACGTGCGAATCGAACCGTACGCCCGGTCCGCCGGGTGGGAAGAAGTGTGTAATTTCGCCCGGGCTGGGACGGAAATTGGCCGTGGGGTCCTCCGCGTTGATGCGACATTCGATGGCGCAGCCCCGCGTGACAATGTCGGCTTGTTCGTACGGGAGTGGTTGGCCGGCGGCCACGGCAATCTGAGCCTTGATCAGGTCGATCCCCGTGACGGCTTCGGTCACCGGATGTTCGACCTGAATACGGGCGTTGACTTCGATGAAATAGAAGTTGTTTTCCTGATCGACAATGAACTCGACCGTGCCGGCGTTGGTGTAATCCGCCGCGGAAATAAGTCTGACCGCGGCCTCGCATATTTCCCGTCGGCGGTCTGCGGGGAAATTGGGAGCGGGGCTCTCCTCAATCAGTTTCTGATGTCGGCGCTGCGTGGAGCAGTCGCGTTCCCATAAATGGAGGACCTTGCCGAAGTGGTCCGCGATGATCTGCACCTCGACGTGTCGCGGTCGTTCGATCAGCTTTTCGATATAGACGTCGGGATTGCCAAAGGCGGCTTCCGCTTCGTTGCGCGCTTGGTGATAAGCCTGTCGCAAGTTGTTCTGGTTCGAAGCGATCCGCATGCCCTTACCACCACCGCCGGCGACCGCCTTGATGAGAACAGGAAAACCGATCTCTTTGGCGACGGAGAGTGCCTGTTCCTCACTGGTGAGTATGCCATCGCTGCCGGGGACGACAGGGACATTGGCTTCTCGCGCCAGCTGACGGGCCTTGTCTTTATTTCCCAGTCGCTCCATGGCCTGGGGGGAGGGGCCGATGAAGTCGATATTGCAGCTGCGGCAGATCTCATTGAAGCGGGCGTTCTCGGCAAGAAAACCATAACCAGGGTGGATGGCTTCCACATTCCCGATTTCGGCCGCGCTGATCACCCGGTCGATTTTCAGGTAGCTGTTCGATGCCTTGGCGGGACCAATGCAGATGGCCTCGTCGGCCAGGCGAAGGTAAGCGCTATCGCGATCCGCTTCGCTGAAGACAGCGACGGCTTCGATACCCATCTCGTGGCACGCGCGAATGATTCGAAGCGCGATTTCGCCGCGATTTGCGATCAAAATTCGTCGGTACATGACAGTCTCTCTCGATTTCGTCGCGCCCCGCCGTTGGCGCTCGCCTGACCCAGGTGCCCGCTGTTCATCGTCCATGGTATTTCGGGTGCAAGATCTCTTTCCGTGTTACTTGCTGGTATCGACTTTAAAGAGCGGTTTACCGAATTCAACGGATTCCTCGTTCTCGGCCAGCACGGCCACGATCTGGCCGGATATATCTGCTGGAATCTCGTTGAACACCTTCATGGCTTCGATGATGCACACGATGGTATCGCTGCCGATAGCGTCGCCAACTTTGACAAAATTTTCCGCATCCGGATTCGGCTTCGAGTAGTAGGTGCCGACCATGGGGCTCGTGATGGTGACGATATGGCTTGCATCGGCCTGGGGCGGTACGGGAGACGCCGCGGAAGCCGCTGCTGTCTGGGGCTGGGCAGGGGCCGCCGCGGCCATGGGGAGCATGCCGCCGCGGGCAAGCCGAATTTTTTGTTTCTCTTGTTGCAGATCGACTTCGGTCAGGCCATGCTCCTTCATCAGTTCGATGATCTGAGTCAAGCGGCCCAGATCGAACACATCCCCCGGTCGTTTCGACGAAGAACTCGCCATTTCGGTCTCCCGTTGTTGTTCCCGTTCCATATCGCCTTCCGGCTGGCCCATCGCTGCTCTCCTTACGCTCCTGCTGCCCCGGGTATTTGAACATGACGCCGGCGGCTGGCGAAGCCCGCTTGGGCCTGCCATGCGGGATCGGCCCTAGCCGATCAACGACGAGTCGAGCGATTTGGGGAGCGAGCTGAGTACTTCGTGTCCGTCACGCGTAATGAGTACGTCATCCTCGATGCGAACACCACCCCAACCAGGAAGGTAGATGCCGGGCTCGACCGTGATCACCATCCCCGGCTTGAGTTCTTGCTGATTCTGGTCGACCAATCGCGGTGCTTCATGAACGGCCAAGCCGATTCCATGCCCTAATCCGTGCCCGAATCGCTCCCCAAAACCAGCCTGTTCGATCACCGACCGGGCGGCCCGATCGACATCCGCCATGCGGACCCCCGGCCTTAACGTCTCGATCGCTCGAAGTTGTGCTTTCAACACAACCTCATACACCCGTTCGAGTTTCGGCGAGATTCTACCGGTGACAAAAACCCTCGTCAAGTCGCTGACGTACAGTCCTTCACGGGCTCCCCAGTCGATCAAGACGAAATCGGCCTCTCTCATCTGCCGCTCGGTGGGAGGCGCATGCGGTAGGGCTGCCCGAGCCCCAACGGCCACGATCGGCTCAAAGCTGCAGCCGCGACCGCCGAAGCGGCGAATCTCGTGCTCGATGTTGGCGGCGACCTCGCGCTCCGTCTGGCTGCCGGTGAGGCTCGCCCGGACGACACCCATCGCCCGTTCCGCCTGGTAGATCGCCCGGCGAATTGCCTTGATCTCGTCGCGATCCTTGATCGCGCGAGCTTCTCCACGAGACCGGGTACCGGTCGCGTGGTGGCCTGGAGCTGCTCCTGCAGGTCAAGATAGGTGGCCAGCGGAATCGAAGACTTCTCCACACCCAGACTTGCCAGCCGCATGCTTGCCGCTAATTCCGCCGTCGCCTCGACCAGGCTGACTGTTCGCGGTCGGATATGCACTGCGAGGTCGCCGCATTCCTCATCGATTTGCGTCACAAAACGTGCGTCGCTGATCAACACATCCTGTTGCTTTCCCACGAGAAGATAGCTGTCCTCGCCGGTGAAGCCCGTCAAGTAACTGACGTTATGCGGGTTCGTAACAAGAAGGCTGTCGAGATCATGCTTGCGCAGTGCGCGTCGGAGTTTCGCGCGACGTGGAAGTGCCGATCCGATCATGGTGCCGATTCTCCCGTCGAGTTTGGCAGGAATTGTTCCACCAGGCGCGTGGAGCCCCGATGTGCACGACATGGATGTCGCCCACAAAGGCCTGGGCCGGCGGCATCAGCAGGCCGGGCTTGGCAGCGACGAAGGTACAAGTATGATCGGCGCGAAACGTGGGATCCGAAACCTGACCGGTATCACAATCCAGGCCACTCGGCAGGTCAATCGCCAGTCGTTTCCCGGGGGCCTCGTTCATGGCGCGAATGACACGGTCGAGGGGCGGTCGCGGTGAGCCGACGGCACCCGTTCCTAGCAGCCCATCCACGATCCAGGCGGCCGCTTGCAGTGCCTCGCGAAAAGAGGGCTCGTCGGCCGGCGTGAACGATCGCAGCGAAAGACGACTCTGCCGTACGACGTCGAGATTGACCGCCGCGTCCGCCGGCCAGCCGTCGGGTGGACCGACCAACCACACCTCGACCGGTACGCGGTGCAGGTCGAGATGACGGGCCACCACCAGGCCGTCACCGCCATTGTTGCCGCGACCGCAAGCGATCACGACGCGTCCCACGACGCCAAGCGTGAGTAGCGTTTCGACCACGCCGCGGCCGGCGTTTTCCATCAGCACCATGCCAGGCAGACGATAGTCGCGGATGGCCATCTGATCAAGCTGCCGGACTTGCGCGAGAGAGGGTCGCTTGGCGATTTGGCTGGGACATAAGGTTGCTCGCTGTGGGCATCCACGCTGGTGTCTTCCGTGGTTGGAAGCCAGCTTCGTTCGCCGCAAAACGTGCGGTGGTGATGAGCGTTGCACCTTACTGGATTCAAGTGTTGACGGGGAGACCTAGGCTACCCGATCAGCCTGAAAATTCCCTAGGCAAGCGTGGGGGCTCTGCCCTCTTTTTCACCCCTCTCCGTCGTGGCCCGTCCGCCTGAAGGCCCCCGCGGCAAGCGCGGGGGATCATGCGGGCCAAACCGTGATCCGCTGCGTTCCCCGATGCCCGCCACTTGCCGGCCGGAGTATCACGTTCGGTGGCCACGAGGAAGGGACGCAGCGTCTTTCCCGGGATAGCTGTGCCACCCCAGGCCCCGAATTGATGACCACAGCACCCGCTGATTTTGTGACGAAGGCGACGTGCTGGCAGGCTGGTCTTGCGAATGATCAAAAGCGGGTCACGCGGCGAATCAGCCAGGCGGCCACCAGCCCGCAGCCGACGTTTCCCATCCAAACGGCATATTGCGGCAGGGCACCGGCCTTGGCGCGGTCGACCCCGTACGCCATCAGCGGATAGTAAATCAGCAGGATCGGCATGAAGCACAAGAAGAAGATCGTGACGAAATCCGAGTTGCGACGCTGAATGGCCCAGGGAGCCCCGATCAAGACGAAGAAGAAGCAACTAAAGCCGTTCGACCAGCGTCGCCATGGTTCGGTGCGCAACCGATTCAGCAGATAACGTTCCGTTTTCAAGCGGGATTGCTGCCCTTCCCAGTCTTCGCCGGAAAGTTGGGCAAAGTCGCCGCTGATCAATTGGTGTGCCGCATTCGCGGCCAGACCATATTCCAGCCGCCTGATCTTTTGATTTTGTCGTGCCCGTTCGGCGGGGATCTCTTGCAGGGGAAAATCGGATGCGCTGCGACCTTCCTTGCTGCGAAGTTGACCCAGGGGAATCTCCTGTTCGACGGTTCCCGCAAAGCCCCCCTCCATATCATGGTCGCCGTCGAACTGCGCGTCGGTGAAGGAGACAATCAGGCTTTGATTGGCGGGATTCAATCGCAGTTCGGCCTCCCGCGCCGTAATCGTGGCGCCGGTGGAGGAAAGGGAGAGCATGGGTCGGATCAGCCGCGTCCCGACCACGTCTTTCACGGTAATCGAGAACTGGTCGGTGCTGAAAGCACGCTGTGTCCGTAGCATGCCGTAAGCGATCTGTTCGAATGACTCGGAAACCACTCGGCTCATTCCGTTCCGCCCCCAGGATACGGCCAGGTCGTTGACCCACACCGCGAGCAGGCTGGAGAGGAAGCCGATGAAAAAGATCGGGACCATCAGGACCGACGGCGAAATGCCCAGGGATTTGACCGCCACGACTTCATTCTCGCCCGACATGCGTCCAAAGATGGTGCAGGTCGCCAGCAGGGCCGAGGCCGGAATGGAGAAGCGCATCGAATCCGGCACGATGAACGGCAGCAAACGCAGGATCGGACCGGGCCCCAGGCCTTCGCGGACCGCCTCTCGCGCAATACCCACCAGCAGCATGAAGGCCGTCATGCCAAACAAGGCCAGCAGGAAGACGCGAAAAAATTCGATGATGACGTAGCGGGTGAGTGTCCGCATGATGTAAGTGGGGCCGGTTGATGCGAGGCTCGGGGACGACCCGCACTTTAGCAACTTGCGGCGTGCGCCCCTACACCCAAAATGCCGGTCGGCCGCCAGGTTGTGAGACGAATTCCCGGGCCCCGCGGCTGGCTCACGCCGTGGCATGTTCCTTGATGACCCCGGACAAGCAGACGCTGGCCGTGAGCAGTTCCTGCAGTGCCTCGCGGAAACGGTTGGCCATCGAGTCCTGTTCGGCCTGTCCGCATGCCTGGTCAAATGCCGTCCAATCGACCTTCCAGCCCTCGGCCGCGGCGGCGGAGCGGGCCGTGCGAAAATTGCTAAGCAGTTGCCCGATAAATTCCCGTTCCGGCTTGGCGGGCG
Organism: uncultured Planctomycetaceae bacterium; assembly: GCA_963700865.1. Classification (GTDB taxonomy): domain Bacteria; phylum Planctomycetota; class Planctomycetia; order Pirellulales; family Pirellulaceae; genus CAVOGJ01. Next base: position 502,622 of record CAVOZC010000001.1, on the reverse strand, counting down.
TTCGGCAGTGGGGACCCTTTCCCAACATGCGCCCGGTGCCCAGCCGCACGCTTTCCGGGGCGAAAATATCGAACCATTGCGAAAGGATGGCCAACAGAACGATGACGAAGACGCCGGCCGGCAGGGCGGCCCAGGGGACTTTGCCGGCTGCAAGCAGCGTCAGCGCTAACAAGCCACTCACGCCCAGCCCGATCCACCAGGCGGGATTCAAAGCCTGGCTCGGCCGCTGCGTCGCCTCCAATTCGAGCGCCGGCAGTGGGGGTAGCTGGGAGAGCGCCGAGGTGCCGGCCACACGAATCACAATCACGGTAATGTTGTCGGGCCCGCCCCGCAGGTTGGCCAGATTAATGAGGAAAGTCGCCGCATCCCGAGGGTTCAATAATCGCAAGATGGTGGCGATCTCGGCATCGTCGACGCGACCCGTCAATCCATCGCTGCACAGCAGAAACGTGTCGTCGGCCTGGAGCGGGAACGGGCCTTCCAGGTCAATCTTGACGCTCGCTTGCGGCCCCAGCGAGCGGGTGATCACGTTCTTTGGCACCGAGGATTCCGCTTCGCTGCTGGTTAGTTGTCCTGCCGCACGCATCTCCCAGACGAGGCTATGGTCAAAGGTCAATTGTTCGAGCTGCTTCCCACGCAGCCGATAGACACGGCTGTCGCCCACATGCCCGGCGATGGCACCTTGAGGCAACAGCAGCAGCGAGCTGCAGGTGGTCCCCATGTTATAGAAGTCGAGATTGGCCTCACCTCGCCGATGAATTTCCTGATTCGCCTCGCGGATCGCTTCTCGCAACGCTTCGGGCGGAGACGCTTCGGGATGTTTGCGATATATGTGCGAGACATGTTCCGCGGCTAACTTGCTGGCCAATTCACCCGCGGCGTGGGCACCCATCCCATCGGCGATCACGAACAAGTGCCCTCGGCGTAGCCAGTCGTCAAAGTCGGCCGCCAGTGAAATCGCATACGAGTCTTGATTGTTCGACCGGCGCATACCGATGTCGCTGCTCAGCGAAGTGCTCGAAGAGCTTGGTCCAATCGGAGGTCGGAGAAGACATGCTGTGGCCAGTCGCGATGCCGCAAGACGGCGTAAGGAACGGTGTTATTCTAGCTGGCACCGCAGGCATGAGATAGGTCGTCCCGTGCAGCCCTCGCCGCACAGACCGGCATGGCGGCTGCCCGTCGAGTTGGCTTATAACTCGGGCCCGATCGTCCCCCTGACTGACCGAGCCCCTCTCGACGAGTGAGATGAACCGCAGCCACGACGTGAACGGACGGTTTTGGCTGATTCGCCGACCGCCGCGGAGATCCCCAGGTCCATCGTGCCATACGATGCCGATCCGCTGCCAGTACGGTCTGCTGCTCCTGCTCTGTTGTCTGTCCGCCACGGGCTGTGTCCGCCGCCGCATGACAATCCGCAGCAATCCGCCCGGTGCCATGGTCTATGTGGATGATCAGCAAATCGGCTTGACGCCCGTCTCGACCGAATTCACCTACTACGGCACACGAAAAATTCGTCTGGTCAAAGATCAATTTGAAACGATGACCACGTATCACACCTTCGCCGCTCCCTGGTACCAGCTTCCGCCCCTCGACTTTGTGACCGAGAACTTCTGGGGGCGTGAGAATCCGCGACGAACGGGAGGTGCAATTCAATCTTGTTCCGCAACGAGTCGTCCCGAGTGCGGAATTGCTTTCCCGAGCCAATGGTCTGCGGAATGCCTCGCAGGAAGGCTTCACGGTGCCGGTGCCGGCTGCCGCCAACCGATAGTCATGCCGGGCCGCCGCTTCGTGGCCCATAAACGTGAAGCTCCCTCCGATGCGCGTGCGGACGCTCGTCGCTTGATTCTCGCCCCAGGCTGTCTGGAAATGATCTCCGCAACAGCATTCGGCCGTTGCCGGTCTACCATTTTGTCTGGGACTGGCGGCGATCGAGCGCGCCTTTGACTCCCAGTTGACGCGGATCGCGAGCCACCTTGTCCGTGAAGATGCGGACATCGTTCACGATCGGTTCGAGCCGATCGACCACGGGACCGACTCGCCGCGCAAGGCGATTGATTTCTTCCACGGCTTCGTTGACCCGATCGTACATCTCTCGATTGTAGAGCAGCTGACCGATCGTCCCTTCGCGGTTGTTCAAGGCATCGCTGAAGGAAATCAGGTTGGTGAGCAGCGAGTCGAATTTGCCCAGGCTGGACTCGAGTTTTTCCGCCAGCATGGGACCACGCTCTCCCAGAGGTTCGGTGAGCCCTTCGAGATTTTCCAGGTTCTTGTTGGCGCGTGCCATGACCGATTCCACGCTATCGCCCAGACTGTCGATGCGGGTGCCGATATCCTTGAAGGAGTCGAGCGAACCTTGCACCGACGACATGGTGGTCTGAAATGTCCCAATCGACTCTTTCAGGGCCGCCATGACATCGCTGGCATCGGTCATCAGCTCGGGCACCTGGCTGATCGCTTCCTCGATCTTCTGCTTGAGGTTGTCGTCTCGCACGAAACGATCGATGGCCGTCATGGCAAACTCAAAGCGGTCCATGGCCTGCTCGGATTTGGAGAGAATCCGTTGAAATTGGTCCGCATTGTTCGAAACGACGGCGTTCATCCCTTCGGCGACGCTGCCCACCTGCCTGCCGGCTTGCTGGATCGAGTCGAGCGCTTGCCGCACATCATTCTCGAGGTTGACCAGCATCTGCAGGGCAGAAGTCGCGGTCTCCATCACTGCCAAGGGGTCCTTGCCGACGACGCCGTCAAGATAGTCCCCATCGCGATAGATCGTGGCGTTCGGTTGTCGGATGCGGCTGCGCGGCACAAATTCCAATACCGCATCTCCCAGGATGCTCCCCGTGCTGATGCGGCAGACTTCATTGCTGCGGAGCGTCCGTTGGGAATCGACTTTGAGGGTGACGACGACGGCCCCGTCCTGATCGTCGAGTAACGTGACCTGAGTGACGCGGCCGATGAGAATGCCGCTCTTGGTGACCGGCGTGTCGACGGTTACGCCTGGGGCCTCTGGAAAGCGGACGAAGATCGTGTACTGCTGGCGGAGCACCCCCGGCATTTCGCCGAACAGCATGACGAGCAGCCCCGCGATCAAGCAGGTGGCCACCACCAGCACGCCGACTCGAAATTGTGTTACGCGATCGTCCATGGATTTCCAGCGATTCCGAATTATGAAAAGGCCTTAGCCGCTGCCGCTTCCCTCCGCAGTTCCATCAGTCGTTCCCCCGCCTCGCCCCGAATGAATTGCTGCACGCGGCGATCGGAGCAAGTGTCGAGCTCGTCGGGAGTGCCATCGAAGATGATCTGCGACTCGCCAGGTTCCAAACGAGCGAAGGGATGCAACATGATGATGCGATCCGCCACTTTGCGGGCGGATTTCATGTCATGGGTCACAATCACGCTCGAGGCATCGGCCCGTTTGCTGGTCCGCGTGATCAATTCGTTGATGACGTCACTCATGATCGGGTCCAGGCCCGTGGTCGGTTCGTCGTAGAGAATCAGTTCCGGCTCCATCGCCAGGGCCCGTGCCAGTCCGACCCGTTTCTGCATGCCCCCGGAGATTTCAGCCGGCTTCTTGCGGACGACGGCGTCCGGTAAGCCGACTTGTGCCAGCAGGTCTCGCACGCGGTCGTGAATTTCCGCGTCGGAGAACTTTGTGTGCTGGCGGAGCGGAAATGCGACATTCTGGCCAATGGTCAGGCTGTCGAACAAAGCGGCTTGTTGAAACACGAATCCAAAGCGAATGCGGTGACTGGTCAGTTCACGCTCGGACAACAACGACAGGTCATCACCATCAAAGAAGACGCGGCCCCGGGTGGGACGTATCAGGCCAATCATCGTTTTCATCAATACTGACTTACCGCAGCCGCTCTCGCCAATGATCGCCAGCGTCTGGCCTTGCGGCACACCGAGTGAGATTTCCCGCAAAACCGTCTGTTGCGCGAACGTGACTTCGAGGTCACGAACTTCCGCCACCCATCGCGGTGTGGGCATCGTCGTTGGATCGCTGCTGCGGGTATTCATGATCTGACAGATGAAGAAAAATGTGGGAATTGCGGTCGCTGGCCGTGCGGTTAGAGGATCGTCGCCGACGTCGGCCACACGGCGTTGTAAAATGCATCGAGCATCAAATTGAGCACCAGGTCAATGGCCAGAATGAGGACGAACGAATAGACAAAAGACGCAATCGTGGCACGAGCCACCCCTTCGGCACCGCCCCACAGGTAAACCCACGGTAGCAACTGACAAGCGCGATCGCGCCGCCGAAAGCAAAACTCTTGATGATGCCGCTGAACAAATCCCACGTGCCCACAACCGAAGCCGAGTTGGCCCAATAGTGATGCTTGTCGATGTTCAACACGAGCACGCTGAAAAAGTATCCGCCAATGATTCCCATGAAATCTCCCATTACGGTCAGGGTCGGGATCATCAGAAAGCAGGCCAGAAAGCGGGGAACTACCAGGTACTGAATCGGATTTACCCCCATGCTCGACAAGGCGTCGATCTGCTCGGTGACCCGCATCGATCCCAGTTGAGCCGCGATGCTGCTGCCGACGCGGCCCGCCAGCATCGTGGCCGCCAGCACCGGACCCAATTCGCGCACCAAGGCGTAGTTGATCACTGCCCCCAACTGCGTCTCCATGCCCAGCTTTTGAAACTGCGAAAAGCTCTGCACGGCCAGCACCATCCCGATAAACGTGCCCGTCAGCGCCACCACCGGCAGGCTGAGGACGCCCACATCATAAAGCGCCGGCAGCAGCGTCTCGCGTCGGGGGAGCCGCGTGAAGAGCCAGGTCAGCGTACGGCTGGTGAACTGAGCCATCTCGCCGACGGTCGCGATCGAGTCGATGGTCACGTCGCCCCAATCGGCAACCCAGTCGTACAGCCCGGTCAGCGGGGAACGGCGCCTTCGTTCGGGCGTGGGAAGGATGGATGAACTCATGCGGAAACCCGTGGGTGACGCGATGGATGGACCGACTACCGACGCGACCGACCGCGCGACGGTCACACATGTCTATACATGTCGACGCGAGGAAGTTGCGGCTTGAGGAAAGATTGACGGTGGTGAAAGCTGGGTGGAATGGGAGATGTGGCGTGGCCGTGGAGGAAAAGTGGTAGCGTGGCCGTCCCGGCCGCGAAGGAGTCCGTCCCTGTTCCTAACCACCGCCCGTGATTTGCCGGAAATCCCGTCGCTACAAATAATTGACAGTACTTCCGCCGGCTGCTCAGCCTGCCGGTCAAGGACGTCGGATCGGCTTGCCCATCAGCGTGGTGCGTCCCCGTTAACGCATTTGTCCACGGAAGGGAGACACGTTGTCTTTCGTCCCTCGCGTCCTAAGCCCCACGTTCCCGCATGTGGACTGCAATCCTTCAGCGTCGCCTGGCCACCTGCCTGCTGCTGGTCTTTGCCTCGCCTGCCGTTCTGGGGCAGGGGATGCACTGGCTGTCCGCCTCAGCGACCGTCCATGCCGCGGCGGAGCGTGCGGACTGTTGCTGCTGTCATTCCCATTCCCGACCCGCGGATAGTACGGCACCGCTGATCGCCTCGGGCGAACGTTGTGTCTTCTGTGACCTGTTGGCCACGGCCAAGCAGTCTGGGCCGCCATCCCTTATGGCCCCGTTGTCGACTCCTTTAACCGCGGAGCGGATGGGAGTCTGTTCCACCGAGCCCGTGCAACCCGCCTGGCAGCGGGTGTCGGCTCCCCGCGGGCCGCCCCCCAGAGCCTCGTGACCACGCGGCGACATGGCGCCACTCCGCGCCGATGGGTGCCGCCGCCGGGCCGTTGACGAGGGACCTACCGACTCGACGGCGGGAAATTTGCTTATCGGACGAGGAACACTACGATGCATGGGATATCTCCCGTCCGCCGCACAACGGTCGTGCCGCGGGACGGTTTTACATTGGTGGAACTTTTGGTGGTCATCGCGATCATTGGCCTCCTGGTGGCCCTTCTGCTGCCAGCGGTGCAGGCGGCACGCGAGGCCGCACGGCGCACGCAGTGCATCAACCGCATGCGGCAGGTCGGACTCGCGCTGCATAATTACGCTGGCGCGCACCAGGGCCATTTTCCAGAGGTCCATGAGCACCACGAGGATGAAGCCGAAGAAGAGCATCACCATTCGTGGATTTACAGCCTGGCTCCTTACATGGAGAACGTCGACGAGATGCGGCTGTGTCCCGATGACCCCCTTCGCGATATTCGCCGCGCTGAGGAAGGCTCCAGTTATGTGCTCAACGGCTATCTAGCGGCCGCGGATGAACCGGGCGAGTTTGAACACGAGCATATTCCCGGCGCTGTCGACGACCTGGATAAGATCAAGGCCACGTCCAAGACGATTGCCGTATTGGAATCGGCGTCGTCGGCCGAGGTGGACCACGTGCATTCCTTCACGTGGTTCAGCCAGGCCAACATCACGGCCGGGATTGTGTTCGAGACGGTCGCCCGCGAAGTCGCCGTCGAGCGTCACGGGGGCAAGAGTGCGAATTACTTGTACCTGGACGGACATGTCGAGGTGATTCCCGCTGCGCAGATCCAGGAGTGGTGTGAGGCGGGTTTCAATTTCGTGATTCCACAACGGTAGGGCGGCGGCTACGAAGCTGGTCGCGTGGCCGTCCCGGCCGCGAGGCGGGCGGTCCGATCTGGCGTGGCCCCGGCGTGCCCGCTCGCTGGCGGCATGGCGCGCTTTCCGTTAGTGACGGGAAACGCCGCCGAGACGGCGGCGCTGCACCTGCCAGTCACCGCCTATTCGGTCTTTTCACCCTTACCCGAGGTCGCGGCCACCGGCTCGGGCTTCGATTTGTCGACGCTTCCGACGAAGGCCAGTCGCTTGAACTTGCCTTCATCATCCTTGACGATGTCCACGGTGATCAAGTCCTTACCGACGAACTCGCCCTTCAACAGTTCTTCGGAAAGTGGATCTTCGACAAAATTCTCGATGGCTCGTCGCAGCGGGCGTGCCCCGTAGTCGAGATTCGAGCCCTTCTTGATGAGGAACTGTTTGGCCTCTTCGCTGAGCGTCAGCACCAGACCGCGCTCCGCGAGTCGCTCCTTCACCTTGCTCAATTCGAGGTCGACGACTTCCTGCAAGTCCTCATTGGTGAGGTGCCGGAAGATGATCGTATCGTCGAGTCGATTGAGGAATTCGGGTCGGAAGACACGTTCGATGCGGTCCATAACGCGTTCCTTCATGTCCGCGTAGTTCGCATCCTCGGTCGGGCGATCAAAGCCAAACTTCGACTCGTTCTTGATCGCTTCGGCGCCCGCATTCGTGGTCATGATCAAGATCACGTTGCGGAAGTCGACATTACGGCCGAAGCTGTCGGTCAGCCGGCCTTCTTCCATGACCTGGAGCAACATGTTGAAGACATCGGGATGCGCCTTTTCGATTTCGTCGAGCAGCACGACCGCGTAGGGACGTCGGCGGATCTTTTCAGTCAGCTGTCCCCCTTCTTCGTAGCCCACATAGCCGGGGGTGGCGCCGATCAAGCGGCTGACGTTGTGCTTCTCCATGTACTCCGACATGTCGATCTGAATCAGGGCCTCTTCATCGCCGAACATGAACTCGGCCAAGGCCTTGGCCAGCAGCGTCTTACCGACGCCGGTCGGACCGGCGAAGATGAACGAGCCCATGGGGCGCTTGGGGTCCTTCAAACCGCTGCGCGAACGACGTACGGCTTTGGAAATCGCCGTGATGGCTTCGTGCTGGCTGATGACCTTCTTGTGCAGATCGTTTTCCATCTGCATCAACCGCATGCTGTCTTCGGTCGTCAGACGTGTCAGTGGCACGCCGGTCATCTTCGAGATGACTTCGGCGATCACTTCTTCGTCCACGACCCCATCGGTCTCGCGTGATTTGTCTCGCCATTCCTTCGTGATGGTGTCCTTTTTCTTGCGCAGCTTATCCGCCTGGTCCCGCAATGCGGCGGCCTTTTCGAAGTCCTGGTTCGCGACCGCTTCTTCCTTATCCTTGTTCAGCCGTTCGACCTCCTCGTCAATCTCCTTGAGATCGGGTGGACGAGTCATCGTCCGCAGCCGGACCCGAGCACCTGATTCGTCAATCACATCGATCGCCTTGTCCGGCAGGCAGCGGCCCGTGATGTAACGGCTGGACATTTCGACAGCGGCTTCGATCGCATCATCGGTGATTTGCACGCGATGGTGTTCCTCGTAGCGATCGCGGAGTCCTTTGAGAATGGCCACCGCTTCTTCCTTCGTGGCCGGATCGACCATGATCAGCTGGAACCGACGATCGAGCGCACTATCCTTCTCGATGTACTTGCGATACTCGTCGAGCGTCGTGGCGCCGATGCATTGAATTTCGCCCCGCGCCAGGGCCGGTTTCAGCACATTGGCGGCGTCGATCGCGCCCTCAGCGCCACCGGCACCGACCAGCGTATGCAATTCGTCAATGAAGAGAATCGTGTTGCGGGCGCGACGGACTTCATTCATCACGGCCTTGATGCGTTCCTCGAACTGGCCGCGGTACTTCGTGCCGGCCACCATCATTGCCAGGTCGAGTACGACGATTCGCTTATCCGCCAGCAGTTCGGGAACCGAGCCGTTGACGACGCGTTGCGCAAACCCCTCGACGATCGCCGTCTTGCCGACGCCCGCTTCGCCCAGCAGCACGGGGTTGTTCTTGGTACGACGACAGAGGATCTGGATGGCTCGCTCGATCTCGCGTTCGCGGCCGATGACCGGATCGAGTTTGTTTTGCTTGGCCAGTTCCGTCAGGTCGCGACCAAAGCTGTCGAGGGCGGGCGTTTTGGACTTGCCGCCCTTCGCCGTCGGGCCCCCCTCGGATGACATGGCTTCACGACCGCCCCGTTCGCCCCCTTCACCCTCCAGGCCGTGACCCAGCAGGTTGAGGACTTCGTCGCGGACTTCTTCCAGCTTCAGGCCCAGATTCATCAGGACTTGTGCCGCCACGCCTTCCTGTTCACGCAGCAATCCCAGCAGTATGTGCTCGGTGCCGACATAATTGTGGTTCAGCTGTCGAGCTTCCTCCATCGAGTATTCGATGACCTTCTTGGCTCGAGGCGTCTGCGGCAGTTTGCCCATCGTGACCATTTCGGGGCCACTCTGTACCAACTTCTCGACCTCTAAGCGGATCTTGCGAAGATCGACGTCCAGATTTTTAAGGACGTTGGCGGCCACACCGCTGCCTTCCTTGACAAGACCGAGCAGGATGTGTTCGGTGCCAATGTACTCATGGTTGAATCGTTGAGCTTCCTGGTTGGCCAACTGCATGACCTTGCGAGCTCGATCTGTGAAGCGTTCGTACATTCAAGTTCTCCCGAATACCTCCGTCGCTGGCCGCGGCCGGGCGACGGCAGGTTGTCTCGCGGGAGCACCACAGGCTGGCGCCTTTCCCCCACGATGATGTGCCGATGTTGTCCAGATGACAGGTCGGGCGATGCGAATTCGCCGCTCCCCGTTTTTTACACTGCCGATTACGCTGCCTCAATTGCCGAATCCAGGGACATTCCCGAGTCGGCGACCGCTCCGTCGTTCCGACGCAAGGGGGCTTGGCGGATCATCTCGCTGATCCGTGTCCGCTCCTGTCCAATCTCAAAACTCCACTTTTCCGAGCCGTACGATTCGATTAGCCGATCGAGTTGTTGTCGGGCCTCGCCCACACGACCGATCCGCCGATAAAGGCTGCTTAACGTCAACCGCGCCTCGACATCGCCGGCATCCATATCCAGCGACTGCCGCAGCAGCCGCTCTGCCGACAACCAGTTCCCTCTTAAGTATTCCCTTTGGCCCGAGCGAAACAAGTGTTCACGATCGACCGACGCCGCTTGCCCCCACAGGACGGCCAGGGCGTGCCCGCATCCGGGTGCGGCGAACAGCAGCCAGAACCCCAGCACACAGAACCATACCACGCCCCGCGAAACGGGACTGATCGTTTCCGGCCAAATCAGCGTTGTAAAAACCGTCAGCTGCAGCAGCATGGCGAAACCGAGCGCCTGGATCAGTCCCCATATGCTGCCGAAACGCCACAACTGCGGCAGGCCAGGCCACAGACTTAATATACCGGGCGCAATCCGACCCCAGCGTTCCATCGAGCGACTCCATAAGCGCGCAATCGGTATCCAGCCTCGACGTCGGCAATTCTACGCCTCCGGTACAACCGTCGCAAGCCAAGTAAATACCAGCATTGGAGTTACGTTCGGCGATGGGGCTGGTGAAGTGTCCAGGACACTCGGCTCGCCCGGTGCTGGCCCATAGAATATCCGTCCACACGCGAACGTGGCAAATTTACGCGAATTGTGCGCTTGGCCCCCTGACCGCTCCCCTGGTATGCCCCCGATGGAAGACCGCACCGCCTTGCTTCGTATGTTTGACGCCGCCGCCAATCGTTGCCTTGAGGGGCTGCGGGTCCTTGAGGACGGCGTACGGTTTGGCCAGGACGACGCATTCTTAACGGCCGAATTGAAACGACTGCGGCATGCAGTGGCACGGGCCGCGGAGCAAGTCTCCCCCGTCGAGCGGCTACGTTCGCGTGAAACGTTGCAGGACGTCGGCACCGACATTCGAACCGCGCGGGAGGCGCACCGCCCGGACCTCGGGGCGATCCTGGCGGCGAACTTTGCCCGTTCGCAGGAGGCGCTCCGCTCGCTCGCGGAGGCCTCGAAGTCACTAGCCCCCTCGCTGGCGGAGGAGTTTGAACAGTCACGCTACCGGCTTTACACATTGCAGCGGGCCGTTCACATTGCCGCAACGAGCCGGGAGCGGCTGCGTGTCGCCCGCCTCTACGTGCTCGTGGACGGGGGGACCGATGCCTTCGCGTTCGCGGAACGGATAAAAAGACTGGTGGCTGCCGGCGTCCACCTGCTCCAATTGCGAGACAAGCATCTGAGTGACCGCGACTTGCTGGGCCGAGCCCGTATCGCCCGTGACATCACGGCCGGTCACGACACGCTGTTCATCATGAATGATCGGGCCGATGTGGCCGCGGCGGCCCACGCGGACGGCGTCCATGTGGGACAGGACGAGTTGCCGGTGCATGCCGTCCGGCAGATCGTAGGGGAAGCGCCCCTCGTGGGCGTCTCGACACACAACCTCGCGCAGGCTCGGCAGGCCGTCCTCGACGGCGCCGACTACATCGGCGTCGGTCCCACGTTCGCGTCCCCCACCAAGTCGTTTGACAGGCTGGCCGGGGTCGAGCTGGTCCGGTCGGTATACGCCGAGATCGGACTGCCGGCCTTCGCGATCGGCGGCATCACGACGGAAAACCTTCCGCGGCTGATGCGGGTCGGCTGCCGACGAGTGGCGGTCCAATCGGCGGTGAGTGATGCGCCCGATGCGGCGGCGGCCATCACCGAATTGCTGGGGCAACTAAATTCGGCGGAAGACTGACCGCGGCGGCCGCCCACGCGTTCAATTCGACCCCGCGCCGCGCAGCAATCCGGCTTGAACCTGGACGCTACTGGCACGGAGTGCGTCGTCGATCGGTTGACACCTGCCGCCGAGTTGTTCGGCCAGAAAGCCTTCCGTGGCCGCGTAGAACGACAGCCGATTCTCGCGATTGGCAAAGCCATGTCCTTCATCGGGATACACCAGGTACGTGACGGGAACCCCTCGTCGTTGCAGGCTGGCCACGATTTGCTCCGTATCGCCGCGTCGCGTCTGTGCGTCGCGAGCCCCCTGGCCGATGAGCAACGGACGTGAGATGCGGTCGGCATACGAAATAGGAGAGCGGGCCAGCAATCGCTCGCGACCTGCCGCGGATGTGATATCGCCGACAAGCCGTGAAAGGGGGCGTCGCAGTTCACTCCAGGAGGGTGGTGGATTTTCCAACAGCGTCACCAATTGGGTGGGACCCACGATGTCGACACCGCAGGCGAATGTCTCGGGCGCCAGGGCCACACCCATCAGGCTGGCATAGCCGCCATAGTCCCCACCCATGATGCCGACCCGTTGCTCGTCCGCGATCCCCTCCGTGACAGCGAACCGCACCGCGTCGATCAAGTCATCCTGCATCTTGCCTCCCCATTCCCCGTCGGCGGCCGTCAGGAAATCCTTGCCAAAGCCGGTGGAGCCGCGATAGTTCACGCCGAGGACCGCATAGCCGCGATTGGCCAGAAATTGGTGGACCGGATGGACGCCCCAGACGTCGCGCGCCCAAGGCCCTCCGTGAACATACAGCACCAGCGGCAGCGGCCGGTCGGGTCGCCCGTCGCGGTCGGTGTCGCTGTCCAGAGGGAGTGACAGGTAACTCACGAGCGGGCGATCGTCGCGCGCGCGAATCGTCAGCGACTGCATGGGAACCAATGGCAAATCGGCCCACTGGGGATGACTGTCAAATAGCCGCCGTATCGCCCGCGGTTCGCGATTGTACAAATAGTATTGCGTCGGTCCGTGATCACTGATGTAGGCCACGGTCCACAGGCTGTCGTCGAGTGAGCGACTAAGCACCTCAACCTGTCCCTCGGCCACTTCGTGCAGATAGGACAGGTCCTCATCGATCGTCGCCACGAGTGTCTTCCACTTGCGTCGTCCCGTGTCAAACGTGACTGCTTCCACCTGCTTTTTCGTGGGATGCAACAGCAGTCCACTCACGTCGGCGCGACCGTTGGCGGCCACCACGTGGGTGGTCCCCGTTTCAAGATCGATGGCCCTTACCGCCGTTGTATTGCGGTCGCCGCTGTCGAGAACAAACAGATTGTTGCCCGAACGACCAAAGCTCACAACGCCTGATCGTTCGGCGTCGGCTGGACCAAGGTTCCAGAATTTCGACCAGCCCCCGGGGGCATCCGGATCGGCCCGCAGGATCTCGCGGCCACCGTCGGCTTTATCCGATTCGATCAACCGTATCTGATAGTCATCATCCACATAGGCTTGGGAAAAACCGGTGTTTTCCATTTCCAGTTTATGCGCGCCCGTGATCAGGTTGATGCGATGGATGTCAAACAGCTTGCCGGGGGGGCGGTCGTTCAGCCCCACGAGAATTTCGGCGGGAAACCGTTCGCTCATTCCCAACAGGCGGGCGGACGCCTGAGGGATGGGCGTCAAATCCCGCACCTCGCCCGTATCCCCGCTGGCAGCCATCAGATGGGGGCGGCCGCCGGTTGCCTCGTTACGGAAGTAGAGGACGTGACGACTGGTGAAAGCCCAAAAATAATCCGAGATGCCAGGCGTTGTTTCGTGCGACCAGGCCGCCGACCGTTCCAGGTCGTTGATCGGGGCCACGTAGATGTTGGCGGCGCCGTCCCGCAAACCGATGAAAGCTCAGCCATTTGCCATCGGGACTGACACGCGGCAGCGATCGCTCGGCGGGCGCGAAGAAGACGTCCCGGGGGATCAGGGGGACTTGCGAGTTCGGAGATCCGTAGGTCGCCAACGGATCGGTCGGAGGGAGGACGGGTCGATCCGCCAGTGCATCCGCCATGGTGCGCGGATCACGCTGGGCGAGTTCAGGTGGCGGCAACAGCGGGTCCGCGTTTGTCGTCGTCACCATGGCAGGAGGTTCGATGGGTGCCGGCTTGAGCAGCGGTCGCTCGCTCATCGGTGGCGTGACCGTCGCCCGCGGCCGGTCGAGTGGTCCCAGGCTGGGGTCGGGCAGGGCGGTTGGAAACTTCGCCGGAGCTGCCTCCCCTCGATCCGCGTCCGCTAACATGGTCACAGAAGTTGCCGGCGACTCAAGCGGCAGGGGGGACACGCTGAAGGCGGGGGGAGCCGCCGCGGTATCGCTCGGCTCCCCGCTGGGTAGCACCGGCGGCCTGCCGGTCTTGGCGTCGTCCGTGGGCTGGTAACCGAGCGGGGCGGTCGGCCTCGGAATGCACCCCATGACACCGCAAGCGATCAGGGATAGCGCGATGCACAGCGAGGGGCCTCGTGGAATCATGACACGTCCTTTTGTCCGCGGCGGGGCGGGCGATGCCTGGCGGGATCGTGCCGTGGGCCAGCAGGCCGGCTCGATCCGTCGGAAAACGTCGCACGAATCATCGATTCGCTGGCAGCGAGTATAGACCCCAGCCCGGCCGTGAGGCGATATCGACCGTTTTTCTGGCTTTGAAATCTTGCCTGTCTTATTCGGATCAACTACATTCGTAGCTGGCGGCGGCTCGTTTCCCTGACGAGGGGCTTATCGGCTGCTGCGATGGCGGGCCAGGCACGCGCCCCTGAGAGAGGCGGCAAGAGGAGACACCGATGTCGAAGCGACCATCCATGTCCAACGCGGAAATGGAGATTGCTCGGCTCCTGTGGGAGCTGGGCAGCGCCACCGCGCGCGAGATCCACGACGCGTTGCCGGCGGCACGGCAAATCGATTTTACCACCGTGCAGACGTACCTGACGCGGCTGGAGGCCAAGGGGTATCTCTCCTCCCAGCGCCGCGGACGCACGAAGGTGTTTCGCGCCAAGGTCGCGCCGCGCGGGCCGTCCATGACGCGGTCGATGATTTCGTGCAACGCTTATTTGGTGGTAACTCGCTGCCGCTGCTGCAGCACCTGATTGCGGAGCGAGGCATTTCAGCGGAGGAGTTGACCGAATTGCGACAGCTGGTGGACGCCGTCGATCCGGAGGAGCTCCTATGACTTTGCTACTCGCCGACCAACACATCCTGCAACTCGTCTGGCTCCAGTGCTGGCAGACCAGCCTGTTGATCGCGATTGTCTGGCTGCTGGCTCGCACGTTGCTCCGTGACCATCCCCGCGTGGCCCGCGCGCTGTGGGTGATTGTTTTGCTCAAGTGCCTTGTGCCTCCTCTCGTGTCGAGTCCGCTCGGCGTGTTCAGTTGGAGTCAGGTCGGGCTGCGGGACGTCGAGATTCTCTCGCCCTATTCGGTGGCCTCCCGTTTGAATGGGGCCGCGACAGATTGGCTCGCCGCGGGTTGGGGGCCGACCTTCGTCAGTCTCTGGTTGTGCGGGGCTGCGGTCTACTTCGCCACGATGTTGATTCAGGCTTGGCGGTTTCATACCGCGTTGCGGGTCGAGTCGATTGGCTGTTCGCCAACCGTCGAGCGGATGGCCGCTCAGATGCGGCGGGCCACGCGCCAGCCACACGTCCGCGTAACGGTGCTCCGCTCCTCGATCGGCCCGGCGGTCGTCGGAATCTGGCGACCCGTGGTCGTGCTGCCCGAGGCGGTTGTGGCGGATGAGGATGCGTCCGCGATCCGGCTGATCCTGGCGCACGAGATGCTGCACGTCGCCCGCGGAGACACCATCCTGGCACTGATGAAAGTCATCGTCCAAGGCATATGGTGGTTTCATCCGCTGGTCTGGTTGGCAACTCGTGAGACCAGCCTGCAATGTGAACTGGCTTGCGACGACGAGGTCGTGACCATGCTCAATTGTTCCCCCAAGGCCTACGCCCAATGCCTGTTGGACGTGATTGAGTCCCGTTGCCGGCTGCGGCCGATCGTCGCAGGCGCAGGCATGAACGCCGCCCAGGTAACGCGGCACCGTCTGAAGGCAATCCTGGGGCCAAGATCGGCTCGCCGCAGACCCGTCCGGTCCCAACTGGTCTTTCCCGCCTGGGCCCTGCTGGTGGCCATCCTGGTATTGCCAGGCCGAGCCATCGTCATTGCGCCCGAAACGCTGCAGCCCGTCTTCCGTATCGACCCCGCGACGCTGGAAAGCGTGAAGTGCGAACCGACCGGAGAGCCGGAAATTGATGCGGTCCCGCCAAACCTGGCCTGACGTGCGGCGTGCCGCGTCCGTTGCTGGCCGCTCCCAAGATGCCGAGGACGACCAATCAGCACTTGTGATGGCGTCGAATCGTCCGCTCGTTGCGTCGCGATCGCTGCCGTCGCTGCGACCGCCGATAACCGTACTCCATCGCAAACCATTCCGCGAACCGTTCTCGGTCCACGTAGCTGGCGTTCCGATGGTCCAGCAAATGGCCCAACTCATGGATCAGGATGTTGTTCAAGTAAAAGTCCTTGATGCTCTTCCGCGTCCACCGCAGATACCACATGTTACCTTCTTGCAGCCAGGTTGCCCCGAACTGCTGTGATTCGATCACGACGCTCGGCTTGGGAGGTCTTGTGAACTCCTCCACGAGATTGGACTCGATCGGATAAAGGTAAAGGGCCGAACCCCATTGCATGCCGTAGCAAGGGAACGTCTGCTTCTTGCGTGTCATGCGACTCAATTGCACCACGTCCAGGTCGAAAAGCATCCACGACGGCAGTGCCGCCAGCCGCTCACGAATTTCCCGCGGCGTTACGACATGTCGATATCCCTCGCCCGGATATTGAGTCCGCACGCGGTAGTCGGTCGACTTGACCTCGGTCGGTGGATGCCAGTCCTCGGTGGGCATAAACGGACCTTGATCAAAGGGTACCGCTCCCCGCGTCCTCTTGCTGCTCGGCGCGACCCGATTGTGCGACTTGGCAAGCGCAATGGCATTGGCCGATGCTCGAAACGGACGTGTTGTCTTTCGCTTGGAGCGCATGAGTGCACCGTAACTCACTTAGTCATAAGGAAATACGAAAACGCGAACGCTGGACGGGCGGGCTTAAGTGGAGTCCGATTCCAGCCGGGTGCCAGTCGCCAGGACAGCGACCAGCCAGGTCCCAATTCCATGCTAGTTCGCGGACACCCCGAGATTCAAGCGCGTTTTCGTAAGTGCATACCTGGCAAGGAGTTGCCATCTTATGGCGGCCCCGATTGACCACCCCAATCGGGCCGCGTGCCACTCTGTAGGGGGGGTGTTTATGGGGGGCCGAGTGAGAAACCCGATGGAAACGCCGAAATTAGTCGCGAAAAGAGACTAACACATGTCATATATGTGGCGCAAGTCGTTATTTTATAAAGAGATATGACATGAGCGTCAGAGCCACAATGGTCAGGGCTACCAACACGATCCAGAGCAGCCACGGCGGCTTTCGCGCACTCGATCGCCAGCGTGGGCGTGAGGCGCGATTCGTTGTTGTGCCGCTGCGATTGCCCGTGGCGATGTTCGGGGCGTGAGGAACCGAGCTCGCGTCACGCGGCGCGGCGGCAAAGGATGCTTCCTTACCGGTTTGAATGATGATGGGCACTTGCGGCGAGACCGGCAGGAACGCCTTGGCGTTCTTCCGCCAAAGCTCCAAGCGTTCGGCAACGTCGGCAGCCGTGGCGATCCGCGCTGCCGGCGACTTGGCCATCATTTGTGCGCAGATCTCGGCCAGCTCGACGGGTGTGTCGGGACGAATTTCGCGCACGCCGCGAGGGGTTTGTGTTTGGTGGGCCAGGACGCGCTGCGCCAACGTTCCGTCGGGAAACGGCGGGCGGCCAGTGATCGCGAAATGGAGGGTGCAGCCCAGGCTGTAGATGTCGGCCCGAGCATCGACATCATGGCTATTGATGGCCTGCTCGGGCGCCAGATAATCGGCCGTGCCCAGGACCACTTCCTGGTGGTCCGCGCTGATCGAGGAGGTCTCGTCGGTCATCAGGGCCAGCCCCAGGTCGAGAACCTTGACGACGCCCTGCGGGTCGACGAGTAAATTTGCCGGCTTGACGTCCCGATGGATCAGGCCCGCGGCGTGTGCGTGTTGCAGCCCACGGGCAGCTTGGGCCACATAGTCAGCGATGAGGGCGAAGGCGAGTGGCTTTTCGGCATCGCGGACGATCGTTTGGAGATTTGATCCCCGCACGTATTCCAGCACCAAGTAATGGGTCTCTCCCTGATGGTCAACATCGAATGCCCGCACGATGTTGGGATGATCGAGCGCCGCAACCGCTTTGGCCTCCAGATAAAACCGTTCCAGATAGGACCGGTCGCCGACACGCTCTGGGGGGAGTACTTTCAGCGCCACTTGTCGGTGCATGGCCTGATGATCGGCCAGATAGACCGCTCCCATGCCACCACTCCCGAGGTGGTCGAGCAGCCGATATTTGCCGAGAAAAAAGCCCTTGAATTTTCCCTGTTGGAGTTGCTCGTACTGCCATTCGGTGAGTCGGCCCGTACTGACCAGATATCGCCCGATCGCTTCACTCTCGCTGGGCAACGAGCCACCCAGGGCGGCTTGGAACTCAAGCAGGGATGACTTGAGGGCTTGCGGTTCGACCAGTCGGCTCCGCTGGATGGCCTCGATCAACTGCCTGGTAGTGAGCTTCGGCATAGCGGGTCGGCTTGGTATGGTGTCCTTTTCAGCGCTCATCGTAGTCTGACCTGCACCAGCGACCAAGCCGTGCCGCACGTATGCCATGCCCGTCCAAGTCATCCTCTACACTCGCCCAGGCTGTCATTTGTGCGACGAAGCCAAAACGTTGCTCGAGCGACATGGACTGGTACCCACCGTCATTGATATCGATCAGGATGCCCGGCTGCGAGAGGCTTGGGACACGTGCGTGCCGGTGGTCGAGATTGACGGCAAGGTTCGTTTTCGCGGTCGGGTGAATCCGCTGCTCCTGCGTCGCTTGCTGCGCGGCGGGGCGCCATGATCAAGCCACGGGGGCACGATCGTTGGTTGGGTGTCTTCGCCAAGTACTGGCAAGCGGGCGAGGTAAAGACACGACTCATCGACAGGTGGACCGCCACGGACGCCGCCGAGTTTCACCGGCAGTGTGTGCAAACGGTAATACGTCGCTTGCGCTTCCTCGGAGACCAGCGCGTCGTGGCCGTTTCGCCGCCGGAGGCGATCTCTCAATTCGCGGAACTCGCGGGCAGCGGTGCATGGCGGTTGACGGTGCAATCCTCGGGTGGCCTGGGCGATCGCATGGCCGCCTTTTTCCAACAGGCATTCGCGGAAGGAGCGCAACGCGTGGTCCTGCTGGGCACCGATAGTCCCAACGTGCCGCTGGCTTATCTTGAGCGGGCCTTTCGGCAACTCGATCGGCAGGCGGTGGTGCTCGGTCCGGCCGAAGATGGGGGCTATTATCTGATTGGCGCGGCGCGTGAAGTGCCCCCGGTGTTCGACGGCATCCGCTGGGGCGGCGGCGAGGTGTATTCCCAGACGACTGAGCGGCTTGATCGGCAAGGCCTCTCATGGGCCGCCCTGCCGGTCTGGTATGACATCGACCGGCCCGCCGATGTGACACGCCTGGCCGCCGAACTGGTAAGGGGCACCGCATCCGATGCGGACTTGTCGAGCTTGCGGGATTGGCTGCGGACCGTGGGGTAGGAGCCTGCCTGTTGTCGGCACGATGCCATCGTCGCGGGCGTCGCTCGATTCGTAGCCGAAGTCGCCAGGCTTTGGTGGTGTTGGGGTGGCATCGGTCGTCGTCCAAACGCTTGCGAGTTCGGCTACGCGGTTCGTTGCACGGCGACACAGGTATCACGCGCCGTATTTTTCCAGGCGACCGGCATTTGCCAGGGCCAGCGGCATCAGATACCTGGCTTCGAAGTGTCCCAGCCCGCCCAGCCGTGCCGTCGACTCGTTGAACGCCGTACTCCCATCGGGGCGACAGCAGTTCGAATAGAGCAGGGTGGGCACGGGGTGCCAACTATGGCTGCGAAGAAACGCGGGCGTGCTATGGTCTCCGGTCACGATCAGCACATCGGGCTGGAGCGCGAGCACGCGGGGAAGGATCGCGTCAAACTGCTCGGTCTTCGCCACCTTGGCCGCAAAGTTCCCATCTTCGCCCGTGCTGTCGGTGTACTTGAAGTGCACGAAGAAGAAATCGAAGTCCTTCCAGGATTGGGCCAACAGGTCCGCCTGTTCATCAAGTGTCTGCGGCTGACCGACGATTTGCATGCCCACGAGTCGCGCGAGACCCTTGTACATCGGATAAACGGCGATGGCGGCGGCGCGGAGTCCGTAGACTTCCTCGTACGACGGCAGGTCGGGCTTGCACGCAAAGCCTCGCATCGTCAGTCCATTCGCGGCCGGTTCGTCGCGCAACAATTCCCGCGCCTGACGATAGAATTCGGCGGCGATCTCCGCGGTCTTCCTGCTGGCGGCATCGAGTGCTTGAGGTGCCAAGGGGGGCACACCGGTCTTCTGCGGATCGGTATCCTCGACGGCGCCCCCCAGTCCCTCGCCGCGAAAGACGACGACGAACCGATGCTCCTTCACCGGCTCGACAAAAATCTCGACGCCCGGAATCGTCACGTCGCGCAACCGCAGGGCAATGGGGGCACTGACTTCTGAGGCAATCCGTCCCGCCCGGCGATCAGAAATATTGCCCTCGCTGTCGAGCGTGCAGAAATTGCAGCGGATCGCCACATCCTGATGGGTCAATTCAAACCCGATACCGGTCGCTTCCAGCGCCCCGCGTCCGATCACGTACTGCAGCGGGTCATAGCCGAACAAGCCCAGGTGGCCGGGGCCGCTGCCGGGACTGATCCCCAGGGCGACCGGTATGCTCAGGCCTTGGACGCTGCGCGTGGCCAAGTCATCGAGATGTGGCGTGCGGGCCGTTTCAAGTTCCGTTTGGCCACCCGGCTCGAACGGCAGGCCCCCCAGCCCGTCAGCCACCAGCATCACAATTTTCGATTGGTTGCGGGAGTGCAGCATCCGCGTCAGTTTATGCATATCCATCGTTCGGGCCTCGGCGTTTCTTCGTCTGGGAAACCTGTTCGTCTGCTGGTATACGAAATTCACGCGCTCCTTTCCATGGTGGGCAGCTTTCGCGCGTGGGGGTCATTTTGTATCCTCGATTACGGTGTGGCTGTGTGATGCGCGGCCGCCCGCAGGGCGATTCTCCGCGGCTTGCACGTTGTCTGTCGCCGACTTTTTGGCCGAGCGTCGAACACGAGAGGAATGAGGTGCGATGACTAATCCAGACGAGCTGCTCAAATATACGTATGCAGGGTGCCTGATCGAGGAGACCGGGATTCGCGCGGCGGATCTGAAGGGGATTGCCGCGGTTCTGGACGATGCCCGGCGTCAGGTATTGGAAATCGACGTGCCTCTGTTCGAGACGGGAGGTGAAATCCCTCCAGAATTGCAGCCGCTCGACGCAGGTTTTATTCAAATGCCGGCCAACATACTGGCGGAATACGAGGGGCTGGGTTCGGAAAGTGAATTGGGATGCATCCTGGCGACGGCCGAACGACTGCAGAGGTCGGTGGACCGAGTCGTCGTGCTTGGGATTGGCGGTTCCTATATGGGGGCGCAGGCGATGATGCAGGCCTGCCGCCATCCCTACTTCAACGAACTGACGCGCGAGACGCGTGGCGGCATCCCTCGCATGTATTTTGAGGGGAACAACGTCGACAACGACGCCGCGCAAGGCCTGCTGGATCTGCTCTCCGACGCACCCGCCGCCCGCGTCGATGATGCCTGGGCCATCGTGGTCATCAGTAAGTCGGGCGGTACGCTGGAAACGGCTGCGGCGTTTCGCATCTTTCTCGAGCGACTGCGCGATCATTGCGGGTCGGAAGCAGCCTTGCTGGCGGAGCGCGTCGTCCCCGTGACAGGCGCCTCCGGCAAGCTGTTTGACTTGGCGACTGCGATCGGTTGCCCCGATATTTACGAGGTGCCCGCTGGTGTCGGTGGTCGCTTTTCGGTCCTCTCACCCGTCGGACTTTTGCCGGCGGCCCTGCTGGGACTGGACGTCGGACGCTTGCTGCAAGGCGCTGTCGCCATGAACGAACATTTTCGCACCGCACCGGTCGGCGCGAACGCAGTCCTCGATTACGTCGGCGTCTGCCACTTGCTGGAGGATCGGCGGATGATCAACCTGCGAGTGATGTCGGTCTGGGCGAAGGCGCTCGAATCCGTAGGGCTCTGGTACGACCAGTTGCTGGCCGAAAGTCTGGGAAAACAGGGGCAGGGAGCCACCCCGCTGACCGTCGTCAACACCCGCGATCTGCATTCCCGAGCCCAGCAGCATCAGGAAGGCGCGCGGGACAAGCTGATGACCAATGTCATTCTCGACCACTGGTCGCGACCACCCATCGAGATGACGACCAGCGCCCTGAATCAGGACCAGCTGAATAAGATCGCCGGCAAAACCATGCCCGAACTGATGCAAGCCGCGATCGCCGGAACCAATCAGGCCTATCGGGACGACGGTCGACCCACGGCCGATATCCACCTGCCTCGACTCGACGAATTCGTGCTCGGCCAACTCTTCCAGATGCTGATGCTGGCGACGGTGGTCGAAGGGCGATTGACCGGTATCAATCCGTATGGACAGCCGGGCGTCGAGGCCTACAAGAAACACATGATGAGCTATCTCGATTTGGCCTGAGCGGGATAGGCATCCAGCCTGTCGACACTCCCAGAACCAACGATCCCGTCGTGTTCCATGGATGGCCATTGCAAGCTGGCAGCCTGTCCCACGCGTGAAAGGAAAATCTCATGAGCATCCAACTCACCTGGCTCGGTCATGGAGGCTGGTCGATGCGTAGCGGCGACCACCATATCCTGCTCGATCCCTTTCTGAGCGAATCGCCAACGGCGCCGTGCAAACCGGACGAACTGGTGGCCGATGTCATCCTCGTGTCGCATGGGCATTTCGATCACATCGCCGACGTACCGGAAATCGCCAAGCGAACCTCCGCGCAGGTCGTGGGGAATTTCGAGGTGACGCAGTGGCTGCAAGCCAACTATGGCCTGGAGAACACAATCGGCATGAATATCGGTGGCGGCGCGGAGCTGGAGATGGGGCACGTCAAATTGACGCAGGCCATTCATAGCTCGCAGTTGCCCGATGGCAGCTATGGCGGCACTCCTGGCGGATTTCTGCTGACGCTGGCGGGCAAGCGGCTCTATTTTGCCTGCGATACGGCTTTATTCAGTGACATGCGGTTGATTGCCGCCGCGGGGCCACTCGACCTGGCGGTGCTCCCCATCGGGGACCTGTTCACCATGGGGCCGGCGGATTCTCTGCAAGCGATTGAATGGCTGCAGCCCCAACGGGTGGCCCCCGCCCATTACAACACCTGGCCACCGATTGCCCAGGACCCCCAGGCCTGGGCGGAGCAGGTGCGACAGCGGACCGCGGCCGAACCGATCGTACTGGTGCCGGGCGAGTCGTTCGAGATTCCGACGGCGTGATCCCTGGCCTATCCGCCGGAAGTACTCCGCGGCCAAGCATGAGGATCGTGCGACCCCGATGCCCGACGCTTGCCGCCGGGAGTTTCACGTTATCTGGCCACGACCGACATCTCGCGAGCACGACCCCGATGCCCGTCGCTCGCCGCCGGGAGTTTCACGATTGGCTGCTGACCTGCCCTGAGCCACCGTTCTGCGTCGTCAGTTGCCGGCAATGCTGCCGTGCCAGCGGATTCCATGTTTGAACTGGACCCGTTCGGGGCCGGTCGGCATACTCCCCGCCTGTTTTACTCAACGAACGCATCGCACGGACCCAGCCAGGCCCCGACCGCGTTCCCATTGCCGTTATTGAATCACAAGGGGGGTTGGCCATGTCCGTGGTACTACGAACGAATTTGCGGTGGTTGGTCTGCATGTGGCTGCTCGTCGGGACCGGCGTTTCCGCCGCGCAAGCCCAGCAAAAGCTGCTCCGCTGGAAACTGCAGCCCGGTGAATCGTTGCAGGTCAGCTTGCGCAAGAAACGGAAACCATGACGAGCATCATGGGGACGGAACTCAAATCGGCCGCCAATATGGGGATGGTTTTGCGCTGGAACGTGCAGGGCGTCGCGGCGGACGGGACGGCCGATATTTCGCAATCGATCCAGCGGCTGACGATGCATATGGAAAACCCGGGTGGCGATCCGATCCAGTACGACAGTGCCAGTCAGGACGAGCCTGTCGGATTGGGCAAGACGCTGGCTCAGAACATCCAGCCTCTGGTCGGGGTCGAGTTCACGCAGACCATGAGCAACCGCGGCGAGATTGTCGACGTCACGTTGTCACCGGCCGCGAAAGCGTCGCTGGCCCAGGCACCGGCCGGGGCGCAGTTGACCGAGGTCTTTTCCAAGGAGGGACTCAAGTCGCTGCTGCATCAAGCCGCCACGGTGCTCCCCGAAGCACCCGTCCAGCCCGGCGACACCTGGCAGGGCCAATCACAAACGAAGAGTCCCGTGGGGCTGCTCGTCATGAATATGACTTACACATATCGCGGCACGCAAATCGTGGACGGCAAACCGCTCGAACGGATTGATGTCGCGGTGGGCGTCGAGTTTGGGCAAGGTCCGAATGCGTTGGGGCTGAACGTGGCCGTCAAGGAACAGCAGAATGCTGGTACCCTCTACTTCGATGCGGCTGCGGGTCGTTTTACGCATACCGAATTGAGTCAGAACATGACGTTGGAAACGAAGATTGGCGAGAAAGTGCATCGGCAGCAGCTCAACACACAGCTGCGCATGCAGTTTGCCTCGGTATCCGGCGCGACGACCGAAATTGGCATGCGTCCAGCAACGCATCGTTAGGCGACGAATCAAGTCGCTTCCGACCCACCCGTTCGCTCCGGCAGATCGACCTGAATGTCGTCCCCCACGACGCGAACCGGGTAGCTGTCGGTCTTGATCCGCGGATTGTCGCACCACGTGCCATCCGTGACGCGAAATGTCCAGGCGTGCCAGGGGCACGTGACGCGATCACCCTCGATATGTCCTTCGGCCAGCGAGGCGCCCATATGCGGGCACAGATCGTTGATGGCGTAGTAAGTGCCGCCGTAATGGAAGATGGCCACGATCTGCCCTGCCACCGGAAAGGCGGCCGCCTGGCCTTCCGGAATCGCGCCGACTTTGCAGATCGTGACGTACATAATGGAACGATGTCCAGCTGAGATGACGACCCAGGCGTGGGTTAGGCTTCCAGCCTGCCAGGCGAACGCCGCGCCCGCCGTAGCCGCAAGGATTTCGCGCGCCGTTGGCGCCGTAGCCGAATTCGCCAGAATTTGGTGCGCCGCTCGGGTGCCACGGTTCAAAGTCTGGCGACTTCGGCTACGACCGATTCCTTGTCCAAATCACAGGCTGCCAGCCGATCCCACCATGAAATCCCTAAACCCTTGCGCGTGTTGCGGTCCATCCATCGTAGCAGGGAACGGGACTGGGATTAAGCAAGGCAGCGTGTCAGAATGAGAAAGCCGAGCCGATTTCCCCCAATCGGCGGAGGGTCCCCTGATCGGTTCCGCGCGGCGGCCTGTCGCCAGGGAACGCGTCCATCCTTGTCTGCGCAAGTCCGCCCCAGGTCGGGGCTATTTGCCGCGGGTTGTTTGCCAGCGGTATGATGCGGTGTCGGGCAGCGCCAGCGGGGTGCCGCGGGACATGGATCGGATCGGCCTCGGATCGGCCTGAATCACGACGCGTCGCACGAGTGAATCAAACACGTTATGGATGAGCTGGCGAATCAAGATGCCGTGGTTGGCAAATCGATCGGTGACTATCACGTCATCCGGCGACTGGGCCAGGGCGGGATGGCCGAGGTCTATCTGGCGCAGCAGCAATCGCTGCAGCGGCTGGTGGCGCTCAAGTTGCTCAAGGCGGAACTGGCGCGGGACGAGGAGTACGTGCGGCGGTTTCGCAACGAGGCCCAATCGGCGGCGGCGCTGGTCCACGCCAACATCGTGCAAATCTACGAAGTCGGTTCGCTCGCGGGCCGGCAGTTCATTGCCCAGGAGTACGTGCCGGGTCGCAACTTGAAGCAACTGCTCGATCGGGAAATTTCGCTCGACGCGTCGCAAGCGACGGCCATTCTCCGCCAAGTCGCGTCGGCCCTGCGCAAGGCCGAACTGCGTGGCATCGTACATCGGGACATCAAGCCGGAAAATATCCTGCTGGGCAGTGACGGGCAGGTGAAGGTAGCCGATTTCGGACTGGCTCGTCAGAGTCGACCGGATCAGGAGGGTCTGGAGCTGACGAAGGTCGGCATCACGATGGGTACGCCGCTCTATATGAGTCCCGAGCAGATCGAGGGTCGGAAGCTCGATAGCCGGTCCGACATTTATTCGCTGGGGGTGACGGCGTTCCAGATGCTCGCCGGTCGTCCGCCGTTTCAGGGGGAGACGTCACTCAGCATTGCGCTGCAGCACTTGCGGGAACCGCCGGCTGATTTGCGGAATGACCGTCCGGACATTCCGGAGCAGCTGTGTGCGATTGTGCATCGGATGCTCGCCAAGAAACCGGAGGAGCGGTATGCGGATGCCGCGGCGTTGTTGGACGAGTTGGAATCATTGCCGATTGCGGCGGGTCGTGCGGAGTCGGGACTGGCGGCGCTGGCGGAACTCGAGTCGGGCGGAAGGTATGACCATTCCTTGGCCGAGACGCAGGCCTTGGCCAATGTGCTGCAGTCGGCCGCCAAGCCGTCCTGGGCGGCGCGGATGGCCCCGTGGTTGCTGTGGGCGGTGCCAGCCATCCTGGGAGCGACGGTGGCTTGGAGTACGCGGCCCGTCAATCCCTTGGCGGCTGCCGAGGCCCCGTCGACGGTGCCCCGCAAGGAATCGGCCGAGGCGCAATTCATCTATGCGACGTTGACGGATACGGAAGCGGGCTGGCGGAGCGTGCTCGATGATTTTCCGTTGGGTGCGGAAGCGAGTGAGAAGGATCGCTTATTGCAATTACGGGCGAAACAGCAGTTGGCATATTGGTACATTTTGCACGACCAGCCGGAAAAGTCGCTGGTGTACCTGGAGGAGTTGGCGGCGCTGGATGGGACGCAGAACGATCTCCGCGCGCGTGGCCTGGCTTGGCAGGCCGTGGCCTATGATCGGATGGGTCAGAAGGAGAAGGCGGCCGATGTGTTGGCGAGTGCCCTGACGTTGACGGAGTTTCTGGACCAGCCGGTGATTGACGAATTAGAGCGGCTCAGTCGCCGTTTGCGAGAGCCGTAACGGCTCGCTTCGTGGTCCGCGCATGTTGCCTGACGCCCGTCCGCAGTTAGCGCGGCGGCCCATCGGGCAGGGAGGTGAGGCGTTGTGCGATACAATCTTCCTCATGGTCGAATCACACCGAGGCCCAAGATTTCCCTCCCGCCGGGAAGCGCGGCGCAAAGACTTGAGATTTCCCTCCCCCCGGAAAAGTTGATTGGGTCGCAGCCCACCAGATTATTGTTGGTGATGAAAAGTCGTCAGCCGGGGTGGAACGGGTGTTTCGGGATCGCGTGCGACCCAATCGTAGCTTTTCCGTCGTGGGGAGGGATGAAGGGAGGGGCCGTATGGCGAGTGGCCGTTCCATCAATGGAGGTGCTCCGTTCGGCGGCACGTCGCAGAAACAGCGGCCAGGGCCGTTGACAGCGGCGGCAATCCCCGCAAAATTTGAGGATTACCAACGAGTACCAAGCCCCCATCGTCTAGTGGCCTAGGACTCCGGGTTCTCAGTCCGGCAACAGGGGTTCGACTCCCCTTGGGGGTACTCTGGGAAGATAGGAAACCTCGGGATAGACGCACTTTTCGCGTTTTCCCCGGGGTTTCTTGCATTTGGTTGCCATTCGCGGCCGGACATTTTGGACGCCCTCTTCGTTCCCAACGCACTCTCGAAGCAAGGCGGAATGAATGTCCGCTGGAAGCGGCAACGTGCGCGACGGGGGTGTCAAGCGTCTCTCTCTGTGTTCTCGGTGGCGTCCGTGGCAAAACCCAGGCGAAGAGCCACGGAGATCACAGAGCCACGGAGTTCACGGAGGTCACAGAGACAAGTTGTCGGACGACCTGACGGAAAAGATCATGGGAGCAGCGATCGGAGTGCATCGCGTCCTCGGTCCAGGATGGCTGGATTCCATCGTTGAGAAGGTGCTATGCCATTGTCCGCCAGGTCTGTGTCTTCCCTCTATTATCCATCAGCGATTCAGCAAAATCGTCAACAGGAATGATCCGTCCTCCCGACACATCACCGAGTGTGGTGTCTCGGCGGCGAGATAAAGCAGTTGACCAGCTTCCAGGTGGTTGGTCGTTCCCATTGCCGTAAAAGCGATTTTGCCTTCCAGGCATTGGACGATAATCTCACCAGGAGCTGCATGTTCCGAAATTTTCTTGCCCGCTGACATCACCATCCGCACGACTTCGACGCTTCCCGTCTTGAACAGAGTCGTCGTTTTCGTGTCAGCAAGAGCCGCTCCCAGGGGGCGGACATCGACGACTTCACCGGGTTGCGCATGTTGAACGGCCATCATGTTTTTCCTGACATCGTGTTGAGGTGATTGTTGTTACGCATCTTCTGCGGACGCATTTTCTTCCGTGCGGAATGAGTGCCCCGTCTTCAAACCGGCCACGAAGACGACAAGTGCGACCGCTCCCAGGAAGAACAGGGTATCTCCCGGCACGCGCATCCACCGCAGCGTTTGCATCAGTTCCGTCTGCATGAACTCGCTGCTGCGGGCGTACCAATAGCTGTGCTCCACGGAAGCCTTCGTCTGCAGCAACCCGACCGGCAGCAGGCTCAACAGGCACATCGCCATCAAGCCACCATTCAGCGACCAGAACGAGAACCGCAGCAAGCCATCTTTCCACCGTCGTCCCGGGATCAGTACTCGAAGACAAACCAGCATCAAGCCAATACCGAGCATCCCGTACACGCCAAACAAAGCGGCGTGCCCGTGGAGCGGCGTCGTGTTGAGTCCTTGCATGTAGTACAGGGCAATCGGTGGGTTGATCATGAAGCCGAAGAGTCCCGCCCCGATCATGTTCCAAAAGGCGACGGCCACGAAGAAGTAGATTGGCCATTGGTAACGCCGCACCCACGGTGACGTTCTTGAACGACGCAGTTCTTCCGTCGCATCGAAACCGACCAGCACCAACGGTACGACTTCCAGAGCACTGAAGACCGATCCCCACACCAGTGCCACGGTCGGTGTTCCCGAGAAGTACAAGTGGTGGCAGGTGCCGATAATCCCGCCTGACAGAAAAATCGTGGCCGAGAGCAAGGCTGCCGCTGCCGCGATCCCTGGTCGAATCAGATTGAGTCGCATGAAGATGAAGGCGATGACCGTTGTGGCGAAGACCTCGAAGAATCCTTCCACCCACAGGTGAACGACCCACCAACGCCAGTATTCGACCATCGACAAGTGCGAATGCTGGCCCCATGTCAGTCCAGCCCCATAGAACAAAGCAATCGCACCGGTGGCTACCACCAGCAAGGCAACCAGTTGTCTTGTCTCGCCCTTTCTTCGAAGTGCAGGAAGCAAGACTCGAATCATCAATCCCAGCCACAACAGTAGCCCGACCATCAGGGCGATCTGCCAGACTCTTCCCAGATCAATGTACTCGTAACCTTGGTGCCCAAAATAGAATGACACGGTATCCGTCATTTTATTGTGGATGCTCAACCACTCTCCCGTGAGCGATCCAATAACCACAACCAGCAATGCACCGAATAAGACATTTACGCCTAGTCTTTGCCCCTTGGGTTCTTGGTCGCTTACGAGCGGGCCGATGAACAGACCGGCTGCCAACCATGCCGTGGCGATCCAGAACAGGCCGGTCTGGACATGCCATGTGCGAGTTACGCTGTACGGCAGCCAAGCGGAAAGTGGAAATCCATAGAACCCGTCGCCCTTCAACGCCGTAATGGGCCGTCACGACGCCGAGGAGCATCTGCACAAGGATCAACGCCGACACGACCCAAAAGTATTTGATCGTGGCCCGCTGGGAAGGCGTCGCTTCCCAGAGAGCCAGGGGATCGGACGCTGGCGGCGTTGGCTCCTCTTCTTCGCCTCGCTTGGAGGCATACCACCACGCCATTGCGGAAATGCCCGCCAACAGCACGATGATGCTCACGCCGGTCCAGACAATGTTGTCCCCCGTCGGACGATTGCCGATGAGAGGCTCGTGCGGCCAATTGTTCGTGTAGCTGCTGGTGCCGTCGAGGCGGTCGGTGGAAGCTGCCCATGCCGTCCAAAAGAAAAATGAGGACAACTTGCGGAGTCGATCTGGATCGGACACTGCTCCAGCAGGGATCGCATAGTCCGCGTTTCCTTCGGAAAACACTTCCGTGTAGTGCGCAAGGTTGGACTCAAACGCTGCGACTCTGATCGGATCGATGGTCAGCGTTTGCGTGTTCGAATCGAAGGTATTTGTGTGCATCAGGCTGGTGAGGCGAGCAACCAGTTGGGCCTGTTGTTCATTGTCCAGACCAGCAAACTTTTGGCCGTGTTCCGTTTCCGCCCAACGATCAAGAATGAAAAGGGACTCTCGGTGCAACCAGTCGGCAGTCCAGTCAGGTGCGACATAACTACCATGTCCCCAGATAGAACCGACTTCCATGCCGCCTAGAGATTGCCACACATTCTGACCGGCTGAGATTTCGCCGCCGCGGATGAGCGTCTGCCCGTCGGTCGTGACCACTTTTTCTGGAATGGGGGGCATCTCTTGATAGATGCGAGTGCCGATCCAGCCAAGGACCAAAAACGACAGGACCATCACCGCTACAAACGACGCCCATAAACGGCTCATCATTTCCTCGCTTTTCCACCTGCAGATTGGCCGGTGGTCTTGTTCTTGCGGGGTTCTTCCAGTCCCAACCAAAGCGGACAATCATCGACCGCATCTCGGCTGGCACACTGCTCGATGATCCTCTTCAGTGACCGCTTCATCTTCTGAAGTGACCGTATCTTATTTTCGATGTCAGCTATCTTCTGCTCGGCACGCTGCCGAACGTGGACGCATTTCGTGTTCACGTCGAACCATAGACCAAGCAACTCCTTAATCTCAGCCAGCGTGAATCCCAATTCCTTCGCACGACGAATGAATTGAAGTCGTGCCACAACCGTCTCGTCATACTGCCGGTAACCCGAAGGCCGTCGATCCGGTTCCGCCAGCAGCCCTTGTCGCTCGTAATAGCGGATCGTTTCGATCCCGACGTTGGACCGTTCCGCAACTTCACCAATCCTCAAGGTCTTCACGGCACGGCTCCTCGGCTCAGTGGGTATCGTAAACTCCGTACCATACTACAGAGTCAAGGGCAGGATGCGAGTTCCTTGAGACAAATCCGCCCAGCTGAGGTCGGTTTCGAAGAGCTGCCTGGAATCCGTGGGCACGAGGAGTTGGTTTCCACCCAACGACTCGGCCATCGCGGGCCCGTTGACCGGCAACGGGATCATTCCGCTTGTTCGCACATGCTGCCGGCGGAAGTTAGAATTTTCGCGACGGGCCCATTCCCAGGGGAACGGCGACAGGTGCGTCCGGCTGCTCGTGCGGCTTCTCAACCTGCCAAGCTTCAATAATTGTTTTAACGACAGGGAAGAACGATGACCGTTGCCGGAACGCCACTGACGCTCGCGGATCAAGTGGGAAATCCGCTGGGTCGCGGGCTAAGCAACCAACCCGATGATCTGGCGTTGGCATCCGCCAAGACGCAAATGAGTTGGCGGGAGCTTGACGAGATGAGCACCCGCCTGGCGGCGCAGTACCTGGCACTCGGCTTGGAACCCGGCGATCGCGTCGCATCGCTGATGCCCAATCGCCCGGCATTGATTGTTCACTATCTGGCGTGCCTGAGGGCCGGTCTGGTGGCGACGCCGCTCAACTATCGATATATGCCGCCGGAAATCGATCATGCTTTAGAAGTCAGCGGTGCCTCGCTGCTGCTGCATCACGGCGAGCGCGACGCCGACGTGGCCGCCAGCACGTTCGGCAAACAACTGCCCAAAGGCGTGATTCGATACAAGGCCGACGACGGCCGCGGACCGCATTACGAAGAGCTGGTCGCCCAACCGCAAACCAATGCCCAACTCCCCACGCCCGATCCCGATGGGCCGGCGTTCATCTACTTTACCTCGGGCAGCACCGGCAAGCCCAAAGGGGTGACCCATACGTTGCGAACGTTCGGCTGGATGATGGTCGGTTCCATCACAGGCATGAAGATTACCGACGCCGACACGTTTCTGCCGGGCGCGTCGTTTTCGCATATCGGCGGTTCACTGTTCGGATTGGCCTCGCTGGCTGCGGGCGCACGCGTCGTCATCCCGCGCGGCAGCGACGGCCCCGAGATGTTGCCGCTCTTGGAGCAGTTTCGTCCCACGGTGCTCTGGATGCTGCCGGCAGCATTGCTCACGCTGCTTCGCGACCATGATGCCACCGCGGCGGATTTCTCGTCGATTCGACTGTGCGTGTCGGGAGGCGACAAGGTCGCCCCAGAATTGGAACGCGAGTTCACCGCCATGGCCGGCTTTCCGATCGACGAGAGCTACGGCATGTCCGAGATCGGCCTGGCGACGGTCAATCCGCCGTCGGGCGAAAACCGACTGGGCTCGATTGGCACCCTCTGTCCGGGATATCAAATGTCGCTGCGTGATGATTGGGGCGCCGAAGTCCCGGTCGGCACGCAAGGGAGGCTGTGGATTAGCTCGCCGGCCAATACGGTTGGTTATTGGGGCAATCGGGAGGCCACCGCCGAGACCATCGTTAACGGTTGGCTCGACACGGGCGATGTGATGCGAGTCGACGAGGACGGCTACCTCTGGTTTTGTGGCCGCAAGAAGCAGATCATCATTCACGACGGTTCGAATATCTGCCCGCAAGAAGTGGAAGCAGCCGTTGAGGAGCACGCGGCGATCGAAGCGGTGGGAGTCATCGGCGTTCATGATCTCGTGCACGGCGAAAATGTCCGGGCCTACGTGACCCTCAGGGATGGCTCGCCGCGGCCCAGCAGCGCGGAGTTGATCCGCTTCGCCCGTGAGCGAGTCGGCTATAAAGCGCCGGAGGAGATTGTCGTCCTTCCTGAAATGCCGCTGAACGCCACCGGCAAAGTCGACCGCGTGGCTCTCAAGCGGATGGCGGAGGAGCAAATTGCCGCATGGGCACCAGGTCCGGTCGCATAGCCGCCCGTTTTCGGAATGGCTGCAGACGCCCCATGCCAGCCAATCAGGCTAAGAAAAAGAAAAGCCCGCCGAAGCGGGCTTGTTCAGGGCTGAGGTCCGTGTCGTTCCGCGAATCAGCACGAACGACCCTTGATCGAACGGCGGAGAGCCAGGAAGCCGATCAATAGCAGTGCCGCGGTGGATGGTTCCGGAACGACGAGGCGTTCGATCTTCGCGTTGGACAGTGTGATCCCGTTGTCCTCCAGTTCGCCAGCAGATGTCGTGTTGCCGAACACATTGCTGTTCACCCAAATCCCGAACATGCCGAAATTATTAGCGATGGCGCTCGCGTCCGTTGCGGTGTGACTGGACAACAGGCTCGCACCCTGACTGAGCGAACCGAACACATCCAAGCTGTCGGCGCCGGTCCGCGTAACGGACATGACGACGACGTATTCCGTGTTCGCAGCGAAGCTGTACCCATCGTCTGGCCCGCTGCTCATTGAATCCCATTCGCTTGTTGTGCCGAGAAAACGACCCGTCGTGTTCGGGTCCTGGTGTTTCCGCATGTTGGTGTCCGCGGTTGCATCGGTGTTAACGTCGAAATCCACCATATAGCCTGGCAGATTCGTGTAGAGTGGGTTCACACTGCTTGACGAGGACGACAAATCCGCTGCCAGCCCGGCATCGTTGAAGTCCATCATTGCAAACCTGAAAGCGGAAGACTTGTCGCTACCCACGGTGGCGGGAGTCGTGAACGTCATGGTGGCAACCAGACTCTCACCCACCCCCAATGTCTGGGGGGCAAATGTGCCGTGAAGCCCCCGGCCAGAGGTGCCAGAAATCAATCCCATCTGGCCCGTATAGACTTCAACTGAATTTCCGCTTGTCGAACTTGACGACCACCAATCCGCCTGGAGAGGGCCCGTGTTGGCTCGATCTGCGTCTGCCCAACTGTCATCGACGATGACTTGAGCGGGTGCCATCGCGGGTGCCATGATGGCTGCCAAACAGAGAAGTATGAGTCTTTTCATTAGAGCTCGGCCTTTCATTTGGTTTGTGACGACAATTCTGACTGCTGAATTCGCTTCATGATTATTTATTCAATCCCGGAAATCAAGGGTTTTTCGAAATTCTTCTGCGTCTAAACGGTAAAGCGTTCCTTGTCTCGCTGATCAAACGCCATGGCAATTAGGGTGTCAGGACCCGCCACTGCGATCTGCTTCCCTAGCCGATTCCTATCCCGCCAACGCAGACAATCATGTGATAAAGCCCAGGAGCACGGCCCAAAAAGCGGAATCCCCCGTGTTGCCAACGCGACTTGGCCAAAGTGATGGCGTCAAGCGAAACTCTCTATGAGCTCGGTGGCCTCAGTGGCATGATTTTGGGTAGGAGCCACAGAGTTCACCGAGGGCACGGAGGTCATAGGGCGAACGAGTTGACTGAGAAGATGATTGGTGCGGCACTGGCGTCATGGAGTGGCGATCAGCCGCCAAACACCCTGAATTCCCATCATGGCGGTGGTTAGGGAAAACAGCAGGATCGCGATCAGAATGAGATTGGTGATGCGCGCATGCTTGTGGTCGCCCATCAAGTCAGGCTGGTTCCCCAGATAGAGGATGCAGGCCACGGTGGCCGGCAGGATCACCGCGTTGAACGCCTGTGACGCGATCATCACAAATACCGGTGGCGCCTGGAACACCGGCACGACGAAGCCCAGGAGCGAGATGATCAATACCATCACGCGATATCTGGGCAACGTCATGTCCCGTTCCGACTGGTTGTAGTCGCATAGCAACCAAGGCAGCATCAGGACGTTTGGGAACTGTGATGATACGCCCGCCGCGATGATGCCCACGGCGAAAATCGAAGTCGCGAGCGGGCCCGCCAAAGGCTCCAGCAACTCGATCATCTGCGACGCCCGCTCCAGGCCAACTCGGGCGACATATAACGTGCCGGCCGCCGATGCCATGATCGATCCGCTGATCACGAACATCATCGCGGCGGAAAGCAGTGCGTCATTCCGTTGCTGCTGGAGGTCACGCAGAGTCCAGCCCGCCTCCTTGACCAAGGTCGTCCGGATGACGAATAGCCCTGAGAATACGGTGGTGCCGACCATCGAGGCGATGACCAGGAATGGGCCTCGGCCTTGATCCGCCGGGACCTCCGGCAGGGTAGGGATCAATCCCTGTACGATGTCGACCGGCGGCGGCATCAGCAGGAGAAAGTTGAGCACGAAACACGCCGACATGACGGCCACAATGACCGCGAGGCTGCGTTGGAAAAATTGTGTCGTGCCATTCCAGAAAATCCAATAGACAAGCGAGATAAAAAAGGCGGCGAAATAGATGGGGCTGATTCCGCCGTCGACCATTGTTTTTGACCACTCGCAGCAAATATCCGCCACGATCCCCATCACGCCCATGACGCTCCCGCTGACCCCTGCCGTCAGGGCGACGATAAAGAAGATGCCCACGGCTGGATGGATATGCTTGCGGAACGCCTGCAGCGCCGTTTCACCCGTGACCAGGGTGTAGTGGCCATAGACACTGATCATGAAGAACGTCGCCAGGCAGGAGGCAACGATCGTCCACAAGAGAGACATCCCGTAGGTGGCCCCAGCCTTGGCCATGGCAGTGACGCTGCCCGTGCCAATGTTGAACCCAAGCAGAAAGATGCCGGGCAGGAACAGGGCGACGGCCTGTGAACACCTGTCGCGGAGCGTGGGGTTCACCAGCGGAGGCTCTCTGGACGGGCCGTCAAGTGAATCAGTCATGGATGTTGTGGTGCCGAAAGAGAAGAGGCGGATCCGCGACGCGACCATAGCCTACTCGAAATGTGCCCGTTTGCGGCGCCCGGCGGCCCCCGTGCTCGGGCAGACTTTGGGGGTTGATGGTCGTCACTTCCAGGCTCGTGCGAGCTCGGCTGCCTACGGGGCCTCTGGCCAACGGCCCGGGTCGCGCCAATTCGCTGTCGGCTTGACAATCAGACCGCCCCGATTGAAAACGGGGCCAGCGCCGCAACTTGTTCCGAGTTTTGCGGCATGCACCGGCAGACCCTGTATCCATCATGAACCAACCCCAAAGATCCGGCGACTTGTCTCCCGGGCTTCGTGACGCTCCGGCCCGACCCTACGTCGACGCGTCCGACCTGGCCGATTTCGATCCCGCGACGGACTTGGGTGCGCCCGGCGACTTCCCTTATACCCGCGGCGTCCACGCGGCCATGTATCAGCAGCGGTTGTGGACGATGCGGCAGTTTGCCGGCTTCGGCAGCCCGGCCGATACGAATCGCCGTTTTCGATATTTGCTCGCACACGGTCAAACGGGCCTGAGCACGGCCTTTGACCTGCCCACGTTGATGGGCCGCGACAGCGATGACCCGCTGGCGCTGGGCGAGGTCGGCAAATGTGGCGTCGCCGTATCCACGCTGGCCGACATGCGGGAGCTGTTTGCCGGGATTCCCCTGGGCGAGGTCTCGACCAGCATGACCATCAATGGGCCTGCCGCCATCCTGCTCGCCTTTTACATTGCCGTGGCTCAAGAGCAAGGCGTGTCCCTCGCAAGTCTGCGAGGCACATTGCAGAACGATATCCTCAAGGAGTTTCATGCACAGAACGAGTATGTGTATCCGCCTGAGCCGAGCGTCAAGCTCGTGATTGATACGATCGAGTACTGCACGGAACACATGCCGCAATGGAATACGGTCAGCATCAGCGGTTACCATATCCGCGAAGCGGGCTCGACGGCCGCCGAGGAGGCGGCGTTTACGCTGGCCGACGGTCTGACCTATGTGGAGCGAACCCTGGAGCGGGGAATCGACATCGATCGCTTTGCGCCCCGCTTGAGCTTCTTCTTCGACGTCCACAACGATCTGTTCGAGGAGATTGCCAAGTTGCGGGCGGCGCGGCGCATCTGGGCTCGGCTGCTGCGTGATCGCTACGGGGCCCGCGACGAGCGCAGCCTGCGGCTGCGGATGCACTGCCAGACGGCCGGCGTGACGCTGACCGAGCAGCAACCGATCAACAACGTGGTGCGCGTCGCCTACCAGGCGCTGGCCGCGGTGCTGGCCGGGACCCAGTCGCTGCACACCAACAGCATGGATGAGACCCTGGCCCTTCCGTCGGAGGAAGCCGCCAAGATCGCTTTGCGGACCCAGCAAATCCTCGCCTACGAAACGAACGTGACCCAGACGGTCGATCCGCTGGGAGGCAGCTATTTCGTCGAACGCCTGACCAACGATATGGAAGTCCGGATGCTCGCCATTTTGGACGAGATTGACTCGCTGGGCGGCGTGCTGCCCGCCCTGGAACGGGGCTATTTTCGCCGCCGCATCGCGGAATCGGCGGTCGCCGAGCATCGGCGCGTCGCGGAGGGCGAACGCAAGATTGTTGGCGTGACCGACTTTGTCGATGACCAACCCGCCTCGATCGAGACGCTGACGGTGTCCGCCGACGTCGAAACCGCGCACGTCGAGCGGCTGAAACAACTGCGCACAGCGAGGGATCCGCAGCCACATGCGGCGGCCCTGGAAGCGCTGCGGGCGGACGCCCTGGCGGGACGCAATGTGATGCCGGCGCTGATCACGGCCGCCCGGTCGGACGCCACGCTTGGCGAGATGGTGCAGACCCTCGGCAATGTCTTCGGCAGCTATGACGGTGGACCCGAATGGTAGGCGGTGAATCCCAGAAAGAATTTTCCCCCCGCGTGCTGCTCGCCAAAATTGGACTGGACGGGCACGACCGCGGCGTCAAGGTGCTGGCCCGCGCCTTCCGCGACCACGGTCTGGAGGTCATCTACACCGGTCTGTGGCAAACGTGCGCGGGCACGATGCAGGCGGTGCTGCAGGAGGATGTCGACGTCGTCGGTGTCAGCCTGTTGTCAGCTGCTCATATGACGTTGCTACCGCAACTGGTCCGGCTCCGCCGCGAACTGGACATTGAGGACATTC
The DNA here is from genome assembly GCA_963700865.1 of uncultured Planctomycetaceae bacterium. GTDB lineage: Bacteria > Planctomycetota > Planctomycetia > Pirellulales > Pirellulaceae > CAVOGJ01. Next base: position 465,157 of record CAVOZC010000001.1, on the reverse strand, counting down.
CGATCGTGTTGGGAGGCATTATCCCGGCGGCCGATCATTCGCGTCTGTTGGACTTGGGCGTCGCTGCGATCTTCAATCCGGGATCGTCGGTCGACACGATTGTGGACCGGATCCGCGCGTTGACGGCCGAGCGCCGGCGGCTGGCGCAGACGCCGCCGCCCGCGGACCCGGATGCCATGGCGGACCCGGGTGCCGCGACAGACTTGCGGCGGTTGGCCCGCGGTTTGACCGCCATCCAGCGCGGCGAAGCGTGGCAGGCGGCGTGTCCGGCACCGCGACCGGCCACATTGCTCGGTGTGACCGGGGCGCCGGGCGTGGGCAAGAGTTCCTTCATCGCGCGGCTGGCACAGCAATTGCGAAGCCACGGTCAGCGGGTGGCCGTCGTGGCGGTGGATCCGAGCAGCCCCCTGACGGGCGGCGCCCTGCTCGGGGATCGCATCCGTATGATGCGGGCGGCGGCGGATGCGGATTTGTTCGTGCGCAGCCTGGCCTCCCGCGGCCTGACGGGCGGACTGGCTCCGCGGTGCCGTGAGATTGTCGAAGCCATCAGCCGTTTTGGATTCGACTACGTCATCATCGAGACGGTCGGCAGCGGGCAAATCGACGCGGGCGTGCGCGAACTGACGGAACATCTTCTGCTGGTGCTGATGCCGGCAAGTGGTGATGCAATTCAGTTTTCGAAGTCGGGCATCATGGAACTCGCGGCCTGCTTCGTCGTCAATAAAAGCGACCTGCCGGGCGCGGATGCCACGGAAGGCCAGTTGCGCGGCGCGGTAGGTGACCGACGACCGGTGTGGCGGATCAGCACGGTTCGCCAGGAAGGCTTCGAAGACGTCATCGAATGGGTGCTGGCCCTGCGGGCTTGAAGTTGCGGTCGCGCGAGGGAACGGCGTGGCGGCACGACGGACTTGCCGCCCGTTCGCGCGAGGCTTATAACGACGGCGCGGCCGACGAAAATGCGGAACCGACAAGGAGTCCCCCGGTGGAGCAAGGACCGAGCTTGCAGGAGCGTTACGCACCGCAGAGCATCTGCTTTGGGTGCGGCCCGGCAAATGCGTCGGGGTTGCAATTGCGGAGTTATGTCGAGGGGGAGACGCTGGTCGCGCATTGGCGGGGCCAGCCGTACCACCATGCCTTTCCAGGAGTCCTCAACGGCGGCATTCTGAGCACGCTGCTCGATTGCCACTGCAACTGGACGGCCGCCTATTTCCTGCTGCAGCGGGACGGCCTGCAGCGGTTGCCTTCGACGGTCACTGCGGAGCTGACCGTGCGCATGCTCAGGCCCACACCACTCGGCGCGACGCTCAAGCTGGTGGGGGTGATTGAGCGTCTTGGGCGTCGCTCGGCGGTCTCCTTGGGAGAGCTGCAGGTTGACGGCGAGGTGACGGCCAGTTGTCGAGCCACCTTCGTCGCCGTGGAAGAAGGGCACCCCGCCTTTCACCGTTGGTAGGCGAGCCGTGGGACAGGCTTCCAGCCTGTCTTGTCTTTAGTGTCACTGTGGCGGGCCCCGGTTGGAGGCGAGGCAGCGATGATTGGCCGGGGGCCAATCGCAAGACGATTGACAGGCTGGAAGCTGATCTCACGTCCGGGCTACGGGTCTACTCTCCATTTCAGGACCCACGCGCCGGTTGAACAACGGCGCAACGCGTTGACCCAGTTCCTCAGGCTCCCCGAACCGGACGGAATGCGATATCCTCACGTTCATGAACGTAACGAAATTCATGGATCATTCCGCTGCGGTCCGCGTGGGACGGGTTGCTGGCGACCGGCTGATTCCCCTTGATCTGGGAACATCGTTTGATTCCCTGGCCGATCTGCTGGCGGCGGACGATCCGTTGGCCGCCGTCGCATCTCTTCCGCAGGGCCGACCGCTCCGGATCGACGATTCGATACGCTGGCTGCCACCCATCGACCAGCAAGAGGTCTGGGCCGCCGGGGTGACTTACCAGCGAAGTCAGTCGGCCCGCATGGAAGAGTCCGCGGCGGCGGCGTCGTGCTACGATCGCGTGTACAAGGCAGAACGCCCCGAGTTATTCTTCAAGGCCACCCCGCATCGCGTCCGCGGACATCGCCAGCCGCTGAGGATTCGCCGCGACGCCACCTGGAACGTGCCCGAACCGGAAGTCACGCTGGTCCTTTCGCCAACGCTACGGATCGTAGGATTGACGGTCGGCAACGACATGAGTTCGCGCGATATCGAAGGGGAGAATCCGCTCTATCTGCCCCAAGCCAAGTGTTACGACCAATGTGCCGGCCTTGGCCCCTGGATCACACTCCATGCATCGCTACCCCCGCTCTCCGAAATCGACATTGATCTGAAGATTGAACGGGCCGGAGCCACCGTGTTTGACCAACGGACCTCGGCCAGCCAAATGGCCCGCTCGTTTCAGGACCTCGTGCAATGGCTGGGAAGAGACAACAGCTTCCCGCACGGGGCCTTTCTGATGACGGGCACCGGAATTGTACCGACGTCCGATTTCACGTTGCATCCAGGAGATGTCGTTCACATTTCGATCTCCGGAGTAGGGACGTTATCGAATCCAATTGTGCAGGGCTGAGTTTCAGGCTGACCGTGAGGAAACCCATCATGTCCACGGCCACTTCCACCGTACGTCCCGTGCTGATTGGCGGCTGCTGGCGCGAGGCGAATTACGAGCAGACGTTTCGGGCGACCGATCCCAACTGCAATCAGGAAATCGGTATCGATTTCCCGGTGAGTCGTTGGGATGACTGCGACGCGGCGCTCGACGCGGCCGTGCATGCCGCGCGTGCACTGAGAAGCGTGCCGAGAGACCAGATCGCCCAATTCTTAGAACGCTATGCCGACCGCATCGAGGCGGCCCGGGACACACTGGTCGAGTCGGCGTTTCGCGAAACCGGGCTGGCCCGCAGCCCCCGTCTCGCTGACGTTGAATTACCTCGCACGAGCAATCAGTTGCGGGCCGCGGCCGCGGCCTGCCGCAGCGGAAGTTGGGCCTGGCCCACGATCGATACGGCCGCCGGGCCTGCGATCCTGCTATGAGCCGTTGGGACCGATTTGTGTCTTCGGTCCCAATAACTTTCCGTTCGCCTTCGGCAGCGTATCTGGCGGCGACTTCGCCGCGGCCATTGCGGCTGGTAACCCGGTAATTGGTAAGGCCAACAGCTCGCACCCGGAAACGACCCGCCTGTTTGCCGAGCAGGCGGCCGCCGCGGTTGAGGATACCGGGTTGCCTCCCGGCACCGTGCAGCTGATCTATCGCACGGCTCACGCGGATGGCGAACGACTGGTCGCCGATCCGCGGGTGGGCGCGACGGGGTATACGGGCAGCCGCGCCGCAGGCCTGGCACTGAAAGCGGCCGCGGACAAGGCGGGAAAGCCGATCTATCTGGAACTCTCCAGTGTCAATCCTGTCGTGATTCTGCCCGGGGCCCTGGTCGAGCGGAGCGGGCAGATCGTCGACGAATTTCTGACCAGTGTCTTGATGGGAAGCGGACAGTTTTGCACCAATCCGGGGCTGGTGCTGTTGCTCGAAGGGCAAGAGACCGACGCCTTCATCGACGCCGTCCAGCAACGGTTTGCTTCCACAGCGGCGGGCACGCTGTTGTCACCGGCGGTTGCCAGCAGCCTGTCGGCCAGCGTGCGGAAGCTTTGCGCGTTGGGGGCTCGACGGTTGGTCGGTGGTGGCGAACCGGAAACGGGCCGGTGTGCCTACGCCAATACACTGCTGTTGGCCTCGGGCAGCGATTTTCTGGTCGACCCTGCAGGGTTTCAAACGGAAGCCTTCGGCAACGCCGCGTTGGTGATCGTCGCCGCCGACGTGCACCAGCTGTGCGCGGTCCTCGGTCACTTGGAGGGCAATCTCACCGGCTGCATTTACAGCGATACCGTGGGCGGCGATGACGACTTCTATCCGCTGGTCGCTGCCGAGCTGACTCCGAGAGTCGGTCGCTTGCTCAACGACAAGATGCCGACCGGAGTGGCCGTGAGCGCCGCGATGAACCATGGGGGACCGTATCCGGCGACCGGTCATCCAGGCTTCACCGCCGTGGGCGTTCCCGCATCGCTGCTGCGGTTTGGAAAACTGACGAGCTATGACCAGGTGCGTCCCGATCGTTTGCCGGCAATCTTGCAGGACAAGAACGCCAGCCGCGCGTGGCGATTGGTCGATGGCCGTTGGACTCAGGATGATCTCGCCTGATGCTTCGTCAAGTTTCAATTTTTGGGTGCGCTCGCCGTGGCTGGGGCATCTTGCCCCAGTCGACCGTGGCTGGAAGCCGCCGCAACCGTCTTCACCAACCCGAATGCTGAGATTTGACGCCGCACTCGTCAGCGTATCGCGCTGCCTGGATGGTTGAGCGCCGATTGAAGCAGAGCATCGTTCGCGAACAACCGATCCACCCCGCTGACGGCGTCATTCCGAGCATGATCGCAGGTTTGAACTCGCCGACGTTGAGGTTGTCCCATGGCCTCGGCCGCGGGAACCAATGCGGGCAGATCATCGACGTTGGCATGTCGATCGGCCGGCAACCGCGTGTTTCCGGCGTTGTCGCTCCGCTGACGATGAACGGCAACGATGGGGGTAGAAGATCGCAAGGGGGGATGAAACGCTGATTCAAATCGGAAATCCGGCGACGCGAGTGCCTCGTCCGTCGTCGCCGTCCAATGGTCTGTTGGCGTTGACAGACCATGGCCGTCGACAGGGACGGCAAGCCCCTCCAGTCGCAGGCGTTCGAGCAGGCGGCCGTTCGATTGCGAGAGGTAGATTTCGTCTTCGCGGCCGGGCACAAAGTCAAATCCCTCCAGATGGCGACCACTTTGCTGCGGTAGGTGCCAAATACGCAAGGGAAGCATCGGCGGTCCTGTCAGGCCTTGCAGATGGCTGGGGATCGCAAATTCGTACAGCCCGGCCATCGCGGACCGCGTATCCGACGAAGCGCCCAGGGACGGGAAGCTCACATACAACCGGTCGCCGACGGCACGCAGGCCCTGGGGGTAAAGTAACTGGTCTTGTCCGCTTCCCGGTTCGCCGACGTGTTGCGGGTGAAAGTTGAAGGCGGCCACCTCGGAAAAACGCTGACTGCCATCGGGTTCCGCGACCACGGTGAAGCGAAAGATCCCATTGGAGGTTCCCACCCACAGATGGTTCCCATCAAAGTCGACTGGATCAACGCCCCGCATGAGGAAGCCCGGCAGGCCCAGGCGGTTGGCTTCTTGCAACAGGTCCCACACCTGCACCAGTTCAAACGTGGCGGCGTCGATTTTGGCAATCGCGGCTTGCCTTCCCGAGGAGGGATCACCGACGACGACCGGTTCGAGCAGCCCTACCCAGAGGTAGCCATCGTGATAGTCGATGGCGCCAAAGTGCGTGACCTCAGGGATGGCCATCGTGTGGGCCGTACCTTGCTGAATATCCGCAAGAATGGGTGTGGGGTTACCATTATTCCTGATTTCGGCGTCGGTTTCGGCGTGACGCCAGCTGCCGTTGAAGCGGGTGACGTTACGGCTCGTTGCCCCGAAGTACTGTCGATGGATGCCCGGGTTTACGGCCACGCCCTGTCCGAAATAGCCGGCATCAAACGAAATCGCGGGGCCCACGGCAGTGACTGTCGCTCACCACGCGGCCGATGCGAAATACGCCGTGCTTTTGCGCCCCCAGCCCGTCATATTGCAGAATGAGATCGGTGGCCGGCTGCGTTACCACCACGACCGTGGCGGCTCCCTGGGCGGCATCGATTCCCATTCCTCCGCCCTGAATGATGATTCCCTCCACTTCCTCGCTGCCGAAGCCGTAGTTCGCCGCCCAGGAACTTGCATCCGCTCCCGTCGTCTGAGCATGAATCTCTGCCTGTGAGGAGACAACGCTGCCGGTTCCCGGACTCCGCCGCGTCTGCGTGAAGACCCCTATTTGTTCGTCCGCATCGACCCACTGCATTTCGACAACGTACGCCTGCAGGGAATTGGTCGCGAAGCGCAGTGCGCACCGCTTTGATCACTTTGGGAAAGCGAAAACGTTCCGTCATTCCCGGCTACGCAGTCACTGCCGCTGTTGCAGTTGGCAAAACTGCCCGCATCAATGGTGACCTGCGTATTTACATGGGCCACCGAATCGGCGACGTTGACGGAACGTTCCATCTGGGTCGGCGGTTGTCGAGAAATCGAACCAGTCGACGTTGAGGGTCGTTTCGACCAGATGACCCACTCGAAATTTACCGTACTTCATCTGCGCGGCCAGTCCCTCATATTCGAGAATCAAGTCCGTCGCCGGTGCCGTGACCAGTTGAACGTCTGCCGCGCCGGTCACCGCATGGGGGCCATCACCGGTTCCTCGCACACGGATACCCTGTAGTAATTCGCTCCCCGAACCGTAGAAGACCTGATGATCTGCATTTACAGGAGCGCCGCTGGTCTGCACGTTGAGCGAATCGACGGCGCGCGTAAAAACGCCGACCTGCTCGGCCGTGTCCAAGGCCTCGACTTCCAGCACGAATCTTGAGCGTGTGTTGGCCGCGAATCGTAGAGCGCCGCGGTCGGCCGTCTGTCGAAGCGTCACGACGCCCGTCTCAAAGGCGGCGCAGCCGGAGTTGCAGGCCGAAAACGATCCGGAATCGACCGATACATCCAAAGACATATTTTCAGCCGCGTCTGCAAAACTTTGTCCACTGGCGGTGATCTGCCCAAAATCCCAGCCGGACAGATCAAACCACTCCACGGCTGCCAGCAGCAGCCGCGATTCGAGAGGTTCGAACCGTAATCTGCCTTCGTTCCCCGCGTGACGGAGGAGATGGCCATCGGATGAAGGGGCTCGCCGTCGCGACATGCCGGTGTATGCTCTACTAGGGACCAGATTTCGGGCCAATCCGCTGCCAGGGTGCCGCCCGCGGACGTTGCCAGCCACCCAGTATAATCCGCAGCTGGCTTGCTCCCACGGTTTTCAGGAAAGCTCAGGCCAAAAACGGCTACGAGTGGCGATCATCACAGATCGTGAAGCGTGGCGGCAGCTTGAACAAGACCCGTCGGGGTGGTATTGCCGCCTCCCGACCCTGGAAACCTCGGTGGTAACAACCATGATCCTCTCAAGCGACGATGTGATGAGACTGTCGTATGAAACCTGATCAGTACGAGCGGGTGCGAGGCATCTTCCACCAGGCCTGCCAATTGGATGAAGCCTGCGCGGGCGGCGTATCTCGACGAGGCTTGTGCCGACGATCCTGAGATCCGCGCCCAGATCGACGGATTATTGGCGGCCGATTTCGAAACCGATGTCGAATTTGGGACGTCCGATCCCTTTGGTTGGTGGCATCAGATCGAACTCAGCAAACCTCCCGAGTACATCGGGCCGTACCGAATCATTGATCGCATTGGTGCGGGTGGGATGGGGACCGTGTACGAAGCTGAGCAGTCGTCGCCGCGGCGGACGGTGGCGCTGAAAGTGATCACGCCGGGGCAGGAAGCGTGCGCCATCACGCGCCGCTTTCGACAAGAGGCAGAGTTGCTGGGACGTTTGCAGCATAAAGGGATCGCGCAGAATCTACGAGGCGGGTTTGTTTGAAGCGGAAGGGGGAGGTGCGCGGCGGCCCTATTTTGCCATGGAGCTGGTGCGTGGCGAATCACTCACGGACTACGCGGATCAGCACAAGCTGGGTACGCGGGAACGTCTGGCGCTCATTCGCGACATCTGCCTGGCGGTACAGCACGCGCACGATCGTGGCATCATTCATCGCGACTTGAAGCCCTCCAACATTCTGGTCACGAGCGACGGTGAGCCGAAAATTCTGGATTTCGGTGTGGCGTGTTCGATGGACGCTGGACTGGCCGACGTAACCATTCATACGCGAACCGGCCAGATCGTGGGCACGGTTGCGTATATGAGCCCGGAACAGGCCGCAGGGGTGTCCGGGCAGGTCGATCACCGTGCCGACGTCTACGCACTGGGCGTTCTGATGTACGAACTGCTGACCGGACAGCCTCCCTTCGACTTTCGTCACGCCATGCTCCACGAAGCGATCCGGCGAATTTGTGAGGACGATCCGCCTTCGCTCGCCACAACGAACCGCACGTTCGCCGGTGATGTGGATACGATCGTGCGCAAGGCCCTCGCGAAGGAACCCGCACGTCGTTACTCGTCCGCGGCCGAGTTGTCGGAGGATATCGGCCGCTTTCTCGACGCCAAGCCCATCACGGCTCGGCCCCCAAGTACCTGGTACCAGCTGGTTATGTTTTCCCGTCGCAACCGCGCTCTGGTTACGTCGGTGGTGGTCATCTTTCTGGTACTGCTGACCGCGCTCGCAATTACCGGAACGGCGCTGCGGAACGCAATTAACTCGGAGCAGATCGCTGAGGAAGAGCGGAGGCAGGCCGATGCGATCGTCGAAGTGCTCACCGGATCGCTGGGCAGTGCCAACCCGAACCTGGCGGGTGACGCGAATTATACGGTTGCCCAACTCCTTGACGATCTGGTTGGGTCGCTGGCGGAACGAAAGGACGTGCGGCCTCGGACCGAAGCGAAGGTCCGCCAGGTGTTCGCCGATACCTATGTCGGACTGGGCCGCTACGACGAGGCCGTCAGAGAACTGGAGAGATCCGTCGCGTTATGGCAGGCGGCCGACGGCGCCGACGGGCTGTCGACGCTGGACGCGAGCGAGAAACTCGGAGCGGCCCTACTGGATGCCGGTGATTACGAGCGTGCCCATGAGATACTGACAGATAACGCAGCGCAGAGCGCACGGATCCTGGGACCGTCCAATGAGGATACCCTCAATCGAAAAGGTTACCTGGCCGGGGCGGCCTATCGGCTTGGCCGCAAGGATGACGCCGAACAGGTCTACCGAGAGATTCTGGAGATTCGCTCGGCGCACGACGGCGACGCCAACGAGGATACGCTACACCGCGATTGCCTCACTTGCTCTCGTTCTGCAGCAAAACGGTAAACGGGACGAAGGCGCTGCCGATCAGCGAGCGCACCGTCGCCGGCTACACCGCGCTCCTTGGTCCCGAGCACCCGTACACACTCACCGCCCGCAGCAATCTGGCCATGCTCCGCGGTCAGTTCAACGATTTGGAGCGTGCGGAGCGAGAATTTCGCGAAATCCTGGCGATTCGCCTGCGGACGCTTCCGTCCAGCCATTCCGACATCGGTGTGAGCAGGGCGCATGCTTGGTCGCACGCTGAGCAAGCTCGAGCGGTGGGAAGAGTCGGAGAAGTTCCTGCTTGCCAGCTACGAACAATTGGCCGCCGCGGTTGGAGCCGATCATGGCTATACGCGAAGGTCCGCGAAGTTCCTCGAGACGCTGTACGCGGCAACGGATCGCCCGGATGATGCGGAACTGTGGCGAAGTCGGGCGGACGCGCAGGACGACTGACCGATCTGAAATGCCGGATACCAAGCGTCGGCTGCGGGCCCTTGTGGCATCGCTAGGCACCATGGCTTCGCCTGACACGGCTCACGGCCGCGTGGCTGATTCATGCGCCGCGGCGTATTCCGCGGCTCGTTCCGGCATTTCCCGGGCCTCGTAAAAGTCAAACAGGCGTTCGCGGGCCGTGACCGTCCGAGCGTTCCGAGGTCCGAGGGCCGCCAGCAATTGAGCATGTGCTGCCAGCAACACTTGCTCAGCTTCCTCGAATTGTCCCAGATGAAATAGCGTCCAACCGACTTGGACGCGCGCGTAATTTGTCACCCAATAATCTTCCCCCATGGTTTTGGCGGAGACGGCTTCGGCTTCTCGGGCGGTCGTCAGCGCTTCCTCATACTTCTCTTGTTTCGACAACACAGCCGCCAAATTGATCAGGGGAATGGCCAGCGACGGATGCTCAGCTCCCAATGTCTTGCGGTAGATTTCGAGCGCTTGCCGATACATCTCGATCGACTCATCCGCCCGTCCCACCGTCCGCAGAAACGTTGCGTAGTTATTGAGGCTCTGCGCGTAATCCGAATGATCTTCTCCCAGCACATGGCGGCGGACATTGAGTACCTGTCGATACATCGGTTCGGCCTCCTCGTAGGCTTTCCGATTCTTGAGGATGACCGCCAGATCACTCATGCAATCCACCGTGGCCAAATGCTCATCACCATGCAATTTCTGATAGCGGACAAGCGCCTTTCGGTACATGGCTTCGGCTTCCTCGGGTGGATGGCTGGCCATGATGATTCCCGCCAAGGCGCGGGTGGCGCGGGCAACTTCCGGATGAGACTCGCCATACACGCGTTCCAACATGTTGAGCGAACCGCGATAGAACTGTTCAGCTTCGGCGAACTTTCCCTGGTAGTGCTTGACGGAAGCCATCCCTTCCATGGCGGCGGCGATCGCAGGATCATCCTCACCGATCAATTTTTGGCGCATGTCCAAGGCGCGGCGATAGCAGGATTCGGCCGCAGCGAATTCACCCCGTCGATAATGAACCGCCCCCATACTCATGAGGCTATTGGCGATTTCGAGATGTTCCTCGCCGTAGCGTTGCCGTCTTAATTCCATGGCCGCCGTCGCCATTTTTGCTGACAAGTCGACGATATCCAACTGACCATATACGCGGCCCATCACGTCCATCATGCGGGCTTGAACCTCGGGCTGGGTCGCGAGTTCTTGCGTCACTCGCTCCGCTCCCCGGTCGAGAACGTCACGGACGGTCATTTGCGCCGCGGGCACGGAATCGGGCGCGGAATTCGCAAACAGACCGACCAGGAAATCGGCGACCTGGTTTGCGGTGGCGGCTTCGACCTTCGCGCGGGCTTCGGCTTCCAGCGCACGATCGCGTTGACGGTTCGCCTCGGTTTCGGCCGTGACCGCCCGATCGCGCTGCCTGCGCAATCCGCTGGGATTGGATCGCGAGCGAGACCGCGGCAGATGTCAGCAGAAGAACAAAGGCGGCGGCCGTGATCACCGCCATGACGTGACGGCGGACAAACTTGGACGAACGATAGCCCCAGGTGTCGGGCCGCGCGGAAACCGGCATGCCATCCAGATGCCGCCGCAGATCATCGGCGAGGTCCGCCGCGGACCGATACCGCCTCTCGGGCTCTTTCCGCAACGCCATCATAATGATGTTGTCGAGGTCGCCCGCTAATTCCCGCCGTAGACGGGCCGTCGTCGACGGCAAGGCGTCCCCCTCAACAGGGCCGCTCCCAGCGCGAAGACTCACTGCCGTGCTCGGCTTTTCGGGCAGCTCTTCGCAGATCACGCGTTCCACTTCCCCCGATAACCGTTCCTTGAATTGGAATGGACGGACACCGGTCAGCAGTTCGTACAGCAGAATGCCCAGCGAATACGTATCCGCCGCCGTGGTAATCATTTCATTGCGGACCTGTTCCGGGCTCGCGTATTCAGGAGTCAGCAGCCGGACCCCCGGCCCCGTCATCGCCGTCAGCGTCAGGTCATCGGCGGGCGATCCAATCAGCTTGGCGATTCCAAAGTCCAGGAGCTTGGGCGTGCCGTCGCGACTCACCAGAATATTGCTGGGCTTGATGTCGCGATGTACGATCAGCGCGCGGTGGGCCTCATGAACCGCATCGCTGACGGTACAGAATAGTCTCAGACGCTCGGCCGTTGTCAGTTGCTGCTGCCGACAATAGTCGTCGATCGGCACTCCGTCGACGTATTCCATGACGACGTAGGGCTCGCCCAGATCGGTCGAGCCACCATCGATCAGCCGCGCGATATTCGGATGTTCCAGTTTGGCCAAGATCTGGCGTTCCAACCGGAATCGTTTTTTCATCTCCTCGCCGGAAAACTCTCGACGTAACAGTTTGATGGCGACCTGTTTATCGAATTCCTCATCGTCCCGCACGGCTAACAGGACGCGCCCCATGCCCCCTTGCCCCAAGCGGCGAATCACGCGGTAGGCGCCGATCTTTCTGCCGGTATCGTCGCCGGCCACCTCTTGGGCCGCGGTTCGCATGGCCGCGCCCAGACCATCCGCGATATCCCGCTCGGCGGACGTCAAGAGGGCCAACACCTCTTCCCGTAACTCGACATCGCTGCCGCATTCCGCCGCCAGAAACTCGGCTTGCTCCTCGATGGGCATTTCCGCAGCGGCTGAGAAGAGTTGCTTAAGTCGTTGCCAGCGGTCCGTATTCATCGTCTGATTCTTAAAGGAATCGGTGTGTCGGTTACGGATCAGTCTAACGATTCATGTGGCTTGATTCACCCTCGCGGGCGACGTGAATTGCCACCGCACTTTGAGGAAGCCGTAACACGACGTCGGAACAGCCATCCGGCGAGCAGCCACCCTGGTAACAGCAAACCCGCTGGCTCGGGGACACGTTCCACCACGGTCAGGCGCTGATTGGAAGCGACATCGTAAATATTCTGGAAATAGCCGCTGGGCCATTCCAGGCGTATCCGGTCAATGATCACGGGCTCGTCCCCCAGACCAAAGAAGGCGGCACGTTCATTCTGACCAAGGAAGTTGCTGCCGGCATGCACTTCTCGGAATTGTTCATCTCCCACAACGGACAGATCGGGGTCGATCGTGACCTTGGTGCCCAGTCCGTCCCGATTGGAGAGCGTCCCGACGGCGTCCACGGCAATCCACTGGCCGTTTCCGGATTGCTCATTGCGATACAGAATCGGTGATCCGGCGTTGTTCACGATGAACAGATCAAGGTCGCCGTCCTGGTCGTAGTCCAACGTGAGCAGGCCCTTCCCGGAACCCTGGTCGGTCAGTCCTAGTTCCATCGCCCGTTCACGGAACGGGGCACCAACACCCTCATTCTGCCACAACCGCAAAGGATCGTCATTAAACGCATCATCTAGCGTCGACAGCGGCATCCGCATGCCATTCGTCATCGCCAGGTCCAGATCGCCGTCCAGGTCGTAATCGAGAAACGACGTTCCCCAGCCCCAACCGCCGTCACGTACGGCGGCCGCGTCCGTTTGATCGGAAAATTGACGGTTCCCGTCATTTCGGTAGAGTCGATTCCCCGAGGCTCCCCAAGTGCAGAACTGGCCTGGCGGCGGCGTCCCGCATGTATCGTTCGCATCGTAAACGGATGTCACGAACCAATCCAGGTCGCCGTCGCCGTCGTAATCCCCGACGGCGGACCCCATTCCATTCTCGTCGCCACCGACGCCCGCCGATGCGGTGCCGTCGGTGAATGTCCCGTCACGATTGTTCCAGAAGAGACGGCTGGTCCCAAAATCACCAGCGACGACAAGGTCCGACCAGCCGTCACGGTCGAGGTCCGTAAACTGTGAAGAGAAGGAGAACACGCCATTCACCGGTTGGTGTCGATTCTGTCCTTGCACGTCGGTCAGCGACACGCCGGCGGTCTCCGTCACGTCTTCGAAATGGCCAGGCGCGGCGGAGCCTTGGTTGCGCAACAGTCGCGAGACGGTTACGATTTCGCCGTCGTGGCCCGGAAAGCTCCCCCATTCGGTCGTGTGCAGATCGAGATAGCCGTCACGGTCGAAGTCTCCAAAGGTGGCACTGTACCCACGTCTGCGATGCGTTGAAGGCAGGCTTGCCCCGCGAGTCGCTGCCTGCTCGACAAACCGGCCTTGGCCGTCGTTCACATAGAGGAAGTGCTGGTCGGTCTCGATTCCCGTCACGTACAGATCTGCATCCCCGTCATTGTCGATATCCCCCCACACGGCTCCATTGGTATCGGCTGCCATCTGGAAGCCTGCCTGGGCCGACACATCCACGAAGGTGCCGTCGCCACGATTGCGGTATAAGATATCGGGTGCACCGATGCGCGTCACAAACAGATCGACCCAACCATCATTGTCAAAGTCCCCGGCGGCGGCTCCCCCCGACATCATGTACGGCTCGGAGTAAGATTGGCCCGGTTGGGGCGTCCACTGGACGTGGTCGATTCCAGATTCCAAAGTGACATCCACGAAGACGGCCCAGGCGAAAGTTCCGTTCGCCATGGTCATCAACAGGATGACGTTGCGCAGCCCGTTCATGAGATTCTCGCTACCTGAGTAGAGTTGACGTCGAAGACCCGCGGTGGGAAACGCCCGCCGCGGATTCCGCATGGGCTTCAACAGCCACACCTCGGCCGCCCCTTTGTCGGCCGAGGTGTGCCGTTCATCATGCCGTGCCCCGGCTATGCGTCTTGCGACGAACGTGTCCGGCAACGTGGCAGCGCCAACAGGAACATTCCGAGGGCGAACCAGGAGGCCATGTGGGGTTCGGGCACCAGGCTCCCGACCGGGCTGCCGGATGACGTGAACTTGTTGTTGTTCCAGACGTTGAAGTCGGACGTATCGACCACGCCATTCGCCGTAAAGTCACCCGCCGTCCAGGCAGCGGTACTCGTGAATTTATTGGCGTTCCAGAGGTTGAAGTCAGAGGTATCGACCGTGCCATCCAGATTGGCATCCCCGAAAAGGTACGGATTGCCCGAATCGAGATTCGCGGCACCGGCCACCGTCAGCCACTCGGTCAAGTCGGCTTGATCGATCGACCCGTCGCCGTTCATGTCAAAACCAAGTTCCGGCATGTTGCCGGCGATATTGGCCACGAGCGCATCGATGTCCTCTCCATCCAGGTCGCCATCCAGATCGAAATCACCGCTGACTCCCGGTACCAGATACTGCCAATCTCCCGCGTTGATCGACGCTCCCCGCAGCGAGCCGCCTTGCACCGACGCGTTGATGAACGCACTCGCTTCGGGAACGAGTGTCGCATAGACAAACAGCCCGTCGAGTTCGGTGATCGACAGCGGGCCCGCGCCGCCGTATGCCGGGTCCAATTCGAATCCCTGCACCATCAAGTCGACGAGATAATTGGGGTCGCTGAGATTCAGGTCGATCCCTAGCTGGGGATTGGTCAGCGGATCGTTATTCACCGAGAAGAAGAGGAGCATGTCGTGCTGGTCGAAATCGACGACGTCATCCATGCCATCGCCGTTAATGTCGAGCAGCTTCGGTCCCGCGTCCATCCGCATGACGGCGGCCGCCGCATTGCCCGGTGCCATGGAACGGACGTCGCTGAAGATCGCGCTGAAGGAATTTACGACTTGGTCATCCAGGATGCCAAACGTCTCGGTCCCGCCACTGACGCCCGGTGTGCGCTGCAAGGCCGGCAGGTAGGGTGTCTCTGCGCCGCCCTTGATGTAGGGATTGGCTCCCAGCGAGCCGGCATACGATTCCTGGAGACCTCCGCTGGCCGCCCCGTCGAACGGATTCGTGGCATTGTTGCCGAATAGAAAACGACCGACGCCCCCGTTGCCACCGCCCGTCGTGTCGACCGTGACACCGTCGCTCACGACGACCGAGCCGGTGATCGCAATCGAACCACCGCTGCCGCCACCGCCGTCGCCGCCGGCCCCTCCCGCGCCACCGGTGCCGCCTCGGCCACCCCTGCCGCCGGTTCCGCCTGTGCCACCGTTGCCGGCGCTGCCCGCGCCTGTCCCCCGCCCGAGCCGCCCGTGCCGGCCACCCCGTTGTTGCCCGGATTGACACCTGACGATCCTCCCGCGCCGTCCGCACCGCTGGATCCCTGGGAGAAAAATAAGTTCTGTGACACGTCCAGGACACCACGTGCCACGAGCTCAAGAGCACCGCCGCCGTGTCCGCCCGATCCACCGGCTCCGCCCGTGCCACCCCTGCCGCCCATACCGCCTCGGCCCCCTTCGCCTCCCGCGCCCACCGTTGCCGCCCACAGCGCAGCCGGCAAAGGTGGTTCCGCCTCCGCCGCCGCCACCGCCGCCACCGCCAATCCGGCTCCGCCACCGCCGCCACCGCCGCCGCCGCCGCCGCTGCCACCGGCACCCCCGCCGCTGCCGCCGGAAATCATGGGGCCCGCTCCGGTGTTTTGTCCCCCTGATCCGTCCTGGCCTGACTGCGTGGGTGCTGTACCCGGGTTGCCCGGATTGCCCGCAAAGCCAATTCTGCCGTCGGCCCCGTCATTTTGCACCGATCCGCCGGACCCAAAGTTGTTACCCACGCCTCCAGGACCGGTTCCCAAGGCGAGAAACGCACCCCCTGTGCCCCGGCTGCCGGCCGGTCCGCGAAATCCCCCCCCCGCCGCCGCCACCCGCCGATTGAAAGCCGGCCTGACCCGGGCTGCCTGTCGATCCATTGAAGCCGTTGAATCCGTTGGAGCCACCCAGGGCGTTGTAGCCGTTGAAGCCATTGAATCCGCCGAACGCCTCGCAGGCAAGGAAGACCGGGTTGGAAGCGCCTCCGGTACCACCGGGTCCCCCATTACTGAAGAGCGGTTCCGTCGGCGTTGACAGGGGGCCTCCCGTTCCCCCGGTACCGCCGGTGCCGCCGATGGCGGTACTCCCGGCCCCGGCACCACCACCGGGTCCCGCCGCTGCTGGGGTCGCCGACACATCAAAGGTGACGCCGGGGGCGATGGAGATATTGTTCACGCCAAAAATGGAAATGGGCGCATCGCCGGTGCCAATCACCCGGTCGTCCGCCATGAACTCGAGGTCATCTTCAAACTGAAAGCGACCGATGCCACCGGGCAGAACTTCGAAATTGAAACGCGTGCCGTTGATACTGGTCACTTCACTCGACATCCCACCCTGGACGAGCGTGACGGTTCCATTCGTCCCGGTGATATTGAAGATGTATTCGTTGATTCCACCGGCCATGGCCGCGAGAGGCAGCCAAGCGACAAACGGCAAGAAGCCGGTCCAAAAAGCAGCTCGTATCTTCATTGCATCCACTCCTCAAAAGAAAGGGGAAAAAACCCGCCTAAGGGTGCATGCGGAAAACGGGTCCCGGACACGTCAGGAATTCAGTGAATCGCCGACGTTTTGACCCGAAACCCTCCATCAGGGTGGCGCCACGCCGGCGAAACAGGCCCGGCGAGCAGGCAGTCTGCTCAAATGCGATGGAGAACGATTTTTTGCTTACGCGCTCGCTCTGTCGCGCAGGTCCGGCCGGGCCCGCTAGTTCAGGAAGGAGGATCGGTCCATTTGCGACCAAGAGGGACCGACCCGGAGGATATGCGTGACGGTACTGCTTTTGCCGTCTGCGTCCAGGATCGTCAACGTGACCGAGAAAGTGCCACGTTGTCGGTAGACATGTTCTGTCTGGAAGCCATACGTGGTCTGCGATCCAGCGGTCGAAACGACATCCAACTCGACCGGGACGATCGTGCCGTCACCGAAATCCAGGCTGGCTCGCAAGACGTCCCCGCTGAAATCGCTTACGTTGCCGCCAAATAGCGACGCCGTACCCACGGTCGGTCGGGATGGTAGACCGAGTGTTGGATTCGACGGCGGCAAGTTAACGACGTCGATCGTTTTGGTCACCACAGAGGCCGCTCCTTCGCTGTCGGTGACGGTCAACGTCACTGCGTAGCTGCCGGACCGCAAGTATGTATGGATACGATTGAATACTTGCCCAGCTTGCACGACCACAGTCTCTGCGGGCGAGCCATCGCCAAAATTCCAGGTGGCCGTGTGGCTGTCATTGCCGACGTCCGAAAATGCCGCGCTGAAGACGGCCAGGTTGCCATCGACGAGTGTGCTGGGACCATTTAGGAACAGGTCGCTGGGGGGGCGGTTCGTCACCTCAAGCTGCATCACTTGGACATTCGAAACGGCGTTGCCGTCGTCGACGGCCACGACGTTGATGGTGTAGTTACCGGCTTGGGCGTACCCATGCGTGGGAAGGGTTGCGAGACCGGCCCCTGAAGTCATCAGGCTCTCCGAAGTGTTGTCGCCCCAATTGATGAAGACACTCAGGAGGTCGTCGGAACCCGCGTCGCTGACCTGTAGCGGCAAGGTGTATGTGCCTTCGACCGTAGTAGCCGTGGCAGGCAGGGAAATGCTCGGCCTCACATTCTCGACATCAAACGTCTGTTGGGCACTCGCAAAGACCGAGCCCTGGCCCGCGAAGGTATCGACGATCAACAGTTGGACCTGGTACTGTCCATCTCGCGAAGGTCGATAACGGAGCGTACGACCGGTTTCGTTGGCGACAATCATGCCTTGCCGGCGCACCTCCCAGACATAGGTTCGCACGGCGTTATCCGCCGCGGGCGTGCTCGAGTTGGAGGCGAATTCGATCCAATCGCCTTCGCGCAGCGGACCGGCGGGCACGGCGACCGCGACCTGCGGTGCGGCGGAAACGATGACCGACTGCGTGTCTGAGTCGCCCGCCGAGTCGGTCACGGTAAGAGTTACCTCATAGAAACCGGGCCGTTCCGGGACAAAACTGAATTCCACGCCGCTGCCATCGTAGATGACTTGCCCCGTGCTCGTGGCCACTTGCCAATCGAATGCGAGGACATCGTTTGGACCGGGATCGGTCGATTCGCGGCCATGCAACATCGCACGAGTTCCGACTTCAATGTCGAGTTCCGTGGCGGTGATGCTGGCCGTGGGGCCCTGATTCGTCACCTCCAGCGTCGTCGTCGCGATATCGAAGTCTCCATCGTCATCGATCACCTTGAACTCGACCTGGTAAGTACCCTCGTTCTCGAGCCTCAACGGTGGCAAGACAAATGCGTCGGTCGCATTCCAACGTGGAATCGCCGCGATATTGCCGCCGCCGAGGACACCGTCGTGGCCGCTGACACTTGCGTCCCGCGAAACCGTGCCGAGCCCCTCATTGAATTGCCAGAAGCCCACGAGATTTGCTCGGTCCAACGGCACGCCATTCGCCTGCAATGCCGCGATCTCGGCGGCAGGTATCGCGCGATTGAACACGACCACATCGTCGATCAATCCATCGAAGAAGCTATTCAACCCCGCAATATCACCGATCGTGAAGGGTACGTCGGTTGGTCGGGCGGCGGCGTTCAGTTGTCGTGGATTTCCCAGGGGTTGTCCATTGACGAAGAACTGCACTTCATTCGTGGCCGAATACGTGAAGGCGACGTGCGTCCATTGATCAAGCACGAAGGGCACCGCTTGGAATTCCGCCTCCGTCCTGTCCGAGAAGCCTGTGAATAGCAGTCCGGGTTGACTGCCGGGGGTCACTTGGAGAGCCCAGCCACTGACGGTCGAACCATTCATCTGATCAAATCCCAGACCACCAATGATTCCGCCCCGTTGTGTCAGGCTGCGGGGGCGAATCCAGGCGGCCACGGTAAAGTTCTGCGTGAGTTGTCCGAGCGCAATCTCCTCGTCAAGCTGCACGTAATCATCGACGCCGTCGAATTCGAGCGCGACGTTGGACAAGTTCGTCGTGTTGCCGTCAGGATCGGTGACCGAGACGAAGGTGTTCACCACGTCGCTCGCACCCGCATCACTAAACGCCAGCCCGCTGTCCGCAATCAGCTGTGCGGCCGTGACCGTCTGCCCTTCGGCGCGTGGCGACAGCGAAGTCAAGTTCGTGATGACCGGCGCCCGATTCGCAACGAAAATCGGTAGGGCGTCAATTCCATCGATGGACAGGGTGAACACGCCGTTATCGGTCGGAGTGAAGTCGACATTCGGCGCTAACCCGCTGGCCATGAGATTCCCAAAGGAATCCCGTACCTGCCAGGTGGAGCCACCTTGCAGTGTCAAGCGGAGTGATTGTCCTTCCCTGCCCGCCAGATTGTGATCCGTCGCCACTTGGACGGCCGGCAGGCTCACAAATTGCAGGGCCGGCAGTTGCGAAAGGGGTTCAATCAGGTCCGCGGCGCTGAGCGGATCGACCGCCGTGCCGTCCAGGCTGAGCGCGGAGAGCGTGCGCAAGTTTTTCAGCGGGGCAATGCTGGTCAAGAGCGGATTGAAGTCCAAGGACAAGCGTCGCAGTTGACTGAGTCCTAAAATCTGACCGGCAAAGGGGCCGCTCGTCGGTCGCGCGGGTACCAGTCGCGCGAGCTCGGCATTCGTTAATGAATTGCCCGACAGCACGAGGGACCTCAGTTGCCCAAGGTGTTCGATGCCTGCCAGGGACTGGATTCCCTGGCCCACAAGGTCCAATTCGACAATCGATGCCAGCTCGCTGGCGCGGAGAGTTCGATCCCCATATTCCACGGGCTTGCCGAGCGCCCGCAGGAGTGCATCACGCAGGGCCGCATCCGGAACGTCGACGATCGGATCCGGGTTGGCGAAGATCGACTGTGACGTCTGTTCCGAGCTTGGCGGATCGAGGACCACAAGATCGCCGACGGAACGGTCGTGCACTTCAATATCTTCGCCGATAAACGCATCGGTGCCGCTCTCACCGAACAGGTAGTCATAATCATCATTGCCGACGAGCAAATCATCGCCGTCGCCGCCGCGGAGCACGTCACGATCGGTGGCCGGAAAGCTCTGTCCGGCATTCGGCGCTTCAACGTCGACTTGGAAGTTGCGAGCGGACGTCAGCGGCTGGCCATCATCCGTCGCGACGCGGAGGAAATAGCTTCCGGCGGGAATCGATCGCAGATCGATCGCTGCCTGGGATGCAAACAGGACATTCCCGCCGGAAGTGATCAGGTCCGCGACCAACCCTGGCGCCCGTTCGACCTGCAGTTGGGCTTGATTCACCAACCAGGGACCATCCGAATTCGAATCGGCCAATTGCAACCGGACCGTCATGCGACTGCGATGATTGGTGAACAACGCTTGCAGGGCGGCGGTGAAATCGATGTTGTATTGGCCGCTGCCCGGCCCGAGTGAAATGAACTCACGCGAGATCCGTGCGGCCGACAGGCCATCCGCCGTGGTCAACTGTCCATCCGATTCGACGTCCAGGACGTCCACAAAGAGCGTGTTCGCGCCGGTGGCGGTTGGTCCTTCGGTCAGGTTCAATTGGAGCGTGGCGCTCGCCAGATCGGTGGGATCCACGAGCAGATCGAGAAACGCATTTAAATCGAATTCTAACACGCCGACGGCGGTTTGACCTTCCCGTCGCTCTAGCTGAATGACGTTGTCCGTCACGGTTGTCCCTCGCACGGCTCCCCGCGCCGTCGGCTCGAGCCGCTTTGTCGTGGCCAGCCCGGCTCGACCCAAGCGAATGACATCGCCACTCTGTCCGTCCCCTAACGTCGCCAGCCGGAACCATTGTTCGCTGCTGCCGGCCGGCAGTGTGTAGGATGCGCCGACGGCGGGGAACGTGGCTTTCGTACCCGCGGCCCGCCGCTCGACGAACGAGCCGCTGCCGGGGATCGTCCGATTGGCAAGTTCGATTACCGTGTCTTGAGGCCCCGGCAGCCGCAGAGTGCCCGATCCATAGATGGCCGAAATGCGTCCCACACCCAATCGCTGTTGGTCGCGGCTGCGGGCCCCGACGGCGCCGACGAGCAGCTCGTCGAAGCCATCGGCGTTCAAATCGATGCCTGGTTGTGCTGGCAACTGCCCCAACTTGGCGAAAACATCAATGAACTCCGTATCCCCGGAATTCAGCAGCTGACCGTGGCTCTGTCCAGCCGTGCGATCGATCACCAAGCCGCCGATCGCTTCTTCCAGACGATAATAGGCAGCCAGACCGGCTTCGCTACCGGTCAGGCGTCGGCTCATATTGGCCGCAATTTCGCCTGGCGTCACGCCGTGTTCCAGATGCGCACCTCCTCAATGGCCCCTTTGAATGGTGATATATCATCACTCGGAACCTGGGGACCGCCGATCACCAGCGGATCGGCCGTATGGAGCACCACGTTGCCCCCAGTGATCGGTCCGCCCGTTGGCATTGGCGCCGTGCGACCATTGACGAACAACCGAATGCGTTGAACCGCCGCGTCCCGATTGATGACCGCAGCGACATGATACCACGCCCTGGCTCGATCACATCAGTAGCCGATTTGACTCGGTTTCCTGTGGGTCCGTCGGATGTATCGGCCACGAGACTACCATCTCGGTCGACGTACAGTGCATAAGCATGATTCGCCGATAGGTCGCCATTTCCTTTCTGCACGATGGCGTGCAGGTTCGTGTCAAGTTGATCCACACGTATCCATGCCTCGATCGTGACCTGACTTTGCAGGACAATGCTCGCATCATCGTTGACCAGCACCGAGGCGACGCCGTCAAACTGCAGGGCTCGGGCAATCGGCAGACCACCATCCGGGACGGATAGCGTTGCATCGGCATCAGAGAACTGAAGTTGCGGAGACTTGTCGGCGATACCGAAATAGACATGCGTCTGCGGATCATCCCCCGCATCAGGAAGTCGCGTTACGCCCACGTCGATGGCCAGGTCGCCCCGGCCGTCACCATCAAAGTCACCGCCGGTGACCGACAACGTGGTTGATCCTGGGTGGTCGGCGGGTGCCGAGACGGTGACCCCGGGATTGGCGAGCGAGATGGCTGCCGGCTGCGGCGAGCCGAAGTAAATGCGTACGTCTTGGGCCGACGCAAGCGCCAGCTCATCAAGCCCGTCCTGATTCAAATCACCGACGGCCACGGGTCGGACCAGGTTACCGACAAGCGGGCCCACGACGGCCGACTGGGCGTCGACTCCCACATTGCCGCTTGTACCCCCCTCGATCAGGGCTGCTTGCTGCCGCCTGGCATCATAGACCAGGATGTCGTCTCGACCGTTCCCCGTGGTGTCGCCGGCGACGACGAGCTGCAAGTCTTCCTCTCGAAAGTCATCTTGCGAGGAGGGGGGGCCAGGAGTGGTGGTTATCAGCGTGGCGTAGGCATCCTCCGCACCATCCACGGGGTCCGAGGCGGGGTCGGCTAAAACCCTACCGGAAAAGACATACCCGAAGGTGTCTGACGACAAGCCCGCCGGGGTCGACGAGGCGACGAGCAGGTCATCGTGTGCGATTCCAGCAGTGGAAACATCTCCCAGGTAATGCAGCGCGTAGGTCCGCACATCCGCGGCCGATATTTGACCGAGCGGAAGCTGGATCTCGTAATGGTTGCCGTCCGACAAGACGGTCGACGCAAACTGGTCGTCCCATTGGCGGGGCCAGTCGATCAGGTGGCCTTGGGCGTTGACGCCCGCGTTCGGGCCACCAAGCACTACCGTGATGAACAAGGAGCCTGCCGTCTCGCGTTGGAAGATCAAGTCGGAGAACGCATCGCCATTGATGTTCCCCATTTGCACGGCGGGCCGGCCCAGTGCCGCATGATCAACGACAAACTGCGCTCGATCTCGGACAGCCACAACCTCTTTGAGATCGGCCGAGCTCAAGATGACATAGCTAAAGGATTGCCCGCTCAGCAGCAGGTCGTCGCGACCATCGCCATTGAAATCGCCAATCGATTGGGCCGCTTCCAAGCCTTCGTTGGCCAACGAACCCTCGAACGCCGCCGCCTGATCGATAAAGGCGTCAGGCGTGCGTTGCAAATCAATGCCCAGCCGACCGGGAGGTGGCGTGATCAACAGCGGCGGCGCGGCCTCGAAGCGGAAAAGGTCCGAGTCCGGATCTTCCGGGTTCCAGATGCCGGGCGTTGGACTTCCATCGACCAAAGCGGTCGTTCCACCGTACAGCTGGTCATTACCGCCCCCGCCATCGATCTTGTCGTCGCCGCCGCCCCCGACCAACTGATCATTGCCGGCGCCACCCGACAGGGCGTCCGCCAATGGACTACCAAAGACACGATCGTTGCCGTCGCCCGCCTGGACGGTGAACGTCATCGTCGAGCTGAACTGCTGGGCGTCCCCGGGGTCGATGCCCCACGTATCGATATCGGCCGCGTTAACACTGCCTGATATCGGCAACAGTTTGAACGTGCCATCCAGATGGACGACATCATCTCCCTTGGCGGTCGTGATGACCGTGCGCTCGATATCACGAGTCTGGTAAAATAGATATTGTTGCTGATATACCTCAGATCCGTTGTCCGTTTCCTCAGTGGCAAACGCCAACTGGTGGACATCCCACACGAGGTTCGTGAATTCGTATCGGTGCAAACCCGAGTTGTAACGAAGTGCCACAAAGTCTGGCACCACTCGGCCATCTCGATCAAGGTCGCCTCCGGCGAAGATCACCTGGTCATCCCCCGTGCCTCCGAAGAATTGATCGCTGGTCGTGGGAATATATGTTTGCCCTGTCGGATCGAAGAGCGTTCCGCGCTGATTGGAGAGTTGGGGCAGGAAATCGGGCAGGATCTGAAATGAATCATCGTCCGCCCCGCCAAAGAGGAGATCACTTGCCTGTCGGTCAAATCCCCCGCTGATCACGTCCCGATCCTCGACGCCCGCGTCGACGTTACGAGGCCCACCGAATATCCAGTCTTCGCCCGGGCCGCCAATCAGGATATCGTTGCCCGTGCCGCCCAGAATCACATCCCGGCGGATGGGATCGTCGCGCAATGCCATGTTGCTGATCGGCAGCGGCCCGGCAAACCCGCGTTGGAACTTTAGGTCGTAGATCGTCGGTCGCAAATCCGACTGGACCCGCAAGAGATAGGTTTCGCCCACGACGAGCGAACTCAAGTCGAGGGGACCGGCCGACGGTTCGAGTCCACTGACGCTGGGCGGATCGTCCGACCCGTTTGGCGTGTGAATCGAGATCAGCAGGTTGTCATCAGGCGAGTTGCCAACCACACCAAACGTCGCCTGGGAGAGGCCCGTTTGCGGCGTGAAGCGGAACCAGTCCGTATCGTTTGGATTGTCGATCGTCAGATTCGTCAGGATGAGCCCGTCTCGATTGGGTCCCTCGATATCGAGGTCAAAGGCCCGCTCGGGTGTGTCATTTCGTCCCCGGAATCCGCCCTGCGGAGTGCCAATCTCGGCGCGATCAATGAGGATGGCATTGCCCGAGACAATCTCCACGCGGTCATCACCGGGCCCTGCGTCGATCCACACGGTTTTCTGCACGGTGGGGCCTACCGTGATCTCATCGTCCCCGTCCAGGGCGTCGATGATGATGGCCAGATACTCGTCCTCTGGGGGGAGGAGTCCATTGGTCAGGCTCGTAAGAGCCATCGAAGTCGCGGCTTGTGATCCATTCGGATCCAACTGCTTGGCAGCGACGTATTCGTTGGCTCGGAAGACGAGGTCATCCACATCCCACAACCGATTTCCGTTGGCATCGGTGGCGGCGAAATCGAGTCGCACGCTGGCGGCAAAACTGAACGTCCCGTTGTTGTCGGTCAGCCGCGTGATCAGGTGGTGATCCGCCAACAATCCAGGCTCGGTGACGAAGTCCACGTTAATACGATCATCCGCATTCGAGCCACCTACGTACCAGACGTGGCCCGTATCTTTTGCATACTGTTTCCATGTGTCGCCGGCGAGATCTTCGTCCAACGATTCGAAGGTCTGACCGTCACGGCGGAGAAGCGTATCGTTGCCTCCACCACCATACATGAAATCAACCCCTGTTCCGCCCAGCAAGTAATCGTTGCGTAGTTGGCCGACGATCCGATTCAGTCCGGTGTCCTCCAACTTGATGCCACCAGACAGGGGACTGGCCACGGGTCGTCCGTCGTCGTCCAGGTAAACACCAAAGTCGTCACCGGGCCCATTGGCCACGACGTTCATCGGATCTTGCGCCGCGAGGTCGGGGTAGAACGACCAGGCATATAGGTCGTTGCGACCTTGACCACCGAGCAGGTCGTCATTGCCCCCACCTGCAAAAAGTTCGTCATGATCAAAGCGCGATCCTTCTCCCCCGTCACCCCACAAGCGGTCGTCCCCGCCCAAACCAAACAGGCGATCGTTGCCAGCGTTACCGTCCAATCGATCTCGTCCGGAAGATCCGACGAGTCGATCATTTCCATCACCACCGTTGATGACGGCCACGAAATCACGACCGCGTGCGTTCAAATAGGACAGATCGACTTCCGGTGAGGCGTCTGCTTGCGAACACCCGCCAGGCGGGACAAACGTCGGCGAACCGTCGCGGTTCATTCCTGGCAAGGGCAGAGTCTGCGCGAACCCAAGATTATCGTTGCCGCCGAAGCCATTCAATTGAAACTGCTCGACCAGCGGCACGCCGTTGGACGGATTGCGCCAATCGACGAAGTAGGGCGTGCTATTCACATCGATCCGCAATCGTCGCTCGGGCGTACACGTCTCGGAAAGCAGGATCGTGTCGTCCAATCCTGTCCCATTAATCACCAGGATGTCCGTCGCGTTATCATCTGGCGTGACGTTTCCGGCAGCGTCCTCGGGCGCGTTGGCGCCGTGTCCATCGAGCGTGTCATCCGCTGCGCCTGGCCCTGTATACAGCACAAAGAGGTCAATGCCGCTGCCGCCGAATGCCATGTCTGCGCCGGCCGCACCGTCGAGCACATCGGTACCGGCCCCGCCCCACAATTGATCGTCGCCCCCATCGCCCACCAGACGATCCTCACCGGCATCCCCCAGGAGTTGATCGTCGCCGCCATTGATTTCACTCGCGTTGGGCACATAGAGTGGGCCCGCCAGGTAGTCACCCGAGAGCAAGTCGTTTCCTTCGCCGCCAAGCAAGACATCTTGGCGGACGTTTCCATAGAGGATGTCTCCGCCCGCATCGCCCAGCAGCTGGTCACCGATGGCATCCTCTGCCGTCCCTGTCGGGGCGTAGGCGAACAGCACATCGCGGCCGTCACCTCCGAACAGTCGCTGACCGATTTGATTCTGACCCTGGCCAGCGTCGCCAAACAAGAGATCATCACCCGCGTCGCCGTAGACCTGATCAATTCCCTCGCCACCGCGGACGGCGTCATTCCCGCCTCCGCCTCGCACGACGTCGTCGCCGCGTCCACCGGTGACATCCAGGTCGTTACCCAGGCCGGCATCCACATAATCGGGGCCGTCTCCGCCGTCGAGCGCATCGGCTTCGGAACCACCGAAAAGAAGATCGCTGCCTGCGTCACCCTGCAGTGTGTCCTGTCCATCGCCAGGAGATCCGTCGCTGGAGAGTCCGTTCAACGCCGCAGGCGTAATCAGCTGAGTGGGCAAGTAAGTCGTCGCTGTCACTGCGCGGCCTTGCACTTCCTCCCAACGAGGGGGCAGGGTGAAATTCGCCGCCACCGCGGACGAGTTGGAGCGGTCCAGGCGGGCGAGGGCAATGGCCGCGAAGCCTCCCCAGAGGACGTCGTCGCCTTCGCCGCCATGCAGCTGATCGCTACCCAGGTCGCCACTTACATAGTCATTACCGCTGCCGGCCCAAATCTCGTCGTTGCCTCCTCCACCAAAAATCTGGTCATTGCCCGCCAGCCCGTGGATGGCGTCAGCCCCATCCTCGCGCGGATCCTGGTTGCCCGCTGCGTCGTTGATTCCGTCCCCATAAACGACGTCGTCCCCATCGGACGCATAGATCAGATCTGCGCCGCCGCCGCCGTGGATGGTGTGGCTGGTCGCGTCCGACGTCAGCAATTCGTCCGAGGCGTAAATTTCGTCATTGCCCAGACCGCCGAAGAGCATGTCCTCGGCCAGACCACCAAACAAGCGATCGTCACCGCGGCCACCATAGATCGTATCTCGGCTATTGTCTCCGAGCAGCGAATCGTCGCCATCGTCGCCGTGGATCTCGTCATTGCCCACGCCACCCGTGACAAAGTCGTTGCCAGCACCCCCATGAATTTCATCCGATCCATCGCCCCCGCTCAGCTGATCGTCTCCCGCGTCGCCCCAGATCACGTCGCTATCTTTACCGCCTTCGATGCGATCATTTCCCAGTCCCCCCTCGAGGTGATCGCTTCCCGTGCCTCCTTCGAGAAGGTCGTCACCCGTGCCGCCAAACATGCGATCGTCACCGGCTTCCCCGTACATCTGATCGCGGTCGGCGTCACCGCGGATTTCATCATCCCCGTCACCACCGAAAAGCGTATCGAGGCCACTACCCCCGGAAATTACGTCGGCACCCTCGCCACCACGCAGCACATCGTTGCCGTCGTTCCCGTCGAGTGTGTCCGCGCCCTGGTTGCCCTCGAGTTGATCGTTGCCTGCGTCGCCGGAAAGCCGATCATCGCCGCCGCCTCCGATAAGCACGTCATCGCCCTCGCCGCCGGAGAGATAAACGGGAATCGTCATCTCACGTGCCACCTCAATGCGATCGTCGCCAAGGCCTGCATTGCCCACGATGGCCGTGACTCCCTGGTAAAGCTGACTGCGTCCGAAGGCCTCGACAATCACGGATCCGGGACTCTGGCCGGGGCGCAGCACATACGACTCGGCGACATCCTGCGTGAAGAAGAAATTGCGACGAAATGCCAGTGGACCCATGTTCAATTCCAAGAGGGAACCATTCATCTGGGCCAAGGGTACCGCTTCGTTGGTGGGCCGCGGGATCTGAAAATCAAGGACCCGGAACGGCGGCACGATATCCGCCTGGAAATGTACCGCGGCCGGTGGTAGACCCACGTCCGCCGACGCGATCAGGCGGGCGTCGAGGGCTCCCGAGACGTCGAACACGTGGATCGGCCCCAGCAGCGTATTGTCGAGCAACTCGACGGTGCGGACGCGACCATCATCGTTATTATCGTGAAGATTAAAGTCGATCCGGCCAAAGAGTCCGCCGTCGACCGACGCCCGTACGAGTCCAGCGTTCAGTCCCACGCCCGCCGTGACATTGGCTTGAAACACGAGCTCCGAGATATCGGCGCCGGAACCGTCGGCATTTTCGTGATCAAAGACATAAAAGCCGTTAAACACGTCCAACGGATTGCCACTTGCGCGAAACTGCTGGAGGCCGGCCGTGTCAAAGCCAAAGGCCAAATCCACCTGGGCGCCAATCGAAGCCGAAACTTGAGCGCCCACGATCGGAAACGCCGGAATGGGAAAGAACTGACTAAAGCTGACGTCATACACAAATGTGGGAAGTTCCAAGGCGAACAGATCCGCGTCCTGGCCGCTGAGCAGCCCGAAGATGCGGCTCGGATCGCTCAGCAGCGGGAAACTCATGACCAACCCCTGGGGATCGGGTGCACCCATCGGCTGGAAGTAGCGTGTCGCATCAAAGCCGGCCAACTGGGACGTCGCCGAGAGGACCTGATCCAATGTCGGCGCGGCATTTCCCTGGGGAACAAGTCCACCGCCAGCAAAGTCCCAATCGGCGTCGCCAAAGCTGACCCAGACATCGGTGGTTAAATCGGGAATCCCATCGATGGTCTCAACGACGGTCGCAGCGGCAGCAAAGAAATCTGCCGCCTGTTCGAATCGTCCCCCAAACAGTCGCGCCAAATCCAGATACGTCAGATCGCCACCCATCAACTCACTGATCACCGGCACAGGCCCCTGGAGCGTGTCGAGTACGGGGCGAAGCGGATCCAGCGTCTCCTGCACTTGGGCCAGTGCCTCGCCGGCGAATTCGCGGAAAAAGTCTCCCAGGTTTAACTCGACGTTTTCAAATGTCACCGTGGGAGATGCGGTCCCGCTGCCGAGCGAATAATCCCAGTCCAAGGCAAAATCGGTGCGAATTTTTGGGAAGGCGGAGCCGGGCCCAAAGTCTGCCAGAAAATGGAGGTCGACGCTCGCGGCCGCGTCCGCTGTCACCTGGAGCACATCCTCGTAGGACTCGACCGCCAGCATTTCAGCGAGTGACAGCCGTCCGTTGTCGGTCGGGCCCGCTGGATCGATCAGGTCCACCTCAAAGCGACCTTGGAAGCGGCTAGGCAAATTGGCGACCGTTTGCACGGATTGATGCACACTGATGAATCCCTGGCCGCTACCTCCAAAGGGAAGCGTGGCCGTGAACACTTGGCTCACTTCCGAGTCGCCATTCACGGCCGTCACCAGGTCGATCGCTCGAGTCTGTCCGCTGCGGACCCTGAATCGGAGTTCCTTTGCCGCAGCATCATATTCCACCGACTCGTTGCCGCTGCCCAAAGTGGGGTCGTTCAGGAACACCACGGCCACGTTCGCTTCCTCGTCGCCGGCTCGGTTCGCCGTCAGCTCCATGCGGGAAGGAAGCGGACCATTCGCCCCGATCACGGCTTGCGCCGTTGGTCGGTCGGTCGCCTGAAGTCGCAGAAAGCCGAGTTCGCCGGCTGCGTTCAGTCCGGGAGCCGTCACGTCGAGAAAGACCTCTAGCTCACTCGGATCGGACGTGTCCAGGTAGAAGCCATCGGTGAGATTGACCCCCATGCCAAGCGTCCATTCGAAACCGAGCGCGACGTTGATGGGCGCGTCAATATCCAGAGCCAATCCAGGCACGCCAAGCGCGAAATCGACAGGCAAGTCGAGTGAAACGGGATCGCTGCCCACGGTGATCTGAAAATACCGTCCGTTTCCGGACGGATCGGGCGTCGTGAACACATCGTGGACCGTGATCGATCCGTCAGGAACCAGGTTGCCTTGCGGTGAGTTAATATCTTTCAAAAGGCCAATGCCACCGGGCCCCAGTGCATCGAAGATGGCTTGTTGGACATCGCCAAAGCCGTTTTGGCCGGAGGAGGCGTTGCCCTGCAAGTTATCCGATACGGCCGCGCGAATCTCTTGGAGGAAGCGAGCTTCTGCGCGGAGTGAGTCGCCGATCAACGGCAAGTCTAATCCGAATAGCTGGCCGTTCATCGCGTCGATCAGCAAATCGAACGCACCTTCCCAACCACCAACCATGGCCAATAAATCAAAGTCGCCCGAAAGGGTATCGTACGCTGCTTCGAAAGCGTCACCGCCGGTGACCTCGAGGGACGACGGTACATTAAGGTCTGTCAGGCTTACCGTGAGCGTCTGCTGAGGCACCGGCAGTCCCGGGAAAGAAACCGGCAGCGTCGCTGACGCGCGACCGTCCACGTCAATCTGCAGATCGGAAATATCCAACCCCGCTTGGGCTCCGCCACCCAAGAACTCCTGCAAATAGTGACGACCGTTCTGGTCGTTATCGTTCAAGCTGACGGCGATGCGGGCGGGTCCCGTTCCCGTACGGTTGGTCAGCGATAGCGAACCATTCTCAATCTTCACTCCCAAGGGACCCGCCGCGGCCGTCAGGTTCAGGGTTTCGTCCGCGTCAACGCTGGCGGTGAGCTCCACGCGGGTGCCACGCAACGTTCCTGTTCCGTCGTCGCTGGCATCATAGAGAAACGGTCGTATGAGCGAGGGATTCGTCATGTCCAGGCCCAACGACACATGCAACGATCCATTCACGGCCACATCTACGTTTGATTGACTCGCCAGATCGACGAGCTTGGTGAGTCCCGGAATATTGAGGGATGCGAGATCCAGATCCAACGGCGCGGCTTGACGGAAGTCACCCAGTTGCTGGGTCACGTCAATTCGTAACGCCTTCCTGCCGGCTTGTGTATCCAGTGAGACCTGAATGTCGGCCGAGTCTCGCTGGAGGGCGCGTAGCAAATCCTCCAGCGATGCGAACTGACCTCCCGTCAATTCAGGAATGTCCGCTTGGCGGTCCGCGAGGTCGATCAAGTTGCCATTGACCGTAAACGTTTTTCCCGCATTGAGTTCGGGAATCGTAAATACGGCAAAATCAGGTACCTGAGGGTCCGAGCCGGTGACGTCTTCCGGAAGCCCGAGGACGTCTTCCAGTAACTCATCCAGATCGCCAAGGCCGGTCTCCGCTGCCTGTTCAACGGCAGCGACGACTCGCTCGAACGTCGCGGCAAAGTCGACGATATCACTCAGAGTGATTCCCAGCAGCCCCACATTCCCGTTCAAGATGTTCACTTCCGACAACTGGCTCAATTGCTGCAGGTAGTCGACGCTGCCACGCAGTCCCGCGACGACATCCTGGAAATCGAGCGTCCGTAAGGAGGCCAGGCCGCCGAGTTGCGTCAGATCGAAACGTACCGCGCCCGGGGCCGAGAGATCGGGCAGCGTGAGATTGGGGATGGTTAAGCTCAAACGGGGAGAAGCCGGCAAAGAGACTCCGCTCACCCGTGCCGTATTCGGCAGGGAGGAACTCGCGAAACTCACGGCGAGCGGCAAGTCAATGGCGGCGGATCCCGAAATGTCTGGCCTGACAAGTGATTCGGAGACGGCGGAGAAAGCATCACGGAGACTGATCTCCTGATCGTATTGTCCCGGCGTTCCCAGGTCAGCCACGGCGATGGTGGACGTTAGTTGGGCGAGGATAGAACCATCGATGACACCGACGTCCACGAAACCAATCCGTGCCTGTGCGTCGAAACGATCACCAATCAGCCGCGTCGTCGCCTTAATCGCCGGTCGATCCAGCTCCCGTACGAAGATCAGATCGGCAATGGTTTCGCCATGCAATGGCGCCCCCTCGATTCGTCCACTTGCCTCCTGACCCGCGATGCCCAAACCGAAGGCGGCGAGCGATTGCCCGAAACGCTCGATGCGCAAGGTGCCGTTCCCACCGGTAGCATCAACGATAATCAAACGCTTGGCATCTTCATCGATGAGGACCTCGACGGCACCCGCAGGTCCCGCCCCTTCCACCGCCGTGACGACCTGACCGACGGTTGTGAGCCCGGACAAGTTAACACCAAACGACTGTCCATTGCGCAGAGTCACCTGGAGATCGTCGCCAGACACGGTCTCGACACCTTGGCCTCGATTCAAACTCGACAATAACGTGGCCGCTGTAAAGCGGAAGTCGGCACCGGGCCGCCGCAGTTGCACACCCAATTCGAAGCGAGCCGCTACGTCCACTTCGATGCCCAGGTCGGAGCTACCGGTGAGGCGGATTTGGTTAAGCTCTGGTAGCTGGAAATCGAACGCCAGTGGCTGTTGGATGACTTCCTGCACATGGGTCCAATCCACGTCCAGGATCAAGGTTGGACCGTGCTGGACGTCATCTGAGAAACGTACCGCTTCACCCAAACGGGTGGCCAACTGCTGCACCGTTTCAAAATTCGCCGTCCCGTCGCCAGCCGATGACAGCAACGGATCGACAAGGCGAGCCGCAATCGGCGTCCCCAATCGCAACACCTCCGCCAGGCGACTCGTCTCCGTGAACGGCAACTCATCGGCAAAAGCATTGGAAGTACCCAATCCGGTGAACCAGGTTTCCACCTGTTGGAATCCACCCAGCAGCTCGTCCGCCGCGAGATTCTGAAAGTCGGCAAACGTATCCGCGTCGTTTTGAAAAGAGGCCTCAGCGAACGGATCAAAGATACCGTCAAACAGGTCTGCATCCGTAATGCGGACGGTAGCGTCGGATGGCAGCGAAACGCCCGCCAGGTTCGTGGTGATCGGCAAGGTCAGCTGAAAGCCATTTTGACCTGTGATCGGCGCGGCGGTCACGAAGGACTCGAGCGAACCAAATCGCAATTCGGAGCTGCTCAGCCGATCGTCGGAAAATGCCAGCTCGACGCCGTAGTCCAGGTCGACCGCGGCTTGTTCGACGGTGAGTCCCAACAGGCCAAAGCGTGCCTCCCATGCGTCGCCGGCCTGCTGTTGAAAATCGATCGTTGCTTGGAGGCGGTTGTCATCCGCAAAGCGGACAAAAAACTGGTCGGGTGTTGTTCCACCGGAAGATACGAGACCCAGGACTGCGTCGAACTGATAGGAAACCGCTAACTCGGCCGCGAACAAGCCGCCAACCTGGAACGGCCCAGCGGTCAACGCCGTGGTAAGGTCAAACGAGGCGTTTGCCTCGGCAAGGATCTCAAACGAGACCGCGACCGCGATCTGGTCCGATGTGGATGCGTCCTGCACCGCAGGGTTGACGATCAGCAAGCCGTCCGATCGGGCCGCGGTAAGCGCCGTGGACAGCGTGGCCACAATGCCGTCTTGATCCGGAGCCGCCTGAGTTGCCAGGTACGACTGAACGGGATCGGTGAGCACGTTGGACAGCAACCCTTTCAATTCGGCCGCCTGGCCGATGGCGGTGTCGGTCAGAGGGACGGCCACGCCGATTCGTGGTGCTTCCTGCAGTCGTTCGGCAAAGGCCTCCAGTGCGTCCGCACCGTCACTCCATGCCTGCTGTTGACCTGGAGTAAACGGAGTCGTGGCGAGCAGGCGGCGATCCTCAAGCGATTCCATGAGTAAGGATCGCCGCCGGCTACGCGAGCGGTGACGCCGAAGACGGCGAGCCTGCGCCTTTTCAGCACGTGACGCAGCGCTTCGCACCGATCGCCGTTGCTTGTGATTCACGGTCCATTCCTTATTTATTTTTAGAAAAACCTTGATTGATGGCGGCCCGAGCGCTTCTCGCCTCCAGAGCATGCGTATTCGCGGGCGAGCAGACGTCACGCCTTCTCGGAAAATTGGCGAGTTCTTTCTTCGGCGGCGAGGTTCAACCCGCTCGCAGGGGAATGCACGACGAAGGGAGGAAACACAGAATCCGTCGCCGGTGCCGTCCCACGGCTGTCGGAGCCGGATTTGGCGATCCATTCGGCGGCCAGAAAGCGGCTGCCCCTTGGAAGACACCTCCCCCGGGTCTGGAAATGCCGATTACAATCGAAAGAAAGGACGTACCTCTTGAGGACACCTTTCCGTGCCAGACCCACCTGACCATGAGCTAACGCAAATTCTTCAGTCTCTCGGCAGAGGCGATAAGGAGGCGGAAGGGCGGCTCATGTCGCTCACGTACCAGGAATTGCGTGGCATCGCACAGGCGCTCATGCAGCAGGAGGCGGCGGGCCACACGTTGCAGCCCACGGCCCTGTTACACGAGGCCGTGCTGCGTTTCTTCCACAAGGACGATATTTCCGACGTTCCTAATCGGCAGTATTTCTTCGGCGCGATGGCCCGGGCCATGCGGCAAGTCCTGGTCGATCACGCGCGAAAACGAAATGCGCAAAAGCGAGGCGCTTCCCGCCAACGGGTGCCTCTCGACGATACTCTGCAATTCGTCGAGCAGGCCAGTGGCTTCGACGTGTTGGCATTGGATGAACTTGTCAGCCGCCTCGAGTCACTCGACCCGCGAGCTGGTCAAGTTGTCATGCTTCGCTGCTTCATGGGACTCGAGTTGAAGGAAATTGCTGCCCAGCTCTCCGTTTCACAAGCTACCATTGATCGCGAGTGGCGCTTTGCACGGGCGTGGCTGCGAAAGGAATTGAACGCGTAAGGCGCTCAGCCTGGTGATTCGTCATGGTCGACGGACGGACTCGACACAGCGCAAGCAAATGAAAAGTCGTGCGAGCGTTCTCAAATGTCGCATCTTCTGGATGCAATTCGATCCGTAGGATAGGGGACCGATTCGTCAGTTCGACGACAATCTCGAAAAGAGCTGGCTCGTTGACATCTTCAAATTCCCCATGGCGCATGCGATCCAGGCGATTGAGGCGAGGCGACGCATAGGGACTCGAATCCTGCGACGGACTTTCAGCAAACCAATCGAAACAGGTGAGTGTCAATTGCTCAGTGGTGTGGTCGTCAAAGTGGACGGTAACGGGAATGTCTGTCGCACCGTTGGCCCCGGTGACCAGAAACCTGAGCGCCACGGCCGGGCCCGGTGGCAGCGCCATCGCAACGACGGAGCGATTGGCCGAGGTGAGCTGCAACGCGTTGTGGCCCCCGTAGGCACCTAGCACATGGTCTCCGACTCTTCGATCGATCGGTAGACCATCGACTCTGGCCGCGTCCACATGCCGTCCGTCGAAGCCACGCACCACCAGGTGGCTCTCGGCGTCACCGTCCAGCGAATCATTGCGCGGATCGCCGAAATCGGCGACAACGTCCACATCGAAGTAGCCGCTCAAATCGATCGACTCAACGACGCTGTGGAAGGTCGGGGCGGTCAACGGGGACTCGACGCTCGGTTCGGACTGCCGCCCGTCACTCGCGATGACGCATGCCCGCCATTGATACTTGCGATCAAACGCCAGCAGGCCCTGAGGAATACGGAACGCGGTCAATTCGCTGGTCGTTGTGACATCGAGGATCGGTTGCACCTCGTAATCCAGCGGAGACGCTTGTTCATGGGCTTCACGTATCTGCCAGCGAGTCGCGGCGTGCTGTACCCAGCGGTGGGACATCCGCGGTGTCTCGATACGCAGCGTTCGCGGATCGCTTTCGCTGGCCGGCAGAAATCTGGGCGCAGGCGGAGCTTGCGGCGTCAAACTCAACAGTTCGTCGGTGTATTCCCCACGATCGGTTTGGGCGAGCAGAGATGCCAGTGCCTCGCGCGCTTGCTGGCACTCCGGATCGGCTCCGCCCCGCTCACGCTCGAGTCGTATGAAGTGTGCCACCAGTAGAGGCTCGGCTTCGTCGAAGCGGCCCAGATCGGCTAATACGAGGCCGCGCTGGAAGTCCAGCAACGGCGTGATACCAGCGACAACCCGATTGGGGAAGGTAATTGCGATCTCTTGAGCCCGTTCGAGATGTTCCAGCGCCGTGGGGAATTCTTCGCGTTGTCGGTGAAGATCCGCCAGGCGAATGCGAGCCATGACATGGTGTGAAGGCAACTTTCCCGGACGGGAATCGCACAAGGCTACCAGTTCCTTTAAGACTCCTTCCCGTTCCTCTGCGGCAGTTGGTTTATTTGCCAAGAGATTTGCCAAGGTGTGTAGGCATTTGACGCGCGAGCCAAACGTCGGGAAACCGTTTGAATCGGTGGTCTTTAGTGCCGCACGGGCGGTTACTTCCGCCTCGTCTGGACGCCCGATTGCGCGGAGGAAGTCAGCAAGTCTTTCCTGGGCGTTGGCCAGGCCTGGCTGATCATTGATAGCGACGTACATCTCAACGGCACGCTCAGCGTCGCTTAGCGCCACCCGGCAGATCCCGCTGCCATTCCCGACATTCGCTTCGTGTCAGATAGGCTGCGGCCATATCTGGATTGTTCAATTTCAATCGCTCACCCATTTGCAAGGCGCGCGTGCTGAACGTCATCGCTTCGTCGATTCGATTTTGCTTTCTTAGCTCCTCGGCGCATCCAGACAAAGCTCGAACGACTTCGCGATGATCCGTCTGATACGCCAGTTCACGAATTCTCAGCGTCTCTTTCCACAACTGAATCGCCTTGGCGGCACGTTGGGACCGGACATGAGGCGGATCGGTTGGTTCAGAATGTCCGACGGCCGTGGCCAGCAATTCGAGATCATGCGCGAGATCGGGGTGATCGTTCCCGAATGCCTGGCGATCAAATTCCACAACCGGGATCATGATCGTTTCTGCTTCCTTCCATTCCCCCAATTGCAAGAGAACATCCGCATATTTACCGCGGACAAGCATTTTTTCGATGTGATCATCGGGCCAACGACGTTCGGCGAGCGACAGGGCTTCAATCATCAGTGACTGGGCTTCCTGTACCTCGTTGATCGACAGTAGCGTCGTGGCCAATCGATGAAGGCTCATGATGACGAGCGGATGGTCCGCGGGGAGATGTTTTTGGTGAATGGCCAGGGCGCGTCGCAGTTGTTTCGCAGCAAGGTCAAATTCCGAGCGAAACGAATGTATCACGCCGGTATGGTCGAGGATCTCGCCGATGGGCAGGGCATCGATCCCCTGCAGTTCTTCGCGGATCTGCAGCGCTTGCTCAAATTCGCTCAACGATTCGTCCCATTTTCCTGCGCGCTGCAGGGCCGCTCCCAGATGAGCGCACAATTCGGCAACTTTTAAGGAGCGGCGGCCGAATTCCTGGGTGCGTAGATCGACCGCCTCCCGAAAGGCGTCGGTGGCCGGTTCGTACTGGGCGATCCCATAATAGGCATTTCCCAATGAATTGAGCAGTTCAGCTCGACCTGCCCGATCGGTGGTCGTTTCCGCTTTCAGGCTGGCCGCCCATTCGTCAAG
The DNA here is from genome assembly GCA_963700865.1 of uncultured Planctomycetaceae bacterium. Taxonomy (GTDB): domain Bacteria; phylum Planctomycetota; class Planctomycetia; order Pirellulales; family Pirellulaceae; genus CAVOGJ01. The sequence continues at coordinate 427,870 of CAVOZC010000001.1, read as the reverse complement.
AAAATCCGCGACGCGTGCATTTCGGCCCGCGATCCCTGGATTCACCGTTTGGAACAGTCCGTCCATGAATTCCAGGCGGTCGGCGGCTGTTCGATTGGCACTCTCGGCGGCCCGCTTCTGCCAAGTCGTGGTGACAAAACCGGCCATCAGGGCGGCAGCTACCAACGCACTCGCAGCCACGAGCGATTTATTGCGCTTGGCAAACATCCGCAACTGGTAGATGACACTCGGGGGGCGAGCCGCAATGGGTTCTTTACGTAAGAATCGACGGAGGTCCGCGGCCAGTTCCGCCGCGGACTGATAGCGACGCTCCTTGTCTTTCGCTAGAGCGGTTTTTGCAATCGTGTCGATATCACCCCGCAATCTGCGATGAATCCCTCCCAAGGTCGGTGCTTCACGGTCGCGGATCATTTGCAATGACCCCACGAAATCCTGGCTGGAGAAATCAAAGGGGAGCCGTTCGGTGAGCAACTCGAAGAGGATCACTCCTAGTGCATAGACATCGCTTCGCGTATCGATGTCGCCGGGTCGACCACTCGCCTGCTCGGGACTCATATAGGCCAGCGTACCGATCACCTGTCCGGTCTTTGTCTGCGTTAAATGTTGTGTTCTGTTTCAGGAGCCACAGCGCGCGCCACGCCGAAATCGAGAATCTTCGGCTGACCGCTACGGTCGACAAGGATGTTCGCCGGCTTCAGATCACGGTGCACGACTCCCTTTTGGTGAGCATGATGAATCGCATCGCAGATCAAAGCCAGCAAATGCAACCGGTCCTCCACACGAAGGTCGGCGTCCCGCGTATGCGGTGAGTGGCTCGCCCTGGATCAACTCCATGGCAAAGTAAAATTGTCGTCCCTGCTCGGTGACTTCACTGCCCGATTCGTAGATCTGAGCGATGCCGGGGTGCTGTAACAATCCTAGGACCTGGGTCTCGTATTCAAATCGCCGTTGCAAGCTCTCCGTCGTCCAGCCAGGGCGCAAGAGTTTGAGAGCCACATAGCGCTGTGGATTGAATTGTCGAGCTTCGTACACCGTTCCCATGCCACCGCGCCCAATTTCGCGAATGATTTCATATCGCGAAATCCTGCCTGGCTTGGCATTCAGCCGATTCAGACCGATGCTGAGTAAATTGATCGTGGAGCTGTCGAGTGTGGCGGGCTGCGTCTCGGCAGCGAGCAATTCTTCGACCGCCTGTCGCAACGTACCGTCCCCGCCGCTGAGCTTATCAATCTCGGCGGCACGTTCACCTGCTGGCAACTCGCTGACGTGCAGAAAGACCTCTTTCATGCGTTGAAAATCGGCAGTCACGAAAAAGGCTCCTCGGTATGCGTGAAAGCGACCATGCACGGCGGACCATCGTTTCGTTTCACTGCTCATGCAGGGGTATTGTAACATCCGTGAGGCCAGACGACGAACTTGGCAGGGGTTCGCTGGGCACGATCTCTGCTCAGGATACGTCGACCACGATCTCCGATCGATTTGACCGACGATGGTGCAGGATGGGGACCAACCAATTCATGGCAGCCGGCGAATCGCCGTCAGGCGCCTCCGACCAACAGCGTGCGCTCCACGGTGAGGTAAGCCATCCAGCCCTCAATCTGGGGATTTGCCGGATGCGGCAGCGCCATCTGCCTGCTACAGATCGCCCACAGGCACGTTGGAAAACCAAGAGTCGTTGGTGCCGAAACAGAAGTGGCGCGCGTCCGCCAGGGAAGAATCCACCCGCCGAAAGCGGCGGACATCTGGCTGGTGTGGCCAACTCACTCGCTTAGCGATCGTCGGAAGGGAGGTCTGTCTTGAGAAAACCGCCAAGAAGAGCGGTCTTGTTTGGTTGCCAACGGGTCAGCATTTTCTAGGCAGAAGAGACTTGCGTCTTTGCATGGCGACCAGAAGGAAGGGTGTCAGCCACAAGGTGGATGGTTCTGGTACGATGACGTAGGCAGCCCCCGAGGTGGTGCCGGGCACATCGAATGGCAGCGGGAAGGCGATGATTTGCCCCTGTTGATCGCGCACATATGATCCCTCGTCAACGTCATAGACAAAGAAGCTGTCGCCGGGGCTGTCGCCGAACAAATAAAGAAAGCCGCCCCCCGCGGCCAGCCCATCGAGATCGGTAGTCCCGCCCGGATAGGCCGCCAGAAATGACAATCCACCTTCGGGTTCCACGGTGAAGATCGACCGGGTCAGGTCATCCAGCGCGTAGATCACTCCTGTCTCGGCGTCGGAGTCCAATCCTTCCACGTCGCTTACCACGGGAGATGCGAACAGGGGCGATGCCGTGAGCGACATCGGATCAATCACGTACAGCTGGCCGGTTCCCTCGACGGAATCGTTGCTCCAAGCATAAAGCTGTTGCGATTGCCGCACGAAGGCCAAACCATCCATGCTGAGTGGGCCGTCGGGGCCCACGACGGTACCCAGCAGCGAGAGGTCATTTCCGAGAGGATCGTACAAATAGAGTTGGTCCGCGAGACCATTCATGCCGCCCGTCGGGCTGCTGAGGAAGGCTCGTTCCGCTCCGTCGGGAAAGCCGCCCACGCCCCCCGCGGCTCCGGAGACGGGCAAGATCCCCAGCGGGCTAAAGCCGGTGCCTCGCAACCCGATCCGTCGGCCCGTTCCTCCCGTGCCAAATATCCGATTATCTCCCATACCTTCCGGATCGTTCTTGCTATCCCAGTTTCCCGTGAGCACGCGAGGTGAAGCTGTTGCCTGGGCATAGAGGGAAACATCGGTAGCAAGCAGCAATAGGGCACCGAGCAGTAGCTTTCGAATCATCAGTCGTTCCTTTGTCTATCAAGCAGGGTGTCATTCATGGGGTCTTTGGCACGGTGCGAAGTTCCGCCAACTCTTTTTCGACCTCCCCCAGGCGGCGTTGCCAGCGTGCGGCTTCTGCGGGGCGCTGACGTCCGTCAAAAAAATCGGTCACGCTTCGACCGGCGTGAAGGATGAACCAATCGTTGGTCCGATCCCAAGTCGCCAGTCGTGCTTGCATGTTGTTGAACGAATCGACAAGCAGGGCTTCCGCCCGGGCATCTTCGCCGCATGCTGCCAGGGCGCGTCCGAGCAAGTGCCGCGCGTAGGCATAATCGAACGTATCTTGGCGACTTTCGCCGAGTGCCCGGATCGATGCTTCGGCCTCTTGCGCGGCCTCCTCGGCGGCGCCTTGATTCAGTTCGACTTCTGCCTGAAGAACGCCGGCCACGAGCATCGCTGCTCGAGCGTCGCTGGCCAGGGATGGGTGGTTGTCCAGATTAAGACAACGGTCATAGAGGGAGTCCGCAGCCGCAAATTGACTTCCTTGCAGGTAGACACGCTGCAACTGCAGCGCGGCCCCCAAGGTGCGCATTGGATGCGCCGTATTTACGGCAAAAATGATCCATCAGCTCTTTCCATAAGCTGGCGGACGACTCGAATTGTTCGACGTCACCATAGGCCTTGGCGAGATTGCGCATGGTCATTAGCGTTTGGGCGTGTTCATCGCCTAACTGTGTTCGCTGCAGCTCCAGGGTCTGCCGGTACATGGGAATGGCCAATGTCCATTGTCCGGTGATGTGATAGGCATTCGCCAGATTGTTCATCGCCACCAGCGTTTCGCGGTGGTCCATCCCCAAAATCTCGCGGCTGCGTTTTAGCGCCTGCTGATACATGGGAAACGCTTTGTCGAGCTTATGGGCGGCAAAATAGGCGCGTGCCAGGTGATTCATGGTCTGGATGGTCTGCGGGTGATCTTCCCCATACTTCTCCTGACGCCGCGCCAGCGTCTCTTCCAGCAAAGCGACCGCCTCGTCGGCCTGGCCGACGCGAAGTTGCGTCAGGGCCAAATTGTTCATGGTTGCCAGTGTGTCGGAATGATCCGCACCCAATTTGGCCTTTTGCCGAGCGAAGACGCGCTCAAATATGTCAAGCGCTTCCTCGACGCGTCCCTCACGGTCGTAGCAATTGGCCAGATTGGTCATCGCGATCAGCGTGTCAGGATGGTCGTCGCCCAGTTGTTCCGTTCTCAGCCGTACGACTTCTTCGCACAGGTCGAGTGCCTCGGCGATGCGATCGGCCGCGAAGTAGCTCATGGCCAGATTCGTCAGGGAGCGTATCGTATCAGTATCGGCTTGTCCCAGACTCGCGCGTGTGCAGTGAGCACTTCCTGGTGGACGCGGATGGCAGAGTCCAATTCGCTCTTGGCATAGAAGATCATGCCCAGTGCCGACTTGCTCGCCAACGTTGCGGGATTCTGAATCACCCAAGGTGCTGGCTCGCATGCGATAGGCTTCCTGAATCGCATCCTCCGCTTCGTTCAGTTGTCCCAGCCCGTAGTAGGTCTGACCCAATGCCTGCAGGAGTTGGGCCTTTTCGAGCGGATCGTCGGCAAGTAATTCGTCAACTTTGGCCACGGCTTGGTCCATCACGCTGACGACGGTCACTTTGCGACCATCAACGGAAGGGTCGGCGCGACGGAACGCGTTGACGAGATAATCGAGCACCCGCTGCGTGCGATCGGCGGCAGCTTGAGCGTCCGCCCGAGCGACCTGGGCAAGATTCTTCTGTCCGTTGATCAGCAGGGCTGCCGCGAACGATACCAGAGCCATGGCGATCAGGGCGATGGCAGCCGCCTGTGTCCAGGCGCGATGCCGACGCGCCAGTCTCACTGCGCGTTCACGCAGGGATTCGTGATGCGCGGTGACCGGTTCATCACCCAGAAACTGCTCCACATCATTAGCCAAGGCCAGCGCCGATTCGTAGCGGTCGGCCGGCTGCAACGACAGTGCCTTTGAACAGATCGATGCAAGCGCCGGAACCACATCGGATCGTCGCTCACGGGGTGGCGTGATATGGCCGTTGCGTGCCGCCTCGAGGACGTCGGCCTGACCATCATAGGGACCGCAATTGGTGAGCAGATAGTACAACGTGGCCCCCAGACTGAAGATATCGGTTGCGACCCCCAGTCGTTCGTGGTCGCCCCGCGCCTGTTCGGGACTCATGAATTTGGGTGTCCCGATGGCGGAGCCCAAACGGGTGGCGGAGGGCGTGGAATTCGAGGACGGCACCCAGGCTTCTTCCTGGCTGAGGCCGACCGTCTCGTCCAGGGGCCGTTGCCCCAGTGGTTTGGCGAGTCCCCAATCGACGACCAGTGTCTCGCCATAGGGGCCAATCATGATATTGCCCGGCTTGATATCCCGGTGCAGCACGCCTCGCTGGTGCGCATAGTGGACCGCCTGGCAGACGTCGACAAAACAATTTAATAGCCGCCGCAACTCCATGTGTTTACCGCTCACCCCCCCGCGCTGATTCCAGTCGGCTGAGTGATATTCAACGATCTTTGTCTCGAGGTTGTCGCCTTTGATAAACCGCATGGCATAGAAAGGGCGTCCGTCGTCGTAATGTCCGAGCCCATAGACCGGCACAATTCCGGGATGCTCGAGGCCTCCGGTGATTTCCGCCTCGTTCACAAAGCGTTGCCGGCTGGCGGGGTCATCCGCCGTTTCCTTCTTAAGCTCTTTTAAGGCCACCTCGCGTCTGAGTTCGGTGTCCTCGGCAAGGTAGACATTGCCCAGACCACCGCGGTCGTGAAAACGCAGGATGCGAAAGCGATGGTCCGACTTGGCGGGTGGCACGGTGCGGAGCGCAGTGATGCTTGCGGTCGATGGTGTGACAGCTGTCACATGGGTGCGGCCCAGCGCGAGCGACTCGGCGCTGGGAGGCTCCAGCCTGGCGTCCGAGTCTCGGGTGTCCTGCGGCAACGAGGGGATCGGTTCCGCGGCACGACCATGGGCGAGTGTCTGAGCGACCTCGTCATCGTGAGTTTGGAGTCGGGCGTCGACGAGTGCTTCTAACGCTGCGCGTTGCGAATCGTCCAAGGCGCCCAGACTGCACAGCAGATCCGCCAGAGATTGTTGGTGATCAGCAACGTACGCGTGCACGGCGTGTACCAGCTGTTCTTGCGTAATGGCATCGGTCTGTAACGCGAATACGCCAAATAGGAGATTGCGATCGCTCTTGGTCGCCACGAGCATCTCTCCGCGAGAATCGTTGACACGGTGCTGCATTAGACCGCGAAGCCAGCCCTCATTCAAGTCAAAGCGCAGTCACCCCGGCGTCTTGGCAACAGAGTAAGATACAGGTCGCATGCTCGAGTCGAGTGGATCTTTCCCACCCGATTCATGGAGGATTCATGGATTGTGGCGCTCTCCATTTACCAAGATCGCCTGGGTATGCCCCTCAAGCCGACCGGCAACCTGTGTCGGAGGGTTGCCTGATCGCGGTGCATTCAATCTGCGCCGACCACATGTCGGGCGTGTATGTTGCGTCCTCGCCGAAACCGGTCTCCCAGGTCGAATTCATGCGCACGCTAAAGCAGGTCATCGGTCTGCCCGCCATCGCGTGGTTAGGTGGCTGCATCCCTTCTCATCAGAATCTGGGGTTGTCAATGATGTCTCGCGGCTGAGAAAGTCGACGAATTGCTCGGGGCCTCTGACACGCGTTCTTCTCATCGCGCGACGATGCCCCGAGTGGCGACCGTAGCTGAAAACCACGAAGCACACGAAGGCCACGAAGGACTCTGTTTAGCGAGGACTCCATCGACCACGGTCAAGGGGCGGGCCGTTCCAGTCGCTGGCGTATGAAGCTTAGAAACTCGACCGCGCCGTTGGTCGGTCACTTCGTGCCCTTCGTGTGTTTCGTGGTTCGCCCGCCTGGTCAACCAGCTTGCCAGTAACGGTGTGGCGAAAGTAGTGACCGTTGTTACCCGCCTGTGAAGAACACTTAGGCGAGAGCACCATAACCTTGTCGCCAGAGGGACATCGCGAGATACTCGTGGTGCCATGGCCTCGGCGATGTAACCGTGAATCACCCAGTGGGCCCAGGTACCGCCAACCACGCAGGACCACGCGTCCCGCCACCTAACCACCGGATGAACGCGAGCCGGAATTGCCGGGCTGACTCGCTTCGCTCGGATCATCGGTGGCCGGCCGCGTTATCCTGAACGTTCTGTCTGAAAAGTGCGCGGTGGTTGCATGGATGGGCATGTTTTCAATTGATGGATCGTTGGTTGCACAGTGCTTGCGGCGGCAATGAACCACTCGCGCGTGAGTGTGTCGCGGATGGTCCGCTGCGGAGATGCGGCATCGCTTCGAATCGGAATGCACGGGGAATTTCGTAGTCCAATTTTTCGTTCTATCGGTCTGTTCCTTCGGCAAAGATGAATCGCCGCAGCATTTGCGCGGTCTGAGTCTCTCACGGAGGCGCGGAGCACACGGAGGGAGTTGTCGATTTTCTCCGTGAGCCCCGTGACTCTGTGAGATCAAATGCAGACGTGTTGGCCGCAAACACTTGGTGCACGGCACCCCGAGTCGGTATGATGACTGGGTGAAGCGAGCCCCGAGGTCATCGTGTTTGCCGCTTCAAAACAGACAGAACGACGAAATGCACGGGAGCAACGGGTCGCGCGTTTCGGTACTTGTTGACTCCAACTCCGTTGCCCCGTGATTTCAAACGTTAGGTGGCTGCATCCCTTCTCATCAGAATCTGGGGTTGTCAATGATGGCTCGCGGCTGAGAAAGTCGACGAATTGCTCGGGGCCTCTGACACGCGTTCTTCTCATCGCGCGACGATGCCCCGAGTGGCGACCGTAGCTGAAAACCACGAAGCACACGAAGGCCACGAAGGACTCTGTTTAGCGATGACTCCATCGACCACGGTCAAGGGGCGGGCCGTTCCAGTCGCTGGCGTATGACGCTTAGAAACTCGACCGCGCCGTTGGTCGGTCACTTCGTGCCCTTCGTGTGCTTCATGGTTCGCCCGCCTGGTCAACCAGCTTGCCAGTAACGGTGTGGCGAAAGTAGTGACCGTTGTTACCCGCCTGTGAAGAACACTTAGGCGAGAGCACCATAACCTTGTCGCCAGAGGGACATCGCGATATACTCGTGGTGCCATGGCCTCGGCGATGTAACCGTGAATCACCCAGTGGGCCCAGGTACCGCCAACCACGCAGGACCACGCGTCCCGCCACCTAACCACCGGATGAACGCGAGCCGGAATTGCCGGGCTGACTCGCTTCGCTCGGATCATCGGTGGCCGGCCGCGTTATCCTGAACGATGGTGCGCATCGCCGCTCCGCTCATCCTCCATACCGATCCCGAATTGGCACTGTGCGGGCGATATGTCGTCTCTGAGCGTCTGGCCGAAGCCGGCTTTGAGTGTCAATATCCTGAGTTGCGAAGTGCGTTGCGCGATCTCTACGACACGGCGTAAAAGGTGGATGAGGGACCCTGCCGGCCCATCATTTACAACGTGCCCTTGGTGCTGGGCACATCGCTCAATCGCGGATCGGATTCGACCGCCATCCGCAGCGCCCGTGCGGTGGCCTTGAAAATCGCTTCGCTGATGTGATGACTGTTGCGGCCGTATTCGAGCCGTTGGTGCAGGTTGCACAATGCATTGCTGGTAAACGCCTGCCAGAACTCTTCCACCAATTCCGAATCGAAAGTGCCGATGGTCGGGCTGGGAAAGGCCACGTGAAAAACAAAGTAGGGTCGACCGCTCAGGTCGATGGCGGCGGTTACGAGCGACTCGTCCATCGGCAGCGTGAAATGTCCGTAGCGGCGAATGCCCCGCTTGTCGCCCGCCGCTTCGTGTACGGCTTTTCCCAGACAGATGCCCACATCTTCCACCGTGTGGTGCGAGTCGACTTGCACGTCCCCTTTCGCCCGGACACGCAGATCAACCGCCGCGTGTCGCGTGAACAGGTCGAGCATGTGATCGAGGAAGCCCACACCGGTCTCCACGTCGGCTTGTCCGCTCCCGTCGAGATTGAGCGTTAATTCGATGGTTGTTTCGTTCGTCTGGCGACGGAGGGTGGCGGTTCGAGTCATGATCAGGTCCAAATAGTTGCGTTGGCGTGGGGAATTCGCTGCGGGGCAACGCGTGCCCGGAATCAACCAACCGGCTAGTGTCTACTTCTCCTGAAGCCGGCTGACCAGTGCTTTGTCAAATGTGGAGAACAGGTTCAATGAGCGTGGCCGGCAAGAAGCCACAGCCACGACGACGACTGGGGAAGCCACAGCCACGACGACGACTGCGGCTGGAAGCCACAGCCACGACGACGACTGCGGCTGGATGCCACAGCCACGACGACGACTGGGGAAGCCACAGCGACGACGACGACTGGGGAAGCCACAGCGACGACGACTGCGGCTGGAAGCCACAGCGACGACGACTGCGGCTGGAAGCCACAGCCACGACGACGACTGCGGAAGCCACAGCCACGACGACGACTGCGGCTGGAAGCCACAGCCACGACGACGACTGCGGAAGCCACAGCCACGACGTTGACTTACCTTCATATGTATCCATTGGAAGCGACGCTAGCCGCCTGATAAAGAGGACGACCGCAGGATATCGTCCATCACCGCCAAGCAGGCGTCGAGTTGTTCATCCGTGCCAACGGTAATGCGAATGCCGTCCCCCCAACCAGCATAGCTCATGTAGCGTACGAGAATCTGCCGCTCCTTGAGTCGTTCGTACAGTGATTTCGCCTCCCGTTCCGGGTGGCAACACCAGACAAAGTTTGCTTCGGAGGGAATGAGTTCGAATCCCAACGAACCCAGTTCGGTTTGGAGCCTGGCGCGGCTGGCCACGACACGGCGACGGTTTTCCTCAAACCATGCTCGGTCGGCGATCGCGGCGGTGGCGGCCGCAATTGCCAAGGTGTCGCAATTATACGAGTCCTTGACCTTGACCATTTGGGCGATCACTTGGGGTTGCGCGATGACAAAGCCGAACCGCAGACCGGCCAGGGCGTACGACTTGCTCAAGGAACGTGAGACGAGAATCTTTTCGTTTTCGGCGACCAAGTCCAAGCAGTGACTACCGGCAAAATCCACATACGCCTCGTCCACCAGCAAGGGGCAGGGGAGGGCGGCCGCCAAGTCGCGGATGGCGTCGGACGTGACCATCGTGCCCGAGGGGCTATTGGGGTTGGGAAGAAACGCCAACCTCAAATCATCAGTGGCCGCCGCGAATTGCTCCGATAACGTCCAGTCAGGCTGGAAGGGCACCACGTCGCAACGAGCCCCCTGAATCTCGGCGAGCGTGCGGTAGAGCGTGTAGCTGGGGTGAGGCATCCGCAAGGCCTGTCCACTGCCAACAAAGGTCCGCGTGGCGATGGTCAGGATGTCGTCACTTCCGTTACCGCACAGGATCCAATCCGGGTCGACGCCCAGGACGTCGGCGGCTTGGCGGCGAAAGGCGGTTGCCATCGGATCAGGGTAACGAGAGAGTCCGCCGGCGACGGCCGCCTGGATGGCTGGCCGCGACGTGGGGCGAGCAGGGGTAGGCATTCTCGTTCGTGTTGAGCTTGATGAATTTTCCGGGAGGCGGTTGTTCGCCCGGTTGGTAGCCGTCGATGGCGATGATTTCGGGTCGATACATCATGGTTGGCTCGGCTTTCGCGCAGGCAAACGCACCGCCACGCTTTCCCAGTGGGCCGTTAATTGTTCACGCCGCGCGATCCGTTCGAGATCATCGGCCACCGCGGCCAGTCCCGCGGATGTGAATTCGACGACGCTGCTGCTGCGGAGAAAACTGTTGGCCGACAGTCCGCTTGCCCAACGAGCCGTGCCGCCGGTCGGCAGCACGTGGGACGGGCCAGCCACATAGTCCCCCACCGCCACGGGAGTGAACGGGCCGAGGAAAGTGGCGCCCGCGTGGCGAATCCGCTCCGACAGCCGCCGGGGCTGATCGCAGGCGATGTGCAGATGTTCGGGCGCGATCTGGTTGGTGATGTCAACCGCCTGATCCGCGTCGGCCACCAGGATGGCGGCGCCAAAATCACGCAGGCTGTCGCGGGTGACCGCCGCCCGCTCAAGTCGCTGCAATTGGGCGTGCAGAGCCGCGAGGGTCTGCTCGAGCGAGTCGCGATCCCAGGTGATCAAAATACTCGCGCCGGGACAGTGTTCGGCTTGCGCGAGCAGGTCGGCCGCGCACGCCTCGGGTGAAGTCGTGTCATCGGCAATCACGACGACCTCGCTGGGACCCGCGATCGAATCGATGTCCACGGTCCCGTAGACACGGCCTTTGGCGAGAGCCACGAACAGGTTGCCGGGTCCCACGATTTTGTCCACCGGGGCGATCGATTCGATGCCATAGGCCAGCGCCGCCACCGCTTGGGCGCCACCGACTCGATAAACTTCCGTGACGCCCAGTTCGTGGCAAGTCGCCAGCACATCCGGGTTGTTGGCCCCGAAATCGGTTGGTGGAGCCACGACCGCGATTTCCCGCACGCCGGCCGCAAGCGCGGGAACGACCGTCATGAGGACCGTAGATGGATAAGCGGCGGCTCCGCCAGGAACACATACGCCGATACGGTGGAGCGGCAGGTAGCGCTGCTGCAGTCGAGTTCCATCGCTACGCACGAGTTCCCGGTCCGCGTGCAAGATCGCGGATTGGAATTCGTGAATCCGATCGCGAATGCGTCGGATCGATGCGAGAAAGTCGGCGTCAACCGCCGTATGGGCTGCCGCCAATTCGGCGGCGGAGACACGGAGCGTATCCACCGAGACGTCGGCGTGGTCGATGCGTCGGCCATAGTCGAGTACGGCGGGTAGTCCTCGCTGGCGGACGTCGTCACAAATGCGAGCCACGACTTGCCGAGGCGTGAGGGCTTCGCCAAACACATCGATCGTTTTCTGGCGGCCACTGGTACTGACCACGTTGCCATCGGAACTGAGTCGCCGCCGCAGGTCTTGCAGACGTTGCTCGATGTCGTCCGCACGGGCGTCGATGACAGGGATCAGTTCGTTCACGAGGTTCTATCCAGAAAGGGGCGCGAAGTCATCATTTTGGGCTGCACCGCGTCTGGGCGAAAGGCCCGACCCCGGCCGGCAGCCAAGCTTGGTGCTGGCCAGGCTTGGGCCGAGCCATTACTGTAGGAGATACGGTTAACCGCGATTTGGCGCGTTAGCCCACGCCGCTTGATCCCCGTTTTCCCCGCATCTCGTCCAGCAACAGAATTTGATGAACCCCGGAGAGTTTTCCATGTCGAGCGAACCAGTGATTGACCTGCGCAGTGACACGGTGACACGCCCTTCGCCCCAGATGCGGTCCGCCATGGCCTCTGCCCCCGTGGGCGACGATGTGATTGATGTCGATCCGACCATCGACCGCCTGGAAAAGACAGTCGCCGAGATGCTGGGAAAGGAGGCGGCGATCTACATGCCGTCCGGTTCGATGACGAACCAGATTGCCATTCGGCTGCATTGCCAGCCGGGTGACGAGTTTCTCTGCGAGGAAGAATGCCACATTTATAACTACGAGCAGGCTGCGTTTGCCCAGTTGAGCGGCATCGTTGCCCGCACCGTGAAGGGGGATCAGGGGGTGCTGGCGGTGGAGCAGTTGGCCGACAAGATTCGTCCGCCCGCGGACCACCTCGTGCGGACACGACTGGTCTGCCTGGAAAATACCCATAATAAGGCCGGCGGCCGCGTGCTGCCCTACGAAGGCCTTGTCGAAATCTGTACGTGGGCCGAGCAGCACGGGCTGCTGCGACATCTGGACGGAGCCCGCTTGTTCAACGCCGTGGCGGCGACAGACATCTCGGCCGAAATGTGGGCCCAGCATTTCGATACCGTGAGCGTTTGTTTCAGCAAGGGGCTGGGAGCGCCCGTCGGGTCCGCACTCGTGGGCCCGCGCGATGTCGTCCGTGCGGCTCGTCGACAACGAAAATTATTCGGCGGAGGCATGCGTCAGGCGGGCATCATCGCCGCCGGAGCGCTCTTTGCGCTGGAACACAATGTGGCACGGCTGGGCGAAGACCACGACAAGGCACAACGCTTAGGGGAAGCCGTGCAGCAGGCAGCGGGCTTACAATTGGCCACGCCCCGCATTGAATCCAACATGGTCCTGTTCCACGTGCCGGCCGAGTATGGGACGGCCGCCGATTTCCTCCGCCTGTTGGCCGACAAATCGGTCCTGATGCTGGCCATGGGCAGCCACGCCATCCGAGCGGTAACTCACCTGGATGTCAGCGATGAACAGGTCGATCAAGCGGGGAAGATCGTTCAGGAGGTCGCCGCGGCATGTTCGGCCGACAAACCCGTGGCCGTCTGAGCCACCGACCACGCCGTCGGGAAGAGGGCCGCCAGCCACCGGCAAGAGAGTAGCGACATTCATGGGCGAGCCGTTGCCAGGACATTCCGATACGTCATCCATGGCCGACGATATCTGGCAACGCCTGGAGGTTGCCGGACTGATCCGTGGCGCGGACGGGGAACGCCTGCGTGTGGCCGCCAGCCAGGCCGGACATCACGACACGCAAGCGGTTCTCGCCTGGCTGATGAAGCAATCGGTCGTTACGCAGTATCAGGCCCTGCTGTTGGCGAACGGCTACGATGGCACGTTCGGCTATGGGGACTATCGGCTGACGCGCCGGATTGACGTCCCGGAACGGCTGGGTCAATTCGAAGCGGTGCATCTCCCCACGGGCCATCCGGTACTCCTTGATTTTCTACCGGCGGGCCACGATTGGCCGCCGGAGCGACTGAGCCGATTGGTGAAGGAAATGCCACTCCATATCGCGCTGCAGCACGCAGGATTGACCGATTGCCATCAGCTGGTGGTGCTGCCGGAGTACCGCTTCCTGGTGAGTGAACGGCCGCCGGGTCGGCCGCTCGCACTCCCGGCCTCGCCGCTGCCGCTGGCCACGACGTTGCGGCAAATCGCGCAGCTCGCCGATGCCGTTCAAGCACTGCACGAGCGGGGACTGGTGCACGGTGCCATTCGGCCCGGCAACCTGAGCCGAGTGGAGCAGACGCTGGTGCTGGCAAGGTATCCGCTCCGTCAAAGCGGACCGTTATTGCCGGTCTCGGCGGCGTGTCGAGCTGCCACCGTAGCCCAATTGCCTTACGCGGCCGCCGAATTGCTCGAACCGGGTCAGCCTCCCACGGTCGCGAGCGACCTGTATGCGATCGGCTGCCTGTTATGGCAGCTACTCACGGGAAGTTCGCCATTCTCCGCTCCGTCTTTGCAGGCACTGCGGCAGCAACATGCGGCGGGGATTTCCGGTCGCTGGGCGGAAATGGCCGATCGCTTTCCGCCGCCGCTGGTGGATTTACTGCGGCGGCTCTTGGCCAAGACGCCTGCGGCTCGAGGCAGCTCCTGTCGTGAGATCAGCGCAGCGGTTGCCGCGCTGGGCGCTGCCCCGTCCGAGCCCGCGGGCCGCATGCGGTTGGCAACGAGTGCCGTCTTTGAACAGTTTCTGGCAAGTCACGGCGAAGTGCCCGCCCCAGTCCCGCCACGCGACCAGCATGCAACCGCCAGTTTGGCGCCGTCCGCCTTAGCGGACCTTGAGGTCCGCTTTGCCGACACGCTGCACGAGCGACGGTGCGCGGAACGCCATCGTCGCCGCATCCTAGTGCCTTGTCTGGCCGCCTTGCTGGCCGCAACCCTGTTCATCGCCTGGCGGTGGTTGATGCAACCGATCGAAATCCCCACCGTGGCCAAGGTAACCTTGCCGCCACGGGCGGAGATTGTCCCCGTACGCGAGGAACCGGCCGCATCTTACCCGGCGGGCCAAACGACATCAGGCGGGCCAGCGGCACCCGTTGACGAGCGTTTTGTGACGGTCGCCGACGATGGTCATCTGTTGTGGGCGCGTCCCACGAGCGGGTCCGCCTTTGAATTCACGTACGCTCCCCAAGGCTGCCAATTGTTCCTGATCTGGCGGCCCCGCGAGGTCATGGCCAGTCCGGCCCGCCAGGTACTCGCGGGGCTCGGACCCGAGGCACTCACCGTGATCGAACGCTGGCAGCAGGAGCTGGCGTTGCCGCTGGAGCGGATCGAGCAGGCAGCGATCTATGTCGCCCCGGACGCGGAGGGGCGACCCGAAGCCGTGAGCCAGCTCATGCTCCTGACCAGCGATGATCGCCCGGATGCCTGGTCATCGGGGTCGGCGGAGACAGCCGCCGCGGGCGTCCTGCTGCGGCGCGGCGACCTTGTCTGTTACGTCCCCGCCGCGGGCCAAGGTCGGCAGCTGATCATCGGTTCGGAGGCCGTGGTCAGGGAGATTGCCGAGCGGCGTGGGCAACCGCCCGCGTTGCGGCGCGAATTCGAGGCGTTACGACGCATGAGTGATCGTGATTGCCAATGCAGCCTGTTGTGGGCTCCGAGCTTTCTACTTTACGACGGCCGCGAGATGCTGCTGCCGGGCTATCGCCAAGTGCCCGCGATCATCGATCGTTTCTGCGGCGATGGTGTGCGGGCCATGCTATTTAGTGTGCATGTGACGGCAGATGAGTCGTTTGGCGAGTTGCGGTTGGAAACGACGAACGCCCGGCGTCGTGTGATGCTGTCGGAGTTGACAGAAAAAATTACGTCATTGGCCGACCGGGGCGAGTCGTTCCTGTCGAGTCTGCCGGAAATCAACGAGCATTGGCGACCGATGGCCTTGCGGATGCGGGGCATGCTCGGCTATCTGTCGGATCATACGCGAATCGCCATGGAAGCGCGTCAATTGGTGCTGAATGCCAGCTTGCCGTCCGCGGCGGCCCAGAACCTGACGTTGGCGGCCGAATTGTCGCTTGCCGCGACAGCCGGGCATGAGAGCCACGAGTCGGCGGACCCGCGAACTGGACCGCCGATCCGGAGCATCGAGGACCTGCTCTCGGTACGTACGAGTCTCTCGTTTCCGCAACAGTCATTGGAGTTCGCGCTCCGCGACCTGGCGGCGGATGTCAACGCCGCAGTCGTCGGAGCGCCGTTCCCATTGCGGATCGAAATCTCCGGAAGCGATTTGCAGCAGGAGGGCATCACGCGGAATCAGCAGATTCGAGATTTTCGCGGAGAAGAGCAAACGGTGGCCGAATTGCTCACGGCCCTGTTACTCAAGGCCAATCCGATTACGACGGTCCAGCGAGCGAACGAATCAGACCAACGGCTCGTATGGACAGTACAATCGGCAGGCCCGCGTCAAAACGGGCCGTTTGTATTGGTTACAACGAGGCAGGCGGCCAAGGACCGGGGTCTGGAATTACCGCCCGTTTTTCAAGAAGAGTGATTCGCAGGGCGGCCAAAGCTATACTGGGAAATCGGGTGCGCCGATTTTGGCGGATCGTCAGGACAGGTAACGTTGCGTGGCGGAACGCTTTGGCAAGCGCATGCCGTTGAGAACAACCCGCTGCGCTGAGGATCGGATTTCGTGGAACCATTTTCGATACGCTGCACAACCTGTGGTGCTGGATTGCGTGTACGCAAGCCGGACATCCTTGGGCACATCGTGGCCTGTCCCAAGTGCAGCAGCATGGTGATGGTCGAACGACCGCCAGAGGCGGTGAGCGACGAGATCGCTCCCGTGGCGTCCCGCCAGGTCCGTGCGACCGGGGTTGATGCGGCCGCGCTGCGATCCGTCTCGTACGACCAGATCGAACAACTCTTGGGGGACGAGCCCGCGGCGGCGCCGGGAGCGGCTCCGGCGGTCGTTCCGCCGACGATGTCCCACGATTCCCCAGTCAAGAGTTCGGATACGATCGCTCCGGCCGCGACGGCCGCCGCTCGTTGGAAGATTCCGGTCGAGGAAGCCGCCTCTCCGCCAGCGTCCGGCCGTCTGGAACAGCCCGCGAACTCGCGGCCGCCGACACCCGCCCCCTCCGAAACGGCTTCCCCTTCGGAAACGGCGTCCCCCTTGGGGCCACATCAGGATTGGTCGTCCGCCGGACTGCGTACCGCTCGCGTCTGGATGATGTACGGTTTGACCGGTGCGCTGGCGCTGCGTTGGCGCTCGCGACCGTCAGCGTCCTGCGTTCGCGTGCGGTGCTTAGTTCCCAGCAGATCGCACGAGCGACCGCGGTCCTGGAAGATGATTCACCGTTGGAGCCGCGGCGCTCGACCGGCGACAGCCGCCCGCCGAGTGCGGCCGTCCCGCCCCCCGCAAAGGAGCCGCTGACCACGAAGCCACCGCTTGCCGAGTCACCCGACGCAGCAGAGCCCACGACGCCCAAGCGGACGACGGTTCAAAAGCCGGTCACCGCCGGCGATGCACAACCGGCTCCCAACGGGCGGGGACACGTCTTTCCGCTGCCGGCCGCCGGCCACGCGGCGGTGGATCGTTTCGCCGACATCGATCGGGTCAGTCATGACGAGCCGCCGCGGAGCCCACGGCGGTTGGGTGCATTGGACTTGCCGGCGGAGTTTCAGAGCCACCTGCGACTCGATGCTCCTCCACGCGAGCCGATCCGTCCGGTGGATGTCGAGGCTCGCCTGCAACTGCCGGTGAACGGCATGAAATTTGACGCCGGTTTGGGAGACTTCCTGCAACTCGTGTCGCAGATGAGCGCGGTGCCCATTACCGTCCGACCCTTGGGATTGAGGAACGGGCGATTGACCCTCGATTCTCCCGTTCGGCTGGACGGCAATGACGCGACGGTCGCCGAACTGCTGGCGAGTGCGTTACGGCCGTTGCGATTGGGATTTGCGATCGAAAACGGACATGCCGTGGTGGACCGACTGGAGAATCTATCCGGGGAACTGTGGCTGCGAAAGCACAATGTGCGTGATTTGATGGAGAGCGGCATGTCGGCCAAGGCATTGTCCCGTGCCGTGCGGATGCTCGTGGACCCCCATGCATGGGGCCCCGGGGAAAGTGACGCCAGGTTCTTCCTGAAAGATGCCCACCTGGTCTTGCGAGACACCGAGGCCGCTCATTTTGAGGCCCTGATGTTGTTGAATAAGTTTCGCACGGCGCGAGGGCTGTCGCTCACAGGACCTCTGGCACGCGAGCAAGTCACCTTCGGCTGGCGTAGCTTGCCGAAGATCATGAAGCAGCCGGTCTCGATACGAGCTCAAGCCAAGACCACGTTCGGCGAAGTTGTCAGTCAGCTCAACTCGACCGTGCAACCGACATTCCACGTGATGGCGGATTGGGAGGCGCTGGCACCCCTCGGTTGGGACTTCGGTTCGGTGCTGGAGTTTGCACCGCAAGACATGCAATTGGGTAAGCTGCTCGACGACCTGTGTGCCACCTGTCAGATCGATTATTGTGTCCCGGCGCTCGGCATCATTCAGCTCACGTCCCACGAGGCGGCCGAACAGACCTTCGAAATCGACTTGCATCCGATCGACGACTTGGCGGTTAGCGAAGTGCAGGCGGAGCAAATGATCGATCAACTTCAGTCGGTGATCGGTGTCCGGCACTTTGTCGAAGGTGGCGGGGAGGGCGCGATTCTCTACGACGCCGGGACCCAGTCGCTGGTGGTGCGATTGCCGCAGGCGAAGCAGGCGGCGGTGAATTGGTTGTTGCAGCAATTGCGGCAGTAAACCAGCGGCTGCGGTGATCGGCGCACCCGCGGTGGCAGCGCAAAAAATGGGGGCCCCTGACGCGCCAACCCGTGTTGGCAGCCTGAAAGGTCAGGGGCAAGGCAACCTTCCAGGTAATTTGCTCGTCAGAGGCCCCGCGGGCCATCGCATTTTGTCGGAGTCTCGTCCGACGACCTTACTTAAAGCAAGCGGTGTGCCAAAAACCGATTCGTATGGAATCCGGTCGTCGAGCGAGTCCTAACCTGTTGCGAAGTATCTGGTTACGATGGCGTCTTGATTTGAGATGCAAGCACCAGGGCGTCCAGAGGACACCTAAGGGGACTTGCTCAATTTGGCAACGTGTTCGATTCTTGGCCATTTTCCGGGTCTCTCGCCGCCGGCACGGGTAGGGAGCCGCGGCACGTCTCAATATGAGACGGTCCGTTCCCGCGAGAAGCGACTCGGCAATCGCCCCGAGGTGGAGACAACGTCATCGACGCGCCGCAACGGAATACCGTGTTGGTTTTAAGGAATGCCAAGGCCGGTGCGCAGAGTGATCTGACGCCTTTGCGTCGGCTGGCGGAATTGTTGGCGGAAGTCCCACTGGACTGTGAGATTCTCGACTCGCCGGCCGATCTGGCGGCCCGCATGGCGGCCACCCGCGCGGAGGGGCGTTTGCAGGCCGTTGTCTCGGCGGGTGGCGACGGGACGTTGCAATTGGTGGCGGGACTCTGCGAGGCCTCGACTCCCATCGCGATCTTTCCGCTGGGTACTGAGAACCTGGCGGCCAAGCATTTTGGCTGTACGGCCGATCCGACCGATGTGGCCGCGCTGATTTGCGGGGGGCAAGTCAGGCAGGTCGATGCGGGGGAGGCCAATGGCCAGTTGTTTGTCGTGATGGTCAGTTGCGGGTTTGACGCGCGCGTGGTGCGGCTGGTGCACGAACATCGGCGGGGCAATATTCGTAAGTGGGATTATGCGGGACCGATCGTGCGGCACCTTTTTCGACTATCGCTTCCCTCGCCTGCGTCTCCGTGGCGTGGAGCGGGGGGACGGGGGAGCCAGGCTGGGCTTCGAGGATCATGCCAAATGGGCGTTTGTGTTTAACTTGCCCCGTTATGCGTCGGGGTTGAAGTTGATCCCCACGGCCGACCCGTTTGATGGAAGTCTGGAGCTTCGCCTTTATCGAGGTGGCGGGCGCTGGAAGGGGATCTGGCACTTGCTTTCCTCGCTGTTTGGTTTTCAATCTGCTTGGACCGGCGCGGGGCTGCGCAGCGTGCAAGAGGTGACGGTGGCGGCGGACGAGCCCGTCGATTTTCAGATCGACGGGGACCCGGGGGGCCAACTTCCGGTGACGATTCGGGTCCTGCCACGGCGGATCACCCTGTTGTTGCCCAGGGCGGCCGAGACTTGCCGAGCCCCAGGCGGACAGTGATACTGCGATCAGCCGTGGATCGGCCTGCTCACGAACTGCGCCAGGTCGGCCGGGAATGAGGCAAGGCATTTGGCCATCGAGTGACGAACGTGGGAGTTGGTTGTGGCGACGGATTACATGCAGCGGAAACGGCAATTCATCGGGCTGGGGTTGGCGGCGTGGCAGGTGCCAGGTGGCGTGCCGAGCAAGCCGGATTGCCGCTGCGGGTGGTGGGCCTGGAGCCGACTTGCCATGGTCTGCCTGTTGCTGACGGGCTGCAACCCTCAGGCGAACATTAAGGGGCCGGACTTTTCCCAGACCGATGCGCAGACGACCGAGCAGGCAGCGGCGGACTTCCGGGCTGCCATGTCATTCCTCGACAACTTTCACGAATACGATCCGAGGACGGTGACGACACGCATTCTTTATCATTTGCAGAAATGGGCTGAGGAGCAGGACCCGGATCCGGATTGGATTTCCGATCCCCTGTATCGCCGTTTGCCTTCCCGCTTTGACTCCATGCAAGGGGAAGCCGTGCTCTCGCGGCTGGCATTTCAAAATTTTGACATCATGGTGCTGCGCGAGGCCTTATGGACTCATGACCTGGCTCGACAGATCAGCAGCGCTCCACTACACGACGTGCGTCTACAGCGTTGGCTGGACGGGCAGGAGTGCGCCATCTCGGCGGATGCCCTTTACGATTTACAGTTGGCATTGAAGATTTGCGATTGGGTGGTGCGCAATGTTCAGCAGACCCCCATCATCACCGGTGACGGTTTGCCGCCGCCGGGCGCGGCGATTCTACCCGGCGAAGCGCTGCTCATCGGAGAAGGCGATTGGATGGTCAAGTCGCGGATTGCGACGCTGATGGGGCGGCAGCTGGGTATTCCGTTGACGATGCTGGCGATTGAGCAGGAGGCGGCGGAGCCCGTGCCGTGGTGCCTGTCCATCCTCGTCGATGGCGAGCTCTATTTGTTCGACATGCGGTTGGGGTTGCCTCTGCCCAACCGGACAGGGACCGGTGCGATTACGCTCAAGTCGTTGCTCGAAGATCCATCGCTCATTGCTTTCTGGGAAGCAGCCGGCGGATGTTCGTACCCAGTTCAACCGGCCGATCTCAAACGGGTCGTGGCGGTCATCGAGGCCACGCCCGAGTATCTGTCGCAGCGCATGAAGCTGATCGAGTCGCAGTTATCGGGCGACGATCTGTTGACCCTCACGATCACGCCTTCGACATTGAGTACCGAGCTGCGAAAGTCCGCGGGCATCGGCAGCAATGTTTCGCTCTGGACGGTACCGTATGATGCGTATCTGTACCGCCAGCAGTTGCAGTCGGTGCCGCCTTATTTCGCCGACCTGCAGGAAAAGCTGGGTCTCGTCGACGGCCCAACGCCGCTGGCGGCTGGGCGACGTCAGCACTTTCGGGGGATTTTCGCCGACACGGACGATGAGGAAGGTGCCAAGCAGCACTACATGGACTGCCGTATTCCCGACGCGGAACTGGAGAAATTAGCGGACGACGAGCAGTTTGCCAAATGGCTGCGGGGCCTGAAGCAGCTGCCGGAAGATCCCGCGTTGCGGGCCGCATTTCTCGAGCGGACAAGGTGGGCGATGATCGAGTCGAAGCGATACGCCAGCTACTGGTTGGGGCTGATTGCTTTCGAGCAAGGGAATTATCGAGTGGCGAGTGATTTTTTTGAGAAGCGCGTCTTGCAGCTGGGCGGGGAGCATCCGTGGAGTAACGGGGCAGGCTATAATCTGGCCCGCTGTTGGGAGCAGATGGGGCTGTTGCAGGACGATCCGACCCTGCTCGAGCGGGCCATCAAACGCTATCGGGAAGACACCGAGTCGCCCCAGGCTGATGGGAATCGACTGCGAGCCGCCAACCTGGCGCTCGTCAAGCTCGGCCAATGAAGTCACCGGTGCGGCTGTCGATCTTGATCCGCTCCCCCTCCGCCAGGTATTCGGGGACGTGGACCTTGAGCCCCGTTTCCAGCGTGGCAGGCTTGGTGCGACCTGTTGCCGAATTACCCCGATCGACCGGATCGCACTCGGTGACGGTCAATTCAATCGTCGTCGGAATCTGCACGCCGACGCATTCGTCGTTGTAAATAAGCGCCAGGATGCCTTCGAGCTCGTCCGTCATGTAGGGGAGCTGCTCGGCGACATCCTGCAGCTCGATCGAATATTGATTGAAGTTCTCCTGGTCGAGCAGATGGACGTGCGTGGGGTCTGAGTACATCATTTTCACGGGGCGGCGTGCGAAGTCGGCTTCATCCAGTGCTTCGGTCCCTTTCAGCGTGATGTCGACTTTTTGTCGCGTGATCAGATTGCGTCCCCGATATTTGTAGAGCGTGGCGGCTCCCCGGGCCGAGGGGGTTTGGACGGTGATCGATTCGATGATTACCGGCTGGCCGTTGTGATTGACGACCGCGCCATTCTTGATTTCTTTCGCCAACATCGAGGCCTGCGCCCTTCTACAAAATACTGGAAGATTGGGGGTCGATCGCGACACCCTCACACAATTCACCAAGTCTCTCCAACACCAGCAGGACGCCGCCCGGATCGAGCATGTCGGGTTCTTCCTCGTCATCCAACGAGAGAGCGTGTTGCTCAAAATGAAAAATGTCCAACCGCCCGTCGCAGCCGACAAGCTCGGCAAGCTGTGCGACTTCATCCTTGGAAATGGCGTTCCGTCGCAACTCCTTGAGTAACTCGGGCACTTGCTCCGCGACTTCCTCGCCCACAATACAGACAATATCCATGGCCGCGGAATCGTCCGGCGCGTGGATCGTGACCGACTCGAAATGACCATCCTCGTCCGCTTGCAGGTTGCTCAGTTGGAGTCGGCCGCCGAGCGATTCCAGACTGCTGCGGACCCGCTTCGCCGAGGGCCGTTTGGTTTGATCAAAGAGGACGAAAAAGGTTTCCCGCCATTGGTATTCCGGGTTTTCAAACAGTGACATCGGAGCCTCGGTGTGCGAGTGGCGAGGGATGGGTACCGGACAGATTCTAGCGGCGCCCCATGGCTGCCGACAAGCGACGGCGTGGCACAGGCTGGAAGCATTTCCCACGAGTCCATCCACAAACCTCTTCCGCACGCGATCACGCCCACTGGTCGGGATCGGGACCCGGAGGATCCGGTTCGTGTCCCAGTCCTCCGCGCCGACAACTCGAGCGCGTCGATGACCTCATCGCGCTCCTGGCGAGACGCGGCCCAGAGCGACTCGTCCTGTTCCAAGCGAACTTCGTAGTGACCTTCCTTCTCACAATCATCATGCCCGCAAAAGTGCGGGAGTTCGGACACCCACATGATGCGGTAGAGTGGTACGTGCTTGTCGTCAATCTTGCACAGGATTGAACTCATGGTGCTTTCCCCCCACGCAGGAGCATTATCGTTTTCGCCATCGGTCGAACGCTTTGTGTCTTGCGGGAGACGGGCCCTCCCGCTCCCGGCGACGGGACCGCTGGCAAGACAGCAGACGGGACTCTCGCATTGTTTCTTCATCGGCGTATCGAGGCAACGATTCCACCGCGGAACACAAAATCGGCCCAGCCGCCTCCGCCATCGCTGCTGGCGTCGGTTCCAGGCGACGGTATCGAAGAAATGTTCATGCCATTTCACCAAGTTCCCGCGATCGCCGGGTCGCGGCCTCGACGGCTCCCATCAGCGCGGACCGCAATCCGGTCTGTTCCAGGACCCGCAGCCCGGCAATCGTCGTGCCGCCGGGACTGGCCACCTGGTCCTTCAGCACCGCCGGATGCTGCCCGGTCCGCAGTAGCATCTCCGCCGCTCCGCGGACGGTATGAGCCGCCAGTTGCGTGGCGACCTCGCGGGACAATCCCATGTTCACGCCGCCGTCGCTGAGGGCTTCGATGATCTGGTACACGAAGGCGGGTCCCGATCCGGAAAGTCCCGTGACCGTGTCGAGCAGGGGTTCGCCCAGTTCGACCACATATCCGACCGACCGCAAGAGCGACGCGGCAAAATCGGCTTCCTCATCGGTAATGCTGGCGGAACGGGCGAAGGCGGCGGCGCCTTGCCCGACCAGGCAGGGTGTATTGGGCATGACCCGCAAGATGCGGTCGGTGCCGAGTTGCCTGGTGATGTTGAGAATCGTGACACCCGCCACGATGGAGACGATCCACTTGTCGGCGGTCATCGCGGAGCGAGCCGACGCCAGTGCCTGGGCGACATGCTGCGGCTTGACCGCCAGGATGATCATATCGGACTGTTCGACGAGCCGACGATTGGAATCCGCGAGGTGCGCTCCTGGCACCGCTTCGCAAAAAGCCATCGCCGCTGCTGGCACTGCATCCGCGGCTCGCACCTGGTCGGCGGTGATCAAGCCCGCATGAACGAAGCCCGCAGCCAGGGCGCGGGCCATTTGTCCGGCGCCCAGAAACCCGATTTGCGTGTTATTCATCGCCATATTTTGGACCGGCAGCGGAGGCGGGTCCAGCCGTCCCCGCGGAAATGCTGCCCGTGCTGACAGAAATGGCGGCTTTCCGCTGGACGTCCGCCGCGAAATCTGCCATCGTCCCCGCTCGCGGCCCAGCCGCGGACGGAGCCGCGGCCTCGTCTGGCCGGTGCGCAATCGCCTGCTGGCCACCCTGGCGGCCGCACGGCTGTTTTTTTGAATCACGTCATACTCAGAGGAGTCTGGCATATGTCGCCTACCCGACGGTTGATCGCCATCCCATTATTTTGCGGACTGTTTGTAACCTCAGGTTGGGGACAATTGACCAAGCCGTCGGAGTGGTTCAAGCCGAAGCCGACCACCTTGGCGGCCCCGCAAACCACTCCCTTGCCGCCGCCCAACATGCCGGAAGCCAGGATGCCGACCCCCAAGCTGCCGCAATTTCACCTCCCATCGTTCGGTGCGTCCAAGACGGCCGAGGGTCCTGGCGTGGTCGACCGCTGGAATGACTCGATGGGCAGCATGGTGGAAAAAACCAAACAAGCACTGACGCTGCCCAAGCTCTCACCCCCGCCCATGCCGGCTCTGCCCGACCTTCCGACTCCGCAAGTGACCGCCAACGAATCGTTCTTGAGTCGCCTGCCATTCTCGAAGAGCAAGAAAAAATCGGCGTCGGCACCGCGCTCGCTGGTTCCCTCCTGGCTCAGACCGGCTCCGCCAGAACCGCAGCAGCCCCCGACGGTACACGAGTGGCTGGGGCAGCCGCGTCCGCAATAGGCGGCCGGGGGAACGCTGCCCCGGCAAGCGAGCACAATCGCCGCCCGCGGTGGTGCTTGCTAGAATGTCCGCATGACGGACCTGATTCTCGGAACGGCGGGGCATATCGATCATGGCAAGACGGCCCTGGTCCGCGCACTGACCGGAACCGATACCGATCGACTTCCCGAGGAGAAGCGGCGGGGCATTACGATCGAGTTGGGGTTTGCACGGCTGCCACTAGGCGAATTCCAGCTGGGGATCGTCGACGTGCCCGGGCATGAACGCTTTGTCCGTCAGATGCTGGCCGGTGCCACCGGCATGGACCTGGCGATGCTCGTCGTGGCGGCGGACGATTCGGTGAAGCCGCAAACGCGGGAGCATGTCGATGTTCTGAGGATGCTCGATCTGCGCGGTGGCGTGATTGTCCTCACGAAGTGCGATCTGGCGGATCGTGACTGGATCGAACTGGTCGCCGCCGAGGTACGCGAACTGGTCGCCGACACGTTTCTGAGTCAAGCCCCGGTGATTTGCACCAGCGCGGTGACGGGGGAGGGCATCGAGGAACTCAAGTCGGCTTTGGCTGCCGCAGCGCGGGTTGCCGCCGCTTCGCTCGACGCCGCGGTCCATCGCGGGCCGTTTCGCATGGCGATTGATCGGGCCTTTACGCTGCCAGGACACGGCACCATCGTCACCGGCAGCGTGGCCAGCGGCCACGTGCGGGTGGGGGACGAGCTCGTCGTCCAACCCGGCGACATTCGTGTCCGCGTCCGCAGTTTGCAGCGTCACGATGAGGCCGTCGAATGCCTGTCGCGGGGACAGCGGGCAGCGATGAATGTGGCGGGTATTCATCACGGCGATATTCTGCGTGGACACGAGTTGGCGGCGGTCGGACATCTGGTGTCCAGCCAACTGGTGACGGCCGAAATTGGCCTGCTGCCCACGGCGGCTCGACCGCTCAAGTCGCGGGATCAAGTCCGCGTCCACGTGGGGACGGCCGAGTCCCTGGCCACCGTGTCGTTGTTGGAAGGCAATCGCCTGTCGGCCGGCCAACGCGGTCTGGCTCAGTTATTCCTCCGCGAGCCCATCGCCGCCGTGTGGAATCAGCCCCTTGTGTTGCGGAGTGAATCACCGGTGGCGACCATCGGTGGCGGGCACATCCTGGTTCCCGTGGCGGGCAAATTGCGTCGCCCTTCGCCCGAGCGGCTACGGACGTTGCGCGAGCTGACTTCGCCGGACGAACGGGTGCGGGCGGCCGCGGCGTTGTTCTGGCTGGGCCTGCAGCCGTGGCAGGACGCCGATCTGTTGCGACTGGCCGGCATGGTCCAGCCGGCGGAGATCGTGCGCCAGTTGGTTGAGCGGGGAACGCTCCGCCCCTTGGTGGTTTCGCCGACCCGCGTCGCGCGACTCGAATCGCGACTGATCGAGGACTGGACGGCACGCATCTGTCGGCGATTAAAGACGCTGCACGAGGCCGAGCCACTCAGGTCGCATCTCGATCGGTCTCGCCTGTTGAATTTCTTCAGTTATGTCGACGATGCTCCCTTGCTCGAAGCGCTGCTGGCCGAGTTGGCCGCGGCGGGCGTCATTCGGATGGCGGAGGGACAAGTCGCCCTGGCCGAACACAAACCGATTCTCTCGCCGCGGCAACAAGAGATGTTCGTGGAAATCGAACGTCGTTTTGCCCAAGCCCGGTTTCAGCCGCCAGCGTTGGCCGAGTGTTATGACCTGCATCCCCAACAGCCCGCCGAGATCGACAAGCTCGTAAGGCTGGCGGCCTCCGATGGACGATTGGTCCATGTGGGGCAAGGCATGTATCTTCATCGCGACATGGTCACGGAGATGCACAATCGGCTCCGCGAGGCGCTGCGCGATGGCTCCGCCATGACATTAAGTCAGATTCGAGAATTGCTGGAGACGACGCGCAAATACGCCGTGCCCCTCTGTGAGTACCTCGACCGCACCGGATTCACCAAGCGGAAGGGAGATGTCCGCGTCCTGGCGTGAGCGGACCGCACCGGAAGCGATCAGCGCGTCCCCCGCCTCTTAGAGGGCCACCACCTGTTCTCCCGGCTCGGCATCCGTGGTGTCGTTCAGCAGGCTGGCGAAGAACCATTCCTCGCCCGTGCCACCGGTCAGCGTGTCCTCCTCACCATCGTCGAAGACGCTGGAAGTGTCGAGCCGAATCAAGGTGTTGCCCGGATTGAGTCCATTGGTGAGCACATTGATCCGTGCCGCGTAGGAAAAAAAGTCGGCATCCCAAATGAGGGCAATCGCCAGCAATGATTCGCGCTGGGCGTCAAATGCGGTGGCCCCGGAAATCAGCAGGTCGTTTCCGGCGTCGCCGAAGATCTCGTCCCGTCCGCTGCCGCCAATGATGACGTCCGCTTCGTCGTTCCCGTGCAGGACATCATCGCCGCTGCCCCCCACCAGGATGTCCTGGCCATCCCCCCCATCGATGGTGTCATTCCCGGCTTCGCCGCGCAGCAGGTCACGACCGGCTTGGCCGTGGATCCGATCGTCGCCGTCCCCACCGTCGATCATGTCGTCCCCTTCGTCGCCGTTGAGCGTATCTGCATCCGCGCCGCCCACGATCATGTCGTTATCCAAACCTCCCGACACCGTATCGTTGCCGGCACCGGCGAGGAGCGCGTCGTTGCCGGCGTCTCCCTGCAGCGTATCGGCGTCGGGACCTCCGTACAGCGTGTCGTTGCCATCTCCCCCTTGCAGCGTATCGTTGCCGGCGTCGCCCAGCACCGTGTCATCGCCCGCCTCCCCCTGCAACCTGTCGTCACCGGCGCCCCCAACGAGCTGGTCATTTCCCGCACTTCCCAGCAGCAGATCATTGCCGTCGCCACCGAACAGGCGGTCGTTGCCCGGACCGCCGACCACGCGGTCGTTGCCCGCATCTCCCAGGACCAGATCGTCGCCCGCGTCACCGGTGACCAGATCATCGCCGTCGCCACCCGCGACCGAATCTTGATCGGCGCCTCCGGTGGCGTAATCCGCACCGGGACCCCCGAGCACGATATCGTTCCCCTGGTTGCCGAAGAGTCGATCATCGCCGCCGCCGCCGATCAGGATGTCGTCGCCATAATTTCCGCTGATCTCGTCGTTGCCCAATCCGCCGTCGAGGGTGTCGTTGCCGCCGCCGCCCTGGATGGTGTCATTCCCCGCTTCGCCGAAGATGACATCGGCATCTCCCGCGTCGGCCGAATTGTCACCCACGATGACGTCGTCGCCATCGCCCCCCTGAATCCGGTCAAATCCCTCATTGCCGATCAGCACGTCATCGCCGGCATTGCCGTACAAGAAATCGTTGCCGACCTCTCCCAAGACAATATCCACGCCATCTCCGCCATAGAGCCGGTCATTGCCGCCGCCTCCCTGGATCGTATCGTCCCCCTCCTCACCCAGGATTTCGTCCGCGCCACCACCGCCGGACAGGGTGTCGCCCCCCGATTTGCCAAAGATACGGTCGTTGCCCGCCTCTCCCTGGATCTCGTCCACGCCGTTACCGCCGTAGAGAACGTCGTCTCCCTCACCTCCCTCGATGAAGTTTTCGTATTGGCCACCAAAGATCGAATCGTGGCCGGCGCCGCCTCGTAGCGTGAGTGGCAGATCGGTGATGGACGTGGCCACAATGGTGTCGTTCCCGCCGGCGCCCTGAACGTCAATCGCACTCACGTCCTGACGGGCAACGATCCGCGGAGTCGCCTCGAAGCTGGCGGCCACGAAGAGCCGTTCGTTATCGAGCGTCGCGATGATGATCGAGTCGTTCTCCTCGGTGCCGCAGATCGTCAGCACATCGTCGACGATGGTGATGCCCGCGGTGAGCGGCAAGCGTGATTCCAGCGATTCGAGGCGGGGCACGCGCCGACCCGACGGTCGTCTCATCTTGCGGGTGGGCTGGCGGTAAGTCTGTGCGGCATGGTTGGGTACCCTGGGGGAGGAGGAGTGGAAACCGGTCAGGCGGACGGGGGCCCGCCGCAAGCGGATTGTCTCACAAGGTTACAAGAATACGGATCGTCACGAACCGCGCCCAGTGATTTGTGAACGGGGCGAGGTCGGGGCGGTTTGTCGGGCGGTCCCGGGCGATGAAGCGGGGCCTCCGTCAGGCCCCTCGCGGGACGCGGTGCGGGCAAAAGATGGACTTTTTCGCCAATTTTGCCGCTGTTAGTGTACAGGCGCGATCGTCTATGTACACGCGTATATTAAGATAGTGGTGTTTTCAGCGATGACGCCTGGCCTCAGTAAAAGGATTTCTCATGTCAATAATGGACGCCCTCACAAAACGCCAGCAGGCGGTCTACGAGCTGATTCGGGACCGCATTCGGAATCGGGGCTACGGACCGACGGTACGCGAGATCGGCGACCACTTCGGTATTCGCTCGCCGAATGGCGTGATGTGCCATCTCCGCGCACTCGAGAAAAAGGGGCTGATTTCACGCGAGCCCAATATGTCGCGCGCCATCCAGTTGACGGCCGAGCCGATCGAAGAGACGGGCCTGCCGCTCGCGGGCGAGGTCGCGGCCGGCGTACTCCACGAGGCGATTGAACAACAGGAGCGGATCGATTTCGGGTCCGTCTTTGGACGCAAGAATCAGTTCGTGCTTCGCGTCCGGGGAGATTCGATGATCGATGCCCAAATTGCCGACGGCGACTACGTTGTCGTCCGTTGTGCCCGCACCGCCAACAAGGGCCAGATGGTGGTCGCTCAGACCGAAGACGGCGAGGCGACGCTCAAGTACTGGTTCCCGGAAAAAAATCGTATTCGCCTGCAACCGGCCAATACCCGCATGTCGCCGATCTACGTAAAAGACGCTAAGATTCTGGGTGTCATCGTCGGAGTCGTCCGCCGCGTGTAACTCGAACCGGAAAGCCCGTATGTCCGCCGCGCTGCATGTCTTCGACCTGCTCGGCTCGCCACCCCGTGAAGTCGCCCCCGTGTGCGTGCTGGAGGGTGACGAACCGTTTCTGCGGCGATTGGCGCTGCGCCTGCCTCCGCCAGATCCTGCTGGGTGACGATGAGGAATTGCTCTCCTCCCTGGACGGGAACGAGGTCGCTTGGAAGGACGTATCCGACGAACTCCACACCGCGTCGCTGTTCGGCCCGGCGGGACGCGTCGTCCTGATCAACAACGCCGATGACTTTGTGAGCAAACAGCGGCCCCAACTGGAAGACTACGTCGCAGCGCCGCACCAAGGCTCGACGCTGATCCTGTCCGTCAAATCCTGGCCAGCCACTACGCGATTGGCCAAGGCCGTTGGCAGTATGGGGCTGACGGTCACCTGCGGACCTCCGCTCAAAAACAAGAGTAAGAACAAGAAGATCATCGATCGGCCCAAGCTGGTTGCCTGGATCCGCGGCTGGGCCCTGTCGGCCCATGGGCTCAAGCTGCAGGCAGGTGCCGCCGAACAGTTGGTCGAAATCGTGGGTGACGAGCTGGGGATCGTGGATCAGGAGTTGGCCAAACTGGCCCTGATGGTGGACGATCCGGGCCGCGTTTCCGGGGAAGAGGTCGTCCAGATCGTGGGTGGCTGGCGGACCCGGACCACCTGGGAGCTGTTGGACGCGGTCTGTGACGGGAACGCCGGTGAGGCCCTCGCCCTGCTGGACCGGATGCTGGGCCCATCCGAGCATGCCGTCGCCCTCTTCGGCGCGTTCTCCTGGTCGCTGCGACGATTCGCGGCCGTGACGCGGCTGGTCCAGCAGTCGGAACGGAGCGGCCAGCGAAGTGCGAAGAGGGCTCAAGTGCAGGAAGCCCTCCAGCAGATTTGGGGGAATTACGTGCCGGCCGAGGCACTCCGCCGCGCGGAGAAGCAGCTTCGACAGATAAGGCGTGAGCGGGCGGGTGAGATCTTATCGCTGGTTACTTGAGCTGGACCTGCAAATGAAGGGCTCGCATTCCCACCGCGAGCGGGCTCGGCAGGCGCTGGAGCTGCTCATCTTCCGGCTCTCGACCGCGGCGGCCAGCGAACCGATCGCAAGCTGAGGCGAGGGTTCTTGTAGACGCCCCAACTCAACTGATTGTCCCAAATTCTCGCCCCCATTCTGAGCGGGTCATCTCCGCACGCATTTACGTAACATGTTTGTGGCAAGGAGTTTGCTGCAAAATAACCAATCTTGACGCCACTTGGTGGTTCGATATAATTCTCACCGGCTGGTCAAGTTCGGTAGTCTTGGAAGTTGTGGATGATCTTGTCGGCTGGGTGCTTTACAGGAAGTTATGAAGTCTACACACACCGCGGAGTCCTCGCGGTATGAGGGAGCTACGGCAGATCGGAATCTTGATGGCAAGAGGCCGGCCAAGGGGAGCATTGACGCATCCATTGCGCAGCTTCCGGGGATCTGTCGCCAACTAGGGAAGGGTAGTCATTACCATGACAAAAACCGTGTTCACGACGGGAGAGGCGGCCAAGATCTGCAAGGTCAGCCAGCAAACCATCATCCGCTGTTTTGATTCGGGGCAGCTGAAGGGATTTCGGGTGCCGGGTAGTCGCTTTCGGCGGATTCCACGCGACCACCTGTTCGCCTTCATGAAAGACAACGGGATTCCCACGGATGCCCTGGAGAGTGGCAAGCGTAAGATCCTGATTGTCGACGATGATGAGGAGCTGTCGGAGCTGCTTAGCGATGTTTTCCAACGCGACGGTCGCTTCGACGTGCGGACGACCAACAACGGCTTTGACGCCGGGATGTTGGTCAAGGAGTTTCGGCCCGACATCGTGATCCTGGACGTGATGTTGCCCGACATCAACGGCAAGGAGGTTTGCCAGCGCGTGCGAAGCGATGCGGCGCTGGATAGCGTGCGGATCATCTGCATTTCTGGCATGGTGGAGCAGGATAAGGTGGCTGACCTGAGGGCTGCCGGCGCGAATGACTTTATGCAAAAGCCATTCGCCGTGGAAAAGCTGCTCGAACGTGCCTGCTCGCTGTTGGAAATGGACGCGTCGACGGCGTCGTCCAGTTCCTAGGTGGGCGGGACGTGTCGTATTGCGCCTGCTGTGGGAGAGGCTTCCAGCCTGTCAACTTTCTTTCGTTGTCAGCCGTCATCGTTCATCTTGGTGAATCGTATGACCGACCGGAACCCGATCCCACGAGGACAGCAAGCCCCTGTGGCGGTGGGTTGGTGACAACCTCATGAAGGTGCATCATCTGCCCATTGGCCCTGCCGCAGATCCTCGGCTCGCGTTGCCGCTCAGCCGTGGGGCCGCCGAGTTGCTCTGGGAGATGCTGGTCTCGCAGCCGGAGGAGCCCCGCGACGGCTGGGCGCTGCCGCTCAGCCAGGATCCTTCCCTGGTATTGTGGTTGGTGTTAGAGGTGCTGGGCGCTTCGGCCAGTGGTCCCGTACGTACCGTTGGGGAGCTCGCGGCGCGGCTTTCCGTGCCGGAGATTGCCGAGTGCCTGGCCCCACTCGGCGAACCGCTGGACGATCCGTCGCCTGGCGCGGAGAGCGCGGGGGCTCCGCGACCCTTGCAGTTGGCCGATTTCACCCCGCCGCTTGGGGAGGACGGGACGCCGCCGGCGGAGCGGAGCCTTTCATCGATCCTGATGCGGACGATCATGGGGTTCGAGTCCGACGTACGAGCATTGCTTCCCGCGTGGCTGCTCGCCCGTGCGCGGGGGGCGGGGTGCCAGTGGGACGTGGCTGCCGCATCGTCGGCGATTGAGGCCCCGCGGATCGACGACCCGCATCGACAGGAGGCGGGATTGTGGGGGGACCGGTTGCCCAAGTTGGCTCGCCGTCTGCTCCGGCTGCACGCACTCGAAACGGCATTTGCGGGGCAGCTGGAGCGGGAAAAACTGGCCGCCTTGAAGGAGCTGGCGTATGGCGCCAGTCACGAAATCAATAATCCGTTGGCCAATATTTCAAGTCGTGCCCAGACGCTCCTGCGTGACGAGCCGGACCCGGACCGGCGGCGGGTTTTAGCGGCGATGAATCGTCAGGCGTTTCGAGCGCACGAGATGATCGCCGACATGATGCTCTTCGCACATCCGCCTCGATTGGAAGCCAGTCATTTTGATATGTATGCGCTCGCGGGTGAGATCGCCGCGGAGTTCGCTGCGGATGCCGCGGAGGGGGGTATCACGTTGACGACGCGCTGCGCCGGCGGATCTGCTTGGGTCTGGGCCGATCGCGTGCAAATGTCGGTACTCCTCCGGGCGCTGCTGCAAAATGCGGTCAATGCGCTGGAGCATCCTGGCACGATCCATGTCCAGACGGAGCAGCGCGATCAGCAATTACTGCTGAGCGTGACCGACGACGGCCCGGGCATCGATGCGCGGGTCCGCCAGCACCTGTTCGATCCATTTTTCAGTGGCCGCGAAGCCGGCCGGGGACTCGGTTTCGGGCTCTCCAAGGCATATCGGCTGGCCGAATTGCACGGGGGTCGACTTGACGTGATTACCTCGGACGCGACCACCACGTTCGCTTGCGCGATCCCCGTGGACGTTCGTCCGCGGGGGTCGCGGGGCGGCGAGGCACTCGAACCGGCCGTGGCTGACGAGGGTGCCGGGGACATGGGAGAGCCGCCGCTGGGACCGCGGGACTACTGATCCCGCTTGGAGACGGCTAAACTACACCGGTTCTTGATCGTCATCCGTCCTTGTCTGGCATCCTTTGGTCGTTCGCTTGATCTGGCTCCCATCACGAAGCCGCCGTCTGATTTGCACGTTCCTTGGCGGCTGGTTGTGGGTGTGCGCGATGGCCTCGGCCGCGACCGTTTCCATTCAGGAATGCGGCCTGGGTATGGGTGGCACCAGTAAGCTCGGCTGCTGGGTCCCGATCCGCGTAACACTTTCCGCGGACGGCCCCATCGTCGGTCGGCTGATCATCACCGCACCGGACGGCGAGGGGATACCGTGTCGGTTTGCCGGTCCGGTGATGACGCTCGCGGGTGGCCAGGAGAAGGTGACGCAGTTGATCCGCATTGGGCGGGAGGCCGCGCGGTTGCAAGTGCGTTTTACGGACGAGCAAGGCGTGACGGATCTCGCTTCGCCATTCCGGCTGCGTTTGGACGTGGGCGACACGGTACGAGCAACCCAGCAATTGATTGTCTGTCTGGGTGAGGATCCCGAACTTGAGCAAGCGCTTCGGCTTCGACCGCGGCGGGTCAGCGAGTCGTTTCGGGTGGCGCGGGTGACGAGCCCTCAGGAGTTGCCCGAGCGATGGCTCGCCTACGACGGGGTCGATGTGATTTTTCTTTCCACGGGGAATCCGAGCTTCGTGGAGAGTCTCCTCCCGGCCCAGTGGGAAGCGCTCGAATCGTGGGTTTCGTTGGGAGGAAAGCTTCTCCTGTCGGTCGGCACGCATGGTGAAACGCTACTGGCCGCAGGGCAGCCGTTGGCGCGACTGGTGCCGGGAAAATTCGCAGCGCTCATCCGCCTCCGCGAGGCGAGCGAGTTACAGTCCTTTGCCCAGTCAACGCAGCGAATCGACCTCTTGTGGCGGGACTTGCCTCGCGACGAGTGGGGGTTGGTTACCGCGCGGTTAGTCGACCTGCGCGGGCAGGTTGGCGCTGCGGAAGGGGCGGGCAAGCGGAGAACGGCATGGAGTGTTCGAGCCGCCCACGGGTTGGGCACCGTCTCGTTCCTGGCGTGCGACATTGACTTACCACCCATCCGCGATTGGAACGGACGATCACGGCTGATCTTGAAGTTGGTCAGTGAGTTGCTGGGTAGCGATCTGGATGACCAGGCGGAGCAGAATAATTTCGCCGGTTCGGACTTGGGTTTTGATGATTTGTCTGGGCAATTGAGGGCCGGGTTGGGCCAATTTCCGGGAGTACGACTTGTCCCTTTCTCGCTCATCGCTTTCCTGGCCGCGATCTTTGTCTTTTGGATTGGTCCGCTCGATTACTTTCTCCTGAAGCGATACGTGGGCCGCATGGAATGGACCTGGTTCACGTTTCCCTTGGCGATCTGTGTCATGGGGGGAGTGGCGGTCGGGTTGGTTCGCTCGTGGAAAGGGGACAAGCCCAAAGAGACGATCGTGGAGATCGTCGATCTGGA
Organism: uncultured Planctomycetaceae bacterium; assembly: GCA_963700865.1. GTDB lineage: Bacteria > Planctomycetota > Planctomycetia > Pirellulales > Pirellulaceae > CAVOGJ01. Next base: position 392,988 of record CAVOZC010000001.1, on the reverse strand, counting down.
TGTGGCTGGAAATCAGGCACGCTGCGATCTGTGGACGGATTTTTTCCTTCCCGTGGCTGGCCACTACGACTTCACCGCGCGATCCCGTTTTTCCGACGTGGCCGCGGCGGGGGAAGTGTTGGCCTGGCAAGGACTGCCAGGCACCGGGTTTGGTGGCATGCGGAACCAAACCCCGGCCGCCTTGTTTTCGGACGCCTACACCGTGCGCTTCCTCTCACCATCCGTTGCGGAAGTGGCGGGACGTCCGGTGCCCACGGCGGCCACGTGCCGTCTGCGCGGCGTCTGGTGGGGAAGTTGCGATTTGACCGAGGCGGGAACGCTGGCGGCCGGTCGACAAGACTCGCTGGTCGGAGAAATTCGTAATCCCCTGCAAGTCTCCCTGTTGGAAGCCATACTCTGCCATGGCCGTATGTATTACGCCGTGGGTACGCTGGAGCCAGGCCAGACATTTGTCGTTGACGAATTGACGCGGCCAGCCAATTTGCGATATCGCTTGACTCGTCGCAAGCAGATGATCGACAAGGAAATGACCACTCCTTGGCAAAAAGACAGTCTCGACGTGCCGCGAATTTGCGAAATGATGATGTTCCATCAGAAAGCTGGCGGTCGCGGTTATACCGATCTGCTTAACCGCTACGAAGGCCGGATCGATCTCAGCCAGCACCTCGATACGGGAGCGGCCGTGCTGGTGGGGAAGTTGCCGGACCCGGCCACCGAGCTGACCATGGATGGCAAGCCGCTCGAGGCAGCGACGGTGCAACGCTGGTCGTACGTACGCTTGGTCTACCCCGTGCAGCAAAAAATCGACGACTCGAACACAAGGTGATCGGCCGACCGTGATCAAGACGCATGACCTGACGAAACGCTATGGCGATTTGTACGCCATTCGTGGTATCGAGCTGGACCTGCACGCAGGGCGACCTGTTCGGATTTATCGGGCCCAACGGCGCGGGCAAGACAACCACCATGCGGATTATCGCCACCCTGCTGCAGCCGACCTGGGGCGAGGCCTATGTCGGCGGCCACTCGATCTACACGAATCCCAAGGAGATTCGTCGGCTGGTCGGCTACATGCCCGATTTTTTCGGCGTCTATGACGACATGAAGGTCATCGAGTACCTCGAGTTCTTTGCCGCCGCCTATCGCATCCGCGGCTCGCAACGTCGCCAAGTCTGCGACCGAGATGCTCGAAATCGTTGACCTCGACTTCAAACGCGATGCGTTTGCCAACACCTTGTCTCGCGGACAAACGCAACGTTTGGGCCTGGCACGAGTCATGCTGCACGACCCGCAAGTACTGCTGCTCGACGAGCCGCTCAGCGGACTCGACCCGCGGGCCCGCATCGAGATGCGCAATTTATTGAAGCGACTGGGCGAAATGGGTAAGACGATGATCGTCTCCAGCCACATCCTGCCGGAACTGGCCGATGTCTGCAACAAGATTGGTATCATCGATCGCGGCGTCATGAATGTGAATGCCGAGGTGGCTGACGTCATGCGGCAGATTCGTCGCAACATTGAATTGAAGATCGAAGTCGTGGAGCAGCCGGAGCGGGCTGCCGCATTGCTGCGATCGCACGAGAGCGTCGCTGAAGTCTCGGTTACCCGCGAGATGTTGTCGGTGATGCTTCACGAAGGAGTGGTCGACTACAGTCACCTGGCTTCCTATCTGGTGGAACACGGGGTGAAATTGAGGACGTTTGCCGAACATCGTCTGGATCTTGAGGCTGCCTTCATGGCACTTACCAAGGGCATGCAGAGCGAGGGAGTGTCGAACCTGGACGGCTGATTCTAGGGGATTTTCGCTCCCGGTTGGTCCTCGCCGGCCGTACCTGCCACGCAATATTTCCGATGAAGCGAGTAACGGGTCTTTCATGCAGGAGCTGGATTCATGAGGTGGATGCGGTGGTCCATGTGGGTAGTGTTGCTGGTGTTGGCCGGCTGCGGGAGGCACGACTCTTCGACTGTTCCCGCGACGGCTGGCGCAAGGGGAGACGAACGCGGCTTTGTCGTCCGGGTTGGCGACGCCGCTCCCGATGTGACGTTAAGCCTGACGGATGGTTCGACGATGTCGCTCCGCGACTTGCGGGGTAAGGTCGTCATGTTGCAATTCACGGCCAGCTGGTGCAGTGTCTGCCGAGAAGAAATGCCGCACATCGAAGCGGAGATCTGGCAGCCCCAGCGCCGAGCGGGATTTTCTCGTCATCGGCGTCGATCGGGAAGAACCTCTGGAAAAGGTGCTGGAGTTCGCCCGCGAGACGGGAGTGACATATCCGTTGGCACTCGACCTGGATGGGACGATCTATACCCGCTTCGCTGAATCGGAGAGTGGCGTCACGCGAAATGTCTTGATCGACCGCACTGGCAAGATCGTATTCCTCACACGGCTTTATGATCCGGACGAATTCGCCCAATTGCGGCAGAAGATCGAGGGCTTGCTCACGGCGGTCGATTGAGGCCTTCCAGGGAGTTGAACCATGTTTCGAATCGTGGGCGGACGGCGGGCCTTTACCCTGGTGGAATTGCTGGTGGTGATTGCGGTCATCGGCCTGCTCGTCGCCTTGCTGCTGCCGGCCGTGATGCGGGCCCGAGAAGCCGCTCGCCGGACGCAGTGCCAGAGTCGGCTGAGGCAGGTCGGTTTGGCCCTGATGGGGTTTGAGTCCGCGCACAAGAAGCTCCCCACCGGCAGCCGCACGACCGAGGGGCTCTCGTGGGGATTTTCGTTCCAGATCCTGCCCTACTTGGAGGAAAAGACGCTCTTCGAGACGGTCGAGATCGACGGACGTGATTGCGGGGCGGTCGTGATTGAATTGCAGCAAGCCAATAAGCTGGATCCGAGTTCACAGTTGGTCAATATCCTCGTGTGCCCCAGCGATCCGAACGGTGGCCAGCAGTTGTTGAGTGGTCCCAATGGGCCGTCGCCGGGAACGGCCAATGCGGGCTATCTGTACCCGGGGAGCTATCTTGGCGTCAGCGGCGACTTTGAGAGCGACGAGTGGTGTCCGCTTCCGGGAATCGCCAATGGCAACGGGCTTTTGTACACGAACAGCCAGGTCCGTAATGCGGGATATTCGCGACGGGACTTCCAAGACGTTGATGCTCGGTGAGCGGGGATTCCCCGTGACCTGGGTTGGGGCTGGCCGATTTGCGGCGGCACAGAGTGCGAGCACTATACCAGTTCCGCGCGGGGGCTGTCCGCGGGAGACAACGGCCGTTCGGGGGGAGGGATCCTGCAGCGGTTTTGGAGTTGGCACGACGGCGGCGCGTCTTTGCAAGCGCCGATGGCAGCGTCCATTTCTTGGCGAATGGGATCGACACGGTCGCCATCCGCGGTCTTTCGACCCGCGCGGGCCGCGAAGTGGTGGATAGCGGACTCTAGGGGCGACGTGCCGCGTGGCGGCTCGCCAATATCGGCCCCATCTCATATCGGCCGATGCGGCTGCCAGCTCAGTTTTCCATCATCGCCGATTGTCCTGGAATGGTTTGACAGGGGGTGTTTCCCTGCTTAGGCTGTGCCATCGGTTTCTGCTGCAGTCTGGAAGCGATTGCTGTTGCGACTTGCGGCGATTTTTGACTCTTTCTTTGAGGTGATCATGCCCCGCAAGCACCGCCAGCGCAGACTGTCCCGCTCCCTCAGCGATGCTCGTTCGTCGAACACTCGGCCCAACGCAAAAAGATGGCGTCGCATTGCGACCCTGGAACGGTTTGAGGATCGTTTTCTCCTGGCCGGTGACATTTTCGCCAACGGTACGTTGATTGGTCTACCGGTCGACGTGACCGATACGGTGGCCATTGCGAACGAGGTGGACCAGTTCACCATCGATCTGGATGGCGGGCAGACCATCTCGGTACGGGCGACCGCCAGCGGCGGACTGGCGCCGGCGATTGAAGTGCTCGATCCCTTGAACATAGTGCTGGACTCGAGCCAGGCCAACGCGAATGGCACGGCCCTGCTGCAGACGATGTCGGCCGATCTGACCGGGACGTACACGGTGCGCGTCACTGGGGCCGCCAATTCTACCGGAAACTATGGGCTGGCGGTGCTGGTCAACGCCGCCGTCGATGCCGATGCCGCCGGCAGCGGCAATGACTCGGTCGGGACCGCACAAGGCCTGGACGGCTCGTTCGTCGCCACGGCGGTTGGTTCGGAACGCGGGGCGGTGGTGGGTGAGCTGGACAGCAGCGATGATTTTTTCCGCTTCAGCCTGGCGGATGGTGAGATCGCTTCCTTGTCAGCGACCGGCGACGACGAGGGCTTGAGGCTGGAGTTGTATGACACGGGTGGTACGTTGTTGGCGGTGGGCTCGAACGGCAGTATCGCCGACCAGTACATTGGGCGTTTCCGCGATGCGACGACCGACGGCGTGGCCACCGATTACGTGGCTCGTCTGGCCCGCGGTTCGGCGGCCAATGGCACCGCGTACAGTCTTCTGGTCACGCGCGGGTCGGAGCTCGACACGGAAGACAATACCTCCCTCAGCATGGCGCAGTCGGTGCAGAATGATGTGTTGGGGGGGATTACGGTCCAGGATGCTTCCGGGACGACGCTGCTGACCGACTTTACCGGCATGGACAGCAACAGCACGTCGTGTGGCTGCCAGCCACCCGACACGCACGGCGCGGTGGGCCTTGACCATTACGTGGAAGTCGTCAATACGGCCATCACCATCTACAACAAGGATGGATCGGTGGCCCAGCCGGCGATGGAGTTTGATGATTTTTTCAACCCCACCGTGGTGGCTGGTGAAAACTTTCTGTTCGACCCGGTGGTCGCTTACGACGAGCAGGTCGATCGCTTTGTCGTGGTGATACTCAGCGCCCAGTCCTCCACCTCGGCCGAAGCCGACGTCTTGTATGCGATCTCCGACACATCCGATCCGACGGAGGGATTCACGGAACAGCATCGCTTTGATTTCGGGGGGATCAGTCCCGGACTCTTTACGGACTATCCGAAGATCGGCTGGAATGCCGATGCGCATGTCGTGAGTCTGAACATGTTTGGTTTCTCGTTCGAGGAAGTCAATATTCTGGCGATCGACAAGTCGACGGTACTCGATGCGAATTCGGCCACGATCCAATCGAATATCGTGGTCGGACCGAACGGTGTCGACGATTTTACGGCCGCCGTCGCGACGATGCACGACGCGGCGCCAGGCGATCCGATCTGGCTGGTCGAGGAGACCAACTTCAATGGTGGGAATAGCATTCGGTTGTTGCGTTGGGACAATCCCCTCACGAGTGCGAATTTCTCGCAGTGGGACATTCCGGTCGCCAGCTACGGGACGCCCCCCGACGCTCCGCAAGGTGGAGGTGGCACCTTTACGACGAACGATGCGCGAATGCTGAATGCCGAATTACGCGACGGCCGCTTGCTGGCCACTCACGCCGTGGGCGTCGGGGGCCGCGCGCTGGCCCGCTGGTACGAATTTGACGTCAGTAGCGTGACTCCTTCACTGACCCAACAGGGGGATGTGGATCCAGGTCCCGGAAAGCATACGTACTTCCCCTCGATCGCGATCAATCCGCAGGGGGACATCGGCATCACGTACATGCAGTCTTCCTCCACGGAATTTGTGTCGATGTATGTTACGGGACAGGCATTTGGCAGCGGTCCCGGGACGTTATCGCCGGCAGTGCTCGTCAAGGCAGGCGATGAGAACTACTCCGGTTTCCGCGGTGGTGACTATAGCAGTATCACGGTCGATCCCGTGACGGGGACGTTCTGGGCGGCGAACGAAGTGATCCTCAGCGGACCCGCGCCGAATCCACTGTGGAGCACCTGGATTGCCGAGTTCGTGGTGGCTCCGATTCCCGATGTCGACTGGTTTCATTTTCCGGTCGAACTGGGCGACGCGTTGACGATCGAGACCTTCACGCCATTTGCCGGCCCGAACGAGGTCGTCAATTTCATGGACCCGAATCTCGAACTCTACGCCCCCGATGGGACGCCGGTGGCCGCCGACGATAATTCCGTGGGCGATGGCTTGAATGCCAGCCTGACGTACGTGGCGACTCAAGCGGGTGAGTATCGGCTGCGGGTCGGCGGGACGAACGATTCGCAGGGGACGTACTATCTCAGCGTTGACGGTTCGACCGCGCCCGAGGCGGCTCCCTTCGTGGCAACCGTGACACCTGTCGATGGGTTGAAGCTGACATCGTTCCCGACGACGGTCGTGGTTACGTTCTCAGAGGCGATTCTCAGCGCCACTGTTTCGCCGGCCGATCTCCGCATCAATGGAATTCCCGCCACCGCCGTCCAGCAGCTCGATGGATCCACGTTCGAGTTCGACACCGACTCCGCGGCGTTTGTCGGGGATGGGACCTATACGATTGACCTCGCGGGCGGCAGTGTCAGTGACTTGCAAACGACGGGTAATACGCCCTTCACCTCGACCTTCGACGTCGACACGACCGGGCCCACGATTCTCTCCACTTCATGGAACGGAGGCGGTTTCCCCGCCGATGGTCAGATTAATCCAGGTCCGCTGACATTCGCCGCGACCTTTGACGAATCCCTCTTTACTCTGCGGAGTGCCCGCCGTGGGTTGAGGACGCCGGGAGCCGATGATGTGATCATCACGGACGTGATCACTGGCACGACCTACCAGCCAGTCAGTTTTGATTTTGACAACAACTCAAACACCTTCACCGCGGACTTTTCCTACTTGCCGGAAGGCACGTACACACTGGAGCTGATCTCCGGGGATGGGGCCTTCGAGGATATTGTGGGAAATGATCTGGACGGCGAACCACTCGGTCCGGGGCTCGACGCCACCCCGACCGGGAACGGCATCCGTGGCGGTAACTATTCGCTCGACTTTGTGATCGATATTACGACCTCTGTCACTGTGAACCCCTTTGAGCGGGCGAACATTTCGGGCGATCTTGTACGCAGGAGCACCGGTACTTCGGGTATTCTCAACACCAGCGCTGATGAGGACCAGTTTGATTTTCAAGCGGACGCGGGGGAATCGTTTTCAGCCGTCTTGACGACCAGCGATGCGACGACCGTCATGTCGGTCACTTACGACGGCATGACGTATACCGCGCCCGGGCCCGGCGAGGCAGTCGTGGTGCCGCCTCAGGTCGTCACGTCATCCGGTACGGTCTCGTTGCAGGTGTCCGGCACTGTGGCCGCCGCGTATCAGCTGGACGTTTATCGAAATGCGGTGGCTGGTGGCATCGTCGAGTCCACGGCCGTCGCACTGGACGAGTCCTTCCTGTCGCTGGGAGACGGAGGACGGTATGCGGCGGTGGGACAAGCCCGTGGCAGCATGGGGGAACCCGTTTTCGATCACTACAACGCGCCGTCCCGCTTCATTGACATCTCGACGACCGGAACGGCCCTGAATTTGGGAGATGACAGTGAGGCGACCATCGTGACCACGGTGGGCAATGTGATCTTGCCCGCGGGTCAGGTCACGGTTGGCAATAATGGGGTGGTGGCACAAGGGCCCGGCGAGGATATCAGCACCTCGAATACCTCCCTTCCGACCAGCAGTTTTGCGGCCGCACTGGCCGTCTTTTGGGATGACATCGACTCCGATACCGGCAATGTCTATTGGCAGGAGCGGCTGGTCGATGGGATCAACACGTTGATCGTCCAATGGGACAATCGTCCCAGGTATAGCAACATCGGTTCCGCCACGTTCCAGGTGCAGGTATTCGCCACCGGTCCCATCGCGGCTCGCTACGTTTACGAGGATGTCGATTTTGGCAACGCCCAGTTCGACGGTGGAGCTTCGGCCACGATCGGCTACCAGACGAATGCCACGACCGGGGCGGTCTTCAGCCAGGATACCGCGTCGGTCGTGGCGGGGGACGTCGTCGATATTGTCTTGCTGCCTGCCACAACCGACATCGACGAGTACACGGTGGACCTGACGGCGGCCGTCGGTGCGCGGGTGGATGTGATCCTGGGTGGCCCGGCCAACTTGTCGGGACAGACGCTCGAACTGGTCGGTCCTGGCGGCAGCGTGGTCGCCGTCGGCAGTGCCACGCCACTGGGGGTGGCCCCCGCCAACTACGACCTGGGGATTCTCGGCTATCAAGTCAACGTACCGGGCATCTACACGGTGAGGGCCTCGTTTGACTTGTTCGCCTCCTACGACTTGCTGGTGACTTCGGATGTGGTGTACGACACCGAGCCGAATCTGAGCGCGAATGCCTTGCGAAGTCTGGACGACGTGCAAGGAGCGCTGGGCTTTTTGTCCGGTGGCGCGGTAAGCTTCACGAACTACAACGCTCCCGGATTGTTCATCGATATTGCGTCCACCGGCACGGCATTGAATCTCGCGGACGACTCGGAGGCCACGATCACCACCACGGTGGGGAATCCCTTGTTCCCCGCGGGCAGCGTGACGGTCGGCAACAACGGCGGTATTGCCTCGGGCAGCGGTGTCGATATCTCGACCTCGAACACGACCTTGCCCTCGTCCAGTTTTGCCGCGGCCTTGTTGCCTCTCTGGGACGACATCGACGCCGACACGGGCAATGTCTACTGGGAAGAACGGCTGGTCGATGGCATTTCCACGCTGATCGTGCAGTGGGACGATCGTCCCCGCTACAGCAACATTGGCGACGCCACCTTCCAATTGCAACTCTTCGCTTCCGGTCCGGTGGCGGCTCGTTTCGCGTACCGCGATGTCGATTTCGGCAATGCCGATTTTGATTTCGGCGCCTCGGCGACGGTCGGCTATCAGATCTCTCCCACGATCGGCGGGCAATTCAGCATCAATCAGCCCTCGCTTGCGAACGGCGATGTGGTCGACATCAGCCTGCAGGAGACCGATACGTACGCGTTTACCCTGGCCGCTGGGGAGACGATTACCTGGACGACGGCGACTCCGCTCGACCAGCCGATGGGCCAACCAGTAAATGCACTCGACCCACAGTTGGCGATTTTGGATTTGCTCGGTAGCGAGTTGGCAGTCGATTTGGATTCGGCCTCCGACGGTAAAAACGCGCGCCTGCAGTTCACTTCGGAAACCGGTGGCAGCTATCTCGTTGCCGTCACCTCCACGTCTGGATTTGGAGAGTACTTTCTCAGTATCGCCAATGACGGAAGTGTGGATGGGGACTTTGACAACGACGGGTCCTTCGACTGTGACGACATCGATGCGTTGGTTGCGGTCATTGCCGGCTCGACCGACGACCCACAATTCGATTTGACCGGCGATGGGCAGGTCGACACGGCCGACCTGGACGCGTGGCTGGCGGCGGGTGCCGCCGCCAATGGCTTCGCGTCGTCCTACCTGTACGGGGACGCCAACCTCGACGGCAGTGTCGACGTGTCGGACTTCAATATTTGGAACACGAACAAGTTCACAAACACGGCCGCCTGGTGCAGCGGCGATTTCAATGCGGATGGTTTCGTCGACGTCACCGATTTCAATTTGTGGAATCTGAACAAATTCCAATCGACGACCATCGGTGCGCCGCCCATCCTGCCGATGGCCGCCGTAACGCGTGCGGTGGCGACCGATCTGGTGTCGGCTTACCCGCCAGAGCCGGTTCGGGCGTTAGAGCTGACCTCTTCGTCGCGACCCGCCCATTCCTTCCTGGAAGCGGTCCGTCAGCGCCGGTCCGAGCAAGAAGCGACGGTGGCGGCAGCCTTTGCCACGGACATCCACGGCTGGCAAGGTTGGGAAGACGGCGACGAGGCTTAGCCGAAGATGGCTCTTCGATCAGTCAAAGAGGAAGTCGTCCGCTTGGAATACTTTGTCTGCCAGCACAGCCCACGCGACAGGGCCGGGGGCTTGCTGAGGGCTGTTCGCCGGATGCGTGACATGATCTGCGCGGTGCCGTACGCGGTCCAGCGCCGCACCATCCGTGATGGCAACGTAGGAGCGAGACGCGGCGGGACCGGAAGGCGCCGTCGTGGGGCCTCCACCTCCGCCCTGATTCCCGCCGGGGTTGGGAAACACGAAATCATCGTCCAGCCCAGTGGTCGTCAGGGGAGTATTTACGGTGTCCGTGCGCGGCACCGCCAAGGGGTCGGTCACAATGGCGGCCAGCACCCGAAAGGCCAGCGGCTGGGGCGAGACAAACGCGGGTCGCACGATGATGCGATAGGCGCCCGGGTTGAGTAGCAAACTATCGGTCGAGGTGAATTGATCGGCCTTGGCGCCGAAACCGCCGATGATCCGACCACGTGCGTCTTCCACCGAGATCCGCACCCGGCCCAAGTGCGCCATTCCCGCTGCCATCGTAGGCCAAAGAGATCAGCTCGGGACGCAGGGCCAGATGGGTATAAGTGACTTCCTCGTGATTTAAAGTGCCCGAATACAGGGTCGGCAGTAGTTCGCTGGTGGCACTGGACACCACCGTCATCAGATAATTGCCCGAGTCGGCAACATCATCTGCGGCGATGCGAACGAAATAGGCTTGATCCGTCGCCGCATCCGGCAATTGAATGACAGTGCGGCCGTCGTGTCGCACGAGATTTTGCTGGACAATCGCATGTCCATCTTTGTCGAACAACTGCACATCCGCCTGGAGCGGATGATCGTCGATGCCTTCCAACAGAAAGGTGATCGTGCTGGGGCCCACGGAAGGGGAACGGATTTCATAGAAGTCGATATCCGTGCCGTCAGATAGGCTGGCCAATGCCTCATACCTGACCCCTTCGGCGAAGCCGGGTGACGGTTCAAGCTGCGTGGCGGTCTGCAACGTGTCGTTGCTGTACAAGTCATTGCCAAATAGCGGCAAGACTTCGCCTTCGGGATCACCGGCGAACACGTCCTGTATTTGGTCTTGATTGAGAAACCGAAACGCGGGTCCGGCAAATTCGTTGATCACTTCCGCCGGAGTCGTATTTCGTTGATCAAAGGTGGTGACCAGCGAATACCCGCCCACGGCCTGTGGTCCCTCGGCCAGTGGTGCCACCTGTACGTAGTATTTAAGGTCGGCTACCGCAGTTGGCAATTGCACGAATAGCCCATCGCTAGGATCGTCATCGAAGCCGTATTCCACGCCATCCTCATCACGAACCGTCAGTCGCGATTGTAGTTGACTAAGGCCTGACGTCCGCACCTCAAAAGTGACCGACCCGGTATATCCCTCCAGCGAATCGAAGCGATAAACGTCGATATCGTCGGCACCGATATCCGCATGGATGATCGACGGTGTCGAGCCGCCAAGATTGGGCTGGCCCTCGTGGCCGTCTTCAAAACGAATGCGAGTGGCCGTCTGTTCGGTATCGTTGGGCTGAAAACCGCCTTCCTCCAGCTCGTTTCGATCCGGGGCTCTTTCGCCAAACCGCAATTGCAATTCCGCGATTTCGTCCACTGCGGGAGCCGTGACCGCGGGTATGCCCTCGCGGAACATCACATGGGAAGTATCCAGCGAATCTTCAAAACCGAACACGTGGCCCGCCTCGTGCATGGCGATTCGAAAGACTTCGTCGAGTGAATCGAGTCTGATACTCGAATTGAAGACGATGTCCCCCGACCAAGTGCCGGCGACATAACCGCGTGAAACGCCGATGGCAAAGACATCGCGCCGTAGGGGAATCGCCCCGACGCGAATATCCCCGAAGCGGGCATCATGATGCATGCTTCCCGGTATGCCGAAATCGTCACCACTGTCGGCCACCACGGCGACATCGGCATTCGTGTGCATCGCCCACATCTGAAAGGCGGAGGCGATGCCAGCCTGCCAGGCCGAGGTGTCCCCCAGGTTATCCATGTTGGCGAACAGCCGGCTCGGTTTCCCCCCCACATCCGTGCCGTCCGGCGCGAAGCTAAGCGTGAGATAAGGCGCATTGCCGAAGGCGAGCCCTTCCCAACCGTCGCCGCTTAACGCCAGCCGGTCTTCCAGACATTCAAGCCGCAGGGGCAGCCGTGTTCTCTCAGGATGTCGCATGCGTGGTTTCAATTCCTGACCGGTGACTGCGCCGGGCCACCGCCGGTTTGCCTGATTTTCATCCCGGATAAGTCCGTCGTCGCACGAGCTACGCCTCTCGTCCGACGCGGGCCGATCCTTGTGGGAAGAGCCCGAATGGGTGCTGTCATCCGCCAACCAACTCAGTTTATCCGCTCGTTTGTCCTTTTTCGCCAAAGATCGGCCCATTTTTCAGGGCTGCCCAAGTACGTTGGCGGCCCCCAGGAGGCGTCGAAATTCCTTGTTTTCCATCATGTTCGCAAAATCCGGGTCCGTCGCCGCGACGCGAAACCACTGCGGATCCTGTCGCAGGCAGGCCTGCATCATCGCGATGCATTCCGCTTCCAGGGGGCCTGGTTCGGGGGCCCCCCGCGCGTAACAGGGCCAGCGCGCAGGCCACCTGGTAGTGCGTGGTCGCGTCCTGTCGACGAGCCAGGGCCGTCTCGATATGGGTCCGGGCGGCGTCGATCTCCCCGTCCCGCGCGGCCAACACGGCGCGGGCGGCCGGAGCGAGTGGATCACGGGGATAATGGGCTTCCCATTGCTCCAAAATGGCTGCCGCTTGCTCTGCATCGGGTGCCACATCCGCGTAAATGTGTGCCAGATTCTGCAGGGCTCCTCGATGGGCAGGCGCCAGTCGGAGGGCCTCCCTCAAGTCGTGGATGGCCGCGGTGACGTCGGTATCGATCTGGACTTCTCCCGCGCTGCCCAGCCATCCGCATCGCGGGGGCGAAGCGCGAGGCCGGCCAGCCGATCGGCCTCGGCCAGTTCGGCTGCTCCCAAGGCTGCCTGGATGCCCGATCGGACGAGATAAGCACGGCAACCCGGTTGCTCGCATCCAATCGCGGCATCGATGTCCGCCAACGCCAGTTCCAGTTGCCCCGACTTGCGATAGGCGATGGCCCGGTTCAGCAGTCCACTATACGACTGCGGGCGTAAGCGAAGGAAGGCGCGAAAGTCGCGGATGGCCGGCGCATACGCCTGCCGATACATGCGTGACAGACCGCGATGAAAGTAGGCGACGGGTGATGCGGGAGCCAGCGCCAGGCAGCGGGTAAAGCTTTCTTCCGCCAGCGACCAATCCTCCTCGGCCGCCTGGCAATCACCAAGCAGCAGCCAGAGGACGGGATCGGATGGGTCCGTCTGCGTCGCCGTGTTCAGCGTGTCTCGCGCCTGGGCGTATTCGGACCGCTGCATTTGCTCCAGCGCCCGGACGACCGGGAGGTCGCCAACATGCTCGGCGCCGTGTTCGGTGGCTCGCCGCTCGGCCTGCAGCAGATAACGCAATTCGTTGACTTGACGGTCCAGCTCACGTGCCGGCGGCTCGGCCAATTCGCGATAAGGAGAAGTCCCGTGCCAGGCGTTGCCCGGCTCGTCCGCGGACACCATCGCCAAGGCCGCGGCGGCCCGGTCGACCGCTACGGAGGTCAGGTCGGGGGCGGCGCCGGGCAAGGCAAGTTCCATTCGCAGCGCGGCGAATTCGCGGGCGAATTCTGCCGCGGTGGCTGCGGACTGCAGGGCGCGATTGCGTTGGATTTGCAGACCGGCGACCGACCCCGCGATGGCGAGCAGGATCACCGCGGTCGAGGCGATCCAGCCGACGGTGAGGCGGTGTCGATGACGACGAGCCCATTTGCTGAGCGTTTGGGTCGGCGACTTGTTGGGAGCATGGATCAACGCTTGCGAGTCCATGTGCCGCCGCAGATCGTCGCGCAAGTGGGCGGCCGATGGGTAACGGTGGGCCACGTCGGGCGCGAGTGCTTTTTCCACGATCGCTGCCATATCCGGCGAGGCCGCAGCTCGCAACTTGGATTGCCACCGCCTATCCGACTTGCGATCGCGAATCATGCGAGTGACGGCGTCCAGGAAATTGCCCTCATGACGCGTGAACGGCAACTCTCCGACCAGCATTTCGTAGAGCATGACCCCCAAAGAGTAGATGTCACATCCTGGTCCCAATGCGTCCCGAGAGAGGACCGCTTGCAGATGCTCTGGTGCCATGTAGGGCAGGGTGCCGCCAACCAGCAACGATGTCGCGCCACCCACCACCAGATTCTCCGACAAATTAAAGTCGAGGATCAGCGGCTCCCCCTCATCACTGACCAGCACATTGGCCGGTTTCAGGTCGCGATGCAGGATGCCTCGACGATGTGCATGTTCGAGCGCATCCGCAAGTTTTGCCGTAAAACCGGCGATCCGGGCTTCCTCGGCCGCAGTCCGCCGGCGGGCGGCCGGCGACGGTTCGGTTTGCCGTTCTCGCTCGCGTCGCAGGACCTTGTCCAGCGTGTCGCGTCCGAGAAACGGCATGCAGATTGCCTGCAGGGGACCGACGCGATGGACGGAATAGACAGGCACGACGTGCGTGTGTTGCAGCCGAGCCAGCTTTTCCGATTCGGACCACAGTTCGCCCGAGACTTTCAGCACCACCCTGCGGCCGGCCAATTCGCCCTGTTGCGTTAGATAGACGCGGGAAAACTTGCCTTCCCCCAAGGGCTCGATGATCCGAAAATCGCCGAACGCATCGCCCGCGACCGGGAAAGATTCGATCGAGGCAACCAAGCGCTCCGCATCTTGGGTCAGAATATCAAACGTCGATTCGTTCGCGGCACGCAGGGCGTGTGTCTCGCCTTCCTTGTCGCCCAAGCGGGGCCAGTGATTGATATCCACTCCGAACCTGCTTCGATAATCGTCCGGACGAATTTGCTCGCCCTGCTCGATACGATGGCGGTACTCCTCGAACGCCAGGTCGGACCGTCCGTCCATCGATAGCTCGGGAAACTCGCGGAGATAGTCGTCAAAGGTCCGCCGCATTTCGCTGTCCCACCGGCGTTCCATGTCAACGCGAAGTAACTCGGTCAGCGCGGCCCCTCGTTCAGCAGCGTCGCCTTCCGGCAGGAATGTGCGCACCTCGGGCGGGCTGGTCGTGCGGAGATTCCACGCCTCTTCGAAGCGATCAATCGACTCGTCGATACGCGGGGAGTTGGCAATCACAGATGACATCGTGCATCCTAAAATGGGCCGTCCTCAACTTCGAGTTGCTGCAACAATTGTGCTCGCATGCCATTGAGGACTCGTTCGATCGTGCGTTTGGACCGTTGCGTTTTCTCGGCTATTTCATCGATTTGATAGCCTTCCATGCGATACCTGGCGACCTCGGCCTGGGTTGCCGGCAGGCTGTCCAGAAAATCATCCAGGACGACCTTTAACACCTCCAACGATGCCTGTTGATGATCGCCACTTGCGTAGTAAGCCAGATCGTGTCCGCTGTCTGTCTTGGTCACGTCGCGTTTTTGGGCTCGATGATGGGTGGCCAGCTTTCTGATTTTGTTGAGTGCCAGGACCAGTAACAATTGCCACAGCTCGTCGCCGGCCGGCACGTCGTATAGTCCCGTCGCGGCCCTCCGGAAAAAAGTGCGGAAGACCGACTGGACGACGTCCTCGGGGTCGAATCGCGACGCGAGCGTGGCGGAGGTATGCGTACGTGCCAAGGCCCGCAGCCGCGCCCCATACTTGAGAAATAGTTCCGTCGCGGCGTCCTGTTCGCCGGCGCGAAAGCGCTTGAGCAGCACGTGGTCCGAGCCGCCCAGGGCGTCCGCCTGCGTTCTTGGGACTTCTTCGTCTTGCATGGTTCGTAGGGTAGAGCCGAATGGTGCTTTGCCATCCGCCAGAAATTCAAAGAAACTCTCGCCGGCTTTCTCGTCGCCAGCTATCTGCTGGTGCCCGCCGGGTGCCGCTTTGGCGACTTTCCGCCGCCGCCGATGGTTTCACTGGCTGACGCTCCGCTCCGATCGTGACGCCAGCGAAACCGCGAAAGTCATTTTCGGGTAGGGCTCCTCCAAACCGTTCGCATCTGGGGTCGACAGGCCAGGGGGAGACATATTTCCACGCAAGATGTCTTTTTTTCAAAAAAAACGGTCAAAGATGGCGGCAGGGCAATACGGATTTGACTCATATCCCGGCGGACACATCCACGTTTCTTCAGCGGCCTTTCCTTATCCAGTGCCTTCGAACGGCGACTGCCATGAGATCAACCTATCATCGCCGGACTTACATTTCGAGAGTGAATAGCGGATTTACCCTGGTGGAATTGCTGGTCGTAATCGCGATCGTCGGCGTTCTGGTTGCCCTTTTGCTGCCGGCGGTCCAGGCGGCCCGCGAGGCGGCTCGCCGCGCTGAATGTACCAACCACCTGCGGCAGATCGGTTTGGCCTTTCACGGCCATCTGGCTGCCCACCGCGTGTTTCCGAGTGGCGGGCACAATTGGTTTGACCCACCCACTTATGTACAGGGTGTCCCGGCGACGGGTGCCAGGCAGGCGCAGGATGGGGTTTTCAAATCCTCCCGTATCTGGAAGCGCAGGCCGTGGTCGATCAGGGACCCTTGGCGGCCGTGGCCTATGCCGATCCCGTCTTCTTTTGCCCCACGCGCCGAAGTCCACAGACGATTGTTACTCGCGACAATTTCCTCCCGCCGTTAACGGGAACAACGGTGACTCGCGCGTTGTGTGATTATGCGGCAAGTAATCGAGAGGGAACCGGCATTATGCAGCGATACAAGCCCTTATCGGCAGCACGTGTCAAGGATGGGCTGACGCATACGCTGCTCGCCGCCGACAAGCGGTTAAATCTGGCGTTTCTGGGCCAGGAGCAGCGCGATGACAACGAAGGTTACGCCGTGGGCTGGAATGCGGACACTCTGCGAAGAACGGACCGAGGTCCGCGGCGCAACTTTTTTGAACTAGATGACGACGATGACGGTGATAAGCGGTTTGGAAGTTCCCACGCCACTGCCATCAACGCCGTGCTGGCGGACGGTTCGGTCCAAAGCATCGCGTACGACATCGATGAGGATGTCTTTCAACGGTTGGGAGAACGGAACGATGGCCAGATCGTGGAGCCAGGAAGCCTATGAAACGCTCGCTGGGAAGGTTGTTATGGGTACTCTGCTGGGTGGCGGTGACGCTCGGTTGCGGGTCGCGGTCCGAGGAGCTGCGGAGGTCGGCGAGCCAGCTATCGTCTGCCGACGCCGACGAACGTTATGCCGCCGCCAAGACGCTTGAGGATCGAGCCGATCTGGCTATCGAGCACCTATCCGAATTAATTACCGGGCTGAACGATCCGTCCGTGAAAGTTCGCTATCGATGCGTTAAAGCTCTGGCCAAATTGGAAGAGAAGGCCGGGCCGGCAGTCACCCATTTGGGAGAGGCCTTGGCGGACGAAGACGCACAAATTCGCTACTACGCTGCCAAGGCGCTCGGAAATATTGGCAAGGCCGCCGAATTGGCCGTCGATCCGCTGATCGTTGCCACCGGGGACGAGAAGGCCAAGGTCCGCTATTACGCGGTCAAGGCGCTTGGCAACGTCGAGTCCGACTTGCCTGAGGTCGTGGCGGCGCTGCAAAAACGCACGCTTGATGATGAAGAGCGCATCCGCAAGGTGGCCGCGGCGGCACTAAAAAAGGTACAGTCATGAAGCGCAAGTCATCGCCAGCGGCCAGAACTGCAAGTGGTGTGCGATTGCGGGCCGATCTCGCCCCCACCCCGAATAGCCATCATAGCCACTCCTCCGCCGCGCCGATCAAGATTGCCCTCTATTCTCACGACGCCATGGGTGTGGGGCATGTTCGTCGCAATCTCCTGATGGCACAGTCGCTTTCCCGAGCGCCAATCCATGCCACATCGTTGCTGATCTGCGGCGTGCATGAAGCCACTGCTTTCACGAATGGCAGTGGTGTTGATTGCCTCACGTTGCCCTCCTTCACCAAACACGCCAACGATGACTACCGCCCGCGTGGTCTGAGATTGCCGTCCGACCTGGTTTCCGACATTCGTGCGCAGACGCTGAGAAGCGCTCTGCTGACGATGGCGCCAGACCTGATGATCGTCGACAAGGTTCCCAAGGGCTTGCACGGCGAACTCGAGATGGTGCTGCCTCTGCTGCGGGAGCAAGGAACACGCATCGTATTTGGTTTGCGGGACATTCTCGATACTCCGGCCCGCGTCGCCCGGGAATGGCGTGGCCATGGCTATGTCGAGTATATCCGCGAAACCTATGACGAAATCTGGGTTTATGGGGACCCGGCGGTATTCGATCCGATTTCCGCCTATGGCTGGCCCGAGCTGCAACAACTTGTCCGCTACACCGGCTACTTCGATCAGCAGGAACGATTGAAGTTCGCTCCAGCCGCTCATGTGGCTTGGCGTGATTCGCTGGGTGATTTGTCACAAACAGTGCTTTGCATGGTGGGGGGAGGCCAGGACGGAGGGGAACTGGCCCGGGCATTTGTCGGCGCAGAATTGCCGTCAGGCATGCGGGGCTTGCTGGTCACCGGCCCGTTGATGGATGCGCGGGAACATGGAGAGCTGAAGATGGCGGCGGCCAGCCGCTCCGACATGCGAGTTCTGCGCCATGTACCCGACGCCGATTTGTTGGTGCCCGACGTGGCCCGCGTCATCTGTATGGGCGGCTACAACTCAATGCTGTCGGTGGTTTCTTTTGACAAACCGGCCCTCATCGTACCTCGTGTTTACCCTCGGCAGGAGCAGAAGATTCGTGCCGAACGTTTTCAGCAACGAGGCTGGCTCGATTGGCTGGCCCCCACGGAACTCTGCCCGGAATCGCTCACGCAATGGTTGCAGGATGGTCCGCACGGTGATCGGCGTAAAGGCGCCACGGTCGAGCGACCCAAACTTGACGGTTTGCAGACCATCCCGACTTTGCTTGCGTCGCTTCTCAGCCGGCCCGACTTGTTGGCCGCGGCGGACGCGTCCGAGGCACTAAGCCCCGCGCATCAAGCGGGGTAAGTCCCATCGAAGACACCGCTATGAACACATACCGCCGAGGCCACAAATGAAAATTGGTTACGTTGTCAAACGGTATCCGCGTTTTTCCGAGACGTTTATCGTCAACGAGATCCTAGCCCACGAAGCGGCAGGACTGGACGTCCACATCTTCTCGATCCGTCCTTGTAACGACACGCATTTTCAGGACCGACTGGCCCGGGTGCGGGCTCCGCTGACACAACTCGCGTCAGGGCGGCCCAAATCCTCTTGCGTGTGGAATCAGATGCGGCAGACGGCCCAAGACTTTCCCAACTTGTGGGCTGTGCTTGCCGAGGAACATCATGCGGATATTGTCAGCGTCTTTCAGGCCATGCAGTTGGCCGAGGAAATTCGACGTAGGGGAATCAATCATCTGCATGCGCATTTCGCGACGCTGCCGGCCACCGTGGCGCGACTGGCGGCCGGTATCGCCGGGATTACCTTCTCTTTGACCGCTCACGCCAAGGATATCTTTCATGATTCGGTCGATCCGGCCGATCTCCACGAAAAGCTGGCCGACGCGGCTGCGGTCATCACGGTCAGTCAGTTTAATGTCGCTCATTTGTGTCAAAACTATGGCTTGCCCGAGACCCGCGTGCATCGCGTGTATAACGGATTGGATCTGGCAGAGTTTCCGTTTCACGCCGAGCGTGAGCAGACGCGAGAGATCGTAGCCGTAGGCCGCCTCGTGGAAAAAAAAGGCTTTGCGGATCTTATCGAGGCCTGTCAGTTGCTTCGTGCCAGTGGCGTCCGTTTCACATGCCGTATTGTGGGAGGAGGAGATCAGGAAGCGGCTCTCCGGCGGTTGATTGCCGCGCGTGGTTTGGAAGGGATCGTGACCTTGACGGGCCCGATCCCGCAGGCGGCGCTGATAGGCATCGTCCGCCAGGCCACCGTGCTGGCGGCTCCCTGTATCGTCGGAAAAGATGGGGATCGGGACGGCTTGCCGACGGTCCTGCTCGAGTCGATGGCGCTGGGCACGCCCTGTGTCGCTACTCCCGTGACGGGCATTCCCGAAGTCATTGATCATGACGTGACGGGATTGCTGGTGCCTGAGGCGTCACCGCCAGCCCTGGCCGCGGCTTTGCAGCGTTGCCTCGATTCGCAGCAACTACGCGATCGCATGGCGCGTGCCGCACGGCGGACGATGGAAGAATTGTGTGATGCCGATGTGACGTCACAGCAAATTCGCTCGATTTTTGCCACGTGTATCGATCGTCGGCGGCTTGTCCCACAGGAGCAAGGCTGATGCGCGTCGCCTACGTTTGTACCGATCCGGGCGTCCCCGTGTTCGGAAATAAGGGTTGTTCCGTGCATGTGCAGTCGATGCTCAAGGCCATGCTGCGTCGCGGCTTTCAGGTCGACCTGTTCGCGACTCGCCTGGGAGGAGTCGCCACCGGCGAACTGCAGCGGGTCCGAGTTCATTGGTTGGAACACGATCGGAAGAGGGAAAACGACCTCGCGCAGCGGGAACAGGCATTGCTGTCTGGCAACCGGCGGCTGCGACTGGCATTGGAACGGCAACCCGCCTACGACCTGGTTTATGAGCGATACGCGTTATGGAGCCATGCAGCGATGCAGTTCGCCGCGGACGCGGGCGTGCCCTCACTACTGGAAGTCAACGCACCCTTGCTTGCGGAGCAGGCGCGGCATCGGGGCCTGGTTGATCTCGACCAGGCACAGGCATCCACCGCCGTGGCCATGCGGGCGGCTCGCCGGGTATTGGCTGTGTCCCGGTTTGTCGCAAGGCATGTGGCTGACTTTACGACTTCAAGCAAAGTCTTCGTTGTGCCGAACGCCGTTGAACCAAAAACGTTTGTCGCAGCCCGCCGGACGATCCTCGCGCGGGCCGCGAGGCGCGTGCACGACACCAAAGCAGGCTGTACGATCGGTTTTATCGGAACCCTCCGTCCCTGGCATGGCATGGACGTATTGGGTGCTGCTTTTCGCCAATTTCACGAAACGCACCCCCGCGCCCGGCTGCTCGTCGTCGGTGACGGATCGGCGAAAGAGCAGTTACTCGACCACCTGGGACCAGCCGTCGAGGCGACGCGCATCACGGGAAAGCTCCCGCACCGTCAGGTACCGGAGTACCTCTCGCAGGTCGACATTGCCGTCGCCCCGTATCCTCCGCTGGATGAATTCTACTTCTCGCCGCTCAAGGTTTTTGAATACATGGCGTGCGGCCTGCCGATCGTGTCCAGTCGAATTGGGGACCTCCCAGATTACCTGCAGGATCGCCTTTCGGCGCGGTTGCTGCCGCCCGGCGATACGGCTGCTTTCGCTGATGCCTTCCGGGAATTGGCGGAGCAGCCGGAACTTGGATTGAATTTGGGGCGTCGAGCTGCCAGTACGGTCGATGCTCGCTTCACATGGGATCGAGTTCTTGATCGAGTGCTCGAATCTTCCGCGTATCGTCCGTCGCCGCAATCCCCGGTAAGGTACGTCGGATGAGTCGCCGCAAGCAGCATCTGTCCGACGTTGTTCCCAAGCTACGCCACGTCTATGCGTATTTCTGGCCTGAAATCCGCCGTTATCGCGGCTTGGTTGCCGTCTCGTTGTTGATGATGGCCGTCGGCGTCGTCTTTCGGCTGTTGGAGCCCTGGCCGCTGAAGATCTTCCTTGATTACGTTTTGGCAGGCCAAAGCGGCGGATCGGCAACCGCGGCGAAAGGCTGGTTCGTGGAACGGTTGCTGGCCCAGCCAAGTTCTACGGCGTTGCTGCTGATTGCCATGTTGACGGTTGCCATGGTGGCTCTGCGCGTGCGCCGATTATGCCAGCAACGTTGGCTTCTTCCTCGTCGGTAATCGCGTCGTCGTGCGAGTCCGCAATAAGCTGTATCGGCATTTACAGCAGCTCTCGGTGGCCTTCCATGCGCGGGCCCGAACCGGAGACCTCGTCATCCGAGTGACTCGGGATGTGAATCTGCTGCGTGATGTCACCGCGACGGCCATGCTCCCCTTGATGGCAAGCACCGCCATGCTTGTCGGCATGCTGACGGTCATGCTGTTCATCCATTGGAAGCTGACGTTGCTCGCCCTGATCACGATGCCGCTCTTCTGGCTCACGACGATACGACTTGGCAAGAAAATTCGTGAATCGGCGCGACGCCAACGGCAACGCGAGGGCGCAATGGCCACCACGGCCGCGGAAACGATGTCAGCGATCCAGGTGATCAAAGCGATGGGCCTTGAGGATCGCTTTGCCCAATCATTTGGCGAGCGAAATGCGTCCAGCCAGAAAGAGGATCTCAAAGCCAGCCGGCTTTCCGTTCGCCTCAGCCGTGCGATTGATATCCTGCTCGCGGTATCCTCAGCCATCGTGCTCTGGTTTGGCGGCAAGCTGGTGCTATCCGGCAGTATGTCGCTGGGCGATATCGTCATCTTTCTGACGTATCTGAAACGCTCCTTCAAGCCGGCTCAGGACTTTGCCAAGTACGTTGCTCGGTTGGCCAAAGCGGCTGCCGCGGGGGAGCGAGTCATCGAACTATTGGAGTTACAACCCGACATTCGCGATGCGGATGATGCGATCGAAATACCGCTCTTGCTGGGGCAGCTCACGATCGACGATTTGCACTTTGAATTTCAACCTGGTTGCCCCGTGCTGCAGGGCGTGACCCTGTCCTGTCGACCCGGGGAGCTTGTCTGCATTGTGGGGCCATCGGGCAGCGGCAAATCAACTTTGCTGGCCCATGTTCTGCGGCTGTACGATCCGACCGCTGGCTCGATTCTAATTGATGGAACGGACATGCGGCGCTGGAAGGCTCGTTCCTTACGGCGCCAAGTGAGTAGCGTGATGCAAGACGCGGTGTTACTGGCGGATACCGTTTTCGAAAACATCGCCTGTGCGACGCAAGGTGCGACCGAGCAGGACGTCGAAGATGCGGCGAAGCTCGCCAATGCGCATGAGTTTATCGTCCGCCTGCCGGGCGAGTATCAGGCCCGCATCGGTGAGCGGGGTGCCAACCTCTCACGCGGACAAAGGCAGCGGATTGCCATTGCCCGCGCGGCGATCCGCCGTTCTCCACTGCTGCTGCTCGACGAACCCACGACGGGACTGGATGAAGACAATGAACGCGAAGTGGTGGACGCATTGCTGCGATTGGCCGAAGGCCGAACGACCCTGCTGGTCACTCACAATCTGGGACTCGCCAGACAGGCAGACCGCATCGTGTTTCTCGAGGCCGGCCGCATTGTCGAGGAGGGAACCCCGGAAGCGCTGATGGCCAAGCCGGGCCGGTATGCCCGCTGGTTTCGCAATCAGTCACACAGACACCAAAAGGCAAGGGCTTTACATGTCATCGCCAAAGGATAGCTTCGAACGCGAACCTCAGTCCCGCGGCAATCCCTACTTGTTCGTGGGTGGGTGTCCTCGATCCGGGACCACGCTCCTGCAACGAATGCTCGACCATCACCCGGAGCTGGCCTTGGCCAATGACTCGCACTTTATTCCGCGAGCGCTGGAGAAAACGTCCCGGCCATGGTACGCAGCGGCCGCGCGGGGGAATCGGTTCCGCTGACCGAAGAACTAGGCAGCGCGGTATGGAATTATCATCGATTTTATCGGCTGGGTCTCGCGAAATCGGCATTTGATACGGTGGCTCGGCAGGCCACGACATATCAGCAACTGGTAGCGGGATTGTTCGATCACTTTGCCGACGCGCGTGGCAAGCCGTTCGCGGGCGAAAAGACACCCGACTATGTCGTCCATTTTCCACTCCTGTCCGGTCTTTTTCCGCGTGCCCACTTGGTGCATATTGTTCGGGATGGCAGAGATGTGGCACTTTCGCTCCTACAATGGGCGACTCCCACGAAGGGTCCCGGCCGCCTGGCCCGGTGGTCCGCGGATCCGATTGGCGTTTCGGCCCTTTGGTGGCGAAAGTTTGTCTGGGCGGGAGGGCAGGCCGCGGAGTCCGACCGCCCCCACCGCCGAGCGATGTGTGACCATGCGGTACGAAGATCTGCTGTCCGATCCGGAAATGCGTCTGGAACGTCTCACCCGGCAGATCGGCTTGGCATTCTCACCCGAGATGCTGCGATTTCACGTCGGGAAACCGTCGAACGGACATTCGGCCAAGAGTCGGTGGCTGCCGATTACCCGAGGGCTGCGCGACTGGCAAACGGCCATGGCAGATGAGGACGTGGCCGTTTTTGAATTGCTCGCCGGGGACGCCCTGCAGCAGTTTGGATATCCCCTGTCGGGTCGGCAGCCTTCGCCCGCAGCCCGCGATCGCGCCGCGCGACTCCAGGCTTGGTGGCAACAGCGGGGCGACGGACGGCGAGCATCGCCGCCATCGGCTGCCGCCAACGTCACGGAGGGTGGTATTGTCGGTTCTGTCACCAGCGACCGTGTCGTTGTCCAGGGCAGTCCGGACATTCCGGGGCTGGAGCGTCTGCTTCAGGGAACGCGATGGGCCGACCGCTGGGCGTTGGACCGGGTGCCTCCCGCGCGGGCGGCCTATGTGCGACTCAAGCCCCAGCAGAATTGCCTCGTCGGTTATCAGCACGCGTCAGGGCAGTGGTGGGGGCACGCCGTGGCGTATCGCCGCGATGCACAGGACAAGCTGCAAAATGCGGAGCGATACCTGGCCGAGTCAGATTCATGTCCGGGATTTGTCGATCCAGAGCAGGGACTGGTGGCGTTTCGATTTCCACACGATCCGCGGCTACCGCAGCTACGCCGCCTGTTTCTGACAGAACGCGCTCGGCTCCCCGAGTATCTGTCGACGGTGCTTCCCCAGTCCCAGTGGGGCTCGGCCGTGTCATTGGATGTCCTGTCGTACAAGCCACAGCGCCGATGCGTCCTGCGAGTGACCAGTCAAGAGGGCGCGCGAGCGGTTCTGCGTTGTTACCTCCCCGCAGCGTACGAATCGGCGCACAGCGCGAACAAACATATGTCTGGCCAGCAGTGGTACGCGGCGCGGCGACTGGGCCATTCCGACCGTCACCACATCCTGGCCCACGAATGGCTGGATGGCCGCACTTTATCGTTGACAGAAAAACCACTGGCCGCCGTCACGTCGGCAGGTGAGTGGCTGGCGAGACTGCACGCGGCGACAAGCGTAAAGTTGCCGGTGATTTCCCCCGAAATGCTTGCAGATCGCATGAGGGCCGGCTGCCAGGCACTCGCGGTCGTAGCACCGTCGTTGGCGACTCGCGTCGCAACCATTGAGGCAACGCTTGCGACACGCATTGAGGTTGCGGTTGCGCACGTTGGCTTGGCGCACGGTGACTTTCACCGACAACAAATTCTCATGACATCTTCGGGACTTGCCGTCGTCGACTGGGATCATGCCTGCGTCGCGCCGCCCGGGCTCGACCTGGCGTGCTTCGTGGCGGACCACATGCTGTCGCTGACCCTTGCCATGGCGCGGAATCCCGAGGGAGTTTTTCAATCTGGTCTGTCCTTGATCGACAACTTTTTCGCGGCCTATGAACAAGCCGGCGGCCGTGTGCCGGCCAACATCTGGAGCCATATCGCGGCCCAACTCTTGCAATGCGCCTCAAAACCGTTTCGACAACGATGGGTCGATTGGCCCGAGGCCACGTCTTCATTGTTGCGGCTGGCTGAACTCTGCCGGGAGACAGTTACCCATCATGCAGGTCGTCGCTCGAGACGGACTGGGGCCTCTGCCCGAATCGAACGGGATCGGCTCGCTCGCGACGGTGACTCCCAGTCGGAGTGGCTTGATGAGCCCCTGCGGGTTGAATTGGTTGAGCAGAAATTGGCGCATCTCGAGGTGTCCAATCAGCTGATCGGGACACTTGACTTGTCGGCTGTTCGAGTCGAGAAACATGTGCCCGAACGGCGATGCCTGCTCCGCTATGAGTGGGACACCCCGGCTGGTGATCCGCCAGTGCGGCTGTTGGGCAAAATTCGCCGCAAGAGACTCGATGTGCTCGGTCTGGCAGCGCAGCGTCTCGTTTACGATGCCGTCCAACCAGACGATGGCTGGCGAGTGGCAGAACCGGTGGCCGTCGTCCCAGCCTGGAACATGTGGTTGCAGTCGGTCTTGCCAGGAGAAACTGCTGATGCGTGGCTTACGCCCAACAGTGACGTCGATACGGCCCGCCGTATTGGGAAAGTGCTTGCGCGGTTGCACGGCCTGCAACTGCGGGTCACCAGGGAGCACACCTGGGACGACGAGTACTCGATCCTGGCCGACGGGCTGCAGCGAGTGGCTGAGGATTGTCCGGCGTGGTCCGCGCGTATTGCCAGGGTCCTGGCGTCTTGCGGCCGACGACTGGCGGCCTTGCCGATCGGGCCACGCACGGGAATTCACCGCGACTTTTATCCCGCACAAGTGCTGGCCACGGTTACGGAGATTGGCATCGTCGATTTTGACCTGTTCTCGATGGGCCATCCCGCCGTCGATGTGGGCAACTTTGTCGCGCATCTGATCGAAGCCGCGCTGCGCTTGTACGGCGACGCCGATGTTCTGAATGGTCACGTTCAGGGCTTTATCGAGGGCTATCTGACAGAGTCGCCGGCGATCTCGCGAGACCACATCGAGGCCATGACGCTCGTATCTTTAGCGCGTCACATTTGCATTGCGCATCGTATTCGCGACAGAAAGGCGTTTTGCCAGTCAACACTCGAACTTTGCGAAGAACGACTGTTGGACGGTATTTCCCATCATCATCAACGGGGATTGAGAGTTTGCCATGAATAGCCAGTGCCTCAAATGTTTTGTACTTCCTCCGAGTTCCCGCGTGCCATTGCTCGTGCGTGTCTGCGTAGGGACAGCAGTCGCTTTCATGCTGTTACCGCTGGATCATGCCGCGAGTGTCGCGCAGGAGTGGAACGTGGCGGGCAGCGGTAACTGGTTTACCGCCACGAATTGGACTCCCAGCGGCATTCCGAGTGCTGCCTTGGCAGCTCGGATCAACAACGGAGGTACGGCCACGGCCACCGCGGGCGGTCCCGTGACGGCATTGTTGATTGACGCTGGTAAGAATGGAGGCGAAGGCCATCTGGAACTTAGAAACGTCGGCATTCAAGTGCAAGGCAGTCTCGACGTGGGTGATGTTGAGTCGATCTTCGCCACAGGTCCAGTCAATGTGACAAGTAGTGGTAGCGTCAGCATTCGCGACGCAGCGGATGTCCAACTGGGCTTGGCAGGTAGCGGAGATCTCAATGTTGGTCAGACAAGTGCGGCCAACGGTGCCATAGCGCACGGCACCGCCACGCTTGTCTTGGACACCATTGGAAATTTGACGTTCCCGGGTGATCTGGACCTCGGCCAGACTTCCGGTAGCGGGAGGGCCACCGGGAATGGTTCCGCGGAATTGCTCGACATCGCCGGACTCTTGTCGATCGGAGGCGACGTGGACGTGGGGCAAACCTCGGGATCGCTCGGTGGCATCAACGCGGGCAGCGGTAATCTGATGATCGATACCGTGAATGAAATGATCGTGGGAGCCGATGTCGACATCGGACAAACCACTGGTGACGGTCAAAGTACGGGAAGCGGCATCGCCTCCCTCAAAAACGTGGACATACTGACCATCGTGGACAGTCTGGACGTGGCAAAAGTTCGCGCCTTCACAACCGCTGGTAACATCGGAATGGGAGACATCACGATTGATGGCTCGACCGCATCGATCGGTTTCGGACTGACGGGCCTTGGAACCGGAAGCATTGAAATCGGACGTGTTCTCGTTTCCGAAGCGGCGCTGGGACAAGGAAGTGGAGTCGTGCGTCTTGTCAATTGCAACGTCGACATTGCCAATGACGTGATCGTTGCGGAGCTGGCGCTGGGTGGCACTAATCCAAACAACTTCGCCGAGGCACGATTGGAGGTGACCGACAGTAAAGTCGATACTCGTGATTTGAGCGTCGCTGTGCGGTTGAACGGAACGGCCGGGAGCATCAGTGGAGTGGTCGACGCACGGCGGAGCCTGCTGGTCGTGCAGAGCGTTTTGCAGTTGTCGAGTGAGGCAACGCTACAACTGCACATTGACGGTACGACTCGCGCGATGGGCGACGGTCTGGCAACCGATTATGCGGCGATCGATGCGGATCAAGCGATGCTTTCCGGGACGCTGGTCTTGACCGACCACGTCGGTTACTCAGGGCCGACGCGGGGTCAAATCGACGAATTCCAACTGGTGACCACGCTGTTTGGCCTCTCGGGAGATTTTTCCTCGGTGTCGTATAACGGCGCATTGCTCGGCAGCGATTTCACCTATGTCGGAGTCACGCAAGGCGGCGAGGATGGATTGTTCGTCGATCTCGAAGTCTCCGCATCCGATGTCGTCTTGCGGAACTACCTGGCGCTACCTGGCGACGCGAACGGCGATCAGGTCGTGGATGTCTCGGACTTCAATATCTGGAACTCTCACAAATTCGAGACCAATACCAGCTGGATCACGGGAGATTTTAATGGAGACGGTTCGACCGACGTCTCGGACTTTAATATCTGGAACTCGTTCAAGTTCCAGTCCGTCGCTGGCGGTGCGCCGCTGCCAGAACCGGAATCGTGGCTGCTGATGCTCGTGGCGGCCAGCGGGCTGGCGTCTCGCCGTCGGTAATCCGCTATTCGAGGTGCACACTGGGAATAGCCCGCCGCGGCACTTGTCGAAATCAATACGATCTTGGTTCTGAAAGCGGCGGGAACCGGCTAAGATAGCCGTATGAACCAGCCCGACGCATCGCCGCAGTCCACGAAGCCGTTTTCCATCCGCAGATATGCGGGGGACGGAGCGCATGAGACAGCGGATGTCGTGGCCGTTGAGGAGCCGCTAGAGCTCCGGATCGTCTTCGGGCCCGCCACCCAACGCGTCCTCCGCAGTCTGTCGATCACCATGCGGACGCCAGGACAGGATGATGAGCTGGCCGTGGGATTTCTCTGGTCCGAATCGATCATCAAGAGCCCCCACGACATCGAGAAGATCGAGCGTCGTGGCACGCTGTCCGACGGCCAACCCTCGGGGAATATCGTGCGTGTTGACCTGCGGGCCGACGTTTCTTTCGATCCGTTGCGTCTGCAACGTCATTTTTTCACCACTTCCAGTTGCGGCGTCTGCGGCAAGGCGTCGCTGGAATCCCTCTCGGCCCAAGGGGTCACCCCGTTGGCCGACAGCGGGCCATCGGTCGCGGTCGCAGTGATTCATCAGTTACCCGCGGCGCTCCGCGGCAGCCAACCCGCCTTTGACGAAACAGGCGGTCTCCACGCCGCCGGCTTATTTACGGCGTCCGGAAAGATCCTGGCCACGCGGGAAGACATCGGTCGACACAACGCGGTGGACAAACTGATCGGACACTTTCTTCTCACCGATCCGGCTCCACTGTCGCGGTCGGTCATGACGATTAGTGGACGGGCCAGCTTTGAGATCATGCAAAAGGCCGTCGTGGCCCGCATTCCCGTGGTGGTGGCCGTCGGAGCCCCATCCAGTCTGGCGGTCGAGTTGGCTCGAGAAAAACAACGTCACCCTGGTGGGCTTTGCGTCGCCGCGGCGATTCAACGTCTACGCCGGGTTTCCTCGCATCGCGGACATGGCACCATCGGTCGGGTAGGGAGCAAGCATGCAACCATTTGGCGCGAATCGGGAACACATTTTGGATCTGCTGGAGGAAGCCGGCGGTGTGACCGAACAATCCGTCCGCGACATTTCCGCCCAAACCGGCATTCCAGAGGCCGATATCTGGGGCACGGGACTCTTCTACTCGCTCGTCAACCGACCCGGGCGACGCGTCCGCGTCTGCGACGGTTTGACCTGCCAGATGCTGGGGGCGGACACATTGGCAGAGCAGATCGTCAGCGCGGGCAAGGAGGTCGAGCGGGTCAGCTGTCTCGGCCAGTGCGATCGCGCCCCGGCTACCTTGGACGAGTCGCTCGACTTGGTCACTTATGGGCAAGCGCCCCGCAGCGTGACGGCCGCGGATGATAACCTGCCGATCAACCTGTCGGGCCCGGCAACGGTCGATTATGCGGCCGTCCACAAGGCCCGCGCGCTGGGCCCGCGGGCGGTCATCGAGGCGCTCGAACAGTCCGGCTTGCAGGGACGCGGCGGAGCCGGTTTTCCGGCACATCTCAAGTGGACCGCCGTCCGCGAACAGAACGAAACGGAACGTTACGTCGTCTGCAACGCGGATGAGAGCGAGCCGGGAACGTTCAAGGATCGCGAAGTCATTCTGCGGCAGTGCCACAAGATGCTGGCGGGACTGGCGATTGCCGCCGAAGCGATCGGTGCCCGCGACATCTTTGTCTACATCCGCGGCGAGTACACGAATGAGATCCGGGCCTTGCAGGCGGCCCTGGAAGAGGCCAAGGAACATCTGGGTGATCTGGTCGTCCACGTCGCCAAGGGACACGGGGCCTATATCTGCGGTGAGGAAACGGCGCTGCTCGAGTCGTTGGAGGGGAAGCGCGGCATGCCTCGTTTGAAGCCACCCTATCCCACCGAGCAAGGGTTTCGCGGCAAGCCGACGCTGATGCATAACGTCGAGACCATTGCCTGCGTACCGTCGATCATTGACCGCGGCGGCCCCTGGTTTCGGGCGCAAGGTCGCACCGAGGCCGGCAGCAAGCTCTATTGCCTTTCCGGCCATGTCGCGCGACCGGGCGTGTTCGAGTTGCCACTTGGTGTCACGCTCGACGAACTAGTCGAACAGGCGGGAGGCTATGTGGGGCAACCCCTGGCTTTCAGCCCCGGTGGCGCCTCGTCGGGTTTCTTGCCGATGAGCTACCGTGACCTGCCGCTCGATTACAAGCATCTGGCCGAGGTCGGCTCGATGTTGGGCAGTGCCGGCGTCGTGGTGCTCAACGACACGGTCGACATGGCGCAGGCGGCGGCCTGGCAGACCGAATTTTTCGAGCGCGAAAGCTGCGGACAATGCGCCCCCTGCCGCATTGGTACACAGTACCTGAGACGTCAGGTCGACCGTTTTCTCACACAGGGAGACCCGGGTACGTTGGCCCTGGCGGAGGATGTCGGCTGGGAGATGGAAGAGGGCTCGATCTGCGGTCTGGGAATGATCGCCTTCAAGCCGCTCACATCGGCCCGCCAGTATTTTCCCGAGGCATTCGCCAGGCGTCCAGGGAAGGGGACCTGAATAAGGGTTCGAAGCAGCGGTTGGAAAAGAGTAGACTGACGAGGTAGGGTGAGATGGCACGCAACTAGTCCTGGGTCGCGGAATTTGCATGATCAATCAAGTGGAAGCCATCTTCGAAATTACCCTCAATGGCCAGGTGTGCCGTGCCTCGGCCGGCGAGACCGTCTTGCAGGTGGCCGAGCGGAATGGGGTCCGCATCCCCACACTTTGCCACGATCCGCGGTTGGCTCCGGCCGGAGCCTGCCGAGTGTGCCTGGTCGAAGTCAAGGGGCAACGCCGCATGCAGCCTGGTTGTGCGTGGCTTGTCTCGCCCGGCATGGAGGTGACGACCGAATCGCCCCGCATCGAGCGGCATCGGCAGATCCTCTACGGCATGTACCTTGCCGATCATGCGCTCGACGATGAAGGACGCCCCGTGGAAACGGGTAACGGCAATCAGTTGCGTGCCTTAGCCGCCGACACGACTCCCTTGCCGCTCGAACCCGTGCACGCACCGCGCCGCGGCCGCGACCACGATGAGAACCCATACATCCAATTCGATCCGCAATTGTGCATCCTCTGCGCTCGCTGCACCCGTTACTGCGATGAGGTGGAGGCGGTCAACGCGATCACGCTGGCCTATCGGGGTGGAGAAACGACGATCTCCACCGCCGGGGAACGAGGTCTACTCGATACGACTTGCGAGCTGTGTGGCGGCTGTATCGACACGTGCCCGACCGGTGCCCTGATCGAGAAGAAGGCACCACACGTGTTGCCGGCCGATACGCAAACGACACGAACGACATGTAATTTTTGCGGAGTCGGCTGTCAGCTCGATCTGCACGTCTCGCAGGACCGCGTGATCAAGATCACGAGCCCGCCGCCGGGAGAAACGCTGAACGACGGCAACCTCTGCGTCAAGGGCCGCTTTGCCTACGACTTCATCCATCACCCCGACCGCATCACCGAACCGCTCGTGCGTGGCGACGATGGCCAACTGCGGCCGACCACCTGGGAAGATGCGATTCAGTTCGCGGCGGACGGGTTGCTGCGGGTGAAGGAAAAGCATCACGCCGATGCACTTGGTTTTATTTCGTCCAGCCGCTGCACGGGTGAGGAAAATTACCTGATGCAGAAGCTGTCGCGGGCCGCCTTTGGCACCAACAACATCCATCAATGTGCCGCCACGTGACACGCGCCCACGGTCGCCGGTCTGGTGACCATGTTTGGTGCGGGGGCCATGACGAACGCGATCGACGAGATTCGTGACACCGACATGATGTTCGTGATCGGGTCGAATACCTCCGAGGCGCATCCGATCATCGCCATGGAGATGAAGCGTGCCGTGCGAAACGGTTCGCGGCTGGTCGTGGCCGACCCGCGAGCCATCTGGATGGCCGGCGTGGCCGAAAAGCACTTGCAGTTGCGCCCCGGGACCGATGTCTGGCTGCTGAATGCCATGGCTCACGTCATTATCCGTGACGGGTTGGCCGATCGGGCCTTTATCGACCGCCATACGTCCGGTTTCGAGCAAGTCGCCGAGACCGTCGCCGCCTATACGCCGGCGGCGGCCGAACAAATCACGGGCGTGCCGGCCGAGGACATTGAGTGGACGGCACGCCTGTACGCGACCACACGGAAGGCGGGCATCTACTATACGCTGGGTATCACGGAACATACCCACGGTACCGATAACGTGTATGCGCTCGCCAACCTGGTGCTGATGACCGGTCACCTGGGCGTACCGTCGGCCGGTATGAATCCGTTGCGCGGGCAGAATAATGTGCAAGGTGCCAACGATGCCGGCGCCACGCCGATCTATTATCCCGGTTATCAGCCGGTGACCGATCCGGGCGTTCGTGCCAAGTTCGAACAGGCCTGGGGTTGCGACCTGTCACCTCATGACGGACTGAATCTCAATGTCATGATGAAGGAACTGCAGCGGGGCAAGATTCGCGGTTTGTACGTGATGGGCGAAGACATCATCATTTCGGAACCGAATGTCTCGAAGGTCGAACAGGGGATGAACGAGCATTGCGAGTTTCTCGTCTGCCAGGAGATCTTCCATAACGTCACGACCGGTTTCGCGGATGTCGTTCTGCCGGGTGCTTGCTTTGCCGAAAAGGATGGTGTTTTCACGAACAGCGATCGTCGCGTGCAGCGGGTGCGACAAGCCGTGTCGCCGCCAGGGCAGGCGCGTGCCGATTGGATGATCCTCTGCGATATCGCTCGCGCCGCCGGCTATCCGATGCCCCATTACAATGGCCCCGACGAGGTTTTTGCGGAAATGGCGGCGCTCACGCCCAAGGTTGCGGGCATCTCTCACGAGCGGCTGGACGCCCGCCCGCGGGGATTGCAATGGCCGTGTCCCGATTCCCTGCACGAGGGGACCCCGACGTTGCACCGCGATGGACCGCTGATTGGTCGGGCGCCGTTTCAACCAGTCGAGTACCGACCAAGTGCCGAATTGCCGGATGACGAATTTCCGCTCGTCCTGTCGACCGGCCGTACCCTGTATCACTACAACGCCGGGACGCAAACCCGGCGGGATGCGGGACCCGTGGCCAAGCAGCGAGGCAACTTCATTGAACTCCATCGACGCGATGCCCGGAGATTGGGCATCGAGCATGGCGATACGGTGACGGTGGCGTCCCGGCGGGGTTCGGTGCGGGCGGAGGCCTGGATTTCACCGCGGGTGCGGCCGGGTTGTACCTGGATGCCCTTGCACTTTGCCGAATCCCGAGCCAACCTGCTCACAAACGACGCGGGTGATCCTGTGACACAGACCGGCGAGTACAAGGTATGTGCGGTGCGAGTCGAACGATGGCAGCCGGCCCGTGGCGGCGAGTCCTCGGCGTGATTTGCGTTTTTCGCAGGCTGCGGACCGCCGTCCGGTGAACTCCCTCCCCCCCGGGAAAGCTGATGGAGTGGCTGGCTAGACGCGGTAGCCCGATGCGGCTCGACCTCCCCGAGCTAGCTCGGGCGTGTGAATGAGGTCATCGGCTAAGAAAGATAGACCCCCCCGAGCTTGCTCGGGGGTGAATGAGGTCATCGGCTAGAAAGATAGACCCCCCCGAGCTTGCTCGGGGGTGAATGAGGTCATCGGCTAGAAAGATAGACCCCCCCGAGCTTGCTCGGGGGTGAATGAGGTCATCGGCAAAGAAAGATAGACCCCCCCGAGCTTGCTCGGGGGTGAATGAGGTCATCGGCTGCTAAAAGCGCCAGCGGACGCCTGTTGGGGCCGAGCGAGCGACGTCGCTGCGTGTGCGGGATCCGAGGCCACTCCTTCGGGTTTCGGTCTCGGAGAACTCGTGTCGAGATCACGTCTTTGGCTCGACCGATAGCCGGGCTGTCGCGGGCGCGCTTAGCCAGCGACCGCGTTCACCCCCGAGCAAGCTCGGGGGGGTCCACCTCGTTAGGGTTACCAGCGGTTCAGCAGGGAACCACGAAGGACACGAAGGAAGTTTGGTTGCGCCTTTCACAGCGTGCCGCCCGCCGTCCGGTGAACTCCCTCCCCACGCCAACCAACACGTACGCCCGCGGCGAACCCGTTCGCTCGGCCGTTGTGATGGGAGCCAAAAAATGCGACTCTGGCAACATCTCGCGGTTTCGGTATGCGGAGTCCTGCAATCCGCATTGGACGTCCCGGGATCTGCCCCACGCCATTTGTGGACATGAACGTATGAAATACTCTGGCCTTCGTCGTTGTCCATATGATTGGGTCCATTCGGTCATGGTCGCGATCGCCTATGGCCTGATCGGTGGTTACAGCTTTGCTGGCGAGCCGTGTCGTATTGATCTGGTGGACGAAGAAAACGGATGGCCGGTGCCCTTGGTTGAGCTGCAGACGACGCATCATGTTCGCTTCGTCAGCGACAACGCCGGCGTGATCGCTTTTGATCTGCCCGAATTGATGAATCGGGAGACTTGGTTCTCCGTCGAGGGACATGGTTACGGTGTGCCACGGGATGGTTTTGGCATGGCAGGTGTGCGGCTGACCCCGCGACCGGGCGCTAACACTAATCGTCAAGGTCCAAAGGCAACTGCCGGCGAAGCGACTCGGACGCATCACTGGCGGCGGATTGTTCGGCGAGAGCCAGAAGCTGGGATTGAAACTCGATTGGACCGAGCAAGGCATCCTCGGGTGCGACAGTGTTCAAGTTGCCGAGTACAACGGAAGACTCTATTGGGGTTGGGGCGACACGGTGATCCCTGCCTATCCTTTGGGGCTGTTTCATATGTCCGGAGCGACGACCAGACTGCGGCCACTCACCAAGTTCGAGCCGCCCGTCGATTTGCGATTCGATTACTTCACGGACGTGAAAGGGATGCCCCGCAATGTGGCTCAAATGCCGGGTGACGGTCCCACGTGGCTTGGCGGTTACGTGAGTCTTCACGATCGGACCGGCAAGCCACATCTTGTCGCGACCTACGCGAAGATCAAACCGCCACTGGAAACCTACGAACAAGGTTTGTGTGTGTGGAACGATGACACCGACCAGTTTGAAAAGCTACGCGTGTTGTGGAATCAGTCCGTGGATGGTGGCCAGCCGCTCCCAGTGCCGGGCGGTCACCCCGTGCGCTGGAAGGACGATGCGGGACGAGAGTTCGTGCTGTTTGGCGACCCGTTTCCAACGCTTCGAATCCCGGCCACATTCGAGGGTTGGAGCGACCCGGATTCGTGGCAGGCCCTGGAACCTCAAACGGTCGTTCTGACTCAAGGAACGAAAGAGAAGATTACACCCCATAGCGGGTCGGTTGCGTGGAATCCTCATCGCGGGAAATGGATCTCGATCTTTTGCCAGATCCATGGCCAGCCTTCCATGTTGGGCGAGCTTTGGTACGCGGAGGCCGACGCACCAACGGGTCCTTGGAAGGATGCCGTCAAGGTCGTGACGCATGCCAATTACTCGTTTTACAATCCACTCATGCATCCTGAATTCACTGAACCCGACGCGTCGTTTCTGATCTTTGAGGCGACCTACACGAAAACGTTTTCAGGCACCAAGTGTGCGACTCCCCGTCACGACTATAACCAGATTCTCTACCGTTTAGACTTCGATGAACTGGGAGGGTAAATCCAATGAGTCGCCCCCGCCGGGAGAATGTGTCGGGGCGAGCCGTCCTTGCTGGTTGCGATTAGCCACAGAGATCACGGAGATCACCGAGGTGATCGAGCCATCGGTGATCACTGAGGCGTTGTGCCGAGGCGAGCCCTTCGAGCATTACTCGATGGCAACCGAACCGGCCGACTGCCACCCGGTCTGCTTTTCCGGTTGGAAGGAGTTTGCGGGATGGCGATCCGCATGTGCGAAAGGGCCGATCGGCCCGCATTCGTGTCTTTCGTGCGCGCGGTGGCTGTGTTCTGAACCTCGGATCAGAGCGTTCCCCTCCGCTGCCCTACGATTTTGTTGTGGTGTAGGGAAACCGTGGATCGACGCCAGGGGCCGCAACCATTTTGCCAACTCCGCCGTCGATTCGCCGACGATTCGGGTTATACTATCGCCGGCGGCAAGCATGCTCCGTTGCGGTTGATCGTCGCCAAGTCACCTCTCCACGAATGGCGGTGCGATGATGCGATTCCCCGGCGACGTTCTCGGAAGACTCTGCTTTGGCAAGCCTCGTCCCACTCGCGGCTTTACGCTGGTGGAACTGCTGGTTGTGATTGCCATTATTGGCATCCTGGTGGCGCTTCTGCTGCCAGCGGTCCAGACCGCCCGCGAGGCGGCTCGTCGCAGTCAGTGCATCAACAATCTTCGCCAGTTGAGTCTGGGATTGCTGAATTACGAATCGGCAAACGGCAGTTTTCCCATTGGCTTTGAGTATCCGGTGGGAACCAACCCCGCGACGCTGACCAGCATGGGGCCCAACTGGGCGATCCTGTTGTTGCCTTATATGGAAGAGCAGGCCGTCTATGACAAGTTTGATTTTGATGCCTTCATCTCGGACGCGGTGAACCAACCGGCCCGCTTGACCGACATCAGCACGATGAAATGTCCCACCGATGCCTTCAATTCCCAACCGATGATTTTCTGGCCGGGGCAGCGGCTGTGGGCCCGCGGCAATTACGCGGCCAACGGCGGCAATGGACCTCTATTGATCCGCAGTCCCGACGGGATTTATGGTCCCGATTCGCCCGGCTGGAAAGATCGGCGGCGGCGTGGTGTGATCGGACCCAACGTGGCGGCCAAGCTCCGCAACATTACGGATGGGACCACGAAGTCGATCTTGCTGGGCGAGGTGCGTGCCGGCGTGACTCAGTTTGATCGTCGCGGCACCTGGGCACTTGGACAAGCCGGTTCGAGCATGCTCTTCTGGTACGGCTCGACCGGCGACGACAACGGTCCGAACGTGTGCAACGCTTACGCCGATGACGTGGCCGGTCCGAGGCCAACGGATGCTGCCCTGCTCGAAACCCAATGCATGCCGGATTATACGGGGGATGATTGGGCCGACCAGGCGACGGTGCGAAGCATGCATGTCGGTGGCGTCGTCCTGGGCATGGCCGATGGCAGCGCTCGACTTTCTCACGAATGAAGTCGAGACGAGTGGTGTGTTCGGCAGCTGGGGGCCGAATGGCGAGCGTATGACCGTCTGGGATAAGCTGATCGCCGGTGCGGACGGGCAGGTGATCCAGGAGATGCCATTTTAGTGGAAGCCTTCTTCGTTCGGCGGCCCGAGATGCAGGGTCCGACAGGGGAATAGGATGCACGCGCTTTCGTTTCGGTCCTTGGCTGATGGGCTTATGTCTGGTGCTCGGTTGCCATTCGGCCGGGGAGGGGCGTTTCGCGGTGCGCGGGACGGTGGTGGACGAGAGCGGAAAACCGGTGACCGGAGAGATGGCCACGATTGTGTTCGTGCCGGACTCCGCATCTTCGGCCACCGCGCCACCCAAGTCAGCCAGCGGGACGCTCGCACCTGACGGCTCGTTCTCGCTCATGACGGACCAGCCGCACGACGGAGCGGATGCCGGAGACTATCGGGTGGTCCTCAAGGTCTGGTCGAACTATCGCGAGCAAAAACTGGCGATTCCGCGGCGTTACACCGAGGCCGAAACGACGCCCCTCCGAGCCCAGGTGGGCGCGGGAAGCACCGAGTTCCTGTTCACGGTCGAACCGTGAGGCAGCGGTCGAGCCGCCATCCAGCGCGGGGAACGACTACAGGGCCACCGTGACGGTTTTGGTTTCGGTGTAGGCATCCAGCCCGCGGATGCCCAGTTCGCGCCCCATGCCGGACATCTTGAAGCCGCCAAAGGGAGCGGCCGCATCGAATACGTCGTAGCAATTCACCCACACCGTGCCGGCACGGAGTTTGGCTGCCAGGTGATGCGCTTTCTTGATGTCCTGGGTCCAGACGGCGGCGGCCAGGCCATAAAACGTGTTGTTGCCGCGGCGGATGACTTCGTCCACATCGCTGAACTTGAGGACCGACATCACGGGGCCGAAGATTTCTTTTTGCGCGATATCCATATCATCCTGGACGTTATCGAATACCGTGGGCTCGATAAAGTAACCCTTCTCGCCGACGCGGTCCCCACCCACAAGGCAATCGGCCCCTTGCTTCTTGCCGGACTCGATAAAGCTCATGATCTTGTCGAACTGCGCCTGGTCCACCTGCGGACCCTGATCGGTCGAGGGATCGAAGGGGTCGCCGATCTTGCGCTGACGATTGAATGTGATGAGCCGCTCGACGAACTCGGCGTGAATGCTGTCCTCGACAAAGACGCGGCTGCCCGCACAACAACATTGTCCTTGATTGAAGAAGAGTCCAAAGTGGGCTCCTCGCACGGCGGCGTCGAGGTCACAGTCGGCAAAGATAATGTTGGGACTCTTGCCGCCCAGTTCGAACGTCAGTCGCTTCAAGGTTGCCGCCGCATTCCGCATGATGATCTGAGCGGTAATGTGTTCACCCGTGAAGGCAATCTTGTCGATTTCCGGGTGCTCGACGATGGCTCCCCCGGCCGTGGGGCCATATCCGGGGATCACATTGATCACGCCGTCCGGGATGCCGGCCTTTTGTGCCAGCCGCGCCATGCGCAGGCAGGTGAGCGGAGTTTGCTCCGCGGGCTTCATCACGATCGTGCAGCCGGCCGCCAAGGCGGGACCCCATTTCCAGGCCGCCATGAGCATGGGGAAATTCCAGGGAATGATCTGCCCCACGACCCCCACGGGCTCGCGCCGCGTGTAGCAAAAATAGTTGCCGCGAATCGGGATGGTGTCCCCCTGGATCTTGTCGGCCATCCCCGCGTAATAACGCAGGCAATCGACCGCCAGCACGACATCGGCGCTCGCGCGTCGCGGATCGGCTTGCCGTTGTCCCACGATTCCAAGGCCGCCAGCTCGTCCGCTTCCTCTTCCATCAAGTCGGCCAGCTTCAGCATCAGTTGGCCTCGATCGCGGGCATCCATGCGACTCCAGGGGCCCGCTTCGAAGGCCTTGCGTGCCGCCTGGGCCGCCAGGTCGACATCTGCCGCATCTCCCTCGGCGATTTCACAAATCACTTCTTCGGTCGCCGGGTCGATCGTGCGAAACGTCTTGCCGCTGACGGCGGGAGTCCACTGGCCGCCGATGAAGCATTGGGTTTGACGGACTTGGGGTTTGGCTGCCGTTTCAAGAATGATTGCCATGCTGGATTTCTCCCGAGTGGGTCAGTGAGCGGTCGGTGGTGGCGGCGACAGGGGCGCGGCGGACTGCCTGCGAACCGACAATTCTAATGCCTGCGGCCCTCCACTCGCAAGCAAGCCGGCCGATCTCAGCGGGTCGCTGCACGGCTGGCTTCGAGTTGCCGCAACAATTGGAGGTGGGCCGGGTGATCGGGCTCCAATTGCCGCAGGCGTTCCGCCTGTGTGATGGCCTCCTCCCACCGCGCCAGCTTCTGGTAAAGCAGGGCCAGCGTCAGCGCGTAGCGGGCGTTGCCCGGTTGCAGAGTCGGCCGCCTCCCGCAACGCCTCCTCGGCCTCTTCCAGTTGACCGTTGAGATAGTAGTTTAGCCCCAAACGGTACTGCAGGGCGTGGTTCCGTGGCGCCAGTCGCGCATCGCGGCCGACGAATTCCAATTCCTCGCGCCACAACTGAGCGGCTTCCTCCGGCCGATCGAGGTGCTCACTGAGCAGATTGGCCAGGTTGGAGCGCGGGCCCGCCACGAGCGGCTGGACGCGCATGGCATCGCGGTAACACTGTTCGGCTCGCCGAAAGTCGGCCTGTCGCTCGGCGAGTAGTCCCAACGCGATATGGGAACCGGCCAGATCGGCGTTCTGCCGCTGGGCTTGTCGATAATCTTCCAAAGCTGCTTTCATAGCGTCCATACGCTGGCGGGAGAACGTGGATTTATTGGCCTCGACGAGTGCCAGGGCCGCTTGCATCCGCACATGACGGATCGGATCTTCCAGCAGAGGCCCCACGTCGACGAGGCGTTGCGGCGGTGGCACGTTTTCGTAGACCCCGATGGCGGCGGCCCTGACTTGCGGATCATCGTTGCCCAGGCTTTGGCGGGCGGCCTGCAGGGCAAGCGGGCTGGCCGGAAACTCGGCCAGCGTGGCCAACGCCGTGGCTCGGACAATTCCGGCGGCCTGGCGGTTGGTGGCGAGCGCCGCCAGCTCGGGAACGACGGACCCATCACCCTCCCAGCCGCGCTGCAGGGTGCGGGCGAACGCGGGGCGATCATCGCGGGCAGCGGTGCCGTACCAGGCGGATATTTGCTCCGCGGCCCAACGATTCAAACGATCCAGTTCGGCGGCAACCAGTTCATTGCCGTTGCGGGCCGCCGTGAGCCAATCGGCATAGTACTCGAGCGGCCCGCGCTGCTCCGCGGCCAGGGTGCTGTCCTGGAGATGGCAGGCGACGCACGCATTGGGCGTATCAAGGTCTGTCGAGACGTCGGGATGCGGCACCTGGAAACTGTGGTCGCGGCGAAGATCGATGTCCATGTACGGCATGGGCAGCATATGACAATCGATGCACAACGTCCCCGTCGACCCGAGCGGATGATGATGATGGGCCGGCGTATCGTACTTGGCCGGATCGTGCTGATGGCACGACGTGCACAATTGGTTGTCCTGATGTTTGACTTTGGTACTGTGCGGCTCGTGGCAGTCGGTGCAGCGAATCCCCTTGGCGTGCATCTTGCTTTGCAGAAACGAGCCAAAGACGTAGACCTCGTCGAGGATTTGACCGTCGGGGTAGTAGGTCGTGGGAGTGAGTAGCGAGTTCTCGTAATAGTCGTAATAGTTCGCGCCGCATGTGTAACCCTGCTTGAGGACACTGCGACGCGAATGGCAGGGAGTGCAGGCCTGGATTTGGACCTCGGGCGGCGCTCCTTTCATAGCCACCAGACCGTAACCTAGCTTTCGATCCCAGAAGAGCGAGCGACGATTCGCCAGCGTTACATGTAAGCTGCCAGGACCATGGCATGCTTCGCAATTGACGTCGATATCGGTAAAGGTCGTGTGGTATGTCCGCGTGGGGAAATCGTAACCCTTCACGAGGTTGGTCGAGTGGCATTCGGCACACATATGGTTCCAGTTCTGGGCCACCCCTGTCCAATGGAGTGGATCGTCCGGTGCCAGTTTCTCATCGACGTCGGGTGGCGAGAGATAGAACCATTTTCGCCGCCTCGTGTCCCAACTGATCCGCAGGACCTGCACGCGGCCGAGGCCCTGGCCGTCGCCACCCGGCGGGTCGAGTTCGACCATGTACTGTTGCAACGGGTCGACGCCAAAGACGTACTTCACCTCAAAGTCACCGATGGCCCCGTCGGGACCCTCCGTCGACACCATGAACTTTTCACCGTCACGAAACATCCGCGACGTGATCCCATAGTGCTCGAGCGTGGCGTTGTTAAAGTCCCCGAGCACCGTATCCTCACTTGCCACGTCCATCGCCAGGTCGTGGTGCGAACCGTGCCAGTCGGTCGCCTGTTGCTGATGGCAGCTGATACACGTGTCGCCACCTACGTAGCTGGCGGTGGCGTCGGGGGGCAGGCCACGCCACCAATCCACACCGACGGCGGCCGCGGTCAGCAGGGCGAGCAGCACCCCCAAGAAGCCAAGCTTGGCGAGGGCGGCGCGAGATGGAGACGGAGACAAAGGCATCTTCTCGGTTGTACTTCGCCGCCGCGGAAACCGTAAGTCCCGGTGCCTCTGCGCGGGTCGATTTTTTCCTTGGCTACTCGTCGAGTAGCGATCGGGCGTCTTCGTCGCTGAGCGATTCGATTTCGGCCAGCATCCGTGCGAACTCGTCGTCTGGCGGCTCCGCGTCACTCGCAAGTTCTTCGATTTCGTGCTCGTTAGCACCCGCAGCTTCCCGAGCCAGATAGACGGACAACGTGGCGGGGGTGGGATAGTTCCAGGCGACGGTCGGCACGACTTCGACGCCCAGCCAGTCCTCGAGTTCCTGGCTGAGTTCGACGGCAGTTAGGGAATCGAGCCCATATTCGGCAAAAGGCTTGTTGCGATGGACTTCATTTTCCGGGATCGCGGCTCGTTCGATCAGCCAGGTCATCAGCCAGCTTTCCACGCGCTCAGCCAGGCGATCGATTTCATCAGGTGTCATCGGCCGATCGGCCTGCCGCAGCCGCGTCGGCGACTTGTCAGACGATGGCTTCCCATTGCTGCCGTTGGCGGGTACCTGCTTTTTCCAGACGGCTAATTGTTTGAAATCGCCCGTCAGGAATTGCTCACGACAGATATGGCGCTGTACCTTGCCGCTCGTAGTCCGGGGAAGGCTGGCGTGTCGAATTAAGACGACGGCATGGACTTCCAATTCATGGGCTTCCGCGACCTGCCGGCGAATCGCGCGAATGACTTCGTCAAAATCGGCTTCGCGATACTGGCGATCGACTTCTTGCACGACCACTAGCTTTTCCGTCCCCTCTTCCTCGACGGTAAAGACGGCTCCCGAATCCTGTCGCAACGCTTCATGGGCGTCGCCGGCCGATTTTTCCACGTCTTGCGGATAATGATTCCGTCCGCGAATGATCATCACATCCTTCAGGCGACCGGTGACGAACAGGTTGGATTCGGCGAAAAAGCCCAGATCCCCCGTGCGGAGAAAGGGACCTTGGCCGTCCGCAGTGGTGGCTTGGAAGGTCTGCCGAGTTTCGTCCTCGCAGCCCCAATAACCGCCCGCCACGCTGTCGCCTTTGATCCAGATTTCACCCACGGTGTCGCTCGGACAGCGGGCGAGCGTCTGAGGATCGACAATCGCGATTTCCTGTCCGTTCAGCGCAGCGCCACAGCCAACCAACGGTTGCGCATCTTCGTCCCCCGCAGGTACCATCTCGACCTTGTGGTTAGCTAGTTGGGTCCGGTTCACGTGGCGAATAAACAATTCGTGGGGACCATGACTACCCGCGGCCAGCAAGGTGGCCTCGGCCAGGCCGAAACACGGATAAAACGACTCCTCGCGGAATCCACTCGTGGCGAAGGCTTCGGCGAATGAATGGAGCGTACTGGGGCGAATCGGTTCGGCTCCGCAAAACGCGACCCGCCAATTGCTCAAGTCCAATCTTCTCCGTTGTTCCTCGGTGGCGCGGGCCACGCACAACTCGTACGCGAAGTTGGGGGCCCCACTGATCGCCGCGCGATATTCGGACATGGTTTCCAACCAGCCGATCGGGCGCTGCAGAAAGGCCGCCGGGGACATCAGCACGCTGTGCCCGCCAACGTAGAGCGATTCGAGAATGCCGCCAATCAAACCCATGTCATGGTAAGC
Organism: uncultured Planctomycetaceae bacterium; assembly: GCA_963700865.1. Lineage (GTDB taxonomy): Bacteria > Planctomycetota > Planctomycetia > Pirellulales > Pirellulaceae > CAVOGJ01. Next base: position 349,539 of record CAVOZC010000001.1, on the reverse strand, counting down.
GGGCAACCAGAAGACGCCGGTCTGGACGTTGCCCGCCTCGTCGGCCGAACGCAGCCCAAACCCGATACGAATGACCTCTAGATTGTGAAGCAGATTGCCGTGCGAGACCATCACGCCTTTCGGCTCACTCGTCGACCCGGAGGTATACTGAAGAAAAGCCAGTTGGTCGGGGTGGGTTTCGACGGGCTGCAGGTCGGAAGCGGCCCCGTTGTCGATGGTGTCGACGGCTAGCCAGTGCATGTCGGGCAAATCCGACGCCATTATCGTCTCATCCAGGGTTGCTAGCGTCTCGCTGTCGGCCAGCACCAGCGAGGCTTCACAATTCTTGGCAATGCCCGTCAGACGCGGCATGGGGCGCCGCGGTTTCGGATACGTGGTCGGGACAGCTAACGCACCGGCATACAGGCAACCGAAGAACGACGAGATAAAATCCAAGCCCGCGTGAAATAATAACAGCACCCGCTCACCCGGCTCGACGCGCGACTGAAGAGCCGCGCCGATGGCGCGAGCCCGTTGGTCGAGTTCGCCAAAGGTGACGACGTGATCACCATCCTTGCCTTGAAAGGTATATGCCCTGCGATCCCCGAAGGCCTGGGCTCGATCCGCCAAGACTTCGGAGAGAGAACGATATTTCGTGCCGCTATTCAATGTCCAGCCCGCGTGGAAAACCGGTGAGTGAATCGTATCCTCGATCGTAGCCATGATTCTAAGAACCACCCCCCATGTGAGTCAGCCGGTCGAACTTGTTATCCGCTCGTTACGTCTGATCGGCTAAACTCACGCAGGGACACCAATTTTATACGTAGCGAAGTCGTGCCAGCAACATCCCCTAGGTTCTCTGAATACCCTGTTTAATCAGGAATGGACCCTTCCGCCGAGTCGAAGCCGCGATTCTGTGGCCGGTCGCTTCGCTCAAGTAGGGTTCTGCCTGCCCTGGAATGCGATAAGTCGATGACTCACCCCGCGAATATCTGGCTTCCTCGGATCGATCAGCCGGATGCGAAGATCCAACTTTTTTGTCTGCCCCATGCGGGGGGCGGAAGCGCGGTCTATCATCGCTGGCGACGCTGGCTGCCAGCGGAGATTGGATTGCTGCCGGTCAAATTGCCTGGTCGCGAGGGCCGTTTTCAGGAAGCCGCGGTGGATCGAATGTCCGCGATGATCGACGCCTTGTGGCAGCACGTCGTGCCGACGATCCGTGCGCCATTCGCGCTGTACGGACATAGCATGGGGGGAATGATTGCGTTCGAGCTGGCTCGCCGCCTGAGCGCGGAGGGAACCTGTCCCGCATATCTTTTTGTCTCGGCCTGCCGAGCTCCGCATCTGATGTCGCGGGAGCGGACACTGCACACGTTGCCTGATGGGGCAATGATCGAAGCGCTGGTGCGAGATTATGGGCGTGGTGGCCAGGCGGGCGAGGACGAATTGGCCATGATGGGTGCCTTGGCTGCCACCATTCGAGCCGACTTGAAATTGCTGGAGACCTACGAGTACCAAGCGGGCCCGCCGCTGGCTTGTCCCATCTGTGCCATTTCGGCGACGGAGGATCAAATGGTGTCGGCGGCGCAGGTCAACGAATGGCGAACGCACACTGCGGGCGGTTTCTCGTTGCGTACGGTACCCGGCCATCACTTCTTTTTGCGAGACGAGGAATCCTTTCTGGCTCGGCTGGTGTCCGGGAAGCTGATGCCGCTGGTAGCGAACGCGAGTTGAGGCGGCACGCGGTGACGCGGGTCGGCTGCCGAGGATCGATTACTCCTCGGCCGATTGGCTGTTTTCGCGTAGCTTGATCATCGTCACGCAGTTGCCAGAGTCATTAAATGAGATTCTCATCCATCAGCGAGAGCATCAGCACAAAACCGCGTCCTTTCCGTTCGTCGAGCGATTCGGCGGGGTCGATGGTGGTGAGCAGACTCGCATAGTCGAACCCCTTTCCCTCATCCTCGATCTCAAAGCGAGCTTGTTGGCGATCGATGGTGATTCCCACACGGATGGACCGATCCTTGTACGGGGCCTGTTGGCGTCGAGTCGCCACGAGGTCGCCTCCTCCACCGGTGATGAGTTCTTCCCGCGATCGTTCCACGTCTTCGTTTGAGATTTCCAGGTTGCCATGGTACAGCGCATTGTGCAGAGCTTCCCGGAGTGCGATACCGACGCGGAGCTGCCCCGTCTCGTCGGTCAACTCCATGCCTCCCACCAGTTGTTGTACGAGATCCACGAGCGCGTCGATTAATACTGGATCGTTGGTCAATTCGTAATCGAATTGCAGTCGCCGTTGGCAGTCGATCAACTGCGTATACGATCGATCGGTCCGCACGAGCGAGAGCAAGTCCTGCACCGTTGTCTGCAGCCGATTGGCTAATTGGGACTTGGGCACATAGCTGGCGGCTCCCCGTTCCAGGGCCTCGACAGCCACGGCCTCACTACCCCGCGCGGTCATCAGCACGACGGGAATGCGGGGATAATGCAGTCGAATTTGGGACACGAGTTCCAGTCCCCCCATCTCGGGCATCTGCATGTCGGTGATGACCAGATCGGGTGGCGATTGCTCCATGTGCTCCAGTGCCAGTTTACCGTTCTCGGCGTATTCGACCTCAAGTCCCTGGGAAGACTCGAGCAGTCCGCCGGCCAGGCGACGATCGACGGCCGTGTCGTCCACGACAAGTATGCGGGCCATGTCAGGCTCCCTCAAAAAGTGTTTGGTTGCGAAGTGGAATCGGACCCTGTCAGGTAAGCATTTATCTCGCTGCACACATGCTCCGTCATGTCCTGCAGCTCCGCAAGACGGCTCTGCAGATCGGCCGCCTGGCCTGCCGTGGCGGCCAGTTCGATCGATTCGGCCACCTCGATGACGGGTTGGGTTCCCAAGAACAAGAAGGAGCCTTTCAAGGAGTGGGCGAGTCGCTGCAGGTCATTCGCTCGATCGTCACGACAGGCTTCCCATGCCGACTCGAGCAGTTTGGGAACGTCTTCCAGGAATGCCTGGGCGACCTCCTTCAGCAGTTCCTGATCACCGCCGACTCCCTGGGACGCCCGCTGCCAATCGATCATATCCGGCATGGTCGTATCCTTGGAACATACGGTCGGCACCGCGGGCATGGCTTTCTGGCCGCGGTCGACGACCAATGCATTCAATTTATCGCTCAGCTGTTGCAAGCGAATGGGCTTGGCCAGATAGTCGTCCATGCCGGCTTCCAGGCAAAGTTCCTTGTCGCCAGCCATGGCGTGGGCCGTCATGGCAATGATCCGCGAGTTGCGTCCCGAGCCGGCTTCCCGCTTTCGAATCTGGCGGGTGGCTTCCAGTCCGTCAAGTTCCGGCATCTGGATATCCATTAAGATTGCATCAAACTGCTCGCGATCGTTCCAGGCGATGGCTTCGCGTCCCGTCCGTGCGACCGTCACCTCGCAGCCGAGCGATTCGAGGATGCCCACGGCCAGCTTCTGATTGACGGCATTGTCTTCCGCCAGCAGAATCTTCAACGGCTGCGGCGAGAGTTCATGCATCGTGATCCAATCGGCCGGCCGTGGCCGCTCGCCATCCAGCGCGATGGCGATTGCATCAAACAATTCGGATTGCTTGATCGGCTTGAGCAGGCAGTCGCGAACGCCCAACGCCTGGCACTCGCTGTCGAGTTCCGGCCTTGGGCTCGACGTGAGCACGATCGATTCGGGCCGCCCCAATTGGCGATCGTGCTTGATTTTGCCGAGCAGTGCCAATCCGTCCGAGCCCGGCATGTTGGCATCGGCGATCACAACGGGCACACCGTCGCCCGACTGCTGAGCCATCCGCAGGTGGGATTCCGCCTCTTCGATACTCGCCGCCAGAATTGGCTGCATGCCCCAATTGGTCAGCATTTCGCCCAGAATACGGCGGCTCGTTTCGTTATTGTCCACGACCAGAACGCGTTTGTCGTCCGCTCGACGAATCGCCTCGTGCAGTACCGGAGGCGGTGCATCGGAAACATTCAACCAGGCGGTAAAGATGAACTTACTGCCCACGCCCGGCTGGCTTTCCACGCGAATCGAGCCGTCCATCATGTGAATCAGACGCGACGCAATTGCGAGGCCCAGTCCCGTGCCGCCAAAGTCTCGGGTGGTTGAGGCGTCGGCCTGCTCGAATTCCTCAAAGATCTTGGCTGATTTTTCCGCCGGAATGCCGATCCCCGTATCGCGGACCTCAAACTCGAGTTGCACGCGGCCGTTGTCCCGGGAAAGCGGGCGCACTTCCAGTACCACTTCGCCATGTTCGGTGAATTTGATGGCATTTCCCACCAGATTCACAATCACCTGCCGCAAGCGTCCGAGATCGGCATGCAGTCGCGAGGGTACGTCGGGAGCGATGCGGAACGCCAATTCCAGTCCCTTCTCGGCGGCCCGCAGTGCCAATGATTTCATGGTATCACCCAGCCCCTCGGCCGTTTCAAAATCCCGTTGGTCGAGTTCGAGCTTCCCCGCTTCGATTTTGGAAAAATCGAGAATGTCGTTGATCAGCGCCAGCAGTGCCTCTCCCGATTGGTGCACCATCTGGAGATAATCTTGTTGGGTATCGGACAGCCGGGTGTTCAGCAAGAGGTCGGTCATTCCAATGATCGCATTTAACGGTGTGCGAATCTCGTGGCTCATATTGGCCAGAAAATCACCCTTGGCTTTGTTGGCCAGATCAGCGGCTTCCTTGGCGGCTCGCAGGTGATCCTCCGTTTTCTTCAGCCGCGTGATATTTCGATCGATCCCCACCAAGCCGATGACTTGCCCGTGTTCGTTGTGCAGTGGAACCTTCGAAGTCAGTAGCCAAACGTCGTTTCCCTCCATGTCTTTGGTTTTTAGCTCCCGGTCAATGAGGGGTTCGTCCAGGGAGAGCACGATGTTGTCATCGCGCATCTCTTGCCGTGCCTGCTCGCCGCTGACAAAGTCCAGGTTGACTTTGCCCACGACCTCTTCCTCGGTCTCGACCTGCAAGGCCTTACGTACGGCGTCGTTGACCATGAGGTAACGCCCCTGATTGTCCTTGACATAGATGTAATCGGGCAGGCTGTTCATCAAGGTGCGGAGCATCTCGCGTTCGCGTGATGTCTCGTTGGCCGCCTTCTGCTGCTCGGTGGCGTCCCAGAAGATCGCCTGCGTGCCGATGATGGCGCCCTGGGCGTCACGGATGGGCGACTTGCGGACCCGCATGTAGCGGACCTTGCCATTCGAGTCGCTGCGCTCGACATCTTCGAACAGGTCGCCGTGCCGCATGACGATCCGGTCTTCTTTGCGATAGCGCTTGGCCACTTCCGGCGGGTAAAGATCGAAATCGGTCTTCCCCACCAGGTCTGCGACCGATTTGCCGATCAGGGCGGCAAACTTCGAGTTCACGCAGAGGTAGTGCCCCTCGACGTCTTTACACACCGCAAAGGCGGGAAGACTCTCAATCAGGGCGGAATACAGCGCCAGCCCGTCGCCCAGCTGCGGAGCCGGGACCTTCGCGTCGTGGTCGTGAGCGGCGTTCGGTGGTGAGCCGGCATCCGACATGGCAGATCCAAGAGTCCGAGCGTCAGTCTCAATGATCGCATTCTAACCCAAGGATCGCTCCCGGGACAGAATGAGCCCTTGCTCGTTTTTACCGTTAATTCCGTCCATGCACGACATTCCGTGCCCGCCAATCACGCCCCCCCAACCGGACCGCTGGCGGAATGCGTCCGCGACCTGGCTGCCCGCGTGGCCCTGTCGCGGCGAGCTAAGGCACGAAGGGACAAAGATGGGTATAACGGACGTCGAGGCCGCGGGATCGCGGTGAAGCGCGCTCTGCCGCGGCCGCCTCTATGTTCCGCTTTTTCGCAATCCACTTTTGTACGAACTCAAACTTCGGACACTTGCCATGACCGAGCCAGCTTCGGCCGCCTCCGCGCAGTCCGCGGGTCGCCAGATTACCTTGAACGATTTTCAGCAACTCATTCGCCAGATGTACTATGAGAAAGACGTGCAGCGGGGCACCGATGGCACGTTCATGTGGCTGATGGAGGAGATCGGTGAGTTGGCGGCCGCCCTCCGCGAGAATGATCGTGAAAATCTCATGGAGGAATTCGCCGACGTGCTCGCCTGGCTGACCACGATTGCCAACGTGGCCGACATCGATCTCACGGAGGCGGTCGAGAAGAAATATGGACAGGGATGTCCGGGTTGCCAGCAGTTCGTCTGTGTCTGTCCAGACGCCGGCAAGCCATGAGAAACAGAGCGGCGGCGACGGGGAAAGTCGCCAATGATCGTTCGGTCCGCGCCAGCGCCCAAGCTCGCCGCGGGCACCGTCCGGCGGATGGGCCGCGGACTATTCGAAACCTTCTTTTCGCATGGTGGCGGAGGCCCCCAGGCGATAGTCGTCCCCAAACCATTTTCCGGCCATGACGCTCACGGCCGAAAAGGGGACCGTGACGCTGGTCGTGATCAACGTCCCCGGGTCCGCCGTCTGCGGATCCGGCGTCACGGTAATATCGATGGAGTTCATGCCGACCGAACGCTGGATGTAGCCACTGGCAACGGTTCTGACCGACGTCTCCGTGGCGCCGAGCAGGACCGACTCGCGAGCGCCTTCCCGCGCGGACATCGTGACGATGTGCTGCACCATCATGGCCCGCCCAAATTCGATCATGCCGATCAGCACCATGAATAAAAATGGCGCGACAATGGCGAACTCGACGGCGGAGGCTCCGCGACGTTGATTCGGTGTATGCGGCCGCATGATAGTTTTCTACCTTCAGTAACGAGGACACAAAGCGGGAATGGCCCGTTTAACGAACAAGAACAACAGGTGAGTACACGTACTGGCTGGTGCCAGACACATCGGACGGAATCACGCCTTTGGTGACCATCGGTGCGACCTGAATCACCACCCGCTTTTGATTTTTGGCGCCGGTCAACTTCACCTCCATGATGCGGATGCCGCCCCAGGCCACAATCGTATATTGGGCGTTATTGCCGGGACCCTGCACCTTACGAAAGATGGGCACAATCCGCGGTTTTCCCCTGATCGATGCGAGATCATCCTTGATTCCGGCGCTGATCCCGGTGTCGCCGTTCAACTCGAGAATCCCTTCGTCATTGAAGGCGAGCGATCCGCCATGATGTGCCAGGTCTGCCGAGGTGATACCATCCGTGATTTGATACGATAAATGGCTCGTACTGTTGTTCGACGGACCGATATCAACAGTGCCGCTATTTCCGGACGATGCATTGTCCCGGGGATAGATGTTGATTTCGACAACTCCGTCGCCTCCCGGAGTAATCCGTTTCGTACGTTTGTTCCAGGTCCAATCATCGCTGCCGTTACCCGCCAAGAGACTGTTCCAAAGTGATTCCTTCACCGCGATCGGCAAGATGCCCAGGTTGGTACCATCCACGGGGGCCGAAAAGCCGGCAATGTCCCGCACGATCGCCGCGGTGGCCGTGGCCTGTGATCCGATGCCGTCCTGTCCAAAGATCGGCGCCACGAAGAACGGAATCTCTCCGTTCTGCGTCGCCGTACGTCGCAACGTGATCTCAATGGCATTGAAGTTCAGAGGATTGGATGTGTCCAATGGTTCCGCACGATTCGTAAAGTCATTCAAGTGGCCCCAACGAAAGTCGGTTGCGTAAAGGTTAGGCGCTGCACCGCAGACCGCATTGTCGTGAGCCGCTGCTCCGGCACTGAGCACGGCCACCGATGCCGCGTTGGCGTGTGTTTCATCGTTGCTGATCTGATCGGCATAATCCCAGCAGGCAGCCATCGCCGCCGCATCGGCCGTCCGCTGCATTTCGGCTCGTGCGTTCACGAGATAGCCAAAGTCGATGGCAATGGCCACAAAAACCAGCAGGATCACGAGGAAGAAGATCGCGAGAACCACCGCGACACCACGTCGTGCCTGTTGCGGTTGATGCTTTTTCCGGGTGGGTGTGGGACTGCACATGGGTATTCTCGTTTGCTACTAGTGAGGATGACCGCCACGAAACGAAACCGGCTTATTGGTTCCACGGATCCAGGTCCGAATCGATGTTGATGGGCGCCTTCAATTCGTAAACACGACCATCCGCTAGAAACCAACGCACCCGTTGCAGCGTCAAGTACGAGACGCGATTGCCGGCAAAACCAACCTCGGACTCCGTGAGGGATGTCTGGGGTGTGTAACCATTCAGATTCGCGTACTTCCCATCCGTCGTCACCTTCAAATAGCCCTGTCCGCCGAAGTCTCCCCAGCTTGAACAGTTTCCGTCCACGACTTCCATCGTGACGGTGCCATCCTCACCGACCGTCAGTCGCTGGGTCCATTCCACGACTTCTTCCGTATAGCGGATCGGGCCGTCTTTCGCGCCGTTACGGTATTCAAAGATGTGCTCGCCGTTAAATAGCGTCAGCTGCGAGCCACCGGCGCGATAGTCGGGATAGTTCTTGTGGTTGAGTGTAAACACGAAAAACTCACCGTTCGTGCCCCCCTTTGGTGACATCACCAATGTGACCTGCGGCCCGTTCCGTTCCAGATTGGGCTCTCCCACTTCCACCCGCCACGTCTCCTCTACCTTGATCACCGAAGCGCCTTCTCCATTGCTTGTGAGCTCCTGACCACATGCCGAGCTGGCCAATGCCAGGGTCCCCGCCAGAAATGCCGCGAACTTGATTGTGGAAGTTTTCATCTGTCTGCCTTTCGCCGTCGGATCACAAGCTGAAGAGGTCTGCCCGCCAAGAGGAAACATATGTCAAGAGCACAAGAAAAATAGTCGCGAAGACCAGATTCGGTTACGATCGGTTGGTTGTGGACGGCAGCAAATACCGAAGAAAACGCTTCTAGGGGAGCGACGCCCGGCATGTGTGGCAAATTCGCCTCGTGCGGCTATTTGCCAACGCCTGCCGCTTGACCAGGGAGATACCGACCCACGCTGCCGCACTGCTGCTTGTTTTTGGCCGCTGGGAGCAGGAGGAACATTGGGACTCGTCTGGAAGGCCCTTTCACATTACGCTCATAGGAGGCGATTCGCCGCCTGGACGGCAATCATCCTTGTTTTCCTGGTCTCGCCGAGTTTCCACGTTGTCGTCTCTACCCATCCTCAACTGCGACGATTGCGGTGCCTGCTGCATGGCCATTGGCCATCCGCAGTTTTATCGCCATGGCGACGATCCGCACTGGCGGCGGCTGCCCGCCTCCCTCCAGCAGCAGATCAACGCGCACATCGACCAACTGGTCGACATCGATCTGGGCGAACCATGCATCTGGCTCGACTTGGAAACGCGTCAATGCCGGCACTACGACTATCGTCCGCAGATGTGCCGCGATTTTGAGATTGGCAATCCGCATTGCCTGCGGCTGCGCGAGTCGCAAGGCATCGACCGGCCGCACGAGTAGCGGTCGCTGGGTCCCGACTCGTCGCCTGGCAGTCTTGCCGTGGCGGCATCAGGCGGGCAGTCGATCGAGATCCCAAGCCACGACCTCCAACTGCTCCGCGAAGTGCAGCACTGGATCGATATCCGGGAGGCTGAAACCGAGCGGTGCGGTCAGCGACGAGTCCTTTAGTTCCGCCTCGGCCGACTGCAGGGGCCAGGCCGTGTGGTCGATCTCGCCGCGGTACAGTCGGCCCCGGCGGTCGGCGGCATACAGGCAGTAACGCGCAGTAAGAAATTGATCCAACGTTCCCTGCTGACTCGTGCGCGGCTCTCCCGTGGCCGCGTACCTGGCGGCAAAGGAGGCGGCGGGCGCTCCGCGATGGATGCGGCGACTCACGTAGTCGATGTGGGAACCCTCCTGACGGACATCAATGTGTGCCCAGTAATACGGCAGATGAAAAAATTGCCGCGCGGCCCATACCGCGATGCGGTGCGCCGCATCGAGGCTAAAAAACCAGACGCCCGGCTTGTTCTCGCAGGTAACGTAGGTCCGTACATTCAATTCGGCAAAGGCGGAGGTGCCCGGAATGGCAGGTAGGCCGCGGCGGTGAATATCGGTCATCAGGAAGGGGACGAGCCCCAACCAGGCGGTGCCGTCAAACACGTCCAAGTCCAAACGCTGGGGAATGAGCGGTCGTAGCACGTGCGCCGGGACTGGCCAATGCATGAACAGCAGGTCGCGCCAGACCATGTGCATTATCCAGGGCCGCTTCGGTGGCGCCCAGGTACGCCCACTTGCAACAATCTTCATGCGACTTTAACCGTGGTTCTTTCGGCGACCGCAACGGCAGTACGGCCGGGCCGACGCGATTCTTGCCCGCCAGCAAGCTTGCGAACGAGCGGTCCGAACCACACACTAACGGCCTGTCGAACGCACGGATAGATGTGTATGCCGCAAAAAGGTTGACCGAGCGAGGCGGTCGTCCGGCTTGGATAAGACCGGGCCGCGCAATAATAAGGTCAGGAGTCGTAAACATGCATTGCTGGCAGCTTCCCTTCGTTGGCTGGGTGCTCCTCGTTGGCGTTGGCCAATGCGGGAAATTCGCCGCGGCCGACGATGTGGCGGTGACGGTCTCGTTGGTGGGACGACATCGTGACGACGTGATTGTCACACCCGTGAATCAAGAACTGACGCCGACCGGCGTCCAGGTCGAACTGCCGGGAATGCGGCCGCAGGCGATGGCTCTCAGCCCCCAAAGGGATTTGCTGCTGGTCAGCGGCAAGACCAGCCAGCTGGTGATGATCGATCCGGACAGCGGGCAGGTGCTCGGCCGAGTCGACTTGCCGGCCGAAGACCAACAGTCGCCCATAGGGGACTCGGCGGCCGATTCCGTGTCCCCCGACCGCAATGGCCAGGTCAGCTATACGGGACTCGTCTTCTCGCCGGATGGCAAGTCGGTCTATCTGAGCAATGTCAACGGATCGATCAAGGTGTTTCGCGTGCAGAATGACCGGCAGATTGTCCCGTCGCATAGTTGGCGACTGCCGCCGGCCCACGCGCCGCGGCGGGCAGCCGAAATCCCGAGTGGGCTGGCCTTCCATGCCGACGGTGCGCGGCTGCTGGTATGCGGCAACCTCTCCAATCGATTGTTGGAACTGGACGCACAGGACGGCACCATCTTGCGCAAATTTGATGTTGGCGTCGCCCCTTACGACGTCGTGGTCGCCGGCGATTGGGCTTTCGTCAGCAATTGGGGGGGCCGCCGGCCTGCGGCGGACGATCTGGTGGGTCCGGCTGGTCGCGGAACCGTCGTCCGTGTCGATCCGATTCGGTTCATCGCCTCGGAAGGGTCGGTTTCGATCATCCATCTCCCCAGCGGTGAGGTGGTCAAGGAACTGGTGACCGGCTTGCATGCGAGCGGTCTGGCGGTGCGGCCTGACCAGAAATATGTGGTCTGCGCGAACGCAGGGAGTGACCATCTGTCCGTCATCGACGTGGCCCATCAGACATTGGTCGATACGATCTGGGCCAAGCCCAACCCGGCCGAATTGCTCGGCGCCACTCCCAACGCCGTGGCGTTTAATGCCACGGGGGATCGCCTGTTCGTGGCGAATGGTTCGCAGAATGCGGTCGCGGTCATCGACGTGCGGCTGGAAGAGCGGGGTACGTCGCGGCTGGTGGGCCTCATTCCGGTGGGCTGGTTCCCGGGGGCTGTCCTGTTTGACCGAGGGAGGCAAGCCATCCATGTGGCGAACATTAAGGGCTTGCCTGACAAGCCACGGCAGGAAGGCAAGCGGCGCGGTTTCAATTCGCACCATTATCAGGGCTCGGTATCGATCGCCCCCCTTCCCGACAACGCCGAATTGCGGCGGCTCACCGACCAGGCTCATCGGAATATGGCGCAGCCCAGAATCGAGCAGGCGCTGCTGCCGCCGCGTCCCGGCCAGCCGCCGCGGCCGGTTCCCGAGCGGATCGGCGAACCGAGTCTCATCAAACACGTTGTCTACATCATCAAGGAGAATCGCACCTACGATCAGGTCTTGGGGGCGATCGGCCGGGGGAATGGGGATCCGACGCTCTGTATCTTCGGACGTGAGATCACGCCCAATATGCACAAGCTGGCTGACCAATTTGGTCTGCTCGATCATACCTACTGCGCCGGGATCCTCAGCGCGGATGGGCATCAGTGGAGTACGACGGCGATGAGTACGGATTATATGGAGAAGAGTTTCGCCGGCTTCCCACGCAGCTATCCGGACGGTATGGAACGGGACGATATCGATGCCTTGGCCTATTCCCCGGCCGGATTTATCTGGGACAACGTGATCGCTCACGGGTTGTCACTGAGGAACTACGGCGAATTCATGATGCCCGCGGTGCGCTGGCGGGATACGAAGCGTGCGGGCACGCCGGACTTTACGGCCTGTTACCGCACCTGGCAGGGAGAGGCGGACGAGGTCCTATTCGCCAGCGAGCCGGGGATCGAGTCGCTTCGCCCGTTTTCACCGACCCGCTACGTGGGCTGGGATATGTCGGTACCCGATCAGTATCGGGCCGATGTTTTTCTGTCCGAACTCGGGCAAGCGATCGAACAGGCAACGTTCCCCGCGTTGACCCTCATCTGCCTGCCGCAAGATCATACGAGCGGCACCAGTCCCGGCTGTCCGACACCAGCCGCCTGCATGGCCGACAATGATCTGGCGTTGGGGAGAATCGTCGAAGGGCTCACGCATTCCCCGTTTTGGTCGCGGATGGCCATTTTTGTGATTGAGGACGATCCACAGGCGGGCTGGGACCACGTGAGTGGTTACCGGACAACGGCGTGGTGCATCAGCCCCTGGTCGCGAAGAGGGGAAACGATCAGCACGCTCTATAACACGACGAGCATTCTGCGGACGATCGAGCAGATCCTGGGTTTGCCACCCATGAATCGCTTTGATGCGACCGCCACGCCCATGTTCGACTGCTTTGGGGAACAAGCCGATCTGACCCCCTATGTGGCTGTCAAAAATCGGGTCCCGCTCGACCAGATGAATCCCGAGCCGACTTCGCTCCGCGACCCCCAATTGCGGCGGGATGCCCAGTGGTCCGCGGCGATGAATTTCGCCCGGGTCGATGCGGCGCCCGAGGACTTGCTGAATCGCATTCTCTGGCGGGCGCGGAAAGGCACGGCGGTCGCCTATCCGAACTGGGCCGTCACGATCGCGGACGAGGACGATTGACCGTGGCGATCACGGGGCGGCGCCGCGGCGGGAGCGTCTTGCTTTGGCGTCAGGGGGACGCAATGGCGTGTCGTAGACGGGGACGGGGACGGGGACGGGGACGGGGACGGGGACGAGCAGGAGCAGGAGCAGGAGCAGCGAGCACGAGCACGAGCAGGAGCACGAGCAGGAGCAGGAGCACGAGCACGAGCACGAGCACGAGCAGGAGCAGGAGCACGAGTATGAATATGAGTATGAGTATGAATTTGAGTAAGGCGGCGCTTGGTGGTGATTTTTGCCGGCTGAGGAGCGGGATATTCGGCTTGTGACGGTGATACTCGCCAGGGCGGGGGCTGCGATCCGCGCGGATGGCAGCGGGCCGCGAAACCGAAGGGCGGGAGTGTTCTAGACTCTCCTAGAAGTCCCGCCTGTCCTTGATCGGTCACGGCGACACGCCCCGGCGGCGAGGTCGCGTCCGGCCGCATCCCTGCCCGAGAAGCTCGCATGGAAGACTCGACGCGTCGTTTCGGCTGGTATCCCCAGCTGTTGGCACTCTGCTGCCTGGCTCATTTCAGCGTCCACCTGCCGCGTTTCCAGGCATCATCGGCATCCTGGTGGTTGGCTGTGGCCGTGCTCATCGCCAGTGGCTTGACGCTGGTCCGCCCCAGCATGCCTCGTTTCCTGACGCTCTGCGGCCTGCAAGTCGGCCACACGTTGGTCGATGCGCCGTTCAATCCTGATCACTGGTTGTTGCTGTTTTTCGTGAACCTGTTGACGCTGGGTTCCGCGGCCTGGCTCGGGTGGCGGGAGGGGGTGGTCCGCCACGACGCGCTTTTCGAACGCTTCGTTCCGTCGGCTCGCCTGGCCTTCCTGATCTGCTACGGCAGCGCGGCCTTCGCCAAGTTCAATGTCCAGTTTCTCAATCCCGAGGACAGCTGCGCGAGTGTCTTGATGGACTACCAGGTGGGTGCCCTGCCTGCCTTGTCCTGGATCATCTGGAGGCCGGCGGTCGCCTGGTTAACCGCCTTGTTTGAGGCCGCCTTGCCCATTTGCCTGTGCATCCGGCCACTTCGCAACTTAGGCATCATGATTGGCTTGTTCTTTCATGGCATGATCGTGGCTTCCCCCGCCGTGATGGTGTTTGACTTTACCATCGTGGTCTACGCGATGCTTTATTTGTTCACACCCGAGTGTTTTGACGAGCGTCTGAGCGAGCGTCTGCAGCGCATCTACGCGGTCGGTCCTCAGCTGTGGGACGGTCTGCGGCGGTGGTTCGTGTATGCCTTGCTTGCGGGAGTGACCGTGATCGTCGCCACCTCGCTTGGCGGCACCTCGCTGATGGAAGTCACAACGCGTTTTGTCGTCCGTCGCTGGTATCTGTCGACGGGGATCGCGTGGCCCTGTTCGTGCTGACCGGATCAACGCTGTTTTCACCGATCGTACCTGGTGCGCGATTGGGGTGGTTGCCGCGCACCGTCTTTCAATATGCCGTACTCGGAATGGCGATCTGCAACGCGCTCTGCCCGTACATGGGACTGAAGACCCAGGGCTCGTTCACGATGTTCAGCAACCTGCGGACCGAGGCGGGGGAGTGGAATCATTATCTATTGCCGCGGCAGATGCGGGTGGTGAGTCAATATCAGGACGCCCTGGTCAAGATTGTGGACACTTCAAATCCCCAACTGAAAGCGAAATATGTCGAACCTGGCTATTTGACCCCCTTGTTTGAGGTGCGTCGCTGCGCCATGCAGGATCCCGACATGTCACTGACCGTGTGGCAAGATGGCCGCCGATTCACCATCGATAAGGTGGCCGACGATCCGCAATACGGACAGCCATTGAGCTGGCTCGAACGTAAGACGCTGATCTTCCGTCCCGTCACGCCCGACAGCTCCCCCTACTGTGGGAACTGATGGGAGACGCCGTCACTCCACCGTCGGCAACAGCATCCTCACGAGCGGCGCATCCGCCGTGTAAAGTGGCCGTTGCGGATCGTCGATTCCCAACAGGGCTCGCAGCACGGTCTCGGGCGGGAGCGGCTGGCCGTCGGTGGAAAGGAGCGGCTGCCCCTGCCGGCTGAGGACCACTTCGGGAACCGCCCCGGCCACCACGCCCCGCAGCTGGAACTCGTCCGCGGCAATCCGTAGCTGGACCCCCAACTGATCGAAGGCGATCATCTCCTCGGAATGCCGGGGAATCATCGTCGTCGCCACGGACATGCCCAGACGCTCCTCCGCGAAGCGGAGCCAGGATGGTGAAATATGCCCCGGCCCAGCCGTCAACGTACCCGAGAAGTTGGTCACCCGCCCCTCGCGGAATTGCAATTGGCGGAGCGCGATCCGGGCAACACCCTTGATACCGGGCTCGGTCGGATTGGCCATGATCAGGTCTAACGGCACGTCGTTCAGGCAGCCCGCCAGCTCGCCCGTCCAGCCATGCCGCGACGACGCCATCATCAGGTCTCCCTGAAAGGTGGCCTGCTTGGCAAGTGTGGCCAGTGGATCAGGGAAGCGAGTCAACAGCGAGCAGGGCAGGGGAGTCTTCCCAGTGAATAGCTCGATCCGCGTATGTGCTGCCGAGGGGCCATATTCGCGGACCAGGTGCAAACGCACCAGTTCGCCCGCCGGTTGGTCTCCCCAGCGAAAGGTCAGCAGGATCTCAGGACCGGAAGTTGTGCGTCCGTGTCGAGACGGAACTCGAAAAGGGTAGGGGTGCCTGCGGGTGAGATGAGGTGGACCTGCTCGGCCACGAGATGCACAGGCTGCTCCAGCAAACGCCGCTGACGGAGGACGCGTTCATGCAGCAGTTCGAGGAATCGCTGGAACTGCTGCGATTCGATGCTGATTTCGGGCAGATAAATCCCCACGGCCCGAGGACTTTGGCGGAGGCTGATCTGCCGGCAGCGTGCGATCTCCGCCCCGGTTTCCGGGTCGACCAGGTTGACTCCCAGCAACCGCACGGTACCGGGTTGGGCGGTGACCACGTCATGAATCCGGATATCGAGTCCCGTTTGTCCGGTAATCCAATCGCGATAGGCGCCGGCGTCGTAAGCCGCGCGGCGGTAGGCGGCCCAGGTGAGCGATACCAACAACGGGCCGACTCCCAACAGCAGAAAGCTGAGGCGACAGAATCCATTGTCGATTCGTGGTGCGCATCGATCGCGTCCTGCGGAATGCTCGCGGCATTTCAAAGCCGCCCCGGAGAGCGGCGTCCCGGCGGCCGGGTTGTGGTATATCGAGTTGCGATGCGTCAGGTTGCTGGCCCGTGCCGAAAACCCGGCTCGGACCCGACGCGGCTTGTGTGTATTTACCGTTTCCGAGCCAGCTCCTGGAATAGTTGGAACCGTGCCTGCATCTCAGTCAGGCTGTCTCCGCCAAATTTCTCAATCAGCGCGCGGGCGACTTCGATTGCAATCACGTTTTCCACGATAATGGCACAGGCGGAAACGGCGCAGACGTCACTCCGTTCGTAGGACGCGGCTTCCGCTTGCTTCGTCTGCATGTTGATCGATTCCAGCGGCTTGGCCAGCGTGCTGATGGGTTTCATGGCGGCGCGTACGACAAGGGGTTGCCCATTGGTCATGCCGGCTTCCAGTCCTCCCGCGTGATTGGTCGGGCGGATATAGCCGAGCGACGGCGCGTCGATGTTGGCGGCGTCGTATTGGATGGGATCATGGACCTGGGAACCGGGGCGCCGCGCGGCCTCGAAACCCAGTCCAATTTCAACCCCTTTGATGGCCTGTACCGCCATCACCGCCTGCGCGATGCGGCCATCCAGTTTCTGGTCCCACTGGGCGTGGGTTCCCAGGCCGAACGGCAGGCCCTCGACGCTCACCTCGACAATGCCACCCAGCGTGTCACCGGCTTTCCCCGTCTCGTCGATACGTCGGCAGATTTCTTCGTCGTACGCGGGATCAAGCGTGTAGACGGCGCTGGCGTCCCGTACCGCCCGCCGCTCCGCCATGGTGCCGCCGGTGCGAGGCGGCACGCGGATACCGCCCAGTTCCACCACGTAGCCGAGTGACTCGATACCAAACTGGCGGAGCAATTGCCGACACAGTCCGCCCGCGGCCACGCGGACCGCGGTCTCTCGCGCGCTCGCGCGCTCCAGGATGCCGCGAACGGGTCCCAGATATTTGATCGCCCCCGTCAGGTCGCCGTGACCCGGGCGTGGGCGATCCAAGTCATCCATGCGTTCCAGCTTGTAGTCCCGGTTGAGGACCTGCAGCGTAATCGGGCTACCCAGCGATTGGCCCCGCCAAATGCCCGTCAAGATGGCGACCTTGTCCGTTTCAATACGCTGGCGACCGCCGCGTCCATGGCCGCCCTGGCGGAGCGCCAGATCGACGTCGATGATGTCGGTGTCAAGTTCGACTCCGGCGGGGAAACCATCCACGATCGCCAACAGCGTCTTTCCGTGGGATTCGCCAGCCGTCCAATATCGCAGCATGGGGTGGTTTTTCTGTCGTGGATGGAATGAGGTCCGCCGGCCCGTCCTCGGCACGCGGGGGGCATTCCGATTTTAGTCCGGGAGAGTTGCATGAGATAGGTCGTTTGCCGATTGACCATCTGGCAACGCGGCTGGCGTTGACCAGTGGCTGAGTTCGCCGACAATTGCGGGCGACCGTCGCGCGGCACTGTCATCACCTTTTGGCGAGCATCGCTAGCAATATGGATCAACTCAAGCGCCATTGGTTTATCGTGGGGCTGATGGCAGTGCTGCTGATTGGTTTACTCGCACCGTTCGCCCTGCGGCGGATCACGGAATGGAGGACTGCTCGTGATCTGATCGTGGCGCTGGTGTTGTTTGCCACGACGCTGCCATTGGAGACTCGTGTCATTGGACAAGCGGTGCGCCGCCCCTGGGCACCCTTGCTCGGATCGTTCATCAATTTTGGCGTCTTGCCCCTGTTGGCGATCGGGCTGGCCAGACTGTTGGACGATGAGTTGGCCACGGGGTTGGTGGTGGCAGCCGCCGCGCCCTGTACGATCGCATCGGCGGCCGTTTGGACTCGCCGAGCCGGTGGCAACGAGATCGTCGCCTTGATGGTGACGGCCATCACGAATCTGCTGTGCTTTATTGTGACTCCCTTGTGGCTATCATACGCGCTCCATCAGGTGGTCACGATCGACCTGGGGCCGATGATTGGCAAGTTGGGGCTGCTGGTGCTGCTGCCGATGGCCATCGGTCAATTGCTGAGGCAACGATCCACGGTGGCTCATTGGGCCGCAAAGCACCGGGGCCAGTTGTCGGTGGCCTCGCAGATGGGGATCCTCTCGATTGTATTGGTGGGAGCCGTACACTGTGGGTTGCGGGTGGCGGGACTGGCCTGGGGCGACTTGACCTGGTCGCTGCTGAAGCTCCTGGCCGTCGTACTGGTGCTGCATGTCTCGATGCTCTGCCTGGGGTTCATTCTGGGGCAGTGGCTGAAGTTGCCTCGCGGAGATTGGATCGCGGTCGGCATCGCTGGTAGCCAAAAGACATTGATGGTGGGGTTGCAGGTGGCACTCATGGTCGGCAGCGGATTGGTAGTCGTGCCGATGGTGGTCTATCACGTATCACAATTGGTGGTCGATACGTTTGTGGCAGACCGTTTGTCGTGGGCGGCAGAGGCACGGGATCGGTGAGGTGCGGGGGATCGCGGAGCGATCCGCGACAAACCAATTTACGGGCACGTCGGCGATCGTAATCGCCACGATTGCATCTGCCCCAGGTCGTCGCGCTGCGTCCGGTCGTAGCCGAGGGGCGTCACCGTGATGTGTCCCTGCTTCAGCGCCGTGAGGTCGGTTTCCACGGCCGAGATGGCGGGCGGCGGTTCGCCAGATGCCCAATAGTAGGTGCGCCCTTGGGATCTTGCCGCTTCAAAAAATTCTGGCCGTAGCGTTCCAGTCCCATGGGGACCATGCGGACCTCGGCGGGCCCGCGAGTGGCCGCGGTCGGAATATTGATGTTGTATAGTTTTGCTGCGGGCGGCTTGTGCCAACAATTGCTCGATCAGACCGACCGCGATGTGGGCCGCCGTTTCAAATTGAGCCTGTTCGTCGTATTCGAGTGATACGGCGATACTCGTAATGCCAAAAAAAGCGCCTTCCGTGGCCGCGGCCACCGTGCCCGAGTAGAGCACGTTGATGCCGGCATTCAGGCCTCCGTTGATGCCGCTGACGATCAGATCGGGACGGCGAGGGCAGAATTCAAAGACGCCGATTTTGACGCAATCGGCCGGGCTGCCTTCCACGGCCCACCCCCGCTGCTTTTCGCCCCGTCCCTCAAAGACCGCTTTGCAGATCAAGGGGCTGAGGAAGGTGATGGAATGCGCCACGCCACTTTGCTCCGTGGCGGGAGCCACCACGCAGACTTCGCCCACCGCCCGCAAGGCCTCCTCCATGGCTTTCAGCCCCGGGGCGTAGATGCCGTCGTCATTGGTTAACAGAATCTGCACAATCCATCCGTTCAGGCACGAATTCCAGCGGCACGTTCTTGACGAAGTCACTATAGCGCCCGGCGGCGGGTCGAGCAACGACCGGGAAGCCTGTCGGCGTTTCCCCCGTCGCTAGTCGTCCGACCGGCCCCCCCGTATAATGGCCCGCTTTCCTCTCAGACCCCCGATGCCCATGATGAGCACGACCTTACGGAGCCAGACGATATCGACGGATCAAGTCACGGACCAGCGGGTACTCGTGCTCGACTTCGGTTCGCAGTACGCGCAATTGATCGCCCGTCGTGTGCGCGAGCAGCACGTCTATTGCGAAATCGTACGGCATGATATTTCGGTTGAGCAGATACGTAAGCATCAGCCGCGCGGGTTGATCCTGTCGGGAGGACCTGCGAGCGTCTACGAAGGGTCGGCCCCCAAATGCGACCCGCGGTTATTCGAGATCGGCATCCCCGTGCTAGGCATTTGTTACGGCATGCAACTGGCCTGCGAATCACTGGGGGGAAAGGTCGCCCACACACCGGCGCGAGTACGGACGCGCTGCTTGCCGAGTCCTTGCCGATTCGCCGCTCTTTGAAGGAGTCGCCCGCGAGACCGAGGTTTGGATGAGCCACGCGGATCAAGTGGCCGCGATCTCCGAGGAATTCCTGCCCCTGGCGGCCACCGATACCTGCCCCATCGCCGCGGTGCGGCATCAGCGGCTGCCCGTCTTCGGTCTGCAGTTCCATCCCGAAGTCACGCATACGCCGGCGGGTGCCCGCATCCTCCAGAATTTTCTGCTGCAGGTCTGTGGCTGCGACGGGCACTGGACGATGGGTAACTTCGCGGAACAGGCGATCCAGTCGATTCGTGCGCGGGTCGGTGCGGACCGAGTCATCTGTGGTTTATCCGGCGGCGTCGATTCCGCCGTCACCGCCGCCCTCATTTATCGGGCGATCGGTCCGCAGTTGTCCTGTATCCTGGTCGATAACGGACTGTTGCGGAAGGACGAAGAGGCACTGGTGATTGCCGAGTTTACCAAGCATTTCGCGACCGACTTGCGGGTCGTCGCCGGTGAGCCGCGATTCATGGCCACGCTGGCAGGTGTCTTGGAACCGCAGGAGAAGCGTCGACGGATCGGGCATGCCTTTATCGAATGTTTTAAAGAGGAAGCTGCCCGTATCGAGGGGGCCCGCTTTTTGGCTCAAGGGACGCTGTACCCCGATGTGATCGAGAGCGGAGCCGCGCCCGATGGGCCCGCGGCCACCATCAAGCTGCACCACAATGTGGGCGGCTTGCCGGCCGAATTGGGGTTCGAATTGATCGAACCACTGCGCGACCTGTTTAAGGATGAAGTGCGGCGGCTGGGCGAGGAACTGGGGCTGCCTGCGGAGATTGTCTGGCGGCATCCATTCCCGGGGCCCGGGCTGGCCGTACGTTGCCTGGGGGAAGTGACCCGGGAACGACTTGACATCCTCCGCGAGGCGGATGCGATTGTCGTGGAGGAAATTCGCCGGGCCGGTTTGTATCGAGAAACGGCTCAGGCGTTTGCCGTGCTGCTGCCCGTCCAGAGTGTGGGTGTCATGGGCGATGCGCGGACGTACGAAAACACGGTCGTCGTGCGGTGCGTCCATAGCGATGATTTTATGACGGCCGACTGGAGTCGACTGCCGTACGAGCTGCTCGCCCGGATTTCCACGCGGATCATCAATGAAGTGCAAGGCGTGAATCGAGTGGCCTATGACATCAGCAGCAAGCCTCCAGCCACGATCGAGTGGGAGTGAATTACCGGCTGGCCGAGTGCCATCGGCCGGCGGGGAGCGGGGATGATAGTCCCTGGGGACGGCGGACGCGTCCGCCGAATTGCGGCTATCCGGGAGTGAAAAAAGAGACCGCCGGCTGTGGGGATCAGCCAGCGGCCTCGTGAGGCAGGAAATTATGCTCCGGGGGTCCGGTTCGGCGGGGCAAGCCAGGGGCTTGGGAACCGGAAACCTGGAGGGTAGGCCGCGAAGTTCAGGCTTCGCGGATGGGGTGGGTTGAACACCGGTAGCATCGACTCGCCTGGGCCGCGCATATCATGAATTTCGCGTCTGCTGGCACAACAGGCACGTTCCGCAGCAGCGGAACAAACGTTACATCTTGACTGCCGAACCGCGGCGTTTGCCCACGAGCGGTAAGGTTTGCCTAATCGCCACCGCTTAACGATAGCGGCCGTCAGCGGGAAGGCACCTGCCGCACGACTGGCTGGGAAGCTGATCCCAGGCTGGCGGGTGGATGCTCTCAGGCGTTTCAAGAAGACAGTGGTACGCAGAGTGGTACGCACAAAAAAATGACCCACCCCATCAACCGATCGGGCGGGTCTTGCTTATCCGCAAAGTGATAAACTCTTTTCTTTAGCCCTCAATAACGCGAACGTTTTCAGCGCGAGGACCCTTGGGGCCTTGTCCGGACTGATACTCAACGACCTGACCTTCCTTGAGGTCTTCGAAGGCAATGCCTTCAACAGCCGAGTGATGAAAAAACATGTCGTTGGGTTGGCCTTCGATAAAACCGAAGCCCTTGTCCATGACCAACTTCTTAATGGCACCCTGGGGCACGATCCGACTCCTCAAAACATAACCACTCAAAACCATAGCTGGCGGCCTGTCTGCTTGCACTTCCCAGACGAGGAGCCAACTCAACATGCGGGGCCCGAGAAACACCGCCCTGGTCACTCGACGAACTGTCGCAACAGTGCTAAAGATGACCCTGGCAGGCGAGTGATCGATGGGATGGAAGGCGATCCGCACGAACGACTCGTTCCTCAGTCCTGCCCCGTCAGTATATCGGCTTGATGGCACCGCGGGAATCGGGCGTCCCCCATTTAGTCGCCGCGAAGGTCAGGCTAAACTGCCAAAACCGGTTTTTTCCGCTTGAATGGAGGCCGCCGCGGGACGGGCGCGCCGCCTGCTGCCCGGTGGAGCGTCCCCCCCGGATAGGCCGGCCCACGGTTTTTACCCACCGCCGATTTCCCCCTGTTCCCGCTCGTTGGACCCCCCATGAATCGCCAATATATTTTTACGATCGCCGATCTTACGAAGAAACACGGTCAGCGGGAGGTGTTGAAGAACATCTGGCTGGCCTTTTATCCGGGTGCCAAGATTGGCGTCTTGGGTCGCAACGGGTCTGGCAAGTCGACGTTGCTCCGCATCATGGCGGGCCAGGACCAGGAGTTCGATGGCGAGGCCCGCTTGACGAGCGGATTCACCGTGGGCTACCTGCCGCAGGAACCGCCGCTGAATCCGGACAAGGATGTGCGCGGTAACGTGGAGGAGGCGGTGGCGGCTCGTCGCGCCATCCTCGATCGCTATCACGACATCAACATGCAGTTGGCGGAACCGCTCGAGCCGGAGCAGATGGAGAAGTTGTGCGACGATCTGGCGCGCGTTCAGGACCAGATTGAGGCGGGGGACCTCTGGGAGCTGGATCGCCAGATTGAAATCGCCATGGACGCGATCAACCTGCCGCCTGGGGACGCGGATGTGACGACGTTATCGGGCGGGGAGCGTCGTCGCGTCGCGTTGTGCAAGATTCTTCTGGAACGGCCCGACCTGTTGTTGCTCGACGAGCCGACCAACCATCTCGACGCGGAGGCCGTGGCCTGGCTGGAGCGGCATCTTCACGAGTATCCGGGAACGGTGGTGGCCGTCACGCACGATCGGTACTTCCTGGACAATGTGGCCGGGTGGATTCTCGAACTCGACCGGGGTGAAGGCATTCCCTGGGAAGGGAACTACTCGTCGTGGTTGGAGCAGAAGCAAGCGCGGCTCGCCCAGGAAGAACGTCACAGTCAGGCTCGCCAACGCACCCTGCAACGCGAGTTGGAATGGGTCCGCCTGGCTCCCCGAGCCCGTCAAGCCAAGAGCAAGGCTCGGTTGAAGGCCTACGAGGAGCTTTCTCGTCAGCAGTTTGAGGATCGGCCCGAAGAGCTGGAGATTCAGATCCCTCCTGGCAAGCACCTGGGAGATTTGGTGATCGAGGCAGATCATCTGAGCAAGGGATATGGGGACAAGCAGCTGATCGAGAACCTGAGTTTTCGGCTACCGGCCGGCGGCATCGTGGGGATCATCGGAGCCAACGGGGCCGGTAAGACCACCTTGTTTCGCATGTTCACAGGGGAAGAACAGCCGGATGCCGGGACGCTGCGGGTCGGTCCGACGGTGGAGTTGGGATATGTCGATCAGAGTCGTGATTCGCTCCACGACGAACAGACGGTCTTTGAAGAGATCTCGGGAGGCCATGACACGTTGGAGATGGGTGGTCGCAAGATCAACGCCCGGGCCTACGTCTCGCGGTTCAATTTCCGCGGGCCGGATCAAGAGAAAAAGGTGGGGCGACTGTCGGGAGGCGAGCGGAATCGGGTCCACCTGGCCAAGCTGCTCCGCCGGGGTTCGAACGTTTTGCTGCTGGACGAACCGACCAATGACCTGGACGTGGACACGCTGCGGGCTTTGGAGGAGGCCATCCTCAACTACGCGGGTTGCGTCGTCGTGATCAGCCACGATCGGTGGTTTCTCGATCGTATCGCGACGCACATTCTGGCTTTTGAGGGGAACGCCTATGTCCATTGGTGCGAGGGAAATTTTGATGCCTACGAGACGCAACGGAAAGAGCGGCTGGGAATCTCTCTCGATGAACCACGCCGCTTCAAGTACAAAAAACTGACGCACGGTGCCTAGACGTGGTTTCGCGACCACGTGGTTGGTGGACGGATCCGCCGGCGTGGCTTATGTTTTCGCCTGGCGTTTCGAAGAGCCGTATGGACTTGGTCCGCGTGAGGCCCTGGTAAGCTGGAGAGGAGATCCGCAATGAAGATTCACCTTCGTTACTGCGCGGCTTGAAACTACGAGCCGCAGGCCGTCAGTTTGGCGGCCGCCCTGTTGACTCGTCTGAAACAAAAAATCTTGTCCTTTGAGCTGGAGCCGTCGCGCGGTGGTTGCTTCGAGTTGACCATTGATGGCAAGATGGTGTACTCCAAGCTGGCGACAGGACAATTTCCCATCGAAGCGGAACTGGTCGACGAGGTCGTGGCGGCGAGCAGTTAACGGGGCCTTCGGACCGGTCGCAGGTGGCTTGCGACTGCCTGGAAATTACCGCGTCGCGGGCGGACGAACCGAGCTGGCAGATGCGAATCGAACCGAGGAAGGGAGCGTCGAACGATGACCGAATCGGAACATAACCCGTATGCCTTTGCCGGCGAGATGGAGTCCGCGGAAGTGGCCTCGGCAGTCCGCCCTAAATGGCTGACGTTTATTGGCGTGACCGCCTTGGTGTTGGGGCTGGTGGGTTTGCTGGTGGCCTTGGGAGGCGTTGCCGGCCAGGTGTTCGGTCGTTCCGTCCAGCAGCAGATCGTGACGGCGGCGAAGCAGCAACCAAAGAATGCGCAATTGCAGGTACAAGCCGAGATCCAGTCCGCGGCCATGCGGATCAATGACAAGTACTTTGTGCCGAATATCGTCACGATGGCAACAAGTCTGGTGGCCTGCCTGCTGTTAGTGGTTGGCTCAGTCCTGCTGCTCAAGCGATCTCCCGCGGCGTGTCGAGTGATGCTGGCGGCCTGCCTGGCGACAATCGTGACCGATTTGGGAAAAAGCGTCGTGGGAGGTTTCGCACAACGGGACAACATGCGGATGATGGGGGATGTCATGCCCGGGGCGATCGCTGCCGATCCCAACATGCCGCCAGAGACGTCCGAGAAGATTCAGCAGATGATGGGGCCCATGATGACGATCATGGGAATCGTGGTATTTGTGCTCACGATCATCTGGTTTTTGCTGAAGGCGGCCTTCTATGCCTTCAGCATCAGCTACTTGGCCAAGCCCGCGGTCCGCGGTTACTTTCAGCGTTCGGATAGCGGGGCGGCGGTACCATGAACGATACAGGAAAACGCGTGGCCGTTTATACCGGTTCGTTTGACCCCATCACCTTGGGGCATGTCAATGTGATTCAACGGGCGGCCAGTCTGTTTGACGAGCTGGTGGTGGGAATTGGCATCAATGTGGAGAAGGCTTCGCTCTTCACACTCGACGAGCGAATCTCCCTCGTGCAGGACGTCACGAGCGAGCTGCCGCAGGTGCGCGTCTGTGAATTCAGTGGGCTGGCGGTGTCTTTCGTGCGGGCCTGCCACTCGCGGATCATGGTCCGCGGAATTCGTCCACTGACAGATATTGCGGCGGAATTCACCATGATGCTGGCCAATCGCCAGCTTGATCCGGAAATCGAAACCGTCTTTCTCATGGCGGATCAGCGTTTGGCTCACGTTTCGAGCACGCTTATCAAGCAGATTGCCCCTCTGGCCAGTGATGAGATGCTGGCCGAGTTCGTACCGCATTGCGTCATTGCGGCTCTTCGCGAACGCCTGTAGACGCCGCGGATCGAGTTCCTAGCCGATCAGGAATCGGCGTTCGTCCCCTGCGATGCCGACGGCACACGCGTTGCCGCCGGCCCAACCGTCTCGAAGGCGATGGGCGCGTCGCTGTGGGGGTCGACGATCCGCAAGGCCAATTCACCGCTCAGCAATTCGCGAAACCGTTGCCCGACGATCTCGGCTCGCCAGCCGCTCATGAGGGCGGGGACCTCGGTGGCAGAGGCGAGTCCCAGTTCGTACGCCGTGAGGTCGCGCACGTCCTGGACCGTTCCCACCAGGCTGGCCGCGATCGATTGACGCCGACAGATGCTCGCCAAAGCCGTCCCCAGGAACTGTCCCAGCAGTTGGATCTGCTCGGGATGATCGCGACGCGGATGACGCGACTTGGGTTCAGGCGGAGACTTGCGGCCTCGTTCGATGGCCGCCGAGATCTCGCCATATTGTTGTTCCAGGTCGCGGCGATGCAGTCCGCGGATGGCGCGAATTTGTTTCTCATCCGCCTTGCCTCGCCGCGCCAATTCGACGATCAGGTCATCCCGCAAGATGCGCCGGGGAGGGCAATCGCGTTGCTCGGCGACCTCCTCTCGCCACTGCCACAATTCACGCGCCACTGGCATGGCGCTCAGCGGCAGCTTCGTCACGCCGGATAGCCTCCGCCACCGCGTAGCGGAATCGCTGTCGGCGACCGCGGACTGCCAGGTGGCTGTTTCCTCGGCGAGCCAATCGGATCGGCCGAGTCGCGTCAGATCAGATTGCAAGCGGGTTTGCAGGGCCGGCAGGTGCACCACATCCAGCAGTGCATACTCCAGCTGCCCGGCGGTCAGCGGCCGCCGTCGCCAATCGGTACGGGTTTCACCCTTCGAAATGGATTGCCCCACCAGCTTCTGGACGAGCTTTCCGTAAGAGATCGGGTATTCATGTCCCACCATGCCGGCCGCTAACTGTACGTCAAACCACCGTCGTGGTGCCTTTCCGGTCGCGGCCTGACAGAAACGAAATTCTTCCCGTCCGGCATGGACGATCGTGAGATGATCGCCAGTCACCAGCGCTTGCCAGAAAGGAGTCACATCGCTGACCGCGTGGGTGTCCACGATTGCCAGTTGGCCATCGTACTCGACTTGCAGCAGACACAGGTCGGGACGGTACGTGAATTCGGATACGAATTCGGTATCGAAGCAGATGCGTTCACAACGCTCCAATTGCTGGCACAATTGCAGAAATGCACCGCGTTCGTCAATAAAGGTGTAGTTCAAGGTATCGATCCGCCGTGCCTTGTTAGACAGCCACCAGGGTTACGAGAATGAAGATCGGAATGAGAATCGGGATGCTATATCGTACGGTGTAGCCAAGGAAGCTGGGCATCTGACACTCCCGCTTGCTCCGCAATGGCACGCACCATGAAATTCGGCCCATTTCCGATGTACGTCATCGAGCCCATGAAGACGGAACCAAGGCTGATGCCGATGAGCAGCTCCCTGGCGTAGTACCCGAGTTCACCCGTCGCCGAGACAAGTTCGAAAAAGGCCTGTCCCGCAAAGCGGTGATCGGCGGCCGCCGTTTCGAAAAAGACCACATACGTGGGCGCGTTATCGAGAACCGCCGACAAGCTGCCGGTGGCCCAGAAGAACGCTTGCGGCGACTTGAGGTTCAGGTCGCCGCCGTATTGATGCAGCATCTCGATGGCTGGCTGCATGCAGACAAAAATACCAATGAAGAGCGCCGCCACTTCGACAATCGCATGGTAATTAAAACGATTTTCCACGCGGATCACATGGGGTCCCAGCAGCAACGAGAGGAACACCATCAGCAACTGCACACATTCGCGGAGGTAAGGCCACGGATGCCACAGGGTGCCCGGCAGTTGCTTGGTGGGGTCGAGCAGGGCCACCGACAAGACCACTCCGGCAAGCAGCCACAAGTTGGGATTCAAGCCGCGGATACGCAGCGGTTTGACCCTTCGCTCGTCCAGCATCAAGTCGAGCGTGGACTCTTTGGGAAAACAAAAAAACGCGTCCCACACCCAATAGACGAGCAAGATCAACGCATTCGTTAACAGCCAGGGCCACCACAAGTGCTCCAACGTCCAGAGAAAGTGCACCCCTTTGAGGTAGCCGAGAAAAAGCGGCGGATCACCGATCGGCAACAAGCAGCCGCCGCAATTGCAGACGATAAAGATAAAGAAAACCACCGTATGTTGAAGGTGCTTTCGCTCCTGATTGGTTTCAATCAAAGGGCGGATCAGCAACATCGCGGCTCCGGTGGTTCCGACAAAACTCGCCAGCAGGCCGCCGGTCAAGCAGAAAGGCCACATTCGTCGAAGGCCGCGCCACCAGATCGCCTTGAATGCGTATCCCGCCACAGATGGTGTAAAGACTGAACAGCAGCACGATGAACGGGACATACTCGCCCAGAAAGGCATGATCGAGCACGCTCCGCACCTTCGTCATGCCGCCAGCGGGGTAGATCAGCGCGTAGTAGGCCAAGGTGATCAGGCCCAGGCTGGCGGCGACAAGGAATCGATGGCGATTGCTCTCCCACCAGTGTTGGGTCCAGTCGAAAAGTGGAAACGTGGCGATCGCGGCGAGTAACAGCACAAATGGTAGGACAGCCGCCGCGTGCGGTCCGGCGGCAGCCTCCGCGGGTCCACCATGAGCTTCCGTGGGGCTGCCCGCTGCCGCCCCGTCCGCCGCCTCGCCGGTCGGGGGCACGAGATGCGCGTCACCGCCCGAATGGGCCCCGTGATCACCACCCAGCACTGCGGGACCGACGGTCAAGATCGCCCCCAGGTATACGACGATCAGCAAACCGATCGCCAGCAGGACGGGGCGAGCGGCGGGGGTGACAGGAGGACTGTGGCTCATCGTGAGTATCGCTTGCCGGCGTTCGACGCATGTCGGACCGCCGAGCGTTCGAGTCCGTCCGCTGCGGCCGTGGGTGGGAGGAGTCTCTGGGGAGGCAATTTTTCGTCGCGGGCACTTTGCAACCGCAAGTCGCATTATGGTACAAGAATACAGGCCGACGTCCAACGGAGGTTGGTATGGTGCGGGCGCGGTGCAGAGGAACCGAGGTGTCAACGTCGATGGAGTCGTGGCTGGATTGCAACCGTCGAGCCATCGGGCTGGGAACCGCGGTCCCGCTCGCCTTCGTCGGACTGGGGGCGTATTTTATTGCCCGGTCCTGGCCAGCGGCGTCCATGCAGATGTGGGTTTATCGCCTGTTTGGCGGGCTGTTGCTCCTGGTGGGTGGCGGCATCCTGGTCGCCCTCTGGCGGGCTTATCGCCGGCCCCGCATTGCCTGCGATGGTGGCCAGGTGCTGTTCTACCTTCGCGGGAGTAAGCCGATTGCTGTTCCGCTGGATGCCGTCGAGTGCTTTTTTGCCGGCCAAGGACCATCGCACTTGGGGACAGGTGCCATGGAAGTGGCGGAAACCGCCAACGTGGTCGTGCGGCTCGCGGAACGAGCCACCGACTGGCAACAGGTTGATGTGAAGCCCGCGTTTGGCCGCTGGTGTGGCGGGTACATCACGATCCATGGTGCCTGGTGCGAGCCGATCAACGTTGCCACATTGACCTCGCTCAATGCCCGCTTGGGCGCCGCCAAGCGAGCGCTGCGGAATCAATCCTCATGACTTGTCTGCTCGTCAGCGTCCGAGACGCCACGGAAGCACTTGCGGCCATCGCCGGCGGCGCGGAAGTGCTGGATGTCAAAGAACCTGCGCTCGGTTCGCTCGGTAGGGCGTCGTCGTCGGCCGTGCAAGACGTGGTGGCCGCGGCGGGTGGGCAAGTCCCCGTGAGCGTGGCCTGCGGGGAACTGGCGGCACCCGACCTGACGTGTTGGCCCAGGCAGGCGCTGGCAGGCGTGCAGTTCGCCAAACTGGGACTCTCCCACGCGCCACGCAATTGGCAAGCCGCCTGGTGTACCTGGCGGAGAGGGTTGCCGTCGCATGTGACCCCCATCGCCGTCGCCTATGCCGATTGGCAAGCCTCCCAGGCTCCCCCTCCCGCGGAAGTCCTGGCGTTCGCCAAGCTCCATGCCGGGGGGATATTGCTCGATACCCACGAGAAGCAGTGGTCCCTCGTGCAGGGCATGGCGTTGGTGGACATCAAGACCTGGATTCAACGCGTGCATGCCGCCGGTCTGTTGTCCGCCGTGGCTGGCTCGCTCCACATCGAGCACTTGCCACGACTGGCGGCCTTCCAGCCGGCGATCCTCGCCGTCCGTGGCTGCGTGTGCGTTCCGGATCGAACCGGTCACTTGCGACGGGAGCTGGTGCGGCGGGCGGCCCACGCGCTGCGGTCCGGCCAGCCGCCCCGCGTCGCGTCCGTCGCGTCGCCCGCCGGCGAACGCTCGGTCCCGTGGCAAGATTCATAAATTTGTTTGACAGAGGCCTGCGGGAGGCAGATACTCTGCGTTCTGAGGTTGGCGGATGCCGGTCGAAGGTGTCTTTCATTTTTGCAACAGAGTTCCTACATGCCGGAGGACACGTTGTGGCAAATTCGGTGATTGAAGCGATTCGTGAGGGAATTTGGGACTACGAACCCGAGGAGACCGTGCCCCAGGATTTCGAGAGTACCGATGCGCTTCCCGGGACAACCGAGAAATTGGATATTCTGGCGGAACGGCTCAGCCGTGGCATTCCGCTTTGGCACCCGCAGGATCGACTCACCTACGGCGATCTGTTGAGAAGTCAGGTGGCCAAACCGAGGCCGCGCTGACGGGATTCGCGGCAGGGGGATTCGCGGCAAAGTGCGTGCGGGGGGGCCGCGATCGGGCTCGGCCCCTCACGGCAGCGACGGCGGTTCCGACGTTGCCGCCACGACGCGGATCGTCTGGCCGTCCACTTCCGCTTGCAATCCGGCGGCTGCGGCCAATTCCGAGATCAATTGTTCACTCGTCAATTCCTTGACGGAGACCGACACGAGTGTGGACCGTTGTTCCTCGGCAATGTCAGCGGCGAAGCTAAGCTCGAGCTCCAGCTTTCGTGCCAACACTTGCAGCACGGCTTCGAGTGGCTTGTCGTTCACGTTCAACGTGAAGAGCTGGATGCCTGGCTGCGTCGGAGGTGGTTTTGGCGTCGACCGGCGTCGCCCACTTCGCTGCGCAGCTCTAATCTGCCAGTGGTCTTCCAATACCGATTTCACAGTCACCGCATTCTCTTCATTCGAAACCGAAACAAACGCCTGAGGAAACGTCTCTTCTATCTTGCGCGCAAGGCCTCCGGTCGCGACGACCGGTACGTACGTTCGAGAGCGACCGCGCGGGGGAAACGCGACAGCGAAAGCTGAGTCGAGTTCTTGTGTAACCGAAACGACAGATCGAAGCCGGCCAGAATCAGCGTGGCTTTTTCCGGAAAACTAAGCGGCGGGAAATCGCCCGCATGCCACAAATCGTAGGGAAGCGTGCGAATGTTCGGAATGGTCAGGCCGACACCTGAGGCGACATTCGCCAACAACAGACGCGGTTCCGTCAGCTCGGGCCACGTCAGCGGGGTTCGCGAAAGCAATCGTTCATGCGAACCCGCCGGCAATTCCTTGACGCGTTCGTTCTGCAACTCGGCCAGCGTCGCGATGCGACGGCAGGTCAAGGTGGGACCGAGATAGACAATGGGTCCGACAAATCCCATCCCCAGCCCCTGCGACTCGGCCACCTCGCGAAGTACGTCCCGCAGCGGCTTGGCTTCCGCCCCATAGGTCACCAATTGCCCTGGATCGACGCGGCGATCCAGGAAGATCGCCACCTGCTGGGACCGGGAGAGATGCATCAAGCCCTGGCGGAGTGGTGTGGCTTCCCAGGTGAGCCCCACGGGCGCGTCGAGCTGCTTGTGAAACTCGCTCCCCGTTTTCCACGCCTGCTGCCGCGGCTCGTCACCACCCGCCGTCCCTTCCATTACCGCCGACAGGCCGACTGTAAGACACGCGAGCAGGGCAAGCTGGAATAGTTGAACCAGTTGTAACGATTGCCCAAAACGAGGCACTGCGGTGGGGCGTGGGAAAATCTTACGAGGAACGTCCATGGGTCGGTCCAAATCGTTGTGTCTGGTTTTGTCTACAATTACACTCGGGTAAGGCGAGCCTGCTTGCGGCCACGATCTTTGAATCGCGCAAGTCGTGGGGTGACGCCTAGCTCAGCCGGCTTTGCCAGGAGTCATTTTGGTGTCCACCGCGGAAAACCGAAATCCCGTTTTGTTGCGCTATTTTCGGCGTTACCTGGACGATCAAGAGCCGGCGCAGTTTATCGCGGACGTTTCCCAGCGCTATTATACATCGACACTCCGCCGGTTGGCCGTCGTCGGCTCGGTGGCCGAACGTCGCGCGGCGCTGATGGCGCTGAGCTTCCTGGGCGGTTATGAGTGCAATCAGGTGTTTGGCCAGGCGCTTTCCGATGGAGATCGCGCTTGTCGCCTGTTGGCGGAGGACGCCATGGATGACATTTGGAGTCGCGCAGGAAACGCCGAGCAACAACATCGACTGGCACGGCTGAAACGATGGAATGACGCAGGCTTTTTTGATAAGGCGTCGGCGGGGGCGTGGGAATTGTGCAATGCGGCGCCTCGCTATGCCGAGGCCTGGAATCAGCTGGGAATCGCGCAGTACTTCCTCGGGCAATTTGAGGATGCCGTTCGCAGCTGCTCCCGCGTTGTGTCGCTCAATCCGTATCACTTTCCCGCCTTCGTGGGACTCGGGCATGCCTTGCTGGAACTGCACGAGCCGCTCCTGGCACTCGAGAATTTTCGGCAGGCGCTGACCATCAATCCGAATCTCGAGCAGGTCCGCGTGCAGGTCGCCCAAATGCAGCGGTCGCTCAAAGATTAGTGTCGCGTCGAGTTTTAGACTTTGGGCCGACCAAAGTCGTGGCTGTGGCTTCCAGCCGCAGTCGACTGCGGCTGGAAGCCACAGCCACATTGGTGAAACGGAACATGGGAACCAGACCAAGCGCCCGGCCCTCACCGCCGGCAATACGGCTATCTCACCGTGACGTCGCCCGGGTTCGTTGCCATGGCTTGACGCACGACCGCGGCGAATGATTCGGGAGCTGTCTTAAATCGCTCCAACGCAGCCTCGCTCGAAAAAAGGTACATCTGGTCATCGAACCACAAACCATGATGTCGGGACCCTCGCCGCAGTTGCCCGCTCTCCCGATAGACCACGGGGTCAAAGCCGGCAAGGACAGGACTGTATCGGTCCGGGTCCGAGAGGAATTTTTGTTGAGCCGCGGGTGATTGAAACAGGTACACCTGGCCTCGATGGAGGACGCCCCACCGCACGTCGCCGACGACCCACTTTCCCTCATCCATCAATGACACGCAGCAGTAGCCCTCCATGGCCAGGTTGCCTTCTGAGGCGGACGGGGCGCTGGCGGCAGGCAGCACGCCGGCCGGACCGGCCGGCCGGTCCGGGGCGGTGTTGGGACGCGCCGCGGATTCGATGACCGCGTTCGCGAGTTGGGTATTCGTTGCCGCCACCTGTGCGGTGTCCGCGTCACCACCAGACACCACACGCGAACGGTCGGCAGCTTGTGGTGCCACGGCTCGGACGGCCGCGCCATGACCGGCGGTGCCCGTGGTCGCGCTCCGGTTCGGGCCAGCCGAGCCGGGATGCGCCGCTAAAGCCGAGGACGGCGCAGCAGGGTAAGGCGGCGATATCGTCGGGGTCGTTGCCAGTGAAGCTGCCGGCTGGGACGGTGACGTCGCGGGTGCCCCGGGGACGTTGTGTGCCGAAACGAACTGATTCTCCACATACAGGGGTTGTCCGATCGCGTTCCGCCGTTCGCCGTGCGACACCTGCGCCGCCTGTTCGTAGACCGTGGAGCGGTCTTGAGGGTACGCTGCCGCCGCGGATGAGACAGCGCCGGTCGTGTCGACCGGTGACCCATAAACGGTCGGCGCCGGCGGCGCTGCCGCCTGGACCACCTGGCCGTAGGCCGCCTGGGGGGTGGTCCCCGATGGTCCCCCAGCCGCCATCTTGCCAAAGGCCGAGGGATGACTCGACGAACGGCCCGCGGTTTGAGACCAGTCGGTACGAGCGGGCGGACTGAAGCCCGCCATGTTGGCGGTGCCACCGGCGGCCTGTCCGAACCGCCAGGCGACTTGCCGCAGCGTATTGAGATACTGTTGCCCGCTCTGGGGACTCGTCATGCGATGGATTTCCTGCCCGCTGGGCGAGACAATAATGTCGGTCGGCCAACTGGTGACTTGGAACTGCCGAGCCAGATCGGTGGAGACCGTGGCGTTGATCTTTACCGGCACATAGATTTCGGCCACCGCATGGCCGAAGGAGGCCTGGGAAAATACGTTTCGCTCCAGCCGCTGGCAGGGCGGGCAGCCATCCCCGTAAAAGTGGATCAACAGCGGTTTCCCCTCGGTCATCGACTGCTGTTGCGCCGATCGCAAATCAGGCATCCAGGCAATCGCGTCGGCCCCCGCGCGGGGGAGTGCCCCGACCAGGCAGCAGACGAGAAAAGTAGCGCCAAGCAGGCAGTGGCGAGAGATCGATGGCATCGCGGTAGTCCCAACGTAGCGGAGAAATAAAGATTGGCCCTTGCACCTATCGACCATCCGCCGCTGGAAAGCCAAGTAGAATTTTCCGAATACGTCGAATTTAGGGGTCGCGGGGGCGGGCTGACGCGGGCGGGCTGAAAATCGCCGCTAGCGGAGAGATTCCCGCATTCGTCCCCCAGGAATCGGTCCTTCGGCAGCCCAGCTCCCCAAAAAAAGACCATTTCCGGCGACGGTCCTTGCTTGACAATGTCGAAGGGTTAAGTAAGATTCCCAGTGTTGTAATTCTGCCTAGCGGCTTCAGGCACCCTTGCCCTCAATTGCCTTTGATGTGTGCAACACCCTCAAGGCTTAACCATTAGGGTGGCTCCTCACCCTTAACGGGATTGGGTTTGGGAACTGCGTGTGGGGCGTTCTATCGTCCTGCATTGGAGTTGCCAGAGTGCTTCTTTGGCTGCGGAAGATACCTCTTTCTCCAGCGCCGAGTGCGTGACAGAGGGAGTATGAGACCCTGGGCGAAGCCGTGTCTTCGCTCCCAGGTTCAAGGATGGCGGATTCATGGGTCGCCTCTCAGTGGGTCGCCCGCACGGAGATCGACTTCCTGACTGGTTCGGAAACCAGGCAATAACCGTGGCTGAGCAAAGCGGTTAAGGCCATATGATTCAGGCTTCTTAGTTCTTAACAAGGAATCACATCGGCGGTGGTCAGCGTGGCTGTAGCGCGATGGGTTCGCGCTGCACGCAGCCAGGTCCGTTTGCAGTGGGCCGTTGCGATACGGCACGCGGCAATCAACGGCGGTTCTTTTCAGGTGGATTATGGGAAAAAAGCGAAAGCAGCGCTCGCGTACCGGCGGGACTTCGCCCGGTAACAACGGCGGAAGAGGCGGACAAAATCGTGGTGGCCAACCGGGAGGTGGAGGCAACCGCCGTCGCCGTCGCCGGCCCACTGACAATGGCGTCAAACCGGCCGATCTGCCCGATGTCGTGAGCGAGAATGGCGAGCCGATTCCGCCCGAACCGGGCCATGGATTGCTCGAGCTGCATCCGAACGGCTATGGATTTCTCCGTTCGCCCGAAAACAACTACGATCGAGTCCGCTCCGACCCCTTCGTCCCCGGGACGATGATCGAAAAGTACCAGCTGCGCGAAGGGGTGATGATCCAGGGCATGGTCCAACATGCCCGCAAGCAGCAAGGCCCGCGGCTGAAGGAGATCACCAGTGTCGATGGGATGCTTCCCGACGATTATGCCGCTGTCCGGCCGTTTGACAGCCTGACGGCAATCAATCCGGAAGAATGGTTGCGGTTGGAAACCGGTCCCGAGCCGCTCAGCAATCGCGTCATGGATTTGCTCACTCCGCTCGGCAAGGGGCAGCGGGCACTGATTGTGGCTCCTCCGCGTACCGGCAAAACGATGTTGCTGCAGAATATTGCGCATGGCGTCGCCACCAACCACCCGGAACTGAAGCTGGTCATGCTGCTGATCGACGAGCGGCCGGAAGAAGTGACGGACATGAAACGGAGCGTGAAGGGTGAGGTCATCGCCAGCAGCCTCGATCAGGATGTGGAGAGTCACGTGCGGCTGTCCCAGCTGGTCATTGAACGCTGCCGTCGCCTGGCCGAGATGGGACAGGATGTCTTCCTGCTGATGGACTCCATCACCCGTCTGGCGCGCGCCTTTAACAAGTGGGTCGGCAACACGGGCCGCACGATGTCGGGTGGCGTTGACATCAAGGCGATGGATATTCCCAAGAAACTGTTTGCCACGGCACGCGTCTTCGAGGAAGGCGGTTCGCTAACCATTGTCGGAACCGCCTTGATCGATACGGGCAGCCGCATGGATGAACTGATATTTCAGGAATTCAAGGGTACGGGCAATATGGAGTTGGTGCTCGATCGCAAGTTGGCCGACCGTCGTGTCTGGCCGGCGATCGACATCAGCCAATCGGGTACGCGGCGGGAAGAACTGCTGCTGGACCCCGATACCCTGCATGCCGTGACCATGTTGCGGCGCACGCTGACCACGATGCACCATGTGGACGCCATGGAACAGTTGACGCGCCAATTGGCAAAATTCAAATCGAATCGGGAGTTCATCTCACTGATCAGCAGCAGCCGCGATTGATCGCGGGGCGTTCAGAGTCATGGAATGTAGGTCCGGAACACCGCGACGGCGCGTGCCGGCCTACGGAGGGTAAGCGAATTGGCTCAGCGGCCCGACTGGAACTCGGGTGCCGGGTAACCGGTTGCGGGTTCGAATCCCGTGCCCTCCGCTCCGTTTCATCTTCAGCCCAGGAGCCCGCCTTGACGTGCGACGGGAGGCTGCCTTCGCAAGGCGAGGCCGATGTTTCCGCTAAAACGTGTTGAGCACGGGTGATTCGTCCCGTGCCATCTGTTTCGACATGGTGTAGTGATGAAAATGGACGGCACACTTGAGCGTATAGACGAACAGCACGGCCGGATCGCGACGTGATTTGAGCAGGCGACCGATGCGTCGGCGGTATTCACGTTGCAACGATTTGTCCGGGACGTGGCGCATCAAGCGGCGGTAGAGGACCACGGATCTCGCCAGATTCAACAATTGCGCCTGCAGGCCGTGCCAGGGATGACGCGACCAGTAACGACTGCGGGATCTGGCAAACGTGAAACGTTCATGCAGATAGAGTCGCTCGACGCGTTCGAAAAAGGCCTCCGGTTGGTAGACTTCTTCCATCAGCTCGACGAATCCATCGCGTAGCTGCTCGCGGCTCATCAATCGCGGGATCACATTCGTCCCGAAGGGAGTCACGTCCGCCGGGTCCAATCGTCCTTCCTCCGCCAACCGTGCGTGCAGTGGCGTCTTGGGAATCGCCGAGAGCATGCCAATCATGGCCAGTCCAATCCCGGCGTCCTGGAGAAACTTGCGTTGGGCGGTGAAGATCGTCAGGTCGTCATGATCAAATCCCACGATCATGCCGCACCACACTTCCAGGCCGGCCTGCTGTACTCGGGACACCTTCTCGATCAGCGTACCCCCCGCGCGGACGTTTTGGAATTTTTTCGTCTCGCGCAATGAATCCTCGTTGGGAGTTTCGATGCCGATGAACACACTCGTGAAATTCGCTTCGACCATCAACCGCAGCAGTTCTTCATCGTCGGCCAAATCAAGTGACGCTTCCGTAAAGAAGGTGATCGGGTAGCCGTTTGTCTCTTGCCAACCGATCACGTCCCGTAGCAGTGATTTGATGGCCCGCTTGTTACCGATCAGGTTGTCGTCGACCACGAACACGGTTTCGATATTCTGGGCCCGGAGCGAGTCGAGTTCCGCGACCACTTGAGCGGACCTTTTCAGACGAGGCACGCGGCCAAAGGTGACAATGATGTCACAAAACTCGCACTGAAACGGACAGCCCCGCGAGAATTGGAGGCTGCCGAACATGTAGTGCTTCATCTTCAGCAAGTCGAAACGTGGCGTTGGTACGGTTGTCATATCGGTGCGTTGTTGTTGTTCGTACCGAGTTTGATGCCGACCCGCTTCCCATTCCTCCAGAAACCGCGGCCATGTCTGCTCGGCCTCGCCAATGAATGACACGTCCGCCAAGGATCCGAAGTAGTTCTCCTCAACGGTGATCCACGGCCCGCCGACGACGGTGAACACGTCGCGGCGCTTGAGTTCTTCCAGAATCTCGCGCATGCGAAATCGTTGCACGACCATGCCGGTGACCCCCACAATGTCGGCGCGGCAGACCCGTGCGAAGTCGATCTCTTCCACGTTCTCGTCCACGAGCGTCACGTGATGTTTATCGGGCGTCAATGCCGCCAGGAGCGGTAAACAGGCCACGGGCAGATTCGCTCGCTTCCCCAAGATGCCCAACGCGTGTTCGAGTCCCCAGTAGGAGACCTCGAAGCGAGGGTTGATGAGAATGATGTCGGCCATCGGTCGCGTCCTTCCCATCTCATGTTGCGTCACGTCAACCCGCGTGATCGCTAAGGATTGTACCAGACGCGTCGGGGGCGGATTGGCAGCCCGCAGACCATCCTCGCCCTGCTCACGCATGAAATTTCCCATAACTCCACGACGCGCTTGACGGGGGGGCGGCAGCGGTTTCCACAAACTCCAAACTGTGCCGGGAGCCCTTCCCGGCTGACCCATCTGGGGCATGCCGGGTGACAGCTTCAGCGGCTTCCAAGTCACGAAAACAAATCTATTAGGACGCTGCTACCTCTCCCTTTTTTGCTGTTTCGCTCTACATTGTCTCTGCGATCGCCCGTAGCTAGCCCTGGGGGAGGGTTAGGATTTCGTGACGGATGCAATGTTCATGGCCCCCCCAAATTGTGATTCCGGCATAGGTGATGCAAATGAAGATTGCCAGACGCAAACGCAACCAAGCGGCGCCAAAGTTTGCAAATGCAAATAGTAACGGGTGGGCGCAGTGTCTGCGGTTTGCTGCACTATTTGTGTGCGTCACTCAGGCTCGAGGTTTGCCCGCACAGGAGTTTTCTCCACCCTGCGCTGAAATGAAGCAAGCGTGGAGAGATTTTCGTAGTGCACTCGCTGGGCAGGCGGTATCCGTCACCAGAGACGGCGAGGTTATTGCGGTAGCATCGTTTCTCGATGACGATGTGGTTCGAGTCGACAGGGGGAGCAAGTCATATCTTCTCAACGACTCGCAAGCATTTAAGGTAGATAGATCTGAGGGCTTTAATAACCTGTCTGAGTTTCAATGGCTTTCGGATGCTTCTGATGTGGACGGTGCCGCGACGACGTTACGTGCCGTTCTTAGTGAAGTTCTAGCGCCAATCTACGTCGGCGATGTTCCAATCGACGGAAAGCTCACAGGTTGGCCGGCAGGCACTTGCAAAACCTCGGTTCGGCAAGTCGCTGACGACAACTACGACATAAAGCTCACTTTTAGTAGTGGTGCTGAGTTGTCATACAAGGTCAGTTTCGTTCCCGATCGATGGCTGATCGAGAAGTGCATGGAAGAGTACGAAACCGGAGACGAGGAAGTAACAACAATCAAATACAACGACCAGTGGTTGCCGGTGGAAGTTGTCCGAATCGTCAAAACTCGTCATGGACGCGTAGCGAAATCGTCACTGCATACACTAAGTTTTGGCGACTGCAAAATAGGTCGCGAAGACGTTCAGCTTGATGCGTTTGGAATTGACCAGAATGAGCTTCCGAGCCCGCCGGACAATTCGCGACAAAGTCTCTTTCCCATCGTAGTGGCTGTCATTTTTCTAGCGTTGGGAGTCGCGCTATGGAAACTACGCTGAGGACAACTACGATCCTGATCATCGCGGTTTCCTCACCCTGGGGCGACGGTCTGGCTCGTGGAACTTGCCTTCGCGGACCCCAGGCTACGGTGCACTCCGCCTTTGAGTGTTGCGCGAAAGCGGCGACTGGACCCCCACGAGCTTGCTCGAGGGTGAATCAGGTCCTCCGCTAAGAGGCCCGGCGGAGGCCGCCCCTTGGCCGAGCGAGCGACGTCGCTCCGCGCGGGCTCCGAGGCCACACGTTCAGGTTTCGGTCTCGGAGCAGTCAGGTCGAGATCGCGTCGCTGGCTCGACCGATCGCCGGGCTGTTGCGGGCGCGCTTAGCCACCGACCACGTTCACCCCCGAGCAAGCTCGGGGGGGGCTATCTCGTAATGGGTACCGGCGGTTTAAGAGGTAACCGCGCAAAACACTAAGGAAATTCCGTCTGGTGTCGATCCCCATCCACGCCGAAGGCGTGGCTCACCGTAGCCTGGGACAAGCGTTCGTGAGTTTCACGAAGGAATGCGCTGCCCTAGGTCATACTTCGGTCTTATCGTTACCGTTAACGAACGTTTCCTTCGCCATCTGCTCGAACTTACTCGCAGCTTCCGTATCCTACTCGGTTTTTAGTCGAATACGGATTTTAAGCCCGTCCGGATCCGTTGCATTCGTCGCCCCATGCCCGACAAATCTGTAAAGATTCGCATCGCCTGCCGCGAACCCAATCGGATCTTGACTGATGCACCGTCCGACTCCTGCGTCATACCACCCATGCAACTCGTTCGTTAGACCGCGAGCCAGAAGAGCCCGCTTGAGCAGGCGAAGCCAATCGGCCCGCCGAAGCAAGCGGGCTCTGTCGGCGTGCGCGTTTTCGCCGTAACGGCCTACAGTCCCAGAAACTGCGCACGCCGACGAAGAATGCCATTGATCTGGCTTGGCTGAAATGCGAGGAGCGGGGCATTCTTTTTTGGCTCGCGGTCGAACGATGTAACAAGTTGGAAGACAAGTTGAAGTTGAAGAAACGGGGACAGGTCTGCTCTGTCGAAAACCTGCTTTCGCCAGAGAATCATGATGTTGTGGGTCAGCACCCGCAGGCTGATTTCTCGAGCTTGCGACCAATAGGTGCGGGCTCGTAGGGCCGAGCCCATGGTACGTTTAATCATACTGTTGACAGTTTCGACTTGCCATCGATGGCAGCCAGCGTCACCGTCTTCCGCATCACGCGATGCGTCTTCGCGACCTGGATGGTTTCATCCAGCAGGCGCATCACACGACGCGAGATGAGCAAGCGGGCCGCCGCCTTTTGAAAGGTGCTGAAGTGCGACACGCGCTCCAAGCCAATGACTGCCGCGAGCTCCGGCGCATCGGTCAGCAACGCGGAGAGCTTTCGGTAGTCAAGCCGCATAAACTCTTTGAG
This sequence comes from uncultured Planctomycetaceae bacterium, assembly GCA_963700865.1. Taxonomy (GTDB): domain Bacteria; phylum Planctomycetota; class Planctomycetia; order Pirellulales; family Pirellulaceae; genus CAVOGJ01. Next base: position 308,545 of record CAVOZC010000001.1, on the reverse strand, counting down.
GACTAAACAGGCGAACAACTGGGGCACCGTGAACTTCTTAGGACTGAACTTATGCCAATGCTTGTGCAGCCACCGCTTGCCAAGCTCGTGAGCTACCTGAAGGATCCGTTTTGGTGATTTACTCGTATTGGCCATCCCTCGAAATACGAAGCCGACCAAGAGACTGTTTAGCTAGCAACTCAAAGTTTTCGACAGAGCAGACCTGTCCCCGTTTCTTCCGCCACCGCGTTTCTTCCACCGAACCATGGGGAGCCCCTTGCTTGCTGGCAGTTGTTTCTCACGGAGCCACAGAGATCGCAGAGGGTGCCAATGCCGCCAGCTCGTTGCCAACCGGTCTCCGTGACTCCGCGCCTCTGTGAGAAAACAAGCCAGCCGCCGTCGACAAGCGAAGTCCGCAGATTAGGGAAGAAATGGACCTGTCCCCGTTTCTTCCACTCCGTTTCTTCCACCGAACCATGGGGAGCCCCTTGCTTGCTGGCAGTTGTTTCTCACGGAGCCACAGAGATCGCAGAGGGTGCCAATGCCGCCAGCTCGTTGCCAACCGGTCTCCGTGACTCCGCGCCTCTGTGAGAAAACAAGCCAGCCGCCGTCGACAAGCGAAGTCCGCAGATTAGGGAAGAAATGGACCTGTCCCCGTTTCTTCGCCCCGTTTCTTCCGCCGTTTCTTCCGTGCGGCTGCCGCCTCGTGCGCCTCAACCCTCAACCGCCTGTCTCGGCGTCCCTGTCAGGTACGCCGGCGGCGTACGTTATCGCAGCCTCGATGCAAGCTCGTGGGTTGGATGAACGAATGCGTCGCCCTGGAGCGAGCTGTCCAGGTTGACTCGTTCAAAATCCGCTAGGGGCATATCGGCATCCGGGACGGGATGTCCCACCCAGGTCCGCATCCCCTCGAAGACGTGCAACCAATCACAGAGCATCTGCCCCAGCCAAAGAGGTAATATCGCCTTACCCAGCGGAATGGTCTTCACCAACCAAGGAGACAGCACGTAGTTCTTGTTGTGTTGAACGGCACGGACGATCAGTTCGGCGAGCCTCTTGGGGCAAAGAGGCGCCGACAATCGCGGAAGCCGCGCCCCTCGGAACATGCCGGAATCAATGTAGCTGGGGCAGACGGAAGTTACCCCAACGTGTGGGTTGCCCTCAATGCGGAGCTCTTCACGAATCGCATCTGAAAACCCCAGCGCTCCCCATTTGCTTGCCGTGTAGCTCGCCTGCAACGGGATCGGCAGCATGCCGGATGCGCTGGAGATGGTTACCAAATGGGCCTCGGGACGTGCGATTAAGTCGGCCAGGAATGCGTGGGTCACAATCAACGGCCCCACGAGATTCACCGACAGTACCGCCCTGTGTCGCTCGAGCGGCACATCCGTGAAGGGTCCCCCCGCCACGATGCCAGCGTTGTTTACCAAGATGTCGATGGGTCCCAGATGACGGTGAAGTTCCTGACGGATCCGTTGGACATCGCCGACGTCGGTTACGTCCATGAGGAAGCCCGCGGCGTGGCCACCATGGGCTTCGACCAACCGGACGGTTTCGTCCAAGCTCGCGCGATGGATATCGGTGACGACGACTTCACAACCGGCGGTAGCGAACGCCTGGGAAAGTGCCCGCCCCAAGGCTCCGCCCGCTCCCGTTACCAAGACACGTTTGTTCTGCATGTTTTTCATAATTGCCTCACCAGCGAACGGTTTTGTTTGTGGCTACGACCAGACTGTCTTTTCCACGTCTGGAGGAGGATACTTGGCAGTTGTTGGGGTGGCGAGCACGCATACAGCCCTAGCGCGGCCCATGCCAGCTGCTCCGGGTGCCGGTGAAAAGGAAACCACGGCGGCTTCATCAGTGTGCGAACGGGTCCTTCCAGGATGGACTTTTCGACGCCATTCAGCCGATAACTATTGTGGACCCAGCCGATTCCGCTTTGGGCGTCGGAGAGCTGCGAACTTGGATGTCCCCCCCACGGGAGACTGATCAATGCGTACATCATTCCGGGCCAATGATTAACGCCGATGCAGCCATACCGCAGGCAGTCGAGGCAATCACGCAGTGTGGCTTCGTGTCGCTGTTCTCTTCGGAATTCGGGCGGTACGGTGATGGCGGCGCAGAGCGTTCCCCAGAGCCTTTCATTGGCGAAGTCCACCGCGCGGCGAAGAAAGTCGACTTCCGATTTTCCACCGAGCGGTACCTCAGCGCAGATGGACGTGAATGATTCTCGCTGGAACAACAACGACGGTTGCTGCGATTCAACGTTCCGGATCAGGGTCCAAGGTAGTTTTCCATCTGGCGTGACGTGCGGTTCACGTCCCGTAAACTCACGATATCGCTCAACCGCTCCCGGATAATAGGCAAACCGTCGGGGAACGGCATCCAACATGTGCTCCACCGTATCGAGAAACTCATCACGCTGCTTCCATTTGTCCCAGGTGATCAGGACGCGAGTCGTGGAGCAGCTAAAAGACGCGTTGCTCACAATCGAAGCCGCTATGTTTTCCGCTTGAAATCTCAGCTCGTCGGGTTGAAACTTTCCGGCGCGAGAATCCAAGGGCTGACATTTCCCAGTTCACTCGTGATCGGCTTTTCTAGCAGCGGTGAATGACTCTGCTGCCGCCTGATGCGGTCTGGTCCTGGTGGGCCCCAGACGATCGTGTCGTGCGTCTCGATCGACCCAGTGACGTGCACCGCCTGCACGACTGGACTGGCTATGGCATCCGCACCGATAGCGGCTCCTCCACATACGATGTGCAGGTAGCCGCGGTCAATCAATGGCTTGAATGCCTGTTCGAAGATCGGACGAAGATATTCATTGACGGGGCTCAACTTGAGCAACACTGCCTGATTGTGTTGGAAGATCTTCCCCATTACGTCAGTTGCGGGAATCGACGATGCGTTTCCCGCGCCTAACACTACCGTGACGTGGGATATCCTGCGATCGTGACTCGGCAGAGAATTTTCAAACATGGACTCCTGCGTCATCTTTGGCTGCAGCCGCGCATGTGCGTGGAATCCTGGAAACGCCAAACGGTCGCACATGCGGCTCACCGGAAAGACCGGCACCTCCAGCTGTCCCGATCGCCCTAGCGAGACCTTGCCCGGAATCCGCGGGATGCCAAAACGGTTGAGGTCTTTCAGGGTTTGGGCAATTAGCCGTAAATGACGAGCCACGATCATTGGGCCGAGTAATACCTCCTCGGCCCGCACTCGGTTGCCCGGCTCGAGTTCCTTGGCGCGGCAGCAGGCATCCACCCACTCCGTGGCCGTCTGCGAAACACCCCGCAGACAGGCCTGCGCCAACGCGATTTGTGCGCCGTAGGGCTCGTCTTGCAGGCCACCCGCATGCTTGGCTAAATCAGCTAAGCTCTGCGTTAGTTCGGGAGTCGGCGTGGTCTTGCGGATCATCGAATCACCCGTCATCAGGAGCCATTGGCATACTCACGTCTATGAGGCCAAATAGAGCAAACCACGCGCCGTTGGCGTTGTGGCCGGGTTCAGGGTCGCGGCAGCCGTCCGTGACACGGGCAGAGTGCTCAAATGTGCTTTCTGTCACAGGAGGCACATTATCCGCACAGTGCACGTTGCGGAATCTCGCCATCCCCGTTGTCGCTGCTCAAGGCCCGGTTCCAGAGAAACGCGGTTGGCCTCTCGTAGAGCGAGAGGTAAATGTGACGGTCAAGTTCCACCCACGGGGATTATCCCCGCACGCGGGACAGGATGCCGGAGCTGGCCGTATCGATGCCTTTGAGGGCGGCGATCAACGCCTCGCGGTTGGGAGCCGTCTCGAGGGCCGTTTCGCGACTGATTTTGTCGGCATTGACCAGTTCACACAGGGAATAGTTAAACGATCGCATCCCTTCTTCGTGGCACTGGCTGAGAATAGCCGGGATGTCTTCGTCCTCTTCGTGCAAGATCTTGTCGCTGACCGTGCCATTCATCAGCAAGACTTCGGTGACGGGATACCGACTGCCTTCTTCCACGCCTTTGACCAGACGCTGGACCATGATGGCTGCCAGGCTGGTCGTCAGCGAGGAGCGGACGAAATGGTGCTCGTCGCGGGGAAAGAACTCGAGGATGCGCGTCAGACTTTGTTGCGCGTCGCTGCAGTGCAGCGAGCCCAGCACGAGGTGCCCCGTCTCGGCCGCCTGAATGGCGGCCAGCATGGTCTCGCGATCGCGCAACTCGCCGATCAGAATGCAGTCGGGGTCCTGACGGACAACATACCGCAGCGCGTCGGAAAAACTGTGGACATCCAGCCCGATCTCCCGCTGCGAAATGATCGATTTCTTGGGTCGGAAATGGAATTCAATCGGGTCTTCGATGGTGATAATGTGCAGGCCCCGATGCGCGTTGATGTTATCCAGCATGGCGGCCAGCGTGGAACTTTTTCCCGATCCCGTGATGCCGCACACCAGCACCAGTCCCCGCTGGGCCTGCATCGTGACTTTCTCGTAGATCGGCGGCAGGTGCAGCTCCTCGAAGCTGGGGATTTTCGCCTGCACGCGGCGGATCGCCACGTGCATCTCGCCGGTGGAGCGAAAGACATTGATGCGAAAGCGATCGCCCGATTCGGCCTGTGCGGAGAAATCCAACGACCCCTTTTCGTCGTACTCGCCACGACGACTGGGAGGCATCAAGTAGCCGAGCATCGCTTCGACATATTCCGTGTTGGGCATCGGCGGCGAGTCGACCATCCGCAAGGCTCCCCCCAGTCGCACATAGGGGGCGTAACCGACCTTGAGATGCAGGTCCGAGGCTTCGGTTCTCGTCACGAAATTCAAGAGCCGGATGATCTCTTCTTCGGGCGACGGTAACTGTGTCGTCATGGGGTGCAGGCTCCCAGCAAGGATACCACGCGGGAAGCGTCGCGAACGCCAGAAATGGTGCCAGCGGCGTTTCAAGAGAACAACGTCAACCGTCGCGGTACACCTCCATTGTAAGCTGCCGGATGCCTGGCAACAATCTCTAGTGGCCATTCCAGCCGAGAGCACGGACCAAGCCTCGGAAGTGCCCGAGGGAGGTCGTCCCGCCGACGTCCGTCCTGGCGATCAGTCGGTGACGCCGCCGAGCGATTCGGCGCCGTCGGTTTTCCACTTCATGGCCCGTCGGAACGGTTCCACGCGGAGCATGACTTCGCCATTCTGGAAGATGCGAATTGTGCCTCCCGACTCGCTCACGGTGACGGCAATCGCGGACGTCTTTTTGGTGATCACGGCGGCTGCCCAGTGCCGGGTCCCCAGACCTTTGGATAGTGTCACGTTGGCGTCGGCGGTTTCGATCAACTGACATGAGGCTTCGATGGTACCGTCCGGACCGATCACAAAGGCTCCGTCAAGCACGGCGATTTCCTTAACCGCCTCGCGCGTCTTCGTGTCCCGGAGATTGCGCTCGCCCCGCTTGTAGCCTTTGACCGGGTCGAATCCCACCGCATGGCAAGAGCCCAGGACGCGCCGCGAGTCGCCGATTACGAAGAGCGTACCGACGTGCTTTCCCTCGCGACCTTCGCGGCCAATTTCGACTGCCAGGTCCACCACGGCTTTCAGGGTTTCCAGGGGAACGCTGTCGCCCAGCTGGCGGAGATCGCGGGAGGTGAGTCGTCCCAGGTGCTCATTCAGCTCGATGTAGCTTACCGAGTCGATCTTGTTAGGGTCGAAGGCACTGTAGATGGCAATCACCGACGCACCGGCCGACAGAATTTCTTCCGCGATGCTCTCCAACAAGGCCTGGCTGAGCCGCTCATTGACCGGCGCGTCCATGGTATCAACGAGTACCACGTCCAAGCCATGGTCCACGGCCCCCAAGAGGTGCCGGCTTTCATCGGCTGCCACCACCAGCGTCATGTCTCCCGCGACCCCGTAACTCGGCCCAATCAATGGCGCCTTCCACCCACACGAGGAGGGCATCTGCCTCAGAGACCTTGGCCAATTGCACGGCCAGGCCGAACATGGTCTTGAATTGTTCGGAAAGGTCACGATGCTTGGCCATGGACGCGGCTCTGTGGGTCGGGCGTGGGTGGTGGGAACCTACGACGGCGATGCGCGCGGCGATGGCACGCGCCGGGGAAACCATGCGCCGAGCCTCGTACTGCGACCGCTCGTCTAATGTACGGATGGAGACCCGACAGGGCAACCGAGAGAATTGAGCTTGCGCAGCCCAACGGGTGCCCGGCCGACCACAGCGTCGCGGCGGGCGTTAACGCGAGCGACGAAAGAGCATCGAGCGGCGGGGCGTCGGTTTGGGTGTCGACGTCGAGGAACGAGACGATGCATCGCCCCCTTTGGGCTGGATGCGGGGCGGCGTCTTGGCCAGCTGCAAGTCTCGCTGCCCCGGGATGCCACCAAAGACCCGCTCGTCATAGAGTGACAAGGCCCGAATCGCGTGACCCAGTGGGCCTTTGCCCCAGTCATAGTAGCGATTGCTCATCAAGAGCATCGTAAGATAGTCCACGGCCGACACCAGCCGCGGATCCTCCAATTCGTCATGCGGGGTGGAAAAGACCATCCACTCGAGCATATGGCCCGTGGTTTTTAACTTGCGGTCCATGTCGCCCCAGTTGCCACGACTCCTCCAGAAGTCCGAGCTGAAGCTGCCATCGCGATTCTGGCCGGCGAAGGTATAGTCGCGATAGTCGGCCGTATACTTCTCGGCTCGAGCGAACTGACCGTCGACCGGCAGCCCCTCTTGCTGCCGCTTGCGAACGGCATAACTCAACCCCATCAGCCGGTGCGTCCCACCGCACGTCACGCCGTTAATCGGTTGTTTGATTTCTTCACGGATCAGTCGCGGGACGTCCCATGGCTCCTGATTGGAGCTCTCCCACGCGGCCTGGGTGCCCAGATAGTGCGTGATGCCGATCAGCCGGAACGTCAGCTCCGTATTGGGTCGGCAGGCAGCCTTTTCTTGCTCAACCAGGTCTTGAACCTTGAACATTTGCCCGTCCACCCGCAGGGGTTGATCCGCGGGAACCCGCGCCTGGGCCAACATGGCCAGGAACTGTCCCGGATGTCCCTGCAGCCCAGGGCCCATGCGTGCGTAGAGTTTTCCGTCACGCGCATAGAGCAACCGTTCGCCTTCACATAGGCCGTTTGCGCAGAGCCAACCGATGCAGCTGACCCGCTTGCTCTGTCCGACCGGGCCCGACCAGATCAGCGAGTCGCGGCCCCAGGCGATCATATGGTGCATCATGGACCACGGACTGTCGTCCACGGTGTTCAATTGGCGATTGTAATAAAACTCCAGACACTGGCGAATTCGCTGCCGCCGCGCCTGCTGGCTGGGCGAAAGTGGTGCTTCGGGCTGGACGTGCCAGGGGTCACCCAGCGAACCTCGCACGACCGGTGGCAATGACTCGCCCACCGCGTCTCGGTCCGCAGCCCCGGATCGCGTGCGTCTGGCGTCCGGCCGCTTGTCGGCGGTCTTTGTGGAAATTCCCAGTCGGCGGGAAGCGGTACGGGGAGATGGATCGGGAATCTGGATGTTCCAAATCCGAGGCTCGCCGTCGTCGTCTCCCGAATCCTCCGCGTCAAAGGTCAGCCCCGTTTCCGGCGGCGGTTCGTGTGTCGAGGTCGGTGGCCGCAAGCGGGGGCCCTCGTTCTCCGGCAGCGCGTCTTCCGCCGCGCGTTCTTGGGCGTGAGCACCAATCCTGGCGGCGATCGCCGAATTGCGGCGGAGCGTCGAGCCGCTGGCTGGCTTTGCCGCCGAGTCGGCTTGCTGACTCGCGTCGGCGTTGGCGGACACCGGCTGTACGTCTGTCAGACTGGCCGGCAGGTCCGTCAGGTCAACGACCACGGCGGTTGGTGAGGGGAGCTGCCGGGGTTCCCGCAGCCGCAGCGTGGCCGGCACGCCCTGGCGCGGTTCCTGTGTGCCGGCGTCCCCATGACCGGCGGGGATCGAGAGCGAGAGTGGCTCGTCCACTTCTTCGAGATATTCCACCAGTTGAATCGCGGCATCACTCGTCACGGACTCCCGCTGACATCGTTGCCACGATTCCGGGAGCGTGCGCGGCGGCCGCGGCGACGGTGTTGGATCGATCAGGAGTGCCCAACCGCAAAGGACGCAGGACGTAACGCCGACGATCCCCAAAATGATTTTTCGAAACATGTGCGCGTGTGCCAGGGTTGCCAAGCTTTCGATCCGGATCGCGAAACGTTGCGACTGCGATGCGGCTTAATGATCCCCACCCATCACGACGCCGCTGATGGGACTTCCGTGCCGCGGAACTTCCGGGATGCTTTCCCGTCTCGTGCTCACATGGCGTCGTAGCGATGGTATCGGGATCTGGGCCGGGCAAATTGATGTACCCTTTTGCCAATGAGGGGGTTTGCCGCGCGATCGAGGTGCCCCGGTAAACTCTGCCGGTTGCGGAGGGAATGCGGCGAGTGGCGATGGGGAAAACGGTAGCGGTGCGAGCGCTGCTGGCACCTCGGCCTGCATCGCGCTTCTCAATCAACGCTGCACGGGCGTGCCGGTCGTGGGCCGGGCCGTTTGCGGCCGCCGGTTAGCGTCACCCGCGGACGACGGGGCGGTCGCGGCATGGGCGATCCACTGATTCACGTCGTTACCCAGGTCCAGTCCGGTGACCGACCTGAGGGACTGCATGGCGGCCAATTGCACGGCCGGATTCCGATCCTTCAGGACCTGCGCCAGATACTGTCCGGCACCGGGTGTGGAAAAACCCGCCAGGGCCCGGGCAGCGGCCAGTCGGACGTCAACATTGGGATCATTGGTGAGCAGACTTCCCAACACGGCCTCGGCTTCGGGACCGCGGCGACGGCTCCAACCGGCCACCGATGCCATCCTTACCAGGGGATCGTCCGCTTCGGCGGCCTGATGAAGCCCCACATTGGCCGCTTCATCGGACATCGCCCCGAGCGTCTTCACAATCTCTCTCCGCAGGATCGGATCGCTGGTCGCCGCGTAGTCCTGCTGCAGGTTGCCACAGACATTTCGCTGCTCCTCCGCGGTTAAATTGGCAGCCTGCTCAGCGAGCTGCTGGAGCTCGGCGACACGCGCGGTGGGCGTTTTGTACTGGGCTTTGTACGCTGGTGGCGGCTTGCGGAAGAGCGATGGACCCTGAGGAAGACCCACGCACCCGCTCCAGCACGGATAGAGCAGGAGGAGCACGAAGATCGCGACACGCGACGATGGCAGGATACGCTGGGGGGAAATGGCCATGGTAGTGCGGCGTGCTGGGAGAAGAAGACCTGTCCAACCGGTCGGCCGCGAAGGGTAGCAGACGACCACCCCGCTTGCCAAGGCGAACCGGCCCTGTCAGGGGCCGGGTGCTTGCATCGTAGGGCAGGGGCCGTTCCGCAGGCACTCTTTCAGGCGACGTCTTCGGTGATGAGGCACTGCAAGCGATCGTTTCGCGGATAGATAAACAACGTGGCCCGTTCGTCGCCGGCGACCTTCAACCGCCGCTGTTCCATGGCCGGATCGAGCCCCGAGTGATGGGTCTTGATTTCCAGCCGCCCCAGGCGTCGGGCGGCGAGCGCGGCTTTCACCCGTTTTCGATCATAAGCTAGCTGCTCGATCCGTCGACAGCAGCGGATGCCCGGTTCGCGGCAAGCCGCGGGGCCAGTGAAATAGCGGATGCCGCTTGCCAGTTGCTGCCACCCGCGCTGACAGGCAACGGCACCAGCCAGCCCAGCGGCTCGAATGGCGGCATGCGGTTCGAAAACAAATTCCGACGGGTGCTCACATAAGGTTGCGATTGCATCGGCCTCACCGACCCATCGGCCGAGTTGTTCACCATGTTCGGCAACGAGGATCGCTGATCGGGACCCGGGTGACGTGGCCCAGTCTCCGAAGCAGACGAACAATTGCTTGCACTCGCGCTGTTCTCCCAACCAGCATAATTCGGCCCGTTCCATCCAGGGTTCCGGGGGGCTGGCCGCCGGCGCGAGTTTTATGGCTCCATGAGGATTGGCCTGGAGCAGCAGCTCGAGTGCTGACAGAGGCGGTTGATGAGCCGCCACATCGATCGTGCGCTTCTTCGCCGGACGTCGATCCGGGTCGATATGCCAGGCGGAAAATTTGCCGACGGGAAAATGGCACGCGTCGGCGCACTGAATGGTGACGCGCGGAAGTTGATTGACCCCCGCATTGGCTTGGGCGAAGAGGCAGCAGCCGGGGTCGAAGTCCACGCCGGTGACCGTGTGGTGCCTCGCCAATCCCAGCAGATCGCCGCCCATGCCGCAACAGAGATCCGCGATCGGACCGGCCGGCCCAAGGGACGCCTTGTATCGAGCGAGTCCCTCACTGGTTGCTTGTTCGAAGCGGAGTGGATCGAAGAACATCTCGCTGGCGCGGACAAATTTTCCCCGAGCCCTGTTCGCGCGTCAGCGCCAGTTGAAGTACCAACTGCGCGCGCGCTTCGGAAAGCTGGCGTCGCAGGCGAGCGACGAGCGCCGGCGATGCGGCGCCCGCACCGGCGAGTTGCAGGAACTCAGCGGCCGCGGGACTGATCAGCCACTTCAGATCTTCCTGGCTGGCCGCTGTCGTGCGAGATGTAGGGTTCACGGGAGGCGTGGCAGTCGCAAGGGTCATGGGGGCCTGGTCGCGAACTGTGATGCGGCCAGGGGAATTCAACCGAAGCTGGATACTGCAGGATTGTAGACCAGACAAGGGAGTGCGAAACGACACATGTGGAGATCTTCATCCAATGTTTGGCCGTGGCATCTTCCTGATCCTCGCAATCGTCGTGGCGTTTGCGACTCCCTACTTCCTTTCTGACCGACCCGTCGACCAGCAAACCGGACGCTACGAAACCCGCTGGTGGGACAGCCTGTGGGGGGCCGAGGCGGGACGCGAGCCGTACCCGATCGCTGCGGTTAGTCCCCTACCGACGGCCAGCAGCCTTGATCGCGTTCCGACCGACATGGCAGCGGCGGGTAATGCGCGGCAGCCGCAAGACCGCACGATCGTGTCGACCACCCGCGGCATGTCGGATCAAAGTGCCCTCTTGCCCTATCCTGCACAAGATGTGGCGTCCTCCTCGGTCGTCCCGCCGCCGGCCCCGTCGTCACCTTCCTCCGACCAAGCCTCGTCGCCGTATCCCCGGCCTTTCTATCCGCCAGGCGTCAGCCCACCGCCGGACGCGGTCGACTCGTCCGGCGTCGGTCCGCCGGACGCGGAGGGATGGGTCACCGTGCGGACTTGGGGAGCACCTGACGTCCCGGACAATGGGAACGGCAACCAATCGGTCGCGCAGCCATTGCCGACCACCGATCTGGCTTTGCCAACGGAACCGGCTGCCGTTCCGCTGCCGCGGCTGGAGGAGTTGTTTCATTTCAATATTCAGCCCGACTGGATCACGTATCATTGGCCTCGCGTTTCGGCCGATTTGCTCCGGGGGGATTTGGCCGGGATGCGTGTTCCGTTGGTAAGCGGCACGGAGCCGTATGATCTGGCGGGTTCGCTCAGCTATTACTTTGATCGCGACCGATTGCTGCAACGGATCGATTTTCAAGGCTCGACCGGCGATCCCCGCTATCTGATTCGCGTCGTCCAGTCGCAGTATCAGTTGCAAGCGGTCCCGTCGTTGGGCGGGGGCCTGTTCCTGACGGGTGACGCGACTCAGCTCGACACGATCATGACGCGCCTTGCGCATTCGGCAGGCCCCTGTGATTCGCGAATCGGAGCCGCTGCGGAGATACTCGATCCAACTGGAACTTAATCGTCCCGGAACGGACCGACGGCTCAGCCGTGAATTCGTCGCCATCCTCCGGGACGATGCCAAGGCGAAGCGTTGGGTTCCCGGACAACGGCCGGCGACGACCGCCGATCCGGAGGCCAGACAACTCACCGGGACGGCACCGCAGCCTGGCGCGCGTCTTGTGTACACGCCCGCGCGAGGGACACCGGCGGTCCCGCCGCGTCCCACCGGCAGTCCGCCGACGGCTAACTTGACCGCTCCCCAGCCCATGTTCGCGCCGCCATCCACCGCGTTTCCCTCGACCGTGGGCTTCGCCCCGACGCAGGGACCGCCCCGCATGGCTCCTCGCCAACCTGGGTGACGGGTTCGACCCGGTGGTGTAGGTTGCGCCCCATGAACATTGATGATCAGCCGCAGGTCCCGCCCTGGGGCCGATTTGCGTCACGCGAGCCACGAGGCAGGATCGTGAGCCTGGCATGAGCCTCGTGCTGGGCGTCGCCAGTCGATCCGATTGGCCCGAGGATCCTGGACCGGGGTTATTTGTGGCTCGCGATACCGCCGAGCGATTGGTGGGAGCGATTTGGCTGCAGGAGCTGATGCCGGGCGTCATTGCCGTCTGGCCGCCTCGCTGTGAGCACGCAGCTGCGCTGACGCCGCTGACAGTGGCGGCCGATCAATTTCTTCAGCAAAGACAGGCACGGCTGGCGCGAGCGCTGGTGGCGGCGGAGGATGAAGAGGCGATTCGCTCGCTCCAGCCGTTAGGCCTGGTACACATTACCACGATTGAATCGCTGGTCTGGTCGAGTGCATCGGCGAAGCGGAGAACAGCCGCGGACGTTTCGTTGAGCTTTCAACCGGTTCTCACCGATGACATCGATTCCCTCGCCCAACTCGTGCAACGCACCTACGAGGAAACTCTCGACTGTCGACCACTGTGTCACCTGTTGCGGGCCGACGACGTTCTCCGCAGTTATCGCGATACGCGACCGGACCTGATCCATCATTGGTTTCGCGTTTCGTCGGAAGGGAACGAGATCGGTTGTTTATTCGTTTCGGAGGACGAGAGTCTCGAGCAATTGGAGATCGCGTATTTGGGAGTTGTGCGGAATCATCGAGGTAGGGGCTGGGGGCGGCGACTTGTCGATTATGCCCAGCGACTGACGGAAGCCCGTGGTTGTCGACGCATGGTACTGGCCGTCGATGCGGCGAATCTTCCGGCCGTGCGTCTCTATCGTGAGGCCGGTTTTACACGTTATGCGCGTCAGCAATTGTTGGCGAAATCTATCGGTTAACCGGCGCGGCAACCGAAGGCTCCGCGGAAGCCGAAGAGTACGATGCGGGCCAGGATGTCAAGCCTCCGACTAATTTGCGCATTTTGTCAGGTGAAGTGGGGCTGACGAATACCTGTCGTAGCGGTCGGTTTTCCAGGGGCACGCTTTCCCTCGTGGTGATAACAACTTACGTCGCCGAGCCGTTGACCAGCGTGACTGGGTCCTAATTCGTCGACAAGTTTTCCACGAATGGAGCGCCTGTGAAAAAATGTTTTTTTCGTGGTCGACGCTCCCAGCGGGTCGCATTTCTTACGGTGATTTGTGGCTTCCCGGACGCAGAAAAGTCTGGAGCAAGAAAACTTTGCACGGGTGGCTGGGGGACGGTTTGACATGCGTGTGCAGCGTCTATAAAATCGGCGACTCGCAGTTAAGGTTTTGTGAATTCGCCGTCCGTCGCGGTCGGCACGTTGGGAAAGTTTTTTTACGAGAAGTGCGATTCTCGTCCCGGAATCGCCGTCGACGGTGGCCCGTTGATCGAAGCTACGACTTCATCGCTACCGGTCGCGGTGTGCGCTCAGGAAGAGGTTAAGTGAACCACCACGATACGGACATCGTGAACGCTCTGAGACTGGCGATCGCCGAAGGCGTTGGCCAAGATCGTTTCGAGCTGTGGTTTCGTGGCGCTCAAATTACATTGGAGGGGACCGCTGTTCGCATCGCGACCGGTACGAGTTTTACGTTGGGCAGAATGCGGACCAGCATGCGGTCGGAGATCGAGTCGGCATGTCAGGCGGTATTGGGATGTGACGCCCGCGTTGAGTTCCACCTGATGCCGCTGGTAGCTGTCGAGTCGGCGGCCGTGACGGAGGAGCCATCGACGAGTAACACGTCCGCAGGCGACATCTCCGGCACGTCGACTGACGCTTCCGCGGACCGAGCCGCGGCGGCGCCATCGTTGAAGTCTGGTGTCGATGCAGAAGGCGCCACTCCGCGGCCGCACGGTTCGTCGCGGAAGAAGTTCGCTAAGTTGGAGACGTTCGTCAGTGGCTCGATGAACCAGGTCGCGATGGCGGCCGCGGAGATGGTGGCTGGCAATCTGGGTTCGGTGTCTCCGCTCTTTCTCTACGGCGCCACGGGGATCGGCAAGTCTCATCTGGCACAGGGTATCTGGAGCCGCGTTCGTCGTCGGTCGAACGGTCCCCGTTGTGTGTATCTGACGGCCGAGCAATTCACGACTTACTTCCTGCAAGCCTTAAACGGTTCCGGGATGCCCAGTTTTCGCCGCCGTTATCGGAAAGTCGACTTGCTGGTGATCGAGGACATTCAGTTCCTGGCTGGTAAGTGCGCCACGATCGTTGAGTTGCAACATACGATCGACGAGGTGGCTCAAGAGGGTGGGCAAATCGTCTTGACCGCGGACGGCTCCCCCGCCGAACTCTCCGGACTGGGATCGGAACTTGCCACGCGGTTGACGGGCGGATTGGTCGTGCGCGTGGAAGCCCCGGGCGAAGGGGCTCGTCGACAGATCATCGAGGATGCGGCGCGGCAGCGTGGCCTGCAGTTGCCCGCGACGGTGGTCGCTTCCATTGCGGAGCGGTTGGTCGGGGATGTACGCAAGTTGCTGGGCGCGGTCAACCGGTTGCATGCGGCCTGCCTGGCCTGGAATTGCCCGGTCGTCCATGAAGCCTTGGCGGCGAAGGCCCTGGAAGACCTGTTTCGCGGGAACGTCCGCTCCGTGGGTCTGGCGGAAGTCGAGCAGGCCGTGTGCAGTGTCTTTGAGGTGACCACGACGCATCTTCGTTCCGCGAGCAAATCCCGCAAGCACAGCCAACCTCGGATGCTCGCCATGTGGTTAGCACGTAAATACACGCGGGTCGGGTTGAGCGAAATTGGTGATCATTTTGGCAGCCGTAGCCACGCCACCGTGATTTCCGCGACCAAGAAAGTGGCTCAGTGGATGGACGTCGACGCACGGATCCGCTTGATGGATCAAGATTGTGCCGTGCTCGATGCGGTGCGCCGCGTCGAGCAGCGACTGCTGGGGTGACGCGGCGAACCAGCGGGCGTCCGGCGGGGCGCTTGCCAGCGCTCGACGTCGGCCAGGGCCGGTTAACGGATCGACCGCATGTAGCGGACGAATTCCCGCTCCAGCTCGTCCAGCTCGCCAAAATGCTTGCGAAAAGTTGCCAGCCGTTCGGTAGCGGTCGTCGTGACCAGCGGAGCCAGTTGGGCTAACTCGGACAGATAGGCCGTGAATGCCTCGGTCTTGCGTTTGGACAGGAAAAAGCACAGCCCCCACGCCTGGGCATAGGCTTCTTTCGCGGTATCGGCATTTCGTAAGTAGGCGTCGTCCGTGAGTAACCGCGACAGGGCTGGCGCTTCGCGGCGGGAGAGGGAGGGCTGGAGTGTCTCCAGTCGATCTCGATGGACCTTGCCGATGTTCCGCCAGCCCCGCGAATTTCGCAAGTCGGGCGTTTCAAAGTAAATGGCCAGCCCCTCGCTCAACCAGAGCGGATTGTCGGCATACCGCGTTTGCAAGCCGCTATTATATGCCAACTGGTGCGTGGCCTCGTGGATGATTGTGGCCACCAGGGCCTCTGCCTCGGGTTGAGCCAGCACTTGATTAATCACTTGGGCCGTGCGGGGACGCTTTGGCAGTTCCAGTTCGCGCTGTCCGGTCAGATCAAAGGTCGTCATGCGATTGGTACGCAGACTGTAGTAACCGACGATGGATGCCGCAGCGGCTCCCAGCTCGCCCTGGCTTCTTGCGGCGTAGACGGCCGGGTCGGCGAAGATGACGGCCAGCAGCGGCAGGGTGGGCTCGGTCAACTTCAATCCGCGACTGTCCCAATAATTGTAGAAACCGCGATACAGGCGTTCATAGAGACTAGCCACCCATTCCGCATACGGCTTCGACGTGTCGTGCAGAATGACATAGTGGGCCGTTTCGAAGGCCGAGAAACCTTCCGGCAGGGTGGCCATTGCCCGCTCGGTCGCCTCGCCGCGAGTCAAGGTGGCAAAGGGTGCGTCGTCGCTGCGGCGGGATTGAATCTCCTCCGGCTGGATGGCCCAGAGGGTACCGTCTCGCTCCAGCAGTAGCAGCCCGCCGTCCTCGGCTTCGATCTCCACCCGGCCCGCGAGAAAGGAAAGCTGTCCCTCGCGCTCGATGTTGACATAATCCATTCCGCCACTGGTGGCGACGCCGATGGTTCCCCATACAAAGAAGGCAGCAGTCGCCACGCGCGCGCGAATCACTCCCATAGCGTTTCCTCTCCTGACCAGGGACGCAGTAGCCACATGCTCGTCATGCCGACGGTCGCGAACGCGGCGATGGCCCACAAACATAATGCTGCCAGTCGGTCCTCGACACCGTAATGCACCAAGCCAAACATGCGGATCGAGATGGTCGTGACACCTGGTGGTACCACGAGAATACTGGCCGTCAACTCGCCGGCGGCGACGGCGAGCGTCACAAACCAGGCGCCGACGATAGCCGCCCCGCGACTGGGCAACACGACCCACAGAAGCTGCCTCGCGACGCCGGCGCCTTCCAGCCGCGCGCTCTCCAGCAGGGGTCGAGCCACGGTGCGGAATGCTTGCCACAAGATCAGCGTCGCGATGGGCCAGCCGCGGATGCAGAGGGCCAACCACGGTGCCGTGATCGACTGGTCATACAAGAAGCGCAGCCAGCGCACATCGGGTTGATTCAAGACTTGAATGATACCGATACCTAGCAACGGCCCGGGAATGGCGAGGGTCAAACCAACCAATGCCGAGACACAGATCCGACCCATGCGGGAGCGGATCGCCCACCAAGCGGCGGGAACGGCCACCCCGAGGGCCGCCGCGGCGGCCAATTGCGCAATGGCCAACGTCCAGCCAAGTTCTTCGCGGAAACTGAAAGGAGCCGCCAGCAGGAGCTGACCCGCCTTCCAGAGGCTCCAGTGGCGTTGCCGTTCATCGCCAATTTGGAGCACGACGATTCCCAGCTTGTAGATCAAATTCGCCAAGGGAATTGCCACCAGCAGCAACAGGATGGCGGCGAGTGCGACACCCCACCACCAGCGGCGCGGTCCCAGCCGATAACGTCGAGGTGCCGTGGCCGAAGAAGGTTGGTCGGAGGTTGCCAGCCCATCCAGGACGGCCACGGCGCCGCACGTGAGCCACGCGATCAGAAGGCTGCCGACCCAAGTGCGAGGATATCCGTTCGCAACCGTCTCCTCCGCCGCGCCGCGGGCAAAGCCGATATAGATTTCTTCGGCATAGGTTCGGACTCCAAAGATATCGGTGACTGTGATCTCGCCCGCGGTGGTGACGAAGACCCACAAGACGGCGACGCAGAGCGCGTTTGTCAACTGAGGTAGCACGATGTGCCACATCACACGAGCAGGCCGCGCGTCGAGCAGGGCGGCATCTTCCCAGGCAGCCGGGATATGTCGGAGCCCGACAGAGACGATCAAAACGACCCAGGGGATGGCGGCCAGCGCGTGGACCCACACGGCTCCCCGCCAACCTGCCAGCAATGGCTCGGCCGCCAATCGGCCCCCCACGTGGAACCAGCCTTGCAGTCCAAAGCCCGCGTCCCACGCCGCGGTCTGCAGAAAAAGCGGAACGAACAGGAGCCCGATGCAGACCCTCAGGGTGAGTCGTCGCAGGGGGGCATCGGTGCGGCTGATGATCCAGGCCAGCAGCGTGCCGGCGGGGAGGCTGATGGCGGCGACGAGGCTGCTGAGGAGAAAGGTATTCCCCAGCAGCGCTCGTGTGCGACCGTCACTGCACACCAGCAAGAGCGGCGCGCCCGCCACGAAGAGAATCAACCACCAACCTTGTTTGCCAGGCGCAGGCCGCTGGGTGCCAGGCAAGCCGGAGGACGTTGCGATGGCCGGGGCCTGCCTGTTTGCCATCCGCCCGCTTCCTATCGTTGGGCCGCCGTGTCTCCCCGAGCGATATCCGCTGGAGAGACTAACCGCTCGGTCATTTGCGCGAGGAACGACATGTTGCTTTCGGCGCCATTGAAGCCGATCACGGTTTCATCCCAATGGAGTTCCTTGGAAATCATTCGCCCGGCATCGATGTCAAATTTCATCGTGCCTTGGGAGAGTTTCTGCACCAACTGCGATTTGACGCGGGCGTCGGTGACGGGCGTCAGCACTTGAGTGGTGATCGAAATCGTCGCGACCCCCGTGGCCACCTTCTCCAAGACGTATCTCATTTGAATCTTGATCGTTTTAAAGCGGCCGTCTCCCAGTTGCACCTTAACGGCCGAGGGGGTCGTCCACGCCGTGCCGATGGCGATCGGGGTTGGTGGCAAAGGGGCGAGCAAGCCACCGGTGCCACGGTCGATTTGCTTTACTTCGTCATGTCGATCCAGGATCTTGCCATGCGCATCCGCCACGACGGTGGAGATCGGCTTGCCCAGGGTTTCCGCTACCGACGCATAGTCGGCTGGCGGTTCCCGATCGGTGCGGCTGTCGTACTTGATCGCCTGACGGCCCGACATTTCCGACCACATGCTCACGTAGTCGACCCCGTGGGTAAATTCCAGCTGTTCGTCATTTGTGGCATCCGAGAATTCCCACTTCTTGAGCGATTTGCTCCGCGATTTCACGCGTTCCGTATTCCCGTCGACCTTCGTTTCGACGGCCGATTGGTGAACCACCTCGTAGTAGACCGTTTCGCCCGGTTGGAAGTGGTATGCCAGTCCGTAGGTTTGGCTGGTCAATTGTCCCGTGGACCGCGCGAGCGCTTCGAGCCGCTGAGATTCGATCGAGACGGGTTGGTCGGTATCCTGGCCGTGGACGGCCACGGGTGCCCACAGGCAACAAGCGGATAGGGCGATGAGAGCGTGTTTGATGGTCATGGGGTTGCATCCTTGCAAGGGAAGTCATGGATCGTGTTTTTTATTGGCAATGCGTCCCGCCCAGCCAAGTTTTTCACGCAACGTGCGGTAGTAAGTCTGGCCGGGAACCTGGATCATGCGAAAGCGCTGCTCGGCTCGGCGAATCCGCATCAGATCCTCCGCACGCACGTGGTGAATGAGTTGACCATCCACGACCACGGAAGTCATTTCCTGGGGATGTTGTACGACCATCTCCAGGATCCGCTCTGCCGCGTCGACGACGGGACGCACGGTCAACGTATGAGGACTGACTGGCAAGATCACAAACGCTTCCAGGTCCTTACGCACGATGGGGCCACCGGCCGACAAACCATGTGCTGTCGAGCCGACAGGCGTACTCACAATCAGGCCGTCGCAACTATAAGTGGTGGCCAATTCACCGTCAACGTAAAGATCAATCTCCATCATGGAGTAAGGCGGGCCGCCCAAAACGGCCGTTTCATTCAGGCCGAGCGTTGACGAGACAAACTGGCCGTCTCGCCATATTTCACAGGTAAACATCATGTGATCGATCAATCGGCAAGCGCCGTCGCGGACCGCATGCATTGCTGGCGCGACATCCTCGGTCGAGACGTCGGCCAAAAAGCCAAGTTTGCCAAGATTGACGCCCAGCACCGGCAATTGACGATCTGCCATCCCCCGCGCAGCCCGCAGGATGGAACCATCGCCGCCAAGGACGAGGACCAGATCGACCTCGCAATCTCGCAGGCGATCCATCGCATCTCCCTTGAGATCCTCAAATACCAGTGCCGCGACTTGTTCGATGGCCGCTCGTGTTGTCTGGCAGATCTCGTCGGTCAATCGCGCATGGTCGGACGAAATCAGGGCCACCCGCAGCTCAGCTCCACGATCGGCCCAAGGGAGGGGCGCGTCGTGCGATTGGCGGCGGCGACCTTCGGCCATGACCTTAGCTCACATGTTGCTGCTGGGCGGCGCGACAGGTGCGGGCGATGCCCAAGGAATCCAGCCTCAAATCGGCAAGCAATTCGGCTCGTTCCCCATGTTCCACAAATTCGTCCGGGATGCCCAGGCGAGTGACGTGAGCGGCCGACAAGCCCGCTTCGGCGGCCGCTTCGAGCAGGGCGCTGCCAAAGCCACCCATCAGCGCACCCTCCTCAACGACGACGACAAATCCGCACTCTTTGACGGCGGCCAGCAGCATTTCCCGATCGAGAGGTTTGACAAAGCGGGCGTTGATCACACGAACCTGCAATCCTTCCTCGCGGAGGTTGTCGGCCGCATCGAGGCATTCCTTCAGTTGCGTTCCGTAGCAGATGATCGCTCCATCGTCTCCCTCGCGCAATTGCTCCGCCTTCCCCAACTCCACGGGCTGCCGCTCACCCTCAATGGTAAGTGCCGTTGTTTTGGGATAGCGAATGGCGGTGGGCGCAGTCGAGTTTCAAGCCGAATGAGATCATGGCCGACAAGTCGTGGGCATCGCCGGGTGCCATCACCACCAGATGGGGAAGAATCCGCAGGTAACCAATATCGTAAGTGCCATGATGGGTTGCCCCATCAGGCCCGGTCAGTCCGGCCCGATCCATGGTGAACATCACCGGTAAGTTTTGCAGGGCGACTTCCTGGAAAATCTGGTCGTAACTTCGCTGCAGGAACGTGCTGTAAATGTCGACAATGGGTCGCAAGCCGGCCTTGGCTTGGCCTGCCGCGAACGCCACGGTATGCGATTCGCAGATGCCGGTATCGAAGAACCGATCGGGAAAGGCCTCGCGCAGCGGTTCCAGCTTATTCCCCTGGCACATCGCGGCGGTCAACACGGTGACGCGCGAGTCTTGCTGCATGGCTGACTGGATCGCATCGCGGGCGAAGTGCGTGTAGGCCTTGCTGGACGACTTGCCAATCGGTGTCGCCTTATCGACTTCGACGTGCAGGGTTGGCGGCGTATGAAAAAAAACCGGATCTTCGGCGGCCGGTCGAAAGCCGTGTCCCTTTTCCGTGACGACATGCAGCAGCACCGGGCCGTCGAAATTACGCACCATCTTCAGGTACTTGCGGAGGATGGCCAGATCGTGGCCATCGATGGGGCCGATGTATCGCAATCCCAGTTCCTCGAACAGCATCCCCCCATGCAAGCCTGCCTTCACCGCTTCCTTGACCTGGACCAGAAATCGCTCGGTCGGATCGCCCAGGACCGGCACCCGGTTGAGGAAGTTGACCACCTCCTCTTTCAGGCCGGTATAGAATGGCGTGGTTCGCAGCCGATCCAGATACTGTCCCACGGCGCCGACGCGGGGACAGATGGACATTTTATTGTCATTCAAGATGACAAGGACGTTCTTCTTGAGTGCGCCGATGTTGTTGAGCGCTTCATAGACGATACCGGAAGGAAAAGCCCCGTCTCCGATCACCGCCACGGCGCGGCGCTCGGGATGTCCCATCAGGTCGTCGCCGCTCTTCAGGCCGAGCACGGTGGATACGCTGCAACCGGCATGCCCTGTCATGAACAAATCGTAGGGGCTTTCCTGCGGATTGGGATAACCCATCAGGCCACCACGCGTGCGGATGGTTCCAAATTGCGGATACCTTCCCGTCACAAGCTTGTGGGGATAAATCTGATGTCCGGTATCCCAGATCAGCCGGTCTTCCTCGAAATCAAACACCGCATGCAAGGCGATGCACAGTTCGACGACGCCCAGGTTGGACGCAAAATGGGCAGTGCGGGTCGAGACAAGATTACAGAGCACTTCTCGAATCTCGTCGGCCAACTGCCGTTGCTCGGCCAGCGACATCCGCCGCAGGTCAGCGGGGCTATGGATACGTGGAAGAAGTTCAATGGCCATGACTGCTTATCGGTTTCGGTCCAGGAGGTATGCGGCCAAGGCGACCAGGGGCTTGCCGGCGTCGCCGAACGGCGCCAAGGCGGAAATGGCGGCTTGGGTCAAGTCATCCGCCCGCGCACGGCTTGCCGCCATGCCCATGACACCGGGAAATGTGAGCTTGTTGCGACGACTGTCTTTCATGGTACGCTTTCCCAGCGACGATTCGTCCCCCTCGCAATCCAGCAGATCGTCGATGATCTGAAAGGCCAGCCCGAGACTTTCGCCGGTCTTGGTCAGTCGTCGCAGTTGATCATCATCGGCCTCCGCGATGATGCCACCCATCCGCAGTGCGGCAACGAGCATCGCGCCTGTCTTGCGGCGGTGGATTGACTCGAGCCTAGGCAACGAAACCGCTCCGCGGCTTCCGTCCAGATCATCGGCCTGTCCGCCCACCATGTTGCTCATCCCCGCGGCAGCGGACAATGTCGCGCAGCACGCCAACGCCACTTCCGCGGGACGCAGCTCGGTGGCCAAAACTTCGAAGGCTCGCGTGAGCAGGGCGTCCCCCGCCAGGATCGCAGTGGCTTCGTCGAACGCCACGTGGCAGCTGGGCTGACCGCGACGCAAATCGTCGTCATCCATGGCCGGCAGGTCATCGTGGATGAGGGAGTAGGTATGCACCATTTCGACCGCACACGCCGCCGGCATGGCACCGTCAGGAGGGGAACCGCACGCCTGGGCCGCCAGTAACACCAGCAGGGGGCGAAGACGCTTTCCCGGGGCGAGCAAGCTGTGTGCCATCGCCGCCTGAAGCCGTGGCGGGCAACCTTCCCGTGGCCCGATGGCAGTGGCCAGCGCACGGTCAATTTCCGGGACTAGGTGCAGGATGGAGTCGGGTAGCTGGTGCGACAATAGGGATGCCATACAGGAATGGGCCGAGGGCTTGCGCGAGGTGATTCAAGGTCCGGCATTCCATTTCCGGACCTTCCTGATTCTAAAAGAGCCCCGGTCCCGAGTCTACGTTGTTCTTGCCGCCCTCCCCACCGTGAGAGGCGTCGCGCGCGGGTCTCGAACGGCGTGCCCCGCGGGCTTGTGCCTTCTCCTCCAGGCTCCCCTGCGAATCGTCAAACGCCTCCAGTATGGGCTGGCCCGACTCATCCACGCGTCGCAACAGCGCGATCCGCCGCTCGGCCTTTTCGATCAAGCGATAACACTGTTTGAGACGTTGGACACCGGCTTCATATTCGGCCAGCGATTGGTCCAGTCCCAGCTGGCCGCTTTCCAGTTGCGCCACAATCTGCTCCAACTCCCGAATGGCCTGTTCAAAATCAACCGGCTCCAGTGGGTCGGCCGGCACTTTTTTCTTGGTTGCTTTCTTGGCCAATGTAGAAACTCCTCTGTTTTACGTTCGGAAGGATGGTTTGGTTCTTCCATCCGGCGTCCGCTGTGGTTGGGAAATGATTCGGTCTATCGTCGAGACGACTTGTCCGTCCGCCAATCTCGTGTGCAGCTCGTCCCCGACGCTAAGCTGACGGATCGATCGAGCGACATCGTTCTTCGCCGTCTGGGTGATGCTATAGCCACGCTGCAGGACGGCCAGGGGGCTGAGCGCGTCGAGTCGTCCGGCAAGTCGCCCCAACGCATGTCGCGCGGCGTCAACGCAGTGGCTCGCGGCCAATTGGCACCGCTTGTCGAGTTCGTCCAGCCGCTGTGAAAGCAGCCACAGCCGTTCCTCGGGCCGCTGCAGCACTGGACGTGTCGCGAACGATTCCAAGCGTTGCCGGGCTTGCCGGCAACGAGCGGTGATCACCGTCGTGATGCGGCCGTGCAAGTGCGCGAGGGTTGCCAGCACGTCGGCCATTTCCGGCAAGACGCGTTCGGCGGCTTCACTGGGAGTCAGTGCCCGAACGTCGGCCACCAGATCGGCAAGGGTGACGTCAATTTCATGTCCTACCGCGGAGACCACGGGAATCGACGACTGATAGATGGCGCGAACGACGGCTTCCTCATTAAAGCCCCACAGGTCCTCCATGCTGCCTCCGCCGCGCGTCACGACCAGGACATCGAAGCGTACCGGCCAGCGCTCGGCCAGACGAATTGCCGCGGCAATCTCCTCCGCGCAACCGACTCCCTGGACGCGAACCGGGAGGATCACGATCTGCGTATTGGTCCACCGTCGGCCGGCGACCTCGAGAAAATCACGAACTGCCGCGCCGGTCGGGCTGGTGATGACCGCGATCCGCTGAGGAAACCGCGGCAGCGGTCGTTTCCGAGCCTCGTCGAACAGGCCTTCCCGTTGCAGCCTGGCCTGGAGTTGGCGGAGCGCTCGCTGGAGTTCCCCTTCACCCCGCGGTTCGAGCTGCCTGACGACCAGCTGATAGTTGCCACGAGGTGGGTAGACGTCGATCCCTCCCAGGCAGAGGACCTGCATCCCATCCTGCAGGGGAAATCGCAATCGCTCGGCCGCATTCCGCCACAGGACGGCGCTCAGACGAGCGTTTCCATCCTTGAGGGTGAAATAAACATGGCCCGATTGGGGGCGGGATAAATCACTGATTTCGCCCATGACCCACAGCCCCGAAAATTCGGCCTGCAGGCATTCCTTCAGCTGGGTCGTCAACTCCGTGACCGTTAGCGGTTGTGGCTCATTTCCCATCCCGTCGGCTTCCTTTCCCGCGACAGTATACTCGACGAGCCGGTCTGTGTAGCGTAGCCGTCCTCGGCTGCGCGGTTGGTGCGATGGCGGCGATGGAGGATCGGCGCCGACCCTAGGCGGCCCGGTGTTGCGCGTCGTCGGCGCCGCGGGAAGACCTCCGCGGTTGGCGAAAGCTGTGCCGAGCCCCCTCCCGGGACTCGCCCGATTCGGCCCAGGCCTCGGCCTGTCCCGTAACATCGTCGAGGATGCGTTCAACGGCCCGTCGTTGTGGTTCCAGTTCCGCCGGCGCGAGTTGGGCGGGGACATGGATGGGAGCGCTGAAGACGGCTCGGGCCCGCGTAAAGGGACGCGGAATCGCAAATCGATCCCAGCTGTTCACACGGAGCGGTCGCTCATAACCGAATCCCAGGGCGACGATGGGCAGTTGCAATTTCGAGGCGAGATAGACGGGGCCTTGGGAAAGCTGGCGACGTGGTCCGCGTGGCCCATCCGGGGTCATGGTGAGATGATATTGGTCGCCCGCGTGGAGCAAGCCGCGGACCGCCGTGCGGGCGCCCTTGAAGGTCGAGCCGCGGACGCACTGGAAACCCATATAGCGCGTGGCGTGTGCTAGAAACTCAGCGTCCTTGTTCTGGCTGAGCAACATGCACACGTTATTGTGACCACGCAGGTAGAAAGGGAAGAGGATGTATTCGTGCCAGAAAATATAAATGAACCGCCGCGTTCCCAGATCCCAGACGGCGGGGTCGGTCCCCGGGGACAAATAGACGGTTTGATAGTTCAGCGTACCCATCAGTGCACGGATGCTCCACGCTAAACACAGCCCGCCCACCCGTCCCAGTGTGGGGGATTTCATCAATTGGCGTAACATCCGACGTCGCATGCGAGGCTCTCCGCAACGATCAGCGTGGTGACCACCATCCGGCCCGCTGAATGGACGGGCTTTCCGGGGCCTGGGGCAGGGGAGTGGGCCGGTCGCCGTCGGCCGCCACGGTCGATTCGGCGGGCGCCAGCGGCGTTTCCGGGAACCATTGTTGTAACGACTCATTCAGCCCGGGCAGCACCTCACGTGTCATTT
Source organism: uncultured Planctomycetaceae bacterium (assembly GCA_963700865.1). Lineage (GTDB taxonomy): Bacteria > Planctomycetota > Planctomycetia > Pirellulales > Pirellulaceae > CAVOGJ01. The sequence continues at coordinate 283,220 of CAVOZC010000001.1, read as the reverse complement.
CGGGCCGGTCGAGTGGGCCGCGGACCTTCACGACGAGCATGCGGCGGCTGGCCATGCCCAGCAAGGGCCGCACGGCGGCGACGTACGAATCCTCGCGGCCGACGACCGTATAGAAATTAATATTGACGTCAAGGTCGCGGCTGAGTTCCCCGATGCCCTTGAGGGTGAGGGCGTCGCCGCGGAGATCGACGTGGTCCAGATAGGCATGTTCGCCTTGCAAACGGAAATCGATATCGGCCTCATCAAAGGCGGAGCGATCGGTCGAGCCGGTGCGGAGCGTCCGCAGCAACGACAGCACAATGGGTAACTCGTAGAGATTGGTTTCGCGGAGGCGAATGCCCCCCTGACCGCGCCAAGTGTGCGTGCCTTGTCGAGTCCCGGACAAGGTCAGAAACGAATGTGCCCGCCCGTCGATCCTGCCCAGCGGATTGCCATAATCGCGGAGGATTGCCGCCAGGTCGGCCCCGGCCAGCTCCATCCGGGTCTCAAAGCTGCCTTCCTCATCGAGCATCATCTGCGCGTCGCATTGCAAGACGCCTCCGTGCGCCTTCGCCGTCAGTCGTCGCGGCGGCTGCGGATCGCTGGTATCGCGGGGCAGCGCCAGGCGCCGAACAGAATGCGGCTGCCGTCGAACCAGAGGGGTCCGCGCACTGAAGTCAGCTGCTTGCCCCGCCAGAGGAGCGAGTCGATATTCAGTTCCCCGCGACTTGATACCGATGTGGCGTCGGCGATGCCCGTGGATTGCATGCCTCCGGAGATATTCGTCAATTCAAAGCCATTGCCCAGCGTTGCGTCTTCGACATCAATATCGAGATTCCAGCGAGTCACCACGTCCTCCGGTTTCCGCGCGTCGAACGTGAGGAGCAGGCTGCCTTCCATGCCGGCCGGGCCGCTCAGGTCGAGGCTTGCCAGGGCGGAACTCAGCCGCGGAGGCGCGGCCCCCAGGAACTCGCGGTCGAGCCGCAAACGATCGACGACGAGGCCTTCGAACGCCAGCGTCCAGCTACCATCCGCGGCCGTCGTGGCATGACCGCCCGTGAGGACCCGGACATCATTGTGGTGGCCGCGAATGTTTTCCATTTGCACTCGACCGTCGCGGATCGTGACCGCTCCGGATAGGCCATCAAAGCGATAGGGAAAGGCGACGGGGGTGATGGATAACGAGTCATTTGTTTCGACCTCCGACCGATGCCATTTTTCCAAACGCACCGTCAATGCCTGATGGTCGATGGCGGGAGCGAGCTGGAATGTCGCCGCCGCGCGGTCGATCGTTCCCCGCGGACGTAATTGATCCCACATCGCAGCGGCCGTTGGATCGAGGGCGTCTCGCAACTCGTTCTCGATCGGGATGTTCGTACCCTGAAATGTCAGTTCCAGGCGGCCACCGTCTCGATGACTGTCCCAGAAACCATTGCAGATGATCTCGCCGCTGTCGTTAAAACCATGAATCTGCTTGAATTGCCAGTTCTCGTTGCGGAGGACCAGTTGTCCATGCACGTTGTGTAATGGATACGGAAATGCCTCATGACGCATCGCACAGCCCACCAGCTGCACATCGGCCGATCGCATCAAGGGTGCGTCCGCGGTCGCGCAGTTCAAAACGCGTGGCAAAAGACAGATTGCCATAGGGCGCAAACGGGCGCACCACCGCTTGCATGGCCTCCGAGCCGACGGAGAGGAGCGTCTCGTCAATCGGCACGGTCCCCTGCGAAATGACTTCGGCCCAGCCATGCCAGTGCAGGCCAGGATCGCGAATGTGCGCCGCGATGCGGATCGCTGCCGACGCCGCCACCCCTTCCAGGTCCACCGCCAACTCGTGGGGGCGAATCGAGACGCGGCCACGATTGTGATGGACGGGATACGGAAACTGGTGCCAGCGGAGCGATACATCCTGGCAGACGAATTCGATCGACGGCAGCCATTGGTCTCCGGCGATTTGCAAATGAAACTGCGCGTCAACCCGACCGGTAGGGCGGCAGGTTCGCCAGGACGATTGGATCTGCTCTGGCAATCGCGAGACGAGGGACTCATCGATTTCCAGATCCGTGACTTTGCCAGAGACCGTGGTGGGCAGGTTGCCCCCCGATCGCTGGATCGCACAATCAAGCTTGGCCGCACCATACAGGCCGCGAATCTCCTCGATATGAGTCGAGTCATTGCGACACTCAAAACGGGCCGTTAAGTCGGTCAAGGGGTAGGGGAGCCGCGGATCGCTGAAGCGTCCATCTTGAATGGTCCCCTTGATCGCGTACTGCAGAGCCGCAGGTCGGCGGGGATCATACGACAGCTCAAAACCACACAGCGAGCGAGCCGTGAGGTCTCCCAGCCCCTGCAGGTGGCTGCCGATGTTGACCGGCAGGGCGTCGCGAAAGGTGCTCGACAAATCGACTCGTACCTTGTCGCCCGAGAACTCCCAACTGCCGAGCCGCGGGTTGATCGTGCCACGAATCGTCGTGCGGCGTAAATGATCGCCGCTGAGCGACGCCTCCACGCGGAGGACCAACTCGCCGGCCGACGCGTCCGGATCGGCTGCCGAGCCGAGCGGTGTGACGACCGCGTTGATGTCCCGCAGCGAATAGTGACGCGGCGGCTTCTGGCTCTCGTCGATGATCTCCACCGTGCTGTTTTCCAGGCGCACGATCGGAATCGATTTGCCACCCAGGGTGGGGAACTTCGCCAGATGACGAATACTCCACGTGCCATCCGCATGCCGAGCACAGCGAATGACCACCCGCCGGGCAATCAATTCCCGCACCTCCATGCGGCCATGCAACAACTCTTCCAATCGCGGATTGCAGCGGACCATCACCTCACCTGCAATGGCAAGAGGTACCGTGGCCGACGGTTCCCCCAAGGCCACGTTCGCAATCTCGAATCCCTCCAATTCGAGTAGGCGGGCGGAACGCACCGAAACCTGGAGGCTGGGGTACTGTCGCGCCAATAACGATTCAACGTGGCTGCGAATTTCTTCGTCGGCCCGATTGTAAAGATACAGCCCGCACAGCACCGCGGCGACGGTCGTGATGAGCAGGCTCCAGGTCATCAGGAACCAGAACAGGTTAATCACACGTTGAACGATCGAACGCTTCCTTGTGTCTCGACGCAACTTGTGGGAGTGCGCGGTATCGCCCGCCCGCGTTGGTCCTCCATCGCGGCAGGGAATCGGACGATGTCCGCTGGAGGGCATTGCCAACCCCGATTGCCGGGGATCGTAGTGCTTGGCCGCGCGGATGGTCAAGTCGCGTCGGCTCGCTGACGGAATCGGCTGAACGGTGGCGGCGAGCCGCGGTCGGCGAGCCAGGATCGCCGTTTCACAAGGCAAACGGATGCTGCACTAATTCGCACCAGCCGCAGCTGATCGTCCTGCACCCGGGCATCCACTTTGCCGGGTAGCATGGCTCGCTCCGGAACCGCGCGGACCAGCATCTCGCCCAGCAATTGCCACTCTCGCATCCCCATCGCCTGTTGGGGCCAACCCACGACCCGCCATGCCAATTGAATCGTCTCGCAAACCAACTGCGGCGCAGCGACTTGCCCCAGTCGCCGGTCAATCGACATGCCATTCGGCTCCAGCGTAATCGCGTCTTCGAACAACTGGGCTGCCTGGGCATCGACCACGTCCTGCGTCGCCGCGGCCAGTTGGCCCAACCGTCGCAGCCCGGCATCCACCGCCGGATTGTAGGTCTGCCGCAAGAGCGGCAGCAATTCATGCCGCAAGCGGTTGCGCGTGTAACGCAGGTCGGCGTTGGAGTCGTCCTCGCGATATGACTGGCCGATTTCCCGTAGATAGGCAATCAGCTCAGCTCGCGAGACTTCGAGCAAGGGCCGGACAATGGACACCGTTTCCGAAACGGCTCGTACGCGCACCATACCTGCCAGACCCCGCAGTCCCGTACCACGCAGGATGCGGTGCAGAATCGTCTCCGTTTCGATCGTCGGCCGTATGAGCCGTCACGATGTAGCGGGCTCCCCACCGCTCGGCCATGCCGCGGAAAAAAGCGTGGCGTTCGTTCCGCGCGGATTCCTCCGACGGGGGGGCCGCCTGCTGGTCCGCTTGCCTGGCAAGCTGGTGAGGCCTGGTAAGGCTTGCCGCGCCGACCTCACAGGCACAGCCCAATTCAGCGGCCAGCTGGACCACAAAGTCCGCGTCTCCCTTCGAGTCGGCTCCCCGCCAGCCGTGATTGTAATGAGCCACGATGAGCTGTCCCGCGCCAGGGAACTCCCCACGCAGCCGCGTGGATTAGTCGCAACATCGCCACGCTGTCCGGACCACCCGAGACGGCGGCCAGGACAGTCACGTCCTTCCATGCCTTTGGCGGCCAACAGCCGAGGAAGCGAGCCGGGAGGCTCGCCGCGGGAAATCGGGGCATGGGCGGCACTTGGTCCAAGCGAGTCAGCCGTAGGGTCGTTGCAAGGGGTCAACTGATTTTGCTACGATAACGCAGGCGTTAACGTGAGTTTAACCTTAGATTTACGTTTCGCGAAACGACTGAATGACAAGCGTGCCGTCGGGATTCCGCGGTGTCGCGATGCCGTTCGAACCAAGATTGAACAAGACGATGTTACGTATCGGTAAAACGGTCCATGAAGCCTCGCGTCGCTGGGAGGCGGCTCTCCGGCTCTTGTGGATTCTCTTTCGCGCATGGTTGCGTCTGGCGGTCAGGCACCTGACCGTCGGGTTTCTGACGGGCTGGCCCAGCCAGGATCGGTCAGGCATCGTGTTCCGCCGAATGTTCCCGGTGGCGCAATGCAAGGAAACGGGTTCGGTGATCGTGGACGAAGTGAGGGAAGTCATTCGGTGCCGCACTGCGTGATCAGGCCGAATTTGACTCATCCTTGCTGTGTCGCCAAGCCATGCATCCATCGGTCGCGGGGTCGGCTGGAAGTGCCATCCGAGTGTCTTTTTTGGCGCTCTGGTCATGCCCGCGACGGGGTGTCGGCAGGGACGCGAAGCAACCGATGGGTGAACCGGAGCAAGGCCGCCGAGTCTTGCCCGCTGCCGCTGCGTAACCGCGGGCTCGACTCGCGAACGTCTTGTCTTTCTGGCGGCAGTTCTGCTGCCCGAGTTCGATCAATCGCGCGCCCTCGGCATTCCGCTTGAAGAGAATCGGAGAGCCGAAGTGCCAGAAAATATCATTTATATTCTTCTGATTCCGATTGCTGTCATCTTGGGAGCAGTGGCAATCAAGATGATTGATCGTCTCCGCCGCAAGGAGGCCGAGTCCGAGGCGCGGGCCATCGTCAAGCAGGCGGAACTCGATATCGCCAACCGCCGGAAAGAGGCGGAGCTGGAAATCAAGGAAGCCACGATCCAGCAAAAGTCCGAGATCGAGGCGGAGATGAATCGGACGCGGGAGGAACTACGCGAACGCGAGCGATTGCTCGACAAGCGACAAGACCTGCTGGACCAGAAGTCAGAGAGCCTTTCGAAGCAGGAACGGGCCGTTGAAGGAACGCAGCGGCGTTTGGCCGAAAAACTGGCTGAAACCGAACGCCGGGATGTGGAGCTTACCAAGCTGCTCGACATGCAGCGGCAGACGCTGCACGAGGTGACGGGGCTCAGCCGCGAAGAGGCCACCAAGAAACTGCTCGACATGCTGCAGCAGGAACTGAACCAGGAAGCCGGAGGCGCTCGTCCAGAAGCATCTCAAGCGGGTGGAGGAAAAGTGTAAGGAGCAAGGTCGGGAAATTCTGCTCACTTCCTTGCAGCGCTATGCCGCCGCCCATACGGCCGAATCCACGACCAGCACCATCGGTATTCCGAACGATGAGATGAAAGGCCGCATTATCGGTCGCGAAGGGCGGAACATCCGCTCCTTTGAAAAGGAAACGGGGGTCGATGTGATCATTGACGACACACCGGGCGTGGTGGTCGTGAGCGGTTTTGACCCGGTCCGCCGCGAGGTCGCGCGGATAGCGCTCGCCAAACTCATTGCGGACGGACGCATCCATCCCTCACGCATCGAGGAAGTCGTGCAGGAGACCCATGCCGAAGTCGACGAGTTTGTCCGCAAGCAGGGCGAACTGGCCTGTCAGGAAGTCGATATCCAGGGCTTGCCCGCGCGCATCGTCGAATTGCTGGGGCGGCTGCACTTCCGCACCAGTTACAGCCAAAACGTGTTGCGGCACTCGATCGAAGTTGCCTTCTTGTCCGGGATGATTGCCGAAATGATCGGTCTCGACGGAACGCTTGCCCGTCGGTGCGGTTTGTTGCACGACATTGGCAAAGCGGCCGATCACGACATGGAAGGCGGACATCCCAAGATTGGGGCCGATATTCTCAAGCGACATGGCGAGTCGGTCGAAGTCGTGCATGCCGCCTTTGGGCATCACGACGAAATCATTACCGAATATCCCTACACCATGGTCGTGGCCACGGCCGACGCCTGCAGCGCGTCGCGGCCAGGCGCTCGTCGCGAGACCCTGGAACGATACATTAAGCGGATGGAAGAACTCGAGGCGATCGCCGGTGAATTTGCCGGCGTGGCTCAGGCCTATGCCATTCAAGCCGGCCGCGAAATTCGCGTGATTGCCAATGCCCGTGAAACCGACGATGCGACTGCCGCCAAAATCTGCCGTGATATCGCCAAGGCATTCGAGCAGCGGTTGACCTACCCTGGTGAGATTAAAGTCACACTGGTTCGCGAATCGCGTTTCACGGAACTCGCCCGTTGAGTCGGTGTCGCTGCGTGGATATTGCAACCACAGCTGGGCGGTCACCACGGCCGCCCGGCGGGCCAGGGTAGCGTGACGTTGCCGGCGGTGAGCCGGCCCGCGGTAAACCCTCTCGGAACTCTGCCAGATTGAGGATGACATGCGGGTGCTTCATATCGGGGATATCGTGGGCAGGCCGGGACGCCGCATTGTGCGTCAAGCACTTCCGGCGCTGCGCCAACGTGAAGGGATCGATTTCGTAATCGCCAACGGGGAAAACGCGGCCAGCGGCAGCGGCATCACGCCGGAAAATTATCGAGAGCTGCTCAAGGCCCAGGTCGATTGCGTGACGCTCGGCGACCACATCTATCGCCGCAAGGCCATCGCCAACATGCTGACGACGGAAGTTCGCATCTTGAAACCGGCGAACTATCCCGACGCCGCGCCCGGCCGCGGCTGGACGCGGCTGGAAACCGCTCGGGGTAACCCCATCGCCGTCGTCAGCCTGATCGGTCGCGTTTTTCTTAAGCCGGTTGACTGCCCATGGCATGCCGTCGATCGAGTCCTCTCCGAGCTGCCGGCGGACGTGAAACTGATCTTCATCGACTTCCACGCCGAAGCGACGAGCGATAAACAGGTCATGGGGCGCTACCTGGATGGTCGTGTCACAAGCGTGCTGGGAACGCACACGCACGTGCCCACAGCCGATGAACAAATCCTGCCAGGCGGCACGGCCTTTCAATGCGACATCGGGATGACCGGACCGTATGAGAGTATTCTCGGAAGAAAAATCGCACCGGTCACTTCGGCCACCATCAATTTCTTTCCCATCCCCTTCGATGTCGCGACCGGCGATGTACGGCTGGTCGGCACGCTGGTCGATTGCGATCCCCATTCGGGACGTGCCACGCAGATTCGTCGAGTCGTGATTACGGAGCAGGAAGCCCTCGATCTGCAGGCGGCCAGCGACGGTGACTCACAGCCAGCCACGGGGTAGCCGTCCAACGCCAGCACCGCCAGCAAATTCGATCTTGCCGATTTGGCAGCGGGCCTGTATCGTCCCGGCCGCGGATTGGCCCTCTCTTCAAGGAACGAACCATGCCAAGGCGTCGTCGTCAATTGCTCCTGCTCCTCGCGGCCTCGATCGCCTGCTCCTGCACCGGTTGTGTGGGGCTGGTGGCGAATCTCATCCACGCCGGTTGGGGCAATATGGTCCCCGTACGTTTTGATCAATTGGCCGGTCGTCGCGTGGCGGTCGTCTGCATGAGCAGTGCGGCCTCCTACGGGAACAGCACGGCTGCCATTGATATTGCCGGTCGCGTCGAAAGTAAACTGCGCGAACGCATCCCCGAAATCACGATGATCGATCAGCAGGCGATTGAATTATGGACCGACGAACATCAATGGAACGAGATTGACTACCGCGAATTGGGGGAAGGCATTCAAACCGACTTCCTGATCGTGGTCGACTTGGGTGAATTTTCGCTGCACGAGGGCGCGACCCTCTACAAGGGCCGCGCCTTGGTCGGCATGTCTGTTTACGATATCAACGCCGGCAAGGTCGTTTACCAGATTGATCCGACGCAAGTCGACTATCCCGTCAATGGGGGCCAGCACACGGCGGATACGACCGAAGATGCCTTTCGCTCTCGCTTCCTGGAGATCATCGCCTCTCAGGTCGCCCGTCACTTCTATTCCTACGACTTGAAGGAAGATTACGGGCGCGATCCGACATTTATCGGAAATTGATCGCGGAGTACCATTTCGACATGAACCGACCCGTCAGAGATTGGGTAACGGCCGACGCGGTTTCGGTGGCGGCAGCATTTGACGTTGATCGTCCCGCGGGGTGCGGTTGGCATTGCCAACGTTGTTGCCTTCATTGCTCGCCGGCGGGGCAAGTTCCGTATGGGACTCGACCCACCGCCAGCCGATCGGTTGCTTGAGTTCGAGCCCGGCCAGATAAGACCAGGGTGTCTCCGGATGCTCGGACAACACGCGGCGGAGATAGCCGCGGGCTCGTTCCGCGTTCTTTTCGATCTGACTGCCAAGTTCGATCTTGTCTGTAGGTTCCACGACCCAGGTATTATTGGTCGGCTGCTCGAACGCGAGCCCCCGCTTGGCTTGCGCCAGCAGGGCATTGAACGACTCGGCTCGGACTTTCGCGGCCAGGGCGCGGCCCATGGCCAGGTCGTAGCCGGCCTGCCAGCGTGGCTTCGTCTCCCGGGATCGGTCGGCCTCTCCCCCCCGGAGTACCTCGTGGAGCTGGTTCAGCCGCGGCTCGAGGATCGCGGCCGCCTTTTGGGCCGCCGTCAATTGCCGCGCGAAGCTGGCCTCGTCCCGTTTGACGAAACGACGTCGGGGCAAACGGATACCATTGCCCCAATCGACGGCGGCCGCCTTGACCAGCGCCGTGCGGGTCGCGCTGAGCTCAATCTGTCGCAAGTACTCCGTCCGCGAGACATAATCGGGTCGGTAACCTCGCATCACATCCGGGTCGAAGAATCGCCGCAGGTACGAGGCGTAATTCTCGGTCTGCCAGTCGCCGACATCGGACCCGAGTCGGCGGTTGGCATGCACGGCAAAATAAATGCCGCCACTCTCGTAACATAGCCGCGTCAACGCAAACGGCCCGAATCCCGAATCGATCACCGGGTCGGCCCCCTCGCGACCAGGAAAGCGCAGCTGGATGCGTTCGGCGATCAGCGATTCGGGACCCTGATCCACCAATCCCCGCTGCGGTGTCTGGTCGTAGGCCGGATCGGGATCGACCCACTTGATTTCGGCCTGACGGCGTCCAAACGGAGCCGGCACGCCGACAACGTAAACCGGCATCTCGTAGCGGCGACAATTGGTGACGCAGCGTTCCAAGTAAGCCTCGTCATCATCGCCCGCTTCGTCCGTAAAGACAATCAACAAAACATTCCGTGTCTTGGTCGTCCGCAGGCGACGAAACTGTTCGGTGGCCAGATACACGGCCTGAAAGACGTTTTCGCGGCCCGAATCGTCGCGCTTGATGTCTTGCAGCTGTTCCTTTAGCTGTGACACATCCGCGGTGGGCCGCTCGGTCAGCAGCTCGACGTCCTGTCCAAAGGCGATCATCGACGCGACCAGCGGTTCGCCCGAGGCCCTCGTCTTGCGCGTGCTGGCGATCTGGCCAAGTTCATCGTAAATTTTTCCGATGCGGTCCTGGATCTGTGCTCGCTGACGGATCAGGCTCGCCGACTTGTCGAATAACCAGACCACCAGGGTCGGTCGTTCCTCAAGCGAGGTGAGAATTTCGGCGGTGAGCTGATCAACCGCCCCGGCTGCCCCCACGGTGCCCACGCCCACGGTTCCCTTGGTGGCCAGATTTTGATTGTAGGAGAGCCCTGCCAGCGGAACGAGGGGATCGCGCAGTTGAACCGGCAGAGGACGAAACGCGGGCGTGTCGGGAAATGAGACGTCGGCCAGTTCGGCGACGACCGGCGCCTGGGACAGGGCGGCCTCCTCGCCCGCCACGCTGTCAGCACCTGTTTCCAGCACATCGAGATCGCTGAATACAAACTCGCTGGGCTCGATGCGGTCGGTCTCGTCGACCACCGGCGAGACGAGCGTCAGCGCGCGAGTCACCTGGGGCGCGGGTAGCGTGAGCATGCCAACCGCCAAGAGCAGCAAGAGATGAACCGCGATGCTCCATCCCCAAGCCGGCAAATCTTCGTCAAAAGGCGTGTCATACTCGCCCGACCAGAGCTGCCACCAGATTCGCAAACGTGAGATCATCGTTATGGGGCTTGCCAGGCATGAAGGGGGACCGCGACGCGAGCCGATGCACGGCGGCGTCGAACCTTTCTATTCTCTTTGAGCTGCACGAAACGTGCAAGCTTCGGCGATTTTCGGCCTCACCCGTATGCCAGCCATCAAGCAGACGTTCGTTGACCGACGAGGACACAGCACTTAGGATGGCAACAGCGTGTGATGCGGAGGATCAGGGATCCGGTCGTAGGCGGGCTTGTGGATTGATTCGTGGGACAGACCGCTGGCCTGTCGATGGAATCAGCGAGATGAGACTGCGAATTGAGATCAGGCAGCATTGACAGACTGGAAGCCTATCCCACATCGGTTGCTCGATCGAATCAGCAAACCCGAGCGGATGACGGATCCTTCCGTCGCTGGAACCTGTCTCTGGCGGCCGCGGCGTGCGTCGCCTACGCATGGCTGCACAACTGCCTCTCGTCTTGGAACATTCGCATGCTGTTGCAATGCTCGTCCCTTCGCTGGCGTATTCTGTTGGCGATCGCGATTTTGTCTCTGTCATTCATCAGCGTGAGCAGCGCCCAGCCCTCCCAGCAGAAGAAGGCCAAGGATGCCCCAGCAGCCCCCATCGACGAGGAATTGCTTACGAAAGATGGCTTGCGGTTAGCCTGCCGCTATTTTCCGGGGCCTAAGTCGAAGCGGACAATCCCGGTGGTCATGCTGCATGCTGCCAAAGGCAGCAGGGGAGACTTTGAACGCCTGGCCGCCTATCTGCAGTCGAAGGCCGGCGGCGGAAATGCTGTGATCGTGCCCGACTTGCGCGGGCACGGCCGCAGCACGCACTTTGCCACCGCGGAAGGTGCTAAGCCCCGCGAGATCCTGGCGGAACGCATGCGACGCGAGGATTACTTGCGGATCTTGAAGTTCGACCTGGAATCGGTGAAACGCTACCTGATCGATCGGCATAACGCGGAGGAGCTCAACATTGACGGACTGGTCGTGATCGGAGCCAAGGAGGGAGGCATTTTAGCGCTCCATTGGACAGCGGAGGATTGGTCATGGCCTCAATTGCCCGGGTTCAAGCAAGGACAGGACGTACAGGCCGTCGTCGTTCTCACGCCGGTGGTGAGCTTCAAAGGGATCAACAGCCTTCCGCCGTTCGAGCAACCGGATTTGCGCGATCACATTTCGTTGCTCCTCCTGTACGGTGCCAACGATCTGAAGGTTATGTCGGCAGTCAGACGCATTGAGGGGCCACTCCAAAGAGTCAGGCAAATCGAATTTGACTCACCCGAGGAACGCATCGAGAAACAGAATTTTTACGTTGAGGGACTGGATACCAGCCTGCAAGGAACGGATTTACTGACCGACCCGCAATTGCCGACGGCGAAGGGTATCAAGCTGTTCATCGATCGTCGCGTTCGCAGTCGCATGGCCGAGCATCTTCCCTGGAAGTCCCGTCGCTCGCCGATTCCCTGATGTCTGCCGACTGTGGCTGGAAGCCCCAGCCACGGGGTAGCCGAAATCGCCAGACTGGGACGCGCGTCAGGCAACGACTGTGGCTGGAAGCCCCAGCCACTGGGTAGCCGAAATCGCCAGACTCTGGACTGGACGCGTCAGGCAACGACGGTGGCTGGAAGCCCCAGCCACGGGGTAGCCGAAGTCGCCAGACTCTGGACGGCCAGCCCTACCGCTTGGGAACCGGTGTCCAATGCACGCCCGGTGGATCCTCTAGCGGGGCCGGATCACGAACGGCACCTGCCGCCGGTGGTTCCAAGATGCCCTCCGAACTCCACGCCGGTGACGAATCGGGGATGGGTGTGGGGGATGAGGCGGAGATCGAGCCGCGGGGTTCGTCGGCGACCGGTGGCGGGGCCAGCGGAACCGGTGCCAGGCGGGGCGGAATGATCAGGCGGACGCCCAGGGGCAGCACCTCCCGCCCCGGCAACACATCGCGATTGGCCGCGAAGATCTCTTCCGCTCGTTCACGCGAACCTAAGTACTTTTCCGCCAGACCCGCCAGGGAATCACCGTCCACGATGCGATGGTAACTGGGCGCGGTATGACCACCCACCGGTTCCTGCGCCGGCGGGCTCGTGGGAGGCAATCGCAGGTCACGAGGGCTGTCCCACGAGGGACGGGCCACGGCCGCGCCCAGCGAACGTTCGCTGAGTGCGGATCGATCCACCGTCGCCGGCGGGGGGGCCGACGCGTTGGGTAGGAAGGGTGCGGTGGGATTGGGCTGGCTACCAGCCAGCGGCGAGGCGGGTACCGTATGCCTGAGCACGAGAGACTCTTCTCTCTCCACCGCGGCCGTCGGTTCGGCGATGCGAGTTTCGGGCGGCTTGCGAAAAAAAATCACCACCAGGCCGACGGTCAGGACGGTCAAGATCATGGTCCAGGTTTTGGCGGCTTTCTCGTTTTTCACGCTGCTCCACGCCCCCATGTCGTATGACATGCTTGCCATTCGCTCGCTCCGCCGCGGCGGGATAGGCTGCCAGCCTGTCCATGCTGCGTCAGCCGACGTCGGAAACGCTGCCGGACTGTGGAGGCTGGCCGACCTCAATTTCCGGGGCGGATCGCACCTACCCAAGTGACAGGCGAAAAGCCTGTCCCACGAGTCACCCGGCCCAGCGCGCTTTCAATTGTTAGTCGTCGGCCGACCCCATGCTCGGTCTCGCGTTGAATCGCCGAGCGCTGCGTGGCAGCGGTTAGGACGTCCAGGCGGTACCCGCGGATTCTGCCACTTGGCGAGTCTTTAAGCTCGTGCCTTTTCCAGCTTCGTGCCCGGCGCGGGGGCCGCGCCCTGCTTGCCTGCCAGCCACAACAGGGCGGGGCTGGCAATAAAGATCGAGCTGTAGGTACCGACCACGACGCCCACCAGCAGGGCAAAGGCGAATCCGTGGATTCCCTGGCCACCAAAGATGTAAAGAATGATGACCACGATCAAGGTGGTGAGCGAAGTCAACAACGTGCGGCTGAGCGTGTGATTGATGCTGTAGTTGATCATTTCCGCAGTCACATGAGGACTCTTTCCCTTCACCTCGCGAATACGGTCGAAGACGACAATCGTATCGTTGAGCGAGTAACCGATGATGGTGAGGAAAGCCGCCACAATCGGCAGGCTGATACGGAACTCGTCAATGAGGAGAAAGCCCAGCGATTTAGACAGCCACAGCGAAAGGGCCACGGCGCCGAGTGTAATCGCCACATCGTGGACGAGGGCGATCACGGCGGCCAAGCCATAGCCGATCCGTTGGAAGCGAATCCAGATGTACCCGATGATGCCAAAGAGGCTGACGACAATGGCCATGACGGCGGCTGACTTCATATCGCCGGCGACTTTACTGCCGATCTTGCTCGACGAGAGAATCAACGGCGCCTTGTCAAACTCGGTCCGCAAATCCGCCAGTAGCGTTTGTGATGCCTCGGTGTCCAGTGAAAGCTTGACATCCCAGGTTGCAAAAACGTCATCTCCGATGCCGTCCCACTTCGGGTTCGAGACATTCAGTCGTGGGGGGGCAATGTTCTCTCGAGCGGCCGCAGCAGCGATCAATTTTTCCACCGCGACTTTGCTCAGCTTTTCGTCGAAGTCGAGCTTCGTGGCGGAATCCAATCCCGACGTGTCATCGGTCAGCGGCGTGGGAGCCGAAAACTCCATGCGATGCGTTTCGAGTTGGTCGCCAAAGACGCCGACAATGGCGTCCTGCAGTTCACTTTCTGTCTGTAAGTTGGTGTCAATCTTATAGACCGTATTCTCCGGGCGGTCTTCCGGCTTGACCTCCGTCACGCTGACGCTCTCCGCAATGTCCTTCAGCTTGTCGCGGACCTCGCCGGTTTCCATCGGCGCCGTCAGCACCACCTGCAACGATGTGCCGCCAGTGAAGTCAATGTCGAGGATATCGGAGCCGCGAAAGGCAACGGCCGTCAGGCCGATGAGGATGATGATCAGCGAGCCTGTCATGGCGATCTTTCGCAAGCCGATGAAGTCGATGTTCGTATCCCCGAGCGCCTCGGACATCGTCAGAGACGTGATCCACTTCTTTCGTTCGGCAATTTCAAAGAGAACGCGGGAACAGAAGATGGCGGTGTACATACTGGTGAGGATGCCGAGGATCAATGTGATCGCGAAGCCTTTGATCGTGTCGGTGCCCACGACGTACAGCACGACCGCCGTGATCAAGGTCGTCAGGTTCGCGTCCACGATGGTCGACATGGCTCGTCCAAAACCATTGCGGATGGCCATGCGCAGCGCGCACCCTTTTTTCAATTCCTCGCGCATCCGCTCAAAAATGAGCACGTTCGCGTCGACCGACATGCCGACGGTCAACACGAGACCGGCGAGACCGGGCAGTGAAAAAGCCGCCCCGATCAGGATCATGATGGCCCAAATCAGGATGAGATTGGTGATCACGGCCAGGCAGGCGACGACGCCCGCGAAGCGGTAATAGATCAGCATAAAGACGAGGACTACGAGAATGGACGACCCGATCGCGAATTTCCCCTTGCGAATCGTATCCTCTCCCAACAGCGGATTGATTTGATTCTCGCTGATCGGCTCTTCTTTTAGCACGGCCGGTAGGCGGCCGGCGCGCAACACGCGGACCAGGAAGTCAACTTCCTGTTCCGTGAACTGACCGGTAATTTCGCCCCGACTCTGGATGGTGCTTTGAATCCCCGGCGCCGACAGCATGACGTTGTCCATGACGATGCCGAGTGGTGCGGGGATGCCCGCTTCGTTGGGCAGGTTCAGGCTGGTCAATCGTCCAAACAGCGCGGCGCCCTCACTCGTCATTTGAAAATCAACCTTCGGCCGTCCGCTTTCGTCACGGCTGGCACTGATGATCCGCAGATGTCGCCCTTCGACGTTGAATTCCGGGTCGTCGACGAGAACGAAGGCCTCGATGCGACCCGGTTCGGTTTCACGCGTGAGCATGGTGGCCAACTGGCCGGCCGAAAAGCGGAGAGGAGGGAGTTGGCCATCGCTCGCGGGTGCGTCGGTCCGCCCCAGCGTGACCCACTCGCCAATGATCTTGCCGTCCTTATCCTTGACGTAGCTGCCATTGCGGACGTTAATGTCGTCGGATTTGAGACTATTTTCGGCCAAGTCCCATTCGTAGGGGTTGCGGTCCTTGTGCGCCACGATGCGAAACTTCAGAAAACCGGCCGACGTGATGGACCGTTTGATTTCCGAGATTTCCGAGTCCGAAACGTCCGGAATGATGATTTCGACCTGTTTCTCACCATACCCGCGGATCACCACTTCTCGCACACCGCCCGGATTAATGCGCCGCGACAGCGCCTGGATCAGCTCGGGCATCTGCACGTCGGTCTCTTGTTCGGTCAGCTCACCACCACTCTGAGCCATCGCCGCCTGGCTGGTCTTTTCGGCATCCACCTCGTAGATCAGGATGACGCCGCCCCGCAAGTCGATCCCCTGTTTGGCCTCGCGGAGCGAGCAGAGACTGATGCCCATCGCCAGGGACGCAAAGATCAACCCCAGCTTCCAGCCGTGCTCAGGCATCCGCAACGAATTGCCAAAAATGATGCCAAGCACAAAGGCGACAACGGTCGAGCCGAGAATGATCGCAAGTTGAATTGAGGGGTCCATAAAGGCAGCTTTCTGAGGAACGTGTGTGTGCGTGAGGCGTGATGGCCTGGGTTGTTATCCGTCGGTGTTGGTCGCGGCCGAAGAATGGAATCGATGGGATGACACGATCCGGGGAGCGGCATCAGCTACGGCCGACGTCGGCCCCGTCATCATCCGTGACCACTTTGGAAATGGAAGCTCGCTGAATGTGAATTCTGGTGTTGGTGTTTTCGTCGATGCGAATGACCACGTCCGCAGCGCCTTCCGTCGCATTCACGACCGTTCCGTGGATGCCTCCGCTGGTAATCACCCGATCGTTTTTCTTCAATTGCTTCAGTAGCTCGGCATGCTGGGCCCGCATTTGTTTCTCCGGTCGAAACACAATGAGGTAGTAGCAAAGGCCGACCAGGATCAAGGGAAACCAGATCCCCAACCCGGGCCCGCCCGCGTCCTGCGCGAGTAATACAGCAATGGAAAAGCCGGCTGCGTCGCTCATAATGTCTTTGGGTTGTAGAACCGTGCGGGGCGAACAGGCCGGGACCCGCCATCCGGTGACGGAGCCATCGCGAGTTTGCGTCTTCGCCGCCGAGGCTCGTCGCTTTCCGGCTACGCCGCTGTACGTACCGCGATTGGCCACGCGGGCAAGCAGGCCGCGGTGCGTGAGCCCGCCAACCACGATAAGCCGATGAAACCAAGCGACTTATGATAAAGTTCGCTTGGTCGACCGGCAATAGCAAGCCCGCCGCCGCCGCCTCCACACGGGGGCGCAAACGGCTTCCCCGCCAAGCCTGGCCATCATGGGCCGCGATTGCGAGGCCATCGCCCCTCAGGGGGCCGCAGCGGGGGCCGCGGACCATCCGGCCCGCTTTTCGCGGCGATAGTCGGCAAATCGGCCCGCCTCGATGGCCTCTCGCGCCCCAGCCATCAGTCGCTGGTAATACGTGAGGTTATGGGCGGAAAGCAAGATGGGTCCGAGCATCTCCTGAGCCATAAAGAGGTGCCGCAGATAGCCGCGGCTGCGCTGGCAGGCCGGACAGGGACAGCCTGGCTCGAGCGGACGCTCGTCCAACCGATACTGGAGATTCCGCAGTCGCAAGGGGCCCGTGTCGGTAAACGCCAGTGCATTCCGCCCGTTCCGCGTCGGCATCACGCAGTCAAACATGTCGACACCTCGTGCCACCCCCTCCAGCAGATCTTCCGGGCGTCCCACCCCCATCAGGTAGCGGGGCCGATTCGCCGGCAAGGCGGGGCAGAGAAAGTCGAGCACGCGGTACATTTCCGCCGGCGGTTCCCCCACGCTCAAGCCGCCGATCGCATAGCCTGGAAAGTCGAGTTCCTGCAGGGCCCTGGCCGAAGCCAGCCGTAGGCCTTCGTCCAACCCGCCCTGGACGATCGCGAACTGCAGTTGCCCGGCCAGCCGATGGGCGTCCCGGCACCGTCGCGCCCACCGAATCGAACGCTCACTCGCGTCGCGAATCGCGTCCCGTTCGGCCGGTAATGCGATCACGTGATCTAGGACCATGGCGATGTCACTTCCGAGTGCCTCTTGGATAGCCGTCGATCGCTCGGGAGTCATCTCCAGGCGACGACCATCGGTGTGGGCCTGGAAGATGGCGCCTTCTTCACTGATTTTAGTCATCTGGGCCAGACTGAAGATTTGGAATCCGCCGCTATCGGTCAAAATCGGATGGCTCCAGCCCGAAAATGCGTGCAGCCCACCCAACTGCCGCACCACATCCTCACCCGGCCGCAGCGCCAAATGATACGTGTTCGCCGAGAATCATTTCCGCGCCGGTCGCTGCCACCTGATCCATCGTCAGGCCCTTCACGGTGCCTAACGTTCCGACCGGCATGAAGGCCGGGGTTTGGACCGTACCATGAGCCAGTCGTAGCTCGCCCCGCCGTGCCCCGGTCTGGGGGTCGGTGGCCAGCAGCGAAAAAGGGGATGAGGCATTCATGGCGGCGGGAGCGTGCGACCAGAAATCCCGGCCGCGTCGTGGCCGGGATTTGAGCGAAGGGCACAGGCGGTGCGGAACGCCAACCTGTCCGTTGGGCTGAGCGCGAAATGCGATCAATCGCCGCGGAGTTTCACTCCCAGCGGTACCAGCTTTTCCCGCACCTCGGTCAAGCTCGTGACACCAAAGTTCTTGCACTCGAGCAGGTCGTCGCCCGTCTTCCGGATCAACTCGCCGATCGTGTTCAGGCCGAGGCGGACCATGCATTTGCGGGCCCGCACGGAGAGGTTGAGGTCCGCGATGGGCCGCTCCAGGACGGCCTGTTCATCCGGGGACATACTGGAAAGGTCGAGTTCCGGCTCCGGTTCGGACTTTTCGTGAGCCAACTGGCCAAGTGACAGCCCCTTGGACATCAACATGTCGCGGATTTCATCCAGCGACGTCTCGCCGAAGTTCTTGCTCCCCAGCAGTTCCTGTTCCGAGCAACGGGCCAGGTCCCCGAGCGTGAAAATGCCCATTTTTTGCAGGCAATTGCGGCTGCGGACGGAGAGTTCAAAATCGGTGACCGGGATCGAAAGGACCTGCGCCAGCCGGTCCCGCCGCTTTTGAGCCTCCTCGTCGTAAAACTGATCCCCTGCCGCCTGCGCGTCGAGCAAGAACAGGCGGGCCCGATCGTGGTTGGGAAAGACGTCCAGAATGCGCTGATAACACTGCACCGCCTTGTCGTACTCTCCGACGTCCTCATAGAGGATGCCCAGGTTCAGCAGCGAACCCAGATGAGCCGGAAAGCGACTTGCCGCTCGGCGATAGTATTCCAGCGCCAACTCGTCATTGCCGTGACGATCATTGGCCAGTGCCAGACCAAACAGTGCCCCGGGATGCAAGTCGTTTGACTGCACCGCTCGCTCCAACAGCGCGATCACCTCGCCCTGATTGCCGTTCAGCGCCGAGACCGTGCAGGCCCGCTGATAAAGATACTCGGCCGTTTGTTCCACGGCTCCCGACAACGCGTCGAGCGTCGAGAGGGCGCCCTCGACGTCGCCCGAGCGGCGCAACGCTTCGCAGATCGCCAAGGCACACTCGTCGCCGTTGTAGCCGCCCATCTTGGCGGATTGGTAGCTGCGGATGGCCTCCTCGTACTTGCCCAGTTCGTACTGCGACTTGCCGAGATAGTAATACGAGAGAGCACCGCTGTCCGCGTTGGCAAGCACTTCGGCGGCCCGCCGATACTGACCGAGAAAGAAGAGCCCGACGCCCAGCCGGACGGAGCTGGCCGGCGTCCGCGAGTCGCTGCCATCCAGCTCGGCAACCGCCTCCTTGAGCACCTTAAATTGACGGTAGTCGTCGGCGATGCCGTTGGCGATCTGCTGGATTTCGCGTGGGCCAAAGGAACCGTTCGAGATGATGATCTCCCGCACGTTCACTTCCAGGATTTGCGACATCAATGGAGGACTCCCTAAGACGATCGAGGCGACAAGCGGGTAACGACAAACCAGTACTGGCAGACGCTTGTAAAATTTAAAGGGCCGCGGGCCAAGCCTCAGCAGCTGGCTGCGGGAACAACGTTCGATGACTGAATATTCCTGGCCGGCTCGCGCCGGGTGGGGTCGCCCGGTGGAAAGAGCCAGCGGCGGGAGTCGAACCCGCAACCCCCGCATTACGAATGCGGTGCTCTGCCAATTGAAGCTACGCTGGCAGCCATCGAACCCACTAGAATAGCATTCTCCGCGCGGCGCTGGCAATCCCTGCTGGTCCCCCAGGCAAGGGGGCAGGAATGCTGATTTCATCGAGCCACCGTCGTCGGACAGGCTGCCAGCCTGTCAAAACAGGACGGCCATGTGCGGTTCTCCGATGGCTCGCCGGTGTCCGCGGGAATGATCGAGTGCTAAAGCGTGTCGGCGGCGATCTCCCGCCAAGCCGCACTGGATCAGGATGGGGCATTTCAGATCGGTTCGCCAAACGGGCGAGACGGGCTGGTCGCCGGGACCCATCAAGTGCTGATTCGCCCGGCCGGCGACGTAGCGTTATTGACGCCGGAACACGTCCGGCACTGGCGGAAAGTGCATCCTAAGTATGTCCGCTTCGAGACCTCAGGGCTTGAAATCTCCATTCCGGAATCGGAAGCGACCGTCGAAGTCGAGTTGGTTGTCGACGAAGCGCAATAGATGGCAGGCCCCCGTATGCGTACGGTACGCAATCGTGATCGCTTTGCATCGTCGGCGTCGCTGGGTGCTCAACGCTGAGCCGCGACCAAACGCAGATCCGCTTTCCCGTCAAAAAGCTTGACGCGGCAAGTAGGCAGCACTACCATGCCCTAACGTAAAACAGGTGCCTGCATGCCCGCTGCAAGAAAAATCGTCGTCGCCGCATTGCTGCTGGGGATTGGGTTTCCCGCGGCGTTCGGGGTGAGTTTGCACGGATTGATTCCGACGGGTGGCCACGTAGCTCATGGTAAGCCGACGACCCGGGCGACAACGCATGCTTGCTGTTGCCATTGCACGTGTCCAGGGCCAGCTTCGCCGAACGACGCCATTCGCGGACACGCCGCAGGTGGCGATTGCAGCATCTGCAAGTTCTTGGCATTGGCCAAACAGCAGCCGCTGCTCTGCGAATCGAGCAACGCCTTTCGTCTTGTGGAGGCGAATCTTGTCCCTCGCTCAACCTCCCTTCCCGTCGCTGGAATCAGGCTTCCCGTGTCGGCGCGTGGTCCACCCGCGTAAGACTGATTCCGCAGCCGTTCCGCTTTGATTTTGCGCCCGGTCCCCGTTCGTCGGTGACTTGACCGCGCAGCCATTGTGGACCAGCACTCTCCACGTTCGTACCGCGGGCGATGACGTTCCGCTCCGGTGCATCCCCCAGCGCGAGGTGAATGATGAGACACCCAAGGGCGTTTACGCTTGTCGAGTTGCTAGTGGTCATTGCGATTATTGGTTTGCTCGTCGCGTTGCTGCTGCCAGCCGTCAATTCAGCTCGCGAGGCAGCCAGAACCACCCAATGCATCAATGCCATGCGGCAGGTCGGGATTGGCTTTTTGAATTACACCGACGTGCACCACGGTGATTTTCCTGAGGTTCGCGGCCATCGCCGTCGTGACGGAAGCATGGTGTCAGAAAATGAGGCGTGGATCTACACGCTGGCTCCCTATTTGGAAGACGTCGACTCGGTCCGCATCTGTCCGAATGATCCCGGCAAGGACGAGCGGCTGGCGAATAAGGGAACGAGCTATGCCATGAACGGGTATCTGGCCGTGGTCCTGGACATCAGCATTGGAAACACCTTTGCCCGGAATGTCTACGGCACGGTAAAGAACATCAACAAGGTCAAGTCGACCACTCGCACCATATTGATGTTCGAGTCTGAATCGACTCAAACGAACATCGACCATTTACACTCTTATGACTGGTTTAACGCAAACCTCTCGGAAGCATTTGAGAATGTGGCGTCCGAGGTGGCGGTGAACCGTCATCATAGCTCGGCGGCGAATTACCTGTTTCTGGATGCCCATGTGCAGACGATTTCCTCAGACCAAATCGCAAGTTGGTGCCAGGAAGGTTTCAATTTTGCCAAGCCTCAAAGATAGCGACTGGAGACCGATCTGATGGTCACAACGTGCAACGGCCGGTGGACGATGAATTGGCAAGTTGCCTGCCTCGTGGTCGTGATGCTGATCACGACGACCAGAGTAAATGCGCAGCACGCGGACATCGCCTTGTATCAAGATTCCGCGGGGCAGGTTGTCACATTTGACACGGCGAACGCGCAGCAACCGTCGCGCGTCTTTCAGCGAAGCTTCGACTTCTGGGGCTCGTTCGGGGTATTCGCCGGGGATGACCCGGGTTTTCAACAAGCTGGCACCAATCCTCCAGCCGGTTTTGCGTCGCTTCCGGGCAATACGACGGTCAGTTTGAACCTTGTGCCGCTTCACCTGCCGGGACAGGGAATTGGTAATCTGCTGTTCTGGGATGGCACAACACCGGAGGTCGAATTTGGGGCCGTTCCGGACCAACACTTGTTTTATGTCGAAGACGCGTCTGGAATCACCGAGGTGGCTTTGGACAGTTCCCTGGCGCGGTTTGAGCAACTGACAGCGGGAGCCACCGATTCCCACGGCGGCATGCACCAGCACCTGACCTTTGCGGTCGAAAACAATGGCCTCAACCCAAGTGAGGGTGTCTATCTGATGGGTTGGGAGATGAGCGTACCCGGCCTGGAAAAGTCCCAATTGATGGTTGTCGGGCTCAGCGCCCCCACGCTGAGCTCGGCAGTCAGGAGTCAGTCGTCCAGTTGGCTGATTGCGAACATTGATTCCTTTCGTGTGGCTGGAGACTTTGATGGTAACGGAGTCTATGAGCTGAACGATGTTGACGCGCTGGTAGAGGCGATTGCGAGTGGCGATGATCTCGCCAACTTCGATCTCACGCTCGATGGCCGCGTCGATACAGATGATCTGCAAACCTGGCAGACGATTGCAGGTAGCGTGCTCTACAACACGACGACCGTTCCGGGCGAGCCCACCAATGGAGCCGCGGTACTGGCGGGCGATGCGAACCTGGACGGCGTGGTTGACGTGTCGGACTTCAATATCTGGAACTCGAATAAGCTTGCACCCGCGCCGGCGTGGTCCGCCGGTGATTTCAACGCGGACGGGTTCGTCGACGTCTCGGACTTCAACATCTGGAATTCGTACAAGTTCCGTTCTGTGGCGCCGGCTGTTTCGCCACGAGGGGTTCCCGAGCCGAGCGTTTCCGTGTTTGTTCTGGCATGCCTCTGCCTGGCATTCCTGGCGAGGAGGAACCGATGAATCGCCATGGCAGCAAGCTGACGGCAGCTCTCCTGGCCTTGGTGATGGCTGGCGCGGCTCCCGTGCATCAGCTGGTGGCATGGCAACTTCGTATCGCACCGATCTAACGCGGTGCACGGTTGTGGCTGTTGTTCGTCGTCCGCCAGCAAAGGGCGGACTCGGTGTGCCAGTCAGGAACCGGGTCGCCACGGGTTCCAATCGCGAAGCAGCGACCTCGTCTTAACCGTCAATCTGCAACCGTCGTGCCCTGTCTGCGGGCACGGACTGATCGCGAACTGGGTGCGGGAAGCGAGGGTCTCTTGCCACCCGTTGATCGGGTGGGCTTCACCCGTGGACCGTGGCGTTCGGTATGACGCGACCGATCGCATCGCCCGTGTCAGGGGGCCGCCGTCGAGGCCGGTTTAAGCGTTGGCGTTTATTGGTTCTCGGCCACACAGGGCGTGATCGACGGCCCTACGACCGTCCATTGGGTCATGCCTGATTCCCTAAGGATACGCTGTAATGAAAATGACAAACTTTGTTTCCCCGCTGCTCTCGGTCTTGTTTCTCGGATTGGCGGTCGCCCAGCACACGGACATTGAAATTGCCGTGGAAAATGGACAACTTGTCACCAGCCCACGTGTTGGGGAAGGTGAATTCGGCGAGGCGCCCAATGCGCCGAACGTCGCGGATGAACCAGGCTTCGAAGCCGAAGACGGCGTCTTGCCAGCCGAATACCAGTTGTCCTTCAATGCCGTCGACATCCTGGGGAGCAATCTCTGGTTTTGGAATGGCGTCGGTAGTGTTGACTTTGGTGCCTCGCCAGCGGGACTCACCATCCAACATCCAGTGGTGCCATTGTCGACCACTCTCGAGAGTGACGATGCCGGCGGCGCGCGGGCTTCCTGATTGCCGTGGCTGACTCGGAGGGAGGCTTGCACCAGGATCTCGAATTTGTGTTGGCCGACAATCCACCGCCAGCCGGCGTGTACTTGTTTGGGTTGGAACTGTTCGGTCAACAGCCGGACGGTGGAACGTTGTTTGATCCCTCGGAACCGCTCTACATGGTACTTGGATCTGGTGTCGATGAGGTGGCGATCGATGCCGCCGTGGGCTGGGTCGAACAGACGTTGGTCGTTCCCGAACCGCAAGCGCTGGGTTGGGTACTGCTGGCCATCGGTCTCTTGGTCCCTGCGATGAGGCGTCCTTCGCTGACGACTACCCCCTCCCTGAATCACTACGAATAAGGCAGGCGTCGGCGTCTCCATGTACGCCGCGGGCGTACGTAATGGGATCCTGGGCACGCGGTCGTGAGTTCCACGAACGACCGTGCCGCCCTGGGCCAGACCGACACGATCCATCGGCCGATCGGACGGTGGCGGAAGACGGAAACACGGAGGCACAGAGAGAACGGAGGATATTCGTGTCCTCCGTACCTCTTTGTTTCCAATCAGCCTGGGCCGCCAGCGTCCCTGACGAATTTGCAGCACGGACCGAGGGCACGCACTGTTCCCGCATCCGCACGGAGGTCCATCGCCTAGCCGCCGTCGTGTACACTGTCCCCATGAAGCTCGCGATTCTTCACCATCATCTCAATCGGGGCGGCGTGACGCAGGTCATACTGCACCAGCTGCGCTCGCTCCTCACCTTGGCCGAGTCCGACCGACCCGAGCTCATCGCCGTGCTCCACGGTGGTCGCGCGGATGGCTGGGACTTGTCCGACGACGAGTCGCGGCGGCTGGGCTTGAAACAAATCGTTGTGGAGGGGCTGGATTACGACGAAGGTGGTCGCACCCCAGACGGTCCCCGGCAACTCGCATCCGATTTGCGCCAGGCACTCCACGAGGGAGGTTTTTCCGCGACCCACACCGTGCTCCACGTGCACAACCATTCCCTGGGCAAAAATCTGTCGTTGCCGGGGGCGCTGATTGCCCTGGCGGAGGACGGGTATCGTGAGTTGCTCCAGATTCACGATTTTGCGGAAGATTTCCGGCCGGCCAATTACGCGCGCCTCGCGCGAGGCCTGCGGGACGCACCCCTTGGCTTCCCAGCCACCCTTTATCCGCAGGCCAGTGGGGTGCATTACGCGGTTCTGACGGCACGCGACGAAAAGCTCTTGTCTGCGACGGGGGTGGCTGCCGATCGCCTGCATTGGCTGCCCAACCCGGTCCTCTCGCCGGGTGAATTGCCCAATCGCGACGCGGCTCGCACCAAGCTGACCGCCAAGCTGGGCATTCCCGCGAACCGCCATCTCTTGGTCTATCCCGTCCGCGGCATCCGGCGGAAGAATGTTGGCGAAGCCGTCCTTTGGTCGGCACTGTGCCAGGACTTTGCCACGGTCGTCATCACGCTGGCTCCGAAGAATCCGCTGGAGCAGGGAAGTTTCGAACTCTTTCGCCATGTGGCCCAGCGGTGGGGACTGCCCATGCACTTTGGCACGGCGGCCACAGCCGGGCTGTCGTATCTTGAAATGTTGGCGGCCAGCGACACGATTCTCACGACCAGCGTGGCCGAGGGATTTGGCATGGTCTTTCTTGAATCGTGCCTGATCGGACGGCCGCTGGTGGGGCGGGATCTGCCCGAGGTCACGGCGGATTTTGCCCGCCACGGGGTCGAATTTCCCGGCCTCCGCCCGAGGCTCTTGATTCCCTGGTCCTGGATCGGCCGAGAGCGGTTTCGCAAAATGATCACCGGCCGTTTTCGGGCCACGGCGGCCCGTTACGGGGACGATGATGGGAGAGCCCATTCGATGGATGATTCCCTCGAACAGCTCATGCCATCCGACGGGGTCGATTTCGCGCGACTCGACGCGCAATTGCAGGTCGAAACGATCGGGCGGATCGCCTGCCTGGCGGAGGATCGCCAAGTTGTGAACGACTTGAACCCCTGGGTGCGGGCCTCGCTGCTGCCATCCGAGGCTCGGGTCGCACTCGAATCCTGCCTGACCGACAACCGGTCGCTGGTCGCGACCGAGTACTCTCTGGCCAAGAACGGCGAGCGGTTGCAGGCGATCTACCAACAGTTGATCAGCGCGTCTCCTACGCTGGTGACGCCCCCCGCAAACGCCGGACAGATCCTCACGACCCTGCTCGATATTCGCCGGTTTCACCCGCTCCGTGTCGAGCGCGTGCGAACGATCCGATCGCTCACACCTTTGCCTGTCTTTCGCGGCCGCTCAGCCCGCTTCCCACGGGAGCCACCGTGCGGCTGCAGCCGCTACAAAACATCCGGGCCGTGCTCTTCGACGTTTACGGCACGATCATGGTCAGCGGCAGTGGCGAGGTGGGGACGGTGGCCGACGGTGGGTTCGCGGCGGCCTGGGCGGAGGCCTTTCAATCCATGGATCTGCCCATCCCCATCCCGCCCGCGGAGGGAGTCGAGCGGCTACACGGGGTCATCCGTGTCGAGCAGGCGCGTCTCAGGAGGGAAGGCATCGAGTATCCGGAAATCGACATTGTTGAGGTCTGGCGGCGATTGCTGGCCGACCTGGGAGTGACCCTTAAGTCGTCCAACCCGGACGGCGCGGGGCCAGCCGCGGACGAGGACGCACGTCTGCAGCGGTTGGCGGCGGAATATGAGGCCCGTGCGAATCCGGTCTGGCCGATGCCCGGGTTGCGCGAGACGCTGGCCTACCTCCGCGAGAGTGGCCGACAGCTCGGCATTATCAGTAATGCGCAGTTCTTTACGCCACGCCTGTTTCCCGCGTTGCTGTCGGCCACCCTGGAGGAGCTGGGGGTTTCCCCGAGCCTGCAATTCTACTCGTACCGCTGCCAGCGCGCAAAACCCGGCGTGGCGCTGTATGAACAGGCGGCTTCGGCGCTCGCTGCCGCCGAGATTACCCCGTCAGAGACGCTCTATGTCGGCAACGATGTTCTCAACGACGTACTGCCCGCGGGGCAATGCGGCTTTCGCACGGCGCTCTTCGCCGGTGACCGACGCAGCTTGCGGTGGCGGAATGGCGACGACCGAGTCGAATCGGTCGTACCGGACCTGGTGATTGATGATCTGCGACAACTGATCGATTGTCTGCCACCTTCGATCGTGGATTAGCTCGCACTGCTGGCACGCGTCGGAACCATACGTTCGCGCCTATCCTAACAATTTTACGGGCCTTTTTTGGCAGGCAAACCGCGGCAGTCGGGCGCCGCGGGCCGCGATCGGCCGCTTCGACCTACAATTTGGAATTCACGCCGCAGGCGGGCGTGCGTTACGCTGGGGGCCGGTATACCCTCACCTTGATAGCCACCACCTTCGTTTATCGCTTCGCAAGAGATCATGGGAAAAAACATCGGATTTGTGGGTACCCGCTTCGCCGGAACTGATGGAGTCTCGTTGGAAGCTGCCAAATGGGCGAAGATTCTCTGGGACCACCAGCATGTGAGTTACTGGTACGGTGGCAAGCTGGATACGGATCCTGCCGTCAGCGCGCTGGTGCCTCATGCCTATTTCGGTCACTCCGATATTCAATGGATCAACGACCGCATCTGGGGCCGGACAGCGAGAGGGCCCGACGTCACGCGGTTGATCTATTCCATTAGCGACCATCTGAAGCAGACGATTTACGAATTCACGGAGCGTTACGCGATCGACATCCTGATCGCACAGAATTGCCTGTGTATTCCCATGAACCTGCCGCTGGGCATCGCGTTAACGAATTTCATTGCCGAGACCGGCTTTCCGACGATTGCTCATCATCATGACTTCTACTGGGAGCGAGACCGCTTCGCCGTCAATGGCGTGGCTGATCTCCTCGACATGGCCTTTCCCCCGTCGCTGCCCACGATCCAGCATGTCACGATCAATTCGTTTGCCCAGCATGATCTGTCGCACCGCAAGGGACTTTCTTCCGTCTTGATTCCGAATGTCATTGATTTCGAGACAAATCCAAGTCATACCGACGATTACGCGGCCGATTTCCGGCAGGAAATTGGTTTGGAACCGGAGGACATTCTTTTCCTGCAACCGACGCGCGTCGTGCCGCGAAAAGGCATTGAGCATTCCATCCGCCTGATGGCCGCGATCAAAAACCCTCGCTGCAAATTGGTGATCTCGCACGAATCGGGGGATGAAGGGGAAGAGTACCAACACGCCCTACAGGAAATGGCCGAGAACGAAGGCGTCGATATGCGTTTTACGAGTGATCGCATCACGGACTTTCGCGGTGTGAATGCGGATGGCAAGAAAACTTATACCCTCGAGGACGCCTATTCCCAGGCCGACTTTATCACTTATCCCAGCCTCTACGAAGGGTTCGGCAATGCGTTGCTGGAGGCTTTTTATTTTCGCAAGCCCGTTTTGGTGAATCGCTACTCGATTTTTATCGCGGATATTGAACCGAAGGGATTCGAGGTCGTGAGTATGAATGGATATCTCACCCGCAGCGTGGTGGACCAGGTGCGGAAAATCATCAATGACCGCGAATACTGCCAGCGGATGGTCGATCACAACTATGAACTGGGCAGAGGGTTCTTCAGCTACGCCGTTTTGCGGCGTAAACTGAAGACGCTGATCACCAACGTGACCGGACTGGAAGAATGGTAATGATCGGGTGGGCATGAGTGAGAAACGAGTCGAGCTTGAGCGGCGATTGTGCGGACTTTATGGTGCGGAAGCGGGCACCGCGTGTTGTTCAAGTATTCTTCAGCTGATTCGCACTTATGCGGAACGCGTGCATCCCAGTACCCAGCCCCGTTGGGACGAGAGAGATGTGGTGCTCATCACGTACGCGGACCAGGTTCGCCGCGGGGAGCAACCGACGCTCCGCGTGCTGCGCGACTTCCTGGCGGCTCGTGAACTCGACCGACTAATCAACACGGTCCATCTGTTGCCGTTCTATCCCTATTCGTCCGACGATGGCTTTTCCGTCATCGACTATCGCGAGGTGCAGCCGATTGCCGGAAACTGGCAGCACGTGGCCGAGCTGGCGAAGCAGCATCACCTGATGTTCGATCTGGTCCTCAATCATACTTCGCAGGCCAGTCGCTGGTTCCAAGCGTACCTGGCTGGTGAGCCTCCTAATACCGAGTATTTTATCGAAGTCGATTCGGCCGCCGACGTTTCGCAAGTCACCCGGCCTCGCAGCTTGCCCCTGTTGACTCCCTTCGAGACGGCACGGGGTACGCGGCATGTGTGGACCACATTCAGCGCCGACCAGATTGACTTGAACTTCGCCAACCCGGCAGTGCTCGTCGAAATGATCGATGTGCTCCTGTTCTATATCGCCCAAGGCGCTCGAATCGTGCGTCTCGATGCGATCGCCTACCTCTGGAAGGAACTGGGTACGAATTGCATCCATCTTCCACAAACGCATGAGGTCGTGCGTGTGCTGCGGGATGTGGTGGAGCTGGCGGCACCACAGGTGATTCTGCTGACCGAAACCAACGTGCCCCATATCGAGAATGTCTCGTACTTCGGCGATGGTGATGAAGCCCACATGGTATATCAATTCAGTCTGCCGCCGCTGCTGCTCGATGCCATGCTGCAACAGGATGCGACTTACCTCGTGCGCTGGCTGAAGCAATTGCAGGCTCCGCGACCCGGTACGACGTACTTCAATTTTACCGCCTCCCACGATGGGATTGGCGTCCGGCCCCTGGAGGGACTCGTGCCCGCCGAACGGATCGAGTGGCTGGCTCGCAAGGCGCGGGAGCTAGGCGGGCAAGTGGGTCTGAAGCGAAACCCGGACGGAACTGATTCGCCTTACGAGTTGAACGTCACCTATCTGGATCTATTGGGTGGTGCGGGGCAGACGCCGGAGTCGCATGTGTCTCGTTTCCTCACAACCCAGGCGATCATGCTGGGGCTGCAGGGCATCCCGGGCGTGTATTTTCATAGCCTGGTCGGTTCTCCCAATAATGAGCAGGCGGCGCGTGAATCGGGGATTCCCCGTCGCATCAATCGGCACAAGTATGAATGGGATGAGCTGGCGGAGCGATTGGATGCCGCAGGATCGGTATCTCGCTGCGTGTTTGACGGATATCGCGAACTGCTGGCCCGTCGCATCGCGCAGCCCGCGTTTCATCCCGATGCGATGCAGCTCGTGCTCGATCTCGACGATCCGCGATGCGTGGCCTTCGTCCGCATCGCACCGGATGGCGGACAAAAGATCCTGGTCTTGGCCAACGTGAGTGACCAGCCACTGCGGGTCGAACGCAGCCAACTCGCTGTGGACGGCGACGTGATTCGCTGGGAAAGCGACCTGCTAGGACATCCGGTGCGCGGTGACTCGTTTCCCATCGAGGTGCCCGCTTTTGCTACCATGTGGTTGGTGGCTTGATCATGCAAACCTGACACAGGCGGTACCATGGCTGACTTTTATCAAACGGGCGAAATTACCACACTTCACGATCTGGGCACGGCACGACTCGATCGACTGGAATCACTGCTGGACGAGGCGACCCGCAAAAAGAAGCTGGGGCTCGTTCTGCCAGTCACGGCTGGCGATATGCGAGCCGCTCCGTTCACCGAGATCATTCAGAAGTTGGCAGGGGCAAACTATCTCGAGACGATTGTCGTCACCTTGGGCGTGGCTCCGGATGTCGCCGATTATCAGCAAACTCGGGACATCGTCGCCCCGCTCGGGCAGCGAGTCGCCGTGCTCTGGACGGACGGACCGCGTGTCCAGCAACTCTACCGCGAGTTGATCGACGCTGACTTTCATCTTTCCGTGCCCGGCAAGGGACGCTCCGCCTGGACCGCCTATGGCTATCTTTTGGCCGACCCACAGTTGAGTGCCTTTGTCTTGCACGATTGCGATATTGTCGACTACGACCGCATCATGCTGGCCCGACTATGTCTGCCCATGGTCCATGCCAGTTATGACTTTGAGTTCTGCAAGGCTTTCTATGCGCGGACGACCGATCGGATGCATGGTCGAGTCGTGCGGCTGCTCGTACTGCCCCTGCTCGATGCGATGTTTCTGGTGCTCGGTGACGACGCATTCCTCCGCTATATGCGTAGCTTCCGTTATCCGCTGGCCGGTGAATTTGCGATGACGGCCAATATGGCTCGTTCCAATCGCATTCCCAGCGATTGGGGACTGGAAGTCGGCACCTTGGCCGAGGTGTTCCGGAATACCTCGACGAAGCGGGTCTGCCAAGTCGATTTATGCGCTGACTTACGAGCACAAGCATCAATCGCTCTCGTTGGAAGACAGCGCGAAGGGCTTGATGAAAATGGCACGGGACATCCTCACCACCTTTTTCCGCACGCTGGCCAGTCGTGGCATGACGCTACAGCAAGGACACTTTACATCCTTGCGGGCCGCCTACCTGCGTTCCGCCCAGGATGCGATCCGCAAGTATCATGCCGACTCGGTGATTAACAGCCTGGAATACGATCGGCACATGGAAGAGCAGGCCGTCGAGGGATTTGCGGATCAAGTGATTGCCGCGGGCAATGACTTTCTCGACGATTCGTCCGGGGCGCGGGCCATTCCCAATTGGGTGCGCGTGATCAGCACGATGCCCGATTTTCCCCAGCGGTTGCGGGAGGCGGTGTCGGCGGATGCGGAGGAATTCGCGGGGTAGGGCCGCGCTTCAGCACGCCCGCGTCGAGCCGCAATTTTCGTTTCACCGTTAGCCGCAGGCGTACGCGAGCGCACTCACAACGGCGGCCGCACTCACCATGCCAACAAACACGTACGCCCGCGGCTAACGGT
This sequence comes from uncultured Planctomycetaceae bacterium, assembly GCA_963700865.1. Taxonomy (GTDB): domain Bacteria; phylum Planctomycetota; class Planctomycetia; order Pirellulales; family Pirellulaceae; genus CAVOGJ01. The sequence continues at coordinate 251,847 of CAVOZC010000001.1, read as the reverse complement.
TAAACGTGGTAGGTGATGGCGTCGTTCCTTGGCTCGACATTGGCGGCGAAGTGGAGCTAACCACGAAGCCCACGAAAATACGGTACCGCTTACTTCGACTCGTTCGCTGGATCGGGATCGCCGATGTTCGTAGTTGACTTAGCGTCTGAGCAACAGATCCGATTTCGCGTCAGCGGTTGCAGGAAGCCGTTCCGGCCGATGCGCGCGTTGGTCGACTTTGAAAGCGATCTCAATAATCCCACTTACGCAGCCGGCTGCGGAGTTCCGGCAGGTCGTTTCGTCGCTTCTCGAACCAGCCGAACATCACCAGGATTGCCGTACCCAACAGGATGCCAAACGCCCACCAGGGCCAGACATGGTCGAATCGTCGATGCGCATGGGCAATCATCGACGTCATGGCGAATAACAGGAAGCCGATACCGAGGTACAGATAGGCTCGTACGCGCAACAGCACGCCGCACAGGACACCGATCACGGCCAATAGAGCCAGCACCATCGGTGGCCATAATTGTGCGCCGATCCCGGTGAGGAAGATCTCGCTGGTCGAACTAACATAGATCACCGCCACGCAGGCGTAACGGAGCGCACCAACTGCCCCGCAGTCAGCCGTCGTCGCTCGAGCTGGCTGGCGAGCAGCAACGAGAGTGCCGGTGGAATCATCCACAATTGCGGGTGTTGCAGGAACGCCAGTTGTGGGAACTTGCCATAAAACAGCCACAACGCCAGGTTCGCAAAGAGGACCGCCAGCCCGCCGCTGACCAGCGATCGCTGCGTCAGCGAAATCAGCAAGTACAGGAAGCCCGCCAGCAACATCACCAGGGAGGCCTCGGCGCGGGAGTCGACGGCCCAGAAGGCGGCCGCCGTGGCCAGAGGGATAACGGCCGCCGTTTGAAAAATCGGCTCGGCCAAGACATCCAAATCGCGCTGCCGCAAGAGTCTTGCCATGCCGACTCCGGCAAAGGCCAACAGCATCACCAGATAAGGCCAATATTGTCGGATGCCCAAGCGAAACAAGAAAGGCATGGTGAAGAAGGCGTGAGCGACCAGCAGGGCGGCCACGACCTCGGCCGCGAAGACGTATCCTTTCCGCAGCTCAAGTTCGATGCGCAAGGGATCGTAGCGGGGTACGACGGCCACCGCCAACATGGCGGAAATCATCGCGGCAATGATGACGGCAACCGCCGCGGCAACGGGGACGGGCATCCCACAACCGATGTCGACGACGTACTCATTCCATTCCACGGCTAACAGGCCCAGCAGGCTGGCAATCGCCAGCACGCTGGTCAATACGGTTGCCGCGCAGGATCGTGTCGAGCCAGATACTGTCCGCGCTCAACCGTCGCGGAATGACCCAACCGTAGACGAATACCGCCACCGCAAAGGCCACGAACAGGCGAGTCGGAATTACCAGCGAATCGGCCCACATCGTGCGCGGCGGCACATCGGCCAGTGAAAGCAATACACCCCCGAGTGTCAACAGGAAGATCGAGGTGTAACGCATGCCTCGCGCATGACGCGCGTCGGACAACGGTAGAAATCCACCGGCCAGTACGGCCGGCGTGAACGCGGCCAGGAAGCGCCACGCTCGCTCCTTCATGAACGCGATCGTCAACACATCCAGCAGCAAGACCAAGGCCATGGTCATCACATTTAGCCACGGCAAACTTCGCGCCAGTCGATTAGCGCGGGCCGCCAAGCGGGGCACTCCCCAGCGGTTGCCCAGAAAGCGGAACTCGCGGCGGCGCGAATATATGTACCCGCCACCGGCCGCGACCAATGCCAGGGCGAAGGCGAGCGCTGGGACGCGAGCTTCTCCTTGTGTCATCAGGTAGACGCCGTGGAGCGCCAGGGCAACCCCTGCCAGGTAGCGGTTGACCACCCGCCAGCGAGCGCGGTCGTTCCAGAGGTCCAGGACCAGGAACAGGCATGTGAGCACGATGACGGCCGTACCGAGCGGAGTCGCCAGGATCTGCATCGAGCGCCAGCGTATCAGCTCGACGATAGCGCAATAGAGCAGCCAGCATACTGCCAGGCAGAGGACCATGTTGGGCATTCGCAGGAAGGCGCGGCGCACCGCGCGCCTCACGCCCACGCACCTTCAGGTAATAGCCCAGCCAGATGCCTGCGAGCAGTAACCAAGCGATGATCGTCGCGTGGGGCAGGGCTTGCCGCTCCGACAAGAGCCAACTCCAGCGATGGGCATCCCATTGCAAGTACACCAGCACGGCTACCAGACCGGCTGCGGGCAACGAAGCCCAGGCACTCCGCAGGCGGCAGCCATAGACGACGCATACGCCGAGGATCGTGGCCAGACACGCCGTATAGAGCCAGAAGGCGCGGCCATCGTCAGGCGTCCCCCGTGTGGCAAAGGCGACGGCGACGGCACCCGGGACGACGACGGAAGAAACCAGATAGGGCTGCGACAACGATCCAGCCCCCGCCGCGCTTGCAGCCAGACCGTCATCACCAGTCCCATAACCGACCAAGGAATGTCGACCCGCCGGCGATGATCCGGAAGGCATACCAGGGACAGGGCTGATTGAAGCGGTCAACGAAGCTGGCGGAAAACGCCAAGAGGGCCAGGCCGACGGTGCCCACATAGGTCACGATGCCCGCGCGCACTTGCGCCGTCCAGACCCGATAAGCCAGGCCGGAGACCACCATCAGGGCGACGAATCCCAGCCATCCTCCCGCTTCATTGATCCAACCGGCGCTCGTCGCCGGGTACAGAAAGAATCGCACGATGATTAAGACGACCAGGCTGGCGACCAGCACCCCATTCAGGGCAACATGCACGTCGAGCGCGGTCATCCACGAGGCGTTTCGCAGCACGCCTCCGCCGATGCGGGCTCGAAAGACATACCAGACCAGTCCATAGACGGACATGCCGATCGATACGGCCTGCATGATGTTGAGGAACCAGGCAGAGGCGAGCTGCGGGTGCGGTGAAAGAAACAGCAGGACCACAGCCAGCACCACAAAGTATTGGTAGACGCCTGATCCGGCCATCGCCAGCAGGCTGCGACGTTCCGTAATAGCAAACCACAGCAGGATCGTCACGATGATGACAATCGGTCCGCCATAAGAGACGTCTTTGCGCAAGGCCGCGAAGAACGATGGTGCCAACGGTCCTCCCAGTGCTGTGGCTCCGTGCAGCATGACTTGGGAGACCGCCACCGTCGTGATCGATAAGACGATCGCACCGATGACGACTAACCACAGGTCGATTAGCTGCTGCGTTTGCTCCCGGGACCAACCCCTCGGCTCAGTTAAACGTAATGCCGTCCGAAGTTTCCGCCAGCCCGTCAACCAGAGGCCACGGCTGCCCATCACGACCGCGCCGACGGCGCCACCGATCGGCACCAGCCAGCGGAGTGCCGTGCCGACGGCGTTGACCGGCTGAAAGGCGACCCCCGCCAGACACCAGCCAACCGTCCACAAGAGGATCAACGCGGCTGCTTGCCACAATTGGGGCCGTGTCAGCAGTCCAACGATCACCGCGGCCGCCACCATTCCCAATGCCACATACACGACTGGCATATGCTGAAACAACGAGGCCGCGTCGCCGTTGGGAAAATCAACGAACAACTCGGCGGCCAGCAGTGGCGTCAAGTGCACGACCAACAGGACGAGGAGGGTCGTCACGACGCCGGCCAGCACCCATTCGTGACCCCGGGCGCCAGGCGGCAGCAGCCAACCGAGCCAGCGGCGAGGACCATAGGCGAATAGTGCCGACCAGCCGATACACCAGACCGCCAGGGCCGCACATTCGCGACACGCCAGTTGGCTTGTCGATAACCACTTGTCCTTGGGTCTGTGCGATGGTGACCTCGGCAACGCCGAAACCGACCACCACCGCCGTCGCCACACAACAAAGAAATGCCAGGCCTTCGCCGCCGCCGGCCGCGGCCAGCAGGCCCAGCGCCAGCGCCGCACCGGCGGCCAAGGCGGTTCCGATGCCCACATGCAGCGGCAAGTGGCGGAATGCCGCGACGATCGCGATCCAAGCCAGGATGCTACCCCAGATCGACAGCGTTTGTCGCCAGGCGGTGGTCGGCTCGTCATCCGTAACCCGCGCACCCAACGCGGCGAGCCCCAGGATCACGGCCGATATCACCGCGACGAGCTCCCAACGGATGTTGATGTCCAGCGTCCATTCCGTCACGCGGGCGCCCAGGAAAGGATTCCAGATCAGCCCATGCATGAGTGCCGTCACGACCATGACGGCGGCCAGGGTCGCCCCGCTTTCGCCCTTGAGCGAAAGGGATCGACCGCCCACGATGATCGCCACAGCCGCCGTTGCCAACAGCAGACTTGCCGTGTACTGGTCGAAGGCGTTTTGACGATGAAGCAGACTGGCCGCCAGTGCCAAACCAATGCCGACGGCGGCGATCAGGCCGCCGGCCGCCCCGCCCATCCGCCGCCGTTCGACATGCGTGCCGGGACTCGATATCCAACCGGGCTGGAATGCGTGCCAAGCGGCCACGAGGGCACCCACCGTCATCAGGCACCAGCCGCTCTCACCGCTGAAAAGGGCCCGCTGCCAATCGTCCAACTGGGTGAGCTGATCCCAGTGGAAGCGGCCCAGCCATAAGTTCATGGCGCACCAGACGGTGGCCGCGAGAAAAAACCAGCTCGACACGGCCAGCCAGGCGAGATTTCGATTTGACTCCCAACGTCGCGACGCAAGTGGCGGCCAATAGAGACGTGGCGATCAGGACCGTGGGATTGATGGTCCCCAGACCGACCGCCACGGCGGCGAGGCCGCCGGCCAACACCGAAACCGCTGTCGCGACCAGCCGCTGGGCGGCGGCCGAGGGATCGCGGCATCCCTGCAGCACGAGCAGCCCCGTGCCAGCCGCCAGCGATAGGGCAACGACCAACGATGGCGTCAAGGCCACGAAGGCCGGCAGACGATCGGCGGCTCGCACGAGAATCAGTCCAAGCGGCGCGACGAAGGCGAAACTGGTAATCGCGAGGTTCAACCACAGCCGCGCGATGTCCCGGCCCGACCACCGCGTGCGTCGCCACTGGCCCGCACGCGTGTTCAGGACCGACACCACAAAAGCCGTCGTCGGCAAAACGGAGAGCAGCATTATTCGCAGGCTGTGGTGCGGGACATCCGTGCCGACACGATTGATGACCAGCAGCGCCAGCGAACTGCCCATGACGCCCACGAACAGAGGCCACTGCCGCCGTCGCAGCAGGCACGTGGCAGAGATCCAGCTCATGACGGAAAAAGCAACCGTGCCCGAGAGAACCGCGACCCAGTAGACCGGATCGGTGATCGGACGGCGATCGGGCCCGCTGCTTGTCAACAGGCAGGCGGCCAGGAAGTTGAGGGGGATCAAGAGGAGCCCGATGATCAGGACCCCGCGGCTGGTATTCCGCAAACGCCAGCGTCGCAACGTGTACACGCCCGCGGCGTGGATGGCGGCGGTGATGAGCAGAAAGAGCAGGGCCGGAAAGTAGGGGATCGCATCTCGCAATTGCTCGCGGAGGCTGACCACCAGGCCCAGGGCACTGCCGACAATCAGAATGCCACTGGCCAGCTCGCCCCAGCGAATGTTGCGTTCGGCCATGAACGCGACCAGCATGTCCGACAGCGGTTTCTTGGACTTCCGCGGCGCGACCGGGATATCGGGTGCATCAAGCGGATGGAAGGCCGCGGCGGCCGCTGTGCCGCGCCGCTGTCGCTCACCGGCCTTGGCAAACGGGCCTGACGGAAACGGGGGTGGTCGGCGGGGCAGCTCGGAGGATGAAAGGGGAGGGGCCGAAACCTCCGGAGCAACACGCTCCACCGGTTCGCCGACAGGCTCCGCCATAATAATCGGTTCTGCGCTCGGGGGCACGGTAGCCGATGACGACCAGGGCTGGTCGCGTGGCGGCGCAATTCCCCCCGCCGCCGCTTCCGACTCGGTCGAATGGGTCTGTTGCCGTCGAGTTTCGAATTCGGGTCCCAACACCTCGATCGTCAAGGGATAGCCGTGGGCCCGCAAGGCGGATCGTAATTTCAGGTAATCGATTTCATCGATTTCGCCGCGACGGCGGAGCCCGTCCAAAACCTGGCAGCACCCGCGAATGGATGCCTCGGACGGCTTGGTGGTCCGGAGGACAAGGCAATAGAAACCGTAGGCAGCCAGCCCCAGTGTGATGAGGACGAGGAAGACAGTCAGGGCGGTCATGGCAACGCCCGCGAGAGAGGTTGATGTGGCGTCGGTACCCGCTCCATGGTAGCTGGAAACGGAGGCAGTTCCGAGTGCCCGCCGCTGAACACGCTTACCCGCCCTTTTTCTTTGTTTAACCGTTAGCCAGAGAAGAATGCTGCCAACACCGTACTACGCGTCGTTACGCACCGGCATGCTTCGGCGGCGTACGCGCGTACTCCGCTTCTGTTGCCATTATAACCGTGAGCCACGTCCCGCCAATCACGGTCTGTTCCCGCGATTTCTTCTGGCTGACGGTTAAACGACGCACGTGAAAGGTGGCTAATGGACGGACCAGCTGCCTAGCGGCGTCGCGACCATCGCACGGCGGCAAGTCCGCAACAACTGATCAAGAGCCACACGAAGCATGCTGCGAGGCTTCCGGTACCGCTACCAGCAGTCGGTCCTGAAACGCACCGGTCATGCCGTTCGGTCGGTTCGTACGCGCGTATTCAACAGTGACTAATCGCGTGATCGAGACGAAACTGGCCTACAGCCCTGTCATGCGATCCGGAATCGTAGGATCTTCGACGGCGTACCCTTCATCTGCGTATAGTAATCCGTAGGTCGAACCCGCACAATCGGACTGTTGCCGTCGACGTCTATCGTGAACGTGAAACTGTCGCCACGCTGCCAAAGCGCGCGCTGATGAAATCGAGCAGCAGCCTGAGCTCCGTCGTCGACTCATCGCGAGTCGGGCAAAAGCCGCACCGGACCGGCAATCGAGAGCTACCCGAGCCAGGCTCCAGTCGACCGTATCAAGAAGGCCCGCAGGTGCCGAGGATACCGGGAGTCGTGAACTTGATGTTCGTAATCTCAACCGCACCAAAGCCGATCAGTTCCAATGAGAAAAGATCGGACAACGCGTCGTTGGTCGCAGGCGGCCGTTTCTTGCTCAAGGAAGGTAACTTTGAGCTGTAGCGACGCTTGGGCGGTGGACGTAAGAACCGCAGCAGACCACCGCTACGCCGAGTGTCGCGAACGTTTTGAGCTGAGTCTTCATGGCAATGCCTTTCTGTGGCAACGATCCGGTACAGACCAAAATACGCTGGTGGGCGTCGCACCCGGGAGGCTGGCAATGGCTAAGCAAGTGACTCGATGAAGGACCGAACCTCTTCGCAGCGGAAAGTCATAGCCCAGGCAGCATCGTTCTGCAATCACTCCCCGCCGGATTTTTCGAGAAATTCAACTCCAGCGGCGATGTCTTACCCAAATTGCCAGCCGCGTGACTGATGGGGTTGAGTGCCCATCGTCTCGCGTCGCGACGGGCGACTGAGTACGCCTGCCACCCGGCTCATGTTCGACGAGGCGTCACCGGCTCCCTTTCCCGCCGCTTTCTTCAATTCGGCCTGCCGCTGCCGTGCATCATATTCATCCGTCATTGTCGAGGGGCATACTTCCTGTTCCCCGCACTGATGACAGACCACGCGGATCAAATCGGCACTTCCCAGCTTGAGGTGATGATCCTCACAGAGCTTATAGAGCTGGCGTAGATGAACGCATGTCATGGCGTATCTCCTGTGATAGGCTGACGACTTCGAACGCGACTTTAGGTTAGCAGCTTGTGGCGATATATTCGAGTAGAGCGGCCTCGGCTACGGATCAGGAGCATCACGGATGACGTCACCCCTCAACGCCCTGCGGCGGCTGGAAGCATTGAAGTTCGAGTTTAATCCGGCGGCGGCGGCCGAAAAGCTGCAAAGCTTGCGGGGCTTACGGTCCGGCGCGCTGAAGTCGGCGGATCAGGTGTTGCGGCTGCACGAAGTCCTCTGTCTGCTGCAGGCACTTCCCGATTCCGAAGAGATCTTCCAGCAGGTCACATCGCTGCTCGACCGCTTCGATCGTCGGCGTGATTTGCGGCGATTTGCCCAAGAGCTGGCCGACACGGGGATTGCCGGGACGAGTACCCACTTCACCTTCTACGCGGCCATGGCGAGCTGGCTGGTCGATCATTGGCCGGACCAGTTGCGGATCGACTGGGAGGAATTTGAAAACGTGGATCAGTTCGAACCTTACTTGACGCTGCTGGCCAGTTACAGCGAAACCCCGGCGCTGGATATGCTGGCGCTGGACGTGCGCGACTGGGTCGAACAACTCAAGTCCCCACAGGACACGGATGCGGCCTTTGTCATCCGGCGGCTGCGGCAACTCGTCTCTGATGAATTTCTGCATCAGTGTTTTTATGAAGAATTAAACGTCCCGCTGGTGTTGTCGCCGGGTTCTGATACGCCCAGTCGCACCCGTACGCGTTATGAACGTGCTCCCGTGGTGTTTCAAACAGTGCCGTTGGTCCGCGGGCGACCGGCGCTGGCCGAGGAACGACAACGACCGCCGGGACCGCCTCAAGCCCTTGACCGCTACGAGAGCGAACGTTTGATTGATCTGGCCCACACCGCCATGGCCACGCGTTCCCGTGATCTCGATGCCTTTGCTTATGCTGACGTCGAAGATGTGCAACTGATCGACGATACGTTCGGGCTGCAGTTTGTGATCTATGGGTTGATTCCGCAACGACGTTTTCTGCTGGAAACGCAGTATGGCTATCTAATTCTCAAGAACGGTGTCCCCATCAGCTACGGAGCCATCACCTGTCTGTTCAAATCCTCGGAAGTTGCCTACACCATTTTCGATACGTTTCGGGGCGGCGAGTCGGCCCATATCTATGTTCGCACGCTGGTCATGGTGAGTCATGTGTTTGGCTGCGACACATTCATGATCGATCCCTATCAGTTGGGCGAGGACAACGATGACGCTCTGCAGTCTGGGGCCTGGTGGTTCTATCAAAAGCTTGGCTACCGTCCGCGGAGCAAGCAGCGGTTACGGATGATGGAGCAGGAACTGGCCAAGATGAAGTCGCCGGCCCAGCCATCGCACCTCGATTTCCGTGTTGAAGCAACTGTGTACGGAAAACGTCTACCTCAATCTGGATGAGTTACGAGACGATGTGTTGGGGATGCTCGAATTCCCCAGCTTGGGGATGAAAATCACGCGGCTGATGGCGGATCGTTTTGGAGCCGATCGTGAGGAAGGCTTGGAAGTTCTGGCGGCCGAAGCCGCCCAGCGACTCGACGTGTCGGGCCGAGAGACGTGGTCCGCCGGAGAACAGCTCGCCTGGAATCGCTGGTCGCCGCTGGTGGCGCTCTTGCCCCAGCTCGAAGGCTGGCCGGCGACCGATCGGCAGGCCTTGGTGAAATTGATCCGAGCGAAAGGGGGGCCCCGCGAGCTGGATTATCTGCGGCAGTTCGACGCGCACGGGCGCTTGCGGCGGGCCGTGCAGGCGCTGGCCGTCCCGTAGCCGAAGTCGCCCCCACCTTTCACGCGTCGTTTAACCGTCAGCCAAAAGAAATCGCGGGGAAAAACCGCGAGTGGTGGAAAGTGGCTGCCGCGATTTCTGGCGGCGTACGCGCGTGCGCCGCCGAAGCATGCCGGTGCGTGATGACGCGTGGTACGATGTCAGCGGCGATCTTCCCTGGCCGCCGATGAACCAAAGAAAAAGGGTGGGTAATGACCAGGTCACCAGACGGTGGTCCGTCTGCCGCTTACGCCAACAATTCCTCGACGACCCGCGCCGGCAGGACGCCCGTCAATTTCTGATCCAGTCCCTGGTACTTGACCACCAGGCGTTCATGATCGAAACCCAACAGGTGCAGCACCGTCGCATGCAGATCGCGAACGTGAACCGGATCCTTCACGATATTGTACGAAAAGTCGTCTGTCTCGCCGTGAATTGTGCCCCCCTTCACGCCTCCTCCGGCCATCCACATCGTGAAGCAACGCGGGTGGTGATCGCGACCGTAATTTTCCGCGGACAGTCCCCCTTGCGAATAGATCGTACGGCCAAACTCGCCGCCCCAGATGACCAGCGTATCTTCAAACAGCCCTCGCTGCTTGAGATCCTGGATCAAGGCATAGCATGGCTGATCCACATCTCGGCATTGATCGGGCAATCGTCCGGCGACGTTGGCATGCGTGTCCCAGTTGTTGTGGTAGATCTGCACGAACCGCACGCCCCGCTCCACCATGCGGCGGGCGAGGAGCGCCGTGTTGGCAAAGGAACCAGGTTCCGCGCGGCTTCGCCATAGAGGTCGTAGGTCGACGGCGGCTCGCTGGCCAAATCGGTCAGCTCAGGCACGCTGGCTTGCATCCGATAGGCCAGCTCGTACTGTTCAATCTGGGTGCGGGTTCGGGGATCGCCGAGGCGTGCCAGTTCCAGCTGATTCAGTGCCTGGATGCCGTCCAGCGTCGTCCGCCGGACCTCGCGCGACACGCCGGCGGGATCGTTGATGAACAGGATGGGATCGCCTGCCGTTCGCAGACTGACGCCGGCATGCGTGCCTGGCAAAAAGCCACTCGACCACAATCGTGCGGAGATCGCTTGCACCTGTTCGGTGTTGGTCGGTCGAGCCACCATGACCACGAAGGTGGGCAAGTTGTCATTGAGTGAACCGAGCCCGTATGACGTCCAGGCCCCCAGGCAGGGTCGCCCGGTAATCTGGTTGCCCGTTTGCATCAGCGTGATGGCCGGCTCGTGATTGATGGCTTCTGTTTGCATGCTGCGGACAAAGGCCACGTCATCGGTCATCTTTCTCATCCAGGGCAGCAACTCACTGACCCACATGCCGGACTGGCCGCATTGCTCGAAGCGGTACTTTGAGGGGGCAATCGGGAAGCGCGCCTGCCCCGACGTCATGGTCGTCAATCGCTGACCCATGCGGACGGTTTCGGGCAAGTCCTTGTCGAACCATTCCCGCATCGTGGGTTTGTAGTCAAACAAATCCATTTGCGACGGGCCGCCGACCATATGCAGGTAGATGATGTTTCGTGCCCGAGGCGCGAAGTGGGGCGGCTCGGTCGAGTGCCGGTCCCCGCCGGATGCCTGGCTGCCGCGGGCGGGACTGGCACCCGACAACGAGGCCAGTGCGGCGGTTCCCAGCAGGTGCGCACCTGCCTGCAGGAAGTGCCGTCGGGTCACGTCGAGTTGCCACGGGTGCATGCTCATCTTCGTCTCCGCCTCTGCCAACCATCGACGGCGCGCGGCCATTGACGATGGCGACGGGCCTCCACTATTTGTTCAGCACTTCATCGAGATTGAACAGCTCACTCGCGATCATCGTCCAGGTCGCCAACTCGGTCGCTGGCAGCGATTCGTTCACCGGCGACTGCGCCGATCTGAACCAATTCCGCGGCGGCTGCCGGCCGCGAAGTGTAAAACGACGCCAATCGCTCCTGGGATGCGGTGAGGATCTCCGCTTCCTCCTCCCGCAAAGGCCGCCCCAGGACGCGCTCGGCGATGAAATCGAGCCTGTCTTGCGAGGCCGTGCCCGCTTCGACCAACGCCCGCTCCGCCAGATGACGTGCCGCCTCGACAAATTGCGGATCGTTCAGCGTGACGAGCGCCTGCAGCGGCGTCTGCGTTCGCTCTCGTGTCACCACGCAACGCTCGCGATTGGGTGCATTGAAAATTTCCAGCGAAGCCGGTGGGGCGGCCCGCTTCCAAAACGTGTACAGGCTGCGCCGGTAGAGCGATTCGCCGGTGTCTTGCGTGTAATTGCGCGTATTGCTGACGTCCATGGCGACGGCTTCCCAGACGCCGGGCGGTTGGTACGGCTTGACACTCGGACCGCCGACACGAGGCGAGAGCAATCCGCTGGCGGCCAGGGCATAATCGCGGATCATTTCCGCGTCCATGCGGAAGCGAGGCCCGCGGGAGAGAAGTCGATTGTCCGGGTCGCGTTCCAATTTCTCCGGCGTCACCACGGCGGCCTGCCGGTACGTGGCCGAACAGACGATCATCTTAAACAGCCGCTTGACGTCCCAACCCGATGCGCGAAAGTCGATCGCCAGCCAGTCGAGCAATTCCGGATGCGAGGGTAATTCGCCCGAGACACCAAAGTCGCCGGCCGAGCGGACCAGTCCCAACCCGAACAACTCCTGCCAAAATCGGTTCACCGTCACGCGGGCTGTGAGCGGGTGGTCATCACGCAACAGCCAGCGGGCCAAGCCGAGCCGATTGCGGGGCAAATCCGCGGGGAAGGAGGGCAGCACGCCGGGAGTGTCGGGCTCGACTTGATCAAGGGGCTGGTCATATTCGCCCCGCCGCAGAACGTGCGCCCGCGGCGACTCGTCCCGTTCCTGCATCACGTACGCCAAGGTGCCGCGACGTCGAATGTCGGCCTGTTCGCGCTCCAGTGCCTCGGACTCCGCCGCCAGTCGAGCGTAGACGGGATCGAAATGGGTCAGCCACCATTGGTGCATCGTCTCGCGATCGGCGGGCTCGAGCTGCGCCAGGTCCTCGATGAGGGAAGCGGCCGCCAGCGTACTCACCTCATCGGCGGCCAGCGCTCGATCATAGACGCGAACATCTGCCAGGGCGGCACCCGAGAGGGGAGAACTCGCTTGACGCATGCCGATTTTCAGCGGTACGTCGGTGTGCGTCGTGCCTCGCAAGCTGTCGGCCGCGACATTTGTCGGCTGCGATTGTCCGTTGACGAATACCTTCAGCCCCGCGGCTCGCTGGCTGCCGTCATAGACCAGGGTCACATGGACCCATTCGTCCGCCGGCAGGGGCTCGGCCGTCACGACTTTCAACGCGTTATCCGGCCACTGATGAATCAGATGCCCGCCGATCCGCCGGCCTTCCACCCACAAGTCCCAACCGCGGTAGTTGTTCCCCTCGTCCATACGGGCCACCAGTGCCGCACTAGCATCGTTGGCGGGCAACTTGACCCAGGCGGCGACCGAATACGGTTGATGCTGGTCAAAGTCGCCCCCTCCGGCGACGGCGAGCACTTCACCGCCATTCAAGAAGGCTGCCAGGCCTCCGCGACGGGCCTCGACCCATTCGACCGTGGCGGGTCGCGGTGTCTGCAAACGAGTTTCGTTCCAGACGTAGGCCAGCACCCCGCCACCATCGTTTAAGGGTGCGTGCAGTTCCAGGCCGCCCGTCGGTATCAGGTCGTTCAAGTCACTCGGCCGGGCGGTGGCGATCCACGCATCAAACTGCGGCTGGGCCGCTTGCTTTTCATCTTCCACGGCGCTGCCGCGCGGCGGGAACCAAATTCGCGAGTGTTTGCCACCTCGGCAGGTCCGACTGCATCGGCACCGCGATGACAGGAGGTGTGTCCTTGATGTTTCCATCGAGCGCCGCTTGCGTCGTGTTATTGAAAAATGCCGCGAACTCATAAAACTCGCGCTGCGTGAGCGGGTCGAATTTGTGGTCGTGACACACGGCACAACCGACCGTCAGCCCCAGCCACACCGTCGCCGTCGTCTCCGCCCGATCCCGCGTGTAGAGCACCAGATACTCTTCCGGGATCACGCCGCCCTCGTTGGTGGTGATGTGGCAGCGATGGAAGCCGGAGGCGATGTTCTGATCGAGAGTGGCCTCCGGCAATAAATCGCCTGCGAGGTTCTCAATGGTGAATTCATCAAAGGGGAGGTTGCGATTGAAGGCCTTGATCACCCAGTCGCGGTACGACCACATCTCGCGATAATTATCAAAGTGAATCCCGTGTGTGTCGGCGTAGCGGGCGGCGTCCAGCCAATACCGTCCGCGATGCTCGCCCCATTGAGGCATCGCCAGGAGCCGCTCAACCAACCGTTCGTAGGCCGCTGGCGATTCGTCCTGCAAAAAGTCCGCCATCATCTTCGGCGAGGGAGGCAGGCCGGTCAGGTCAAGACTGACGCGACGGGCCAGTGCCCGCCGATCGGCTTCAGCCGCCGGTTCCAGGCCGGCCTGTTCCAAACGGGCCGCGATGAAATGATCGATCGGGTTGCGGGCCCATCCACGTCCCGCCTCTTCCGGTACCGGTTCAGGCTGTGGAGGAATCAGCGACCAGTGCGGCTGGTATTCGGCCCCCTCGCGAATCCATTGGGTCAGCTTCGCGATCTGTTCCGCGGTCAGCGTCTTCTTGATCTCCGGCGGCGGCATGCGTTCCGACGGATCATCCGACTTTACCCGTCGTAGCATTTCACTGCCCTCGGGATCCCCCGGCATGATGGCGCCGGACGCCACAGCCGACTCACGCTGGTCCAGGCGTAAATCCGCCTGTCGCGACGCACTGTCCGGGCCGTGGCATGAGATGCAGGTGTCGAGCAGGATTGGTCGAATCGCGTCGTTGTATTCGAGCGGAGCGGCCCAGGCGACACCAAGGCTCCAGGTCGAGAGGACAATCCGCAATAGGCGGAGGAGTTGGCGACGAGGCGTGACCGGTCGTCGCGATGTGCGGCACCTGCGACTGGCCCACAGCGGACGCCCCCTCCGTTGATCCGACGATCGATGGAACGCGCAAGTGCGTGTGATCACGCAGGTTGACCGCGGACGAACGGTGCATCGAACGGATTTGGTGACTCGCGCATTCATGGGTCTGCATCGACTCCTTGTACCGCAGCGTCGCTAGGCTGCCACATCGGGCGGCATCCGCTCGGATTTTAACACCGCTTCCGCGCGCTGGGGCAGGCAGGGCAGTGATTTATTGGTCGTTTCTCATGCTTTTTTTGGCGGCCCCTGACGGGCCTGTTGATTGCGTCGAGCAACCGACGTGGGATCGGCTTTCGGCTCATCGTTATTGGCGCGAAACATGCAGTGATGAACCGAGGAGATCATTGTCCTTGACTTTCCCAGCTGCCCGCCGCGTGCCCGCGGGTGCTTCCCGCTGGTTGGCCACGATCGACGTCGCGCGATGAAAACACCCTTGCACCCGGGCCCCTGACGGGGCCGGTTCGCCGGGTACTGATCGCCTGCGGTGCCCCCTCATTCGTCCCCCGATTCCATCGCGGGCCATCCCCAGGCTTGTATGGACGATCAAATCGACTATCGTCGCGGAAAGTGGCCGGACGCCGTGCTCGGCCTTTCCCCTGCTCGGCCTTTCCCGTCTCGCCGTGATCCCCAGGATTTGCTCGATGCGTCCATGCTCACGCCGCACCGCCCCAGATCGCTGGCGTGTCGAAGGTTGCTGGCTCGTCACGCCCCGTCGATTGCCCGCCGTACTACTGCTGGCGGCGGTTGGCGGCTGGCTGGGTCGGGCGGTGGCTGCTGATTCGCCCAGGCCTAACGTGGTCCTGTTGATGGCCGACGATCTGGGTTATGGCGATACGGGCTTTCAAGGGAACTCGATCATTCGGACTCCCCACCTGGACCGGATGGCTGGCAACGGTTTGGTCTTGCGCCGTTTTTACGCGGCAGCGCCCGTCTGCAGCCCGACGCGGGGATCTTGTCTGACTGGACGGAATGCGGTGCGGTTCGGAATCGATGACGCGAATTCAGGCCGCCTGGCAGCCCGGGAAGTCACCCTTGCCGAAGTGCTGCGGGCCGTGGGGTACACGACAGGCCATTTCGGCAAGTGGCATTTGGGGACCATGACGATCGACTCCCGTGATGGGAATCGAGGCCAAGTTGGCAACCAGGCTGAGTATTCGCCGCCCCAGCTCCATGGGTTTGACCGCTGCTTTTCCACGGAAGCCAAAGTTCCCACGTTCGATCCGATGTGGCGGCCGCGAGGAGCCGCCTCAGCCCTTGGCTGGCCCGCCATCCTGCATGCGCGTGACGCCGAGCCCTTCGGTACCAGCTATTGGAATGAGCAGGGGGAAGCCGTGACGGACAACCTGCGGGGGGACGACAGCCGAGTCATCATGGACCGTGTGATCCCCTTTTTGCGCGACGCGGTGGCTCGCCAGCAGCCCTTCTTCGCGGTCGTCTGGTTTCATGCACCGCATCTGCCCGTCGTGGCGGGGCCTCAGCAGGCGGCCCTGTATGCGGACTACCCCGATTACGCGCGAAACTACTATGGCTGCATCACCGCCATGGACGAGCAGATCGGTCGCCTGCGCGGCGCCTTGCGGGAACTGGGCGTCGCGGACGATACGCTGGTCGCCATGGCTTCGGACAATGGACCGGAGGGAGACGCCGCGGCGCCGGGATCGACCGGTGGCTTGCGGGGCCGCAAACGGGACTTGTATGAGGGAGGCATTCGCGTGCCGGCCATCCTGGAGTGGCCGGACCACATTCGGCCGGGAATCACCGATTTTCCGGCCGCCACCAGCGATTACTTGCCGACGATCCTTGAGTTGGTCGGCACATCCCTCTCGGTTGACGTGCGGCTGGACGGACAGTCGCTGGTACCGCTTTTTCAAGGCGATGAGCCGGCCGGTGACCGGGCCATGGTATTCCAGTACCGACAGCAAATCGCCGTCTGCGATCGGCGCTTCAAGCTGATCAGCACGAATGCGGGTGCATCCTGGGAACTTTACGACTTGGTCAACGATCCGGCGGAACAAGACAATCTCGCGACCGGCCATCCGGCTGTTGTGCAGCGGCTGCGGACCGTCGCCGCCGACTGGCTCGCCTCATGCCGCCCTCGGCCAGAGGCGTGGCGATCAACCATGAAACAATTCTCCGGGGTATGCCTGATTGCCTGGTGCGCCGCGGGCGGCTGCGGAAGTCTCCCCGCCCAGGAGCAACCGAATGTCATTCTGATCATGACGGATGATCAGGGGTATGGCGATGTCGGCGCGCACGGCAACTCGATGATTCGCACACCCCACCTGGATCAACTCTACTCGGAATCCGTGCGGCTGACCGATTATCATGTCGACCCGACCTGTTCGCCGACACGCAGCGCGCTCATGAGTGGCCGCTATGCTACCCGCACGGGGGTCTGGCACACCATCAATGGTCGCTCGCTCATGAAGTCGGACGAATGGACCTTGGCCGAGATGTTTCGTGCGAATCGATATCGAACAGCCATGTTTGGCAAATGGCATCTGGGAGATAACGCTCCGTTGCGACCAATGGATCAAGGTTTTGAATATGCCCTCTGGCACAAAGGGGGAGGCGTTGGCCAGGCACCTGACTACTGGGGCAACGACTATTTCGATGACACTTATTTTGTCGGCGATCAGCCACGCGCGTTTTCCGGCTATTGCACCGATATCTGGTTTGCGGAAGCGATCAAGTTTATCGGGCGGCATCGGGACGAGCCTTTTTTTCTCTATCTTGCGACCAACGCTCCCCACGCGCCCTACCATGTGGCGGACGCCGCCGCCGCGCCGTACCGTGCAGCCGGCGTCACTTCGCCAATGGCGGAATTTTACGGGATGATATCCAATCTCGATGCCAATCTGGGCCGACTGCGTCGGCAGCTCGACGCCTGGGGGTTGGCCGATAACACCCTGTTGATTTTCACCACCGATAATGGCACGGCGGCCGGCGTGGGGGGAGGACCTGCCTGGCCAGGCTTCAATGCTGGGATGCGGGGGCAGAAAGGCAGCCAGTTTGAGGGTGGACATCGGGTGCCATGTTGGTGGTATTGGCCCGCCGGAAGCCTGCGGCAGCCGGTCGATGTGAGTCTTCTTTCCGCGCATTTCGATGTCTTGCCGACGCTGGCCGAATTGTGCCAGCTTGAACTTCCGGCAGATCGCCCGCCGCTGGATGGTGTGTCGCTCGTCCGCTGGCTCCGCGGCGCAACCGCCGAGGCCCCGCGGCGGACGCTGTTTGTCCACCGCCAGCACGTCTCGCCGCCCCCCCAGTGGGTCGCCTCGTCCGTCCTGGTGGGGTCCTGGCGGTTAGTCGATGGAGTGCAACTGTTTGATCTGGCAAACGATCCGGGCCAACAGCGCAATCTGGCCGCGGCACATCCCGCACGCGTGGCGCGGATGCGTGCCGATTACGAACGGTGGTGGAGTTCGCTCACGCCCGGGTTTGCGGATGTCGTGCGCATCGATCTGGGCGGCGCGGAGAATCCGACGCGGCTTTGTTGTCATGACTGGCTGATGCCTGGCGGCGAGCTGACGGCTTGGAATCAGGAACAGATTCGCCAGGGCGTGCCGATCAACGGTCCGTGGGCGGTGCAGGTCGTCGAGCCCGGCCGCTACGAGTTTCGACTGTACCGCTGGCCGCCGCACCTTCAACATCCCATGGACTGCTCGGCGGCGGAAATCACCGTGGGTGACGCAAGCGCACGCGCAACGTTAGCGCCGGCAGCCACCGAGGCCTGCTTTTGTATGCGGCTGGCCACCGGACCCACGCTGCTCCGAACGACGCTGCATCCCAGCGCGGGAGCCGCCCACGGTGCCTATTTTGTCGATGTGCGGCGGCTGGGCGATGACTGATGGCACCCACCCATCGGCGTCACGGAAGGGGCCGCTGTCGCTGGATCGACGCGGTCGTCTCGTCACGACCCCAACAAGTGGAGCAACACTTGCCGCTACAGCTCGTCGTAATCGCGTGCTCGCGCGGCATGGTCAAAATGTTCTTGGGGAAAGGAACGGACTTTCTCTACCAATCGCAAAAAGACCTCTTTGCTGCTGGCCAGGGGTTTTAGCGCGCGGTCGTCGGTTTGCGTGCGCATCGCCTTGACGTCCAGTCCCACGTAGTAGCCGAGGTCCGCGTAGCCCGCCAGCTCAAGCACGCGAATGAAAAGCGATATTCTCCCGGCATCGAAACTCCCTCGCATACACCGTGTTGCTGGCAAAGTCGCGAGGTGATGGCGCGTCTGACCCCCCTCCGCCGCCTTCCCGGCTGGTCGCCGTCGAGGTGCATGATATAGCATACGTGGCCAAGAGAAAGCTACCGCGACTCGTGGTCACTGTGCGCGGCGGCAACTCAATGGTGCCGCTGATCGAAGGCGACCCGGCGGCTGCCGCGATCGGCCTGGCTGGTGAGCTCGCGTTTGATACATATTCCATTCGGCCTGAAATCCATTCATTTCAGTCCGTCATGTGTTCAACTCGGCCTTTCACGATATAAACACAATCATGTCCAGCAAGCAAACGTTTTCGCGCACCTCCCGGCGTACCTTTCTCGGCCACTCTCTCGCGGCGACGGGAGCCCTCGTCGCGCCCCGTTGGTTACACGGCGAACCGGTCCCGCCCAGCGAGCGGATCGGCATGGGATTCATTGGCGCGGGCGGCATGGCGTCGCACCATATGGCTTGGTTCCATCAGCAGCCGGACGTTCACATCGCGGCTGTCTGCGACGTTGATCGGCGTCATCTGGAGGACGCTCGCTCCATTGTGGGCGATGATTGCCAATACCTGGACGATTTTCGGGAACTGCTTGATCTTCCGGGAATTGAGGCGGTGCTGATCGCGACTCCCGATCATTGGCATGGACTCGCGGCGGTGGCGGCAGCGCGGCGTGGAAAGCACATTTACTGCGAAAAGCCGCTGACGAATTCCGTCGGCGAGGGGAGGGCGGTCTGCGACGCGGTCAGCAAGGCGGGCGTCGTCCTGCAAACCGGTTCGCACGAGCGTTCGAATCCGGGGGCGCGGCTTGCCCAGCAACTGGTGGGCGAGGGACGCTTCGGCGAGATCAAGGAAGTTCATATCCAATTGCCGATGGACGAACCGCACTTGCAGGAGGTGGCGAATCTGGTCCAGGCACCTCCCCCGCTGGAGGTTCCGGACGGACTCGATTACGACTTTTGGCTGGGTCATACGCCGCTGGTCCCCTACACGGAAAAACGCTGCCATTTCTGGTGGCGGTTTCATCTGGCCTATGGTGGTGGTGAAATGACCGATCGCGGCGCTCACGTCATCGATTTGGCGCAGATGATCCTCGGACTGGACGATACCGGTCCCGTTTCCTTTCAGGCGGCGGGCCAGGCGGCGGCGAGTGGTTTCTTCGACGCCTTTGTGAAATTCCAATTTGAAAATGAGTACGCCAGTGGCTTGCGGATGATTGGCAACAACAACGGTCCACGTGGCGTGCGACTGGTCGGCACGGAGGGCAACCTGTTCGTGGCCGTGCACGGGGCGGCGTCACCGCCGAGCCGGCTTCGTTGCTGGACGGCGTCGCGGTGCCGTCGGCCGTACCTTACGATCCGCATCGCCGGGAATTTCTCCACGCCATCCGTCAGGGGACTCCCGTGGTGGCCCCGGCCGAAGCCGGGCATCGCACCGCAAGTATCTGTCATCTGAACAACATTGCACTGCGTGTGGGTCGTTCGTTTCGCTGGGATCCCGTGGCGGAACGCGCAATGATGAGCAGGTCAACTCGCTGTTGATGCCGACGATGCGTCCCCCCTGGTCGATCGAGGCGTAGGAACGCCGTGGTGCCTGTAAGGAATGAGGCGGGGGCGGGCTGAGCGGTTCCGCCTTGACTCCCGACCTGTGAGACATCGAACAATTAGTGGCGCAGGTTTACGCCCGCCATGGCAGCTCGGCAGGACACGCAATGCACGCCTCGGACTGGTACCAACGGGCCCTCTGCAAAATTCATCTGGACATGCACTGTCCCGAATGGCACGACAGCATTCTGGCCAATTTCAATGCGGCAGACATCGTCGCCGCAGTGTGCGGCGCGGGAAGTGAAGCCTTGTACGTGTTTGCCAAGGATTGTTATGGCAACAGCTACTACCCGACGCAGATCGGGCACCGGCATCGATGTCTGCGGGGTCGTGATTTTCTGGCGGAAGTCCTGCAGGCGGCGGAGCCGAAGGGTCTGCCGATCGTCGCCTACTACTCGGTGATTTGGGATAATCGGGCGGCCGAGGAACATCCCGATTGGTGCCTGCGGGACGCGTCGGGCCGACCACTCATGGATACAGTCACCACCGACACGGGCAAATGGAAGTACCTGTGCCACAACTCAGGCTATGCCGAATATGCGGAAGCGATGATCGATGAGATCGCTCGTGGCTATTCGGTCCAGGGTTTTCACCTGGACATGTTCAACATGAGTTTCAGTGGACTCAGTTGCTATTGCGAGCATTGCGCAGCGGTTGTTTCGTGATCAGTACCATGCGGAGCTGCCGCGACAAGCCACGTGGGAGGAAACCTGGCGGCAGTTTCTGGAGTTTCGCTACCGCAGCGTGGAGCGGTTTGCCGAGCGACTGCGGTCGGTCGTGCAGCGACGCGTGCCAGGGTTGTGCGTCGTCATGAACTACCACGGGGCCCCGAATTTTGACTGGCGAGTGGGCCAGCAACCCGTGCGCCATTCGCTGTATAGTGACTTGTCGACCGGGGAAACCTACACGCCGATGTTTGGCGAGATGTACCCCGGTATGGCGGCCCGCTTCGCCCGCAACCTGTCCCCCGGTAAGCCGTTTGAAATGGTGGCTTGGCGGATGAATCGCATTACCGACTTTACGGTGAAACCGCTGCCGCAATTGCGTTGGGAGTTGGCGACTTGCCTCGCCAACGGCGGCTCGGCGATGCTCATCGATCAGCCTTTTCACGATGGACAACTCGATCCGGTGGCCTACGATCGTGTCGCCGAGGCCTTTGCGGAGTGCCAGCAACTGCGACCCCACCTGGAGGGTGAGTTCGTCAAGCATGTCGCCTTGTTTTATTCCTGTCGCAGTCGGGACTTGTTTGGCCGAGAGCAGCAACAACGTTTTCTACAGCCGGTCATGGGGGTTTATAAAGCGCTGATCGAGAGCCACATTGGCGTTGATTTTGTATTTGACGAAACGATCGATCTACAGAGGCTGCGGCAATTTCCCCTGCTTGTCTTGCCAAACGTGGGAGCCATCAGTCCCAGCGAGGCGGAGCTGTTTCGACAATACGTCGATCAGGGCGGGCAGCTGATTGCCACCGGTGAAACCAGCCTTTACGACCAGCACGGTGAGCGCCTCAACGACTTTCAATTGGCCGATCTGTTTGGCGTCCAGTTCGAGCGGGCCCTCGATTGCGATCATTGTTACTTTCGTGATGTGCCGGATCCGTTCGGCCGGGGAATCGACGCGCGTTACCACGTACTGTGCCCCGGTGGCGTGCAATTGGTCACGGCAAGCGGGGCCGAACCCTGGGGCGATCTATACGAGGCGTTCTTCAAGAAATCATTGCCGGACCAATTCTTCAGTCACAATATCCATCCTCCCTACCAGCGGGTCGGCCCGGCCTTGTTTGTAAATCGCTTTGGAGAAGGAACCTGCGTTTATGCTCCCTTCCCGCTGGCCGCAGCCTACGCGGATACCTACGAATTGCCAGAGCATCGTCGTCTGTGGGGAAATCTGGTCCGCGCGCTGCATGATGATCCTCTGGTGACGGTAGCGGCTCCATTAAATACCGAAATCATCGTGCGGAGCACCGAAGAACGCCTTTTCGTTCACCTAATCACCTTCCAGCCGCTTCGTCAAGCGACAACGTTGCCGTCTCTTGATCGGCCACTCAGGCCTTCGCTACGGATGGAGGAGTCTCCGCTGTATCGCGCCACGCTCACCATGAAAACGGCTTATCGGGACGTCCGCTGTGTCCGCTCCAGTTCGTTACAGTCGGTGGCGGAGGGTGTCTTCTCCCTGCAGTCCGAGGAAGTGCATGAAGTGATCGTCGTTGAGCTATGAATCTGCGGCGCTGCCGAGCCTGGAGGGATCGAGATGCCCACGGAAGATATTCGCTATGGTCAGTTAGAGTCCGCGGACTGGGTCGTCATCCTGCTGTACCTGGTCGCCTCCGTCGGTCTGGGAATTTCGTTCGCGCGGCGGGGCAGTAAGGACATGGATGCGTATTTTGGAGGGAGTGGAGCCATCCCGTGGTGGATTGCCGGCACCTCCCTGCTGGTCGCCTGCTTCGCCGCCGACACGCCGCTGTGGATCGGAGATATTATCTACAAACGGGGGCTGGAAGGCGCGTGGTTTTATTGGGCCCCCGCGATCGGCACCGCCTTTTTTGTCCTCATCGTCGCGCCTCTCTGGAAGCGTTGTGGCATTCTCACAGACATCGAGCTGCTGGAGGTTCGCTATACCGGCAAAGCGGCCTCGGCCATGCGCCTGCTCAATAGTGTCTTTTACAGCATGTTCGCCAGCATCATGTTCTTGGGCCTGCAGACGCTGTCGATCGTCAAGATCCTGGGTGCGACGACCGATTGGAGTAAAGCCACCTGCGTGTTGGTCACGATGGTGATTGCTACCAGCTATTCTCTGATCGCGGGCCTGTGGGGCGTCGCGATGTCGGGATCGCTACAGTTCTTTGTGACCTACATTGGCTCCGTGATCCTGGCGTTTTATGCGGTGATGCAGTTTGGGGACGGGCCCTCGGCACTGGTCGGGAGCGTGCATGCCTTGGGCGAGCAGTGGCCGCAAGGCTATGAACTCCGCCTGCTGCCGTCACAAAACCCGTGGGGCCTGCCGGCCATGACGCTGTTTGCCCTCTTCTTTTTTCGCTGGATAGAACAGGCAGGCATGGGGCAATACGTGGCGCAACGCTTGATTGCCACCAAGGATGCATTGTCGTCGGTTTATACGGCCATGATCTGGGGCATCGGCTTTTTTGCCGTGGTGCCCCTTCCGTGGATCGTCACCGTGGTCGCTGCGAAGGTGGTCCTGCCCGATTTGACGGCAGGGGACGAGGCTTATCCGCGGATGGCCATGCTGCTGCCTGTTGGACTAAAAGGCGTGCTGATCGCCTCCATGCTGGCTGCCTTCATGAGCACCTATTCGTCGCTGCTCAGTTGGGGTTCGTCCTATGCGATCAACGATTTGTATCGACGATTTCTCGTGCCGGCTGCCTCGGAAAAGCACTACGTACGGGCGGGGCAGATCTACATGATCCCCATGGCACTCATCGCGGGCGGTCTGGCTCTCTATGCCGATTCGCTTTTGAATATCATCTTTGTCATTCTCTCGGTCATGTGCGGCTACTGGACGGTGATGGTCATGCGCTGGGTCTGGTGGCGGGTGAATGCGTGGTCCGAGGTCGTTGGTTTGGGTGGCAGCATTGCGGCGTCACTGGTAAGTTGCGTTTTGCCGGCGACCAGGCATTGGTGGTATCCCGACAATATGGAAACGTATTTCGGTCATCGCATGGTCTTCATCATGCTGACGACACTGGTAGCCTGGGTCGGGGTGACGTTGGCAACTCGTCCCGTATCGGAAGAGGTGCTCGACCGGTTTTACCAGCGGGTACGGCCACCCGGTTGGTGGCGACCGGTGCGTGAGCGGTTGGGACTGGCGGCTCCGCTCGGAACAGCGCGTGCCCTGGGGTGCTGGTGCTTGATGCTCGTGGCGATCTACGGTCCGCTGATCGGGTTGGTAAAACTGGCTTTTGGCGACCTGCGGCTGGGGATTCCCTGTACGGTCGTGGGTGGTCTGGCGATCGTGGGAGCGGTGCTGACCGCGCGAGGACTTTATGGCACGCCTCGCTCCGACGTGGGATAGGCTTCCCGCCGGTCGTCGCTACCGCTGACCGGTCCGAGGCGTGACTTGTTGGAATGCGCTCAATAATTCCCGCGGCGGCTCGCCGACTGGATTGTGATGCCAGCGGTCGGTACCCCGTACCCAGTATGCCTTGAAAAACGGCCAGACGCTGGTGTCACAGGTAACTTCCCCCGCCGAGAAGCGAATGGTCAATCCACAGCGGATCCGATCCGACGAATTCGCTTCCGACCCGTGCACAATATTGTCATCGTGCAGACTGCATTGGCCGGCCGCCATGGTTAACGTCACGGCATCCGAGGGGTGAAACTCATCTGCGGCGGTTTCCATGTCCAGCACATTGGAATCCGCGCTGGCGCTGTGATGTCGCATCCGCCGCGTATGCGTGCCGGGAATGACCCGCATGGCGCCATTCGCGGGAAAACTGTCGGACACGGCCAGCCAGACCGTTACCGCCTTGTGGGGGCTGAGCGGCCAGTAGAAAGCATCTTGGTGCCAGGGGACGGTTTCGCCTCGTCCGGGTTCCTTGGCAAAGAATTGCGAGCCCCAGAGATAGAAGTCGGGCCCCAGAATCTGCTCGACATAATCGAGGATGTTTGGTTTGGTACACATTTCGTACAGCTCACGATCGAGTTGATGCCACCAGTCGATCGCCAAGGGGGAGGTGCCGGGCGGAAGTAGTCCCCGCAAACGCTCATAGGTTGCCTGGGCCTGTTCGATTTCCGAGGCCGACAGGACTGGCAGGCCGGCAATAAAGCCCTGGCTTCGATAGTCGTCGACAGGGATGGTGAGCATGGTGCAGCCTCCGCTGGTTGGCGCGGCGAAACGTTTATTCGTTTCGCAGCAGATTGCGAAATTCGGATGGTGTGTGACCCGTCTTTTCACGGAACATGCGGCAAAAATAAGCAGGACTTGAGAATCCCAGCTTGATACCGATCTGCTGGACGGTCAGTCGCGTATCGCCGAGCAGTCGCTTTGATTGGTACAGCTTCAATTGGTTCAGGTAGGCCTTAATGCCACAACCGTAGGTGGCGGCAAAGACTTTCTTCGCCCGAGTCAGGCTCATCCCGACTTCCTTGGCAATTTCCTCCACGGAGGGTGAATCGTAGACCCGCGTCAGGAGGATACGGCGAATGCGTTGGGCAGATTCGGTGCCGTCATCACTTTCCGCGCGACTGGCATCCAGGTCATCAACGGCGATTCCGATCAACAACCACAACACGCTGTTGATCGTCAGCGGATTGCAGGGTCGCTCGAGCGTCAGGATATCGACAGCTTGCCAGAAGACCGCGCGTAGATTGTTTTCCTTGGCCGTCGAAAAAAATTCGGGAGACTTGATCAATTCCTGCAGCCGCCGGCAACACTGCGGAACGCCACTGCCTTTGGGCCAGATCCCCGGGTTCTCGGCGTCGATCAACAGCCCGATGGTGGCCGCCGTATCGGGACCGGACGATTCCCAATGGTGCTGTTCATTGGGGGGGAGTAAATAGAACTGGCCCGCCTCCAGCGTTCGTCTCCAGGTGGGCGTGCAGAGATCGATGGGACCATTGATGCACCCATGCAGCACGATGCACGGGTGGCGATGCGGCGCGCTCACGGAGGCCGGCGGAAAGTGCCCTGAGGTGAACTGCAGGAGGGGGCGAGCCACGAAGCGGACGTACGCTAAATATCCCGTGTCGACGTTCGAAGAAACCAATTCGTCAGATGGCCACGTCTTTTTATTCATTCGTTCCGGCAGCATGGATTTCCAGCGAATGCATGCGGGTCAGGCCCGCATACAACCGTCAAATGCAATCTCGCAGCCATGGATGTCGACAGCAAGTGCGTCCGCCGCTGTTCGCCGTCCTTGGCAGCACGCCCGGCCGTCCGCCGCATGCAAAAACAGCAGCCTATCAAGGTATCCGGAATCCTTACGCCGCCAACGGCACACTCGGCCCGAAAGATTGCTTTTCTGGCCGAATCCCCCGCTAGCGTGGGACGCGTTGGGGCAGGTCAGGATTAGGATATTGCATGACAGATGTGTGGGTTCCCATGGGCGGCCTACGTCGCAGCCTTGCGATGATGACGCACCGTTATTGGTCGGAAAGCAGCAAACGCTCGCTTCGCCCGGGCAGCTCGGCTCGACACATCGGACTCGGACACCACCCGGGGACTTGAGCATCACTTGGTGCGGGGCGTGAGCGTGAGCGCAATGAGTAACGAACAAGTCGGCATGAAGACGCACGAGCCACTGCGTCGGTTTGGCATCTGGCAGGAAATCACCCATCCGGCCGTGTCGAGATGTCTGGCCAAGTCGGGCTGGGACTTCGTCGTATTGGATATGCAACATGGCGCCATGTCGTTTGAGACGGCTTGCGAGTGCGTTCATGCCCTGCGAGCCGTTGGCACCGAGCCCTGGATTCGCATCGCGATCGATTCGGCTTCCTGTGTCCAGCGTGCGCTCGACATAGGGGCTGCGGCGGTGGTCGTGCCGATGGTGAATTCGGCCGACACCGCGCGGCGGATGGCCAGCGCCGCCAAATACCCACCGCTCGGGGAGCGATCCCTGGGCGGAGATTGCTGGCTCTATCAGGGGAACGACTATTTCGAGCGGGCCAATCGCGCGACCCGACTGCTGGTACAGATTGAACATGTCGATGCCGTGGATCAGGTGGAGGCGATTACCTCCTTGCCGGGCGTCGACGGCTGCTTTGTGGGTCCGACCGATCTGGCACTCTCCATGGGCCTGACTCGTCAGGGTTTCGAATCCGACCCACGACACCGGCAAATGATTCAACGCACGCTGGATGCCTGCAATGAAAACGGCAAACTCAGTTGCTGCAATACTTATTCGCTTCCGGACGCGGAGCAAAAAAGCCAAGCGGGATTTCAGTACATCACGATACAGTCTGAAGTCCAATTGTTGCTTGATGCGGGAACGTCACTGCTCGACAACCTTCGCGACCAGGCGGCGCGCGTGCATGCTGCGCGGGGCCCACACTTTGTGAGGGCCGTCAGCGGCACCATCGAGCCCTGATGCGGGCCGGTCGCCCGTCGAGCCGTTACCGATCTCGCGGCGAAATCCCGACCCATTCCAACACCGTCACGGATCGTTCAGGAAGGACCAGGCAACCATGGATCGCGCGATGTTTATTGATGGCCAGTGGGTGACGAGTCGGGAGGCGACGCCCGTCCTCAATCCGGCGAATGAAGAGGTCATTGCCAACGTCCCCATTGCCTCCCTAGGGCAGGTAGGACAGGCCGTGCAGGCCGCACAAAAGGCCCAGCGCGACTGGTCGCGACGAACGGCGGTCGAGCGGGGAAGTCTGCTCCGTCGCTGGGCCGATCTGATTGATCGCGACCGTGAATCGCTGGCCCGCACGATTACCTCCGAAGAGGGCAAGCCGCTCGCCGAATCCTACGGCGAAGTCGATTTCGGGAACAGTTGGTTTCGTTACTACGCTGAATTCGATCGCCGCATTGAGGGGGAGATTCTGCCGGCCGATCGTCCCAACGAGCAACTATGGATTATCCCCCAGCCCGTGGGCGTCGTCTCGGCCATCATTCCCTGGAATTACCCGTTCGCCGTGGCCATCCGTAAAATCGCGCGGCGCTGATCGCCGGTAATACGATTGTGCTGAAACCTCACGAGGATACGCCTCTTTCCGGGCTTGCCCTGGCTCAACTGGCCGAGGAGGCCGGCCTGCCACCAGGAGTGGTCAACGTCATCACCGGGCCCGGCGAAACCGTGGGAGAGGCGCTCGTCAAGCATCCCATTCCCCGGCTGATTACCTTCACGGGAAGCGTCGCGACTGGCCAGCGCATCGCCCGGAATGCCGCCGAGAACGTGACGCTGGTGTCGCTGGAACTGGGCGGCAAGGCGCCGTTTATCGTCATGGACCAGTGCGATCTGGACGCGGCCGTGGATGCGGCCGTCTTCTCCCGCTTCATGAATTGCGGGCAGGTCTGTATCTGCAACGAGCGGACCTACGTGCATCAGAAGATTGCCGCCCCGTTCATGGAACGGTTGATCGAGAAAGTGAAGCAAATTCAAGTCGGCAATCCGCTCCATGAAGATACGGTAATTGGACCGAAGGTGAATCGAGCCGAACTGGAGAAAGTCGAACAGTACGTCGCGCAGGCCGTTCAGGAGGGGGCCGTCGTGGAAACGGGTGGGGCGCGGCTTTCCAGCGGCGACTACGCCAAGGGCCACTGGTATCAGCCCACGGTGTTGACGAACGTGCGGCAAGACATGCCCATCATGCAGAAAGAAATCTTCGGACCCGTTGTGCCCGTCATGCAGTTCTCGGACTTCGAAGAGGCCCTGGACTTGGCGAACGATTCAAGCTATGGGCTCGCCGCCTACCTCTTCACCGACGACATGCACCAACTGATGCGCACCGTGCGGGATGTCGAATGCGGTGAACTCTACATCAATCGCGGGCCCGGCGAATCCATCCACGGGTTCCATACTGGTTGGAAACATAGTGGCATTGGCGGCGATGATGGCAAACACGGCCTCAGTCACTATCTCCATATGAAAACCGTTTACGTAAAATACAATGGTTGATTCGGAAGGCGACGCGATCGACGACCTCGGTGATCGCCCGGCAACGATTCCCCCGCTGGCGATAATTGCCGACGATCTCACCGGCTGCTGTGATACGGCCGCGCCTTTCGCGACGCCTGATCAACCGGTCGCAGCCTTCGTCGCACAACCCAGCTGCACCTCGAACCTCGCGGCGCTCCCAGTCATCGCCTGTTGCACGGCGACGCGCCGACGCAAGGGCGGATGAGGCCGCCCGCACGGTCGAACAGTTATGTCGATCCCTGACCGCCGTCGGGACATGGAGCTTCCTTAAGAAAGTCGATTCCACATGGAAGGGAAATCTGGGCGCTGAGATCGAGGCGACGCTGCTGGGAACCAGCGCGACGATCGCCGTCGTCTGTCCATCATTGCCGGAACAGGGGCGGATGATCGAAAGCGCGACGCTAAGAGTGGCGGGCGATCCGAGATCGGCTTGGCATCTGCCAACACGGCTGGCACGCCAGACGACGCTGCCGCAGCGTGAATTCCGTCGGGAAGCGTTGGCTGCGCTGCTGGCCGACGACGACATCACCCCCAGCGCGGCGGCGGAGATCTGGATCATGGATGCGGTCAATGTCGAGGACCTGCACCGAGTTGCCCGCATCATTGATCGGCTGGGGACCCAAGCCATCGCGGTTGGATCGAGCGGCCTGGCCCGAGCCCTGCGCGACATCGGGTGGACTCGACCATTGCCCGCCCATTCCCCAGCCAACGCAACGGCGACCCCGGCATCACCCGCGGCGGCACCGCTGGCCATCATTGTTGGTACCGACAATCGTGTGACTCACGAACAGCTTGACCATCTGCAGACAGTCCACGGGCTGACCCGTATCGAGTCATGTCGTTCGCAGGAGATGCGACGGGCGTGCGTCGGCGAGGAAACGCTCGTGTTTCAGCACCAGTGGAACGACACGAGCGACCGATGTCTGGAAGCGTTTTTGGAAGCACTCCAAGACGAGCAACCTCGCACGCTACTATTAAGCGGCGGCGATACAGCGCAGCACGTGTGCCAGCTTGTCCAAGCGAGCCGGCTTGATGTGTGTGGCGAACTGGAATCGGGGGTCCCCTGGGGCCGCTTCGCCGACGGACCGCTGGCTGGCTGGCAATGGATCACCAAGGCAGGGGGCTTTGGCGGGCCGAAGACCCTGAGTCGGTGTTTTCAACGGTTGGCTGCGTTTTGTGAACCGAACCCCGCTTCCTCGCCACCAAGGTGACGCGCCGGGTCGCGGCGGCAGGGGCCGCCCGCCCGCGTTGTCACCGCATACATACCATGGCCGCGCAAGTCGCCGGTTTGCGGAGACACGACCTGATGAGAAGCACGTTGCCAACCATTGCCATCTCCTCCGGCGATCCGGCGGGGATCGGTCCGGAAGTGGTCGTCAAGGCGCTGGCGGATGAGGCAATCCGCGACTTGGCCCGCTGGATCGTGGTGGGAGAAGAGTCGGTGCTTGCAGCGGCCTCCCTCTCGACCCCCTTGCGCGCCGACGGCATCTTGGCCGAGGACGAGCCATGGCCCGTTCCGCCCTGTGTCCTTATCCGAAATACCGGCGCGCTGCCGGCCGCCAGCGTACGGCCCGGTGTCATCGCCGCCGAGTACGGGTTGGCCGCTCTGAGGTATGTAGAGATCGCTACCGAGCTTTGCCAGGGTGGCATCGCGGCCGCCATGGTGACGGCACCTCTAAGCAAGGAAGCGGTGGCGCTGTCCGGTCTGCATTTCACCGGACATACCGAGTACATTGCCGAATGGTGTGGCTGTGCCGAGTCGCGGATGCTGCTGGTCAACGATCGATTGCGCGTAGTGCACGTCACGACGCACTGCGGACTGGCCGCGGCGGCACGCGTGGAACAGCCCCGGGTCCTGCGGACGATTGTCCTCGGGCACGAAGCCATGCAGCGGCTCGGCTGGCCAGAACCAAGAATTGCGGTGTGTGGCATCAATCCCCACGCCGGTGAAAATGGTATGTTCGGTGATCAGGAAGCACGGGTGATCGCTCCGGCGATCGCGGAGGCGAGACAGTTGGGAATCAATTGCCACGGTCCCTATCCTGCTGATACGCTGTTCCTGCAGGCCGTCCGCGGCAAGTACGACATGGTGGTGGCCATGTATCATGACCAGGGGCATATTCCCATGAAGCTGCTTGATTTCGAACATACGGTGAACGTCTCGTTGGGGTTGCCGATCGTACGAACTTCCGTGGACCACGGCACGGCGTTTGACATTGCCGGGAGGGACCGGGCGGACGCCGAGGATATGAAGGCTGCCCTCCGATTCGCCGTGCAGTTGACGCGGCAAGCGGTGTCTCCCACACCCCAGCCACCAACCGGCGGAACCCGTTCGTGAGCAGTCTTCCTTTGCGATTCGTATTGATCGGCTGCGGGCACGTGGGAGCGATGCACGCCCGAGTCGCCGCGTCTCATCCGGCCGCGGAGGTCGTTGCCGTCTGCGCGCCCAGTCCCGTTCGACGCGAACGGCTGGCCCGCCACCTGCAGGTACCCGACTTCGCGGACATCTCCGGCATGCTCCGTGAGGTACGGGCCGATGCGGCGCTGATTGCCAGCCCCGATGCGTGGCATGTTCCGCACGCGCGAGAGGCCCTCGAAGCCGGCTTGCACGTCTTTTGCGAGAAACCATTGGGGATGTCGTTAGCGGAAGCTCGACCCGTCTGCGCATTGGCCGAGCAGCGGCAACT
Source organism: uncultured Planctomycetaceae bacterium (assembly GCA_963700865.1). Classification (GTDB taxonomy): domain Bacteria; phylum Planctomycetota; class Planctomycetia; order Pirellulales; family Pirellulaceae; genus CAVOGJ01. Next base: position 220,292 of record CAVOZC010000001.1, on the reverse strand, counting down.
TAGCCTGGGCGTAAACTTCAACCGTCGTTTCGCCTGCGGTTATCGCCGCGCCGTCCAGATCTTGGCGGCCGCTGGTATCGGCGAGTTGCGTCAGTTGTCTTTGCAGGTGACCGATGGCGTTCCGCCGCCGCACGTGGCGATCCGACCCGACATCATCTTTTGGACGCTCCTCGGACATCATCTTGATCTCGTGCGGCTTCTGGCTGGAGAGGTTTGCGGCGTGCGTGCCTGGCTGCACAGTCATCGCGATGACAGACTGATCGATAATCTCCATCTCGACTTTGATCTTGTTGCGGGCGGCTTGGCCACCATTTCCGCCGTCTATCGGGCGGGCCAGACTCGGACCACCGAACGGTGCGAGTTGATGGGTTCACAAGGTGGGCTGGTGATTGACGATGTCACGTGCGGCGTCCGGCAGTATGGGGTCGATCCGGATGAGGTGCGGCTCTGGAGGCCGAATCATTTCCTCGCCGGAAACGCCTTTTACGAATCGCTCAATTTGCATCTGAGCGACTTTATCGACCGTTTGCGCGACGGCGCAGAAGTGGCCGTGGGAGCTGCCGATTCGCTGCGGGCCACCGAAATGGCGGAAGCGGCCCAGCGATCGCAGGCCGAAGGGAGAACGGTGCCGCTATGAACCAGCATTCGGATGGGTCACCGCGGAGACTCGTCGACTTATCGCATCCCCTGTCCGCGCAGACACCGGTCTACCCAGGCGACGATGGAGTCCAGATCACGGTTCTCGATGTCGCCAGCGAGCCGCCAGCCGGTGGCGAGCGGCGTTTGAATAACAGCCGCTTGTCGCTGGGATTGCATCAGGGAACGCATATCGACGCGCCCTTCCATTTTTTCTCGGATCGGGCCACCATCGATCGCGTATCGCTCCAACAGTGCTATGGACCGGCCGTCTGCCTGGACCTGACCCGGACGGCTCGGCCCGGTGTCATTGATGGAAACGACTTGCTGCCACACGCCAGCCGCTGCAGCACCGTCACGCTGGTGTTGTTGCACACGGGTTGGAGTCGTCGCTGGCGGCATCCTGATTATTTTGAGTCGCATCCCGTGCTGACGGCGGGCGCCGCCGAGCAACTGGTTCATTGGGGCGTCCGCCTGGTGGGCGTCGACTTTCCCTCGGTCGACCGACCTCCCTTCGAAGCGCATCTGGTGCTGCTGGGCCATGACGTCCTGATCGTGGAAAATCTCACGAACCTGGCGGATCTGCCTGCCAGCGCCTTCGATTTCGTCGCCGTACCGCTGGCGGTGGAGAGTCGTGACGCGTCACCTGTGCGGGCCTTTGCTGTCTGTCATGAAGCTTAAAACGAGACGTGCCCTGTGACATACGGGAAGCCTATCCACGCTGAGCGTCCAACCTGCAACCGAGAGTAGTCGATCATGCCCATCATTCATCACGGTCCCTTGCGGCAACTGACCCAGGCGCTGTTGGAAAAGTCCGGTTCGCAAGCTGACGAAGTGCGCGATGTGGCAGATCACTTGGTGGATGCGAATCTGGTGGGACATGATTCTCACGGCGTGTTGCGGATGCGTGACTACTTGTCCTGGCTGCGCGAGGGCATGGTGCTGCCGAATCGAAAACTGGAGGTGGTCTTTCAAACCGACACGTTGGCCATCGCGGATGGGGAGTTGGGGTATGGTCAGCGCGTGGGCATTGAGGCCGTCCGACTGGGCATGGAGAAGTGCCGGAAGAATGGTATTTCTCTGATTGCCCTGCGGAATTGCGCCCACTTGGGTCGCGTTGGACACTGGGCCGAAATGGCGGCCGCGGAAGGACTCGTTTCGCTGCACTTTGTCAGTACCAACGGGTTTGGTGTGCTCGTTGCCCCGTTTGGTGGAGCCGACCGTCGTCTGTCCGCGAACCCGATGTCCATTGGTATTCCACGTGGCGACGAGACACCGTTGATTCTGGATATCTCGACGTGTGCCATCGCCGAGGGCAAGATCAAGGTGGCCCGCAATCGGGGGAAACCGGTGCCGCCAGGCTGCATCGTCAATGCCGCCGGCCAGCCGACGACGGATGCCGAAGCGTTTTATGCCGATCCCCCCGGCTCGATTCTTCCCATGGGGGGACACAAGGGCTATGGATTGAGCCTGTGTGTGGAACTGCTGGCGGGCGCCCTGACTGGCAATGGTTGCAGCCAGCACGCTCGCCCTCAGTTGGAACAAGGCATGCTCTCGCTATACATCGATCCCGAACATCTGCAGCGGGCCGAGTCGTTCCTGCAGGAAGCCGACGCATTCCTGGCCTTTGTTAAGAGCGCTCGCCGTCTCGTCGCCGATCAAGACATCCTCGTGCCGGGCGAGCGGGAAGCCCGCACCCGCGCGGAGCGGACGCGAGATGGCATTCCGCTCGACGACATCACCTGGCAACACCTGGTCGCGGAAGCCGAATACTATTCCCTGTCCATGGAGCAGTATGGGACCGGATAGCGATTTCCGGGACGGCATCCATCTGGGACGCAGTTCGGAGCGCCGCCAAACACGCTTCACAAGTCACCGCTTGTCAAGCTGGCGAGACGGGATTTTCCAATCAGCATGAGATGCATGATGACACTGCCAATCAATCGCCGCCGCTTTTTCGGCGAGTCATGGATGCTGGCGGCTGCCGGGACGGTCTGCGGATTCGTGTCGGTGCCCGCGGCCAGTCATGCTCGGGCGGCCACCGCGTCGGAGCCTTGGTACGCGCACGCGTATCGTCGTGCTGTGATCGACATGCACATCCCGGATTGGGACGAAAAGTTCTTGTCCCGCTTCGATCCCGAGAAGTATGCCGATGCGATCGTGGCTTCACGAGCTCAATCGGTTGTCTGTTACTGCCAGTCGCATGTGGGGCTCTTTAACTACCCGACTCAGATTGGTCAACAGCACAAGGCGTTTCAAGGGCGGAATCTCTTCCAGGAGATGATTGACTGTTGCCACAAACGTGGCATCTTCGTCCAAGTCTACACCAGTCTGATCTTCGATCGCTGGGCGGGGAATCAGCATCCCGCATGGAGGATGCGCACCTGGGACGGCAAAATGCTGGCGGAGGGAGGGCGACATGCGATGCTTTGTCCCAACTCGCCTTATCGAGATTATGTGCGTTCGTTTGTCGAAGAGATTTGCACCCAGTTTGACTTTGAGGGGATCCGCTTCGACATGACTTTCTGGCCGACGGTTTGTTATTGCGAATTCTGTCAGGCACGCTTCGCGTCCGAGGTCGGCGGCGAGATCCCGCAAACGGTCGATTGGTTGGATCGTCGCTGGGTCGCCTTTCAGCGGGCCCGCGAACGGTGGTTGGTCGAGTTCGCCACGATCGCCACAAAGACCGTCCGATCTTGCAAGCCGCACGCCTCGGTCGAGCATCAGGCATCCACGTTCCCGCAATACTGGGGTGTGGGTGTGACTGCGCCTCTGGCTCAACAGAATGACTTTCTGCAAGGCGATTTTTACGGGGACGAATTACAGGGTTCGTTCGTGCGGAAGTTACTCGATCGCCTGTCACCCCATCGTCCGTTTGCCTATGAGACGAGCGCCTCGGTGAGCCTGCAGGACCACACGGCTATCAAATCCGAGGCCCTGCTCGAGGCCAAGGCATGTTCCGCCATCGCCGACAGTGGAGCGTTCGTGTTCATCGATGCCATTGATCCGATCGGTGACGTTAATCTCCGCACGCACGGTCGCCTGGGGCGCATCTTTGGGCGTTTGATGCCTTACTACGAACAGCTCGGGGGAGAGCGAATCGTCGACGTGGGCGTGTACTACAGCTTCGCGTCCAAATTCGACATGGCCGAAAATGGGCGACATGTCAGCCGCGTTTCGTCGTCCGATTCCCACACGCACAGCTCGATGCAAGCCGCCTCACGGCTGCTCCGTCGACAGTTCCTGCTGGGCGTGCTCACCGAGGAATCTCTCGGGGATCTGGACGGGCTGCGCGTGCTGGTTCTTTCCAATGTGCATATGATGGAGCCGCAGGAATGCGAAGTGATCCGTCGCTGGGTCCGCGAAGGAGGGAAGCTGCTGGCGACGGGCAGCACGTCGGTCCTGCAGCGGGACGGGACGCAGCTCTCCGATTTTCAGCTCGCCGATGTCTTCGGTGCGTCCCTCGTGAAAGCCACCTGGTCGCCCCGTCATCACTATGTGGCGCCCACCGCTGCGGGAGTCGACCTGTTTCCCGACTTCGATGCGACACATCCGGCGTTTTCCAACGAGTTCGGTTTTGAAATCCGTGCCCACGAAGGGACGACGGTGCTGGCGACCACGACGAATCCCTGGCCTCGTGACGACCGCTCGCGCTTTGCCTCGATTCACAGCGACCCTCCCTGGCAAGCCACGACGCAGCCCGAGATCGTCGCCAACCGCTTTGGGAAGGGCCAGGCGATTTATTGCGCCAGCCCATTGGAGAATCTGCCGCCGCTCAGCGAGACCTTCGTCCGCCTGGTGCGACATTTGGAAAGCCGCTACCGGGTTGAGGCGACGGCGCCGGCCTGTGTGGAAGTTACCCTGTTCTGGCAGCCCGAACGGAATCGCTACCGGCTTTCGCTGCTGAACTTTCAGGCGGACTTGCCAAATCTTCCCGTGGAGAACGTCGACATTTGTCTTCGACTGCCGCGTACCGTGCGGGCGATTCGGTTCATACCGGCGGCGACCGACGTGCCCTACGAGACGGCCGGTGACCAGATTGCCTTTCGCGTGCCGCGTTTGGAAACGCTGCAGATGCTTTCCATCGAGGTCGCATGATCCGGTGCACCAGCTCGTGGCGTTTACAACCGCGTACGCCATTTCAGGATCAGTGTTTCGCCGTTCTTGAAATCGTATGAAAATGTCTCCCGATTGGCGGCCACTGTCTCACGCGTCATCACATTTACCACGTTGCAGGCCCAGGGGAACCGAATGGTGCGCGGGCCGGCTCCATTCGCGTGCAATGTCACAAACGTCGCGTTGGCGTAGAACGTATCATCTTGTTCGTTGTAGATATGCACTCCCGCCTGTCGAGCCAGCTCGCGATATACAGCGGCCGGCAGGTTGGCTGTAACGCTGTAGACGCTGGTCCATTCCGGAAATTGTTTCATGGCCATCGTCGCCTCGCTGCGATCCGGTAGAGTTCCCAGCGTCAGGGCCTCTCGATCTCTGAACGTGGAACCGTTGGCACCGAAGCGACGTGGGCCCGACGATTTCCAACCCCGCGGCTCGCCATTGCTTGGTCAGCCGGGCCGACGATTGGCGAAAATCGATCCGAGGCCCCATGGCTGGCTCATTCGGAGCGGTGACGATCTTCATGCCCGTCAGCTGCCGCATCGCATCGGCAGATGCTTGTGCGTCCAAGAAATAGCCCGGTGCATAGCACCAGAGGATATGCTTGCCTCCCTGCTTCAACTTCCGATCGATCGTAGCGCGTGTCGGCCTGTCGATTGCGTAACCATTGAGCAGCACGACCAATTTGTACCGATCTGTGTCAAGTCGATCCAGGTCGGACAGCAACGCATGATCGGCCGGCGCTCCCAGCTTGATCAACTGCCACTGCGTGTGCAGCAGCGTGTCCTCGAGCAGCGGGCTGCGGAAGGTGGCATAAGCGCACGAGTTCTCATCGGACAGCACCAAGATCTCGGCGTTGGACGAACGGTCATAGCGCTTAACGTAATCCGCCGCCTCTCCCAGCCGCTTCACTTCAGCCATCAGCTCCGGGTGATCGTAATAGCCACCATGCAAATCAAAGAAGCTTTCGTAAGCGCCGTTGCACAACGCGAAGCCAAACGACCGCCGGTACATGGCAATACTGTCCTCGGCATTGCTGGTGTAACCGAGACTCGCCTTCCACGTTTTTACATCGTTCAGGTTGCCCTGATCCTGGGGGGCGTTCGCCCACATCTTGTCCGCCAGGAACGAGATCACGTCGTTGTCGTGGTACCAAAGTTTGTCGTGCAAACGCACCGAGTAGCCAGGTGAGCGCGCGTAATCGCCCCCGCGGCCCAGATCGCGATTACCGTAGCTCGCAGTGACATAAATAAAATCCAGGTAGGGACTGCGGTTGAACCGCTGCAGGCAGTTATGGCCATACTCGGGGTCGCCGCGGAATTCGTACATAAAGCCATAAAACGCGCCAATCGCCTTGCGGCCTCCCGTGATCTCGTTGGCGATTTGCGCGAAATGGTCGATCGTGTCAGGGATCAGTTCATTGTAGAAGTGGTAAAAGTCGATGACGTTCATCTGACGGGCCGGATCACGGAATGTCCCGCTATCCGCGTCAAACCGTTCGGCTCGTGACGGGATCTCCACGTCGTCGAACGTCAGCGTCGGCTGCCGCCAGGATCGTTGGAGGTTGGCGGAATTGCCATAATGTTGTGTTAGCCAGTTTTGGAAAGGCTGCCCGTGTTCGCGAGCTGTAGCCGGCCAGTTGATTCGAGCCACTGCTCCAGTGGTACCATTCCTCCGTATCCAATCCCGTCAGAATGTAGCCAAAGATGTGATCCGCGTAGTCTGAGGACTGGATGTGCGTGATCAGGCGGCGGAGCGCTTCGCCAATGTCGGCTCGCCATCTGGGCGAGGCACAGGAGGGAAACGGTCGGTCGGGGGGCAACGTGGGATTTCGATTGGGCTGGCGATAAAACGCGGAACCGTGATCGAGCAGTTCCCATTCCTCAGGATGCTGTTCCAGCCACCAGCGGGGCGTCCCGAGATTCACGCGTGGCATAATCATGGCGGTTGGGCAGGCCTGCAGCACCATCCGCATCCGTTCGTCAAGCTGCGAATAGTCCCATTGGCCGTCGGCGGTCCAGACTGCCGACGAGTGGCCATAGTCGCAGGCCGCGGCATTCACATTAAAGCAGAACAGCTGAATTCCCGCCGTGGCGAATTGGTCAAAGTATTTTTGCAGCGGCGCATACGTTTCGAAGCAGGGCGCCAATACGACGTAAAGCCGCGGGCCGGATCGCGGCTGATCGCGAACGTGGGCACGCCATGCACCGGTGCGACTTTGACATACAAGTCGGCCGGCAGGATCGTCGTCGGCTCGCCCGCCAGCAGCAGCCCAGCGGCGGCCGTCAACAGGAAAACGAACGCAAATGGCCGCAGGATGAGTCCGTGCAATGGTCAACCTTTCCGAGGAGAACAGGGTAGGGGGAGGGAATGGTCCTTGGCGTTTGACATCGACGCCCCACGGACTCGTGGGATAGGCTTCCAGCCTGTCATTTGAACACGTTTGGTAAAGTTGGGAGTCAAATTTCGGGGAGCCTTCCCTGGCTGGCAGCCGCTGCGACTTGCCGTGCTCAATGCATCAACAGGCCCTTAGGCAGTGGTGCCAGGCAGCTTAGGGGGTCCCGGGCGGCGCTGGGCCGCCTCGGATCGGCTGCAAGTGAAAAATACGAGTCTCTTTGTCGCGCAAATCGACGGCGAATTCACGCACCTTGCGAGCCACCAACGCTTTGTTGATTGCGTCCTGAACGTTGCACATCTCTGGCAGTCGCAGCACACGCTGACCCGCGCCGTTGGCATTGATCGTCAAATAGCTGCGATTCACGTACAGGGTATCGTTGCGGTCATTGTAGACATGGACGCCCGCCGCGCGGGCCAGTTCGCGATAGCTTTCGGCCGGCAAGGACGCAGTCAGCGTGTAGATCGACGTCCAGTCGTCCATCCGCCTCCTCGCCAGCACCGTCGAGCCTCCCTCAGGAAATCGCCCCAGGCATTCGGCGGCCGGGTCGGTCACGTGGATCAGATAGCTGCTCGGGGACGTTGGTCCGAGTGGGGTGCGTGCCGAGGGACCCGCAAGGTGGGCCGCCCCTGGGGCCAACTCGATGCGAGGCGCGACAAACTGTGTTTCGTCCATTTTGAGTGTCATTCCCACCAGCCGCCCCATGCGCGTCGTATTGCGTGCGTGGCCCTGGAATAATCCCGCCGCGTAACTCCACACGATCGTGCGGCCTGCGTTCTTGAGATCTTCCAGCAGGCTGAACTGGGACGGTGTCAAATGATACGCATTCAGGACGATGACCAGCTTGTAGCGACGTGTGTCGAGCTGTGCCAGATCGTCCACATAGACGGCGTCGTACGGCGCACCGCATTTGATCAGCCGATAGGGAGGATCGTACAAATTCTGTTGCAGCAATTGGCTGTCCCGAGTCGTGTACATGGTCGATCGCTCATCGGCCACGACGAGAATCTCGGCGGTACTACTCAGATCGTCGTTCCGAGATCGCGCGAAGAGCCCGTACAAGTCCTTGACATCCGCCATGATTTGCGGATGGTCGAAATAGCCACCGTGCAGGTCGAAGAAGCTCTGGTACACGCCATTGGCCAGCGAGAAGCCAACGCCCCGCTGGAAGATCCATTTATTTTCCTCGACCGTATCAGTGGCTGCCAGCACGACTTTGCTCCGCTCCCACTCCTGGTCGCCAATCCGCTCCGCGACTTGTGGGAAGAGAAACGACACGTTGTCGTTGTCTTCATACCAGAGTTTCCCGTGCAGCAGCAGCGACGTATGCGGCGATCGCAAGATCGAACCGCCGCTGCCCAGTTGGCGTTGGCCATAACTGGCCGTCACGACGATGAAGTCGAGTTCGTTCGATTGCAGCAGCTTCTGCACCGCCAGATGGCCCGATTCCGGATTGCCCGCGAACTCGAACAGATACGCATAGAAGGCGCCCACCACCTTCTGTCGATGCGTGGCCCGTTTGACGACGCCACAGAAATAGTCAATCGTCTCCGCCATCAACTCGTTGTAATACTGGTAGAAGTCAATGACCGCCATTTCGCTGCCTGGGTCTCGAAACGGTCGCTCGCCCCGGCCCGGCGTTCCGCGCCGCGAAAGAAGGCACGGCGACGGATTCCCATGTGATCGTCGTGTCGCTCCATGCTTGACGCAAGCCATCGATGGTCCAGTACTTGTCTTTTAACCACCGCTGGAAATCGAGCCGCACATTGTCGCTGTAGTCGCCCAGCTGGTCTTCGCTGTGATAGTGGTACCATTCCTCGGTGCTCAAGCCGTACACGTGATAGCCAAAGATGCGATCGGCGTACGACGATGACTGGATGTGGTCAATCAAGTGCTCGAGCGCCACGGCCATGGCCTGACGCCAGTGGGTCGAAGCGACGGAAGGGTACGTGCGGCTCTTCTTCTCTGGCCACAACCGGTAAGGACGGCGGCGTTCCAGGCTGCCATCGCTGAAGCGAATCAGTGCCGCCGGATTTGCTTCTCGCCACCACGCTGGCTCCCCCACATGCACGCGGGGAAAGATCAACGCCTGGGGATCGGCAGCGACGATTTTTGCCACGTTCTCGTCGAATTCAGAAAAATCCCAGACATCCGGCCCTACCCAGACCGGAACCGAATGTTCCCAAGGCTCCGCCCCGCAGTTGGCGGGAAAACCGTACACCCGGCAACCGGCTGCGGCAAACTGCCGAAAGTGCTGCGTGGTCGGGGCGTACGTCTCGAAGACGGGAGTCACCAGCGGTTGCCCATCGAGCAGGAAACGGAGCGTCCCGTTGTGCGGGGCGACCGTGGTCCGCGGACCCGGTACTGCCGGCGATTGGGCCCGTGTGACGGCGGCCGACAGGAGCGCGACCCACAGGGTCATCGCTGCCAGCCTCGTCGTGGGATAGGCTTTCAGCCTGTCATGTTTCATGTTGCAAATTGGGTTCGATTCAACGGTTGCATGTGAGGAGTTCTGACAGGCGGGAAGGCCATCCCAAGCGCACAGCTGACAGGCTGGGAGCCTATCCCACGGAGATCCATCGGTTGCTACGTCCCGGGTCGATGCTCGCACAGGTGCTGTTCTAAAATGACCCGGTCGGGCTCGTCACCCGCATAAACCCAGATCATGGCCATGGGCCGATCGGAGCGGTTAATAAAGCGATGGGGCCGGCCGCGCGGAATGCAGGCAGTATCGTTGTCAGACAAGGTGTATTCCTGTCCAGCGACCTGACAAATCGCTTCTCCTTCGATGATCGATATCGATTCGTCGTAATCATGAAAGTGGCATGGCAACGACGCGCCGGGTGGAAACAACCCGTATCCTCCACACACCCCCCGCGACCCGAAGCGACGGGCAAACAAATCGCGAAATGCCGTTTTGGCGGCCAAGGCGTAGGGCGGTGCACTGTCGAATCGCGTCAGCTTTTCCGGCGTCGAATCGGACGTGTCTTGCCTCGGCTCCGCGTCATACGTGACGTCAATCACGAACCGGTCCGGCGTGGGGTGCGGAAATGAAACGTGCAGCAGTGACCGCTGGCTACCCCGATTACGGACGGAGTGATGCACATTCGGCGGTATGTACAGGGCGTCGTAGCGACCCAGTTGATACCGTCGCCCCTCAATCTCGGCCTCTGCCGATCCCTGCAAGACCGTGATCACCTCGCCGCACGAGTGATAATGATAGGGAAGCTCAGCGGCTGGTTGCACAATCGCCATGCCCGTACACAGGCCCTCGGCCCCTTGCGCGGCCGAGGCAAATATGCGGAGATCGACCCCCTCCGCCAATGCCACAGCGGCTGGTCCGACACCTCGCGTCACAAATTCGTGGCGATCGAAGCAAAGGCGAATGGGAACTTCCGGCATAGCGAGCTCCTGAACCATAGATACGCGACGTCCTGGTTGGCTGCTGCGATGGGAACCGAGTATTTCGCATGGCGCAGCTCCCGTACAGACGGAGGCCGCGAAACCGCATCGATAAGTCAAGAATTGTGACCGATTTTTCTTCGGCGGGGAGGGCAAATGCAGCGACCACGACGTCGCGCCAGAGCACTGCCTTCACGCGCTGGCCGACCATGCGGGCCGCGGTTGCGGGTAGATCTCCACTGGTTGCTGGGCCTGCAGGTCGGCAATCCGTTCGGTGGCCCGATGCACGCCGCGGCGATCCGGATGGATTTCCAATCGCAGGCTGGTCTCCCAAGTGGCTTGAGGCGGCAATGGGACGATCCGCCCGTGTTGCTCCTCGAAGGAACGTGGATTCGGGAAATTCGTGCCGGGTTCGATTCCCGTCACGTAGCCGTCTTCGATCGCCTGCGTATTGCGCCACTGCGTGAAATACGGCAACTGACGACAATTGTAATGCAGGCCCACGCCCACCTGCTCATCAGGCGCGTGGAGCAGCACCTGCGTCTCTCCCTGCTCGTCCCCCAGCATCTCCAGAAAATAGACTTGTTCCCATGAATCGGCTCGTGGCGGCGGATAGGTCTGCCAGCGATCGACACCGGCGGACACGGCAAACGCATCGCGGGGGCAGAGTCGTGCGACGGGCGCTCGCAACTGCCAGCCTGGTTTAAGCAACGGGTGGCCGACGTTCGTGTGGTACATCATCTGCATCTGCGCGGGCCCGCGGCCAAAATTCTCGACCCGATCGTGCCAGGTAAGCGAGTGCCCCCCCAAGGGGGCCGAGTATTCGACCGTCAACCGTAACTTCTGCTGTAGAAAGCGGCATTCTTCCACGCTCCCTCGGACAAAGACCCGCTCGGTATCCAGGTCGATGCCCGCCACAACCTGATAAGCCGGCAGGTTGGCGATGCGGCCGTGGAGGGGAAAACGTAGTTGACCATTGTCATGAAAATCAGGCACACCGTTGCTTTCCAAGCCACAGCGAAACATCAGCTCCGCGGGCCCGTCCAAAAAACCCTGGCCGCTCGGTTCGCCGATCCGTACAAACTGGGGATGCACCGGACCTCGAATCGGGGACTGCCAGCCCACGGAATGAGCCTCCAGATGGGCTCGCCACAGACTCATCCCGCGGGTGGGAATGACCGTAAAACCGATCCCTCCTGTTTCCACGCGTATGACGTCGACACCCTCCGACAGGCCCCCTCGCAACCTTTTCAGCGAGATGCTCCAGTCACGGCGTGTGTGCTTGATTGAGGACGGACCCGCCCTGAAATTCTCGACATAGGTCTCGGTTTCCGTATCGATCAGCGTCCACTGCTTAACGGTCATGCGGGCGCCCATGTGTGGTTGGTCCAGGATGCCCCGGACTGGCGTCGGCCGGGGCGGTGATACGTTGATAGAGATCGTCGGGCGTGCCCGCCAGCAGAAAGAACTTTCCCCGCACGGTTACCGACTCGCCAGGTGCCAGCGTTCCGAAAAGCGGAAACAAATGGAAGCAGGCGCGGTCGTCACCGGTGTTGCAGGAAGCCCAGACCGCCGTTTCGAACCACAGCCCCGCGGTCCAGCGTCCGTCCCTGCTGGCCACCGCAATTAGCGGCGTATCGAACGTCCGCTCGGCATTCACCCACCAGGCCCAGTGGATCGGCGTCTCGCCCTCGCGCATGAAGGCCAAGTGCACTTCCTGGTGACCGGGGACACCCTCTGAAAATGAAAATCGCTGCCCCCGCGACCACAGAAAAACACGCTCGTACAGTTCCGTGAGATCATCGTTCGCAGCAGAGGATGGCGAGCCCGCGTCGGCGGCGCGGAACGCCGCAGGGAAAAAAGCCGGGGCCCGCGTGGTGGTCACGCACGTGTGCAAATGGACGCGGGCCAGCGGCGTCGCGGATTGGTTACGCACCGTATACGAACAAGCGACCGCATCGGATGCCGGTTCGGCTCGATATTGAACCACGATTCCCTGTGGATAACGCCACGTATAGCCGAGACCCCGCGCGTCGATCTGCCAGGCCGGCAGCGACCCCTTAGGGGGAGCGGCGAGTTTGACTTGGAACAGACCAAAATCACGATCTCCATCCAGTACGGCTTCGCACGTGCCAAAGCCAAAGACGTTATCGGATAGCCGTGGATGTGAAATCGCCAGGCCTGCCACGTTGCTGTCGGGCAGGGGCAAGACCGTGAGCGGCTGGGCCAAGACGGTGGGGGCCAGGTATCCCAGCAGACACGCCAGCGGCAACGTGCCAGGGCAACGGTTCAGGATGGCTCGCGGCGCATCGGCCCATTGGCGCGGCATCTCATTCGGTCCTCAAGGGAAACGAGCGGTCGGCGTCGGTCGACATGCCAAAATAGACCGCGCCGAACATCGCGGCATTCCAGCCTTGCATCGGCACGCCGGACTGTTTTCCCGTCTCGCCGTGCAGGTATTCGTGCGGGATGTAATCGCCAGCCATCACCAGATCGGCGTGAGCCACTTTTTTCATCAGGTCAATCGCCTCGGCCCGTCGACCTCGTTCCAGCAATGCCCAGGCATGGACGAAATTCAACCAGGGCCAGATGCCTCCGTTGTGATAATCGCCGCCTTCATAACCAAAACCGTCTCCTTGATAGGGAAACGTTTCTCGGACGCCCCAGGGCGTGGCGTTCGGCCGCAAGGCATCGAGCAAGTCAACAGCGCGCTCCGGACTCACCACGCCCAACAAGATACCCACCGTCTGATCCTGCAGGACCGGCTCGGATTTCGCAGGATCGACTTGAGGCTCCCAACGTTGTTTGTAATAACGACCACCCCAGAGGCCTCCGTCCTCGGTTGACGCCTGCAATCGCTTCTCACCTTGTCCCCCAAGCTTCCTCAGTTCGCTGGCTGTGGCGTTCTCGCCGAGATGCTGCGCATAGGCGGCCAGTTGCCGCAACGCCGCCACGTACAGCATCGACGCGTGTGGCGAGTAGATTCGCTCCTCAACGCCGCCCACGTCCTTCCAGTCGTACCAGAACGAGTCTGCTTGCGGCAAGCCGCTCCCCGCGCGGTCGCGGCTGGCGAGCCACTTGGCTGCCTTCACGAGCGCGGGCAGGATTTCTTGCGTCCGAATTCATCATCCTGATGGAAGCGGACATATCGCAGGCCCCGCAGAATAAAATAGCAATTGATGTCGACATCATCTTCCCGCTCGATCAAGGGGAGGATGGTCGTGGGGACCTTGCCATCCGGCCGTTGTCCCCATACCGATTCCTCGATCATGCGTCGTTCCAGTGTCGGCCACCAGACGAGGTGTACCCACGTGGTCCAGAACGAGTCGCGCTGATTCAGTTCATGGTAGCCCATCGTGAGTGCGGTGCCGTCCTTCAAGACCCGCGTCATGGCGACGCCCGCCGAAGTATACCAGCGGAGATATTCGTCAAGTTCTGCATCGCCCGTTGTGGGCATGCGAGCGGAGAGCCGCTCGGTGGCCGCTGCCAATATCTCCCAGAAACGGGCCACGAAGGTCGCCAATTGCTCAGGATCGTTCAACCGCGCCCGCCGTGGGCCATGCGCGTTCCCAATGGCCCATCATGAACCGTACGGTCTGCGTGCCGCCGGCCGGCACCGTCATCGAGACGCCCGTGAGACGGTCTTCGTCGGAGTTGGGTGCCGGAGCCACCCAACCCAGAAAATTCTTATCGGCCCTTTCGCCACGCACAAACGCGTTGGCGAACGGTTGCGTGTTTTCGCCAAGAAACGCTGCCCCGTCGAAATGCACGCCACACGTCTGTTCCGTAGCAGAGGCATTGCGGAATTCGATCTCGGCCATGGCGACCGGCAGCGTCCCGATAAACGCGTCATCGAAGGCATTCGGTACGCAGCGCGCAACTCGATCGCCACCCCCGCCCATCGCTCATCGCCGAGACTCACGGTCGCAAAAGGCCAGCCTCGTTTCACCATGACGTGCGCGCAATCGGCCGCCGTGATGGTTTGATCGGCCACCCGAAACGAGAAGCGGCCGCCAGCGAGCGGATCGAGTCCTTCTCCCAGCTGAGGCCGATTAAAGTACAGACTCGTGAACGCCTCGCCGTTGGTCGAGACATTCGCCCCTAAACTGAAATTCAGGATCGGATAGCCATCGCAGTTGACAATTTGCGGCGTATCCGCCCGTAGCCAGCCGCCGGTGGGTAAAAGCACGGCCAGCAGAAGGATACTCGCGCGTTCAGCGGCCGTGCAGTTCGTCGTGTTCATGGTGCGAAGGTACCGCAAACCGGCGTAAGCGACCACGGCCGATGCAGGGGACAGCCCGGAAAAGCAAGGGAACGCAACGGAAAGAGCAAGCCGACGCGCGGAGTTGCTGGTCGCTGTCACGGTGGCTGCCGCCGGAAGCATGGGACGCATCGCCGCGGAAAATTTCAGTTGCTACACTGGCGCCTGAAGGCCGCCGCGAGTCGAGCATTCTGGCAGGCGACGCACGACTGCCGCTGGACCATGTTCGCGTTGCGAGCCGCCCATTGCAACCCATCACCGTTCGCTCCACCACGAAGGCCGCCACGATGGAACAGGGAACGAAGCGGGCAACCTCGTACCGAGGCCCGTTCATCACGGTGACATCGCTCTTCTTCATGTGGGGCTTCATCACCGTGCTGGTGGATGCTTTTATACCACGGCTGCGCGATGTGTTTGAGTTGACTTACCTGCAAGCGGGGCTGGTGCAACTCGCCTGGTTCACGGCGTATGGTCTGCTGTCGGTTCCCGGCGGACGGTTGATTGCCCGCATCGGCTACAAAGGCGGCATCCTCGTCGGGCTGGCCATGGCAAGTCTCGGTTGCCTGCTCTTTCTTCCGGCCGCGGCGACGCGCCAATACCCGCTCTTCTTGTTGGCCCTGTTTGTCGTGGCGGGTGGCATCACGGTCCTGCAGGTCGCGGCGAATCCCTACATCTCGATCCTGGGCGATCCCCGCGGAGCTGCCGCCCGCCTGAACCTCGCGCAGGCGTTTAACTCACTCGGCACCACGATTGCCCCGCTGATCGCGGCGTCGTTCCTGCTGAGCGATAAAATCTTGCCGTCCGATGCCATCGCGGCTCTGGCCGATGCGGAACGGGCCGAGTACTACACGGCCGAAGCCTCCGCCGTGCAAGGTCCGTTTCTGGCGTTGGGGATCGCGTTCTTGACGCTGGCGGTGGCCATCGCCTTTGCCCGCTTGCCGAGAATCTTGGCTGCGCATGCCGGCACTTGGGCCGAGTATCGCCAGGCGCTGGGCGATCGCAAGCTGCTCTTCGGAGCCATCGGGATTTTCCTGTACGTCGGCGCCGAGGTGGCGTTGGGCAGTTACATGGTGAATTATGGTCTGACGCTTGGCGTCGACAACCAGATTGCCTCCAGTCGCCCACTACAGGTTTTGGCGGGGATCGCGGCGACGATCAAGGGCAAGGAACTTGCCGCCATGGATCCCAAGGGGATTATTGGCGGCACTCCTTACGTTCTATTGGGGGGCGCCATGCTCGGTCGCTTTGTGGGGTCCTTGCTCATGCGGCGAGCCGCACCGCATCGACTGCTGGGGGGCTTCGCCGCCGGCGCTGTGCTGATGATCGGCCTTTCGATCGTCTCCGCGGGCGTGCCGGCGCTACTCGCCTTGCTCGCCGTGGGCCTGTTTAATTCGATCATGTTCCCGACGATTTTTACCCTGGCGATCGAGGACTTGGGGGAACGCACGCCCCTCGGTTCGGGCGTCCTGTGCACCGCCATTGTCGGGGGTGCGGTGATTCCTCCGGCCGTGGGCCTGCTGGCGGATCACTTTGGCTTTGCGACCGCTTTCGGGTTGCCGCTCGCTTGTTACCTGTTCATCCTGATCTTCGCGCTGGCCATCGTGCCAGCGGCGTCGCGCGTCGTCGCCCGAGTCGAGCCACAAGAAGCGGGATAGGCTGCCAGCCTGGCAATGCGTCCTGAATCCAATCCTCGTTCGTACCGCCGTTCTCCCTCCTCTGACAGGCGGGAAGCCGATCCCACCTGGAGGTCGCAACACACGCCGAGGGCGATCGCGTCGACCGGAAGCGACACGGGGAGTCACTTCCCGCCGTACTCGAACTCTCCCCGCAGGCGGGTCTCCCGGGACGAACTAGCAACGCGGACCTCCCAGACCCCTGGTTCCCGCGTCCAAGCCGACGTGGCCGGATCGTAGTAGCTCAAATCTTCGAGGCGGATGGTGAAGGTTACCGTCGCACTTTCGCCCGCCGCCAAGCGGACCTTCTGAAACCCCTTCAATTCCTGCTCGGGACGATCCAGCGACGATTCCCGATCATGCAGATAGAGTTGTACCACTTCCTGGCCCAGGCAGTTCCCCCGGTTGGACACTCGACAGGACACCGTGGCCACGCTGTCGGCGCCGTCTTTGAGTGACGCAATTTGCAGGTCGTCGTAAGCGAATGTCGTATAGGACAACCCGTGGCCGAAGGGGAACCGCGGGGAAATGGACTGCCGGTCGAAGTGGCGATAGCCGACATAGATACCCTCGGCATAGACAACCGACTTGCCATCACCCGGATAGTTGCCAACGTCCGGATAGTCTTCCCTTCGCCGGCCGAAGGTGACTGGCAATTTGCCGCTGGGGTTGACGTCACCAAAGAGAATATCGGCCAGCGCCGTGCCTCCCTCCTGGTTTGGATAAAAGCATTCGATGACGGCCGACGGTCGCTCAATCCATTCCTCCATCAGCAGGGGCGAGCCGTTGTAGAGCGCGACGACGGTGCGCGGGTTGGCGGCCGTGACGGCCTCGATCAGCGCCTCTTGATCGCCCGGCAAACGCAAGTCGCCCCGATCATTATTTTCTCCGCCGTAATACTGATTGTCTCCCAGGCAGAGGACCGCCACGTCGCATTCGCGGGCGCATTGCGCGGCCCGAGCAATCGGATCGTCGAGCCATGGTAACCAACCAAGGATCATGATCGCCTGTTTGCCCGGCCCGGCGTCGTGGTATTCCAGTCGGATATCCGCCGGCGCATCGGCGTCGAGTGCCACGATCGCGGACGGGACGCGACACGTCTCGGGCTCCCAGTCATCGATGACTCGTTGGCCATTGACGAACAGTCGCGCGCCATCCCCCTGTTCATTGGCGTAAAAGGCGCCGTGATGAAACAAATACAAGCGATATTTGCCGGACTTCGGCGGTCGGATCCTGCCCGTCCAACGAGCCGACCAACCGTGAGCCGGTACGCCCTCGGCCGGCGGATTGGCGCCCCAATGAAAAAACACCTGGTCATCGCGGCGGGTATGAACGGGTTCGCCGGACAGGTGTGGATTATCAAAGTACTCACCTAACAGTCCCTGCTCTCCGTCGACGTTGGGCGGCGGCAGCAGCCGATGGGGTCGGACGTGCGGAATGTAATAGCGGCGGTCAAACGTGCTGCCCAGTTCATAGCGCACGTCGACCCGATCACCAACCTTTTTCAAGATGGCCTCCAGGGGTGTCGTCACATCGCTGGGGGTGACCTCGCTGCTGCCGCCGCCCCCCCGATTGCCCCAGGCCGCGTTCGGTCCAATGAGGGCGATCGATCGTACTGCGGCCGCATCCAGGGGCAGGATGTGCGAATCGTTCTTGAGCAGCACCATTCCCTCGCGGGCGGCCCGCAGGGCGAGGGCTCGATGAGCCGGTCCGTCGAGCGGATCGTTGTCGAACCGGGTGGGCAGGTCGTACATGCTGCGGGCGAATTCGCCCGGCTCGCTTGGGCGACAGTAGAGTTCTTCGGCGGTCAGCCGCGGCCGCCATGGTTCGTCAAAGATGCCCGATACCATCAACACGCGCAGCAGGCGACGCACCTTATCGTCGACGAGAGATTCCGCGATGTCGCCATCACGGACGGCCTTCAACAGCGGTTCGCCGAGGAAGCTCGTGCCCCCCATTTCCAGGTCGAGTCCGGCCCGGGCGGAGGGCAGGGTGCTGCGAACGGCTCCCCAATCCGAGATGACGGCGCCCGAGAAGCCCCACTCGTGCTTGAGCAGGTCGGTGAGCAGCCGCTTGTTCTCGCAGGCGTATTGACCATTCAGTTGGTTATAGGCCGCCATGACGAATAGGGCTCCACCTTCCTGGACGGCCGCCCGGAACGCGGGCAGGTAGATTTCACGCAGTGCGCGTTCGCTGACTACCGTATCGGTCGTCATGCGATACCATTCCTGGTTGTTGCAGGCAAAGTGTTTCACGCAGGCCACGACCGATTGCGACTGAACGCCCCGGATGTAGGCGACTGCCAGTCGCGCGGCCAGATACGGGTCTTCGGAAAAACTTTCAAAGTTGCGTCCACCGAAGGGGGTGCGATGAATATTGACGCAGGGGCCGAGGATGACATTGCGCCCTTCCGCCCGCGTTTCGCGGGCGATCGCGCGGCCGACTTGCCGGAGCAGGTCAACGTCCCAGCTGGCAGCCAGCGTGATGCCCGTGGGAAAGGCGGTGGCACCCTGCCCGAAATGCTTGGCGAAACCTGGCGCCATGGGGCCCGTCGGTCATGGAAAAGCGAGGGATTTTCAGGCGTTCGATCAGCGCCGTATCGAGACTGGTGCCGGCCGCCGGATCGGCCACGAGCAGCCGCACTTTTTCCTCCAGCGTCAGGCGGGGAAGGAGGTCATCCAGTCGCGACTCGGTCGGCAGCGCTTCGTCCTGGTAGCCCGGTCGGCCTCCGGCGGCGTCGACGTCGCGGGTCGTTAAGAAACCGCCGGCCACGAGCCACACCATCAACATCATGGTCGCGCTGGGGCGCGCCAAAATTTTTTCAAGCAGGTGAAAACGGACCATGCCATGGATCGGGGCTCCTTCGTCGAACGCCGGCGAGCGGCGAACGCCCAAAAACGGCCGCCGCGGCCGCCAGGGATCCTCTTGAAAAAAACACGCCCTTTGTCGGGGACAAAGAGCGTGTACGTTTTCGTGTCTGCTCAGCGAAGGAAAGTTACTTGCGATGTCGCAGGCAGCCCAAGCTCAGCAGTCCCATCGCGATCAGGCTCAAGCTGGCCGGTTCCGGCACCATGTTGCCCGCTGCGATATAGCCGATTTCGTTCTCATTCAGCCGCCGATTCCAGAGGGCAAAATCGTCGATATACTGACCGTCGCCGCCGTTCCCCTTCCAGCTGAAATTCGAACCAATCACCATGCCGCCGAGCGCCACGCGATCGCCACCATTGAGCTGGTTACGCAATTCCAACGCCTCGACGCCATCGACGTAAATCGTGACTTCGGAGAACTCGTCATTGTTCATCGTATCGCCGACCGGCGGGTTGTTGTTCCAGGCATTGTTGTCGTAGATCACGACGACATTATGCCAATTGCCATCCTGAAGATCTGCCAGCGTTCCCGAGGGAAAGGCGTCGGTCGTAGAGACGTCTTCGTCGGTGCCCGCATTGACGCGGTTGTCAAAGCGACCTTCGTTGAACTTGGCGGTCGTGCGAACGCGGTCGGTCTCGATGACGTCGTTGTTTCCGTAGATGTCGCGATAGCCACCCGGTCCGTCCACCATGGTGGCATCGCCCGGGTAGTTCCCCTTGTTATCCCAGCCCTGGAAATAGCCAACTTGATCCTGGCCTTCATTGAAATAAGCGTTTTTGGTCCAGAACGACATGGTCCAGGCCGGCGGATTGCTGCCAGTGGCGTTGAGATTGCCGCCAAATTGTGAAACCGCCACGGCGCGTGCCGATCCACCGTTGTCGATGCCGTCGATCGAGGCGGGGGACGTGCGGCCGCCATTGGCATTCGCCAGGCCGCTCGTGAGAAGCGCGCCGCCAAACTTGCCTTCGGTGGGTCCCCAGTACCAGTCGGTGGTGCTATTGGCGATGCCCATCCCATCATTTCCTGGCAAGGGTCGCAAATCTCCACCAGCTTCACGACCATTCAGGATGAATCCGTCACGTCCGTTGCCCGAGGCATCGGCGGCAACGCGGCCGGCGGTCTCGTCGAACTGGAGATAGAGTTCCAAGTCGGCCGACAGTTGTGCACTGGCCACTTGGCAAACGGCCAACACCAGCCCGAGCGCAAACACTTTCTTCATCATTAGTCTCCCTCTACATAAGGTGGTTGGCCCGTTGATGAGCGGAACGCTGCCTCAACGCACCGAAATGCAAACTCGGGTAACCCGCGGTCACCTGACAACACCGGCTGAGCGACAAAAAGGACCGCTCTCGCGAAGCCTCCCGTTGGGGACGCGTCGCGAGACTCGGTCCTGAGTCATGACCTGGATGCAAGTGTCGCGTCATCATTGGCAATCAAAGTCAATCGGGGGCTGCAACCATCCCCGATTCTAGCTAAGCAATAATTCTTTGCATGCCTATATCAGCCCCAAATATTGCCGTTTTGGTCCCAGCTTGGCGCGTGCTGGGTGAATGCGTGTCGAGCGTTGTTTCCAGAGGCCTGCGTCCTTACTCTCGCGGTTGCCGCCGTGCATGGACCACAGACGAACGAAATCCTCGCCATCGGGGCGATGGTCTCAGAAAATGTCGAAAGGCTTCGGAAGTCCAAATGGGTAAAGGATTAGCCCGAAAGTGCATTTCGAGGCTGTTAATTCTTGATATTATGACAGGGGTGAGTTGGGCTCGCACCCCTTGTGAGTGGGGGCTCTGCCAGTCGTCTTGCGCGGCGACCCGCATCACGAACATGAACACTCTTGCACGAGGAGATAGTGGCATGCGACGATCCGTCATGGTGAGCTTGGTAGTGACTTTGTGGGTAGCTTCGCCCTGGCCGCGATCACCGACGATCTGGTTGTCTACCTGCCTTTCGACGAAACGGTCGGCTCGATTGCCGCGGATAACTCCGGCAACGGACGCGACGCCGAAATCTTCAACCGCCGTACGATAGGCAGCAATCCTTTTGCTCTGGAAGACGGGCCCCTGCCGACGCCGGACAATGGTGGCGCGACTGATTGGTGGTACTGGAATTCCGAGGGGCGGTTCGGCCGGGGCGTTTGCACCTCGCGGGATTGCGAACGTCGACGGCGAGCCAACCGCTCCTTCCTTGCCGGGGCCGAACGGCGCGACGCATGCCATGGCGGCCACCAATTTTGGGGCCAACATCGACAGCGGCAGCTGGTCAGTTTCGATGTGGGCCAAGTTGCCTTACAGTTCGAACATCTCGGCGAGTGATATGGCGTTTTACAATTCCTACGATTGGGCACCCGGTCTTTCCCGATGCGGACCCCGACTATTGGAATTTTGGCGGAGATCCAAAGTCCGCGATGGATGTACCTGGAAAAGCTGTCCGACGTTTTCAAATAACGACTTGTCGGTCAGCTACGGCGGGGGATGCTGCACGACGCGGGCCAATCCTGGCTTGACCGAGGGCGGTGATCCGCTGGCCAGTCTCGTCGATGGTGAATGGCACAATATCGTGGTGACGTTGGAGTATCCCTCGTTTCCATTTCCTTCTCCCGCCGGATCAGTACGCGTTTGTCTATGTGGACGGAGAGTTGGCTCAAACCGTCGGATTTAGCAGCGCCGGTGGAGCGAAACAGACGGCGTCATCGGCGCGTTTACCATCGCGCAGGCGTCGACCTTTGGCGGTGACACCAGTGCCTATATTGATGACTTCGCCGTCTGGAGTCGCGCTCTCACCCAACAGGAGATCACCTTTCTCTCGCAGAATTCCGTGTTGGGATCGGCAGGAGTCAGTGGCGATTTCAACGGTGATGGCTTCTGGACTTGTCTGGACGTGGACGATCTCGTGGCTGAAATCGTGAGCGTTAAGGGGGGCGGAACGCCGGACTTGGCCTTCGACATGACGGGTGATGGCAATGTGAATGATGATGACCTGGCCGATTGGCTGGTCGTCGGCGGCGCCAATAACCCGAGCGACACTGGCGGCAATGCTTTCCTGGTGGGCGACGCCAATCTGGACGGCAGCGTCGATGTTTCCGATTTTAACGTATGGAATGGAAACAAGTTTACAAATACGCCCGCCTGGTGCAGCGGCGATTTCAATGCGGATGGCTCGATCGATGTGTCGGATTTCAATCTCTGGAACGGCAACAAGTTTCAGAGTTCATCCGCCCCCAACCTGGTGCCGGAACCGAGCGGCCAGCTCATGGCGCTGTTATGGTGTGGCTGGCTGGTCTGGCGGCGGAGAGTGGCCTGATCAATTGCGAGGCACCAAAGCCGGGCAAGGCGGCGACGTTCGTGGGTGAGAGTCGCCGAAGACGGGTTGACAAAGCCGTGGCCGAAATTCCCGGTCGCGTCGCAAGGAGTGGAGAGACATCATGTCCAGTGCACGGAGTAGAGGCAGCCGGCTCGGTTTCACGTTGGTCGAATTACTGGTCGTCATTGCGATTATTGGCATCCTCGTGGCGCTGCTGCTGCCGGCGGTCCAGACCGCCCGCGAGTCCGCAAGGCGGATTCAATGCACCAACAAGGTAAAGCAGGTGATGCTGGCGATGCACAATCATGTCAGCAGCCTCCGCGTGTTTCCCAGTGGCGGCATCAAGCCTTGGCCTGCCATTGAGGATTACTCGCAGAACGGCCAACCGTTCGGTCCAGAGAAGCAAGGTCTCAGCTGGGCGTTTCAAATCCTGCCCTACATGGAAGGGCAGAATATCTATCGGCTCGACACAACCACGGCCCTGCAGGAAACGCCCGTCGAGGACTATTTCTGTCCGTCGCGACGAGGCGCCACACGCAGTCCCTCGTCGGGGGCTTGGCTGATGGACTACGCGGCCGCCGTGCCCAATCGCAGTCGCCAACAGGTTGGTGATACGCTGTTCAATCTCTGGCTCGACCGGCGCAGAACTATCTAGGATGTGTGCGTGAGGAGTTCTGGGGCAGTCGGTTTGGTCCAATCCATGACCCGCCGGCGCCAAATCTCACGCAGTTTCCCGCCTACTATGGTTTCTGGGGAGTGATCGTGCGGAGCAATGCCTGGCGTTCCGGAGATGGCTATCTCACGACCAATTTCTATACCCGGATTACCTTTGCCAAGATCAAGGACGGGTCGAGTCACACACTCGTGGTCGGCGAGAAGGCGCTTACGTCCCAGTCAATACCAGTCCGGCACCTGGCATGACGATCGCGGGTGGTCGGACGGCTGGGATCCTGACACGCTGCGATCAACGATCTGCCCCGTTGGTCGTGACAGTGACTTGGAGAAGTTTTTTTATAATGCTCCCCAAGATGCCGAACGACTGTACGGCTTTAATTTCGGATCGAATCACCCTGCGGGGTTCAACGCGGCCTTTGCGGATGGTTCGGTGCGGTCGATCAGTTATGAGGTCGACATGGAGAGCATGAATCAGGTGGCGCATCGCAGCGACGGGGCAGTCGTCGATTTGGACTCACCCTAATCCGCAGTGCGCGTACCACGCATGAACCACATATCTCTTTGCCGGTCGGCGGATGACGGTTCGCCGAGCAGGCAGTTGTTGAGCCTGCCGCTGCTGATGGTCTTGGCGATTTCCTGCATGTGGCCCACTGCCTGCTCGCGGCGTAAGGAAGCGGCCGCCGAGCGGGAAATGTCGCACCTGAAACCACTCGTGATCCTCTACGGTCAGTTTCTTTCGCAGACCGGTAAGCCACCCGCGAATGAGGCGCAGTTCAAGAAATTTATTGCCGACCGCGGGGAGACGATGATGAAAAACAGTGGTGTCGCCACGGTTGACGAATTGTTTATCTCGGAACGCGATGGACAGCCGTATGTTATTGTGTACGGCAAGCCCAAGCCCGGCACCGCGCGAGATCTCGTAGCGTACGAGCAAAAGGGTGTGGATGGAGTCCGCAGGGTCGGCTACTCGTTGGGGCTGATCTCGGATGTGGACGACGCGAGATTTCAAGAGTTAGTACCGAATTGACATGTCGGGGTGAACGGTCGGGGAAATCATTTCAAACAGAATCGGATCGCTAATAATGTCTGGACAAGTCAAGGCCTGGGGATTTGCCCAGGCGCTCGCTCGCGGTTGTTGGCTCTCGCTGGTCATGGCGGTTTCCGCCCGGGGACAACTGACATTTGAAGGCAGTGTTTATCACCAGGCCACCAACACGGGCCGCGATACGGGGACGCCCGATCAAGGTGGTGCCATCTTTTTTTCGTCCGCAATACGGGTGCCACGCCCCAGACCTTCACCAATGGCACGGTCGCGATCAATAATCAGGAGGCCAGCAGCTATAGTGACTATGACTGGTCGCGAACATGGCCGGTGACGGTGCAGCCAGGCGAGATGGCCACACTCACCTTGAAGGGCAGGGGAGGCGTTTTCGCGCCCGGCCAGAATGTGAACGTTCGCTTGACGGCCGATTCAGGGGACTCCGTGGAGCAGAGCAATATTCCGCTCACCACACCAAAACTACGGGTCGCGAATGTCATTCCCAGCCAGGATCTGACCAAGTCGTACGTTTACCTGCGCAATGACGACACCAGCAGCTACACGATCAACGATTTGTTCCTCAATGACAACGTGACGGCCAATAGTCGCTTTGTGGGCGGCAGTACCTCCATCGCGCCGAACAGTGTGAAGATCATCGAAGTCGACCATGGCCAGGCTCAGGATCTGCTCACGCCGTACGCGGTCCGCGTTACAGCCACGCGTCAGAGCGATGCCAGCAAGTGCTGACCGGGGCCCCGGTGCGGTTGACCGAGCCCATCCTGCCGACCGGAAGCTGGCAAGCCGCCTTGCACGAACAAGAAACGGATATGGAGGCGGCCGCGCTGCAGTACGGACATCAGTTTCACGGTGCGACCAGCCGGTTCCCGCGCCTGCTCGATTCTCGACTGGAGAAATATTCCATCCGCGGCGTCAACATCGATGTCCTTGACTTTGCCCGAAACGGCAGTACCTACGATCTGAACACCGTCGAGTATCGAGACTTTACAACCGGCGTCCCGGGAGGCGTGCCGTATCAGGCGCCGTCTTTGAATTGCCCGCCCCCGTGGCCGCGCAGGCCGACAATCCCGCCATCTACGGCTGGTACCTGCGCGATGAACCGGATTTGCAAACCAGTGCCGCCCACCGCAACCCGCAGGCCATGTGGCGGCTGAACGAGACCTATTGGCGGAACTCGGACAAAGCCACCTTTATCAACCTGATTTCGGATAACAATGTCCAGCGGTACGGACTGATTGCCGACCATCCGGCGATCGATCGTTACATGCAATCCGCTCCGCTCGCCGGCCATTCCGGGAATCGCAACATCGACCAGGTGCTGCAATATGCCGACTCGATGAAGAACAACGTCGAGCCGTTGCGGATGTGGTGGGTCACGCAGGGCGTATCCGAAGGTACGTGGAGCCGTCAGCCGACCGATTGGGGCATCGATGTCCAGTTCTGGAGCCGCCATCATGGGCGGTGCGAAGGGCATGGTGGGATTCATGCTGAACGATGTCAGTCAAAACTATCCGGCCCAGCAGGCACGGCAGGAAGCAATCGTGCAGGAACTGCAGACGGTCCGCAGTCTCGTCCTGTACGGCGAAACGCTGGCGAACACGACGATGACCGTGAACGGCATCCCGTCGATCAGTCCGCCTCCGACATCACCGCGGCCGCCCGCTCGATCATCAGCGAACACGCGGTCGTGTTGCCCGTCGCCAATCTGACCGGTCGCCAAACGGCGCTTCCTGGCGCCCACGTTCGACGTACTCAATAACGTGACGGTCGACGTGACGATTCCCGATTGGATTTCGATCGATCAGGTCCGGCGGGTCACGAAAGACGGTTATCTGGACGACGTGTCGTACACGCGAAATGGGCAGCAGGTGACCATTTCCATCGATTCCTTGATCGATACCGACGTGTTTCTGATTTCCGAAAATGACATGCTGCCACCTGCCCAGGTGGAGAATGTACGGCTGGCTCCGCGGGACCCGACGGATCCCAACTACGTACCCCGCGCCGGCTGGTCGTCAGCTGCTTTCCTGGGACGAGCCGTTCGACAATTTCGGGATCCTCGGCTATGAGATTTATCAGGACGATGCACTGCTGGGCACCGTCCCGACGCCGGCCTTTGAACTGTTCAATTACAGTGCCGACAGTGCCTATAAAGTCCGCGCCTTCGACGCCTCGCAGAACTTTGGTGCTTTCAGCCCCTTCCTGAACACGACGACATCCGTATGGAACGGTAATGATCCGACATCGGGGATTCCTGGCAACGGAACTTCCTGGGGCGATCCGACGAACTGGACCAGAGACGGAATTCCGGATGCCGGTTTCGCCGCCGGCGATCGCGTGATCTTCGGCGGTGGCTCGACGCAGCCAACGATC
The DNA here is from genome assembly GCA_963700865.1 of uncultured Planctomycetaceae bacterium. Taxonomy (GTDB): domain Bacteria; phylum Planctomycetota; class Planctomycetia; order Pirellulales; family Pirellulaceae; genus CAVOGJ01. The sequence goes on along the minus strand of CAVOZC010000001.1, from coordinate 193,542 downwards.
GATCTGCAGGGGGACCGCATTGTGAGTTCCGTCCTCTTTGAGGCCGACTATACACTGCAAAACAACCGGCTGCAGGTAGACTTGGGCCAGGTTTCCGTCCGGGCAGGCGTCACGGCCACGATCAGCTCTCGCTTGAGCTCCGGGGTCACGATCCAAAAGCTGGGTCCGGGCACGCTCAATATCACAGGCTTCGCGGACGCCATCGAAGTGAATGAAGGCACGTTTGGCGGGACGGGTCGCGCGGATAGTCTTACGGTCCGCGATGGAGGCACCTTCGCACCCGGACGCCCGACTGGAAACATGATTGTCACAACCAATCTTCTTTTGATCCCTTGGCAACATTTCGCATTCAGATTGGCGGCAGCACGCAGTTTGGACGAGTCACGACGATTGGCAACACCTTCGCGGATGGTTTCCTGGAAGTGGACCTGGTCGATCTGGGAGCGGGTACCTTCGTGCCGCATCGGTGATAGCTTTGTGATCGTCACGGCACTCGGCGAGTTGGCGGGGACGTTTGATACCAGTCGCCTGGAGATTCCCGGGATCGGTCTCGGCTGGTCGGTCAACTACGACGACAACGCAGTCAGGTGCTGTTGGAGGTGGTCAGTACTGCCGATTACAACAACGATGGAGTGCTCGATTGTGCGGACATTGCAACTCATTACAGGCCGCGATCCTCGCTGGCTCGATGACCTCCGTTTCGACGTGAACGGCGATCGCGTGATTGACGCGGTCGACTTCCGCGACTGGGTGACGGGTGCGAAGGGAACGATTCTGGGCGACGCCAACCTCGATTTCGTGGTCGATGTCACCGACTTTAATGTCTGGAATACCGACGAACTCACGAGCGGTTCCGGCTATTGCGATGGCGATTTCACCGGTGATGGAATCGTCGATGTACTCCGATTTCAATATCTGGAACAATCGCAGTTCACCAGCGCGATCCCCGTTGCCGTGCCTGAGCCTGGCACTGGCCTTGTCATGCCTGTTCGGGTCTGGCGTGGATCGTCGGTCGCCGAAGACGATCGTCAGCCGCCCAGTCGCGTGCAGCGGATCGACCCCGTCGATCGACGAGACCCGCAGGGCATCGTCCGGCGGCGTCGACAGGGTACTCCCCCGGTCGCTGCCGACCCAACCGTTGACATGCGAGGGCTGGCCCCGTTCCCGCGATCGCTGTTCTCCCAGCCCAGCGCCAACGAGCATCGCCATCGACGACCTGCATGCGATCCTGGTCGAAGTGAAAGTACCTTCCTTCCGCGATAGCTTCTGGTGCCCAGTCGGACATCGACGATCGCGGCGGCTCCGAGTTCTGGGCGAGCAATGCCCTGCACTCTGCTGGCCGCTTGCCAGCAGCGGCGACGAAATTCTGCAGGTGGGCCACCATCGCGTCCGTGACGTCGCCGACCTCGATGCGCTCATCTTCGATCGTGCTGCTCCCGGTCACCTGCGGCCGCTCCGCGACAAGTCGATCCCGTGAAGTCCTCGCCGTTGCCGAAAACGGCCGATCCATGGTGGCCGCGAATCAATTGACGCAGCGGCGTTTCGGCTGAACACATCGTGGCGGTGACAATACCCTGTACGCCTTCGTGGAAATCCGAGACAATCGTCCCCACGTCTGGCACCTGCCGCCCGTCGTACTCGAGGAAGATACCACCGGCACCGACGACCCGTCCGGGAAAGCCAGGCCCGTTGCCAACAGCATGGTGGTCGTGCGATGCACGAACAAGTCGGTAAACATGCCCGATCCGAAATCCCAGTAGCAGCGCCATGGGCGTAGGCGGCTCGATCGAACGACGGTCTCGGCGAAGCCAACTGCAGGCCGAGAATCGGCCCCGATCGATATTTCGAGGCGTCATGTCGGTGACATGGCGTAATCTCGCCACTGTCCGATCGCCGAGTTGCGAAGAACTCGGTCTGATACTGCATGATCTTCCCCAGCCGGCCGGCGCGGAATCCACTCATTCGCGACTTGCCATACCGGAATCGAGGTGGAATGGACGCCACCTGCATGATGCGATCCGAGGCCTTCCACGCCTTAAGCACCTCGATCGCCTCATCGATCGTCCGCGTCATCGGTTTCTCACAGTAAACATGTTTGCCGGCAGCCAAGGCGTCGAGCGTCTGCCGCGCGTGCCAATGATCGGGTGTGGCGATAATCACGGCGTCAATCGACTCGTCGGCCAGGATCTCACGATAGTCGATGCAAGTCGTGGGTAGCTGTCCCGTCGCCTGGTTCACCACGTTGGCTCCACTGGCCAGCCGCGTATTGAACACATCGCAGACCGTCGCCACCTCGAACACATTCTGTTCGGTCTGCAACTGACAAAGATAGTTCAGCAGGCCGTGCCCTCGGGAGCCGCAGCCGATGACGCCCACCAGCAGTCGACCCGATGGACGGGCGGCCGGGCGGCAGATGATAATAGGGGTGTGGCGGCCAGTGCCGCGCCTGCGGTGGTCGCCAGGAAATTGCGACGATTCACATGAAAGGGATACATCGGTTGGTCTCCCGATAACAGGGTAGGAAGCGGGAGGGCGGTGGGACGGGTGGGTTCGCGAAGGTCGGCTTGCCACACTCCGCCGACGACACCCACTGCGCATCGTCGTTTCACAGAACTGCTCTGCCAACGCTAAACCCACGTGCAGGCGCGATAGCAGCTTTGGCTTGCGGAATGACACCCGCAAGTGGGCCTTGCAAACCTCTAATAAAACGATAGGCAAGTCGCTCTCGGTTGTCGCTTCCGACTTAGCCCGAAATGTTGCCTTATCGGCTATGCCCCGATGGTCGGCCTTTCCGCATTTGCCACCGCGCACGATAATTCATCAGATCAAGGAACTGTGCAATTTCACAGATTCTTGGAACCACGATTGTTCCGATAGGAGGGCTCGACATGTTCCACATCGACTCACGCCACTTAAGGCGCATCCGCGGCTTTACACTCGTGGAACTACTTGTGGTGATTGCCATCATCGGGATCCTGGTGGCGCTCTTGCTGCCGGCGGTCCAGGCAGCAAGGGAAGCGGCTCGCCGTACGAGCTGCACCAACCATTTGAAGCAGCTCGGGCTGGCGGTGCAGCTGCACCATGACACCAAAGGCCGCTATCCCATGGGGCGTACCGGTACCGACCAGTACGCAGTGGCCTGGAGCTTCCAGCTCCTGCCGTATCTTGAGGAAAACGTCGTCTTTGGGGCCTACAACGAGCGGGAGCGGGTCGATGATCCGTCGAACGCGATCGCGATGAGGACGCCCGTGGAGGCGTTTACGTGCCCGAGCCGCCGTGGACCGGTCGCCGATCGCGATTTCGACAATGACGACGCACCCTCCCTCGTGCAGGGAGTGGCCGCGTCAGGGGACTATGCGGCCAACGCAGGCATCACGACGCTCGTCGGATTTATCAATGGGACCGATCTGCCGGCGCCCGTGAATCGGTCCGAAGTCGGTCCGATGTACTCGTTTTCCCGCATCAGCGCGCGCCGCGTGCGTGACGGTTTGTCGCACACGATCGCCGTGGGCGAACGGCATTTTCCACCGGTACCCACGGGGACGCCGCCAGGGCTGATCCACTACAGTCAAGGCGACACGGCCTTCTTCGCGGGAGACAATCGCGAGACGGCCCTGCGTGGTGCGGCGGGTGGCATCGCGGGCGACCGGCAAGATCCGTCGCGTGAGAAGTTCGGCAGCCCGCACTCGGGGGTCACGCTCTTCGTGTTCCTGGATGGACACGTGGGGCCCATTGAGAATGGCATCGACGAGACGGAATTGGCGGCACTCTGCGTGATTGGCGACGGCCGTATTGTGACGCAGTGATGATTGCCTGACGGCCTCACGCAGCCGAAGTCGCCAGTCTTTGCCAGTACCCACCTTTCACGAGCGTCGTTTAACCGTCAGCCAGAAGATATCGCGGGAAAGAACGGCGATCGGCGGGAAGTGGCTGCCGCGATTTCTGGCGGCGTACGCGGGTACCCCGCCGAAGAATGCCGGTGCGTAACGACGCGTGGTACGATTTTAGCGGCATTCTTCTCTGGCTCACGGTTAAACAAAGAAAAAGCGTGGGTACTGACAAGGTCGCCAGGCTTTGGTCCGTTGGTTTGGAGCGTAGCCGTCTTCGGCTGCGTTTGGCCCGTATGTCGCCTCGCTCAAGCGATGACCGACGGCAGAACTCCTGGCGATTCGACGCAGCCGGGACGGCTACGCTACCAAGGACTGTGGCTGGAAGCCCCAGCCACGAGTTATACTGTGGCTGGAAGCCCCAGCCACGAGTTATCGGCCCGAAATCGCTAGATGGCTGCAAAATCTTCGCCCATCGGCAGTCCCACGCCAATGTCCTCGCCGCAAGGCCGCTCACTCCGGTCGGGTCGTACGACGTTGCTGATACTGCTGGGCGGCGTAGAGGCCGGCCAGCAGTTTCAAGTCGGCCCGTTTGCCGGCTTGTTGTAACCAGTCCAGCAGGTGCTCGGCGGCGATCTCGTGCACCGTAATGGCTTCGGTAGCATCACCACCCCCCTCATGGGTCTTGACCAGCTCCTCGGCCAGAAAGAGCACGATGGCCTCGTCGGTGAGTCCGGGCGACGAGTAACCGTGACCAAGTTCGGTCCAACGCGCGGCTGTGTAACCCGTTTCCTCCAGCAGCTCGCGTCGTGCTGCCGTAAGATAGGTTTCCTCCTCGCAGCCCGCCACATCGCCGACCAGCCCCGCCGGCAGCTCCACCACCGACGCGCCGATGGGTGGGCGGAACTGCTCCACCAGTACGATGTGACCGGCGTTCGTGAACGCGACGATGCCGACGGCCGAACGGTCGCTCTTGCGCGTGGCAAATTCCCAATGACCCCTGGCCCGCAATGAGAGATGCTGGCCCGCAAATAGCGTCCGGACGGGTTCGTTCATGGTTTTTGCCGCCGTCCTGAAGGGGGTCCGTGTGGCTGCGGATTTTGTGGCATCAGTATAGTCCCCGCAGTCCGCCCTTCCGATGGGAAGCCCAGCCGCTATCGCTCGAGATCCGTCTGGTGGCAACCATTGACGGCACGATTTTTGCGATGTTTTTCCTCTGCGTTTTGGAAGGAGGTTAGGCTCTCCATGAGTCGCAATTCGCACGCTTCGACGGTCTCAGTGAGCCGTCGGGCACATGCGTGGGCGACCGAAACGTTCCCTTGGGTCAAGTATGCCGAGCGGAATAGAAGTTGAGGGCCAGAAAATCTAAGGTTCCAAACGTTCACAAGGTTCGGTACGTCGACAGCGCGCGGGCGCCGTCCGGCCGGGCCAGCACATACGGTCGTTCGGACCGCCCCAAGCAATTTGGGGAGCACAGGAGAACAGTCATGTCCGAGTTTGGAATCGTTGCCTTGGGGGTCTTGATGGTCGTCGTGTGGTCGGTCTTCTTCCTCGCGACGCAACTGCGACCCAGTTCGAGGTGGATTGAGGCGGAGGTCGAGCGGCGCGTGGAGGCGGAACTGGCGCGCCGTGAGCGGGAGGAGTTGGTGCGGCAACCGCTGGCGGCCCGCATGAGCCGACCGGAGCCGGCCAGCCGGAGGGAAGAGGTCGCGGGACTCCGCAACTAACGGTCCACGCTACCAAAGACGGTGGCTGAAAGCCGCGTCCACGAGGGGCTGGTTGCCGCACCTGCGGCACGCGGGCTCGGGCTGTCGCCATGTTCGCTCGATGCTAAAATGGGCCCTCCGTTGACTCCCTGACTTGAGGGCGTCGCGCCCATAGCTCAGCTGGATAGAGCAGCGGACTTCTAATCCGCAGGTCGCAGGTTCGAATCCTGCTGGGCGTACTCTCGTTTTTTGTCGCGTCGCCGGCCGCATCTTCCTCGGCCGCATCGATGCCTTTATCCTCGTGAGGATCACTACTCATCAAAGCGGCCCCGCCATCGCTCATGGGCGGCTCGCTCAAGCTGCTCACGATCGTCCGGATGAGCCACACTGATCAGCAGGGCGGCTCGCTCCTTCAGCGACTTGCCGTAGAGATTGACCACCCCGTATTCGGTGGCGAAGTAATGGACACTGGGCCGCGTCGTGACGACTCCCGCCCCTGGCTGCAGTTCCGACACGATTTTCGGGCGCCCTTGGGCGTGCGAGAGGTCATGGCAATGATTGGCTGTCCACCCTCCGAGGCCGCGGCACCCCGCATGAAATCAATCTGTCCGCCGACCCCTGAGTAGATCCGCGTGCCGATCGAATCCGCGCGAACCTGTCCCGTCAAATCGATTTCGATGGCACTGTTGATCGCGGCTACCCGCGGGTTCTTGCTGATGATGTTGATATTGTTCGTAAAGGCCGCATCCCGCAGCATCACGCACGGATGATCGTCGAGGAAGTCGTACAGCTTTTGACTTCCGAGGGCGAACGTGCCCACAACATAGCCAGGATGGACTCGCTTGCGGGCATTCGTCACGACCCCTGCTTCGATCAGCGGGAGCAAGCCGTCGGTAAACAATTCGGTGTGAACTCCCAAGTCCTTGTGGTTCATCAGATGTTCCAGCACGGCATTGGGGATGCTGCCGATCCCGGTCTGAAGGGTCGCTCCGTCCGGAATGATCTCGGCCACATGTCGACCGATCAGCTTCACTTCGGCTCCGGCGATCGTCGGCGTGATCTCTGGCAGCGGTTCGTCCGCTTCGACAAGGTAGTCAATCTTCCCCAGCGGAATCTGGCCTTCCCCCATCACCCGCGGCATGCAGCGGTTCATCTGGGCGATCACCAACCCGGCAGACTCGACCGCGGCGAGCGTCGTGTCCACGGAGGGACCTAACGACACATAGCCATGCTTATCCACGGGAGAAACCGAGATCAGCGCCACGTCGACCGGCACCAGCCGAGAACGAATCAGCGTGGGAATCTCACTTAAGAAGGCGGGGATGTAATCGGCGCGACCCTCCGCCACGGCCGTCCTGACGTTGCGTCCTACGAAAAAAGCGTCGATGTCAAAAACGTTGGCCAGCTCCGGACTGGCATACGGAGCGTCTCCCTCCGTATGGATATGAATGATCCGCACGCGGCGGAGGGTGCTCGCTCGCTCGACAAGAGCTCGCACCAACGTGCAAGGGGTGGCTGCGGCGCTGTGGATAAACACCGAGTTCCCGGGGCGTATCTGATCGATCGCGTTTTGAGGGGAGAGATAGGAGGGAGTCATGGAAGTAAGGGCGAGAGTACGGACCACACCCGAACCCTCGTCAGGGTCCGGATGACCGAATGCGTGCCGCCATCGGGTTTCCTGGTCCACCGCGGACCTGGGCACGTTAGTGCATTCGCTCCAATTCGACAAGGGCGTTCTTGTCGGGAAGTTAAGCCGTACCGTAGGACATTTCGATCAATATCCCCAGCATCAAGCAGAGTGAAATTCCGCGCGAAGATCGGAGACGCTTGACGACCACGCCGCAGCCAGTCGCTTTGGCTCGGCAAGCCGCGCGGCAGCCCCAGCCAGGTCATGGTGGCCATCATGGCGGTGGAGATCATGAGGGTCACTTGCCGTTCGAGCCAGGGGGACTCGCACAAAGCATCGATGCGAGCCCAGCCGATCGAGGCGGTGAAGAGAACCCCGACTCCCATCGCGGCAAACTGCCAGGCCATCCGCCAGCGGCCCGTGGATTGCCAGGCCATCACGATCGCCGTGCCGAGCAGCATCAAGGCCGATGGGCTCGCGCAACCGCGACCGATGAAGCCGAGTTTCGCAAATGGGGCGCCGACTCCGTCAAAGGAAAAATCGGTGGCGACCCAACCGATAAGAATGGCTTCGCTGGCAAGTAAAATTGATTGGGTGACAAAGAACCGTTGGTCACTGCCCTTGGGCAGGCGCAAGATTGAGGCAACGCTGCCCCTCGCAGTAACCAACCGGCGATGGACGCGGAGAGCAGCAAGCCAGCCCACTCCGCCAAGCCAGTCCAGACGTAACAGCGAACGGGCCATGCGCCTCGTGCGACTTGGACCGCCACCAGTAACAGCCAGGCCACGGAGTACCACATCAGAAACGGAAAGGTTGCCGTGCGTAGCCAGCGACAAATACTTGCCAAAAAGGCGCATGCCGCCAGGGCCAGGATTCCGACTTCAAGGTTGGGGAGATGCAGATACGGAACCGCTGGAAACACCAATACCTCCAACCGATCGGTTGCCATCGCGGGGCGAGAAATGCACGCCTGCGTTTCTATCGGGCTGCCGGCAAGCGGAGGGACATTCCAGGCCGAGAAAGCGACGGACCAGCGAGGCGAGATCACCGGCTTGTTGGGGATGTATTGGTTATGCTGACAGGCAGGAAGTCTATCCCACGACCGGCCCGATCGAGATGGCCTTTTACAACGCGTCTTCGGTTCGCAACGTGATCTCGATCAGACGCTCCATCACGTCGGCCGGCGATTCGTGTGGGAAATTGATGAGCACGACCTCTTTCGCATAGAGTTTGCCGATGTAGCGGCGATGTTTCGTGAGCGTGGTCTTGCTTGTCAGGAAATCTCGATGCGCGGAATTAATAACGATTTCATTGCCGGTCGCGTCATAACGGGAACGCCATGGCTGGCCATGCTCCGGGTCCAGCCGATACGAGGGCAGCCCCTTGCCACCTTTGTCATCGTTCGAAGTGACATTATCCAGGAATTTTATCTCCACCTGGTCGGAAACACAAATGTCGGCCTGGGTAGCTGTCACTTCGACCGTTGTCCGTCCAATCGCGTTCGACAGGACCTGGCAGGCCGCGTCTTCACTGCCGCCGAGCGTGGCATCCCCTTCCGCCACCCGCCAGGCAAAGTCGACGCCTTCATGGATGACGGTGCCATGCTGATCCTTCGGGCTGGCCACTAATTCGCAAGCCTCTCCCGGCAGCCGTCGCGGGTGTCTGGGCGAGATCCGCACGCTGGCCAGCAGTCCCACTTCCAGCGGAAGCAGTGGGGCAATTTCCGCGACTCGATCGGCACCTTCATCAGCCGCTGGGTCGTCATGGATCGCGGCGCCGGCCGTATCTCTATTGGCCTTGCCTTGATTCCCGGCGAGGGAGGGAGACGTTTGCGGAATGTCAAAGAACAAATAATCACTGGTAGGCAGATCGCGGAGAGCCGTCACGAATGCCTTGTGAACTTTCTTCAGAATCTGCTCACTGGCCTTGTCCGTTTCGGCTTGTTGGCGCTTTTCAATCGCGGCCAGAATATCAGGCTCGATGGCTCGCAGCGACTCGACAAGTGATTCGAATGCGTTGTCGGGAACGATGCCTGAGCGAGTTCCCGGGGCGAGCTGCAAGGCGTCGAAGTCGATCAGGCCTTCGATACGAGAGTCGCCCCAGGGAGCATGTTGAAACTGAAGCAGCTCCGTGATGTCCTTGACGACGCGGGTGCCATCACAGCAGAGCGCAATTCCGGCCGATGGTTGACTGGTATCCGAGCGAAAATAGAGTTCGACGCGAATGTCGCCCTGCCTCGTTGCCAGATATCTCGGTACCTCGAGGGATTCGCCGTCAAATTCTCGCGGCGTCACGACAAGATCTTTTCGCGAGACACGGTCCACGACATGGATTTTCACCCCCGAATTTCGAATACGGTCACGTAATTCATCGGACAAGTAGCGAGCCACCTTGTCACCCGTCACGACCTTCTTGGTGGACTCCAGCAGGGGACCCACGACCACGCGTGTGCCGGGGCTGGGCAAACGTCCGCGTACCGGGCGGATGGTGTATCGTCGGTCGCCGCGCACGAGGTGCAATTCAAACGTTCCCTGATTTCCCGCGGCTTGCATCCGCAATTCGTCGCCTAAGCTCCAGAAGCTGAGCAGGCCAATTCCAAACTGGCCATGGACTCCCTCACGCATGCTGGGGTCCAAATAGCGTTTCAACGAGTCGCACAGATGAGTGGCGATGCGTTGGAGATCGGGTTCGCCTGCGTCGTTCAGCGAAATCCCATTTCCATCGTCGATGACCTCGAGGAAGACGTTCCCTTGTTTGCGGCGGCGAAGGAGTTGTATCTGTTTGGCTCCGGCATCAATCGCATTTTCCGTAAGTTCACAGATCGACTTGAGCGGATGCGTTTGGGAATGCGCAATGATGTTGATGGCATTCCATTGGTCTCCGATTTTTAGTTGACCACTCGACGATTTGCGCTTTGCTTTGGCGGGCATGGTGAATAGGTACGCGAGAGTTGGGGGTGATTTTCTCGGCCGAGCGCTGCGGGGGTAACGGATTGGCCGACGTGGGAGCAGTTGCCGACAATATAGGGGACGTTTGCTCAGACCGGCCAGGGGATTGGAACGGGGATGGTGTGGCGGGTTGGGGTGCGCGACGCCGGATTGCCTGACGGCGCTGGGGGATCGCGGAGCGGTCCACGACATATTTGACCGCTCCGCGGTCAGGTGGTGGGTGAAGGTGAGAAGATTAATGTCTCTCCAGAGTGGCATGTTGTCTGCGTCGGCCGGCTATGGCGATTCCGAGCCCCAAGTGCTGGCAGGTCGTGGGGAAGTGCCTCTATTTCCGATTTTGCGTTCTGCAACGGAATGCCGGTCGTCACTTGCCATTGGTTTACGCAGCGTCTGGAAACCCAGCGTCAATGGCGGTCCTAGGCTTTATGGGCAACTATCCCTTTTCTTGCGTCAGGTGACTTTCCCATGGCTACCGAACAAATCGAGTTGGAGTCGGCAAAACTGCTTTCCCAATACTCCGGCGACCGGCAGAACTTCCTCTGTCATCGTCATTTTACTTTTCGTGGAAAACGTCATTTTCAATGCCTTGGCTTGCCCAAGGGACTCGTCTTTATTGATCTGCCCACGTCGCTACCACAGGCTCCAGCCGACGCATTGAACATTGGCATGGCAGCTGCCGCCGGGCGTTTGCTGGGCGGCCATTTGGGCTCGCAATTGGCGCAAATCGCGGTCATGGGTGCGAGTTCGGGTACGCAGAGGCAAGTGCAGCAAACATTCGAGATGGCGGGAGACGGTGAGATTCGGGAGATTGCCCGCCAACGCCCGTTGAGTTTTGCCGTAAAGTATGAAGATGTCGGGTGGGCAACCATCGATCCTCCTCGCGCGCTGGCGACGACCGCGGGACTCATTCGCTTCAAGGCGAAGAAGATAGGCACGGTCGAAATCGAGCCGACGGACCTGCAAGAAATGCTGGCCGCGATCAAACTATTCCAGAGCAAGTTGGGTGATCGAGTCCAGATGCGCGTGGAATTTGACGCGAAGAAACGCCGGTTTGTGAAGTCCCACTGAGGCGTCATGTGGCGTCGGAATGGCTGACGTCGGCGGAGGATCGAGTAGCGATCCACGACATCGTTGACCGCTCCGCGGTCAGGTCTTTTCCCTCGGCTCGCGCGGGTCAGTCCGTGGTTCTGCTTGCCCCAAGTCCCCGCGGAGGCTTTTTCTCCCAGATCACCTTGTCGTCTCCCTGATCGTAGAAATCCACCAACGTTGCCGCGATGTCGTAGCCGCAATGTTCATAGAAGGCTCGTGTCGGCGCGTACTGTGGGCGGCCCGAGGTTTCGATGTAGATCAGCCGGCCTCCCATCGCCTGCACGCGTCGTTCGACGTCGGCGAGCAGCCAACGGCCGACGCCCTGCTCTTGGCAAGAGGGGGCTACGGCAATCCAATACAGGTCGAAGCTGCCGATGGTGCAGGCGATCGGACCGAAACAGGCATAACCGACCACCGTTCCTGCCCGTTCCGCAAACAGAAAGTGGTATCCCGACGAGTCGCCTTTTTCCAACCGCGCGTCAACCAATTCGACGGCCACCTCGATCTCGTCGGGTCGAAAAAAACCGGTTTCCGTCACGATTTTTCGGATCGCATTCCGGTCTGGTAGGCGAGTCGAGTCGCGTAAGGTCAGTCCCGGGGGTGGCTCAGAGCGCTGAGGCATGCGCGGCCTCCACCAGACCGCTCAGGAAACCGTGAGCGTTCTTGCCCAAGGTGCGCGTCCGATAGCCGCCTTCCTGCACGACGAGCGTGGGGAGTTTCATCGCCCCCAAGAGACGTCCGTTGGCCTCGAAGTCCTTGGCGTCGAGCGACCAGGTGCCCGTCGGATTCTCCTTTGGCCGGGTCAAGCCCGAGAGCAATCACGAGGAAAGATGGCCCAAAGCGTTCGATGGTGTCGATCGCCTTTGTCAGTGTCTTACGGTATTGCGCTCCGTCCTGACGTTCTGGTAGCGGCAAATTCACGTTAAATCCCTCTCCCTCAGCAATGCCACGTTCGTCCGCGAAGCCCGTGAAATAAGGGTAGGCAAAATCGGGATCGCCATGGATCGAAACGGTCAGCACATCGGCGCGATGATAAAAGATGTCTTGCTGACCATTCCCGTGATGATAGTCGATGTCGAGGATGGCCAGACGGCCATAAGCGCTGAGGTAATTCGCACCGATGGCAGCGTTGCTGAAATAGCAAAAGCCACCGAACGAACGGCGTTCGGCATGGTGGCCCGGTGGGCGGACCAGCGCATAGGCGACGCGGCGTCCGGCCAGGATCTGATCCGCCGCCGACAGCACACAGTCCACGGCGCGCTGCGCGGCCGGAAACGCATTGCGGTTGATCGGCGTGAACGTATCAATGCAATAATAGCCAGCTCGCACCGAAAGTTCTTTGGGCGGTCGAGTCGCGTTGCGGATCGGAAACACATAGGGGTAGACTGATTTTCCTTCGGGCGCGTGCTCGCAGGCATGCCTGAGGTATTCGACAAAATCGGCGTCATGCACGGCGAGGATATGTTTGAGCGGATGCTTCTTGACGGCCACGGTCTCGATCAGCCCGCTGGCGATCAATTCCTTTTCAATCACGCTGATACGCACTGGGGACTCGACATAGCCCCGCTCGCGGATGTGGTGGATATCATGCTTGTCGTTGATCGTGACGGCAATTTTCTCTGGCGGATGGGGGTTGGCCGTGACGGGTGCCGCGAGGGATTTGATGTACCTGGGTTCCCTCAGTCTCACCGGATCGTCGCGAAACGAATCATGGACCAGACGCACATAGGAGGGCGGACACAGATCGCTGTACTTCCGCTCGAGCACCGCCTGGGCTACGCGGCGGGCGAGGTCCGCGGCCAACGACGATTCGCGACCCAGACTATCCCATACGAGGTGCGGCAAATTGTCGTCGCCTCCGTCGGGAACCGGTGTCTCGTAGGCCGTGCCGATGATGGGCCGCGCCCCGTACTGCTCGTAAAATTTCAAGCGTGCCGCGTTCAGCTTGCGGATCGCGGGATCGGCGCAGCGATCCGGGTCATCGGGCAGGCATTCAAAGAAGACGCCGTGCGCGCCCATGCTCGCCGCCTCGTCGCGGACGTGTTCGTACAAAGCGGCTCCGATCCCTCGCCCCGGCACGTTTTTTCCCGCCGCGAGAAAGTCGAGGTAGCAGAAGCCGATTTCTGGTTCATGGAGAACGATGGCGAAGCCCTGTACCCGATGACGCGCATTCTCGGCGACATAAAGTATGGTACGAAAGCGTTTCTTGAAAGGGTTCCGCAGCCGTTCCGGCAAGGGATCGATGTCTTCCGCCGGTGCATCGGGAAACTGGTCCGCGAAAATCTGCCGCACTTCGCGCAATGCCGACTTGTTAACCGGCAAAACATCATCGTAGATTCTGCGGATGCGAAACATGCGTTTTCTTTCGCGCCTTTACGCGCTGTTGGCGGGCTCGCGCCATGAGTTCCGGGTCTCACTCACAAGGCGCTGAATCGCTTCTTCGTAGGACAGACCAGCCTCCGCGACGGCTGCGGCAAAACCGGCATCGGGTGAGAGGCAGGGGTTCACATTAATTTCGAGGATCCAGGGCCGACCGTTCGCGTTGACACGAAAGTCGACGCGGGCAAAACCGGTCAGCCCAAAAAGTTGCCAACAGGCGCGGGAGAGTTCGGCCAGCTGTGACAGCAGTGCCTGATCCTTGCGGGAGAAATCAAAGCTGCGGGGCGTCGCGCGATACTCGTAGGAATCCTTTTCCCATTTTGCCCGCTGGCCGACAATCCGAGGTTTGCCGGGTGGAAAGGACGAGAAGTCGATTTCTGCCACCGGGAGCACCTCGCCCGCCAGCAATGAGACGTTGAATTCGCGCCCCTCGACAAACCGCTCGGCGAATAACTGACGTCCGCATCGCTTTTCTCGCAGCCGTAGCTCGTCCCGCAGTGCCGACTGGTCGGCCGCTGTGACGACGGCATCATCCTCCATGCCGACCGATGCGTGCTCCCAAACAGGCTTCAGAATCCAATTCGCGGGCCAAGCCTCGGTTGCAGCCGATGACTCCTCATCCGCGTCGTACCACGTTGGGGTGGGCAAGCCGGCGGCGCGCAGCTGCCGTTTCGTCGCCAACTTGCTCGACGTGGCGAGGATGGCCGTCGACGAGGCTCCCGTGTAGGGAATGCGCAGGGCCTCGAGGAGTAGAATCGGCAGGGGCATCAAGCGGTCGGTGCCTCCCAGCGATTCAACCAGGTTAAACACCACGTCGGGCCTGGCTTCCCGTAGGGACTGAACCAGCCGTTCCAGATTGAGGGTACAACCAAAGGCCGAGACGTGGTGCCCCGTGGCTTCCAGGGCGGCTGCCACCGCATCCCGCTGGGCCAGGACATCGTGGTCTTCGATCGTCGCATCCCCCTTGGGCGTGTTATGTAAGATCAAAACGTTCAACGTCGTGCCTCGGAGGAGGACAGAAGAGACCCGGCAGACCATGGGACGTTCGCCGGCGCGACGTGCCCGATCTGGTCGCGACAACGGCAGGCCGCCGACTCGACGATCCAGCGTATCAGCTCGACATAGCTCATGCCCACGGCAGTGGCCAGCATGGGCAGATCGGAATGGAAGGGATGCAGGCCAGCGAGCGGATTGGCCTCCAGGAACTGAGGGTTGCCCATCGCGTCACAGCGGAGATCGATCCGGCCCCCATCGCGGCAGCTGAGTGTCCTCCAGGACGCAAGGGCAATCTGTTCCGCTCTGGCGACCTGTGGGTCGTCGCAAGCCTTCACCAAACGATACTCGACCAAGTCCTCACAGCATTCCTTGTTGACATACGAATAGACATCGGGCTCGGCATCATCAAGCAGGATGATTTCGAGCGTGCCCAGGCAGACGGCCGACTCGCCCGTGCCGAGCAGTCCCACCGTGAATTCTCGGCCGGGAAGGTATTCTTCGACGAGCACCGGCTGTTCATATTGCAGGATCAGTTGGCTGCAGATCTCTCTCAGTTGTCGTCGATTCCACACGCGGGAAGACGGCGTGATCCCTTTGCCGGTTCCCTCGGCAACCGGTTTGGCGAATAGCGGATAGCCGAGTGCCGGCATCCTGGAGATTTCCTCGACGTTCCGGATGACTTTCGAACGCGCCGTCGGAGTGGCGGATCCCCTCAGGATGCATTTGGTGATTCCCTTGTCCAGGCAAAGAGACATCACGCACGGATCGGAGAACGTATAGGGAATCCCGTACACGTCCAGGATGGCTGGCACCTGGGCCTCCCGTCCCGCCCCGCGCAGGCCTTCGCAGATGTTAAAGACGAGATCCCAGCGGTGCCCACTGCCCAACCGCTCAATCAGATGTCGGGCGTGGCCGATTCGGTCGGTCGCATACCCCAGGCGTTGCAACGCGTCCTCGATGGCTTCAATCGTTTCAATACGGTCAAATTCAGCCGTTTCCTCTTCCGTGTAACCCGCAGCGAGGTACTCGTCCCTCAGATCATAGGTCAGTCCGATGCGCATTTCCGCCTCCTATCTCCTGGTTTAGCTCGTCGTACAATTGCCGATGCCAACGTTGGGCATCGGCGGGGTTCATCTCCAGCGCATCGATCAGCCCCTGGCCGGGGCGGAGCAACTCCAGCGGACATCCGTCCGAGAAGCCGACGGAGAGGCCATCGGCCGTATAGTCGTAGGGGTATAAGCGGCAGATCAGCGGGCGAGTTTCCAAGGGGAGCGAACAGCCGTTCGTCCCCAGAAACGTACAGTCCCCGTTGGATTCGCGGCGGAGGACGCGACGAGTGTTGTCGGGACGGAAGACGAGTTCCCGCCAAAGCGGGTCATCGTCCTGGTCGAGATACGCCGGATTCTCGGGAGCCCGGAACTCGGTAAAGTCCCCGTGCCCCACGTGCTGGCTGATCCGACCGACGTCTCCGAGCGTTGTCAGGATATCGGTGTGCTGGCAACAGGTCTTCTGGTGCCGAGCACAGCGGGCACACAGAAAGGCTTCTTCAGCGGACATCGGTGGCTCCCCTCCGGAAACCGGAGTGCCGGGGAGAGTGGCTCGACGCGTCCAGCCTGGGTCGGGCAAAACCGCCAAGAACGGCGGGGAGCGCCCAGCAGCCGTCGGCCGGCACGATGGCCGGGTGGGGCAGGTATGCCGGAAGCGGTGCGGAAGATGCCGCCAGCCACTCTCGGCGTGCGTTCGATACGCGGTGAACGGGGCGGCAGCAGCGTCGCTGCGTTAGGGGGGAGTTATCTCGGGCTTGGGGTCGGTGGAGGTAGCATGTACCTGGAGGCTCCTCGTCATCCGTCTGCCGCGCGTCGTTACTGTCGGCCGCGCCACCTTCATTTCCGCTCATCCTGGGGGGTCCTAGTGGCCCGTCAAATGTCCGCTCGCCGGCTGATCCATGCGGCCTGCACTCTGGGACATTTCACAAGTGCGTGATTCAACTGTTATTTTAGAAAATGTCAATGGCAGGTCTCCCGAAATCCTGACAGAATTCCAAAAGAGTGTCTTTGGAGTGCGGCGATCCTTCGCCGCTTTGGGTCTGAATGGCCCTCGATGTGGCAGGACGGTGGCAGGATGCGCCCGCCACGGTTGGCGTGCGGCGATCCTTCGCCGCTTTGGGTCGGACTGGCCCTCGATGCGGCAAGACGCCCGCGCCGCGAATGCTTTTAGAGCGTCGGCAGCCGCCAGAATCGCGTTGCTCCCGATTCGCCGACCAACACCAGCAGCTCGCCATCCGCCGAGATGCGGACCGCCTGCAGCATGCCCAAGCGTGGATCCAGCTGCAACGTTGGCTCCAGCGTGTCCGCAGCGACGATCCAGAAGGAGCCTTCCGCATGGGATGTGACGAGCAATCGCTGTGGATCGCCGGGCAGCGCGGTGACGGACGTCACCGCGTTCGCGCACAGCGATCGGGTACCCCGATGGCGTTGGCTCTCCAGATCCCAGGCGCTCAAATATCCGTCGCTGTGCCCGAGAACCAGCCGTCGGCCGTCGCGCGAAACGCTCATCGTCCGTGCCTTGCCCCGCTCCGGTATCTCCATCGTCCACAGGCAATCGCCACGTTCCAGGTCCCACAGTTTTGCCGTACCGTCTTCCGAGAGCGACACAAGCTTCCGATCGGCGTCGATGAACTGGAGCGCATAGACCCAATTGGTATGGCCGGCCAGGCGAAGTAGCGGTTTTCCCGACTGGGGCGACCATAAATCAATGGTCCCTTCCCGCAGCTGCCGAGGATTGTCGGCCGCCGCCGCCGTGGCCACCCGTTTCCCGTCCTCGGAAAAGGCGGCACCTCGGACTCCCCAACTGATCGGCCGCAGGTAGCGTGTTTCCAACGTGGGCAGCCGAGCGATCAGGAGTCGCTGGTCACTGCTGACGGCGGCGACGTAATCCTCATTGGCATCCACACCAATCTCGATGATATCGGTCAACGGTTCGTCGGTCTTGAGCAACAGGCGACCCGATTCGAGGTCTCGCAACTGGAGACTTCCGTCGGTGTGAGCCGTCAGAAACGCGCCTCGTTTCGTCAGTAAACGACCATCCGCCAAATCCATGCTGGACAGGGCTCGCCTCCGTAGTTGGCTGAGTTCGTCATGTTCCACGAGCGTCAGCTCACTATTGGCATGAGCGATCAAGATGCCGCCGTCGTCGTCCTTCATCCAGACTCCGGCTAGAGCATTCGTCGAGCGCCATATCAAGTGACGGGTTTGTTCGACCAGATCACAGAAATAGAGTGAGCCATCAGTGGCAACCTGCCAGGCGCCTTGGTCGTCCAGCCATGTGGTATCGCTGATGTTTTCACCGGCGGGTAACCGAGGCAGACTTCTCCCTGCCTGGGTGTCAATCTCGTAGATCGCCCCCCGCACATCCGCGGCCCACAAACGATCGTCAACGAACGCCAGTCGCGCGACGGGCTGTGCCGTGATCCGCATCGTGGGCAACGGGTCAAGGGTGTCGCCCGCAAAACGTAAGAGTTGCCCGTCGGCGCCGGCGACGAAAAGCGAGCCCGGGTGGGGGTTCCAGCAAACCAAGTTGTTTGTTTGCGGCAGCAGCTGCTCGGCCAGCACCTCCAGCGTCGCTGCGTCCAACAGTACGAGGTGGTCGTCACCGGTGATCGCGGCGATCCGTTCGGCCGTGACTGCCAACTGCCGAATAGCGCCATGATTCAGTGGCGCGGAAACGAGTCGTCGTTCGGAGGACAAAGGAGGCGGTGGTGCCTCGTCGTTCTCCTGCGAAGGGAGACCCTCCAGCGAGATGCGGACGATTTGACCGTCGCTACCCGCAAACGCCACGTTGGCATCGGCCGCAAGCTGCAAGGCCTTGAAGTCACCTCCCGCCAGTCGCAAGCGATGGACGCATTGACCACGCGTCAAGTCCCAGACTTCCAGCTGCGACGACGTCGAGACGAGGGTCATCTGTTGTTGGGTCGCCTGGACGGCAAGGGTGTCGACGGCGTCGACCCGCGTATTGGCTTCCTGTCGGCGCAGGATCGACTTCTTCATCTGCGGAGCGATCGTGCTGATCAATTGCCATTCGTAGCGCCGCGCGGAGCTGGGAACCGTGTCGAGCATGCGCTGGGCTTGACTCGCCGCTCCGTCCATGGCCAGCTCCCAGGCTCCTTTCATTAAGCCCTGCGAGAGCATGTTCGACAGTCGCTCGCTCGTTTCATCGGCTCGTGCGCGTTCCGCTTCGGCTTCCGCGAGCGCCGCTGCCAATTGTGACTCGTTGATCGTCAGCTCGTCGACGGCCTGCTCCATTTGCCGCAGGCTGATTCGCGATCGCCAAGTGCCCCAAGCGAGTCCCGTCACGGCGACACAAAGGGCCAGGAAGAGAATGGCCGCCGCGGCAGCCACCCAGCGATATTTGCGAATCGCCTTGCTCCAGCGATAGGTCCAGCTTGGGGGGCGTGCCTCGATCGCCTCGCCAAGCAGGTAGCGCTCGATATCCTTGGCAAACGCACCGGCCGATTCGTATCGGCGATCGGGCTCCTTGGCCAAGGCTTTCATGGCGATCCAATCAAGGTCTCCGCGTACAGCCTGCTGCCAGTTGGCTGGAAGTTGGCGATCGACCCACCGTTGGTTGGTCATCGCTTGCGTGATCTTTTCGCTGGGGGATGTCGGAGTGGCATCCCGGAGCACGTTTTTGATCTCCCACATGCCATGTTGGAGGAGTTGGTCTCGGCTGTGCGGTGTTTCACCCGTGAGCAATCGGTAAAGCAACACGCCGAGAGAATACACATCACTCCGCGTGTCGATTCCCGATTGTGACATAACGGCCTGTTCGGGACTCATGTACTCCAGCGTCCCGAGAATCTGTCCGAATTCGGTGAAGAGTGTGCGATCGGATAGTGGGTTGTCGAGCGCCTTGGCGATGCCAAAGTCAATGACTTTGGCGAGCGGTTGTCCCGAGGCGACGGTGACCAGGATATTGGCCGGTTTCAGATCGCGATGGATCACCCCCTTTTGGTGGGCATGATAGACCGCGTGACAAACCTGTTGAAAAAGGGCCAATCGTTCCGCGAGAGGCATGCGATTGTCGTCGCAGAATTGATCGATGGGGAGTCCGCGAACCAGTTCCATCACAAAAAAGGGTTGCCCGTCAGCCGTCTGTCCCGCGTCCAGCACGTTGGCGATCGACGGGTGATGCATCATGGCCAGTGCCTGCCGCTCGGCGGCGAACCGCGCGAGAATTTGCCGCGAATCCATGCCAGGTTTCACGATCTTCAGCGCCACCTGTCGGCGAACGGGCGTTCGTTGCTCCGCCAGATATACCAGCCCATGGCCGCCCTCGCCGATTAGCTGTAGCAGGCGATACGGTCCGATCGACTCGGGCATGGCTGGTGCGGACGGAGACGGCCACTGCGTCAAGATCGTTGCCGATGGTTCGTCCACCAGCGGGTGCGCCAGCAAATCAAAGCCGTCGTCTTGATCGGTGCGGAGTAGTTCGACGAGTTCTGCGCGAAGATCGGGGTCGACTTCGGCGCTCGCGACGTAATCGGCTTGCGCGGTCGACGGCAATTCGCGGGCGTGAAGAAATGCGGTCTGCAGCCGCTCATACCGCTCGACGGTGGTTGGCTTGCTCATGGATCCTGGCTCGGCCGGCGGTCTTGAATTTCGCGAAGCGCTGAGCGGGCATCTTCCGCATCCGGGAATTGTTCGACCGCGTGAGTCAGCACCAGGAACGCGAATTCGTCCTGGCCATGATCGGCCGCTAGTGCCGCGAGTTCAAGTCGTTGGTCCAAGGTCAGACCGACCACCGGGGTCTGGCGGAGTCGTTCATACAATTCCAACGCCGCCTGCTCGCCGTCGCGCTCGAATTTCGTCGCGATCTGCTCGACCGGATCGACGGTCGGTCGAGACGATGCTTGCCCCGCCAGCTGGTGCGACTTCCCATTCAGCGGAAGAGCATATGGACGTTTCAGTTCGTTCCGCGCGCCGTCGGACGCGTTGAGCTGCCAGCACGCGACCTGGTCGTCAGCCCGCACAAACAGCCGTTGATCAATGATGGTAGGCGGCGTCCAGCAGCGGGCATCCAGCAACCGCACACGCCACGCCTCCGTAAGCTGTTGTGGGCCGATGTTGACCGAGGAAAAGTTACCGCGGCCATCCAGGACCAGCAGTCGATCCCCGGCGCGGATGAAATTGCCATCACCAAAACGTCGCCAGCGTCCCAGGCGGCGCCCGTCGCTAATGGCGACGGCTACGGCAACGTTCTCATTGCAGCCAATGATCGCATCAGGTCCCAGCGGAACCCAGTTGCTGTAAAAAAACTGAGTGTGGCCCGTAAACCAGCGTTCCCGAGCTTCCCACGTCGCGTCGCCGCGTTTCACCTCCAGGCAACGGATGCCTTTGATTCCCTGGCCGGATAGCAACAGCGTCCGGGGACCGATCGGAAGGGGCGTCGGTACGTTCGTCATTCCCTGCTCGGGAAGTTCGTATACCCACAGCCGCTGCCCATCGAGGTCGGCCGCCTGCAATTCGTCCCGATCCATAAACACAATCTGCCTCTGGCCGTCCAAATCGGCGATGACCGGTGTGGCATAGCTGGCTTCGGAGCACGGCAGGTGCCATATTGGTTTGCCAGTGGCAATATCCAGGCATAGCAGTCCTGCCTGCCGGCCGCCGGCGAGCACGTAGACACGGTCTCCCTCGATCAGGGGACTCGCCGCGAACCCAAACTGTACGGGCGGGCAATCATAGGTGCCGACAAGGTCGATCTGCCAGCATACTTTGCCCGAGGCTCGCAAGAGACACTCCAGCCGTCCGGTAAAGCCGAGGGTAACAACGTAGCTGGCGTGGAGCGCCGGGGTGGCTTGCGGCGCCCGCGGGTCGCCGGAGAAAGCCTCCTGTTCCGGCAGATCTGCGCACTCGGTCTCATGGGTCCAGAGTGTATCGCCGGTGCTGGCCGAAAGCGCCGCGGTGACCTCGGCATAACGCGTGTCCTCGGCAGCGTCGTCCAGTGCCCGACGATACGTGACAAAAACCGTCTCACGATCCCCCACAATCGCCGACTTGCCGGTGCCCAGCGTGACTTGCCATTGACGCTGCAAACCGGGTTGCTCGGGCACGGCATGCGCGGCCTGTGTGCTCAGGCAAAAAGACCGCTGCGGACCCCCGTATTGGTTCCAATCGTCGGCAGCCAGCGGGGAAGTCGACAGCATCATCATCATCAGCAGCCCCCAGCGTTGTCGTGGATTGGTGGCCGGCGGTGGGATTTGAGAACGATTCATCGTGGTGGAGACCTGGTTTATTCGGGAGATTAAAAACACGGGCATCAGGCAAGTCGGGTTCTCAGCCAGGCGCGGGCCATCGCCCAATCGTTGGCGACGGTGCGTGGCGAGACCTGCAGCATGTCGGCTATTTGGGGTTGGTTAAAGCCTCCAAAAAAGCGAAGTTCCACCAGCTTGGCTTGTCGTGGTGACAATTGGGCCAGCTGGTGTAACGCCTCGTCGAGCGCAAGCAGGTCGAGTTGGTTTTCCTGCATGGGCAGCATATCTGTCTCGAGTTCCAGCGGCCGTTGACCGCCACCGCGTTTCTGGCGTTTCCGATGGCGGGCGTCGTCGACCAGAATGCGTCGCATGACAGTCGCGGCAGCGGCAAAAAAATCGGCGCGACTTTCCCAGGCGAGTTGTTCGTTGCCGATCAGTCGGATGTAAGCTTCGTGGACCAGTTCCGTGGGCCGGAACGCGGCAGGCGACTCGCGGTGCGACATTCGGGTCGCCATTTCCCGCATCTGTTCGTAAACAACAGGGATCAACTCATCGACAGCTCGGGGCTGTCCCGAGGCGACGCGTTGCAATATTTCTGTGATGTTCGAGGCCATGGCAGGCTTTCCGTGCAGCGCCGTCGTGGCCCACACCCTCAGTCGCGACACCTGGCTGCCAGGCATGCAGTCATTTTCAGAAATTTTCTGTCAATCGCCCATGATGCCGCCAGGCGACATCCCCCCAGGGGGCTCGTCGCCGCGGGCGAGCAGACGACTCGACGACCAGCACGAGATATCGGCCGAAGGACAAGACGTCACACGATGGAGCGTTGGGGACGGCTGGATCACCATGCGCACGGGTGACCCTGCCCAAGCTGCTGGCAAAGCCGCGTCCGTTGCGGCGTCGGATCATTCGTAGGGATTCACGTCCGAGATGGGGAAGCTTTCCCAGCCCGGGGCGTCAAAATGCCACCACTCGGTCTCCAGCGGCAGGAAGCCCTCGGCCTGCATGGCCGCTTGCAACTGCTCGCGGTTCTTGAGGATGTGGGCGGGCAAGTCTTGATACGTCAGGTGTGCCTTCTCACTAAACTCGTCAAATTCAGTAGGCATGGGTAACTCACGACCGGCCCGATCAACGAGGGTGACATCCACGGCGCTACCGCGATTGTGTCGCGAGCCTTTCGCCGGATCTGCGACGTAACGAGGATCGGGTTTGGCTTGCCACAACTTCTTCTGCACCGAGAGAGGCCGATACGCATCAAAAATTTTCAAGCCCAATCCTTGCTCGCGCAAGGTTGCCTGTACCCGGGCCAGTCGCTGGGCGGCCGACCGCTCGAGGTAAAGTGCCTGGCCAGGATAGAGGATTTCGCCCGTGATGTTGTTCTTCGTGGCGTATCGGCAGTCGATCACAAACGTCGGATCGACTTCCAGCAGGTTCACCAGATCGAGGGACGCGACCACTTCGCCCGCCGGTTTCTTCCCCAGTATCTCGAGTAGGTTTTTCAGCATGAGCACTTGTTGTGATTGGTGGCCATGTTGCGCCTCGACATTCACATAGGGAATGCCCACGTTCCCGCAATAAACCGAGAGCGAACCATCGTCCGTGACCGCGGCGTTGTTCTGCAGGACTGCGTTGAATCCCCGTTGACGCAGCGCGTCGAACAGGGAACGGTCGGTCACGAAGTAGAAGTCGTCCGCATCGATCGTGCCATCATAATGAACCGCACTCGCGTCCGCCGCATAGGGGCCCTGGGGGCCTAAATAGTCGGTGACCGCGTAGCGGCCATCCGTATTGTTGTGCAGGGCGATCACGGCCCGAAAGCGTTTGATCTCGTAGATCTTGAGCAGTTCTTCGCCGAAGCGAGTTACCAGGGCCTCCGCCTCCGGCGTATGCGTCGACAAATCGATGAGTGTCTTGCGGACGCCCACCGGCGTGAAAATGCGGTTCGGATCGAATCGGTAGTGGGTGCCTTCTAAGTCGAATTCGATGTTTCGTTCGCCCGTGTGTCGCAATTCGATCAGTCGCCCCGCGTGGTCCGGGAGCACTTGCAGAGCAGCGGCGACGGAGGTTGTTTCGTCGTTGTGGAGATTACAAAAGAGGTAGCTTGGCGTTCCGAACGTCCGGATCACGATTTCGATGGCATCATCCCCCAACTGAAGATGACGCACGACCATCGAGCGTGTCTGACCATCGCTCCGCGGGGGAGCGACGAGCATCATGAATGTGATCAGGGCGGCCGCCGAGAGGGAGCCGAACCAACGAGGATGCATGGGCATGTGAACTTCCACTGGATTTTCCAGAGGTGGAGATTCTGTCGGACGGGTGACTGGGGCCCAGGTTTCCAGGCACGAGTCGGCCCCTGGGCACGGTCCGAGTTTAACATAGCCAGCAAGCTCGTCGACCAAAGCCGGGCCGATTCGGACGGCCGCGCATCGCGCGACATCCGCTCGGGGCCGGCGGGAGGGTGCGATGGCCGCCGTAGAAGGCGCAATTTACCCGGCTTGCCAAACGTCCACATTGTGTTCAAGCCGTACATTCGGAGCTGCCGATACCGAGAAAGAACGGGCCTTCGTATCCACTTCGCAGCGATTCCCATGAACTCGATGTTATCAGCTGAGCGTTCGATGGTTATCGCGCTGGACGCCTCATGGAAGCTTGCGCCGTCGCTCCGTATGGATCGCTTTTTCCTTCGTGGCTGGCATCTTGCTGGGCGATTCTCACGGACAGCAGCCGATCATGACCAATCAAGACACGTTCTTCGTGCCTTTTTCGGTCTCAACTTCGACTCCCGAGACGGCTCCCAAGTGTGTCGAACTGCATGTGTCGGGAGACAAAGGTAAGAACTGGTCGTTGTATCAGGAACGTTCTCCCCAAGAAGGGCGGTTCAGTTTTCGTGCCGGGGTCGACGGTGAATTCTGGTTCGCGATGCGGGCCATCGATGCCGTGGGCAAACCGCATCCGGCGGGCATTGGCCGTCCCGAAATGATCGTGATTGTGGACCGAGAGCACCCGGCCATGGAATTGGCGGTCAGTCCGTCCCCGGACGGGAAGTTCACGGCCCATTGGCGAGCCATCGATCCGCACTTGAAGGGTGGCAGTCTATCACTGGCCTATCGTCTGGGGGACGAGGCCGAGTGGCACCCGGTTGCGATCCAGCCAGCTTCGCCCGTCAATGGCGTTCTCGTTGGTCAAACCGCCTGGCCACTCGCGGCGGGCAACCGCCTCGTCGAGGTTCGGGCGACCGTTCGCGATGAGGCGGGAAATGCTGCCGTCGTATCGCGGCAGCTTCCACCGCCGGCCGGACCGGTGGTGGCAGCAAGCCCGCCAGGGTCGGAAATTCCCTTGCCGGCTCCCCTCGACCCGACGCCTTCGCCCACGAATCGTCCGCTCGAGTCCATGCCGCCGCTGGTTTCGAGCGGTACACCCGCTCCCCCGCCGTCGTCGAACGATGTTCCGTCGTCCGAAGGTTGGGTCGAAAACCCGCATGTGACCACGTTCGAATCGTCGCCGATCGCGACGACGACGCCGAAGATGGAGGGCCCTCACGGTTTTTCCGGGGCGGTGCCGCATCCTTCCGAGGCGGGAAGGCCACAACCGCCGGTGGGGAGTCCGCAGTCACCCGTGAAGAGTGGTCCGGTAGGGCCGTCGGGTTCCGCTGGCGCACCGTTATGGTCGTCTTCGCGGCGTTTCAACCTGGACTACCATTTGGAAGCCGCACGCCCGGATGATATCTATCGCGTGGAGGTCTGGCAGACCGATGATGGCGGACGGACGTGGCGACATCTGGGGGATGATGACGATCGGATCAGCCCCTACCTGGTCAGCGTGCTCGACGATGGAAACTATGGGTTTCGCCTGCTCGTGCAAGGCAAGGAAGGTTTCGCGGCTCGGCCTCCCCGCATGGGAGACCCGGCAGATATCTGGGTCCGCGTGGATGCCACCCCGCCGACGGTACGGATCACATCCGCGAAATACGGACGCGGCAATCACGCGGGCATGCTGCAAATTGCGTGGGAAGCCCAGGACCAGTGGCTGAGCGAGGTTCCCATCACGTTGATGTACGGGGAAAATCCCTACGGTCCCTGGCGGAAAATTGCTGGTCCGTTGCCTAACTCCGGTCAGTATGACTGGCCGGTGGATGATCGGGTGCCTGAGAAGATCTATCTCCGGATTGAGGCCAGCGATCAAGCCGGCAACCAGGGGCAGCATACGCTCGTGGAGCCGATCCACGCGTCAGGTTTGGCCCCTCGAGCCCGCATCCGCGCGATTCGTCCAGCGACCGGTTTGCTGGAGTGAGTCGCCCGTGGTGATGTCGGGCCTCGCCTGGCCATGCCCTCATGCTTCCCCACCGTTCCCCTGCAGGGCAGTGCCCCCACGGTTAACGGGCTCTGCGACGACGAGACGGGCGGGCAGAATTCTGGCCTGAGCACCATTCATCGCGGGGAAACCGAGCCCTTCCTTCCCCTTTTCGTTGAGTTTTCGGGCAGTCTCAATAGAATGGAGTGTGGGGCGTTACCCGTCTCCTGAGCGGCGATTCGTGGCCGCCGGTGCGTGGACGGGGCGATCAGAGAAGAATCTTGGAGCATCCCATGGATTGTCGTACGTGTTTTCGGCTAGCGCTGCGCGCTTGCGGGGTGGCAGGAGTATTGTTGTCGAGCTTGGTGGCTCGTGCCGACGTCGCCTTTGAGGGATTCCTGCCATTTGTCGGAATGGCGCTCACCGATAAATACGACACGTTCGACACTTCCGCCACCTTCTTTATCGCCAAGGGCTATTCGGCGCCCGTGGGGCAACCCTTGGGGCCGGGCAGCAGTGCCTATTACGACATTGCCCTGCTGGATACGGGTGCCGCCACGCACATTCTCACCAGCCAGGCGACGGCCGGCTTCAATATTGACGCCGAGGGATTTGACGGCACGAACTTTCAGGCGATTGGCGGCGCAACGGGGATCATCGATTTGCGGATCAACGATCCGCTCGGTGTGTTCGTCGGTGGCATGGGGGTTCGCACCGGCGCCGGGGCGAGTCTGACGATGGACTTTCCCTTCCTGCATGGCCAGACAAATATTGCGACGTTGTCCGCCCCCGCGGAATGGACCTTGCCGAACATCGTGGGGCTGCCGATGGCCGCCCAGCACGGCATCAAGATTCGCAACAGTGACCCTCAGATTTTTACCTTGCAAGGCCGCACGGTCCGCACTCCCGACATCGAGTTTTTCGAGTTGGGCCAAGGCGTGAATCAGGGAATCACTCGCCGTGTGCCGCTGGTCTTGAAGCCGGGGGCCGGATTTATTCAAGGGCCGCTCTATGTCCAGAACTTGGATTTTTCGACCCTGGATTTTCATGAAAATCCACTCTCACCGACGATCGTCGAGAGCGGTGGCTTGTTCGTCGAGTTGGATCTGGCGGATGGGGCGAATGCCCTGAATGACAAAGAGTTTCTCTTCGACACGGGAGCCAGCCTGACCGTCGTGTCGGAGCAAACCGCCGTGCGGCTGGGATTTGATCCGATTCTCGACACCCCCGACTTCGAGCTGTCGGTGGAAGGATCGGGGGGCGTGACGGCGGGAATTCCTGGCTTCTTTGTCGACGAGCTGCGACTCGACAGCATTGGCGGCAGTTTTGTATTACACAATGTGCCGGTGGCCGTGCTGGACGTGACGAACCCGAATGATCCGGGCAACGTCGTACCGGGTATTCTCGGCACCAATGTCTTTGCCAATCGTGACCTGGTGATTGATGCGCAGCCGTCGGTGGGGCAGGGGGGCATCGGCCCGAGCTTGTTCATCAGTGATCCGGTGACCCAGCAGCATACGTGGGGCACGTCCAACGCGGTGGGCAATTGGACGACCGCCAGTAGCTGGTCCGCGGCTGGTGTTCCCAATGTCATGTGGGACGCCGTCGTAGCCAATGTCAGCGGTAGCAATCAGACGGCCAACCTGAATGTCGCCTCGACCGTTTATCGGGCCACCATCTCCGGAAATCCGAACGCGGAAATGACCGTTTCGATCGGGGGACCGAACGGAAAGCTGACGACGTTTGCCGATGTGGTCGTCGAAAACCACGGCCGTCTGCACCTGGCTGGCGGAACGTTGGACGCCCAGTTTCTGCAATTGGACGGGGGCACGTTGACGGGTAGCGGAGACATTCTTCTAGGCAGCGGCCCGATCGATGGCTCGGTGCGCAATGTGGACGGCCTGGTGGCCCCAGGGGATCCGAACGGCAACGTCATCGGGACGCTGCACATGGTTGGGGACCTGGCAAATATTGACGGCACCTTGGCGTTCGACCTGGGAGGGCTGACGGCGGGCACCCAGTACGATCAGATCAATGTCGATCGGCTGGCCTTTCTCTCGGGAACGCTGAGAGTTGATCTGGCAGACCTCGGAGGCGGTCCCTTCAGTCCCAATATTGGCGATTCCTTTACGCTGCTCACGGCCGCGGAGGGATTATTCGGTACGTTTGAGATCTACGATCTTCCGATCGGCTTCGAATGGGATGTGAATTTCAGCAGCACGATGTTGACGATTGCCGTGACCGGATTGGGCCTGGTCGGCGACTTCAGCGGAAACGGCATCCTTGATCATGCCGATATCAACCGGCTGACACTGGCGGTGTCCCAGAACGACGACTCGTTCGATATCACCGGTGATGGGCAGGTCGATCAGGCCGACATCGAGGAGTGGGTTGTGCATCTGAAAGGTACGGTTTTGGGGGATGCCAACCTGGATGGGTTCGTGGATATCTCGGACTTCAATACCTGGAACAGTAACAAGCTGAATGCCATCGCCGAATGGTGCAGCGGCGATTTTAACGGCGACGGCCTGGTCGACGCGTCCGACTTTAATATCTGGAACTCGCACAAGTTCCAGAGCGGGACGGCCTTGGTTCCGGAGCCGTCGGCCTGGGGGTTGTTGGCGATGCTGGGATGCCTGGGACTCCCGGCAGTGCGGCGGCGGGGCGGTGCCGGAGGAGCCTGATGGCGTCTCAAGCCATCGTCATCCGGCGAGGGGATTTGTCTGCGATCTTGTAGGCCCGCTCGCTCGAGGGGAGGGGCCCGTGGACGGTCACTTCCAGGGAAAGGCTTGGCCGGTAAGTCGCTCGAAGGCCTCGATATATTTCTCGCGAGTTTTGGCCACGACATCGGCAGGCAACTCGGGCGGGGGGCTGTTCTTGTCCCAGTGGCTGGCGGTCAGCCAGTCACGGGCGAACTGTTTGTCGAACGAGACCTGGCTTTGACCCGGGCAGTAATGCTCGGCAGGCCAAAAACGGGAGCTATCGGGCGTGAGGACTTCGTCGATCAGGATGATTTCCCCGTCGACGAGGCCCCATTCAAATTTCGTATCCGCGATCAAAATCCCGCGTTCCGCTGCCAGGCGGGCTCCCCGCTCGTAGACGTCCAGACTTCTACTCCGCAGCGTCTCGGCCACATCGCTGCCGACAAGCTGGGTCATTTGTGCAAAGGAGATGTTTTCATCGTGCCCCTCCACGGCCTTGGTGGCGGGAGTGAAGATCGGTTCGTCCAGTCGGTCGGCCTGGCGAAGTCCGCTGCGTAAAGGGATTCCGCAGACGGTGGAATGTTGTTGGTATTCTTGCCACGCCGAGCCGGCAAGGTATCCCCGCACGACGCATTCGATGGGGACCACGTCCGTCTTGCGGACGAGGACCGCGCGGCCGTCGAAATCGTCAAGCCGCGTTCCGGGCGGCAGAGGCAAATCCTCGACCGCCGTGGCGAGGAGATGATTGGGCTCGTCGAGGACCTCGAACCAGTAGTTGCTGATCTGGGTGAGCACCCGCCCTTTGTCTGGAATGCCGGTCGGCAGGACCCAATCGAAGGCGCTTAACCGGTCCGTGCTGACCATCAGCAGACGGTCACCCAGATCGTAAACATCGCGGACTTTACCGCGTTTCACGGGCCATGGCTCGAGCGACGTCCGCATGAACAGACTTGGCGGCATGCTGCTAATTCCTTTCGACGATGGTTTCTGCTATTTTCCCACAAGGGAAGGGCTCGTCGAGCTGCCCTCTGGCCTGGCAAGTATCACACAGTCCGCGGGAGAAAACCAGCGGCTCCGCTTTCATGGGGAAATCGGAGTGTGGCTGGGCGTGGCTTGTTGCCCTTTTGATTTCCGCAGGTTATCACGAGCAATGGAACGTCGCCAATGCGACGTGTTTATTTCTCGTGTATCTCGAGTCTCTCCAGTGATTTCGCATGGGCATTCGACTTTGTTGTCCCCCGACTGATCAGCTGGCAAAGTCGCTGGCCGAGCGCGTGATCGTGACGGACTATGAGGGATCGCTGTGGCCTTGCCAGACGCGGTGGGGAGCCGACAACGACCTGCTCGTCCAGATCGAGACGGACGAGTCCTGTTATGTCTCGGTACCCTGGTGCATGGCGGACGGAAGCGAACGCATGCTTTCGACGGCCACCCTGGTGCAAGGAGAGACGCGATATGTGCTGATGTTGGAGCTGGCACGCGGTACCCTGCATCGGGTGCTTAACGAAGTCGCGACATGGGAGCAGAGTGGCAACACACTTCCGCAAGAGCTGCAGGCCATTCGCAGTGAGGCGCTGAAGGCGTTCTCCAGGGCGGCAACGTTGCAGCACCGGCAACCTGCCGGTCGGGAAGCGGCGGAATCAGCACTGCACGTCGCGATCCGTTGGCAGCACGACGTTTCGCAATTTATTGCCCGCCAACTGCTGGCGTCGCTTTCACTCACGAAGCGATCCGCTGAGCCGTTGTTTGGGTTGGTCATGCCCACTCGGTGGAATGAGGCGACCGACGAGCAGCGGTTCAAGGGCGCGTTCGATTCGGCGGTCGTGCCGTGCTGCTGGCGAGACACCGAACGTGAACCGGGGGAACTTGACTTTTCCACGACCGATCGGCAGCTCGCGCATGCCAGCGGCTCGCTGCGCGGACCATCATCGGGCCGTTGCTCCAGTTTCACGGGCTGGGAACACCCGATTGGCTGTATTTGTGGGAAGGGGAGCAGGACCAGGTGGCGGCTCACGCAGAGACCTACGTGGAAGAAGTTACGCGGCGTTTCGTCGGCCGAACGCAGCTCTGGTACGCGTCCTCGGGCCTGAATAAGTCCCGGCAGCTGGCTCTAACCGAGGAACATCGGCTACGCCTGGCGGCTCGTTCATCGGAAATCATCCGCCAATTCGATCCCCACACGCCGATCATGATTGGTTTCGAGCAGCCCTGGGGTGAGTACCTGGCCCGTTGCCAGGATGATTTGACTCCACATGGCTTTGCCGATGTGCTGGTGCGTTCACAAATTGGCGTCGCGGCGTTGGCCCTCGAGCTGAACTTTGACGTCTGGCCGGATGGCACGACCCGCCGAGATATTTTTTCCTTTCTTCGGCATCTGGATGATTGGTCCCGCTTTCAATTACCACTGGTCGTCGCGATCTCCGTGCCTAGCGGTGCCGCCACGGAACCGTCGGCTGTTTCCGTGGTGACTCACAGTCGACCGAGTGCCGCAGAACAGGCAGAGTTCGTCAACGAACTTGTGGAGTTACTCCAATTGCATTCCGCCGTGCAGGGTATTCTCTGGAATCACTGGTCGGATGCGGATCCGTCCTTGTATCCGCACACGGGGCTGGTCGATGAGGAGAATCAGGCCAAGCCGGCCTTGCAGCGCTGGAGCCAGCATTTCCAATCGCGGTCGGCCGACTGACGCGGGAAGATGATTCCCCGACCGGTCACGCAAGGCGGCGGAGGCTCACCAGGCAGATGTCGTCGGTCTGCACGCCATTGCCGATGAAGTTGCCCACATCGCGGATGATTTGTTCGCCGAGCACGCTGACCTCGGCGCTGGGATGATGGGATAACTGTTTGGCCAGTCGCTCATCTCCGTATTGGCTGCCGTCCGGATGCATGGCCTCGACGATGCCGTCGGTGAAGAGCGTGATTGAGTTTCCAGGGGCCAACGCGTGTGTCATCGCTTCGTATGGTGTGTCCTCCAGCACGCCCAGGATCATGCCCGCGTGATCGCGGGGCAGGCTTTCGACCCTGCCGTCGGGGTGCCGGAGCAGCGGACTGGAATGTCCCGCGTTCAGGATCGTCAACTCGTGCGTGCGCGGGTCGAGTACCACGAGCACCATCGTGACGAAGCGGCCGTCGGAATTATTGACGCAGAGCAGATTGTTGATCCGACTCATCACTTCACACGGATCGTCAATGGTCGCGAGGCAAAATTTTGTTTCCGACGCCAGGCGAGCCATCACCATGGCGGCGGCAATCCCGTGTCCGGATACATCGGCAACGATCGCGGCCAACCGTCCGTCCGGCAGCTGCACGTAATCAAAGTAATCACCGCCAATGGTATTCGCGGCTCGATAATAATCATAAAACTCATAACCGGGGACGACCGGTTTTTCCTCGGGCAAAACGCTTAACTGGACCTGACGAGCCAAATCCAATTCGGCCTGGATCGCCCGCGTCTGCATCGCCTCGTCGTGCAGTCGAGCCCGCTGGATAGCGATGGCCGCCTGGGAAGCCACGGAAACACCTAACTCCAGGTCTTTTTCGCCGAAGCGAGTCTGGCTGTCGACCGCGTCGATCTGCAAGGCTCCCAATACGCGGTTTTCCGCATCGATGAGCGGTACGCACATGAAAGAGCGAATCCGAAAGTTCGCGATGCTCTCGCTCAATTCAAACCGCGAATCATCCGCGGCGTCGGCCGAAATGATGGCTTCACGCTCCGCCATCACGTGGTCGATGATGCTGCGGCTGATGCGCACGTGATCGCCGGAAGGCCGCCGAAAGCGGGTACAACGGGGCTCCCACTTGCCATCGTCATTCACCAGGACGATAAAGCCCTGGTCCGCTTGCAGGAAAATCTTAAAGAGACTGTCCAATACCGGCGGCAGGACGTCATCCACCGAAAGCGACTTGGCGAGGCCTTCCGCCAGCTCAATCATCGCCTGCAGCTTCACGTCGGCGCTGGTTTGGACGTGCAGGTGTCGACCGGCTGACGAGACCTCCAGCCGGCTCATGATCGACGAACTTGTCGGGTCCGATTCGTCCACCAGTACCGCCGAGATGGGGAATGTCCCCTCGGTGGCGGGCCGCCTGGCCGCCGGTCGTGCGTCATGAAAGACAAAGACGAGGTCGCATATTTGCACTCGGTCGTCGTCGTACAAACGTTCGCGTTTCGCGATCATGCGGCCGTTGACGAAGGTCCCGTTGCGAGAATTCGAATCCTGCACGAAGAACAGGTCGCCCTGTTCCGTGATCTCCGCATGGTAGCGGCTGACCGACCCCCCGGAATCCAGGACCACATCGCAGTTGGGATGTCGTCCCAGCCGCAGGCGAGGGCGATCCAGGGGGTATTGCGTCCCGGTCAAGGGCCCGTTGATTGCTTCCAGATAAGCCATAATGCCATGTTCGCCGAAAGAAACATCGCCCACTGAGAGGAAAGATGATCCGACCGCGGAACTCCTAGTCTAGGCATGCCTTGGGAAGCCGGTCAACGGTCGCCAGGCAGTCGCGTGGGGGGCGGGTGGTGACGCGACCGCCGAAACGTGAGCCCCACCCCGTTCCTTCCACCGCGCCATAGGGGCGTTGTGGTAAAGTAAACGGCTTGACCCTTGGCAGCCGGGCCCGTAATGTACCAGACGTGGGTCGCACGCAGGGCCTCCTTCGGGTGTGGTGTAATTGGTAACACGGCGGATTCTGGCTCCGTTGTTCTAGGTTCAAGTCCTAGCACCCGAGTTTCCGACGGCGCGGACGTGGCCCGTTTTCAACGGACCCTCTCGTCCCCTGGGGGGCCTTTCAGCCTCGGCCGCTTATCCGGGACGCCTGGCGGTACCCGCCAAGGATGCCAGGTCGGCCGCCGTAAGTTCGGCCAACTGATCAACCACGCGATGGGCTGCCGCGAGTTCGCTCCGCTTACGTCCCCGGCTGGCGAGTCCGACACAGGCCATCCCCGCGGCTTGGGCCGCCGCAATGCCAGTCGGCGCATCCTCGACAACGACACAGCGGTCGGCCGCCATCCGCATTTTCTCCGCGGCCAGGAGAAACACCTCCGGGTCGGGCTTGCCTCGCGCCACATCGGCCCCGGTAACGACGGCGGCAGCGGTCCTCTGCGGGTCGAGGGACTCAAGCACCAGCCGGATATTGGCCGGAGGCCCGGACGAACCGATGGCGATGTGGGCTCCCGCACCGAGCAGCGATTGCCAGAGCGCGGTTGCTCCCGGCATCACGGGCATTTTGCCGCGGACGAGTTCGCGAAACAGAAGCTCCTTGCGATCTTCCAGGTGCTGGACCTCGGCGGGCGAGAGCGCGAGGTCGGGCCACATGGTCTGCAGGACCTCGCGGCTGGTGCGGCCGAAGGAGGCGGCAAATTCGGCTTCACCCAATACGCTGCCTTGCTCGGCGGCAAGCTGTTTCCAGCTCTGGAAGTGGGCGTCATAGGAGTCGATCAAGACGCCGTCGACGTCAAAGATTACGGCGAACGTCACTGGGGAGCCTCCGGCTGGGAAACGCGTATATTGCCCCGGAGTATGGCACGTTCCTTCCCCGCTTGCGAGTCCACCGCTCCGTGATTACGGTTGCAAGACGATTCTCCCGGCGCGTACCAGGAAACCACGCGCGAACCTGAACGTGGGCACGGCGATGAAAAAACTACATTTGTTACTCGACATTGACGGGACCCTGATATTAACGGGGGGCGCCGGTCAACAGGCGATGGCGGACGTGGTGGCCGGACGGCCACGGACGCAGGAGTGGAGAGAAAAAATTGATTTTGCCGGCCGGACGGACCGTTCGATCTTCCGCGACTTTTTTCGCCTTTATCAAGTGGCGGAGACGGAGGCGAATCTGGCCAGCTATGCGGACCGATACAGCGAGGCGCTCGCCCGGTATCTGGTCGCCCATGCGGGCCAGATCATGCCGGGGGTGATCGAGGCGCTCGAATGTTGGGCGGCGCACGAGCAAGTCCACTTGGGGTTGTTGACAGGGAATCTGCGGCGGGCGGCAATGCTTAAATTAGAACATTACGGGCTGGCGACTTACTTTTTCTCCCCTTGCCAGCCAGCCGTCGGAGGGTTCGGCGACCGGCACCTCGATCGAGACGACGTGGCGCGCGAGGCATTGTCCAATGTCCGCACACACTGGCACCCGGAAGTCGATCCGAACGACGTGTGGGTCATCGGCGATACACCAAAGGACATCGGCTGCGCGCGGGCGATCGGGGCCCACGTGCTGGCGGTGGCGACAGGCGGCTATTCGATGGAGGAACTCAACCGTCATGCGCCTGATTTCACGGTTCCCGACCTCCATCAGGCCGACGCCTGGTGGAATCACTTGTCGGAAGAATACGGCGTACGGCCACCTCCGCGTACGAGCGCCTCTCAGCAGCCATAGGCGGTCAGCCGCTGACCATGCTGGCCGGCCCCCTGTGGCTTATGCCGCACGAATGGCACGTTGGGGGCGGGCGGTGGGAGCCGCACGGCGCAGTTCCTGATGTTGGAATTGGGGGATCAGCCGATGGAGCTCGTCGAGGATCAGCTCTCCCGGCAGGTGTACCATGTTTTCCAGACGAGTCACCGTCGCCACGACTTCGAAGCGGTTTACCTCCGCGGATTCGGCGACCATGATTTTGGGGTGAGTCGTTTCGACATGTTTCTCACCATCCACGTGTAGCTCTTCGTATAGCTTTTCGCCTGGTCGGACACCCACGATATCGATTTCGATGTCATCACCGACTCGCAGTCCTGAGAGTTCGATCATATCACGTGCCAGGTCAACGATCCGTACGGGTTCTCCCATATCGAGGACGAAGACTTCGCCGCCGTGACCCATGGCCCCTGCCTGGATGACCAGTTGCGCGGCTTCCGGGATCATCATGAAAAAGCGTGTCATGTCTTCATGGGTCACGGTGATGGGGCCTCCCACCGCAATTTGTTGGCGGAAGATCGGTACGACGCTGCCTGCCGAATCAAGTACATTGCCAAAACGTACCGTAACGAAACGACAGTGCGACGTTGCGGCCAGCGATTGGACGTAAAGCTCGGCGACCCGCTTACAGGCACCCATCACACTTGTCGGATTTACGGCTTTATCGGTCGAGATCATCACGAACGATTCGACGTTATGGGCGTCGGCGATATCGGCGATGTTGCGTGTCATCAGGACGATATTCTTAACGGCTTCGCCCCGGTTGCGTTCCATCATCGGGACGTGTTTGTAGGCGGCGGCGTGGAAGACGATGTTGGGCCGATGGATTTCGAAAAGCTGATTCAGGCGATCGCGATCACAGCCATCGGCCATGCAAACCTGGATGTCCTGCCCGGGAAACTTGGCGTGCAATTCGCGTTCCAGAAAGAATTGACCGCACTCCGACCGATCGACGAGAACGATGGACTTGGGATGGAATTGCAGCAGCTGACGGCAGATTTCCGAACCGATACTGCCAGCGGCCCCGGTGACCAGGATGACTTGATCGGTCAGCCAGTTTCGCAAGCCGCGCTGATCGAGCTCGATCGGATCGCGACGCAACAAGTCT
The DNA here is from genome assembly GCA_963700865.1 of uncultured Planctomycetaceae bacterium. Taxonomy (GTDB): domain Bacteria; phylum Planctomycetota; class Planctomycetia; order Pirellulales; family Pirellulaceae; genus CAVOGJ01. Next base: position 157,204 of record CAVOZC010000001.1, on the reverse strand, counting down.
TCGATGGAGACCTCGCGGGGCCGCAAGCTGACGCGGCCGTTCAGCAGCTGCTCGAAACTAGGAAGCACCTGCACGCGAACCCCGCGCTGCTTGCCATCGTCGACGAGCGAGCGAACCTGTTTGCCCGTCAATTCGCCAGCGGAAATCAAGACTTCCTGCGACATCATGGCTATCCGCAATTTCCCCGGTTTGCTCAAGCGTGCCCAACACTGGGACACCACCCAACCGCGTGCCCACGGCGGACGCCTGGTCGGCCACGAAACCGACGACGCGGTACGGCAGGTCACGACCGCGGCGAATTTCTCGGAGCAGTGATTCGCCCGCATCATTCGCACCCACGATCAGGACCGGTCGGCCGCCACCATTGATGAGATCGCTGCTGCTTTCGCGATACCAACGAATGCAGGCCTGGATGGCACCCACAGCAATGACCGTCGCCAACCAGTCCATCAGGAAAACGCTGCGAGGAATATTGGCGTGAGGTTGAAAAAAATAGTCTGCCATCAATAGTAGCAGCGAACTGAGCGTGGAGGCCTTGGCCAGCGTCCCCAGGTCGTGGAATGTCAAATGGCGGCTCCAATGATTCGAGCCATAAACGCCGACGAAGAACGCCAGTTTGGCGGCCAGGACCCAGCCGATGGAATAGAAAAACTGCTCCCAGGCATAGTGGCTCATCCGGCCCTCAAAACGGATCTGCCAACTAAGCACATACACCGCCGCGAACAACGGGGCGAGCAGGGTGAGGTTGATCCACGTCCGGCGATTGCGGAGTCGGCGTTTGAGGGCGCGGAGCAAGTTGATTGTTTTGGAGTTCATGATGGGTCGAGGGGTAGAGAAACTAGCGAGAAGAGGGGGGACCTGGGACCGAGGTTTGGCGAGCCGAGGCGATGGATGAATCGCCGCGAGCCAGTAAGCGTTCGACCGTTTGAATTCGGTTCCGCAGACCTTCATCCGCGGGCCGACGTCGGAGGCACCAGCGAAGTTCCACGAGGGCCGGTTCGTACGCTTTCCTCGCCATCAGCTCTTCGGCCAGCGCGCTGCGACCGTTGTACCAGTTGGGAGCGGCACGCACGGCTTGTTCGGCACATCGTAGCGAGGCGGTTTGATCGCCCAGGAATCGGTAGATGTCGCGACAGTGGTGCCAATCATTGCCGGCGGCAACGCCCGATTTGCCGCGCGGCCCGTTTTTCGAGGTGTTCCGCCACCAAGGGACCGACGATCCGCGCGTGCTGCAGCATCTGTTTGTTACGGTAGAAACGCAGCAGTGACTCAAGGTCTTCTTCGTCGGGTTCAAAATGATTGACAAATACGGGAGCACTCAGCTGGCCGGCGATGGACTTGATGATCGCGTCGCGGTACTCGCGGCTGAAGTGAAATGACTTGCGCCATTGTTCCATGGCGGTTTCCGGGTCGTGGGCCAATGCGGCTTCGCGACCGATGGTAAACAGCACGGCGGCGTCATAGGGTCGCACTTTTGCGGCCAGTGACATCAATTCCTGCGATCCCTGCGTGGGCACGCCGCGGAGAAATGCCAGATCGGAAGCGTACAAATAAACTCGGCCCTGCAGCGGACAGATGTCCAGCGCGGCGACGACATGGTACCAAGCCTGGTCGAGCAGTTGGCGTGCATCTCCGACCGCCCGTTGCAGCCACTCGTCCAGTTCCCGCTTGGATTGAAAGTTCGAAGCAAGCGCAGCGTCGCGTATCTGGATCAACCCCATCGCATTCGCGCTTATGCTGTTGTGAGAATTCAAAGAGACGCAGGTAGATCTCCGCCATCCGCCAGTGGGCGCGTGTGTGGTGTGGATCGTGCGCCAACGTGGCCTTCAGGTGCTCCGCCATTCGACTGCTGCTCCGACGCAAAGCGGCTGACAGTTTGGCGGATTGTTCCTCATTCGCCGCGGTCAGCCACATGCGCATGTCACTTTTCGCGGCGAGCGATGCCTCGCGATATTTCGTCCAATGCTGATCGGCGAGCGCCGGGCCCAGGAAGAGGTAGGCGAATCCAACGAGGACGGCGAGTCCCGCGAAGCCGAACAGTGGCGAAAAGGCGACGGTGCGTGTGGCCGTTGGTCGGCCGCGCGACGTCTCCGCATCCCCGCCCAGGCAACAGGCCGCGGCGGCAAAGACCACCGCGATTGATGCGCAGGAGGTGAGATACCAGGGAAAGTCAAAGATGGAATGGGTCGCACTGACGAGCAGACCCACCGCGGCGGCGATGGCATAGGCCCGCCGCCGGTCGTCGTTGTTCCGTACCCGCGCCAGCACCAGACGCCGCAATAGACCCACCCGCAGATCAACAAGCCGAAGCCGACAATACCCGTTTCGGTGAGGACCTGCAGGAAACCACTCTCGGCATGCGTGTAGTCAATCGAGGTCGCATGGGGAAAGAAACGGGGATAAATTTCCATGTGACTGCCGACGCCGGTCCCCAGCATGGGAAATCGTTGAATCGCCGACAGATTGGCTTGCCAGATCTTTCGCCTCGCCCCGGCCTGGTCGATCGAGTCGAGTGTTCCGGCGGTGATCGACTGGACCTCATTGGCCACATCTCGGTAGCCATGCACGGCCAAGCCGGCAACGACGAGCACGCCGACTGCCGCCAGCCCATACGAGGCTTTCGAGGAGAGCATCCCCATACGCACATAAGCCGCGACCGCGGTGGTCGCGGCGAGCCCCATGACCAGCATGCCACCTCGTGAATGAGCCAACAGTCCGGCGAAGGCGACGACTCCCGTGGCGAGCAGTGTTGCTGCCAGGTAAGCATGGCTGGAATTTTGCTGACCGCGAAAGGTATTGCCGGTCGGGCCAGCCGCGACGACTCGATGGAATCGCTGCAGCCACCACACCAGCGGTCCAATGCCCAGTGCCAGGAAGTGGGCGTAGTGGTTTGAGTTGGAATACGGACCGCAAACTTCGAGGTTGGCAGGCCGCGACTCATGCTCAAACAGCCACACGTATTTTTCCGTCCCCGCCAGGTACTGGAGCAGTCCGATCGAGGCCATCGAGAGGGCCGCGATCGCAATCCACTTGAGCGCGGACTCGATTTTGTGAAGCTGCTGAAAACGTTGTACCAGCACCAGGAACAGGGCGGCATGCGCCACGAGTACGCCCAGTCCCAGCCACGTCTCGTGTGGCGTCATGGAAATCTGTTGCCAGGGCTCGTGCCCCACGGCTCTTGCCAAGGGCTCGGACCAGCGAGGCAGTAACGAGGACTGAAACGGACTGATGCGGGCTAACAGCTGGCTGGGCAATCGTGCCAGTTGCAGCAAGAGGAGTCCCACGGCGCTCGCAAGTATCCATTCGCACCCACTTAGCGACCACGAACGACTGGAGCGAGTGACGATTTGCTCGGCCAGGTAACAGGACACCAGCAGTGTCACGAAGAGCAGATAGACAAACTTGCCGAGCGGCTCTCTTCCACCCATGACGAGGGGTGCCACGAACAGCAAGGCGGCTAGGATGACATCGCCCGCCGCGGGAAGCCACTGCCAGCTGAGCTGGCAAATCTCGCCGAGTCTCGTGCGAATCGGTCGAGGATCCTCTCGCGTTCCGTCTCCGCTTGCTCATGGGAATTTCTCATTAACCAGCGCGGCGTCGTACCTGCACGAGGGTCTCTTCGGAGGGACGCGTCGGATTGGTTGCCGCGGGACGGGGCGCACTCGTGGCGGACGTGTGAGTGGCCGCGAAAGCGGGAGCTGGCCGGTCGATATGCGTCCGTCGCGGTGTCGGAGTCGCCAGAACCTCGTCTTCTTCCTCCTCGGCATCGTCCGACCCATAGCCGTACCCGTAGCCGTACCCATACCCGTACCCGTAGCCGCCATACGTGCCGTAGCCGCTGGCTTCGCTATCGACCGCGTTGACGACGACGCCGAGCACGTCCAGTCCCATTTGGCCCAATCCTTCGAAGGCCCGCAGTACCAGACGACGATGATTTTTTTGCGGCTGGACCACTACCACGATGCCATCGACCAGCCGGCCGATGATCGCTGCGTCCGCCGCGGCCAGCACGGGCGGCGTATCGATCAGAATGTGATCGTACTCAGTCTCGGCCCAGGCGATCAGTTCGGCAAAGCGGTCGCGGCTGAGCAGTTCCGCCGGATCAGGTGGTCGGCGGCCCGAAGGCAGCAGATCGAGTCCCGCGACGCCGCTTTGAATGATCGCCTGGCGGCAACAGTTTGACAATTCCTCCGACGAGCGAAGGATCTCGGCCACGCCGTAGTCTTTGCGGAGCTGGAACATATTGGTGAGCCCCGGGCGGCGGAGATCGCAATCGATCAGCAGCGTGCGTTTGCCCGTCTGGGCGTACGAAACGCCAAGGTTCGCCATCACCGTGGTCTTGCCGTCACTAGGTTCGGAACTGGAGACGACCAGCCGCGATACGGATTTGCCGGAGAAGGCCAGGGTGGTCCGCAGTGTGCGGAAGGCCTCGCTCTCGGCCGCATCCGGCTTGCGATGGACAAGGAGCGTTTCCGCACCGACACCACTCTGGATTTCGTGTTTGCGAATCATGGCCAACACCGGCACGCCCAGTTGTTCCTGCAATTCTTCCGGCGAGCGGAAGTGGTCGTCGATGACGTCCACGATGTAGACGATGCTCGCGCCGACCAAAGTACCGGCTAACAGAGATATCAACACGACATTGGGCAACAGAGGACTGACCGGTGCGTCCGGCCGAATCGGTTGACTGACCGTTGATACGCTCACATCGGTGTGGCTTTGGTTGATTTCCAGATTGCCAATGCGGCTGATCAAGTTGGATTTCAGTTCACGCAGCGATTCGAGGTCTCGTTCGAGGATGGTGATATTGCTGCGTTGCGTAATTAACGATTTGGCCTGCTGCTCAGCAATTTCATATTGCCGGACCATTTGCTGCTCCTGCACCGAGGTTCGCGAGAGGTCCTCCTTCACCAGGTTCAGCAACATGGTGCCTAATTTGGCATTCTGCATGCCCTCCACTCGCTGCTGCAGTTTGGCTTGGAATTGTGTCGCGTACAGATTGGCCGAAGCAATTTGTTCCTTCAGCTGCTGCACCTCGGGGTGATTTTCGCCATAGTGCTTCAGCAAGGCGTTGAGAGACCCCTGATATTCAACAATATTCTGCTCCAGGCCACTCAGGACCGCCGTATCATGAGCGTTCAAACCGACCGCGCTGAGGAGCAAGTCGCGGCCAATCAACGGCTCGAGTGAGAACAGGTGCTGTCGCAGGTCCCCGCCGGTCGAGACCGACTGCTCGATGGCGGCCAGGGAAGCCTCGAGTTGGACGCGGCGTTGCTGCAGCTCCAGTACGGCCTCATTCAGCTTGATCACGCTTTGAATTGCCGGATGGACATAGCCCGATTCGCTGTCCAGGTTGAGATCGGCACAGTTTTGCTTCGCCAGCACTAGCTGCTGCTCTCGCTCGTACAATTGATGTTCGCGCTGCCGCAATTCCTCCTGCAGCAATCCCACGACCTGAGCAGACACACTCTTGTGCGTCTCGTCGATATAGGTCAGGTACGAAGCCACCACGGCGTTGACGATCTGCACCGCTGCGTCCGGTTCTTCCGACCGGCAGCTTAATTCGATGATGCTCGTGCGGCGAAGCGCCTGGCGCTGAGCATCTCCCGGAGTTGCTCCAGGGCCTCCTCGCGGGTCGCCGTGCGTGGGATCTCCGGGGGCAGAGTCTCGAGTAGCCCAAGCGCCCGATTGAGGATCACATTGCTCGTGAGCAGGCGCTCGAAAGTCGCCATTTGATCCTGTGTATTCCGATCGGCCATCATCTGCACCGACACGCTGTCGGGCTGCGAATATCGAACGAGTATCTGCGCTTTGGCCTCGTAAACACGCGTGGCCGTGGTGAAATAGAGCATTCCCAAGACGCCGGCCAGCGCGAGCGATCCCAGCACGATGGACTTGCGGCGGCGCAACAACCAGAGGAAACGCAGCACGGTGTGCACAACGTGATTGGTGGTGTTGGAATGCGAGTCCATACCGGCGGTGTAAATCTCTTGGTTCATGCTTCGTCGTCGGGAACGCGTCGAAAGATGGAGGAAACGGAGTGCGTGGGCGCTCCGGTTTAAAAGACTGCCATGGACCCGTTGACACCGATCCGAATGAATTGCTGGAAGGCGCCGAGCACAAGCGTTACGGGGGTTTCTTCCAGGCTGACGACGTCGCCGTCCGCCAGGAGGATATTCGCTTCTTTATTCTGCTTAGCTTTCCGCACCGAGACTTCGATCACCGCCGGCTCGGGCTTGCCAGGGACTTGCCGGACGACGAGCACGCGGTCTGCCATGCTCATCCGTCGCCCTCCCGCCATGGACAATGCGTCGAGTACGCGGAAGTTCTTGTTGGGGGGCAATTCAAACTGGTTCGGGTGTTCGACCAGTCCCAGCACATGGATGATTCGTTTGGGGCGTTTGCGGGCCAGCACGACGGCCCCGTCCCGCAGGTAAAAACCACCCGTATTCGGGCGGCTGGTGGCCGCGACGAGGTCGACATGCACGACCTCCGCCGAATTGGCCGCGGGAGGACTTCCCACGGGTGGCAGAGCTGCCATGGCGTATTCCCCGGCGGGGGCCTGCGTCGGCGGCAAGGGGGGCTGGCGAATCTCAATCACGCGGTCCGCGTCCTCGGTCAGACTTCCCGCGGAGGAAATCGCCGAGAGCAGGTCGCTGTTGGCCACCGGAAGATCATAGCTGCCCGGCTTATCCACGGCTCCCAGCACCGTGACTCGATTGGTTTGTCGTTCGTTCACCGAGATCGACACCGAGGGGCTGCGATAGATTCCTCTCTGGATACTGGCCTGTCGCACGACCGCCTGTGCTGATTGCAGGTCGAGTCCCGCGAGTTGAATCGAGCCGACCAGGGGGATGTCCACGGCCCCATTCTCGTTCACGCGTAGCGGCCACGTCTCCGGCTTGGCCTGCTCGGCTCCGGTGACCACCGTCATGTTGAGCGTATCGCCGGCGTAAATCTTCTGGCTATTGGCCACGCTGCTCGCCAAATTACTCAAATCGAGGGCTTGCGTGTCAATCGTATAGGGGGCTTGCAGGTCCCGAGGCATCGAACTGGCGTCGTACATGCCGCGTTGGCAACCCACGCTCCAGAGCAGAAGCGGGAGCAGCCAGTAAAGTCGCTGCGGACCAGGTCTTGAGGGTGGCGATTCCATTCGCATGGCGGATCGTTACTTTTCTTGAACGCGCTCGGGAGGAAGGGGAATAAATCCTTGTCGTGTGGTTCGTCCGCTTGTCGAATGTCAGCTGCCCGACTGGTGCACGGCGATGGGAATGGCAATCGCGGCGGCGATCAAAAGGCCAATCATCAGCGGCTCCTCGCCACAGAGATGGCAAAGCGACTGCTGAGCCCGCTGTACGTTTTCATCGCTGACAACCAGCAGTTCATCAACGGCCACCGGGGGAGCCGCCGGGGCGGTCCACAGACGCAGGGCCGTAATCTGCTCGTTAATCTTCAATTGGCACGGTCCGCCGTTCAGGCCCGCGAACGTGACGCGACCCTGTTCATTGCTCAGCCCGGTGGCAATGGCCTGACCGTCCTTCACCAGTACCACCGTCTGGCCAGCTTGCAGCTGGCCATTTCGCGAGATGACTTGAGCAACAAGTTCGCCGCCGCCGCCCAGTCGCACATCGTGAAAAATTTGACGGGGTGTGACCTCAGGGGGACTCGCTGCCTCCGCCCTCAGGACGGGTGGGCAGATGATTCCCAGCAAGCCCAGGAAGGCCAAAACCATTTTCGTATGTTTCATTTCCGCACCTCGCATGCGATCGAGTCCCATCCGTCCGCTCACGATCCGTTGTCGCGATCGTCACTGTTGGCCTTCAGCGCCACTGGAATGGCAATTGCCGCGGCCACGATACCGGCGATGACCCACGGGTTTGCGAGTGCACAGCTCGCAGGACTGATTTGAGCCCGCTGTACGTTCTCAACCTGAAGTAACACCGACTGCTTGGCCGTGGGAGGCGAAGTGTGCGGCGCCCAACAACGAATAAACGAGACCTGATCGCCGGCCGCCAATTGGTAAACGCCGCCACGCAAGTTGGCGATCGCGAAGCGTCCCTGCGCGTCGGACAGACCCGAGGCAGTAAGTTCGTTACCGCTGAAGAGCAATACACTCACATGACCGGCGGCGTTTCCCGCATTGTCGACCACATATCCCCGCAAGACATTCCCTTCTTCCAGCCCGATATCGATCGCTTGAGCATTCGTCACCGTCGCGGACGAAGTCGATTGCCCCTGCAAGCAGCCCGTGGGAATCAGTAATCCGCCCAGAGCGACGCCCACAGCCACCGCCCGCATCCTTATGCACCATCGCATGTGACCGACCTTCAAGTAAGGGAAACCAATCGAAACACAAAACTTCCGTCGACTTTGCTCAGCCGCTGGCGTTGTCGTTGTCGTTATTCAGCGCCAAGGGAATGGCGATCGCGGCGGCTACGGCAGCGCCAATCACGAACGGGTTCAGGAGAAATCCGAGCGGCCCTTTGCCGCAAGCACCACCACACATGCCGGTGCAGGAGTCCTCGGTGCAGCCCTGTGCACGCGTGATACTTCCACGTACCAGCAGCACGCCGCTACGAGCGGAGGGGGGCGCGGTCTGATTCGTCCACACACGCAGGTTGGTCACCTGGTCGCCGGCGGCCAGGGTGTAGTTGCCGCCGCGCAATGCCGAAACCTGGAAATTTCCCAATTCATCAGCCGTCGCATAAGCAACTAATTGCGTGGCATTCCGCAGTTGAACCACAGCTCCCGGGAGAGGTGCGCCCTCCGCCGATACAACGCGTCCCTGCAACACGCCGTCGGCGGATAGTTCGACATCCTGGATTTGTGACGCCCCCGCTGGTGATTGAGCCAGTACCGGGGCTTGGGGCCAAAGAATTCCACAGCTTGCGATCATGGCGATCGTGATTTGGAAACGCTTCCAAGTCTTCATGTCACAATTCCCTTATTGAGTTGAGTAACTTGGCGGTGCACGCCCATTCCTTGGTTCGCGTACACTCTTCCGTAAACCGATCTCCTGATACGAATCACCCGCGGTTGGCGCGTTGCGCTTTCGTCCAGGCGGCGGGACAGTAGCAAAACGTGCTGCGAGCAAAAAGAGCAAACGCCGACCGTCCCGACCATTTTGCCGAGTTTTGCCTGCTGCCAGTTCTAGCACCCCAGGGGCCTGGGGGCGGGCCAGGAGGACGCGGGTCGCCCGGGGAAGAACTGCGAAAATCGCGGTGAAAAACGCGAATCGGGACGACTTTACCCGTGACCATCCGGCGGGAGGACGCGTCGCGGCTGGCGAGGCTACGGCTGGCGGGGTGGGGCGAATTTGATCTTTTCGATCAATTTGACGACCGAACCGTCGTTCCCGACGTATCCCGAGACCTGGGTGATTGCCGCCACCACGAACTCGTAGCGCAACTGGTAATCGCAGTCGATTTCAATCTCGGCTCCTTGCAGCCCCTCATCAGGGCCGGCGTCCGTGCCGACCAGATTAAGGATGTATCCCCGCAGGTCGGCCAGCCGTGCGAATTCCTGCTCATTCAGGCGGACACCCACGAGCTCGCCCGCCGCGTCCGCTATCAGCCGCAGTTTCAAGGGGGGCAGCAGGTCCAGGTCGGGATCGCCTTGACTGGGTGCCGAGGCGGGCATCTTGATATTAAAGTCACCCTCCAATGACACAATTTTGAAGGTCATGATGAAGAAGATCAGCAGCAGGAACACGATGTCAATCATCGGCGTCATCTGCAGTTCGATCTTCTCGGCGGCGGTTTGATTGCGGACTTTCATGCGGCCATGGGGCTAGTAATTGACATCTTCCTTGGCGCGGAGCGCAAATTTGGTGAATTCCAGCTCCTGGCAGCTCTGGATCAGCTCCTGCACCTTGCCGGCGGCCGCTCGTCCGTCCGCGCGGATGATGACCGTCGCGTCCTCGGCCGACTTTCCGTTGAGGGCCAGCACCTGCCGCTCTCTCTGCAGGAACGCCCGCAGCCCATCCAGGCTGACCTCTTCCGTATTAAAGATGATCCCACCATCACTCTTCATGTTGATATAGATCGGATCCTCAAGCGGGCCATCGGGCGGTTTGGCCAACTGGCTGAGCGGTAACTGGATACGCTGGTCGTTGTCGGCTTCGGAAAAATTAACCAGCACCATGAAAAATGCAATGAGCTGAAACGTCATGTCGATCATGGGCGTCAGATCGCCCGTGACCGCCGTGTCCTTGACTTTCTTGATCCGCACTTGTACCTCGCTCGGCGCACGTCGCGCGTCAACGGCTCGTCCCGTAAGCCTACTTCTTTTCTCCAACCCCCTGGAAGCGGCTCATCAAGCCTTCGCTCAAAATGCCAACTTCGAGAACCAGTTGAGTAATCCGATTCTTGAGGATGCCGTACAAGGCAATCGCTGGAATGGCGATGGCCAGCCCGATCAGCGTGGTGAACAGGGCTGTCGAAATGCCCTTCGCCAGGTCCGCCGGCTTGGGTGTCGTGGAAGAAGTGGCAATGACATTGAATGATTTGATCATGCCATGCACGGTGCCAAACAGGCCAATCATCGGGCTGATCGTGCCAATCAGAGCGATGTAGCTCAAGCGGTGATCAAGCTTCATACTCTCCTCCTCACCGACTTCCTGCATCGCTTCGATGGCCTGCGGGTAGCTGAAAGACAGTTTCGCCAAACCGGCCGACAATACCTTTCCCAGGAAGGACTCGTCGTTCTTTGCGACGTCGTAAGCTTCCTGGTAATTCTGCTCGTTCAGGTGCGATTCGAAACTTTCCACCAGGTCGCTCGGACAGACGTTATCACGACGAGCTGTCAGGAGGTTCATCACGAGCAGCGCAACGAGCGTGAAGCTTAGCGCCAGAAAGATCAACGAATAGCCGGGTCCCAAGGCCTCGAAGGCCCAGCCCAGCAGATTTTTTGTCGGCGGAGACTCTGCCACTTCCTGGGCCAGCGCCACCGTCGGGGCGAGGATCGCCTGGGTCACCACGGCGCCACAAGTCATGAGGAACAGGGTCCCGGAAAGGTAAACGGCTAAGGCATTGCGCGGAATACGTAGCTTCATGGAGTTGCACCTGTGGGTCGCCGACATGGACACGCGACGCGACGCGTTCTTCGCTCATTGTAGTTGCCGCGGCGGAGACTGGTAAACCGGCCGCTGGAAGCCCCAGCCAAGCGGGAGGGGGGCCGTGGCCGGAGTCGCCAGACCTTCGTCGATGGACAGCGGAACGACTGTGGCTGGAAGCCCCAGCCACGAGAGAGGAGCGCCGTCGCTAACGGCTGGCCCACCAGGAATTGCCGTACCGTGATTGCAGGAGCGCCCTGGCTTCGTTAGCCCGCCCTGGCTCCCCAAGTTCGCGCCACAGTTGTTCGAGTCGAAACAGGGCCTCGGCATGGACCTGGCTGTCACGAAAAAAGAGCAGGTCCACATGCAGGTAGTCCAGCACCGCCGCCTGAGGTTGCCCCGCAAGACGATGACTGTCCCCGAGCGCATTGTAGATGCGGGCGAACAACTTGACATCGCTCGCATCTTCCGACATCACGAGCGCTTCGAGAGTCGCGATGGCTTCCCCCGTCTGCCCCGCCTCCGCCTGACAAACGGCTTGTCCCACCTTGGCCAAGGCGTGCTGCCGCTTCATTTCGGCGGATGTGGCCGTGACGCCGAGGACTCTTTCATATCGGACGCGGGCTTCGCCGAACCCCGTTTCGCCTTGTGCCCGCAGGGCATCCCCTTCCAGCACAAAAGCCTTCATTTTGGCTTCGGTCCACGGCGCACGGCTCAACGAACCATAATATTTGCGGGCCTTGACAAAATCGCCGGCCTGCATTTCCAGATCGCCAATCAATTCGATGGCTGGGAAGAAGTGATAACTTGTCTTGTTGTCCTTTAGAAATGCCAGCACCGCGGCCGCCGCCGCGGCCAGATCGCCGTCGCCTTCGATGGCCTCGCGCGCCTTGAGGTACGCACCCAAGTAGGCGACTTCCTGCCGAATTTCCTCGCGTGCAATCTCTTTCGTGTCAATCCGCTCCAGCGCCTGAGCCGCCTGATCGAACTGACCATCATTCAACGCTTCGCGCGCCTGCCTCATGGCCACCGGCTCTTCGCGGAATGCGAGCGCGGCAATGGTGTTGGTGGGAATCGACTGCTCCTTGCCTTGAATCTGAGCGACGACCTCCGTCGGGGTCACTTTTACAATTTTGGCGCGTTGCGTGGTGCCCCCGACTGCGTAAATCGTGTCGGTCCGTTGGCCGTGCGCCATGCAAGTGATGGCCAATCCGCAGGCAATCGCTCGCGGCCAAAGGGCCCACGGCGTCGACGCAGCGTACGGATGGCGCTCGCGAAACCACCGGCTGGTCGGAATCAGATCGCGGCGAGTCATGATCGTCTCCGAGTAGGATAGGGAGCCGGCACGTACGCAGTCGGCCAACGAATCAGGTGGAAAGTGGCGGCCGCGGTCAGCCGGGCAGCCACGCTGGTCGGGACGTGGCGGCTGGCCGTCAGCCCCGTCGGCGTCTCTCCCAGGGCGGTTTGAATCTCGCGATAAAGGGCATCGAATTTCTTGAATTGCTCATCGCCTCCCATGTCGGGGTACGAACCGCGCAGAAAACTGATCACCCGTTTCGCCGACTCGAGATATTTCTGTTTACGATCGTCCGATCCCATCGCCTGCAGGTAGCGGCACTCGGCAACCCCATACTGTGCGGCGAAAAAGATCGGCGCGAATTTTTCGCGTGCCGCCTCGCCACGTCGCATTTGAGCTTGCGCGACGCGGGCGATCTGCGTCCAGCCCCAGATGGTATTTTTGCCGGTATTTTCGTTGCGGCGGCATCCGTTGATGGCTTGGCTGAACAGCTCCCCATTGCCCGCGGCCCCCCCCGACTGGAGTGCCTGGGCGGCCTCGATCTGGACATTCAAAAGATTGCCACGCTTCCGCAGGACTTGCTCGAATTCATCGATGGCCTTATCGAACTTCCCCATGCGACTCATGGTGCTGGCGATGCGCATGCGAATTTGCGTCTGGTATTGGGGCTCGATCTGAAATTCTCCCGCTTGCCCGCGGTTGAGGATTTGTTCGTATTGGTCGCCGGCCTTGGTGAAGTATTGTCGGGCTTCCGGGGGACATTTCCCGTTCGTGGTCGGGAACGACTCGCCCAGTTCAAAATACGTATCCGCGACCCAGTTGAGCACTTCGAACTGACTGGAGGCCGCGGCGACCTGTTCGAGAAACATCCCAAAACCCTGGGCCACCGCTGGTCGCGCGGCAGCCGGCAGCCGGTCCCACTGTTGCTGGATTTCGCGCGCCAGACTCACGTAGGTTGCGACCAGACGATCGCGTCCTTGCTGCGAGTCGCCCATCGCGGCTGACATGTTCGCCATGGTCTCCCGGACCGCCGCCATGGCCTGCGCGGCATCCGCCGCCCCGGTCATTTCCGCGATTTGGGCCCTCAGGGTCGTCCGATAAGTTGCGGCGGCGAAACCCGGCAAAGATGGCAGCATGGGATCGTTTCTCTGCAGCAGCGTGAGCGGACCGTAGTTGGCGTCCTGCAGCGTGGCGAGCGCGTCGGTGCCGCGTCCGATTTCGACGTACGATTGTGCCAGGGCGAGCGCCGCCTGCACCAAGAGTGGTGAAGGGCCCGCATCCCGCAAGCGTTCAATCCCAGATTGCAACAATTGCTGGGCATTCTCCAATCGCTCCGCAGACGCTTCCCGAGCCGGGGATGGACTCTGGTCGACCGCTTTGCGGTAGCTTAACCAAAGGGCTTGTCCTGTCTTTAATTCGGCTTCGGCTCGCCGCGGCGAAGCGGCGGGAATTTTAGCGAGGTACTCCCGCGCCTTTTCGATGTCGCCGCGCTGCACCATAAAGCTGACGAGCGTAATCAGCGCATTTGCGCTTCCTTTTTCGTCGGCCAGGTCGAGGCGAGATAGTCGGCCATCCGGACGGCTGCGGCGGCGGCAAAGGCGGCTTCCCGCGCTTGCGATCCGTCACCGTACAGTCGCAGGTACGAGGCCAGTGCAATGTTGGCCGCGGCGGTCGAAGAAGGGAATTCCGGGAACTTGCGGGCCAGGAATTCGCCGACCACCGCCGCTTCGTAAAAATCGTCAAGGCGAAAAGCCAGGTAGGCCGTGTATAGCCGCAGTTGATTCAGTTCGCTCACGTCGAGCGTCGAGGGTGCCATTCGAATGGCTTGTCGATACAAGTCCTTGGCCTGCCGGCTGTTCTTGGTAGCTGACTGCCGCGATTCGTCGATTTCCGCCCGGATTTGTTCCAACTCGTCAGGGTCCCGCGTGGTGGCGAGCTTGCGCTCCAAGAGTCGGAGGGCGAGTTCCATGGAACTTGCATTTTCGCGAGCCGCATCGGCGGCCAGTCGCGCTTCCTCAAACGTGTTGGGTTGCTCTCCGAGTGACGCCTCCAGCGATTCCCCCGGCAATTGACTGAGCAATTCCCGCGCTTGCGGTTGCTGGGGACCAGGTTTTCTGGCGACCGGCAGCGCATACTTGCGAGCCGCCTTGGTCAGGCGATCGGCCTCGGATCGGAAACGGGGCTGCTGCGATTGTGCCAGGAGCGTCCGGACCACCTCCATTTGTACCCGTTGGACGTCAGGATCGCTGGCCGCCGCCCCCCCGAGTCCCTTCAACCAACTCTCTCCCAGTTGCACGGCTTCCGGCCATTCGTCCACGGTATCGTTGGCAAGGCACTGCATCGAGTAGATGACGGCTTGGGCCGCGAGTTTTCGCAGCGGTCCTTCGGCGAGACCGGGGTCGAGGAATTCCTCGTAATAGCCGCGGGCCTGCTTGAAATTACCGAGGTCCTGTGAACACTTGCCCTGGAGGATCAATGCCTGCAGTCCCACAAATTTCTTGCGGTATTTTTCCGCCAACTCACCAAACCGTTGCGATGCCTCGTTGATCTGCGTTTCGTAATCCGCCCGCGATTCCCGCAGGCAGGCGGCCTTTTCGTAGGCAATCTCGGCCAAGACCATCTTGGCGGCCAGGTAATCGTTCCGCACCGCATCTCGACGATCCGTATCCTGCCGAGCCGTCGGCTGCTGGTTGATCCATTCCAGCTCCTTTCGCATTTCCTCCAGCCTCGCCGAGAATTCCTCCTCCGCTTCGTCAAACAATTGCGAGGCCTCGCGATAGAACGACTTGGCCACGGCCGCGTCCACTTCCTGGCCGGCCGCCAGGACCTCGCCACGTGCCTGTTCGAGCACGATGCGGCTCAGCCACGAACGGGCATCGCCGGCCCGCGGATGTTCCGGCTGCGCCGTCAGGAAGGTTGAGAAGAGTGATTTGGCCGCGTCCATCCCCGCCGCACGCGTCCCCGGGTCGGACTCGCGGGACGCCGCCTGGATCGCGCTCAATCCCCGTTCAAAGACCAGCGACTCGCGGAATTCGGGGCTGCCCAAATCGCTCTCTTCAAGGCGCTCCAAATAGGTTTCGGTCAGATCAAAATAGCCCCGATCGCGGAGGGCCTGCAAGAAAGTCGCCGCGGGCTCTTCCGCTCCCGCCAATCCAATGAGCAGGCAGCAACAGGCCGTCATCAGCATCCGTCGGAGTTGTGACTTCATCCGTTCCGGTTGCCCCCATGCGTCATATGGCCGTAAACACGTGTCGTGTCCGCTAAGACGAGTGCCAAGGTCGATGATTCGTCAGCGAATGCGCCGCTGCAACTCGAGCGACTTCGTGCCGTTCGTGATACTACCAGGGTAAATCTTGCGGTCCCTGGCGGCAACTGCCGATCCAAATCAGGCGTGCGGCGCGGTCAGGAGGTCGATTCGTCTTCCATTGCCCATGGCTCAGGGTGCCTTGTAAGATTCATCCGTCCTCATTCGAGAGCCGCGATTCATGAAACCGCCTGTCCATGGCCGCCGAGCCCCACCGCCGAATTACCAGTCGCGGTCGGTACAACTGCGATTGCTGTGTCTGGTGTTCGCGTTGATGACGGTGGTGCTGCTGATGATCGAAGCGGCGAAGCCACGTACCTGGCAAGCGATGTGGGGAGATCGTCCCCTCCAGCCGCCGCCCGCGGCGGTGCCCACGGAAGACGACCTCGATAACCGACTTTACCGTGAGCCGCGCGAATCGCAGCCGCCGGTCGTCCAGGACAGCGAAGTCACGCCCGCTTCCCCGGCGGCAGAAGCTGCTGCCGCATTTCCCGGAGCGGTGCCACGCACCGCGTATCGGGTCGTCCAGGATGATACGGTTTTTCGCGCGGACGAACATGACGTCTGGTTCGCCACCCTGGCCGCACTCGCCAAGGCGCCACCCGCCGACCTGGCCACGGCTGACCCACCCGCCGTGGGGTTTACGCAGCTGTTTCGTCAGCCCGAATATTATCGCGGCACGCTCGTCGCCGTATCCGGAACGGTGCGACGAGCCCACCGGCTGAAGGCGCCGAAGAACGACCAGGGAGTGGCAGCATATTGGCAATGCTGGCTGTTCCCCGCTGGCACCACCAACCCGATTGTGGTCTATGCGTTGGAGCTGCCGGCGGAATTTCCCTCCGGGCTGCGCCTCAACGAGAAAGTTGCCTTTCAAGGTGTCTTTTTCAAACGTTGGGCCTACGCGGCGTCGGACGGAGAGAGAACGGCTCCGCTGGTCTGGCGCCGCGCGGCACATGGACACAACGTCCCTCGCCGTCCCCGCCATGGCGGCCCCGCCGGTCGGCCGCCATCCTGTCCGTGGTCGGCAGCGGCCTTCTGTCGGCGCTCATTGCCTGGCTCGCCTATCGTCAGTCCGCCCGCGGATTTTCTCGCAGGCGACCGCCCCCGTTGTCGACCCGCGATCCGTCGGCAAGCCGGGAAGGGCTTCCGCCAGTTGGCATTCCTCCGCTCACATTCGCGCACCCGCCGCCCGGGGAACAGCTCTCTGATGACGATGGGGATGCACGGAAGGACGCAAGATGAAGCATCGACGCGCTCCCCTGCAGGTATGTTTCCCTGGCTCCCCAATCCGTGGCCCCGCGGATTGGTCAGCCCTGCCGGTTGTCGGCGTTGCCTGGTTGCTCCTGAGTGGGATTTACCCCGGTCTGCCGTTCGCGTCGGGACAAACGACTCCACCGTCGGCGGATCCCCTGGCACCGCCGGCCGTCACGCCGACGACGGAGAACTCCGCTGAGTCGGCCGTCGTGGATGCGGCGAGTTTTGTCGAGTTCATGGGGATTTCTCCCAGCGAATGGGCGCTCGCCCTCGAGGATCGCGAATGGGACCCCGTGCATTCCCAACTGACGGCCAAATTGCTCCGCGCCGCGCGACGCCTGCCGGCCAGGAAAATTGCCGCTTGGCAAACGGAGGCCTGGACGGTCCGCCAAATTGCCGAGCAACCGGCTGCCTTTCGAGGTCGCCTGCTGGATTTTCACGGTCGAGTTGTCGCCATCGAGGCGGTGAAATCTCCCGAGTCGTTCGCCCCGGGCGAAGACAACACGATCTACGTGCTGAAATGCCGTTCGCCCAAGGATGCGGCTGCGGAGATCACCCTCATTTGTCGCGACATTCCACTCCCGTTTCAGCGGCGGCTCGTCGCGGGAGGGGGAAGACTGACCCACCTGCAGGAGCAAATTCGCGCGGCCGCGTTCTTTTTGAGTACGACGAATCAGACACCCGTGCCAGGTCTGGTGCTCATCGCCGACCACCTCGCCTGGTATCCTGACCGACTCGACTCGCCACTGATCGACTCCGGCCGCTGGGTCGATTGGGCGTCTCATGGGATGGATCTGGCAACGGTTGACACGGTGCGAGATCGTCGGCCCCTGGAGTCGGGTGACCGCGCTTGCTTCTACGAACTTTTGGCGACCGTTCGCCGCCTACCGCTGAAGAAATTGCAGGGCCTGGCCACGCCGGCAGGCGCCATTGACTTGCTCCAGACGCCCGAAGTGCATCGTTTGCAGGCGTACACCGTTCGCGGTACCGCGCGGCGAGCCATTCGTATCGAGGTCGATGATCTCGAAATCGTCGATTGCCTTGGCGTGAGTCACTATTTTGAGATCGAGCTGTTTGACTCGGAAGCGACGGTCAGGGTCAAGGCGGGCAATGGCCGGGAAGACGCCATCTTCAACAGCTATCCCATCGTGTGCTGCGTCGCCGAGTTGCCCGGCGACTTTCCCACGGGAGACGTTATCCATGAGCCGGTCGAGATCTCGGGTGTCTTCTTGAAACTGTGGGCCTACGACACGGCGTTCGTGCAGCAGACGCTTCGCCCGGGCGCAAAGCAACTCAGTCCCCTCTTGATCGGCAAGACCGTGGTCCCGCTGCCGCCGGAGCGCGAGGTAGGGGAGCTTCCATCGGGGTGGGCCGTCGGCATCGTGTTCGTGGCTGGCCTGGCCGGCCTGATCACCTTGCTGCGATGGTCGGCCGTAGGGGACCGGCGATTTCGACACACGATGCTGGCCAAGTATCGTCGCGACGCACGAGGGACATCGGGACTTCCGCCGCAGAGCGGCCCTGGCTCCTGAGGGGGCCGGAGAAATTCTCGTTGAACCGTTAGCCGCAGGCGTACGCGGACGCGCTCACAATGCGAACGGTACGCTGAGCCAGCCGCTCAAATCACGAAGGCATGGCCTCCCTTGGATCGCGCAAATGACCGTGGCAGCGAAGAAAGAGCTCCACCGGTCTCCGCTTCTTTTCCGGCTCCCGTAGCCACAGCCCACCCGCGTCGGACGTCATGGCGGGAGCGGGAAACCTGGCGGAAACTTTCCGACCCCCGAACCGGTGGAGAATTGAAACGCACTTGAGATACACCCTGTGATTGACAAGCCGTCCTGGTGGTTTTGCGAAAATGCGCATGCTCGAAGCATCTACGTAGCCACAAGCGGCTTGCATCTCATTCGCTTGTAATAAATGCGGGTTAGGGTCCGTTTTGACAGGCTGGCAGCCCGTGCCACGAGCCCTGATCAGGCCGGGTTGTCAAAAGCGCGAAGACTGTGGGCCAACAACTCCAGCGGTAAACCGACGACGTTCGAGGCCGTTCCCGAGAGAATGTGGACCCAATCCAAGCCGTCTTGATATCCAAAGGCGCCCGCTTTCCCCTCCCAACCGCCCGTGTCCAGGTAAGCTTCGATCTCTGCCTCGGTCAGCCGATCCATCCGCAACTGCGTCGTTTCCAAACCGGTCACCCTCTGGTCGTCCGGACGTCGCCACACGCAAAGCCCGCTGAGCACCTCGTGGACGCTTCCTTGAAGGCGCTCGAGCATGTCACGCGCATGCTCTCGATCCGCGGGTTTGCCAAGTACCTGTCCCTGGCAGACCGCCACGGTGTCGCAGGCGACGATCAGGCCTTGGTCGATGCGCTGGGCGACATCGGCCGCCTTTTGGCGAGCCATGCGGACGACGAGTTGTGCGGGCCCTTCGCCGCTGCAAACGCCGCTCTCGGCCGTGGGCGCCGGTAGGACTACCGTGAACGCATAACCGGCTTGTGCGAGCAACTCGCGCCGCCGTGGCGACTGGCTGGCCAAGATCAAAGACCGCGGTTTTGGTTGTGACATTGGCTCAGGCACTCGCTAGCAGGCGGCGTACGTCTTCGTCAGCTCACCAGTCCTTACAGTTTACCCATTTATTGCTCAATCGCCGTCGTTGACGACAGGCAATCTCATCCCGCCGCGGCGAATTTCCGATGCGTCCCAAGGGGCATCGCGTACGCCCTACCGATGCGGCGGACAGGCGGTGCACGTGGGATAGGCCCCAGGGCACGCGCTGCCGCCATGCATGCCAGCATCAGGCGGGCGGGTATTCACTCCATCCCGGCGCAGCCCTCGGGGGCGATGGTTCGGTCGTCTTTACGTGATCTCGTCAGCATGTTATTTCCCTTTTCCATCCTTGGCCCATCAAGTTTCCACGCGAGTTCCAACGGTGACATCCCACCCTCCTGACTTGACACCACTGCCGCTGTCGCCCGGGCCGATCCCGGAAACGCCGTTGATCATCCACCCGGCTCCGGCCCGAACACCGGTTTCGGAAGGCAGTGTCGGTCGGAAGTTCACGCGGCCGGAAGAGGCCGGTGCGGATTGTAACGAGTCTCCGGGGAGTGTGGCGGCGCTTGGTCCGCCGACGAACGCGGTGGCCAAAAAAAATTGGCCAACCAGGTCCCGTGCAACTACCATCAAAGATACATCTGGTAACGTTGACGCGACCGGTTCCTCGATGCTCAAAAAAGACCTTCCCAACGTTCTGCCGCTGCATCTGGTCCCTCTTGATTCGTTTTTTCTGGCGGATGATCAGCCCCGCTATCCGATGACCTCGATCATCCGGATCGAGTTTCAAGGAATGATGGATACGTCGGCGTTTGCGTTCGCGCTGGAAGGGGCGACCGAGCGACATCCCCTGACGAGGGCGGTCATTCGCCCCGCCAAACAGGGCTTGCCTTGCTGGGTGGACGATCCGGATATCCGACCGGTCGTTGACGTGGGGCCCCTCGAAAAGCCGGTGCGACTGGCGGATCAAGAATACATCGATCTGACGCGCGAGTCGGGCTTGCGATTCTGGATTCGCGGTGATGAGCAGCGGACGGTCCTCACGATGCAGGTCCATCATGCCTGTACGGATGGGACCGGCGTTTATCGCTTCCTGGGGGACCTGCTCGCGCTGTATGGTGGCGAGACCGCCGGCCCGGACCTGCCGACTCCCATGTTAGGCGACGTCGACTTGCGACTATTGCGGAAACGGCGCACACGATTCACCGATCTGGCCCTGAATGCCTCCGCGACGGCTTTCGTCCAGCACGGACTGTGCCAGGCGTATGATATCTTCGGTCGGCGGATTACCCCGCTCGCGCTGCCTGGGCAGGTCAACAAGACGATTTCTCCGCGGACCGAGTTTCCTGGTATCTGCAACCATCACTTGACGAAAGACGAGCATAAGCAACTCCGAGCCGTCGCCGCCGAACATGGTGGCATGCTGAACGATTTATTGATGGCGGAAATGTATCGCACGATCGTTCAGTGGAACGAGCAGCATGGACGCATGTCTCCCCGGGATTCGCTGCGCATCATGATGCCTTCCGATTTGCGCGAGCAGCAGGATTATCCGATGCCCGCCACCAACATGACGGCTTACACCTTTATGACGCGGCGGGTTCGCGATTGTGAGGACTTTCCCCAGTTGATGCGGAGTGTCCGCGAACAAACGGCGCGGATCAAGCACGAGCACCTGGGACGGGCCTTCATGGACACCGTGCATTTCGCCAGTTTTGGTCCGGCGATCCTCAAGTTTCTGCTCGCCCGAAAACGTTGTATTTCGACAGCCATCCTTTCGAATATCGGCGACCCGACAAAGCGCTTCACGTCGACGTTGCCACGTGACGCCGGCCGGATCGTTGCCGGCAACCTGATCATGGAAGACATTACGGGAGTACCTCCCTTACGGGTCAAATCCCATGCGACGGTGGCTGTGTTCTCGTACCTCCGCAAGCTGACCCTGAGTGTGCGTTGCGATCCTTACGAGTTCACCGAGGAGCAGTCGCAGCAGTTCATCGATAGCTATGCAGCCGCCTTGCGTCGTCATCTCACTTCCAGTGGAAGTTAGCTCACGACCCCTCCTACTTCCCCTCCATCATGTCCGCCCACTCCGATCTGCACGCGTTGGCCCGACAGACGGGTCGGGAATTGGCCGATCGTTTGCGGGACCTGAACTCGGCGTCGTGCGACCCGTCGACACTCACGATTCAAGTAGCTGAAGGGCTGCGAGCCGCATTGGAAACGTTGGCCGAAACCGGCTGCGTCGGCGAACGCAATCGTCTCCCATCGAGTGAATTTTGGCGCGAGGCCCAAGCGTTCCTCAGGGAGGGTTCGTTGCAACTGCATGCGCGTGAAAAACCACTCGGTTACCCCGGAGATCACTTGTTGCTCGATCGCATCTGCCGCCATGATCTCCGCGGCCAGGGCGTGGGACTAGCATTCGACAAGTTCTTTCAAGACCAATCGGCTCCCCGGGCCGTCCGAAATCGCGGCCACGAAACGGCGGCGACCATTCGTCGTATCGTGCGGGAGCGGCCGGGGCGGCCGGTGAGAATCACCAGCGTTGGCAGCGGACCTGCCTGGGATATTCGCTGGGGCTTGGAAGGACTCATGGACGCCGAGCGCCAGCGCGTGATGGTCACGCTCGTGGATTTGGACCCCGCGCCGGCGACTTTTCCCAGGCGCAGTTGAAGTGCCTCGTGCCGGCGGACCAATTGCATTTTGAACGCGCCAATTTGAAACGTCTACCGCAACTGCCGTCCGTCGTGGGGCACCTCGCCGAGAGCGACTTGCTGTTTTGCGCGGGCTTTTTCGATTACCTCTCCGAGGCAGAAGCCGCACGGATGCTGCAGTCGCTCTGGAGTTGTGTCGCGGCAAGCGGCGAACTGCTGATTTTTAATTTTTCGACCTACAACCCCAGCCGGCCCTACATGGAGTGGATTGGCAATTGGTATTTGCAGTATCGCACTGAGGAGCAGTTGAGCCAGCTCGCGTCGGCGGCCGGCCTGACCGATGGTGCGGCGGAAGTCGCGTCGGAACCAGAACGCGTCAACCTGTTCCTGCGCGTCTGTCGCGTCTCTCCATGACTCGTCGAGCGGCGGGCGTTCTCGTATTTCACCTGGGCCCGTGTTACCATGTGAATCAGCCGATCGTCAGGTTCATTTCGCGGGAGTCTATCCATGTGCGCCTATCTCCAACAATGGCTCGTCATCATCTTTCTGGCCCTCGGGCCGCCCGCGCTCGGAATGGCCCAGGAGCGGGTCTGGACCAGCGCTCAAGGCGGCAAGACCTTTAAAGGTGAGCTGGTGAAGGTCGCGGAGGATCGAGTCACGATCCGTCGCTCGGATGGAAAACAATTCACCGTTCCCCTGACGAAATTCGTGCCAGCCGATCAGGAATACGTGGCTGGCATGCGTGCACGCGAGAAGGATGAGGCGGAGACGCGCAGGCATGCGCTGCGGTTCTACTTGATTCTGCGGAAGTCCGATCGCGGGGAGATCAAGGAGATTCTGGCCACCGCCGCGCAGGCCGCCTATGACACAAATGCGAGTTTCTTTGACGGTATCACGCCCGCCGACCGGGGAACTTCCCCGCGCGTCAAGCAAGTCACGATCGACGGGGATACGGCGGACGTCGACCTGAGCGTCAAGCTGGCTGGCAAGTACCGTGATGTGTCCATGGCGTTGGTCAAGGACTCGGATGAGCGTTGGGGAATCCTCTCCTTGACGTTTGCCGATGAGGAAGGAAACAAGAAGCGGATGGAGTTCACGTCGGGGCAGACCGTGGACGCCGATGCTCCCCCCGCCGATGCGGATGGCACGGCGAACGTGTCTGGCGCGGGAGGCGTGCCACTACCCAGCGGCGAGCCGGGGACGCGTCCGGACGTCCCCGCCACGGCGACTCCCTCGTGGACCGAAGGCCCCACCACGGAGGCGCCGACGGAGGCCCCCGTCGCGAATCCGCCCACGGCAGCGCTCGGACCACCTCCGCACGCGGAACCTCCCGCGACCCTCGCCTTGTCCCCGTCCGCGGCTCCCCCCGCCGAGAGCACGCCGGTCCCGCCCAACCCGGACGACGAGTTGTTTCCGCCGGAACCTGCCCCCCTGGGTGGCGCTCATGGTCATGGTCATGGCCACGGTAATCCACCAACGGCCGGTGATGGTTAGTCGGATGCATGCCAGCAACGAGGCTGGTCCTGAGCGACTTGATGTCCTGTTCGAAGATAACCACCTGCTCGTGGTCAACAAGGCTGCGGGCGTGGTGACGCAAGGCGCCGCCGCGGGGGTTGCGAGTCTCGTCGAGCGGGCCAAGTTGTATCTCAAACAGCGCTATCAGAAACCGGGTAATGTTTACCTGGGCGTGGTCAGCCGGCTCGATGCACAAAGTACCGGGGTCCTCGTGCTCGCGCGGACCTCGAAGGCCGCCGGGCGACTCAGCCGCCAATTCCGTGAGAGAACGGTGGAGAAACGGTACTGGATCCTGGTCCATCCCGCCGCTCGTCCGGCGAATGGCCATCTGGAGGATTGGTTGCGGAAGGATGAGGCCACTCACCGCATGGTCACTTGCCAGGCATCTCATCCGGAGGGGCAGCGGGCCTTGCTGGAGTACCACCTGCTGGGAGAACGGCCGCATCAGCACCTGGAAGTGCGGCTGGATACGGGGCGCAAGCACCAGATTCGCGTGCAATTTGCCAGTCGCGGCTGGCCGGTGGTTGGCGACCGCAAGTATGGAAGCCGTGTGTCCTTTCCCCAGGGGATCGCGCTCCATGCGCGACAGCTGACCTTGCGGCATCCGGTGACGCGCGAGTCGATGACCTTCACGGCTGAGCTTCCCGCCGCCTGGCCGAGCGAAATCAGTGGGCGTTGAAAACGCCTGGACCAGCCTGCCGCAGTGATGCACCCGTTTCCGTCGGGTGGCGACTTCCCAGCCGCGGGCAGCTAGCCCCGGCCCAGCTGGGTTTTACCAATCGGGACTTCGTGCGCATAATGAACTTAGCCGTCTCCGATGGCAACTTGCCTTCTTTTTCCTCCTATTTCGCCGACATATGCCTTCCATGGCGCCTGTTCAATCCTCATCCGTGCTTCAAAAAGCGGCCCTGCGAAGCGGGCTGGTGACGCAAGAGCAATTGGATGATGCGTTGGTGATGGCTCGCCAGCCGGTGATCGGTCCGCCAACCCCTCGCGTGGAAGTGACCGATGAGCAGCTGGCCAGGCAGTTGGTGCAGCTGGGGTTCGTGACCGCGTATCAGGCAGAGCAACTGAAGGCGGGCCGCACGAAGCTGACCCTCGGGCCCTACATCATTACAGACTGGATTGCCCAGGGCGGCATGGGGCAGGTCTTTAAGGCCGAACACGAAATGATGGGTCGGGAGGTCGCCATCAAGGTGTTGCCCCACAGCCGATCGACGCCGCAGGCCATCACGAATTTTACCCGCGAGATTCGTACGCAGGCGATTCTGGATCACGACAATCTGGTGCGGGCCTTTGACGCCGGACATGACGGCAACGTGTATTACCTGGTGACCGAATATGTCCGGGGCACCGACCTGCGGCGACTTGTTCGTTCCCAGGGCGCACTCAGTTCGGAACAAGCCGCCTCCTTGATCTATCAAGCCGCCATCGGGCTCCAGCACGCCCACGACAAGGGGCTCATTCACCGCGATATCAAGCCGGGTAACATCCTCGTGACGACCGAAGGCAAGGCGAAGGTGTCGGACCTCGGGCTGGCCGGCTTCCTCACCAGCACCGAGGATGATCCGCGGGCCGGCAAGATTGTGGGGACGGCGGATTACATTTCACCCGAACAGATCAAGACGCCCGACCAGATTACGGCGGTCAGCGACATCTACTCACTTGGCTGCACACTCTACTACGCGATTACGGGTAAGGTCCCCTTTCCCGGCGGCACGACCCGGGACAAGGCGCGTCGGCATTGCGAAGAAACGCCCTGGCATCCACGACGCTTCAACACAAATATCGAAGAGGAGTTCGTCGAGGTGATCGCCGAGATGATGGAGAAAAATCCGGCCAATCGGATTCAATCCGCGGGCGAGGTGGCTCGGCGACTGGAAATCTGGGCCGGTCGTGCCGAGCCCTTGCCGGCCCAACCGCCCACACGATCGCCCTGGATGCCCGCCCCCGTGCCGGCGAGCAACGAAGAAGACATGCAGGCGACGCTCGAGGGCTCGTACGACAGTCTAGAATACGATTCGGCCTCTCAGTCTGGCTCGCAGATGTCCCAATGGACCGATTCCGTCTCGTCACAAGAGACGAAGGAGCGTTCTCGTCGTCGAGCTCCGTTGCTGCCGATGACCGACGACGCCGACGAACGACCACGTCGTTTCTCGCCCATGTTCATTGCCTTGGCGGTCGCCATTCCCGTCTCGGTCTTGTTCGGCGTCCTGATCACGCTCGTGGCCATGCTATTGGCCATCTAGTGACAACGGCTGCCAGCCTCTCAGGTGGCCGTAACCGAAGTCGCCCGACTATGGAACGTGGGATGGGACAGGACTGTGGCTGGAAGCCCCAGCCACGGGAGATTGTTGGGCCCCGGCATCGTGGCTGGGGCATCCTGCCCCAGTCGTTGGGGGTGGCTGCTGTCTTGGGGGTATTGGCGAGGAGTCGTGTTGGGGGCGGGGCTTGCCGTGGGAGCCGGCGACAGGACTGTGGCTGGAAGCCCCAGCCACGGGAGATTGTTGGGCCCCGGCATCGTGGCTGGGGCATCCTGCCCCAGTCGTTGGGGGTGGCTGCTGTCTTGGGGGTATTGGCGAGGAGTCGTGTTGGGGGCGGGGCTTGCCGTGGGAGCCGGCGACAGGACTGTGGCTGGAAGCCCCAGCCACGGACAGACTGTGGCTGGAAGCCCCAGCCACGGACAGACTGTGGCTGGAAGCCCCAGCCACGGGGAAGGCGCCCGACTTACCACCCTTTCCCTCACGGAGCCGATTCCGCCTCGTTGGCCAACTGCTCGATCGCCTGGACCAGGGCTGCCTCCTCGTGAGGCGTCACCGTGCGGAGATCGAGCAGCAAACGGTCTTTCTGTACGCGGCCGAAGACTGAGGGCGTACCGATACGAAGGGCTTTGGCCATTTCGTCGACCGATCGGCCAGCCGGTGTGATGGCCACGCACCAGGTGACGATGTCCGTTGCCGGCACCGATCCGCCTCCGAGCTGGGAGGTATCTTGCAACGGCTCGGCCACAGCCACCGCTGCCAATGCGGAGATTTGGGCGGTCAGTCGCTCCGCACGCCCCTTCAAGTTCTCCTCCGAGACCGTCAGCGCCTGCAGAAAAGGGATCGATGCTTTGGCCTTCGATACGTCTCGGTGCAACTTCAAGGTCGCCTCCAAGGCGGCCAGTGTCATTTTACCCACCCGCAAGGCCCGCATTAGCGGATGGCAGATGATCTGGTCCACGAGCGGTCCGCGACCAACGATGATGCCGCACTGGGGGCCGCCCAGTAATTTATCCCCGCTAAAAAGAACCAGGTCCGCCCCGGCCGCGATGCTCTGACGGGCCACCGGCTCGCCATGGAGTCCCCAAGGTGCCAGATCGTGCAGCGCGCACCGATCCAATGTCATCGATCAACGGCAGCTGATGGCGATGGGCCGCGTGCACCAGGTCTTCGAGGGAGGGTTCTTCGGTAAAGCCAACAATTCGGTAGTTGCTTGTATGGACCCGCATGATGGCGGCCGTCTGTTCACCGATGGCCCGCTCATAGTCGCTGATCCGCGTCTTGTTCGTGGTCCCCACCTCGCGAAGTATCGCACCGCCGGCCGACATGACTTCTGGCAAGCGATAGCTGCCGCCGATCTCGATCAGTTGCCCCCTGGAAACGATGACTTCCCGCCTGGCGGCGATCGCCGCCAGCGTGAGTACGGTAGCACCGGCATTGTTGTTAACGACCGTGGCGGCCTCAGCACCCGTAAGCTGGCACAAGAGTTTTTCCACCGCCGTGACCCGCTGGCCTCGCTCTCCTGTTTCCAGGTCGACTTCGAGGCTGGCATAGCTGCCGGCAACGGCGGCCACTGCCTCGACCGCTTCCGGGGCCAGGGGAGCGCGACCTAGTCCCGTGTGTAACAGAATGCCCGTGGCGTTGATCACAGGTCGCAAGCGTGGTTGCTCGGCCCGTGTGATCCAGGCGGCGACCCGATCCGCAATCTCCGTCACGCTAGGGATGTTCGGCAGATCGTCCCTCCGGCTGGCGACCTCCTTACGGAGTTCATCCAGAAACGTGCGAACCTCGCCCACCACCGAAGTGTGGCTGACACGATGGACGAGTTCCTTCAGGCGTTTGGTCTCGAGCAATTCGCTGACGGAAGGGATATTCTTGAAGAGGTTATCGGCCATGACGCTGCCTCCCGGTGCGTGACGAGAGATGGAACGAACCAGTCGTGTGGAAGTGTATCCTACACCGGGGAGAGGGGTGGATGAATGGTACGGCTCCCCAGCCACGGTGTGGAGTGCGGCGATGCTGCGCCGCTTTCCCCGGCCCGCCGGCTCGGCAATGGGTCACCCACCCAGGTCACGTCGCGGAAAGGACTGTGGCTGGAAGCCCCAGCCACGGAGGGCGTCCCATTCAGGAAGCTCCCGCCCGCGGATCGCGTGTGAGCACCATATTGTCGCGATGAATGGCTTCTTCATACGGGCAGTGCCCCAGCCGACGGGCGATCTCTTCCGTGCGGCAGCCCGCGATCTGGGTCAATTCGGCGGCCGCGTAATTCGAGAGTCCCCGCGCCATTTCGACCTGATTCGTCATCGTGACCGAAACGACGTCTCCCTTCTCAAATTGGCCGCGCACTTCCTGGATGCCGATCGGCAGCAGGCTCCGCCCCTGATCCACGACGGCCCGTGCCGCACCCGCATCGATCGTGAGGGTCCCCCGTGGTTGGGCCGAAAAGCCAATCCATCGTTTCCAGGGACTGATCGATTTGCCGATCGCCGGAAACAATGTGCCCACTGTTTCGCCTCGGAAGATGGCATCGAGTACCCCCGGATCATGACCGCTGGCGATGATGACATTTTCTCCGGCGAGCGTGAGCGTCCGAGCCGCCTCCAGTTTGCTGGCCATGCCGCCTTTGGACCATGTGGAGTGTCGATCACGAACGAAATGGGCGATTGCCTCGTCGATATCTCGCACGCAATCGACGACGCGTGATTGGCCATCTGCCGGGTCTCCATCGTACAGCCCCGCGACGTCCGACAGGATGACGAGCAGGGATGCCCGCAGCAGATTGGTGACGATGGCCGCGAGTCGATCATTATCACCAAACGTAATCATCAATTCCTCGACCGAAACCGTGTCATTTTCGTTGACGATCGGGACGCACTTCCAGGACAAGAGCGTCAACAGGGTGTTGCGAATATTCAGGTAGCGTCCGCGGTGATCGAGATCGTCGGCCGTCAGTAAGACTTGAGCCGCATGCAGGTTGTATTGCCGCAGCTGGCGGTCGTACTCTTCGATCAACTTCGTCTGACCGATGGCCGCCACGGCCTGCAGACGTGCCAGATCGGTGGGACGACGATCCCAGCCCAGATGGCTGAGCCCGGCGCCGACGGCACCACTGCTGACGAGGACGACATGTCGTCCCGCGTCCACGAGCGTGTGCAATTCGTCCGCCAGCCGCGCGACGCGGTCGGTGTTTAGCCGGCCGTCCGGCGTTGTCAGCACGCGGGTGCCGACCTTGACCACCACGCATTGGGCGGAGCGAGCAATGGCTTGGCGGAGGGTTTCGGTCACGGGGAGCCCAATCGTGGCTGGCGGGAGACGCGCGCTACTTTCGCAAGTGCCCGCTGGCGACGCAAGGCCTCCGCGGTGCGGGAATGCCCGTTTCCCGCACCCCGCGCGGCCGCTCGGTTGAGTCTCCCTCGGCGGCGGCGTACAATCGCGAGTACGGGACGTTTTTCTGGGGAGGCGAGTACAGGGCGATGGACGCCGGGGCCTCTCTCACGGCGTCCCCGTCACGTCGGTCCTCTCGGGCGACGATTGCACGTTCCAGACGCCTCGTCGTTAGCTCTGCCTATCGCGAGGGTTGGCAAATAGGGAGCCATCATGGGCCAGCTTCATGAGGAATGCGGCGTGGTTGCCGTTTATCATTTCACGCAAGGCCCCATCAGCGAATGCTGTCCGCCCGGCGGGCCCGATCAAGCCGCCCGTTTGATTCCCCGCATGTTGCTCGACGTACAGAATCGAGGGCAGCTCTCGGCCGGCATGTCGACGTATTGCGGACACCGGGATCAACTGATTGACACGCACAAGCGACTGGGAACCGTCCGCGAAGTATTTCGCATGTCGCACGAGGCCAAATACGAGAGTCTGATGGGTCGCTATTACGGCAATGCCGGGATCGGTCACGTCCGTTATGCGACGTGCGGCAAGGAAGACCAGAGTTACGCCCAACCGTTCGAACGGCATCATCTGCAGAAAAACAAGTGGTTCTCGTTCGCTTTCAACGGCCAGCTCGCGAATTACAGTGAGTTGCGTGACGAGCTGCTCGGCAGTGGGGATTACCATCTGACGCGCGAAACTGACACCGAAATCATCATGCATGAGATTAGCCGAGCCCTTTCGGACAACGAGCGTCGGCCACTGTTGGAAATGATCCGCGAGGTAGCACGGAAATTTGACGGCGCTTACAGCCTGGTGATGCTCAACGCCATGGGGGAGATGCTTGTGGCGCGCGATCCGTTGGGGGTCAAGCCGCTCTGTTTCGCGCGGGACGAATCGCTCTTCGCGGCGGCCAGCGAGAGTGTGGCCTTGGTCAATCTGGGCTTTCGGCCGGACCAAATCCGGTCGCTCGAACCGGGCTGGGCCATTTCGATTTCCGACGGCCGGGTCAGTATCGATCGCTTTGCCGAACCCTCGCCGACGGCGCATTGCTTTTTCGAGTGGATCTATTTTGCCAATGTGGCAAGTACGCTGGATGATCGCAGTGTCTATCTGACCCGCACCCGGCTGGGAGAAGAGCTGGCCGAACTCGAATTGCTCGAACGCCGCGTGCCGCTCGACGACGATACCATCGTTGTTCCCGTGCCCGACACGAGCAAAGCCGCGGCGGACGCAATGGCTCATCGCTTGCGTATCCCCTCCCGCGAGGGCTTGATTCGTAATCGCTATTCGGGCCGCACCTTCATTCAGGGCAGCGGCACGCGCAAGTCGGCGGCGCAAAGCAAGTACACGCCGTTGCGGGAGGTGCTGGATGGCAAGCGAGTGTTGCTGGTGGAAGACTCGATTGTGCGTTCCACCACGATGCGGGTATTGCTCGATCGCATCCGCCACGACGGGGCGCTCGCGAAATCCACGTCCGCGTGGCTTGTCCACCGATTATCGCTCCTTGTTTCTATGGCATCGACATGTCCCGGATCGAGGAGCTGTTTGCACCTCCGTTCGTGGTGGACGGGCAACTGACCGCCGAGGCTCAGGAACAGATGGCGGTCGACTTGGGCGCCGATTCGCTGCGTTATCTGCCGGTCGACTCGATCGCGCGGGCCATCGACAAACCGGCCGCGTCCCTGTGCCGTGCCTGCGTGACGGGAGACTATCCCTCCCCCTGGGGGAAGCAACTTTATCAGCTCGCCTGCCAGAATCAGGCGGCGGGCGTCCACACGCGGACGTACGAAACCGCCAAGACCTAGTGCTTCGTCAAGTTTCAATTTTGGGGTTCGCGCATCGTGGCTGGGGCATCTTGCCCCAGTCGACTGCGGCTGGAAGCCACAGCCACGGTCTTGACCAACCCTCAGTCTGACACTTGACGCTGCGCTCGCCTTGGAGGAGTGCGGCGATCCTTCGCACCTTTTTCCCCGTTTCCCCGCGACTCGGCCTCCTTCACGACCTTCACCCCCGCGACCCCCCTCACGAAGCGGCCACTTGCCCCAGGATCAGCGGAGGCGGCGTGGCCGGGACTTCCTCAAACGTCATGGCCTGCTGGATGGCTCGGGCAGCGGCCGGTTGTTGTTCCGCTGGGCACAAGAGCCGCGCGATGGGCGTCGTCGCCTCGACACGATCCCCCAGTCGGGCCAGCATCTCGATGCCGACCGAGTGGTCGATCCGATCGGTTTTCACCCGGCGTCCGCCCCCCAAGTTGATGATGGCCAATCCGAGCGACTCGGTGTCGACCGCCGACAAATAGCCGGACCGACCGGCCAGCACCATCGACGGCGGGGCGAGTGGTCGCGGGGCGTCCAAATCACCCCCTTGGGCGGTCACCATCTGCCGCAGTTTTTCCAAGCCCTCCCCGCTGGCAATTTTCTGCTGCACGTGGGCCTCCCCCTCGGCCCGGGTCGTGACGCGACCGGTCAGCCGCAGGAGTTCTCCGCCTAGCGCCAAGGTCACGGCCGTGAGATCCTCGGGACCATCTCCAGCCAGCGCCGCCACCGACTCGTCGATTTCCAGGGCGTTTCCGACAGCTCGTCCCAGCGGCTGGTTCATGTCGGTCAGCAGCGCGCTGACGGCCAGTCCCATTCGTTGGCCGGTTTGCACCAGCGATTGGGCCAGGGTCCGGGCTTGTGCTGGCGTCTTCATAAAGGCCCCGCTGCCACATTTCACGTCGAGGACTAGCGCGTCGAGCCCTTCCGCGAGCTTCTTGCTCATGATGCTCGCCGTAATGAGCGGAATCGAGGGTACGGTGCCGGTCACGTCACGGAGGGCATACAGCTTGCGATCGGCCGGGGCCAGATGCGACGAGGCACTGCAGATCACGCAGCCCACTTCCGTGGTCATCCGCTGCATTTCTTGCAGGGACAAGTCCGTGCGAAATCCAGGAATCGATTCCAATTTGTCCAGGGTGCCACCCGTTGCCCCCAGGCCTCGACCCGAGATCATGGGAACCTGCAAGCCGCAGCAGGCCAGCAGAGGCGCCAGCAGGATCGAGACCTTGTCGCCGATGCCCCCCGTCGAGTGCTTATCGACGTTCGGTGGACCTCCCGCCGGCCACGTCAGCACCTGTCCCGAGTGAAGCATCTCGTCGGTCAGGCAGGCGGTTTCGCTCGTTTCCATGCCCTGGTGAAAAACGGCCATCGCCAGGGCGGCCATCTGGTAATCGGGGATCGTGTCGTCCGTAAAGCCCCGCACAAAGAAAGCGATTTCCTCGTTGGTGAGTGGATGGCCGTCTCGTTTACGGGCAATGATGTGGGCCGGATTCACCGGAAACTCCCTGCGTTTCTCGCGATTTGGCTGGGGCGGCCGCTACGTCACGGGGGCGTTCATCGTGCGCAGGATGCCGCGGACGATGGTTGTCAGCTTCGGTTCGGCGGTTCGAGCCGCCTCGACCACTTCCGCGCCGGATGTGCCCTCCAGGACATCCGGGCAGCAGAGGTTGGTGATCGCGGAGAGCCCCAGCACGCGGAGTCCCGCGTGGACGGCCACCAGGACCTCGGGCACGGTCGACATGCCTACTGCGTCGGCGCCGATCTTCGCAGCATGCGATATTCCGCACGCGTTTCATAGCTGGGGCCCGTGACGGCGGCGTAGACGCCTTGGTGAGCCGTGAAGTCGGCTTGCCGCGCCAGCCCCAGTGCCTGGTCGATGAAGGACCGATCGTAGGGGGCCGACATGTCGGGGAAGCGAGGCCCTCGTGCGTCGTCATTGGGGCCGATGAGCGGGTTCTGAAACATCAGGTTCAGATGATCGTCGATCACCATGATCTCCCCCGACCGCGTATTGCGGATTCAGGCCCCCGCTGGCGTTGGAAAGGATCAGCGTTTCGATCCCCAGCTCGCGCATCACCAGAATCGGAAACGTCACAGCTCGGATGCCATAGCCCTCGTAAAAATGGCTCCGGCCCTGCATGACAACGACCGGTTGGGCTTCGCAGCGGCCGCAAAGCAGCTGCCCTTTATGGCCGAGCGCTGTGGAACGCGGAAAACCGGCCAGCTCGGCATACGGGATGACGGCCTCCTGTTGGATCTGCTCGCCGAAGTTGCCTAGTCCGCTCCCCAGGACAATTCCGCACCGCGGAGCTCCCGTCCAGCGACGTGAGATCGCCGCCGCCGTTGCTTTGACCTGTTCCGGTGCGGGCAAATCGAGTGGCATGTTCAATCGATCAGTAGCCTTCCTGGGTGCTGGCTTCACCTGCGACGATCGCCGCGGA
Source organism: uncultured Planctomycetaceae bacterium (assembly GCA_963700865.1). Classification (GTDB taxonomy): domain Bacteria; phylum Planctomycetota; class Planctomycetia; order Pirellulales; family Pirellulaceae; genus CAVOGJ01. The sequence goes on along the minus strand of CAVOZC010000001.1, from coordinate 123,687 downwards.
GGAACTGGAACCCAGCCGACTGGCACCCAAATCCCGCATACGAACCGCGTCGTCATAGGTGCGTACGCCTCCCGAGGCCTTCACGCCCACCGCGGGTCCGCAAGAGCGGCGGAGGAGCGCAATATCGTGATCGGTGGCGCCGGCGTAATCATAGCCCCCCGTGGGCTGTTTCACGTAGCCGAAACCGGTGGACGTCTTGACGTAATCCACCCCCAGGGCTTCACAGGTCTGGCAGAGTCGCACCTTGTCTTCATCGCGGGTGACGAAATCGGTCTCAAAGATCACCTTCACGACGGCCCGATGTCGCTTGGCCACCTCCACCACTCCGCGAATATCTTCCCGCACATAGTCCCAATCACCCTGCAGGACTTTCCCGACGTTGACGACCATATCCAGTTCCACGGCGCCCGCCTGACACGCGGCTTCGGCCTCGTACGCCTTCACGGACGAGGCATGCGACCCGTGGGGAAATCCAATCACGGTGCCCACCCCCACGTTGCTGCCGGCGAGTGCTGCGACCGCCAGAGGAAATCGCGTAGGGCTTGACGCAGACGGTGGCCACGTCCAGCCTTGCGGCCGTGCGGCAGCCGTCGATGATGTCCTCGTCCGTCAGCGTCGGATGCAGCAGCGCATGATCGATGAGTTGGGCGATCGCAGTGTCGTTCATGAGGTATCACCAACGTGGGATAGGCTTCCAGCCTGTCATTACTGCCTCTTCTCAATTCCCGTTCTTTATCTCGCTTGTCCAAATGACAGGCTAGAAGCCTATCCCACGACCAAGTCAACCAACTCCCAGGCACGATCGGTTCCCGGCACGCAGCCTTGGGTTCGCGGCGACGTTGCGGGGAGTGCAGGATACGCGGTGCGTTGCCTGTGCGACAATGGCCGATTCAGCCTGGCCATGGCGTCGTTGGCAAAAAAAAGCACGCAACCGATGGGTTGCGTGCTGGATGGACGTCAGACGTCAGGTGCGACCGTGTGGCCGCGACGAACTAGCTGCGCTTGCGAAGCAGACCGAAGCCGGCGAGGACGGCCGACAGCAACAGGCTGGCCGTCGCTGGTTCGGGCACGGACTGGCCGTCAACTGTGAAGTTGCCGCTGGCAGGGGAGCCAGCGTCTTGGTCGAAGATCGTACCGCCGGGCTGACCCCAGTTCCAGTTGGCACCCACTTCAAGACCCACCGTGCCATCGGCACGTTGGAAGTCGGCAAAGGTGAGGCCAGTGGGAAGCTGGACGATGGGCGTGGGGTCGGCCGAAATCGGCAGGAAGGATGCGAGAACCCCGTTGCCAGACAACTGCACCTTGCCATTGAAAATCTGCGGGGCCGCCCACGCGATGCCATTAGCAAAGCCGGTCAGCGGGCCGGTCAGCGGGCCATTTGGCAGGTTGATCGATACCTGGAAGCTGATCATGCCGATGTCATCACCCTGAAGGCCCAAGGAAGGTGCTCCAAGATTTGGATCAGGGCCATTGTCCGTTGAATCCACGATGCCATTGGCGCCGACATTGTCGATGGAGATCAAACCGGTGGTCGAATCGTAGTTAAACGATGGGGACAGCGCAATCCCGGAGTTGGGATTTTCTACCTCCGTCCAACCCGCGCTTGCGACCGTGCAGCAAGCGATGACGGCGGCGATAGCAAGCTTCATTGCATTCGTCTTCAACATTAGTTTCTTCCTCATAACTGTGACTGACTGAAACGTCTTCCAATGGACAAAAAAAGAACGTGGACCACGTTCCTGCCTAGGCTGAGGCAGGAACGCGAACCACGTTCTTTAAAGGACATCGATCGCCGGAGTTTTCCGCTCTGTTCATAAGAACTGCGTCCCTTACTTCAAGCTCAGCAAAAATTCGCAATCGCCAAACCGGACAAGGCATGCTTTCAACAAGTGGATCGCAGCGCGTCTATCCAGTGGTTCTTGCCTGTAAAATAGGGGTAGTGACGACCGTTCCGCAACTGAAATATAGTTAAACCGATCGTGAGCCGCTTTGCAAGCGTTGTCCGCGTATTTTCTCCAAATTCCTGCCGGTGGCCGGGCGACCCACGTGGGAACCTTTAAAACCACGCATTTTTGCGGGGTTCCCCGCGCGAGGCGAGCCAGGTCTTCCCATTTCGCGGGGGGCCAGAAGCATCCCGCGCCGAATGCCTTCCGATTTGACGACGGGACTTGGGAGACAGGTTTCCGGCCCGTTCCGCGCTGGTTTCGCAGGTGTGGATTCGGTCGATGCGGGTTGACTGGGATGAAACCGGCGGCGGAAGCGGGGCGTTTAGCCGGTTTGGCCGACTGACCGCCGATTCCGACGTAGGTGACTCCCGTGAGGCAAAGCAGCCGGTCCTCGGCGAAGCGGTGTCGGCCGTCTTTTCGAAACGGCAGTCGGCTGTTACATTCACGGGATTGCAAGTTATTGGTGTGCCCGATGCGTGTTTGGAGTTGGGGAGTTTTGGGGCTCGACGGGCCTTCGAAGCACCGAAGCCAGCCTTCGCCGCGGGTATGTGGAAACGCAGGCACGAGTACGTAGGAAGAGTAGACCTCAACAGTCGCGATCAGTTATGACCATCACCAAAGAGCGTAAGCAGACTCTCGTTCATGAATTCCAGCGTGGCAACGGGGACACGGGTTCGCCCGAGGTTCAAATCGCTGTCCTCACGACACGCATTAACGGACTCACGGAGCACATGCGCACGCATTCGAAGGACTACGCCAGTCGGCGGGGTCTGTTGATGATGGTCAGTCGTCGGCGCCGCCTGTTGGACTACTTGAAGAAGATCGATCCGCAACGATACATCGACATCATTCAGAAGCTGCAAATTCGCAAGTGACCATCCGCGGTCGCGACTGGTGTTCTGGTCAGGCGACGTTTGCACAGTTGTCGAAGGCGTATTCTTGCGTCTGGCGATATCGCGCTCTGGCGTTTCTCCATGCTCCGCCCGTGCGGTTGGGGCGACAAGGATGTGGGGCCCTCTGCCGACTCTTTGTTGTCGCCGTTTTGTCGCCGCGGGGCGCGACGGTTCCGAGCCGGATTCCGCCAACTTGCCAGACACAACCTATGTAAGCAAAGGTGAATGAACGTGGAAAAAGTACGAGTTGAGAAGAAGATTGGGAATTACGTGTTGTCGCTGGAAACCGGCTGGTTGGCCAAACAAGCGTCGGCTTGCGTGGTGGCGGCTTACGGCGATACCGTCGTGCTGAATGCCGTCACGACGGGTCCACCGCGTCCCGGGATCGATTTCTTTCCCCTGACCTGTGATTACCGGGAACGCCTGTCGGCGGCCGGCAAATTCCCTGGCGGCTTCCTCAAACGCGAGGGTCGCCCGAGCATGAAGGAGACGTTGACCGCACGGTTGATGGATCGACCTATCCGCCCTTCGTTTCCGGAATGGTTTCACGACGAAGTCCAGTGTCAGGCGATCGTCGTTTCCAGCGACAAGCTCAACGATGCGGACATGCTGGCGATGAATGGAACGGCCGCTGCCCTGCACATTTCCGAGATGCCCTTCGACGGACCGATCGCCTCAGTGCGGCTGGGCCGGATCGATGAACAATTGGTCCCATTCCCCACCATGGAGGAACTGGAGGACAGCGATCTCGACCTGATTGTCTCGGGCAGCATGGAGTCCGTCTTGATGATCGAGGGCTTCGCCCGCGAAATGCCCGAAGACACGATGTTGGCGGCGATCCGCGAGTGCCATCGCTACATCCGCGAAATCTGCCAGCTGCAGCAGGAGCTGTACGAGAGAGTCGGCGCGGTCAAGAAAGATTATCCTCTGCCCACCGATGATGGCCTGTTCGACCGCGTTTGTCGGGGTTATTACGATCAGCTTCGCGCCGCCAAGGGTACGCCCGGCAAGGCGGAACGCCGCGAAGCGGTGTCCGCCGTTCGGCACGCGGCGTTGGCCGAGATCGATTCCCGACCCCGCGGCAGCCGACGCCATCGACGAAGGTCGCTTCAAGAAAGTCTGGCATGATGTCGAGCAGAAGGTGGTTCGCGATCTGATCCTGGCGGGAACCCGTCCCGATGGTCGTGACGGCAAAACGCTGCGCGCGATCGAATGCCATGTTGGCGTTCTGCCGCGGACGCACGGCTCGGCCGTCTTCCAACGCGGCGAAACCCAGTCGCTGGTTTCGGTCACGCTGGGCACCGGCCGCGACGAGCAACGCGTGGACGGACTGGGAGAAGAGTATTCCAAGAAGTTCATGCTCGACTACAACTTCCCGCCGTTTTCGGTGGGCGAGTGCCGTCCGATCCGCGGACCCGGCCGTCGTGAAATCGGCCACGGGGCATTGGCCGAGCGAAGCGTCAATCCGGTGTTGCCGGATGCCGACACTTTCCCTACACGATTCGCGTCATCTCCGACATCCTCGAATCGAATGGCTCAAGCTCCATGGCGTCGGTCTGCGGAGCCACGCTGGGGCTGATGGACGCGGGCGTGCCGATAGCAATCCCGTGGCGGGCATTTCCGTCGGGCTGGTCTACGAAGACGAGCAAAACTGGACCCTGCTGACCGACATCATCGGCGATGAGGATCATTTCGGCGACATGGACTTCAAGATCGCCGGCACGCAAAACGGGATCACGGGCATCCAGCTCGACCTCAAGATCCACGGGATTAGCGAGGAGATCGTCAAGGCGACGATGGCCCAATCTCGGGAAACACGCATCGAAATCCTGCGCAACATGCTCTCGATGATTCCTCGTCCACGTACCGAGACGTCGATGTACGCACCGCGCCTGCTGCGGACCAAGATCGATCCCGACAAGATCGGGCTGCTGATTGGTCCGGGAGGCAAGGTGATCCGAGGTATCCAGGAGCAGACCGGTGCCGTGATCGAAGTCGACGACGATGGCGTCGTCACCATCGCCAGTCCGAATGCCGAATGGGCCCAGGCGGCCCTGGATCAGGTCGAGGCGATTACGGCTTCGGTGCAGATCGGCAAGATTTACGATGGTCGAGTCACGAGTGTTAAGGATTTCGGCGCGTTTGTCGAAATCCTGCCGGGCCGCGATGGCCTGTGCCACATCAGCGAGCTTTCCAACGGCTACGTCAGCAATGTCGCGGACGTCTGCCGTGTGGGCGATTCGATGAAGGTCTTCGTGATCGACATCGATGATCACAACCGTGTCAAGCTGAGCCGCAAGCGGGCCTACCAAGAGCTCGGCTTGGAAGATGAACTGGCCACGGCGACCTCCGAGGGTGGCGGCAAGTCATAGCTGGCGCGTGTTCGTAACAGCAGGCATCCGCCCGTCGTTCCCTCGGGGAACGGCGGGCGTTTTTTTGTGGGCTGAAAAACCGTAAACTGGGGCTGCGGTCGGGTCTCGACCGGCGCCCCGCTTGACGGGGGCCTCGACGCAGGTCTCGGTTTCCCGTGCTCCGCCACCCATTTCCCTCCATCCCTTGAGCTGACGACTGCCTCCATGCCCGACTCGCAAGCGACCGCTGAGCAGCAAGCCGCCTTCGAGCGGCTCCGCCATCAATACCACGAGATTTCGCAGTTGGCCGGGGCGCTGGCCCACGAAATCAAGAATCCCTTATCCGTGATTGGGATGAACATGGAGTTGCTGGCCGAGGATCTGGCTCAACCAACGACCCCCATGGAACGGCGGGCGCTGGCCAAGGTCGAGATTGTCAAGAAGCAGTGTCGGCGGCTGCAGATCCTGCTGGATGATTTCCTGCGGTTCGCACGCATGCGGCATCTCGACATGTCGGCGGGCAGCCTCAATGAACGGGTCGAGCGAGTGCTGGCTCTGTTTGAGCCGCAGGCGCGGGAGCAGCACATTGACGTTGTCCGTTATCTGGACGCCGACTTGCCCCTCATCATGCTCGACGAGCAAACGCTCGAGGCCGCCCTGGTCAATCTGGTTAAGAACGCGATCGAGGCCATGCCCGAGGGAGGGCAACTCACGGTCCGCACGCGTTTGACTCGGAAAGGCGTGGCGCTCGATCTGATCGATACCGGCGTCGGCATGGACCAGGTGACCGCGATGCATATGTTTGAAGCATTCTATTCGACCAAGGATGGTGGTTCCGGGCTGGGCCTGCCCACGGCCCGCAAAGGGATCGAAGCCCATGGCGGCCGCATCGATGTGCAAAGTGAGGTGGGCCGCGGAACGCAATTCACCCTGGAGTTTCCCATGCCTTCGAGAATTGCGGCCGACGTCGCCGCCCAGATGTCCGCGTCGGACGAGGCCAATGCTCCTGCCGCGGGCTAGGCCCTGGGCGTGACCCAGGTATCGGTCGCACGCGAGAACCCAACAGCAAGATAAGAATTCTTATGGCAGACGCAGACGCAGGCGCGAACAAGACGACTCCGGCATCATCAATCCGAGTGCTCATCGTGGACAACGATCGGAGCCACGCGCAGGCGATGACCGAGACGCTGGCCCGCGTCGGTTATCAGTGTACTCAGGCCACGTCAGGTCCCGAGGGAGCCAAAAAAATCGAGGCCGGCGATTTTGATGTGATCATCACGGACCTGGTCATGAACGAAGTCGACGGCATGAAAATCCTGAACGTCGCCAGAGAAAATCTGCCCGACTGCCAGATCATCATGGTGACCGGGCACGCGTCGGTGCCCAAGGCGGTCGAGGCGATGCAGCAGGGGGCGTTCAACTTTCTGGAAAAGCCGCTCAATCTCGATCGCTTGCGGGCGGTCACGGAGAAGGCGGCCGACGCCGTCCGCTTGCGGCAAGTGAATGCCAATCTGCAACAACGACTTGACGAGAAATTCGGCTTTGAAGGGATCATCTACGCGAGTGACAAGATGGAGGCGGTTATCGAGCGGGTGCGGCGGGTGGCGGCGACGGATGCCACCGTGCTGATCACCGGTGAAACCGGCACCGGCAAGGAACTGATCGCGCAGGCCATGCATCAGAACAGCCCGCGCAAGAAAAAACCGTTCGTCGCCCTGAATTGCGCCGCCCTCAGCGAGCACCTGCTCGAGAGCGAATTGTTCGGGCACATCCGCGGAGCATTCACCGACGCGGCGGCGGATCGGGTCGGCCGCTTCGAGTATGCCCATGGCGGTACCCTGTTTCTGGACGAAGTCGGCGACATGCCGATGCCGACGCAGATCAAATTGCTCCGTGTCCTCGAAAATGGCGAGATCACTCGCATTGGAGAGAACCGGCCGATTGAGGTCAATGTGCGGATTCTCTCCGCCACCAATCGAGATCTCGAGGACCTTGTCGAGGCGGGTACCTTCCGCCGCGACCTGTACCATCGGCTGAAGGTGATCACGATCGCCTTACCGCCGCTACGAGATCGACGCGAAGACATTATCCCCCTGGTCGATCATTTTCGCCGCGTCTACGCCAAAAAACACGACAAGTCCGTGAAGGGACTTTCCGGAGACGTCAGTCGCCTGCTGTTTGAATACGACTGGCCGGGAAATGTCAGGCAGTTGAGGAATTTTGTCGAGAGTATGGTGGTCGTCGATGTGGACGGGATACTCGATGTGGATGATCTGCCGCCCGAGTTGGCGGGGGTGGCACCGGAGGCCACTGACCGGGCCGTGGAGGGACCCGCTGGGCTGGTCGGGAAAACACTCGATGAAATCCAACGTTGGGCCATCGAACAGACCTTGGCCCTGGCGGGAGGTAACCGCGAAGAGACGGCTCGTATCCTCGACATCGGCGCTCGGACACTCTACCGTAAAATCAAGGAATACGGCTTGAGCAAGTAGCCGTCCGCCTGACATTGGAAGGAGCCTCATGCCTGACATCAAGCAACTTCCCGCATCCGTGGTCAACAAGATCGCCGCGGGAGAAGTGATCGAGCGACCCGCAAGCGTCGTCAAGGAACTGGTTGAAAACTCGGTCGATGCGGGCGCGACCCGAGTCGATGTGGCAATTGGCAAAGGGGGGACCGAGCTGATTCAGGTGGTCGACAATGGGTGCGGCATCGACGCGGCTCAATTGCCTTTGGCCGTGGCCAGTCATGCGACCAGCAAGTTACTGACCGCCGACGACTTGTTCCGCGTCCGCACGCTCGGTTTCCGTGGCGAGGCACTCGCCTCGATCGCCGAGATCAGTCATTTTCGCATCCGCAGCCGCACTTCGGGCGAGGCGGCGGGAGCCGAATTGGAGATTCACGGCGGGCAGGCAGGCAGCGTCGAGCCGTGTGGTTGCCCGGTCGGCACCCGCATCGCCGTGCGAAATCTCTTCTTCAACACGCCGGTGCGGCGCAAATTCATGCGGACCGTGCAGACCGAAATGGGGCATATTTCCGAGGCCTTGACGCGGATCGCCGTGGCTCACGAGCGGCTGCATTTCACGTTGTCCCACAACGAGCGGGAAATTTACGATTTGCCTCCCGTCGAGCATTGGCGAGACCGGTTGGGTGTGCTCTTCGGCAGGGAACTTGCCGATGCGCTGATTCCCGTCCAGGCCGAGGAGGGGGAGGTGCGTATGCATGGCTTTGTGGCCGATCCGAGCCACAATCGGGGGAACAACCGCATGCAGTACTTGTTCCTCAACGGTCGCCACATCCGGGATCGAGCCTTGGGGCATGCGCTGAGCGAAGCCTATCGAGGATTGTTGATGACCGGCCGTTTTCCGATCGCCTTTCTGCGCCTGGAGATGCCGGCAGAGCTGGTCGATGTCAATGTCCACCCCACCAAGCTGGAGGTGCGATTTCAGGAGGCGGGGAAGCTGTATAGCCAGTTACTGGGCATGCTTCGCGCGCGTTTCCTGTCGACCGATCTTACCGCCCGAGCCCAGTTGTCGGGGCCCGCGTCCGCCCGGGATCACGGCTCGACGGCCAGCGACGCGCGGGAGCGCGTCCAACAGTGGGCCAGCCACGGGGCGTTCCAGAAATTTCCCCCCGTGTCGGGGCCGGCCGGCGTATCCCATGATGGTGTCTCGTCGCTGCCATGCCAGACGTCCCTGAATCTGCAATTCCCCGGCAACGCCCACGCTGCGACGCCGGCTGGCGGAGCCGCGTGGTCCGCCGCGGCGGGCTCGCGTGACACGACGTTGCCCGCCTCGGAGGTCGATCGCGGTGACTCGGCCCAACGCGGCAGCAAGTCGATTGCGGCGGACGGTTCGGCCGCCATGCAGGTTTATAATCGCTATTTGATTACCGAGACGGACGAGGGGGTGATCGTTATCGATCAACACGCGTTGCACGAACGCATCCTCTACGAGGAAATTCGCGAGAAAGTCCTCGGCGGCACGGCAGAGATGCAGCGACTGCTCGTCCCCGAACCCGTGCAGCTCACGCCCGAAGAAGCCGCCGCGGTTCTGGATCACCGGGACACGCTACGACAACTGGGGATGGAGGTCGAGTCGTTTGGGAACGACACGATTCTCGTGTCGGCGTATCCCGCCATGTTGGCCAATCTGAATCCTGGCGACATCTTACGGCAGATTGCCGAGAAACTACGAACACCCGAAAAGTCGCTGGAGCGGCGGGACTTGCTGGACGAGCTGCTGCATATGATATCCTGCAAGGCGGCCATCAAGGCGGGCGATCGGCTCACGGCCGAGGAAATCAACGCCCTGCTGGAACGGCGGTATGTCGTCCATAACGCCCATCATTGCCCCCATGGTCGGCCGACCACGCTGGTGTTTTCCCGCGAGGAACTCGATCGCCGCTTCAAGCGGATTTGAATATCCGGCGGCGGTCGTTCAGAATGGGGGATTCTCAGCGGCCTGTTTCTCCACACCAGCGACCTTGGCGGTAAATTCCATGATCTGCGTGAGCATTGGCCGCGGCCGCCACAAGCACTTGATTGCTGAGCACGCGCGGATGGTGGAGCAGGGGGCCGAGCTGGTCGAGCTACGTCTGGATTACATTGTCCGTGCGATCAACTTGAAACGCATCCTGGCCGATCGCCCGGGGCCGGTGATCGTGACTTGCCGCCGGGAGAAGGACGGTGGCAAATGGTCCGGTTCGGAAGCTGAACGGCAGATGGTGCTGCGTACCGCGATTGCGGAACAAGTCGACTATGTTGATATCGAGGAGGATATCGCTGGCAGCATTCCTCGTTATGGCAAGACCAAACGCATCGTGAGCTTGCACGATTTTGAAAAGACCCCCGAAGACTTGCCCGCGTTGCAGCGGCGGATGCAGGCCCTCGACGCGGACATCGTGAAGATTGCCACGATGGCCAACAATCCCCATGACAACGTCCGCATGTTGCAGTTGATGGAACAGTCGGCGGAAGTGCCCACGATCGGGATTTGCATGGGGGACATGGGCATCCCCACGCGAATCCTGGCAGGCAAGTATGGGGCACCTTTTACGTATGCGGCTTTCACGCAAGAACGGACGCTCGCACCCGGCCAAATCAGCTTCCGGCAGATGGTCGATGTCTATGACTATCCGCACATCAATGCGGAAACCGAAGTCTTATGGCGTCATCGCCGATCCGATTGGACACAGTCTCAGCCCCTTTATCCACAATGCGGCCTTCCAATCCCATTCCCTCAACAAGGTCTATCTGCCGTTTCGTGTTCCGGCGGAACAATTGCAGCAGTTCATCCAGGATTGTCGTGCGTTGGGGATTCGCGGGCTGAGTGTGACGATCCCCCACAAAGAAGCGGCCATGGCCTACTGCACGAAAATTGATGGCGCCTCGCGGGGATCGGAGCGATCAATACCATGGTCTTCCGTGGAGACGATGTGCTGGGATTCAATACGGATTATCGAGCCGCGATGACTTGCCTTGATGAGCGACTGGCCCACGATCGCAAGACACCCCTCGCCGGCCACACGGCACTGGTGCTGGGGGCCGGCGGGGCGGCGCGAGCGGTCGTATTCGGGTTGATTCGCCGGGGTGCCGATGTGGTGGTGGCCAGTCGCACGCATGGCCGGGCCTTGGTGCTGGCGGAGGAGATGAAGTGCCGAGCGGTCGAGTGGCATCATCGGCACCACGTCAAGGCGGAAATCCTCGTCAATGCAACGCCGATCGGCATGCATCCGAATGTGGACGAATCTCCCTACGATAAGACTAAACTGCGTCCCAATGCGATTGTCTTCGATACCGTTTACAATCCCGAACAGACGCTGCTTTACAAGGAAGCAAAACAGCGTCGTTGCCGTGTGATTAGCGGGCTGGAAATGTTCGTGCGGCAAGCGGCGCTGCAATTCAAGCACTTTACCGGTCTGCAACCCCCGCTGCAATTGATTCAGGATCGCTTGCGGCGAGCCATCGGGGCGGCCCAATATTGACCGACCCGCGTTGTCGTTTCCAACCACTCAGCTCCGCGCAGCTCCCATGAACGTCTCGCTGATTGGTTATCGCGGTACCGGTAAGTCAGCCGTCGCGCAACAGTTGTCCGCTCGGCTCGGTCGGCCGTGGGTCGACCTGGACGACGAACTGGAAACCCAACATGATATGTCGATCTCCGACATCTTTGCCGCACATGGCGAAGCGGTTTTCCGGGAATGGGAAGCCGAGGTTGTACGTCAGGTTGCCAGGCGTCAGAATTGGATCATTGCCACCGGGGGCGGCGTGATTCTCAATCCCGACAATGGTGCCGCGCTGAAACAGACGGGCCCCGTCGTCTGGCTGACGGCTCGCCCCGCCACCATCCACGAACGGTTGTCGAAGGATGCCTGCACGTCGCAACGCAGGCCGCCACTCACGAATTTGAGCGGCTTGGCGGAAATCGTTCGCTTGCTGGAGGAGCGGCAGCCCCTCTATCGGCAGGCGGCGGATCTGGAGGTCATGACGGATGACAAGTCGACTGCGGAAGTCGCCGCCGAAATCTTGACATGGCTGTGTGAACAGCGGGGGTTCGAGGCGATCCACGGTGACGGCTAAGGAGGGACATGGGCGTGCAGTCGATTCTTGAGATCCCGTTGCCGGTTCGTACGGTCATCCTGTTTTTCCTCGGGTTGTTGGTGGGCGGCCAGATCAACCGGGCCATTTATCGATTGGCCTGGCACCCACGCGCCATCGGGCCGTGGTCCCCACCGGACCCCGCGGCTCCGCCCCGACACTGGTCGGATCGATTGCCCGTTTTCGGCTGGCTTGGTCTGGCTCGTGAGCAGGGAATTCACGGCGCGTGGTATTGGCTGCGGCCCCTCTGCATCGAGTTGTTTTGCGCGGTTGGTCTGGCAATGTTCTATCAGTGGCATGTCGGCTACGGGCTGCATCGTTGGCATCTGGGAACGCAAGAATTGCTGATTCGGCCCACGGACGGAACGATCCTGGCTCAGTTTGTCAGTCAGAGCTTGCTGTGCGCGTTCATGCTCGTGGCCACGTTCATTGACTTCGATGAAAAGCTGATTCCCGACGCGGTCGTCATTCCCGGCACGTTGTTGGCACTACTCCTGGCGGTCGTTGCGCCGACATCCATGTTGCCAGCGCCTTATTTCCAGCTGATTCCCGCGAATCAGGGCGCCGCTGGCGGCCCTGCGGACGACGTCGAGAAGTCGCCAACCGGCGGTTCGTCCTTGAAGGTGTCGGCGGATTTCCTCAAGTTGACGACACCCGCCGCCTGGTGGCCTCCGTTGCACGGCCCGCTGGGGTTGGTCCTGGGCCTGGCAGCCTTCGGAATATGGAGTTTCGCCCTGTTGCTTCCGCGCAAGCTGTGGTTTCATCGAGGCATCTCGCGCGGCTGCGGCCTGCTGTGCGCCGCCATCCGCCGCAATCCCTATCTGGTGTCACTGTTCTGGATGACGCTGGCAGGGCTGCTGCTGATCGCCGCCGGCTGGTGGGTGGGCGGGCTGCCGTGGCAGGGATTGCTGTCATCGCTGGCAGGGATGGCATTCGGTGGGGGGCTGGTCTGGGCGTTTCGCGTGGTGGCCAGCCGCGTGCTGCGGCAAGAAGCGCTCGGCTTTGGCGATGTGACGCTGATGGGAATGATTGGTGCCTTTGTGGGCTGGCAACCGTCGCTCCTGATCTTCTTTCTGGCTCCTTTTGCCGCTGTGTTTGTGGCCCTCGCCCAATGGGCGATCACGCGGAACCACGAGATTGCCTTTGGGCCTTATCTCTGTCTGGCGACTCTTTTTCTATTGCTCATGTGGACCCGCATATGGCTGGACACCGAAGCCTATTTCAACCTGGGTATCTGGATGCCGCTTGGCTTGCTGCTTTGTCTGGCGGCGATGGCCGCCATGTTGAAAGGATATCTGTGGCTGAAGTCGTGGATCCTCGGCGGCGAAGCGCCGCTAGCGGGTTAGCGGAGAAACTGGCCTTGCGAGCGATCGTCGCCGCCGATACGATCCCGCCGCCTTTTCCGAGCACATGAGACAGTTCCACACCGTCGCCCCCTCGTGGTCGCCATTGACCGGGGTTATTTGACGAGTCGGGCTGTAGAACCACGCCATGAAATTCCAGCACTTTGCGACCGATTGCGTATCGCCAAGGCGAATGGTGCTGTGGCTTGTCCTCTTCACGCTGCTGGCCGGCTGTCGCTCGAATCCCAACGGCGGCATGGCTTGGCCTTGGCAAAGCCAGAACGCCTTGGCGGGTGTCCCTCAACCGTCGGCTGGCAACCCGAATACCTGGGCGCCACCGGCACCCAGTTCATCGGCCTGGGACCCGAATGCCTCGACGGGAGGCCCCATGGGCCAGTTGTCGGACCTCATGAAACGCCAACAGGAGCAGGCACGGCTGGCCGAGGAGCAGCAGCGTGCTTTGGCCCAGATGACGGAGATGCAGCAATATCAGGCGCAGCAGGTTGTGCAAGCGACCGAAGGGAAGCGCATGGAGGAGTTGCAGAAGCTCCAGCAACAGACGGACCTGCTTCGGAAACAGCAGCAGGAATTGGAAAGCCTGGCGGATCTCCGCCGCCGGTCCCTCGAACTGGATGCCAATAATCGCGATCTTCACGCCCAATTGGCTCAATCGCAGCAAGAGAATCGACTCTTTGAGGACCAGACGCGACTCTTGAAGCAGCAACTCGACGACACCGTGGCTCGTCTGAATGACGCCCGCGAACAGCAGAAACTGGCGACACAGCGAATGGAGGAGTTGCAGGGCGAGTCCCAGCGTCAGTATCAGGTCGCGCAGCAGCAGATCCAGATGGCCAGGCAAGAAGCGGAGCAGCGCGTGGCCCAACTCGAAACGAATCTGGCTCGTCGCGGCGGGGCTAAGATCAGCGCCAATAGCAGCGTGCAACGGAATTTGGCCCCCATCAGCATCACGGGACTGCAGGTGCGGCAGGACGGCGACGTGATTCGCATCGAATTGCCGTCCGATCAGATCTTTGCGCCCGGCACCGCCACGCTCAACGCAGACGCCGCGCCGCTGATTGATCGAGTCGCGGATGCAGTGCGGCAAAATTATGCTCGGCAGATTATCGGCATCGAGGCGCATACCGACCCGAACGCGATCCAATCGGGCACGTGGAGCAGCAACCACCAGTTGTCGGCCGCTCAGGCGACCGCCGTTTTTGAACAGCTCACCAAGCGTCATCAGTTTGGGGTTCAGCAGCTGTTCGTACTTGGCCATGGGGCCAATTATCCTGTCGCCTCCAACGGCACACCCGCCGGGCAACAGCGTAATCGTCGCGTGGAAGTGGTGATTTATCCGGAAACGGTCGATCGTCGCTGATCTCCTCCGGCTGGCTGCGTATCGACCAGGCAAGGGCTGTGGCACGAGCCTCCCCACCCCGTGTAGGATACGTGGAAAGCCGCGCCCGTTCTGCCACAGGATCGATTGATATGAGTGAAGGACAGCCACCACCCCCGGAACAGGGCATCCTCGCTGGGTTCCGTCAAAAGATCGATGATGTCGACCGCAGTCTGGTGGAATTGCTCAACCGTCGCGCCGAACTGGTGGTGCAAGTCGGCAAGCTCAAGCGGCAAACAGGGATCCCCATCTACGCTCCGCATCGGGAAGCGGCGGTATTGAAGAAGGTGCTCGAGCTGAATCGGGGACCGCTACCCGACCGCACGATCGAGGCACTCTACCGGGAATTGATGAGTGGCAGTTTCCATCTGGAACAGCCCCTGCGGATTGGCTACCTGGGTCCCGAGGGGAGTTACGTGCATTTGGCCGCCATTCGGCACTTCGGGTCGAGTGTCAAATTCGAGGACCTCCGCGCCGCGGAAGGCGCCTTTACCGAAGTCGTCCGCGGCCATGTCGATTTCGCCGTCGTGCCGATTGAGAACGCCACGGGGAGCGGCATCGCCGAGACGATGCACGCCTTTTCCCTCTATCACGATTCGATCAGCATCTACGCCGAGATTCAGTTGGAGGTGCGTCGGTGCCTGTTGACGAATTCGCAGCCCGATCAGGTAAGGCGAATTTATTCGACCCAGGACGCGTTGGCCCACTGTCGCAAATGGCTGGCCGTGCAATTTCCCAAGGTGGAACTCATCACGACCGACACCACCGTCAACGCGGTGAAGCAGGCCAAAGTGGAAGTGGAGAAGGGGGAGGATGGCGTGGCAGCCATTGGTAATGACCTGGCGGGCGAGATCTACGGCCTGCACGCATTGTTTGAGAATATTGAAGACAAGCCAGACAATCTGACGCGGTTCCTTGTTCTCTCCCAGCACAACGCCGCGCCGAGTGGTAATGACAAGACCTCTCTGATGTTCACGACGCTCGATCGGCCAGGGGCACTTGTCGATGTACTGGCGGTCTTTAAGCGGGCTGGCATTAATCTGACACATATCGACAAAGTGGCGACCAATATTTTTCATCGCAAGGCATCGCCGCGCGACCAGCGACAACTGGCGGACGAGCCGCGGGCCTCGGCCGAGCAGATCAACCGCGAATATCGTTTCTACATCGACGCGGAGGGGCATCGTGATGACGCGGGCTTCGCCCAGGTCATCGGTGAGGCGCGGGCCCATTGCAAGGAGCTGACCGTGCTGGGGAGCTACCCTGTCAGTCAACGCGTACTCTAGGAACCTGCGAGATGATTGCCATTGTCGATTATCAGATGGGAAACCTGCGCAGCGTGCAGAAAGCCTTGGAGCGGGTCGGACACGAAGCCTGTATCACGAATGTACCGGACCAGATCGCAACCGCTGACAAGCTGGTATTGCCTGGGGTCGGCGCATTCGGTGATGCGATGCGAGAACTGCGGGCCCGCGAGTTGGTCGAGCCCATCCGTGATTTTGTGGCTGGCGGTCGACCGTTCCTGGGGATTTGTCTCGGCTTGCAATTGCTGTTCGAAGTCGGCGAAGAAGGGGGCTGCCATGCCGGGTTGGCCGTGATCCCGGGGAGGGTTGTCAAGTTTGAATTACCGCCCCCCTACAAGGTGCCGCATATGGGCTGGAACCAGGTCCGCGTGCGCCGCCGCTCGCCGCTGCTGGAGGGAGTCGCGGACGGCGCCTATTTTTATTTTGTTCATTCGTTCTACGTCATCCCCGCGGATGCCGGCGTCGTGGCGCTGGAGTCGGACTATCCGCAGGCCTTTTGTGCGATGGCCTGGCGCGACAACGTGTACGCGACTCAATTTCACCCGGAAAAGAGTCAGGCGGATGGGCTGCGGTTGCTGAAAAATTTCGGCGATCTTTGAGCCACCTGCTTGCAGGCGGCTCGCTGTGACCAGCGACTCGATGGGCGGCTCGCGGCCGCCAGCCACTACCCTCAGGGCCGCCGGCCGCGTGCCGGACCGCCGCGACCAGGACCCGCTTGGACGCTACTTGCGATGGGTATTTTTCTTTGGCATATTGCGTGATTAGCTTTGGCCGCAAACGGCCTGTCTGACTGCGGAAAGTCGAGCTCTTTCATGCAAATCTGGCCTGCGATCGACCTGCGAGGTGGGAAATGCGTACGGCTGGAGCAGGGTGATTACGAACGTGAAACGATCTTTTCCGAGGATCCGGTCGCCGTGGCGTTGGCCTTTGCCGAGCAAGGGGCCACGTGTTTGCATCTGGTGGATCTGGATGGTGCCCGCGACGGAAGAGCCGCGAATCGTGATGTGATCGCTCGCGTGGTCGCGTCGGTCGCGATGGCCTGCCAGGTCGGAGGGGGCGTGCGGGACGAGGGTGCGATCCGCACCATGTTCGATCTGGGGGTCGCCCGTCTGGTGATCGGTACCCAGGCGCTGCGGCAACCCGAATGGTTCTCTTCGATGTGCCGCCGATATCCGGGTCGGCTCGTGCTGGGAATCGATGCGCGGGGCGGTCAGGTCGCCACGGAAGGATGGCTGCATACCAGTCAAACGGCGGCCGTGGATCTGGCTCAGCAATTCGCCGAGGAACCACTCGCCGCCATCGTCTATACCGACATCGCCCACGATGGCATGTTGTCAGGACCCAATCTGGCGGAAATTGCGAGCATGTCCGCCGCTGTCGATGTTCCGTTATTGGCCTCGGGCGGTGTGTCATGCCTGGAAGATTTGCAGTCGCTGGCAAATATCCCCGTGGCGGGTGCGATTGTCGGTCGGGCGCTCTACGAACGGCGCATCGACTTGGGCCAGGCGCTGCAGATCACGGGAATTACCAGGAACGTTCATTAACAGTCCCCACGGGGAAACTGTCAGGAGTTCAGTATGGCGCACAACGTCGAAAATATTCGAAACATCGCGATTATTGGTCATGGGTCCTCGGGAAAGACGACGCTCGTCGATCGCCTGCTGGTCAAGACGGGAGCGGTCAACGCGCATCCGAGCGTCGACGAAGGAACGAGCATTTGCGATTTTGACGACGAGGAAAAGCATCACAAGTATTCGATTGAAGCCGCCGTCACCCATTTTGACCACGCCGGGAAGCACTTCCACATGATCGACTGCCCCGGATATCCGGATTTGATCGGTCAAACCTTGGGTTCTCTGCGGGCCGTGGAAACTGCTCTGATTGCGATCGACGCCCACGCCGGTATCAAGGTGAACACACGGCGGATGTGGAAAGAGGCGACCGCGGCGGGCTTGGGAAAGGTCATTGTGCTGACCAAGATGGATACGGAAAATATCGATTTCCCAGCTCTCATTGACTCCATCCAGGAGATTTTTGGTCCCGGCTGTGTTCCGTTTAATGTACCGATCGGAAGTGGCAGCGGACTGAAGGCCGTGGTCAGCACGCTCACGGTTCCCGACAATACCGAGGGTGCGTTGATCGATCCCGCTTCGATTAACGAATCGCTCATCGAATCGATCATCGAAGTCGACGAAGCGGTGATGGAGAAGTACTTCGAAGGTGAGATCCCTTCGGCGGAGCAGCTGGCGAAGCTGACCGTCCGGGCCATTGCTGCGGGCAGTCTGACGCCGATCCTCTGCGTCTCGACAAGACAAGAGGTCGGTCTCGACGAGCTGCTGGATTTTCTGGCTGCCGACTCGCTACCGCCGGGAGCCGTCGTGCGCACCGGACGCCGCGAGGGAGAAGAGGTGGCGCTCACGCCCGATCCCAACGGCGACTTGTCGGCACTCGTTTTCCGCACGCGTATCGATCCATTCGTACAGAAGCTCAGTTTCGTTCGCGTTTACTCGGGCACGTTGAAAAAAGATGCCACCGTGGCAGCCCCAGGTGCGCGAAAGGGCATCAAGATCTCGCAGCTCCTCTCCGTGCAGGCCGGCGAGACTTCGGCCATTGCCGAGGCAGGCCCGGGTGAAATCGTGGCCATTGCCAAGGCCGAGGATCTTCACACCGGCACGGTGCTAGGCGAATTCGAACTGCCGCCGATCGATTTTCCGATGCCCATGGTGGGACTCGCCGTGACACCGAAGAGTCGTGGGGACGAAACAAAACTCTCCGGAGCCCTGCATAAGATCACCGAGGAGGATAGTACCATCCACCTCGATCATGATCAGGAAACCAAAGAGATGGTGCTCACCGGTATGAGTGAACTGCACCTGACGCTGATCCAGGAACGCCTGAAACGGCGGGATAAGGTAGAGGTCGATACCAAACCTCCCAAGATTCCTTATCGGGAGACGATCCAAACCAAGGCCGAAGGAAGCTATCGACACAAGAAACAATCGGGTGGGAGTGGACAATTTGGCGAAGTCCATATTCGCATGTTTCCGCTGCCCGAAGGCACCGATCCGGAGACGTACGCCGTCAAGGAGCGGTTCCCGCAGTTGAAAAACACGCACTTCCACAAGAAGAGCAACTTCCTCTGGGTCGATTCGGTGGTGGGTGGTTCGATTCCGGGCAACTTCATGCCGGCGATCGAAAAGGGGTTCCTGGAGCGAATCAAGACCGGCTGCCTCGCCGGTTATCCAGTGCAGAACGTCTGCGTGGAAGTACACTTCGGCAAGGATCACCCGGTCGATAGCAATGAAACGGCCTTCCGTATTGCCGCCAGTCGCTGTTTTCTCGAAGTCTTTCGGCAGGCGAAGCCGACGCTCCTGGAACCAGTGGTCAATCTGCACATCACGGTGCCGGCCGACAACGTGGGGGATGTCAGCAGCGACTTGTCGGGACGCCGCGGTCAAATGGTGGGCATGACCACCGCCGGTGGCGGGCAGACGACGGTCGAGGCCAAAGCACCGCTGGCCGAGGTATCCACCTACGCGCGGACGCTCTCCAGCATGACGGGCGGACAGGGGAGCTATGCGATGGAATTCAGCCATTATGATGTCGTGCCTCCCAACGTGCTGCAGGAGATTACGGCACAAGCCAAGAAGATCGCGGAAGAAGACGACTAGACAGAAAAGCGACCACGGAGCAAAGTTGTCGAGCGCGTCGCGGTTCGCGCTCTCGCTCGCGCTCCTGCGGACGGCTTGACCGCCGAAACGTCAACGACGTTCTCCCCCCACGCTCCCGCGGACGGCTTGACCGCGGAGCGGTCAACGACAGCGGCTCGCTCGGCATTCCCGCCAGCAGCGTCGCTCCAGGCGGGGGGCCGCCGGAATCTCGCGGTTTTTCCCTTCTTCCTCTCCCCCGGCCACCGTGCCCGCCCTCTTGCATAAGCTACAATTCGGCGGGATCGGCCTCTCGGTCGCCCGGCCGGAAAAAATCCTGGAACCAATCGACGGTGGGTCGCGTCGAACCTTGTACGGGCGGTACTCTTGCTGGCCTCCGCGTGAGGTTGCGGTGGTTCCCACGTCAACCGCCCGGCTTGCCGCTCATGGCCCCACAGCTTGAAAGACTCTAAAATGCATCGTTTACGATTGCTCACCGTTTGGGGAGCCCTCAGTTTGGTGACACCCGTCCTGGCACATGATATTGATTTTGTCGAGTCGTATGTGCTCGCGGCGGATCGCGAGCAGGTTCTGAAGCAACTGATCCCGGGCACGGAAGACTTCTACTTCTACCAATGCCTGTTTGACCAGACCCACGGTCGCCTCGCCGATGTCGACCGACTGCTCACGGAGTGGCAGAAGCGTCACGGCCAAACGGCACGCCTGCTACAGATGCGGCATCGGCAGGCCCTGCTGACCTATTCGACGAATCCTCAGCAGACGCTGGCTTACCTGCAGCGACAACTGGGTTTGCATTTTCAACATCATCGCGAGCAACTGGACGCGCGGCCTCAGTTACCCACGGCGCTTGATCCGTCACTGATCAGTCAGTCACGGCTGGACGAGCTCGCCCGCAGTCGCCATCAGGATCTGGGCGGCTATACGGACTACGCCTTGGAACGACTCGCCGCCACGGAGTTGAGTCCCCTCGAACGCCGCGACTTGCTCACGCGCCTGCGATATCCCGACGTCCCGCGGTTGGCGTCTCATATCGTGAAGGATTTGCAGCACAAGGGCAGCCGCGGCTTTGGATCGTTACCCATCCACCGACTCTTGTTTCGAGAGCAGTTGGATGAATGTGTGCGGCTGCAACCGGAACTGCGGAATCAAACGGAGTTCGTGCAGACGTATCTCACCCGACTTGCACCCGATGACGATACGGACTGGCAGTTCGACATGGCGGAAAGGGAGGCTTATCTGCAGCGGCTGTGGGAGTTTGTCGAACCGCTGGCAGCTGCTCATGACTCGCTCAAGGCGCATATTCTCTACCGCCGACTGGTGCATGACCGCGAAGTGGGCGTCTTCGATAAACAGCGGTTCTTGACTTATCTGCGTCTGCCTCGCCAGCTGCACTATGTCAGCCCTCGTTACCTGGAATCGCTGGGTGACCGACACGCGGTCAATCTCCAATTCGATGGATCATCGCTGACGAAATTGCCTCCGATTGGTGATGATGAGCCGCTGGTTCGAGCTTACTTGATGCACTTCTTGCTGGAGGCGGAGAATGATAAGGAATTCGAACCTTACATCAGGGATACGTATCTCAAGACGGTCTTCGCCGAGACCAAACTGGTCAACGGGCTGGGTGATGCGGAACGCTGGTACGCGATGTTGCCTCCGGAGCAATTGCAGCAGCTGCGTGATCGCGTGGACCTCGATTTCGCGGCCGACGGCGACCGACTCTACGGTTCGGAGGAAGACGTGGTCTTGAACTTGTTCGTCAAGAACGTCAAGACACTCATCGTCAAGGTGTTCGAGATCAACACCGAGAATTACTATCGTCAGCAGTCGCGGCAGGTAAATACCGATATCGACCTGGACGGGTTGGTGCCGAATTCTGAAGAGACGTTCAACTATGACGAACCGCCCCTCCGCCGCGTCGAACGCCGTTTCGCGCTGCCTCAACTAAAGAAGCCGGGCGTTTACGTCGTTGATTTTATCGGTAATGGCAAGAGCAGCCGCGCTGTCATTCGCAAGGGCGGGCATCGCTTCCTGCTGCGGACGGGACCGGACGGCCAGGTGTTTTCCATCCTGGACGAGCAAAACAGGCCGGTCGAGGGAGCACGGCTGTGGATGGCCGGTCACGAATATCAAGCGTCGGCGGACGGAACGATCGTCGTGCCGTTTTCCACCCGGCCTGGCCAACAGTCGATGGTGATCACGCAGGGCGGTTTTTCGTCCCTGCACAAGTTCCCTCATCAAGGGGAGAGCTACGAACTCCGCGACGGCTTTCACGTCGATCGCGAATCACTCCTCCGTTACAACCAGTCCCGCGTCTTGTTGCGTACGGCCTTGCTGCTCAATGGCATGCCGATCTCCCTCTCCGAGTTACAACATCCCAAGCTGACCATCACCTCCACGGACCTCGATGGCATCGAGTCGACCAAGGAAATTTCCGACATCGTCCTCCACGAGGACCGCGAGGTGGCTCAGTCGTTTCAAGTACCGCCCCGCCTGGCCAGTTTGCGTTTTGCGCTGACAGCCACACTCAAGAGCCTGACGGAGAATAAGGACGTCTCGCTGGTGGCCAGCCGCGAGTTTCGGCTGAACGAAATCGATCGGCTGGAATTTATCGCCGACTTGCATTTGCTGCAGGACGCGGGCGAGTATGTCCTGGAATTACGGGGTAAGTCGGGCGAGGTGCTGCCGGAACGGGCGATCACGTTGCGTTTGCAGCATCGCGATTTTACCGATGCGGTCGACGTGTCCCTCAAGACGGATCCCGAGGGGCAAGTCCGCCTGGGTCGTCTGGCGGAGATTACCCATCTCTGGGCCGAAACACCCACGGCCCCGGCCCGCGACTGGGCGTTCTCGACAGATCAACACTCGTACTACCAGGCCTTGCACGCCGTGGAAGGCGAGACGATCCGCGTTCCCTGGATGGCGTCCGCCGCTGAAGCGCCAGAAGCAGCGGTTTCGTTATATGAGATGCGCGGAGCCGTGCCGCTCGCGGATCGCATCGCGCATGCAAACGTGGCCGATGGATTTCTTCAGCTTTCGAATTTGCCCGCTGGAGATTATCAGTTGCGTTGGAAGCGGGATGACCGCACGCAGCGGCTACGCATTACCGAGGGCCGTGAGGAGCTCGGTTACGCGTTGGGAAAACGGCGACTGTTGGAAGAACGCGGCAACGAACCCTTGCAAATTTCCGAGGTACGCGTGGATGACGACATCGTCCGCGTTCAATTGGCCAATAACAGCCGCTTCGCACGGCTGCATGTGTTTGCCGTACGCTACTTGCCGGCCTACGACGCGTTCACCGACCTGAGTCGCGTGCGGGACCCCGAGCCGAGTTTCGCGATCTGGCCCTCACGGCCCTCGTTCTTCGTGGCCGGTCGCGATATTGGCGACGAGTATCGTTACATCATCGATCGGAAGTACGCGGATAAATTTCCGGGGAATCTGTTGCAACGGCCCAGCCTGCTCTTGAACCCATGGGCCAGCCGCGACACGGAAACAGAATTCCAACGGGCCCGAGAGGGCGAGTCCTTTCAGCCGCAATCCGATGCGGCGGCCATGCCGGCCGCGGAGCAACCACGGCGCGCCGCCCGGTCGCGAGCGCCGCAAGCCAATTCGACCAACCTCGATTTTCTGGCGGACGCGTCGGCCGTGCTTGTCAACTTGCGGGCCGACGAGCAGGGGATGGTGACGATCGAGCGAAAGCAACTGGGGCCTCATCAGCAATTCCACTTGGTCGCGGTCGATCCGCTAACGACCGCGTACCGGGCCGTGTCGGTCAAGTCGACGCGTCCCGATTTGCGCGACCTCCGCCTGCGTGATCCGCTCGACCCGGCCGGTCATTACACGCAGCAAAAGCAAGTCACCCTCATGGCGGCCGGCGATGCGCTGCTAATCAACGATGTCGTGGCCTCGCGCTTTGACTACTACGATACGCTGGCGAGTGTGTTTCGGCTGTATCGTACGATCAGCAACGATCCACAGTTGGACAAATTCGCGTTCTTACCACGTTGGAACGATCTGACGGATGAGGAGAAGCGCGAAAAATATTCCGAGTTTGCCTGCCACGAGTTGCACTTTTTTCTCTGGCAGCAAGACCCCAAGTTCTTTGATGCGGTCGTGCGGGACTATCTGGCCAACAAGTATCACAAGACGTTCCTCGATCACTGGTTGCTGGGGGAAGAGCTCACGGCCTTTCGGCAGCCATGGCCATACGCCCAACTGAATGGCGTGGAGCAAATCCTTTTGGGACAGCGTCTGGCCGCGGAACAGGAATTTACCACGCGGCACATCGACGAGCTGTTTCGGTTGTTGCCCCGTGATCTGGGAAGGCAAAGCCGATTATTTGATTCTGCCATCGCCGGGAGTGTGCTGTCAGATGGTGAGTCGGCTCTCCGGAAAGCGGGCCAGGAGACCCGCTTGGGTGTCAAGAACTTGCCCATGCTGGGGAAAGCGATCTCCGGCCCGCGGCAGTCGGATGAGGACGGCCTCGCGTATCGGGCGGAAGAGCGGTCTGCCGCGGCCGATAAATTAGAAGATGCAAGAGAAGGGTTCGCCGGGGGCGCCGCCTTTGGCGGTTTTGCCGGCCGTCGGTTAGGTGGGGAAGCGTCTCGGCTTTATCGGCAACTCGAAACGACAAAGGAGTGGCTGGAGAACAACTACTACCAGTTGCCGATCGAGGCGCAAAACTCGGAACTCGTTAAGGTCAATGCCTTCTGGAAGGATTTCGCCCACTCCGCCGATACCGACACGTTTCTTTCCCGCGACTTTACCTTGGCGACTGGGAACCTCACGGAAATGCTGCTCGCCCTGGCCGTGCTCGATTTGCCATTTGCCGGTGGCGCACGAAAAGATCTACGAAGAGGAGCGGCTGACGTTTAAGGCGGCCAGCCCGCTCATCGCCTTCCATGAAGAGATTCGCCCGGCGGCCGCGGCCGCGACCGATTCGCCGATCCTGGTCAGCCAGAGCTTTTTCCGTCGCGGCGATCGCTATCGCCAGGTCGATGGACTGCAGCAAGACAAATTCATCACCGATGAATTCGTGGTGCATACGGTCTACGGATGCCAGGTGGTCGTGACCAACTCTACCTCCAGCCAACAGCAGGTGCAGCTGCTGATGCAGATTCCCGAGGGCGCACTGCCCATCCTGGGAGGAAAGTACACCGAGAGCAGTCCGCTCGACCTGGGCGCTTACCAGACGCAGACGCGTGAGTTCTACTTCTATTTTCCGACCGCGGGCGAGCTATCACACTTTCCCATCCATGTGACCCGGGACGATCTGGTGCTGGCCAGTGCGCCGCCGTTTGCGTTTCATGTCGTGGACAAACCGACGACGTTGGATCGCGATTCGTGGGACTACGTGTCCCAGTACGCGAGTGATGCCGAAGTATTGGAGTTTCTGCGGACGCACAATTTGCAGGAGTTGGATTTGTCCCGCATTGCCTTCCGCATGCAGGACCGAGCGTTCTTTGAGCAGGCCACGACGTTGCTCGGCCAGTCCCACGCCTATGACAATACGCTCTGGTCGTATGGGATCAAGCACGCAACGCCTCCACAAATTCGCCAGTTCTTGCAGCACCAGGACAACTTCGTGGCTCAGCTGGGCCCGCAGCTCGATTGTGAACTGCTCCGCGTCGATCCCGTGGAACGGAAAAGCTATCAACACATGGATTATCGGCCGCTGATCAATGCCCGTGCGCATCAGCTGGGTCGCCAGCGGACAATCCTCAATGATCGATTCTACGAGCAATACCATCGACAGATGAACGCGCTGGCCTACCAACCCGGATTGTCGAACGATGACTTGATGTCCGTCACCTACTATCTGCTGCTGCAGGACCGAATCGGCGAAGCGATGACGTTCCTCGCCCAGGTGCAGCCCGAGTCCCTCCCCTCGCGACTGCAATACGATTACTTCGCGGCTTACCTCGACTGTTTCCATCCGCTGCCCGAACTGGCCCGTTCGCTGACCGCCCAGTATGCCAACTACCCAGTCGATCGCTGGCAGCAAGCCTTTGCCAGCTTGCAAGCCATGTTGGATCAGGTGGACGGGAAACCGGGAGGCGTCATCGATAACGATAGCCGTACCGAGCAACAGGCTGAATTGGCGGCACGACAGCCCAGTCTCGATTTTGACGTCCAGGCCAAGACCGTCTCGCTGAAGTATCAAAACCTGCGGCAGGTCACCGTCAATTACTACCTGATGGACTTGGAATTATTATTCAGCCGCAATCCGTTCGTGCAGCAGTTCTCCGGCCGCTTCTCCAGCATTCGGCCCAATGCGACCTTCCGTCAGGAGTTGCCGGCGGGACAGGATGCCCTCGATTTTGAACTTCCCGCGTCGTTCCACAACCAGAATGTGCTCGTTGAAATCAGCGGGGGTGGGAAGACCGTGGCAAAGGCCTATTACGCCAACGCCTTGGCGATTCGCGTTTCGGACCAATACGGGCAGTTGCAGGTGACGCACGAGCAAACGGGCCAACCGCTGCCCACCGTCTATGTGAAGGCCTACGCCGAAATGCTGGATGGCAGTGTGCAATTCTACAAGGATGGCTATACCGATTTGCGGGGCATCTTCGATTACACGTCACTGAGCACCCAGGAATTGGATTCCGTCAAACGCTTTGCGCTACTGATCTCCAGCGAGGAACAGGGGGCCGTCGTCAAGGAGGTTCTGCCACCCAAGCGCTTGACTTGGCCCCGGAGAACGGCGTCGTCTTGCCGCGACCGATTGAGGCCTCGCTGCATGGGGCGAGGGGCCCTCACAGGGGCGTGCGGAATCGCACTCCTCCCGCTCACTCCGCCCCTACGAGAGCTGTCCGGGGAGTCCCCTTCCGCCCTCACGGCCGGCCTGGGAAACTGGGCCCGAGGCGGCCAACGGATCGGCGGGCCGCGAATGCGTACGACTCGGCAAGGAGACCGCTTGATGGTCAGGCGTCCGTGATACCCTGGCCTCTTACGCGGTTACTCCATTTGCCGCTCAGGAGCCGCACGCTGCCGATCGGTTGTGGCTGGCACCGCATTTGCTGCCGATTTGGCTTTGCATTCCAGCGGCACTCTCTCGATAATCTATGCAGCTCCCTTGTTTTTTTGAATGGATGAAGGATGGCAACGGAAACAAGCTCGCCCGAGACGGGTTCGACGAAAGTACATGCCGCGTCGCCCAGCGGAATGGCCGTTTGCGGCACCCTCGATTACCCGGAGACAACGCAACCCATTCGGATCGATCGGAATTATGCGATCGCGCTGGTGTTGATCCATATCCTGGCGGCGACGGCGTTCGTTCCGGGCTGGTTCACCTACCTCTTCAGTTGGACCGGTGTCGTGGTGGCCGTGCTGGGTCACTTCTTATTTGGGATGTTTGGCATCACCATCGGCTACCATCGCCTGTTGACGCACCAGGGCTTCACTTGTCCGAAGTGGTTCGAGCATTTTCTCGCGATTCTGGGAATCTGCAACTTGCAGGATTCGCCCGCCCGCTGGGTCGCCGTACACCGTGTCCACCATAAGAATTCGGACGAACAACCGGACCCGCATTCTCCCCTGGTCAGTTTTCTGTGGGGGCACATGGGGTGGCTGTTCGTCGTCAATCGCGATCATGTCAGCGTCAATCAGTTTGAGAAGTATGTCCGAGATTTGCTCAAGGATCCGTTCTATCTGCGGCTTGAGCGGTATTCGTTGTGGTTGGGCGTTTACACGTTGCATGCCCTGTTATTCTGGGGATTGGGTTCCCTGGCCGGATGGTGGATTTACGGCACCGGTGCGGGCGCGTTGCGATTCGGTTTGAGCATTCTGGTTTGGGGCGTGTTCGTGCGGACGGTCGTCGTGCTTCACGGGACCTGGGCCGTCAACTCGCTCAGTCACGTGTGGGGCTATCGCAACTACGAGACGACCGACAACAGTCGTAACAACTGGTTTGTGGCGTTGATTTCCCACGGAGAGGGCTGGCACAACAATCACCACGCCGATCAACGAGCCGCCTCCCACGGGCACCTATGGTACGAGTTTGACATGTCCTGGTGGATCATTCGCGGCTTGGAAAAACTGGGTTTAGCGAAAAATCTTGTCCGACCGCGTGTCTGGGGTAAGACGGGGCAGGAATAGTCAGCAGGGATGGGTTCCGCGGCTGTCGGCCGGGCGAAACCCGCGATCCATGCCAGCACAGTGGTCAGGCCCAGTCGGTCTGTGTTATCACTCAGTGGTGCTCAGCGGTCCGCTGGGCATCGGGATAACCTGAATTTTCGTTGCCGTTCGAACCGAAGACATGATCGGCAGGAGTCGTCCCGTCGATGGTGCCAGCGTACGAAGTAATAGGGTGCCCCTGACGGCCAAGTGCGGCCGCGTGGCTCCGGACACCCGCTCGACCCAGGGGCCTTCCGTGATCGTAACCCGTGTCATTTGTTGCGAATGTACGAGTCCGGCTTAGCCCGGACTTCCACGACGCGCTCTCCACGGCTTGCTTGCCCACGCACCATATCTTTCCCCTGGGGAATCCACTGATGGCCTCTGATTTTCGTCGCAAAGAACAGCTGCCCGAATTAACGGATCGCATTGTCGAAACGTACACGCAGATCGGCACGATCAATCATCTGGGGCACTGCCCTTTGCCTCGCTACGAGGACATCGTGGCTGCGATTCTGGACCTAAAGGACGTAATTTATCCCGGCTATCGTCGCCGCGAGGGCCTGCATATTGGCAATATCACCTATCACGTGGGCGATTTGATCGACAGCCTGCACGATCAACTCACCGAGCAGATCGCCCGTGCCCTGCGGCATGAGGATCGCATGCGGCGCGAGGATCAGGCGTGCGTCGAGGAGCTTGATTTTGAACGCGAGGCACAGCGGATTGCCATCGATTTTCTCCATCGCATTCCCCACATTCGAGAGACGCTGGCGACCGATGTGCAAGCTGCCTATGATGGCGACCCCGCCTGCAAGAGTCTCGACGAAGTCATCCTCTGCTACCCTGGGTTGGAAGCCATCACCGTGTTTCGGCTGGCCCACGAACTTTATCTCCTGGACGTCCCTTTCATCCCACGGATGATGACCGAGTGGTCGCATAAGGCGACCGGTATCGACATCCATCCGGGGGCCACCATCGGTGAATATTTCTTCATCGACCATGGTACGGGCGTCGTCGTGGGCGAGACCTGCCACATCGGAGATCACGTCAAGCTGTACCAGAGCGTGACGCTCGGGGCGTTGAGCTTTGCCACGGATGCCGAGGGAAATCTGCAACGGCACACAAAACGTCATCCCACGATTGAGGATCGGGTCGTCGTCTATGCGAATGCGACGGTGCTGGGAGGCCAGACGGTGATCGGTCACGATTCGGTGATCGGATCTAGCGTCTGGCTGACGCATTCGGTCGATCCCCACACGACGGTGACGATGGAAAAACCCAATCTGCGGTTGCGGGCGGAAACCCCGGAGGGCTATCGCCCCCAGGCCAACTTCCAGATCTAAAGCGACGGACCGGACCGCAAGGCGCCGGGTGCAAAGTGGGATAGGCTTCCAGCCTGTCATTGGTCGGGGCGGCACAGTTTGTGCAGGGGACGACCGTGTGGTTGCATTCCGCAATCGATGATCACAGGAAGCGATCACAGGCGGGAAGCAGCTCTTTCCTCCACGGATTCATCGACACTCTCATACTCGCCCAACGTCCGATTCCTGTATCGGACCAAGATCGTGCTTGGATGAGGCAACCGGCGGACGCAGTCCAGTTCGACGTGGCGATTTGTGATTCGCCGGCCAGAGCCCGCGTTCCGCAAATCGTCGTACAACGCAAGTGGTAGTAGTATCCCTGATAGCCGCTTGTCGACCGTCTCAAACACCGACTAATTCGTTGCTTGTGCCGGAAAGGCAACTACAATGCGGGCTTCGGGGGAGTCCCTCGACAAGAGGTAGCGAATCTCCCAGCAGCGGTTGGGCGGAAGCTTCAACAACAAAAAGGTGCCCGTGCGGATATGTCTCAAACCCCTCCATCGCTCGGCCACCACTGCAAGTGGCTAAGTCTCTCGCCTCTCGCCGAATTGCATCGCAACAAATCACGCCTTCAATCTTGGCATACCGCCCGTCATGCCTTGCTCTTCTTGCCGTGTATCGTGTTGGCACTTGTCGGGCTGGGGGCCGAAATAAAAGCGGACACGTACTTCGCAGCCCATTTGGATGCGTCGCAAGTTGTCTTTAATACAAGCCATACAACTGCGACCGGAGACGCAACATTTGTGCTCAATGATGCGCGGACGCAACTGCGTTACGACATTCAATTTGATGGACTTGACTTGGAACCCAACCCTGCCAACCGCACGGATCCTAATGACATCGTGGGGATGCATATTCATTTTCAAGTTCCCGACGTCATTGGGCCTCATATCCTGAACATTTTCGGCAACCCAAGTGAAGACGACGCGGACCTGATCGTCGATTTTGCCAACGAGTCACTGAGCGGCATCTTCGATATCAGCGATGCTTCCCGGGATCCAGTCACGGGTGATTTGTTGCCTCAGTTCTTCCCGCTGACGACGAAGGTTATCTCGGATTGGCTGGACGAGTTGGACGCCGCCGAATTGTATCTGGCTGTGCACACCGTCGAGGCGAGTTCCACGCCGCCGGGAGTTGCCATTCGCGGACAGATTCGTCCCGTCCCTGAGCCGTCAGGCCAAGCATTTATTCTGTCGCTGGTCTTGGGACTGCTTCCGCAGACGAGTCATCGCTGGCGCCTGGCATGCCAAAAACAAACGTAAGGAGAGTCAATGTTGAAGATTCTAATCGCTGCCGGCCCAGCAGCGCTCGTCTCTTGGATGATATTCGGGTTGACATCTGCCCAAGCTCAACCCTCGGTGGATGGACTATGGTCGGGCGTCATCAACTGGCCCATTGAAGCGATCCATGCATCACTACTTCCCACCGGGAAGATTATGGTCTGGCAGACCTGGACCGAGAGCGTCGGTTTGTGGGATCCGCTGACGCAGCAGTTTTCCGCACCGGCTTTGCCGGACTGTCAACATCTTCTGCGCTGGTCACGCTTTTTTGGGTGACGGCCGGTTGATGGTCGTGGGGGGCCACATCGCCAATAACGTGGGTGAGCCCGTCGCCGACATCTACGATCCGTTTACCGACACCTGGGCGGGCAACGTACCCGACATGAATGCGGGCCGTTGGTATCCCAGTGCCACGACGCTGGGCAACGGTGACGTCCTGGTCATGTCCGGCGACATGAATTTCAGTGGCGACACAAATCGGCTGCCTCAAGTCTACGAAGTTGCCACGAACAGTTGGCGCGAACTTGACAGGAGCCCAGAAAACTCTGCCGCTCTACCCAGGACTTTTTTGGCTCCCGATGGCAAGGGTCGTTTCCGCGGCGGGCTTCAACAACGCCACGGAAGTGCTGGATACCACCGGCACCGGCCAGTGGAGTTTTGTGGACATCACGCTGGATTCTAACTTGGACGACTATCGGTCCGGCCGTCATGTACGAACCCGGAAAGTGGCCTTCTTCGGTGGTGGGAGCGACCCGACCGCCAATGTCTCACTGCTCGACCTGAACGATCCGAGTCCCGGATGGACCTACGCCGCATAACTCGATGGCCCAGCCCCGCCGCCAGCATGACGCGACCATTCTCGCCGATGGTACGGTGCTGATTACCGGAGGAACGTCCGCTGCCGGATGGAATGATCCCAACGGCAGAATATCGCGTGCCCGAGATCTGGGATCCGACAACGCAACAGATAACTCAGGTTGCTGCGGCGAGCAACGCATATCGTGGTTACCATTCTACCGCCACGCTGTTACCGGATGGACGCGTGTTGATTACCGGAGGCGACCACGATAGCGGCGGGGTTTCCCAGAATCTGAACGCGGAAATCTATTCCCCGGCCTACCTGTTTAACGGAGCGAGGCCCACGATTACATCCGCACCAGCCAGTGCGGAATTGGGTGAAACGTTCTTTGTGGCGACGCCCGATGCCGCCAGTATCGCCGCTGTCAACATGCTTGTTCCCGGATCAACGACCCACTCGCAAAACTGGACTCAGCGAATTAACCATTTGGAATTCACCCCCGTCATCGGCGGCGTGGAGATCACCCTGCCCTCAAATTCCAATGCAGCGCCGCCAGGCTACTACATGCTGTTCCTGTTGAACGATAATGGTGTTCCGTCGATTGCGGAGTTCATCCGGGCAGAATTGCCGACTTCTGGATTACCGGGCGATTTCAACGACGATGGTGATTATGAATGTAGCGATGTCGATGCGCTGGTGATCGAAATCGCCGCGGCACCCAGAACGCCACGTTTGATCTGGATGGCAACGGCAGGGTGGATGCCGAGGACTTGGCGTGGTGGCTCGGCCGCGCGGAGCGGAAAACCTGCCCTCGGGAAGTGCTTACCTGCCCGCCGACGCGAACCTCGACGGAGTTGTCGATATCGCGGATTTCAACATCTGGAATTCGCACAAGCTCACCAATGATCCTGGCTGGTGTCAGGGCGATTTTAGTGCTGATGGCGTTGTAGATATCTCAGATTTTAATATCTGGAACAGCCACAAATTCCAGGCCGCGAACACCGTCGTTCCCGAACCGTCCACGTGCTGGATATGGCTGCTGCTGCGGTCGACGCTGGTGCGACGTGTCAGGTGCGGCGGACGTAGGGCAATCCTAGGATTTCACCAATGACGATCCTCGCTGAGACGCCTGCGAAAACCATGTGCAAATACACTGTCACTGCGGTTGTGTTCTTGTGCATCGCTAAAGCCTCCGCTGGAGTCCTTGATGTCCGCACACTGACCAAGTATCTCGATCCGTTGCCCAACCCGCTGGCTAATGTGATAACCGCCTCGGGATCGCTCGACGGGGCTCCTCTATACGAAGTGGACGTTCGTCCGTTCCACGCAGCGATTGCACAGCCAACTGCCGCCGACGCCGTTGTGGGGTTACAACGGCATGTTTCCTGGGCCGACTTTTGAAGTCAATCGAGGCGAGACAATCAAGGTCCGCTGGCAAAACAACCTCGTCGACAACCAGGGACAGCCGCTGAATCATATGCTCCCCTACGACACGACCGTACACGGAGCGGGCCCGCAATTCCCTCAGGCTCGCATCGTGACTCATCTGCATGGCGGCGTTACGGAAGAACGAAGTGACGGTTACCCCGAGCATTGGTTTTCCCCCGATGCGTCGGCGGCCGCCAATGGCATGGGCGGTCCATCCGGCAATAGCCTGATTACGACCTATACCAATCAGCAGCGAGCCGCCGGCTTATGGTATCACGACCACGCCATGGGCATTACGCGTTTGAACGTGTACGCCGGAATGGCAGGATTCTATCTTTTACGAGACAGTGAGGAGCAGTCACTCGGCTTGCCTTCGGGCGATTATGAGATTCCGCTCATGCTCCAAGATCGCTCCTTCTATGAAGATGGACGGCTATTCTATCCGCCCGAAGAACCTTACAGCGATCCCTCGCAGGTGTCCTTCTTTCTGGCCGACGCGAATCTTGTCAATGGCGTGGTTTGGCCGTTCTTGGAAGTTGAGCCTCGCAAGTATCGCTTTCGCGTATTAAACGCAGCTAACTCACGTACGTTTGATTTGTCGCTGGAACCGGACGCCATCACCGGCTCGTCCGATCCGGTGGTTTTACATCAGATCGGTACCGATGGAGGACTCCTTTCATCGCGAATTGAACGTTCGCGGATTTCATTAGCGCCAGCCGATCGTTCCGATATCGTCGTTGATTTTTCTCAGTTTGCCGTGGGGGACACACTGACGTTGCGGAATCAGGGCTTGGCGCTGCCACAGGTACCACGGATGAAGTCATGCAGTTCCGTATCAAGCTACCCACGGGAGCCGACGATAGTCTACTGCCAGATCATCTTTCGAACATTGTCCGTTACGATGAGACGGCAGCCAGCGTAACTCGTTCGCTCTCTCTCGTGAGTGCGTTCGATAATGGTGGCCGACCGCTATTGCTGCTGAACGGCCAGCGTTGGACGGACGCGATCACCGAAACGGTGCAACAGGGAGACCTGGAGATTTGGGAGATCGCCAACACCACGGGTCAGTCCCACCCAATCCATTTGCACCTGGAGGCCTTCCAAGTCCTGGACCGTTCCAACGTCTTCGGTGCCGATATACCGCTGGAGGATTACGAGCGTGGCTGGGAGGATACATTTTCCGTTAGGGCCGGAGAAACCGTAAGGCTGATGGTCAAATTTGAGCAGTATACGGGGACGTTTGTTTGGCATTGTCACATCTTAGAGCACGAAGACCATGAAATGATGAGGCCCATGCGAATTGTGCCAGAGCCGCCGGGGAGATTGCTGACGCTCGGTGCCTGCCTGTTGGTGACGGCTCGTCGCGCGGTACGACGTTCCGCCAACTTCGGACGGGTCCCCCAGAAGCGCACCGTGTGAATCACCCGGGGGCAGGAAAACTGAGGACAAGGAAATATGAGTTGAATCTTCGTGTTCCTACGTGCCTGTCCCGAAAAAGTGCATCGGAGCGTATTCGATCGGGGGACGTTACCACCTGCCAGTAGCGGCAAGCGGGACGAGCGACCGGCGATTCATGCTGGGAAAGAAAAACAGGTTACAAACCCGTCCTACGTTCCATTCGCCTTATCAACAAGCCCCGTCGCAGCGACCACCACGCGAGCCAGGCCCAGGCGGTCAGGCTGATGCCCAGTCCCAACAGGAATGGCCGGGGACGGTACGTCCAGACCAGCTCCCAATCACCGGGCCCAAGCCGCACAGAACGCAGGATGCGGTTGGTGCGGACGGTGCGGAGTGGCAGCCAAGCGGTATCGCCTGCCTTTCGCGCATGGGCCTGCCAGCCCGCGTCATAGCGGTCGCTCAGCACGATCTGGCCGGTGGTCCGCAAGGAAACCGCCAGCCGGACCTGCTGGGGCGTGTACTCGACCAATCGGCATGACTCACCAGCCAATACCGGTTCATGCAACCGATCCTCCTTCCGATCCGACTCGACGACCGCCAAGTGACTCCAGTCTCGATCCCGTTCGGGAAACCAGACTTCGCGTGTCCGTGCCTCGAGTTCCTGCCAAGTGGCCCCGGTTTGATGGGGCAACCACGCGACCTCATGCACGATCCAGGCGCGGGGAAAGGGAGGCGACAGCTCGACGCGGACAGCGTCTTCGGCGATGGGTTTCATCGAGTTGGAGCCACGGTGGCCCCAGTCGGGCAAGATCATCGACTCGACACCCAACACGCGGAGCACCTGGGGCGGGATTTCGCGGCGACCGTCGCTCCGCGCCGGCCCCCGCGAACGGGCCACCGCACAAAAGGCGGTCCAGTCGCGGGCGGCGATCGTGACGTTGGATTCCAGCAGGCCTCCGAAATCGAGGTGATGCTGCGGGAAGCGGGTTGCGGTATCCCAGACCATGATCTCCCCCAGCCGATCGGGACTTGAGCCGCCGCGCCAGGAGTGCGGACGCCAGCCACGCCGTTCGCCCCGATAGATACGGAGTGGGGCCGCGTCCGTTGACATGGCCGACAGTGTCGCCGTGGGGCGGGCGACATGCCCCGACGCTACGATCCACTGATTGGCGATCAACAAATCGATCAGGATCAGAAGCGTCAAGGCCCACCGGATGGTCGGCGTGTCCGGCCTTTGCAGCAGGAGCCAGATCAGTCCGGCCGCCAGCCATCCATGGACCACGGCCTGCAACACATTTCCCGTCGCGGCCGCGATATCCAGCGGCCCGAAGATGAAATTGACTGTGTGCGTTTGATTCAACCAGCCTTCGAACGCGCCGCGACCCGCGAGTACGATGATGAAGGCCAGCGTGTGGATCACCACCAGTCCGGCAGCGATCTTTCCGAGCAAGTGGCGGTCGAGGCGTGCCGCGCCTATCCCGGTGAGTGCCGCGAGTCCAAACGTCGCGATGATCCATAGCTTGCCCGGATAACGAAAGCCGCCGTAGAGCGGGAGTACCTTCGTCATCAGCCAATAGGGGCCCAGTACGGGCCAGGCGCGGGAAGGGTTGTCGTCGAGCCACCCCAGCCGCTGAACCTCGGCCAACAGCCATCCTCCTCCGTACCTCCCCAACGCGGCCAGTCCGGCAGCCAGGATCGCGAAGAGGACCCAACGTGTTCGCGAGTCGGCCTGGCGGAAGCGGCACAGGCCGCCCAACAGGCAAATCAGGGGAAGTGTGCCCAGGTAAAGGCTGGGAGCCCAGACGCGTCCTTCGGCCGGCAGCGCCTGCAGCCAGCGACTATTCTCGGGGTACAACTTGCCGCCGAAATTGGGCCAGACCAACTCGCCCCATCGCCAGGGACCCACGCTAAAATCGTAACGATCGTCACGCAGCGTGGACGCGGTCGGCGACCCGCGCGTTCCTGTTGACGATGGCCAGCGTGTACTCTCCCGCACGCGCGTTGCTGTGGGAAGCAACTGGACCGCGGACAAGGCGATGGTCAGCGCGGCGACCGTTCCGCATCCCGCCAGGGCCTGACCGATGGCCCGCAGGTTGTATGATGGCCGACCGCCGAACTGGCAGATGATCGCCAGGATCCAGAGCAGTCCCAGGTGGTAGACCATTTGGAAGTCGCCTCCCAGGATGATCAGGGTCGCGATCACCGACATGCGGACAGCAACGGCAAATTTCGGCTGCTCGACCAATTGCCACATCAGACCGATGGCGGCAGGCAGCCAGGCGGCACCGATCAGATAGGGCGGATTGCCATGTTCCGCCAGCAGGCAGCCGCCCAACATGTAAGTGGCAGCCGCCAGCGTCGCCGCGGTGCGGGAGACATACCACCGCTCGAGCAGGCGAAACATCAGCCATCCGGCGAGGAGTACGTGTCCCACAACGAAGAGGGTGAGCAGCCGGTCGAAGGAGCAGGGGAGGGCGAAGAGCAGTTTTCCCGGATAAAGCACGCTGGAGGTGCCTTCCGCCAGATGGGCCTCACCCAGATTCTGAAGAGGGTTCCAGAGCGGGATGCGGCCCACGGCCCATTCGCTCCGCGCCCAGCGCCAGAGCGGTGTGTAGAAATGGCCGATGTCCCGCCAGAGGAGTCGCTCGTCCGTAAATAACGGTCGGCGAAAGAGGATCATCAAGGGGACCGATAGCAGTCCCAGCGGGCGGAGCGAAGAAAGGAGCTGAGTGGGTTGCGCGGTGGGTTGGGCCATGCCGCCGAGTGTACCCGCTCGTATCATCGCGCGAAAACCGAGGTCTGGGGCCGGAATGCGGCCGCAGCGAAAACTCGGATCGGCTAAGGTGAATCCTGCGAGGTAGCCTGCAGTAACTGCCGCAGTTCGCGTTGCAGCTGCCGCTGGTCCGCCTGTACGACCGACACAGTCGTCGGTCGGACGATGCACCGAGTTTGGGCGTCCGGATGCGTCTGGGAGATCCGTCCCACGATGTTCTGCCAGACAACCGATTCGGTTCGATCGACCCGGATAACGCCGACGATACGGTAGGGAACGTGGGGCTTCATGGCTGCTTTTTGTCGACCTTGACGGAGACGGGCGATCCACCCGCGCGCGGCGTTTTGCCGCTACGCCTATCATCGGTCGCAGCCAGGGACCGAGGTCAGCCGAGTCGCACGAGAGATGGCGAAAATAGTGGCGATCATCGCCCGATCAACGGCATTGGGCCGAATAAGAGGGCCGCTGAGGGTGCGGCCGTCTGCTGATCCGCCGGCGTGGACTGACCGCGGAGCGGTCAGCGACGTTGATTGCGGATCGCTCCGCGAGCCCGTTGTGGCGCCCGTCCGACGTTGCCGGCTGACTAGCTTGGACTGACCGCGGAGCGTTCAGCCGCATGCGCCCCCAATTCACGTAAGGCACGACGAACGTAGTTGACTGGACTACTTCCCGGCGATACGGATTTGGGCCCGCGCCTGCGTCACCATCTTGTCCTTGGCCTCGAATGCTTCGGGCGTGCTGGCCTTCCGCGAACTTGCCTCGGACAGCAGATGGCGGGCGGCCTCGGCGTCCAATTTCCCGGCCGGGATGGCTCGATTGGTCATGATCGATACCACGTTGTCGACGACTTGGACAAAACCGCCTTCGACGTAGTAGCGGGCGACCTGATTATCGGCGGAACGCAGCCGCAGTTCGCCACACCCCAGGCGGCCAATCATCGGGGCATGGTTGTAGGCAATCCCTTTTTCGCCGTCGAATTGCGGGAAGGCCACAAACACGCAGGCTTGCTCCAACGCGGTCTCTTCAGGCGTTACCACAACGCAAGTTAGCTCGGGCATGATGTGACTCTTTACCTGGTCAAAATGATGTCTGCGAAGTAGTCGGGCGGCCGCGCTTTGTCGCAGCGTTTCTCAGTGGGACTGGGTTCTCCCCGGCAGCATCGAGGCTTGGCGATGACGATGGGGGGCGACCCAGTCCGGCAGGCGCACCGCGGGGAAACTCTCGTCAGGCCTTGGCGGCCATTTTCTTCGCTTGCTCCTCGGCTTGTTCTATGACACCGACGTACATGAAGGCCTGCTCGGGAAGATGGTCCCATTTTCCGTCGCAGATCTCTTCGAAGCTGCGAATGGTTTCGTCGAGGGGCGTGATTTCTCCCGCCTTCCCGGTGAATACCTCGGCCACCAGGAATGGCTGCGACAGAAACCGTTCGATCCGTCGAGCGCGATGCACAATCAACTTATCGGCCTCACTCAATTCATCCACACCCAGAATGGCAATGATATCCTGCAACTCACGGTAGCGTTGCAAGGTCGTCTGCACACGGCGAGCGATGTTGTAGTGGCGATCTCCCACGTACTGGGGATCCAGAATACGGCTGGATGATGCCAGCGGATCGATGGCCGGATAGATCCCTTTTTCCGAGATCGACCGTTCCAGGTAAATGAAGGCATCCAGCTGTCCAAAGGCAGTTGCCGGTGCCGGGTCGGTGGGATCATCGGCGGGTACGTAAACGGCTTGCACCGACGTGATGGCTCCCTTGTCGGTGGAGGCAATTCGTTCCTGCAGCGCGCCCATCTCGGTGGCCAGCGTGGGTTGGTAGCCCACGGCCGAGGGCATACGACCCAGCAGCGCCGAGACTTCACTGCCTGCCTGAGAGAAGCGGAAGATATTGTCGACAAACAGCAGCGTGTCCTTGCCCGTGGTATCGCGAAAGTACTCGGCCATTGTCAGGGCCGACAGGGCGACGCGGAGCCGGGCACCGGGCGGCTCGTTCATCTGCCCAAAGACCATGCAGGTCTGTTCGATGACCTTGCGGCCTGTTTGACCAATCTCGGTTTCCTGCATTTCCAGCCACAGGTCGGTCCCTTCACGCGTCCGCTCGCCCACACCCGCAAACACGGAATAGCCACCGTGCGAGGACGCGATCCGTGCGATCAACTCGGTCAGAATGACCGTCTTGCCCAGTCCCGCACCGCCGAAGAGACCGGCCTTTCCGCCACGGACGAACGGCGTGAGCAGATCGACGACCTTAATACCGGTTTCGAAGAGTTCGGTGCTTGTCGACAGCGTATCGATGGGGGGGGCTTCGCGATGGATCGGCCAGCGATCCGAGGCGGCGACGGGGCCGCGGTCATCGATTGGTTCGCCCTTGAGGTTAAACACGCGTCCCAGCGTGGCTTCACCGACCGGCACCGAAAGCGGGGCCCCGGTATCATGGCACTCCTGGCCACGCACGAGACCGTCGGTGCTGCCCAGGGCGACGCAGCGGACGCGGCCGCCGCCCAATTGCTGTTGCACTTCGCCTGTCAGGTTGATCGAGACACCCTTGATCTCGCTTTCGATTTTGACGGCGTTGTAGATCGCGGGAAGTTGATCTTCGGGGAATTGAACGTCGAAGGTCGAACCAATCACCTGCGTGATCTTACCAATGTTTTTCGTGGCTGTTGCTGTGGACATAAGATTCGTTTCCGTGGGCTTTGTCGATAACAGCGCTCGTGAGAGCAGGCTGAGTGGAACCTAATGGTGGACGTGGGACGGGGAAGCGACGAGGAATCGGTTGGGTCCCGCCGCCTGTCGGCTGGAGATCATCCTTTCAACGCCTCCACACCGCCGATAATCTCCATGATCTCGCCCGTAATCTGCGACTGGCGAGCGCGATTGTAGGTCATCGACAGGTGCTTGATCAGTTCCCCTGCGTTTTCCGTGGCGGACTTCATCGCCACCATCCGTGCGATCTGCTCGCTGACGGCCGCGTCCAGAAAACACTTAAATAACTTGACCTTGAAACTGGTCGGCACGACTTCCTCGAGAATACTCTCGGCGGAAGGCACAAATTCATAGATCGAATCTGCGGCGGCAACGGGCTCGTCGGTGGCTGCGTCGTCACCGAGCGAACCGAGCGGCAGCAGGGTTTCGACCGTGGCGCTTTGCCGCGAGGCAGATTCGAACTTGGTGTAGACAACATCCAGGCGATCGAGCTTGCCGGCGCTGAAGTCTTCGAGATAGCGGTTCGCGAGCAGCTCGACTTCATCGAATCGCGGTTTGTCCTCAAAATGGGTGAACGATACGTCGGGCTGGATGCGGCGGAACTTGAAAGCGGCCAGACCTCGCTTGCCCGAGATCTCGAGGCTCTTCTCGGCCGGGCCCTTCTTGACATGCAGTTCCTGCCAACGCTGGATGGCGGCCTTGACCACATTCGTGTTGTATCCACCGCACAACCCTCGATTGGCGGTGAGGATCAGCAGCTTCGCGTGTTTTACGTCGTCGCGTTTCTCAAGCAGCGGGTGGCTGACTTTCAGTCCCGCCCGCGTCAAGTCGCCGACCAGGTCGGTGATCCGTTTCGTATAGGCCGACGCCGAAGTGGCTCGATCCATCGCCTTCTTGAAACGAGCGGTGGCGATCAGCTCCATCGTCCGCGTGATCTTGCGGATGTTTTTGACCGACTTGCGTCGTTTATCGAGTGCGCGTGCTTTGGCCATAATCGTTCAGCGGGGCTAGGTGATCGTGGGATAGGCTTCCAGCCTGTCAATTGTGCCACATGTTATTTTCGGGACGTACCTTCGCGCCTCTCAGCGACGGATCCGACGCAATTCAAGCCTTTAGGCAACGATCGTTTCCTCTTTCCGTCCGTAACCGAATCGCTTGTTGAACGCGTCAATCGCCTCAATCAACTTGGCTTTCAGCTCGTCGTCGAGTGTGAACTTCTCGGCGATCGCGTCTCGAACCGCTTTCCCCTCGCCATGCATATAGGCAAGAAAGTCTT
Source organism: uncultured Planctomycetaceae bacterium (assembly GCA_963700865.1). Lineage (GTDB taxonomy): Bacteria > Planctomycetota > Planctomycetia > Pirellulales > Pirellulaceae > CAVOGJ01. The sequence continues at coordinate 83,048 of CAVOZC010000001.1, read as the reverse complement.
GCTCCCACTTCTGCACGTCGGCGACGGGTACGAAATCGAGGTAACCTTGCGTACCGGCGAAGATGCTCATGATCTGATCGACGACGTTCATCGGCTTGTACTGTGGCTGCTTGAGTAACTCGACCATGCGATAGCCGCGATCCAGTTGTTTTTGCGTCGCGGCGTCCAGTTCCGTACCCAGCTGGGCAAAGGCTTCGAGTTCGCGAAAGGCCGCCAGATCGAGTCGCAAGCCGCCGGCCACCGCCTTCATCGCTTTAACTTGTGCGGCACCTCCCACGCGAGATACCGAGATACCCGCGTTCATGGCGGGGCGAATACCGGCGAAGAAGAGGTCGGGTTGCAGGTAGATCTGGCCGTCCGTGATGGAAATCACATTCGTGGGAATGTAGGCCGAGACTTCGCCTTCCAGCGTTTCGATGATTGGCAGGGAAGTCAGCGAACCGCCTCCCAACGCATCGGAGAGCTTGGAAGACCGCTCCAAAAGACGGCTGTGGCAATAAAAGACGTCACCCGGGTAGGCCTCGCGACCTGGTGGACGACGCATCAACAGCGACAATTCACGATAGGCGACGGCCTGTTTGGACAAGTCATCGTAAACGATCAGGGCGTGTTCCCCTTTGTACATGAAGTACTCGGCCATCGCCGTACCGGCGTAGGGCGCGATGTACTGCAGGGGTGACGGCGTGCTGGCTCCGGAGACAATGACCGTTGTGTAGTCCATCGCGCCGTATTTTCGCAAGGCTTCGATGGTGCCGGCGACGGACGAGTCTTTCTGACCGATGGCCACGTAAAAACACTTTACCCCGGAATCTTTTTGATTGAGGATGGCATCGATGGCGATCGCCGTTTTGCCGGTCTTACGGTCGCCGATGATCAATTCTCGCTGACCGCGACCGATCGGAGTCATCGCATCGACGGCCTTGATGCCGGTCTGCAAGGGCTCCTTCACCGGTTGTCGCCCGGCGACCCCGGCCGCTTCCGTCTCGACCGGTCTCGATTCGGTCGCGTTGAGTGGACCCTGACCGTCGATCGGATTGCCCAGCGGGTCGAGGACGCGGCCGATGACCGCTTCGCCGACCGGCACCGAGAGCAATTTGCCGAGACTCTTGACTTCATCCCCTTCATTGATCTGGAGGTAGTCACCCAGAATGATAACGCCGACGCTGTTCTCTTCCAGGTTAAACGCCAGTCCATTGACGCCGGAGGGGAACTGGACCATTTCGTTCGCCATGACGTTGGTGAGCCCGTAGACGCGTGCGATGCCGTCGCCGACCTCCAGCACCGTCCCGACTTCACGCACATCAACGCGATCCTCATAATTGGCGATCTCACGTTGAATGACTGAGGCGATTTCGTCGGCGTTAAATTTGACCATGGATGGCTCCGCTGTTTTCCGCAAATGTGTTTATATGTTGTAATTCGATTTGGCGAGGATTGGATGGACTTGTCGGGCCGCATGACTTGGCCAGCAGACACCCGCGGGCGGGCGGCCCGCCCTTAAGCCGACGCCGCAAAACGATCCAGATCACCTCGCATTTGTGCGACCGCCTTCGCAACGGCCTCCTCTTGTAACGATTTCAGTTTCTGAGCCACGCTGCCATCAAAGACTTTGTCGCCCACGCGGACGACCACGCCGCCGATCAGACTCGCATCGATAAAGGTTTCGACGTCAATCTTGTCGCCAAAACGGTTCTTGAGACCGGCCAGCAGCTTACCGTAGGCGTCCGAGTCAATGGGGCGCGCCGTGGTCACCTGCACCTGCACGATCTGCTGCGACGCGTTGTACTGACTGCGCGTTTCACGATAGATCTCCGCGAGGCAGTCCATTCGTTCGTGTTCGCAGACGACCTTCAGGAAGCGTAGCAGTGTCGTGGAAATGCGCCCTTGCAGGGCTCGGTCTAGCACCACCAACTTATCCTCGATGGAAACACGCGGCGATTCGAGCAGGGACCGAAAGGCGGGCAGCCGATCGACAACCGAGGTGATGAACTCGCCAAATTCCGTCACGACCTCGGCCGCGCTCCCATCCTCCTTCGCGGCTCCTAACAGCGCCTTCGCGTAAACCCCTCCGATCTGCTGCTTCCCGATGTCGATGGATCGATTCGACGTTTCACTCATCGTAATGTTTTCCGTGACCGGTGAAGTAAGGGATTCGCCAAGGGGTTGGAACCACTGCTGGAAACGGCTCGCCTGATGGCGCGCCCATCGCCACCAGTCAGTTGTCACTGGGTAACCGTTGCAGGGACTCTTGGATCAGGCTCGCGTGATCCTCGCGGTTGAGCGTCCGGCCGACGATCCTGCCCGCGAGTCCCACGGCTTGGTCCACACTCGTTCGGGCCAAGTCTTCCAGGGCGGAGTTCTTGGCGGCGGTGATTTCGCGAATGGCTCGGTCCTTTTCGGCCCGGGCCGCGGTTTCCGCTTCGGCGATAATCTCCTGTTTCCGCTGTTCGGCATCCTTACGGGCACCGTCGAGCAAGTTGCGTACCTCTTCCGAGGCCTTGGCCATCTTCGCTTCGTGCTCGGCCAACAGTCGTCGCGATTCCTCGCAATTCTTGTGGGCCTCCTCGATGTGCGCGGCGATGCCTTGCTCGCGGGCGTCGAGTGCGTCCCGAATGGGCCCCCAACCGAACTTGCCGAGCAGCGCCATCAACAGGCCAAAGACGACCAATGTCCAGATGGCGAGGTCCGCACGAAACTCGGCAATGTCTTCCAGGCTGCCGCTGGCATTGGCCGTACTCAGATCGTACGGGTCATGGTGGGCTCCGTCCGTTGCGTGCTCGCCATGAGCCGCCTCGTCCGCCACCACCTGCGGGCCCTCACCGTGAGGTGGCTCTTCGCCCCGCACGACCGCGGGACACCAGAGCAGAAACGCCGCGCAGGACACCAGCAAGACGGGTGCGAGTTGAAAAACTTTATGCTTCACGCATGTCCACACGATCATATCTCCCTGAAGAAATCCGCTTGGCCCGCGACATCGACCATGGCCGGCAGCCGCGTTTCCTAACTAAAGCAGATAAAGAGTGCGAAGAAGGTGAAACCTTCAATCAGAGCCGCCGCGATAATCATGGCGGTCTGAATGTTGCCGGCAGCCTCGGGCTGACGAGCCATCCCGTCCAAGGCGGCACTGGCCAGTTTGCCGATGCCGAAGGACGCACCCACGACGGTCAGGCCCACGCCGAAGAACTTGGAAAAGTCGATCAACGGTACGACCGCTTCGGCCTCCTGAGCACAGGCAGTACCAGCCACGGCCAAGACGGCCACAATAGCGAATGACGTTAATTTTGCGAGCTTACTCACCTAACCAGACTCCTGTAACAAAGTGATTTCCCGTGCTCTCTCCACCAAGGCCGCTAATGGTGGTGTACGGCCGCACCGATGAAGAGCGCTGAAAGAAACGTGAAAATGTACGCCTGTAAAAACGCGACCAACAACTCAAGTACGCTGAACAAGGTGGAACCAATCACCGAAATCGGTGCCGCCAACCACCAGAAATCCCCCGCAGCCGCCTCCAAGCTGAAGGCAATCCCCATAATTCCCAAGAGCACGATGTGACCGGCCACCATGTTCGCCAGCAACCGGACGGCAAGCACGCCGTGCTTGATGAATAATCCCAATACCTCAATGGCCCACAACATTGGCTTGATGACGAGCCCGATCGCCCAATGCAAATCCATGCCGGGGATCTGATTCGTCCAGAAACCAATCGGGCCAAACTTGATCGAACCCATAATGATGCCCGTCAGCAAAGTGACCGCCGCCAGGCCCGCCGTCACCGCGAAGGCACTGGTGGGTGCACCCACCCAAGGGACCATGCCCATCAAATTCATCAACAGCACAAACCAGAATACCGACCACAGCAGAGGAACGTAGCGATCTCCCTCTTTCTTTCCGATCGCGGGCCGGGCAATCTCGTCCCGTAAAAAGGTCAGCACGGCTTCGAGCGCGTTCCAGACCCGTCCCTGGGGCCGGTTGGATTTTGACATGCGATTGGCCAGCCGAATGAACAGCCAGGCCATGATGAGCACGACTGCCAGTTGCACCACCATGTAGCGGGAAATGCACAGACCACGGTCATATACCGGTTGTTGGGGATCGACCGACGAAGGAATGAGCGTCGAGCCGGCTTCGTGCAGATTTCGCAACTCACCGAAAGGCTGAGGAATCAAGATTTTTCCGTCGAGCGCCCGGTTGTAACCGTCGATTTTCGCTTGCGACCAAGGAGCCGCCTGCTGGTCGTACAAGGCCACGTCCCGCGCCTCGGACTGGGCTTGCTGCCAATTGGTCAACCACTGGTTGAGTTCCTCTACCTTCACCCGGGCCGCGGACGTCGCATCGGGCGAGGCGTCCCGATCCTTGATCGTCGCCTTGGCGGCCGCCAGCTCGTTGAGTTTCTCAACGAACCAGGATGACTGGGCCACATAGCTCTGGAATGGCTTGCCGGCATTGGCGTGACCGGCGTGAAGCCAGTCGCGATAGCGATCGACCGAGAATTCTTGCGGAAGCTGTATCCCCTCGGCTTGCAAGGCCGAAACAAAACGGGGCGCTTCCCAAAGCAGGTAGTCCTCATCCAAGGCGACCCAGAAATCAGGAAAGCCGTCCGCACCCCGGCGCTCCGTGCGGGCCGAACGCCACAACATCTTGGGGACTTCGAAGAAGTAGCTGTCTTTGATGTGCAGTACCGCTGAAGACATGTTTATGCCGCCTTTGACCTTTCCCGCCCCAAGGAGCTGGCCACAATCATCGTCTCGGCCGCCAACGTGACCAGGTAGAACACCAGGATGGCGCCAAACGTCCCTGCCGCCGCCAACGGGCCCGCCGAAGTGTGGATCGCCACGCCGGCAAAGAGCGGCAACATGGTGCGGATCAGGATCGAGCCTAGCAAGCCGGCCAGCGGATTGCCCAGGTCCCGCGAGACATCGGTGACCGCGAGTGCCAAGATGCCCGCCGCCAGACAAATCGCTCCCGCCACCGCCGCGGCTAACAAGCCCATCCCTCCCGACTGCTCATACAGATACCAAGCCACAAAGGGAAACATCGCCAGCACGGGGAGCGCGAGCACGAGCCCCTGGCGAACCCAAACGGGCGCCACGCGGTGCTTCGCATTGTCAACGGTATCGCCCATGTTGCGAACGCCGTCTTCCTTTACTTCTGCGACGAGCGACCCGGTCGCTTCGTCATGCCAATGAGGCTCACCATTCCACCCACCAAACCGACGGCGAAGCCCAGCGGCCCGCACCAACGGGTCCCCCAGCGGTGATCGAGCCAACCTCCGGCGACCCCGGGCAGCACCATCACCATGGCCACGGCCGTGATCCGGGCCACCCACTCCATGGCGAGCCCGATGGGCGAACGAGGCTCGCTGGAATCTCCCACGGATACCTCGGCGGCTAACCGTAAGTGAAAGCACAGCCACGGTTTGGGGCTTCTTCAGCCCGCCAGCGGGGCTCGGTACACCAGGGTGAGGTTCGACGTAAATCGTTTATGACAAACGTTTATCGCCACCGGTGGCGGTAAATCTAATCCACCCGGAAATCGGGGTCAACATGCCCCCACGCTAACTTTGTGATTTTTTTCACAAATAGCCCCCTGGCGCATTCTGGACGCAAAAAAGTCGGCGAACAGGCGGTTTGGGAGGCCTTACCCCGTTCCACCGCGTTCGCCATGGGCAGAGAGAGAGAAGCATTTTGTTGATTGTTTTGCAGGTAAAAATTACACTGGTAGATCTCGGAGTCAGGCGAAACAGGCGTCGCCGCCCCGTCGCAGGCAACCGACCGCGGGTCGGAGAGGCGAGCGGGAGCCGCGCGAGTCCCAACCCCGCAGGGAACAGGTCGTCCGACGACGGATGGGCGGCATTTCGCGGCAGCGGATGGGACCGTCGAAGAATATTCGGTCACGGAGGAGCCCCTATGAGAGGGATGGTTGTCTGCCCCAGGGCAGCCCATCCCGATGCACCCCCGGAGACTTCCCCTTGCTGACCGCCAACGCCCTAAGTGTTTACAAACAAAAAGACCTGGCCCAAATGGCCAAGCAGCGGGGTATTGCCGGCTGGCATGCCATGCGAAAAGAGGAACTCATCAAGGCGCTCCTCAAGGTCCATCGTGGTGCGAAGAAGCCGCCGTCAGCCCGCCCGGCGTCGGCGGCCGGTAAATCACCAGCGCCCAATCGCCGCACTCCCTCCAAACCCAAAGACCCCCGCATTCTCCGCAAGATCAAGGCGGCTCACGCCGAGCGAGAGCAACGCAAGGACTTGGCGGCTCGGCATGCCGCGGACGTGGAAGGCGATGCCCGGCCGGATCACGACCGGGTGGTGCTGATGGTCCGCGATCCCTTCTGGCTGCACGCCTGTTGGGAGTTGACCGAGCGGAGTATTGAACGGGCACGCGTGGCTTTGTCGGAAAAGTGGCATGCGGCTCGTCCGGTGTTGCAGTTGGTTCGTGTCATTCGGGGCGCGATGGAGACGACTTCGGAAGAAGTCGTGCGTGTCATCGATATCCATGGCGGGGTTTGCAATTGGTACATCGACGTGGACGAGCCGCCGCGTACGTTTCGCGTCGATATCGGCTACATGACCGCGGACCATCGTTTTTACGCGCTGGCTCGCAGCAATGTCATTACAACGCCTCCCGCGCGGGGAGCGGAGATGCTGGACCAGAACTGGGCGCCGGTGGCGGAGGATTCCGACCGCATTTTTGCCATGAGCGGCGGGCTGGGGCACGCCGCTACCGGCGATTTGCAGGCGCTGTTCGAGGAGCGCCTGCAGCGTCCCATGGGTTCCCCCATGATGACTCGCTTTAGCAACGGGGCCGAAGCCGTCCTCGGCGAGCTGAAGCCGATGAACTTTCAGGTCGACGCCGAAATGATCGTCTTTGGGATTGCCGATCCCGACGCGTTTGTCACGATGGGTGGCGAGCCCGTACGACTCTCCGCCGACGGCAGCTTTACCGCCCGCCTTCCCATGCCCGACAAGCGACAGGTGATCCCCATTGTGGCCGGCCGTGGGGACGGGGTTGAGGAGCGGACCATCGTCCTGGCGGTGGAGCGAAACACGAAGGAAATGGAGCCTGTCGTCCGCGAGCCGGGTCACTGATTGTTGTGGCCAGTCGATCACTGTTAGACTGCGGCCCTTGGCGTTTGCCAGCGAGGCTTTGGTCGGTCGCGGGAATCAACAGTGGACGCATCCCAAAAATCTGCAGCGCTGGTCGCCTATCTGGGCCAATTCGAAGCCTGCCTTGTGGCCTATTCGGGCGGCGTCGACAGCGCGGTTGTCGCCCAAGCCGCATGGTCCGCGCTCGGTGACCGTGCGTTAGCGGTGACGGGCGTGAGCGACAGTTTGGCTGCGGGTGAGTTGGAGCAGGCGCAGGCCACCGCCGCCACGATCGGGATCCCGCATCGCGTCGTACGAACGAGCGAGTTCATCAATCCCAGCTACACCGCCAACGCGGCCGATCGATGTTTCCATTGCAAGACCGAACTATACGGGCAATTGGTGGAGGTGGCCGCGTCTTGGGGCGCGGCTGTCATCCTCAACGGGGCCAATCTGGATGACCGGGGCGATTATCGACCGGGCATGCAGGCGGCCCGCGACTTTGCCGTACTCAGCCCGCTTATCGAATGCGGCTATACCAAGGCGGACGTGCGGGCCGTCGCCCGGTGGTGGGGACTGCCGGTCTGGGAAAAACCGGCTTCCCCGTGCCTTTCCAGTCGGGTCGCTTACGGGGAAGAGGTCACGCCCGAACGGCTGCGGATGATCGATGCGGCCGAGCAATTCCTCCGCGAGTCGGGCTTGAGCATCGTCCGCGTCCGCTATCATCGTGGGGACCTGGCGCGGATCGAAGTCCCGGTAGATCGGTTGGCGACGCTCACGGACATGGGGCTGGGACGCATCGTGCAGAGATTCAAGGAGATTGGTTTTCGCTTCGTGACCGTCGACATCGAAGGTTTCCGTTCGGGCAATCTGAATCAGCTCGTGCAGATCGATCTTCCTCGGCAAAACGACCTGTTGGAATAGCCGGTGTGATGTCGCTTCCGACATCACGCCCGGCAAGGAGCCCATATGGTACTGCTCAACCGCCGCGGATATCGCTGCCTAGCCATGCTGTTGCTCGCCCTGGTTGCCCCCTTCGCGGCCGCGGGCCAGACCGTGGTTGCCGAAGCGATCGATAACGCCGAGCCGCTGGTCGGTGCCGCGAAGCGGGGCGATTTCGAGGAAATCGAGGCTCTGCTTGACGACGGGTGCGACGTCAACCGCCCGTTGGCATCCGGCCTGACGGCGTGGAACGCGGCGCGGCTGGCGGGGCACGTGGAATTGGCCGATTTGCTGGCGAATCGCGGAGCGGATACCTCGGTCGCCATGCCAGACCTGGCAGCCCTGGCGAAACAACTGGGTGACGAGTCGGTCCAGCCTGACTCGCCGGGCGTCGCGTTCCTGGTGTCTCGGAACGGCGAAATCCTGGTAGAAGTCGGCTTCGGTCTGGCCGATGTCTCGCGAGCCACGGCCATCACGCCGGCGACCCAATTTCGCATCGGTTCGGTGACCAAGCAATTCACCGCGGCCGCCATTCTCCGTTTGCAGGAGTTGGGAAAGTTAAGCGTGACCGACCGACTCGACAAGTATCTGCCCGACATGCCCCACAGTGATCAGATCACGCTGCACCATCTACTGACGCACACGTCGGGCCTGCACAGCTATACGGCTCGACCCGACTTCGCATTCCGCGTCATGTTCCCCGTGAAGACCGATGCGCTGTTGAAATTGATTCAGGAGGATGCGTGCGACTTCGAACCGGGGCAGAAATGGTCGTATTGCAACTCGGGTTATTTCATCTTAGGGAGGATTGTCGAACTGGCGTCGCAGCAGTCGTACGGCGATTTTCTCAAGTCTCAGTTCTTCGCTCCGTTGGCAATGCAGGCGACCGGCGTCTACAGCCGGGCGGCGGCCCCACCCCACGATTCGAAAGGCTACAGCTATCGTGACGGCAAATACCACAACGCCAAGAATTGGGATATGTCGTGGGCCGGCGGAGCGGGGGCGCTGTATTCGACCGTCGGTGACCTCCAAAAATGGAACGCAGGCCTCTTCGAGGGGCGGATCCTCACGGACGGCTCGCGGCAGGCGGCCTGGACACCCGAAAAACTGGCAGATGGATCATCCACGAGTTATGGGTACGGATGGGCCATGGGGAGTACGCGAGGACTGAAAACGATCTCCCACAACGGGGGACTCGATGGTTACCAGTCGCATCTGTCACGATTTCCCGACCAGAAATTGACGGTGGTCGTGCTGGTCAATGCGTCCCCGTCGGCACCAGCGCTGCAGCCAGGTCGGATCGCCACCGAGTTGGCACAGGCAGCGCTCTGGGAGGAAATGCAGCCCCAGCCGGCGAGACGCGTGGCCCAAGTGGACGTTGCCGCGTTGGACGCTTACTTGGGGCGCTATGATTATGGCCAGAGTGTTCTCACCGTCACCCGTGAGGATGACCAGTTGTATGCGCAACTGTCGGGGCAGGATCGTTTTGCCATCTTTCCACTCGATGAAACTCATTTTTTCTACAAGGTTGTCGATGCCCAGATTGACTTTGCCCTCGACGATCAAGGACATGTGACGCATGTGACCCATCATCAGGGCGGCCGCACTTTTGATGCCGCACGCCTGCCGGACGAGGACACCTTGCAACTGACCGCGGCCGAGTTAGACGCATTTGTGGGTGTTTATCAATATCCAGGACTGGGACGGCTGACCGTTTCCCGAGAAGGCGAACAGTTATTCGCCCAAATGACGGGCCAGCCAAAATTCAAGGTCTTTCCGGTCAGCGACGACAGCTTTGAATGGCGTGTCGTGCAGGCGCGCATCAAATTCGCACGGAACGATGCCGGCCACGTCATCGGGGGCACCCATTTTCAGGGTGGCGGCGAGTTGGCGGTCACGCGGGTCGCCGAATAAGGCGGGCCGTCGAACCATGCCATCAGCGGCTCCCCAGCAGGGGCTCCAAAATCTTTTCCAGCTTCAGGATGCCGATCGGGCTGCCCTGGCTGGTGACGATCTTGGCCAACGGCTCCTGGTGGGCCTGCATTATCATCATGGCCGCGATGAGATGATCCGTACGGGGCATGCTCCGCAAGGGTCGAATGCGTTGCTGCCAGGCACTCCCTTCACATAGATGAAGGTCGATGACCTTCACATAACCTGCCAGCGTGCGACGGTCTTCGGCGAAGACGAGCAGTTCCGCCGCGTGTTGTCGTCGTGCCGTGCGGAGCAAATGAGACAGACTATCAGCGGTCCTCACGGAAGACATGCGGCTGATCGGCGTTCCATACTTGCCGATGGTTTCGTTCCCGTAATCGATGACCGCCTGCGACATGCGGCTTTGCAACGGAGTCAGAATGCCGACTTGATGCCCTTCCTCGAGCAGTTTCTGCAACTCCTTGCGGGCTAACTGCATCCGTACCATGACGGGAGATTCGCCCACGAAGCGTTGGATCATGCGGCCCAAGCCCCACAGTATGGCGGTGATCGGGGAAAAGAGGACGCTGGCGATCAATAGTAGAGGGCCGCTCAGCCGCATGAGTCGGTTGGGAGCCAGATAAAAGAGATTTTTGGGAAGTAATTCTCCGTACACAAAAACGATGGGAGTCATCACGATCGGAGCCATCACCTCGGCCACGGTATGGTGTCCCCGGAAGGCTATCTGGGTCGCCATCACAATCGAGAAGGAGACCAGGTAATTTGCAAGATTATTGCCGATCAAGGTCGTGGCGACAAAGATCGCAGGGTTGTTGACCAGCCACAGCAGGCCCTTGGAGACTGGGTCGCCGCTCATGCCGTCCAGCGCCAGGCGAATCCGCGTGACGCGGTACAAACCGGTCTCGCTGCCACTGAAAAAGGCACTCAGCAGCAGGCCGCAGGCCAGGAGCAGTCCCACACTGATCATGGCTCGTCCCCCTCGGGAATGATGAGAGTCACTTGGAAGTGGGATTCGTTGTCATCCCCGTAGGGAAGGGCTTTGATTCGCAATGGGCCCCATTGGCATTCATCTCCCGACCTGGGGTGCCGTTCAAGTGTTTCTTGCACGACGCCGGCAAGGGTGACGTTGCGGGTCGTGGGAAACTCGACGCCAAAAAACTGTTCCAACCTGCGGAGATTGGTCATGCCGGCAATGTGCCAGACACCGGCGTCAAGCTCGATGATCGCGGCTCGATTCAGCATCCGTTCGCTGCGGACCGGGCTCTCCATCAGAATCGCGTCCAGCACATCGTGCATGGTGATAATGCCGATCGTTTCGCCGATCTCGTTGACGACGCTGGCGACCTCTGTTTCTTCCTGTTGCATTTGTTCCGCCACATCAGCGACCGTCGCGCACCAGGGAACGTACGACACCGGGGTCGCCTGCATTTCCAGATGATGGACGCGAACTTCGCTCAAGGAATCGACATCCACGGCGGCGGCAATTTCATCCCCGTCAGGATCAGTCAGCAGTACGTACCCCTGATCCCACGTCGCATTTCGCAGTTGTTCGATATCAACCGGTGGCTGGAAGGCCCGGAATCGCTTGCGGGGCCGCATCCATTCCTGCGCCGGCAGGCTGGAGAGCTGTACGATGTTACGTAATACCGTCTTTTCCTGCTCCATAGTCAGTGAATCGGCGGTGGACAGGTCGATGGCCCGTTCCAGATCGGCAACTTCGAGATACGGCTGTTCGGTCAAACCGGGCCAGATAAGCCGTCTCGACAATAGATTGATCAAGCGCAGGGTCGGCATGATGGGATCGACCAGCCGTACGGCAAGCGAGAGGGGCAGGCCGACCCAACCGGCGAGGCGTCGAGCCTGCACCACGGCGACCGTCTTGGGCAACATTTCGCTGAAAAAGATCAGCGTCAGCAACGACCCGGCACTAAAGAGCAGACTCAGGGTGGGTCGGCTGCCCAGTCGAGCGCCCAATCATGGCCGTGATGGCAAAATAGACAAGATTCACGACCAGATTCCAGAAAAGGACTGCCGAGAGGAGACGGTCCGGATTGCGTAGGAGTCGGTCCGCCGCCACTTCCCCGGGCGAGCCTGACGCGAGCAACCGTCGCTCGGGGCCTCGCAGCGAAAACAGGGCCGCCTCGCTGCCGGAGAAAAAGGCAGAGCCGCCAATCAAAACAGCCATGCTGATCAACCACGGCGTGCCTTCCCAAAACGTCTCCAAGCCTCACGCTCCTACTCGTCAGCGTTTGAAGAACGCCCCATGGCGAAATCAAACTCGTGTAAAGCCGGAATGAGCATGGCGGCCGTCGTGAAACCATAGGTGCCTGCGATCACCAGGAAGACAGAGAGCTGCTTGTCCATGAGGAAGCTGGTGATCGCATAGAACGTAGCAAACGGTGCCACGATCGCGGAAGCGGCAATCGCCTTGGACGGGTTGCCGGCGCCCAACGCAACGTACAGGCCAATGCCACCCCCGACGATGAATGCCAGAAAGGGAGCCATTTGGACTTCGAACGAACTGCTGAACGAGACCAGCATCAGCATGCAGGCGACCACTCCCAGAAAGAGAAAGAATACGGTGCCCAGGCTGACCGCAATCGCGGTTCGCGAATTCGCATAACGCATGCCGCAATGGATACCGAGCATTGACACAAAGACATTCATCACTAGCAAGCCAAGCAACAGGAACACGAGATTTTCGCCGCCCAATCCGCCCCACAACCACAAGTAACCAGTGATCACCATGGGCACGGCGATCATCAGACCCGCCACCGAGAACACGCCGCCCAGCTTGCCAAAAATGAATTCGCGAGGTGACAGGTCCGTCGTTAGCAGCAGGTCGAGAGACTGGCCATCCCTTTCGGTCGTGATCGAGGTTACCGCCAGCGCGTTCACGATCACGAGACTCACGAGAAACAAGGGTGCGAGTGGTTTGGCGGTCGCTGGCATCAATTCGTCGCCATCTCGGGCCAGGCGGCTGTTCGGTTGCAGGGCCACGTGAACGGCGACGCAAGCCATCACGACCAGGACGAGGTATGCCAGGCGAATAAAAAGGATCTTTTTTCCGTAGGCCCATGTCTTCAGCTCGCGCCACAAAATCGGGTTATCCCAGACCTCACGGGTGACCGCTGCCGAAGCGGAACCGGTTCGCAATCGCGCGTCGACGTGGCCGGCGCGCGCCTGCTCAGCCTTTTCGATCGCCAAATCCTGTTCGACGCCCCAGATCGACTGGCCGCGATTCGCTTCGGCTCCCCGCTGCCGCACTTCTCGCGAAGGATTCCAGACGCGGACGCGAGCCACCGCGACCGCGCATAACAGCAGCGTGATGCTGGACGAGATAAACAAGTACAAACCGACCCCGTTGTCGAGGATTCCCAGGTTAGGTTCGCTGAAAAGAAACGGACGGGCAGCGGCCACCACTGCCAGCAGTGGGCTGAAACCGGTCGCCCAGGTCGCACTCGGAATTCCGGCCCAGCTGTCTCCGAGAATACCGGAGGCGACCACTTGCCAGAATCCCAGCCAGAAGCACAGCAACAGTGCGGTGAGCGCCAGCGTTTGGAACGTCTTCTCCCGCCAGAACGCCATGATCGTTCCCAAGCTGCCCGCCGCCAGGGTGGTAGTCAGTGTCACGGCAAAGACACGCAGGACTTGTCCGAACGAGATGCCACCGAACAGTACGGCTAAGAGAAAGATCGGCAGCGAAGCGCCAATCATCACCAGCACCGAGAGGAGGCTGGCCATCAATTTGCCAACCACCAATTCGCTATTCGTCATCCGCGTGAGGAGCAGCAATATTAAGGTGCGACGATCTTTTTCTTGGGAAACGGCACTCGCCGCGCTCATCGCCGCGAAGAAAGTGAGCAAGGCAAGCTGCAGCGGCGCGCAAGATCTGGAACATCATCGATCCGAAGCGGGCCATGTCTCCGACGCCCCGGATGATCTGCGTTCCAGCCAGGACCAGCCAGGCGGTGGAAACAAGAATCAACAGCGCCATCGCATAGATCGATCGATAGAGGTACAGCCGGGCTCGTCGCGGCGAAATCGCAAGTTCCCGGTGAAAAATCGGACCAATAAGCAAAGTTACGACTCCCTCAAACGAATACCCATTACCGCATCACCGCCGCCCACCGCTTCCTCCTGGTTCGCGGTTCATTGTCCGCGACCGCGGTTCCGCCAGCCCCCATGGTCAAGCAGGCGGAGTTCGCAGCGAACGGGCCGACCCTTTGATGCGGCGCCCCCGCCGCATCGATTCTAGCCGACAGGTTCCCGATAAGGCGACCTGTCGTTTCGCCACGACCTGCAATTGAGCTACTCGGTTGGCTGAGATACGATTGCCGCAGGGGCCGCGATCGCGGCCGGCCAGATGAGGGGATGCGGGTGACTTCTGCAGATCGATATCGCGAATTCATCGCTTCCCAGCCAAAGTGGGAACGATTTCTGCGGCGGTTTCAACCGCCGCACGTGCTGCAATGCCAAGACAGGCTCCGCGATATGAGCCTGCGGAGCGAAAATCTTCGCCGGCGTCTGCGCGACGGACCCTCGGCCCCCCTCCGATTGGCCTTCTTCGGGCCTACCGGCACCGGAAAGAGCAAACTCTTCAATTCGCTCATCGGCAAATCGCTGAGTGCCTCCAGCTACCACCGACCGTTTACGCGGCATTCGGTCTATTACGTCCACGACGACTGGCAAGCCATCGTCGCGGCGCTGGGGGGCGAGGTCATCCTCCATGCCGATCCCGCCTGGCAGGACGTGATACTCATCGATACGCCCGACTTTGATAGCGTCGAACTGGCGAATCGTGACGAGGCCGATCGGGTGTTCCTCGAATCAGACGGGTTCTTGTTTGTCACCGATGCACTCAAGTACGCCGACGCCTCGACTTGGGATTACCTGGCCCGCATCCACCGTTCGCACAAACCGTTGGTCGTCATTCTCAACAAAGTCAACTCGGATGCCATTCCCGCCAGTTTTGATGCCCGCTTTCGCGAAACGTTTACCTGGAAAACAAGTGAGCCGTTGCCTTATCAGAAAGTCACCGTACCGGAATTGCCCATCCGCGATGACGCACTGATCGACTATCCGGCGATCGGGCAGTTGGCGGTGCAGGCCAGGGAGTTGGTCGGACCGCATCCCGCGGTGGAGAGCGTAGCGCGATTTCGGGGCGAACTCGAAGGATTTTTCGATCAAGTGGACATGATCCTGACCGAAACGCAGACGCGCCGTGAACAGATGGCCGGGCTGCAGGATCGCTTGCGAAAACGGCACCTGGAAAGCCTCCAACGGCTGGAGGAACGGCTGGCGGCGGGACTTGAGCCGGCCGTTCGTGATGAGGTCTATCAACGCGTGATGACGCGACTCGATTCGATCGACCTGTTGCGGTATCCGCGGAAGATCATCGCCATGCCCATTCAAGGACTACGCTCCTGGTGGCAAAGTTGGCGCCGCGGGGAGGGGACCGCGGAGGAGGCCCCCGTCGAACGCGTGGTCGATCCAGTCACCAGCGAGACGTTTCACATGCTTGAATCGGAGTTGATTCGCTTCGCCGATGAATCCCGGTTGGACATTATGCAGCAACCGGGCCTGCAGCAGCTGATTCCCCGCGAGACGTTTCGCCAGTTGCGAATGGACCATGAGGAAGTCCAGGAGCTCTACCGTCAACAGCACGCGGAATTTCGTGATTGGGTCGAAACGCATGCCCGTTCGACAGCAGCCGAAATTACCGGCGAGAATAAATTGAAGTTCATGCTCTCGCAGGTGCTGTTCCAGACGGTGTTGATCACTGCTCAAGTCAAAACGGGCGGCGGTTTGACCCTGCTCGAGGCGGGGCTGGATGGGGTTCTCAGCCCCTTCGTCGCCAAAGCCGTGAGCATCGCCATCGGCAACGAGAAGGTGAAGCAATTCGAATCGCAAGCACATGAAAGACATCAGGCCAGCCTGGCGGAAGTGCTCGAACGGGGCCGCCAGCGGTTCGCCACCTTCCTTACGGAATCCAGCGCTGGCCTGGACGAACTGCAAGCGACACTGACCGAGATGGCCTCGTATCGCTCACAGATTCCCGCCCTGGTCAGCCAGTTTGCCGATTCGGCGGAGCCCGACGGTGGCACGGATGCGTTGGAGGTACCCGATGCTTGATCCTGTTGGCGCCTGCCCTTCGACTCGACAGTGGAACGGCTTGGGAGAATACCTGGCTCGACCAACCGTCCGGCTGCTCTCCGAGCCAACTCGGCAACGACTACTGGCCGAGTGGACCGACATTACGGGCCAAGAGTCGCAACTCGAAGACGCCTTGCTGATCGGGTTGGTGGGGGGCACGGGAGTCGGCAAGTCGACGTTTATCAATGCCTTGGCCGGAGAGGTAGTCTCTCGCAGCAGTGACCGTCGTCCGACGACCGACCGCGTGGTGATCTATCGTCACGCCGATACCGAGCTGCCTGCCGATGTGCCGACGGACGATCTGGCTCAACCACAAGTCTTGCATCGCCGCGGGGAGCTGGCAAAGGTGATCCTGTTCGATTTTCCCGACTTCGATTCGGCGGAAGTCCGCCATACGCAAGTCCTCCGCAAATATCTCGAACACCTGGATGTCCTGCTGATTGTGGTGGATGATATGAAGTACGCCGATCGGCGGCTGTACGAGTTAATCTCGTCGCTCGATCACGCGGAAGCCAACCTGTTTGTGCTGCTCAATAAAATTGATCGCTTGCAATTGCGTTACGGTGATACGACGAAGCAGGTGGTGGAGGATTTGACGAGCGACGTGCGTGAAAAGTTTGCCGAGAACGCCGGCATCGCGTTGCGGGCCGATCAGTTGTTCCCGATTTCCGCTGGAGAAGTGCTCCGTGCTCGCATTTCGGGCGTCGCGACCGATTTTGCCGCTGGTTTCGCCAACGTCGAACGGCTGCTGACGGATTTTCAGTGGGAAAAGCATCGCCGCCGCGCGAAGGAACAGAATATCGATTCCCGCAAAGCGCGGCTGGCCGCCGAAACCGCGCAGCTGGCGCTGGGAGAGGAGAATCAATCCATTCTTGTGGAAACGCGCGAGCTGCTGACGCAATGGCAGTTGGAGTTGACGAATGCCATCGAGGCGATTCCGCAGGAAGTCCTGATCGATCGAGAGCGCCGTAGTTTGCAGAAATCGCGGCTGCGCCGCCGTGGGCCGGCCTGGGGGTTCCCTTTTTCCTTTGCCTTCACGCTGCTCAGTGAACGGCCCTGGTCCCGACGCGACGACACGACCACCGAACCGGGTGAGCTGGCGGGGCGCGTCCATCAACACTATCGTGGCTTTTTCGAAGCCGTGCGAAATTTGCAAGCCCGCTACCGGGCGGAATTCGTCGGTTCCGAAGTGACGGCCCAGCGCGGGCCGGAACAGGCGGCGGCCGATCAGTGGGCGAGCGGCATGGCGGCCAGGATGCGTACTACGTTGCACGAAATGCCGCCGGACGTCACAAAAATGGGCAAGATGTTGTGCCATCTGCCAGCCATGGGCGTGCTGGTCTTTGCGATCTGGAGTTGCATCTACCGGATGTTCGACGCCGACTATGGTTTCTTCAAGGGACTCGGGGTGGCCCTTCTGTCGGCGATCAATCCTTCGTTTCTGTTGGGGCTGCTCCTGTCGATCGTCCTGGTCTATTTTCTCGCCGCAGGCGCACTGTGGATTCGGGAGCTACAGGTCCTCAACGAGCAGGTTGCGCGGGCGGAGCAGGGAGTCCGCGAGGACGTGTTGGCTCGGCGAGATCAGGTGCTGGCTCGCTTGGACGCCGACGTTACCAGCCTCGCCAACGAATACGAGGAAGTCGCGGCGCTCGTCGAAAAAACGGCGGGCAGCTCAGCCGTGCCTTGGGGATGTCGCATTCTCCGGGTCTACTTTGGTGCTGAGGGTCTTGATGTCCGTCAGCTGCAGTTTGCGGAATTCGACTTCCGACCCCTCGGCCTGCAAGGCGATTTGTCCCTGAGTGGCGGTGCAATCAAAGCCATGGTTGACCAGGTCGCCGTTCACCCACACCTTGATCTCATCCCCAACACACTCGATGACCATGCGGTTCCATTGACCGAGTGGCTTTTCTGAATCTTCGGTGAGGTTCAGGATGCGACGCGCCTTGCCGTCGGTGACGCCCCAGGATTCCCGCGGGCCCCGTCGCTCCACCATGTCGTCTACGTGGATATCCTCGGCAATGCACCAGAAATCACCGGCGTTTCCGTGGTCCATTTGCACTTCGAGCGACTTTGGAAACATCCGGTATAAGGCTCGTGGCGTCGAGGCGTGTACCAGCACTCCGCAGTTTCCTGGCTTGCCCGGAAATCGATACTCCACCGTCAGCCGATAGTTTTGGAACGCCTTGTCCGTGATAAGATGCCCGTTCGGCGTGCCTAAACTCACGAGGCAGTCGTTGCGTACAATAAACGGGGCGCGTTCTTCGGGATGATCGTCGAGTGCCGGCACATCCAGATGCCAGCCGTCAAGATTCCGGCCATTGAACAGATCGCGGGACGCTTGATCGTCGGTCTGCGCGATGACGCTGCTCGTGGGAACCATCAGCAACAGTGGCCAGCAAAGCCAGAGGACGGTCTTGATTTCAGATTTCATCGGGGGACTCGCAGGATGGAAGGAAGACATCGCCCGCGGCGGTTACTTGCTCGGTCACTATGGGGTTCACGGTCGCCAGGCACGGTCACGCGAATAGGAATCGACACCCCCGATTGTATGCCATCGGCCCATCGCTCGCGAAGGGCCAGATGTCCTCGCCCAGCCACCAAGGAGGCGGCTAACCCAGCGCGATGCGACAACCTGCATTCGCGATTTGCCAGCCAGTCGTCGTCCGGGCCCTACTGAATGCTTTCTTCCGTTGATCGGTCATGTCCAAATTGCTGCTGCCGCCGGGTCCGCATACGTTGTCGCTTGCACACGACGGTCGACAGCGTTTTGCGCTTGTCCACGTCCCGCAGCAATTGTCCTCGCCGCTGCGGGTTGTGATGGCTTTCCACGGGGCCGGATCGTCCGCCGCGGCGATGGTCGAATTTTGCGGCCTGAACGCCAAGGCGGATGAAGCGGGCTTTGTCGCCATCTATCCCAACGGGACCGGACGCAGCGCGGATGCGGCGACGTGGAACGGCGGGCCTCACTGCGGCTACGCCGGCCGCCACCAAGTGGACGATGTGGGCTTTGTACGAGCCCTGGTGGCGGTGTTTCAAGAGCGTCACGTCACAGAACAAGCCCCAATATGGTACGCGACAGGCATGAGCAACGGCGGGCTCATGTGTTACCGACTGGCTGAGGAACTGTCCGAGATCTTTCCGGCGATCGCGCCGGTGGCCGCCGCGATGGGCAAAGTGACCTGCTCGCCACGGCTGCCTGTATCCGTGGTCCACCTCCACGGTTCGGACGACCAGTTCGTACCCTTTGGCGGAGGCATGGGCAAACGCAGCTTGACGCGAACGCCGTTTATTTCGGTCCCGCGGAGCGTCGAGGCCTGGGTGGTGGCCAATGGATGTGACCCCCGTCCGATTCTTACGCCACTACCGGCCCTGGTGGACGACGGAACTTGCGTGGAATGCGTGGAGTACGATGGCGGCCGCATGTCGACGAAAGTGGTTCTGTATCGTGTGCAGGGTGGTGGCCACACGTGGCCGGGCGTACCGACGGCCTACGATTTCCTGGGCCACACCACGGAAAACTTGCGTGCGAATGACGTCATTTGGGACTTTTTCACACAATCGGCGCGGCGGGGATGAGGTGCGTTTCGGCCGAGCCATGCGTGTGGTTTTCGCGAAAATCGATCGGGTGGCGGCCAGAATCAAGGGAACCACCGCTTCTTGCCGTCGTAGACCGTTTTAGCGGACAGCGAATTGGTTACAATCAATGGTTTGCCATGTCCCTCGCGCCGCGATCTTCGTAGGCCGATCGCGTGCCTTGGAAAGCAACCACGAAAAGGAAGAACCTATGTCGATTACTGAGTTTCCGCGCGGGCGATGGTTCGCGCTTACCGCCATCGTCATGCTGGCCCTGTCGGCCGCACGGCTATCCGCGCAGGAGGATGCGGGCGTGGGCGAAATTGCCATCGAGGCGGCGCCGGACACGTCGACCGCTGATGACGCGGCGAATCGTTATCCTCAGATCAAGGCGGCCTTTGAGCTCTTCAAGAACAAGGAGTTCCAGGAGGCCGAGGATCTTTTGAAGCAAACCTGTGCGGACAACAGGGAATTGCCGCCAGCGGGCGTCATCATCGGCACCTGGTACTTCAAGTCTCAGGCACCGGCCTTGGCGCGCGCCGCATTTGAGAGGGCAGTGCGGGACGATCCTTCGGATCCGGAGGCGTACGTGGTGTTTGGCGACAACGCCATTCAGCAGCGGCGGTTCACCGATGCGATTCTCCTTTACGACAAGGCAAACGAGGTGCTGGTTTCCTACGACGCCAACCCGCAGCGGAAAACGAATTTGGGTATCCGCGCGGCATCCGGTCGCGCGCAGGTGCTGGAAGCACGCGAGCAATGGGAAGACGCCGAAAAGGCACTTCGCTCGGTCCTGGACAAGGATGCGGAGAACCTCGGAGCGATGATGCAGTTGGCCCGCGTCCTGTTCATGCAAGGCGGGAGTGCCAACGAGCAGGCGGCCTACGACATCTTCAAGAAAATGTACAGCATCAATCCGGAGCAGGCGGGCCGTTACGAGCTGAATATGGCTCGCCTCTACCAGCAGGACGGACGCGACAAGAATGCCGAGAAACTGGTTTTGCTCGCGCTGAAGAACGATCCCGACACGCTACGCACGCAGCTCTCCGCCGCGACCTGGGCGCTGGAATTGGGCAAGATGGATATCGCCAAGTCGACGGCGGCGGCGGCCTTGGCACTGGATAAGGAAAATGTGCAGGTCCGCTTGCTGCAGGGTGTGATTGCCCGCACGGAAGGCGACTTTGCTGGAGCGGAAGAGGCGTTTCGCGCTGCGTTGGCGGCTTCTCCGTCAAACGCGGCCGTCCTTAATCAACTGGCGATCACGTTGGCCACGCAGGATTCGGTGGATAAACGGAAGCAGGCGGCGGAATTCGCCCAGATGGCGACAAAGCTGTTCCCGGACGCGCGGAATTCGGTGGGTCGCGAATCGGCGGTCACGCTGGCTTATGTCCTGCTGCAACTGGACAAGGCGGATGCGGCCAAGCAACAACTGATGACGGCCCTCCAGGGAGGAGGCGTCACGGGGGATGCGGCGTACTTCGCCGCGGCGATCTTTCATGCCACCGGCCAGTCGGACGTGGCCGTGCGAATCCTCGAAGACGCGCTGGAGAATTCGCGGGGACTGTTCCCGATGAGGCCACAGGCCGAGGCCCTGCTGCAGAAGATCAAGGGGCTGTAGACGATTGACAAAGCCGCCGCCGGCGGAGCTTGATCCTGCTGGCGTCGAGGAAATCTCCCAGGCCGCACCCGGCAAAAGGGTGCGGTCTTTTCCTTGCGCTGGGGCCGCACGACTACGATCTTGGAAGACGTGCCGCTGCGCTCTGGGGAATGTTGTCTGCGTCCCCCAGCTCAACCGCTTGGGCGGAGGCAGGCTCTTGCATACCAAACCGTCTTCGGCGGACGGTTGCCAGATCGCCGCGTGATACCTGGGCCACAGGCTCGCGGGCCCTATCGTCGTTGGCAAGGCGACCACGATCAAGTTCCGTGACGAGTGACTGATCGGCTCGTGCCGCGGAAGTGCCAATGCGGTTGTCCTGTCGGTACTGCTCCGTCGTGTCGGTGGGTGGTGGAACATTGAAGGTGAATGACGAGCGGAACTTGTTCGCGTTCCAGCTGTTGAAGTCCGAAACGTCAACGCTACCGCTCGCGTCGAAATCACCTCGGCACCACGCGGCGGACATCGAAAATTTGTTGCTATTCCAGAGGTTAAAGTCGCTGATGTCGACGAAGCCGTCGAGTGTGGCATCACCCAGCAGGTACGCCAACCCCGGGCCCAGATTGACGCTGCCCGCTGCGGACAGCCAGGTATCCCGATCCAGCAGGTTGACGAGCATGTCGCCGTTCAGGTCGAACGCTGGCGGATTGGTTCCCAGGCTGATGGCCTCAGTCAAGGCATCGATATCGGCGCAATCATAGAGTCCGTCATCGTTGAAATCGCCATCGGGCAAGGTCGGTTGAACTTCGACAGCACCGATGTCCACGCGGTTATTGAACACGCGGTTCAGACCTCGCTGGTCGGTACCCGACACAACGCTGGGATCGCCTCGATCGATGGCCGGGCTGTTGCTAAGAGGCAAATGCGTGAGCGTGGGGCCTCCGTTGTCCGTCAGCGGTCCCAGCAGCGGATCAATGACGCCTCCGATCGGGCCGCCAACGAAATTCCCGTCGGCATCCGGATTGGCTTCGGGTAGTTGCGGAAAGTCGGTGTTGTCACCGATCAGGTTGTAGCGAGCCTGGATGGCCGACGACGCGTGCAGGATATCGGGCGTCGAGCCGTCCGCATTGCGATTGCCGGCAACGATCGAGCCGCTCAAGATCAGGTCCGCATACTGGCTGGCGTAGATGCCTCCCCCGGATGGAAAGAGACTCCCATAGGTGTCGCCCAGATTATTGGTGATCGTGCTGCCGGAGATCATCAACAGATAATTGGTTCCCTGAGCCTTCTCGAGTGCCACACCGCCTCCCTCGGTGGCCGCGGTATTCCCCGAAATAGTGCTCTCGAAAATCGACAAACTCGAGCCGTCGGCCTCAATCGCACCGCCGCGACCGTCCGACTGATTTCCGAAAAACGTGCTGCGGCGGACGATTGCCGAACCGCCAAAGAGGACGGCGAGTCCCCCGGCATCGGCCTTGGCAGCGTTTCCACTCACGGTGGAATCCTCAATCGTGGTGGTGGTGGCCGAGCCATTGTAGATGCCGCCACCGCGATCGTTCGTGGTATTTCCGCTGATCGTCGAACCCGTGATCGTGGTCACGTTGGGATAGGCGGCACTGCCGAAACCTGTCACGCGCATTCCGCCCCCGTTGTCATACGCGTAATTTTCGGTGATCGAGCTGTCCCGAATGTTCAGTACCGTGGCCGAGCCCGCATGGATGCCACCCCCATCATCATCACTCGAGTTTTGACGGATCGTGGTCCGCGTGATGTCGGCAAAAGAAGTAAACGGCGAACTTGTCCCTGAGATGTAAAGTGCGCCGCCTCGACTTGTGGCCGAATTCATTTGAATCGTGCTGTCGGTGACATTCAGCGTGACGCCAGTCCCCGAGGCGATGGCTCCCCCATCATCGATCGCGGAATTGCCGCTGATCAGGGTATTGGTGATGTCGGCTCGCGTTTCGTAACCGGAGCTTAATGCCGAAATATGCAGGGCGCCGCCCCGGTCATTCGATTGATTGTCCGTGAGAAAGCTATCAGCGACGGTCAGCACGGTACCGGGGCCGGCGTTCATGCCGCCGCCATCGTCGCCCACGTTGCCCGATATCGTGCTCTGCGTGATCGTGACCTGCGCCCCGTAGGCGGTCGAAAGCCGCCCCGCGTATATCCCGCCACCCCGATCGGTCGCGGTATTCGTGAGAACCTGACTGGACTCAATACGCAGGATGGTCGCCGGGCCACTGACGATGCCGCCTCCTTGCGTGCCGGCGGAATTGTCATCAACAGTCGATTCGAACAGCGTGACGCTTCCGCCGGTGGAACTGTAGATCCCGCCGCCTCGATACGTCGCCGAATTTCCCGAGACGGCAGACTGCTCCAGTCGCAACGTGGCTCCATCAATACTCTCGATACCCCCTCCGTATTCGGCGGCGCTGCCGCTTACGATGGACGAACGGAGGGTTAATCCTTCGCGATTGCGAATGGCGCCGCCCCGCAGAGCGTCGCCGTCGGTGATCGTGAGTTGATTGAAGACGACATCGATCAAACCGGGTAGACCATCGTCGACATTGAAGACCCTGGTCGCCTTACTTCCATCCACGGTGATAGCCGCTCCCGCACCCGAAATCGCTACCGAATCGGTGATCAGCAATTCTCCGGTGGAGAGTGAGATGTTGCCGCTCAGGCCGGCCTGAAAAACGATGTTGTCCGGGCCGGGCGCGGCGTTGGCCGCCAGTAAGGCCTCGCGGAGTGAGCCGCTCCCTGTGTCTGCCAGGCTGTTGACCATAAAAGTCGCCAGCAGGCGTCGTTCTTCCAGCCATTCCACACTGGCTCGCCGGCCATGGCTTGTTGATCGCTTGCACGCCTGTTTGTCGTGCCGCCTTGCCAACTTCAAATTGATCGGAGCCACGGCGCTTACCTTCCAGTTTGAGAAGTTATGACGAGACCACCCCCCGAGTTGCGTTAATCGGGACGTCTGCGTCCTGCGGTGGCGATGGCCAGCCATCCGCCGAGCCAACACCATAACTGGCAGACCGGTTCTGGCACGGTGCGCAAGGTCACGGCGTCGGTGCCGTTCCAATCGCTGGGCAGGAAGGATTGTGGAGCCTGGGCGTATGTCATCCCGTTCAATCCATTGACAACGAACATGCGGGCGTCTTCGGATTGGTTATTCAGCAGGATTAGCGTGGCGTCCGTCGAATTCAGGGTGACCAGGGAACCGTCCGTAATCCAGGTCGGCTGATCAGCGGCGTCCTCGTTTGTCAGCGTAGCGATGGCCGCATCGTTGATGATCAGCGAAACACCTTCCTGAACTTGATCCGCTGAAAAAACGGAGGTGCCATCTATCGTGAGAGTGCCAGTCACCGGACCCGATGTGAAGACATCTTCCAGATCACTCACGGCCGCCATGACTGTATCAACCACCGTCACGTGATTAGCCTCGATACCGATGCGTCCCGCGACGCTAAAATTCGATCGTGTGATCGAAGAATTCGAGGCACGGAGAATCAGGCTATCGGCAACCGTGAACGAGGAATCGCTAATCGTCGCCGAACTGCCGTCCCATACTTCGATGTCGTCAGCGAGGGATTCGTAGATGCCGTTGACGGAGGAAAAACTGCCACGAATGAAGATGTCATCTTCGGCGGTAATGGAACCATCGCTGATCGAGACATTCGAGCCTGCGTTGAAATCGACTTGGCTGGTAGCACCGCCCAGGACCGTAAGGGTGGCGGCATTGAGTGAGAATGAAGCCGTTCCTAACACTTCGAGCCCGCCTCCCGAATTGATGTCCAGAAAAGAGAGAGGCTGGACCATCAGGCTGCCGGCCAACTCGACCGTACCATTGGCGGATACGTTGTCACCATCAATGATCAGGGCCTCGCCAATGGCGACGCCGGGATCAATGGCTCCGGCTGGTGGCGCGATGCCTGAACCGTCGGCCGCCGAGTTCCAATTGGACTCGTCGAAAAAATCTCCCAGGGGGAGGCCCACATAAAAATAGCTGGTGCCGGCGGACAGCCAACTCGCGGAGACAAGCAGCCAACTCATGGCCGCCAATGCCGAATTTCGATTCAAGATCATTAGTGTCACCTCACAAGAAACGGTGATAATCGACGGTCGCTCGCCACCCACGATGCGGACCACAAGATGTTTTGCGGGCAGTACACGATATCCAGGTTCCCGATCGGACGCGTTTTGGACTTCGCTCGTCAGCGAACGCGTCCTCAAGGTCCGCGTAGTTTAGCTTGGTTTTGCCTTCGGTCAATCAGAATAATGCCGGTTCGCTCCACGAAAATCGAGTAGCGGACATGAAAAAAGAGGTGGCTGATGGCCACCTCTTGAGAAGTGATGTTGGCAGAGTCGCGGAAGGTGATCGACTAGGCGTCGTCCGAGCCCGCGCCGGGCAACGGTTCGACGTCGTCGTCCGAGGGGCTCGAGAACGAGTCATCGTCGAGCGGCGAATAGCTGTCATCGGCGTCAAACGCCGGATCGCTATTCTCGGGGCTGACTTCGGGTTGCATCGTCGAGGGCGCGCCATACATCGCGTCGGCCGGATTTTGTGCCGGGGACGGATAGCCGCCGAGATCGCCGCACCCGCCGAAGCTGCAGTCGACGCACGAACCGGGGAATTCATAGGCCGCGACGAGTCCGCAATTGTCTAGCGGTCCGCCACCCACCCAAGAGTTCCGGGCCAAGTGATGACGGCCTCGTCCGAACAAACGATGCAGGCATCCCTGATGGCCGCCACAACCCTGCCGGGCGCCAAACCCTGACTGGCGACCCCCGTCCGCACAAGCGACCGACCCCGCCTGTCGGGCATGGCAGCCATGACCAAGTCGCCCACAAGCCCGGGGCGTGCCGTAGCCGTACCACCAGTATTCGTTCCCGCCGCAACAAGCACCGCCACAACCAGTCGGGGCGCAACCGCATCCGGCCGAACTGGCAAAACCGCAGTCCGGCGTCGCGGCGCAGCCGGTGCTGCTATATCCACAGCCCGGTACTGCGGGGTCCGCATATCCACAGTCCGCCTCGCAGTTGTCCGCACAGCCGACCTCTTCCGCGCAGTTTCCGGCCGAGCGACGACCCCGATGGCAGCAGCCATGGCCGCCCCCGCCAAGCGGTCGCCGCGACAACATGCCCCGCAAGGCTCCGCTATGACCGCACCCGCCATGTCCGCAACCGGCATGACCGCCGCCTGCCCAACCACAGCCGGCATATCCGCAACCGCCAAAGCCCGAACCGCCATGACCACATCCTCGTGCCCCGAGGCCGGGGCCGCCGTTGCAGTAGTCCGTCCAGAGCGAGTCGGCAAAATTACAACTGTTGTAGTTAAAACCAAAATCGAAACCGTTGCCACAGCCGCCATAGCCGCCGTACGAACCGTAGTTCGCGACGCCGGCGTTGTAGCCGTATTGGGCTGAAGCCGTGCTTACGGCAAACAGCGCAACGGTGATTAGGGGCATCATATAAGACTTCATGAACCTGACTCCTTGTCAGTGAGGTGATCGGTAGGGCAGAATCGCGTGGGGATTCTGCATCACTCAAGGTGAGCGACCGTCCGAGGTCGTGGGGGTGGGTAGGTTATCACTTGCGGCGCATTTGGGGCGCACCGGGGGGCAACATATCATTGAAAGATGCCCTCTCCCCCTGAGATGGGCAAATGGCCAGCCAGATTTTTTATCCCTTTTTGGCACTCCCACGACGGATTGTGCCGGACAGCGCGATTCTCAGGAGCCAGTGCGGGTCGCAGCGTGGATACATCGCGTGGGCGAACGGTGCGGCGGTATCCAGATGGCAGGACGGGCGATGTCTTTTGCAAGCGGGAGTATGGTGACGGTTTCGGTAGCGATCATGCTGCTGGTCTGGATCGGATACCGCTATCTGCGAGGGACGACCCTGATCGGCCCCTGGTGGTGGGCGTTGGGGAGCCTGCTCGCTTTACTCTGCCGGCACGGCCCGGTCATCCCAGGCGATCCGCCCACGACAGGTCAGGCAGCACTCGACTACATGGCGGCCGTTTTGACATTGTGCCCCGCTGTGTGCCTGCTGGGCGCCAAGCGGCCGCAGCATCGCGCCTGGCACTTGATTGTGGCGTCCCTGTGGGTCGTACTGGCGCTACCGGCAGCCGAGTCTCTCTGGTTGCAGCGGAGTGGGCTGCAAATCCACGATGCCCGCGGCTGGTTCCTGTGGCTGCTCGTTTTCGTGGGGCTGGCGAACCACTTGCCCACGCGTTTCGCCCTGCCGGCGCTGCTCGTCGCCCTGGCTCAGGTCTCGCTGTTGATGCCTCACTTACCGCTACTGCGGCGCACCTCGGCGAACCCTTCCGTCAGCAGTATGCTGCTGCTTTTGGCGCTGTGGGGAGTGGCCTGGGGACTCAGACGCCGCAGGCGGCCGCCTGGCGTCGAGGCCGCCTGGGTGGACTTTCGCAACGCCTTTGGTGCCGCCTGGGCCTTGCGGATCATGGAACGCGTTAACGCCATTTCTCAGGAGCAAGACTGGCAGGTCGAACTCACCTGGTCGGGGCTCGTCGATCGAACTGGTGCCGATCGAGCGTCGGGCCGGAGGGAGCCCGCCGAACAATGCCTACAATCCTTCTTGAAGCGGTTTGTTTCCGACGCCTGGTTGCGGGAACGCACGGTCGGTCACCGTCCGGCGGCTTGAGGGTCCGGCCTTGGCCATCGGTTACGCCGCCCGGCGATGGGTATACCGAGGCAAGTGGCGGCGGAGTACCTCGTCCACAAAATCCGATCGAGATTGACCATGCGCGTTCGCGGCCAGCGAGACCTGGGCACTCGTTTCCGGCGACAGTCGCAGGCCATCACGGGCGGATGCGGGCAAAGCAGATTCGGGCCGAGAAATCGCCTCGCGGGACGGTGCGTGGCCCCGCTGGACCCGCCATGCGTCCAAATCGGCTGCTTCCAGTTCCAGCGACGTCTCGCGAGTGATCGACGTGACCAGGGCCAGACCGCCCCACAACCCCAACCCGACACCGATCAGGCTCATGAGCCCGCCAAGCCCGTCGGCCGCGGGCCGGACCGCCGCGGCATAGCCGCAAATCGATGCCGACAAGATCAGAATGGAGGATGCAATCTGGTTCATCACTGTTGTGTCCCGGTGTCTTGGTGTGCCCTCGCGGTGCCCACGGTTTGTGGGCTGTCGCTCTCAACGATCAACAGGCTGGAAGCCGACCCCACGCGGAGGAGAGTGATAATGGCGACCACCCCGGATAAGCAAGACCGAAATCTCCCAGCACCCAGTGGCTTATCTAGCTGCCAGCGTCGTGGGACGTGCCCGTCCTGGGAGTTTCCACCGGGTGCGAGTCGACGGAATGGGCAGCTATACTGCCTCTGGAATGCCGCTGCGTTACCCGGCTGCCACTGGAAATGAAATCCGACAAGCCCCGACACCGACCCATGGGACCGCCGCTTGACGAGCCGATGCAGCTCAGCACCTTGCGGCGTAGACGCGATGAAATCGTTTGATTGCACGATGCTTGGAGGTGGCGTCATCGGACTTGGCATCGCCTACGAAATGGCGAGACGCGGGTATCGTGTCTGTGTCGTCGACGCACGCCGGATGGGCCAGCAGACGTCGTGGGCGGCGGCCGGTATTCTGCCTGCTCCCGCCCTGGAAGACTCTCCCCACCTGGACCCCTTGGACAAACTGCACGCGTTAAGCCGGCGGTTGCTGCCAGCATGGTTGGCGGCCATCGAATCCGAAAGCCGGTTGGCGATCGAACGGAATACGTCGGGCGGCATCCACTTGGCCACGCGTCCCTGGGAACGGGCGTCCCTGGCAACGTCGGTCGTGGAATGGAAGGCCACGGGGGTCCGCGTGGAAGCGATGACGCTATCGGATCTCAGCCGTCGAGAAGCGGCACTCGGAATGGCCATCGACAGGGGACGCATCCTCGCCGCGTATTATCTTCCCGACGAGTGGTCACTGCGCCCGCCTCGCTATTTGCGCGCCCTGCAGGCCGCTTGTCGGGCGCGTGGCGTCGAAATGCTCGAACACGCCGCGCTCTCCCACTGGGCGCGGGACGGTGACGGCTGGAGATTTGAGTTCCCTGAGACCACGCTCCGATCGAGACAGTTCTGCATTGCGGCGGGAGCTTGGAGTGGCCGACTCGGCCACGCCTTGGGGCTGCCTTTGCACGTCGAACCGATGCGAGGTCAGGCGGTACTCTACCGTGCCGAACCCGGACGGTTGCGATGCGTTTTGAACGAAGGGCCGAACTACATTGTGCCGCGCCTCGATGGCCGACTGTATGTTGGCTCGACGGTCGAAGACACGGGCTTTGTGGAAACGACCACGGCGGACGGATTGCGCGGCATCCAGCAATTTGCCTGCTCCTTGCTGCCCGAGCTGGAGAGAGCTACGGTAGAGGCCACCTGGGCGGGACTGCGGCCCGCCTCGGGCGACGGTTGGCCGTTTCTGGGCGCGGTGCCTCATCTGCCGGGTGGCTTTGTCGCCACGGGGCATTTTCGTGCGGGGATTGCGCTGTCGCCGGCGACCGCACAGCTCCTGGCCGACGTGATGGAAGGGCAGCCGCCCGCGTTGGACCTGCGGCCCTTTTCGGTCACACGAAAGTAACGGCTCGGTAACCACAGGAAACGAATCGTCGATGACTGCTCTAGAACCACCTGCCTGTATCGGCATCATCGGTGCCGGCCCCGTAGGCGTGGAAGCCGCGCTCTACGCCCGCTTTCTCGGTTATCGCGTGCACCTTTTCGAGCAGCAGGAAGTCGGCGCGTCGCTGCGTCCGCAGGCCGATCAGCCTCTCTGGGCACCTTTTTCCCAGTGTGTGACGTCACTTGGACTTCAGGCACTCGAAGCGCAGGACGAGAGCTTTCTGCCACCCGCCGACACCGAGCTACTCATGGTCGGAGATTGGCTGGGCCGCTACTTGATCCCCTTGGCCGCATCGGACCTGGTGGCGGATTCTCTGCTGTGTCCGACACAAGTCTTATCGGTAACGCAGCTGACTTTCGACGAGTCGGCGTGGGAAGCGGTGGACGACGATCATCCGGAGCCTGATCGGTTCGAATTGCTGGCTAGTGAGACTGGCTCGCCCGCGACCACCTCAACGCGATGGCGGGTTTCCGCGGTGATCGATGCCACGGGTGGGCAGGCACATCGCGGGGAAGCGTCGTTGGTACTGCAGACCGAGCAGGGTGCCGTCATCGAGGCGGTTTCGATGCAATCGCCGGTCGGGCAGGAGCATGCCAACGCGTGCGGACTCGTGCTGAGTGTGCCTCACTTCTATCGCCTGGGCGCTGCCGGTCACGCCGGGGATGATTCCCTCGGCCTGACGCAAGCGTACGCTCAAATCCGTGATCTCTTCCAGCGGATCGGTGACCGCAGCAGCCTGAACCTGTATCGATCGTGAACAGGAACGTGCAGGCGTCGTTCGACCGCGAGCCAGAGAAGCATGCCAGTGTTGACGGTTTGGGCTCGGCGGATGCAAGCGGCATTCTTCGGCGGCGTGCGCGTTTCGCCAGACGACCGAACACGCGAAGAAACGCGCACGCCGCCAGAGCCCGCCAGCTTCGTCATCGCGGAGTGGTTCGTTGTCCCTGGCGGACTCTTCTGGCTCGCGGTCCAACGAAGCGCGTTTCGCCCGGAACCGCGCGCGAGAAACGCGCACGCCGCCAGAGCCCGCCAGCTGTCGTCATCGCGGAGTGGTTCGTTGTCCCTGGCGGACTCTTCTGGCTCGCGGTCCAACGAGCCGAGTTTCGCCCGGAAACGCGGCGTCGTCGTTAGACCGCGAGCCAGAGAAGAATGCCTGTGTTGACGTTTTGGGCTCGGCGGATGCAAGCGGCATTCTTCGGCGGCGTGCGCGTTTCGCCAGACGACCGAACACGCGAAGAAACGCCGCACGCCGCCAGAGCCCGCCAGCTTGCGTCATCGCGGAGTGGTTCGTTGTCCCTGGCGGACTCTTCTGGCTCGCGCCAGGATCCACGCGACCGAAGTGCCGTACGTTTCGGCTCGGCGGATGCAAGCGGCATTCGCGGCGTCCGTTTCGCCAGACGACCGAACACGCGAAGAAACGCGCACGCCGCCAGAGCCCGCCAGCTTCGTCATCGCGGAGTGGTTCGTTGTCCCTGGCGGGCTCTTCTGGCTCGCGGTCCAACGAAGCGCGTTTCGCCCAGACGACCGAACACGCGAAGAAACGCGCACGCCGCCAGAGCCCGCCAGCTTCGTCATCGCGGAGTGGTTCGTTGTCCCTGGCGGGCTCTTCTGGCTCGCGGTCCAACGAAGCGCAGTTTCGCCCGGAAACGCGGCGGCGTCGTTAGACCGCGAGCCAGAGAAGAATGCCTGTGTTGACGTTTTGGGCTCGGCGGATGCAAGCGGCATTCTTCGGCGGCGTGCCGCAGTTTCGCCAGACGACCGAACACGCGAAGAAACGCGCACGCCGCCAGAGCCCGCCAGCTTCGTCATCGCTGAGTGGTTCGTTGTCCCTGGCGGGCTCTTGTGGCTCGCTCGGTCCAACGAAGCGCGTTTCGCCCAGACGACCGAACACGCGAAGAAACGCGCACGCCGCCAGAGCCCGCCAGCTTCGTCATCGCGGAGTGGTTCGTTGTCCCTGGCGGACTCTTCTGGCTCGCGGTCCAACGAAGCGCGTTTCGCCCAGACGACCGAACACGCGAAGAAACGCGCACGCCGCCAGAGCCCGCCAGCTTCGTCATCGCGGAGTGGTTCGTTGTCCCTGGCGGGCTCTTGTGGCTCGCGGTCCAACGAAGCACGTTTCGCCAGACGACCGAACACGCGAAGAAACGCGCACGCCGCCAGAGCCCGCCAGCTTCGTCATCGCGGAGTGGTTCGTTGTCCCTGGCGGACTCTTCTGGCTCGCGGTCCAACGAAGCGCGTTTCGCCCAGACGACCGAACACGCGAAGAAACGCGCACGCCGCCAGAGCCCGCCAGCTTCGTCATCGCGGAGTGGTTCGTTGTCCCTGGCGGACTCTTCTGGCTCGCGGTCCAACGAAGCCCCTTGTGAGAGAAGAATGACGGGGACGACGATTTCGAAACAAATCTTTTCTCCCAAAGAGAGTAGACTTGCCTCCTTTCTTGTTCTTTCTAGCTGCCAGCGTAAAGCTGGACTCGACCGAATTGGGCGAGAGGCTCGGGCCCCAGTCCCCAGGCCCGCACGGTGGCCTCAGCGGGAGGACGACGGCAGACGTACCAGCAGGGACCGTGGGGGAATCCCGCGGTCTCGCCCCGCTGGCAACTCGCCGGTATGGGGGTGCGGGCCCAGTCAGGCAGCGCGTAAAAGCCGGTCAGAGGCAGGCAGCAATACGCGTCGAACCGTAACGCTTCCGCCGGCGTTGGGTCAAACGGCGCCTTACCAGCCGACGGGTCGCATTCGATCAGGCCCGCGTCCACCACCACGGGCCGCGACGGAAGCTGCTGCAGGTACGCGCACAGTCCGCGCCGAATCCTCATCCGCCCGCACGATAAGCGGCCGGTCTCTTATCAGCCGGGACAGGGGTCGCGATGTGAGGATCGCGACGACCATCAGTAGGATCACCGCGACGCGTCGAAACCGCGGATTGATGAGAGCCAGGATGCTGCTCCCGGCCATCGTCAGGCAGGCGGTGCCGCAGAACAAGTAGCGGCGGTAGTACAGCCGGGCGATATCCAGCCGCGTGAGGCACCAGGCGAGCGTCAGAAAAATAAACAGGATCAGCAGGCACGTCATCGCCGTGTCCCGGTTGCGACGGCGCCGGTCGTCCACGATGGACCGATGCCTGCTCTCCCGCGGCAGCCGGTCGGTGATGGCGAGCAGGATCAACGGCAACGCCAGAAACAGACCGAAGGGGAGCACGGTAAGTGTTTCGCGTAGCCCTGGTAGAGGTACGAACGTCGCCCAGGCCATCCTGCGTCCGATCACAAACTGCACGAGCCCCAGCGCTGGCAGACTACCGATGACGGTCATCGACAGAATGCGGCCCAACTGTGGTGGTCCGGTTGCACCCCGCCGCCAGCGGAACCAACTCGCCACCGCGACTTGGGACAAGACGAGCGGTGCCGTGGTCAAGTGAAGATGAAACAGCAGCAGGGACAGCAGGCACCATAGCCAACCGCAACGCCGACTGATTTCGGGTGAGTCTTGGTCCCCCAGACGAATCCAGAGCAGAAAAGCCGCCAGTTGGCCGAGCGCGACCCATTGCACGACGGCGTAGGGTCGAGCTTCGATCGAGTAAAACAAGTTGGTGGAATCGATCACGGCCAAGCAGGCTCCGCCGAGCGCCGCGGACCGACAGCCCAGCAGCCGGGTTCCCACGCCAAACACGCAGACGGGGAAGAGCGTGCCCGCCAGCAGCGAGGGCATCCGCAGGGCCGCTTCGTTCCAGCCCCCAATCCTGGTCGCGACCAAAGGCAAGAGAAAATAAAGCGGTTCCTGATTTCCCAGCCGGGCTCGGAATGGGATCGCGGCGACGCCGTCGCGGATCGTCCAGGCGGTATGCAGTTCGTCCAGCCAGAGGCTGGCTGAGATTTGCGGCGCCCGCAGACTCAGTCCCAAAAGAAACAGCAGGAGTCCTATCCACAGGTTGTTCCAGCAAGAGGACGGCTTATCCATCGGCCGGTTGCCCGTCGTAGGGTCGCGACCGCTCGGCCAGCCGATCAAGCATCGTCTGAAGCGACTCGGCGATGGCCCGCACCAGCGGATCGCTGTCGCCGGAGCGATCTCGATCGAGCGGCACGGAAATGGCTTCGGCCACCTCCATCACGACTTGCAACGATCCCGCAACGCGGACCTCATCGGTGAGGTCTTCTTCAAAACGCTCGACGGTTTCCAGTAACCGGTCGACCGAAAGCTGGCTCGTCAGGTAATCGGGCGGGTAGCTGGCGACTTGCTGGGCCAAGTAGAGATCTTCCAGTTGTCGCATTCTTCGTTCGCGTTCGTTGGGGGACAGTTCCCCCCGCACCAGATCGGGCACGATCTTCATCCGTAGCGCTTTTACGCGGGCGATGATGCCCCCTGTTTGTTTCTTGCCCAGCCACTCTTCCTCCAGGGGATCCAGCAGATGGTTGATCAGATTCTGCAGGCGATCCTGAAACGAGGCTTGCTGAGGCCGCCCCATATGTTCGATTTCTTTCAGGGTCAGCAGGGTCAGGCCCACCTTGGTAATCCGATCGACCAGGGGCAGGCTCCGTTGCGGTCTCCACGAGAGTCGATGTTCGATATCCGTGAGGATCGGATCAAGCGACTTTTCTATGTCGCTGGCAAACAGGTATTTCATCGCGACCGGATGGATCACCACTTGTCCACTGGGTGTCTGTCGGCTTCGTTTCTTGGCCGCCGTGCGGGCAATGAAGCCGACGCCTTCCAGCAACGCGTGCAAGCGGTCGTTCGTTCGCGTCACTCCTCCCTCGGGAAAGATGATGAGTGGCCGTTCCGCAGCCGCCAGGATATCGATCGCCTCATTGATGGCTTGCCGATCGATCCCTTCTCGATAGACGCTGAAGCCTCCCATTTTCTGGATGGCGAAGGCGGTCAAGCGGTCTTGCTGGAACAGATGCCAGCTCGCCATGGCAAACACGTGCGTGCCGACCTCTCGCGCCAGCCAACCGATCGCCACGGGATCGCAGGGGCGGCTATGGTTGGGCGCGATTAAAATGCCGTGCCCCGCGTCGAGGGATACACGCAGTCGCTTGGCATGGACGATTTCCCAGCCCACGACCCCGTGACTCTTCTTCAGCCAGCGGTCGATCAGCCGAAACCGTTGAATGAAAGCCGGCCACCAATTGCCCCGATGAGGTGGGATATAGACGTACGGCTTGTGGACAATGATGTTTTGCATGTCGGGACCGCGTGGTGACGGATCACGAAGGTCGCCCCTAGGTCCGATAGCCGCGCGGGTGTGACTGGTGCCAATTCCAAGCCGTGCGCACGATCGCATCGATCGTCACGTAGTGAGGTTGCCAGTCGAGGGTCCGCCGCGCCAGCGTTGCATCGGCGACCAATGCGGGAGGGTCACCCGGTCGACGAGGCGCAATTTCCGACGGGATCGGATGCCCGGTGACTTGGCGACAGGCCTCGATGACCTCCAACACGCTATGTCCCTTGCCGGTGCCGAGATTCAGTTGCAGGCCCTGGCCCGCTTCCAGACGATCGAGCGCCTTGACGTGTGCGGAACCGAGGTCATCCACGTGGATATAATCGCGAATGCAAGTGCCATCGGGCGTCGGATAGTCATCGCCAAAGATCATGATCTTCTCCCGCTGGCCGAGTGCCACCTGCAAGACGATGGGGATCAGATGCGATTCGGGCGTGTGGTCCTCGCCGATGGTGCCATCCGCGGCGGCCCCCGCGGCGTTGAAGTAGCGCAGGGCGGCAAATGCCCAATCGTAGGCGTGGGCATAGTCCCGCAGTGCCTGCTCGATCACCAGTTTGCTGAATCCGTACGGGTTGATGGGCAACTGCAGTTCGGCCTCGGTAATCGGGATCGTCTTCGGCACACCATACGTCGCCGTGGTGCTGGAAAAGACAAACTTGCGGACGTCGGCGTCTCGCATGGCTTCCAGCAGTCCCAGGGGCTCGACTACGTTGTTCTGGTAGTAAATATGCGGCTTCTCCACCGATTCGCCCACCAGCGCGAAGGCCGCGAAATGCATTACGGCCTCGATCTTCTTCTCTCGCAGCAGGCTGGAGACCAAGGCTCGATCCCCGACGTTGCCCTCGATCAGCCGGCCAGGGAGTGCGGCCTGTCGGTGGCCATAGACGAGATTGTCAAGGATCCAGACGTCGTGTCCGGCTGTGTGCAACAGGCGAGACGCGTGCGAGCCGATGTAGCCGGCACCTCCGGTAACAAGAATATTCATCTGGGCAGAGTCTCGGATTCTTCGCAAACTGAGGGGATAGTCAGGCCCGAGTAAACTGCATTCGCAGGTTGAAATCAATACGACCCGCACGACCGGGGTGGCTTTCGCTCGGTCGTGCCGCGCCCCGGAAATCAGTACAGTCCCCACGAGGCCGGGGTCGAATGAGTCGGTAGGATGCCCAGTCGCCGCAAGCTCGTATCGTCGAAAATCAAGCAAAAGCATGGCGATTCCGCCTTGCAGTGGTCGTCCTCGTTCCTGGACTATCTCCGCACCGAATGCCATCTGGCCTGGAATACGACCGAGGCCTACCGCCGCGATCTGGAGCATTTTCGCCAGTGGTTGGACGGTCGCCGCATTCCCGACTTGAAGATCGCCGATCTCTCCGACTATGCGGCCTGGCTGTCGGAACAAGCTCTGGCTCCCCCCAGCGTTTCCCGACACCTGGTTTCATTGAAGGTTTTTTTCCGCTACCTGCAATTGGAAGGCGTACTCAAGGACAACAAGGCCGAATTGCTGGGGACGCAGAAATTATGGCAGCGTGTGCCACACGTGATGTCTCCGGCCATGGTGGCTCGATTTCTGGACGCCCCCAAAAAACACGATGCCTTTGGCGTCCGGGATCGGGCACTTCTCGAACTGATGTATGCCACGGGATGCCGTGCCTCGGAGGTCTCGCAGATGCAGTTGGCGAACGTATGGCTGGACGAAAAATACTGCCTCTGTCACGGTAAGGGAGATAAGCAGCGGATGGTGCCGTTGAACGAAACGGCGGTCGGAGTCATCCGTACATATCTTTCCGAGCTGCGTCCAGAGTTGGCGGGCAAGGCCTCCACGCCTCCTCCCTGGATCATTCTGTCGCGGCGGGGCCGACGACTGCGGCGGGAAGCGATCTGGGAAATCGTGAAGAAATACGCGCTGCGAGTGGGGGCTCCGCCCACGATCAGCCCCCACTCGCTCCGGCACAGCTTCGCGACCCATCTGTTGGCCGGCGGTGCGGATCTGCGCCAGGTGCAGGAACTGCTGGGGCATGCCAACATCACGACCACGCAGATTTACACGCACGTCGATGCGACTCGGCTGAAACGCGTACATGCCCAGTTCCATCCGCGCGCCTAGGGCCGCCGTGGGATGGGCTTCCAGCCTGTCAATGCTGCCTGTTCGCAATCACCAGGCATATCCCACGAATCCCAATGACGGGCTAGTGCTTCGTCAAGTTGCAATTTTGGGGTTCGCTCACCGTGGCTGGGGCATCTTGCCCCAGTCGACTGCGGCTGGAAGCCACAGCCACGGTCTTGACCAACCCGAAGTCCGACACTTGACGCTGCACGATGGATCCCGGTGCAGACACTGATCCCTTGGATTCCAGAGACGCGTCTAGAAACGCCGGAAAGGTACCCGGGTTCTAAGCTTCATGGCGGCGCACCGGTCAATAGAAGCCTGTCTCACGCCGCGCGACGGTTTGGGCCCGTTGCCAAACCGGTGGTTCCGCTGATTTCTTTCGCGTAACTTGCGGTGCCGGGTATACTCTGGGCATGATCGCCCACGACGAACGCCTCGAACCTCGTACCCCTGAAGCGGAGAGTCGCGTGACCGACTCGCTTTGGTTCTGGGCGCCGATCTTCATCGTGGGTGCCATGGTGGCCCTGCTGCTCACTCAGCCCAAATACAGTTGGCGGCAGCCTCAGATCGAGCGCCAGTTTCAGGCTCGAGAGCGTGCCGGGCAATCGATTTCGGCACACGGCGGCTATTCCCGCTTGTCCACGACGGGCAACGCGATGCTCACGCTGCGACCATTGCTCATCTTTTTTTCCATCTCGCTATTCATACTCACTTTTTGCTTTTGGCTCAGCCGCCTGGCTCGCCTCCGCCACAGGCAGCCCTGAGAAGGCGGAACGGCCCTTTGAGGGCAGGGGAGCGTAACGATGTCGCTTTTCTTGGAACAGCCGTTGCCGATCCTGGCGGGGGGAATTCTGGCCGTGGCTATCTGCCTGGCGGCGCTGCTCAAATCGGGTCGCTTGGCCTTCCTCTACCTCGCGGGCGGCCTGGGGGTACTTACCCTGTTGATGCTGTTGATCGAATCACGGGTGGTCACCCCCCGGGAGGAGATTGAAAACACGTTGGCCACGATCGCGGCGGATGTGGAATCGAATGATCTCGACCGCGTCCTCCGCCATGTGTCACATTATCAGGAGGGCGTGCGTGCGACCGCGGAGCATGCGCTGCGTCGTGTGGTGATCCACCGAGTGGCTGTCAAACGAAATCTCGAGGTTGAATTCTCCACGGACGCCAACCCGCCGACCGCTCGGGCCAGCTTCAATGCGGTCGTCGTCGGATCGGAAAAAAAGGGGACCGTCCGCGATCAGACCGCACCGATATTCTTTATTGTCGACTTCGTGAAGGAAGATGGTGATTGGAAAGTCGTCACCTACGAACGCCATCCGCCTCAGAAAGGCATGCAGCGATGAATTCGGAACCGTTTTCGGTACCAGGTGATGATCCGGCCAGCGAGCCGCCGCAGCCACCGACCGTGGACGCCGATGCCGAGTCGAAGATCGATTTGGATCAGTTTCTGAAAGCCCAGCGGCTCGTCCAGTCCGGTGGCCAGGCGAAGCACTGTATTCAAGGGGGCGAGGTCCAGGTCAATGGTGAGGTCGAAACACGACGACGGCGCAACTTTGCGCCGGCGACGTGGTGGAATTTGACGGAGGCACGTGGACGGTCGAATTTGAGTAGCCGCTGCCCTGGAGACGGGTGGTTTCGAAAACGCTTCAACCCGCCCCGCAGGACCCCTGAGCGGTGTGGATGTCGGGGCCCGGATAGCGGCCGGGGATATCGTCTCGGTACCAGCGATTGAGGACGGCCAGCCAGTCGGCTTGCTCCTTGACTTTCACAAACGCGGTGCGGACTTCCTCAAAGTTGGGATGAAGGGAGGCGTATTTGATGCCGAACTTTCGCATCAACGGCCCGCAGCGAGCGCCGTACAGTTGTTCGGCCAGTCGGTAATGTTCCCGGATCACGGCCGCTTGCTCGGGAACTCGTGGCGGTGATGGCAACGCGTCGCCGTTTGCGAGGGCGCGGGCTTGCGAGAAAATCCAGGGATTTCCAATTGCCCCCCGGGCCACGGTGACTCCATCGACGCCGGTTTGCATCATCATGTCCAGGCAATCCTGGGCGGAGAATAAATCGCCGCTGCCCAGAATGGTGCGCTCCCCGATGTGTTGTTTCACTTCCCGCAGAAATGCCCAGCGGCTGGGACCGATGTAGCGTTGCTTGACGGTACGTCCATGCACCGTGACGGCCGCCACCCCCGCCGCGAACGCGCCGTCCAGAATGGTGAAGAATTGATCCCGGCTGAGCGGTGTGTCATCGATGCCTCGCCTCATCTTCACGGTGACCGGGATCTGGTCCGGCACGATATCCCTGGTTCGGCGGACGATCTCGAGCGCCACGTCCGGCTGACTCAGGTGAAATCCACCGCGGCAGCGACCGACGACCTTTTTGACCGGGCAGCCAAAGTTGATGTCGATGACATCAAAGCCGGCTTGGACGAGTTTCAGCGCGCCCGACGCGAATTGTTCCGGCTCAGCGCCCATCAGCTGTCCGCCCACGGGGTGTTCCTCGTCACTGATATGCAGGAAATGCCGGTTCTTGTGTCGATGATCTTTGACCTGCACCAGGAATTGATCAAGCATCACCTCGCAAAGGGCGTAGGCCGCGCCTGCACGACGTGCCATCACCCGCATTGGCCAATCGCTGTATCCGGACAAAGCGGCTTGGACCACGGGAAAACCGATGTGAACCGAGCCCAGTTTCAAAGGACGCGTGGCGGGGATTTCGCGGGGTGCTGTGCCTGGTAAGGCAGCTTGGCGAGTTGGCTTCACGACCGTCATGATGGCAACCTTCTTATCCCAGCACGGGGCAGACGTCGAACCACTCTCGACCTTGATCCCGCATCCATTCGATGCTTGAAAGAGGCCCCCAATACCCGGGTTCGTAACTTTCCAGTGGAGGAGCCGCCGGCGAATTCCAGGCAGCGATGATCGGATCGATGATGGTCCAAGCCAATTCGACTTCATCGCTGCGGGCGAAGAGGCTGGCGTCGCCGTTCATCGCGTCGAGCAGCAGACGCTGATAAGCATCAGGCATCTCGCCGTGCAACTTGGAAAAACGAAAATCGAGGTCGGTTTCTCGGATCTTCATGCCTTGATCGGGAACTTTCGTTTGCAAGTGCAATTGCAGCCCCTCTGCCGGTTGTACTTGAATCACCAATCGGTTTCCCTCTCCGAGTCGGCTGTCCGATTCGCCAAACAGCGTGTGGGGTGGTTCGCGAAATTGGATGACCAGCTGCGTGGTCCGGCACGACATGGCTTTGCCGCTGCGGAGGTAGAACGGCACGCCTTGCCAACGCCAATTATCGACATGCAGTTTGATCACCGCAAACGTTGCGTTCTCCGAATCGTCGGGGACCCCCTCTTCGGCCCGGTACCCATCATACTGTCCCCGTAGCGTGTCATTGGCGAAATCGCCGCCACGCAGGCGGCGGACTGACTGCAAGACCTTGACCTTCTCATCGCGCACGAGTTTTGGCTGGTACTGGGCCGGAGCTTCCATCGCCAGGATCATCATCAACTGCAACAGATGATTTTGAAACATGTCGCGGAGGATCCCTGACGAATCGTAATACTCTCCTCGTGTGCCGACCTTCACCGATTCAGCGACGGTGATTTGGACGTGATCGATATAATTTCGATTCCAGATCGGCTCGAATATCGCATTGGCGAAGCGCAGCACGAGCAGATTCTGGACCGTTTCCTTACCCAAGTAATGGTCAATCCGATACACCTGGCTCTCGTCAAAGACAGCATGGACCTGCGCGTTGAGCTGCCGCTGCCGTCTTCAGATCCCGACCGAACGGCTTCTCGATCACGATACGTCGCGAGCCGTCATGTTGGGCCGCCATGCCGGCGGCTCCCAGATTTTCCACGATCGTGCCGTACAGCTCAGGTTTGGTGGCCAGATAGTAGAGGCGATCGGAGGGACCCTGCTCCAGGTCGCTGAGGCTCTGCCCCAGACGCCGCACGTCCTCGACGTCATTCACGTCGACCGGCAGGTAATGAATTCTTTGGGCGAATTCATGCCACACGGCATCATCAAATTCCTGCGGGCGAAATTCGGCCGTCGATTTGCCCAGCAGCTCGCGCCATTGCTCGCTCGAATAGGTCGTCCGCGACGAGCCGATAATCCGTGTCCCTTCGGGCAAGCGTTTCTTGAGATGCAGCGAAAAGAGGGCCGGAATCAGCTTGCGGCGTGTCAGATCGCCCGAGGCGCCGAAGATAACGATGGAAGTGGCCATGCCTGCGTTTCCGTGAGGACCGCCCGACGGATCGAGCCGGTCAAAGTGAGGGGTGGTATTGACCGCCGTCAATCGCGGGGGACACGTCGCAACGAGAGCCAATCGGTATGGAAACTGCCCTCGCGATCCACGCGTTCATAAGTGTGCGCGCCAAAATAATCCCGCTGTGCCTGCAGCAAATTGGCCGGCAGTCGGGCACTGCGGAACCCGTCGTAATACGCGAGGGCCGTCATGAATGCCGGAACCGGAATCCCCAGCGTGGCGGCAGTGGCCACCACGTTCCGCCAACTCGATTGTGCCCGGTGGACCGCCTCGGTGAAGTAGGGCGCCAGCAGGAGATTGTCGAGTCGCGGATCGACGTCGAAGGCCGCCTTGATATGGTCGAGGAAACTCGCGCGGATGATACAACCGCCCCGCCAAAGCAAGGCACAATCACCATAGTTCAGCGACCATTCATGCTCGTCTGAAGCCGCCCGCAACTGCACGAACCCCTGCGCATAGCTGACAATCTTCGAGGCGTAGAGCGCGTCGCGGACCTGGTGGATAAATTCGCGGCGATCGCCGGCAAAATCGTTCGTGGGTCCCTGCAGGACCCGACTTGCCCGTACCCGCGATGCCTTCATCGACGAGAGGCTGCGGGCATAGACGGCTTCCGTGACCAGGGTGCTGGGAACGCCCAGGTCGAGCGCCAACTGGCTCATCCACTTCCCAGTCCCCTTGGCGCCGGCTCGATCCAGGATCTGATCGATCAAGAATCCCTCGCCCCCCTCATCCGGGATGCTGAAGATGTCGCGCGTGATTTCAATGAGATAACTGTCGAGGTTGCCACGATTCCATTCGGCGAACACGTCGTAGAGTTCATCATTCGTCAGGCCAAGTGCCAGCTTGAGCATCGCATAGGCTTCGCAAATCAATTGCATGTCGCCGTATTCGATACCATTGTGAACCATCTTGACATAATGCCCGCTGCCGCGAGGTCCGACCCACTCGCAGCAGGGAATATCGGCCTGAGGTCCGACCTTGGCGGCAATGGATTGAAAGATGGGCTTGATCAAGGGCCAGGCAGCGGGCGAGCCACCCGGCATCAGCGAAGGTCCTTTGAGGGCCCCTTCCTCGCCACCCGAAACGCCACTCCCCACGTACAGCAGCCCGGCTTGCTCGACTTGACGCGTCCGCCGCTCGGTGTCGGCATAATGGGTGTTGCCACCATCAATGATCACGTCCCCGGGCGAGAGGAGCGGGATGAGCTGCTCGATGATCGCGTCCACCGCCGGTCCCGCCTTGACCAGCAGCATTACCTTGCGAGGGGTCGCCAAACGGTCGACGAGTTCCTCGAGCGAGTGACAGCCGACGAAATTCTTGCCCGCCGCGCGGCCGGCGATCAATTCGTCGACCTTCTCGGTCGTGCGATTGTAAACGGCGATGGAATAGCCGTGACTCTCCACGTTCAGCGCCAGGTTCTCGCCCATTACGGCCAAACCGATCAAGCCAAAATCACACTTCTCAGGCATCCGTCAAAACTCCCCGCGGCAACGATGGACGTGGAACCTCGCCCGGCGCAGCACCAGACGCGAAACGTCATGATGGACGGTACGGCCCGATTCTACCAGGGCAGGGAAGGTGCGGGGCCATGATCTCGGTTGCCCGAAAAGCGTGAAGCGGCCGTGCGATCCATCGACCACCCACCGAAGGCCCAGCCGACTCCAGGCCCCGGAGAAGGACGCCAGCCTTCTTTCAGGCCCAAGTGTCCCGGCGATTCCAGGTCGATCGCCCGGCTGCCGTCGGGAGCGTTCGCCGTCACCGTCGGCCGTCCTACGGTCGTATGGTCGCGGCGAAAGCGGCTAGGCAGCGCGGCGCACGGGCGTCGTCGTGACACGAGCCACCGCCAATCGATGCGTCATCATGCGAATCAGCAACTCGCCCACCGCCTCAGTTAATCGCTGCCGATACTTGGCCGAGACCGACTTCGAGCCAATTTCGGCGGCCACTTGCTGGCGGATGATCAGCGCCGAGCGGGCTCGTAGGTAACCACGCAATGCGAATGGTTCGAGCGTCGATCCGGTCACCTGAACACGTTGCCAGGCCGATTCCTCGGCAAAACGGGCGATCCGCTCGACGGTGGCGTCAAATTGGGCGTCCCCGATCAATTGGGACAGCCACGAAGGTATCAATTTCATGATGGGTGTTCTTCGCACGAGAGGCATCAGCGACGACTCTGCCGCCGCCGCTGCCAGGGGATGTGGCGCTTCCCTGACCACGA
The DNA here is from genome assembly GCA_963700865.1 of uncultured Planctomycetaceae bacterium. Lineage (GTDB taxonomy): Bacteria > Planctomycetota > Planctomycetia > Pirellulales > Pirellulaceae > CAVOGJ01. Next base: position 39,321 of record CAVOZC010000001.1, on the reverse strand, counting down.
GTTCTTGCTGATCCGGCAGGGAAAGCATCGAATCGAACGGCCGGTTTGCTTGAACCGACTGCCGGCCGATTCCCGAATCGTCGGCCTGGCTGGCTGGGGCGACCGGCAGGGGCCGTAGAATTGACCCCTCTCCGCGAGGTCGGCCCGCCGACAAATTGCCTGACAAGCTGATTTTCGCCGATCTCTGCAATCCGCCTATTCCTCTTGACCGTTCCGATTGAATGGCCTACTTTTCTACCCAGTTGGCGCCGTCGCCAAGTGGCTAAGGCAGTGGATTGCAAATCCACCATCCCCGGTTCGAATCCGGGCGGCGCCTCTTCAGGCGGGACAGGCATCTTGCCTGTCGTTCTCCTTTCGGCCCGGCCCCCATGCGGGAGCCAGCGCTCGGGGCCGCATCACGACGCGCTGCCCCATGCCGCACGGACATTACTCTCAAAGCCCATTTTTTGGCTTGAATGGAGCCGACGCCCTCTGCCGGTTCCTGGGCGGCGGTCGGCCGTCGCGACTCGCACAAAATCTGCCCAGCGACCACCTACAGTCGTTAAGACCGCGTTTTCTTTCCGGTCCTCTGCCAACGTAGCGGGACGCACCACCCTCCGTGGCGAGCGCGGGGTGCGGACCACGCGGCGTTCCTGGCTCGCGAAAATTTTCTCGCCACCGCCATTGCGAAACCCGCGGCGGTCGTTAAACTGCATTAACTACAAATGTAGTTAAGCGTCAAATGTAGTTGCAGCATGCGGGGCAGCGGATCATACGCAAAGGTGAGTGCCAATGAACACATTCCCCTCTTAGCGGAATTGCACGACTCAGCAGGTCGGCCGCCATGGGCTCACGCGTCCACCAGGCGGGCCGGACCGCAATTGTCTACTTTCTTGTAATTCGGGAGTACAACTTGATGATCACACGATTCACACCACCGCGTTTCATGTTCCTGTTCAGTGTCATCGTGGCTTGCCTGCTTCGTCCAGGACTTGCGGTCGACGTCAACATTAACGGTGGTCAAACCAGCGTGCTGCTAGACACTGGGACCCTCTCGTCCGTCGGACTCAACGTGACCGGTGTCTCCCCCGCGGTGATTGCTCCCGGAAACCTGGGTGCCGACTCCGTCGCCTTTTCCATCAATCCGCGGAATGCCACGCTGCCCCTGCTTCCGACCACGTTCTCTTACGATTCGGATGACTTTCTGGGGACGTTTTCCGGCGCGATCGAGCACGAAGGGTCGGTGTTTTTCAACGACGCCGTCGAAGTGGGCAACTTCAAAATTGGATTTGACGCTGGCCGGGTGAGCGCGACGACGAGTGGCTTCTTTGTCGAGAGCACGGTGGGTGTTGCGGCCATCCTCTTCGATGTTGGCCCCCCAACTAGCCTCAGTGCCACGGCCACGGCTTTGGATGTTCAAGGGGACCTGCTCGTTTCGCCCGAGTTCGCGAATTTCCTGACGCGGACCGATCTGATTGGCGCCGATGTCGGTGACGCCTTCGTGCAGGCAGTTCCGGAGCCTTCCTCGCTCTCCCTGCTGGTGGCCTGTGGGCTCGCCCTGTGGGGGATTGGCCGTCGACGAGCGCGTTGAGGCGACCCACTGCCGACACGTGCCACACGACACGATTTTTTGGCGGCTCCGAATGTGTTCGGAGTCGCCTTTTTTTCGTGCTGCTTACGTGGCCCATCAGCCTGAAGCTCCCCCACGGCCCGGGCCGGTTGCTCCAACGTAACGACATCGTCCTGAGAAACCCGTTTTTGACCCGACGAACGAAGTTTCACGGGAACGTCGCTGGTCCGTCTTTATTCGTCCGACGGACTCGATTTCGCGCGAGGGTCAGATTGCCATGGGGGACGAGGGTTACCGCAGGGCTTCGAGTATCGCCAACTTCGGCCCGCCCCACCTGGACGGGGCGTTGCTCGAGCCATCCCGGGTCCGGTTATGACGATTGCAGCGGTCGGAGGGGGTGGCTCGGTCCTGCTGACCAGCTCCCGTCGGGAATGTCGATGCGATCGTGTCGACTCTTCCTTTCGGACCGATACGCATGAGATTGCCAGCATTCCCGATCTGCGCGATATTTCTGCTGACGGCGATCCTCGCACCGAGCGTGCTGGCGGGGGAACTCGGGCTGCCGGACGACTGGCTGAGGCCATCTCAACCCGCACCGTTCGCGGCGGGAGGCACGCCAGCTTCGGAGTCCACGTCACCGCCGGTCGAGTTGCCTCCGAACGCCGGTCGCTCAGGGACCCGCGAGGGCTCGGCGGAAGTCGAACCGGAGGTCTTGCCGGCGAATTCCCGTTGTTTGAACCTCGAAGACACGCTGTCGCTTGCCAGCCAGCATCATCCGGCGCTCCGACTGGCGGAATCCCGCATCGCGGCGGCGCGCGGCGCGTGGCTCCAATCGGGGCTGCGCCCGAACCCCACATTTGGCTTTGTCGGGTCGGAAATCAACAACGGGGGGCGTGCCGGACAGCAGGGACTGTATGTGCAGCAGCAATTCGTCCGCGGCAACAAGCTGGGACTAAACCGGGCCGTGACTTCCCAGATCATCGAGCGCGAGGAGGTAGGACTCACCGCTGCCGAATTGCGCGTGATGACCGTGGTCGCCGTCAATCACTTCAAGTCACTGCTGGCGCAAGAGCGACTGCAGACGGTCCGTCAACTCGTGAGTATCTCCAGCGAGCTTGCCAACTCGACCCGGCGGCTGGTCGAAGCGGGTGAGCTTCCCGAGTTTGATCTGCTGCAGTCCGAATTGGAAAAAGAGCGGATGATCAACGATCGGATTGCGGCCGAAGCGACTCGCCAGGCCGCCCTCCGCCAGCTGGTTTCGTCGGTGGGCCTTGAGGGACTGCGGATCGACTCGGTCTGCGGCGACGCGCTCGCTGCGCTACCCAAGCATGATTGGCAGGCCGATCTTGATCGTTTGCTCTATTTAAGTCCCCTGCTGGCGGGTCAACAGACGCGGATTCAGGAGGCCCAATGGGCGTTGGCACGGGCCCGCGCCGAGCAAATTCCGGACGTGCATGTCAATGCGGCGGTCCAGTACGATGAAGCCTCCAGTTCCCCCATCGCCGGCTTGACGGTCAGTCGGGCCATCCAGATCTTCGACTGGAATCAGGGTGGGATTCGTCGTGCCCAGGCGGAGTTGATTGCGGCCGAGGAAGAGTTGGGAGTGATCCGCTTTCAGCTGGAATCGCAATTAGCCGAGCGTTACCGCGTGTTCGATGCCGCCTACCGACAAGTCGTCCGCTTTGAGGAAAAGATCTTGCCGCTCTCAAATCGCAATCTGGAATTAACGCGAGTCGGCTATCTGGCCGGTGAACGAAATTATTTGGAACTCCTTACCGCTCAACGAACTGCCTTCCAATCGCGGCTCGATTTTCTCCAGGCCGTGCTGCACGCCTGGTTGGCTCATGCCGACATGGAGGGTCTGTTGCTGGCCGGCAATCTCGACCGTTGAATGGCGGTTGTCTTGTCAAGTTTCGATGAGTGAGGCTGGGGCATCTTGCCCCAGTCGACTGCGGCCGGAAGCCACAGCCACGTTGTAAGCTCGCGGGAGCGATGGCTCGCTCGGAATCACCGGCCCACGCAGTATGCCAACCATTCCTTGCAGGCGATCCGGTTGCTTTCGGCGGAGTACGAATCGGGAATCCAGTCCAACAGAGTGGGCGTCATATCGACCGGCGAGCGGAAGTCGGCGGGCAGGGGGAGGACGGTCAAGCCTTCGGCGCGGGCCAGTCGCACCGCGCGGCGCATGTGCCAGGCAGAGGTGATCAACCCCACACGCGGTTTATCCGGCAGCACCGAGGCCAGCTGACGCATTTCTTCCGAGGTCGTGCGGCCTTCGACGTAAGTCAGGCAGTCGGTCGGCACTCCCACGCGACCCAGCAACACGATCGCCGCTTCGCCCGGATTCGATCCGCCCCGATCGAGCCGTTCGATTTTCGTACCGGTGCAGAGAATGTGTCTGGTTTTTCCGGCATGGAAAAGTTCGGCGGCCAGAAACACGCGATCTCCGGCAAAGCCCAATTCGGCCAAATTGCCAGGTCGCGTGCCGGTCCCTCCGCCGAGCAGGATGACGGTGTCGTAATTTCCCGAATCGAGCGGCAGGCAGGTCAGGTACTCGTATTCCAGCGAGCGAAGCAGCCATTTGGCGAGTACCCCGTTCCCCGCCAGGTAAAGGATGACGGACAGCAGCGCGGCCAGACGAAACAGGCTGCGCTCGCCACGTTTCCAGGCAATCAAGCAGCAGAAAAGGGAAATCAGCCAGCACAGTCCGAACGGCATGACGAGTGCCGTCGCCCCCTTTTCGGCGACCAGCCGCAAGTCGTTGTTTCCTGCCAGGAAAACGGCCAGCAGTACCAGCACCGGTAGTAACAGCAGCAGTCGTTTTCTGGTCATCCAAGATTCCTCGGGGGATGGCCTGCCGTGCCCGCGGGGGACCCACGGATCCGCAGCAAGTGGCCAGATTTTCACGCTTGTTAATTTGGGTAGCCAGGTGTGACTTTGCGGCTCGTTCCGTTTTTTCTCGTTTTATCGTTCGTGCGCACCCGATTCTTCCGCATGACCGGACTCTCTTCACGAACCGACAAGTTCGTGGCGATTGGCACAACCCGCAGACCCAACCTCCGCCAGCCGTGGTTGGGCAAGCCGGCGAATAGGACATACGGAGTGTAGCTTGGAAGTCGCGGCTCGCGGAGCTCCAGGCACATTCCCACGGCACATGCGAAAGGAAATAACAAGGATGGTCCGCCAAAAGCTCTACTTTTTTGGGATCCCCCTCGTGTTGCTCCTGTTAGGAACATCCGGGTGTTCGATCTACCGACACACGGTGCCTGGCTATTGCGTCGGGGACGGCTTTGCGGAGTCTCGGACCGATAAGGAGCCGATCAATTTCCTCCGCCTGCGGCAGGAGCCGCCCGAGGCCTATCGCTTGGATGAGCGAGACGTGCTGGGCGTCTATATCGAAGGGGTCCTCGGTTCGAAGGACGAGCCGCCCCCGGTCCATTTTCCGGAAGCGGGCGAGAACCTGCCACCGTCGATTGGCTATCCGGTGCCGGTGCGCGAAGACGGCACCGTTTCGCTGCCGCTGGTCAATGAAGTCGACGTCCGCGGTCTGACATTGGGGCAGGCAGAGAAGAAGATCCGCAATGCCTACATTCGCAAGCGAATTCTCAAACCGGATCGCGAACGCATCATTGTCACGCTGATGGAACCACGGACCTATCATATTCTCGTGGTTCGAGAAGACGAAACGACCAATTCACCCACGTTTGGCAATGCCAATCCGCGGAATATGGCCATGGCGATGGCCTTTGGGCAGACACGTCGCGGCATGAGCTATCCGATTGAACTACGAGCATATGAGAATGACGTGCTGCACGCATTGAGCGAGACGGGCGGGTTGCCGGGCAATGATGCCAAGAACGAAGTCATCATCTTGAGGGGTGCCTTCTCGTCCGCGGAAGAACGTGAGACCTTTATCAACGGCATGCAGGATCCAAATTATACGGAACAGTTGTTGGCTCGGCCGAACGTCATCAAGATTCCCCTCCGAGTCGGCCCGAACGATCCGATCGTCCAGCTGTCGGAAGAGGATATTATCCTCAACGCGGGTGACATCGTGTTTGTGCGGTCGCGAGAGTCGGAGGTGTTCTACACGGGCGGGCTCCTGCCTTCGGGCCAGTGGCCCATCCCGCGGGATTACGACGTGGATATCTTGCAAGCGATGGCGATCGCCGGTGGCAGTGTCGGCGGTAACGCGGGCTCGGTCGACAACGGACTGTTTCGCGGCGGCAGTATCGGCTCGATCTTTCCGGCCACCCGTGCCATTGTCCTTCGACAATTGTGCGGCGAGCAGGTGCCGATCGAGATCGATCTGAAGCGAGCCATGCTTGATCCATCGGAGAGAATTCGGATTCCAGCCGGGCGACTTCATCCTGCTGGAATACCGGCCGGGCGAGTTGATTGGGAACATCCTGGTGGGCACCTTCCGCATTGGAGCCTTCTGGAACTAAGTCATCATTGCCGCAGATCGATGGCGCACGGCCAGCGAGCCGCCTTTCCTGGGGGAAGGCGGCTCGCTTTGTTTTGGCCGACCGCCTCACGATTGCCACCACCGTCATAACTGGACCGGGGCCCGACACGAGGTTGCTCAGGAAATCGGCCGCAAACCGCGCAGATCCGCGGAAAACAGGGCTCAAATGCGTATGATCGATTTCGCAGCCTTAGGTGGTGAAAAAGCTTTACACCAGGGGCCGTCCAGTTAGTATGAAATTGGGAAAGCAATCGGTTCGGCCGGGGGAGTCCCTTGTCGCATTGGAATAGTGGAGGCAGAAGATGACATTTCGTTTAGGACTGAAATCCGCCTTGATGGGCGCCGTTTGTTTGTGTGCCTGGTCGTATGCCGACACGGCAACGACTAGCCAGGAGCCCGCCCTCTTAAAGGTTCGCCTGCAAGAGACGGGAAACCTCGCCGGCCGACTGCAAATGGTGTATCCGACCGGTAAAGCCCTGCCGGCTCAGGCGAAGATCGCGTTTTCCCAAGAGGGCGATCTGGTGGGATCCGCCACCACAAATGAAGAGGGGGAGTTCCAACTGGCCCAACTCGCACCAGGGCAATACGAGGCCACCGCGGTTGCCGCGGATGCATCGACCGATTTTCAGGTTGACGTGCTGGCTTACGATCCCGCTGCGAAACCGGAAGAGATGTTGATGCAGGGCACGTTGTCACCCGTCGCGGACGAGTCGCTGGTGGCCACCGCTGGGCGTAAGATCTGTGACAAGTGCGGCGGTGAAATCATTCCGGAGGGTGAGGTGCTCCTCGAAGGGGATGAAGTGATTGGCGATATTTGCCATTGCGGCGAAGAAGTGGTCGTCGAAGAGATTCTTGAAGAGCCGTGCTGCGAGATGGGTGCCTGTTGCCCCGCGCCGGGCGGATTCGGTGGAGGCGGTTGTTGTGGAGGCGGTGGCAAGGGACTGGGCCTGTTAGGGCTGGGTGGTCTGGCCGCTGGCATCACGGCCCTCGCCGTTGACAACAACAACAATCCTGTCAGCCCTTACAGCCATTAAGTTGAATTTGCGCGGCTGACCAGTCATCACCGATCGGCCACCCCGGACCCCGGGGTGGCCGATTTTTTTATTTCTCCATCGCGAATCGCGGTGGCAAGCTGATCTGGGCCGCTGACGGGGTAATGCGTTACGTTACGGTGCGGTGCTTGCCTGAACGTTCGAATTCACCCCTTCAGCCCTCGTGAAATACCCAGCTCCATCAACGATTGCCACCATCGGCCTGGCCTTCCTGGTGGTCTTTCCCCCCTGGCTATTCGGCGCCGTCCAGGCGGTTTACCAGCAATACCTCTTTGGTATCGCTATCCTGACGTTTGCCTTGGCCTTGCCCGTAACACTATGGCCGGGACCCACGGCCAATCGCGGAGGCGTGCCGCTGGCTTGCTTGCCGCTGTTGCTGGTCATCGGCCTTGCGAGTGTGCAGCTGATACCGCTCTCTTCCCAGCGCTTACAGGCCGTGAGTCCACAGGCGGAGCGGTGGTGGCAGGTGGCCAGCGAAACCGTGGCTGCCGGTGACGCGGGCGAATTGCCATCGCGTACCATCAGCCTCCACCCGGCGTCGTCGCGGCACGATCTGGCTTTGCTCGGTCTGCCGGTAGCCTGTTTCGTGCTCAGCAGCCTGATGCTGACGAAGCGCGAGCATCAGCTGCTTATTTGCGGTCTCGCGGCCGCCAATGGGGCCGCCTTTGCACTCTTCGGTATCGTCCAGCAGCTCACGTATAATGGTCGCTTGTACTGGCAGGTGCCGTTGCGATACGGCGGCGTTCCATTCGCGGCCTTTGTCAATCGCAACCACGCGGGCGGCTATCTGAATTTGTGTCTGGCAAGTGCACTCGCGCTCCTTATCTGGGTGCTCACTCGATCTCGTGAGACCAACGACTTTGACCAGGTCACGCAGGCTCAGGCCTGGGGATCGGCTTGGGAACGTTGGCGATTCGCGATCTTCACGAATCTGACGGCCAGCGCACTCGTGACCGTGGCACTAGCGGCGACGATTGCGGCGGGTGTTGTTTGCTCACTGTCTCGAGGCGCCATCCTGGCTTTGGTGGTCGCCTGTGCCCTCGTGGCGATGATGGCGATTCGCGGTCGTCAGTCGAGTGCTGTGGCGACACTTTCCTTGCTGGCCGTGGCGGGAGGAGTGGCGCTGGCACTGTGGCTGGGTCGCGGCGTCTTCTTGCAAGAACGGCTGGTCGCCACCGTCACCGATGTCGGGGCCGCCACCAACAGCCGCATCGATCACTGGCAAGACGTGTTGGCCGCCTGCCGCGACTATTGGGCCACGGGCTCGGGACTGGGTACCTACCGTTATGCCTACCGCCCCTACGAATCGCAACTGTACGCGGGTTGGTTCTATCATGCTGAAAATCAATACCTGGAGGCGATGGTGGAAGGCGGCATCGTCGGCTTGTGTCTGATGGTCAGCGCGATTTGCTGTGTCATGGTGGCCGCCTATCGATTGGTTTCAGCCAAATCGGTCGACCGTCTTTCGTTCGCCATGGGGATCTGTGGGCTGTTCGCTGTATGTTCGCAGACGACGCATGGCTTCTTCGACTTTGGGCTTTATCTGCCCGCTAATGCCGCTCTGTTTGCCATCCTGGCAGGCATGGCGTGCGCCCAGATCCCGATCGGCGATTCGGCGGATAACCTCTGGGTGACAATGGTCCATCCACTGTCACGCTGCTGGCATGCATTGGTCTTATGTCTCGCGTTCGCCTGGCTCGTCTGGGGAGGATGGGTGATTCACCAGACCGCGGGTGTGGAAACAACACTGGATCAGCATTGGCAGTTGGGCAAAGACAACATTCCCGCCGCAGCCGATTTGCAAGAGGCAATTGACGAATTGCGACCAAGACTGTCCGCCGGGGACGCCGAAGCCCATGCGCGGATGGCGCTTTGGCAGGTCTTGGCATATCGGCTCGCCGCGCGCGATGATCTGCTGGCATCTCTGCCAGCCGCGAATGCCGAATCGGCGTGGAACCTAACGGCGCCGTTACTGCTGCACCGTCGAGCCCACGAGTTGTACGAGACCGACCAACCACGTTGGGAACGACTACGGAACCAGCCGTTGGTAAAGCAGCACCTGACGGTTGCCTTGAATGAGTTGCTCATGGCGGATCGACAATGTCCGCTGATCAGCAGCGTCTACATGAGTCTTGCCGAATTATCCTTGGCGGGCCAACCACGGCTCTTTGAGAAGGAGCATCGGCTGCTCGAAACGGCAGTCCAACTGGCTCCGAACGACCCGGAGGTCCTATTTCGCTGCGGATTGCTCGAGTTACAGGCGGGCCGCGAGGCGGTCGGATTCGATCGTTGGCGAAAATGCCTCGCATTGACGTCGGCCTATGCCGAGCAAATGGTGGTCCTGGGCAATGAAATTACCGAGGCTTCCAAATGGTACGCACGCATCTTGCCTGAGATTCCCGAGAGAATCATCGAGCTGGCGGCCTTCGTCCCGTCGCCGGCCGAGCGGCTGGATCTGGCCGCGCGGGCCGAAGAGTCCCTCTCGAGCGCCATGTATGACGCGGCCCGAGAAACGTATTTACTGGGCCGGATCCACGAACTTCGTGGTGACATGCTGGCCGCGATCGAGTGCTATCAGTCGGCTGTGGAGTTGTCGCCGCACAAACTCAAATGGCGGTATGAGCTCAGCCGAGCGTCTGTTGCAAAGCGGTCAGGCCGAGGCAGCCCACGAGCACGCGACAGAGTGTTTGCGGCAAGCACCTGGGACGCAGCGCCATCGAGAGCTGGTCAATCGCATTCGAGAGGTACGGCAGCCCTGATGGGTTGTGCTAAGCTCCTCACCACGGCTGGCCGCAGCCGTATCCTTGGCGTGGTTCATTCTCACCCACGCGATGCCCAGGATCGACACGTTGCTTTTTGGCAACATCGTTAAGCCCTCCTGGCTGGTGTTTTTCGCGATTTTTCCGCTGGTACGTGACTTGCTCTTCCCCAGTTCACGGCCGAGTCAGATCCGCTCGCGGGCGGATCGAACTTGGACACGCTTCGGACATGCCTTGCGGCAAACAGGTGTGGCCGAAGCCAGCTTCCCGCATTTACTCACGAAGGATGTAACATGGCAAATCGACTTGGCAATTCCGGCCCATCAACACCGGATCATGACCTGCAGGACCAGTTGACCGACCTGTGGGAAATCATTCATCGCCATATGGCACTCGTGTTGACTTGCCTTGTGATCACGCTGGGACTTGGGGCGCTCTACTATCTCAAAGCCCCCCGCACGTACGAATCACAGTCCGACATCCTGATTCGGAACAAGCACATCTCGGGCTTCCGCGGTGGCGATGAGGACAAGCCCGTTTCGAGCGAAACGATTGAGACGCATGCGCTCCGCTTGCAAAGCCCGCTGATCATTGAGAAGGCCATCGCCAAGTACGATTTGGCCAGTTTGCCATCGCTGGCGGACGAAGAGGATGTCGTGAAGTACATCGTCGAAAACATGCTGGTTTCGCTCAAGGACGAAAACGCCTCGGTGCTGAACGTCAAGTTCCGCTGCCCGGACCCGACTGATTGTCGAGACATCGTCGCGGCGATTGCCAAAACGTACGAAGACTACCTGGGTGAATTCAATCAGAAGGAGGGGCGGGACGCGAGCGAATTGATCCGCCAGGCCAATCGACTGCTCAAAGAACAAATGGTCGCCAATGAGGAAAAATACCGCGAATTTCAGCGGAATGCCCCGTTGATGTGGCGCGACGGCCAGGGAGTCAACGTGCACCATGAGCGACAAAGCGAAATCGAAACCACTCGCCAGGAACTGATGGTGGAACGCACGATGCTCGAAGCCAAGGTGGCGTCGATCGATTCCGCCATTGCCATGGGTGGGATCAGCCGCGACGCCGTTTACTTTGAAGCCCTGGCCGAATTGAAACCGGATACCGAAGACGCCATGGACTGGAAGTCGTTCAAGCTGGCCGAACAGGAGCACCTGGCGGAACGAGAAGCGATCCGCCAGTACGCCTCCTTGTTGATGGGAGAATATGTCCGCTTGATGGTCACCCGCAGCGAACTACTCGATGAATTTGGCGAGGGACATCCGAACCTCGAATCGGTCACCCAACGCCGTGAAGAAGTGAAGCGCCTCTTAAACGGTCTGTTGACAAGAGACACACCGGAAATGACAGGTCTCATCGACGATATGAAGGTCGATGAGGAAAAAGACTATGTCGAAATCTACGTGCAGATGCTCCGCGATCGCTTGACCAGCTTGGAACAGCAGATTGCGGCACTGGATGCCGAATTTCAGGAAGAGCAAAAACTGGCCAACGTGATGCAGGATTACCTCCTGCAAGATCAGGCCTTTCGCAGCGAACGGGACCACACCAAATTGCTTTTCGATGAAGTCGTGTCGCAGTTGAAAGAAATCAATATCCTGCAAGACTACGGTGGTGACACTGCCAGCATTCTGGCTCAGGCGAAATTCGGAGAACAGGTCGCACCGCACATCCTCTACGTGGGTGTCGCGTCCCTGTTCCTCGGCTGCCTGCTGGGCAGCGTCCTGGCCTGGAGTGTCGATCGATCGGAAAACACGTTCCGCAATGTGACGGAGATTCGTCAAGCGTTGCAGGTGCCGGTCATCGGGCGCATCCCCTTCATCAACAAACGGGAGCAGGTCGCCTCGACCAGCCTGCCGCACATCGCTCCGATCGTCTGTACGGTACACCAGGATCGGTCGCACGTGTCGGAAGCCTTTCGCGGCGTTCGCACCAGTCTGTATTTCAGTGCTGCCGGCCAGAATTTGAAGGTCATCCAAGTGACCAGCCCCCTCCCTGGCGACGGCAAGTCAACGGTGACGGCCAACCTGGCGGTTGCCATCGCCAAATCGGGCAAACGCGTGCTCGTAATGGATGCCGACTTCCGACGCCCATCGCTGGCAAAGCTGTTGGGTAAGCCCAAGGACTGTCAATTCGGATTGGCGGCCGTGATTGCCGGACAAGCCGACCTGGTCGACTCGTCCCTGGCCACCGACATCCCCAATCTGTTCTTCCTGCCAGCTCAGGAACGTCCTCTCAACCCGTCCGAACTGCTCAGCACGCCGCAGTTCAAGAATTTGCTCGACATCGCTCGCGAACGGTTTGACTTTGTGCTGGTCGATACGCCTCCGCTGCTGGCCGTGACCGATCCGTGTGCGGTAGCCGCCCGTGTCGACGGCGTCTTGCTGACACTGCGAATTCGAAAAGGCGTGCAGGCGGTGGCCACACGGGCCATGGAAATGCTGCAAGCGGTCAACGGCAACGTTCTCGGCACGATTGTCAATGGCATCGACGACCATGGATTTCAGGAAATCGCTGGTCATTTCGGACGTTACGGCACCTACGGAGCCTACGGCGAGGATGGCAAAAAGTCAGCCACGGCGGGCGAGTCGCGTGCCGCGTTGAAACAGATGGCGGCTCGCAAATAGGCGACGAGCGGGTGACTCGCCCGCTCCAGCTAAAGAACCCATGATTTGCCACATTGACGAAGCACCTTGAAATTCCATGAGCATAGCATCCGACAACGTTTACTCTGATCGGGTGAGACCAGGTCTCGCTCGAAAAAAAACCGCGCGACGTACGTCCGCGACGCCGGTGGTCGTTTCACCGGCGGGTAACTTGCAAGCCAGACTGGTCCGCTTCGCACTCGTCCATCGCGTGTGGCTGCTGGCTGTCGGGCATGGCGTTGTCTTCGCGCTGGCCTACTGGTTCGCGTTCATGCTCCGTTTTGATTTCGTGGTGCCCGCAAATCATGTGGCCCGTTTCTGGATCACACTGCCGGCCATCCTGGCCATACAACTGTACGTATTTTATATCACCGGCCACTTTCATGGTTGGTGGCGATACGTGACGTTCTCCGATCTGGCCGCACTTCTGCGGGCATCGGCTGCGTCGCTGTTAGCCCTCGTGATTCTCAATCACTACGCCCTCGAAGGCTTCGTGCCCCGGGCCGTCGTCGTTATGGACTGTTTTGTCTCGGGCCTGATCCTGGGTGCCCTCAGGTCGAGTTGGCGGTTTTTTCGTGAGCAGTTCTGGCTGCGGAGTGGTCACCAGCGGGTCGCGCTGATGGTGGGCGCTACGCATGCCAACGGTATTTTGGCTCATCAAATCCATTCGCACGACGAATTGCCCTACCGTATCGTCGGTTTCCTCGACAACGATCCCCAACGGCAGGGACAGCGGCTGGGTGGCATTCCCGTGTTGGGGGACATCGCCAGCGCCGGGCTCGTGGCCGCCGGTTGCAAGGCCACGGAACTGCTTGTGTTGGCGGACCAGTTGCACGGTTCCGAGTTGCGTACGCTGATGGATTATTGCGATCAGGCAAATTTGCGGCTGAAAGTCGTCCCGTCGGTGGCGGATCAGTTGAATGGCAACATTCCGGTCCGCGACGTCGAGATCAACGATCTGCTGGGACGCGAGCCGGTCGAATTGGACAACCGGTCGATCACGGAGGAGGCCGCGGGTAAGGTCATCCTGATTACCGGTGCCGGTGGGAGCATCGGGTCGGAAATCTGCCGGCAACTGCTTCAATACGAACCGCGGCAGATGATTCTGGTCGACAACGGAGAAAACGCTCTCTTCCTGATTACGAACGAACTGTCCCGCGTCGCCGAGACGACAAGGCTGAAACCGTGCGTCGCCGATGTGCTGGATGGCGACCGCATGCGCCAAATTTTTCACGAATACCGTCCCGATCTCGTGATTCACGCTGCCGCCCACAAACATGTTGGCTTGATGGAAGGTAATGTCGGGCAATGTGTGCGTAACAATGTGTTCGGTTCGAAAAGTGTGGCCGATCTGGCTCACCAGTTCGGCGCGTCAAAGTTCGTGCTGATTTCGACCGATAAAGCCGTCAACCCCTCCAGCGTCATGGGGGCCTCGAAGCAGATCGCCGAGCGCGTACATTCACGCCATGGCCCAGGAATCGCCCACGGCTTTCGTGGTCGTCCGTTTCGGAAATGTCCTGGGTTCCAATGGCAGCGTCGTGCCGATCTTCAAGGAACAGATCCTGCGTGGCGGTCCCGTGACCGTCACCGATGAACGCATGACACGGTTCTTCATGACCATCCCCGAAGCCGCACAGCTGGTTCTGCAGGCGGCCGCCATGGGGAACGGGGGAGAGATCTTCGTGTTGGAAATGGGCGAACAGGTGCGGATTGCCGATTTGGCGCGAGACCTGATCCGCTTGTCGGGATTGCCGAGTGATGCGATCGAAATTCAATACATCGGCATGCGGCCCGGTGAAAAACTGTACGAGGAACTCTACTTTGACGAAGAAAAGTCTTTGCCCACTTCCCATCCGAAGCTGCGTGCCGCCTGCCACCGACCCTATGCGATCGCAGAGGTCCTGGCGGCCATTGCGTCGCTGGAACATGTACTCGACGCCCCAGACGCGCGCGTGCGGCAACGCCTGAAGGAGATCGTGCCCGAATATACGCCGCCTGCGGACAACGGCGAGCCTGCCTGCGGAGCCATCTCGCTGTTGCAAACGGACCTTTCACTGACCGACCACTCGGTCCCGCGAGACGCGGCGAGCGCGTGAGAGTGAGGCGGTAACCTATACTTAAGTTTCCCACGGCAGCAGGTTCGATGTGGCGAGATCGATCGCCGTTTGATCGTCCGAAGGCCGCAGTTATCGCAGGCTGGGGCAAACGCCCCGGCAGGCAAGCCCTAACCATTGAAGCCGTTCACGTCTCCATTTCTTTCATCCCTTTCCGCCAGATCGAGTCCCCATGAATGGCCGGTTGATCGTGTTCAGTGGCATGGACGGTGCCGGCAAGTCGACGCACATCGCGCGTCTCCGCGATCGCCTGGTGGACCGCGGCCAGCGGGTGAAAGTGCTCTGGTCTCGAGGCGGTTACACGCCCGGCATGAATCGTCTCAAATCGTTACTGCGGCTGGCGGGCGAAAGGGCCATCCCGGCCGCGGGGCCCAGTCGCGAGCGGACGGCCCGTTTTCAGCGATCCTGGGTCCGCCGTACCTGGCTCGCCCTGGCCGTCGTCGATCTGCTGCTCCTCTACGGCGTCGGCATCCGATGCTGGAAATGGCTGGGGTACCATGTCCTCTGTGACCGATATCTGGAGGATACGCGGTTGGATTTTGACCTGAACTTCCCTCAGGAACACGTCGCCGACTGGTGGCTATGGAAACTGCTCTGCGGATTGGCACCTCGGCCCGATGCCTCGTTTCTGCTGATGATCTCGGTGGCTCAATCGCAGGAGCGGTCGCGCCAGAAAAAAGAACCGTTTCCCGATTCGGCCGAGACGCTGCAGGCCCGCTGGGAAGCCTATGCGTCCTGGACAAGTGATTGGTATCTGCTCGATGGTAGCCGTCCCCTCGCTGCCATCGCCATGGAAATCGATCAACAGCTGTCGCAACGTGCGAATCAACATACAACGAAGCCTGCTGCCGCTTTGCGTTAGTTTCGCGGGAATCCTGGTGGCAGGCTCCTGGAATGCGGACGGCAGCGGCGGGAGCGCAAGCGGGCGATCCGTCGACCAAGGGATACCGGAAGATGCGAATCAGCCTGCTGCAACAGCGTGAGGACTTCGGCCCCATCCTGGAGCGAACCCTGGCCCGCTACTGGTTCGAGCAGCAGGGAGCCCCATGCCAGGTTGTGTTCCGCGTCGGTCGTCCACCGCGCGGTGCAAGCGAACACCGCCTCTGGTGCAACTCGCGGTTAAACGCCATCTTCCACCCGTCCATCGAAGCCGCGGCGCTGGCGCCCATCCGCAAGGAGTTTTCGACCAGTCCCCACCGCTGGCGACGACCGTTCCAATGGTGCTATGTGGGACTGGCGGCCAGGCCGTCGACGGCCCGCTGGTGGGCCGATGCGTGGCTCGCCGTGGATCCGGCACCGCTCAGGCTGGCCACCACGCTCATCATTCCCGGCAATCAGCGTATCCGGCTGCTGGATCATGCGGCCGGTACGAGCATCAGCCTGCTGAAGGATGGCTTTTCGTCCGACGGCTTTGAGCGGGAACTTGAGGGACTGCGCCTCCGCTACCCAGGCAGGCGTACCGGTGCCCTCGTTGCTGTCGGCCTCGCCAACGAGGATCGTCGAGACCTACCTGTCGGGAACACCCCTCAACCGACTCGACTCGACCGCCGATCAACGGCGGGTAAGCGAAGCTGCCCTCGTTGCCTTAACGAAACTGGTGGCTTCCACGCAGCAGTCAGTGCCGCTGATGGAGTACGCCACCTTCCTCTGGGACGAGTCACGAGGGCTGCTCAATCCGCAGGCTCGTTACGATCCGAATGTTCGTCAGCTGCTGGAGCAGTCGGCCCGCGATTTGCACCAGCGAGTCCTCAGTGGAATGGCGTCGCCAGCGGCCCGCCGCGCGGATGCGCTGGGTGACGATCCCAAGATCACCACAGCGATGACCCACGGCGATTTTCAGCCGGCGAACATCCTGATGGATGATCACGGGGCGACCTGGGTGATCGATTGGGAAAATACAGGCAGGCGTCAAGCGGCCTATGATTTCTTGGTATGGCAATCAGACTCGCGACTGGCACCGGGACTTGCCGGACGCCTGCGTTCGAGTGAACTGCGGGAGAAGTTGGCCGGGCAGGCCTGGACACAGGTCGACTGGGCCGACCCGATCCTGCGACGTTGTCATCTGGACCTGTTTTTGTGGGAAGAACTGAATTGGCATCTACGCGAGAATGCGAACGAACACTTTCTTCGTTCCAGTCCGGGACTGCGACGGATCGTGACGGAGATCCGTCGTTGGCTGACGGAGACGGCGGCAACGCCTTAGTCCGGCCGGACGATCAACGGGTCGCGGCCCCATCATCGACGGGCCCTGTGGGGCTGGTGATTCTCAATCAAATGGCCGGTCCCATGACGTGGGAGTTGGCGGTCGATCTGATTCCCCATGTGGGGCAAGTCACCCTCTTTACCGGTCATCCGGATAGCCTTGCCAAATCTCCGCCACCTGGCCTGACCTGCGTGCCATCCGTCGCTTATCGACGTGGCGGGTTGCTGACACGCTTCTGGAGCTGGATACGCTACTCGCTGCACATCTGGTACTGGTTGTGGCGGCTGCCTCGGTCGACCCCCGTGCTCGTCTTTTCGAATCCGCCGATTGCCGGCTGGTTTGTCCGCTGGCATGGGCGCTGGCGAGGTTTGCCGTACGCCGTGATGGTCCATGACATTTTTCCCGATGTCCTGGTGCGGAAAGGGATCCTCGCGCCACGTCACGTCGTCGTCCGCTGGTGGCGATCGTTGAATCGTGCCGCATACGGATCGGCGCGGCTGGTGATGACGTTGGGACCACACATGCGGGCCACCCTGGCGGACCAGTATCGCGATCCTCAACTCGCAAGCGAAACCATTCAAGTCGTCCCTCCCTGGTCCGACGATCGGCAGCTGCGCCCGCTGGCCAAATCAGGAAACTGGTTTGCAAAACATTATGGCCAGGTCGACAAGCTGACGATCATGTACTCCGGAAATATGGGGTTGGGCCATGATCTGGATAGTCTCCTGGGCGCGGCGGAACGACTGGGCGATACACCGACGGCGCATTTCATGCTGATCGGCGCCGGACCGAAATGGGATGAGCTGGCGGCTCGGCAACTAAGACATCCGCTGCCGAACGTCACCCTCCTGGGCTGGCAGCCGGAGGCGGATTTGCCATTCAGCCTGGCGACCGCGGACGTGGCGATTGTCTCGCTCGAGCGTGAAATGTCGGGACTGGCGGTTCCCAGCAAAGCGTATTATTTCCTCGCGGCCCACGTGCCGCTGATTGCTGTATGTGATCCGCAATCGGAGCTTGCCGAACTCGTGCGGCAGTATGCCTGCGGCATCGTTGTCCCGCCCGGTCAGCCAGAACAAATCGCGGCCATCCTCCGTCGCCTGGTCGCGGAACCAGAGTTGCTCGCCGGCTGGCGAGCCGGCGCGGCAGCCGCCATGGAGTCACACCGCCGACCGCTGATTACCGATCAATTCGCCCGTTTGCTCGCCCAGCATGTGGGCACTCCCTACCGTTTTCAGGAGCCACACGCATGGCAGTCATGCTGAATTGCGGCGCGATTTTCTTACACGTCCCTAAAACGGGTGGCAGTTGGGTGACGCAAGTCCTGCGGGAACAGGGCTTGGTACGCAAGGAATTCAGCCATATCCACGCCGATATGGTTCGCGCGCGGTACTACGCGGGTGGCGCGCGGGTGGCGACGCGATCCTCCTACGAATGGCTCAAGAGCCGCGTGCCCCGCAGCTGGAAGGCCATGCGGGCGGTGCAGCGACTGAAGAAGACGGGTGAAGCTATCTCGGATGCCCGCTTTCCGTATTGCTTTTGTTTTGTGCGTCATCCTCTCGATTGGTACGAATCCTGGTGGCGTTACATGTGTGGGCGCTCCGGTGCCCATTGGGCGGCCGAGTCGGATTTGACGAGCTGGCACCCCTGCGGGCGGCTCCGCACGCTCGGCGATCCGGATTTCGCCACCTTCGTGCAGAATGTGAATTCCGTGAGCCCCGGTTTCGTAACGGAGTTGTTCGGGCTTTATACCCAGCCAGGCATCCAATTCATTGGCCGACAGGAGTCGCTGGTAGATGATCTAGTGACGGTGCTTCAGCGATTGGATGTCCGTTTTGACGAGCAGCAACTGCGGGAATCACAGCGGGTCAACACCAGCCGGATGCAGTTGCGGACGGAGTGGCCAGCCGAGTTGCGTAGCGAAACGGAACGGCTGGAGTTCGCGGGGCTGGTGCGTTATGGGTACGTCGAGTCGCCGGTGTTGCGACGGGAGTCGCTGGTCGCGGACCAAACGCGTTAGCCGCACGCGCGAGCGTCGGGCCGTGCGTTCGACCCGATAGCGCCCACGGCTGGCGCCATCGGCCGACCGCGATGCGGGCTCGGATAAACCCGCACTTCCCATTTGTATCCCTGCGTTTTGGCATGAGATTCGCGCCGAGCCCTTTAAAACAAGGGTATTCTTCCAAATCATGCCAAGCTGACAGGGGAACCCAATGGGTGACGCGAAAAATGACGATGTGCGGGTCGGTTTTGACAGCCGGTTGAAGCTGAAATTCTGCGGCAGCCAGGTCACCAGTGATGCCGGACTGCTGGCTTATCGCAAACTCGATGAAGCGCTGGGGCTCACCGAAACGGGGCGGAACTGCTGACCGATTCCCGCCAGGGCAGCAACAAGCAGCACTCGCTCGTACCGCTATTGCGACAATCAATCTACAGCCGACTGGCAGGCTATGAAGACGTGAAGGACGCCGAGCATTGGCCGTCGATCCCGCCATGCGTCATGTCGTGGGCGGCCGAGCAGCGGAGGCGGACAACGAAGCCGCCTCCATGAGCGTCGTGGGACGCTTCGAGACCGAGATACTCAGCCAGCGCCGCAACCTGACGGCGCTGATGCACCTTTCGAGCCAGTGGATCGACAAGGTCCATCGCCACACGCCGCTGCGAAATCCCCAAGTTCTTCCGGGGCGATGCGGCCTATGCCATTCCGGCGCTGTACCGCGTGCTGGAGGAAGAAGGCTATCGCTCTGCCATCCGCATCAAGGCCAATGCCGTGTTGGAGCGAGAAATCGAGCACCTGCTGACCCGACCTGGGGGTCGTCCTTCGCACAAGCCGAAGGTCTTCTATCACAGCTTTGAGAATCAAGCCAAGTCGTGGCAACGATCCCGGCGCGTGGTCGCCAAGGTCGAATGGCACGCGGGGGAATTGTTTCCGCGTGTCGGATTCATCGTGACCAACCTGACCAAGCAGTTGAAGAACGTAGTGAAGTTCTACAACGGACGCGGCACAGCCGAGCAGTGGATCAAGGAAGGCAAAAACGCCGTGAAGTGGACCAAGCTCTCCTGCCGCACATTCAAAGACAACCAGACGCGCCTGCAACGGTTCGCCTTGGCCTAAAACCTCGGCAACTTCCTGCGGCGGTTGGCGTTGCCCGGTGATGTCCGCCACTGGTCGCTGACAACGCGGCGGGAAAAGCTGGTGAAGATCGGAGCCGAGGTGACGCGGCACTCGAAGTATGTGTTCTTTCACTTGGCCGAGGTGGCGGTGCCACGGAACTTGTTCGCCGCGATCCTCGACCGCATGGCGCGGCTGGCGTTGCCGCCGCCGTTGGTCGAGTGACGTGCCTTGTGTGCGGAAAAGAGTAAAAAACGAGGGTCCCAGCGGGGAAGGTCTGGGCAGGACCAACATTTCGCCGCTGAAAAACGACTCTGCGGGACCCGATTCGCAGTTCCCAGCATCGGAGGGAAGAAAAAATGGAAAAAAATCGCCCCGCGCTCGACGTGGGGGGGGGGGGGGCGATGTTAAGATAGGCAGCGAATCAGGCCTGGAGCGTTTCCAGGCTCAACCCAATTGGGTAATCCCGGTTTGGATTTTCCTTCTTCATTTTCAACTGGAGGTTTGTCTAATGTCAATGAGCGCTCAAGCCCGGATTCTGGGTGCCTGTTCGCTGAGCCGCTTTGTTGGCCGGCACGCTTCAGGCGGCCATCATTCCGATCGCCAACTCGTCACAGGTGCAGGGTCGTATCAACGACTTATTCGCCCAGCCGGGTGGCATTTCCGAAGGTCGGTCGATCCGTGCCGGGACGACCGGGGGCAACAACGAATTCCGCGGCTTCATGGTCTTTGATACCTCTTCGTTCGTGGGCACTGTGGGCTCCGCGACCCTGACCTACGAAGTAGGTGCCCTGGTCGGCACGGCCGGCAGCTACGAGGTCTATGGTGTGTCGGTTGATGCGGGCTTTGATGGCGCGATCGACTCGCTTGCAGAGCGGCAAGTACTGTTTCAGTCACCCGGTGGATCATTCGCGACCTTGCTCAGCACTGAGGCACCAGCAACCGGCGTCATCAATATCGACGCCTCCAGCTTTATCTCGGCCGAGCGTGGCAACAGCAACAACGTCGTCGCTTTTGTCATCGCAGAAGTTGCTCCCTCGTTTGACGGCGTGCTCGACCTGATCCAAATTGTTGACGTCAACGATGCGGGTACGGCTCCGCAACTCGAATTGCTCGTCCCCGAGCCCGGCTCGATGGCCCTGCTCGTCCTGGGCGGTCTGGGCGGTCTGGCCTGCCTGCGTCGTCGGCGCGGCTGATCCCCTGGACTCCTTCTTCGGCCGCAGCGGATCGTACCGCTGCGGCCGATTTCCATGACCGATAGCAACGCACGCGCTCGTCCGGCAACTCAACGGGCGAGCTTTTTCATACCCATAGAACAGACCATGCCCGACCAGCTTGGCGCACTTCCGCAAAGGAAACTGTCTCCCACTGGAGGTCTCGTCGATGACGTTCCACGGAAAAGCGATAAAGAATTTCTTATCTTCGCTTCACGGAGGTCTTGGGGAGCTGCGGTATGATTGGTTCGTACCTTGATCGAGCATTCCGTATGGGAACGCCGGCGGTCAGGTTGTGAAAATACCGCGTTCGAACCATGGAGTATCCACATGCAAGCTGCAATCAGGTCCCTGTCCAGGTGCGCGTTGGCAATGATGCTGGGAATCGTCTGGACCGGATACGTCCGGGCGGAGGAACAGGTTGTGCCGCTTCGTGAATTGCCCACCGCGGTGATGGTATCCGCCGAATCGGTTTCAAAGGTCGAAGACGGCGAAGAAGAACTATTGACGGCGGCGCGGAGAATAAACCCTCGTCACACCCGGCACCTCGGAAATCGCCCAAGACGCGACAACTACTGAGTGCCGTTGGCCGCGCCGGCGTCAATAGAGTATTACGAAGTTCAACTGCAAGGCACGGACGACAAGAAGATCGAAGCGAAGTTCAAGTCGAGCGGGAAACTTGTGAACGATGAGGAGAGTGCCGATGATGAGGGATCGGAAGCGGAAAAGGAGGACTAGTGCTTCGTCAAGTTTCAAGTTTGGGGTTCGCGCATCGTGGCTGGGGCATCTTGCCCCAGTCGGCTGCGGCTGGAAGCCACAGCCACAGCCACGGTCTTGACCAACTCTCAGTCTGACACTTGACGCTGCACTAGGTTGGTCGCCGGCCCGCGACACACAACGTGAACCGTCGCTTACAACAAGGTGCTGCATGGGCTTTCGCATTCTGGTAGTGGAAGACGAAGACGCCATTGCGGACTTCGTCGTCAGAGGCCTGCGCGAAGAGGGCTTCACGGTGGAGCGGGCGGCGGATGAAGCCAGCGGTTGGGAGCATCTACGGCATGGAGGCTGGGATGTGGTCTTGTTGGATTGACGGCTTCCCGCGACCGATGGCCTGCAGCTGCTGCAGCGATTTCGCGAACAGGATCAGACGACCCCCGTATTGTTCCTGACCGCGAGGGACGCGGTGTCCGATCGAGTCGCGAGGCTCAACCATGGCGCGAATGATTACCTGTGCAAGCCATTTGCCTTCGAAGAGCTGCTGGCTCGCGTCCGCGTGCTGGTGCGACATCCGGGACAAGCCACGACGGTGCTTCGTGATGGGGACGTTGCGATGGACCTGGCGACGCAGCAGGTCAAACGCGGAGGGCAGGCTCTGGACCTGACGGCCAAGGAACAGGCCTTGCTCGTGTTCTTCCTCCGCCATCGGGGCGACGTGTTGAGCCGCACGCGGATTTATGAGCACGTCTGGCACGAGCAATACGACGGTCTCTCCAATACCCTGGAGGTACATGTCATGGAATTGAGGCGTAAGCTGGAAGCGCACGGTCCCCGGTTGATCCACACGTTGCGCAACCGAGGCTACACCTGGGGAAAGACTCCAAGGTGACGCCGTGACGCTGACGACTCGCCTGCTGGCCTTTTTTCTCACGATGTTGGCGTTTGTCCTCATCGGTTTTTCCGTGGCCATCTACGCCCTGGCGTACGGCTATTTGCATCGTCAGGTCTTGGAACGTCTGGACACCGTCCTCAACACGATTGTCGGCGCCATCGAGGCGGGGCCCGAGGGTGTTGAATGGGAGCCGGCCGATCGTCCCCAGAGTCTCGAATTCTTGAATTTTGACAGTCCAGTTGTTTGGCGGGTCGCGGACGGCCAAGGAGAGATCGTCGATCAATCGCGCGGAGCCCAGAACCTTCCGGTCCTGGAGGGGGCATCTGGCTTGCATGACCTCAATGCGGCTTACCGAGATGACCGCCGCTGGCGCGTCGGCTCCTGGGCCGTCGTGCAGCGAAGCGTCCGCGCCGGCAGTCAACAAGCCGAGCTGGTGGAGGGTGCCCAGGCCGCGCCCGACGAGGAAGAGGTGAAATATCGCATGTTGTCGATTACGGCTGGAATCAATCTGAATCCCGTGCGGTCCACGTTACGTCGGCTGGCCGCCACGCTATCCGGCGTCGCGGGGGTGACCTGGCTACTGGCGTTGGGGTCGGGACGCTTCGTGTGCCGTCGGGCGCTCCTGCCCGTGCGACAGATGGCGACCTCCGCTGGCGAAATACACGCCGCCGATCTGACTCGGCGAATTCCACCGCTGACGCGCAACGATGAATTGGACGAACTGCGGCGGGCCTTCAACCAGCTTCTCGATCGCTTGCAGGAGGCCTTTCAGCGTGAACGGCAATTCACAGGTGATGCGTCGCATCAGTTGCGTACGCCCCTGGCGGCGATGCTGGGTCAGCTGGAAGTGGCCCTGCGACGCCACCGCTCGACGGCGGACTATCGGCAGGTGATCGAGACCGTACATCAGCGAGCCGCACATCTGGCGCGCATGGTCGAGGCCTTGTTGTTTTTGGCGCGCACCGATGCGGAAGCAGCGAAACCGGCCTTGGAGCGGCTCGACCTGAACGTCTGGTTGCCATCGTATCTGCCAACCTGGTCCGAACATCCTCGCTTTACCGATATTGTTCTCGAGAAGGCGCAGGAGGCCAGCGTGGTGTGCGTGCAACCGTCCCTGCTGGCAGAGTTACTGAATATCCTGCTTGACAATGCCTGCAAGTACAGTCCCGCGGGCACTCCCATCACGGTTCGACTGGAGCAGACCGAGCCGTCGATGCTGCTGTCCGTTATCGACCACGGCTGGGGCATCGAGCCGGGCGAATTCGGCCATATTACTGCTTCTCAATTACGCCAACGCGGCCGTGTCGTTGCCCCAGGCAGTCTCGCAGCCAGATGCGGATTTTCTGGCCGTCACCCTGTGCATCACGGCCTTGCTCTGCTTGGTGGCGTTCTTCGCCGGTTGGACGATCGCGCAGGTCCGTCGCACGAATCAAGCGGACAAAATTTCACTGATGTTCGGCCTCGGTATGAACAATAACGGCACCGGACTCGTGCTGGCCTCGATGGCCTTGGCGGATCATCCTCAAGTTCTGCTGCCAATCATTTTTTACAACCTGGTGCAGCATCTGATTGCGGGAACGGTGGACCGCTTTTTGTTTCGTCGTCCCGCCAACGCCCAGCAGAGCATGGTGATGTTTCCTGAGCTTGCCACGTACGTTGCCGAACGAGTCACGGAATTCACGACGATCCCTGTCCAGCGACGGGCGGAACTGGAGGCGTTGGCGAAGTACATGCGTGGCCAAAGGCTGGCCGATCGGCCCGTGCTGCTGGTCTTCGTCTGCACCCATAACTCACGGCGGAGCCAGTTGGCCCAGGCCTGGGCGGCCGCGGCCGCCGCCCACTATGGCATCGATGCGATCGGAACCTATTCCGGGGGAACGGAGGCGACGGCCTTCAATCCGCGGGCCGTGGCAGCGCTACAGCGGGCCGGCTGGAACATTCAGGAGGTCGCCGCTGGGGACAACCCGATTTATGGGCTGTCGTTTGGCGAGCAGACACCGGCACTCCGGTGCTTTTCCAAGGTTTTGTCCGAGGAGCCCAATCCGCGGGCTGGTTTTGCGGCCGTCATGGTTTGCGCAAGCGGATCAAGCCTGTCCGCATGTCGTGGGCGCTGACTATCGGACGGCCATTGCTTATGAGGATCCCAAAGCGTCCGACGGTACCCCAGAGGAATCGGCCACCTATGACGAGCGCTGCCGGCAGATTGCTCGGGAGATGCTGTACCTTGTCTCGTTGGTCCGGTGAACGCGTCGCGGGCGGCGTTTAGCCTGGCCTCTGTTGGTTTTGGGACATTCGGACGAGGGAAAAAAGCCCCTTGCGGAGGCTTGCCAGGGGTAACTTCGCGTTGCGTCAGGGCTCAGCGACATCTAAATTCCAGGTTTTCCCCATCACGATCCCGCCTCTCGCCAGCACCCCACGGCCGCAGTTGCGATCTCGCCGCGGGGTCGCTTGCCGAGAGCCCACGGACGGACCCATGAAATTCCTGCTCTCCTACGCTCAGACCTCCTGGCGGTATGGGCTGTTTCGGCTGAACCGCATCGTTCAAGGCCGCAGCCCGTGGGTGCAAAAACTGCTGCTGGTACCGATGACCGACATTTTCGCTGGCGACCCGGGCGGCGAGATCTCGTTGTTCGAGCGGGGCGATTCTTTTGGGAGCATCCGCAAATTGGCCACGCTCCATTGTCCCAAGCCGTTCGGCATGGACTATGTTCCGGGCGAGGGGCTCTACCATCTGACCGGCCCCAACTGTGTCGAAGATGGCGTGGCGGGCGACGAGCATGTGGTGCGGCGAAACGCCCGCGGCGAAATTGACCTTGAGGTCCGCAGCCCCTACTTCAATCTGGTCCGCACGGTACGGCGGACCGAGCGGGGACTGCTTCTCTCGGCGAGCGGCATCGACGCCGTGCTGGAAGTGGATCTCGAGGGAAATCTGCTCTGGATTTGGTGGGCCCACCAGCATGGATATGACATTAGAAAGTCAGGAGAGCGGCGGGTGATCGACGAGCAGGCGGACCATCGGCTGAATTGCTATCCGAGCCACGCGCAAACCACCCATGTGAATTCGGCAATCGTGGACCCGCACGATCCCAGTAAAGTGCTGGCCGTCCTCTTCTATCAGGGCTGCGTGATCCGCATTGACCGCGAGTCGCTCGCGCACGAGGTGGTCATTCGAGACTTGAATGGTCCCCATCATTTGCGGGCCACCGACGATGGTTATGTGATCTCCAACACGCGTGACGGCGTGGTTCAAATCTACGACCGAAACTTCCAACTGGCACAGCGTGTTGCTGGATCGAACGAGCGCGTGCCCCGGATGTTTCGTTGGACCCAGGATGCCATTCCGACCCCTTTTGGTACGTGGCTGATCGCCGACGGCAATCGATTCCGCATCGTGGAGGTCGACGAAACTGGGAGAGAGGCGACGTTTCGCTTCGGCATGCCTCGCCGCGTTTTCCAGATGCTGCCTGTCCCCGACTCGTTCCAGCTGTCCGCTGCGATGGCGAACTGACCGTCAACTCTGAAGATGGGGATGCGAGCGGTCACTCGTAGCGGAGTGCCGCGGCCAGGGGCAAGCGAGCGGCCCGCTCGGCGGGCATCCAGGCCGCCACGAGAGCCATTCCGATGGCGGCGAGAAACCCGCCCAGCAGCAACCAGGGGTGCCAGCGAAAGGCGACCGGATGGCCAATGACCGGCAAGGTGGAAAGGTGCATGATGTAGGCCATCGCCATGCCGGCAAACATGCCCGGGACGACGCCCAGCAGCCCCAGCATGGCCGCTTGAGCGATAATCGTTTTGCGTACCTGGCCGCGAGTCATCGCCACCACGCGTAACAATCCCAGCTCGCGGGTCTGCTCGAGCACGTTCATGCCCAGTGTATTGGCCACGCCAAAGGCGGCGACCACGAGGCTCAATACGAGCAGCCCCCACAGGCTTCCCACGACACCTGCCATCATGCCTTCGATCATTGCGGTCATGTCCGCATAGGAATGAAGCAGGGTGCCGTGTTCCCGGCTGATGGCTTGCAAGGCCTGCCCAACGGCCGGCAGGCGAGCATGGTCGGCCTTGATCACAAAGGCGTCGACTCCCTCCACATCCCACAGTCGTGCGGCCAACGTGCGCTGCATGTGAATGGTCAGCCCCCCCGCGGAGTAGTCATTGACGACCGCCGCGATGCGCAGGTCGCGGGTCCCGTCGCGTGTTTCCAAGGTGATCGTTTCGCCCGCTTGTTTCTTGATGCGCTGCGCCAGCACCGAACCGAGCAACACGTCATCGCCCGGCGGCGGGGCGAAGGGCGACTCGGGGTCCGTGGACGCCGCTGTCGAGACCTGCGTGCGTTCGGACGCCACAACGATCGCCGGTTGCTCGTTGGCCTTGGCCGAGATAAATCGTACGCTGGTCACACGCGTCACGCCGGGGATGTCGCGGATTTCCTGGCCGACCGCTTCCGGGATGCCCGCCGCCATGCCGGTTTCCATATCAGGCATGGCGGCCTGGACATAAAAATCTCCCACGATCGCGGCGCGATACCAGCTTCTCACATCGGCCACGTTATCCAGTACCGAGTGGGCCAGCCCCAAGCCGGTACCCACGGCCACAAACAGCACGCCGGTTGTCAGTGTCGTGCGGCCACGATGACGAAGTAGTTGACTGCGAGCCAGCCGTGCCTCGACACCCGCAACGGGTTGCAAGACGGCCTGGACAACGCGCGTCAGCGGTCGCAAGACCAGCGGGATCAGCAAGACCAGGCCGATCAGCAACAACACGGTCGCCGAAACGGCATGGTTGATGGGCAATCGACCGACCAGGCATGCGGTGAGCACGCCCACCGCGAGCAGTAATACCAGTCCGCCTGCCATGACGCCCAGTCTCGAATGGCCCTCGATGTCTTCGCGGGGAACACCACTCATGCCTTCCAGCGGTGTCAGCCGTGCGGCCTTGCGGGCGGGCAGGGCCGCACCCAGCAGCGAAACGCCCAAGCCGAACGCGGCGGCAAGTGCGAGTGGCCCCCAGCGAAACTCGATGTGTGGCAGGGAAGCCTGGAACATCTGGCACATGGCGGCATTCAGCAACAAGGCGCCCCCCCACCCGACAAGCACACCCGCCAGCGTACCGGCGGTTCCCAGCAACAGGGCTTCGTGAAACAACAAGCGGGCGATCTGTCCCCGCGTCGCACCGATGGCTCGCATGACCGCCAAGGGTCGCCGACGCTGACCCACGTTCATCAAGAACGTATTCATGATGATGAAGACGGCGGACAGCAAGGAGAACGCCGTGGCCAACCGTAGCCCGTTCTCCAAGGCCAAGATGGTTTCCTCGGCATTCGCACTCCGCGTGACCGGCGGCCGCACGAGGCTACCGACCGGCAAGCGGCTGGACAGCCGCGTTTGCGTGGCCACCAGATCCGCATCGCTATCCAAGACGACCTGAATGCGATCGCAGCGTCCGCGGGCCGCAAACCGTTGCTGCGCCGCCGCCAGCGGCATGAGAAGCACCGCACCACTGCTGACAGCCGCGCCAGTGCGGGGCTCGACCAGTCCCACGACGGTCGTGCGGACCAAGCCGCGGCGGGCAAGCAGCTTCACCCGATCCCCGACCTTGATCTTCGCGCTGCGAGCCAGCGAGGCGTTCAGCAACACGCCGTCCGCCGCGGACAGAGGCTTGCCAGCCACGATGTCGTAGTCGCGAACGGCGGAGTCGAGTTTCGGATCGACGCCGAGAGCCACCAGCTTCATGCGGCCGCCTTCGTAATACATGATCGCGAGCCGCTGGATGAGTGGCACGGCGTTGCGCACCCCTGGTGTCTCTCGGACCGACTTGAGCAGCGATAGCTCGAGCGGGCCGCCTCCCGCCGCGGAGATTTCCAGTGCGGCGCGGCCCGTGATCGCCTGGTACATCTCCTGGTAGGCGGTGCGAGCCGAGCGGGTGGACAAGCCGACAGCCGTCACGGTCGCCACGCCGATGACCACGCTCAGCCACGTAAGCAGTGCCCGGCCCGGATGCTGCCGCATTTCGCGGCCCGCGAATTTCCACGGCAATCGCTGTAGCATATCCGTTTCCTTTTGCCTGACGGGTAACCGGCGCAGCCGTGAATCAACGCAGAACTTGACTCTCGGGCGAATGCGCCGCTGCGGTAAGCGGCGATTCGATAGCGCCGTCGCGGAGCCGAATCAACCGATGGGCCGTCTTCCCGACTTCCTCATCGTGGGTCACGATCACAACGGTGTGTCCCTGGTCGTTGGCTAGGCGGCGGAGCAGTTCCATGATCCGTTGGCCGTTCGCGCTGTCCAGGTTCCCCGTCGGCTCGTCGGCCAAAAGCAGCGCGGGTTGGATGGCCAGCGCCCGTGCGATGGCGACTCGCTGCTGCTCCCCTCCGGACAACATGCTGGGCAAGTGGTTGTAACGTTGACTCATCCCGACTTGCACCAGGGCGCCCATGGCTCGCTGCCGCGCTTCGGACGTGGACATACCGTCCAGTTCCATTGGCAAGGAAGCGTTTTCGATCGCGGTCAGGATCGGCAAGAGATTGAAGGCTTGAAACACAAAACCCAGGCGGCGACGGCGGATGATCGTCCGCTGGGTGTCGTCGAGGGTCGAGACGTCCACGCCTTCCAGCAGAATCTGTCCGCTGGTGGGGGTATCAATCATGCCCAGCAAGCTGAGCAGTGTACTCTTTCCGGAACCGGACGGGCCCATGATGGCCACGATTTCGCCGCGGCCGATCTGCAGCGTCACGTCGCGGAGCGCCTCGACGCGCGTGTCTCCCTCGCCGTACGTCTTACGCAGTTCACGGGCCTCTAGAATGGGCGTGTGGGTGGCGGTGGCAGTCGACATGTCGTTTCGAACCGAAGATGCAAGGTAAAACGCTGGGTCGTGAACAACAGACCGCACGACGACGCCATTGTCCCATGAGTAGGCTACGAACTCTAGTAGCTGTTTGGTGGTTCGTCGCGGCCGGGACGGCCGCGCTACGTGTCGCCACGCGGGTCGTGGTACTCGTCAAAGCCAAGCCACAGGCTGCGGGCATAGCGATGAAACCAGATGGGAAACAAGACTACAAAGGCGATCGTGATGGCCATCACGGTCCGCGACGGCAGCCCCACGCCAATCCGCAAAATGCCGTAGCCGACAAGGGTGATGAGTGCGGTCAATCCGTAATTGAAATAGATGGCGCCCAGAAAAAAACCGGGTTCGCGTTCAATCCGGCTCCCGCAGACGGGACATTGGTCAAGCGTGCGAAAGAAGCCGGGAAACAGTTGCCCCTCACCGCATATGGGACAGCGGAGTCGGAGAGCACGGCGGACGAGCTGGCGAAAACGCATGGTGCTGGTGGATGGGCTGGCGGCGGTCGTTTACTGATAACGCGATCGGTACGCCTGGAGGGTTTGATAGCTGGAATAGGCGAGGATCGCAAACATGATGGCGAGGTAGAGCGAGCCTCGTTGGAATCCCCAGAAGGCGACGGCGCCCGCGACCAACAGGGACAGCATCAGCGAATACTGGATGCCGTTGCCGCCTCCAAAGAGGAGAAAAAAATTCCGCGAAATCTGCCCGCCATCCAGCGGGTACACCGGGAGCAGATTGAAGATGGCCCACACGAAACTCACCAGGATGAAATCCGAAATGAAGCGGCTGACGATCTCATTCGAGGGCAGGCCCGTGACGTACACGATACCCAAGGCGACGGCCGCGGCGGCAAATTCAGCTCCCGGTCCCGCGAACGACACGACGATGTCTTGCCACGGATTGTGGGGACCCGCGTAGCTGCCGTAACGATTCCGATCCGGAATCGCCAATCCGCCGAGATGATAAAGGACGATGCGCGAGCCGATGCCGTAGCGGCGAAAGGCAAAGGCGTGGCCCAACTCATGAATCGTCAGCGAGGCGAGCACGGCGGCGAGCCAGGCCAACGCGCCCTCGGGGCTGTTCGTGCCGCCAATCAACAGAGCCCCAACCCAGAACCAGACCGAGATGCGGATGGGAATACCAAAGATCGAGAAGTTCAGGTCGACCGGCGTTCGAGGTGGCTCACCCAGCAGCACGATGTGGACTCCCAGTAGTACGTGTCAAGTGAGCGAGGGTAGGGCGTGCTGGCAATTCGCTTGTGTGTTGGTCTTCGCCGTACAAACGACGATCGATAAATCGAGCCGCTTCCCGTGAGGCGCCGCTGCGTGCGTATTGCGCGCACAAGTCACTTAATTCGCTTTGCTGCCGCGCGTACTCCTCGTGATCCGTCAGCAACCGCACGGCCCGATCCGCCAGCGATCCTGACGGATTGTCCCAGACCAGATACTCCGGCATCGGCACCGACTCGGCGTCACCCGCATCGGGATCGTAGCACTCGCCCGGTCGGCGTTCCAATCGATCGGTGGCCAGCAGATTCACCAAGGTAATATACCGCGAAATGCGGAAGCGGTCTTGCAGCCAATAGGCCCAACGGCTGATCCGGTACAGAATGATGGAAGGTTTGCGGTGGTAAAGCAATTCCAGCGATACCGATCCCGAGCAGGCAAGGCACAGGTGGGCGGCCTCGATCATTTCCGCCGTCCGTCCCACGTGAACCGCAACGTCCAGCTGGGAGTCGTCGGCCATTTTGCGGGCCATAACGGCCTGCGGGGCGTTGAAACTGGCAATCGCAAATTGCGCCTGAGGGACCTGTCGACCGATGCGGCGGACGACCTGCAGAAATGTCGGCAGATTAGCGGTCACTTCCTGCATCCGTGATCCGGGCAACAGGGTCACGAGCGGCCGATCCGCCTGACGCAGTGCGTGGACGGTTGGTTGATCGATCGTCCGCTCGGCCAACTCGTCAAAATAGGGGTGTCCCACGTAGTGGGCGTCGCAGCCTCGGGCGCGGAACCACGCTTCCTCAAAGGGGAGCTTGCAGAGGACATGATCGGTCAATCGCCGCAGCTTGGCGACGCGCCAGGGCGCCCAGGCCCAGAGCTGGGGTGCTCCGTAGTAAATGACCGGAATCGCATGGGCCTTGGCCCGTCGTGCAATCCACCAGTTGAAACCGGGATAATCAATCAGCACGACGGCATCGGGCCGCTGCTCGCGAAAATATCGATCCGCGCGTACGAGGAGTCCCACGAAGCGGTGCAGGTTGATGAGAACCCGCCACAACCACATGACGGCCAGACGCGTGAGGTCTTCGTGCAGTTCACAGCCTGCGGCGGCCATCTTGGGACCACCGTAACCCACACATCGGTAGCCCGGGCGTTGCTGCTGCAGCGACCGGATCAAATTGGCTCCGTGCAAATCACCGCTCGGTTCGCCCACCGAAAAAAAGAGGGTCTTCATGAGTGCATATCCTGCGAGTCGGTCGCCGCCGGCAAATTCGGTCGAGAGTATGGCAGAAAACAGCGTGGGTCACCTAGTCCGATCCAGCACGGACGAGGACGTCGCGTCTTTCCGTGTACGCTGTGGCAGGCTCGGCTAAATCACGCTGAGCACGTCGGCACCCGTCCGGCCGCGGGCCATTTTGCCGTGTCTCAACATGCCATGTCACCAGCAGCAACCACGAACTTGCCAGGGACGCTGGCTGCCCATGGAGTTTGAAACACAGAGGCACCGAGGCCACGAAGATTTTTCGTGCCTTGGTGTTTCCGCCTTCGGTTTTGCCACCATCCTGCCACGCCCATTTGCCGCTTGGCAAAGCAGCAGCGCGAATTGGCGGCGCGCGCACCGATGGCTCCGCGAGTGACCGAACCTGAAAATCTGCGAGACGGTATCCTGCTGCCCGACGGCCGAGAGCAGTGCACGGTCATTCAGAGCGGCGTTTGCTATCTGTAGGTGATCACTTCCACCCCGCCGCTTCTCGGGACAGTCTCAGTACATTACCATCAATTTGATCCGTTTTGGGTCCTGTCACGGAAAACGCAAAGCCAGCGAAATCCAATGAAGACCGATGAACACCCGAATTCTCAAACCCAGTTTTTTGTCCAGGCCGGCCCCGCGTATCGGGTCGAAGTATTACTGGGACTGGATGTCCCCACCACATCACGGCGTGTGCTGAAGGTCGTGTTGCTATTATTGCTAACCTGGGTCCCCATTGTGATCCTTTCATGGATCGCAGGGCATGCGTTTCCGGGTAGCGTACAGGTCCCCTTTTTACGCGACCCGGAAACAAACGGACGTCTGTTGGTCGTGCTGCCGTTGCTCGAGTTCGCATTTGTACTCGTGCACATCAGCCTGGCAGTTCAAGCCCGCAGTTTTCTCGACATGGAATTGATTTCCCCCCGGCAGCGGTCGGATTTTGCGGCGGCCAAGGCCGCCGCGATCCGGTGGCGAGAGTCTTGTCTCGGCGAGGGTCTACTTCTTGTCTTGGCGTATGCTGCCGCGATTGGCACGCGTTTGTTCTTCGACTTTGGCACGGGCGATTCAAGTTGGGAACGCGTGGGAAAGTCGTTGACTCTGGCGGGATGGTGGCACATGCTCGTGAGTCTGCCCTTGCTGTACTTTTTGATCCTTCGCTGGGGATGGGTGATTGTCTGTTGGGGCCGGTTTCTCTTGCAGGTATCAAGGCTGGACTTGCAACTCACGGCAACGCACCCCGATCGCGTGGGAGGACTCGGATTCGTGGCTTGGGGTGTCGCGGCCTTTGCTCCCGCTGCTGACCGGCATGTCGGCCGTAGCCGCGGCGGGGATGGCCGATGGCATGTATCACCGGGGTCTCTTGCTGCAGGATCTGAAGTTCGACGTCTTCGGCTTCGTGGCTGTCGCAATACTGATTGTATACGCTCCGCTGCTCTCCTTTTTGCCGGCGCTCAGCCGATGCAAATTTCAAGGCTTGTTGAACTTCGGCAAACTTGTCTGGGATCACGACCGCGCGTTCGAGAAAAAGTGGCTCGCGGAGGGTGCCGATGGGCAAGGCCTTGTCGGCAGTCCCGACATTTCATCGCTGGCCGACGCAGGGATTGTTTACGAGCACGTTGGCGAGATGTGGTCCTTTCCGTTCAACTTGAAGGCGTTCGCCGTGCTCATCATCGCCGCCATGCTCCCCTTTGCGATCCTGCTTCCCATCAAAGAATGTATTCTGTCGTTTGGCGAGTTGTTGATCTGAAAAACTCGACAGATAAATGGCTTTCGAAATGATTACACAACCCCTCCACAATAACACCATACCGCTCCTGGAATCGTGCCTGGGGACGACACGAAGATCGTCGAGGCGTTCGTATGGTGGCTCGCGTTGCCCACCCGTCCGAAAGTGCTGCGTTGTCGAACTTGCCTTACTCCTCCTGATGCGGACGCTTCGTCGGCGAATTCTGCAGGCAACGACGCGGGCTAATGTCGATCGGCCAGCGAAACGGTTCGTATCGCCGTTGCATCCTGACATTCTGGGCAAGCGCGGTGACCGCCGTCGGTTCATGGGTGAATATCAGCAGGTCGTAGGAATCATTTCGCTCTGCGTCATCGGGGTGCTGCCCGTCAAACTACCCGCGCAAGATGACGTCATCCCGTCGCAGGCACTGCAGGTCGCCGTGGCCGAATTACAGCCGTTCGCCATGAAAACCGACAATGGTCACTGGGAAGGTATCTCCATCGATCTCTGGCGCGAGGTTGCCGATAAGATGGGTGTCGACTTCGAGCTGCGCGAATACGGCAGTGTCGAGGCGCTGACGGAGGCCTTCTTCGAAGGTGATATTGACCTGACGCCAATGGCAGCGGTGACGGCGGAACGCGAAGTCTCGGTGGACTTCTCAGATGTCTACTACATGTCGGGAGCAGTGATCGTGGTCCCAGTGCAAAAAGCCGGACACGGCTGGTTCTGTGTTGCCCGTCGGTTCGTCTCACTGGAGTTCCTCCAGGTCATTGGTTTGCTGATCCTTCTGTGGCTGATCGCCGGCGTCGCCGTATGGTTTTTCGAACGTCGCCGCAACCGCGAAATGTTCGGCATCGGGCCCGCCAAAGGGGTTGGGCAGGGCATCTGGTGGGCTGCTGTTACGATGACGACGGTCGGCTACGGAGATTTAGCGCCGAAGACCGCGGGCGGCCGGATCGTCGGGGTCATTTGGATGTTGGCAGCAATCATTTCGGTCTCTGGCTTCACGGCGGCCATTTCTAGCTTACTGACGGTCGATGAGTTGAGCGGCAAGGTGCGCGGAGTAAAAGATCTGGCGACTGCTCGCGTCGGCACCGTGGCCGATTCGAGCGCCGAGGCCTACCTCATGAAGAAGAGAATCAAGCATTTGCTTCCGTTCGAGAATGCGCCTGATGGTTTAAAGTCGCTCCTCGACGCGGGAGCGGACGCCTTTGTCTTCCAAGGGCCCGTCCTGAAGTACTTGGCGAAAAACGAATTCCTGGGACAAGTAGAAGTTTTACCTGGGACTTTCGATCACCACTACATAGGCATGGCCTTTCCGCCCGGCAGCCAGCTGCGCGAGCCGCTGAATCGAGCCCTCTTGGAGTTCATGGAGACGGACCAATGGACGCAAATCTTGAAGCAGTACTTAGGCCCGGCAAGCTAGCCACGTGTCAGAACGGCATCGAGTCGCCGAGCATAGCGAATTCAAAGAGGCTGTCGGCGACATCTGCCAGGCGGTACATCCGATATATGGCAAGGCAGCGAAGTTCACGTCCACGACACCCTGACGCAGGACGCTCGCACGACAAAACCTGCCTGGCCGCGTTGGTCTGGCTTCCGCGTCTGAAGATCCTGGGTCCCGCGAACAGCGCATGTGCGCTGACTAGCGTCCCTTAGCGGTTTTCCTGCTGGAAGTCGCCCGGCGGCAAGGGGCGGCCATGGGAACCTCGCGGTTCGACCAGCCAGAACGAGAGGACGAAACCACTGGCGACGATGGCAGCGACCAGCAGGAAGACGGTTTCAAAGCCGACGAAATCGATGGCGGCCCCGACCGGGGCTGACAGAACGAAAGGCAACGCATTGCACACGGTGACCGCCGCCAGGTAGCGGGGATGATTATCGGCGACGCAAATCTCGAGGGTGTAGTTCTGCACGATGCGGATGAATACGGGCATCAGACCCACGAAGAAAAATACGGCGCCGAAGGCGGGCGCTTCGCGAGCGTGCAGGCAAATCCAAAGGCGAAGGGGGGCACGCAGGCCAGGCAGCCCAGGATGATTTGCAACACGAGGCGATTGCCGCGGCGGTCGGCCAAAGTGCCAGCGACGCTACTGAAGACCGCCGTGCCGATATTCTGAATGATGACCCACGCGATCATCGCGAAAATCGAGCCCCAGTCGCACTCGCCCCAGGGCTTGAAAGTGAGGGAACAGCAGGATGGAGCAGTTACCGATCGTCGACACGGTGGCGATCAACCGCAATTGCGGGTCGTAGCGGAGCGCGCGGAGAAGCGACCTCCATTCGGGGCTCCCCTCCTGGCCCGCGCGGGGTTGGCCGGTATCGGGCCGTTCGCGAGCCAACAACGCCGAGCCTCCGGCGAGCAGAAAGCAGCAGCCGGTAAAACCGAAGATGGCAGCAAAATCGCCTCCGGCAGCCGTGAGCCAACGATGCAAGAGGAGCAATACCGCACTGACCGCCAGCACGGCACCGACCAGGCTGGCCACAAGCATCAGTCGTCCGCGGAGGGCGGCCGGCAACAGTTTGCCTTGAAGGGTGCCAAACGCGACTTGGCCCAGCCCCGTGAATACGAAGAAAATGGCATAAACGAACAGGAAAAGTTCCCGTCGTCGAACCACGATCCAGACTTCATCCCGCGCGAACAGGAGTGCCAGGATCAAGAAGGCCCCGCCCATGAGGCCGGTAAATACGGCCAGGGCAAATTTCTTGTACCGCCCGCGACGAATGCGTTCCGAGCAAAAAACGGGAGGAATCGCCATCGCAAAGCGACTGAGCAATGGCAGCCATCCCCGTGTACTCCCGGTGCCCCCAATCGAATCGAGCACGGCCGGCATCACGATGCTCTCGGTCTTGAAGATCGATCCCAGCCGCATGGTGATCTGGTACAGGGCCAGTACCAGAAAGTTGCGGCCGACGGATGAAGCGACAGCGAGGTCCTCTTCGAGCGGGACCTTGGTGGAAGGCGGGGCCGGGCGGGTGGCGGATGAAATGGGCAACGGTCTGGTTCGTTCGCCAGTGCGCGTTCCTCAGAGACGGCTTTGTCCCTGCGCGGCTTCGTGGGGGGCGGGGGAGGCTATGGTCGCACGGCCAGGGAACGCTCAGGTCCGTTTCGCATGTTCCTCCAGGAGCAGCTCAAGATAGCTCTCGCCGCTCGCCACCTGACAGGCCAAACTCGTGGGCCAGCGCATCCAAATCCTGGCGGGCCACATCCACATCAGCTGCGGCGACCACGGTCTCCAGCTCGACAAACGCACCCAGCGGTTCGACGTCATCCAGATCGATGTGGAAGGTGCGGCCCTGCCATTTTATCACCGCTGTGCGACGTGACTTGCGAACCGTGGCCACTTCGCGAAAGCCGAGCGCCTGTAATAAGTGATGAAACTGGCTGGTCATGCCCGGCTCAGAAGACAAGAGAAATGTCAATCTCGCGCCGCGTCTTGGTCGTGCTGTCGATCTTGGGACCTTTGTAGGTCAGCCAGCTGCATTCCCCGCTGGTCCGTATGCGCAGCGCCTCGTCCGTGGCCGCAAAATCGCGGGACGGATGAGCGAAGTAGCGATCGATTTGTACCACCGGCTCGGAAAACGTCCCCCCCAATCGCGTGACTTGCTCCGTGAACGCCTGCGATGCGGGCAGTCGAAATTTCCGCTCGACTTCGTAACTCATGGGGCCATGGCCTCCGGTCGGCCGGTGGGATCGTCCCCGTCATCTGTGGCCGGGGGCACTCGAAAGAGGGGGCAAGGTCGCTGCTCGCTGGTGAGAAAAAGCGTTTTCCCATCCTGTCCGTAGCAAATGGCTTCGCCCTGGATTCGTTCGGGCATCGTGCGCTTGATGGGCGGCCGGGCAAACGCCTGGCCCCAGGTTTGATCGGGCAAGCGTTCGTATTCGTACGCGCTGGTGTAACTCACCAGGATCGCTCGCGCCCCATCAGGCGAAATATCCATCCCTGTGATGCCGGCCAGCGGCAAGGAGGCGATGCGTCGGGCGATTTGCACGGATTTGTCATCGTCGGCGGGGAGCGGGAGCGCGAAGACCGTGCAGAATGGTTTCCAGGTCTTGGCGACGAGGATAAATTCTCTCGTCGTGGGATCGAAGGCGACGCTTTCGCAGTCGAACGAATCCGACTCGAAACGAAACTCGACTTCTCTGGCGACGTGCAGGTCGGCGGCAGGTAGGGCTGGTTCCGGGACCAGATAGAGTTGATAGTGGCCCCGCGTCATTCGATTGTCACCGAAATCGCCGATTACGAGGAAAGGCTGGTTGTCCAGCAGAAAGGACGCCATGTCCTCCCAGTCGATCGCTCGAGCGCCCTCCACGCTGCAAGTGGCGACCAACTGACCGGTAAGGTCCACCGCGAACAGTTTGGGGCCCGTGCCGGAATCGTTGTGCGTCCACAGCCGATCTGGGCGGACCCGCGAAATGGCCAAGCCGCTACTCTCGTTAATCACCGGGCTGCTGAGATTTCCCAGCAATTCGGCGGCCCCATAGACTGGCGGTCCAGCCGCGCCGCTTGTCTTGGCGGCGATGAACGGCTGGGCCATGCAAGGCGCGGAAGCGGTCAACAGGCCTCCGGCGCTGGCCAGGAGCACGAACGTCGCGGCGAACCCCACCTGCCGTGTGTCGCGTGTCGAGGACCGGCGGCGCCAACCGCACGACCCCCTGCCGAGGCCGAGAATGAAGTGCATGGCGTATGCAATGACGGAGATTTCTGGCAAGTTAGACTCCCGGACCGGAACGGGGCGGTAAGACCACTGTTTTGCAGGAAGGATGGTTGGATGTCAAACGACAAGACCATTGTCACCAGACGTGGCGGGAATTCCAGGAATGGCGTCCTGCTTTGGACGCTGGCCGCCTTGGCGTTTGCGGGTTATGTCTACCTGCACGTCCAGTCGCAGTCGAGAAACGGTACGGGCACCCGAGCGTGGGTACCCCCGTCACGGAATTAGTTTTGGAACCCTTGACCGGTGCGGACTCGCCGTTGAACAGTCGTGATTTGGAGGGTCAGATCGTCTTGTTGAACTTTTGGGGCACCTGGTGCGGACCTTGCCGCGTGGAGTTTCCCCATATTGTTCAAATAGGCCGTCGTTTTGCCGGCCAGGACGATTTTCGGCTCGTCTCGGTTTCCGTACCCTATGGGCAGGAAGACGCTTATTCGCTCGCCGAACAGACGCAGTCCTTTCTCAACCAGCAGGGTGCGGAGTTTGGGACGTATGCCGACTTGGGGGGCGGCACCTTGGAACGAGTCATGGCGGCCACCGGCATTTCGTCGGCGGGCATTCCGCTGACCATTGTGCTGGATCGGCAAGCCCGCATTCGGGGAGTCTGGCAGGGTTTCCAGCCGGGCGATGAGGTGGCGATGGCTCAACTCGTGTCGGAGTTACTCTAGTGCTGCATCAAGTCTCGAACTTAGGATTGGTCAAAGTCGTGGCTTCCAGCCGCAGTCGACTGGGGCAAGATGCCCCAGCCACGCTGAGGGAACCCCAAGTTTGAAACTTGACGCAGCACCAAGCGGCTCGCCCCAGACCCAGCGGCCGGTTTTTCCTCCCAT